>NZ_MRYI01000001.1 GCF_002260525.1 Hahella sp. CCB-MM4
CTCCTGTTACGACCGCAACCATGGTGTCACCCTACTTTTTGGAATCCAATAAAAAAAGCCGCTGCCCTCACGCGTTACGCGCGAAAGCCGCGGCTCTCGAAATGCTTTACTTGATGTTGAGCGTTGTAAACGCTAACGACTGCAACAAACTTCTGAAGAATACGCCTCATCCCTGGGGATGTTTCCTTGTTCGTTAAATGATCTATCAGTTTCTTCGCGAGAATCAAGAATTTAATAACAAACAATCATGAAATCAAGTTTAATCTAATTATCCGAGATCTCCTTGGCCCAAGGTCGATCTACTACCCCTAAATAACTTACTTTTATTGTCTTGTTTTAGATTTATAAGCCTGCATGAATAATCGATTCATTTTATCATGATCATCTCCCTCATCTGCTGTAGTCATCTGGTTTACATCACCTTCGGAGGGAGATGTAAATTCCATTTCCAGCAGCTTCTCCATTAAGGAGGAAATCACCTGATTTAAGGCAGGATTAGTCGTGTTGCTTGAAACCCCTTGATTCAACAAGCTTTCACCATCGACCTTATTTCCAGATGAAAACGCAAGTATTCCACGTTTAAATAACACTAACGCTGAATCTGGAGGGAGTTGATCAAGAGATTGCCATGCGGACTCCGCAGCATTGACATCCCCGATGACAAATTTCACCAGACCTGATTGAAAGTGGGCATCCCATAGTTGAGGCTCAAGTCCAACGGCTTCCTGCATAGTGGTATATGCTCTATCAAACATACCAAGCTCAGCATATTCAGCCCCCAGCATGTATACATTGCGAGGATTTTTATCCAATCCAACCGACTTTTTGAAATAAATCAGTGCTTTTTCATGATCATTATTTTCACTAGCCCTGATCCCAAGGAAGAAAAGCTCTTCGGAGTCCAGAATATCAATAGTCAAACCCAACAACCTCCTATAAAAAACTACCAACCAAAGAGTGCGCCACCAAGCTCCACCCATCGATCAAGACAAACATCAAAATCTTGATCGGCAGAGAAAGAGTCAATGGAGGAACCATTATCATCCCCATAGACATTAGTACGCTGGCAACAACCAAGTCCACAAGCAGGAACGGAAGAAAAATTACAAACCCTATCTGAAAGGCCGTCTGAAGTTCAGACAACATGAAGGCTGTCACCAGTGTCACATTTGTGATGTCAGCAAAGTCTTCCGGTGGAGGTCCATCCTGCATATCCAGAACCATCGCCAGATCCTTTTCTTTCGTCTGCCTTATCATAAACTCCCGAAGTGGATTGACTGCCTCAGTTACTGCGATAGAAGCATCCAATTCCCCAGCAAGATAGGGGTTTAATGCCTGACTCTCCATTTGCTTTATGACAGGCATCATCGTGAAAAGGGTTAAAAACAACGCCAGCGAAATCAGAACAGTATTCGGAGGGGTTTGCTGCATACCAAAGGCAAACCTGAGCATTGATAGCACTATAATGATTCGCGTGAAGGCTGTAAGTGCTATCAGCAACGCGGGGGCGAGACTCAGGACGGTTAATACAGCCAGCACCTGCAACACCGTTGCTACTTGCCCCGGCTCAGCATCATTGACATTGGGCAGATTGAAATCGATGGCTAACGTAGATGGTTCTGCTGCGTACCCCAGGGTAGGCAGGATTAAAAAAACAACAAATAGAGCAATCATTCTTATCATAAAATTTATTCTTGCTCCGAACGCTTCTTTGAATCTTCATTGCTGCTATTAACTGCAGACATAGTGATATGATTTTGATTTTCCACTACAAGAAATTTTTGATTACTGACTTCCAATATATAGGCAAAAGTTTTGTTATTTAGCCGACGGTTGCTAATGTACTTTATATCGTCAGATGAATTGGGTACATGTCCCTGCTTTACCAGATATTTACGCCCAAACCAAAGCAAAGCTATCGCTCCGGCAGCCAACATACTCATCACTATATAAGCACTGCCCGGACCAGTAGCCGGACTCTGCTCTTTGAAGGGTAAATCCTGAATTTTAACTTTCCCCAAAGAGTTGGTGGATTGCCGATTCTCTTCACTCCCAGGAGAAAGTTCAGCGACACGACTAACTTCTTCATCGGGCAAAGCAGACTTTTCTGCACTTGCCCACAATGGACCAAATACCAAAGGCAAAACAACAAAGTATCTAATCCAACGAGCACTCATTGACTCTGGATCTCAGTAATCTGTACTCCGAACACATCCCCTACTGCTACAAGCTTACCTCTGGCAACCGTTTTGCCATCCAACAGCAAATCGATTGGCTCATCCACCAACTTATCCATTTTAACAACTGACTGCTCTTTCAAATGAGTGAGTTCATCAACAGTGAGAGTCGCTTTTCCTAACTCTACCGATAGGCTAACCTTTACATTCTTTACGAGCTCAAGTGGGTTTAGGTTGATACTCTTACAAGCTCCTTCCTCAACCAGATCTTCCAGAATCACTTCCTCTATTTTATTTGAAGCTCCAGATGCGGCAGAAACCTCATCACTTTTCTCAAATCCTACTTCGTTTTCCGACATCAAAATTAACCTTTTTAACTATCCAGCTTTATTTAATTATCCAGCTTAATTTAACTAACCAGCTTAATTGCTTTCCGTTCTCCAGATATTCCCAAGGTGCCTTTTAATAAAGGCTCTCCCCCACAAACCAGGACTGCAGGCTCTTCAAGGGGATGATCCAGACGAATAACATCCCCAACCTGAATCTCCAGTAGTTCGCCCAAAGTGAGTTCCAGTGGTATTAGCTCAGCGCTCATTTCCGCAACTAACTGTTTGCAACCACTGACAACTGGCTCCAAATCACCAGATACCTTTTGGAGTAACGGCAACTGAAGTGAATCAGCCAATGAACTTACAATCGAGGGAGGAATGCAGAAACAGAACTTCATGTCTGCAACCATAATGAACCCGGTTAGCCAGCCAGATCCTGAGGTATGTTTAAATTCAGCACAGTCTTGTCCCTCCATGACAGTATTCCCGTTGGCTACCATCATGGAAAAATCCTTCGCCAACTTCTCCATCAGGTAACGACTAAGCTCACTGTCCACATCAGCATGGAGCGTGTCTTCCTTTGCTAGTTTCTGCAGGATAATCTGGCTATTTTCCCAAGCTAGGATTACCCCATTTTCGACTGCCAGGTTGTCACCCTTATCAATATATGTTTGGCAGGTATCGACATATCCAGGATGCTGATCCCCCTGAAACAATTCCATCGAAGGAACCTCTGCTTGACCAAACCAATTCTGATACCAACTTGTAACCTTTTCCAGCAAATGTCCTCTGATTTTCTCAATGACGTTCTGGCGATAAAAAATAAAAGGACGCACAACCATTAGCGACCTCGAACGTTATTATATAGAGTTTCTATAAGTTCATTTGATACATTCATAATCTGAGAACTTGCCTGGTAACCTCTCTGAATAATAATGATTTCGGCAAACTCACGGGATAACTCAACGTTCGACAATTCAATACTTTTACCTTGAATTTTCCCCAGCCCCTTTTCCCCGGCCTTGGCGATAAAACGACCTGCGCTTTTATCAGCTTTAAATAGCGTTTCACCAATACCAGTCAATCCATTAATGTTGACAAAATTCGCCAAAGCCACTGTTGGTCCATCAACGCTTTCGCCATTAGAGTAGTTTAAAGTCATCTGCCCACTCTCGTTGAAACTGTACGCTGTCAGCCGCCCAGCAGACCTTCCGTCTACATCGGCGATTTCCACACTGTTAATGCCGCTTAAAGACGTGAGACCTTCCAGAGATACCTCAAACTCGGAGACGGCAGATCCACTCCTATCTGCAATAGCAATACGAGGTCCTTCTACGGTGTTTCCATTTGTATAATGAATTTCAACAAAGCCTTCTTCCGTGAAATTTAATGACTCGATATCTCCTTCATCAGTTCCATTAGCATCAAAACTAACAGAAGAAGCCGAGCCGGATATTTGAGTAAGGCTATTGGTGGTCGATTCATGAAACCTAACCTGAATACTCAAAGTGCCTTCATCACTATCAGGAAAGGTAGCAGTCAGCACCCTGCTCTCTGCAGCCAATAGACCACTCTCTTCATAATTCAGAGCCAGAGGTCCGGCTAGCAACGTGCCACTTTCGTTCCTGAACACAACCTCCCACTCCTGGTCATCTTGTTTGGTGAATTCAGTATGTATTTCCATATGTGAACCATCGGATTGAGTAATTTCGAAGGTTATTGCCGGATCACCTACCGCTGGCACGACACTTCCTATACTCAAATCCGGGTCCAGATTTCCAGATACTGATACCTGGTTAGTCGGCTGTGCGGGATTGGTGACCAAGTCTGAAATATTCAGATCTGTTAACGTTCCCTCGGTGCCAATGCCTGCAACACGAGACATATCAGAGGTGTTAACCAGGTAACCATCTTCTGTAAAACTAAATTGTCCACTCCCTACGAATTGGACATTCCCGCCAGTTTCATCTCTGGTGATAAAATAGACATCATCACTCAAGGTAAAAGACTGTGTTCCTCCTGTGGTAAGATCACTGTCCGTAAAATTAAATTCACCAGGAAGAGTAAAAACCTCTTTCGTCTGTTCAGCCGTCTGTAACCGGTAGGGAAAATAGGAAACTGAATAGTTCTTATCTTCAGAGCGAATATGACCATCCGACGTAAAGTGAATGGCTTCTTTAGCACCTACAGGATTTCCAGACTGATCAATAAACTGCAGTGTCCATTGATTTCCTAGCTGTTTCTCAAATACCGCTTGTAACTTTCGAGCGGTCCCCAGATTATCAACAACATCGAATTCAAGCAGAGAATCCGCTCCGGAATTAACCGTCGATCCTGCCAGGGTCCCCGAATCCAGGTTTCCGGATAAAGATACTTGGGTGGTTTTTTCGGGCTCGGAATAAATAGAGTTCTTGATGGAGATATCCACCAGATTACCGCCACCATCAATTCCGGCAACCCTATAGCCGGTTTCAGGATCTATCAAGAATCCATTGGAGTCGAACTTAAATCCACCAGCTCTGGTATATAACTCCTCGCTTCCGGTCCTTAGAATGAAAAAACCCAAGCCATCAATAGCCAGATCAGTGTCATTCCCGGTTTCGGATATATCGCCGTTTTGGAACCGTAATTGAGAATCCTGAATTTTGGCTCCTTCGTTTCGGGTGGTATCTCCTTCGCTAAAGTTTGCCAGCTCAGAAAATCTGACATCACGTCCTTTATATCCGGGAGTATTCAGGTTTGACACATTGTTGCTGGAGTTTTCCAGAGCTTTGGAAAAAGACAGCAGACTGGACAAACTTGAGTAAATAGATCCCATACTCATGGCGTTACTCCCTCACAACAGTAATTTGAGAGGGGGAGATGCCTGTAATTGGCGTGTCATCTTCCGTCTGCAGTGTGAGTAGAGGATTACCATTATTGAAAGTAATGGTCGTTACCTTACCGATAGCAAAACCGTCACCATTATCTACCTGAACCGTCTTCCCGATTAGCCCAACGGACTGAGAAACTGCCTGCACATCCAGCAATCCTTCGATATTGTCGTTAGTCCGTGTTGCTGTTTCCAGTGACGAGAACTGAGCTAATTGTGCAATGAACTCTCGATTATCAACTGGCTCCAAAGGATCCTGAAAGGTTAACTGCGTTAGGAATATTTGCAAAAAATCTTCAATCCCCACCGCATTTTGCCGTAACGCTGTTGAGTCAGAGTTAATTCGACCGATTGATTCTACAGCCATTATCTATTTACTCCTTTGTGTTTAACGTCCGCCAGGGATCGACCATTTAACATGACTTTTTCAACTTCAAAATCGGTATCTTTAATCGCATCGGATATCAACGCCAATAGCTCTTCCGCTTTAGATACACTGGGTTGCTGATAGTCTCTTATCCATACTGTCAGTTTGTTACCAAGGCGAGTTAAATGAATATTGGTTAATGAGTACCGACTACCAAGTTTTGAGATCTGCGTGACTAAATTGGAATATACATCCTTATCAACGGCATCTTTCGAGGTTTGGTTACCGTACACTCGCTCTCGCTCACTAACGCCATAAGCAGCAGATTGATTCAGCATCCTTACCGGGTGATTAACTTTAAGGGTGCGAGAGTTAGGGACCACGTTTTCCTTAATGCTATTGATAAAATGCGCGTACTCGATATCCACCAATGGGGCAACGTCAGATATGCCTGCTTTACTTCCTGAAACTTGAATTGACTGGTGCGGCTGCCCGGAAAAATTATCACTACCTGCCTCTTCTTCAGTATTGGCTTCATGAGCCATAGTAATATCGTGATTACTTTCCAATTCCGAAGTCCATTTCTGTTTGAACAACGAACTGTTCTGCATATGACCACCACTTATTAGCTCGCCCGCTAAAAACTCACCGCTTCCATCCACTTTCATCATAGATATCACTCTGGTAACAATTACATCGCTACTTGCGTACAGCTCAAACTCATAACTTTTGAGAACGCCTCAGCTCACTAAGCTCCGTATCCAACTTGTTATTCCTTAGAGCTTCTTCGCTCGCGATTACAAGTTTTTTTCTTTTATCCAGCTCTTCACGCCTGCGTCTTAACAGCGCGACGTCCAGCCTATGCTCCTGTAAAGCTTCATGCATTTCTTCCATCAACCCTGCAACCTCATTCCGTCTGAAGTTGAGTTCTTTCAGAACTCCCTGTATCAGAATCAAATCATTTATGTCACAAGCAGCTCCAGGGGTCTGAAATTTCCGTAGGGCTATCTCGCTATATTCAATTTCCGTATCAATTCTCTGAATCTTATTCACTAACGCCGAATACTGTTCATGCAATGCTTGAACTTGCTCTAATTCACGAAATAATTTTATAGAGGTTGTCGTGCGGGTAATTTCGAGAGCTTTGATTCGACGTTTGGCACTCATTCCAACCTACCCTAGTACCGACCGAAGTGCTTGCTTAAGCGCAGGAGTCCTGTTTGAGGCAACTTTGACGTCCTCTGAAATGAAGTTCATCAACGATCTATGCACTTTAATAGCACGATCTATTTCGACATCAGAACCCTCAGTGTATGCACCAAGCTCTATAAGTTCTTTTGATTCCCGGAATAGACTCTCGTACTTAATAATGCTCTGAACAATTTTTTGATGTTCAGGGTCATTTATCCTTTTATACAGCCTGCTCAGACTCTCGAGAATATCTATCGACGGGAAAACCCCCTGGTTTGCAAGTTGCCGGGTCAGCACAATATGTCCATCCAGTATCGACCTTACGGTATCTGACACGGGTTCATTAAAATCATCTCCTTCAACCAGAACCGTGTACAGTGCGGTAATCGCACCGCCAACTTTAAATTTTCCCGCCCTTTCCGTTAGTTGGGGCAATAATGAGAAAGTTGAAGGCGTATATCCTCTCGAGGTGGGCGGTTCACCTACTGCGAGACCAATTTCCCTTTGAGCAGTGGCTAACCTGGTAATGGAATCCATGTAGAGCATGACATCTTTACCACAGTCGCTAAAGTATTCTGCAATAACCGTTGCGACAAAAGCCGCATGCAATCGCACCAGTGCAGGTTCATCAGCTGTTGCAACCACAACGATACTCTTTTTAAGGCCTTCTGTGCCCAGGTTATCCTCAATGAACTCGATAACCTCTCTGCCCCGCTCTCCAATTAAAGCAATTATATTGACATCAGCTTCGCATCTTCTTGCGATGTTCCCCAAAAGAGTACTTTTACCCACGCCGCTTCCTGCAAATATTCCAATCCGCTGTCCTTTTGCCAGAGAACAAAATCCATCAATAGCATTAATTCCTGTATGCAACTTTTCATTAGCAGGAACTCTATCGAGCGGATTAATTGGAGACCGGTACAATGGCATTAATTTTCCAGGTTCGATATCTGAGCCATCTAGTGGTTGGCCAAAAGCGTCAACGACTTTCCCCAAAAGGCTTTCGGACACAGAGACACTGGCAGGCATACCGGAAGCAATAACCTCGCTCCCAACATGTATTCCTGACACGGGCCCTAAAGGCATCAGCAAAACTCGTCCATGGCGGAAGCCCACAACTTCGGCCATGACAGAAGTCATATCATGGGGTGCAAATACTTCACAAACCTCCCCCAAAAATGCATCAGGTCCAATACATTCGAGAACCGCCCCATAGAATTGCTCGACCTTGCCGGTTCGGCGGACCGTTTCACAATTTTCGATAATTGACGCCAATCCGGAAGAATCCATGCTATGAATTCACCCCTTCTGAAACTCCTTCCAGTTTTTGTCTGAGTATTCTGAGCTGAGACTCAAGACGACCATCCCAGCCTCCCATGTCAGACTCAACCCGACAACCACCGATTGTAATTCTGTTATCCGCCACCAGCTCGATATTGACAGCACTATCTCCCAGGGCATCAACTGCAATATCTTTCAACAATTCATAGTCACGCGTAGATACGAAGACCTTCAAGGTCGACACATCCCGTATAGAACTGCACACTTGGGAAACTGCGGCTTTAACTCCTTCCTCAGTTAACAATTTCGCTCCCAATATTTTGCAAGCAACGGCAAACCCGATATCCAATGCCTGAGACTCAAGCTCGTTAAACGCTGAATCGGTGCTTAAATCAATCTTCTCCAAGAGGCCTCTGAACTGATCTATGAGATTTGCAATATCTTCTTTTGACTTAGCCTGGCCATCCTCATACCCCCTGGCTTTTGCCTCTTCGTATGCCTGTTTCTCCAACGAAGCCAACTTCTCTTCCATTTCACTGTTAGCTTGAATCAACTCTTCGTTCTTTTTCAGTAGCTCAGCTATTCTTGCTTGCGTTGAGTAGAGCTGGGAAGTGTCCCCCTGATCCGCTGACTCATCCGCTCGTGCCGATATTGTCATAGTGCTTTCAAGGGCATCTTCGATCTGATGACTTGAGGTAATCTCTGAATTACTGATTTCCTGACGGCGGAAAGCATTTTCAGTTTTACCCTTGCCGTACGTTAAACGCCTTGAGCCCGCTATCGATGAAGATCTCAGTATTTTTTCCATTAACGATTAGCACTCTCTGTCTTTGTTGCCATCAAAAACTCCATGACAGTCTGCTTAACCTGATCACTGGGAACACAATCAGGATCACGGTTACTTGCCAATGCAATCTTAATTTTATGTGAGCCGCCACCAAACGTCTGTTTCCGAAAATCGGGATTAAGAGATTGGAAAATCAAAGCACTATCAAATTCATTTGTAGTTAAAAGCTTCACTTTGAGTTGTTCAGGATTGATTTGATCGGAAATTTTCTCTTCCGTTAACTCATGGTGCTCGACGGCCTTCAGAATTTGAGAAAAGCTATCTCTTAGAAGATCCTTGTTAACTCCCATTTCCCTGACGTCTTGCAAAGCCCTATTAATTTTTTCCCGATCAGACTCGCCAACCTGATCCATTAACCAGGACAAGTCTGATTGACAAAGACCAGCCAGCCTTAACGCAATAATTTTATGGGGATTAAATAATTCAGGTTTCATAGTCAGTCTGCCGCCGCCAACCATTTACGGACATCTTCAAGCAACAGCTCCCGCTCATCTCTGGACAATTTCTCAGTAGATGATTTTCGGGTTAAAGTAAATAGTAATGCGACCACTAAAAGAAGGCTTATACCTCCAAGCAAAACCACAATGTTTTGCAGAGTTACCTTGGAATTCCAAAGCACCCCTTCTGGCTGTAAATCGATAGAATCAGTCACGACAACAGATGGAGTTGACTCATCAACTTCAGACGGCTCCATCATTGCAGCCTCGTAGGAATCTCCAACAGCAGATTCAACTTCCAATCCAGAGTCGCCTAATGGAGCAACGACAATTGAATCCCCCCTATCCGGGTTAATTCCGGTCGCAGAAGATATAAGCGCTTCTACCTGACTCAACTGTTCTTTGGACGCCCATTTAGGAACCACAACACTAACGCTTATATGCTGAATAGATCCTCCTTCATCCAGAAGAGATTCTACTTCTTTACCGTAGCGATACTGCTCTTCTACGTTTTCTGTAGAAAGTTTGGCGCTTTGCTTTTTCCCGCTTTGATCATTTTCGTCATACTTTCTATTCGAGTTCCGGCTAACAATCCCGCCTTTCCCCGTATCCATAAATGGAAGCAGTGTTTCTCTGACCCTTTCAACTTTCTGGTGATTCAGAGACACGTCCACTTTGACAACAAAGTTTTGCGGACCAAACACCGGGACAAGGAGAGCATTCACCTTTTGCTGAAAATACTGTTCCAACGAATTTTTTCCTTTCAGCTGTCGACCAATCAACTGTTGCTCAGCTGTCTCATTCTCAGTAAGAGAGACGCCTTTATGGTTCAAAATTGTGACCATATCATTAGATAGCCCACTGACTGAGGATGCTACAAGGTTCCGGATTCCAGTTATTTCATCAACACTTAGTGTCCCCCCTTCTTCCAGCAATAGGGTCACAGAAGCTTTTGGCTTTTCTTCCTGGTGTTTAAACAAAGTAGACTTGGGAAGTACCAGATGCACTCGGGCATACTTAACTTTATCTAGAGCCATGATAGTTCTGGTCAGCTCGCCCTGAAGCGCCCTCTGGTAATTAATCTTCTGCGAAAACTCCGTCATTCCATAATCGGCTTCGTCAAACAACTCAAAACCAGTAGCTCCATCAAATAGAAAATTGTAGGCAGCAAGCTTAACCTTGATCTCAGGGAGCTGTTCTCTCTCTACCTTTACAACTGTCCCATCCTCAGCTAACTCATATTTAACTTTCAGTTCATCGAGTTTTTCAGTGACTTTCGCAGTTTGTTCCAAACTCAACTTCTCATATATCGGAACAAAATCTTTCAACGCCAGAAAGTAATATGCACCGCCACACAGCATTAAAATAATTCCTGCTGCGAGTACAAACATAGCTCGCCTTCTGGCACTCCAGTCATTCCAAAAGCCACTCATAACTACTCCAAACCTCTAAAATCTCTCAATCGGACAGACCAGCTCAACCAATCACACTGACATGCGCATAATGTCTTGATAGCTTTCCAGCAATTTATTACGAACTTCCACTACCAAAGACATGGACAATTGAGCCTTATCCAGGGCAATCATTACTTGATGAATATTTTCTGCCTCACCTGTCGCTAAAGCTTGAGCGCCCTTCTCTGCTGCAGAAATATTCGAAGAAACCTCATTAAGCTCCCCACCCACCCAGTCGGCAAAAGATACATTCTTCTGGCCATTGATCGAGGATGTCTGGATAGCGTTTTCACTGCTTATTGGCAGCAATGAAGAAATAGACTCGACTGACATCATTTACTCCCTATCTCTAATGCTTTTAACGCCATAGATTTCGCAGCATTAAGAACGCTGACATTAGCTTCATATGCACGGGTAGCAAGCATCAGAGTAGTCATCTCGTCCACGGGATTTATTGCAGGCAACTGAATATAACCTTCATTGTTGGCCAGTGGGTGAGAGGGGTCATACTTAAGCCTTGACTGCACATTACGCTCTACTAATTCAATGGACTCAACGCCTTTATATGAATTCACATCTCCAGCTTTTGTGGTTCCGATTGCAACGAGGGGCTGAAATCCTTTATCACCGACTCTGCTGCTTGTTTGGGCATTGGCCATATTCAAAGCTATTGCCTGCATTCTTAACTTTTGAAAATCCAGACCTGACTGACCAATTTCAAAAATTTGCATCATCTCCATTAGCTGCGACCTCCGCTAATAACATTCTTCATGATGCTCCCCAATTTCGATTTTGCGGTGAGTAAGGCCTGATAATTAATAACGGCCTTATTAAGCTCTACCATCTGTTGGTCCAGCTCCACTTTTGAGGGAAGCTCGCTTGTTTTGATGTAATCACTTATTTCCACCTGCTGTAATGCGGCTTTTTTGAAATCATCAGTAGATTTGCCATGACTGATGTCTTCCATCCTCTCCATCAAAGAACTGAAATCCACAGATACTTGCCGGTATCCTTCAACACCTGCGTTAGCAACATTTTGAGCAATAAGCATTTGTTGTAGCTGGGCAACATCGAGAGACCGATTTAACAGAGTCGACGTAACTGAAGTAAGGTATTCCATGTTATGAAGCTCCCAATTATTGAATGATGAGCTGCGCGTGGAGCGCGCCGGTCGCTTTGATTAATTGAAGGATTGTGATGACATCCCGGGTACTGGTTTTTATTTGTCTGAGAGCAGCAACCAAATCAGCAATTGAAGCACCTGCCCCTAAACTGACAGCACTCGCAACCCCTTCATCAACTTCTATCGAAGTGTCAGGAACAACCTCAGTTCTAACACCAGCCCCTGTCTCTCTTACCAAGGTAGGTTGAGATACGAGAAAGTCTGTCGAAATAACAACTTTGATATTGCCATGAGATATTGTGATATCGTCTATTGAGACCTCACCACCTGCGACAACAGTGCCAGTTCTTTCGTTGATTACAACTCTGGCGATTCGATCTGGTTCAACAACCGAGTTTTCAATTTTTGTTAAAAAATCCACCAAGTTAAATTCACCCTCAGGAAGCTCAACTGCAACTTTTCCTGCATGTATTGCTCTTGCGCTCTTTTTGCCTAAACCACTATTGATAGACTTTGCAATACGGCTGGCGGTGGTAAAGTCAGGCTGGTTAAGCACAATATGAATCAGGCCATCATCTGCAACCAACTCAGACGACAAACCTCTCTCAACAGTGGCGCCATCAGGTACAACGCCTACAGTTGGATGGTTTTTCTGCACAACATTACCGTTAAGGTCGTAACTAAAACCGCCCACTGACACCTGTCCCTGTGCAACCGCATATGTTTTCCCATTGGCAGCTTTCAGCGGCGCCAGCAGCAACGTTCCACCCACAAGGCTTCTGGCGTCTCCCAATGAAGAAACATTCACATCAATCATGTCACCCGAATTGGAAAATGCGGGCAGCCTGGCAGTTAAAGTGACCGCAGCAACATTACGACTGGCAAGATCATCAGCACCGATGGTGATACCAAATGTTTCTAGAGCATTCGAAATACTTTGCAGAGTTGCTTTACTCCTACGCGAATCACCAGTCCCAGCCAATCCAACAACCAGTCCATATCCAAATAGGGAGTTTTCCCGAACCCCTTCAATTCGTGCCAACTCTTTTAGCCTGACATTAGAAGCATATGCTTCTGTCAGACTTCCAAACAGTGTTGCCAATACCAGGAAAGTGGCAATAAAAACTCTGTATACCGTCATATCAAACCAACTTTGGTAAGTACCCAATAGATAATTCCGCGGTCATCAGTGTCACCAATTAAACCAACACCATCGTACTCAATTTTTGCATCAGAGATTCGTGTGGATAGCACCGTGTTTTGAGAGGAAATATCTTCGTCTCTAATCCATCCAGACAATTTGATAGATTGCTCCTCGCCATTAATCGTTATTTTCTGGTCCCCCCAAATGTGGAAACGACCATTATTATCGGTCTCCAATATCGCCACAGTGATTCGCGCTTTTAACTCACCTTCTCGTTGAGTACTACCACCGGAGTTTCGTCCAATCCCTAACTCCAGGCTTCCGCTATCTGATCTGTTGCTCTTTGAAAATGATCCAGAGGCCTCCAGCGATTGGTTTACCTGTGCATCCGTACTGGCACCTGCTTTTGCAGATTCAACGATCAATACAGTGACATTGTCCCCCACCTGAAATGCCTTCCTGTCAGAAGTCAGAGGCCTAAAAGCCGACTCATCAAAGAGGCTTTCTGCATAGACATCAACGCAAAAACAAATAGCGAATGAAATAAAAACTACAAAAGACAACCGCTTAATCATGAATCACCTTCAATAAGAACCCGACCACGCGACAACACTATTCCCTTCATAATCTCTCCACTACTGATCGATTGAAGTCGGATATGACTACCCACCTGCCCATCCTGCAACGCCACAGCTCTAGAGCTTAGATAGACTGTCCCGGCTACTGTTTCAATTGTGACTGTCTCCCCCTGCTTTACAGGTGGAACCAATCTAATCTTATCCATAGAAATCACCTCTCCTTCATGTAGATGCTTGGCGATTTCCATCCCATCTAACTGATCCGCCGACCACAATGGCTGACCAGTAATAGCAGAAATTTCCTTACTCAGGACGCTATAGCTAATGGAGTTACCATTTTCTCCGATATCAATATCTCTGGAAGCAACCAGCACATTTTTTTCAGCTTCTACCTTGAGCCAAATGGGGACGCTCCTAATCAGGTCATCGTCCTCACCCTTGATATCCACCCATACGCATAGCCGACTGAATGGATATTTTATCTCAATGGGACGCACATCTAATCGTATGTCAGTCTGTGTTAGCCGTATATCCTGCGCTTTAGAAGATAAAGAAGTGACAGAGATAGCATCAAACCCCTCTGCTTTTAGGACCTCCTCGACCTCAGCCTTAGCTAAAGACTTAACACGCTGATAACCAATAATCTTCGAATATCCATAGATCCTGACAATGCCAGTTCCTTGAACTTCTAATGCATTTTGTGGATATCTTTCATTCCAAATGCGGATCTGCCTGTCGACTTCAGATCTAGAGACAAAACCAGCCGATATCACTTCAGGGGTCAGCTCAATCACTGGCATTTCCATCTGACCGACATCTTCCGGAACAATGATTTTTCCCAAACCTTCGGCCGGTATAAATACACTATTGCTTGAATCCTTCACATTGACACTGACATATCCGCTTAAGACGAGCTTAGAGCCTGCCCAAGCGTCAGATATGACAAACAACAAAGCGAATAAAAACAGCCTTAACAAAGGCCCTACCTATCCCCTGAGATCATTTGTAATCTGCATGATTTCGTCAGCTGCACGAATAACATGAGAGCATGCCTGATAACCCCTTTGTGCAGTGACCAATTCGACCAACTCTTTCACCAAATCCACATTCGAGCTTTCCAAGTATCCTTGTTGAACGATTCCAACTCCATTCTCTCCAGCATCGGAATAAATAGCGTTACCAGACTCTTCATTCGGGATATAAATGCCTTGTCCTATTGATTCAAGTCCCTGAGAGTTCATAAAACTTGCCAACTGAATCTGGCCTACTTCCAATGCATCATTATCAAAATATGCAGTGACAACGCCGTCCTGAGATATTTCCAGCTCTTTTGCATCGGGAGGTATCTGAATCATGTCCGAAAACCTGTAGCCGGTCAGAGTTCCCAGATATCCATCTTCGTCGACCTTCATTGCACCATTTCGGGTATATGCTGTTTCGCCATTTTCCAGCAATATTTCAAAAAAGCCTCCACCCCGAATAGCTAAATCAAGAGGGTTCTCAGTTGCCTTCAGGTCTCCGGACTCAAACTCTTTCCATACCCTTGAAATCTGAGTGCCATTTCCGATGGAAACAATATCCCTTCCGCCATTTCCATCAAGAGAACTGACCTCTCTCCCAACAACCAGGTCTCTGAATTCAACACGACCTTTTTTATATGCCGTCGTATTTAGATTTGCCATGTTATTGGAAATGGTATCGATATGCTTTTGCCCGGCTTGCAGACCAGTTTCAGCAACATACAAAGCATCAATCATCTTAAACTCCCTAAAACTTTCCTAACGTGGAAATCGATGTGCTAATAGAAGACTCATACGCCTTTAAAACATTGTGAGTCATCCGATAATGCTGGGTAAGCTCAACCATGTTTACGACTTCTTCCATTGTGTTCACGTTGGAGACTTCTATAAACGATTGCAAAACCTGAGCATCTTCAGATTCTGAAGATTGCATGTCAGCATCCGCGATGAAAGTACCTGCGCCTATAGAACGCAAATTCTGTTGTTCAGTAAAACTGACGATCTTAAGTCGATCTATACTGTTTCCCTCACTGATCACAGTGCCATTCCGAGTTATTTCAAATTGCTCGGAGTTCAACTGAATCGGCCCCGCATGGCCCATTAGATAGGCCCCATTTGGCAAAGCCAGTTTACCGTCTGTAGTCATTGTCAAGCGACCGGACCTGGTGTACTGGATCACGCCTTCCTTTTCTCCAACAAAATACCCATCGCCCTCGATAGCCAGATCCAGAAAGTGGCCGGTAGGCTTGATGGCCCCCTGGGAATGATCCTTTGCGACGGTAAGCCTGTCCTGATTCTCCATATCACTGGAAATGATCTTTGAAAAAGGTTGGGATATCAGTTTGTCGCTCTTATACCCAGGGGTTTCAACATTTGCCAGGTTTTGACCTATGGTCCTTAATCTAAGCAAATCAGCGTTTAACGTAATCTGTATCGCCTCAACCAATTCACTCATCTTTCATTCCTTTTTTCATATCTGTTTTCGCCGCTACCCAGCAAGCCTCTTTCCAATTCAACAATCCCGAATGACTTGATGTTCAGGCCACTGGGGATCTCAGATAGAGAAAGAACGCTCAGGCCGGGCAACAGACGCGTAGTTAGCTTCTTCAAATGTGGTCGAAGACTTGGTGATGATATGAGTACTGGCTCAAGACCATCCGCCATCATCTGCTCCACGAGCTTTGCCAATTTGGTCAGAACCTGTTCAGTGAGTTTTGGGTCCACAAATAAGGAGCCGCCTTCCTCAGTCACTTTCAGGCCACTTTGAAATACCTGCTCCACTCCAGGATCAAAACTGATCACGTATAGAAAGTTATCCTGAGAAACCAGTTTTTGACATATTTCCGCCCCAAGCTTTTGGCGAACCAGCTCAGTTAACTGAACATGGTCTTTTACCCTCTTACCTACATCTACCAAAGTCTCAGCAATTAGTTCAATGTTTCGGATAGAGACTCTCTCTGCGAGTAAGTTTTGCAAAATACGCTGAATATCGCTCAGCGTGAGAGTATTTGGTATCAGATCGTCATAGAGTGTTGGTTGGGCGACTCTAACCCGCATCATTAATTTTTCAGATTCGGATCTGGAAATGAGCACAGGTGCCTTGCCCCTTAATGCTTCACTGAAATGAGTCAGTAATACCGTCAACGGGTCAACTAGTGTGCAGTTTAATGATTTTGCCAAGTCTGCTTCCGATTCACTAATCCACACAGCGGGCAGGCCATAGGTAGGATCCAGTGCTTTTATGCCAGGGAGCTTGTCCCCCATATCGTGTGCACTAATTGCGAGGAGCCTGTCTGCTATCAGCTCACCATTTGCTACACAGACCCCATGCAGACAAATTTTGTAGGCATTACTTTTGGAAGCCCCATCCTGTATGATTTTTACTTTGGGTAATACAAGCCCGAGCTCGAAAGCAAACTGTTTTCTGAAACGATCGATTTCGTCCATTAACTTGCCTTCGTTCTCTCCAAAGAACGTAATAATATCTGAGCCTAACGCCACCTCAATCGGCTCAACCTTTAACTCTTCATAGAGAGACTTTTCTTCATCTTCAGATTGTTCTTCAACAACGTCCATCTGAGTGGAGTTTTTCTTATATGCAAAGAAAGCCAAGCTGCCAAAAATCGTTGCGACAGCAAGTACAGGAAACAAAGGAATTGCCGGTAGAGATAAAAGTAACAACAGCCCCAAAACAACAATGACTAAAGTTTTCGGGTATTGTGTGATCTGGTTCGATATTTCACTTCCAAGATGGGCATCTGTGGCGGCTCTTGTAATGATAATGCCCGTCGCGGTCGAAATAACCAGAGCAGGGATCTGGGTAACGATACCGTCACCTACGGTCAGCAATGTATATGTATGTAATGCGTCGCTCCAACTTAAGTCCATCTGAGCAACGCCAATCGTCAGACCGCCAATAATATCAATCAGTATTATTAATATCCCAGCAATCGCATCTCCTTTTACGAATTTACTGGCACCATCCATTGCTCCGTAAAAGCTGGCCTCTTTCTCAATCGTCTGACGTCTCTCACGAGCCTCAATTTCATTAATCAGCCCCATGTTCATGTCAGCATCAATACTCATCTGCTTGCCAGGCATGCTATCAAGCGTGAATCGTGCAGCGACTTCAGCCACTCGCTGAGCACCACTTGTCACTACGACATACTGAACAACAATAAGAATTAAAAAAACGACGAGGCCAATCACATAGTTGCCACCAACCACGTATGTCCCAACAGCATTTATCACATTGCCCGCATCGCCTTCCGAAAGGATCAATCGAGTTGCTGCAATGTTGAGAGAAAGCCGAAATAGCGTAGCTATCAGCAGCAGGGAGGGAAATGTAGAAAACCCCAGAGGCTTATCGACAAAAAAGGTCAGCAACAACAACATCAAACCAAAACTGAAATTGGTAATGAGCAGGAAGTCAAGGAGCTGCGATGGAATTGGCGTGAATAGGACCAATAATATTCCAACCATACCTAACACAAGGCTAAATTCACTTCGTGTTCCCAAAAAGGTTGAAAATGATGTCTTAGTACTACTCATATAGCGGCCCCATATGGCGTGCCAGTTTGCCCACCCAGAGTTCTCTTCAGCCTATATGCCTTACGAAGAGCTCTCGCAACTCCCATATAGGCAGTTTCCGGAATATTTTTATCAATCCCGACTTTTCGATAAAGGTATCGGGCAAGGGGAGGATCCTCAACAATGTGCACACGGTGTCGTCTGGCAACTGCCTTAAGATGCAAAGCCATCGCGTCTACCCCTTTACCAGTCACCTTTGGAGCCACCATGCTTTGCGGATCATACTTGATCACTACTGCATAATGCTCAGGGTTGGTAATAATCACATCAGCATTTTCAATGCTGCTGACAGAGGCGCTCCTCTTACGAAGTTCACGCTCTAACTCCCGTCTTTTTGATCGGACCATTGGATCGCCTTCCCGGCGCTTAATCTCGTCCTTTACTTCCTTCTTAGTCATACGCATATTGCGTATAAATTCCCTGCGAACAAATAGAAAGTCCGCAATGGAAATCACAATCAGCGCTATCGATAACTTCAGAATCAAAGAACCCAGCTGAGCGGAAATAAAAGGAATAGCGTTGGAAGCCCCCGTTTGTGTAAGCCCAAACGAATATGGCAGAAAACTTTTCACGCAGTAATAAATGATTGTTCCAAGGAGCAAAAGCTTGATTACATTCTTCAGGAGCTCAAATAGTATCTTTATAGAGACCAGCCGCTTGAATCCTTCAATAGGGTTAATTCGCTTGATATCAGGCTTTACCGGATGAAAAGAGAGGACTGGACCGATCTGAATTAATACAGCAACTACACCTGCCAACATAGTCATTAAAAATAAAGGACTGAGAATTCCAACAACCTCGCTTACAATCCACTTGCTCCAACCACTTACGGTTTTGATATCAAAGGGAATAGATCCTGATACATCAAATAATCGGCTACATACTTTTAGAAAGTCTCTGGCCAATTCTGGAGCCATCGACCAAAGCAGAACCACGGACACCAAGAGTCCTACCACATGAGAGACTTCCATGCTCTTCGCTACGCCTCCCTTCTTTCTCGCTTCCTGTAATTTATGGGGCGAGGGTGGCTCAGTCTTTTCTGATTTATCGGGTTGGGACTCTGCCATATTTCATTACTACTGTTACTACTCGATATAAACTTAATTTCAGGCAGCGGTAATCACTTGATCCCAATATCGAAATACGCTCGAAATCACCTCAGATATCAAAGGCATCATATATTTAAGCGACAGAGCCGTCATACCTATTCCCAGAGCCACTTTTAACGGTAGAAATATAAAGTACACATTCATCTGAGGCATGGTCTTTCCCATTACCGCGAGACCTGCATCGACAAAAAACAACACTGCCAAAACCGGCGCTGCAATCGTCATTCCTAAAAGAAACATCAGACCATAATGATGTAGAACGGCGGAAAAATTCATCCCCCCACCCCAACTACCGAGGGGAACCTGCTGAACACTGAAGACCAGTCCTTTCAACAACAGATGATGTCCATCAACTGAGAAAAACACAAAAGCAGCCACAAATAACAACAATGTTCCGATTAGAGGATCAGCAGAATTCGTGGCGGGATTAAGGAGACTCGCAGCACCAAAACCTGACTGAAAGTCAATCATGCGACCAGCTACCTGAAAAGCAGAAAAAGCCGCATGTAAACCTAGAACCAGCATAACGCTGAGAACCAACTCACCAGTCAGCCCCAAAAGCATCTCAATCAGTGTTTCAGGCATAGGGGTAACAGCGGAAAAATTGGCACTAATCAACAACGCCGAGAGGACCACTATCAACATTAGACGGAAACGACCAGGTACGCGCCCAAATAAATCAAGAACGGACAAATAGAATATGGTCGACATACGAACACTTAATAGAGCAACCGACCATATCCACCCCATGTCAAATTGAAAAGTCATAATGATCTCAGAAATACACAGGGATATTTTTTATCAGAGTGCTTGCAAATACAGTCAATGTAGCAAGCATCCATGGCCCCAATATAAATAAAACGACAACTACCGCTGCTATTTTGGGAACAAAAGTCAGCGTCATTTCTTGTATTTGGGTAATTACTTGAAAAATACTGATGACAAGACCGACTACCATTGCCACTCCCAAAATTGGAGCAGATATCATAATGGCAGCCCACAACATATCATTTGTCAGTTGCATCGCCTGGTCAATTGTCATGAGCGCTGCCCCTTAAGCTATGATGAAGCCACTAAGATAATCTGTAAGCTTCTTGCCACTTTCATCCACCGGGGAGTTCAGCAAAGACAAGATAATTTCCGAGGCTTTTTGCTCATTTCCAGAAATGTGGTCGCACAATGCCTGAGCAAAAAAACCTGAAAAATTGGCCTTATCCAGCCTAATAGCTTTTTTTGCGTTTAACCGCGCACTTTCAATATTCCCAGCAAATAATTCAACAACTGCTAAAGCGCCGTATGTCTCCCCAAACCCGCGGTCCAGTTCGATTGCCTTTTCACAACAATCCATTGCACCTTGAAGGTCACTCAACAAAATTCTGCACCAGGCCAAAGCATTCCAAGACCCTATGTGGCCAGGCATATATGAGAGCCCTTTGACAAACTGCGCTTCAGCCATAGCCAATTCTTCACGCCTCATACTTAGTAACGCTTGCCCTATCCATAGGCGACCGGAATCACTTTTGACATCCAATGCCCTGCTTATCAGAGCCTGGGCATCATCGAATTCCATATCTGCCATATTGCAATAGGCTAACACCCCAAGAGCATTCGCCTCATCCGGGCTCAGTGCCAATACTTTATCAGCATAGAATTTGGCTGCCTTATAGTCACTCTGGTCGAGCTTGCAAGATGCCAATAGCGAAAGAGCTTCCACCGATTCCGCATCCAACCCCAATGCTTCCTGTAAACATTCCTCGACATTGTCCAACGCCCTTAAAAAGTATTGGATGCGGGCCATCAGAATTGGAAACCTAATGTTGTCTCGATTCTCTTGGTAGCAGGTTTCGAGATATGAGAAAGCTTCTTGCGGACTACTGCGCATCAAACAACAGTATGCCGTAAGGTATAAAACCTCCCCGTCAGTTTCACCTTGAGACAATATTTGCTTCAGATTTCCCTCAGCGGCACCAAAGTCACCTGTCGACATGAACAAGAGAGACTCTTCATATAGAACGCCAGGATGCGATGGATATAACTTCTTCACCGTTTCAAGATGATTCGTTAGAGATTCAATATCCCCCAACAAACTAAGTTGACGAATCAAGTCGAGGTGAAGAGAAATATTTTGAGGATCCTGAATGAGAAATTTCTTCAGACGTCCGACTCTATCCTTAATTTCGGTAACGAGCATAAAACTCTCTATCAGTTGATCTTTTGGCTATCGAATCGAGGGGCTGCAACAGAGCCAGAATTTGCATTACTATCCAGAGCATTCAACAAGTCTTTGCTCCTCTTAAAATATAGATTATCTGCGGGGGCAGACTTCAAGAGAATATCGATCAACCTCCTTGCCTCGGACTCATCGCTATCTTCCCATGAAACCAACGCGCAGTAGTATAACGCAGGCGGAAAAGTCGGAACCTCATCCAGCACCTCTTTCCATACAAGAAGAGCTCTGTCCTTGATTCCTTGCTCATAATAAACCATTCCGTACTGGAACCGCTCCAACAAGGCATCCGGTTGTTTCATTAAGTAGCTTTCGTAATGGTATGATGCCCTGTCGAATAGGTTTAGCTGAGCATATAGTTTAGCCAGCAGTGAATCACACTCGGGCTGGGGGTCAGGCAAGTTATTCGCTTGCTTCAATTTTGCCAATGCGGAATCGATACGATTTTTTTCAACGTCCAACTTGGCCAAAGCCAACAATTCGTCACTTTCAAAGAGAGACAAGTCCAGCATAATACCATCAATTCCTTATTAACAATGAAGGATACATTGCATACCCTCCTTCCACGAAGCGCCAAATCATAACAATTTATTGCTATTTTGAGAAGCCGGAAGTTCCCATGTCATTTTGCCCATATACACCAGCTCGTATATGCTAACTCTAATGAGTTGAAGACAGTCAGTCCCTGGTCGACCCATGCCATATACTTTCATGTCATTTATTGCGATGTTCCTGGTAACCAGTATGTTTTTGGTAACCGCAGCATCAAACGTACGCGCTGAAGAGACCGCCCGCATCGCCATTGGAGAATGGCCCCCTTACCTTTCCGTCGAACTGCCACACTATGGAGTTGCAGCTCACATTGTTGAAGAAAGTTTTCGGGCCGCTGACTTACAGGTAGAGTTCGGTTTTTTCCCATGGAATCGGGTCGCCCAATATGTGGAAGATGGCACTTGGGATACCTCTATTCTTTGGGTTGAGACAGAAGAACGAAAAAAGATTTACCTGTTTTCAGACGTGGTTTTTGAAGGAACCGCAGTTTTTTTTCATCGCAAAGAGAGGCCTCTCAGTTGGAATACCTATCAGGATTTTGAGGGGTTGAAATTTGGCGGCCTGATGAGCGCCACTTACCCTTGGTTTGAAGATGCCAAGCTGGCAGGAGTATCCATGAAAATGGAGAAAGTATCAGATGAAGGCCTTAATTTTGCCAAACTATTATCCGGCAGAATTGATGCTTTCTCTCTCGACAAACTTGTCGGCCTGTATATTCTGCAAAGACAGCTGCCTTATGTCATGGATCACATCAGTTACAATCCCCGTCCAATTGAGTCATGGCCGTACCGGCTGATCTTTACCCAAAGCCCCCGAGGTGAAATGCTAGTGGAAGCATTCAACCGGGGTCTACAAAAAATCAAGGACAATGGACTCGTCCATCGGCATTTACAGGAAGCAGTAGAGGGAATCTACTATCCCTACAAATGATCTCCGAAATACCTATACCTAAAACAGCGCTCTACTCGACCACATTTTCCAAATACCAACGATATGCGTGCTCTAAACCACTCTTCAGGTCGTACTTTGGACTCCAGCCAAGCTGCCTGAGCTTGCAGCTATCCATCAGCTTTCGAGGAGCTCCATCAGGCTTTGTCGTATCAAAGTCAACTTCTCCCTCGTACCCAATAACCTCTGATATGGTATGAGCAAGCTCAGCAATTGAGCAATCTACTCCTGTCCCCACATTGATATGGGACAGCTGAGGCTCGGTAATACCTCGATACGATTCTTTCGGAATCGACATGACATGCAAACAGGCACTCGCCATGTCCTCAACATGCAAAAACTCTCGAAGCGCTCTACCTGTCCCCCAAATTGACACCTTAGCCAATTGATTTTCCTTAGCATGGTGAAAACGACCTATCAGCGCAGGAACAACATGACTGTTTTCAGGGTGAAAGTTATCGTTTGGGCCGTACAAGTTAGTGGGCATTACACTACGATAGTCTGTCCCGTACTGCCGATTATAGCTTTCACACATTTTAATGCCCGCGATCTTAGCAATCGCATAAGGTTCATTGGTAGGTTCAAGCACACCCGTCAGCAAAGCATTCTCCCTCATTGGCTGCTCAGCTTCCCTAGGATAAATACACGAACTACCTAAAAAAAGTAGACGCTCGACACCAGTGCAATAAGAAGAGTGAATTACATTGCACTGTATCGCGAGGTTGTCATATATGAAATCTGCGGGATAAGCATTATTAGCATATATTCCCCCAACTTTTGCCGCGGCTAAAAAAACGTACTGAAACCGATTCTCAGCAAAATATTCCGCAACAGCTTTTTGATCTTTGAGATCCAGAGAATTCCGATCTATCGAGTGGATATTATTAAAACCATTACTTTTTAGCAGGCTGAGTATTGAAGCCCCAACCATCCCATTGTGACCAGCAACAAATATTGATGCACTTTTATCCATATACCATCACTCCATTGAAACAGGAACGTCATGACCGTGCTTTTTAAGGAGAGCATGCCGCTGAGCAATCCTCAAGTCTTCCGCGACCATTTCTGAACACATTTCCTGGGCGCTGATAACAGGCTCCCAACCTAGTTTTACTTTCGCGTTTGTAGGATCTCCCAGCAATGTCTCTACTTCCGCTGGCCTAAAATATCTAGGGTCCACCTTCACAATAACATCGCCAACTTTGACACATGGCGCAGAACTGCCATTAACAGAGACAACAACCGCATACTCGTCTACCCCATCCCCCTCGAAACTCAATTCGATGCCGAGTTCCTTTGCGGACCACTGAATAAATTCCCTGACTGAATATTGAGTTCCCGTCGCAATAACAAAATCTTCTGGCTTATCCTGTTGCAGCATCATCCACTGCATACGCACATAATCTTTGGCGTGCCCCCAATCTCGTAATGCATCCATGTTCCCCATGTATAAGCAGGTTTCCAGCCCTTGAGCGATATTTGCTAAACCACGGGTAATTTTACGGGTAACAAAAGTTTCCCCTCTTCGAGGACTCTCGTGATTGAACAGTATTCCGTTACAGGCGTACATACCATATGACTCCCTGTAATTTACAGTAATCCAATATGCGTATAACTTAGCTACTGCATAGGGACTTCTTGGGTAGAAAGGAGTGTTTTCCCTTTGTGGAACTTCCTGTACCAGCCCATAAAGCTCTGATGTGGATGCTTGATAAAAGCGGGTTTTGTCGGCCAACCCCAAAAAGCGCACCGCTTCCAGCAACCTCAAAGTACCAATGGCATCGACATCAGCCGTATACTCCGGCGACTCAAAGCTTACTGCAACATGGCTCTGTGCCCCGAGATTATATATTTCATCCGGCCTGATATCAGCGATGATACGGGTAAGATTGGAACTATCAGTCAAGTCACCATAGTGCAAAACCAAGTTTTGGTTTTCGACATGGGGATCTTGGTAAATGTGATCAATTCTTTGCGTATTGAATAAAGAGGCACGCCTCTTAATACCGTGAACTTCATAACCTTTCGATAATAGAAATTCCGCCAAATACGAGCCATCTTGCCCGGTAATACCGGTGATAAGCGCTTTCTTCTTCAATCTCGTCTCCAAATTCATTAAGACTGGTATGACTTATTTATATGCGTATTCACAGCATAACACTACAGTTTTCTGGAACCACACCAATCGCGATATAAAACAACAAAGCATATAAGCCCAAAGGTCATTGCTAATAAGATATCCTGATACGCGGGGACGTCATATATATACTTATAACCCACTATAGGTATTGCAAATAAAAAAGGAAGCTTTGACACTTCTATTACTTGATTCAGCCATGACACAGGTGAGCTATCCAATACTTTTTGATATCCGCCTACAACGAGCACGGGGATCATAACCAAATAAAATACCAGCATCGAAACGCAAACACCTATAATCCCGTAGTAGAACGCAGAAACAATCAACAATGGAAATGATAAAACAACTCCAAACACGTCAGCTTTCAGCACCAAAGAAGAACCTGAACGCGAAATCAAAAGAGTCCGGAACAGTCTAATCGCGGCATTCAAAAAGAAGTATAAAATTACCGCATAAGCACAATATAGGTATTCTTTTGGAAATTCGTTACCTAGAAGAAATACGAGAATTTCATCCATCACAATAGCCGCACCAATATATATTGGCATCATAAACCCTAAGTTGAAGCGACTGAGCTTGAGATATTTCAATCGACTCTCTTCGTGTTTACCTTTACTGAACTGTGGAGATAAAGCCTGAGAAATACTTTGAGTTAATATGGAAAGTTTACCTATAAGCGAGAATATGATGACATAAAACCCCGCATCACTTATCGCAAGCAACTTTCCCACTACAAGTTTATCTGCCTGTTTGTGAACAAAAAGCAGTCCAGAAAGCAAAAACATATTCCTCATGTGACCTTTTACTTCATGATGGAATACAGATTTATACTTCGGCAATAAGAAGCCCCAACCTACCCGCTTTACACAACAACCAAGAAACAACGTCATCTTTAGTAGATACAGAGATACAATTACAACTGCAATATTCGAAAAGCTCACGCCTGAGACCAGCAACGCTGCGGAGAGAGCATACAACAGTACTCCCACTAGCAGGTCGACCAAACTAACCACTACGAATCTTTCAAAACCAGCGAGAACACTACTAAGATACGAAATGATCAGAATAATTGGCGCTGCATACAAGAAGACATGCCACCCACCAAGGGCGGAGTTAAATTCAGTACCACTAAAAAAGAACATGCTGATATCATGGGAGAACAATGTCACTGAAATCATTAGCAGGATAAAAATCAAACCGTAAATTGCGGTAAAGTACTGGCAGACATTTACCAGCTTCTCCCTGATATCCCGGTTTTCAGCTATGTACTTTATGACAGTTTTAGCCAATCCCAAGTCAAACAGAGCCCTCAAGCTATTGAGAAGAGCAATGGAATATACAATCAGCCCTCCCTCTTCTGCCCCAACATAGCCTACCATCAACTTATAGCTTAGGGCGGTAATAAGCCCCAGCAATAGCTGACCAATGAAAATTACGATTATATTCTTACGAGTTTTGTCTGCTTCCCGACTCACTACTGCTTTGCGCCTTTAATGGTTCTATATATTCGATCGGCTACAATTTCGTGGCCAGCTCTAGAATAGTGTATTCCATCAGGCAAGTGCGTATCGGGGTCAAGATCTGTTGTATCAATGATGGAAACTCTACTATTACTCTCTTTCAATGACATGATAATGTCGTTGAACACTCTTATATTCTCTTTTGTTCCAGGTAGCTCGTTTTCAATTCGTTGGGTGCATTGATTGATAGTGAGGATCAAAATCTTTGCATTGGTATTTTTTATCAGCTCTGAAATTATCTTGGTATAAATCTTTTTAAAACGACTTGCCGTCGTCCAACTTTTGTTTCCCCTCAGTCTGACAAAATGACGCCTTCTCGGTTTGATAATATATACATAGAGCCCCATGGCGACACGGCGTATAAAGCCAGTCCTTTTGCCATATAGCACATTGGAAAACCATAGAGGAATTTCCCTGGTTGATGCGTCAGTAATTCCCGCCACTATGATGTAATAGTCTGGAAATCTGTTTATAACTTTATCTCCATCATTAAATATCTGCTCAAGAAGGGAACGCCCCATACAAATATTCTCTACGGATATAGAAGTACAGTCTTCATTTTTAACCAGACATTCTTCCAAAAGAGCTCCGAAGGTATGATTATCAGGTGCCGTTTCTGGTGGTCTTACTCTTAACCCCACCGAATTGCCCATTATACAAACCTTCAGCTTTTTCCTTTCTTCCACGCTGCGACCTTGTTCACACTACTTACTTAACACGTCAAAGTGGTTCTGGCTAAACAAGCCAGCCAAACTCTGAATATTTTTCTCTTGTTCTAATTGAGAGGAATTGAGAACAAAGTTGGCTTGGTGATTACACTCTATATAAGCAGCAGTAAAGGCAAGCAATTCGACGCCTGATGCAGAGGGCGTATCGGCCTCCTTAGACACTGACCTTAATGCTTCGATCAAATCACTCCATTGTTTACATCTTTGAACTCCCGGCATTGTTGACCAAAACGCATTGCCGAGGCATATCACACTTTTCCCATACACAAGAGCTTCCCACCCCATCCTTCCGGTAATGGTGATTATCGCAGCGGAGTTTTTTATCAGTTCACGGGGCGACTGATCCCTGGAAACCAAAACAACATTCGGCAAATGGCTTACCTCCTGGTAAAACTCCGGCTTCCTGTATCCATGATTTCCGCCATGTTCCTTCACAACCAGAATAATGCCCAACGGTAGGTGCCGTGAAATGAACTTAATCACTCCCAACTGGTCAGAGAACTCAGCCCCCCTAACCAAAGTTGATGACTCAGGTTCGTAATGAAGAGGAAAAATCACATAGGGACTATCAATGTTCTCAAGGTCAACAAACCAATGATTGCCATAGATTTTTGTCTTTACTATGTTTATCAGCTTGGTGGCGTGCCAAAAAACCGGGTTTAACAACGGCCTCCTCTTGAGAATCAGCTTTTCCTTATTCTCGGAGGCTTGGGTAATTCGTCTAATAAACTCCGCAACCTTATGTTTTGGAAACAGTCGATAGTTCTGCCCAGTCTTTTCCATATATACAGGCTTTTCTATCCTCTGTTTTAGGTTGTCCAGATATTGTCTGGCTTCATTAAAACACTCCGAATCGGGGTTCTCTGCCAAGTATGCCTCGTATTTACTTCTATGATTTATTGGCAAGTCAACATAGGGATCACAGACAATGATTCCATTTCCTACTTTGGATTGCCTAACCGACAGATACTTTACGCCTTTAACTTTACAGATTTCATAGAGAATTGCGTCCGCGAGACCCAATATCAGCTCGCCATATACGATATCGGGCTTGACTGAGTCCAAGAACATTTCCATCACGTGAAAGCAGGCAGCTGTGTAGGCACAAATTTCCTTATATTTCATATGTCCATAGTTGAAATAGGAAGGAAAAAATACCAGCTCTCTCTCGCTTAAAATGGCCTTATTAAAATTAAATGATGGGTATTTCTGAAGAAATTGCTCCAGCGAAGCAACATTGCTCACATCTGTCCTTAGCACACTCTCTATATGCTCTTCGTATGCAAAATCCACATCAGAGATTTCGCTGGAAGTTTCGTAGACAATATTTACATCAGTGCTTGGATACTCTTTGGCAATTGTTTCTCTCAACTTGCCATATAGCCGCAAGTGATTGAGATTTCTTGGGAAAAAGGCAATTCTCATTAATTACTCTCATAAATTTCAGTCCACTCTTTTTTTACATGGCCTAAATCTGAATGACTTAATGAAATCAACAACCATGTTAGCGGAAATGCAAAAGAAAACGAAAACGATATAAAAAGAACAGCATAAGCAGCAAGTAGCAGCTTAGCACGACACAGCTTCACACTACTGAATATCCCCATGAGCAAAATAATAAATAGAAGCCCCATTTCAGCAGCATGGCGACCAAAAGCCGATGACCCGCCATGGGCATCCATTAATCGGCTAAATGCTTCGTTATTCCCGATCCCAGACAAATAATTGGAAATAATGCTGGGTGCGACTTGATCAAAAGTACCAACCCCCGTTCCAATCACATGCCCATCAATAATGGTTAAGGGCCCGATTAAAAAGGCCAGAACCCGCATGAGAGAAGACACATCCGTTGACAAAAATAACACAGGGTTTTTCATCAGGCTCAACAAGACTTCACTTCCGCGGCTTCCAGTGTAAATCCCCGAATTACCCGTTAGTACAACAAACAGAGCAAGGCCAACAACAATAGCCAGCACTATCGTACTTCTATTTAATGAGAATCTTGATACCACCCACAAACTGACAAGCAAATATCCAGTCCCCGACGAACTCAATACGGTCATAATAATTCCAGCCGCAATAATAAGAGCATATTGAGTCCAACCAATAAGTCTCCGGCCATAGTAATAGCTCGCTATGGCTAGGTAACCTCCTGCAATGGCACCTAAAAATCCGGCTTCCGGATTTATTCCTCCAACCCCTCTCCCTCCAGAGGACTGAGCTGCCCGAAAATCACCAATAAAATGCTCTCCCACCGAGGCGACCCATATATCAGGCACCAGATATTGAAGAAGAGCAGAGAAAAAATTCACATAAAATCCAAAGAACACCCAATTTGGACTTATTTCATCTCGGTAACGAGAAAACAGATAAAACAAAACAAAAGCGAATAAAAATACAAGATGATTGGAAGGACTAAAATTAAAGTCCCTATTTACATTGATATAGCCAATTTGAATTATGGAGAGAAGCAAAAAATATATCTGGAACCGGTTTAGTTTAACGTTATGATTTATCATCTCATAGAAAAATACGAGACAGGCAAAAATAAAAATAAGCGGCTGAATATCTGTAGACAAAGGGAGGGGAGATATAAACGACATGCCACACCATGCAGCAAGTATATTTATCCTATAGTTAAATTTCACCTCCTTAAATTGTTCGTTTATACATCGCGCCATTTTATATAATAACCTTCACAACAAATACAACCAACTTGTAGAGAGACTCCAACCATAACTTACAATCAGAATAAAGGTCCGCTTAATCCTATATGCTTGGAGCATCAGAACTTTGATTATAGGCAAGCCTCATGGAGACGATCTAATGACAGAATCTCAACAATTGGCTTGAAATTCAGTCCCCCCTTTAGACCCCAAGGGAGTTTTTCTGTCTACGGAAACTATCAGCCCTAGTCAGCTCTTTACCAAAAGGGAGGCTTCAGCCTCCCACTCACTAGCAGCTACTTGCTCTCCGAGGATAAATACTTTTCAAAATAAACATCCAGGGCTAGTTTCTCGTCCGATGTTAGCTGCCTATAATAGGGCGTTACCCATTCTTGGCACAACCCTAGCCTCGATCCGAGGTACTTGAGTTCGGCAACACGTAGAAAGTTGTCACGGGCAGCAGGAGAGGGGTAATTCAATAACGTAGAATTGAGATAGCGCTGTGCGTCACGCGCTTCCTCTTCGCTACCTTGCTTATATAAATCATACACATTTTGTATCTGATCCAGAAAAACCGAGGCCTCAACCGAAGTGGCTCCTTTGACACCAAGCGCGAGACAGGCATAAAATGTTTTCACTACCGCTGTGATTACTTGGAACTCATCATCCGCAAGATCAATAGCACCTTGTACATCGACCATATTACTGGAAGAGTACTTAACGCCAACTATGTTAGGAATATTTTTCAACCGAGCCACAAATTCAGGCCCCATTCTCACAGCCCAATTGCCACTGGTATATGCCCATAGCGTCTTACCTCGCTCTTGGAGGTAATTAGCCAGCAATTCATACCACATATAAATATTATCTAGAGAAACCTTTTGGTGATAAGGCATTGCATGGTATGAATCAAATTCAAGATGCTTGGTGCGATCGATAAATTCCAAAGATTCAGCTGGAGAGAAAAAGCTGCAACCCAGGATCACAGGCACTCGACCATCGACAGCATTACAGACAACTTCTGCCACTTTAAGTCTTTGCGACATCGACAGACACATATCTTCAGCCCCTGTCCCCAAAACCCAAAGTCCACCAACTTTCTTGTCTACATACTGATTGACTATATTTCTTAAAGAACTTTCATCAACAGTCTGATCTTTATCGAGCGGTGTAATTAATACAGGGATGACACCCTCTAAAATTCGCATAAATTTAACTCCTTACAATATCTGATATCTGCTTCTGCCCGGTATAGATCCAGTTTGGTGTCCACATCGATCGAAAATTCCTCATCCATGACGTAGCCTACTTCCTTTTCTGAAGTAAATCTTTGTTTATCCCTTAGATAATCAGATCTCACGATATATATACTGGCATTATATCTATAGTATCCAACATTGGGATCGTCAGGAGTATAATCGACAAGCCTGTTTTCATTCAGCAGTTGTTTGATAACTACATCCCTCTTTTTATGAGGTCCGGTTACACTTGCCAGAGTATCGGCCCCTGTAGATTCAAACAACTTTACAGCTTCATCTATATGCCACGACTGACGGAGGGGAGCCGTCGGCTGCAGCAAAATTACAGCATCAAAGTCCTGACCCTGAGCATCGGCAAACCAGTCCAGCGCATGCAGAAGTGTTTGTGAATTTCTGACATTATCTGTTGACAGCTCAGGCGGCCTGATAAATGGCACATTTGCCCCACATTCTCTGGCAACACTGGCAATCTCTTCATCATCAGTGGATACAACATGGTTAGTGACAAGAGAGGATTTTCTAACCGCTTGTATTGAATAATCTATTAGAGGGCGTCCAGCTAGATCCATAATGTTTTTTCTGGGCAGACGCTTAGAGCCCCCCCTAGCAGGAATTACTGCCAATATACGCATATATCTTTCTCAATCTTACAGAAGAACTTCCTCGCCAGGTATTGTCGTACGAAGACCGACCTCACCATCAGGCTGTTGGTATTCAGCTTCGACCCTGACACGGTCATTAGTCCAAGGTGTCGAACATTCGATAATTAAGGTATCTTCGATAGCCTCTTCCTGATGAACCAGGTACGGAGGAAAGTAGTAATGATCTCCACCAGTCATAATGATTTCTTTAATGTTTTTTCCATCACCGATGCGAACCAGCATCTTGCCGGAAACCACATAGCCCATTTCATGTCTCTTCCGGTGATACTGCAATCCACCTTTACACCCAGCTTTAACGAAAAGCTTCTTCATCATGACTTTCTTTGAAGCCAGAGCCAAAGTGGTCTCTTCTCCCCACACTCTTGCCCCCATATCAATTTTATCGGGAATAACTACTGAGAGTACATCCAGATCATGGGAATCACTTTCATGGCTGTCCAAAATGAGCTCACATATTTCGCGGACCGCACCATGCCCTCCACGAGCTTCAGTAATATGCACGCACACATCCTTGACGCTGGAAGTTGCATCCCACACACAGATTGGAATTCCAGCGACGCCTAAAGCATCAAGATCATTGTCATCATTGCCAACAAACGCGATATCTTCCAGTTCAACGCCTATTTCACTTGCCCATTTCCGTAGCTCTACGTCTTTCCTTTCTACATTCTGAACGACATCTATCCCGAGCTTATTGGCTCTTTGTGTAACCACAGGATTGGCTTCAGTGGAAATGATGACATGCGGAATTCCCAACCTTTTCAGCTTAGAAAGACCGATACCATCAGACCTTACGCACCTGACTGTTTCTTCTCCATGCTGACTGACGTAAACACTGTTATCTGTAAAAACCCCATCAAAATCAAAAGCTACCGCTTTAATATTCTTAAATTTCTGAAACATCTATATACTCTCCCGACTTATAGTCACGTTTCGCCAATTTACCAATCAGTCTGACGCTGTCTCTTACAGGAACCCCCTCACCATTTATCCTGCAGGACAAGTTCTTCACGTCGAAATACTCCCCACTTTTAATATCTGTAGCTGCAACAATTTTCTTACCCAGCTTCTTAAAAACGGCCTCAGTACCCACCCCCTCAGGAAGTTCATGCCTCAACATCTGTTGAGTACGATTTATATCCCTGACAAAGTTCTCAAAACCGTGCAATGTCAACGCAAAGCTATGATCGGTTCCACGCCAGCTACGATCAAAAGTTACATGTTTTTCAAAAACCTCAGCACCCAATTGATATCCTACAGCGCCAGACAAAATTCCATTGAAGTGGTCAGACAATCCGACCTGAACGCTTGGATACTTCTCTTTCAGCAGGGTAATCCTGCCAAGAGTTAACTCTTCCGCACGGCATGGATAACGCGATACACAATGCAATAGAGAAAACTTTGCATTATTACCAATCAAATACTCCACCGTGGCATCAACGATGTCAGCATTAGCCCCACCAGCACTGATAACAAATGGAATATCAGACTCTATAACCTCTTGTAAAAACGGAACATTCCCCATATCAAAGGAAGCCATTTTAATTACTTGAGTTCCGATATCTTTTAGCTGATGCAACGATACACGATCAAATGCCGTGCACATAAAATCCACATCAAATTTTGAACATTCTTCCTTTAACTCTGCCATTTCCTCTATTGACAACTCGAGGGCTTCCCTATGCTCTCCATAAGTCTCTCCAAAGGCATTTTCGGAGTTATATTCCTTCGACAAAGCTAATGGCTCAAATAAAGTCGCCATATCCCGCTTCTGGAACTTAATGGCATCCGCACCGGCGTCAGCAAATTGCCGAACATATTTTTTTGCCAGATTCAGGTCGCCCTGATGATTTTGTCCAACCTCTGCGATAATGTATGCGGCGTTTTTTCTACTTCTTAACACTAGTTTCTCCTGAGTATGTTAAGTTGATCGACAGATAAAGCCTAACCCACTGATATCAGCCAGTAGACAAATATCGAAAAATTAGATGTCAAAGTGTTGTCTCTTAATGAGAGTAGGAGGTGATGATACTACTGGACTTACGGCTTGCCCAATTGCCACCGAATTATGAATTAAATCCACTTTTACCATTTATTCTTCCCTGATAGAAAGCAAATCTGGTGAATCTTATTTTCATTTTTCTTACTGAAGTAAACCAAAATAGTCTAATGAAATTTAATTCAGGTAATCATATCCGGCATTATTGGACCTTCAAGAAACCATAGATGTGAATTTCAGAATTAGTTATCAAATTATATTACTAATGCAACAATTCCCGAAGGTCATAACACGTCAATTTTACTAAAGTATAGTTAAAAGAACCATTTAGCCTCATACTAGGCTTTTATCCGCTGACTATAATAACGAATGCCGTTCCGCGTGCCTATGATGAAGTCCAAAACTCTTCTTACTTCTGTTATGTGTCCACCAGCGATGATCTATTTCCCCCCCCCTTTAGCATCCTGCTGGACGTTTTTCTCTGATATCTATATCCAGGGTTAGAAAGCGTTTCCGTCGGCATACCCCGCAAGGGCCTTTGCCCAGACATCAGGCTTTCCCCTCGGTAGCTCTACTTCTCGGCTCGCCCCATTCCCTCCTACTCCTTTGAATTCAACTCACACAAACCCGGCCGTTACCGGGGCATGATCAGGTACGACACCGACAACATTGGGGTTACTGTCAGTCAGGTTGGGAGAATCGTCATTTAATATAGAGACTTGTGGCACCTGGCGTAGTCCTGCCTGATTTCTCGGCATCAATTGGGCGCTTGCGAGGATATGGTCCAGCAACTCCTCTTCACCGTTGTGTTTCCGGGTCCAGCGCTTGTCTTTGTCTACCAGATTCGTCACATTGAACAGCCTCTGGCTGTCTCCCTGGTCACTTCGCTGAAATGCGCCGGAGGCTCTGTCTGCATCTTCCGGCCCCTTCGGCTGGCTGCCCGGCGGGCCATATAATAATTGGGTAGTAGCAGACTCGTGGACATCGTTGAAATCGCCAAGAATGACAAGACTCCGGTCATCCGCCAGCAACCCGGATGCATGCTCCCTGATGCTGACAGCTTCGGCACTTCGACGCTGAAGAGCATAGAAGGCCGTCTGAGCCCTCAGAGATTCATCCGTCGTGGAAAAATGCCCTCCGAATGTCAGGAGTTTTGACTTCATATGCGCGGTAATAATGTCCAGTTCACCACCGTTATAGGGCAGAGTTACCTGCAGCGCGGGTCTGGAAAACTTCGTCGCGATCTCCACATTACCGCTGCTATCAAAGTGATGAACGCTTTCCCCCGGTGGTAGTATCCAGGCATTAATTTCACGGGTACTGATTGCCTGATCGCGGGTTAACATGGCGACCCGGTTGTGCCGACCATCAGGGGTAGCGGCATATGCATGAAAGCCGAGAGCATCTGCGAGTTCTTCCAGAGCATCCGCATCCAGAACCTCCTGCAGGGCCACCACGTCAGATCCCAGGGCCTGCAATGTATTCTTCAGATAATTCAGCTTTTCCTGGTAGACGGTACTGGCTTTAGTGAAGTTTTGTACGTTCCAGGTTGTAATCTTGATGGGCATGATCGAGTCCTCTAGACAGGTTTGCATCCATACTGCAGCCAGGAAATTACAACACGAGGACTATTGGACAATATCTCATCATTGAGAACCTTCCCTGGCGCTATTGCAACAGATTTTTATCATCGCCAGGATCAAAGGCCGGATGATGGAGGCCGTCAATCAATTGCTTTGCCTTCACGAGTTTGATGCAATAGCGAACAAGCTAAACTGTTGATTAGGATCCGTATACACAACAGGCAGGAGCACCATGACCGCCAGCAAAGTCCGGTTTCGTTTTTATGAGGAACTTAACGATTTCCTCCCCCCGGAACGAAAGAAACGGGATTTCGACTATGCGTTTGACGGTAAACCCTCGGTGAAGGACGCCATAGAAACCTGCCGGATCCCACATACTGAGGTCGACCTGATAATAGCCAATGGGGCGTCTGTGGGTTTTGACTATCACCTGAAAGATGGCGACCGAATAGCGGTTTATCCAGTATTCGAAAGCATTGATATCACCCCCATCGTTAAACTCCGCGACAAGCCTCTACGGAAAACCCGTTTTATTCTGGATGTCCACCTTGGGACACTGGCTCGCCATCTCCGGCTGCTGGGAATGGATGTTAAATATCGCAATGACTATGAAGACGAGGAGATCGTCAGGGAAGCCCTGGAAGAGCACAGAATTATCCTGACCCGGGACCGGCTGCTGCTGTGCCGAAAGGCGGTTACGCATGGATACTTCCTGCGTTCTACGCATCCGCCGGAGCAAGTCGCCGAAGTCATCCGGCGTTTTGATCTGGTAGATTCACTGCAGCCATTCCGTTATTGCATGCAGTGCAACGGCGAGATACATCGGGTCGATAAAAGCGAGATAGAGGATCAGTTACTCCCTAGAACCCGCAAATACTACGACGTCTTTTATCGATGCAGCCAATGCGGAAAAGTCTATTGGGAAGGCCCTCATTTTGAAGGCCTGGCCCGCCAGGTGGAGCAATTTGTCAACGGCGATACCGAGAATTGATTCTCTGGCGGGGGATCGAATCAAACGATGCCGGTTGGTTCTTTGCGCTGAATTGTGATCAATGGTTCTTCAGGTACTTTGGTTTCGCTACTTTCCGGTTCGGTATAAGTCGGGTATTTACGCTGTTCGAACTGCTTTTTCAAAGACACCGAACTCACCTGATTCAGCACCACCCCGGCAATAGCCCCCTCGGCTTCCTGCAAACGTCTGACACCTTCCTGAATTTTGGGCACCTGGGTTTCACCCGCTTTGACCACATAGATAATCGTGTCAGCAAACTCAGACAGGATTGTCGCATCACTGCCGGCTAACGTTGGACCAGTGTCGATAATGATTCGATCATGCAGTTTCTTCAACACCGCCAGAACCATTTGAAACTTGCGGCTTGAAAGCACTTCTTCAGGATTTCCGGGAGGACTTCCGGCTGGCATCACAGAGGCTCTGGTACCTTTCAGCGGATGCAGGCACTGCTCTATTTCAGCCGTGTTGGCAATGAGATCCGTCAGACCGGGAGCGTTGAGAGAGATATTCAAAGACGCGGCCAGCATGGATCGGCGCAGATCAGCATCCATCAACAGCACTTCTTCATGTTTACCCAGAGCTTCCGCCAGATTCAGTGCCAGTGTGCTTTTACCTTCCCCCTGCTGGGAAGAAGTCACCAGGATGACCTTACAGGTGCGATCCACCCGCGACAGGATCAAACTGGTGCGAAGGCTACGTACGGCCTCAGCAAAGGGGCTATCCGCGGAGGATTGGACGCCCTCATATATTGGCGACTCTCCTTGTCCGTCTGTTGAACCGGTGTTTTCAGCTATCGGCAGTGACCCCAACACAGGCAAATGGAGAAATTCATCCACCTGATTGGTCTGCTGGATAGTGTTGTCCCGAAGGCTTCGCATCCAGGCCCTGGCAATACCGACCATCAATGCCGCAATGCCCAGAATAAGATATACCAGGAGAGTATCCGGTTTGGACGGTAATCCCGGTGTCACTGCCGAATCCACCACCCGGGCATTCTTGACCGTAGCCCCGGGAATCGGAGTCGGAATTTCGCGAACCCTCGTCATAAGACCTTCATAAAGCGTACGATTGCTTTCTACCTCCTGGGTCAGCTCCGAAATCAACTGCATTTCCAGCTCACTCTGGCGCGATATCACTTGCTCCGCATCCTGCAGTCTCTGTCTTGCCATGGATAGCTGCCTGCTGCTGGCTCTTTCCTTCTCCAATGCAGCCTGATACTCAGACTCAACATCCAACGCGGCATCCAGCAATTGAGTTTCCAGATCTTTCTTGAAGCCAGTCAGCTCAGCCTGGGCAGAAATCATCTTGGGATGCTTGGCGCCATAGGTTTTGGCAAGTTCATCCACTCTGGACTGAGCATTTTTTTGACGTTCGAGCGCAGCGGCAACTAATGGTCGTCCCACAATTTCCGGCAGCTGGAGGAGGTATTCAACAGGTGGTGGTGCGCCAAATATCACCACCCTGTCATAGATGTTTTCCGCCTCAATCCTGGCTCTTTTCAGCGCAACATTACGAACGGTCAGCTCAGCGATGACTTCATCATTGTCGCGACCTCCCTGACCCTGGTCGTTCTGGCCCGGGTCTGAAGCCTCCTCGATCCCGTCTGCTTGCTGAGGATCAACAAATTGCTGAAAACGATTCAATCGAGCTTCAGATTCCAGTAACCGTTGATGTACCGCTTCCAGATCCTCTGACGATAGGGCTTCCCCCTCCACCGCCTGCGCCGTTTCCACGGTCATATAGGTTGATATGTATTGATCTGCCACGGCATTGGCAACTCGAGCCGCCATCTCCGGATCAAAAGCGCTGAAGCGAATATCCACCAGTTGGGTATTACGTACAGGTTCAACTGAGAGTCTTTCCATAAAAATGGCGACAACCTGCTCCAGGGGAATCGAGGGGGCTACACCCTCCACAGGTTGCTCCGGCGTCTCATCATTATCTGCATCCATCGGCCAAAGGGATTTCAGCCAACGCATGAGAAGGAATTCATCCAAAGCCAGCGGGGTTTGCATTTCAGGATTGAATTCAGCCTGTTCCGTCAGATTGAGTTCAGCAACGACCGCTTCAGCAAGGCTACGCGAGCGCAATATTTCGTGCTGGGTTTGCAGAAAGCTTTGAACTTCCTCGTCCTTATTAGAGCTTTTGCTACCGTCTTTAGACAAGGTAACAGCTTTGGACAGGACTGCAGGACGCTCAATCAATAGGGTTGCAGTTGCCTGATATACCGGTCTGACGCCGCTGAGCCCCAGATAACCCGCCAATAAGGACAACATCACCAGAAACAGTATGCCGCGCTTATACTTTAGAATGGCTGCACCCAGTCTCCCTGGGTCAATAATTGGATGACCAGCGGAAGGTTTCTTTACCCGCTGAATCGGTTCTGCCCTTAGATTTTCCATCTAGAAAAAGCTCTCCTTCACAATGATGGTATCGCCCGGTTTCAGGCGTACATCCTGACTTGCTGGATGTGGCGTCTTGGCAGGATCGTTTTCTGAGATGAGCTGGATCTCGTCTTCAGCGGCGTCGTCAGTGAATCCGCCGGCCAGAGAAATGGCCGTTCGAACGGTCAGGCCGGGCTGATAGGCATAACCTCCGGGATTCTTTACTTCTCCACTGATATAGAACTGTCGATATTCCAATACGGTGACACTGACACGTGGATCTACCAGATATCCCTGCTTTAGCCCCTGCGCAATCTGCGCCTGCATTTGATCCAGGGTCTTCCCCACCGGTTTGATTTCCCCCAGAAACGGATAATCTATTGAGTCAGCCTCACCTAGTCTGGCTTCCAGGGTTAAATCGTTTTCACCATACACCTGTATTCGTATCAGGTCTCCCGGCCCCAGCTTATACTGTTCAATTGCCGATACCGGCTCCTCGGCATGGCTATTCGACACAACACTCATTAGCAATAAAACGGCAAACAATACAAAATTAACTGTCACGAATCTTTTTGACAGCGCAAAGCAATCCATTCAAGGGGCCTCTCAGAACATTTCCCTAACCTGACAATATGATTCCATGATATTTACTTTTCATCCACTGGCTAAATGCCCTAGGGTCTGTTGGTGAAAATAGCGCCATCCTCGTCGCAGACTGACCAAAATTCCGTCTTAATCCATGCTACTCTCCCGCAACCTTAACCATTCGGAGACGATTCATGCAGGCCAACACCATTAGATTGATTGAAGATTATTACGCTGCCTTTAACGCCGGGGATATGGCGCGGTTTCTTGATCTTCTAAGTGATGATGTCGTTCACGATATCAACCAGTGTTCCCGCCAAACAGGTAAAGAGGCATTCGCCGCCTTCATGAGTAAGATGAACGAATGCTACCGGGAGAAGTTGGAAGATATTGTCGTGATGGCAAATAAGGATGGCTCTCGGGCTGCCGCAGAATTCGTCGTTCTGGGTGAGTATCTGGCTTCCGACGAAGGCCTGCCGCCTGCAGATGGCCAGTCCTATCAATTGGCTGCCGGGGCATTTTTTGAAGTCCGCGATGGAAGAATTGTCCGCGTCACCAACTACTATAACCTCGGAGATTGGATCGCCCAGGTATCCAACTAGCGATCAACCAACAACTCAAGTCCCCCACTGGTTGATAGAAGTCCGACACTGGTTGATAGAAGTCCGCTAGGGAAGATTCTGGCGGACATCCTCTCCTGCAACGCCATTCAGGAACGCCATCACCACTCTTTCATACTCGGCTCTCTGCGCTCCTGCCACAAGCATCACCAAGCTCCCGGACACCCAAAAGCAGCATAAGTATAAGTGTTAACGCGAAGTTCACTAATCTGTACTATGGTTATAAGGTAATCCAAACGTTATAGTCCATTTGTGCTATAAATGATTGATTTTGGCCGAAACCAGGGTTGCCGGAAGCGATAGTGACGATGCGACAAGGACTGATGGCGCAGATCAGACAAAGCAAAAAAAGCATGATGTCCTTCAATGGTGTCGATATGCAGTTAAAAACACTTTGGGGAGTTGTTCTTGTACTTGCAGCACTCTCAAACCACGCCCTAAGCGACGACAGGCCGATCAGGGTCCGCGCTGTACTGGCAGAGGCGGACTACCCGCCCTTTTATTACGTCAAAGATGGGGAAATGACCGGTATTTCCATCGAAGTTCTGAATCATATCTCCCGTCAAATCAATCTCAATACCAGCTTTATCAGACTATCCTGGCCACGCGTACTCAAGTCACTTGAAGACGGCTCTGTCGATCTCGTCACGACCTTTTTCAATACGGCTGAAAGAGCACCTTTTGTGGTATATACAGGTGTACCTCACGCATACGAAATCAACACATTCTTTGCTCTTAAAGGAAGTGAAGTGTCCTTTACCGGCAGACTGGAGTCACTGTCGGCGTACCGAATCGGAATGATACGGGGGTATTCCTATGGCCATAAATTTGATGAAGCGGAATATCTTCTAAAAGAACAAGTGCTGGATGAACCAACCCTGGTCAGAATGCTGGTTGGTCAGCGCTTTGATCTTGCCATCGGCAATCCATTTGCCATTCAGCTGCAGGCGCAGGCTCAGGGTTATAACGGTCAGGTGCAATTTCTACAGCCGGTTGTCGACCGTAGTCCTATTTATATGGCGGTCAGTCGTAAACACCCCAAAGCTCTGGAACTGGCATCAAAGCTCACAGGGGCCATATACGAGCTTAAACAGACCCCAATGTACCAGTCCATGCTGAAACACTATGGAATGTGAGGGCTTTTGATCTTTACGACGGGCTTTTCCGGATCTACATCGAGGCGATCCAGGTCAGCTCTTTAGGATATCTTGGCCAACATTGCAGACTATCTTGATCAACACTGCAGACTATCTTGATCAACACTGCGGGCCATCTTGGTCAGCACCGCAGGATCACTTAACTAGCAGGGAAAATTTAGGCTTACCAGAATCCGGTGTAACCAAACCAAACTTTTCCCGGATGTCTGCAAGTTTTCCGTTTTTTTCCAGAATATCCAACCATCGATTCAGATCTTCGACGGATACAACTCCCTGTTTGCGGGTCAGAATAGTGTGACGATATTCCTGATCGCACTTTTCAGACACCAGAAACCTGCCCCTGCTGTCCGGATTGTCCCGCATGAACAGATTCAGGTATGAACGGGTCACTATCGCCACCTCGGCAATGGAAGGTCGATCGAGCAATATCAGCTGTAGATTTCTCTCGTGATCAGAAGATAGAAATACCCGGTATTTGGTGTTGAGGTATTCATCGTCGGAAATGTAGTTGGAGAATCCATAGTGATAGCCGAGAATGCCGACCAGGCTGCGGCTGCCGACATCATTAAAGAAATTCTGGTCACGCCCCGGTTTCTCCAAGGCAACATAGACCTCCCCGCCTCCCATGAATACCCGGCTGGCCTCCAGAGGATATCCCTCCCACCCCCATATCAGGCTTTCGAACATGATGAGATCGTATTGATGACGATCAAAATCCAAATAACGTCTCTTTGGCGATGTCAGATAAATCTCAAGCCGAATATCGCTCTGGATAGCATTGATGGCATCCACCAACGCCACTGTTGCTCCCTCATATTTAGGGCCGGCTTTGGCATGAGTGGAATAAAAATAGGGCGGAAATTCATAGGCACCGACTTTGACAGTCATCGGTTCAGCAAAGACTGCCACAGGTATCAGCAATGAGATCGCATACAGATACCATATCTTCTTATTCACAAATCACCTTCCTGTGTGCCGGATACGATCAACGCTTTCTATCTTAGCCTACATTTATACAAAGGTGGCCAGTCTTAATAAAGATCAGATATAAGGGAGCGGCTCTCATGAGCACAGCAAGGTACAGCCATTGAGCGATGAGGATTAAGAGAGAAAATTCAGGTATTCCAGAGTCAGGTATTCCAGAGATAACAGCGGCTTTCCACGCCCATGGTCTTAAACGAATAAATTTCTGAAACCGCCGACCCCGAAGCCCCAAAACAACAATGCAGCGGCAACAGATGCTCCTCCCGGGGGTGACAGAACCGGGCTGACGGGGCCTGCTCCCATTGTTCGAGTCTGGCGGTCCTCTCCTCTTCAGAGAGTTCCTGTCCGCTCATTACAGCATCCAGCCACTGGGTGAAGTCTGCAATGGAAACACCTGCGGTTGGTGTTTTAGGTGAAAAAAATACTGAAAGGTTATGAAAGGAAAACCCTGATCCGATGATCATAATGTTTTGGGCGCGGAATTCTCGCAAAGCTCTCCCGACCCTGACATGCAACCCCGGGTCTAATGAAGCATCCAGAGATAACTGGACCACCGGAATATCAGCCTTGGGATATAGCATTCGCAGAGGTATGAACATTCCGTGGTCAAAGCCCCGGCGACCATTAATCTGGCTGGGAATCCCCTGCTCATTTAAATGCCGGCTGACAGCTGTGGCGAGCTCTGGCTTTCCGAGTGCGGGATACTTAATTCCGTATGACTCAGGCGGAAATCCGTAGTAGTCATAAATGAGGGACGGGGTTGCGCCACCCGTTACTTCAACAGGCTGCGCTTCCCAATGAGCGCTGATCAATATGATGGCGGCGGGAGACGGGGGTAAACCGGTTCGGAGCTTTTCAAAAGTCCGTACCATCTCCGCATGCCCGGAGTGACCAAGCAGTGGCAAAGGCCCACCGCCATGGGAAAGAAAGAGGACAGGTGCAGCAGATATCTCATTTGTACATGCCATGGTGCGACTTCCAGCCGATGGTATTACAACGTTTCATCTACCTTAGCGGTCCAGTTCCTTGAGCTTGCGATATAGGGTGCGTTCGCTGATTCCCAGTTCTCGGGCTAATGACAGCTTATCCCCCCGATAGGTATCCACTACCTGCGCCAGATAGGTTTTCTCAAGTTCCTCAAGAGGCATTATAACCCTAGGCAGGAATCGAGGCCTATTATCGGCGTCATTCTCTTTCGGCTCTTCGCCAGAGGTCAGATCATATTCACCAAGATCCATTTCCAGATGCTCAGGCTCTATGCTCTGTAAATCACAGAGTAGCACAGCCCGCTCCAGACGATTGCGCAATTCACGGATATTTCCGGGAAACGACTGTTTCTGCAGCCAGTTCATTGCATCATTGGAAAGGCTCCGAGGCCGCTTTTGACTGATGACTTCCAGTATATGCCGGGCGATATGGGGAATATCCTCCCGACGATCGCGCAAGGAAGGCAGAACAACTGGAAACGGACTGATGCGATAGTAAAGATCTTCCCTGAACCCGCCCACCCGGATCAGGGCCGGGAGAGATTTATGGGTGGCACAGATCAGACGAAAATCTGCCTGTTTGGAGGTAACGCTGCCAACAGGTCGGTAGGTCGCCGATTCAATCAGACGCAGAAGCTTCACCTGCATGGACAGAGGAATATCCCCGATTTCATCCAAAAACAATGTCCCGCCACTGGCCGCTTCCACCAGCCCTTGCTTGCGCTGGTTGGCACCGGTAAACGCACCTTTTTCATAACCAAACAGTTCACTTTCGAACAGCGAATCGGTAAGCCCTGAGCATTCCACCGTCACAAATGGTTTGCCTGCCCTGGGGCTGTGGTCATGAAGGTGTCTGGCGGCAAGCTCCTTGCCGGTCCCTGACTCTCCCAGCAACAGAACGCTGATATCCGAGGACGCAGCCCGGTTCAACAGATCCAGCATATGGGTGTAGGCAGGGCTGAATCCAATCATATGTTTCTGTCCCTGCGCCTTGTATACCGGTGTCATGGTCTCGACAAAAAATTGAATTTCGCCTTTTTCGTCCCGAACCGGAGTCATCTCCACATCCACATGCTCCTTCCCCTTAGGCGTGTTATGAATATGCAGAATGCGCTGACGTTGGCCGGTTTGCAGACTCTGGCGCAAAGGACAGGTCTCCCCTGCCTGGTCACAGGGCACGCTGTATCCATGGGAAACACGAAAACAATTCTGGTTGATCAAAGAAGCATCTTGCTGAAAGGTTTGCCGGTATAAATTGTTTGCCGCCCTTATGCGATATTCACGATCCAGAAGAACGGCAGGAGCAGGAATCGCTTCCAGCATAGACGTCAGCGAAGGGAGATTGAGGGGGAAAGCATCGGACATATCGTTCTGCCACAAATAACACCTAGTCTGTCAAAATTGACATATAACTGTCCTCTGCACAACCACGGCCCTCTGCACAATCATGGCCCTCTGCACAACCACGAGCCCCCTACACAACAGCCATTGCCCCCAGCACAACCGGAAACACAGCTCAGGGAGTTAAAAGTGATCCAGCTGCCAAGTTGTCAGCCGTAAGTGTTCTCCTGGAACGCCCGCTGAATTTCCTCCACTTCTTCAAGATTTTGCAGCAGCGCCTCGACGCACCGGCGATCCAGTTTTGTGCCTGCCAACTCCTGCAATTTGGCGAACGCTTTGTCATTACTCCATGCATCCTTGTATGGTCGTCGGCTGGTTAACGCATCAAACACATCAGCCACGGCGACTATTCTGGCCTCCAGTGGAATGGACTCCGCAGCCAATTGATCGGGATAACCCCGTCCGTCCCAGGACTCATGATGATGCAAAACAATATTTCGCAGCATCTCCACATGAGAGACTCCGTCCAGCCCATAGTTTTCCAGTAAGCGGTCAATGAGTCTCCGCCCTTCTTCGGAGTGGGTTTGCATGATGGAAAACTCGTTGTCATCCAAAGGGCCGGCTTTGAGGAGAATCCTGTCAGGTATGGTCAGTTTTCCCAGATCGTGCAGCGGGGAAAACATGAATACATGTTCCACAAACTGATCATCCAGCTCCATATCCCCGGCCAGATTTTTCGCAATCAGACGAGCATAACGGGACATTCGCTCAAGATGTCCTCCGGTTTCCGGATCCCGGGAATGAGTCATATCCAACGCGGACTTTAAGGTCGCCAGCAGAGTACGGATCTTGGCTATCTCGTTATACACCATCAACGTAATCATATGACCGATGACATCCAATTCCGTCATAGACCGTTCCGTAAACACGTTAGGCTGATCAGAATTAAAGAAGACAAATCCCAAAAAGCGTTCATCCCAGATCAGCGGCATGGTGTAACTGGCCCGATAGCCAGCATCGTATATGGTTTTCGTATGCTGATGGTCGCCGTCATTAAATACCGCCAGATCCTGTACAACCCGCGGTCGTCTGTTGCTGGCCACTTCCTGTAACGACCGGCAGTCTGCAAGTCGGGCGTGGTAATGATTCAGTGGGCTGGTCCGCTCACTGCTGTAGGCATAGGTACGCAGATAATCCGTATTACTGTCATACAGAGCCACGGCCAGGCGTGAGATATAGGGCATATGCTCACTCAAAATCTGGTGCATGTACTTCAACTTACCCACTATCGAGTTATGCTGGTGCAACCCATTCCAGGCATCTATGTGGCTATATGACATGCAGACTTCTCCTTTACCTGACAGATGTAGCAACCGGTTCAGCCAATAGAATACTGGTGACTGTTAAAACAGCCCTGGTAACCATCGGAATGACATTACTAACTATAGCATTCTCTCTTTGAGCCGAAGAACTGCCAAAAATGGCAAGCCGCCCGCCACTAGTGTCAGACAAATAGCACCTCAAGTAAAAGATCCAACACGCTGTCATATTTAGAAGAAATTAATATATAGTTATTTCATATGGTTATATTGAAGCGAAAAATAAGGTTAGAATGGCCCACCCTTTGCAATACATTCAGGTATATGTAGAAACAAGCAGCATGCCCGATGACAAAATCGTGTGCGATAGAAGGTGACGGCTTGTGCTTATTCAGCACTCATTACCTCTTCTTGATACGCCAGAAATGTCAGGCATGGGCCACCTGAAAACCGGATCCTGATACAAGAACCGGATGAAAAACAGGAACTGGATCTATAGTAACTGGATCTATAGTAAGAAGTAGCGCTGCCGAATGATGAGGTTCAACATGACTAAAGCCATTCCATTTTTGCCCGATATGGAAACACATCCACAGGTCATCGCTTTCTTTGACGAGCCGACCAATACATTCTCTTATATCGTCAAAGACCCCAATTCCAATGCCTGTGCCGTGGTAGATTCGGTCATGGATTTTGACTACCCCAGTGGGCACACCAGCTATGAAAGCGCTGATAGGATCATTCAGTACATCAGAGGAAATCATTTGACTCTGGAATGGATTATCGAGACCCATGTCCATGCGGACCATCTGTCTGCTGCGCCTTACATTCAGGAAAAGCTGGGGGGCAAACTGGCAATCGGCAACGCCATCACCACCGTCCAGGACACCTTTGGCAAGATCTTTAATGAAGGCACCGAATTCCAGAGAGACGGTTCACAGTTCGATAGGCTTTTCGCCGATGGTGACAGCTATACCATCGGCACCATGACGGCTTATGCCATGCATACTCCCGGCCATACCCCGGCCTGCATGACCCATGTTATCGGTGATGCCGCTTTTGTCGGGGACACTCTATTCATGCCGGATGGTGGAACTGCCCGGGCGGATTTTCCCGGCGGTGACGCCGGAGTTCTGTTTCAATCGATCAAACGGGTCCTCTCAATGCCCGGGGACATGCGGTTATTTATGTGTCACGACTACATGCCCAACGGTCGGGAGCCACAGTGGGAAACCACAGTAGAAGCAGAACGCAGAAACAATATACATATCAAGGACGGCACTTCCGAAGAGGACTTCGTCAATATGCGAGAAGCCAGAGATAAAACCCTGGGCATGCCCAGGCTGATTATCCCAAGCCTTCAGGTGAACATGCGGGCAGGCCATCTGCCTCCACCGGAAGAGGAAAACGGCAAGGTATACCTCAAAGTTCCCGTCAACATCCTTTAACGAACATCCAGCGCGGCAGCCTCAGCCTGGTGTTGAGGATGCCGGCGGTTATCCAGTGGATAACCGCTTCTGCCAGGTGACATGACTGTACCACAGTCAGGCGTATGTGATGACCAAGACTAAAACAAGAGGTGAAACCTATATGCAATTCAAGCAACTAACTCCTGATCTCTATGTTTCGGGACAGATTCTGCCCACCGAAATCGCGACAGCGGCTGAGCATGGCATCAAGACCATCATATGCAACCGTCCGGACGCGGAAAGCAGCGATCAACCCAGCTTCGCGGAAATGGAAGAGGAAGCCGCCCGCCACGGCATCACTATCCATCATTTACCCGTGATATCAGGACAGGTTACGGACAACGATGCATTGGCAATGGACACATTGCTTGATCAGGCAATCCGCCCGGTTTTGGCCTATTGCCGCACCGGAACCCGCAGCACACAGTTATGGGCTCTGGCCCAGGCACTCAGCGGTGAAGACATTCATCAGCTTGAGACCACAGCGAAATCCATCGGCTATGACGTCTCTCCCCTACTGCAACGATTTGAAAAAGACTTCCAGCAAGCCGAAGCCAGCAAGCCTTCGATGACTTATGAAGTCGTTATCGTAGGCGGCGGTGCGGCTGGTATCGCCGTGGCCTCCAGCCTGCTGTCCCGCTTCTCTGACATCAAAATCGGTATTATTGATCCGGCAGAACATCACTATTACCAGCCAGGCTGGACCCTGGTGGGCGGGGGAGTGTTCAAACCGGAAAATACTGAGCGTCAAATGGCGTCTCTGATTCCCCGCCATGCTCACTGGATAAAGGCCGCTGTCGCCTCCTTCGAACCGGAAAAAAACCAGTTGATGCTGGAGGATAACCGTATTGTTCAATATCGCCGGCTGATTGTTGCTCCAGGCTTGAAGCTGAACTGGGACGGCATTGAAGGACTGGCAGAAACACTGGGCCATAACGGCGTGACCTCCAACTACCGCTATGATCTTGCGCCTTATACCTGGCAGTTGGTGCAACAGCTTAAAAGCGGCCGGGCGATATTCACTCAGCCGCCAATGCCGATCAAATGTGCAGGCGCTCCCCAAAAGGCCATGTATCTCTCCGCGGACCATTGGTATCGCACAGGCGTCCTTGGCAACATCGACATTCAGTTTTATAACGCAGGCGGCGTTTTGTTCGGGGTTAAGGAGTATGTCCCAGCCCTGATGGAATACGTTGAACGCTATAAGGCAAAACTGAATTTTTCCCATAATCTGATCAGGATCGATGGCCCCTCAAGAACGGCCTGGTTTGAACACTCTCTCGCGGACGGCGAAAAAGAAGTGGTTGAGACTGAGTTCGACATGATCCACGTCTGCCCCCCACAACAGGCACCGGACTTTATTCGCCGCAGCCCTCTCGCCGACGCTGCCGGTTGGGTGGATGTCGACCAGAATACCCTGCGGCATAAACGCTATGAGAACATCTGGTCACTGGGCGACACCATGAATGCTCCCAATGCAAAAACAGCGGCGGCAGCACGCATGCAGGCGCCGGTAGTGGCCAATAACGTACTGCATGATATGGGGCTGGGCACAGGAATAGCCCATTACAACGGCTACGGCTCGTGCCCATTGACGGTTGAACGGGGGAAAATCGTCCTCGCCGAGTTTGGCTATGGAGGCAAACTGCTACCGACCTTTCCATCCTGGTTGCTGGATGGAACCAGGCCGACCCGCAGCGCCTGGATACTCAAAGAGAGAATCCTTCCTCCCGTATATTGGGAGGCTATGTTGAAAGGTAAGGAATGGCTGACCAAACCAACAATTGTTGAGTAAGAGACCTTACAAGGCTGTCGTAATGTCGATATTAAGGCTTATCAGAGAAAGTCAGAGAAAAGAGGTGACATGAGGGGATTGCGTAAGTATCTGCCCATCCTGGAGTGGGGCAAACAATATAATCGCGACACACTGACCAGCGATCTGGTGGCAGCTTGTATTGTCACCATTATGCTGATCCCTCAGTCCCTCGCTTACGCATTACTGGCAGGGTTACCTGCCGAAGCGGGTTTGTATGCTTCGCTATTGCCACTGGTTGCTTATGGCATTTTCGGCACCAGCCGGACATTGGCCGTAGGACCTGTGGCCGTTGTATCACTGATGACCGCGGCGGCGATTGGCAGTCTCGGATTCAGCGATCTCACAGATAAGCTGCTCGCTGCCGCATGTCTAGCCTTATTGTCGGGTGGATTCCTGATGATATTGGGCGTTTTGCGTCTGGGATTTCTTGCCAACTTCCTGTCACATCCGGTGATTGCCGGATTCATTACCGCCTCGGGAATCATCATCGCCCTGAGCCAGCTCAAACACATCTTTGGCATCAAAGCCAGTGGGGATAACCTGATCCATTTGCTTCACGGGTTATTGTCCAATATAGGAGAAATCAACGTTCCCACGGTTATCATAGGTGTGGCAGCCACAACATTTCTGTTCTGGGTGCGAAAAGGCCTGCAGCCTCTCCTGCTGAAACTCGGCATGTCGAAACGTTATGCCGATCTGGCGTCCAAAACCGGCCCCGTGTTCGCCGTTGTGGTCACCACACTGGCGGCCTATTTGCTGGACCTGGGCAGTCAGGGCGTCGCCCTGGTCGGTGATGTTCCGAGTCAGTTACCAGGCTTCTCGATCCCCAACATCTCGATGGATTTCTGGCTGGCATTGGCTGGTCCGGCTGCCCTCATCTCCATTATTGGTTTTGTGGAATCCGTATCCGTTGCACAAACCCTGGCCGCCAAACGGAGACAACGCATTGATCCAAACCAGGAGTTGATTGCCCTTGGCGCGGCCAATATCGCTGCGGGCTCAACTCAAGGTTTTCCAGTCACCGGCGGCTTTTCCCGTTCCGTGGTCAATTTTGATGCCGGCGCAGAAACCCCGGCGGCCGGTATGTTTACCGCTGTGGGTATCGCCCTGGCCACCTTACTGTTAACCCCGTTGCTGGCTTATCTTCCCAAGGCAACTCTGGCGGCAACCATTATTGTCGCAGTTCTCTCCCTGGTGGACCTGTCAATTCTTGGTAAAACATGGCGTTATTCCAAAGCGGATTTTATTGCTGTCAGTGCCACGATCATTGTGACACTCACCATGGGGGTCGAACTCGGTGTCTCAGCGGGGGTGTTGTTGTCGATCATTATCTTTCTGCTGAAAACCTCCCGTCCTCACATGGCCATCGTCGGTCAGGTAGAAGGGACCGAGCATTACCGTAATGTGGAACGCCACCAGGTCATCACCCATCCCAATATCCTCTCTGTCAGGATTGACGAAAGCCTCTATTTCGCCAATGCCCACTACCTGGAAGACCAGATCGACAGCATGGCCGCAGAACGCCCTTCGTTGCGCCATGTCGTGCTGATGTGTACGGCCGTCAACGCCATCGACATGAGCGCACTGGAATCGCTGGAAGCTCTGAACAGACGGCTAACCGACAGGGGTATCAAGCTGCACATGTCCGAGGTGAAAGGCCCCGTGATGGACAACCTGAAACACAGTAGCTTCTTGCAGCACCTTAGCGGCAATGTCTATCTTTCCCAACATCGCGCGGTATCCGACCTGATGGAACACGACTACTGCATCTGACACAGCCCCGTCTCAAATGCAGAATGATGTTCAATACAGGGAGGTCCAACGTCCTGTTTATGATATTCATCAATATATTCCCGCTCCGGCAAGCCTATGCTAGGGCCTGTTCACACTTATTTCGCCGGCCACTGCTGTGATCAATGATCAGCTATAAAACAGGGGCTAGCGTATAAACATGAAGGCCCTAACTCAGGCACACAATAACAAAGATAGGCGGAGTGTCTCATGTCCATCCAACGAGAACCGATGTCAGCGGTGGATACCGCATGGCTGCGAATGGAGTCACCTTCCAACCTGATGATGATCGGATCGGTCCTGATCCTGGAACAAGCCGTCGATGTGGATCGGTTCAAACAGATCATCCAGGAGCGTCTACTCAAGTTCTCCCGCTTCAGGCAACGGGTTACCCATGTAGAAGAGCGGCCATGCTGGGAAGAGGATCCTCATTTTCATATCGACAATCATATTCATTTGATCGGCCTGCCAGGTCAGGATCGTCAGGAAGACCTGCAGCGACTGGCGAGCGATCTGATAAGCACTCCGTTGAACCTTACCCATCCTCTGTGGCAAATCCACGTCGTAGAGAGTTACCAGGGAGGTTCTGCGCTGATTTTCCGTATTCATCATTGCATTGCCGATGGTATCTCCCTGGTCAGGGTGATGCTGTCACTAACCGATGTTGGCGCTGTCCCACCGCCACAGGAACATCATGAGAACACTCACCACAGCCTGATGGACCACCTGCTCACTCCTGCTTTGAATTGGTTAAAACATGAAGCCAATCTGGGAGAACAGTTATTCCACGGAGGCCTTGATCTGATCGAGCACCCACAACATCTGCTGGATCTTGCCAGGGAAGGAGCCGCCATCACCTCAGAAGTGGCACGCATTGCCGCGATGCCGACGGACCCGCCATCCTGCTTTAAAGGCACACTGGGCGGCCGTAAAAATGTTTCCTGGTCCGCCAGCCTGCCTCTTGAGGAGGTCAAACACACGGCCAAGCTACTAGGAGCGACCATTAACGATATTCTTTTAACGGCCACCACCGGAGCCTTACGCCGTTATTTACTGGCCAGAAATGAAGAACATAATGGGGAGTTGGACATCGCCCGCCTGCACGCAGCAGTGCCTTTTAACCTGCGCCCGCTGGACCAACCCATCACCACCCTGGGCAATCAGTTTGGACTGGTAATCGTGCCCTTGCCCGTCGGTATTCATCAACCGCTCATGCAATTGGAACAAATACGAAACGCCATGCATGCACTCAAACACTCCTACCAGGCCCAGGTGTTCTACGGTCTGCTGGGCGTGTTCGGCAAAGGCCCAAGCATCCTGGAACAGACCGCTCTGGAAATACTCAGTAAAAAAGCCTCTCTGGTCATGACCAACGTCCCTGGACCAAAACATGCCCTGTATCTGGCGGGGTGCCAGGTTCGCCAGCCCATTTTCTGGGTTCCCCAGTCCGGAGAAGTCGGCATGGGGTTAAGTATTCTCAGCTATCACAACACGGTGCAATTCGGAGTGGTGGCAGACCAGCAATTGATCCCCGATCCGGATCAATTGGTTGCAGGATTCAAGCAGTCCTACCTGGAACTTAAAAGACTGGCGGACGATAGCCTGAAATGAGGTTGACCCATATCAACCGAATAGCGGGGGGAATCCCCTAAACTCGTTAATATCGCCAGCGGATAAGAACTGTTGGCCCTGTATGAATTGTTGACCCGGACAGTAACGCAACAAGTTTGTCATAACTTCCAATTAGTTTTCACAAATTCTACAACCTGCAAGGAGAGAGAAATGGAAAACCATCAATTCGACACCATGACAGAACAAATGAAAAAAATGATGGAACCGGCGGCACGTCTGAATACGGCACTGCTGGAACACATGGGCAAGCTGGCAGAATTCCAGATGAAATCAGCCCGCACCTACGGCGATATGACCCTGGAGAATATCAAAGGGGCTTCTGCCGTTAAGGACCTGGAATCCCTTAAGGGTTATGCCTCCGGTCAAGCGGACTTTGTCGGCAACCTCGGCAGTCGGATCATGGAGGATTTTCGTACCCTGGGTCAGCTGGGAGCTGAGCTAAAGGAAGACGTGGAAAAAGCCTTCTCCGAATCATCCGGGCAAGAGGAAGAATCCGCCAAAGAAGGCACTGACAAAGAAATCTCAGACAAAGAGGCATAGTGCTTCCTGATATTCCCAATGGCCACCCGCAGTATCAATGAATAGCGGGTGGCCACCGTCACAATAATAAGCCCACACGGACCTCGAACCATGACCTCTCTTTTTACGGACAATCTGTTCAAGAATGAATTCTTCAGCAACAACCCGGCGGCGCGTATCGCCCGAAAAATGGTGGATGCTGCGGATGACGCCGCAGTGAAATACCGCGACCAACTGGAAAAATTATGGAGCAGAAACAAAGCCGTCAATGATGCCCAGATGTCGACCCTGCTGGACATGATGGACAGTTACCGGGTGATACTGGAACAACTGGCTTTACATCCGGTGCAGACGTCCAAAAGAGAGATCAAGCTGATCAGGGATCAGGCCAGACTGATCATTCATACGGCCCGCAAAGCCCTGGGACAGGAGGTTGAGCCAGTCGTCACACCAGAGGCTGCGGACCGCCGTTTCAATCATGAGGACTGGTCCAATAATCTACTGTTTGATTACATCAAGCAGGCCTATCTGATTAACGCGAATGCTGTACTGGAACTTGTGGATCAGTTGGAGGATACCCGCACCCACAGCCACGCCGAGTTCGTGTTCTATACCCGCCAACTGGTGAACACGCTTTCTCCCTCGAATTTGCCGGTACTGAACCCGGAGGTCTTGCGCAAAATATGGGAAACCAAAGGGTTAAGCGTGGTTGAGGGCGCCAAAAATCTGTGGGAGGACTATCGCAGTAATCCCGGCATGTTCAATATTGCCATGACCGACTATTCCGCATTCGAAGTGGGAAGAAATATTGCCACCACGCCCGGAAAGATCATCTTCCAGAACGACCTGATGCAACTGATCCAGTATGAACCGACAACAGCCAAGGTATTTCAGACGCCCTTGCTGATTATCCCTCCCTGGATTAACAAGTATTACATTCTTGACCTCAAGGCTAAAAACTCCTTTATCAAATGGGCCGTGGACCAGGGCCATTCGGTATTTGTGGTGTCATGGAAAAACCCGGGACCGGACATGGGAGATACGCGCTTTGAAGACTACATGACCCAAGGCGCTCTGGAAGCCATCCGGGTAGTTCGTGAAGCCACCGGAGAAGAGCAGCTGAATACCATCGGCTATTGCATCGGGGGCACTCTGCTGGGCTGTACTCTTGCCTATTTACATGCACGCGATGAAGCTGATCAGATCAAATCCGCCACCTATTTCACCACCCTGCTGGATTTTTCAGATCCAGGTGAAATCGGGGTTTTCATTAACGAGCACACTATCGGCAATATTGAGAAATTCCTGGATAAAACCGGCTATTTTGACGGCCGGGCTATGGCGTTCAGTTTTAATATGTTGCGGGAGAATGATCTCTATTGGTCCTATTTCGTTAACAACTACCTGAAGGGTGAAAAGCCTGCCGCCTTTGATCTGCTTTACTGGAACTCAGACGGCACTAACCTGCCCGCCGCGATGCAGAAGTATTATTTGCGCAATATGTACCTGGAAAACCGGCTGATAAAGCCGAAAGGGATCTGTCTGGCCGGGACCGACATTGACCTGCGCAATATTACAACTCCCAGCTACTTTCTATCGGCTGAGCAGGATCATATCGCAAAATGGAAATCCACTTACGTCGGCGCCAAAGCCCATCAAGGCAGCGTCACTTTCGTACTATCCGGATCCGGCCATATTGCCGGGGTTGTGAATCCTCCGGCAGCCAACAAATATGGCTACCGGATTCTTGGTAAAGGTGAACCATTACCGGAAAACCCCGACGACTGGTACCAGCACGCTGAAAAGCATGATGGTTCCTGGTGGCCGCACTGGCAACAATGGATCAAAGCCTATTCCGGGCGCAAGATCACCGCACGAAAACCGGAGAATGGACAGCTTCCAATTTTGGAAGACGCCCCGGGAAGATACGTTAAACAAAGAATTGCTGACGTACTGAAACTCTCGTGCACCTGAATTCATTCATCAATATCGTCTGGAAATAGATTAGCGTTGCAGACTTGTCTTCAGTGGCCATCCAGCGGGAAAACGCGTAGGATCAATTCACTCTGATAGCCCTACCCGTTCCGGATTTCCATGGCCATGACCAGACGAAGCGTTGATATATTCAGCCAACCTGTACCCCATATCTATCCCCAGGCTTACCTGCAAATTGCCGGTGAGCGCGGAGCGTCCGTTCCCGGCATATTGAAGCAGGCCGGTATCCCTGGAGATTTTGCCAGAGGAGCCGGGAAGGAGCTGAGCCTGGAACAATTCGAAGTATTGATTCTGGCTGTATTGGACGTTGCCGACGATAACGGTATTGGCCTGGAAGTCGGATGGCGTTTGCCACCAACAGCCTACGGAAACTTCGGCTATGCTCTATTGTGTTGCCCGAACCTGCAGTCAGTGCTTGAGCTGTGCCAACGCTTTTGGCATATCAACGCCCGCGGAGTCAACATGACCGCCGGTATTCAGGATGATCTGTGTGTGGTCGATCTGTCAGTGCCGGACATGATTCGCGAACCGTTTCGGCAGCAAATCCTGGAAACGACCATCGCCAGTGTCATGCGGGGGTTTCATCTTCTGTTAAGAGACAGTAGCGCCAAAGCAGAAATCTGGCTCAACAGCCCAGCTCCGGTTTACGAGGAAAAAGCCAGGAAAATACTTGGAAGTGTATATTTTGGCATGCCGGCAACCCAATTCAGGCTGGCAAAAACACTTCTGTCCCATCCACTGGATATGTCCAATCCAACAGGACTGGCGTTTGCCGTTGAACAGTGCGAACAAGAGTTCCAGCTTACCCAGCTGAAAAGTGATCCGGTCCTGGATAGAGTACAGAGGGAAATGGTCTTCGATTCGCGCGGCTATCCGGGACTGAATGATATGGCCGATCGACTTAACCTGAGTGCCCGTACACTGAGAAGGCGTCTCCAGCAGCAAGGTACACGCTACAAGACACTGCTGGATGACGCGCGTCGCCGGGACGCGATAAAACTGCTGGATGACAGAGCAATATCCATTCAGAAGATTGCCGGATTACTGGGATACCAGGATCCTGCCAATTTTACCCGAGCGTTTCGTCAATGGACCGGCCACACCCCCAGCCAGTATAGACAGATGCGGGATAATGACTGACGCTTGTTCTCTTAGTTTTCATTCTCTCACATCCCTTATCACATCCCGCTCTCTCATATCCCATATTCCACACTCTCAAGCCCAGCGCAATTAGGGAGCAAACTTATCGTCCTCAATACCCCGGGGGAGCCTGAAAGCCCCCCATAATCGTGGCCAGATGACGGGCAAAATCAATGCTTGCCCGGTCCTGATATGGACCCGCAACAATCTGAACATTCACCGGCGTTTTCCTATCGCTTACCCCAATCGGCGCACTAGTGGCAGGTAAGCCAAACAGCGTGGCCGGCGAAATCCAGATAAAGAGATCCATATAACTGATACTTTGCCCATTGATCTGCACTCGGCGTCTTGGAATGTCCGGTTCCTGCTGGTGCAATATGGCAGTGGTGGCCGTTGGCGGCATCAAGATGACATCATAATCATCAAACACCCGATTAAACTGTTCCCGAATACGCCTGGCTGTCTGATCCAGGCCGGTCCATCCGGCATAACTGATATTGTTCCCTGCCATAAACTGCCTGAACTGTTTCGGCATACGCAGAAATTCTTCCAGACGCCCCAGCAACAGACCCGCCAGATAAATCAACACCCTTAATCGCTTGGGACTGGCAGTGCCAATTAAACCACCCAACTGCCGCATGTAGGTAGCATACAGTTGTTCCATGTCCACTCCCTTGGGAGCGCCTGAGTCGACCCGGACACCGGCGTCTACCAACCGGGTTTTCAGCTCTGCGTATTTCTGCTGCATCCCCTCATCCACAGGACAAAGCAGGTCTTCAGTCCACATCAATACTCGATAGTCCTGGAGTTTTTCTTTTCCGGGAGCAGGCAGATTCACCTGCCAACCAGGAGCCATTTCCGGTGGTGGCCCGGCCACAATATCCAGCATCATCTCCAGGTCATCAGCTGTCCGTGCCATCGGACCTGCCACTGCCAGGGGTGGCTCTCCCAGAGTCCCGGGCGGACCGGGAATGTGCCCACGTAATGGGATAATTCCATGACTGGGTTTATGTCCGTAGACGCCACAATAATGAGCGGGTATTCGAATGGAGCCCGCCAGATCGCTGCCCAGTTCCAGAGGTGTGAGTCCCGCAGCCAGTGCGGCAGCAGCACCTCCCGAGGAACCACCAGGAGTCAATCGGGTATTCCAGGGGTTATTGGTCGTACCGTATACACGGTTATAACTTTGAATATCAGAGGCATAGTACGGAACATTGGTCTTCCCGAAAACGATGGCGCCGGACTCCAGCAGACTCGCCACTGCGGGAGCCACCGCTTTAGGATAATGATTCCGAAAAAGCGGAGCACCCGCTGTACAGGCCATCCCCGGCACTTCCCAGGTATCTTTAATGGTCAGCGGCAATCCGTGTAGACGCCCCAGAACCTCTCCCCTGCCAATTGCCTGGTCGGCTTTATCAGCGCTTTCCCTGGCTCGATCAAGATCCTGTGCCACAATTGCATTCAGTGCCGGGTTGAACTCCTCCACCCTTTGCAGATGGGCTTCCAGCAGATCTCTGCTACCGATTTTACCTGTACGTAAATCTTCTGCCAGCTCTGACGCTGACGAATATATCCAGTCTCTACTCACAACTTTCCCCTGTTATTTTTGTTATTGCTATCGATATCAATTCAACTTGTGATGGTGATTCATCATGCTACTCGAGCTATTTATCTTGCTGTTTACCCTTACTGCCCAGTTTGTTATTTGCCTTGCTGGCTGCCTTGTTATTTGGAGATGCCAGAGTCCGCAACAACGGATGAAGGTGCTGTATGGAATGTCTCTCCAACAGGATTGGAGAAGGACAGCACACCGTCCTCCAACTTTCCATAGCGCAGCATCATCAGGTCCAGTGCATAATTCTGATGCAGCTTCCAGGGAGCTTTTGAGCCCTGATGGGGAATCGTCCCCTCCGCGCGCTGTACATAACCTGAGGTCATATCAAGGAAGGGGCGGAACTCAACACTATCGTCGGAGTTGCGCGGCATGCATTGCCGTACCCCCAATTGATCCATGTGTCGGATAACGCGTAACAGGTACTCTGTGACAATGTCTGCCTTCAAGGTCCACGAAGCATTGGTGTATCCGAATACCAATCCGAGGTTGGGCATATCCTGTAGCATGACCCCCTTGTAGCAAAGCTTTCGGGTGATATCGAACGGCTTGCCGTCAAGGTACAGCTCCGCACCACCCAGGGGTTGAATCGCAAGCCCTGTTGCCGTCACGACAATATCGGCTTCCAACTCAGCTCCTGATTTGAGCCTGATACCAGTGTCAGTAAGACACTCAACCTGATCCGTCACGATAGAGGCATTGCCTCCCCGCAAAGCCTCAAAAAGATCTCCGTCAGGCGCAATACACAAGCGTTCATCCCAAGGTTTATAGTACGGACTGAAGTGTTTGGCGTCGACGCCGGCCCCGGTCTGTTTGAGAGCCTGCTTACGAATGAAATTAGCCATTCCCTGAGGAAATGCCCGGCTCAACTTATACAGCAACAGGGAAAGAAAAATATTGCGGGTCCGGGCCAGACGATAGACCATTTTTTCCGGCAAGAACCTGCGCAGGAAATTAGAAACCGCATCCTCTCGCGGCAAAGACAGTATGTAGGTGGGAGACCGCTGCAGCATGGTAATGTGCTCTACCTTGTCCGCCATGGCCGGCACCAGCGTCACCGCCGTTGCACCACTGCCAATGACAACCACCTTCTTGCCGGTGTAATCCAGATCTTCCGGCCATTTCTGGGGATGTATGATCTGCCCGGCAAACTGGTCCTGGCCGGGAAACTCAGGTTGGTAGCCTCCGTCATAGTTGTAATATCCGGAGCAGCACAATAGAAAACGACAACAGTAACGCTTTACTTCCCCGGACTGCTCATCCAGAGCCTCTACTGTCCAGGTCGCCTGAGAGGAATCCCAATAAGCCCGCTTTACATAATTGCCGAAACGGATGTGCTCTTCTACGTGATATTCCGACGCGGTCTCTCGTATGTATTCCCGGATGGCCGGTCCATCGGCAATTGCCTGAGGATTGCTCCAGGCTTTGAAGTTATATCCCAGGGTATACATGTCCGAATCCGAGCGGATTCCCGGATAGCGAAACAAATCCCAGGTACCACCGATGGCCTGCCTTCGCTCCAGAATAACAAAGGACTTGTCCGGCAGTTCCCGCCGTATGTGGCAGGCCGCGCCAATGCCGGATAGTCCGGCTCCGATAATCAGAACATCACTGTATTGAGTTGCCATGAGATATTTCCCACCTGATGGTTTTCTTTATTTTTATTGACCCAAAGTTATTCTGGCACGTTGTCGTCGTAGTAATGAGGGGCGATCTGGTCATTTTACTTGTCATTAGAGGCCAATACTTCCCTTTTTTGGCCTCAGAACAAGTCGTAACAAGAATATTGCAGACTTATCCGTTCTCAAGCAGTCTGCCGCTATTTTGATTTTGTATCTGAAGGCAAAGACACAATGTCAAACCAATAGGTATCCATAATACTGACCATCGTGCTCAATTGTTCAAAATGAAGCGGATAGGGAAGGACAGAATTGGCTCCCAATGAATAGAACAAATGCGCCAGCTCGATTTGTTCCGGCAAGAGAAACACAATCGTGGGAACGACTTTCCAACGCCGCACAGATTGCAGGTCAATCAACGTCTGACGGGCTTGTTCGTCGTCTCCCAAATAAGCGATCAGGAACAGGTCAATCTGCCGTAACGCTTTCATCGTTGACGGCTCCGCCAGGTTCATTACAGATTGGCAGACTCTGAGATCATGATTCAGGCTAAAGGCAGCCATCGATTCTTCCACATGCTGGGCCACGTTTTCGTCATCAGTGAAGAGGATAATCGTATGCGATTGAAACTCATCAGGTGTTTCCATTATTCGTCACCCCCTTAACGCACTGGCGCTAAGTGACGGACGCAGTCTGGACTCCAGCAGACGATTGACCGCTTGCACTGTTAATGGCTTGTAGAAATAGAACCCCTGCCCGATGAGGCATCCCTGGTCCTTAATTTCCATAACGTGTTGCTCAGTTTCCAATCCTTCGGCAATGACCTCCAGTTTCAACCCCTCGGCCAGCGAGATGATGGCGCGAGTAATGGCCGGGTCGCAAATGCTCCCTGCCCCTTTTTCCGAGATGAAGCTACGATCGATCTTTATACGATCCAGAGGGATTTCCTTCAGGTAGCGCATGGACGAATACCCTGTGCCGAAATCATCGATGGAGATTTTGATGCCCAAATTCCGTAATGTATTAAACATCTGGAAACTGGCAGTCCCGGATTCAATGAAGACTTCTTCCGTCAACTCAATTTCCAGATCTCCGGCATCAATACCTGAATCGGATATTGTTTGCATGAGGTTGTCGAAGAAACCTCTGTATTTCAGTTGTTTCGGAGAAACATTCACTGACACCGGCACCTTGTATCCCATATCATTCCATTCTGCCATCTGACGGCAGGCTTCCTCCAATACCCACTCACCCATCGGAATAATCAGACCAGACTTCGTTGCCACCGGAATAAACTCAATCGGTGGTATCACCCCTCTTTCCGGATGATTCCAGCGTACCAACGCCTCCAAACCGACAATATCATTAGTCTCCAGGTCAATCTGAGGCTGGTAATACAGCTCAAGCTGGGAGCTGCTGATTGCCTCTTTCAGGCCCCTTTCGATCTCCAGTCCCTGAACCAGGCGCTCCTGCAGGCTTTCAGTAAAAAAGTGAAAATGACCCGGGCCCAGGGCTTTGGATTCATAGAGAGCCATGTCAGCTTTCTGCATCAATTCGATGCCGATGGAACCGTTGTCCGGATATATGGCCACCCCGATGCTGACTGAAATATCCAGGGTGGTATTACTGACAGGGGCTGGGCGTCCGACGCCTTCGATGATTTTGGAGACAATTTTCTCCACGTCATGATAGCCCTGGATATCATCCAGAAGGACCGTAAACTCATCCCCGCCGATACGGGCGACGAAGTCACTTTTTCTGACCAATCGACGCAGACGGTCTCCAACCAGGGTCAGCAGAAGATCCCCCACATGGTGACCCAGCGTATCGTTAACATCCTTGAAGCGGTCCAGATCCATGAAGATTACCGCCAATCTGCTTTTGTTACGGCCCGCCCTGGCAATCGCAAGTTCCATGTGCTCCTCAAAGATGAACCGGTTGCCCAGGCCCGTCAGAGGGTCACGGCGTACCAGTCTGGCGATTTCCAATTCGGCGGTTTTACGCTCGATCGCATGCCGGATACTTCTATCCAGCATACTTGAGTTGATTTCATCCTTGGGAATGAAATCCGCAGCGCCGGCCTTGATCAACATATCGTCCAGTTCAGCCGCCGTATTCCCGGTCATCACAATAATAGGTTTGTCTATATGCGCTTCCTGGGCACGTCTGAGTAGCTCAAACCCGGTTTCGTCACCTAAGAAATAATCCACCAGAATGACGTCATATTCGCTATCCATCAGCCTGTTCACCGCCTGATTATAGGCACTGACATGCTCGGTTTCGTATTTCACCCGGACGCTGCTCTTCAAGGCCTGATTGATCAGAATAAAGTCCTGGCGGTCGTCCTCTACCACCATCACCTTGATCAGTTTTTTACTCTTGGGAGATGCTTGTATGTCCATGAGAATCCCTATTTAAACTAAACCAATAGCGATAAACCTCACCGATGATTCTTTCCAGGCTGGCAAGATCATCAGGTTTGCAGATGTATGAGTTTGCTCCCAGCTCGTAACTGTTCATGATGTCTTCACCTGACTCGGAGGTAGAAAACACAATGATTGGCAATGATGCCAGTTTGCTATTGTTTTTAATGTCCCGAAGGCAACTTCGACCATCTTTCTTCGGCATATTGAGATCAAGAAATACAATGGTTGAATGGCTGAATAACTCAACTTCCTGATCATTCTCTGACAGCAGGTGAAGTGCTTCCATGAGTTCTTCGCCATCACGGAAACTCTTTACCGTAAAAGGCGTATTTGACCGTTTGACCGCCGTTCGAATCAGCAATAGGTCTTCAGGGTCATCATCCACAACCAGCAGTTGCGGCAGGTAATCAGAATCCAATGCCCACCTCCTTCTGATATATCGGGAGTTCAAAATAGATAGAAGCCCCTTTCCCCGGCGCTCCCTCAGCCCAAATCGCTCCCTGGTGCCGCTCAACAATCTTGCGGCAGATTGCCAACCCCATACCGGTACCGGAGTATGTATCCCGCCCATGGAGACGCTTGAACACCTCAAAAATCTGCTCAGAGTAACGAGGGTCGAAACCGATGCCGTTGTCTTTGATACAGATTTGGTAAATATCATCCTGAATGACCGTGCCGTTGATACTCACAACAGGCACATTTCCATCGACCTTGTATTTCAGGCTGTTGGCGATAACGTTCTGCATCAATTGCCTGACCTGACTCGTATCGCACTCAATCGTGGCCAGAAACCCGGTTTGGATTTCAGCGCCAGATTCATCAATGGCCAACTGCAGGTCTGATAAGACATCCTCCAGGATCTTATTCAAATCCGTTGGCTGAAAGCAGCTTCCCTTGGAAGTTACCCGGCTGTATGACAGCAAGCTGTCCAGCAACTCCCTCATCCTCTCCGCAGCGCTGACCACATAGCCTGAAAATTCCTGCCCCTCTGAGGTAAATTCACCGTAATCCTGACTCTGCAGCAACTTGGAAAAGGAGATGATTTTCCTTAACGGTTCCCGCAAATCATGGGAAGCAATAAAAGCAAACTCCTGTAGTTCCCGATTTGATCTTTCCAGTGCGGAATTCCGACTTTCTATACGCCGTTCATATTCTTTGCGCTCACTGACATCCACCACAGAAGCAACGATTTCCTGCCGATCAATACTCCCCACAGGGTTCAAGCCAATTTCCACAGGCACCCGAGTGCCGTCCTGTCGCAGGCCGTAGAGATCCTTTCTCTCTCCCATCGCCCGGCGTTCCGGGGCATCACAGTAGAGACCACGGTCTTCAACATGTTGTTTGCGTAATTCGGAAGGCACCAGTAACTCGATACTTTTTCCCTCCAGCTCCTCCGACGCGTAGCGGAAGATGGAAAGAGCCTGTTCGTTGGCCTGAAGCACTTTGCCCTGCCGGTTGATGACGATCATGCCATTCGGAGCACACTCGAAGATGCTGCGAAAGCGTTGCTGTGCCCGGGTGGCAAGCTCAATCTGGTTTTCCAGTGCCTGCTTGGCAGATTCCAATTCCTGGGTCCGCTCTGCCACCTTATGTTCTAACGATAAATAAAGTCTGCGGAGTTCCTGCTCTACTTCTTCCCGTCGGGACATTTCATCTCCCAGAGCCCTGTTGCGCTCTTCCAGTATCGCCAGGCTCGGCATACTGAGCACCTTGGGAAGCAGTGGCCATACCAGTACCGCTGTTACCAAAGAGACTAACGCGGTAAAACCTTTGACGTAGCCTTCCAGATAATAATTGCTGTGCCAGGTATTCCAGATATTGAGAAGGTGAGTGGTTCCGCAGGCAAAAATGAAGCAGGCAAACAGGATAAAAATCCAATTGAATTCAAAGTCCCGTTTTTTAACCCAGATTAGATACAACGCCAGAGGAATGGAGTAATACGATACGGCAATCAGCGCGTCAGAAGCCGTATGCAGAAAGACAAGATCTGTCTGCCAAAGATAGCAATAACCATGAGGCGTCAACGTTTGTGAGGAAAATTGGGCCAGCAGTTCGTCCATGCATCCTCCAATGAATTAGCGCAGACCTGTTTAGAATATTCCCGTACGGCTATGCCCATAGCACATTTAGTGACGCCTCCGGATAACACCCATCCTGGAAACGACAACCATGTATCAGTGTAGATCGCACTATCAGCTAAAGCGAATATCCCGAGTAATTCCGAAGGATATTATTCGGCAAACCTAAATAATGATTTGATTTCTCTTTAAAAAACTTGGAAGACGCTAGAGAAGATACTAGATAAAGATGGTAAGGAGACTAGCGATAATAGGGATGGTACAGAGACTAGTAACAATAAAGGATTAGCGAAAGAACTAGCGGACGTACAGGCAGATGAAGACTCGCTTCATCTGCCACAAGTCTTTTATTTGACACCATAATCCGCAAGGATCTTGTTGTAGGTTCCATCAGCCTTTATGGCCGCCAGTCCCCGGTTATAAGCATCAATGATTTTCTGCCCTCTGGCATTCGCCCTTCCGGCCGCGACATGAAGATTGTTCACTGACAAAGCACTGGTCGTGAAATCCACGGCTCCGAGATCCAAACCGGCTCCCTTGATCACAGACTTGGCGACGATTTCATCTTCCAGAGTCAGATCAATACGGCCACTCAACAATTTCTTGATATTTGCTTCTATGCTGCCCGCTTCCGGCCGGGAAAAATTGCCTGCCTTGGAGAATTCATCCCCATAGCCATAACCACTGACAATACCCACTTTTTTCCCACTGAGACTATCCAGCCCGTTAAACTCGAAGGCGTCTCCTTTTTTCTTGATGAACTTGATACTGTTCTGCGCGTAGTAATCGCTATATATCAGGTAGCCTTCGCGCTCTTCGGTATACCAGGCCCCCGGCAGCAGATCTACATTGCCATTCTTGACCTCATTTAATGCCCGATTCCAGGGCATGATTTTGAAATCCACCGTGTAGCCTTCCTTTGCCATGGCCGCCTTCAATAAGGCAATCGATATACCCGGATCCGAACCTTCCTGAATAAAAGGAGGCCAGGGATCCTGAGCCGCCGTAACAGTTTCAGCTTGGACAGAAAATGCAAACAGCAGGCTAACTATCAAAGTGGAGATTATCTTCATTAAGGTACCTCACTAAGCCGTGACTTTCACTTTCGCTTGGGCGACCTGAAGCTACCACTCTCAGGTCCTGAACTTCGACAACCTTCCTATCACTTCTCCAGCGAGCTGACTGACATCTTCTGCCCGCTCAGCTGATGCCGTGGCATTTTGGGACAGGGAGGTCGCAACCCCGGATATTTCTACGATGTTCTGATTGATTTCATTGATCACATTACTCTGCTCATCAGAAGCCGTAGAAATGTGGATATTTTTCTCTGCCATGGTCTGGATAACCGCGTTGATTTCCTCAATGGCTTCACCAGCCTTATTCACCCGTTCAACGCCGGCCTGAGTTCTTTCAGCCAGTAGCGCAACCCCTTTCTCAACGGCATCGCTGACACTCTGCAGAGTCTCAATACTTGCCTGAATTTCATCCGTGGACTGGCTGGTTTTGACGGCAAGGTTACGTACCTCATCCGCTACCACGGCAAATCCGCGCCCGGCTTCACCCGCCCTGGCAGCTTCTATTGCCGCATTAAGTGCCAACAGGTTCGTCTGCTCGGAAATACTCTTGATCACTTCCAGAACCTGGCTGATGTTCTTACCTTCTGAAATCAACTGGGATGCACGGGTTGTAACGGTTCCAATCTCGGTGGCCAGTGAATCGATATCGCGGACGACTTCTCCCACAATGGCCTTGCCTTGAGAGCTTTTTTCCATGGCGCTACCCGCATCCTCGGAAGCTTGCGCAGCACTGCGGGCCACTTCAGAGATCGACTCCGTCATTTCAGAGGTAGCGGTGGCCATCATCTCAATCTGGGATTGTTGCCCGGCCAGGTGCTGCGAGGTTTCCGCCGCCATTTCACGGTTCCGGCTGGACTGGTTCTGCAACTCAGCCGCCGCCGCGCTAATACTGGAGACAATTTCCTTCAGAGAGTTAACAAAGGTATTGAAGCCGTTGGTCAAGCGATCCAACTCTTTGCCGGGAGGCATTTCCAACTGTTTGGTAAGATCCCCTTCCCCAGTGGCAATTTCCTGGATGGCGTCGGAAATCACTTCGATCGGCTTTAGAACTGTGCGACTCAGTACAACCAGCATCAACAGGGTAATGGCGATATCCAGGACCACAATCATCACAACCTGTTGGGTCAAAAGACCGTTCAGGCGAGGAGCTATAATATTCATGTCGACATAGACAGTTACTTTCCCGACAGCGTTTTCCTCACCATATTCCACGTAGGTCAGGTTGGCTTCCACCGTATCCGTGGAACTTTCAGGAGGCGCTTTGATTTCAACAAAGACAGGGTCGCCGTTGTCGTCAACACCATCCTTACCGAACCACGACAAGGTCTTTCCGTCTGCACCTGTGACCTGTATCGCCGCCATGACGTCTGCGGTAAGTTCTGATTTGATATTGGCGTTCAGCGGATCAATGCTGTAATTCCAGATCGGCCCCGGCAGGCTGAGCTGCATACGCCCGACTGCCGCGTTAACCGCATTGTTTAAATCTTTTACCAGATCATCCTTGAGACTGTTGTAGTTGTAGTAGCCGAACAGCACCAGTATCAATGTGACGACCACAACAATTTGACTAATAAATTGAAACTTGATGCTCCTGAGCATGACGTTCCTCACCACTACTAAAGGTACCCGGATAATCAGGTATTTAGACGATTGTTAATTTGGGTGATCTGAATAGGAATTCACCGGTAACTTTAAGAATAGACAAAAAATTATCATTAGATAAAAAATGCACAGATTTTTGTCGCTTTCTTGTAAAGTTCTCGCCGCTTAGGGACACATTCCCACGGGTCGGCAATACAAGGGAAGTTATCTATACTCAATTACTGAACAGAAAATGCACAGCGCCAACATTCATTGAACAGGACTCATAACAACCATAAGGGGTCGAATCATGAACGATCGTTTGTATTACTGGACAGCCATTCTACTGACGCTTTTCAGCCTGTCTGCGCAAGCCATAGACGTCCGCCACGCAGAAGCCCGGGAAGGCTCCGTACTGGATCAATACTCGATAGATCTACTGAAGTATCTGATCGAAAGTTCCGGGGAAACGGCCAATCTGATCCCCTACAAACCTTCCGGAGCCCAAACCCGCAAAGAGTTACAGCTCAAAGAAGGAAAATATGATATCGACTGGCTGGGGGCCACCGCAGACATTGAGCAACGGGTAACCCCCATTCGTTATCCAATTTTGCGGGGATTACTGGGCCATCGGGTGTTTATCACCAATAAGCAAATCAGCGGCAAACTGTCCAAGGGCATGTCAGTCGACGATCTGAAAGCCATGACGCTGGTGCAGGGTCAGGGCTGGGGTGACATACCGATTCTGGTAGGCGGCGGATTTACCAGGATGCAGACCAGCCCAAGCTTCGACAATATTTTTAAGATGATCGACAGCAACCGCGCGGACCTGTTCCCCCGCTCAATTATCGAACCCTATGGAGAACTGGCCAGTCGCTGCAAGCTGGATGAAAATTATGTCTGTACCGACAAGAACATGTTGGTGGATGATAAATTGCTCGTGGTGTACAAGCTTCCCATGTTTTATTTCGTCTCACCCACACGCCAGGACCTGATCGACCTGCTGAACAAAGCGTTCAGTACCCATTACGACGGCTTTCTGGAGTTTTTCAATAACCATCCCCTGGTGAAAGACTCTCTCCAAAAAATGGAAGGGCGCACAGTTTTCAAGATCGAAAAGAACGAATCCCTGAGTGCCGAGACCAACGCTATTCCTGACAAATACTGGCTGAGCCTCTAAACCTTGGAGGCCGCCAACATTTTGGGATTTACCGGAACTTTAAAAGCTGCCGGTATTTTGGACACTAGCGGTATCTAGCAAGTTGCTGGTATCCAGGAAGTTACCGGTATTTAAGAAGCCCAATGGTGATCGCTGCAATATCCCGGGCAGGCTGACTGGCATCATACACAAAGAGAGCACCATCCGAGCTGACGACTCCGTATCGCCCGTTGATCGTCAGCTCCCCATCGCTGTCCACGTTGTAGTCCAGACGCTCTTCCCGCAAGGCAACATCATTGGTGACCAGGGTCTGGCGATTAATGCCTGACCCGGCACCATCGGCCGTATACTCACTGAGAATCAGAGAGCCTTCGATGGAATCCTGGTATAACGTCCCCATCCAGTAGGTTCCTGATATTTTGCTGTTCGACATCCCCCCGGAAGTATTGCGAATGCAGACATTCCAGTTAAGACGTTTTTTCCAGGCTTTATTCAATGGCTGAATAGCGGATACCGGTTCCACCGGGTTCGGTGGATATCCGCACCCCGGATCAGTGTCAGGACAAGTACCGGCAAACAGATCCTCATTAATTTTCCGCTCTACGTATGCCACCTGCGAAAAATGCACAACACTACCGTCGCTCGAAGCCCCGCCAAATGCTTTAACTTCGATCGGGCAGCCTCCCAGATATGGCACCTGGAAATACTCTGTTCCAAACTCGTCCTCTAAAAGAATCTTGTCACAGCTATTATCGATAACTGGCTCAAACACCCCTTTCCAGTATCCGTCTGACGAGGCATCAGTCACTTCGAGGACTTTATTTCTGGTGAACCCGTACCCAAACAGTTTTGCAGGATCACCCGTCCCCGGCGTGGTTTTGGTCATCGAGAGATTGTCCGCATCGACAAACTGAGCGCTGTACGAGTGGACTTCCATGGGACCATCTTCAATCAGGTCGCCATCGCCATCCCGCTGATCTTCCAGTCGTATGCAGGTGTAGTTACCGTCAGTCAAATCCGGCGGCGTCACGGTATCGGTATCGCTTTCCGGCAACTTCCCGATCGGGGTAAACAGACCCAAAGCGACTTCCTGGGTGTTCAAGGTCATGAATGTCTTGAGCGACTTGTTTGGCATCATCAATCGATAGTTGGCATTTTTTTCCGTGTAGTACTGTTCGGCACTCTGGTATCGCCACTCGATCCCCCGATAAGGGATGAATTCGCCTTTGTTATCCTGTTCCAGCGCATCCAAAAAGGTAGAAGCGGCAGTATCGGCGGTATAGCCAATGGAAATTCTGGCATCACCACGATTCAAGGAACTTTCAGTTCCGATCGTATTGCCTTGCAGGAAAAATGGATCGCCTATTACCAAGGGGGTTTTGGGTTTATTTTCCAGCTCTTCACAGCCCATCATCATCAAGGGAACAGCAACTGCGAATGCAAATTTGGTAAGCGATGTCGAACTGATACGTGCCAGGTTCATTGTTATTCCGTTACAAAACTCAACATATTCTTACTCAGGCATACTAAAGAGCATGCGCAAAAATACGTTGATCAACTTGGCAATTGTTAAAGGAGAGGAAACCCCAAAGAAAGGAAGCTAAGGAAGCTAAGGAAGCTCCGGAGCATAGAACTCAGGAGCGACGTTTCCGGTATTTGGGGTTGGTGGATGCCGCCATACTGGTGAGAGACTTGTACTCCTCAAAAGAGGCGACAATCGCATTGATCAAATCTTCAGGTTCATCAATCAACTCGCGGTCCACATTGATACCGATCTGGACGCCACCGTTGTAACTCAGAAGACTCAGCCCCAGACCAATGTCCCCCGCCTGAGGCACCCAGAACATCAGTTCCTTCACCTGACTTCCAGCCAGATAACGCGCCCGTCTGGCCGCCGGAACATTAGAAAGCACCATGGAGGTCTTATTGCTGAACAATTCCAGCAACGACTCCTGCACCCCTTGCGGCACCAGGCCAATCGCTGCCAATAAAGTGTGCGAGAGGGTTGGCTGCATAGATTCCTTCAAGGCCATCATGTCATGTTTGACCTTATACAACCGCTCTACCGGATTGCCGATTTGAGCCGCCAGCGGCACAAAGACGGTACCGAATTGATTTCCCAGTTCATGCAGTTGCACTCGCCCGGCTCGGGTTTCCAAGGGCCTTAGGTTGACCGGGAGCGTGGCATGTACCCGGAGCTCATCCACATCATCTTCCCGCTCGACCAATAACTGACGCAGTCCACCACTGACACAGGCCAGCAGCACATCATTAATAGTGCAGCCAAAACTCTGGGCCACTTGTTTAAAGTCCGTCAGGGGAATAGCTTCGGACCAGCTACAGGATTTCATGACACCAAGACTACGCCGTAAAGATCGCGCATTGTCAGAAGGCAGGGCTGCGAGCTTGGCCAATTCTGCCGCACCATTCAGACCACTGCGAATGGTATCCATCGCATATTCTGAATTCTGCAGCATTTGCCGCCCTTCTTCCGTCAGCCGATAGCTGAGTCGGGTACACTTCTCTACCGCTCGCGCCAGACTTTCTATGCCGAAACTAAGAGCCTGTCTGGCCTGCTGAGTGCCTTTAACAGACTCCTGCCCCGGGAAAGGATCTATATTGGGAGTCTGATCAGATATGCTGCCGAATACGGCCGCCAGGGACAGCCCATCTGCATAACTGTGGTGCACACGCATCACCGCCACATGCTGTCCCTGGTAATTCTCCACCAGAACGAACTGCCACATGGGCTTGGTGGGATCCAGAGGAGTGCTCATCTGCTCTCCAATAAACTCCTGCAGGGTTTTCTTGTCTGCCGGCTCCGGCAATGCCACACGGCGAACATGGTAATCCAGGGAAAAGTGTTGTGCAGGCTCCCAGAGATAGACACCTGAGTGACTCCTGGGCACCTTGAGAAAACGAGAAAATGTCAGAAAGCGGGTACGTACGAGTTCCTTGAACTTGCTGAATTTTATTGGCTCAACCACGGCCATTGCGGTAATGACCATATTATTGGTGGGGCGATCCAGCCGCAGCCAGGCCGCATCGACACCGTTGACAGGTTCAAAGGATGTATCACTCATAGAAAATAACTTGGTTGCAGTACCCACTGAATTATTGCATCCCTGTGATGATAGCGTGAATTCCTGGTGACCGTCGATTTACAGGACGGTTACCAGGAGATTACAAAATGTTACAATCATCCCACATACCCAGACCTATAATCGGGTAATCAACTACTGCCAGGATGGCCCTGCCAAGCATTATCCGCTTGTATTATATGGCATGATGAAAGGACCAATCGGGGATGTCTATTATCCGAAGGTTTGTTTCAGACCTTTGTCGAGTGCCCCGAATACTACAAAGAATAACGATAATCCCGTCCCGGGCTCCCAAAATCCACATTATTATGGTTAGGGAATATACTGGGTAAAAAACGGGGGCATAGGCAGACTGGGAGTACAACTCAATGAAAGCCATTCATGCACGAAAGTTATTGCGTCCGATTGACCCCGCGTATACCGAAATGTTCTCCGGGCGGGTTTATTCTATAGGCAAAGGCGCAGCCTCTGTCAGAAACCACAGTGCACCTGCCGAAAATACAGTGATAGGTGTTCACGGATTCCTGGAAAACCACTGTTACTTTACCCAAACCTACCAGGCTCCCGATACTGAGCTTATATTGCTGACCTGCAGCAACTACCACATTCCAGTCAGCGGTCCGACGGTGGTGGAAGCCCCCTGGCAAAAACCAATCAAATATCTGGAAGCCACGATCGAATATGACGCTTCCATTCTCAACCAAACCATCGAGAACCTGCCTTCAACTAAGAGAATCAGAGTTCACGGACACAGCCGTGGCGGTGCTGTGATCATGGAAGCCATGTTACAACGCCCGGAGCTGTTTAAGGATATTGATGTGGTGTTGGAAGCCCCGGTACTCCCACAGGGGAAACTACATCCACTGGTCAGTGTCCTGCTGGATCCGGTCAGCCATGGTATGTGGCCCTGGGTCATTCGCCTGATCAACTCAGCCCCGTCAACCGCTTACGGACAGACCTTCTTCGGCAAAATCAATCCCAGAAAAAGGGCTTTGCTGGACAAACTGTTTGCCGCGACCAGAGACCACCTGACCATCGTGCGAAACATTGAAAACATCATCGCATGGATGGAGAAAACCGGGCCTGATGCCTATAAGCACATGCGTCACGGAACAATTCTGATCCCTAAAATAGATCGCATCCTTGATCGCGAAGCCATGCTGAAAAGCGCAGAGCACTCGGCCAACGCCATTCGCATCATTGAGACGGGTGCAACCAGTCACTTTGTCACCCTGGACAGCCAGGAGTGGGTGCCCTCTCTTGCGCACCTGCCTGAGCTTCATGCAAAGGTAAACGCAAGCTGACTTTCTTTAAAGTGCGCGCTTTACAGTGCGCGGCAGCCTGCTCTAGGTAGGCGTACCTAGACTTTCTCGGTTACACTCCTGCTGCGCAGGCAACATATACGCCTGCGGTTTCCCAAATGAATCTTTAACCAACCTACTGAGATCCGATGTCCAAAGAAAAGCTGCTGAGTGTACAAGCCAAGACCCCCCATACCCGAAGACTTCAGCAGTTACTTCTGGAATACAATGAATATCGCAAGCAACGGGATCTACATCCGCTGGGGGAGTTCATCGATTACCTTGGCGATTGGCAGATCACCCGGCTGAAAAGAACCCATCACGATCTCTATGCAACTCCGCAGTATCACGATGCCCTGGAGTTTCTATTGAAGGATTTATATTCCCCCAAAGAGTTCACCCAACGGGACGCAGATTTGGAGCGTATATTTCCCAAAATGGTCAAGCTTCTTCCAGACCAGGCGTTGGGCACCGTTGCCAACCTGATCGAACTCAACCTGCTGACCCAGAAGCTGGATGAGCACATGGCGGTGGTGTTAGCCGAGGAAATGAACGTAAAAGAAATAACCGAGACGACTTACGCCGAAGCCTTTCGCCGATGTGACAATCTTTCCGTCAGGGAGCATCAGATTCATCTGATACAAAGCTCTGGTGAAGAACTTGAAAAATACGTAAAAAGCCGTTTCCTGAGCTTCAGCCTTTCAATCACACAAGGCGCGGCGGAAATGGCCGGTCTGGGCCAACTGCATCAGTTCCTGGTCAGGGGGATGAAAGCTTTCAAGGAAATCGGGGGAGTGAAATCGTTACTGGATAGCATTGTCTTGCGGGAACGCGATATTCTACAGAGAATATATGCCGGTCATGAAACACCATTTGCGACTTAATGGCACCAAGAGCCTGCACACTCTGACAGGCTCTTGCTTGGTATTCACAATCATCACAATCCGGACCACCATCGATCCGGATGCCTCTGATTCAGGTCAAACCACCCCATCCATATTATCCAGATGATTGTGAACCTCCTGTTCAATACGATCTTTGAAAGGTCGCACCAGCAATCCCAGCTCGAGGCGGATATGGAGCTTTCCGGGAGTCACTTCAAGCTGCCCCTTGATTCCCGAACGCTTGAACTTCAGCACGTTATCCTGCCACTGATAGTCAACGCTAAACCGTTCTGACAGGCTGACTGCCAGTTCATTGGCAGTTTCCTTGGCGTGCTCGATATCCATGGTGTGGTCACGGGTTATTTCAATCACCGACATGTCTTACAACCTTTCACTAGTGTTCGTTCTTGAATAATGTGCGGATATTACCCCATCAATTTCCTCACGTCCTCACTCAGTGTCAATGACGGCCGCCTTTAGCTCATAAGACGCTCAATAACAGTATATTGACGGGAATCTGCACCCGGATTAGCACTATATATTCTCTCTCTGCGATTGCGGGTAGGACTTTCTTAACGAGATGAGTAGAATACCGTCCATCATTGCATTAGGAGAGGGTCCATGGCCGACCAAAACACCACACATTTTGGCTACAAGGAAGTACCTGCCAAAGAGAAGGAGTCACACGTCGCCAAGGTGTTCGACTCCGTCGCCAGCAAATACGACATTATGAATGACCTGATGTCACTGGGTATCCATCGACTGTGGAAGCGCTTCACAATCGACAAAAGCGGTGTAAGAGCCGGACATGCGGTTTTGGATATTGCCGGTGGAACCGGAGATCTGGCGAAGAAATTCGCACGTATCGTGGGGCCGACTGGACGTGTGGTACTGGCCGATATCAATGCTTCCATGCTTGAGGTGGGACGCGACCGGTTAACCGACGAAGGGTTTGGCGGACAAATAGAATTTGTGCAGGCCAATGCCGAAGCGCTCCCGTTTCCTGACAATACGTTTGATTGCATCACCATTGCCTTTGGATTACGCAACGTCACCAATAAAGATACCGCCTTGGCCGATATGGCCAGAGTGCTCAAACCCGGCGGACGTCTCTTGGTGCTGGAATTTTCCAAACCGGAAAATCCCCTGCTGACCAAGGCCTATGACACTTACTCCTTCACAGCCCTTCCCATGATCGGGCAACTGGTCGCCAACGACAGCGAAAGCTATCGTTATCTGGCAGAGTCCATCCGGATGCATCCTGACCAGGAAACCCTGAAAGGCATGATGGAAGAAGCAGGCTTAAGTCTCTGCAAGTACTACAACCTGACCGGCGGGATTGTCGCGCTGCACACCGGAATTAAGGCCTGAGCAAGGAATGACCATTTCTCCAACTCTGCTTTCAGCTCTGTCTCTGGCGTTGGAGGAAGTCGCCAATCAGGTGATTTCCCTCGACGCAGCCAGCACCCACAGATTGGAAAAGCTCAGTGGCAGGTGGGTTTCCGTTGAGGTACTGCCCTTTCAGCTGCAACTCTATTTCGGACTTGGCTATCCGGTAAGAGTCGCAGTCGCGCGGGACGATGACAATGATTTATCGATTGCAGGATCCCCCGGCGCATTCCTCCGTTATCTGCAAGGAGACCATCAGGCCGAGGGACTAGATCTGAGCGGGGACGTCAGCCTCGCCCAGCAACTGGCGGCCACACTGGCCAACCTGGAGGTTGACTGGGATGCGAAGCTGGCAGATGTGATGGGAGATGTGCCCGCCCATCTGATTGGCAAGGGCGCCAGAGGTATCGGAAGCTGGTTGAGCCATGTAAGGCGCAGTTTTTTGGCTGACGCTGAGGAATACATCCACCACGAAACCCAATCACTCCCGAACAAGGACGAGGCGGAATACTGGTCAGAGCAGGTTGAACAGGCCCGCATGACCCTGGACCGCCTGGAGGCCCGCATCCGCCGACTGGAAAGCAACACACAACAACGCAATATAGAAGATCAGCAGTGAGAAGACTGTATCGTTTTATCAGCATTATCTGGGTCATCTGCCGTTATCGACTGGATGAGTTTGCTCCCTTAACCGCTTTGCCCCTGCCACTCAGGCTCTTATTCCTATTCGCCCCCTGGCACTTCTTCCCACGTCCCAAAATGAGTCGCGGAGAGCGTTTGCGAAAGGCTTTGGAGCAATTGGGACCGATTTTCGTTAAGTTCGGGCAAATCTTGTCGACCCGTAGGGACCTGCTGCCGGAAGACCTGGCCAACGAGCTTAAGAACCTTCAGGATCGTGTCCCTCCATTTCCGGGCGAACAGGCCATTGCCATCATCCAGAAATCCCTGAAAGCGCCTGTTGATCAGGTATTTGACAACTTTGAAGCACAACCGATGGCCTCAGCGTCCATCGCCCAGGTCCATACGGCAAGGCTCAAAACCGGTCAGGATGTAGTCGTTAAGGTTATCCGCCCTGATATTGAGAAAGTTATTCGCATCGATATTGCCTTAATGCTGATGTTTGCCAATCTGGTGGAAACCTACTGGGAAGACGGCAAACGGCTTCACCCGGTTGAAGTGGTGGAAGACTATGAACACACCATCATCGACGAACTGGATTTACAACGGGAGGCAGCCAACACCTCGCAGCTAAAACGCAATTTTGCCAATTCAAACCTGATCTATATTCCGGAAGTGTATTGGGACTATACCTCCCAACGTGTGTTGGTGATGGAACGCATCTATGGAATCCCCATTGCAGAAGTGGAGTCTCTTAAAAAGGCTGGAGTGAATCTCAAACTCCTGGCTGAAAGAGGCGTAGAGATATTCTTTACCCAGGTTTTCAGGGACAGTTTTTTCCACGCGGACATGCACCCCGGCAATATTTTTGTGGATATCAGCAACCCCGCTGACCCACGGTATATCGCCATCGACTGCGGCATCGTGGGCACCCTGACACAGGAAGACCAGAGCTATCTGGCACGAAACCTTTTGGCTTTTTTCAAACGGGACTACCGCCAGGTGGCGGCTTTGCATGTCTCATCCGGCTGGGTCCCGGAACATACCAAGGTCAATGAATTCGAAGCAGCGATACGCACCGTCTGCGAACCCATATTCGAAAAGCCGCTGAAAGATATTTCCTTTGGCCAGTTTCTTCTCCGCTTGTTCCAGACAGCAAGGCGCTTCGATATGGAAGTCCAGCCACAGTTGGTATTGCTTCAGAAGACACTGCTGAATATTGAAGGCTTGGGACGACAACTGTATCCGGACCTTGATCTCTGGAGTACCGCCCATCCCTATCTGGAAAACTGGATGCGGCAACGGGTGGCTCCCCCCGGCCTGTTCAAAGCCATCAAGCAACAGTTACCGAACTGGCTGGAACAAACCCCCGAGCTGCCGCAGGTCCTCTATGAAGCGGTTGATCAACTTCGCCACCTTGACCGCTATAACCGGGCCAACCAGAACAGCCTGGATGCCTTAAACCGGGCATTGGCCAAGGATAAACAGCAGAGAAAAGATTTCTGGCTCGGAAGTGTTACACTGGGAGTGGCTGGATATCTGGCTTTCAGCCAACCTTCAGTTGTGCTGCAGGATATCCACTGGAGTGTTTGGGCACTCAGCACCGTAGGCATTTATCTGGTAGCCCGTCCTAAATAATCTGACGGCCTAACCTGGTCTGAGCTGCCTATTAATGAAGTGTGTATTTTTGATAGAGAGCAAGAAAGAATGAAAAACGCGCCCCTGTGGGACGAAATCAAATGGAATGAAGACGGACTGATTCCCGCTATAGCCCAGGATGCTGAGACCGGCACCGTACTGATGATGGCCTGGATGAATGCGGACTCCCTGCAGGAAACCATTGAGCGCAGGGAAGCTGTTTACTGGTCCCGCTCCAGGCAAAAGCTCTGGCACAAAGGGGAAGCATCGGGCCATGTACAGAAAATTCACGACATATTGCTAGACTGCGATGGCGACACTCTGCTTCTGAAGGTCAATCAGATAGGAGGCATAGCCTGCCACACCGGACGCAACAATTGTTTTTTCCGCTCCCTGGAAGGTGACGACTGGAAAGTCAACGCGGATGTCCTCAAATCACCCAAAGACATCTACGGAAAATAGGCAATAGCGCACATGGTATGTATTATGCGTTGTCTGCCATCTGTAGAAGCTGGCGCCGGAGAAGAATCCCCGTTAACATGACTTCAGATTGTCATAATGATGAAATACATTGATACCCCCGCGGTACGACGACACTGATTATGAGTAGTATATTGACTGAACTGGGGCATGTTCTGGAAGCTCGCAAGAATGCCTCACCAGATTCCAGCTACGTCGCCAGCCTTTATGCCAAAGGAATCAACAAGATTCTGGAAAAGGTCGGCGAGGAATGCACCGAAACCATCCTGGCAGCAAAGGATGCTGAGCGTACAGGTGAAACCAGGGACCTGGTCTACGAGACCGCTGATCTGTGGTTTCATTCCCTGGTCATGTTGAGTCATCTGGATATTGAACCTCAGGCGGTACTGGACGAACTGGCTCGCCGGTTTGATCTGTCAGGCCTTGAGGAAAAAGCCTCGCGAACCAAGAAATGATCGCGAGAAGCCTGAATACTGAAAGAATTGAGAAGTTTTTAGTTAATATTGAGGAGCAACACCATGGGCATTTCCATGTGGCAATTACTCATCGTTCTTGTGATTGTGGTTCTGCTGTTCGGGACCAAGAAGCTGAAGAACATCGGCGGAGACCTGGGCAGCGCCATCAAAGGCTTTAAAAATGCCATGAATGATGAAAGCAAGGACAACAAGGATCATCAGGAAGACCCCAAGCTTGAGCAGAAAAAAGCTGATGAGAAAGTGATCGAGGGTACCGCACAGCGCGAAAGTACCACTGAGACCAAGCAAAGCTGATTTCAGCTTTGCACTGATTTCCAACAATCATTTTCCATTACAGACAGAGCAGCTATATGTTCGACATTGGCTTTGCCGAATTGCTGGTAGTTGGCGTTATCGCATTGCTGGTATTGGGGCCTGAGCGCCTTCCCCACGCCGCCCGGACCACAGGTCGCTGGGTCGGCAAGATGCGCCGCATGGTCAGCCAGATGACCCAGGAAATTGACCGCCAGCTCAAAGCAGATGAGTTACGCGAAAAACTACGCAAGGAGGGGGACACTCTCGGCCTGGAAAAAATCCAGAAAACCGTCGATGACGCCCTCTCTAAAGCCAAGAAGTTCGAACATATGGTTGAAAAGCCAGAGACTTCTGCTGACAAGAAACCCGACCAGCCATCCAGCTCTTCAAATTTATGAGTGCCCCTGAATCCCCTATGCCAGAGTCTGAAGAAAATCTGACCGAGCAGCCATTGATTGAGCATCTGGTAGAGCTGCGAAACCGTCTGCTGAAAATCGTCGCCGCGGTATTGATTGTATTTGCCCCGCTGTTTGCCTTTGCCAACGATCTTTACGGGATACTTTCGAAACCTTTGCGCGCAGCACTGCCCGAAGGCGCTACCATGATTGCCACGCAGGTCGCCTCACCGTTTCTGGCACCGTTTAAGCTGACGCTGGTATTGGCGATATTTCTCGCTGTCCCATACATTCTTTACCAAATCTGGAGCTTTATCGCGCCGGCACTTTACCGGCACGAGAAACGGCTTGCCATCCCGATGCTGGTGAGCAGCGTTATGCTGTTTTACCTGGGAGTGGCATTCGCCTATTTTGTCGTCTTTCCCTTGGCTTTTGCCTTTTTTGCCGGCGCCAGCCCGGAAGGCGTCTCCATGATGACCGACATCAACAGCTATCTGGATTTTGTACTTAAGCTTTTCTTTGCCTTTGGTATCGCTTTTGAGATTCCCATTGCCACCATGTTGATGGTAAAAGCGGGCATCACCACAGCAGACAGCCTCAGGGAAAAACGCCCCTATGTCATTGTCGCATGCTTTGTATTCGGTATGCTGCTGACCCCGCCTGACGTGATTTCGCAAACACTGTTGGCGGTCCCCATGTGGCTGTTGTTTGAAGCAGGCGTTTTCTGCTGCCGCTGGTTGACGGTAAGCCCACAGCCTCAGGATTCCGCTGAGTCGTGAACTTTCTGCTATTCGCTGCGGAAGAACTTTCTGCAGACGGGATACTGCATTTACCTTCCGATGATCGCAGGTCCCGTCACATTACGTCCGTGCTTAAACTGCAGCCGAAAGACTCCCTCAAGGTTGGTCAGCTTGGGGGCAAAATGGGATCGGCGGAAGTGCTGAAGCACACCTCTGCGGGCTACGACCTTGCCGTCACATTAACAGCCCCCCCTCCTCCTGAGTTGGATTTAACCCTGATTCTTGCTCTTCCAAGACCGAAGATGATGAGGCGGGTGATCGAAAATATTGCAGCCTTAGGAGTCAAGCACCTGATTCTCCTGAATGCCTACAAAGTCGAAAAAAGCTATTGGCAAACGCCATGGCTTGAGGCTGAAACTCTGCGTCATCACTGCCTTCTTGGCTTGGAGCAGTCAGGCGACACCATAGTTCCCCGCATAGAACAGAAAAAACGCTTCAAGCCGTTCGTGGAAGACGAACTACCCGGCATTATCCAGGGCCACAGCGCCTGGGTAGCTCATCCCGGAAGCGAAAAAGGAATCCCGGAAACACCGGCATCAATGGTACTCGCCATTGGCCCGGAAGGTGGGTTTACCCCTTATGAAGTTGGTAAATTACAGGAAGCAGGCTGCCAGAGCTTCAGCCTGGGCTCTCGAATACTACGGGTAGAAACGGTTGTACCAGCACTTCTGGGTCGACTCTATCTGTAGCCAACAACAGCAGAGAGTTTGCCCCGCTAAAGCCCCATCGCCTGACGAATAATGGCTTTTTTTACCGGCAACAAAGCGTTCACCCGATTCATCCCTTCATTCCTCAACCAGCTGACCACCGGATTGGTAGAGGTAAAGCCCCGCTTAAAACTTTCCATAGCGGCCATCATTGCCAGATTTTCCGGCTGGCGCCGTCGCTGATACCGCTTTAATACTTCGGTCTCTCCCGGCTTCAAGCGTCGGGATTTGGCCCGCTCCAACTCTTCCAGCAACACTCTGACATCCTGAAAGCCGAGGTTGACCCCCTGCCCGGCAAGAGGGTGAATCGTATGTGCAGCATCTCCGACTAACAGGCTATTGGAAGCGATATAGTGTTTTGCATGCCGTTGAATCAATGGAAATTTTGCTCTTGGACCGATATTCACAACTTTCCCGAGAACCCACTCAGAGGCCTGGGCCAATTGTTCTTTGAATGAATCATCATCCAAATCATAAAGCTCGCGACACCTTTCCTGATCAACCGACCAGACAATAGAGCAATATTTATCTGAACCTTCTCTGTCGTGTAACGGCAACAGGGCTAACGGGCCAGATTGCAGGAACCGCTGCCGGGCCACGCTCTCGTGTGACTGCTCAGTTTGAATAGTGGCAACAATGGCCTCCTGACCATAATCCCATTCACGGGTAGGAAGCGACAGCAGCTGCCGCGTTCTGGAAAGTGCACCATCGGCTCCTATTAGCAGAGAAGCGGTAATGTGATGCCCTTCGGCCACAATACTAACACTGCCATTCACCTGTAGACTTTCCAGAGAAGCTGGTATGACTTCAATATTATCGGTGTGGACCAGCTCGGAGTACAAGCTGCTCAACACCCGACTATTTTCCACAATACACCCGAGGTCATCCTCAAACACTTCCGATGCAGAAAAATGAATACGCCCAGAACCTTCAGCGTCCCAGACATCCATCTGCACGTAGTGTTGAATGAAAGGAACCACCGGTTCCCAGCATCCCAGTGAATCCAATAATCGCTGAGACGCCCGGGTCAGCGCGCTGACCCGCAAATCAAAGGATTTAACATCGCTGCCAAGAGGGCCACTTTTCTTGGCCTGACATCCGGTCGGGTCCAGAACGGCAACACGATAACCCAGACGAGCAGCCCCTATGGCAGTCGCAGCTCCGACCAATCCACCACCGACCACAACAATATCAAAGACTCTTGTTTCACTTAATACGTCAGCTGCGCTCATCGCCATTCTCTCGCCACACCGGAAACTCCCATGGCCACTTCAGTAAACTGTTCTTTTGCCAACCCCAGCAAGTTAAGACTCACCAACCCTAAACTCCTTGCCTGTCGTATCCAGGAGGCCTTCGATCCGAACAGTTTCAGCAATCCATCACTCCCCATAATGGTTCTCGCCTGATCAGCCCTCTGCATTTCGAAATAGTGATTCAGCACTTCCAGTGAACCAACCTGTTCAACTGTTGTAGTCTGCCGGATGCATTCAGCCAGCGTCATGGCATCCCTTAGCGCCAGATTGTATCCCTGGCCCGCTACCGGATGCAGGGTGTGAGCAGAGTTCCCTAACAACACCAACCCTTGCCGAAATTGCTCAGAAGCCGTTTTCAGCTGCAAAGGATAAGTATGGCGCTCCCCTACCCTGATAAAACGACCGGCCCGATGACCGAACACCTTCTGCAAGCGCGCCAGAAAATCCGCATCGCTGATTTCCAGCAGACCGGGAGCCTGACGTGAGGGCACGGTCCAGACCAAAGCTGAACGAAATTCCCTTTTACCCGCCAGACCCATCGTCGAATCAGAAACATCATTTTCGCCGCCAGGTGGAGATATGTAGTCCGCCAAGGGAAGTAGAGCCATTGCCCCCTCACCGGTGAAGCGCTCATAGGCGATTTCTTCATGTGACCGTGAAAGTCCAATATTGGCAATGACCGCATGCTGATGATAATCGGAAACCTTATAGGATATTCCCAGTTGCTCAGCCAGATTTGAGCGTCCTCCATCAGTGACGACAACCAAGCGTGCCGACAGCTGTCTTGAGGGAATATCACTGGAATCACCGAGAGTCAGCAGATACCCCCCGGACTGCGCCACCATGGAGCTGACCTTTAATGAGGCAACTAACTCAACCTGCCGCTGCTGATGAAAAGCCCGATACAGGTTTCTGCCCAACACTTCATTGGGAACCACATAGCCATAGCAATCCATTCCCTGCTCGGAAGCGACCAACCGGGTCGCTCCCCACTGACCTTTATCAGAAACATGAATCCGACGGATAGCCGCTGCACTGGACACTACTCCATCCCAGATTCCCAGTCGGCGGTATATTCGCTCGGTACTGTAGGAAAGAGCTGTAGATCTTGCATCAAAACTTGGGTTCGCGGATTGGTCCGCCGACATCATCGGATAGGGTTCAATGACCGCGACTTTGAGGCGCTGGGAAGTCTTTGACTGGGATTGTCCTAAGGCCAGTGCCAGGCTCAGCCCAACCAGCCCTCCTCCGACAATCACAATATCATAGGGTTCGGTGATCATTTGCCGCGCATCAAAGCTTCAATATCATCAATGTCTTTGGGGACATCACGGGTAAATATTTCCGGAGCCTGCTTGGTAACCAGCACATCGTCTTCAATGCGAATACCAATCCCTCGCCAGCGTTCATCAATATCCTCAAGCTCAGGGGCGATGTATATGCCCGGCTCAACGGTCATCACCATACCCGGCTCCAGCACTCGCCATTCGCCTCCGATCTTATAGTCACCGACATCATGGACATCCATTCCAAGCCAATGGCCGGTCCTGTGCATATAGAACTTCTTGTAGGCTTCCGTTTCTATCAGTTCTTTGAGTTCTCCCTGCAGCAGGCCGATTTCAAGCAATCCTTCCGTAATCACCCGTACCGCGGCTTCATGGGGATTATTCCAGTGGTGCCCCGCTTTGACTTCTTCAATCGCTGCATACTGTGACGCCAGCACGATCTCGTAGATGGTTTTCTGCTCAGCGGTGAACTTGCCGGATACAGGGAAGGTTCGGGTGATGTCTGCGGCATAACAGTCAAGCTCACAGCCGGCATCGATCAATACCAGATCTCCAGACTTTAATTTTGCGCTATTGGTAATGTAATGAAGCACACAGGCATTGGCTCCACCACCAACAATCGATGGGTAAGCATTAAAGCGGGCACCTTCCTGCATGAAAACATGCTGAATAGCCCCCTCAAGCTGGTATTCATAGAGACCGGGCTTACAAATTTTCATTGCCTCACAATGGGCCTTGGCACTGATTTTACCGGCCTGACGCATCACCTTGATTTCAGCGGGGGATTTAAACAACCGCATATCATGGAGGGTATGTTCCAGAGCAACAAACTCATCAGGTGGATGCGCACCGCTACGAACTTTGCTGCGTAGAATATTGATCCATTCCATAACATGGCGATCAAACTTTTCATCCAGCCCCATGCTGTAATATACACGGTTACGTCCTTCCATCAGTCCGGGCAAAATGTCGTCGATGTCGTTGATCGGAAATGCATCATCAAACAGCAATTCGCTGATAGCATCTTCCTGCCCGACCAGTGTTCCGTTCCAGCGTTCAAAATCCGGGTCTTTTTCCTTGCAGAAAAGAATAGACTCGCCATGCTCCCGTTCCGGGATCAATACGATGACCGCATCAGGCTCAGGTAAGCCGCTCAGATAGTAAAAATCACTGTTCTGGCGAAAGGGGTATTCTACATCGCGATTGCGGGGACGCACCGGTGCGGCAGGCAATATCGCAATACTATTCGGAGCCATGGCATCCAATAAATGCCGGCGGCGTTTCTGATATTCTCTTACTGAAATCTGCACTCTGGTTTCACTCCATCAATAACCTGACGACTGGACTGTAACTCCCTCTAACAGCCTTAAATTACCGGGCCACATCTTTATCTTTTCTCAAGACGCGCCACATTTGAAGACATACCATCTCTTTCAGGACATAGCAGGCGTTACCCAAGACGGCCCAAACATGAATGGCCATTGCTCAACATCAACGGCTAATGCCTAAAATAGATTGCTAATGCAAAGTAGATCCATGACCAGCAGCACCGGGTCCTGAGGATACGACTCCAAGCTCATGGTATAAATTCAGGGCTGCCACCTTAACGAACTCAGATAATTCAAGAAGCTGCCTTTCATCCTCATCTGTCCCCGAAACTTCTGAATCAACCTCTCCGATCGCCAGCAAATCCTGCACAACTTCTTTTACTTCAGGAGACTTTTCCATCAGTTCCGGGCCTTTTACAGAGATCAGGCCTTCTATAAACCCGCGACACCAATCCGCCAACGCGGACACACGAAGTGAACATTCTGTGCTGTCTGCTGGTAACCAGGGCTCAAAGCTAAAATTATCCTGCTGCAGATTGGCCTCAGCAAAACCCGCCACGGCCTGGAATGCCGCCAGGATATTATTGTCGACCTCTCCAGCCAAACCGGCCATCCGCATGGTGTAATCCCACCACTGGTTATTCTTCGGGGTATCCCCGGTAGCAAATCTACCGCACCACAACCCATGCACAGAAGCTGGCGAGACCTCCGCATTAATTTTTTCCAATAGTTGCTGTAAGGCATGATAGGGTTGTGACATGAAAACTTTTCCTCAAACAATAAACCACCTAATGCTACCACGAGCGCCCGTGATGCTTCCACGAATGGACCAGCCGCCAGTGACACTTAGCAGAGAATGGGTCTGCAACATTGACCACCCTCCAACCCTCTCTTATAGTTAATTCAAGTAGTTAGAATTCTTAATGGAACCCCTGATGGAAGTGTCCCAACTGCAACAGCTAAGCGACAAGATTGATCGCCTTATCAATAAGTGCAAACAATTGGAAGCTGATAACCATGCCCTGAGAGAATTGCAGGAAGAATGGCAGCAGGAGCGCATGCAATTATTACAGAAAAATGACCTGGCCCGTTCCAAAATAGAAGCCATGATCAGCCGACTGAAAGCACTGGAGCAACGTTAATGAGCACCACTCCCAACACCGTCAGCGTCAATATTCTGGAAAAAGAGTATCTGGTGGCATGCCCCCCGGAAGCTCGTGCCCAACTCGAACAGGCCGCAAGAGTATTGGACAACAAGATGAAAGAGATCCGCTCATCCGGCAAGGTCTATGGGACAGAAAGAATTGCCGTCATGGCAGCACTGAACCTGACCCACGACCTGTTGCAGGAGGGTGAGAAATCGACAAAATTCGACACCACTCTTGAATCTTTGCAGAGCAAGATTGATACAGCACTGAAAAGCCTGTCCTGATCGACGCGATCTCAATCTGCTGACAAAAAAATAAAACTAATTTTAATAACCCCATCTTAATTTGCTGAAGGATTCGTTATACTAGCGCCCGACTCCCTAGAGTGTTGGCCAGTTGGATGCGTCCTCGAGCCGATGAATTTTATTTATGGCGGCCGCCTGCGGGTGATGTGTGCAAGTCCCACATTGATGGGAAAGCCTAATTCATCACAGAGGCCTCCTCCTTGAACCAAAGGGTTCAAGGGCCGTTTCTGACAGCGGCACTTCCGGGGAGTTTTTTCGCGTTCAGGGATTTTTCACAGACGCTCATGAACAAAACCACCATTCGTCGCCAGATGCGACAAAAGCGACGCTCACTGTCCGCAATTCAACAGAAACAGGCATCAATACTTCTCGCCCGTCAGATCGAACGTCACCACTTACGATTTCAAAAGCGCTGGGCGTTGTATTTTGCGAATGACGGCGAAATATCTCCTGCCATTTGGCTAAAAAAAGTATCGGACCGCAATCACGCCGTATATCTACCTGTACTCCATCCTATTCATCATAACCGTCTCTGGTTCTTGAAGCTGGATGCCAACACGCGGCTAAGAAAAAATAAATACGGTATTTTTGAGCCCGACCCGAGAACCACTTCGCGAACGCCTGCCTGGGCACTCAATGTTATCTGTTTTCCATTGGTCGCATTCGATACCACGGGAAATCGGCTGGGGATGGGCGGAGGCTATTATGACCGCACCTTTGCGCCAATCAGGACCCGAATCAAGAAACCAAAGCTGGTCGGACTGGCACACGATTTCCAACAGGTGGAAGAACTTCCAAGTGAGCCATGGGACATTGCACTTCACGGAGTGGCCACGGACAGAGCCTTCTACCGCTTCGCTAGGTAATGCAACATATCGGATGTTAGCGGACAAACCTTACGACGCCCCATAAATGACAAAAGCCCAGTCTGCAGTGCATTCCGGGCTTTTGCTTGCCATTCGGCATTGGCGGATAGACGTCTAATTTGCTTCCTGAGAATCATCGGCAATCGATGAAACCAGAGGAGCATCAACACGCTCCTGGTTGTAGCCAAAGGTGGTAAATCCACTGATCACCAACCCAAGGCAGAACACAACCACAAGCATGACCATGACGTCAGGCTTGCGTTTCATTTTTCCCCCTAACTTTTTAGTTTTCAGCTATTTATGTCGTCGGGACTCCTCCCGACATTTCCTAGCTTCGAGCCTCTAATGCCTTGTGCTCTTGTTGATACCGCAAAATTTATAGTTATCAGACGACTACATAAAAGTCTTAACAATCAAGTATAGAAAAGATTGCTAAACTTGTGTACTTTTTATCGTCAGTTTTTTATTTACTGATCATGCCCCGAGAAATAAACGATAAGCGGGGTTATTTGTCTCTTCCCAATAGCGGAAGCCGACCGTATCCAGCATCTGCTTAAACTCTTTCATATCCTTATCCTCAACTTGCGCCCCCATTAAGACACGGCTATAGGCTGCCCCATGGTTGCGATAGTGGAACATTGAGATATTCCACCGGGCCCCCAGCGACATCAGGAACTTCATCAAAGATCCAGGGCGTTCAGGAAATTCAAACCGAAAGACTTTTTCATTGTTCAGATTAGGTGAGTGACCGCCCACCATATGGCGAATATGCATTTTCGCCATTTCATTATCCGTCAAATCCAACACCGGCAGATCGTGTTTTTCCAGTGCCTCCACGAGCTCAAGACGCTCGTGCTCACCCTCACGAATCTGAACGCCCACAAATATCTGGGCTTCATCAGGATTAGAATAACGATAATTAAATTCCGTAATATTGCGCTTGCTCAAAGCCTGGATAAATCGCTTAAAACTACCGGGGCGCTCAGGAATTTTCACTGCCAGGATCGCTTCACGCTCTTCGCCGACCTCCGTCCTTTCAGTGATATAACCCAGGCGATCAAAATTCATATTGGCGCCACTGATAATCGCCACCAGATTTTCATCCTGGATATGCTCACGGGTAACATATTTCTTGAGTCCGGCAACGGAGAGCGCGCCAGCCGGTTCAGCAATGGACCGGGTGTCCTCAAAAACATCCTTGATGGCGGCACAGATCTCGTCCGTGGTGACGGTAATCACTTCATCAACATGGTCTTTGCAGATATCCCAAGGCAGCTTACCAATCTGGCGAACTGCCACCCCATCGGCGAATATTCCCACTTCCTTCAACTTTGCGCGCCGCCCGGCTTTCAGAGCTGTCTGCAGGCAGTTCGAATCTTCAGGCTCTACACCAATCACCTTGACGTCAGGGCGTAGATATTTGACGTAGGCAGCAACGCCGGCAATCAAACCACCGCCTCCAACAGGAACAAATACTGCGTGGATAGGCGAGGTATGCTGCCACATGATCTCCATACCCACAGTTCCCTGGCCAGCGATTACATCTTCATCGTCGTATGGCGGGATGTAGACGAATCCCTTTTCTTCCACCAGTTTGGCAGCATAAGCTGCAGCTTCATCAAAGGCATCGCCTTTGAGAACCACTTTGGCCCCTTTTGCCTTGACCGAGTTCACCTTGATTTCCGGCGTGGTCTGCGGCATTACGATCGTCGCTCGAATTCCCAGCCTCTGCGCAGCCAGCGCCAGACCCTGCGCATGATTTCCCGCCGAGGCGGCAATGACACCGGTAGCCTTCTGAGCATCTGATAGCTGCGCTAGTTTGTTATATGCCCCACGCAACTTGAACGAAAAGACCGGTTGAAGGTCCTCTCGTTTCAGCATCACATGATTGTGAAATCTATGGCTTAGCAGGTGGGCATCGTCCAATGGCGTTTCAATCGCCACGTCGTAGACTTTAGCGTCCAATATTTTTTTAATGTAACGGTGGGGCATAACGTATTCAGAAACAATTGGGTGAAAGGGGGCCAAATAATATCCAGAATCCGCCCTGATCGTCTACAGTAAGTCACAGATTCTCTGCTATACAGGTGAATATCCGGGAGTATTTAGTCACGGTTAGCGGTGTATGAAGTCTCGTCAGATGTTTATAATGCCTGCATTTAACCACGGGGCGCACCATGAACCAAGACCAACTCAAGCAAGCCGTCGCCATGGCGGCTATCGAATACATAAAACCTCACCTGGACAATGACACTGTACTGGGCATTGGCACAGGCTCTACAGCAAACTACTTTATTGATGCACTGGCAGAGCTGAAAAACCATTTTGACGGCGCAGTAGCGAGCTCTGACGCTTCCGCTGAGCGGCTGAAGAAGCATGGTATTCCCGTCTACGATCTGAATTCCATTGCAGGTTTTGAGTTTTATATCGACGGCGCTGATGAATCCAATCACCAACTGGAACTGATCAAAGGCGGCGGCGCTGCGCTGACCCGTGAAAAAATTGTGGCTGCCAATGCCAAGACCTTTATCTGCATTGCAGACGAATCGAAATGGGTGGATGTTCTGGGCACCTTTCCCCTTCCGGTTGAAGTAATTCCCATGGCTCGAAGCTATGTTGCGCGCGAACTGGTTAAACTTGGAGGCGATCCGGTTTACCGGGAAGGCTGTGTTACAGATAACGGCAACATCATTCTTGATGTTTTCAATCTTCGCATCATGGAGCCCAAAAAGCTTGAGGCTCAAATCAACCAGATTACCGGCGTCGTTACTAACGGAATTTTCGCGCAACGCTCAGCTGATGTATTGCTCCTGGGAACGGCTGAAGGCGTTAAAACCTTCAAAAAGCCAGAATAACCCCTTCCTCTATGCCTTTGCGGCAGAGCCAAGCCTTTGCGGTGGTGCCAATCACCGCCGCAATTCCACGCACTTAATTCAGACCAGCTTCATTTCAGAGCAACCTCGCCGCCACACTTAATTCTGCTGCCCCTTTCCTCTGGCTACAACTTTCGTAAATAGTGTCAACATGCGCACTAACCAAGCGCTTGCTTGGGAGACAAATACCTCTTATGCTGATTGAAAACAATAAGCAGAAGAGCCTCTCATGCCCCCCTTCAATGAAACTCACGAACTTGTACGCTCCACAGTGCGCGAATTCATCAAACGCCATGTCCTGCCACATATCCAAGAGTGGGAGGAAAACAATGAATTCCCCAGAGAGATATATCAACTGGCCGGTCAGGCAGGTATTCTCGGCATAGGCCACCCGGAACAATGGGGCGGCACCGGCGCAGATGACCTGTATATGAAAGTCGCTGCCAGTGAAGAACTGATGCGCTCAACTTCCGGCGGCTTTGTCGCCAGCCTCGGCTCCCTTGATATTGCACTTCCCCCAATCGAACATTGGGGCAGTCAGGAGCTGAAAAACAAGGTCATTACAGAGGTACTGAAAGGCGAGAAAATCGCCGCTCTGGCCATTACAGAACCAGGCGGCGGATCTGATGTCGCCAACCTGAAGACCCGCGCCAGGAAAGACGGTGACCACTATCAGGTTAACGGCAGTAAAACCTTCATCACCAGCGGTATCAGAGCAGACTACTACACCGTCGCCGTTCGCACGGGAGGAGAAGGTTATGGTGGCATCAGCCTGCTCTTGATAGAAAAAGGAACCCCCGGTTTTCACATCGGCCGCAAACTCAACAAAATGGGCTGGTGGGCCAGCGACACTGCTGAATTGTTCTTCGATGACTGCAGTGTTCCCACTTCCAATCTCATTGGACCGGAAAACGCCGGTTTCCCGGCGATCATGAGCAACTTTCTCAAGGAACGTCTCGCCTTGTCCGTGATGGCTTACATGACCGCCCAGATGGCCTACGAAGAATCTCTGGCTTATGTGAAACAGCGTGAAGCCTTCGGCCGGCCAATCGGTAAATTCCAGGTGATTCGGCACAAGCTGGTAGACATGGCCACGCAAATCGATATTGCACGTCAATATACCTACCATTCCACCGACCTCATTCAGGCAGGCAAAAATCCAATCAAAGAAGTCTCCATGGCCAAGAACTTTGCTACTGACGTAGCAGACCAGGTGACCTACGAGGCTGTGCAGATTTTCGGAGGCATGGGATACATGCGGGAATCGGTAGTTGAGAGACTCTATCGGGATGCCAGAATACTTTCTATCGGCGGAGGGACCACCGAGATCATGAAAGAAATCATCGCCAAGCAGATTGGCCTGTAGCACTCACCAGCCCGGCTGATGCCATCTATTTGATATGCTCCCCAAGTTGTTGGCATGCCGCCATGGAGTTGTGGGTTCAAACTGCCTATAATTTGGGGCCACGAATTTGAACTCAATGGAAATCGGACATTATGAACTTCGAACATATTTCAGCCGGTAAAGACCTGCCTGAAGATTTTAACTGTGTTGTCGAAATCCCTGCCCAAAGCAGCCCGATCAAGTATGAAATCGATAAAGACTCAGGTGCAGTTGTTGTAGACCGCTTCATGGCTACCCCAATGTTCTACCCGGCCAACTACGGCTTCATTCCTCACACCCTGTCTGACGACGGCGATCCCCTGGATGTACTGGTCGTCGCTCCGTATCCGATTCAGGCTGGTGCTGTTATCCGCTGCCGCCCCGTTGGTGTTCTGAAGATGACCGACGAAGCTGGCGAAGACTATAAACTACTGGCTGTTCCACACTCTAAACTGACTCCGCTGTACAGCAAAGTCCAAGAACCGAGCGATCTCCCCGAGCTTTTAATCAAACAAATCGAGCACTTTTTCGAAAACTACAAAGATCTCGAACCCGGCAAATGGGTAAAAGTTGAAGGTTGGGCAGGAAGTGATGAAGCTCGCAAAGCGATCATGGATTCTGTAGCCGCATACAACAAAGGCTAAACTGAGTCACTGAAAAGTCGGTGCCTTTAGCATCGCTTTTCCGGGGCGCACTCAAATGGGTCGCCCCTCTTACGATGGTTCGATAAGCAGCTGATAGCCACAAGAACATTGACGGTCTGCTTATGGATCGTGGTTTCATTCTGGCTTTGGCGAAAACATGTCTTTTGAGAACACCGCACCTTCTATATCAAACCGCCTGATATTTCTCCACCTGACGACAACTCACGACAACTCTATCCGAACGATACTCGACGTTGTCACCACCTCAGAAGCATTAGAAAAGCTAGACATCCATATTATTCTCACTCCCGAAACCGCGACGGAATGGGGAAATCACGCGCTACCATCCAACATCAGGACCGAAATCTGCCACTCTCCGGACAAGCAGTCAGTTGCCGACCAGATACTTAAAATTCTGGCTGCCAACCATGCAATGGCGGGTGTCATGGTAAACAACACCCAGGAACAGGAAATTGGAGCAATAGTACGCACAAGCTGCTCCCATCCTGTATTCATTTGGCGAACCTGGCATGAGTTTGAGCCTCTTGAAAACAACCGTTCCAATAAGCGTTTTTACAACAAACAGACTGACATAAACTGCTTCGCCAGCAGAGAGATTTACCAGCAGTTCAGGGCTCCTCGCCAGAAGCCACTGGGGCTAGGCAATCCTTACGTGTTGGAACAGGAATCTTTGGGGCTGGATAGTCTGAAGCTCATGCTTGAACATGGACTTCTAAGCTTATTCTTCCCTACCCGACAGCATCAGGTGTCGGGAAATAAACGAAGTTATTCTCACATTAAGCTGACTTATGTGACGCATTTCTACTGCAATCAGAAAACTACTGATTCCGTGATCCAGCTACTGACAAAATATGCGTCCTACCCAAAAGAATTATTAGATCGAATTCACTTTGTCATCGTGGATGATGGATCGCCCATAGAATATGAAATACCTGATTTGCCACTCAACCTGACATGGCTAAAGGTTAAGAAAGACATTCGCTGGAATCAGGCAGGGGCTCGCAACCTTGGCGTTTTATATGCAAAATCCGATAGTGTCATTGCCACAGATCTGGATCATGAGTTTCCTGAAAGCACTTTAGAGAAACTACTTAAGTTGAAGAGCATTGGTAAGCGGCTTTATAAGTTCTGGCGTAAAAATCCTGAAAATAACACCTGGAAAAAAGGACACCCCAATATTTTCCTGTTTTCAAGAGGTCGCTTCTTTGAGCTGTTTGGATATGATGAGGAATTCGCCGGAAACTATGGAGCGGAGGATTTCCGGTTTGTTAAGTTCCATAAGGATCAGGGAACCATCCACGTTCATCTGCCTAAGAAATATTTCTGCATTGAGCGCCAGGATATTGACCGCAAACGGTCTTACCACAGCTTAAACAGGGACCTGTCGTTCAACACTCCCGTCGATGCACGCAAGAAACTGGAATTCCAATGGTATGGCCATGGCTACGGGCACAGCCGCAGCTCTTTCAACTTTGAGCACGAGGTGTTGCGGGAATATTGGAGAGAGCCCCCACCACCTTCCATTGATAAGTCATGGAAAAGACGGTACCTGTTGAGGACTCTGCTGCCAAAAGGATGGTAAATAACAAAGAGTGATAAATAGTTAGCGGGCTCGCTGCTCTACGACTGCTTCTTGATTTTTTCAACAATGGCAGTTGTGGAGCAATTATCGAGGAAATCCAAAGCCTTCACTTCGCCACCATAGCTCTCAACGATTTCCCAGCCGACCACCTGTTCCTTGGAGTAATCACCCCCTTTCACCAGAATATTCGGCTTGAGCGTCTCCAAGAGTCTTTCCGGTGTATCGTCGTCATACCATGTCACCCAATCCACCGATTCAAGCCCGGCCAATACTGCCATACGGCGATCCAATGAGTTGATTGGGCGTGCATCACCTTTCAGGCGCCGAACAGATTCATCGCTATTGATGGCTACCACCAGCCGATCCCCCAGCTTACGCGCCTGTTCCAGATACCCGACATGACCGGCATGGATAATGTCGAAACAGCCGTTGGTAAAGACAATTTTTTCACCGTGGGCTCTGGCGTCTTCAAGGGCATACTTAAGCTGCTCCTCAGTCATAACGCCATGCCCGGCTCCCTGGAGCTGCTGAGTGGCGCGGCGCAATTCGGGCCCGCTTACAGTGGCGGTTCCCAGCTTGCCAACCACAATACTGGCGGCAATATTTGCCAGTGCCACGGCATCTTCCATGGTACTTCCTGCCCCCAGCGCAGCCGCTAGTGTGGAAATCACCGTATCACCGGCCCCTGTAACATCAAATACTTCCTTGGCATAGGCAGGAAAGTGAAGCTCCGGCTGACCTCGACGTAACAGGGTCATACCATGTTCACTACGGGTGACCAGCAGAGCCTCCAACGAAAGCTCTTCAATTAACTTCTGACCGCGCGCGACCAATTCATTTTCAGATTCGCAGTGTCCGACGACAGCTTCAAACTCGCTAAGATTAGGTGTCAGCAAGGTCGCCCCTCGATATTTACCGAAGTCACTTCCTTTAGGATCCACCAATACAGGAATACTTGCTTTGCGTGACATCGTGATAAAGACCTGCGGGTCGGAAAGCGCTCCCTTTCCATAGTCGGATAAAATCACAGCCCCCGACTTCTCCAATTGATCTGAGACCCTGGCTTCCAACCCCTTTTGATCGCACCCTGCGAAGCTTTCCTCAAAATCCATGCGAATTAATTGCTGGTGCCGACTGATTACCCGTAGCTTGGTGATGGTGGGCAAGGTCTCATGCTGGTAGAAATCAGCGAGTATTCCGGCGGATTCGAGTCGCTGAGCTAACGCATCTGCAGCTTCATCTCTTCCCGTAATACCAGACAACACCGCAGCGCTACCCAAGGCTGCAATATTGAGCGCAACGTTGGCGGCACCACCTGGCCGATCTTCGATTTGTCCCACTTTCACAACCGGCACCGGAGCTTCAGGAGAAATACGGGATGTCGACCCGTACCAATAGCGATCCAGCATGACATCTCCGACAACCAACACCCTGGCATTTTGAAAAGGGGGAACCTGAACTTGCATCAACTCAAATCTCTTTTTTAATCCTGAAATTGCTCCCACGCCGCACCATTTGGCACAGCCAGGAAGGGGCATCGACCGGCAGCCATATTACCATGCACAACCAACTCGGGCACCTGCTTCAATTGGCAATCCTGTTTGACCAAACTGGAGCTACCCGCACAATGTGGGTAGAATATCCGGATTTTGGCGGACCACTACAAAGTGTCGGAAACATCCCAACGTCATTCCGGTCAGCAATCTGGAATTTCATCCAGCAACAGCGCCGGGAAACTACGCTATTCGGATTTCACCCATCCCAAATACTGGCTGACCTGGATTGGCATTGCCTGCCTGTGGGTCGCCGCCAAGCTGCCGCTAATCGCCCAGAGAATCCTTGGCAAAGGCTTGGGTCTGCTAGGTTACTACTGCATTCCCCGACGTCGTCAAGTGGCCGAGGTAAATATCCGCTTATGCTTTCCAGAACTTTCTGCTGAAGAACAGAAGTCACTGGTTAAACAGGCCTTTGTAAGCAATGCTATAGGATTTTTTGAAGCAGCTTCAGCCTGGTTTTCCTCCCCCGAACGTTTCCGGCCAATCACGAATGTTCACGGACTTGAATATTTGCAGGCAGCCCAGGCAAAAGGTAATGGCGTCATACTCTTGGGGGGACACTACAGTACACTGGATCTTGGCGGCGCCCTGTTCAGCCTGTATTCCTCTGCGGCCAGCATGCAGCGTGACCACGACAACCCGCTTTTTAATCTCGTGATGACCCGCCGACGCCTGAGGTTCTGCGACGGGTTGCTGAGCAAGGATGATTTAAGAGGCCTCATCAAACTACTAAGAGATGGGCGAACCATCTGGTACGCCACCGATCAGGACTATGGGAAACGAGGCAGTGTTTTTGCCCCATTTTTCGGCGTTCCCGCAGCCACTATTACAGCAACTGCCAGAATAGCGAATAAGACAGGTGCTGCGGTAGTACCCTTTAGCCACTTCAGAAATGCGAAAGGCGGGTATGAAGTTTATTTTGGAAAGGCCTTGGAAGCGTATCCCAGCGGGGATGATGTCAGTGACGCCACCACAACCAATAAAATCATTGAAGAGGAGATACGACGCTATCCTGATCAGTATCTCTGGATGCACAAGCGCTTCAAATCCCAACCGGAAGGTGAAGATCATCACCTATATGGCGGAAAATAGTCCTTAGACTCATGTGTCTATTCTGTTTATATATATGTGAGCACATCTATATAAATGCGAACACACTCAGTATGCATGTGAATACACTTTAAGATTGCGGGAACATTAAAATTCAATGTCGGCTTCCAATGAATATGTCACCGATGGCGTAGACTTTAATCAGGTCAAGCGAGTACTGATCATTAAGCTGCGTCACCATGGTGACGTACTGATTACCTCTCCGATGTTTACGGCGCTGAAGGAACAGTTTCCCCATCTGGAAATTGATGCTCTGGTATACCTGGATACCGCCTCGATGCTTGAGTTTCATCCCCACCTTAGCCAACTCCATACAATTGACAGGCAGTGGAAAAAGCTGGGGATCAAAGGCCAGATTCGAGAAGAGTGGAGTCTGATCAAACGATTGAAAGAACGCCAGTATGATGTTGTCTTTCACATGACGGATCATTGGCGGGGGCTTACCCTGGTCAAATTTCTGAAGCCCAAAGTATCCATTACTCAGATCCACCCCAGGAGAACCGGTAGCTTCTGGAAAAAAAGCTTCGACTATAACTATCCGGTCAATTTTAAAAAGAGACACATGGTGGAAAAGCATCTTGATGCTCTCCGCCGCCTGGGAGTTTATCCCAGCACTGAAAGCAAACGCATGATAGCCATTCCCGGCGAGGAAGCAGAGTCCAAAGTTAAGTCACTTTTAGCAGACGCCGGCCTGGAACCGGGACAGTATATTCATATCCACCCCACTTCTCGCTGGCTGTTTAAAAGCTGGGATGTCGACAAAATGGCCGCTGTCATCAATCAGCTTCAGGCAAAAGGTTATCCTCTGGTTGTCACAGCTGCGCCGGACAGAGCGGAGATGCGAATGATGGACGCCATACTGGCGCAAGTGGAAAAGCCAGTGGTAAATCTTTGCGGCAAGATTAATCTGAAAGAGTTAATGGCACTGATTCAACATGCCCGGCTGTTGATTGGCGTGGACTCAGTTCCTATGCATATTGCCTCCGCAACAAACACCCCCTGTGTTGCATTTTTTGGCCCCAGCAATGAACTTGAGTGGTCTCCCTGGATGAACAGACATATCATCCTCTCATCAAATCACAGTTGTCGACCTTGCGACCTGGCAGGCTGCGGTGATGGCAGAAGGAGTGAGTGCCTCTCATCCATCACCGTTGAGCGTGCTCTATCCGCCGTGGAAACGCTGCTGTCATGACCACAAAACTGGCCTTGATTCGCCAAAGATATCGCCCTGACGGAGGTGCAGAGCGATTTATCAGTCGGGCTCTTGAACGATTGGGTAGTCAGGAACTGGAAGTGACGGTGATTACACGGAAGTGGCAGGATCAGAAAGGCAATTTCAAGGTCCTGACCTGCAATCCCACAAAGTGGGGCCGAATCAGTCGGGAACGGGGCTTTGCCCGTCAAGTCTGCCAGCTATTGGAACAACACCATTTTGACTTGGTCCAGTCTCATGAGCGCTTGAGCTGCTGCGATATATACCGTGCAGGGGACGGTGTTCATAAGGTCTGGTTAGAACAACGCAAGAGAATCCTAAGCCCCCTTCAAAGGAAGTTGCTGGACCTGAGCCCATATCATCGCTATGTCTGCCAGGCAGAAAAATCGATGTTTGAGAGCCACAGGCTGAAGGCAGTTATTTGCAACTCCCATATGGTTAAAGAAGAAATTCTGGCCAACTTTCGACTGGAGCCTGAGAAAATTTCCGTCATCTACAATGGCATTGACACCGAGGTATTTACTCCTGCGCTACGTGACCAGTTTCGCCAAAAGAGACGGGAGGAAATGGAGTTCAACGACCAGGAAATTGTCGCAATATTTGTCGGCTCAGGCTTTGAACGCAAGGGCTTGGAAAGCGCCATTCGTGCCTTATCAGCATGCGAGAAACCGGTACGCTTAATCGTTGTCGGAACAGACAAACATTTGAACCACTACCAGCAGTTAGCAGTGCAGTTAGGTGTCACCGTCCATTGGGCAGGAGTTCAAAAAGATGTACGCCCATACTATGCTGCGGCTGATTTCTTATTGTTGCCGACACTATATGACCCTTTCCCCAATGTGATTTTTGAAGCCATGGCATGCGCCCTGCCGGTGATTACCAGCAAAAAGTGCGGTGGGGCTGAGCTGATAAAAGAAGGCATAAACGGATATACTTCAGACTCCCTGGATATCACCAGCATCGCCAATGCTATAAGTGAGCTTGATCATCCAGAGCGCTGCCTCACCATGGGTGACTCTGCTCGCCAGACTGTTGAAGCCTATAGCCTGGATCAGATGGGAGAGCAACTGACCGCCTTATACGCACATTTGCTGTGCCGCACCTGAATAATTTAGGGACTAGGAAACTCATACGGAGTCTATCGAATGAAACCATCCAATGCTCAATCGACATTACCCGCATTTCTGATCACCATTGATACAGAAGGCGATAATATTTGGGCGAGCCCCAGACAGATTGAGACGCAAAATGCCAAATTTCTGCCACGATTCCAGGAACTGTGTGAGCTCTACGGACTGAAGCCCACCTACCTGACCAATTATGAGATGGCAGTTTCGGACTCCTACATAGAATTCGCCAGTGATTGCCTGCATCGAAAAACGGCAGAAATAGGTATGCACCTACACGCATGGAATAGCCCACCAGAAAAAGCCCTCACGGAAGATGACTACCGCTTTCTACCTTATCTGATCGAATACCCCAAGGAACTGGTAGAACAAAAAATAGATTATCTGACCAAACTGCTGGAAGACACGTTTAACACCAAGATGACCAGTCATCGGGCCGGGCGCTGGGCGTTTGATGAACACTATGCACAAACTCTGGCAAAGCATGGATACAAAGTGGATTGTTCTGTCACGCCGGGAGTGAGCTGGCGCAAGAATATGGGCGACCCCAAACAGCAGGGGGGGACCGACTACCGCGACTTCCCTGACCATCCCTATTTCCTGGATCTCAACAATATAGGTCAGGCAGGCAACTCCAACCTACTGGAGCTGCCTGTCAGCATACTTCCCAAATATTCTCCGTTTATCAGCCGCTGCCGCAAAGCCGTCAATCAGCTGAAGGGACGTCAAAAGGACGATGCCACAATATGGCTGCGCCCTAACGGAAAGAACCTGAAGCAAATGAAGAAAGTGCTGGATGAGGCTATTCGCAAAAACCGTCCCTATGTGGAATTTATTCTACACTCGTCCGAGTTTATGCCTGGCGGCAGCCCAACCTTTAAAACAAATGAATCGATTGAAGCTCTTTATAGAGATCTGACCCAGCTGTTCGAATACACTCGCCGCCATTTTATCGGGCTGACACTTACAGAGTTTGCGGAACAATTTCACCGGCAGGTGAAGCAGGATGATACTGACGGAGAGCTTGCATCATTTCATCCATATAACGCTCAAACCTGAACTGACTGCGGCTCCACTGCCGGGCTTCCTGGCTCATTCGCATATATAAGTCTGCTGAATTCGCCAGCTGTCTTACAGCATCTGCAATATCGGCCGGGTCCAGCAATTTGGGGCTTACGATGCTGTCAGAATCCACATCATAGACTTTCTCTGGAAGGTTTGGACTGGATGCTTCCAGTTCCATGTATTGCTCCCGGGTTAACCTGGGAGTGATACAGAAACCAGTAATACCATCCTTCACGACCTCCGGCAGTCCATCCACTTTTCCGACAATAGCAGGAGAGCCAGCAGCCATTGCCTCAGCACTGACCAAGCTGAAAGTTTCATGTATCGACGTTGACAGCATGCAATCAATCCCTGAATAAAACGCATCCATATCGTCGACCAAACCAAGGAGCTTTACAGAGGACGCCACACCGAGCCTCTCAGACAAGGCGACCAGCTGGTCTTTCATCGGCCCGGCACCCGCAATTCTCAGTTCGCACCGAATGCCTGAATCCTGCAGATTTTTAATGGCATATATCCCCAGATTTACCGCTTTGAGAGCCACTAACCGACATGCCATCCCGATGACAAAAGGTTTACTCTTATCGGGAGCCGCTATTTTAGTGGGATAGTGCATACAGGCATTACGAATAGGATTCAGACAGACATCAATCTCCTTATTAACATCATATTTAAGCTGCAACATGCGCTTGGCAGCATGAGAGGCCGCTATATATCCGTCAATCTGCGGAATAAAGTTTCTCTCTTTTGCCTGACTATGGGTATACCAGGCCATTCCGTGTTCGTAGTAAACCACCGGAATATCGGACGGTATATCCCCAGGCCGGGTGTCCGAGAGTTGATTCCAGATCAAAACAAGATCGGGCTTGATTCGACTAATGATCCGCTTCCGATGATTTAACCTGATACTGGCCGGCTTTTTGGGGATTTTTACTTTGCCCCAGTGCTTGAGAAAACGAATATCCTGGGTATGCCTTTTAACGGTACCCACCAACAATGGAGCAATATTCTTACTGTCAGCAAACACCAGGTTTGTAACTTCATCAGGATCGGTATGGCTGATAAATTCGCAAAACAGCCTTTCAACTCCGCCTACGTTGTCGAGATTAATTAAGTGTAAAATTCGCATTAAAAATGCAAGCCCTCTATATATGCCCTAATTATTCGCCATTCCGCTGGCTAAAATCCCAGCATTATAAACACCTTCGCACGACTAATGGAGTGCAATGACCAATAATGGAGCGCGATGGCCAACTTTCCCAGTTTATTCAATATGACCTGAACGCTTTACTCAACTCCGATTGAATAATTGCTTTAGAATAAACAGGACTCCAGAATTAGAAGCTTCCCGGAACTCAGTACACGATGCCAGCCGTACAAAATAAATCATCACTGTATCGCCTGATCCATAAGAAAATCCGTTCACTGGTCAAACAGATATACCGTTACACTCACAGGCGGAATATGCGGCATATGGAAAACCTCTGGCCATATCTGAAAATTGATTCTAAAGAGAATGGGTCGAAGTCTATATATTGGCGATCACAGGACGTATGCCATTGTGAGTCAATTGCCACACTCAAGAATAGCTTACCGGGCACCTGGTACCTGGTTGCAAACGGCCCATCAGTAAGCAATATCGACTTCAACAAGCTTAGAGACAAGCAATTATGTGGCGTTAACGCGTCAATAGCTTTAACCGACAAATACGACATTCACTTCGATGCCTATGTGGTCATTGACCCTGTATTTATTGATAAAAACTACGAGATGATGAGGAAAATTCTATTATCTCAAACAAAATGCTTTATGACGGTCTATTGCATTATTTCGATTTATCATCGTGAACCCGAGTTGCTGAAATGTTCAAAAATTTATCTCGTTGAACACATTAATAGGAGGATCTTCAAGCCAGTATTGGATATTCACTCATTTAGGACATGGGTGGCATCCATCCCCAGCCTCCACTTTTCAGAAACAAACACCGATATAAAGATCGGCTGTAGTGAGGACATATCTCTTGGGATCTTCGACGGCGGAACGGTTGCTGTATGGGCTCTCCAGATTCTGGCCTACGCTGGGGCATCTAACATTAACTTGCTTGGAGTTGATATTAGAGGACAAAAAGACAGGAATCGCTTTTTTGAGGACAAAGACAATAAACAACCAAGTGACCTGATGGACAAATACAGCACCATCATTGAACCATCGTTAAAAGCAGTGAAAGAGTGCTGTGAAAATAAGGGTATCACTTTGCGCAATTACTCCCCTAACAGCATAATCCCAGAATCACTTATCGAAAAAGCAGATCCGTCTGACCTTCTCATTGCCCCACCACACCAAATCACCAAGGAACGCTTCAATCCTTAGTTAAGACAACCTTTTCTGCTCTAAAAAAATTTCAAGCCTGGCCACATCACTCAGACTATCAATATCCAGACTGGTGTCTCGGGACATCTTAAATACCTTAAGGGTCGGCGAATATAGAGAGTGCGTCTGCAGAAATTCTTTAACACTTCTAATATAGATAGCACCATTTATTCGAAAACTTTTTTGAAGCTCTTGCCTGGGACTGGAAAGATCCTGCCACGTCGTTATTGGCTTGATTCCATCGCTTGTTTCTATCAGGCCTTTTTGGAAAGGGTGCTCAGCCTCGCAGACGCTTACCAGACTATCCGCATGACTACTTTTATAAATCAAAAGTGCTGCTTTGATATCATTCGCAGTGCGTAAAGGAGATGTTGGCTGCAATAGAATAAAGTCATCAAAATACTGATGATAAGATTGAAGCTCAAGAAGAGTATGACTGATCGCATCTTCAGATTTTGCAAAATCTCCGGAGATTTCCTTTGGCCGGTCAATTACTCTGACTCCAGCCTTACTGCAATAGAGGCTGATATCCGGGCAGTCAGTACTTACAACAATATCAGTGAATACTTCGGAGTCCCTGGCAGCAGTAATAGTAAAATCAATTAGCGGAACACCATTAATAGGGTAAAGGTTCTTCTTTTTAATACCTTTGGATTTTCCACGAGCAGGAATAATCGCCAGTAGTTTCCTCTCCATTCAGGAAAGAACCTCTTTATCCATAAATAACTTTTGTGTGTCGATAGTCCATGTTCTTGGATTGGATAAGCACTGAATAAATTTATCGGCACTTTGACCTGAACCGAAGTACTCACAGGTGACATTTCCAGAATCAATGCCTTGTGAAGATTCTATCGCTGCCAAAATTTCTGCTTTATTAAAAGGCACGTTGAAAACTCCTTCTCCAATAAACCGACAGTTCTGACGGTCTCCAACGTTAATTGCCGGAACACCATAAAAAGGAGCTTCCCGAACCCCGGCACTAGAGTTTCCAATTATATGGTCAGCGTGTCTTAACAAGGTTAAGAAGTACTCGAACCGCATAGAAGGAAATATTCTGAACCGAGGGTTTTCCAATAAAACCTGATAGTAGTCCAATATTATCGGACTACCTTCATCGTTATTCGGATAAATGACCACATAATTTCTTTCACTCTCAATTAATGAGTCTATAAGTACCGAAGTATCAGATGACAAGGTTTCCAATCGAGTTGTCACAGGGTGATACAGGAGTACTCCGTAGCGACTGAAATCAAGTTGGTAATAGCGAAATACTTCTTTTAGATCAGGCAAATTACTGGACAGCATCACATCATAGTCTGGAGAACCAATGATATGCACAGTTTCAGGAGCTTCTCCCATTTGTAAAAGACGATTCCTTGCCTCATCATTTGATACAAAATGCAGATGGGACATTTTACTTGCAGAATGACGAATCAGCTCGTCAATCGTCCCTGAACGCTCTCCCCCTTCAATATGAGCTACCAGAATATTGTTTATAGCCCCAGTAACAGCTCCGGCCAGGGCTTCCACCCTATCTCCATGTATAACCAACATATCGGGCCGGTTTTCATGTAAGTATCGAGACAACCCTTTTATCGTATTAGCCAGGGTATCTTCCATTGGCTCACCAGTATGCTGGTTATAAAATACGTGGACACTATTATTGAATGCTTTCTTTACCTCTAACTGTGTATTGCCATATAAAGCCATGGTATGCATGCCGGTAACGAATATCTGAAGCTCGAAATCCGGATGTTTCTCCACCGAATACATGAGTGGTTTGAGCTTCCCAAAATCCGCTCTGGTCCCCGTTAGAAATAAAATTTTCTTCATCGCTACTCGATATCATCCCAACTGAGATGTTGATCTTTGGAGATACTGCTTTTTGCTCTTTTTCCTAATAGAGTATTAAAACTCTCCGCCTTTATCTGTCCTGTTCCTGGCCTCTTCACCCAAATATTATCCTTGGACAGAAGTTCACCTTTTTCAATATTTTCTATTGCTACCACCGTCGAAAAGGCAAAATCCATTGTTACCTGCTCCTCCTTAATGGCAACCTTCTTTCCTCCCCGGCATAGGAATATTTCATGCGCTCCGCGGATAAGCTCTCTGCACGCGGCCTCATCCATCGAGCAGACTATATCTGGACCAGCCCTCTCCATGTGGTCAGTAAAATGCCTTTCCAATAGAGCAGCCCCAAGAGCAACCGCACCCAAACAAGCATTATTTGAAGTGGTATGGTCGGACAAACCAACAACCGCGTCAGGAAAAGCTTCTTTCAGTTCCACCATCGCACCCAGCCTTACCAAATGATGAGGAGTAGGGTATACATTGGTACAGTGCATTAAGGCATATGGAGCCTGATAACTCCTTAAAACTTCCACCGCTCTGGCAACAGATTGAATATCATTCATCCCGGTGCTAAGAATTATCGGCTTTCCGAACGCAGCAATATGCTCAATTAAAGGAAGGTTATTACATTCTCCGGAACCAATTTTGAATGCAGGAACATCTATAGAGTTAAGAAAATCTGCCGCTGCCCGGGAGAATGGCGTGCTGATATAAATCATACCAAGCTCCTCTACAACACTCTTGAGACAGACTTCTTCATCTTTCGATAGCGCGCACGATTCCATTATTTCATAAATGGAAATATCAGCATTCCCTGGAATAACCTGCTTGGCAGCTTGGCTCATCTCGTCAGAAACGATATGAGTTTGATGCTTAACAATCTCTGCTCCAGCTCGCTTAGCCGCTTTTGCCATCTCTATGGCTACAGACAGTTTTCCTCCATGATTAATACCGATTTCTGCAATGACAAGAGGAGGTGCACCATCACCTATGAGTCGATTACCAATCTTAAATTCTGCCATCTTCCCGCTTCCAAAATCAGATTATTGGTTAACTTCCTTCGCTTTATTCGACTTAACCTGAAGTTCATATAATTTGGCGTACTTGTTGAAGCTATTCATACAGCCTATAAGGATATGGATCAATCCTGGAACGCCATCCCGAAAACCTCGACGAACGATATAGAACTTTAGAAACCTGAAGAAGGGACTAAAAATCATTCTACTGACTGAAAAAATCTTTCCCTTGGCTAGCATCTGCTCAGCTTGCAGGCTTGTATAGCGGTTTTGCTTGGTTAGATAGGCTTGAATGCCGTCCTCAGAGAAATGCATGAGGTCTGATTTTAATACCCCTACACTCACAGCCGTTTCAACCTTTTCATGTACCACGTCCTCAGACCAACGAGCATGCCTGCGGTCGAACATCCGTAGACTCAGATCCGGATAGCCTTCTCCGTAGCGAAGCCAGCGACCCAGAAAAGTATTACAACGAGGCATTGAGTATGCGTGATAGGCAGGATTCTGCATCGTTGAGATGATCTCCGAAGTCAGTTCCGGGCTAGGACGTTCATCGGCATCAAGACAAAACACCCAATCATTGGTTGCCTGCTCTACGGCGAATTGCTTCTGTGCGCCGAAACCTCTCCACGCTTCCTTAATAACCTTAGCCCCTGCCGCTTCTGCAATAGAAACCGTTCCATCTGTACTGCCAGAGTCTATTACCAGCACCTCATCTGCAAAGCTTACGGAGCGAATGCAGGCTTCGATATGCTTTGCTTCATTTAACGTGATGATGGTCACGCTAATTTTTGGCATCTATTCCCCCTTGATGATTTACCCTGAAAACAGGTAGTTGCCCTCTCCCACCCACAATGGAGCAATGTTCGGTATAATGCCCGACAATTTTACTAACGTGTAGTCTGACTATGAGAATCGCACATCTGGAAAGCAGCCTGAATTGGGGCGGGCAGGAACTCCGAATTATCGAGCAAACACAGTGGCTCAACGAAAATGGCTACCCTACCTGGATTCTGGCCAGATCAGGCTCTGCCATATTAAGAGAAGCTAAAGCCCGCAAGCTCCCTAACCATGAAATAGAGTTTCGCGGCTCAGCAAACCCCAAGATCATAAAAGAGTTGCTGGATTTCATACGGACTCAGAAAATTGACCTTATTGACGCACATAGTAATAGAGATGCCTCTTACGCCATGTTTGCCAAATGGTTTTCCCAAGTTACTGTAATTCGTTCAAGACATGTCACCACCCCGATAAAAAACAGTTTGCTGCATCGCCTCATCTGGAAAACCGGCAATCACGGTATAATAACGACGGCAAAAGCTGTAAACAGGATGATCCTGGAACTTGGCTTAGCGTCAGAAAAGAATATTTATGCCGCGCGCGCCGGTGTGGATTCTCAGCGATACAATACTTCAGTAAGCAGCAACCAGCTTCGGGAGAATTTAAATATTCCTGATGATCATCATGTGATCAGCAATATTGGGATGATACGTAAAGACAAAGGTCAGCTGTATTTCGTCAAGGCTTGTGAACTGATTGCTCAGCAATTTGATAATGTCACCTTTTTACAGATCGGAGAGGCGACGGTAGACACCCAGAGTTATGCTGACGAAGTTAAACAGTATTGGGAATCTTCACCGCATAAAGACCGTATCCGATTTCTCGGCTACCATAGTGACATCGAGCGTTATCAGGCAATTTCCGACATCGTCATGATATGCTCTATCGGAACGGAGGCACAAACGCGGTTAGTCTCGCAGGCATTTCTGATGCGCAACAATGTTGTGGCCACCAATGTCGGAGGGCTTCCGGAAATGATCGAACACAACCGTACAGGATTGATATGTCCCGCCGCTGATCCATCAGCTCTCGCTAATGCGTGTATTGAGCTAATCAATTCCGAGAAATTGCGCGAAGAAATAAAGGACAATGCAGAGCATTACGCTTATAAGGAAATGACTTTCGAGCGCATGATGGAAGGGATGCTTCAAGCGTATCACAATGCTCTTAGTCACCTTCCCGTGAACAGATGAAGTCCTAAAAACATCCTCTTATTCAACCACCTGCTCACGAGACTTATTTAAAACATCTTTCATTGTATATTGGAGTAACGGTGGCATTACCAAGGCCACCGGAAACCACCAGAATAGCCAGTTGTCTCCAGGATGCCCCAATATTCTGGTACCATGCGTTAATCCGCAAAATGTCCCATATACCAGAAGCCCCAATGTAAACCAGCTCCCCCCAGAATATGACTGGCGAATCCCAAGCCAATAGGTATATAGCACCACACATAATACCAAGCTCAGACCCAATATACCTCCAAGCATAAATGAGCCGACATAAAGACTATGAGTCGTGCTGAACGTTTCGCGTAGTTCAACTACAGTTACGCCTATCCTGCTGTGATATCCAATACCAGATAGTAAAGCCCCCTGATCTTTCACCTCTTGCCATATTTCATGCCAAACCAGGAACCTAGGTATTGGTCTATCGCTGTTTAAAGATGGCAAATGGAAACGCTCTAATAACCCAAATTGCCATGCCACAATCAGAATAACCACCATGGCTGAGACACACACCAGCATATGCTTGATACGCATGTTCTTTATTAATATCACAACACTTGCCAGACAAAAGCCAATCAAGGCGGTTCGAGTCTCAGTCAACATCATTCCTACGATCAAATAAATAAGAAGAGGAATGCTCCACCTTTTAAGGAACTTACATTCAATAATTGCAGACAATAACAATATAGAAGCAAAGCCGTATGCAACCCCTAAATCAACGGCATTCTCATATGATACAACACCATACATTCTGTCCTTGTTACCAGAAACAAAAAAATAGAGGTTTATAGTTAATCCAACTCCTGCCGTTATGGATATAAATTTAACTACACTCCAAAACCAACGGTCCCTTTGAAAAACCATCGATACTGCAGCGATATATAGCAATATATACACTATATGTCTTAAGCTTTGCCCCCATTTTTCAACATATGGTTGATCACCCCAAAATGTTGAAAACGCGAAATAAAATAATACTCCCGCTATTAGTAATAAAAGGCGATTTTCCCGGAACCTTGGAGGGGTGCGAAAAATAATAATAAACATAGGAAGCAAAACGCCAACATAAAACAGGTTATTGATCAGTTTCATGGGAGGCAATACATACATGGAACTTAGAAAAATGATTAATCCGCATCCAACCCACCTGAACAACCACTCGGGTACAGCATTATAAGAAGCGCTAGATGGCATATTTCTCGCCCATGTACTCTTCAAACGATTTTTTATTGAAAACATCAGATGGAAGACGACTATACGGAGACAGGTTAACCACATTGATACTCAATTGCTGACAAACCTTGGAAGCCAATTGAAAGCTGGGTAAAATCGTCGCCTCAAAATTATCATCAAGTGAAGAATGCTCTGCACGCGCTTGGCCCTCATAAAACCGATGGCTCCCCCCTTTAGACCCCATATCCATTCCAAGTATCGCCACCTCAGAAACACGATAATTCACCAGCACCTGTAAAGCCCAATGAACCACGGTGGCACCGTCATATACCCCTCTCTCTGGATCATGGCTAAACCCGACACACCCATTAACAGAGCCAAGCACTTCCAGACCATCATCAGTTTCCATTGCCCTGGCGAGATCAGAAGAATTCTTTCTCCCAACCCCATACCTCTCGTTATAATTTTCTATAAGAAAAATGCTCGCTTCCTTTAACAAATCAGGGCGACGTTTACAAACTTCAAAAATACAATCGAAAGTAAGAAAGCATGGAATCTTCTGGCTGACAACACGTTCAAACATTTCAAAGCGGCGCTCGATAAAGCCTCTATCTACAATAAAGTAAGCGGAAAATTGCACATCGCTTGAATCTTGTATCGCTATAGCCCCATTAACACCAACAATTGGCCCATGATGATGTAATCCATTTAGGTCCAATTCACATATTGAGGGACCAGTAGCAAGCACGAAAACATTCTTATTAAGAAAGACTTCCGATAAGTCTTTCCATGGCAGTAAAGTGCAGATCCGAGACCCGCACCAAATCACTTCTTTATCATTAGGAGACATACTATCGATATGAAAATAAGGCCATGAATTTTCCATGTGCCTCATGGATCGGTGATGAGAATACCGATATACCTGCTTTAGAAATGTTCTAATCCATTTATATCGAGGATATTTTTTTAACAAACTAAACATTAGATGCTGCTATGAGTTGTTCCAATTGATATTGAACATCATCCAGCTTTACTTTGTTCCAACATGGAGGAGCAAATTCAAAATCATCCTTGACCTGCTGGTAACGACAACGGCGCTTCATACAAGGTGCACAGTGGTATTCCGCACTTATTGATACTTGGCGTCGACCATAAATGCCCGTCAATCGAGCGCTGGTCGGGCCATACAATGCAACGAGGGGGCAACCTAGAGCCGCAGCCAGATGGCCAAGTCCAGTATCTACAGATATAACAGCACTGGCCCCTTTCAAGAGGGAAGCAACCTCTCTTAGTGACATTTTGGGCATAACGCGTACACCTGCAATTTCACCTAATCGATCAGCTCTCTCTTTCTCTTGAGAATTGCCCCACAACACCCTGACCTCGAAGCCAAGATTTACCATTCTCTCGGCAAGTATTTTCCATTGGTCTTCAGGCAAGTGTTTTGTCTGCCACGTCGTACCATGTAGAAAAACAATATATGGCACGTTGTTTTCATCTTTGTTAATAACAATGCCATAGTCGAGCTCTTGCCAGCTTAGGCCATACCCCATAATCACACTGAATAAGTGACGCATTCTCTCAACTGCATGCAAAGATCGGGATACGGCAAAACACTTATTATAGAACAGGCTAGCCACAGGTTCTCTAATTGAACATGAGTCGTAACCTAAAACCGGAACTCCGACCAACTTCGCCACCAAGGCACTTTTGAGCAATCCTTGGGCATCAATTACCAGATCATATTGGCGAGATTCCAACTTTGATTTAAATCTTTTCCACTCCCCTGACCTAAACGCTTTTAGGGGATTCTTGCGCCATCGACGTAATGCAATGGGTATAACTTCATTAACTCCCTTGTGCCAGCTCGGAATCTCAGCAAAGGCCTCCTCTACCACCCAATCAATTTCCAGAGACGGCATCATGGCTTTGGCATCAGTAATCGCGGGCAATGTATGAATAACATCTCCCAGAGAAGACATTTTTATTAACAGAATGCGCACAGTTATTCCTTTATAAGGGAATTTTCGGCAATTTCAGGCTGGCCAGGAAGTGCTTCAAGCGCCCCTATCACCAGCTCTGGAGAGAGATCTTTCAAACACTTATAGTGCCCGTAAGGACAGGTTCTTTCAAAGCAAGGACTACAATCGATCCCGGTACGAACCAGCTTTGCGTGATCAGTCAAAGGCGGTGTAAATTCAGGAGAGGTTGAGCCATATACAGCAACCAGAGAACGCCCGAGGGCAGCTGCCACATGCATCAGTCCAGAATCATTAGACACAACTTGAGTGGTTAAAGATAAAAGGGCAACGGCCTCCTGAAGAGAGGTTTGACCAGAGAAATCCCTTACCCCTCCTCCGGAAATTGACAGTTCACCACTGATTTGCTCACAAACCTTCCGATCATTCTCAGATCCGAACAACCAGACTTCACCGCCACTCCGAAGACACCATTTCGCCACTTCTGCATAATGTTCAGCAGGCCACTGTTTTGCGGCTCCAAATTCTGCCCCCGGACAAAGACCAAGAACATAGCCAATGGTTCCAATAGAGAACTTGGATTTCACTTGTTCAAGGTTTGCCTCTGGCACGGACAAAGAGGGGTTCGGGATATTTATAAGATCTGCTTGGCCCTTTGGGTATGCCAGAGCAACGAAGCGCTCCACCATTAATGGCATGGCCTGCTTATCCAGCTTTCGAAGATCATTTAGCAACCCATACCGCATCTCCCCTTTCCATCCCGTTCTTTTGGGGATTTTCGCCAACCATGGGATTAGAGCCGATTTAAGGGAGTTAGGGAGGATTATCGCCCAATCATAGCCAGCTTCACGCAGATGATTCGCCAGAGCTTTTCGCGCGGACAACATCAGCTTACCGTGACCGACCGGCATATCGATGGGACTTCTGACTTCTGGCATGGCTTGCAGAATCGGTCGACTCCAGGCAGGTGCCAACACATCAATTTGGGATAAGGGATAAAGGCGCTTGAGCACTTTGAACAAGCTTTGCGCCATTACCATGTCACCAACCCAGGAAGGGCCTACTATTAGAATATTCAATGGCTGATTTGCCACGACTCACATTTAACAGTTGATAAGAGTTTAACGTCGCAATACTCAGGACACTGAAGTTAGCCAGTGCTTGTATTTTTCATTGCGCCCTTTCACCACATCAAAATAGAGTGTCTGAAGTTTCTCGGTAACAGGCCCGCGGCGCCCTTCACCTATTGCACGCCCATCCAATTCCCTAATTGGAGTAACTTCGGCCGCCGTGCCAGTAAAGAATGCTTCATCTGAGATGTAAATTTCGTCCCGGGTGATACGCTTCTCAACCAACTGATACCCCAGATCTGCCGCCAGCTGCAATATAGTATTTCTGGTAATGCCATTTAGACATGAAGTCAGCTCTGGAGTATAAATAACACCATCACGAACCACGAAAATATTCTCACCAGAGCCTTCGGCCACATAACCTTCCGGATCAAGCAACAGGGCTTCATCACACCCACAGGCCAGCGCCTCATTCAATGCCAACATTGAATTGATATAATGACCGTTTGCTTTAGCTCGAGTCATGGATATATTCACGTGATGACGGGTGTAAGAACTGGTTCTTACTTTGATGCCTTTCTCCAATGCCTCGTCGCCGAGATATGTTCCCCATTCCCAGGCAGCAACAATCACATGAACCTGCAAGCCTGCTGCTCTCAATCCCATACCTTCTGAACCGTAAAAGACCATTGGACGCATATAGGCAGACGTCAGGTTATTGTCCTTTACAGCCCGGCGTTGAGCCTCATTAAGCTCATCCTTGGTAAATGGCATTTTCATATTCATGATATGAGCAGAGTCAAACAGCCGGTCTGTGTGCTCCTGCAACCTAAATATGGCTGTACCGTCCTGAGTCTGGTATGCACGAACACCTTCAAAGACGCCCATCCCATAGTGTAAGGTATGGGTCAACACATGAACCTGGGCATCACGCCAAGGAACCATCTTACCGTCAAACCAGATCAGACCGTCACGGTCAGCCATGGACATATCTATAACTCCTTCGGGCCCAAAGCCTCAAAATTAAGTATCTATTACCAGTAGAATGCTGTGAGGAAGAGACAGACCACCGCCTCTACCCTTCGAATATTTCTTGCCAGAATTCTGTTACCCGATTTCGTTCTCTCTGCAATTCGTCCGGCGCAACCCTGGCCGGCAAATTCTGAAGAGCCAGTCGATGTCCACGGGCACGGTATTGACGGTAAATTTCACAGAGTTCATCACTCAGCTCATTCCTGACAACACCGACTTCGGCCAGCGATTCCATAATGCGAATATTGTCGCTCCATTTCACCACTGAGGGGTATTTATGAGCCCATCGCAAAGCTGCATATTGAACCATAAATTCGATATCAACGATACCGCCAGAATCGTGCTTTAGATCGAAATATGGCAGGCTTCCATCAGACTTTGGAGTCGTTGCCAGCGCCGCCCTCATTTTTTCCCTCATTTCGAGTACATCCTGCTTCAACTGCCCAGAATCCCTATCTTGGGTAAGCACAGCAACTCTCGCCGCCTCAAACTTTGATCGCACACTGTCGCTTCCAGCCACAAAACGCGCTCGAACCAGCGCCTGATGCTCCCATGTCCACGCTTTTTCGCCCTGGTAACGCTGCCAAGCCCCTACAGAACTCACCAACAAGCCCGAATTTCCCGACGGCCTCAATCGCATATCAACTTCATAGATGTCACCAGAGGCAGTTTTGGTACTCAGAAGATGAATAATTCTTTGCCCCAGCCTGGTAAAAAATACTTGGTTATCAATACTGCTCTCCCCATCCGTTGATAGATCATCACCACCAGCATGAAGAAAAACCAAGTCCAAGTCAGACCCATAACTCAATTCAATTCCGCCAAGTTTTCCATAGCCGATTATCCCGAAATCAGGATCACAGACTGTTGTTTCGTCCCGCATTGGACGGCCATATTTTGATGTCATGGTTTGCCATGCTTGCTCAAGAACTTGAGCAAGTATTGTTTCAGCAATAAACGTCAGATAATCACTAACTTTCATTAGAGGCAATGTGCCGCGTATATCCGAAGCAGCTACTCGCAAGGCATGAGCTCTCCTGAAATAGCGCAAAACCTCCATTTGCTCCTCAAGGTCATCCTGAGGAATACGCAACATCTCCTGACGCAACTCATCACGTAAAGTTTGCGTATCCGGAGGAGTATATAAACTTTCTGAGTGCAACAGCTCGTCGAGCAGCAGAGGCATCTGAGCAATCTGTTCACCAACCCACAAGCTCTCACCAAACAGACGAACCAATTCATTAAGCGCGCTAGGGTTCTCATTTAGCAATACAAGATAAGCACTACGCCGAATAATGGCCTCCACAAAATGGAGGAGGCGACCAAAGGTATCAGCATCGACTTTTTGCTCTACCGCAACTCTCAGCAAGTTCGGCATAAACAAGTCCAACCTGTCCTTACCCTGAGCTTGAAGATGGCGCACCTTAGAACTTCTGACCAACTCCCTAATCAGGGATTCATATCCTTCCGGATCTGGACAACCGGAATCAATCAGAAACTCAATAGATTCTTCAGAAGGCAGCTTGGCAGCCCACAGCAACTGCCATACCTTCATATCTTCCCGAGAGCTTTTTGCCTCGTGAGGCTCTGCAATTACCTCGGCAAAATGACGAGATACATTATCCCGATGTTTTTGCAGCTCCCGCTCACATTCATCCCAGCACCGAAAACCCATAGCCAAAGCAATTCTGGCACGACCTCGTTCGTCGGACGGAATTTGCTGTGTCTGCTTATCTGCAAGGCCCTGAATAGCATGCTCCATATTACGTAGATAGATGTATGCCGACCGCAATTCATCTACCACCGCTCCCGGCATCAATCGTTCCGACTTGATTACCTGAAGCACATCCAACAATCCGCGCTGCTGAAGCTTGACATCACGGCCTCCGCGAATTAGCTGAAATACCTGCGCAATAAATTCAACTTCGCGAATCCCTCCAGATCCTAGCTTGATGTTGTGACCAATTCCTTTTCTCAACACCTCCCTTTCAATCATATCCTTCATGGAACGCAGGGACTGAATAACGCCAAAATCGATATACTTGCGATACACGAAAGGCTTCAGCTCCTCTAGCAACCTTATGCCCTGAGCAATATCACCAGCCACCGGGGCAGCCTTGACCATGGCATAGCGCTCCCAGTCCCGCCCCTGCTCCTCGTAATATTCTTCCATTGCGGTAAAGCTAAGAGCCAGAGCCCCACTCTGGCCATATGGCCTCAGCCTCATATCAACCCTAAAGACAAATCCATCAACGGTTGTATTATCTAGAGCCTGAATCAACTTCTGCCCCAACCTGGTGAAGAAATTCTGGTTGTCGATACTTCGAGATGCCCCTTGAGTTTCACCATGCTCGGGAAAGGCAAATATTAAATCTATATCTGAGGATACGTTAAGCTCTCCGGCACCAAGCTTGCCCATACCCAAAACAACCATTCTCTGAGCCGCCCCATTTTTCGATACCGGGTTACCATACATACCAGCGAGAAATTCGTGCAGCCAACCTAACGCGGCATCAATACAAATCTCCGCCAACCATGAAACCTGCTTACCTGTATTTTCATATGCCTCCGCAAGAACCAAGTCCTTCCATACGATATGGAACATTTTCTCCCGACGAAAAACTCTCAGCGCATGGTGAAGATCGGCCTCCGAAGAACAAGTTTTCATACTTTGCGCCAACTCATCTTCCCAACCTCTCTTCGGCGCAATCTCCCCAGCAGAAAGCATTCCCTCCAACCAAAGAGCTACCTGATCCGGAAACCTGATAACGACATCAGACAGAAAATCACTTACAGCAAAAGCTCTTAGCAAGCCTTCAGAATAGGGAATGAGCTTTTCTTGTATCGATACATCAACTTCACTCAAACGATCGAAATTGTCATGCAAGAGAGTATGCAATTCCTGGGGATAATCCCCAGCGAGAGCGGAAAGCTTGTGAATTAGCGGTAAATTATCCGAGATCAATCTCATCTCCAGTATTTATTGTGGGAGGTGCCGCAATTTTGAGAGTAACAGGTGGTGTATTAGTATGACCAGGATTGAAGCGGATATCGACATTGGCCTCTCTCAACATCTAAGCTTGCTAGATGGCCGTAGAGTCCAACAAATGATGAGAGAATCTTCTTTCCTTTCAGAGCTGAATTTGAGAGCTACTCATTTCCGAGTGAGGCACTAAGAATTGCCATCCCAGCTCGCCCCAACCATGTTGATCGGCTCATTTTATGAGCTAATTCCTCTAGCCCGTTAATTTTCGCAAGAGCCCTAGATTCTACGATCAATTCATCCCAAGGATCGCCGGCAAAATTAGCCTCAAGCACCTTCTTCTCCAGCACTTCAATCAATAAAGAAAAATCACTAATTTCAACACTGCCAGGAGTAACGTTGGCTAATTTCTGCACAAATCGCCCCATAACATCAACCCAGTTACTCAGCGTAGCAATCGAGTTAATTTCACTGGAATTGAATCCGCACCCTCCTGCAAGCAACCCATAACCTCTGGCGGCCTTACTGGGCGTATACAGCCAACATGGAATGCTTTCAACCAGCCTTTTTCCGACCGAAATCAAAGACTCGACCTGCCCATGCAGCAACTCAAGCTCAATCTCAGAAATAGGCGAATCTTGTCGTCCATCTACTTTAATAACACCAAGATCACATGCTATTTCAATTTGGAAATCATCATTCCCCATACCCACAAGAGCATCATTCTGAGCGGATGCGCTTTCAATTTTCCAAGCTGTCCTCACAAAGTCTGTTAAGAACACTGGCTGCACTTTTCGGACATTCTCCGCAGGAAATTCAGAAACTTTTTTTAGCAGACCAAGATCCAATGCTTTGGAACTTATCGGCCAGTTATGCTCTATTCTCTGGTGCAACCCCGCCTGCGCCTTCCCCATTCCTTTAACCGTCTGCTCATACCTGCCACCCCCCATGTCACGCACTCTCAATGCCCATCGAGACTTTCGCAGAGATAACTCTGGCGTGTCATAGTATGTATTGGAAAGGCCCCTGGAATTTCCTTTTTTTTCGAGCAAAGTCGTCAGTTCACGCAAGACTATGTCTTCACTAGCACTAGGGAAGCTGAGTTTTATTTCAATCTCATTCATTTATATAAACCAATAGAAACGAAAAAACCGGCCGAAGCCGGTTTTTCTTTACACTTTATAATCAGGGAAGATTAGAAGGTGTAGGTTGCGCCGATAGCGAAGTCTTCAGTATCGATATCCTGGCTACCAGACTGCTCTTTAGTACCAGATACATATTCAACGTAAGCGTACATGTTATCAGATACATTGTGCAGAGCCTGCAGATAAAACTGGCTATTTTCTACAGCGTTAGTTTGATCGTCTTCGTCTGCGTAGTAACCAGCCGCCAGCTGAGATGCACCCAGAGAGTAGATAGCGATCAAGCCATAGCCAGACTGATCAGTTGATTTGTCATCTACACCAGCAGATGAGTCAGCAGACTTAGTCTCGTACTGAGCACCCAGAGTCAGGTCTCCCAAGAACACCTTAGCGCCCAGACCAATACCGTCACCAGTGTCTACACCAGCTTCTTCACGGCCCATAGAGTAACCCAGGATGACTTCAAACATGTCAGTTTTGTACTTAGCACCCAAAGCACCAGTATGAGTCTCAGTGCTATCCAGAGCCATAGTAACACCGATAGTCAGACCGCCAGCAATAGTTGGGGATACATACTGAACATTGTCGCCCTCGTGTACAGCAGCGGTTTTAAACTCACCAGAAATACCAACAGCTTCAGAGATATCAATAACATCCCACCACTCGTATACGGTGTCATCAGAACCGATTTGTACAGAACCGAAGTCACCTTTAACACCGATATACGCTTCATCAAGCTGAGCAAATGCAGTATCGGTAGCATCATCGTTACCGTCGTTATCAACGTCATAGCCGTTGCTTACTTGACTAGTGCTCTTGTCATCAGCGTCGAAGTCAACTTCAACTTTCAGAAAACCGGTCAATCCAGGAGAAATTTCATGACTATGCTTCCAACCAATAGTAGAACCATTGTCAGCGAAGTCATTGGAAGTGGTTTCGGTGCTGCCTTGCTCGGTAGAGTTGTGAACATAAGCCAACTGGATGTTACCGTAGAACTCAGGCATGTTAGCCATTTCGGCTGCTTGAGCAACAGACGCCATAGACACAGCTGCAACAGCTGAAGCGATCAAAGTCTTTTTCATTTCGTCTTCCTTTTGTGTGTTAAATCAACTTCTTTCGATGTTGATGGTTAAAAGCCACATTTTTTCATTATTCAGGGCGATATGAGCGCCCATTTATATTTCGGAATTATGTCATTTTGATGACATTTTGCAATTCGATGTTTTATCAGATATTCAAGCCTCCTCTTTAATGAGCGAACCCATCAGTTTCGAGAATGTTGATAGTATTACCTATTTTCAGTAAGCGAAACTTACCTACACATCATCACTGAAGGTCAGCCAAAGAGGCTTAAATTCCTTACCTATCAACAACTTATTGAAGTTACTACTGCAGCTTTCATGCTTGCAATTTAGAAATTCCCTTTCAAACAATAAGTTACATCGAACTCTTAACAAACAGAATTAATATCAATATGTAATACAACATTGAAGACTTTGCAACCAAAAAAGTGCAATTAACGACTTTTTTTGTAACAAAACACCTGGTTGATTTGCGAACCTACAAGAGCAGAAACTTTGCCAACTCATCGTTTTTTAAACAAATCATCAGGTTAGAAGGCATCACCGGTATTACAATGGTATATAGCACCACCAAATTGGTGCGCCTACGTTTTTTTATTGCACCACATTGAAACACTTGCGACTTGAAAGAGCGGCGAGTTACTAGAACCCAGCCGTACTATATCAAACGCATAGTCAAATTGGTGCGGACATCTTATAGGGGATTTCCGAAACACCAAACTAGCCAAAGGTATCATTTTGTAACCAGATGTCATTTCATTCCTATGACAAAATTCGTCGCAGGAATGAATTCTACTGGAGGATCCTTGATCAACCTCTAAACTTCCAGCAAGAAAGTTGCCGGACCTCTATTTTGAATATTTACCAACATATCAGCCCCAAATTCACCCGTCACGATTCTGACACCTCGGGTACCAGCCTGCTCTACAAAATAGCGGTAGAGTTCATCGCCCTTTTCCGGCTCAGCTGCTTTAGTAAAACTTGGTCGCATGCCTTTACGAGTATCAGCAGCCAGGGTGAACTGTGACACTATCATCAGCTCTCCATGCACATCCAGAAGGCTAAGATTCATCTTTGCCTGCTCATCCTCAAAAACCCTGTAACTTAACACTTTTGCCAGCAACTTATCTGCTGATTGCTCGTCATCATGGGCCTCCACCGCAAGGAACAATACCAAACCGTTCCCGATTTCACCCCGAACAACACCATCAACAGCAACACTGGCTTCCGACACTCTTTGCAATAATCCCTTCATATACACTCCGGTTCTATCGCTCGTTATTTTTTATGGTTATTTATTCAGACTTACATTAGCACTCTACTTTATATATCCCTCCAACACTCTCCCACTAGCCATTAAGCTTCCCATATCCACCCAGACGATCCGCCAACTGGCCGATTATCCGGATCATTGCATCCGCCATAGCTGGATCATGCGGAGAATGCCCCGCATCTCTGACCACCACCAACTCGCTACCTGAACTGCGCTGATGCAAGCTATAAGAAACCTCCAGAGGAGTTACTGCGTCATACCGCCCATGCACTATCGTAGCAGGAATACTATCAGGAACAATTGAGACAGACCGTTCTGTTTCCGACAATTCTCGAAATACCGAAACGCCAAATTTAGCGAGGGTGATCGCGTTATGAGGATGAACATACTGATCAATCAAATGCGGCTGACAATGAAGCGTGGATATTTTGGCCAACCATTTAGCCCAAGCCTTCGCAGCCTGAATCTGCTCCAACTCATTGGCCCCCAGCAACATATCTTCCATCGCAGACATAACAGGAACGGATGGGCCGCCACCCAAACGATTTATCAGCTCTTGGAAATGATCAGGAAAGAGATTAGGCGCTCCATTATCGAGCAACCATTTTACGGAGTGATGATCACAAAACCCGTAGCCGCAAAGTATCATTCCATTTAATTGTCCCGGATAGGCCATGGAATAATCTACAGCAATGCGCGCGCCCCAACCAAACCCTACCAGGGAGACACTTTCAAGCCCCAACTTCTCGATTAGCGCCCGCAAATCTGAAGTAGCCTGAGAGACATTCCATCCCTTCACCTCACCTAATGGCAATGATCGGCCAGTGCCTTTCTGGTCATACTGAATGATACGGTATTTTTCAGCATCAAAGAGACGCCTGTGAAACGGGTCAGAACCACCACCTGGCCCATCATGCAAAACAAAAACGGGCAACCCTTCCGGGTTACCCGTTTCATCAAAGTGAATAATGTGGTCTTTATCAATCTCTATCGAACCAGAGTTGTAGGGCGTTATTTCTGGGTAAGGGGTGAGCATCCGACCTTTTCCGTCCAGTCAATGAATGCCATCACTATAACACCCACTTTTCACTCCGAAAAGCAGATCACTCTGTTACGACAAGGAAATCAATTAAGCCTCTTTACTCCGGTCCGCACGCTTACGCTCATGCTCTTTTAGGAGCTTCTTCCTTAACCGGATAGAAGCCGGAGTAACCTCAACCAGCTCATCGTCTTCAATAAATTCCAGAGCCTGCTCAAGTGAGAACCTGATGGGTGGCGTCAAAAGAATATTCTCATCAGTCCCTGCTGCCCGGATATTCGTCAACTGCTTGGCCTTTGTTGGATTGACCACCAGGTCGTTATCCCGGCTGTGCAAACCGATAACCATCCCTTCATATACTTCAATATTGGGATCCACAAAGAGACGTCCACGGTCCTGGAGATTGAACAGTGCATACGCAAGGACCTTGCCTGCAACATTCGAAATCAGCACACCATTATTGCGCTCAACATCGACACCATCTTTATAAGGACCATAATGATCGAAAATATGCGTAAGAATTCCCGTTCCTGAGGTCATGGTCAAAAACTGAGACCTGAAACCTATCAAACCGCGAGACGGCAATACAAACTCAAGACGTGTACGACCTTTACCATCTGGAACCATGTTTACCAGTTCCCCACGACGCAGCCCCATCTCTTCCATGATCGGGCCTTGGTGCTCATCTTCAATATCTATGATCACCTGTTCGAAAGGCTCAACCTTTTGACCGTCTTCTTCCTTGATGATAACTTCCGGACGAGAAACTCCCAGCTCGAAGCCCTCGCGACGCATAGTTTCGATCAGAACAGAAAGATGCAGCTCTCCACGACCAGATACCTTGAACTTGTCCGGCGACTCGCCCTGTTCCACGCGAAGAGCCACGTTGTACAACAACTCTTTCTCCAGACGCTCCTTAATGTTGCGGCTGGTAATATACTTCCCTTCTTTTCCGGCAAAGGGGCTGTCGTTTACCTGGAAGGTCATACTGACTGTCGGCTCATCAACAGTAAGAGCTGGCAAGGCTTCAGGAGCTTCCGGAGAGCAAAGAGTATCAGAGATATTCAATGCATCTATCCCGGTGATACAAATAATATCGCCCGCTTGTGCTTCTGGCACTTCCTGACGCTCCAGGCCGTGATATCCCATTACAGACAACACACGCGCATTACGCTTATTACCATCCCGATCAACGACAACCACAGGAGTATTGGTTTTAACCTTGCCACGGGTAACACGCCCAACCCCAATAACGCCAACATAGCTGTTATAGTCGAGAGCACTGATCTGCATCTGGAAAGGGCCATCTGCATCAACATCTGGAGATGGAACCCTATCCACAATCATTTCAAATAGCGGCGCCATATCTTCTGACATGTCATCCGGGTCCATACCCGCAATACCATTAAGGGCAGAAGCGTATACGATAGGGAAATCAAGCTGCTCTTCTGTCGCCCCAAGACGATCAAACAGATCGAATACTTCATTGATAACCCAATCAGGACGAGCACCCGGACGGTCAATTTTGTTGATAACAACAATAGGCTTCAGCCCCTGGTCGAATGCCTTTTGAGTCACAAAACGGGTTTGAGGCATTGGTCCGTCCACTGCATCAACAAGCAGTAGCACTGAGTCCACCATAGACAGAACACGCTCAACCTCTCCACCAAAATCCGCGTGCCCAGGAGTATCAACGATATTGATACGGTAATCATTCCACTTGATGGCTGTATTCTTGGCCAAAATGGTAATGCCGCGCTCTCGCTCCTGGTCATTGGAATCCATAATACGCTCGGCACCCATGTCCTTACGGCCCAAAGTCCCGGACTGCTGTAACAGCTTGTCAACCAAAGTGGTTTTGCCATGGTCTACGTGCGCGATAATGGCAATATTTCTTAACTTCTCAATCACAATCAAATTCTCTAGTTCGAGGTTAGGCGGTCCGTAATCTGGGACTTCAACCGCAAAAAGGCGCGATATTATACAAGAGAGATGGTTTAGTTTTATACAAATGTTGTGAAATCTTTTTCAACGAAAACCAAATTCTCTCGAATGGCAACTCATTCAATCTCATACCCTCCCAAAAATGGTGCACAAAGCACCACTTTGGGTCACGCCAAGATTTTTGCGCACAATTATGGTGCATAATTTTGACAGGAATTTTACGCCCTTTATAGCTACAGTTCGTCTCTTTCCTTGATTTTCAATGCGCCTGAGGCAGGCTCAAATGTTGGCAGACAAATTGCTTTAACTGGCTACATTTGCTGCGGATAAAAACCAGAAGCAACTATAAAATAGGCGTGATATGATTTTGCGCTCTTAGACTTCCCGGAACGCTTACCTTCGGCGCTAGTTTGAGGAGTGGGTGGGCGAATGGATGTTCCGGCATCATCTCAACAAACATACACCAATAAATACGGAGTAACTGGAATGTCAGAGAAAACTCTGAATCTCTTGAAAGAGCACGAAGTTAAATGGGTTGATTTACGCTTTACCGACTCCAAAGGTAAAGAACAGCATGTGACCATCCCCTCTTCAGAAGTCAAAGACGACTTTTTCCAAGAAGGAAAAATGTTTGACGGTTCCTCAATCGCCGGCTGGAAAGGTATTAACGAATCCGACATGATCCTGATGCCGGACGATGCTACTGCCGTAATTGATCCGTTCACCGAAGAAACCACTCTGAACCTGACGTGTAACATTATTGAGCCTTCCACCATGCAAGGCTACGAGCGCGATCCTCGCTCTATCGCACAACGCGCCGAAGAATACCTGAAGTCTACTGGTATTGCTGACACTGTATTGTTTGGTCCAGAGCCTGAGTTTTTCGTATTTGACAGCGTTAAATGGGACGTTGGCATGCGCGGAGCTTCATACGACATTTTCTCCGAGGAAGCCGCTTGGGTTTCTGGTGAAGATTTCGACCGCAACAACATTGGTCACCGTCCAGGCGTAAAAGGCGGTTATTTCCCCGTTCCTCCAGTTGATTCTCTGCATGACCTGCGCGGCGCAATGTGTGCAGCAATGGAAGCAATGGGCCTGGAAATTGAAGTACACCACCACGAAGTGGGTACTGCCGGCCAGTGCGAGATCGGTGTTGGCGCTAACACACTGACCCTTAAAGCTGACGAAGTTCAGATCCTTAAGTACTGCGTCCATAATGTGGCTCACGCTTATGGCAAAACAGCGACGTTCATGCCTAAGCCTGTTGTTGGTGATAACGGCTCCGGCATGCACTGCCACCAGTCTCTGTCAAAAGATGGCAAGAATATCTTCGCTGGTGACGGCTATGCCGGCCTGAGCGACATAGCTCTGTACTACATTGGCGGCATCATCAAACACGCCCGTGTACTGAACGCTTTCACTAATGCTTCAACCAACGCATATAAGCGTTTGGTTCCAGGTTTCGAAGCTCCTGTAATGCTGGCCTACTCTGCGCGTAACCGTTCAGCATCTATCCGGATTCCTTTCGTTACCAACCCAAAAGCACGCCGTATCGAAGTTCGCTTCCCGGATCCTTCTGCAAACCCATACCTGGCATTCGCAGCAATGTTGATGGCTGGTCTGGACGGCATCCAGAACAAGATTCACCCTGGCGATGCCATGGACAAAGATCTGTACGATCTGCCAGCTGAAGAAGCTGCCAACATCCCGACCGTTTGTAACTCTCTGGAGCAGGCTCTGAACTACCTGGAGCAAGACCACGAGTTCCTGACCAAGGGCGGCGTATTCACCGAAGACATGATCGCTGGCTACATCGATCTGAAGCGCAATGAAGTAACTCGCCTGAACATGACGACTCACCCAGTTGAGTTCGACATGTACTACTCAGTCTAATCACCGAGTAGCGTAAAACTACAGAGATAACCTGCGGTTTTACAAGGCAAATAGACCCTGCCAAGGCTTTCAGCAATGGCAGGGTTTTTTTTTGCTAAATCCGTGCTAGAGTTGCTTATACCCGTTATCGGTGAACAGATATTCCTACACAAAAAGAGCCAGGATGTTGAAAACGAATTGGATATCCGCAGTATGTATGGCATCGCTGATAGCTTCACAACCTCTATCAGCCGAGATTTATCGCTGGGTCGACGACCAGGGCAATGTTGAGTACAGCGACCAACCCAGAGATGGCGCCACCAAAATCGAGGTACAGGATCCAGCAACAATATCCTTGCCTAAATTGTCCAATCTCCCAGCCACAACCTCAGGAGAGGACACCCCACCACCTCTTCAATATAAGCGGCTTCAGATTACCTTCCCAGAGAATGGTAGCGCCTTTCATTCCGGCGACGGTAATATCACCGTGTTGACTGAAGTGTCGCCAGACCTGTTACCCAATCACTCCTTACGCCTGACGATGGATGGCTCAGTAATGGGCACAACTAAAGCCGGCTTTTTCACGCTTACCAATATTGATCGAGGTACCCATGTACTCCAGCTCGACATTATTGACAACAGTAGCGTAGTTCAGAGCGGCCCCAGCGTAACCTTCACCATACACCGCCCCTCAGTACTCAAGAAGAATTAAGCACCAAATTGGTGCATAACAACTAAAACAGGCATAGACTTTGTGCATAAGGTGTCCCTGGATAGTGCGTTTGCTATCCAGTGCTCCATAACTTGCCAAAATCAGGCGGAGTCCGTTATGCACAGAGCGCCATTGTTTTAGCCCCCTCCCGGTATCGCCCCAGAGCTGTGCAAACAAGTACGAAATTCGCACCTGAATACGGCAAAGATGGTTTGGATATTGCATTCGCAAATTAAAACATCAGGTTATAACTATGCTGCCAGCCAGTACCCAGGAACGTTTACTCGATAATCTCAACACTGCAGTCCTTGTACTCAATGATGACCTTTGTGTTTCCTACAGCAACTCTGCCGCGGAAATGCTATTGGAAATCAGTGAGCAACGAGCGCTTGGAACCTCGATTAACAGTCTACTGGTGGATCAGGTGTCCACGTTGATCGGACTTCAGGAATGTCTGCGCACCGGGTATTCGTACACACAAAGAGAAGCAGAGTTTTTGCTGCCGTCGGGAAGCCGGCTATCGGTGGACTATACAGTAGTCCCCATAAGCGATAACGGCTATTCATTCATCCTGATGGAGATTCAGGCACGGGACCGTCTTCTGCGTATCAGCAGGGAGGAAGAGTTACTGGCAAAGCAGGAAACCTCCCGCATTTTGGTTCGCGGTCTCGCCCATGAAATCAAGAATCCCTTAGGTGGGATTAGGGGCGCTGCCCAACTATTGGATAAAGAGCTTAAAGAAGAAGGCCTGCATGACTATACCAGCATCATCATTGCGGAGGCAGACCGCCTGCGTAATCTGGTTGACCGCATGCTGGGCCCAAATCAAACCTTCAAGCAGGATCCCACCAACATCCATGAAGTATTGGAAAGGGTCGTCAGTCTGATAGAAGTGGAGAGTCATGGCAAAGTTAGACTGGTCAAAGACTACGACCCAAGCCTGCCGGAATTTCCCGGAGACAAGGAGCAACTTATCCAGGCATTTCTGAATATTGCTCGAAACGCTTTACAGGCACTGGAAGCTGCCGCCCCCCCTGTTGAAAGCCCTGAAATTATTTTTCGCACCAGGCCATTACGACAAATCACCATTGGCCACACCCGTCATCGCCTGGTATTGCGCGTGGACATTATCGACAACGGCCCGGGAATTCCTCCGGATTTCCTCAAAAACATTTTTTACCCCATGGTCAGCGGCAGGGCACAGGGGACTGGATTAGGCCTCTCCATTACTCAGAGCATCATCGGCCAGCATCATGGCCTGGTGGAATGCGAAAGTGAGGCCGGACGCACTAATTTCATCATCTATATTCCATTGGAGCCAACATTATGAACGCAACCCCCAACGTCTGGATCATCGACGATGACCGATCTATCAGGTGGGTTCTGGAAAAGGCATTGGAGCAGGCAGAACTCAATACCCGTTCATTTGAATCCGGTGAAGGCATCCTGAATCGACTGGAGCGCGAACAGCCAGATGCGATATTGAGCGACATCCGAATGCCTGGAATTGACGGGCTCGACCTGCTTAACCAGATACATTCCAATTTCCCACACCTGCCGGTTATTATCATGACCGCGCATTCCGACCTGGATAGCGCCGTATCATCCTACCAGCGTGGTGCGTTTGAATATCTGCCCAAACCATTTGATGTGGATGATGCCGTTTCATTAGTGAAGCGTGCTGTCGCCCATGCAAGGGAGCAGATGGCTGTCAGTCAGCCTGCGTCGTTGGACCCGATGACCCAAAACACGGAGATTATCGGTGAGGCTCCAGCCATGCAGGAGGTTTTCCGAGCGATCGGAAGACTCTCCCACAGCAACATCACTGTTCTGATTAATGGCGAATCCGGTACCGGTAAAGAATTAGTTGCCAGAGCTCTGCACCAACACAGCCCACGGTCAGATAAATCGTTCATTGCCCTCAATATGGCCGCCATTCCGAAAGACCTGATTGAGTCCGAACTCTTTGGCCATGAGAAAGGATCCTTTACCGGAGCGGGCGGTCAGCGCCAGGGCAGATTTGAGCAAGCGAATGGCGGCACGCTGTTTCTGGACGAAATCGGCGATATGCCCCCAGACACTCAGACCCGACTATTGAGGGTACTTGCTGACGGGGAATTCTATCGGGTCGGTGGAACAACCCCCATCAAGGTAGACGTCCGGATTATCGCTGCGACTCACCAGAACCTCGAAACACTGGTGCATGAAGGAAGGTTCCGCGAAGACTTATTTCACCGGCTCAACGTAATACGGATGCACCTCCCCAAGCTCAGTGAGCGCAGGGAGGACATTCCCAGACTGGCTCGGCACTTTCTGAAGCAAGCCGCCGAGGAACTCAATGTCGAACCTAAAATTCTCAAACCCGATACTGAAGAGTACATGTGCACGCTACTCTGGCAGGGTAACGTTCGGCAATTGGAGAATACTTGCCGCTGGCTGACCGTGATGGCCTCCGGACGGGAAATACATATCAGCGACCTTCCGCCTGAGCTACAAGCACAGGCAACCTCCAAGAGCCCGACTCAGGATTGGCAGGAATCACTGAGAGACTGGGCAGAGCTGGAGTTGAAGAAAGGACACCAGGGTCTGCTGGATACCGCCGTGCCCACCTTCGAAAGAATCATGATTGAATCCGCTTTGAAACAGACGGCCGGGCGTAAGCGGGATGCGGCCGTGCTGTTAGGCTGGGGGCGCAATACTCTGACCCGCAAAATCAAAGAACTGGATATGGGTGGACATGATGATGGAGAGGATGAAGACTGATTTACCTCAGCTTCAACCTCAGCCCAGGGAAGACCAGAGGTTAGCCAGCGATTTTGGCCTCTCGATGTAGTAACCCTGGGCATAATCAACACCCAGCTGCTTCAACACTTCAAATGCTTCTTTGGTTTCCACCTGAGGGGCTATCACTTCACGATTCAGGTAGTGCGCCATTTCTGTCATTGAGCGCACCATCATCTGGTCATTCTGATCCTTCTCCAACTCCCGGATAAACGTTCCGTCAATCTTGATCATATCGACGGGCAGTTGCTTGAGATACTGATAACTGGCAACACCAGAACCATAGTTCCCTAAGCAAAAACGACAACCATACTCCTGCAGCTCCTGAATAAAGTCAGAAATATTGTGGAGATTGGAAATAGCCGAGGCTTCCGTTAGCTCGAAAGTGATCTTCTCTATGGGAGAGTCCTGTTTCGTTAAACGCTCAAAAATAAATTCCAGTAAAGACTCATCATTTAGTGAATGACCACTCAGGTTGATACTCAAGCCCCCTATCTGGCTGATCTTACGATGGTTATTCACCATCCAATCGAGCATATGCCCGACCACCCAGCGATCCACTTCCTGCATACGCTTATAATTTTCAGCCGCCCGAATAAACTTACTGGCAGGAATCAATTGACCGTCATCATCATAGATACTAAGCAGTATTTCATGCTGGGTACCAACGGTTGAATCCGAACGTAGCGGTATGATCTTCTGGCATCTCAACAGCAGGCGCTCATCATCGAGCTTTTTGCCCAGGCTCGCGACCTTATTGGCAATGGCATCCCGCTGGGCAATCTGCTGTTGGTCCACAGTGAACTCTTCAATCGAGCCAGTACCTTTACGCTTGGCACTTCGACAGGCATCTTCAGCCGCTTGCACCAGATGGCGAACGTCCAGCAACCCTCCCTTGACCTCGACATACCCGGCATACATAGGAGCCTCATAGGTATGATCCATCCAGTTCAGCCGGTACCGTTTCATCTGCTCCATGAAATTCGACACCCACTTTTCTGCCGGCTCACTGATCACCACCATGAATTCGTCCCCAGAAAAGCGGGAGATCAAAGCGCCTTTCGGCATGTGCTCGTTCAGAAGGTTAGCGACTTCTTTAAGAATCTCATCACCCGCTTCAGTTCCTGCTGAGTCATTGATCAGACGGAATTGGGCCAGACTGAACAAAATACAGCTGATGGTATCTTCCGGTGCCAGACTGGTATGCCGGACCAATACCTGACGCTCAAACTCCTTCCTGAGCATAAGCCCTGTAAGCTCATCACGCGTGCTGGCAAAACTAAGCTGCTCATACAGATCCTTCACCATCATATCCAGACTTTGGTCAACAACCGGCAAGGAAACTCCAGGGTCGGGAACTGCAATCCCTTTTTGCAGATAGGCGGCCAAGGTAGAAGCATCAAGGTCGATCACTTTCATTCCCTGATGATTCACGAAAACATAGCGAGTGAAGTTCTTTCCTATCCAGACCAACCGGATGAACTCCGGCTCATTGCTGTCACGCTCAAGCCGCAGCCAGTCACCAACACTGAGTTTCTGGGCACGATTGATCCAGCGCTGCAAACCCCGTTGACGAGCATCCTGAATAAGACTGATATCCTGTGCAGATTCCTCCTCGGCCTCATCCGCCATCTCCATCATTTCTGGCTCCACACCACCTGGTGCCTTGACCAGAAATCGCTTCAACTCGTCTCTGATCTGACCAGACGGCATGTGATTTGACGAGATGGTCGCCAAACCTTCCTGGATCATTCGAAGAAGGTCCGGGAGGTTGTACTGGTACTCCGGATCCCGGGAAATCGCCAGCAAGGTATCAATAACGCTCAAATAATCCTGCCATGCCTGGCTTTCGGGACCCTGCCGGATATAAACCAGACTCAACAGATCTTTCCACCCTCCATTGATCAATGCCGCAATGGCCTTGGGGATCTGCCGGCCGAATACCCGGTTCCGCAAAGCATCGGTGACAGCAATTCGGGCTTCTTCAACTTTCTGCTGTCCTTCAGCTGCAGCGGTCACCCTTTCCACGTTGCGTCGATATAGCAGATTTTGGCGTTCAACCAATTCGTCAACGTCGGCAAGCGCCTCCTCAAAGACAGCAGGATCATGTTCATGCTCCTCCTGAATCCGAGAGACTACGCGATTGATCTTTTCGACCTGATGGGCATTCATCCTCCCGCCTTTTACCCCGACCTGCGCGATCCGGTTGATCAGCTTCTGTGCAGAATTGTCCGTCTGCTCAAAGAAGGAAGGGTTACGCATTAACAGCCTCAGCACCGGCACTTCGAGGCCTTTAATTTGCATCTTGGCAATGCTGGTTAACTTGGGATTCTTCAGCGTACTGCAAAAGAAGCGATCCACAACATCCAGATTCTTATCCTGCTCCTCAGTGAATGACTTGAGGCCCATATGATTACTGTTCATCATATGGTACAGACGATCCCTTAGCAGACTGTCATCCACTTGAGAATCCTGATACACAGGTGCAGTCTGAACTTGGCTCAGGTTGGCAAGCACTTCCTCATTTTTAAATGTCGGAGCCTGTTCCTGGCTTGGGAATGGACTACCAGCCAGCGCATTACTACCAGACACACGAGGCTTTTGATGTAACACCGCCAATAAGCGGTTGACGGCTGCCACACTCTGCTCCGCTGTGGCCAGATAGGAGCTGACTTCTGAAAAGCTGCCGGCTTTGCGACTTGACCGTGAATGCAAAGTCGTCACATTATCAGGCTCTTCTTGCTCCGTTTTTTGCTCCTTTGGCGCTTCAGTCTTAGCGCTTGAAACCTGCCGCTCATTTGGCGGAGAAGCTGGAGGTTTCGCTGGAGCCGGCTTCTGAGTTTCGGGAGCTTTCAGCTTTTCTGCGACTGATTTTTCTTTGCTGTCTGCAGTCTTCTCACTCTGTTCCGGTGTCTTGATGTACTTGCTCAAGTCAAGATCAGGTAATACCCCCTGCCGTACAAGCAGATCATCAAGTTCTTGATAAAGGGGCTCCAGATCAGCCATCACTGATAGCTCGAATTGCTTTAGGCACAGACGCTCTGCGGACAGCGGTAGCTTCAAGCCAATCAAGGTGTCTCGGAAGGCATAACAAATTAACGCCGGCCCGACGGGATTGCTGTACCCTTTCTGACAGTGGATCCCCAGGGCATCAAAACGCATCTTCAGCTGTAACAAATGAGCGCGGTATGTGGTTTCAGCCTTAGTGACCATGACCTTGAGCGTCAGCCAATCTTCAAACTCGGCTTTATCAATCAAAGATAAATCCGGGCCACTCGAATTCTCGTCAGACTCCTGCCCTTTGTTTCGTGGCACCAACGCCTGGGAAATATATTTGAAGAACTGTGGAGCGATCAGGGCACTCTGCTGCCTCAAAGAAATAACGGAATCAACCAGCTCGGTCTTCTGATTATCAGTCGCAGCAGAGGTTAAAGCCTCGTCGAATGCTTTAGCTAATGCGGTAATAAAATTGCTGACGAGTGGACTAAGATGTGACTGGATAATGCGTTCACATTGCCTCATCAGCAGTGCCGCAGATTCCGGCTGCATCTGTTTTTGAGATACTTTCAGGTTTTCGGCACCACAAATACGCAATAACGCCGTAATCGCCCCAGTATTGCCGTTGGTAAACATCCCCCCAAATGCCCCATTCATGGTGCGAACCGCTTTAACGCTCAATGAATGGTCCCGGTTAACAAAGGGATCATGGAATGTGAGCTGGACAATCTGGCCGGGCCCGAATTGGAGCTTGTTAAGCTTCTGAGTGGTAACATCACTCAGCTTGACAAAGACACCCTCTGCGCAGAAATCGGCAATTTCGCACTGCAGTCCAGGCTCGCCACGGTAATCAATTGTGGCCAGGAGTTGTATCGGACGACGCTTGCTCCCACGTCGCTCGGCACCCTGATGATCTGATGGTTGTATTGGGGGTTCAGACATTTGTGATTAACAGTTTATTCCGTAAACCTGGCTATTTTGAAATTCGGTGGTGGATTTGGATGTCCATATCAGTATAGTCCGTACTGAGGAAGAGGTAACTTATCGGAATGCAATTCACATTTTTTTTATTTCCCCATCAATCCAGGATACTCCGCGGCCTGTTGTTTACAGTGCTCGCCTTACTTCTGAACGGTTGCCAAAGTACCGGCTACGTTTGGCAGGCAATCAAAGGACAATGGGAGCTGCTGTCCCAACGCCAGCCTATCGATCAGTTGGTCAATGATGACCAAACTCCGGAAAAATTGGAAGAGAAGCTTCGCTATGTACTTGAAATCAGAGAGTTTGCAGAGCAACAGTTAGGACTTCCGGTTGACCAGGCCTATAGCGAATACGTGGATCTGAATCGCCCCTATGTGGTCTGGAATTTATTTGTCGCCCAGGAGCTTGAGATGAAATCCCAATCCTGGTGCTACCCCGTTGCCGGCTGCGTCGCTTATCAGGGATATTTTCATCAGGAGGATGCAGAGGCTGCTCAACAGATGTGGGAACAGGACAATTTCGACACTTACGTAGGCGGCGTTAGCGCTTATTCAACCCTTGGCTGGTTCGATGACCCGGTACTCAACACGTTTATCGGCTATGATCGCACATCCCTTGCAGCCCTCCTCTTCCATGAACTCGCTCATCGTAAGTTATATATTAAAAATGACACCACATTTAATGAAAGTTGGGCCACGGCGGTAGAACAGGAAGCCATACAAAAATTCGTAGACGTTCAGAGCTCAGCCTTCCGAAGTGAAGGGAATAACAGCACGGCTTCCGAGACGTCAGCAGAAGACATCCAACTTTATCAACATCGGTTCAGGGAAAGACAGCTATTCGTCGACATGGTACAGGCGACCGTTAAGGAGCTGAAAGACTTGTATGCAGGCGAACTCCCAGAATCAGCAAAACGTCAAGCCAAAGCCGACATCATCAATAAGTTGCGTCACCGATATCGCCAGGAAGTCTCCGGGGGCAGAATCTCGAATGCCTATGCGGACTGGATCAACTCCCCCCTGAACAATGCCAAACTGATGACCGTCGTCAGCTACCATCAATGGGTTCCAGGATTGAGATACAAACTTCAATCTCTCGATGGTAGCTTTACAGCATTCTACGAGTGGTCAAAGACTCTTGAAGATCTTACCAAAGAAGAGAGAACAAACATTCTGGAGGATCTCAATCAACTGGCAAGCAATTCCCAGCAACAGAGATCTTCCAGGATCGCTACAGACTCTTGATAAAGACTTTGGAGTTACGCTGCAGGTTATACATATTCTGCTTGGCTACAGGTAGTTGCCCCACGGTTGCAGGCTTAAACCCCCGCTCAATAAACCAGTGCGACGTCTGGGTAGTCAGCACAAACAGCTCTTTCATCCCCGCATCCCTGGCGCGCTTCTCTGCGCCGGCAAGCAGCTTGTCCCCCCTCCCCTGGCGGGCATAGCTGGGCCGGACAGCAACACAGGCCAACTCCGCACAATTCTCTTCAGGAAAAATATAAAGTGCCGCACAGGCGATGATCGCACCATCACGATCATCCACAATAAAGTTCCCGATTTCGCGCTCCAGTAACTCCCGGGAGCGCCGAACCAGAACGCCCTGCTCTTCCAGAGGTCTGATCAACGCCAGGATTCCGCCAACATCGTCGATCGTCGCCGGACGTATTTCATCGTAGGACTCATCTGTCACCAGCGTGCCCACACCATCGCGGGTAAACAACTCGTGCAACAAGGCACCATCCTGGTGGTAACTGACTAAATGAGCCCTTGAAACACCATTCTGGACCGCCCGGCACACGGAAAATAACCTGCGCCGCTGTTCTGAGCCTTTATCAATGAACTCAAGCTGCTGGAGAGCCTGTGCCAAAGAAATTTCCCGAAGTAACTGACCATCAGGATTGAACACGCCCTGCTCCTGGCCGAGCAGAATCAGTTTATCTGCTTTCAAAGCCACAGCAGCCGAACTTGCAACGTCCTCACAAGAAAGATTGAAAATTTCTCCTGTTGGCGAATACCCGACCGTGGGCAACAGAACAATGTGTCCCATAGATAAATGTTTATGAATCGATTCGGCATGCACCTTCCGAACAAGGCCGGTATGACACATATCCAGACCATCCACGACCCCTACAGGTCTCGCCACAACAAAATTGCCACTGGAAACCTGTAGCGCCGCGCCATGCATTGGAGAACTCGCCAATCCCATGGATAGACGCGCTTCAAGCTCAGAGCGCAGGCGGCCCACAACTTCCGTCACACAACTCAATTCTTCGGTGCCGGTAATCCGCAGACCATGATGTAGTTTTACGGGCAAACCACACTGATTCAAACGCTCATCAATCTGAGGCCTCGCGCCATAGGCGACTACCAGCTTTAGACCGAGACTGCTCAGAAGAGCGATATCCTGCACAATGGTGGACATTCGCTTCTTATCCGCAAGCACTTCCCCCGGCATAAGAATGACCACAGTTCGCCCTCGATAGGCATGTATATAGGGCGCGGAATGTCGGAACCAGTATACCTGCTGGGAGGGGTCTCTCGGCATGGTGGTTACTGGGTCTGTCTGGTTACCGTCATTCATGGTCATTTCTCTAATTAATCCTCCGAAACAGGGTAATATAAGTGAGGCGATAAAGTATAAAAATTGGGCAAGAAATCAAGCTTCTTCAACGATAAGGCAGCTTTTTAATGCTAACAGGTTACCGAGCAGCCTCTGCGGTATCGACACAAAGCTTTCGAATCAACTTCCGAAGCAATTGCTGCATGGGCTGGATACGATCAAGCTTCAGGTACTCATTAGGTTGGTGAGCCTGGTCAATATCGCCCGGCCCCAGTACTACGGTTTGAGCGCCCATGCTCTTAAAGTAGGCTGCTTCAGTGGCAAAAGCGACGCTGGAGGCTTTTCGACCGGTATAGCTTTCACAGAGATTGACCAACTCCGATGCCTTTGGCTCGTGAAAGCTTTCCACACCAAATATTGGATTCAATTGGATATCAACACCATATCGCCGGGAAACCGGTTGCAATATTCCGCTGATAGATTGACGAATAAACTCTACTTCCATCCCCGGCATTAATCTCACATCAAACTGCAACCGACAGCTCTTGCAGATCCGGTTAGGATTGTCTCCCCCATGAATACATCCCAAATTCAATGTGGGTACTGGCACTTCAAAACCAGGGTTTTGGTATAACTGCTGCCATTGCTGGCGCAAGCCACGCAGCTCAAGGATGATGTCAGTCATCGCCTCCAGGGCATTTTTCCCCAGCGCCGGATTGGAGGAATGACCCGACAGACCTTCAACCAGGATTTCCTCCATCAGTATCCCTTTGTGCTGATGGATAGGTGCCAGCCCTGTCGGCTCACCAATTAAAACAAAATCCCCCAGACCAGATGTGGTTTTGACCAGATGGCTCGCCCCCTCCATGCCGGACTCTTCATTAGCCGTCGCAACAAGCGTTATAGGTTTATCCAGGAATGGGGCTGCCTCTTCAATCGCCAGCAATGCCAGAGGAAAAAAGGACTTCATGTCGCAGACTCCCAGCCCATACCAACAGCCATCAACCTCGGTCAGGCGAAAAGGATCTGTCTGCCATGCTCCCTCATCATAGGGCACCGTATCTGTGTGACCGGACAAAACCAGCCCACCGTTGCCCGGTCCAGTTCGAGCGACCAGATTCCACTTATCTTTCAGCCCCTCTACCTGGCTGATTTCCACATCCATGCCCACCAGTTCACACCAGTTAGCAAGAAGCTCGATAATAGTGCGATTACTTTGATCCAAAGCTGGCTGGGTACTACTCACTGAAGGACAACGAACGAGTTCATCCAGCATGTCCTTCAAAGCAGGCAATTTACTTGTCATTAACAGTCTCGGGCCATTTATGGCGATATTTTGGTATCCCGGCAGTCAAGGATGAGGCCCCTATAGGCTGAAAATCATTGCAGGACCTGCACTTCCTTGATGTCGCTCTTTTTGATATGGAAACTCACAACCCCAGATTGTATCTGCTGTTCCAGAGTGACCTGATATGGCTCTACAGCAACCAGAGTACCTTCCATGACCTTGCCGGAGTGTTGTGCGATTTTGGCAGGCTGATCGAGATACAGCTCCAGTTCCGCTATATCAATTGGACGGAAAGTCGGTAGCGGGGGAGCTTTGGGTTTTGGCTCAGGCTCTTCCACCACCGGTTCCGGGGGATACAGATAGGTAGTCAACTGCTCGATATTTATTGCGAAGGAGGCATTTGGAATACTGACTCGATTCAACTTGAGACTAAAACCCAGTGTCTCGGCGATTGTGTCTCCTTCGATGAAAGGCAATGTCGTTACATCCAGACTTTCAGCAGGCGTGAAAGATACCTCTGCAACGCCATCCCCTTTGAGATAGGTTCGGTAGGCATTCACCAACGAAGGGCTAAGAGAAATACCAGCCTCTGCAAGCTTGGAAACCGTTTTCTCCACGGAAGCATCGATAAAGCCAGGCTCGTCCAGATTCGCTTTCTTGCCGCAAAGTAACATCACCCGCTTCATATATGAGCGATCTTCATGTACGTAGGTTATGCTTTTCAGCTCCGGCAGTGCGATGGTGCGCTCTCCCAGCTGATAGGTAGGACCACGCCCTTTGGTAATGACCAACTCACCGGAGGATCGCTGCATTCCATCGACATCTACATCGAACAGAATTCTTGTCGCATCAGGATCCCCCTGATCGCGTCTTATCTGAAACTCCTCACTCACTGTCAACACCGAATATCCCATATCCCTGAGCTCAGACAAGCCAATGTCTTCAACATCACCGCACGCCAACCCAAAAAAGCTCGCTTCCGTTGATGTTTCCTCTTCGGAGGCATAATTCAGCCAATTATCAGTCAAGGGAACCTGAGCGTTGCGGATACTCAATGTCAATCCATGTGGATCAAAGTTTTCCTCTTCCACTCTCCAGGGGGCAGCAAATACCAGCATATCCCACAGAGAGTCGAATTTCAGGCTGACCGCTTCAATTGGAATTGGCTCACGGAGCTGAAAGGGAAGCACCTCAACATCTTCGATCGTTACTTCACCGTTCAATGACGGAGTGATCCACCCATAAGATAAAGCCAGGTGAAGCGATGTGGCTTCCTGGAAAGCCGCTATCATACGATGAGTCTGATACCAAACACTGGCTGCAAAGGCGATATACGCTGCAAGAGGCCCCAGTATCAGGATAGTAAACAGTTTTCTCATGGTGCCATGAATCCTCGGTACTACAGTAGGTCATACGTGGGCCCGAAGTACTGTTAAACCTTTCCCTGGGCCACATCCATTCGTCATATCTATGAACTAATTTTTATCGACGCCTCTACGGGTAATCAGGGTACCCACGCCTTCATCGGTGAATATTTCCAGCAACGTTGCATGGGGGACACGACCATCGATGATATGCGCACTATTGACTCCGCCCTTAACTGCATTCAGAGCGCAATCAATCTTCGGAAGCATTCCTCCATGGATAGTGCCGTCTTCAATCAATGCATCTACCTGGGCTGTGCTTAACCCTGTCAGCACCTTTCCTTGCTTGTCCATTAATCCGGCAATATTGGTTAGAAGAATCAGCTTCTCAGCCTGCAACACTTCAGCGACTTTGCCCGCCACCAGATCCGCATTGATGTTGTAGGATGCACCGGCATCGTCGACTCCAATTGGAGCGATGACCGGTATACAGTCGCTGTCTGTCAGCATCGTAATGACATCGCGACGAATACTACTGACTTCCCCAACATGACCAATATCGATAATTTCGGTTTTCTGCATTTCCGGGCTCGCCCGGGTAACTTCTAACTTCCGGGCCCGGATAAAGTTCGCATCTTTGCCGGTCAGCCCGATGGCTTTGCCGCCGTTCCGGTTAATCAGGGAAACGATATCCTTGTTGACCAGTCCGCCAAGTACCATTTCCACAACATCCATGGTCTGGCTGTCCGTCACCCGCATTCCATTAACGAATTCAGACTTGATGTTCAGCCTGGCCAGCAGATCTCCAATCTGAGGCCCCCCTCCGTGCACGACAATTGGATTGATTCCCACCAATTTCATCATGACCACATCACGAGCAAAGCTGTTCTTCAGCGTCTCGTCTGTCATGGCATTGCCGCCGTATTTAATGACAATCGTCTTGCCGGCAAATCGTTGAATATACGGCAGCGCTTTGCTCAACACCGACGCTACCTGCATGGCATTTTCGCGATCAAGCATTTCGGGAATTTCTCCTGTTCATGCCCCAACGTTGTATAGGGGTATCGATAATTTTGTCCGCGCTGGCGTTTTACGCCAACGCTGAATTTATTCCAAGATTTCGCTTATCCTGAATCAGAACGGCAGATTCAAGGCAGGATCAATTGCCAGTAGTTGCCTCTTGAAGGTTTCTTGAATTCTCTCGAGTGCATCTTCCGTTTCTGCCTCAAACCGCAAGACCAGAACCGGAGAGGTGTTGGAAGCCCGGCACAGACCCCAGCCATCAGAATATTCCACCCTCACGCCATCAATCCCTGAAACATTGGCATCGCCCCAGTTGGCACGCTGAATAAGCTGTTCCATTATCCGGAATTTGGCCGCTTCACCCACTTCCACATTCAGCTCTGGCGTACTGATATCTTCCGGGAATTCTTCAAACATCTCATCCGCACCGCGGTCGTCTATCCCCAGTATTTCCAATAGCCTTGCCATGCTGTACAGACCATCATCGAAGCCTAACCAGCGTTCTTTAAAGAAAATATGGCCACTCATTTCACCGGCCAGTAACGCCCCGGTTTCTTTCATCTTGGCCTTAATCAGAGAATGGCCGGTTTTCCACATTACCGGGCGACCGCCAACACTGGAAATCAATCCATTCAACCGACGGCTGCATTTAACGTCGAATATGACATCCGCTCCAGGATTACGGGATACCACATCTTTAGCGAAGAGCATCAACAAACGATCAGGCCAGATGATCTTACCCTGCCCTGTCACCACACCAATACGATCCCCATCACCATCGAAGGCGATACCGATGTCGGCCCCCACCTCCTTCACTTTAGAGATCAGGTCCTGCAGATTGGCAGGTTTACCCGGGTCTGGGTGATGATTGGGAAACTGACCGTCAACGTCACAATAAAGCGGCACCACATCACAACCCAACTCTTCCACCAGCCTGGGCGCGATATCCCCGGCCACACCATTACCAGCATCAACAACCACTTTCAGAGGCGCTGCTACAGCAATATCCCCAACAATGGCATCGACATACTCTTGCTTAATATCAGCCTCACTGACACCACCCTGCCCTTTGGCATAATTCTGGGTACGAATTCTACGCATCAGGCCCTGGATATCATCCTGAGCCAGAGTGTCGCCAGCCAGCATCATTTTGATGCCATTATAGTTGGCGGGGTTGTGACTACCGGTCACCATGGCACCGGAACCGGTATTAAAGTGATGGGCAGCAAAATACAGTACCGGAGTCGGAACCATACCCACATTGATGACTTCCACTCCCGTAGAGATAATGCCTTTTATCAGCGCCTGGGATAGCGCAGGGCTTGAATCACGCCCGTCATAACCGACACAGACCCGGTCAACCCCGCGTTGAACAGCTTCACTCCCATATGCTCGACCGATTTCCAGCATCACCTGAGGTGTCAGGTTCTGATTGACGACCCCTCGAATGTCGTAAGCCCTGAAGATTTCAGCATCAACATCCACCATAGCTGTCTCGCTGACGCCGATATCGTCATCACCACCGATATTGAGATCATCATCGTTCAGTCCCAGGAGATCCTCGTCATCCCCCAGCATATCGATATCCAGGCTATCGCCCTGAAACAGAGGCTCCGCGTCAGCTAGTTCTTCAGAAGCCTGAGCCGGGACAGGTGTGTCCACTTTCGGCTTAGCAGATTTGGCAGCAGGCTTGGCTGCTTCAGATTTCTTAGGGGCAGAGGCAGGTGGCTTCTGACTTTTTCTGGCCTGCTCGACCAACACCACCATTGAATGCAGTATATCCAGTTTGATGCGGGGGCGGGCAGGCTTCTCTCCCTGAACACAGGCCACCACATACCCAACCACCATGCCGACATCCTTTCTGAGAGACTTCAGAAATATCACCACGGCCATTGCCGCAAATGCAGCTCCGATAATGGCTCCGACGGCTGTCACAATCCAGTACATCATCAGATCCAATAAGGCCTCACTACCGACAGCAGGAGAATAGGCTACTTTCCAGTTTGCCAGGGAGGTTCCCTGTGTAAGGCTGTCGGTAGTCTGCTGGCCTCTGGAAATAACCACCTGAGGTGTACCCGATACAGTCTGTAATAGCTGAACCCCGCCTTCAGGCATTGATTTCCAATCCGGTTCCAGCGACTTGGCATCAAACATCACCAGGGTTGTGCCGGCGACCGTTTTGTCATTACCCATGACGGGCATGACTACCTGAATATACCAGTGATTATCCAGTACAAAGGCCTCCAACCGTCCTTTGCCGGACTGCTCAACAGATCGAATCAAGTCCAGACTGGCAAAGCTGACCGGCAGAGGTTTCCGATTATCCCGGTTAGCCCTGCCTGTAGCAGAAACCACCACGCGCATCGCACCCGGCATGGCCCCCATCGCCCGCTGCTCGAGCCCACCCATGTTTTCCGCTGTCAGCAGGGATTCCGGCGAGGTATTTTCGGCGTAGTGCTTTACCATGCCCTGTATCTGTTGAAGCTTCTGGCCAAAGACTGCTGAAGAGGCTTTCAATGCAGCAGAGTTTCTCTCTTTCTCAAGACTAATCTGAGCAGGGATAATCGTCGTTGAGTATAAAATCAGAGATGCCACCAGAACTGAAACAGCTCCCAACACTGCCGCAAGCGCAACATAGGTTGAAGGCGGTTTCATACTATCTTGGGGCTTGTTCTTAGCTGCCGTTTTGTCCGACCCCTGGCTACCGGGCTTGGATTCTTTTTTCTTTCCCAATTTCATGCTGGAAATATTCTCTTTGATTCCCGTTGTTGAATACGTTTTTTGGCCAAGAGGATAAGAATAGAGGAGCTTTATCCAGAGGACATTGATCAATCAGTCTAAGCGGCTGAGCTTTCTGACAATCCGTTTAGCACCAGGGCTTGTCACCCACCATATCCCATACATTATTCTAGTCAAATTCAGCAGGCACTCCAGAAAGGTTGCCAACGGGTTCACATTATTCCCATATAAAATACCCGCTGACAACGGCTAAACCACCCGCCTGAGTCGCTCAGATGAAGATCCTCAGGCTGTACCCGTCGAGCCAAATCCACCACTGCCACGTTCAGAATCAGAAAATTCTGACACAATTTCAAAACCAACCTGGACCACTGGAACAATCACCATCTGCGCAATACGCTCGCCAACCTCTATGGTGAACTCCTCTGACCCGCGGTTCCAACAGGACACCATAACCTCGCCCTGGTAGTCAGAATCAATCAGTCCTACCAGATTGCCCAACACAATACCGTGCTTATGGCCAAGACCTGAACGAGGTAACAAAACAGCAGCCATTCCAGGATTATCCAAGTGAATAGCCATCCCTGTAGGAATCAGCACCGTATCTCCAGGCTTTAATGTCAACGGCTCTTTCAGACACGCGCGCATATCGAGGCCGGCAGAACCTTCCGTGGCGTAGTGAGGCATGGGGATCTCATTACCCAGACGCGAATCCAGAATTTTCACCTGAAGGGGTTTGGTCATTGGTTGAACTTTCCTATATGTATATGTTTGTTGAATAAAGATCCCGTGACATGGCTATCTATATAGGAACATACCCGGGAAAGCTGATTACAGAGTCTTCTCGTAATCGGCAATAATGTGTTTCACCAGATCCTCAGCCAAATCCTGTTTATTCAGCTTAGGAACAGGCTCAACTTTATCATGAGTAACAATGGTGACTGCATTGTGATCACTGTTGAACCCGATATCGCTTCGGGAAACATCGTTGGCAATCACCATTTTTAATTTTTTTCTGCTCAGTTTCTGCTGTGCATACTCAACGACTTTCTGGGTTTCGGCCGCAAATCCAACACAAAACGGAGGATGTTCAAGTGCAGCAACTTCACTCAGGATATCGGGGTTTTTAACCAGCTCGATGGTCATCGCGTCAGCTGACTTCTTCACTTTTTGCTCAGCGGCCGATGCAGGACGATAATCGGCAACAGCTGCGGTGGCGACAAATATATCACACCCCTCAGCCACAGCCTGCGTAGCAGACTCAAGCATTTCAGCAGCACTTTCCACCCCGTGCAGCTCAACGCCAGCGGGGGTATTGATATTCACAGGCCCACTAACCAGAACCACCTCTGCGCCACAATTTACAAATGCCTGGGCCAGTGCATATCCCATCTTTCCGGAACTGTCATTACTAATGAATCTGACAGGATCAATTCTTTCCCGTGTCGGGCCGGCGGTTATCACCACCCGTTTTCCATGCAGCGGCTTGTCTTCGGCTAAAAATGCGACCATTTGATCGCAAATCACCTGTGGTTCAAGCATCCTTCCAGGTCCGATATCGCCACATGCCTGATCCCCATCATCCGGCCCCCAGATATGAATCTGAGAATCCAACTTCTGTAATCGGGAAACATTTGCCTGGGTCACTGGATTCGACCACATTGCTTGATTCATAGCAGGAGCCAGCACTAAAGGGCACCGGCGGGCCAGGGCAATGGTACTGAAAAGATCATCCGCCAATCCGGCAGAAACTTTGGCAATCACATCAGCCGTGGCAGGAGCGACCAATATCACCTCTCCCCATCGGGCCAGCTCGATATGCCCCATTCCCATTTCAGCAGCAGGATCCAGCAAACTATCTCTCACAGGCTTCCCGGACAGTGCCTGAAATGTCAGGGGTGTAATGAAGGCCTTCGCCCCCTCGGTCATCACCACCTGAACCTCAGCCCCTTGCTTAACCAGCAAACGTGTGAGTTCAGCACTCTTATACGCAGCAATACCACCGGTTACGACCAGAACCACCCGCCTGCCAGTCAACTCTGCACCACTTGCCATAGAGATTTCGCTTTTACCTGAGATTGAACTGCGGCTAAGATAGCATCTGCTTGTGGATAATGCACACGATGGCAAGGCAATCCGCCTCATCTGAGACCCTGTGTTCCGCAACGCATTGGACGAATCAATTGGAAAAGGAAATTCCTATGGCAATTACCGACTGGCCGGTCGCAGACCGCCCCCGAGAAAAACTCCTCGCGACTGGCGCTACCCACCTAACCGACGCTGAACTGCTGGCAATTTTCCTGAGAACAGGCATACAAGGAAAAAGCGCCGTGGACCTCGCCCGTGAAATACTTCAGCATTTTGATGGATTGCGTCATCTGCTGGACGCCGACCGCCAGGATTTTTGCGCTGTCCCCGGGCTCGGTCTTGCAAAATATGCTCAACTGCAGGCCGTCACAGAGTTAACCCGACGCTACCTGAAGGAATCATTAAGTAGAGAAACCGCCCTCACCAGCCCCGATCTGACCCGAGACTATCTGAGAAGCCAATTAAGGCACTATCCCTACGAGGTGTTTGCGGCACTCTTCCTGGACAACCAACATCGCGTCATCTGTTTTGAAAAACTGTTTCGGGGCACAATTAACAGTGCCAGCATCTACCCTCGGGAAGTAATTCGGCAAGTCATGAGATATAATGCGGCAGCCGTTATTTTTGTTCACAACCATCCATCCGGGGTTGCGGAACCCAGCATTAGTGACCGCGACATTACGGACCTTCTGGTAAAGGCACTTAAATTAATGGATGTACGAGTGCTGGACCATTTTGTCGTCGGAGATAACGATGTTGTCTCTTTTGCTGAAAGAGGCTGGATATGATGCCAAGAAAATTATGGGCGCATGCTAGATTAATTTTGCGTCAACAAAGGTTTTCTGGTATAAAGTCGTGCTCTTTTTTACGGGTCTGGGCGAAGCAGCAAAGGATCGCCCGGAAATTATGGTTTCAGTAGTAACGAATCCGTGGGTTTGGCTGGCTTTCAGCAAAACCCTGAAGGTTCACAAGTACCAACGTTTGGTTGGAGGCGAGTCAAATGTCTAGAGTTTGTCAGGTTACAGGCAAAGGTCCTATAACCGGAAATAATGTGTCTCACGCAAACAACAAAACCAAGCGCCGTTTTCTTCCCAACCTGCAAACTCATCGTTTCTGGGTTGAGAGTGAAAAGCGCTTCGTTAAACTGCGTGTTTCTACCAAAGGTATGCGGATTATCGACAAGAAAGGTATCGATCTGGTACTGACCGATATCCGTGCACGCGGAATCAAGGTGTAAGGAGCTAAGATATGCGCGAGAAGATTAGATTGGTTTCTTCAGCTGGTACTGGTCACTTCTACACCACGACCAAAAACAAGCGTACCATGCCTGAAAAAATGGAGATCAAGAAATTTGATCCCGTTGTTCGCAAGCATGTGAACTACAAAGAAGCAAAAATCAAATAAGGCTACTTATTTGATAGCTTCAAAAAACCCGGCTACAAGCCGGGTTTTTTATTGTCCGCAATATTAGATACGCACCCCTCAAAATACCGCCCCACTTTTTGCACACCGATCCCGATAATCGGTTGGCAAAGCGACATCCACCGCGATGGGCAAATGGTCAGACACAGGAAAACACACCACCCCCGCATTCCGAACCTGTAAAGATGGACTCACCAGAATATGGTCCAATGAACGCTCTGGTCGCCAACTTGGAAATGTATTCACCCTATCAGGAAGAGACACCAACCCTGATTTACCCAGCGGCGTAGATTTCAGCAACTGCTCGGCATGGTTATTCAGATCCCCCATCAACACAACGTGCTCATACCCCTCAATGAGCTCACAAATATGCTCTAGCTGCTGACATTGCGCCTTTTCACTGAGAGACAAATGCATCATGACCAGGACGAGCGGATTGGAAGGGTGCCCGTAGGTTGAAATAATCGCACCTCTCCCGGGAATCAGCCCAGGCAATCGGTATTCCGCAACCGACAATGGACGATAGCGACTCAACAACCCATTGCTATGCTGGGCAAACCGCCCCAAATTGCGGTTAAGCTGTTGATACCAATATGGATGCCCACTTTTCTCTGCCAGATACTCAACCTGATTAACAAATCCACTACGGATACTGCCGCCATCGCACTCCTGCAATGCAACAACATCATATTGCCTTAACAGCGCGGCAATTCGATCCAGATTACGGCTTCGATTTTGAGAGGGAAGAAAATGCTGCCAACTTCTAGTCAGATAGTGGCGATAGGCGGCAGTGGAAATGCCCACCTGGATATTGAAACTCAGCAGGCGGATATGGCTGTGGTGCGGAAACTCTTCCGCAGCATCCATATCCCCCTGAACGACCGGGGATCGTTTTGTTAACAGGGAACCAAATTTTTCACGCACCCGATGATACAAACCTTACTCCCCCCCGGGAAATTGCCAAATCAGGAACCTTGCGCAGATCTCTCCTTCTCGACAAGGTAATCGGCAATCTTAAGCATCCGCTCAAAACTTCCGGCCTGACCAGGCTCAATACGGTACTTACCATTCACAATCAATACCGGCACGCCGGTTATACGATAACTCGTGCCACGGGAAACTGCCTGCTGCACTTTGGATTTCACACTAAATGAATTATAGGCTTTCTTGAATTTTTCTTCCTCGATACCATGCTGGGCGAAAAATTCTGCCATAGCATCTTCCGAGTTCAGAGGCTTATGGTCTCTTGCCAGCGCATCAAACAAAGGCTGATGCATCTGATCAGCAACTCCCAGCGCCTCCGCGGCGTAAAATGTTTGAGCATGCAGCTTCCATGTGCGATTAAATGCAGCCGGGCTTTGCCAGAAGTCCACATCTTCAGGCAGCTTTTTCTTCCAATTGGTCACCATTGGATCGAATCGATAGCAGTGAGGGCATCCAAACCAGAACATCTCCACCACTTCTATCTTTGAGCTATCCCTTACAGGAACCTGAGCAGGCAATGACTGATAATCCTTACCATCCACAAAATCCTCAGCCATGACGCCTTTCGACACCAGACCAATACATGCCAGAACCACCCACATAACAAATGGCAGCGACTTCCGCATATTCTTCTCCAACCAGTTATCCTAATATTCTTAACCGACCCGCATTTAACAGATCACACAGACTTCAGGCGTGATAATTTACCTGATCAGCACGGAATATCCACCTCCCGCCCACCAACCGGTAACATCTACCCGCCAACAAACACAGACTAACCGTTTGTTTTAAAACGAAAAAAGGCGGATAGATCCGCCTTTTTCATAATCATGCCACATCGTTAAACTTTATTCATCCACGTAGGCATTATACGTAGGACACGATTCAAAGATCTTTTGCGATTAGTACAATCCAGAGATGTAACTGGCCAGCGCCTTGATTTCAGCATCGCTCATGTTGGCAGCAATGTCTTGCATCATACGACTTTCACCATCATTGCTCCGCTCACCAGAACGAAACTTCATCAGCTGCCCTTCTATATACTGAGCATGCTGACCACCCAGTTTAGGGAAGCCGGCAGGAGGATTACCTGCACCTGCTGGGTTATGACATCCGGTACACGCCGGAATGCCTTTGGCCATATTACCAGCCCCGTAAAGCTTGGCGCCCAATTCAACCAACGCAGGGTCTGCCTTACCCACAGTGGCCGCCTGTGCGGAGAAGTATGCAGCGATATCTTCAATATCCTGCGCGGAAAGACTGTCGGTCAATCCTGTCATCTCGACAACGGTGCGTTTACCATTTTTGATATCTGTAATCTGCTTGACCAGATACCGTTCACCCTGGCCAGCCAACTTGGGAAAATTCGGCACGGCACTATTTCCATCAGCACCATGACAACCCGCACATACCGCGGCTTTTCCCTGCCCAGCCTTCGGGTCTCCTGCGGCATGTGCCAGGCCAGCCAGTCCCAAAGCAAGCACCAAACCAGTTACAAACACTCTCATCATTTGACCCCGTCAGCTACCAGTTGATTCTAGTTAATTCTTTCATTTGCCAGTTCATGCAATAAATTGTTGAACCAGGCTTAATATTCACATCCTGTCGGCACAATTTATCTGAATATCTGCCGACGCCCTTAAAACGGTCTGGTATTATACATAAATCACTTCAAACATGAACGAATAAACACAGTCATTTCAAACCTATGAATAAACCTCAATCAGCCGGCCCAAAGCGCCCGGTATCCTATCAGAGCGCCCGGTTTCTCCTCAGTGCAGAGCAACTTCACCATTGCCCTCCAGATGAAGGTGTAGAAATCGCATTTGCCGGCCGATCCAACGCAGGCAAGTCGAGTGCTCTCAACACCATTACCCAAAACAGCAAGCTGGCGCGCACCTCAAAAACGCCCGGCCGAACTCAACTGATCAACTTTTTCACCCTGAATAAGGACCAGTGTCGCCTGGTAGACCTGCCCGGGTACGGTTACGCAAAAGTTCCTCGTACCATGCAGGAAAAGTGGCAACGCCATATGCAGGAATATCTAGAACGCCGCAACACACTGGCGGCCTTGGTCCTGGTGATGGATATACGACATCCACTGAGTGATTTTGACTGCAGCATGTTGGACTGGTGTGAAACCCGCCAGTTGCCCGTACTGGTACTGCTTACAAAATCAGACAAATTAAAATTCGGCGCAGCTAAAAACACACTCCAAAAAGTAGCCCGCGACCTCGGCAAGTGGTCCACACCGATAGAAGTACAGCTATTTTCGGCTCATACCAAGACCGGCATAGATGACGTGCGCGAATATATGGACCAGTTTTTTATCGGCAAGGATTCTGACACAGAGCAGACAGAAGAATTCTGACTCAAATCAAATCTCCAGGGCTGAGCACTCTTCAGCCCTGGCATCGCCACTGTTCAGGCGGACGCATACTTAATTCAGGCAGACATATTGATTATTTTGACAAAGAATCCAGCAATGACGGCTTAAACAATTCCTGCGCTTTCACCACATCGTCATAATAATCCGGATGCAGAAACGGCAATTCCAGGCTGATAACCTGATAAATCCCATGCTTCAGAGTTTCCTTTCGAATCAGATGTACATCCTGTCCTACTGCGGTTTTCAAAAACGACATCCAACTGGTCACCAGCAGCCACACATTCAGGGAAAATGTCCGCCGGGTTTCATCCCCTAACGACTTAAGAATACCTGCTCGCTCAAGGCTGCCAAGGATTTTCGCGATGCTGTCAATACAACGAACAGTAAACTGACGATAATCCTCCTGAAGCCGGATATCTGAATCCAGATAATGCTCAAGGTCACGATGGAAAAAGCGATAACTCCATAGCCCATCAAATACCGCTTCGAGATATTCGAATTGGTCTTGTATTGTCAGAGGGCGATCATCAGGTATTTGTAAATAGTGGTCTACCAACAGCTGATATTGCAGAAAAATTTCGTAAATAATGTCCGTCTTATTTCGAAAATGATAGTAGAGGTTGCCCGGTGAAATCCCCAAATCAGCCGCAATATGATTTGTAGTCACATTGCGCTCTCCTTTTTCATTAAACAAATCCAGACTGGCGAGAATAATTCTTTCTCTGGTGTTCATGTATAACTTTACCCCGTCACCAACGTTACTGTCCGATACGTCATCCATAACCGGACCTGGTGCTTTATTTATATAGTGGCCTAAGGCTTATTTTCATTGCGCTCATAGTGCCATTTCGCCCCAACTCATTGAATGATTTCTCCAGATCATAAAACGAGCACTTGACACTTAGAGTATATACTCTAAAAATATTAATCGCGATGCAAGTGACTTTGCACTGCGCACAGAATACGGGGTCGCCTCCGTTAATGCGCTTTTGTCAGACATTTAGAACCTTTATTCAGTATGCAGAACACTTGCTGGCTATATTTCGGAAAATACTTTGATCGCAATTTGATCGCAAAAAGTCACTGAGAAGAATAACAACACCCTTCCACGATAATGGCTCGTGACGTCAGGAGGAAACCATGGTTGCGGATGTACTCACTATTACCGAGAGCAAGAAAGAAATTCAAAGGTTGAATCGGGCGTTCCAGGCACAGAAGAAGGCCTTCGACCATAACCCCAACCCTGGTTATGAAACCCGCCGGGAATGGTTGCTACGTTTAAAAAAGGCCATTATCAACAGCCAGGAACGAATTATCGATGCCTTGAATGAAGATTTCTCCAACCGTTCAAGGGACGAAACCCTGCTGGCTGAGTTGATGCCTACCGTGCAAGCCATCAATTATGCGCTGAAGCATCTGAAACAGTGGATGAAGCCATCCAAGCGACATGTCGGCTTACTCTTCCTGCCGGCAGACAACGCCATCCACTATCAGCCTCTCGGGGTAATCGGCATCATTGTCCCCTGGAACTATCCAGTCAATCTGGCTCTGGGTCCGCTGGTGGCGGCTCTGGCTGCCGGAAATCGTGCCATGATCAAAATGTCGGAATTCACCCCCCGAACCTCTGAGCTAATACGGGAAATACTCTCAACAACATTTACAGAAGATCTGGTGACGGTGATCACGGGTGAGGCAGATGTCGCCGGAGAATTTTCCAAACAGCCCTTTGACCATCTGCTGTTTACAGGATCCACTGCCGTTGGCCGGCTGGTGATGAAAGCCGCGGCTGAAAACCTGACCCCGGTCACCTTGGAATTGGGCGGCAAATCACCTGCCGTAATAGCCGAAGACGTCCCTATTTCCGATGCAGCGGAGAGAATTGCCTTTGGCAAGGCGTTCAATGCCGGACAAACCTGCATTGCACCGGATTATGTCCTTTGCCCAGAAGGAAAAGAGGATGCCTTTGTGGATGCCTTTATCGAAAGATTCCACGATATGTACCCCACTCTGAAGGATAATCAGGACTACACTGCCGTGATTAACGAGCGCCAGCTCCAGCGCCTTAAAGGGTATCTGGCAGATGCTGAACAGAAAGGCGCCCGGGTAATTGAAATCAATCCGGGTAACGAGAGCTTTAGCCGTGGCACACGTAAACTCCCGGTGCATCTGATCCTGGATGCCACGCCTGACATGAAGGTGTTGCAGGAGGAGATATTCGGGCCACTATTACCGGTCATTCCCTACAAAACCATTGATGAGGCCGTTGAATACATTAATAACCGCCCTCGCCCATTGGCACTTTACTACTTCGGCTATCGCAAATCTGAGCAGAAACGACTGCTGGAACGGACCCATGCTGGGGGAGTGTGCATCAATGACACACTTGTTCATTTCGCTCAGGATGATATGCCATTCGGAGGGGTCGGCGAATCCGGAATGGGCCACTATCACGGCAAAGAAGGCTTTCTGACGTTCTCCAACGCCAAAGGCGTTCACACCAAGCAGAGGTTCCATAGCGGTAAAATCATCTTTCCGCCTCATGGCACCCTGTTGCATCACTTGGTATATAAGCTGTTCATAAAATAGCGGTCCTTAAAAAAGCCGATCAGGCATCAATCGACACCAGAAAACTCTTCGGTGTCGATTGAACACTAAAAATAACAAGAACAGTGCATAAATAAGAACAAAGGAAGGGTCATGACAGATCTCACTCAATCCCGGCGACAGTTTTTACGACTATCGCTACTCACCCCTTTTGCGATATCTGCCAGCTCGGCTTATCTGAACGGCTGCGCGGCCACCACCAGCCAACCGGCAAAGCCAGATAGCCCTGCCCAATACTATTTCCTGGATGAAGAAGCAGCAGATTTCTGGCGTGCCGTTCTGGCGGTGATCGTCAGTAGAGAATTCCATCCCTCGACTCTTTCGAATGAAGAAATCGAGCGGAGTATCGCTCGCATCGATGACGGAATTCGTCATTTCAGCCCTGCAAATCGAGAAAAGATGGGCGATCTTTTCAATATTTTATCCATCACTTTAACCCGTGGATTAACCACTGGAGTCTGGCGCTCCTGGCCGAACGCCGATAACGACGATATTCGCGCCTTTCTGGATTCATGGAGGGATAGCAGCTTTCAAACCTTTAATCAGGGCTTTATTGCTTTGGTGCAACTGGGCGCACTGACCTACTACGGAGCATCAGAGAACTGGGCTAAATCCGGTTATCCAGGCCCTCCACAAGCGTTAAAAGATGCTCTACCACAATTTAACCAGGAGGTCGCAGGATGAGCGTGCAGGATATATACACCTCCGGCGCAAGCACAGGTTGGAATCTGGTTGATGCGACCCGCCTGCTTCAGGATCAGGTATTAGAGACCGATGTCGTGATAATAGGTACCGGGGCCGGTGGGGGCACCACTGCAGAAATACTTGCGAGCTCGGGCTTGAGCGTGATTATGGTGGAAGAAGGCAAGCTCCACTCCAGCAAGGATTTCAAGATGGACGAGCTGGATGCCTATCCAAAGTTATACCAGGAAGGCATGAGTAGGGCCACCGCAGACGGAGGTATCTCCATCATGCAAGGGCGCACAGTCGGTGGGTCCACTACCGTCAACTGGACCTCTAGTTTTCGTACGCCTGAAGCCACTCTGAATCACTGGACCAAACTCGGTTTGAAAGGGTTTACCGTCGAAAGCATGCGTCCCTGGTTTGAAAACCGGGAACAACGCCTGGGAATTGAACCCTGGGCAGTGCCTCCCAACCCTAACAACCAAGTACTCAAAACCGGCTGCGAAACACTTGGCTGGAGCTGGCATGTGATTCCGCGCAATGTTCGGGGGTGCTGGAATATCGGGTACTGCGGCATGGGCTGTCCAACCAATGCCAAACAATCAATGTTGGTCACCACCGTCCCCGGAGCTCTGAGCAAAGGGGCCAGCCTGTATTATAACCTGAGAGCCAACCGCTTGAACTTTCAGGGCACATCCACTCGAAACCTGCAATGCCAGGCTATCGATCCAGTGACACAGGAACTGTTGCCCAGAAATATTGAAATCCGGGCTCGACACTATGTCATCAGCGCAAGCGCAATTGGCTCTCCCGCGGTCCTTCTGCGCTCGGAAACGCCGGATCCCTATAAACGCATTGGCAAACGCACATTCCTACATCCGGTTAATGCCAGCCTGGCGATCATGCCCGACAAAATAGAGCCATTTAAGGGAGCTCCACAGTCAATCTACAGCGATGAGTTCAACTGGCGCGATGGAGTCACCGGCGAGGCGGGGTTCAAAATGGAAGTGCCGCCAATGTTTCCAGCTTTATCTGCCGGAATTATTGGCGAATACGGAGAACAACTGGCACAAACCATGAGCCAGCTGCCACATATCAACGCTGTGCTTTCTCTTATCCGGGATGGTTTTCATGAGGACTCTTACGGAGGCGAGGTCAGGCTTCGCAACGACGGAACCCCGGAATTAGACTATCCAGTCACCGACTACCTCTGGCGTGCATTGAAAGAAGCCTATCTGCGAATGGCAGAACTGCAGTTTGCCGCGGGAGCAAAAAAGGTGAAATTCCTGCACAACCAATCCCCCTATTTCAGTCGTTATTCTGATGCGAAACAGTGGATGGAAAATAAGGAACTGAAGATCCTGCAGAGCCGATTGTTCACAGCCCACCAGATGGGAGGCTGCTCCATGGGTGAAGATCCTTCAGAATCCGTGGTTAACAGCGACGGTCGGCATCATCATATCGACAACCTCAGCGTGATTGATGCCTCCACATTTCCCACCAGCATTGGCGCAAACCCCCAGCTAAGTATCTATGCCATGGCGGCCAGACAAGCAACTCAACTTGCACAAAACCTCAACTCTGCGTAGCCTAGCGCTTGTTGGCGCCACTTGGCCGCCAACAAGCATGTCAACTGATAAGGGCACTCCAAGGCATGAATACGGTTATCTATCCAGGTACATTTGACCCGATCACTAATGGCCATACGGATCTTGTGGCCAGGGCATCCCGCATTTTTGACAATGTGATTGTCGCCATAGCCGCCAGCACAAGGAAAAATCCTCTTTTTACTCTGGAGGAACGGGTTGAATTGGCCAGCGAGGTACTGAAACCCTACCCTAATGTAAAAGTCGTTGGATTCAGCATTCTGCTGGCTGAGTTCGTTCGTCAGCACAATGCCAATATAATCTTGCGCGGATTAAGAGCTGTTTCGGACTTCGAATATGAATTCCAGCTGGCCGATATGAATCGTCAATTGGCCCCTGGCGTCGAGAGCCTGTTCCTGACACCTGCCAATCATCTGTCCTACATTTCGTCCACTCTGATTCGCGAAATCGCCTCTCTGGGTGGAGATATTAAGCAGTTTGTAGCCCCTCCTGTCGCCGACGCACTAGTGCAACGGTTTGCTCAAGCGAACCAGCCATAGCGTAGCTGCTCGCTCAGGGTATTTCCGCCGGTAATAGTGAACCTGTAACGGGTTATTTGATACAATCTGGCCAAATTCAAACATTTCCAATTAGAACATGCAGTTTCAGTATGACATCTGGGACTGCATATGGCCGGGTTATCAAGAGGTATATATGGCTTTAATCATTACGGACGACTGCATCAACTGTGACGTCTGTGAGCCCGAGTGCCCAAACGAAGCAATTTCGCCGGGTGAAGAAATTTACATTATCGACCCCAAAAAGTGCACAGAATGTGTGGGGCACTATGACGAACCCCAGTGCCAGCAGGTTTGCCCCGTGGACTGCATACCTCTGGATCCCAATCATGTGGAGACTGAAGAGGAACTCATGGATAAATACCGTACACTCACCGGCAACAATGCGGCGTGATCAGACGCTCCTAACTTTCCGTGCAATTCTAAGTTTGAGTTCAAACGAACTCCTGATTATGAGACAGGTGTCTGATCACTGGTAATGAAAGAGGAACAACAGGGACGTGACCAAACCAGTAATACTCATTTCACCAACGATCCTCCTTCAACGGCCTGACTTTACTCGCACTCCCCAATAACTTGATTCCGGCCCTCTGGCTGTCACACCCATGTCACCTACAGCCGATGCTCAGTGGATCACTCGTTAATTTCACTTGAATTAACAGGTTATCACTTGAGATTCATTCAAGTTATGAAGTTTCTGGTCTAAACTTGAACCATATAATTATATTTAGGGTCTGTTGACGTTTAGTTAGGCCCTGGACGACGACAAGATCCAGACTATATACGGGGAGACGTGATGGCAGTTAGGGAACCAGAAGACGACGGTCAAATAAGTGAAGCCCAGCGAATAAGCATGTTGGAAAGGAGCATGTCCACCAATAGGATATTTCTCCTTCTATTGGCCGTGCTGATCATCGTGACGCTCAGCGTCTCAATCACCATTGCCATCCTCAGCACTATGGAAGGCGACGCAGAATCCGCTTCTTCGTCCCAGATACTGGAATTACGTTCAGAAGTGAAAGACCTCAAGGCCGAACTGCTTAAAAACCAGGCTCAGCTAGCCACCTTGAGTGATGCTCTCCCTCAGCTTCGTACAGAGCTACAGAACAGCAGTGCCCCGACATTTCAGCGCTTAATGCTACAGCAGGAAAAAAGTAATCAGGAATTTTTGAAGGCCATGAAAGAAGGGATGTACGATTTGGCCAGGATGGTTCCAGGATCCAGAACCTGGCTTGAGCTGTACAGCGAGAGAATAGACAAGGCCAACACCCTAAGCCAGGAGCGCGAACGCCTGCTCAAGCGGCTAAATACAGGGGAGCCATTAATCGAGCCCTAAGTCCTTCCTCCTGTTCTTCGCCCTTAACTCGAACGTGATTCACTGGACAGGTGCTCAACGCCTGTCCAGCAATCGTAAAACCGACCGCTTTTGATCAACCGGAAGCCAGTGTCGCCAGCAGGTGACTCTGAGCACTGAAACGGTCCTCACCCTCAACTGGTAGCCTCTGGCAGTATGTACCGTCCGGGAGTAATTCCCATCCGCTAACGTTGTCCTTGAGGTAGTAATCCAGCTCTTCCTTGACCCTTTCAGCCAGTTCCCGATTTTCAATAGGGAAACAGGTTTCCACCCGGTTTAACAGGTTACGCACCATCCAATCCGCGCTTGAAGCATAGACAGAGCCTTTCCCATCGTTATAGAAGTAAAACACCCGGGTATGCTCCAGAAAACGCCCCACCACTGAGATCACCTGAATATTTTCGGAAACACCGGGGAGTCCGGGCCTCAAACAACAGATTCCCCTGATGATCAGGTCGATCTTCACACCTGCCTGAGAAGCTTTATATAGAGCTTCAATCACCTTAGGCTCTGTTAATGCGTTGAACTTGGCCAGTATATATCCCTTCTTACCCTGACGGCTGTGTTCTGCTTCCCTGGAAATCAACTCCAGTATTTTTTCGTGCAAGGTGAAAGGGGCGTGGAACAGCTTCTTGATCTTAAGAGCTTTCCCCATACCAGTGAGCTGCTGGAAGATACGGTGAACGTCCTCACACAAGGCGTTATCCGCTGTAAGCAGACTGTAGTCCGTATAGAGACGGGCATTCGCCGCATGGTAGTTTCCGGTTCCCAAATGCACATAACGTTTCAGACCGGACTCTTCCCGACGCACAATCAGAATCATTTTGCTGTGGGTTTTGTAACCCACCACGCCGTACACGACAATCACGCCAGCTTCCTGCAGACGACTGGCAAGCTCCAGGTTTTCCGCTTCATCAAACCGTGCACGCAACTCTATAACGGCTGTGACTTCTTTACCTCGACGGGCCGCATCGGCCAGAGCCGCGACGATTTCCGACTGGCTGCCTGAGCGGTACAGCGTCTGCCGTATCGCCAGCACGTTCGGATCCTTCGCAGCCTGTCGTAACAGATCGATCACGGGCGTAAAACTCTGGAATGGATGCAACAACAGGATGTCCTGCTTGGCGACAACCTCAAACAGATTTTCCTTATGCCGCATCTCCTTCGGCAATCCCGGTGTAAATCCCGGATAGTGCAAGTCAGGACGATTGACGAGTTGGTTGACCTCTGTCATCCGGGTCAGGTTAACCGGCCCGGCAACCCGATAGCATTCGTATTCACTCAGGCCAAATTCCTGCAACAGGAACTGGATCAGCTCTTCCGGACAGTTGTCTGCCACTTCCAGTCTGACCGCATCACCAAATCGCCGGCTAAGAAGCTCACCTCGCAGCGCCTGAGCCAGGTCTTCCATATCATCTTCTTCCAGTACCAAGTCGGCATTTCTGGTAATACGGAATTGATACAGACCTTTAACGGTCATACCGGGAAACAGATCATCCGCATGTGCATGGATAATCGATGATAGGAAAACCAGGTGATCTCCAGGCGGACAGACATCGTCGGGTAAACGTACCAACCGGGGTAATGATCTGGGTGCCGGTACAATGGCCAAGCCGGTCTCACGACCGAATGCATCTTTTCCGTCCAGCTCCACGATAAAGTTCAGGCTCTTGTTCACCAGGCGCGGAAATGGGTGACTAGGATCCAGACCGATAGGGTTGATTACGGGCAGAAGCTCCCGATCGAAATATTCTGCAATCCATTCTCGCTGCTGGGCACTCCAGTCGGCGCGACGCAGGAAATGAATATTTTCCTGCTCAAGTGCAGGAATCAACAGGTCATTAAGATGGTCGTACTGCTCCTTTACCAGCAGATGGGTCTGTTCTGATATGGCCTGCAAAGCCTGAGAAGGAGACATGCCATCAGCGCCGACGGTCTCGCGACCGTATTTGATCTGCTGCTTCAGTCCTGCGACCCGGATCTCGAAAAACTCATCCATATTGCTGCTGAAAATACTGCTGAACATCAGCCTCATCAGCAAGGGATGGGATTCATCCAGCACCTGATTCAGAACTCTGGCGTTGAACTGAAGATGGCTCAGCTCGCGGTTAAAGTAATATTCACTTTTGCTGAGGTCGATTTCCTCAACCACCGGTTCCGAAACTTCCTGTTCCGCAACACTGATCTCCTGAGTGGACGTAGACATCTTTTCTTACCTGAAATAAATAGTGGACTAAAGTCACCAACGCCTGAGGAACCCAGGACGCCTTTAATTATTCTGTTTCAACCATTTGGCAGCGTTTTTGGCAAAATAGGTCAGAATACCGTCAGCACCAGCCCGCTTGATCGATACCAGCGACTCCATCATTACGGCACTTTCATCCAGCCAGCCATTCTGGGCTGCCGCCATATGCATGGCGTACTCACCACTCACCTGGTAAACAAAGGTCGGTACCTGGAAAGTTGTCTTGGCACGATGAACAATATCCAGATAGGGCATTCCGGGCTTAACCATGATCATGTCAGCCCCTTCTTCCAGATCCAACGCAATTTCGTGCATTGCTTCATCCGAATTGGCCGGATCCATCTGATAGTTGAACTTGTTGCCTTTACCCAGATTTGCAGCTGAGCCCACCGCGTCTCGGAATGGACCATAGTAGGCTGAAGCATATTTAGCAGAATAGGCCAGAATCCGGGTATGGATAAGGCCGGCTTCCTCCAGCGCCTGGCGAACTTCGCCAATTCGGCCGTCCATCATATCAGAGGGAGCCACAACGTCTGCCCCGGCTTCCGCGTGAGACACCGCTTGTTTCACCAGCACCTCAACGGTTTCATCGTTCATGACATAGCCGGTTTCATCCGTCAGGCCATCCTGCCCATGGGTCGTAAATGGATCGAGAGCCACATCCGTGATAACACCAAGTTCAGGGAACCGTTTTTTCAATTCCCGCACCGCCGTCTGGGCCAAACCATCAGGATTGTATGCCTCCCGGGCATCTTCACTTTTCGCATCCTGAGGCGTCACGGGGAATAACGCGACCGCGGGAATTCCAAGGCTGACCAACTCCTCAGCTTCCTGCAACAGTAGGTCTATACTGACGCGCTCAATCCCCGGCATAGAGGCAACAGCCTGCTTCTGCCCCTTGCCAGGCAAAATAAACATGGGATAAATAAGATCGGAGGACGTTAGAACATTTTCACGCATCAGGCGGCGGGAAAAATCGTCGAATCTCATTCGACGCATTCTGGTAATGGGATAACGGCGGCCAAAACTTTTTGTCACGGTACAACCCTTTCGAATCAGAAAATGAAAGCCTCATGATAAGCCTTTGTTTTCCATGATGCGAATAGTCTTAACGGTTATCCTTGCCAGCTCGTCCTGAATAAAAATGAACTATTCTCTGTTGAGTACTGTCTATCTATACGCCAAGTAAACCCAGGCCACTCAGGGCAATCGATGAAAATTGCGCAGTTGATGAGTATATGAAGACTGCCCTTGGCATGGATAACACATCAGCTCATTCTTAATAACGGTTAATTATTACGGAAATATGTCATGAACCAGAAAAAAGCCGGACTGTTCGTTCTGGTCATTGCGCTAATAGGATGTTTTTTTATTTTCGATCTGGGGCAGTACCTGAGCCTGGAGTACTTTGAAACCCAGCGAGGTCAGATTATTGCCTATACCGCCGCCAACCCGATGAAAGCAGCGGCTCTATATTTCATGATCTATGTCCTGGTCACAGGACTCTCCCTTCCCGGGGCTGCGGTGATGACGTTGATTGGCGGCGCAATTTTCGGCGTATTTGAAGGGACTATCCTGGTGTCATTTGCCAGTACTTTGGGAGCTACAACAGCCTTCCTCGTGTCCCGGCTGTTGTTACGGGACTGGGTTCAGAACAAGTTCGGTGAATCCCTTCGTGCGGTTAACCAGGGTATCCAGCGAGAGGGTTCCTTTTACTTGTTTGGAATGAGACTGGTTCCCCTGTTTCCATTTTTTGTTATCAATCTGGTCATGGGACTTACGCCACTGAAAACCCGCACATTTTTCTGGGTGAGCCAACTTGGAATGCTGCCGGGCACGTTTGTCTACGTGAATGCGGGAACCCAATTGGGCCAGATCGAATCGACTTCAGATATCCTCTCTCCCGGACTGCTCGGATCATTTGTGCTGCTGGGAATATTTCCTTTTATTGCCAAGCGGCTAATGGAATTCATCAAGTCCAGAAAAGTACATTACGACCGCAACCTGATCGTGATTGGAGCTGGTTCTGCCGGGTTGGTCACTTCCTACATAGCAACAGCCGTCAAAGCCAATGTGACCCTGATTGAAAAGCATAAAATGGGTGGCGACTGTCTAAATACAGGCTGTGTCCCTAGCAAGGCTCTGCTTCGCTCGGCCAAGATGGCACATTACATCGACCGAGCGGAAGAGTTCGGCCTGAAAGTCGACAACAGTCAAGTTGATTTCGGCGCTGTCATGGAGCGGGTTCAATCGGTCGTTAAACAGGTAGAGCCTCACGATTCCGTAGAGCGCTACACATCACTCGGTGTTGAGTGCATCCAAGGCGAAGCCACGATTCTGGATCCTTTTCGGGTGAGAGTGGGTGACAAAGTTCTGACCACCCGCAATATTGTCATTGCGACCGGCGCACGCCCTTTTGTGCCGCCAATTCCCGGTGTTGAAAACGTCGACTATTACACCTCTGACAATATCTGGGATATCCGGCAAAAACCGGAACATCTCCTGATTCTAGGAGGAGGCCCCATAGGCTGTGAACTGACCCAGGCCTTTAACCGATTGGGCGTCAAAGTTACACAAGTAGATATGGCTCCACGCCTGATGCCGCGGGAAGACCCGGACGTATCAGAGATCATTGAGCGTCGCTTCCGCGAGGAAGGCATCGAGGTGTTGGTCAATCATAGCGCCAAGGAATTTCGTAAAACGTCCGATGGAAAGGATTTCCTGATTTGCGAGCATAACGGCCAAAGTAAGGAGATCCATTTTGATAAAGTCCTGCTAGCCGTAGGTCGCAAAGCCAACACGGATAATCTCGGCCTCGAGAACATTGATCTCAAGCCCAATCCAAATGGCACGCTTCCAGTAAACGAGTACTTACAGACTCCCGTTCCCAACATTTATGCAGCGGGAGATGTAGCAGGCCCCTACCAATTTACTCATACGGCAGCCCATCAAGCCTGGTATGCGGCAGTGAACAGCCTGTTTGGCGGTTTCAAGAAATTTAAGGCGGACTATCGAGTCATTCCCTGGGCCACTTTTACAGACCCAGAGGTCGCTCGCGTTGGATTAAGCGAAGAAGAAGCCAAACAGCAGGGCATCCAATACGAAGTAACCCGGTTTGGTATTGATGACCTGGATCGCGCCATTGCTGATAATGAAGCCCACGGGTTCATCAAAGTGCTGACTGTTCCGGGTAAAGACAAGGTACTTGGCGCGACAATTGTCGGCTATCACGCCGGCGAGCTGATTACGGAATATATCTCAGCAATGAAACACGGCATCGGCCTGAATAAAATTCTGGGAACCATTCATATCTATCCGACACTCTCTGAAACCAATAAATACGCAGCAGGAGAATGGAAGCGCGCCCATGCGCCCAACAAAGTGCTGGAGTGGCTGGCAAAATGGCATCGGTGGCAATTGGGAAAAAAGACTAGCAAACCGGAATTGGGACAATCAGGTGAAGCGCTCAAATAACCCATGAAGACTTTGACCGGGAAGCGAGGATAAGCCCACTTCCCGTATCCAATCCCTGTAGGCAAAGTTTAAGTTACAGAGTCAATTAGGCACATCAATTAGTTTAAATTAGCTAACTTTAGTTAGCCAACAGCGTCTGCGTCGATATTTCACTGGGCGCACTGAATGACGATGACTCTGCTGTATATCCTTCGAGATTCTGGTTTGTGTAGCTGGAGTAGCCGTCATACAAGGCCATCACAAACAACATCAAACCGGACACCAGGCATCCACCACCAAACATCTTGGAGATGACGATGCGGCGCCTTTGCTTGCGGTTGGTAAACAGTCCTTTCCAATAACACACGTTGGTGGGTTCCTGCAGGAAAACGCAGTTAAGAACGGAACGACGTGCGTGTTTGTCACTGTCCACCGCAGTTTCATCCTGCTGTCGCATGTAGAGCACAATAATAAACAGACAGATTGCGAGGATGATGGACGCGAACAGTACGTGGAAGAGTTCAACTCCCTCTGTCATCACTGCAGCACCGGAAACCACACCTGCGACCAACATGGCCATCATGCATAGCATTACCGTGGCAAAGCGACCAATTCGGGTATGCTTACGCCGGGAGCGGGAGAACGAGAGTTGGACCTGGTCTCCTACCTGCAATCCACTGATGCAGCTTTCATCCAGGGAGGTAAATCGAATCTTATCGCCTTCCCAATAATACTCAATGATAGGAAAGAAATAATATGAAGAGCGTCTTTCGCCGGTATGACGGGTACTACGCGAATAACCGGGCTCCAGTGATACGACTCTGCCCTGCACCGCATATGAACAATGCAGGAAACGGGTGAATTCCCAAAGTAAAACCCACCCAGCCGATATTAGTGTGAGACCCATCAACAGAATTAGCACATCCATAGTAGGGCATATCCGTTTGTTATATTTATGTTTATTTATGTATACGAAAAGCAGCGACGCTCAGTATAAAGAAGGGGTTGCCTCACAGCAATAGTGTGAAGCCTTTCCCATTTCGGGGAAAAATCTAAAAAAAGCGGTGATATAGGAGGAATTTGTTTTAGGGGGCGATGTTAACGGTATGATTATCCAGATAATTCATTCACCGCCCCCGAATGAGAATTCAGGCGAATTCTTTTTTTAAATCTTTGTTAAATCGGTCCACTACCATATTGCAGGTCGGGTTTACGGGGAGGATCAGCCCGAACGTTGTCCTCAATATTCTGAACAGTGCCTCCGCGTTGCAGAAAGGCTTCGATATCACTTTGCAGCTGGTCCCGAATAACTTTTTTCATAGACTGGGTTTCAGTCTGGAATACTTCCTTGGCGGGCTCATCGTTTTCCAGCAGATCAGAATCCTGCATATCATTCTGGAAATCCGGTTCAAAATTTTCGTCGCGAGTACTCATATTCATTTCTCCAAAAGACAATAACTTCGTTAAAAGCCCCCCTTGGCAAATGTCGTCCTCTGGTATTCTTGCGACAGGATGAACCGTGTCGCTGGTCCATAAACCCAACCATATTTTTCGATATATATAGACCAGCTTTTGCGTTGCGCCAACATCTTTATAATTTTTTTTGTTTCTTTATGTATCCTTCTGTAATAAAAGGACTTTGAGGGAGCAGACTTCACAATGCCTCGGGTTTTAGCAGACTGAGTGTGCCTTTTTCAGAAAGGGAGAGAAAGTAAGGGGTAATAAGGGTAAATGTGTTAAAGATCGCTCAACAAAACAGGCTTCTCGATATAAAACCCCTGGACATATTCCACGCCGATTTCACTTAGCGCATCCAAGCCCGCCTGATCTTCCACGCATTCCGCAATGGTCGCCATCCCAAGAAAGCGGCTAAGCTCACTGATCGACTTGACCATCGCATAGTTGGTCATATTTTCGTTGATATCCCGGACAAAGACGCCGTCTATTTTCAGAAAATCCACCGGAAGCTTCTGGAGATATGCATAGGAAGAAAAACCTGTCCCGAAATCATCCAGTGCAAAATGACATCCGCTCCGTTTAATTTCACGCATGAAGTCAGCCGTATAATTGAGATTAAGCACAGCAGCAGTCTCTGTTACTTCAAAGCAGATTTTGGCCGCAGGAAAACCTCCCTGCCTGAACTGCTGCTCAAGAAACTCCATGAATTGATTATCACTGAGAGAGTGGCCGGAGAGATTAACCGTAAATCCGGAAATTTTTTCCAGGCTGACCGGGTTAGCCCGCATCCAATCGACCACCTGAGACACCACCCATGTGTCTACAATGACATTCTTTTTGTACTTCTCTGCCGCCAGGATAAAGGGCTCCGGTGAGGTCTGCTTACCCTTGTCATCCTGCACACCCAACAATATCTCATAGTAGGGCAGCCCACTGTCTTCCATCGGCTGGATGCGCTGTGCCCGCAGATAGAGATTACACTTATCGATACCATGATCTATCCGGGCCAGCCACCGCTCAACCTGCTGCTGTTTCAACAGCCCTTCATCTTCAGGGGTGTGCAGGCGAATCTGGTTGCCTCCCAGACGCTTCGCCTCTTTGCAACACCGGGTTCCGACCACCAACATGGAACCCGCATCGATAGTGTCGTCATTCACCAGGACGACGCCTATACTTAACGTCGAGGAATAGGTTTGCAGCTCCGTTTCAAATTTGTGGGCAGCGAATTTGCGGAGAATACGATCAGCCAGATCCAGGGCCTGTTCTCGAATACACGACTCAATCACCAGCGCAAATTCATTACTTCCCGTACGCCCGATCTTCAACTCTTGCTGCGGCAGATCCTGCAGCCAGTGATCGATGCAGTCACGAAAATCACACAACATGCGATCGCCAATCGCACTTCCATAGGTGCTGTTAATCAAATCAAACCGGTCTATATCCATCACCAGCAAAGCCGATTCACTAGCAGTTAATTTGGCGCGGCTAATCGAGACCTCAAGCTGTTTCTCAATTTCGTGCCGGTTCATGCATCCGGTCAAAGGATCATGTACGGCCTGAAATGCCATCTTCTGATACAACTCTTCAACAATGCCGTAAAGGCTACTGTCGACAAAGGGCACTTCGCCTTCCTCGACACGTAGAATATGACCGTCCTGCAAGCCTTTCAACAGATCCGAATAATCATAATGGACTTCGTGCAGGCCTTGTGGATTCAGAAAAACAAACTTGAATGCATTTTCCCCGACCCATACCAGCCTCATCCGCTGCTTACTGCCGTCCTGCAGACGTACTTCCAGCCATTCACCCGGCTGCAATTGATGAGCTCGCTCCTGCCAACGCTCGTCTATACCTGCCGTATCAATTGCCTCTTGAGGCTCTTCCTCATAAGGCTCCAGCGGATAGTGCTCTACCTGAACATAGCGGGGTTCAATTTCATCAATAAATATACGGCGTAGCTCTTTGACAACCAGACGGGCTTTGGCGCTGTCAGGGCTGACAGCCATCTCCCGTTCCACCATATCCAATAATGCCGCGCTCTCCAGTTCCCGCTCGAAAGAAACCCCATCACTGTCGCATTCCGGGTCCAACCAATTGAAAAACTGCTCCAGAACCGCGTAATAGTCAGCAACGGTCTCACTGTCTCCCCCTTCCTTGAGATATGCCAGCACCATGGCATGCTCCCAACCGGCATCCAGGAGGTCCAACAGTACCTGGGGTACCTGGTGTCCGGCGAACAGCGTATTAATACGCCGAGCGATCATGCGGCGGGCTTCCTGCAGCCGCTGTTTCCCTTCATGCGTTTTGGCTATGCGCTCAGCGTTACGGTTAAAAGCCTTTTCCTGTCGCCTGACCAGCTCTTCGAGACGTAGTGCCACACTACGCAACATATCAGGACTGATTTCTCCGGCTTCGGCCAGTTCATCAACCACCTGCTTCAACAGCTTTTCCAGGTTTTTACTGGAAACCCTGTCGGCCGACACCAGTGACATAAAGTGATTCAGCACTGTACGCGCAGGATGCTTGTTCTCTTCCAGAAAGCTCTGATCTTTCAGCAGCAAATTAACGAGGGGAATTCGTAACTGGTTGATCACGCCTTGCAGCTCAGAGGGGATCTTACGTTGACTTACCGGTGCAAAAATCTTGTCCACCAGCTCAACAATGTCCCAATCTTCCTGTCTGACACTGGCGTTATCCATGTCCCTGAAAAAGGAGCTCTGCTGTACAGCGGAGCTTAAGGTCTGCTGTGGAGAAGATAGCGCTTTCAATAACTCGGACTGTACCGAGCGCACGACTTTGGAGAGTTCCATGAGCTCGCCATTGGACCCCTCATCGACAAATCCGGGTTTCTGTGGCGTGCTGCCGCTATTGCGATGCAACTGCACCAGATGCAGAACATTCCCTACTTTCCGACCGACCTTCAGGGCGGCAGCGTTATTTCCTTCCCCCACGCCACCTGCTGATGCCGGCTGCTTCGGCCCACCGGCCTGAATATTTTCCTTTGCAGGATCGCTATCCGACCAATTGGTTCGAATCGTCTCCAACGGTAATGCATGCAAGCCGTGCGTCTGAAAAACATCCACCATGTCATGCAGGCGGGCCTTATATCCGCTGCTCAGGGTCTTTTCAAAGGCAGCGTATATTCCCGCACGGGCAGATTCGGGAATCTGTAGCTGGCTCAGTGCACTATGAAGAGCCTGCCCCAACACGACGGGGGCGACGGGATTGCCACGATCGTCAACTTCCCTTGCATAGATCTGGCTCAGAAACTGATCCAACATGAACAATTCATTGTGGCATGCCTTGCCGATCCGGCTGACGGCCATTTGCAACTCAAGCCAATCTTCGAACTGTCCCTTGTCGACAACCTGCAGATCAGATAGGTTCACTCCGTCAGCATCGCCGGCACGTGCATCCAGAGTATTCAGATTACGTTCCCACTGTTCAATGAAGTGGCGATTGAACTCTTCCTGCTGGGCGGTCAGACAAGCCTTTCCGTATTTCAATTCACTGGACGCATGCAGATTGATGCTGTCCACGAGTTGCTGATCAATATTCTGTACAGCCCCCTGTCTCACCTGCTCCAACAGGGGTGTAATAAATCGACGGGAAGCATCGCCAAACCATGTCTTCAGTTTGTTGCGCTTGGATTTTGTGGTGTACAGGATGTTCGAATCAGATTGGGAGTCTTTTTCCTGGACCAGGGATTCAAGTAGCTTCGGTTGCTTTTCGGCGAATTCGATACCTGCAATGTTGCCGAGCACTCGCCGCACATTCGCCAATACAGTAATGTGCTGTTCACCCTGCTGATTTCGGATGAACACATGCACTTCAACCTGTACACCAGGAGAATCAGCGAGATGGCGGCTCAGGCCAGACGAGTCTATATCCGCCAGACACATTCCGCCGGCACATATATTCAATACTCCACAGGACGCGGGGCTGAACCCCTTGGCAACGATCAGAGCGTCATGCTGAAGAGAATATCTTGGGTAGGCGCGTCGATTCTGCATACCAAGAAAAATCCGTAATCACTCCTGTACCCAGTTTAGACTGGCATTCGCGATAGGAAAATAAGTTAAAACGAAAATTGACTTGAACCGGCAACTGGCAAGGTTACAATCAAGAGCTTTGACTTTGTTCATGGCGACCAGTTCCCGGGCAGGACAAACGGGTCAGTCCCTCAACAGAAAAGACGGGGTTTGGCTTAGTGGCCGGCCGGTATATCAACGATTAAAAGCAATACAAGCAACCCACTATGGCCTATCGCGAAACTCCCAAAATTGCTGCTCGCAAACAATATATACGCGAGAAGATCCTGCGTTCGGCAGCAGAACTGACTGCTGAACTCGGATTTTCAGGAACCTCCGTCTCTGCGATTGCCGCTCGTGCCGGCGTTGCAACCGGCAGTGTTTATCGTTATTTCCCCAACAAGTCTGCATTGTGCACGGAAGTCTTTCGCGCCGCCACCACTAAAGAAGTCGAACAGGTCAGGTTGGCTCTGGAAGCTCCAGGGAATGTCAGCGGCCGCCTGCAGGCGGCTGTTTCCACCTTTGCCGATCGCGCCTTGCGGAGTCGCCGCCTGGCATACTCGTTGATAGCCGAGCCAGTGGACCCCCAATTGGATCAGGAGCGGCTGAATTACCGGGAACACTATACCAACCTGTTCGCGACCACGATCCAGGAAGGCGTAGAATCCGGAGATCTATGCCCACAAAATCCACGAGTTAGTGGCGCCGCTTTGGTAGGGGCACTTGCCGAAGCCCTGATCGGCCCATTGGCAACGCTGATCAAAGAGCATACCAGCGAAGCCTTCAGCAGCGAGCATCATTGCTCAGAGCAACAGATGATTAATGAAATCACGGCATTTTGTCTAAGGGCTGTCGGGGTCACCAACATCCCACCACAAACAGCTGCCAATGTCCCACCACAAGCAAAAGTGTGACGTGGCTATCAGAATTCAAACAAAGCCTGGAAGGCGTTAGAAGAGAATATTTATGGCAAAATCTAAATTATCTGTCCCGCCGATTTACGTCGGCATTATTATGTTTTCCCTTGGACTATTCGTCGCCACACTTTTGCACTCCGGCAAACTGGGATATTCCTCTGATACGCCGGATGATAACGACACGCTGTTTACCCTGATGAAACAATCATACACGGTCAAGGACCTCCCCTACCCTCAAGCCAGCGCTGTGTATGCACTTGATCAGGATAACTACGAGCAGAAAGTTCGCCAGGTACAACAGGCAGCACTCACGCTACATCTGGACAAACTGGCTCGTGAGAGCGGCAAGACCCGCGAAGAAGTCCGCAATGAACTGATTGATGTCGAGCCGATTTCAGACGATGAGGTTTCCAGGTTCTACGAAATTAACAAAGCACAAATCTCACAGCCATTCTATGCCATTAAAGATGCCTTGAAGAACGCATTGAATCGTGACCGCCTGGGCCGGGCTGAGCAGCGCTTGATTGACGATCTTGTCAGCCAGGGTCTGTTGACTGTAAACCTGACACCGCCAGAAGCACCGTCTGTGTCACTGGATCTGTCGGGTTATCCATCCAAAGGACCGGAAAATGCCCCTCTGACCATCGCGGAGTTTGCGGATTATCGTTGTCCACACTGCAAAGCAGCTGCGGCAACGCTGAAACAGGTTCAGGAGGAAAATACCGACCAGGTCAGGCTGGTCATGATTGATTTTCCTATTCTCGGGGATCAATCCCGAACGCTGGCCAGAGCCGCTTTCTGCGCCAACGAGCAGGAGAAATTCTGGGACTATCATGATGCCTTGTTCGCCAATCAGGCGCGTATCAGTCGCGATGTCGCTCTGGAGCTGGCAACAGAGCTGGGCATGGATGCGGAGAAACTTTCCACCTGTATTGATGCAGAAAAGAGCGAACAGCAACTTAAGCGCTCCACCGCCCAAGCCACCAAACTGGGGCTGACCGGCACTCCAGCCATTTTTATCAATGGCATTGCCTACCGTGGCGGTGATTTGGAAAATGCATTGAAAGACCATATTAAAGCAGCATTGGGCACCTCGAACTGATCGGGGTGTCATCACACGCCCAATCAGAAAGTAATCTGTGACTATGGAAATACGTCTGGTTCAAGTCGGACTACATTTGGAAGGCTGCCTGTCTCTTAAGGAGAAAAGGCAGCGCCTTTCAGGTCTTAAGACCCGTCTGGGCCAGTTGGCCCAGTATGCTATCTGCGAAAGCGATCATGCTGATCTGCCCCAATCTGCGGAATGGAGCATCGTTGTACTGGCTCCAAATAACGCGTCAATGTCCCGGCATCTGAGTCAGCTGGAGCAAATGATCATCGAATCTCTGGACGCTCGCATCACCCATTTCGAACAACAGCCTCTGTAGCCTCCTCCCGCTGCCTCTGGAAGCAATCCCTGCCACTGTCTATACTTGGCGCTCGTCCTCGAGCATTACCGCAAATAAAGCGGTTCGGTAAGGAAGTCCAGATATGGGTAAAAAAGTCGCCAAAGCCAGCCTGGAGAGCATGTATCGAGTTTTCACGATACCTGAAGCACCAGAATCTACTTTAGGCCGCATCGATAAAGAAATCTCAGAGAACCTGGCGGGTTTTCTGCAAGAGCATATTGTTGCTGTGGAAAAAGACTTGGCTGACATGCAGCTGGATTTCTCCGACTCCAGTATTCCTGAAGATCCGGTTTTTGTCTCCGAACATACGGAATTCCTGTTGGACAAGCTGGTAGCACAGTCTGTGCACACAGCTTCCCCCAGCTTTGTCGGGCATATGACGTCGGCACTCCCCTACTTCATGCTGCCGCTATCCAAAATCATGATCGCCCTGAACCAGAATCTGGTAAAGACGGAAACTTCCAAAGCCTTCACACCGCTTGAACGTCAAGTCATCGGAATGCTCCATCGTCTTGTCTATGACGAGGATGACCGTTTCTATCAGGAGAATATGCACAACAGTAATGTTGCACTGGGTAGCATGTGCTCAGGTGGTACGGTGGCCAACATCACGGCCCTATGGGTCGCCCGTAACCGCTGTTTCCCCGCCAGAGAAGGATTTAAGGGGGTTCGGCGCTCAGGCATGTTCCAGGCGCTCAAGCATTATGGCTTTGAAGATGCTGTCGTCCTGGTTTCCAGCCGCGGGCATTACTCTCTGAGCAAGTCCGCTGACCTGCTGGGGCTTGGCAGTGACAACATCATTGCCATTCCGACGGATCTGGACAATAAGATTGATCTGGAGGCACTGCGCGCCACCTGTCGTGACCTGAGCGCCAGAAAGATCAGGATTATCAGCCTGGTAGGCATTGCCGGCACCACCGAAACCGGCAATGTCGACCCTCTGGATGCTATGGCGGATATTGCTGCTGAATTCGACACCCATTTTCATGTAGACGCCGCCTGGGGTGGACCAACCCTGTTTTCGAAAACCCATCGTCCTTTGATGAATGGTATCGAACGGGCAGATTCGGTCACCATGGATGCACACAAACAATTGTATGTTCCCATGGGAGCCGGTCTGGTGGTGTTTAAAGATCCAACATTGCCCAACGCCATTGAACATCACGCACAATACATTATCCGCAAAGGTTCCCGTGACCTGGGCAGCAGAACCCTGGAAGGCTCTCGCCCCGGTATGGCGATGCTGATTCAGTCTGGGTTGAAGATTATCGGCCGCACCGGCTATGAAATTCTGATCGACCAGGGAATTGCCAAAGCCCGGAAGTTTGCCGAATTAATTGAGAACGACCCGGACTTTGAACTGATCAGCGCACCGGAATTGAATATACTGACCTACCGCTATTGTCCTCCATGGACCAGGCAGGCACTACAGACCTCTACTCCTGAAAAGGCCGCAGCGATCCATGAATGTCTGGGAAGGATTACCAAAGCTCTGCAGAAGACCCAGCGGGAAAGAGGCAAATCCTTTGTTTCGCGGACCCGCCTGAACCCGAAGAAGTATCAGGGGCAGGATTGCATTGTGTTTCGTGTCGTGCTGGCGAATCCATTGACCACTCTGGATATCCTGAAAGGCATCTTGGAAGAACAGAAACAACTGGCTGCCGAGCCCTTCTTGGCAGACCGCATGACGGAGCTTCGCTCAATTTGCGGCCAATCAGCCGAACAACTGTAAAAACAGGTTAAATCTCCTGATATATCTGTAACATATGGGTCTGGTCGCCCTCCCGGTCCAATTTTTTCTGCTACTATGAAATCGACCTTACCCATAGTTGTATCTCCCGGGGGAAAAATATGCGTCTGGATTTTGCTGAACCGCTGTATTCCGATCCAAAGTTCTGCGCACTAATTCATAGTGACGGCAAGCGAGTGGAAGTCCACCTGGTTGCCGGAGACGAACATTTCTACCTTGTTGCCCTGTCAGGGTTGCCTAACCGTCCGGCAAGCCGCAGTAAAGTACAAGGCCCCTATATCAGCCAGCCTCAGGCCAAAGCTGCGATGAATGCTATCGTAAACTCGCTGCTGGAGAGGGGGTTTGAACAACTGGTGGCAGCAAAGCCTATCTGGACCCTGCAGGTTAAGGCTGAAATGAAAGCCATCGATCACGAGCGCAGCATGCATTTGGGTAACTATCGCTTTAACCCTGATGATGTCTATTTCTAGGGTTTCGCACGACGACCTTCGACCAGGCCTTGCCGCTTGAAGACAACAGCGTTAAGGTGGCCCTCCTGCCAACACAACCGGAGAGCCCTACATGCACTGGAATGTTTATCTATCAGGTGAAATTCATACCGACTGGCGTGACCAGATTATTGCGGGAGCCGAAGCAGCAGAGCTTCCTATCGATTTCTACTCCGCGGTAACCAATCATGAAGCCAGTGACGATGTTGGAGACAACATCCTGGGGCCGGAATCACAGCCTTTCTGGAAAGATAATAAATCCGCCAAGATCAATGCCATTCGCATTCAGACGCTGATCCAGCAGGCGGATATCGTTGTCGTGCGTTTCGGTGACAAATACAAACAATGGAACGCTGCCTTTGATGCCGGTTATGCCTCTGCTCTCGGTAAACCGGTTATCACGCTGCACGACGAATCCCTGATCCACCCCCTCAAAGAGGTCAACGCTGCCGCAATGGCCTGGGCTCAGACGCCGCAGCAGGTGGTGGAAATTCTGAAATATACACTGACGCAGAAATAACCTATTACCAGTAACCAGTTATCGGTAACGGGGAATCTGTACCCCGTTACCTTCGCGAATTATCCTGGACTTCTGCCCTCATGCCTCTTCTCTTATGCCACTTCCTGACTTTGGCTTTGAGTTTGGGAGGGCGCACCGAAATAAGCGTTGGTCACTTCATCATGGATCTGGGCAAATCCTATCTGTAGCTGATCCATCGCCGTCTGCAGTTCTGCCTGCTTCAGCTTGCTGATATCCATATTATCCAACTGCCGCTTCACCCGATGCACGACCAGCAAAGTATTCTCATGGTTCGGCAGGGAATCCAGACTAAACTCCAGTTCACTCATACAGCGGGCAATGGCCCTTGGGAACACTTTGGACTGGATCAGGAAGCGCAACACATCCTGACGCTGAATGCGAACCTGCATTTCCCTTCGATACATCTGATAGCCCGTCAGGGACTTCAGCACACTCATCCACTGCAGATTGTCGTAGGTCGCTTTGGTCATGGTCGCATCCGGCACCAGGTTAGCGGACCGGGTATCGATAATCCGGCTGGTCATGTCGGCCCGCTCAAGACTGCGGCCGATTTTCAGGAAGGTGTAACCCGCATCATGGTTCAAAGTGCCGGACAGCGTTCCTGCAATGTTCTGGCACTGGGTGATGATTTCGTGCAGAAACGGATAACGACCACGCTTGGTCAATGCCTGCTGGGAATGGTCCTTGGCATGCAGGTAAGTAGTGTTGATCGTTTCCCATACCTCCCGGGGGATCACATCCCGAATGGTCCGGGCGTTTTCCCGGGCATTAGCCAGACTGGAAAATATGGAAACATGGCTACTGGTGTCGCTGATAAGAAATTTGAGGACTGAACGCTCTTCAAGATCCCCTTCATAACCTTCACCGGCGCCGGTGATTGCAACCAACTGTCCCCAGATAGGTGACAATCCCTTGGGCAGATCGAGGGTCAGGTTGGCATTGACATTGATAAGCCGTGCCATATCTTCCGCCCGCTCAAGATACCGGGCCATCCAGTATATATTGCCTGCTACACGCGCTAACATTTCATGCCTCCTCGTCGATAATCCAGGTGTCCTTACTACCGCCACCCTGAGATGAATTCACCACCAGCGATCCCTTACGCAGAGCTACACGGGTTAATCCACCGGTAGTGACGTAGGTCTGGTTGCTGGAAAGAATAAAGGGCCTCATATCCACGTGGCGAGGCTCCGCATTGCCATCGATCAGAGTGGGTACGGTGCTGAGATTCAATGTCGGCTGAGCAATATAATTGCGAGGATCTGACTTGATCAGTTCGGCAAACTTCTCCCGTTCCTTCTTAGTGGAATTGGGGCCGACCAGCATTCCGTACCCACCGGATTCATTGGCAGGTTTCACCACCAGTTCCTCCAGGTGTTCCAGTACGTACTTACGGTCATCGTCCTTCATACAGAGATAGGTGGGGACATTTGGCAATATGATCTCTTCGCCGAGGTAATACTTGATCATCTCAGGCACGAATGCGTATACGACTTTGTCGTCTGCCACGCCGGCACCGGGTGCGTTGGCCAGCGCCACATTGCCTTTCAACCAAGCCCGCATCAGTCCGGGAACCCCCAGCACAGAGTCAGAATTAAAGGCCTCCGGATCCAGAAAAAGATCGTCGATCCGGCGATAGATGACATCGACCAGCTCCAGGCCGTATATGGTCCTCATGTATACGCAGTCGTCATCTCCCACGACCAGGTCAGAGCCTTCCACCAGCTCACAACCCATCTGTTGTGCCAGATAGGCATGCTCAAAATAGGCCGAATTATAAATTCCGGGGGTTAATACCACGACCTGGGGGTACTCAGCGGGTCTTGGGGACAAAGCTGCCAGTGTATCGAACAACTGAGAGGGGTAATCATCTACCGGCAGGATGCTGTAGTCGCTGAACAAGTCAGCAAACACCCGCTTCATGACCTGACGGTTTTCCAACAGATAGGACACTCCGGACGGTACCCGCAGATTGTCCTCCAGCACATAGATCTGGCCATCCGCATGACGCACCAGATCGGATCCGCAAATATGCGCCCAGATACCATGGGCCGGACTCATGCCGATACATTGCTTGCGGAAGTTTTTGGATTTGGATAGTAGTTCTTTGGGGAAAACCTTGTCCTTGACGATCTTCTGATCGTGGTACAGGTCATCAATGAACATATTGAGAGCTTTGACCCGCTGTTTCAATCCAGCGTCCACCACATCCCATTCCTTGCGGCTCATGATCCTGGGAATAATATCGAAAGGCCACTGCCGGTCGATGGATCCCCCTTCCTGATCGTAAACGGTAAAGGTGATGCCCATTTCCTTGATGGACAATTCAGCGGTAGCCTTCAGTCGCTCCAGCTCGGCATCTTCAAGTTCCGCCATATGGGCGGCCAATACCTTGGCAACGGATCTGGGTCGACCTTTCTCATCAATCAACTCATCATATAGTTTCGGATACTTATAATCTTTCCACTTAATGCCCATAGGACAGCTCCTCGCGGCTGATTCGCTCCAAAGTTACGGCTACTTCCGGTTGCTGTTGGCCAGCACCGTAGCAAACTCCCTTTAAGGGAGGCACATCACTGTAGTCGCGGCCGACGGCCACGATCACGTGTTCATCTTGCACCCACATATTGTTGGTCGGATCCACATGCATCCATCCGTAGTCGGGCACATGCAAGGCGACCCAGGCATGGGAGGCATCCGATCCCTGCCGCTTTTCTTCACCTTTTGGCGGGTAAGTCATCACATACCCGCTGACATAAGCGGCCACCAAACCCAGGCTGCGTAAACCGGAAACCGCCAGGTGCGCAAAGTCCTGACAGACTCCCTTGCGGATTTCCAGAAACTCGCCAAGCGTAGTGTCCACCTGAGTAGCTCCGGATTCGTATTTGAAGTCCTTATGTATCCTGCCGGCAAAATCCAATAGCGCTTCCGCGACTGGACGACCTGGAGTGAAACTGCTCAAGGCATAATCCCGGGCTTCATCATGGAAGGGAACCATCGGGCTTGGATAAGCAAAGGAACACAATTCCATCTGCTGGCGCCCTTGTAATGATTTATAGGTCATCTGTTCCCAGGGCTTTTCACAGGACGGGTTAAAAGGCTTCGGAGAGCGCCCGACGACTGCTTCGCTGGTCACTTTTAACTGCTGATGGGGTTTATGAACCTCAAAATAGTGGACCCTGTTACCGAAACTATCCGTCTGCACATGCTGGAATCTGGGCTTGGGATCAATGCGAACCCGGTGTTCGAGGACCTGCTGCTCCAATCGGACCAAGGGGGCCAGCCAGGCTTTGTTATAGGCCAGCGAGGCCAGCCCCGGGTATCGATACAGGGTTTCGTGTCGCACCCGAATATAGGTAACCTCAGCGCATGAATCGGGTAATGGGCTGGGCGTGTTTGAAGTATTGGTGTTCAATGTCGAGTCCAAACTGGCTGAAAGTTGTCGTCAATTCATTGAGGAAGTCAGCCAACGCGGTTTTCGTCAGCTCCGTGTTATGCCACTCGCTGGCATCAGCCAGCCGCAGCGGTGTAAGCCCGGATAGCACCCTTTTTTCCAGCGGCATCAAGCCCCTGTGAGGGTTGGGGTTGAGATAGCCGAGCATAGGCTCCATCGCGCTTACCGTGCTTACCAGGGATCTTGGATTGGTTGGCTCCAGCAGAAGATGCTGCCAAGTCGTGTAGTATGTCTGATCGGTCCCAAAGCGACGTCGGTGACTGTTCAGACAATCATTGGCTTCCAGCAGCACATGCCGCAATCCACCTTCATTCTCTTCCGAGAACAGAGGACACAACCGCTGAATACTATTGACCGTATTTTGGGAACGCTCAAGTCGCTTGCCCAATTGTAGCCAAAGCCCACCCTGGTCCAGGGCCAGGCTTTCCTGGCTGGCTCCCCAGAAGGCCAGCAAGCCAGTCAAAAATGGCTGAATAAACTGATCCAGCGCCACCCCTTTCTGATTCTTTTCGGTATAGTCGAGCAACTCTTCCAGTTCCTCTATCGCCCGCCAGCAATCGCCAGACCATAAATCCCGCAAGGTATAGGCGGTTTGAATGGCGCAACGGAGATTGAATGCCACACTGCCTGTGTGTTGACTATCGAGAATAAACCCCTGCAACACGTCCTGTCGGGGCAGGCGTTGTTGTTTACCATCCACGACACAATAAAGTTCGATCAGCGGCTTCAGGTTAACCAATACCTGGGCATCAACCTCATCACCGTAGTCAAAGTAGTTTTCCAACTGGCGCAGATAGGCACGAATCAGGCGCAACAATGACTCTCCACGCTCCATGTATCGAGCCAGCCAGAAAAGGTTCTCTGCCGCACGGCTGGTCAGAATCGCAGAGGCCGTTCGCCGATGTCTGGCAGGATTAAGCCGCAAGACATCCCGCATGGAGCCGTTACTTTTAATCAGCCAGGTATCCTTACTCAGCCCCCCCATTTGGCTGGATACAACAAAATTATTGGCATCCGGTGACACCCGGCTCAACCCGCCCGGCATTACGTCATATTGCTCACCATCACCGGCAGCAAAGGTCCGGATAACAAGATGGCGCGGATGCAGTGCGGAATCTGCCAGTGTCGGCACTGTGGAAAAGCTCAGCAGTTGCTGGCCCACATATAGCCAGGGTTCGGCTTTAATGCGATTGATTAAATCCGTTTTCTGAGACTTACTTAATTTGTTGCCATATACCACACCGGTCGCGCGATCCACCCGCTTAATCACCAGCGAATCCAGTTTACTGATCACGTGCTGGCGTTCCTTATCCTGACCACACCACCAGGTTGCCACCTCCGGCAGCTTTAGATCCTCGTTAAGGAAATGGCGGGACAATCCAGGTAAGAACGGCAACAGCGCCGGAGACTCCAGCATGCCGCTACCCAGAGGGTTAGCCATACCGACCCGCCCCAGCGCTTGGGCCTGAGCCAGCCCCGGCACGCCCAGCATGGAATCACCGCGAAAATTCAGAGGATCACTGTAGGCATCATCAACCCGGCGAATGATGACATCTACCTGCTTCAGGTCATCAACCGTTTTCAGGTAAACCTTACCCTGTCGCACAGTCAGGTCATCACCCTCAACCAGGGTAATCCCCAACTGGGCCACCAGATAGGCATGCTCAAAATACACCTCATTACCAATCCCGGAAGATAGCAGGACGATAGTTGGGTCACTTTGATTATCCGGGGCCAAGGCGGCGACATGGCGTTTCAGGTGGTAGAAATATTGTGCCAAGGGGGCAATGGAGTAATCGACAGCCCCCTGCCCGAGTACTCTTTTGGTAACCATCCGGGCTTCGAGCACATATCCTGCCCCAGAGGGGCCTTGTGTACGATCACTCAAAACCCACCAGGTACCGTCCGGCCCCCGCGCCAGATCGGCTGCGTACAGGGTCAATGGGGAAGGGACACCTCCCACCATGGAACGCAGGAATCCAGGGTGCTGGTACACGACCTCTGGCGGTAACAGACCATTCTTGAGGCAGGTCTGATTGCCCATGATATCGCTCAACAATAGCGAAAACAGCCTCGCTCGTTGTTGCAGGCCAACCTCGAGCGGAGTCCAGTCCTTCTCGGAAAAAACCATGGGCAGAGGATCAAGCTGCCAGGGACGCCGCATTCCTTCAGGATCATTGTAAACGTTGTAGTTTACCCCCTGCTCTTTCAGCCGGCGCAGGCTCTCCTTATTGAGGTTATCCAGATCACTTCTCGATACACCGGAAAAGTACTCGGCGAATGGCTGCCAGTGCGGCCGAATTTTTCCCTGTGCATCCATCATCTCATCGTAGGCGGTTGCCAATGGAGAGTATGGGACGTCGCTCAAGTCCAGGTCGGTCTGAGAAGGAACCGTTAATGGAGTAGTATCAGGCATCGAATGTCTTGTTAATATTTCATCTGTCCTTAATCGTAGCGTAGATCCAGCGTTGTTGGGTAGCTTGGATTAACCGGCGTCGGAGAAGGCACCGCCCCTTTGCGAGGCTCAGCTCCGGGGTAGAAGCGGCCCCCACCCTCCACGATCGGCTGAGCAATGCGCGTGCCATGCTGATGCCCGATATCCTCGAAACGATTAATTCTGCGAGCCTCCGCCTCCAGAGGATTGACCGGGAACTGCTCATAGCTGCGACCGCCCGGATGCACAACGTGATATGTACATCCACCGAGACTGCGGCCATTCCAGGTATCGAACAGATCAAATACCAGTGGTGAATGAACGCCAATCGTTGGATGCAGGGCTGACCAGGGCTGCCATGCCCGATAGCGGATACCAGCCACATAGCAACCTTCCTCTTCTGTCGCTACCAGAGGGATACGTTTTCCATTGCAGGTCAGAGCATATCGATCAGGTGTCGCCAGCCTCAATTTGACCTGCAAACGCTCCATGCTGGAATCCACATAGCGCGCGGTACCGCCACCGGAAGCTTCCTCGCCCAAAACGAACCAGGGTTCCAGTGCATGATGCAACTCCAGATGCATGCCTCCCAATTCCATCCGGCCAATGCGCGGGCAGCGAAACTCAAGAAAGGCTTCGAACCAATGCTCTTTGAAGGGGAAACCGTTTTCATTGAGAAAACGGATGACATCTTTAAAGTCTTCCCACAGGAAATGAGGCAGCATAAAACGATCATGCAGCGCAGTTCCCCAGTGAGTCAGCTTATGTTTGTATGGTTTATTCCAGAACAGAGCCACAAAGGTGCGCAATAACAGCATCTGCACCAGACTCATGCGCGAGTGGGGCGGCATTTCAAATGCCCTGAACTCCAGAATGCCCAGCCTTCCGGTACTGGAGTCCGGGGAATACAGTTTATCAATACAGAATTCACTGCGATGGGTATTGCCGGTTAAGTCCGTCAACAGGTGTCTGAGCAATCGGTCTACCAGCCAAGGCTGCGAAACATCACCTTCCGGCATTTGGGAAAAAGCGATTTCCATTTCATAAAGCCGCTCCACCCTGGCTTCATCAACCCTGGGAGCCTGACTGGTCGGTCCGATAAAAGTGCCGCTGAACAGGTAAGACAGACTGGGATGATGCTGCCAGAAAGTAATCAGGCTACGTAACAGATCTGGACGACGCAGTAACGGACTATCTGTTGGTGTAGCACCACCCAAAGTGACATGATTGCCTCCACCGGTCCCCGTATGACGGCCATCGATCATGAACTTTTCCGTGCCCAGGCGAGTATTGCGGGCATCCTCATACAGATTTTCGACGATGTCCTTTAACTCATCCCAGCTGCTGGCCGGCTGCACATTGACCTCAATGACTCCAGGATCAGGCGCTACCACCATCTTCACCAAACGAGGATCATGAGGGGGCGGATAACCCTCAATACGAACCGGCCGATCAATCTCTTGCGCTGCATGGGAAATTGCCTCCAATATCGTGACATATTCCTCCAGAGTGCTGACGGGTGGCATGAACGCATATAGATGCCCTTCCCTGACCTCCGTACAAAGAGCTGTATGGATGGCCATTCCAGCCAATGGACGGGACTCCGACTTATGAATCGGCAATAGCTCCTGCGGCAAGGGTGCAAATGGATCCCGTTCATGCCGTTCAAACTCATCGCTTAGCTGATGTTCCGACAAGCTGCTCAAGGGCAGACGTAAACCTATCGGTGAATTTCCTCCAACCAGGTATAACGCTCCCTGACGAAACTTCCAGAGACAGGTTTGCCAGGTTTGTGTCACCTGATTCAGCCCCACCGGCAGGCAATATCCAGAGGCATTGTTCAGCCCTTGTTTCAGAACCTGGGCCAGTGTGCGTTTCGCCAGATTCTCGTTATCCATATCCAGCTTATCGTCTATCGGCAGGTGCCCGTTCTGCCACAGAGCGTAAAAAGGGTCCTCGTAACAGGGCAAAATCGCCTTGTCTGACAGCCCCATCTGCTTACTGAAAGCCACCATCAACGCACGAGCGTCTTCGGGTTTGGCATTGTGATCGAGAATATCGTCCGGACCTTCCCATATTGGCTGGCCGTCTTTGCGCCAATACAGGGCGTATTGCCATCGTGGAAGCTCTTCTCCCGGATACCATTTGCCCTGCCCAAAATGCATGAAGCCTTTAGGGGCATATCGCTGCTTTAACTTTTGGGCCAACTCAAATGACAGCTTACGTTTCTGCGGGCCATCGGCATCGGTATTCCATTGTTCCGACTCCATATCATCAATCGATACGAAGGTGGGTTCTCCCCCCATGGTCAGGCGTACATCATTCTGCTCCAGAATTTCATCCACATACTGACCAAGAGCATCAATGTCTTCCCATTCACGCTCAGTAAAGGGCTTGGTGACACGAGGATCTTCTTTCAGGCGCGTCACTTCATTGCTGTAGGAGAATTCAACTTCACAGGGATCCAATGCTCCTACGATAGGTGCGGCATCTGTCGGGTCGGGCGTACAGCTCAGGGGGATATGTCCCTCCGCCGCAAACAACCCGGAAGTCGGATCCAGCCCCAGCCAGCCGGCACCAGGAACATAAACTTCACACCAGGCATGCAGGTCGGTAAAGTCGCTCTCCGGACCACTGGGCCCATCCAGGGACTTTTGGTCAGAACTAAGTTGCACCAGATATCCCGAGACAAATCGCGCTGCCAGTCCCATGTGACGTAGCACCTGCACCATCAACCAGGAGGTATCGCGGCACGACCCCCAACCAATGTCCAGGGTTTCTTCCGGTGTCTGAACCCCCGGTTCCAGGCGGATGTTGTACTTGATGTCGTTACAGATTTTCTGGTTAACAAATACCAGGAAATCAACGATCGGCTTCTTATCCCGCGAGAATTCTTTCAGATATTTTTCAAACTTGGCCCCGAATGTTTTGGTTTCACGAAAGGGTGCCAACTGAAAGTTCAGTGCTTCAGCATATTTGAAGGGGTAGTGCTCGGCATATTCCTCAACAAAGAAATCGAATGGATTATATGACGTCAGGTCTGCGACCAGATCGACATCGACAACAAACTCAGCCGCTTTCTCAGGGAACACCAATCTCGCGATGTAGTTGGAAAAAGGATCCTGTAGCCAGTTGATAAAATGTGTTTCGGGTTGAATCTTGAGGCTGTAACTGATGATGGGAGTTCGACTGTGCGGGGCAGGACGTAGCCGGATAGTGTGGGGAGAAAGATTAACCAGTCGATCAAATTTGTAGGTGGTGCGATGACGTAGGCCTACAATAATACTCATCCAGCGCTCCTTGATGACTCTTAACAGAGATTATTTCGACCAGCCGAACCTCAAGCTCCGGCCGGTACCATGGCTTGCACTTGCTTATCTATGATGAACCCGCAGCCGCACCTCTAGAAAGCAGTTTGGAGGCAGCAGCCTGCGCGCTCATATAATATTGCGTGAGTTTGTAAACAAATTAAATGCCAGATATCTCAATGATGCCAATGCCAGCTACAACTGACTAACTATCCTTTTCCCAGTCAAACAATGGCAATTCATTGAACAGATCCATTAAACCCTCTCCCCATTTCTTCCGCAGCGATGCATAGTAGGGCGAGTTCAGCTTTAAATGCATTTCGTGATCCGGGGCAAGCGCATTGGTCTTGTACATCAACAAGTCGAATGGTGGCGCAACAGAAAGATTTGAACGCATTGTGGAATCGAGCGATACCAGCGCACTGCGTGCAGCGGCTTCGAGGGAAGTATTGTGGCGAATCACCCGATCAAGAATAGGCTTACCATATTTGGTTTCGCCGATCTGTAGAAACGGTGCATAAGGTGAACTCTGGATATAGTTCCCTTCCGGATACACCAGGAAAATTTCGTGGGGACCGTCTTTGTATTGCCCACCCAAAATAAGGGTGCAGTCAAAATTCGCGCCCTGCTTCAGGTCCTTCTCATAGTAGTTTTTCAACTCCACGCTGGTTGCCCCCACGTAGCGGGCAGCAGCACTCATGTCCTCGCAGGCAGCAAACCCTTTGGGCTCCTCTGATTCGAGATCCTCCTGCAATCGACGGACAATTGCCTGTGTCGTTGCCAGATTGCCGGACGTCAGCAATACCAGATATGCCTTATCAGGAATACTGTAAGTAAACATCTTGGGATAAGTATTAACGTTATCCACTCCCGCATTGGTGCGGGAATCAGACGCAAACACCAGTCCCGAATCAACGGCAATGGCAAGGCAATAGGTCATATGGAAGGCTCTACATTAAACAATGCAACAACAGGGGCTTCAAACGCGGTTACTATGAACCGGGTTCCCGCTTCATGCAATATCCTCTCATTAAAATTCCACATAAACTTCCCCCTCTTCGCTCCAGCCCTTATGATGACAGCCTTTAACTGATTTCCCCTTTTCGTTATGCCCTCAGACGCAGCTCATTTTGACCATCTTTTTTGCCAGTTTCATGCCGTCTTTTTTAAAGTTCCGTTAGAAGCTGTAATGCCCTCCATACAAGAGGCCAATGCTCTCGGCAAAATCCCCTTGCAGCCCGCTTTTCGGATACTTGAACATACCCTGATAACCGTGGCGCTTTACCGGTATGCCGGCTCGCCCGATGATGAATACGCGGTTAATGAGTGCTGTATTGCCCTTCCCGTGACCAGTCGGGGGAGCTCTGTCATCAGCCAATGGAGCGCCTGGCTGAATCCCTGGCACCAAAAGGGAATCAACTTCCTGCACATTGCTCAGTGGCTGCAGTCCGGTGAAGAACATTCATCTGAACAGGATCTGCTTTGCCAACATCTCGGACTGAAAGACAGCAAAGATCACAACGTCAGAATTGTGAGCAGCAGGGGGACTCTGTTCAGTCAAATACAACATCAGAACCATACCCTCTTCACCGTTACTGGCAACCTCGGCCCCGCTTTACCTTCCCGGGCATTAAACTACACTCGCTCATGGGCCTCGCCAACCGAGCTTCGGTCTGCTCAAGTCAAGACAACAGGCTGGTGCCGGTTACACCCCCGGCCGCTGATGACGATGACGTATGGTGATCTGCAAGGCATACCTTCCAGTACACATCAGCTTATGAATCGACTCACGCTGGATGAACAAGAAGCACTCTTTGCCTGGGCGGCAGAGAGGCAAAGTCTCTCCTTCGTTAGTCAATAATATTGGGCCCCGGAACTGAGCATAATTTGCCCCTTATCAATATTTTGGCTCCCAATTGGTGCAATCCTATTAATCAGAGCAGGAAGCGCTGAACCGCCGGATAAAACATAAGTCGCTTTCATAATACTGTAGCAATCTGATAATTCGGGAGTTTTCCGTCGTCGCTAAACTCACCGGCAAGCATTGGCATAGGTGATGCTTAACTACGGATTAAGTACCGATTAAAGTACGGATAAGGAATGCAGGTAATCAGTTTGTCATTTACCAAGAGTAAATTTTTAAGTCCGAAAGACGACCTTTGACCCAGAAGATAGCGATTGTAACAGCTACCTGAAATGATGACTCAATCGTAATGAAATCACTTGAAAAGTGAGGGTATGAAGAGCTGTGGTGAGGCCATGGATGGCTTATCAAAGGAACGTAGTCATGTTACATTAGGCAACGAGTCGACAAGGATAAAAAATAATCATTCATTGTTTTCAGAGGCTAACCGGCCTACCGGATGAAACAACTGGAAACCTGAATATTTTACAGCTGGCTCTACAGTCAAGTTTATTAACTTAATTGAAACTTTAAGAAGGAATTTGCCATGAAACCCGCCGATCAAGAAAGCATACTTTTTACTATCACTCACCCTTACGAAGTAACATTCATGAGAGAAATGCGCGAATACTTTGAATCAATGTATTTCGCCAACTGAATTCTATTGTCCAGTCCCAAAGCACAATAGGATATATAACCCAAAGAGCATCTAACTTATAAATTACAAGGAAGAAAGGGACGAAGAGCATCGAAGGATGCAGCCCAGGGACGGGCGGACAAGGAACCAGCGCGAACAATTCGTTCGCGCTGGCAATTCAAGAATCACTTAAACCAGTTCAAGACCTTGTTCTGGTGTCAGCGACTCAATATTTTGAGCCACGCCTACAGACGGACAAGTCAGTTGACCTTTCACCACGTTCAGACCTTGCAGCAGATAAGGGTTATCTGTCAGGGCTTTTCTTGCGCCTTTGTTGGCCAACTCCATCACATAAGGCAGTGTGGCATTGGTCAGGGCCAGTGTAGAGGTTCTGGCAACCGCACCAGGCATGTTGGCGACACAGTAATGCACTACGTCATCCACAATAAAGGTTGGTTCTGCATGAGTCGTCGCGTGAGAGGTTTCAAAACAACCGCCCTGGTCGATGGCTACGTCAACCACCGCCGCGCCGCGCTTCATACGTTTCACCATGTCACGGGACACAAGTTTCGGTGCTGCCGCGCCGGGGATCAGAACTCCGCCAATCACCAAGTCTGCACGGGTAACCCAGTCTTCCACAGATTTGGCTGTCGAGAAGACGGTCTGCACGCGGTTACCGAAGATGCTGTCGAAACGACGCAACGCATCAATCGATTTATCCAGTACGACAACATGGGCTCCCATGCCTACAGCCATCTGGGTCGCATTGAAGCCAACGACTCCACCACCCAAAACGACAACCGTCGCGGCATCTACACCAGGCACACCGCCCAGCAACAGACCACGACCACTTTGAGATTTTTCAAGGCAGCGTGCGCCGGCCTGAATACTCATACGTCCCGCCACCTCAGACATAGGTGCAAGCAGCGGCAGACGGCCATGCGCATCAGTGACAGTTTCGTAGGCAATACAGGTAGCACCGCTCTTCAGCAGATCCTGGGTTTGAGGAACATCCGGTGCAAGGTGCAGGTAGGTGAACAAGGTATGCTCAGGCCTCAACATTGCACGTTCCTGGGCCTGAGGTTCCTTAACTTTCACGATCATCTCGGCAGTGGCAAATACTTCTTCTGCCGTAGAGAGAATGCGGGCTCCTGCTGCTTCATATTGGTCGTCGGTGAAATCGATTGCAGTGCCGGCATCCTTCTGCACCACCACCTGATGGCCATGTTGAACCAGCTCATGAACAGCATTGGGGGTCAGACCAACACGGTATTCATGGTTTTTGATTTCCTTGGGGACTCCAACGAGCATAGGACCTCCTATTTAGGTTGTTTGTGTTGTGGTTATTTGCTTCATTGTTTTTTCACACGTGATAATTAAGATTATAAATAACCCCAAAAGAACAATGATCTAAAGTCAGCCTTAGTGTTAGCATATTTATCTGTATTTATGACGTTTGCGGAGTATTGATCTAAACAACCATGAAAAAACAGATTGACAGAATAGACGTTGCCATCCTGAACGAGTTGCAGAAAAACGCTCGCATTTCCAACACGGATCTGTCCAGACGGGTGAATCTTAGCCCCACCCCCTGCCTGGAACGGGTCAAACGTCTGGAACGGGATGGATATATCAAGAAATTCACCTCCGTCCTGAATGCCAAGAAGCTGGGAGCGGGACTTGTTGTCTTTATTGAGATCGGACTCAACCGGACCTCCCGGGATGTATTTGCGGAATTTAAGCAGGCGGCCATTAAAGTTCCCGAAGTACAGGAGTGTCATCTGGTGTCAGGTAATTTTGATTACCTGATCAAGGCACGTGTTGCGGATATCGATCAGTACCGGGCCTTGTTGGGAGAAAAGATTCTGTCTCTGCCTGGAGTGAGAGACTCTCGTAGTTACGTGGTGATGGAAACGGTCAAAGAGACCCAGGAACTGAACCTCCGTACACAAGCAGACACTCTCAGTTGAGACTAGACTCGAGAGGTTCAAATTAGACACAGCAGTTTAAGATTAGCCACGGCAGGCTGAGAACAGAGACTGCAGGTTTAAGGTTCGGAGTCCCACTCAAAAGACATGACAGCCCCATAATCGAATGGAATTTTGAAGGTGTCACCTTGAGGCCAGGACCGGTATTCAGGATGCAGTTGCAGACAAAGACTGCGTAATACGCCCGAATGAGCAACGACTACGACAGTTTCATCTGAGGAGTGGTCAGAGAGATATCGGCGGACAAACGCCTGTGTGCGCGCATATAGGTCCTGGAAGCTTTCTCCACCCGGCGTTGATTGGGTTTGCCAGTTGTTTCCCCACGCTCTCGCTTCATGCTGAGGGAGGTCCTGCCAACGTTGTCCTTCCCACTCGCCAAAATCCATTTCCATCAGCAGATCACAATAGTTGGGTCTCTGTCTCAAATCGGTGGAGATGGCTTCTGCCAATATTCGGCAACGGCTCAAGGGGCTACTGTAAATATGATGGCACAGATCAGGTATCTGCTGACGAATGGCTTCTAACTCGTCAGGGTATGATGGAGCCAGAGGTACATCCAGTTGTCCATAGACCGTCCCTTTGGCGACGCCTACACAAGTATGTCGAATCAGTACGATATGCATCAGAGTTCAACGAACCAGAATCAGTAAAACGGCCATCTCAGCCAATTGCTGCACGGCTCCCAGACAATCACCGGTATATCCGCCAAGCCGCTTCAAAAAGTAGACTTTACAGCAATATCGCAAAGCGGCCGAAACAGCGACCACAACAACGGCGGCACCAAAAGGTACAAAAAACAGGGGCAGGACCGCAAACATCAACGCCATCCCTACATCCCCTGGTTCGATACTTTTGGCGATAGGTTTAACTTTGCTACGCTGGTCCGCTTGAACATAGGGAAGATCACCCACCAGGCTGATCGCCAGTACACGGCTGACACTATGCGCCAGCCATATGGCAGCCAATGCCTGTGGTATTGTCATTTGTGCCAGAAAGATAATCTTTGCCACGACTGACACTGATAGGGCTAATGCTCCATAGGTGCCTATCCGGCTGTCCTTCATGATTTCCAGTATTCGCTCAGGCGTATATCCTCCGCCAAAGCCGTCAACAGAATCAGCCAGCCCATCCTCATGAAATGCGCCAGTGACCAGAATACCGGCAACCACCGCCAACAGTGCTGCAATCCAGGGTCCGTGCCACCAAGCCCCCAATAAATAGGCTGATGCCACTACCGCTGCCACGATCCACCCTATAAGGCCGATATAGCGGCTCGCCCGGTTAAGGTCCGCCTCGTCATAAGGCAGGATCAAACGAGCCGGGATACGCGTATAGAACTGCAGTGCCATCAGCAGCCATTGCAGCTCCTGTCGCCACCAGCTCTCCTGACTGCCGGTATTCGTACCGTCACTCTCTGAAGCACTCGGTGTTTGATGATCTGTCATGGTATGCGACCTTGAGGCAATCAACTCTTTTCGCTGACACCGGCCTCGGCAAAACTGGCCATTTCAGTCAGCATGGCGACGGCACTTTCAATAACAGGATAGGCCACTGCACATCCAGAGCCTTCACCCAAACGCATGCCTAACTGTAACAATGGTTTGGCGTGCAACCGGGAAAGCATCAATCGATGGCCCTGCTCCTCCGAGCAATGACAGAAAACCGCATATTGGCTAAGTTCAGGCCGTAACTGACTAGCCACCAGGAAAGCCGCGGTTGCAATAAACCCATCGACCAGAACCAAAACACCATGCGCCGCGGCTTCCAACATTGCTCCAACCATCGCAGCCACTTCATAGCCCCCCATGGCGGCCAATACCTCCATGGGCGCTTGTGCACCTGAATGTAACTCTGCAACCTGTTTCAATATAGACAGTTTGCGCTGATACCGTTCATCATCCAGACCGGTTCCCCGGCCAACGCAATCTTCCAGGGGAATGTTCAGAAGGCGACTCATAATCAGCGAGGCAGAAGACGTATTGCCAATCCCCATCTCACCTACACCGATAACATTGGCCCCAAGATTCAATACCGCCTGGGCTTGACGTCTTCCCGCCTGAATAGCGGCAACACAGTCTTCGTCAGACATTGCAGGACCACTCAACATGCTGGCGGTTCCCGATCCGACCTTTTCCTGAATCAGGCCGGGCTCATCGCCGAAGTCATGATTCACACCAACATCAATTACTCTGACCGAGATACCGTGCTGTCGACTGAAGACGTTGATAGCCGCACCACCTTCCAGAAAGTTCAATACCATCTGCCAGGTAACATCCTGGGGATAGGCACTGACACCTTCCCGTGCAAGACCATGATCCGCTGCAAATACCAGAATATGGGGAGCGACCAGCGTCGGTCTCAAGGTCCCCTGAATCCGACCTACCTGAAAGGCCAGTGACTCCAGCAGCCCCAGGGCCCCTAAAGGTTTTGTCTTATGGTCAATGGTGGAATGTAATCGCTCGTCCCAATCCTCACTAACAGCAGGGACTACCGGCAGTACATCAGAGGGATTCATGAATCGTATTTCTCCGTTTAGGTGAGTATTCAGTCACTTCAACTTTAATGGCAGGCCAGCCACAATCAGCTCTACCCGATCGCAAACTCCAGCCAGGCGCTGGTGAAGCATCCCCGCCTCATCACAAAACCGCCGGCTTAATTCACCAAGGGGAACAATTCCCATATTGGTTTCATTGGAGACCATGATCAAAGAGATGCGGCAGTCACTGACAGCATCTTCAAACAAGCTTACTTCCTGATGTAATAGCGCTTCATCTTCCTTGAGCAGCAGATTAGTCAGCCATAACGTCAGACAATCCACCAGAATAACGTCAGACGATGCCGCGTTCCTGATTGCTTGTGCCAACTGTAATGGTTCCTCAACAGTACACCAGGACGAATCCCGGTCTTCTCGATGACGACGAATGCGTTCAGCCATTCCCGAATCCAATGGAGTGGCGGTGGCGATATAGGTAACCTGGCCTGAAATTGATGTTGCGAGGGTTTCAGCATACCGGCTCTTTCCGGATTTTACACCCCCTAGCACTAACGCTTTCATTAACGGCTCTCCGTAGTGGCCATACCATTATTTAAGGCAATGACTTCCCCAGACACCAAAGAAAGAATCTTCTCCATTGCTAACGATGATTCAATCGAATCAGCCAGGCGATCTATCTGTTGCTCACGCATGGCGGCATAATCCAAAGCTTTCGCCTCTTTCAGTCCAGCCCACTTTAGCCAGGCATTCAATGCCGCCGGACGTTCGAACAATCCATGCCAATAGGTTCCTGCAACTGACTGATCCTGATTGAATGCTCCATCGGCTCCATTCTCCCCCAGAATAACGGGGCTCTTCAGGTCTGCGCCGAAGGTTTCACCCACATGAATCTCGTACCCCTGAACTTCGGCATCAACAAAGGAAAGACGGCCCTGTCGGTTATGCAATTGCTTGTTTTGCTGCAACAGGGTTTCGCAGTCTAACCAGCCAAGTCCTGACGTTTCTCCTGGACATCCTTCTACACCAGCGGGATCGCGAATCACATTTCCCAGCATTTGAAATCCACCACAAATTCCCAGAACCTTCCCTCCCAGCCGGATATGTCGCTGAATGGCCTCATCCCAGCCCTGACGTCTCAACCAGTCGAGGTCGTCCCGCACAGATTTGCTGCCCGGAAGTATGATGAGATCGGCACCTGGAATCTGATCATCCGGTCCGATGAACCGAAAATCCACTTGAGGGTGCAGGCGTAAAGGATCAAAGTCGGTATGGTTACTGATTCTGGGCAGAGCAGGAACAACCACCCTCAATGCGCCATGTTCTGAAGAATTTTGGGCCTCCCTTGGCAGAGCATCTTCAGCGTCGAGATGCAGTCCTTGAAGGTAGGGCAATACACCAAGCACAGGTTTCCCAGTGTATTCCTCCAACCAGTCCAGTCCGGGTTTAAGCAGAGAGATATCACCACGGAACCGGTTAATGACAAAGCCTTTGATACGTGCCTGCTCACTTTCGCTGAGTAATGCCAATGTCCCAACCAAGTGCGCAAATACGCCACCTTTATCGATATCAGCCACCAGAATCACAGGACAATCTACCGCCTCGGCAAATCCCATGTTGGCAATATCATTGTCGCGCAGATTGATTTCTGCAGGGGATCCCGCCCCCTCCACCAGCATAACCTGATACTGCTGCCGCAGACGCTGGTGCGACTCTAACACCGCATCCATGGCCACAGTCTTGTATTGGTGGTAAGACGTAGCCGTCATATTGCCGCGGGCCTGACCGTGAATAATGACCTGAGCACCAATGTCCGTATTTGGCTTTAACAAAACGGGATTCATGTCCGTATGAGGCTCTAGACCGCAAGCCTGCGCCTGCAGCGCCTGAGCACGCCCGATTTCTCCTCCGTCAGAGGTGACCGCACTGTTAAGCGCCATATTCTGGGGTTTGAAAGGCGCAACCGATATCCCCCGACGCTTCAGGCACCGGCACAAGCCGGCAACCAGGGTACTTTTACCGGCGTCAGAGGTGGTGCCCTGGACCATTAGGGTTGGCATATCAATTTCCCATCAGGATATCTATTTATTTGGGCTCATATCTTATGGTCAGGTAGAAACTGGTTCCCGGCTGATTATAGAAAGAAGCTGTTTCATACTCTGTATCAAATAGATTTTCTACTCTTCCCTGAAGCCACCAGGATGATGCCATTTCATACTGAGCCCGAAGATCGACGGTCTGGTATGCCCCCAACTCACGAGTATTCGCTAAATCATCATATGACCTACCCGCGGCATATATAGATGCCCCTGCAGACCATCCAGACTGAAGATAGTCCAGATCTATTCTTCCGCTTCTCTCAGGGCGACGTACCAATTGCTTACCTTCATTGGCCCCGTTTGATTCATTTCGAGGTGACTGAATAGTTAAATCCAGTCCAAGCTGCCAACTCTCAAGTATCCTTTGATCAACTACAATTTCTATTCCAGTAATTTTCGCTTCATCAACATTGGCAGGTGTGAAAGAAGCATCATAGCCAATTAACTCATCCACTAGAGTATTAAAGTAGCTTACAGACCATTGCGTAGCGACATATTGTCCGCGGAAGCCAAACTCAATTGTTTCAGACTCTTCTGGCTGAAGTTCCGGGTTACCGAAACCGGGATAATACAATTGGTTGAAAGTAGGGGCTTTAAATGCAGTGCCGTAACTGGCGACAAATCTAAAACCATCAGCGATGGTTAACCCGTATCCGAAACCTCCGGTAACCTGATCGCCAAACTGTTCGTTATCATCGTGCCGTAGGCTTAACTCAAAATCATGAATATCCAGAGACATTAAATACTGGAGATACCCACCATAATTTTCCCTCCTTGTTTCTGCAAACTGGTCACTATCATCAATGATAGAATCAAAGTTCTGGTCACCATAGGTATGGATCTTGTCTCTTTGATAGTCAGCTCCCAAGGTCAGAGTGTCACGATCAAACAATATAAAATCTGTCTGTAGTCCTGCCGTATCCCGTGTTGTGTCTAGCGTACTGGCGAAACTGTCATTCAGATAATTATCTGAATTGTCATCACTTCGTCCTAGCGTTAGATTTACCCTCCATGTATCGGTAAGTACCACGGTGGAGTGCACCCCCAAAATCTCTTGTAGAGTTTCAGAGTTATTTTGAAAAGAGCCATCAAACTCTGTTTCGTTATCGCTTCTTAAACCACTAACAGAAATTTCGGAACCATTTTCAAACTGGTATCCGATACGCAAACTCCCAGAAAGATTTTCATATCCATCCTTATCCGGTTCATCCACGTAGCAACCAGCAAACTCGGTGCCTGCTTCAGCTTGGCACGAATCAATTCCCCCTGAATTCACCCCGCTAACAGAAATGCTATAAAAGAAATGATCTCCGCCCCCTGACAAACCAGCAGAAGCCTCATACGTATCATGACTACCTGCTGTAACACTGATGGTAGGTTTCAGATCCCCCCCACCTCGACGGGTAAATATCTGAATGACACCTCCAATAGCCTCTGACCCGTATAGACTGGAGCGGGGGCCTCGAACGATCTCAATCCTTTCAATCTGATCGATGGGAAAATCTTGAAATGGCACGGATCCGGATGTTGCGGAACCCACTTTTACGCCATCCACTAACACCAGGATGTGATCAGAGTTAGTGCCGCGCATAAACAATGAAGTGTTTTGGCCACGCCCGCCGTTATTCACAAAATGCAGACCAGCTTCTCCTTTCAACAGATCCTGAAGAGAACGGGCCTGTCTTTGAAGAATTTCCTCTCGCGTTAATACGCGAACAGTAGAAATAGATTCGTTAGCTGTTTGCGCCGTCCTTGTCGCCGTAACCACAACCGGGTCTGTAGTTGTAGCCCATAAAACCGGGCTAAAAGTAGCCAGGGCAATGGGAAACATAATTGGTAAAGTCCCTACGGGAAGCTTAGTTACTAAATGAGACTGGGAAGACATGGATACTCCGGTTCGCGCCCGCCCGCGCATGGCTTACAAGTTTGGCGTATAAGCGAGAGGAGATTGGAGACCGAAGAAGTCTGAGGTCATCCTTGCAAAGCCCTCCGCAATGCCGGTTTATGTCCCAGGCCGGTCTCCGGGCTCACGAGTGGACAATCTCCAGACAACACCTTCCCATGCGCGAACACAGTGGTATTTCGTTGTCTTTTTCTCGTTTACCGTTGCGGGGGCAGCGTCGGGCTTTCACCGACTTCCCGTTTCATTCCCTAATGAACAATTGTTAAGGAACACCTGTGACGCCGCGTAAACTAAGGGGGAAGAAGGGTAAAGTCAAGGTCAGGAATTAACCAGAAAACTTGGGTTCAGTTGTGACTTGAAATAAATCAAGGGGTTAATGATATCCTGTCAGGATTCAATCTCCCCTTGTATAGGACATCCAGGCTCAGGAACCGTATATTTTCGCAGCCAGCTCCATGTCCCAATAGGTCGCTTCGATCTTGTGGCCATCAGGGTCTCGTACAAAACAACCATAATAGGGCTCGCCATAATGTGGACGGGGTCCCGGCTCTCCTTCTCCGCTAGCTCCGGCGTCCACCGCGGCTTGGTAGAATGCATCCACCCGCTCTTTGCTGGGTACCATGAATCCAATATGAAAGCCGTTTCCTACGGTAGCCGGCTCGCCATTGAGAGGTGTCTGCAACCAGAATTCAGGATATTGTTTGCCATAGGCGATGGACCCGGGGTGCTCCATGATTCTTCTGCAGCCAATAGCCCCCAGCACTTTATCGTAAAAAGCGGCGGCCTTTTCAAACTGGTTTGTGCCTATCGAAACATGGGAAATAATGCTTGGACTATCGTCGCTCATAATATAGCTCCTCTACTCAGAATGGATATGAATTCCCATGGGCGACCAGCATTGACTCCGGCAACAGCAGGAGACCACCCTTGGACGGAGTAAAGTATACGACTACCTCCTGACAGCATTCTGTCAGTAGGAATGAAGGTCCAGCGCTAAAAGTGACACTCTCTTTTTGCCGCCTTCAGTATCCTGCTGCCCAACTTCGTCAAAACCCAGCCTCGCGTGAAAATCCAGCGAATTCTGGTTCAGCGGGCGCAGATTAACTTCACACCCCAATATTGAAGCATCGACAGGATTTCTCTCAGCAACCGCCTGATAAAGTCGACGACCCAGCCCCCTTCCCTGAAACTCGGGAGCAACAACGATCCGGTCAACGTAAAGAAAGCGTTCATAATTGTCAGAGAACCAACGATAGTTCAGGCTCTGATAATCAAGCCCGGGCAGCATGGCGACGATAAAACCGGCAATGTTGTCTTCTTCACGAGCGATACCGGTAAAGTAGGACTGTTTTAACAAATCTCGAAGCTCTTGGGAGTCCAGCTCTCCCACATGCGGAACTTCAGCCTGATTCATGGTCAGCAGACGGTCCAGGTCCTGGGTGGTAATCTCATTCTCGATGAGTGGCGTAATAAAAATCTCTGCCATGAACAGCTTCCTTAGAAATCATTATTGAGGGTCATCAGGCATATATCAGGTCCATCATTTCATGAGCCCAGACACCTGCCTGATGATAGGCTTCAAACACATCCTGATACAGGTCAAAGGGTAGCTCGTTCAGCGAGTCCCAATCCCGTTGCTCGATCATTTCGATCTGGCCGAGCAGCTTGCCCATAGGGCCCTCACCTGTCAACAAAGCTTTCATCACTTCCGGCGCAACACTGATCTGCTCCAACAGCACAGACTTGTCGGCTTCCAATAGCAGATCTATTCCTGACAGCATTCCTGCCATGAAATATTGCTCAGGGGACGGTTCATCTCTCATATCAGCGAAAGACTCACACGCCCGTGCTCGGGTCAGGAGTATCCGGACCAGTTCAGTCTTCTGCTCGCCAGAGGAAGCCAGCATGATGAGCATGGTCCATTTCCTGAGTTGGTTCAGCCCCAACAGGACCAGCGCCTCGCGAATCGTTTCAATATTACGGTGGAGCTTGCATGCCGGGCTGTTGAGTATCCGTAGCACCTGATACACAAGCTTGGGCTCTCTGGATACGGCCTGGGAGATGTCCTCAAGAGAAGAGTGCTGGGATTGAATCTGACGCAATACCTGCATCAGCCCCTGAATACTGGGCTGGACGGTCTTACCGAAGACCTTATCCGGCCGCGCAAGATAATACCCCTGGAATAATTTGAATCCCAATTCCCTGCATTGACGATAAACCTCAGGGGTTTCCACTTTCTCGGCAACCAGTTCAAACGGAAACTGCGCCAGACGATTCACTGAGTCTATAAGCTTTTCCGAGTCCAGTTTAGAGACATCAACTTTGACGTGGTCGAGATAGGGAAACAGGGCAATATCGGTTTTCGCCGGATGATAGCCATCCAATGCAAAGCGATAACCTCTTTTGCTTAAATCAGCCAGCGTTAATAGCAAAGAGTCGGTGACAACAGTATCGTGAACCAGTTCCAGTATAACGGCTTCAGGGCTCACCGGCAGGAAAGATTCGGAATCAAGAAAATCTGCCGTAATATTAATGAAGAGTGGTTGTTGAAAGGTGTCAAATTGAGCACTGATACTTGCACAAAGGTTCACCACCACCTGGCTGGTTGCTTTCTCTCCGCCGAAAACCTCTGCGCTTAGTCCATCAGCATTACGAAATAACAATTCATAGCCGAACAATCTGTGGTTGTCGTCATAAATTGGCTGGCGCGCCATCAGAATATCCAGCGAAGATGACTCTGCCATTGTTGACTGAACTTCCATCATCTCCTCCTATTCAATAACTGATATTTTTATCTCCTATTACAGGCTAATGCAAGGTGGACAACGGCACTGAGAAGCGTTTAAATCATGGGTATGTGAAGTGAGTCGCCACAATTTATGGCCCGGCAGGAAATATCCTTCCGACCTCATAGTTACAATGACATACCGCCAAAAGCGAACGTCATGGACTTTACAAGAATGCCAGGACCTTATCCGGTCACCGGCGCATAACATAGTCATTTCCGCACGAGGATTTACCCATCCGGTGCGTCGAGGTAATTAATATGGGCAATAGTGCAAACAATAGAGTGATCGAAGCCGTTCCCGGCTCCAAGTACACGGCGAAAACGCCGGATGAAAATGGCCTGATTCAATATACCCCTGAAGAAGACTCTGTCTGGCAGGACCTTATACAACGCCAGCAACCTGCGGTTCAGGGCGTTGCCTGCAATGAATTTCTTCACGGCATGGACCTCCTGAAGCTCCCCCAGGATCGTATCCCTCAGCTTCACGAAGTCTCTGAGCCCCTAGACCATGCAACAGGTTGGGGAGCTGCCGCAGTTCCAGCCTTGATACCCTTTATTACTTTCTGCGATCTGTTAGCAAATAAAAAGTTTCCCTGCGCCACCTTTATCCGTAAAAGAGAGGAGCTGGATTATCTGGAAGAGCCCGATATATTCCATGAAGTATTCGGCCACTGCACCATGCTGACCAACCCATGTTTCGCCGAATTTACAGAGACTTATGGAAAGCTTGGTCTTGAAGCGGGAGAGGCTGAGAGAACGTTTCTCGAAAGGCTTTACTGGTTCACGGTCGAGTTTGGTCTGCTACAGACTCCTGAAGGAATTCGGGTCTATGGAGGCGGTATACTCTCCTCCATTGGCGAAACCCAGTATGCCTGCAGCAACAAGCCAGAGTTACGCCCCTTCAACCTGGTGGACGTTTTCAGGACGCCTTACAGAATTGATATCATGCAACCGATTTACTATGTCCTTGAAGACATTGAAGATTTGTTCAAGGTAGCCCATATGGACCTGTTCTCAGCCATGAAAAAAGCTCAGGAGTTGGGAATGTTCGACCCGGCATTTCCTCCTAAAGAGGATTTAAAATCGGCCTGAGAGTCTTCTGAAAGCTGAGCTGATCCAGAAACAGAAACAGAAACAGAAACAGAAACAGAAACAGAAACAGAAAGACAAAATAAAGGCATCTCCCTGCAAAGTGAGATGCCTTTTTAACGCTAGTGCCTAACCGGCTTTATCTAATCAGAAGCAGTAGACCGGTTAGGGCCATTCGGAACGAGTATCCCTCGCCGGTTAATCCACCAAAGCCCTATCAATGCGGCCAAAGCCCCCAAATGAATGTAAAGTGCTGTTGGCCAGATCAACAATACGGCGATCACGGCGAGCACCAACCTGAGAGGCAACACCAGATATTGACTCAGCCAACCGGTGAATACTGCTGCCATGGCATACAAGGCTGCCGCGGCGAATATGAATATCGGAATGGCTTCGCCCCAATTTCCACTCAGGAAAGGCGTGTACGCAAACAGAAACGGCACTACATAGAGAGCCTTGGCCAGTTTCCAGGCGGATAAACCTGCCGGCATGGGCTCCGTTTTTGCGATGGCTGCAGCAGTAAAAGCTGTCAGACATACCGGAGGCGTCACATTGCTGTCCTGGGACAACCAAAAGATGATCATATGGGCCGACAGCAGAGCCAGCGTTGCAACGGTTGGATCAATGGCAACATCCAGTACGGTCGGCAAGAGATCTCTCGGCAGGCGACCGACAATATCTGCGGCCAATTCCGGAGACATCGGCGCCGCCAGATTCACATCGGTGATATTTCCTACAAACTGCAGGGTCACCTGCGCAGCTTCAGGCAAACTGCCCTGAATCAGCAGCTCCACCAGATTATTTTGCATAATCAGTTGCTGTAACGCAGGTGCGGCGATGGTGGCAACCATGATATAGGCCGCTGTTACCGGAAGCCCCATGCCCAGGATCAGGGACGCCAGAGCAATCAGCACAATGGCGATCCATAGCTGCCCCCCGGCCCACTGCACAATCATGAACGAGAATGTATTACCAATGCCGGTAGTGGCCACCACATTGACGATCAGACCAATGGTAATTAACAGCAAAGCCGTCATGACCATATTCTTGGACCCCAGCGCCAGCGCATCCATTACTGCTCTGGGCCCCATTGGATTGGGAGACAGCCAGGATGAGACGATCACCGCCAGTATGGCAAAGCCTGCAGAATAGGTTGGACTCAGACCGTATATCAGCAATCCGATCAACAAGGCGATAGGAACCAGAAACGAAAAACCGCCCTGCTTCATCATCACCAGCAAAGGGGTCGGATCCTTTTCAATTTCAGGAATAATCCCGCTTTTCTTTGCCTGTAAACGGACAAAGGCTGCAATCGTGAGGAAGTACAGCAACGCGGGCAGAAATGCCACGATCACAATCTGGGTATAAGGGATCTGGGTATAGTTAGCCATGACAAAGGCTCCCGCCCCCATAATCGGAGGCATCAATTGCCCCCCGGTCGAGGCAGCGGCTTCCACACCCGCGGCAAAACGAGCGTCATACCCGGCTTTCTTCATCAACGGAATAGTGATCACGCCAGTAGAGGCCGTATTCGCCACAGCCGAACCGGAAATGGTACCGGTCAGACCTGACGATATCACCGCAATCAGACCCGGACCACCGTGAAGCTTGCCGGCAGAGCGTTTGGCAAGTTCGATAATAAAATCCCCTGCACCGGACCGGACCAGAAAAGCCCCAAAGATGATGAACATCATGAAAAAGCTGGAGGAGATCGAGGCGATACTGCCGAACATGCCGTCATCTCCGAAAATACTCCGGAACAGAATGGTTTCCAGACTTAACCCAGAAAATCTGAAGACACCGGGCAGGTATTGCCCCCACCAGGCCACATATCCCAATGCCACCAGGATAATGGCAGGGATCAACCAGCCCGCCGTGCGCCGGGTCAACTCCAACGCCACGGCAATTAATACCAGACCGGCGATCCAGTCATAAACGCTGAGATGGATGCCTCTGGCATAGATGGCATCCTCACTCAGAAACAGCCATAGAACTGACAGGGTACTCGCCAGTGCCAGCCCACAGTATATTGCTTTCATTTTCCTGGATTCGTCGGTAGATCCGTACCATCCCACGCACAACCAGGAAAACCCGATAAAGTGTATTACGTTCGGCCAGAATCCACTGATCCAGCCTGTCATGTTGAATAGGATATGTACTACTGCCACCAACCCTGCCCAGGCATAAAGGACACGATGGCGACGCAGAAGCATCCACTCAGCGGCGGACTCTTGCATGCGAAACCTCTTTCATACAATTGAACACCGGACAACACTTTCCACGAAAGGTGTCCGGCAATGAGTGATATTCAGATCACAACAATCAGTTAGAGATCAGGCGCGCAGGAATGTTGATTCCCTGCTCTTTGTAGTAGCGGACCGCACCTGGATGCAGAGGAACCGGTAAACCTGCAATCGCCTTGTCCAGCGCCATAGCCGTTGTCGCTTTGTGGATACTGTTGAGGAACGGCAGGTTTTCGTAGATGGTTTTGGTTAGCAGGTATACGGTTTCTTCATCAATATCATTGCGGACTGCCAGAAAGTTGGGCTGGGCAATCGTCTGGATATCCTTGTCCACACCCGGATAGGTTCCCGCCTTCACGGTGTACGGTGTCCACAAATCGAAATTTCCATCAGCCTGTTTGACCTGCTCATCGGTAAAGCTTAACAGCGTGATATCCGAGCGCTGGGCAAACGCGTTTATCACAGCACTTACCGGAACACCCGCTGGGGTTCCAAAGCCAACCACCTTACCATCCTGCAGGGCTTGGCTACTGGGACCATAACCGGCATAAAGCAACTCATAATCCTTATCAATATCAAGTCCGAAATGGTTCAGAATCGTTCGATTGGATTCAATCGTACCGGAGTTCTTTTTCCCCATGGCGACTCGCTGACCCTTTGCCTTGGCCATATCGGTAATGGTACCGCTGGATACGTAATCGTTCTGTAAAACAAAGTGCTCCACGTTCTGCCATAGCATGGTCACAGAGCGGAAGTTTCTCTGTTGTCCATCCGCGGAAAACATAGCAGTACCTTCCCAGGCATATTTGCCGAAGAGACCTTGCAGGATGGCGAATTGAGCTTCGTTCTCACGCATCAGCTTGATGTTTTCACCTGAACCGGCCGAATTGATGGCTGACAGACTGATACCGTTACTTGGCTGAAGCTTGATCTTACTCAGCGTGGCAATAGCAACGCCGACGGGATAATAGGTTCCACCGGTACTGGCGGTAGCCAGTATGTAATCTTTATCCTCGGCATTTGAGTTAGCGGTGTACCCTAACAGGGTTCCCACGGAAATCGCCGCTGCCAGAATTCGTGAACAGAAGGCGTTTTTAGGTAGGCTCAACATAAGTTTTCCTCTTGTTTTTGTTGTGAGCATGCACATAGCGTATCTGTGCCATGTGAGTACATTTATCTACTGCAAGCTACACGCCAATGAGAACAACTTATAACTCATTGTATTATATACTTTTTTATAAAGAGCAATGATCATCATGAGCAACAAATTGCCGACAGCCTTTCACGTATAAGCAAAAAATAGCTCATGATCGATAAAATGATCTGGATACCGCCCTTCACCGTATCGAAATTCATCACAAATATAGACGCTTTTACTGATTAAAACTTAGCCTTACCGGCCACTTAACGCTATTCTGTCGTTGTGGGTGCCCAAAGACGTTGTCAGGGCCCTAATGACGAAGATGAGCAAAATTGACAATCCCCCAAAGCAAACAAGAAAACCAAAGAGGGAAACACGAATGAACATCGCCGATTTACGCAGACACCCGGAACAGATCAACCAGGTGAATATCTTATCTTTCGAGGGTGATATTTATATCGCCGAGCTCGAATACAAAGACCATCGAGATGTACTTCAGGATGTGAATGGAGGCCCCAAACGATTTCACAGTATCGCGGAGCTGAAAGAGGTGGTTGGTGCGACAGGGATCAAGCGGTTTAACCTGGTATTCAACTCGCCCTACGACGAGATCTAAGCACTAACGTTAAACTGCCAATATAAAATCTCATGGGCGCAAAATTTTGCGCCCATGTAGGTTCAGCAGCAGGAATGGATAATCAATACAACGCTGCCTCGTCCTCCAGAACTTCCTTGATTGCCTCGATAAAAATCCGATCCGCATCACTCATGATCTCAGGGATACGAATGGTGGTGGTGGCACTGATTTCATCAGCGATCTTCTGATCGGCATTCTCGTCATTATGCAGACGACGGGCAATTTCCATACATTTGGCGGGAATCGTCGGATCTGCCAGAACCTTCTTAATAAAACCACGCATTTCATCAATTATTCTGGCCTGACGGCCTTCATCGGCACTACTCATTCATAAACTCCTCGAAAAGTCTCCAAGGGAACCTCCCCCCAGAACAGCGCATATTGGCACTGACACTAATTAGCTATTTTATTTTCGAAGTATAGTGAGGGAAAGGAGATAAAAAAACCCGCGCCTGAAATGCTGCTGCATTGCGCTGCAGGTCGCGGGGTCGTAGGCCGCTTGCGCGGAAATGGACAAATCAACCCTGTGGACGGGTGGATGTGGCCCGTCCCGGGGCGCAAATCAGAATCTCAAATTTCTACAGCAAGCAAAACTGTCTGAAATGACATTAACTAGGCTAATCTGGTCACCAATTAAATTATGAGGCACAATAAAACTTTCTGTCTGACAGACAGATAAAAGTTAAATGACGGGTTACCCGCAACAATCACCGATCAGATACGGCAAGCCTTATGCAAAAAGTCACCATTTTGGGATTTGACCTGGCCCTGTCATCGGCCATCACCGGAATTGTCGACATACTCAGTATGGCCGGCGTCACCTGGAATTTCTGGCAGCATCAGCCCACCGCTCCGCGTTTCCAGGTTCAATTGGCCTCCGTCGATGGAGGGCCTGTTCGCTGCTTGAACAAAATGCAGCTTGAAGCCCATTTACGCTTTGATCAGGTGGAGGCAGATCATATCCTGGTCGTTCCCACCATCGCGGGAGAAATCGATGTGGCATTGGAACGCAACCGGGAGCTGATCGAAACTCTGGCATTTTTCGGCAGCCGTGGATCGCTGGTCGTTGGTAACTGCACAGGCGTATTTCTGCTGGCGGAAGCCGGTATACTGGACGGCAAGGTCGCCACCACCCACTGGGCCTATGTGGAACAATTCAAGCAACGATATCCAAAAGTGGATTTGCGGCCGGAACAGATGATTACCACCTCGGAAAACGTGTACTGCTCCGGCGGCGGAATTGCCTGGCTGGACATGGCGCTCTACCTGACCGAACGCTTCTGCGGTCATGATATGGCGGTCAGAACATCCAAATCCTATGTGATCGACATGGGGCGTACATACCAGTCAAGCTACTCTGCCCTCAGAGTTCGCAAAATGCATCGCGATGAAGACATACTCAAAGTGCAAGATTGGCTGGAGGAGCACTGTCAGCAGGAGATCCGCATCGATGATCTGGCACAACGGTTCAATATGAGCCCACGAACCCTTGCCCGGCGGTTTAAAGCGGCTACCGGCGACACGCCTTTGGGATACCTCCAGACCCTGCGGCTGGAGAACGCCAAGAAAATGCTGGAGGAAACCTCTGACAATATCAGCCAGATCACCATGGCCGTCGGATATGAGGACGTCAGTTCGTTCACCAAACTGTTCCGCCAGAAAACCGGGCTGACCCCCAAAGATTACCGTAACAAGTTTCAACGCCGGAGCCTCATGTGACAGAACCTGCAGCAGTAGAACTGGATCCGTTCTACTACCTGTACAACTTCAGAACACTTCTGGAATGCGTTTTGGAGCAATATGGCGATTTGCTGAATAATGAGGAACAGGAATTCGTCGACACCTTCATGGAACTTCCTGATCCGGAGCAGGCTTTGCTGGTACGAATGTACAGTCGGCGCTCCACCCTGTTTCGCAGCGATAAGTTGAATTACACCGAACTACCACCGACAGAGCACCTGCTCCCTTCATTGCAGGAGAGCGGTCTGATCAGTATTAATCCAATGCTGCCGGCCGAAGAGCTACTGGAGCTGGTGACCTGCCCTGAGATGCGGGAGTGGTGGCCGGAGCAGTGTCCCAAGAAAGGTAACCGTCCATTTCAACTGGAACAGCTGGCGGAACTGACCTCCAATCAGTTTTATGATTCATTCCCCCACACCCTGGTGGAAATCCTTCATCAACCAATGATCGACCTCTTTCAGCTCCTGTTCTTCGGCAATCTGGCCCAAGACCTGAGTGCCTTTGTCACCGTTGATCTCGGGCACGTTCGCTACGAACCCTATCAACTGGACAGTGACACCCGCCTGTTTCGCCATCGACAGGATATTGACGATTCTGAAGCGATAATGGCACTTCGGGACCAGTTCTACAGTAGCGAAGAGTTTGATCCCGATATTGCCCAGCATATTCTGCAGCACTTACCGGTTTTAGACGATAACTCCCCGGTAAAAGGCCGCCTCAGCAGATTGTGCAATCGCATTGGTAAGGGTTATGAACAGCAGCAAATGCTGCCGGAAGCACTCGAAGCTTATTCGTTTTCCCACCGTCCTCCTGCCAGAGAAAGGCGAGCCAGAATATTGTTCAAACTGGAGCAATACGAAGCCGCGGAAAATCGGTGCAAGGAAATCATTAAAAATCCCTGGAATGAGGCCGAAAGCCTGTTCGCCGAGCGCTTCCAGAAGCAGTGTCGCAAGCAGATGGGGCATAAGGGTCCACCTAACCGGCGCTATACACCGCAGACACAAACGCTGGTTTTACCTAACGGTGACATGCGTGTAGAGCAAAATGTTCTGATGCATTTGTATCTTGAGGAATCCCCTTGTTTCTATGTTGAAAACTGGCTGATGAATACGGTGTTTGGCCTGACATTCTGGGACGCGATATTTGCACCCGTCAGGGGAGCCTTTACCCATCCATTTCAGCGGGCGCCACATGATCTCTTTGATACTGAGTTTGAAAGCAAAAGACACCCGCTGATAGAGTCCGCCTTTGACAATATCAACAGCGCCTCGTGGTCAGAACAAATCACGCAACGATGGCGGGATAAATATGGTATCAGCAACCCCTTTGTCGGCTGGTATGAACCAGGAGAAGATATTCTTTCAATGGCCCTGGACTACATCCCCAGAGAACACTGGATGGCAATATTTCGCCGAATGCTCAGCGACCTTCGGGAGAATTGTTCAGGATTTCCAGATCTTATTCAGTTCTACGAAGACGGCAGTTACCGGTTGCTGGAAGTGAAAAGCCCGACGGATAAAGTTCAGCCCAATCAGTTGAGATGGATGAGCATGTTTGAACAACAGGGTATTCCCTATCACCTGCTCCAGGTAAAGTGGGCCGAACAAAGTATTGAATCTCTCTCCTGATGCCTGCAAACACAACCAGCCTTTCAGCTAAATACAAAATCAACGTCCGTCAGGCCGTGGAACTGCTGTGTCAGGAAGGTGACCTTAGCCATCGCGATCGGGATGTCGCCACTGCTCGGGAAGGTCAGGAGGCTCATCGACGGGTTCAGACCTCATGGCCGGCTGAAGCTCAGGCGGAAGTCACTATAAAACATCAGATAAAGCATGAAGGTGTCACGCTGACCATTCACGGCCGCATCGATGGTCTGTGGAAAACCGGAAACAAGATTCGATTTGAAGAGATCAAAACGCTCAGGCACGAAGCCGGGCTGTTGCCCATCGGCCTGCAAAGCAGGCATCGCTTACAGGTGCTGCTCTATGCCGCTATGTGGGCAGAACAGTTTGGCGAAGAGATTTCAGACAAGTCCATTGAGTTGTGCCTGACTTACTTCAACGTCCTGACAGAGAAGGTCGAACAGAACGTCGACACTTGCTCTTTGTCTGCTTTGCGGCAGATGTCCGCCCCGCTCTTTCAACACTTGATCGACTGGTACTCCGATCTCCATAGGCATCGTCTGCAACGAAATGACTTTCTTGAAAGTATCGGCTTCCCTTACCCGGAATTCCGGTCAGGACAGCGAGATTTTGCCAAACTGGTATACCGCACCCTGCAGCAGGGAGGCCAATGCTTGATTGAAGCCCCCACCGGCAGCGGAAAATCCCTGGCGACCCTGTTCCCCGGCCTTAAATCAATGGCATTGGGGCATCTGGATCAATTGTTCATTACGTCAGCCAAAAACGCCTCTCAACAGGCAGCCCTGGATTCCGCCCGACAGGTATATGGAAAAGACTCCTGCCAGATCAGAACATTGCAGCTCTCCGCAAAGGAAAAGATCTGTATCCAGGACAGTATTTGCAACAACCAGGACTGCCCCCGCCAGACCGGATTCTATGAACGCCTGCCTGGCGCTATCGAAGAAGCCCTGGGCCATGGCTGGCTGGACACGGAAACCGTCAGAGAAATCGCGCTAAAGCATGAAATTTGTCCACACGGTCTTCAGGGCCTGCTACAACCTTGGGTGGACCTTTTGATTGGTGACTACAACTACGCTTTCTCGCCTAACGTACGCTCCGATATGGTGTTTACCCAGAACAGAGTCGGCCTGCTGATCGACGAAGCCCACAACCTCCCTGACCGGGCCCGGGATCTGTTTTCCGCCAAACTGGATTCGTGGCAGATTGAGCGCTGTCGGAAAAGCCAGAACAACACCGGATCACCGCTCGCCAAAAGCGCCAGCAGGCTGTTGAAGCACATTCGATCGGTGGTGCTGGAAAATAATCGGATGGTACAAGGCGAAACGGCCTTTATAAAACAACTGGAACTGTTTTGCGGAGCGGCAGAACAGTGGCTGCTGACTCCTCATGACTTAATCTCTGTCGCCGATCTGGAAAGCCAGAACAGCGTCACCGAAGCGTTACAGCAGGCCCGTAATTGGTTGTATCTGGCGGACCAGGCGGAGGATGACTTTGCCTGTTTCGACACGGTTTCTGACAATGGCAGAAATGCATCTCAACGAACGTTGCATCTGAGATGTCTGACTCCAGCCATCATGCTCCAGCCCTACTTTAAGTCCGTGTCCGCAATGGTTTTGTTTTCTGCGACACTGACACCGCCGGTGTTTTATCAAATCTTACTCGGATTACAGAACAACTATTTGCGGCATCGCATGCCTTCTCCTTTTAATCAGAACCACACTGAAGTTCTGATTGCCCCTTACCTGAATATGCGCAGCAAAACCCGCTTCCAGCAAATACACTCCGTGGTGCGTATGATCGAAGATATCTACGAGAACAGACCTGGCAACTACTGGGTATTCACCCCATCCTACGAGTTCCAGTCCCAGTTAGTGGAAGCTTTTTCAGCATCCTGTCCTGATATCGAGTACCTGGCCCAGCCACAGGACAATTCGCCGGAAGCCCGGGAAGCATTCTTGTCAGCCTTCAGTGATAACAGTCGCACAGTGGGGTTTGTCGTACTGGGAGGCGCCTACGGTGAAAGCATCGACATGGCCGGTGAACGCCTGATAGGCAGCATTATTCTGGGCCCGGGATTGCCTCAATTGAGCCGTGAGAACGACGCCATCGCCAAGTACTTTGAGCAACAGGGGTTGGACGGCTTTGCCTATGCCTACCAACTGCCGGGATGGCAAAAGGTGATTCAGGCGGCAGGACGGGTTATTCGTACCGAAACAGATAAGGGCATCGTCATATTGGCGGACGATCGCTTTACTCACCAACAGTATCAGGCACTATTTCCTCCTCACTGGCAACCCAGGCAAACAACCTCCCCGGAACAGTTACTTGAAGCCGTCAGCCAATTCTGGTCCCGGGAGTAGGCTGTCTCAAGGCTTTGTCTGCACTACTCCAGGGCCCGTTTTTACACGCTTAAAAAATTGCACTAGGGCGAAGCCTTCAAATATCCACCGGTGGATTGCAACACTTCCTGAGAGCCCTGGGGAGAAACCCATACGGCCAGGGCCGTTTGCTCCTGCCCAGCCTCCGGTCTTGGCGGGAGTGTAACCTGCCAGTTGCCCTGGCCCTCTTTCGTCAGAATATCGAGAACGACAAAATCATGGGCCAGACGGCGACCTCTGTTTTCACCGGCTCTCACCTCCGAAGCCAGTCCCATGCCCAAATAGGCCACATGTAAAACGCAGGCTCGGTCCTGATCAAACTCCACTCTCAGCTGGTTCCCCTGCAAATTGGCTGACAGTACACCCACTTGCTTGTCAGATGGCTGCCATTGACGCTGACCACGAAACCACTGACGCCATTCACGGCTGTTGATGACCAGCTCAGGCGTATAGGCCTGACTGACGAGCCCCTCGCGAACATACTGGCGTTGGCGTTCACTGTATGAAGGCTTTGCAAAGCGGTCTTTCCAGCCGATGTAGTCCCAATAATCCACATGGAAGGCAACAGGAATAAACTCTTTGAACAGACCGGGTTGCTGTTTTAATGACGTCAACCATTTGTCCGCAGGCGGACAGCTACTGCATCCCTCTGACGTATAAAGCTCAACAATATCTGTTTGCGATGGACCGCTTTGCCATTCCTCTGCGGACGCCAAGAGTGGCACCATCACCAATATCCCCACCAATAAGCCTTTCATCTTCTCTCTCCCAACAACTCACTCAAGAACGTCTTTCTCGTTGGAACAGAGGAGTGGGAAAAGGTTCCATGATTTCATTTATAGGAGACTAGCGAACTCCTTTCTCCAGGTCCTGAAGGCCGTTGCGCTTCAGAATTTCCAGGTATTCGCCATTATTTCGGATGATCTCCAGCCCCCGGTTGAAGGCCGTGATAATTTCATAATGGCGGGGATTTCGATAGCCGCTGATGACATACACAAGATTGACACTGACCGGCGGCTCAACGAACTCGATTTTTGCAAGAGAGTCCGGTGCCACCTGTCCCAGCCGGTAGCGGGCAACCAGCTCATTTTCAATGGCGAAATCCACCCTGCCACGCAGCAACATGGCCACCGCACTGGCAAAGTCCACTACCTCGTAGCGCCGGATATCTGGGGAGGCATTGAATTCATCGTTGTAGGCGTACCCTCTCACCACTGCTACCTGCTTGCCGCTAAGACTATCAAGTCCCTGGTAGATAAAGGGCTCATCCCGACGTTTGATCAGCTTCACCGAGCCGTCCAGATAGGGTCTGCTATACATGAATTCCATGGCTCGCTCGGAACTCCACCAGGCATCCAATATCAGATCAAAGGTACCCGTACGGGTACCCTCCAACGCTCTTGCCCATGGCACCATCAGTTGCCTGACTTTAAATCCCTGAGTCGCAAATGCTGCGTTGGCGATTTCTACGGAAACCCCCATCTCTGGATGCATTTCATCCACATAAGGCGGCCAGGGGTCAGATGCGGCGACGAGAGTTTCAAGTTGTGGCTCTACTGATGCCGCCCGAAAAGAAACAGCAACCAGATATAGGCTGATAGCGATTGATATAACCGGCCAACTCACTTGTCTCAACGCTGTTCACCTCCGCTATATACCAACACGGCTCAATAAATAGTCTCGGTCACCAATGACTCTTTATCCCTGCAGAATATTTTTACGGCTTAATCTGAGATTAGCATAGGTCATAAGGACCTGTTCAAACTATTCAGTAATCACAACTTCAATAATCACAGCCCATCAGGCTGGATATAACCTGACAAGCCATCAATTCATGGCCTTGTCATATTAGAAGCACAAGGACGAAATATTCCAATTTTAGTCTCGCTCAGGCAACGTTAACCGGGAAGGCCTGATACAAGCAGTAAGTGACAAGGACTTTCAATAACTTAATGGATCATTACAAGGAGTATGTCATGCGGACCGCACTGACAATTCTGTCGCTGACGGCGACAGCTTTACTTTTTCCTGCAACGAGCGTGATGGCGGGAAACGGGCACCAGAGCGAAATGAAGCAGTCCCAGGATTTCTGGCACCAGCACCATAAAAAGGACAAAGCACAAGTCGGGCCCCGTCCATTCTATCTTGTGGAGGATATGGATGAAGGCCCGTTAAAAACGAAGCTAAAGCAATGCGGCAAAGGCCCTTTCTACCGTACAGATTTCGCTATTGGTCATCGGGGAGCCGCAATGCAGTTTCCTGAACATACCAAAGAGTCTTATGAAGCTGCCGCTGCAATGGGAGCAGGAATAGTCGAGTGTGATGTTACCTTCACCAAGGATCGCCAACTGGTCTGCCGCCACTCACAATGTGACTTGCATAGCACCACCAACATATTGGCAGTACCTGAACTCGCGGCCAAATGTACTCAGCCCTTCTCACCCGCAGATGCTGAGGCCGGCGTTCCAGCAACAGCCACCTGTTGTACCAGTGATATTACCTTCGCCGAATTCAAATCGCTGAAAGGAAAAATGGACGCGTTTAACCCGGCTGCAACGACCGTGGAAGAGTACATGAATGCCACCCCCAACTGGCGGACAGATCTCTACGACCAAAAAGGCACCCTGCTCAGCCACGCCGAAAGCATCGAGCTATTCAAATCCCTCGGCGTCAAATTTACTCCCGAGCTGAAAGCACCCAGCGTCGAAATGCCTTTTGAGGGCGACTATACCCAGGAAGATTTCGCCCAACAGATGATTGATGAATACAAGGCCGCAGGCGTTAGTCCCAAAAAAGTCTGGGCCCAGTCTTTCAGTGAGAAGGATCTGTATTACTGGATTCACAACGATCCACGCTTCGGCAAACAAGCCGTATACCTCGATGGTCGTTACGGAGACCCCTCCTTTGATCCCAACAATCCGACCACCTGGAAACCCGGGATGGAGGAACTGGTCGCTAACGGTGTAAGAGTGATTGCGCCTCCCACCTGGATGCTGGTGCAACTGGATGAGATGGACAATATTGTCCCCTCTCTTTACGCCAAAGCCGCCAAAGATGCCGGCCTGGACATCATTACCTGGACACTGGAACGTTCCGGCCCTCTGGCAACCGGAGGAGGCTTCTATTATCAATCCATCAGCAAAGTGATTAACAATGATGGCGACGTCATGAAACTCCTCGATGTTCTGGCCAAAGACGTGGGAGTCATTGGCGTATTTGCCGACTGGCCGGGCACGGTGACCTATTACGCTAATTGCATGGGCCTGAAATAACCTTCCTTCTACCCGGCCTACCTCCCTGGGCCGGGTCTTTCCCAGTCAGGAATACATGACCTTCACTCACACCTTTTGATCATCTATTCACCAACTTTGCCGATATTGTCATATCAATTTAACCCAACAGTCATATTTGACCTTTAGCTTTATGTCTCTCCTCATAAAAGTCATTCAATAATTAATGGTAATTCTAATGAAAACGAACAAAGGCATGATGGCAGTGAGCGCCTTTGCACTGACTTTCGGTGCGGCATTGAGCGCGCAGGCCAGCGACGCAATCCCCAGGCACCAAACGGAAAACGCCTGGTATGAAAACGCGCAGGACGCATTGAACGGCAAGCTACGCATGACCCATGGTATCGGTCATCTGTGGAAAGCCAAGAACGTTATCCTGTTTGTGGGTGACGGCATGGGCATCTCCACCGTTACCGCGGCCAGGATCCTCGACGGGCAGCAGAAAGGAATGCCTGGAGAAGAAAACTTTCTTAGCTTTGGCAAGTTCCCCTTTACCGGACTTTCAAAAACCTACAACGTAGACGCCCAGACACCGGATTCAGCCGGAACCATGACGGCTATGATGAGCGGCGTTAAAAGTGACGCTGGCGTTATTGGCGTTGATGAAAACGTGGTAAGAGGTGATTGTGCCTCAGCCAAGGGCAATGAACTGGTGACTGCTCTGGAACTGGCAGAGATCTCCGGCAAGTCTACCGGCATAGTATCAACCGCCCGCATCACCCACGCGACTCCCGCTGCAACCTACGCTAAATCAGCTGACCGCAATTGGGAAGACATCTCTGATATGCCCGCCGAGGCCATTGAACAAGGCTGTGAAGACATCGCCTCTCAATTGGTTAACTTTGAGGATAACCTGGAAAGCCGTTACGACCGACTGGATGTCGATGGTCTGGAAGTCGTCATGGGCGGTGGTCGCCGTCACTTCCTTCCCAAAGATGCCTCAGCTAACAGCCCGGATGCCGTGAGCTCTATCGAAGGTGACCGTACAGACGGACGGAATCTGGTGACGGAATGGGAAGAAAAATATCCAGAAGGTGTTTATGTCTATGACCAGTACGGTTTCGACGGAGTCAATCCCGAATACACCGAACGCCTTTTCGGTCTGTTCAACGAGTCCCACATGCAATACGAAGCAGACCGTGGCAATGACATCGCCGGAGAGCCTTCACTGAGCGAGATGACGGAAAAAGCCATCCAGATTCTGGACAACAACCGTAAAGGTTTCTTCCTGATGGTAGAAGCTGGTCGTATCGACCACGCTCACCACGCAGGTAATGCCTACAATGCCCTTTCCGACACCATCGAGCTCTCAAAAGCGGTGGAAACGGCAATGAGCAATACCGATCCCAGGGACACTCTGATCATCGTCACAGCAGACCATGGCCACGTGTTCACGATTGCCGGATACCCCAAACGTGGCAATCCGATTCTGGGCAAAGTGGTCAGCATCGGTGCTGACGAGGCGGCTCTGGCAGCTGACGGCATGCCATACACGACCGTCGGCTACATGAACGGTCGGGGCTTCCATGACCTTGGTGATGAGACCGATGCGGACGAAGGCTATAACTATCCGATCGATACCGGCCGCAAAGACATCTCTGCCATTGACACAGAGGCCCCCGGTTACCACCAGGAAGCGCTGATCCCAACCTCCTCTGAAACCCACTCCGGTGAAGATGTTGGTATCTACGCAAATGGCCCCGGAGCTATGCTGCTTTCCGGTACCAACGAGCAGAATATGATCTTCCATGTCATGGACCAGTCTGCGCGTTTGACAGAAACCGCCGATCGGGTACTGAAAAGAAAAAGAAGATGGCATCACTGGCCTTTCTGGGACTAACCGTTTAGCGAAGTCTTAGTTGTACGGGGCCCTTCTGGGCCCCGTTTGTGCTATCTGTATCCGGAGAAACTTATGAATATATTGGCCGCACTACTGGCTGGGCTTGTTGGTCAGGCAGAGATGACACATCAATGTGATCTGGATCCGGCCCACGTTGGAGCCAAGTACGAGATTACTTCCCAGACCACCCAACCGAAAAAATCTTCGGAGCGCGTTATGTATCTTTGGCGCAACGATAAGGAGGTGGCTCATCAGTATCCCCAGGAGCAAGTGACGGAAATCTGGAACCTGGTAAGCGACGGACGAATTCGCCCTATTCGGTACTTCGAAAGTGAACGGCGGGGAATTGAATATCAGCCCGAAGATATCAACAAGGGAAAGGGAGATCGCAACTGGCCAGGGAAGTTTCAACTGATTTCTGACCAGCAAAAAAACAAAATGACTCTCGTTTCATCAGACGGAGCAGGCTGTGATCGTATTGAAACCTACGAGTTCAAGGACGGCAAGGCACAGATCAGGCTATCCTGGCTACCAGCGTTAAAACTGGTGCAGTCCTACAGCGTCCAACAGAAACATCTGTCCTTACAATGGCAGTTAACCGACGTGTTCGATAACCAGAATCGAATCCAGGCGCTGTTCCAATCCTACAGGGATTATCAGCTGACTGATTACGCTGACATTGGCGATAACGAGAGTGATCCATTTCTGCAGAAACTGATCAATCTCGGGTTTGTTTCTCATGGAGCGTCCGGCTTCTACGATGATCAGGGAAATGTGCTGGAGAGTGCTCATCATCACTGAACGCCAGGTTAAGAGGGCGACCAGAATAAAGCTTGCATTGAAGCGGGTGCGGTGATTTAGTGTCAGACAACGCTTGTTATTGATAGAACATCTTCATCCACACGGTCATACCGGTATTTACAGGAGAAGGTTATGAGCAAGCCCATCAGACAGATTCCTGTTCCCGCATTCTTCCAAAGCTTCAAGTTTAAGTACTTCGTATTACTACCGCTTATCTCCCTATGTTTCTTGTCGGCAGAGGCCGCTGAAATCCAGACCAATCAGCTGTACCAGGGAGGGACACAGGTGCAATCGTCTGACATAGGGCTGGGAGTCACCATCCCGGAAAGCTGGCAGGGCGCATTGCCTGCCGGCTCCTCATTTTTCGTGATCGAATCTGCCGCTTTGCAGGCAACCATTCTGCTTTACGCCGAACAAATGTCTAAAAGCCAGCTGCAACAGACCATGTCCCAGAGTATTCCTCTGGATGCCAGCATCCAGTTGGTTCCTACCTCAGCCCCCAGAGCCGAAGGAGATCTGTTGATTGCGGACTATCAGGTACCAGCCAGGCCAGAGCTGAAAGCCAGAATCATTGGCCGAACCGGAAGTAATGGACTGTCAGTTGCCCTGATCACCCTCACCCCCAGCCAGGATCCTGCCGGCGTGTTTAATATTGCCAAAGATACCGCAATGAAGCTCAATTTCTTCCAGCCCAAGCAGTCGGCCACATCCACCGGAGGCAGCGGCAGTTGGCAGGAATATATGCGTGGTCGCTATATCGCCCGCTACTATTCCGGTTCGAGCTACCACGAAAAACAGGAAATCTGGCTCTGCAGCAATGGTGAGTTCCATACTTCAGGGGACTCCGGAGGCTATGGAGGTGGTGCAAGCGGTGCGTATGGAAATCGCGGCACAGGCCGGTGGCGTGCGGAAGGTAGCCTTCCCGGTCAGGGAGTGCTGGTACTGCAATACGGCCCTGGTTATCAATTTGAAGGCAGCACCGGCGATAGCGACTGGTCCGAATCAGGACCCGGAGGTGAGCAGGCCCGCTACCGACTCAGTCTTTACAATGACAAGTTGTATCTGGATGACACCCAGTGGTTGCGCGGCACCAACGAATATTGCCAATAGGATGAACATCACTTTTCTTCGCTGAAGATCCCGTCGGCCATATTTGGCTGATCACCATGCCCCTGTCGGCGTTATCGCGCCGACAGGTCCTCTCCCCCTCCCAAAGACCGCTTGAAAAATCAGGCGCTTATCTGCCCCTGTCTGTTGGCATGATTGTCGCTCTATTAACAGAGGATGATTGATAACAAACAACATCTTATAACCGACAAGAAAAAAAGATTTGAGGTGCCGGTCATGCGTTCCCAAAAGAGTTCTTTTTTAAGGTCATCTTCAACATCTCGTGGTCTCTCCATCACCGATGGGCACCTCGTACATACCCTGTATCCCTGCATTTAACTCGCGCCGGTGGTCCCTAAGCTCTCGAAGATCACCGACGCCGGGTAGCTGAAGCGCGACCCTTTGGGGCGGCTAATCACCGCCTCCTTTTTCTCAACCCGCTTTCTCTATGAAACATAGATTCTCATATGAAACGAGCTGCCTCATATGAAACGAGCGACCTCTTAGGAAAGGAACAATCTCAAGCCCACTGATATTCCATGGGCAACACATAACCACTTCAAGGACAGCACACAACTATCTGATGACAGTCGTTCCTCTAAAACAGGAATGGCGAAAGGAGAACAATGATGAAGACCTTCTTCCTGGTTCTTGCAACAATATCAGCAACCATCTGCCTGGCTTCAGAGCCATCAAATACATTGATCTTCAATACCCAGGACTTTCGTCCCTTTACCTATCTGCAGAATGGTGAGGTCACAGGGCCAGCTACCAGCATCGTCAAGCTTGCATGCGAGACGGCCAGAATCGACTGCCGGTTTCATCTGATGGAATGGCCTACCGCCATTAAAGAAGCTAAAGCCGGACAGGCACATGGGCTTTTCGTGGTAGGCTGGAATGAAGACCGTAACCAGTGGCTCTATTACTCACTTCCCATTATTCGCGGCGAATATGGCTTTTTTACCAATGTACAAACCCCGGACGAACCCAAAACTCTGACGGAATACCAACACCATAATGTCGGAGTATACGGCCCGTCCAACCTGGCCAACTCACTACAGAAAATTCAGAAAGCCATGCCAAGCATGCGAATCAGTATGTTCGAAGACGACAGCACCGCTTTCCAACAACTCAGCGAGGGGAAACTTGACTCAGTGTATTCAAACCGGGACGTAGGGTACGCAATGATCAGGGAACTTGGTCTATCCAACCTTCGATATTCCATGCACCAAAAACAGCTGAACTACTATATTGGATTCATGAAGGAATATACTCCAAGGAAGCTGGTTAACCGGTTCAATCATGCTCTGAAGGTGATATTCCGCGACGGTCAGGCACAAAAGATCCTGAGCGCGCACCAACTGGAGCCGATCATGACCAGCCAGTCCAACTCCAGCGACTTATTGCAAACGAATGTTGCCGCGACTGCGCCCTGAGGAGCTCCTTCCCAAGACGTTTCCCTGCGCCTCCGGTCAATTTGCAGGAATCATTTCTGGAGGCGCATCGGCATTCACTCTCCGGAGATGGCCGGATATTCCTCTTAGAATCATGACAACTTGTAAGCAAAAACTTGCTGCCGCGAATCGGCCCTATCAGCAGTTTTTTTCCTATAACATCCAGAAGAAATAACACTTTCCTTTAATTTTCAATTGGATAGAAATTTCCACTAATAGGCATGGGATTTGAAATAGACCTCTTGCATCAAACGTATGCACAACCAAAACAACAACAAGAGGTTTGTACCGCATGTCAAAAGACATTATTAAAACGATCCTGCTCCCGACTTCTCTGGCAACTGCCATAGCAATGCCCATTACCTCATTCAGTGCCGAGCCCCTGAAATCGGGTAACGATAAGGTCAATGTCACGTTCTCCGGTCACGTTAACCGGGGCGTGTTGATGACTGACGATGGCAAGGAACAGGAAGTTTACCAAGTCGATAATGATGCATCTTCCACCCGATTCAGAATTATAGGAGAAGCCAAGCCAGACGATCAGATGACGGTAGGTGCAGCCATTGAGGTTCAGTTTGAATCCAATTCCACCGCAGACGTCAACCAAAACACCGCCGACAGTGACACAGGTACAGACAGTTTTACCCAACGTCGTCTGGAAGTGTATTTTGATCATAAAGAGATGGGTCGGCTTTGGGTTGGCCAAGGCTGGACGGCCACTGAAACCACTTCAGAATCCGATCTCAGCGGCACCAATCTTGCCGGTTATTCCGACGTGGATATCCAGGCGGGCGGCACTCTATTTCGTGACGCTGACGGAGCCTTAACCACGACCAATGTTAAAAGTGTCCTGAGCAACTTCGATGGCCAGGGCCGCAAGGACAGACTTCGTTACGACACCCCTAAATTCGGCGGCCTTACCTACTCCATCGGTGCCTTTAACGGCGGTTGGGACACGGCATTACGTTACGCGGGAAAACTTGGCTCAAATAAAATCGCGGCTGCACTGGGTTATTCCAAACCCAACGGTAGTAAAGTTGAATCCCAGATTAACGGTTCTGCTTCCCTACTGCTGGAGAACGGCCTGAATTTTACCATTGCAGCCGGCCAGCAAAGCCTATATTCCGATGCTGAAGATCCCTCCTCCTACTACGGTAAAATCGGTTACCAAGCCAGCTTGATAGATGCCGGGAAATCACTCTTTTCCCTCGATTACGGTGTGACAAAAGATCTGGCGGCAGTGGACGATGAGGCTACGGCTACCGGAGTTCAATATGTGCAGAAAATCGATGATTGGGCGACCGAAGCCTACATCAGCTATCACCTCTACAGCCTGGACCGGACCGGCAGCGATCTCGAGGATGTAAACGCCCTGCTGGTCGGAGCACGGGTCAAATTCTAACACCCCCTCATTCAAACCAAGGGAAATCAACATGCTCAACACAACGCCCTTATTCCTGATTCTTGTTTCCTGTGGACTGATCTCCAGTGGACTGATCGCCTGTAGCGAGATGGAGACCTTCGAGTACATCGACAACCGGGAAATTCCGCCCGGTCCAGGCCTGTTCAGCAGTGGTGGAGTCTTCACTCTCGATCTGGATGGCACGGATCGGAACCAACAAAAGACATCGGAGAAAGAACGATAACACCAGGGAACGGCACTGCTCTCCGGAGCAGTGCCGGGACCACAGAAGGGAGATGAAAGAAAGGACATGGAAGAAAGCAGAAGCAAAAAGGGGAAGAAGGCAATCACGGGAGTCCTCATAACTATGGCTCTTCATGACTTCAATGACGGAAGTTCGTAGAGCCAGGCACGAAGAGAGAGAACAACAATGAAATTCTGTATCAATGCACTTCTAATGACCGTAACGCTTGGCTTCGTCGGCGAAGCCTTTTCCATGAACATTGCAATGGTGGTATGGAGGGGCGAAACCATCGCAGAAAAAGGCTTTGTCGGTGAACTCAATCGCCTTGGGCACCATCCGGCTATCGATGTATTCGACGCCGGTCAGGATCGCAAACAACTTGCTTACATCCTCCGGCAAAAACTGCAGCCCAATCTGAACCAGTACGACTATGTCTATACCTTCGGCACGACAGTATCCGAAACCGTCAAAACCTTCCTCAATGGAGTGCGGCCACAGATTTTCAATATCGTAGCTGATCCCCTGGGTTCTTCTTTGGTGGACCCAAAGCTGATGGGTACCGGAAACATTATCGGTGTCACCAACACCGTTCCTGCGGACAGACAAATTGCCAATGCCAGAACCATCATGAAATTCAAAAGTCTGGCGATTCCATACAACCCCCGGGAAATCAATAGCGCCCTGATCATTGGGCAGCTAAAAACACTCGGCCGGGAACAAGGCTTTACGGTCCTCCCGATCAGGGTGAGGCCAGATGAAAATCTCTGGCAGGAAGACTTGAAACCTGTTCTGGAGGCACAGTCAGTCGATGCTGTTTACCTTCCTCCAGACAGTTTTATGATTTCCAAAGCCGACATTGTTGTGCCTTTACTCAACAATGCACGGGTTCCCACAATCTGTGCTGTCGCACAATTCATAAAACACGGCTGTCTGATGGGGACCGTGGCTGACTACGAAACACTGGGAAAGCTGGCGGCCAATATTGTGGATCGTCTGACTAAAGGAGAATCCGTCTCACAAATTCCGCTGCAGTTTGATCCGGAACCCATATTCAAAGTTAATCAGACATTGTTGAAAGCATTGGACCTGGCACCCTGATGAAAGGGGCCGGAGAAGGAAAACCTTCCCCGGCCACTTTCCTGTCAATGCAGGTTTTATTGATACAGCTTTTATCGATCCAGGTTTTATCGATCCAGGTTTTATCTATAGATGATTTACCAATACAGGCGCTTTCACCCATAACAGCCAGTTTCACCTATAATAGGGCGAAGCAATAAAAACCATAACAGCCATGGCTACTTACAAGCAGACAAGAATGAAGTTTTCCAACGCTCCGATTGTCAGGAATCGCGAAGGTGCACAAGGCAGTGCTCAAAAGCAATGTCTGAACCTTTAGCCGCGGACGCTTAGTCGTATGAAAAAACACCATGTATTACGCTCAGTACTCATTCTGCTCCTTCTGATTGCCACTCTGGTCACTTTCTATATTGCCCGTCGCTTGATTATCAATAACTACGAGCAGGAGTCCTCCCAGCTATTGGGGGTTTACCAGAGCGGACTGCTGACCACCGTGGAAAAGTTCGAGTACTTTCCTGCCATACTGACCTTTGATCCCAGATTTAATCTGCTGCTTAAGAACAATCAGATTGACCAGGATATTTCCAGCCTTCTGGAAAAGTACAATCTGTCGGCCGGTTCCGATGAAATATTCATTATGAACGCAGAGGGGATTACCCTCGCATCCAGCAACTATCAGGATGCGACCAGCTTTGTCGGTCGTTCTTATGCCTTTCGTCCCTACTTTGCTGATGCCATGCGGGGAAAAACCGGCTTTTACTATGCGGTGGGGGTCACTACCGGCAAGGCAGGTCTGTTCATCTCCGCTCCGATCTGGGGAAACGGAAACGAGATACTGGGGGTTGCCGTGGTGAAGGTCGACCTCACGCCGTTGCAGCAAAGCTGGATCGCTTCCAGAGATAACGTCTGGTTGAGCGGCCCCAACGATATTATCTTTCTATCGTCAGATCCCGGAGTGATTTATCGATCTTTGGTTCCCATCAGCGATACCATCGCCAGAGAACTCAGTATCACAAAACAATACGGCAACGGACCCGTCACATCCCTCAGTGTTCAGCCTGCTGCAGCCAGGACGCCAGGCCAGGTCACTCTTGAGGATCACGAGTATTTGCTGTTCTCACAACCGGTCAAACGATTACCCTGGGATATTCATCGGCTCGTCTCCCTTCAGGATATTAACAACCTGGCAGTGGTGGCAGCAGTGGTGGCCTTCGGAACATTGTTGCTGGCCGTATTTATCGCGCTCTATTATCGGGAAATATTGCGCAAGCGGCAGGCTGAACTAGCGCTCCTGAAGCTGACAGAGGAATCCGAAGCACATCAGAGATCGATCATCGAAAATACTAACGCCGGCCTGATGACCTTGAACGAGCGCCTGGAAATTACCGAAGTGAATCCCAAAGCCATCGAGCTGTTCGGAATGGATCAGGAGCATCTGCACGATATTCTGCCACTTAACCCCGAGAGGCTACTGCAGCCCTGGTTCAGCCAGATAACGGAAGAAAGCCTGGAAGCCCGGGGCAGTCGTAACGACGGCACTGACTTTCCTCTGCTATACAGTCTGAGCATGATTAAAACCGGCCCCGCCCGGGAATACCTGCTTTCCGTACACGATGTCAGCGAGCTAAAAGCCGCCGAAGCAGAGCTGGTGAAGGCCAATGAAGAACTTGAAGCTCGGGTGGAGCAACGCTCTGAAGAGCTGAGAGTCATGCAGGAAGCCTTGATGCAGGAAAGAAAATTGTCGGCCATGGGGCGAATGTCCGCTGCTATTGCCCATGAACTGAATCAGCCGCTGACAGCCCTTTCAAGCTACGTCGCCACCGGACGGCTTTATTTGGCCGAGGGGAAACCCGAGAAAAGTGAAGAGACCTTCGACAAAATGGAAGGCCTGGTACATCGAATTGCCCGTATTTCCTCACAGTTAAAGACCTTTGCGGCAATTCGCCGACTGACCCTCCAGGAAGTTTCACTGGAAGCCGCCATGCGCTATGCCATGGAAGTCATGGAGCACCGCATCCGGGATTTGCAGGTGGATACGGAGGTGGTCATCAATAAACCCGTCACCGTCATTGCAGACCAGAACATGCTGGAACAAGTGCTGGTCAATCTGCTGGATAATGCACTTGATGCAGTTAAAGATGTCGACTCGCCTAAAATCGTACTTAATGCTATGAGTGTGGTAGATAAGGCCTGGGTCAAGGTCCGTGACAACGGAAGCGGCATGAACCAGGATCAGATGGATCATCTGTTTGACCCGTTTTATACCACCAAAACCGGGGGTAAGGGATTAGGTCTCGGACTGGCAATCAGCTACAGCCTATTACAGGATATGCAGGGCACCATCAGTGTCTCCAGTACTGAAGGGGAAGGCAGTGAGTTCACACTGATCCTGCCATTGAAAAAGAATGTTTCGGAAGAGTCCGGGGAGGGCTCCTCCATGACGGTTAGTGAATGAGTGGGATATGACAAATCAGGTTTACATCATCGATGACGACCAATCCGTAAGGGAAGCTTTGGAGGAATGGCTAACTCTTGCCGGCTTTACCGTCCAGACCTGGGCGTCCGCCGAGACCGCACTGAAATTCATTGATGAAGGTTTCAGTGGCGCCATTGTGTCTGACGTCAAAATGCCGGGGATGGACGGTATGGAACTACTGGAAAGAGTCCCCCGCTCGATTCCCTTACTTCTGATTACCGGCCATGGAGATATTTCCATGGCCGTTTCAGCGATGAAAAAAGGAGCTTACGACTTTATCGAAAAACCCTTCCAACCCACTCGCCTGGTTGATGCCGTCAAACGTGCCTGCACCCAGCGCAAACTGTATCTTGAAAATCAGCAACTCAAACAGGCCCTGGAACATCAGCAGGGTCTTGAGTCCGTCCTGATCGGGGATTCCCCTGCCATCAAAAGGCTGAGACAACAGGTTGGAGAGTTGGCTCAATTGGATGTCGATGTCTTGATCCACGGAGAAACCGGCACAGGGAAAGAGCTGGTGGCCAGGTGTCTGCATGATTTTGGTAAACGTCACAAGCATCCTTTTGTGCCCATCAATGTCGCCGCTATCCCGGAGCAACTGATTGAGAGTGAGTTATTCGGCCATGTCGCCGGAGCATTTACCGGAGCCCAAAAATCTCAGCCCGGAAAGTTTGAATTTGCCAATAAAGGCACCCTTTTCCTTGATGAAATTGAGAGCATGCCCCCGCATTTCCAGGTCAAGGTATTGCGGGTTCTGCAAGAACGTGAAGTGATTCGACTGGGATCACACCAGAGCATTCCTTTGAATGTCCGGGTCATATCGGCAACCAAGGAAGATCTGCAGCAGTCTGCGCTGGAAGGACGCTTCCGTAGCGATCTGTTTTACCGGCTGATGGTCGCAGAAATCCGCATACCTTCCCTGAGAGAGCGCAAAGAAGACATCCCGCTATTATTTGCACACTTTCTAAGACAGGCAGCCAGCAAACACAACAAGGCCACACCGGAGCTGTCCAGTGACGAGTGGGTCACCCTCGAAACCCATGAATGGCCTGGAAATGTACGGGAACTGAAAAACCTGGCAGAAAGATATCTGCTTGGCCGTGAATTTCAGGAGATGCCCCTGCAGGAAATGCTGACGGGAAAAATCATTCCCGCAAGCGATACCAGCACCTCCCTGCATCAGAGGGTAGCCGATTACGAAAGGGCGATCCTGAAAGCGGAACTGTCACGCTGTAAAGGCAATATCTTCCAGGTGATGGAAATTCTGGACCTACCCCGACGAACACTGAACCAGAAAATGCAGCGATATGGCTTGAAACGGGAAGATTTTCTGGATCATTGAAGCATGGCCTGCCCTGCGAGCCCTTCATTCAGACAGAAATAACGATTGGTCCCACCAAAGCGAGGCATCATCCAATGGGGTTTCAGGGGGGAGATCAGGGTTTTTAAGTTTGATGATCGTACGTTTTTCCAATTGCATGGATTTTAGCGCTGTCTGATGACTGACATGTGTCGTCAGAATACGATCAAACTCGCCATTGCGGATTAGCTCCCGCAGTCCGGCTTCCAACCGGTTTGCCAGTGCATCATTGTCCCGATTCACAAAGAAATAAGTCGGGGCCGGGTATACCAGGGCAAGATGGGGTTCAATCATCAAGTGATCCTTTTGCCCGTGGAAAGCCATTTCGCCGTATATTTCCATCACACTGCGAGGGAAAAAATCGAAGCGCCCCATGCCGACCAGATTAAATAATTCATCGTAACGTTGGTCGGTTCGAACAACGATATCATTGGCCATCAGGATTCGCGTATCAGGCCAGTCGTGCCCTTGCACCGCATAGTATTTTCGAAGCGATGTCAGATCATTAACCTGCGAAAAATTCTGAAGTTTCTCCGGACTGATCAACAACAGACGAACCCCAAGCAGCCCTTTCATCAAAGGTATGCGGATCGGCCGGACCTGTTTTTCTCTGTCCCGGGAGGTCATTGTCCAGATCACATCGTAAACCCGGTTACGCTCAAGCAACCACAGACTGCGATCCTGGGTGATGTATTCCTTGACCGGTTGGATATCGAAATTGCCGAAGTCTTTTCGGGTGACTTCCAAAGTCGCGGTGAGGAGATCCAGATAATAGCGGGGGCGCAGGTCAGTCTCTGATTGAGGACTTCTGACGTGAATAACAAGGAGATTATCGTCGGCCAATGCTTGTTGCAGCAGCGACCAGATGAACAGCAGAATGCTAAAACACAGCCACTTTCGCACGACAGTTCACCATTAAATTATATGAAAATCCCGGACTAACTCCCTAAGTCTCTCAACAAGTTAATAGCAAATCGAATGTCCACGGCTACCAGGATAGACGTGGACATTAGAAGTTTAGACCAAAGAAGACCGTCTGTCCGTATCAGAACATCCAGCTGGCGGGATCAGAAACCGGCTGTTTCTGGTCAAGGGCCTTAATACCTTTGACACAGCGAACAATTAACCAGACCAATACAAATAGTAGAACCAGATAGCCAATGATTATGAAGCTGAGAACCACCCCGATGATCCCATAGAGAAACCCGATCCAGAAAGTCCGGATCTGGTAACGATAATGGGTCTGTAGCCACTCAGGCGCATCACCTTTGTAGATATATGCCATGACCAGGCCGACAATCGAGGTCAGCCCAAAGATAATACTCACCAGATAGAGTATATAAATGGCCTTGGCCATACCGTCTGACGATGTATTTGCTGCTTGTTCCGTGGATTCAGTCATTACCCTTCTCCCAATTCATTTTTCTCTGATATTTTTATTCACACGCGGCTTTTCCCGCTCACTCAAATACCGGCAACGCGCTCAGGCTCCCAACCAGGCAAATGAGCGTTTTAAAAACTCAGCTCCATTGTTTTCAATTATGTCGCCATGAGCCAGTACTATTTTTTCCGGTGACCAGGATTTTATGTGCTCCAGATGCACCCTGGCCTGTTTCTTATTAAAGCTCAATCTCCAGTCAATGGGAGTTTTACCGTTGGGAGCCAATATTCCCGCTCCTCCTGCCAGAAGCCTTTGCCACCAGTTAAAGTCGCTTCCGGGAAAGTTTTCGATCAGGTCCGTGACGATTAATACCCTGGAGGGTTTATGAAAAAACACCGTTTCCTGCATCAGCCGAGACCCGGTAAATACCTCCTGGGCAATCTCCTCTGCCCAGGGCCATTCCTGTTCACCGTTTAATGATGCACTGAATACAAGGTCGGGTCTTTTTCGAATAACCTCTTTCGTACCGAAGGTTAAAGCGTTGGGGAATACCTGTTGCCACTCGGCGAGGTAAAGGTGATGTAAATGATTGGGAGCGATCAGGTATCTCACTTGTCCCAACCCGGCCAGGCAGGACAATAAATCAGCGTTAAGCTTTATCGGGCTGTGAACCCATAGACCTCCATCTGACAATTTGACCACCGTCATCCTTGTGGTAAATGGACAAGCCAGGAAGGTCACTTTCTCGCCATCAAATATCCAAATATTATCTGCCAACTGCCGCATAAAACTCCTTCTTACGAACTTCCTTGCTGACAACAGCCGTTCGGTTCCTTGAATACACTATCTCAACGATTTCGGCCCGCAGATAACAGCGGGCCGAATAAAGTTTCACATTATAGCGTTTTTCTTTTTCGCCTGATAAACATAAATCACAATATTAATACTAACGTACTAGCTTGCAGGCACAGACAGCTCAGTTAGCAGACGTGAGTAAAACTGCTGGCAGTAGGGATGATATTTAGATAGAGAATTTAAGACAGAGAGTTCAAGGTAAAGAGTACTCAGAGAACAGAGACAGTGAATTCAGTAGCCCCGGCGGCAAAAACACAAATGCACTATTATGCTTAAGCGACAGGGCCTGTTCACACTGATTCCGATTAGGCTTTTTTCCCCGCAGAAGGCTCTTCGATATGATCGATATCCACAAGATTCCACTTCAAGCCCTTCTGGCGATAGATTCTTTTGTTGAGGTTGGTATAGTCTGCGACATCGTGATCAAGCCGCTGCCCTACAACAATGCACTTCAACACTGTCGAGCCATTGTTGGTCAGTTTATGAGGTTCACCGCCAGCTCTGTAACCGATAAAGTCGCCGGCTTTTACCGGAGTAACCTGATCTCCTATGGTGGCTTCAGCTTCTCCTTCCAGAATATAGACGCATTCTTCTTCGTGGTAATGCCTGTGCAATTCCGTGGATTCATGCCCGGGCTGAATTTCGATTATATGAAATCCAATCTGCGTTAATCCGGTCATGTCTCCAAGGGATTTATTCACCCGCTTCGCATTGGGATTCAAGAAATGGGTCTTGCTGATCCCCTCATAGGCATCGATTTCTTCTTTGGTGAAAATGTACTTCTCCATAGCATCTCTCCTGGCACGATTTCGCGAAAAAACAATAGCTCATCTTTAAAAGAAATGTCGAGCCAGTCAAATCGACATGACAGATGCTGACCAGTTTTTATCATGACGCTCTGCGATTACCAGGGCATTTTCAGTTTCACCCGCCACCGCCAGCAACTCACCTTCCCACCAAACGGCACTCTTGCCGATAGGAAGCCATTTGCCTGTGGGCCTACTGTAATTTGCCATGGCCACTAACATATGGTGTTTTTTGGAATAATCCCGAAGCAACGCCGTGTCTACAGAATAACCTCCAGCAGTAATTAAAACTCCTGCCACATACACATCCGCTCCTAGTTCCGCACAAAATTCCGCATGAGAGACATTCCCGGTATCAGCACAAATAGCATTGGCAATCGTGGTATTCCCAATTTTCACCAGATGATGTTCACGGCCACTGGCAAAATATTCGTCCTCTCCCGGATGCAGATGCATCTTGCGATAGCTCTTAATTTCACCCGAGGGTGAAATGATGAAACACCCGATCGCAGGCAGTGGCTCTCCAAAGATAGGGGCACCGACCACAATCGTCATCTGATGTTTACTCGCGGCTTCAACAAACAGCTGCAGGCGCTGATCATCAAGCTTAAACGCAAGCTCACCTGCCAACTCCGGCTCATAACCGGTCAGCGACAACTCCGGAAATACCAGATAAGACACACCCTGTCCTGCAGCCTGGGAAATAGCATGTAAATGCAATTCCGTATTGGCTTGAATATCCCCTTTCAAGGAAGAAATTTGTGCAACCGCCAGTTTTATATCCATTAACGTTATTCCTATGTAATTACGACCTGCTAATAAAGAACATGCCGACAAAGCTGTGGCCAAAACTGCCAAAGTAGCTGGAGCTCATTCTATCCAATCAGCTTTTTCTGGCGACAATCGTAAATGAATGCCAGTGTTTTTCCGCTCCGCCGGCAGTGTGCCCTGCTTCATCACGCTCGACCCACTTTAGGATCTCAAACGATTCAAACATTTTCTCAATCTGGTGCGGAGATAACGGAGCAACCTTGGGAAAAGAGCCACCAACCCAGGAATCCTTCATGCCGAGAAAATCGCCACAGAATACCCCACCCGGGCAGATGGCTTTTTCAATATCCGACCAAACCTGCAAAATACTCTGTGGATTACAAAAGAACAGACTGCTATTGGCAATCACCAGACCGGCCTGAGGATAATGATAGTCTTCAAAAGAGCTCAGATGGAGATTTACCTCCGGATTACCTGCAAATCGTTCGCGGCATACCTGAATAGCATCAGGGTTGATATCAAAAGCCTCTACCCTATATCCCTGACCAAGCAAAAACGCAATTTCGCTTCCAGTACCGCACCCGCAATCCACTGCCAACCGAGATTGGGAAAGATTGCTCTCAGCAGCACTTCCCACCAAAGGACGATGGGGATTATGTTTTACTGTTTGATAATAGTGCTTCCAATGTCCAGCATTATTCGAGGCTTCAGTATCTGGCAGCTCATGACTGTCCACAAAACACTCCTTGTGTTTTACATAGTTGCAGTTTTACATCGTTGCTGCAGCTTTACGTAATGCAGTTCTAGACAAATAAGGCTCACAGGACGGTTTAAAGACTGTGATAAACAATTCGCTCAGTCAGCCAGTGATTCGAATCCCTCTCCCACTCGGGTAGACATAAACTCAGTGATAATATATTCAGCAACGCCCTCCCGATGAAACGGGTCCTCCTTGATCAGGGCTTCAACCTCCGACCTTGACGTGTTTTTGACGATAATAACGCCTCCTGTCCTCGGCTTTTTTCGTCCTGATACGACAAACAGTCCTTGCCGATAATATTTGTCCAGGAAAGACATATGCTCTTCAATTAAAGGCTCAACCCGCTCCAGCCCCACAGTGTATTCAATAGAGATGACAAACATGATTTTCCTCAATGATCTTTGGTTATGAAGCCAGCAGCTTCTCCATGGTGTAGTTCACCAGGGTCACACCTTTTCGATTGATTTCATTTTCCCGCACCAGGCTGAAACCGTGTTTTTTGAAAAAAGGCATCGCAATAATGGATGCTTCAACATACAACCGACTCAACTTCTTCTTTCGGGCCTCATTCTCAAGGAACCGATACAAACCTGACGCCACGCCCTGACGTTGAAAACGAGGATGTGTATAGGCACAGTCTATATGACCGTTTGTATCCAGTTCGATAAATCCAGCAACCTGATCATCAATGATCGCCATAAAGGGTTGCTTGACGCTTAGTCGGTCAATCCAATGATCATAGTCGGGAGGAGAGGGTGCCCACACTTCCTTTTGATCGGCATCATAAATTGCATTATCGATATTATGAACAGCCAGACAAAACAGGTCGGCGATCTCTAATGCCCTATGGGGATCATAGTATTGAATGTTCATATCAGGGTACTTCTCGAAGCTTACGATGATGCGGGGAAAATTCCCCCTTGAGATCAATCGGATTCAGCCGCCACAAACGTCGGGGCTTCAATATGGGTGGATTTACACTTCGGGCATTTTCCAGGCTTTTTGGCCTTGTGACGATCTTCAAACTGAAAATCACATTTGAGACATCTGGCCGGGTGAACCAATGCACTGCCAGACCTGAGCAGGTGTTCCAGGTGGTCGCACACATCCTTCTCTGACTTACGCACCAACTTTGACAACTCACTGACGGAATACTCTCCCTCATTGAGCAGCGATTGGATTTCCTTCCTTATCGTTATATTGCGTTGCTCAGGCGCTTTATCTGCACTCAATGCACCCGCCGGTCCTTTTTTGGTTGTACTCATTTGTTTCCTTTATGACGCTTAAATGTATCAGGCCCATAGTATTCACTACGGGCCTGTATACTTTACCTCTTCAGGATCTGTTAATACTAATTTCAGTAGAGAAGAGTTAACGCTTGCCGGAACTGGAAAACTGAATAATGTTATTCGGAAATTCCATGGACTCCACTTCTTTTGAGAACAGCTTTGCCACCTCCAGAATAGATTGGCTGACATGCGCATACTGTTTTGAGAATGGCGGCCAATAGTCCCCCAAACCAAGGGCGTCATTGATGACCAGCACCTGCCCATCACAATTGGGTCCGGCACCGATACCAATCGTCGGAACAGCCAACGTCGCGGTAATTACATTCGCCAGTTCATAAGGAATATGTTCCAGCACCAGCATAAATGCACCGGCCTTCTGGATCGCAACGGATTCCTCTTTAATCCTCTTGGCATCACTCTCAGTACGACCGACTTTGGCAAAGTTCTTGGCAGTTTGTGGGGTCAATCCGGTGTGCCCGACGACGGGTATACCCTGACTTACCAAGTGCTCTATAACATCAACTTTCGGCCCTTCCAGCTTGACGCTATCAGCCCCGGCGGCGATCAGCCGTCTGGCATTGACCAGCGCAATTTCCGGATTTCTGTCAGTGTTATACGGCAGGTCTCCAATAATATGGGTATCCGGTGCTCCACGACGGACGGCACCAATGTGATATTCCATATGTTCGATGGTGACATCACGGGTACTTTCGAACCCCATTTCCACCATACCGACCGTATCACCAACCAGGATCACAGGTATCCCCGCCTTTTCCAGGCCGCGAGCAACTGGACATGTATAGGCAGTCAGCATCGCTATCGGCTTCACAGCTTTCATTGCCAAAAAGTCTTGTGCTTGCATCTTCATGATTCGTCACCTCTGATTCCGTACTTTAACGCTCGTAACAGCAGTATTTTTTCGTTTACTGCTTGAAATCGGATAGTTTCACCAACTTTTGGAATAAACAACCTAATTTCAGGGTGATTTTAGTAAGAGAACGATCTCACCAGGATAGTAAGAAGTGACATAAAGCATGCATTTTTTGACATTGGGCTCTACCGCCAACCATTGCAGCTTCACTCTGGCCATAGCACTGCCCTCCCCCTTTTACATCGCTCTCTGCTTCTCATACACTTGCATGACACGCTACATGCACCCCATCAGCAATATGTCTTAATGGAGGTTATATGCAGGAACTTCTTCCTTTACTCGGTATCGCCAGCGCCATTGCCTTTGGAGCGATCAGTCCCGGTCCAAGTTTTCTCCTGGTCGCTCGGGAATCTGTTGCCTCCTCCAGAACCCACGGCCTGTTCTCAGCCCTCGGAATGGGTATTGGAGGGGTTATCTTCGCGCTGGCAGCCCTGGCCGGCCTTCAAGCGGTTTTTGCCGCCGTCCCCGGCCTCTACCTGGCACTGAAGATTGGCGGTGGGTTATACCTGGGGTATCTGGGATATAAAATCTGGAAAGGTGCCAGAAATCCCCTCGACGTATCTCCCCCCGCTGGCGAGGTGGCTCCGCACAGTGCCGGAAGAGCCTTCTGGATTGCTCTTGCCACTCAAATCAGCAACCCCAAAGCAGCCGTGATTTACACCAGTGTCTTTGCTGCATTTCTACCTCAGCATTTTGGCTGGACTCTGGGTATCGGTACGATTGTTGTGGTATTCACCATTGAGACCAGCTGGTACACATTGGTTGCCCTAGGACTCTCATCCACCCGCCCGAGAAATGCCTATTTGCGATACAAAGCCTGGGTCGACCGTGTAGCAGGGGGTGTCATGGGACTGCTGGGTATAAAATTGGTCACTTCGGCAAACCAATAACCACCTACTCTTTTCGTGCCTTTTTTCCTTCCCTGAAACTGGCGCTATCAGCTTCTCTCAAGATCAATCCCCGCTACGGCGGGGATACTCGTTTTGAATCAGAGGTCAGCAAATCCACGACCCACCTGACATACCTCAGCGCCATACCAACGGCCAGAGACAAAGTCAGCAATACGAGAACGCCCATTCCCAGGGAACTTCCCGGACTCCCCGTATCAGGACTGATCATTTGCACATAAAAATGCTGCCCCCAGATAATGACTAATGGGGTCGCAAAAATACCGCAAATCGACCAAAACCAGCTCCATCGGGTTAGGAAAACCGGGACAACAACTAACACAAGACAACAAATAACCAACCCGGACATACCCACGGGACAACTCCTGTTTACACCTAAAACGAAACTATCTGCGATTTTCTTTTCTGATGACCAGCTTCAGCCCGGACCAGACATGATCCACAGCACACACTTTGATATCCACCAGCCCCATAGGAAGCGAAACCTCACGAATAACGTCTTCTGTGATGTCCGTTTCTACCCGGGATGATTTTTTAGGCCAGGATATCCAGATCATACCGTTCTGTTTGATCATCGTAAGCAGTAACGCCAGCTCTGCCTGTAGTTCCGCACGGTGCTTGGTGAAGAAGTGGATCATATCCATTCCGGCAGATAACCGCTCAACAAATTTCACATCTTCCGGTATGGGATCCAACAATTGCAGGTAGTCGGCAGGAGGGTTCTTAACGTACAGACTGACCCCCTCCTTGATGCCGAGTTTCTTCGACAGTGGGTTTGGAGAATATCCCGCCACAAAACTATCCCTTTAAATCACAGAAATAATATATCCCTGACGTTTTTTACAGCATTGCACGATTGCAATAGGTCGCCTTCTCAAACTCATAGACATTCACTGCGATATTGGGAATCTCAGGAAACATGCTAACGAGCTTATCAACCAGCGCTTTGGATAAATCTGATTTCTGTTCGGTGCTTCGACCTTCCAGAATATGGGAAAACACGTGGATAAAGCTTTCTCTCCTGTTGCCCACAGAGAATTTAGCGTAGGGATTCACCCGGATTTTGATATCGCCTTCATCAAACAATCCCGTCCCGTTCACGACACTATGAATTTGTTGCAAAATTTCCTCTTCATAGTGGAGATCCAAAACATCTTCTGAGCAATCCATGACAAAATGGGGCATTGACCTTATTCCTCGGCATTCAATTAACATTGACGTTAAAAGCTTATCAGAAATTACAGTATTGGCAGGGAAGAATTAGAGACTTTCCTACTGCGATGAACGGACTTCATCAACAGAACCACACATCACTCCTTTCACCTTCAAAAGTCCTTTCACCTTCAAAAGTCCTTTCACCTCCAAAAGACCTTTGACCAGGTAACGAGCCTTTGGGCTCTAGCCTCAGATCTCTAAGAAAGTCGACTCATCACTTCCTATAGGTAATTGCCGCATTCAACTGATCAATAACGGCATCATCGACCTGCCTGCTGCAAAATTTATATCGTTTTTCACCCTGAGGCATCTCCGGAAAACTGATACTCAATAGTTCTTTGGAGGTCAGGCCATACATAATCATTGCGGCCTCTGCCTCCTCCGGGGCGACGAACATATAGTCAGCATTGCCTCTTGCGATCACTCTCAGCATATTGGCACTTTCGTATATCGTGGGATTGATCGTGGGTTTGTATCTGTCGATATACCGATCCAAAAAATCTCCATAGGAATAACTGTCTTTGACTAGTAACACCAGATTCCGGTTACTCAAGAGATCAGCGAGACTCCCTCCGGCATAGACCGATTTTTCCGTATTCATCAGGACGATATAACTTCCATCCTGGTATATCGGGACAGTATATTTTCCGAAGGTAGTCCGATACGGCGTCTTGAACCATCCTACCAGGCAATCCCGCCCCAGATTACGTTTAATAATATAGAGCTGCCTCATGGCGGGTGTGTTCACCCAGGAGAATTTTATGCCCGCAGCCCGGAATGCCTCTTCAGCGGGAGATGCCGTCAGTCCCTCGACCCCACTTGAGGTTTCATGAAGATAAGGTGGCCTTTCATTGTAATGCAGAAGAATGGTAGGCTCGGAAACATCGTCCGCTACCGCCGACAGTCCAATCAGCATTAAAACCAGCAATCGGCATAGACTGTAGAGAAAGCTCCACAAGCAAGGCTTTCGGGATTTATGCATCGATCCGTCACCCCGATAAAGATGACAACTTCTCAAAGTATAGACAAGCGTACAAATCCTGTCCTGGAGAGGAGGTTGAGATTCCAGAGGCCGCTTTGGTAGCACCGTCTTTCAGGGCGCAGCCGAGCCATTCACGGTTTCTCGACTGGATTTGTACATATTTTATACCCCCGTAGCTATACTCAAATCAGCCTGATCTCCAAATTGTTCACTGCGGTATAACTCTTTGCCAATCACTGATCATCAGGAGTGACCGGATAATGGAGCCTAAGTCTTCGCCCGAAAACTGGCATACAGCCCTGTCAGGCATATACGAGCAGATAACTCAGCATCTGATTTCTTTCTTGCCGCACCTGATGGGCGCTGTTTTCCTATTACTGATTGGCTGGATAGTCGGGATAACACTGGCGAGGATCACGCTTTCTTTGCTCTCCCTGATCAATCGATTACTGATCAGATTACTACCTGATTCTCCTGCCAGGAAACACATCGAAATCAAAGCCTCCCATTCCAAAATTGCCGGCAAAGTAGTGTTCTGGGTTGTGATGCTTTTCTTCGCCGCTGCTGCTATCAGTGTCCTTGGACTGGACTTTTTCGCCGATTGGATTCGTGAGTTTCTGGGTTATATCCCCCGACTGTTGGCAGGGCTGTTGATTATTCTCGGCGGGTATCTGATTGGCAATGCGCTCAATGTTATGACAACGGCTACGGCTGAGTCCGCAGGCTTCCAGCGCCCTCACCTGGCTGGCTCGACAGTGCAGCTTGCTGTCATGTTTACCGCTGTGGCGATTGGCATCGAACAGCTTGGGATCAATATACAGTTCATCACCCAGTTAATCCTGGTTTTGATAGGAGTGCTGGCCGCCGGCTTGTCCCTGGCCTTTGGATTGGGAGCCCGTGTTTTAATCTCCAATGTCATAGGGGCGCAACAAATTCACAAACATTGCCGCATCAGCGATCAAATCAGCATTGCGGGTATCGAAGGCACTCTGGTTGAAGTCACCAACACCATGCTGGTCATTGAATCGGAGCATGGCCGCACCATGGTCCCGGCGAAACTTTATCTATCAGAAATCAGCACTGTTCGAAATACAGTTACCAAGAAGGCCAACCAGCCAACGAACCAGTAAGCCCGGACTCTCTGACTTTTCTCAGCCCTCTTAATTGCGATTTACATGCGCTTTTTCTGGAGATTGAGGGAGAGTCCCTAACTGAATAGGTGCAGCCATGACAACACCGGCACTAACAATGGCACTCAAGTTTCTGGAGAACGAGCCCGTAGCTGCAGCCAGACAACTTGAGCTTGAAGACCCTGACAGTGTCTGTGCCTTTTTTCAAAAGGTATCGCAGCGGACTCTGATTCCCGTCCTAAGAACCATGCTACCGGCTTATGCTGCTCCGGTAATCACTCAATTACCCGAGGACTTTACTGGCAACCTGTTCAGCGAAATGAATCAGGCGGATATTGCTGCCATTTTAAGACACACCGACTCAGATAATTGCGAGAGACTGCTTAAGCTGCTCCCCATCCGCAAACAGACCGCCTGCAAGCTTCTGGTAAGTTTTCCTGAATACACTATCGGGGCCTGGCTGGAGACGGGGTTACTGGTGCTCGACGAACATATGGAAGTTCAAGAAGCTTTGACCAGGTTGAAGAAAAAAGCCTATAGCGAAACTCAGGATATTTATGTCGTTAACCGAAAGCGGCATGTCAGAGGAAAGATCTCAGTCTACGACCTCATTCGGGCAGCACCAACACAACCTGTCAACAATCTGGTGCGTGACAGCGGCCCTTCCCTCAGTGGACTGACACACGTGAATACCGCATTGTCATTGCCTATTTGGAATCAGCAGGACACCGTCGCGGTGGTAAACCGAAAGCAGGAGTTTCTAGGGGTACTGCATCATTTCAGCGTCCGCACTGCCCTTTCCAGAATGGAGGAACCAACCGTCCCCGCCCAGACCTCAGTCAGCGGTGATCTGATGAGTGCCTACACCGGTGCAGTACTGGCAATTATCGATGCAGCCTTCCGTTCACCTGAACCGCAGGAGCCCCAATACCGGCCTACCGAAACTCAGAGAAAGCACGACTCGACCCCATCCCCCAGGCACCGGTAGGAGATATCTAGCATGACAATCGTTGATCCTCAGCTCAGCTTAACGACAGAACACCTGACCCGAGCCTTCCTGACGGAATATCCTCAAAAAAGTGCCCGGGAGCTTGAGACATTGCCATCACAGGACGTGGCCCGTCTTCTGCAGTCTCAACCTATATTTGTCGTCAAAAGTCTCTGGAAATATTTCCCTGTCGGTACATCCGATTCCATCTTTGAACATTTTGACCCCGGTTTCGCCGCTGACCTGATCAGCCAGTTAGACAGCCACGCTGCGGTGGCGATGCTTAGCCGGGTGACAGAATCGCAGCGCGAATCGGTTCTGGGGGCATTGAAAGTCAAGGAACCCTACCTTGCCAGGGAATTGACCGAGCTATTGCGATATCCCGAAGATACCGCCGCCAGGATGATGATCACCTCAATACAGGCATTTCATGATCACCTAAATGTCCAGGAAGCACTGATGCAGCTCAGACTGCGTCGTGGCAAGAAATCCTCAATCCCCCTGGAAGTTCTCTATCTGGTGAACCAAGACCAACAACTTATCGGAGAAATCGAGCTATCCCGCCTTATCCTTGCTGATCCGATGGAACCACTTCCCGCCATCGCCAAACCGCTCAAAGTCACTCTGAATGCTTTAGATCACAAAGACCTGGTACTGGAAAAATTCGAAGGCTACCGAACCAATGCCATTCCGGTACTGGACAGCAGCCAGCATATTATCGGGGCGATAAGATCCTTTGACGTATACCAGTCCACCAAGGAGGACTTGGTAAGTGACATACAATCGATGGTCGGTGCAGGAAAGGAAGAACGAGCACTATCAAGCAGTTGGTTTGCCGTAAGAAGTCGTCTTCCCTGGCTGCAAATCAATTTGCTGACCGCATTTGCGGCTTCGGCTGTCGTTGGCGCATTTGAGGGACTCATTTCCCAAGTCACCGCGCTGGCCATATTACTACCGGTTGCCGCAGGTCAGTCCGGCAACGCCGGAGCCCAGGCACTAGCGGTCACCATGCGGGGCCTGACCCTGAGGGAAATTACGACCCGGCATTGGTTGAAGGTCATGCTTAAAGAAGTCCTCGCAGGATTTATCAACGGCATAGCCATTGCCGTCACCTGCGCAATCGGTGTGTACGTTTGGAGTCAATCATTAGGCCTGGCATTTGTGATCGGCCTGGCCATGATTACATCACTGGTTATCGCCTGCAGTGCAGGCGCTCTGGTTCCGATCATGCTCAAACGGCTGGGACTTGATCCAGCCCAGTCATCCTCAATTGTGCTGACGACAGTGACCGATATTGCAGGCTTTATGTCATTCCTGGGAATTGCTTACCTGCTGTTCGATATGCTTCCTCATGGTTGATGCAGGAGAGACATGCGTCTCAGGGATGCCATGAAGTATCGTTGACCCTCATGCGCATTTTCCTGAAGCAGTGCCTGATATCAGCCATCACACGTTTTATTCCGGCTTCTCCGCTATCAGGAAGTACACATCCCTGGTGGTCTCCGGAACCCACTGGTAGGAGATATTGAACCCGGCACTTTTCAGCATGCCCTCCAGTTCTTTACGGGATAAAAATTTCACATAAGGCATGAACCCCAGAAGTTTCCCCAGCGGCGTAATCAGCTTCAGATAGGGTCTGGTATTTTTCAGGCAAGCGGTGTTGCTGACGAAGACCCCACCGGGTTTCAGCATGCTGAACACCTGGTTAATCACGGCCTCAGGGTCTTCCATCAGATGCAGTATATTCAGTCCCAGAATGGCGTCATATTCCTCCCTCACCTGCCGAAAATCTTCCAGTGTGGCAACGTCAAAGGAGAGATTTGCTGTCTCCCGGCCTGCAAGCTTTTGTCTGGCGATATCGACCATCCTGGGTGATACATCTATGGCCAGGTAACTGCCTACATGAGGAGCATGTTCAAGGGCGGTGGAACCAGTCCCACAACCAAACTCCAGGACCTTCATATCCGGCTTGAAGTACTGCTGTGTCAGGCTAAGTTTCTTTTCATAGGCTGCTACATCAGAGACAGGGCGGCGAGAATACCGGTTCGCCATCTTATCCCAGAACTTGATTGAATATTCCATCATGATTCCCTCAAAGTAATCGCTCTCAACGTACTACGCGTGAATTATTCTACCCATACACAAATATTGTTAACATGCCACAATATGCATCTTGGTTATTCATAATTGAATAACCAAATAGACAGGATTTTATGAACTGGCGATCAGTAAAATTTGACTGGAACCGTGCTCGCGCATTTCTGGTAACCGCTGAAGAAGGCTCTTTATCCGCTGCTGCTCGGGCACTCGACATGTCACAACCAACCCTCAGTCGACAGGTAGCAGCTCTGGAGGAAGAGCTCAGAATTGCGCTATTCGAACGAGGGGCCAAGGGACTGGAGCTGACACCCAATGGACTGGAACTACTCGAATACGTCCGCGCCATGGCAGAGGCCGCGAATAGCCTGTCGCTGGCAGCTTCAGGACAGGCAAACTCCATAGAAGGCAACATTACCATCTCCGCTACGGAAGTCATGGCAGCCTTTGTATTACCACCTATCATAAGGAAACTGAGAAGCGCTTATCCTGGAATCAATGTGGAAATTATCGCATCGAATAGCGCCAGCGATCTGAGACGACGGGAAGCGGATATCGCCATTCGTAATTTCCGGCCAACCCAGCCAGACCTGATCGCGAGGCGACTCGGCGATCTTCATGCGGCACTCTACGCCACCCCTTCTTACTTGGCTGAACTTGGGCATCCTGAAACACTCAAAGCCTTTAGCCAGGCACAGTTCCTGGGATTTGCAACCAATAACGACAACTATCTGAACGCAATGGTGGAGCACGGATTTCAGCTCACAGACCAGAATTTTTGCGTGCGCACCGACGATCATTTAGTCCATTGGGAAATGACAAAACAAGGGGTCGGAATCGGTGTGATGACCGTTGGTATCGGAGATATCGAACCGGCCGTCGAGAGAATTCTGCCCCATCAGGAGGCGTTTAAAGCAGAAGTATGGTTGGTCTCACACCGTGAGCTTAAGATGAATCTTCGGGTTCGCACAGTTTACGATTTCCTGGCTGAGGAGTTGGAATCCGTTTAATACCGGCCAAATTTATTGGCATCATAGCCCCAGCGACGATAGATCGCTGTAATGGTTCCATTCGCCGCCAGTTCACTCATGCGTGAGTCAAATATTTTAATCAGCTTTTTCGATCTGGAAGTATTAGAGAACTTCACATAAAGCTTCTTACCCGGATTCGCCACCTGCATGGAGTAATCATCCAGCTGAATCTCCGCTTGGGCCGCCGCAGCCCGGATGTTGATACTGTAATCAAGTAGCCCCGCAACCCGATCGATCTCCAACAGCCTGAGTCCCTGGACCACCGTCGATATTTCAAACACTTCCACGGGAGCATTAAGCCAACCTTCCTTGTCAAAATTATAGCCCCTGATCCAGGCAACTCTTTTCCCTGCCAAAAATTGCATACCTTCGGCAGACCATAAGGGCAAACGTGATTTTTTGAAAATCACCACCACAGGGTCCTCTACACTGATATGCCATTTGGGATATTGAAATTCAGCGTTGTCCTGGCTCGGATCGAAATAAGCCCCAACAAGTGCGTCACCGGCCTTCGATCGGACAAATTCCTCAGCCCTCTTCCAAGGCATGGTCTTAGACTTTACTTTAATGCCCTCAGGTTCATATATTGCTCGCACAATTTCCCAATAGGCACCAGAGCCATCACTATTCGTAAACCCGGCCCATTCCTCACAGACTACCGTAATTTCCTCAATAGACTCGCGTGCTGCACAGGCTGAACTCAAGCACAGCAGCAACGCGAGCAAGGCAGCCTTCCCTCTACCTGGAAATCGGGAATATCCGGCTAGAAACGCCATGCAGCTATTTTGACCTCATCAATGCTATTCTGACCTTATTGTATCCGTGCATAGTACGCTTAATATGTAACGGACACGCACCCTTCATTAGGAGGTATAGACGGAGGATCCATTTCTGGCAATACGTTGCCTGGAGTGTATTGACGAACATAGACACATCGATGCTTGAGCACTCGAACGATCATCCTAACCAAACGGTTCTGAGTTAAAGTGTGGGTACTTTTTAGATCCTTCTTTCAGCCCTGTAGGGCTCTCTGTTTTTCCTTCCAATATCGGTAATAGATATAACCGGCTACCACAAAATCGAAAGAAATACAGGCGACGGCGTACCATGCAGGGGCCACATGATAACCGGGCCCCTGAAGATGTAGCGCCACGTCCCAGAGAGGATGGGCAAGCCAACCTGCCGCAACCCATAAGACCGTTCTTACTTTGGATATCAGGAAAAAGAGTGAGTACACCACAATCCCGAGAGCTTCAATCAGCAGCCAATGCCAGTCTCCAATTAATAAAGCAAACCCGACATAGATCAGGGCTGCAACAATCAAGCCCCACCCAAAGACAGCACTGATTGCCCGGAATTCTCGCTTATGTGCGTACAATACCAGTGGGATCGTGGCGACTGCTCCCAATAATAACCAGACAGCAAAGTTAGACATAGAAATTCAATTATCAGAAGATGTTTTACTTGCAGGAAACAATAACGGGGGTCATACACGGCTAAAATCATTTTGAGAGCCGACCGCAATAAACCACTTGGGGTTCATTCTCCCAAAATCTGTCCTGACATTAGTTTTTAGTGCTCTCTTTGAGTCCAGCACAAATTCTCTACCATTCTCACGTCTGAAGACCACCCAATGCCAAAATGGAGTGTCTTCAACTGTATGCCATTTAACTGCCAAAAGGGCACAATCCGGCAGGCTCTCCCAGCCCAGGAACGGCTGCTCCAACGGACTCGTGACGTATCCCAGCTTCATCAAGAGGTCGCGAATAGGCTTTGTAGCGGACCATAACGATTTATCTTCAGCAAATATGCCAAGGCTGTTCGCAACCGCCTTAGCCTCCCGATAGGTTATTCCGGCAATGGCGGCACAACTGGCAATAGCGCAACCGGTCGTTTCTTCCTGGACAACTGGATTCATGAATAATGACCCGCTTTTCTTATGACTTACCCAGATAGGGTGTTAAAAACTGGCTTACCTCTTCCTGGCACAGACCGATATGCACATCAATTCCCGAATCTCGGAGGATCTGGATACCTGTTCCATTGTTCCGAGGATCCGGATCCAGCATGGCAACCACAACCTTTTTGATCCCCGTATCAGCCAATAATACTGCACATGCAGGAGTCCTTCCTACAAACGAACAGGGCTCCAGAGTCACATAGGCAGTTAGTCCTTCCAAAGCACCTTTGAATGCCTTGATAGCCTCTACCTCCGCGTGATTGCCTCCTATGGGTTGCGTATACCCTTCAGACACAATTCTGCCTCCTCGAACCAGCACACAACCAACGGGTGGATTTGGCTTACAAAGGGGAAGGGCCTTTTTGGAAACTTCCAAAGCCCGTAACATGAACATATCTTCCATACTTTTCCCTGCATGTACTCCAGTCCAGAGCAATGTATAGCTCCGCACTGACCTAGCCTAATCACATATTGTAGGGAAACAATTTACCATCTGAAGACCAGGGGAAGTCCCGGTCTGAAATCACGAGTCTGACCGCAGACTTCATTATCAAACCCAATTTCGACAAGGTGTTCACTCCCTTCCAAAATTTCTAAACCTTTCACTTCAGAAGCTCGATAGGCAGGCTCTGAGTAGATTTTCTCTGAGGGTACAACAATGCGCAAAGCCGTTATTTCACGAAATCCAACGGGGTGTTCCATAGGTTGCCGTCGTTCCTGCGCAGCCTGGTCAGGCCTTGAAGCAAAGGCCAGGAAAAACCACATAGGCTCCTCCACCGGCGCTTCTCCTATATCGACCTTCAACCCTTCCGGCAAATAAGCGGGCTTGTAGCTCCAGCTTTTAAATGGCGCGTTCCTGTTTTCATCTGAAGGCCTGAAACAAATACCAAATGGCGATACATCAGCCTCTTTAGAACTGAGCCTTTGATATAGTCTGGTAGGCTCAGTCAGTTCATTTTGAATCTCATCACGATCTTCCAGATATAGAAGCTCGATAAACGAGTTACGGAAGAAGAAACGCCTGTTGGCTGTTCCCTGCCCGGAATGCTTGTTAGAAGCCCCTTCGGTCAGACCAAAGTCTTTTAAAGCGTCACCTTCAGGGGCACCCGGACTGACACAAATAAATATATGATCGAACTCCATATGACATCCTACTTGTCTGTATTCTTCCCCCTCATCAATATTAGGGGCTACCAACTCTTAATTTTCAATTAACTGATCAATGCAACTGTTCAGCTATCTGTACCCTATCAATAGCAGGTGAAAGTCATTCAATAACCGGCACTAAATATTGCTGAAGGTTATGCACAACTTCCTGCTGGGCTTCCGGTCGCACCTGGAGCCTGATCTGTCTCTCCCTTCCCTTGTATACACAGAACAGCGATAAACCATCATCGTAGGGAACAAAATTGGAGCCAATAAACTCGATCACCAGGCTCTCTTCATAAACGTTGTTGTCGTAGTCCTTGAAGGGCTTAGCAATCGTATATTTCTGCCCGGCCTTAAGATGGCCGTATTCTCGGCTTAAGTTACGCCTTTCCATTCCCTATACCTCAGAACTTACGAATTAAAATCACTCCAGTATTCTTCCGCAGATGTCTGAAATTTATCGGGGAACTCTTTACGTAACCACTCATATCGAGAGCCAAGCATTTCTATAGCTTTACTCACCGAGCATCCTGTGTGAGCTCGTATCTGCTGGATAAACTTCAGCTTCCTATTCTTAAGAATATACTTATCCAGTTCCTGCCAATATTCGTCCAAAGCATCCATAAAATTAACTACTGATTTTTCAGGTCAGTGCAGGCCAAGATCCTTTCGGATTTTCTCAACATTCAGCTGCTTGATAAGATCGACAACATTGGGATAGATACTTTCATGGTATCCGTACCCCCCGTTTACCAACTCATCAATGGCCTTATCTTTGGGCCACCCTTCAAAAACCACCCGATATGAAGCCACGATAGCCCCCGTTCTATCCGACCCGTGCCAACAATGAACAAGGATTGGGGACTGGCTATTCTGAATAATTTGTAGAGAGGCAATCACCTGATCTTCTGATATATCTCCAGCATTGATCTTTATCTGGTGCAGTTTGAGATCCACCCCTTCAGCCTCATCATCGTCCGAGTGGTATTCCCTCAGGTTCAATACTTCACCAATGCCCAGCGTTGAGATGTCTTTGAATTCGTCTTCATCAGGTTGCTCTGAGCGATAAAGCTTATCACTCACCTTGTAGAGGTTCTGCAGTTGAGAGCCGATGATGGGGGCTGCCCAATCGCTTGGCCTTAATCTGGGTTCGGCAGAAACACCAGAACAAATCATTAGCCATATTAGAAGTAATCCAGCTCTTGCCATTTAATCCTCCGTGAGAGGGACAGAGTCCTCTCGTTATACTTGCCGACATAAAGTCCTGTACAAATTGTCTATCGAGCAAATGGAATACAGTGCCGAGTGTCTCAAAAGTTTTGCCAAACTCGTATTAGGAATTCGATCAAATCCTCAATGCCTTATGACAGCAACCTGAACAATCTTTCCATGCCTTACTTGATAGACTTTAATCCCACCGATATATGTCCCTAACCACCAATTTCCACATGCAAACCAAAACTCTTCCTCTTCACAATTCTTAATACTAAAAATCAGTTGGGCATCAGATGCCCTCCATCTTAGCCGCCCCTTACTCAGCATATGGGCGTTGAGGTCTACATATTTGTATTGATAGCCTTGTTCAGTCAGCCAGTTTTTACATCGCGCCTTGATTTCATTACGCCGGATGAAACCAACTACATAAGGCCCCTGCAATATAACTATAAACCCTGTCAGGATCACCATCGCAGGCACTTCAATCTCTATGCGTTTCAGACAGAACACCATAGAAATCAGGATACAAACTATTAAAAAAAATCTCATTCTCTACTTTCAAAATAATGACATGGTAGTGATATTTTAATTCCTTTGATTCGCTTCATTACCCAGACATACCCGGCCTGTTCGTGGAATAAACAGACCTGAAAGGATGATGCAGTTATAAGGATTTCTATAGGAGAAGGTACTTTTTATAGGCAACCAAGATGCCGTCAATTAACTCTCTATTACCCGGCTCCGATTGGCTTTCACTCAGAATTGGAACCACCCAATCACACCCCGCTAACACACAATGCTCCTGCCAGCGTTTTAAAGGAAGAGAGTTCAAGTGTGCTCAAAGAAACCGAGCCACCCCGTTCACCATGCCCACCACCAATACTCTCGCTAAAAATAAGCCACTTGTGACAGCTAAACGGCCGTATGGAAACGCAATAGACATGATGCTTCTCATCCTCAGAGGTTGGCGCCTGGTTCTCCATACCAACGGTGAGCAGACAGGATTCAAGCTGTGGAAGACTCACGGCTTCGGACACATCAAATAACTGATCGGCAGAAAGGGATAACTTTTGCTCCCATACATTCTGGCCGCCCCACATCTGAGTTTTGTCTATCGACTCCCAAACAAGGCCACCATCCTTTTGAAGATAGGATCTCAACTTCATTGGGAAAGCCAGGAACCACATGTCTGTCCCCCCAACTCTTTCCTTTGGGAACTTTCTCAACTGGCCGTTCTCAAATTCCAGAATTAAGTTGAAATGGTCCAGCGGCACGACTTTATGGAGTTGATGTTGACTCATTAAATATGCTCTTCCGCGAGGAATGCAAAGAGTACTAGTCAGTCACTCTCTGCAATAACTTCTATGTTGTTTCTGTAGGCAATACTAAAAAATGACGCCAGTCGCACAGTGATAGGGGCGAGCCATTTTACTTCCTTATCATTCTCGACCACACGATATAGTTGCAACAGCTCATGAACCAGTAGATTGGACTTCTCAGGATTGATACGTGGTCCGTTATAGAATTCACTCCACAGCCAATTGAGAACGGGATAATTTTCATCGTGCTCTATAACGATGAGAAAGAGCGCCTCTTCGTGAGTAGCGATCCTGTCTTTTTCATTTCCCGCATATAGATCCAGCGCCATGCATGATACCTACTAAAAAGGTTAACTCCCGGAGAAGACATATGGACTATTAATCATTCCTTTCGCTTGGTCTTTTCAACGGCCTTTTTCTGCGCCTGTTTATATCGACGAATGTTCTCAGCCACATCATCTGTCTTTTCAAAATCAACATTATCTGGCAACGGAACATCATCACTGAAATCACTGCTCTTTCTATACTTCATGAGTTTGAACCGTATGAACAGAAAACCCATTCCCATGCAAAAAGCCAATAGACTAGCTTTGATGTCATTTCCATCAGAGACTTCCTGCCCATTAACAGAAGTCGCCCCATCCTCCGGGAACAACAAAGACATGAGACTAAGCAGAGTAAACCCAATTCCCAGAACCAAAAAAGCGAATCGAGTGTTGTTGTAGACTGACGAAAAGCGTTCTATGTAATTTGGTTTCATAGTAGTAGGTTAAGGCCAAAGCGCCTCTTCATGAGTAGCGATCCTGTCTTTTTCATTTCCCGCATATAGATCCAGCGCCATGCTTAATACCTATATAAACACTTCATTCACCTCATTGAGGTATTAGGTCTTAAATTGACCAGGGAGAATAAATACGACCCCTTCGACCGTGATATTTAGCTCACCATTCAAGCCTTCGCTTCTCGGTGCGACCCCAGTTAATTTCAGCTGTTTGATCTGAAAGTCCGAGACAGTTATCGAGCTCTGCCTTACCACAAGGCCGAGATTCGTCCGCATCAATGAGCTCAGCGTATCGAGTGAAGCATCATCCGGATGGGGTAACTTCTTAACTTCTACTTCCTCACCATGAGTCTCTATTTGCCATAGCTCCGACTGGGTTAACCATAACTGATAGGTGCTGGGCCTTTCCGCTCCTGAGGGAGTCGCCAATGGGGTCGTAGATAATATCCCGCCATTTTCTGGAATTTCCATTCGATACGTATCTTTGAAGAAACTGAACTCCTTGGTACCTCTGGGCGAATTCGATGGATCCAACTGTACTAATCCCCCATTATTGGAAGCTTGAAATGCTGGTCCCATGGGTGAATATTTAAGAATTATCGGCAATAAGAATTTTGAACCCAAGCCCAGTACCAAGAGGAATGCGACACCGAAGCCTGCACCAAACACCACTCCATTAAAAAGTTTTTTTAACATCTAACTTCCTTAATAAGCTCCTCCCCTATCCTTGTTCAACTATTTACGAAATCGAATAAATTCAGGGAAAGTCTCATAATCACTTGCACACAGCAACCTACATTTACTTAATCTAGGCGATCATCTCACAGAAAAGTAAATTGTTTTTAACGGGCCCAATACACTATCGATTATCAACATCACCAAGGGCTGGCCATAATATCAATTGAAGTCATATTTATATCCACCCCAGGCATATGCAAAAGCTCTGGAAAAACTCCTGAGACCGTAGTTTCGACACTATCACCAGGTCTTAAAGCAATCTTTACCTGATTCCCAAAAAAGCTGACGGGCTCACCTTCTGCATTTCTCCCTGTGACCATCAGGGTCTTTACCAAGACAGGATACAAGTTGGTATTTTCAACTCTTAATCTGGCAAAGTACTGCCTTCCCTTTTTCTCTGACTCAATAATACTGATCGCAAGCTTTTTGACTGTGGGACTGATGCCACATTGAAGAAAGACATCTCCCTTCGGATCGTCATCAGAATGACATTCAGCCATTTCATATGATTGCACCCAATCCTCCTGAGCTCCCACATTGCAAGACATTGCTACAAGCAGCAGGAAAAGATACCGATTCATATAAATCTAACTTATCAGAGGATGGAAGGAATAATTTTTCAAAACTCACTCTCCATAATTGCATATCAATTCATACTGCTCTTGAGTATCAGGAATACCGACACCACGAGCAGCTGAAACCATATCAATCGCAGTTTGGGGATCATATTGATCCTTAATTAAAATGCAGCTGGCCAACATACCAGTGCGACCAATTCCCGCCCGACAGTGAATCGCCAGGTTGTGACCTCTTTGGATTTCCTCATACAAAGCATCCACCAGTTCGGCGAATAAAGTCAGATTCGGCAGACCCCGATCCTGGATAGGAAAATTTTGATATTCAATACCATGATGCTGTAGCTCGCGCTCTTCATTTTCCAATCCGAGTTCACATGCTTCACGAAACTCTAATAGTGATACAACCTTAGTAATACCCAAAGAGGACAAATAGTGAATGTCTTCCTTTAACCACTCAGATGAGGGTTTGGGCATGACATAAATTGCCCCCTCACCTATCGCAGTGACTTCATATATTTGTGGAATCACAACTTAATGCCTTAAATGATTTTATCTGAATGTGCGAATTCAACAGACCTTAGGCCCCGCCATTGAAATTTAAATGACTAAACTCCTGACTAACCGGATTGTACAATGCTCCCCAAAAACTTTTTCCACCATCACACACGATTTGGGGTACGTGCTTAGAGCCAAACCAATTATCTGATACCGAATTTATGTATATGAATCTCGTGCCTTCTATAACGACACCAACGTATTGGCGAAAACAGTCTTCAGGATTGCTTTCCAGTTTTCCTCTTCCGCAGCACTCCGTCGCTTCAACATCCTTTAGCTTCAGGAGATTCGCCTCCAAGCCAGCGATATCTTCATCTGTGGGATCCCATGATCCTTCAATCTTCGGCGCAGATCTCGAACACTGACTGAGCATCGCCTGTACAGCTGATTGCGGCATAAGTACATATTCACCAGCATAAACGAGCGGAGTCATTACCAGGAAAATTAAAAATATATTTCTCATGAATCTGTGTTGGCACATGGTGATGACAAAACTCCCTGTTGAACCGGTACGAGCTTAAATGCATTTAGCGATGAATTTGGATCGCTTATCTGAATTAAAGTCAGTCACGACTTTCTTGCAAACGGCCTTAGATTCATCCATGGTCAATCCCCAAAATAGAACGACTCCCTTAAGCGGCTCATTCTTGGCCGTAAGATGTACATAATGTGTAGAGGCATCACTCTTGTTAAGCATATGAAGATATTTTTGGTCCACACTTTCTTTACATTCAAATTTCGTCTGAACACAAACTTTATCCTGAATACACGCTTTCAGAAAATCATTGGTGGAATTATTCAGATCGCAATCATTACCCTCATAGCGCTGCCCTACAGCAACGCCCTCTATTTCCCTGCCAGGAAAATTAAAAGACACTCGTGCTTCTCCATATATGATCTTCCCCTTCTCCTCTTCAGGCTTATTCTTGTATCCAAAATATACCAGACCGGCAATAACTAAGATCAAAACAATAAGTTTATTCATTTAACCAACTCTTACTTTATTTAACAGATTAATCTATGGAAATTTATATAGGAGAGTTTTTTACGCGGCTCCAATCCCCCAATCATCAATCATCTGTATAATGGGGTAGAACCTATAAGACTTTCCGTCCACTGGAGCTCAAGCAAGCAGACCAGAACCAAGCTCAGCGTATTATCGAATTAATGCATTATCGCGAGGATTATCAGGATCATAATACACAGTAACTTGCTTACCAGCGGGGTACATATCCAGCTGCGCCTCGACGCTTTTTAATGATCTTGTCCAATTTGATGCCACTCCCAATTTATGTCCGGTATATCCAATACCGTCAACCTCAAACTCATATTCAACCTTCAAGGCATACTCCACAACATCCTTTTTAATCTTGATATCATTTAACTCAGTATTATCCGTGCGCTTCCAGTCATCTATATACGAGTATGTGATGGTACCCTCTGTACTCGGCCAAGACTTCATCTCTTGCCTTTTTTGGGATTGATTGTAAGCAAGAGCGATTATGACCACTAACAATATAAACCCTGCAATCCCTTTAGGTCCTTTAACTTCCACAACTTCCTCTCTTTTTAAAAACCACCTTCAACTGCCAAAAATTTATTCGACAATATACTTCCGTATCCAAAGCAATGCCGTAACTCCGTTACAGCCTTACAAGACACAACTTCAACGTCTGACTAGATCAATTTGTTCGCAAGTAACCTGATCACTTATTGAAAAGAAACATTCTACTGTGATTTTTCACAACATATTACCCTTTCAAATAAGGGTTGAAGATGCTATGAAGATCCGACACAAAATTAGTCATGCAGGCTTATCATCCATAAATATTTATCGCTGAGTATTCAGAATTAGCGGCGGAGGTAACATTACCCCAAATACCTGACACTCCCTATCCCCATCCATTTGTTTATTTATGTGAGATACCTCGCACCCGTCCTAATAATCGAGTAAAATACTCGGCCATTTTTTGATCAACTCGGTTTTCATCACTATGCACGCAGCGCAAAGGTTATTTTCCCATCCTCAATACTGGGCGGAGTGCTTTGGCACGGCTGATTATCTGCCCATGTCCAGAGGAGAGATGGACCAGCTTGGCTGGGATAGCTGCGACATCATTATTATTAGTGGTGATGCCTATGTGGACCACCCCAGCTTCGGGATGGCCGTGATCGGGCGAACCTGGGAGAAGCAGGGGTTCCGGGTGGGAATCATTGCCCAGCCAAGCTGGTCGTCCAAAGAAGATTTCATGAAGCTGGGCAAGCCCAATCTGTTCTATGCGGTATCCGCCGGGAACATGGATTCCATGATCAACCGTTACACGGCGGATCGTAAACTACGTCATGATGATGCTTACACGCCGAACAATGAAGGCGGTAAGCGTCCTGACCGGGCCGTTCTGGTCTATACCCAGCGCTGTAAGGAAGCCTTCAGCGATGTGCCGGTATTGGTCGGTGGCATTGAAGCCAGTCTTCGCCGGATCGCCCACTATGATTACTGGTCAGACAAAGTCAGACGTTCCGTACTCTTTGACTCCAAAGCAGATTTGCTGGTCTACGGAAATGCCGAACGTGCCGTGACAGAGATTGCCCATCGTGCATCACGGGGCGAGGCTCTCAAGGACATGCTGAATATTCGGGGCACTGCCAGCGTCATTTCAGAATTACCTATGGATTGGGACATCAAGGATTCCACCCGGATAGATAAACCGGGACGGGTCGAGCCCATGCCCAACCCGTATATGTATGTTGGTGAGGAAAACAGCGACGGCAGTTCCTGCGCCAGTCAGTCCCAGGTAGCGAATGATCAGGTTGAGGAGCAGGTGATTCGGATTCTGCCCTCACCGGGAAGTAAGCAGGAATTCATCCTGCTTCCGTCATATGAGAAAGTCCGCAACGATCCGGTGCTTTATGCACATACATCCCGAGTACTGCATCTGGAAACCAATCCGGCAAACGCGCGGACACTGGTCCAGAAACATGGTGACCGTTATTTGTGGATGAATCCGCCGGCGATTCCATTAAGCACAGAAGAAATGGACGAGGTTTTCGACCTGCCATTTCAAAGGGTCCCACATCCGGCCTACGGTAACGCCCGAATTCCGGCCTATGACATGATCAAGTTTTCCGTCAACATCATGCGAGGATGCTTTGGCGGCTGTTCTTTTTGCTCGATCACCGAACACGAAGGGCGCTGGATTCAAAGCCGGTCACAAGATTCCGTTATTCGGGAAATCGAGAAAATCCGCGATAAGACCCCAGGATTTACCGGTACCATTTCTGACCTGGGCGGCCCGACGGCCAACATGTACCACCTTAATTGCAAAAGTGAGGAGATACATGCTCATTGCCGCCGCTTGTCCTGTGTCTATCCGACCATCTGTAAGAACCTGAAAACCGATCATAGTGCGACGACCCAGCTGTATCGTCGTGCACGCGCATTACCTGGCGTAAAACGCGTCATGATTGCTTCAGGTCTCCGATACGATCTGGCGGTAGAAGATCCGGAATACGTGAAGGAGCTAGTGACCCATCATGTGGGTGGTTACCTGAAGATTGCACCGGAACATTCCGAAGATGGCCCGCTGTCAAAAATGATGAAGCCCGGCATGGGCACCTATGACAAATTCAAGGCCATGTTTGACCGCTTCTCCAAGGAAGCCGGCAAAGAACAGTACCTGATCCCTTACTTTATCGCCGCCCACCCGGGAACAACCGATGAAGACATGATGAATCTCGCCCTGTGGCTGAAGTCTAATGGATTCAGGGCAGATCAGGTGCAGGCGTTTTACCCTTCCCCCATGGCCAGCGCCACAGCGATGTACCATTCTGAGAGGGACCCTCTGCACCGGGTGAACTACAAATCCGACAAAGTCGTGATCCCCAAAGGAGAACGCCAGCGCCGGCTGCATAAAGCCTTCTTGCGCTATCACGATCCGGATAACTGGCCAATGTTGCGGGAAGCACTGGAACGGATGGGGAAAGCCCATCTCATCGGGTATGGTAAAAAGCATCTGGTGCCTCCGACCCAGCCTGCGAACCATCCCAGTGCGAAAAAGTATGGCTCCAAACTGAATCCCAAGGGTCATACCGGCACCGCTCACAAGGCAAAGCCGAATCTGCCAACGGGTGGAAATCGCAAGAAAGCTCCTCGCAAGGGAACCGTATTAACCCAGCATACAGGGCTGCCTCCACGCGAAACCGGAGGCAGAATCAAACCTAAGCAGAAGCGCCGCTAGTCGGCGTTTCTGCTTTTCGCAAGCAGAGAGCTATCCTACTGGCTTAGGGGCAGACTCTGCTGGTACAGGAACTAATGCTGCACAAGCAACAGTTTATCGGCGTCCACCTGCCACCTCCACCAGGGCGTTTCAGACAGACATACACCACCAACCCAGCGGGGCTTTGGCCCGCACTGGGACCAATCCAGCTCTCCTCCCAAAAGTTGCCTGCCCGTTTCGTTAATCTGGATAGTTCGTTTCGGCCAGGGCTGTGGATCTCCGTCATCGACCACATCAAACGGAGCGGTGTCGGCGAACCTTAACCCGTTCATCTCAGCAAAGAACATTAAGTCCCCTAAAAATACTCTTGGCTCGGTTTCCCTGACCAGATGGCCAAAGATTTGCCCGCCAGTCCTCGGCTCCACTTGTATTGCTTCTAAAGCCAATTGCTGCGTCAAACTCAATCCATTGAACCGACTGGGGAGCTCCTGTATATGCCGAAAAATAGCACCCGACATGAAAGGTAATTCCGACAACCCCTTTCTCTGAATACTCTCCAGCAACACAGGTGACGGGGAAGTCAGTGCCAGCCAGACATTTTCAGCTTGCTCAATCATATGGGCATTCACTGGACATCTCTGCCGCCATAAGGATCTTAAACCTTCCGGCTCCAACCTACCCAAGCCGTTAAACCGTTTAATGGCGGGAAAGCGGTCAATATTGATCAGATGGACTTTAGCCGAATGAACCTTCGGCATATGGGACAGAATGTATGCGAGAATCAGTTGATCGTAACTGTCATGCTCAAACCAGAGCACCACCTCATCATAAAGCTCCCAGCATGCGTTGAGCTGCTGATATTCTTTATGTTGCCGGGTTTTCACTTCCTGCAAAGGAAGACCATATGCACTGGAAATGAACTCTGCCCGAGCTGTCAGCAAATTCTCCGCGGGCACCGGCCCCTGGCAAAACGGATCAGAGAATTCCAGAAAGGCGCCGCAGAATCCCGCTAACTTCAATCCCTCCCGGATGTCACAACCACATCGCAGATGGAGCGTAGAAGCCCTATCCAGAGGTCGCGCCGCCTGAGCAATGGCTCTTCGATGATACTCCAGATTTTCCACATGCCTGACCAATGCCGGCCAGCTGGCAAGTCCATATTCCCGAGCCAGCCCCCATTGAATGTCCGCCAGCTTTACCTGCGACCTATCAATCAACAGCGTATTAGCTCTTGGATGATGTTCTAAAAACCAGTGGGAAGCCTGATCCTCTCCGTTCAACAGACGCTTGTGGAGACGCTTGGCATGTTTCCGAATAAACTCCAGCGACAGACGCGGAGCTTCAAGTGAAGATTGCGACATAAGACAGCCCTCGTTTTTGACCTGTGCTCGCCACTGTCAGGACTTAAAGGGTTGCCTGGATTTCTGGGTTTGATGATCGTGAGTTGAACTCTTCCCGCGAGCCTGGGTGCTTCGATCCAGCACCCGAAAGAACATAAAGGCAATCGAGCGGAAACTCAATCCCGATAGAAAAGAAATTCTGTGCCGATCTGAAATCAATCAGCCTCAGGTATCCGGTAAGCGCAATTCTGACACTGACGCCTGTAGGCCAACTGTATCGCCTCCGGCTCATCCATCAGCATATCCGGAAAGGTATCTGTCGTTTGCATCAGTCTGCTCTCTAACGCAATTTGTCCCTCCAGCTCTCCTTCGTGAAGAATATGCTGCAGCTCACAACCATATTGATGAAGCAACGACCACCCCACCAGCAGGCTACGATGACAGATCGCCGGATCCTTCTCGGCACAACTCAACGCGATCGTGTAACCCTTATCGATGCCATCAAACAGCCGCTGAATACCGGACTTGAACAGAGCAGATTCCATCAGACGATCAAACTGGACCTGTCTTCGTTCATCGTAGTGGGCCGGATCCTTCGAGCGAGGGCCAAGCTCCGGCCCCAGATAAACATAGCCGATCCCAGAGGCCTTAAGCGTGTGGCGGAGAGCTTCCTGATGGTAGTCATGAAAAGCTTTGCTGTAGGGAACCGAACGAATATCGGCCACTACATCAACATTGTAGTGATGCAATTGCTCTATGTAGGTTGCTATTGGCTTGGTGGCATATCCAATGCTAAAAAGGGGCCGGATATCGGTTACCGCAGACTCCATAACGACAACTTAGATGAATTAGTGAAAACTTACTCTCAGCTTAGGTTCCGGTATTAGCCAGATCCGCATTATTCAGCCTTCTGGTTGAAGCGGACAACGGAGTAGAAAAACCTGAGGCCCGGGCATGCCCACCTCCTCCAAACAGGGAAGCGATCTGGGAAACATCTTCGCCTTCCGCCGAAGACCGCAGAGACCATATACGTTTTTCCGGTTTATCCAGATACCCTGCGGCAAAAGGATACCCCTGGGCAAGTTCGCCCAGAACTTCGCTGATGATATTGGTGGGACAGTTAACTATTGGAACATCGAAACCGGCAATCCGACCCATGGCGGCACGCTTCTTATACTGAATAATCTCCAGATTACGATAGCGGTTAATCACCTTCCCTTCACGAGCCAGATCCTCCAGCAGCGGCAGCTCATCCAGCCAGGGCAGCCAGACATCAAACTCCTGGGGGTAGGATGCTAACGCTGCAGTCACGTCACGGGACTCAGGTATTGTCCAGCTCCAAAGGTCTCGGTCCTGAATACATTGCAGCAATCGGGGTACCGGCTCTCGATGGAAGTATTCCCAGGTTATCACAGCGCCGGAACGGTTCATGTCAAAGACCATTTCCAGGTGTGGAAAGTCTTGATCCAACCCTTTGCAGTCCTGGTAGGCACTGATGTGATGATCCAGTATGGTGACCTTCGAAGCAGCCTCACAAAGCGTCTGCATCGTGGCGCGCGGATAACAGAAGTCCAGAAGATAGACTTCTCTATCCATCACATTAGGCGGTGGTTCGTTGTGCTGGGCAGCATAGTACTCAACTTCCAGTCCCTCACGGCAATTAAGATAGCAATATGCCGCCAGAGCGCTACCGAAGCCATCCAGACATCCCCCGCCATGGTATATCACCATTGGTTGCATCCTTTTCTCCCGACTAAACGTCTCCCTTACTGACAATCGACACCACAACAATTGCCAACCATTCCCGGCAAGAACCGGAAACCATTAATATTCATTTGTTTAAAGGATACGGCACCGGCCTGCATTAAGACCAGTGCCTGTTTTGGATAGGCCTTAAATCAGAAGGCCACGGATCGTGTAGAAAAGGAACGCAGCTAAAAGAGCAGAGGCAGGAACGGTGATAATCCAGGCAGCAACAATCTTCTTCATGCTGGCACGTTTTACCAATTCCTCTTTATAGACATTCTTTAAGCGTTTACGCTCACTTTTGGTAAGGGGAACGTCTTCTTTGTTTTTCTTCGCCTGCTTCAGCATCAGCTTCATGTCTTCAACGGAAGCTTCCTGGAAGTTTTTGAGGAATTTCTGCAATTTTTCCCGTTCGATACCAGCATGATCATCAATAATCTGATGTAACTGGCTGGCATAGCTGACCTTAAGGTACTCTCTCAGGAAACCGACACCAAATACCGCTCCCACTGCAATATGAGTGGAGCTGACCGGCAATCCAAGCTGGGATGCGATAATGACGGTAATCGCGGCTGCCAGGGCAATACAGAATGCCCGGGTTTTATCCAGCTCGGTAATTTCATTACCGACCGTACGAATCAGTTTTGGACCATATAACAGAAGGCCAATGGCAATTCCTATGGCTCCGATCATCATTACCCAAAGCGGAATAGAAGCAGATTTAACAATCCCATGATTGATAATTGCATCGTTGATTGCCGCCAGAGGGCCGATTGCATTGGCCACATCGTTGGCACCATGCGCAAAGCTCAGCAAGGCCGCTGCAAATATCAAAGGAACGGTAAACAGTCGGTTCACACTATCCCGATGGTTTTCCAACTTGGCACCGGCTTTCTTGATTAGCGGAATTAAGAAGGCATAAATCACCAAAGCACTGACGCCGCCAATTGCCAACGCCGTTGTAAAATCCAGCTTGACGATTTTCTTGGTGCCCTTCAGCAGCAGGTAGGTGACAAAAGCCCACGCCATAATACCGATCAGAATGGGAACGTATCGCACTGCCGCAGCTATTCGATCTTCCTTATATAGGATGGTTCGTTTGATGAAGTACAAAAACAACGCGGCAATCAAACCACCCAGCATCGGGGAGATAACCCAACTGGCGACAATAGCCCCCATCTGAGTCCAATTGGCAACAGCGAATCCACCTGCGGCGATCCCGGCCCCCAGCACCCCACCAACAATCGAGTGAGTGGTTGATACAGGAGCTCCAATATAGGTCGCCAGATTCAGCCATAAAGCGCCAGCGAGAAGTGCAGCGGTCATTAACCAGATGAACGTATCTGCGTCAGAGATAAAATCCGGATTAATGATGCCTTTCTTGATTGTGCTGACAACATCGCCGCCGGCAATCAACGCTCCAGCGCCTTCAAATATCGCTGCGATAAACAATGCGCCGACAAGGGTCAGGGCTTTGGAGCCAACCGCCGGACCGACGTTGTTCGCCACATCGTTGGCGCCGATATTCATGGCCATATAGCCGCCGATAATGGCAGCAGCGACCAGAAGATAACCGCCTTCCACCCCTTGGGTATGGAAACCGGTATAGATAAAAATGCCGAATACAAAAAGAAGCGCGAAACCTAGTCGAGCTACGTCCTGAGTTACAGAAGAGGTTGCGTCCTGTAACTCTCCAAGGTTACGAAACTCCATCGGTGTTATCCCCTGCTAAAACTGAGGGCGCAACTGTAACAAAAGAGTCACCCAAATAACATATATAAAGACAACTTGACGGACATCCTGGCCCTACCCGGACTAGGCCTCCTGGAGGATCAATAACCTACCTCAAATCATTCCGCTTCAAACTCGTACTCCCGCTCTACACGAGCCACCCGCAAGTGATAGTTTTGATAGAATTTTGTACGCCCCATTTCCCTGGCGACAGTATGCTCGGCTTCATTACGCCAAGCCTTGATCGACGCCTCATCTTTCCAATAGGAAATGGTAATGCCCATACTCTGATCACGCGCAGACTCCACCCCAAGGAACCCTGGCTGCTGCTGCGCCAGTTCCACCATTCTGGCAGCCGTAGCCTCATAACCATCATCATAGGCGGAGGCTTTCAACCTATTGGAAAAAATCACGGCATAGTAGGAATCAATTGACGCGCTCAATGGCCATCTCCTGTGTGAGAAAAACTGAAGAGATTTAGCATTATTCAAGTTTTTTTGAATTTTGCTACCCACCCTATTGAAATCTATGGTCATTTTATATACATTCGAAGCGTTCGTGCATCAAGAGAAGGACTGACGGTCCTCGCCAACCTGCCGACCTGGGCAAGGTGGTGCCAAAACCAACGGATATAAGTTGTTTATGTCAAACCTGTTAATGACCAAACGAATTACGAAGGGGATGTTACCGCAAGGTAAGTGACCCCCGTTTCGTCATGCTGCCAAAACTCTTCGGCAGCGAGTCATTAAAAGGAACTACCCCCCGCTAAGCGGGAACGACATAAATAACGGTTCGATCTGGTTTTGGGATGTGGTCATCCCTGACAAATAACAGGTAAGCCCTTTCGTCAGTTCTCGCACGTGGTATTAAACTTCGTGGAGAACCCTATGCAACATTCTGTCAACTTTAAAGTGGATTCGCCGGATAGCGAACGCTTTCTCAATCATCCCCAACTAGTGTGGTCAAACCTGTACCAATGCGAACTATATGTGTGGTTGGCTTCAGGCGAGAGACGCAGCAAATCGGGCCAATTGAACTTCAGCTACTGGCTTTACGTTGAATATCGCGATCGATTTGGACGTGCAAGATACAGCCAATTCCGTTTTTCTCTATTGGATTCAGTCGCCCACTTTATTGCCGATGCTCTGCCACAGGAATCCCTCCACGAAATAGATCCTGTTAAGACCGGTTCACAACCCATTGGCATGAAAATTTAGTCCCCCGGAATAATCTGCAGCCCTTGGTATTGAGGGGAAACGAGTCTCCGGGCGACCACGCCCATGCTATATTTTTCATGCGCCGGAAATACTCGGTAACGAAAATATGCTCAATTCCGGGGGGTTAGCGAATCTCCACTTCGCGAAACTTTGCCTATACTGAACTTATTCGGTGAAGTCCCATCGTCGGCAGCCCTGTACTTCTTATGGGGCTCGTTGGGTTATAGGGGCTGTCAGGGACAGAAAGTCCACCCGGCTATTTATTGCTATTGCTTTTAACTTTCATACAAAGCAAATAAATGTGCTGCTGGTTTTCAGTACATATGAAAGTGCTGACTAAGTCGACAACCGGACGTTGTTGACATGGGGATGACGGAATATCGCAGGTACTCATAACTCTATCGCAATACGGCAAAGAACCGTTGCCTAGAACAACCTAGCGTTAGAAAATCGCCACACAAAGCGCCGCCAGTGAATGACAGAAGATAACAAGAATCAAAAATATAGGGCCGTTAATTCCTTGCTTGATGAAGATAAGCAGGTCATTAAGGTTATCAAGAGTATTGCCTATGCTGCAGCCGCGACAGCCATAGCGATCGGCATAAAGTCGTGGTTTTCTGGCCACCACCTTCATTCAGCCGCTCTGTTCGGGTTTGCCATGGTGATGGCCCTCAATGTTGTGGTCTATGACCGCACCCAGAACAGCTCCACGTTTCGCACGATTTTCCTGTGGCTGGTCGGGGGACTCTGCCTGTATCTGATAGCCTCAGGTGGCGAAAGCAATACCGGCATCCTCTGGTTCTATGTGTTCCCGCCATTCGTTTTTTACATCATCGGGTTACGCAGAGGATGGATCATGATGGGCATCATGGCCATATTGATCTTTATCGTCTTCCGATTTCCTGAAATCCCCCTGATCAAAGCAACCTATACCACTGACTTCCAGCTGCGCTTCACAGCCAGCGTCTCCTTTGTGACTGTTTTTTCCTTTGTCATGGACTACTCACGTCGACAGGCCCGAGAAGAGCTGATCAGCATGGCGAGGCTATATGAGCAGGCTGCCCGGACTGACGAGCTTACCCAACTGCCTAACCGGCGCGATATGCAGCAACATCTGGAAAAGGAGTTCTTTCGGTACAAACGTCATGGCAGCTATTTTTCCGTCATCCTACTGGACATCGATCACTTTAAGATCATCAACGACACCTATGGCCACGATGCGGGCGATTTTGTACTGGTGGAATTTGCTAACCTGCTGAGGGAGTCATGCCGGAAAGTCGACACTGCCGCCCGCTGGGGAGGAGAAGAATTTCTTGTTCTTCTTCCGGATACATCGATGGTCCAGGCACTGGCGACAGCAGAAAGATTCAGAAAGCGGGTGGAAGCAACCGAGCTGACATACAAGAACCAGAGAATATGTTTCACCACCAGCTGTGGTGTCTGCTCGATCAGCCAGACCAAAAACCTTGGTTCATTGCTGAAACAAGCAGACATCAACCTGTACCAAGCCAAAGTCAAAGGCCGCAACCTGGTGATTCCGCTGGTAGTACAGAAACCCGAACCCTCACCGGCCAATCGCTCAGCCCGCTAACTTACGAGGTATTCAGCCAGACAAGGTCATCACAGGTAGTGAGACTGGATATGTTTCCACTCTGCAGCCGTCACCGGCATTACCGAGAGTCGATTGCGCTTGACCAGCAACATGTCAGACAGCAACGGATCACTCTTCAGGGTTGAAAGTGGAATCACTTCATCCAGTGTGAATCGCCATTGAACATCCACACAAAACCAACGAGGCTTTTCTGAGCTGCTTTTTGGATCGTAGTAGGAAGACTCCGGATCAAAAGCCGTGGGGTCCGGATAGGCCGTCCGACAGACTTCAGCAAATCCGGCAATTCCCGGAACCGCACAGCTGCTGTGATATATCATCACTCTGTCGCCGACCTTCATTTCTCTCATGAAGTTACGCGCCTGATAATTTCGTACTCCCTCCCACATACTGATGGACTGGGGACAATTCAGCAGATCCTCAATGCTGAAGGTATCGGGCTCGGTCTTCATCAGCCAATAGTTCATGCTCACTCCTTTAGGTCATGTCCGACATAGCCGGCATATTGTGATCCAATTAACAGTTTCGAACTCTGTTACAAAGATAACCGGATTGGTAACGAATCCGTTGCACGGCTCTCTGACAGAAATCCGGGCCGTCAGTATAATGGTCAGCTCTATACGTCGACCAGTTCTGTGGTCGAGCTAGACAAGCAAATCGATATTCATCTCATTTACCTGTCAGGATTGTAGTGAATCAGATCGTTATATGTGTCGGCTCAGTTTATGGAGCTGCACTGGAAACTGCCAGAGCCGTCCGCACAGCCCTGCAGGCCGAAGGATTCTCCGTGGAGCTGCATGAGGCCCCCACCCTCGCTTCTGTTACCGAAACAGAGGGAGCTGTCTTGATATGCACATCCACCACCGGTACCGGAGATCTACCCGAAAATATTGCGCCTCTTTATCAAGGCCTGACCAACGAATACCCCAACATTGTCGGCAGACCCTTCGGCGTCATTACGCTGGGAGACAGCTCCTATTTCGAATCCTTTGGAGGCGCTGGGGATCTGATATTTGAGGCTTTTACTGAACTGGCGGCAAAACCGCTGAGCCCATTACTGAAAATCGATGCTCAGGAGACCGCAGACCCGGAGGAAGTAGCTGTTCCCTGGTCCAGAGAATGGGCCCGTCAGTTAACTAACCAGTAAAACGCCATCAACCCGGAGGTCTGAACATTTTCAGGAAGCTTATAGGTTTCAACTTTTATCGGGGCATGACCTCCCTGCAGGTATTGTTTGCCCTACTTGCCGGCGTATTTCTGATCGGAGCAATTACGGCTTTTGAAACCCAGGCATCAAGCGAAGCATCCTCACTGCCAGCAGGGGAAACAATATATCCCCATCAAATCATCACGGCGGATATCAGCGATCAGACACTTCAGCAGCCAACCTTTGAATATTTCCAGACCAGCCAGGACGACTACACCGCCCGCGATCTCTTGCGGGGATCGGGTATTCACTGGAAGACGGCAGACACCACCAGCGCCAACTTCGGCTATTCCGAGGAAGCATTCTGGTTCCGATTCCAGCTGAGAAATAATACGGACCAGCCTCAGCAGCGCCTTCTTGTGGTCAGGGCTCCTCACCTGGACGATGTCCACTTCTGGGAGTTTGATCAATTCCAGCTGTTGCGGGAAAACCTGTCAGGGGAGCTGTATCCGTTCAACAGCAGAGAACAGAACCACCCGATGTATCTTTATACGGCGGATGTTCCAGCCAATTCGGTACATCAATATATCTTCAAAGTACGCAGCGAAGGTTCAGTCTCGTTTCCCATGCAAATATGGAAGCCCCAGGCTTTTTACCTTCAGGATGATATGGAAGCGGTTGGACACGGGCTTTACGCCGGTTTTCTTCTGTTTGTCATCATTTTCAACTTCTTCATTTTTATCGCACTTCGCGAAAGCATGTATTTCCACTACATGCTGCTGACCTCCATGATCCTGCTGATTCAGGCGTCACTATCAGGAAGAACCTTCCAATTAATCTGGCCGGATCTTCCGGACCTGCAGAACCTGTCCATCCTGATCGCGGTCCCTCTGTCAGCGTTCGCCCTCACAGAGTTTTCCAGGCGTTTCCTGGAAACCCGGCTTTATGCCCCAAGGGCGAATAGACTGCTGAAATCCATCAGTTTCATCAGCCTTGCGTGTCTTGCTCTGGCGTTTTTCCTGCCACCGTATATCTCAAAGCAATTGTCCGTGATTGGCGCTCTGACGGCGGTCCTGGCAGTTTCGATTGTATCCCCCTATCTCTGGTACAAAGGCATTCGTCAGGCCCGCCTGTTTTCGTGCGCCTGGACCGGCCTCCAGATTGGTGCACTCACCACGCTTTTATTCAACCTGGGAGTGATTCCACACAGCCTGCTCACCGTCAACGCCCTTGAAATCGGCTCCGCACTACAAGCAGCCCTGATTTCCCTGGCGATCGTCGAGCGGGTTTATCAGGAAAGAGACCATCGCCTGAAAGTTCAGCAACAGGTCATTGAAGAACAGCGTGAACTGCAGCGCATGGAGCAACGAAATCTCTACGATGCGACCCATCACCCGGTCACAGAGCTCCCCAACCGGGGATATCTGGAGCGTTTCATTAAGGAACGCATCGGCGTTGTCGGCAATAAATCCCTGAGTCTGTGCCTGATCAGCCTCAACCGATATCGGGAAATTGATCGCACCATGGGGCAGGACAACGCCGACCAACTACTCTATCAGATAGCCCATCAACTGAATGACTTCGTGAGCCCATTACCTGGGGTGACAGCTCTTGAAACAATTGCGGGCACCCGGATTCATGTTGCGTCGGTCGATGACATTACCCTTGCGCTAGTATTCGACTCGGTGTCTCCCAAAGAGCAAGAAGTCCTGATGATGGCCATCTCCGGATACCTTTTGCAGCGCATTGATTTTGGTAATTTATCCCTGGACCTCGACCCCAGGTTCGGTCTGGCGCGCTATCCAGAGCACGGACAGAATCCCCAAAGCCTGCTTCGTATGGCCAAGATAGCCCTGGATGCCACCCACCACATCCAGGGTTGCGTTGCAGAATACTGTGATGACTTTAACCCATACAGCGAACGCCGATTAACGCTTATGGCAGAACTAGCCAAGGCGATCGAGAACAACAATCTGGTGTTGAACTTTCAACCTCAGCTCAGCCTCAAAACCGGCAAGATCACTTCGTTTGAAGGCTTGGTCCGCTGGCATCATGACCGCTTCGGACACGTCAGCCCGGAAGAGTTCATCTATCTGGCAGAAGAATCCGGCATTATTCATCAACTTACCCTATGGGTGATGGAAAATGCGCTGGGTAAACTTCAGGCACTGCAGACATCCGGATACGGCGAAGTGGGTATCGCCATCAATATTTCCGCTGTAGACTTGGAGATGCCGCATTTTGTTGAAGAGGTCAAAGAACTGCTGTCCAGCCATGAAGTCAACCCCAGACAGTTGACACTGGAACTTACTGAAACCGCCCTGATGCGGACTCCCGATCTGGCTCTGGAGACGCTCAAACAGCTTTCTGACCTTGGCTTTTCCATTGCTCTGGATGATTTCGGTGCCGGTTACTCCTCACTGTCATACATTCAGCGGCTGCCACTACATAAGATTAAAATCGACCGTTCTCTGGTTCACAATATCGAGAGATGCCAGGAAAACTACGTGATTGCCAAGACTGCCATAGAGATGAGCCACGGGCTTGGCTACGAAGTGGTGATGGAAGGAGTTGAAGAACTCGCCACCTTGGAAGTACTCAAGGTTCTGGGAGCAGATCAGATTCAGGGTTTCTGGCTGGCCCGCCCAATGCTCTGGGATTTTGCCCAGGAGTGGCTACGGACCTTTGTTGCGGACGGCATCCGCCTGCCAGAGCCATCTACAGCGCATCGCGTTTCAGTTAAATCAACCGACTCCGCAACGAATCCCTCTTCCTAAGCGAAGTCAGGACGAAGAGCGGCCTACAGGTACACTGCGAGTTTCGCCGATAGCCAACACTTCACGCGCAGGTCCGCGTTGGTGATCCAGAAACTTTTCCCTGGGCTCCCAGAACGGCTCTGTCGTCAACCTGACAGTTCCCCAATGCATACCAACCAAACGCTCAGCCCCCAGATCCTCCCCCATGGCCACGGCCTCTTCCGGGCTTGCGTGTACCGCAGCAAATACTGATCGTGGCGCATAAGCGCCGATGGGAACCAAGGCAATATCATAGGGCCCTGTCAACGACCCAGCCTCCCGAAATGCCGGGCCATAGCCCGTATCACCGGCAAAGAACAAACGCCCTTCCGGTGCGTCGATTCCAAAGCTTGCCCATAGTGTTGCATCAGCATCCCATAACGATCGACCGGAGAAGTGGTAGGCAGGTAGTCCGTAAAATGAGACCTCACCTATCCTCGCCTGATCGTACCAATCGAGTTCAAGCACCCGCCGGTATCCCAAAGACTCGAACAGAGGCTTGAGTCCCAAAGTGGTGATGACAGTAATTGACGCCTTATTGCGAACCTGCGACAGAGTCTCTGCGCAAAAATGATCATAGTGATTGTGCGACATAACTATGACATCAATATCCAGATCCTGCAGAGTCAGCGGAGACACGACCAAACGTTTTGGCCCACTATATCGAATGGGGGATGCCCGTTTACCCAGGAATGGGTCTGTGACAATCCCCAGCCCACCTACCCGAAAATAAAAACAGCTTTGCCCAAGCCAGGTAAGTTGAATTTCCGCATTGGAAGCCTCTCCTGAGACATGCCTCCCAAGGCCCTCAAGTGCCTGTTCCCTCGTCCACAAATGGTCTGAAACATCACTTAGAGGCAAGTTCCCCCGTCGCAGAAGATGCCAGAGGACCTGGATCATTTCCCGTGACTGGCGTCCGTCAGAATGAGGGGAAGGCGGCGACTTAAAGCGCCCACCACAATGGTGAGGTTTGCCCCTAAAGCTGTGATCGACGTCCATGGGAATCACTTGCGGTAAACGCTCTTCCATTTAAAACCTCTATTGCAGTTTAAATTCACTATCATCCATGTTTGTCCAGAATCGCTCAGCGCTTGTCACTGCGAGGCCGGATCAATCCTTCCTGGGCCGTGGATGCCACCAGACGCCCTTTTGAGTCATAGACCATGCCTCGGTTTAAGCCTCTGGCATGGGAAGAACTCGGGCTATCCATCGAATACAGCAGCCAATCATCCATTCGAAAATCCCGATGAAACCATACCGCGTGGTCAATACTGGCTACCTGCAGCTCCCTGCTGAAGAACGACATTCCATGAGGATACAGGCTGGTGCCCAATAACCCGAAATCAGAACTGTAAGCCAGAAGGCAATGGTGCCAGTATACGTCGTCAGGCAATCTACTGGTGGTTTTGAACCAGTTGTATTTGTAGGGTTCCTTAGGCTCGGGAGCCAGAGGGTTCATAGGATTCACCGGACGTATTTCAATGGGGCGGTCACGGGTGAAGCGATCACGAATTTTTTCCGGTATCAGGTCTTTAAACCGCCGATACACCTCGAGCTCCGAAGTGATGCCTTCCGGCCCTTTGATATTCGGCATATCAAACTGATGTTCATGACCTTCTTCCTCTCCTTGGAATGAGGCGGTTAAGGTCAGGATCTCCTTACCGTGCTGGCGGGCAGCAACCCTTCTGGCACTGAAGCTGCGCCCATCCCGCAATTTAGTGACCTCATAGATAATGTCGTGATTCGCATCACCAGGACGCAGAAAGTAGGCATGCAGGCTGTGTGCGGTTCGATCCGGATCCACCGTCTGATACGCAGCCATCAACGCCTGGCCAATGACCTGTCCTCCAAATACATTCTTAAAGCCCAAATCTTCGCTGGAACCTTTGAACAGACATTCATCCAAAGGGGTCAGTGTTAGCAGGTCCATCAATTTCTGGACGACATCAGTCATGAAAATATCCTTTATTGAATCAGGAAGAGAGCAGGCAGGGTATGATCAGATTCTGCCCCTGCGGGAAAACGAAATATTGTTTCACACAAGAGGTTATTAGCACCAGCAAGTGTTGTCCAGCAGCATCAAGCCATTCGATATAGGCTGATCGCCATCTTGCATACAAAGCACAAAAAACCCATGATATGGGCTCAGTAAAGAAAGTGACCACCAGATATAGACATAATGGAAAGAGACGAGCAACGCAAACAAATACCTGACGCCTACACCCACTGCTGCCCAGGATGCGGAAAACCAGCCCAATGTGATCTGGAAAAAGGGAAATCTACCTGCTGGTGTTTTTCGCTACCTCATGACGAACGTCATCATGAGCCATTTGTGGAAGGGGATAAGTGTTTTTGTCGTAGCTGTCTTGCGGCCAGAAGAGCCTCATCCAAACCAGCTTAAGCAGACGCATTTGAAAGATAGAGTAGGAAAAGGGTGGAATGCGAGAGGTAGCGTGTAAAAGAAGTTAAGCTATGAAAGGGTGCCGATACTGCTGGCACCTGTAATTCCGGCAAATGGTATGACGAACTAATTTTCTGATGTTACAAAGTTGACTCTCAGCGCAGCGACCGCACTCATTTCCCATTCAACACGTGGGTTAGTGCTGTACTTTTCGGTGCTGGCTTCCTGTTGAGGAATATCAGATTTTCTTGGTTCATCATCATCTTGCTTAGGATCTTTTGGCCCATATAGTCTGAACAAAAGAGCCATTGCAGATTCCTCCTTTTTGAATAAACGAAGTTTTACAAAAAGCAGCAACTGCCGTCCTGGCATTTCATGATGTGAAGCATGATGATCGGGGCCGAGAAGGATTTGGGGAGATCTGTTTACCCTTTTTACCTGCTAGCATCCTGGCCACAAATTAATAGTGTGTCAGGAACTGACAAATAACAAGCTGGAAATGGAATTCTTAATAAAATTTTTATCCAAACTCAAACTTGCAGCAATGCCACAGCATGCGTAAGTTATTGCAAATTTTAGAATAACGGACCGTCAATCTGATGAAATCAGTACTTCTATCCACCGCTACCTATTTGACCCTCTGTCTGGTTCTGGCTGCCTGTAGCTCAGCTCCTCCCCGTCCAACTTCGCCGCCACCGGGCAATACCCCTGAACAGGTTGAAAAGCTATATCAAGCGCTGGAACAAGCTGAGCAGGAGCAACACAACTTGTTTGCTCCAGAACAATTCAAAGAGATTACCAAGCTCTACCAGAAATCTCTGAACGCCTCCGGCTCCAATTCTGGAGAGGCAGGGAAAATCGCTGGAGCCGGTCTCAACCAGATAGCTGCGCTGCGCGCTTCCAGCCAGGCTGTCGCCTCCAGGATTTCGTCGATCCATGACGCGCGCACAGCGGCTTTGGTGGCAGGCGCAGACTCACTATATCCAACGCAGTTTTCCGAGGCGGACTCCCAACTTCTGGCAACGACCAGCAAGCTTGAGGACGACCTTCAAGCCCAGGCAGACGAGCATGAGCGTCATGCCCTGGAAGAGCTCTATCTCACATTGGAGCTTGATGCGATCAAGAACAGTATTCTCGGTCAAGCGCGCCAGGCGATCCAGTTGGCAACCGTGCGGGAAATCCCCCTGCTGTCACCCTCAACCATGCAAATAGCAACCAGTCATCTGGATAAGGCGACAAGTCTTCTGGATCAGGACCGAACTCAAATCAAGCAAGCGGAAACTGAAGCTTCCGCCGCAATTGCATCAGTAGAGCATGCTGAAGTGCTGGCAGGCTTGATTCAAAAATACGCTGGGCAACCTGATGCATTGGAACAGGTACTGCTATGGCATGAGCAGCAGTTATCAGGAGCGGTTGAACCCATTTTGACCCAGCTTCCATTTAACAAGGGACCTGAAGAGGTCAATGCCACCATCAACCGCAGTCTCAACCAGATCCTGTCTGAAAAACTGGCGCTGCGTCAGGCCTTGACCGAAGCTGAAGCAAGGGAAAGCAGTCTGAAGATTGAATCCGCTGCCACCATGGAAACCCTGAAACATGAGATGGAGCAAAAAGTTTTGGCCGCCCAAATGGAAACCGATGCGGAGAAACGTCGTCACGCGGAGAACCTTCGCCGTTTTGAGTTTGTTCGAAAGCTGTTTGCCATTACCGAAGCAGAGGTTTACCAACAGGGACAGAACGTCCTGATCCGCGCCTATGGCTTCAAATTCAACTCCGGCTCCAGCGAAATCGAACAGGAAAACCTGCCTCTGATAAATAAAATCATTGATGCGATTGAAGTCTTTCCAGATGCGGGAATTCAGGTTTCCGGTCATACGGATAACCGGGGAGATGAGTTACTGAATAAGCGACTTTCTGAAGAGCGTGCAGCCAATGTCGGAGAGTTTATTGCGAACGTTGGCAAAATCACACCAGAAAAGATAACAACACAAGGTTATGGTCCAAGCAGACCTGTGGCATCCAATGACAACGCCGACGGTCGCGCAGCCAACCGTCGGGTAGAGGTTCTGATCGTCAACGAATAACTGACGATCAGGAATGAATGGGCGCCAGCTCTTTAGCTAGCGCCTGTTTTTCCGGCACTTTGGCACCAGTCACTGCGAACCCCAACAGCTGCTTGTCAGGACCACGAAACAGAGCTTTGACATCCAGATCATTGTCCTTCTCAATTTCCCAGCCACCTTCAGCATCTGCCGGAGGTGGACAAACGGCAACAGGGCAAGCCGGAGTTTTAACAATCACGGGCATGACTCCGTATGCCACTTCCGACCTTTCCCCAGACAAGGTTTTTGCCAGCGCTCTGGCACAGGCCATCAGTGGCAGCACATACAACAGGACATAACCATCCACTTCGGCACAATCACCCATGGCATAGATATCAGGCGCACTGGTTTCAAGAGCGCGATTTGTCACAATTCCCTTATCACAAATAAGACCTGCTTGCCTGGCCAGTGCAGTCCGTGGACGCAGACCAACCGCAGACAGCACCATATCAGCCTCAACCCGGTCGCCATTATCCAAGACCAACTCAATACCCTCGCCACTGGCGTTGACTTCTGAGGCAAAACGACCAAGCCTGAAGGAAATCCCTTGCTGCTCCAGACCCAGTTTGACGGCCTCCGCCGCCGCATCAGGCAGCAGCGTCGGCAATACTGTCATAGAAGGTGCAATGACCTCCACCTGATAGCCTCCCTGGACCAGATCATTCGCAAACTCACATCCGATCAGACCCGCTCCAAGAATGACGATGCGCTTTTTATTCTCCAGTTCCTGACGAATGGCCCGGTAATCCATCAGATCATTCACTGATCTCACCCGGCTGACGGCATTCCCTTTTAAATCCAGATGTATGACGTCAGCTCCCCAGGCCAGAACAAGTTTCTTGTAGGGAAGGGCTTCGTCGCCGATCCAAAGAACCTTATCGTTCGAATCTATGCCGGTAATGGTTGTATGAGTTCGCACCTCAATGTTGAGCTGCTCCGCCATTTTTCCAGGGTCGGCCATAGATAGATCATCCGCCGATTTACCCTTGGCAAACCCGTTTGACAACATGGGTTTGGAATAGGAATGACCGTCATCGGCCGTGATCATCAGTACCCGGGATTCCTTGTCGAGTTTGCGAAACTCCCGAGCCAGGGAATAGCCCCCCAAACCGGTACCAATAATGACGATAGGTGTATCTGTCAAAGCCATAACCTTTCCTGTGGCGGATTAAATTTACTTATCTGTATGAGTGTCTTCAGGCGTGGGCCTTCATCACCGGATAACCGACAAACGGCTCACCCGATTTCAATCATTTCGAAATCTTCTTTGCCAACTCCGCAATCAGGGCAAACCCAATCCTCGGGCACATCCTCCCAACGGGTGCCTGGAGCAATACCATCCTCCGGCCATCCTTGAGCTTCATCATAAATCAATCCACAAACCACACATTGCCATTTACGCATGCTTCTTACCCTGTTAATACCTAGGATCCAATAAAAAAGGCATTTATACGGGCTGAGGTTACGGAGTTCAAGTCAATCTGGCTATACTATGCGTCTTTAAAATCAGTGTTGGCTCTGAAAAGAGTGCAGGAAGCTGCCCGAACAGTCTCCTCGAACAGAGAAGCATCAGAAAGCGAAACGCGGGCTGGCGCACCACGCTGTCACGACTTTCAGCACCAAGGCTGCTAAATACTTCAATACATAAGAGTACGAAACCGAGCAATGGCACAAACCACTGAAAACATGCAACAGGTCCTCGACGAAGCAGATTGCCTGCATTCCCAAGAGGAGGTTGAAAAGGCTATTACCAACATGGCAGCGGCTATCACAGATAAGCTGTCGGACAAAAATCCGATCGTTTACTGTGTCATGACCGGTGGTCTGATATTTTCAGGTAAGCTGTTGCCCTTGCTGAACTTCCCTCTGGAACTGAGCTACATTCACGCCACCCGCTATAGGATGCAGACCACTGGCGGTATCCTTGACTGGAAAGTTGAGCCCACCGAAAGCCTGGAAGGCCGGACGGTGCTGATTTTGGATGATATTCTGGATGAAGGCACGACACTCAAAGCGATCACCGAATATTGCCAGCAGCGTGGCGCCAAGGAAGTGTATTCCGGGGTTCTGGTAGACAAAATGCATGACCGCAAATCCTATCCCGGCCAGAAATGTGATTTTACCGGTATCGAAGTTATCGACCGTTATCTTTTCGGTTACGGCATGGATTACAAAGGGTATTGGCGCAATGCCCCCGGTATTTATGCAGTAAAAGGGCTATAACTTTCTCCCGTTGACAGGATTACCACACAGGTATGCACGACGCCGGTCTTGGACAATTTCTGCTACTGATCACTGCGGCAGTCATCGTATCTTCCGCATTCCGGCGCATCAAAATCCCTCCTGTGCTGGCCTACTTGACCGTAGGTCTTGCTGTCGGACCATCAGCCCTGGGCTGGGTCAGTGATCTGGACCAGATCCAGATACTGGCCGAGTTTGGTGTGGTTTTCCTGCTGTTTTCTTTGGGGCTTGAGTTTTCTCTCGCCAAAATGCTCGCCCTGCGCAAAGTGGTCTTCGGTCTCGGAGGATGGCAGGTAGCCATCAGTAGCTTACTGGTCTATGGCATTGCATTGCTGTTCAACGCCAGTCAGGAAGAAGCCATTATTGTGGCAGGAGCCCTGGCCCTCTCCTCAACCGCGGTGGTCAGCAAGGAACTGGTCAACCGTAATGAGCTGGGACAATCTCACGGGATTCTTTCCATGGGCGTGCTCCTGTTTCAGGACCTCGCAGCAGTGATCTTTCTTATTCTGGTCCCCTTTCTGGCCGGGGAAAGCGATTCGTCTTTTCTGCTCGCACTAGCCATAACTCTTGGCAAAGGACTGCTGCTGTTTGCGTTGATGCTGGCTTTGGGCAAATACCTCCTTCCCGTCCTGTTCAACGAGGTGGCCAAGGCCCGCTCGGACGAGCTCTTTGTGCTGACGGTGCTGATGGTGTCGCTGCTGGCGGCAGCCCTCACCCACAGCTTTGGGCTATCCATGGCGCTGGGGGCGTTTATCGCCGGCATGATGCTTTCGGAAACTCACTATAAACATCAGATTGAGGCAGACATACGCCCATTTCGGGATCTTCTTCTGGGTCTGTTCTTTATCAGCGTCGGCATGATCGTAGATTTTTCCGAGGTTCTGCGTAACTGGCATTGGATACTATTGTTCACTTTCCTGCTGATAGCCCTGAAATCCCTGATTATCGGATTATTGGCCTTTCGGTTTCGGCGAGATCTCCCGACCGCCATTAAAACCGGACTGTATCTGGCTCAAGGCGGTGAGTTCGGTTTTGCTCTGTTCGCTTTGGGCGAGCGTCATGGGATCGTTTCCAAACAGTTTGGAGCCATCGTCATCTCAACGGTTATTCTGAGTATCACTCTGACTCCCGCCCTGGTAGCACTGGCACGCAAGCTCAGCTCAAAAACACCGAAAGTCGAATCCAGCAGCCGGGAAGCAAGAATCGATTCCATTACAGATGCCTGTGCTGAGCTGGAAAATCATGCAATCGTTTGCGGATTTGGTCGCGTAGGGCAAATGGTGGCCCGCTTCCTGAGACAAAGCCATTCACCACTGGTGGCTATCGACAATGATGCAGTCCGGGTCAAGGAGGCTAGCGCCGCAGGAGAGCCGATACACTACGGAGATTCCCGCCGGGCGGATATTCTCAAGGCTCTGGGTTTGAGTCGGGCGCGACTCCTGATCATCACCTACAACGATGTGGATAAGAGCCTGAAGGTGATTCAACAGGTGCGTGAGGAAAATATCGACGTCCCTATCCTCGTGCGCACTACCGACGACAGTCAGGTTGAGCGACTCAAAGAGGCCGGAGCAACCGAAGTCGTGCCCGAAATTCTCGAAGCAGGATTAATGCTGGTAAGTCAGGTGATGGCATTAATGGGAACTTCCCCCAGAACGATTCACCGGCAGATCGAAGAAGCCCGACGCAATCGCTACAAGCTCCTGCATGGCTATTATCCTGGAGTGAACTCACAATTGCTTAATGCAGAAGGGGTGCCTTTGGAAAAACTCCATGCGGTCACCCTGCCTGAAGGCGCTTATGCCTGCCACAAGTCCCTGGCTAACCTGAAACTCGGAGAGTGCGTCATAGACTGCGTCCACAGGGACAAAGAGGAACTGACTCCGCAGCAGATTCTGGAACTTCAGCCAGGAGATACGTTAATTCTGCATGGATCAGCCCAACAGGTGGAACAGGCAGAGAATAAATTGCTGGGTGGATGAATTTTGCCATCAGTTTCCGTAACATAGCCGCCTCTCCGCCCGATTTTGTGGATCCTATGTTTGTTGAAGAACAGTTACGCCAGTTACACTGGCATCACTTCCAAAGAGTCCCCCAACATGTCTTGCCTTCTCCCTGGCGTGATTGGGTGCTGGACAGAGGTTCGCTGACCAAGCGCCTGATAGAGACCAGCGACGGCGATTTCCGGGTGGAGGTGATCAGTCAGCGGAACGGGTTTCCATTACCCACAGAGTTGGAGGCTTTGGGCCTGACTCAGCGTCAATCCTGCATTATCAGGGAAGTGGCCTTGATTTGCTTCGATCAGCCCTGGGTTTACGCACGGAGCATCGTTCCCAATGCAACGCTATCAGGATCGGCACGGCGTCTGGCGCATCTTGGAAACAAACCTCTTGGAGCGTTTCTGTTTAACGCCCCCGACATGGAGCGAGGCCCCCTGGAACTCACTCAGTACCACAACCTGTTCAAAGGCGAGTTGATTCCAGGTGAACCTCTTTCCGGCTGGGGTCGGCGCTCAGTCTTTTACCTTGGTGACAAACCTTTGCTGGTCTGCGAATTCTTTACCCCGCGTATCATCAGCCACGAACAATGCCAGGAAGCCGAAACCTGACAGACAGGCAAAATCCATTAATATTTAAAAATTGAAGCAGAGTTGCTTAAACTACAGTCACGACTCATCTTTCCATTGATTTCGGTTTTCTACCAATAATTATGGCTTCAGCACCCGAGACTCAGATCGCAAAACCTGCCAAAGCAGCACATTGGCAAACTTACCTACAACTTATGCGGGTAGATCGACCTATCGGCATTTATCTTGTTCTTTGGCCCACGCTCTGGGCACTTTGGGCTGCGGCCAAGGGCATTCCCTCCATTAAGAATCTGGTGATCTTCACCGTCGGAACCTTCCTCATGCGCTCGGCAGGCTGCGTTATCAATGATTTTGCCGACCGTCGTCTTGACGGATATGTGGAAAGAACCAAAAACCGGCCGTTGGCTACCGGCAAGGTATCCTCCAAAGAAGCCTTGATACTGTTTGTGGCGCTGCTGGGAATGGCATTTATTCTGGTTCTGTTTACCAATATTTTTACCATCCTTCTGGCTTTCGGTGGGGCAGCGCTGGCATCGGTTTATCCTTTCATGAAGCGCCACACCCACCTGCCACAGGTTGTGCTTGGAGCGGCATTTGCCTGGGCCATACCGATGGCATTCGCAGCGGAAATCAATACGCTTCCTGAAGAAGTGTGGCTGCTTTACACCGCCACAGTGGTGTGGACAGTAGCCTATGACACCATGTATGCCATGGTGGATCGTAATGACGATATAAAAATCGGGATCAAATCCACCGCCATTCTTTTTGGGGACGCTGACAAAATCATCGTTGCGATTCTCCAGGTAATGACACTGGCAATCCTTGCGATCGTGGGCCAGCGCCTTGAACTGGGCGTCTTTTATACCTTGGGACTGATTGTTGCTGCAGTTCTCTTTGTCTATCAGCAACACTTGATCCGGTATCGTGACCGCGACCAGTGCTTTAAAGCTTTTCTCAATAATAACTGGGTCGGCATGGCAATTTTTATTGGCCTGGTGGTGGACTATCTGGTGCTCCAATAACCAACTCCCGGAGCATTCTCCATGACAAAAAAGACACATTTGTCGGCACCTGTCATATACTTGTAACAAATCACCGTTGTAATAATCCGGCAACAGTTTTCTGACGGTATTTAATAGGTGTTTTTGCATGGCCAGCAAACAAGTACTCATAGTGGATGATGAGCCTGCGATCCGGGAAATGATCGCCGTCGCACTCGAGATGGCAGATTACGACTATCTGGAGGCGGGAGATGCCCGGGAGGCCCACTCTCTGATCGTAGATCAGAAACCTGACCTGATTCTTCTGGACTGGATGCTACCCGGTGTCAGCGGCATTGAATTTGCGCGACGTCTGAAACGGGATCAAAGCACATCCGAAATTCCTCTGATCATGCTGACAGCTAAAACAGAAGAGGATAATAAAATTCAGGGATTGGAAGTCGGCGCAGACGACTACATCACCAAACCCTTCTCCCCTCGTGAACTCGTCGCCCGCCTGAAAGCCGTACTTCGCCGTACAGCCGTCCAGGGAATGGAAACCCCCATTGAGGTTGACGGCCTGAAACTGGACCCTGTCTGCCATCGCGTTACCGCTAGTGGCGATGCTCTGAACATGGGCCCCACCGAATATAAATTGCTACAGTTCTTTATGACACACCAGGAACGTGTATATACTCGCGGTCAATTGCTGGACCAGGTATGGGGTGGTAACGTGTATGTCGAAGAGCGCACGGTGGATGTGCACATTCGAAGACTGCGCAAAGCTCTGGAGCCCCATCACGATCATCTGGTTCAGACCGTGCGGGGAACCGGCTATCGCTTTTCCACCAAAGCGCCGTAGTCCAGCCGTTGTTATAACAGGCTGACCGCGAAACACGAGCGTTAAGACGACCGAACAATATCTATATGAATAGAAAAGCAAGTCACTACATCCGCCTGGTGTTGATGTGTCTTGCCTTTGCCTTTGTACTGGGTCTGGTCATTGGTGAAGTTGCCTGGACACTGGTAGTCGTACTCGGGGGCTACATCTGTTGGACGCTCTATCAGGCTTTCCGCCTGCATTCCTGGCTATACCAGAGCGAAATCACTATCCCGCCTGAGGGCTCCGGACTTTGGGGTGAAATTTTCGACGGCATCCATCGTCTGCAAAAAGACCACTATCGCTCCCGGGACCGCCTTCAGGCAATGATTAACCGGATCCAGGAATCCACCAATGCTCTGCGTGATGCCGTGGTCATGACCGACAGCATGGGCGCCATGGACTGGTGGAATCAGGCCGCCGACCGCATGTTGGGATTCAAGCATCCCACGGACCGTGGCCAGTTGATTTATAACCTGATCCGCACCCCTATATTCAAGCGCTATTTCAGTTCCAAAAAATACCAGGAACCATTGCTGATCAATGCCCCCAACAACCCCAATATCAAACTGCAGGTGCAGATCACGCTGTTCGGGGAAGATGATCGTCTGATCATGGTGCAGGATGTCACTCGCCTGTATCGCCTGGAACAAATGCGAAGAGACTTCGTTTCCAATGTGTCCCACGAACTTCGCACACCTCTGACCGTGATCACCGGATATCTGGAAACACTGATCGATAATGCAGATTCGTTACCGGAACGCTGGCGCCGGCCGCTTAGACAAATGGAACAACAATCCCAGCGGATGGAAGCTCTGGTCAATGACCTGTTGCTATTGTCCAAAATCGAAAATGACGGCCAGAATTTCGTACAAAAGGACGTGGATATCCAGCGCATTCTGCACACCATTTGCCATGATGCCCGCTCCCTGAATACGGAGAAGCAGCACCGCATCAATTTGGAAATCGCCTCCGAAGCCCACCTGAAGGGCAATACCACTCAATTACAGAGTGCATTTTCCAACATCCTGCTGAATGCCGTGAAATACACGCCGGCCAATGGAGAAATTAACGTCCGTTGGTATGAGGACGACAAAGGTGTACATTTTTCAGTACAAGATACCGGAATCGGCATCGATCCCGAGCATATCCCACGGCTGACAGAACGCTTCTATCGCGCGGACCCTTCAAGAGCCTCTGAAACTGGCGGTACCGGACTGGGACTGGCCATCGTCAAACATGTTCTGATCAATCATGAAGGAGAGCTGGAGATCCAAAGCCGTATTGGACAAGGAAGTGTATTTATCTGTCACTTCCCAATAAAACGGGTCATTCAGTCAGACCACTCAGAAACTTCCACAGCAGCGGAATAGCTTTTGATCTTTAAGCCCAATAGCTTTCGATCTTTAGCAACAATAGATTCGAACTCTGGTCAGAATGGATTTCGACGAGAAGATTAAGGCCCTTCCTTACCACCCCAGGAACTTGTGGAAGAGGGCTATTGATAAACCCAGACAAGCCAAGACTTGCTCGACTTGAATAGCACTGTGTTGATTAATAGTACTGTGTTAATTAATAGCTCTGTGTTGATTAGAAGCTGGCGATGAACTTCGACAATGACGCCATTTTGTCCGGATCTTCGTCTACAAAACGAATCACCAGACTGATAAAGTCCGTATCCACCCGTTTTTCAACCGCCTGCAACATATGTACATAGCCGTTGATTCGCTCGATCGTTCCACCTTCAGATACTTCAATATCCACTACTGCTGGATCAAGTATCATCGGGAAACGTTCACCACGTCTGGCGACCACTTTCACTTCATTCAACGTTATGGACTTAATGACGCAGGGTAGGTTGAAGTCAGCAAAGCGGATTTGCGCCAGCGCCTTTTTGCTAGCTGCTGAGACTGTTTTTTCTGCGGCGGGTTTGGCAGAGTCCCCGGTCAACAAAGCGGCACTACCGGTCAGAGAGGCTTCAGTGACTTTAGGTGCCGGACTCTGCTTGGCTTTATCTGATGCTCCTGTCAGCACACTGGCGGAGTCTCCGCCAAGTGTGGAAGAAGAGGATTGTGGAGAACGAGCTTGTTTTAGTTTCTTGCCGATCTGCTTAACCACTTTCTGGGCTAGCATTTCAGGGCTGAAAGGCTTGGAGAGATAGTCGGAAACGCCTTCCTGCACAGCCTCAACCACATGGCCGCGGTCTCCCCGGCTGGTCACCATCACAAAGGGCACCTTCTGATAGGTCTCATGCTTACGCGCCCACTGCAACAGCTCCAGACCGGACATTTCCGGCATTTCCCAGTCGCAAAGAATCAGATCATAATGAGTCTTGCTCATCATAAACTGTGCCTTACGCCCGTTAATGGCCTCCTCCACTTTGGCATCAGGAAAATAGGTGCGCATGGAACGCTTAACCATATCCCTCACAAAACTGGCGTCATCCACAATTAATACTTTTACTGACATGCCTTAACTACGTCCGCTCGGTTGATCACTGTTGTTATTAAAAACGATCGTTCTTTAACACTTCCGGATAGTTTAAGGCTAGACCGATTCGAGCAGAATTGCACGAAATCAAACGGTTACGCCTTGTCTTTAAGTTTACCTTCCGCTTGGAGCCAGAATTTCACTCCACCGGCCACGCTCGCCTGCATAGAGACCAGATTCAAGATCGGAACCAGAGTACAACCCCAGGAAATTAAACCAAACCCCAGAGTTCTGGCGCGATTCTGGCGCATGAAGGTTTTAAGTTCATCAATCGATTTTCCATGGGTATCCGCAGGGTAGTCGAGGAATTCAAGTGCCATCGTCCAACTTGAGAATATTGCCCAGAGGAAGGGCGTGGCCGCATTAACCGGCGGAATAAATCCTAGGATAAACAACCCCAGTGCCCGAGGTAAATAATAGAGCAGCTTGGCAATTTCACGGCCAACGCTCCGCGGAATAGATTTGATCACCTGGGACCAAGGAGTATCTTCACTCACCTGCTGGCCGGTTAGACGACGTTCAACCTGCTCCGCCAGTAATCCGTAAAAGGGAGCCCCTATTAATGTCGCGACGAACACGAAGGCATAAGCCACCAGCAGAATAACCAGAAACGCAAACACCACCCATAAGAACCAGCGTAAAAATGCCAGCCATTCCCAATCTGGGAGCCAGCTCAGCAAGCCATCAACCCAACCGGAAAAATAATGGCCCAACAAAGCAATAAAACCGAAAAAAACCAACGTATTGATGATTAACGGTATGATCACAAATAATCGCAGTTTGGGTTCACGTATCAGTTTAAAACCGTCAACTACATCCTCAATGCCCGTCATAAAAGGCTTCATACATCATCCTTCGGAACTTAATTTGAATTCTCTAGAGGTTTAGCCACAAGGACCTACGAGTCCCAGGCTACCCGGTGAAACAGGAAACGTACCGGGTCCTTTTCCAAACACCATAGTTTGACATGGCGATACCGCATATCCAAGTGAATGGCCGAGACGATATGCTCTATCTCTTCGGGAGGGGTAAAACAACCGAACACAATGCCGGTGAGTGCGCTATGGGGAAAGTGAAACAAACCAAGCGATCTTCCCAAAGCATCCTGACTGGTCTTACTGGCGGCAGTCATGAGTCTCACCAGGCGCCACTCACCCTCCTGACTGAACACTGAAGACTTTCGGAACAGCGGTCGAAAACGCTGGGTAAATGCTGAAGATGTGGCTACTTCATGGGTATCCATTGGACGCTCTGCCGAATAACCGACAGCAGCAAAGTATTGGGGATGAGATTCATAGGTGGTTGCCCTCAGTTGCGCAGCATCCACATCAAGTTCGAATGCCATTCCTCGATGCTGACCACCTTGAGCCCACCATAACTCAGGGCTTTGGATATGCTCATAAAGACTGCCTACTGCCAGCTTCTGTTGCATAACGACATCCACATACTGGGGCACCGCCCGACGCCGCCCCTGCATGGCCGCTTCAATTTCCTGGCGCCGCCCAACCGCTTCCTGGACAAAATAATCAAAGCTTACGATGCTGCGAATGTCTTCAGACAGACTCTGATACTGACGCTTGAGTTCATTTTGAAACTCGGTTTCTGAAATTGGCGCCTGTTCAGGCATATGGGTATTAATCGCCGGATCGAGGAAGGGATCCTGTAAATCATGCATGGCAACCAACGGCAGCTTGCCCTCGCGCAGAACTCTTAAACTTAGTTCATTGGTAAATAGATATAACTTCACCGGGAAACCATGTAACCTTTGTTGGATTCCTAACCCCTGAATTCAACTATAGACAACCATCACCTGTTCATAGACAACGATCGCCTCATGCAGAACCTTGTAGACAACTTCCGTCAACGCCTTCACCTGTTGGGAGACACCCGTTGGGCTGCATGGTTGGTATATGCTCTTTTGGCTGCGGGATATGTCTCAGCCATTGTCCCGGTTGAGTATACGCCAGTCGCCACCATCAATGACAAGCTGGTTCATATCACTGCCTTTATCGGGTTATATTCCCTATTACGAATTACCCACCCACGACGCTCTGTCCTGGTACTGGCGGGTTACATGCTGGCCTACGGCCTGGCGGTGGAAATCCATCAATGGTTTCTGCCTTACAGAAGCTTCAGTATTGCCGACCTGCTGGCAGACGCCCTTGGCATCGTCATCGGTTTCTATCTGACCCAATGGCTGCTGAAAACGTCCCCGATATCCTCCCGTACTGATACCTCTGCTTAATTGCCATTAAAGGTCAGTCACGTATAATACGCGCCAAATTGGTTACATCGCCTGGAAACACCAATAACAATGCTGCACCTGATGCACATCCAGCCTGATTGTCTTGAAGTCAGACAAACCTCCACACGGAAGTCCCACAAAGCCGTCTCCGGAAAAGCATCCCAAAATCCTAAATTGGCCAACTGTCGAGCCAATTGAATTCTTTCTGGCGCGGAAATGACAGACAACACACAGATACAATGCCAGGGTATTAATCCTTTATGCTTGAAACAATGAAGAAAGAATGGTTCTCCAATATCCGCGGAGACCTGTTGGCCGGGACAGTCGTCGCCCTGGCCCTGATCCCAGAGGCCATTGCGTTCTCAATTATTGCCGGCGTTGATCCCAAGGTCGGACTCTATGCCTCTTTCTGTATCGCGGTGATCGTAGCATTCACCGGTGGCCGCCCAGGCATGATCTCCGCCGCTACAGGTGCCATGGCCCTATTGATGGTGACCTTGGTGAAGGAACATGGCCTGGAGTACTTATTGGCAGCCACACTGCTGACCGGGGTTTTCCAGATCGGCGCCGGATTCCTCAAGCTGGGCAGTCTGATGAGGTTTGTCTCACGCTCGGTTGTGACAGGCTTCGTCAATGCCCTGGCGATCCTGATTTTCATGGCACAGCTACCAGAACTGACCGATGTCACCTGGCACGTATATGCCATGACAGCCGCCGGCCTGGGGATTATCTATCTGTTTCCACTGCTGCCAAAAATTGGCAAAGTGGTTCCTTCCCCCCTGGTATGCATCATTTCCATGACCATTGTTTCCATTTTACTTGGCCTGGATATCCGAACGGTCGGCGACATGGGCGAACTCCCGGATACGCTGCCGGTTTTCCTGTGGCCGGATGTTCCTCTCACATTTGAAACTTTATCCATCATTTTCCCCTACTCTATCGGCCTCGCGGTGGTCGGCTTGCTGGAATCCATGATGACCGCCACCATCGTCGATGACCTCACAGATACTCCCAGCGACAAAAACCGGGAATGTAAAGCACAGGGTATTGCCAACATTGGAGCCGGTCTCCTGGGCGGCATGGCAGGCTGCGCCATGATCGGCCAGTCCGTGATCAACGTAAAATCCGGCGGCCGGGGCAGACTCTCCACATTTGTCGCCGGTTTGTTCCTGCTGATCATGGTCGTGTTCCTGGATCAATGGATCAAACAAATCCCTATGGCCGCCCTGGTCGCCGTGATGATCATGGTATCCATCGGTACCTTCTCGTGGGACTCCATCCGCAACCTGAAAAAACACCCTCTTTCCACCAATATCGTGATGGTTGCAACGGTCGCTGTGGTCGTAGGTACCCACAATCTGGCGTTGGGCGTACTGGTCGGCGTGCTCCTGGCGTCACTGTTCTTCGCCAACAAGATTGGACGTTTTATGCTGGTAAAAAATGAATCCACCGGTGAAGGCCAGAGAAGCTATCGCGTCATTGGCCAGGTCTTCTTCGCTTCCTCAGATCAATTTGTTGACGCATTTGATTTCAGGGAAGTATTGGAACATGTCACTATTGATCTCACTGACGCCCACTTCTGGGATATCACCGCTGTGTCCGCCCTGGACAAAGTGGTCATCAAGTTCCGCCGGGAAGGCACTGACGTGAAGGTCATCGGGCTGAATGAAGCCAGCTCCACCATCGTGGATCGCTTCGGTGTTCACGACAAACCCGAAGAAGTTGAAAAAATGATGGCCGGGCATTAAGAAATAGCAGGGAGAAGAATATTGAATACTATCGTTGCCTGTATTGATGGCTCAGCCATCGCCACAGCAGTATGCGACGCAGGAGCCTGGGCCAGTGAACGCCTGGATGCGCCCCTGAAACTACTGCATGTTCTGGATAAAAGCGAATTTCCCTCCTCCGGCAACCTTTCCGGCAATATTGGCTTGGGAAGCCGGGAGCATTTATTGGAGGAACTAACTGCTCTGGACGAACAACGTGGTCGTTTGGCTCTTGAACACGGCAAACATATGCTGGACCAGGCTGAGCAGAGAGCCCGGGAAGACGGAGCCGTCAATATCAGCAAGCAGCAGCGACATGGCAGTCTGGTAGAAACGCTTCTGGAACAGGAAGAGGATACCCGCCTGTTTGTCATGGGACGCTTGGGCGAGGGTCACGACATCACCGCCCATACCCTGGGATCACACCTGGAAAATGTGGTCAGAACGGTTCATCGGCCTATTCTGGTCACCGTACAAAGCTTCGTTCGTCCCAATCGTTTCATGTTTGCGTATGATGCCAGTGAAACAGCGGAGAAGGCCCTGTCAAAAGTTTCCACCAGCCCGCTGTTAAAGGGATTGCCCTGCCACCTGGTCATGGTGGGACAGGATACTCCGGAGCATCGTCAGCAGTTGGCCAATGCCAATCAGAAACTTACGGTGGCAGGCTTTGATGTCACTCAAATGTTGCTGGAAGGTGACGTGCAGCAGACTTTGCAAAGCTACCAGAAACAACACGATATTGACCTGATGGTGATGGGTGCTTATGGCCACTCAAGAATCCGCCAGTTCTTTGTGGGAAGCAACACCACCAAAATGGTCAGTGGCAGTGATACATCGTTACTGTTACTGAGGTAGCTAAACGGTTCCTGAGGTAGCTAAGCCGTTACTGAGGCAGCTCAGCACTCTGTACAGCCGGCAAATACTGCCGGCTTTTTATTGCCTTATTCCAGGGAAAATATTGGGGGTTTGGAGATTGAGAAATATTCCAGCCGCCTTGTGAGACATATCTCACATCAATGTAGGAAAAGGTGAGAACTTGCTGTGCGAGTCGCGTCGCAAAAACAGCAGAATTAACTATCCATTTGATTTTTATACATATTTATCACGCCTCTTTTATCTCCATCATTCGGCATAAGTAAATTCCGTCACAAAAACGTCACATGAAGACAGGTATAGTTACTCCTGTCAGGGACGGCAAGGACGGATTTTCCAGGATGGCTTCTTCACATGATGTGAAGGGAAGCAGGGATAAGGGAATAAGCTTAAGGGACTCTTATTTTAGGGAATCATGCGAGCGCCAGGACAGCGCTTACACCAAGGATTGGTTGACTAGGATGTCATCGACCTATTTGTTAGAAGGCAACAATTGTTGCCTTTTTTTTCGCCTGCAATATTTCACTAAGCACGCCCAGCACTCATTGAGATAACTGCTTAAGTAGGGTAGCAGCTCAGGTGAGATATATGCGCACCTGATTAAATTCCTCGAATTCATTCAAATCCGGCCATGTGGTCGCCTCCATGGTAGCGACCTGTTGATATCCTTCCACCTGCAAGTTCTTCACCCGAGAGTCAGCCAGTATCACCTTTGCGGCCCCTTGCCGGAATTGGGGCAACAGCACCAGATTTTCCCGATCATATAGAATATCCGCCGCTGTAATGACATCAGGGTGAACCTCTGCCGGGAGCCCTTCAGACACCTCCACAGCTACTCGGTTCAGGTCAGCATTGACCTTTACAGCGTGTCTCGATGCCGGATCAATATCTACAGCAATCACCCGCTTAGCTCCTGCCATGGCAGCGGCAATGGCGACGACTCCTGAGCCTGCCCCCATATCTATGACCGTCTTATCTTTCACCAACTCTGGATGGTCCAGAATATAACGGGCCAGAACCTGACCGCTGGCCCAGCAGAAACACCAGTAGGCTGGCTCAGCCACCACTGCCTGCGCCTCATCATGAGTCAGAGGTCCGTCCATTGCTTCCGGGTCATACAGGTAAAGCTGAACTTCCGGCGCCAGGGACAATTTTGTAGCAAGCAGACGGCCATGAGGCAATGTTTCCCGCAATCGCTGTTCCAGGGAAAGTTCGGATTGGGTCTTTGACATATCAAATACTGCGTTATGAATTCATCCGAGCACGGCACCGGGCATCATTTTTATTAGCCAGGTATCGATTTATATTAAAGGTTAACCAATATTCAGACCGGCATTATATGACGATGGGTTTGCTCTCACCACTCAAGGAAAGAGTGGTCGATTCACCTGTCCGTTACGTATTCCACATGCAGATCCCCGCGGAAGTATTCTGCAACCACAAAATGAGCATTGATTACCCTGGTTTATTGCCTGTCCACTATACGTTTTGCCAGTGAACAAAAAAGTTGGCTTGTCCTAGGGTTCTGATAAACTTGGGAAGAAAGTCCTCAACCAATAACAACCTCAAAGACCAATAATACCGACAACTGCCATACAAGGAGCAACTATGGACAATGTCGATCAGTACGTCCAAAAAGCCATCGAATTGACCATCGAATATGCCCCCCAATTAATCCTTGCCATACTGACTTTGATTATCGGTATGTGGATCATCAACAGGGTGCTGAAGCTGGCCGATAACAGTCTGCAAAAGAAATTTGATCCGACCCTGACGAAGTTCGTCCATAGTCTCGCCTCGGTCATGCTGAAAGCCTTGCTGTTGATCAGTGTGGCCTCGATGATAGGCATTGAAACCACGTCATTTATCGCTGTCCTGGGTGCAGCCGGCCTGGCAGTTGGTCTTGCCCTGCAGGGGAACCTGTCGAACTTCGCCAGCGGCGTATTAATCCTGGTATTCAAGCCTTTCAAGGTTGGAGATGTCATCGATGGTGCAGGCTATATTGGAACGGTCCGTGAGATTCAGATTTTCACGACAGTACTCATGACTCCCGACAACCGCAAAGTCATTATCCCAAACTCTAACCTGGCCAATAATCCGTTGATCAATATCAGTGCCGAATCTACACGCCGCGTAGATATGGTGTTTGGCATTGGCTACGGTGATGATATCGACAAGGCCAAAGGCGTCATTCAATCACTGATTGATGCAGATACCCGTATTCTCAAAGATCCAGCTCCAGTTATCGTTGTCTCCGAGCTTGCCGATAGTTCAGTGAATCTGACCGTTAGAGCCTGGTCGGCCACCTCTGATTACTGGGGCGTGTTCTTTGACATGCAGGAAAACGTCAAGAAGAAGTTCGATCAGGAAGGTGTCTCCATTCCATTCCCACAACGGGATGTCCACCTTTATCAGGAAACCAAATAATAAAATCAGGAAGGCACGGACAGAACTGGCATCAGGCAGAATTGTCCGTAGCGAAACACAGGAAAGAGGTCACTATGAAACTGAAAACCCTTACTGTTCTATTGACGGCAGGTGCCGTGCTCGCATCATCTCCAACCTGGTCCCGGGAGCGGGATTCCGGAGCTTATTTAACCGGCCTGCTGGGTTACACGTTTTTTGATCATGAGCGCCAGTTGGAAGACGATCCCAACTATGGCCTGGGCCTGGGATACGATTTCAACCGTCGTTTTTCAGCCGAAGTCGTGGGAGGCATTGCAGACCTGGAACGCAATAATGACAATTCCTACGAAATAGATCAAAGATTTTACCGCCTGGATGGTCTCATCCATTTCAATACCGATGATGTTTGGAGGCCTTTCATCATCGGCGGTGTGTCCCACAACGATTTCGACTACCCCAACAGCAACAAGCAGAACGAAACACAGTACAACCTTGGTGCAGGTATCAAACACGAAATCAGTGAAGCATTGGACTTAAGACTGGACGTCCGCGGAGTCTATGGTGAAGAGGACGAATCCAAGGATACAACGCTAAATCTCGGCCTGGTCGCCATGCTGGGCGGCAACTCCATTGAACCGGAAGACTCTGACGGGGACGGTGTCTATGATGATGAAGATGCCTGCCCGGATACCACCTATGGCGTCGAGGTCGATGCTGAAGGATGTGAGATCGAAAGAGACTCCGATAACGATGGTGTCATGGATGCCGATGATGAGTGTCCAAACACTCAGGCCGGAACAACAGTGGACGCTGTGGGTTGCCCGGTGGTCGGCGATCAGGACAATGACGGAGTGGCTGACAATGAAGATCAATGTCCGGGAACACCAGCTAAGGCAGAAGTCGATAGTCGTGGCTGTCCGTTGGATTCAGACAAAGACGGCATAGCCAACGGCCTGGATGCCTGTCCATCCACACCTCAAGGGGCCAAAGTCGATAATCGCGGCTGCCGAATTGTTCTGCAACAAGCCGTATCCATGAATTTGGGGATCAATTTTGCCAGCAATTCAGCCGAAATTACCGGTGAGCATGCTTCAGAGATCAGCAAACTGGCCAAATTCATGACGGAATACCCCGATACCAAGGTCGTCATTGAAGGTCATACCGATGACCGGGGCAATGCAGACTACAACAAGCAACTCTCCCAACGCCGGGCAGATGCGGTGAAACAGAGCCTGACAGATACCTATGGTATTGCGGCCTCACGTATTGACGCCATTGGTTATGGAGAGGAAAGACCCGTCGCTGATAACGGCACCGCTGCCGGTAGAGCTGACAACCGCCGGGTTGTGGCCAACGTGAGCACGACTAAACGCGTCGAACAGTAGCAGCAAATATTTCGAGACATGACAAAGGGGTCCTGAGGGACCCCTTTTTTGTTTTCTGACTGTAGCTTGGTTCACAAAAAATAACCGGAATAGACAGGTCAGCCCATTAAAACTGGTCTATCTTAAATTTTAGGGACCTGAAAATTGATCCGGTGCGGTATCAGCATGACGTCCGGGCCGGCAAGTTACCTGTCTTTGAGGCAGGTATGTACAAGAGAATGTTTGTTTACCAGGCGGGAGGTGCCTTATGCCGGTAGAATCATTAAAGAACTTTCTCGATGCTCATCAGGTACGTTATGTCCTGACACAGCATTCACCTGCCTATACCGCCCAGGAAATTGCGCAGTCTGCGCACATCTGCGGAAAAATGCTGGCAAAAACCGTCATTATCCTGATGGATGGCAAAATGGCCATGACAGTAATGCCGGCGACCTCCCGTATTCGCTGGGACCGTTTATCCAGGGCAATGGGTACAGACTTTATCGAGTTGGCCGATGAAGAGGAATTCCAGGATGCCTTTCCTGAGTGCGAACTCGGTGCTATGCCACCATTTGGTAATCTTTATGGTATGTCGGTCTATATGGATGAAGAGCTGCGCGAATTAGAGAATATTTCTTTCAGCGCCGGCTCCCATTCAGAGACTCTGACCATGTCCATGTCGGATTACACAGATCTGGTTAAACCAATTTCTATCACCGAAGGTTTTGTCAAACCATCTGCAACCCCACCGCTTCAACGCCATCGTTTGGGACGCCTGCAGGTTCATAGACACGCCTGACAAGACATCGGCCATTCCAGCCTGTCCTGCCGCTTTTAAATTGGCAGGCCACAGGCTGCCCTGAGTTTCGTCGTCCACTTCGTCGAGATTCACCTTTTCTGTCCCATCTTCTTCTGGTCTTCCTTCTGTTTGCTCTAGCTCATCGAGCTGCCTACCCTATCTCCTCGATAGCCCCTCTGGGCAAATCGATTGATAACCCCTATCATTAGGCCAGATTTACTCTTGAGTCCGGTTATGTCAGATACACACTCACCTACTTCAATTTCGCCCACTTCAGATTCGACTCCCCCGCAGGAACTTGATGTTGTCATTGTTGGCGGAGGTATGGTTGGTGGCGCCGTTGCAACCGCCTTGTTACAGACAAATCTTTCAATCGGGGTCATCGAAAAGAAACTTCCACAACCGTTTGATCCAGAGGCTATGCCGGATTTACGAGTGTCAGCCCTGAATCACGGCAGCGAAAACTTCCTGCGAGGCATCAATGCCTGGAGCGCTCTGCAGGCTATGCGCAGCCAGCCTTACCGAAGACTTGCCGTGTGGGAGAAACTCCCTGATCTGGTGAATGTTCTGGTCCCCGGGCAACCTAACCGTACCGAGTTCAACGCCGAGGAAGTAGGCGCTTCTCACCTTGGTTATATCGTGGAAAACAGGGTGATCCAGCTGGCTTTACAACAACAGTGGCAGCCGGCAGAGAATGTTACCGTTTTTGAAGATGTTCAGGTCAACGACTTGCTGACTTCAGAACACAGTGTTGACGTCAAACTCAGCAATGGACAGACACTAAGAACCAAGTTGGTTATCGGCGCCGACGGGGCTAACTCAACTGTCAGGCAAAAAGCTCAGCTTGGGCTGACCAGCGATGCCTACAACCAGCATGCTATGGTCATCTCTGTTGTTACAGATGGACCGGACCAGGACATCACCTGGCAGGAATTCACTTCTCATGGTCCCCGGGCCTATCTTCCACTGCCCTCTATCAATGGATCAACCCATGCCTCTCTGGTCTGGTACGACCATCCTGACCGGTTGGCAACATTGCTCGCCATGGACGAGGAAGCACTGATTCGGGCAATCCATAAAGAATTTCCGGAGTCATTGCCCCAAGTAAGGCAAATTCTCGGACGTGGCAGTTTTCCCTTGGTCAAACGTCACGCGCAACATTACTACAGAGGGAGAGTCGTGTTGGCCGGAGACTCGGCGCACACGATCAATCCATTGGCGGGCCAAGGTGTTAACCTCGGTTTTCAGGACGCAAAAGTGCTCACAGACGGGATTCTAAAGGCAGTGCAGGATTCCGGTGATCCAGGAAACCCGGAGTGCCTGGCAGCCTATGAGAACAACCGAAGACCTGCGAACTTCAGAATGATGACGTTGATGGACGGTTTCTACTATACCTTCAGCAACGATCTGGCACCGGTCAAACTGATCAGAAACCTGGGGCTGACGGCCGCCGGTCATTTGAAACCCGCAAAGCGGCAGGTACTCAAATATGCTATGGGCCTGTCGTAACTTGGCGCACTGTTGATAGTGCAGCCCAAAGTGGGCGGCCTATTGCACAATCCAGAGAACACTTGTCGATAGCACCACCCAAAGAACACTAGCGATAGCACAACTCAAAGAAAAGGATTACAGCATGTCAGAGACACTATTCACCAAGATCATCAATCGGGAGATTCCCGCTGACATTATTTATGAAGACGACCTGAGTCTGGCATTTAGAGATATTAACCCGCAGGCACCGGTTCATTTTCTGGTGATCCCCAAGCAAGCCATTGCCACTATTAATGATATTGCGGAATCCGAACGGGAAATCGTGGGGCATTTATACCTGGTGGCGGCCAAGCTGGCCAAGTCCATGGGGTTCGCTGATGACGGCTACCGCACTGTCATGAACTGCAATGAACATGGCGGACAAACGGTTTTCCACCTTCACTTGCATGTGCTTGCGGGCAAACCAATGGGATGGCCTCCCTACACTGACAAACTCAAGGTCTAGACAACACTCTGCGACGTCATCCAGGCCGTTATCCGGGTAACCAGCTCCTGTGAATGCTTAACCCAGTTGAAATGGTCCAGCAATTGGCTTGTCAGCTCGCCATTTTCAAAGTGCCAACGTTCCACCTTTGCCATTTCCATTTTCTGGCAGAGGTGGTCGACCGCTCTTCTGGGGGCCATGTCATCCGTGGCGAGTGAGACCCCCAACACGGGATGCCGAATTCGGCCTAACAGCTTATCGTAATCGAGGGGACTGTTCTCTATCCGGTAATCCCCATTACGTGCATTTCTGGCCCAATCTCGAATAACCCGACGTGCTTCCGTTCCGGCAAAGCCAATTCGCTTGCCCGGTAAATATCCGTTTAACTCCGCTACTACTCTTAATGCCTGGGAAGACAGCCAAAGCCGAATAGGGTGAGGATAGTTGCGGTAATAAACCGTACATGAAGAAATCAGAATCATGCCACTGATCTGGTCCGGGTGTGTGGCGGTGTAAAGAGCATTTAACTGCCCTCCAAGACTATGTCCCAACAACCATATGGGCGAACCAGGACAGTGAAGCCTGAGCGCTTCAACACACGCCGGCCAGTCCCGGTTAATCATATCCAGGTAACCGAAGTTGGTTCTGCGAGAGGCTCGAATGGAACTACTGCCGATACCACGCAGCTCTCCGCAGGCATAATGCATTCCCAGCGCCTGAAAATTCCTGGCAAGAGATTCGTAATAGCCGGAACGAACTCCCATCGCCGGCATACCAAGAATAACAGGGGAAATCCTCTGATTATTTTCAGGACTGTCATCTGGCGTTTTAGCTCTATAGAGCTGCATGATCGAGGACACGGCATCGTCTGCCACGACCTCGATTGCCTCCGGAGCCAGGTCATCGGTTGTCATTTTCTATCCCTTAACGATTACCGAGCCATCCTAGCACCCTGGCTTGCCTGACATAATTGGTCCTGAACAGGAATGAGAACTCTGTCGCCAATGCCTTGTTTATTCAACCGTTGATCATCAAGTGCACACCGATAGATGCGCAGTAGCCCAACGCTACCGCCCATGACCACTTTAAGTGAGTCATGAATGTATACTGCCCCTTGGACTGCCCCATGAGCGCCACACCGGCGGCAGAACCAATGGACAACAGACTGCCACCCACTCCTGCCGTCAGGGTAATCAACAGCCATTGCGTCACATCCATGTCCGGCCCCATAGAGAGTATGGCGAACATCACGGGAATATTATCAATCACAGCGGAAATGGTTCCCGCAGCGATATTAGCCATCGTGGGCCCCCAGGCGTCGTACATATGGTGGGACAACATTTGCAGGTAACCAAGATAAGCCAGACCACCAACACAGAAAATCACCCCAAAAAAGAAGAGCAATGTATCCCACTCCGCCCGGGCTACCGGACGGAATATATCGAATTGGATATCGTCAGCCTCAGTGCCGGTTTTACGCAGATAAAAGGCAAAGAACATCAACACCGACATACCGGTCATCATGCCAAGGAAAGGAGGGAGATGGAAAAAGCGCTCAAAACAGACCGCCAGCGCAATCGTGGAGATAAACATCAAACAAATACGCAACCCTCCCCGTTTGATGGGCACATAACCACCCTCCCCTTTGGGAGCCCCCCGGGGAATGAAGAAGTTCATGATCAGTGCGGGAACCAGGAAGTTCACCAGGGAAGGAACCAGGAGTTCAAAGAACTCCTCAAATTTAACCAGACCGGACTGCCAAACCATCAACGTCGTAATATCACCAAATGGGCTGAATGCACCACCGGCATTGGCGGCAATCACCACGTTGATCATAGCAATGGAGACAAAGCCTTTATTGGTCCCGCCCACCGCCATGATCACGGCTCCCATTAACAGCGCGGTCGTCAGGTTATCAGCCACCGGAGAGATACAGAACGCTAACGCACCAGTCACCCAAAACAACTTTCTAAAACTCAGGTTTTTGAGAACAAGAAAAGATCGCAGCGCTTCAAAGACATGCCTCTCTTCCATAGCGTTAATGTAGGTCATCGCCACTAACAGGAAGAGAAACAGAGCGCCATATTCCAGCAGGTTGTGGGCGACAGCCTCGTGAAGATCGTCCGCCGACATCCCCATCTTTTGCGCCATGACGGCAACCAGAACCCATATGACACCAGCGGCGAATATCACCGGCTTAGACTTACGCAAATGCAGAACTTCTTCCGCCATGACTGCAATATAAGCCAACGCAAACACGCCCACCGCCACCCATCCCAGGGCATGCCCGGTCGCATCCAGCACCTCAATCCCCCCACTGGAGGCAGCCGCCGGAAACGCTGTCAAAATACCTGCAAACAAACAACCTAACGGTAACCATAGCCACTTCATGCGATCATTCCTGAGTAAGTAGAGTGGGTTTGACTAGAGGCCCTGTGAAATCTCAACAGTCCTTGCCTTTGGTGTGCCGGAAAGTACTGCCCAATTACGGCAAAGCGTAAAATTGTAGATAGAGCACAGCCACTAGTGCAAGTATCCCTATAGAGAGATTGACCCTATCGAAATGGGGAGGGATTAGATATTACTTGGAGGTACAAAGTGTCATTTAAGTGAATCAACTTGACCTGAGTCAACCAATCCCTGGAACGTGAGGATTATAGTGATCCTGCATAACAGCAAAACACATCAGGCCGCATTGGCTTGTGTGCTTGCAGCTACGCCAAGCCTCATTCACCGGCATTCTCACCTCCTCCCAGCCGGTGAATGAGTTTTTTTGTTCAGCTCTCGCCAAACGCCGGATTCAACTTGTGGCCCAACCTGGCTGAATGCTCTTCCAATACATCAAATACCGCATTGTTAACCACTTCCAAAAAACGGTTACCGTTTTCGGAACGGGCAAAGTCGATATATTTCTGCAGTTCCTGCAAAGACAAGTCACGGTAGGTATACAGATAGTTCATATATACCTGCTGGCCCACCTGGCCACGTAACAGCATCCGGCGCTCTGATACTAATGCCTTAAGCTCACTGAAGTCAGGGAGATCTGCGTTTCTTACCAGAGCTGTGAGGCTGGCAGCCATGGCCAACTCCACGGCAATGGCATTATCCAGCATGGATTCTGTGGCACGCGTGGCACGATCAAAAGCTGGAAATAATTGCTCTCTGTCAGATCCGGCATACTGTTTTGCTAACTCATCCAACTCCTGCTGAAGGCTGGCATACTCGCTGTCATTAATCACGCTCAGCTCTGCCTGAGAGATTTTCTGCCCGATAGGTGAACGGAACCATTGCAACACCTCTCTCATCTGCTGATCCGACATACCCGCTTCTATTCTTTGCAAAACCTCAGCATTAACCGCACCAATGTCATAAGTAACGTCCACTGCATTTTCGAACATCCGCGCCACTTTTTCCGGCATCCCTACCCGGCGAACATTATGGCGCAATCCATTTTTGACGATAACAGGATAATGGGTGAGCAGGTCAGCAAGCCCACTCTGGGCCAGAATTTTTGAGGACAAACGGACAGAGTCTCCGGTCGATGCCCATGCAGAAATACTGATTGTCAGCAATAAGCTGATCAATCCAACAAGGGACAACCAACGGCGAATCATGACAAACCTCCTGTCCAATGCGTTTGATCACATATTGTTCAGTATAGTCACGGCATCAATGCTCAGAAGGTTTGGGGGCGCTCAGCTTACAAAATCCAACAAATTAGAATGCATCGTAATCGGAGCGGTTAAGCTCATCCATTTCATTTTTCAGGATTTTTTACAGAGAAATAAGAATTCAACACTTATTCGTCAGTATTCTTTACACAATCTTAAAGATGATTTTTTATAACTATTTATATCTTATTGAATTAGTTTATATTCCATTTAAGTCGGTACGAGACTTGCGCTAGGTTTCGCGCACACATAAACATACATTGGTAATTAAGGAGCGATTCAATGTTAAAAAGAAGTGCATTAACGATTGGAATAACCTCACTTCTCGCACTCCCTTCATTGCAAGCACATGCAGGATTTCTGGATTTCACAGTTGATGAGACCCCCTATGGCGGAACTCAATTGACTGTCGACAAATTCAACGGTGGCTACTCAGAGAAACTTACTTTCGATGGTAACGGCGGATTCCAGACCACAGGTTTTGCAACACTGGGACAGTTGTTCTCAAATGACGGCACCGATGACAGATCAGACGACTCTGTTCTTGGGGACTCGTATATGATTTATGCGATCTTCAAGTCTGAGGGAACTATCAGCCCGGTTACATCAGATATCACCCAATTTAACGCCACCGGCGGTTCTGTCGAATTGTACCTGGACAGAAACAACGACACTTTGGGATCGCTGGGAGCCACAGCGTTGGATAACGTTTCTCTGTCAAACGACAGTGACGACTTCCTGTTGGCCTCGACCTTCCAGTTGGGCACCGGTACCGGCTTGTTGACCTCTGCTGGGGGATTCTTCGACCTGGTATTTGAAAACGTTGTTCTGAGTGACGAAAACAACGGTGGTAAGGGAGCGGACTATTTCCTCAAGCCGGACCCATTCTATATCAGGGTCAACGTTGACGGTGACTTCGATAATTTTGATCCTACCGGCACCCAAACTGTTACTGGTGATGTCAGCGCTGTATTTGTCCCTGAACCCGGTTCATTGGCGGTTCTTGGAGTAGCTGCGCTTGGATTAGGTTTAAGATCCCGTCGCAAGACTTCAGAAGCATAATTCTTTCTTTCGTACACAAACCCGTGCACAAAAAAAGGCGCCTGATGGCGCCTTTTCTTATCCCTGAGACTATCGTCTTTCTTCGATAATCTGCTCGGTTTTCTCCAGAGAAGCATGGCGAACATCCTTGCCCTTCACCATATAAATCACGTGTTCGCATATATTACGTGAGTGGTCACCAATCCTTTCCAAAGAACGCAGCACCCAAATGATATTCAGGATGCCGGTGATATTTCTCGGGTCTTCCATCATGAACGTGACCAGCGAACGCATCGCCGACTTATACTCTGTATCCACGGCTTTATCTTCTTTCATGACCCGAAGAGCCAGATCCAGATCAAAACGGGTAAAGGAATCGAGCGCATCATGCACCATTTGCCCCACATGATTGCTGATATGGCGAACTTCCACATAGCCTCTGGGTGCCTGACCTTCTTCCGTAAGACGGATACCGATTTTGGCAATTTTTTCCGCTTCGTCACCGATACGCTCGAGATCACTGACCATTTTGGCCACCCCCATCACCAAGCGTAAATCACTGGCGGTCGGCTGACGTCGTGCAATGACCCGGGTACATTCTTCGTCGATTGTTACCTCGAGTTTGTCGATATCATCCTCAGTCTGGCGGACGAACTGAGCCAACTCAGTGTCGGCGTTGACCAGAGACAGGGTGGCATCGGAAACCTGTTTTTCAACCAATCCGCCCATCACCAGGACATGATTTCGTAAGTCCCGCAATTCAGTATTGAACTGCTGGGAAATATGTTGCAAATGGACATCACTATTTTGAGCCATATTTATTATCCTTTCGACATAAGCGCCGGCGTCAAATTCTTCTAAACCTTGGCTATCTGTATCAAGCGCCTGTGCCTTGCTGTCATTAGACTCAGGCACTTTTCGATTACCCGTAGCGACCAGTAATGTAGTCTTCTGTCTGTTTCGAAACCGGATTGGTAAACAGCTGGTTAGTACTACCGAACTCAATCAGGTCTCCCATGTACATGAAAGCAGTATAGTCTGAAACCCTCGCGGCCTGCTGCATGTTGTGAGTCACTATCACAATGGTGTATTCATCCTTGAGTTCGTGGATCAGCTCCTCGATTTTCAATGTCGACAAAGGGTCAAGGGCCGAGGCCGGCTCATCAAGCAACAAGACCTCCGGCTTTACAGCCACAGTTCTCGCGATAACCAGACGCTGTTGCTGTCCTCCTGACAGACCAAGTGCACTCTCATTGAGGCGATCTTTCACTTCATCCCATAAAGCCGCAGACTTAAGCGCCCACTCAACGGTTTCGTCAATGACACGCTTCTTATTGATTCCTTGAATACGCAGACCATAAGCCACGTTTTCATAAATACTCTTGGGAAACGGATTCGGCTTCTGGAACACCATGCCAACCCGACGACGGAGCTCAGCGACATCCACGCCCTTTTCATAGATATTCTGATCTTCCAGTAGAATGCGTCCGTCAATACGGCAGCCATCTACCAGATCATTCATCCGGTTGAAGCAACGCAGAAGAGTCGACTTACCACAGCCGGAAGGCCCAATGAAAGCAGTTACACGTTTTTGCGGGATCTGCATGTCTATCCCGTGCAATGCTTCCTTCTCTCCGTAATAGAGTTTGAGATTGTTAACCTGCAGGGCAATGGTTTCCTGCTCAATGGAAATATCTTCAGCGGACCGCTCGATGGCACTGATATCAATACCGTGCGTCCGGGATTTGGTTTCCTGATGTGCAGTAGTTTGGGTCATAGAGTCGTTCATTACAGCTCTCCCGCTAGGGTTCTGTGATCTTTAAAAACTGAATTACATTTCCAGCGCTTTGTATTTTTCCCGCAGGCGGTTACGGATGGCGACTGCACTTAAGTTTAGCAGGGCAATCACCGCCACCAGCAATAGCGCAGTGGCATACACCAGCGGGCGCGCCGCTTCAACATTCGGGCTCTGGAAACCGACATCATAAATGTGGAAGCCCAGGTGCATGAATTTCTGATCCAGATGCAGGTATGGATAGTTACCATCCAAAGGTAACGACGGTGCCAGTTTCACGACACCAACCAACATTAAAGGCGCTACCTCACCAGCAGCCCGGGCAATCGCGAGTATCACTCCCGTCATCATCGCAGGACTCGCCATTGGGATAACCACGCGCCACAGAGTTTCAGCCTTGGTCGCGCCCAATGCCAGACTCCCTTCCCTCATGGAACGGGGAATCCGCGCCAGGCCTTCCTCGGTAGCCACGATAACCACCGGTAGAGTCAAAATGGCCAGAGTAATCGAAGCCCACATCAATCCCGGAGTACCAAAGGTCGGTGACGGCAATGCTTCCGGATAGAGCGCCTGGTCAATATTGCTACCAATGAAATAGATGAAGAAACCTAAACCGAACACCCCGTAAACAATAGAGGGAACACCGGCCAGGTTGTTTACAGCGATCCGGATAATCCTGGTCATCGCTCCCTGGTGGGCATACTCACGCAGGTAAACGGCTGCAACAACCCCCAGTGGTGTCACGATCACCGACATGATGATTACCATTAGCACGGTGCCATAGATGGCAGGGAATATACCACCTTCGGTATTGGCCTCACGCGGGTCATCACTGATAAATTCCCAGACTTTGACAAAATAGAAGCCTATCTTTTCAAAGAGATCCATATTGTTTGGTTGAAAGGCTCTAACGACCTTCGCCAGGGGAATATCAATCACATTGCCGTTCATAGCCCGGGCAGTAATCGAATCCCGGTTAATCTGGGTATACAGCTCGGACAACTGTTGCTGCAAGGATTGATAAATCTGATCTTCTTCCGCACGCTCGGCTTCAATATCAGCCATCGCCTGTGGTGTTTTCTTGCCATTTAACTCAAGGCGGCGTTCCTTGAGACGCAAGCGTTCCAGAGTGTAGTTCACACTACCGATCTGATGCTTTTCGATATCATAGATCTGGTCATGCAGATCAAGAGTACGCTCTATTCTCTGCTGAAACTCGTCCCATGCCTGAGGGCCACTGGCAACGACTTCACCGCTTTCTTTTACATCTTCAAGATAGCCATAAAAATTTCCCCACTCACGACGTTCGATTGCCATGAGATCTCCCGGCTGACGGCGATCACGGATTTTCTTTTCCAGAATCCAGCGGAAATCAAAGCCGAGCACATCCCTGTTACCGGTTTTAATCAATAACCGGTTCAGAAACTCTGCACCTTCGGGAACATCCACACCACTGTGTCGCAACTGTTCGGCGGGTACTTCTTCAGATTCCACCACTTCACCAATCATCAGTGAGACTTTGCCGTCATCACCGACGTAATCGGCCTCCATGATGCTGTGAGGCCAGAAATGCGATAACCCACGAACCGCAATCAGCGACAGCAATCCAAGTACCATAACGAGGCTGATCGCAACCGCCCCAGCGTTTAACCAAACCCAGGGATCTCCCTTGGCAGTCCACTCTTTTACTGAAACTCGCATCGATGTATCTCTATCGTTTATTCGGAGTATTCGTTAAACAAGCATCCACCTGATGGTTAGATGACGCTGTACTTATTACGCAGTCGCTGCCGGACAAATTCCGCCAGTGTGTTGACCACAAAGGTAAATAGGAATAGTACGAACGCAGCCAGGAACAGAATCCTGAAATGGGAACTGCCGACTTCCGACTCGGGCATTTCCACCGCGATGTTAGCTGCCAGGGTACGCATCCCCTCAAAGATGTTCATATCCATGATAGGCGTGTTACCGGTCGCCATTAGAACAATCATGGTTTCACCGACGGCACGGCCGAGCCCTATCATCACGGCGGAGAATATACCCGGGCTGGCAGTTGGCAACACCACCCGTACCATGGTCTGCCATGGGGTCGCGCCAAGCGCCAAAGAACCATATGTCAGATGCTTTGGTACACTGAAGACCGCATCTTCAGTGATGGAGAAGATCGTAGGAATAACCGCAAAGCCCATCGCAGCCCCTACAACCAGAGCGTTGCGCTGATCAAAATCAATGCCCACTGTATTGGTCAGCCAGGATCGCATATCGCCATCGAACAGAGCCGTTTCCAACCCCGGACTGGCAAGAAATGACAGCCAGCCGATCAACAGCACCACAGGAATGAGCAACGCAGCTTCCCAGCCATCCGGAATCACAAGACGGAATGACTGTGGAAGATTGCTCCAGAAGAAACCGAATAACACGATACCTATGGGCATCAAGAATAATACGGCGAAGACACCTGGAAGATTTGCCTCCATGAATGGCGCAAAGAACAGTCCGGCTAAGAACCCCAGAATAACGGTCGGCAGTGCCTCCATCAGCTCGATGGCAGGTTTAACCTTGCGACGCAGAGTAGGAGACATAAAGTGAGCGGTATAAAGAGCACCGCATATCGCCAGAGGCATCGCAATTAACATTGCGTAGAAGGCCGCTTTCAGCGTACCAAAAGCCAGTGGCATCAAGCTGTATTTGGGCTCAAAATCATTCGTGGCCGCAGAGGACTGCCATACATAATCAGGTTCTTCATAGCCCTCGTACCAAACCTCACTCCAAAGCGCAGACCAGGACACATCGGGGTGTTCATTTTCCACCTTCCAGAAATTCAGGCGGCCATCGGTGGTCTCAAACAGCAGGAAGTTTGCCCGTGGAGCAAGCGTGGCGATGGAAATTTTCTTATCCACCAGTTGTTCAAATAGCGCTTCCCGCTCTGCTGTTGAATTGTATAAGCCCAGCTCACCAGCGGCTGTAACCGCATAAAAGCCCTTACGCCGCTCCTCAATACCCAACTGGGTGATTTGACCACCTTCCACTGTGAACTTGCGAACGGCCTCAAGATGAAACTGGTTTTCAACATCCCGAACCGGGAACCATTGAACGATTTCTCCCTGATCGTTGGCCACCAGCAGAGAAATACCTCCCAACAGGAAGCGCATGTCGACAACTTTGCTTCCCGGCGTCACTGCATCCACCCGGGCATTCAGATCAGGTTGTTCGCGGTCTTTCAAATCATACATATCCAGCTTGCCATTGCCCGTTGCCACGTATAACCAACGGGTATCCGGTGTCAGCTGCATGGAAATGATCTCGCCGTTGATCGACGGCATGACGATATCCGACTCTTCCAGAGTAACGTCTCCTGTAAGGAAGTTTTCACTCTTTTCGAAGTAGGAAGCTTTCAGCGTATTGTCTTGGGTCGCGCCGATGATGATCAGGAAATCGCCGTTGTCCCTCAGGGTGACAGACTTAATGGGCTGCCCGTTTTCCTTATCCAGGATGATGGGTTCCTCACCGTACGGAAACACCAGTTGAGGCGTGATCAGGCGCTTGTTATCCGGCCATGTGATGTTGTAATCGTGTTTGAAAACCAGAACAGAGCCATTACTGAGACCAACAGCCAACGTCCGCGATCCGGCAGCACCTTCATTGACACTAGTGACCGTCACGCCTTCAGGAATGGGCAAGCGGCTTTGAGAGTCCAGGCTGCCGTCAGCAGTGTTAATGAACGTCACATTGCCGTCGACAGTTAATCGAAGTGCCTTCTCGCCCTGCTCTTCAACCGCCAGGAAAGCCGTTTTTCCTTCTGTCGGTAGAGCATATTCTGCCACCTGTTCAACCTCTGCGGATTTAAACAATGGCATGACTTCATAGAGGAGGTAAAAGAAGATAAGCGTCACCGCGACAATAACACTGACACCTCCAGCCGCGATAGACACCTTGGCAATCTTGTCTTTCATCGCTCGGATGTTGCGGTAACGTTTTAGTTGCGGCGTATCGAAATCCAGCTCAGGGGCTTTGGCTGTGACGACTTCGTTCATCATGCTTTCCTACAGTGGTGGAACTAAAACCCAAAAAAAGAATGACGCCATAACACACTTTCCGGAAGGTTCAGCCGACCTGGAAAGAGGAAAAAATGAATAAATGTAGTGCTATGGGACTATCCTGGCACACCTTAACCAGCAAATATGACAGTATTGTTACAGCACTGTCATATTTGCTTTACAGGCAGATGACGTCGGCGGGAAATCTTAAAGAAGTGAGTTGAAATCGCCGATACGGTCACCCAGCAATCCATTCAGGTCGACCAGCCCGCCCATTTCTGAGTTCAGGCTACCTGTTTTTTCTTCAACCAGGCTATTCAGTTTGGTCTGTAATTGTCCGGTCAGCTTGTCCTGCTCTTTCTTGATCAGACCACGCATGCTCTGGCTGAATATCTTGTCCAGGCTGGTAGACATTTTCACATCCGGATCCTGTAACGCACCAGTTGCCAGCACCAGCACATCAAGCTCACTCACACTTTTCAATGCATCAATCATCGCCTGCTTGAGTGGCGCCGAATCACCTGCCAACAGATTTGCCATCTGTACCTCCAGGAAACGGGTATCCACTTTCAAATCCAGGTCCCCGCCTTTGATTTCCGCCTGACCGGCCACCACCGCCAAAGCTTTGGCCATCGTGACAGGGAAGTCTTCCCGGCTGGAAAAAACGATATCCTGCAGAGGCAGGTTTTTCAGGTCGAAGTTGAATGTATCTTTGGCGTTTGCTGGGACGACATGATCGAGAACCCCTTTAAAGTCGAGCCCGCCAATCGCTTTCGCCTGGCTGTTCAATGCCAGTTGCGCCGGTTTACCCCAAACAGATGCCTGATCCGTCAGATCGGTAAATTCACCCGAAAAAGGAACCTTTTCACCGGGGAAAGGCAACTCACCGTCCAAGGTTAGTCGTTTCACCAGGAATTTAGGCAATCCGTCACTGTAGTCCGTGGTATCTGCCACTGGCTGCGCCTGGGCTGAAGACTCACCTCCGCCGTTCATATAAGGCAGCAATTTTTCGTACCATGCGTAACCATTACCGATCCACTGCGCAACTTCATCACCGAAAAGTCCTTTTGCCAGACCTTGGACCGCATCCGCATCAAGTCCGACCATGCCCAGCATTTTATCGATATCCTGTTTGGGTGCGGCTTTGATTTTAGCGATACCTGATTTCAGGTTGGCGATCTCTTTGTTGAGATCCTCCCGCGCCGATTTGATCTTATCTAGGTCACTCTTCACCTCTTTCTGGATATTGGCAACATCCTTCAAGGCCTGCAAACGCTTCAGGGGATCTTTGGATTCCTTCAGAGCTTTGATTCTTTGCTTATAACCTTCCAATGTCTCTTTATCGGGCAAACCGTCGATTCTTTGATTCCATTCCTGCTTGCTCTGCCCAATGGAAGTTTGCAATTCATTGGCGAGCTTCACTGTCTGCAGGTCCGCCTGGGCCAGTAACTGATCGGGATCCGGCACCTGGAATGTCGGCAGTTTAAAATCCTGTTTCAATTTATCCAGCATGGAAGGTTCATTACCGGGAGGTGGCGTTAGCCCAGGCACCGCTCCACTGGATTGGCGAGCAGTATTAAAGCGCATGCCTGTCAGTGCAGCGCTATCCACAATCACCTTGGATTTCAGTAACGGTGCAAAGGCCACATTGGCATCAATCAGCCCCGCTTCAAAAGCATTGGTCATCGGCTCTTGGGGATTGGTTACTTTTAAACCTTCCAGGGATACTCCCAGAGGAAAGAATCTGACATCAACCGATTCCAGTTCCACACGGGCTTTTACAGCTTTGGTTCCCTCCTCTTCTATGACGTATTTTGCAATGACGTCGATGAAGAACAACGCCACGATGATGATCAACAACAGTAGGGCAATTAAATAACCAACCAGCTTGAGAGCTCGCATGACAGTTCCTTGTATAGTTCTTTCGGCAATAAATTATAGCAATCGGTGTAAGATCAAGGAGTAAAGATACCAACAGCCAGTACAAAAGTGTATGAGAACAAAGTTGTGTTGGAGAATAACCACTCTCATGAAACCGGATTGGTGTCGTGCGGACATAAAAAAAGCCACCCGAAGGTGGCTTTTCCTGAAAGGAGATGAGTCTGGATTACAGAGCCAACTCTTTCATGTACTTGGCAGCAACAGAAGCAGGCAGAGGTACATAACCATCTTTAACAACCACTTCCTGACCTTGCTTGGACATCACCAGTTTTACGAACTCAGAAACAATCGGCTCCAGGTCCTTGTTAGGCGCTTTGTTCACATACACGTAGAGGAAACGTGACAGTGGGTATTCGCCGGTAACCGCCATTGCAGGAGTTGCTTCAATGAACTTGTCACCTTCTTTCTTGGCCAAAGGAATAGTGCGAACGCTGGCAGTTTTGTAGCCGATACCAGAGTAGCCGATACCATTAACAGACTCAGAAACACCCTGAACTACAGAAGCGGAACCAGGCTGTTCGTTAACGCTGTTTTTGTAGTCACCTTTACACAGGGCATGCTTCTTGAAGTAACCGTAAGTACCGGAAACTGAGTTACGACCGAACAGCTGGAAGCTCTGGTTAGCCAGAGAGCCAGTCACACCCAGTTGACCCCAGGTAGTCAGATCTTTTTCATAGCCACACTTACGGGTAGAAGAGAAAATTGCGTCGACCTGTGCGATGGTCAGGCCTTTGATAGGGTTGTCCTTGTGAGCAAATACGGCCAATGCGTCAATGGCAACTGGAATCGCAGTAGGCTTGTAACCGAATTTCTTTTCGAAAGCTTCCAGCTCTTTGTCCTTCATCTTACGGCTCATAGGACCCAGGTTAGAAGTACCTTCGGTCAGCGCTGGGGGAGCGGTAGAAGAACCGGCAGCCTGAATCTGGATGTTAACGTTCGGGTAGTTACGCTTGAATTCTTCTGCCCACAGAGTCATCAGGTTAGCCAGAGTGTCAGAACCTACGGATGAAAGGTTACCGGATACACCGCTTGCTTTATTATAAGTAGGCAATTTCGGGTCTACGTCTGCTGAGGCAGTAGTAGCCCAGAATGAAGCTGCGACAACAGTAGCTGCTGCGAATACTTTTTTCAGTTGCATAGGGATAAACTCCTGGTTTTATTTCGACGTATCCGATGGGTTCGTCGGATTGGCGAAAAATATACAAATCCTTTGTGACACTATTGTTACATCTGAAATTAATGTGACATTTATATTTCTTCTTCGAACGTCGATTTTCACGCAAACACTCGGTAAACTGTTGAATTTCAGTGATCTGCACTAGGCCCCATCGGGCCCTAAAACAATAATACGGGAAGTTATTTATGCAGTACTTGATCAGCCTGACCAGGTTGATTGATGCCTTCACCGAACATACCGGCCGGTTCATTTCCTGGCTGAATATCGGAATGGTTGTCGGCACTGTCCTGGTCGTTGTTCTCCGATATGTCTTCAACAACAGCTCCATCGCCCTGCAGGAAGGGGTTATTTATCTCCACGGTGCTGTTTTCCTGCTCGGATCTGCCTATACACTCAAGCACAACGAACACGTTCGAGTGGACATCCTGTACCAGCGCTTTTCCCCTCGAGGGCGTGCCGTGGTCAATTTGTTGGGCACACTTCTGCTGTTGCTCCCCTCTCTTATATATATATGCATCGAAAGCTGGCCCTACATCCTGCAGAGTTGGAAGTTTAAAGAAGTGTCCCAGGAAGCCGCCGGCCTACCCTATGTTTATCTATTGAAGACCCTGATTCTTGGCATGGTTGTGGTCCTCGGCCTCCAGGGAATCGCTGAGGCCATGCGCTCTCTGGTCACCATCATTAATCCGAACATGGAGTCGAACAATGGTTGAGTATATGTCGCTGTTCATGTTCGGTGTGGTCTGTCTGGTATTGATATGCGGCTATCCCGTCGCATTTTCCCTGGCAGGCACGGCACTGGCTTTTGCTGCTATCGGTTCCCTATTCAATATATTTGATGCCTCATTCCTGCAGGCAACACCAAGCCGTTTGTATGGTCTCATCAATAACCAGACGCTCATAGCCGTACCCTTATTTGTCTTCATGGGGTGCATGCTGCAGAAGTCAAAAGTGGCTGAAAATCTTCTTGAAAGTATGGCGGTGATCTTCAGCGGTGTTCGGGGAGGCCTGGGAATCTCGGTGGCAGTAGTCGGTATGCTGCTCGCGGCGAGTACCGGAATTGTCGGAGCGACAGTGGTCACCATGGGACTGATCTCCCTGCCCACCATGCTGAAACGCGGTTATGCCCCATCCGTGGCAACCGGTACGATCTGCGCCACAGGTACACTGGGACAGATTATCCCCCCTTCGATTGCGCTGGTTCTGTTGGGCGATGTGCTCTCCAGTGCATACCAGCAGGCACAAAGGGATATGGGAATTTTCAGCCCCAAAACTGTGTCGGTAGGAGACCTGTTTGTAGGGGCCCTTATTCCGGGGCTCGTTCTGGTGGGGCTATATATTCTTTACATCCTGCTACTTGCCTTTATAAAACCCAACCTGGTGCCTTCCGGCCAAACCGTGGACCGGGACGAACTGCATCAGCGTGAGCTTTCTCTGATCCATGACCTCACACCTCCTCTGATTCTGATCATTGCTGTGCTTGGTTCTATTCTGGCAGGCATCGCAACCCCCACAGAAGCGGCCGGTGTCGGTGCTTTCGGTGCAATCATCCTGGCCGCAGCGAGAGGGCAGTTTGGTCTGTCGATACTACGGGAGGTTTGTCAGCAAACCACCCGAGTCACCTGCATGGTATTTATGATTCTGATCGGCGCCACCATCTTTTCGCTGGTGTTCAGGGCTTACGGCGGTGATGAACTCATCAAACACATTTTCGATAACATGCCCGGCGGCGTGTTCATGGCGGTGTTGGTTGTGATGGTGGTCATTTTCCTACTTGGATTCATTCTGGACTTTATCGAGATTACCTTTGTCGTGGTACCGATTGTTGGGCCAGTACTACTAACAATGGGCGTGGATCCCATCTGGCTGGGAATCATGATCGGGCTCAATCTGCAAACCTCTTTCCTGACGCCTCCATTCGGCTTTTCGCTGTTTTATTTGCGAGGGGTGGCACCGGAATCCGTCAAAACGATCGATATCTATAAAGGCGTGGCCCCTTTCATCGGCATTCAAGTACTCATGCTGGCGCTACTGGCATTCTGGCCTGATCTGGCAACCTGGTTGCCGCAAGTGGTTTATGGTCCTTGAACCGAATGGGTTGACCTGGAGAAGAACGGACAGGCCCAGAGAAAAATGGCTGATATCGTCGCGTTTATGAAATCACTATACTGTTTTACAAATATCCATCAGGTTTTACGACAATCTGTGGTATTAATGGATGCCAAACGGTGAGACAGCCTAAGTCACAAAAACAAATAGCAAGGCAGGAAAAACCTGTCATTTAATGAGTAATTGACATGCCAACTTCAGACCGCGCAATGCCCAAGGGCGAACTTTCCCTGCGGGTGATTGCTCTTGAAAAAGATACCAACGGCAATGGTGATATCCATGCTGGCTGGCTGGTATCACAAATGGATCTTGCGGCCTCAAGTACTGCCGGACGTCTGGCTGAGGGCCGCACTGCTACAGTATCCATCAAACAACTGGACTTCATATCGCCGGTACGAATCGGCGCGGAAGTCAGTTGCTATACACGGGTAGAAGAGATCGGCACCAGCTCTATTCATATTGAAGTGGAAGTCTGGACCCGGGATTCAACCAGCCAGCACCCCCGGAAAGTGACAGAAGGTAAATTTGTCCTGGTGGCTATCGATGCCACAGGAAGAATTCGCCCGGTACCCAATAAGTCCCGTTAAGGATACCGCATACAAAAAAGCCCGCTTATGCGGGCTTTTTTTCATCGACGACACATGTCAACTACGTCAGCTGATCACCGAGCGTTGATATACGCCTTCTCTGAGATCTCGTGGTACTTCTCAACATTGCTGCGGAATTTCTCGAACGAGTCGTAAACCTTTTTGACCGCAGGATCGTTGTCCGCAATTTCCTTCACCGTCTGCTTGGAAATTGTTTTCAATTGCGCCAGCACTTCATCAGGGAAGCGTCTCACTTCAATGTCGTGGTTATTAACCAGCTCTTCCAGAGCCGTGTTGTTGCGAGCCGTGTACTCATCCAGCATATCCTGGTTGATCGATTTTGCAGCCACTCTCAAGATGGCCTGAAGATCAGTCGGCAGAGCTTCAAACGCCTTCTTGTTGAAGGTGAATTCCAACGCGGTACCGGGTTCGTGCCAGCCAGGATAATAGTAGTACTTGGCCGCTTTATGGAGACCGAACGCCAGGTCATTGTAGGGTCCAACCCATTCTGTCGCATCGATTGTACCGGTCTGAAGCGCCGTAAATATTTCACCACCGGGCAACTGAACCGGGGTTCCTCCTGCGCGCTGCAGAACTTCACCACCCAATCCTGGAATGCGCATCTTCAGGCCTTTCAGGTCTTCCAGTGAGTTGATTTCTTTATTAAACCAACCCCCCATCTGTACTCCGGTATTGCCTCCCAGCATTGGAATAACGCCGAAGGGTGCGTAGACCTCTTCCCACAACTCAAGACCTCCACCATAGGAAATCCAGGAATTCAGTTCCTGAGCATTCAGGCCAAAGGGTACAGTTGCAAAAAACTGTGCTGCGGGCACTTTCCCTTTCCAATAATAGGCGGCGCCATGGCCTACCTCTGCAGTCCCTTGTGAAACGGCATCAAACACTTCCAGCGCAGGTACCAACTCCCCTGCACCATAGACCTTGATCTTCAGCCGCCCATTACTCATCTTGTCGACTTCTTGTGCGAAATGCTCAGGGGCTTCACCTAAACCGGGAAAGTTTTTCGGCCAGGTGGTTACCAGTTTCCAGTGAATGGTTTCCGGTGCCGGAGCTTCAACAACTTTGGCGGGGGCAGTTTCCTGCTTTTCCTGGGAACAACCAATCAGCGCGCTGCCAAGCAGGCCTGCGCCGACAATCGACATCAGGTAACGGAATTTCATGCAATTCTCCTTCTAATTATTCTTGTCAGATTCCCACAGATGAACCACTGCCGGTACGTATTATGGTTCTGTGGGCAAGACCGGGATTGTTTTTTATACCTAAACCCTTGCGTGGCAAGTATAACCTCAATTTCCCGCAGATGAACACTGTGAAGCCGGATAGTTAGTTTGAAGAGGCCGGATAAATATCCGGCCAATGTGACACAAAGTTACTTCCCTAACGGCAGCTATAAGGTCTGCAGTTTAGCGTATGACAGTATCAGCCACTTACTGCCCTCGTCATCGAAATTCACCTGTATTCTGGCATGTGGCCCCTGCCCTTCATAATTCAGCACGACACCTTCCCCATACCTTTCATGACGAACCCGCTGCCCAAGTGCAAGCTGTGGTTGATCACTTCCCGTTCCACCGCTGGCACCACCATAGGCAGCGCCCGGCTGACGATCCCAAAACAGCGGTTTACTGACCACCGAGCGCAACCGGACCTCCCGTAACAACTCAGGGGGGATCTCACGTACAAAGCGGGAAATGCTGTGGTATTTATCCTGCCCATACAGCCGACGACTCTCGGCAAAAGTCAGCACCAGCTTTTCCATCGCCCGGGTTATGCCCACATAACAGAGCCTGCGTTCCTCTTCCAGCCTTCCGGCTTCTTCCATCGCCATCGCGTGGGGAAACAGCTCTTCTTCCATGCCGGTCAGAAATACCATCGGAAACTCCAGTCCTTTGGCAGAGTGAAGTGTCATCAGTTGTACCGCATCCTGGTCCACTTCGGCTTGCTGCTCTCCTGCGTCCAGCGCAGCCTGGGCCAGAAATTCCGCTAAGGGTTCGTCTTCCGACTGCTCGTATTCAGCAACCGCGTTCACCATTTCCAGAAGGTTTTCTTTACGGGCTTCACCTTTTTCGCCTTTCTCACTGGCATGAAACTCAAGCAGGCCGGTTGCGTCCAGCATCTGTTTGGTCAGCTCCTGCAGTCCGTTCTCGGTGGAAAACGCCTGCAGATCTTTCACCATCGCCAGCATTGCTTCCAGACCTGTCCGGGCCTTGCCTTTGAGATCTCCAGTTTCCACCAATCTCAGCGCTGCCTGCCATAGCGATGAACTCATGTGCTGCGCCATCTCACGCAACATTTCCAGCGATTTGGCACCAATCCCCCGGGGCGGCACATTAACCACTCGTTCAAACGCGGCATCATCGTGTGGATATCTCACCAGACGCAGATACGCCAGAGCATTCTTTACCTCCAGCCGATCGTAAAATCGAAGTCCGCCATAGATTCGATAAGGCACCCCATGACGAATCAAGGCTTCCTCCAACACCCTTGATTGGACGTTGGATCGATATAGTACAGCCACCTCAGAACGGTAACGGCCCTGATCAACCCACTGCTGAAGGCTCTCAACGATGTAGTTCGCTTCATCCTGTTCGTTGAAAGCGGCATAGCAATCGATCTGCTCCCCATCCCCCTGGTCCGTCCACAATTCTTTTCCAAGACGGCTTGGATTGTTGGAGATTACCCGGTTGGCTGCTTTCAGAATTGAGCCGGTAGAACGGTAATTCTGCTCCAGGCGCACCAATTCCACCGGAGCCAGATCCTGCTGGAATTTCTGAATGTTCTCGATCTTGGCACCACGCCAGCCATATATTGACTGGTCGTCATCCCCTACGACGGTTAAGGGGATCTGCTGTCCCGCCAGCACCCGAAGCCAGGCATACTGAATCGTATTGGTATCCTGGAACTCATCCACCAGAATATGACGGAACCGATGTTGATAGTGCTGGAGCAAATCCGGCTTTTGCAGCCAGAGTTCATGGGAGCGTAATAAGAGCTCGCCAAAATCCACCAGCCCCGACTGTCGGCATTGCTCATTATAGAGTTGGTAAACTTTCGCCATGGTCTGCTGCCACAGATCAGATCCTGGATCCAGGTTTGCAGGGCGAATACCTTCATCTTTTTGCTGGTTGATAAAGTACTGAGCTTGTCGGGCGGGCCACTTGGCTTCATCCAGCCCCATTTGACGGATGATCCGCTTTACCATTCGTTGCTGGTCATCAGAATCAATGACCTGAAAACTTTCCGGCAAGCCTGCCTCACGCCAATGGGCTCTCAATAAACGGTGAGCCAGACTGTGAAATGTACCAATCCACATACCGCGGGTCGGCAAATGAAAGAGACTCTCGACGCGATGGCGCATCTCTTTGGCGGCTTTGTTGGTAAATGTGACCGACAGGATCGAATTGGGGTTCAGGTTGTCCACCTGCACCAGCCACGCCATACGATGCACCAGCACTCGCGTTTTGCCACTACCGGCACCGGCGAGAACCAGTAAATTACGCGCGCTGGAGGTCACCGCCTGGCGTTGCGCGTCGTTCAGGGGATCAATCACAGCGGTGACATCCATAGTTTGATCTACCTCTATATTGGTGATTTTTCAAATGACCAGGCTTTTCGCCTGAAAATGATACTTGTACCTACCACCATATCAGGTTATAAAGAGGCGGGTTACAAAACATAACAAAAGGTTACACTCTCTACTTCCACCAAAATCTCAAGATTTATTTGCTGTACTGGTGGCGATAACAAGCTGCTGCGGTATATGATTGGGCCTAGTCCAGAATGCCCATCTACCGGGCCACTCTCAGGTCTGCCACGGAAGGTGCACGGGTTGCACCTGAGATTAGCTGTAACCTTTATAAGGCCTTCTGGCCACCACTATTGCGCAGCAGTACTCCCGAGGGAGTGAATTACTATACTAAAACATGCACCAACACAACATCGATAAGTCGATACAAAGCCTTCATCTCATGTCGGCCATGGCGCGTCCAAAGTCATTGGAGATTCGCCGTGAGCAGCTGTTGCGTGTAAGTCATATGTCTACCTATGCCGCCATATCCCTGGTCGGCATTGCATTATGTCTGACTTGGCTTCTTGGCTGGCAGGGAAAACTGGGGCAATCCGTCGGATTCATTTTCCTGGCGATGGCCGAGGCCGTCCTGGTCATGTTTCTTGGACGCCTTATCCCTCATCGATTGGGAGATGACTCCCCCAACCTGCCCAAGAATATTGCGACTCTGAATGTACTGTTCACCAGTATCGTGGTAGCCATTGTCCTTACTTTCGGCCCCGTTGCAGCCTATGCTGCCCATACGACTTCTGACAGCTGGGTACAGAATCTTACTCTGATGAGTTTTGGTGGCGCCAGTCTGATGGCTTATCTTATGGGGATCTGGCTAACCCCATTCGTTCTGCTGATGACGATCCCCCTGTTGTGGCTGGCCACATCTGCTCTGGCCGGAGACCTGATGGACTCACGGCTGCTGACGCAGACCGCTATTATCAGTGGATTTGTTTACCCTCTGGCCGCTTTCTGGTTTATGTCCTCCGGGCGCTACCTGATACAGAAACTTCAATTCCAGAAACTCATCGATTATCAGGAAAATGCTCGTAGCGCCGCTGATGAGCTCAATACCAAGCTTGCCCATGAAATCGCACAGCGGGAAATGGTGGAGTACGAACTTCGAGATATCCAGAAGGATCTGGAAAACACCATACGAGACCGCACCGAGGCCCTGACTGAGACCAACCGGGCACTGAACCAGCAAATTAAACTACGCAAGAATATCAGTGATGCCCTGGTGAAAAGCCAGTCGAGACTGTCGCAGGCGATTGAAGCGACAGGGCTGGCACTCTGGGATTGGGACATCCCCACTGATTCCGTTTATCAGTCATATTTCCATCCTGTATTCGGCCCCCGCGAAATCTCCGCCACAGAATTCTTAAGACGCGTCCGCGACCTGATCCACCCAGATGATTTTGAAAAAGCCTCCCGCCAGATCAGCAATTGCGTGAAAGGGCTTATTGAACGCTGCCGCCTGCAATACCGGATTCGTCTCGACGACCAGACCTGGATGTGGGTGGAGGATTGCGGCAAAGTCGTAAATACCGATAGCAAAGGACGAGTCACCAGGATACTGGGCACTCGCCGGGATATCACCCTTGACCAGAAACGGGAAGAGCAGCTACGTCTGGCCAAGTCGGTATTCGACAATACCTCAGAGGGTATTTTCGCACTCGATAACGAGCTTCGCTTCCTGACGGTGAATAATGCTTTTCAGCGTATTACCGGATACCACGCTGATGAAATTATCGGTGGAAGCCTGGAGCAGTTCAGCAAGACCCCCAACAAGGAAAAGGTATTTTCGCTGATACGGGATGAGCTGGTCCTCAAAGGCAGCTGGCAGGGCGAACTCTATGAAAAACGTAAAAACGGGGACTATTACAGCCAATGGCTCCATTTGAAGGCAATTACCGACAATGACGGCAAAATCTCCCACTATGCAGGGCTGTTCTCCGATCTTACCGAACGCAAAGAAACCAATGAAAAGCTTCACTATCTGCTCAACTACGATGATCTCACCGGCCTCGCCAACCGGGTATTGTTCAAGGACCGCCTGCACAAACGCCTGAGGCAAATGCGCGAACACGGCGACAAGGTGGCTCTGCTGATTATTGATGTTGACCGTTTCAGGCAGATCAATGAGAGCTTGGGACACGATCTCGGTGATGAGCTGCTCAAACAGATTGCCTTGCGTATCTCCGACAACTCCCAAGACGCAGATACCGTCGCTCGATTAGGCAGTGATGAGTTCGCCATTATCATGACAGCCAAGAACCGGGTCCAGGTGGCCAAGTTCTGCGAACTCTTACTGGATTCCCTGAAGGCGCCTTATCAGGTCGACGCCCAGGAGTACTTTATCTCAACCTCCATAGGGATCACCCAGGCACCCGACAACGGACGTGAGATTCAGTCCCTGATGCAACAAGCCAATACGGCCGTTCGCCAGGCCAAATATCTCGGCGGCAACACTTACGAATTCTACAGCCGCATGCTGCAGAACATATCCAGTCGCCGCCTGAGCATGGAATCAGAGCTTCGCAAGGCTGTTCAGCGTGAACAGCTTGAAGTCTATTACCAACCCAAGGTTTCCCTGCAAAGCGGCTTTATCACCGGCGCTGAGGCACTGGTCCGTTGGCGGCACCCGGAACTGGGTATGATCCCCCCCGCCGATTTTGTTCCTGTTGCCGAAGAAAGCGGTTTGATCATGGCAATCGGGGAACAGGTGCTGCACAAAGCCTGCACCCAGGCTCGCATCTGGAATGACATGGGGCTGGGGAATATCAAGGTCTCGGTCAATGTATCGGCTTATCAATTAAGGCAAGCCAATCTTCCCCTGGTCGTCCGTGACGTTCTCAAATCCACAGAACTCAGCCCTGACCAACTGGATCTGGAATTGACTGAGAGCGCCCTGATGGAAAACGCCAGTCATACCCAGGCAATGCTCAATCGCCTCCGTAATATGGGGATCAGCATTACCATAGATGACTTTGGTACCGGCTACTCTTCACTGGCTTACCTGAAGCGCTTCCCGATCAGTGCCTTGAAAATCGACCGGATGTTTATCAGCGATGTCCACCAGAATGCTGACGATGCCTCTATCACCAAGGCCATCATATTGCTGGCCAACAGCTTGAACCTTGAGGTCATCGCCGAAGGGGTAGAACTGAAAGAACACCTGGACTTCCTGACGTCCCTGGATTGCCACACCATACAGGGCTTCCTTGTTGCCAGACCACTGGACAGTGTCGACATGACAGTTCTGCTGCAAAGCCAGATGCAAAAGTCATCTCTCTCATTTCTGGTCCCCAACTAAGGTCACCCGGCACGTTCCCTGCTCCCTGAGAACACTTCTCAGCCTCTTTCTATCCCTTACGACAAAACCTCTTATCCACGTTCATTGTCTCTTGAGGCCATGAGCTAATCGTGATAAAAAAATAGCCTTGTCAGACAATTCAATTTCATGCGGTGTAGGGGTTTCCGGTCAGGCCGGAATCATCGCACGAAATACTGACAAGCGGTAAACCTGGCAAGGCAGATTGCACTTTCTCCGCAAGCTGCAAACACCATAAGGATGACTGTGTCAGTCACTGTCACAGTAGTTTCAAAAACAACAATTACATTAGTCCCACACTGTGGAACTGGTCAGGGGAAGTCCATGCAAAACACATCTCATTTGAACTCCGCCAACGAAGAACTTATCGAAAGCCTGTTTGATATTCATGTAGGGGACAAAAAATCCAAAGAAAAGGACAGCGCCAAACGCCGCCTGAAAACCCGCAGAGCCATTGAAGACTACATGGAAAGCAAGCGTTTGCGTGAATCTCTCAACGACTTTTACCAGGATTAACTGATCATACCGCGTAGCCCGTTGCCCCAGGGCAATGGGCACCGGGCAGTACCCCCATACTCCGGCCGGGAAAGCTGATTGCGGCCTGAAGGGTTAGTCTTGCTGACAAAAACCCAATCGCTTCCCCTCTTTCACCAGACACTGAAGATTCAAATACTACGTCTATACTTAAGTTATTGTTGTCTTCAACTCACCAGCCTCATCCAGTGACCAGGATGATGAAACCCGACTTGGACTGTTGATCCGGGAGCTACGATGACCAAAATAACCTGCCCGCAATTCGTCGAACTGGAAAAAGACCTGATCAATGAGTTCGTTGCCTGTTTTCAGGAGAATGTGGAAGAAATTGAGCAAACTGTGCAGGGATTGGAACACGATGTCTCCCCGGAACAGATCAATGAACTGTTCCGCAGCATGCATTCGCTCAAGGGCAATTGCCGGATGGTTTTTCTCGACCCAATGGTTGATGTCATTCATGAGCTGGAAGAAATCGTCTCGGAAATGAGGAATGGCGAGCTTCCCTACCAACCGATGTTTGGGGTTTTCTTCATGAGTATCATCGGTTACGTAGAGACCCTCATCGGCCAACTTTCCAGCGATCAGGAGGCTGACGGCGATCTACAGCAGTCGCTCTTGAAAGTTATCCAGAAAGTGCGCGAAGCAACCCCGGGCAATGTGAACAAGGTAATTGACGAAGCCCTGGACACTCTTATGGCCGGCCCGGCAAGCGAAGTTGCCGAGACCAGCGCTCCCAGCGGCATGCCAAGTCACTTCCTGCTCGGACGTGATGATGACATTGAATTTTTCCGCTTCCTTTCCCGGCAAATAGACCAGTTGAGCATCTACCGTAAGGACAGGACTTCCAAAGAACTTGAACTCTGCGATGAGGTTAATCGGGAGTTGGGCATGATTGTTGACCCCAGCCAACTCGAAGTGGCCGTATTACTTCATGATCTGGGAATGGCGTTCATTCCTCCCACGCTGATGAATAAAAACAGCGAGGATCTGTCCAGAGAGGAACAGAAAATTTTATCTGCCCATGTCGCCACCAGTGCCCAGATTCTTTACAGAATGAGTCGCTGGCATGAAGCCGCCAATATTATTCTCCATCACCATGAAGCCTATGACGGCAGCGGTTATCCTTACAACTTAAGTGGTGAAGATATTCCGGTGGGCTCGCGAATTCTGGCGCTTTGTGATGCTTTTTTTGATATCACCAGCGAACGTGAAGACCGCTCCTACAAGAAATCCCTCTTTGAAGCAGTCAGGCATGTGAATTCCTGCAACGGCACTCTGTTTGATCCGGCTTGCGTGGAAGCCTTCAATATGGCCGTACGGAATCTCTATATTTCGAAAAGCTGATCCCAAGCCAGTCAGACACGCCTGTTTCTACCAGATCAGGCGGTCGGACCGTATTCGTCGATAGTAAAGGACTCACTCAACCCCAACAAAGGCATGGCATAGCCTGCCAATTGCCAGAAACGGGGAAACCATGCATGAAAGTCCGCAGGGCGGGCAAACCAGAACTCCCCAAAATTGGGATCAAAGAAGCTGACATCCTGGTCGCTCCACGCCGCCATCGCGTGGGCGAAGTGAGGACCGGCGATCCCAATCATCTTGTAGGAACCGGTACTGCTGGTGATGCCATGGGCAATATCGCCGGAGAAATCAGAGCGTGACTGGCGTCCACGGCTTCCAGTAGAAACCCGTGGAGCGTGGAAATACCCGCCGCCCATCAGTGGCAGACCACCGGTAATTCGGCGACGCCTGACAACGCCATGGCTACGTAACCATTGTTCAGTTGCCTGACTTTGGTCCATGGCTCCTTCATTGGCACGCTCGTTCATGCCTCCCGAGCGCATGGTGACTCCCACCGCAAACCATTGCATTAACTGACGGATTTTATCCGGATCAATCCGGGTACCCGATCCATCCATAATCCAGTTAACGATAGAGCCGTTATTTGCGTGGGATTCCAGCCACTTTGCCGCCAGCATCTCGCAAATACCGCCGCTGGTATCCGTATGGGTACAAATTAAAGTTTTAACCGGATCGCGCACCTGGGAGAAAGGCCAGGTACAGAACCCTCCTGCAGCAACAGCAGACTGCTGTACCGCAGGGACTTTGTACCCCAAGAGGGTATGCATCATCCAATGGAAACGACTCGATAAAGGCACCTGTTTCTCCTTACCGGAACGGACAATCCGGAGCAGGAATCAATAATTACTGGTCTACCTTGTACAAGCGTCGGAAATATCCCGAAACCCGTCACCGAGGACGATTTTTTTTACATGTATAACGAAAATCAACAACCGACTTTTGTCAGATTCAGTGCATTGAGTGCATCCTGCTCGCCGGAGGAGGCACTATTGAACACACATTCATCCAGGGTCAGGGTGGTTAATGTCTCATTGGAAACAATATTGGAAACGCCTGAAAGCAGCTGGTTGTCACTGATATCCAGAGTCACCAGATCATTCAACAGCGCAACGAAAGAATCACTGGTCAATCCAAGACTACGCACTTCCAGCGTAGTGACCCCGGTAGTCCTCAGAATACTCAAACTCCCCAAGGACGGATTATCGCTGACATTGATACTGGTTAAGCGGCTGAGCCCGTTTAGCGCCGAAACACTGGTCAGCTGATTAGTTTCCAGATCGAGGGTACGGAGTTGGCGCATTTCCCCGATTGCAGAGATATCAATAACGCCGTTATCTTCCAAATCCAGTATCTTCAGCCGCTGGAGGGTCTCCAGTGCGGAAATATCGTCAGGTATCCGGTTATGGGAGAGGTATAAATTCTCCAGCGTCGTCAGGTCACCCAAAGGGCTGACATCAACAATATAATTTGTCGATAAATCCAATGTCGTTAAATCAGACAAGGTTGCGAGAGGAGTGAGACTCCCAACCTGGGCAGCATTAATCGTCAGATTTTCCAAAACGTTCAGATCAGACAACGGAGACAGATCTGCACCACGCTCTGTCGCCGTAGGTAACTGGCTGGTTGCGGTCAATGTTCTCAGCAAGTGCAGAGGCTGAAAAATACTGAAGTCTATGACCAGCTCCGCATCGTCAGAATTACTACGGCCCTTGTTGTAGGTCAGGCTGGTCATTTGAGTCAGTTGGCCGATAAAGGACGCATCCTCAATACCATCATCACCCGTGTCGCAGATGGTCAACGAAGATAGGTTAACGGCTTCAGGCAACAGACTGATATCAGCCAGATCAGCAACACAAAGCTCAAGATTATCAAGGTTGGCCAGAATCGGTTGAAGATCCGCCAGGGCAAAAGCTCCCGGAGTGGAGATATCGAGATTCAAGCGGAGATCATTAAGGTTGCCCATCATCCCCAAGCCGGCGTAGCTGGTCTGGTCCGTCGCCCCGGACAGCTCCAGCTGCCTCATATTCGTCAGAGCGTCGATGGGAGTCAGGTCGGCGGCATCCAGTTGAGTCAGCGACAGCGCCTGCATTCTGGATAGAGCCTGCACTCCTGACAGAGAATTCACCGTGGTTTCACAGCTGAGCTGATATATCCCCAAATCATCGTATTCGGTACCATCCGGACAGGCATTAATGGCATTCGTCACGCAGGTATTCAGATTTCCATCTGCAATCACCAGGGTACCGGCATCAGGAAATGCCTTCACCAAAATGTCGAATCGCTTGGTTGCCGTCACAATGTTTTCTTCTTCCACCCCTTCGTCAGCAGAAACCGCTACTTCAACCGTCAACGTTGTATCATCGTTGACCGGCGGGGCCAGGAACGCGACCTGTCGCGTGGTCGGAGCAGTCGAATCCGGATCTGGTGTTGCTGCAGGGGCAGGAGTGGCAACATACTCCACGCCAAAGCAGGCAGGGCTTTCTGACGCCTGACCGCCAAATGCATTAGAGGATGTCCAGGAGGTAACAGGAAGGCCACTGGCATCCACAACACGCCAGGTAACATCATAGTCAGAGCCCGATAAACTGTCCCGGGCAGTGAAAGTGACATTAAAAAAACTGATGTCCCTTTCCATCACCTCATTTTCGGCCGAAAGGGAATTGATGACGACAGTAGACTTATCTATCGAGGCTCTTGGAACACCGCCATTATCGCACCCGGCCATCATGACACTCACTGCCACCATGACCAGAATCGTGCTGATTCCTTTGCTATCCATTGAGACTGCCTTGCTTGTTTCAGTGCTTATTCTGGTTTTGTTGTTTATTCTATTTTTATTTTCAGGGGGTTCTCCCCTTTTTGTTTTTTGGGTTTTCCCCCAAGTCTTACAGCTTATAACCAGCCCTCTGAAGGACGTCAATCGGCAGGTTGGAAAAGCGCTCAGTACTTCACAGGAAAAGTCTCATTAGACTGCAAAAGGTCACCAGGGAACCTTTCCAATCATGATGTCCTTGAACATTCGGAAATCTCCAATCAGGCTCCACAAAGGATGCTGAAAGGTCGCCGGCTGATTTTTTTCAAAGAAAAAATGTCCGATCCAGGCAAAACCGTATCCGGCCAAAGGCATCAGCAGTAACCAGGCGGGCTGAAGAGTCACAACAGCATATATGAACAGCGCAATCACAAGACAGGTCCCCACAAAATGTAAGCGGCGGCAGGTCTTGTCCTGGTGCTGGCTTAGATAGAAAGGATAAAACTCGGCAAAATTTCGAAATGATTCATGAGGCATGTCGTTGGTATTCATTGTCCGTGTATCACCCCGGTTTCAAGCAGGAGTATAAGTCTCCCAGGAGTATAAGTCTCAAGCAGGGGTTTCAGATTCCAGAAGAGCGTCAATATCCACAGCATCAATCTGATCAGGGTTCAGAAAACGCCGTGCATACTCCAAATATACGCCCGATCGCAGAAAGAGTTCGAACACTTCCGGATCAATATGCTGACCCTGTCTCATACGGCTCATGATATTCAGCGATTCACTGAGCGATTTGGGCTCCTTATACGGCCGATCTGAAGCGGTCAGTGCCTCAAAGATATCCGCAATCGCCATCATCCTGGCTGTCACAGGCATTTCATCTTTGGACAGACGTCTGGGATAGCCCGAGCCATCCATCTTCTCATGATGACCACCGGCGATCTCAGGAACTTGCTGCAGATGTCTCGGAAACGGCAGCGACTTCAACATAATGATGGTCTGGACGATATGATTGTTGATGATAAACCGCTCTTCATCCGTCAGTGTGCCGCGTTGTATGAGGAGATTGTGCAACTCACCCCGGTCATATTTGACATCCGGCACCTCCATTTTGAATCCCCAGGGGTTGTCTTCTGACAGCCGCTCTCCCCGTCGCCAGGGAATCACATGATGCAATTTGTTATCCAGCAGCTTTTCTTCCACCGGTAGTGACTCCTCTGGTGTTCCCTGCCGCCTCTTCACCTCTTCCCAGGAAATCCCCAGGCGGTCATCCAGGGTTCTGGTCCAGGTTCTTTCCGCAATCTTCCGCAAGCGTTCCGCGTTCTGCTCCGACAGGCCTTCTGAGCCTTTGTTGCACTCAGCAATAAATTTCCAATCATCATCGATGGACTTCCAGACACGTTGCAGGCTCTGCAAAGCTGCATCCTTGTCACCGCCTTCTGCAATATGTTTCCAGGTTTTGACCGCTTCCATCTGTTTGATGACTTCAAACCGCATTCTAACTTCATGGATGCGATCGTAGATGGTTTCCAGTTTCGTCGCTTTATCCACCACATATTCGGGCGTGGTGACTTTACCGCAATCATGCATCCAGGCAGCGATATGGAGTTCTTCCCACTGTTCTGCGTTGAGATTAAATCGGGCAAAAGGCCCTTCAGACGCGGTACAGGCAGCGCGTGCCAGCATTTTGGTAAGCTCGGGAACCCTTTGGCAATGACCTCCTGTATAGGGAGATTTTTCATCGATAGCTCCTGCTATCAGTTTCATGAATGATTCCAGCAGAGCTTTCTGGGCATTTAGCAGATAACTGCTTTCGATAGTAATTGCACTGAATCCTGAAAGAGCGTTAACAAACGCAATTCGAGCGTCTTCGGTAATGATTTGGCCTTCCTCGAAACGGGTATCAAACAGCAGGCACAATAGTCCTATTTTCTGTTTCTGGCGATTCTTCAGGGGGATCAACACGATGTCCGCTTCCGTGGTATTCAGCAGCTCACGCAAATAGCTGCACGTCGGGTCGTCCTGATGCAGCTCATCATTAACCTTGATTACCCGTACCCGGTCATCATTGGTACCCGCCACAAATGGGTGTTTTTTCAGGCTTAACATCAACCGCGGTAACTGACCGATTTCACAGGCACCCTCTTTGTTCTGCAGGCTCCTGGGTTCCAGGGCTGTCCCTTCATCGTTCATCAGATAGATAACAGCGCCATCGGCCTGACTCACATGCATCGTCTCAGAAGTTACTCTGGCCAAAAGGGGCAAAAAGTCCTTTTCCGCAGAGACCGATCGAATTAAATCAGTAAACCGGGCAATCGTTTTCTTCATGATATCCATGCCTGAAGCCAGTTCATGAATTTCCCTGATCATGGATTTCAATTCGATTCCGGAACTGTAATCAAATCGGTTGATTCGTTGGGTCTCTGCCGCCAGCATACGCAGGGGCTCTGCAATATAGTGAGCAATCACCAGCGCTAGAGGAATAGACAAGAGCACTATCAGCGAGGTAATCATCACCGACTGATTACGAATCGCATAGGCTTCCGCCAACAGTTCCCGCTCCGGAGTCAAAACCAGCAGACTTGCGTTCATACCGGGCAATGAAACCGGCCTGACGACCGCCAGCCAGTTTTCTCCCTGGGAGGTGAAAACCTGGCTGAAATCCAATCCTCCTGCAACCTCCCCATCAGCATTGGCAACATCCAGATTTGCGGCTTTCCATGCCAGATAATCCTGCACAACAGGCTGCTTTACTTCTTTAAAGGCCAGGATTCCAGGGGTTGATTCATCCTTAGAGGTCGGACGATAGTCCCGTCGACTGGCGACAACACCACCGTCATCAGTCACAATGAACATTTCCGACGACGGCGAAATAGGATTTTCCTTTAACGATTCACTAAGAGCACTCACGGCGATGTCCGCCCCAAAGACATGCTGTTTAAATTCACTGGCTCGAACGACCGTTACCCCAACCTCGCCAATGAAATAGAAAAAATAAGGCGCACTGGTACTGACCGAATCGTTCTCCATTGCCATTTTGAACCATGGCCGTACACGGGGATCGTAATCAGTGGTCCCCAGGCTCAGGTAGTCCAGCTGCAATAGCTGAGCATCAAAGAAAAACCTTTCCAGAAATCTTTCTTCGCCCAAGGCTTCTATATTATCGACGATATATACCGCTTCTTTCGGCGCGGAGAAACGTTGCCGCATCGTCTCAGAGTTGATCTTTCTGACGATAAAGTATTCGCCACTTTCATAACCCACCTGCAATGCAACGACATCTTTATGGGTATCCAGGGCAAGCGCCAGTGAGGGTAGATGACTAAACCGATCACTCAGTGAAGAGGTTTCCATTAACGGCGATAGCGCTAACAGCTCGACGATGTTGGCGGTAGCACTGTGACTGATATTGAAGTCGCTGATCACCTCATCAGCAATACGATCCGACAGCTGCTCACTGGATGCCACCAGTAAATCTGTCAGCTTTTGGTAATGAAACCATCCCAACACCACTCCGAAAGCCAGTAGTGTCAATACAAACGCCGTCGACAAATGGACTTTGATGGAGTAGTGAAGGCCTTTGGATATTATTTTTCGCAAACCACATCTCCCTGATTGTTAGGGTCTGTGGGCAGACGGATTGCCCATATTTCCATGAGTTAGGCACCGGTCGCATTCTTTGGTAATTTTGTCTGGGGGACGGCGGAGACATAAACCAGATGCATACTAGTCTAGTCATTATTGCAGGCATTAGCGAAGGGGCAAAGTTTGCACAAAGAAAAGGCCGTGCGATACACGGCCTTCTAATGAACCTGGACCAGTTAAACCCGGACCATTTCAGTCCGGACTGTGGTCATGGACGGTAGAACTGTGGTCATGGACGGTAGAACGCGGTCGGTCAGGCTGCCTTGACCTGCTGGTAAGCCCACTCAATCCATGGCATCAGCGCTTGCAGATCAGATTCCTCTACCGTGCTGCCACACCAGATACGCAGGCCGGGAGGGGCATCGCGATAAGAACCGATATCGTAGGCGACAGATTCTTGCTCCAGGAGTTTCACCATCTGTTTTACCTGATCAGGAGAAAGATCCAGGATCAGGCACACGCTGGTATTGGACACCGTGCCCTCAGCTTCCGCCAGGAATCTAATCCATTCATGGCTTTCAACGAATTCCTGAATAACCGCGAGATTCCTCTGGGATTTACCAATACAGGCTTCTAGCCCTCCCAGAGAATCCACCCAATCCAGAGCGTCCAGATAGTCTTCCACACACAGCATGGACGGAGTATTTATGGTAGAGCCTTTGAAAATACCTTCGTTCAGCTTACCGCCTTTGGTCAGACGAAAGATCTTGGGCATCGGCCAGGGCGGCGTGTAGCTTTCCAGACGTGCCACTGCACGAGGACTCAGGATCAGCACTCCGTGAGCACCTTCACCACCCAGTACCTTCTGCCAGCTGAATGTCACCACATCGAGCTTTTCCCAGGGCATCTCCATGGCAAATACCGCAGATGTGGCATCGCAGATGGCAATTCCCTGACGATCATCGCTGATCCAATCAGCATTCAGGACTTTGACGCCCGAAGTCGTACCGTTCCAGGTAAACACGATATCGTGCTCTGGATTCGCCTGACTAAAGTCCGGCAGCTTGCCATATTCGGCTTGATGCAGACTGACGTTATCCAGACGCAGCTGAGTGGTTATATCGTTCACCCACTCCTTGCCGAAGGATTCCCACGCAAAGATGTCCACCGGCCTTTCACCCAGCATTGACCACATTGCCATTTCCATCGCCCCGGTATCGGAAGCAGGCACGATGCCCACGCGATACCCCTCAGGCAGGCCAAGAATCCGGGCGGTGTCCTCACAAGCCCTTCTCAATGCTTCTTCGCCGACGGAAGAGCGGTGGGAGCGACCTAAAGTCTCGGTTCGCAGATTCGCCAGGGAATACCCCGGACGTTTACTGCAGGGACCTGAAGAAAAGTTGGGGTTGGCCGGTTTGACCGTTGGAGACGGAAGATTAGCAGCTGACATAGTTAGCAACGTTCCACAATTTAGTTGGCAATGTTCCAAAAATTAGTTGGCAATATTCCACAGAGAAACGGATAAGATCTCAAGAAGCCGCAAGGATCGGGCAATGTTCAACCAGAGTCAATAGCCGTTGCCACTGAAACCAGGATTCCGCCACGGGTATCGGAAATCCTGGGGTCACAGCAGGCTGGGTCAAACCCTGACCGTCATACCATCGGCAACTGACAGCCGATAGGCTTTAGCCGCAGGCACCAGGCCCATGAGGCAGCCGGCAAGGAATATCACCAGCAGGATATAGAGATCTTCCAGCGTCAGGAAATCAAGGCCTATCTGGATTCCGGTCACTGACAAAATCAACGGCCTGGCCACCAACAGTACCAGGAGCAGCAACACTACTCCGAGTCCGGCTCCCAAACTCACCAGTAAACCGGATTCAACCATCAGCAGGCCCATAATCTGATAAGGGCGCGCACCGACCGAACGCAGTATGGCCATTTCCCGTCTACGCTCATTCAGCCCCGACCAGATAACCGTCAGCATTCCCAGCAACCCTGTCACGACAACGAAGCCAGAGACAGCCAACAGTGCATATTCAGCCGTTCCCATGAGCCCCCAGAGCTCCTGCAGGGCAACTCCCGGCAGAATTGCCAGCAGAGGTTCTTTTCGATATTCATTGACCTGCCTCTGCATGGTAAAGACACCGATTTTTGACTTCAGGCCCACCAGCGCGGCGGTAATCAGTTTGGGCTGCAGATCGTATTCCATAGCCTCATCTGCCGATACCGTACTTCGACCGGTCTCCTTCCATCCGATATGAATCGCCTCGATTCCTTTCAAACCAACATGGACCGTTCGATCTACCGGAGTCCCTGTAGGTTTCAGAATGCCGACGACGGAAAATGGTTTGTCGTCGTGCATGGCAAAGCTGACCTTGCCGCCACCATGGGCAATCACAATCTGATCGCCTACTTTATAGCCCAGTTTTTCGGCCACTTCGGCACCCAGAACGGCTTCGTATACTCCTTCAAAGGGTTTCCCCGTATCAAAAAGCAGTGCCTGTTTCTTGCCATAATGAAAATAGCGAAAAAAGTCCTGATTCGTTCCCAACACCCGATACCCTCGGTGAGAGTCTCCCAGGGACAGGGGAATCGTCCATGCAACCTGCGGCGATTGAGCAATATCCTGATAGCTGCTCCAACCAATATTGTTGGTGGCGTTTCCAATGTGAAATACCGAATACATCAGTAACTGCACTGAACCACTGCGTGCCCCCACAATAAGATCCGTTCCCGAGATGGTGTTGGCAAAACTGGCCTTGGCTTCCCGCCGAATGTGCTCCACTCCCAACAGCAGAGTGACAGACAAAGCGATGGAGACCAACGTGAGAATGACTGTGGTTTTGCGGTTCCAGAGACTGCGAAGGGTTAAGCCATATATGGACATGATCCGCTCATCCTCAATCGCTTTGGTTTCAGCAATGTATTCATATCCCTTCCCCCATATGACAACTGGCACTGTTGATTTCCGACAATCGGACACTGCGTTCAAACCGGCTTTGCAGCGCCGGATCATGACTGACAAACAACAGCGTTGCACCGCTTTCCTTCACTTCCCGGAACAGCAAGTCGAGAAAGGCAAACCGTGCCTCCACATCCAGGGCAGAAGTCGGCTCATCCGCAATGATCAGCTCCGGACTCCCAATCAGTGCCCGGGCAACGGCCACACGCTGCTGCTGGCCAACACTTAGATCGGTAACAGGACGAGAGCCCAGCACACTCACATCCAGCCCCAGATGTTCCAGCAGGCGGCCGGCCTCGGCATCCACAGTTGCGGCCTTCGACACTGCTCTATCCCTGCGTAGTCTGGAAAATCGGCAAGGCAATGTGACGTTATCCACCAGTGACAGATAGGGAATCAGGTTGAATTGTTGAAAGACAAAGCCGATATGGTCGGCTCGGAACTTGTCCCTGGCGGCATGTCCCATCCCCGTAACGTCCTTATCCAGTATTCGGATTGTGCCGCTCTGGGGTGAAATGACACCTCCCAGCAGACTCAGAAGTGTGGTTTTCCCCGACCCACTGGCGCCCTGCAGGAAAACCCGCTCCCCCTCCCTGAGAAAAAATTCTTCGATGTTCAGTACATCATGCTCCTGACCGGGCCAATTGAACCGGACATTCCGCAGGGACACCAATAGAGATGTGTTAGTTGGGGTGTGAGCCAGACCCGGTGTGGCATCCCCGTTGGCAATATCAAGTTCCATGGCACTCATCAAAGCTCGATCTTTGTATTGGCAGGCGATAACTCCTGCTGGGTTTGTCCCCGGGGACTGATCACCTGGGCATCGATATCCCTGGTTTGGGGAAAAGTGCTGAACAGTTTTAGCTCCAGGTGACTTAGCTGCTGCGGCTTTGAACATTCAAAATGATAGACAGCATGGATATCAGCATGCCCCTTGTCATTTTCATGCTCATCTTCATGCCCCTTCTCCTTATCCTTATCCTTATCCTTATCCTTATCCTTCTCATGGTCATGTTCTTCCGCTGAATCAGCGTGATGATGCTCTACCGCGCCGGAAAACAGAGAAGAATCAACATCAACTTCCACAAGCTGACATTCAGCATTATCAGGGAGAAGAAACAGGCTTTCAGGATTCTGTAGCTGAACCCGTGCCCGATCAAGCTGTAATTTTTCCTCATCCTTCACCGGCGCATGCTCAAATCCAACAATGTTAACCGCAGGAGACTCCAACTCCAGATATAACGCAGAGCCATCCAAGGCCACATTCAATCTGGCCGAACCATGTTCATGAGCTCCATGCTGTTCAAATTCAGCTGCCAGCGAACCCGGTGAGTTAGTAATCACAATCGTGGAAATAAGAGATAATAGACCGTGCTTCATGAGCGTATCCTTGAGACATGTGATGAGTTACAATGCGAATCAATTATGTTATAACATAACATAATCAGCAACTATAAATTCTTAACCCAAGTATCCCGTTATCACCGGAGCCTCTATGTTAAAAAGCTTCAACTTAATTCTGTGCCTTGTCGTGATGCTCTTCTCTCCCCTATTACAGGCGGCATCTTACAAGACGGTTGAATGGAAAGATTTGATTCCTGCCGACGCTCCTCAACAGACATTGAACGGCACCGTTACCCATGATCAGATCAGCCCGGACTTCAAATCCCCCACCCTTGCTCCGGTAGTGGATAGTCTGGATAAACAGAAGATTCGGCTGGCGGGGTTTGCGGTCCCTCTGGAGGGGGACGAAAATGGCATCACAGAATTTTTGCTGGTGCCCTATATGGGAGCCTGTATCCACGTTCCTCCGCCCCCTTCCAATCAAATTGTTTACGTAAAAGGAGGCGAGAAGCTCCCTGTCGACATGATCTATGACGCATTCTGGATCACGGGAACCATCAAGGTGGGTACTGTCAGCAGTGAACTGGCAGAGGCAGGATACAGCCTGACGGCGGACGGGTTTGAAGTCTACGAATACTAATCGTCCGCATCAGACTAACGTAATGGCCGCAGAGATTATTCCTGCGGCCGGTATACCAGGATTTCCCGTTCCCCGTCTTCCGCCATATGGCTGGCATGCAACTGGCTCATGACTCCCTTGTCACAATACAGCAGGTAACGCGGAGCACCGGTCAATTCATCCTTACGGGAGGACAATTCATAGAAAGGTATTGAGAGTATCCGGTTATTGGTCAGATGAAGTGGAGCCTTTTCCTGCTCATTTGGATGCCGGATATCGACCACCACATCATCACGTGCAGGCGTATCAACGACCTGGACATCATTGACCGTTGTCACCGTCTGCAGGATTTCGTCAATATTTAGAACCCGCATGTCCTCTATGGCTTTTTCCAGAACAGCCATGTCAAAGCGGTTTTCATCGTTTTCAATCCGGTGTGGGCGCGCCTTCGTGGTTGGCCGATCCGAAATCACCCCACAGTACTCCGGCATGTTGCGGGCAAACTCCTCCATACCGATTTCACCAGCGATCCGAATAATGTCCGGTTTGTCGGTGGTAATCAGAGGACGCAGCACCAGCATATCCGCAACACTGTCGATCACATTAAGGTTGGTCAGAGTCTGGCTGGAAACCTGGGCCACGCATTCTCCAGTCACCAAGGCAGATAGTTTGTACTTTCTGGCCACCGCTTCCGCAGCCCGTAACATCATCCGTTTGAGCACAACCCCCATATTGGAATGGTGCACTTTGGTCAGAATCTCTCCCACCACATCCTCGAAAGGCACGGTGACAAATTTAACCCGCTGATTGCTGCCATATTGCTCCCATAGATAGAGAGCCGCCTGTTTTACCCCTACCTCATGGGCTGCCCCACCAAGATTGAAGAAACAGAAATGTGTCCGCATGCCCCGCCGCATCGTCAGGTAACTCGCGACACTAGAGTCGTAACCACCAGAAATCAATGACAAGACCGGATCCAGCATGCCAATAGGATATCCACCCAGCCCCTCATATCGACGCTCGACAATAAAGACTTTTTGATCGCGAACCTCAACCTGCACCACCATATCAGGATTCTTGAGATCCACTCCCAAGGCGTTGGTATGCTGTCTGAGACCGCCCCCGACATAGCGCTCCACATCGATGGAGGTAAAATCATGCACGCCGGCACGCTTCACTCTCACGACAAACTTTTTGCCTTCCAATGCGGCTTCGTGCAACGCCTTGGTTTTCAGATAGATGTCATGAATATCCTGTAACGGATATTCCCGAACCACCATAAAATGAGCAATGCCGCTGACTCTCTGCATAGCCTCTATGGCCTGTTCAGGATGGTCGCCGATATTTGGCAGGTTCACCTCGATCTTGTCCCAGGTGCCCTCTACTTCCAACTGTTCATCGAATTGGCGCAGAACCCTGCGGATATTGACCCGCAGCTGTTTCACCAGCTGTTTACGGACCGGACGACTTTTAATGGTAATTTCAGGAAAAAGTTTGACGAGAAATTTCATAAGGAGCCTAATCGAACATACAAAGCCTTTTCCGGCGACATTCTACTTGGGGCAGATTCAAGCCCCAAGTGCCGCAAAAAAGGGGTGCATAGTGTACCCGTAATTGCGCTCCGGCAACAGGATGCAGACACAGGCATCAAAGATCGTCTGCCGGGAACACGACTGAAGCCCAACAGCCACAGCCCCGCCAGGGTTGTAAACTGATAACAACCCCGTTGTAGACTGATGTCAGTCCCGTTATAACTGTAGAAAGCATAGTAAAAAAGGAAGTCCCTATCCTATGAGTGAAAAAATTACTGCACGCATTGCCCCGGAAGGCAGCCTCGACCTGGTCTCACAACACGAAGTTAAACTGCTGATGGATAAAGGCCAGAAAGGCCTGTATAAGCTATTCCGCCAATGTGCACTGGCCGTTTTGAATTGCGGCAACGAATCCGACGATCCTGAGGCCATGCTCAGCGAGAACGCCAATTTTGATATTGAGCTGATCGGTCAGGCCCGGGGTATCAAACTGGAAGTCATGAATGCTCCCGGCTCTGCCTTTGTAGACGGACAGATGATCAAGGGAATCCAATCGCACCTCTACGCTGTACTGAGGGATATTCTTTACACCGGCAACGTCATGTCACACAACGCCATTTTTAATCTGGAAAATGGCGACGGCATTACCAACTTTATCTTTCACCTGCTGCGTAACGCGGGTGTCCTGGTTCCGCGCCGCTACCCTAACCTGGTGGTTTGCTGGGGAGGCCACTCTATCAGCCGGGATGAATATGACTACACCAAAGTGGTCGGACACTCCCTTGGTTTGCGTGGCATGGATATCTGTACCGGTTGTGGACCCGGCGCTATGAAAGGCCCGATGAAGGGAGCCGCCATCGCTCACGCCAAACAGCGTATCCGCAGTGGCCGCTACGTTGGCGTCTCTGAGCCCGGCATCATTGCTGCAGAGTCACCCAATCCCATCGTGAATGAGCTGGTGATACTGCCGGACATCGAAAAGCGTCTGGAAGCCTTTGTTCGTATGGGACACGGCATTGTGGTATTTCCCGGTGGTGTGGGAACAGCCGAGGAAATTCTCTATATCCTCGGAGTCCTCACTAACCCGGCAAATGATCATCTGCCATTTCCGCTGATATTTACAGGGTCCAAAGACAATGAGGAGTATTTTGGCCAGATCGATGAATTCATCGGCCTGACGCTGGGTAAAACAGCTCAGAAGCGTTATCAGATTATTATCGATGACCCGGAGCTAGTGGCATTGAACATGAAAAAAGGCCTGCAGGACGTTACCTACTACCGTAAAACCACCAGTGATGCTTATTACTACAACTGGAACCTGAAAATCGCCCCGGAATTTCAGCGTCCCTTCATGCCGACTCATGACACCATGAGGTCACTTAAACTGCATTATGACCAGCCGATCCATGAGCTCGCAGCCAATCTGCGCTGTGCGTTTTCCGGTATCGTGGCGGGGAATGTGAAAGAAGAAGGCGTCCGTCAGATCGCCCAACACGGGCCGTTTGAGATCAGTGGAAATCCGGATCTGATCAAACCCTTCAATGCGCTGCTGACGTCATTTGTGAAACAGGGAAGGATGAAACTGCCCGGAACCGAATATGTTCCCAGCTATCGGGTGGTGTAGAGAGAGATCTCTGAATTAATCACTAGCTCACGATAATTAATCAAGACATCACGATTGTGGAGCCAGCCCAGTGAAGGCCGGCTCCCGCATCCCACGCCTTTACAGACGGGTCTGCTGACAGTCTGGACGGCTTACAGACTAGAGAAGTAGGCTGCCAGGTTGGCAATATCATCATCAGACAGAGCTGCTGCCTGTCCCTGCATGATCACCGCCTGTCCGCCAGTACGATTCTTCGCACGGTAAGCTTTTAATGCTTCCACAATATACATTTCATTTTGACCGGCCAGATTCGGATAAGTTGGAATCGTCGCCTTACCATTAGCCCCATGACATGCTGCACAAACGGCAGACTTTGCCTTACCTGCTGCTGCATCTCCAGCAGAGGCAGTTGTTGCAATGCTCAAAACGGTGCTGGCGGCAACCACCAACAGAGTACTCTTCATCAGTTTCATAATAGCTTCCGTTATAAAGTTATTTACCTCCTCCCAAGGACCGCAATGCCATACCTTGTCAGGAGACTGAGTAATCACGGCACGGTTTTTATAACATAGCTTGTCTGACTATGGATAGCCTGGAGCCGCGTAGGAATCAGATTTCATAGGTTTTTCTACGCGCTGACCAGAAGCCTGGATTGCAAATACTGATACCATGGATACTGCTTTAGGTCAGGCTTGAGCTATTACAAAAGAAAGCAACTGCACCTACAGCCGTCCTGTCATTCGATACCAGATCAACCCCATGTATTCGTGGATTGCCATATGACTTAATTCGAGAGCCGATGGACTGGGAATAAAATCCATCAGCCAACTACGTACTCCGGGCTTATTCTTATGGGCGGCCGGAGCGGCAACCACGTTCAACTGTTGCTTTGATGCCAGCGCCATACTGCGGGGCATATGATAGGCAGAAGTCACCAGCGCCAGCGGACGATTCCCAACCATCCCGGCCACCGTTTCCAGTTCTTCTCCCGTATCTTTCGTCTGTTCCATCAGCTTAATCCGCCCATTATTGATGCCCAATGCCAACGCAACCTGCCGATAAGCTTCCGCATTGGATACGGGGTCTTCAAATGCATAGCCTGAAAGAATCAATGTCGCCTCAGGATTCAGCCTTGCAATACGAAGGCCCTCTGTCAGGCGATACATACTGTCGCCCTCCAATACACTCGTCACCGGTATCCCTTTGGCGGAACGGTGATAATTGCCAAGCACGAGTACATAATCCACCGGTTGTGAGTCATATGCCGGATATTGGCTCTCCAACGGCATCACCAACTGCCTTGCAAAGAGACCGTTACTGCACAGCAAGACAATCACCAGCCCGGTTGCCGTCAATCTGAGGCCAGCCCGTTTTCGACCTCGCCATAGCAGCAGGAATCCCAACATGAACAGAAATAAAGAAAAAGGCAGTGGCTTAATCCATCCGCCTATCAATTTTTTCAATAAAAACAATATGTCAGCTAACAAATTCATTCCCCTGACAAGCCTGAGTTTGCAATGGTTAACAATTGGTCTGGTTGCCAAGCATACAAAGGTTGGTTATTCTGCGTCCGCTTTTTCGTACATCTGTTCACCTTTATGAACAGATGACCTCAAGCTTATACAGACAATTTTAAACAAGGCATTTAACAGCGCGCTCCAGCTCCTGACATCCTTTGTCGCTGACAGACAGCACATCCGGAACACTGAAGAAGCCTGTGATTAGTTCGATGGTTGCAGTGAACTAATCATAGTTTTCTTAAGTTAAATCAGGAGTTCACTATGTTATTGGAAGCCCCAATCGAGTCAACGATAGCCGCTGCACTGGTGTTGTTTGGAATCACCTATAGCGCGAGAAGCCTGTTCAATCATCTGATTGCCAAGGCCATCGCCAAACGTGAAGCCGAAAACGCTGAAACAGATAACAATCTGGCAGATGCCTGATCTTCAGGGCGATCGGTACTTAACTACCGGTCGCTGCTTTCCTTAATCCCAACCATACCCGCCCATATTTTTATCTGAATAATTTCCCTATATCTTCATAGTCCCCAACACGGCTCCAAACGGCAACCTTGCTCAAAGCATCTGTCGCGACATCACTCCCTATTGAGCGTATTATCATACTCACTATCCGTGTGGAACCAACAAACGGAGATGGCTATGACACATTCAGTCCCTCTTTACCTGGACGGCGAGTTTGTTGAAAGCCAAGCCCACCGATCCATTGCCAACATCAACCCAGCCACCCAACTCACCCTGGCGCAGGTGCCCTGCACGACCTTCGAGGAAATAGACCGGGCGATTGCGAGCGCAGAGCAGGCTTTTAAAGACTGGCGTGACGTGCCTGTCCCTGAACGGGCCAGACTGATGATGAATTTTTGCCAGCGACTCAAAGATCAACAGGACGATATTGCCGAGACTCTGAGCCAGGAAACCGGCAAGATTTTCGCTGATGCCAAAGGTGATGTGTGGCGCGGTATCGAAGTGGTGGAGCACGCCTGCAATATTCCCAGCCTGATCATGGGCGAGACCGTGGAAAACGTGGCCAGGGATATCGATACGAGTTCCTACCTGCAACCCTTGGGAGTCTGCGCCGGCATCACTCCATTCAACTTCCCGGCCATGATCCCTCTGTGGATGTTCCCCCTCGCCCTGGCATGCGGCAATACTTTTATACTGAAGCCATCGGAGCAAGACCCGCTGACGCCCATGCAAATTGCCGAAATATTCCAGCAGGCAGGATTCCCTAAAGGCGTGTTGCAAGTCATTCATGGCGATCGGGAGCAGGTGGACCATCTGATTACCCATCCAGCAATCAAAGCGATCTCATTTGTTGGCTCAGCCAGGGTCGGCCAGCATATCTACCGGTCCGGGACCGATCATTTAAAACGCGTGCAATGCATGACCGGCGCTAAAAATCATATGGTGATCATGCCGGATGCGGACAGGCAGCAAGTGATTTCACACTTGGTAGGCTCCTCGGTCGGCGCTGCCGGCCAGCGCTGCATGGCGATATCCGTGGCTGTCTTCGTGGGCGACTCAGTGCAATGGCTCGATGAGTTGAAGGACGCCATGTCAAAGGTGAAACCGGGATTATGGAATGAGGAGGACGCGGGGTTCGGCCCGTTGATCAGTGGTGCAGCCCGTCAGCGGGTACTTGGCCTGATCGAGCAAGGCAAAGAGGAAGGAGCCGACTGTCTGCTGGACGGCTCTGGATTTACCCATCCCGATTATCCGGACGGAAATTGGATCGGGCCGACCCTGTTTGCCGATGTAAAGCCTCACATGTCCATCTACAAAGAAGAAATCTTTGGCCCGGTGCTGATCACCATGCATGTGGACAGTCTGGATGAAGCACTGGACCTGATTAACAACAACCCTTATGGGAACGGTACTTCGCTGTTTACCAACTCCGGTGGCGCCGCCCGTCACTTCCAACGTAATGTGCTGGTGGGCCAGGTGGGAATCAATGTTCCCATTCCGGTGCCGTTACCGTTCTTTTCATTTACCGGCTGGCGTCAGTCTTTTTACGGTGACCAGCATGCCTACGGTAAACAGGCCATACGTTTCTACACAGAAACCAAGACAGTCATCAGCCGCTGGTTTCATCATGGTGAAGAGGTACAGAGGCCTAACCTGACCATACAGATGCGTTAAACTTTTATAAGTATGAACTCACAGGGAGATTGATTTGTAGAGCCCCGGCGGCCTATGCAACCGCCGCGAAGATATACAGGTATCGATTGGACATCTTCAAATCCGTCTCCCCATCGCACGATTATCGCTGCTTACACTATAGAGCTGACTGAATTTATGGATTTTAACCTTACCGAAGAACAGCAGGCCTATGCGGCCAGTGCCCGACAATTTGCCGAGAAAGAGCTGATGCCTTTTGCCGCGGAGTGGGATGCTCAGGCGGACTTTCCACTGGACACCATCCATCGGGCAGGAGAAATGGGCTTTCTGTCGCTGTACACTCCGGAAGACCATGGCGGCATGGGTCTGTCCCGGTTGGACAGCTCTATCATTATCGAGGAATTGGCTCGAGGCTGCACAGCCACCACGGCATATCTCACCATTCACAATATGGCCACCTGGATGGTCGCCATGTTCGGTAGTGAAGAATTACAACAAGTCTGGCTTCCCAAGCTGGTCGCCGGACAGCTCCTGGCCTCATATTGCCTGACTGAACCTGGCTCGGGTTCAGATGCCGCCTCATTGAGAACGACAGCAAAATCCAAAGGCAAACACTATGTCCTGAATGGCTCCAAAATGTTCATTTCAGGGGCTGGCAGCACTGAAGTGTTGATTGTCATGGCCAGGACCGGCGGCCTTGGTCCCAAAGGAGTATCCGCGTTTTTGGTTCCCGCAGATACCCAAGGCATCAGCTACGGTCGCAAAGAGGAAAAAATGGGATGGAACTGCCAGCCAACCCGGGCCATAACCTTTGAAGATGTCAAAATTCCCACGACCTATCGCCTGGGTGAAGAGGGAGAAGGCTTCACCTTTGCCATGAAAGGACTGGACGGCGGCCGCATCAATATCGCCACATGCTCCGTAGGGACGGCCCAGGCAGCGCTGGAAACTGCCAGATCTTATCTGCTGGAGCGTCATCAGTTCAATAAACCCCTGGCAGAATTTCAAGCTCTCCAGTTTAAGCTGGCGGATATGACGACGGAATTGGTGGCAGCCAGACAAATGGTCAGACTGGCCGCTTTCAAGCTGGATCAACAGGATCCGGAAGCCGGCACTTACAGTGCCATGGCGAAACGGTTTGCCACCGACGCCGGTTTCAACATCTGCAATGACGCGCTCCAGCTACACGGTGGTTATGGCTATATTCGGGAATATCCACTGGAACGATATGTACGGGACAGCCGGGTACATCAGATACTGGAAGGCACGAATGAGATTATGCGTGTCATCATCGCACGACGCATTCTGCTGGAACACAGCCTGGAAGCCATACGCTGATGACGGGCACAGAGATCCACCAGCCATCCCCTGGGACAATCCTTGTCTGTCCCAGGTACGCCATAAAAGTCGGGTCCATGAGGCCAATCATAGACACAGTACAAAAAGCCGCAGGCACAGTGGAAAAAAACACAGAATCAGCAATCCTTTATACTAACGACGTTTTCTGCAGGCAGGGATTACTCAGATATGGCAAACACCGGTATCATCATTGAAGAACGCGAATGCAATTCCGGGCAACGTATGGGATATGCCTGCCTGAATGCTCCCGAAAGCCTTAATGCCCTCACCCTTCCCATGATTAGAAAGCTGACAGAAGCCCTGAATCAGTGGCGTCTGGATCCGGCAATCAGTTTCGTCTGGCTGGAAGGCGCAGGTGACCGGGCATTCTGTGCCGGCGGGGATATCGTCAAGCTCTATGATTCCATCTGCCAGGACGAACAATCCGGTAGCAGCAGCTATGCCTTCAAATTTTTCAGCGAAGAATACCGGCTGGATTTCCTGATCCACAATTTTTCCAAACCTATCATCTGCTGGGGACACGGTGTTGTCATGGGTGGAGGTCTGGGAATTATGACCGGCGCCAGCCATCGGATCGTCACCGAAGCTTCCCGCATTGCCATGCCGGAAACCTCCATCGGACTGTTTCCCGATGTGGGGGGCACCTGGTTTCTCAGTAGAATGACAGGGGGCTCCGGCCTTTACCTGGGGCTGACGGGAGCCAGTTGCAATGCCACAGATGCCATTGAGTTAGGTTGGGCAGATCATTTTCTCCCTTCCAGCCAGAAGGCATCGCTGCTGGAATCTCTTTCAAGATTGCAATGGAGCAGTGGTGAAAGTAATCACAGCCGGGTCACCCAGTTACTGCGAGCATTACAGGAACAACACAAAGCACAGCTTCCCCAGGGACAAATCGCCGAGCACAGAGATTTGGTCAGACAGGTAACGCGGGCAGAAACTCTACCTGAAGTGGTAGATTCCATACTGTCTCTTCCAGCCCAGGACGGGTGGTTAAGAAAATCTCAGGAGTCCCTGTCTGGGGCCTGTCCCACGTCATTGCATCTGGTTTGGAAACAAGTGCGTGACGGTGCGGCACTGTCACTCCCTGAGGTTTTCAGGCAGGAGCTGATAATGGCACTGCAGTGCACCCGGCACGGCGAATTCAAAGAAGGTGTCAGAGCATTGCTGATCGACAAGGACCGGCGACCGGCATGGCGCTACCAGGATGTTCGAAGTGTTCCTGAAAGCTACATTGAGGAGTTTTTTATCCCCCCCTGGAGCCAAAATCCTTTGGACGACCTTGGGATATGCTAATCTCGCCTGCTACCGTTTGAGCTCTTGTGACCTGATATTTTAAAAACACTCAACTCCAACCTGTTCACATTTCAACCAAATGTAATTTTTTGTATCCATCTCTTGCAGTGCATCGCAGTTTTCCGATGACCATTTTGCTAGCATTCCGCCAAATAAGATAATCAGACACCGCTTTCCGGTGTTCGAATGAAAGATTTAGCTGAGGCAGGTTATGTGGATTAAAACGCTACAAGTCGCACTACTGACAGCGATGACCAGCGTTCTGGCAGGTTGCCCGTCCTTGTATATGGCGTTTGAAAAACATGGCGGCGCATTCCTGGCACCGGTAAGCGGCGAAAGATTTGTGCATATCCCTGATACCGAGTGGGACAATAAGAATAATGCTCTGGTCTATTTTTACCGTCCTGACAGCGATTGGGGCTCAGAGGAAATCGATGCCCCCTCCGTCTTTATTGATGATCACCGTTACTTCAGCATTCGCTCTAATGGATACACCTGGCTGGAAATGGCTCCAGGAACCCGTCATATCACCATGCGCCGCCCGATAGGACTGCTACTGGGCTTTGAAGGCATGGGCAGCTTTGCCTTAAGTAAAATCGTAGACGCGGATTTTGAAGTCGAAGCCGGAAAAATCTATTACTTCCGCTACTCAGAAGTAGACAAGCCCGGCGCTCCCAATCCTGAGCTGGATGAGGAAAACCCTCTGGCCCAAGGAGATATGCAATTGGTTACCTCCGATGTCGCCTTTAATGAAATCGTCGAAACCCGCTTTCTGGAAAGTCAGGCACCTTTCGCGAAAAACTCCGCAGCAGTCTCCATTGCCGAAACCAACCGGATGGACAACTTTACCCGTGAGCGCCAGGATCTGGAGGAGCGTCGTGAAATTGAGCTCGCTCAATTGAAAGAAGCCGGTTACTGGCGTGATCCCAAATGGTACTGGCCATTCGGTGGCGGACCAACTAAAGCAGTGAAAGCAGAAAGGGAACTGCGAAAGCTGGATAAACGGGAAGATGAATATGTGGCTTCACTGGCCTCTTCTGAAAAAGAGGAATCAAGCTGGTGGTGGCCGTTCTAGGCATACAGGGCTTCTCCTTATACCGAACAGGCTATTGGCCATTTGACCTTTTTCCCATATCCAAGCACCACCCGACAGGTTACTCTAGCTAGGTTTGCAGAGAGGATTGTTGCAACCTATGACCAAAGACGAACTCATCGCCACCATCACCCAATACTTCAATGAACACATCCCATTTAACAAGTTGGTGGGGATTCAGGTTGTCGAAGTCAACAAGGACGAGGTGACTTTGCAATGCAAAATGAAGCCTGAGCTTATCGGGAATACTTTGCAGAAGATACTTCACGGCGGTGTGACGGCCACCATGCTTGATGTGGCTGGAGGTCTGGTTGCCCTGATCCATACGATTGACCGCATCACCGACGCAGACCCCAAGGAAATACAACGCAAGCTTCGCAAGATCGGGACCATCGATATGCGGGTGGACTATCTTCGGGGTGGTCGTGGAGAAGTGTTTACGGCAAAGGCCGAAGTGATACGTCATGGCCAGAAAATTGCCGTTACCCGAATGCATCTGGTAAACGACAGAAATCAGGATATTGCCGTAGGCACCGCAACTTACATCGTGGGCTGACCGGATAGATGAAGCGGAGAGGCAGCAGCACATTTAGATGCACAGCAGCCCCGTCCTCCGGACATAAAAAAACCGACAAATAATGTCGGTTTTTTTGTCGTCACTGATGTCGCTAATCAGTGACAATCGGGTTTGGTGAATTACTCGCCAGCGGCAGTAGCTTCACCTGCATATACAGAATATTCCTGGCTGGAGATCGCGCCGTCGCCGTCCAGGTCAACACTGGCCCATTTTTCCATCAGAGCGCTGTCTGCACGAGCTTCTTCAGTGTCGATTACGCCATCCTGGTTAGCGTCAATAGCAGCAAAAGATTGCTCTGACTGCAATTTTGCTTCTTCACCTTCAGCAGCGAAAGCAACAGAAGATACCAACAAACCAGAAACTAAAATGGCGGTAAGCTTTTTCATCATTTATACCTCGTCCTTATTTGGTCTAATCAAGAGGCAGCGTATTTCTCCGAAGATGGTGAAATTTCCCAGCTGCCATCATCTTTCACTTTGAATAGAGTCAATAAAGAGACCAGGTTTTTAAAACTAATTACAATTCAATGAGTTAACAAACAATTTCAGAGTTCCGATACTTTCTGTCCCAGTACATTTGTATTGAAATTGCGACAGAAAAATCTTCCATCATATATTTCTATATAAATATCAATCACTTACATGTTTCAATACTGCAACCTTGAAACATGAGGAGTTACTCGTCATTCAGACGGTGATATTGCCCTCCAGGTATCCTGCCACCTCACCGGATAATAGAACGCGACCCCCCTTCAACACGCACTTCAACTCTCCCATGCGTGGCGATATCTGCCTGGCATGCAAGTCTGATTTATCCAATCGGGCCGCCCAATATGGCACCAGCGAACAATGGGCTGATCCGGTAACCGGATCCTCAAAGATACTTGCCCCGGGGGTAAAGTAACGGGAGACAAAGTCTACGCTGTCACCGGGAGCTGTCGCGACAACGCCACCGGGATCCAGATTAATCTGCTTTAAGAGTTGCTCATCAGGCTGCAGATTGCTGACGGTATCTTCATCGGGATATACCAATATATAGTCACGGGATTTAAGCACCGCGATGGGCGGAACAGAGAATGCCTGCTGAATAATCTCCGGCAGATTCCCCACAGGCTCAGGTACGCGGGCAGGAAGGTCCATGGTATAAAGCCGTCCTGTTTTCCCACTTTTGGCTTCCTCAACAGACACTGTCAACAGGCCGCTGGCCGACTGAAACTCCATATATTCCAGGGGCTGATCCGAACGCTGTGAAAGAACATGTGCCGCAGCCAGAGTGGCGTGCCCACAGAGATCCATTTCTATTTCAGGAGTGAACCAGCGTATACGAAACCCGTGTCCTTCATTGACGACAAACGCCGTTTCAGCAACTGCATTTTCTGCTGCTATTGCCTGCATGACATCCTCCGCCAACCACTCCTCTAAAGGACAAACAGCGGCGGGATTTCCACCAAATGCAGAGTCGGTGAACGACCGGACAAAATACACCGGTATTTGCATGGAATAGCCTCTTTCTATTGCGTAGGGCAGAACTATATGGGATGAGACCTAGGCGAAATCAAGAGCGAGCGCCTGATTGCAGTAACAACATCTGCAGGTCCACGAATCCTTTTTGTTGGGCCAGTGTCAGCGCCGACAGACCCTCATCATTTTGGAAATTGATATCCACGCCGGAATCCACCAGCATTTGAGCCATCAACAGTGAGTTTTGCTCAACCACCATCATCAGCAGGGATTTGCCTTCCACCACGGCATTCACATCAGCTCCGGCTTTGATCAGGGCTTTAGCGGTGGAGAGATGTCCATGCTGAATCGCCAAAGCCAGTGAGGTCGCGCCGGATCCCATAGGATAGTCCAGCTCAGCGCCTGCTACAGTTAACGCCCGAACCGCATTGGTCTCACCCTGCTCCGTCATATAATGCAGTGGCGACGGCTGACCGTTTCTAAGTCCTACATTGGGGTCCGCACCAGCCTTCAATAGCATTAGCACGGCGTCCGCATTCTTTTGCCTGGCTGCGACATCCAGAGGAGATCCGATGGGAGACACAACATTGATACGGCTTCCGGATGAAATCAGCGACTGAACTCTTCCCATGTCCCCATCAAGGATAGCGGCCATCAGCTCCGTCGGCTCTTCCGCCCGGCTCACAGCCAGTTGATCCTCCCGTGAAACCGTCTGACAGCCAATCAACAGAAAGACGGCAAGAACCGCAGTAATGAGTTGAGCCTTTAAAGGTGCTTTGATTGGATTGTGGATCTGCATTGTTTGCATCTGCCTACCTGAAGTCCTCAGCCTAAACCGGCAAAAGGTGGGTTTTACTTATTATGTAGCCAAAGTGTACGAATTATCCGACGCGAAAACTATGGACCGGTTTCGCAGTTTCCAATAACGACAGCGCTTTGTGCGGCCCCGTCAGCCGACTACCGCAGCAAAACAAAACGGCAAATCATATTTTTTGCACAATTGTCAGCTAATCTGCCGCTCTGTTGTCAACGGTACATCAATTGGAGGGCTTTTTGAGCTTCAGAGCGCAAATCTTCACGGCCATTCTTATCGCTATATCAGCTGGTCTCCGGGCGAACTTAGCGCCCTTATCCCCCATGCTGGAGAAGAGATAGCATGAATATCCTGCTTATCGAAGATGACATGGAGCTGGCTGAGATTCTGACGGAATATCTGCGACAACAGGGCTTCAATGTCACACACCTGAGCGACGGGAAAACCGCCACCATCACCATTCTCAATCACCCATGGGATCTGGTGCTCCTCAATATCAAGCTACCGGGAATGGACGGTATCGGTATCTGCCAGGAGGTCAGGCAGTGCTCTCAGGTTCCCATCATCATGCTGACCGCCAGCGTTGCGGAAATCCATCGTCTGCTCAGCCTGGAAATTGAAGCCGACGATTTTGTATGTAAGCCCTATAGCCCCAGAGATGTGGTTGCACGCATCAAGGCCGCACTGCGTAAAACGGTTTCCTGGACCCCATACCCGGAAGATCTGCGAGAGCTATCTCTGGATGAGGGGACCCTCACGGCGAAATTCAATGGCAGCGATATTGATCTGACCCTGGCTGAATGGCAGATTCTGGAAGCCCTGCTTTACCAAAACAGGCGCATCTTTTCCCGCGATCAGCTAATGTGCCATCTCTACCGAAATCCCCAAATCGTCCATGATCAAACGATTGACTCACATATCAGCAAACTTCGCAGGAAACTGGCGTCTCTGATCGGCGACGACCCCATACGCTCGGTGTATGGTGCCGGGTATAAACTGGATATGCCCGAACTCCCCTGAAACCCTGTTATCTCTGCGGCTCTTAGACATACCTAGTTCCCTCTGCTGTCCTCGGACATGCCTTGTTCCGATAAGGTGGCCTGACTCACATGGCCTTGGTCCTGTTTCGGGCAATCTGCTCTCTGGCTGATATACTGGTCGCCTTATTTATCCGGTAGTTGATCAGATGCAACAACGAATAACAGGGTTTCACCTTGATGAAGAGCAGCACTGGGTGGCTGAGCTGGCATGTGGACATAATCAACATGTTCGCCACCAGCCCCCTTGGACCAACAGGCCGTGGGTCATTTCTGCCGAGGGTCGACAGGCCATGCTCGGGCATATCCTGGAATGTCGCAAGTGTGATATTGGCGCGCCTCCTGACAGCGATAACTCAGATCAAAATTAGGCGAGGTCTGGTGAAAAGAGGGCTAGCTCTGATGATAGCTGGGACGGCTCTGATGAAAACACTCCAAAATAATCCCGGATTCAGCACTATCTGTCAGGCGGCGACTCCCCTCGCAACGATACAGTAGGCACCTCCAGGGAGATATTCGATGACAGCCAGCCAAACCTATTTCAAACGATTTCATAGAGTCCTTGATTACATTGATCAGCATCTGAATGACGAATTGTCATTGGAGCATCTTTGCGGTCTGGCAGCCTTTTCAAAGTATCACTTTCAAAGGCAATTCTCAGAGTTGTACGGAATTGGCGTCTCCCGATACATCCAACTGAAGAGGCTGAAACGAGCTTCCTATCAACTGGCATTTCGCGATCATCTAATGGTGACCGACATCGCCATGGATTGTGGCTATGAAAATTCTGAATCCTTTTCCCGCGCTTTTAAAAAAGCCATCGGGCAAACGCCGACAGAATTTCGGAACCAGCCGGACTGGTCTCCCTGGAATCAAATGAATCTGTTAACCGATCTGGGGAGCGTTAAAATGGACACTTCAATCGCCAATAACAAAATAGATATTGTGGATTTTCCTGAAACCAGAATTGCCGTGCTGGAACACCGGGGATCTCCCCGGTTGCTTGGGGACTCTATCCGAACGTTTATTCAATGGCGCAAACAGCAAGGTTTATCACCTCGTGTCAGTGATACATTCAACCTGGTTTATGATGATGTGGATGTGGTTCCAGCAGAAGAATACCGGTTTGACCTTTGTGCTTCTATCATGGCACCCGTTACCGAGAATGAATTCGGCATCGTGGAAAAGGTGATCCCTGCCGGACGTTGCGCCAGAGTCCGACACATTGGGCCGGACAGTAGTCTGGGAGAAAAAGTGCATTACCTCTACACGGTCTGGCTTCCACAAAGCGGCGAGGATCTGAGAGACTTTCCTTTGTTCTTTCAGCGGGTAAGCTTCTTTCCAGATGTTCCCGAGCATGAGATGATTACCGACCTATTCTTACCTGTTAATTAACCCCCGGTTTAAGTGGCTTCCATGCGTGAAATATTGAATGGGAAAAAAGCGCTTCTGTTGGATATGAACAGCACTTTCATGTTCGAAGAAGACCGCTTTGGCGAAAATGAGGATTATTCCGCCTACTATCATGGGATAGATCACGAAATAGACCGCGAAAAAGAAGGAACGCTGCCTGCCAGCGAAGTTAATCAAATCATCTCCGATGCCTATCAATATCTGGATGAACGCTATCCGGATGAAACTTATCGGCTCCATTTTCCCAGTGTAGAAACAGCACTTCTGGAAACATGTAGTCAACCACTGAACCGCCGTGAAATCGACCGCCTGATCGCCACATTTTCCTTCCATGAACTTGGCATCATTCCACCGGATTACACGGCCGCTCTTCATGATCTGGCCGACAGGTTCACCCTGGCCGCAGTGATCGACATCTGGTCTCCCAGTGTTGCCTGGCGGGAAACTTTTCGACAACTGGAAATTGAAGAGCTATTCGCTGCCATATCATTCTCCTCCGATCACGGTATAGTGAAGCCCTCTCCCCTTCCGTTTGAGAGGGTGTTAAAGCAGCTGGAATTATCTCCCGAAGAAGCGCTTGTGATCGGTGATTCAGCCAGACGGGATTTGGGAGGAGCCAGCAGTGCCGGCATCGGTACGATATTGGTTGGCACACAACACCAGGACGCCCTGGCCAGTTTTCCCAATCTGCTGGCCTTTAGAGATTCAGTGCTGGAATCAGCATATTAAAACAGTGATATGGAGTGTTCCCTTTTGACTATGCGGCTCGTTGGATTGGCTTTTATACTTTGCCTACCCCTTATATCTCATGCTCAGTGCGATGATCAAAAGAATGAAGTCTGGGCTGCAGAAGCCTGTACAAAAGTGAGAACCTACCATAGCCCCCGGCAATCCACCCACCCTCGCCTAATGGTGGTTCTGCACGGCGACGCGCCTTTTCATCCCCCCGATTATCACTATCAGCTGGCCGAAATCCTTGCCTCCAACTCAGACAATCTAATCGCTGTCGGGATGCTGCGACCGGGTTACTCTGACCCCGATGGCCGCACATCAGACGGCGCCAAAGGAGATGCCATCGGGGATAACTATGACGCACCGAGAGTCAGACAGATTGCAGAAGCCATTGAGCAGCTGCGGGACAAATATCAGCCGAGCAATGTTATTCTCGTAGGTCACTCAGGCGGTGCCGCCATTACCGGGAATCTGATTGCCACCTACCCAGACCTCGTGGATGAAGCGGTGCTGGTTTCTTGTCCCTGCAACATTAACCAGTGGCGGACCGATATGTTTCAACTGACAGGCAAATCATTCTTTAAGGGTGATCTGGATGTGATATCACCTGTTGATCAGGTCAACGACGTATCGACCAATACACACATAACGCTTATCACAGGAAAGGAAGACCCCGTTGCCCGGCCAACTCTCAGCCACGAATATTTCGAGGCCTTACAGAAAGCAGATAAAAGTGCAGAACTCATAACGGTAGACGGCGGGCACGAAATTTTTCTCTCCCCTCCCGTAATCCGTCAATTACTGCACATCACCAATGAAAAACAGTCTGAGTTGAGATAGCCGCACCAAAACTGCCGGTTAATTCATTCAAATGACGGCAACAATGTCATATCGGTAGACTCAACTCAGCCTTGACCGCCTCAATGGCAATAATGGTGTAGAACTTACTGATTTTCAGATCATCCGGAAACAGTTTGCGGGTGAGCAGGTCATACTCGGTGATATTGGCGACATTGACGATCAATATGAAATCATACTCTCCTGCCACGTAGTAACACTGTTGCACCTCCGGATATTTCTTCATCCGACGCTTGAATGAATCCACAATCTGCGGCCCGCCCTTTTCAAGGATGACCTGAATGATCACCGTCATCCGATTGCCCAATACCTGAGAGTTCAGAATCGCCACCTCTTTGTGAATAATTCCCTGCTCCCTCAACCGCTTTATCCGCCGTTGAATCGCGGTAGGAGATAAACCTATCTGCTCCGCCAGTTGTTGGGATGTCTGCTGACAGTTTTCCTGAAGCGCTCTGAGCAGAGCGATGTCAAATGAGTCTAATGCGTCCATATTCGCCTATTTTCTGCATAAATATGACAAATAAGCATATTCTACTCATATTCACCCATCAATATGCATAATTTCTCCACACAACCAACACTACAATGGGCCCATATTTTCGACCGTAATGATTGAGAGACAGGTGGGTTGTGACAGTAGAACGTGCTCGTATCGGACAGGGTATTGCCATGGGTGTCCTGGCCGCGTTGATTTGGGGAGTGTGGCCGGTAATTTCACGGCTGGGGGTACAGCAGACCCTCACAGCCTATGATGTTGCCGCCATTCGTTTTGCGGTTGCCGGAATGATATTTCTACCGTGGATTATTCGTTCTGGACTGGGTGGCCTGACCTGGAAACAAGCCCTGATACTGACCACTGGGGCTGGAGCCCCCTATGTCCTGATCAGTGTGGGCGGATTAACCCTGGCCCCGGCCAGTCATGGCGGCGTTATCATTTCAGGTTGTACCTTCCTGTTCTCGACGCTGGGAAGCATTCTACTTCTGGGAGACCGACCCAGTTCACAGCGCTGGGCGGGTTTTGCCCTGATTCTTCTTGGAATATTGAGTATTGGCTACCGCAGCATCACAACCTCTTCCGACAGCTTATCTGAGGCCTGGGCAGGAGACCTGCTATTCATTCTTTCCGGCTTTCTTTGGGCGTCCTATACACTCAACAGCAAACGCTTCAACGTCTCGCCAGTCATGGGAGCGGCGATAGTGTCTGTACTTTCCATGGTATTCTATGTGCCAGGTTATCTGGCAATGAGTGATACCCATATCATGGAGGCCGGTTGGCAGGAGCTGTTGCTGCAGGGTGTATTTCAAGGAGTATTGGCAGCCGCCGTCGCCCTGGTCTGCTACACAAAGTCCATTTCTATTTTAGGCGCCGGCCAGGCTGCGATTTTTGTTTCATTAGCCCCCGGACTGGCAGTCGTGTTCGGCGACTGGGTACTGCATGAAACCCCAAGTCAGGCGGAGTATGCCGGCGTGACTTTTGTCATATTGGGTCTGCTGACATCGCTGGGGATTTTCAAGTGGCGTAAAGCGGCCAAGGCGGCACTGGCCGATTCCTGATATATTAGGGGTTCGCGTAACAGGTGCAGTCATTGGCGGCACCTGTTTCTATCTCCTGTATCTATTTCCTGTCTCTATCTCTTATCCTCTTATATACAAAAAACAGGATACGAGACACGGGCATTCTCCTGTGTACAGGCATTTAAAAGGTCTGAAAGGTGACAGGATTACCCATTTGCCATAGTCCGCCTAACCTAATCATACCAGCTCCCCCTCAACCTCCCCTCCACCGGAGGATGCCAATCATCCCTTAACCTGACTAAAGTGAGTTCTGGTTGTTGTAGAGACCATAAGAATCGGCTTGCCGAATACAAAAAATTCTCTAACAGGAACACATAATGCTTTCCTTATTAAAAAGAACGAATTTATCCCTGGTTGTATCAGCCAGCTTGGTATTCACCGCCCCTTTCGCATCTGCAGACGTCTCCGGTAAAAGTGGAGGCGGTGTCCGCTTCCATGGCGGGAATGAAATCATCCTCCAGGGTTTCCACTGGAATGTCGTGCGGACAGCAGAATATAACTGGTACAACATTCTCAAAAACAATGCCCAGCAAATTAAAGATGACGGCTTTACCGCCATCTGGATGCCGGTGCCCTGGCGTGACCAATCTTCCTATGATGCAGGAAGTGGCGTCACTTTCGGAGGCGAAGGCTATTTCTGGACAGACTTTGACAAAAACAGCCGTTACGGTAACGATGGCCAGCTCCAACAGGCCGCCGCCGCGCTATCCGGCAAAGGAATCAAAGTCGTCTATGATATCGTCCCCAATCACCACAATCGCGGTATCTCTGGAGACGGCTTTGATTATCCCTCCGGCCAGGGACACTATCGGAATGATTGTTTTGGCTGTGATGACGGTGATCCCTTCATGGATGGCGGCTCCGATCTGAATACGGCTGATGCCACTATCTATAACCGCTTCAAGAGTGAGTTAATCAACCTCAAAAACAACTACAGCGCGGGAGGTTATCGATTTGATTTCGTCCGTGGTTATAGTCCGGAGCGGATTAATGCCTGGATGCAAAATGCTTACGATAGCGCCTACTGCGTTGGAGAACTCTGGAAAGGCCCTTCGGAATACCCTTCCAGTGACTGGCGCCACAGTGCCAGTTGGCAGGATATCCTGAAAGACTTTACCAACAGCTCAAAGTGTTCGGTATTCGATTTTGCCCTTAAAGAACGCATGCAGAATGGTAATATCTCCGACTGGCGCTATGGATTGAACGGCAATCCTTCAGCCCAATGGCGGGAAGTGGCGGTCACTTTTGTCGACAATCACGATACCGGCTACTCCCCAGGTCCGTTAGGCGGACAGCATCACTGGGCACTAGCCGACTGGAAACGCAAAATGGCGTACGCTTACATATTGCTGTCACCCGGCACCCCGACCGTGTATTGGCCACATATGTACGACTGGGGCCTGCATGACTTCATCAAGAACCTGATCAGCATTCGCAAGAACGCCGGCATCAAAGCATGGAGCAATGTCAGCTTCAAAGATGGGGTTTCAGGACTGGCAGGCGTGACAACGGGAACAGGCAAGAAAGTTGTGTTCGCGCTGGACTCCAACCTTGGCAGCCCCAATCAGGTGACATCCGGCAGTTTTGCTCTGGTAGTGAATGAGGACAACGGAGGAATTCGAGTCTGGATGGAAAACTGATTCCAGTTTTTATCTAAAGATATCCAAAACGCCGACCGCTCAGGGTCGGCGTTTTTTATTTCAGAAGATGAACTAGTTCACTTCCACAGTACGACTACCGCGGCCACTTGGCGTAAAGGCTTTCAGCTTAACTGAGCCGTTTGCAGCCACCGGTCCGGTGTAGAGGGCTGAGCTCTGGTCTGGCTCAGATCCATCCAAGGTGTAGCGGATCTCCAGTCCCGGGAACGCCACGTTGGCTTCGAGAGTTCCGTCTTCCACCTTTGCACCCGGCAGGGGCACCCGGAACTCATAACCATTGTTCCAGTAGTCCAGACGCTTCAGATCATATTCGCCCACGCGGGAAGCAAAGCCGCTCCATGCGCTGTTGAGATCTGTAAGACGCTGTCCCTGATCTTCGACGACGGCCCAATCCGGTTGTGGAGCCCATGCCCTTTCCGCTAACCCTAACAGCTTGGGCAATGCCAGATAGAACAGATCCCCGTCCGTTTTGACATTTTCACTCCAGAGTTCACCCTGAATACCTTTGATCATGTCCGCATGATCGGCGGCTAAACGGGTATGACTTCCCCACATACTATCATTGAGTGGATTCCCCATACGGTCTGTCCAGGCTGATTTGAAGAGGTCCATGGGAGTAAATTCAAACACTGTGCGGGTATCCACAAACCCCGCCCAATAGTATCCAGGCTCCTCAGGATCTTTCTGGTACGCCAGGTCAAAATACAGATTGGTGGCATTCGCCAGAACAACGGGATATCCCGCATTCGCCAGTTTGTAGGCATTGTCTTCCGTGCCCCAGCCCCAGACGTTATTCCAAACATAAGGCACCATGATGCCGCCGACAAAGTTCGGATTGACGACCTTGCTGCCGTCCTCATGGATGAATGCCAACTCTTCCCATCCCGCAATCTTGGTACCGTATGCGGATACGATGCCAGTCACTGTCGAATTGAAGAAGCGGTTCAACATTTCAACGTCATCCGCAGTCAGTTCATCACGACCAAACATCTGCTCGCAGGCTTGAGAGTTTTTCCACACTCCGTTTGGCACTTCGTCCGCACCAACGTGGAACGCCGGCATGCGCTGTCCAGCTTCGAGATACATGTTGAAGACTTCGCCTACCACTTGGTTGATGAAGAAATAAGTGGACGGCATACATGGATTTACAACGTTATCAGTCCAGCCCTGTACGGATTTGTACTGGGACTGGTCCTGCGGATCGCTCAGCAAAAAGCTTTTTCCCTGATAAGGTTTGCCTTCATCGGCCAGTCTTTTTGCACGGAATTCCATGGACTTGATGGCGGCCCGCGCATGGCCGGGCAGGTCAAATTCAGGAATGACCTCAATATGATGCTTTGCCGCGTATCTCAGCAGACTGATGAATTCCTCACGGGAGAAGTAACCGGAACCGTTATTGCTGTCCGCATAAGGTCCGGAACCAAAGGAAGGCACCAGATGATCGAGTTCATCCGACGTGTGTCCCCGGCTCCCCCCCACTTCTGTGAGCTCTGGCAGACTCGGTATTTCCAGTCTCCAGCCTTCATCGTCAGACAAGTGAAGATGCAGTTTATTGAGCTTATAAAGAGCCATCACGTCAATCAGGCGCTTAACACTATCCACCTGGCTGAAATGGCGTGCAACATCCAGATGCATTCCCCGATAACTGAAACGGGGAGCGTCCTCAATCTGCACCACCGGCAATTGCATGGGCAATCCGGCTCCTTGATAGGTCTCGACAGGAATCAACGCCAGAAGTGACTGTACACCATAGAACATTCCGGCAGAGGTCGCGGCGGATATCTCTACGCCAGCCCCTGCTGAACTGTTGAGACGATAACTCTCGCTATCGCCCGCATTCGTGCTGGCGTATTCACCCTGGAGGCAGATTGCATTCGCAGTTTTTCCACAGCTGCTGACCACTTCTACCGGTATCCCCAGGGCTTTAAGCTGGTTTTTCAGGTACTTGCCTTCACGGGCAAAATGATGATCGAAGAATAGTTGGATAGGACCATCCACCGTCAACATTGCAGTCTTATCGACAGTCATCTGAGCCGGTGTCGGGAGAATCGTTCCCGCTGTGTTTGCTGCCGCCAGATACTGTTGATTACGCTCAAAACGAACACCTGCCGTATCCAGAGGCAGGTTGTCGCCGTCAAACCGGCTGGTTTGCTCAAGCGTCACCTGGTCGCCCAATGTTACATCGGTGATTGCCATTGGGTCTGAATCGCCACTAGGTCCATTTTGAACAATATAGAATCCTGCCGGAGCATCGGATTTGCTGATAGCCCAGAAGCTTGCCTTGATCTGAACAGTGACAGACTCGCCAGGTTTAAGCCCGGTGAAGCCGGCCGCCGGAGTCATTTTGAAAAAATCACCGTTAATGTGCTGGATGCTGAACTGGTCAGCGGGAGTCACCGCCAGGATATCCCGCACAAAATTGAAATAGATCGTCCAGTCACCTGCGGCCAGCTCTTCATCCCCACGATTCTCGATAGTGAGATCCGCCAGGAAGCTGTTATAGCTGTCTTGCAGGTTATCCACAACCTGCCAGGTAACAGCGAGGTTTGAGGATTGCTGAACTATGGATTTATTTATGGAGTGGTAGGCCTGCTGATTTTTAGCATGGCCTGTCAATGGGGAATGCGATGCGCTTGCCGCAGCTACCTGTGCTTGTGCCAGGCCCATCATGGCAAGACAAAGCAACAGACGCTTTGGTCGGGTGGTTTCTTTCCAGTCTATCATCGGAAGGTTCTCCTTTTTTTGTTGTGCCTTATAAAGGCATTTGCTTAACACCCTATCGTTAGAATTCGGTGCCAACATGACTGCACAACTAGCCGGCTTTTCATCCAGCGCCACCATCCTTAAAGCCAGTCCATTTCCTGATAACACTTAGGTTTGGGGGCACTGATTCTTATTGTTGTTGAGTGATGATCTACGGCTGACCTTATCAGCCGACAATACCTATATTAGAACCACTATTTAATTAAACATACCAATATAATACCTATAAGACAACACTTGTTCGCTTTCTGCGTATTTTTGGTATTTATTTGGTACTTTTTTTGGGTAAAAATTCCCAACAGACCTAAAAGGTACGGCCTCTATGCCGGGGATGACAGGAAAGATTCAAAGCTCGCAACGGGATGCGACGAATAACAGCGAAGTGAATTTGAAACTCTAAGTGAAACACATAAAAAACGCCCGATGGCTAAAGCCATCGGGCGCTCTTATTAGACTTGAAGCCGGGCACAGTCTCCCGGCTGCTTTAGCCAGTTAGAATGACATTTTCCAGGCATCGATGTAGCCGGTATCACGCCAGGCGCGATCGGTTACTTTCAACTGCCAGGTGCCATCTACTGATTTACCATCCAGATCGACAGTGTAGGTGCTGTGCAGATCATCAGAGCTGCCGCCTGCCCGGTTGTGCAGAACGAAGCTGCCACCGTTAGGATCGATCAACTCAACAACCAGGTCACCAATATATGTGTGGATGATATCCACAGTAACTTTCACTGACGAAGCAGAACCTACGTCTTTCACATCTATCGGGCTGGTAACACCGCTGGAGCTATTATCAGGAATGTTATAGTCGTCAGTGTTTTCAAATTCACCGCCGCCAGTATCATCACCTTCATAGTCGCCAATCAGTGAAGCACCTGAATAGCTGCTGTAGCCACGTACCATCACGTAGTAGGTACCGGAACCAGGTTCGCCAAACGAGCATTCCTCATTGTTCCCATTTTCATATGGGCGACAATCATAGGAACTGGTGGTTGGCTTGGATCCTTTGCGTACGTACATGTCAGCATCGCCGGAGCCACCACTCATGTTGAATGTCAGGTTGGTTGCGCCATCTGGAATTTCCAGAGAGTAGAACGTCTCTGAACCCTGACCGCCGGAAATGCCGTCGATTGAAGTACCTTTCTGCATCTGAATGACCTGGCCGTCAGGAGGAGTGCCGTCACAGCTTACGCCAACACCTTCAAACGCCGCGGTGACGTCAGCCTTGCTGTAGCCAAGATCTTCAGCGGCAGACTCAACACCACAGGCCCCATCATTGAAGTCAGTGTTAGGTGTCCAGTAGTTCTGGTTCGCCTTAACAAAAGCTTCGAAGGCTTTTTTGGTGTTCCATCCGTCGGTGGTTGCCAGCAGATAGAAAGCCTTGTTGTATACACCGCTGCTGTGGTGCACATCGAGGCCGTCATAGTAGTCGTCAGCATTACCGATGGAGCTGCCATCCTGGGGGGGATCCTGCATATAACGCAGTGCGGTGCCGTTCTTAATGATAGCTGCGCCGACATAGAAATCGTTGGAGCCAGTCATGAAGTACTCAGCCGCTTCCCCTGCCATATCGGAGAATGCTTCGTTGATACCACCAGGCTGTCTTTCATATACCAGATCAGAGTTGAACTGGGTGAAGCCGTGAGAAACCTCGTGGGAGACAACGTTGATATCTACCAGCGGGTAGAAATAGCTGGCGCCGTCACCGAAAGTCATCTGGCTTCCGTCCCAGAATGCGTTTTCATATCCATTGCTGTAATGAACCCGCAATCTTAGTTTGGTATTTAAAGGAGCGGTGTTGAACCACTCATCGTACATCTTGAATACTTCGATACCGAAAAAGTGTGCATCATTCAGGGGAGAATAAGCGCCATTGATTTCTTTAACAGTATTTCTCGGGCAGGTGAATTGATGAATGCTGCCACCGGAAGTTCCATGATTCAGGTTGATCGTTTCCACATTGGTCGTGGTCATCCGGCAGGAATCATCCACTTCAAAAGCGGGGTAATCGGTCCCGTATTCATAACGCCCGGTCTTCTCGTTTCCTCCAGGACCAGTACCGTCTCTCGTAGTCAGCCCATCCCAGGTCCGGATGATATCTCCGCTGTGAGCATCAATGATAAAGAAAGGACGTTTTGGCTCTGCTGCGCCTTGGGCTGCGTCAACAAAATAATTGACAACATACACCAGGCGGGCAAGTTCCGTTTCCTCATCAAAATAGACCATCAACTCGGAAGACTCATTCTTGAATTGCGGAGACCTGAAAAAGGCCAGACCGCTATTCTGCTTGGCTATTTCCATTGCCTTTTTATCAGTAACGGAAGGTTTAACACCAGGAACGAACCCATTGTCCATGTCGGCCTGTACACCCTGGATCAGGCCGCCGTTCATATGAACGACCGCTCCGCTCTGGTCACGCACCATGATGATGTGCTCACCAAAAACCTTCAATCCCTGATAGGTCTGTTGCAAGCGCTCATAGGTACGGCCATTGGATTCAGTCCGCTTGGATAGTGTGGCTAGTCCATCTTCTCCGAATAACCCCAGAACCGCTTCGTTGCTCATTGTGGCTACTGAAGCACCTGAAACTGAGAACATGATATCCTGTTGCGTGCGTAGGTCCACTCGTTCCGCGGCCATGGTATGGGCGGTAGCCAGTGAAAGACCCAGCAGCAGTACTTTATTTTTTATGTGTCGATCAGACATGCTGAAAACTCCGGTTTAGGTGTGTTACCCGGGCAAAGCTGACTGACATTTCGCAAAATAGACATTTCGCCTGAGGATTCAGGACTTGTCAGGAATCAACAAACATTGACCCTCAAGCGCTCAGTGAATAACGCCGGAGGTTAGTGGAAACATTACAGACAAGGTCGCTGCCCGAATGCGGTGAAGCTGACGACTAACTAAACTCCACAATCCATGTAAAAGTCTTTGTAAGGCTTTATCAGTTTGCTATCTGACTACCAGTATCCCTGTTGCGTCGAGCTATCCCTAGACTGCACTTGTAGCCCAAATTTATCTTTTTTAACCAAACGTCCAAGTACAGTTTGCCCATCCCTGTCTCACAGAGCGGAGGCTTTGGAAATTCGTTCATATGTTTGATGAAAGGACTTGGTCCCTGAATTCCAACGCCTGACACCACTGTGCCACTTGATGCTTATAGCCACTAAAATGCGATGTTATATTACTTAGTATTTCCTTTCGCTTTTTCGGTCTTAGAGCGATCAAGTGAGGAAAGATTAGGTTAGAAAACATCCAATCGTCAACGCTCCAAGTCGACAAATTTTAAAAAACTTTATAGGTATTTCCCGCTACAACATATAATATATTTTATCACTATTAACATTTAAAATTATTATAAAATCATTTAAAAATATAATGTTATACGAATAAATATATTACTTATTTCAAATACCAAAACACTCTATTACTTTTTAGCCAATAAAATATATCATCATTCACTTAATGACATCATTTCTCGATACATATAAAAACAACTTAATAAGTTATTCGCAATACAGAATACGCTGAAGAGATAGAATGCTCAGGAACAGAGAACAACCAGAAACAGACAAACACGCCTTTTAGCCAATTTTCTGTTGACCAGGTCGCTCCGGATAAGCCAAAAGGACGTCCATTTTTGCCATACTGAAGAAGCCCACTCGCCACTAAGTCCACATCAAGTTAGAATACGCCTTCAAAAAAGTAATTAGCCGCTATTACTTCCGTTGTAGCATGTCGTACACCAGCCATCCCTTTCTCTATGCAGCTTACCGAAGAACAACGCCAGATTGTCGAAGCAGACTTTGAACACTGCGTGATCACTGCAGTGGCAGGCAGCGGCAAAACCACAACGCTGGCCCATCGGATCTGTTACCTGCTTTCGCAGGGCCACGATCCCCGGCGTCTACTGGTGTTAATGTTCAACCGGGCTGCCAAAGAGGACTTCGAGAAAAAGCTGATCCAGGTGGCGGACAACCGATATCACGGGCTACCGGAGGTGCGAACCTATCATGCAATGGGATTGAGGCTTTACCGCCGCTTTATCCAGGAAGGAGTACTGAATCAATACGTCGGAGACATCCTCTCCGAGCAGGAAATCCATTTTCAGCTGTGGGTTCTCTTACGCCGTCTGGCTCCCGAATCACAAAGTGATGCGATTAAACGCAACAAGAAAGACTACATTGAACTCGCCGCCACCTTGCTGGATTTGAGTAAAACGACATTACAGTCACTTGAACTGACCTTCGAGCAGCTCAATTACCCCAAACAACATGGTTTTTTGAAGGATGTCGTGCAGGCTTTTGAGCATTGGCGTAAACAGGAAGCCCGTATCACCTTTGCCGATATGTTATATGAACCGGTCAAGGCACTCTCTGAACGTCCGGATTTACAACGCCTGATCGCCAATAAAATGGATATGATTCTGGTCGATGAGTATCAGGATACAAATGAAATACAGCATCTTCTGTTGGGGTATATCGCTGGCCAGAGAGCACGAGTGACTGTAGTGGGAGACCCGGACCAGACCATCTACGAATTCCGTGGGGCACAGCCGGAATTTATCCTCAACCGATTTGCAGAAGAATTTGAGAGTCCAAGGGATTTCACCCTGTCATACACCTTTCGCTATGGGCATCAGGTTGCCCTTCTGGCCAACCATCTGATTACCCACAACACCGGCCGCAAGGACGTGCTCTGCCGATCTCACCCGACGACACCACAAACCCGGGTGAATACCTGTGCCAGCCGGGATGAAGCCAAGTCGCTGATTAGCGATATAAAAAGCCTGCAGGCATCCGGCGCAGAGCTTGGCGATATCGCAATTTTATTCAGGGTGTGGTCACAGGCAGTGGGTATTGAACTGGCGTTACTGGCAGCTCGTATCCCCTACCATATTGATCATGGCAAAGGTGCCTTGGCCAACCGAGAGTTAAACCAGGTGCTGGCACTACTTGAGCTGAGCTCGGGCCGAATCATCCAGTACAGCCCAGAACGCCGTGCTGAAATGTTTGTCAGCTTGCTACGGTTTCCCCATGTCGGATTGAAGGAAGACGCCCTTCGGGAACTGGCCGCCGGCTTGTCACACCTGTCCGGCGACTGGTGCGATTATCTTTTGGATTGGATTCCTGAATCCCTGCACTCAATTCAGAAACGCAAGCTGCGCCACACTGCCATGGCCTGGCAACAGGCGGTTAATTCACAGGCCTCCGCAGCAGAAGTTCTTCATCAATATATCGACGCCACCGAGCTGTTTAAAAATCTTGAGGAGCTCGCCCTGACCCATGAAAATGCTGATGAGCGGATCAATCATGTTCTGGCAATGGAGCACTATCTCAGAACTCTCAATCAAGATCCCCTGAATGCACTGGATCATTTCGATGAACTTCGCCAGCGAGCTCAAAAGCAGGAAAAGAATGCCGGGGTCACTTTAGCCACCATGCACCGCACCAAGGGGCTTGAGTGGCCCGTCGTCATGATCCTGGGATTGAATGAACAGTATCTTCCCTACACCTTGCGCTCCAATGAGGATATCGGCGCTCATCTACAGGCAGAAAGACGGCTGCTTTATGTGGCCATGACCCGAGCTAAGCAAGGGCTGTATCTTTACCGCCCCGGAACACCGCATCCCACAAGCAAAGACACGCATCCCAGTCGTTTTCTTGCAGAAATGCATACAGAACTTTCAGTGGCTGCGGGAGAATATCTCGATGAAGGAAAAACCTGTTCAGATCAGGAGGTTTTCCAAAGCCCCAAACCTCTGACACCGGTATTAAAACGTTATCTTGACTGGCACAAAGTTCACTACCATGCACCGGAACGAGCCGCAGATACTGAAGCTCGTGAGCTATGGCACTATCCACGCCTGAGGCACGCAGTTTTAGGATCAGGTAATGTGTTGGGAGATTTGGATGACGCTTTTGAGATGGAATTTGCGGACGGCAGTAAGATGACCTTCAGCAAAAAAAGCGCTCACCTGTATTTTATCGTGGAAGAAGCCGAGGAAGTGGTGACTATCCACTGAGCGGCTTTGTCAGAATACATCCGCGATCAGGCTCACTACAAGAACCACAATGCCACCAGAATTCCAAGCCCAAAGCCTAACACAAACGGGTATACCCACGGCTTATCCTGTGTTCTGGAAGGTAAAACAACGGCATCCTGCTGCTCCCGCTCCCATTGCTGGATAATGGCACGGGCCTGCTCATAGTCCACATCGTTAACCGCGATTCGAACCAGCCCTGAGACCGGTAAATCACCTATACCGCCCTGGAGGTAATCCCCCTGGACGAAGCTGTTAATCCCTTCAGCTTGAAGCATCCCGTTGACGACATGCGCTTCAAGCATATTGCTGGCTTCAAAGACATGACGCATAACCTCGTCCCCTTTCGAGTCAGTTCACTGTCTTTTGCTTGTGTCAGATTCTTCTTGTTTATCTGACAACACCCCTGACATCCCATCGGATACCGATGAAATCCCAACAGTCTCTAACATATAACTTAGCACAGCTGGTCTATGGACGTTAGCTTTTGGACTCACCCACCTATCTTAATCATTGTGATAACCCGGCAGACAGGGCCTCCGCAAATGACTGTATCAGAGCACTTTGCGCAGCCACCGCACTCTGGGTGGATGACCCGGCAGCCAACGTGCGCGAGAAGTTTCCTGAGCTCAGCACCTGATTTTGTCTGACCCATGCCCAACTCGCTTCCAACCTGGCCGAACCATTCAACTGGCTGTCAAAGCGCATGATGTCCGCACGCAAGGATATGCTGGAAGGTAGACTGACCAGACTGGGATATCGCATAAACCTGCTATCCGGCATCAAGGCTGAGAGGTTTTTAAGTAAAGCGATCTGGAACTCATCTTCAATTTTGCCGCCCCACTGCTCCAGCTTGGCAACGTTATATTCAGTATCGGAAACTCGTGTTACCACGGAGGAGCGTTGCAGATAATCGGCAAAGTTCAGGGGTCCTATGACATAGACTTGCCCTGACTCTGTTAACTGGTTACTGCCAGGCTCAGAGGTCGGTGGCAATGATTGAGCCGATAATAAGTAGTAACGGCTGTCAGCCGAAGGCTGGGTAAGACTGCAGGACATCAGTAACCATGAAACAAACACCACGATTAGACCACGCCAGTATGAGGCCACCGCTCCTGAAACGGTTTGGCGACTTCCATTCGTTCTAAAGCCTGAGCTGTTAAAAAAATCTGAGCTGTTACACGCCATCTTCGACCTTTTCCTCCCGATGGGTTTCCCGACTAAGCGGGATAATGACTCTGAGTCCAACTATCGCTGTTTTCCTGTCAACACAGATTCCGGATTGCGCTCCAGAGTCTCAGCTAACTGCCTGACTTGCTCTGATGCCCGATCAAGCGATTGCAACGCCTGAATCAGGGTGACGGAGACTTCGGAGCCTGGCTCTACCAGCTTCTGGTAGGTCTTTAGAGTGCTGTCCACTTGAGTCAGAGTTTGGTCAAACCTTTCCAGAGTTTTCACCCCTGAGCGCAATAACCTGTCCCCGCTCAGAATCGCTTCCTCACCGCTTTGGGCAACGGCAGACACCTTTTTTGACATCGCCTGCATGGAATCCATGGTTTCCACCAATTCTGCCAGCAGTTGCTCTTTTCCGTTATCCAACTCCCGGGTGATCCGGTTCAAGTGCGCCATCGTTTCTGCAAAATCCTTCATGGACTTACGCACTTCCGGCTGAGCAATCAGTGTCCGCAGTTCAACGACCAACTCACTCAAATCTTCTGTCATTTTCTGGAGAGGCATGTTACTGACTTGCGTAGCAACTGATTTCACGGTGTCGGTAATAATTTCATAGTCAGTCTGTACCGTGGGGATACTGTGATGGGAACCGATGGCTTTTATGGTATACCCCTCCAGATCAGGAAAATAATCCAGCTGGACTTCAAGTAACCCGGTCAGAATACTCTGGGCAACCAATTGGGCCTTAAGCCCTTTGGCGATTTGCTTGTTGAGAAACTCTCCGACCTCATCCTCATTACGCAATGCATCGCTCTGTTGCGGGATAATCTTGCCCGACACAACAATAATAATATTGGTTTCCGGAGAGGACATATGAAAATCAATGCTGGTAACCTCGCCGACTTTCACGCCACGATAGGTGATGGGAGCCCCGACGTTAAGCCCTCTGACATCAGCCGTGAAGACCATCTGCACCGGATATTCGTTTTTAATAAAACTACCGGAACCAAACACCAGCACACCAATGATCAGGGTAACGATCGCCCCAATAGCAAACAATCCAATCAAGCGTGCACTTACCGGGGCAGACATCTTAAACGGGCTCCTTAATTGGTCCGGGCGGGCTCTTCTCCCCGCCGTAAAAAGCGCTGAACTTTCGGGTTATCGCAATGATCCAGAAGATCCTTCGGGTGCCCACAGGCAAGCATGGTTTTGGTCTCCGCATCGAGAAACACCGCATTGGTGGCAATCGCAAAAATACTCGCCAGTTCATGTGTAACGATAACAATTGTGGACTTCAGACTGGCACTCAGCTCAAGTATCAGATCATCCAGCAACCTCGCACTGACAGGATCCAAACCGGCTGAAGGCTCATCAAAAAAAAGGATGTCAGGATCCAGTGCAATCGCACGTGCCAATGCCGCCCGCTTTAACATTCCGCCACTGATCTCTGAAGGATAATAGTCCTCAAAGCCGGATAATCCCACCATTGCCAGCTTTAATTCCACCAACTCCCGAACCTCTGCAGGAGTGCGATCCGTGTACAGCTCTAGCGGCATCCCCACATTTTCAGCCAACGTCAGGGAACTGACCAGAGCCCCAGCCTGATAGGAAACACCAAATCCCTGCAGCATTTCCCGCCGCCTTGAAGGGGTTGCTTCCCACAGACTTTCTTCATTCACGAGCACTTTTCCGGCCGCAGGCTTGTACAGCCCAATCATGTGCTTCAGGAGAGTGCTTTTTCCACAGCCACTCCCTCCCATCAGAATGAATATATCTTGCCGGTTAATACAGAAGTTAAGATTCTCCTGAATCAACTTATGACCGTATTTCATTGTCAGGTTGCGGATTTCAATGTGAGGAGAAGCATTCGCCATCAGATATCCAGAACCGTTGTCAGAATGGTAACCAGTGAATCAAAAACAATAATTAATACGATCCCCAGCACCACGGCTGAGGTAGTCGCAGCGCCCACTGCGGTAGCACTGCGCCCCGAGTTCATCCCCATATAGCAACCGGAGAGTGCCACCAGAATACCGAAGATAACACTCTTCACCAGACCTATCGAAAAATGCACCAGAGGCACCGACTGGCTGATCTGCTGAAAATAGATACTCCAAGACAGGTCCAGCATGGATATGCTGACCAGACCGCCCCCTAAAATTCCCATCAGATTGGAATAAACCGTCAACAGGGGCATCATGATGACCAGGGCCATCAGCCGTGGCACCACCAGAAACTCCATGGGAGACACCCCCATGGTTTTCAGGGCATCCACTTCTTCATTGACTTGCATGCTGCCTAACTGGGCAGCGTAGGCGGCGCCGGTACGGCCGGCCATAATGATCGCCGTCATCATGGCTGCCATCTCACGAGCCATGGAAAGTCCGACCAGATTAGCCACATATATGCTGGCACCGAACTTTTCCAGTTGCACGGCCCCAACGAATGCCAGAATCATCCCGATCAGCACACTAATCAGCGTGACAATGCCAAGGGAAGAGGGCCCGGCATCCTGTAAAAAGAACATGAGATCATCACGCCGATATACGGCTTTTCGGATGAGAAATCGATGAGAGGCTTGCAGGGACTCACCCAGAAAATCGACAAATCGCATGAATTCGCGAAAGATCCAGATAACGCGCACCCCAACACGATCGACCAACGGCCAGTGGCCTGGTTTCTTATCTGCGCCCCGCGCTCTGGGCACCGCCGTGGCGAGAGATAACATCCGAACCACCCCATCAGGCAGAGCGTGATGCACTACAGCAAGGGACTTGGATTGAGCGATATGAGAAAGCTGGAATAAAAAAGACACCAGAGCACTGTCCCACCTGCCCAGCGCACTTCCGTCAACAACAATTTCCCGCACCTGAGCCGCATCTTCCAGCAATTGGAGGATAGGAGCATGATCCACCAATGTCCGGTGAATACTCCAGTCTCCTTGCAACTGCACCAGCAGTTGGCTTTGTTTAACGGTCAGACTGACCTGTTCGGACATGGTCATATCCATGCAAGGTATTATTTATGGGAAATTCAGTCACTAGTATAGCCCCAGGATTTCCTTACAGATCCAACTGACTGCACTTGCTCGTCTGACCTTGAATCGGACTGTCTGTGATTCAGTGTTGCCGCACTCCATACAACTGAGCATATAGACCTTTCTGCGCCAGCAATTCGCTATGGCTGCCCTCTTCGGCAATCTGACCGCCATCAAAGACATAAACCCTGTCAGCCTGTTTAACGGCGGACAACCTGTGAGCAATGATGATCGTCGTCCGGTGCTGGAGAAAATCAGCCAGAGCTTCGTGCAACCGAAACTCTGTTTCAGCATCCAACGCCGATGTGGCTTCATCCAGAATCACCACTTTGGGATTGGCTAGAATCATCCTCGCCACAGCCAGACGCTGTCTCTGTCCACCGGATAATCTCACACCCTGCCTGCCCAATTCCGTATCCAATCCATCTGGCATTCGACTGACCACATCATCCAGCTGCGCCACTGTCAGGGCTTCCCACAGATCAGCATCACTATGCCCATGGCCCAGGCTCAGATTTTCCCGCACACTCGCATTAAACAGGGACGGATGCTGCAGTACTGTGACAACGTTCTGGCGGACCTTTGAATGACCAATGTCTTCAATGGGCGTTCCACCGTATTTCACTTGCCCCTGCGAAGGACTGTACATTCCCAACAGCACTTGAACCAGTGTGGACTTGCCTCCCCCGCTGGCTCCGACCAGCGCGACTTTTTCACCCGCCTCGATATTGAGGGATACACCTCTCAAGACTTCCTGACCGCTCTGATAAGCAAAGTGGACATTGTTTACCTCCACCGGAACAGTCCTTCTATTTTGAAAAGGATCCTCCAGAGCCGGATACACCGGCTCAAGGTTTAGAGCCAGCAATTCATTCACTCTCTGTAATGCCGCTTTGGCCGCAAAATAGTTGTATTGCATCCCCAGAATTTCCTGCACCGGGACCATCATGAACCAGAGATACCCAAAGATAGCGAACATGTAACCGATGGACAGATCAGAAAACAGGACGGTCAACATGGCTGCGGCCCTGAAGGTATCTACACCAAACAGGAATAACATAAAGCTGAAGCGGTTGGCTGCGTCGCTTCTCCACTCATACTGAACCGCATGCTCCCGGACATTTCTAGCGTGTCCGACCAAGCGACTGAGATAGTGCTCTTCCCGGTTGGCCGCCCGGATTTGATGGATCGCATCCAGGGTTTCCGTGAGAGCTTCCTGGAATATTTCAAAGGCTCTGTTCTCACGACGTTTCAGTTCCTTGACCTTCTTGCCAAGGCGCGTCGTCAGATAAATCACGAAGGGATTGCATAAAATCACAAGAAGCCCCAGCTTCCAGTGCACCCAAAGCAGAACCAAGGCGGTCCCCACAATGGTCAGTAATGCCACCAGAAAACGGCTGATGGTGACGCCAAGGAACTGGTCGATGGTATTCAGGTCTGTCACAAACCTGGAAGCGACGGCACCACTTCCCAACGCCTCATATTCAGCCATGGAAATAAACTGCAGCCGCCGCAGCAGCCCGGCACGGATGCGGAAAACAATATCCTTGGCAATGATCGCGAACTGGCGCCCCTGCCATACATTCATGGCAAGTGATAGCGAGCGGAGAATAAGGGCACTAATGACCATCACCGCTACGTACAGAACCGGCCCATGCAGGCTTTCCGGAGCAAAACTGTTGATAAACGGGATGACCGGCCCGGCTTTTTCAAGCAGAACTTCATCAACCAGCAACGGCAGTAACAACGGTACCGGCACCGCCGCCAGGGTTCCCAATATGGCAATGATATTGGCTTTTACCAACTCACGACGATGTTTCAGCACCAGTGATTTGATATAACCCCAGCTATAACGTGCCGGCAATTCCGGCAGGGGCTTGACCGTTGACGTGGATTTGTTAATGAAACTCGGTTCAGGCATATGCTGGCTAAACTTCTATCGTTCTAACAGGCAACCATACGGCTGCTGTACTGAATTTTTTCGACTGGCTCTGGTGGCGTTATGGCTTTCCCGTTACCTGTGAATAGCTTGCTCGCCACCAGAAATACTTGCTTGCTACATGTAAATAGCTTGCTGTAACTAAAGAACCTATTCGCCACAAATAAACAGCCAGAATCCGCAAAGCTTGGATCATTTTGCTCGGCTTCGGCATCAATCGATTGATAATGATTTCACAGCGCGCTTATCTTAAGGGAATGAACGCCTCTCCCAGAGATCAATCATCTTGATCAGAGACGAGCCCCATAAACGTGCACAGGTCCTGGAGGCAGTTTACTCGAATCCGCAGCAAAACCCGACCTCCAAGGTCAAATTAGGGCGCAAAAAGAAGATGACGATAATGTCAGATATTGAATATCAAGTTAGTGAGGAATGAATCATCGGTTTTGATAGACCTCACTGTCCGGATGAAATGCCATCCAGGCAAACCAAAATGCAATTAGACTGGGCAGTTCTTTTCCATGACTATCAAATACCTGTGCCGCCCGGTGATCACCATCAAACTCCACACGAATAGCCTGTCCGCCGACAACATCGTCAAAAACCGCAGGTCCCTTATACAATTCCATAAAGGGATACACCTTACTTTTTCCGTTCAATTCAACTCCCAAAACCAGTTCTTTGGGGTGATAACGGCGGTCCATAACCGTTACAGGGAAATACACATATTTTGATTCCTGGTAACCAGGATATGGCGTCTGACCGTAGTTCCGCTGATGGCCGGTATCCAGAGATAACACCTGGGAATCGGGGTATCTTTGTTTCCAGTCAGCCCAGGTAGTATGTTGAACGGGAATGAGCTCCAACCGAGCCCCTTTCATCGGGCCGGAAATAGCCCGACCTTCTATTTGTGACCACAGGGACTCTGTAGCACGATCGTACATCAGTAGGTCACTGTTATAGAGCAGTCCCGAAACACCGAACTGTGCTGTCTTTTTCTTTCCCTTGCCCTTTTCATCCAAAATGCCCGAAAAGGCCATACCGGTGCCACATAATGGGCAGAAGCTGACAAGCACTGCCCGACCGGCAAAGTCATCATTGACGATTTCATGGTAATTCAGAATTCTGATCGGATATGCCCGCCTGATACCAGCGTAGTCAATTCCCAGAACCCGATCACCGTCACTCATATATCCCGCCTGATTCAGCGGGACAAACCGGGGATAGTCTATGGAGGGAATACCATCCCTGGGAGGCCCTCCACGCATGATTTCATTGGCAGGAACCAAAGGGTCAACGATTTCAAACCCATTCAGACGTTCACTTCGAGCGTCAGTGGCCCAGGCCAACCAGACCATAATCAAAAAAAACCGCGCAAAAAAGGTACGTCTGCCCATCATGATGCTCAATCAACTTTAACCTTTTGACTGGCCTCATTGAGCAAAGTTCAAACAATATCGCTGTTAACGCCGCTTGGGTGTCCAGGCCCATATCATTTCAGCGACGACCGGTTCTTTGCCTTCAGCATCAGTGATGGTCACAGGCACTGCCACCTCCCCTTTTTCCTGAGTTTGAATAGCGTTGATCTGCTCGTCGGTCAGGCACGCTTCCGCTCTCATATCCCCTGCCGTACGCTTTACATAGTCCAGCTTCATGGTCTTGATGACTGGAACCGATGAATCAGGGACGTTCATTCCCACGATAAAGCCGGTAGCCGTTTCTGCAATCAAGGCATTTGCCACGGCGTGAACAGACCCTATATGGTTTTGAATCCGTTTACGGTTCTTAAGCGTCACCACACAACGACTATCTGAGAGTTCTTCAACTTTTGCACCAGCCGTACCCACAAATTTAACTGTTTTACCAAAGAACAGTGTCAAGGCCCTGGAACGGGCAACTTCAGGCAATAGATTGATTTTGCTTACGATTTTATTAAGTTGATTCATGACATGACCTGATTTTTCTAATATATGTGATGAAAATGCGGGAGTAAGACTAGCGAAAAATCAGAAGGGAAAGAAGGCTGTATCACAATAATCTGAACGACTGTTCACGGTTATTCTGATAACCCGGTCACTTTTGATTTCAGTATCCGGTCTCTATAATGTGCGGATTCATCAACTGGGAAGAACAAGATGAGCGATCTGAAACAAGCATTTGAAGAAGCACTGAACTACGTCAAAACTGCCGATGGTGACTTTCAGCCATCCAATGAAATGAAACTGGACATGTATGCCCTATACAAGCAGGCCACAGATGGGGACGTCTCTGGCAGCCGTCCCGGCATGATGGACTTTGTCGGCCGTGCAAAATATGACGCCTGGGCAAAACTGAAAGGCCTGAGCAGCGAAGAAGCGATGCAGCGTTATGTGGACACCATTGAAGACCTGAAAAAGCGTTTTGGTGGCTGATACGCAGTCGATTGAAAGTTAGCTTTCAACTTCGGAACAACACTTTCAATCCATGAACAAATCGTGGGTGTATTCGATGGATGCACCCACAGCAAATTTCTACGGTGAGTCTCCCTTCGGTCATTGTCATTTCATATCACCGTCACAGAGTCCAAATAAAATAACAATCACAAATTGGTTAAGGAAAAGTGTGACCATGGATTCAGCTGAACTATTCATTCAGTCCAATCATGATCTATATGTTGATTTGCAAAACGCGATCAAAGAAGCCGGGTTCAGCACCCGCACCCAACACAATTATATTCACTGGATCGCCAGGTTTCTGTCGTTTCATCAGCACAAGTCCGTCAGCGAACTGAGTGAAAGTGACGTATTAAGGTTTCTGAAGTATGTAGCAACCCAACTCCGGGCGTCGCCGGCCAAATGCAAACAGGCCCTGCAGGCACTCGCATTCATGTACCAGAATGTATTAAAGCGCCCTCTCCCTGCTCTGGCGGCAACAGGCGGCGCCTGCTAAGCAGCAAATTTACATCCCCTGTTGCCCTCGCTACCTCGGCGTGACATCCAGTACATCATATACTGATCTGATTGGCGTCACCTGGGGTAAACGAGGTTCCGGCAAAGCTGTCTGCGGTGTAGGGGCAATAGCAAACTCATCTTTAAGCAATTGATCACTCGCCCCATTATTTCTCTTACGCAATTCCCCCGGGGCTTCTGTTTCTTCGCCTGCTGCCGGAACATCCAGCGCACCACCGATAACAGCGTCAGCCAATTCGTCGGAATCCAAAGATTTAAGATTGAATGATTCGAGAGTGGTTTTTTCCTGAAAAGCAGGAATTGGGTCAATGGGATCCTGCCCGGCAGCCAGAGCAATGGCCGAGAATAGGCCGCCAGCCATAAACGATGACAACCGACACCAAAGCTGTTTGCTGATGAGGCACGCAACGGACATGATATTTCCCTGTCTGTAGAATGGATTGTGCGTGGCTATTTTATAGCCACCAGGGAAGCTTGCGTGGAATTTCTGGAGGGTTCGTGAACCGGTTCACAGGCGTGAACCGGCATCAATAAAAGATTAACCTGCGGAGCCAATCAAAATCCGTTTGCGCAAATACCAGCACTCACTATCACTGAAACTACTCTTACGACGCTCAGGGACGTGTTTACCTTGGCTGGAGCGGGACGCCCGCGGGTCTTTAAAGATACTATCAACCTCAGAATCCTGGATGATAAGTCGCTTAGCTAAAACCTGCATGAGTCACCTGTTTGAAGAATATTGAATACGCTTGTCAGTTTATGTTTTATTCTGAACTCTTCAATTCTCTGCCGGCAGGTTTAACAATCTCTGACGATTTCAGCCTCTAAAGCCCGTCATATCTACGTATTGGCCCTTATTCGTACTCGATATCCAGAACAAAATAAGTCCGACGTCCCTCCGGTGTCGTGATATACACTTCGTCATCCACCTGCTTTTTCAGCAAGGCGCGTCCCAGTGGCGCATCAATGCTGATCCACCCCTTGCTGACGTCAAACTCATCAGGACCAACGATCCGATAACGATGCTCCTGTCCTTCCTCGTCCTCCAATGACACCCAGGCACCAAAATAGACTTTGGATGTATCGTCCGGCTTGCGATCGACAACCTGGAGCGATTCCAGCCTCTTGGACAGATATCTCACTCTGCGGTCAATTTCACGGAGTTGTTTCTTGCCGTAGATGTACTCCGCATTTTCTGATCGGTCACCCATTGCAGCAGCTTCGGAAACCGCCCGGGTTACTTCCGGCCTTTTGACTTTCCAGAGATAGTTCAGCTCCTCCCGGAGCACTTTTTCACCCTCAGGTGTAATAAGGTTGGCTTTTGGTGGCGCTGGGGGACGGTATCTTCCCATATGGATTCCTCAAATAGCACCTAGTTGACCGGGATGTTCAAGCAGCAAAGTGGCCCGGTTATTCTCTTGGCAACGACAGTCTCTTCATTTTCAACCGGTGGGCACTGAAAAAGGCAGCAGTGGTTCCTCCCAAAAAGCCGGTAAACTGTACCCAGGCAGGAAAAACTTCCCCTCCCCCCATAGCAAACTGTACGATAGTCAGCAGACCGATCATGGCAAGTACATGCCAGTATTCAAGATATCCAGCCATGCGCGCGGTCACATAGCCGGCCAATCCATCGAAAAATATACCAATGGCTATCAGCAACCACAGCAGTTCATTAGAGCTGGCAGGATTGGCCAGAATCTGTTTGATCTCGGCTTGCCCCATCCCCCGACTCAGCATCATTGTGGGATAGATCGACATGAAGATTAGCCCGCCGGCAATAGAGCCGACGATATCAATCACGACACCGGTTATAATCGCCCGGAAATTCAACATCATAGCGTAGGATTGGTCCGTAGAAATTTGTGCTTATGATTGTATGCGAATGGCAAAAAAAAATCCCCCGACGAACGGGGGAACGCTAGGCAGTGGCTAAAGCACCAGAAGGCGCAGTATGAGACGGGAAAAAACAACCATTCAACTTCAACTTGCCAGCATCCAATGCGGCAACTTGACTGACAATATAGTCATTTCATTGTTGCCAAGATGTGGAGTGGGCATTAACCTTTGTTAACGCTACGTAAAGGGGACATAGTGTATTGTTGTCCTGGTTTTGCAATACTTAAGAACGCCCTGCAATTTGTCCCTGGCAGCCCTGACACGGAGACTCCAATATAGATGCGTCCTGTTCGCCCCCCAGAAGAAGTAGAAGAACTCAAACAAAAAATTCTTGATGTTGCCCTTGACCTGATTGTGAGTGAAGGCTTTGATGCTCTCACTATGCGCCGCCTGGGAAAAAGTCTGGGTATGACTGCCCCCAATCTTTACAACTATTACCGTGGTAAAGACGAAATATATATCACACTGATGATTCAGGGCTTCAACAAACTACGAAAACACCTGATCGATGTGGCAGAAGCCGAAAATGACCCCGTATCTCGGGGAAAAGCCATCATGCGGGGGTATATTGATTTTGGTTTCAACCACTCTCAGCACTACGAACTGATGTTTTCCTCCCACGGTCCAAAAGCCCAGGAATTCAAAGGAACTGAGATCGAGGAGCTGTCGGAACAGGAATTCGCGCTCAGCATGGAAGTCGCCAAGTTTGCAGAAACCTGTATCCAACTGGTCCTGGATAAAGTCGGACTTGAGACTACGGAAGAACAGCGCCGTACCATGTTGATCGAGCTATGGAGCCTATTGCACGGTATGGTCAGCCTTCACCTGACGGGCAATACCTACTACCTGACGGATAAACCCGTGGAAACCTACGAACATATTCTGGATCTTCTGCTGGAACGCTTTATTGATAGGCATATTGCGCTAGGACAATAGATTCGCTATCTCCCCCCGCCCTCTTATGACCCGACCAAAGTCGGGTCTTCATCAGATCCTCGATATTCCTTGCCTATAAGTATATTTGCGCATAAAACAGGCAAATTAGGTTGCTCCGCCTACAATTAATCAGTAAGTTTTTGCTCCAGCAACGGGGCAAGATGCTGCGCCCCGATCATGACTGGGTGAATACCCATCTTGAAAGACAGCCAATATCGAGTTTCAGGGTAAGAGGACCATGAAGACACAAGAACTAGTAAATAAAGCTTTGTCAGGCCTGGATTATGTAGGCTACCAATTAGAGGCTCTGGGAGTTACGGACAAAGTAAACCGCCACACGACCCTGGCCTATATCATGGCGGAACAAAACCACCTGAAGGGTGAATTGGACAGCCTGAATGCTCGTATAGATCAACAAAAAGCCCGGGTAGAACGTTTACGTAAGCAAGCGGAAAAACTGGTTAATGACGGTATCGAGTTTGCCGGAAGCCCAGTTCAACATACTCTGGATTTTTTAAAGTCTCGCCTTCAATAGAAGGTAGCCGTAGACTGATGATCCACGTCCCGGGAACGCTCCCGTCAGGTTGCGCTCTCGGGGCCTGGAAGTTTTGGGGCCTGAGGCACCTTTTGATCCTGACTGATGACAATAGGCTTGTTAAATTTAATCAGCGGTAAATGCAACTCCGCTCTCAAGCCAGGTTGGTTATCCTTCAGCTGCAACTGCCCCTTGTGCATCTCACTGACCGCTTTCACCATACTCAAGCCCAAGCCGTTTCCTGGCAGACCACGGGTTTTGTCCACCCGGTAAAACCGCTCAAGAACCCTCTCACGCTCATCTTCGGCAATTCCGGGGCCCTCATCCCATACAGAGATAACCGCATGATCAAATGCACGTAAGCGAACACCGACATTTCCGCCTTCCGGCGTATACTTGATTGCGTTATCCAGTAGGTTCGCGATGGCCTGGAACAATAAGTCCCGGTCGCCCTTCACGACAATCCCTTTAGCCAGATCCAAAGACAAATGCTGCTCTTTGTCTGATGCGACAGCTTCATAGAGATCAACTGCATCCACCACCAGCTCATACAGATCAACATCGTCAAATTTGCTACTGTAGCCACCGGATTCGATTCGAGCGATACGCAGCAGGGCATTAAATGTCACCAGCAGGTGATCAGCTTCCGCAATAACCTCCTGAACGATATGCCTTGCCTCTTCCTCCAGTTGCTTGCTCTGCAACAACTCCAGCCTCCCCCGCATCCTTGTCAAAGGGGTTCGCAGGTCATGGGCAATATTATCCGAAACATGCCGAACTCCGGCCATTAACCCTTCTATCTGATCAAGCATCCGATTGAGATGCTCCGCGAGCTCATCAAAATCGTCCCCGGTGCCCCGGGTCGGAACCCTTAGTGACAGATTTCCCTGCATAATCTGTCGGCTGGTATGGGTGATGGCTTCAATACGCCGCCTTGTACTCTTCGAGAGCGCCACACCGCCTAAGAATGCCATGGCAAGAGTGATCGCCACCCCCCATGTCAATGACCGTTCAATCAATTCACGAACTCTGAACAGAGCAAACACATCCCTGCCCACTAACAACCGGTAGCCGCCCCGCAGAGTAAAAACCCGCGCACGCGCCATGTGAGGTGCAGCAAAACGACCACCAGAACGGTTCAGATAAAAACTGATCCAGCCGTCATCATCTTCAACCAAAGCCGGCCATTCGTTGAGATTTCCCGCCTGAGGCTGAAATTCGTTATTCACCAGAAGGTAGATCGATTCGCCCTGGGGATCATTCAGTACCCGCTCGTTCATGACACTGACCATCCCACGCAACCCCTGACGCCGGTATTGCTCGGCAAGTCCCTGGATCTCGGCCTGGATGGTCTCATCGACCTGATCAGACATAAATCCGACCGTTGCCCAGTAAATAAACCCAAGTAGGAAGAATACCGACGCTGCAAACAGTAATGTATAAAGCAGCGCCAGCTGGAAGGCAGAGTTTCTGAGGAGTTTAGGCAGTTTCACGCAGTACGTACCCTGCACCACGAATCGTGTGCAGTAACGGAACCTCAAAGTCCTTATCGATCTTTGCACGCAATCTGCTGATGTGCACATCAATCACATTGGTTTGAGGGTCAAAGTGATAATCCCAAACCTTTTCCAACAGCATGGTACGGGTTAACACCTGCCCCGGATTACGCATGAAGTACTCCAGAAGACGAAATTCCCGCGGCTGTAAATCAATGCTTTGCCCGTCCCTTCTGACAGTACGAGCCAACAGATCCATTTCAAGATCCGCCACTTTCAGAGCGGTAACCACTTCCTGTTGCTGCTGGCTGCGACGTTCCAACGCCTCAATTCGAGCCAATAACTCACTGAATGAGAACGGCTTCACCAGGTAATCATCGCCACCGGCGCGCAATCCCTGAACCCGATCGTCCACTTCTCCCAGCGCGCTTAATACCAGTACCGGCACTTTGGCACCACCGGCTCGGAGTGATTTAATCACAGACAGACCGTCCATTTCCGGCAACATCCGGTCAACCAACAGCAGGTCGTAACCTTCGTTGGACGCCATATGCAGCCCGGTCTTACCGTTATCGGTCACATCCACCACATAACCGCTTTCCTTGAGTCCCTTACTGAGATAAGACGCCACTTCTTTGTCGTCTTCTATCACCAATATACGCATTGAAACCTCCTTCTTTGACATACCTTCGCCTTCAACCGACATCAGGCAGCCTCTCTGGCACGTTTAATCTGTTCATACGCAGCCCTGATTTCCTGGGTTTTCTCAGTGGCCATTTTAATCATCTCTTCCGGCAGTCCCTTGGCAACCAATTTGTCCGGATGGTGTTGACTCATCAAGCGCCGATAGGCTTTTTTCAGCTCCGCATCTGATGCGGATGAATCAACCCCCAGCGCCTGATAGGCTTCCTCCATGGTCGGACCTTTTGCCTGAGGTGCCGATTGTTGCTGACGTCCGGCATAGCGCTGCTGAGCAACGGCCATGGCCAGAAGTTGTTCAAACTGTCTGCGTTGAAAGCCGATAGATTCAGCAATCTGGAGCAGGAGTTTCTGCTCGTTGGCATGCAGTTCCATATCAGCTAACGCCGTGACAATCAGGATCTCCAGAAACATTTGAAGAAGATTGGTCCGACGATGGCATTCCTTGCGAAACTGTTCTAACACGGAATTCAGGTTGAAATCAGGCTGTTTGCCCTGATTAAAAAGCTCGATGGCAAGACGCTTCTGGTCTTCATCGAGCTGCATGCGATCCATAATGTGGCGGGCTGCCTGAATCTCGCTTTCAGTGACGCGACCATCAGCCTTTGCCAGATGTCCCATAACACTGAAGACAGCAGTGAAGAAAGCTGCCTGAACTCTCTCAGTGTCGCCTCCAGACCAGTCAACACCACCAACTTCCAGGCTTTTTATCCCGGAGTCCAGTGAATGTCCAAGAGCAGCGCCAAGCACTGCACCAAGTGGACCGCCCAGTACAAAACCGAACGCACCACCAATCAGTTTTCCCCACCAACTCATTAAAACAAAGATTCCCCTGTAATTTGCCTGACCGGCCCTGACAACTTCCCGCCGGCTCTGCATCAGTACCGTATATTGACTGAAATTCCCGTATATACCCTGCAGTTCAGCGCAACTGACGGCATCTGGCAAAATAGTCTAGGAAAGGCAAGGTATAGTGCCCAGTTAAGAATTATTAACATGTCATTACATATGGGTGAATATGTCAGATACAAGGGCAAATTGATCCGAAGCGGAAGCGATTCTTGCTTATAGAACCCTGACGAGCAAAACCCTGACGATTAGCTTTTAAACCAGTCCAGTGAGGATAAGGTGCTTTCAAGCGGTCTATATTCCGCACTGACCCAGCCACGGTAGCCCATTTGATCCAGTGCCTGAAATATAAAATCAAAGTTGATCTCACCGGTGCCGGGCTCATGCCGCCCAGGATTATCGGCAAACTGAATGTGACCAATACTATCCAGCAGACTACGCATGGTCTCCATCAAATGTCCTTCCATGATCTGCATATGGTAGATGTCATACTGAAAAAGCAGGTTCGGACGCTTCAGTGCCTGTAATAATGACATGGCCTTTTCGCTGCTATCCAGCATAAACCCAGGCATATCCACACGGCTGTTTATCGCTTCCACCAGAAGGGTAATGCCATGCCCTTCAAACTGTCGGGCAGCATAATCCACATTTTCAAGCATCGTCTCCCAGGCCTCGTCAAAGCTGACGTTCTCCGGCCGGAGCCCAGCCAGACAGTTAACCTGCTTACACCCGAGCCCAGTGGCGTAATTTATCCCCAGATCAACACTTCGCTTGAATTCATCCTGTCTTCCCGGAAGGCATGCGATTCCCCGCTCACCGGCATTCCAGTCGCCTGCCGGCAGATTATGTAACACCTGGACCAGACTCGCTTGCTGAAGACGGCGCTGCAGCTCCGGCAACGGATAATCATAGGGAAATAGATACTCAACTCCCTTGAATCCGGCGTCTGCGGCCGCCGCAAAGCGGTCCAGAAAATCATACTCAGTAAACAGCATTGAGAGGTTAGCAGCAAAATTTGGCACGAAATACACCTTAAAATTGAGACGTTTTCATTTAGGCCCTCAGGCTGTGACTAGCCCTTATCCGGCGTCAGCTGTGTGTTGTTCAAACGCTCCAGATGTAATAGCAATCCACTGTGGTCAACATTCTCCAAGCCTTCGTTCAGCATACTGTCATACTCCGCAAAGACCTGTTCGGCCAGAGGCAACTGCAAACCAGAGCTGGCTGCTTCGTCGAGAATCATACGCAAATCCTTATGCTGCACTCTGGCAGTCGCACCAGGCTCAAAATTCCGCTGCAGCATGCGCTCCCCATGCAACTCAAGAATCCTGCTGGAAGCAAAACCACCCAGCAAGGCCTCTCGCACCGCCGCAGGATTAGCGCCCCCCTGGGCCGCCAGAAGCAAGGCTTCGGATACCGCTCCAATGGTGATCCCAACAATGGCCTGATTGGCCAGTTTAGCAAGCTGGCCAGCGCCTGAAGGGCCAATGTATGTTGAGCGCCCCAGTACATTAAACACTTCCTGAGCACGCTCGTAATCCAGCTCCTGCCCACCAGCCATAATGGAAAGACTTGCCTGCTCAGCCCCAACCGTACCACCTGATACCGGTGCATCCAGGTAAGAAAGTCCATACTCCATCGCTAACTTCGCATGTTTTTTAGCCGTAGCCGGAGGGATTGAACTCATATCGATAATCAGCGCTCCAGGGGACATCTCCGTCATGACGCCCTGACCAACCAATACATCATCGACGATTGGGCCGTTTTCCAGCATGATAATGATAATATCCGCCCCTGAAACAGCCTCTCCAGGCGTTTCCGCAATCGTCGCCCTATCAGCAAAGAATTCTGCCTTGCTGCGAGTCCGGTTCCACAGTTTCATGGGGAATCCCGCCTTTAGCAGATTATCAGTCATGGGCTTGCCCATCAGGCCAATCCCCAAAAATGCGATTGTCGGTTTCATTAACACACCCTATTCATTTTTTGTTCGCCCATAAAAAAACCGCCTGCTGAGGGCGGTTTTTAATGATTTGTTGTACTGCCTTGAAATCAGGCTGCCAGCATGTTCTTCACTTTCTTCATGGCATTCTTTTCCAACTGACGGATACGCTCAGCAGACACGCCATACTCGTCAGCCAGCTCATGCAGAGTCGCTTTACTCTCTGCCAACCAGCGTTTCTGGATAATGTCTTTACTGCGATCATCCAACTGCGTCAGAGCATCATGAAGACGGGTATTGGAATCTTCCTCCCAATTCTCGTTCTCCAGCATTAAAGCCGGATCTGCCCGACGGTCTTCCAGGTAGTTGGCAGGCGCTTGATAAGCATTGTCATCATCGTCATCCGCGGATGCATCAAATGGGGTGTCCTGCCCGGCTAAACGGCTCTCCATTTCACGAACCACTTTCGCTTCGACACCCAGATCTGCCGCCACTGCATTGGCTTCATCATTAGTCAACCAAGCCAGCTTTTTCTTGGCAGAACGCAGATTGAAGAAAAGTTTACGTTGCGCCTTGGTAGTCGCCACTTTCACGATGCGCCAGTTACGCAGAATAAATTCGTGAATTTCAGCTTTAATCCAATGCACAGCAAAAGATACCAAACGCACCCCATATTCCGGGTTAAAGCGCTTTACAGCCTTCATCAGGCCAATGTTACCTTCCTGAACCAGATCTGCCTGTGACAGGCCATATCCTGAATAACTTTTTGCAATATGGACAACGAACCGCAAGTGGGCCATAACCAACTGACGGGCCGCATACAGGTCTTCATCCTGATGATAGCGCTGAGCCAGCTCGCGCTCCTCTTCAGCAGTCAGTACCGGAATGGAGTTTACTGCATGAATGTACCCCTCCAGGTTGCCTACCGGAGCTAGCATTTCAATTGGCCGTAAACTTGTACCCATTTAATTCTCCACTAATTAGCTAGGGACAGAAATATATCATCTGTATATTAGACTGCCAACGAGCCCAAAAGTTCCCTATGTAACAGTTTGTAACCTTGCATTCTGATTCGTCTGTGAGAATGCCCGGTAACAATTTGCCTCGCTGACTATATAAATTCGGTTTTATTTAGTTTTCAGTATATTACCGGCCAAGTTAGCATAACAAGCACACCGGCTTTCTTCGATCTGACTACCCATGCTCTGTCTGTCCAATTGAAGGACGAAAACCAGATCGATTGAAAACTTCACAAAATATTGTACCAATCCCCAACCATTTCAAGCGTTATTACCAAACTTTCATCAATAACCAGAATCCCGCTGATGCGGTCAAATGGCAGAACCAAGGCAAAAACACAGCTCTTGGGGTCACTCCATCAGAGTTTAACGGGGCTCAATCTCATCAAGGTGGCGCTTAACCGCCATCCAGGCGCCAGCACATCCCAAAAAAGCACCAACGACAAGCAACAGCCCTGTAGCTTCAAGCGAGAGTCCGGACAGCTGGAAGCGGCTGTAGTACAGAGATGCCATCTGATTCACCGGCCCGGAAAGCCACCACAGCGCACCATTCACAAGAAGCCAGGCCAGCATAGCTCCGACAACACCATACCAGAATCCTGTGTACAAAAATGGGCGACGAACGTAGGGATCCGTCCCCCCGACCAGTTTCACGACCAGGATCTCGTCCCGACGGTTTTCAATGGCGAGCCGAATGGTGTTACCAATAATCAGGATAACAGCCACCCCCAATAACAACGCTATGGCAAGCGTGCTTCGCCCCAATACCTCAAACAAGGCATTCAATCGTTTCACCCATTGCAGATCCACCTGAACACTTTCCACACCAGGAGTCTCCCCGAGGGATTTGGCAAGCGTCTCCATCTGTCCCGCATTTGTAACCGACGAATCTGGCTGCACCACAATCACCGAAGGCAGTGGATTATTATCCAGATAGGCCAGAACATCCCCCCATCCCGAAATCGACTTGAACTCTTCCAAGGCTTCCACACGGTTGATGAAGTGGACCGAGTCAACATCAGCCCTTTTTTTGATCTCCTGGGAAAGCTGGAATGCCGCCTGATCCTCTACATCCAACTTCATATACAGGGAGATACGCGAACTCCCTTCCAGATCCGCGGTCAATCCCGTCACATTGGTCAGTAACACCAGCAGCCCCATGGGTAGAGCCAGGGCCACAGCAATCACCAGCCAGGTCATTAAACTGGAAAGGGGGGTGGAGAAAAGACGAATCAGACTGCTCTTAGCGGTTTGCCGATGATGGCTGAAGTAAGCTTCAAGACTGCTTTGCTCCAAACCTGCCGAGGCACCCTGTCGGGAGGGCGTTTCGTTGATCGCTGGCTGAGAGCGTCGATTCCCTTGTGAGGGCTTGGCGCCTCGTTGTACTGCATCTTTCATACTGCCAGGTTCCTGAGCATTACCCGATACCCCTTATCCAATTTGCAATTGTCCGTGATCCAGACGAATCACACGATGACGCATATGAGAAATCAACGCCAGGTCATGGGAAGCAATGAGTACTGTTACGCCAACCTGATTGAACTGCTGGAATAACTTCATGATTTCCTCAGACAACTCCGGATCAAGGTTACCTGTGGGTTCGTCCGCCAACAATACTGGGGGTTTATTGACTACAGCCCGGGCAATCCCCACACGCTGTTGCTCCCCCCCGGAAAGTGTAATGGGAAAGACCTTTTCTTTTTTCAGCAACCCAACCTTGTCCAGCGCAGCCCTCACTCTCCTGCCGATCTCTCTTGGCGCGACCCCGGCAATTTCCAGAGGCAGTGCCACATTATCAAAAACAGTGCGATCAAACAGGAGCTGGTGATTCTGAAACACCACGCCGACATGGCGCCGGAAATAGGGTATCTGCCGACGGGAAAAGCGATCCAGATTCTGCCCACCGACAAAAATCTGTCCTTTATTGGGGCGCTCCATCAGCATAATCAGCTTAAGAAGAGTACTTTTTCCTGCCCCGGAGTGTCCTGTCAGGAATGCCATTTCCCCACGCCCCAGCTTGAAGCTAACTTCCGTCAAAGCCTCGAAACCACCGGGGTAACGCTTGGTCACCCGGTCAAAATGGATCATAGGGTCGTTACTCATTGAACTCTTCCAAAGTTGGATAATGGGTTACATCTATCTCTCGCGACATGAATCAATTGGATTCGCGTGAGCCCAAATATCTTAGCTTGGTCAGGCATCAAATAATGCGTTGACGAACTCATTCGCTTCAAACGGGCGCAAATCATCGATACCTTCACCGACACCAATGAAACGTATGGGCAATTGATGCTGCTTGGCGATGGCAAACAAGATACCACCTTTAGCGGTTCCATCCAGCTTGGTAACGGCAATGCCGCTAACGCCCACCGCTTGACGGAATAACTGAGCCTGGCTGAGAGCGTTCTGCCCGGTACCGGCATCCAACACTAGAAGAACCTCGTGTGGTGCGGCTTCGTCGTGCTTCTTGATCACCCGAACCACTTTTTCCAGTTCTGCCATGAGATTGTCTTTGTTTTGCAGGCGACCCGCTGTATCAGCAATGATGATATCCACCTCACGCGACTTAGCCGCCTGGATGGCATCAAAAATCACGGAAGCGCTATCCGCTCCGGTATGCTGGGCAACGACGGGGACATTATTACGCTCCCCCCATACCTGCAGTTGCTCAACAGCGGCGGCACGAAACGTATCACCGGCAGCCAGCATGACAGATTTGCCCTGTTGCTGGAATCGCTTCGCCAGTTTTCCTATCGTCGTGGTCTTGCCGACTCCGTTTACTCCCACCACCAGAATTACATAGGGAGACTTTTCCTCCAGCATCAGCTCACTGGTGCATGGTTCAAGCAGGGCGGCCAACTCGGCTTTAAGTGCAACTTTAAGCGCCTCAGCATCTTTCAGCTCTTTTCGCGCCAGTTTCTCGGTGATGGAGCCGATGATCTGGGTAGTCGCTTCAATCCCCACATCCGCGGTCAACAACAAGGTCTCGATTTCCTCCAGCAGATCATCATCGATCGTCTTGGCGCCGGCAAACAGGTTGACCAGGTTATCGGTCAGCTGGGAGCGAGTCTTGCCCAATCCGCTGCGAACACGAGCAAACCAGCCGGCCTTTTTCTCTTCTTCTGTCTCTTTGGAAGCCGGAGTCTCTTCTACCTCTTTGGCAGGAACTTCTTCAACTGCTTCCGCCTTCGGTTCAATTTCAGGCTGCAGAACCTCAGCCTCTGCTTTCGGCTCCTCTCTCGATTCTTCCGTTACAGCGGGCTCTTCAACAGGAGCCTCTATCACTTCCGGGGCCGCTTTTTCTTGAACAGCTCCCTCTTGATCTGTGCCAGATGTCGGCTCAACTTCGGGAACTTCAGGAGCTACAACCGGTTCTACTTCCCGGCTGGGCTGAACAGGTTCCTGACGCTGCGAAGCAAGCTTCGCGCTATTAACTGGCTGAACGCTAGGTTGCGGCTTCTGTTCGGGCTTCAACTCAAACGGGCGGGGCTTCGGTTGCGCACTCTTACGCTTGATACCGTCCAACACCCAGGCTAAAACCAAGCCAGCAAGAAGAACCAAAAAGACTGTACTGATCATAGAATCCATAGTTGAATCCAAAGGGTAATAATATAGAAGAATTGCGGACAGTCAGGCTGCGTCGGTAATTGCGCCGAAATCACAGTATTTACCGGCAGCAGACAAAAACACCTTCAAAGAAGCTACCTAACCGCGCTACGATGGGCGCCTATTCTAGCCTTGAACATTGATTTAACCCAACCCCGAATCGAATAATTCCCATGAGAAAACCAAACAAGCCCAAAACTGAGTTGGGGACACTGCGTATCATCGGTGGTCGCCATCGAGGAAGGAAGCTACAGTTTCCTGTTCTTGAGGGCGTCCGTCCCACCCCGGATAGAGTAAGAGAAACACTTTTCAATTGGCTGACAGCCCACCTGCCTGGTGCGCGTTGTCTGGATCTCTTTGCTGGCAGTGGCGCTATTGGGCTTGAGGCTATTTCCAGGGACGCCACTGAAGTGTGGTTTGTTGATTCAGCCCCGGCAGTAGTGGACACGTTGAAGTCGCATCTCAAAACACTCCGCGAAGACAATGCCCAGATTTTCCTTGATGATGCTATCGCCTGGCTGAAGAAACACCGCCCTGATGTCCCTTTCGATATCGTTTTCCTTGACCCGCCTTTCTACAAAGGTTGGCTCACAGATGCCTGCAAGCTGCTGGAAAGCAATGGCTTCCTAAAATCCGGCAGCCACATATATATAGAAGCTGAGTCCTCACTTTCCACATTGCCGTTACCACCTAACTGGCATGTCATCCGGCAGAAGCAAGCCGGGCAGGTTCAATATAGTCTTTGCATCAGAGATTAGGACGATTCTCAGATCACTATCGACATACTACGCCCAATAAAAAAGCGGGCTGACTGCCCGCTTTTTTTAAACTCGAAATCTGATTACGACAGAAACATCTTACGCCCGAGCCATTGCAGGTGCCGGAGCCAAAGAGAAAGTCTTCAACCAGGCAGCAAAATCGGCCAGAGATTGCACACCGCTCTGCTCGGCCTGATGACACCAATCTATCAACTCATGCAGCTTGTCCTGATATTTGATCCCAGGTTGGCGACGCCATAAAGCCTGCAGCTCTCTACTTTTTTGATAAATCACCCGAAGCATTTCATTCTTTTCCAGAACCGCTTCCAAGTGCTCTTTTTCTCCAGGAGCGATCAGTGACTCCTCCCGGTACATCAGCTTCTTCACCCGCTTGAGCATTGAGGTTTCACGGGGGCAGCTTTGAGCACGTTGCTGTTCCTTCAGAATAGGCTGCAGCACTTTCTTGCGGTACTGAACCATCACCTGGAAACGATTGTTGGCAATCGCCATCAAGGTGTCGAGATCCAACAGAGACTTGCCAGGAACCTGATGAGCAATGGGTCCGACGCGCTTAGGCTTGGCCAGGCGAAAGAATTCAAAAAGCTTGATCCAGAACCATCCGATGTCCACTTCCCACTTTTTCACCGACAACTTGGGAGAGTTTGGATAGGTATGATGATTATTGTGCAGCTCTTCACCGCCGATAATGAGTCCCCAAGGCACCAGGTTTCGAGCATTGTCTGAACACTCAAAATTCCGATAGCCCCAGAAATGACCAATACCATTGATCACCCCGGCAGCAAAAAACGGAATCCAGATCATCTGTACGGCCCATACAGTAATGCCCAGAGCACCAAACAGCAGTAGATCAATCACTGCCATAATGCTGATTCCCAGCCAGTTTTTGGTATAGACATTGCGTTCCAGCCAGTCTTCAGGACAACGCTGACCATAACGCTCAAGCGTTTCCGGAGTGGCAGCTTCACGATAAAGTTCCGCCCCTTGCCACATTACGGTGTTGAAACCCTTTTGCACCGGAGAGTGAGGGTCTTCCTCCGTTTCACATTTGGCATGATGTTTCCGGTGAATGGCGGTCCACTCACGGGTAATCATCCCCGTTGTCAGCCAGAGCCAAAAACGGAAAAAGTGGGCCAGCGCAGGATGCAGGTCCACCGAGTTATGAGCAGAGTGACGATGTAGATAAACGGTCACACTGACGATAGTAATCTGGGTAAGAATGAGGGTAACGACGACAGTTTGCCAAGCCGATAACTGCAGCAGGCCTTCATACCACATGTATTGATCTCTCCGGTTGTAGCTGTTGTTGTCTGTTCACGGGTCCGCCCCGCCAATCGTTCAGTCCGCTTCCCATACTGCATTATTCCGGCTAATCCATGGGATATGCGATATCACCATCCCCTATCGCCGGCTCCCAAGTCTTCATCATCGATTGATTCCGCTCTTGGGTAAAGGGTCGGAAAATTTCAGCGTACAAGTGTACGCTAAAACTATTTCCAGCGCATATGAAAAATGTAACCTTATCGGAGGATTCCGTGATATTGCTTCGCATATGCAGCAGTTTGTAAATGTGGGCAAGCAAGTAAGGAGAGTAAATAAAGAGGATAAATATCAATGGTACTCAGTGAGCGAATGGCAGGCTAAAATACCCGGCTGAAGTCAAACTACAGACTTATATGGGATTGAAAGTGCCGGAATTACCTGAAGTCGAAACCACTCGCCGGGGCATTGAGCCCCACATTATCAACAAGAAAATTGCCAGGATACAGGTATTCGAGCCCCGTCTACGCTGGCCGGTCCCGCCAGATATTGAAAACCTGGTATCCGGACAGACCGTTAAGTCAGTTGAGCGTCGGGCCAAGTACGTCCTGATTCGATTGGAAAACTGCTCACTTTTGGTCCATCTGGGAATGTCAGGGAGTTTGAGAATTCTGTCTGACCAGACCCCAAGACTCAAACATGATCATATTGATATCGATTTTGTTGACGGCACTCGTCTTCGATTTAACGACCCGAGAAGATTCGGCTGCCTGCTACCTATTTCCTCCCAGGACTCAGATAGCCATCCGTTGCTGGCAAATCTCGGTCTGGAGCCCCTTTCTGACGCGTTTGACGGAGATTATCTGTATCAGATGTCCAGAGGGCGTAAGGCATCCATCAAGACCTTTATTATGGATCAGGCCATTGTCGTTGGTGTTGGAAACATCTACGCCAATGAAGCCTTGTTCAAAGCGGGCATATCTCCTTCCCGTGCGGCAGGACAGGTCAGCCAGACCCGCTACCGCAGACTCGCAGAAGAAATCAAAACCGTATTGATGGCAGCCATTAATATGGGAGGAACAACTTTGAAAGACTTCGTCGGCGGAGATGGCAAGCCAGGATACTTCCAGCAAACCCTTCTGGTTTACGGACGCGGGGGACAACCCTGCGCAGTCTGTCAAAAAATTCTGAAGGAAATTCGTTTGGGTCAAAGATCCACTGTTTATTGCACCAATTGTCAGAGATAATCATGACCGCAAATCTGCGGTAGCAGACATTTTATTGCCATTTGGCATAGACCTTTGGCCTATAAAATACAAATATTTACGGAAAACTTCTGATTCTTTTTAGAAACTTCTCATTTCCCTGTTATATTTATATGATCAGTGGAAAAGATTTTGTTGGGAGAACACACCCATGCGCCAGTCGCTCTTACGTTGGATTAGTATTGTTGCCGCCGTGATGGCTCTTACCCTGCCTACCGCAGGATATAGCCAAACCATCGAAGAAAAGCCTAGTGCTCTTGCGATGACCGGTGACGCCCTGTTTGCTCGCCCGGTACTGTTCGGAATGACGGTAGTCGGTGCGGCGGTATATGTGGTATCACTGCCGTTTTCTGCCTTGGGCGGCAATTTGCAGGAAGCTGGCGAGATTCTGGTTATGGGACCAGCTAAAGCCACTTTCGTGCGTTGCCTGGGATGCACCCGCGTAGGCAAGAAAGAAGAAGTGGTGGTTCTGGAAGAAGAATACTGATCCCTACTATCTATCCGGCTTTGCTGCCAATATCAGGAATGCATCTCCCAATGCAACCAGCAGCTTAGCTGAGATTTCACACTTCAAATAAAAACGGGCCCCCGATGGGAGCCCGTTTTTTACTCTATCCGTAACAGTCTCAAGCTTTTAAAAGCGACTGCCAGATCTCATGAGTTTCTCCCAGCGCGTGGAAAAACGGGTTCAAAATAGACTCTTTCTGATTGTATTCCAGCGACGCCAGATCCGTATCGACCATCACCCCACCAGCGCCCAGCAGTACGGCATGAGCTGCCGCCGTATCCCACTCAGAAGTCGGCGCAAGGCGCGGGTACCAGTCGGCTTTCCCCTCAGCAACAAGACAGATCTTCAAAGAACTTCCTATGCTTTGTAACTCGACGTCCGCAAACACTTCCTGAGCCTTTTCCAGCATCCCCTGGAGAGCTTCACCACCGTGCCGGCGACTGGCCACGACGACGACCTTCTCTTCAGGATTCAACTTTCTGCAGCGGATAGGATTAACTCCATCCTCATCTTCCAGATAGGCTTCATGTGTGCCCGCTTCGCTCCAGCCGTAATAAAGCTTGTGTTTGACAGGCACATAAACCCAGCCGGCCACCGGACGACCATTTTCTATCAGTGCAATATTGACGGTAAATTCGCCATTACGATTGATAAACTCTTTGGTGCCATCCAAAGGATCCACCAGCCAATAGGTTGACCACTGGCGCCTTGTATCAAAATCAGGCAGTTCAGACTCTTCCGACAGCACAGGAATTCCACCATCCAGCTCCCGCAGTCCTTCCACAATGATTTTGTGAGCACGCTGGTCAGCGATTGTCAGTGGCGAATTATCATCCTTGGTCATCACTTCCACACCCTCGGCTGCGGAGTAGACTTCTAAAATAGCTTCCCCGGCCTTATGCATAATGGCTCGCAGGGACTCGTGATATTGGGCTGGATTTCCATTTTCTGGCATTGGTTTAACCTAATACTGTGAAAAACGAGGATTTTTCGGCCATTTGGCCATCCGGCTTGGATTCGTTTTGAAGGTTCGGACCTCCAGAGCGGTATCGCCGGAGAACTTAAGGCGGTAAAATCCCACAAACAGGCTGCAAAAGCAAAACCAGAAGAGGCAAATCTCTACGGCAGGCAGCCATGCTGTATAAACAAAGATAGATAAACAAAGAGGAGCTGACCGACTGCAGATGATCAATTGGCAAGAGATTAAAACCGTTCTGCTGGATATGGACGGAACCTTACTTGATCTGCATTTCGACAATTATTTTTGGCTGGAGCATTTGCCGCGCAGGTTTGCCGAAATCAATAACATCCCTCAAGAAGATGCCCAAACCTCATTAATGGATAAGATCGAGGCCCAGCAAGGACATCTTAATTGGTACTGCCTGGATTACTGGAGCCAGGAACTTTCATTAGATGTTACCGCTCTAAAGCGGGAAGTCAGGCACCTGATCAAATTCCGCCCCCATGTGGAAGACTTCCTGAAAGAGCTTCAGTCCACCGGCCACCGGGTCGTCCTGGTCACCAATGCACACCGCGGCAGCCTTGACCTCAAACAGGAACAGGTTGATCTGGCCCAATACATGGACCGGATTATCAGCTCTCATGATTTCCAGATACCCAAAGAAAATCCGGAGTTCTGGAAGCGGGTGCAGGAAGTTGAACCTTTCGATCCGGAAACAACTTTGCTGATTGATGACAGCCTGCCGGTACTGCGCTCAGCCAAGCTGTTTGGCATTCGCCACCTTCTGACCATTCTGCTTCCTGATAGCCAGAAGCCACGCCGCGACGCTCAAGGGCTGGATAGCGGTATTAAAGCCATCGACCACTTCAATGAAATTCTGCCGAGCAATGACCGGTCTGCCTGATTTTCTATGCCGAACCTATCCATTTACACCAACCCCATTTGGTATCCAGCTGATTTGGGAACTGACTATATGCACGGGCGTTGAATGACTGATAATTCAGCCAAAGAAGAACATAAAATCCGTCTTGATAAATGGCTTTGGGCTGCGCGCTTTTTCAAAACCCGCTCCCTGGCCAAAGATGCAATAGACGGTGGCAAAGTCCACTATAACGGTTCCCGCACAAAACCCGGCCGGGCCGTGGATGTCGGGGCAGAGATCAAGATCCGCCAGGGCTGGAGCGAAAAGGTGATCAAGGTATTGGGTCTTTCGGAGCGAAGGGGCCCGGCACCTGAGGCTCAACGGCTCTACGAAGAAACCCAGGAAAGTATTGAACACCGGGAGGAAATGGCCTGGCAGCGGAAACAACTGCAAACCGCCCAAATGCCGCCCCCGCGAAGACCAACCAAAAAGCAACGCCGCCAGATACATCGATTCAGGGAGAGCACGGATCAGTCCGGCTAATGCCGGTCTTTTGGCAGCAATTTACAACACCAGAAAGCGTGATGACCTCCCGCACGTAAATTTAACATTGTGATGTTGGCAGACTATGAGCACAGATAACCTCAAGCGTTTTATTTTCGACAACCTCAATATTCGCGGCGAACTCGTTGTATTGGAAAAGACCACCAACGACATGTTCAGCAAGCACCAGTACCCGTCTGAAATCAAACAGTTACTCGGGCAAATGGCCTGTAGCAGCCTACTTCTGAGCGCCACTCTGAAAATACAGGGCAGCATCAGTATCCAGGCTTCAGGCTCAGGCCCGGTATCCGCCATCATGGCAGAAGCGACTAACAAACGTACCTGCCGGGGTATTGCCCGCTACAGCCAGACACCTGCTGACGGCACTCTGAAGTCCACTCTTGGCGAGCAGGCAACTCTGGTGATGACAATAACGCCAAGCAAAGGCCAACGCTATCAAGGCATTGTAGAGCTTACACAGGATCATCTGGCAGGCTGCATAGAAGACTATTTCGCCCACTCCGAACAGCTGGCGACCCGTTTATGGCTGTTCCAGGCTGACAATAAATGGGGGGGCTTACTGCTCCAGCAACTCCCCGAGCAAAAAGGCTCGGAGACCCACCAGGATGACTGGGAACGGGTATGCGCCCTGGCTGCCACCCTGACCTCAGAAGAACTGCTGGACCTTGACGCTGAGACCGTCCTGCATCGCCTTTTCCATGAGGAAACGGTGAGAGTCCTTGAAGACGAACCCACAGAGTTCTGGTGCAGCTGCTCAGAAGACAGAACCCTCGAAGTCATCAAGTCACTGGGCAAAGATGAAGCTTTCTCTATTCTTGACGACATGGGAAAAATCGATATCGACTGCCAGTTCTGCTATCAGCACTACAGCTTCGAACGTGAACGCATTGAGCAGCTGTTTGCGGATCCAACTGTCCATTAAAACAGTATTGTTTCGGTAATTAGGGATTGTGTATAAGGGGCAGTATGACGTTTCATCTGCCCCTGGAAGGAAGACTGTGCATTTTGTACAAGACGTTAGGGACAACGAATAAATACAATCCATGATGATTAAATAAAAATCATGAATGATGGCTATTAGTCGTAAGCCCGCCGAAAAGATCGTCTTTTAAGCAGGCATTTGGCATAATAGCGCCCCACTTTTTACCAACACAGCTTCGCCAGCCCAGACAAAACTAACTAATAATTGGCGATGACTGTACTTATCTGATTGCGAATGAGGGCAGGTCGAAGTGAGCCAAACATATACTGATCTCAGTCCAGCTCAGTTGGTTGAGCTGGCAATTAAGCGTGGTGAAGGAAGAGTTGCCGATAATGGCTCTCTGGTTGTCACCACAGGTAAGCGGACCGGGCGCTCGCCCATGGACCGCTTTGTCGTTCAGGAACCCAGTACCGCAGATGCGATTCACTGGGGCCCGATTAACCGCCCCTTTGATGCAGAGAAGTTTGATGCTCTCTGGGAGCGGGTGGAAGACTACATCGCAGAGCGCGATCGTTTTGTTTCCCACCTCCACGTCGGCGCAGATCCCGATCACTACCTTCCGATAAAAGTCACTACTGAAACAGCCTGGCACAATCTTTTTGGCCGCAACCTGTTTATCAAACCGGAACGTTACAACACTTCAGACAAGCAGGAATGGCAAATTCTGAACGCCCCCCACTTTGTCTGCGAACCAGAGCGTGACGGTACCAATAGCGACGGCACAGTGATGATCAACTTTGCCCGCCGCAAAGTACTCCTGGCAGGCATGCAATACGCCGGCGAAATGAAAAAAGCCATGTTTTCCGTGCAAAACTTCCTGCTGCCGGAAAAAGACGTGCTCCCCATGCACTGTTCCGCAAACGTTGGCGAAGACGGGCAAACCTGTCTGTTTTTCGGTCTTTCCGGCACTGGAAAAACCACACTTTCCGCCGACCAGTCCCGTTACCTGATCGGTGACGATGAGCATGGCTGGGGACGCGGAACTGTCTTCAATATTGAAGGCGGCTGCTACGCCAAGTGTATCGACCTGAGCAAAGAGAACGAGCCGGTAATCTGGGATGCCATCCGTTTCGGCGCCATTGTTGAGAACGTGACGATCGACGATGAAACACGCCAGCCGGACTATACAGACGTTTCCCTGACCGAGAACTCACGTTGCGCCTATCCTCTGGAACACGTGGAAAAACGTGTACTGGAAAACCGTGCCGGCGAGCCGTCAGCGATTGTATTCCTGACCTGCGATATGACAGGTGTACTGCCTCCAGTCTCCATTCTGACCAAAGAAGCAGCGGCCTATCACTTTCTGAGTGGCTATACTGCACTCGTAGGTAGCACTGAAATGGGCTCCAGCTCCAAGCTGAAATCCACTTTCTCAACCTGCTTCGGCGCTCCCTTCTTCCCACGTCCTGCCGGTGTTTATGCAGAACTGCTGATGAAACGCATGGAAGAGTTCGGCAGCAAGGTCTATCTGGTAAATACAGGTTGGACCGGTGGCTCTTACGGTGAAGGCAAGCGCTTCAGCATTCCTACCACCCGCGCTGTCATTTCCGCTATTCAGAGCGGAGCTTTGGTCGACGCTGAGGTAGAACATCTGGACACGCTGAATCTGGATGTCCCTAAATCTATCGAAGGCGTGGATCCGGAATTGCTTAACCCTCGCAACACCTGGGCAAGCAAAGAAGCGTACGACGCCAAAGCGAAAGACCTGATTTCCCAGTTCGTGGAAAACTTTAAGAAGTTTGACGTATCCGAAGCCATTGTGAACGCCGGGCCTAAGCTCTCGTAGTCACAAGCAGGCAACAAAAAAGGCGGCCAGTTTACCTGTGCCGCCTTTTTTATGTTCCCGAACAACGGGATTCTAATTGACTCGCTAGTTATAGCCGACAATCAACGGTACAAATGCCACCAGCAATAAAGCGCTTCCCATTACAATCAAGGGCATGATGATTCTTTCATGTCGTTGATAGAATGTGCCGCCTTCCAGCTGAGACAAGCGCACCTCTTCCTCACCTATCACCTGCCTAGTCAGCAAGTGATTCAATGCTACCGGCGGGCTTAGATAGCCCAATTCAAACGCCACCAGAGTCACCATCCAGAAGTGCACTGGATCAATGCCGTTCTGATAGGCCACCTTGGCAATAGTGATACTCACCAGAATCACCGCGCCGTATGGATCCATCACCATGCCGATAATCACCAGAATACCAACCAGTAACGCCATGACCGTCCACACACTGGTGAATGTCTGCGGGAACATTTCCATCAACCCGGAACGCTCAATTACCCCGCCGATACTCACAGAAAGCCCCATCAGGAATAATAGTGCGCCGATATGCGTAGTGGTTTCATTGGTGGCTACCCGCAGAGCCCGCTCGACGCCTCCATGCTCACGCCCCTCTTTCACTTCAGGCGTATCTTTCTTACGGGCAACATGTTCGTAGATGAGAATCGACAGCATCATAACCGGTAGAATCCTGGCCGCACTGAACTCATTCAGGGAGACATCCAGTGCATACCGGTAAAACAGGGTAACAGCCGCAATCACCAAAATATAAGGGACCAGGGGACGGAATGCCCGGATCATCGCAGGTAACGCCTCACTGGCAGGCGCCAGATTAATGGAGGATTGCCGGTTCAGCGTTAGACCGACAAGACCGAAGAGGCACACAGTCAACAGCAAGACATATTTGCCCCACCCGAACAGTTGATCCGTTGTCACCTCACGATTCAGGTACGCAATAATCACCACCAACAAACAGGGGCGCAGCACTACCCCCAAACTACCAGACATAGCAGTGGCAGCAAGCGCTAACTGACGTCTGGCACCTGCACGACGCAATTCCATATAGATGACGGAACCCGCGGCGATAACAAAGATACCGGACCCCCCTGTGTAAGCCGTCGGAATAGCCGCAATGGCAATAGCCGCCAATGCGAGCAGCTCCGGAGGCATTTTCCAGGGCTGAAACAACCTGAATACCAATTCTGCAAGACGGGTCTCTTTCAACATCATCCCGATCCAGACATAGAGGCCCACATTCAGAAACATATCCGACAGATCCATCATTTTATCGAGATAGATCCCGACACCAGCCACATGCTGCCCCAGAGTAAAGTACGTACCGGAAATCAGACACATAGTGGTATACAGAGGCACACTCAGTAGAGCATGGGCCAACTTGCCTCCGGGCTTGGCATCGGCAGGAACATTTATCATCTGCCAGGCACTGACCAAAGTGAGAAAGCCAAACCCAATGATCCACATGTAATGCAGAGCGTCCTTATCAAATGGAACATCGCCCCCATGGGCATGGGTCAGCTTTAAGAATGAAAACGAGGACAGAAATAAAAACCCGTTCGCCACCATCTGAAGAAATGAAGACAAGCGGTGATCCAACCGGGTTTCCATGGGACGCATAGAGATATGGTGGCGGGTAAACGTTGCGGTGGCAGCACAGGTAACCACCAGCAACGCCAGAATAAATCTCTGGGAGGTCAGACCGAATGCGATCAACTCCCCGATAAACAACTCCACACCACGAAACACCCTCAGCCCAGGCGTAATCCGGTCTTTGGTGTTTTCATATTTGGCAAACTTTTCCTGACAAGCTGCTTGAGCGTTGAGGATGGACTCCCGAAGGATGTCCGGATTCACGGGGTCCGCTTCAAACAGATCAAAATCGTCGGCCTCGGCCGACTGGGCCGCCACCAGACGCGCCAGCTCCTGATCAATATCCACATTAGGGTTACATTCCGGCACGGCAGGATCGGTACGCAGTTCGTAGTAACCATTCCAGCTGTATTGCCCTAACTTCAGGATTTTATTATGAATATCACTGCTGGTACTGAAAATAACGACCGATAATAAAAGCAAACAAGCTGGAAATGAGGACAACCATTCCCTGGCAGAGCGGCCAGCCAGGCCTTGAGGTGCAACTGAGTATGAATTAACGCCTTCCACAATTTGACTTCCACTTCGGCAGGCGGCAGATCAGATCTGACGTTATGCCCTGCTCCTGATGACTGAATTATTTATTTTGTTTTCAATTCGCAGGCTTTGCCTGACTTTCGCAGTAGCCGTCCCTGCTTACAGGATATCGTCCAGATCAATTGCTTCTGCCGGTGACTCTTTTTGGTCATCCCAAAATGTGCCAAGTCCACCAACGGGGGTTCGATATCCCCTGGCTTCTGTCCACATCCGATCCGACATTGCGGTCAACAGGGTTGTCGCCAACTCATCAAGCAACCGGTAATCAGGATCAGCGTCTTTCTTTTTCTTGGCTTTGACATGATTGCGAATCACCTGTTTGACGTTATCCACATCCCCTTTACCGAAGTAAGCCAGCGCCTGGAACACATGAGGAAGCCTGACACCCGCCCGTTCTCCCTTTTTGGCCGCCATTTTGAGGCGCTTCATGGCATCCTCACCTTTGGGTTCAGCTCCCGGCAACATCGCCCAGATCGTCGCCCGGAGCGCCATAGGGACCCCCCACCAGCGGTCATCATCTACACAGGTTGCCGCTCGTTCGACTTTGGCCGCAATATTCTTGGGAACCCCCAGTCCGGTCGTGGAGGTGATTTCGTTGTTAAGCGCCTGAAGACCCGACACCATCCCCATAATCCATATGAACTGGTCCAGCTCTTCCTCCAGCTCCGGACACTCTCCGCCGGGCTCACCATATTCCGCGACCAAGTGCTGATAAGCGATGTAGTTACGCTTGGCTGCCACCACATTGAGACGCTTCTGGGCAATCAGGGCATCTTCAGCTTCATTCGCATCCTGGCTTTTAATTGCTCGCAAGTAGCGCAGCTCTTCTTCCCAGGACATAGCTTCCGCGCATAGTCCCGCCGAGCCGTAGGTGATAACAGCGAGTTTGTGCGGCTCATCCCGCACGCGACCAAAGGACATCAGCATGGGAGTCAGCGCCTCAGACATTGCGCAATTTATCCCCATGTCTTCCGTCGCCAGAGTAAATGGCACCTGATGATCTGCGGCGAACCCCACCATCACGTCACCGGTTGTCTTATACATCATGTGTTGCACTGCACCACAGGCCGTCAGCCCGGTCATGATCAGGCCAAGCACAAGAGCCTTCAGCATGGAAGACACAGAAACCCACCCAATTCTGTGTAGAGTCACAGAGAACCTCCCGGTTGCATCGCTTTATCCACCGTTTTCCGAAATTCACAGGATCAACAGCCTGACAGCCACGTCCTTTTTCCGGATTGTTTTAGTTATATGACGGGGGATTATCGCGAAATCCCTGAGTTTTTTGTGAGATGAAATACACAAAGCGCAACAATGGACACACAAAATGTAATCAAAGGTTGCATTCGTTAACAGGTTGCGCGAACTGTGAATTGGCCAGACCATTTGGCGACAAAGCCCGCTTTCAGGTTGACAGCGCGGGTATTGGCACTATAACTAAATTGTCGCCTTTCCCTTAAAGGCGAACAGCAGATCAAATATTCACTGCCTTACCAGGATGTTGAGGTCTGCAAGTTATTGGAGATTTCAGCAAATCCTCACGAGCATCAGGAGAAAACAATGCACAAACCGGAACTAGCCGAAGCCATTGCCGTAAAAGTGGGTCTGTCCAAATCCAAAGCAACCGAAGTCATCAATGCACTGACAGACGAAATCACCGAAGCCGTCTCACGAAATGACAGTGTTTCACTCATTGGATTCGGGACCTTTTCCCAACGGGAGAGAAGTGCACGCACGGGTAAAAACCCCAGAACTGGGGCCAGCATCAAAATTCCAGCCAGCAGAAGCGTTGGATTTAAACCGGGTAAGGCACTAAAAGACGCGGTAAACAAATAAAGACTTGAACAGGCGTTGATAGAGATACATACGGCAGACAGCAGTCAGAATAAACTGCTGTCTGCAAACAAAGAGAAGGCTAGACCTCGACGAATTCCCTGATTTCTTCAAGCAATTCCGGAGAGATCCCCTGCACCCGGGTCAGCTCGTCAACGCTGGCATAGGGCCGCCCTTCCACAATACGTTGTGCAGTAGCCCGCCCCACTTTTGGCAGCTGGGTCAGTGCATTTGCTGTGGCAGTATTTAGATTCACCACTTGCCCTGGATTTTCAGACTGGGCACGGAGGGACGAAGAAGCTCCCGTCGCCTGCGGAGCCTTATCAACAGTAGACTTCAGCAGCTCGTTCATCTCATCAAGACGCTTCTCCAGCGCCACAATTTCGTATTGAAGCGCGGTCTGCTTGTCCAACGCATCAGCAGTATTGCGCGAGATGTTCCACAACAGCCAGATTGCGACGAGTAACACCAGGAAGCCGATAAATCCCATTCCAGTTCTCCATCTTGCCTTTGAAAGTTATGTCAACTTAGATCAGAAGCTGCCTTCCGCTGAATACACTATAGTGCCATCCAGTATTGTGTAAAGCGCCCTGCCCTGAACAGATTTGCCTATCCAAGGGGTATTTTTACCTCTGGATAACAAGCTGTCTTCCGACACCGTCCAGCGGGTATCAGGATCCAGCACCACCAAATCCGCGACAGCACCAGATTCGAGGCTTCCTGACTCTATATTCAGCACGGCTGCCGGACCGACGGTCAACGCCCGTATCGCAGCGTCCTGCCGTAACTGACCAGTCTGAATCAATCCAACCATCTGAGACCACAGTAACTCAGCCTGACTCATACCGGCGGCAGTTTCTGCAAAGGGGGCTTGCTTGGCAGCGCTCTCGTGGGGCTCGTGATTGGAACAGATCGCATCGATGACGCCTTCATTCACCCCCTCCAGCAAAGCTTTGCGATCCGCCTCACTCCTCAACGGGGGCTCCACATGATACATGGGGTTATATCCTGCGATAACGGCATCCGTATGCATCAAGTTGGCGATGGCAACATCGGCAGTCACTTTGAGACCACGCGACTTGGCCTCCGAAATCATTGATACGCTCCGTGCACAGGATATCTGCGAGAAGTGCACCTGCGCCTCCGTTTCCTCCGCCAGGATCAACCATTGAGCAACAGACAACACCTCAGCAATGGCAGGGATGCCAACCAGCCCCAGCTTGCTGGCCATTGCTCCGTCATGAGCACAACCCTCTTTCGCCAGGGCAGCATCCTGGGGACAGACAAATGCACGGATATCTTGAGAACAGGCATATTCCAGACAGCGCTTCAGCACCTGATTATTACGGAATGGTCTGCGCATATTGGTCACCGCAATACATCCCGCCTGCCTGAGAGCAAACATCTCACTGAGTTGTTCACCCTGTAGCCCTTTGGTCATGGCACCAATCGGCAATACTTTGACTTGGGCAGCTTCAAGAGCCTGGTCGTAAATCAAATTAGTAACGGCAGCACTGTCATTAACCGGGGACGTTGAAGGCGGAGTACACAGTGTCGTGAAACCACCACGGGCTGCCGCCAGCACCTCACTTGAGATTGTCGCTTTATGCTCCAGTCCCGGCTGACGCAGTGTGTGACTAAGATCGATAAAACCTGCGCTGATCCAATGACCCGCAGCATCGATCTCTGTATCGGGAGTAAATCCGGCGGGCACACTCCCTATTGAGAGAACCTTCCCGTCAGCGACAGCAACGTCAACCACTTGTCCGCACATGGAACCTGGACTGACGATTCGACCTCCTTTTAGCAACAGACGAGAACTCATAGCACCTCCTCATCAGCAGCCAGATCAGCAATCTGCCCACTCATCGCCATCGATAACACGGCCATACGCACTGCAATCCCATTAGTAACTTCATTCAAAATGACAGATTGGGGGCCGTCGGCAACCGCAGAATCAATCTCTACCCCCCGGTTTATCGGCCCTGGATGCATCACAATCGCATCGGGCTTTGCCAGCTTCAGTTTTTTCTCAGACAAACCATAGAGCCGGAAGAACTCACTCTCACTCGGCAGCAGAGCCCCCTCCATTCGCTCTTTCTGCAGCCGCAGCATGATCACGACATCAACCCCATCCAACCCCTGGGCCATATCATTGAATACGGTAACACCAAAGCTTTCCACATCCACCGGCAGCAAGGTATCAGGAGCAATGACCCGCACCTCTTTAGCTCCCAGCACATTCAGTGCCCGGATCTGTGAGCGGGCTACCCGTGAATGCAGAATATCGCCCACGATAGCGACAGTAAGCCCTTTAAACTGCCCTTTATGCTGCCTGATTGTCAGCATATCAAGCATGGCCTGAGTGGGATGTGCATGCCGGCCATCACCCGCGTTAATCACTGAGACCCGCGGAGTAACCGATTCAGCAATAAAATGAGGAGCGCCACTCTGAGCATGACGAACGACAAACATGTCCACCGCCATCGCCTCCAGGTTCTGCAACATATCCGACAACGATTCCCCCTTGCTGGTGGCCGATGTACTGATATTGATGTTGAGCACATCCGCAGACAGTCGCTTGGCTGCAAGCTCGAATGTCGTCCGGGTTCGCGTACTGGCTTCAAAGAAAAGATTGGCGACCGTTTTCCCCCTGAGAAGAGGAACTTTCTTGATAGAGCGAGTACCCACTTCGATAAAGGTCTCTGCTGTATCAAGAATGTCGGTAAGGTGTTGTCGGCTCAAGCCGTCGATGGATAGAAAATGTCTGAGGTGATCAAATCGATTGAGTTGCAATACCGGTGAGTGTTCGTCGAGTTCTGGCATGAATTAACTCTGTGCTGTTTAGGGTCTGTTGGCATTTTTTCTAACCTGGACAATCACAGACCCGACACTGGAGAACTTCAGCTATGCACAAACTTACGCCAAGTACGAACTTTATCTAACTACGAACTTAAATTAAGTGCGGACTTTGTTTCTGAACTCCACCTGCAGGGGATCCGGACCAACCAGTTTTACCCGTTCATCTGGCTCGAGGTGAGCCCGATGTCCGATCACGTCAGGCTGTATCGGCAGCTCTCTCGCACCGACATCAATCAGTGCTGCCAACACGATACTGGCCGGACGGCCAAAATCGAATAATTCGTTCATTGCCGCCCGTATGGTTCGGCCGCTCATAATAACATCATCCACCAGAATTAGGTGGCGATTTTCTGTTTCAAATGGGAGAGAGGAAGCCTTTACGCTGGGATTTAATCCAATTCTGGTGAAATCATCGCGATAAAATGAGATATCCAGCTCACCAACGGTCTCTTCAAGCTTCAACAACTGTCGTAACCGTTGCGCCACCCACACACCACCGGTCCTGATACCGATCATCGCAGGGCGGTCTATTCCACGGGCAGCGATCATGGTTTCCAGCTCGACCGCCATTGTCGCAATCGTTGTCTCGACATTAATAACTGAGGGCATTCCTGATCCTTACTCTGAGGACACTTCTCCCTGAGAAGCAAACCAATGTTCAATAATGAGGACCGCAGCGATAGAGTCAACGGCATACTTGCCAAAATCCTGATTGCCGTATCGTTCCCGGACCATCTGCTTGGCTTCAAAGCTGGTCAATCGCTCATCCACCATGGTGACCGGAACTCCGAAGCGCCCATGGATACGATTGGCAAATTTCCGCGCCCGACGAGCCATATCACTGTCGGTACCATCCATGTTTGAAGGCTCACCCACCAACACCATGTCCGGCGTCCATTCAGCGACCAGATTACCAATGATATTCCAGTCCGGGATACCGTCCCGAGCAGGAATTTCCGACAACGGCGAAGCCGTCCCCGTAATGGACTGGCCGCTCGCAACACCTATTCTTTTCAATCCGAAGTCAAAACCCAGAACCGTCGTCATGGATAACAATACACCTTAATAACCTTGTCCTCCGTCAGATATCAAAGATTAGGCATGCCCGGAGTGTGTACTGAGCCGATTGTAATCGACACCAATACGCCCGAGAGCCGCAGAAACCTTGTGAGTATCAGGAGTACGAAACAGTATTTCTGCATTCGCCGGGCAGGTGATCCAGAAATTGTTGGCAATTTCACGTTCCAACTGCCCAGCTCCCCAGCCTGCGTATCCCAGAGCCACCAGGCTTGAATTCGGGCCATGGCCTTCTGCCATTGCCTGTAGTATATCCTTGGAAGTGGTAATACATATGTCAGAACTTATCGCCATCGACGATTGCCAGCCTCCCAGAGGGGTATGCAGCACGAATCCTCGCTCACACTGCACCGGTCCGCCACTGTATACGGGGGACGGCAGTTCATTACCTTCGATATCCAACTGTTCAAGCATATCGCTGATACAGATTTCCAGCGGCCGGTTAATGACAATTCCCATGGCACCTTCGTCGCTGTGATCACAGATATAGCTTATGGTCCCTTCGAAGTTGGGGTCTTTGAGATGAGGCATCGCAATCAAAAACTGATTGCGGAGGCTGGACATGGACTCAGTCATGAGGATACATCCTCCTGAAGCACCGATTGGTATCTGTAAGCATAAACCACATGTCGGGGATGCAGCAAAACCTGAATTGATTTGTTAATACAAAATAATCCTGCGCCCAACCAATGAAACGCCATGCCAACAGCCTGGAGAAAGCTATATAGAAAGCCGCAATCGAATTCAGTAGCTCGATATACGTTTGTCAAAATCAAACGTTCTGATAATTTCAAAAATATCGGCTTCCTTTCTCATTGCCTCGGTAAATGGAGCAAAGGGCTCTGCAAGGCGGATAATTCTGACCACCGCATCATCCAGAATCTTATAGCCCGAGCTTTCCAGAATAGTGACTTCCGTTACGCTGCCATCAGGTTGAATCTTAACCGCTACCCTCACTTGGCCATGAAGCTCTCTGCGTCGGGCTTCATCCGGGTAATTCAGGTTTCCAACCCGTTCAACTTTCCTGCGCCAGTTATCCATATAAAAGGCACTGTTGGACTGACGTGCAGAAACAGCGGTAAGCCGGGTAACCCGCGGCCGTTTAGCGTATGCATTCTGCTGCTCAGCCAATTTGGCTTCCAGGCTCGCGATCTCCAGACTACGCTGTAGCAATGTGCGCTTCTGAGGATTCTCCTCCTTTGGAGTCTCTTTTTCGGTCTTACCGGAGGGGACTATATCTTCAGGGGTCTTGGCTTTAGTGACCACAACCTCTTTGGCCTGACGCTCCTTTTTAGTAGGCAGCGTATCCGGCTCAACTTGAGCAACCTTGCGGGTATCTGTGTCGCGAAAATCAGCTTTTTCTATCGCTGTCAGTTCAGATTTCTCTTCCTGTGTACCGCTGCCTTTCTGATTGGTTTGCGCCACGAAATCAGCATCTTCAGGCTCTTCCTGATCATCGTACTGAGCCAGCGTCACCTCAACCGTCCGCGGAGCCGGTTGCCGGTCCTCAATCGCAAACGACACACCAAACACAATGGTGGCATGCAATGCCAGAGCCATAAATATAGTAAAACCCAACCGATCCCCGGGAGACACTTTAGAAGCGTCCCGTCGCATGTCCTCTGGGTATCCTTCCTCAACAACCATACTTTTATTACCGCTTGCCAACCCGCTCTTCCAGAAAATCCATCAACTGACCGGCAATATCCAGACCAAATTGCTTGTCGAGCTCCCTGATACATGTAGGGCTCGTCACATTGATCTCGGTCAGGTAATCACCAATGACATCCAGGCCTACGAAGTATAGTCCCTTCTCCTTCAGCACCGGAGCAACACGCTCGCAAATTTCAAGATCCCTCTCGGACAAGGGTCTCCCCTCACCGCGCCCGCCGGCGGCAAGGTTACCTCGATTCTCACCCTGAGATGGAATTCGTGCCAAAGCATAAGGCACCGGCTTACCATCAATTAAGAGAATACGCTTGTCACCATCTTTGATTTCCGGCAGGTAACGCTGGGCCATAATCTGTCTGTTCCCATTATCGGTCAACGTTTCCAGAATAACGCCCAGGTTGAAGTCTCCGCTTTTGACACGAAATATTGAACGCCCACCCATCCCGTCCAAAGGCTTATATATGACATCTTCGTGTTCTGCAAAAAATCGACGCAGCCTGTCGCTGTCTCTGCTGACCAACACTGGAGGACAAAGATCCGCAAACTGGGTGGCGAAGAGCTTTTCATTGCAGTCACGCAAACTCTGAGTCCGATTGACCACCAGGGTCCCCCGACGCTCAGCAGCTTCCAGAATATGGGTGGCAAAGATAAATTCACTGTCGACCGGCGGATCCTTACGCATCAGGATAATATCCAGTGAGTCAAGCGACTCGGTAAATTCACCGGTCATTTCAAACCAACTCTGCGGATCATCAGCCACTTTCAGAGACCGCATCCTCGCATATGGCAATCCCTGATCAAGAAACAGGTCTTCCTGCTCCATATAAAATATCTGCCACCCCTTTCGTTGGGCTGCGAGCAGCATCGCCAGCGTGCTGTCTTTTTTGACGTTGATGGCGGCAATTGGATCCATCACAACACCAATTTTAATACTCATACCTAAATACCCGGCACTCTCACAGTTGAATAACGAAAAGCCGCAGACTTGAGGCTGTAGCATCGACTTTTGAAATCACCCAAAGCCGATACGGGCAGCTCAGCTAACGAATACATTTATAGGACATATGACTTATAACCAATGCATCAGCATCATATCGATGTCATCAATGGGCGCTAATAATGCCATGAAGGAGGCAGATTTCCCATATCTGTACTATTCTCCAAAATACCGGAAAAACAACATCTAACGAAGCTTGCCATACCGTCACCCAAGCTTACGTCAGGTGTGCTTCTGCGGTATATGCAGCGAATCATGGAGGTTACCGGGAGGATACGAATTAAAAGGCTGATTAATATTTCGCCATTAATTATGTGTCATCTGCCGGAAAAACATGATCATCGACCGATGTCGGTGACATTTATACACAAAGATTTTCTTTGTCTATTTACGGACATGCACTATAAATAGTATTTACATATAGATTGCGTTGTAATTCTATGTTAAAAAAGGCCATTAACTTGCCTGCTGCCACTTTCCAACGCAACCAACGCCAGCCGATTTGTTGACTGAATTACAACCATTATTACTAACCAAAACTATTACAAGGTGACCTTTATATCAGGGCCGTATTGAGATGGAAGATAACTTTGAAAACCTCAAGATCATGGTCATTGACGATAGCAAGACGATTCGTCGAACGGCCGAGACTTTGCTGAAGAAAGTCGGTTGCACCGTTATCACTGCAACGGATGGCTTCGATGCCTTAGCAAAGATTGCTGACTCACACCCGGATATCATCTTCGTGGACATCATGATGCCACGACTTGATGGGTATCAGACTTGCGCACTTATCAAGAATAACAGCGCATTTAAAAGCACGCCTGTCATCATGCTGTCCAGTAAGGACGGCCTGTTCGATAAAGCCAAAGGCCGTATTGTCGGATCTGACCAATATTTAACCAAGCCCTTCAGCAAGGATGAGTTATTGGGCACAATCCGCAATCACGTTTCGAACAAATAGCATCGTTTAAATAAGCTAAACTAGGACTACAGCTTATCATTCTTTTATTGGGGGAATTATGGCTCGCATACTGATTGTAGATGACTCGCCTACTGAAGTGCGAAAAATCAGCAGCATTCTTGAAAAACACCAACATGAAATTCTGACCGCCGACAATGGTGCGGACGGTGTGGCCCTGGCCCGCGCTGAAAAGCCGGACCTGGTCCTAATGGACGTGGTCATGCCAGGCCTGAATGGTTTTCAGGCAACCCGTCAGCTCACCCGTGGAGACGACACAGCGAACATTCCAGTTGTGATCGTGACCACCAAAGATCAGGAAACTGATCGGGTCTGGGGCACCAGACAGGGAGCCAAAGGGTACTTGGTCAAGCCGGTGAATGAAGGTGATTTGATCAAAACGATCAATGACCTGATTGGTTAATTACCAAGCGCTGGATATTCACTAGATAAAGAAATATCGGAAACGGCCACAGAAGCCGCCCGAAGGAGCCGCCATAAATCATGCCAACAAAGACAGACCCGTTTAGTGTTCTTGTAGATATAGAGAGCAAAAGCCGGGCCTTAGCTGAGGGTCTACCTGCCCAGGAAGATGTCATCGAGTTATGGAATGGCATCGGTTTTTCGCTGGCTGGCCATAAATTTGTGGCCGCGATGGGCGAGGTTGTCGAAATCCTTCCTGTTCCACGGTTCACGCAGATTCCCGGCGTGAAAGGGTGGATGGAAGGCATTGCCAATGTACGGGGCCGATTGCTTCCCGTCATGGACCTATCCGAATTCTTTGGCCTGGATCACAAAACCAGAAGCACCCGCGACCGGCGGGTTCTGGTCATTGAGAAAGATGATATATTCAGCGGTTTGATTGTCGATGGCGTACTGGGCATGCAGTACTTTCCCATCGACAGCTTCCAGACCGGTAAATCCGATGTTCCTGATAAAATTCAAGACTTTGTCAGTGGCTATTATGCCCGAAGCCAGGATCGCTGGAACGTATTTAACACCGACAATCTGATCGACAATCCAAATTTTTTAAATGTGGCGCAGTAATCGCTGCGCAGTGATTACGGCGCCTGTAACCTGCGTCTGCTACGCTTAACAGGTAAGAGTTGAAACGGCTGGGGAGCCTTAGCAATGATATCAAAAGCTGGAAAATCAACATCCGGACAGGGGACAACAAACCCGCTACAGATGGCCATGTACGGCATCGTAGTGGTCGCGGTTATCGCCCTGCTCTATGTAATATTCACGGTAAACTTGGACGCAAGCCGAGATAAGACCTACATCAGTTACGCATCCGAACTGCGGGTACTGTCACAGGAAATCGCAAAGAACTCATCGGAAGCCGCTGACGGTAAGCCTGAGGCATTCGACCAGCTGCGCCGCTCCCGTGATGACTTCCAAGGTTTATGGGACGTCCTTGACAAGGGGAATCCGGAACAGAACCTGCCTCCGGTTGAAATGGCGCAGATGTCCAACGTTGGAACCCTGTGGGAAGAAGTACGGGCCAATGCTGACCAGATTCTGAATTCAAAAGATACCGTACTGGGCCTTCACCAGGTTGCCATCACCCTCAACGACACTATCCCCCAGCTGCAGGTTGAGTATGATGACGTTGTTCAGATCCTCCTGGAAAACGACGCTCCTGCAGACCAGGTAGCGGTAGCCCAGCGCCAGGCGCTGCTGGCAGAACGTATCGTTCGAAGTGTTAACAAAGTACTTGCAGGTGGAGAAGACGCTGTAACAGCTGCTGACCGTTTCGGTCGGGACGTAAACCTGTTTGGTCGGGTACTCAACGGCATGGTGGAAGGCAACCAGGTCATGGGTATCAGTAAAGTAAAAGACGAAGACGCCGTCTTCGGTCTTGAAGCCATCGCCGAACTCTTCGAATTTGTTAACGAAAACGTTGACACCATCCTGGAAACCTCCCCCGAACTGTTCCGGGTACGTGAAGCTGCCAACAACATCTTCGAAAAATCACAGTCTCTGCTGTCAGAAACGTCAGAGCTGAACAACACCTTCCAGACTCAGGCTGAAACCCGGATCGTCAGTGACGAATTGGGTTACCTGTTGCTGTTCGTCATTATCGTCGCCATCGGTATTATCGGTGTTGTGGGTAACCAGGAAGCGAAAAAACGGTATGAGAAAGAGGCTTCTCAGAACGAACAGAACCAGAACGCGATCCTGCGTCTGCTTGACGAACTTGCCGACCTCGCTGACGGTGACCTGACCACAGAGGCGACGGTAACCGAGGACTTCACCGGTGCGATCGCTGACTCTATCAACTTCGCGATCGACCAGATGCGTCAGCTGGTAACCTCCATTAACGAGACCGCTGTAAGGGTTGCGGGCGCTGCCCAGGAAACCCAGGCGACTGCGATGCACCTCGCCGACGCTTCTGAGCACCAGGCCCAGGAAATTGCCGGGGCATCTGCCGCGATCAACGAGATGGCGGTTTCTATCGACCAGGTATCTTCTAACGCTGCTGAATCAGCCGCGGTTGCGGAGCGGTCGGTTGCGATCGCGAAGAAAGGTGCGGAAATCGTACAGTCTACCATTCGCGGGATGGACAATATCCGTGAACAGATCCAGGAAACTTCCAAGCGGATCAAACGACTGGGTGAATCATCCCAGGAGATCGGTGATATCGTATCGTTGATTAACGACATTGCCGACCAAACCAACATTCTGTCTCTTAACGCTGCAATCCAGGCATCTATGGCTGGTGACGCAGGTCGGGGCTTCGCGGTGGTTGCGGACGAGGTACAGCGCCTTGCGGAACGTTCCTCAGCAGCAACCAAGCAGATTGAAGCACTGGTAAAAACCATCCAGACAGATACCAACGAAGCGGTAATCTCGATGGAACAAACCACCGCAGAGGTGGTACGTGGTGCTCGATTCGCCCAGGACGCGGGTGTTGCCCTGGAAGAAATCGAGAACGTATCCAAAAACCTTGCGGACTTGATCCAGAACATTTCGAACGCTGCACGTCAGCAGTCTTCTTCCGCTGGTCACATTTCCAATACGATGAACGTTATCCAGGAAATCACCTCACAGACCTCTGCCGGTACCAACGCAACGGCCAAGTCTATCGGTAAGCTTGCAGAACTGGCGAACCAGCTGCGTAACTCTGTAGCAGGCTTCAAGCTGCCTGATCAGCTTGGCCACGATATGGACGATAGCGAAGAAATTGATATCGACGACGCAGATGCAGATATGGATGCAGCTTAATCCGATGACGAATGGTTATCAGGAGATAGCCGAGGGTTAATGCGGGCCAAAGTTATGTTAGGGCGCCTCTATGGCGAACAGTGATGGTCAACAGACAGAAGGACTCTGGAGCCTGAAGAGCCTGCCACAGATGGACGATAAAGAGTTCATCAGATGGCAGGATTTACTGGAAAAGCGTACGGGAATGAATCTCCCGGTGGAGCGCAAGGTCTTTCTGCAGACCAGTTTGGGCATTCGAATGAGAGAAATCGGCTGCCCATCCTATCAGGCATATTTCGACATGGTGGCCAAAGGGGCCAAAGCCATGGTGGAGTGGACCGTGCTGGTGGACCGGCTAACGGTGCAGGAAACGAGGTTCTACAGGGATGAAGATGCCTTTAATCTGGTTAAAGATTATCTCTGCACCCGCCCACCCCATGCGTTAACCCAAAAAAGTATTGAGGCCTGGAGTGTAGGTTGCTCCACTGGAGAAGAACCCTACACACTGGCCATGATCATTGAAGAAGCCCTGGAAGCTGAAAAGCTTAAAGGGTATTACGGCGTCACCGGCACTGACATCAGTATCCCGGCGCTGGCAAAAGCCCGGGCAGCGGTTTATCCGGCACGCAAACTGGTTACGTTAAACCAGGAGCGGAAAGATAAGTACTTTAATCAACTGACGGGCAATGAATTTGCCGTCGTGCCACGATTGAAAGAACGGGTATGCTTTTCGAGAGTCAACGTACTTGAACTCAAAGATGCTCCCATGCATGGCATGACAGTTATTTTTTGTCAGAACCTGTTGATTTATTTCAAACGCTGGCGGCGTAAAGAGATTTTGAATCGCCTTGCTGAACGCCTGGTTCCCGGCGGACTTCTGGTCCTGGGACAAGGGGAGATTGTTGATTGGCATAACCCTCTTTTGGAGCGTATACCAAGTGACAATACACTGGCATTTATCAGGCACAACGAGCGGGATAACTAACTGGAGAAGTTATGGCGGGCAACCATGACTACGTAGCTCTTGAGTGGGTTAAGGGCGAAATTGATAGCACACTGAATCAGGCGCAACTCGCGCTTGAGGACTATGTGAACAACACCGAGGACAGTGCCAAGCTCAGATTCTGTCTGAACTACATTCACCAGGTGCACGGCACCTTGCAGATGGTGGAGTTTTATGGCGCCGCGCTGCTCGCAGAAGAGATGGAGCAGCTGGCCAAGGCACTGTTACAGGAGAAGGTTGCCAATCCCACCGAGGCAATCGAAGTACTCATGCAGGCAATCCTGCAGTTGCCCAACTATCTCAGCCGTCTGCAAAGCAGTCAGCGTGATCTGCCGGTAGTACTACTTCCTCTTCTTAACGATTTGCGCGCCTCACGGGGCGAGTCACTACTTTCCGATACCTCTTTGTTCACCCCGGATCTGTCTATATTGCGGATACCGGCGCCGGATGTTGCACGCCAACGCCTGCAAAATGACAAGATGGTAGCGCAGCTGCGTAAGCTGCGTCAGATGTACCAGTTCGCTCTGGCCGGCATCATTCGGGAATCGGACCTGGAAGCAAATTACAACTATATGATCAAGGTGTTCCAACGCCTTGAGAGCATATGCCAGGATACCCCATTCAGCCAATTGTGGCGGTTGAGTGGCGGTTTCACTTCAGGGTTACAGGCCAAATACATTGAGCTGTCGTCAGGCACTAAGAATGTGTTGCGGTACCTGGACGCTAACCTGAAAAGAATGATTGAGGAACACGTTGATATTCTCGGGCAACCCGCTCCGGAAGATCTGGCCAAACACCTGCTTTATTACATTGCACGCAGCGAAGGGTCCAACTCCTCAATAGATAGCATTCGCAAGGATTATCGACTCTCCCAGGCTCTGCCGAGCGAGCAGGAAGTCAACGAAGAACGTCAACGGATGACCGGACCAGACCGTGGTGCGATTGATTCCGTTGTCGATGCTCTTAATGAAGAGCTTGCGCGGGTCAAAGATCAACTGGACTTGTTTGTCCGTGGTGAATACAAAGATGCTTCAGACCTGCAGGAACTGATCCCTGGCCTGCAGCAGGTATCCAATACCATGGCGGTACTGGGCCTTGGCATTCCCCGCAAAGTCATTGGCGAGCAGATTGAAATTATTGAAAATCTCGTCAAGACAGGCGAAGTTCCTGATGACAATGTCCTGATGGATATTGCCGGCGCGCTGCTGTATATCGAAGCCACGCTTAGCGGTTTTGGCGGAGATGAACAGAAAGAGCCAAGTGCCGGTGCTCCAGCAGAAGTGCCTAAAGATCAGGTTCAGAATGCCCATGAGGCGGTCATTCGCGAAGCCAGAAACGGGCTGGAGCAGGCAAAAACAGATATCGTAGAGTTTATTGCCTCTCACTGGGACAAATCCGAAATTCAAGGCGTACCAGCGTTACTGCAAAGTATTCGGGGAGGATTGAAGATCATCCCTCTGGATCAGGCAGCAGATTTGCTGGAGGCCTGCGCAAAATATATTGATGAGCAATTGCTCAAAAAAGAACAGGCTCCGGACTGGAGCCAGTTGGACACCCTGGCCGATGCCATCACCAGCATTGAGTACTACCTGGAACGCCTAAGCGAAGGTAGTCGCGATAACGACATGATTCTGGAGGTTGCAGAACAGAGCCTGGCCCAGCTTGGCTATCCTATCGGCGGAGGTGCTGCTGCACCGGCACCTGTGGCAGCCCCACAACCGGCGCCCCCGGCTGCAGCCCCCGAATCTTCCAGCGAGAAAGCAACAGACCAGGAGCTGATCGACGACGAGATCATAGAGATCTTTGTGGAAGAGGCTGCCGAGGTTCTGGAAACGATCAAACAGTTTTACCCGTCATTCCAGGCTAATCCGGAAGACCGCACAGCTTTGACTGAGCTACGCCGTGCCTACCACACCTTGAAAGGTAGCGGACGTCTGGTCGGTGCCACTGCCATTGGCGAGTTGGCATGGGCTGTGGAAAACATGCTCAACCGGGTGATTGAAGGTTCCATCCAGACAAACCTTGAAATGTTTGAACTGCTGGAACACGTCAATGACAAACTCCCGGAACTGATTGAAAGTTATAAATCCGGTAGCGGCGTCGCTGATACCCAGGCTTATATTGACACTGCAGAACGTCTGGCAGCTGCCAGAAAGCAGGCCCGTGTCAGCCAGGAAGACCTGGAAGAAGACAGCGAGACTGAAATCGAAGCCACTCTAGAGGCTCCGGAAGAAGACAGTGATACTACTGGTCCTATTCTTCCCATTACTCCATCTGAACCCGCCAGCCCATCAGAATTTGCATCCGGTGGTGCTCTGCCTACAGTGGAAGAAGAGGAAGAACCGGAAGCTGAAAGCATTACTGAGGAGCCGGTTGCTGAATCCACTGCGGCTCCTGCTGCTGTGGCAGATGACGATGACATGATCGATGATGAGATCATCGAGATATTCGTCGAAGAGGCAGGTGAAGTTCTTGATACCATCAACGAATTCCTGCCCCAATACCTGTCCAGTTACGATAACAATGAGGCCTTGACGGAAGTTCGTCGTGCCTTCCATACCCTGAAAGGAAGTGGAAGACTCGTTGGCGCTTCCCAGGTCGGCGAGCTTTCCTGGTCCGTTGAAAACCTGCTGAACAGGGTCCTCGATGGCACCATTTTCATGAGTGATGTGATCGGCAATCTGATCACCACTGTCGTGGGAGTTCTGCCTGATCTCGTTGAGGATTTCAAACTTCAACGCGGGCCTTCCCACAATACTGATGGACTGATGGAGCAAGCCCATGCTCTGGCAAAAGGCGAAGTGCCCAGCAGCACCATCCCGGCAGGTGAAGATCTACCAGATTTCGTTGAGCCTTCCGCGCTTAACGCTGACAGCATGCTGGTTGAAGAAACTCTGGATATCGACCCTGCACTGAAAGAAATTTTCCTGGCGGAGACAGAAAGCCATCTGGAAACTTTGGGCGCGTTTGTCCGTGAGGCACAAACTGCTGCAGAGCCGATCGATCTTACCGATGATATTTCCAGGGCAATGCATACTTTGAAAGGCAGCGCCAATACGGCCGGCATCGAACCTATTGCCAGCGTTGTGGTTCCTGTCGAGAAATTTGTCAAAGAAGCCAGAGCCCATGCCGTCAAAGTAGACGGACGTATTGCAGAAATGTTGGCAGATACCGCCCGCTTCGTTCGCGAAGGTCTGGATCAGGTTGATACCACACCTTTAAGGGAGCTGGAGGGAACATCCGAATTCCTGGAGAAATTACAGCACATCAGCGCTGAATATCTTGCGGATGATAACCGTTACGGCAACCTGCAGAATGAAGATAAGCCAGACCCACATCTGATCAATCTGTTCCTGACAGACGGCGTGGATATTCTTCTTGATGCCGAGCGTATCCTGAATGAATGGCGCCGGGATCCTGAAGTCACTATAGACATCGATAATCTGGTTAACGAACTGACAACTCTGGCCCACGGTGCCCATGTTGCAGGACTGGACGATGTGGCAGAGCTGGCTCAGGCACTGGAAGGTCTCTACGAACGCGCTATGAAGGGAGAGCCGGGGGAAGACTACTTCTTCGATCTGGCCATCCGCGGTCACGAGTCCCTTATCAGCATGATGGATCAGGTTGCAGCCGGGCTGGCAACACAACCTGAACAAGGTCTGATCGCCGAGCTGAATGCATTAGCCGTCTCTCTGCAATCAGTCAATGAACCTTCTGTTGAGGAAGAGGAATCTATCTCCGTCGAGGAAGCTGCTGCTGCGGAAATTCCAGTCCTTGAAGAAAATCTGGAAGATTCAACATCAGCTCCGGAAGCTGGCGTTTATACCCTGGATCCGGATCTGGCAGAAGTTTTCCTCGAAGAAGCCAATGACATCATGACCAGCTCCGGTGAAGTTATTCAGGAGTGGAGTCAGGATTCGACAAATCTGGAGTTGGTCAAGCAACTTCAGAGAGACCTGCACACGCTTAAAGGCGGTGCCCGTCTGGCGGGGATTCCGCCGATTGGCGACCTGGCCCATGAGCTGGAAAGTCTGTTCGAAGGTGTTGTTGAAGGCAGAGTTCACACTGATGAAGAAGCCGTTAATCTGGCACTCCTGGCCCACGACACTCTGGCCGGCATGGTGGACTCTATCTCCAATGCCTCAACCGCCAGCGATGCTCCGGATCTGATTGAAGCCCTACGCGGCTATATTAGCGGTTCCACAACCGATGACAGCTCCGAAGAAACAGAATACGAACTTCCGTTGCCGGAAATTGATGCTAATGGCGACGACGAGATTCCGGTGCTGGAGGAAGTCGCTCCACTTGATCCTGAGATGGTGGATATATTCCTTGAGGAAGCACAGGACATTATTCATCGCACCGGTGAAACCCTTCATGACTGGTCAGCCGATCTGACGAACAGCGATCTGCTGGCGCAACTGCAACGGGATCTGCATACCCTGAAAGGCGGTGCCCGAATGGCCGAGATCAGGCCTATCGGCGATCTCGCCCACGAACTTGAGACCCTGTTTGAACGCCTGACAGAAGGTCGCCTGCAACCTGTTCCAGGTATGGTGGGTCTGGCAACAGAATCCCATGACCGGCTCGCCGGGATGGTCGATGCAGTCGCACAATTGCATCCGGTCCAACCTGCCCAGGATCTGGTTACACGCATTCAGGCTATGGCTTCGGGGACACCTCATGAAGCGGTTGAGGAAGTAGAGGAAGAGACAGACTTCGAACTCGAAACTCCCACCATGCAGGTTGAAGAGTTACCCGAAATACAGACAGATGAAGAGCTGGAGCTTCCAGAAGTCGAACTGTCTGATGAAACTCCTGATGCCGAGAGCCTGGCTCCAGCTCCAGCGGTAACGCCTAAGTTGGAAGAGCTTGATGTCAGCGGCGTAGAAAACGAAACCTACGACACCGCAAATCTCGATGGAGAGTTGGTTTCCATTTTCCTGGAAGAAGCTCAAGAACTGATCGACACCACAGCGCAGAACCTGCAGAGCTGGCTGACTGATCTCGACAATATAGAGCACGTGAAAGAGTTGCAGCGCGCACTGCACACCCTCAAAGGTGGCGCCCGGATGGCTGAAATCAAGCCGATCGGTGACCTCTCTCACGAACTGGAAACACTATTTGAAGGGATCGTCGAAGGACGTTTCGCTGCGGAGCCTTCTCTATCAGATCTTATGCTGCAGTGCCATGACAGGCTTGCGGTTATGGTTGAAAACGTTGCTAACCAGCAGCCGGTTTCTGCCGCCAATGACCTGATCATGCGGGTTACTCATTACTACAACCACCATGCCAAGGGCGGATTGCAAGCTCGCGACACGATTTCAGAAATTGAGCGCGAACAGCAATCTCTGCAAAACCTCGCCGGTGACACCAGTGAAGATGAATTGAGGGTGATTTTCCTCGATGAATCCAGGGACATCATGGAAGCCGTGATGGACTGCTTTGATCGCTGGAAGGAGAATCCGGACAATGTTAGTCCGGCTCGCGAACTCACCCGTGACCTGGCGACCTTGAATGGTGGTGCCAAGCTGGCTCACGTGGGCAGCGTCAGCACGCTGACCGAAGCACTGACCAAGTGCATGGAATCAGTCGTCGACGGACAACACCAGATCAGTGATGAAGTCATCAGTCTGGTTGAACGCTCCATGCGTTATATCTCCCGTCTGCTGGATCAAATTGAGCAGCTGGAACAGCCGGAAGTACCCAACGAGCTGATCCATGAACTTGAACAGCTGGAGCGTGGCGAACCTATTGTCCGCACCACTCTCGAATTGGAAGTGGACCCAGAAATTCTCCAGGTCTTTATCGAAGAGGCAGATGAACTGCTGTCCTCTCTTGACCGTGAGCTGGGTGATTGGTCAAGAGATCCGCGCAACGCCAACCATGCTGACGCAATGGCGCGGGCGCTGCATACCTTGAAAGGTGGTGCTCGTCTGGCAACCCTGTCTGATATCGGTGACCTGACCCAGGAACTGGAATCCATCGTACTGGACGCTTCCAATAACAAGCACGAACTGGATGATAGTCTGCGCGGTGAGATTGAAACACTGTTTAATCGCTTGAAGGTCGAAATCTCACGAGTGAAAGCCTTCCAGGAAACCCAGGCAGAGGCCGAACAGGAACAGACGCCAGAGATAGCGGAACCACAGGAAAAAGCGACAGACGAAAAGCTCGCGGAACAAATGATGCAGTTCCAGCGCGAGCAACCTGCCGCCCCAGCCAAAGCGAAAGAGGAAAAGCCTGCCACTCCGGCACCTGCCGCTCCCCGTCAGGCACCTGTTGACACTATCAGGGTATCGGCTCCGTTACTTGAAGGCCTGGTCAACCTTGCCGGTGAGACCAGTATTGCCCGTGGCCTGCTGGAACAGCAGATCAGTGACTTTGGTTATACTCTGGAAGAAATGCAGGCCACCATCGACCGTCAGCGTGAACAGTTACGCCGAATGGACATGGAAACAGAGGCCCAGGTTCTTTTCCGTATGGAAAAAGAAGGCGGCCCTGAATACGAAGACTTCGATCCACTGGAAATGGACCGTTATTCATCCATACAGCAGCTTTCACGGGCACTGGGCGAATCCTCCTCGGATTTGACGGACCTCCGTGAAACTCTGATGAATAAGACCCGCGACGCGGAAACCCTGTTGCTGCAACAATCCCGGATCAATACCGAGTTGCAGGAAGGGCTGATGAAAACCCGCATGGTACCGTTTACCAGCACAGTCCCCCGTCTGCGCAGAATCATTCGCCAAGTCAGCACAGAACTCGGCAAGAAAGTCGATTTTGAGGTCTATAACCCAGAAGGCGAGCTGGACAGAACGGTTCTGGAACGGATGATTGCCCCTCTGGAGCACATGCTGCGTAACGCGGTCGACCACGGTGTAGAAATGCCCGACGTGCGTGCTGCTGCCGGCAAGTCCGAGACTGGCCGCATAGAGCTTTCCATCGGCCGTGAGGGTGGTGACGTCGTGCTGATCCTGTCTGATGACGGCGGCGGTATCAACGTTGACGCCATTCGTAAGAAAGCGGTCAAGCAAGGCCTATTGGACGAAGGCATGCATGTATCTGATCATGATGTATTGCAGTTTATCTTCCATGCAGGCTTCAGTACGGCGGAAAAAGTAACTCAGATTTCCGGGCGAGGCGTAGGTATGGACGTCGTGGCCAGCGAAATCAAACAGCTGGGTGGCCGGGTTTCGATTGACTCCAAGCCAGGCAAAGGAACCCGCTTTATCGTTCACCTGCCGTTTACCGTATCGGTAAACCGTGCCCTGATGGTAAACACCGGCGAAGACTATTACGCCATTCCGCTGAATACCATCGAAGGTATTGTTCGTGTCAGCACCTACGAGCTTGAGGAATACTACAAACCCGATGCTCCGCTGTATGAATATGCCGGACAGAGATATCGTCTGCAGTATCTGGGCAGTCTTCTTAACAGTGAGCACCATCCTAAACTGCAGGGACAAGTCCTGCCATTGCCGGTAATTCTGGTACGTGGCGGTGGCGATAAGCCTCTGGCCTTGCAGGTCGACAGCCTCATGGGCTCCCGTGAAATTGTGGTAAAAGGTCTCGGACCACAGTTTGCCAATGTTCGCGGTGTATCCGGTGCAACCATTCTTGGGGATGGTAGCGTGGTGGTCATTCTCGACTTGCCGGCCCTGTTGCGGACTGATATTACGACTCAGCTGCACAGAGAAGTTGAACAGCCAGCAGAAGCGGCCCGCTCCGTCGGTCCGACCAAAGTTATGGTGGTGGACGACTCGGTAACAGTACGGAAAGTTACCTCACGTCTGTTGGAAAGGAACGGCATGGAAGTAATCACTGCAAAAGATGGTGTCGATGCGATTGCCATTCTGCAGGATCACAAACCAGACGTTATGCTATTGGATATTGAGATGCCCAGGATGGACGGCTTCGAGGTTGCCAGCCTTGTTCGCCACGACTCGCGTCTGAAAGACGTGCCGATCATCATGATCACCTCACGTACCGGTCAGAAGCACAGAGAACGTGCTCTGTCCATCGGCGTGAATGAGTACCTGGGTAAACCGTTCCAGGAAAGCGTTCTTCTCGACACGATAGAGAGTCTTGTGGATAAACGCTGATGCCGGACCAACAAGCAGTCATAGGGCTGATTTCTGACTGCCCGCTGCAACGTCACATCATGCAAGCCGCCATTGAAGGCTATGGTTTTGCTGTGGCGGCCAACAGTGACCCGGCACGTATCGACAAAGAGTTTCTGGAACGGTACATGTTGGTTCAGGCATGGGTAGTCATACTCGCAGATGAAGATCTGTGGTCGGAAGCCATTGATGCCCTGATAGAACTTAGTGAAGCACCTATTCTATTTGGGCTCGGTGAAGCTCCCGGGAAGCATTCTCCGGAATACGCAAAATGGGAACGCCGACTTTACAGTAAGCTGGTTGAACTGGTTGGCGAACCGGAAACTCTGTCAGAGCATGTTGAAACGCTGAATGATCTGGACTCCCTGATCAACAGGAATCCACAGGCCATTCCCCTACCCCACCACATCCGCCCGGCCACCGCATCGGATCCAGTGGAGAGGGTAGTCATACTGGGCGCCTCTCTTGGGGGGCCGGCAGCGGTCAAAGGCTTCTTAGACTGCCTTCCTGTGGGACTTCCAGCTGCCTATGTCTACGCACAGCATATTGACCAGAATTCGGCGAACGTCCTGGTCAGGGTACTGGGTCGGCATGCCACCGTTAAATTGTCGGAGGCCCATCATGGAAACAGCCTGCACAACGGTGAAGTGGTGATCATGCCCGTGGATCAGGAAGTCACATTTGATGAAGACGGTGCCATGTTCTTCCAAGAGCATGAATGGCCCGGCCCTTATGGACCGTCGATAGATCAGGTGATGCTGAACGTCGCTAACTACTATGGATCTAAAGTCCATGCCATCCTGTTTAGTGGCATGGGTAACGATGGAGCCATTGCGGGGCCACTATTAAAAGCATACGGCAGCAGGATTTGGACACAGACCTCGGAATCCTGCGCGAATAGTTCCATGCCGGATTCTGTCGCCGACACCGGCTGCGTAGAGTTCCGGGGAACTCCTGTACAGCTTGCTGATAAGTTGGTTAAAACGATTGAGCTTGAGGAACTTTCCAAGCGCCGCCGGGGTATAGGATGAGACGGTTGATCGGTAGAGATTCCTAATTGGGCTGAGACTGTGAATAGGTTGAAGACTGATAATAGCTTGAAGGCTCCTAATAAGTTAAAGACTCCTGATAAGTTGAGGACTCCTAATAAGTTAAGGGCTCTTGGCAGAACGGAAGCTTAAGCAGAACGAAAGGTTAATGAGACAGAAAGAGAGCCAGACATTGGCGTACTATTCTGCCCAAAATTGTTATAAATACGTGTTTAATTGAATTCGATACTGCGACTGAGGATATCCAGATGGCGCAAACACCAAACCAAATTTCCTGCCTGCTGATTCCTGTCAAGGACCGGCAGTTGCTACTTCCAAACGCCAGCGTGGCTGAAATTGTTGATTTTCAGCAGCCTGAGAAAACGACTGGAAGCCCTGAATGGTTTTTGGGCTACATCCGCTGGCGGGGAATACGTTTGCCCGTCATTTCGTACGATGCAGCGAACGATCAAGGGGCCGCTCCTGCTCCTTCCCAGCAGGCTCGGATTGCAGTCACCAATACCATCGGTGAACATCACGGGAATCTGCCGTTCATTGCCTTTGTAACTGAGGGGTTACCTCGATTGATGAAGGTGACCAAGGAAGAGATTACAGAGCGTGACGAAGTTGCTTTGAGCTTTGCAGACCAGGCCGCCGTAAGAATCAGCGGTGAGGAAGCCTTTATTCCCAAGCTCGAAAAACTGGAAGAGTTGGCCGTGAAGGCCGTCTCCAGCTATTAAGTGCATTTATAAAGAAGTCAGTCCAGGGCGGACATACAGGTCCGCCCCCACAACCCTCCAGCCTAATTGATATCAGCCAGATAGTGGCGACGACGCCAGCCTTTCAGTTCATCCAACTTTCGTAACCGCCCGGCAATATCGGCCAGAGTCGGAGAAATATCGGCCTCGCCTTTAAGCATCTGAGGCAGCTTGGTACTGAACAAACTCCAGAATCGTTTCATTTCAGGCAGATCCGGCATCAACTCCCCCTTTTCTGCACTCTCGAATGTATGAAATATCAGGGGGTCCCTCGCCAGTTCTTTCATCAATCGAATATTAGCCACAGCCCCTAAGGGTTTGTCAGCATTCACTACCTTCAGGCCTTCATATGTCAGGAGATAGTCTTCCAGGAATTTTTGTGCGGCTTCCTTCTTCTGGCTGGCCACATTAATCGCGGCAGACAGAACTCCCACAAAAGGCTTGCCGGGCTTGGAAGCCTCCACAGAAGGTATGTAATCGACACCAAACTCAATGCCTGATTCCCTGATCTCATTCCAGGCCCAGGGTCCGTTAATAATCATCGCCACATTGCCGCTTTTGAAACCGTCCATCATTGACCCGTAATTAGCATCCCCCGGCACTATTTTGCGCTCAATCAGACCTCGGATACTGTCAATCGCCCGGCTGGCTCCAGCATTATCAAACCCCACATCAGTGAGATCATAAATACCGTCTTCCTTACCAAAGCTATATGCTCCGGTCGCAGCAATGATGGGCCAGGTGAAATAGGTATTGTTAAAGTCCCAAACCAAAGCTTTCTTGCTCTGCTTTGCCAACTGCCGGTCCAACTGTTCCACGTCTTTCAATGTTTTTGGAGGAGTGCTGACCAGTGCTTTGTTGTATATAAGACTCACAGCTTCAATGGCGATGGGAAACCCATAGATGCGATCACCGACAGTCAAAGCATCCCAGGTAAAGGGGGCTACGCTGTTGCGCATTGTAACAGAGGGGGTAACAGGCTCAAGGAAGCCTTCGTTGATCCAGGGTCCAAAACGGTCATGGGCCCATATCACAATATCCGGCCCCTGCGCTGTGGGCGCCAGGCGATCAAACTTGGTCGTCAGGCTGTCAGGAGTTTCCACTCTGACCGATATACCGGTTTCGGCCTCAAAGCGACGGCCGACTTCCGCCACACCGTTGAATCCTTTGTCAGAACCAATCCACAACAGCAGCTCGGGATCACTGGCTGCGCCGGCAGATATCGAAAAGACAGATAGAAGAGCACAGGAAAGAAAACTGAGCTTCAGAGAATTTATCATTGTTTTAGCCTCATTTCGCTTAAGGGGGTTAAACCCTCGACAATGAGACTCAGCGCTAACGATTTCCCTGCCGCCTTTATAGATCCCTTTAGATTCCCGGCATCGTTGTATCAGGGTCCATTCCAACTGACTCGACGCACAGGAGGCTTTTGGACACTTTGTTATTTTAGTGAATTGACGGTAATTCTAGACCCTTTTGTGAATGTTTGCAGTGATTTTATAGGTAAGTTTACATATATTTATCAACTTTTAGCGACACTTCGAATTTTCATCACATGTTTCCCCTCTTCGCACACCTTCCCTCCGCTGGATATTTGCCCGTCGGCTCTCTTGAAGGGAAGACACCTTGGAGAGTGAAACGTTATAATGTAGCATCAGCAGTTTACCCCAGTATTCCTCAAGACTTTGGTGCAATCCAGGACGACATGACCGAAACGACCGTATTCAGCCAGCATGATCATAAGCGCTGCATCCAGGACGCTCTGGAAACTGCAAAAGAGCTATGCAGAAACCAGGGGCTGCGGCTGACGGATACCCGACTGCGGGTTCTCGAATTGATATGGCAATCCCACACACCCGTGGGAGCCTACGAGATACTCGCCAAGTTTAATGAGGAAGGTCGCAATTCTGCGCCGCCAACCGTATATCGGGCACTTGAATTTCTGCAGGAACACAATCTGGTCCACAGACTCGCCTCACTGAATGCCTTTATCGGCTGCATCGCCCCGGAACATGGTCATCAAGGCAGCTTCCTGATTTGCCGCAAGTGCTCCAAGGCGCAGGAGTTAACCTCTGCTGAGCTGGAGGAAAGCATTCAGGCACTGGCAGGAAAACAAGGGTTTACTGTAGATAACATGACACTCGAAGTCAGCGGACTGTGCCCCCGCTGTAAGGCGGAAGCGTGACACAAACACCACTGGTCCGCTTGCAGGACATTTCCATCAGCATCGACGGGCAAGTTCTTCTGGAACGCATACAGATAGACATCAACCCCGGCGAGATCATTACGGTTATTGGTCCTAATGGAGCGGGGAAATCGACCCTGGCCAAACTGATTCTGGGATTGATCAAACCGACGTCCGGATTACTGGTAAGACAGCCCGGTCTCCGGGTTGGCTATGTCCCTCAGAAGTTCCATGTAGATCCCTCACTGCCGATGACCGTCAAGCGTTTCCTGCAGTTGGCGGATAACGCAGCCAATTGGCAACAGGCTTTGGCACGGGTTGATGTGAGCCAACTGGCCAATCAACCTTTGTCGACGCTCTCTGGTGGCGAAATGCAGCGGGTATTGCTTGCCCGGGCCATCCAGATTCAACCTCAACTGCTGGTTTTGGATGAACCTGCACAAGGTGTGGATGTCACCGGCCAAGCCGAGTTTTATCAATTGATTCGGAGCCTGCGGGATGAACTAAAGTGCGGTACCCTTCTGATCTCCCATGATCTGCATCTGGTCATGGCGGCTACAGATCAGGTTCTCTGCCTTAACCGGCATGTCTGCTGTGCCGGACATCCAGAAACCGTATCCAACGACCCGGCGTTCATCCATTTGTTCGGCAATCAGGCCGCCAGGTCTCTGGCGGTCTACCACCATCATCACGATCACCATCATCACACCGACGGCACCATCGCCGAAGGAAGCGAGTGCACGAAACATAGCCATGCTTGAGATATTATTACCTGCTTTGCTCGGAGGTATCGGCCTCGCTCTTATCACCGGCCCACTAGGATGTTTCGTCGTGTGGCGACGCATGTCCTACTTTGGTGACACACTCGCCCATTCCGCACTGTTGGGTGTCGTTCTTGGCCTGATTTTGGAGATTAACACCACGCTCGGCATTGTGATCGGATGCGCGCTTATGGCGCTGCTTCTCGGTTTTATGCAAAGCCAGCGTCAAATCGCCACCGATACACTACTTGGCATCCTGGCCCACAGTTCACTTTCTCTAGGGCTCGTTGCCCTTAGCTTTATGCCTCGATTACAGATAGATTTAATGGGATACCTGTTCGGCGACCTGCTCGCACTGACCTTTACTGACGTGGGCTGGATATTCGCCGGAGTTATCGCCGTATTACTTGCCTTGCACCGACTCTGGCGGGCATTGCTATTGACCACCCTGCATGAAGAACTGGCTGCTGTTGAAGGTATCAACACTCAAAAGACACGCATCTGCCTGATGTTGATGATGTCCCTTGTCATTGCATTAGCTATGAAAGTTGTGGGAGTGCTACTTGTTACCAGTCTGCTGATTATTCCCGCAGCTACGGCAAGGTTTTATGCCAACACGCCGGAACGAATGGCCATGCTTGCGGCAATGGTGGGGGTGATTGCTGTATTGACGGGCCTTTCCATGTCCTGGTGGCAGGATACTCCAACCGGACCATCCGTCGTGATGTCTGCATTTTTCATGTTCCTGGTTTCATTTATCTATCGACAATGGCATCAACCGGCACATTAATGACTGTGCCAACAGGTCGTTAGAAAATTCTCCCCGGACCGCCTATATTTGTTTCAAAGTTCAAAACCGACGCCAGAACGGAAATCACCAGCCGAACATCCCTAACATACGGATCTGACTTTGACGACAAACACCATCCATGGCCGACAGACAGGCTTTGTAAATTCCTGGGCGGCACTGGCCATATTAATCGCCGGTTTGATTTTGACCGGTTCAGCCACCTATCTGGTCACCAGGAATAACCACAGCCAAGCCTATGCCTCATTCATCCGGGAAGCCGGCTCCCTGCAGCGGCAACTTGAGCGGGAAATGGAATCGGCACGCTTTCATGCCCAACTCGCTTCCGAACTTATACGGGCAGAATCCGACACCATCGGCACTTTGATTCAGGGCGCTAAAGAAATCAGCAGCATCGAAATACTGCAGACTTCCCCCCTTGGCCCGATCGCGATTTCTCTGCCTGAGACACTGGCCCGCCTGGAACCACGGTACAGCTATCTCGAAGAAGACCAGGCTCAGGACACCCTGTTACGGATCCTGGCAAATCACAACCCCCAGATGCTATCCCCACAACATAGCAAGCAGTCGCTTCAGGCTGGTCAGGCGGAGACCATCTACCTGATTCCAAGAAAAGACACCATTTATGCCGTCTCCATCGACCTGGGAGTTCTATTACAGAATTTCCAGACCCAGGCGCAGCTGCGTGGTCTGTCCGTTTCTATTTACGATCTGGGACGATTTTCCAGTGACCCTTTTATCACCTTGAATCCGGAGCCTCCAAACCAAACCAATCTGTTGGCCGAAGACCGTCGATGGCAATATCAGAACACGGTTACATTGCCGGATATGGACTGGATGCTGAGAATGGCCCCAACAATGACCTTCCAAAACCGTTTTGACAGCCATATGGCGCTATTGGTTTTTGTAGCAGGAACTCTCGTGAGTGCACTGCTGGCATTGCTGGCCAGCGTGATGAAAAGGAGATAGAAGACATTGATAACAATGTCATGGAAGAATCTATCTATCCCTGTTCAGAAGCTAGATTCTATTTAGAAAATAGATCTTAATAGAGGTTAGCTCTTATGTAGAAATTGCCTCTGTTTAAAGACTATTCTTTTTTCAAAGACTGATTTGTGGTGACGGACTGTTTTTGATTCCTGAACTGGGCGGGGCTTTCACCAGTCCAACGTTTGAAGGCCCTACTGAAAGCACTTAATTCTGAGAACCCCAACAGAAAGGCTATTTCGCTCAACGAATACTTTTTCTTTTGCAGATAATCCAGCGCCTTTTCTTTCCTGACCTGCTCCACCAACTCCTGAAAAGAATTATTTTCCTGTTTCAGTTTCCTATACAGGGTATGCCGTGACATGTTCAGCTTCTCTGCCACCCTTCCAGCATCTATATCCCCCCGTGACAGACGCCGCGCGACGATTCCTTTGACTTTATGGCTGACTGAACGGCGCAGAGACATTTTCTGTAACAGGGCTTCCACTTGGCGGGTAAGTGCCTGATGCAGATAAGGGTTCCGGTGAGGCAATTCAAATTCAAGAAAATCAGCATGGAAGGCCATATAGCAATAGGGCTGATCAAAATTCACCTCACATTGGAAAATCCGCTCATATTCCTCTTTGTATTCCGGAGCGGAGTGAGAAAAACCAACCCGAGTCAGATAAATTTTTTCACTCACATATTTCCGGGCTCGGGTAACCGCCAGGGCTAGCAGTCTCTCCATGTTGGATGCGTGATACAGACCATCATCACAGTAATACTCGATAATGGCCTCATCTCCCTCGACCCGTACTTTGGTAATTACCCCTTCATTCACCAGAGCCGACAGTCGTTCATACTGCTGCAGCGCCTGACCCAGGGTACGGTTATTGAACACAATATGTCCGATAACGCCCATTCGGCTGGAATCAACACACTCTCCCACATGAAGCCCCACCGCCGGGTTTTCCAGCTTCTGTCGAGCCGCATCCCACAGGCGGTTAAAGGATTCCAGGCTGATCCGGGTATCCTGTTCATCCAGCAAGGCGGGATCGATCCCTTCGGCACGCAAAATTGACTCCATCTGAACTTCGCGCTCAGACAGCCAATGGCATAGTGCTTTAACAGAGGATCCGGAGACTGTCGGTTGATCCATATATTATCGGACTCGATTTACTACACAGGGCACCAGATTACTGATGCCCTAAATTCTTGTTATAGGAACTATTTTGTCAGCAGTATTTTGTAATAAGTGCTATCCCGGCAAACGAGAAGCCACACGAATTTATATCCGCAAAGGCTCCTGGACGAATTTGGTACTGCTGAAATCGCAGGATTTTTTCAACCTTGATGCCTGCTTCCGTACTTTAGCTGCTTATTGTTCTTTAACAGTTATTCGTACATTAACTATAGCTTGCTGTATCAGAGAGGGTAAGTCATCAATTATTCACCTTAATGACAGGTTGTCAGAATGCCAGACGTCTTTATATGCCATATGGACTAGAACCTTCACAACGATGACCAAAGATTGCAACAGATTGTCAAAACCTTAACACAGGAGGTCAAGCCCGTTTCATCAGGTAGGACTAGAATTTAAATCGTAAGCAGTGACCTTCTACTGTTTAGGCTTTCCAAGGTCCTTGATTTTTTCAGACCTTTTATTTAATGGGAGCAACTCACATGTATGATGACGAATGGAAAGTATGTGTTCCAAACGATGAACAGGAACAAGCCAATATTCTTGCGTTGTGCGAGTACCTGGACAGCATCTACTACTGTTGACGAGATCCCTTAATACTCCAGCCTGATGAAAGTGCACATTACCGCGTTTTTTAACGCGGTTTTTTTTGCCTCCTCGAAACTGTTCCAAAATATTCCGTTCAATTAAATCGCCTTAATGCCGGCGAATGATGCTTGCCAATAATAGCCTGCATGGCAAACTTGTCTGCCATATATCGAGTTATCCAAGCTGATTCAAGGAGACACTTCATGCTCATCAGGATTGCATTGCTTCTGCTCGTCACCAGTTTTGCCTGGGCCGACGACGTCCAAGTCCACTACAACCGTATTAACCTCAGTGCTAACGCCACAGGTGAGTTGGCTAATGATACCTTGACGGTGGAACTATACGCCCATGCCCAGGAAAAGGATTCCACAACCGCCTCTCGCCAGGTGAATGACGCCATGACCTGGGCATTGAAAAAAGCCAACAAGGTCGAAGGGGTTAAAGTCCAGACACTTGGCTATCGCACCAATCCTGTTTACCGGGATCAGCGCATTGTCGCCTGGAAGGTGGAGCAACAGCTACAACTGGAAAGCCAAAACATTGAAGCTCTGGCCAGCCTGACCGGCGAACTCCAGGAAAAGCTCTCCGTCAGCTCAATGAACTATGATGCATCGGATGATCTGCGTAACGAAAAGGAAAACGAGCTGATCGTAGAAGCACTGGGAGCCTTCAATAAGCGGGCGGATATTGTTTCCCAAACATTGAAGTCTGATTCCTACAAGATCACTAACATTAACATCTCAACCAACCAGGAGCCGTTCTACCCACGTATGAATCAGGCTCGCGGCGCAATGATGTCCATGGAAGCTGCACCTGCAGCCGTTGAGGCAGGCACTCAAACGGTGACTGTCACCGTCAGTGGAGAAGTCGAGTTACAGAAGTAAAAGGATTGATGTAAACCCTCGGCGGGCTCAATGCGACCTGATGTTGATATTCAATGATCAGATTGAGCCTGTCGAAACCACAGCAACCTACGTGGAACCATGGCTTTCAACAGGCTAAAGAGGGGCTTGCTTATAAACCAGCACTTCCCTTGGCAAGATTCAAAAACTCAGCCCGGGTGGATATATCATTACGCATACTACCCAGCATGACGGATGACACCATGGAAGAGTTCTGCTTTTCCACACCTCTCATCATCATACACATGTGACGAGCCTCGATAATCACCCCAACACCGCGGGCATTGGTGACCGATTGCACCGCTTCAGCGATCTGCTTGGTCAGATTTTCCTGAATCTGCATACGACGAGCATACATATCCACGATACGGGCAAACTTGGAAAGACCCAACACCCTGCCTCTGGGCAGGTAGGCAATGTGGCAGCGGCCGATAAACGGCAACATGTGATGTTCACACATGGAGTACAGCTCGATGTCCTTCACCATCACCATCTCGTCTGTATCGGACTCAAATACTGCCCCGTTTACAATCGTTTCCAGATCCTGATCATAGCCCTTACAGAGAAACTGCATAGCTTTGGCAGCGCGCATCGGCGTGTCGACCAACCCTTCCCGGTTGGCATCTTCGCCCAGACCTTCAATAATGGCCCGGTAATGTTCAGCCAATTTATCTAACATCGAATTTCCTCAACTAACGAATGTGGCGACCGCCATCCAAATTGATTTCACGCCCGGTCATATAGGCGTTGTCCATTAAAAAGCATAAAGCCTGATACACAACATCAGGCCCTGGCTCTACGCCCATGACTGATTTCTTCAGGGTCTTTTGTCGGTATTCTTCCGAGTCGCCTTCATTGAACATCAACAATGAAGGAGCAATGGTATTCACTTTGATCTCCGGGGAAAAGCGTTTCGCAAAAGATCGGCTCATATTCGCCATTCCGGCCTTGGAAGCGGCGTAGGCAATATGATTGTCACTCCCTTTTTCCACAACATAATCGGTGATGTGGATAATATCCGACCAGGGTAAACGCCCCTGAAGTAGAAGCTCCCGGCACCTCATATTCAGCAGATACGGCGCCATCATGTGAATCTGCATCATATCCTGCATGACAGAAGCATAATCGGTATTCTCTTCCCGATCCGGCAACCAGGCTGAGGCATTGTGAATCAGGGCACGCAATGGGCCGACCTCATCCCGAATACGTGTTGCCAGCTGTTCCACAGAATCCGGGCTGGACAGATCCGCTTGAAGGCAAATAACGCCTTGCTCCCGCAATTCGTTTATCACAGGTCGCTCGGTATGGTAGGTCATTGCCACCTGCTCGCCTTGCTCCAGCAAACGGCGCAGACAATGCAGTCCGACTCGCTGTCCGGCACCGGTAATCAGTATCCGGCCCTCCCGGGTCCATTTTTCCTTTGTATTATCTTGTATCATATTCCCTACTACATATTGGTTTGCGGCATGCATGAGCCTAAGCTGACGATCAGCGCATTGTAATCAGGTGCTTTTTTCAGGCTTTAGCCAATCTACTGCCACTGACTGCTGGTCATCCAGCTGAAGGCTGTTTACCAGGTATGACCAGCCCGATGTGATCGCCAGATCAACTTTCCAGGGCGGATTCAATATCAACATTCCGCTCCCTACCATCCCTTTATTGGCTTCTTTTTTACGTATCTCACTTTTTCTACGTATCTCACTACGCAGAACATTGTCCAAAGCGCTCTCGCGGACTCCTTTCAGCAGGGTTTGGTGGCGTTCATCAGTCAACACCGGATACCAGATCGCTACCGTGGCGCCCGCCCAGCGTTTATGCAATTTTTCCAGATAAGCCGGGATGCGTTGATAATCCTGCTTCAACTCATAGCTGGGGTCAATCAGCACCAGGCCTCGTTTTTCAGGAGGCGGGACCATCGCAAAAACCCCTTCGAAGCCATCGCGGAAATGCAGGTGGACATTATCATATTTGTGAAAGTGTTTTTTGAGATGCTCAATTTCCTGAGGATGCAACTCACAGAGCACTTCTCTATCATTCTGACGCATCAATCTTCTGGCAAACTCAGGGGAGCCCGGATACATATGAATCTCCCGGGCATACGAGACATCTTCCGTCACGGTCCTGAGATTGCTCTGTACGATCCTAAGATAGCTCTGCACGATTCTAAGATAGCTCTGCACACTTTCCGGTGCGCTCCCGGAGGTTTCCAACAGCCGGGCCACTCCTTCACGCCATTCAGCGGTTTTCATCGCCATCGCTGAATCAAGTGAATAAATTCCCCGGCCGGCGTGAGTATCCAGATAACACCAGGGCTTGTCCTTCCGGCTCAACGCCTCCAGCAGCAACACCAACAACCAGTGTTTATGGACATCGGCAAAATTACCGGCATGGTAAGCGTGCTGGTAGCTCAGCATATAACGTACACCCTGCGATGAAGTCGTTTAACAATAAGGATTCAATAAAGAGCGACATTGTAGGGGCTGCCTGGGAGGATCACCAGTCAAAACCCGGGATATCAGATCAGACTTGAAAAGTCCGGGATCGCCAATATATCTGATTCATAGCAATTTTCCTGCGGGGACAGCCGCTATAGTGATATACGGCATCCAACCTTATCAGAGGGCCAAGATCAGATGGAGTATAAAGATTACTACAAGATTCTCGGCGTCAAAGAGTCTGCCAGCGCTGAGGAAATTAAAAAGTCTTACCGAAAACTTGCGCGCAAGTATCATCCGGATGTGAGCAAAGAAACGGATGCCGAAACCAGATTCAAAGAGCTTGGGGAGGCTTATGAAGTTTTAAAGGACCCCGAAAAGCGCGCCGAATACGATCAACTCCGAAAAATGGGCGCTTTCAGCCGCGATGGTAACTTCCAGCCACCGCCAGGATGGGAGTCCGCCTCCCACTTTTCATCCGGGGGGTTCACGGACGCAGACCCACAGCATTTCAGCGATTTCTTTGAAGCCATTTTCGGACACAGTGGCACAGCTCATCGGCGTTATAGCCATGGGGGACGCCAATATGGGTTCCAGATGCGAGGCGATGACATTCATCATAAGCTGCCACTGTTTCTGGAAGAAGCCTATAGCGGCGGGAGCAAGCAAATCACTGTAAATATTCCCGAAGTGGATGAGCGCGGGATGATCTCCCACAAACGCAAAACCCTGAATGTTAAGATTCCTGCCGGAATGACCTCTGGTCAACATATCCGCCTGCGAGGCCAAGGCGCTCCTGGTATCGGAGGAGCTGAAAACGGGGACCTCTTCCTGGAAATTGAATTGGCTCCACACCCGGTATTCAGTGTCCAGGGAAGCGATATATTGATCTCGCTTCCAATTACTCCCTGGGAAGCCGCGCTGGGAGCACAGGTGGTAGTGCCGACATTATCAGGTAAAGTAAACCTGAAGATTCCCAAGGGGGCAGTCCAGGGGCAAAAACTCAGACTGAAGGGCAAAGGTCTGAAGGGAACAGCTCAGGGGGATCAAATTGTCATTCTGCAAATTGCCGTTCCTCCCAAACACTCCAAAGAGGCAGAGGATCTGTACGCCAAGCTGGCAGAGCATGAGAAAAGCTATAACCCAAGAGAGAAAATGGGAGTCTGAGACATGGCCCGGGAAATAAAAATTGATGTGACCTACTCATTCACCCTAGGTGAGCTCAGCGACCGTGCGGGCGTCAGTCCCGACTTTATACTTGAGCTGGTGGATTTGGGAGTATTGGAGCCGACACGAAAAGATAAAGTACTCATCTTTGAATCTCGCTCCCTGGCCCGTCTACAGCGCGCCAGACGCCTGCAAAGAGATTTGGACGTTAACCTGCCGGGAATCGCCATGTGCCTGGACTTACTGGATGAAATCAAGCAACTAAGATGGGAGATTGACAATCTACGCCGTCTACACAAATCAGAATTTGAGGAATAATGATCAAAAATTGCGTCGATCAGGCAGAAAATACGCTCAACTAAACGAAAGTTTATAGGCATAGCCCCATATTTTTCGTAGAATCCCCCGCTTTTTTCAGGGGCGAATCCCTCGTCCCCATCCCGGTATCTACCGACATCAATAGTTGTACTAAGGTTAATCAAATGAAGAAGTACCTTTCTCTTGCCTCTTTGGCTCTCCTCACACCTTTTGTGTATGCAGACGACACAAATACCCAAGCAGCTCCTGAAGCCTTCAAGCCGCACCCTTACGTGGAAGCCACTATTGGCTCCGCGACGGCTATTGACGGTTGCGACGATATCGATAACGACATCTGCGACGATAAAGACACCGGTTTGCGTCTGGCGTTTGGCTACCAACTGAATCGTCAGGGCTTTGTCGAGTTCGGTTTCATTAACTTTGGCGAAACCAGCTACGACTTAAGAGAAATTCTGTCCGCAGACGTTACGGCAAAAGCAGAAGTAACAGCACTGTATGGTATGGGCGGCCTGATACTCCCAACACAGTACGCTGAATTCTATGGCAAGGCTGGATTTGCTCTGACCCAGGTAGATATCTCTGCCTCTGGACCTGGCGGAACCTATAGTGTTGATGGTACCGGTTTCTCAGCCATGGGTAGCGCTGGCGTACACGTTCCACTGACCAAAAATCTCGGTCTGGTTGGGCAAATGGACTACGTATTGGATGCCGGGGATGAAGATAAAACCGGAACCTCTGATATGTTCCTGATCAGCGCAGGCGCTCGTCTGAGCTTCTAATGTACATACCGAATCACTCGGTTCTTTGCGCCGAGTGATTCTCTCATTCCCCTGCCGCCGGTTACCCCCTCTCCCGAAGTTACCTTCGACCTTTATCAACTGTTCCAATATCTCAATTAGCTGTTAATCTAGAGCGCTATCTTTTCTATTCATTGCCGCAAGGAACCTTTGATGCAGGCCGTATTCACTCAAGGCTCAATCATGCGCCACATACTGGTCATGACACTATCCAGTACCGTGGGCCTGTTAAGCCTGTTCCTGGTAGACCTGGTAGATATGTATTTCCTAAGCCTTCTCGGTCAGCAGGAGTTGGCCGCTGCCGTTGGCTTTGCGGGGACTCTACTGTTTTTTCTTACGGCGATCAGTATCGCTCTTTCCATTGGCATGGGGGCAAAAGTTTCACAGTCGTTGGGCCAACAACGGCTGGAGAAAGCACGCCAATATTGTGTCCATACCCTGATCTTCAGCTTTTTGTTTAGCCTGGCGGTGGTGATTCCGGTATGGCTGGAAAGTGACACGTTACTGCGCTTCCTCGGTGCCGACGGCCGCACCCTTGAGTTGGCCATTGTATATACGCATATATTGTTGCCCTCCACTCCGATTCTGGCAATGTCGATGGGTCTGGCGAGTGCCTTGCGGGCAGCCGGTGATCCACGTCGCTCTATGTATGCTATCGCGGCAGGAGGCGTTGCCAATGCCATACTGGACCCCATTCTGATTTTCGGCCTGGATATGGATATCGCCGGCGCGGCATGGTCTTCGTTTATTGCCAGATTTGTGATCCTGGGGATCGCCGGAACCTATGTCATTATGCGCCATGGGCTAATAACCTCTCCCAACTGGTCTGAGTGGTGGACGGATATACGATCCCTGGCGACGGTTTCCGGCCCGGCGATGCTCACCAATCTGGCAACACCGGTGGGCAGTAGCTACGTTATGAAAACGATGGCTGAGTTCGGAGATGATGCCGTCGCAGGCGCAGCGATTATCGGCAGGATCGTACCGGTGGCATTTTGTGGTCTATTTGCCCTGTCAGGCGCTGTAGGTCCCATTATTGGTCAGAACATGGGCGCGGGTGACTATTACCGCGTCCGTCACACGCTGGGAGACGCTTCCAAGTTTATCGCCGGTTATGTCATGGTGGTATGGGCAATCCTGTTTTTCTTGAGTGACTTTATTATCTCGTCATTCGACGCCAGCGGAGACGCCCGTCATCTGATCAATCAGTATTGCCTATGGATTGCCCCCGGATTCTTCTTCAATGGACTACTATTCGTAGCTAACGCCAGTTTTAATAATACCAACTCAGCCTATCTGGCCACCTTATTCAATTTTTCCAGAGCATTCCTCGGAACGATTCCTTTTGTTGCCTTACTTTCCAATCAGTTCGGTGCGGTCGGAGTTCTCATAGGGGAAATAGCCGGTGGCGTGATGTTCGGCACTCTGGCAATGGGAACAGCGGTGTATCGTGCCAATCACCTCACCCGCTCAATGGTCGAAAAGGAAGCTCCGGATACGGTAAAAGAGACCAATGCCTGCCAGTGGAGTTACTGCTCAGATAAAAGTGCGTTGGGGCAACAAGTGGTGGAATCTGGGGAAAATAGCTGACATCCCGAATTCAATAACTGCAATATTGCACAAAAAAAGCCTTCTCCGAAGGGCCTGTACCTAACGAGACTTAGCGGTAATTAAAATGATCCCCAGTATCAGAAACAGAGAAGAACTGATTGACTACGTTAGTCACGGCAACCCGGTTAAATATGTGCTTTTCTGGGGCCACCAGAAATCTGAAACCAGAATAACCAAGACTTGCTTCAGTCAGTGGTACGACTCCCCTTTTACACAAAAAGGAATCGCTTACCTAACAGCAGAACATTTTATGATGGCCGAAAAAGCCAGACTTTTTGGAGATTCCAATGCTGAACAGAAAATCTTGCTAGCAGACAATCCTGGAGAGGCTAAAAAGTTAGGCCGTGAGGTGCAGGGGTTTGAAAACTCAGTTTGGGAACATCACAGGTTTGATATCGTAGTAAAAGCCAATTTATTAAAATTTGGCCAAAATGCGGAATTAAAAGAGTTTCTTCTCAATACAGGGGACAGAATTCTGGTGGAAGCAAGCCCTGTGGATAAAATCTGGGGGGTAGGATTGGCAATGGATCATCCCGCAGTTGAAAATCCTTATCAATGGCGAGGTCTTAATCTTCTCGGTTTTGCATTAATGGAAGTACGTTTACAGCTATCGGCATAGATTTTACCCATAGCGTGATATAGTCTAATTTTTAAACAGGAGATTCGATTCCGGAGTAATTTCCAGCGTAACAATATTGCACTGGAAATGAAGTCTGCAGTCCTGGAGCCCCTCCATACGAAGTATAAACTTTCCGTATATACGACAGGGGAAACGGCAATTTGGGAACAAGCCTTCTCGTTCGAGTGGTACTGCTGTCAGTCTGGGTCGCAATGGTCGATCTGTGGCTCAGCCGACATTTCCGAAGTGGCGTGAGCGGTAACGATCTGTCCCTGTTGATGGGAGTTCCGTTAGGCAGCCTCTGGTGTGTTGGAGTCATTGACTTTCTTCTGGGAAAGGACAAACGGGAGTCCATTACCGAAGGGGTTAAAGGCTATTTCCGGAATTTCATCACCACCCATCTTAGCAACAGTGTAATAGCAACGCTGTATATAGGTGGCACCCTCCTCGCGGCAACTTTCTCAACCATCAGCATTGACGCCACGGCAGAAGGCCAGAGAGACTTTGTTCTGGCTTCTTTGGCTTTCCCTGATCGGCAAGTGACTGGAGCGACTTCTCCAGAAAAAGTCCGCGACATCCATCTATGGATCAATCCCTTTGCCCCTGAACATAAATTATCCATCGATGGATTTCTTCCAACGACGATTCAGGTACAACCCTTTTTTGGCGCTTTGGTCGTTCCAGACCATGACTTGATCGCCACCCCGACAGTGCTTTTTCGACCGAATGTCACCAGCTACCCCGTGCTTGGAAGCGGCGGTTGGTTTCAGCTCTATGAGAAAAACAATGTTGGTTTTACCCTGATAGCAGAAGATCAGGGGAATCATGCGTGGTATCTGGGACCGAGAAGAAACCAGCCGGGGGAACTACGTAGTGAATGGCAATTGGAATCAGCGGCACAGGGGTTGGGAGAACAGGAAATCGCCATACTGATGAAACGCTGGCGCAATCCTAAGAAACTTGAAACAGCAGCGTTAGGTCCCGACCGGATATTGTGTGCTTTAGTGACCAATATTGATAAGTCTGTCTTTGTATCTGGCGTTGTAGGCAAAGTCACCAGAATTGAATATATAGATCTACCAATGGGAGACCTTAGTCATGGCCCCGATATTTCAACGATCAATACTACTGGCCCTGCTTTATGTCATTGGCTCGACTCAGGCGCTGGGTGATCCGGAGAAACAAGTCCGTATTGAGCTGATTCTGGGCGAGTCATATATGATTGCGCTAGGCAATGAAGCTTCCAGCACGGCCAAGCAATTGGTAGAAGCCTCATTGGTAAGTGCTCTCAGCGACAAGATCAGGTATTTCTCGTTCGTTCCCTCAACGCAACCAGCGCTCCATACACTGACATTTCGTATCGACCACCCGACTCCAGGTCTTGTCAGGTCCGGCGACGTAGCCAGCGTACTGGATTATTACGTATTCCTGGAGTTCCATAAAAACAATGCGAGCACGCAGGGCTCAATGCATTGGCTGTTCCGGGATTCAGCGTCGAATCTTAATGGGGTGGATACCCCCGAGACCATTGCCGAAAAACTCAGCAATGATATCCACAGTCGCTACCATAGCAACATTGTCAGAGATATGTTGAGTCAGGTCAGTTTTACCGAGAAGGCTCATTTCAAACCCGGAACGACCGCAAAGAACAGTGGCTGGATCATTGACCACTCACGCCAATCACTGTGTATGGCACCACACAATAAAGTCATTGTTGAGAGTATCGTGCCACAGGAAGGATTCGAGGAAAAATTTACCGCAGAAGTCAAACGTCGGACATCCGGTGACGAAGTCAGCACCTTTACCAAAGCCACTGAAGATGTAGACGAGTTAATGTCAGCACCGGAGAATGCACGGGTGATAGCGGTCTATGTCATCAGTTATGAAGCTGAATGCGAGCCCTCTCTGGTTGAGACTCCGCCTGAGTTGGTGTCCTTTACGGAAGGAGGAGAATAATGAAACAGCCCCCCCTCCCCTTGCTGATTTCTCTTTTGCTAACTCCCCTTTGGCTGATACCCAATCCTTCATATGCCTTCGAAAAGGTACTACAGGAGCAGGTTGACCAGGAAAACTGGAGAGCCACCGAGAGAATCCTGCTTGGCGCAGAGAGAGACTGCCAACAAACAAGTGACGTCAACAACTGTCTGGACAAAGTAAGATTCTCCCGGGCATGGACTTACACCCGACATGCGGAAAAAGACAAAGATCATCGAGAGAGCTTTTTACAACGAGCCCGGGAGGAATATCTCGCCATTTTGGAGAGGCATCCCCAACACCTGGCCACCATTGATAACCTGATTCTGACCCTGGAACAGCTGGAGGACCGCCAGCAACTGGAACGCTTGCTTCGATTATTGCAACGCCTGGACGATCGTTCGCGAATGGCCAAAGTGGCCCAGATGATCGCCGGACTTTACCTCGACGAGGGGAATAGCCAACGTGCATTTTCCTATTATTACCGGTCCTATGAGCTGGAGCCCGGTCAACGCACTTTGAACGGCCTGATTTCCAGCTTCAGACAATCACCCAATGAGGAAGTCGCTAAGCGCCTTGAAGTACTGGCTGAAACGACTGAAAACGTCTCCATACGTCGGCAGTTGTATGAAGCTATTTTGTCATCCAGAAACAAAGTATCACCACAGCAATGGGAAAACGCCGCGATAAATTGGGTGGCCTGGCTGGGAAAAGAGCGCGCACTTACCTCCAGCGTAATCGAACAGACAATAGATTTAAGACTAAATCCCGAATTCAGAGAATTAGTCGCACGATTAAGGGAGCCTTTTTTAGGCCTAACGCCCGAAGAAGTCAGGATTGGTGATCTAACCCTGCTGGAATATCGTCAAGACGGTTGGTGGAACGATACACTACTGCGCACCTGGGCATTTAGCATTGCTGCCTGGAGCGAAGGGCACAATCGCCTGTTAAACAATGATATCAACGGGGCCAATGCAATCTGGCAGGCCGCTCTGCAGTTTGCCCCCCCTTCATACACCTATGATTCCAGTGAACTGAAAGGCCACTGGGCGGTATCTCTGGAATTACTCACAGATCTGGCCCGTATCCAATGGCTTTATAAATCCCGCTTGGATCCACGGGGAGAAACCTTTACCCGGGTTGAACAAGCGCTGTTTTTCAGTAAGGCGCAGGCATACAAAATCAATGATCTCGAAGCTATCCAACGTCATCACTCCATCATGGGAAAAATGTATGCGGACTTGGGTATATTTTCGGAGAATGCCACAGGTGTCCGCAGTGCAGAGTTTCAACTCACTCATGCCTTAAGAACCGCAGACCTTCGCAGTAGCGATACCGGTAAAGATGATCCTCAACCCCAGTTAGCCCAGCTTCTGGCGGACGGTTACTCCTGCCAGTTACCGTCCCAACAAACAGGTTGTCGCCAACAAACAGAAAAGGCCCAGCCCTTATACCTACGGGCCACACAGGACTATCTGAAACTGGACGCAGTTCTACCCGCCAAGAGAACCCTGCAAAATGTAAAAGTTATCAATCCCCAGACCGAGTCTAAGGTGCTGCAACTGAAATCTGTTATTGATCTTCGCACCAGCCTGACAAATGACCTTCTTATCAAGGGAGAGAAGCACCCGGATGTCGTCAACAAGCGAATCGAAATTGCCAATCAATGGCAGTTAATGGGGGAAACTGACGAGGCTAAAGCCACTATTGATCGTGTGCTGAAACTTGAAACTGTGCCGATAGATAGGGCCAAGGTTTATCAACAACTGGAATCAGGTGACATTAAGAGCCTCAAGAGCAATACGTTGAAACTGCAGGTTATTGAAATGCCCCCTCAATAACTATTGAGGCACTCCATATATGCGGTGTTCTATGAGATATGATTGGGCTGTTATAGTTCCTTCTATCCCGCATGCTATTATCGCGAGACTGCTAAATTATTTGTCCTCAGGGTAAAACAGACGCCTAATAGCAGTTTAGTTAACCCCACCTGATGTTCTCAAAGCAATTCGAACTCCCGAGCCCCGAATACAAAAAGCAACCAGACTCCAGACGATAGTGATCGCTATCGCAGCAATAAACAGCTCTGGGATATGTACCCCTTGCACTAGCATACGTTCATTTTTTTCCAAGGCCGCCCATTTATGTTTGCTGGCTTCTGCGAACTCAGAGCTTGCAAATATATCAGCAATATCCCTTCTGCTCCGATAACGTACAATCACAAGTCTGTCCCAACCGGTCAGAGTTTCCAGCATCTGGTTACTGCCAAAGATTGGATGCGATGCATGTTGGATAAGTAGAGGCACCATTACTCGGGTAAACCGATCAAATGCCTCACGCCCCGTGACGTTTGACATTTGAGCATCCTGATATGTTGCCTGATCAAAATACTTATATAGGTTGACGGTATAGAACGGCTTCCCATCATCATTTTCCAGAAAGTCACGCAGCGCTGGTATTTTGTGCCTGCCTCCCGGGTTCTGAGGTTGGGACTCAATGATATTCATGTAGCGGGAAACTTCCTCTGCTGTAAGTGGCTCACTAATACCTTGATACCAATAGGTAAAAGCCAGGAAAAATGCCATCGGTAGCAACGTCAGAACAAATATTGCCCGTCTGTTTCGCTTCATACTTCCTGTCCTCAATTAACGCTTAACTCATCACGTGGAGAAAGCACTTGTTATCAAACCAAGCAGCTTGCATTTTGCAAGTAGAATTACCGTAACAGGAACAACTTGTATTTTACAAGTACTTTTAACGATAATGCCCACATGGAATTCAATTCAAAAGATTGCAGATCAAACTGCCCTATCAACTTTATCTTAGAGACATTTGGCGACAAATGGACGCTATTGGTAATACGCGACCTGATGTTCAAGGGTAAACGCCACTATGGAGATTTTCTGGCCTCAGAGGAAAAGATATCCACCAACATTCTGGCTGATCGCTTGCAGCGACTTGAAGAAAGAGGCGTCATAAACAAAACAATAGACCCGAATAACCGCTCCAAGTTTATTTACAGTCTGACTCAAAAAGGCAAAGATTTGCTGCCCGTCATGCTGGAAATTACTGCCTGGAGCGGTCGGTATGACTCCCTGACAAACACCCCAAAGTGGTTTTTGCAGGCACTCAAGGAAGACAAAGCAGGCTTGGCGTCAAAGATTCTGTCAGAGCTGGACGAACCGTCATCCAAGTAGCTCTCACCGATACAACGCTACTGCCCACCTTCACACAGTCGTTACTGGTAACGATTCTTCATCGACCAAACAGGTTATTGTTCTTACGCGCATTGAGGGAATTGTCACTCTCATAGTTCACGGTCTCATTTCGGGAAATCAGAAAACTATGGAAGTCGAACTCATTCATCCCCAATATTTTACCCGCCACTGATCCAGTCAGACCTTTAGCTTTGTACACAGCAATAGCCAGAAGCTCTAATGCTTCTTTCTCGTCGAGATTGCACTGCTGGGCGATATCATCGTTTATTTCAATTCTCATCACTTACTCCTTGTTGAATGACTTTCGTAATTGAAGCCAGGGTATTGGTTTGCTCTCAATTGGCTATTTCCCGCAAGAGTCTAGGACAATATGCAAACAGGGAGAGCGTTCATCTGCTTGATATTCAGATCTGACAGTCTGTCCATACCTAGCTTGCATGTCATCTACCTGCGATACCAGAGAACAGTATCAGGAGACTCGGCAAGCATTAGTCATATGGCCGGTAAGGATTCTATCGTGAATGGCTCACAGTTTATGATGAGTTAAGAGAACAAAATGACGGGTTTAGAGAACAAACAGCGCCTTATGTCCTGATAGTTCAGTCATTTGAAGACGAGATGGAAAAAAATATGGAAATGAAAGCATTTGTTGGGACGAATGAATTTGGCGAAGTCCTCCATATAGCTGCATTGGCAGCAGCTATGTCTATTAAGAATCAGAGCATGGTTGTCAAAATCATTCCTGCAGATCCAAGGGAAGAAAAAATCAGTGTAGAGCAGGCAAGACGTTTTCTCGCAAAGTTTGGTGTCCAAGCCTTCCAAGCCAAATCTCAATCCAGCGATGATCTGGTACCGGGAAAAACCACTGAAACCATTTACCAACTGCTTTCTGATAAGGGTTCGTCAACAACTATGCGAATAGGAATACGAGATGCGTTCCGCAGAGTCTGCCAACCCGGAAGTGATTCAGAAGCCGCAGGAGAAATATCCAAGTTGTTCGGAAAAGGATACAAGAAAGATAAAGTTCTCGTTTGGGTTCGCAAAAATCACGAAGGTGGACGAGGCATGTCAGAAGACGCCCTTAAACAACTAACCACTGAGATAAAAAGAGCAGGACTTGTTCCGGTGCTAGCTGGCGACAAACCAACTAAGCCTATAGCCAGAGCCTTAAATCTCGTCGACCTCCAGAGAGGTTACTATGAAAATGACGAATCCTATGTCAAGCAAGGCGCACTTTTGAGCACAGCCCAGAAATTGGGAGTTTTCGCCTCCGTTGGAATGATGAGCGGGGGCATGGACTTCGGAGCTTTTCTCGGAATTCCGACGGTCAATATCACACCCAGTAAAACAAGTGGAGACGCCAACAAAATATCCGATAGGATGAAAGCTCTGGCTGAAGTCACTTTCACAAAAAATGTTGGGTTTAGTTCCGCCGACTACAACTCTGGGAATAAAGGCTCTTCCTTGCCACGTGTCGTGATCCAACAGGCAATGAGTCATATCAATGACTGGAAGCGAAGAGATGCTGAGCCCAGCGGCTGGTGGAGTTGAAGCGTCATGTAAGTTAGCCCGGGGTTGACTCGCAAACACTGGACCACCTATCATGGCTACAAATTGTAGCCATGATACATTTCGTACAAGGACAAATCGTTATGGACAACCCCTCTCTGCAATGCTGCAGACATTGTGGTCAAAATGCCTTCATAGAATGGCAATCCCATCGTTCTGATAGTGCACGTAATACCGTCGTTATCAATACAACGCTTACCTGCCTCAACTGTATGTTGCCCACCAGCACAGACCCGCAAGCATCCTCCAAACTTTCTGATGAGTAGCATCTGTCAAACAGTGTCATGCCCGCCAGATTGAAATGAAAATTGGAACCATCAGATCTCTCCATCGTTATCCGGTCAAGTCCCTACAGGGGGAGTCGTTGCCAGAGGCGCACTTGAACCTCAGGGGACTTGAGCAGGATCGTCTTTTTGCAATCCAAAACCCACAAGGCAAATTTGGCAGTGGTAAAAATACCAGACGATTTACCCGAATCGATGGACTCCTGGCCCTTAAGGCTTTCATAAAGAAGGATGAAGTGTTTATCGAGTTTCCCGATGGACATGTCATTAGTTCAGAGTCAAACCTGCTGGAAAGTTCATTAACCAATTACTTTGGCCAACCTCTCTCCCTTTCCAGGGAAGCGGATATTTCCCATTTTGATGACGGCCCGGTTCATGTCATTACCACCGGCGATCTGTTACGGGCTAATTTAGCTGAAATAGACATATGCCGGTTCCGACCCAACTTGGTGATTGAATCAGAGATCGATTTATCTGAAGAAAATCTTAATGGGAAAACACTTACCATAGGATCGACTCAGTTAAAAATATCGCATCAGACGGAGCGATGCCGGATGGTATCACTGGCACAAAACGGTCTTCACGATGCCCCATACTTGCTCAAACAACTGGTCAATGGGGGCAACTGCTACTTTGGCAGATATGTAGAAGTAACCGTTCCAGGCTCCATCCGGCAGGATGATGAGGTATTTCTCAATGACTGAATCACCTTAGTCCTTCGCTGGAAGCTATTTGCCAATCAGCATTAATCCAGGCGGCGGTCACCCATCATCATTAACCTGGAAAGACTCATGAATACATCCATCAAAGCCGCTATTGGAATAGTTTCAGCCCTCATCCTATCCAGTGCATTGGCCCTTGATGTCCTGGATCAGCATGAGCTGCATGATGCTGAACGTATAGATCTGCAGTTCCCACATCAGGATGACCATCTGTCTGCCACTTTACTTCTGCCCGAGGGAAATGGGCCTTTTCCGGTCGTAGTTTTTATACACGGTGATGGACCAACAGATCGTTTCGCCGACGGGGGTTATATCCCGATTATGAATAACCTTTTGAGAAATGGCATCGCCAGCTTCAGTTGGGACAAAGCTGGAGTGGGTCAATCAAGCGGACACTGGCTCGAACAGACAATGGCAGATCGGGCAAATGAAGCTGCACAAGCAATATCGTTACTTAAACATCAGGAAAAAGTCGGTAACATCGGCGTCCTCGGCTTTTCCCAAGGTGGTTGGGTCTTGTCTCAATTAGCGGAAAATAAAGCCGATTACGATTTTATGATTGCGGTAGGTGTGGCCGTTAACTGGCAGCGCCAATCCGAGTATCTACAGCAACAACGCATGCTGCATAGCGGTTTCAGCAATGACCAGATTGACACCGTTCGACAGTACGAGAGGCGCGTTATCCAGGATATCCTCTTACCACAGGCCCCCTACAACGAGTATTTGGCCTTTATGGAGCACAACCCCCCTCCCTCGGGTGCCTACGCCGAACCTATGAGCCAATCCCGCTACCAGTTCGTTGCCCGCAATCTGAAGGTGGATATGGAACTCGGGCTGGCTCAAATAAAAGTACCATTTCTGGGAATATTCGGAGACAGCGACCTCAACGTTGACGTAAGAGAGAGTTTGGCGGCTATCACCAAAGCATTTAACACGACAGGACATCAAGAGTATCAACTATCGTTGTTACCAAATGCCACTCACAGCATGCTTAAGGCCGATTCCTATAATTTCCAGACAACCTCTCAATGGACCACAATGGCACAACTCAATTACCTGCTCGAAGGTGAAGATGCCTTTGCAGAGGGATTTTTTGACTTGCTGGTAAACTGGATTCACGGAATTTCAGCGAAGGAAAAACTCAAAAGTTAAGGCAATGAGCCATTTCCCAATTTTTCGGCAATCAACTAGTTTGCTGAGCATCACTATCTAATATGACCTGTCAGGTATCTGTTCGACTCCCTGGGAGAGATTCCTGGAATCGATCAATAGCCTGACTAAGATAAGCGGCAATCCCACGATAATGCTGGTGGTGACAATATCAAGAATTGAGTGATACCCCTGGTAGAGCATCACGAGTGAATAAAGCAACAATGCCCCAATAATCCACTTGGTCATCCGGGTAGTGATGCTGATTGAGACGCCCATCGCAATGGCAAATGCGGTATGAGTACTGTAATCCCCTCCAAACGAAGCCCATATCAGAAACTGGTTATCCAGATACAGAAATCCGTAGACCAGCACCAATCCACCTAATAGAAACCCGATCCGTGCCCTGGCTTTAGGAAAAGTCCGGCTGTACAGATCGTTGATCAACAATCCAGTGGTGAGCAAGAACAACAAGGGATTAACCTTATCGCAGATGGCATCAATTATTTCGTACTCTGACATTATCTTCCTTTCCAGGCAGTCATCCATCACTCTGTTTCAGGACAGCCTGTTGCCTATTAACTTTCATCCCGACAAAATACAGCTACATCCACAGCGGGACGTTTTTATAATCGAACAGCAAGACTTAGTTCAAGCCTGTTTTGTAAATATTGGAAATCCATCAATGTTACGAATATCCAAACTCTTATTTTTGCCGATTGCATTCATCCTGGTCGCCTGCCAGACAGGTGGTCTGGCATTCCAGATTGAATATCAGGATGTTGAAGGTCTCAGGAAAGGCGCGCCTTTAACCCACGAAGAGGAAACCATAGGCACTGTAAAGAACATAGAATATACCGACCAGGGAACCTTCCTGGTCGGCGTGGAAATGGCTGACCAATATCGTCATTTGGCAAACCAATCTGCATTTTTTTATATCAGCGAAGATTCCAGCTCAAATAAGATTGTCGAACTTGTAGACAATGATGAACCTGGTGCTCACCCCATGATTGAGGAAGGACAGGTCATCAAGGGCAGCAACCGTATCACCGGCATGAGCCAAAAATTCCAGAATCAGTTCAATAGTGCTGTTGAGTCACTTTCAAACAGTATCCAAAGCAGCTGGAAAAACTGGAAAGAGGAAACCCTTGAGCAGCAAATGGCTTACCTGGAAGAAGAGCTGAACCAGCTAAAAGAGCAAGCAGGGGACCTCAGCGAAAAGATGCGTAAAGACTATGAAACCCGAATTCTTCCTGAGCTTAACAAGCAGATCGATGCTCTGAAAAAACAACTGGAAGAACTCGGCCGGGAAAACGAATTAGACGGCATAGAGAAGAAAATGGATGAACTGAACGGGCTGATAGAAGCATAGAGTCGGCCCGCTATTCTGTACGAAACCTGGAGACCAGTTGGGTGAGCTGCTGACTTAGCTCAGTCTGCTTGGCACACAAGGACTCTACCTGACTGGAAATATCCGATACCTGGTTGGCAGATTCATTGATCGTCACGATATTCTGGTTAATGTCTTCAGTCACCAGGTGTTGCTCCTCCGTCGCACTGGCCGTCTGTGTCGTCATATCGCGAATCTGCTCCACAGCCGACTCAATACTCTCAAACGCCTGGAGCACTTCTGCCGATAACGACACGGCAGCTTCAGATTCTTTGGAACTGCGCTCCATCGTGGCAGATACATCTTTAGTACGCTGAACCAGTTGAGTGAGGATCTTATTGATTTCTTCAGTAGAATCCTGCGTGCGTTTAGCCAGACTTCGCACTTCGTCTGCCACCACCGCAAAGCCACGTCCCTGTTCTCCCGCACGGGCGGCTTCTATTGCAGCATTCAGCGCAAGAAGGTTGGTTTGTTCGGCAATATCCTGAATAGTTGAAAGAATGTTGTTGATATTGCCGGTTTCTTTCTCCAGCTCCAAAATCACAGTATTGGACGACGTAATACTCCTTCCCAATTCTTCGACGCTGGCAGCACTACGATTGATTATATCTTTGCCTACCTTGGTGGCGGACAATCCTTCTTCGGAGACTGACGCAGTATCGACACAGTTCTTTGCCACTTCATTGGCCGCAGAAGCCATCTCTGTTACCGCGGTGGCAATCTGCTCGATAGAAGAACGTTGATGAGCAGAGGCGGCGGCCATTTCTGTGGCACTGCCGTTTGTATTCACCGACACCTCATCCATGTTGATGGAAGTGCTCTTGATAGCCTGAATCATGTTCTGCGTGGACTCAATGAACTGATTAAACCATTGCGCCAGCTCACCGGCTTCATCACTGGAATCAACACTAATACGGGTGGTTAGATCACCCTCCCCTTCGGCGATAGTCTTCAGATTGTCCTTCACCGAGTTGATCGGCGTGACAATCCGGTTAGCGATATACACGCCGGCAAATCCAAACAGCACTACCAGAATCAAGCTGACTAGTGCGGTCGTCATAGTGACATCTTTGGCACCGGCAAAAATTTCACTTTTTTCCATCAAACCGACGAATTTCCAGTTCAGCTCGTTGGAATAGTAGACATTTGCCATATATTCCACGCCGTCGATCTCAAACTCGATAATCCCCGATTCGGTTTTATCGATCATGGCAAAGTAATCGCCATCCATGCTGTTGAGCGCTTTAAAGTTATTCTTGGGATTACCTCCGTCTACCAGAATATTGCCACTTCCTTCGACGATCATCACATAGCCGGTTTCGCCAAATTTGATCTGCTGGACCATATCCGTCAGAGCTTTTAGAGACACATCAATGGCAACCACGCCTTCAAAGTCATTCTGACTGTTACGAAACCCTTTAAGAACAGAGACATATACCGCATCGTCCGGCTCATAATAGTAGCCATCCCGGCGAACCAATTGATAATTCGCATCACGCCCCATATCAAACCATGGCCGCTTTCGAGGATCCCAATTGCTGTAGTCAGCCGTTCCGGGCCACTCAAGGTAACCACCTTGCTTGTCTCCCATATAGACATAACCCAACATGGGATTGTTCTCGCCAATAGCGCTGAAGAGTTCAAATAAGCGCTGTTCCCGACCACCATTTTGCATCGCCACCTGGGACGGTTTCTTCCCTTCAGCGAAATAGGTGGTGAGACCTCCGGAATTGGTATCACTCACGGCGGGATAGTCAGCCATGAAAGCTACCGTATACCCAATGACATCAAAAAAGTTCTGAAACGATTGGTCGATAATGGAGATGTCCAGATTACTGGCATCAAGAAACTGCTTTTCTGCCTGGGTAGTGACATTGCGGACTGTAATGATCGCAACGATAAGAACGGGTAACAGAGTGGTAACAAGAAACGCGGTGAGTAGTTTGGTCTTTATTTTCATCAACTGTCTCCGGATAGATAAACAACGACCCGATACTCGTAACAGTTGAATATCCGTTCGCGATATCTTTAATCATAGAGAATAGACAAGGTCGGAGTTTTTATCCAAGAAACAGGCAGACAGCAAGGCGCTAAAACACTTAAAGGGGATGTTACGAATCTGTCGGGATGATGACCAAGAAGAAGTGCAACCTGCTCCACTTTAGCGTGGAGCAGGTTGGTGTTTAGAACCTATAAGGAAACTCAGTCCCAGCTCCAGCGTTGTGATTTTCCTCCATGGAAAGTCCATAGATGAGCCCGCATGCCATTTCCCCAGAAAGGATCTTTGATATCCAATGCCATGCTAGGTGCATTGGAAATACGGAAAGAATTACTGGTGCCACGTAACCAAACCTGGTTGGCACCGTCATGACAGGACCAGAGATGAATTCGGGTTCCTTCACTGGTACCCGCGCCAGACACATCGACACATTTGTCCGGTGCACTCTTATTGTGAATGCGACCGAACTGATCCTGCCACCATAACTGGCTGTCTGCGCCATGGCAGGACCACTGATGTATCTCAGTGCCATTGGACGTCGCCCGATCCTCAAGATCCAGGCATTTCCCTTTATCGTTGCGTAATTTGCGCCACTGAATTTCTCCGCTATCTGCCGGCGGTGTCACCAGGGGAAAATCTCCGGGAAGCCAGTTACCCTCCTGGTCGCGGTCAGCATAATTTACCCAAACCCTATCGAAGCCAAGTGCTTCCTTGGCATTTCGGAGCAATCGATTGTCGTATCCATTTTTAGGGACATCAAAATCGAAGTCCGCGCCAAATTCCTGCTGGCACATGTATGCACCATATTCCCAAGTCGCGCTGGTCTGGGTGACCTGCCACTGGCCGCTTGTTGCGTTGTAACAGGCAAAAGGCTTGGAATCGCTACAACTGGCATCATTAAAGCGGCCATTGCCCCATTGTTCTGCACAATCCTCGCTCCCTCCCCAGTCATTGGGTTCGTTTTCGTTCCAGCTCCAGATAGCCGCAATCAAACGTGAATCAAAGGCTTTCAATTGATCCAGGCCAATAATGCCGAGATTGCACTCCATCCCCTGTGCCATCAGCTCTGGCGTAATATCCTGGGGAGGATCTCCAAAAACCTCTGACAGCTGAGTGCTGTCCTCATAAATCCTGACCAGGTTGTTTCTCACAAAATCGTTGGAGTACTTGTCAGTATTGCAGTCCGGATACGGGTGAAAATGATCGTTATTAGTGGGGAATCCATAGTTATACACAGTCTGTGCCCATCGCGTGCTGCCACAGTTTCCACCAATTAACATGACTTGTTTCCCGGCATTCAGCACATCTGCCTTACTGATATTCATCGGCAATGTGCTACAACTTCCGGGCTTATAGATTAGTGTCCCAAGATGTCTGTCCAGTACATCGACAACCGCATCATAATTTCCATCTACGTGCTCTTCGAGATAGATGATCAGAACCTCCATCCGGTTACCTGGTTGTTGAAGCCAAGTGGCCACTTCCTTGATACCGTCCTCGAATCGACGATCAAATGCCGAGCAGCCGGTATGGTCATCGGTCCCGTGACATAGCAACAGATCCCCGTAGGTATCGTGCACATCCAACTCAATCGCTCTGATCCCCATGTCCAGCTGATCTACCAGGCTGTATATGTGGTTGGGATCCCAATAGCTGCCGAGATTGGCATAGGCTTTGGAGTTGTAACTATTGTGGGTGTACTGAAAACTGGCGCGCCCCAATGGCTGCCCCATGTCCAGTATACGTTGATAAGAGAGAGCCTGATGAGCCCAGCTATTGGTGAAGTCTTCTACATCATTGGCCTGGACCAAAGCGCAAAAGACTGTCAGCAGAATGAAACTGCTCAGCCTTGAGAAGATAGGAAACATGAAAATTGCCCCGTTTATTATGTTTATATTCCAAGAGGTAGTTATTCACAGCTAAATTGAACATCGTTTATTTTTCATCCGACAACATAACGAGGGAGGCATACAGACCCAAGAGACCAGTCGCAAAAATGTAGGAAGGGTCACAGGATGTATAACAAAACTCCAAAATAGGTCATTTGGGTGAAGCCAACCTTTTAGCAAATAGGGCAATCACATGCGTCCGGCATCACGCACGTTAAGCCTCCGGAGAAAAGGGAAACGGCAGAAAGCATCTCAGCCTCAGCGGAAAACGAATGACCAGATGCTGGTCATCTGGACAAAATGTAAGCAACCTGAAGCTGGAAGTTGGTAACCCGAACTAAATATAGTGGAAGGACTTCAGAATAGTGGAAGGGCTTCAGATCAGAAGGCGTCAGGCCGGAACATTGAGACTGGAATCCATAAACATAGGAGAGCTGGAAAAGTTTTCAGAACGAAAAAATGGAAACCATCCGCGATATTTTGAAGGTGCTTCATAAGCAACATAGGAGAGCCCTGAAATCACAACATTCCGGGTGGATGTCGCCTCAGTGACCTCATTAGGATAAGCCAATATCACCTGCCCCTGACGTAACATATCCAGTTCCGTCCCCTGGGGCTCTATGATCTTGACAATAAGATGTGCGATCTCGAAAACGTGCTCTACCTGTTCCACCAGGTAAGCTCCGGCAGCTTCGTACTCCTGATCGGAAATATCTGCTGCCTGTCCAGCACCGCATTCCACGACCACTTTGTGTCCCTGGCTGGAGAGTTCTTTCACTCTGGCAGGGGTCAGGCCTACACGAAACTCGTTAGATCTTTCTTTAGGTAGTCCAATGATCAACATACGTATTTATTCTTATTTTTTGAACTTGGGTGCTGATTATATATCGTACAGATAGCAGATATATCTGATATTTTGTTATTGATAGATGAAAATGCTTTTTTTGATAGGCGAAACAGTGAAATTACAGATTATCTTATTCACTGTTCCGCATTCATCTCCTACTCGGATTATCCCGCCACTCGTCGACGCGTGGTTTTCACTGCTTTTGCACGTTTCTCCAATGCTAATTGACGGACTCTTTGCAGGTCCTCGTCAGTATAGACACCATTCACACCAGAGATTGACGCCAACTGCATACCGTGTTTCAAACCCAATTTATAAATTTCGCGGACCTTTTCCCATTCAATATTGCGTCCCAGCGTGAAATTCTCATACCGCCCCTCCAACGCCAGAACAATCGTCTCTGCAAGGCAGGCATAAACCACGTTTTTTGTCAGGCCAATGTTCTTCATTTTGACATCTCCCGGCAGACGAATTTCCCCTGACTCGATCACAAGAACATCTGGGCGCTTGGCCACATCTTCTGCCGGAATATCCAGAGGACGAGCCACATCCGTGATCACGCATCCCGGTTTCACCTGCATGATATCCAGAATTTTCTTGCCCGCTCCCGAGGTAGCCGTAACCACCATATCCATTTCGGGAAGGTATTTATCCGTGTGGGCCATGACATGAACCACAGTCCCCGGAGTTTCTAGCTCGATATCCTCTTTCAGCGCCAGCAATTTACCCGCCTCCGGCGATACCAGATAAACTTCTTCCGCTGCTTTGGCCAACAACCGGGCACAAACCGAACCTATCGCGCCGGTTGCACCGACAACCATAGCCTTTCCGGCCATTTTCCCTGTGGCTCCCACTTTCACCAAACCCAGTTTTTTCATGGCATCATGAGCCGCCCACAGAGCCCCGGAAGCACTATAACTATTGCCCGTTGTGATCGGCAGGGGCGCTCGTTTGGCTACGGTGATTCCCGCATCTCCAACGACTTTTGTGAACGCACCGAGCCCCATGATCTGAGCTCCCAGTTTTTTGGCCATCTCAGCTGCTGCCAAAAGCCTGCGATAGGTAAACTCCGGGCCATGAGACATGATCTCTTTCGGCGTTCCCCCCACCGTAATCAGCCATCCTTCCGCCTGGGCTCCGGTGGGAGACTCAATGCCTGTCACTTTCGAATATTTTATCGGCGGCGCGTAGGCCATAATTTTTTCCAGTACATTCATGGCCCCTGGAGACGCGACCTTGGTCACCAGATCCAGAGGTTTGGCCTTTCGAAAGTACTGTTGGGACAATGGGTGAATGACAAAGGCAAACCGGCTTTTTCTTTTGAATCCATGGGGATACAAGACTCTTGGCTCAAGTCCAAGATTGGTAATAATTTCCAGAAAATCATCATCCGTAATTTCCTGCCGTCCTCTCTCAAGGGCTGCCAGGATCATGGCTTCCAGAACAACGATACTGACGGTCTGGTCAAATGGCTGGGGGGCATAATCCAGAACGATATCCACCCCTTTATCGCCTAATGTCTGCAGCCGCACATCAGAGACAGCTGAGGTCAGAACGGTTTTGCCGGCCAGCTCTTCCAGTCCATAAGGCTCCAGCTCTTCATATCCTGCTACCACCATGTCAGCTTTCTGCAGCGCCTTGCGCATAATGAACTGATTCCATTCCTTCACCGGCGATAAAGACGGAGACAATACTTGAGGCGGGGTCCATCGCAGCAGCTGATGGCTGCCTTGGGCAAACAGTTCAAGGGCACCGAATGATCCAAGAAATTTTGGGATGCCCATCTGCAACACAGGGTCTGCAAACCTCAGATTCTCTGTAAATTCGGCCAGCACCCTGGCCGTGCGGTAATGATTCATTCCGCTGAAAATCAGTACGTTGCAGTTATTAAAATACCCTTTCTGGGTATTCTGAACGTGGCGTACGGTCCATTCCTGCAATATTTCACGGAGCCTCGTACCGCTGGTAACAGGAGCCCCTTGGCTGAGACTTTCAAACTCCTTGATCAGTTTTTGCTGGAGTTCAAATGGCCCGACATGTTGATGATCCCTGATCCCCTCCAGGGCAATAGCCTCACAGCCGGACTGCCACTTGTCGATCAGTTCCCTGGCCTTGTCGATGTCGTTGTCCACACCGATGCGCTTAACCTGGAACGCTTGCCCCAAAAACTCCGTTGTAAATTCGTAGTCCTCTTCCGAGGTCCCCAGACTGATGCTGATGACGGTTTTCATACCGGCACTCCTTTTATCTTTATTTTTTCCTATTTATACAGGAAATCAGACTCCGGAATTTTGCCTGGATCAATGTTTTATCAATTAGCTGACAGGCCACCGTATACAGGCTTATAGCCAACAAGCAGACGGATGCTTATCCCCTGTAGGAAATATCCTACATGTATTAAGGAAATGTAGACTTTTTCCTTTGCCCCTGATTGCCTAATATTCATCCTGCAGGGACGCAAAAGGAATCAAAGGATTCAGGGAACTCACGGAAGTAGACAGTTCAGGGAAGAAAGCATTCATAGACGAAAGCACTCAGGGATGACAATCAGGGACTGACGGCAAGGATGCTCGCATGGAAGACGCATGCCACAGGGCTGGGCCTTAAAGGATTTAGTATTGCGTCGGGTGCAACAAGGATGTTTGCCCCGTCAATTTCCTTTCTTCGACATTTCACATTTCCTATACATCCCATTCCCTTTTACTGCTATTTACCTCCAGCAGGCAAACTTACTCAAGAACACTTCTGTTACTGCTCGTCTATTTATTGCTCGTCTATTACTGCTCGCATTGGGGCTTTTGCCTGATCAATTTATTCTCATACCGCTTGGCGAATAACTCCCAGTGCTGCTAATTTACTGCCTTTTACAATCGACTCACAGCCCTCATCCCGGAGTGGATAATGCCCTGGTTTTTAGGTTTTGCCCTGTTAAGCGCCTGGTTCAGCTATAACCTTTATCGTCCGATACAAACCCAGAAATACGGGGCTGCCATCAGTTTTCTGAGCGGGCTACTGGTAGGCGAATTGGCTCTGCATCATCTGGTCATGCAAGTGATCATCACTCTGTTCTTTGTTTACACAGGAACCGTTACCGGGTTTGGAGGCGTATTGGCCTTAGCGCTACTCATCGGATCCTGGGGAGCGATGGGGTATTACTATATGGCATCCGACACTGCCAAAGACCATATTGAAGAAGGGCTGAAACAGGGCTTGGGCGATTCCTATCTGAATGATATTTCTCCCCATCTGAAAAATGCTCTTACCGACAACCTGGACTGGAAGCGCCTTGTATTCCCTCACCAAGCCTTTCGATCACCAGAAATCACCACTGTCAGGAATATTGTCTACCACGAAGTGAGCGGCATGCGTCTCAAGCTCGACATTCGACATCCACGTGATATGCCGAAGCAGTGTCCGGTTCTATTTCAGATTCATGGTGGAGCCTGGACCTATCGCATGGGTAGCAAAAATGAACAAGCGCTTCCCTTGATGAACTATCTGGCTGAACAGGGGTGGGTATGCGTCAGTATCGACTACCGGCTCAGCCCTAAGGCAACCTTTCCTGACCACATCATCGATTGCAAGCGTGCCCTGCAATGGGTGAAACAGCATATTACAGAATATGGCGGTAACCCTGATTTCATTATCGCCACCGGCGGTTCTGCTGGTGGTCATCTGAGCGCCCTACTCGCACTCACACCGAACCTGCCCGAGTTCCAGCCCGGATTCGAGGACTTTGAGAGTTCAGTTCAGGGATGTGTCAGCTTCTATGGTATCTACGATTTCATGGATGATCGAAAACTGCAGACTCACACTGGCTTGCATGACATTTTGCAGGATTCCATCCTTAAAACTTCCAAGTCCGATAACCCTGATCTGTACCGATTAGCCTCACCCATCACACATATTGGCCCCCACGCTCCCCCATTTATGCTTTTGCAGGGGGATAAAGACACATTGGTATCCCCCCGCGAGACCCGCATGTTTGCCGACGAATTGAGAAAAGCGTCAACACAGCCGGTAGCCTTTGTTGAACTGCCAGGCGCACAACATGCCTTTGACCTGTTCCCCTCATTACGAAGCGAACTGGTCCTGCACGGTGTCGTCAGATTCCTGAACTGGGTTTATAGCCGGCACTCAAAATAAAACTGTTGATTTTTTATCCCGAACCAGTACCATGCGCATTTAATTGATCAACTGATTAACTAAATATGTCGAAATCTAAAAGCCGTGGTAGACCGAGTGATCCCGGACTACAGGAAATGCGTAAGAACCAGTTAATCAATGCTGCCTCAGAACTTCTAAAGTCCAAAAGTTATCGCAGTATTACTATCCGGGAGGTAGCAGAGAAAGCCGGCACCCAGTCCGCAATGGTCAGCTACTATTTCGGAAACAAAGAGGGTCTGTTCATGGCAATGTTTGAAGCCCATGCAGACCGAGAACTGGTGCAACTGCAAAAAGCATTAACCAGCAGTAATCCTCTCCTGGCTTTTATCCAGACACTGCTGAAGATATTTTCCGAATCCCCCCACATCTCGCGATTGCTGGTTGATGAAGTGTTAACCCGAAATGGTGAGATGCAGCGGAGGTTTATCGATATCCTGCCCCGGCGTATGGCCAAGCTGCTGCCCAGCATTTTAAGCGCACAGCAGGACCTGGGCTTGCTGCGCAAAGATCTAGACCCCAAATGGGCTGCATTTTCCTTAATGACCATGCTTATTACTCCCTTTGTGGCCAAGCCGGTAAGAGAAGCCGCCTGGACGATCAGTGACGAAGATCTCGCCGGTGAGGCTTGGGCTCAACATATCTACAACTTATTTCTGTTCGGCGTCGGCGGAGACAACCAATGAACAACTCCCACCTCCCTTCTTCTCTATTAACCAAACGATGGCTGTTACCGGTCGTTATCGCATTGGGCATAGCCACAGCTGTCGCTATTGTGAAGTCGCGTCCTCCGATGGTGCATCAGGAACCCGATGACAGTGGTGTAAAGGTGGGGGTAATCCCGGTGAGGACGTACGAGGTCAAACCAGAAGTGGTCGGCTATGGCGAAGTGGCTCCAGACGTACTTTTGGATCTTCGCGCGGAAGTCAGCGGAAAGGTGACTTATGTTCATCCCCAATTGAGAAAAGGCGCTGTATTGCCTTCGGGCACCCTGGTGCTGACCATTGACGCCAAGGATTACCAGCTTGCATTGAAACAGGCAGAAGCCACTCTGGCCCAAAGTCAGGCTAACCTGGACGAGCTTACGCTGGCACTGGAAGATGCCCGCATCAATTTGAATCTGGCCCGGGAGAAAATGGAAATCAGCGAGAAAGAGCTACAACGCAATGCCGCTCTGCTGAAAAAAGGCTCCATCTCCAAATCCACCTATGATTCACAGCGCACAGCGCTCATTCAACAGCAGCAGGAAGTACAAAACCTGGAGAACCAGGTCAAAACCCTGCCAGTCAATATCCGGGTCCAGGATGCACAGATTCAGAAGTCCCAGGCTGAAGTGGAAACCCAGTTGCGTAATCTGGACAGGACGAATATCACTCTGCCATTTACTGCCCGGATTACGGCTCTGAATACCGAGGAGAATCAATACGTCAGTCTTGGCAGTTCACTGTTCTCAGCTCAGACCATTGATAGGGTGAAGGTGAATGCCCAGTTTGCTTTGGACGACTTTCGCCTGCTTGCCAACAGTTTCGGAGAAATCAGCATCCAGGAAGATAGCATCACCTGGAACGGTCTGCCCCAAAGCCAGAGTCTGTTCGATCAACTGGCATTGACAGCCAGTGTCCGCCTGGTCGGTGTCGAAGACAACATTTGGCCCGGAAAAGTTGAGCAGATCAGCAATAATCTGGATCCATCCTCTCGAACTATTGGAGCTACCGTCGCCGTGGCGGATCCCTATAAGAACATTAAACCCGGCGTTAAACCTCCCCTGGTGGAAGGCATGTACACCGAAGTTCACCTCAGGGGCAAACCAGTCCCCTACCAGGTAGTCCCCCGCTCTGCGGTCCATGAGGGCCAGGTATATGTAGTTACGTCAGATAACCAACTACAAAGAATCAGCCTGAAGGGCTATGTGCAAGGTGACATGCTGCTTTTGGAGAATGCACTGGCCCCTGAGTTGAAAGTCGTCACGACAGATCTGTTTCCCGCCATTGACGGAATGAAACTATCACCCTACGACGATACCAAAACCGAACAAATGATCCAGCAATGGGTGCAGTAACATGATCCGATTCTTTGCCGCTCATCCCACTGCTGCCAATCTACTGATGGGATTATTCATGCTGGTCGGGATTGTGACCCTGCCGGATATCAAACGGGAAACTTTTCCTGAGATTGATGAATTCGAGGTCACGGTAACCGTTCCCTACCCTGGCGCAACTCCCGTTGATGTCGAGCAGGCCATCTGTAAGCCATTGGAAGATGCCATGGATGGGATCAGTTTCATGGAGGAAAAGCGCTGCCAGTCGCGGGAATCCACCGCCATCATGACACTGAAGATGCTCGAGGAAGGTAACTTCGATAAATTTATCGATGATGTTAAGACTGCCGTAGACGGTATTGACAGCTTTCCTGAAAGCAGTGAATTGCCTATCGTCGAAGAAAAGGGGCGCACCCAGGAAGTCATCACTCTCGCGGTAACGGCAGAACTCCCCAGATCTGAACTTAAAACCCTGGCTGAACAGGTGAAACAGCGTATTTTGCAGACGACCTCGATTCCACTGGTGGATATTGAGGGATTCGGAGAACGCGAATTTCAGATCCAGATACCGCAATACAACCTGCGCCAATATGGTCTGAGTCTCCAGGACATTGCCGGGCTGGTGGGACAACAGAACCTGGATATGCCGGCAGGAGACCTGACTACCGACAATCGTAAATACCAGATTCGTTTCAATGATGAAAAACGGACCGTAGAGGCGTTGGCTGAACTCATCGTCATCCAGGGAAATGACGGAGCCGAAGTACGACTTGGGGATATTGCCACCATCAACAGTGGTTTCGACAACGAAGACACCCAGGTCACCTATAACGGAGTTCCCGCTGCCTTTCTTAAAATCAGCAAAAACACCCGGGACGACAGCCTAGATATTCTGGAGCAGACCAAGCAGTTTATCGAGCAGGAAAAACACCGCCTGCCCACCGAGGTCAAACTCTATCTGACCAAGGACTTCACCAGTATCATCAAGGACCGGATCAACATGCTCTCCACCAATGCCTGGCAGGGGTTGATCCTGGTATTTGCGGTCATGTGGATGTTTTTCAGCACCCGCTATGCCTTCTGGGTTGTCATGGGATTGCCGGTGTCCTTTCTGGCCAGCGCCTTTGTTCTGGGGCATATGGGCATCAGTATCAACATGCTGTCGATGGTGGCGCTGCTACTGGCGCTGGGGATATTGATGGATGACGCAATCGTCATCAGCGAAAGTATCGGAAGCCAGCGGCATAAAGGGAAATCTGCACTCAGGGCGGTTATCGACGGCACTCAAATGGTAGCGCCCGGCGTATTCTCATCCTACCTCACCACTCTGTGTGTATTTGCCGGTCTATTAACCATCTCCGGCAACATCGGCCAGCTACTCGTGGTGATCCCCATCGTGCTGATATCGGTGATTACGGTCTCTCTGATCGAGGCATTCTTTATTCTGCCCCACCACCTTTATCATTCGATGCACACTCACGAAAACGAGAAACCATCGAAATTGCGGGAAGCCTTCGAACTGCGTTTCGATCATTTCCGTAAGAAGATTGATGGCCTGGTTGCGGCTTTGATACGCATACGCTATGTCTTTGTGGGGGGAGTGATCGCCACCTTTGCCATTTCTGTCAGCATGCTGGCATCGGGCATCATCCCTTTCTCCGCGTTTCCTTCCGTGGAAGGGGATATTCTGCAGGCTCGTATTCTGATGCCCACCGGCACGCCATTGGCCGTCACCAAAGAGATGGTAGAAGACCTCAATCAGCGCCTGCAAACCGTTGCCAAGCCCTATAACGACAATCAGGGAGAGGACATTATCAAGGCGGTGACCGTCAACTACGGCCTCAACGCCGACGCCTTTGAAACAGGCCCCCACCTGGCGACCATCAGCGTGGACGTTTTAACGGCAGAAGCCCGAAATTTCTCCATCATTGATCTCAAGCATGACTGGATAGAACAAGCCAGGGACGTTCAAGGTGCCTGGAGTATCGCCATCAAAGAGCCAAGCATCGGACCGGCAGGCCGGGCAATCGAAATTCGCCTGAAAGGACCTGACCTGGACAATCTGTCGAGGGCCTCCCACGAAATCCAGGACTGGCTGTCCGGTTACCCCGGTGTTAATAATTTGTTGGATGACCTCCGCCCAGGGAAACCCGAGTTCACCCTTCACTTGAAGGAGGGAGCTTATAGCCTGGGCCTGAACGCCCAGACGATTGCCTCTCAGTTGCGTGCTGGTTTTCAGGGTAGCGATGTCATCGAGACCAGCGTGGGTCAGGAAGTCTATACTGTCGTGGTGGAACTGGATGATGCTTCAAGAGACCAATTATCCGATTTCGATCGTTTCCCCATCATTCATCCCAAAACCGGGGTCGCTGTGCCGCTATCCCATGTGGCCGAAATTATTCCCACGCGAAGCTACTCGCGAATCCATCGGATCGATAATCAACGTACCGTCACGGTGCTGGGCGATATTGACAGCCGGATTAATAACACCAACGCCGTACTGAAAGATCTGCAGAAAAACTTCCTGCCGCAACTTTCCGAACGTTATCCGGACATCACTGTCAATTTCAAAGGAGAAGTGGCCGAAGGCAATGAGACCCGGGCATCAATGCTGAAAGCCATGCTCATGGGACTGGCCGGAATATTTGTCCTGTTGAGCTTCCAGTTCCGTTCTTACTATGAGCCGATTATTGTGATGCTGAACATTCCGCTGGCCCTTATCGGCGTAATCTGGGGGCATTGGCTGATGGGGCTGGATGTGACCATGCCGTCACTGCTGGGGTTTGTGTCTTTGGCGGGGGTGGTCGTCAATGATTCCATTCTGCTGGTGGAGTTTGTCAAACACCGGGTGGCAGAAGGCATGCCTCTGCACGATGCGGCGGCCAAAGCCAGTCACGACCGTTTCCGGGCGGTGCTGCTGACGTCCCTGACCACCATCGCAGGTATGACACCATTATTATTTGAAACCAGTCTGCAGGCCCAGGTACTGATCCCCCTTGCCACCAGTATTGTATTCGGTATCGCCAGTTCCACATTACTGGTCCTGTTCGTGATCCCCTGTTGCTATGCGATTCTGGAAGATTTTGGTTTGGCCAATCCAAACCGGGAACATGCTGGAGACACTCTACAGGAAAACACCTGATGCATCTGGTTGGCGCAATCTGACAGAACAGGTATTCTTTTGATAGGTATTCTGGGAACGCTTACTAGGTATTTGGGAACGTTTGCCAGGTCTTTGGATACGCCTGATAGGTGTTTTGAAAACAAAAGGAGGAATCACATGGCTTATGTCGTCATTACCGGTGCCAATCGGGGTATCGGGCTGGAATTCGCCCGCCAGTTTGCGGACCGGGGAGATGAAGTTATCGCACTTTGCCGAAATGCCTCAGCAGAACTGAAAAAGCTGGGTGTGAAAGTGATTGAGGGAGTGGATGTTTCCAAAGACAGCTGTGTGGCAGCCATACGTGGCGCCCTGGAAGATCAGCCTGTCGATATCCTCGTCAACAATGCTGGGGTTCTCCATCACGAATCACTGGAAACCCCCGACTGGGACAATATCCGCCAGCAGTTCGAAGTCAACACCCTGGGTCCGCTTCGAGTCACTTCAGCTCTACTGCCAAATCTGCACGCGGGCGCTAAAGTTGCGCTGATTACCAGCCGCATGGGTTCTGTCGCAGACAATACATCGGGAGGGTACTACGGCTACCGTACATCCAAAGCCGGTCTTAACGCGATAGGCAAATCCATGGCGATGGATCTGCGCTCCAAAGGTGTTGTCGTTGCCCTCCTTCACCCTGGATATGTCGCGACCGAAATGACGGGTTTATCCGGCGACATTACACCTGATATCTCAGCCGGCCGACTGATCCAACGTATTGATGAAATGAGCCTGGATAATACCGGTGAGTTCCGTCACTCCAACGGTGAGAGCCTGCCCTGGTAACCAGGACAGTGCTCTATCACCGAAAGTAAGAGGCCATTAATTCGACACATCAATGGACTCGGGTAATTGTCACCTTGGCAACGGCATCACGCCAGTCGTAGGCCGCCGGTGACAAATCCCCTTCGCCATGAATCCCCGGACTGATGTATACATAGCCTTCCCCCGTAGCTCCCGGTGAGGCCCCTTCGCCTCCGCAGGTAGGACCGGGAATATTGACACAGAGTTCGTCGTCAGTTTCAGATCCGGCATCGTATCCCCGGGCAAAATAGGTACTGGACTGGAACCAGGGTAAAGGCACCGCATTCAGAGCAACAAAAGAATCGTTCGTAGGCAATAGCATTCCAGCAAAACTCAGATAGCGGAATCGATTGCTCGACTCGATTTCAAACTCCACACTTTGGCCTGGCCCCAACAATCCTGAAGTCACCGTTGTCGAATGTACCTTATAAGGCTGTGCATCCAGTACAGCACTCAGTGGTCCCGTATCCCCACCTTCAGCCAGCAAAGCAATTTCATCACTGGCAGGCTGACCAAGTTCAAAATATCTCACAGAAGACTTGTGCGTTGCCGCCAATAAAGGAGTAAAACTGATTCCCTTGGTGATATTGGTCACCACTACCCGATAGGTCTGGTTATAGCTGTAGCCATCGGCAAAAACACTGCTGGAAGCCAGCAGCAAAGCTGCCGTAGTGAGTGAAGTTATTTTCATTAGGCTCTCCCCATATTTCCTTCAATTGAATAGAGACTGCTGAAGAGCAGCCTAGGGGATTTTTTCGAGAAAATTATCACGAAAGTATCACTTTTTTATCACAATCCGTTATTCACCTGAACACCCCGGAAATATCGACAGTGCTACGCTGCACTGGACGAACTCCCGCAATGGTTTATTCTGCTGATAGGATGTAAATGAATCTTTTGTGAATAAAACGCTTGTGAATATCTTCAACCTGCGAAAGGAATAGCCATTGGAATCGGACGTGACTCAACCTGAAAATCAATCTCCCGGCGAACCGGCATCACTCGCCCGGTATAAGGCAACCAGAGAGAGAATTGTTATGATGTCACGGGCACTGGGCTGGAATCAGGACACGTTGAATCAGGCGCTGGTTTTGTCAGGCCACATACCCACCAGAACCCAATGGCAGATTAGTTGCTCCAGATTCCTGTTAATCGTTGGCTGTGCACTGATGCTCGCAGGCGTTGCCAGCTTTTTTGCCTTTAACTGGGCGGACCTTCATCGCTTTGCCAAATTCGGTCTGATTGAAACCGGAATACTGGGGGGAATCGTTGCAGCCTGGCGTTTAGGAATTACGACACTTCCTGGAAAAGTATTCCTGTTCACCAGTGCGTTTCTGGTAGGCACATTTCTGGTGGTATTCGGCCAGACCTATCAGACAGGGGCCGATCCCTACGGCCTGTTTATGGCGTGGTCCATCCTGATATTACCCTGGGTACTTATCGGAAGGCAGTCGGCCTTGTGGATGCTCCTCGCTGTATTAGTCAATCTCACGGTAATCCTTTACTGGACGGAGATTTTCCGACCACCACTTGGAGAATTTTCCAAAATCTTCGGCCCCCTGATCTGGCTGGCATTGTGTGTAACTGACCTCTACCTGGCCATCGTCCTGACACTGCTTAACGGTATATTCCTAACTGTCTGGGAATATCTGTCCGGGAAGGACTCCAAACGACCGTGGATGAAAGTACGCTGGCTTCCCAGGGTAACAGCCACAGGTATTTTGGCCGTAATAACCGCTGCCAGCCTGACCATCATTTTCGGCAGCCTCGAATACAACCGGCCCAATCCACACGAAGCGATCGTCCTGCTGATCTTTGCCCTGGCACTTGCCTCTATGGTGTTCTACTACCAAAGCAAGGCTATTGATTTGTTCATACTTGCCGAATGCGCGCTATCCATGATTCTGCTGATCACGTCTGCCATCGCTCGATTTGGGCCGCTCAGCATAGACTTTGCCCTGTTTCTCTCACTCCTGGTTATCGTGGAAACCTCTCTGGCGGCCATTTGGCTACATAATATCAGTCGTAAACAGGAGTCCGGCCAATGACCAAGTCGCCCTCCCTGCATGACTTACTCGCCCAAATGCAGGCTAATGGTTTGCAGGAGGAATTGTCCTCCTCACAATGCCTGGAGCTCGCCAACCTATTGGAACAACATTCCCCTCAACCCTGGTATATCAAAGCATTGGTCGGGATAGGTGCCTGGCTGGGCAGTTGGCTGTTTATGGCGTTCATCGTCGGTATCAGCGTTAGCATGACCGAAGGTGGTTTCATGGTGCTGGGCATCGTTTTTCTGATCGGATCGCTTGCGCTCTGTTATTCCACGCAGCATGATTTTCTGCGGCACGTCTCCCTGTCAGTGAGTCTGGTCGGCCAGTTGTTGATCGGATACGCCGTGGCAGAGTCTTCCCCCTGGGACGATATGGAAAGCGCTCTGTTAACACTGATATTCCTCAATTTCCTCCTGGTGTTTGGATTTCCAGACCGTGTTCACCGTTTTCTGTCAGTATTGTTTATCAACTGTGCTCTGATGCCTCTGCTGTATAAATGGGAATTGCAGGCACTCATTCCATTTATCAGTCCCGCTCTGCTGGCGGCGTTTGTTCTGCTGAGCCGGGAGGAACTCCAGAGGTCCATAATTCGACGAATAAACACCGATAACGCCAACCCTCTACTTGATTCCCTACTCCCTCCTGTGGCCAACGGACTGCTGATATCAGCCATGGCCTGGACTATGATTTCCACCATATACATCCTGCCTGAGCTGGAGGCTGATTTTGTGTTTTATCCCACCCCCTGGGTGTCCACGCTTGGCATTCTGGCAGTGTTATGCCTCTCCGAATGGAAATTTCTCCCTCAATTATCCGGATCAGGAAAACCTGAGGTGTTATACATTATTCTGGCCGGAACCATTCTGCTTGGAGCTACGACAATCCACGCTCCAGGAATACTGCTGTCTTTGACGGTGGTTCTCACCGGCACATTGAATGGCCACAGATTCCAGCAAGGACTTGGAGTCACCTTCTTCACGGTCTTTCTCACGGCATTTTTCTATGGCATTGAAACCACTCTGCTGATGAAATCCATCATGTTGGTAAGTTCCGGATTGGTAGCCCTGATGGTAAGCCGGCTGATCACCAGGTTTACCGATGCCGATGCTTTTACCGATGCAAGTGCTGTTACCGGTACAAATGCTATTACCGATACAAATACCGACAAAGATACAGCTCAGGGAGGCCAATGATGACTCGCATTAGAATATTGTGGGCGACCCTCCTGGCTATTCTGGTTCTGGTCAATTTCCTGGTGTTCCAAAAAGAACGCATACTTTCCACTGGATCAACGGTGCTGCTGGAACTGGCTCCCCGGGATCCCCGCTCGCTATTACAGGGGGACTATATGAGCCTGCGCTACCGACTGGCGAGAGACATTGGACGACAGTTGGATACCAGCATCACCCAAGACGGCTATGCCGTGGTCACCCTTGACCAAAATCAGGTCGCTCAACTGCAACGGATTACCACTGATTTTCCGGATCTTTCCCAAAATGAGCACGCCCTGCTTTTCCGGGTAAGAGGTTCCCTCGTAAAGCTGGCCAGTGACGCTTACTTTTTTGAGGAAGGTACGGGGCGAGAACTGAGTGATGCGAAGTACGGCGAATTAAAGGTGAATCACCAGGGAAAATCCGTCATCACCGGTCTTAGGGATAGTGAATTTAAGCCACTGGATCAACAATTACTGATAAACAAGTCGCACGAAGAGCTGCAAAAATAGCCCGTGCTTGGCACGGGCGTGGATAACCTGTTGAGAGTGAACTCTACTCAGACAGGAAGATGGCTTTATAGCCGGTATACATAGACGCCGTCAGCACCGGCCCAACGACCAATAGCCCCAAAAGTAGCGGGATCATGGCGATAAAAAGCAGAACGAATGCAATAACGCCATACCATAAAAAAGGCACAACGTTACGCAGACAGCCTTTGAAACTGAGCTTAAAGGCTGTCCAGGGACCCAAGCCATTCAATATGACCAATGCTGGGGAAAACCATACCGCCATCATCAATGGTATGGAAATGCCGAGCATAATCAAAAAGACCAGGACAAAACCGAATCCCATTGCTTGTATCTGTGATGGGTCAGGCTCACCCCCCGCCATCATACCGGCCATGCCACTGCCACCGATGACAAAAAACAGCGCAAATGCCACAATCATCAGCAGAATGTACATTCCCAGTTGGATCAGTCCCAACAGTACCAGATTTCCAGTCTGCTCCTTAAAACCTGCAAACAAATCGCTAAATGAAGGCCCTCCGGCAACATCTGAATGTCGCGCCGCCACCATAAATCCCCCCATAAAAATCGGAACGATCAAGGCTGCGAAGAAGTTAACAATAGGAATAATAGATATCACCATGATCAGAACGAAATACGCGATGATCATGCCGATCCAGACACCAATACCTGTTTTAAACAGGCCAAAGCCATCTGCAATCCAGGTCCAACCATCACTGATTGGGCGTTTTTGGGGGTCAGTCAGTTCTCCACCGCTACTAGGCTCAACAACATTCGAGCCAGGGGTTTGATATAGATTGTCGGTACTCACTCATAGTCTCCTTTTAATGGTGGTAAATCGGTTATCGCATATAAGACACACAATCAAGTTTAGACACTCTTCCGTTTAGCGAACGGCCGATGACTCAAAATGTGACAAATTACAAAGCTAACCAATAGAACAGGCAGGTTATAGATCTTAAATATAGCAGGGTCTGGAAGTGTTTCATTCCAGGCACAGTTCGAATAACGTCTCCACTACCGCTAGAGATATCCTGCGCCTTTTATTGCGTAGTAACTGTTGATCACTTCCGGGGTCAGATGATCTGGGGTGCTGTCGATCAGAAATAGCCCTTCAGCCCGGAGCAGCTTCTGCAACCGTTCCCGCTCGGCCATATAGTCCACGACACCGGCAAAACGCAGCGCCTGATCAAAATGATCTACCGGCTGCCCCATCACACGGTCCAGACTGCTTTCCCGAAGGTTGGCCAGCAGAACCAGGTGACGTTTTTTCAGTAGCCGGCAGGCCGCAATCAAATCATCCGTATCTTCCTCGCGCAGATTAGTGGTAAGCACAACCAGCGAACGCTTGCGATATCGAAGCATCAGCTCCTGAGCCGCCTGGAGATAATCCGGCGCAGATTTATCCGGATACAGATCATAAAACTGGTTCAATATCCGATTGATGTTCACGGTACCTTTGACCGGCGCAATATGCCTTAACTCCGAGCCAAAGCTCATCATCGCAACCGCATCTCCCTGTCTTAGGGCTACATGAGACAGCATGAGCAAGCAATTCAGGCAATGGTCAAAATGCGTGGTATAGCCCTCCTGGGTCAGCATCCGACGGCCACCATCCAGCATGAGAATGACCTGCTGGTCCCGCTCATCCTGATATTCCCTTGAAATCAGACGGTGACGTCGGGAAGTCGCTTTCCAGTCGATCTGACGCAGAGAGTCTCCCTGCCGATACTCTCTCAGCTGATGAAAATCCAGCCCGGTTCCACGACGGGGTTTGCGCTTGATCCCCAATTGGCTGGTCTGGTGATCAATGGCCAGCAGCTGCAGGCCGGTCAGAGAAGCAAAATCAGGATAAACCTTGGACTCCGACACCAGCTCCGGCTTGGCACTCAACCTCCAAAGTCCCAGGACGGAGGATACCTGTACGGCATACTGGGTTATAAGCAGAGGGCCACGCCGACGGGGACGAAGATCATAACTCAGTTCGGTTTCCCTGCCGGGCAACAACTCTATGGTTTCCGGAAGCTGACGATATTCACAGTCCTCCGGCACCATATCAAACACGCGGACTTTAAGCGGTCGGGGATAAGAGGAAGAGAGTCGTAATCCGACCGTTACCCAGCGCTCCAAGGCCAGGTTATGGGTCAGCCGGCGCGACGCAGACAAACTGGTCAGACGCCAGGACAAAACCAAATCACCAAGCAGCACCAGCCCTAAAATAGCACCTGCCGCAATCAGAAGACTGACAGCTCCGTCAGAAAAACCGGCAGTGGCTTCAGGATTCGATACTTTTTGCCAGACGAGCCAGCCCTGCCAACCGGCTGAGAGCAACAGCAGCAGGATGAGTAGCTGTAGTAGACGCGGTGAAGGTTGTACTTTTTGGGTCACCGGATCACCTGTCAGCGACGGGGTGCCGGAGTCTGCTCCAACACTTCTCTGAGTACCTGGTCAGTGGAAACCCCTTCAATTTCCCGTTCTGCAGAGAGTTGAATTCTGTGTCTCAAGACGGGAACAGCCAAAGACTTGATATCATCAGGCACAATAAAATCACGGCCTTCCATCAAAGCCCTGGCACGTGCGGTGGTGACCAGATTAATACTGCCCCGTGGGCCTGCCCCCCTCGCAATTCCCGGCCATTCCCGGGTCGCACGACAAACCCTGACCGCATAATCCAGCACTTCCTTGTCCGCCAGGATCGACCAGCTCAATCTCTGCCACGACTTCACGATTTCAGGGTCAAACATGACTTCCACCTGATCGAGATAATCTTTCCTGGCCAAAGCAGGATCAGTGACCTGTTGCACCAACAAGGCTTCATCGTCGGATTGTGGGAAGTCAATCAGCACTTTCATGATGAAACGGTCCAACTCCGCCTCCGGCAAAGGATAGGTCCCTTCCTGCTCAATCGGGTTCTGGGTGGCCAGCACCATAAATGGAGACGGCACCGGGAAGGAATTGCCATCAATGGTTACCTGTTTTTCCTGCATGACTTCCAGCAACGCCGCCTGGGTTTTCGCCGGCGCTCGGTTGATTTCATCTGCCAGCAGCAAATTGGTGAATGCTGGACCACGTCTGACTTTAAAGGACTGGCTTTCCATGTGATACATGGAATGGCCGGTAACGTCACTGGGCATCAGATCCGGGGTAAACTGCACCCGACTGAATTTACCTCGGAAGGTTTTGGCCAACGCCCGTACCAAAAGAGTCTTACCAAGTCCTGGCACGCCTTCGATCAATACGTGACCTCCAGACAGCAGAGCCACGAGAGTTTGTTCCACCACGGACTGCTGGCCAATTAATACGGTATTCAGTGCATCCCGCAAACGGGCCAGTTGCGAGGCGGCTTCGGATAACGTCATTTCTGAGGGGGAAGCAGTCATAGTTTTTCCTTTATCATTTGCAACAGACGCACGGCATGTACAAAGTCAGGGGTATTCCCCTGAATATCACGCCATAGCGCCAGATCAATTTCTTCAGGTGTCATATGCAACACTTTCGCCAGATGCCTGAGACGTTCTTCAGTCTCCATCTGGAGAAATTCCGGATAGCGATAGCGGAGCACGGACAACACCATATCCCGGCCGTTTTTTAACAGAGTCTGGCCTTTGTCCATACGCCACAGGAAGCGTGCGCTGGCATCGATATGTTCCAGTAATTGCCTGGGAAGGCTGGGATGATATTCCCGAACCGGCCCAAACCGGCTACCACGCATCCATAGCCATCCCACCAACAGCAACAAAGCAATCACGAGACTCAGGTGGAAATACTTCCAGATCACACTCCCCAGACCGGGAAAGTCCTGATTTCGATAAAAAGTCACTTCGCCGGCACCCGGTACCAGCTGCCAGAATATATAGGCATGATCCAGACAGCCTATGGCCCAGTTTTGCCACATTGAGAAGCTGACCATAAAGGTAACCAGTCCGTCACCATGCTCAAACTGCACCATCAGTGAACCATCATAATAGTCCGAGCCGATCATGGAGTATGCGTCATCGGGATCCGCCTGGAGGATATCCGCAGTCAGGAAATGGGCTTTGACGTCGTAGTCATCATAATCTTCAAAGTAAAAACTCGTTTGTGCGGGAAGAAACTCACAGACATCTTTGTCAGACCATCCGGAAAGGTGCCCCAGGTCACCAATCGCGTCCCAGACATCACTATCCAATTCGCTGTCATCATTGCGCTCGACTTCTACGCCAAAATACTCAAACAAGGGATCATCGACACCGCTGGGATCATCCAGGAATGGATTGCTGGCAGCAGCAATCACATGGCCGCCCCGGGAAACCCAATCCAGCAACACCTTCGCACGCGCCTCCGACAGGGAGCCGTATGCATCCACCAGTACGACGGTGTCTTCGAGCGGCTTTGAGTCAGCCCAAGTGGGATCATCAAAGTCCCTGAAATGAAGTTTGCTCTCATGAGATATATTCAGTTTGTCCAGATACAGCTTGGCTCCGAAATAGGGATCACGGCGGGCTTCCTGAGTCGGTCCCAGATCCTTTTCATAATCTACCCACTCTATCTGTCGGTAGACCAGATATCCCAGGGCCAACAGAGCCACGACCAATAGCGAGATCACCAGACTACGACGCATGTGGCTCCCCTGTTTCCGGGGCTTTTGAGTCGACGCCACCAACATTCTCTAATCCGCCGCTCTCAAACAAGCTTACCCACCCCTGGCAAAGCTCCTGAAAGTCTGTTTGTGAAGGGATATGGTGGGCATAAGCAACTGCCTGCCAACTGCGGGTCAGTTTCGCAAAATAACTGGAAATCTCCTCTTTATTCAGCCGTCGGACTTCCTGCAGGCAATCTCCTTCTGTCGCACCGGGAGACAATCGAAGAGGAAAGCGATTCACCAGACGGGACAATGAAGCACGATACAAAAGCGCGATCGCTTCACGGCATTTTTTCTGCTGCCACAACGTCTGGGCGGCTTTGGAGACCGATTCAGGAAGCGAAATTTCCCGAATATCCATGTTCATGACTCGAGTCAGCGCGGGCCTGGCACGAACAACACTGCCACGGCTGACGGCCGCCAGTAACGCATCACGGTGGCGATATAGAACATAAAGAATGACCAGGATAATCGCTATCCAGGCAGCTGCCTGAAATACTTTGGCCAGATTCTGCCCCAGCCAGAGTATCCAGTCAGGAGGTGCGGCAATGTCCCCTTCATCATTGCCAGTGTCCGATTCCAGCCAGTCTTTCCATAGCTTCGGAACCCTGGTGACATCTTTACGGCGGAATTCCGGCCCTGACAGAATCTGTTGGATATCATCCTGAGCTTTCTCAGGGGTATACAACTCCTGCCCATCGTCAGCGGCATCGGTGCCGGTTTCAGCCCATGACAGGTCCGGATAACCGGAAGCAAAAAGGCAAATCGCCAGCATCAGAGCTGCCATGCCTCCCGAAGACATTCTGGATGGCTTTGTGGATACGGCTGAATGCTCCCCGCCCCGGGAACAACGTTCTGCCAGTTGCCGGAAAACCAATTCCAGGTCCCACCCTTCCAGCAGCACCCTGCGGTTCAGATAGAGACCGAACCCTCCCGCTACATAGAAGGGGCCAAGCAAAGACAGTGACAGATATCCGGTAACGGCCCATAGCAGGTCTATGTCGAACAGTGTTTTCCAGCTCAGAGTGACGGTATCGGGTAGCAGCATATACAGCAGTAACACCTGCCCGCACATCAACAGGATGGCGACGCTTGCGCCAACGATCGTCAGCCAGAAAGCCACCGATCCCGCTCCATCCCGATGCAGCACGGAGAGTCGCATTGTCCGTGGCCGGCCCGTCAATCCTTCCAATTGTTGTACGGGCAAGTCAAATGAACGACTGGGGCTGAGTCGGCGCCAGGTCAGGCTCGGCAGAATCTGCTTCCAGAGCATGCCGGGAAAAGCCCTAAGGGTCTGCTTTAGAGATGGCACTTCACCGAATACCGCCCGGCTCAACACATAAAGCTGGGGCCGCTCCCATATCGGCAGCCACCACCATAGAAGCACCAAAGCCCAGACGGAATTATCAAAGATCAACAGCCCCAGAATGAACGGAAGGAGCGTGACACATATCCAGAGCTTTACCAGCAAAGGCCACCAACGGCGGGCAAATTTGAATCCCAGGTCTACGGCTTCATGGGGATCACGGGAGCGTAAACGAAATACGATATTAGCTGGATTCACGCCATCTCCCCGCCCAGGTAAAATAGGCCAAAACCAGTATCCACATGACCGCACCCACCGAGTATTTCACCAGGGGCGGGAAACTATGGTCTGACGACCAGAACGCTTCTATAAATGCGGCGATCACCAACATCAGGATCGTGCCGTAGATAATCGGCACCACCTCCCGGGAAGCTTTCTGAAGGGCCTGGCGGCGAGACTGTAACCCCGGAGCCAGCAACGCAAAACCGATTTTTATCCCCGCAGCCCCCGCAAAAGTTATCGCCGTCACTTCAAAAGCACTGTGGGCCACCACAAAGGTCCAGAAGGGTTCTGTATAGCCGATGTGTGTCAGGTGTCCTGCCACCGCACCAAAAAATACGCCGTTTAATGTCAGAAAAAACAGACTGCCCAGCGTGAAAACAATCCCGGTGGCAAAGGTCCGGAAAGCGACGCTGATGTTGTTCTGAATATAATGACCGAACATATAAACATTGGATTCAGCATCTCTGGCCTCACCCAAACGCTCGGAGTCCGGATCGTACATGGCTTCAAAACTGGCCACTTCATGGGCATCCAGCAGTGAATAGACCCAGTCCGGCTGCCAGAGTATCAAGCCGATCAGAACCAGTGCAGGGCCGTACATTAGCAGACTGGCAATAGATATCACCTTCGCGTGGGCTCTAACCGCCTGGGGAAAACCAAAGCGCAGAAACCCCATCAAGCCAATCCAGGTCATGCTGGGACGTTGATACAGCAGTTGGTGTCCACGCCAGTTCAATTGGTTCAGAAAATCGACCAGGTGTGGAGAATAGCCGCGGTGACGCGCTATGGCGATGTGTTGACAAAGGCGCCGGTAGGCAGGGACAAAACGCTTGAAATCGCAAGTCTGTTTCTTTTCCAGGGCATCCACCAATTCTGCATATTCCTGCCAGAAGGATTGGTGTTGCTGCTCAAATAGCGCCTGCTTCATGATGACGTCGCCTCTGACGATTGAGCTGTCTGATTCTGAGCATTCGCCCCTTGATTATTCCCGAGCAGATAGGCCCCTATCTGACGTAGCTTGAAGACATTCTTTTGGTCCGCCTCTTCAGTCGACGATGTTACAGACTGAGTATCACCCGGCATTCCCAGCAGCATAGACTCTAAAATGCCCGCCAATTCCGCCTGACGCGGCTTCGACAACACATCGTGACGGAGAGTGAACTGTATTACTGCCGCTTGTTCTGCCTGATTGAGGGGAACCGGCGATAGAGATGGAGGAGGCAATTCCTGTCGCGCCGGCTGTCGGGGTTTGGATATTCTGACAACCAAAGTGCCGGCGGCAATATCACCCAGCCTTTTGAACTGATCGTTGCACAGCATGCTGATCAAGCCGGTGGCATAAAACAGAGGAAGAAAATCGGCCGTTCTCAGGAGGTTTCTTAGCAGGGAGGAAGATAACGTAACGGGTGTACCGTCATCATGAACAACTTTCAGGTCCAGCCACATCTTACCGGGAGTGGCACCACGGGTAACTTCAAAAACCACGGGGTACAGCCATTCCAGGAAAAAATAAAATACCAGGTACAGCCCACCGCCAAAGTCACCCAGTAACCCCAGAAAAATACTCAACGCGATCATCACAACACCGCGAATCAGCAGGTCTGCCAGATAGGCGAGTACGCGGGCAATCGGACCACTTGGGACAAGATCAAAATCAATGCCTTCCGGCGTTTCAATGGCAACTGCGGTATCCAGCATCCTGCTCTAACTTATAGTAAAAACTAGTAAATAAAATATGTGGGGTTTCGAAAAAGCCAATGTGAAGTATGGCCCGGACTGGGGATTCTAACCACCTAAACGATAAAACGCCAAACTATCACAAAAGCCGGAATGGCCAAAGCTTTGCATTGTTTTATCGTCAGTTTTCGGGAAATGACCCTATGAATGCCCCAGGACAGGCTCCATATCCATCAGCAGCCTTTCAATGGCGAAAACATGGGGGTCGTCTTCCTCCAGCAGCCTCAATGCATCGGCCAAGTGCAGAAGGTAATCCATGTTGGATCCACTGGGACCGTGGGATTGGGCAATCTGGCGGGCAATATCTTCAGTTGAGGCAGGCCCCAAATAAGCTGCGTTGTCTTGAGTGGCGATATAGACCAATCCTTGTACACAGGAACCGTCCCGAAATGTCATTTCGGTTGTCAGACGCAGATATCCGTTTTTCTCCCGGTAATCCAGATGCTCAAATACGTCTGCAGAAATTAGATAGGCCAGGCCACCACATCTTGCCCCTTCCTCTTCCACCAGAGTCGCCACTCTCCCGGGCGTTTCGGGGGTTCCCCGATGATCATGGGAGCCCTGCCAGAAACGCCTGGACCAACCGCGGATACTCGCCGGGCGGCTTTCAATGAACGGAAAGTCCGCTTTGTATATCAGCGAACCATAGCCAAATAACCACACCTGTTCATGCGGCTCCAGCGGATGCATTTGCTGATTGATGGCAATGGTATTGGCAGACATAACGTGTCCCCTAAATATTCCTGTTAGTGCCGGAATTAAAGGAAAACATACGAATTTCATCGCGCACAAACCAGCCTAATTCCTCATAAAAGTTCTGTGCCGTGGTATTCACCGCATGCACAAACAAGTGCGTTTTCTCAATACCTTCCTTTTTCAAACCATCAACGGCAGCCGCCACCAATTGCCTGCCTATCCCTCTCCCACGATAAGAACCCGCCACCGCCAGATGTTGCAGATAACCCCTGCGTCCATCGGTCCCGACAAGAACACCTCCGACAACTTCGCTTCCCCAAATCGCCACGAAACTCATCCCCGGATTGCGTGCCAGGTACCGACCAATAGCCTCCCGCGAATCGGAGTCACGCATGGTAAGCCCTTCCGATTCATTCCAGATACGAATGACCGCGTCATAGTCTTCCAACTTCATGGGGCGTATTTCCAGATTCATAGCACTTACCAGTTTTTAGCGATTCAATTTATTGCTTCAGTTTCTTTCTGGCTTCCATCATACCTGCTTGCGTCATGAGACTCATCCAACCCATCTCCAAAGCCATCTCCAAAGCCATCTAGGATTAAAAAACCTAAATATTTAGCTTTTATCTAAATATTTTAGAAAAACAAACACCAATCAGATTTATATAATTTATTTATATGTATCAATAATATAAATAATAGCAGCAGCTCTTACCCAGATAACAAAAGCTCAAAACATGAGGAAAAATGTTGATTTAACTAAATCGTTTTAGTTAAATTTCATCACATCTTCCCTTGATGGAAGAACACAACGTCCGAACAGAACCACACAATAAATCTAATAGGTACGATGATGAAAAAGACTCTACTAGCGCTGAGCATCCCTCTCATTTCATCCATGGCTTTCCAAGCCACAGCCGCTTCCGACGAGCTTTCCGACATAAAAGCCAAAATGTCTGAACTGGAGAAACGTCTGGAAAAGGCTGAACAAACATCAACCGAAGCAAAAGCAACCGCAGACTCCTTTGAGTTCCACGGCTATGCTCGCTCCGGATTGCTATTTGATGAAAAGCAACATGGTGCAGTGGGCACTGGCCCCTATATGACGCCAGCCGGTCGCTATAACGGCCCAGTTGGGCGCCTTGGGTTGGAAGATGACACTTACGTTGAAATCACCCTGTCCAAAAATATTGTTCATGATGATGGCAGCAAGGCCAGGTATACCGTGATGGTGGCCGATGGCGTTGAGACCAAAAATGAATGGACTTCTGATGAAAGCAAAATCAACGTTCGCCAGGCCTACGTAGAACTATCCAATCTAAAAAGCTTCAATGGGGCGTTCAGAGACGCGACGCTCTGGGCGGGCAAACGATTCGACCGAAACAATTACGATATCCACTTTTTTGACTCAGATATCACCTTCTTGTCCGGCACTGGTGCGGGCATTTATGACGTCAAGCCGACGGACAGCTGGAAGACACACATCTCCTTGTATGGTCGGGATTTCGATGATGTCGAGTCAACCAACACAGATATCGAAAACTACATTTTGAATGTTAACAACTTTTTTGGCGATCACTGGCAGTTCATGTTCAGTGCCATGACCTCTCCTGACCATGACGAGACCGGCAGTGATCTGGCCACCAACGGTATTCATACTCTTCTGGCCTATCATATGAATCTGGATAGCGGCTTTGCCAAAGCCGGTGTCATTTATGGTGAAGGCCTGGGTGGCGAGCCTAAAGCGATCGGCGCAAAAGGCGATGTAACAGAAGATGCCAGCACAGTCCGGGCATTTGCCTACATGGTCACTGACCTTAGCGACGACTGGCGCATTGCTCCAGCCCTGTTTGTGGAAAACAGCGACGACCGTTATGCCAAAGGAGACGAAGCTACCTGGGCATCCTTCAACGTACGCCTGGCCAACGAACTGACCCAGAATTTTGAAATGGTGTACGAATCCACCTACCAATACATGGATTTGAAAGAAGGATCTGAAAAAGCATCCGGCGGATTCTACAAAGTAACTGTGGCCCCCACATTCAAACTGGATACCAACAGCGGCTTCTTCAACCGTCCGGAAATCCGCTTCATGGCCTCCTATATCGATTGGGATGATGATCTGAACGGATTCGGCGACTCCCTCGAAGAAGACACTTTTGCCAACACGCCATATGACGGCGGCACCTGGTTATTTGGTGCTCAAATGGAGATCTGGTTCTGATAATTACCTGCCATATCCATTAATAAAAGTCTTCCTGGAAAAGCCTTGGCAGGACCACAACACAATGTGTGTCCTGCCTTTTTTAATTCCAGAAAACTCAGATTGGATGAATGATCCGACTGTAAAACCAGAGACACATAAAGTATCTTTACGACCAGTATATGACCCATCACTGTTTGACAGGCCCTTACACTGCCTTATAAGAAGCAACGATTACTAACCAAGTAACGGTAAATGACTAAACCGCATTCCCGAAAAATCAGCCAAAAGGAAATCGCCAAAATATTGGGGGTTTCTCCTGCCACCATATCCAACGCCTTTAACCAACCACATCAATTATCCGCAAGCCTCAGAGAACGTATTCTGAGTGAATGCAAACGGCTTGGCTATCATGGCCCCAACGCGGCGGCGAGTATGCTGCGCAAAGGGAAGACAGGAAATATCTGCGTGGTTCTGAGCGACTCGCTAAGCTATAGCTTTTCCGATCCGGTAGCGAATCTGTTCCTGGAAGGTGTGGCAGATATTCTGGCTCAGAATCATCTTAACCTGCTGTTGATTCCAGGCAATGATGCCAACAGCCCTCAGACCAACATGGAAGGATTCGCTGACGGCTTTATCTTTTACGGCTCTCCCAGAGATCCCGAAATTTTTGACCGCATTGCGATCCTTGATAAACCGATGATCACGGTAGACTTTGATCATGAGCCCTACGGCTCGGTCAACGTGGATAATTTCGGAGGTGCTTATAACCTCACCCAGTCTGTGATCGGTGATGAAACGGAGATTGCTGTTCTGGGACTCCGCCTGATTGAAACCGACCGCGTCTGCCGGATTACCCCGGAAGAACTGTTGAGTGAATCGGAATCCATCAGCCGACGCAGACTGCAGGGCTATCTGCAAGCGGCTTCAGATGCCGGGCAGGAAATACCGGTGGAACGCATATGGACCATTCCGTTCAACTTTCCCCAGTATGCGGAAATGGCTGTTAAAGAAGTATTGGCCTACCACCCTCGACCGCGATTATTGCTTTGCATGAGTGACTTGATCGCTTTAACGGCTGTCAGGGTTGCTTTGAAATCAGGCCTCAGGATTCCCGAGGATATCCGAATCGCCGGCTTCGATGGGATAGCGGAAGCGGAAACCTATCATCCCGCGGTTACGACGGTGTATCAACAATGTCTTGAAAAAGGCCATGAAGCAGCACGAAGGCTGATTGAAGGAAAGCTGGAGGAAAAATCAATTTTGGAAACCCAGATTATTCTTCGGGAAACCACCTGAAAATCATACCTTTCAAAAAGACTCCGGCAGGGTTTCCCCCACCGGAGTTTCAATACTATCTCAGCACCAACCGCAGGCTGAGATTGTCATAGCTTTCTTCGGCTTTCACCCATACATGGTAATAGGTGCCGCCAACCGGGTTATTCACTAGAACTTTTTCATAGTTATCACCACGGTTAGAGCGCTGATCGTAGCTATTCGCATCGGGCCATCCGGAGTTGCTCACATACACATCCGCATTGCCTGAACCACCCCAGGTCGACAGCTCAAAATAATTAGAGCCTTCCGGGACGTAGAACCAGAAATACTCACCATACTCAGAGGACAGACCGTTTCTGACCTGATCCGATGTCAGCTGAGGATCAGAATCATCAGAGCTGCTTCCGCCGCCGCAATCAGTCGGCTCTTCATCCAATCCAACGGTGACGCATAGATCGTCGTAGCCGGAGCTGGATGTCAGCAAGACATGGTAGTAGGTTCCGCCTTCTGGTGAAGATACCTGCAAGCTGTTGTTCGCATTGCCTGATGCGGACTTCTGGTCATAGTCAGAGGTTGTCGGCCAGCCATCGTGTTTGATATAGACTTCAACATCACCATTACCGCCTCTGGTCAACAGGTGCAGCAGGTCAGTTCCACGAGGGGCAAACATGTAGTAGTAGGCTTGAGTTCCTGCTCCCGCATCCAGGTGTTTCGGCTTCCCTGGCTGCAATGCGCGAGGATCATCAGATCCGTCATCACCGCCGTCGTCTCCACCATCATCACCGTCATCGTCGTCGCCGTCATCGCCCCCATCATCTCCGCCGTCGTCACCATTCAGAACGGCTTCCAGCCATTGGGCGAAATGAGCGTCATAGCGCTGGCCAAGGGAGTTCAACCATGCATCAAAACTCTCAAAGTCACCGGCTCTGAACCAGGTCAGAATCTGGGTGGTGTCAGAGGGGCGCTGTTCCAGCATATAGCGTGCGGCCCAGTATCCCCAGCGATAGATTCTGTCGACACCACTGTCGTAGGTGTTATGCAGAATTTCTGAGAGTGCGACCTTTTCTTTTCTGGCCAGTTCCTCCGCAGCCGGATTGTCATGCTCCTTGGAGACATACTCCGCAAGACCTTCCGTCCACCATACAGTGGGAACCGTCATACCGGTCTCGAAGTCTCCATAAAGATCGAAGCGACCGTCGAGGTAATGGGTATATTCGTGTTCCAGGTTCCATACATGGTGTTCACCCGGCGCATAACTCGCCTGATAGGCGATAAACCGCGCCTGGTTATTCGGATCCGCCGGATTTCCTTCCAGGTACATGCCACCATTGTTGGTATCAATACCGAATAACAACCAACCAAAGTCCTTGTAGTCAGAGCTACTCTTAAAGACCACTAACTCCAACTGGTCGTTGAAATCGTCAGCCACCGGCTGATTTCCGGTATTCAGCTTGTCATGGAATATGGCTTCTCTCTTGCCCAACGTTTCACAGGCAGAGGTCAACTGTGCAGCCGTCATGGCCTGAGTATTGACTCTGATGGTAGAGCTGCAGTCGTGCCAGATGTTCAATACCGCATCCTTTACACGGTCCTTCACATTACAGGCATCGTACTTATCACAGTTCTCTTTGTCGTAAAGCTCCACGGCCCCAGCCAACAATGACCAGATATTCGGGTTCGAGGACAGCGGATACTCCTGCAACAAATCAGCGACCCAATCGCCCACCTGCTGTCCAATGCCGCCATATTGCATAAAGCGTCCCATTTCCCGGGCCGCATTCAATACCAGGTAGTTATTGTCGCCATCGAGCCATGCCCCATGATCCAGAATAAGCTGGTATAAAGCTCTCGGAACTCGAGAATCGTTAAATACCTTCGCCTTGAAGTCCTCATTGTTATGGCCACGGAAATAGATCGTGAAAATGCTGTTCATCGCACGGGCATAAGCATCTTCAACTTCCGCCCTGTCCTGCAGAAGCTGCAGCCAGGTTACCGTGTCATATACAAAGGTTCCCTGATTCGCGGAGCTATCCACCAAGGTCAGCGCCTCACCGAGGATCGGTGCATTTTCCCGCAGGTGAAGGAAGCCCATGGCACGGTCCATAAAGGCAGAAATTGCGCTTGCAGATGCCTGCTTGAGCCCGTTACCGTACTCTCCAACTTCATCCTGGTGATACCACTGCACGAAGTATCCCGCACGCAGATACAGAATCAGCTGCTCCATACCATTAGAGTTATTACCCTGGTAACGACTTGCTTCACTGGCCATACCCTGGGCAACAGAAATCATCTTGGATTCCTGGAAGAGATCGTGAGCCAGGGTACCACGCGCCTGGAACAGATCATTGATGCAGCTGGTATCCACTTGCTGGATCGCTCTGACCAGTGCTGACCCTGATAGCGCCGACAGCCCCTGGGAATCACAGTCAGCCACAATTTGCTTGGAGGCCATCATGGGGAACAGAGTCTGTTTGGACTCTTCCGGAGTCATCACTGGTGGCGGCAATTCCGTTTGCTGCCGTGATGAGACAACATGTTCGTACGCATGTACAGGACGGTCATCCAACGTCCCTTTCACTGGCGGGAGACCGGCTTGCGCCATATGAGCAGCTAACGCGGTCCCTATGAATACTCCAACTCTTGCTTTCTTGCGAAACATAAGTCAGTCCTTTTTTGTATTAGTTGATTGTGGGGTTGCGTATGCGCGCTAGACCACAGAGCGGGCATTCTATTAACGCAGTTCATTTATTGAAATCGGCCAGGTCCTCTAGCCCGCGGGATAGACCTTTTCTACTAGGATTAGACAAATAGTAGGGTTGTCAGCAGGTATTTGAAATCATGAGGGTTTGTAAATTAGCGGGAGTATCAATTTTGAGAACTAGGCGGGTCATTTTCCGAGCTTTATCAGGTTGGCTATTTTCTTCCAATATATATTCCGGTCACAATTAATAGAACTCCGACCATTTTTCCCGAAATAAGTGACAAAGACTCCATATTGGCATTCAAAAAAATTCCTGCAAGCATTTGCCCGCTAACCACCAGTACAGTGGTCTGAATTGCGCCGATACGAGGCAATACAAAACTATTCATTGCGACAAACAGCGCTCCCATAAACCCGCCGAAATACGCATAGTAAGGAGCATTCCACACCGATCCAAAATAGCTTTGAGGAAATAGAATATCGACGTCAAATTGCCAGGCCCCGATAACAGTCAGAATAACCCCCAAAAACAAAAAACCGATCACATGGTTCCATAGGGAGGCACCCATTGCTCCTGTCGACAGTCCTAAGCGGCCATTTATGACACGACTGGCACCGATGAATGCCCCATTTAGCAAAGCTAATGCGATATATCCCAACATCCTTCATGCCCCCAGAAATATAATCAACCCGGAGCCGGATAGCGTGCAGCCGACCACCTTCAGATCTTTCAATGCCGGCTGCCTTCTGGGTATTCCAAATAGCCCGAAATAATCACACAGCATTCCAAACAGAACCTGTCCAACCAGCATCAACGCAAGAGATCCTGACAGCCCAATCGGACTGTTCACTGTCACAGCAGCCAAAACCACCGTAAAAGCTCCCGGAATTCCTCCAAGATAAGACCAGAAAGGACTGTTGATTTTCTTATCCGGTCCAGCCTTTTCAAGTTCTTCCGCCCTGCAATGCCACTGCTGCCTGGCTCTGAAAGCCAGAACCAGAATGAAGGCCCCCACCGCTCCAAGGCCATGGGCAATCCACGAGGCTGTCATGGGTGAGCTGTGAGCAGCCAACAGGCTGTTCACATCGATCATCACTGCCAACAACATGCCGGCACTCAGCGCCAGCCCCCAATCAACAGACAATTTCATCAATTCATATCCGCTCTAAAATGGCTATTTCGGCACTTTATATTGTTTTTCATTGACCGATAATCCATTCAAGCGGAAACTTATTGTTGAGAATTAGTTGACTATTATTCTATGGAACATTTTTCTGCCATTCCCGTATTTGTTGCTGTCATTGAATCCGGCAGCTTCTCCAGTGCCGGAAAACGATTGGGGATAACCAAGTCTGCTGTCAGCAAACGCATTTCCCAGTTGGAGGAAGGTCTCGGAGTTCGTCTGTTGCACCGCACTACCCGTCGGCTAAGCCTCACCGAAGCAGGGGAGCAATATTATGACTATGCGCAAAGAGCTCTCGGCCTGGCCCGTGAGGGGGAAGACGCCATCACCCGCCTTCAGGGTCGCCCACAAGGCACCTTGCGCATTAATGTCCCCATGGTCTTTGGCCGTCTTCACATCGCCCCTGTGGTCCCTCAGTTTTTGTTGGAAAACCCTGACATCAAGCTGGATATGATCATGGAAGACCGTATGGTGGACCTGGTCGACGGAGGATTCGACATGGCTATCCGCATCGGACATATGCCCGACTCCAGCCTGGTCCAACGCAGACTCGCCCCCTGTCGAAGCGTCCTTTGCGCCTCACCGGGCTATGTTGCTCGTCACGGCTCGCCAATGACCCCACAGGATCTGGCGAATCATAATTGTATGACCTATTCCTATTTCCGCGGGGGCAGCGAGTGGACCTTTAAGGGACCGGAAGGTCCCATCAAAATAAAGCCGTCAGGAAATTACCAAGTCAACAACAGTGAAGCGATACGGAACGGGCTTCTGGCCGGTCTCGGTATCTGCCAAATGCCGACATTCATCGTCGGCCCTGATCTGGTATCGGGCACCCTGATCCCATTGCTGGAGGCTTATCCTCTTCCTCTACACGCCATATACGCGGTCTTTCCACAACGCCGCTTTTTACCGGCCAAAGTTAAAGTATTCATCGACTTTTTGCAGCAGCAGCTGGGTGGAGACAGCCCTCCCTGGGATGCCGCTCCAGATCAGGCATAATCGTAATCCCCCCCTGCCTGAAGGGCTCTTTGATAGGCCGGCCTCTCCTGAAAGCGTTTCACATAGGCGGTAATATTCGGATAACTGTCTGCCACTCCCCTCGCCACAGAAGCCTCCAAGGGGAAACTCATCTGGATATCAGCCCCTGTCAGCTTGTGCCCCGCCATCCACTCGTGTTCTCCCAGAAATTTTTCCACGTAGTCAAAATGAGTTTTTATCTGGGGAGCGATGAACTGTCGCGTGGTTTCGTCGGCGATTTTCCTGGCGACGGGTTTAATAAAGAACGGTAGCGGTTTACTTTTAATGGCTTCAAACACCAGCCTTAGCAGCAGCGGAGGCATCAACGAGCCCTCGGCGTAGTGCATCCAGTAAATGTATTGACGATAGTCGGCACTGCCGGTTTCAGGGATTAACCGCCCATCACCGTACTTCTGCCCCAGGTATTCAATGATGGCGCCAGATTCCGCCATGGTCACTTCCCCATCAGAAATAATCGGCGATTTGCCCAAAGGATGAACCTGACGCAGACTGGGTGGCGCCAGCATGGTTTTGGAATCTCGTTCGTAGCGTTTGATTTCATAGGGTAACTCCAGCTCCTCCAGCATCCAGAGTATGCGCTGTGAACGTGAGTTATTAAGATGGTGAAGGATGATCATATAGCAAAACTCCTTGATCAGAATTCAACGAACATGGGCAGGTTAATCTATCAGCTCATTGATTACGCACAAAAACCGATTAAGTTCACTTTATTCCTCCTCCAATCAATCGAATCAGGTAAAAGTTGAAGCCGTACAGTTTTTAGATAGCTGTTTTCTATCGCTAGGGAGAGACTTATATTCTCAGAGGTAACAAGACCTGCAGAGTTAATCAGAGGGAGTATTCAAGTTGAGTCGAACGCGCTTATCAAGAGCCAATCTGTCGAAAGAGGTTTCCCAGTGTTTATTGATAAGTGCCTGCATTAAACCGCTATCCCTGGCCGCAATCAGACTTTCTTCAATGATCTGCTTGTAGTGTGCCGCACTGCTGCTTAGGTAGAACAGGAAGTCCCGGTCATAGACAAACAGAAGGTGTTCTTCAATTTTCAGGTATGGATGTTGGTCCGCTTCTTCCACCACTTCAAATATTCCCCGGGAAAAGTAGTCCACCCCTCGATTGCCGGAAGCTACCTGCTTATAAGCTTTCTCCCAGCTTCCTTCACGTTCAAAGTACTTCAACTGGTTGTATTTCCACACTTTTACATCAAACCAGTCTTTCCCGAACACCCCTACTTTACCAAGCGTCCGAAAATCGGCGAGTGAATTCACCTGATCGTAAAGGCTTTGAGCCTCTGGAGGGATTAGTAGCACTCTATGGCCTATAAGGCCGTTTGTGAGACCTACATGCACAGGCACCAGGCTTTCATCCCGCTCTTTGGTCTGGAGAAGCCAGGTAAGCGACAAATCACCGTGAGTGACCATGTAAACAACACGGCTTTGGGGTAACTCCTCAATTACTCTGAGAGATACATCATACCCCTGGGCTTTAAGGGATTGTTCAAGCAAATCAACGAAATAGTGCCCGCCTCCGGAGGTGGTCAAACCGATCATCAATTCAACTTTTTCGGCCATTACCGTCCGTGACAACAGCATGATTAAACACGGGAGTAAAACCAAACGTAGTACTGACATCAATGACACTCCTGGCAATCAGGCCCTTAGCAAGTATAGCAACCATTAAATAAAGACATTGATAGAGGTATATACCAAGGGAAATTTGCTGAAATACTGCTAAAGGTTAATGACTTCGCCAGACCAAAGTGCGGCAAATTATAGCGGTTTCAGACATTTTCCCATTGTAGAGCCTATACTTAGTGGCGTACTCCCAACCTCTAAGCCCCAGGCTTAGCACCCTTATGATGCTAATCGATCGAATAGGTATTGTACTAGCGGGATTATTGAGCTTTTTTCTGAGCGCTTTGCCTGCAAAGGCTGAGACACTCACAATCGCGACCGGAGACTGGCCTCCGTATATCTCCCCTCAGCTAAAGCATTACGGGGTGACAGCCCGGATTGTCAGGGAAGCTTTTGAGACCGCCGGCGACGAGGTGGTGTTCCAGTTTTTCCCCTGGAAACGCACGATATTGATGTCCGAACAAGGGTTGGTCGACGGCTCATTTGCCTGGAGTCACAAACCTGAACGGGAAGCCCATCATTTGTACAGCAATGCCATTGGGGAATACGGTTATGTCTTCTTTCACTTAAAATCCAAGCCTTTTGAGTGGCAAAAGCTGAAAGACCTTCGCGGGCTGACTATTGGCGGAACGAACAGCTACAACTACGGTGCGGAGTTTGTCACCGCTGCTGAACGCGGGGAGTTTAAAATCGAATGGGTCCACTCTGATGAGTTGAACTGGCGAAAACTCCTGGCGGGTAGGATTGATATCTTCCCTTCCGATGTTGAAGCCGGCTATGCACAGCTTCGCGACATATTTCCCAGTGAAAAAGCCAACAAAATCACCCATAACCCCCACCCCCTCAAACCTCTGACCACCATGCACATGCTGTTTTCCAAATTGAAACCAGAAAGCCCGGAAAGGCTGAAACGCTTTAATCGTGGTCTTAAACAGCTGAAGGATTCTGGTAAGTATACCCAATATCTGAAGGAATCCAGAGAGGGGTTATATCGACTGGTAAGTGAAGAGGTACTGGAGGAAGGCCTGTAACCAAACCTTAGGCCTCCTCCATTATGTCACATCGTTTCAGACCACAGATTTCAATTGGCAGCCTGTTTCATGTCGGACCTCCTATCCGCCATGTGCTTCAGGTAAGCAATGAGGTTATCTATCTCCTCGTCTTGCCAGATATTATCCTTCACCCACACCATTTTCATATCGGACCACTGACGTACCGACGTTGGGTCTTTAATAAATTGTTTCAATGCGGTCTCGTTGAAGTATTCAGTGGGACTCATCGGTTCATTGAGGTCCGGCCCCAGATTTGCCGCCCCCTGCCCGTTAATCTGGTGGCAGTGCATACACCGTGCCTTGTATACCTGAAACCCTTTTCGCGCGGGATCATTGGCGGCAAGATATCCTGAGGGCAATAACGCCGGGAACAAACTGGCAAAGTCATCCTCCACATCCAGGGAGCTAAGCTGGTAGGGCCAGAACTCCGGAGGAATAGCCGATTTCTCAGGGCCACTCCACACCAGATAAAAAGGGCCGGCACTAAGCTTGGAGGGGTTCGCACTCTTCGGCAATGGCGGCCACTTTTTATCGTCAGGCTCTATCGCCAAATATGCGCGGGCAGCATTAGGATCTTCATTCAGAAGATACTTCTTCTCCAGCACTCCGGAGTACCCATCAAGGCAGGTGAAAATCAGCACGGAAGAATCTGTAAGGTCTATCTCCTGTAACAGCACAGGGAGTGGGACAGCCTCAACGGAAAAACTTTCATTCGGATAGTTGAGAAGGGGAATTGTCAGTCGTTGTCTGGCTGGATGATTCAATAATTGGCTCTTAGTCCACTGCACCTCCTGATCCCCAGCACGGATCGTAAACCCCGCCTCGGTTGCCGCATAACTCAGTGACTGCAGCGTCACCAGTAGTACTCCCAGTATTATCGAAAAAAATGATTTGTTCATACTTCATCCTATTATTCTTTAATTATGCTTCCTGATTACACATTTACGCGGCGGTCTCTTAGTCGCTAACCAGAGACCGGCGGTAAAGAGATATAATGACTTGTTAATAGGCTGATGAACAAGATGAGGTTGGGTGTTTGGAATAGTGTGGAGGCTGGAGTGGCTTTAGTGACGGTTGTTGGATAGGGACAATACAATCTAAGTTAAATGCCCGACAGGGGGGGTGTCGGGACTTTCGAAGCGGGAAGGTATATGTAAGACGCGACCTCGTTATTCTCCCCAGAGAATGTAAATTGTAAGACGCGACCCCATTGCCCAATCCTGGTGGTGGAGTGCAAAGCCCCAGCAAACACTACCTGCTGGGGCTGTTAAAAAGAGCATGTAAACTATAAGACGCAACCCCGTTATTCTACCATCCCAGAGTTTTTGAACTCCCTTGGGCGCTGCTCATAACTCTTACTAAGTCCGTTGATTTTCAAGTGTATATACGGCACCACATTTTCCGCATTGGATATTAGCTCGCTCTAATGCAGCATATTCCCAGACTTCACCACACTTCGTACATTCAACCCAATGATCCTTGAGAACTTTTGGGGGGCACGCGTCTCCAACTGGAATAGGGTTTGTGTAAAGCAAATTACGCCCAAGTACGTCTTTACCTAAAATTCTGTACTTCATGGAGTCAGCAACAATTTGAGGAATTACTGAACGCCGACTTGAAGTAAAGCTAAAGACAATTCGAGATTTTTCAAAAACTAGCTCTGGCTCTAATATTACCGAGGGCTCAAAAACTAGTTTTGATATATTCTCAAATATAATCTCTGTACAAGGGGATTGATCTGACTGCTGCTGAATGACCAGTCGGCAGTCAGATGGATTTAGGTCATCGTACATTAACAAATTTTTGTCCACGAACCCCCGACCAGCACACGATAGCTCTTTTACAAGAGCATCATGAAAATAACTTACTTCCCTTAGAAAGTTTTCAATATCATTGGTATCCTTAACATATGTATACATATTGTACGCCTAGTAACTGATATGATCGCCTCTTGAGCCTTTACCAAATCCACCATTAGACCCAGAGTTATCATAATCGTGGTAGCCCTCCCCATGACGGACATTATCACCCCATTCATGTTGCTGGTGCCTATTTCCTTTCTCATCATAAGTGGTAGCGCCTTTAAGATCACCATTTTCATCATACCTTGGTATAACATCGTAAGGGTTTGATCTCTCTGGCGCTCTATCTGTCAGACTGTCCCAATAGTCATCATAGGCCTCTGAATCATCTCCCTCATCATTACTGACATCGCCTCCGTCTGACTCATTATATGCCCCCCAAGCTTTTGCAGTCTGATATGCAGTATAAGCAGCAGTCCCCACCAAGGCGCAAGCTTCTACAGTAGCTGCTGCGGCTGCACTTGCGGCAGAGCCGCATACGGCCCAGCCAATCCCTGGCACTAAGCACAACAAAACCTCTCCAGTTGGATCAATTCGGGATATTGGATTTCCGCCAACATAAGCATAAGTATTCAGCCCGCCTCGCAGCCCAATCGGATCACTTTGAACATATCGCCCCAAACTCGGATCATAATCCCGATAGTAGTTATAACTATACCCAGTTTCAGGATCAGAATATTGCCCCGGAAACCGCATAGGCTGGACAACGCTTCCTGATTCATTGACCGTTTCCCCGAAAGGGGTCTGATCAATATCCCATACGACATTCTGGTTCTGATCCGTCATCACCTGGGGAGTGCCCAGGTGATCGGTGTGGATATAGTAGATCTGGCTATCTGCAAACGCTTCTGCATTGAGAAACAGAAGGAAAAATACGAATGTTTTGATAATAGTTTTGAACAGCTTATTCATGTATCCCTACCCGTTTACTCTGCTGATTCTAGTTTGATGGCATCTGCGATCACGTAACCGTCTGTTTCATCGGTTAAATACACCTCAGCGTTAGTACCTAAGGTAAAAGTCCCCAACAGGTTCCACTGCCCCCCGCCAGTCTGCTGAGAAACTTCGACGGTTTGCGGTCCCGTCGTCGTGGTCACCGTATAGGCGGCGCGGGAAGTCCTTGAGTTCGCGCTGTTCCAGTAGGCGTACACTCTATACAGACCTTGCGCCACCGGAGTATCCCAGGTAAAACGCGCAGGTTGGTTTCCAGCTGCCACATAGTGGTAGTTTTCACCGATGCGATCTGCCGACCAAGTGGAGGTGCTCCAAGTTCCTGAGACCGTTACTCCTGAGCTGGTATTGTCGATGATAATCTCACTGGGAGCCGTATTCAGACTCTCAGCCACAACAACTGCAACGGGTACGCCATTGAGATAGATGGTTTCTCTGGTGATAGAGCCCATAGGCGTAGATTCGGCTATCAACAGACCATTTTGATCGTAATGGAAGTGCTGGTTAGCCGTCGGGTCGGTGGCCACTTTTATGACTCGTTGTCCCAGCGCGTTGTGAACGTAGGTCGCCAATGGCTGACCGTCCTTGCTCACTTCCTGCAGACGGTTCTGCTGGTTGTAGGTCAGAGCCAATTCCCGCTGGGTATCTTTGTCCAACGTGATATTGCCGGCGTCACTGTATGACAGGGTACGGGTGCTTGAGGTACCGTTGTCATCCTTGTTCACCTGTAACAGACGATTGCTGTCGCTGGCATAGGTGTAGGTTTCACTAATAGTCTGACCGTTATTCTGCTGGGTCCGGCTGGTCCGGTTACCCACCGCGTCGTAGTCGTAGTTCAGGGCACCATAGGCACCATTAGCCTGAGTCAGGCGAGCTAATGCGTCATACTGGAAGGTCTGGTTTTTGCTGCTGTCCAGGAGGTCTGTAACCGCATCGATATTACCTGCCGTATCATAACCGTATTGACGGTCCAGTACCGTACTCTGGATATGTGTGAGCTGGTAGTCCTGGTCGTAGGTGACGGTACGGATTTCACCGTTACCATAGGTAAGGCTTTGTAGAGGACCAAAGGGCAGATAGCTGACATCCTGAATCACCACCTGGATCGGTGCAGTATCATTCTCCTGGGTCCGTATCTGGTTCACCTGCCCCAGGGTATTGTAGTCATAGTGCACTATCCGGCCACTTGGATAGATGACCCTGGTCAGCTTATTAGCCAGATCATAGAAGTAATGGGTCGAATATGGCTGACTTTCCACCACCCGAGTTTCCTGGGTCAAGTTACCACGGTCATCATAGCGGTAGACGATGCTCCCGGACTGATCAGCGATACCTGTGAGGCGACCAATACCCTTATTACCATTGCTGGTGTCATCATAGCTGTAGTGGATGTTTTCACCGGGATTGGCCGGATAGCGAACCTCTGTTAAACGGTTCAATGCATCGTAGCTGTATTCGGTGACTACACCACGGGCGTCGGTACGGGTCAGGACATTGCCTGCGTCGTCATGGGTAAACGTCGTAGTGCCGGTATCCGGACTGATTTCTTTTACCTTGTCCCCAGCGTAGTTGTATTCATAGGTAGTGGTCAGGCCACGGGGGTTTGTGACACTGTTGATCCGGCTCTGACTGTCGTAAGTGTACTGGGTGTCCTTCAGATCCGCGTCGGTGATCTTGATTAACCGGTTCAGGGCGTCGAAAGCCTGTGTCGTGGTGTTCAACCTTGGATCGGTAATACTGGTGAGGTTCGAGTTTGTGTCGTAACCATATCGGGTTTCCTGACCGGCGGCGCCGATACTCTTGATCATCCGCCCCAGTTCATCGAACACCTGGGTCTGCAGTTTGTACAGGTTATCCGCCCCGTCCTTAATCTCGGTTTTGGTGCGGTTGCCCATGGCGTCCAGTTCGTAGACGATCTTTTCGCCCGCGCCATTGCTCACGCCAGTCAACCGTCTGGCGCCATCATAGGTGTAATCCAAGTAGCGATTATCTGGCAGGGTAATCCGCGTCAACTGGCCTACCGGGTCATAGGTAAAGCTGGTCACTGCATTTCCTGCGGTACTTTGGGTAGTGCGCTTGATGACCTGACCACGCCAGTTGTATTCCAGCAGGGTTTCAGTGCCGTTAGCATCAGTAATCTTCTGAGGCAGGCCATTGCCGTTGTAATCACTAAGGGTAGTAATCTGGCCCAAGGCATTAGTGACCGAGGTCAAATAGCCCGCTGCGTCATAGCCATAGTTGGTCATATCTGTGGCATCGGTACGAGGACCATCAGTGGACTCTATCAGTCCCAATTCATTATAGGTATAGTTCCAGGTGCGGTCAGCCCAGCCTGGCGAGCTGACCAACAGCGTGGCAACGGCCGTCGCCAAAATGGATTTCTTCATCAACATGAGTTCGTCCTTCTATCTGATAAATAACGTTCCCTGTTTCCCTAATTAATGGTCACAGGTTTGATGGATTTTGAGCGCAAGCGGCCGTTATCGTCATAGGAAAATTCAGTGACTCGGTCCGGCTCAGTGATTTTTATAGGGAGATGAAAATCCGCATGCCATTCAGTTTCAATGATGCGTTCTTCCGGCGTTCCTTTGGCTTCAATGCGACGGGTTTCCAAGCCGCGGTCATTGTGGTCGTAGTCGGTAACATTGCCTTTCCAGTCTGTCACCAGATCTTTATAGCCATTGCTGTCATAGGTATAGGAGGAATTAGCCGCCAAGCAGTTTGTAGAGGCGCTTCCCTCCACAAACGTTGGTTTATCCAGACCATATACGGACTGGAAGTGGTAGACGGTTTGTTTACCCAATTCATTGGTAACGGTAGTTGAGCCATCACCATTAAACACTAGAATAGCTTTCTCGATACCAACAGCGTGTTCAGAAGTTACGGCTCGCCCCTGGTCATCATAAGTCCAGGAGGCATAGCGAACACCTTTCTCATCAGTAATACCTGTGAGTGCATGGGGAAATCTTTCATCCTCATAGTGGTAGGTTCGTGAACTGCCATTTGAGTGAGCTGCAACTACCAAATTATCGCCCGCATAAGTGTAGGTGTACGTACTGTTATCTGGTGTAGTCAAACTCCGCAAAGTTCCATCAGAGTCAATCCCGATCCGCAGAGTTCTATTATGATTATCTTTGGCTATAATCTCATTTTCATTGTAGGTGTATGTTACATAGTTCCCGCTGCTTAACTGTTCTGCCCGGATCAACTCACCGTTAGCGTTATACTGTCTACGAATCCCACCCTCTCCATCAATATTAACGACACTTCCACTATCAACACTAAGCCCCTCACTAACAGGAGTATTGGAAACATAGGTGACGCCATCTTCAGAGTTACCCCTGGCAAGGTAAAGTGACTGATTGCCCTGGTGATCCGTTGACCATACCCATGCACTAAAAGGTAACTTGCCCTCAGCACTATAAGCGCTGACCAGGCTGGATAAGCTATGCTTCCAAGCCCCGGTTGAACTCGAATAACTCCTTGTAAAGGTGAGTATCCCCGAGAGGTTGTCAAGGTAATCAATTTCAGTTTGGTGCTTCATACCATTGGCAATACCTATCGGATTTCCGGCACATGCCTGTGGTGGAGGATCGGTTGGTTTAGGCCGGCAGGAATTATCAGAATATTTTACTGTGCCACTGGGGCATGTAGTTCTTTCGGGATAATAAAACGAAGCATAATAGGAGATTGCTTGACCATTATACTTTACGCTTCGATATGCTTTTTTATATCCGGGCTCATGATGGCCGCAGCATATACCACCTCCATAACTCCTATCTTTAGGCATTGAAGCAACCGCATTACTGGCAGAACTGTAATCCAAATATTTTCCCGGTAAAACAATATCTTCTACCGCAAAAGCAAGTGAACTACCGCCACATATAAATAGCACGATAATGGTTGCAGCCAATTTGGTTGCAGGCGTTAAATTAGGCGCTATAAGTTTTTTTATGCTCACTACAGAACACTTCCTATATATTTTTCGCAGGTTTGGTAAGCCCAGCTAAAACTGAACCGATGGTTTCTTCTAAATTAATTGGTTGTGCAGCTTATTCATCTGAGGAACTGCGTTACTGTCTACTCAATTAATTACCACTGGCTTAACAGTCTTTGTATGCAGTCGGCCGCTATCGTCATAGGAAAATTCGGTGATCCGGTCCGGCTCAGTGATTTTGATGGGGAGTCGAAAGTTCGCATGCCACTCAGTTTCGATGATGCGTTCTTCCGGTGTTCCTTTGGCTTCGACGCGGCGGATTTCCAAACCACGGTCATCGAGGTCGTAGTCGGTGACATTTCCATCCCAATCCGTTACGAGATCCTTGTATCCTTTGGAATCATAGGTATAGAAAGAATTAGCCCCAATGCAATTAGCGGACGCATGTCCCTCAACTTTGGTTGGCTTATTCTGACCATACAACGAAGCAAAATGGTAGGTTGTCTCTTTCCCGAGTTCATTGGTCACCGTTGTGGATTCGTCGGCATTGAATGCCAGTGTGACTTTTTCCATTCCCCCTGCATGTTCTGAGCTGATAGCCCGTCCTTGCTCATCATATCGCCATGTTGCAAACCGCACGCTATTTTCGTCAGTAATACCTGTCAAAGCATGGGGAAAGCGGTCATCTTCATAGTGGTATTGCTTGGATATGCCAGCGGAACTGGAAAGCGAGATTAGATTGCCATTGGTATATTCATAATTGATGGTGACATTAGCAGGGGTGACAACTTCAATAACATTACCTTCGCTATCTCTGGTAATGTGTAATTCTCTTCCCAAGTAGTCTGTTACAGTAGTCTCTTGTCCCTCATAGGTATAATTGGCAAATGCACCTGTCCCGACCGTTTCGGTCCGTATCAGTGCGCCTAGATCGTTATAAGTTCTTGAAATACCATCTTCACCAATAACAGATTTACTGTTTGATTCGTCGATATTAATGCTGCTGTGAACAGGACTATTCGATACGTAGGTTATACCGATTTCTGAATTCCCACGAGCCAGAAAAAGAGTGGGACTGCCCTCACTATCAGTCAATTTGAGAAAGGCATCAAACGGAATCTGATTGTTTGCATTAATCTTTTCAATACTGGAGGTGTGATTATCCCGCCAGCCGCCAATTGAACTGGAATAGTTTCGACTAAACGTCAGCAAACCGGTGGTCCCGTCCAAATAGTCCACTTCCTTTTGATGTTTTACACCATTAGAGACATCGATAGGGTTCGTTCCACCGCACTCAACAGGTGGCTCATTTTCTGGTTCGGGATGACAGGAATTATCAGAATATAACTGGTCTCCCTCTGGACAGGAAGTTGTGCCATCGACGTAAAAACTGGCCCAATATGTAATACTTTGACCATTATAGTAAGTCCCAAAATATCGTAGAGCCACGCCTCCATGCCAAGTACGAGTACCTCCGACATAACTCGAATCTTTCGGCATACTTTTAACCGCAGCTGTGGCATCTTGATATGTTAAATATCGACCAGGAAGGTTAACATTTTCAGCGCCACAAGCTGCTACAGGAGCTAACAGTAATAGCGTGCCGAAAAAAATTCTCCTTATGTTGATGGTAAGTACAGAAGCTCTCCCCCCAACCATCGTGGGTACTCTAATCATCATGATTTCGTCCTTCTATCCAAAAAAATGTTCCCTGTTTCCTTGATTAATGGCCACAGATTTAATGTTTGTGGAGCATAACCCGCTGCTATCGTCATAGCTCGACTCGGCGATCTCCGGGAGAGTTATTAAAAGAAACTCTCATCTATTTGCATTCGTAGCTTATTTATCCGAGCAGTTCGACTATTCGAAATAAGCGATATCTGCATCCAATTAATTTCTCTTCACTCTAGCTTCTCACACGCACGACATCGAATAGTCAACAATTTCGATTGACGACGATGCAAATAATTATGACCAGATAACTCTTCCACTCAATATCAAATACTGTATTTTTATACAGTATAATTTTAGGGTCGTGGACAGCTAATGTCAATCGCTGAATGCTCTCTTTCTTGATCCGTTTCAAGGCCATAGCAGGTTCAGACGGGGCTTGAGATTGATGTGTAGGAGATTATCGAGTGACTTAAAGAGAGGGTGTTCAAAACTCTGTGTCAGCCAAGTCACAGAGTTTTGAACACCCTCTATTCAGGGGGAGAATTGACTTTTATTTTAGCTTTAGATCATTGCTTGAGAAATCCCAGTTTCTTCTCCATACCCCTAAATGCTGTACAAAATATTTATCGTCAAATGTATTATCAGGCACGCGAAGTGATGCAACATAACCAATATCTAATAATTTCCAGTATGTCGCACTCCATGGGCGCATAAGAGATATTTCAAAATGCCTTTCTTTAAGAATAGGCAACAGAATTTTTTCAATAAGGTCTTCTGAGCTACATCCAACTCTTATGTTTAATTCACCATTTTCATTATACTTTTCTTCTATAGACAGATAGCTTTCCCAAGCTGGTTCAAATCTCGATTCCCAGCAAGCTCCCCCTTTTTCCGTAAGAGCAATGAAGCAATCTTTTGATTGTTCGGAGGGCATGCCACTCTTTATTGTTTCTTCATCATAGAAAGTGTCAATAAGTCCATTTTTGTATAGAGAGTCCAACTCTTTCATTAGCTCTTCAAACGACAAGCGATGCGCGGGCAAATTAAAAATCAACTCAATATTATCCGAACACAGTTGCGCTATGCGTGAAGGTGCATCTGAAAGATAGTCTAGTAACAAATAGCTATGGAGTTGCATATTAGAAATTCGCTCTACGCCTCATACAACTCCAACGGCAATTCATCCGGATCCTGAAAAAACGTAAACCGTTTTCCGGTGAGTTCGTCTACCCGGACAGGTTCGACTTCTATTCCGTGAGATTCCAGATGAGCGATGGTCTGGTTCAGGTCGTCGACGGCAAATGCCAGGTGGCGCAGGCCGGCGGCTTCAGGACGGCTGGGGCGTGGAGGGGGTTCGGGGAAAGAAAATAATTCTATCTGGCAGTGATCGCCGATGGCCAGGTCAAGTTTGTAGGAGTCTCGGGCTTCCCGGTAGGTTTCACGAATGATCGGTAGCTCGAGGATTTGAGTATAAAAGTGTTTGGACTTGCTGTAGTCCTGACAGATGATGGCAACATGATGGATACTTTTCAGTTTGGGCATCTGGTTCATTCCGATAACTGCATTAATGGGCGGGAGTTTACCATCAGGCCACTGAAACTATTAGTCGGTAGAGGTCCTAGGTTTCCACGATATCCGCCATGCCGGTGACCTCGTCCACTTGCAGACAGATTCGTCCCGAGAGGTGATTACCATGAGCAATGCGAATGTTCCTCAACATGGCATACCAGGGAACCGGCTCGAAAGATGAATGCTCAAACTCCAGGAAGGAGCCCGGCTCCAATGGGGTATAGCCGTTGTGGTGATTAGGCAGAAATACCTCTAGCGGTTGATCGGAATGCTTGGAGATCGCCTGAAATTCTAGCTTTGCCATAGAAATTCCCGCCGTGGATAGTTATCGGGTGTATTTAGGCCTGTTCACACTAAGTCAAACATTCAACACTTGATTCCCATGTATGACCTTGGGCAGTTCGATAGTAAAACAAACGCCTTTTCCCGGCGTGCTGGTTACTTTCACTTTCCCTCTTAATACGTTCTGAACAAGATTATGCACAATATGCAACCCCAAACCGGAGCCACCGCGTCCCATTCTCGTCGTGTAAAAGGGATCAAAAATACTCTTTAGACGATCCTCAGGAATACCGACACCGTCGTCTCTTATTTTGAAAACCACCATCTCCTCATCGACCGTCATCAGATCAATATCAATGCTCCCTTTCTCCTTACCTTCAAATCCATGAATTAACGAGTTTTGGATGATATTGGTGACCACCTGCCCCAAAGGTCCGGGGTAACTATCCATTTGTATCGTGGCAGGAACATTCAGGTGAACTTCTGCCACAGATTTTCGTAGCACGGGCCGCAAAGTGGTAATCACTTCCTCCAGCACCTGCCGCAATTCGAAAGGGCGACGCTGGGAGCTGGATTGATCAACCGCCACCTGTTTGAAGCTGCGAATCAGTTCCGATGCTCTTTCCAGATTTCGGACAATAATATCCGTGCCGGTGTGAGTATGTTGCAACAGGTCATCAAATTGAGTCCGGGTCAGACTACCGCTACGAGCCGCTTCCTTGACCTGGCCAAGCTCTTCCTGCAGCGATGAGCCGGCCATCAGAGCATTACCTATGGGAGTATTCAGATCATGAGCAATCCCCGCCACCATGGCACCCAATGCCGCCAGCTTTTCCGAACGCACCAGTTCAGACTGGGTGTAGGTTAAGTTACGCAGGGCGCTTTTCAGTTCCGCATTGGTCTGGCTCAGGTCATGGGTTCTGGCTTCAACCCGCTTTTCAAGGTCAGCGTTCAGAGCGCGAATTTCCCGCTCCCTTAACTCGATGGCTCTTGCTGTAGACACTAGATCCGTTCCCAGTCTGTCGAACTCACGAACACGGGTTGGCGCCTGTTCAGGCAGTTGATAGGTTCCGTCGGCGAGAGTCTGCGCCAGTGCGGCATGCACTTCAAAACGTTGGCTTAAGAAGCGGGTAACCAGACTCGCCATGATCGCGGCACCGATCAGCCCAACAATCATCGCTGCTGCCAAAAAGCTGTATAAAGGCTGCCGGCTTTCATCGAGCGCACTTTGTTCCTGCGCAGAAATCACCAGCCAGGGCGGCGAATCCATAACAACTCCAGACCCCAAAAGACTGCGCTCGTCAATCGAGAAAGGCAAACTGACAGATTCACCTTGCAAGGCACGCCTGACCAGTTCATTTCCGGTCATATCAATTCTTAGTGGACTCAACGCCGCATCTGACCGGATGATCAAGTGACCATGCTGATCCAATACCATGATGGTAAATTGGTGTCTTGCGGCGATGTCTTTAATCAGGCCCGGTAACTGATCAACGGCCGTTTCACCAATTAAAGCCCCCTCACTGGTAGGGATCACATAGGCAATGGATTGCCGTTCCCCTACTGTCGACATATAGATCTCTGACCATAAAGGCTTTCCGGACACAATCGCCTTGGTAAAAAACTCCTCATCCCCAAGGTTGCGGGCAATAAGATCCAAGCGGTGAGCGCGCTGTGCCGGTGGTAAACCGACAAATGTCACCCGTCCATTTTTATCTGTCCAATAAATAGCTTCATATATCGACTCGCTACCTGCAAAGCTATCCATCAGATGCTGCTGGATAGCAGGAGAGGTCTCCCGCTCCATCAGCGACAGCAGAAGCCGGAGATCACTGGCGGCATTATCCAGTCGTTCCCCGACCTGTCCGGCAATCGCGCGGGAAAGCGCCAGATGATTCTGCTTAAAGTTTTCGGTGACCTGAGGGCTGTACAAGAAAAGAATCAGTAGCGCTGTGACCACCACCGGTAAGGCACCCACAACCAGGAATTGTAAGGACAGAATCGACTTGAGCGACCAGCCCCGGCGAATACGACCCTGAGCTTGCGAGTTTTCGCCCTGCACATTCGTCATGGTGATTAAGGGCTAGCCTTGCCCAGGTGCTTTTCAATCCAGCGTTCCGTCCCTCCGGGGTCCATTGGACGGGCATAGAGAAACCCTTGTGCTTCCGGGCATCCCATTTGTACAAGGAGATCTGCCTGATCTCGGGTCTCCACTCCCTCAGCAATCACGTCCAATCCAAACTGCTGTCCCAGGCGAATGATCATTTCAGGAATACTCTTGCTCTGCTTTTCCTGCGAAAGTTTGGAGACAAAAGACTTGTCGATCTTCAGCCGATCAACATTCAGTTCCTGCAAATAACTCAGTGATGAAAAACCGGTACCGAAATCGTCAATGGCAATCGTCAATCCCAATGTCTTTAACTGGTTCAGAATTTTTTTCACTTTATCCTGATCCAGCATGGTGACCGACTCTGTGATCTCCAGCTCGATAAGGCCAGGGTCCACCTGGGCTTTTTCCAGCACTGAGGCAAAGGATGCAATAAATCCGGGATGGCGGAACTGTACCTGGGATACATTAATTCCCATACGCACACGTACTCCGAATTTTTTACTGAGATGCCCCAGTTCATCCAGAGCCTGGGCAAATGCCCATTCTCCCAGTGGAACAATCAGACCGGAGGTTTCTGCCGTGGGAATAAAGTCATCCGGGGGAACCATATCTCCGCTGTCCGTACGCCAGCGCATTAGCGCTTCCAACCCTACTAACTGGCCATCCTGCAAACTGACCTGGGGTTGATAGGCGAGAAACAGGTTCCGGTAATCAAAAGCCTTTCTGAGACTTTGGAGCAATTTGACCCGGCGCTGTGTCGCGATTTCCATTTCCCGGGTGAATTCGACACTGTCACCCCGAACAGTTTCCTTAGCCCTCTTCAGTGCAATGCTCGCGCGTTTTATCGCTTCATTGGCAGAATCACCTGACTCTGACAGTGACAGACATCCCTGGGTCACCGATATCAATTGCTCGTTACCCTCAACGTTAAACGGCTCGATAAATATCCCTTTCACCTGATCAGGAGAAAGATCAGCTTCCTCTCCGATCAACCCGAACTGATCACCGGCCATTCTTGTGACCAGAACTTCAGGCCCAAAGGCGAAACATAAACGATCGCCAACCATCTTTAACAGGCTGTCTCCCAGCTTGCTGCCGATAGTGTCATTGATCTCACTAAAGCCATCGATGTCCAGCAAGACAATGCGCAGGGATTTCCGGCCTTTCCCAATCGCTTCGTCAATCTGGCTGGCAAAGTACAGTCGATTTGGCAGACCTAATAATGAATCGTAATATGCGTAGCGATGCAGCCGCTCGACCATCACCACATTGTCCAGACATATGGAAATATTGGCGCTGAAGACTTCCAGTAGTTGTTTTTCCGTTTCTTCCAGAGGACGGTGAATTTCCACGTAGACCAGCATGTCGTCACCACTGGCGTTGGCGAAAAACAATGCGGTAGCGTGTTCTGCCACAACATGGGCTTGCTGTTGAATGGCATCTGTTAGCAACCGCCGCATATTTTCGTCACTGATGTCCTGCAGATGACGATTCAGGCTATGATCAAAACGCCCGGATGCTGCAATCACCGTAAAATGTCTTTCGGAAGGGTCGTCTTCCTGACGCTCACCGTGGTGGTTGGGAAAGCTCCTGAGGCACACCAGGCTGTCGCCAACAATTCCCAACAAAGCGGTAATCTGGGTAATGATGCCGCTGGCAAACTCATGAAACCCCCGCAGTGACATCAGCTCACTGGAGGCTTTGACGATCATTTCCAGACCTTGTTTGCTGGCATCCAGAGCCGTGATCTGGGAATAGGTGCGAATCGATGCGGTCAGTGTGGTGTAAAGGCGGGCCTGAGTCAGCTCAGCCTTATTCTTGTAGTCGTTGATGTCATATTCACGGATTGCCTCGGTCTCCGGTGCGTAACCCGGTTGTCCTGTTCGGAGGATTATACGCGAATCGGTGATGCCCATGTCCTGGCGAATAATTTTGACCAGCCCAAGCCCGGCATGCTCGCTTTCCATCACCACATCCAGCAGGATCACCGCATAATCCTGTCGTTCCTGCAGCTTTTCAATGGCTTCTGCCGCCGTGTAGGCGTGATCAAATGCCAGTGGCCGATCAAGAATTCGGGCCTGGCGAAGGGCAAAGACCGTTGATTCGTGAACATCCTGATCATCGTCCACGATCAGGATATGCCAGGATTTCTCTGAATACTCCGAGCGGAACTCACCGTTCTCTTCGGCAAATTGCATAGGAATGTTGTCGGACATCTCCACCCCTGAACGTAAAGCTGGAATTATGCCTACCGCCGGTGATCTCATTTTTATTCATCAGGCACTTACGTTAAGTATAGAAGGAAATATTCCGGCTTGAAGTGAGAATGCGTGAGCACGGATGATATGTATCAAGCGCGGATGGAATGAGACCAGTCATGGCGGCTAAGGTCTCCTCGACAGACAAGAAGAATGATAAACACTGAAAGCCGCATAAGAAGCGGCTTTCAGATCAGCTCAGCGGGACAAACTCAACGGCAATCCTGGGGAATCCGGACTGAGTTATTCACAAACCGGATGACACAGTCCGGCGACGCAGTTACCTGAATGGGAGGAAGATTAGTCAGTTCGATACTATCGGTCGTCGCACTGCGCGGGAGGGTAGGAACCACCTGATGTTCCGGTAACGGACCACCTTCCCGTAAATGGGAATACATAATGTCGAGAGCTTGGGAGAAATAATAGTGCAGACTGATATAGCGTGTCTGGTACCCGGGAAACAGTCCATTCAGGACGTCCAGGTGGTGGGCATTCAATACTTCCACATAATGAAGATTATTCTGAGAGGACCTTTGCGTTTCAGCAATGGCAACGTAAGGCCTGGAAGCATGATTCACCGGAATGATCGCATCTGCCCGCCCGTGAACAATGATGGTCGGCACTTTTAGTTTCCGTGGATCGGCTTCAATTGAACGGATGCCTCTTGCCACCCGTTTCGCCTCAGGCGACGAGGAAGTCACCAAGTGTCGCAAACAGAGGTGGCCCGCCAGATTCTGATCTGAGCTTGAAAGCCGGTCTAATAAATCCGTTTTGTTGTCGATGAGTTGAACGCCTGCCGTCGGTGGAATCCCGTTACCGCCAGCGAACACCATTGCCAGCTGAGCTTGGGTCGCGACTGCGGGACTGCCGGTACTATCGGTAAAGGCCATGGAAAATTCACACAGGTTGTCAGAAACGCCAAAGCGTCCGTACGCATTTGCATAAGTGACACTGATGGATTGTGGAACCTGAATAGTATTGTTCGCATGCTGGGTGAAGTCCTGCTCCGGTACCAATCCATAATCCCGCAATTGCTGTCGTGCATCCGCCACCAATTCAGCCATATCACTTCCCTGCAGCAAACCGGCCTCAGCCAAAGCCAGACAACGCGCCTCACTTCCCGCAGGGACTGCAAACGGGTCTGCACCGACACTTGCACAGGGCTGAAGCAGATCGAGAAGAGAGGTGTAGTCCATCAGGCTCCTCCCCACATGGTTCCACAGCATATCCCCTTGCTTCACGGATATCCGGGCTGCAAGTTCCGCCTTTGGTGTGATATTGGGCTCCGATACCACTACCGCATCGATGATACCTTTCCGATCCTGCTCCGCGGCTCTCAACGAGGCCCCGCCTCCGTTGGAAACACTGGCAGCGATAACCAATGTATTCTCCGCCGTCAGGGTTCGTAGTACATAATCCTCTGATACCTGCCGGCCATAGTTTTCAGGCAGGTTGAGTATATACAGCGCCACTTCCGCCGCCTGCAGCACGAACTGCCCCCAGTCCTTCTCCGGGTTAAAGCCGCTGTGAGCATGTTTATAGGCAACACGATGGGGATAGGCAGCCTTGTATTCGTCGAGAGAGGAATCAGTTGCCCTGAACTGCGCAAGGTTGCCGGCAGTGTCTGCGGTGGCAAGAGTACCATCCATCAACGTCACCTGATCCGAATCCAGATCATGCATACCGTTTCCAGTGCCTTTATCGGTATAAGCCACTGCACACCCCCGATTTAACCCCCACTCCCCGGCGGTTCCAATGGCCCCATAAACACCGCGTGATCCTGACGATGCAGCCAAAATGATGCAGGCGTTATCAGGATCAAAGCTGTCAGGAATCTGAACCATTACAGTGACGTTCTGCCCATGTCCGCTTTCATCGGTTAATACCTGATACTCTTTGCCGGGAATTTTTCCTCCACTGGAGAGCACCTTACCTTCAGCGATATTCGGGCCATATAGACGGCCAAAACCTCCTGACGTCGTCGTATCCATCAACGCACGGTAGTTATTGTATATCGCCAATCTCCGAAGCTCTTCGACGGTGGGATATAGCGGGTCTGCTGGTAACGGTGCCGCTCCCTGCAGCCCACTGACGCCGAGCCCGGCAGTTAATAAATCATCAGTCACTCCATCGTAGTGGGTAACTTTCATGTCACCCACCAGATAATCAGGCCGGGTATTCAGTTCATAGCATCCTGCCAGTAGAGAAATAGAAACACCCATAACCAAGGTTCGTGTCGTCGTACTGAGTAGCATGTCTCAATCCTTCTTGTTCTTGTGATGTGAGAAGGGCCAATGCCCAGTGATCAGTGATCAGTGATCGACTCAGCCCAAAGCAACCCGACGTCCACGAACATTTAATTCCAAACATTTCAGCATATTAGATGACTATCACGACGATTTTGCAGTGCCGGAAATCAGAGTATCTCGCCTGACTGTATGGATATTCGGATACTCTCCAATACAACCTGTCAGATACGTCCGATTGGCCGGACACTGATGTCAGCCATTTCAGACACATTCAGGAAATCTATTCCAAATATCAGCCACCCTGACTCTCCGTTATGGTGGATACAGGAACTTTTTTCGCTAACATGAGTCCTTGTGATACATGACCTTTTTGTCCATTGGAGGGAATTTTCCATGAGTATTCGACACCTGCTGGGGATTGAGCTTCCCATCATTCAAGCCCCCATGGCCGGAGTTCAGGATCATCGACTGGCAGTTGCAGTATCCAACGCAGGTGGTTTGGGTTCCCTCCCCTGCGCGATGCTGACCAGCGAAAATTTGCGAAAAGAACTGGAGGCCATCCGACAGGCGACAGATCGTCCTTACAATGTGAATTTTTTCTGCCATCAGATTCCCAAGCCAAATCCTCAACGAGAGCAGCAATGGAAAAATGTCCTATCTCCTTATTACCGGGAGTTCAACATTGATACGGACTCTATTCCTTCCGGTCCCGGCAGACTGCCCTTTAGTCAGGAGTCGCTTGATGTCCTCAAAGCGTTTCGCCCACCTGTAGTCAGCTTTCATTTCGGACTACCTGAACCAGGGTTATTGGACCAGGTCAAAGGTTGGGGAGCCAAGATTCTCGCTTCGGCCACCACCATTGAGGAAGCCCTGTGGCTGGAACAACGAGAGGTGGATGTGATTATCGCCCAGGGACTGGAAGCCGGTGGCCACCGGGGGATGTTTCTTACAGATGACATCACCACTCAAATGGGAAGTTATGCACTTTTGCCGCAAATACTTGATGCAGTCCGTGTACCAGTGGTTGCAGCGGGTGGTATCGCCAATAATCAGGGAGTTTCTGCCGCACTCGGTATGGGGGCAGCTGGGGCTCAGGTTGGTACGGCTTATCTGTTATGCCCGGAGGCCACAACAACCGCTATTCACAGACGGGCTTTGAAATCCGAGGGAGCCCGCCATACAGCACTGACCAATGTATTTTCCGGCAAGCCTGCCAGGGGAATTGTGAACAGATTCATGCGGGAAACAGGCCCCATGAGCTCCTCAGTGGCACCATTTCCCTTGGCCGCACCCGCTGTGGCACCATTGAGATCTGCAGCAGAGGGAAATGGCTCAGGAGATTTTTCACCTTTATGGGCAGGCCAGAATGTCAGCGGGTGCCAGGAGATTTCAGCTACCGAACTGACCCGACAACTTGCAGGTATGATAGATTGAGGCCTCTGCCCACAAAGACTGTTTCATTGCTATTTGCTTGTGTGACGGAATACACCGTCCCAGTCTTCAGGTAAGGAAGTATTCCTCAGTTGCTCAATCCGCTGCCGGTATAGCTGGTACAGTCGGCAATCAGGTTCTTCCAGTTGTAGCTTATGCAGCAGGTCATCCGCCTGTTGCCAGCACCTCTCCCGGTAATACTGGATAGCCTGACGGTACTGTTTCAAGCGCTCCATCACCTCAATCGACAGGCCGCTTTTTTCACCCAATGGCTCATAAGCATCAATAGCGACGTCCTTGCCTTTGACCTGTAGGCGGTCGCAGAATCGAAAGACAATATTTTCCACTCCTTCAATGGTGTTTTCGCCTACCAGAATGTCCACCCCATAAAACTTGGTCAGCCCTTCAAGCCGGGAACCCAGGTTAACCGCATCGCCCAGCACGGTATATGCCTTGCGGTATTTGGAGCCCATATCCCCCACGTTCATCACCCCGGTATTGAGGCCTACTCCTACCCGGATATGGGGTAGCCCTTCCACGGACAATACCGTAGAGATTTTCCGGGTAATCGCCTGCATTTCCATGGCGGTCAGAATGGCTTTTTCCCGGTGACGTGGATCATCAACCGGAGCCCCCCAGAAAGCCATCACCATATCCCCCACATATTTGTCGATGGTTCCGTCATTACGAAAGATGGCTTCGGTGATCGGGGTGAAATAAATGTTCAACAGATTCTTCAACTGCGAGGCAGAAAGTTGCTCCGATATCGTGGTAAAACTTCTGATATCGGAAAACAGTACCGTCAGTTCCTTGCTGTCACCTTCCAGCGAATAATGCTCGGGGTTATCCAGCATTCGATTGATATGTTCCGGCGGGACATACTGTGCAAACATTTCCCGGAGACGTCGTTCAGTGGCAAATTCGCTGATGAATCCGGTCACCAGATACCAACCGAAAATGACTTGCACGATGATCAGGGTACTCACCAGCGGAAACTCAAGATGGCCACGGCTCCATACGGCTGTATTGCCTGCAACCAGTAACAGGCTGATGACGGTGGAACACAGCACCATGGCGACCGGTCGCCGATCGGCAAATACCCACATTAGTAGGAACAAAAACAGGATTTGAAATACCAACAAGGCTCCGGGCTCCCATACTGGTCGGTGCGGAAATACGCCTGAAAGTAATGACTGTGCCACCAGTCCCTGCACTTCCACCCCTGGGAATGACGTTTCGAAGGGGGTACTGACCAGATCTGCCAGCCCGATGGCGGAGGTCCCCACAAATACCAGTTTTCCGTTTAGTTCTCCCGCTTTCAGCTCTCCCGCAAGAACTTTCCATGCCGGAATATAACGAAACTGCCCTCTCCCTTTTTGATACGGAATCAACACTCTTCCCAAAGCGTCAGTATTCACCGGCAAATCAGTTAACGTGATTTGTGACAGGGCCTCAATATCCCCCACTGGAACAAAGCTGGTATCAATATCATCCAACAGCAGATAGGCCATGGCAGCCGCCAATGCCAGGGATGGATATACCTTGCCGTTCTCCTCCATTAAAAGTGGTGTACGGCGGATAACACCGTCAGCATCCGGAAAGGTTGTCACAAACCCCGAAGCGGCGGCTGCGTCATGATACACGGGTAATGGTGCCGTGTGGCCGACTGCCCGTATTAGCACATGATGGGGTGGTGGTGATACCAGCGAATCAGGTAGAACGCCTGTCTGTACAGAGATATTGGTGTGCAGGAAAAATCCCAGCACAGCATCCAGAGTCATCAGCTGCCGAGCAAAAAAATCATCAGCACGCCAGTTCTTGGCGAGTCGCTCCAACAGGACGCGTTCCTCTTGACTGAGAGGAACGCTGACGCTTTCCGGCGAGAGAAAATCGATCGACTCAGCTTCGGAAAATACAACATCAAACGCTACCACCGTGGCTTCAGCTTCCTTCAACTTCGCCACCATGTCTGCCATTTTGGTTCGGCTCCAGGGCCAGCGCCCTTCATGGAGAATGGAGTCTTCGTCAATATCCACAAGTACGACATCATCGCCTACGTTGTGAGGAGCGAAGAAAGCCCCCAGTTGAGCGCGCCAATCGTAAAAGATGTAGTCAAGGCGATTCAGGATAGAGCGGTCGCCCACCTGAGTGGTCAATTGCCAGATCATGATCAGTACAGCAATCAGCACGACCGGCAAGTGTTTAGAGAATGCTGAAATGTTGATATCCGCTATCTCCTTCGGGAGTCTCCAGCTGTATCCCTTTGAGGCCTGCAACCCTTCATTAACCTGAACTGCCAGAACAATTACATACAGGCTACGAACAGTTTCACTGAGTTGCTGGAAAAATCATCTACCCTTTCTAGACTTAATGGCATCGAAGGCTTTCTACATGGATAGCTAAAGGGATGATCACTTCGCCGCAATTTCGCCTGCTACGCCTCCTGCTGGTGATAGTTACAGCCACCTGGTCTTTGTTCTGTGTTGCCCAAGACTCAATAAAGCATAGTTCAATTAACACCAGCCTGAAGGAGTTGTACTCCAGCTCCAAGTATGAGGAAGCCTATCAGTTCGGCGCTGAACATCTGGATGAGATGGAGGGAGATCCAAACTTTGATTTCTATTTTGGGCTGTCTGCGCTAGAAACCCGACATTATCCCGAGGCGCAATTCATCTTCGAACGACTGGTCGCCCTCTACCCTGAACAGGACAGATTTAGACTGGAATATGCCCGCACGCTGTATCAGTTAAAACAATACGATAAATCGAGAGAACAATTTCAACAGGTACTCGCCAACCAACCACCTGTTGCGGTCAAAACCAATATCAGCAGGTTTCTGAGGGCTATTGAAGATCGGCAGGATGAACAGCAGAAGCTCTGGAGCGCTTATATAGATATTGGTTCCGGTTACGACAGCAACATCAACAATGCCACCAATGAGCGATTTATTGGCCTGTTCGAACTGCCTGATTCCGCTCTTGAATCAGAAAGCGGCTATGCCACGGTCTTAACCAACTTAAGTTATGGCCATCCGTTTTCACAGATCAATTCCGCCAATCTCACCTTTGATAGTCGCCACAAACACAATTTCGTTAACAGTGACTACGATCTGGACACCTTTCGACTCTCCGGATTCTGGAAACATTCTCTGACCAACCGTGAACTTCAAGCCGGCCCTTTCTATCAACATATTTTGCTTGATTCAGAGGACTATCAGCGCAGCTCCGGATTATTTGGGCAGTGGAAAGAGCAATGGGGCGAACATGCCCTGACCTATCTCTATACAGGGATTTCCATCAAAGACTCCTTTGCCAATGAATTACTGAATGCCTACCAGCCCGCGATCAGCCTCGCGGTGCTGGCACCTTACGACAAGTTCCTTCACATTCTGACCTTTATTACAGGCACCGAAAATCCACGAACGGACGGGGGAGCTTATCTGGTCAAGGATTTCAACAGTGTCGGTTATAAGATTCGCTATCAGGCATCTTCCACTCTGACGCCTTACCTTGGCGCTTCCGGTTACTTCGCCCACTACAAGGCGGAGCATCCTGTGTTCGGAGAAACACGCAGTGACGATTCGTATCAGGCAACTGCAGGGGGTGAATGGAAATTCGGACAGGACCTCAGCCTTATCGCGGACCTGGCTTACACCAAGAATATGAGCAACCTGGATCTGTATGATTACTCCCGTTGGAAAGGGGAATTCAGAATCCGTAAGAAATTTTGATAGATCCAGAAAAGCGCAACGAGAAACAAGAGACAAGCGCGATACGAAAGATGTGCGACACAGAAAGTGCGATAAAAGAGAGTGCGACAAAAGAAAGTGCCATAAGAGGACTTTGTGCCATGTATGTGCAACTGATTACCCGCTCAACCTGGCTGTTGGTCAGCCTGATCATTCTTTGCCAACAGGTGGAAGCCGCTAATATTGAAGCGGCAAAGGTCATCATGGCCAAAGGCTCAGCCAATGCCATCGACAACGAGGGGGAATCGAGAGAGCTGGCACGGCGTTCGATTATTTATGTGGGCGATACGCTAACAACCGGCAGCGATTCAATGGTACAGCTACGCTTTACCGATAAGGCCGTCATGACGCTCCGCGAGAACACCCGCTTCCAGATTGAAGAATATGAAGCTGGGGATGACGCCAAAGGCGGTGCTGCCGTCATGAAGCTGCTGGAAGGAGGTTTCCGAACTATCACTGGGTCCATAGGTAAAGGCAGCAGTGACACTTATAAAGTTTCCACCAACGCGGCCAGTATTGGAATTCGCGGCACGCATTATGAGGCCTTGGAAGTCATCGGACAAAAGTTGCTGGTCGCGGTATGGCAAGGAGGTATCAAACTGGAAAATCCCGCCGGACAGCTCAACCTGGGCCAGGACGTTCCCTTCAGCTATGCGGAAATTTCCCCCGGCCAGACACCCACAGGACTGGCCGAGCCTCCACAACAACTGCAACAGGGCCTTCCTCTGCTAGGCAATCAGGCACGCAGAGCGCCGACCAATCCACCTCCCTCAGACCAGCAATCTTCCGACGAGCAATCTTCTGACCAGGAATCGACAACAGAGGGAGAAAATCCGGATGGTGGAACCACTGTCGCGGACAATAGCGACCCCATGGAAGGGGGAGAAACGTCCAATCTGAGCGAAGACAGCCGTCCCCCCAATGACACAACCAATTCAGAGTTCACCGATACGCAGGAACAAACCAATCAAACGGAGTTTGAGGAAGAACCTGTTCTTGCATTGGATACCACCAATCCCATTGATGAGCTGAACCCGCCGGAAGACCTGAACTTCACTGAAACCAACCCCGACCTGACAGACGTCCTCACCGGCACTGACCCGTTGACCACCGCATCACTTGATGACCCCCGTCTGACAATAGACGAATTCAATCAGATCAGTACGACTTCTACACTGGGGTCAGCTGTCATTACCGGTCCAGGTGAAGTCATTCTGGCCACGATCATTTCGATGCAAGCACCAGCGTCATATGATTACTCCACTGCCGGCTCTGTCAACTTCGGCCTCCAATATTACCACGACATACCCGGCTCGACGCCTGTACCCACTGATGTGGTCATTACCCTGCAGGACAACATTACCGACATCAATAGCCTGATTGCAGATATCGAGGATGAGCTGACGATTTCCGGCGCACCCATAGGGGTGCGGGAGTCCACCATGAATCCGGGCAAACTTGAGTTCTACACGACCACCAATGATGAGACCCTGCAGTTCGGCATTGTATTCTTCGATACCACCAGCTCAACGGCAACCGACACGGATCTTTCGAACTCGTTAGGCGGCATCATGACCGGAACCTATGGTTTCGGAGGCATCGATTATATCCAGTCCGGCACCATGAAAATTGTCTACGACGCCAATGGAGAGCCGGTATTCCTGGTGCCTGACGTGGAATACACAGGTGGATCAGTACCACCTCCAGAGTTTATTGACCCGTCCAATCTCGGGAACTACGAAGTGGCACGACGGGGTGAGGCCGTGCTGTCCAACTTTAATCCAAATGTTGGTGGACACAACAACATAAGCTGGGGGGTCTGGAATGCTTCCCCCAGTAATCCCGTATATGTCTATCAGGACCCGAACCAACCCTCATTATTGGAAAAGAAAGAAGAAACCGTCTATTGGTTAACCGCCGAAGCAGCTAACACGGCTAACCTCACCGGCACAGCCACATTCGCCGCCACACCGGATTTTCTTGGTACCGGCTCCGATGGTGCCGTTACAGGAGTTACGGGTTCCTTTGATATAGATTTCGATTCCGGAGATATCACCAATGGAGCATTGAATGTCATGACCGTCAACCAGAACTGGACAGTCCAGATGGACGGTGTCTATGAAAACGCCCAGGCCTCGATGGATGTCCTAGATGGACAAATCAGCGGCTCGATCAACTGTACCAATTGTGTCACCGGAAGAGTCAACGGCATTTTCGTAGAACCGGGAGATGCCTTTGCCGGAGGTTTTGACCTGCAGAAATATGACGACGCCAACACTCATGTGGAAGGCCTTCTGCTGATGGAGAAGCAATAACCAGCCCATAAACTTGATCTGTACAGGAATATAACAATGCAATTTCTTGATGGCTTCTCAGAAAAACTCAACGCATTGGGTTCCGACGTCACCCAAGCCAGCCAACACCTTTTCAATACGATAAAAATGGTGTGCGAAACTATCGATATCGACGAGACTGACAATCTTTATCGGGAATATGAAGGCGACTACCTGTACTTTGTCGAAAGTGGCGAGTTGGACGCTGTCACCGAAGGAAACGCCGTTTACTGTTTCGATAAAGGAGATTTGGTCGGTATCCAGGTTTTAACTGGGTTCCCTCTTCCCACGATACGAGCTGTCACCCCGGTCACCCTATCACGTATCGACAAGAAAACCTTTAAAGAGGTTGCGACCGGCTCCACGCAATTCAAGAACTATCTTTTGCAGCTATCCGCATTTTTTGCCGAGGCTTGCTGCAATGGCCTTGATACGGCCCCAGAAACCAAAGCATCTTTCAAAAACTATAAACAAGGTGAAACCATCATCCAGGAAGGGGACCCGGCAGAAGAGGTCTATGACCTGATCAGCGGCCGTGCTGTTGTTTACGTTCAAGGACAGGAAGTTGGGCAAGTCAGCGCCGGTGAAATCTTCGGTGCCATGGCGGCTTTGACCCAAACGCCGCGGACAGCGACGGTTATTGCAGAACGGCCATGTACCGTGATGGCTGTTTCAATGGATGAATTCACCTCATTGATTCGCAGCCAGCCACACACCTGCCTGATTCTGTTGGAAAACATGGCTAAACAAATCCTGGCACTGGACCAGAAACTGGTGGATGTTATGGGGAAGAATAAAAATGGGAACGCAAACGCTTCAAAAGTGTGAGCCAATCCTGTGTTAAGCACCTGGAAAAATCGCAATAATGAATGGGAGCTGTAAGTTCAATAAAAATAAGACAGGGAACTGCTCATGACCACAAAAATCCGCATTTTGATTTCCACTGCAGTGCTGGTGGTTGCAAGCTGGCTCGCATACACCCTACTCCCTTCGGAGCCGCAAACACCCGCCAGTGTCCCCCCATCCACAACCAGGGCTAAAGTTTCCACCATTGCCGCTCAGGATACCCAATCCTCTGATACCCAGAAAAGCCCGTCAACGAAAGCCCAGGAAGGTTCACAGCTACCCAAAGAGGCTCTGGAAAAGCTGGAAGAATATCAGTCACTGTTCCACACCCGTGATGAAATGCGGGACCTGATCCAACACGCTGACGAGCTGGACGATCAGACACGGCGGGAGCGGTTCGATAAACTGATGGCCGAAGTTCACGTCCTGGAACAGGAAAAGAAAGTCACTTCTGCCGAAGCCCTTCTACTGCAACTCGCTGCGTTGAAATTCTCCCCCGACCCCGAGCAAGCCAAAGAGCAAGGTCAGGCCTTGATCGAGCAATACAAACAACTCAGCGAAGCAAGAATGCAGGAATACCGCGACCACCCCGATCCCCGCTTTGTCAGCTACAAAAAACAGGAAGCTGAAATTGTGAAAGAGGTAATGAAAATGTCTCACTACCCGGACGGATTGAGCCGGGATAAGTATCTGGCTCAGCGGTTACAGGCGTTGAGGAGTGAGATTTATAAGGTGGAGTGATTGAATAGAGAGAGTAGATTCTTTACGTTTCTATCATGGTGGACTCTCTATTCATTCGAATTTCTGCCACAATATTTGCTCTGGCAGAAATTCGAATTATATAAAGTCCTATTGGCATAGATGATCAATAACCACCTCCTGTTCTTACTGAAATCTCTTGAAGTTGAGCTTCACCAGCCCGAGATTCGGAAGAACTCTGACCGCCTCACGGCTTTGCTGCATGAGGAGTTCATCGAGTTCGGCCGCTCAGGTCAGGCATACACAAAGCCTGAGATTATGCATCACTTGACCCTAGAAAGTTCAAGTCACTCAATCTGGGCTCAGGAATTTACAGTGTCAGTACTTTCGCCAGGCGTAGCTCTACTCACCTACAAGTCCGCCCGCGTTGAAAAAGATAAAACCTTCACTCGACATACTCTAAGATCATCGCTCTGGACAAAATCCGCGGAACAATGGCAATTGCGTTTTCATCAAGCAACAGCGACAACGGCCTTTGATCAAAAAGATGACCCATGGCAACACCTGGATAAACTAATAACAGAAAACCGAAAGTTGGAGTTTATCAGGCAGTATCGGGATTTTGCGAAATGCACAATGAATAAAGCAAATGAAGCACTTGGTGAAAGATACGAATTCTTGAGAAAAACAACTCCTCACGACTTCAACTGCACACATGATGAATATTGGAAGGGTTTCTATTCTTAGCGCCAGTAACTTAGACCACCAAAGACTTTGGATAATTAATATATGCAGAGAACCAAAGCCTCCGAGAAATCAAATAAAGCTCTTATACAGATTCTATTTCTGTTTATTGGATTTATTTTCTCACTCATCGGCTCCAGTCATCTTCTGGATGGCGATTTTAACAGGGTTGGCTATGTAAACTTGGGGATGGGAATTGTCTTCATCGGTTGGAGCTTCTCTCCATCCTACTTTCTTAAGGATCTGAAAGAAAATGCAGAAACTTCGAAGCTGACCAGTAATATATCGATTATCGGTTGGTTAATAATTTTTGTTGGGTTCCTCATGGAATACCTGAGGACCTAGCTCTGGATCTATCCTTGTCCCATCCAATCCACAAAGAAGCAGTGGACAGTCAACAAAAAGGGGCGGACAGGTACGTCCGCCCCATATCAACTACAGTAATTGATCCAACAACCAATACAGCAAATTAAATCCTTTGTTGTGATCCGTCACCGTATCCTCTTCCGACGCTTCCATGACGGTGCCGGAGCCTGAGATCACATTATCAACGAAGTTCTCCAGCTCCAGTCCTTCTTCCTGGATATCTGAGTTGTTGAATTCGATGATGGTGGTGCAATGGCTTTCGTTGACCCCCCGGAACCTTGGCAGGTAATAACCGAAGTTATCATAGCCATTCAGGGACGCCATCAGATTGCCGGTATCCTTGTACCAGCGTTGATGGATCTTCTCTGCACGGCTGTCCGCATCAGGGTCGTTATAGATATCCGGATAGAACCGCTCATAAGAGTAGGACGAATAATTCAGATCTTCCCAAAACTGGGTGTGACCAAGACGGTCATTAGGGAAAGTATCTGCCAGGGCGGTGGTCAATGTTCCCAGGTTATTCAGATCCAGGGTGGGCATTTTGCCTTTGAGGTAGTAAAGAGGCCCGTTACCGTCACCGTCCAGTCCCCACACATCACGAATGCGATTATGCAAAGGCAATGAGGGGTAATCATTGGTGGACCCGGTGACCGGGGCGGGATAGATCGGTCCGGAATCATTCAGCATATATCCTTTGCTGGGATCCATATCCCGCCTGATGGGATAATAGTTCCCCAGGGTTCCCGTGCCACCGGCACTACAGCCGGTTACCAGCATCTGCCCGGGTTTTTCGATATTGTCCTTCAGCCAGGACACTATCGCCCGCATGTTCTTCACGCCGTTGTGATGCCAAACGAGTGGGTCTGCTTCTCCTTTCGGGTCCTCGTAGACGGCCACTTTGTCCCCGGTATAAGTGTCGCCGGTACAGTACGGTACATAGACCATATTCCAGCCCTGGGTTTCCGTGCGGGTCCAGGGATGTAAACGTACCACCAACGGCGAGACCATGCTGGCACCGGGATTCTTCAGACTCATATAGTCGTCCGGAACTCCGTTGGGATTACGTGCTCCGCGGATACCGGTCTGGCCGGTGCAGCTTTCATAATCCCAACAGGCTCCACCACCTTCCAGGTAGATAATCATATTGCTGGTATGGGCCACCCGGTTAACGAAGAACTTGTAGGGCGATCCATTACCACAGACCGCACCTGTGTCCGGGTGTAGTTGCACCGTCTGCCAGGCCAGATAGTTCCCCGGACTGAAGCCGTCATCAAAACCACTGGGATTGGAAAGCAGCGGGTATTGCTCCGCGTCACGCTGATCCGACGTGACAGGATTATTCGCCGATTGCGGCGAGAACAGATTGAGAAAGGTTGTCCATGCGGAATAATCGCCCAGCTCAGCTGCCGCCTGCAGCGAACTGGTCATACATCCGGCGAGACATAGCATTTTTATTTTTGTTTTAACATGCATATCAGGCGTCCTCTATTTTGTTATTAGTTAAGTCCTTTATATGAACTGTTCGAGGGGCCAGCATCCACTCCGCCACTGCCTGATCAGGTTACCTTTGCGGGACAACAGGTACTCCCAGCTGACTAAAAAATAGGCTAGTCCGGTGGCGGGAGAATTGCAAAGTTTATTGAACAACGTTTAATTTTTCTGCATGACATTGAATACCAGTTCTCAAATTACGCCACTTAGTGTCTCGTTATCGGCCACGTAGGGCCGGCTTCCGCTGCCACGGCCTTGCACGCCCATGCACGCCCATGCACTAAAAACCTTCAAGCCGTCTTCACCGCGTTGTCACGTTACTTTTTCATGATGACACCGTGGCAGCCACCGCTCATTCCAGGATCATCGGTATCAAAGAGTAATCTCATACTGAAGGTTCTGGGCATTGGAAAAAATAATGACATCAGCGAAATGCCGTTGAGTAGCGGGTATTACCTGGGTGACGGGCCCAAAGCAGCGGCGTTATTCGTCTGATGTGAGAATCTACAGAGGTAGACCATGTTTTTCACACGGATTATGCCCAAGATCTGCCCTAGGGTGTTTGCGGCCCTGATGGCACTCGGAGTCAGTTATTCAGTATCAGCAGACACCTTTTACCCTCCCTATCAGGCCAAATCGGCCACTGACAGCCATCGATTCGATGAGCTTTACTACATTCAGCCACACAACACCTTTGAACATGGCAACAACCTGACCGGTTGGCTTGATCAAGGGTACAGAACACTTGAACTGGATATTATTGATCGCGGTGACTGGGAGAGCTGGGACAAAGGTCCTTACGTTTCACACGAAGCTTCTCCGCAGAACCAGAATTGCAGTGCGGCACAGAACGATCAGTTAGGTCACTGCCTTGACGATATTGTCAGTTGGATGAATTCACACACCAACGCCCAACCTCTGGTGTTGTTTGTCGACATGAAAGCCAGTTGGGATCCTCTCAATGCCTGGTATGCCTCCGAGGTCGAGCAACTTGACGAGTATATTTCGAACTACCTCACCAGCCGGCTCGGTGCACGCTTTTACAAATACCAGGATCTGATCAATCATCTGAACCCACATTTCCAGTCCAACTACAGAAACACCCTGAAAAACGTTGGCTGGCCGACCGTTTCAGAGCTTAAAGGAAAGCTGATCGTCGTGCTGACCGGTGGACATATCGGTGATGTTAACGACCGCATGGAAAGCGCACTAATGAGCCGTCTGGGAGCCCAGGCAACCTTCCTGTGTCCGGATATAGATACCGCAGATGCCGATGAGTTTTCCGGTACCATCGATTCCATCAGCGCTTCCAATTCCACCTACTTCTTTTGTGGCAACGTGAAGGCCGGTGACCACTATCAGATAACGGCGAACCGTGCGGCTGAGTATAAGCAAATCATGCATCTGTGGGGCTCAGCCGGCGACTTTTCCAACACGTCCTATGCCGCAAACTGGATCGCCGTCGCCCATGGAGTGTCCGTGATCAGTTGGAATATTGATGCGCCGAGCCAAACGCCTTCCTGGACCCAATCCTCCATTCCTCTGGTGGGAAAACGCCGCGGTTTGCCAGGCTACTTCAAAATCAAACCCATGGTGGCTCCACAATATTGCCTGGACGTAGAAAACGCCCAGTACTCCAACGGCAGCGACCTGATTTCCTGGAATTGTGGCAATGGAAGTAACCAACGCTTTGTCTACTCTGCCGAAGGTCAACTAAGACCCAAAGGCAACAACCAATATTGTGTAGACTTCAATACCGGGTCTGCCGATAACGGTGATGATATGCACTTATGGGATTGTGATGGTGGTAATTCTGAGAAATGGCAGGTTAATGAATCCGGCAGATTCCAAAATCTGGATAACGGTGGCAGTCACTGCATGGACATTCCCGGTGGTAGTGCCGAATCCTCAGAACAATGGCAGATTTGGAGTTGTCATGGTGGCGACAACCAGAAGTTCTATCTGGAATCCGTTCCTGACTGGTCGCAGACAAGCTTCTAAGTTAGTTTGAGCGAACTGCACGGCAGATTCTATATGAGTTTCTGCCGTGCATTTGCATACGTCGATACTATCAGGCCTTATACAGTTTCTTATAATAATTCTTCAGCATCGCCTCTACCCCAAATTGCGGTGTCACCGTTTTGATGCTCTGCTGCATCATGGTAATCCAGCGGTCCATATCGTGATAATAGGTGGGCACAACCTCGTTGAGCAGTATATCGGCCAGGAATTTTGCATCTCGCTTGTCCTGTTTTTCCACAGCTTTCTTGTCTGCCGTTGCCGCCACCTGCTCATCACCGATAGCCCAGCCATTCAGCCCATGCTCACATGCCTCCGGCCACCAGCCGTCAAGAATACTGACGTTCAATACTCCGTTCATGGCAGCTTTCATACCTGATGTACCACAGGCCTCCAGCGGACGACGGGGGTTGTTCAACCAGATATCACAACCCCGGGTCAACATGGCCCCAATTTCCATATCATAATCCTGCAGAAACACCACGCTATCCTTCATTGTCTGGGAGTAGCCATAAATTTCTTCAACGATACGTTTACCGTTGTCGTCATTGGGGTGCGCTTTACCGGAGAACACAATCTGGATTTTGCCGGAACTCAATGCGTCCCTCACTTTCTTGCCTGCGGAAAAAATCAGGTTGGATCGTTTATAGGGTGCGGCTCTTCGGGCAAAGCCAACCAGTAATTTATCCTGATCCAGAGAGACTCCGGTTCGGGCTCTGACAAACTCGATAAGATCAGACTTAAGTTCGGAATGTAGCTTCCACAGCTTGTCCGGGTTCCCTTTCACCTTCTGGATGCGGGGATCTACCCAGGTGCCACGATGGATACCATTGGTTATGCCGATAATGGGCTGACGATCCTTTACCTCCTCCCACATTTTTTCCGCCGTTTCCGCATGCAGTTGGGCAACGGCATTCGTCGCACGGGATAATTGCAATGCCGCTACCGTCATATTGAACGGCGTACCACCTATCTCATGCATTTCCTCAACGCTTAAACCGAGATTGGCTCCCATGTATTGCAACAGTTCATGGGGATGGGACTCATTGCCTTCCTTGATCGGAGTATGGGTCGTGACCACACATTGTTTTCGAGTCGCCTCCCTGGCTTTAGACAGAGACATTCCTTTCTCGCGCTTCTGGCGAATCAACTCCAGGGCTGCCAATACCGCATGGCCTTCATTGAAGTGATAAACATCCGGTTCCTTGCCAAGCTTCTGCAACGCCCTGACACCCCCGATACCCAGAACGATTTCCTGAGCCACCCGTTCTTCGCCAAACCACCCATACAATTGGCCGGTAATCAGACTGTCGGGATTATCCGGGTGATCCGTGTCCAGCAAGATCAATTCGCTCATGCCGAATGCCTTGCTATGCCAGATACGGCAGACAACTTCCCGCTGACGTATCGTAACCGTCACGGTTTTCCCAGTATCTTCGAATTTGTCATAGGGATGATTTTTAAAGGAGTCCACCACCTTCCCACTGCCATCGACAGTTTGAGAGGTGTAGCCTTGTTTCCATTTCAGCCCGATACCGATAATCGGGTACTTACCCTCTTTGGCACCTTTCAGATAATCACCCGCGAGTATGCCGAGCCCACCGGCGTAGGTTTTAATTTTGGAATCAATGGCAAACTCCATGCACAGATAGGCAACCGAAGGCATGGAGGTGGATTTGGAAGAGGCAGAGTGGCGCTTGGGCTTCATGATAGTTCCCTGGAGTAGCGATAAAGTTTCACCCGGAAATTCCGGACATTTCTTGTTGTACTACTCGACCCCGGCCCTGCAGGCACAGTGATATTTTTATAGTGATTTGTTCTTAATAGCGTTTCTAATTTATCGTGTTTCGTATTAACAAATTAGAAAAACGGCGACCACGAAGATCGCCCGACCATCAAAAGACTACTTCAGCGGAAAGCTGGATACCAGCCTCCAATGAAAGAAAATTGACTCGAAACAAGGTTGCCTCGAGCGGAGCGTTTTCTCGTCGCCGCTCTGCCCTGACAATGTTGAATTTCATGACTCTATCGCAGGCTCCGGAAGTCGCGCAGGTTTTCTCTCCTGCGACAACATTTGTGCCACCAGAGAAGCTCCAATCATCAGCAGCATTAACAGATACTCCTGAGTTGAAAACTGTTCATGCACCAGCAGGGCTCCCACGATAATACCTCCAACCGGATTGGCAATACTGGCAAAGGCAAACTGTACGACGTTGATTCGAGTCAGCACCCACATGAAGACCGCATAGGCAAGAGCTGTATTGGCCAGCACCAGCCACAGGCCGGTCCACACCCGATCAGCATCAAAGCTGAAGGCAGTCGCGTAAAGGTCCGCATTCATCCACCACTGGATCGCCCCGAGAGGAAGCAGCATCAGCCCCCCAAGAATCAATTGCCAGACAACCATGGTCCACCAATCAATAGTCTGCATGGCATGTTTGAGATACATACTCCCCATAATCATGACCAGCATGGCTGAAACCATGGAAGCAATCCCTATCACCGTAATCCCTTCGCTGGAAGGATTAAACAGCGTGGATGTTACGCCAACCAACAACAGCGCAACCGCCGCCTGAGGCAGACTCGGCAAGGTCCGCTTGACCAGCATGGTGACCACCAGTGCCACAAGCGGCGTGGCCGACATCCCCACCGCCGCCAGCGTCGCGGGAAGATTTTGCGCCACCAGAAACACCAGGGAGAAAAACAGGGTGATGTTGATTGCTGCATTGGCCAGGATAGGCTTCCACTGTTCCGGCTTGGGTAACGTGGGTTTCAACGCCAACAGAATCAGGCCTGCAGGAAGCGCTCTCAGGGTAGCGAGAGCTAGAGGCGGCCAATCCATGAATCCTATATGAGTGGCTGCGGCCGTAGTCCCCCAGAGGAACGTCACCATCATTGCCATGATAATATTCATATAAAGTATCTCCATATAAAGACAATATTTTCAGCAACTATACAGCGACAAAAACCTCAGGTAAAGTATCTTCACCTTAAGATAACTAAGAACACCATTATGAAATCATCCGACCAGGATTCTGTAGACAGCATTGCAGCCCAATGGAACAAGGAACGACCAGATCTCGAAATGCAGCCCATGGAAATTATCGGACGCTTCTCCCGTATTTATAAATATACGTCGCGCGCCATTGAAAAGTGTCATCAGGATTTCGATCTGAAGCCCGGTGAGTTTGATGTATTGGCCACCCTTCGACGTTCCGGTGACCCCTTCACCCTGACACCGTCGCAACTATTCAACTCGATGATGTTGAGTTCAGGCGCGATGACCAACCGACTGGACAAGCTCGCAGATAAAGGCCTGATCAAACGCATTCACAGCGAAGAAGACCGACGAAGCGTCTACGTATCCCTAACGGATAAAGGTCTGGAACTCATCAACCTGGCCGTGGAACAGCATGTCAACGCAGAGGCAGAATTGCTGGAAGGGCTGTCCGAGAAGCAAAAAGACGGATTGAATAAGGCATTGCGGCAATGGTTAGCAGTGTTTGAGGATCATTAAGTCGCTGTAGATGCAGATACCACAATCACTCAGAAAAATTGGAAGACTTCCATTTTATGCAATATTCCTTGGCACAATTGCAGTTTTGCTCTGCGCAAGATGGCTGATTATCAATAATGAGCCCATTGTCATTGAGCAAGCGAAATATGAATGCTTGAAAAAACAGTGCCTTTTTGAGGTCAAAGTCACCAATACCGGCGTAGAAAATACCTCAGGGAAGTTGATTGTCATCGGTGACCTATCAAAACCCTTATTATTCGCAAAAACCGGTACTTCGGCAGGGGCATATGAAGAGGAGTTTGAATTACTGGCTGGAGAAAGCCGGGTGATTAGCGACACCCTGATTTTCAAGGTCACACCGGCAAAGCTAAGGTTCGTTGTTTCTAAGTAATACTTCCTCTGAAGAATTTCAGGTCCCACAAAACGTCTGCAGAACGACTTCATGGGGCTCGGGTGGGCGGGTCAGGTCATTATTGTCCGGGTGATGATTAAACGGGTCAGCCAGGGTATCGACCAAACGGTGGAAGGGGCGTAAGTCTCCGTTGTGCTGGGCAGCTTTGATGGCATCTTCGACCAGGTGATTACGGGGTATGTATACGGGGTTTACGGTATACATACGCTTCTGAATCTCTTCTTGAGAACCATCCTCCTGCCCGTGAAGATCTTTCCATTGATTCAGAAGGTCGGTGAAACTTTCCGGTAGTTGGTAATCTACTGGTGGCTGAGTTGCGCTATCCGCTGCGATATCTGATAAATGGCGAAATGTCAGCGTGAAATCTGCCGCCTCTCTGGTCATCAATTTGAGGAAGTCCTCAGCCAACTTGACGGATTCCTGTGTCATCACGGTCAGTCCGAATTTCCGGTGCAGACCTTCCATATAGGCCAACTGATATTCATCTACAAAGTCATTCAGCTTCTCACGAGCAATCTCTATGGCCATGGAAGAATCCTCATCCAATAACGGCAGTAATGCCTGGGCAAGCCAGGAGAGATTCCACTGAGCAATCGCCGGCTGGTTCTGATAAGCGTAACGTTTGCCATGATCAATGGAACTGAAACAGGTATTGGGATGATATTCGTCCATGAAAGCACATGGGCCGTAATCGATGGTGTCGCCACAGATCAGCATATTGTCGGTGTTCATGACGCCGTGAATAAACCCTACCAATTGCCACTGCGCAATAAGCTGCGCCTGGCGGCTGATCGACTTCTCAAGCAACTCAATATAAGGATGATTGGCTTCCCCGATTTCTGGAAAATCCCTCTCAATCACATGGTCCGCCAATGCCTTTACTGCCTCCAGATCCTGACGGGCGGAAAAATACTGGAAGTGGCCAACCCGGATATGACTGCGCGCAACCCGGGTCAGTATCGCACCGGGCAACACCGATTCCCGCACCACCGGTTCACCGGTGACGACAGCCACCAGACTCCTGGTGGTGGGAATTCCTAACGCCGCCATGGCTTCACTGACGATATATTCCCGAATCACCGGCCCCAGCGGTGACCGCCCGTCTCCCATACGGGAAAACGGGGTCTGGCCGGAACCCTTGAGCTGGATGTCATAACGCTGACCATTCTTACCAATCACTTCTCCCAGCATAATGGCACGGCCATCACCCAACTGGGGGTTCCAGTTACCGAACTGATGTCCTGCGTAGACTGTTGCAATGGGTTGTGAGCCGTCAAGAACAGCATTGCCGGAAAACACACTGACAACGTCATCAGAAGCAAACCACTCAGGATCAATACCTAAATCCTCTGCCAGCTCGGGATTGGATCTGATCAGTTTAGGGGCGGCGACAGCAGTGGGTATTTCCTGGCTATAGAATTTCTCAGGTAAGCGGATGTAGGTGTTATCAAAGGGAATCGGTCTATCGGTCATACATCGGTTACCTGAACTCAGGGGGAAGTTTCAATTGCATTAGTTTCCACTTTCGTTCCGATAACTGCAAACCCAACCTATTGCAGCAACTAGCCTCCTGATATTTCTACATCTGCAAATAAACCGCGGGCTCACCCATATTGGTTCATGTAAAGCTCATAAATATCTTGGGCGCTGTTAAGACGTTCCCCATCCGCCGCTCCTCCGACCGCCGCTCTCTCATAGTCCCGGCGGAATACCATCATGGCTTCCTCAACTGATTCGGTTTTCTTCAGACTCTGGATAACCTGACCTTCTGATGGCGAGGACAATTCCTGCATTAAAAAACCCAGATTAGCGGCAGAACTGCCGGGATCCATATTGTTCGCTTTGGCGTATTGGATCAGCCCATCCTTGCGCGACTCACCCCACTGCGCCCAACCATAACCGGTATTATCCTGAACCCGGGCACCGGAAGGATCACCAAAGGCGTCGGGATTTGAGGCACCGCCTGAGAACTGCGAGAACTGATTCGCATGCGGATTCATTCCCGCACTCTCCATGTAGAGATTTCCAACGATGCCTGCCGCCTGCTCCGGGGTGAGCCCGTACTCTTTGATCAGCCGATTCATCACCTGTACCGCCAACTGCTTGCCTTCGTCCTCAGACAACCGTCCTTCGGGCATTGTCGTACTGAATGAAGATGAGTCAATCGACGCGGTTTTGGAAGTTGTCGGGGGCGGACCAGATACTGACGATGGCTCCGTCACAGCATTCAGGGTATGTCCGCCTATATTTCCACTATTAGCTGCATTTCCACTATTGGCTGAATGACTAGAAGCACCAACCTGAATACTTGATGGGTTACTGTCTGACTGCCCGCCGGCGTTGGACCAGGAGTCCTGTCGAAGGATTGATCGGAGCTGAGCCATGATCATTTCGAGGAGTTCCTGCAATGCGTCTATATTTCCACCGTTCTTCGACAGTTCCTGATACTGCCGATTGAACTCCTGCCTGTAGCTTTCCAACAGTTGTGATACCTGAGTCCCTGGCTCCTGTTCTGAAATACCGTCCAGAGCAGAATTGAACTCTTTAATCGTCAGCGCCATTTTTACTTACCTCGAACAAGATAGGATGAATGCCTCTTGTCTGATAGGTAACCCAGGACCAGTGGAAGTTTCCCTAGAATCTGCCGAGACCTGTCAATGGCTATTGGCTACACTTCCCCGACATCTATAGAGGTTTCAAATTTCTCCCTTCGAATCGATATCAGCGTTCGAAATTTCCTCATATTGGGATCCGCATACAGCACCTGCTCACAAAATGCCTCATAGGCAGGCATGTCGGGCACCATCACAATCAGGACGAAATCTATTTCGCCGGTGACCTGATAGCATTGTTTGACCTCCGGAGAGGCTTGAACCCGCTTTGCGAATTCCTGGTTTACATGTCGCTGATCACTGACCAGCACCACTTCCACCACCATATGTAGGGATGGTCCAAAATGCTCGGGAGATAGGAGAGCGACCTTCTTGCTTATGTAGCCCTCATCCGTCAGGCGCTTCACCCTCTTTAAACACGCCGGTGGAGATAACCCGACGATTTCTGCCAGTTGTACATTGGTGAGACTGCAATCCAGTTGCAGTTGATTGAGTATCCGGCGGTCGATCCGATCCAACATCATCGAAATACCTTGAGATCCTTGCAGAAGTTGATGGGTTCATCCTGAGTCATGGATAACAGCACCCGGTCTTGGTTAATAAAATTTCAAATTCAGGCAAAAAAACAAATTTTTGATAAAACAAATAGCCATTCTTGAGAAATTATTATCCGTCACTTTCCTACAATGTGAACCTTGCTGGCAATACTTTTCTTCATCAGGAACCCCGGGTTATCCCACAATTGATTTGTCACAAAGGACTTATTGGAAATGACGAATGTATTAAAAAGGCTGGGACAGGAAGGCAGGCAACTGTTCCTTGAGACGGCCAAAGTCTATTGGACCTTACTTAAGGTCATGGTACCCGCGCTGATTATTGTCAAGCTGCTGGACATGATGGGTGGCACGAAAATACTGGCTCAGCTCCTGTCCCCGTTCATGCAGCTGCTTGGATTACCAGACACCATAGGGTTGGTCTGGGCAGCCACTCTGCTGACCAACATGTACACCGGGATGCTGGTTTTTTTCAACCTACCCCTGGAACAGCCGCTGACGATCGCCCAGGCTACAGTTTTGGGATGTCTTATGCTTCTGGCTCACTCATTACCCATTGAGGGTGCGGTGGCCAAGACGGTAGGAGTCAACTGGCGGGCAACCTTAACCATCAGGATTGGTGGAGCCTTGTTGCTTGGAACTCTGGTCAACCTGAGCTATCGCTATTTTGATATTCTGCAGGAACCCAGTGTGATGCTGTGGCGGCCCGAAGGAACATTGGATACCAGCTTTAGCGGATGGGCATTGAATCAAATTCAGACCCTGTTATGGATATTCCCGATCATTCTATCGCTCCTGGGAATTCTTCGACTGTTGAGACTATTGGGCATTGAACGCCTGATTCATTTTCTGCTGTTTCCGGTATTGCGGGTTCTTGGCATCGGAAAAGCTGCAGCGAATGTCACTGTCATCGGAACCGTTCTGGGTCTGACATTTGGTGCGGGCTTGCTGATTCGGGAGGCCAAGTCCGGCCACATCAGCCAACGGGATATCTTTCTGACCCTGGGCTTTCTGGGTGTGTGTCACAGTGTGATCGAAGATACCATGCTGGTGATGTTGATGGGGGCTGATCTGTCTGGCGTGCTCTGGGCACGACTGATTTTCTCGGTGGTATTTATCGGGTGCATCGCCAGGCTTTCCTTTGTTCGGCGAAAGTCGACAGAGATTCCGGCTGAGCTGGTGAATCAGGGGTAACGAGACATCGGTGGTCTTTGGCCGCAATAACCTGTCGAGTGCTCTGCCGTAACCTCTTGAAGGCTCCGCAGATTTGTCGAAGACTCAGCAATGAGTCTCGACAGGTTCAGCGGAGCGTCTCCTGGATATCACTGGACAAGGATTATTTGAGCAGACAAGCGTAACTATGCTTCAACTTGCGACTTTCCCAGTCCTCTATCCTTTTTCTAATTTTTCCTTCACCCCGCGAATTTCGGCCAGTTTTTCTTCCAGCAGCTGTTCTAGCTTGATCAGCTTCTGGCGGGCCGATTCATCTTTACGGTGCTCATATAACTGAGTAAAAGTCCTGGTTACCTCTGTCAGAATGGGATGCAGTTTTTCATATTCTTCGGACATGGATACTCTCCAAAACCTTAGGGCTATTGATCCTTATATAGGCCCGAATCAAGGTGTTTGTCCAGGCGAAAACCTGACAACTTTTTCATAAAGCAGTGCCTATTAATCAAAACGAACAGACGATCTATAAGGGCCAAGCCACTGGGATTCCGGCGAATCCTCCTACGAAAAAGACCTAAACCGATTGGGAAAGATGGTGAACAAAAAAATCCACTGCAGCTTTCACCTTGGGCACCACATACTTCGGCTTCTGATAGAGCAAGTAGATTCCCAGGTTCGGAGCCTGGGAAACATGTAACGAGTGATCCAATTGCAAAACCTGGAGTTCATCAACCAAGCCTGTTTTGATCGCCCAGTTGGGCATAAGCGCCATTCCTTCCCCGTTTTGTGCCCATTGCCGCATAATTTTGGCAGAGTTGGTAATCAATGCCGGCTGCACCACAACCGCCTGCCAACGACCATTCATCTGAACCTGCCAATGTAATACCTGGTCTTGGGTACGGTAGAAAATTGCCTTATGGTCCGCCAGCTCCGCCACAGATTTCGGAGTGCCATACTTCGCGGTATAAGCTGGTGACACGACCAGGGAGAAGTTATTGTCGTCGATGTGTTTTGCAATGATCCGTTCATCGGGTATACGACCGGCCCGAATGGCAATATCGACATTGTCCCGGTGGATGTCGACAACCCTGTCGGTCAGGTCCAGGTCGATCAGAATTTTCGGGTATTGGGTCTGGAGTTCAGGCAAAAGTGGCGCAATTCTGTTTTCACCGTATGAAAGGCTGCAGCTGATGTGCAATGTTCCTGACGGCTCCAGTTGGTAATTCGATACCAGCTCATCAGCACTATCCAGGCTACCCAATACCTGTCGGCAGTGCTGTTGGTAGATTTCCCCAATCTCCGTCAGACGAACCATGCGTGTCGTCCGGTGCAGTAATCTGGCCCCCAATGCTTCCTCCAGAGACTGGATCTGGCGGGTCACACTAGAAACCGGAACATCAAAGAACCGGGCAGTCTCAGTAAAACTACCGAACCTCCCCACATGATCAAAAAAGCGCAAGGCTTTGAGTTTGTCTATCTTCTGGCTCCTCTATTTTTTGTTTTCTCTTATTTCTCGCTTCCTATTTCTTTCTCTGCCACTTTGGCTCTCTCTTTTTCTTTTTCTTTTTCTTTTTCTTTTTCTTATCGGGTTCCCAAAGCAAATCCTGCCTTGATCCTCATTATTGCCATTTTTGCAAAAGTAATTTGAATTTTAGCATGTTTATCTTTTGTACCGACAATAATTAAGCTATGCATCAATTAACCGACGTATCAACAACTGATTTAAATGGTCAATCACACATTGAGGCCTTCTATGAATTACAAAGCCGTCAAACTGGTCAAAAGACCGGAAACCAATATTGAACCCGATAACTTTTCCCTTGTGGAGCTGGAAACATCCGAGATCCGGGACGGAGAAATCCTGATCAAACAGACCCATATGTCTCTGGATCCTGCCATGCGGGGATGGATGAGTGCAGCCACCGACAGCTACATCGCTCCGGTAGAACTGGGCGATATCATGCGCTCCAGCGGTGTGGGAGAGGTGGTTGAATCGAAGAATGATCAGTTCCCAGTCGGAGCAAAGGTCGCCGGGATGTTCGGCTGGACCGAGTATCTGGTCAGCAACGGTACGGGCGTTTCCCTGATGCCCCCCGAATTACCGGCGGAAGCGATTCTCTCCGTATTGGCTCTTCCGGGTGTCACTGCCTATCACGGTTTAATGGAAATCGCTAAACCCAAAGCAGGTGAAACGTTATTGGTCTCAGGCGCAGCAGGCTCTGTAGGTTCCATTGTCGGTCAGATTGCCAAAGCGGAAGGATTACGAGTCATTGGAGTTGCAGGTTCCGACGAGAAGTGTCGCTGGCTGACAGAAGAATTGGGCTTTGATGCTGCCATCAATTACAAAACGGCCGATCTTGAAACAGCTGTCAGGGAAGCCGCTCCCAACGGAATTGATATCTATTTCGAAAACACCGGTGGTCCAATCCAACATGCGGCCTTTGCCAATATGAACACCTTCGGTCGTATTGTGGTTTGTGGGGTGATTTCAGATTACAACTCGACAACACCGGCAGCAGGTCCAAGCTGGGTCCACGTGGTGAAAAAGCGTCTGTCTATCCAGGGATTTGCCATGCCGGATCAGTTTCACCGCTTTGGAGAACTATCCCAAAAAGTTGGCGCTTATCTGATGAAAGGACAAATCCAATACCGCAGCCATGTACTGGAAGGGTTGGAAAGCGCCATCGAGGGCATCAACCTACTGTTTACCGGTGCCAATGAAGGCAAGTTGATTGTGAAGTTATAACAGGATCAATAGGCAGCGCCGACAGAAAAGCCAGGACAGACACGGCAATAAGGATTACACTCAGACCCTTGTTGTCATCTGCTTCTGGCTTACCTTCCACGATTCATCTATGCAAGTGTCCTCTGACAGCCCTCTAAAAAGATACCGAGACCTGGTCAATAGTGCCGCGGTCAGTGACGATCCGGCTCAGGAAGAAGCACTGAAAGCGTTGGATCAGCTCTACCAGGAATTGCACCACCTTTCCCACCGTCGAAGTATCATTCGCCCTGCCGGTAACGTTATAAAGGGGCTATACCTGTGGGGGAAGGTCGGTAGAGGGAAAACTTTTCTCGTGGATCTCTTCGTTCAATCCCTGAATTCAGAGAAATGTCTGCGCCTACACTTCCACCATTTTATGGCCATGGTCCATCAACAGCTTAATCAGTACAAAGGCGAGGCGGACCCGCTGAAGATCATTGCACGAAACCTCTCCCGGCAATATCAAGTATTATGCTTTGACGAATTTTTCGTCTCAGATATCGGCGATGCCATGCTATTGGGCAGGCTCATGCAATACCTGTTCAGTTTCAAAGTCGTACTGGTGGCTACCAGCAATACTCCCCCGGAAAATCTGTATCAAGATGGATTGCAACGAGCCCGGTTTCTGCCTGCCATCGATGCAATCTGCGCCCACACCCGGAGCATTCATTTATCGGGACAGCAGGATCATCGAGAACGCCATCAAGCATTGGATGATATTTATTTCGTCGTCAATGATGCCGTCCAGGCACAAGCAACCAGAGATCAGCTACTGAAACACCACGACTTACCGGCCTCAGAGGGTACGACAACGGCAATCTCAATTCTTGGCAGAGAGATTCCCTATATTTCACGGACCCGGCATCATATCTGTTTTGAGTTTACACAATTGTGTGAAGGCCCTCGAAGTCATCTGGACTATATGGAGATCGCCAACCAGTTTGAAACCGTGGTGCTTTTGAATGTCCCCCCGTTGAGTGGCCCGGCCTACGAACGCATTAAAGCCAGAGGGACGGAAGACGGCAGTGTCGGTTCCGGTGAAACCGGTGAACGGGAAGTCATGCTGTCCCGCCGTGACGATGCCGCCCGCCGTTTTATAGCCCTGATAGACGAGCTTTATGACCAGCGCGTCAGACTCTTTCTCACCAGTGAAGTACCTCTTCATGAGCTGTACACCCAAGGCAGCCTTCAGTTCGAGTTTGAGCGGGCCCGAAGCCGCTTGATGGAGATGGGCTCATCTCTCTACGTTTCATCATCCTGCGGCTCATCTATCTAGTCTCATTGTCCTGCGGCCCATCTTTCTGCGATGAAGATTCACGATGCCTCAGGACTTGGTGGTACTCAGAATCAGCACCGGCATGTTGAATTCCACCTGACCATCAGCGACCAGGAATGGCTGAAATGACTCTTCTGCCTCCTCTGCCAGACGTTCGAACTGTTCACTATCGAGCAACCCTCCTAAAGTCCAGACACAGGCTCTCTCTGTGGAGACCAGCGCTTGGACAGAGGGGAATCTGACCTTCCCGTCATGACGAGCCACGTTCAAATCCGGGTAACGGGACACATGAATCCCAGCAGACTCCGCACGTTCCAACAGCAGCGAACGGTCTCCGCAACTGAACGGTGCTCTGAACGATTGCGCAATGTCCTCACCAAATAAGCGACTTAACAGTTCAGCCAAAACCGCATACCCCGGCGAATGATCCAGAGCATCGCACACCGCCACGGCAAGACGCCCTCCAGGTTTGAGAACCCGCATCATTTCCTTCAATGCCGTCACTTGGTTTTCAAAAAACATAAATCCAAATTGACTGACCACCACATCAAAACTCTCATCCTGAAAAGGCAACTCTTCCGCGCTTCCTTGTCGCCAATCTATTGTGGGTTTCTTATCACGGGCAACAGCCAGCATATCCTCATTAATATCGAGTCCTGTGACCAGATGCCCCCCACCTGTACTGTCTGCCGCATGGCAGGTCAGTGCGCCGGTGCCGCAAGCCACATCCAATACCAGATTACCGGGGGAAATGCCCGCTTCACGTACCATGACACGCCCCCATTGTCCGAAAAGTGCGGGAACAAAATGCCGGTCATAGATTTCTGCGGGGGGCCCTGAAAATGTTGCATTCATCGAATACCTCCTTCCTTTAGATGGGAGTTTTAAGGTTTAGAATGCCGTTTGTGATGGGCGCTGATAAGAGGCAGAATGTGCAAAACCGAGGCATTTTTGCCATTCGGAGAAGGAAAATGTCCCCAAAGCAGATTATCGATATCAGCCTCGTAGCAACCCCGGAAGTCGATGCCTCCGCCCTGACGGGTCTTCATGGTGTACTCAGCTCCTTCGGCCACATGGTTCCCGGTCCGGTATCTTTTAAACCACGAGTTGTCTCACCTGATGCAGTCTGGAGAAATATAAAGGCGCCGGGACAGGTCATCAAGAATGTCATGGGCATGCCCTTACCATTGCAGTCCCGTCTTAGCGATGTCAAACAAACAGATGTGTTGCTGATTCCCTCCCTGTATCTGCTGACTCCGGAATGGCCAGGTAATCCGTATCCGGATCTCACCGAGTGGATTCTCCGCATGCACCGGCAAGGCACCTTGATCTGTTCTGCCTGTACCGGCGCAATGCTACTGGCTGAAACGGGATTGCTGGACGGTTATGAAGCCACTCAACACTGGGCTTTTGAAAGACTGTTCATGACTCATTTCCCTAAAGTCAGGCTCAATATCAGCAAAGTGCTGATTGCCACTGGAGCCGACAGCCGGATTATCATGTCAGGCGCTTCAGCGGCCTGGCATGACTTATTGATCTATCTGATCTCACGCTATGCCGGCCCCCATGCCGCCCAGACCTGTGCCAAGTTTTTTCTGCTCAATACGCACAGTGACGGGCAAGCGCCCTACGTGATATTTCAGGCCAACTCCCAACACGGCGATGCCATTATTCAATCAGCCCAACAATGGCTGCACGAAAACAGCCGACACCCCAACCCGGTTGAACATGTGCAAACAGTTTCCGGTATTTCCGTACGCACCTTCAGCCGCCGTTTCCAGAAAGCCACAGGGTTATCCCCTATCAATTACGTTCAAAGGCTCAGGATTGAAAACGCCAAGTATCTGCTGGAAACCAAAAGCGATGCCATAGATGCCATCAGTTGGAAGGTGGGATACGAGGACCCGGCGTTTTTTCGCAGATTATTCAAGCGACTCACCGGCATGACTCCCGGCGCTTATAGACGGAAATTTCAACCAGGCGAGATGATATAGACCAGATACGCCAGCTCCTGCGACGCCTCTAAACGTAATGTCTCAATCCGATATTAGACCTTAAAGCCTGGCATTTGACCTGGAAGAGAGAAACACCTTACACTCTCGCGCCACGGATGAACGTGATTTAAAGTCAATTATCTAGCAAAGGAGTGCGTCATGAAGACCTCACTATTACTGCCCGTTGGTATATCACTGGCTATTGCCTTATCACTGGGACTCTCCAGTACTTTTTCCCATGCAGAAGATAACACCCGCCAATGTGAACGGGCTCAGTATCATCTGGAAAAAGAAAAGCTCAAAAAGCGGCAGAAAGAACGCAGCGGTTATACCATTTCAGAAATGCGCAAAATCAAGGACAGGATCGAACGCCTGGAATTCGATGTAGAGCATTTTTGCGGATAGACTATCCGCTAAGACCTGGTGGTGGCGCGCGCCACCAGCCAGGGCATAATCCGGCGGGAGCGGGCCAGTGACTGTCCCTGACTCAGAATAGTCTGCAGATTTTCCATCACAGCCTGGGTCAATAGTTCAATCGGCTGGCTGATCGTTGTCAGTTGATAACCAGGCCAGTCGGCCATAGGGACGTTGTCCGCACCGACCACCTGAATATCCTCCGGGATATGTATGCCACGCTGTTGCCTCAAGGCATCCATGGCTCCAAAGGCCAATGCATCACAGGCACAAAATAATCCGTCAAGATTCGGATAACGCTTCAACAATGCCAATGCACTTTGAAAGCCGCTCTGGTAACTGTAATCCGGATTGTCACAATACCCCAGAGGATCACTTCCCCTTCTCCGCAGTTGCTCAAAGAAACCTTTCTCCCGCTCCTGGGAAGCCTGCCCATCAGGAGGCCCGCCAATATAGCCCAGTCGGGTAGCCCCACAAGCGAGTAAATGATCAGCAGCCAGTTGCCCGATCATTTCATTATCGGTCTGTACCGAACAGATTTTGCCATAGGGGTCGTCACGCCCCATCAGGACAGAGGGAATCCCCATGGTCAGACATATCTGGGTGGCCTGTAGGGACAATGAGCCTGCCGCAATAATGGCGCTATCCACTTGATAGGCCCCCACCAATTGCATAGAGCTATTGATATCGCCGGTCTCATCTGGCGTTACCAGCATGGGCACCTTGTCCAGTTTCTGCAACGCCTGGGTTAACGCATAAAACACCTGGGACTGGTAAGGATTGGTAAACTCCGCCATAACGACAGCCACCAAACCGCTCTGCTGTCCGGTCAGAGAACGGGCCAGGGCGTTGGGTCGGTAACCCAACTTCCTCGCAGCCTGCACCACAAGGTCTCTGGTCGTGTCGGAAACACTGGCCCCCGGGGTAAAAGTGCGGGAGACAGCGGAACGGGAAACTCCCGCCAGCCGGGCAACATCTTCTGAAGTAACTCGCCTGTCCTGCATCTATTTAACCCTTATCCTATTTCGCCCTTCTATTATTTTCAGGTATCTCACCCTTCTCTTATTTCAGACATCGGCTTTTTCACTTTTCCCTTTTCCCTTTTCCCTTTTCCCTTTTCCAAGACGACCAGATCAAATAACTCCGGACGGGAAACCCACACCGCGCCTCCAGTCATCAGCTTTTCACCACACAGGAATGATGAACTGTTCAAGCCGGTCTCAACGGCAATCAATTGTCCGGCCAATGCATCCCAACTATTGAGGAAAGGTTCATAGAAACCATCCGTCTGACCAAGAATGGCCATACACAAACCGACAGCAGCCGATCCAACCTGACGACTCAGACAACCGGCATCTGTCCATTGGGTTAGCATCGCAATTGCTCGCTCCGGACAGTCCGATTTCAGTCCGTATCCAATTCCGAGAAGCGCTGTCTCTGGTGTCACCGGGTTCGGGTTGATTCTATAGGGCTGACCATTGAACCAGGCCCCTTGCTGATAGACAGCACTGAGCATTTCATCTTTCGATGGTTGATAGATGTACCCTTGTTGAGGTTCCCCTTGAACCACCCGGCATAGGGTGACCGCAAACTCTGGAATGCCTCGTAGAAAATTTGTGGTGCCGTCAATGGGGTCAATGACCCAGACAGCATCGTTTTCCGGTTGGCCAAACTCAGATGGCTTTGATAGATCTAAGGAGACTGAGGGGGCTGATATATCTGAAGCTACCGGTTCAAATCCATATTCTTCTCCGAGAATCGCGTCCTGGGGGAAAAGCTCGCGTATACGCGCTCTCAGGAACTGTTCAACAGCCCAGTCCGCCTCACTGACCAGATCCTGACGATGTTTCATCTCAACAGTCAGGCTTCCTCTGCGGTGAAAATAATCCAACGCCAGTTGTCCAGCCTGCCTGACGATAGATTCAATATCATCCCGCTGCATAGCTCTCTTCCTTTAGATCCAATCGTTTCCCTGAAATACAACACCAACGCTCTCCATCCTGGGCAACTGCCACCCCCGTTCGATGTTGAACGGCTTCGCTGATAACCCCGTGCAATCCATCCTGAATATGGTAGAGCAATAATTGATGAGGCTCGGCCAGGCGCTGGTAACGCAGACACTCAGGTAAATCACCGTGATGACTGGATTCACCCTGATCCTGATGGGCAAAGCACTCCTGCATCGCCAGAACACTTCCAGTCATTAGCTGAGCGCTTTCCATGGTCGGTCGTCCATCGCCACTATAAAACAACGCTCCACGCATTCCGCTCGCACGGGGTTTCTGATCCAGCCTCACCGCAAGGTTGGTTATGCTGTGCCGGGTTTGAGCAGTCCGCATAAGCCAGGGGCCCAATTCGGTTAATTGGGTCGCATCATGCCATCCTATGCTGAACGGCAAGCGTTCCGGCCAGGCAGCATAATCGGCCATCCAGCGCAGGTGAGACTGCTGGTCAGGCTGGCAGATAATCTCCAGATCCTTGCAACGCCCCGCAGATGCCCACTGATTAAGTAACGCCGTAATACCTGAGGCATGGTCCGGATGAATATGGGTGAGATAGATTGCATCCACTGCATCAGAAGGTAGCTGCCGACGCCACAGAGCCTGGGGAACGGTCGGTCCACAGTCAATCAGTAGACAATACTCCTGATCCTCAACCAATACGGAGGCATTCACCCGAAAACGATCATAGGCTTCACCGGATCCGACAATCTCAAGCTGCATGTATATGCTCCATCGCCTGACGCAAACACTGTCCTTCACCATCGAACAGATGGCACATCGCATCGTTCAGGTGAATCCCCACCTGACTTCCCGGATTGGGAGCCTTTTGGGTTTCCACCACCAGGCGAACACCGTTGATACGGCCATGAACATACACCATATTGCCAAGCGGTTCGGTGACATCCACCTGCATCCGATAGGGGCTGCTGTCGTCCAACAACACTCCCTGCGGGCGTATACCAAGCTCCAGCCTCTCATCTTTATTGACCGAAGCAGACCAAGTGCCAAGCCGGATATCTTGCGACCAGGGTAAGGTGACAACCGATTCACCATTGTTCTGGTGTTTCATCTTGACCGGGACAAAATTCATTGTCGGGGAGCCGATAAATCCGGCCACAAATCGATTGGCCGGTCTTTCGTACAGCTCCAAAGGCGTTCCCATCTGTTCAATCACGCCCTGTCGCATCACCACAATTCGATCAGCCATGGTCATCGCTTCCTTCTGATCATGGGTAACGTAGATCATGGTCGTTCCCAACCGCTGATGTAATTCCATCAGCTGAACCCTCATCTGATCCCGCAATTTGGCATCGAGATTGGACAAGGGCTCATCAAACAGAAAAACCTCCGGCTGCCGCACAATTGCGCGACCGATGGCGACCCGCTGACGCTGACCTCCGGACAGCTCAGCCGGTTTGCGATGTATATAGGGATGCAGTTGCAGAATATCCACGGCCTGCTGTATCCGTAATACCTGCTCCTCTTTTGGAATCCCTGCCATTTTGAGGCCAAAGGCCATGTTGTCCCAGACCGTCATATGGGGATATAACGCATAGGATTGAAACACCATAGCGATCTCTCGCTGGGCGGGAGTCACGTGACTAACATTTCGCTCTCCAATTTTGATACAGCCCTCTGAAGTTGAATCCAGCCCGGCAATCATGCGTAATAAGGTGGATTTTCCACAGCCGGAAGGGCCGACCAGCACCAGAAACTCACCGTCTCTGATCTGCAGATCAATCCCCCGCAGCACTTCCTGGTTTTTGAATCGTTTTCGAAGGTTTTGCAAAGTCACTGAAGCCATCTGGAAAATCCTATTTCATTTGCATGGTGAAGCCGCGTAAAAGGTAACGCTGTACGTATCCGGCCATAAACAGCATCGGCAAAGAAGACAACAGACCAATGCCCATCAGTTGCCCCCAATAGGTTTCGTTCTCGGTAATAAAGTTCGATACGTAGAGAGGCAATGTGAAATGGCTGGGGGTAGAGAGATACAACAGCGCAAAAAGAAACTCATTCCACGCCATGATGAGGGTAAAGATAAAGGTTGCTGCCAAACCGGGAGCACAGAGCGGCAACACGATATACAGTAACCGCTTCGGTAGATTGGTACCATCGAGACAGGCCGCCTCTTCCAGGCTGAGAGGTACTTCCCGCACAAAACTCAGCAGCATCCATATACAGAAAGGCAGGGTATAGACCTGATACACCAGGATCAGCCCCAATGAACTATCCAACATGCCGATACCTTTCAATAATTGAAACAGGGGAATGGCCACGACAATCGGCGGCATCATTTTGATCATCAATACCAGCAGCAGAAACGAGTGGTCCAGATATCGCGGAAAGTCAAACCTTACCAGCGCATAGCTGGCAAGAAACCCGAATACCAGAGCCAGAAACGTGGCCCCTACCGCCACAACTATTGTATTGGCCAGGCGTTCAGGAAAACCATCTTTCCATAGAGCACGGAAGTGTTCCATCGTCGGGTGCTCGGGCAACAGACTCAGGCTATTGCTGATGTATTCTCCGGATGGGGTAAACGCTGTTCCTATCATCCACAGGATTGGCAGAAGGAAGAACAACAGTACCAATACCAGCCCCATGTAGAAAGCCAAGGGCTTTATGTGACGGATCATGATTTTGCCCCCACATAACGCCAGGCATATACCGCACTCAATAGACAGGCAATCAAGAGCATCATTAGTGCTCCTGCCGAAGCCAGGCCCAGGTTAAAAAACTTGAATCCCTGTTTGTAAATAAACAAAGAAAGGGTGCTGGTGCTATTGCCCGGACCGCCACCCGTCAGTGCATACACCTTGTCAAACAACTTGAAGGTATCAATCGACCGCAGCAGCAAAGCCAGCAGGATCTGCGGCATGACCAGCGGCAGAGTGATATAGCGAAAGCGGCGCCAGCCACTGGCACCATCAGTTAATGCTGCGTCCTTAATATCGGCGGGAACCGACTGCAATCCGGCCAGAATGATCAGAAAGGACATGGGCGTCCATTGCCAGACATCCACCAGCATGACGGAAAACAACGCCAGACTTGGATCAAACAACCACTCCACCGGTGACAGCCCAAGACTGACAAGCGCGTTGTTCAAGAAACCAAAATCATAGTGATACCAGGCCCGCCAGATCGCCGAACACACCAGCGTCGACAACATCATGGGATAAATGACGATTGGCAGCGCAAAGCGCTTAACGGGAAATTCCCGGTCAAACAATACCGCAAGGAGCAAACCCAAGCCTACTTGTACAAACGATGCCATGACGGAGAACACCAAGGTGTTTTCGACGGCTCCGATGAAGAACCAGTCGTCGATCAATTCGGCAAAATTGTCCAACCCCACAAACTGGCGTTCAGCACCTGCGTAGTCAACGTAGGAAAACGCATTTATCAGTATCTGGGAAATCGGGTAAAGCGTTAACACCGCAAGCAGTAGCGTGGCCGGCAGCATCAGAGATATTAATTGCAGACGTGAACGAAATAGCATTCAAAGGCTCCAGAATAGCGACCACAAAGTTCCAGATTTTCGTGGTCGCCGACTATCCGTTGACTAGCGTTTCAGGGCGCGGTCAATTTTGCGATTGGCCTGGTCCAGGGCCGTCCGTGCATCCAGCTCACCGATCATGGCCAATTGCAGATAGTCCCCCAGAATGCTTTCCACTTCATTCCAGCGCTCGATGCGTGGGCGTGGCTTGCCATGCTCAAGAGCATCAAGTTGATTGGGGTACCAGCGATACTTGGCAACCACATCCGCATCCGTATACACACTGCGGCGGGTTGGCGGAAGCCCCAGATCAATGGCCAGCTGTTTTTGGTTCTCGGCGCTGGTCAGAAATTCAAGAAATTCACGAGCTGCCTTGTCATGCTTGGCATCGGTGGCAACTCCCATCTGCCAGATCCCCAACATGGGAGAAGAACCCTTTACCTGGCCGGGAGCTGCTATCACTTCCATCTCCCTCACAACTTTGGATTGGTCCGGATCGTCCATGGACGGCACCCAGGACGGCCATACTTCGATTGCCATCGCCGCTTTACGCTGCTGGATAGCATCACGAACCTCAGTGGAGTTGTAGACTTCGACGCCCCTGGGCGCGTATTGCTTCAGCTCCAAAAATGATTCCAGTGCCTGAACACCCTGATCGGAGTTCACATGCGCCTTGCCGCCATCATCGACAATCACACCGCCATGAGCCCAAAACAAAGGCAGGAAACCGGTCACGATGGGGTTTCCTTTTTGTCCTCGGAATACGACCCCGGTGGTGCCGTTATTCTTGGCGGAAATTGTCTTGGCTGCTGTTTTAACTGCCTCCCAATTATCGGGACGGGTCAGGCCGAATTCCTTAAACAGGGATTTGTTATAGGTAAACATGGCCACGTTACCAACGACCGGAAGGGAATACGCAGGCCCCTGCCCCACCGGATAACGGGATATATCCAGGGCAGCGGTAATGAAGTCGCCGGTGATCCCGGACTGCTCTTCAAGATTCGCCAGCCAACCGTTGCTCATAAATTCAGTGGCCCAGGTATCGTCTATCATCACGAGATCATAAGCGCCCGCGTTCTCCCTCATGGAGATCACCAACTTTTCATACAGGCTGCCATACGGCAATTTCAGCAACTCAATATCCATATCCGGATGGGCGGCCTGATACCGCGCCACAGATTCCTCCAACGCTTTACCGTAGATTCCATCCCGACCGGCAATCACCAGGTCCGCAGCTTGTACTGCGGCAGCCCCCAATGCCATCGACGCTGTTAACGCCAGCGTTAGCGATGAATGTTTCAACATGAATGACCCCCTGAGTCTTATAACGACTAATGTTTTTTGCACACAGCCGATGTCTTTTTTCACAGCCAGTGTTCTTTACACAGCCGCTGTCTTGTCTACACAGCCGCTGTCTTGTCTACACAGACGCTATCTTGTTTACACAGACGAAAGTGCATACGTGTGCAAACAGCTAATTCTGTGGCGGCGCTCATAGGAACCATCTTCATATTATTAGATGACAGCGAAGTGAAAGGGGGTTGAAACTTTTTAGTGCACACGCGTGCAAGAAACTGAAACAAACGCGTATTGATGAGCTCGCGTACTATTGAAGAACGCGATAGATTGAAGAACACGAAAAGTATTACCGGCAGATTTTCAAGTTTGGAACAACTCTGTAATCGTCAATCCTGACCCGGTAGCGACACTATTCGGGAATTTTTTTTACCAAAGCATGATTTTTACCGTCATCTTTCTGTAACATGATAACGTTTTTATTGAACGCCCGTTTAATAAAACACCAATTATATAATTAAAAGGAGCAATTATGACGGCAAAAATCAAAACACTCATCGCCTCAGCACTCCTGGCAGGAGTGCCACTGACGGCGTCCGCAGCTGAAATAAAGAATGTCATATTGATGATCGGAGACGGCATGGGACCTCAACAGGTCGGCATGCTGGAAACCTATGCACAGCGAGCTCCACACTCCATCTATCAGGGCAAACCAACCGCCATCCACCGCCTCGCAGACGAAGGTGTCATTGGTTCCTCAATGACCTATCCGACAGACGCCATTGTCGTGGATTCTGCCTGCTCAGCCACCCAACTTTCCACAGGTATCCCAACCGGATCCGAAGTTATCGGTATCGACGGACAAGGTAACCATGTGGAAACCATCCTGGAGAAAGCCAAGAAACTGGGTAAAGCCACTGGCCTGGTTTCCGACACTCGGTTGACCCACGCTACTCCTGCCGCCTTTGCAGCCCACCAGCCTCATCGTTCATTGGAAAACGAGATTGCTTCCGACATGCTGAAAGTTGGGCCTGACGTTATGCTGTCCGGTGGCATTCGCTACTTTATTCCTGCATCCACCAACGAAAAGGGCGATACATACAAAGCGCTTGAGAAGCTGACTGAAGGCAGCGTATATCTGAAATCCAAGCGTAAAGATGAGCGTAACCTGCTTCAGGAAGCCAAAGATAAAGGCTATAAACTGGCTTTTAACCGTCATCAGCTGGACTCGGCCAACGGCGACAAATTGCTGGGTCTGTTCGCCTATTCAGGCATGATGGACGGCGTCCGCTACCACAACACCAAGGATAGCGCAGACCGCACTGAGCCCACTCTTAAGGAAATGACCGAGAAGGCGTTATCGATCCTATCCAAGGACAAAGACGGCTTCTTCCTGATGGTCGAAGGTGGCCAGATTGACTGGGCAGCCCATACCAATGACGCAGGTACCATGCTGAACGAATTGATCAAGTTCGACGAAGCCGTTAACAGTGTCTATGAGTGGGCTAAAGGTCGTGACGATACCGTTATCATCGTCACCGCAGACCATGAAACCGGATCATTCGGCTTCAGCTATTCCTCTTCAGAACTGCCAGCACCGCAAAAGCGTCCGGGCGAGGCTTTCAAAAACAGGGATTACGCTCCTAACTTCAATTTCGGAAGCTATGACATTCTGGATGGTCTATATGCTCAGAAGCTGAGCTACTACGACATGCTGGAAGCCTTCGGCAAGCTGGATGAAGCAGAACAAACGCCTGCTGCTCTGATGAAAATCATCAACGACAACAGCGAATTCGATATCACTGAAGAGCAAGCGGCACGCATACTGAAGGATAAAGCCAATCCCTACAAAGTCGCGGGACACAGCTACCTGTCAGTTGACGAAGTACCTGCGATCGTGGACTTCGATGCCTTCTTCCCCTATAACGACCGCGGTAACCTGATCGGCCGTGAGCAGGCCACTGCCCAGAACACCGTCTGGGGTACCGGTACTCATACCCATACTCCGGTAAACGTGTTTGCCTGGGGCCCGGCGGAAACCATTCTTCCGGTTTCCTCCATTATGCACCACTCCAAGCTTGGCCAGTTCATGAAAGACCTGATCAAGTAATCATTCAAGGCGGGAGAGAAATCTTCCGCCTTTTCCATTCCTGACTAAACGCAATGTTCCCCGGGTTTAAAACACAATCCCTGCACCAAATTCGTAATAGGTGACATCCCAATCCGCATAATCCCTTAATCTGGCAACCAGATAGGTATGCTGAGTCAGTCGGTAATCCATTTCCGCTCTCAACGTCCAGTCCTTGATGACAACATCTATTCGACCCGCATATAAGTTCACGCCAAAGGATTCAAACGGCTGATATCGTGCGCCTACCTGCACTCCATGGCCCCGTTCATTCTTATCCTTTTTCTTCAGGTATTGCAGGGACATATTTCCAAGAATGAAAAAGCTGTCGGAAATTGGGTGTTTAAATCCGGCTCCCAGTTCGTCCCAATACTCAACTGAGCCACCATCTACCGGACCACTTGGACGGAACTTGACATCAGCGCGACGGATAAAGGCGAAAATTGCGTCATTTGCCAGAATTTCACCGTAAATTGAAGCGCCATCGCCGTTTTCAAAAGCAGAATAGTCTGGATTAGCTTCTGAGTAGCTGACATCCAAGCGATATTGAAGGTCTGTGGCATTGGCCTGAAGGCCCACGATGGACAAAAGCAGGCAATATAGGAGTCTGTATCTGGTCACGTGTTTTCTTCTTCCCTTTTTATGTCGAACACAACACATGAGTATAGACCCTGGGGAAAGCATCAGGATTTGAACTAACGAATTGGTTAAGTGCTCACCAGCACCTGTCATGATTCACAATTTCACAACAAATTACACTACCTGTACCTGCCATATTTTGTCAGAATTCCGCCTCCTGAACGCCATACATTAGTGCCATACTTGCAAGGATATATTGCGGCAGGTCGAAGACAGATAATTTGGTGGAGACAAAAATGGACAAACATCATCTCATAGCCCCGATCCTCGGCCTGTTCATGGCCCTGGTCCTGGCTCATTCGGCAAGTGCGGCCACACCAAGCTTTGACTGCAGCAAGGCCAGCCAATATATCGAAGAGCTTATTTGTCAATCTGATGAACTGGCGCAACTGGATTCCCAACTGGCTGCCCGCTATAAAAAAGTCAGGGAGAAGTTACCAGCCGATGCCAGGGATTCCTTCAAGGATGAGCAACTGGATTGGCTGAGAAACAGGAACCAGGCCTGTAATCTGCAGCAGGAAAAAGCGATTTCCTGTCTGCAGGAGAAATATCGGGAGCGTAACGCCGACCTTGCCGAACTGCTTGCATTTGATTCCGCTGATCGACCTGACGATAAGGCTCTGAGAGTTCTAAGAATCACCCCAAAGGGTAATGATGTACAAGCCGGTCAGCAGATTGTTTTCCAGTTTGACCGCCCGGTGGTCCCTATTGGCCGGATGGAAAGAGATGCCAAAGACATTCCGGTCTCCATCCAGCCGCAATTAAAATGCGAGTGGCGTTGGCTAAACACCAGCGCCTTGGCCTGCCAGCTCAGGGATGAAGACCGCATGCAGCCGGCCACACGCTATACCGTCACCATGAAACCCGGCATCGCCACCACCGATGGAGACATGCTCGCCGGCACGGTAAAACACCACTTTACGACGGTGCGCCCTAAAGTTTCCTATACCCGCTTCATTAACTGGCTCTCCCCCGGCTCCCCACTGATTCAGGTCACCTTCAACCAGCCAGTAACAAAATCTTCTGTGGAAACTTCCTTGTTCATGAAGGTAAGCAACGACAGTGAAGGCGGCCCGGTTAATATCGTCGCGTTCCCTGACGATATCCCCAGAAATCAGGCCTGGTGGAGGTTGATGCTGGATCAATCGCAAGGTGCCAAGGTCGATGATCGACTGACCCAGGTGAGTGGCGAAGAAGCACGCAGAATCTGGATTGTAGAGCCGAAACGGGAACTACCATTGGATCAGACAATCTGGCTTGATGTGGCACCTGGGCTAAAATCCAGCGAAGGCTTGGAAGCCGGCGTGGAAAACCGCACCGTCGTCAGTTTCGACACCTACCCCGAATTCAGCTTCGTGGGACTGCGCTGCACTCCCAAGGGAGAAGAGAACCAGATCACCATACCTCTGGACACCTTGGCGAAACTGAAAGATGAGCCGACGCTCACCAAGCGCTGTGCTCCATTAAGTCCGGTGGCCCTGGTATTTTCCTCGCCTGTGGTGAATTCAATGGTCAAACATCATGTGACCTTTGCCCCCCGACTGGACGGTAATCGTACCGACTATGACCCCTGGGAAAATACGCAGGACTGGACCAGCCTTACCTCTCCCCATCGAAGTGGACGCGTTTATCAGATATGGCTGCCTGAACTGTTGAAGGCTTATCAGGAGTATGCTGTCGCCATTAACTCCGACGAGCTACAGGACGAGTTTGGTCGCCACCTGAGTCAACCGATAGACTTCCATTTTTATACAGGCCACCGGGAACCCAATCTCAGGCTTGCACACAACTATGCAGTCCTGGAAAAAGATGTTGAAAGCGATATCCCGCTTTATGTCACCAATCTCAATAAGGTGGCCGCCTCCTACGACAGGCTGGGAAGCACAGATTCAGGAAAAGGACTGCAGACAGACATTCCGACAGCAAAGGCCGAAGATATTTCATATGCTCTACCTATGGGGGTCCGGGAACTTCTGAACAATGACAGTGGAGTGCTCTTCGCCAGCTTGCACCCAGACCCGGTCCCGCCCGATTGGTACAGAGATCCTGAAATTCTGGCCCAAGTGACCCCCTATCAGGTCCACTTTAAATTCGGTCATTTCAACTCTCTTGCCTGGGTAACACGATTCGATAACGGGCTTCCGGTTAAGAACGCGAAGGTTTCCCTGTGGAAAGGGTCTTATGAAAACCTTCCCGGACTGGAGTCCTTGGATCTAACTGCACAGACAGACGATGAGGGACTGGCGGAACTACCCGGGCTGGCAGAGCTTGACCCGGATCTGAAGCTTATCTGGGGCGGTGAAAGGCAAACCTACCCCGGATTTTTTGTCAAAGTGGAACATGACCAGGACATGGCTTTGGTCCCCCTGAATAGTGACTTTACCGTCAGAGGCGGCGGAGTCTACCCGCAGTTCATGGAAAAAGGCGGACATACCCATGCCTGGGGTGCGACTGCCCAAGGTGTTTACAAGCTTGGGGATAAAGTTCAATTCAAAATCTATGTCCGGGACCAGAGCAACAAAAACTGGGTATCTCCTGAGAAAGCCGGATATGAACTACAGGTCTATGATCCTCAATCCAAAGTGGTCTTTGAAAAGAAAAATATCACGCTGAATGAATTCGGTGCATTTGATGGCGAATTCAAGGTTCCCGAACAAGGTGCCGTGGGCTGGTATCAGTTCCAGCTTATGCCGGCTAAAAAAGCCAATGAGGAATACTACCGCTTCACCTGGACTCCGATGTCAGTACTGGTGAGTGATTTCACCCCTGCTCCCTTTAAAGTCAAAACCGAGTTGAACGGTGACTTGTTCAAAGCGAACGATCAAGTAGAAATCACATCACTGGCCACCTTGCACTCCGGAGGACCATTCACCGAAGCCGAAATTCGCCTGACTGCCCGGCTGAACGAAAAACCGTTTAGGACCAATAACCCACTGGCCAGGGGCTTTACCTTCGGAAGCAGCAGCGGCAAATACCTGAACTCGAGCCAGAGCAACCTGCTTGATCTGAGAGGCAAGCTGGACAACGCAGGTGAGTATGTGGACGCATTTACGCTTCCTGAAACAGAAATTTATTTCGGTACGGTGATCGTCGAAGCCGCCGTCAAGGATGAAAGGGGGAAGTTTGTGGCTGCCTCTACCGCTGCGGATTATGCGGGAAGGAACCGTTTCGTCGGCTTGCGCAATACCAGTTGGATCTATAAAAAGGGCGAGAGTGCCAAACTGGAATCCCTTGTGGTCGATCAGGAAGGCAACCTGGTGCCGGGTGTGGATATTAATATCACCATCAATCACCGCGAGTACAAAGCCTCTCGGGTAAAAGGCCCCGGCAATGCCTATCTCACCCAAAATATTATGGAATGGGTGGAAGAAACCCAGTGTGCCCTGAAAAGTACGAAATCGGCTACCATCTGCGAGTTCAAGCCTGCACATCCCGGTTACTATCAGTTTGTGGCCAGCATCAAGGATGAGAATGACAAAGAACACAGCACGATGTTATTCGGTTGGGTGACGGGCAGCGGTAATGTCGTTTGGGATCAGACTAATGATGCCACTCTGCAAATCGTTCCGGCACAAACCGAGTACAAAATCGGCGACACAGCCCGCTACCTGATCAAGAACCCCTACCCAGGGGCCAAAGCCCTGGTCACCGTTGAGCGCTATGGTGTCCTGGACAGCTGGCTGGAAACCCTCGACTCCAGCACTCCGGTCATAGAGTTTCCGGTAAAACCCGAATATCTGCCTGGGTTCTACCTCTCCGTAGTGGTGGTCTCGCCCAGGGTGGAAAAACCGCTCGGCCCCAATAAAGTGGACCTCGGCAAACCGAGTTACCGTATGGGTTACTTGGAGGCATCGGTTTCTGATCCCTTCAAAAAACTGGATATTCAGGTCACCACCGATAAAGAGGTATATAAACCTCGGGATAAGGTTAAGGCCAAAATCAAGGTTAGCCAGAAACAGCCTTCCAACCAGTCAGGCTATGAGATAGCCGTGGCGGTAGTGGATGAATCCGTGTTGGCCCTGAACCGCAGCGGAGAACGCTACTACGATCCTTACTCCGGGTTTAATCGGCTCGATGCTCTGGATGTCTATAATTACAGCTTGATCAGCCGTCTGGTGGGAAGACAGAAGTTCGAGAAAAAAGGCGCTAACCCCGGAGGGGATGGAGCTTCCTATTCTCAAATAAGATCTCAGTTCAAATTTGTCAGCTACTGGAATCCGTCCATTACGCCAAATGCTGATGGCGAGGCGGAGATCGAATTCGAGGTTCCTGACAATCTTACCGGATGGCGGATATTCGCCTTTGCTGTGACACCGGATGACCGCATGGGGCTTGGTGATGTTAACTTCAAAGTTAACCGACCAACAGAACTTCGCCCGGTCATGCCCAATCAGGTGATCGAAGGTGATCAGTTCAAAGCCGGCTTCAATATCATGAACCGGACGGACAAGCCCAGAACCTTGAAACTGAATGTGGCCGTGAAAGGTCCACTGACAGAAGACACCCCCACCACCTTCGAATACGATGTGGAAGTCGCGCCTTACCAACGACAGAACATCTGGATTCCACTGGCAACCAAGGGCAACGGCGAGCTGACGTTCATTGCCCGCGCGGGTGATCAGGTAGATCGGGATGCGGTTGAGCACAAACTTACCGTTAACAAGCGGCGCTCACTTGAAACAGCCGCCACCTACGGCACCACAACGAAGGAGCATATCAGCGAAGCGGTTCAGGTTCCCGAAGGGATCTATACGGATGTCGGATATATCGGCGCAACACTGTCACCAACGGTCATTGGCAACATTGACGGTGCCCTGCAATACATGCGCGATTATCCCCATCAGTGCTGGGAGCAACGCCTGACCCGTGCGGTGGTCGCACGCTCCTACGTCGAACTGAAAGAATATGTGGCAGAAGAGACCAAATGGCCTCATCCTCAGGAGGATATCGCCAATACCCTGAACGTCGCAGCCAATTTCCAGGCTCCCAATGGAGGGATGGCATACTGGATACCTTCTAACAGCTATGTCAGCCCCTATCTGTCGGCTTACACGGCAATGGCTTTCAACTGGCTGCGCCAAAGCGGTTATTCTATCCCTGAAGCCGTTGAGGAACGTCTACACAAGTATCTGCTGAATCTGCTGCGCAAAGATGAATTCCCAACATTCTACAGCAAGGGAATGTCGTCGTCGGTCAGGGCCGTCGCACTGGCAGCACTCTCAGAATCCGGAAAAATCAGTCAGGACGATATCCTCCGTTATGGCCCCCAGGTATCCGAAATGGATTTATTCGGGAAATCTCACTTCCTGAAGGCTGCAATCAATACCAAGGGAGCCGCACAAAACTACGTTGGAAAAACGGTGGATGACATCCTCGGCTATGCCAGCCAGACCGGTGGAAAATTCCAGTTCAATGAACCCTGGGATGACAGCTATAAATACGTCCTGGCCACCCCATTGCGCTCCAACTGTGCGGTACTTTCAAGCCTTCTTAGTGCGCAGGAGGCTGCAGACCTGGGGGATTCCATCGCCGACATTCCGTTTAAACTGGTGCGCAGTATTACCCAAAGTCGCGGTAACCGGGATCATTGGGAAAATACCCAGGAGAACGTCTTCTGCCTGAATGCCCTGATTGAATATGCTGCGGCATACGAAACCAAAGAACCCTCCATGAAGGTTTCTGTGAGTTTCGACGGCAAGGTTCTCGGCGAAGCACCATTCACTTCCAAAGCCGATCCTATGGTGACCATCAGCCGGCCGATGCAGGAAGACGATCCCGGTCGTTCAGCGACCATCGATATCAACAAAGAAGGTACAGGCAGGCTGTACTATTCAGCGCGGATTGCCTACGACCTGACAGAAGATAATGCTGCCCGCATCAACTCCGGCATCGAAATACGTCGGGAATACTCCATTGAAAAAGACGGCAAATTCGTCCTCCTCGCGAGTCCTATGGATATTCAACGGGGTGATCTGGTGAAGGTGACTCTATTTGTCTCCGTCCCCACCGCAAGACATTTTGTTGTGGTGAATGACCCCATACCCGGTGGATTGGAGCCGGTTAATACCGATCTGGCAACAGCCTCACAGGTGGATGCGGATAAGGGAGACTTCAAAATGGCAGATGGTTCCTGGTTCTACCAGATATCTGACTGGTCATACTACGGACGCTATTTCTGGAGCTTCTACCACAAGGAATTGCGCCATGATGCGGCACGTTTCTACGCCGACTATCTGCCAGCAGGTAATTATCTGCTTTCCTATACCGCGCAGGCTATCGCCGAAGGAGACTTCAGCGTGATGCCGTCCATGGCGGAGGAAATGTATGATCCGGATGTTTATGGAAAAGGCCTTCCAGCCAAACTAAGAGTGGCGGAATGATCCCGCTGAGACGACTGCTCAGGCGATGGAAAACGGTTGGTATCGTCAGTCTGACGATACTGGCCGTTGTTCTGCTGGTGTCGACGTATCTGGCCATCGAGCCAATGCCGGAGGACTTGCTCTCACCCTCCAATGGCATTGCCAAACATACTTATCTGGACCGCTATGGACGCCGGCTGAATATCACCTATGAGAATGACTGGAACATCCATGAGGTTATCCGCCTCCACGATATTCCCGAGTTTCTGCAAAACGCCTTTATCCAATCAGAAGATAAACGCTTTTTTTCTCATCATGGCGTCGATTGGCTGGCCCGCTTAAATGCAGCCTGGCAGAACCTGATGGCCGGCAGGATCGTCCGAGGGGCGAGCACTATTTCCGAGCAGGTCGTCAGGATGCTGCATCCCCGGCCCAGATCCTTCTGGTCACGTTGGGTAGAGGGATTTGAGGCGATGGCCCTCGAAGACCAGTTTTCCAAAGTGGAGATACTGGAGTTCTATCTCAATCAGGTTCCCTACAAAGCTCAACGCAGAGGCATCGTTCAAGCGGCAAATTATTATTTTGGCCGGGATATTTCCACGTTGAATTACAAGGAAATGCTGGCACTGGCCGTGCTGGTGAGATCCCCCCGGTGGCTGGATCCCCAAAAACAGATCGCCAACCTGGACCGCTCTGTCAGCGATCTGGTGACCCGTTTGGACATCGCTGACAATACCAAGGAGACTATCGATCAGCAGTCGCTGGAACTGCATCAAAGCGATATCTCATACGACCTCTCCCATTTCATCCGCTATGCAAATTCGAATCCGCTGTTACAAACCGGAGAAAACGGTGACATCCATACCACCATTGATCTGGAGCTACAGGAAAAGATCCAGAAGATCCTGGATAACCGCCTGGATCGGTTGGAAAAGTATCGGGTACAAAACGGCGCTGTACTGGTGGTAGACCACGAAACCAACGATATTCTCGCTTGGGTAGTCGGTTATGCAGGCCGACAGGGTAAGCCGTTCAACAAAATCGACGCGGTCACAACACCTCGCCAGCCCGGCTCAGCTTTGAAGCCCCTGCTCTATGCCAATGCCATCCGCAAGGGATGGACAGCTGCCACCATGCTTGACGACTCACCATTGGAAGAGAGTGTCGGCCTGGGTATGCACACCTATCACAACTACAGCCGGGACCACTACGGCCTGATTTCCCTTCGTGAAGCCCTTGGCAATTCGCTGAATATTCCCGCCGTCAGAGCCATTCAGTTTGTTGGACCTGGAGAGTTTCTGACGTTTCTATATGACTTGGGAGTGGAAAGCCTGTCAGGACACCCTAACGTTTATGGCGATGGTCTCGCACTGGGCAACGGAGAACTCACCCTGTATGAACTGGTACAGGCTTATACTGTGATGGCGAGAATGGGCGATTTCAAACCTCTGTCATTTATCGAGGGTGAACATAATCAGATAAGTGGGCATCGAGTGCTGTCCGAAGACATTGCCAGTTTGATGGCAGATATTATGTCTGACCCTGCTGCCCGGGAAAAAGAATTCGGCTGGGATTCAGTTCTCAATTTCCCCCATCAGACAGCCGTCAAGACAGGAACCTCCAGCGACTACAGGGATGCCTGGTCTGTCGGGTTCAATGACCGGTATACCGTAGGCGTCTGGATGGGAAATCTGGACTACACAGAGATGAATCAGGTCACCGGCTCTTCAGGCCCATCCTTCGTACTGCGATCGGTTTTCAATGAGTTGAATAAGTACCGGGAAGTGAAGCCTCTCTATCTGAGTCACAATCTGGAAAAGCACCAGGTTTGTATTGAAACGGGGATGTTGGCCGATGAGCAATGCGAATCCCGTGATGAATGGTTTATCAGCGGTACACTCCCGCAAGAAAACAGCCAGGACATTGAGGAAATCAGAATCAGGAAACCCAGCAAAGGCTTGTTATTGGCCATGGATCCTCGAATTCCGGACGAATCCGAGTACTTTGAATTCGCTCTGACCGACATCGCCGATGTTGAGTCAGTCAACTGGTTTATCAACGATAAACTTGTTGCCACCACCCAAAAATCCACCTATCTCTGGCCATTGTCCAGAGGGGAATTCCGCACCAGGGCAGAGGTCGTTATTACCGGCCACCCCCAGTCAGAAATCACTGAAACGATAGAATTCAAAGTCAATTGATTCTTCCCTGGTACTGCCAATGAAACTCCGCCCCAATATCCCCTGAGGATTCTGGTTTTTATTGGCTCTTTTAAATCAATTGGAGCTTTCAATTTAATTGGACCTTCTAATTCAATTGGATCTTTCAAATCAAGTGGTCTAATTTTTAATCACCACTAAAAAATTACCAAATCATGTGGCGTGTTACATGGAATGAGTATCCTGAATCGAGCAAGGAAATGGACAATGCTTAATTCTCCCGACCCATTAGTCTGTATTTTTCCGCACGTTTCCTGAATTCAGGCCAATGGAGAGACGATGAATGGACGATGACAGCGAAAAACAACCCCCTCCAGAGCCACCGGGAGAGGATGACGACTCTACATCTCCAACCCGCCTGACTCTTGAGCAGGCGCTGCTAGCCCCTCTTGATTCAATTCTGAAAGCCCAGCTGCACTCCGCCCGTTCATTCCTGAATCTGCTTTTACAGTTGGGATACCCTCATCGGGAAGGTGCCGGTGACGGGCATCCATATAGCCTGGAATTCAAGTTCAATAAGGATGGGGAAACCCAAAAACTTTCAGTCCCGGCGTTAGCTCTGGTGCCCATTGCCCCCCTGGCCGTGGATTCTGCCCAGTTCGAATTGGAAATGTCTGCCCGGCGCGTCGTCAAACATGCCCAGATTCGCGAAAGCGAAGGCAAGAAAGCCGTATCCAATCAGGCTGGACAGACCTTTGACCGTTATCATCGTCCATGGTTTCTGGTAGATAAGCCCGTCAATATTGAAGGGGATATTGTTTCAACCCCCACCGGGGACGCAGCAAAGCACAGGGAATCCCAGTCCGCCATCAAGATCAACATCAACGTTAAGTCCATTCCCTTACCTGCCGGCCTGGACAAGCTTCTTACCTCCATGACGAATATGAGTCAGATCCTGCCGGTCGACGATACACCATCGACCAACCATCAAGACAAAGAAGACCAACAGGATAAGGACAACACCACACCCTAAAAGGAGATTGTCATGAGCGATGAAAAAAACCTCATTGGTGCAGAATTTCAGGCTCTCCCCCTGGATTTTATGATCGCCGCCCCCTTGGTGGCAGCCGTCAAAGCCCAGCGCGTGGCAGCCGAAACCACCCGTGATTATATCCAGAGCATGATTGATAAGGACGGCAAGCCACTCACGGTGGATTTCAGCGTGCAAAAAGTTAACGGCGGGGCAAATAACTCCATCGATGTGAAGGCCCCTCTATTGGCCATGGTGCCGGTCCCCCATCTGCAGATACAGTCACTGGATATTCACTTCACTTTTGAAGTCAGTGAAACCTTCAGGGATTCATCGGAAACCTCCAAAGGTGTCGAAATCAATGCCCAGACCGGCAGCTTACTCAGTCCCTGGGTCAGCGCTTCAATCAAAGGTAATGCTTCGAGTAAATCCTCAACGGAGTCCTCCACTAACCGACACGGTCAACTGGATGTCACCGTCCACGCCACCGAATCAGCAATACCTGAGGGCCTGGCCAGGGTTTTGTCATTGATGACAAGTGCCATTCAAACACCTGATTCAACCACACCACCGACCTGATTCAAACGACAGGGTTTCATCAGGGGGAAAAAGAATGATTGGAAAACTGATCTCGCGTTATTCGAAGCAACAATGGTTTCGCATGGACCAGCTGCTCAACGCCGCTCTGGCAGACGTGATCAGTGCAGATGCTCACTTTCAGCTCAGCCAGGCCAAAGCCTGGCGGGATTTCGGTCACTCACTGGCGGAATTCTCTCAAGTTCCGCCAGCAGAGCGTGAGGATCTGGCCACCAGCCTCAGCCGCCTGGAAAACCTCGGACTGGTGGAAGTGTCCATTACACTGCCCCTGGAAGCCTACAAACCTAATCTTTTCTTGAGAGTGTGGTTATGGTTCAGAAAGGTATTCGGCAGCCAGCTGCCTGACACAGTTGATCAATTCCGCCTAACAAAACCTGACCGGCAACAGGATTTAGAGGTGTGTATTAAGGTTCAGCGGGGTGAGCGGGGGAAGTGGGAGGTTTCCACCTCCCAACAAACTTCCGATTCCCTGAACAATTCCACACCGATGACTGCCGCTTAGCTTCTGGATACCCTGCCCCGAACACTGAATGGACGGGAATATCCACCCACTAGCTCTTGCCAAATATTTATTACACCAGGCTTTGGGGTGTTGGAGCAGGTCGTCATATTGGGACACATTCAGATGCGATAGAAAATACTATCCCTCGATACTTTCAATCAAATCCGCCACATTACGCATTAGTTTCCGATTGGCCCGATTGATATCCTGATTCACCTCAGACCCATAGGCTCCAAACCGGGCAACGACGATATTCTTGGACGGAATCACCACCAGATATTGTCCACGATGGCCGCGCAGTGAGATGGTATCTTTAGGTAAATCCAGCACCCAGATCCCCATGTCGTTGAGCCAAAGTTGGCCACCATAATAGTTAGATACTCCCGGTGACTTCATTTCTTCAATCCATTGCTCGGAAATCAGTTGCTTGCCGTTCCATACACCTTTATTGATTATCAACTGGCCCATTTTGATCCAGTCATGAGGAGTCAGAAATACACGGGCACCGCCGCGGAAGGTCCCGGCTTCGTCATGTTCGATAATTGCATTATTGATACCAAGAGGCGTGAATAGCTGGGTTTGGTAAAAGTCATAGATGGACTGGAGATTTCCTCCCATCTTTTGGCCAAGGTACTCAGAAAGGATCTGAGTAGTCCCGGTGGAATAATGAAACTCACTTCCTGCTTTATAAGTGACGGGCTTATTTTTAGCATATGCAGCGGAATCACTATTTAGGTACCACATATTACCTAAATCACTGGAGCCATTATCAGAAGTCTCATTCCATTGCAGACCGGAACTCATCCGCATGAGGTTGTCCACAGTTACCACATGTTCACCGGTATCAACAGTGTCATATTTAGTGATCATCGCCTGCTGATCCATGACTCCAGCGAGCAGTCCTGTCACGGTCTTGGCCATAGACCAACTAAGCATACGCGTGTCTTTGCTATGCTTATTGTCATATTGCTCGGCAACGATTTCCCCATTATGCGCAACCACCACGGCAAAAGTGTTATACCGCTCCGAATAATCGGCTTTGGGTTCCTCAAAGAATGCATCAAGCGAAATAGAAGAGTCGATATTCACTGGTAAAGGTGTAGCGGGGCTCAACACTACAGGGTTCACGGTCTGTTCTTGAACTTGGTCCGGAGTGCTATCTAGGGCCAAGGTGCAGCCCAAGCCGTCCCGATACACCGAAGTACGGATATAGGACTCACCATCATGCAGGTAAGTAAGTGTGACCTGCTTCTTTTGCAAATCAAGATCAATACCAGGCATTGATTCCAGACTGGCAAGAGCTTCCGGAATCACCTTAGTCGTAATAAATTCTACGGGTTCATTAGAAATAAAATGGCGAGAACAAATCTGGTTCGCACTATATCCCAGAATCTCTTCCGGATTGGTTTTGCAAGCTGTCAGCGTTCCGGTGAAGACCAGCGCAACGCCTAGCTTAACCAACGAGCTTGTATCGAGGTTTGCTAATATCACTTAACTATTCCTTATCAGTACTATATTAGGGCAGGTATAGATCCATAACGGAGGCGTATTTTAGTGAAAGCGTCTCCTATTTGTGAAAGGATAAATTGTAGCGATTTATATCAGCGGCACTCTGCGGAGAAATTCTCGACTATTGAAAAAGGAATGCTCGACTATAGGGCACTGCAGCCGGGCAATTTCAGGAATCAGCCTTCCAACTGGCTCCCTTAGGCATGATCGGTCTACAGCCTTTGCTGAACCAACAACTGTAGCTCAGCACTCAATTGCGGGCCCATAAAAACCTCTCCATGGCTTGGAATGAGCGTCTGAGGCTGATCAGCCTGCAGCTGGGTCAGGGCCCAATGCTTAAATGCGGTACGATTATCCAGGATAAACCAGCGAATCACTTCGCCGATACGTATGCCAGGCGCAGTTCCCAGCATTCTTTGAAGCATCCGGGCAATGGGTTGATTGGAGAGTCTGGGGTAGTTCATGAAACTGTCGCAGGTAATCCAGATAGCGCCTTTTGCCGCTTTTTTTGATATCCAAATATCCCCGCCACGATGCCCTGGAGGGAACAGAAAACGGTATTCAGCCGGCAGCTCAGGTGACTGCTTTTCCAATAGCCTGATATCTGCCAGACCTTTTTTACGTAACCGCTTTGCTGCCTTTTCAGATGCGTATAAATAAGCCTGCGGATAAGCTTTTTGCCAGGCATGGACTCCCAGGTAATGGTAGGCATTTGGCATCACGATACTCAGCCGGCCCTGGTATTCCGGCCAATGAGCCTGCCAATCAGCCAGCAGAGGTTCGCCGGGGCTGTATATCAGCCAGTCATCAACAGCAAAGCGCAGGGCAACCGAGTTTGACGCAAAGTTTGGAACGATATACTGGCCTATCCAGATATCATCGTTGTCCTTGAGCGGAAACCATTTATTGCGTTGCATACAGGTCTGCTTTATCTCTTCATCATTAAAAGCCAGTCTGTCAGAACTTCAACTTCACTTGCCACATTAATGACAAACTGTTTTACGCAATATGCGGCCTGTCACACTACGCACCCTGGCCTCCCGTCTTACGACGTGCTTCCCCCCTAAGAGCCGTTCAAGTTCTCAATAACATCTGGAAATATAAATATTCCGCAACAACGAGCATTTAGACGCACATAACTATCACATTTAGCCTATAGTTAACTCATCTGTTCAGCTTATAGCCAACTACACAGGTTATTGCCGCATATGTTGCTCAAACGACTGTTGTTGCTGCTTTATCTCTTCATATGGTTACCCGGTTGCTCCGAGCCTCAACCTGAATCAATCCTGCGGGTTCTTACCTGGCCGGGTTATGCAGATCCAGATTTGGTCAAAGCCTTTGAAGAGCGCTACCACGTTCATGTGGAAGTGACATTTATTGATACCGATGATGACCTGTGGGCTAAAGCCAACCAGAATGAGAGTCAGGATTTCGATGTCCTGGCGGTCAACACCGCAGAGCTGCAACGCTACGTTGACAGTGGCCTTAGTGTCCCCATTGATCTGAATAATATCCCCAACACTCAAACTCAGTTGCCCCGTTTTAAGGATCTTGCATCAATTCCCGGCATCATGAGGGGAGGAAAGATTTACGCGATTCCTTATACATATTCCACAATGGGGCTGATATATAACCGGCAGATGGTGAAGTCTCCACCTGATTCAATGGCAGCGATGTGGGACCAAAATTACCAAGGCAAAGTACTGGCCTTTGACGCCAGTAATCATAATTTTTCGATTACGGCATTAATTCTGGGTATTGCCGATCCTTTTCAGCTGGATGATGAACAATTCACCCAGGTACAAAGAAAGTTGGTAGAACTGCGGCGCAATGTTCTGACTTTCTACAGCGCGCCGGAGGAAGCCGTTGACCTATTTCAGAATAACCAGATTGCCTATATTTTTGGGAACTACGGCAGTCAGCAGGTGAAACAGCTTCGCGATGCAGGCGCTGATATCGGTTATGTCAATGTGAAAGAGGGCACTCTGGCATGGCTCGACTGTTGGTCAGTTACCAAGGGAGCAAAAGACCATAAGCTGGCCGAAACCTGGATCAATTACACTCTGGAACAGTCTGTCAGTGATGCACTGTCCGCCCGTCAGGGACTGCCAAACACCGTAGAACCTTCGAACCTGATTAAATCCAGCGACAAAATCATATGGCTTCAGCCGGTGGAAGATTTCGAAAAGCGAGGTCAACTGTGGCAGAAGATTCGCTCCGGCGATAGCCTGCAGAAATTTTGAGACGATGTGCACTTCATCAACGACAGGTGATTAGGCAAAGGCAATTGTGAAACCATCCACAGACAAGCATCCCGGTGATCACCAGAAACGAAGCCATGATGAATCCCAAAGCGGAAAAGCCACAGTAGGTTCTGAATTGAGGCAGAAGAAGCTGGGGATCGGGCTGAAACTGGGGCTGTTGTTATCAGTATTCGCGGTCATGGCGTCCGGTTTAACCGGATACTACACCTTCACCCAAAGCCGCAGCATGCTGGTGAAATCTGCTGAATCAGAGCTGCTTACATCGACCCAGGTACTGGGTCGGCGTCTCTCCATCGTGTTAGCTGAAATTGAAAGTAATGTCCGCTTGTTATCTCAAATGCCTTCGGCCCATATTTTAGTGGGATCACCTCAGAACGAGTCTGACGATCAACCACGGGACCATCTCACGCAGGTGTTTATCAATATTCTCAATCTGCATCCTGAGTACTTTCAGATTCGCCTGGTCGGCCAGGCCAACTATGGCAAAGAGTTGGTAAGAGTCGACAGAGAGGCAGATAAACTCTCTGTCGTCCCTCAAATACAATTGCAGGAGAAAGCCCAATATCCCTATGTCTATGAAACCCTAGGCCTCGAGCCTGATAAAATTTACCTGTCCCGAATCAATATCAATCATGAATTTGGTGCTCATCAGGGACTGAACAAGCCAACGCTGCAAATGGCCGCTCCCGTCACTTCGACGCAGGGAGACGTGGCGGGCCTGATTGTGATCAATATCGACCTGGATGGCCTGTTCAAACTGTTACAGGCAGACCTGCCGAGCAATATCCTGCTCTATTTGACGAACCAGGAGGGAGATTTCCTCATTCACCCAGATCGCAGCCAGGAATTCGGGTTTGACCGGGGCCGCAGCATCCTGATTCAAGACAGCTTTCCGGCTACCGAAGAGTTATTTAACAACACCCTCAGCAGCCTCGTATTCAATATGAGCCCCCCACCAACCAGGGATTTTAGTACAGGGTTAATCATACCTGGACGTGAGTTGGCCGGAGCCTTTACAAAACTCCCTCTTGGCGAATTGGCTCCTGATCGTTTTCTGGTTCTAGGGCTGGCGATCCCCCTGGAATCTGTATTCGCCGGTACTCATCAGCTGGGTCGAAATATCATTCACATCGTCATCGCCTTCAGTGTATTGGCCATATTGGTTGCCATGATCACTTCCCGAGCCGTCTCCAAACCTTTAAACATGATGGTAAATGCCGTCAGGCGCTTCTCTGACAAACATGTGATGGGCGAACTACCGATAAAGCAAAATGACGAAATTGGCCTGCTGGCCAGAACGTTTATGGAAATGCAGAGTCTGCTGACAAGCCATCTGGATGACCTCCATCAAAAGGAACGCCACCTGCATCATCTGGCCCAGCACGATACTCTGACCAACCTTCCTAATCGTATGCTGCTGTTTGACCGCATGCGCCATGCTATCGCCAAGGCACACCGCACCGATAAGCAGTTGGCATTGATTTTCATAGATCTGGACCGCTTTAAAGACATTAACGATAGTTTGGGGCATGCCGTTGGTGACGAAGTCATTAAATCTGTCGCGCAAAATCTGGCAAGACTGTTGAGGGATGAGGATACCGTGGCCCGCCTCGGCGGCGACGAATTCATTGTTGTGTTGGAAGCAGTCGATAATATTCAGCAGGTCACCAGTACCACACAAAAACTGCTACTTAAACTCCAGCAACCCATACATCTTGAGGGGCAGGATCTCTACCTGAGCGCCAGCATGGGAATCAGTTTGTATCCTCAGGACGGAGACGATGCCGAAACGTTGCTGCGCAACGCCGACGCAGCCATGTATCGGGCCAAGGAAGAAGGCCGCAACATGTTCCATTTCTATACGGAAGACATGACCACCAGCGCACTGGCCCGTGTAAATCTTGAAGGTGAAATCCGTCAGGCATTGGATTATGGAGGGTTTATTCCTTACTACCAGCCTCAAATCGACCTTGAAACGGGCGAGCTGATCGGCATTGAAGCATTGGCCCGTTGGCACCACACCGATGGCCGCCTGTTAACCCCGAGCGATTTCATCGCATTGGCGGAAGACACGGGTCTTATTGAATCCATAGGGATACAGATTCTTGAATCAGCCTGCCACCAGATCAAAACCTGGTATGACTCCGGCCTGAATCCCGGTCGTGTGGCCGTGAACATTTCAGGTAAGCAATTGAGAAAAAGAGATCTTTCCTCCAAGGTCTTCGCCATCCTCACAAAGACGCAATGCGATCCGAAATGGTTGGAATTGGAGATCACAGAGAGTTTCTTCATGGATCGCCCGGACGACGCCATTGCCATACTGGAAGACCTGCGTGAAGCTGGTATTGAGCTGGCAATCGACGATTTCGGAACCGGTTATTCCTCACTTTCCTATCTTAAGCATCTCCCTATTTCCAAGCTCAAGATTGACCGCTCTTTTATTGGCAATATTCCAGTGGATGAAGACGACAAAACGATCACCTGCGCCATCATTGCTCTGGCGAAAAGCCTGGAACTTAGGGTCATCGCGGAGGGAGTGGAAACCGAGCAACAGCACAATTTCCTGGTAACCGAAGGCTGCGATGAGGCACAGGGATTTTACTACAGCCAAGCGGTTACGGTAGGAGAAATTGAGAACATGCTGAAGAAGAAAGCAACGGCTTGATAGCAAGCGTAATAACGGAAAATCTCTCTGGTCAGAATACCTGGCAACAGCTTTCTTCCTCAACGCACGATTCATTGTTACAAAATACGATTCAACGAAACATCCTGACTTTCACTTTTCGTCCTTTTACCTTGCCGTCCTGCAACCGCTTTAACGCGGCTTTCCCTAAATCTCTTTTCACTGCGACGTATGAATGGAACGGGAAGATATCAATCTTTCCAATCTGCTCTGCTTTAAAGCCAGCTTCGCCGGTTAAGGCACCGAGTATGTCGCCAGGACGAATTTTATTTTTCTTTCCACCATCAATACAGAGAGTCACCATGGGGGGCTCCTTAAACGCCGACTGCTGATCATTCAGGCGTGAGCCGTCATCCCATTTCACCGTATCACCTAAAAGAGACTCAATACGATTCACCCGATGCCCTTCTGCAGGGGTGACAAGACTTAAGGCGACCCCTTCGTGACCTGCACGGCCGGTGCGCCCAATTCGGTGAACATAGACTTCCGGATCTCTTGGAAGTTCGAAGTTAATCACAACATCAAGGGCTTTGATATCCAGTCCTCGGGCTGCGACATCTGTCGCGACGAGAATCGAGCAGCTACGGTTGGAAAAACGGACCAACACCTGATCACGGTCCCGCTGCTCCAGATCACCATGCAAGGCTAAAGCGCTGTATCCATCGTTGGAAAGCTGATCGGCCAGATCCTGGCAATCTTTTTTAGTGTGACAGAAAATCACTGTGGACTCTGGTTGATAGTGCGCCAGCAGGCGTTCAATCAGGAGATATTTCTCATGGGTATGTTCAAGCTCATAAAAGTTCTGCGCTATACGTGTCTGATCGTGGAGGCTCTCAACCGTCACCTCAACCGGGTCACTCAGGTAATCGGATGCCATTTTTGCAATCTGATCAGGGTAGGTCGCAGAAAACAGCAGCGTCTGCCGCTGGCTGGGACATTGACTGATAATACTTTGAATGGAATCCTCAAATCCCATATCCAGCATTCGATCCGCCTCATCCAACACCAATATGGAAAGATCTTTCAGCTCCAGAGTCCCCTTACGAAGATGCTCCTGAATTCTACCCGGCGTTCCCACAATGATATGGGCTCCGTGTTCCAATGAGCCAATCTGTGGTCCGAAAGGCATTCCGCCACACAACGTCAGAATCTTCACATTGTGAGTCGCTCTTGCCAATCGCCTCAACTCTTTTGCCACCTGATCTGCCAGCTCTCTGGTCGGACAAAGCACCAGGGACTGGACTCTGTAGAAATCCACTTTTAAATGATGCAACAGACCAATGCCGAATGCTGCCGTCTTCCCACTACCGGTTTTGGCTTTGGCGATCAGATCTCGTCCATTGAGTATCATTGGGAGCGATTCCGCCTGTATAGGCGTCATCTCGTGATAGTTGAGCGAGTCGAGGTTGCTCAACATGGACTTGGAGAGAGGCAGAACATTGAATAGCGATGAAGACACGATTGTACTCTCAAGGTAGAAGGTAAAAGTAATATGGCAAAAGGTGAAACAAATAATGTAGAGGGTGAGACTTCGAATTAATCAGCTTTCTTATACCAGGGAACAAAACGCGGTGTTTTAGCGGCATACTCGTCATATACCGAAAACATCTCCCTTAAAAAGCGTTCCTCCATGACAGCTTTACCTGACACGGCAAGCACCACGCAACCAACGCCGATGGCGTTCAACCAATGCCAGTTATAACCAGCAATCCCGACCATCATGATAAATAAACTGCTGTACATCGGATGACGCACGAACCGGTATGGTCCATTGGTTACCAACTTCACATGAGGCTTGGGTTCCGGGTAAATACTGAAATTCCCGATTTTGTTATAGCCCAGTGTTGCGAGACCAGCCACAGTTCCCAGCAGGACAACAACCAACCACCCCACACTACCACGGTTAATCCACCCAACAGGCCAGCAACTCAGTGTAATGCCAATAAGCTGAAGTGCGACAAGTACGTGGCTTTTTAAACTAAGTCGGCGCATCCCGGGTATCCGATAAAAAACGGAGCACGAGGCTCCGTTTTCTAACTAGGCGTTCGTTTCAGCCTTCGGTTGATTCTTTTGGCTATCCTGATGGTAGCTTTTCCGCATCCGCTTTTTGACAGCCTGACGTTTCAGGATAGCTTCTTTCGCTCCCGACCCGATGTGATCTTCGCCACGGGACTTGGCCAACTGCACTTGACGCTCGCGGGCGATGAAACGCTGGCGCTGCTCTTCTGTAACCTTGTCAAAGCAGTGAGGACAGCTAACTCCCGGCATATAATGTTCGCTTGCGATATCCTCTTCACTAATCGGCATACGGCAGGCGTGACATTGGTCATATTGCCCCTTCTCCAGTTGGTGATTTACCGCGACACGGTTGTCGAACACAAAGCATTCGCCTTCCCAGGAGGATTCTTCTTCCGGTACTTCTTCCAGATATTTCAGAATGCCGCCTTCCAGATGGTAGACATCCTCAAAGCCCAGCTCTTTCAGGTAAGCTGTGGATTTTTCACAACGAATTCCGCCAGTACAGTACATGGCGACCTTCTTATGTTTGGTCGGATCCAGGTTTTCCTTCACGTAATCAGGAAACTCACGGAAAGTTTCAGTGACCGGATTCACGGCATTCTTGAATTTGCCGATCTGCACTTCGTAATCGTTACGGGTGTCAATCAACAATACTTCCGGATCATTGATCAACTTATTCCATTCCTTTGGTTTTACATAAGTGCCCACGACTTTACGTGGGTCGATACCTTCCACCCCCATGGTGACAATCTCTTTCTTGAGTTTGACCTTGGTACGGTAAAAGGGAATTTGTTCATCGTAGGATTCTTTATAGCTGAGATCTGCCAGTCTGGGATCAGATTTCAGATAGGCCAGCAGGGCATCAATCCCTTCACGGGTACTTGATACGGTACCGTTGATACCTTCTTTGGCCAGAAGCAGCGTGCCTCTGACTCCATTTTCTTCCATGAAATTCAATAGTGGCTGGCGAAGCGCTTCATAGTTGTCCAGGGAGACAAACTTATATAGCGCACAGACGACGTACTGTGACATATAACTACCTTTTCATTGCGCACTGGAACGTAAAACCAGAGCAAAAAATTCGGGGCGCCATTATAACGAAATATCTCTCGGATGCACGCACAATTGGTTGTTTTTTGTTCATCATTTCAACGCCTCGTTCATCCCTGCCACTTCCGAGGATTCATCCTTTGATCTTTCCGACTGCTGAACCCGCCATAGCTGGGCATAGAAGCCGTTCAAGGCCAGGAGTTGCTGGTGGTTGCCGGTTTCGACGATGGCGCCATCCTGCATGACGACAATCCGGTCTGCATCCACAATGGTCGACAACCGGTGGGCAATCACCAGACTGGTATGACCTTCAGCCACCTCTTTCAGGGCTTTGAGGATAATCTGCTCAGATTTGCTATCCAGCGACGAGGTGGCCTCATCAAACACCATGATGGGCGGTTTCTTGAGAATCGCCCGGGCAATGGCCACACGCTGCTTCTCTCCTCCACTGAGCTTTAGACCTCTCTCCCCTACGACGGTCTCCAGCCCTTTAGGGAGCTGACGAATAAAGTGATCCAGGTGGGCCATTCGGATCGCTGCAGTGATTTCTTCAGCAGTAGCATCGATCCGACCATAGCGGACATTTTCATAGATCGTCGTATTAAACAGCACCGTATCCTGAGGCACGATGCCTATGGCCTGACGCAGGGAATGCTGGGAGACATCCCTTATGTCCTGACCATCAATCATGATTTCACCACCGCTGACGTCATAAAAGCGGTATAACAGCTTCACCAGCGTAGATTTACCGGCACCGCTGCTGCCCACCACCGCCAGCTTTTGGCCGGGAGAGACGGTAAAACTGACCTGCTTGAGAATGGGTCGCTCATCCTGATAACCAAAGTCCACCTGATTGAACCGGATTTCGCCCCGGCTGACGTTCAGTGGTGCGGCATTTTCCTTATCGCTGATTTTGGGGACTTGGTGCAGTAATCGAAACATCCGCTCAATGTTGGCAAGCGAGCCTTTCATTTCCCGATAAACGAATCCAAGGAAATTCAATGGCATGAATAACTGCATCATAAAAGCATTCACCAGCACAAAGTCACCGATGGTCATGCTTTCCTGGGAGACATTGAATGCAGCCAGCACCATCATGGAAGTCATGGCCAACGCCACGATCAGGGACTGACCTCCGTTCAGGGCGAACAAAGAAAGTCGGTTCTTCCTTCGGGCGCTCTCCCATTGCCCCAGATCCTGATCGTACTTATCGGCTTCATACTGTTCGTTGCCAAAGTATTTGACGGTTTCATAATTCAGCAGGCTGTCGACGGCCCGGGAATTACTCTCCGAGTCTGCCTTATTGGCCGCTCGGACAAACCCTGTCCGCCACTCGGTTGCCACAACTGAAAAAGCGATATAGACCACCACAGCAACCAAGGTAATGATAGCGAACCAGACTTCGTAGTTGATCAATAACAGCCCGATCACCAGGCTGATTTCCAGTAAGGTCGGTCCGATATTGAATACCATGAACCGCATGATAAAGCTGATACCTGAAACTCCCCGTTCGATATCACGGGATAACCCACCCGTGCTGCGGTTAAGGTGAAACTCCAGATCCAGGGAGTGAAGATGTTCAAATACTTTGAGGCCGATACGACGCATGGCCCTTTCTGTGACACGGCCAAAAATGGTGTCACGGACCTCGCCGAACAACACATTGGCAAATCGCACAGCACCATATGCCAACAGAAGCCCAAGCGGCATCGCCATCAAAGCCGTCCTGCCGCCATCGTGAATGCCGTCCAGGTCGTCGACAATATATTTGAGAATAAAAGGCAGACCTACACTGGCCAGCTTGGCTGCCACCAGACAACTCAAAGCCAGAATGATGCGGGGTTTATATTCCAGCAGATAAGGAATCAGGGATTTCAATGTTCCCCAACTAATGGCGATAGGCTCGCGATCGTCGTAGTCATTTCTTCTGCGCATGGGACTCCGGTAAGCAGGCTTCGATAGGGCTTACCACATAGTATCCTGACACACGCCTGAGTAGTATCCTGACACTCCGCCCGGGTAGTAACCAGAAAGTCGCCTGAGTAATATCCCGAGCAGCGCTCAACAATCATATCCTGAGCGACGCTTAACGATGGGGTTCTGAATGTCAGGACTTACGCGGCAAATGCCAACCCGGTCTCCCGCCCTCTGACCCACATAACTCTGGCTTGACGCTCTCCCCATAAATCATGCCGGATCTGTACAGACTCTCCGTTTTGCGGTGCCAGGGGGATTGCCACCTTTGCCCCGCCTGCGGAATAGTCGATGATCTGACAGTATTCACCAGTGGAATCCAGACTTTTGACATACGCCAACTCAGCACTCTGTGCCACCGGCATCCGGTGATGCTGTCGGTTATGGTAGACAGGGACTTTGTCATTCAGCGCGGCATACAGGTTTCCTTTGTTAAAGCCGGCAATATTCTGCTCTCTACGTACCCCAATTGACCAATGCAGCTTTTCATTAATTCCTGGCTGCAGACCATTGGCCTCTGCCTGTTTTCGCCCAATGGGACGCTGGTAATCCCCCAGCAACTCATAGAATCCTTTTTGTTTATTGTGAACTTCGCCCAATGCCTGCTGGTCCGGATTTGAACTGAGAACGGCGTCACGATCGAGCACCAGACCATGGGCAGAGGCTTGGTCGTACATAAAGTTAAGTGCCAGGTCAGACAGTTCGGTTTCGGGATATCCTCCCCCAACATCACTGTGCCCTCCGGGCATCCACACCTGCAGTATTCGCCGGTTGTCATACTCCCAGCGTTTGTCTGAACTGTCGGGATGTTGAGTCCACAAATCTGGTGCAAAGGGCTTTCGAAGTTCATCAATTGCAAGCGCCTGAACGGCAAACTCCACGGTGTCGGAAAGCTGGGTATCGTGAAAACCGACCCAACCTTTGGATAATTCACGTAGCCCTGGAACCGGTACCCCCAGCGCTCCTACGGTATCCCATACTCCCATGAAGGTAATCAGTGTTTTGCGTCCCCCCTCCAGCACACTATCCTGGAGGTTACGGGCCAGATACTCGTAATCCATATTAATGCGGCGGGCCGGATCTGTTCGATAATAACGATAGATACAGGGGAAGTACTTGAGCTCGTGTTTGTGCAACAGCCCAAACAGGTGAATCAGTCCCGCCAGAGACCTTACCGTGTAGGCCCCCCGGCTGAAGCCGAACAGGTATATCCGGTCCCCTTCTGCCCAGTTATTCACCAGAAACCGGTAGGCCTGCATGATGTTATCCGAGACTCCGACGCCCATTGCGCCACCAATCCATTTGTCCCATAAACCTCCGGTTCCCACTCCTGAGTCGTAATAGACGACCTGCTCACGCCCACCAGATCTCGGGACGATGCTTCGAACAAGTTTCAGAACATTTGTGGGTAGTGCTGATGGTTCCTGTTCAGACTCTGGCCGGTTCCAGGTACCATCACAGCAGATAATGATGGATTTAGACATGGCTCTCTCCCCCTACGCCAACCTCTTGTGGTCTTCCCTGAATTTGCCTGGATGGGCGGGCATATTCAGACCCAGCGAGGCCGCTACTCCTTTATTTACCGCTCACTCATAATTTACCGCTCACTCATAATTTACCGCTCAACTCTTAATTTACCGCTCACTCTTACTTACCGCTCACTCTTTTTGCCGCCCACTGTAGTTATTGCCCATTGTTCAAAATGTAGTCAGCAAAACCAAAATCAGCAATGTCCCGGCACCTTTTTGATATGATTACCTTTCTTTACTTATGATTTCTGGTCTCGTCACCCTGCTGTGATAGAGAATGAATCGACAAGGACGACCTGGGTATGAAGCAAATTGCCCCAGATCAATCAGACCAGGTTCTGGTTTTTGCTATTGTCTGAGAAGAATAACCAACTACTTAAATCATGGTTCTGGTTATGAACAGAGGGTCGACTGGATGGCCTGGGAACAGGCATGTGGAGGCATCAGGAGAATTTCGTTCGGCCCTGGAGCACCAGAGGGACCGGGATCTGGCTATCAGGCAAAAGCCGGGAATTATCTTCTATCCGGCTGTCTGGCTCATCATCACTCTGTCTATCCTCGGTTATCAGCCCGCAGATTTTCTCGATTACCAGCCCACAGAAGCTAAAATGTCCTGGCTTCTGGGTATCGGTGCCCTGATTTCTCTGACTTCCCTGTATCGCTGGTACTGCACCCGAAGATTTGCCACATGTCTGCAAAACGGTCAGCATGCCCCTCTTTGGCTACTCATACATGCCCTGATTCTTAACGCCTCCAGTTGGGGTGTTTTTCTGGTGCTGGCTCTTCTGCCGACTCCGCTTTCTGATCACTATTCGCTGATTTTCACAGGAACACTGGCGCTTGCAGCCGGGGGAGCCAGTTCTTTATCCATTAAGTCCACTCTGGTTTACTGGCTGATGTTCTCGCTCCTCGGGCCCGCCATCGTCGTATCATTCAGTGGATATTCGCTCCAACCCACACCACTTGGCCTGGTTCTACTGATCTTCGCCGGCGGGATGAGCTGGGTCAGCAACCTTCCCAGGAGGGAATATGAAAAAGCAGTCATCAGCAATTTGAAACTCAGCCAGCAGGCCAACTATCTGACAGAACTTACCACCCTGGACGGTCTGACAGGAGTCAAAAACCGTCGATTCTTCGACCAGCTTCTCAGTTCAGAAATACGCCGGGCAAACCGTCTCGACTACCCTCTGGCATTGTTGATGATTGATATTGACCACTTCAAACGAATCAATGATGAGTTCGGGCACCTGGTCGGCGACAGTTGCCTGATCAATACTGCCCGAACGTTGCAGAACCACATCCAGCGCTCAAGTGACGTTGTGGCCCGTTATGGTGGAGAAGAGTTTGCGGTCATTTTACCGGGGGTGGAAACCGATGATGCCATTGCACTGGCCGAAACACTGAGAGAGGAAGTGGAGAGCACCATTACCTGGAACCTGACCCAGCCGATCAGAGTCACTATCAGCATTGGAGGCGTGTCTCTCCACCCGGTCAAGGCAACCCAGCCGCAGGACTATCTGGCAATGGCAGACAAGGCGCTCTACGAAGCCAAAAAGCAAGGTAGAAACTGTACGTTCTGGTCAGCAAGTGATGGACAGATTTCCAGAGTACCCGGCATAGAAAGCTGACCCGTATATACTCTTTCCAGAATATCCGTGAGAATAATTCACCTATCATGCTCTAGCCACCAGATCGTGCTCTACCCACCTGGCCGTGGCCTGTCTGCCTGAAGATGACGGCTTTGCCGATATGCACCTGGAGACATTCCCAGCCATTCACGGAAAGCATGATTGAATGAACTCTGCTCCTGGTAGCCCAACAGGAAAGCAATCTCACTGACGGAGAGACGGCTATGACCAAGATAGCTTTCCGCCAGCTCGCGTCGGATATGATCAAGCTCATTCTGGTAAGTAGTACCTTCCTCTTTTAACTTCCTCTGGAGTGTTCTCGCGCTCATATTCAAACGCTGGGAAACGGGCTCAATTCCCACTAACTGGCTTCGCAACATATCCAGCAGCGCACGACGCAAGCGCTCGACAATAGTCTGTTGCTGATAACTATATTGCTGCTCCTGCAACAACTCAGCATGCCGACTGAGGGCAGCAAAAGTCATGTCGTCAGCGTTACATACCGGCCAGTCCAGTATTTCGCGGTCTACCCATAGGGTGTTGTGCGGCTGATCATAGAGCAGTGGACAACCAAACAGTTCCTCATACGGATTTGTATCTTCAGGAACGGCGAATGCGAACTCCATTCGCACCAAAGGAAGTGGATCCGTTACCAGATAATGAGAAAAGTTGATCAGGCCGCTGAATACGCTACTAACCAATTGAGAATAGATACCGTGTCCTGTATCCGGGACAAACAAGGGATTGGCATGCCATCGGTAATAAACCATTCCCTCCTGCTCACCGATTTCGGACCGCCCCAAGTCATGGTTGATCCCCTCAAACCGTACTACCTGCTGCAAAACCTGGGCAATGGTGGCACAACTCATGGCCGTATAACCCAAAACCGGGTAGGTATTGGGCTTGACGGCGGCCCCCACATCCAGACCAAAATGAGAATTAACGCATGCCCCTTCAGCCATCAACGCCAGGTAATCCGCCACCCCAATCTGATATGGCAGGGGTTGTAGCCAATCACGGGATTTTCCCATCCTCGCGCACAACTGCTCCACGGACAGACCACTTCTTTGGGCCGTTTCAAGAAGTGCGGTTACATAGGGACCGATGACATGTCCCGAACTGACTGCGCCGCTTGTTGTTATTGGTTGAAGCACACCAGAACCTTTAAGCAGGAAAGGTAGACAGGCAAGCATAACAATGGCAGCCGGACCATTCCAGCAACAGGCGACACTTCCAGAACATGCCTCACCTCACTGGTCCAGATGAGAAAGTTAAGAATAGAAAGTATGGTTCGAAAGAAGATGACAAAATTTCGCCACCTTAAAAAATACATCTGACTTCGCCTTAGACTATGTAGCTATTTGCAGATTGTGAATTAGCTCATTGGGATGTTAAAACGATTCAATTCGGGCGCTATTCGCCCGTTCTGACAAATACATCATAAAACCATTCAAACTTAGACTGATTTCTTCTACTGCTTTCTTAGATATTTGTTCTAACCTATTAATTAATATTACAAACGCAATGTCACCAATCTAACTAAAATAGTCATAAATACCTATTCCAACGATTAAGAATCAATCTGGTAACTGAAGGGAATTTCATTCCAAACTCGCGTTCTAAGATACCAGAGCCAATCAAAATTGAGAGCGGCAAAACGAAGCAGGCAAGTTTTTTGCTTTATTTAAAGTAAGACCGAAGTACTACGGAAAACCAACCAAGTGTCGATATAAATGTTAAGCAAGGTGTAGGAATAAGGTAGTAACGATGATGACGGAGATTGCAGCGATGAGTAGCCAAATTCTTCAGTACAACAAACGGTTAGAAAGACTTTACAGCAACAAAATGCTCCAGTTGAACCGCGCTTTGAATAGCGGCAACAAATTACGTTGTCTGGTTCTTCAAGCTGAAGCTGACGCGATTTGTCAGGAACTTAAACAAATTGCCATGGCAAAATGATGACACTGGTGGCCTCCTCATCATTTTGCCCGACCATCCCGGCTTAAGGCGCCAAGCCAGGATTTATCAGGCTTCCCCATCAACGCCACATCTTTTTACAACGCGAATTTCTTCGCTGAAGTGCACTAATCGACGCTTTTTTCACTAACACTATGTCGCGTTAATCACCTCTGCTAAATTCCCTTTACAGCTTTGTGTGACAAACTACACAAATCCCTCCATTTAATGTCAGCTTTCTTTACATGAGCATCAACAACCCTTTGAGTTTGCGGTTTTTTTTTGTGTTTTAATAACCACCAAAGATAAGGAATTGTACCTACCCCGCAGAATCAGAATAGCCGCCGATCCCTTTAAACTCATGACAATTTTTTACAAAGAAAATGGCATCTCCGGCCGTTAAAAAATAACAGATGACCCATTCTTCATCTCCATGACTTGCCAAAGCGCGCGCAGGCTCAACATAATGACGCCCAACCTGTTGTAAGACTCAAGATTTATGACGATAGACCAAGAAATTAACCAAGTACTAACCCTCTCCCGAACCATTGCCATGGTCGGGGCGAGCGACAAACCGTATCGGGACAGCCATCGGGTGATGTCCTTCCTGCAATTCAAGGGCTACCGGGTCATTCCCGTCAACCCTAGACTCGCAGGACTCACAATGCTGGGGGAAAAGGTTTACGCATCTCTCACAGACATACCTGAGCCATTCGATATGGTTGACATATTTCGCCGCAGCGAGACAGTCACCGAAATAGTCAAAGAAGCGTTAACAACTGATGCCAAGGTCATCTGGATGCAGCTCGGGGTTATCAACGAGGAAGCCGCTGAAATGGCTCGTAGTGCCGGTCTCACCGTCATTATGGACCACTGCCCGAAAATAGAATTGGAACGTCGTGGTCGCTAACCCCCGGAACTCTCAATGAACAAACTCAAATTGCTCATTCGCAACGCTTTCATTGGTGGCGTGGTTATTCTCCTGCCATTGGTTATTCTGGGGCTGTTTTTTCGCTGGCTGTTCAGAACAGTCACAGACTTGATTCAACCCATTACCGACGTCGTCATCAGATGGACGGCCGCCCCGGAAATACTCGGAGACCTGCTGGTCATTCTGTTGATCATCCTGGCCTGCATACTGGTAGGAAGTATTACGGCAACCGGTATTGGCCGGTACCTGCATGCAAAGTTTGACGGCCATTTGCAGCGGCTGGCTCCCGGCTATCAGATGGTCAAAGACATTGTGAACCAGCTGTTTGGCGACCGCAGCAACTCTCCATTCAAATCGGGTGCTGTCGCGGAAGTCAGTATATTCGGCAACGAAGTGGCCACTTCGGTCACCGCGATTGTGACCAGTAAACATGAGGATGGACGCTATACCGTATTTGTCCCGACAGGCCCCAATCCGACCACCGGTTTTGTGTTTCATGTCTCCGCAGACTGTGTCACTCTGAGACCGGATATCAAGGTGGAATCGGCAATCCGAACCATTATTTCCTGTGGCGCGGGTTCGGCTCAGTTGTTCCAGCAAGGTAGCGTGCCCAAAACCGAAAAAGGAAATACCAATGGCGTCACCACGGCAGATGTTTCTCCTTTAACAAGGGAGTGATGAAATGGTGGCACATTCTGTCAGGAGGAGAATATGACGACGCTTTACGACTTCACATTAACGGATATTGATGGAGCATCCCTGCCCCTGTCAGAGATGAAGGGTAAGACCGTTTTACTGGTCAATGTCGCCAGCGAGTGTGGTTTGACGCCTCAATATCGGGGACTGCAGGAACTGTATTCCCAATACCGTAATGACGGTCTCGTAGTGCTGGCCTGCCCCTGTAATCAGTTCGGCGGCCAGGAACCCGGCACGGAGAGCGAAATCAAATCGTTCTGCATTGCCAAGTTCAATGTGACCTTCCCCATGAGCTCCAAGATAGAAGTCAACGGAGAAGACAGACACCCACTCTACCAGTGGCTGATAGGAGAGGGAGAGGACATACAATGGAATTTCGAGAAATTCCTGGTGAACTCTGAAGGCTCTGTGGTGGGACGATACAACCCCCGGGTGCAGCCGGACGATCCGGAACTGGTCGGGGATATACGCGAAGCTCTAAACCCATAAAGAGCCTCAATCAAAAGCCTGAAAGTAACCTTGACTGGTCATACCGCCAGTCAGGGACCAGGATCAATCGCAGCAATAACAGGATCTGCGCTGTCTGTCCGCAACCATCCCGCAATACTCCAGCGATCACGGTAAGTCGGCATCACTTCATGCGGGAACACCTGACTCATGAATAACACCAAACGCCCGGATTCCGGCAGTATATCAAGATGCCCAGCCTGAACCGCCGCTGATGGCATCACGTCAGCATCTTGCTGCCGGGCAGATGTATACATTCTTAGTGCCCCACCATCCTCTTCGGCCCAATCGGGATTCAAGTAATAGGTGAATGTCACCATGCGCGGACTGCTGCCATCGAAATTATCAATGTGTCGCTTATAGAACGCTCCGGGTTTGTATAACGCATAGTGAGCCTCACACCGCTGTAGCCCCAAAAACAGCGTTCTGTTAAGGCCCAGGCGAACTTCCTCAATAAAGCTCAGGAAATGTGACTGAGCGACTCCCTCTCCCGTTAGCCAGTGAGTCACATCCGCCCTGATGGAAGTCTGCAGGGTTTTCTGGCGACCACTACCAATCCTGGCCTGTTTAAAAGCTCCTTCCTCAAATCGATGAATAGCGTCCTGTAACAGCTTGGATGAGAGATCCGCCGGCAACCAGTTATCAGCCACCCACCAGCCATCACTGCTCAAGCGGTCGGCAGCCTCTTCAATAAAAGACCTTGTGGTCATCAATGTTGTACTCAAAGAAAGAAAGGAACTCTTTACATCATGCCCGGACGGGCGTGCACAGCTTGCTCGAGCTGCTGACGGAAAGTGGAGGAATTATAAGGCCAAAATTATGGCAAGTGTGAGCGTTATTTCTCGAGCTTCAGGGTTATCGAATAGGGCTACGTTCAAGCAGCCTTGCGCCGGTGTACTGGAGCCTGAGTCTGCACAAACTGGCCTATATCGCGAATGGCGGAACGGGATTGCGGTAACAAACGGGCGGCAAAGTGCCAGACATGAAACATATGAGGCCAAACGTGAAGGTGCACGGGTACTCCGATACGCTTGGCACGACGACAGAAGTACTTACATTCATTCAGCAGAATTTCATCACTGCCCACCTGAATCAGAACGGGTGGCAGATCACGCAGATCTCCGAAATAAGGGGAAATCCCGGGATCAATCAGAGATTGGCCGGCAGCATAATGGCGGGCAAAAAAACGAACCCGCTCTGGCGTGATAATAGGATCCCGCTGAATTCGATGGGAGATCGATGAAAAGCAGCAACTCAAATCCAGCCAAGGAGAAAGGCAGACAGCGCCTGCCGGCACAGGTAGACCACTGTCCCTGATCGCCATCACCGTAGCAAGCGTGAGTCCTCCACCCGCTGAATCCCCTGCCACAATGATATTGTGTGCTTTTACACCGTTATCCAATAAATACTGGTAGGCCAGGACAGCATCTTCCAAAGCCGCAGGGTATGGGTTTTCCGGCGCCAGCCGGTATTCCAGCATCATGACCTGAGCCTGGCTTGCCCGCCCGATTCTGCATGCCAGTTCCAAATGCGTTCTGGTTGATCCCACAACATACCCGCCACCATGCAGGTAGAGAATGACACGGGCATCACATTCCCTTTCATGGCTTAACCAGAGTGCAGGAATGCCAAAAGCCAGCCCGGCCTCACAACGAAACCCTGTCGGAGGGTGAACAAACCAGATGCTCTGTGAAGCACAGAGACGATAGGCGAGAAGATGATTGGGAATAAAGCGCATTCCCAACCGAATCATGTCTTTGACCACTTTGGTCCGGTTCAATAGCGCACCTTTAATACTTCACAATACTTTTAGATGGCGTTATTTACTATATAGCCCAACCAATCAAAGTGTACAAATTTCACTCAAACCATTAACTCTCGACACCTGGTTCCCAATGATCGGGAAATTGATTTTTCTCAACTAAATCAAGTTTTTTGATGCTCATGCGGGTATTTACCTATGGAAAATATGGTCATTCGAACCTACATACACAAGCAGACTTTTCATTTTCCAGCGTGGCAATAAGCTACACTGAATAGCTATTAACCATCACGTTTCCCAAGGAGCTTTAGCATGTACTCTAATCTGAAACATATCGGTATTAATGATCCAGAGCGGATCGACAGATACTCTCTGCGCACAGAAGCCGAAAATGACATCCTGAAGGTATATTACAAGAAGGATAAAGGTGACCTGTTCCAGAAAAGCATGAAGCTGAAATTTCCCCGTCAGCAAAAACGCGTTCTGGTAGATTCAGGCACCAACAAGTATGAAAACACCTCCGAAATTGCAGCCAACCTGGTGCATGTACTGGAAGAGCTGGACCGCATTGCGGATAAATCCGGCGAACAGGTGGATGTGAAATCCAAGATTCTGAAAGATCTTCGCCACCTGGAAAGGGTCGTGGCCAACAAGATCGAAGAAATTGAGAAGGATCTGGCCAAGCTGTAATTCGAGATACACAAGCAAGGGGATAACGTTACTTCTCTCATCTGAGTATCCGCTATCCCCTTTTTAGTTTACAGCATCGATTACCCGGCTAGACATTTGGCCATGCTCCATATTCCGTCCATCAAAAAGCGATATCATGGGGCAATCTACTGGTGTAATGCTCAAACACTGTTGCCGCCCATCATTCAGCAACCGTAAACTCCCCACCAGTACGCATACACTCTGATCCTCTTTTCAGGACAACTTATGCTTGAGCTGCTGTTGGATAGTGCCTGGTTTTCCGCCGACATCGTTCTACCTATATTCTTCCTGGTAGCACTCGGCTACATGATGCGACGGATGAAGCTGATCGATGACCACTTCATCGAAAAAGGATCCAACATTGTCTTTAAGATCGCCCTGCCTATCCTGATATTTCTGAACGTTTCATCACTTCAATTGGGTGAGGTCGTTCAGGGGAAGCAGTTGGTTTACGCGATTCTTTGCACCATTGCGGGCTTTATCGCCATATGGTGGATAGCTAAAATTCAGGGGATTCCTCCCAACCAACTTGGCGTCTTTGTCCAGGGATCATTTCGAGGAAATCTTGGAATTATCGGGCTCGCCCTTTGTGCCCGCGCCTACGACAGCGCCGGGGTGGCAGTAGGGTCTGTCCTGCTTGGTTTTATCACCCTGCTGTACAACCTTCTTTCGGTATGGGCGCTGACTGTCGCACAACATCAATCCGCCAAATTGCCCTGGCGAAAGCTGTTTCGGGATATCGTCAAGAACCCGTTAATTATCGCGATCGTGGCGGCACTTGTGTTCGCAGGTCTTCATCTGCAATTACCCGGCATCGTAAAAACTACCGGCCACTATTTTGGTGACCTGACACTGCCACTGGCACTCTTGTGCGTCGGCGGCTCCGTTAATGTCAAAAAACTCCGCCAATCCTCCAGCCTGGCCATGCAGGCAAGCCTGTACAAACTGGTCTGGCTACCGGTTGCCCAAATTATCATAGCCTTTCTGATTGGTATTGAAGGGCTCTATCTGGGAACACTGTTCCTGATGCTGGCGAGCCCGACGGCGACTGTCAGTTTTGTGATGACGAAAGCCATGGGAGGAGATAGTGAGCTTGCCGCAGCGATTGTCGCGTTGTCGACACTGCTATCGTTCTTTACGATCAGTATTGCGGTGACTTCTCTCAAGCTTCTGGGTTGGGTGTAATCAGCCCAACGCTTTCAGCATACGAATTTCACAGGCGGAATGTCCTGTACACCCCATCGCAGACGCTATCTGCCTGAATCCCATTCTCTGATACAAAGCTATCGCCTCCGACAGCGCGGCAGTGGTTTCCAGGTAGCATTGCTTATATCCGGCTTCAGTGGCAAATGTCAGCGCCATTTCGGCTAAACGAAACCCCAGACGATGCCCCCGGCACTCCGCCAGGAAGTACATTTTCTGTAATTCGGCCGTCTGGGAGTCCCCTTTCAAAGGTGCAATTCCACCACCCCCAAATATTCTGCCGCCGCGTTCGACAATCCAGTAGGCAGCTCCAGGAACCTGATAGGTTTCATACATATGATCAACGCTGGCATCACAGACCCCGTATCCGTTGTCTGCAGACAAGCCGTACTCGATGGACACGGTGCGGATAATCCCGGCAATATCGGGGTTATCGGATGGCTCGATCGGCCGTAGGTTAAATTCACTTTTCAAAGGCTACATCCTGTTACTGATAAGCGGAAACAGGTGACAGCTTACGACAAAACCGGAAACTGTAAATAGGAAACAATTCGCAATCAGCAATCGCCGACTGAATAGAGAAATTTAACTAATATTACGAAACTGGAAAATTTAGGCGGGACAAAAAAAAACCGGAAGAAATATTCTTCCGGTCACAAAGTCACGGTCTCACTCTTACCCCACACCCGTTGATATACAAGCATAAGGAGAAGCATATCAAACAACCATCAAAGGCAAGAATTGAAAACACGCTGTCGTATACACGGCGCATATTATGTTGATCTGCCCCTATCAAAGCAATACGCACAAACCGCAAAATCTAGTAAAAATACCAAAATAGTTCACAAAAGCGTAGAATTCACAAGGAATGCACAGGACCACTCCCTTCAGAAAAGGATCATTTGCTGACAAACCCCGGGGAACAACGAGTAGTTCGCTGTAGGTCGACCTGGTTATTTGCTACAGTTCATTAGGTTGTTGGCTTACTTTTCAGGTAGGCTCAACTTCCATCGGTTGTAATGAAAAATAGCGAAGGGTCGGTAATGACAACTAGAATAAAACCCGAGTCACTTACCTTGATAAGAGCAAAGATTTTACCTCCTGCACCACCCTCCCATCTGCTGCAGAGAGACAAATTTGATGACCTCATTCAGGAATCTGAACCGGCCAGTCTGATTTTGGTTCAGGCCCCGGCAGGCTATGGTAAAACAACCACTGTAGCCGACCGCTTGTCTGCGCTGGACACTCGATGTGCCTGGTTTCGTCTGGATGAGCAGGACAATTTAAGTGAACAGTTTGCCTTTTATCTGGCGCACACGCTGAACGAAGCCACGGCTGGAGCCTGTTCAGAAACCATTAAGACGCTTTCCAGGCAAAGCTACCCCAGTTTGCAGACCTTCCTGACGGACCTGTTGTCAGAACTTCCCCTGGAGGGAGACCCTCTCTACCTGGTCCTGGATGATTATCATCTGATGGCCAACCCGGAGATTCATGAAGGCATCACTTTCCTGTTAAGACATCATCCGCCCTACATGACGCTGGTCCTGTTGACCCGTACAACGCCTCCCATAGGTATTGCCCAACTTCGAATGCAAGGAAGGATGCTGGAGATTAACAGCCGGGATCTTTCTTTTTCTGCGGATGAGGCACAGCACTACCTGGAAAACAGACTTCGCTTTGAAGTGTCCCGGGAAAGTATCGAACGCGCCAACCGACGGGTTGAAGGCTGGGTATCCGCTCTGCAACTGTTGGCAGCAACCGCCAACACCAGTGCGGAGTTCGGCAGTCATGTGGATCAACTGCATAAAGGCAACCAGTACATCTTTGACTATTTCGATGAACTGCTCCGGCACACAGTCAGCGAGGAACAACGCAAGTTCCTGCTTCGCACCAGTGTCCTGGACCGCTTCAATGCATTTATGGTGATGCGAATAGCGGAGGAATCAGAAGGCCAGGCATTGCTGGTGAACCTGTTGAATATCGGCCTGTTTATAGTTCCGCTGGATCAAAGCGGTCTGTGGTTCCGGTTCCATCCTCTGTTTTCAGCCTACCTGCGTCATATGCAAAGCTGCATCCTGCCCCAGGAAACCCGGTGCTTGCACCAAAGAGCCTGTGATGCCTGGCAGGAACAGCAGATGTATGAAGAGGCCGCCCACCACGCAGTGTTATCCCAGGATCAGGAACGTATTACCAATATTCTTCTGAGGCAGGGCCGTGAATTCTTCAAAGAGGGTCAGTTCAGCCTCCTGCAGCGCTGTTTCGACGGCCTGGACCGCTCGGTCATTGCCGACAAACCAGTGTTAACACTGTTACGGGCATGGGTTGCCCAGGGGCAATATCAGTTCAAAGAAGTGGAAAGCTGGCTGAAAGCAGCGGAGACCCGTCTGCAGGGGCACTGTAGCGATGAAGAATGGAACGCTATCGTCGGTGAATTTAATGCTGTAAGAGCCCAGGTGGCCATGAACCTGGATAATCCCAGCCAGGCAATGGAATATGCCAAATCTTCCATGTCCCATGAACCGGTTTACCTACCAACTTCCAGAATTGCCGCTTCCTCTGTGTATGCAGAATCCCTGTTCGTCCAAGGCCATTTAAAGGAAGCCCTGTCCCGGATGCAGGAAACCGAGCAGCTGGCATTGGCGGAACATGCTCACCCGAACGTGATCTGGGCACTGTGCCAACAATCTGAAATCAGTGTCGCCCAGGGATATCTTCAGAAGGCCTATAACATCCAGGAAAAAGCTCTGCAGTATGCAGAAGAGCATCACCTTCACCATCTTCCAATCCTGGAATTCCTGCATCGGATTCGTGGGCAGATCATGTGGGAGTGGCACCATCTTGAAAGTGCTGAAAAATGTGCTTTGAAAGGCATAGAAATACTGGAAGACCAGGGCGAGCGCTGGTTTATTCAGAACTACATTCTGCTGGCCAAGGTCGCCCAGACCCGCGGCAGACAATCTCTGTGCGCCGATTACGTGCAAAAAGTTCACAAGATGCTGGCATCCGGTGACTATCACATCGATTGGACCGCCAACGCCCATGCCACCATGCTGACCTATTGGGATGCCGTCCGAGACCAGGATTCGATCCAGCGCTGGCTGACTGTCGCACCCGAGTGTGACCTGGAAGCCACTACCAACCATTTTACCCAGTGTAATGCGCGCAATTGGGCAAGAGCCTATATCAGTCTGGGGAATTATGAGAAAGCACTGCCGATACTCAGTGCAATCCAGAACGTCGCCGAGCAATATAGCCTGAAAACGGATTCCAACCGAAACCTGATCCATATAGCTCAATTGCACTGGCAAAATGAGAACCGTGAACAGGCCATGCAACACATGTCCGACGCGCTTAAACTTGCCAGTACCACTGGAGCGGTAGGCAGCTTCCTTCGCATCGGCAAGGTATTAATCAACATCCTCAAAGCGCTGATTAATGACAATCAGTTGGAAGAGATGGAGTTACAGCGGGCAGAACGCCTTATTCAGCTGTCGCAGCAACAACGTGATTTCAGCCGGGCCATACGCATCACTCTCGATGAAGCCATCATCCAGGACATTATCGATCGCCCGGACGTTCCCGAGTTGATCCGCACATCTCCACTGACCCGACGCGAATGGCAGGTGCTGAGCTTGATTCATGCCGGTCTTTCCAATGATCAGATTGCAGAACATATGAAAGTCGCTCCAACCACGGTGAAAACGCATATCCGCAGTCTTTACCAGAAACAGAATATCACTCACCGTTCTGAAGCGATTGAACTGGCCAGGAATCTGCTCAGTAAGATTCAGGGAGAGTAGCACGGATTGATTCCAGGGGGCGGACGCAAAGGTCCGCCCCTACGCCTCTCATCACAGGGCTGTGATAGCTCCGCCCCACCCCTCCTCCCTTCCTCATCCCTACTACTACGCCAGGAAAAAATAGTCAGGGAGGATGCTGCCGTCTGTACTCACAGGCACCATTTGTAACCAAGAAAAACTAATGTAGTGATTGCAGCCTACAATACTGAAAGAAGATATCAGGACTGAGAGATAAAACCGGAACTGAATGGTGACATCAGGACTTATAGGTGCAATCAGGTGACTTGGTGCAGAAAGAGACACGGCGACCATGGTCGAATACGTGACACCTTATTAAGGCCTGTATCTTGCTGAACTTAAGTGACCACTTCCCTGAATATTGAGTGAGGCAACATGCAAGTTGATCGTGATTGGTGGCGTGGTGCTGTCATATACCAGGTTTACCCCCGTAGCTTTTTTGACTCAAATGGCGACGGCATCGGAGACCTGCCCGGAGTGACGGCCAAAATGGACTATATAGCCAGTTTGAACGTGGATGCAGTATGGTTGTCGCCCTTTTTTACCTCGCCCATGAAAGATTTCGGATACGATGTTTCCGACTATCGTAACGTTGATCCCATTTTCGGCACTCTGGAAGACTTCGATCAATTGATTGCCGAAGCACACAAACGGGGCATCAAAATCATTATTGATCAGGTTTTGAGCCATACATCTGATCAACACGCCTGGTTTGTGGAAAGCCGCAGCAGTCGCAACAATCCAAAAGCGGACTGGTATGTCTGGGCAGAGCCCAAACCCGATGGTACGCCTCCCAATAATTGGCTGTCGGTATTCGGCGGTTCAGCCTGGGCATGGGACAGCCGACGCCGGCAATACTATCTGCATAATTTCCTGACCAGTCAGCCGGACCTTAATTTCCATCATCCTGAGGTCGTGAATCAGACTCTGAGCGATGTGGAGTTCTGGCTGAAGCGCGGTGTTGATGGTTTCCGCCTCGATGCCATTAACTTCTGCTATCACGATAAGAAACTGCGAAACAATCCTCCCAATGAGGAAATCGCAGAAGGTTCCATCGGGGTACGCAAGGAGAATCCCTACGCCTACCAAAGCCACCGGCATGATAAGACCCAGCCTGAAAATCTGGCATTTCTCCAAAAGATCAGGGCGTTGTTGGATAAATATCCGGGAACAACCACCGTGGGAGAAATTGGCGATGACAATTCTCTGGACACCATGGCCGCTTATACCGCTAACGGTGACAAGCTGCACATGGCTTACTCTTTCGATTTTCTGACAGAGCAATGCAACGCGAATTTCCTGCGTACCACCATCGAGACGATTGAAACCAAACTGAATGACGGCTGGCCTTGCTGGGCTATTGGAAATCACGACGTCAGTCGCGTGGCCACTCGTTGGAGCGATGGCAGCTATTCCCGGGAAAGAAATCTGGTGTACATGGTCATGTTACTGACCCTGCGCGGAAGCGTGTGCATATATCAGGGAGAAGAACTGGGCCTGGAAGAAGCGGAACTCGCTTATGAGGATCTGGTTGACCCTTATGGCATCGCTTTCTGGCCAGAATACAAAGGCAGGGACGGATGCCGTACCCCTATGCCCTGGAACATGGAAGACAATAACGCGGGATTCAGCGAAAGCACACCGTGGCTGCCTGTTTTTAAAGGACATCTTGCTGCTGCCGTCAGTGCACAGGAGCAAGATCCCGAATCCATGCTGAACGCTTATCGCAGCTTTTTGGCCTGGCGTCGTCAGCAGGAAGTGTTGCTCAAGGGTGAAATTGAGTTCCACAAATCCAATAAAAGCACCCTGCTATTTGAACGCAGTTACGGCAACAAACGCATGCTTATTGCCCTGAACATTTCAGACAAAACAGTCTCCATGAAAGTACCGGCCATCAGCGAAGCGGCCGGCGAAGAACTGTCCATTGTCAATGCGGATTGGAGCGGCAGCAAAGTGGAATTGCCCCCGTACGGAATAGGTTTGGCCTGGCTGTAGAGCCGGGCGGCTGGGTCCTACCAGTTAAACAGAAAAGGTTATGTCGATATGGCTAGTGTAACGTTACGCAATGTCTGTAAGAGTTATGACAGCATTGAAATTTCCAAGAATATCAATCTGGATATTGAGGACGGCGAATTCGTTGTCTTTGTCGGACCGTCTGGCTGTGGTAAATCCACTCTCTTAAGGATGATCGCAGGCCTTGAGGAAATCACTTCCGGAGACCTCTATATCGGAGAAGAGCGCGTTAACGACAAGCCTCCTATGGAACGGGAAGTCGGCATGGTGTTTCAGTCATATGCTCTTTATCCCCATATGGATGTGGCTGAAAACATGGCCTTTGGCCTGAAACTGGCGAAAACCCCTAAATCCGAAGTTGATAACAGGGTTCAGCAGGCTGCCAGAATCCTGCAGTTGGAAAAACTGCTGGAACGAAAACCCAAAGATTTGTCCGGTGGACAGCGCCAGCGTGTGGCTATCGGGCGCACCATGGTGCGTGAGCCAAAGGTATTTCTGTTCGACGAGCCGTTATCAAATCTTGACGCAGCCTTGCGTGTGCAGATGCGAATCGAAATTTCCAAACTCCATAAGCGCCTGCAGAGCACCATGATTTATGTTACCCATGATCAGGTTGAAGCCATGACCATGGCGGACAAAATCGTCGCGCTGGATCATGGGGTGGTCGCCCAGGTAGGACGTCCACTGGAGCTATACCACTACCCGGCGAACAAATTCGTTGCAGGATTCATTGGCTCTCCCAAGATGAATTTTGTTTCCGTCCAGGTTCGCTCGGCCAGCAGCCAGAACGTCACTGTATCATTGCCCGGAGCAGTTGACCTCACCATCCCCGTTAACGGAGAAGGACTGCAGCAGGGGGATACTGCCACCCTGGGTGTACGGCCCGAACATTTCGTTGAGCATGAAGAAGCGGATGTGGTACTGAACGGCGTCGTCAGTGTGGTGGAACGATTAGGATACCAGACGCTGCTACATACAGAAGTGGAAGGGTTTGAATCAACCCTCACCGTTAGAACCCATGGTTCAAATCCGGTCAGGGAAAGCGAAAGCATTGCTCTGGGCATTCAAGCCCAGCACTGTCACCTGTTCAAAGCCGACAGCAGCGCCTGCCCCCGCCTATTCCGGGAACCTTCAGTAGATTTTTGACCTGAAAAACAGTGGGGAGATGGACAGCCATCTCCCCACTATCGTCTCGACCCTGAGTATCTACTCAGCGCTTTACCCGGCTTTTTGCCGGGTTTTTTTTGGTTTCTAGCGACTCTGACAATAACTCTTTGGCTTTAGAAAAGTCAAAGGATGTCTCTTCACTCAATTGATCGGGATCGAAACGAATACCACAACCGGCCTTAACCGTTTTAGCCGGTTTTATCTGACCTTTGTTCATCAAATTTATCCTCCAACCACCTACAGTCACTAGAACAACCGGGCTCGGAATTCCTGGCATATTAGGCTAAAGTTGTAGAATATACGCGCGGACCAGGTACCAGCAACTAGCTCCATCAGAATACTGTCAGTGTTGATGGCAATAAAAACTTAAATCGCTATCGGGAAGTCTCATGCACGCGCTAGTAGTCGAATCCAGTCGTCTCTACCACAAAGTGCTTTCTAACATGCTCGTTGCCTATGATTTCGAGGTATACATTCACGAGTCAGGGAAGTCCGCGATCGATAATGTGGAGAAGCAGTCGTACGACGTGATTTGTGTCTCCATGCACCTTCCTGATATGACCGGCATAGATTTTACGGAAACCGTTCGAGGCGGGCAGCGCAACGCCGACACTCCCATATTGATCGTCACCTCGGAGAGCAACTCTGACATGCTGTCCCGGGCATTAAGCGCCGGGGCTACGGACATCATCCCCAAAGACGCCCTGACCCGCCTGGAAGAACGACTGCATAGCCTGATCCCGTTAGGTCCTTTCCGATACAACGTCAGCGGCAGGGCTTTGTATCTCGAAGACAGCCTGACCATCGCCAAAGCCATGGATACCAAGCTTAACCGGCTGGGTCTGGACATGGACCATGCATTTTCCATTGCCGATGCCCTGGAATTACTGGAACGCCAGTCATACGATCTGATCATGACAGATATTGTTCTGGAGCATAATGAAACCGGCATCGACTTCATTAAGAAAATCCGCAGCTCTCCACAATCCCCCTACCAGCAATTACCCATACTGGCCGTCACCGGCGTGGATAATGTAAACCGCAAAATACGGGCGCTCCGTGCCGGAGCCAATGACTACATCACCAAGCCGGTACTGGATGACGAACTCTACGCCCGCATCAGCAATCTGGTGGCTTCCAAACGGTTGATTGAACAATTGACCCAGGAACGCCAGAGATTGTTGGACCTGGCAACCAAAGACCATCTGACCGGTCTGTATAACCGGCACTTCCTGGTAGAGGTCGCCAAGCGGAAATTCTCAGAGGCTTACCGCTACCAATCCGATTTGTCCGTGCTGGTTATGGATATTGATCACTTCAAGCGTATTAACGACACCTACGGGCATAACATCGGCGATCTTGTGTTGAAATGCATTGGAGAAGCACTGCAGGACTTCTTTCGGGACGGCGATTTCGTTGCACGCTTCGGTGGAGAAGAGTTTGTCATTCTGCTGACCCGGTGTAATCTGGAACAGGCCAACTACCGCGCAGAGGAATTGCGGGAATTGATTGAGGATCTGCATCCCAACAGTATCGATGTCACTGTCAGTATCGGCACGTCGTCAATCACCCATGAACGTAAAGAATATTTTGACGAAGTCTTTACCCGCGCCGACCAGGCACTCTACAGTGCCAAGGAAAATGGACGTAATCAGATCATGTCCCTGAAACCTGTTTGATTCAGAATCCTGTCAGTCGTGTCGATCCAGGTCAATGAACCAGCACGACCGAAACACAATGCCATAGCAAGTAGACTAACTGTACCGAAAAACATTCACGCTCTGCTGCATCAGATCAATCTGGTCATCCAGCTTGCCTCCCAACCTTTCAGCTACGCGCACAGAGCGATGATTCTTGGGATGAATCAGGCTGATCAGCCCCAGCTCCGGCATCCATCTCCCAGCCAGAGCTTTCACTGCACGGGCAGCTTCCGTTGCGTATCCATTTCCCCAGGCACTTCTTTGTAACAGCCATCCAATTTCAAGCCCCGGCCAACCTTCCGGGAAATACAATCCGGCCCGGCCGATGATCAATCCGGGGTGGTTACGCAACTCCAAGGCCCACAAACCATACCCACGTAGCTGCCAGTGCCCGATCACCAGGGCGAGATTCTGCCAGGCGGATGCTGCCGAGAGGGGTTTCCCGGCGCCCACATAACGCATGACTTCAGGATCAGACACAATTTTTCGATACGACTCAAAGTCCTGCTCCTGAAACTGCCTCAGAATTAAGCGATCGGTTTCGAGTCTCAGCGGAATCCCCGTCATCATTCTTTAATTTCCATTGCCTCAAATTTATCGTCACTGGCCATATAGACTAGACTAATGAATATCCACCATGCGAGATACCTATAATAATCATCCTAAGCAGGTAGAGTATGCCATCGACAGAGCAAGATCTTGGATTCATGCAGGAGTTTGGGTTTCAGGAAATAGTGGACTCTGCCTCGGACGGGGTCATTGTCACTCGGGCGGATGACATCGATTCACCGGGCCCCAAAATTGTCTACGCCAATAGCGCCATGACCAGAATTTCAGGTTATTCCCCTCAAGAACTTATCGGCCAGAGCCCCCGTATTCTGCAGGGTGACAGAACTTCCCTGACCACCAAAATCCTTATTCGTCAGCATTTGGAGAAGAAGCAGCCCCTGCGTTGTCGAATCCTCAACTATCGCAAAGATGGCAGCACCTACTGGGTTGAGCTCAGTATCATGCCACTGAAAGGCGCTTCCGGCAGCGTTACCCATTTTGCGTCTATCCAGCGCGATATAACAGCCTACAAGAAAGTAGAGGATCTCCTGCTGGAACTGCCCAATCTTGATTCTGAAACCCGCCTACTTACCACCGCAGCTTTCGTAGAGGCTGTCGATAAGGAATGGCGTCGGGCATTTCGACATCACTCGGTCTTTACCATACTGATGTTCCAGTTGAGCAAGAATCATAAACTCATTGAGCGATTGGAACCCGCACAGGTCGAGCTCACTGGCGCCCTATGCCATGACTTGTTCAGGAAGGAAGATACCGTGGGACGTACCGGAAATAATGAGTTTTGCGTTTTGATGCCGGAAACGGACGAGTCTCATGCCCAGCTTGTCAAAAGCCGATTGACCCAGTTATTCCTGACCCGCAAAAAACAACACCGAGAGCTTCAGGATACCGACCTTGAAATGGAAAGCACGGCAACCGAAGTAAAACTGTTGGATGAAAATTCACAGACGATTATCAACCGGGCCCGTCAACAGCTTAAGAATATGATGGCAACAGGGGGATAACCCTGGGTCGGAGACCAATAAATAATCGCAACAAATCCTTACTCGATTACTAAGGCGGAATCATCATTCTTGAGTACAATTATTAGTCTAAATATTATCCTCAACAAAAGTGTTAACCTGGACGAAAGTATTTACCCGAACAACAGTATCAACCCAAAATAAAAAGTGATGGCGCCAGGGCGACAATGCCCCTTCACATAAAAATCATAACCGGCAGCCATCTCATTAATAGCACCAGAGAACCTGGTCGAGATCTCTGGCTTAACGACACGTTATCCGGAGAGTGCTATGTCATTCGCTCAATTTGTGAGACTTCCCGGCATGGGGTTTCTAACCCGTGTCTATACCCTGAGTACAGCCATGATTCTCCTGCTGGTATCTGTTACCTGGACCAGCCTGAATTCCATTAGCCTGCTTCAGAAAAGTACCTTGCAGATATCACAGCAGGCCCTACCCAGACTCAAAACCAGCCAGAGTTTCTTCAGTTCCCTTCAAACCATGACCCTTTCCGTATCCGGGGCGCTATCTGAAGATCGTGGAGATCGGGTTGACGCTTATGAAACCCGGTTTGCCGAAGCCCATAAACAGGCGTCCGGACAACTGGAAAATCTGAAAACGACGGACGCAGGTGACTCCGTGGACGCTTTGCGGGGGCTATTGGATGAACTGGCCAAGCTCAGTCGGCAGACCATGGCAGGACATCGTGAGGTGATCGAGCAGGCAGATAAAATGGCTGTCGCCATCAGGGATCTGCAGCTTCAGTTTTCCCGCTATAAACAGGATCTGTTAAGGACCCAGTTTGCCACCAAAGATGACTTCGTCGCCTATTCGGTCAAAGACTTCATTATTCCTTTCGAGCAAATGGAGGCCGTACTCTTTGATGCCATTGGTACAGGCTCTTCAGCTAAGCTGCTACAGGCAAGAGAAAAGGTTGAGGGCATGCTGCCAGAGGTGCGCAAAAAACTGGAGTTCGTGATTGCGGATCTCAAACCACACGAAGACAATCGGACCGATTATGAACACACCTACCGGCCAGAATTTGAAAGCGTTGTCAACAATATATCCCTCACTGGTGAAGGTACGCTGGCGCGCTATCTCTCTTGGCTGCAATCCCGGGAAAGTAACCTCGCGGACAGGGAAGCACTGATTGCCAAACAGGAGGAAGCCGGGCGTCTGGTGGCCCCTCTGATTGAACAAGCGGAAAGCCTAACACAACACCTTTCCTCTCAGGCGCAGGACATCTCGACCGGCAGCTTTAACAATATTCTGTTGATGGCCGTTATTTCCACTCTGATCGCCCTGCTCATGAGCCTATGGCTCAGCCGAACTATGCGCAGAGGATTGAAAGCCGTCTCTGTCTCTCTCAGACAGCTTGCCACAGGGGATATGCAGGTCCGCTGTCATTACACTCACCAGGATGAATTCGGGCAGATCAGTGAAGATGTCAATCAGGTTGCGGGAAATATGCAGGAGTCTCTGCGCCAGCTGAGAGAATCCGCGCAGCAGCAGGATGCTATCGCTCACGCCAATTCCGATGATTGCAGTGAGGCCAACCGTGGTCTTGAGCAACAACGCGAAAGTATCAGTCAACTGGCTACTGCAATGACGGAAATGGAATCATCCTTTGCTGAAGTGGCACGCCATGCCATGGATACTTCCGCGCTGGTTAACCAGGTGGAAGGTGCCGTAGTTGAAGGTAGCAATATCATGACTGACGCCATCAGAAACACTAATGAGCTGTCAGATCAACTGCAGGGGTCCGTGGAAAGGATCGCCAATGTCGAGACCCAGAGCGAACAGATCGGGCAAATTCTTGATGTAATCAGTGGCATTGCTGAGCAGACCAATCTGCTGGCACTGAATGCGGCGATCGAAGCTGCAAGGGCAGGAGAACAAGGACGTGGTTTTGCAGTGGTGGCCGACGAAGTGCGCAACCTGGCACGCCGTACCGGTGAGTCCACTGCTGAGATCCAGCAGCGAATTGACGCATTACAAAAGGGAATTTTTGAGGCGGTGGAATCAGTCAGGGAAAGTAAAGACCGCATGATGACGAACGTCACTCAGGTGGATTCCGCAGACGGTACCATGCAGCAAATTCGTGAGCGGGTTGAAGAAATAGCCACGATGTCACGCCAGATCAGCGAAGCCACTCAACAGCAGCAGCTGGCGGCAGAAGAAATATCTCTGAATATGAATCTGATTCATCAGGCTGCGGATACTAACATGACCATTGTGCATCGTATTACCAAGACCAGTTCCCGACAGGCCAATATGGCAGATGAGCAGCAACAGCTATGCTTGCGATATAAAATATAGCCCCCCGGCAGTGGCGATCAAGCCAGTGTGAAAGGCACTAGAGCGCCAGCTTCGAAAAGCCCGACCTGCATGGATGCAAAGGGCTGAATTCGATTTACCTTGCCCAGCGAATAATCTCGTCAGAGATGCCGTTCAACGGTAACACCTGCCCCACCGCCCCCAGTTTGACAGCAGCTCCCGGCATCCCCCACACAACGCAGGATGCTTCGTCCTGGGCAATGGTCGAAGCACCCGTTTCCTTTAGCCTCAACATGGCTTCCGCACCGTCTTTCCCCATGCCGGTTAACATAACTCCCAAAGCATTTTTTCCAGCAGCTTTTGCAACAGAATCAAACAAAACGCCGACACTTGGTTTGTGGCGATTGACGAGGGGGCCGTCATTTAACTGGCAGACATATTTGGCTCCGGATCGGACCACCTCCAGATGCCGGTCACCTCGCGCGATATACACACGCCCGGTGGTAATTGGAGCGCCTTCATAGGCTTCTTCAACCTTTAGCGGTAACATTCTGTCCAGACGCTCGGCAAAGCTACGGGAGAACGCTCCGGGGATATGCTGGGCAACCACCACACCCGGCACGGAAGTCGGCAAGCCAATCAGCACATCACGAATGGCATCCAGCCCGCCTGTTGACGCTCCTATTGCTATCAGTTTGTCTGTGGTGGCAAAGGTCGGCTGTGCAAAGGTATCCTGCCGTTTTTCACGCTGCTGCAACTTCTGCAACTGCTGTTGTTTTCTTAACAGCTTGTCTTTGGAGACCGTCGCAGCCATGCGAATCTTCTCAATAATGACGGCGGCTTTTTCCTCAATGCCTTCCTTGAGATCCAGTCTTGGCTTGGTAATAAAATCAATCGCACCGGTTTCAAGGGCATCAAGCGTCACCTGCGCCCCCTGATCAGTAAGGCTGGAAATCATCACCACAGGCATAGGGCGCAGGCGCATAAGATTGCGCAGGAATGTAATACCGTCCATTCTTGGCATTTCCACATCCAGAGTCAGCACATCCGGATTACACTGCTTGATCTTTTCCCTTGCCTGATACGGATCCACCGCCGTGTCCACGACTTCCAGGTCCGGTGCCTGGTTAATAATCTCTGTCAATATTCTGCGCATCAGGGCGGAATCATCCACCACCAGTACTTTATATCGGTGATCAGGTGTTTTATCTCTGAAATCGGGCATCGTGGCTTATGTCCTTTCTTGTATTGTTCCCAACGCCGGCCTAAAACAGATCCACATCTCCCACCTCGACAGGATGTTCTTTCAACGTATCCATATACTGTGTCTCACGTTTAAGCAGCGTGTCATTGTGCAGAGACTCAATACGCTTGAGCAGCACCTTTCCCGTTTTTGGGTCATACAAAATTTTGCGTGGATGGTCTCCCCCCAAGTCTTCAGCGGATATTCTGAAACCCTCAACCTCCAGGTAGTTACGGACAAACTGAATGTTCTTGTCGCCCACACTTCCCATTCCCCGAATGACATTACCTCCCCCAAACACCTTAAATTCCAGCCTGTCCCGGTTGCCGCACAACTTCATGACATCGTTGATCAGGTGTTCCATGGCAAAGTTGCCATAGCGATAGGCATCACTGATAACATTGACATTGCCCTGGGAATTCTGTGGCAGCATAAAATGATTCATCCCTCCAATCCCGGTTTTGGGATCACGAACACAAGCAGCGACACATGAGCCAAGTACCGTGCCGATCATTTCATTTTCCAGGGTCACGTAGTACTCGCCGGGCATGATTTTGGCTACATATAGCTTACGGTGAGGATCCCAGAAACGATTAACATCCTTGAACCAGGGTAAACAGGTCGGAGGTAAATGCTGTTTAGAGGACACGACAAAAACCTCAGACTCTCGCGTATATCGTATTGCCTATCGAGCGAAACTGCTCTGAAATGCCGTGCAACGATTCGGAGTGCCCCAGAATCAGATAGCCGTCATTGGATAGACAACCCGCAAATTTTCGCACAAGATCCGTTTTTGTGTTCCGGTCAAAATAAATCACGACGTTGCGACAGAAAATCACATCGAAAGTTTTTTTAAATCCAAAATCACGTATCAGATTTAACTGCTCAAATCGGATATTCTTCTTAAGCTCCGACGAGACCTTGGCATAACCTTCATTGCTACCTTTGCCCTTCAGAAACCACCTCTTTTTTATATTCATCGGTATGTTTTTGACCCGTTCCAGTTGGTATACCCCCTGACGTGCCTGTCCCAGAACCTCCGTATCGATATCCGTGGCCAGAATCTCCCAGGTAAAATTATACTCTTGGGCGGCCTCAGCCAATGTCATGGCTATGGAGTAGGTCTCCTCCCCGATAGAGCATCCGGCGGACCAGATGGAGATCCTGCGCTGGTTTCTTTCCATCAATGCAGGAATCACCTGGTTACTGAGAAACTGAAAGTGGTGATTTTCACGGAAAAAGGAGGTCAGGTTGGTCGTTAGCGCATTTATAAAATGGGTGAACTCCGTTTCCTTGTTCTTTTTTAGATAATCCACATAGTCGTCAAAGCTGGTGAGGCGTAATTGACGTAATCGTTTTGTCAGACGGGAATAGAACATTTCATACTTATTGTCTGCGACCACAATCCCAGAGTAGTCCTGGCTGAGCCGACGAAAATACTCGAAGTGCTCCCGGGTAAAGTGAAAGTCCCGATCCTGCATTGCCGTACTCATCTATCGTCCCTGTATCAGATCACGATGGTATCTTCCAGCCCCACCACTTTGATGGCCTGTTTCAATACCTCACTTCCAGCTTTCCAGTCCAGCAGACCTCCACCGGCTTCCAGTCGACGCTGGGCCGCCAGGAGCAATTGCACTCCAGCCGTGTCGACCACCTCCACATTGCTGGCATCCAAAACGAGTTTCTTCTCAAACTCCTTCGCCTTCAGTTGCTCATGCAAAGCTTCAATGTTGGCAATTGTGAGATTCGCGGGGAGTTTCAGTGGTGTGTTTTTGCTCCGGCTCATTGATCCGTTGCCTCTATCACTTTGGAAAACGTTTCTGGATCCAGCAGTGAATCCACATCAATTAACAGCACCATACCCTCTTCGGTCTTGACCAGTCCTCGCAGATATCGGGTATCAAGCTTGGAACCTAACTCCGGTTTTGCCTTAATTTCCTCGGGCTTGATATCAAGAACATCCGCAACCCGGTCTACAACCATCCCAACCACATGTTCCTGTTGATGATCATTTCCAGTTTGTTGATCACCTTCTTTAGACCGGGCAGTGGCGGCCTGCATGATGGATACAAGAATCACGACGGTCTCCCTACTGTAGTTGACGCCCCCCAGAGAGAACTTCATACGCAGGTCCACAATTGGTACGATGCCGCCCCGAAACTCGATAACCCCTTTTATGTATTTGGGAACGTTGAGAATTTCCCTGGGTTTGCTCCAGCCACGAATTTCACGCACTCTGAGAATGTCCAATGCATAGGCATCCTCGCCCATCCAGAATGTGAGAAACTGGGATGAGCGCTCGTCTTTGACTCCCCGATCCGGCCTCATCAGAATACCTCCCAATCGTCTTCGCCAGATTCCGGCGAGGCAGACTTGGCCGCTGCGCTGGTCATTTTATCCTTGCTGTTGCCCTTCGGTTTTGGTGCACTCGTCGCTGCAGTACTCCGGGGCAGATTGGCGCGGGAGGGAACCGAAATACTCATATCTCCGCTGGCCTGAAAGAACGACATGACCTGGACCATCTGGCCGACGCTGTCCAGGGAGGATTCCGCAGAGGAAGCGGTCTCTTCCGCCAAAGCAGCGTTTTGCTGGGTGATTTCATCCAGCTCTGAAATGGCTCTGTTAATCTGGTCTATGCCGGAGCTCTGCTCTTCTGTAGCTGCGGCAATATCGGAAATCAGGTCAGACACCTTCTTCACGTTGGCAATGATATCGTCCAATGTGGTACCAGATTCATTCACCAGATCAGAGCCTGCCTGGACTTTCTTCACACTGTCTTCAATCAATTCCTTGATTTCCTTGGCAGAGGTCGCACTGCGCTGGGCCAGATTACGAACTTCCGTGGCCACCACCGCAAAGCCGCGTCCCTGTTCACCCGCCCTGGCGGCTTCCACAGAAGCATTCAAGGCGAGCAGATTGGTTTGAAAAGCAATGTCGTCGATAACACTGATAATCTCAGCAATCTTGCGACTGGATTCATTGATCTCCGCCATGGAAGATACGGTACGCTTAATAACCTCCCCTCCTTTGCTGGCAGAATCCCTGGACAGATTAGACAGCTGGTCCGCCTGGCGGGAATTATCAGCCGTGTTGCGCACGTTGCTGGCGAGCTCTTCCATACTGGATGCGGTTTCTTCCAGGCTGGAACTCTGTTTTTCGGTTCTCTCCGATAGCTGATTGTTGCCCGTCGAAATTTCCTGATTTGCGGCACGTACGCTTTCCGTGGAAGTCAGCAATTGATTGACAATGCCATTAAGCCGCTCGACGCTTCCGTTAACTGAGTTGGCGATATTGGCGTATTGACCGTCATAGTCAGTGTCCATACGTCCGCTAAGATCTCCTTTAGACATTTTGCTGACCACATCACCAATATCTTCCAACACATCATCCACCACCTGGACGAATTCGTTCAGTCCTTCCGCAAGCTTAAGGAAAAATCCTTCCTTGCCTTCCATGGGCAGGCGTTCCTTGAGGTCGCCCTGACGGGCCGCCAGCACCAGCTTTTCCACCTCACTTTCAGCTTTCACTTGGTCGGTGACATCACGCCACTCCACCACGAAGCCGAGGATGTTGTCCTTACTGTCCCTGATCGCGCCGGCGGTCAGATCAAAATGGCTTCCGCCCAATACCAGACTGGCGTCATGGGGCGCTTTCAATTGGGTCAGCAATTGGCGTTGATGAGCAGGATTCTTATGGAAGAAATCGATATTCTGTCCCATCAGCTCATCAGCATTGAACTGGGGAAGACGCTTGCGAATCTCATTCTCAGCAGCTTTCAGCACTCTGGTAACCGAGGGGTTCATGTACACAATGTTAAAATTCTCATCTGCCACCATCAGTGCTGTGGAGGTCGTTTCTATGGCTTGCTGCAAGCGGGTCATTTCAACCTCAGCACGGCGCTCCTGAGTCACATTTCTCCATTCCACTACGTATCCAAGGATACTGTTGTTCTGATCACGGATAGCACCGGCGGTCAGGTCAAATAAGGTATCACCAAGTGACAGACTCGCATCATAAGGGGTGGTGAGGCTCTGGAGTAACTGCCGCTGATGGGCCGGGTTCTTATGGAAGAAATCAATGTTCTGACCCAGCAGCTTGTCAGCATCAAATTGAGGGACTCTCTTGCGAATTTCACTCTGCGCATCTTTCAATGTTCTGGTGACCGCAGGATTCATATACACAATATTGAATTCTTCATCAGCCACCATGATGGCTGAGGCAGTGGTTTCGATGGCTTGCTTCAGGCGGGTCATTTCGATCATTTGAACCCGATCTCGCTCATCCTGCGCTTTTAGCTGATCCCGCAATTCCCTGATGGAACCGAACACACCCTGTCCTTCGCCAAGCTCCTGGTTGTAGTTCCCCGCGGTCAGTTCACCGGCAATACGCGACAACATTGCCGGCTCAGCTCCCAAGGTACTCATCAGCTTCCGTCCAAACGCAAACAGAATGCCGACTCCCAGAAGTATGCCGATGATCGTCACTGTCACAACCGTGACCAATTCTGAGTTCACATCGGCCTTCACGTCGCTGGAAATTCCTCTGTAGGTCTCCAGTACGGTATCCCCCAGGACTGCCAGAGAAACTTCCAGATCTTCAAAACTCTGGTTAAAAGCTTCAAGTCTGTTTAGGGCTTCCCCGTAGGTCCGACTATTCATTACAGCTTCTGAAGACCGCATGAACATCTTGAGATCAGGTTCAGTCTTTTGAACAAGTCCGGTTAATTTCTCTGAAATCACCGATTCAGAAACCAGGCGATAATCCTCCGTTATTTTTTCTTTGTGCTCACTAAAGACATCTTTAGCGTCCGCCTGCATCTGCTGATCATTTGTCTGTAAAGCCAGCAGATATTGGTACACACTGCCCCTAACGCCATCGTGGCGCATATCCATGTCGCCGGTGTACCTCAACTGTTTCACGGATCGTTCCATGCGTATTTCATTTTCATGGACAACACTGGTCTGACTGTACAGACTGACCAGAATTATCAGAAAAATCACAACAAATAGAGTCCCTACCAGTAACAATGAGCGTTTGACTGTCATATCCAGTCTCCTGACTTTTGTCTTGTATCTAATATATCGATCTTGTTTCTAATATATCGGTCTGTTTCATTAACCGATGCTTATTCCGCTTCTTCCCTTATGCCCAGGGCCTTGACCAGGTCCAGCATGATGATCATGCGTCCTGAATATTCCACCACCCCTTGGGCAAACTGGGTGGATTTCCGTTTCTTTAACTGTGGAGCAGGTTGGATTGAAGAGATTGGAAATCGAACGACATCCGTCAGTTCGTCTACCACCACTCCCTGTATTTTTTCCCGTCCAAGTTCGCGAACGTTGAACATGATGACAACGGTATGCTTGTCATAGTCATGCGTCTTTAAACCTATCCTTTTGCGCAGGTCGATAATTGGAACGATGGCCCCCCGAACATTCACTAACCCACATTCCCAGGATTGGGCATGAGGCACTCGGGTGACCGGTTCCCATGCCCGGATTTCCTTTACTCTCATGATCGGAACGGCATATTCCTCACGCTCGAGACTGAAAGTCAGATACTCACTATCCTGTTCAGCCATGTCTCCAGACGTTTGTCCGGCACTGGCTGTATCATCCAACTTGGGCATAGGTTTCCTCTGTCTCTTTTTGAAGCATTGCCAGGCCCCCGACATCAAGAATCAATGCCACCCGTCCATCCCCCAGGATGGTCGCCCCGGATACGCCCTGCACTGAGTGATAGTTGTCTTCGAGTGACTTGATCACAATCTGCTGCTGGCTGGAGAGATCATCGACAAACAAACCGAAACGCCGGTTGTCATGTTCGACAATGACGACAATTCCGTTTTCCAGTGCAGAGACATCATGACCCGCCGGGGCATCCAGCGCTTCGGTGAGCCGCAAGACCGGCAGGTACTGCCCTCTGAGTTTGATCGCTTCTCCGGTACCGGTGACCTTGTGCACCATTTCCGGATAAGGCTGAAGAGATTCGATAATGGAGACGAGTGGAATGACATAGATCTCCTCTCCGATATTGACCAGCTGGCCGTCCATGATGGCGAGTGTCAGGGGGAGTCGAATCACAAACCGGGTGCCTTTGCCCAGGGTGGAATCCACGTGAATGCTGCCTCCCAGGCTCTGAACATTACGTTTGACCACATCCATGCCGACGCCTCTTCCAGACAGATCACTGGCCTGCTCCTTGGTAGAAAACCCTGGTAGGAAGATCAGCTCGAATGCCTGCTGATCATTGAAAATGGTTTCTTCCGATATCAAACCTTTTTTCTTGGCTTTATCGAGTAGTTTTGCAGGATCCAGTCCTTTTCCATCGTCCTCCACTTCGATCACGATATTGCCTACTTGGTGATAGGCTCGGAGCCAGACGGTACCGTGCTCCGGCTTCCCGTTACCTACCCGTTCCTCCACCGTCTCGATACCGTGATCGACGCTGTTGCGGACTAAATGAACCAAGGGATCTGTAATTTTTTCGATAACGGTTTTATCGACCTCGGTGGATTCACCGCTCATGACCAGCTCGATGTCCTTGGATAACTGCCGGCTCAAGTCTCTTACCATTCTCGGAAATCGGCTGAAACAGAAAGAGATAGGCAACATGCGGATCTGCATGACACCTTCTTGCAGCGCCCGTGTTTGTCGATGAAGTTGCATCAAGCCCTGCTGCAAACGCTCCATTCCCTGAAGCGCTTCATCTTCACTGAGAAGATTCAGCATGGATTGTGTGATCACCAGCTCCCCGACCATGTTGATCAAAGCATCCACTTTGCCCAGGTCGACTCTGATGGACTGACTCTCCGTCGATGACGTCGCTGTTGATTTCGCCGTTGGCGCTTTCTTCGGGGAAATGTCCTGGACTGGTTCCGGGGTGCTGATGGCAGGTTCTAACACTTCCTGCGACGGGGACGGCGAATCTTTTTTCTCTTCGGCTACCTTTGAGTTTGTTTCGAGTATCGGCGCGCTTGTTTCAAGTATCGGCACCAATGCCAGATCGCATTCATCTTCGACCCAGGCAAATATATCGTCAATGACCGCCCGCTCCACCGGGGCTTTCAGATTCAAAGTCCAGCCCAGATAACTGTTGAGGGGCTCATATAATTCCCACTCGGGCATCTGCGCCGTATCGCAGATTACTTCTAGCGGACCATGTTCTCCCAGCTCCCGAATCAAGCGTAACGGGTCGTTACCGCGAAGCATCATCTCCTTATGCGGTGTAAATACGATTCGCCAGCCAATCAGCACGTCCTCATCCGTCTGTGTGGCAGACGAAGCATCAGCGGGAGCTTCGGGTGAAGGAGCGGCGCTTCCTCCTGACATGATCAGTTCCAGGGGGTGCAGGTAATCTTGCAATACCTGCACATCCATCTGTTCACCCTTCTTTGCAAAGGTCAACAGATGTCTCAATGCGTCGACGGATCCCAATAATACATCGACAATGTCCTGGCTGATCGATCGCTTTCCAGCCCGAATGTCATCCAGGAGATTTTCCATGACATGCGTGTAGGCCGCGACCTGTTGAAAGCCGAACGTCGCACTACCTCCTTTGATGGAGTGCGCTGCGCGGAATATTGTATTGATCGCCTCAGAATCAACAGCAGTAACGTCCAGATTCAGCAGACCTGATTCAATTTCAGTGACAGCTTCATCACTCTCTTCAAAGAAGACACTGTGAAAACGGGTAACATCAACACTCATAAGCTACTCCGTGCTTTCCTGACCCTCAAATGGTCAGGCAAATGTTTGTTCAGCCCAAAACTTTTTTGATAGTGGAGACCAACTGGTCCGGATTAAAAGGTTTCACAATCCAGCCGGTAGCCCCGGCGGCTTTACCCTCACTTTTTTTGTCTGCTCCGGATTCGGTGGTCAGCATCAATAACGGAGTAAACTTATAACTGGCTTCGGCACGCAGATTTTTAATCAACGTAATCCCATCCATGACCGGCATGTTAACGTCAGTAATCACCAGGTCGTATTTGTTGGATTTGGCCTTTCCCAAAGCCTCCTGACCATTGGATGCCTCATCCACCTGATACCCTGCACCTTTCAGGGTAAACGCGACCATCTGACGCATGGAGGCGGAATCATCCACTGCAAGAATCTTAGCCATATTCTCCCCTTATTCTCCGAACAAAATTTGACCTCGTTGTATCAGGATAGCAGCAACCACTCATATCACACGGACCGGGAGCGCTGAATATTCATGACTCAGAACAGGAAACCTCCACCCCAATCTCAATATACTGATGCTTCAGCTATTCAGATCAATGACGGCTCTGACATGATGATCACCTGTATTAAATTTCAGTTCTCTGCAGATAGCCTTCACCATGGGTAACCCTCTCCCGAAAGCATCATCACTGTCTTCCAGATCAAGATTCAGCGGAGATATGCCTTGGCCACTATCAGATACCTCGACGCATAGAGACATAGGTAACTGGCTGCTGATCGTCAGCTCCATACGCACCCAGCCATCCTTCAAGTCCTGTAAAAGTCTCTGCCGATTTTTGTAATATTTTTCGAATCCGCCTTCCTCACTCTTCACGTCTGAAAACAAATTCAGAACACCATGATCAACCGCATTGTTGAACAGCTCAGCAATCACCATAAATACAACTTCTTTTTCTGGACGTATCGCCATATGCTGACTTAACCACTGCCTGACAATCATGAGAGGATCACTGGTGCGCAATTGGGTAGGCCACCACGAAAACTCTAGCGAAACTGAAGGTAAACCGATGTCCACCAGTGGATTGATATTATCCACTTCTTCTCCATCATCTGCGGCGATTCCCTTTTCCATGCAGGTGATTTCGATCAGAGACAGGTCATCCTGAAGATCGGAATTGAACTCGTATACGGCTTGCAGCATGGCATCCAATATCCGGCCCTGGCTGTGCTGAACGACAGAAATCACCCCTTCCTCGCCAAACATTTCGCCGTCCGCATTGCTGCACTCAGTGACCCCATCGGTATAGAACAGCAATCGATTATCGCCATTAAGTGACAGAATTTCAGTATCAGCTTCAAACTCGTCGTCCCCCATAATGCCGAGTGGCATATGGGTCGACTTGATAGATCGACGTACCTCGTTGCCTTCGATCAGGAACGCATCAGGCAACCCTCCACACCAGATTTCAATGCGGTTTCTGGCCTGATTGATTTCTCCCACAGTGGCACAAAAAAACATCGAGCCGGGCAAAAAACGCTTCAGGATCTGATTTAACTCCCTAACAATTTCGCCCACCGACAAATTTCGCCGACTCATGGTTCGAAATGCCTGGGTAACCGGAATGGAGCCGATAGAGGCGGTCAACCCATGACCGGTAAAGTCACCGATGAGAAAATAGGCTCCGCCATCCCATTTGTCCTGTAGCAACACCAGATCACCGCTAAAGAAAGAGGCGGCGGTACAATGCATATCAATCCCGGGAACATCCGTCGCATTGGCCTTTTGCGCAGCCTCCATCAGGTGACGGGTCATGTCATATTCGCTGTGGACACGCGAACGAAAGTATTCCAGTTCCTTGTTCTGCATCAGCACCTGACGGTTCAGGTTGAGAGTTCGTTCATGGGCCTGAATTTTTGCTCGAAGAATATTGAAATTGATCGGTTTGACCAGGAAATCATCGCCGACTTCCAGACTTTGAACCAACTCCTCCTCATCAGAAAGAGCCGTTAAAAAAATAATAGGGACATGTTCTCCAGGCTGCTCCTCCTTGATTGCCCGAGCGGCCGTGTAGCCATCCATGACCGGCATCAGCATATCCATTAGAATCAGGTCTGGCTTGGTATCGCGCCAGATTTCCAGGGCCTGGGCTCCGTTCTCTGCGACATGGCAGACATGCCCGAAGTCTTCCAACTCCATTACCAGCAGTTGGCGGCAGAATTCCTCATCCTCTGCAATCAGTATTTCCATGCCCCGTTTCCCTTTTTTTTCAGGAGACTGAAAACTAGTTATCAGGCGATTGAAACCCGTGTCGGGTGATTGAAAATAAATGTCAGGAAATTGAGAATTTCTTATCGAATCTCGAAATCTCAAAGATCTTCTTGATACCAGGTGAACAATTCACAATGCTTATCTGCGCCGTATCGCCACCAAGAAATGTTCGCATATTGAGCAGCATTCCCAGCGCAGAGCTGTCTATGTGCTCGGTCTGCCGCAAATCAACAACAAACTCCGCATCCTTGTTCTTTGATTCATAGGAGCTACGGAATTGAGATATCTGGCTGAAATCAAATCTTCCACGAATATCGATGGTGACTTTCCTGCCGTCCGATGAAGCCCGGGACTCAATCGTCATAATGAACCTCCCTGATGAATTTGCTGATTAATTAAAATGAGGAAACTGCAAACTCCCTAAAACAATTCGATATCATCGCCGCTTGCTTTTGCACGGTCCGATCCATGTATGCCCATATCAACATTCATCATCGTCTGCATTTGCTGTTGTAAGCGTTCATAATCCTGGATGGTCAGGCTCTTGCCTTTGGATAACTCTTGTAAAATGTTATGCACACTGTGGATTAGTTCCATCCTTCTCGTCAGCCTGCTGCATGCCTGCGTTGCGATATCGCCAAACTGAAAACCCTGGACACTGGTATCCACCAAACGCTTAATCTGCGTGGAAAGCTCAACCATGTGCGCGACCGCTTCATTGATTTCCACATTGATTTCGGAGCGCTCCTGAATCATCTGCTCTACATACCCCCTTCCGTTGAGGGCTTCTTTCATATCCAGAGAGGCCACGTCTCCAACGATTTCCCGGACTTTACTGATCGCGTTTTTGGTTTCACTGGCCTTGCCTTTAATCTGGGTATTCAGTTCACTGGAGCCACGGGACAGCCGACGCACCTCATCAGCGACAACGGCAAACCCTCTGCCCGCCTCACCCGCCCTGGCCGCTTCGATTGCAGCATTGAGCGCCAGAAGGTCCGTCTGATCCGCAATTTCCTGGATATTACCTAGCAAAGCGAACATTTGATCGAGCTGTCCCACCATGTCCTCAATTCGATGCACGGCGTTAACGCTCTTCTCCGAGACATTCACAAGAAGATCAACATAGGTACCGATAATTCGGTCTAAAGATTCAGCAAACTCTTCCATCGAAAGCCTCTGTTGAGGCGTATCCTTTCCAGCTTTAGCCTTGTCCTTGTTGTCCCCTTTTACTCTCGCGAGAACTTCAAACGCCAACTCGCTCTGCTGCTTGGAACTGTCACTGAGTTCAACAAAAGAGTGGCTAAGCGTTTCTATATTGCTGGAAATAATATTGTTCAACTCTTCGGATGAACTTCGCACTTCATCTATGGAACTTTCGCAATAGTCTGAAATGTTGTGGGTTAACTTCTTACGTTCGTGATCAAGAGATAATTCCTGTGAAGTCGCTTCCTCACTTTGATCTGAAGGGCGAAAAAACCAGGTGGAAGCTATGGCAAGTGCCGTCGAAACGGAAAAAGTCCAGGTAGCAATAGATGAGGGAAGAAACCACGATATGAGCACGACAAGTACGGAAAGTGCAATCAGGATTCCCCCTCCCCTTCCTTTGTTGGACGTACCTTCATTCATATCTTCAACCTTAAGCATAATGCTATCGAAAAATGACTGGGGGCTGATTCATCCTGCACTAAAAAACTATAGCTCAAAATTCCCGACTGCAAAGCTAGGCTATTTCTTTTACCCGAAAAAATGGCAAAAGGGACTGTCTTGGTAATTCACCCAGGTTGATCTACGCTAAGTTCAAGGCATAAAGGAACCAGGAGCAGCCTAATGGGAACACCATACGAAATTGGATTGTGTGGAGAACTCTCCGGGAAAACACAACACGCATGCAGTGCCACACTACATTTTACGGTATGCGACGGGGAACAGATTGCTGCCAGAGTCGGAGCATCCCCTCCACTGGATGCCCTATTGCTGTGCCAACCGCTCACTCATCAGGAACAACTAGCCATTCTGCAACAGATCACAGAACTGGAGCTGGATGAGACACCGCCTTGTCTGGTATGTCTGGAAGCGCCTGACGCCAACACCATGATGAGCTTCCTGGACGCCGGTGCCGATGATGTTCTGGATACAGACAGTTCCAGCAAAAAATTAGTCACTCGCATTCATAAGGCTGTTCTTAACCGGATTGCCAACCGGCAATTAAAATCGCAGCTCAGGTTGGCGAACGAAGTTGCCATGAGTGCGATGACCGATACCAGCGACCTGGGTAACAACATCCAGTTTCTGCTGGAGGTCAATCATTGCGATAACTTTGATCAGCTTGGACAGTTGCTGTTTCAGGCACTTGATTATTATGGTCTGAATTGCAGCCTGCAGATTCGCGGCCGCTTTGAAACAAAAAATATGGAGCGCAGCGGTATCGCAAGGGAGCTGGAAACCCAGCTGTTAACTCACTTTTCCACCGGCTCAAGATTCCATCAGTCAGGGAAAAGGCTATTCTGCAACTACGGCCATATTTCCCTGCTGATCAAGAACATGCCGATAGAAGATGAAATACGTTGCGGCAAGATCAGAGACAATATATTTGCCCTGTTGCAGGGCTCCGATGCCAGAATAAGAGCACTTGATGACGCACTGGAAGTGGAACTCAGAATGCAGGTACTACAAGATCTTTCCAGACGCATGCTAACGGCTCTGACCGATCTGGAAGAGAGCTACATGGTGATCACCAATGAGATCGTGACCGTTACCGAGTACACCAATGAACAAATCACCGATGCATTACATTACCTCGGACTGACGGAAAACCAGGAGCAGGCGATCTGCGATATCATGCACGACCTGATTACCAACACTAACAGGGTCTTTAATCAGGGATTAGCCATCAACCAGCAACACCGGGAATATTTCGAGCAAATTGAAGGCGCTATTGCACCTTCCGCCCCGGGACAGACCGATTCTTTCGCACAATTACAAGCCTTGCTCGCAGCCACCTGAGCGAATCAGGCGGCCGTAGCACACCTGATATCTGCCGACAGTAACCGTAAGGCTGGAATCTAATGTCTGGGCCGGAAATTTCGTCTGGGCTTTTCTTCTCTCGGACGGGCTTCATTGACTTTCATGTTACGTCCGTGAATGTTGCTGTCATTCAATTGCTGAATAGCAGCTTCAGCTTGTCCCCCATCAGGCATTTCCACAAATCCGAATCCTTTGGATTTGCCAGTTTCCCGGTCGCGGATTACATTGCAACGGCTGATTTCACCAAAAGCACCAAATGCTTCACGCAGATCATCTTCCGTTACCTGATAGGGCAGGTTTCCCACATATATGTTCATCACACTTTCTCGTTCGATCCCAGCGCTTGTATCGAGCATACTATTGGTAACCAAACGCCGACATTACCCAATAGCGACCAGCCAACCTCTGGCTAATTCATTTCTCCACACCGGGCTGCGTTCAAAATAGTTTGAGTCCTTGAACTGCCCATAAAGTAGACAATGAAATTAAATCTGGTTCATAAAGCATTAAACGTCAAATAGGATTGAACAAAAAAGTGCCACAGGCAGATGACAGTTTGGTGTATTCACGACTTCACAGCTCAACGTCTTCACTCACAAGGTGTCCAGCAGCTCGACTTTCAGGACACACTTCCTCACCTCGTATGAATGGGTGACAGAGGGAAAATATGGCTCGTCAATAGGGATTGAGATCGGACCGGCATCGGAGCCAAATGTCGCAGTTCGTTGAACGGGTGCAATCTCGGCACTTTCTTCAGTTATATAATCGTTAAAGCAGGCTTTTTCCAAGACGTCGAACCCTGTCGCCTTGTGATCAACACTTAATTCCGCGGCCCGCTTCAGAGCATAGTTCTCAGCATCGGCAAAACTGATCTTTTCATAGGTTTCATAAGTCACCTGATATTGTCGCTCCGACAGCTGAATCTCGCTGTATCCATGAGGACGCTTTCCCTCCTTGGCCATGTAAAGCGGCCTGGATTCAAAGGCAGAACATCCGGCCAGCCATAACAGGAGTCCGGCTGTGAGCAGTTTTCGCATAGTGAGTAGTTCCCTGATAAACGATCAATTTGCCAATACCAAAATGCAAATCTATCACAGTTTTTAACAGGGATACCGGATGTCCTTAACAAAAAAGACCCGGTCCGGGAGTTCATCTCCCGACCGGGTACGCGCAACAAAAGGAAGACGAAAAAAAGTTTTGCGCGATTACCCTTTCACTCCTCCGGCCGTCAGCCCGCCGACGATCCATTTCTGGCAATAGAGGAAAATTAATGTGATGGGTAAACCGGATAACACCGCTGCAGCGGCAAAGTCGCCCCAGAGGTAATTCTGTTCATACAGGTATTGTTGAGCACCCACAGCCAACGTGAGGTTGTCGACATTCAACAGAAGAATAGAGGCAATGGGGTATTCCATGATGTTCATGATAAACGCCAGGATGAACACCACTGCCAGGATGGGCACCGACAAAGGCAGAAGGATATAGCGGAAAGCCTGCCAGGTGGTGGCTCCATCAACAATGGCGGCTTCTTCCAATGAACGGTCAATGGATTCGAAGTAACCTTTGATGGTCCATATGTGCAACGCCATACCGCCAAGTGATGCCAGAATCACCGCTCCATGCGTATCGATCCCCAGCCAGCTCACATGGTTACCGATTTCATCAAACAACGCATACAACGCCACCAATGACAACACCGGCGGGAACATCTGGAAGATCAGCATGGACTTCAGGATGACCCCTTTGAACTTGAAGCGCATACGGGCAAAAGCATAAGCACTGGTGGTGGAAAGCAGCAAAATCAGACCACTTGATATGGTGGCAATCTTGATGGAGTTCCAAAGCCACAACAGTACAGGAAATGGTGGTTGCAATACGGTCCCGTCAGCCTGGGTATAGGGAATTCCCAAGGCCAGCGACCAATGCTCCAGCGATGGATTTTCAGGAAGCAGACTACCGGTAGCAAAATTTCCCGTGCGGAAAGAGATGGATACGACCATCAGCAACGGAAAGACAATAATCATGATAAAACACAGCAGCCCAAGATGGGTCGCCCAGACACGATATTTGACGGATTTGGGTTGAACCATGGCCATAACGATAAACTCCTAACTAAACCTTCACCTTGGACAGCTTGAGATTAAGCAGCGACAGGGACCCCACCAACAGGAAGATGACGGTCGCGATGGCTGCTGCCAGACCAAAATTCTGGCCGGAGTCCTGGAACGCAATGCGATAGGTATAGCTGACTAACAGATCAGTAGTACCGGCCGGTGTCGTGGCTCCAATAATGTCGGGAGCTCCGCCGGTGAGCAGGGCAATCAGAACAAAATTATTGAAATTGAAGGCGAAGCTGGCAATCAGAAGCGGCACCAGTGGACGGATAATTTGCGGCAATGTGATTTTGAACAGGTTGTCCAAAGGCGTTGCCCCATCCATCGCTGATGCTTCGTATAAATCCCGTGGAATTGCCTGTAACAATCCCATGCAAAGTAACATCATGTAGGGATAGCCCAACCAGGTATTCACAATCACGATCATGGAGCGGGCCAGCCCCGCATCACTGAACCAATCCGGACGGATACCGAACAACCCTTCCAGTACCAGATTGATCTCACCAAAGTTCTGGTTAAACAGACCTTTAAATACCAGTATCGATATGAATGCCGGTACAGCATAAGGCAGGATCAACATCATCCGGTAAAAACCCTTACCTCCGATCTGATCCCACTGCAGGATATTTGCCAGCAATAAGCCAAGCGCGAGAGTAAACACTACCGTGAGCAATGCGAAAGCGATCGTCCAGACAAAGATCTGCAGGAATGGCTCGCGGATACTCTCATCCGTGATCACCCTCAAATAGTTATCCCAGCCAATGGTCACCGTCCAGCCAGGGGAAAGGGTTGCACCATCAGCATTTTGATAAAATCCAATTTCGTCATTAGGGTAATAAGCCACTTTATTGCGCTGGTCATACAGACTACCGTCCGCTTCCAGAGTAAAAGCCGCACTCATCGCCGCAAAATTTCTGAGGCCTGCCAGGCGCAGACTCTTTCCGTCGGCAGTGACCAGTTCCAACTGACGCAGATCATTCTTTAGCTTCACGATGTCCTTAAGCCCCAGCGGAGCAACATCAGGAGCTGATTCAGCCGGCTGCAGTGTCAGATCAATCTCTTCATCAGCCGTCACGCTAAAGGATGGGGTCTCAACCAATTCTCCGGAGGGAGATTCCAGTTGTAAAACATACTGGTCGCCCTGTGGATAAACCTTAAAGTTATAACGTTCATCACCTGTCTGGTATTGCTGAGACAGCAAGTGTTCCTGCACCCGTTCAAAGCTGAGCAGGTTACTGGCACTGTAGTTGGTGAAGCCGATACCGATGGTATAAATCAGTGGAAATATGACAAACACCACCATACCCGCGATAGAGGGATAGATGTATCGGTGAGCGTATGCCTTGTTAGAGCTGAAAATGTACAACGCAGACCCGATGACAACCAGAAACAGCACGGCAAAGGCGAATTGATCCTGTGCGTACAACACCACAGTCAGATAGAGTGCCAGGAGGAATGTCGCGCCAAGTGCGGCCCACTTAAAGATACTGGTATTCATAATTCGCTTGCGTTCAGCAACTGATGTCGAAAGGGCGTGGCTGTGCATGGAAAAGCCCCGTGTAATGAATTAATGATAGTTTAAACAGGCAGTCGACAGGGAGCCGTAGCTCCCTGTCATAACGTATGGATTAACGTGTAATACGTTTTGCTGCCATATCCAGTGCAGCATCCACAGATTGACGGCCGGAGGTGATGTTTTGCAGTGCCGGCCCCATCGAAGACCAGAATGCACCCATTTCAGGGATATTCGGCATGGGTTCACCCAGCTCTGCGTTTTTGAAGGTGGCAGCGATGTTGGGATCAGAAGACAGCTCAGACATGAACTGCTTATTGGCAACGGCACCAAGTGGCACGTCATCATTGATCATTTTCAGACCTTTAAGGGAGGTCATGTAGTTTTCAATAAACTCAATGGCAAGTTCCTTGTTAGGGCTGGCCGAGTTAATTGTGGCAGCGGTTACACCGATAAAAGGCTTGCCTGGCGCACCCTTGATGCTCGGGATAGTGGCCACGCCAAAGTTGATGCCGCTCTTTTTCAAGTTACCCCAGGCCCAAGGCCCGTTGATGACCATAGCCACTTCGCCTTTGTTGAACTTGGAGTCCATTACGCCGTAATCAGCACCTTTGGGCATTACCCCTTTGTCGATCAGGTCTTTGATCATGTTGGCAGCAGCTTTGGCACCATCGTTATTAACACCAGTATCCTTGATGTCATACCCTGCATCAGTTTTCTTGAAAGGGTATCCGCCATTTGAGGCAAATAACGGCCAGGAGAAGTAAGTGTTGTTGTAATCCCACAAAATGGCTTTCTTGCCGTCAGCACTCAGCTTCTTGTCCAGTGCTTCCATTTCTTCAAAGGTCTTGGGGGGTTCTGGCACCAGATCTTTGTTGTAGATCAGTCCCACGGCTTCAATTGCCAGGGGATAACCGTACACTTGGCCGTTCCAGGTAACCGCATCCCAGGTAAAATCAACGATTTCGTCTTTGGATTTTTTGGAGGGATTGATTGGCGTGATTAAACCGGATTTGGCCCATTCACCAAAACGGTCATGTGCCCAGATAAAAATATCCGGTCCATTACCGGTAGCTGCAGCCTGCTGAAATTTGTCAGTCACGCTGTCAGGATGAGCGACGGTCACTGCAATTCCCGTCTCCTTTTCAAACCAGTTGCCCACTTCCTGTAGACCATTGTAGCCTTTGTCACCGTTGATCCAGACAACCAGCTTTCCTTCCTCAATATCTGCGTGAGCAGCTGAGATCATCCCCGCAGAGACGACCATTGAGGCGGCAACAGTGCCGACCAGCTTTTTCCAAGCTTTCATGCTTCTTACCTCGCTATGAGTTATTTTTGTTGTCCACAAGCTGGCGTTCTACCACTGCCATCTACGATATCAATGCATTGGGGCATTCAGCACAGATGGTATCGAACACCAGGGGCTATACTGTGTATGCCGATACTCCTAGATTAAGGCACCACCTGCATCATCCCTGTTTTTAATCCCCAAGGCGTATTGGGGGGGAGTAGTACTCCCCCAGACAGTTCCCATCCGGGGCTTAGCTGATGGGTACTATCGCATAAGCGGCGCAGCTAATATGACAAAGTGTTCATCCCTCTCACAAAAAATTGAACTAGAATAGTTTTTGCCCCGAGAAATGATGCAGGTACAGGAGTTTCCTCATGCTACTTACAGATAAAACCCCTGCCAGACTGGCGCAGGTATCACTGTTCTTCTCCATAGCCAACTTTGTTTTCGATGGAATTAATGGGCATTCGCTGCTGCTGTTTGCCGTTTTTACCCTCTCGGTATATACCACCACGCGAATTTTCATTCTGTTCAATCAGATTCAGCAGACTGCCGCCGTCGACTTTGGCGAGCTGAAAAATTATTTGCTGGTCGCCGCAGTTCTGTTTATCGGTATTGCCACCTTTGCCTATTCTTACCTGTTTGGCGTGTTTTATCTCTTTATAACCGGAGTTTACTTTATCTCCCCCTATGATCGGGACTGGCTCGCCGGCCGTTCCAAAATCGTGGTTTTTGAAAATAAAGTTGAATACCGGGAAGTCTGAAGAAACGACAATCATTCGGGCGGTTATTCACCGCCCTCTTTACTTCCACTCCCCCTACACCAACCATCGTAAAACCGGGATTTTCAAGCTATACCGATTATCCCCTATGTACCCGCGAGCAAACCCTGAGGCAACCTGAAAGCAGCTGCCAAATCCCCTATAGCAAACAATGACTAAAACAAATAATAAAAGGAGTATTTAATGAAAACGCTGGGCGTTATTGGAGGCATGAGCTGGGAATCAACAGTTTCCTATTATCAAAAACTCAATCAGGGCGTCAGAAATCAGATGGGGGGCCTACACTCAGCCTCACTTTTGCTTAGCAGTTATGATTTTGCTGACATCGAACAACTTCAGGTCGCACAGAACTGGAAGGCATTGGGCGAAAGGTTGGCAGATACAGCACGGACACTTGAACAGGCCGGCGCCGAAGGTGTGTTAATCGCCACCAATACCATGCACAAGGTCGCAGATGAAGTGGAATCAGCCATCAAAATCCCCCTGCTTCATATCGCCGATGCCACCGCGCGCCGTCTTCAGAATCAGGGCATTAAGAGAGTTGCCTTGCTGGGCACGATTTTCACCATGCAGATGGATTTTTATAAAGAGAGGTTGCGGCAGAAGGCAGAGGTGGATGTACTGGTTCCCTCTCAGGATCAACAACTTGAGGTCAATCGGATCATTTACGAGGAACTGTGCCAGGGAAAAACGCTTGCGGAATCACAGAGCTTTTACAGAAAGGTGATTGAGGAATTAGGCGAACAGGGCGCGGAAGGTGTCATTCTGGGTTGCACGGAAATTGGCCTATTGATTCAACCCGAGCACACCCATCTGCCGCTTTTTGATACGACAGAAATCCATTGTAAGGATGCCGTCACCTGGATGCTGGCCACATCCTGTATATAGACGGTGCAAACTCTCAGCTTGCACCGTCCGTTTCTATCTACACTTCTGATAACTAAACTTCAGAGTTGGCCAGAGCTTCTGCCGCCCCCAACAGGCCGGTGTAGGCTTCCATCACAACAAAGACCGGAATGGATTCCAGATATCCCCGCATCCGCCCCTTATTCTCGAAAGCTTCCCGGAAGCCACTGCTTTTAAAGAAATCGGTAAACCGAGGGATAATTCCCCCACAGACATAAACTCCACCCAAGGCACCAATCGTTAAAGCAGCATCCCCTGCCACCTGACCAAATATTTTGCAGAACATGGCAAGTGTCTGTTCAGCCAACTCATCTTCGCCTTTGAGCGCAGCGTCAGTAATCTCCGAGGGCTTATGGTATTTCGATTCCCGGGAGGTGACCTGAGCCAGACTTTGATATAAGTTCACCAACCCATCACCACAGAGAATTCTCTCCACGGATACACGATCAAAACGCTCCATCAACACTTTGAGTACCGAAATTTCCAAATCGGTGGTTGGCGCAAAGCTGACATGCCCGCCTTCTGTAGACAAAGGCACCCAGTTCGCCCGGGTTTTAACCAGCCCTGAGACTCCCAGGCCCGTCCCCGGGCCAATGACTAATCGGGCCCGCGCAGACATCACCCTGTCATCTTCGGCTTCTAGCCCGCCGACCTGAATAAGCTGGTCTGCGGCGATATGCGGAACCCCAAGTGCCATGGCAGTAAAATCATTAATACACTTAAAAGAGGTCAACCCAAGCTTGCTTTGCACTTCCTTTTTAGAGAAGACCCAGTGATTGTTCGTCATCTTGACGATATCGTTGTGCACCGGACAGGCAAAGGCGATGCTGGCTTCCGATACGTCCGTAACCTGACAACGCTCCAGATAATCCAGCACGGCTCCATCGAGATTGTCATAGTCCGCACAGGGCAATACTTCAATATGTTGCAGGTTGGTTGATCCAGGTTCTACCAAGGCAAAGCGGGCATTCGTCCCGCCGATATCACCAACCAAGGCAAATTCTTGCTTACTCATCGACACCGCTCCAGAATACAGATGCTCCCTGCTCGGGATTGCCTGCATTTTGCCGCATGGCACCGAATAACTCACGCCCGAAATTGACATTGCGACTGGAAAGATCCACTTGCGCCAGAGGCCTCTGAGAAAGCTCGGCTTCCTCAACCAGTAGCTCAAGGGTTCCAGCCTTGGCATCCAAACGCACAAGGTCACCGTTCTGGATCTTCGCCAGAGCACCACCATTAGCGGCCTCAGGATATACATGGATGGCAGCAGGTACTTTGCCGGAAGCTCCGGACATACGCCCATCTGTCACCAGCGCCACTTTAAAACCGCGGTCCTGCAGAACGCCAAGATAAGGGGTCAACTTATGCAATTCGGGCATGCCATTGGCCTTGGGCCCCTGAAATCTGACGACAGCAATAAAGTCACGTTCCAGCTCGCCACGCTTGAAAGCGTCAGCCATTTCGTCCTGATCTTCAAATACCACTGCTGGCGCTTCCACGACCCAATGTTCTTGGGCCACAGCCGACACCTTGATCACACCACGTCCAAGATTTCCTTGCAGTGCCTTCAATCCACCGTCTGGAGCAAAAGGTTCCGAAGCAGGACGTAAAACGGTGTCATCCTGGGACGATTCCACAGCAGGGCTCCAGACTACCTGATCATTCTCCAATGCCGGCACTTGGGCATACCGGTCAAGACCTTCACCCATCACCGTTTTCACATCGTTGTGCAGCAGGCCGGCTCCCAACAGCTCTCTAATAAGGAAGGGAGTACCACCCGCTTCATGGAATGCATTTACATCCGCTTGCCCGTTGGGGTAAATCCGAGTTAACGAAGGAACAACTGATGACAACTCATCAAAGTCATTCCAATCAATGATAATTCCGGCCGCCCGGGCAATTGCCACCCAATGCATAGTGTGGTTAGTGGAACCACCGGTACATAGAAGTGCCACAAGAGCGTTAACGATCGTTTTTTCATCAACGATCTGCCCTAAGCCCAGCTTTCCGCCATTCGGCGCTGAAAGACGAACGATTTGCTGGGCAGCCTCTGCTGTCAGAGCGTCGCGCAAAGGAGTATTGGGATGAACGAAGGCAGCACCGGGTAGATGCAGGCCCATCACTTCAACCAGCAACTGATTACTGTTAGCGGTCCCGTAAAAAGTACAGGTTCCCGGACTGTGGTAAGACTTGCTTTCCGACTCCAGCAGCTCATCCTTACCAACTTTGCCCTCAGCATACAGTTGGCGGATACGTTGCTTCTCTTTATTAGGAATACCGGTAGGCATTGGACCAGCCGGAACCAGAATTCCAGGAAGGTGACCAAAACTCAACGCTCCGATCAACATGCCTGGGACAATCTTGTCGCAGATACCCAATAACAGCATCGCATCAAACATGTTATGACTCAGGGCAATGGCAGTTCCCATGGCGATGTTGTCGCGGGAAAACAAACTCAACTCCATACCCGGCTGCCCTTGGGTAACGCCATCGCACATAGCTGGCACACCGCCGGCAAATTGGGCTACAGAACCCATCTCACTCACCGCGCGACGGATAATATCCGGATAGGTGTCATAAGGCTGATGGGCGGAAAGCATATCGTTGTAGGCAGATACAATAGCCACATTAGCCTTGTTCATCAGGCGCAAAACATCTTTTTCTGATTGACTGCAGGCTGCAAAACCATGTGCCAGATTACCGCAGGATAAAACTCCACGCTGGGGAGACTGACTTTTCAAGCTTTCAAGCCTGGCCAGATACGCTTCCCGGGTTGGCCGACTTCTTTCAATAATCCGTTGGGTAACACTCTGGACTGTTGCATGCATGATCAATTCACTCGCTGATATTTTTGTTCATCGATTCGTAAGTTTCTTACAAATACTTGTTAATGCTATCGATAAATCTGGCTGTCACTACTTTTGAGGCCGAAATAATGACTGCGATGCCTGATTTCGGCATTGAATTCTTGATTTCTGTCAGTTTCAGAAACCTATTTGTAGGTAATATTACAAGATATAAACAACATTTTCATGCTGAAGACCTATCAAATCAAAAATTATTTTGTTATATTTACTACATCTCACAATAACAACAGCTCAACTTTACCTCCAGGAGGTTCGTGATGACGATTAAAGTAGCTATTAATGGTTTCGGTCGTATTGGTCGCAACGTACTTCGTGCCCTTTACGAAAACAACTACCGCCAAGACATCCAGGTAGTTGCCATCAATGATCTCGGCGATTCAGCCATCAATGCACATCTTTTAAAGTATGACACAGTCCACGGCCGCTTCTCCGGCGAAGTTAGCCATGATGCCGAGTCAATGACTGTCAATGGTGATCGCATAGCTATCCTCGCTCAGCGCGACCCTAAACAACTTCCCTGGACAGCACTCAATGTTGATGTTGTTTACGAGTGCACCGGATTCTTCACCAGCAAAGAAACTGCTGGAGCCCATATAGAAGCCGGCGCCAAGAAAGTCATTATCTCAGCCCCAGGCAAAGATGTAGACGCTACCGTTGTTTTCGGTGTTAACGACAACATCCTGACTGCTGAACACCAAATCATCTCCAACGCTTCATGCACCACCAACTGCCTGGCTCCTGTCGCTCAGGCCGTGCAGAACTCCGTGGGTATTGAAAGCGGTCTGATGACCACCATTCACTCATACACCAACGACCAGAAACTGACTGACGTTTATCATGAGGATCTGTATCGTGCGCGCTCTGCCACACAATCCATGATCCCGACCAAAACCGGTGCTGCTGCAGCAATCGGACTGGTTCTACCTGAATTGGATGGCAAACTGGACGGCATGGCTGTTCGTGTACCTACGATCAATGTTTCCCTGGTGGACTTCAGCTTTGTAGCCAACAGAGACACCAGCAAAGAAGAAATTAATCAAATTCTTCGTGAAGCTTCCCAGAATTCATCTATCCTCGGATATAACGATGAAAAACTGGTCTCTACTGACTTCAATCATTCAGCCTTTTCCAGCATCTTCGATGCCAACCAGACCAAGGTAAAAGGTCGTCATGTCAAGGTAATGGCTTGGTATGACAACGAATGGGGATTCTCCAACCGGATGCTGGACAATACGCTGGCATTGATGAAGGTAGCCAAGTAACTCAGACAACGCTGTCCGTTGAATTCTGAGAGTTTACCTGCGTTTTATACCGGTGAGAGACCCATTAGTAGAGGAAATATAAGATGTTACGCCGCACCAAGATCGTCGCGACCCTAGGTCCTGCGACCAGCACCCCAGAATCCCTCGACGCCATCATTAAGGCTGGCGTTGATGTGGTACGCTTGAACTTTTCTCACGGGGAGGCAGAAGATCATATCGCTCGCGCCGAGCTGGTGCGGGAACTTGCAAGAAAAAACAATCGGTTTGTAGCCATTCTGGCAGACCTGCAAGGCCCCAAGCTTCGTATTTCCCGGTTTGTTGACGGTAAAATCAATCTGGCCAAAGGACAACGATTTGTCCTGGACGCCAAACTGGATAAAGACGCTGGAGATATTGACCGCGTCGGTATCGATTACGAACAACTGGTCAGCGACGTTAAACCTGGTGATATCCTATTGCTGGACGACGGCAGACTGGAACTGGCGGTTGAAGACGTTATCGGTTATGAAATCGGCTGCCGGGTTTTGATCGGCGGCAAACTGTCGAATAACAAAGGCCTGAACCGTAAAGGCGGCGGTCTTTCGGCCAATGCTCTGACAGACAAGGACAAAAGAGACATTGTCACTGCTGCGAAACTGCGCGCAGATTATGTCGCTGTATCTTTCGCACGCTGCGCTGAGGATATGCACGAAGCCCGGCAACTACTGGCAGAAGCAGGCTCAAAAGCAGGCGTTATCGCTAAAATCGAACGTGCAGAGTTGGTGGATAATGACGAAGCTCTCGATTCAGTCATATTGGCCTCTGATGCCGTGATGGTCGCTCGTGGTGACCTGGCAGTTGAGATTGGAGACGCTGAATTGGTGGGCGTGCAGAAGCACATCATCTCCCGTGCCCGTACTCTGAATCGCGTGGTGATTACAGCCACCCAGATGATGGAGTCAATGATTAACAGCCCCATGCCAACCCGCGCAGAGGTTTCCGACGTCGCCAATGCCGTGATGGATTATACCGATGCCGTCATGTTGTCGGCGGAATCCGCAGTTGGTGAATACCCCACTGAAGCTGTGGCAGCGATGGCACGCATTTGTGTCGGCGCAGAAAAACACCCATCGACTCATGTGTCCAAACACCGAATCAATCAGGCGATGGCAAAAGTGGATGAGGCGATCGCCCTTTCCGCTATGTATGCCGCGAATCATTTGCAAGGCATTAAAGCCATCATCTGCATGACCGAAACCGGTGCAACACCGCTCCTGATGTCGAGAATAAAGTCACCTCTGCCCATCTACGCCTTCTCTCGTCATCACGAGACCCAGCATAGGGTGACCTTATTCCGCGGCGTCCAAACTGTTGCCTTTAACTCTGATGAGCATCCACATGCGGAAATCAATCAGTTGACGGTCAATGAGTTGGTAAAAATGGGAGTTGTCAGAGATGGCGACCTGGTCATTATGACCAAGGGTGACTACGTCAACGCCCAGGGCGGCACCAATACGATGAAAATTGTACGGGTAGGCGACAAGATTCAATAACCAGCTCGCAAGAATATTGATACCTGCAGCCGGACAGGTTACTCCGGCAGGCTTTTCAAGTTCACACTCTCGCACTCGCAATCAGAGTGACTTCAGCAGGGTTCCGGAGTCCCATCCTACCCTGCTCTTTTTTTGCCTGCAGATTCTTGCAGGATAGCTTTCCAAAGGCATAAAAAAAGGCCCAGATTGCAACGGGAGTACTTTGATCAACGCAACCTGAGCCTAAATACGGCAATATTTTTGACAACGAAATGAAACGGACGGCTCTATTCAGCCTTTATAAACACCACCTCAGCAATAAAATTGCCTGATAATTCATCTTCTTCGCCAAAAGCCTCAATAGCAGTACCTACAGGAGCTTCTGACAATGAGATTTCCTCACTTGAGAATGCTGATTCCGAATCAGTGATCAGGAAGACTCTGGCCTCACCGGCATCAACAATGACCGTCTCCAATGATTCAGTCTGGACTTCAATCATCCCGGACAACTCGTCCAAGGTGACAACAGTCCCTTCCAGCATATCCTGATCTTCAGCATCGCCAGCCAACAGGACAAAAGGCGAACGCAGCACATCAGGCTCTGTATCTGATATTGAGAAAACCGCGTCGATACGTGCCGATCGACCAGCAGTAACATCCTCTATCCCCATCTCCATACCGTCATCGGAGAAGATCCGCGTCTTCTCGAACAATTGAACGGGCAATGATGAGGTAGCATCGATCCCCTGACCGTCATCAACATCAAACTCAAATTGTGAAGAAATCTCGTCCACCGGAGTCATCACTAAACCGGAGTATCGAGAAAAGGCAGTTAATGGGCCTTCCTCAATGGTGTATGCATGAACCGAAAAGAGAAATGCGGTCTTGAGACCTTCATGACCGATGACAACAGCATTCTCGGGAACCGCATCAATATCATCACAATCGACCGGAGCAAGCTGCTGACCCGGCTCCAAATCCAAATACCAGATACGGCACATGCCGGGTGGCGGCAATTGTCCGTTAGGTATATCAGGTAGAGAACTCAACATGGCTGACAGTCGACCGATGACAGTAATCGAGTCTCCCTCTTGCAGATCTTCTTCCAACGGAAGACCAGAGCTTCCAAAAATACCCGTAGCCTCGTCAGTAACTATGTTGAAGCAATGTTCTTCGGAACCAGAAAGTGGATTAACAGAGTCTGTAATGAGCTGGGTCTGACACAAATCGAATGTCAGCCCCTCAATATTCTCAACAACACCATGTAAGCGGATGAACTTATCTCTCGGAGGCTGTGAGTAGATATTCGCAAACACAACCGGCCGCAGGATAATCTTGCCATTACCCGTCTCGGTCAGCTTAAGCGCTTTATTCATGTCGAAGTCGATTTCGAGGAAAAGAACATCACCAGGAGCAACGCTAAAGCCACTTTTGGACAACACCTTGATAACCCCGGAGGGCAGCTTTGCCTCCTTCACGACATCGTTCCCTGAGTCGTCCTCCGTCGTCAAAGTCACTTTGGTTGCAGTAATCCAGACAGACTGATAATCCCCCGGCGGCACTTCAGCCGTATCCACAAACTCATAAAAGTCAGGAAGTTTCAGCAGGTCCAGGGTTTGCTCCCCTGAGAACAAAGTGACCCGCCCATCATCGCCGACTAACTCGGCCTTGGTAAAAGTAACCTCTGCACTCTTGTATTCCTGAGAGGTTGCATCAGTAAATACCAAGCCCACTTTGGCATAGGTATCGGAAGAAGCTGAGCTACTCACACTACCGGAGTCGTCAGTTCCCCCACTACCGCCCCCGCCGCCACATGCGGCGAAGAACGCACAGAATAAGACAACAATCCACTTATACATCTAAACCTCCATTATTTATTCACGCCCAAAATGCGAAACATTACCGACTTTGTCAGTATTGATACTTCCAGGGCCCGTTAATGCGTTTACAATAAGTGGATACAAAGTAGTTTTGCTGCTGGCGCCAACTTCTTATAAAGTCTCGCCATATCAAAGTATCTCTTTGTAACCCATATTTATCATTATGTGTATTTTGGTTATTTTTTGGGAGTTTTTTCCCAATTAATTTAAATTTTGTATAAAATCGGACCTAATGTCCATGGTGTTGGTGGAATTTTCCCAAATTTATGAATGAACGACTGAAACAGGCGATTTATTCAGCTGTATATCGAATGCTTCGGCCGCTGGTTTTGACACTCTTAAAGCAGGGAGTGTCTTATGCTGAATTCAGCGATCTGGCTCGCCGGGCATATATAGATGCAGCGGCAGAGGATCTTGCTTTGCCGGATCGCAAGCAAAGCATTTCTCGTGTGTCAGTACTAACCGGAATCAACCGGAAGGAAATCGCACGCCTACAGAAAGAACCAAATCCCGCAGAAACCGGTCAGGCAGCCGACGTCAACCGCGCATACAGAGTGGTAAACGGCTGGCTTCAGGATGACCGATACCAGCAAGACGGACAGCCAGCCACCCTGCAAATTGAAGGGGATTCCCCCAGCTTCAGCGATCTTGTCAGACGCTATAGTGGCGATGTTCCCTGGCGTGCGGTTTTAGACGAACTGTTACGATTAGGACAAGTTGAAAGACAGGATAATGAGGTACAATTGGTGACACAGGGATATATCCCCCAAGAGGACCTGGAGGAGAAATTCCAAATTATGGGGCGTGCAGCATCTGACATCATGGCAACCTTTGGCCACAACTTGTCTCACACCCCACCAGATACACGAGTACAACGTACTGTTGCCTATACCAATCTTCCCGAGGACGTTATGGATATCATTCGCCAGAGAAGCAAGGAAGAAGCTGAAGAGTTTTTACAAAAAACCAACAAGTGGCTGTCCCGGGTCGATGCCCAAAACACTTCCGATCAGGAGCCTACAACTTCACGCAATTACCGGGCGGGAATTGGACTTTACTATTTTGAAGAAGCCCTACCCTGCGCCGAGGAAAAACCTGTTAAACCAAAGCGGAAATCAACCGGAGACAAGACATGATGATCTTTAGACAGCTCATCTTATTCGCCTGCGTTCTGGGCATTGTCCTGTCTTCAGGTTGCGGCGGTGGTTCAGGCGGTGGATCAGTCGCCAGCAATGGAGGCATCGAAGGCACCGGAGCCCCTGTGGCCTCAATGGGCAGTGTTACCGCCTTTGGCAGCGTATTTGTCAATGGCGTGGAATATGACACCAACAGCGCAAATATAACGATCGACAACACCTCATCACAACCAGAAGACTCTTTAAGTCTTGGCATGGTCGTGCTGGTAAAAGGTACCGTTAATCGCAACGGGAAAACCGGTGACGCGAACAGTGTCGTATTTGACCAAAATCTCGAAGGTCCAATTAGCAGCACCAATACTGTTGATGGCCTGCTCGTACTGACTGCCTTAGGCATTGAAGTAACAGTGACTGACGACACCGTTCTTGAAAATGTCGACTATGACGGACTGACGGCTGGCATTGTCATCAGTGTCAGCGGCTTTACTGCCGGAGATTCTATTATTGCGACACGCATCGAAAAGCTGGCAGACAGCCACACCAATGGTGACAAACTTGAGGTTGAAGGTATCGTCGGCAATATTGATACGCTGCTCAAAGAATTCACCATTGGTACACAAAACGTTGATTATGATGGCGCGGTTGTAGTGCCAGCCTCTGCCACATTGGAAAATGGCAGTCTGGTTGAGGTCAAGGGCACGGAATTTAATGGCGCAACTTTGGTTGCAACCCAGGTACGGATTAAGTCTAAAGATGCCGGCTTTGAAAATGGTGATAACGTAGAAATAGAAGGCGTCATCACAGACTTCAACTCCAGCGCCGACTTTACTGTCAGCGGAGTGATTGTGAATGCCAGTGATGCCGACTTTAGCAATGGAAGCGAATCCGATCTCGCAAACGGTATCCGTCTGGAAATAGAGGGGGAAATTGACACTGATGGCGTACTGCAAGCCTCCAAGGTCACGATTAAATCTAACCCCAAAAACAAGCTGAGGGCGGAAGCCAGCAACATCAATACAACTGCTCACACTCTCACCCTGCTCGGTGTCACAGTGGAGACGAATAGCACGACCATTTTCCAGGACACAGGCACTGGTCGACTAAGATTCTTCACTTTCGAAGATATCGAAGAAGGGGATTGGATTGACGTGCAGGGCAACTTCCAGGGAGGCACTGTAAGTGTTAGCAGATTGACTCGCCGTCAATCCAGCAGTGGAGTCCTAGTGAAGGGAACCGTCACAGCCAAGACAGCCGACACATTGACAGTCATGGGCATCACCATCGACACGACCGACGTAGACGCCAGTAGCATTGTTGTAGGAGACCTGATTGTCGCTGAAGGTCTGACAGTGATCGGTGCAGACACTCTAAGAGCAGACTCCATATCGGTGGAAGACTAGACCGATATGGACCCCTCCGTGGAGAGTGCCGTACATTTCACGAATGATTACGGCACACCCGCCCGGATATTGATGCTCTTCCGGAGTTCTTCACTCTGACTTTCGTCGGAGCTGACATCCCGCTAAAGAGAAGCAAAAAAAACCCGCCATTGGCGGGTTAAAAATATTGCTTGCGCAATGAGGGAGGGTCGTACTATCCCCAAAAAGAACCTTTCACTTCACAGCTGCCAGGCTCTTCTCGGCAATAGATCGGAGTTGCGCCCAATCGCCTGCTGCGATGGCGTCCTTGGGTGTTAACCAGGAACCACCAACCGCATTGACGTTTGACAACGCAAGATAATCTTTAGCCTTCTCCAGAGTGATTCCACCCGTCGGGCAGAAACTTATATCCGGAAACGGACCGCTATAAGCTTTCAATGCAGAAACACCTCCAGCAACTTCTGCTGGAAAAAACTTAAATGTCCGATATCCCAATCGGTAACCTTCCATCACTTCTGACAGAGAGGATACTCCCGGCAAAAGAGGGATTTTTGCCGTCATTCCATATTCCAACAGCTCAGAAGTTGAACCGGGAGTGATAACAAATTGCGCGCCTGCCGCTTCCGCCGCTTCAAATTGAGCTTTAGTCGCCACCGTGCCCACTCCGACCCACACATCCGGGAGTGCAGCTCGCAGGTCGCTAATGGCTTGCAACCCATAAGGGGTACGCAGTGTGATTTCCAGAATCCGTAAACCACCTTCAACCAGCGCCTTACCCAAAGGCAACGCATCTTCCGGACGATCTATAGTGATCACCGGCACCAGCGGACAACTGGAAACAATTTTATCCAGCTGCTCTTGCAGATGTTGTGGGTATGCTTGGTTTGTCATAATTTTGCTCTCTTTCGTAGCGACCAGTTCCAAAGATCCAGCCTTGAATTATTTCAACTTGCCCTGGCGAAGCCCTTAAGGGCTTCCATTTTCATTATTTAGTTATAATCCCGTGATTCTCATCCCGGGTCTTGGTCAGAGACTCCAGTAAATTTCCAATCCTGACCCAATAAATCCACGTACCGGCATTTTTTCCACCGCGTTCAAATCTGCCAGCACTTTTGTCATGGTGGCAGATTTGTCCTCACCAGTGATATGCAGCACTGTGTGCCTTGCAGCAGACAGGACCGGATAAGCCAGCGTCATACGGTCATGAGGAGCATCCAAAGGCGTTACCACTGCGCACTTTCTATCAGTGGTCATGGCATTAGCCAATCCACTGGTTCCGGGAAACAGAGAAGCAGTGTGACCATCATTCCCCATACCCAGAATCAACACATCAATTGGCCAGCTCAAATTCCGAAGCTCAGAATCGAGAGCCTCAATCGCCGATTCTGGTGCCTGCTCTGGCGTTTTCAATGGGATAAAATTTGCATCGGACGCAAAGTTGGATACGAGATGCTTTCTAACCAACGCAGCATTACTGGCCGGATCGTCTTCATTCACCCAGCGCTCATCGGCCAACGTGATATCAACGCGACTCCACGGCAATTGCTCTTTTGAGAGCGCCTCGAAAAAAGCCACCGGAGTCCTGCCACCGGAAACAACCAAAAGAGCCCGATCCTTGCTGGCAAGCGCTTCCCGAAGCCACTCAGCGACCTGACCGGCCAGCTGTTCTGCAAGCTGTTGGCGATCCTCTGCAGTGTTTAATCCAACCCCTTGCGGGAAATTTAAATCACGCATCTTCGTACCAACTCCTGCCATCACGAGCAATCATGGCAATGGAGGATACCGGCCCCCAGCTACCCGCGGCATATTTCTTGGGCGCTAATCCCAGCTCTTCCCATCCAGAGATTATTTGATCGATCCACCGCCAAGCCCACTCAACTTCGTCCCGGCGCACAAACAGATACTGATTTCCTTTGATGAACTCCCACAACAACCTTTCATAGGCATCTGGCACCCGGCCAGTCTTGAAAGCCTCAGAGAAACTAAGTTGAAGTGGTCCCTGACGCAGACGCATTCCCTTATCCAACCCTTGATCCTTGGTCAGCACCTGTAGAGATATTCCCTCATCAGGCTGCAGACGAATGATCAGTTTGTTGTTGGCAATATGCTTCTGATCCGGATCGAAGATGTAGTGTGGTGCCGGCTTGAAATGAATAATGATTTCCGACAGCTTTTCCGGCATGCGTTTGCCCGTGCGCATATAAAATGGCACACCCGCCCAACGCCAGTTACAGATTTCAGCTTTGATCGCTACGAAGGTCTCGGTAGAACTACCTTGATTGGCGTCTTCTTCTTCCAGATAGCCTGGAACAGACTTACCGTCGATGTTCCCAGCCGTGTACTGGCCACGAACCATATGACTTTCCATCATGTCAGGAGTCACTGGTTTCAGAGCTTTAAGCACTTTAACTTTTTCGTCCCGGATACTATCAGCGGAAAGATCAGAAGGTGGATCCATCGCGATCAGGCACAACAACTGCAGCAGGTGGTTCTGCACCATATCCCGCAATTGTCCGGCTTTGTCGAAGTAACCCCAGCGCCCCTCAATACCGACTTTTTCAGCCACCGTGATCTCAACATGGGAGATGTATTTCTGGTTCCACTGGGTTTCAAACAGATTGTTGGCAAATCTCAGTGCAATCAGATTTTGCACTGTTTCTTTACCTAGATAGTGATCAATACGATAGAGCTGGGTTTCATCAAAGTATTCTGCCAGCTGACTATTGATCTCGTGCGAAGATTCCAGACTATGTCCGATGGGCTTCTCAACCACAACACGGGTGGACCGTTCGATACAGCCGCTGGATTTAAGATTGGCTCCGATTCCACCATAGATAGAAGGTGGTGTTGCCATATATAGAAGCAGAGGCGCATCTGTTTCAGACTTCCAGGCCTTCAGCTGCTCATAGCCTTCAGGGGCCAGAAAATCCAGACGCATATACTCAACTTTGCTGAAGAACCGCTTGATGGAGTCCGCATCCCGCTGATTTTCCGGTATACGCTCCTTCAGCTTCTCCAGAGTTTCAGCCTTGAACGCCGCCTCGTCAACTTCCTGTCGGGCCAAGGCCAGAATACGCATGTCCTCATGCAGTAATTGAGACCGCTCCAGCTGATAAAGAGCAGGAAACAGTTTGCGCTGAGCCAAATCACCCAACGCCCCAAAAAGTACGAAATCACACTGTGTTGTTGATATATTCATCTTATATTCGTTTCGTAGTAATTATCCGCAATTTTCAGCCATGAAATGGAATTTATCAAGGCTATTTTTGAAATAATTTTATATTTATTACTACATAAAAGTTATTTCACGCTTATATAAAACCAGCTTGTCACTTAAAAATTATGGCTCCTTTTTAACCCTCCGCCATGAAAATATCCTTTTTTAGGGTTCCTGAATCCACCGTCCGAACTCTGACCATCTGCTCGTCGCCCGCAAATCCGTTCATTGCCGTGCAATGACTTCTTTCTGAATCATCGATTGCAATTCACACACCATAATCCTGGTAAGTGATCCAATACATTGCCTAAAAAAATGTGGTAAATTCACTACATCTTTAACAATAGCCATAATAAACACTTAACCAGTGTCAATCTGGTTACCGGAGCAATACCGGGCAACTATCTGGATGCAACATGAATGAAATGAACCCTGGCAATTTGTTGGAAACCATCCAGCAACGCCTTGAAGACCTGAACAAGTCCGAACGCAAAGTAGCAGAGGTCATACTGCGCGATCCTAAGGCTGCCACACGCTACAGCATCGCGGCACTCGCCCGGGCATCTCATGTCAGTGAACCGACCGTCAATCGATTCTGTCGCAACTTTGCCGCCAGCGGATTCCCAGACTTCAAGATTCGTCTGGCCCAGAGCCTTGCCAGCGGCACGCCTTATGTCAGTCAAAATGTAGAAGCGGACGATACCGTCCAGGAATTCACCGACAAGATATTCCTGACCACCATTGCCGCACTGGATAAAGCCCGCCAATCTATTGATACCCGTGCAATATCACAGGCCATAGACTATCTGATCCAGGCGAAGCAGATTTCTTTCCTGGGTATGGGAGGCTCCGCCCCGGTGGCTATTGATGCCCAACACAAGTTCTTTCGCTTCAATATACCGGTTACCGCCTACGATGATTTTCTTATGCAACGCATGGTGGCGGCAGCTGCCAATACCGGCGATGCGATAGTGGCCATATCCTACACCGGGCGTACCCGTGAAATGGTCGAAGTGGCACGAATCGCAAGGGAACGAGGAGCTTCAGTCATCGGCATCACCGCTCCAGACTCACCACTATCCAAAGAATGTACCGTCGCAATTGAAGTCACCGCACCTGAAGACACTGACGTCTATATGCCCATGACCTCCCGCATCATCCATCTGGCGGTCATAGATATCCTGGCTACCGGTGTGACTCTTAAGAGAGGCACAGACTTCCATGATCATCTCAAACGCATCAAAGACAGCCTGAAACCTACCAGATTCCCCAGCGAAATCTGATTCTGGCCGATATCCGCTCTCAGACTAGGGAGCGGATTCTTAAGCTGTTTTATCTACTACACCCACTACGCCCCCACTCCCCCCATTTCCTCCCCCCTAAAAAGTTACCCCTCGGAGGATGTAACAAATCTTTTCATTGTCGAGTATGAGGCTATCCAATTTGCGATTTTGTCCTTCTGGCAAAACGTACAAATCGGGCACTGCGTTACTGCAAGAGAACTCAAGTTCTTAACTCATAAAAAGGTAATGCAGTACTTAACCTAGATAACAGTAATAAGAGCAGGAAGAAGACAATGAGACACAATAACAACAAATGTGTGTTCAGGATCGCGCCTATGGCAACCGCATTGGCTGCTGTAATGGCGATGAATGCCGGTGCTGTGGAATGGCATGGCTATGCTCGCTCAGGGATTGGAATGAGTGATGACGGTGATCAACAGTGTGTTGATGTTAAAACCGTGGGCCGCTTGGGAAATGAATGCGAAACTTATGCAGAGCTCGGACTGGCACAGGAAGTTTACAATCGCGACGGTAAAACTTTTAAAGTTGAAACCATGCTGGCCTATAAAACTGACCAGACCGGTGATTATGAATCACTGGCCGCTGGCGATGATTCCGGCGATATCGCTCTGCGCCAGATGAATGTTCAGGCTAAGGGACTCCTCGGCTTTGCTCCAGAAGCCACCCTGTGGGCCGGTAAACGTTACTATCAAAGACATGATATTCACCACATTGACTTCTATTACTGGGACATTTCCGGCCCAGGTGCTGGTATTGAAGGCATCGATGCTGGCCCAGGCAAGGTCTCTATCGCATGGACCAACGGTTACAGCAACCAGAACACCCTGGACCTCCGCTATGCAGGTCTACCTGTTGGTAGCAGCACCCTTGAGCTGGGTCTGGACGTGGCAAAACCTGAGCTGACAGATGCCGAAAAAGATGCCGGTTCCAAAGACGACATTTCTGCTCTGTTTACCGGCGAGCTTTCCACTCCTGTGATGAGCGGCTTCAACAAGGTGGTTTTCCAATATGGTCATGAAGGCTTTGGTCAGCCAATGCGTGATTTTGGATCCGGTAACTGGCTTGGCGGTCTGGACCAGGGCGGCAAAGGCTATCGCCTGATCGACTGGGGCGTAATCAAACCATCCAGCCAAATCGAACTTGGCTACTCGGCCATTTATGCCAACTTCGAAGACGACACCCTAAAGGACGACCGTTCTTTCTGGAGCGTTTCAGCAAGGCCTATGTATAAGTGGACTGACCACACCAGAACCATTCTGGAAGTTGGTTATTTTGATGCAGACGATGATGGCGCAGAAACCCAGCTGTCCAAAATCACACTGGCACAAGCCTGGTCCGCAGGCCCCAGCTACTGGGCACGTCCTGAAATCCGTATTTTCGTAAGCTCAATCAGCAACGATTCGAGTGACGCCAGCGGAAAAGATACCAGCGGTATCTTCAATGGCGGCGAAGACAGCGTTATCAACTTTGGTGTACAAGCAGAAGCCTGGTGGTAAGCTAGCAGGCTAATGTATGAACAGCCCCCGTTCTTCGGGGGCTTGTTGTTTCCAGCATAATAAAAAGGTCGAGAAGATAAGCATGAAACACAGTTTCGTTTTGGCACTGATATGCCTGCTGGGAGTGACCGGATGTCAATCCGGGTGGAAAAAGTCTCCTATTATGATGGCAAATGCATCCCTACCAATTGGTGCCGCTAACAAGGCATTGGATGATGCTCCAATATGTTGCGATCAATATTCTGATATAGCCTACCAAGCATTACCCATTGAAGAGACGAAAGTTGTTGAATTTAATTCGGCTTCACAGTCCTATCAGTTTGACTCAGGAAAGAGCTTTGTTACTGCTTTTATCATCCCCGAGAGTAACCGCCCTATTGACATCGAAATCAGCAGTATTGCTGCTGAGGACAGGGTATTTTCGCCCACGGTAACCTTGCTGGATAGCAACTTCCAGGAAGTCCGGAAAGCAGATAAAGAATTCGTTTATAAAAGCGCCGATCTGGTCAACGGTGAAAGACTGGAAGCAACCATCTCTTCAGTCGGTGGATTTAAGGATGAAAAGTACCTCCTGATTTATACAACCGATCAACAGCGTATGAATACCACCACCATGATTCACCCGGCCAAACAGTTTGCCCTGGCCACTAACCGTGTCCCGCCTGAAATTGATGACCCCGTGGCACAACACTCGGCGATGGGATTGATATCCATCTATGCCAAATATGTTGGTAAAGCGACTCCTTCGGCGAACACCACAGTCAAAGTCCCGGAATCTGCCAACATATCGGTAGAAGAGCAGACCAACGAGCTGATCAAGCAGGCAGTTACTGACGGCAATATTGAAGAAGCCATGCGTCTTGTGGATGATGCAGAGGCCAATGGTTCAAAAACAGCCAGAACTGTCTTTATAGACGCCGTTAAGAACCAGAAATAAAAAAAGCGGCCCTTGAGGCCGCTTTTTTGAAAGTAGGAAGACTTTTAAAACAAGACTTTAGTTAGATGATTCCACATATACCAAGGGAACTTCACCACTTACATCCAGATAGAAGTTATAGGTGCCGGTCTCAGGCGGCGTAAACTTGAAGTTCTCAAATACTGATGAACAATTCGCTTTGGACTTCTTACCAAACTCCAACACCTGATCTTCTGCCTGGCTCAAATACCCACAGTTGGTACCAGAGGTCCAGCCAGCATCACCAAACTTCATTTCATAAGGTTGACCATCGGCGGTCAATTCAGCGCTGGCCATATAGACATCACTGCTGACCCGCTTGACCTTGTACTCATCCAAGGCATCCCACCAGGCAAACTGGCCACGCAGATAAACACTTTGGCTCAAATCACGCTTGCCGGTTGTGGCACATCCGGTGAATATCAAAGTGGCAGCCAATGCCGACACCATCAAATGCTTCTTCATTGTTATTCTCCTGTTAAAGACACTTGCTTATGTCTCAATAGTTCCCCAGGAAGTAAAAGAATACATCCTCTCCCATCTATCATTCAGGGGCGTAGAAGGAGGGTGGAATTTGCCTGGCGAACTTCAGTTTCATCATGGCTCAAGCTTAACGATCACATTGAGATCAGAAGGCACAAACAGGTCATCTTCAAGATTAAGTGTCTGACCGGCGAACACCATGCCAGGATCATCCGCTTCTGGGTCATCATCACGATAACAAGTATAGGCTACGGTATATTCCGTTTTAGGAATTGACCAAAATCTCGCAAAGTATGCATCATAAGGAGTTTTCAGGTCAGGGTCTTTACTTTGTGAGTAGTGTACCGGCGCCGTCATAATCGGGGCAGTGTCTGCAGAGGAATCCACATCATCAGGGATAACATCCTTTCCTGAAAACAGGTAAACCGTACCAGCATATTCTGAAGGATCTAGCTCACACTGATCAGCAATAATTTCAGGCGCTACTTCCACCGACAGAAGATTTGCCTCTTTAATAGCCGCGGCACGAAGAACAGGTCTCAGGTAATAGTTCCCACTGGCCTCAACCACTGATTTACGCAAGTCAAAATCAACAATAAATCCAGCAGCATTATCCTGCACCACATTAAAGGTCTCATTCACTATCAGCCCTGATTCGCTGCCACTGGGAATAGTTAACGGATGTGTTTCGCCACTACTAAGCTTGATATAGGAACTATCGTTAACCTTAAATCGAAACCAAGAGTACTCACCCTCCGGAATACGCTCGAACAAGAGTCGTTCTGGAACGCCCTCTTGAGTGATTTTGATCAGATCAACGCTTTTTGGTTCATCGAAATCGAAGTTGATCGAGCGGCCCGAGGCAGGTTTCAATTCCACACCGGTATACTGGATCACAACTTCTGCAGCATAGTCGACAGGGGCATCCGTCACTTCCAGCAAAAAGCGACCTTTGCCGTCAGTATTTTTTGTTGCCTTTTCCGCCTCACCACTACCGCAACCCGTGAGCATAAATGCTGCTGCCAGAGGTAGGAGAAAGTGAATAATCTTCATGATATCAGCCTGTACTTGTCCAAATACCTGAAATAAACGAGGCAATGTACCATGAGAATAAAAAAGAATCAGTGAGATACAGCCCAAATCATCAGCGCCTGCGTATCAACCGGAGGCTGCAGCAGCGATAATACAGACCTTCAGCTAATTAGTGTGGAACAGGCCTCAAGGCTTTTTAGGATTTTACATGGAAAATACAACCGCCACGGTTCTATTGGTCGAAGACCACAGGCCATTGGCAGAAACGGTCATTTTGTACCTGGAGAACGCCGGTTACACGGTAGATTATGCCGCTGATGGGCTGACTGCGCTGCACCTGGGTTCGGTAAACCGTTACGATGCCTTGATCCTGGATATCATGTTACCGGGAATCGATGGATTTGAAATATGCCACAGGCTACGGGAGGATGCCGGCATCGCCACACCGATACTGATGCTGACTGCCCGAGATCAATTGGATGACAAACTACGAGGCTTTCGGGAAGGTGCCGATGACTATCTGGTCAAGCCTTTCGACCTGCCGGAGTTGGAAGCCAGATTGAAGGCGCTGATCCGGCGTCAACGCGGGGAACTCGACGAACGAATTCTGCAGGTTGGACCGCTACAGCTCAACACCCGAACCATGACAGCGGTTAGAGAAGGCCAAAACATTCGCCTGACACCGACAGGTTACAAGATTCTCAAAATTCTAATGCGGGAAAGCCCTAATCTGGTTCCCAGGGAGGCGCTGGAACATGAACTTTGGGGCGATATGATTCCGGATAGCGACACACTGCGCAGCCACCTGTATCAACTTCGCAAGTCCGTGGACAAGCCGTTTTCCAGCCCGCTGATTCATACCTTGCAAGGGCTTGGGGTTAAATTGGTAGCCCAGAGCACAGAGAGCACAGAGAGCACAGAGAGCACAGATAAAAACGCAGACTAATTCGATATCCTACTGGCGCCCGACAATCCTGGCGTCAGGAAATCGAATACTGATTGAAGTCCCCTGTCCCACGATGCTGTGAGCATCAAGCTGCCATCCAAAACGATGACACAAGCGTTGAACGATGGTTAAACCCAATCCATGACCCTGGTTATTTGCAGCTCCACGGAAGAACGGCTGGAAGGCCTTGCGCATGAGCTCCTCATCCATGCCTGGCCCATTGTCTGTCACCGTCACGGAATTCTCACTGATCTTAATCCTGACACTTTCCCTGGGGGATTCCGAGGTAGTGCCATGGACAATGGCATTGCGTATAAGGTTGGTCATTAGAATTGTCAGCACCTTGCTGGAAGCCGCAATCTCCAAAAGGCTGCTCTGTTCAAAGGCAATCAGATCCTCAGCCGTTCCCATGGCCCTTTGGGTTTGAGAGATAATCGTGGGCAGAAGATCGTTCAATAGAATAGGCGACACCTCCAACAAGGTATCCTCCTCCCGAGCCAATAATAGAAGCGTCTCAATCAGCTCTTCCATGTCCTGGACAGTCTTCCGCATACGCTGCATGACACTTCTGCCCTGGTCGGAAAATGTTTCTGCCTGATCCAGGACATCCATGGACCCTTTCAGAACAGCCAGAGGAGTCCTCAGTTCATGAGAGGCATCACGGGTAAAGGTACGCTCCCGCTCAATAAATGAGTGAAGCCTCGCGGCAAAGTGTTCGATCGATGTCGCCAGAGCATCAATATCGGTATCAATACTGTGAAATGGCTTCAGATCGGCGGCAAGTGTTTCACTGTCCGGAATCCGGGTCCCCTCGACGACTTTCGCCAACTGAACCACTGGCGATATCACCCTTTGCGACTGACGGAATGTGAACCAGGAAGCGAGGTAGATCAGGATCAATACAACCGTCAGCGGCGCGACACCAAAATATAGCGCTAGCCGGGAAACCTGCTCTTCTTTAAAGATAAGATAGAGTCGCTCACTGTCACGCTCCGACACCAGTACCAAAGGTGTGTTTCCTTTAAATGGATGCCTGCCGAATCCGGGCTCAAGGGAACTCAGCTCTTCAGGCAAAGCATCCAGCCGGGATATTTTCGCCCGGTAACCCCTCATGTTTTTGGTGTTGGGAAGTGGATAATCCCCATTTTTCTCCACTAGTTGCCAGTAGTGCTCCGCTTCACCGGTCAGCGCCTCCTTCACCAGAATATCCTCGGCAATTTTGTAGGCGGCAAATACTCCCAGTGCCGTTGCCAGGCTGACCAGAGTGGCCTGCACCGCAAAAACTCTGATCAACCGGGATTGAATACCCCTGCGCGGGGATTGATTCGCCATATACAAAATCCGTTATTCGCCGCTAAGTTCTGTCAGTTAGGCTGACTCATTTGTCGGTTGGACAGAGGCATTCTGCCGATTGAACAGATAATGGCATACCATCCATTCCCTGCCCTCTTTGTAGCCAAACAGCTCCGCACATGCCATAAAGAACATCCGCCAACGCTGCACCCACATTTCCGCCTGTTCGCTGCCATAAGTATCAGTAAAAACCTTTAAAACCTCTAACCGGTTGTTATCCATATTTTCCAGCCAGGCTTCTGCTGTTTTCTGGTAGTGGGTACCAGGCAGATACCATTGTTTTTCCAGATGCACATGCTCTTGAAAATGACGAAAAGTATCTGCTGAAGGCATTTGTCCTCCGGTAAAGAAATACCGCCCCATCCAATTTTTTTCTCCTTCCGTCTCAAAAGGATAGAGTAATTGGCGATGGCAGAAGATATGAACAAACAGTTTGCCGTCATCCTTCAGCCAACCCGAAATATGCTCGAAGAGCTCACGGTAGTTACGTACATGCTCAAACATTTCAACCGATACAACTCGGTCAAAACGCTGGTCAAGAGTCAGTTGATTAACATCACAGGTAATCACCCGGAGATTATCAATCTGACGCTGCCTGGCCTGCTCTTCAATAAACTGACGTTGACTATGTGAATTGGAGACAGCCGTAATACTGGCTCCGGGATATTGCTCAGCCATCCAGAGGCTCAGGGAACCCCAGCCGCAACCTAGCTCCAATATGGATTGTCCATCTTCAAGTTCAGCACGCTCGCAATATAACCTGAGCATCGCCCGCTCGGCATCAGTCAGGCAGGTAACGTCTTCACTCCAGTAACAGCTGCTGTACTTCAGATAGTCGCCGAGCACCAACTGATAGAAAGCGGCAGGAACCTCATAGTGCTGTTGATTGGCGGCCTGAGTTTCTATGGCAATGGGGCTGGCACGCAGATTGTCCAAGCGTTTCTGAAAGGAGACACCGCCGCTATTTCTGACAGCTTTGGATTCATCACGTAAACGTTCCTGGCATAGCCTCCTGATCCCGAACCGAATCAGCGAATCCGGCACCCAGCCCCTTTCTGCCCATTGAATCATATTCATCTCGGTTCTCCTCACTTATGACGAAGTTAACTTATACGGCTATACCGGCTATACCGGCTATACCGGCTATAAAAGACGGATAGCCTGTTGATGTCGATTCCACCCTCAATCAAGTCTTCGGTTTCCAGGGAATAAACATGGAGGTGGTTTGCTGATAATGGCGATAGGCTTCTCCCCGGCGGCTCAATGCCTGCTGCTCAGAAAACGGAATTCCCGTGACAAAATAGAGAAAAATAAACATCACCAAAGGTGCCGCCCATAGCCAGCCACCGCCATAGGACGCAATACCAAGTAGCGGATAACAAAACCAGTGGCACCATTCGAAAAAGTAATTGGGGTGACGGCTGTAACGCCACAATCCCTGCCGACACACCTGCTGCTGATTGGATGGGTTGCGCTTGAAGTCAAGAAGCTGCGCATCCGCAACAGATTCTCCCCACCAGGAAACCACCACCACAAGCAAGGCGGCTGAGACACACCAGAGCGGGGGCCATCGGCCGGCGGCTAACAGCCATGCCGGCAGAGTAAATATCCAAACCCAACTTGCTTGCATCAGGTAAAAGCCAAGAAAGACAACTGACGATTTCTTTCCGGCCCACTGTCGCATCCGTGCATAGCGCCCATCCTCTTCTTCGCTCTCCAACAGTCTGATCGTCAAATGTAGGCCAAGACGTCCAAACCAAAGCAGATATATGGCTCCAGTGAGTAATCTCAGGCTCAAATCACCCTTACCGACGGTCACATAGAAAACAGCCACTGCCGCAACACAAAAAGCCCAGAGGACATCCACCCATCCGGCATCCTGCTGCCGTTCCTGTATCCACCACCCAGCCACGAACAGAGGCAGAATCAGAAAAAGACTTAGAATCAGGGAGGACGTATCCATATTCGCTATGCTCCGAGTCTCGCCAGAAAAACCGGCCAGATCAGTCGTTCAACCATTGTTCGCGACGGTTATCCGGTTTCACCAGCGTCATCTGAACATTGCTGATCGCTCGCTCCCGAAAGCCCCCTTCGCAGTAACTCAGATAAAACCGCCACATCCGGATAAAGCGCTCATCAAAGCCCTGAGCACGCACCTCATTCAGACGAGCATTAAATCGACTGTGCCATTCCTGCAGGGTCCTGGCATAACTGGGGCCGATATCCTCCAGATTAAAAAGTCGCAGACCACAAGCCGCCGCACTGGAAGTCAGTACGCTGACACAGGGAATAAAACTGCCGGGAAATATATATCGTTTGATAAAATCCACGGTCCGCAGTGCCTGCTGATAGCGGCGGTCTTCAATCGTAATCGCCTGAATCAGAGCCATGCCTTCCGGCTTGAGCAATTGATTGATCTTGTTGAAATAACCATTGAGATAGTGGTGTCCCACCGCTTCCACCATTTCGATGGAGACTACCTTGTCGTAGCCGCCAGTAAGATCCCGATAATCTTCTTTTAGCACAGTGACCCTGTCCCCTACCCCCCCTGCCTGTACGCGCTCCTGGGCCGCTTTATATTGTTCCGCAGATATGGTGGTTGTGGTCACCCGACACCCGTAATGTCGGGCAGCATAGATAGCCATTCCCCCCCAGCCGGTACCAATCTCCAATAGATGATCCTCAGGCTTGAGATCGAGCTTGCGACAGATACGATCCAACTTGGACATGGAAGCTTCCTCTAATGTCTCCTTTCCCGTCACATACATCGCAGAGGAATACATGAGATTGCTGTCCAGAAACAGTTGGAAAAACTCATTTCCAAGATCGTAGTGGGCCGCAATATTCTTTCGCGACCCGGACTTTGTATTGCGATTAAACTCATGCCAGATTTTCGCCAAGGCCCCCGCCAGTTTTGCGAGGCCTCCTTCCATGGCATCCAACTGCGACCGGTTCCGAAGTAACAACTGCACCAACCTTGTCAGATTATCGGCCTCCCAATCACCATCCATAAAAGCTTCCGCCGCGCCAATACTGCCGCCCGTTAGCAACCGGCGATACGCTCCTGGATGATGAATCAGGATTTCTGCCTTTAAGCCATCCCGGGATGGCTGACCGAGGTAGAAAGTCTCCGAACCTTCCCTGATGACCAATTCACCACCAGCCAATGTGGTGCAAAGGCGCAGAAATAGTTTCCTGCCCCAGGTCTCAATCGTCTCAGTACCTTTGATTGATGTCTCAAGCAACATTACACACCTCCGTTCATTGTTCTATTCTGGTGACGCCCGCCATTTGTTGATGAGCAGCCTGGGGAAACATCGTTAGGGGAGCTTGTCCCCTGTTTGGCGGGATGGGTATGAAAAGGAACTTTTTTACGCCATAACCTGAATGCCTGCCAGTAAATCCCCCCCAATACCCGGAGACACATCAACGGGTAACCAAAGCTGGCCCTCAGCGCTTGCGAAGCATCCAGTCGCTGCTTATCAAGGCCAAGACTGGCATCGAATATCACTTCCTGCTGTCGACTCAACTTCATATGCACGTAGACTTTTTCCCTGTGCAGCCGGAAGCGCCAGTGATAACGCATGTCCATGGGCATAAAGGGTGAGACATGAAAGGATTTATCAAAATCAAAGCGGCAGTATTGCCAGTCGTCCGCACCCGGCTCCAGACTGACAATTCGTGGATCTTCTGCCGAGTCAGGCTGAACAACAGAAAGAACGGGAAGAACATAGGCGTGTCGCTCATTCCACGGAGTGTTGTTTATCTCCGCAACAATGGCATATAAACGCTCGTCGTCATCAAAGCAAAAATAGAAAACCACAGGGTTAAAGCAGAATCCCCATTGACGGAGATGACCCAGCATAACGACCCGTCCCGGCTGCGGTCTCACATTTACCTTCTCCAAACGTTGATATACCGCTTGCTTCAGATCCGGAACCTGAGGATCCAGATAGTCGGACCGCCTGAACCATGTCAGGTTTCTTCTGCCACCTGACCAGAATGGCAGGCTATCGATCTTCTTCACTTCGTCGAGATCCAGCCATACCATGCTCAGGCGATACTGAAAAACATGTTCGCGCGGACTATGCCGACGATGCCGCACAATACCCTGACACAGTGCGCTATGTTTGAATGAGGCGCTATTTCGGAACATCTGACTAAGCCGCCACATTAGCCTGCCCCTGCCCGATCATGGTCACAACATCAAGGGCACTGCGTACTCCATCCTCATGGAAGCCCCATCCCCAGTACGCACCACAATAAAAGGTGTGATTAGCCCCATTGATCTCTGCCCTTCGTTCTTGGGCACGTAGCGAGGCGTGGGTGTATACCGGGTGATGATAGGTTCGTTCCGCCCAGATCTTTGAAGGATCAATTTTCCCTTCGCCGTCCAACTCCCCGTTTAATGTGACGATTAAAGGCTTATCGACGGGTAGCTGCTGCAGCAGATTCATCCAGTAACTGACATTGCACCGATGCTTGGATGAGGCGGGAATTCGTGCGTTCCAACTGGCCCAGGCTCCTCTGTTGGAGGGCATCTGCCGAATATCAGAATGTAGGACCACCTGATTTTCCTGATAAGGAATTGCCCCCAGAATCGACTTCTCTGCAATGGAGGGATCATCCAAAATTGCTAACGCCTGATCGCTATGGCAGGCAAATACCACGGCATCAAAATGCTCCACGCCATATCGCTCTGTTCTGAGCGTCACCCCGGCGGCGGTCCGATTCACAGACTGAACCGGGCAATAGGTCCGTACTTGACCAGGGAAATGTTGAAGAAGGGCAGATACGTATCGGGCCGATCCGCCTTTGACTGTCTTCCACTGAGGGCGGCCGCTCAATTGCAACATTCGATGGTTGTGCATGAACGACACAAAATAATGCAGTGGAAAGTCCTCGATCATTTCAGCAGAGGCCGACCAAAGTGCACAGGCCATAGGAAATATGTGGTTCTCGATAAATACCCGGCTGTATTTCTGCTGCCGCAGGTACCTCCCGAGAGTCACATCCCTGTCCCCCTCTTCAAGCATCACCGGGGCTTCCCGATAAAACCGTAGTAAATCCCATAGCATTCGATAAAAGCTGGGATTCACCAGATTACGGCGTTGGGCAAACAGGCGTTCCAATCCTTCTGCACCATATTCCATTCCGGTCCTTTCATTGACAGCACTGAAGCTCATATTGCTGTCCTGCCATGACACATCCAGGGACCGGAGCATCTCAGTGAAATGAGGATAGTTCTGCTCGTTAAACACGATAAAGCCAGAGTCCACCGACACAGTCTGTTCATCAATCTGAAGCGTATGCGTATCGGTGTGCCCTCCGATATACCCGTTTGCTTCAAATAGTGTCACGTCATGCGCAGAGGAAGGTTTTCCTGTCCCTCCGTTAAACCCCGCTGCTCTATCAAGCCCAGCATCTCTAGAGAGATAATAAGCAGCGGTGAGGCCAGAGATGCCACCTCCGATAATCGCGACTTTCATGACAGCACCTCCCCTGGCACTAATCTTCCGGATACCAGTTTTCCAGATGCCAGCTTTCCAGATACCAGCTTTCCAGATACCGGCTCTTCAGACATTAGCTCTCCAGAAACCAGCTCCCCAGACGCTATCCCCGCAGATTCCCTCTGTTGGTGGGACCACTTTTTACGCTCCGGCACAGGACGCAAGTCCCAGATCAATCCACACCACTGCATCACTTTCAGCAGATAGAAACTGATATCGATTTCCCACCAGAAAAAACCCTGTCGTACAGACCCTGAATAGTGATGATGATTGTTATGCCAGCCCTCACCCAGTGTGATCAGCGCCAGCCAAAAATTGTTGCGGGAATCATCGGAAGTCTTGTACCGGCGGGAGCCATAACGATGGGCGAAAGAATTAATGGAGAGGGTGGCATGGATTAATACCACCGTGGAAATACAGTATCCCCACACGAACATTTGCAGACCGCTGGTTTCCAAATCGGGATAGGCATGGCCCAGATATTCACCAGCCAACCAGAGTGAGGTACCGAGCACAACAGGAACGACAAGATCGAATCTATCCAGCCATCTAAGCTCCGGAAATTGGGCGAAATCCTTAATGAGATTTTCTTGGGTTCTAAAATATTGACGCCCTAGAAACCAACCACAATGACTCCTCCAAAATCCATGGCGTGGAGTATGTGGATCCTCCAAGGTATCGGAAGTCCGATGGTGATAGCGGTGATGTGCGGCCCACCACAATGGCCCTCGCTGGGTTGCCGAAGCCCCGAGTACAGCAAATATAAACTGCAGGCTGCGACTGGTTTTGAAGGATTTGTGGGAAAAATAGCGGTGGTAGAAAGCGGTGATAGCAAACATCCGAACCACATAAAGAGCTATCGCCGTACCAATAGCAACAGCACTCCAGCCAATCCAAAACACTGCAAGACAGGCAATGTGGAGCGAGATAAACGGCCATACTCGCAACCAGTCTATAGAGTGCTGCCGACGGTCGACTTTGCTGGACATACCAACCTTTACTGAGACTTCATTGCCGTCAGATCTGTTTTCCTGCACTACCAGGGCTTCGTTTGACCGCTGAACTCTTTGCTTCATTAGTTTCCGTCACTTGATACCAAAGAACATTTCACTGAATGCTAAAAAGCCGAACGTGAAAAATACGTGAAGAAATTGATTTATTTTCTTCACACAGCTTTCACTCCACCATCCCTATGCTGTCGATCAACGGTCTTACAAGGCTCAGACGAAGATGCATAGATATCAGCAGCCAATAAAGTTACTTACCTCCACATTTTTTATAAGCTTGACCCTACTCAGCGGGTGCATCAGTTCTCCCAGTGAGCCAGCTTACGATCAATACCTTGCACTGGCGCCCGCCGGAACCTTTCAGTCACTCGACTCTGAACCTCGCCTTGCTGGCTTCATGCAGCTATTCGGTTCCATGCAGAGCGATCACATCGCCTTGCGGCTCGACAAAGTGTATGCGCCAAAGCTCTACTTCAACGACACCTTCCATGTCATAACCGACAGGAACCAGCTACAAAAATATCTTTTGAACCTGGCAGAGAATTCTGACACGTCCGTGACATTCCTGGATGCCACCTCACATGGAGATGATGTGTGGCTCCGCTGGCAGATGCGTACAAGGTTTAAGGTTCTGTGGAAAAGTCTCGATATTACGTCTATCGGTTTGACTCACTTACGCTTTGACCAACATGGCCAGATCACCTTGCATCAGGATTACTGGGATAGCACAGAAGGCTTTTACGCCCATTTGCCTGTTATTGGATCCCCTATCAGAGCTATTCGTTCTCAATTAGGGCCGGAGAACGAATACTGAAATAAGGTATGAGGTGGAGGCATGTTCAGAAAGATTCATATGACCTTCTACATCGTCATGATTCATCTGCTGTCCTACCCGACTTTCACTGCAGCACAATCGAGTCAGATGGCTGAGACTTTCGACCTGCAAGAGTGTGCCGACTTACAAGAGCGAACCGACATACAAGAATTTGCCAACGTACAAAAGATAGGCCGAACTGAACTTCAGCGTTGTGGAGTGGCTGACTTGAAGGCCTATGGAATCTTCACTGTGGGCGAAAGTGCGTTATATCGGCGTAACTGCGAACAAACCTGGTCATTCCCCCCTGACGAAACCCTTTACATGGAATTTCGGTATTATCGGGAAATTCCGGCCAAGGCCTTTCGCGAAAGTGCCAACCGGATATTGCAGCGCAACATAGATTTGAAAGCTTCCGAAAAAGCACTCCTGAAAGAGTTTCACAAGGCATACCGATCCGTGAACGACGGCGATGTTTATGTCATCAGTTTCAATCGAAACACAGGGCTGAAGCTCGACCTGAACGGTCAGCCACTTGCCACCCTCGACGATATATATCTTGCACGAAACTACTTTTCTATCTGGCTTGGTCGCTCTCCATTTGACGAAAATGTCAAACGTCAGCTGCTCGGTCAAAAATGAATAGTGTCCTTCCATCCTGCGAACCGGTTATACGGCCTGCAACATTCAACTGATTGGCTATACTCAAATAAACCAGATACTGAAATACTGTATCAGTTATTTACTCCCTGGCTACGACCGTCTTGCCTGCCGGAAACCTTATGCTTAACTCATGCACGAATAGAATTATCAGCCTTGGCCGACTGGCGCTTTTGCTTCTGGCAATTTTCACCCGGCCAGCCTGGTCAGAAGAATTGCTTGTATTGACTTGGGAAGACTATATCGACCCTGAGTTGGTCACACAGTTTGAAGAGCAGACCAACTCAAATATCCGCTTTCTTTATTATGAAGATGACGATGAGAGAGATTTCATACTTGCGAATACAGAGGGCAGCGGGTTTGACCTGATTGTATTTGACGAAACCATGTCCGGCCCATATTCCGACCACGGCTGGCTACTTCGGTATCCTCGCGATGAACTGCCTAACCTGAAATATGTGAGAATGCCGCTGACAGACTCTCCTTTGGAGAAGGAAATCACGTCTGTCCCTTACAGCTGGGGAAGCATCGGCATCCTGTACCGGAAAGACAAGATCCCGTCCGCTCCCACCTCCTGGATGGATTTCTTCCGACCGGAGGAATCACTGCGTAATCGGATCCTGGTGATCAATACAGCCTCAACCACTTTTCGGATGGCGCTAAAGGCTCTTGGATACTCGATTCACAGTGAAAACCCCGAACATATTGCCCAGGCCCGAAACCTGATGCTGGAGCAGCGCCCATATGTGCGAGCTTATCGCAATATTCTGTTTGGTGAGGATTCAGAGATTCTGGCCGGCGAAGCCTGGATGGCCATGGCCTATAACGGAGATGCCATGACGATCATGGAAAACCATCCTGAGCTGAATTTTGTCATCCCTCGGGAGGGCAGTATTTTGTGGACAGACTCTATCGCCATATTGAACAGTTCATCTCACAAACCCCTGGCGAAACGATTTATCGATTTTATGAACAATCCTGAAAACAACGCGCAGAATGCGGAATATATTCAATACGCCACCCCTAACACGGCGGCAATGAGTATTTTGCCCAAGGAGTTTATGGACAACCCCATCATCAACCCGCCAAGGTCGGCCGGGCTCGAAGTGGACAAGATTCCAAGCAGCGACACAATGCGCGATATGATCAAGTACTTCATGGAACTTAATCCTTAAACGATGTTGCAGCTTAGAACCAAAGTTACCCTTCTGCTATTGCCCATCGTTGTTGTGCCCATGATTCTCATCGGCATTCACTTCTATGATCGGCAGGCTGACGACCTGTTGCGGGAGATAGACTTACGTATCCAGGAAGAAATGAAGCTGGCCAGCGAGAGGGTTCACAACCGTATATCCATCGCCCAGGGAAATATCGGCCTGATTACTCACAGCCATTTGATACGTCAGTACTTCAACCTGGAAAGCTCCAGTCAGCGATTTTACCTCTACTATCGGCCGCTTCTTGAGCTGTTTCGCTCCTATCAACGGGTATTCCCGGAATACGTCTCGATTCAGATGTATGACCAGGAGGGCACCGAACAGGTTCGTGTGGATGCCGATAATCCAACAACCAGACTGACTCTTCCCGTCCCCAGGTTGATCAGTGACTATCTGGAAAACGGAGCCAAGGACCTGACGGTCATCATCCCCCCAAGGGACAATCAGCCAAGCCCCTATCTGGTGGTGCTTAAAGCCGTCTCGGCACAGACGTTTACAGACTGGAACACAGACATCCGGTTCGAAAGTGCGGGCTATGTGGTTCTGGTTGCCCGCCTTGATGATTTGATTGCGCAAACAGAGAAAGCGCGTATCGGTCAGTCCGGCAAGCTCTACATGGTATCTGGAGAAGGGGAACGATATGCCACAGGAATTCGTCAGGATGAATCCCTGGCTCCAATTTTACAGGCAGCCCTGACACTCGGCCCCACAGCCACGGCTATCAATGTGGGCGGGAACAGCTATCTCGCAGGCAATACACAGGTCATGGATAATCTGCACATCGCCGCTATCTGGCCCATGGCGGAGCTCAGAGAGAGTGCCATCGATATCGCCCGGCAAATATCCTGGCTGACGCTGGTCATTACATCCGCCATTATTGTCCTGCTGATGATCGTGGTGCACAGCCTGCTGATAAAACCCATCGCCTCTCTGACAGATTTCACCCGCTCCATGAGCCGCTCCCGGATGGAAGTGGGAGAAAAGGAACACCTTCAATACCGACACATGCTGGCCCGCAAAGACGAATTCGGCGAACTTGCACAGGCATTCCGGGAACTTGATGGAAATCTACGCGCTTCGAACCTGAAGCTCAGTTACATCGCTTACCACGACAACCTTACAGGACTGGCAAACCGCCACACGTTCGGTGTGTTCCTGCAGAAAACCATCTCCGCAGCCAAACGTCACGATTACAAGGTCGCCTTGCTCTATATCGACATTGATGGTTTTAAACAGGTCAATGACACATTGGGGCATGAAGCGGGAGACAAAATATTACGGGAGATTGCCGATCGTCTTAACAGCGTACTGCGTGGAGAAGACATCGTGGCAGACTTTGCGAGCTACTCGCAACATATCACCTCAACCAAAGTATCACGCATTGGCGGCGACGAGTTTGCCATTGTGATTAATCACCTACAGCAGTCAAAACATGCCGGAACCATTGCTGAACGCTTGATTACCACCATGCAACCTCCTTTTTACCTGGGTAAGGACAACTTTCAGCTCGGAGCTTCCATAGGTATCAGTCTCTATCCTAACAACGGTTCAGATGCCCAGGAGCTTCTCAAGTGTGCAGACATCGCGATGTATCAGTCCAAGCGCAAAGGGCGCAATCGCTATGAGTTCTATGACAAGAGCATTGATGAGGAGGCATTCCGCAAGCATAAACTGACCCAGGACCTGAGACTGGGCATCCAGACCCATCGGCTGGAACTTCACTATCAACCGCAGATTCGCATTAAAGACGAACAGACCGTCGGCTACGAAGCTCTGCTAAGGTGGCATCATCCCGAGGAGGGATTTATCTCCCCTTCCGAATTTATTCCACTGGCGGAAGAATCCGGCCTGATCAGTCAGGTTGGAGAATATGTCGTCCAGGAAGTCTGTCGCCAATACCGGGAGTGGCTTGACCAGGGAGTAGCGCCTCGACGAATTGCCGTGAACGTTTCTCCATTCCAGTTCTCAGAGAATTGTACGATGGCGGAGTTTATCTCCCGAACTTTAAATGAATATGATCTTCCTGGAAATATTCTGGAACTGGAGATCACGGAAACCGCCATCATGCAGTCTAACCGGATTCAGATGGCCCAGCTGGAAGCCCTGAAAGATCTTGGATTGAGCATATCCATGGACGATTTCGGTACAGGTTACTCCTCCCTTGCTTCCCTCAGGGATTTACCCATCGATCAACTCAAGATCGATAAATCCTTCGTACAGCGCATAGAAAATGATCCTCAGGGCCAGGGCATTATCAAAGCAATTATCGCCATGGCCAGGGAATTGAAAATCGAAGTTGTGGCTGAGGGCGTGGAGACCAAAGAGCAACTATTTTTCCTGAAACAACACGCATGCGGCGTTGTGCAAGGCTATTATTTCAGCAGACCTCTTAATGCTGATGCCACCTTCACTTACCTGACTCACCAAAACTCCCTATCCGACCGCATAGGCTAGGGTCTGTTGACGTTTCGCCATCAGACCCTAGAGCTAAAACCTAACTTTTGTTAGATTACATCCCGCTTTTCTACCTTCCAGGGTCAGTTGACGACCAGGGTGAACATGAATTTCACACGGAATGTCGGCACACCCTGGAAGACTCTTCCATCGGGAACACTGTTTAAAGTTAAACTGGATTACGTATGTTAATTGCAATTGCCGCCGTTGTGGTTGGTTTGGTTATTCTGGTCTGGAGTGCAGATCGTTTTGTAGACGGAGCTGCTGCAACAGCGAAACACCTGGGTATGTCATCCCTGCTTATCGGCATGGTGATTGTGGGCTTTGGAACCTCCGCCCCAGAAATCGTTGTGTCTGTACTGGCTTCTTCCCAGGGAAATCCCGGTCTGGCCCTCGGTAATGCATTGGGTTCGAACATTACCAATATCGCATTAATCCTGGGTGTGACAGCCGTCATCAGCCCAATCGTGGTTCAATCAAACATTATTCGCAAGGAACTCCCTCTCCTGATAGCCATCAGCGCCCTTACCGTGCTTCTACTGGTCGACGGTGAAATTACCCGTAATGACGGCATCGTGCTCCTGGTAGTTTTCCTCGCCGTCATGGGATGGAGTATCTACACCGGCATGAAAGGCGGCGATGATATTCTCGCGGGAGAAATGGAGCAGGAACTTAGCCAGGAACACATGAGCCTCAAACTGGCACTCTTCTGGTTGATATTCGGTCTGCTGCTTCTGGTGGCAAGCTCTAGATTGTTGGTATGGGGAGCCGTGGATATCGCAACCAGCCTGGGAATTTCAGATCTCATCATCGGTCTGACTATTGTTGCTATTGGCACGTCATTACCGGAGCTTGCCTCTTCCATCGCCGCCACCCGCAAGGGAGAGCACGATCTCGCCATCGGCAATGTGATCGGTTCCAATATGTTCAATACCCTCACTGTTATTGGTATCGCCGGGGTGATTCACCCACTGGGCGTCGACACGGATGTGCTATACCGAGATTTACCTGTCATGGGTGTGTTGACGCTGCTGTTACTGGTATTCAGCCACGGTTTTGGCAAACAGGGCCGTATCAGCCGTAAGGAAGGTGTTGCACTGCTGCTCGCGTATAGTGGTTATACACTCTGGTTGGTGCAGTCGGCGATGCAACAGGCCATACATCATACCGTTTAGACGATTCTCGTCTCATTTTACTCTCATTAAAGATCAGAGGCTCTTTCACAGGAGTAGTCAAGACAGGATCTCTTCCGCCACTGAGGCGGAAGAGTTAGTCTCAACCATTCATTAATCATTCTCCTGAAAGAATTTTGCCATTTATGGCTAACGCTCAAATTTCAGGGACAATCTGCAACATCCGTTTTCAGCTCCCTTCCAGAAATTTCACATATCTGAGTTCTGCCGCTAAAAAAAATTATTTGGCATGACTTCTCGACCAATTTACGGCAATAATCTCTAAAGGCTTGAATTTAAAGCACTCTGCCTCCATCTAAGGCGATATAGTTACATTAAGATGCTTCCATATTAATTTTTTTTATCTTCAATTGAGGATGATTTCTGGAAAAATGTGGAAAGTCGGACAATTATTATCCTGAACATCATCTGAAAAAGCCGCTATCTCGTAACGGTAGATAGCGTTCAATCTAAGTGGCTTCTACGTGGTTTGTTACTGGATTGATCACTGGTATTGGTCAGAAAAGGTGAAACTGCTGCCATGGGAATAACAGTATTTAAAGATAGCAACGACAGCTCACGCACCTATCTTCGTATCACCAGAGCCATTAACGGCCGCGAACAACAGCGTTATGTTCGGGTCGATGGGCCATCCAAGGCGGCGATGAAACGCGCCATGAAAGAGGCAAAGGAAATTGACCAGCGCCTACAGCAATGGCAAACAGCAGTGCGTGAACTCATCGCGCTTAGTGGCGATAATCTGATACACGAAGATGGCACAGTCGTTGGACTGCAACTGCAAACCCGTCATCGGGAAGGCCGCAAGCCGGCAACCGAATTCAAAATACGGGTCAAGCTGCCGGACCGTAAGCCCCTGTTTAAATCAGTCTCTGTTGATAAACACGGGTTTGATGAAGCTTACGAACTTGCTATAACAAGGATTTGTGAGCTACGCGGACTGTCTGATCAGTCTGAGGCATTCGACAAACTGTTGCAGTGTGAAGATGCCTATCTGGATAAGTATGACGTTCCGACACATTTGTTGGAAGAAGTCAGCAAATCCGGGAAAGCCCGCAAGAAAACCAAAGACGAAAAAGGTTGGATTGGTCAGCTCACGGGCTTTCTGAGGAGTAGATAGGTAACGGCAATGGCGACGGTGCAGGCTCCATATCGCGGCCGGGCCGCTTGATGTTTTGTGCCTGGAAGAGAGCTTCTGTGCGGATCACAATATCCGACTGAAATGCTTTTTCGAAATGCACATCAAATACGTATGCCTTTGCCCTCAACCTGATAGCAAGGCGGTCTGACAGTGGATGTTCGGACACCGTGAACGCCACCGGCTTTTTCAAGTAGATATAGCGGCTGGTAATCAGGACTTCATGCACCAGATCCTGAGCCAGCTTCAGATCCGCATCCAGAGCCAGATAGAAATCCGTCACCACCATCATATCCATGGCTCCGGCATTCCCTGAAGACACCACTTCGGTAATAAACCGGGAGTTGGGAATGGTCACGGTATTGTCATCCAGGGTGGTAATTCTCACCGAACGCAGACCGATACTAACGATTTCGCCGTAGACATCTCCGAAACTGACTCGATCCCCGACTTGAAATGGGCGGTCAAACAGCAGCATCAACCCGGCGATCAGGGAGGCAGCCACATCCTTCAGGGCAAAACCTACCGCCACAACCGCACTTCCTCCCAGGGCCAGCATCAATTCATGAGGAGGCTGTAGTATCCCCACAATCAGGGCATACAACCCTCCCAGATACCAGATAAAGCTGAATAAGGTGACGGTCTGCAGTATGACAAAGCGATGACCGGGCAGTGACTCCATCAGTTTTTGCGCTAAATGGCGAACCAGACGGTTTACCACCCAAAGAAACAGTGCCCCCAGCAAAAACAAAGTGAGTTTGGCGGGGTCCAGCACGGTCCCCAGGATTTCAAGTTGATCTACCGCCTTGCTATCCATTGTTGCTTTCCTCTAGCTGTAAACCATGTTTTTTCGGCTCAGATGGGTAATGACAGAGCCATACCATAGCGGTGTTATGCGCCAACGACCGCCGGCATCCGTCCTGACCACCCCCTGATCAAGACAGGCTGTCATGGTTTGTTCCACTGACAATAACGACAGCGTCGTCACCAATGCCAGCTCTTCATGGTTAAGCGCCTTATGAGTTACCAGTGCCAGTAAGATAAAGCAGGCATCCAGAGACAGCGAAGACAAAAATGTTGCCGCAGGACGCTGGGGAAGAGCAATCACCACATCCCGCCCTTCGTAACTGGCGGCTCCCAACCAAAGATGCAGGGCCATTTCCGGGTTACCACCACTAAGCTCCCACAACAGATTAAATACCCGGGTATCAGCCGCCCGGAATGAAGATGCTTCCGTTCCGGCCATTGCCGATAGAAGCAAATCATCATATTGCAGCTTCCTGCGGGAAGCATGATGACGGGATAAAATCAGCTTGCGCATCTCACTCGCGGTCCAACGCGGCATACTGACAGCATGAGTGAACGGATGCTCATGCCGGAATACCCGGCAAAGGTAATGCCAGCTCGGGCCATGCATGATCACCAAATAGAAAACATGGGGATTGCGTCTGTGCAACGTCTTGAACAGTTCACGCACACCGTCAAAATATCCGGTCTGGGCAAGTAAGAGATTTTCCGTCTGGTCGATCACCACCAGGCGCTTTTCCTGCTGGCCGTTCGATTCATCCGGTAAGCCTTTCTCATGCTCCTCAAGCATCAAACGGACATCTTCCGAGGTACAGGTCTTCGCCCTGACATCCATCCATTGAACCAGCCACTGGGAATGGTGACGGACCAGTTGCCGTATGAGATGGGTCTTACCCGCGCCATGCTCTCCATGTAGTAACAGCACATTATCTTGTTGATGCCCTTCAAACCATCGGCTTACGGGCTCAGTGATCAGCGTCAGTGTCTGCTCCAGAGTGATCAGAGGCTGTTCCTGCTCGTCACGCTCCAGCAACCAATATCGGTAGGACTTCTCCAGAAATGGGTTAAGCTCCGCGTCTTTCTCTTCTTCATCGCTACCTATGGCGGTCTCCAGGCGCAATCGAAGCAGTCGCAGGGACAATGTCCGGTAATTTTCAAACTGAGATAATTTGCCGTGAAGACTCAGTACAAGATCCCGCAACTGGGCCAGGACAAACAGAGCGGGCCAAAACAGCAGCAGCCAGGGTTTCCTCAAACCGGCCTCCGCGACAGCAGCTTTAGCTGGTGCCAGCTGGTGAGCGATAAATTTTTCCGTGATTGGCGAGTACTGTCTCAGAGTGACAATCAAGAGCCCCCACATCAATACACTCAGCGTCACTTGCAGCAGGCTGTGCAGCATCCCTCCGCCGGCGACGGCTGTCAGTTGCAGAAGTGCCCATCCCACAACCGCCGCCACAGAAAACCGGCCGGCCCGATCGTGCATCCTGGAAGCCCCTGACTGGGAAACAAACTGGTCCACCCTGGAGTGCATACGGGCCAGTAACCACTCACTGAGCACCCGTACAGCCCGGAACAGGGCATAAACCACCCCCAGGGGGGCAAGCAGACGGAAAATATGCCAGTGGGAGGGGGCCAGCATGCTCACATATACCGCCAGTCCCCAGATAACCAGCCAGGCGGCATTGGGTTTGATAACCCATACCAGAGAGTTAAGAATCCGCATACTGGGACCATGCCCCAGCCTGCTCAACATCCGACGCTGAAGGTGAGCCACTCCTTTGGTGGAGAGCGTGGCCAGTCTCAACATGAAGACAATGGCCACAATCAGCATAATCAGCTGCATTGACCAAGCTGAATACAACGCCACAAGATGACCCTGGGTACTGGCGGTTTCGTGCTCAAACTGCATATTTTCAAAAAAGCGCATGAGCAGAACCGGCATCAGCCAGTGTAATTCCCGGGAGATATCTTCCAAGGCCAGATCCGGCTGCTCCAGCATGGTATCCAAGCCATCGTTGTTGAGAGCCAGATTGTGGTAATACACCGCGATGGTTTTTAACACCTGCACCGCAGATTCAATGTCGTCAGCCATATTCTTTAGCTGAGCATCAGCGTCTATCGGCACCGGTGCAACACTGTCAGGCAAGGTCATGATTTCACGCCAGAGAGAATCGGCTGCAGCAACAGTGACAGGTCCCGAGCTGAGACGCTGAGCTAACTGACCACTAAGCTGCTGCCACTGCTGGGTAAGGTGGCGAAGGGAGGTAATATCGGGCACAGCGGCGTCAGAGGACTGTAGTTGCATCACCCAGCCACTGCTGCCGGACCAGTGGTGAAAAAGGCTTTCAAGAGCCGCCAGTTGGCTCGACGGCAATCTCAGCCAGTGCTCCCTGATGGAAACGACATCCCGCCTCAACGGAACCAGTTGTCCCTGAACCTCAGTGATATCGTCAGCCAGCTTTTCACATTCGACGGCTTCAAAGGGCACATTAACCCCCTGTGCGGACAGGGCAGCCATATAGGCTCTGCGAGAGGTCATGTCATCCAAAGCGAATGGAAACAAGTGGGCACGTTGAAATGTCAGCGGTATTTTACCCTGACGGATAGCCACAAAGCTCTGCTGTGCGGTGATAAGTTGTTGCTGCTCTGCTTTAAGGCTTTGCAGTTGAAGGTTTGCATCCTTGCAGTCAGCACGTCCGGCCCCGGCAACAAGAAAACACGTCACCATAACCAGGATCTGAAGGACCAACATGCGGTATCGCATTACACTACCCATAGGCTTCGAGAATAATCCAGTCAAACTGCTCCATCTTACATAATCGCCATAGTTGCCGCGGACAGACGACACTACAAGCCGATCTCTTCCCGTTCGATGACTTCCGACTCTTCTGTCGCCATGCGCAGCCACTCCTGCATGTTCGCATCCTCCAACTGCCATTCCACATAACGCTGAGACAACTCGGACAGTTGTATGTTGTAGGAGTCAAATCGGAAGACCACTGGCGCAAACATGGCATCGGCGATAGACCACTCACCAAACAGACCGCCCATCCGGGGTTGTCTTTGTAGACATTCATTCCAAAGACGGTCGATACGGGAAATATCATTGGCAAGTTCATTACTGAGAGCCACTTTTCGGTCTTGGGCCCGGCAGTTCATCGGCAAGGCCTGGCGTAAAGCCATAAACCCGCTGTGCATCTCGGCGCTGACGGCTCTGGCCAAAGCTCTGTCTAAGGCATTTTCCGGCCACAGGCCTGGTACTTTCTCTGCCACATATTCAGCAATGGCCAGGGAGTCCCAGACGGTCAGCTCCCCATCAATAAGAACCGGAACCCGACCGGCATCAGAGAATCGATATATTTGGTCACGATAACCGGGGGTATCCAGGGCGATACATTTTTCTTCGAAATCCATACCGCTATGACGCAGCACCAACCATGCCCGAAGCGACCAGGAAGAATAATTCCTATTACCAATTACCAGTGTCATCATTGTAGTTTATCCTGTTCGAATCGTATTCCCTTGGGGCGAGTTGGCCGGTAAGGTGGAGAACCATTCCTTATAAACGTACCATTATCGGTGTCGGCAACCTAAAATAACACTAAAGGAACTTGATCGCCTGCTTCAGATACTCATGCCACTACATGCTGAGAATTTGTAGCTATTATTAGAGGATGCAAGCTTTACACGAATAATATCAAGGGTACCAATGCCTAAACCTATTAACCGCCACATCCTGTTTTTGATATTTTTGCTCATGGCCAGCCTGTCGGCCTTGTCAGCACCGCTGGAGTCACCGGCCGGCCGTATTTTACTGACGGTCAGTGGAAAGGTTTCCAATACAAATACCGACGGTGCAGCAGAGCTGGACCTGACGATGCTGGACAGCCTGCCTCAATTTTCGATTACCACTTCAACTCCCTGGTATGATGCTCCACGGAAGTTTACCGGGCCTCTGGCCAGAGATCTGGTAAAACTGCTCGGTGCAAGTGGAGAACAGGTTAAGGCGACAGCCTTGAATGATTACAGTATCAACATTCCATTGGAGGATTTCGAAAAGTTCGATGTGGTACTGGCAACCAGAATTGACGGAAAAACCATCAGTGTGCGGGAAAAAGGGCCGATTTTTGTGATTTACCCATTTGACGACCATACTGAGCTGGTCAGCGAAACCTATTATCAACGATGCATCTGGCAATTAGATCGCCTTTCTTTTCAATAGATCAATGGAGTGCCAACTTTGTCCCGATTAAGGATATTCCTGGGTGCAGTATTTGTTCTGACGTTGATATGCCTCGGCTTAAGTGTCACCTTTACGATCATGGACCTGCGCGAGAGCACACTGGAAGTCAGAATTGCAAAAGACGACATTACATGGCCGGCCCATCAGATAGAAGTCGAGGCCTACCAGACGCTCAGCACCGTCTTACGGGCCAGGCAGACACCGGAGATTCTCCCCCACCTGGACCTGCGCTACGCTCTGTTACTTAGCCGTACCGACCTGTTCAAACATGGAGAGTTTCTGGACGCGATATATCAGCTCCCCAAATCCCAGAAATTGCTCCAGAATATTATTCGCCAGGCAGAGAACCTTGATCCCTTAGTTAATCGGGCCATGAGTGGAGAACCCAATAGCCTGGATCAACTGGAAAAGGCGTTGGAAACGCTTCTCGACCGCTCTCACCAACTCACTCTGCAAATCAACTACGACAAAATCGAACAGATAGTGTCGAACCGCAAGCAACTGTCCGCGGTATTTCTGTCGACAGAAATTTTACTGGGGGTTCTGGCACTACTCTCACTACTGGGCTTTATCTTCCTGTACCTGATGATCGAACGGGCCGAAAAGAACCGGGCCGAAGCTGAATTCCATCGCCGCCGGGCAGAGGCCAATAGTGAAGCCAAGAGTCGCTTTTTATCCAATATGAGCCACGAGCTGCGTACTCCGCTCAATGCCATCATGGGATTTGCCCAGCTCATCAAAATGGAGGATGAGAATCTCAGCCGGGAGCACCTGGATAATGTGATAGAAATTTATACCGCCAGCGAGCACCTGCTTTCCCTGATCAATGACATCCTCGATCTGTCAAAAATCGAAAGCGGCCAGCTCGGCATCAGTATGGAGCCCTGCTCGGTCATGACAGTGATCAATGAGTGCTTCAAACTGGTGAATCGGCTCGCCTACGAGAAAAACATATCCCTGCATGCGCCTGTCACCCGTTTTGACTATCTTATGGAAGTCGACCACACCCGTCTCAAACAGGTGCTCACCAACCTTTTGACCAATGCCATCAAATACAACCGCAAGGATGGCTGGGTCAAAATTGAATTACGCCGCAGAGAAAGGGATAACCACCTGCGTATTGAAGTCATCGATAACGGTATCGGGATCAGAAAGCAGGACCAGAGCAAGGTGTTTCAACCCTTTGAACGTCTCGCTGATGACGTCACTATCGAAGGAACAGGGATAGGCCTGGCACTGTGTCAGCAATTGGTCATGCTGATGGGTGGGGAGATCGGCTTCAAGTCCACGGAAGATGAAGGCAGCCGTTTCTGGGTGGATTTCCCGGTGAAGGAAGTTCTCGCGCCGGAAAATGTCGACCGCAAGCCTATCTCCATTGAGCCTCTGCCGGACGCCAAAACACTCCTCTACATTGACGATAACCAGACGAACCTGAAACTGTTGGAACAATACCTTTCATCATTTCCCGGATTAAAATTGCTTACCGCGACTGACGCGGATCAGGGACTCGAGGTGGCGGCCCAGACGTTACCCGACATTATTCTCCTGGACCTCAACCTTCCCCGCGTAACCGGTTACGAAGTCTATCGACGATTAAAGTCACAACCCTATCTGGTGGATACACCCGTTGTCGTAGTAACGGCCAACATTAACGCCCAGATTGAAGCCGAATCACTGGGAATACAGTTTGACCGGATATTGATGAAACCTATCGACTTCAATGAGCTGGAGCGGGTATTGGACTCCGAGCTGGACATGCAGACAGCCAAGTCGGCCTTTCTCTGAGTCGATTCCGCCACGCGCTTGTTGCCCGCCATAATGAGTGGCATGATTTCGCGTTTTTAAATCTGAGTGAAGTCTATGAGTTCATCCCTGACCGTTATTGCCGGAAACAAGGCCCGTAAAATGCTCCTGGAGCAAGGTTTCCGGCAGGAACTCTTCAGCGGAATGGCCGCCGCATCCGGAGGGCCAAAGTGGTTCATTCTGTTTGGACTGGACTGCTACCTGTTTGGAGAGTTTTTTCAGGGACGGACAACCCCACTGCATACCCTGGGGTCTTCAGCCGGAGCCTGGCAAATGGCCTGCTTCGGACAACGGGACCCGGTCGCTGCCATCACTCGACTGGCGGACTACTACTCCCACGAAACCTACACCGCAAAGCCAAGTGTCAAACAGATCACCGATCAGGCCCGTCTGATGGTACAGCACATGCTCGGTTCAGACGGCGCCAGAGACATCGCAGAAAACCCGATGATCCATACGCATATACTGGCCAACCGCTGCCATGGACCAGTCGCCTCAGAAGCCCCTCTTCTTCAGACTGCCGGCCTGGCACTGGCAGCAACGGCAAATGCGATATCCCGTTCCTGGCTGGGTCGATTCTTCGAGCGGGTCATTTTTCATGCCGGATCCCAAAGCCACTATCAGTTCAACGATTTCAATACCCAGTACGCGAAACTAACGGCAGAGAATGTAGAAGACGCTCTGCTGGCAAGCGGATCAATTCCTTTGGTATTACAGGGGATACAAAATATTGAGGGCGCACCACAAGGCATTTACCGGGACGGTGGAATCATCGACTACCACTTTGATCTGCCTTTTCATGAATATGACGGCCTGATGCTCTATCCGCATTTTTCCCGGACGGTGACTCCCGGCTGGTTTGACAAGCGTTTGGGGTATCGCAAGGTATCGCCACAGAGCTATGACAATGTGGTTTTGCTGACACCATCCGCTGAATTGGTGTCCAGTCTTCCTTACCAGAAAATATCAGACCGTAATGATTTTAAAAATCTGGATGCCGACACCCGGATTCGCTACTGGCAAAAAGTACTGGATGCAGGAAAGCGCATGTCAGAAGAGTTGGATGCCATGATCCAGCACGGCAAGGGACTGGAAAACATACTGCCGTTCCCCGCCTGAACCAGCGCACATATCCCTCATCGTCCCGTTGAGTCCACTACCGCATTGAATTAGTGTGAACAGGTCCTGGCGTGATATGGCCAGGCCTCAGATTTCAAAGAGGAGCCGCCATGAACATAATAAGAACACCTGAAGAGCGCTTTGAAAACCTTACAGACTACCCGTTTTCTCCCCACTACCTGCAGTTGGGGGAACTGCGGATGCATTATGTGGATGAGGGCTCGGGCGAATCCGGGTTTACGGTCCTCATGGTGCATGGAGAGCCGTCCTGGTCGTACCTCTACCGCCATATGATTCCCATTTGTGCCAGTGCCAGACATCGGGTTATCGCACCGGATCTGATTGGTTTCGGTAAATCAGATAAACCCACACGAATGGAAGATTACAGTTATGCCGGTCACGTTGAATGGTTAAGACAGTTTGTCGACAAGCTGGATTTACAGAATATCTGTCTGGTATGCCAGGACTGGGGATCCTTGCTTGGATTGAGGCTGGCCACCCTGATGCCGAATCGCTTTGCGGCTATTGTCGTTGGTAACGGTTTTCTGCCCACAGGCGAACAGAAAGTTCCATTTGTATTCAAGGCGTGGCGGGCCTTTGCGGTCTACAGCCCCTGGTTTCCTATTTCCAAAATCGTCAATTCCGGCTGTTTTAAAAACCTGAGCGAGGACGAACGTCGAGCTTATGATGCCCCATTCCCAAGCTCACGTTACAAGGCCGGAACCCGGGCTTTCCCCAGGCTGGTACCCACGGAGCCCGATGCCCTGGGCGCGGAGGAAAATCAAAGGGCCTGGAGAATACTGCAGCAATGGCAGAAGCCATTTTTGACCACCTTCAGTAATGGAGATCCCATTATGCGAGGTGGAGACCGCTACTTTCAGGAACGTGTCCCCGGCGCTAAAGGCCAACCCCATGTCACTCTCAAGGGAGGGCATTTTCTGCAAGAGGATGCGGGACCGGAGTTTGCCACCGAAGTGAATCGTCTGCTGGACCGGATGGCCGAATAGCCATCCGGGAACACATAATACGCTGGCACTTCCCTGTGCCGAAGTGATCTACAACCGAAATTAACCGGCGTCGATCTGCACGAGCAACTCGCCAGGGGTGACCCGATCTCCCTTTTTCACCAGGATTTCTTTCACAGTCCCGGATATGGCCGCCTTGATCTCAGTTTCCATTTTCATGGCTTCAATGACCAGAACCGCTTCACCGGCGGCAATCTGTTGACCTTCCGCTACTAGGACATCCACAATATTGCCCGGCATCGAAGCTGATACATCTCCTGGGCCTGCTGCTTGTGGCCGCTTACCTTCGCCGCCACCACGGGTATATTCACCGGTAGACTCGATCGCGATTTCTTCAGGTACACCGTCAACCGTCATATAGAAACGACGCTCGTTGTCGCCATGAGGGCTGACACCGGTGACATGAATATCGTATGTCTCACCATGAACCATGATCTTGAACTCTGTCGCAACAGAAGCACCGGCTGCCGTGGCCTTAGGCTGCAAAGGCTCTGGCTTGAGAGTGCCCGCATTACGGCCTTCAAGGAAAGGTCTGGCAACTTCCGGGAACATGGCATAGGTCAGAACGTCTTCTTCAGACTTGGCAATACCACTGATCTCAGACGCCACATTTTCCAGCTCCGGCTTCAGCAGGTCAGCAGGACGGCAATCGATGACATCCTCTTTTCCAATCGCCGCACTTTGCAGCTCACGGTTAACTTCTGCCGGCGCCGCGCCGTACCAGCCCTGAAGGTAGCGCTTCACTTCATTGGTAATGGTTTCGTAGCGCTTACTGGTCAGAACGTTGATCACAGCCTGGGTACCGACAATCTGCGATGTAGGCGTCACCAGCGGCGGAAAGCCCAGATCTTCACGAACTTTGGGAATCTCAGCAAAGACATCCCGGATGCGGTCCAGCGCACCCTGCTCTTTCAACTGATTGGCCAGGTTGGACATCATGCCCCCAGGAACCTGGTTGATCAGCACATTGGTATCGACGCCGTTGTACTCACTTTCAAACTGGTGATATTTCTTGCGGACTTCACGGAAGTGGTCAGCAATCTCGCCCAGCATATCCAGCTTCACATCCACCTGATAACCGGCTGCCTGCAGCGCAGCGACCATGGTTTCAGTGGGAGGATGACTGGTTCCCCCGGCAAAGGAGGAAATACAGGTATCCAGATGATCCACTCCAGCTTCCACCGCCTTCAACTGACACATGGAGGCCATGCCGGAAGTGTAGTGTGAATGCAGGAAGATCGGCACCTGGAGATCCTGTTTGAGAGCAGACACCAGATCAAATGTCACCTGGGGAGTCAGCAGCCCCGCCATGTCTTTGATGGCAATACTGTCCGCCCCCATATCCACCATGCGCTTAGCCTGCTCAACAAACGCCTCGACCTTATGCACAGGGCTGGTGGTATAGCAGATAGTGCCCTGGGCATGCTTGCCCGCCTTCTTGGTGGCGGCAATGGCAGTTTCCAGGTTACGAACATCATTCAGGGCATCAAAAATACGGAATACATCAATACCGTTTTCCGCAGATTTTTCCACAAATGCCGTCACCAGATCATCCGAGTAATGGCGGTAACCCAACAGGTTCTGCCCTCGCAGCAGCATCTGCAGACGGGTATTCGGCATCGCCTTGCGCAGCGCGCGCAGACGCTCCCACGGATCTTCTTTCAGAAATCGCACACAGGCGTCAAAGGTGGCGCCGCCCCAGACTTCCAACGACCAGTATCCAGCCTGGTCCAGCTTGGCTGCCACCGGCAGCATATCTTCGGTGCGCAACCGGGTTGCGATCAGTGACTGATGCCCATCGCGTAAAACCACATCAGTGAGCTGAATAGTACGTGTCATGTTCATCCTCCCTTAAAGGCTTGCCTGGGCTGCCACAGCTGCAGCCAATGCGGCCGCCAGTGATTCGGGACGCCGCTTAACAGAATAGTGAGTCAGTTCGGGATGCGCTTCGACAAACCCGGTATTGAATTTTGCAGCCTGAAATTCAGGGTGCTGCAGAATCTGTTTGTAGTATGGAATCGTGGTGGTAATCCCAAAGATCTGCATGTCTTCCAGTGCCCGCTCGCACCGCTCCAGCAGCTCTTCCCAGGTCATATTCCACACAATCAATTTTGCGCACATGGAATCGTAGTAGGGTGGAATCGTGTAGCCCGTGTAGATCGCCGCGTCGGTTCTCACGCCGGGGCCGCCCGGGGAGTAATACCGGCTGACACGACCAAAGCTGGGCAAGAATCCGTTTTTCGGGTCTTCCGCATTAATTCGGAACTGGGCAGCGAAGCCTCGGTGAGTTATATCTTCCTGAGCGTAGCGCAGCGCTTCACCCGCAGCGATACGGATCTGCTCTTTAACAATATCCACACCCGTAATGGCTTCGGTAATCGTGTGCTCTACCTGAACACGGGTGTTCATTTCCATGAAATAGAAACTGTCGTCGTGGTCTAGCAGGAATTCCACCGTTCCGGCGTTTTCGTATCCCACTTCCCGCGCCACCTTGACCGCCAGTTGACCAACATAGTCACGCTGCTCTTCATTGAGCTGTGGAGAAGGCGCTAACTCGATCAGTTTCTGGTTACGGCGCTGGATAGAGCAGTCGCGTTCATACAGGTGGATAGTGTGGCCTTTGGAATCCGCCAGCACCTGAACCTCAATATGGCGAGGATCCACAATACATTTTTCCAGAAACACATCCGCCCGACCAAAAGCCTTGGTGGCTTCAGAGATCACGCGGCCAAAGTTGGCGCGCAGCTCTTTTTCGTCATTACAACGACGAATACCACGCCCCCCCCCCCCGGAAGTCGCCTTCAGCATCACCGGATAGCCGATTTCTGCAGCACAGGTAACGGCTTCTTCCACGTCAGCAAGATTTCCCTCGCTTCCCGGTGTGACCGGTACACCAGCCTGGATCGCACTGGTACGGGCTTCGGTTTTGTCTCCCATTTTACTGATCACTTCAGAACTGGGACCGATAAACTTGATACCCCGCTGCTCACAAATAGCAGCCAATTCAGCATTTTCAGAAAGAAAACCATAGCCGGGATGCAACGCATCACAGCCGGATTCCACCGCCAGATTCACAATCTTGTGGGGGTTCAGGTACCCCTGCAGGGGATCGTCTCCCACAAAATAAGCTTCGTCGGTTTTTTTAACGTGAAGCGCATAGCGGTCAGCATCGGTGTAGATTCCCGCTGAACGAACTCCGAGTTCCCTACAAGCGCGGGCGATCCTTACAGCGATCTCCCCGCGATTGGCGATCAGAACTTTCTTGATGGAAAGATTATTCTTACTCGCCGGCGAAGTAGCATTGGTAGACACAATCAGGCCCTTCCCATAGCTGTGAAAAATGTATTTAAGGTAGCTTGTACCCGAGAGGCGAATCGATTGGAGGGGAGTGAGGAACAGGTGTAGATGTGACAGCACACCCTAGTGTTACGGCCCATTTCCCCCTCAAAAAGATCTCGGCCGTACGCAATTCTATTGGAAAGATGGGGGATTCTGACAAATTAACAATTGTTAATATTGATATAGATCAAGGCAGAAAAGGGTGATATTTAGTAGGGAAACAAGCTGTCAGGCCAGCAAATACGCTGAGCTTTCAAAACGAAAAACAGATAATTATCTACCTGTAATGAATTTTTGTTAAATCCGCATTTTTACCTATCGCCGCATTCATCCGCCCACTACATTAGCTACAGCTACACGAAGCCCTCCGCCCCACTTTGCGAGCAGAAGAGCCCCTTAACGAACAAAACTACCCGCAATTTCCGGGAGGGCCATAAAGAATCCCTCCCGGGTATCTCAGGCGGCTTCCCGGTCAGAATCCAGCCCCTTCGCTTCTTCCCCGGCTTTGGATTCAGGTTTTTTATCCAATTCCTTCTTACCATGTCGCTCATGCAGAAACCGAAGCACTTCAGCCCGTAGATGGTTGTAGTGTGAATCGTCTGCGAGTGCCAAACGATTGCGAGGGCGAGGCAGGTCAACGTCCAGGATTTCGCCGATTGTTGCTGCCGGTCCATTGGTCATCATCACGATGCGATCTGACAGTAAGACCGCTTCATCCACATCGTGAGTGATCATAATGACCGTGTTCTTGAGGTCTCGCTGGATTTCCATCAGCGAATCCTGCAGATGCGAACGAGTCAGCGCATCCAGAGCACCGAATGGCTCATCCATCAGCAGCACTGTCGGCTCCATTGCCAACGCCCGGGCAATCCCGACACGCTGCTTCATCCCACCGGAAATTTCACTGGGTTTCTTGTGCATGGCATACTCCATATGCACCAGGCGCAGGTTATGCTCAATCCATTCCCGCATTTCAGCCTTGGACTTCTTACCCTTGAAGACCTGCTTCACCGCCAGCTCCACATTTTCATAGGAAGTAAGCCACGGCAGCAGAGAATGATTTTGAAACACCACGGCCCGCTCAGGCCCAGGCTCGTTAACTTCTTTACCCTCCAGAACCACACCTCCTTCTGTGGACTGAAGCAGGCCTGCCACAATATTGAGCACCGTGGACTTTCCGCACCCTGAGTGACCAATCAGGGATACGAACTCCCCTTTTTTGATCTTCAGGTTAACGTTATCCAAGGCCTTGAATTTACCCTTGGGGGAATCAAATTCGATACTGATGTGGTCGATAATCAGGTGTTCAGCGGACATCTGCTGTCCTCCTTTCAATTAATACGTTACCGTTCGAGCAATTAATACGTTGCCATTCGAATCAACTAATACGCTGCTGTTCGATGTCATCGAAAGCCTCGCTGCTGCGGAAAATTGTGAGGCCTATTTCAGGCAGCAATTTTCTTGCCTGTTTAGTGCGTTTTCGCGATGCATCTTTGCCCACACAGGCCGCTAACGAACCGCGACCGTTTTATCCCAGGAAACTGAACGCTGTATTGCGAGCATAATCCGGTCGAGGATGAAACCAATGAAACCAATGGTGAACACTGCCACCATAATGCGTCCCAATGAGTTGGAACTTCCGTTTTGGAACTCATCCCACACAAACTTTCCAAGCCCCGGATTCTGCGCCAGCATTTCTGCGGCAATCAGCACCATCCAACCCACGCCAAGGGACAATCTCATACCGGTAAAGATCATCGGCACAGCGAACGGCAGAACCACCTTTCTTACCTTGGTGAACCATGGCAGCCTCAATACCTGACTGACATTGATCAGATCCTTATCAAGCCCTGAAACACCCACAATCGTATTCACCAGCGTCGGCCACATACAACACAAGGTGACGGTGATCGCCGAATTGACAAAGGACTTCTCAAACAAGGGATCATCAGAGACATAAACCGCACTGACAATCATGGTGACAATTGGCAGCCAGGCCAAAGGGGAAACCGGCTTGAAAATCTGTATCAATGGATTGATTGCGGTATACATGGTGTTGCTGAGACCGCAGACAATACCGATTGGCACCGCGATGACCACCGCCAGGATAAAACCGGCAAATACGGTATACAGGCTGGTATAAATCTGGTCGATGTAGGTCGGGCGACCGTGATATTCCCGCCACTTGACCTCTGCGTCCGGATTCTTGGCCAGCTTTTTGGCGTTACGCTCTTCCTGGCGCTGATAAAAGGCATCCGCCTTCTCCCTTTCTGCGAGATGTTCCTGCCACAGTCCTTTTGCCTGTTGCCATACCTGGACCGGACCGGGAACAGTCCCTAATGAGGTTTCCACCCGCGATGCCGATGCATCCCAGATCCAGAGAAACAGAACAAACGCCAGGATGGGGACACCAATCCCTCTTATAATTGCGTTCACCTGCTCTTTCGGGTTTTCGCCTTTGAACAGCCGCAGCCAGGGTGCAACCCATTCAATATTTTCCAGACTCTGCGCGACTCGTGCGATCATATGTGCTTGCCTCCCGATCCCGGCATGGCTGACAAATGTCTTCAGCCATGGGCCAGGACGATAAGTGAGTGATTACTTGACGACTTCGTCACCCTTCAGACCGATGCTGAACTGGTTCAGATATTCGTTGGGCTTGTGTCCATCAAAAGTGATCCCATCGATGAACTCTGTTTGCGGTGGGCGGAAACCGTCTTCCTTATCAAAGTCAGGAAAATCCGCTTTACTCAATTTGCCTTCGGCGATTAACTCTTCGGCAGCTTGGCGATAGATGTCAGGGCGGTAGACTTTCTTGGCGATATCCATAAACCAGCTGTCATCCTTGGGCTCTGCAATCTGGCCCCAACGGCGCATCTGGGACAGGTACCAAACCGCATCGGAATAATATGGATAGGTCGCGTTGTAACGGAAGAATACGTTGAAATCCGGGACTTCACGTTTATCTCCCTTCTCGTATTCAAAAGTGCCTGTCATGGAGTTTGCAATCACTTCGTAATCTGCGCCGACATAATTGGGTTGAGACAGTATCTTGACCGCTTCGGGACGGTTGGCATTGTTGTTGTCATCCAGCCACTTGGCTGCACGGATCATTGCTTTGACAACAGCAATATGGGTTTGTGGATATTTGTCGGCCCATTCCTTGGAAACACCGAATACTTTCTCCGGGTTGTTTTTCCAGATCTCATAATCGGTAATGACGGGAACCCCGATACCTTTGAATACCGCCTGCTGGTTCCATGGCTCCCCAACGCAGTAGCCGTATATGGTTCCGGCTTCCAAGGTCGCGGGCATCTGCGGCGGTGGCGTTACTGAGAGAAATGCATCAGCATCAATCTGGCCGGAGATGTCCCCTTTTTTCGGAGCATAATAGCCAGGGTTTATGCCCCCGGACGCCAGCCAATAACGCAGCTCATAGTTGTGGGTGGACACCGGGAATACCATCCCCATCTTGAATGGCTTTCCTTCAGCCTTGTACTTATCCACCACTTTCTTGAGGTAAGCCGCTTTAATCGGATGAACCGGTTTACCATTTTCCATGGGGATATATTCTTTCATGGCCTCCCAGACATCGTTGGAAACCGTAATCCCGTTACCATTCAGGTCCATGCTGAACGCGGTGATGATATGGGCCTGGGTACCGAAACCGATCGTTGCTCCCAGAGGCTGACCGGCCAGCATATGGGCACCGTCCAGCTCACCGGTGATGACCCGGTCTAGCAGAACCTTCCAATTCGCCTGGGCTTCCAGCTGAACATAAAGCCCTTCGTCTTCAAAAAACCCTTTTTCATAGGCAATCGCCAGAGGAGCCATATCGGTCAATTTAATAAACCCGAACTTAAGCTCTTCTTTTTCCGGCTCCACTGCCTGAGCACTAGCAACAACACAAAGAGATAAGGCTATCCCCTTGGCCAGTTGTTTTAATGAGGTGGTCAATTTCATGGTCTACTCCGTCTTCTAGTTTTGACAGGGTAAAACCAAGTTCTGTGCCAGAGATTTAAAAATATCATGATTTTCATTGGGTTAAATTAATTCAAAACAGATAGTCACCATGTTGGTGCAATGCCCAATTCCCAAAAAGCACCATTAAAATCCACATAACCGCACCAAACAGAATAACTACGCACGAAATTGTGCATCGTTCCGGCACTCTCTTTCTGAATGTTCAGACGACATTCATTTTCCTCTTGACCTATGTCTAACTCATAGGTTTTAAACTGAGCTTAAATGAGAGAACGGAAGTGAATGACAGAAAGTACGGAAGTGAATGACAGAAAGTACGGAAGTGGATGAAAAAGAGTACGGAAGTGGGTGAAAGAGAGTGCAGAGACTCATTCTGATCAGCTTCCACAGGAGCAGACCATGCAATTAAAAGTGAGTGAGCTTGCCAGACAAGCGGGGGTGACAGCGGATACTGTCCGCTTCTATACCCGTCAGGGGCTGCTGTCCCCTACCAGGGATGGTCATAACGGCTATCAGTTATACAGCAGGGAAGACCTGCAACGGCTCCAGTTTGCCAAAAAGGCCCGGCAACTGGGGTTCACCCTGAAAGAGATCACCTCCATTCTGGAGCAGTCTGAGCAGCATCACTCCCCCTGCCCCATGGTGCGTGACCTGTTTGAAAACAAACTTCAGGAAGTGGAACAGCAGATAGAAGAGTTGCAGGCACTCAGAGACCACATGAAAGACGCCATGTCCGTTTGGAGTTCCATGCCGGACGGAAACCCGGATGGACATACCATCTGCCAGTTAATCGAACACTGGGAGGAAGATCAGAATGAACAGCGGTAAGGTGACCACTCAGCTGAATATCACCGGCGCCAAGTGTGCCGGTTGTGTACGCAAAATCGAGCAGGCTCTGCAATCGGTAGAGGGTGTAGAGAAAGCCTCTGTCAATTTTGCTGACCGGACAGCAGAGGTCGAAGGCTCCGCCCGGTGTGAGCTGCTGATCGCGGCCGTTGAGGACATAGGCTATGGCGCTTCTGTAATAGAAGACGAGGGCAAAGCCCAGGAAGAGCGTGAAGCCGAGGAAATGAAGTATTACCGAAAGCTGATCCGCAACATGTGGCTGGCTCTCGGGCTGGGTATTCCGCTGATGGCTTGGGGCCTGTTAGGTGGTGAAATGATGGTTCAGCCCGGTTCCAGTCAGATAGTCTGGCTGGCAATGGGACTGATCACCCTGGCGGTCATGGCCATTTCAGGCGGACACTTCTATACCGGTGCCTGGAAAGCTTTTAAAAACCATTCGGCCAACATGGATACTCTGATCGCATCCGGTACTGGCGCCGCCTGGATTTATTCCATGGCGGTAGCAGCGATTCCGGGCCTGATCCCAGAACTTGCCAGACATGTTTATTTTGAAGCCTCCGCCATGATTATCGGCCTGATTAATTTGGGTCTGGCCCTGGAAATCCGAGCCCGTGGAAAAACCTCCCAGGCGATTAAGCGCCTGCTGGACCTGCAGGCTAAGACCGCCACGGTCATCCGTGATGGCGAAGACGTCCAGATCTCCGTCGAGAAAGTACTGAAAGGTGACCTTATCCGGGTACGGCCCGGAGAAAGGATTGCCGTGGATGGAGAAGTCACAGAAGGCAAAAGCCTGTTGGATGAGTCCATGCTGACCGGCGAGCCGATTCCCGTGGAAAAGAAAGCGGGAGACCAAGTCTCGGCAGGTACCATCAATCAAACTGGCTCCCTCGTATATAAAGCCGTTAAAGTCGGCAAAGATACGGCGCTCGCACACATTATCGCCATGGTGAAAAAGGCCCAGAATGCCAAGCCCCCCATTGGACGACTTGCCGACAGTATTTCAGCAGTGTTTGTTCCTGTTGTGTTATGTATCGCGGTGATTGCAGCGCTAATCTGGTTCAACATCGGTCCTGAGCCCAAAATTGCCCACATGCTGGTAGCGGCCACGACAGTACTGATTATTGCCTGTCCCTGTGCCCTGGGCCTGGCGACGCCCATGTCGGTCATGGTTGGTGTAGGAAAGGCAGCAGAAGCCGGCGTACTGATTCGCAATGGACAGGCGTTACAGGTCTCCAGCGAAATTACCACCATGGTATTGGACAAAACCGGCACCATCACCCAGGGACACCCATCAGTAACCGAGATCTCAGCTGTTGATTCGCTGGATCAGACCCGGGTTCTGCAGTTGGCGGCCAGCCTGGAAAAAGTTTCTGAACATCCTCTGGCGCTTGCCGTGGTAGAAGCGGCGAAGTCCCGCAAGCAGGACATTCTTCCTGTCAGTGACTTTGATACGGCTTCCGGCCTTGGCGTAAAAGGCGTGGTTGATACTCAAGCGCTGCTCTTGGGGAACCAGCGCTGGATGAAGCAGAACGACATCAATATCGAGGAAATTTCAGAAGCTGCCAACCGTATGTCCGAGCGTGGTGAAACCCCTCTCTATCTTGCCGTGGACGGAGCCGTGGCTGGTGTTATCGGGGTTGCTGATCAGGTTAAGCCTGATTCTAAAGCTGCCATTCAACGTCTGCAGAGCCGCGGTATCCGAGTCATTATGTTGACCGGAGACATCGAAAAGACAGCTCACGCCATTGCCGACCAGGTAGGTGTGGATGAGGTCATTGCGGAAGTTATGCCGGAAGACAAGGCCCGCGTTATTGAAGATCTGAAGGCAAGAACCACTTCAGGCAATAAAGCCAACAAGGTCGGTATGACCGGTGATGGCATCAACGATGCGCCCGCACTCGCCTCGGCCGATGTCGGTTTTGCCATCGGGACAGGAACCGATGTCGCCATAGAATCGGCGGATATTACCCTGATGCGTGGCTCCCTGCACGGCTTGGCTGACGCTATCGAGGTTTCCCAGGCCACCGTCAGAAATATCAAACAAAATCTGTTTGGGGCATTTGTCTACAACACACTTGGGATCCCCATTGCTGCCGGACTGCTGTACCCGATCTTCGGCATTTTGATGAGCCCGGTGCTGGCGGGAGCGGCCATGTCCCTGTCGTCAGTCACCGTTGTCAGCAACGCTAATCGCCTGCGTCTGTTCAAGACCAGTAATCAGAAGTCTGCAACCGGAGGTCAACGTTCATGAATACGCTTCTTGTCAATGTGATCGGATTGGCTCTATTGGCTTTTGTCATTTACTGGTTCTGGCTTGCCAAGCCCAGCAAGGGGACTAAGGCCGAGTCGGGAAAAATTACCATCAAGGTAGCCAACGGGGTCTATTCACCAGCCGTTATAGAAGCCCCGGCGGGCAAGCCTATCTCGCTCAGTTTTCTGAGAGAGGATCCGAGTCCATGTGCACAGAAAGTGGTTTTTGCTGATCTGGACATCAGTGAAGACCTGCCGCTGGGCAAGACCAAAACGATACAGCTCCCGGCACAACCTACAGGAGACTATCGATTTACCTGCCAGATGCAGATGTACCAGGGAACCCTGAAATTTATTTAATTGCTGACAACTGTCACAACTATGCTGAATACGTTTTAATAAAACGGTTGATCCACGGTACCAGAGATTAGCTTCAGACCGGGATCAGCTTGCCTTGCTCATGGGGAAATACCCCAATGAAAATACAGGGAGAAATCAATGAATCGCCCACTTTTATCCAGATTAGCCCTTTCATTTGCGCTCGGAGCCTCCATGTTAGGGATATCAGAGACCTCCTCTGCCGAAACCATGACCGTCTACAAGTCTCCCAGTTGCGGCTGTTGCGAGGGTTGGGTCAAGCATATGGAACAGGCGGGCTTCGATGTCGAGGTTCATAATCTCCATGATATGAACGCCATCAAGCAAAAAGTCGGGCTGCACCCCGGGCTTGCTTCCTGCCATACCGCATTAGTGGATGGTTATGTTTTCGAAGGCCACGTGCCGGCCCAGGATATCCGACGCTTTCTGGAAGAGAAGCCTGAGGCCAAAGGACTTGCGGTTCCAGGAATGCCTGCGGGAGAAAACGTCCCCGGCATGGAGGTCCCTGGAAGAAGAGCCAGATTCGCCAGCTATCTGATACCGGCAACGGCAACAGAAAAGCAGCCCGGCATCTATGCCGTTCATGAATAGCGTTATACAAATTGTTTCAAATTAAGAGAGTCTGTAGCATTGGCTCGCTTGGTGACTTATGCAACAATGTTTTCGCTTTCCTGCCTGAAGGATACTACGTCAGACAGGAAAGTTCGGACAGGAAAGACAGGTTGCGATGTTACGTCGTGGGTTCAATGGCTATCAAACTTAAGGCAGACGACATATGCTGAAAAGTCTGAAAAACCTGATTGATCAACTCATCACTCAGGACCAGTTGCCGCTGAACCAACCGGCCCTTGAGCAAGTCACAGCAGCACTCCTGATTCAACTGGCAAGAGTGGATCAATCCATTGATGACAGCGAGCTAAAAGTCGTCGAGGACTATGTCGCATCCACCTTTCATCTGTCAGCTGAAGCAGTCAAAGGGGTTGTTGAAGCCGCCAGCCATACGGCGGAGCATGCTACATCATTGTATGAGTTTACTTCATTGATTCACGAAAGCTGTACTCCTTCCCAGAAGTACCAGATTATTGTGAACCTCTGGCGAGTGGCTTACGCTGATGGAGAGCTGGACAAATATGAGGAACACTTTATCCGTAAAGCCGCCGAGCTACTCTATGTGCCCCATCCGGAATTTATCAGGGCCAAACTAGAGGTTACTCAGGGCTGAGCGGCCCATGCACCCGTGTCTCTCATATCGATAACTTAGGGCCTGTTCATACTTATTCGGTAGCCTCTGGAAAGGTCGCCATGGCTGATACAAGGAATAAGTTGGCGAAGAAGTGCCGTTTATGCAGAATAAACGAATACTTTTAGCTGGCTTCTGACACAGCAAGGGCGACGCAAGTAGTTTTCCTGTGGTTATTTAGATCGATCTACTGACAGGGACCTGATAATGGCCAAAACGGTTCTGATCACCGGAGCCAGTTCCGGTATCGGCAAAGCTCTTGCGTTGGAATTTTCCCGACGGGGCTATCATTTGGGACTGGTTTCCAGACGTCTGGAAGCCCTTGAATCGCTTGCCGCCCAAATCCAGGCAACCCATCCCTCCATTCAGGTGGAATGCCGTGCACTGAATGTCAACGAAATAGCTCAGATCAAGCCAGTAATCCAGGACCTCCGTGACAGCCTCGGCAAACTCGACATCGTGATCGCCAATGCGGGGATCGGCGGAGGTTCATTTGTTGGCAGTGGCCACTTGAACCAGGACCTTGCCATCATACAGACCAATGTCGCCGGAGCCATGGCGACCATAGATGCTGCAGTGGAGATTTTCAAAAAACAGCATAGTGGTCATATTGTTGGTATCTCATCCGTTGCGGCCTATCGTGGGATGCCGGGTTCTGCCGCCTACTGTGCCTCCAAAGCGGCGATCGCCACCTATCTGGATGCCCTCACCACGGAGCTCTACCACACCCCGATCAAAGTCACGACACTTTACCCGGGCTACATTGATACGCCTCTGAACAACATGTTGAAAAAGAGACCGTTTCTGATAGATGTGAACACCGGTGCCGGCATCATGGCCAATCTGATTGAGAAGGAAGTCACAGTGTCGACCGTACCGGTCTATCCCTGGAGCATGATTGGAAAGCTGTTGAAGAATATTCCCCGATCAATGCTGGCCAAAAGAAAAGCCCCCTGATCCCTAGAGTTCAACCTGGGAATTAGGGGGCTTCTGCGATTTCGCCAGGATCTGGATCCTGGCGTATCAATTTATTGGGGCTTGTTATTAAGCTTAAAAGCCCATGGCTGATGATGTGCTGCGCCTTGGATCAGCCCCTCCGTAGAAGATGCCGTCGTCACCGACCATAATGCTTTGAATCGCTCCCATGGCCGATTTCTGGGTAACGGTGTGCCCAAGCCCCTCAAGCAATTCAATCGTATCCGGGCTGATACCCTCCTCAATACGGATTTCATCCGGCAGCCACTGATGGTGGATGCGTGGTGCATTGACGGCTGCCTGCACGTTCAAGTGATGGTCAATAACATTCATAATCACCTGCAACGTTGTGGTGATAATACGGGATCCGCCGGGGCTGCCGGTCACCAGGAAGTTTTTGCCATCCTTTTTCACAATGGTAGGAGACATGGAGCTCAACATCCGCTTGCCCGGTTCAATTTTGTTCGCTTCTCCCCCGATCAGACCATAGGCGTTAGGCACGCCGGGCTTGGCACTGAAATCATCCATCTCGTTGTTAAGCAGGAATCCGGCACCATCCACCACAATATGACTGCCGTAGCTGAAGTTGATGGTGTAGGTATTGGATACCGCATTACCGAACTTATCCACAACTGAGAAGTGAGTGGTTTCGTTGCTCTCATACGGAACAGGATTCCCAGGCTTAATGGTCTTGCTGGGGGTCATGTGATCAATCTTGATCTGCTTGCGTAGCTCTTCGGCATAGGATTTTGAGGTCAGCCCCGCCAGTGGTACATCGACAAAATCCGTGTCTCCCAGATATTTGGAGCGATCGGCATAAGCTCTTTTCATTGCTTCTGCCATCAGGTGTATGGTCTTGGCCGAATTATGGCCGTACTCACTGATGGGATAGCCTTCAAGAATATTCAGAATCTGAACAATATGGGCTCCACCTGAGCTAGGTGGGCTCATGGAATAGATATCATAGCCGCGATAGGTTCCATGAACCGGCTTTCTGACCACCGGTTGATAGCTCTTGAGATCTTCCATCGTGATAAGACCACCACCGCGTTGCATCTCCGCGACCAAGAGCTCAGCGGTTTTACCCTCGTAGAATCCTTTGACCCCCTGTTTGGCAATTCGGGTCAGAGTCGCGGCCAAGTCCTTCTGAACAAAGACGTCCCCCGGCTCATAGAAAGAACCATCCGCCTTAAAGAATACTTTGCGGCTGGAATCAAACTTTCTTAAGCGCTCTTCCCGGTCCTTGATACCATTACTGAACCTGGGTGTGACGACAAAACCTTCAGAGGCAAGACGAATAGCAGGCGCCAGAGCTTCTTCCAGAGAAATGGTGCCATATTTTTCCAGCGCCAGCGCCAGACCGGCTACAGTTCCCGGAACCCCGGAAGACAAATGGGAGAAACGGCTCAGTTCAGGATCGGCTTCGCCTTCGGCATTCAAATACATATCCCGGGTTGCAGCTGCAGGCGCTTTCTCCCGATAATCGATCGCCGTCACATCCTTACTTTTTTCTGACGAAATCAGCATGAAGCCGCCGCCGCCAATATTCCCCGAACGTGGCTGGGTTACCGCCAGCGCGAAAGCAGCAGTGACTGCCGCATCCACCGCATTACCGCCGTTTTTCAGGACATTCAATGCCTCTTCAGTCGCCAGAAAATGACTGGTCACCACCATGCCCTGCCGAGCCTCTGCGGGAACGCTGCGATCACCTTCCAGGATAGCCGCGCTTTGCACCGAAGTGGATACAACCGCCGTGGACGCAAAGACAGTCAACATAAACGTCAGCCATCTGCTCTTGCTTCCTGTCACAGATCGTTCTGTTACGGATCGTTTGGGTATTTTTTTTATAAATTCCATGAGTTGCCTCCTGTTTGTGGCCACAATGGCCTGATCTGCCGGCGAAGAGCTTATTACCACCGCTCCACCAACGGGAATCCATGAAGATTTGGTAATACTATACTAACCTGAGCTATGACCGGCATGTCCGCAGTTTCCGAAGCGCCAGGGTTACTCGATTGAATCCCGATACTGACTTGGTGTCATCCCCGTCCAACCAACAAAGGCCCGGCGGAAATTCGACGCATCGCTAAAGCCCAGTACATGGGCAATTTCATCAATAGTCAATTCCCCGGCTTCCAAATGTTGCCTGGCCAGCTGCTGCTTTACCTCTGCCACCAGATCTTTATAGCTGCGGCCGTTATCAGACAATTTCCGATGCAAAGTGCTGACACTGACGTGAAGCCGCTCCGCCAGTTCTGAAAGTGTGGGAATATCAGGGCAACTGACAAAGAGTATCTGGCGAATTCTATCCGGGAGGTTATCCTGTGCCAGCATCTGCTGCATACTTTCACAGCGCTTGGCAAACAACTGAGCCATCGCGGGATCGGCTGACGGCAGTGGATAGCGGGCAACTTCGGAGGAAATCAACATACCGGAAAACGGCTGACGAAACTTTACCGGCACCCTGAATATCTGCGAATACTGTGCTTCATGCGGCGGGGGAGGATAGCTGAACCAGACTTCAATACCGGTCAAATGTCCACTCAACAGAAATTCTGTGGAGCAGTAGATGCTGGTGACAAGAAATTCCGTGGTCAGCCAGGGTTGGGAATCGATGCTGTAGCTGGGGTCAATTTGAATCTCAATCCACCCGTCCCTGTCCCGGATATCAAACCGGACCCGTGGGGCCTGCACCTTGTAATACTTTAACAGGACTCCCAACGCATCCGCATAGGTCGCACTGGCCATGGCGGCATACCCGAGCGGACCGTGCGTATTGATATTAAGACGTCGCCCTACCTCCAGCCCCAAAGTCTGCCCGGGACACAATGAAACGGCAGTTTCGGTAACGGCCCGGATTCTGTCCGGATCCAGCAAGGTGTCACTGGTCAGTTCAGACTCTTCAACATGACACCTGAGCAGAAACTCCCGGCGATTTACACCGAGTTCTTCCAGAACGTCAATGAGCGCATTTATGTAATGTCCACGCATCCCGTCAGCCGTTATTATTGTTGTCGAACTGTCAGACGGATCCCGGAAACTTTGCCTCAGCTAAAAATAACTGGTCGTTGTATTATCCTGCGGCTATGTTTATGGGTATCCATTTGTGGTTTATGAAAGCCTCTAGTTACTTTAAAGCGGTTACGTTAAACCAGCTACTTGAAAACAGTTACTTTAAACCACCTCAGGCTGCAGCATTTTCAAACATGACAGACAATGACTTGTTGATTAATAATCTGCAACCTGTTGTTCACCACTGGATCATACTAAATTGGGTAAAGTGAACCATGTCAACTTTACCGGTACCGGAAGAAGGATGTCCATGCTTATGTCAGCCCAGCAAAAAATTAACAACGATCAGAGTTTCGCACACGCGAAGGGCTCATCAGCAAACCAAACCCCTGAGTCTATAACGATCAGACCCAGACACCTGCATTTTGACGTGAAGGAAGATCTCGCCACTCTATGGCACAGCGGAGACGCCTTCAAAACCGCTTTCTTTAACGCACTGTCACTACAGTTTCCCCGCGGAGAACGCCATTTTATTGATTCTGTCCGTAATTATCGCGACCGGGTAAAAGACCCCGCACTACAGGAAAATATCCGCGGTTTTATCGGCCAGGAGGGGCTGCACAGCAAAGAGCATGAAGCCTATAACGAAGCCCTTGCTCAACGGGGCTATGACTTAGATGCCATAGATAAACGTTTCAGTGCGCATATGGACTACGTTTACAGCAAGCGAAATCATCTTCGTCTGGCCGGCACCTGTGCGGCGGAGCACTACACTGCGGTACTGGCACATGGCTTACTGAATAACCCGGACTGGCTCCACGGCGCCAGCCCCCGGATGCAGGCACTCTGGCGCTGGCATGCGATCGAAGAAATTGAACACAAATCCGTTGCCTTTGACGTTTACCAGAGTGAGATCGGCATCCACAAAGTGCGCTTCATTGTCTTCTTTGTGGTTACCTATAATTTCTTCAAATACACCTTCCTCAATACCTGCAGCATGCTCAAAACGGAGGGCAAACTCTGGAGCCTGAAAACCTGGCTGAAGGGGTTGAACTATCTGTGGGGTAAACCCGGTGTTATCAGAAAATGCCTGCCTCAGCTTTTGAAATACCTGCGTAGGGATTTCCATCCGTGGCAGTTGGATGAGCGGCAGGATTTAAAAAAATGGAGCCAACATCTGGAAGAAACCGGGTACGGAACCTGATGCGGGTTCCCCACCCGTCACACTCAGATACACCGACGACCATTTCGACATAGTTTGTGTCAATTTAGCCAATTCTATTTCTGACTTTCCCCTGCCAAGCTAACTCACCATCAAAGACCCGTAACACGGCCGGGAATGGGAGCGCCGCTGCTCCTTAAAGTTGAGGACTAATATGGCTTATTCACTGCAGGACAAAATCATACTGATCACAGGCGCAGCCTCAGGGATCGGCAGAGAAACCGCACTACTGATGGGACAGCACGGTGCTGAACTGGTGTTATCGGATATCAATATCGAAGACGGTGAACAGGTCGCGGCACTGATTGAAGAACAGGGAGGAAGAGCTCACTTTAAAGCGGCCAATGTCGCCGATACCCGCGAGGTAAAAGCCCTGCACCAGTTTGTTCTGGACACTTGCGGGGGCCTGGACTGTGCGATTAACAGTGCCGGTATTGAGCATGACAATCTTCGTCTGGCAGATTGCGATGACGATCTGTTCGACAGGGTGATTGATATCAACCTGAAAGGAATTTTTCTGTGCATGCGCGAACAAATCAAGATCATGCAGTCCAAAGGACATGGGCACATTATCAACCTTGCCTCTGTTGCTGGTGTCAAAGGAGCCCCCACACTGGCCCCCTACTCAGCCAGTAAATTCGGCGTGATCGGTTTGACCCGAAGCGCTGCCCTGGAATATGCCCGCATGGGAATTCGCATCAATGCTGTCTGCCCAAGCTTCATAAACACTCCCATGGTACAGCGCTCGCTGAAAGTGATGGACGAGAAAACCGCCAACAGCATTCGTTGCGCCAGCCCCATGCGACGCCTCGGCGAGCCGCTGGAAGTTGCCCGCACACTTGCCTGGCTGGCATCTGACGAATCCAGTTTTATGAATGGCCATTCTGTAGTGCTCGACGGCGGCCTGACAGTCTGATCCTCCCTATACAAAACCATCCCTAAACAGAATCATCCCGGCTGAATATCCCGGCCGGGACACTCCAATGACTGTCGTGACCCACTTTCAGCCTGTTTTCACTTGCAGGCGGTTTTGGCCCATTTAGCGAAATATTTGTCCATCAACGTTTTGTGGCGCCCGCTACGCTTAATTTCCTGCAACGAATCTTCTAACCGGCGAACAATATCAAATGAGGTCTTTTTACTGGCCACCAGCCATAGTTCGCTGGAGAGTTCAGACACGCCGACCACTTTTTTCAGCTGATCCGGATTCAATCCCTGATCGCAGGCACGATGTCTCACCGAGTAGTCAGAAAACATAATCAAATCCACAAAGCCGCGATAAAGCCTGGCAATGTTGCGTTGGTTCTCAGTAATGCTGTCAATAAAGGAAGAATCACCCTCAACTCCGAATCCATGGGTGGCTAGATATTCTTCCAGGCTGCTGCCTATCTGACTGCCGATCCGATAGCCGTGTCCCTTTAATTCTTCAGGTGTAACGGCATTGATCTCATGCCTGGAGGCAAGTGTATAGAAGGAGAGGCTGTAGGGCGCCACCGTCCCAATCCAGTAATATTTGTCTTCCCGCTCAGGGGTACGCGAAAGGGAGAAAACCAGAATATTGGGCTCCATTTCTGCCAGCATCAGAGCTCGCTTCCAGGGAAGAACTTCAAGCCTGGAAATGGCTATCGACTTGTCAGGCTGAATATTTCGAATGACTTCCTGAACCGTCTCTACCACAAACCCTGAGAGCTCACCGTCCTCCGTGAGAAACTGTAAAGGCGGAAACTCCTGGGTATAAAGTTTCAGCTGCTGTGGCTCTCCGGCCGCCATAGTACAAAAAGAGACCAACCAACCCCACACAATCCATATTGTTGTTATTATCCGATGATGATGTTTATTGATAACCTTCTGCCCCCTTCGCACCAAGGCAATCGTCTATGCCTCGCTGAAATCCTGGAATTCAACTCAAAGTACAAATATTTAATATATTCGAAGTAGGCGCAAGTGTTCTTTAGTTCACAACGAACCATCAGCAGTTCAAACCAGCCATCAGTTCACCGCGAAGCATCGGTTTTCATCAACCGCCTTCTTTTGGTCACTCCCCGTTCGACCTTTTGGTAACGCCTATTTCACTAGCCATCCGATAGGATGGTCATCGCCCCACATATATCCGGATGTTTGACATATGTCAGGTCCGCTGCGCTGCATCAGACTATGCTCGTAACATTGAAAGGTAATACTGGTTTTAGACGGCACGGAGTGTTAGAAATTGACATTAAAGCAGCGGACTTTTCCGACCTCTTCCAACCAACACAAGGAAAACCAACATGCCCTTTGACGTGGTGACCATTGGCAGCGCAACCGTCGATCACTTTGCTGATACAGATTCAGAACTTATCAAGATCGACACCCGCACCAGCCATGAAGAACTCATCGCCTTCCCTTTGGGCAGCAAACTATTGATCAAGGAGTTGAATACCACTACCGGCGGTGGAGGAACCAACACGGCAGTCGCCTTTTCACGATTGGGTTTGAATACCGGGTTTCTGGGAAAAATCGGAGCAGACGCTGCCGGAGACTTCGTGCTGGAAAAACTCTCTCGTGAAAGTGTGGAATTTATCGGACCACGAGGTGGTCAGACCGGCTTTTCCGTGATTCTGAACAGTATTGAAGACGACCGTTCCATCCTCGCCTACAAAGGGGCAAATGATCAGCTGTACAAAAATGAGGTGCCAGAACTGGATACCCAATGGCTATATATTTCCAGCATGCTGGAAGACAGCTTTGACACTGTGATAGACATTGTTTCCCACAAACATTTCAACGTCGCCTTCAACCCCAGTAACTATCAGGCCGCGCTGGGATATGAAAAGCTTAAGCCGTTGATTGATAACGTCACACTGCTGGTCATGAACCGGGAAGAGGCCTGTAAGCTGCTTGGCCTGGATCCCAATTCCCCGCCTGAGATTCCTGAGTTGATGCAGGCAATGGCCAAACTCCCCTGCCGGTATTTTGTCATCACAGACGGCTCCCGGGGAGCCTGGGTCTATGACCGCGAGCACTGCTACCACGGCACCCCGACCCAGGATTTGAAAATTTGTGAAACCACCGGTGCGGGTGACGCCTTTGCCGCAACGTTCACCGCAGGCATCATCCGGGGGCTGGATATTCGGGCGGCATTAAACCTAGCCATGACCAACTCGGAATCCGTATTGCAGTATAAAGGTGCAAAAGAGAAACTACTTACCTGGGACGAAATCAGCTCTATTGCTGCCAATAACGAGCGTAGCATTGAAGCCGTTTCACTTGCTTCCTGCTAATCAGGCACTAACATGTGCAGCAGATTGTCCCTGGACAAGGGGCTATTGAGAATAATCAGATTGATCCGGAGTTCAATCAATGCAGACCACAGAAACCATTACCATTGAGATCCACAATGCCATTCCCAGCGGCGGGGTGGAATCCACCGCCAAAATTATTTCCCTGTGGCAACTGGTGGAGGGCTACTTCACTGCCCGTGACTTTGTGGTTGAAGACCCATATCGGGGGCAGCTGGGCGAATACCGGATCAGCCTGGATGCCAGTGCGTTAATCAACCTGATGCAAGCGGCGCAAAAGAGTAACGAAAGCTTTGATATCTACCGTCAGATGCATGCTGCGGACAGCAGTATTGCCATCAACAGCGAACTCCAGATTACGGTAGAGGCGCTCAATGCAAGAACAGAACCCTACTCGGTTTACCATGCTGCCAGCGTATTTATTCAGCAACTACTGCTGGGGATGAACCTGGCATTGCCCGGTTCCTGCCAATTCCTCAGCACCCGCTTCGCAGGTAAGCAGGCACACCGCTTCGAAGCACAGGATTTCGATTCAAAAGCCTTCTACGATGCGTGGCTCAGCGCTACAGAACATGGTTGGCCAAAGCTGCAGGAGCTGGAATTTGAGAAAGTATGGAATTGGTTTGACAAGGCCGGTACCAGCGAACGTAACACGGCAATCACCACCATCAACAAGGTATTGATCGATCTGCTCAAAATCGCCCAGCAACGCTATCGCTATGGCGCTCGTACCGCAATGCTGGTGGGCAACCAACTGGAAATGCTGGTGGGCACCAGCGACGATCAGGACATGAAACATCTGCGTGAGCGGGTCAGCCTGATTCTGGGACGTCCGCCGGAGTCTGCGGATTGCTTCAAAGAACTCTATCGTTTGCGGGAAGCCCTGTTCAAGGGAGAGCATCCGGTCAGAAGACCGGCATTGGTTTATCACAATGCCGATGAAGAGATCATGCTGCAGCTGGCACAGCATAATTCAGGCGTGGAAAAAGCACTGGCAGTAGTCCTGTCATTGCTGCAGGATCTGATTCAAAGCGACTCAGACGGGTACCATTTCAGCGAGCAAATGCAGCGCCGGACTCAGGACTAAAACTCAACAGTCCTGCAATGTTGTTCAGATCTGGTTCAATGTTGTTCACATCTGAATCAATGTAGCTCAAATCTGACAGGCACCAGAATCTGCCCAGAACCTTCTGAAGACGCTGCCAGCCGCCATTGCTGCAGCGTCTCCAGCGCTTTACGATCCAGAATGGCATAACCGCTCGATCGGTGTATTTCCGCATCAACAACCTGTCCGCTATCGGCGATGGTCAAAGCGATAATCACTTCCCCCTCCCAACCTCTACTGCGGGCTATGCGCGGGTAATCGGGTTTCGGCGTCAGAGGCGACCCCATCACATATCTTGGCTCGGCGGGCGCAACAGATGTCGCAGACAACTGACCAGTTGCTGCAGATTCAGGTGATTCTCCCAAGGCTTCTTCAGATAATCGCTTATTGCTGAATTCGGAATTCGCCAGGCTCTTCTGTGGTGCCTGTTTCAGGCTTTCCTGAGGTGACCGTTTCAAGCTCTCCTGAGGTGACAGGTTCAGGCTTTGATCAAGGCTTTCTGCCGGTAACTCGACCTTATCCCCAGAATCTGTTTTCTCTGAATGGGCACTCTGAATCTGAGGTTCCGATTCAGGGCTCTTGTTGCTTTGGGCTTCATTTACTTTGACAGGTTCCTGAACTGGAGCCTCTGAAACAGCGGAAGCATTTTGAGAATGTTTCGGTTCCTCCGTCGGGACCTTGTTTCTGCGATCAGCTATGTCATCAGGAGCAGATGTCTCATGAGAACGAGCAACCTCCGGTTCCGACGAAGTTGCAGGTTCGGTTGCAGCTTCCGGTACTGTTTCTTTCAAGGCAGGGCTTTCGGATATGGAGGATCGTTGATCTTCCTCTATCGGACTCTGCTCTCCGCTATTCCCAGCCTGATTGAACGCCAACGCCACCTCAATAGTGGCTTGTTCCCTGCCCTCGGTTGTTAACATGAAGGGACTGGATTCCAACCAATAGGCTAATAGCCCATGAGCCATCAAGGACGTGAGCAGGCAAGAAAAGAGTGTCCATGGCGGCCCCCATCTTGATGATGCCGCAGTCAGCATGACTCCACGTCCCAGGGGAGAATATACGGCTGGCCTTCATGGCTTCCCACCAGGGACCGAACCCCAAATGCCCTGCGGACATTTTCCTCATTCACCACCTGGGCGGTTGGACCGCTGATTAACTGCCGGTCCGGCGTCACCAACACTGATTCATCACAGTACTTCAGAGCCAGATTCAGATCATGCAACACCACCAGTACGATTCTTCCATCACTGGACCACGAGCGCAGATGCTGCATGACTGAAAGTTGATGCTGGGGGTCCAGCCCAGCCACCGGTTCGTCGGCAAGTAATATCGGGGCATCCACCGCCAGCGCCCGGGCCAGCATGACCCGGGTGCGCTCTCCACCCGACAGCTGGGATACCTTGCGACCCGCCATGGCCTTGACATCGGCAATGTCCATTGCCCTGTCGATGGCCTGGAGATCCTGTGCCGGCAGTCGATGATGGCGATAGGGATACCGTCCAAGTTCTACCACTTTCTCCACCGGCATGGGCCAGTGGCAGTCTGCCTGCTGCTCAAGATAGGCGAGAGTTCGGGCGCGCTCCATATCAGAAAGTTGTCGCAGATCCCTGCCATCCAGGCTGATCTGGCCATTCAAACAATCCGCCAGCCCCAGAATGCCTTTCATCAATGTGGATTTACCTGACCCGTTACTGCCCAGTATCGCGGTCACACAGCCTTCGCGAAATCGCAGAGTGGCGTCGGCAATGACCGGAGCCCCCCGATATCCAAAGCTGGCGTTATTCAGTAGAAGTTCCCGATTCCGGCTCACAATTCCACCTCTGCCCTACGCACGTGCCTTAGCAGCCAGAGGAAGAACGGCCCGCCTAACAAGGCCGTGACCACGCCGATTCTCAATTCCTGCCCGGGCGGCAGCATACGCACCAGAACATCCGCGCATACCAGCAATAATGCTCCAGCCAAAGCGCTTGGCAATACCAACAGCCGTGGTTGCCATTGTGTCAGGGGACGCAGTAAATGGGGCACGACCAACCCGGCAAAACTGATCACCCCGGCGACGGACACACAAGCGCCGACTGCCAGAGCGGTACCCAGCCCAACAGACCACAGAACCCGGCGACCACTGATACCGAGAGAATGAGCCGTATCCTCACCTAGAGCCATGACATCCAAGGCGGGAGATAATCTGTATAGCAAGGTCATGCCTATCAGAACAGGGAGGGCAATTAACCATAAATGTTCCAGGGATCGATGCTCAAAAGATCCCATTAGCCAGAACAGCATGTCTTGCATGGCAAATGGATTGGGTGCCAGATTCAACATAAGTGCGGTCATCGCCGAACTGAAGGCATTCAGTGCCGCTCCGGCAAGGACAATCAGCAGGATGCCGCTTTCCTTGCCAATCAGAGTGATCAGAATCCAGAAACCGGCTATGGCCCCAAGGATACCGGCCAATGGAACCATCCAGCTCACTGTGAACAGACCAAAATACATGGCCATCACCGCTCCCAGTGCTGACATGGAAGAAATTCCCAACACGCCGGGATCTGCAAGTGGATTGCGTAGCCAGCCCTGCAGGACAGCACCAGCCATTCCCAACACCGCTCCGCAGATCGCTGCTAAAAGTGTCCTGGGCAGGCGAATCTCCCAGAGAATCAGTTGGCTCTGCCAATCCCAGCCCGGCCAGGTAAGACCCGCACCACGGCCAGTCATCAGGGAAACCGCCATCACAGCCAGTAGCCCCATTGTCAGAGTCGTCAACAGAAGGCTACGTGACATGATCACTCTCTTTGTTCACAACATGATGAATAAATACAGAAGCCGATGGATTATTCTCGTGCTGAAGAATATGGCGCTGAATCTCTTTAGCGGCCCGCAACAATGCCGGAGTTCCACAACTCAGCCAACCGGCGTCTACCTTGACCATGGGATACCGGCTGTGCACCTTTTTCAATGCCGGGTGATCCATCCATTGTGTCGCCCGGGCCTGACCACCAAACAGACTGTCCGGTACGATAATCAGGTCAGGCTGCCAATAGATCAATTGCTCAAGACTGACCTGCCCCCAGCCCTGAATGCCTCTCTCTGCTGCAATATTGCTCAGTCCCAAAGCCCTTAAATAGGCATCCTGAAAATTATCGTTCCCCGCCACCCAACCGTTGGCATTCACCACCATCGCCTGAATATTCAAGGGGGCCAGATTCTTCTGAATATCACCCAGTCCGGTTTGTAGCCGGGTAACCATGTCATGGGCACGGGATTCCTGGCCCAGCCATGCGCCCAGTTGTTCCCAATTACGATATAAAGCATCAAGGTCTTGCGGCAGTGACAGCTCGTGCCAGTCGTAGCCAAATTTTTTCACCAGGCTTTTCAGGCCGGGCGCACCGAACTGACCGCCAATAATCATTGCCGGTTGCAGGTTCATCACCTCTTCGATTTCGCCATGGTTGGCAGGGATGGCCTTCAACAGCGGGAAAATTTCGAGATTGGTTTGTTCATGACTCAACCAGGTGACGGAACTCAGCCGATCTGGTGCCAGATAACCAACCATCTGATCCACACACTGGTTTACGGACATGACATCTGCCGCCCGGGCCATTGAAGTTCCCGTCAGGCTCCACAGCAGCAAAGCTGCCATTCCAAAATGAGAAGAGATAAGGGGCATAGGACCCATTAGGCCGGCCAACCAATCATGATCAGAGCAGCCAACACCGTATGTTGATTGTCATTGACCCGGAAATTCCCCGTTTCCGGACTCGAAGATGGGCCGACGACAGGTTTCCTGGCTTGCGGGTCTTTACCGGGATCAGTCTTCCCATCATTCTGACAGTGACTTACTGCACAGGGCGTACTGATGAGACCATGTGTCTGACGAACCCGATTCTTCGCTGACAGTTGCGGGGACAGCTCCGGCTTTTCCGGATTCCCTTGCGGCACTCCTTAACATTCGCCTTGAGGCCTGAATGTTTTTTGAGCGCCAAACCGACGACGCCGCCATTATCTTGAAATGCCCGCGGTAAGTCTAGGGATACGGCAGAGCGTTTTGTAGGCAGGTCCCTCACGCATCTATGAGGTTCTCACACGTCTGAAGGTGGTTCTTGTTCAACGGTGACCACTTCTGTGGAACCCGTCGGATGGCATATGGTCTATTCTTATACCTTGATAGATCTTCCGACAGGGCGTTGGCAGATGGACGAATATGAGCATGGAACGCAAGGAGTGTGATAAACCATGAAAGGAACCCGCTTTCCCCAACAATATCCAATACTACTGGCAGCCCTGATATTTGTCCTGTCAGGATGCCAAAGCCTCGGTCAATACAACGGTGGTAAAGAGACAATCACGCTGCCGCTGGTACAAGGCTGGTTTGAAGATCAAAAGGTTTACTACATCACCACTGATGTGTCCGATCACGACATGGCCGTCAAAATGAATGCTGTTTATGCCCCCCGACTGCGCGATGCGCTTCCTTCTTACCCCAAACCACCAGGGCTGAAAACTGCCATCGAACGCGTGTACCGATTTCCGGGAACCAACTTTAAAAGCGTTTTCCCATCAGCCCCCGAACCATTTGGCCCTCAAAGCGAAAACACGCACTACAGCCCACTGTGGTTACTCTACGAGGTCCACTGGAATCCCGGCACAGCCCCTCACCAGCTCACGTCGGAAGAGGCCATTCTGGAAGCTGAAGAGCAGCAACTGGTTACCATACACCGCACCGACATTGTGGTTAACTGCCCCATTGTGCAAGACGCCACCGGAGCAAGCCTTGGCATCAAAAGCTCGGACTCCAAAGGTAGTTGGTGAGCCGGAGAGGCAGTTGGTAAGCCAGAGAGACATTTCTTGCAACCAAAGCCGCATTGGATTTATCTCCATGGCGTTATACATTTCAAGAGCACTGATTCCAGGATCTGTTGACGTATCGGCGCAACAGAGCGATGGGCTCATCATTAAAATAACAACGAGAATCAACCATCATGACTGAAACCACTTCCAAGCACGCCAGCGTACTACGGCGTCTGTTATTCCTGGTGTTTATGTATGCGGGCATCGCCTACGGGTTAAGCCTGCTGGAATATACCCTATTCAATCTGACCGGCTGGTCACCTGTCAGTGTTGAACGCAGCGTACAGGTGAACACGCCTGATGAAATCAACCTCGAGTTTCAGAAATGTGGGGCTCCCCTGTTTGCAGCAAATGCGCTGACCACGAAGAAGGTTGATGAGCCTATCCTGGCCCGCTGTGGACGCTTCTGGCCTTTCTACTACCATACCATTGAAATCAATGCCCACCCGTTGATCCCCGGGGCCTTTATTGAGTACGCCGATGAAACTCCCGAAGCTAAAGCAGCCCGCGAGGACTTTATCCTGAAGATGCAGGTCATCAATGGGGGCTTTGCCGTAGTATCCCTGTTTATTCTTGGGCTATGCGGCATGGCCATCTACCGCTTTGTTATAAAAAAGGATGAAGAAGGGGCTTACAAAACAGGATTCCATGCTTTTATCAGTAGTTTTCTGATGTTGGCCTGTTTTACCGGATTGATGTTTTTCGTCGATCCCACCTTCGGTTATGGCTGGTAATTCAGCTGCCGTCGTACCGGGACAGAATTTGCCCCAGCTGATACAACGCCTTTTGCAATTTTTCCTGAGGAATGGCGCAGTTCAAGCGCAGGCAATGACGGTATTTTCCCGAAGGACTGAAGAGGCTTCCCGGAGCAATACTGATTCCCTGCTGTAACGCCAGGTGATAGAGACGATCGCTGTCATACACCGGAGGCAGCTCCACCCAAAGAACAAAGCCTCCGGCAGGTCGGGTAACTCGGGTGGATTCCGGAAAATAATCCTGCACCCACTGCCGGGCTTTTTCCATCTGAACCTGCAATTGCTGGCTTAAGTGCCGCAGGTGCCGCTTGTGATCGCTATCCTTCAGATAACTGACCAATGCCATCTGCGGTACGGTGGCTGTGGCCAGGCTACTGGTAAACTTCAGATAGTTTGCCTGCTCCAGCCATTTACCCGCTGCGATCCAGCCAACCCGTAACCCCGGGGATACGGTCTTGGAGAACGAGGCACAGTAGAGTACCTGGCCACTATCATCAAAACTCTTCAGAGCCCTTGGCCTCAGAGCGCTGTACCCCAATTCTCCGTATACATCATTCTCTATCAGGGGCACTTCCCGCTGCTGGCACATGGACACCAGGGCAAGCTTGTCCTGATCAGACAAAGTGGCACCGGTTGGATTACTGAAATTGGCCATCACCAGAACGGCTTTCACCGGCCATTGATCCAACGCCAGTTTCAAAGCACTGAGGCTGATTCCCAATTGTGGATCCGTCGGGATTTCCAGCGCCTTAAGCCCCAGGGCATTGATAAGCTGCAATACACCGTAGTAGGTGGGCGACTCGACAGCCACCACATCCCCGGCCTGGGTGACGGATCTTAACGCCAGCCTCAATGCCTCGTGGCAACCATCAGTGATCGTGAGTTGTTCCGGCCCGACCGGACAACCGGCATCCGCCATCTGTGATACCAATGCTTCACGTAACTCGAGAATACCTGGTGGAAAGCTGTACTGGTCCAGACGCTTGCCCTGCTGCCGCAGCGCACTGCGATAGGCCCTCTGTAACGCCAATCGCGGAAAATATTCAACATCCGGGACTGCTGCTCCCAACGCAAGGACTGACGGATCCTGAACCGTCTGCACCAGCTTCATAATCATGCGTTGATCTGATACCAGTATCGGTTTGGGTATGAACGTCTGTGCCTTCGGCTGACGCCCGGAATCAGACCGGGCCAGGACGTAATAACCGGAACGTGAGCGCGCCTCCACCCAGCCCTCACGTTCGAGCAACCGCTGAGCCGACATGACGGTGGAAACACTGACAGAGAAATGCTGCACAAGGTCCCGGGTCCCAGGAATGCGCTGCCCCGCCGAGTACACTCCCTCCCGAATGCGCTCCCTTATCTGCTCAGCTACCAGTTCGTATCGCTTCAAAGCACTCTCGTCTCCTCTTCCACCATGCTTTCCTCCGTATTTTCCATCACAAAGTAACAGACCACCCCAAACTGTACCGCTTTTTTTTAATTTTTCTTTATCTATATCGATTTCTAACAGCCACGCATACTTTCAATTTGTTGTTTATCGCTACTGGTTACTAATTAGCTATTAGCCACTTATTCGCTATTGGTTGCTTAGAACATTTATCCACAACGTCCGTCCCCTATTACTTATTGGTTACTTCTGAGGAGAACAATAATGACCGCCACCAGCCTGTGTTGGATGAACCGGGAAATCAAACCCACCACCGAATGCTCTATCCCGGTCCTGGACCACGGACTGCTTTATGGTGACGGTATTTTCGAAGGCCTAAGGTACTATCATGGGCGGGTTCTTCACCTGGATCAGCACCTCGCGCGTCTCCAGCATTCGGCCACTGCGATCCAATTGACGCTGCCCTATACGCTGGAAGAAATAGAAACAGCGATTGAGACATTGATCAGCCAATACGGAGAGCCATCCGGATATCTGCGCCTGGTGGTCACCCGGGGTGCAGGAAACCTGGGCCTGAATCCCCGTCATTGCCCCAAAGCGAACCTGTTTATCATCGTTGACCAGCTTAGCCTTGCCAGCCAGAAAGCCAGGGAAGAAGGAATGAAGTTGGTTACCTCGACTATTCGACGCATGACAGGATCAGGTCTGGATGCCAGGGTCAAAAGCCTGAACTACCTGCACTCGGTATTGGCGAGAATCGAAGCCAACGCGGCCAATGCCGATGAAGCCATCCTACTTAACGAAAGAGGGTGCATTGCTGAAGGCACGGCCGAAAACCTGTTTATTGAACTGAATGGTGCTTTGTTGACGCCACCATGCAGCGACGGTGCATTGGGCGGTATCACCCGCGCCACGGTGATGAAATTGGCACGACAGCTAGATATTGAGGTGCAGGAGCGCTCACTGACCACCTACGATGTCTATAGTTCAGACGCCTGTTTTATGACAGGAAGTGGCGCCGGGCTGCTTCCGGTCGCAGAGCTGGATGGCAGGAAACTCAAATCGTCCCAGGGTACTTTGTTCCTGCGGATAAAAGACGCTTTTGAAGCCTATATCAAGGCTCAATGCGAGAAATAAGGCCGCTTTAAACGAAAGAACCGGCACATTGGCCGGTTCTTCTCAGCGTTCGAGGATTATCCAATCACTCGCGGCCGTCAACGCATTCAGCCTTGGTCGGGTCAGCGTGACAGCGCACTTTCAGCATCAGCTTCAACGCTTTAGGGTTATAGATACCATCTTCCTTCAGGGAGATACGCACTTCCTTCAACATATTGTCGAAACCTTCGGCGTCTTCGCGGCTTGGACGAACCCAGGTCGTATCAGGAATTTCCGCTTCCGCTTTCTTCACAATTTCCATGAATTCAGCAAACCGGCTTTGATAATACTCACGCATATTCTGGGCAAATTCCCGGTCGAAGCGATCGGCATGGACCACTACCTGGAAAGTCATTTGCGCAAAATTGTAGTGGAAGATCCCACCGTCTGGCTCCAGGCCTTTATAGAGTTCCAACGGGGTGTAGGCGACCGCGGGCGCATAGGCCACATCCACGCTGCCATTATTGAATTTTCCTGCAAAGCTTGAAGTCGTCGCGCTGACAACCGAAGCCCCCACCTGACGAACCATGGTCACTGCCGCCGGGTCATAATCCAGCGTGGCGATTTTCTTGCCCTGAATTTTTTCCACTTTATCGATGGTGCGATCCCGCAGGAAAACATATACCGCACCTGCCGGGGCAATACCGGCAATCTCATACTTACCTTCCAGCATCAGCTTGGCCGCTTTGGAGCTGGCCAAAGTCTGCATAACCGTCTCCAGCTCGCTGTATCCGGGAATCGCGCCGACGGCTACCAGGGTTCCGGTAAACTGGTTGTATTCGCGGGCACGCACGTCTGTCAGCAATACGGCATCACACTGTCCGGCCTTAAAATCATCTGACGCGATTTTTTCATCCGTGTAAGCACTCATGTCCAGATCATATCCCCAACCCAGCGCCTTCACTTTGGTTGCTTTGGTCAGGTTAAAAATGGGACCGGTCGCCCCAAGAGGATCAAAAATACAGAAGTTTCGCTTTTCTGCGGCTTGTGCAGAAACCGCAGTCACACAAAGCGCCAGGCCCAATAGCGCACGACGGATGCCACCAGTCATGAGAGTTCTCCATTAAACTGTTATCGTTATATTTAGCCCACCGTATTGCCGAACATGGCATCCGGCTGGGTTCAGTTTTTGTTCTTTGAGGTTATTTTTATCTTGAATTTCGACGCCTATCCCGGCCAAATAGAAATTCAAACACTCGTTTAATATAGAGTAAGGCTATCGTTTTTAATGCCGGAAAGTGCACATTTTGAAGCTTTTATTTACATGATATGCGCGCCATTTAAGGCTTCAGAGACTTTATCCCCCGCTTTATTCAGAGTAACATGAGCGCCGTGTTATGAACTCGCACCGGTAAATTCCCAGTAATTGACACGTGTGCGATCCGCAAACCGTGAAAGGCTAGAGCAATTTTTTCAATTCTCGTCCATAGATTCAGAGTGTCCATTTCCCCATGTTAAATTCCGACGTATTGTCACAACTCAAGCAATTCAAACAGGATCTGCGTGAAGCCAACAACCGCTTTGAAGGTATTGTGAAAGGCAGCCCAGGCCGATTTGGGTTTGTCACTATGGAAGAAGGGCGGGAGGCATTTCTGAATCCCGACGAAATGCAAAGAGTTTTCCCGGGGGATAAAGTCCTGGCGGAAGTGAGCCAGGATGAGAAAGGTCGCGATGTCGCCAAGGTAGTGGAATGCCTGGACAGCGAGCTGAAATATTTTGTCGGCCGCTATTTGGTTCGCGGCAATGGACATTTTGTCGATCCGGATCTTAACGGTTTGAGCCGCTGGATTTTTATCCCGCCCAAAAAGCGGAAGCAGGCAGAGGTTGGCGACTACATTCTGTGCCGGGTTTTGCAACACCCATTCAAGGAAGGCAAACCCCAGGCCGAGGTGGTAAAGATTATCGGTAAAGACGGTCAGCCCGGATTACCCGTTGACTACATGCTGGCCAAATTCAACCTGAATGCCAAAAACCCCGCACGGTTTGACGAAAAACGGGCACAGAAAATTCTCGAAGAACAGGCAAAAAGCCGTGTGGATTATCGTGAATTGCCATTCCTGACCATTGATGCAGCAACCACCCAGGATATGGACGATGCGCTTCATGCCGCTGCTGCGGAAAATGGCGGCTGGACTTTACAGGTGGCGATTGCTGATCCGGCCAGTCTGGTGGAAGAAGGCGGTGATATCGACAAATACGCACGTCGTCTTGGCGCAACACACTACTTCCCGGACCGTATTGTTCCCATGCTGCCACCCCGGCTGGCAAACCATTATTGCTCGCTGCTGGCCGGTGAAGACCGTCTGGTACTGATGTGCACCATGCAGATTTCAGCGGATGGCAACATTGAAAGCAGCCGCATTGAAGAAGCGGTCATCAAGAGCAAGGCCAAACTCAGCTACGAAGATGTCGCATCCGTTCTGGATGGAAAAGAGAGCTCCCACGAATTTTCTGATCAGCTATCCACATTGAAGGCTGTCACCGATGCCCTGCGTCAACGCCGTCAGCAGGATTGCCTGATTACACCAGACCGCCCCGAATACCGACTGATACTGGATGACAACAAGAAAGTCACCGATATCGCTCTCAAAGTGAGCAATGCCGCCCACGGTGTGGTGGAAGAAGCTATGGTCGCCGCCAACCGGTGTGCTGCGGCCTACCTTGCCGAACACTGCAAGCCGGCCTTGTATATGGCTCACAGTGGATTCCGGGAAGAAAGGATTGAACAGATCCAACAGATCATGAGTGAACAGTGCCCTGGCTTCGACGCCAGCGTGCTAACGCAATGGCAGGGTCTCAAGACTCTGATGCAAAGCGAAGAAGTGCAGAAATCCGAACTCCCTCTGGCAGCGATTGCCAGCCGGTTGCTGGCCCGGGGAACACTGAGCCGGACACCCGCCCCCCACGCAGGGATGGGACTGGAGTCCTACACCACATTCACCAGCCCGATCCGGAAATACCTGGACCTGACTGTCCACCGCTTGATCAAGGCTTCGTTGAATAGCGGCAAAAGCCCCAGCATCAATGAACGTATGGTGGAGCGCCTGCAGGAAGCTCAGCGCAACGGCCGTAATGCGGTTAACGGCGCAGAGAACTGGTTGAAGTGTGAATTTGCCCAGACTCTGACAGGCAAACCTCTGCAGGGTACCGTACAACATACTAACGGTGCCGGATTCCAGGTACGACTGAATGACACCGGTATTGAAGGCCTGATCAACCTGGGCGAGCTGAAAGAGAAATTCCGGTTCGATGGCACCTACTTCCAGCACATTGGCGACAAGCATCAATACCGCCTGGAGCAACCTGTTGAAGTGGTTATCACCCAAGTGGATATGGATAAGAAACAGATCACGATGGCTCTGACGGAAGTGCAGTCCGAAGCGGAATCAACTGCTTCCCAAACGGCCGAGCAAAACGCCTGATAGCGATCTAGCACCAACCCACCCGGTCAATATCCGGTGGGTTGGTGCTCACACACTCCCCCATTGGTCAAGCTGAATTGCAAAGGCTTGCGACCCAGGCAACAAAGCCGAAGATCCCTCGTTGTCAGTTCTCCCCCAGTGCTGCTATGGTTCCCGGGCACCATCAGGCAGTCCGTCGTCGTATACAGGCATGATGCAAGCACAACAGCAGACACCTGCCCTTACATAAAAAGAAAATCTTTGAAACAAGAAGAGGTATTGGATGAACATCAAGGGACAATATCATTTTCCCTACAGTGTAGAGACCGTTTATCAAACCTATGGAAACCCCAGGCATATCGAGGAAAAACAGCGATTCCTCGGCTCCCGCAACATAGACATCCAGCAGTGTGCACAATCAGAAGAGCATTTTCAGCTTAAAGTGGTTCGAGAAGTTCCGGCAGAAGCCCCGGCAATGCTGAAAAAATTCATTGCAGACTGGAATACACTCATCCAGCAGGAAAGCTGGGAATATAATGGATCCCAGGGTTATAACGCCCAATTGAAGGTTTCCATCGAAGGTGTTCCCGTCACTATTACGGGCGATATTCAACTGATCCCGGACGGTGAAGGTTGCACCCATCTCATCACCCTGAAGTTTGACTGCAAAATTCCCATCGTTGGAAAAAAACTGGCAGAGTTTGTCGCCGGCAAGACAGAGGAAGCCATGCAGAATGAATTCGCCTTTGTCTCCGATTACCTGCAGGCGAATCATTAACCCCGTTGACGAACGGTTAAAATCCGCTCACGTCCTTTTTTGCGTAAACGACGGGACATCCACACTGCGGAACTTGGCAGCAGATTAGCAATTCTGGCCAGCCAACCTCGGTATACAGGCAGCGCCACTTCCAGTGGTGCGTGCCTGAGGATATTGCCAAACACCGAAGCGGCAATCTCCTCGACAGTTAAGGCACGACCACCTGAAAAAGTCAGTGCAGCTTCTTCCGGATAATCCAGCTGCAGATCATACATTGCTGTCTTGATCAAATCCGGGCAAAGCACTGTCACATCGATGCCGGTCTCAGCCAGCTCCTGGGCCAGAATCAGGCTGTATGCACGTACTCCCACCTTACTGACGCTGTAGAACCCCAAACCGGGAACCGGCGCAACACCAGCCAGTGAAGCAATATTGATGATATGGCCGGCATCAGTCTTCAGCATATGGCGCACAGCCATCTGACTACCGAGAACCACTCCTTTGAGATTCACATCCAGATGAAAATCCAGATCCTGACTGGGGACATCTTTCAGAAAACCCGGTCGAATCACACCGGCATTGTTGATAAGAACATCCAAGCGGGCCCACTTGCGCATGAGCAAATCATACAATTCCCCCCACTCGCCTTCCGCCCGCACATCAAGGCGAGACAGAAACACCTGATCCTCTGGCCATTCTGACTGTCGGCAGCGGATCTCAAGCATTGGCAGATCAATATCGGTCGCCACCACCAGATAACCCTGACTAATGGCGTGATTGACCAACTGTGCACCAACACCATTGGCACAACCGGTAATCCAGATGACGGGCTTTTCGGAAACAGACATACCTTCCCCTATGATTGTTATTCAGCAGAGGGTGATGTTGATTACATTAGTTGCTTACATTAAGGGTAGGATAAAGAAATGGATTCAGGATATAGCGCCATTCCATTGCGGAATAGCGTCATAGATATATTGCTGTTCGGAGATCAGGCAGCTGTGGGCGCTGGGACCGATGCGGCGTAAAACATGTCTTCACGCACTGTGGACTTGAGAGATTCAAATACATCGCGTGCAACCGTGACGCATTGTGCACAATCCTTGGCCAGGCCAAGCTTGTTAACAACGTCTTTCAGGCGGCGGGCACCGTTTTCAACTTCCCGCTGAATATCCCGGTCGGTAATACCCTTACACAGGCACACGTACATGAATGCATATCCTCTGTAGATACTTATTTAACCAGATATGTTTAACCAAACATGGTCAATACCAAACACTGAAAAGATCTTAATCTAAATGAGAATGTTTATCAATAATATTTTTGTTAGTTTAATCACGTTCTTATTCCAATCTGACAACGTGAGCATTTTTTGCACTTTGGGGTTGTCAAACCAGGGGAAATACGACTATATTTCAGCCTCATCGATTTTATTTTTTACGGTAACTAAAGTTTAAACCCATGAAGCAAAACCTGATTCTAGTCGTCAACCTAGTCGTGGTGGTCGTCGTACCATTGCGGGGGTTGTCGTTGCTGAATCAAAAATAAAGTAAGACTTCAGAAAACCCCCGCTTCGAAAGAACCGGGGGTTTTTTTATGCCCCCGGGTCAGGCGGAAAGAACCATTGCAGACATAAAAGCATAAACAGGTAGACCCATGAACGGCGCGCAAGCAATTATCAACGCTTTGGAAGCTTACGGAACCAGAACCATCTTCGGCTATCCCGGTGGCTGTATCATGCCACTTTATGACGCCTTAATTGATTCATCCCTCGAACACATTCTCTGCCGTCACGAACAGGCAGCCGCCCTGGCTGCTGATGGCTTTGCCCGAGCTTCAGGACAGCTGGGGGTCTGCGTTGCCACCTCCGGTCCCGGTGCCACCAACCTAATCACCGGTGTCGCCAATGCTTTCATGGATTCCATCCCCATGCTGGTGATTACCGGGCAAGTGCCTGCTGGATTAATCGGCACAGATGCCTTCCAGGAAACCGACATCCTGGGCATGACTCTGGGGATCGTTAAGCACTCTTACCTGGTTGAGTCTGCAGATGATTTACCCGAAATCATGCAGCAGGCCATATCGTTGGCGACCAGCGGAAGACCGGGCCCGGTATGGATTGATATCCCCAAGGACATCCTGCTGCAGAACCTCTCCGTTGAGATTCATACCAAGGAGGCCGATCAAACGGGTACTAAACCAGGCATCAGCACCAGCGAGTTGATAGCCCAGGCCGCCGCCATGATAGCCGGATCACAAAAGCCCCTGCTCTACAGCGGTGGCGGAGTTATTGCCGCCAACGCCATCGAAGCCTTGCGGAACTTTGCCAATGAATTGGGTATCCCCCAGGTAGTGACTCTGAAAGGCATCGGCAACCCGGGTAAAAATCATCCACTGAATCTCGGTATGCTGGGAATGCACGGCTCGCGGGCGGCAAATGAAGCGGTAAATGATTGCGACCTCCTGATAGCCGTCGGCGCTCGATTCGATGACCGGGCGACAGGGAAAGCCACCAGTTTTGCACCCAACGCCCGGATCGTTCACCTGGATATTGACCACAGCGAGTTCAACAAAATAAAGACGGTCGATTGTTCATTGCACGGGGAGCTTCCTGAACTCTTGCAGCAAATGCAAAACCATTTCAACGACCGGTTACCCATTGATAGTTGGCGGCAACACTGCCAGGAGCTGAAAGCATGCAAAGGCTTTATTCCCACTCCCAGTCCTGACGAACAGGCGCCAATCGACGGCCCCGAGTTTCTGGACCTGCTGTCCCGGCTGGCCCCAAGCGATACCGTCATCGCTTGTGACGTAGGACAACACCAGATGTGGGTAGCACAGTATGTGGACTTCGACCATCCCCGCCAACATCTTAGTAGTGGGGGGCTGGGAACCATGGGATTCGGTCTCCCGGCGGCCATGGGAGCTCAGTTTGCCCGGCCTGACGCCAAAATCATCAATATCTCCGGGGACGGCTCATTCATGATGAATCTGCAGGAAATGGCCACCATCATGCGTTACGACCTGCCGATAAAAATTGTCATTCTGGATAATCAGCGTCTGGGCATGGTCCGACAGCAACAGGAGCTGTTTTACGGACAGCGCTACAGCGAAATCGATTTATCCGACAATCCGGAGTTCACCAACATTGCGTCCGCCTTTGGATTACATTCTCTGAAAATTGAGCAAAGACATCAGATGCGACGCGGTATTGAAACACTACTCGCCTACCCTGGGGCCATGTTGCTGCACGTTTGCATTGAATCGGATACCAACGTGTGGCCGATCGTTAAGCCAGGCGCAGGTAACGATGAAATGATTGAGCCGGCTTCCCGAAATACCGAACAGGTCGGAACCGTAGGATAACTAGAGCAACCGGATAAACAGACTAATCAAATAGCCAGAACCCCCAAAGACAAACAGAAGGTATACAACCATGAACACTCCCGCAGAGATCCACCAGTTGCAATGCCAGTTCAGCACCCAGACCGGTGCCATTGAGCGCCTTTTACGAATGATCAGAGTACGCGGATACAGGGTGCAGGATCTGCAACTGGAAATGCAGGGTGAGTTCTATCAGGCGAGTTTCTCGGTGGCAGGTCACCGCTCGATCAATAATCTGATCAGTCAGATAGATAAATTAATCGAAGTGACGGCAATTCGTCATGTGGCCCCACAGGCTCTGGACAAATGTGCCTGAGTGTTCATTCGACAGGCGTTATTTCAGGCAGGACTTGGTTAGTGAGCAGTCGATAGCGATACTTCTCACTACCAATTCAACTTACCGTCCTTCCCCTGGCCGGACCATTCAATGTAGGCGTCAGTACCCTTCAGTTTTTCCACATACAGGAGAACATGGGGCTTTAGATAATGATAGCCATAGCCATAAACCACCTCTTCAGCTATCAGCGCCAACACTAGGATACGAAATATCCATGCCTTCCAGCGGATCGGCGGGCGTTCCTGTTTGCGAACCTCGGCGGCGGCCTTATTGACCTTCCTCCTGAGCTCCCTGGTCTGCTGTTCGGCTTGCTCTTCCTTGAGTTTTTTGACAATGCCTTTCAGATCCGCCACCACGATATCGCCATTGGGATAACGTTTATCTTCCTGGGGATCAAGCAGTCGTGACACAACCTCCTGCACTCTGGGTGACAATTCCGTAAAACGCTTGCTGCGAACCAGCCTGTTGCTGCGAAATGTAGGAGGATTTCCGCTTAACGCGTGATAGCAGATTGCCCCCAGACTATATAGGTCCCTCGAAGCTCCCTGGGCCTTGGGGTCTTCATACCAGTTAGGCTCTTCGGAATCCAGGTAATGGGTTTTCAAACCAAAATCGGCTAGTTTTACCTGACGCTCACTATCGAATAATACGTTGCTAGGACGCAGGTTGCCGTGAAAAATCCGGTTGCGGTGGGCAAAGGCCAAACCATCAGCAATCTGGTACGCCCATTCCATCATCGCTAACTCATCCACTGGTGACAGCATCTGCTCAGCCAGCGAACCGCCATTGAGATACTCGGATATCAAGGTCACCCCTTCAGTGTTATAGGAAAGACCCAGGATAGGAACGATGGTTGGATGAGTCAGCCGGCTCAGCAGCTTATTTTCCTTGAGTCCCTGCGCGTCCACCGGTAGCTTTTTCACCACCATCAGCTTCTTCTTGGCCAGATCCTCATACAGATAAACCGAACAGTATTTGTTCTCCTTCAACACATCCAAAAGAGAAAACTGCGATTCCAGACCTTTGGAATTAGACGCCGCCCGTTCTTTTTGTGCCCGACTTAAGTGCCCTCCCTGGGACAGATGCAACAGGGTATTCTTGACCTCATTGGCTGAAGAGGGCCTTTCTGCCGGATCAGGATCAAGACAACGCATGATCAGGTCATTCAATCCCGGCGGTATGTCAGGCTCAAACTTCCGGGGTGGCGGAATATTGTTCTGAGGGCAGACCCCGGTGAAAAGTTCATACATGGTGATTCCGAGAGCGTAAACATCACTCTCGACTGAAGCGGCTTCCGGATTAACCCGTATCTCCGGCGCCATATAGGCAGAAGTACCCACAACGCTTTCTGCTTCGGTATGCAGGGTATCTCCGGCCTCCGGGTTATAAAAGTGCGCAATACCAAAGTCGGCCATGCGCACCTGCCATTCCTTATCGATCAGAATATTGCCGGGTTTGATGTCTCTGTGAATAACGCCGTTCTTATGGGCATAGGCCAGCGCTTTGCAAACCTGCACCATGGTGTCTATCTTGGCTGCAAAATCCAGCTTGCCCCGATTGATGGCATCCTCAAGGGACATGCCTTCCACATATTCCATGACAAAATACGGCCGCCCTTTACCGGTCATGCCTTTGTCTATCACGTGAATAATATGAGGATGCGCCAACCGGGCGATGATAAGAGATTCTTTATCGAAACGTTCTTTGATTTCCGGGTGGTCTTTTAAATTGGCCGCCATGATCTTGATGGCGACAGGACGCTGCAAAGATTCCTGAATGGCCTTGTAAACTGTGGCCATTCCACCTTCTCCCAGTTTTCCTACGATTTTATACCCCTGCCAAGCCATGATCAGATATCGCCTTTCCCTAACAGTTTCAATTCACACCCCAACTGTTCAAAAAACCCAATGTCTCAAAGCCCCCAGATCATTGCCAAAAACAGCAACAATGCCAGCACTCCTCCCAGTACCATGTAATGCCAGGGGCGTTGCGGCGTATTGACGCTTTCCCTGCGAATATCGTCTGTCACGGGATTCATTACATCTCCTTGTCGTGCAACATCTGATACAGGCTCGTCGTCGTCCAACACCACAACTGTCACATTGTCATCCGCACCGTTGTCCAGTGCCTTTTGGACAAGACGGTTGGCGACTTCCTGCACTGTACCATCTGCCTTCAGAAAATCTAACAATTCGGCATCACTGACCACGCCATGCAATCCGTCACTGCACAGCAGCCATCGATCGCCCTGCTGACGGTCCACGTCCCTGACATCCACCTGCAACCCATTTTCGCCTGCCGCACCTACCGCCTGGGTAAGCACATGGCGCATACGGTAGCTTTCCTCGGGCGTCAGTCTGCTGCTTTGCTGAACCACCAGCGAATGATCCTCACTGAGTTGACTCAACTCACCATTGCGGAGCAAATATATCCGGCTGTCCCCTACCCAGGACAAATGCAAATGACTGCCATTTTCCCTGACGGCAACAATGGTGGAGGCGGCATACCCGCGCTCACCGCCGCTATGGTCACGCATTAATAGTTGGTGACTATGATGAATGGCATCTTCCAGATCTATTCCCTGGACGACCTGTTTATAAAGCGACATACACACACTGGCACTGGCGACCTCGCCACTGTCACCACCACCGACACCATCCGCGACGGCATAGAGCCCCAAACTGGAGTCCAAAAGGCCGTTATCCTGGTTTTGTCGACGTTGCCCCATGTGGGTGGCAAAAGCTGACTGCATTATTTCCAAATCCCTGATCTTGGGAGTAAAAAATTTTTTGATTTTAACTAATTACTTCAGTATAGATGGGTTTTCAGATTTAGATCCTGGTCTATACTGTTGTACTGAAGGATTTATCCTATCGCGGTATATGCTGAGACCAGATTAGTTTTCTGGTAAGTAAAAATCACGGCAGGATAAAATTTCTCGCCCCTCCCTTATCAGGATTGGTACTAGAGGCAGATGGCCAAATGTTAAAGCTTCAATTTGTTGACGGTAGCCGGGAAAGTATCTGGTTGGTCGAACCTCGCCTGCGGTTTGGCAAGCACGCCGACAATAACGTGGTCATCGACCAGCCAAATATCGAAGACTTTCACGCAGAAATTCGCCTGAAGGACGATGAACTCTACCTGCTCAACCTGAAACCCGAGTATTTGGTCGGCGTAAACGGCAAGCGCGTTAACAAAGCCGTCAAAATCCAGGAAAGTGATGTGATCCAGTTGGGGCAGACCAAGTTGAAAGTGGTCCACCCATCTGCCGAGCACAAACACAAGCCCGAAGAACCTCTGGTTCAGGAACATAATGAATGGGGATTACAGGCCACAGCCAGTTGGGCCTCACAATCGTTCTACCCCATCAAGGAATCCGTCATTATCGGCCGGGATGAACAATGTGATATCACCGTACCGGTATCCCACCTGTCGCGCCAACATGCTCAACTCACCGTAGCGGGCAGTTATCTGCTGATCAAAGATCTTGGTTCCACCAACGGCACTTACCTCAACGGTGAACGGATAACCCAGGGTCGAGCCAAACCCGGCGACAAGTTGCGCTTCGATGTGGTGAACTTCACCGTCACGGGACCGATTGATGATTCAGATCTGACCATTGTACGGCCCGGCTCGATCGGCGCGCCTGCGGCGGCATCGTCAAAACCTGCACAGGCAAAAGCCGCCAAGGCAGCTCCGCGTCCCAAACCCGCTCCCAAACCGGAAACGGCCAAACCTTCTGAACAGCCGTCCTATAGTGCCCCCGAGAAGACCAGTAGCGGTGGCGGCGGTGTACTGTTGTATACCGTGATAGGTTTTGTCATAGTGTTTGCCGCGCTGTCTGCATTCTTTTTCCTGAAGTAAGCTCTACAGGTGCCTCTCCGGCACCCGGTAAAAACACCAGCTTCCAAAGGCAAACCAAGCAGTTAACCAACGACTACAAAGTAGCGGTAGGATTTCCTGACAAAGCGCCTATAATAGGCGCTTTAGTTCGCCCACAGCCCTGCACAATTGAATGTCTCAACCATCCTCTCCCCAACGCCCTGTTTCTGCCGATCTGGCAGAATCGAATGACAACGTATTTTTCCACCCGGAACGGGCGCAGTTTTTTCGTCCGTTAACCAGCAAGTACCGGGAAATGGTGGTTGAATGCCTGAAGCTGCTGTACCTGCGTTTTTATACCAGCATGGCAGATTACGGGCACGCCCTGCGTAAGGAACAGATGCTGGAACTCTTTCAGACAGCCCTGGCCCGCGCCCCTGAACTCGATTTCGAGAATGAATTAGGACTTTTTGCCGAAGATAGTGAATTTTCGCCGGATATTGACGACGGTTCCCAGAGCAAGAGTCGTTTCCGTAGCGATCGGGATAAAGCACTGTGGATACTCAACAATCTTGTGGAAAACGGCTGGCTGGAGGTGCAGGTTGATGAAGTCAGCCTGCAGGCCCGCTACCACTTTACCCGCTCAGGACGCTTGTTTACCCAACCTTTTGTCGAGCTCAGCGGGTCATCATTGCGTACCCGTCACCGCAATACGCGCAACACGCGTAATGCCTTGCGGGCGTTTCTGGATGAAGGGGAAGTGCATGATCTGCTGGATGCCTACGAGTATTCAGAACGTATCATCAGCGATTTCACAGACATCATCACAGAACTGGAAGAGCGCAAACGCCAGCTGGTGAAAGAAATTGAAGTCACGGCACTGATTCAAAAAGCCAGTGACGAGTTTTTTGACTTCATGGACAAGCGCTTTCAACCTGATCTGTCTGTTCGTCTTTCCGCCGATTCGGTGGAAAAACACCGGGATGAGATTACCGGCTTCATACTGGAAATCCGGTCTCTGCCCAAATCCAGCAAAGCCCAGGCGGAAGCCAAGCTGCGCCAACTATTACCCGGTCAGGTGAAAGTCGGCCAATCGCTGCTTTGGAGCCTGTTGGACGGAATCGAAACACGTTTGTCGAATGCCTGTGAGATCATGCTGCCGGCTCTTCGCGGCGCACTGCGCAACTTTACCCGCCGGGCGGACATCATCATTCGCCAGATGAGTTACCTTGCCAGCCAACGCCACAACGACATGGTGCAGGTATGCCAGGATCTCACCAAGGCTTCATTGAATGAACAGAACCGACGTCTGCAATTGGCGGGCGAGATGATGGCCAACTTACAGGTCGGCCTGATAGACCCCAGGCAAATCGTGATTCGGGAAGGCCGCCGTAAGCTGGAAGTGGATACCCGGGTGGCAGACCTGGAAGACCTGGACCAGGGAGCCAGGAAAGATTTGTTTATCCGCAATGCACTGGATCAGGCATTCGTCATTCACGACGATAATACCCGCTCCTTTATGCTGCGAGCCCTTTCCGGTGGCCAGCGTCTGCATACCAAAAACCTGAAAATCGAAGCGGCCCCTGACCTGCTGGCAGCAACACATGTGATTGAACTGGCCTCGGTCAATGGAAATTCCAGCGACTACGAATTCATTATCGAACCCACAGGTCATACCCTCACCAACGATTATCTACATCAAGCGGATGACTTCATCATCGAAGTCCGCTCTAAAACACCAGACAATTTATCCGGCGAAGCCTAAGTATCATGATTATCAGCCAAACGCTCGAACAGGAACTGGACCGTCGCGGTCTGCAACTCAGCGAATTTACCGAACTGGTATTGCGACTACTGGATTACAGCATCATCTGCCGGGATGAAAGTCAGGTGGAACAGGGGCTATACGACCGCTACCTGCGCATCGACACGTTGGTGGACGATTTTCTCAGCATCATGGCAATCCGGGTGCTGCATGACCGCCAGTTCCATTATGTCCGCGCCTACCCACCCGGGGCCGAAGTGCCAGGGCTGGGCGATGAGGTGAATCAGCCGTTCAACAGCGGCCTCAGGGCTCGACTCAATCAGCAGGAAGTGGCTTTGGTACTGGTATTGCGCAGCCAATATGACAAAGCTCTGCGAGAAGGTCAGGTGGATGATGACGGCGCAGTGACTCTCAGCTTTGAGGCTTTGGCGATCGCCATGAAGAACCTGCTGCAACGCAGTCTGCCGGAGAACCTGACTGAACGCCGCAATCTGCTCAAACGCATTCGCCAATTACGCCTGATTCAGTATAACCAGGAAGATAACCTGGATGCCGGCGAAGGCTGGATCCGGATTCGTCCGCAAATCGTCAATTTTGTCAGCGACGAAGCCTTGGCCGTTCTGCGTGGAGAAGAGCCGGACGACATCACAGAAGAGCCCGCGAATTCCGATATAGCCTAGCACCACAGAACTCATTCAGCTGACTATTCAAGCCAGACGTCGGGTCTGGCTTTTTAGAATTTAAAAGCAAGGTTCGGAGAGCCCTCTTTCCCCCTACTGTTTATGTTTGATGTACCATGCAATAACAGTAGGGAATCATCATGAACCTGGCGATGACAAAACCAACCTCCCACCTCCAACCAAAAGAGCAGCTCACAGAACAGGACAGCCGCTGGATTGCGGTGCAGAACCGTGACCCGGCAGCAGAAGGAACCTTTCTCTATGCGGTGATCACGACCGGTGTTTATTGCCGCCCCACCTGTCCATCCCGGCTGCCCAAACTGGAAAATGTTCGTTTCTTTGACTCTATAGAAGAGGCTGAGATGGCAGGCTTCGTCCCCTGCAAACGCTGCCACCCGGCAACAAAATCCATCACCGAACAACAGGCCGGCAAAATCACCCATGCCTGTCGCTTGCTGGAGACTGCAGAGACTATCCCAACGTTGGAAGAACTCGCTGAGCAAGTGGGCATGAGCAAATATCATTTTCATCGCCTGTTCAGAAAAATGACAGGCCTGACCCCGAAGGCCTACGCCCTGGCGCAGCGGGAAAAACGGGTGCGGGAAAATATTCATCAGGGCGACTCGATTACCGATGCCATCTATGCCGCCGGCTACAATGCCAACAGCCGTTTCTACGAGCGTTCCGAGAATATTCTGGGCATGTCACCGGGAAACTATCGCCGTGGGGGAGACCAGGCCAATATTCATTTTGCCGTGGGTGAGTGCAGTCTGGGGTCCATTCTGGTAGCCCAAAGCGGCCAGGGTGTATGCGCCATTCTTATCGGCGACGATCCGGACAGGTTAACCCGGGAGCTGCAGGACCAATTTCCCAAGGCCAACCTTGTGGGAGGAGACGAAGCTTTCGAAGGCATCATCGCCAAAGTGGTCGGCTTTATTGAGGCTCCGGGCATCGGCCTGAACCTGCCTCTGGATATTCGAGGGACCGCTTTCCAGAAAAGAGTCTGGCAGGCACTCCAGTCGATCCCGGTTGGTGAAACCGCCAGCTATGCTGAGATCGCCAATCGCATTGGTTCACCGAAGTCGGCCCGCGCCGTCGCTAAGGCCTGTGCGGCCAACACACTGGCGGTCGCCATTCCATGCCATCGGGTTGTTCGGAATGACGGGGCACTGTCCGGATACCGCTGGGGAGTCGAGCGCAAACAGGCACTTCTGGATAAGGAAAGCGAAGGGAGCACAGCATTATGAGTGCTGAAGTCGAATCGCTGCCACGCACTGAAGCCACCGATCTGCTAACCACAGTGGCAGAGATCGATTGGCAACGGGTTTCCACAGAATTAGACCGTCAGGGCTACAGCGTCCTTGAAAACCTGCTCAATTCAGATCTCTGTCGGCAGCTTCAGGAACTCTATGCCCAGGAACAGCTGTTTCGCAGCAGAATTGTCATGCAGCGCTACAGCTTTGGTTTGGGCGAGTATCAGTATTTTTCATATCCCCTGCCCTCGGTGGTAGATCAACTGCGCGCAGGCCTGTATCCAAAATTGGTCCCGATCGCCAATCGCTGGAACCAAACCATGGGAGTGGAATCCCGTTATCCGGAGCAGTTGGATGACTTCCTGGCCGAATGCCACAACGTCGGTCAGTGTCGCCCAACGCCATTGCTACTGAAATATCAGGCCGGAGACTATAACTGCCTGCATCAGGATCTGTATGGAAGCCATGTTTTTCCCCTGCAGGTGGCAGTGCAACTATCCCAACCGGGTAGAGATTTTACCGGCGGCGAGTTCGTCATGACCGAGCAACGCCCCCGAATGCAATCCAGGCCGGAAGTCGTTTCGCTCAATCAGGGAGATGCCGTGGTGTTTGCGGTACATCACAGGCCTGTACAGGGAACCAGAGGAGTTTATAAAGTGAACATGCGACACGGAGTAAGTCGCCTGAGATCAGGGAATCGGTATGCCATGGGCATCATATTCCATGATGCGAGCTAGGCCCGACTGAACCTTGATCATCCATACCGGTGATTGCAGACGCACAATTTGTCACTTAAACAAAAAAGCGGAAACCAATCACCTCTTGGTCACACCCGTCATTACGACTACAATAGCGCGATGAAATTTCGACTCTGTCCGAATTCCTGCAATCCCGTATCTGATCACGCTCCCGTGACTTATCAATACTCTATGAACGGTCTCTATGTTTCTTAAAAAATCTATCCTCGTGAACTGGGGCAACATTCCTAACACCGAATTTGAATTTGGCCCGGTCAATCTGCTTTCAGGAGGAAACGGCTCCGGTAAAACCACCGCCGCGGATGCCATACAAACCGCCCTGACGGCAGCCCACGACTATCTGTTTACCTATAACCCCGGACAGGATGAGACCACCCAGCGGGGCCGCGGCGGCAAGCAGGTCAGGACACTGGCGTCCTATGTTCTGGGGTGTGATGACGGCAGTTACGCGCGTCTGGGTGTTACCGACGGATATATCGCCGTGTGCTTTCACCCGACCCAGGGTGAAACGGCAGCGCCTTTTACCGCCGTGATCTGTACCAGAGCCCAGCTGGACAAGGCCGGTCATCAAGCGGTTGCCCGCCAGATGGAGCTGAACTTCCTGATCGTGCCGAATGCTGAACTGAACCTCAGTGACTTCCTGGTGGAAAATGAACAGGGTCACACCCATGTCGTGCCGCTGGAAAAAATTATCTCCCGTCTGCGAAAAAACCATGATGTCGAGCAGTACGACACCAAAAAGGCTTATCTGAAGCGCTTGTATGCCATCGTTCGAGGCAAACCCGGCGAACTCTCTGAGCGCGAGGCCCTCAATGCGGCCAAAGCGTTCTCCCGCTTTATGGCTTACAAACCGGTCAAGAGCATCAACGATTTTGTGGCCAATGAGATCCTGGAGAAAAAGGATTTGGGCGAAGCGATTCGTTCGGTGTCTGATCTGCTGAAAACCATCCACGGCATGGAGAGTGAAGCCAACCGGCTTAAGAATGCGATCCAGATACTGTCGGACGCGAATGCCTATGGACAAAGTTACATCCATTCCTGGATCGATCTGAATGTCTGGCAATACATTATGGCCCGGCACCAGTATCTGTCTGACCAGCAAGCCTACCTTGGGGCGAAAAAGCGACAAAAGGAACTGGAAGACGAGAAGCAATCCAATCTGGATGAACGTGCGACCCTGGAAGGGCGTCACCAACAAGTAGAATCACGCCTTCTGGAACTGACCGCGTCACGCATGGGCCATCAGCCTCTGCAGCAAAAAGACGAGTTGGAAAAACTCATCAGCCAGCACAACCGGCAGTTGCACGAGCAGGCTCCACAACTCTTGGAACAAAATCATCAACTGGACAAGGCTTTCGACGCCACTGCCCAGATTCAGGCATTGCTGAGAGACCTCAAGGTACTCAATGAGCTGCCGGCGCTGGGACAGCGGGAGCTTCAGCTTCACGCCCAGCAGTTTGTACAGATGCGGCAGTCGGGCAAGATTGATCTGGCAACACTGCTCGGCAAAGACTGGGTGGATATTGCACCACTGGAAAACCATCTGGATCAGGCTTACCAAATCCAGCAGAAGGCCAACCAGTGGCAGCGCTACTGGCACGATGGAGACCTGCGCGCTGACGGCACCAGCCTGCGGGATCAGGTGGGCAGAATGCTGCACCGGCGGGAAAGCCTGAATCAGAAGCTTGAACAGCAAAGGCTGCAAAAGCAGGCGGAAATCGACAGCCTGGAAACACGTCAGGTCACCTATCCCTATCAGGTAAAAATGGCCCTGGAAGCCATCCGACGGGAGTGCCCACAGGCAGACGCCTGTGTCCTGTGTGACTTTGTTGAAGTTAAAGATTCCAACTGGCAGAAAGCCATCGAAGGATATATCGGGGGTGCCCGCTACTCCATTATTGTGGACCCGGACTGGGAAGCAGAAGCCATTCGAATCGTCCGCAATATGAAAGGCGGTAACGGTGCCCGCGTTATTCAGGGTGAGAAGGCCCGCCGGGACTGTGAAAGGATGAAGCTGGACCAGGCATCCGTCATCAATGTGATGGAATTCACTCATGCCACTGCCAAATATTTCCTGACCGCCAGCTACGGCAATGTGGTCAGAGTCAAATCGGAAGAAGAGTTACGCATGACCCGTCGCGGTATTACCGCGAATGGCCTGGGCTCCGGCGCCTACAGTATGTTCCGTTGCGACCTTGACGACAGTGAACTGGTATTCGGCCAGGAAGCACGGGAAAGGGCTTTGGAAGCCAAGCAGCGGGAGCTGGAACAGATTCGCCAGGAACATCAGCAGGCAGCGGATTATTATCGCCATCTTCAACAGTTGCTGGCGGCCATAGATCAGATTAAGCCGCTCACCTATGCGGATCGCCTCAAGGCCATGCTCGGTCTGCACCGGGAACTCCGTGAAGCGGAGGAGCGTCTGTCTCAACTGGATCTCAGTGATTTTGAGAAACTGGAAGAGGAACTGTCTGACCTCAAAGCCCAGGACAAAGCCCTGCGGCAAAAAACAGAAGGCCTGATCAAACGTGAAGGCGGCCTGCTGGCGGAGCTTAAGCAGATTGAAGTCGAATGCCAGCGACTCAGCGATGCCAAGGATACATCAGAGTCAGCCCAGGATGAGAAAGAAGATAACCTGCGCTCCCTGGTTTCTTTGTGGCCTGACTTCGATTTCGAGCAACGCCTGCAGCAGGCAGATGACCAGGCGGAGAGTATCCGCAGCGACCAGCTCCATCTGGAACTTCAGGAGTCGCAAAGCAATATCGAATCCCTGGCCCGCCAGTTTGAATCCAAGCTCATTGAACATAACCAGAGCAGTCAGCTTGGTGATCAGATCGCCTACATGCCGGACTACAACCATCTGCATAACCGGGATTTCTTCACCCGGATCTGTGAAGTCTGCCGCGAAGCCGAGATGATCCGTAACCGCCTGAAGAACAACATCCTGGTGGAGAAGCAAGAGAAGCTGACGGTGTTGAAGGCCACCTTCAACAATACCTTCGTCACTCACCTGTGCCATGCCATTTACCAAGCCATCAACGACGGTAAAAAGATCCTGGAGGATATGAACCGGGAACTGGAGCATCACCGTTTCGGGGCCGACCGGGAGTCCTTCAGCTTCGATTGGACCTGGGTACCGGAGTTCAAGGAATACTGGGATTTCTTTAAAGAAGTCATCAGCCTGCCCAATCTGGGAGAAAGCTCCACCCTGTTTGATGCGGAACTCAGCAAAAAAGCCAGCAAGGTTCGCGACCGGATGATGGGCATGCTGCTCTCTGATGACGAACAAAAAGCCATGCGGGAACTGGAGCGGATTTCGGACTATCGAAATTACCGTAACTACGAAATCTACAAAGAACCCGAAGGCAAACAGCGGATTCCATTATCGCAATACGGAACCGGAAGTGGCGGTCAGCTGGAAACACCGGCCTACATTATTCGCTCGGCGGCGATTACCTCGGCTTTCCGCTTTGGGGAGGGTGACAACCATCTGCGTATGGTGCTGGTTGATGAGGCATTCTCGAAAATGGATGAAACCCGTTCCCGTGAAGTCATCAATTACCTTACCAAGACGCTGGGGTTACAGCTGATCTTCATCATGCCGACCAGTAAATCCGGTCCTTTTATGGATCTGATCAGCAACCAGTTCGTGTTCAGTAAGTGCCCCACCACACAGCCAGTAGGTGAGCTGAAAACCCGTGTTCTGGTGGATCGGCAGAAATGCAATCAGGAGAAGATCGCTGAGCTCTGGGCCAGCCACAGAAACATGGTCCGCCATCAGTTCAACCTGGATTTTATGGAGGAGTTCAATTGATCTGCTAACAGATCCTGAACTCCCTCACCAGTAAAAGAACAGGCACCACCATACAAGCATCGACCAGGCGACCGTGACCGCGTATCCCAGCATCGCGGTCGCTCTGGGCAACCCACTGACATGGTTGCCGAGCATCCTCCAGCCCAGCCACAGACTCCAGCCACCAGCTCCGACCAATATCAATCCGCGCACATCCTGCACCCAAAACAGTGGTAGTTGCTCCGCACGCAACAAGGTGACGGTTAAAGCGGACAAGCCGAGAAATACTCCGGCACCTGCCAGCGGGATCAGGCCAAGACTCAAATGATATAAACGTTGGAACGACCATCTTCCTATCACCCGGTTTGCCAACCCCAGGCACAGACTCAACACGCCGCCGGAAACCAAGGTGGTTGCCGCGATATAGATCAATAACGCCGCGCCATCGAGCAGATTAAAGGCATCATTCTGATCAGGATAATTGGTTAACAACCACCAGGGGGCATGGGTTTCCAGTGGCCAGATCCAATCATTCTCGATTAACGCCATAGCCAGAGATTGCTTCAATGTGACAAACCAGGGACTGGCACTCCAGTGAAAAGCCCCCACCGCCACACCTAACAGACCAAACACCACCAACAGAAAATCCCAATGGGTTGCCTCAGTGGCCCCACTGGAAATTTCAGAGCCGGGAGGACGCACCTTGAGTTGAATAGCACTCCGGTGGTCGGCACAACGTCCGCACATATGGCAGGGACTGGCACTATCCAACTGCTTTAGTGGCAGGAAGGTTGGGCATTGAACCTTTGGCAGCCGTTGATGCTGCTGCCGGTAACGTGCCCATTGACCGGAATCTGCGACAAAATGCACTGGGGATAACTTCGCCAGCAGCGAGAATACGCCACTCACCGGGCAAAGGTAGCGGCACCAGACCTTCTGATTCCGGCCAAACAGGAACCCCACCACAATCGCTGCCAGGGTGGAGCCTCCCAGTATCAGCAGGGCTGCCTTGGGATACTGGTATACACTGATCATCTGCCCGTATACCGTGGTCATGATAAATGCCACCAAAGGCCAGCCCGGCCAACGCATCCAGCGGGGAATGCTCCGTCCCTGCCCATGGCGGCTGGCCCATTCGCTCAGGGAGCCCTCAGGACAAAATACTCCGCACCAAACTCTGCCGAACAACACCATGCTGATCAGAACAAACGGCCACCAGATTCCCCAAAACAAAAACTGGGCAAACAGCGTCAGGTTGTCCCAGATATGGGCATAGTAGGCAGGAAGAGGAAGGAAGGCGGGCACGATAACCAGAGCCGCGTAAAGCAACACCACCGCCCATTGAATTTTCTGGATCACAGAGCGATGGTCACGTAACCATATTCCCGCTCGCTCGATAAACGACCTGGGAGGCTCATCTTCCAGGCAGGTGGCCATGATGCGTTCGGCGGTCATGCGCGATTCTGCCCTGCTGGGCTTACCGCTCTCAATCGCCACAAGGTAAACATCCAGTAACCAACAAAGGCGGCAACAGTCGTCAATGCAGGATAGGCCCGGTATCCGGTAAGCGCCGCGAGAATGCCCCCCATTCGACTAGTGTCGTCAATGAACGAAGACGTATCCCAGACAGGGTCGATACCGGCCGGAATCAGCCCGAGCCCGATCAACCGGTCAGTGCCTCCGATGACCAGAGCACCCGCCAGCAAAAGCAGCATGATCTCGCTAAAGCGGAAAAACAGCTTCCAGGAAAGACGTGTTCCCTGTTGCAGCAATGCCCACGTGATCACCGCCAAACCGATTCCTGCTCCGATAGCTGTCAGAAACTGCAGCCAGTCACCCATACTGCTTTGTACCTGACTCATGCCATATAGGAATATAACGGTCTCCGAGCCTTCACGACCAATCGCCAGACAAGCCAGCATCGCCAGAGCCCAGCCATCCCCCGCTGCCAGCGCCTGGTCCTGTAGCTGTTTTCCCAGACCGCCACCGTAACGGCGCATCCAGAACACCATATGAACAATCAGCGCGGCAGCAACAAACAACATGCCGACGCCGAACAGCTCCTGCCAAAGACCGTCAACCAGTTGCTGTAACCCAAGCAACGTCATTCCCAATACTGCCGCCAGTGCGATTCCGGCAACCACGCCAAGGTACAGGTAGCGCAGACCACTGCGCTGATGGTGACTCAGCCAGGCGTAGAGGATGCCGATCACCAGCAATGCTTCAACACTTTCACGCCAGACGATAAAAATAGCCTGCTCCACAATAGACTCCTACTTGACGACGATCACGCCCTTGGCGTCTGGTAAATGGAACTCATCGAAGAATTCATATTCCCCGGGCTTCAGCGGATTGATCACCACAAACGACGTCACGCCCGGCCCCAGAACCTTTTCCTGTCGCAAACGCAGGCTTTCGAACTCAGCGGCAGATTGCCCCGTGTTACGCAGAATAATTTTGACCCGGGTCCGTGCAGGAATTTCCAATCGATCCGGAATCAACTTTCCATCCTGCAACTCAAGTTCTATTTCTGGTAACGCGGCCCCTGCCCGGAAAGCGACACCAAGCAACAGCAGGACATAGATAACCAGGCTTTTCGGCATGATGATCAGTAGCCTCCTTTCTTGCCGATGCCGGCATAGACAAAATCATATTCAACCTTGAACGGAGCAAACCATTCCGCCACACCGGTCTCACGATCGATATGACGCATGAAGCTCATCCCATGGGTGGTCGGGGGGGTGATCAGGAACGTAAGATGGTATTTTCCCGGCCCATTCAGCTTGATGTTGGAGCCATAGTGCGGGCCATCACTGGCGACCATTGGATGGAATTCGCCTTTGATAGGGGTGTCATCCCCTTGTTTGGTCAGCTCAAACTCGATCCCCAGATAAGGCACCCAACTACCGACCACCAAACCATTGGGATTGTCCTCCAGGGCCTGGATATCTGCTTCCAGGTGAATGTCCGCTTCTTTGGCCGGCAACCCCATGGCAGGCTCCATAACGACCGGTTGCAGATACACCGCTGCGATTTCCAGCCCACTGACCTCCTGAGGCTCGCCAATAGGGTATTCCAGTGCTTGCACAGAACCCGCAGTCACCAGGGCTATCGCCGGGATCACACCATAACGGAACAAAGAAAAAGCAGAATGCATGTAACGGTCTCTCTCATCAACTTCAAATTAATGAGAATCATACTTATTTGCATTCTTATGGAATTGACTTAAGTCAAAAGCTGACCTTTTGACAGATCACGGGTGGAAAATTTGACTTCCAGTTTCAAGAAGTCAACATCATTAATTGAGTCAGCAGGTGGAAAGCCCCTTACGTTGAAAGGGTAGAAAAGAATCCGACTTTGTAGCGACTCACATCGCGGCAAGTGCCAAAAACACCAGCACAACCGCACTCACAGCTATCTCTGGTAAGCCGGGCCTGATATTTTTGTACCAGGCTGGAAATTCAGAATCTGAATTAGAACTATTGCTACCCATTGTCGGCTCCATCCTGTATTTCATGTTCATTTCCTTTGCACTTTCAACTTGGGCGAATGAAGAGAGGCTTCCCTGCCCGGCGTTCATCCTTGAATTTCGTCAGTCGTCCCTCTTACGTAGGTAATACCTTCTCGCACGGGTATGAAATTAGTATCAGGGACGATGCAGAACAGATCTTATTGATAACGATTCTCATTTGCAACAATTAAATTCAAATTTTTACATTTCCTGATCTAACTCATAAAGACGCCATATTCGATCTTGACACCCATAGATGCCAATGATAATTATTCTCAAATGTTCAACAGCGATTTGTCGGCGCAGAGGAGTGCTCATGCCTCATCACTCGGTTCCCCATCATTCGATCGAGCTTCTAAAGCTGCAACTCAGCTTTCAGCTGCGTAGCTATTTGCGCCATCACAGCGCAACAACCGCTCAGCAGATCGTCCTCCTCATTGAGTCCATTCTCAGGCACCCGGACAATCAGGATCCTTACCAGGATGTTTGCAGTTACCACAAACTGCTGATGCAATGGCGAGCAATCAATCTCTGCTACACCGGTACCTGACACGTCTCCTCCATTATCTATACTCCCCATCATCTATACTCCCCAATATATCTCCTCCCCATTACCTCTATTCCTCCAGAACCTCTTACCCCCACCTCTCATTAAGTGGCTTCCATCGAATACTTCTCATCGCCTACGACGTTTTTATCATCACTCCCTGCTTTTCCTCATATCACCAACTCTTCATAACACCAGCCCCAACATGTCACCAATCTTCTAAATAACAAAGCTCTTATAAATAACATAAATTCTCATTTGCGAATGATTATTGACTTCCTTTATTAATATTCGTTTAATGATAACGATTCTCATTTACTGATTTGAATTTTCTGAGTGATTCCGTGAAGAAGCAAATTTCCTTGCTGCAGTTCTCTCTAGTTCTGTCGGCCAGTCCAGTTCTGTTAGCAGAGACCGTATCCCCTGCTAATGCAGTAGATATGAACCCGGTAGTCGTCACCGGTACAAAGTCAGAAAAGCTGCTATCTGACTCACCGGTGAAAACGGAAGTCGTTACGCGCGAGGACATCAAAGCTAACCATGCCAGAGACGTGAAAGAAGCCCTGGAAGATATTCCCGGACTGATGCTCAAACGTATTCATGGGAAAAGTGGCTATGAAGTCTGGCTGCAAGGGTTGGACAGCAACCGGGTCAAGGTATTGATCGACGGCGAGCCGGTCGCGGCCAGCACCGGCTCCAGCGTCGATGTCACTCAGATCAGTAGCCTGGACATCGAGCGCATTGAGGTCGTCAAGGGGGCAACCTCTGCACTTTACGGTAGTTCCGCGATGGGTGGAGTCATTAACATTATTACCCGGCCTGCGGATCAGGGAGTGCATTACGAAGCATTGGCAGAAGGCAGCAGCTACGGGGAAGACAATCCTGACGGAGCGGCCGCCAAATTTGCCGCCGGCAGATTGAATGGTCGTATCAGCTCCGGCACTTCACAGTGGTACAGCGTATTGAATCTGGATGTGAGAACCAGTGAAGGATTCGATGCAACCCCCGGTACCTGGACAACGGAGGGGGCTGAAGGAGAAAGATATTCCGCAGGCGGACGTTTAGGGTGGACTCCCACAGAGACCCAGCGTTATGAGATCTATGCAGACTTGTACAAGGAAGACCTCAACAGTCAGACCATCGCCAACACCGGTGGCAAAATCATTCCCAAAATCAAGGATGAGGATGCTGACCGGATAAGACTGGGCGGTCGATTTAATGTGGACAGCAACAGCGGCCAGTGGAAAGGCAGTCTGTTCCGCGAGAGTTTTGAAAACGATACCTATCAGGATATTGTCTCAACCGCTGATAAAGAGGATCACCGCTCCGCGGAGTTTGAAACTCGTCGTACGACATTGGAGTGGTCCAATCTGGTGTGGGAAGAACATTTTCTTACCAGTGGCCTGGAATACTTCTATGAATCCCTCGAGCAGTTCAAGGAAGGTGTTGCAGAGGTGGACCCCGGAACTGATCGTCAAAGCATAGAGTGGTTTATCCAGGACGACCTTTTCCTCACAGACAAACTCGAAGTGATACCCGGCATTCGCTGGCAGCACGATAGCGGCTTTGGCAATTATGTGGCTCCCAAACTTAATCTGCGCCAGGAAATCACGAAAGCCGGAAGCTGGAACCTGTTTACCCGCGCCGGTGTGGGCCGGGGTTATCGGGTCCCCAATCTGAAGGAACGCTACTACATTTTCGATCACAGCCAGATCGGCTACATGGTTCAGGGAAATTCAGACCTGGAACCGGAGTCATCCAATAGTCTGCAACTGGGTTTTGGCGCGAATAACGGAAAAGGCGCTTATGTGGATATCAATTTCTTCTACAACGACATTACCGATCTGATCGAGACAGCTTTCAGCCATACAGACTCTGATAATGTCGCCATCTACAGCTATATCAATATCGCCGAAGCCGAAACCCGCGGAGTGGAACTGTCAGCGGCTTATCCTCTGAATCCTCAGTGGCGTATCAATGGTGGTTACACCTTTCTGGAAAGTGAAGACAAACGCACAGGTCTCACCCTACCCAACCGGCCGAGACATCAGATCAAGGCCGGGATCAAGTATCAACACCCCGAATGGCTGACAGAGTTGCTGCTCAACGGGGTATACCAGAGTGAAGAGTACACCGATGAAACCAATAGTCTGGAATCTCCGGACTGGTCAACGCTGGATATCAAACTGAGCCAGCCGGTTTACGGCACATTTACCGTATTTGGTGGCATCGACAATGTGACCGATACCCAACGCGATTTCTCCCAGGCCGACAGGGACAAAAGGCCGGAGGAAGGTCGTTTCTTCTACCTCGGACTACGTGTCGAGGGCTAAACAACAAAATGAACTCAAATGACTAACAGAAGGCTGATTATCATGGCTGATAGAAACCTGCGCTTTCCAATGAATCCGACCTCCACCGGACATCTCCTGCCGACGCTTTCACTGGCCGGGGCCATACTCATGGTGGGGTGCTCCAGCGGAAATTCGCCTTTGGCGAACGATGAGACGAACAATGGTAATGAAAACGAGCCTTATAGCTCCGTCATCATCGACGCCAGCGCCAACGATACCTATACCTACTTCAATCTCGATACCGGCAAGGTGGTGGCACTGACCGACGCTCAGGCGGAGACCTCCAATGCCTGGCATATCGCATTCCGGCGTCTGTCGATCAAGATGAACGGAGGGTCTTCCGGGCCGGGTCACGTTGAGGGCGCTCTGGCGGTATCCCAGAATGATTTCTATACGGCTGGTGGTGACCCAAATGCCAACGTCTTTTTGAACGCTACACCAAACTCTGAAGAAGAGCATCTGTTGGCCGGTGTAAATATCGGCGGTCTGACATTCTCTTCCGATGCCCAAAGCAGCGCCATTGCCATACCGGGGACCTTGAGTGGCATGACGTTGGACATGGGTTGGTTTACCTACAACATGACCACCCACAGCATTAGTGTGAACACCCGGAATGCCTGGCTGCTCCGTTCCAACACCGGCAACAGCTACGCACGCTTTTATGCCTCAGCCCTGAGTTACGTTCCGGGAGGGAATCTCGACGTAACCTTTGAATTCGACGTCCAGAGCGCAGCTGCAAACAGCTTCACGAGTAGTGCCACATTCAATGCAACCGTTCCGGTCAGCGGTGGCACTGCCTGCTTCGACTTTGACGCTGATGCGACGGTGGATTGCGAAACTCAGGACTCCTGGGATCTCAAGATAGAAATTGACGGCCGCAACTGGACCCTGTGGACCAACAGCGGAGTGTCCGGAAGCGGGAATGGTGGCGCGCTGGGAGATCCATATGCCTTTACTGAGCTGTTTGACGATACCAAATACAATAACGCCACCGCCCCTATTGCCTCCGGCGGACGGGATATAACAGCCTACTATGGTACTGATACCAGCGCTGGTGTATTCGAGAACAATACCTGGTATGCCTACGACCTGTCCGGACAACACAAGATCTGGCCCAACTACCGGGTCTATGTGATCGATACCGACGCCAATGACGATGCCGCCGCCAAATACAAACTGCAAATCACCAACTATTACTCGGATACCGGCGTAAGCGGCCACCCCAACATCCGTTTTATGGCAATTGAAGAGTAAACCGGGAGAGGCCTCATGAGTACAGTATTGGAACAGCCGGCAAACCTCAAAGCAGCTTGGTCCGAGCTGCGTAAGGAACAACCCCGGCTAAGAATCCGCAACGCCGCCAGACAACTGGGAGTATGCGAACTTGAGTTGTTGTTGACCGGCCTGGAACACCAGATAACACCACTGAAAGCAGATTTTGGTGACATGCTGATTGCCCTGCAATCCGTCGGACGGGTGATGGCTCTGACCCGTAACGATCAGGTGGTTCACGAACGTCACGGGGTCTATACCGATTTTAAGGTTTCAGGTAACGGCGCCATGGGTCTGTGTTTGGGCGAGATCGATCTGCGTACCTTTTTCAAGCACTGGCGAGTGGCGGTTGCAGTAAAGGACAAGCCTAAGAAAAATGGCGATGACAGCGGATGCCGCCACAGCATCCAGTTTTTCGACGGTGAAGGTGAAGCCATTCACAAAGTCTACGCCACAGATAATACCGACATGGACGCCTGGCAGAACTGGATTGAGCAATTTCGCGCGCAGAATGCACCGAAATTCTCTCCTGAATCCAAAGTACCGCCGACCTACCCGGGTGCCGGACAGGTCACCACAGAACAGCTTCGTACCCCGTGGTCATCTCTTAAAGATGTGCATCACTTTAACGCGATGCTCAACAAGCTTGGTATCGATCGCCTGGAAGCTCTGACGCTGGTGGGTGATGACTATGCCCTGAAAGTACCGGTACACACTGTCGAGGAGGCAATAAGCCAAGCCGCGGAACAACAACTGTCGATCATGGTATTTGTCGGTAACGGCGGTATTGTTCAAATTCATACCGGATCAGTTCACCGGCTGTTGCGGAAGGGTCCCTGGTTCAATGTTCTCGATCCTGATTTCAACCTTCACCTGAATACGGAGGAGATAGACAGTTGCTGGATTGTCCGCCGCCCCACTGCCGATGGTGTCGTATCATCATTGGAGTGTTTCAATGAAGACCGCGAGCTGATACTGACCCTCTTTGGTGAACGCAAACCGGGACAAGAAGAACTTGCGTCCTGGAGGAGCCTGCTCGCATCCCTCGATGTAACGGGCTCGGAGCGTGCTTCATGTTAAACAAGCACCACAGCTTAAGGCTCCTGCTATGGACACTTTTCATGCTGCCTGTCTCTCAGGCAGTCCATGCGGAGGCTTCAGAATCCGGCAGGCCGTTCGCCGATTCTCCCGACCGGATCATATCCATCGGCGGAGCCATCACTGAAACCATATATGCCCTGGGTCTGGAGGAAAAACTGATCGCCAGCGATACCACCAGCTATTTTCCCGAGGCAGCGGAAATGCTTCCCAAAGTTGGTTATCAGAGGGCGTTGTCGGCAGAAGGGATCCTTTCTCTCAACCCCAGGATAATCATTGCCACTGAAGAAGCAGGACCTCGCTCGGTTATCGAGCAGGTCCGCACGGCAGGGGTTGAGTGGATCACCCTTTCCTCCCCCCAATCGTTAACCGATGTTTACCGGAATATCGAACAGTTGGGTACTTTGTTGGGGGCAGCTTCAAGGGCAAGCCAGTTGGTCGAAGACATCCAGAAACAGGAACTCGTTTTACAGCAACATATCAAAGAGCAGGGAAACTCCACACGCATTCTGTTTGTGCTGCAACATACCGGCGGAGCCCCCATGATCGCGGGTTCAAACACAGCGGCTGATCATATTATCGAACTGGCAGGGGCAGAAAATGCACTGACAGGTGTAGAAGGTTACAAGCCAATGACCCCAGAATCCGTTGTGCAGGCAAGGCCGGACCTGATTCTGACAACCGTCCTGGGCCTTCAGCAAGTGGGTGGTGTGGACTCAATGCTGAAAGTTCCCGGACTGGCACTGACACCCGCCGGACAGCAAAAAAGAGTGGTCGCCATGGACAGCTTGTTATTGCTGGGGTTCGGTCCAAGAACCGTCACTGCAGCTGAACAACTCCGACAACACTGGATACGCTGATGTCCACGACAGTCCTGTCCCGATTTAACCCCTACCAGGTTTGGATGATTCTGCTTACATTACTGCTGATCACCTTTGTGGCTGCCATCGCCCAGGGGGCTTATTCCGTTTCCTGGGGGCAGTTGCTGTCCTGGAGCTTTTTGGAAGATTGGACATCACCGAGTCAGGACGGTTTGATTTTGTGGCACATCCGAGTACCCAGGGTGCTCCTGGCAGCCTTGGTCGGCGCTGGTCTGGCAATGAGCGGGGCAGCTCTGCAGGGCCTGTTTCGAAACCCACTGGCAGATCCTGGCTTGATCGGTATTTCAGGCGGCGCGGCTCTTGCCGTGGGTATCACGATCGTATTCTTGCCGTGGAGTACGGGATATTTCGGTCTGTACGCCCTCAGTCTATCCGCATTTGTGGGAGGAATAACGACCTGCGTGGTCATATTCAAGGTCGGCAGGATCGGGGCAACGACCAGCGTCGGGCATTTAATCCTGGCTGGCGTGGCCATCAATGCTTTGGCCATGGCCGGTGTAGGATTGATGACTTTTCTCAGCAACGACCAGCAGATGCGCACCCTGAATTTCTGGATGCTGGGCAGCTTCGGCGGGGCGTTGTGGCCTGCGGTGCTGGTGGTTGCCACCATTTCCATACCGGCCGGCATCCTGCTCTGGCGCCAGTCTGAAGCCCTCAATCGATTGTTATTGGGAGAGAATGAAGCCCGATTTCTGGGAACCGATACGGAAGTGCTGAAAACCAGAGTCATCATACTATCCGCTCTGCTGGTCGGTGCCGCCGTGGCAGTCTCCGGCATCATCGGATTTGTCGGCCTGGTGGTTCCCCACCTGATCAGGCTCCTGTGGCGGGCGGATCATCGCATGTTGATACCGGCATCGGCCCTATTGGGAGCCAGCCTCATGGTACTGGCAGATACTCTTGCCAGGACCTTGGTTATTCCTTCGGAAATGCCGGTAGGAATCGTCACCAGCCTCGTCGGCGGGCCTTTTTTCCTCTGGCTGTTAATGCAACCTCATTCAGGGATGAAATATGATTGAAGCACTAAACATCAGCGTACTCCGGAGCAGACAACGTCTGCTCCACCATGTGGATTTCTCAGTCAACCCCGGTGAAATCGTCATGTTGCTTGGCCCCAACGGGGCCGGAAAAACCACCCTGTTGAGATCTCTGTCCGGTCAGATAGTGCCTGATCAGGGGGAAATCCTGGTCAACGGGCAGCCCATTCAGCTCATTCCCCTGTCACAACTCAGCCTGCGCCGTGCCGTGGTGTCGCAATCCGTTCATATGAGCTTTCCATTTTCAACACTGGAAGTGGTCCTGATGGGCATTCAGCTGCAAAACCAGAGCAGAAAGTCCACCATGTCCATGAAAGACCAGCGCATCCTGGCGACCAAAGCCTTAATCGATATGCAGGTGGAGCATCTGTCCGATCGTATGTTCCTTGAGCTGTCCGGAGGTGAGCAGCAGCGGGTTCACATCGCCAGGGCTCTGGTTCAGCTCTGGACCGGTTGCCAGGAGGAATCTCAATTTCTGTTCCTGGATGAACCCACTTCGGCACTGGATTTAAAGTATCAGGTCTATGTTCTCCGCTATTTGCGGGAGCTTGCGTCGGCGGGCATCGGTATCTGCTGCGTCATTCATGACTTGCAACTGGCAGCCCTGTACAGCGACCGGCTGGTGATCATGAAACATGGAAGCATTGCCGCCGAAGGCCCTTCCGAGCAATTGATCAACGCATCACTGCTAAAAGATATTTACGAGGTGAGCAGCCATATTCTGCAACACCCTGTTACCCATAAGCCTCTTGCGGTTGTGGGCGACTAAAACGTTGCCGCAATGGCCGTTACTATGGAGTAATGGTCGGTACTATGGAGAAATGGCCGATACTATGGAGAAATGGGCGGGTCTCGTCCTGAGAGGCACCTTATTCCCTTCATCAAGCGTACATTTCTTATACCACCCCCTTTTCTTGTCGGACAAAGAAGATGATAATGCCCCCCTTTTACACGGGAGGCCCGATATGACAACAGAAGCTGAATTGAATGCGCGCTGCAACGGCCAATGCGAACTATGCGGCTCTGACCAGTCTCTGGGTGTTTATAGCCTTACAGCGTCTGGCGATCGCACGGACATTGAAATCATGATCTGCGGCGTCTGTAACGACCAGGTTTCCAGCGGAGAACTGGATACCAACCACTGGCATTGCCTCACCAGCAGCATGTGGAGCGAAGTACCGGCGGTCCAGGTAATGGCCTATCGCCTGCTTAAGCAGCTCAGCTCAGAGCCCTGGGCTCAGGATCTACTGGATATGCTTTATCTGGAAGATGACATGAAGGCATGGGCTGAAGCCGGTATTCAGTCTGAATCTGAAGACCAAATTGTGCACAAAGACTGTCACGGAAACATTCTACAGGCTGGCGACAGTGTCACCATCGTCAAAGATCTGGATGTAAAAGGGACCAGCTTTGTGGCCAAACGGGGCACCGTGGTCAAGGGAATCTCCCTGACTGACAACCCTGAACATATTGAAGGCCGCGTCAACGGTACACGGATTGTTATCCTGACCCAATACGTGAAGAAGTCCTGACCCAATACGTGAAGAAATCCTGATAGCTTTCCAACGTTATTCCCCAATGTAAGGGGCGGCAGATTCATCCCGCTGCCCCTTTTCTGCTGTCTGTTCCAGTTTATTTCTCTGTTCAGGATCCTGACAGGCACCAGCCCAAGTATTCCCCGTCCGCATTTTTCACTGTCTATACTGATAAAAATGGATTTGCTCAGCAGGCAATGGCCTCTCTGTCCATATTCCTTCCATATTTGTGTGGTGCAATAAGAAAAAACAAATGAATTGAAAGGGCATCATGAAGACTTCTATTTCAAGCGGATTATTGATCATCGCAGCCACCTTCCCCACGGTCGCCAGCTCACATGGCGGAGAACATGTGGATATCACGGATGCGATATTTACTGATCGAGTTGCCCGTTGTGACCACTATGTCGGCAGTTACTATGCCAATGTCACAGATATTAAACGCGCCAAAGACTTCACCGGTGACATTGTCATCACATCAGACAGCCGTTTTTGCTATGTCCGCTCCAATGACATCCCCAATCACGACTTCAATGATCATAGCGCCCATTTCGCCACCAATGTCAGCGAGCAAAATCTCTCGTTCCGATTCCCGATTAATCCAACGCCGGCCTACAAGCCGTCCCCCTTGGCTTTGGGCACATCAGAAGCCGTTTTGCTGAACGGTGTGGTGATCGATCTATTGGCTGCTGCATGTTATGACACAGGCCGAGAGCCCCTGGGCCGGGAAAAGATAGGCTGTGATCATCGGTCTGCCGATCACCCATGGCGATATGACCCCATGTCACCGTTAAATGATTTTGGGACAGACGAACATAACGCCCATACTCAGCCAAATGGAAAGTATCACTATCATGGGAACCCTCTGGCCATGTTCAGAACCCATTGTGAAAATACTGATGCAGCCTCTCCCGTTATCGGCTATGCAGCAGACGGATATCCGATTTATGGTAGCTGCATCAAGGACTCTGCAACCGGAGAGATTCGCGAAGCCCAGCCCAGCTACAAGCTTAAAAATAACGGTGGCCCACGCCAGGCAGTCAGTGGTTACAGCACGCCAAGAGCGGGCATCGGCAACATCGCCACAAACAACTACGACGGACAGTTTCGTGGCGACTATGAATATGTGGCCGGTACGGGAGACCTGGACGAATGTAATGGAATGACCGTTGATGGACAATACGGCTACTACATCACCAATAGCTTTCCCTGGGTCAATAATTGCTTCCGGGGGAAAGTGGATTCATCTTTCCAGGGAAGAGAACAACAACGCATGCATGGTCACCCGCCTGGCGGCGGACGTCCCGAAGGTGGCCCTGATGGACAAAGACCAGGACATCCACCACCTCTGTATCCATAGCTTCGTCTCTATATACAGCTTCGCCGACATACACAGTTAGGCCTCTATGCGTAGCTTTGATTGCCTCACCGCCGAATAGCAATCTATTAGCTGTAATACTCTATTATCTCGGCTCCACCATGCCGGTCCTGGACAAAGCCTGATGGAACGACGTTCCTCAGGTTCTCTTCCCTTTGTTTCCCGAAAATGAAGAAGACTGTGCAACCGCGCTCCCCCTGCTTACATCTTTAGCCCTTCAGATCTTTAGCCCTTCACATCTTTAGCTCCTCAAATCGCTAGAACTCCACACAATGAAATGCTTCACACAATCAATCAGTTAAACAAGTCGTTGGCTTTTTCTCACCTTCGCCATCGATGCTAGTGGCAATCCTCTTAATTGCTGATTGATGGACAATCTACAATCTTGGTGATAGGATCGATTCAACTGACGCTGTCACACCAGCTGCCAGAAGGACTGAAAGGCAACCCTTGAAGTCCACTACCCACTAAAACAAAAAGAGGTATATACGATGGGTGTTCGTACTGACTGGCCGACCTTTAGCGCCACTTTAGTGGTCTTACTCGGTATCTGTGTTCCCCTCCTGGTCATGCAAGAGCAGGCCAATGACTTTATCAATGCTGCCTTTGGGGTTATGACCTCGCAGTTCGGAATTCTCTATCTTTGGGGTGGCATTGCCGCCGTCGGGTTACTGTTGTGGCTTGCGATGAGCCGATTCGGACAGGTAAAGCTGGGAAGCCCTGATGATGCTCCCGAATTCTCCGCATTCAGTTGGGCGGGAATGCTATTTTGTGCGGGTATCGGATCAGGCATTTTATATTGGGGCACCATTGAATGGGCCTACTATTTACAAGCCCCCCCAATGGGGATAACTCCCAATTCCGACATGGCCGCAGAATGGGCAGCCACTTATGGAATGTTTCACTGGGGTATCACGGCCTGGGCATTTTATGGCGTACCGGCGATCCCCCTGGCCTATCTCTACCATGTAAGGAAACAGCCGGAACTGAAACTCAGTGCTGCCTGCGAAGGCGTGTTGGGTAAGTACGTACACGGACCATTGGGCAAGGTTATCGACATCCTTTTCATGTTCGGCTTGCTGGGCGGTGTTGGCACCAGCCTTGGATTGGGCACCCCGATGGTAGCTGCCGGGTTTAGTGAATTTTTTGGAATCGAGAACTCTTTTGGCCTGAGCATTTTCGTCATGTTGCTGTGTACGGCGATATTTGCCATCAGCGCTTATTCAGGACTGAAAAAAGGCATCAAAGTCCTCAGTGACATTAATGTCTGGCTGGCCATTGCCCTGCTCGTCTTCATTGTCATTGCCGGTCCAACCCTGTTTATTCTTAAAACGACCACCAACAGCATCGGCCTCATGTTCCAGAACTTTATTCACATGAACTTCTGGACCGATCCCGTCACCAATTCAGGCTTTCCTGAAGGTTGGACCATTTTCTATTGGGCATGGTGGATTGCCTATGGTCCGTTTATGGGCTTGTTTGTCGCCAAAATTTCCCGCGGCCGGACGATCAGGCAAGTGGTTACCGGAATGCTGGTTTTCGGCAGCATCGGATGCTGGGCCTACTTTGGAGCACTGGGTAACTATGCCATGCACCTGGAATTGAACGACATCTTGTCTGTCACCACATTGCTCAATGAGCAGGATGCCCCAACGGCGATTATCGCGGTGATCAACTCCCTCCCCTTGTCCTCAATTGTGCTGCCGTTATTCTGTATTCTGGCGCTGATTTTCCTGGCCACCCAGTTCGACTCTGCCGCCTACACCATGGCTGCCGTTGCAACTGTCGAACTCAAGGAAGATGAGCATCCCGCCCGCTGGCAACGGTTGTTCTGGGCCTTTGCTCTGGCAGCACTACCACTAAGCCTGATGTTTGTCGGCGGCCTCAAAGCCCTTCAAACCGCGGCAATTACCCTGGCACTTCCCCAGTTGTTTATCACCGCATTCATGGCAATTTCCCTGGTGCGCTGGTTACGTCAGGACGAAAAAAGTGGCGTGCCCGTCTATCACCCTTCTCGACTTAATGAAGAGAGTGATTCCAACGCAGAACCTGCCGTCGTTGCCAGCCTGTAAATATCGTTTCGCCGGAAGCATCCATCAATGATTCCGGCGAACAACTTTCCGACAATTTCATATGGACCAAAATAATGAAAGATCTAGTGATAGAAAGCGCTGAGCTGTTTGTCGTCGGTCCGGATGTCACCCGATACCGGTTGGCCGCTGATATGAGTGAAGTCTATGAGACACTGACGCTACTGAAGATTACCACCCAGTGCGGCCTGGAAGGTGTTGCCGGTATCACGACCTACTCCGAGCACTGTTTTGATGAAGCAGTAGGGGCGGCGCTGAAATCATTATTACCAGAGCTCACAGGGCAGAATCCCTGGAACTCGGATGTGATCTGGCAACAGATGATGAGCCGCTACAACAGTATGACGCCGAAGCCTCAATCCGTCATAGACATTGCTCTGTGGGACCTGAAAGCAAAGTCCGTGAATCTTCCGCTATACCGTCTGCTTGGCGGAAGCAGAAGCCGCATCGCTTCCTACGCCAGTACCCCGCTGCTGGATAGCCCTGCCGACTATGTGGACTTTGTGCGCCAATTACAGAGGGAGGGTTTCAACACCGTCAAATTCCATGTTTGGTGCGACCTTGAAAAAGACCTCGCATTGCTTGATGCCATTGACCGGGAGTTTGGCATGGAGCTGGCGTTTATGGTTGATCTGGAAGAACGCTACTGTCGGCGGGAAGCCCGGGCAATCGCTAAACGGTTGGAGAGCATGAACTGCATCTGGCTTGAGGCGCCACTACCGGATACGGATCTGAGCGGCTACGCAGAACTACGCCGGGGAACGACAGTGCCAATACTGCCCGCAGGAAATACGTTGTTGACCCCGGGGCAAATGCAGCCGGGTATCGAGCTGAACGCCTGGGATGCTCTGCGTACGGATGTCACCTATGCAGGTGGATTCACTGCCGCACGGACTATTGCCTCATTGGCACATGCCCACGGATTACCGTTAGAACTGCAATCCTGGGGTTACACACCCACCCAGGCCGCCAACCTCCATTTGATGCTTTCCATACCGAACGCCATGTACTTCGAACAGCCAGTGCCTTATACAAGTCATGAGTCCTGTTGCTCGACTCCGATTCGCACTGATAACGGATTTGTTCACGCACCTTCCAAACCGGGACTGGGAATAGAAATAGACTGGAAGCAAGTACAAAAGCATACGCTATGGCAATATCAGATCGGTGGCTAGTGGCTAGTGGCTAGTGAATGGTGAGCGGTGAGCGGTGAGCGGTGAGCGGTGAGCGGTGAGCGGTGAGCGGTGAGCGGTGAGCGGTGAGCGGTGAGCGGCGAACGATGAACGGTGAATGGTGGATAGAGAATGAAAATCACCGATATTGAGGTTATTGAACTCCGGGTACCTGACAAGCGCAAGCTGGATCTCGATCCGACTAATAACGGCTGTCTTATACGGCTTCATACCGATGCAGGTATCAGTGGTATTGCTGAAGTCGACAGTCTGCCGTCAGTCATTAAAGCCATTGTGGAAGCACCACCTCGCATCAACACCTTAATGGGATTGAAATCCATCCTGGTTGGTGAAGATCCCACCAATATCAGTCGCCTTTGGCAGAAAATGTATCACCACACCAGCTACTGTGGTCAGCGTGGTGTGGTGATGCACGCCATTAGTGGAGTCGACATCGCACTGTGGGATCTCCTCGGCAAATTGGAAGGCAAACCCGTGGCCGAGCTACTTGGAGTCCCGATACACAATCGCCTTCCCGCTTATACCACGGTATACCCTTTAGGAAGGTCAGTTGGGGAGTTACAGGAAGCTCTGGAGAAGGCACTACGTTATCCGGTCAAAGCACTAAAACTGGCGATCGATCCTTTCTGGCGGGATGAACCCGCACTGGCAGAAAAGCTATTGCTTACCGCACGAGAATACGTGGGAGACAAGCTTGAACTGATGCTGGATGCGACCGCAAGCTTTTCCCATTGCGGACAACTTGAGCCACTAATACCGGTACTACGTCACTGCCGCGTTCAATGGCTGGAAGCACCTTTTCCTCTTGATCGGATTGAGCAATTCATCGAAATAAAGTCATCCGGAATTCCGATTGGCGCTGGAGATACCGGATTGACCGCACCAGATGAATGGCTTCCCTATTTCAGGGAAGCCAAAATTGATATCGCGCAACCGGATATCAGTTGGGTGGGAGGCTTCACTGCTCTGAAAGAAATTGCTGCCATGGCAGAGGAATCGGGAAGTCGTCTCATTCCCCATGGCTGGAATACCGACCTTACTCTAGCCGCCAATTTGCATTTTCTGGCCATCCAACCCCAAGCCGAATACGCTGAATTCTCGACATCCTCCTCCCCACTTCGTTGGCAACTAGCGGAAAATGGACCGCAGATCGATAATGACGGTATGATTTCAGTTCCAACAGGTCCGGGACTGGGAATAGTAGTTAACGAAGAAACTATACGGCGGTTTAGAATTTGAATTAGCATCTGCTAATGAGAAAAGCTCTGTGAAGATAGTGGAGCTACTCCTCCGTAACGCCTTTCAGCTCTTCAAAGCCCGTAATATTTTTAATGGCTTCTGCTTCCGCCTGCGTTCCATCACCTGCGCAGATTGCAGCCACCAACGCCTCATGAGTACGCCCGACCTGGTGAGGATCAAAGGTACGATTTGCCGCCGCAATGTAGCTTAAGAATTGATTTTCAATCATTCGATATTGCTGGGCCAGGCGCTTGTGATTGGACAACGAAATAATCGTCTTATGTAAGTCCAGATCCGCCCGTGTGATGGCATTAAGGTCGTCTCCCTCACAAAGCTCCAGCAACTCTTGATAGGAAGCCTTTAACTCTGCGGTACCCTCCTGGGTAATTCTTTCAGCCGCCAGCCGAGCTGCCAGACCTTCCAGTGTTGCCCTCAGAGTGTACAACTCCCATAAATCCTGATCATCCATCTCCGCCACAGACCAGCCCGCATAGGGAACCTGAGTGACCAAGCCTTCCGCACCAAGTTGATGCAACACGATCCGGATAGTCCCCCGAGACAGGCCATATTCCTTGGCCAATGTCATTTCGACCAAGCGCATACCGGGTGTTAGTTCACCATTGATTATGGCCTCACGGATCAAATCCGCGGCTTGGTCTTCAAGGCTTCGTTTACTGATGAGTTCTGATTTTTTCACGCGGAGGTAACACCTGGAAAATTGTAGATTGGCCAACAATCGTACCAAAATGCAAAGAGCTTGAACACTTTGGATACCGACATGGGAATGCTGGTGAGTGATTAGCTCAATCCCTTTTCAGCATCCCTATGTCGTCGTCAGGCGTTATGGCTCTGAGATAGCTTTCCTTACACACGGAACTGCCCCACCTGATCCTGCAGGCTCTGACTGTCACCAGCCACGATCTGAGCGGTCTCGGTGTTCTGCTCCGCCAGTGAAGCAGCATCAGTGGCGGCTTCCGCTATGGTATGGATCTGTTGGTTGATATCTTCGGCTACACTGTTTTGCTCTGTGGCGGCTGTCGCGATCATCTGATTATGCTCGGAGATCTTCTCGATCGCCTCGACCACCGAGAGCAGTACGGCATTGGCTTCTTCACTGAGAGTCACCGCTTCGGCGCTGGCCTGTTTGCCTTCCCCGAAGAGTTTGACAGCTGCCTGGGATTCCTGGGTCAGCCTGGCAATCTTCTCCTTGATTTCCTCAGTACTGGCCGCCGTCCTCGAAGCCAGACCACGCACTTCATCGGCGACAACCGCAAAACCACGCCCCTGCTCACCGGCTCTGGCGGCTTCGATTGCCGCATTTAAAGCCAGCAGATTGGTTTGTTCGGCGATACCGCTGATAACATCGAGAATACCGCCGATTTCACCCACGCTGCTTTCCAGGGAATTGATCTGAGCATTGGCCTGATCCAACTTGTCAGCCAGTAGTTTCACTTTATTGGAGGATTGCTCCAGGGTGGAAGATGCCGAGCGAATTTGGGTGGTTGCCTCTACACTGGCCTCGGCTGCGTGTTCAGCATTTTCGGAGACATTCGCCGCCGTCGCGGTCAGTTCGTTAACTGCTGTCGCTACCAGCTCCGTAGACTCTCTCTGGCTTCCAATGGCCTGATTAACCAGGTTGGCCCGCTCAGAGGATTCCGTCGTTGCATTAGTGATGCTCTCTGAAGTCTCTGCAATCATCCTCACCAACTGTTGCAGTGAATCCAGGAAGGTATTGAACTGGCTTGCAAGCCGGGTGAGTTCATCCTTGCCCGATACTTTCACTCTTTGCGTCAGGTCACCGCCGCCGGCAGCAATCTGTTCTATGGATGCCGTGATCACGGAAAGCGGTTTGGTGATGGAGTGAGTCAGCACCAACCCCAAGCCAATAACCACAATACCAATCACCGCGACCACAGTGAGCGTGGACGCGAGGCTGGTCGTGACCTGCTCATCGGAAAAGGCTGCCAGTTCCTCGATTGCCTGATGCATCGCATCCAGATCAACACTGGTGCCCAGCACCATGTCCCACTGTTCCAACCAGATACTGTAATACAACCGCTGGGAGGTTCCTCCATCATCCAAGGCAAATCGAGCTTCAGAATATCCATCACCACTCTTGGCCGCGTTGATCAGGTTCTGCACCCAGGCATTACCCTCTCCGTCTTTGGCCGATATAAATGACTGCCCTACACCTTCCAGATCCGTTCCTTTAAATATACGGGAGCCGTCTGATTTATATGCGAAAAGATGATTGCCATCCTGATAGGTGATTTTCTTTAACTGTTCGATGGCCAACTGCTGTCCTATTTTGGACTTGCCCATGGCGCCTTCGTAGTTTTCCTTAATCTGCGAATAAACCAGCTGCAGGACTGTTTTCAGCTCTCCGCGCTTGGCTTCCATCACCGAGGTCGATAATTTCTCTGTGGTGGCAGAGGATAATGAATCCATCTGAATCCCATTAACCACAGTCAGGCAAACTGAAATTACCAGGATGGGGAGAATGGCCAGTAACAGTAATTTATGGCGAATAGTCAAATACATACTACGCTCCCGAGCTTACAGCTATTTCTTTTTTCTACATATCATATCAATAGAAGTATTGATCCCAATCGGACATCTGTACAGTCAAAGGCCGGCTTCTCATTCACATTCACCACTTCCGGATAAGCGGTTTAAGAGTGCCGACAAAAAACCTTCCTGATATTTGGTTCTCTATCACAAGGTTTATCGTTAGAATCATCAGGGTACCGTCTCCAAATCACCTGTTAGGTTCAGAACCCACCGTTAACAGGTCGTTGCTACATACTCTGGATGTATCGCTGTCAGAGAAGGAAAACTCTTTCGCCTTATAACAAGCATAGGGTCAGCGATATGAGCATTTACATCATCAGCAATCGTTCCGTTCAGCTAAAGAACAAAAAAGAGCGCTTCAACTCCAACGGTAAAGAAAAAGCCTCTCCCACATTCCGGGTGGCAGAGTATTTCCCGGACCGTAAGGATTACGAGATTTTCCCCGATCGGGCTGCCAGCGATTACAGCGATCTGGCAGCCAACAAGAAAAACGCTGACCTTACCGGGACCGGAAAGCTTTTCTTCGAACTTTTCAAACAGCTTTCCAGCACAACTCAACGCTCAGATGTCCTGGTGTTCATTCATGGCTTCAACTACGACCTCGAAGCCAATCTCGAGCACATAGAGCAGTTGAAGAAAAAATACCTGGATCGTGCCAGTTGTACGGTCGATCACCTGGTTTACGTCTCCTGGCCTTCCCTCGGGCGGCTGTGGAAATATACCGACGACCAGCCCGACGCTATTGATACGGGCGCCATTTTGGGCAGAGCCTTCCGCAAGGTTCACCAGTTCTATGCGGACATGTTTGACAGCGGTGATCACGACCCCTGCCGCCAGCGTATCCACCTCGCCGCACACTCCATGGGGAACCAGGTATTACACCACTTTGCTGCCCAGTTGGGAGAAACACCCTACCCACTGTTCAGCGAGATTCTGCTGCTGAATGCCGACTGCGATCATGATCTGTTCGAGCCCGGCAAAGCCTTCAGCCATCTGCACAAACTGTGCGAACGCGTACATATCTACATCAACCAGGAAGACGATGCGCTGCTGGTCTCCCAGGGAACCAAGAACAAAAAGCAGCGTATGGGACGCAAAGGCCCCACCAACATCAATCATCTTGCCCCCAACGTGCTGATCATGGACACCACCGGGGCCGGTCAGCGGGATGATGTGGCACTCAAGGAACGCATCGGTGACCATTGGGGTTACCTGGAGCGTAAACCTGTACGTGAGGACATCATTCAGGTTCTGGCCGGTATTGATGAAGACGATATTCCCAAGCGAAAAGTATGGGACGCAAATCCAAAGTACTTTTATCTGCCCTAGTCTTTATCAGTGTCTGGCATATATTCATACCAAGAGCCTGCCAGCACAGGCCCCGATATTTATGGGTCAGCACCTAAGGGTCTGACCCCGATCCATGCTAAACTTTTCATGCCCATGCTCATTCCCGGCACAACGCACAGGAGAGAGACCATGCTCAAAGCCAGCATCAGCAAAGTAGATTCTCTGATCAAAAACGCCGTCTCGAAAGGGGTGTTTCCAACCGAGGATGCGGCAGCCGAAGCGCTTCACGAGTGGCTCCTGTACCACGAAAAGCACACCGGCAAGTACGCAGTACGTCGGGAGGATGCCACATCAGATCCCGCTGACAGCCTTGCCGACACAGAGTTTCAACTCGATATCATGCGTAACCTGGACGCCTGATCAGCAAACCTCACCCAGCTGTCGCAGCCGCTGCTTGAGAGCTTCGTTTTCCTCTTCGAGCTTGACGATGCGGGCTTTCAATGTATCGATTTCCGCCCGGCTGGCACCCAGTTTTTCAGCATCGACACTCTCGGTCATAACCGGCTCGATATCACTCGAAAACAAATGCGCGTAGCGCGATTCCCGTTTCCCCGGCTCTCTGGGCAGGATGGTCACTAACGGCCCTTTCGAATGTTCTTCCAGCTCTTTCAGTGTGGCTTCTATCTCATCCACTCGGGTAAAAGGATGCATGCGACTGGCCCTGGAGCGCAATTCACCCGGCGTCTGCGGGCCCCGCAAAAGAAGCTCACAGACCACGGCAACTTGTGCCGGGGAAAGTTTCAACTCCCCAAATTCGCTGTTACAGAACCGGTGAGCATATTTCTCTACCCGGCTTTTGTAACTGTCACCTCTCACCAGCCCTCTTTTTTTCAGATCCTCCACCGTCTCATTCACAGTCTGCTCAGACAACTCCAACACAGGATGACGATTGCTCTTCTGGTTGCAGGCGTTAGTCAATGCGTTCAACGACAATGGATACTGGTCCGGCGTGGTAATTTCCTTCTCCATCAGCACACCAATCACCCGGGTGTCATAGAGCGAAAGATCTTTCTTCAACTGGTTACTCCTTTCAGTCTTTTTACTGTATTAAGTTGTAAAACTGTGCTCAGTTCTCAGTACTGTTAAGAGTATATGCCATATCCGGTAGAAGAAGGTTTTACATTTACCTGTATTACAAATACCTGAAAGTGCCCTGGAATCACTTAATTTATCGCGTAGGAGCCGTACCGCATTCTTTTCGCCAGAATGACCATGGCTTTTCGGTCATTCATTTCCGGCGAGTGAAGGAAATCATGGAGAGCGCTATAGAACTCCTCCTGCACCCTGGCTGTCGTGGCCATGCCATGGGCGATACTCGGCAAGAGAGCCCCGTTCTGTTCAGCGATATGAAATTCTTTGCGGCTCAGGCGGGCGCAGTCGTCAAACTTGCTTAAATCCACATCCATGCGAGCGGGAATCGAGCCTTTCTTGAGGTTGAATACTTCCTGGAATTCCTGACTCATGATGGCGTTGGCCAGATCCTGCTGAGCAGCTTGATCTGCTTTATTGCCCAGCTTGAACATGGCCAGGGTGTCGACGTTATACAGAAATTGATTGTGCGTTCCCGGCATTGCAGCGCAGATAAAATCCCTGCCCGCTTTAAGACCCGCCTTTTCGAATTCCCCTTTTGCCCAGTCTCCCATGAACTGGAATGCCGCCTCGCCCTTGATCACCGCATCGGTTGCCATATTCCAGTCCTGACTGGGCAGATCGGTTTTAAAATAAGGCTGAACTCTTCTGAACTGGGCAAATACCTTGGTCATGGTATCGCTCTTGATAACCGGGTATTCGTTTTCCACAAACGCCTTGCGATAGAACTCCGGTCCGCCCACAGCCAGTGCGATGGATTCAAATACCGTGGCATCCTGCCAGGCCTGATCACCATGGGCGACAACGGCATAACCGTGGGCCTGGATTTTTTTCGCCGTCTGCTCGAATTCGTCCCATGTGGTCGGAACCTTGGCCCCCACTTCATCCAGGATTTTCTTATTGATCCACATCCAGTTAGTCCGATGAATATTCACCGGCGTTGAGACGTACTGACCATGAAACCGGGTCACTTCCGCAATCAGAGAAGGTAGTTTGTCATCCCATTTCTGGCGCTGGGCCAGTTGATCCAGATCCTGTAAAAATCCCAGACGGGCCCAACGCTGGATGTCTGGACCTTTTATCATCGCCGACGTCGGCGGATCTCCCTGAACTACCCGCTGCCGAAGTTCCGCATTGGCACTCTCGCCACCCCCTCCGACAACAACAAAATCTTTCCAGACATGCCCCTGTTTCTTCATCATGGATTTGAGCACGTTCAGGGCCTCGGCCTCGCCCCCGGAAGTCCAGTAGTGCAATACTTCGAGTTCTCCTGCCGACACCAGCCACGGCTGCCAGGCAAGTAACAGAGTCACGACAAACTTGTTCATGCAGATACTCCTCAACTGAACCACACCGATGTGTGACTGAGTAGCAATGTTCTTATTGTTGTATATCCGGAGACGACGAACCCCAATCGTAGTAGTCCCAGGCCTCTCAATTCTTCTAGGATGTTCAACAAAAGGTCCGGGATGTTCAGGTAATTGAGCTTAAAGTAAGGTCAGATATATCCCGGTTTTCGGATCTCACCGACTGCTATTCCCTGTGGATATAAAAAAGAAATAATTGTTCATTTTTGTTGCAGTCCTCTATACAGATAATCCTTTTGGTCTATCCTGCTAGGTGTTAAAGGAACCATTGGAAGGCCATTTCAATCGGACAGTCTGTCACTTGAAATGGAACACGCCTCGGATACTGGAAGAGGGATGACTATGTTCAGGAAAAGTATCGCCATTAGATTAAGTATTGCCGTCTGTCTTGCTATTACTCTCATTCTTTCTGTCAGCGGCTGGATTGTTACCCGGAATATTGGTGAGCAGGTTCTCAGAATGTCAGATTCTGAAATGGACAATCTGCTCGCATCTTCGTCTGTTACCATCAATGCCTATAACGACCAACTGGAAACCACAGCAGCACACCTGTCGGGAGTCTTCGGCGAAGCGTTCCCTGGGGAGTTTATCCTGGACAGCAGCCGCACACAGGAGGTCATGGGACAAACGGTTCCCGTACTGACCAACGATGGCTCGGACATTGCCGGAGACTATTCGACCGTGGACCGCTTCGCGGAAATCACCGGCGGTAATGCCACCATTTTCGTCAAACGCGGCGATGATTTTGTTCGTGTTATCACTTCTGTGAAAAAGGAAGATGGATCACGGGCTGTCGGTACCCTGCTAAGCCACAATTCCCCGGCCTACGTGCAAAATATCAAAGGGCAACCTTTCACCGGGAAAGTCACTTTATTCGGCCGTCAGTTCGTCACCAATTACACCCCCATCAAAGACAAAATGGGACAGATTATCGGCATCCGATATATCGGGATCAGCTTCAGTCAGTCGCTTGAGAGACTGATGACCGGACTCTCAAATCTGGCGATTGGTGATAACGGGTTCATGTTTATTGTCGACGCCAAAGAAGGCCCTGATCAAGGTAAGTTCCTGCTCCATCCCACCGCTGGTGGCGTTAACCTGATTGAAAACCAGGAAGGGCAGTTCATTCGCGACATGCTGCAACAAAAGTCCGGTGAATTGATCAATCTATGGAAGGGTGCCAGGCAACAGAGTGCAGTCCCTTGGGAAACGCATTATATCCAGATTCCAGAATTAAACTGGGTGTTGGGTGTCACCCAACCAGAAGAGGATTCTCATTACGCAGCCACTTGGCTGGGGCAACAGATGTTGTTGAAAACGGTGGTGACAATCATTGTCGTTACCCTGGTATTGTGGCTGGCAGTCAGGGTGATGGTGGGCAAGCCGCTTGCCAATGCCGTTAGTGCACTGGAAACAATCGCGGAAGGGGATTACTCCCAACATATTGAAGTCCGCGGTCAGGATGAGACAGGCAAACTGCTTGATGCCCTGAAGCGTATGCAACAACAAGTCCGAACAATCCTCAGGGATTTAGCCACGACTGCTCAGGAACTTGGCAGTGCCGCCCGCGCAATGTCGGATGCCAGCAACGAGGTGGCCAAAGGCTCTGCCGAACAGAGCGAAGCTGCCACTCAGATAGCCTCTACGGTGGAAGAACTAACAGTGAGTGTGGACAGTCTGGCTAAAAACGCCCAGGAAGCCAGGGAGCTTTCCGAATCCTCATTCCAGATATCAGAACATGGTGCGAGCATTATCGAACAGGCCAGCTCAGGCATGCTGACAATTTCCGATACCGTGCGCTCCGCGTCGGAAAATATCAGCGAACTGGGCCAACTATCAGACCGCATATCCGGCATTCTGGAAGTCATCGCGGGTATTGCCGAACAGACCAATCTGTTGGCATTGAATGCCGCCATTGAAGCCGCCCGCGCCGGAGAGCAGGGTCGAGGCTTTGCGGTGGTTGCCGATGAAGTTCGTGGCCTCGCGGGAAGAACCACCGAGTCGGCCAGTGAAATCACCACAACCATTGGAGATATTCAGCAAGGCACCCGTGCCGTTGTCGCTGTCATGACCAAAGGCGTGGAACAGGTAAACGAGGGCGCTGATCTGGCCACAAAAGCAGGCGAATCCATCGAAGAAATCCGCTCAAGCTCACACCGGGTCATGGAAATGTTCATGGAAATCTCCATGATGCTCAACGAGCAATCCCAGGCCAGCACCAACGTGGCAGAAAACGTCGAACGCATCGCCACCATGACCGAAACCAACAGCCATGCAGTACAGGAAGTGGCAACTGCTGCAGAGCAGCTTGAGACGATGGCGAGTTCGTTGAATCAGGCGCTGGGGCGGTTTCGGGTTTAGGGGCTGAATTAGTAGTTCCTAAGAAATTGTATTGAATAGTCGGTGGGTGAGACTGCCGGCTTTTTTGCGGGAGTGGGTCGGCTTACCACCAGCGAGCAGAAGGGGTTAAAGAAAGGTGGGGTTGGGTGTACAGTTTGTGTCATGTCGACTGTCAACCCAGATCTGACAAGTACTCTATAACAGCGGATTACGGAATGCCTACAATGGATGTCTACTACAAGTACCTGCTAGTACGGCGCCGTCTTATTCTCAGGAGGAGAATGTGAGGCTTCACAGGTTAAAAATAGAAGGGTTGAGAAGGCTTCAATCTGTAGCAGTCGAATTCGGCGATGCCAGTTTTTGTATTGGTCCGAATAATGCCGGGAAAAGTTCTGTTTTGATTGCTATAGAGTATCTACTATCAGCAAATAAACGCATCCCTGAGGCTGACTATTACTCGGAAGTCGATGAGGATACCGGCGAAGTAAAGGTTGTTGCGGACTGTATTACACTTGAAGCCGAATTTCGGAATGTACCGATAGAATCAAATAACTGGCGCGGATTCCAGGGAAGGACTTTTCGGTACCAGCATCCCGAAGAGTTGGGTGAAACGGGAATCTCCATTCACTACCGAAAAAGTTTTCCTTTAGGTAGAGATGTCATTGTAGAACTGAAGTCAAAACAACGATCATTGGCTGCACAATTCACTAAATGTAAGAGTCCTCAAGATTTCATTGATGCGGGTGCAAATGAAGAGGTATTTAAAGAGCTATTTACTGATTTAGACAAGGGAATTCCTGCAAAAGAAAAGATTAAGCTAGAAGCCGTTGATGATCTTTGGGAGTTGGGGCAGGAGGATGAGTGGTTTCAAAATCCGGGCGGGATACCAGGCAACGTTTTAAGTCGTTTGCCTAGGTTTCTTAAAATTCCCGCTGAAGCAGCATCTTATGAAATAGATGATCCCAAGAAAGGAGTATTAGGAAAGACGCTAAGCGAACTATTCGAGGACGTTCGCGATGAATCAGATAATTATAAAGCTGCTCAGAAGCATCTTGATGAACTAACTAAGGAGCTTGATCCTAAGGACGAAAATTCAGAATTTGGAAAAATGATGACTGAACTCAACAAAGTTCTTTCAAGCGTCTTTCCAGATTCAGCGCTACATGCAACCGCAGACCTTAGTGATCCCCAAAAGGCTCTCGTACCTTCATTCGAAATTGCTATGTCTAGCAATATACAAACACCTGTAAGTCATCAAGGTACTGGGATGGTGCGATCAGCTGTCTTTGGCATGCTTCGCTTCCGGCAACACTGGTTATCACAGCGCGAGGATAACTCGGATAGAAGTCTGATCATTGGCTTCGAAGAGCCAGAAATTTATCTCCATCCCAGTGCGGCTAACCAAATGCGAGACACTATTTACGAGCTTTCCGGGAAACAATCACAAATTGTTGCTACTACCCATTCTCCGTATCTAATTGATCTATCACGTAAGCCTAGACAGGTCTTGAACAGGTTTCGCTGCGATGGCGGGCATACAGAAAGTATGGCCTTTAACGTATCCGATGAATTTATCGCATTGAGTGAAAACGACAAAGCATATGTAAAAATGCTGCTTCGTGTTGATGATTATGTTGCAAGAGCATTTTTCACAAAGACTGTAGTTTTAGTGGAAGGAGACACTGAAGACATAGTACTAAAGGAAGCATTTAAAAGACTTCCTGTTGAAGTAAGGGCTAAACTTCAGTCAGATTTTGAAGTTATCAAGGCTAGAGGAAAAGCATCAATCATTGGCATAGCAAAGTATTTTCATGCGCTGTCGATTAGTTTTATGGTTATGCATGATCGAGACGCAGCAGTGGCTAATGCTGAAAAGTTTAATCTGCCTATTCAAGGAGCTGTAGGTAACGCTGATAAAATTGTCATCCTTGAAGAATGTATTGAAGATTTGCTTGGCTATAAAACACCAGCCTCAGAGAAGCCTTTCTTGGCATATCAATGCGCAAGCTCATGGGGTAATGATTGGAAAGACGTTCCTGTAAAACTACGAACCGTCATGGAAAAGCTCTTTAGTGGTTATGTTGAGGCTTAAATCTAAAAGCGCATTATTAGGAACTCCTTCAACAAAACTCGACCTATTTCTGTGTTCCTAATTAGCTATATTATTTGAAGCATCGCTTTGGCGTTGCTTCAAATAGGGAATGAAATATTGTTAAAGAAGGACATTATTGCATGGCAAAATAAAGTTCCGCTTGAGTTTGAATATCAGGAAAGGAGAAGGCTATGGAAAGGGTACAAGTGGTATCTAGCAATATCGCATCTATTGGGTATGATCCTGATACCGAAACACTGGAAATTGAGTTTTTAGATGGAAGCGTTTACCAATATTACAATGTTCCCAACTATGAGCATGATGGATTAATGTCAGCAAACTCCCATGGTGGTTATTTAGCCGCAAATATCAAAGGCACATACAGTTATAGTAGGGTTTAAATGACCCTATCTTAAAGGGTAAAGTAAACATGCATGAAATTATCTGTCCACATTGCAAAAAGGCATTCAAAGTTGACGAAGCCGGATATGCAGACATATTGAAGCAGGTTCGCAATGGTGAATTTGAAAAGGAGTTACATGAGCGGCTTGAGTTGGCCGAAAAAGACAAACTAAAAGAAGTCGAGCTTGCCAAAAGCAATATCAGAAACGATATGCAGGAAGCTGCAGCTGCCAAAGATGCCGAAATTAAAGAATTAAAAGCAAAATTAGATGCTGGTGAGGTTACACGGCAACTGGCTGTGGCAGAAGCTCTAAGGGCGATAGAAAAAGAGCGCGATATACTTGCCAATGAACTGGTTAAGGTGAAGAACGATAACCAAGCGGCTTTGAAGCTAGCCGAAGAGAAGCTTAGTGCTAGTGAAGTAGCAAAAAAACTCGCTATTACTGAAGCGCTTAACAAAATTGAAAAAGAACGTGATGAGCTGAAGAACGGGCTTAAGCAAGCAGAGCTAGAAAAACAACTTGCCGAAAAATCGCTTAAAGACAAGTACGAAACGCAAATCAAAGACCGAGACGACACAATTGAACGTCTCCGAGATATGAAAGCCCGCCTTTCAACCAAAATGGTTGGTGAAACTCTAGAGCAGCATTGTGAAACAGAGTTTAATAGGATTCGCGCAACTGCCTTTCCAAATGCGTATTTCGAAAAAGATAATGATGCACGTACTGGTAGCAAAGGTGACTTCATTTTTCGTGACTCAGACAATACGGGTACTGAGATAGTTTCAATTATGTTTGAAATGAAAAACGAAAGTGACACTACTGCAACCAGGAAAAAAAATGAGGATTTCTTAAAAGAATTAGATAAAGATCGTACTGAAAAGGGATGCGAGTATGCAGTATTAGTTTCACTGCTAGAACCTGAAAACGAGCTATATAATACTGGGATTGTCGATGTATTCCATCGCTATCCAAAGATGTATGTTATTCGGCCGCAGTTTTTCATTCCAATTATTACATTACTGCGCAACGCAGCAGTGAAATCGTTAGAATATAAAGTAGAACTTGCGCTTGTTAAATCACAGAATATCGACATAACAAATTTCGAAAACGATCTTGATAAATTCAAGACGGCATTCGGGAAGAACTATGATCTTGCTTCTCGAAAATTTCAAACGGCAATCGATGAAATTGATAAGTCGATCGACCACTTGCAGAAAACGAAAGAAGCTCTACTCGGAACTGATCGAAACCTTCGCCTTGCGAACGATAAAGCTCAGGATGTAACGATCAAGAAACTGACACGTAAAAACCCCACGATGGCAGCAAAATTTTCAGAGCTAGAAAATAAAGCTTCCTCCGAGTCCGAATAAAGGGTTGATTCAATTAATTTTTTAGAGATTAAGAAAAAGCAAAGAAATACAGTCCCTAAGAACTCTTCGAGGTCCGGCCTTGAATTTCACATTCTACCGTGCCGTGACCCTGAGAATAATTCGTTGGCTGGACAAGATTACATAGGTAATCAGAATAAGGAATAGCCACGATTCACTCACCACAATAAATTTAATGGGGGCTCCGAATCTCTCACCCCTCCTCCATTGCCTGGAAACCCGATGGGCGGACACATAGGTCCGCCCCTACATATATCATTATCAGGTTAGCGAAAAAATCGAGACAAATTTATTTCCTACAATTACCCGCTGTGAGCTGAGCGCACCGTCCTTTCTGCCTTTGAGGTCACTCTCAGGAAGCATCATTGAATTATTTTGCCAGTGGTTGAAACCACCGGCTTTCTCAAAGATCTTCACTCAGGATGTGTAATACTGGATCAACTTTATCGAACAATTTTTCGTAGTGATCTGGATATGCCTCCCTATGCCTGCATTCACATTGAAAGAGTATGAAATAGCTTTCATCTGAAACTTCAATGTAGTCCGGCTCACAGGTTCGTAAAATTTTCAGCAACCTGTAGATCAGCTCTTCGTTATAGTCGCTATTTCCTGCAATTTTACGGACCAGATACTTTTCTTTCAGATTCCCCGGAAGCACTATATCTTTTGACCTCTGTCTTTCTTCAACACCGGAATAAGAACGTTTGATCTCGATATTTAATTTGGTATTCCCATTTTTTTCACAAAAGACTCCTACGCCTGAGCCAAATAGAAATACGTGAACTCCTATATTTCTATCTTCCACTCGAATGACAGGGTCACAAGTTATAAACCCGGAAGTTGGGAAGAAAACAAGTTTCTGCTTAAATCTATCCCATATCTTCCCTTTTTCATCTTTAGATAGCGCTTGGCCATTCAGGGAATTCTCAGCAGATTGCAAAACACTCTTCAATCTCACCCTCAAAGTAGTAGCTACGTAAACGAACACGCAGAACAGGACAACAAACAAAGCTAAAAAAAGAAAGGTAAACAATCCGATTCCTTATCTCTCCAATACATAGCTGTCAGCCTATCACCAGTATAATGAATCGGTGAAAGACTACTGCGGATTTAGAGCATATAGAAAGTGTATAGTCTGCTGTTTGCTCGGCTGTGCAAATATCCTTTCCAATGAGCGGCGAACACTCTGATTCATAGATCGATCAATATGAAGTCGTTTTACAAAATTTAATTATACTCAAGATTAGATTTTGTAGCTTTACGTAGACCATTTCCCCGATTTTAAAACCATTCTGTTTCGTTTAGCATCCCGTCCTTTCGGATATTTACCAAGACTAAGGACAGGTTCCCACATGAGTTCATTCGAATCTCTGTTCAAAGCCAACAGCGCTGGCCCTGCATACGTGTTTGATTCTCCCGAGGCGAATAGCAGTGGGCGGAAGATCTATCTCAACGACAATCGGGTAATGGCTCAGTTTGCTGAGATCATAGAAGCACAAGGTCCTGGCATAGCGAGGCAGATCAAGAAACATTTGCTCCAGATGCGCGCCACTGCTGGTAGCCTCGGTTCATACTCCAGTAACAGTCTTCCCCACTGCCATATGGATTTTGCTGGCAACCTACGTATTCAATACTTCATTCTTCAGGCTGGAAGCCCTGGTAAACCAGCGGGCGTTTATATCACCAGTATTGAGTTTGCGCAGTGTCCTGATCGACATCAGGCTAGGTTGTATCGAGTTACCCCCGGAGGTAACGAGCGAACCCCATGGAAGGTGGATGTAAAGCCAAAGGGACGAGTTGAAACTAGCTTGGCGGCAGTCAACGGATTAACCAAGCATCTTCCTATGGCCGCAACAGCAATCATGCCCGACATGCTCAAGAATGCGTATCCAGGAGCGTCCTCGCTCAATACCGAAGGGTATACACTTATGTATAACCCTCCTTCACTCAACTACCGCGGCCACAGTTGGAAAACTTCTGAGCAAAAGACATTCACGCTCGAATTCGCCGCTGAGCGCTTGGCACAAGCACTTGTGCGAGCACAACGTGAAGGCAAGGAGGTATGTTGGGTTGTGCATGGCGACGGCGCCAGGATGTTTGGTTTGGCACTCGACAATGTCCGGGTTTCTCTCGACAAGCACACGGTCTTGTTTGCCGCTCCGCGACAGTCTATGGTGGGGTTCATTGAGAAAGTGAAGAAAACAAACATGAAGCTCCACAACAAAGGATACGTACATCACCCGGACGATTGGTCATGTGTGAAGAATCGGTTGTTGAACAGCCGCAGTATTGCTGACGCAATGGATGGACTTGGCACAGACTACAATGCTCGGGCAAGTGAGTTGCGGGAGATGTTTGGCACTGATTTTTATAAAGCAGCCACGATGACTGCCGGTATTGGTGCTGCTGCCAGCGGTGCCTGGAATGAAGCTCAACACATTGGGAAAGTCTCGCCTGGTCAATTGGCAAACCCTGGTATTTGGAAGCAGATGCTCGTTGGCGATGGCGGCTTAGGTACTGCTGCTATGTATGGTGGTGCCGCGCTCGCAACGTGGGGTTCAGTGCGTGGCCTTCGTCGTTTGCGGAATACCATGGCAACCAATGTGGCTGACCCTGACCTTAATCCGCATATGCACCCCTTTAAGAATCGAGACAGCTTTAACGCGCATGTCCAGAAGCACAAAGGCGGCTTGGCTTCATCATTATTTGCAGTACTTACAACGGAGCGATTCTGAGCGTGAGATGGTTGAAGCGATGGCAGGCAAGCAAAATGCATCCACTGGGACCGGACTTTGATTCGGCTCCATGGATGGAATTTGATCTGTCTGGCACCAAAGTTAAGTTCCGCTGTCCCAGACATGAAGTACCCGCACCGGCTAAGCAATTCGCAGAGAAGGTTGACTTATATAACCCTGATCACTTCAAGGAGAATCGTGGCGGCGAGAGCATGGGACTAACCTTGCTCTATCGTGGATGGTCATTTTGGGACCGTCCATTTGGTGAAAAAGATATCGGGACGCTTGAAGTACGAATGGTACTAACCCGCAAACATCCGCATGTTCGTCAGTTCAAATCATTCTACGCTATCACTGATATTCAGACCTGGATATTAGAGGAGAGTGAAAAGCTTTGGGGAACAGAAAACCGGGAAATGTGGGAACAACGAGATACCTATGAAGATGAAATTGATCCTGACGCTGACTTTTTACAGTATCCTCGATCAGTTGAAGAAGTCGACTCACAAGTTATACACGGAAGCCGATGGTTCTTTTATAAAGTGTTCAAACCTTCGGATGCTCCCAGGTGGTTTTGGGATACTGCAATCTCCGATGATCATATCCTGACCGTTGTCTTTGAGCCCGGCTCAGTCATGCGAGAGTACTTCTCTCCAGAGCATGATATTGACAGTGCTGTCGTAAAAACCATGTATGAGTTTATCGCCAACGTCCATATCAAGCTGTCCACTGATGCAGAGCGGTGCAAACAAGCTGCTTTGGCTGGGTAGAATTACGGAATCTCCAATTGACACCTTAAACCAAATTCACATGAGGATCAGACTGAAGGACCGCCATGATTCGTTCACCGCAATAATTTTATTAGGTGCTCCAAATCCCTCAATTTCCTGTATGCCCAATGGGCGGACAAGGTTAAATGACAATTCACCGCATCCATCATGACAACAATTATTTGGTTTTTGAAATACCTACCACTGAAGTGATCAATAAACTTGGTCGTGAACATCCATTTCACATAAAGCGGGCTCCTTTACCATACGCCTCGGTCTGGTTAGAGCCATTAACCATAAATTTTCGAGCCGCAGGTAAGTCCAGCAAAGAGACTATTCCAGATATCGCGGCCCGTAATGGTCGACTATTCCTGAATACAAAAGCACATAAAGCTTTAAGAAATATTTTGGCAAATCATGGAGAGCTACTACCTATAAGATTTGATCACCAAGAGGGTTATATTTTTAACCCTCTACGGACTTCTGAGGAGGTTTCCGGGCTGAACAGGACAATGGTTACTTATGACACCAATGGGAATCTGACACACCTCTCGTTTATTGAGAGTCGAGTTAAATCCTTCCCTATTTTTCGAACCGAGCTTGATACATACCAAGGTATCTTCTGCACTGACGAATTTAAAGCTGCAGTAGAAAAAGAGAGGCTTCAAGGTATTTCTTTTTATTCAGACCTAGTCAATCCCTTAGGGATGCCATTTGGTACAAGTCATTGATTAGTGCTTCGATAATTGAGACTTTTCTCAATATAAACGGACACCCAAAAACTAACGTAGACGTCAGTAGAGCACGTCACAAAACCTCCCCATAGAGCCGAAATTTCGGTTAATGGCCAGACTGAGGAGGCATACAAGGATAAGGATGCTTAAGTTCTCAGAATCAGCAAAAAACGCTCAAGTCCTGGCTATCCACTATGCCAGGAAGCAGGGCAACAGTTTGGCTATTGAATTCATGTCTTCAAAGATCGGTATTAGCAACGCCGAAGAAGCAGAGATACTGACAAGAGCCTTTTGGGAAATAGTGGATTTAGCCATTGAAGATAATGAAAAAGGGCTTTCTGTCGAAGGTATCAATGATATTGAATTCTGGATGCATAAGTTGTTTAACAAGGTCTCAGGCTATATGACACTCAATGGCTACGAAGATCAGTGGGATAAGATCACCAAGGAAGTGAAATCTGAATAATCAATAGGTAATTCGATCTCACCCCGCCGATCCCCTTGAATCTCACCTATCGGCTGTGAACCCGTTGGGCGGACACATAGGTCCGCCCCTACATAGGCTTGTCAGATGAGTGATAGAGCTGGACCTTTGTTATCTCTAGTTTTCTAATGCTAAAACTCACCAGCTAAATTTATGGTTGGTATAAAAAGAAGCAGTTATCCGGCACCAAGAGGCTATTACAATATATTCCGCTCAGATCTTCGACGGGGCTTTCATTGGCGTTGGAATTATCGCAATGAACGATACGGGGCTTTTCTCAACGCCCGGCGATGTCGAAAGCAGAACAGGCCATGGTATGTCAAAGGTCATCCGCGCCCAAACAGGCTTCGATTAAATCCGCAAGCAAGACGACGGGGTCGTTCTACTCTTTTTCGCGCTATTCGATGGGCAAAGATGGGAGATTTCGTGGAAGTATAGAAGCAAAAAAGGGGCGCAAAGGAACGCCCCAAACAGCCTGAATTAACTGCCAGACCTCCCCTCCCAAGAAAGGTCTGACAGATCAGGAGTGACTGACTAACCGGAGATTACTGAGAAGACCACTCGAACATCTGCTCAATAATTCTGGTTAGCGGCTGGCTGTATTCCGCAGCGTTTTTCGCATTACCTTTCCACGCGGACGGAATCGGTGCGTCTTTGGCCCAGCTGCTGTCTGGCTTGGTGTAGCGAATTTGCAGCTGGTAATCGGAGGTCGGATCGTATCCTTTCACGCCGATGTAGTAGCTACCGGAAGATTCCAGGTTACACTCTTCGTTAGAGCCGGTCAGATAAGGACGGCACTGATACAGGGTATCGCTGGGCTGTTGGCCTTCGCTGACATACAAGTCTGCATCGCTGCTTCCGACCATAGTGACTTTGAAAGAATCCATGGTTTCGTATGGACCGAAGAAATGCCACTTGTCCTGCTCAATAGTACCCTGCTTGATTTCGTTCTTGGTGGTACCAGAGGTTTCGGGCGGATTGTAGTAGGAAACTGCGTGCGCGCCAGGAGCCGGAGTCCACAGGAAGTCCGGATGACGGTTGGTGTACCATTCACCACCAATGATGTTGCCTTCAGAATCCAATTCCAGGTCGTACATATAGCGTACGGAGAATGCACCATCGTAGCTTGGACGATCGATTTCACGATGCATTGGACCGGTTTCCACCATGTAGGTGACTCGCATCTGCACGCCCACGATCTGGGTAGCTTCTGAGCCGCGGTACTGGGAGAACTTATCGTTGGTGTAGTCGGTCATTGCAATAATGGCATCTTGCGCGGACTCGTACGATTCACCGGTTTGTGGATTGAAGTAGTTGTACACATAGCTCAATACTGGCTGGTTCCACACTTCATAATCGTATGTGGCATCAATCACGAAGGAGCGCTTGTTAACGCCGATCTGATTGACGATCGCCTTATGCCAGCTACCTGGGTTGCTGTCGAAACATGCCTGGTCCTGGATACGACCATTTTCATCGGTTTCAGGACGCTTGGTATTACAGCGGCCGCCGATAAAGCGGACATTTGGAGACGCTTCCGCCCACAGCAAAGTACCCAGAGCCTTGATATCGGCTGGATAGAATTTGATATCACGACCTTCAGGAGAGGTCAGAGTAACAGAGTGTTTGGGGCGCGGCAGCATGTAGGCAGCAGGAGCCCAACCGTGGCAGAGTCCCATCCAGGTTTCTACAGAGCCGTTTCTATCCCAGTATGCTTTTCCGGATTCCCACATGTTCTTGGTCAATGTGTACTCGGAATCCCCTACCAGCAGGTCGTATTTTTCTGAAGGAGACAGGAACTCGATTTCATTGTTATCAATGTATTCCTGAGGCTGGTGAGTGCTGGTAGCAAAGAGCCAGTGCTCATACCAGTTTGAAGGCCATGCATCCTGTAATTTTGGATCAGCATAGCGATTGCCGAGAGATCCTTTGTAGAGCCCCCAGTAATCATCTGACCATGGCTGATCAGACAGGGCCGCTTTTTGCAGGTAAGCCGCATCCATCTCGTGAACGTTGCTGAGCAATTGCTCGCCATTGTCGACCAGCTTGGCAGCGTTGTCGTTGCTCAATTCCACTGCCCGCATCATGATGCCGGAAGACTGGTCAGAATGATGCAGCAACTCGTTACGACGCACGTCTTTGTCTTCAACGAAGCTACCGGATTCTATTGCCTCTTCGGTAAACCGCTGAGGCATTTCGCCGCCATTGACGGAGGTCTTGGCAGGCACCTGGTTCATCACTTCGACTGGGTTGCTCTGGAAGCGTTCCAGATAATCGCGAACATATTGGGAATCCTGGCTGGATACTTGGGCCAGCGTGACGCTGGAGACGCCCAATGCCAGGGCTGAGATTGAAAAAGATATAGCTCTTTTTAGCCCGTTGCTTTTCATGGATATAATTCCTTTTAACCTTATAAATATCAGTTTAAATCTTTCCATTTGACAGATATGTATGATGCGCAGCCACTATGCGCAAACGCATAACAAACATAAAAGGAAGGAGGCAGATATATTGTCACTCTTTGGCAACTTATATACCCATCCCAAAAATCTATATCCTTATGGGAGGACCGTATGATTTCCTTTTAACGGTGTTAAGCGGGGCGCAATCTAACAGTCCTAGACCATTTGGTCAAGTATCCAATTTACTGATAACATAATATTGTGTTCTTATATATTTCTTTGTTTTTTATAGAATTTTACCAAAACATCCTCTGTAATGCTTCATTCTTACTAGATCTTGGTATTAGTCTTTTTGAGCTAAATCAATATTTCAGATCAGCTATTTTTTTCCGAAAGAAACAACAAGTCATTTTGCAATCAGATTATTATATAGACACCATCAGTAAAAGAGAGATAAAGATGATGAATAGTTTTATATTTTGACATTAGTAATATGTTAAATATACATATTACTTATATATTCATTTATAAAATCATGAACATTCCGGCTATCCATAATAGCAATCAGAGTACTCTCCAGAGTTGAAGGAATATCCCCCTGGGCAAACTCATCAAATGCCAGAGGATTGCATAAATCCAACACAGATTATGCTTGATGAATGGGGAGTTTTATCCGGTACATTCCGGTGCGAAAATCCGTTAGCCGACAACGGGCAACCTGAAGGTAGGTGGAAACTCAAAGATGCAGGGTGCGGATTAAGCTAACTCTGTTTGCCTGTTCCATTCTCTTCCATAGCCTTTGATATAGAGGTAAGAGCGAAATGTATCCATGATATATTCGATCCAGGTGTCGACCTCATTGAGGCCACAAACCGGCACCTCCAGAGCGGAATCATTAATTGACAGCCCCACCATCTCCCAGAAAAATCGTGAAAGGTGTTCAGCCTCATCCGGTCCATTCACAGACCCCGTTTCGATAATTCCAAGAGTTCGCTGATCATCCAGAACACCGGCATAGTGGAGAACTATCCGCTTTTCCTCTTCAAATCGATAGTTGATCATGAAGCAACCTCTCCTTCCCAACAGCAGGTCTGCAGTGTCCTCCATGATTCTGTAACTGAATGCAGGACAGGTCCTTAATATTTTTACGGTGTGCCCTGCCATTCTGTATTCAACCGTCTTGATATACGACTGTCATACGGCCTAGTCCGCTCTCTATTCGCAACCACAGCAAGGCCAATTTCTCGTGACTAAGCTGTAACGACGCTACGCCATATCGGTAAGAAACGCTGATTTTTACATGTAATTTATATAACTTTTTCTCACCAAATCAAAACGTTATATATCATTGACTCACAGAAATCCGATCGATATGTTTTTTAATACAAACGATCAGAAAGCGGAAAGGACAGCCGTCAAAGCTCTGTATTCTTGGCAGCTCCTTCCCCCCAGAATAAGGAATGTTTATGGGTACTCTTCAACGACAGGGCACTATGCCCCTTCTAAAAGTAGCAATATCTACGAGCCCGGTGTTTGTTCCGTTAACAGATCCGTCCGTTACTGCGAACCGATAACTAATTCTTAGCCTATTGCCTCTTAGAATCGACGATATTTCTATCTATTAGTCACGGTCCTTAGCCATGTTTCCGGACATCAGAGATACCGAATTCAAAACAGGCGATCAATAAATTATGTGCAGGATTTCCGAATAGGTAATGATATGAATAGGAAAATTCATGTAGGGATTGTGGGAACAGGCTTCATTGCGCAGACCATGGCAAAAGCATTTCTCACAGAACCGGATTACGAACTTCACAGTATTTGCAGCCGTAATCTGGATACGGCTGCAGCATTCCGGGGTTCGCTCAATCTGACCGATATCGCCATTTACGATCATCTGGACACATTTCTCGCCCAGGACGGCCTGGACATGGTTTACGTTGCCACTCCGACAACCACCAGGGAGTCTATATGTACCGCGGCTATTGAAAGCGGTAAAGCGGTGCTGGCAGAAAAACCGTTTCGGTCCGCTGAGAGTTATTTGCGCCTGGTATCCCTGGCGGAAAAAAAAGGGGTTTCGTTTCTGGATGCCACACACTTCGTGCACGACCCACGGATGCAAGAGATCCAACAATATGTAGATTCCGGAGACATCGGGAAAATATTGTCCTTCAGGTCTATGTTCTCATTTCCTTATGACAATGAGGGCAGTATCCAGTTCAATCCCACTCTTGAACCCAAAGGCGCCCTGTCGGATCTGGGATGGTATCCACTGCGCGCCTGCTTCTTTTTAAAAAGCGGCGAAGCAGATCTGAGTTCCAAACTGATATCGAAAAGATGGAATAACAATACCGGTGCGTTGATCGGAATAAATTGCACACTGGAGTTTTCAGATGGAGTTATCTTAAATTTTGATGTCGGGTACGACATAGGATATGTCAAACAGTACATCGAAATTATCGGCGGCCGGGAATCGGTGTATATCGACGACTTCGTTATCCCCCACAACAACTCCTTCGTGTACAACAAACCGCACATTCCCCATGCTTACACATTGTTCAAGGGAGTGGATCCGGAAACGGATATCAACACCGTTGAATGCAGCCAGTCTCACCCACCACACCATAAAATGCTGCACTTTTTCAGCAAGTTATACCGTAACGATCCTGAAGCGAAACAAATGGAAGCCAGACTCAGAGATCAGGTCATCGGCGTCCTTCGGGTAATGGATGACATTTTCAGTCAATCAGAGACTTAGATTGTCACCCAGAGATATAGATTCTCGCGCAGAGATGTAGGTTCTTTCCTAGAGATGTAGATTCGCGCGCAAAGATAAATAGGATCTCGCGCCAAAATATAAGTAAGCACTTCAATCCCCTCCGGCTCCCGCCGCGGTTGTATTAGTTTGATAAGCCGCGGCTCTACTTATTTGATAAACCCCGATTGCATAAATTTGATAATTTGTCGCAATGTTGACGCAAATCATTTGCTGAATAAAATAAAACTGATTACGATAATCATTCTTATTTATTCGCAGGAGTTATCCATGAAGAAGTTGTTGTTAGCTCTGGTTGTTACCGCCAGTGCACCCGCATTTGCCGATGTGCCGGTTTTCAATATCACCATCAAGGATCACGTATTCAGCCCGGCGCAGACCGAAATTCCGGCCAATCAGCAGGTGAAGCTGGTTATCGATAACCAGGACGCAACTCCAGAAGAGTTTGAAGGGGAAAATTTCGATATCGAGAAAATCATCCCTGGCAATACCCAGGCGAGCATCCTCGTCGGACCTTTCGCTCCCGGAGAATATGAATTCGTGGGTGAGTTCCATGAAGACACCGCCAAAGGTGAACTGATCGCTAAATAATCAAGAGACTGCGCTGATGTTAAGTACCGCTGTTATCGTGTTCAGGGAAGTGCTTGAAGCCGCCCTGATCGTCACTATTCTACTGGCGGCCACGAAAGGCCTGCCTGGGCGAGGCAAATGGATTAGTGGCGGGCTGGCAGCTGGATTGACCGGCGCAGTGCTTGTTGCAGTATTTGCCGGAGCAATCGCCGGCGCCTTTTCAGGCACCGGACAGGAACTGTTTAATGCCGGCGTGCTGCTGACTGCTGTCGTGATGCTGGCGTGGCACAACATCTGGATGTCGAGCCACGCCAAAGAACTGGTGGCTCATCTGAAAAATGTCAGTGCCAAAATTACCGATGGAACCCTGCCGTTGTATTTTCTGGCAGTCGCCTCGGGCATGGCAGTGCTGAGAGAAGGGTCCGAAGTGGTCCTGTTCATGTATGGCGTAGCCGCGGGTGGCAGCTCTGCCATGGGCATGCTGGCCGGCGGCATACTAGGCGTCGTCAGCGGCATCCTCATCGGCGGCCTGCTGTACCTGGGGCTGCTGCGCATCCCCACCCAATGGTTATTCCGGGTCACCGGCTGGTTGATATTATTACTGGCTGCAGGGCTGGCCGCATCGGCTGCCGGGTATCTCAGCCAGGCAGGAGTACTGCCAAGCCAGGCACCACTATGGGATACCAGCAGCCTGCTTTCGGAAAGGTCCGTATTCGGCCAACTGCTTCACATTCTGGTCGGCTATCAGGCCCGTCCTACGGCAATGCAACTGGCGTTTTACCTGATCACTCTGGTTTTGATCAGTATTGGTATGAGCAAAGTAGGCCGCAGCCATCGGCTGTCACAGGCAGCCACAAGCTAGTCGCTTTGTTCAATCTCTCTTTACACAGTTGTCCCATTACACTGTGCATAGCGCAATAGAGTAACTGGCCTGCCTAAAACTCTATTGCGATCCCTTTATTCACCACGTTAATAGCGGTCGGGTTCAGAGGAAGACCGAGATTCATCTGTTTGACATCAAACAACACGATGACCGGTAGATCCTGTCCCACATATTGCCTCAAGCCATCAAGCACCGGCTGAGCGTCTTCGATATCACCACCCCGAACTTCAAAGTCCACCAGTTTGGGACGAACCAGATGCAGCTGCTGTAACTTTTTATCGAAAGCCAGTTGGCCACTGACTTTACCCCAGGCTTTGGCCTGCCTCTCGCCTTCCTGTAGCTGCATATCCACCGCCAGGGCGACCTGTTGCTGGCCTGGCAGAAACTCCGGCACCGGATTTAACAGGGTCACCTGCCAGGTCCCCATGGTTTGGCGTACAGGAAAGACCGCCGACATAAGCCCGGTAACCTGCTGGTCGTTAATCACTATTCCAAAAGCCTGGGAAAAAGATGCCCAGCTGCCCATCAATAGCAAAATCACAAAAGCGACATATTTGCGCATAAACTTCTCGATACCAATGAGTTATCTAAGACACTGATCGTGTGAATAAAGTATCTTAACTTCGGCCATTCTCAAATGAGAAACAGTGTTCCCAGCCCAAGGAAAGCCACAAATCCAACCACATCCGTCACTGTCGTCAGAATCACCGAGCCTGACAGTGCTGGATCCAGTTTCAACTTATCCAGAATAAAAGGAATTCCCACTCCGGAAAATGCTGCTGCCAGAATATTGACCAGGATCGCAATGGCAATCACAAACCCTAACAATACCTGCTCGAACCAATAGCCGGCCACAAATCCGATCACCAGAGCCCAGATGACGCCGTTTAACGCTCCCACACTCAGCTCTTTTTTGAGAAGCGCTACCAGGTTGGCCCGAGTGACCTGACCCAGCGCCAACCCACGAATCATCAGCGTCAGCGTCTGGCTTCCGGCAATCCCCCCCATACTGGCCACCACCGGCATCAGGACTGCCAGAGCAACCACCTGTTGCAGGGTCACTTCGAACAAGCCGATAAACCAGGATGCCAAAAACGCCGTCAGTAGGTTTATCCCCAACCATACGGCCCGTCCTTTGGCACTCTTTTTGACCGGGGAGAACAAATCTTCGTCCTCGTCCATACCCGCATTGGCCATCATCTGGCCTTCATAATATTCATTGACCAACTCGCCGGCCGTACCGATATCCAGACGGCCAAGCAATTTGCCGTTGTCATCCACCACCGGAAGGCTGCTATACCCCGACTTTTGAACCCTAAATGAAGCATCCACCGAGTCTTCTTTACTGTGAATGCTGGCAAAGTCTTCCTGGGAAAGATCGACCAGAGGGAGGTGATCTGGCGATCCGATAATTTTGTCGATCTTGACCGCCTCAGCAAACTGCCCATTCCGGTTGACCAGAAAGATGGTATCCGCATAGTGAGGGATTCCACGCCGAAGCATTCGCAGGCCGTCACGCACTTTCGCATTCTGGGGTAGCACCAGCGGATCATGGTCAACCCAGTGCCCCGCTTCATCTTCATCGTACTGCTGGGCGTCTTCATAGTATCGCCGCTGCTGCTCGTCCATGGCTGCCAGCGCTCGTCCAACCAGTCGGTTGGGCAGCGACTCTGACAACTCAACCAGGTCTTCCGCGCTGATATCAGCAAACAGACCATCCCATTCCTCAGGTTTGGTCTCATCCAACAGGCTTTCCCGTGGATCACTCCGCATTTCCACCAATATGGGAAGCCGCTCGTTAAGAGGAATGCCACTCCATACCTCCAAACGCTGTTCCAATGGCAGAGATTCAAGCAGCAGTGCAACCTCTTCCGGTTCTCGGGTTGCGATAATTTTGTCGACCAAACGCCCTTGTTCGTCGGCTTCAGCGTCAACGACTTCTTCAATCAGGGTGGATAATTCATCAGTCATAGATCACCAACTTTACTGCCATGTCTCCACGGCGGATAAAATCCCGTTCCAATACTGTTCAGTTCCTGTCGTTCTCGGTATCAATAGTTCTTGGTATCAATAGTTCTTGGTATCAATAGTTCTTGGTATCAATAGTTCTTGGTATCAATAGCTCTCGGTACCAACTGATCTTGGTACCAATAGCTCCCGGTACAAATAGCACTCAGTACCAATAACACTCAATTCCAGTATCATTCAGTTCCGATAACACTCAGTGCTTGCAGTTCATAATGAAGCATTTAAGCGGTGGCTGAAATTTGAACTCCCGGACTTAAACAGTTAACAGACTCTGGAACGTCGACTAAGATTCAGGGTCACGTATTTCAAACTGACCCTATGACAATTTATTCACAGTTTATCAGGGTAAGCGCGGATTTATTCATACGGGATTACTGTCACCATAAGACCAGTTTTCCCCTGGTACACCTGACTTTTGACACCACTATCTGAGGATTCACCTATGCCCCACTCATATTACGCTGCTCACCTGACAACTCTGAGGGCCCGATATGAAGAGGCGCTGGAGGCCACGGGTTTTGACGCCGTCATCATTCCCTCGGGAGGACAAACCTACTACTACGCCGATGACCACGCCCATCCCTATCATGCCGCGGCAATGGCTCAACAGTGGGTTCCCTTCAAACTGATCCCCCATCTTCATATTTTAGTCCGTCCCCAGCAGAAGCCGGTATTATTGTGGCCAGGCCAGCGGGATTTCTGGCATGTGGTTCATTCAGTTCCAGAAGGGGAATGGCAGAATGGGTGGGATGTAGAAACGGTCACCGATGCCGGTAAGCACCTGTCAGCCCTATTGAATGGCGGCCGGACTGCCTGGATCGGCCCGGAATCTCAGGTGAGCTCCCAGATAGATAAACTCGATATCAACCCGACTTCGCTGGTACATCACCTTAATTTTCAACGGGCCTGCAAGACCCACTATGAAATCGACTGCCTCTCCGAAGCCAACAAAGCGGGCATGCAAGGACATCTGGCAGCCAAAGAAGCTTTCATGGCAGGTGCCAGTGAGTACGAAATCTATCACGCCTTCCTGCAGGGCAGCAGACAACTCTCCATTGAGGAGCCCTATCCGGGTATCGTCGCGCTGAATGAAAACGCGGCGGTCCTTCACTACGAGAATAAGGGTCGTGAGAACTTGGCGGACTCGCGCACACTACTGATCGATGCCGGAGCGGATTATCTTGGATATGCCAGCGATATCACCCGCACCTACACTCGCCATAATGGATTGTTCGGCAGTTTGATTACCGCAATGAATCAGCTGCAGAAAACACTGGTAGAAGGCGCATCGGCGGGCGTCCATTTCAGTGAACTCCACCATCAGGCCCTGACCGGCATCGCGATCATTTTGCAGGAAACCGGTATCTGTTCCCATGCTGTGGAAATCCAGTTGGAAAAGCGTATTCCCCAGGTATTTTTCCCTCACGGACTCGGCCATTTTCTCGGCCTTCAGGTTCATGACGTCGGCGGGCACCAGCAGGACAGCCAGGGCACATTGCGCAAGCCTGGCACGGATGCTCCATTCTTGCGACTGACCCGCAAGCTGGAGGAAAACATGGTGGTCACCATTGAACCAGGGCTTTATTTCATTCCCATGCTGCTGGAAAACATGGTTCAGGATACTCCCCAACATGGCTGTGATCTCGAATTGATCGAAACACTACGGCCATATGGAGGTATTCGGATAGAAGATAATGTCGTGGTACAACAAGGCAGTAGCCGCAATCTGACCCGGGAATTCAGCTTCGACTAGGAGCGGTCCAAACTACTAGGATGACTAAAGGGATGACTAATAGTCATCCCACCGCAACACCCGATTGCTGGTACGGGTCCACTCTGGGATATCACCACCTTCTGACAAGGACTTCAGACGGTGGTAGACAAGACGTCCCATTTCCGTGAAATCTATGATTACGTATGCGTGCAGGTACTGTTTCTGCAACAGCGACATCTGGTCTTCAGTCGGAGTACCGATACCCACAATAATCGTTTTCTCCTTGGATTCAAGAAACAGCTGTCTGGCTGGACTGATCACATCCATATAAAGCTCAGGGTTTGTAACCGGCCAGGCACCGACGGAGACGAACACATCAATTTCGGCACGGTAGATGGCTTCCCACATCTGTTGCAGTGATGTTTCGTAGTTATCCCAGTTATACCAGGGACATCGAACGGGTTCCTTCCAGCCATTCTGGCCATCCAGCTTCTGGTCCCGGTCCAGATTCTCATTTCCACTCAATTCCCTGCGTACGCCGAGAATTCTTTTATTCAGATTAGGATCAAAAACAGCACCGCTCATCAAGCAGATATTTCCACCTTCAGGTTGATAACGCTGCGCCTCGCGTGCCAGAGCACGTCCGAACTCCAGATTATCAGGCCCTATATAGCCTTTGCGCAGGTACTGATGCTCCAGATCAAGATCAGAGTCAAATGTGACCACGGGAATATTTTTATCATATGCCTCACGCAGGGAGTTTTGCGCCAGATACTCTGAATTGGTTACGGATACGGCAATCCCCTGAATGGGCTTTTCCAGCACCCGGCTGATCACGCTATCCTGGATTCGGAAGTGGGGATGATCAGGTTCACCGATATGCATACAGGTATCACCATACTTCTCAGCTTCTTCCCTGCAGCCGTTCCAGGCATTGATAAAATTGATATCGTTGATGTTTTTCCCGGCGATGACGAACACTTTACCTTCCGCACTCACTTCTGAACTCATGCTGATGAGTCCCATTATCGCTATTAAAAAAGTGAGATGGCTAAAACCTCTGGAAGTTACCCTAAGTCCTTTCATGGTATTCACCCAACCGAATTTTCCGGGGTTTGTTGATGCTTCATCTGATATTCACATCTGATTATCTTATAACCTATTACGCCTTCATGCCCCAATTTGACTCCTGTTTGCCCTAAAAAGAAACGGCTCAATTCAAAAACTCAATACCTCTATTCACCATTTCGATTGACCAAATTTACACCACTCTCCAAACTCAATCGCCATTCATCGGTGGATGAGCGTGGCCACCGGATGACAATATCAGTGAGGGTGACACCTGAAATTTCAGGCACAGCCGCCACTTCCAATAAAAGCAAAAACGTTAGCGAAAATAACAATACCGCTGCGAAGGACATTAACCTATAAAGGGGATTTCCTATGATTTTGAACCGACTAGGTAGATTTTTAACCGCCACGACACTCAGTTTTTCCCTCCTCACATCCACTGCGGTGCTCGCCGACACCACTATCCGTATAGGCAACCAGGGTGAACCCTCCTCCCTTGATCCTCACTATCTCAGTGGTGACTGGGAAGACCGGATTATCAGCGACATGTTCATGGGCCTGACGACCGAAGATGCCAAGGGAGATGCCATTCCCGGCGTTGCGGATAGCTGGGACATCAGTCCAGACGGCACCGTGTATACATTCCACCTGCGTGACAGCAAATGGTCAGACGGACAACCAGTCACGGCTTATGACTTTGAATATGCCATGCGCCGCATCATGAATCCTGAAACTGCGGCGGAATATGCGTCGTTGCTTTACGTGATTAAAAACGGCGAAGAGGTCAACACCGGCAAAGCGCCATTGGAGAGTCTCGGAGTTAAAGCTCTGGATGACAAAACTCTGCAAATCACGCTGACAGGCCCTGCACCTTACCTGTTAAGCCTGCTGACTCACTACACCACTTTCCCGATTCCCAAGCACGTTGTGGAAAAATACGGCAAAGACTGGATCAAAAAAGAACATATTGTTTCCAATGGTCCCTATGAGCTGGTTGAGTGGCTTCCCAACACCCACGTCAAACTGACCAAAAACGAAGATTTCTGGGATGTGAAGAAGCTCAAAATCGACAACGTGGTTTATTATCCCCAGGAAGACGGCCCAGCCCTTATCAAACGGATGCGCGCCGGAGAAATCGATGTCCTGTACAAGTTTCCATCCGGTCAGATTGACTGGCTGAAAACCAACATGCCCAAGGAGACCCGTGTAGCTCCTTACCAGGGTGTTTACTACTACCCGATCAATACCCAGAAGCCCCAATTCCAGGACAAGCGTGTCCGCGAAGCCCTTTCCATGGCCATTGATCGCCACCTGATCATGGACAAAGTTCTGAAAACCGGTGAGATTGCGGCTTACAGTATGGTTCCTCCCGGCACCAGCAACTATGGCACGCCTTCCTATACCAGCTGGAAAGAGAAGCCGATGGATGAGCGGATTGCTGAAGCCAAGCGTCTGTTGAAAGAAGCGGGTTATGACGAATCACATCCGTTGAAATTCCAGCTGAAGTACAACACTGACGACAACCACAAGCGTATTGCTATTGCCGTCGCCCAAATGTGGAAAAAAATCGGCGTACAGGCAGAACTGTTCAATTCAGAAGTCAAAGTCCACTACGCAGATTTGAAACAGGGGAACTTCGAAGTTGCCCGTGCAGGATGGGTAGCTGACTATAACGACCCGCAGAACTTCCTGTTCCTGCTGGAAAGCCGTTCCAAATCCCTTAACTACGGTAACTACGAAAATCCCCAGTATGACAAGCTGATGGAAGAAGCTTATATCGAGTCCGACCTGAAAAAACGGGCTCAGACCATGAAACAAGCAGAGGCAATTGCCATGGAAGATCTGCCAATCATTCCTATCTACTACTATGTTTCCAAAAACCTGGTCGCCAACTACGTTGATGGTTGGCAGGATGCCGTCAACGACAAGCATCGGACCCGTTGGTTGAGCCTCAACAAGTAGTTGCTTAAGTGAAATGGCCCCGTTATCCGACAGGATACGGGGCTGTTTTGCTCTTCCATGGCTGCTAACAGCACAGACTTTCACATTCACCGTTTTCCAATCTGACGGATGCGACCATGTGGCATTATTTTTTTCGTCGGTTGCTCACCGCAATTCCGACATTATTGATCGTTATCACCATTGCATTTTTCATGATGCGTATAGCACCGGGAGGTCCCTGGGACCAGGAACGGGCGCTGCCGCCTGAGATCGAAGCCAATATTCTGAAGGCTTACGACATGGATAAACCTTTGGTGCAGCAATACTTTCTTTACCTCGGCAAGGTATTGACCGGGGATTTTGGCCCTTCATTCAAATTCAAGGATTTCAGTGTCAACGACCTTCTGCTGAACGGCTTTCCAGCCAGTCTGCAAATTGGCGGGATTGCCATTTTACTGGCATTAGTCGTCGGGACATTATTGGGCTCAATGGCTGCACTGCGAAAAAACAGTGCGACAGACTATTCGGTAATGACGGTAGCGATGACCGGCATTGCTATTCCCAACTTCGTCATGGCACCAATTCTGACACTCATTCTGGGCGTATATCTGTCCTGGTTGCCCGTGGCAGGTTGGGGGGACGGAGAATTTAAATACAAGATTCTGCCGATACTTTCCCTGGCCCTGCCTCAAGTCGCTTATATCGCAAGATTAACGCGAGGCAGCATGATTGAAGTTCTTCACTCCAACTACATTCGAACCGCCCGCGCCAAAGGTCTGCGCGAGCACTTGGTACTGCTGCGCCATGCTCTGAAAGGGGCAATGCTGCCGGTCGTATCTTACCTTGGTCCCGCTACGGCAGCGGTGATCACCGGTTCAGTAGTGATTGAAACCATTTTTGATATTCCCGGCGTTGGTCGTTACTTCGTCCAGGGTGCCCTCAACAGGGATTACCCGCTGGTGATGGGGACCGTCATTTTCTACGGCATGTTGATCATTATGCTCAACCTGCTGGTGGACGTGATTTACGGACTGCTGGACCCCAAAGTCAGACTGCAGGACTAACCGGGAAAAGGATCAACCTATGATAAAAACAGACAGACTTAAAGCTGTGATACCCGTACTCGACACGTCAGAACCTGAGAGGGAAATCAAGGGACGCAGCCTGTGGCAGGATGCCTGGAGACGCCTCCTGCAAAACAAAGCCGCCGTGGTTTCGATGGTTCTACTGGGAATCATTGCCCTGATGGCTATCTTTGCTCCCTGGCTGAGCCCCTATCCCTATGACGAGATCTATTGGGACTACATTCAATCACCTCCCAACTGGGACACTGCCCATTGGTTCGGCACAGACAGCAACGGTCGTGACCTATTTATCCGCGTACTTTACGGTGCACGGGTCTCTCTTATGGTCGGCTTTCTGGCGACCGGCGTCAGCCTGATCATTGGTGTGACTTACGGCGCGATTGCGGGTTACTTTGGTGGCCGGATAGATAACCTGATGATGCGTTTTGTCGACATCATGTATTCCCTGCCGTTCATGTTCTTCGTCATCCTGCTGATGGTGGTATTCGGACGGAATATTTTCCTCATTTTCATTGCCCTGGGCGCAGTGGAGTGGCTGACCATGGCGCGAATCGTACGTGGCCAGACCCTGTCGGTAAAGCGTAAGGAATATGTGGAGGCCGCTCATGCCGGAGGCGTCAGCAATTTCAAAATCATTATGCGTCACATTATTCCCAATGTACTGGGACCGGTAATTGTCTATGTCACGTTGACAGTTCCCCAGGTCATTCTGACCGAGAGCTTCCTGTCGTTCCTTGGCCTTGGTGTACAGGAGCCCCTGACCAGTTGGGGCGTATTGATTTCAGAAGGCGCTAAATTGATGGAGGTTGCCCCCTGGCTGCTGGTTTATCCGGCCATCTTCCTGGCGGTAACCCTGTTCTGTTTCAACTTTATCGGCGATGGGCTGCGCGATGCCCTCGACCCCAAGGATCGATAAGGAGCGCCGTATGACCAAACCATTACTTGATGTCAGTCATCTGACGACAACCTTTAAAACACCTGACGGTCTGGTGAATGCTGTCAACGATGTGAGTTTTCAGCTTTATCCGGGTGAGAGCCTCGGTATCGTGGGGGAATCCGGTTCAGGCAAAACCCAGGTTTTCATGTCCCTGATGGGGCTTCTGGCAGACAACGGCAAAACCGAAGGTAGTGCCCGTTTCCAGGAACAAGAACTACTGGGACAGCCAATCCAGAAACTGAACAGCCTGCGTGGGAATCAGATTTCACTGATTTTCCAGGATCCGATGACCTCACTGAATCCTTATCTGAAAGTCTCACGTCAGTTGACGGAAGTGCTGATGGAGCATAAAGGACTCTCAAAAAACGAAGCCCGCAAGCGGAGCCTGGATATGCTGGCCAAGGTCGGTATCCCTGAGCCGGAAAAGCGCTTTGATATGTATCCACATGAATTTTCCGGTGGTATGCGGCAAAGGGTCATGATCGCCATGGCGCTGCTTTGTCAGCCCCAACTGCTGATTGCCGATGAACCCACAACAGCATTGGATGTGACGATACAGGCTCAGATCCTGCGGCTCATGGCTGATCTGAAGCAGGAGATGAACACCTCCATTGTCATGATCACTCACGACCTCGGCGTCGTGGCGGGTCTTTGCGACCGGGTGCTGGTAATGTACGGCGGACGAATCGTGGAGGCCGGTCCGGTCAGGGAGATTTTTTACGCGCCCAAACATCCTTATACCAGAGGACTGCTGGCATCCATGCCCCGCCTCGACGAGCAGGGTGAATCTCATCTCAACTCCATACCGGGACAACCACCCAACCTGCAACACCTGCCTAAGGGATGTGCATTCCATCCGCGTTGTCCAAAGGCAGAAGAACGTTGCCGGACTGCGGCCCCTCCGCTACGCCGGGTAGCCAATGAACAGCTTAGCGCCTGCATTCTGGAGACTCCTTATGCTGAAGGCGCTGGTACCGGTATGACGGAGACGATGATATGAGCATGATGCAATCCAATGCGGCACAGCCCGAACAACCGATTCTTTCCGTCAAGGATCTCAAAGTCCATTTTGCTCTGGGTGGCGGCTTTTTCAATCGCACAGTCCGCCACGTCAAAGCGGTTGACGGCGTCTCATTCGATCTGAAGCCTGGCGAAACCCTCGGCATCGTCGGGGAGTCCGGTTGTGGTAAATCCACTCTGGGGCGGGCCGTACTACAGTTGATTTCCCCTTCTGATGGGCAAGTTGTCTGGCTGGGGAATGACATTACCGGACTTCCGTCAAAGGACATGCGCGCCCATCGTCAGAACATGCAGATCATTTTCCAGGATCCGCTCGCCAGCCTGAATCCCAGGCGTACTATCGGCGATATCATCGCGGAGCCTTTGCTTACCTTCCATCCGGAGTTGAACAAAGCGCAACGGAAGAAGAAGGTCCAGCAGATGATGGAGAAAGTGGGCCTGCTGCCACAGATGATCAACCGTTACCCCCATGAATTTTCCGGCGGTCAATGCCAGCGTATCGGTATCGCACGGGCCATGATTCTGCAACCGAAACTGATCGTTTGCGACGAACCCGTATCCGCTCTGGATGTCTCGATCCAGGCCCAGATCATCAATCTGCTGACCGAGCTTCAGAAGGAATTCGGTATGTCATTGCTGTTCATCAGTCATGACCTGTCCGTTGTCCGCCATGTCAGTCATCGGGTGATGGTTCTGTACCTGGGGAAAATCATGGAGCTTGCAGATAAGGAAGAGATTTATCGCTCTCCAAAACACCCTTATACCCAGGCGCTCATTTCCGCAGTACCAATTCCTGATCCAGATCTGGAAAAGCACAAGAACAGCATTGTTCTGAAAGGAGATTTGCCGTCACCGATCAACCCGCCGTCCGGCTGTGTATTCCGGACCCGCTGTCCCTATGCCGAAGAACAATGCCGGGAAACGGTGCCGGTTCTGGAAGGGGTTACCGCCAGCCATCAGGTGGCTTGTGTTAAATGGACGGAATTGGGTAGAGGCTCGTAGATCCGGGTAGACACCCTGAGGGCGCACTTAGGTGCGCCCCTATACTTTTTCGTGACAAGCTTTTCGTGACAAATCATTCTGTGGCAATTCCTCTCTTCCCGGGTATCGTCTTACCATTATGGTGAGCCCTTTCGGCACGGTCCTCAATTCCTGAAACACCTTCTTTCTATTTTCGATAGCCTCTTTTTGATAACCGCTCTTTTTAACTCTTGCTTTTGATAACGGCAATTCTGGATAGCAGCAATTCTTGCCAGCACCAATACCCCACAGCCGCTATCTGGCCTGAGATCGGGCGTCAGAGCCGGTTTGATATTTTCTTGATATTTACTTGAGAATATCTTGACCCTTGCTGGTTGATAATCCTGAAAAACATCCCTTAACCACTTTCAGGATTGATCGGGTCATCATGATGTCTACTCTTTCCCGCTACTTCAGCCGTCAGATCCTGCTGATGCTGAGCGCTATGACATTCGTTCTGCTGGTGACATTCACCAGTACCCGTTTTATCCAGTATTTGTCAGATGCCGCCTTGGGAAAGATATCGGCGGACGTCGTTTTCCCCATCATGGCCTACCGCATGCCGGGATTCCTCGCCATGATCCTGCCGGTTGCGCTGTTCCTCTCCATTCTCCTGGTTTACGGACGCCTGTACATCGACAACGAAATGGCAGCCCTGCGTGCTACCGGTGTCTCCAACTGGCGGCTGATAGGCTATACCGCCTGGTCAACCCTGACAGTCACCGCTGTGGTGGCCCTGTTCAGCCTTTACCTGAATCCGTTGGGACGACAGCAGACAGAAAGCATTCTCAACGATCAGGCCCAGCGCACGGAGTTTGATTTTGTCGTGCCTGGAAAATTCCACAGCACCGGCAACCACCAGCGAGTGTTCTATACCGAATCAAAATCCGACAACAATGATGTGCTGGGAAATGTGTTCATTGCAGAGAAAAATGACCAGGGACAGCTATCCGTCCTGGTGGGAAATCGGGGCAATCTGATCTATACCCCGGAAAACCGGCAACGCTACCTGGTATTGACCAACGGACACCGATATAACGGCGTCCCCGGTCAGAGGGACTACAACAACCTGTCATTTGAGCGCTACGGCATCCTCGTGGAGCCACCTGAAATCAGTGATAAGGATACCCTTGATGAAGCCATCCCCACCCTGACACTGTTAAAAAATAACTCACCGAAAGCCTCAGCCAATCTTCAATGGCGTCTGTCCCTGCCGCTACTGGTACCGGTCGTTGCCCTGCTGGCGATCCCCTTGAGCCGGGTTGATCCCCGCCAGGGACGATTCGCAAGAATTTTCCCCGCGCTGATGATCTACATCTCATACCTGGGATTACTGATCTATGGTCGAAAGGCCATTGAGCAACAGGCTTATCCTGCAGTGATCGGGCTCTGGCCGGTTCACCTGCTTTTCCTCGGGCTGGCAGTGTTGTTGTTTGTCTGGCCGCAGCTTCGCCTGAAACGCGGATCACTCTCCACCAATACAGGCTCTTTGCCTTCTCCCCAAGCCACGTGAACCTCTTACAGGAAAGCCTTGAGCAATATACCCATGCAAAGAATCCTAAGCCAACGACCCGAGTTCAAATTATTCCTGGAGAAGTTTCCTGCAGGCTGCCCCAGTTGGTTGTTCACTCTGTTGGTCTCTGCTTATCTGTTAATTGCTTTCAACGGCAGTTTCTTCACCACTGTGGACAAGCTCCATGGTATGAGCGGTATTGAAAGCCTGACGTTTATGGTGAGCATCTTCATATTTTTCTGGGTGCTGTTTAATTTGATTCTGACATTGGTGGCGGTTCCTTATGTGTTGAAACCCATCACCATATTCATTCTTCTGGCCAGTTCCATTGCCACCTATTTCATGCACGCCTACAACATCATGATCGACAAGAGCATGATTCAGAACCTGATGGAAACCGACCTTCAGGAAAGCCAGGAACTACTCAATCTCAGTGTGGTGTTTTATGTGCTTTTCAAAGGTCTGTTACCCGCCGTGTTGGTCTGGATGGTGCCGATCAGATACGGTTCCATCCTTCAACAGGGGCTTATCAAGACTGCGACCGCATTGATCACCGTATTGATCATCGGCGTTGTGGCCATGTTCTTCTACCAGGACTACGCCTCCCTGTTCCGAAATCACCGCTACATCCGGAATCTCATTGTGCCGGTGAACTACATGTATTCTCTGGAATCCTATGCCAAACAGTTCCTCCCTAAATCCGATATGGCATTCAAACAACTCGCCACTGATGCCCGATTGGGTTCTGCCTGGAATAACGTCAGTGATCGCAAGGTTGTGGCAGTTCTGGTTGTCGGGGAAACCGCCCGCTCCGCCAACTTTTCCCTGAATGGTTACCAACGGGAAACAACCCCCGCGTTGGAAGCCGAGGATATCGTCAGCTTTACCAACTTTTCCTCATGCGGCACTTCCACGGCTGTTTCGGTGCCCTGTATGTTTTCCATCAAAGGCCGTTCCGATTTTGAAAACAGCGAGGAGAGGTATACCGAAAACCTTCTGGATGCTTTGAAGCACGCCGGATTCAGAGTCCTCTGGCGGGACAATAACTCAGGCTGTAAAGGCGTTTGTGATCGTGTGGAATTTGAATCCACCAGCCGGCACCCTGCACCAAGTTTATGTGAGGACGGCGAATGCTTCGACATGGCTTTGCTCGACAGCTTGGAACAGGAGATCGATGCATCCGACAAAAATACGGTCATCGTGTTACATCAAAAGGGCAGCCATGGGCCTGCATATTTCCTGCGTGTTCCCAAAGAATTTCAAAAATATCAGCCCCAATGCCACACCAATCAATTGCAAGAGTGCAGCCGTGGGGAAATCACGAATGCCTATGACAATACAATTCTTTATACCGACCATTTCCTGTCAGAGGTTATTCAATTTCTCAAGCAACGCTCGAACAAATACGATGCCAGCATGATCTATGTCTCCGATCATGGGGAATCACTGGGTGAACACAATCTCTATCTGCATGGGATCCCCTATATGCTGGCTCCCGAAGAACAAACCCATGTGCCCTTTATTCTGTGGATGGCTGATGGTTTTACCAGCCGCTTTGCCATCGACAAAGAATGCCTGATCAACAAACGACAGGATCATTTCAGTCAGGACAACCTCTTCGATTCTGTGTTGGGAATGCTTGATGTGGAGACCGGTATATACCGCAACGACCGGGACATATTCAACGGCTGCCGAGCGCCGTCTAATACCGTTATCGCCCAGCAGAGTGCCTCGTCAGCTCCTCAGCAGAAGGCTCCATCAACCACCCAGGAAAAACTATGATGCAAGATTCTTCACGGGGAATGTCCCATTCATCAGTGACAACCGGATCTCAGCCCAACTTCAAAGGAAATAAAGGGTTGAAAAGGCTGTTGCTGGCAACGGGATACTCTATGCAGGGTTTCATTGCCGGCTGGAAACATGAGGCCGCCATTCGTCAGGAACTGGTATGCACTGCCCTGCTGGTCCCCCTTGCCGTTTATCTTGGAAATACCAGCATTGAGCGAATATTGATGATCGGCAGTGTGCTTCTGGTGCTGTTGGTTGAGTTGCTGAACTCAGCGATTGAAGCCGTAGTGGATCGCATCGGCACTGAGCCGAATGAACTCAGCAAGCGAGCCAAGGATATGGGCTCGGCGGCCGTATTTGTCGCATTAACCATCGTCATTGTCACTTGGGGAGATGTTCTATTTTGACAAGGACCCGCCTCTTTTACTGGTTTTTACCGCTCTTCCTGTTTCTCATCAGCAATCTCCTGCTGGAGTACGAAAATCTGGATATCGAACTGGCCGATGCCATTTTTTCCTGGGAGGGCTATCACTGGTTTCTCCGCAATTTCTGGATAACCAACAACCTTATTCACAGCGGGGGACGCGCATTGGTCGGCCTGCTGGTTGTTCTGGTGCTGCTAGGCCTTGCTTCGACCTGGATTTTTCCCACACTCCGCCACTACCGTCCTGGCCTGATCTACCTTTTTACAGTGGTTGCCTTATCTCTTTCACTGGTTTCGCTGTTCAAACATATCACACATATCAATTGCCCCTGGGATCTACAACGCTACGGCGGAAACTACCCTTACCATCCTTTGTATGATGCAATTTTCAGTACTTCCGGCGGAAGCTGCTTTCCAGCCGGGCATGCCAGTGGCGGTTATGCCTGGGTGGCTCTGTATTTTTTCTGTGTCATGTATAAATACCAGTGGCGGCGTGCAGCCCTGATGTTCGGCTTAATTCTGGGCTTAACTTTCGGTATCGCCCAGCAGCTTCGCGGCGCCCATTTCCTGTCCCACGATATTTGGACACTATGTATCTGCTGGTATACCTCTCTTTCGATTTATCATTTCTTCTTTGCCAGAATGGAGCCGTTGCCCATTGAGGCCAGAAACCTGCCCCCGCCCGTTCATGGCTAAACTTATTCAGAAGATAACCCGTTTCCGGCACTATGATCTTATAACAGCATGACCTTCGCAGCATGACAAGGAGCGCTTTATGGTGGCACCCGTTCAACTCCATAACCGACAACGGCTACTGATTGTTGAGGATCACAAGGACCTTGCGGAAAACCTCTTTGAGTATTTGGGAGAAGACAACTACGACCTGGATTTCGCGGGGGACGGGCTGACCGCGTTACACCTTCTTGCCAACCACTACTACGATGTTGTCATTCTGGATGTCATGTTGCCCGGTGTAGACGGCTTTACCATTTGTCGGAGGATTCGGCAGGACATTCACTCATCGGTACCGGTCATTCTGCTGACAGCCAGGGATTCCATTGAGGACAAGGACGCCGGATTTTCTGCCGGAGCGGATGATTATCTGGTCAAGCCTTTTCACATGCGCGAACTTGAGCTTCGTATCCAGGCACTTTGTCGACGAAACCGGAGCCAAAGCGATCACCTGATTGCCAAAGACGTCTCCTACACGCCGGGAACCTTAACCGTTTCGCTATCCGATAAAACCCGGACAACGTTATCCGGCTATAGCGCGACGATCTTTGAAACCCTGATCCGACAATATCCGGAGTTTGTGTCTTACCAGGACCTCAGTAACAGCTTATGGGGCAACCCAGATGGCGATCCCCATACCATCCGCACCCATGTGTATGCACTACGCAAAACCCTGAAATCCAGTCTCGGAAGGGATATGATAAAAACCCTGCACAGCCGTGGCTACGTTCTGCAGCCTGACGGTAAACTCGGTTAGAGACTCTTGTGATGAGCCCTCTCTCACAAGCATATAGGTAATCAGATCATGGCCCACTCAGTATCCCAAAGGGTAAAGCGCATATTTTTCTGGACCTATTCGGTCAGCGTCGCCCTGGTACTGGTCGTAGCCTGGTGGTTTCTGGAAGACCTTGAAGCCACCACCTTGGAAATGGATAAACAGGCAGAGATAGAGCACTTCCTGAACAGGCACGAAACTGACAAGATTGTACGAATCCAGTCAGCCATGTTGACCCTTGTATACCTGCCGGCCGGACTGGATGAAGTCGAAGAGCTTCCCATCATTTTCCAGGGAATGCCAATTCCCTTTGAGGGGGAAGTTGACTTTCTTGGACAGGATTACCTGGTCATCACCAATCATATTCCCGAAGGTACCTACTTTCTGGCAAAGGATCTGTCATTGTTTGAGCACAGGGAATCGATCATGGTTACCGCCATGATCACACTCGGTGGCCTGGCCATACTCATCAGTTTTATCCTGTCGGTGTTTATCAGCAGAACAATTTCAAAACCGCTGGAACAGTTAACCACCGATATTCGCCGGGCACGGCCGAGTGAAGAGGATGCGCGACTGCCGGTGACCTATAAGGATGCAGAACTAAATGAAATTTCCGGGTCCTTCAACAATTACCTGGACGATATTGACCACCTGATAAAACGTGAACGCTCACTGGTCACTATGGCCAGTCACGAGCTGAGAACGCCGATTACCGTGATATTAGGCGCAGCCGAAGTACTTCAAAACCGGAAGCGCCTGCATCCGGATGATGAAAAGACTCTGTTGAGGATTTCCAACGCAGCCACCACCATGTCGGCCAACATTCAGGCGTTGTTGACGCTGGTCAGGCAAACCAACACGCCTCCTTCAAGTGTTTCCTTTCTTCTTTCTCCCCTGCTGACGGACATCATTAATGAACTGGCCGGGGTGGACGCGTCATTGCGAAGCAGAATTCAATTGGAAACACCCACCACCGAAGTTTCTCTCAAGGCCGACCGAACCATGGTCAGGATTCTCCTGCATAACCTGATCAGCAACGCCTTACATCACAACAAGGGCCAGGTGTTTATCCGCTACAACAACACCACTCTCGAAGTGCTGGACGAAGGTATTAAAGTCGCTCCGCAACAGGCCTCAGCAGACACTTCATCCGCCCAGCACAGCTCAGGCATCGGACTCTATATCGTGACGCTGATTTGTGACTACCTGGGATGGAAGTTCACGCTGGTTTCCACCCCGGAGGGGCAAACCAGCGTGAAGGTACAGCTACCTGCGTCCGAAGCACACTCCCAGGTTCTTCCCTACACGTCCTGATGGAACCCTTCCAGTACGATTTTTCCCCGGGACTGGTTAGACTCCAGTAGCTTATGGGCACGCTTCAGGTTTGCCGCGTTGATCATCCCGAAATGGTTCGCAATGGTGGTCCGCACAAGCCCCGCATCAACCAGTTCTGCGACCCGACTTAGCAATTGATGTTGCTTGATCATGTCTTTCGTCTGGTAGAGCGATCGGGTAAACATCAGCTCCCAATGCAGGGAAACACTTTTGCGTTTAAGTGGCAGCGCACTCAACGTGGTGGGATCATCGATCAGACCGAATTGTCCCTGAGGCGCAATCACCTCCATGATGCTATCAAAATGCTGGTCGGTCTGGTTCAGCGATACCACGTGTGTCACCGTCTCATAACCAATGGCTTTCAGCTGCGGCGCTAACGGTTGGGTATGATCAATCACATGATGAGCTCCCAAATCCAACAGCCAATTTCGGCTTTCTTCCCGGGAAGCGGTCCCGATCACCGTCACAGAAGTCAGCTGTCTGGCCAGTTGGGTCATAATCGACCCCACGCCACCTGCCGCCCCGATAATCAGCAGGGTTTCGTTCGAGTGATATCCGGCACCGGTATTTGGTGCAGAGTTCGCACCAGGTTGATCAGACCAGATTGTCTCGCTACCAAGCCGTAATCGGTCAAACAGCATTTCCCAGGCGGTTATCGCCGTCAGAGGTAACGCTGCCGCCTCACCAAAGACAAGGGACTCCGGCATTTTCCCAACGATACGCTCATCTACGACCTGCAGTTCGGCATTGCTTCCTGGGCGGGAGATATCACCGGCATACCAGACCTGATCTCCAGGTTTGAACAAGGTGACGTCCGGTCCTACGGCTCTGACAATACCGCTGGCGTCCCACCCCAGAACTTTCCACTCTCCTTCCGCAGGAGAAACGCCTTTGCGGATTTTCGAATCCACCGGGTTCACGGATATTGCCCGTACTTCTACCAGCAAGTCGCGCCCACTAACCTTGGGTGCCGGTAGTTCTATATCAAGCAATGATTCTTCATGCTCTATCGGGAGCGCTTGTTGGTAAGCAATCGCTTTCATATGTACCTCTTAATATCTACGTATTCATCTAAATATCTACGTGTTCATCTAAATATCTATATGTTCATCGTTTCGGACATTGTTGGTTCTCGCAAATCTGAGCTTCACTCAAATGAGACTCCGCCGTTACGCCGGTGAATATGCCGGATAGTCCGAATAACCTGTTTCAGTGCCACCGAACAACGTGGCGGAATTAAATTCCGCCAACGGCCAGCCATGACGTAAACGACTCGGCAAGTCCGGGTTGGCGATAAAGGGACGACCAAAGGCGACCAGATCAGCCAGTCCGGAAGATAGAATCTGCTCCGCCTTGGTCTGGTCATAGCGACCCGCCACAATCAGGGATCCGCTGAAGACCTTTCTAAGCTGGTGTCGGAACTCCTCCGGCACCTGGGGAGCATCATCCCAATCCGCTTCTGAAAGGTGCAGGTAGGCCAGAGAAAGCTTATTCAGCTGATCGGCAGCAAACTGAATCGTCTCCACGATTTCCGGACAATCCATTCCCCTGGCGGTGATATAAGGCGCCAGTCGCACGCCGACACGATCAGACCCGACCTCCGATTTCACAGCCTCAGCCACCTCTATCAGAAACCGCACGCGGTTGGGGATGCTGCCACCGAACTCATCGGTTCTCTGGTTGGATGTGCTTCTCAGAAACTGATCGATGAGGTAACCATTGGCGCCGTGGATTTCCACACCGTCGAACCCAGCTTCCATGGCATGACGGGCAGCACGCCGATAGTCCTCGATCACTTCCTTGATTTCCGCAGTGGTCAAGGCTCTCGGCATGGAGCATTCAAGCATCTGCCCTTCACCATTTTCATCGGCTACCCAGACGGTGGCATCCGCCTGAATGGCAGAAGGCGCCACCGGAGCCCCACCGTCATGAAATGATTCATGAGACATGCGTCCCACATGCCAAAGTTGCAGGAATATTCTTCCGCCGGCTTCATGAACCGCACGGGTCACCAGTTTCCATCCCTGAACCTGTTCATCACTGTGTATACCCGGCGTGAAGCTATAACCCTGGCCCTGGGGGGAGATCTGCGTGGCCTCGGTGATAATCAGTCCGGCCCCTGCACGTTGGGCATAGTATTCCGCCATGGTCTGAGTGGGGATATTGCCGGGCTGGGCTGTACGACAACGGGTCATCGGTGCCATGACCATACGGTTGGGAAGGTAAAACTCATTCATCCGGTAGTTTTCTAATAACGTTGCAGTCATGATCACAGCTCCTTTAGCTGGTCCAGGGAATTCAATGAATCAAGTGGTTCAATGTCTTCACGTATGTCTTTGCGTATGTCTTCGCTTATGTCTTTAAATAACGGGATATCCAGTTCAATCAACAACCCCTCCACCAATGGAATAAAGATCTGTATCTGTTCGGCTTCGGGTACCCTGGCCATTTGGTAGGGCAGACCGGTATCTCTGATCAGGGCCAGTACATCCTCCAGTCTGGCCTGGGAGCGGAAGGCAATATGATTAAGTTGGGGCGGTTCGGAAGCCTCCGCGTCCACCATGTGCAATACGGCATCCTTCACCTGATAAAACCAGGCTCCGGGAAAAGAAAAAGGCGGCCGATATCCGGGGGAAAGACCCAATAACGCCACCAACTGATGTCCCACAGGATGACCTGCGGGGGCCGTGACATTGATATGATCGAACTCCCAGTGCACGTTCATGGGTTGGGTTTTCTGATCAGGATCAGAAGAGGAAGTCGTTTTTTCAGTTGGGTGATTCATCATTGTCCACTGATCTTGCAGATTTAAAGATTGAGATCAGGGTATTTCACTGTTAGATTTTGAAAAACCACCAATATTCATAAGCTATTTCAACCAATTTTTGAAAATGAAAGCTCTACAGGATCTCATCATCTTCACCAAAACGGCCCAATTGGGCAGTCTTTCGGCCTGCGCCCGGCAGCTGGATTTAACCCCGGCCGCCGCCAGTGCGGCGGTAAAGAGACTGGAAGCAGAACTCGGTGTGGCTCTCTTCATCCGTTCAACCCGGCATCTGCGTTTGACCCAGGAAGGGGAGGTATTTCTGAGGCATTGCCAGGAAGCGTTACAGATACTGGATGAAGGTAGTCAGGCGATGACTCACGGCGTTGCTGCTGTCCGCGGTACTTTGCAATTATCCGCACCTTCAGATCTTGGCAGAAACATGTTGGTGGGTTGGTTGGACAGCTTTCAACAGCAATATCCGGAAGTGGAAGTACGCTTGCGACTCACTGACCGTATCGCCGACATATACAGCCAGCCGGTGGATCTGGCGTTGCGCTATGGGGAGCCGCCCCTATCCAATCTGGTGGCATTGTCTGTAGCACCGGGGAACCGGCGAATTCTCTGTGCTTCACCGGCGTACCTTGAACAGCACGGCACGCCTGCTGCGCCAGATGAATTAACCCGACACAACTGCCTTTGCTACATGCTGAGCGAATACACGTACAATCGCTGGCGTCTGTTCGGAGAAGACCAGGAATATACGGTGGAAGTTAAAGGTAACCGGGTTTCAGACGATGGAGATGTGGTGAGACGCTGGGCAATAAACGGGCATGGCATCGCTTACAAATCCGCCCTGGATGTGGCCAGGGATCTGGGGGCGGGAAATCTCATTTCTCTGTGCCCTGAATGGCGGGGAGAACCAGCTCCCCTGAATCTGATTTGTGCCGATCGCCGTCAGTTAAATCCTGCGGTCAGGGCATTACATCAGTCCTTAAAAGAACATTGCCGTCAGTTGCTGAACGAGAACGGCCTGCAATACCTCAACAAGCCTTAGGCGACCCATTCACCGCTCTGGGTGTCACCTTTTTCGAAGGCATTGAGATTTTTAACCGTGACTTCCGCAATCGCGGACAACGCCTCCTGAGTGAAAAAAGCTTGATGCCCCGTAATAACGACATTAGGGAAAGTGAGCAGACGCGCAAATACATCGTCCTGTAGCAGGACATTGGAATAGTCTTCAAAGAACAGTTCTGCCTCTTCTTCATAAACATCCAGCCCCAGATACCCCACCTGCTCGGATTTCAATCCATCTATCACTGCCGGAGTGTCAATCAGACCGCCACGACTGGTGTTAATGATCATGACGCCCCGCTTCATCTGTGAGATGGTTTCAGCGTTGATCAAGTGGTGGGTCTGAGGCAACAGCGGACAGTGCAGACTGATAATGTCAGCCTCACGAAACAGGCAGTCCAGCTCCACATATTCCGCGACGCCTTGCAATGCCGGGTTTTCGAAGGGATCACTGGCCAATACTCGACAGCCAAAACCAGCCATGATCCTGGCAAAAGCCACCCCGATTTTTCCGGTACCGATCACACCGACGGTCTTGCCATGCAAATCAAATCCAAGCAAACCACTCAAAGAGTAGTCGTTTTCCCGCACCCGGTTGTAGGCTCTGTGGATATTTCGGTTGAGATCAAGAATCAGTGCGACGGCATGTTCAGCCACAGCATAAGGGGAATATTCCGGCACTCTTGCCACCCGAATACCTGCTTGCCTCGCAGCGTCCAGGTCCACATTATTGAACCCGGCACAACGCATGGCGATCATCCTGACACCAACACTTCCGAGCGTGGCAATGGTTTCAGCATCCAACGTGTCGTTGACGAAGCAGCACACCGCATCAAACCCTTTCGCCAGTACGGCTGTCTGAGGGTTAAGGTGTGCTTCAAAGTAGACCAGCTCGTGACGACTCTGATTGGCTGGTTCCAGATGTTCCTTGTCGTAGGGTTTGGCGGAGAATACGGCGGTTTTCACAATGTCATTCCCAAATGTCTTAGCACCTGATAATAGGTTACACGTTTGGAAAATTATTGATATTCCTCCTTTTGGGCATGGCGCACAGCTATTCTCTTTTAGTCGTGGCGCAGAGCGATCTTGAGAGTACTGCAGAAACTATCCTGCAAACTCGCTCCACAAATGCTCAAACCGATCAATAAATTCCCTGATCAACTTCTGGTCATCCGTGATCACGATGTTTTCCTGATTGCGGGTTGTGGCACTTCGTGTCCAGTTGAAGCTTCCATTGATCAGAAACATACGGTCCACAACACAGAACTTGTGATGCATGTGATCCGGCGTCTGATCAAGTCTTACCGGAACTTTATGCCGCTGAAGCATGGCGATATCACTGCCGATATCTTCTCTCTTGTCATCATCGGTGATGACTCTCACAGCAACACCTCTTTCATGGGCATTTAGAACGGCGTCCGCAATGTCATTGTCGGAAATGGTAAACACACAGATATCGATCTGGCGCCTGGCATTGTTGAGATGCTGAATAATCTGCCTGCGGCAGTCCTCTCCGGGGCTGAACCAGGCAGAGCTGGACGATTGTCGTGCCACCAGCGTGGAATCAAAAAGTTTGACACAACGTTCCAGCCAGCGCAGATGATCCATGGCGGCATCCGGCGTATCTTCCAGCCTGGCCCTGGCATGGTCAAACAAGCGGTTACGCAGATAGCTGATGTCTTCATTGGGAAGATCTTCCAGGGCTGCGCGAAGATCTCTTGATTCTTCTTTACTCAGATGATCATCAGCGACATAGTCAATTAACTGCTGTTCCAGTTGCCTGGTTGTGGGGAGCATGAAGGGTCCTTTTTTGAGGATTCATTCAGATTTATCTCGACTGTTTCTTCGGCGGGTTGAGGCTAAACTCATAGCCTTTCCAGTCAGGATTATGAAAGCGGCTGAAGCTGACAATGGGAAACTGATCCCAGTCCCTGCTTCTCAAAATGCGAAATGCATCAGTGTTTGGTTGAATAATATCGAAAAGGGACTGTTTGAGCACCTGTTGTTTGGCCATCGCATCATAGCCGTGGGAATAGTCATAAGCCAAAAGCAGTGCCCAACCTCCTGCGGTAAAATGTCCGGCCCCCAATGCACTGATGACTCCCTCATCAAGGTACTTCAATACTTTCTCGGAGCTGTTAACGGTCCCGATAAACACATCTTTTCCCGGCTCAAGCCCGTACTCATCCAGTGCAATAATCGTCCCGAACGCCATATGGTCGTTGGCCGTCCAGATACCATCAATATCCGTCGAGCGCTTTAACAATGCCCTCGCCAGGTCTGTGGCCTTCAGTTCGTTCCATTCACCGTAGACAACATTAACCAGATCGATGTCGGGGTGTTCATTGACATAGTCACGCATCCCCGCTTCCCGTAACGTGGAGGCAGGCGTGACGGTATCCCCGGAGATGGCAAACCATTTAAAACGCTTCTGATCAGGTTTGGCTTTTTGCATGACCTGATGCATCTGGCGGGCCGTGTGGTAGCCGACCCAGTGATTATCCGGGACCAGAGAGCCCAGCCAATGAGAAAACTGTTCGCGGGGACTACCATATATCTGCTTCTGGGCACGGGTTAAATCGCTGAGAATCATGATCGTGGGAATTTTTCTGGCAGCGGTGAGTTCGAGCAAGCGGGGCCCGGTATTCGCCTCGTTCACCAGGATAATGAAATCCGTTGGTTGTTTTGAGCGGCCGATTCTCTCGCCCATTTCCAATGTACGGAAAACATCCCGGTTGCCGTGCAATATGGTCAGGTCAATGTTCAACTGCCGGGCCGCAGCCTGCATGAAATTGTCCACATCCCCCCAAAAGGACTCGTTGAGCCAGCCCGGGTTCAAGAAGGTCACTTTGATCGGTTCGTGGTGTGCCGCCACCGGTAGGGCCACCCACAGAGTGAGCCATAACATGCATATCTGCAGAATTCTTTGTTTCACGCCTTTGGAAGCTCTCATGTGACTGCCGCTTATCGGCTCAAGGCCTATCTTATTATTACAGCTTATATTATGCAGATATCCACTTCTCCTACCCTGTGATTCCCCAAAATCAAAAAAGCGCTATGCCGGATTTGGCATAGCGCCGATGATAGATCTGAATATAAAGCTGTTTCTACCCCGGACTAACTACCAGCTACAACTTGCATCCGGCTCATAATATGCGCCACTGATACCAACATAGTCGGACAACGCATTATCGTAGGAGTCGTTTCCACAGACATTCGATTGTGGATAGGCCATCATTTTGACGGCTGCATTGCCGTTGTCAAAAAAGACGTTGCTGTAGACATCATTTTCCACGCCGTACTGATACCCGTTTACCATATGCCCGCCGATTCGAATTCCGGCGCCGTTATTGGCAAAACTGATATTGTTACGCAGGATATTCCGGTCACCTTGAATATTAAATCCTCCGGAGTTGGGATCTCGCTGACCGGTGCAAATATTATTTTCCACCAGGTTGTACTCAGAGCCGTCTTTAATATCCACGCATTCATTGCCATTCGTGAGAAAGCTATTGTCGTGAATCCAGTTATGATGACTATGGTCTGGATCAGAGGTCAGATTCTTACCATTGCCCCATTGCCCCGGGGCAGTGCCCACATAGATGGCCTCACCATTTTTGGTTCCGTCATTGAACTGAAAATCCAGAACGCCACAGTTATAGAAGGTGTTTCCAAAAATCTCCGCTTCCGAAACAAAGTAGCGAATTCTCACACACTCTCCCCCGGCATTACGCAATCTCATGGCCCTTATCGCCACGCCTTTGGGTCCGGACATCGGTTCAATTCCCTGCACCCAGATCAAGGTTCCACGGTAGCTTTCCGGTGACGCTTCATCCGCATACTTGCCATCAATCGTAAATCCGCGCAGATGGATATAGCTATGATGGATTTCGATGATGTGAGCATCGAATGCGCCATGCAGTTCGGCCTCTTTAGAACCGTAGATCAGGATCGGCCGGTCAGCTTCACCGTCCCTGACAGTTCTCACATCCTGGTAATAATGGCCGTCATGAAGAAATATTCGCTCCCCCGGTTGAGCCAGTTCAAGCGCTGCATTAATGGTTCTTAAAGGTGCGCTGTCAGTACCGGGATTGGCATCATCACCGGTGGGAGAAACATGGTAGATATGTAGGTTTGGATACTGGAAGTCTTCATATGACTGATCAAAAAAAGCCAATACTGAAGCAGACTGAAAATAACTAAATACCAACGCTAGAAATATAGATAAAGTTCTCAATTTCACGTCCCTCAAAATATCACCGTCACAAAGTGGAAACCGGATATCCGGGATTCTGAAAAGGCAGGTACTACTGCGTTCTTTCTCCTGTTCTCAGAAATCCATTGGCCGCAAGATTAGAGAAATCCCCTCCTGGCATGGGTTATTAATCGTACAAAATATGTACAAATCTATGGCAGGCTGTTCGCTTTCTTAACCCATTGTTAACCCCCTCCGGATTATGCTGGTGACCGAATCTGGAAGGAGTACAACCAATGGGCCGCAGGGGTCGTTTAGATTTGAATAGGGGTCGCTTACATTTGATATGCCTGGCATTTGCCGGACTGACGCTGACCGGCTGTGCCGGTTTGACGACCACAGACCGTAGCAATTCCGCCGCTGAGGCACAGCAGGCAATAACCGCTTGGGAATACGATCAGGTGGATGCGACCAACGTCGCTCAACTGGATGATCTGGTCGGAATTCCAGAGCTGGATGAGTTGTTGTCAAATGCCTTTGAAAACAATCCCGGGCTTCGTCAGACGGCGCTCGCGCTGGCAATCACCCGGCGGCAATATGACGCAACTTCCGGTAGCCAATTACCTTCCCTGACAGCCACCCTGAGCGATACCCGCCAGGACAGTCCGGAGGATGTATTCAGTGCCGGACTCAGCGTTAGTTGGGAGCTGGATCTGTGGCGCAAGCTGGCGGACAACACCGAGGCAGCCGCCATGGATATTGCCGCTTCAGAAGCCACACTTCAGTCCGCCAGAGACTCACTCGCAGCAAGCCTGATGCGTTCCTGGTTGCAGATTTCCCAGTACCAACAGTTGTTAACCATCGAAACCGATCGTTTGAAAACGTTGGAACGCAATCAGCAGTTGGTAACCCAGCGTTACCGGAGCGGCCTTGGTGATCTGGAGGAATTGGACAATGCCCGCACCAGCAGCGCCTCAACCCGCGCCACGATTGCTGATTACGAGGAGAAGCTGGCGCAGAGCGTTCGTAACCTAAAGCAACAACTGGGAATTCTTTCTGCTGATTCTGTGAACGATGTCACTTCCGTGATTGATTCCCTGTTATCGTCGACCTCCACAGCGTTTCCCGAGGTACTGCAACCATTGTCTGCAATACCCGAACAGGATTTAGCCCGCCGTCCCGATCTCCAGGAAGCTTATGCCAACATCCTGGCGGCCCAATATCGCTCAAAAGTGGCATACAAAGACCTGCTTCCCAGCATTACGCTGACCGGTTCACTGACCAATTCCGGTAACTCCCTCAATGATGTTCTGACCGGAAGCCCGGCCTGGAATCTGCTTGGACAGTTAACAGCTCCACTCTTTCAGGGTGGCCAGCTCCGGGCAGCAGCAGATATCGCTGAATTGAAGGCTGAACAGGCCTTTTGGGGCTACCAGGAAACCCTGATTTCCGCCGTCAAGGAAGTGAATGACACACTGGGGCAAGAGCAATCATTGGAGCGCCAGCAGCAACATATCAGGGAAGCCCTGAAAAACGCACAGCGAAGCGCTGATCATTATCAGTCCAAATATCGCCAGGGGTTGGTGGATATTCTCGATCTTCTTTCCGTACAGCAACAGACGTTTGATCTTCAGGCGCAACTGATCCAAATCACATACAACCGACTAGCCAACCGCGTCGATCTCGGGCTGGCTCTGGGCCTTGGGGTAACTTCATGAAATCGTCCACCGCAACACTGATCGTCACAGCCATTGCCGTCATAACCATTCCTGCTGCGGTTGCTTTCAACAGTACTCGAATGGAAGAGACCACATCCAACCCGGTTGAGCAATCATTGGTTCAACATCCCCAGGTCGGCGTGATACAAGTCACTACAGATTCCTATCAGGCCAGCGTCAAAGGTTATGGAGAAGCTAAGCCTCAATATCAGCTATCCCTGACGGCTGAAGTCAGCGGCCAAATAACCTCTATGGCAGACAGCTTTGCAACAGGCATGCAGATTAAACAAGGTGAAGAGATCGTCAAGCTCGACACTGCAGGTTATGAACAGGCGGTGGCCAGCGCGGAAGCGACACTGGCAGATGCCAGACTGGCTCTTCTGGAAGAAGACAGACAAGGAGAACAGGCCCGACTCGAATGGCAGGAATCTGGCCTGAACGGTGAGCCGGAATCTCCCCTGGTTCTTCGGCAGCCCCAGCGTGAAGCAGCTGAAGCAAATGTGAACCTGGCGCAGAAACAGCTGAAAGTCGCCCAAAGAGACCTGGAAAAAACCAGCATCAAAGTGCCATTCGATGCCATTGTGGTCAGTCGGGATGTGCAACCGGGCAGCTATGTCCAGACAGGTAATCAGATCGGAATGTTTTACAGCACCGACAGGATTGAAATACAGATTCCCTTGTCTGCCGCACAATGGATCAAGCTTCCGGAGTTTTCTTCCGGATCCGCTTCCGGCTGGCCGGTCACCCTGATCAGTACCGATGGAAAAGCCAGCTGGCAAGGTAGCGTTAGCAGAGTTCAACAGCATATCTCCAGCAATGACCGTCAGCGCTCTTTGATTGTCTCGGTGGAGAACCCCTTGCAGCAGACTCCGGCCCTGTTCCCAGGAACATTCGTGGAAGCACAGATTAACGGACGCAAGATGGATAATCTGTGGCGGATCCCCGCATCAGCCATTACCCAGGAAAATACGATCTGGTATGTGGACACCCGCAATCAGCTGCAGAAGTTTCCAGCTGAGGTGCAGTTTTCCGAAGGCAACTTCCGATATGTCAAACCAGCATTGACTCTGCAGCAGGCGGATATTGTAGTTCGCCCCCTGAATACCTACCTTACAGGTATGGTCGTTGAGCCTAAGAACGAGGGCTGAGTAGATGCAAAACTACGATCGCGGAATTATTCAATGGTTCGCCACCAACCCGGTGGCAGCCAATCTATTACTGATCACCACTATTGTACTGGGCCTGCTGTCCCTCAGTGACCTGCGCAAGGAAGCATTCCCCAGCATGGAGCCGGATTCCATTACGGTCTCCGTTTCCTATGATGGAGGTGACGCAAAGCAAGCCGAAGAAGGTATTGCCCTGAAGGTGGAAGAAGCCCTGGAGACAGTTTCAGGTATCAAGCGGATCACCTCCACATCCAACTCCAACGGCAGCACCATCAGTATCGAAAAGACCAGCGACTGGGATCTCGATGACCTGTTAAACGACGTCAAAACCCAGGTAGATGCGGTCAATAATTTTCCAACCGACGCAGACAAGCCGGTAATCGAAAAAGCCCGGCGTCAGGACCACGCCATTTGGGTGCATCTCTACGGAGATACTGATAGAAGCACTCTGCAAACACTAGCTGACCGTCTGAAAGCAGATCTGCTGGCCAAATCAGCGATCAGTGATCTGTCTGTATCCGGCAAGGCAGATCCCCTGATGTCAATCGAGATTGACGAGGCGCGTCTGCAGGCTTATGGCCTGACCATCAGCGACATCGCCGGGGTTATCAACAACGAATCATCCTCTGCACTGACTACCAGCCTGCGCAACAGTAACAAAACAGTTCGATTGAAGGCATCCGAACAGGCTTCCTCCACCCGGGAGTTTGCGGATATTCCGTTAATGACCACCGAAGACGGAGCTGTCATCCGATTGGGAGACATTGCATCAGTCACCGATGGGTTTGAAGACGATACCTTCGTACTCTCACGCTATAACCAACAAAATGCCATCGGCATCCAGATATTGATGGATGAACAGGGAGACGTCACCAATATCGTGGAACAGGCACAGCAAGTGGTGGACAACTGGAAGACCAGCGGTTCTCTGCCGGCCAACGTCAGCCTGGAAACCTGGTACGATAAAAGCACCCTGATCAAGGACCGGCTGTCCCTGTTAACGAAAAACGCGCTGACGGGCATTGCCATGGTATTCATCGTGCTAGCCCTGTTTCTCAACCTCAGGGTGGCTTTCTGGGTTGCCGCAGGATTGCCTTTTGTGTTTTTCGGCACTCTGTATTTCATGACGGATAATTTCACCGGCCTGACCATCAACGAAATGACCACCTTCGGCTTTATCATGGCCTTGGGAATTGTGGTAGATGACGCGGTCGTTGTGGGGGAAAGTGTCTATGCCACACGCAAGGCTGAGGGTGACACCCTGAACAATACCGTCAAGGGCACGATGAAGGTGGCCGTTCCCACCATCTTTGGTGTATTAACCACCGTGGCGGCATTCATGTCGTTGTCCAATGTGTCGGGCAATCTGGGGAAAATCTACGCCCAGTTTGCCACTATCGTCACGATCTGCCTGCTGCTTTCAGTGGTGGAATCAAAACTCATTCTGCCTGCCCATCTGGCTCACCTGAATACTCACCGGGGGACTCCCGGCCGTGGCGTGAAACACTGGTGGAGTCATGTGCAGCACGCAGCCGATTCAGGGCTTCAGTGGTTCAATCATCAGTGCTATCGGCCTTTGATAAAACAGACACTGCGTTTTCGTTACGCCGTCGTTCCACTGTTTCTGGCCCTGGCGATATTGGTGGTGGGCCTGCCCTTGAGCGGAAGTGTCCGTATTTCCTTCTTTCCGGGTATCAGCGGTGATGTGGTGACTGCCAGAATCGCCATGGAGCCGGACGCCAGTTTCGGGCAGACGGATAAAGCCCTCTTGCAGTTAGAGCAACAGGCGCTGCTTACCGATCAAACGCTGCAAAGGAAATCAGGAGAAGACGTTTCTGAAGCCGCTCAAAGTGCCATCAAGAGTCTTCAGGTTGTTGCAGAGAGCGATCTGTCCGGCACTGTCAGGGTGGAACTTGAAGACAATGCCCCCTATTCCATTGCCGATTTCGGCAGACAATGGGAGCAATTGAGCGGAAAACCGGAAGGTGTCAGAAAGCTCAAAATCATGTCTACCATGGCAATGGTCGATAATCTGAGAGTTGAACTCAAAGCCTGGAATGAAGATTCCGTCATCGCCGCCGGCAAGCAGCTGAGAAGTGCCCTTGAACAGGTTTCTGGTGTCAGCGGTATCGATGACAACCTGAGTTCAGGTCAGCCCCAATACCGGTTTCAACTGACCGAACAGGGACGCGCCCTGGGACTGGATACCGCCACGCTGTCGCGGCAGTTGTTACAGGCTTTTGGCGGAGAAAGCGTACAGCGCTTCCAGCGCGACAAGGATGAAGTCACTGTACGTGTGCGTTACCCCGAAACCCAGCGCCAGACCTATGCGGATATCGAACAGGCCAGCATTCGCACCAGCAGCGGTCAGGTGGTTCCTCTGAGCTCAGTCGCCACGGTTATTCAGGAGTATCAGCAAAAGGAGATCACGCGGATTGACGGCTTGCGGGCCGTGACCATCAGCGCCTCTGTGGATAAAGACCGGGTATCGTCCAATGAACTGGTCGGCCAGTTACAGACTGATCTGGTGCCACAATTACTGCGGCAATATCCCGATTTGAGTATTCACTTCGGAGGCGAAGCAGAGCAACAGGCGGAGACCACCAGCTCCATGACCAGTATGTTCGTCATTACACTGCTGGTGATTTATGCGTTGCTGGCAATCCCCTTGAAGTCCTATATTCAACCGGTCATGATCATGACAGCCATACCTTTCGGTATTGTCGGGGCGATTCTCGGACACTGGCTCAATGATCTGACGATCAGCATACTGTCCCTTAACGGTGTGCTGGCATTGAGCGGCGTCGTGGTCAATGACAGCCTGCTGCTGGTATCCAGTTTCAACAACCTTGTCAGAAAACGGGAAATCGAAGAGGAGTCATTTGATATTCAGGATCTCATTATCAACGCCTGTACCGGACGCCTGAGGGCTGTATTGCTGACCTCCTTCACCACATTTGCAGGTCTGGCTCCGTTATTGGGAGAAACCTCCATGCAGGCCCAGTTCCTGATTCCGGCTGCCGCCTCATTGGGTTATGGCATCCTGTTCGCCACCTTGATTACACTGATACTGATACCGGTGTTGTTGATGATCAGAGAAGACATGAGCAGGGTAACCCAGCGTCTGTTCGCCAAACGCAAAGCAACCCAAGAAGAGATGATCAGCCCATGCTGACAGACACCCCTTTGGATATCCTCCTGGTAGAGGACGACCTGGATCTGGCCTCCACCATCGTGGATTATCTGGAACTGGAGTCAATCGCCTGTGACCATGCCGCGAATGGCGTGGCCGGCCTGACGCTGATCAGAGACAACCGATACCAGGCGGTCATTCTGGACATCAACCTGCCCAGAATGAACGGTCTCTCCGTGTGTGAAACCATGCGTTCCGAAGGTATCGATACCCCGGTCATCATGCTGACCGCCCGGGATAGCCTGGACGACAAACTGGAGGGCTTTGGCTCGGGCGCCGATGACTATCTGGTCAAACCCTTTGCCATGGAGGAACTGGTGGTCAGGGTGCGTACACTCGCCAAACGCCGCAGCGGACAGATCAACCGCATACGAATCGAAGATCTGGAAGTCGACCTCCAGCAGCGGCAAGCCTGGCGTGCGGGGGGGCTACTGAAACTGTCACCCATCGCCTTCAAGATCCTGGAAGTACTGGTCAGATCCAGCCCCAACCCGGTCAGTCGGGAACAGTTGCTGCAATCGGTCTGGGGAGAGGATCCCCCCGACAGCAACAGCCTGAAAGTTCATATGCATCATTTGCGCAAGCAGGTGGACAGCCACCGGTCCTGCGGCCTGATTCACACCATCAGTAGCGTTGGCTTTGTATTGAAACCCTCGACTGAACAACCAAAATCCTCTGACTAAACAACAAAAAGAAAGTGTAAGTATCCATGAAAATCAGACTGAGTCTGCGCCTATATATCCTCGGAACCCTGCTGTTCCTGGTTACCAGCCTCGCCGCACTGTACTCGGTGTTGACGGTTCAGTATTTCATCGAAGGTCTGGATGCGATTACCCAGCGGACCATGGTGGAGGTCGCCAACAGTGCCGAGCTCGATGAGAGTGGTCAGGCGAAAATGTTGACGTTCCATATTGCCAAGCGTTTTGAGGACCTGCCGATAGAGATCAGGCAGAACATTCCCTCTCCTCCTCAGGAGCCTTTTGAGTTCACGAAAAACATACTTCAGGAATCAATGTTTTCCCGACCCAACGCAGCTTACTTTCTGATGCTGGTGGAAACCACCGACGGTGATCTCAGGTATGTTTCCAGGGCCATTTCCCGTGAGATGCAACAGATCATGCCACCGCCCACGCGGATAAGTCCGATCACCGGATCAATACTGGTGGCGATCTCCGTTATCCTGGTGTTTATCCTGCTGTTATTGCTGATCATGCGGTCAGTCGCCAATCCGGTAGAAAGTCTGCGTGACTGGGCCCGCACTCTGAATCCTGACAAACTTCGCCAACCGGCACCGGACTTTCGATACAGCGAATTGAATACACTGGCGGAGATCGTACGCGGGAGTCTTCTATCCGTGCAGCAGGCTCTGGAACGGGAGCATGACTTTTTACGCCACGCCAGCCACGAACTTCGAACCCCCATTGCCACCGTACGAAGCAACATCGAACTGTTGAAGAAGCTCAATGCCACGCCATCCGCAAATGAGGGCAAAGTGTCTGAAAAAGAAGGTAAAGTGATTGAGCGTATTGAGCGCGCCAGCGCCACCATGAGTCACTTGACCGAAACGCTGTTGTGGCTGAGCCGCGATACTGAAGGACCGCTACCAGAGGAACCTGTACAACTGGATGCCCTGGTTGAACAGATCAGTCATGATCTGGCTTACCTGCTGCAGGGAAAATCCGTTTTTGTGCACACTCAAACCTCTTCAACGGTACTGCCACTACCCCGGGTGGCTGCCCAGATTGTACTTGCCAATCTGGTTCGAAATGCCTTTCAACACACCCAGGCAGGTGAAGTCTGGATTGATCAGAAAGGAAACCAGGTAACCATCGTTAATCGTAACCAGTCCGCTGAGCTCGATGAAGCCAACGAACTTGGATTCGGACTGGGCCTTGATCTGACACGCAAGCTGGCCGAACGCTTTAACTGGCATTACAAAAACCAGGCCACCCCATATGGACATGAGGTGGAACTCAGGTTCGCTTCCGCCTAGCGTTCCATCTGATGCAACGCCGAATGAAACGTTCTCCGATTAGCCTTCACCGCCTTCTACGCGGATTTCCACCCGGCGGTTAAGAGGCTTTTTGGAAGGATCAGAGACATCATCATAGGCAGGGCGGGATTCTCCATAACCCAGTGCTTGCATCCGGTCCCGTTCGATACCCTGTTGCTGGAACGTGCTCTGGACACTAAGCGCCCGTTGTTCAGAAAGACGCTGGTTGAACGATGCACTACCGTCAGTATCCGTGTGGCCTTCAATGTATACCAGAGTGTTTGGAGACTGTTTGATGACATCGGCGACTTCATTCAACGTGTTGACCGAACCACGGGATATCTGCGCACTACCTGATTCGAAATTCACCGCATTGCTATCCATGGTGACACAGTATGCCTGCTTGGAAGGATCGTTTGCCACGCACTCATGGGCTTCGACGTTTTCAATCTGCTGCATCTCTTCCAACTGGTTGCGCAGATAGATATAGGTGACGGCCCCAGCCACAACGGCTGCACCAATACACTCCTTGTCCGTTCCTCCGAAGGCCTTGCACAGGGCTCCTGCCGCCACCCCAGTGCCCACCGCCGATGCGCCGGGATTCTCCGTCATGGTTTGACAACCGCTCAATACCACCAGGGTGGAAGCAATAAACACAGATTTCAATTTGAGCGCAGGTTTCTTCAGCATCTCGTTACTCCTTGTTACACCGTTTTTGAAGGTCTGGCTTTGGAGCCTGTCAGTCTCATATTTTTCCCGGAGCATTTATTCCTGCATTGTTGCCCCGGTACTTGTATCCCTTAATCCCGGTACTAAACGTCCCGGGATCAGGGTATCCGGATGACGTGAGGTTTTTCTTCAAAATAATAAAAGCATGCCTCACCCCGGCTGGTGACAGCCCCACCTGTCATATAAGTATATTCCTGCTTACCAAAACTGCCGCGGATTTCATAACAACTTGAAGTAGCGCACAGACTCCGATAAGGATCAGAAGCACCAATTTTCCGAATGGCATTGGGCTGAACCGTAAACCGCCCCAACTTCAGTGTGAAGTTACTTCCGGTATTACCCGTATCTATATAGACTCTCCCGGTCAGCGCTGCAGCTCGACTTGGCATAGGTTTACATTCAACCCACACCTGCTCGGCTTCTTTCGCCCGCCGTTCTTGCTCCAGCTTGGCGCGTTGTTCCTGTTCCAGTTTGGCACGCTTTTCCTGTTCCAGCCTGGCAAGCCGTTCTTGCTCCAACTTTGCACGCTTTTCCTGCTCCAGTTTGGCAAGCCGTTCTTGCTCCAACTTCGCGCGCTTTTCCTGTTCCAACTTGGCGAGTCGTTCCTGTTCAATCTTTTCAAGCCGTGCACGCTCTTCACGAGCGGCGATCTCCTGATGAACCTGCTCTAGCCAGGTTTTGACTTGCCCGATGTAGGCCCCATCGGGAAATCCATCGATATATGCCTGCAGATCTTCCACCTGACGACCTTTGGCTGCTCGATCATATGCCTGCTGTTCTTCGCGGCTAATGGCCCGCTCCATCACAAAGTGCTTACGCACTTCCTGATCCACAACGCGAACAGAAGCGTCAATCGTTTTGTACCCCTGCAAACTGATGTGAAGCTTATATTCACCAGCCGGGAGCTTGATACCGGAAGTATAGTCCTGCTGACCTCCGGAAATGGAGATAGACGCATTTGGCGGCTCTGTTGTCACATACAGAGGATAGCTGAGCTTCGATTCGGGCACCGATGTTCCCGTACCTGACTTTCCATTTTCCAGATTGCCGTTTTCCAGCGCTCCGTTTTCCAAATTGCCGCCTTCCAGCTTGCCGCTTGCATCTGTCATTCCTAGGTTCTGCGCCCACAGCGGTAGAATCTCCGGCTTGAAGACTACAATCCCCGCAATGGAAGCGGCGACCACAGCCAAAAATAGAACCATGCCGATCAGTACCGGCGATCGTTTTGGTGGATCTTTTGGTCGGGGACCGGTTCCGGTGGAGAGACGGGCCAGTGTTGCGGCCTGGTCAGAGCCGGCCAGCTGGGTTGCCTCCGGGTCATTAGAGGGCATGGCCCGGGTGGCATCAGGTCCTGCTTTCTTTGTCTGTTCCTGTGATTTTTTTGCCAGGAGTTGATCTTTTGCGGTCGGCGCTTTCCATCCTTCCCCGGCCTGCAGCATATTGGTCCATTCATCAAGAGTCTGGGGACGGTCACCAGGAGTCACCGCCAGAGCCTTATCGATGGCTTCAAGGAATGCCGGACTACCCTGCTGCCGGGCAATGTCTGTTAATGGCCTGAGTTGATCATCCACCACCCGGTCTGAGGCATCCTCCGGCTTGATCTGGGTGAGGCAGAAATAGGCAACGGCGCCAAGCGCATAGATATCAGACCAGGGACCCACCTTCGCCTTGCTGCTGTATTGCTCGATAGGTGCGTAACCAGGGGTAATGATGGTGGTAATGGAGCGGCTCTTAGCGCCCAGTGCCTGACGGGCTGCACCGAAATCAATCAGAACCGGCTTGCCGTTGTCACGAATGAGGATATTTTCAGGCTTGATATCCCGATGCAGTATCTCTGCCTTATGAACATCCACCAGGCCTTCCAGGATCGGAAGCAGAATCGGCATCAACTGGCTCTGGTCAAGCTTGCCCGATTCCCGGATGGACTTACGAAGTGTCAGCCCCTCGATATACTCCATGACGATGTAGGCTGTACCATTCATGTCAAAGTAGCGATAGACCTGCACAATATAGGGATTCTGGAACCTTGCCAGTGTCCGGGCTTCATTAATGAAGGCGTTCAATCCCCATTCGAATGCCTCCTTGGTGGACTCTGTACGGGGATGTACCGTTGCATCTGTAGAGCGGATTGCAAAATCAATCGGCAGGTACTCTTTGATGGCCACCTGTTTTTCCAGGTTTTCATCAAACGCCAGGTAGGTCAGGCCAAAGCCACCTTCTCCCAACAGCTTCTCTATCCGGTACTCAGCTATCCTGGTACCGCTGGTCAGGAAATGATTACCTTGCTCTGTCACACAAAAACCCCCGTGACAATCAACAGTAAAAGAACAATTGCAACGACTACCACCCACAACCACATTTTTCGCTGACCGGAGTGTCTCATGAGAAAGCGGGCAAGTTCCCCTCCTTCACCCTTGAGACTTTCCCCTGCCTTTAGACGTCCTTCTCCCTCTAGATTCGAGACATTCCGGCGATAACCCGGTGAGAGAGTGTTCCACGCCGGGGTGGATACTTTTATCAGGATAGCACTGGCATTGTCCTGCTCGGGGAAGTCTCGAGCCGTTATCTGCCTCATCAACTCACTCAGGGCCTGTTGGCAACTATGCGATGCAGTCGTCATCAGTACATCGCGGATGCCCTCGACAGACATTGTTTCCACTCCGTCGCTGGCAAGTATCAGCTGATCGTCTGATTGCAGCTCTACCGGTTGATCCGAAATGTCCATCAGTCGAATATCCGTTCCATTTACCGCTGAACGTAGGATATGCCGCTTGCCGTCAGTATCCGCAGCTGCCTGGGTCATCTGTCCCAGATCCACCATCTTTCTCAATACCGGTGTCATCGAGTGATCTTCATTCAACCTCGTCAACTGCCCATCCCGTAGCAACCAGAGTGGCGAATCACCAATGCTGATCCACCAGATCCGGTTCTCCTCCAGCCAGACGGCAACCAACGTGGACCCCATGCTTTTTAAGGCAGGCTGCATCTTTATTTCCCGGGCCAACGACTGGTTCGCTTCCTGAACGCCCTGAACAAATCGCTCTTTGGGCTCCCCCGAAGCACTCTGAAACCCCGCGCTGAACCTTTCACAAACGAGCCGGCTGGCAACCCCTCCTCCGGCATGCCCTCCCATTCCATCGCACAGAACATACAGGTGCCCACGGCGTCCTTCGCCAATCGGCAAATCCGACATGATCCGGTAACTGTCTTCCTGATAAGTTCTGGCTCCATCAATCTGAGCCACCGAGCATTCGATATTGTTCATAATCCGGGTCTTTAGCTAAGTCCCTGCAAACAGGGTCATACAAGAGCATAGTCCAGTTCTGGTTTAACCGGGTTCTTTCAGCCTTCTGGATATCTTCTATACTGTTTGAATGAGCCACCTCAATGGATGACTTAGGATAACGGACACCATGGCTGAATTGGATGAACGGACTGGCAGGCTGACGCTCAAACTGGTTTATTACGGACCAGCGATGAGTGGCAAAACCACCAACTTGGGAGCCTTGCACGAACTGGTCGCACCTGAGCTGAAAGGCGACATGATGGTGCTTGAGACCCGTAACGACCGAACACTCTTTTTCGATCTGTTTCCTTTGGGATTTGCAACCCCCAGTGGTTTACTGATCCAGCTGAAACTCTACACCGTTCCAGGCCAGGTTGAACACGACAGCACCCGTAAAGCCGTACTGTCACGGGCCGATGGTGTTGCATTTATCGCTGACTCCCAGAGCAACCAGAGCTATACCAACCTGGAATCCTTTGAAAACCTGGCTGCCAATGCCGGCCGTGTGGGGCTGGACTTTGACAAGCTACCGCTGGTGGTCCAATTTAATAAGCGAGACCTCTCCAATATATTGTCAGAGGAAGAAGTCAGGGAACGCTGGCATCACACGCCCTGGTGGCCTGTCATATTTGCGTCAGCCCTGCAAAATGAAGGAGTGCTGGAAACTCTGGAGCTGCTGTTGCGGCGGGTGTATCCCATTCTGAATAACGAGTTTTCCCTGGCGAATACACACCAACTGGACTTGGAGTCCTTTGTTTCAGGACTTCTGGGTCGATAGTCGACATGGAGTGCGCAAGAAAATGACGGATCCGGACTATAAGACTGCCTCGGATAAGGAAGGGCTTGGCGAGCCTTTGCCGGATATTGATCCCGAGTTTTCCCTCAGCGACCTGCTGAGCACCAAGGATGTCGAACGCCTGGAAGACCGGATGTCCATCCTACTTGGCACCAACACCGAAATTGTCGATGCCGAAGCCCTCCAGTCCGATCAAGACAGATCCTATCCTGTCAGGTACCAAATCTGCCCGGTTGCCTATCTGGTGACGGAAGCACCACCAGCATCAGCCAAAGCGGCCACCGACATATTGGAGTCCGTACTGTATCAGGCATCACGATATCGTCTGGCTGCAGTCGCTCATCACGCGATAGTGCTGCAGGATTTTGATGAATTACAGACCAAGCATGAGCGATTGCTGGAATCCGAAGCCAAATACCGGGATCTGGCCATCCAACTTGAGCAACGGGTGAAGGATCAGGTTGATCAGATAGAACTTCGACAACGCCAGGTCTACGAAGCAGAAAAGCTGAGCGCACTGGCTCAACTCGGTGCCGGTGTCGCCCATGAAATCAATAATCCCCTGGGTTTTATCCAATCAAACATGAATACCGGGAAAACCTATATCCAGGACATCATGGATGCACTGGCGTCATTGCGGCAAGGCGAGACCATGGCAAAGGTCGTGGAATCCTTTGATCTGGATTTCGTTCTGGACGATTTGCAAACGCTGATGACGGAAACGATCGACGGTGTCGTCCGGGTCAGTCGTATCGTGAAGGACTTGAAAGGATTCGTCAGCGCAGGAACCAGCACTCGACAGCCCATTATGATGAATGAGGTCCTGGATAGCATCTGCAACCTGTCTCACCCCTTACTCCACGAAGATATCAGGATCACCCGGGACTTTGGCAAGGTATCCCCACTGATGGCGGATAAAGCCGCTCTCTGCCAGGCCTTATATGCCATATTCCTGAATGCTATTCAGGCTATCGAGAAGGAAGGATCCATCCTCATCAAATGTTATGAGGATAGCCAGACCATTTTTATCAGAATTGAAGATTCCGGAAGCGGAATGGATAACGCCACCCTGGCCAAAATCTATGAACCATTTTACACCACCAAACCGGTAGGCACCGGCACCGGCCTGGGTCTTACGGTTTGTCGCGACATTGTCCGTGCTCACCAGGGAGAAATCCGGGTCACCAGTTCACCGGGTGAAGGAACACAGGTTCGCATCAGCCTGCCGGTCACGAACTAGCAACCGCGCCTGTAGCCCTCCTATTACAGGGCTGTCACCGGTGCCATTCGATGCTTGTACGGTTAAACGTTTAAAGTTTTTTGTATGGTTAAAAGAGCAACTACACCAGGTGCATTATGTCTCGCTTCGCATCATTGTTTATCAACCAGCAGGATATAGAACCGTCCCAAGAGCCGGACAAGGGTCCTGCCGGATATAACATCCTTTTAGTCGACGACGATAAGGCTGTACTGAACGCGCTCACCCGGGTCTTTCGCAAAGAGAGCTACCAAATCCAGGCAGTGGAGAATGCAGCACAGGCCCTGGAAGTCATTTCCCAGCAGCGTATCCACCTGATGATTTCCGATTATATGATGCCCGGAATGAGCGGTGCTGAGTTGCTGCGCAAGGTCAAGGAAGAATCTCCTGACACCATCCGCATCATGCTCACCGGGCATGCAGATACCACCGCCGTTATGTCGGCGATCAATGACGGTGCCGTCTACAGGTTCATACTGAAACCCTGGAACGACGATGACCTGCGTGTCACTGTCGCCCTGGCTCTGGAACAGTACGACCTGATCCAGAAGAACAAAAAGCTGGAAAAAACCACTGCCCAACAACAGAAAGATCTGCAGACATTTTCCAAGCTCGCACAACAGAATCGCAGCCAGCTGGCCCTGATGCTCCACAAGCACAATCTCCTTAACAAACAACAGGTACAGCAGATTTTCAAACTGCAGCAGTCACGAAAACAGCCGGTCATCAAGTTATTGCTGGAGAAACAATGGATTGATGAAAAGAAGCTTCTCAGCCTGTTGAAGAAGGAAATGTTTTTTGAAGAGATCTCCCTCAACGAATTCCAGGTTGACCCGGCCGTGTTGTCGCTTATTCCAAAATCATTCTGCCAGAAGCAACTCATCATACCGCTTAGGGTGACCGGCAAGAGACTGTTACTTGCCATGGCTGACCCATTGAATGTAGAGCTTATTGACGAGCTTGGATTTACCACTGCACTGGAAATTGACCCGGTCATCAGTACCGTCACCGATCTGGAGAGAAAACTCGGAGAGCTTTACGGAGAAGAGGAAGCTTCAATCAAAGATCTGGAAAGCATCGTCTCCGGTGTCGATCCGTTCGAAGGGATTGAAGTGGTTATCGAAGACGAAGACGATGAATCGCTGGAAGATCTCCTCAGCGAGACAGAGCAACCCCCTGCTGTCAGGTTGGTCAACGCCATTATTGTCGAAGCCCTCAGGCTCGGAGCCAGCGATATCCACATTCAGCCGCGCACCAACCAGGTAGTGGTGCGCTATCGTATTGATGGTGTATTGGAAGATAAAATCCGTATACCTCACAGCATGAATATGTCGCTGGTGTCCAGAATCAAAGTCATGTCCGAACTTGATATCAGTGAGCGCCGAAGACCCCAGGACGGCAGAATTACCGTTAAAACCCCCTTGCGGGTGGTCGACTTGAGAATATCCACACTCCCTACCTTGAATGGGGAAAAAATCGTTATGAGGGTGCTGGAACGAAACTCCTCCGTTAAAAACCTGGGGAGCCTGGGTCTTTGTGAACTCAATGCCAAGCGTCTGGAAGCGTCCATTAACAAGCCCCAGGGGATCATTCTGGCGACCGGCCCCACTGGTAGCGGCAAGAGCACCACGCTGTATGCGTTGTTACAACACAATGCCACCACAGAAAAGAATTACGTCACCATCGAAGATCCGGTGGAATTCTATCTGGATATGGCCGGGCAGGTGTCAGTGCGGGAGAAAATCGGGCTGAGCTTCGCTTCTGTGCTGCGCGCGATCTTACGACAGGATCCGGACATTATCTTGCTGGGCGAAATACGGGATTTTGAAACGGCAGAGGTTTCCCTGCATGCTGCTTTGACCGGACACCTAGTGTTTTCCACCTTACACACCAATTCATCCGTCGGCACCATTGCCCGGCTACTTGATCTTGGCATCAAGCCCTTTGTCGTCGCCCAAGCGATGGAATGTATTATCGCCCAGCGGCTGGTGCGTAGAATCTGTGAGTACTGCCGGGAGGAAGCAACACCCAATGAAGAGGAAACCTTTCTTCTGGGCCCCCTATTCAACGACCCAGACCTAAAAACCTACCGGGGTCGGGGCTGCCCTAAATGCAATCACGGATACAAGGGTCGTATTGGGATTTATGAAGTACTGACGTTTACGGAAGAGCTTCGTCACCATATTGCTGCGGGAGCGTCCAGTAAGGAACTGCAGGAAATTGCGGTATCCAATGGGCTGAAACCCTTGATCGAAGACGCCAAAGAAAGAGTTCAAAGCGGACTGACGACGACCTATGAAATACTCCGGGTATTGGGTACCCAAATCGAGATTTGAATTTCTTCCTGCATCCGGAAGTCATTGAATGGCGCGGGCCACCATGATGGCCCGCGTTCTAATTGTTTGATTAGAAGTCACCAATGGTGAGGACACCTGCAGAAGCAGTGACAACGTTATTGGCACCACCTTCCCATTGAATCACGTTTGTAGGATCAGACTCATTGCGAATGATGCACTTCCATTCCGAGGAGGAACCGCTGGTCAGAGAGATAGTACCAGTCCAGGTTGGATAGGCGGTTGGATCCAGTTTCACGGCATTGGCAGCATTCCAGTTCCCTAAGGTGGCATTGTTGCCCACGACATACACGCTGTCTCCCATGTTCGTCACACCGTTACTGCACTGGAAATTCACCGCAACAGTGGTGCCACCGGTGCCACCCTGCTTCCAGATGCGAATCTGCCCGCTGTCTTCATTCATCACCTGACTCCAACTACCGGATTCCACAGACGATGGGTCGCTCAAATTCGAGTCCAGAGCAAACAACACTTTGCCATTTTCACCTGTGGTCGTTCCAACCAGTCCACTGGGACCAGAGTGGAAGCTGATCGGCGAGTAGGCCTTGATTCCGGCTTCCTTACGAATCTGAATCAGACTGCTGATAAACGATTCCAAGCCCCAGTCGTACATATGAGACCAGTAAACCACAGGAGTTCCCGGGCTGGTCAGGATATAGGCATATGCCATCTTGCGTTTCCAATCCGGTAATGCCCAGTGATGCTGTCCATCCAACGGGCCGGGTGAATATCCAGTATCATGGTTATCCACAAAGGTTACCGCCACTTCACGCCAGGCAGCATCCGGGTTACCGTTCAATCCATAACGCCAGTCTGAAATAGAACCATTCTGCAGACGTTCCTTAAGCGCGAAATCAAAGACTGAACAATGGGACGTATCAGCAAAGTCCTTGATAATTTCCTGCCAACTGGCCGAGCTGCGCCAATCCGAGGCGGGATATTCTCCAGGAGATTTCCACAGCTCTCCGACGCAATACCCGCTATCAAGCGCGCTTCCCACCCAGGCATCGATCCGGGCGGGATCATAGCCACGAACAAAGTCAAAACGGAAACCAGCAGCGTTGTAGTTGTTTTTCAGGTTACTCAGTTCGTTCAGGAACAGGTTATATACGGTACTGTCGGCGGTATTGAAGTCCGAATCCCCGCTGATGAAAGGATCACCATCATCACAGGATCCGCAATCTGAACGATAATGTCCCTGATTTGAATCCAGATCCAGCTCATCCCCCCAATGGCCACGGTTATGGTGATTGGGCACGATGTCATAGATAACCTTCACCCCTTGCGCAGTGAGAGCGGCCGCGGCGGACTGCAACTGGCCGTTATTGCCATATCGACTGTCTTTGTTGAAGTCTGTCCAGAAATAGCCTTCTCCCCCGAAGGTTACCCCCGAACCGGCATCGTATGATGACTGGTCCCGCCAGGCCGGTGGTAACCAGATAGAAGTGAAACCATCCGCGGCGATATCCGCCGCTTTACTTTGCAATACGTTGTACCAGTTATATTCAGCGGTTCTTACCACGTTCCAATGGAACCCCTGCAGAATGATTTCATCGCCCCCGTGGAAACGTACCCCCTCTGCAGTCTTGCCTGACACATCTGCGGCAGCATAGGGTGTCATTGCAATACATGAGGAAACAAAGGAAATGGCTACTACGGCGGCCCTTAATGGTTGTTTGGCAGGCATATCGGCATGCTCCTATAGTGTTTTATTTTTGTTTTCAGGTTTTGGCCATGAGACAGTCATTCTCCAAACGATCTCATCACTTGATCCGATACTAGTTGGGACGATGGAGGCCGAGCCACCCTCCCTGGGGGGTATTTTAAGGGGGATATTGCTTTAAAAAAGATGACATTCCATTTCCAAATAGCCGCCAAATATAAACAGCCTATCTCGTTTTCAGGCAAACAATACCAATTTCTCTTTCAAGTAAATCGACCCTCTCTCAAAAATGGATCTTTATTTTCGTATTTTTTCACGAAAATACAGCTTTATTCCCATTAGACTAGTCTCTTAGACAGATTGTCAGCCCCCTACAAGAGCCTAAAATGGTATCTACCACTTTCGTCACGCAGTATACCTCTTCAAACAATTAGACGATTAAAACCAGTATAAAAATGGCCCTATACATATCCATTAATCAAAATTTGAACAATTTATTGCTATTTTTGGTATCTATTTGGTATTTTGAAATAGCTTGAATATTGTACAGTTCTGACACTCTTGTCTGTCAGTGCTTTGTTCAGCAATGGATTATGCGGTACCGGCAATTGGGGAAATGGGAGGAAAGCTTCGCGCTGGTATGGACTCTGAGAAGAATCCCTATTGGTTCAAAGGAATTCCATCGGGGTTGTGTCGGTTGTGGTCGTCAACTTGGCGAACGGACTTTTCCTGCTCTTGACAACGAATCAATTGACTAAAGGATATCCCTATGTTCACAGAGATAATACATAGCAAATCCGGAATGATGAAATCTGCACTCTGTGCAGGCCTCATCGCCGCATCCCAGATTGCCTGGGGTGTGGACTGTAGCCAGGTCTCCGGTCCCTGGCAGGAAGGAGACACTTTTACCGCCGGCCAGTATGTCACATACAATTCCGGCATTTATCAGGCTTTAACCACCCACACCGCTTACCCCGGTACCGGCTGGACTCCTGAAGTCGGCTCCCTTTGGCACTATGAAGAACCCGATCATTGCAGCGGTGGAGACGACGGCGGCGATGACGGTGGAGACGATGGTGGTGATAATGGAGATGGTGGTGATAATGGAGATGGTGGTGATAACGGAGACGGCGGTGACAATGGCGACGGTGGAGATAACGGAAATCTCACCGGCACTAAGTTTGTTCCGTATTTCTATTCCTGGAGCCTTCAAAACTCTTCCTACTGGCTAAACGATATCAGTCAGATGCCGGCCAACGTTGATCATGTGTTAATGGCCTTTGCGCTTGCCTATGGTGACGACATCAGGTTACAGGCGGATGACACCAACGAGCTTACCAGACAGATCAATGCCGCTCGCCAAAAAGGTGTCAAAGTCGGTGTTTCCACAGGTGGAGCGACTGCCGGATATCTTACCGATATGCCCGGAACCACCCAGGAGGTTGCCACCAAGTTCGTTAATTTCATCCAGACCAACCATTTTGATTTCATTGATGTGGATTTCGAAGGTTCCTACACCGAAAACCAGGCGGCAGTGGATAAGATGGTGGCGATCATGGCAGAAGTGCGCAAGCAACTGCCAAATCACGACATTACTCTTACCGTACCCAGCTACGGCGGAGAGTACGGCCTGTCAGATTCCGTCATCGGTATGGCGAAGAAGATGTATCAGGCCAACGCACTGACCGCTGTCACGGCAATGTCTTTCGACTACTACAGCCTGAATCGGGATGTGTATCAGGCAGCCAAGGTTTCCGTGGGCATGATCGCCAAGGAAATCACCGGCGAATGTACTCAACCTGTTGCTCGCGACTGTGCCTCGGGCTTTAACAACTTCCCCAAAGCCCGCAACATGTACGGCATCGTCAGCATGATCGGTATGGCCGATGACAGCCATGTCACCACGGTTGAAGAGCAGAAAAAGCAAGCGACCTTTGCCCGTGAGAATGGTCTCTACTCTATCGGCTTCTGGGCCATCAGCCGAGACCAGGGACAAAACTGCAACGGTGGACTCGATCTTTGCTCCGGCATTGACTCCCCTTCCGGCGCATTTACCCAGGCCACACTTGAAGGCCTGAACGCCAGCAATGGTGGTGATACCGGCGGTGACACTGGTGGTGATACCGGAGGCGATACTGGCGGCGATACTGGAGGAGACACCGGTGGAGATTCTGGTGGCGATACCGGAGGAGATACCGGTGGGGACACTGGCGGCGATACTGGAGGAGATAACGGCGGCGACTGTGATAACAGCGCTCCTGCCTGGGACTCCGGCGCTGTTTATACTCAAGGCATGGAAGTGTTCCATAACGGTGCTATCTACCGTGCCAAGTGGTGGACTCAAGGCGATGCTCCGGGATCTTCCCAATGGGGCCCATGGGAAAAAGTCTCTGACTCCGGCTGCCCTGGCGACGGAGACGGTGATGATGGAGACGGCGACAATGGTGACGGTGATGGAGATACCGGAAACGATGATCCTATCGACACCACCGGCTGGCCCAAGCCTCTGATGGAAAACAACAAGCCCTACCAGAACACCACTGGCAGCGTTGTTGGAAGCTACTTCGTTGAATGGGGTGTATATGGCCGTAATTTCCCTGTGGAAAAAATCCCGGCCCGTAACCTGACCCACTTGCTTTATGCCTTTATCGCAGTGTGCGGCCCCAACGAATCCCTGCGTATCGCCAACCCTCAGGGGCACTCTGTGCTGATGAACGAGTGTAGCGATCAACAGGACTATACAGTGACCATTCATGACCGCTTTGCCGCCCTGGAAAAGAGCTATCCAGGAGACAAATGGGACGATCCTATTCGTGGAAACTTCGGTCAATTGCGTCGCCTGAAGAAGACTCATCCGGACATCACTATCCTGCCGTCCATCGGTGGCTGGACACTGTCTGATCCGTTCTTCTATTTTGCCAACGATCCTCAGAAGCGTGCGGTATTCGTCAACTCGGTTGTCGACTTCCTGAAGACCTACAAGTTCTTTGACGGTGTGGATATCGACTGGGAATACCCTGGCGGCGGTGGTGCTAACACAGACCTCGGTTCAGCCCAGGATCGTGATGGCTATGCCGAGCTGATGCACGACCTGCGCACCGCTCTGGACAACCTGGAAACTGAAACCGGGCGTGAGTACCAGTTAACCTCTGCTGTTGGCGCTGCACCAAGCAAGATCGATGCAGTGAACTACTCCAACGCCGTGCAGTACATGGATTACGTGTTTGCGATGACCTATGACTACTACGGCGCCTGGAATAATGAGCTGGGCCATCAAACCGGTATCTATGCCGGTGACCACGAAATCCACGAAGGATTCAGCGCAGATGCCACTCTTAACAACCTGATGGCTGCCGGGGTTCCGGCCAATAAACTGGTCATCGGTGCCGCTATGTACGGCCGCGGTTGGAAAGGCGTCACCGGTGGAACAGACACCGATCCATTCATGGGTACAGGCGGCGGTAAGCACGCCGGCACCTGGGAAGATGGAGTGCTGGACTACCGCGCTATCGAGCAGAACATGCTTGGTGGTGCCAATGGCCAGGGCGTGAATGGTTATAAGTACTTCTATGACGCAACCGCCCAGGCACCGTTCCTTTGGAACTCCTCCAACGGCTCCCTGATCACCTTCGATAACGCCCGTTCAGTCAAAGCCAAGGGACAATATGCCCGCGACAAAGGACTGGCTGGCGTATTCAGCTGGGAGATCGATGCGGATAACGGCAATATCCTGAATGCGATCCATGAAGGATTGGGCCATCCGCAACAGTAGCACCAAAAGTGCTTAGCCCGTAGCACAGTTCGGAGACACCAACTCGTCCTGGTGTCTCCGTTTTTTAAGGCCAGATACCCTACTCGTTCTATCCGCTCTATCCGCTCTATCCGCTCTATCCGCTCTATCCGCTCTATCCGCTAATTTCAGCCTTTTGCCTACCGGCGCTCTGCTCATCCATTACCTCCGCCACTTTCTTGAATACGCGGGCAATAGCCTCTGCGCCTGGATCGATAACGCCATCCAGTGAATCCGCTCGCAGATAGGAAGATCTCCCGGCTTTGGCCGACATCATACTTGCTGTCATGTCAGCTCCCTCACGGGCCAGTATGGCCGCACAGGAGAAATCTGCATTATCCAGGCGGTAAACAGCAGGGATCAGGGCATCCAGCATAGTGCGGTCTCCCGGCTTGGCACCTCCGTACTCCATCATCTTATCCAGACCAGACTTTAAGCCATTCACCCAATCCAGCCCTTCGTTGATCGCGGCACCCGCCCGAGTAAAGAAGATAGAGAGTAAAACGCCGCTGGAACCTCCCATGGCGTTGGAGAGAATCTGACCGATGGACAAGCACAGCGCTCCGGGCTGAGCTAATGGGAGCGTTTTATCCTCCAGAGCATCACGAACGGCCCTGGCAGCATTGGCAAAAGTATGCCCCGTGTCACCATCTCCTACGCTTGCATCCAATTCGTTGAGACTGCGTTCCGAATGGATCAACAGTTCACAGACCTCACCAAGGAGATGGCGTAATAACGACGATTCACTGGGTTCGAACTGCTGCCTTAACTGCTGATAGCTGACATCCACCAGGACGGGTTCAACAGGCTGTACCACAGGCGGCCAGGCTCTTGGCTCTACCGGCGCTAGCAATGCCGCCTCCACTTCCGGTGTTAAGCGGGTCACTGACAGACTGAAACCATACATATTGAGTGACGTCATCAACAGTTCCGGACCAATGATATATTTGACACGTCGGCCAAAGTCAGAGGTCAACACCTGATCGGTAATGATGGACATCTCAAGCGCAGTCACCGCGCCCAGGTTATTCACAATCAAGGCATATTCGCAGCTGTCGGATTCCACGGCCTCCTGGAGGCGTTCCAACACCATGGACACCGCCATACGATCTTCGTCCAAAGAAACCTTTTCGGCGCCGGGCTCACCATGAATCCCCAATCCCAGTTCAGGATCGATCAATCTTTCCGGCAGGCTCTGATCCGGGAGGGTGCATGTGGACAGGGCAAACCCCAAGGACATAGTGTTCCGAGCCACTCTTTCCGCCTGAAACCGGATAATTTCCAGCGATTCCCCCTGTTCCGCCAGACAGCCCGCCACTTTGTGCACAAACAATGTTCCGGCAATTCCTCTGGGTTGATGAGCTCCTGGCAATGCAATATCGTCGGCAACAATGACCATTTCCACTTTTTTGCCCATTTCCCGTGCACGCTCGGCCGCCAGGCCAAAATTTAGGCGATCCCCGGTATAGTTCTTCACAATCAATAGACATCCAGCCTCTCCGGTCACTTCCAGAATGCAGGACAAAACGGCTTCCACGCTGGGAGAGGAAAAGATTTCGCCGGCGACAGCCGCCGTGAGCAACCCTTTGCCGACAAAGCCTACGTGCGCCGGTTCATGACCAGCACCACCACCGGAAATGATCGCGACTTTGGATTTATCCCAGTCTCCACGTACGACGTATTTGGTATGGGGAAATGCATCTGCTCTGACCAGATTCTTTGCACCTGCCACCCTCAACACACCGTCAATGGCCTGGGTCACAATAGTATCGGTAGAGTGAAAAAAGTGATTCATGGCTCTTTCCTTTTTGTTGTTGACCTTTAAACCCACGTTTAGTTAATCGTTGGAGAATCGGTATTAAACTTTTGTTTAGCGATATTGAGTTTAGTAATTTAGAATTTCGTTGTCTACAACTAAATATTCCCCACTTATCCAGACCATGAGCATCCACCAATAACAGCGATCAACCTCTATATAACTGTATTTAAACACCTTTACCTACATCTAAAATACTCAATATAACACTTCAAACTAAAAAAACGCCTGTTTAGCAAAAATAATACTTTCTAAACTTTTTGTTTAGCAATATAGTAAAAAGCGTGTTTAGTAAAAATCATGCAGACACAGCGTTTACACATTGAGCTAAGACAATAACAAGAGGACTCATAGCCATGTTGCAACACCTCAGTCGTACACTAGCTACCGTCGCCCTGACTGCCTCCATAGGGGTCAGTGCAGCGAAAGCCTCAGCCGCAGATCAGTTAACTCTGTGCTGGGCCGCCTGGGATCCGGCGAACGCTCTGGTGGAATTATCCAAAGATTTCACCAATAAGACCGGCATCGAAATGAAGTTCGAGTTCGTCCCATGGACCAACTTTGCTGACCGTTTTCAGAACGAACTGAACTCACAGGGCAAACTCTGTGACCTCATGATTGGCGACAGTCAATGGATCGGTGGTTCGGCCACTTACGGTCATTACGTCAAGCTGAATGACTTCTTTCAGAAAGAAGGCATCGACATCAATAACTTCCTGCCTGCCACTGTAGAGGCCTACTCTACCTGGCCCAAAGGAAGCCAAAACTATTGGGCTTTACCGGCCATGGGTGATGCGCTTGGATGGGTTTACCGTAAAGATTGGTTTGCCCGCCCTGAACTGCGCAAAGCGTTCAAAGCAGAATATGGTCGTGAGCTGACGCCGCCTAAAACCTGGGACGAGTTGAAGGATGTCGCCACCTTCTTCACCGGCAAGGAAATCGACGGTAAGAAAGTTTATGGCGCCGCCATCTATACCGAGCGAGGTTCAGAAGGCATCACCATGGGTGCCACTGCGGCTCTGTACTCATGGGGCTTTGAATATCAGAACCCCAATAAGCCCTACGACATGGTGGGTTACGTGAACTCCCCGCAAGCCGCTGAAGGATTGAAGTTCTACAAGGAACTCTACAAATGCTGTACGCCTCCGGGTCATTCCGACGCTTACATGGTGGCAAACCTTGACGCCTACAAATCCGGCCAGGTCGCCATGCAGATGAACTGGTTCGCCTTCTTCCCGGGCATCGCCAAAGATCCCCAGGTTGGCGGAGAAAAATCCGGCTTTTTTGTGAATCCTTCGGAAAACATTGCGGCCTCAACCCTAGGTGGCCAGGGCATTTCTGTCGTGTCGTACTCTGATAAGAAAGATCTTGCCCTGAAATACATCAAGTGGTTCGCCGACGCCAACGTGCAGAAGAAATGGTGGTCCCTGGGCGGCTACTCCTGTCACAAAGCCGTACTGGAAGACCCTAACTTCAAGAATACCGCCCCCTTTGCCGGAGATTTCCTGCAGGCGATGAGCGGTGTTAAGGACTTCTGGCAGGAGCCCACCTATGCCGAACTGCTGCAATCCATGCAAAAACGTCTGCATGACTATGTGGTAGCTGATCAGGGAACAGCTGAGCAGGCTCTGGATAAACTGGTCAAAGACTGGATTCAGGTCTTCGAAGACGACGGCAAATTGTAAGGCGTCGGAGACAACTTCGGGCCAAAGCCCGCACATGGTCAGGGACGACCATTACAGGATCCAACAGATCCAATACCGAACAACCTAATTTTCTGGAATTTCATCATGCAGGACTCATCCACCATAGAGGCCCAGGCTCCTGTGACTCAAAAAAGGAGCAGGTCACTTATCAATAAGCTGATGAACATGTCAGACCGCTCCATGGCCTGGCTGTTTATAGGCCCAACAGTTGTCATACTGTTGCTGATTAACATTTTTCCACTGCTGTGGACTATCTATCTCAGCTTTACCAACTACCGGGCAAACCAACCGACCCGGGACATCGAATGGGTGGGGCTGCGCAATTACGAACGCCTGTTGAACAGCGAAGATATTTGGGGCTACCTGCAGGTAACCGCCCACTTCGTCTGCTGGACCATGATACTGCAGACCATTATAGGTTTCGGCCTGGCACTATTGCTCAACCGAAACTTCAAAGGCAGCAGCTTCTTCTCCACGGTCATCCTGATTCCGATGATGTTGTCGCCGGCGGTCGTAGGTGTGTTCTGGACTTATCTGTTTCAACCTCAAACCGGCATCATGACCTACATCATCAATTTCTTCGGCAACTTCGGGCCGGTCGACTTTATCGGTAATGTCGATCTCGCACCCTGGGGTATTGTCCTGGTCGACACCTGGATGTGGTCTCCCTACGTCATGCTGATCTGTCTGGCGGGACTCAAATCGATCCCCCCGAGTCTTTATGAAGCTGCTGAAGTCGACCGTGCTTCCACCTTCAGAAAGTTCTGGTCCATCACCCTGCCGATGGTATTGCCATTCCTGTTATTGGCGGTTCTGTTCCGGTTTATCGAAAACTTCAAGATGTTCGATCTGGTTAACGAACTGACTTCAGGCGGCCCCGGATCCATTACTGAGCTGGCTTCCATCAACCTGAAACGCGAAGCCTTTGAAAAATGGCGCACCGGCTACAGCTCAGCGTTCGCCATTATTTTGTTCGTCACCGTCTTCGGTGCCGGAAACATCTTCGTCAAAGTATTGAATAGAGTGAAAAACAGATGAAAGGCTTATCCACATCTCATTCCGTCGTGGCACCAACAGCCTGGTCAAAGAGATTTGCAGCGCTGGTGGTCGTTTTCTACGCCGTTGTGGCATTGGTCCCCATCGTCTGGATCATGCTGACCGGATTCAAATCACCCGCGGACTCCATCTCCTATCCTCCCAAGTTCATACCGACTCTGAGTGAGGTGGAGGAGAAACCGGGAGAATATTCCCCCTACTACCAGATGACCCTGGAAGGCTACGTTAACCTGTTTACCAGCCGTTCACGGCAATCCAAAGAATACCTGGACAGTCTGCCACCACCGGAAACCTGGTACGACGAACTGGTGCGCAGCCGCCAAATGGTGATTACTGGCGCGTCCAATTTCAGCCAGCGTTATGGAAACAGCCTGATTATTGGCTTTGGCAGTACCTTCATGGCCATTTTCCTGGGAACCCTGGCAGCTTACGGCTTTTCCCGGTTCAAAGTACCGCTGAAGGATGATCTTTTATTCTTCATTCTGTCCACAAGGATGATGCCTCCCATTGCGGCTGCGATTCCCATCTTCCTGATGTTCCGCGCCACAGGACTGGCTGATACCCATGCGGGAATGGTCCTGTTGTACACAGCCGTCAATATGGGGCTGGCAGTCTGGTTGCTACATTCGTTTATTGACGAAATCCCCAGGGAATATGAAGAAGCGGCCATGATCGACGGCTATACCCGTCTGCAGGCATTCATCAAAGTGGTATTACCCCAGGCCACAACCGGTATTGCCGCCACCGCCATGCTGTGTCTCGTCTTCGCCTGGAACGAATATGCCTTTGCCTTACTGCTGACAAGTGGCTCAGCTCAAACGGCACCTCCGTTCATCCCGACAATTATTGGGGAGGGAGGTCTTGACTGGCCTGCCGTCGGTGCAGGTACCACCTTGTTTCTGATCCCGGTCATGGTGTTCACCATTCTGGTGAGAAAACACCTCTTGCGCGGCATTACCTTCGGAGCATTAAGAAAATGACACAACAGAGCACCAATCAGAATCGCAGTCAGCTGAGAAATATCTTTCGGCGCGACCGCTGGGAAACGATCACGATAACGGCCATTATCATCGGCACATTTATGTTGATGCAGCCATTTTATATGGAGCTGTTTACCTGGTCGTTCATGATGATTCTCACAGGCACGCTGGGTTTCGTCATTGCCAGTCATTTTCCCGAGGAATAGCAATTGTTTCCCGGTGAAGAGTACGTTTTTCCCGGTGAAGAGCGCGGATTTTCCAAGATCGATATCAAGTTTTAGTTTCAGGTAAATAGTCATGGCATCCATCACAGTCAATCAGCTACATAAACGCTTCGACGATTTTGTTGCTGTCAGGAATTCCTCCTTCTCCATAGAAGACGGTGAATTCTTTGTCATCCTCGGCCCTTCAGGCTGTGGCAAAACCACATCACTTCGAATGATCGCCGGTCTCGAGCTTCCCACTTCGGGGGAAATCAAACTGGGTGAAGACGAGGTGACCTACCAACGGGCATGTCATCGTGATATCGCCTTTATGTTCCAGATGTTCGCCTTATATCCGCATATGAATGTCCGCGGGAACATCTCTTTCCCGCTGAAATGTCAGGGTTATAAGCGCAGAGTCGTCCAGGAGAAAGTTCAGGAAGTTGCCCGCATCCTGCGCATAGAACACCTGCTGGACAGCAAGGTTTCGGGGCTTTCCAGTGGTGACCGTCAACGTGTGGCCCTGGGTCGTGCCATTATTCGCGAACCCAAAGCCTTCTTAATGGATGAACCCCTGGGGGCGCTGGATACGGAGTTCCGCCACCTGATGACCGTAGAACTACGGGAACTTCATAACCGCATGGGCGCAACCACCGTCTATGTGACCCACGATCAATTGGAAGCCATGTCCATGGCGGACCGGATCATGGTCATGAACCACGGAGTTATCGAACAGGTGGATTCCCCACAGGAAATATATAACCGGCCCCAAACCATGTTTGTCGCGGAATTCATCGGCGAACCGTCAATGAATTTCATCCGCTTCAAAGCGCCCCTGGCGAAAGGGGACAGCCAAATAAAACTAGGAAGTGCGGAAATTGCCATCCCCACGCTACACGAAAGCCAGGGGGAAACCGAATATGCATTGGGAGCACGGCCGGATCAGATCAGGCTTTCCGATAGCTCGCCCTTAAGAGGAAAGGTGTTGTCGGCAGAGTACTTTGGGTCCACCCAGGTTGTTACTCTGGAGACCCTGTACGGAAAACTCAAAGCCAGAACCGAATCCAGGATTCCTGCTACCTACGGTAGCCAGGTCGGTATCGAGTTCAACCCCGAAAAGCTGATTATCTTCAATACCGAATCCGGCAATGCACTAAAAAGCGATTACATGTCCTGAGGAAAATACTATGGCTGCAGTTACTCTGGAAAACGTCTCCAAAAGCTTTGGCAAAATCTGCGCGGCGGACCAACACAATCTGGAAATTCGTCAGGGCGAATTCTTTGTGCTGCTTGGCCCTACAGGGGTCGGTAAAACCACATTGCTTCGTATGCTGGCAGGTCTTGATAAACCCGACCAGGGACGCATTCTGCTTGACGGCAAGGATGCTTCCAATATGGCACCCTACGAACGCGATCTGGCATTCGTGTTTCAGCAATACTCTTTGTATCCACACATGAATGTCTACGACAACCTAGCCTTCCCATTGCGCTCGCCAATTATCGGTCTGTCTGAATCAACTATTAAATGGCGGATCGAGAAAGTGGCTGAATTGTTGAAGATCTCCCATAAGCTGAAAAACAAAGCAACTGCATTATCCGGGGGAGAAATGCAGCGGGTAGCCATTGGACGCGCATTGGTACGAGAACCCAGTGTTTACCTGATGGACGAACCTCTATCCTCTCTCGATGCAAAATTACGGGCGGATCTGCGGATCGAACTCAAACGCATCCACGAAGAGCTGGGGGCGACATTTATCTACGTTACCCACGACCAGATCGAAGCTATGTCGCTGGCGGATCGAATCGGCATCATGAATAACGGCAAGCTGATGCAAATCGGTACGCCCCAGGAAATTTATGAAAATCCCAACTCCGTCTATGTCGCTCAACGCCTGGGACAGCCGGCAATCAACCTGTTACCGGTAGAGGCCCTGGCGGACCAATATCCGGAAAGTGCCACTACGATCGGCCTCAGGACTGAGAATATTCAATTGGATAAGTCCGGTTCGGGTGCATTCCAGGGCATGGTGGATTGGATTGAACATCTGGGAGACCAGAACAGATTACACGTCAAACTGGCCAGCGAAAAACTGGAAATATTGGCTTCTCCGGATTCCAGGCTTGCGGCTGGAGATGCTATCAGCCTGACATTGAAGGATCCTCTATTCTTCAATTCCGAAGGGCATAGGATTTAACGTAGTTTGACAGCGGCTGGATTTTCATAAAACAACGCAGGCGATTTCACCAGGTGCGACGCCTGCTAATAATAACCAACGAGAGTGGAAGGTTCGCCATGGCTCAACACCCGACACTAAGTGAATTCATTTATTGGGAGCAAGAGTCTCTATCTGCCGGCTACGCGGATATTGGTCACATTCTATTCGCTATCAGCCTGGCATCTCGGGCTCTGCACCAAGACTTCAGTCATCTCGGTTTTTGCAGTGGAACTCAACTTTCGGGAGAAAGTCTTGAGGGAACTGAACGACGCCGGGAAGCGGACAACTATGCCGTCGCCCGATTCAAGGATATTCTCGAGGCCACAGGTAAAGTATGCGCTCTCACCACTCCGGATGAGAAGATCATTCCACTAAACTCACATCATGCCAGGAAGGGGGGCTATCTTGTCACACTGGACCCCATTGATGGCTCCCGCAATCTTGATGTCAATATTGCCAGCGGCACTATATTCTCCATTTACAAGAGACTTTCTCCTGTCGGAAGCCCAGTGGTCACTGGCGATTTTCTACAACCCGGACGCATGCAACTTGCCTCCGGTTATGTGATCTATGGTCCCGCCACGATTTTGCTTTATAGCCGTGGTTACGGTGTTAACGCCTTTACCCTGGATTCCCAGGCCAACCAGTTTTACCTCACCCAGGACAATATCCGCTATCCAAAAGACCACACATTTTATTCCATTAACGAAAATGCCGAGCAGAAATTGGAGCCCGGCCTGCAGCAGTATATAAATTATTGCAGGGAGAGCGACCCGGCAACAGGACGCCCCTACAAACCCCGCTATACAGGTAGTCTGGTAACTGACTTTCATCGCAACCTGATGAAAGGCGGGATCTATATGTATCCCTCTTATATGGATCATCCTAACGGTAAGCTACATCTGCTGTTCCAGTGCAATCCTCTGGCCTTTCTGGCAGAACAGGCTGGCGGCAAGGCCAGTAACGGGAAAACATCTATCCTTGAATTACAACCGTTGGAAGTAGGACAGCAAGCCCCCCTGCTTATAGGGTCAGAGGGCATGGTCAGAAAAGCCGAAGAGTTTATCGCCGGATAAATATTGAATCAGGGGCTGATGACTTTGCTTTTCCGCCCCTTTGTTTTTCTACCCTTTTGCTTTTCCACCTCTTTTTGTTTGCCTCCCTATAATTTCCCACCTTTCAGTCAGCACACCAAAATGTTTATTAAAAAATAATATAGCTAAACACCACTCTATTAATCCAAAATAATCTATGCCGAATAAATCGAATATACCTCTTAAATACAATCGCTTATATAAACACAATGAAATTTTTACACCTCTTTTTACAAATATCCACTTGTTTAATACTTTTGCATAATGTTTACTAAATAAACGGAGAGAACGAAATCACTTAACAGTTTTTCTACTTCTCTCTAAGTGTAGAGGTAACGAGCAAGCACTTTAGTTTCAGAGGAATTTAATCAACCTAGGGAATGCGCGACTGATAAATAAAATAAGAGGTTGGTGTCATGCCTGATGCAACTATCAGCTACAACGATTCCATCGCAGGCTCAGTTTATGAAGCCAGCAATGAAATCCCAAAAAGATCAAGAACAAAGCCCGGTTTCCGCCTGAGTGTACGGATCAAGCTAATGTTGGCATTTACGGTTACGACAGCGATGACCATCGTGATTGCCACAGTGGCACTGGACACTCAACAAGCCTTTCGTAATCAACAAAGCACCACCCAAAGCCGATTGCTTCCCGCTATCTCTGCAGCAAAGTCATTGCAGGATGTCACCAGGAAGATTGTGGCCATTGGCCCGGAAATCGTTTCATCGAAGAGTGCAGAGGAGATCGAGTCCGCCATCAGCCTGTTACCGGAATATGGTCATCAGGCCCGGTCTCAAATTAATCAACTCCGGGTAAGTCTTGGTAAGGGTGCCAGCGGAGACGACTCCCAAACAGGAGCTATTTCAATTGACTCACGAAAGATAGATCAGATTGAGTCTCAAGCGACAAACCTGACCAGCACTTTGACCGACATGGCTGCTTATGTCACCGACATTGAGCAACAGCTAATCGCCTACAAGGCCGAAGAGCAGAAAATCGAAAAATCCATCAGCAACATATTACAGCGCATCAAAGGCATTTCGGACACCACTCACCGGGACTCAAAAATATCGATCACGGATATCAGTGTCGCCATAGACCGTGGGGGCCAGCAAGCACAGGCTCAGGCGGCCCTTCGTAAACTGTCACAGGAAAAACTGGACGTGTTTCGCTGGGTATTTTCATTGATGGATACCACCGGCGCACTGAGTGCGGGCATTCAACGTCTCAAGCTGGAATCCTCTCCGGAGGAAACATTGCAGGCTAAAGCCGGACTTTACCTGCTGACCAAGACATTACTGAGATCCCAGCGCGCAGCGATCCTGGACGAACATGCCGAATCCATCGCTGCGGACATAGAGGTTCTACGGAATCATTTTTCCCCCAATAGCGAGAACAGCCTGGTGGAGCTTTGGGCCGGCATCCTCGAAAAACGACAATCCCTGGCAACCCTGCTCTCTTCCAACGAATTACTCAGCAATCAGCTCAATAGCCGAGTCAAAGAAGCGGTGGACCAGAACATCGAGACTCTGAGAAATGAAGCTGACCATACCGATACAGTCATAGAACAAGCCACCAGGACGATTTGGATAACTACCATCGCGGCCGTATTAACAGCCCTGTTGATAGGCATATTTTTTGTCCATATCAGCATCATCCGCAGAGTTGAAAAGCTGAATAACGTCATGGCGAGTCTGGCTGACGGCGATACAGAGGTTTGCCTTCCGAAGGCCAACAGGGACGAGATCGGCAGAATGGTTAAGGCTGTTGCGGTCTTCCGCAACAACATGATTGAAACCCGGCAAATGCGGGTGGACCTGGCTGATGATTTCAATCAACGGCTGGTATCCATACTGGACAAAGTTCAGAAGATGGTGGAGCAACTGAATATCGACGCAAGGTCCATGCAGGAGGCCGCGGCCAGCGCCTCACAAGGGTCCCAGAGTGTGACCTCCGCCATACAGCATACCAATGATAACGTCACTCAGGTTTCTGCAAGCACCCAGGAGCTCGCGTTATCGATCCGGGAAATTGAGCATCAGGTTACTGAGAGCGAAACCATGGTGTCCTGTGCCGTGGATGAGGCCAAGAGAAGCCACGCCAATCTCGTCGAACTCAACGAGGCAGCTTCCCGGGTGGAGGAGATGCTCACCATGATCAATGAGGTGTCCGAAAAAACCAATCTGCTGGCCCTTAATGCCGCCATCGAAGCAGCACGAGCCGGAGAGGCCGGACTAGGCTTCGCCGTGGTAGCTCATGAAGTCAAGAATCTGTCCAACGACACCTCCAACTCTGCCATGAAGATCAGGGAAATGGTGGCACAGATGCAGACAGCCAGCAGCAATGCCAATCATGCGGTTTCCACCATCATCGACAAGGTCACTTTTATCGAGCAGGCATTCACCTCTGTGGCGGCAGCCGTGACAGAACAGGCTGCGGTAACAGACGGCATTGGACAAAACTCCTCGGAGGTCGTCAGCAGTATGCATACCGTCGCTGAGGGCATCCTGTCACTATCGCAAACCGTGGAACAAACCAACCGGCAAGCCAGGGAGGTCCAGGATATGGCACTGGTGTTGACAGAGAATAACCGTGCCATTCGCCTCGAAGCCGATCGTTTTGTCCAATCCATGCTGACTTAGCTGGAGCGGAGGACCAAGGCTATGACCAACAACAACCAATTACACAGCCAGGAAGCTTCCATTGCCGTACTGAGTTTATTCACAGCCATGAACGCATACTATGATTCCCTGGACGCTATTGACCTGTTAAAGGATTCAGGAGTATGGGCCGTTTCCCGATGGGAACCCTATATCGAAGATCCGGATTTCATCTCCCTGGACACCGCTGTCGACGTGGACGGCAAGCAGGTCGCGGATATCAGATTTGGAAACCCCACCTCGGACCATGCCGCCATTGGCGCGGTCTTTTTCAAGAAGTCGGGGCTGGATCTCTGCACCGTCCTTGGCATCAGTTTTAATCTCAAAATAAAGAGCTTTGCCAATGCCGGCGGACTGGCAGTAAAGCTTGTTTTCGATGGCGAACCTGCCAGTAATGCCCACGCAATACTGGATAACAGCGTATCCCTTAATGCCTGGCATCACATCAGGTTTTCACTGAGTGACTGCCCGGAACTGTCCAGCCCTCCCGTCACCCTGGTGATTGAAATCATGCCGCTATGGAATTCCGACATGCGGGGAGTCCATTTTCAGCTGGACAACATTCAATTCAAGATTGGGAGGTACTCATCATGACAACTCACAGCACACACGAATCTCTTTTTGGACGGTTATACCAGTCCAAACTGGAGCAACTGGACAAGGCACTTGCCTCTGATAATACCCTTCGTCAGCTGGTTCTGCAGGCAGAGGCTGAGGCCATTTCCCAGGAATTGAGACAGATGGCAGCGAGAGCTTCTGTCAGTACCGCCTGATTTCATTCAAGGCTGCGCACGACTCTCAGCGATGCTGGTGGCATTTGTTGGGAGTCGTCACCAATACCATCATGATGTTTACTATTTAGTTCATAAAACATTCATCACTTAACAATTGATTGCTAAATTCTTTTTAAAATATCGCCGCAGTCCAGGCAAATATACGACAAAACAGCTTGTTTATTTAGCTTATATATTGTTTACTTAACAACAGAAACTTAACAATAGTACTTAACACCAATATCTAACAAAACAAAAACAAGAGACACGGTGAAAGACATGACAGAGCAGCTTGCCCTATTCTTCCCCTTACCTCCTCCGGATTTCGCTACTCAACATCGGTAAATCCTCGCTGACCCCGATTGTCAGCCAGCTTCTTCAATTTTGATTGTGGCGTGTGAAGACACATGCCAGGGATCTCTGTCGCCCAAATTTATGGCGCACTGTCAGGAAAAACCTGGAGCTATGCAAACCAGGAGCATAAGAACAAACAGGAGACGGACTGCCGGTTAACTCAACTGTTAAACACAACATCATCTCTAGAGGAAACTATTGTGAAGAAACATCTTAAAACAATAATGCTGGTGTCCGCAGCGGGTATGCTTCCCACCATAGCCGCAGCCCAATCTTTTGAAATCGGTAACGGATGGAACGCTGATCTCGGTCTACTCATTCAGGCTTTTGGAGAGAGCGTTGACGTCGATGGAGCCGACTCCCAGTTTCGTGTCAAATCCGGCTTCGATCCTTCCAAACTTACCCTGGGATTAACCGCGCCTGAAGTCGACGGACTCACCGTCTCCGGTACCTATCAGGTCATCCAGACACTGAATGATTCCGGCGGCGACCCCAACGCAACGTCTGTTCGTATTGCCGAACTTGCCGTCTCCGGGGATTTCGGCACGTTCAAAGCAGGACGCGGGTGGCAGATTATGGGATCCAGCAGCCTGATCCATGATACCGGCAGCCTTCCAGGTGTAGGCGGACAATGTGGTTTTGACCGTAGCGGAGCCAATGGTGCCTGTGGCCGGATTGGTTACGGCTATGTCTGGACGGATTTCGCGCCGGGCCTGCAATATGCCTCCAAGAGTTTTGGCGGTGTTTCCTTCCGTGCCGGTGTTTTTGAAGGCCAGTCAAAGACCGATCCCCGCTTTGAGGGAGAAATAAACTACAACTCCGATATGTTCGATCTATGGGCCAGCACCATGTCGGAAAGCTCAGATTCGGGCGACATCAAGGCCTTCGATGTAGGCGGGGAGTTAAGGTTCGGTGACGCCGCCCTGACAGCCGCCTATACCAGCGGGGAAGGCATAGGTCGTGGCCTGCGCGGATTGAACATCGGCTCAGATACCACCTTCTACTATGTCGAAGGCGATTACACCATCGACAAAACCACTTTGGGGGTAAGCTACGGTGCCCGCGAAGAAGAGGGTGAAGCCGCACAGGACGAAGCCACTCTGGTCATGGCCTTCATTCATCATAAACTGACCGATAATGTCACTCTGGTAGCTGAATTCAATCAGGAGGAAGTCGAAGCTCAGGACGGTTCCACCACTTTGGATGCAAAATCCATTGCCCTGGGAGCTCAGTTGGTTTTCTAAGGGTCTTCCTGCAGCCCTCTTGTGGTCAGGGATGACCACCTTTTTCCCTTTCATTGCGGCCTTTCGACACTTCTATCAAACAACTACGAACACGCTCAATACCCTGAGCACAAAAAATGGAGCTTCCTGCTCCATTTATTCCCGCTATCAATGATTGTTTCGTCTATCAACAAACATACTCGCTACCAACAATATCTAGCTGGTCTGGCCAACCCCCTCCAAAGTCTCCAGCTCAGGGAGTTTATCAATACGGGGCGCGGACATAATCTGCTTACGGGGTAAAAGCGTCCCCTGACCCGGAAGTTTGAATCCGGCGACGGATTTCCGCAGCCTGGTTGCCAGGTTTGCCAGTTCCGAGATGGATATCGCGGTTTCATTGGTGCCCTCAGAAGTGCGGCTGCTGATTCCCTGTATCACTTTCATACTGTCGGAAATACTAATCGCTGCCCGCGCCTGCTGAGCCGAAGCTCCAGAAATATACTTGATCAGATTCGCCAGATGTCCCGATACGGACTCGATTTCCTTCAATACATTTCCCGCATCATTCGCCAGTTCAGTTCCCTGGCTAATACCAACAGTACTTTTCGCCATCGCCTTCACCAGTTCACTGATATCTGCCTGTATCGTCCGAACCAGTATCTCAATCTGCTTGGTGGCACCGTTGGAGCGTTCTGCAAGTCGGTGAACCTCGTCTGCCACCACTTCAAACCCCCTGCCCGATTCTCCAGCCATAGATGCCTGAATAGCAGCATTAATGGCCAGCACGTTGGTCTGGTCAGAGACACTGGCAATCAGCTTAACAATCTCACCAATTTCTTCGGATGAGTTACTCAGCCGATTGATCGTTTTTGATGTTTCCAGGATCTGTTCACTGATGGACTCCATGCTGTATACCGTATGGCGCACCCGTTCAGCCCCATGCGTTGCCAGTTCAGCAGAGTGCTGCGCTACGGCGGCCGACTCCTGTGCATTTCTCGATACCTGCTTAACTGAATCCGCCATTTCACTAGTTGCCTTGGATGCTGCAGTGATCTGGTGTGCCTGAACCTTTGAGGCTTCAGCTAATTGCAGAGCCGTGCTACGGGTATCGCGAACGGCACCGGACACCTGCGCTGACGTCTGATTAATCGACGCCACCAATTGTCGAATTTCCTCGATGGCTTCATTAAAAGCATCAGCTATCGCTCCGGTCACTTCTTCACCCACTGTAGCATTAACCGTCAAATCACCCTCACCAAGCCCCGCAATTTCATCCAGCAAGCTGAGAATGGCCGCCTGATCACGCTGATGTTTCTCCTCGGCCAACTGAGCTTCCCGGGCCTTGCTCAACAGAGTCAGTCGGGCAATCCTGCGTGCAACCAATCCCCTGATCAGTAATAACAGGAAAGCCACCACTGCTGCGGTGTACCCCCAGGTCTGTTGCGGCTCGCGCATCTCCGCTACATTTTGATAGACGGAGGCAAGTCGCTCGGATGCCTGGTAGAGCTTGTTGGAAGCGTTAAAAATATCTGTTCGATAATAATGCACAATCAACAATACGCCGGTACGTTCAAGAATGACCTGCGCATCATCACTGAGAGCCATATAGGAGCGGGACATGTTTTCCAACTGTGCTGAGATGAGGGAATCCAGCATCCCATTTTCCTGAATCACATCCCGGAGCTTCACCAGTGATCCCGCCGTTTCAGAGATAGACTGACGCAGCCTGACTTCCGCGATCACCGCACCCTTGCCCGTATTCAGTTTCAAGGCCATATCGCTGAGATTACGGGATAGCAGGTTGGCGCTGTCAGACAGATCCTCGACTGCCGCCAACACGGTATTTGGAGCATTCGATTCCAGGAACCATTCATGCATCAACTGCGCCTGCCCCTGCAGTTCCGACTGGAAAGTCCCTCCCCGGTATTTCTCCGCAAGATTGTCATTCAGCGCCACCTGCTTCCTCTGCGATAACAGGAAAGCCACATCGCTGTATAGCTGCTCCCACAACCCGTTGAGCTCATCCATGGCTCTTGCCGCCTCGGTCGATAATGAATCAGTTGGTGGCAGCCCTGTTCCATCGGTATCAGAGCTCCCCTCGCGGAGTATTTCAACATGAGATGCCAGTGCTGCTTGATCGGTAGCCAGTTGGTCATATGCCCCGATATCGGCCTTCGCGGCTTCAGCTGCATTCTTTGCTATCGACTGGGTTAAAACGCGAATGGCATCACTTCGGGCTGCATACTCCCGATCAAAGGCCGAATAATGTTCCACAACGGCAAATATCCCCACCATGGAAACCACCGAAAAAATGGTAGCCAGAGTCAGGACCATGGCCAGACGCCGCAGGTTAACGATTTGGGGACGAAAGTTATCCACCATGCTATTACCCTCTCATAGACCGGTTGTTTAGTCAGATCAGCCGTTACACTGGCCTTTCAGGAACTGCCATAGAGACCGACTCGACCATGCGTATTGTTAAGCAAACCATGTTTACTATTAACACAATAAGTAAACACCATAATGCTAAACTAAACAAGAAATCCGTTTTTACTTAATTTTTCAGAAGGTTGTTAATAGGTAACTTTGGTGAGATAACAGACATATCCATCTGTTTTATTGCGACTTATTTCTTTGACGTATTCCAAATCAATCGCTGTTCTAACCTGTTTAGTATTTTTTCATATACCAAACTCTCTTAATAAACTAAAAAAGCTGTGGACCCACCACTAGCAGCAGGCCACCATTAGGAAATGGTTCGTCGATAAAGAGAGCTTCAGCGGTAAAGCCGGCTCTTGCGGACAGAAACAACAAATAGGTTTAAAAAAGGGAAGAGCTACCAGGACAGGGAAGCTGTGGATACAGCCGCATCCCAATACTGCAGAAGTTCGTCATCCAGCGTTGCCACGGTGATTGAGCAGCCGGCGGAGTCGATTGAGGTCACATAATTTCCGACCAACGACCTGGCAACTTCAAATCCATGGGCTTCACACAGTTTTCTGGCCGTATGATAAGCAATGTACAACTCAGACTCCGGGGTTCCCCCGAGGCCATTGACGAAAAGCAGTATTCTCGAGTTCCCATTCCCAATAAATTTGGAGAACACCAGTTTCATCATACCGGCAATCAGATGATCCGCATTGGCTAACGGTTCTTTGGAATGACCATGTTCCCCATGAATTCCCACACCAAACTCGATTTCGTCCTCTTTCAGCACAAATGTCGGTTTACCTGCCAATGGCACCGTGCAAGAACTCAACATAATTCCAAGACTGGATATCCCCCGGACGAGTCGATCCCCCAAAGCCTTCAGCGCTTCAAGGTGCATCCCCGCCTCAGCGGCGGCTCCAAGGATTTTTTCTACCACCAGGACTCCTGCCAGTCCACGGGCATATTCCGGCTCCTCGCCTGCCGCATCATCATTAACAATGACAGTCGCAACGGGCGTCTCGACAGATTCGGCGCCAATTTCAAAGTTCATGACGTCCCCCTGATAGTTCTTCACGATCAACAGGGAGCCCGCACCGGTTTCAGTGGCTTTAATCGCTTCTTCAATCTGTTGGGGAACCGGTGAAGTAAACACCTCTCCGGGGCAGGCGGCATCCAGCATTCCCGGACCAATAAAGCCTACATGCGCCGGTTCATGACCGGATCCACCGCCGGATATCAACGCGACCTTGCCTTCAACCAGGGAAGCGCGCCGGAGATACAAAGGGGAGGTATTAAGAGTGACCAGATGTTCGTGTGCAGCAGCAAAACCCTCAAGACTCTGGGGAACATAGTCTTGTGGTCTGTTCATGAGTTTTTTCATCTTCGACTCCTTAGGCATCGTAACTGACAACGAACCTGTTAACTCTGAAGACGGATGAAATTGAGATTGGCGTCTTTGTTACTGAGCTTGGCCCCACATTCCCTATTTTTCAAGCGTTTCAATCAGCTTTGACATTCCATCTGCATATTGCTGTAAGAGTTTTTCAGCCAGCTTGTTAGCCGCTTCATCTTTGAAATGCGGCATGTTCACGGAGATCTTCCGCATCCTGTGCTCTCCATCTGCCGCGATAACACGCTTGGGGTGAGCCTTGTGATACAGGTCCAGAAACTGTTCTTTCTGGTTGGGGGAAAATACGCAGATATCAAAGATGATTTCCAGATGCTTCACTGGAATGGGTGTGCTGTATCCCGGATTGGTAATCTGCGAGATAAAACTGCGATTCTTGTTCAGCGCTTCTGCCAGCCGCTGTCGTGTCCCTGAAGGTCGCTCATTGATCACGTCATTCAGGATCGATTTATATTCGGCGACGTAGTTTGTTTGATCTTTCACGCGAGTTATTGTCTCTTCAATTGCTGCATATCATATCCGGCACTTTTCTGCTGCTTCATGCCGGACGTTCACGCCATTTTTGTTCCAGCCACCGGCGCTTTTGTGTCAGCCACAGGCATTCTTTTTCCAATCATGGACATATCTTTCCAATTACGGACAAATTTTTCCCCATCATTGGCATTGTCTCAAGAGTTATCCGGAGTGAGTCAACTCTTCTACCGCTTTCTTGAGAGCTTTCAATGATTCTCCACCTGAAGCCTTGGCGGAGGCAACTATAACGCCTTCCACGAGAGGAGCGTTCATGATCAGCACTTTTTTCTGCTTATCCTGCTCCAGATTATCAATCGCAATCTGACTGTTCATTTCCGTGCTGCCCAGGTCTACAAAAATAGCGACCCCCTTGTCAGACCAGGCCCGGTTAATCGCATTAAAGATTTCATCTGCATTGCTGCCGAGTCCACCTTCAATATTACCGCCGCACCAAGCAATAGGAACGGAGTCCCCGGCGATCTGAAAAGCCATGATCGCTGTACCTTCGGCTACCAGAGCAGAATGGGATACGATGACGATGCCTATATTATTCAATTTGTTATTCTCCTCATCATGTCACAAATAGCCACTACCGCCAAAGCACAGGAACGTGCTCCGGGGTCCAGATGTCCCACACTCCTTGGACCAAGATACGATGCCCGGCCTCTTTTGGCCTGTAGCGGAACCGTATCGTCAGCACTTTGTTGGGCTGTTGCCGCAACGACAGATATATCCGGTGGAACCCCTGTCTGGCTTCCACTCACCAGCAAATCGATGACCGGTATCAACACGTCCAACAATGTTTTGTCACCCCGGTCCGATCGCCCCCGTTTTTTTACCGCTTCAACACCGGCAACCAGAGCAGGTATAAAATCTTCGCTTGTGGTTAAAGACTTACCCAGAGTCAGTATGAATGTGCCGTATAAAGCACCGGCAGCTCCACCAATCTGATTAACCACAATCATACCCAGCCGTTTCAGGTCAGCCGACAATAATCCGATGTTCTCTTCGTCATGATTTTCCCCCGAGATAAACAGCCGGGAGTGAAAGGGGTCATCACGCTCAATAGCGTCCAGAACCGCCTGACTGCCACGGGTCATATTGAACCCATGGTCACCATCTCCTATCGCCTGATCCAGGCAGGTAAGTTCATCCTCATGGGCAATGAGGCATTCGCCGACTGTTCGACAAACATCGTTCAGAGAAATGTTCAACGAATCTCGAGTTACCATGATTTGCCTCTGGCTGAAGTGAGTACAGGAAACACCTGTGCACACGAGTGTTATTATAATTCATCAGCCAGAATTCATCCTTGGACAGGCCGTGCATTAATCTATCAGATGTTTAGTAAATTATAAATACTAAGCACAATTATTAACCCTTTCGGATGCCCCTACTACTTTCAATTCCACCTTCGCAATAGATCCCAACCCAATTCGCGCATTTTCATGTCCTGTGTCTACACTTAGTTGTGTTATCCCTTAATTGAAAGCACTTTCATTAACCGGAGACATGTATCCATGAGCTGGTATAACAACCTTTCAATAAAAATAAAGCTAATTGGATTAGTGTGCATTTTACTCTCTTTGCTGTTTCTAAATTCAGGCTACGCCATCGTCACCATGACAGGGATTGGTAAAAATCTGACCCAGGTAGTGGAGGCCGACATACCACTTACCGAAAAGCTGACGGCAATTGCTCTCCATCAATTGGAGCAGGCAGTTGTATTCGAGAAGTCTCTGCACTTTTCAGACGCTTCCGATACACAAGCCAGCATGTCGCAATTCAGGCAAATCTCCAGCCAGATTAACAATGAGCTTCGCGAAGCCAGTGCACTGGTTGAGTCAGCCCTCAGCCATGCCAGCGGCCAAACGCTCAAAGAGTTCAAATTGGTTGAAGCCCGGCTGAGCGACATTGCCCAGGTTTACCAAAGCTATCTCCGACATGTTGAGGAAATCTACAGCGAGGGTTCCGGTTCACCCTCCTCATCACTATTGCTGTCTACTGAAGCTGAACAAAAAAATATGGACGAGCAGCTATCAGATCTGGTCCTTGAAATCAGTGGTTTCACAGAAGCAAGTGCCCTGGATGCCAGAGACCAGGAATCTCAGACTGTCAGAACCCTCTGGATCATTGGCATCATCAGCACCATTTTCGGTCTGACGCTGGGCTGGCTGATCTCCAGCACGATCGTGAGCGCTATCCGCAAATCCATTGTGGTGGCCTCCGGCGACCTCAAGCAGGAAATACAGGTCACCAGTAAGGATGAAATCGGCGAGCTGCTTATGGCGATGAATGGCATGCGTAAAAAGCTTCTGGATATGCTGTCTGCGATCAGTTCAACGACCGACGAACTATCATCCGCTTCTGAGGAGTTGTCGGTGATCACCGAGCAGACCGGTCGCATCATCCATCAACAACAACGGGAAACCGAACAAGTCGCCTCGGCAATGAATGAAATGACCGCAACCGTCCAGGATGTGGCCGGTAACATACATGCCACCGCGGGGGCAGCCAGCGAAGCCAATCATCATTCCATCACCGGCCAGGAAGTTGTTGGGAAAGCGGTGGACCAGATTAACGAACTGGCGCAACAGATCGAACGCTCAGCCAAAACCTTTGAACAGGTGGAAAATCACAGTACTGAGATCAATACCATCGTCGATGTGATCAACGGCATTGCTGAACAGACCAACCTATTGGCTCTCAACGCCGCGATCGAGGCCGCCAGGGCCGGCGAGCAGGGACGGGGCTTTGCGGTGGTCGCAGATGAGGTCAGAGCACTGGCAGCCAGGACACAGGAATCCACAGAACAAATTAACGAGATGATAGGTAAGCTCCAGGAAGGATCACGTGAAGCTGTTAAAGTCATGGAGCAAAGCAGGCACCAGGCAAAAACTGCAGTCGACTATGCCCAGAACTCAACCGGGCTGCTTGCGACCATTGTGGATTCAGTGTCTAAAATCACCGACATGAGCACCCAGATTGCCAGCGCCGCAGAACAGCAGGCCCAGGTATTGGAGGGATTGAATCGCAATATCGACCAGATCAACGATATGGCCAATGAAACGTCCTCCAGTACAGCCCATACGACCACTGCAAGCCAGGATCTGGCAAGGATGGCAAGCAATCTGCAGGCATTGGTGAGTCAATTCTCTACCTGAGAGATAACACCCTGGTCCCATCAGGGCTTTTATGCCCTGGTGGCCAGCAATACGCCACTACAAGCCATAATGCCACTGGCAGTACGATTGACATTTTTCCGAGCCCGGCGGCTGGAAAGCATCTGTCCGGTCTTACCCGCCGCGTAGGCATATCCCATCATGACGCCACCAACAGCGACGGTGGCAATGACCATGATGCTCACCAGATCAATGAATGAGATCGCTGACAAATCCAGAAAGGCAGGGAAAAAACCGATGTAGAACAATATCGCTTTCGGATTACCCAGCGTGGTAATCAGTCCTGCCATAAAGTTAGAAAGGAAGGATGCTTCTTTAACGCCTTGTACTTGATTATCCACTACCTCTGCGCGCCACAACGATATGGCAAGCCAGATAAGATAGGCCGCACCAGCGTATTTCAGCACAACAAAAAAACTACCCATGGCTTCCGCCAGCGCCACCAATCCGCAGACAGAAAGCAAAATGAAAATATAGTCTCCGACCACAATACCCACTACCGTCATCGCGCCATGGTGAAAACCGGAGGACATCGCCCGTGCCGTCACCGCAAAAACGCCGGGACCAGGAATTAAGGCCAGAATGATCATGGAGCCGAACAAGGCAAGTGCAGTGGTAATCGTCATGCTGACCTCGGAGGAATCAGGGGCTGTGGACGGCTAGTATTTAGCCAAAATAATGACTCGTCAACTTACTGCAAGTATTCCAATAGGGTAAAGCTGATTCTATGGAAACCTTCGCCCTCAGATTGATACTCCAAGATAACTTCTTCATTCTGTCTGGTAAACGTATTTGCTCCACTTGTTTTGAAGTGCTCAGACCGCAAGTAATTCGCCAAAGTTCCTTCAACACTCTCCCGATTCATACCTGATGTAAAGGTTACTAAAGCCCTACTTGGCTTATTACCATCAGCAGCGCTGTATAAATAGAATTCATCAGAAATATCTTCAATGGGTATTTTTTTAACGAGGGACGGGGTAAGCAACAAATAGTCGATTGAATATTTTGAATAGCTTCTGTCCTCAGATAGGGAAGCCAACGCATAATATACGGCGAGCATAAGAGTTAACACTGCACCAGTGCAGAGCAGCCTTTTTATTACTGTCCCCATGCTTATTTGACCTCAAAAAATAGCAGACCTTTGTTCGCCGGTTTTATAGTATTTAGTTCAGGGGGTAGCGGTACAATTATTGTCGCTAGAGCGTCCGACACTCTGCCCCAGAGCTTTGATCCTTAACGAAAAAACGAATCCCCTTAGGATCAAAGATTCCTAGATTAAAAACGTAGGGAGCACCGGTCAGGCATAAACTTTCTCCCGACTTTATAGACTCCGCGATGAGGTTCTCAATATTGACCGTATCAGAGGTCGGGACGATAACCTGCTGCACCAGCGACTGATCAGACGAGGCTTCCACTTCCAGGTGATAGCACTTTTCGCAGGCAAGATGCAGATACCGGGCTTTCACGATCCTGGTCTCGCCCTTGATACTCATTGATGTAATGGTCCCCAACACCAGAAAGGCCAGTGACCAGACAATAAATCCCTGCTTGTTCATTTGCTTACTGCATGTGCATGAAAGTCAGAATGGTAGGGAGCTAATGAAACGCTTTATGCGCTCCGTCTTCAATCGTGCATATGGGCTATATCCTGAGACGATTGTCTCAACTCAATCATTTCCCTTTTCAAATGGTCGCGAGGTCACAATTTTGTGCTCTCTATCGGGTATATAGTGGGTTTTCCAACAATAACATTAATGAGTAAGCTAACCGGGAATACAATATGAATAAAATCGTCCCCATAACCGCACTTCTCACTTTCGGGCTGTTATCCCACTACTCACTGGCCAGTGATTTTGCCAAACTGGACGAAGCGTTACCGCCCAATGGCATTATCAACAACCTGGAGCCTGTGTTTGATTTTGATGGCGACGGATGCCTGCCAAGCGCCGGTATCAGTCGGGCCGGCGAACAGAATGCCGGCCTTAAAACCTCCGGAACCATTACCGGTGGCTGTCGCTCAGGAAACTTTCTACTGACCTCCAATACCCTGCATCGCTATGTCTGCAAGACTTCGAACGGAGATACCTATTGCGGCCACTTTTATGCGCTGTATTTTGAAAAAGACCAGCTATTTCACTATTTCGGCGGAGGTCACCGGCATGACTGGGAACACGCGGCCGTCTGGACAAAAAATGGCGTCGTCACCCATGGAAGCTACAGCGCTCACGGTGATCTCTATACAAAACCGGCCGCGGAACTGCCATTTGAAAACGGTCACCTGAAAATTGTCTATCACAAGGATGGGATAACCACCCACGCCTTCCGTTTCGCCAAATCAAACGAATATGCTGAGAACCCCTATGGTTCTTTTCTGACTCCGACGATAATCAGTTGGTATCAGGTAACCGGTGACGGGCTTAGCAACGAAGAAATGCGCAATCGCCTGAATTCCTATGATTACGGCTCCGCGACCATTCCAATGAAAGACAGCAATTTCCTGAACAATATCAATGACTACCGGCCTTCAGGATATCCCACTTTTACCAGTGCGGATGTGAGTGCTTCGCAGTAGAAAATCGGTATTCAACAATCAGACAGCGCCCGGAAAATGGGCGTTGTCTACAACACAAAGCGCTGTATCGGATGTATCGTTCGGTCGATATATTCAACCACTTCCACTTCCCCAATAGTGCCATTGATTGCAAAGTCTTTCGCATTCACTGCATCAGCAAGAGATTTGCATTTCTGCGCATCAGTGGAGTTGGCGATTCCGATGTGCGGAATATAGGGAATATCCAATCGCAATGCTTCGGCCAGCAGCCCTGTATAGAACCGGTCATGCAGCTTGACGATGTGGCTATAGCCCTCATCCGGTACCAGGAATACATGGTTGTAGTCGCTGAATGCGTCCTTCATGAGCGTTGCGCATCGAAGCACAAAAGAAATCGACTCTATGCCAGCCAGGTTTCTCTGAACATGGTCAATAAAGGCTGATTTTTCAATGCCGGATACGGGGAAAACCATAGTGAAATGCGCACTTACAACATCCGCATGAAGTTCATCATGCTGTAAACGAAATTCTTCGATCCACTCATTATCCGTGTGAGATAACTCCGGATAAGCAAGCACAACTAATGACATAGAATCAATCTTCTCTTCCTTAGGGAGACAGCCGCGTAATTGTTCTAAAAATCCCGAGCACTGTGCTGGAAAACTTAATCATTTTGAAGACTCCATTAGTTACATCAGCTGCAAGTTCTTTGCTGTCCACAGACTGATAGTTTCTGTAAAACTGATCAATTTCATTTTTATCAAAAAAAGCCCCGTGGCATTGTGGACATTCCTCTACTTGTACGCCGTTTGAAGACACTAACTCTAGCCTCACATCCTCACAGCTTGGACAACTTAGTTTTGTGTCCCCAATTTTCTCTTTTTCAATTAAGATTCCATGTTCGCTGATCTGAGCGTGATTTAACCAGAGACCTTCACAATAAAAGCAGATTCGATATTCTCGATGTCGATATTGTTCTGTTCTTAATCGTTCGATGCACTTAGGGCACATTAACTTTTTCATATCAAATGGTGACCTTACAAATAACTACAAAACCTAAACTACTTCAGCACCAATGAATCCGGACCAGATATAACCTCTAAGGGATACGTCCCAAGCTCACACTCTATAAGGTCTTTAGCAAACGCCTGGCTAATCTCTGTTCCAACAGGAATATCTATACGGTGCCCATAAATTCCACTTTTCCAAACGCCTGACTCTATCTGGACTATGGGCACATTTTTCCAGGAAATATAGAAACATTGCCAGAACTCTCCTGCCCTCCTCAAACACCCCTCATGGCCGCTTTCTGTGTCGAAAGAAATTTCGTTGCGAGTTCCAACATGACAGCGTTCGTTACTATACGCTTGTTCAGGACGAAGGTTCTCTTCTAAACATGTGACAAACTTGCGACCTTCAACGCTTTTATCCAATTCAACAATATGGAGCCATTTTTCTATCACAGCGTCATTCTGGTGTTGATGTAATAGGTCAGACCAGATAACTGAGCCTTTCATTCCAACAGTTGCAGGATAATGACAACTGTTAAGTATCTCCACCTTCTGAAATCTGGAGAGCGCTGAGACAACCGGAGAGCTGTTTACAATCATATTCTTGATAAAATCACATATGAAGCATGTGAATACTGGATCTTTTGGATTGGTTAAATTGGAGCTTTACGGTGAAACTGAAGATATAGCTCTTTAAGAACTTCAGGTAAGGCGTTCCAATAATTTTCAGTTTGAAGCTCTGGCACTTGCCAAAATAGATTTTCTACAAAAGCAACATCGATGCAATTCCTAACTTCTCTATCACCTGATTTAAAGCTGTTACTGATATCCACCAATAAGTCACGATATTCAGATGGAGGAACATCCCCACACATTTCTTTATTGAGAGCTCTGGCCAGCACCTCAAACCAAGAATAGGAGTAAAACTCTTCATCGGCGAAATCTCCCCACAATCGGGTATATTCAGAATCTGCCATTGTCGCTATGGCAGGATACCGTTCCTTTATAGCCTTGCAAAAACTATCAAGTGGATTTTCACTGCCTATTTCCATATTCATCCCCTCGCTTGCAACAGAATTTCTATTGTCCTCGCTAAAGTATTTTTTGCCGTCGGTTTAAACACATTGATCATAAAAATGGGCATAGAGCGATCTTTGTAGAAATAGTAAATCGTTCCCTTGATTTCTTTTTTGTGTTTTACCGACAGTGGCCATGCAAGCTTACGCATACCTCCTGTGTTCTGGATAAGTTCACCAATTCTTGGATCTTGTGTAATGAAATCTACGACAGCTTCCTTTTCTTGCTCCCCCAAAAGCGTATCACTCGATCGACCAAACTCACGATATTCAACTACAGAGATTGGTAGTTTTTTTCTAGCTTCATTCATCATCTGGAAGACACCCTGCTTCACTCAACTCGGCCGGTCCATCTCCATATTCAGCTAGTAATGACAAAGCGATGAAACCAGGCGATTTGCCAACTCCCTTACTGTGAATAGATATTTCTGGCGTAATTCTTTCCCACACATCTATCTCTAATAACCTGCCTGTAGATCTTTCCGCAGCAATTTCGAAAGCATAAAAGCACTCGTTAAATGTGAGCCAGGTTCCTATCCATTGAGTGCCCAATTGTTCGGGTATGTCACTGCAATCTATTAAAAGGCCGCCCAGTACACTCAGTCTTTCCACAGAAAGTAATTCCACCAACCATGGCAGTTTCTCCGGGTGTTTTCTAAACGACTCTGCACAAACTTTCATTTCAAGGTATGAAAGCAAATTTTGCTGCTGGACATTCTTATTGCGAATTTTACGCTGGCCTTCAATGTGCACAATATGGTTGTCTTGCAATACCTTTAATCCAGTGGTGGTGTAGAACTCTTATTTGCTAAGGCCAGTGTAAAAAGGCTATAGGACAATCAATCCATTTCTTATTCGGAGATCTTTTGCCTCACTCCAAAGTGTTATTGAAACAACTCTCTTGAACAGAGCGATGCTTCAAATCCTATTCCAAGAAGAAGCTCGGTACTCAAGAGTTACCGATTATTTAAACCACGTCTTATACCCATCAAATTTACGCTATTTGTCAGTAAACTCCATAAGCTCCTGTAATGCCTCTTGATGGCCAACTTGTTTAATACCAAAATATCTCTCCAACCCGAAACTGGCAATTAAGTACACCCTTTCATTGGGCTTGGCGCTAATCGTTAAGCTACTCTCATCGCCCATAATATCTGTCGTACGGGCGACTATCTTATGCGCTCCTGGATTGATGGAAGTATCAAGAAAATGGCCATTTTTAAGAATGCCGATTTCCTTCTCGTCAACAAAAATTTGCATCGTTATACCCATATTGACAAAGCTATTTGGGCGAATTATATACAAGCTCGCAGAGCCTTCTGGTATATCGTCAAAGCCGTTGAAGTATCGGTGGTACCCACAGGCTACCGTACTCAATGAAAGCAGTATTACAATAAGAAATCTAACTAATGACATGCTTTACTCACTCGCAGTTTTAGATGTGCTGAAATTGCCTTTTCAGTTGCAGAAAATGAACAATCCAATAGGGTTGAATTTAGAGCATCCTGATTTTATAACCCGGAATCAATTACACACAATATGAAAAGCGGTTTACTGCGTGTGGTAAATTACCAGGCCCAACATTGATAAAAGAAAGAGGCTGAAAATTCAGCCTCCTTTTAACTAATGTATTATCATCGGAAATTCACCCGATGACTGTTCCTGCCAACATTGCACTATCGCACGAAATTAATCCGTCACAGAAATTGAATACTTCAGCTTTTCGGGAAGCTCCGCCCTTTGTGCAAGCAACGCCTTTTCAGATTGCCCAGTGTCTTTATCGACTTTCATCCGCTTGGAGTGTCCACGGTGCTGGATGGTAATCCAGTATTCCGCCTTATCCACCAGATCTGCAGATAACGTATCCAAGGGGAAGTGTGCGATCACTTCCAGGTGAGTCAGGCAATTGGCGCATTTCACCACGTTGCGTCTGCTCAACACCGCATGATCACCCAGATAGTACTCAGTTAATTGTCCCTGGGCATCGGGCACTGAAGCATAGGCCCGGATCACAAACGATCCGTCAAACAGACCACGGTTAATGCCTCTCACCGTGAGTTTTTTCGTACTGCCGCCGGTGATTGGCTCAGGCTTGGGTACTTCGTCGAGAGACCCCGGCCCATAGGTATAACCAAGCTGCTCCTCGATATTGATGCAGTCCATTGACGTGAACGGGTTGCCGAACTCATCCTTGATGAAAGGATTGAGCGGTGTATTGAGATCCAGTGGTGTCCCAGGTGGAATACCCGGTGTCGGTCCCTGTGAGTCACTGGAGTTTGTGCCGTAATAGCCGGTGATGACTTCCAGTTTGTTGATGAAACCGTTTTGTTTTTGCCAAAGCCAAAACATCCGGTCCACATTGCAATGATGGAAGAAAAAGATCGGATCCAGTGCAGCCGTGTTGTTTTCTCCCATGTCCCCATTGGCATCAGCGACTTGGCCTGACTCTCCCTGCCCCGGTATATCGAAGCCACCAACTGCCAAGTGAACGTCGTTATGAGGCTGTTCGAGCGCTACCACGGATTTGGCCGGGTGGTCCAGGTTCCATTGACCGGCTGATGTGGTATTGGAAAATACGGTGTAGTTTGGTGCACTCAGACATTTCTCGTACATCCACTTCACACCTCTTCCTTTCGGATTCGGATCCGTCGTTGTCGGTCCCTCTTCATCCTTTCCAGAGCCATGTAGCCAAGCAATGATGTTCTTGTTGAGTAATTGGGTATTCTCGATAGGGTTTGGATATTTCGCGTTATGTTTGGCTGTGGCAGCCCGAGCTTCTGGGGTTCCGACTAGTCCGGAAAGCGGATATCTCACCGTTTCATATCCGGCAGGTTTTTCATAGGCCTTATTATCACCGGGCACATTGTCACTCAGTGATAGAGGCAACGTGTAGGAATATAAAGGGTTTTTGATATTTTCCCCATCCAGCTCAAAGTACTCACGGGTCAAAACATCGGGAATACCTTTCTTGACGGTTTCTTCGCTTGTTTCATCCCAAAATGGCAGCGTGACGCCTGGCACAATGGACTGCAGCGCCTCCTCCAGTTTGAGGATATATATCCGGTGCCAGGTCGGGAAAAGCACGTTACCGTGGTTACACCATCCTCCCCAGTATGTATAGATATCGTCAGGGGGAAGAGCGTCAACGGCATTCCGGTAATCGAAAGGTTCGCCGTGGTAGCCGCCCAGAATAAAAAAAGATCGTTTATCGTCCGGCGGTAGTTCCTGAATGCCTTTCCAGGCTCGAATCAGGTCTTCGAGAGGTTTTCTGTTTCCTCTGTCATATTCTGCCTGAAGATCCCGAACGGACCTTCTGACGTTCAGTTCGCTTGAATCACCCATCCTTTTTCTCCTTGTGACGTCACATTGACGCACACTATTTTGGGTTTATTACTCCGGCTCTATTTCAGACCCGGTACATCCTTTTTTGATTCATAGGAAGTCTGTTCAATGAACATCAATAACCATAGACCGGTTTACATTTTTCAGCCATTGATCTGACCGCCATCCTGATTCCGCTTTCCGCTTTCCGCTTTCCGCTTTCCGCAAGATACTTTGCTGCGCCTATCGCATTGCATTGCATATTTACGCTTCACATTTATTTGGATCTATATCTACACGCAATCTATACAAATCCATATTAGCCCGATAAATAATCAAACAAATATCATCCCAGACTGATAAATGAGCCATGTTAATATTTACAGTGGTGGTATAGGACAGCTGGATTGTCTGTTTGATGACCGTAGTAATGATTCATATATAGGCAGGGATTCTTATATGAAAAACGTCTACAAATATATCAGCGAGAGTAAGGATCAATTCACCCAGGAAAACTTCTATAAAAATTTCAGAAATGCCGATGAAAAGATCATAGTCCCCGTATGCGCTATGGGACTGGGGTTCTGGATCATGACATTTCAGGATGCACTCCGTTTGAACGCTCAGAAGTTCCAGGATCAGAAACTTAAGCTAATTGCAGAGAAACATCGAAACGAAGACAGCGGTCACGACCTCTGGTATCTGCATGACCTGGACGCCCTAAGAATTAACCCTCCGGATTTATATATGCTGTACTCGCCTGATTTGGCATTTGTGCGAGACAGCGCATTCGAAGTTATGGGCGAAATAATGAAGTCTGACGACGACTATACAAGACTTGCCATTATTGAAACCATCGAAGCCGTCAGTGAAGTCTTTTTTTATCATATGGCAACATATACATCTTCCAAAGCAAATGGCTTTAAACTGCTATATTTCTCCCGACATCACTATGAAGCTGAAATGTCTCATAGCGATAGAGATATTGAAGCCGCATTTATGAACAATACCGTATCTTATGAAAAACGCCGTCAGATCATTGAAACGGTTGATCGTATCCTGGATTCATTCAGGGCTGTGCTGGAAGGGTTGAACGATATGGTGATGCATCAGGAACAACCTCGCCCCCTGGAACTTGCATCCCCTTATGTGTTGGCAAATTGTGGCTAACTCTTTAGATACTATTTTTCTAGATACCGACTCTTTAGAAAGAAAATTGTCTTACTTCCATAGGTGCCTGACTCTGCGAGTCTGGCACCATTTAACCAACTTCCCCAAGCTCCCCTCCTAGCTAACCAGATAGCCATAAATCGCTTTATCAAAAAGCTCATTTAAGTGCAGATCATTGTGACACGCCTGCGCAATCACACAAAGATCCTTTCTACCTTTCCATAGGTCATACAAAGCCATAGAGCTTGTTGTGGGGATCACCTCATCCTGTTCCGCTACTACCATCAGCATTGATTCATCAATCGTCCCGGCAAACTCAGCTGATGGAAACCTCTGACCTAGAAGACTACCAACAGGCAAAAATGGGAAGTGATATTTGCCAACAGAAGCCAAGTTATCAAAGGGTGTTACCAGAATCGTTTTCTCAATCTTCCGTTGAGATGATAGATAGGTTGCAACCGATGACCCCAGACTTCTTCCAAGCAGAACAATTTTCCGGGGATCAATGCCACAGGAGGAAATCAGGTAGTCGTATATTCGCAGCGCGTCTTCATATAACGCACTTTGTGATGGGCGGCCTTCACTATTTCCATACCCGCGATAGTTAAAAGTAAAGACCGACTTAACACCCCACCTGGAAACACAGTCGAACATCTGGGTAATATCTTCAGCATTACCGCCGAAATACAGCATGACAGCACTACTGGCAGGTTGGGGGACATCATAATTCCAACCCTGTAAATTAACTCCACCTGACTTCAACCAGATTTCGTGAGATTTGTAGGTTGAATAGGCAAAAGGGTTTGGAGGGCATCCGGGGAAGATAAACTGGTCTTCAAGAAAGCTAAACACACATTTTCTCGCTATCTGTTAGCCCACAACTCATCTCGCTAGATACGAGAACTAAGCCAGATGAGTAGATCTGATCATACTTCCTGTCAGTTGACCCCCTATGCCTCCCTTTCCATTTCTTCCAGTTCATTTATAAACTCCCAATATTCATTATTATCAGCCGACGCTCCGGTATGCCACTTGTCTTTATATTGAGAAAGCCTGATTGCATTAAAAACACTGAAGTGGAAGGGAAGTTTATATTTTTCCGCAATCTCTTTTCTTAATTCAGTCAAGTGACTTGAGTCTAATTTGTCTGGATGACAGGCCACTGCATACCCAAAATCTGCAAAGTGAACATTAAACTTCCACTTCACTATGACACTTTCTACCTGCTCCTTAGAATAGTATCGTTTAACCCCAAAAGTTCTCATGAGATAAAAAGGGAGCTGGCGAACGTATTTGTGTAACTGAATTCGTCTTCTTATGGAATTAAAGAGTCGCATATTAGTACTCAAACAGCATAGGTTATTTACTCCAGAAGAGATAATTGGCAACTAGAAGAACAGGATTGAAACCGATAATTTACTTTTTGTATTACCCCATCATTAGTGCCTCATAGAAGCCTTTAAATGCCCTTATTCCCAACCACGTTCCACATAGGTTCTCTTATCTTCCTCTGGAAAATCACTTTTATACTCTCCCCATCCCATATACTCATAGTATTTTGTCATCGCCTCAAAGTAAGATGATGCGTCGCAAGTCCAGACCAACTTTGCTCCGGGCTTGAGCAGGCTCCTTACACTATCTCCATATCGCCCAGCTAAACAAAATGTCTGTTCTTCTTCAGTTTCTACCCAGAGTTCGTGCTTCATTTGATTTTGATACTTAGTTAGGGGAATCGCTGACATAAATTTAGCAGCGTAGGTCAAAATACCCACTCGGTGAATAATAAGATCATTCTGTTACTCTCGTTTTCCTATGCCTCCCAGATCCTATAATTAATCATGGTGCTTCTTAGAATGCCTTCTTAGGGAGAGTCTGAATAACCCCAAAATTCTGAGGTAATTGATACTCTCGACGAAAATGGTCGAAGATACAGATTGTTTTTCCGGCCATTTTGGATCTCACACCCCTCGCAGGGCCTCATCTGGGCCCATC
>NZ_MRYI01000010.1 GCF_002260525.1 Hahella sp. CCB-MM4
CGAAGAAATGGACGATGCCGATCAGGAATTGGAAGTCAGCGCTGAACCGATTTATGATCGAGTTCGAAGATCGCTTAACGGAGCATCTTTAATAACCAGGCAGATACACAGAATTATTTACAGGGTCATTTTCAGAGGCGAAGCGCAAGCTCTTTGAAGCAAATGATAAGCCTCTTCTGGGCAGTAATTAAACCAATGAGGTTCTACTTGCAGAATTCTTACAAGGTTACCCTCTATTAATTCATTTCCAAATTTATCTCTGTGCATAAAATGCTTCGGTTAGTTGTCTCTTTAGCGGGAATAGTTTATGACCGGACTCTTATAATCAGGAACATTCCGACATTCTAAACAGCTAAGCACCAGACTCCACCATAGATTTAATCTTCACGGCCTTTTCAAAATGATCCAGCTTATGGGTTTTAATCCACCAGGTGGCTGCTTCCATAAGAAGGTCAGGATCATCATTCTTGTTCGCGAAAAACGCATAAAATGACAAGCCAACATCAGCTCCTTTCGAGGCTACTTTCTTGTCACACACATCGATGATTTTCTTTCGGAGATTTGCTCGCATTTTATAATCTTTGTAACCTAGTACTTGCTGTTAATTGAATCGTCATTGGTTATAAACCCGTCATCAGTGCTAGCTCCCTTCAGCTCCTCAAGCCACCAACTGGTATCGATCGCTGGCGTATCTTCGGGAAGAGTGGGGTTATCAAGTATAAAGACTCTGCGTTGGGAGAGTTTGACCCGATTTTGAAAAGACTCATGGTACTGTCGAAAAAGAGCCCTGAATGAGCCGTCTTCCAATGCCTTTGTGAGCCCTTCTTGGATACGCTCTGCCAAGCGGTGATTGTTATGCTGCACAAAGAAATAGACGGGGTAAGGGTAGTAGAGGGCGATTGTGTCTTCGACGGCCAGATTGGGGAATTCAGTGCTTCTCTCTTCCAGTTCTTTCCACGCTTCATTCAGCCCGCGAGGGAAATAGTCAAAGCGACGGTAGGCGAGCATGGAAAAGAGGCTGTCGTATAGGGCGACTCCGGTTACGTTCAGTTTGTTGGACTGGAGAATGGCCATATCCGCCCACTGTGAGCCAAAGCCTCCGACGAAGTCTTTGCGCAGGTCATCCAGAGATTGAATTTTTGCGAATTTTGGTTGCAGGTCGCGGTGAATCAGTAGAACCCTATATCCCAATATTCCGCGCAGTATGGGAATTCTCACTGCCTGCATAGTCGACTCCCGTTCTTTCGAGGTGGGGAGGAAGGCGATATCCACCCCTCTTTCAGCTTTAAGCAGGGCAATGCCCCGTGCTTGTGATATCTCGTCAGTCGACGGTCGGAGAATAAAAGGGCCAAACTGGCTTACCGTTTTTGTAAGGGCAAGTTCCAGCAATGCAATTCGGTACAGGTAACGGGAGTCGTTCTGAAAATATCGAATGATGGTGGGATGGGAGTTAGTGGCCAATTCCTCAGCGTTGGCTTCCTGAGTAAAACCATAAGTGCTTGCACCAAGGAGCACAGCCAGAACGAATGCGAGCCTCAAAATACGGGCAGAAAGGATTAACACTATAAGTTTGATCAGGCTCGTGTACATATGCAGGCGATAAACAGCATTCGGGGACCAGGCAGTAAAGCGGGGAAGCTAGGCTTGCCTGCATTGACTATAACATTTGCCAATACTAGTTCATATGGAGCGGGTAACGCCTCCATTATCTTTGAAGTATAGTCATCTTCAACACTTTCTCATCTAATAATGGTCATTGTTGCGCAATTCTGGTCCGACTTATTCGGGATACAGGTGCGCAGATTTGTAGAATAGGCGCTCATCCTAACCTGCCGCTCTTATCTTGTTTCGGTCTGTGTTAGCATCCGCTGTTTAAATTTCAAAACCCAAGTGAATGGACGGTTGTTTTGGCTGAAACCTTTTATTGGCACGACTATGAAACATGGGGGGCTGACCCCATGCGCGATCGGCCTGCCCAGTTCGCGGGCGTGCGGACCGATCTGGATCTCAATATTATCGAAGAACCCCTGGTGATCTACTGCAGGCCTGCGGATGATGTACTTCCACATCCGGAAGCCTGCCTTATTACGGGGATTACGCCTCAAAAGGCAATGTCAGAAGGTTTGCCCGAAGCAGAGTTCATTTATCAGATCCATGAACAGATGTCTCGCCCGGGAACCTGCGTTGCCGGTTACAACAGCATTCGATTTGATGATGAAGTTACCCGCCAGACGCTGTACCGGAATTTCTACGATCCATATGCCCGGGAGTGGCAGAACGGCAATTCCCGTTGGGATGTGATCGACATGGTGCGCCTCACTTATGCGTTACGTCCGGAAGGTATTCACTGGCCGATGAACTCTGAGGGAGTGGCCAGTTTCCGTCTTGAGGAGCTGACTGTTGCCAATGGCATTGTGCATGAAGCTGCTCACGATGCGATGTCAGATGTCTACGCCACTATCGCCGTTGCCAAATTGATCAAGGAAAAGCAGCCTCGGCTGTTTGACTATGTGTTTAGTAACCGGGGTAAAAAAGCGCTTGGGGCCATGGTGGATATCGACAACATGAAGCCGTTGTTTCATGTGTCTTCAAAGTTTCCCGCCAGATTGGGATGCTGTGCCATGGTAGTGCCGCTGGCCAAGCATCCTACCAACCCTAACGGTGTCATCGTCTATGATTTGAGAGAGGATCCCCGCTCCTGGATGGATCTTTCTGTAGAAGAGATTCGGGCACGTATTTTTGTGTCCAATGATGATCTTGAGCCGGGTTCTACTCGCATTCCATTGAAAGTGGTTCATCTCAATAAATGTCCGATTCTGGTGGAAAGCAAAATTCTGAAATCTGCTGACCCCGAGCGTTTGCGCGAGTTCCAGCTGGATGGCAATCAGCTTCGACAGCATCTTGAATGGATACGGAGTGCCAGTGGAATCGGGGCCAAGGTAGCGCAAGTCTTTGGTGAGCAGCTGGGAGCTGACTCCAGTGACCCGGATCTTATGTTATACAGTGGAGGATTCTTCAGCCCCTCCGACCGGGAAAAAATGGACTTTATTCGACAGCAGAGTCCAGAGGTTCTTGCCGAACTCGATATACCTCTCCAGGATAAGCGTATTCCTGAAATGCTGTTCCGCTATCGGGCCCGTAACTTTCCTGACACTTTGATGGAAGAGGAGATGGAGCGCTGGGAGCGATATCGCTATCAGCGGCTGACACAGCCGGGAGCTGCTTCATTGACCTTTGATGAATATTTCGGACGCTTGCAAAAATTGGCATCTGAGCCGGGAAGGACAGACAGGGATATGGCCATTTTGCAGGACCTGCATTTGTATGGTGAGTCCATTTACCCTGTCGAATTTTAGGGCCTGTTAACAGGCCCTAAGTGATCCAAAGTAAGAACCGGACGGAGGCTTAATCGCCTCCGGGAAACAAACCGTTGGCGTTAATCCACTGTTGTCTGTCTTCAATAGTTTGCAGTTTTTCTCTGGACACCAGTGGAGCGACGGTCAGCTCGTCATTGTCGACGGGCAAGGTGGTCAGGAGCATCGCTTGTCTTTGATCCACGAAGTGCTGCTGATAGTAGGCTTGCAGCTTATCTTTGGTCATTGCCTGAACCTGCGCGGCGATCTGTTCCCTGGTATCAAACTGGAAGTTCTTCACATCGATTTCTGTCCAGTAGCGGTCTGATCGTTGCTCCAGAGTTTTATCGGATTCGGACAATCGCGTGATCAACGCTTCCTTATGCTTTTCAAACTCCGCATCCGGCAGCTCTTTGAGAATATTGGTGAAGTTGCCAATAAACCCGCTGGTGGCTTGATGAATCTGATCCGCGCTGTGAGAAGGTGATTGCACAATGAACGCCAGGGCCGGTACATCCAGCAGCGTATAAGGGGTGGCGAACACCACATACCCCATCTGAGCCTGGGTACGAATCTCGTTGTAATACAGTGGTCCGATAATCTGTGACAACAGGCCGAAGGCTGCACGGTCATAGTAGGACTTGGAAGGCCCCTGCAGATAGTAGAGATACGCGGTGTCTTGGTGCTGGGTGGGGATCGCCTCGAACCAGTCCGCACGTTGCAGGTCTACCACCTGGCTCTTTTCCACTTCAACAATATTGGCATCTTTTAGAAGTTTATTTCGGATAACTTCCGAGGCCTGCTTTGCCTGTTCCCGGGAAATATTACCGTGGGTCAGGGTAACCAGATTGAAAGCATCCCAGAACTTTGGAATGAACGCGCTCAGTTGCTCCTGGTCAATACTATCCAGGGCTGACAGTTGTTCTTCCTCTGTCCAATAGGGCTGTAGCAGTTTGCTTCTGGCTTCGCTGGCCAGTCTTTCAAACGGCTTGTCTTTGGCGGCATTGCGCAGTTCACGTTGCAGGTCGCGCTTGTACTGGGAAAAGCGTTCTGGTCGTATTTCCAGATTCTGCAGAGTGGCCAGAATACGCTCAACCAGAACAGGTTGTTTTTCGCTGAACCCGTCTATTCTCAGGGTGATGCCGCGTAAGTGCCTATAGAGTTTGAAATCCAGCCCTGCCAGATAAGCGGGATAACTGAATTCTGACAGAGCATCCTTGGCCAGAGAGACGTAAAGCTCCGTGAGTACCAGATCCCTGGCACTGGCGTTGGCCATAGGAGAGCGCACGCTTAGGTAGAAGCTGGATTTCGGGGAACCGAAGGAAATGTCCTTGGAGTACCAGGCGTTATAACCGTCATAGGACACCAGCAGTTCCGGCCTTTCCATACTTGGCCCGGTTTGCAGTTCCAGGTTGGTGGGAATGAAATCATTCTCCGCCGGCATATGGTAGTCGGCTTCAGGGTTATTGGCGCTGATATATTGAATCGTGTCTTCGGAAAGCGGCTTGATAGAGTAAGGCACTTCGTACCAGGGCTCGACGCTGTCCGTTTCGACATTTGGTGCCACGAGAATGGCAAGCATGTTGTCTGCGGTCAGATGGTCTGAAAAGTTTTTGATCACATTGGGATCAAAATCATCCATGGAGTAGGGGGCTTTCAAAACCTCGTGGGCATCAAAGTCCTGCAAACGGCTGGCCAGACTGCTGACATAATGAATCGGGGCCGCTTTGTCCTGGAACCGGAAGCTGATATCCAGCATTTTGGCCTGTTCTTCAAAACGCCACTGGTCGATTCCTTCCTGCTTCATCTTGTTTATGTAGGTCAGGGTGTCGCGGATGATATCAAGATATTGTTGGCGACCTTTTTCGGTCAGGCTGATCGACACGCTTAAAACCGAGCCGTCATCTTCACTTGTGAACAAACCGGCCGACAGTCCTTCTGCCAATTGTTGCGATTTCAGCCAGGATAAAAGACTGCCTTCACCTTCATGGCCGATCAGGTTAGTGAGATAGTAGACCGGCTTGGCATGGTAGTAAGGTTCTGTCGGTGGCATTGAGAACAATAGCGACAGAGAACGCTTTTCTTTCACCGGCTTTATGGATACCAGCTTGGGACCTTCCTCATTGGAGAATACTGGCGGACGCGGGCTCTCTTCATTGACCGGACGTTTTTCAACCGCGCTGAACTTGCTGCGGATAAGCGTTTCCAGGGCATCCAGGTTCTCTTTGCCGTAGACCACAAGCTTCATATGGTCTGCGGAATAATGTTCCTTATAGAACTTGAGCAAGTCATCACGTACCGCGTTACCTTCCCGGTCTGCAAGCGTGTCCAGATTACCCACGGCGAATTTTGCCATGGGATGGTCCTGGTTAACGGCCTGTTTAACCACGGCAAAGAACCGGCGTCCGTCGTCCATGAGTTTGGAGGTGTATTCGGAATGGACCGCGTTCTTTTCCCGCTCAACGTATTCTTCTGAGAATAGGGGGGCGACAAATTGTTGGCTGAAACGATCAAGAGCAGGTTCCAGATAATCGGAATCCACATCGAAGAAATAGTTAGTGTGTTCGAACGCGGTAAAGGCGTTGTGATTGCCGCCGTTGCGGTTGATGAATGCCTGGTATTCGTCAGGTTGCGGATATTTTTCAGTGCCGAGGAACAGCATATGTTCAAGGAAGTGGGCCAAACCTTCCCGCCCTTTGGGATCTGCGCCACTGCCTACATCGACATCAAGGGCCGCCGCTGCTTTGTCGGTCGTCGGGTCGGAAATCAACAGTGCCTGCAGGCCGTTGTCCAGCGTGACCGCGCGATATTCTCTGGCATCGCCCGGACTTTTAATGATTGTGTCTGAGGTTGAGGTATCCATCACTTCCATCATAGTTGTGAGGCTGCTACATGCGGTGAGCATCAGGAGAGACGCCATGGTGCCCAGAAGAAATCCGATATACTTAGGTGCAATTCGCATGGTTATTTTATAGCCTTTTTTCAGTATAGGGTGTTTGCCGGTGTCGGCTAGTATTTGTTTGTGGTAACCAGGCGTTCAGACATTTAAGCGTTGATTTTGTTCGAATAACCTCAAAGATTTCTGCTAAAACCGGAAGCAATTCTCGAAATCTCTTTTGGCGAACTTTCTATATCAGCCTGAACATCTGTATTCACCTGCCTGCTACTAATGATGTTTACCCGAAGCTTCAGGATGATCCATGCTTTTTAGTGCTGCTTGGGCAATATGCTTGGCCTGCTCGAGTGAGCTGCCGGAAGAGAGGTTATCAATAGCAACCAATGCCTGTTCGGCAATATACCGCGACTGCTCGATGGTGGAAAATTCGGTTCTGAAAGCCAGGTCGATGGCGTCGTAAACACTCTGGATGTTCTTTTGCGTATCTTCCGTGCCGGTGGATACATCATTCAATGCTCTTAGACAGGCTTTGGCGATTTTGATATAGCGTTCGTCTTTGTTGGTCATGTTACAGGCCCTGTTATGTGGCAATCGCTCGCGGAAAATCTACTTCGGCGACAAATCTCGGCGCAGTATAGCATAGCCGTTTCCTATCAAGGGCTGTCTTAACACGGCGTAACCTAACTTGAGTGGCCAAGGGTTAGAGTAATTGCTCACATTTTGGCATAAATGCACTTTGTTACATGAAATGAGTGGAATGTTACATAAAAACTGTGGAAACCCTCAGGCTCTGGGCTTGAGCCAGGTCACAATTGAGCCATTGCTCTAATAAATATCATGAGTTTTTGTATACGGGTCAGTACACTTAGAGTCGATTTTGGGGGTGCGAACGGGATACGGTTCCGGAGCCGGTTAAAGCAGTCTGTTTAATTGATCCGGATACACGTTTGATTTCCGCGCCATTTTTAAAATCTTTGCCATAATTACAAACAGGGTCAGCAGACCCGAATAAAAATAATAGCCCGTTCAAAGTCCTGACCGGTATCTCTGAAAGTGAGTCTCAGCACTCAGGTGACAATCGGCAAGACGTTACTGTTCAGCCAACCAGTCAGGTCAGCCGGGTTCTTGGCAAATCCCAAACAAGTACATAGACATTAACCAGGATGGGGTTGATATGAACTACTTCGTAACAGGTGGCACCGGTTTTATCGGGCGATTTTTGATTCCTAAACTCTTGGCTCGCGGCGGCACCGTATACATGCTGGTCCGTGAGTCTTCATTGGAAAAGCTGGATATTATGAGAGTTGCATGGAATGCAAGCCCCGAGCAGGTGGTGGGCGTTGTCGGCGACCTGGGGGAAAAACTGCTGGGAGTCAGCGAGAAAGACCAGGAAATGCTGAAAGGTAAGGTGGATCACTTTTTCCATCTGGCTGCGATATACGATATGAAAGCTTCTGCAGGCGAACAGGAAGTTGCCAATGTGGAAGGGACCAGGAGCGCGGTTCAACTGGCTGAGGCGATTCAGGCGAAGTGCTTTCAGCACGTCAGCTCGATTGCCGCAGCGGGCCTGTACCGTGGAATCTTCCGGGAAGACATGTTTGAAGAAGCGGAGAAACTGGACAATCCCTATCTGCGCACCAAGCATGAATCGGAAAAAGTTGTCCGCAAAGAATGCCAGGTTCCCTGGCGAGTGTACCGTCCTGGAATGGTGGTAGGCCACTCCAAGACAGGTGAAATGGACAAGATTGACGGTCCTTACTATTTCTTCAAACTGATTCAAAAATTACGCAACACACTACCTCAATGGGTGCCGACGATTGGTATCGAAGGTGGCCGGATCAATATCGTTCCGGTGGATTTTGTGGTCGATGCCATGGATCACATTGCTCATGCCGAGGGAGAGGATGGCAAATGTTTCCATCTGACCGACCCTGATCCGCAGAAAGTCGGCGAAGTCCTGAATACCTTTGCTGAAGCTGGGCATGCTCCACGTATGGCCATGCGGATCGATTCCCGTATGTTCGGGTTCATTCCGCCCATGATTCGCCAGGGGGTGGCCAAGTTGCCTCCAATTCAGCGGATGAAGCATGCGGTGATGAATGATCTTGGCATTCCCGACGAGGTCATGAGCTTCATTAATTACCCAACCAAGTTCGACAGTCGTGAGACTGAGCGTCTGCTGAAAGACACTGGTATAGAAGTGCCTCGTTTGCAGGACTATGCTCCGGCCATCTGGGATTACTGGGAACGTCATCTGGATCCTGATCTGTACAAGGATCGCACACTGAAAGGGGCTGTCGAAGGTCGCGTGTGTGTAGTTACCGGAGCGACATCAGGTATTGGCCTGGCCACGGCGCAGTCTCTGGCGGAAGCCGGTGCGAAGGTTTGTATTGCCGCACGCACACAGGAGAAGCTGGATGAAGTTCGCAAAGAGCTGGAGCAGCTGGGTGGTGAGATTTATGCCTATCAGGTTGACGTTTCCAATATGGAAGACTGCGACCGTTTCGTGGCGGAAGTGTTGAAAGACCATGGCCATGTTGATGTTCTGGTAAATAATGCGGGACGGAGTATCCGCCGGTCCATTCATCTGGCGTTTGATCGCTTCCATGACTTTGAGCGCACCATGCAGTTGAACTACTTCGGCTCATTGCGTTTGATCATGGGCTTCGCGCCGGGAATGCTGGAGCGTCGTCGTGGACATGTGGTCAATATTTCGTCCATCGGAGTGTTGACCAATGCGCCAAGGTTCTCCGCATATGTGGCTTCAAAGGCGGCGTTAGATGCGTTTTCCCGTTGCGCAGCAGCAGAGTTCTCTGATCGAAATGTGACCTTTACCACGATCAACATGCCGCTGGTAAGAACACCGATGATCAGCCCGACCAAGATCTATGATTCAGTACCGACTCTGACTCCGGAGGAGGCCGCTGATCTCGTGGCCGAGGCGATCATCAACCGGCCCAAGCGCATTGCCACTCGACTGGGTATCTTTGCCCAGGTGTTGCATGCTCTGGCGCCTAAGTTCGGTGAAATCGTCATGAATACGGGCTTCCGTATGTTCCCGGATTCTTCGGCCGCTGCCGGCGATAAGGATGAAAAGCCCAAAGTGTCTACTGAGCAGGTAGCTTTTGCTGCGCTAATGCGGGGTATTCACTGGTAATTTGTCGTTAATTGACAAAGAAAGCCTCGTGGATTCCACGGGGCTTTTTTTTATGTCATTTATATGGCTTAGGTTGAATATTAGTCCATGAAAGAATGGTGGCAGGCAGTTCAAGGGGATGTATGTGTGATCAAATAACGGTCACTATGAGCGATAGTGGAGCGCTATTTTTCTCATTAAGAATTTAAATAAGAATATCGTAGTCAATAGGTTTTTCAGAGGCTATGATAGCGGAACTTTTTCATTGTCTGCCTCGTTCTGAATAGAACCAATCTGCTGGCAGGCATGCTCTTTTCGATGTTTTGTCAGGTTAATTCACCTTATCAACAATAATCCTGGTTTGATATTACCCGGCTCTGATGGCTTTGGCCGCAGGGCGTTCTGGTAATAGGTTTGTTGTTGGCTGAAACCGGCAAAGCGGAGATTTTTACACGATAACCTGATACTCACGATAATCTGATATTAAGGAGAAATTGTAATGGGTGTTTTAGTTGGAAAACCTGCTCCAGACTTTGACGTACCTGCAGTTTTGGCTGACGGCCAAATCGTAGACAACTACAAGCTGTCTGAGAACATCAAAGGTAAATACGCCATCGTATTTTTCTACCCTCTGGACTTCACTTTCGTATGTCCTTCCGAGCTGATTGCTCTGGACAAGCGTATTCCTCAATTCAAAGAGCGTGGTGTAGAGGTTATCGGTGTATCCATCGACTCTCACTTCACTCACAACGCATGGCGTAACACTTCTGTAGATAAAGGTGGTATCGGTGCTGTGAACTATGTTCTGGCGGCTGATATGAACCACGACATCTGCAAAGCTTACGATGTTGAGTCTGAAGGCGGTGTTGCTTTCCGTGGTGCGTTCCTGATCGACAACAACGGTGTTGTTCGTTCACAAATCGTTAACGATCTGCCTTTGGGTCGCAACATTGACGAACTGGTTCGTCTGGTTGACGCTCTGCAGTTCCACGAAGAGCACGGCGAAGTATGTCCTGCAGGCTGGAAGAAAGGCGACAAAGGTATGGACGCTTCTCCTGAAGGTGTTGCTGCATACCTGTCACAAAACGCTGAAGCTCTGTAATAGGCTTCGACCAGCGTTAAAAAAGGCCGCAAATTGCGGCCTTTTTTGTATTTGAAATTTCAATGCAGTGCGGTTGGTTCCACGACAGAGCTTAGGCATTTTCCTCGTTGTCTGTCGTCCAGCCTCCCATCTCTTTCCAGCTATTGACGATTCCGCAAAACAGTTCGGCGGTTTTTACCGTGTCATATTCAGCGGAATGAGCCTCTTTGTTATCAAAGGATATGCCTGCCAGCTGACATGCCCGGGAGAGCACAGTATGCCCATAGGCAAGAGCGGCCAGAGTGGCGGTATCAAAAGTGGAAAACGGATGGAAAGGATTGCGTTTGATGTCCGCGCGTTCCGCCGCTGCAAACATAAAGGAATGGTCAAACGTGGCATTGTGGCCGACCAGTATGGCGCGATTGCAACCATGGGACTTTATGGATTTGCGAATAGGGCGGAACATCTCAGTGAGTGCATCTTTCTCGGACTTTGCATCACGTAGGGGATTGAATGGATCTATCCCGGTGAATTCCAATGCTGCAGCTTCAATATTGGCTCCCTCAAAGGGCTCAATGTTGAAACTGATGGGGTCTTCGGGATACAGGAATCCCTGTTCGTCCATATTGATGATAACCGCAGAAATTTCCAGCAGAGCATCCGTTTTGGCATTAAAGCCGGCAGTCTCAACGTCCACCACAACGGGTAAGAAACCTCTGAATCGCAAGGCTAAAGGGGATTTGGGTTGGTTTTGTGTTTCTGACACTTGATTTCCGGTAATCGTCGTAAGAAGAAATTGTGTACCTTGAGCGTGGGCCATTGTAAGGGCCTAGCGCCCAAGGTGCCAGGGTCTGTATAGTCAGTCTCTGTCAGGTCTATAGAAGCTCGGCTTTCCAGTGGATGGATTCGCCGGCTCCAAAGGGGATAATTTTGCTGTCAGCCAGCGGCATGTAGGCTGGTATCTCCCAATTCGTGCGATGCAGGCGAATTTTACCGGAATTGATTGGTAATCCGTAAAAGGTCGGACCATGGTGGCTGGCAAACCCTTCCAGTTTATCCAACGCACCGAGCTCTTCGAAGGCTTTGGCATAAAGTTCAATCGCTGCTGGTGCTGTAAAGCAGCCAGCACATCCACAGGCGGCTTCTTTTTTCTCTTGAGGATGGGGAGCGGAGTCGGTGCCCAGGAAAAATTTCTGACTTCCCGATACGACAGCATCCTGCAGCGCCTGCTGATGACTGGCCCGTTTGAGTATTGGCAGGCAATAAAAGTGAGGGCGAATGCCGCCGACCAGCATATGGTTGCGGTTATACAGCAGGTGGTGTGCGGTGATGGTTGCCCCGACATGGTCTCCGGCATTTTTAACAAACTCGACGGCGTCTCCAGTCGTTATGTGTTCAAGGACAATCCTTAAATTTGGGAAGCGTTGGGTAAGCGGTAAAAGTACTTCGTCCAGAAAGCGTTTCTCCCGGTCGAATATGTCGACTTCGTTATGTACGACTTCGCCGTGAATCAGTAGCGGCATTCCCACTTCCGACATTTTCTCCAGAGTCGGATAGACCGCAGTAATATCAGTAACACCCGCATCTGAATTGGTTGTTGCTCCAGCCGGATAAAGTTTGCAGCCATGAATCAGGCCGCTGTCACTGGCTGATTGAATGTCCTGCGGAGAAGTCTTGTTGGTCAGATACAGAGTCATCAGCGGGTCGAAGTTATTTCCATCGGGTACATGCTGAATGATACGCTCCCGATAGGATGCGGCCTGCTCTGTCGTGGTGACCGGTGGCACCAGATTGGGCATGATAATGGCCCGACGAAATATTCTGGCAGTTGCTGGAACAGTGGTCGCCAGGGATTGTCCGTCCCGAAGATGGAGATGCCAGTCGTCTGGCTGAGTAATGTCTATATAGTCGGTCATGAAAGGCCTATCCGGAAGTGAAACTGTCTGGGCATTCAATAAGGGGCACGAGTATACCAGATTGTGAGCTGCTTCGATCAGGTTCGTGTTATTGGAGGGCGATTGGTTGGGAATATCACCGAATGGACTCTCCATGTTTACGTAATGCATAGAAAAATTAATATAAGTAGACAGAAAAATAATAAAGAAATTACTCCGTCGGCCGATAACCTTTCAGGTGCAGTGGAAAGCGTTTGTTATCAGCATGTTAAGCAGAGTCCGGTTTTACAGGATGCCTTCCAGAAAAATTTATTTGCCAGCTCTGGTATTCAGTCTGGCGATGTATGCTGCTGGGTGGGCTCAGGCAACAATGACCTTTTCGGCGGGCATTGAGCAGAGTCAGTGGTATTTATCCTCGTCGATTTTTGAATGCTCATTGACCCATAATATTCCTCGCTATGGTCGAGCCGTCTTTTTTCACGAAGCGGGAGAGCCCTTGAAGTTCTATCTCTCTACCGCTCGTAATCCTATGCGCAAGGGGCAGGCTGCCCTGGTGCTCGAGGCTCCGGGTTGGCGTCCTGGATCTATGGTGACTGATCTTGGCTATGTGGCCGTAGCGGAGCAAACCCAACCGATCACTATAGGGCAATCCAAGGCCTCACAGATGATGGACAGCCTGCTACAGGGAATGATGCCGACTTTTACCAGAAAGGCGCGTTTTGGCAACGAAACGGTCAGGGTAGAGGTGTCATCAATCAATTTCAGTCAATTCTATGAAGATTATCTGACCTGTGTGGCCGCGCTGTTGCCGGTGAACTTCCGTCAGGTTGAGCGGACAGCGGTTTTCTTCAGGGTGGATGAAGCCACTTTGTCAGAAGCGGACAGCCAGGCGCTGGATCAGGTTATTCTCTACGTTAAAGCCGACCCGTCTGTGACGGCCGTATTTGTGGACGGACACACGGACGTCACTGGTCGCAGAATATATAACCGCAGATTATCGAAAGACCGCGCAGAAGCTGTAACCAGCTATCTAATCGCTAATGGTTTATCACCGGATATGATTACCACGCGCTATCATGGCGAGCGTTACCCGGTCGTTGATAACCGTAAACCGGAGAGTCTTGCCCGCAATCGTCGTACTACTGTTCGTCTTGAGCGCGGCACCAAGCCTCCGAAGGTGGATGACTCGGTGTTGGACATCACTGAAGAGGGTAGCTTTTAGATCTGGGTATGGGTGTTGCCATCATTTGATTGCTGAAGATGAAAGGGGATTGCTTAATCAGGCTTCGCCCCTAGTCGAATAACAGGTAAGGCGCTAAAATGGGCGCCTTTTCTTTTTGTGGGAGCTATCAAATGTCAGAGGTTAAAAAGGTTGTGCTTGCCTACTCGGGTGGGTTGGACACATCTGTAATCGCAAAATGGCTGCAGGAAACCTATCAGTGTGAGGTGGTGACCTTTACTGCCGATATCGGTCAGGGCGAAGAAGTTGAGCCCGCCCGCGCCAAGGCTGAAGCACTGGGTATCAAGCAGATTTATATTGATGACCTGCGCGAAGAATTTGCTCGTGACTTTGTATTCCCCATGTTCCGTGCCAACACCATCTATGAAGGTGAATACCTTCTGGGCACTTCCATTGCTCGTCCTCTGATTGCCAAGCGCCTGATTGAAATTGCCAATGAAACCGGGGCGGATGCGATATCACACGGTGCGACCGGTAAGGGTAATGATCAGGTACGTTTTGAGTTGGGTGCCTACGCGTTGAAACCCGGTATCAAGGTGATTGCTCCATGGCGCGAGTGGGATCTGACGTCCCGTGAAAAGCTGATGGCCTACTGCGATACTCACGGTATCCACGTTGAGAAGAAAAAAGGCAAGTCACCATATTCGATGGATGCCAACCTGCTACACATTTCCTATGAAGGTGATCTGCTTGAAGATCCATGGGCTGAGCCGGAAGAAGATATGTGGCGCTGGACAGTTTCGCCTGAAGCTGCACCAGATAAGGCAACCTATATTGAGTTGACCTATCGCAAAGGCGATATCGTGGCCATCGACGGCCAGGATATGGCGCCTCACACAGTTATTGAAGCCCTGAACAAAATTGCGGGAGAGAACGGTATCGGGCGCTTGGATATCGTTGAGAACCGCTATGTGGGTATGAAATCCCGCGGCTGCTATGAAACTCCTGCCGGCACCATCATGATGCGTGCTCACCGCGCCATTGAATCCATTACACTGGACAAAGAACTGGCCCACCTGAAAGATAGCCTGATGCCTAAATACGCAGAGCTGATCTACAACGGTTACTGGTGGTCACCGGAGCGTCTGGCACTGCAGAAGCTGATTGATGAATCCCAGGAGCACGTAAACGGCGTGATTCGTGTGAAGTTGTATAAAGGCAATGTCACTGTGGTTGGCCGTAAATCAGACGAAAGCCTGTTCGATGATCGTATCGCCACCTTTGAAGATGACGGCGGTGTTTACAATCAACGTGATGCAGAAGGCTTTATCAAGCTGAATGCATTGAGACTGCGTATTGCGGCGGACAAAGGCCGGAATATGAAATGATTGCTGCTTGAATAGCAGAAAAAAGAAAGCCCGCAACTGCGGGCTTTTTTGTGGTTTCCTGCCAGAGACTGTTTATGGGTTTCCGGGAGGTGTATCAGTTTTAACAAAAGTTCCGTTATTAAACTGTATGAGTGTGCCGTTTGAGCCGAAGAAGCTGATAATGTTCTGCGCCATGTCTGCAAAGACTGCGTTCTCAGTGGCGTTGGTTGGCTGAATGACTGTAGTGTGAGTGCCAGCGGTAAAACGTACCACAATGTCATCCGTTACTGCTCCATCTGCATTGACTGCAGTAGGCGCAATTCCTTTTATGAGAGGTTCGGTGCCAGCTAGTGGGGCCGGGTTGGCATCACCTAACGGAGCTGTGTAATCAGTGTCATACAACTCATCTGCTGCTGGAGGGATTGTGCTGTCCTGAGTCGATCGATTAGAACCATCTCCATAAATTTCATTCAGATAAACATTATTGGTACCGGCAAGCATTGATGCAAAATTAAGTGGGTCTGCGGAGTCCAGGCTTCCTTGAGCAATTGACAGGAACGTTTCCAGTCCGGAGCTGCCTTGAGTCAGACCTTTGCTTGCTAATCCGGTTAAAATTGAGGTGCCAATTGATTGTGAATTTTCTAGGAGTCTAGGAATGCCGCCTCCAGTGGTAACTAGTGCGGTCCCTTTCAGTGTGTTGAGATTGGCATTGCCAGCTACAGAGTAGTTATTCACTGCGGCGAACACTGTTCCGACAATACCGCCCAAAGAGTGTCCAACGAAATAGACGCTTCCAGTATCCAGTGAAGGACCGGTAGAACCTTGCAGGGCTGTGCTTACATTGGATAAAGATGCGTTAAGATTCAATAGGTCCAAAACTGCTTGGCGAATATTATCCCGGCTGATATGTAGGTCTGTAAGGTTGATGAAATTCTCACCTGAAGCACCGCTTGCGCTTGTTGCTGTAGTTGAATATTTCATTCTGGCGGGGGTTGTTCCTGAGGGATTAGCCCAGCCAAAATGCCTTTCAGTCAGATCTGCAAAAGTAGGGTTGGCCTTGAAAAGCGGATCTTCAAAATTGTTCGAAGAATCTACATCGACACTTAAGCCAAGAGAGGGATCAATAATGCCTGTCTTAGTTAATGGTGCGATGCCATGTAATGGTAGGTCAATGGCCACAGTAACAAAGCCCTGTCCGGCGAGTTGATTCCCCAGTAGTAAACTATGAGTGCGATTGCCAAAAATACCGTGCTGATAAATTACGACAGGGCAGTTTGCGCTGCACACACCGCTGTCAGGGGTTTGGACAAAGATTGGTACAGTTACATCGGCTTGCTTGGCCGGGAAAGGGTATCTGTAAGTGATTTTATCTGACGGAGGCGTAGTGCCTGCAGGATTGCCTTTGGCGGTGTCAATGGCGTTACCAATTGTTTCGGAGGCTTTCCAAGCAACAGATAGGTTGCTGGAGCTGGTGTCAGTTGGTACCGACAGATAGTATGGAAGCTTTATTTGCCCCAAAAACAAGTTGCTCGTATTTGGAAGTGAGTCGCTCACAGCTGAGCTAGGGATGTTTGTGTAAAAGGCAACATCTTGAGCTGACGGTGTTGGGAAATCTGCACCTAAACCAGTTAAGGCTGTTGCTGTGGCGGTTGCTTCCTGAAGATTTGTAAGACCATCTCCACAGGTTAACGGAGTTCCGCTAATGCTGGTTATGTCCTCATTGGCAATCTGATTGCCAATTTCTGCGGCTGTCGCCTGTAATTTGTAAATTGCTGTAGATTGTGAGGAGCTTATTTGGGAAAACTTTGTAATGGAGTTGTCGTAATCTACGCTCGTTGGATCCAAGAATGAAACATAGGAAGATGAAGCTGAATTTGTAACCGTGGACAGAAGGGCGACATTTAGACACTTATCGTCATTATCAAAATCACTGGTGCCTACAATGTCACTAATATTTGCTGCATCCAGAGAAAGTGCATCTGTGTTTAGCTTTGTGATAGCCGCTTTTCTGGCGGTGCTCTCTACTGACGAAGTAAAGAATAACTCTGGATCGGCAATTGACGATAGTACAGCGGTCGTTCCAGCTGTTGTGAAAGTATAAGCGATTGCAACATCATTAGAGGTCAAAGATTCAGTTCGTGTCGAGTTGGTAAAAGCGTTAAACCAGCCCTGAGCCAGTGTTAACCAGCCTTTTACGGCTGTTCTAACGGCTGCTAGCGATGGAGAGGCTAGTTCGCCTGTTCCTTTGAGTTCATTGAAAGACACTGAGTCTGATACGGGGTCACCATCTGAGTCCTTAACTTCTTCAGTAACTACCACTAGGTATTTGGAAGCTGGGTCCAGGGGTTCTAAAGGAGATATACGAAGAACGTTGTTTGTACCGCCGTCAACGCTGATGACTTCAGTGCGAGTGTTGGTCAGTTTTGTAACGGTTGCAGTGTCGCCGGATTGGTAAGCAACGCCGAGAGCAAAGGTGGGTACTTCTCCATCGACTTGTAAAAGTCCATCGCCACTTGGATATGTCAGTTTAAGAAGAAAAACATTTTGGTTGGGGTTGGGGGATGGGCCCGAAACAAAGGTATCCCCCTTCACTGAACTCGTGTCCAGACTTCCGGTAAATTTGATATCAATAGGTGCAACAGTTGATGCACCGTCCATGTAATCAATCGCACTTAAGCTGGCACTCGCCCCGAAGGTTCCGTCCCCAGCTGTCTCAGTGGCAAACAGAATATCGTTTGGCAAAGGGAATTGGCTTAAAATCGGGTTAAATATCGCTTGTGTTGCGTTGGCGATCTCATTGATCTGGTCAACTAATGGACCTTCAATATCATTTCGTGCACCCGCGTTAGCATTGCCGCCTTCATTATTGCCGCAGCCTGCGAGCGTGACGGCAGAAGCGACCGCTAAACTTAAAAAGGTTTTCTTGAGCATAAGATAGGACCTTCTTCCTTTTATTATTGCTTTCTAGTTATGAATTCCGGACTAGGCGGATATTATTGTTGTTACCCGTTTCTCGCCAAATCTTCTTCAAGCATAGGCGAAAAAAACAAAGCTCGAAAGGTGAATCGCGCCATGTTTAGGTTGATTTTCCCCCAGGCACACCGATGCCTGCTTTTATAAGAGCCTTCAGTAGTTTAGACCAAAAACTGAAAGTTGATATACCTAATTATCTATTCCGGTTATGTCGGCACTTTAGGTTGTGAGCTGAAAAAAAGGAAGAGGGGGTGACGGCTGAAAATCGTAACATCGATATCAAAGCTGATTACGAGTCGGGAAATAGGCTACAATACCCGCCCTGGATATCAATCCCGCTGTGAGGCTTGTGACTAAGGATGCATTGAAGTGGCTGCCCGGATCATCGCCAGATACAGGGCCATGATCACGCCGCATGTCCGGTCCAGGCGAGAACTAAAGAGAGAGTGTGCATGACCACCGTAATTCGGCAAGAAGACCTCATTGAAAGCGTATTTGATGCGCTCCAGTTTATTTCCTACTACCACCCCGTGGATTTTATCAAGGCTGTGCACGCAGCTTATGAACGGGAAGAATCTCCGGCAGCCAAAGACGCGCTGGCCCAAATACTGATTAACTCGCGGATGTGCGCCCAGGGGCATCGTCCAATTTGTCAGGACACCGGTATCGTTTCTGTGTTTCTTGATATTGGTATGAATGTGAAGTTCGAAGGCGATATGAGTGTTGAGGATATGGTGAATGAAGGCGTGCGCCGTGCCTATCTCCATCCGGATAACGTTTTGCGGGCTTCAGTTCTGGCTGATCCAGACGGTGCGCGTAAGAACACTAAAGACAATACTCCGGCCATTATCCACATGAAACTGGTTCCTGGTGACACGGTCAATGTCCATGTAGCGGCAAAAGGTGGTGGCTCCGAAGCGAAATCCAAATTTGCCATGCTGAACCCTTCTGATTCCGTGGTTGATTGGGTGCTTGAGCAGGTGCCCAAGATGGGAGCGGGCTGGTGTCCTCCGGGTATGCTTGGTATCGGCATCGGTGGTACCGCAGAAAAAGCCATGCAAATTGCTAAAGAGGCCTTGCTTGAGCCGATTGATATTCAGGATCTGCAGAAGCGTGGCGCCCAGAACCGGGCTGAGGAAATTCGGCTGGAGTTGTATGAGAAGGTCAACAAGCTGGGAATTGGTGCCCAGGGTCTGGGTGGTTTGACGACGGTTCTGGATGTAAAAGTGGCGGATTTTCCGACACACGCAGCGAATAAGCCTGTGGCGATTATTCCTAACTGTGCAGCTACGCGCCATGCGCATTTTGAGTTGGACGGTTCCGGCCCTTCCTTGCAGACACCGCCGAATCTGGATGATTGGCCTGAAATCACCTGGGAAGTGGGTGCGGATGTTAAGCGGGTCAATCTGGATACGGTTACCCGGGAAGACATTAAAACCTGGAAGCCCGGCGATACCGTGCTATTGTCAGGTAAGATGCTGACCGGGCGTGACGCCGCTCACAAGAAAATGGTCGACATGCTGGCCAAGGGCGAATCATTGCCAGTAGACCTGACAGGGCGCTTCATTTATTACGTTGGTCCGGTTGATCCGGTGGGAGACGAAGTGGTAGGGCCTGCGGGTCCGACAACGGCCACCCGGATGGATAAGTTTACCCGTACGATGCTTGAGGAAACGGGGCTGATCGGTATGATCGGTAAAGCTGAGCGTGGCCCTACTGCGATTGAAGCTATCCGTGATAATCAAGCCGTGTACCTGATGGCAGTGGGTGGATCTGCTTACCTGGTCTCCAAGGCTATCAAATCTTCTCAAGTGGTAGCCTTTCCAGAGTTGGGTATGGAGGCTATATACGAATTTGAGGTTAAGGATATGCCGGTCACTGTAGCGGTTGACGTGAATGGTGAGTCTGTTCATCAGACCGGTCCTGCCGAATGGCGAAAGAGAATTGAGGAACAGGCAATCAATATCATGGGCTAGATTGAGAGCGGGCAGTACTCAAAAGGATTGAAGGCTTGAAGCGGACTCAGGCTGGGTCACTGAATATCAGTGGCTCAGCCTTTTTTGTAGGTGCCTGCAATTGATCTGGAGTTGAATGCCAGCCCATTGGTGGCGGAGTAGTTGGAGTAAAAATAAAAGGAAGCACAAATGGAGAGAACATTTCGACTTGTCATGGCCTGTCCGGACCGGGTAGGGATCGTCGCAAAGGTGACCACATTCCTGGCGACTTATAATGGATGGATTACAGAGGCGAGCCATCATGCGGATTCAGCCAACGGCTGGTTCTACATGAGGAATGAGGTGAAAGCCAGTTCGCTACCATTTGACATCGATTCTTTTCGCATGGCGTTTGAGCCAATTGCAAAAGAGTTTCAAATGCATTGGCATATTGCGGACTCTGGCCAACAGAAGAGAATTGTGTTGATGGCCAGCAAGGAATCCCATTGTCTTGCTGATCTGTTGCATCGCTGGCATGCCAAGGAGATGGATGGTGAAGTGGTGGCTGTTATCTCCAATCATAATGACCTGCGTCGTATGGTGGAGTGGCATGATATCCCCTTCCATCATGTGCCGGTCAATCCGGCGGACAAAGCTCCTGCATTTTCTGAAGTGGAAAAGCTGATTGATGGGTATCAGGCAGATGTGATTGTGCTTGCTCGTTATATGCAGATTCTTCCACCGTCGCTATGCCATACCCAGGCGGGGCGTATCATTAATATACATCACAGCTTCCTGCCTTCTTTTGCCGGGGCAAAACCATACCATCAGGCTTATCAGCGTGGCGTGAAGCTGATTGGTGCAACCTGTCACTACGTTACCGAGGATCTGGATGAAGGGCCGATCATTGAGCAGGACGTGATTCGTGTGAACCACAGTGACAGGATTGAGGATATGGTCCGGCTGGGTAAAGATGTCGAGAGGCAAGTGCTGGCGCGCGGACTGCGCTACCATCTCGAGGACAGGGTTATTATCCATCAGAATAAGACGGTTGTATTTGAGTAGCCTCTTAGAGGGCTCGCTGCCAGGACAGATTTGTGGCCGTTGTTTGCGGTCACGATCTGACCTGGATCTAATTTGCGTATGATTTCGCTTTCCTGAGGGTTGGCATGGCTGGGTGGTCGGCGTATTGTTAGGGAAAAAGAAGCAGGAGAGCCACCTATGCTGAAATCTGTCAAAGTACGCGATTACATGACCACCAATCTCATCGTATTTTATCCTGAAACAGAGCTTTTTGAGGCCATTAATCGTCTCTTGAAAAATAGCATTTCCGGAGCCCCGGTTGTGGATGGTAAAGGAAGGTTGGTGGGGATGTTGTCTGAGGTGGATTGTCTGAAAAGTATACTTAGCGGCAGTTACTATGATTATGAATCTCTCGGTGGAACTGTTTCTGAATATATGACCACCGCTGTGGATGTGGTGGAGTCTGATCAGGATATCCTTTCTGTCAGCGAGCGTTTTATCAAGGAGCGTCGGCGCCGCTTTCCGGTAGTGGAAGATGGGAAACTGGTGGGGCAGATCAGTCGAAAGGATGTACTGCGGGCAGTCAAGGATTTTGTCTCTCCCGATCAGTTTGTGCACAAATCAGCCTGATATATTTCAGGTCTTTAATTAATGAGTGGCCAGTCGACAGTTTGTGCCGGCTGGTTGTTCGTCGATCGAAATTCGGTGATTCCCTGAAAGATAAGGGGAATTATTCTCTTCTGAACTGCTGCCAAAAATCTTTCTGAAAAGCTGCAATTTGCTTCGATGCTGAAGCCAATTGTGTTATCCTTGACCGCTTGTGAAAACCGCTCTGTCATCCGGTAAGTGGTTATAAAATGTCCATTTATTGGGTTGCACCAATCTAAATGACACATTCTGTCAGTTGAGTTGCCATTGAGGCGAATTCATCGGGGTGGATCATCTGGAACCTGGCCAGTGTCCAGCCGGCGTGTTACGGGTGTGAGTCCGTGATAGCTGGTTTGGCTTATGGTTGGGGAGCGGAATGTTGGTTTTGGGTAGAACAACAAACACTATCCGTTCGAGAACAGGATAAAGCTATATATGGCTGAACTCGCCAAAGAAATACTTCCCGTCAATATCGAAGATGAACTCAAACAATCCTATCTAGATTACGCCATGAGCGTTATTGTCGGTCGTGCTCTTCCCGATGCAAGGGACGGACTCAAGCCGGTTCATCGTCGCGTGCTTTTTGCCATGAATGAGCTGAGCAATGACTGGAATAAGCCTTACAAAAAGTCTGCGCGTGTTGTTGGTGACGTCATCGGTAAATACCACCCTCATGGTGATTCTGCTGTTTATGACACCATCGTTCGGATGGCTCAGCCGTTTTCTCTGCGATACACCCTGGTAGACGGGCAGGGAAATTTTGGTTCCATCGATGGTGACAGCGCGGCGGCCATGCGATACACCGAAATTCGCATGGACAAGATCGCCCACGAAATGTTGGCTGATCTGGAAAAAGAAACTGTCGATTTCGCACCCAACTATGATGGATCCGAGCAGATTCCAGTCGTATTGCCCACCAAGGTGCCAAATTTGCTGGTCAATGGATCCTCCGGTATCGCGGTGGGTATGGCGACCAATATTCCTCCTCATAACCTGACGGAAGTTATCTCTGGATGTCTCGCTTATATTGAGAATTCCGACATCACCATTGATGAGTTGATGGAGTATATTCCGGGGCCGGATTTCCCGACCGCAGCGATTATCAATGGGCGCGCGGGAATTGTTGAAGCTTATCGCACCGGACGCGGCCGCATTTATATTCGGGCACGGTACGAAATTGAAGCTGACCAGAAGAGCAGTAAGGAAACCATTGTTATCACTGAGATTCCTTATCAGGTTAACAAGGCGCGTCTGGTAGAGAAAATCGCTGAACTGGTTAAAGACAAAAAAATTGAAGGTATTACCGAATTGCGGGATGAGTCCAGCAAGGAAGGTATGCGGGTTGTCATCGAGCTTCGGCGTGGTGAAAACGCCGAAGTGGTCATGAATAACCTGTTCGCATTGACCCCACTTGAGACCGTATTTGGTATCAATATGGTGGCTCTGGTTAATGGTGAGCCTAAAATCATGAATCTTAAGGACACCATTGAGTGTTTTGTCCGTCATCGACGCGAAGTTGTTACCCGTCGTACGATTTATGAGCTGCGTAAAGCGCGTGAGCGAGGCCACATACTGGAAGGTCAGGCGGTTGCGCTGGCCAATATTGATCCCGTTATTGCACTGATAAAAGCATCTCCAACAGCTGCTGAGGCCAAAGTGAAACTGCTTGCCCAGGCTTGGGAGCCCGGTGCTGTGGTTGGCATGCTGGAGCGTGCGGGTGCTGATGCCTGTAAACCTGAAGACCTCGGGCCGGAATACGGTTTGCGCGATGGTAAATACTATCTTTCCGAAGCCCAGGCACAGTCAATTCTTGAGTTGCGTCTGCAAAAACTGACAGGTCTCGAAACCGAGAAAATTATCCAGGAATATCGTGAAATCCTGGATCGTATTGCCGAGCTTTTAGAAATTCTGCAGAGCGCTGAGCGTCTGATGGAAGTTATTACTGAAGAGCTTGTGGCTGTTCGTGATGAGTTCGGCGATGCGCGGATGACGGAAATTACCAGTTCCAAACGAGATTTGACGACAGCTGATCTTATTGCGGAAGAAGATGTGGTGGTGACCCTCTCTCACAAAGGGTATGCCAAAACACAACCCCTGGAAGCGTATCAGGCGCAGAAGAGGGGGGGCAAAGGGAAGGCTGCCACAACGATGCGTGATGAAGATTTTATTGAAAAACTCCTCATCGCCAACTCTCACGATACAATTCTGTGCTTTACCAATTTTGGTAAAGTGTATTGGTTGCGGACTTTTGAAATTCCTCAGGCAAGCAGGACTGCTCGTGGTCGACCGATTGTCAATATTCTGCCGCTTGCCGAAGGTGAGTGGATTACGACATTGTTGCCGGTGAATGAGTATGCTGAAGATCACTATGTCTTCATGGCAACACGTAATGGTACGGTCAAGAAGACACCTCTGGAAAACTTTTCCCGTCCAAGATCGAGTGGTTTGATTGCGCTTGGCCTTGATGAGGGGGATACCCTGATTGGTGCGGCGATTACAGACGGCCAGCGCGATGTGATGTTGTTCAGCAGCAGTGGTAAAGCGATTCGCTTTAAAGAGGATGATGTACGCGCCATGGGAAGAACTGCTCGTGGTGTCAGAGGCATCAGAATGGCGGAAGGCCATCGGGTGATGTCTCTGATTATTCCTCAGGACGGTGCCTTTATTCTGACTGCCAGTGAAAAGGGATACGGTAAGCGTACCCAGGTAGAGGAGTTCCCTGTCTATGGAAGAGGCGGCCAGGGGGTTATTGCTATCCAGTGCTCTGATCGTAATGGCGCTCTGGTAAGTGCGGTACAAGTCGTTGATGGTGATCAGCTGATGTTGATCAGTGATCATGGCACACTGGTACGTACCCGGGCTGATGAAGTTTCTGTTGTTAGCCGGAATACTCAGGGTGTGAGGCTGATTCGTGTGGCTGACGACGAAAAGCTGGTTGGCGTAGAGCGGATTGCTGAACCTGAAGAAGATGAAGTGTTGGATGCGGAAGGTGAGGGCGAAGTTGATGCTTCTCCGGATGAATCATCTGCAGATAATCAAGACGCTGAATAGTGTCTTGATTATCAGAATCGCTTCATGATTTGAGGGAAAGTTCTCGTGAGCAATGAGAAAATTGAGTTATCAAAGCTGCGTGACCGTATTGATCAAATCGATCGCCAGCTGCTTGAGCTGATCAGTGAGCGTGCTCGCTGTGCTCAGAGTGTTGCAGAAGTAAAGCTGAGTTCCGGAGCCCAGGGGGATGTGGTTTTCTATCGCCCCGAACGGGAGGCTCAAGTGTTGCGAAAGGTTATGGAATTAAATTCCGGACCTTTGAGCGACGAAGAGGTGGCCAGGCTGTTTCGAGAGGTGATGTCAGCATGCCTTGCATTGGAAAACCCTTTGCACATTGCCTATCTTGGCCCTGAAGGTACGTTCACCCACGCCGCTGCGTTAAAGCATTTTGGCCACTCGGTAGTATCGCTTCCTCATGCGGCTATCGACGAAGTCTTTCGTGAAGTTGAGGCAGGAACGGCTCATTATGGAGTGGTGCCTGTGGAGACCTCCAGCGAGGGGATGATTAACCACACGCTGGACGTTTTTGTGAATTCGCCGTTGAATATCTGCGGCGAAGTCCAGATTCGTACTCATTACCACCTGCTTATTTCTCCTGCAACGCAAATAGAAGATGTGGAAGTTATATACTCCCAAGCTTCCTCGTTAGCCAATTGCAGACAATGGCTGGATGAGAAATGGCCGGGAGCGCAGAGGGTTGCGGTGTCCTCCCATGAGGAGGCGGTAACCCTGGCTGCCAAACAGAAAAACGCGGCTGCGATTGCCGGAGAGCACTGCATAGGGTTATTTGGAGTTAAATCTATTGCCGGGAATATAGAAGACAGGCCCAATCAGATTGCCCGTTTTCTGATTATCGGCAGAGAGCGCATAGCGTCGAGTGGTAATGATCGAACTTCTGTGCTGGTAACAATCAAGGACGAGCCAGGAGCTCTGTATCGAATGCTGGGAGCGTTTTATAAGCATAGTCTGAGTCTGACCCGGCTTGATTCAAGGCCTGCTCTCAGTGGTGAGCAGCGTTATCTCTTCTTTATTGATTTTAGCGGTCATTGGGAAGATGAGAATGTCGTTGCAGCTATTCAGGAATTGTCCCGTGAGGTGCTGGACGTTCGTCACCTGGGCTCCTACCCTCTGGGCGTCTTATAGCGATTGAAGCAGGCTGCTGATCAAGCGGGCTAATCGTTTCACCGAATGCCCCGGTATCTAGAGGTGCCGGGGCGGACGCCTCATTAAAATCGCGTCAGATATTTATCAAAAACAACATAGAGTGATATCGCCATGAACTTTCTTTCGTTAGCTAATGCAGGGATTCAGAAACTAACTCCTTACCAGCCGGGCAAACCTATTGAGGAATTGCAGCGGGAGTTGGGGCTGACTGAAATTATTAAACTTGCCAGCAACGAAAATCCGTTAGGGCCAAGCCCGAGGGTGGGCGAGGCGCTGGCAGCATGTGTTCCTGAATTGTCGCGCTATCCCGATGGGAATGCTTTTCGTTTGAAGCAGGCGCTTGCAAAGAAATTATCTGTGGGGACAGATCAGTTGACCATCGGCAACGGTTCTAACGATATCCTTGAGTTTGTGCCGAGGGTGTTCGCTAATTCCGAGTCGGAAATCATATTCTCTGAGTACTCTTTTGCTGTATACCCCCTCGCTACTATGGGGGTTGGTGCAAAGCCTGTGGTTACGCCGGCAAAGGATTGGGGGCATGACCTGGATGCCATGGTTGAAGCAATCACAGAACATACTCGGGTCATTTTTGTTGCCAATCCAAATAACCCCACGGGCACCTGGATTCCTAAGGCAGACCTGGAAGCATTTCTGGCTCGGGTACCAGAGCGTATCATTGTGGTTCTGGATGAGGCGTACGCTGAGTATTTGCAGGAGCCAGATTATCCTAATGGGGTTTCCTACATTTCGCAGTATCCCAATCTTATAGTGACCAGAACATTCTCCAAGGCCTATGGGCTGGCAGGTCTTCGTCTTGGTTATTCAATATCCAGTCCAGAGCTGGCTGATCTGCTGAATCGAATTCGTCAGCCGTTCAATGTGAACCTGCCGGCGCAGGAAGCGGCATTGGCTGTGTTGCAGGATGAGGAGTATCTGGAAAAGTCCATCGCTGTCAACACGGCGGGGCTGCGGCAGTTGGGGTCAGGCTTCGAGCGGTTGGGTCTGCAATATATTCCGTCTGTGGCCAATTTTATTGCCGTTGAAGTGGGTGATAATGCGGGAGAGATTTATCAGGCTCTGTTGCATAAAGGGGTAATTGTTCGTCCGGTCGCCAACTACTCCATGACCAGGCATTTAAGGGTGTCGGTGGGATTGGAGTCAGAGAATGAGCGGTTCCTCAAGGCGCTTGAGGAAGTGTTGGCCTGATGAGAGACGGGGCTTTGGAGTTTGGTCGGCAAAAATCGAATCGGCTGAATGGTTGAGGGTTATATGTCTGGAAAGCTGGATGTGCCTCGCATTGGAGTTATCGGTCTTGGGCTGATTGGTGGTTCGTTTGCTAAAGCCCTTAAACAGGCTGGAACGGTCGGGCGGATCTATGGATTTGATACCCGGGCGCAGGAAGTCCGCTTGGCTGAAAAGCTTCAGGTGATTGATGAGGCTTGCGATAGTTTGCCGGATATTGCCGCTAAAGCTGAAATACTGGTGCTTGCTACTCCGGTGAAGGCAATTGAGCCGGTGCTAAGGGAATTAGCGCCTCACCTGGAAAAAAGCCATATCCTGACGGATATGGCGAGCGTTAAAGGGGCTGTGGCCGAGGCTGCTGTAAAAGTGTTCGGTGAGGTTCCTGCCAATTTTGTGCTGGGACACCCGATCGCTGGTTCAGAGAAAAGTGGAGTTGCTGCAGCTAATGGGGATCTTTATAAAGATCACAAAGTTATTCTGACCCCGACGGCTGATACTGAGATGAATGCGCTGGATCAGGTGGTAAAACTCTGGCGCGCCACCGGGGCGCAGGTGCTGATGATGTCGGTGCCTCACCACGATGAGGTTTTGGCTGCTACCAGTCATTTGCCTCATCTGATCGCTTTTTCACTAGTGGATACCCTGGCGGGGGCAGACGACAATAAAGAAATTTTTCGCTATGCTGCCGGCGGATTCAGGGACTTCACACGTATAGCTGCCAGTGATCCCATCATGTGGCACGATATTTTTTTAAGTAACCGGGCAGCTGTCCTCAAGGTAATAGACGAATTTAGCGCGGATCTTGGAAAATTGCGGAAAGCAATTGATCAGGGAGACGGCGAGACCTTGATGGGGGTATTTACCCGTGCCAAGGCCGCTCGAGAACACTTTTCCAAAATGCTTGAAGGTAAGGCTTACGATAGCAATATGAACAGTCAAAATCTGACCTATATAGCGCACCAGGGCAGCGCTGTGAAAGGTGATATTCGAGTCCCTGGAGATAAATCCATGTCCCACCGTTCTATTATGCTGGGGTCTCTGGCAGAAGGTGTGACGGAAGTGGAAGGCTTTCTTGAAGGCGAGGATGCGCTTGCGACATTGCAGGCATTCCGGGACATGGGAGTCGTGATAGAAGGGCCTGACCGTGGAAGGGTTGTTATTCATGGTGTAGGGATGCACGGCCTCAAAGCGCCTCATGGTCCTCTGTACCTTGGGAATTCCGGCACCTCGATGAGGTTGCTGGCAGGACTTCTCAGTGGTCAGAGCTTCAGTGTTGAGTTGACAGGGGATGAGTCCTTGTCGAAACGTCCCATGGAAAGGGTTGCGAAACCGTTGAGGGAAATGGGAGCGGTTATCGAGACGGGAGATCAGGGGCGCCCTCCTATGATTATCAAAGGCGGTAGCCAGCTGAGAGGCGTTCATTATGATATGCCAATTGCCAGCGCTCAGGTGAAATCCTGCTTATTGCTCGCTGGGCTCTATGCTGAAGGAGAAACCTCGGTAGTTGAGCCTGCACCTACACGTGACCACACTGAGCGGATGCTGAAAGGTTTTGGTTACGATGTGGCGGTGGATGGCAGTCGTGCAGCCGTCAATGGCGGTGGTAAGTTGTCTGCGACAAAAATCGATGTTCCGTCTGATATTTCCTCGGCTGCCTTTTTCCTGGTCGCAGCCAGTATCACTCCAGGATCAGATCTCACCCTGCGTCATGTCGGCATCAATCCAACACGCACCGGGGTGATCAATATTCTGCGTTTGATGGGGGCGGATATCGAAGTCTTCAACGAGAAAGAGGTTGGGGGTGAACCGGTCGCGGATATCAGGGTGAAATATGCTCCGCTGAAAGGAATCGAAATCCCTCAGGATCAGGTTCCGTTGGCGATCGATGAATTCCCGGTGCTCTTCATTGCTGCCGTCAATGCTGAGGGTGAGACTGTGCTCAGTGGTGCAGAGGAGCTGCGTGTCAAAGAAAGTGATCGTATCCAGGTGATGGCAGACGGTCTGAAAGCGCTTGGGGTCGATAGCGAGGTTCGCCCCGATGGTATCGTGTTGCGGCAGTCCAGTATCGGTAGTGGAAGTGTTGAAAGTCATGGTGATCATCGGATCGCAATGGCTTTTGCAGTCGCTTCACTGGTTTCTAAGAGCGATATCACCATCAAAGATTGCGCTAATGTTGCAACATCCTTTCCCAATTTCTGGGAGCTGGCGAATGAAGTCGGGTTTAATCTAAGGCCGGCGGGGGAGGTATGACCGGAGGTACTACTGCACCGGTGATCACTATTGATGGACCCTCTGGTTCAGGCAAGGGAACAATTGCCAAGTTACTGGCCCGTCAGCTCGGTTGGCATATTCTGGATTCCGGCGCTCTATATCGCCTGACTGCCCTGAGCGCGGTGAAACAGGGCGTGGATCTGAATGATCCTGGAGCTGTTGCCGGGGTTGCCAGGAAGCTGGATGTTGAATTCCGATCTGGTCAAATGGATCAGCCGGTCTCGGTATACCTGATGGGGGAAGATGTCACAGAAGAAATTCGTACTGAAACCTGTGGCGACAAAGCTTCCCAGATCGCACCCCATACGGTTGTCCGCGAGGCCTTGTTGCAGCGTCAGCGTGATTTTCGTCGTATGCCGGGCCTGGTGGCGGATGGACGGGATATGGGCACAGTGGTCTTCCCTGATTCCCCCTGTAAGGTCTATTTAACGGCAAGCGCCGAAATCAGGGCCCAGAGACGGTATGAGCAGTTGAAGCAACAGGGTCAGAGTGTTAAAATTGCGCACCTTTTAAGCGAGATCAAGGCGCGTGACGACCGGGATATGAACCGTGAAAACGCTCCCCTTAGACCCGCTGATGACGCTGTAACCCTTGACACGTCTGGGATTCCGATAGATGAGGTGCTGCGCGAAGTGCTTCAAATCTGGTCCTCAAAACAGGCTTAAGCAAGAGCCGCAGCTTCAGGAATTTTTTGTAAATTCCATCAGGTGATTGTTTTTTTGGTGTAAGCCAGTATTGCCAACTAAGCAATCAATTCAAAAACTGACCGTGTTAGCTGGCCACGCGGAGTATATTCATTACAGGAAACACAATGAGCGAGAGCTTTGCTGAGCTTTTTGAAGAAAGTTTAAAAGAAATCGACATGCAGCCCGGTTCCATCGTAAAGGGAACCGTTGTAGACATTGACCAAGACTGGGTTACTGTTCACGCCGGCTTAAAATCTGAAGGGGTTATCCCTGTTTCTCAGTTCCTTGATGATAAAGGTGAACTGAATCTGAGCATCGGAGACGAAGTCGATGTTGCTCTGGATGCGGTAGAAGATGGTTTCGGTGAAACCCGTCTGTCCCGTGAGAAGGCCAAGCGTGCGGAAGCATGGAAAGATCTCGAAAAAGCCTTCGAAGCCAATGAAGTTGTTATGGGTGTCATCAACGGTAAAGTCAAAGGTGGCTTCACTGTTGAATTGGGTGGCATTCGCGCGTTCCTGCCAGGTTCTTTGGTAGATGTGCGTCCTATCCGCGATACTGCACACCTCGAAGGTAAAGACCTCGAATTCAAAGTCATTAAGCTTGACCAAAAGCGCAACAACGTTGTTGTTTCCCGTCGTGCTGTTCTGGAAGCTGAAAACAGCGCAGAACGTGATGCACTTCTGCAGACTCTGCAGGAAGGTATGGAAGTCAAAGGTATTGTTAAGAACCTGACTGACTACGGTGCGTTCGTTGATCTGGGTGGTGTTGACGGCCTGCTGCACATCACTGATATGGCTTGGAAGCGCATCAAGCACCCAAGCGAGATCGTCAATGTTGGTGATGAAATCTCCGTTAAAGTGCTGAAGTTCGACCGTGAGCGTAATCGCGTTTCTCTGGGTCTGAAGCAACTGGGTGAAGATCCATGGGTAGCTATCAAAGAGCGTTATCCTGAAAACACCCGTGTTACTGCACGCGTTACCAATCTGACAGACTACGGCTGCTTTGCTGAGCTGGAAGAAGGTGTTGAAGGTCTGGTTCACGTATCCGAAATGGATTGGACCAACAAGAACATTCATCCTTCCAAAGTTGTCCAACTGGGCGACGAAATTGAAGTGATGGTTCTGGATATCGACGAAGAGCGTCGTCGTATCTCTCTGGGTATCAAGCAGTGTCATGCTAACCCATGGGAAGAGTTCTCAGGCAGCTTCAACAAGGGCGACAAGATTTCCGGTAAGATCAAGTCTATCACTGACTTCGGTATCTTCCTGGGTCTGGACGGCGGTATCGACGGTCTGGTTCACTTGTCTGACATCTCCTGGAACGAGCCAGGTGAAGAAGCTGTACGCAAGTACAAGAAAGGTGACGACCTGGAGACTGTTATCCTGTCGATTGATCCTGAGCGTGAGCGTATTTCTCTGGGTATCAAGCAGCTGGAAAGCGATCCATTTGCTGAATTCACCCAGTTGAACGACAAAGGTACTATCGTCACTGGTAAAGTAATCTCTGTTGACGCTAAGGCCGCTGTTGTTGCTCTGAATGATGATGTTGAAGCGGTACTGAAAGCATCTGAAATCAGCCGTGACAAAGTTGAAGACGCGCGCAACGTGCTGAACGAAGGCGAAGAAGTTGAAGCCAAGATCATCAGCGTTGACCGCAAAAATCGCGTGATCAATCTGTCCATCAAGTCTAAGGATATTGATGAAGAGAAGCAGGCTATCCGCGATGTGAAGGAAAAACAAACTGAAGCTCAAGGTCCGACCACTATCGGTGATCTGATCAAGGAACAGCTGCAACAGCAAAGCTAATCGCTTAGTTGTAAAGTTAAGCTTCAAACTTCGGTTTGGAAATTGAAAAAAACGGGCTATATGCCCGTTTTTTTTGTGTTTTTTTAATTCTTTAACTACACTTCTGACGATGGCTTTGATAAGGAAAATTCTATGACCAAGTCAGAATTAGTCGAGATTATTGCGTCCAAACAACCACAACTTTCAGTCAAAGACGTTGAGCTCGCCGTTAAAACGATCATAGAGTACATGTCGCAAACCTTGTCTCAGGGTCAGCGCATAGAAATACGCGGATTCGGTAGTTTCAGTCTGCATTATCGTGCCCCGCGGGTGGGGCGTAATCCCAAAACAGGGGAAACAGTCCACCTGCCGGCTAAGTATGTGCCTCATTTTAAACCGGGGAAAGAATTGCGTGATGAAGTAAACGCCAGCCTGAAAGCCGGGTATTAATTTCGTCAAACCTGCCTCGATCTGACTCGACAATGTCGCTATCTATTCTCCTGACATTGTCGTTATCTATGTTAAGATAGGCACCCAATGGAGATTGGGGTCGAGTACACGCATGGCGAAAATTAAGAAATTCATCCTATTGCTATTGGTATTGGTCGTCTTTGTGATCGGGCTAATGTTTATGCTCTCGAACAATGACGCTGTGCACCTGGATTTGATCGTGACTAAGATCGGACCTATTGATGTGATATTTGTGGCAGTTGGTGCGTTTGCTGTTGGCCTGATTCTCGGCATGATGGTGACTGGTTTGACGGTTCTAAAGCTGAAAGTAGTAGGACCCAAGAACAAGGCGCCAAAAAGTAGGCAAACTGTAGCCACCAATAATTAGCATTTATGGAATTCATCGGGCAGTGGTTACTGGTGGCGGCAGCCATCGGCATCGGCTGGTTTATAGGGTACCAGCAGTCTAGAAGGGGCGGCACCAAGACCGTTGATACCCGTTCCGGTAAATATCCCAAGACCCTTCAGTACCTGTTTGAGGCATATGATGCCCCAACACTGGACTCTTTTCTCCAGGAGCTGGAGGTTAACCGTCATACCATTCAGCTCCATCTGTCCATTGCCAACTATTACCGCCGCAAAGGCGAAATCGAAAAAGCGACCGCCATTCATCAGAATCTGCTGTCACATCCAGAGGCGCGTCTGCAACATTCAAGTCAGTTAACTTTTGAGTTAGCTCAGGACTATATGGTCGCAGGGCTGTATGACCGGGCAGAGGCGCTTTTTATTGAGCTTTCCAATGAAAGGCAGTGGAAGCAGCGCTGTACTGAGAGTTTGCTGGAAATCTATGAACACGAGAAAGACTGGGATATTGCCCGAGAGCGGGCGCTTTCGTTGGACGTTAAGCGCGATAGGGATCTGCAGCGGAGAATAGCCCAATATTGTTGTGAGTTGGCGGATCGTAGTATCCGGCGTAAAGATTTCGCGGAGGCCAGGCAGTTTCTTAAAGAAGCTTTAGGGCATGATAAATCCTGTGTCCGGGCCAGCCTGCAGATGGCGCGGGTGTGTATTGCGACAGAACAGTTCGCAGAAGCGTTAAATGAATTGAAGCGTATAGAGCAGCAGGATCCGGTCTTCCTGACGGAGGCTGTCGATCTGATCGTTGAAATCTGTATGGTGACCCAGGAGCAGGATAAGCTGGTCCGGATACTTCAGCGAATCTGGGAGCAACAGCCATCTGCCCATGTCATGATGACATTGGCCACTCAGCTGGGGCAGGATAGCGATCCGCAGAATGCTATTGAATTTCTTCTACAGCAGCTTGATGAGCATCCTACTCTTGGAGGAGTGAAAACTTTGCTGGAGCTCCTGACTCCGTTCGCCGAAACGGAAACCAAGCGCTGGGTGCAGATCATAAAAGGTGTGCTGGAATCCTTATTGGAAAAAAATCAGGACTACTGTTGCATCAATTGCGGATTCTCGGGGCGTCATATGCATTGGCAATGTCCAAGTTGCAAAACCTGGGGAAATATCAAGCCTATTCCGTGGGTGTGATGATTACACAGAAAATTTAGGCGGCTTGAAGAGTATGTGATGCCGAACAGGATGTTTTGTATCTATGCTGATCAATAATGAAATGAAAGGTGATGAAATAGACATGGCTCAACCCACTGAACCCAGAATCGTTGTGGCATTGGATTTCTCGGAGCGCAAGGCGCTTGAAGGTTTTGTAGAGCAGGTTGATCCTTCTTTATGTCGTTTGAAAGTCGGGAAAGAATTATTTACCTCTTTTGGTCCAGAGATTGTCCACTGGTTGCAAAACAAAGGATTCGAAATATTTCTGGATCTCAAATTCCATGACATCCCCAATACAACCGCTCATGCTGTGAAGGCTGCTGCCAATATGGGAGTTTGGATGGTCAATGTCCATGCTTCCGGAGGGCGCAGGATGATGGAAGCCTGTCGTGAGATATTACAGCCTTTTCAGCAGCCGCCGCTTTTGATTGCGGTGACGATTCTGACCAGTCTGAGTGATGATGAATTGCAGGAAATCGGTTACTCCTCGGATGCTGAGCAAATGGTGAAACGGCTGGCCTCTTTGAGTAAAGACAGCGGGATGGATGGCGTTGTCTGCTCTGCGCAGGAATCGGCCATGCTGCGCTCGGCGCTGGGGGATGACTTTGCTCTGGTGACTCCGGGAATTCGACCGGGCTTTGCAGCCAAGGATGACCAGACGAGAATTGTGACGCCCGCCAAGGCGGTGGAAGATGGCAGCCACTATCTGGTGATTGGGCGGCCTATCACCAGAGCGGATGATCCATTAAAGGCTTTGACCCTCATTCAGCAGGAGCTGAATAACGGCGTCGCATAATAACGCGGGTTATCCGGTTTTCTGTCTCTGCAGCGCAAAGAACTTACCTGGTTTGATACAGGCATTGTTTGCTTCTGCCATGAAGTTGCATTCGTCAGAAAGCAGCTTCGTGGGATCGATGATCGGTATGGATTCACCATTGCGGCTGAACCCGGAAATCAGTGCCGATTTCCATATGCCGCAATCCGAGGGGCGGAAATCCACGAAGCCATGATCATCGACCAGTGTTTTGGCTGGTGCGGTGCTGACTGCCAGGGCAACGTAACGAGGATCTGTTGTCTGGGTATTCAGAACGACGATGTTGGCACTCACAATGTAGTGGCAAGCCCGGGTGAATACCACTGGTACAGGTTGCTCATGCCAGATGGTGATGTGCTGGCAACAGGGTTCGCTGGCAGGTATCGACAGCAATCGTGCATTGGGCACAAACTCTTCAACAGAATTTCCTGCCAGCGCAATTGTCGCTCCATCCAGTGGGTTAGCTAGCCAAACCGACAGATCGCTGGATGGGTGGGTGTTCGGCGACACTCCTTGATTCTGAAGCTCCATAGCTGAGTACCTTCTCGAAAAAACGTGTGATGGTTAGAGAGGTGGCGAAAAGATGCCAATCGCTGTTTTGTCTTATCAGTCCCTCGATAGGGCTGAGCTTTCTCATACACGAGGGAATCGGATACACCTTTGAGGCGGTTCGCAGCTTAAAAAGTGAATGGCAGCTAAGCGCCATAGCAGGTGTGTTCCCAAAGGCGGCTTTCAGCAGTATGACTTTCTTCTCCTCCGGCTGCAGGCCGGAGGCCGGTATCCAGTTGCTGTTAAAGCCATATACCGGATACCACTGCCCGGAAAATCGTATGCAGGTGATCTGTTGTTTCTCTGTGACCTCTTCGGCGGATGCCAGATAGAGGATGTCTTCGGCCGGCAGACAGATTGACCGGCCCGAGCAATTCACAAGGTAGTAGGCTGTTTGATGGTTCATCCCAGTAACTCCTGTATCTTATCCATAAGATCGTTCTCGTTATAAGGTTTTGTGGCATATCCATTTACCCCTGCCTTCTTGGCAAGTTCACGATGTTTATGCTGGCTTCGGGAAGTCAGCATCAGAATAGGCAGCTGGTTGTGCTCGGGTGTCTGGCGAAGCTGACGTGTCAGCTCAAGGCCATCCATACGCGGCATTTCCATATCTACCAATAACAGTTGAGGAGCTTCCGCCTTGATCTTTTCAATGGCTTCGAGCCCGTCACAGGCCGTGGTTACGGTAAAGCCGCAGTCCTGAAGCAATTGCTTTAAGGTCTGGCGGACACTGAGAGAATCATCCACGACCATCACTTTGTTGAGGATTTCCTGGGATGCGGAAATGGGAGCTGTAGACTGATTGGACTTGTTGCCCGTTTGCAGTAATTCCACTAGGTTGAGAACAGGTACCAGGGTTCCGTCACCCAGGATGGTCATACCAAACAGTCCGGGTAGTGTGGGTATCAAGCGGCCGGGTGTTCTTAATACCAGTTGATCCCCGGTTTTGATTTCATCGACGGCGATAGCTGTAAGTACACCGCTGACATCCGCGACGATTAACGGCTTTGACTTGCTTTCTTCATCTATACCGAACAGCGATTTGGCCAGATCCACATAACGGAAGAGTTCATCGTTTGCAGACAGATAAGTTTGGCCGGCGATTTCTTCCAGCTCACCGGCACCGGTTGCCATAATCTGGGTCAGGGTCGATGAAGGAATTGCGAAGCGCTGCTTGCATACGGTTACCAGCAACATGTACTGGGTAATTTCGCGCACAGGAACCCGGATAACCAACCGGCAGCCCGGTGTGTTGTCGGTTTTGGCTTCGGTGTCGAAACGGATGCTGCCACCCAGTGATTCAACCTGACTCCTTACCGCATCCATACCGATCCCCCGGCCGGAAAGTTGCGTGGCTTTATCACGGGTAGTGAACCCCGGTTGCCATACAATCTGCGCAAGCTCCTGATCGGTCGGGCGGGAAGAGCCTTCGGCAATGATTCCTGCTTTCAAGGCCTTTCTGAAGATGCTGTCGTAATCAAGTCCACCACCGTCATCTTCCAGTACGACCTGCAGGAAGCGACCTACCTGAGAGTACTGCACCATGATATTGCCACGGCTGTTCTTTCCTGCCTGCTCACGGATAACAGTATTTTCAATGCCATGATCCACAGCATTGCGCAGAAGGTGCATGAGTGGATCAGCCAATTGTTCGATCAGGATTCTATCCACTTCAAGATCATCACCGATGACATTCAGGGCCGCAGATTTACCGGCAGCACGGCATGCCTGGCGAACGCAGCGTTGCAGGCGTCCGGTGAGTTCAGAGGCAGACAATTTCTGTTTGGAAAGCAACTGATGCTGAAGTTTGTCAATATAGCGGTGTTGCTGGCGCATCAGGCTGTCCAGCATCAACAACTGATCCTGGAGCTTATGGTTGAGTTCTCTTACGTCGGCTACGGATTCGAACAGCTGATGGGAGCATTCGTGTAGTTCATCGTAGCGGTCCATCTCCAGTGGATCGAACTCCGCATTGTTTTCGTCCACTTTCGGTGTGGGCTGCCCCTTAGCAGTTTGGTTAGGTTGCTGAGGAACTTGACGGGAAGGCCGACGATCCATGCTGCGGTTGTCAATCAGGCCCTCCAGCTGTAGACGTCTCTGGCTGAGTAACTGATCATGGCGGGAGAGATCTTCAGCGGTTGAGTGGATGCGCTTATAGAGTTCTTTGCCCTGGACGTTGTTGATACTCATCTCTTCGGCAAGTAGCACCAGGTTGTCAAAATCAGAAAGAGGGGGTTCGATATTTGTACCGGGTGCGGCATCCCGTTGTGGCGCTTCTGGAGAATCCTCGGATGAATCGAACTCCTGTTTCGTTTCTGTTTGAGATGATGCTGAGCTCGTCTGAGATAACGCGGAGACCCTGGGCTCTTGAGACAGATCAGAGAATTCGGGCTCTTCCATAAAGTCAGGCTCGGCAACGCTGAATCTGCTATCAGGCCGGTTCCAATGTACTAGCTGCTCGAGGACTTCAAAGGCATTTTCCGGAGGTTGGTCCTTGCCCGCGAGAAAATCCACCATGGAACTCAGGCAGTCTGACGCTTCCATGAGTATTTCGTAAAGCTGATCCGGGACCGAAGTTTCACCCTTGGCCATGACTTCGAAAATGTCCTCAAGAGTATGACTTATGTTGGCAACCCCCTTGATACCCAGAAGGTTGGCGGATCCCTTGAGGCTATGGCTGGCGCGCTGTGCCTTGATGACCCATTGTTTGTCGGGAGCCTCTGCATCACCAAGGTTGGCAAGTGCCTCAAAGATTGCATGGGTATGAATGGGCGCATCCTGAAGGAAGGCGTGTTTCACCTCCAGGGTAACATCACTGGAAATGTTGAGCGCTACGTCCTCTTCGGTATAAACCTGGGATGGTGTGTCATCCAGTGCTTCGCTGCTGACTTCAAACTCCACCAGGGCAAAAAGCAGAGCTTGTTGATCTTCTGAATCTATCGGTTGTGTCCAGCAAGGGGCTTCCAAGTATTCAAGCAATGCCAGGCAGCTGTTTTCCGACGCCTGCTCGTAGAGGTAATCCTTCACCAGGGAAGGCCATTTGTAGAGGTGCTGAATTTGTGATTTTCCTACGGTATCTTCACTTTGCAGACGAATGCTCAGGCAATCGAAGAAATGTTGAAGTCCGATAATACCAAGATAGCTGCTGGTTTCCGCCAGTGTCTGGAGCAGACCCACATAGGGGGATCGATTGGATTCGGAAGCGGCCATCACGTCGAGCGCTTCATTGAGATCCGCTTCCAACTCACAAATCTCAGACCAGAATGCCTCCACCAGTTCGGCCTGTTCTGGCGATAGGTTTGAGTCGGCTGGAATTTCTGTCAGGTCCAGCATGGGGACTTCTGAATCAGAGTCGACAAATTCTTTTTCTTGATCAGCATCCCAGTCTAAATCGGTGCTCTCGTCCATGGAGATTTCATGAGCTTCACACAAGCTGATGGTATCGGTCTCATCTGATGCTTCTATCTCCTCCGGCTCCTCTTCCTCCTCTACCTTATACAGTTCCTCCATTTCACAGGTTTCCAGTGCTTTGTTTTCATCTGGTTGAAAGTCGCTTACGTCAGACGGAGAGTCGTCTGTGTCAGGGAGGGTGGCGACGGTGTCAGATCGAGAAAGCTCACTGCTATCTTTCGCCTGATCTTCCGGTAGCGCGGCTTCGGATTCTCCAGCATCACTATCGTCGGATGTAGATATTGTAGGAGGGGCGAAGACCAGAGGATCATTGAGCGACTCAAGCAGCCTCAGCATCCATTGTGCGACGGAAACGATCTTGGATTTGGGAAGAGGTTCTTGTGCTGAATCAGAGGTTTCTCCGTTAGGTACCAATTGTGAGCGCAACCTATCCACTCTAGCCAGAAGCTGGGGGCATTCCACCATATCCAGCATTGCCGCTATGTTATCCATCAAGGCGAAAAGGTCATCCGCAGTTGGAATCTCGGATTGAACTATCTGATTTAGATCATCCCGGAATACATCGGCCAGAGACGTCATTGCCATATTTTGATCATGTGCATCCATACAAGCTCTCCATGCATGGGAGATAGGTAAAAGTCGATATACTGCTCAACTTCAGTTAGCTGAATCCATGCGGCAGACCGGAGGCACTACACCGGTCTGCCGCATGGCCTGTCAGCTGGCTTGTTTCAACCCCTCTTTACTCGATGGCCTGATATACGAGCTTGGAATCGTTGGCTCGTTGTTCTTAGCCGGCGTGGCGGCTGGTTCTTCCTCTGGAATGGATTGCAACAACTCAGGCATATTGACCTGCAGTAATGCGGCTTCCGGAATGCGGAAGACTTCAACTGTCTGTTGCAGCAATGTGGATGCTGTTCTTAAGCGCTCGGTATGCAGGGACTGGCGCTTGAGTTCCTGGTCCGTGACGTGAGTGCTCTTCTCGATACTGTCCGCCTGGGTCCGTACCAGTTGTGCTTCTTTGGCCTGGGTTAATGAGCTGCGGGCAATCTTCTCAACAGCATCCAGGAGATCGGTGGCTGTTTTTTGGGTTTCCTGCATTTGCTCACCTGCCTGGGTGGCGCGTTTGGAACCGCTGACCACCTGGGTGATACTGCTGTTCATGTTGTCCACCGCGTCTGCAGTTTCGGTCTGGATGTTGCGAACCAGGGCGCTGATCTGAGAGGTGGCATTACGGGAGCTCTCCGCCAGCCGCTGAACCTCGTCGGCAACCACCGCAAACCCTCGACCTGCTTCACCTGCGGCTGCTGCCTGCATACTGGCGTTCAATGCCAGTACGTGTGTCCGTTCAGCAATGTTGTTGATGATGTCGATGATACCGCTGATTTCCTGTGACCGTTCAGACAGTCGCTTGATACGTTTTTCCGTCTCGCTGATGGACTCGCGAATTTCACCCATACTTTCGACTGTGTTACCTACGGCCTCATAGGCTTTGTCTGTGGTTTCTGCGGTAGTTTTCGCAATCTGGTTACAGGACTGACACCATTTGGCGATGAGGTTCATCTGGCGGGACAGGCTCTCCAGTTTATTGATGGTGTCTTCAATGACGGCGCGTTCTTCGGCCGCCACATGAACAACCTTGTGAGTCTGTTCATCCACCATGACGCTGTATACACCAACGGCCTTACTGATGTGGGTGATTTTGCCCAGAGCTTCAGAGGTTTCCTTGGTCACCATGTTAAGGGCGTCTGCCACCGGACCGGTGATGTCCTCGCGAACGGTGAGGCGGGTGGTGAGGTCTTTATCGCTGAGTTTGGCGGTACCTTCCAGCAACTCGATAACCGAGTTGTTAAGAACTTCATTTTCTTTTTCCGCCTGAATCAGCGTGGCCACTTTTTCGTTTAACAGCTGGTCAAGAGCTGCGCCCAATCGGGACAACTCATCGGTACCCTGAATGTTTGTTCTCGCATCGGTATCGCCTTGCTGCACTTTACTTACCGTTCCGGCAATCGCGTTAACCGGAATCAGGATGGATCCGAGTATGAATCGGGCAAGAATCAATGATCCGGCAATACTCAGCAGGATCAGCGCAGTCCCGACGATGGCACTGGTACTTAAAGTTGTCTGGGTGTTTTCATACTGTGCCTGGGCACTTTGCTGCATGATGTCAGCATAGTTCTTTGTGGCCGTACGGAAAGGATCCAGCAGGTAACCAAGGTCGTTGAGGAGGAAGAGTTCCAGGGCAGGACGGGACTGGTTGGTACCCATGCTGCTGAATTGGTCGAAGATGGAGGTGACCCCGCTGACCGTCTTCTGCATGTCCTGGAACTTGCTTTGCTGCTCCAGCGACTGGTCTTTCACTTTTTCCTGCAGCAGTTGCCAGTTCTGCATGAAAGATTGTCTGGCATCCTGCATGCGCTGGTCTGCCTCGCTCCAGATCATGCTACCGCTGTTGAGACCATTAAGGGTTTCCACAACCCCGGTGTCGATGGTGCGGATGAGTTCGGACAGGTTCGCCTGGTTCTCAACTTGTCTGTGCAGATCGCCGGCAGAACGGGTTGCATAAGTCAGGGCAAATGCTGCCAGTGACGCGATAACCAGTAGGGCAAGGGCGGTGATGCCTGTCAGCAATGTCAGGCGTTTGCCCACACTGAGCTTGCTTATGGAGAAATATTGATTCAGATTTTGAAATTTCATATCGGGCTCCTGTGAATTTGTGCTCTGGCCTAGAACAGCTGGGCAATCTGGTTATCAGGAATGGTTTGGTAGGTCTTGTTGTTGAGATAAGTCATGATCACCAGGTCGGAACCCTGGTTATCTCCCCTGAAATCCAGCGTCAGGCCTCCGATTTCGAGCAGACTGTTTCTGGCTACGCGACGAAATGAGTCTCTTGTGATATCCCCGTCGATCTTCTTCAGCAACTCCACCATCATTCTGCCGACGATGTAGCCTTCCAGGGAGATCACGTTCAGGCGTTCCCCCAGAGCTTTCTTGGCTTGCTGAACAATGGGCAGATCTGAATCAAGGTCTGGTACCACTTGGGTAACAATCACCTTGTTGTTGACGCCATACTGGCTCAGAACCGTACGCAGATTGTCTGCGCCGGTGAATGAAACAGCGCTGATCATCCAGTCATCACCTTTCTGGCGGGCATAGGCAGCAAATCTTCCGATGGCGTTATAAGTGCCTACTGTGACGACTAACCGGCAGCTTACACTTTCCTGTTGTTCCCACTTTTTCAGAGATTCATATCCGGCTCTCGATGCCAGGGTATTGCGCTGATAAACCCCCACCGGGCCGATACCGTTGCGTTGTGGGTTTTCTCCGTCCATGGCAAGAATCTGGTCCAGTTTGTTGATAATGCCGGAGGCTCCCGGCTTGGAGTTCAATGCCAGCTTGATTCCTTCAACCCCAGCCATGCCGTAAGCATCATTCTGTACAAAGGCGCAGATCTGGCTGGGACTGAGACCAGCCAGCAAGCTTTGCTCGATCACTTTGGCCGTTTCCTGGACGTAGCTGGCGCGAAAGTTGATTACTTCCCCCGGACCGGGTCGAAGCAGGCCGGCTCCGGTAAAGAATCCGACCGCCGGGACATTGTGGCTGGCCAGAATAGGGAGGGCGACTTTGGCTGTCGGAGTACCGACATTGCCGACCATTGCAAAGACACCTTCATCAATCAGCTTGCGGGTTTGCTGTTCGGTCAATTCAGGCGTGTAGGAGTCATTCAGGGCAATGTATTCCAATTGTTTGCCCTGGATTTTGTCTTCTGAAAAAGCCGCCTGGATGCCGTCTCTCATACCAATTCCAAGACCGCGGGACTGACCTTCCAGATCAAGTACGCCGCCGATGACAATCCTGTCCCGGTATACGCCTTCGGTCTGCGATGAGGCCGCCAGACTGCCTGCGGATCCAAGACAAAATGCCAGCATGGCTGTCAGCAAAATGCTTCTGTGACGAGTGGTTGAAGTTTGCATATCAATCTCCTGGATATGACTTTTGGCCCGAATTCCGGGCGCAATAATCCTGTACCTGACAGCGTCAGCTGCCAGGCGTTCTATTTCAGATTCATGTGCAGGGAGAAGCCGCGTACTGCTGTCGGTGGATTCCTGCTGGGGCCGCGGTCAGGATGATTTCAACATCTGGGTTAACCTCCGTTTAAACTTTGTAAGATTCCATTCACACCAAATGCCTTCATGGTGGTAACAGGAGTCAACACAGGCTCTGAGGTCTGTGGTTAACCCGGGGGGATGGCTCATGACCTGCTCAGTGGTAACGCTGAATTTACGGGGCAGGTGATGCACAGATATCGCAAATGAGTCGCCTTCATGATCGAAATAAAGAATGTAAGAAGAGGGGGCCTGCCGGGCGCCCCGTTCCCTGGTTGCGTGACTGCCTACATCATCCAGGCAGAAAAAATCGTAGGGATTCACCACCGGGGTAATCTGACCTCGGACGTTGGTGAATCCCGTTAACCAGGACGGAGTGAACGGCACCTGACAAATGGCAGGCTCTTCAATCAGTTCTTTATTGCAATCTTCCCGGATCAGTAATCCGAGGGAGGCCCCGCTATGCTCCAACCGGGACAGGGGTAGACCAAACCAATGGCTGCTGGAGACTTCAACATCGTCCTGAGCTTCAGCTCCATCCAGCTTCTGCAGAACGGCCAGGGCCTCCGAAGGAGTGAGCAGACGGTTGTTCTGAGAGGGAATTACGACGCTGTTCATGATGTCATCTCCTGTCCTGCTTAGGCATAACTCTGCAGTTGACTCAATATATCTTCCTGGCGGTAGGGCTTGGATATCAGTGCTTTAGCGCCTTGTTTCGCTGCCCAGATATGATCCACCTTCTGGTTCTTGCTGGACACGAATACTACGGGAATATTGGCGGTTTCTGGTGAACTGGACAGTTCTCTGCAGGCGCTGAAGCCGTCCATTTCTCCCATAATGATATCCAGCAGGATCATATTGGGTTTTTCCTGTTTGGCTTTGCTCACGGCTTCTTCGCCAGATCTTGCCAGAACAGTCTGGTATTTGGCCTCTGCGACTATCGACTGCAGAAGGGTCAAATCCGCTTCACTGTCATCAACAATTAAAATTTTCTTGGTCATGGTTTATCTCCCAGCTGCCGCTAGTTGCATGGTTTGAGGTAATTCGGCTCTTTGCGGCTCAAGATATCGCCGGATCACCTGTACGAGCTCTCGATCTTCCGGTGGCTTGGTGATGTAACCATCGCAACCGGACATTTTGGCCTTCACCCGATTGAGGGTGGAGGATTTACTGGTCAGCATGACGACTTTAGCTCCCGACAATGCCTTGATCTTGCGGCAGGCCTGATAGCCGTCCATGCCAGGCATCATGACGTCCATGAACACCAGGTCGAAGTGCTGATTGGCGGCCATAATGATGGCTTCTTCGCCGGATTCTGCGACTTCCACGCCAATGTCACTGGTCAGAATTTCATGTAGTTTCTGGGTCATGAAAGTTCTTACCGGAAGGGTGTCGTCCACCACCAGAATGTTTCGTTCATGCCGTTTGACTTTGTCACCTGAAGCAGTGGCTGCGTGAAGAGCCTCTGTTAAACGCCGGAACTGCAAAGGGCGTGTCAATTGGATGGTGTTGGGAATCACCTGTTGCTGACGTCTGCTCAGCACAATGGTGTTTTCAAAGTAGGCAAAAGGCTTTAGTCGTTCCCATTGGGCTGCACTGTCAGGATGATCTACGTCCATGATCAAGATCTGTCCATCAGCTGTATTGGGCTCATCGGCAAGTTGGAAGTTGCCAAACCAGGTTTCGTCAAGCCGGGATAGATTCTTCAGAAGAATCAGGTCCTTCGGTGACAGTCCTATATGTGAGATAACAATTTTGTCCATAACGTCCTCACTCCGTCGAGGCATTCAATTTCCGTGGCACTGGTGGCCACAACCGATCATTTGATTGATCAGAATGTGAACAAAGTATTAAGTGAAGGGCGATCTTGAGTCAAAGTTAGTCATGTAACCTGCAGTAATGAAAATATTTCGCTACGTACAATCATTTTCTGGATATTCGATATCTGAGTAACGGAATGTAGATTTTGTAAAAATGTGAACTCTGCACGGAATGCTGAAAAACTCAGATAAATTTTAGGCTTGTCGTGAATTGAATTGTCACGTTGGTCTCAGGGTTTACAAAAACAGCGAACTAGCTCATTTTAAAATCCAATTAAGGAAATTTTTCTTATAAGAAAAAAAACTAATCATTTTGTGCATTTTTCCTCAGAAGGTGGGCTAAATGAGGAGGGGAGGTGGTTGGGAATCTTGCGGAAATTCAATTATTTGGTATTAAAATACCAAAAACGTGTAGAAAGCAAGAAGGCGAAAATGTGAAAAGAAGCAAAAAATGAAAGAGAGCGGAAGGGGAAAAATAAAAAAGCCGTGAGTTTGACGTCACGGCTTTTTTGAAATTTGGCTCCCCGAGCTGGACTCGAACCAGCGACCCAATGATTAACAGTCATTTGCTCTACCAACTGAGCTATCAGGGAATTGCTTTGAAGGCGCGTATATTAATCACCTCTTTTCAGAAGGTCAAGCCCCGAAAATAGGGTTTTTGAAGCTTGACCTTCAAAGCCTTAAAACGCCTTACCCAAGAGCTTTGGCAATGCGTTCCATTGCTTTTTCCAGGTTTTCCATGCTGGTGGCAAAAGAAAGCCGCAGATGGCCTGGAGCCCCAAATGCGGAGCCTGGTACCAGCGCGACACCAGCATTGTTGAGAAGGTATTCGGCCAGTTCCACATCGTTGTTGATACCGTCGAGCTTCTCAATCGCCCCCTGGAACCCAGGGAAGGCATAAAAGGTACCGTCGACGGCAAGACAGTTGACGCCGTTAATGGCATTCAGAGCTGCTACGACAAAGTCATGACGCTTTTTAAACTCTGTCACCATTTCCCTGATGCATTCCTGCGGCCCGTTCAGCGCCGCGACAGCGGCCGCCTGTGAAATAGATGCGGGGTTTGAGGTGCTCTGGGACTGGATCTTTTTCATGGCACCGATGACCTTGGCCGGGCCTGCAGCATAGCCGATCCGCCATCCGGTCATGGAGTATGCTTTTGACACGCCATTCAGCACAAATGTGCGGTCATAGAGCTCCGGGCATACATTCAGGATGTTGACGAACGGTGCATCATTAAACAGCGTGTGCTCATACATATCGTCGGTGGCGACAAATATCTGCGGATGCTTTTTCAGCACATTACCCAGGGCTTTTAATTCCTCGGCAGAGTAAGCCATGCCGGTTGGGTTGGAAGGGCTGTTCAGTACGACCAGTTTGGTTTTGTCAGTAATGGCAGCAGACAATTGTTCTGCCGTCATCTTGAACTGTGCGTCGGCCTTGGTTTCAACAACAACAGGATTGCCTTCCGCTACGAGAACCATGTCAGGATAAGAAACCCAGTAAGGGGCAGGTATAATGACCTCATCACCTGGGTTCAGCAGTGCCAGTGACAGGTTGAAAAAACTCTGTTTGCCACCGGATGACACCAGGATCTGATTAGCCTGATAACTTAACTGGTTATCCCTCTGGAACTTGTCGATAATGGCTTTTTTCAGGGCCGGGGTTCCATCGACGGCAGTGTATTTGGTCTGGCCGGCTTTAATGGCATCAATAGCGGCGGTTTTGATATGTGCAGGTGTATCGAAATCTGGTTCACCGGCACCCAGTCCGATAATATCTTTACCGGCGGCACGCAGTTCAGCTGCACGGTTGGTAACCGCAAGAGTAGGGGAAGGTTTTATGGCTTGGACGCGACGAGAGAGTTCAGTTTCCAAAGAAGTCATTCCTCGATTTTTGGCTGTGCGGATGGAAGAAGATTATTGAACAGTTGGCGTGCGGTGCTTTGGCCGACAGTCTGTTGGTGAAGCCAAGACGGCAAACCAAGTTCAAACCGTCTGATTCTAACATTTACTTGAAACTATCATCTACAGGAAAGTGTGTGTAAGCTCCCATCATGCAGAAATTCAGACTTCAATCCAAATATCAACCGGCCGGCGATCAACCTACCGCTATCAAAAAACTGGTAGAGGGACTTGAAGACGGCCTGCTACATCAGACTTTGCTCGGGGTAACCGGATCCGGTAAAACATTCACCATGGCCAACGTTGTGGCGGAAGTCCAGCGTCCGACCATCGTTCTGGCTCATAACAAGACATTGGCCGCCCAGCTCTATGGTGAATTCAAGGAATTCTTCCCTGATAACGCGGTGGAATACTTCGTCTCCTATTACGATTACTATCAGCCGGAAGCCTATGTTCCGTCATCCGATACTTATATAGAGAAAGACTCGTCGATCAATGATCATATCGAGCAGATGAGGCTGTCAGCCACCAAGGCGTTGATGGAGAGAGAAGACGTTCTGATCGTAGCCACGGTGTCTTCTATATATGGTTTGGGGGATCCTCAATCCTATAAGAAGATGATGTTGCACCTGGATCGTGGTGATAAGGTGGATCAGCGAGTTATCCTGCGACGGCTTGCTGAGCTTCAGTACACCCGAAATGATTATGAGCTTCATCGTGCTAATTATCGGGTGAGGGGAGATGTTATTGATGTCTTTCCGGCGGAATCCGAAAGTGAAGCTCTCCGCATTGAGCTGTTCGACGATGAGATAGAGACTCTGTCCTGGTTTGATCCGTTGACCGGGGAGGTATACCGCAAGGTGCCCCGGGCGACGATTTACCCTAAAACTCACTATGTCACCCCCCGCCAGATCATTCTTGATGCGACAGAAAGCATTAAGGATGAGCTTGCCGAACGCCTGGAACACTTTCGCAGCAACCATAAACTACTGGAGGCTCAACGACTGGAAGAGCGCACCCGGTATGATCTGGAAATGATGCTGGAGCTGGGCTATTGCAACGGTATCGAGAACTACTCCCGATACCTGTCCGGCCGTGGACCAGGGGAGCCCCCACCGACGTTATTCGAATACCTTCCCCCAAATTCGCTACTGTTTATTGATGAGTCTCACGTTACTGTTCCGCAGCTTGGGGCCATGTATAAGGGGGACCGGTCCCGGAAAGAAACGCTGGTCAGCTACGGCTTCCGTATGCCGTCGGCCATGGACAACCGCCCATTAAGATTCGACGAATGGGAGCGGCTGGCGCCGCAAATGGTGTTTGTATCGGCCACACCGGGGCAATATGAAGCGGATCACCAGGGCCAGGTCGTAGAGCAGGTCGTTCGTCCGACTGGGCTGGTGGATCCTGAGGTGGAAGTGCGTCCTGCCTCTACCCAGGTGGACGATCTTCTGGACCAGATTCACCAGCGCACGGAGAAAAATCAGCGGGTGTTGGTGACTACGTTGACCAAGCGTATGGCAGAAGATCTGACCGATTTCCTGATGGAAAACGGCATACGGGTCCGTTACCTGCACTCGGATATCGATACTGTGGAGAGGGTCGAAATCATCCGGGATCTGCGACTGGGTGAATTTGATGTTCTGGTCGGTATCAACCTGCTCCGGGAAGGGTTGGATATGCCTGAAGTTTCCCTGGTGGCGATCCTCGATGCTGACAAGGAGGGCTTCCTGCGTTCAGATCGGTCGCTGATTCAGACAATCGGCCGTGCGGCACGGAACGTTAACGGGAAGGCAATTCTGTATGCCGACCGGATTACCGGATCGATGCAGCGGGCCATCGATGAAACAGAACGCCGTCGCACCAAGCAGATGGAGTTTAACCAGGAACACGGTATCACTCCGAAAGGGTTAAGCAAGTCCGTGGCAGACATCATGGAAGGCGCGGTTGCTCCCGGTTCCAGGAAGAAAGGCGCTCAGCGTAAAGTGGCCGAGAAGCAGGCTGACTACAATATTGATCTGGCAGCCAGATCTCCCAAAGAATTTGCTCGGGTGGTCAAGCAGATGGAAGAGGCGATGTACGAGGCTGCAAGAAATCTGGAGTTCGAAAAAGCGGCTCAGCTACGGGATCAGTTACACGATTTAAAAGAGCAGGGACTGAAAGCCGCAGACTAAAGTGAAGCATATCTGGGGACGTTGAGCTGAAAAATGACCATATCCGAAACACTCCGAAACCAAAGGATTTAAACTTCAATGATTAGACTACCAGTCAACGAAATGGAATGGGGGATCGTTGGCTTGACGACACTGCTGGCCCTGCTGTGCCTGACCGGGCTGATGCTGCGTCGCTCACTGACATCCGAAAAGAAACAGTCCGACGAACTTCGGCAGGCTATACGCAGCAAGGAAGATGAAATGCAGCAGTTGGTCGCGAAGGTCGCCGAGAAAGAAGCAAGACTGGAAAACCTGCAGGATGATTTTCATCAGCTGCGTCAGGAATATGTCATTCTGAAGACCCGGGCTGAAGACCGTCAATCACAGCTGATTGCAATGGAGCAGCGCCTGGACAGTCAGCAGCAGGAGGCCCAGGAGTTATTGCAGGAACTCAATGCCGGTAAAACGGAACTGGCCAGTCTGCAAACCGCCCGGGACAAAGACGCTCTGCATCATGCGGAGAAAATCCGTTTGCTGGAAGAATCCAGGGAAAAACTGACCCAAGAGTTTCAGTTGCTGGCTAACCGGATATTTGAAGCCAATACGCGAAAACTGTCAGAACATAGTGAAACCCAGATCAAGCAGGTTTTAAATCCTATCCAGGATCAGTTGAAGGATTTCCGACAGAAGATTGAGGATGTATACGAGAAAGAATCCCAACAGCGTTTTTCTCTGGCAAATGAAGTCAAGAAACTGCAAACCCTGAATGAGCGTATCAGCGAAGATGCGATTGCATTGACCAATGCCCTGAAAGGGGAGAATAAAACCGCGGGCAACTGGGGAGAGGTCGTACTGGAGCGGATACTGGAGCGTTCCGGACTGAACAAGGGTCAGGAGTATGACGTACAGGTTAGCCAGACCGGCGCTGACGGCAGACGTCAACAGCCTGATGTGGTTGTGCGGTTGCCGGACAACAAATCCGTTATCATCGATTCCAAAGTGAGTCTGCTGGCTTATGAGCAATTTCATAATGCTGAAAATGATGAAGACAGGGCGACGGCGATAAAGCAGCATCTGGCATCTATCCGGCAACACGTTAAAAATCTCAGCAGCAAAAATTATCAGGAAGCTATCGGCATCCAGTCTCTGGATTTTGTGCTGCTGTTTGTGCCCATTGAAGGAGCCTTTGCCGCAGCGGTTCAGCAGGATTCCAATCTGTTCGCGGAGGCTTTTGAACTGAATGTGGTCATCGTTTCTCCGTCCACTCTGCTGGCAACCTTACGTACGATACATAACATCTGGCGTTATGAGTACCAGTCCCAGAATGCTTTGGAGATTGCTCGTCAGGCCGGTAATCTGTATGACAAGTTCGTGAACTTTACCCAGGATCTTGAATCGATCGGTCAACGCCTGGAACAAACCCAGAAAGCCTATGACAGTGCCATGGGACGTCTGAGCACAGGTCGCGGTAATCTCGTGGCCAGGGTGGAACGGCTTAAGCAGCTGGGAGCTCGGGCCAGCAAGCAGCTGCCGGAATCTCTAACCTCACAGGAAGCATTGCAGGAAATCGAAGAGGAAGACTCCTTGTGACTCCTGCCGTCGTACAGACGGGGTTTTGCCCGTTGCACATCGGGAGATAGTCTGTGGAGTGGGTGACAGAGTGGATTGCCAACGGATTTGCAGAACTTAGTCTATGGCAACTTCTCATGTTATTGCTATGCAGCTTTCTTGGTTCATTGATGACCGCTGCCCTAGGCGTCGGTGGCGGTGCTTTTCTGATCACGATCATGGCAGACATCCTTCCTCCATTGGCACTGATTCCTGTGCATGGAATCGTCCAGCTGGGGTCGAATGCCAGCAGGGCGGTGCATACCCGTCAGCATCGTGATAATCGGGTGGTGGGTTATTTCCTGATCGGTGCGCTGTTGGCCACGCTGCTCTCGGTGTTTCTCCTCAGTAGTATAAACCCGACCTGGATTCCTGTTCTGGTTGCGCTGTTCATACTCTGGCTGAGTTGGGGACCTATGCCCCAGATCGGTTTGGGAAAAACCTCTGCAGGTCTGATATCCGGAGGGTTTCTCACCACGGTTGCCACAATGCTGGTGGGAGCTTCAGGCCCCCTGGTATCAGCCTGGCTTGGGCGGACCGGAGTTGACCGGTGGGTCTATACCGCCAATTTTTCCTCCTGCATGACATTGCAGCACAGCATGAAAATCCTTGCCTTCGGGTTTGCCGGATTTATGTTTACACCGTGGATACCGACGATGGTACTGATGGTGATATCCGGCTATCTCGGAACTCGGGTGGGGCTCAAAGTGTTAGGAAAAATCCCCGAAAAACACTTCAAAACCATATTCCGCTGGTTGCTGACCCTGTTGGCACTGAGAATCCTGTGGAAATGGGTCTTCATCTAAATGGCTCGTCACCTAAATGGATAGCCACAGCCACCTAAATGGATAGCCACAGCCACCTAAATGGATAGCCACCTAAAGGCTAGCCGCCTTTCTCCCCTCGCAGCAAAATATGTCTTTTTTGTTTCATGACAAAATGTTCAGCCTATATTCAGAGTGCATCGTGTCTAATAGGATTAGATTGAGGCCGTTCTTTGCAAATACCAATAATGGCCACACGTAAGTGCTGAGTAACTGCACTCAATAAGTGCTAAGTAATTGCAATTAGTAAGTGCTAAGTAATTGCAATTAGTAAGTGCTAAGTAATAGCCAGAAGTAGGTAATCAATAATGGAAAGCTATGAAGCCCTGGTAACAACGATTGCCCTGACCATGGGGGTATCATGGGCCAGTGGAATCAACCTTTATGCTGCGGTGCTGGTGCTCGGACTGGGTGGAGCCAGCGGCAACATTGTATTGCCGGCGGAGTTGGCTGTGCTGCAAGATCCGTTGATTATTGCAGCCGCCGGTTTTATGTATTTCATCGAGTTTTTTGCGGATAAAACACCCGGAATTGATAGTAGTTGGGATGTCCTGCATACCTTTATCCGAATACCAGCAGGAGCCGTTCTGGCGGCGGGTGCCGTTGGGGATGTATCTCCCGCACTGGCCATCGCTGCAGGGATTGTGGGAGGCGGGATCGCTGCCACTTCCCATGCCACCAAAGCCGGTACACGTCTGGCGATTAACACATCGCCGGAGCCTGTTAGTAACTGGACCGCTTCCATTATGGAGGATGTGATGGTGTTGGCGGGGCTGTGGACTGCCCTGAATCATCCAGTACTATTTATTGTGCTGGTTATTCTATTCTTAATCCTGGCCGCTTGGTTATTGCCTAAGTTATGGAGATTTATCAAGTTGGTTTTCAGGAAAGTCGGTGAGTTCCTGGGGCTTGTGGATAAGCAGGCGTCAGCTCAGAAGCCGTCTGTGGAACCGTTTGCCATGGGAGATTTATTCAACTCAACTGCCGGGCAGTTTGCAGGATCAGAGGCCGTGATTGAAGACCGATACAGTCGCCTGCAAAAACTTAAATCGTTGCTGGATAGTGGAGCAATAACACAGGAAGAATTTGAACGGGAGAAGAAGCGTCTGTTTGGAGACCAGTAGCCCTTATCATTGTTTGAAGTCCACTTGCCTTTGCAATCGAAGGAAGTCCCTAGTCCAGGGACTTCCACACCCTCAGCGAGCCTAACCATTCAAGATCCGACACTTCGGCCAGCATCCGGTTTTTCAATTCATGATCTTCCAGCCCATCGGTCGTGTTGAGCATGACTTCGATATGTACCTTATCCCTCAAATAGTGGAGGAGCTGGCGTTTTATCGCTTTGGGGGGGAGAATATTTGCCCACCGTTGCTCTAACTCTTTCGTCAGATCGCTGCGTTGGGGGAGGCGTGATACCGTTGCCATCTGCTCTTCCAATGTGCCGTCTTCTTCTGCATCAATATGCAAAGTGATGTCTGAAACGTGTTGTATGTGCTGTTTTAGTGCTGAAACTGCGCATAATCCGATGTGGTGCCCTTCAGAGACGCTGATGGTAGGGTCCACCTGGAGGTGCAGGTCCAACACCATTTCCGGGCCGACAAACCGTCCACGGATGAAGTGAGTGTCGCGAACCCCCTCTACCTGGCTGATCACCTGGCGGATTTCATCCATCTTTTTTTGTGGCACAGATGTTTCCACCAGTTCCTTGATACTGTTCCATGCCAGGTCCCAGCCTATTTTTCCTACGAGAATTGCCACAATGATGGCCGCGGCAGCATCCAACCAGGGGTAGCCGGCCATTGCACCGAGCAGGGCAAACAGAACCACAACGGAAGACAAGGCATCTGACCGTGAGTGCCAGGCATTGGCGATGATCAGGTCCGAGTTGAGTTGTTTTCCTACCTTTAGAGTATACCGGTAGATCCACTCTTTACCGGCGATGGAAAGGCTGGCTGCAAGTATCGCCTGCCACCCGGGAATGACTCTGGCATCGCCGGCAAACAGTCGTGTGGTGCTGTCATAGGCCATGGCTCCAGCTATGGCAATTAACAGACTGCCCATGACGACAGTGCCCAGGGTTTCGAATTTGCCATGACCATATGGGTGTTCTTTATCCGGTTCCTGATGGGAGTAGCGGGTGATCAGAATCACCATGGTGTCGCTACCGGCGTCGGTAAACGAATGAATTCCATCGGCAATCAAGGCATAGGAGTTTGCCAGTACACCGATGACAATCTTGAGTAAACCCAGGGCGATATCCAACACCATTCCAATGACGGTGACTCGTTGGGCCAGGCGGCTTCTTTCTTCTCGTGATAGTGTGGATAAAGAGGCTGAAGTCATTTTGTCTTCTTGATGCTGAAAAATTTAATTCCAATGGAATATAAGCGGCTGGCACACAATTTTCTAATAGCCGATTTAGGCCTGACATGCCAGTAGCACAGAATATATCTGCATCCGGCCAGGTAAAAAATATGCCATTAGTGACATAGTCGGGGAATGAAAATCTGTATATATTAATCTGTAGGTCGTTGCTGCCAATAGGGATTTTAAGCAAGTATCTCTCGTTGTTGAAGGAACCTCTGAAGAATCGTTGCCATTGCCGTGTCAAAAGTTGGCTCTGACGGTTTGGCTGGCGTTTTAGAGGGGCTCGTAATTGCCATTTGGTGATGAGATCCTGTCAGGAGGATGTTTATTGTCAGCTGGAGTCTTCTGCTATACTGGTCAAAAAACAATCAATAATAGAGGGTGGGGACTATGAGTTCGCAAGAAGAGCGACGCCGTTTTGAGCGTTTGCACACGTCAATGAATGTTATTCTCGATCATCCGGCATCCGGGCAGTATACCGTCAGAGCTACAGATCTTTCGGAAGGTGGGGTGTTTATTGCCGATCCATCAATTAAATCAGCCAAGATAGGGGACAGGGTTTCATTGAGGGTCAAGGGCATGCTTGCCGCAAGTCCGGAAGTATTTATGGAAGTTGTCAGGCAGACCCGGGACGGTCTGGGATTGAAATTTTCCTGATTCGTCTTTTCTGTCCGCCCAGTTAATTAAAAGCATACAAAAAAAGCACGCCAAAGCCGCGTGCTTTTTTTGTATGTGACGGTGCCGTCACATTCGCTAGTGATTTAATAGCGATCAGATATAACATAATTTGATCGTTATGTCGGAGGGTGTTTATTGGTTAAATGCTTGTAAGTTATTGATTTTTAATGATAAAAATTACTGATTAAAAAATGTACAATTTGCTGTGGGGCTAAGGGGTCTAAGGGCTCTGGGATTTTTCCCTGATGATATCAACAAACTTATCCACAGATTTCGTGGATAAGTGACAGGATTGTCATATTGCCCAATATTCGTGCATCAGTTTTCCACTGATGATCAGAAATTCATAAACTCGCAGTCAAAAAAGTATTTGTTGAATCTCTTCGAACAAGACTTTTAATAGCAATCAGGTTGGTTATAATAGCGCGCCATTGCGTTCTCTCACCTCGCGACCTAACTTTCTTATAAATTCTGAACCAACGGAACTATTCCATGAGTTATTCCCTTGCCAGGAAGTTGCTATTCCGTCTGCCAGCTGAAGCCTCCCACGATCTCTCCCTCAAGGCCCTGAAACTAGCCAATGCCACCGGTGTTCTTCCTCTGTTTATGCCTGAAGTCAAAGGTAAACCGGTTGAAGTGATGGGGCTGACATTCCCCAATGCCGTTGGGCTTGCAGCGGGGCTGGATAAAAATGGGGATTATATTGACGGGCTTGCTCGCTTTGGGTTCGGATTTATTGAAGTGGGCACAGTGACTCCGAGGCCCCAGGCAGGGAATCCCAAACCAAGGCTGTTTCGGCTGGAAGAGAAAGACGCGATTATCAATCGTATGGGATTCAATAACGAAGGAGTGGAGCACATGCTCCAGAGTCTTCGTGCCAAGAAATTCCAAGGCATTGTCGGCGTCAATGTCGGCAAGAACAAAGATACGCCTGCAGAAGAAGCAGCCTCGGACTATGTCGCCTGTATAAAGCAGGTCTATGAATTGGCTTCTTATATCACCATTAATATCTCTTCACCGAATACTCCAGGACTTCGCGCATTGCAGTTCGGACAGTCATTGAAAACCATGCTGAAGCAGATCAAGGAATGCCAGGCCCAGTGTCATGAACAATATGGGCGATACGTTCCATTCGTCGTCAAGATCGCGCCAGATATGTCGGATGACGAGATCCAGTTGGTTGCCGCGACGATTCTTGAATTCGGTATGGATGGGGTGATTGCGACCAACACCACTCTGTCCCGGGAAGGGGTTGAAGGCCAGGCTCACTGTAAAGAGCAGGGTGGGCTGTCCGGGGCACCGTTGACCAAGCGTTCAACCCATGTGATTCGGATACTGTGTGAGGCTCTTGACTCGAAGATCCCCGTGATCGCCTCCGGCGGTGTCATGAGTGCAGACGATGCTTTGGAAAAAATTGAAGCGGGTGCCAGCCTGGTACAGGTATACAGTGGTCTGATATACCGCGGGCCGGAACTGGTCAGAGAGGTGGCTGAAGCACTGGCCAAACGATAAGTGCTGATGCGGAGCCTTGTTCTGTTGTGTTGAGAGATTGAAACCAGAAATGAAGAGGCCCGCCAAGCGGGCCTTATAAAGGGGCTAGTAATATGCCCCAGTGGGTGATCGAATAAAAGAATTTGGTTAGGACGCGATACCGGGTAATTTGTGTAGTCCGGAGACGCCGACATAGCCATCCCAGTGATCGGTGCGGCCGTCTCTCCAGCCGTTTATCCATTCTTGACGCATTTGCGGGTTCCCGGTGGGGCACAGGTCCTTTGATCGACCGCTGATGCCAGCTCTGTAACCCTTGAGGTACGCTCTTTCGAACATATCGCGCTTCTGTCTTCTCATTCTTCTTGAACCTCATTGTGTTCTGGGTTTAACAGGAATACCAATAGCAAGTAGCATGATTGGCCTGCTTCATTGGCTGAGAAAGAATTAAGAGTCTCCTTTTGCTCTATGTTATTGAATATCCCTAGGGGGGATGGTGTCTTGCTGAAATACGCGTATTAGTTAACTTAATCACATGTTTAAAAATGTGCTACACAAGTAAGTTAAGCCAAAAAAAAATCGTAAGTACACAAATTATTTCATCTATGTGACGTTTTTTTTATAGTTTTGTGGAATTAAATGGGGATAAGTTTTTGATCATACTGCATCTAATGCTGAGACCCCGTTTTGAAATTTTTTGTAACTGTGGCCGGTTAGGGGGAGTCCCCAGGCCATAATTCCTTTGAATCAATGACGTGTGTCCCCGGATCCTACTTTTATGACCAGTCTATCGACTTTCAACTTTTTTGTTTCCTGCGCCAAAGGGCTGGAGTATCTCTTAGAGCAGGAGTTACTCGGATTTGGTGTCACATTGGTCAAGACCTCACCGGCAGGAGTCGTTGTCACCGGAAATCAGGCAGATATGATGAGGATCTGTCTCAATTCCCGATTGGCCAGCAGGGTTCTGCTTGAGCTGGGGGAAACCCGCCAGGCTACCCGGGAAGGTGTGTATGAACTGGCTAAGTCAGTGCAATGGAGCGACTACCTGGATCCCGGAAAGACGTATTGGATTTCAGCATTCGGTTCCTGGGGTGACATACGGCATTCGAGATTCGGAGCCCAGGTGGTTAAGGATGCGGTCAATGACTATTTCAGGGACCGGCAGCAGGAAATACCTGTTATCGAAAAGGACACCGCAGCCCAGAGTCTGCAGCTGAATATCGGTAAGACCATCACCCTGGGAGTGGATGTGACTGGGCGTAGTCTGCATCAGAGAGGGTATCGGCGTGAGGGTGAAGCCGCGCCGCTCAAGGAAACCCTGGCTGCTGCACTTCTGATGCGCGCCGGGTGGCCGGAGCATTGCGGTACTCACGGCATGTTCCTTGATCCCATGTGTGGTTCGGGGACCCTGGCAATTGAAGCAGCATTGATGGCTTTGGATATTGCGCCAGGACTAATCAGTCCACAGTTTGCCTTTTTCAAAGCTCCCTGGTTTGACAAGGAGAGTTGGGTGAAAGAGTTGGGGGCTGCCCAGGAGAGGGCGGTGTTAGGAAAGCGTCGATGGAGCGGGGTGATTGCGGGAAATGATCTTAATCCAAATACGATTCGATCAGCCAAAAGAAATCTTGCCCGTGCCGGAGTGGACCGTTGGGTTCAATTAACTCAGGGCGATGCTGTGAAAGTTACCGCGGTGACTCCGCCTGACCCGCAGGAAGCGGATGATGAGAATGTCTTTAAGCTTCTGTTGACGAATCCTCCTTATGGGGAGCGCTTGGGCCAGGAGCTTGAATTAAGGGGGCTGTACCAGAATTTAGGCCGGCAGCTAAAGCGCGAGTTTCATGGATGGAAGGCCGGCGTATTTACCTCCAGCGCAGATCTGGCTCGGGAGTTGGGAGTGCGCGCAAATAAGCAATACAAGCTGTTTAATGGCAAGTTGCCTACCACGTTGTACCTGTTTGATGTCTACACGCAAAATCTTCCATCGCACGATGCGGCCCTGGAGCAGGGGGAGAAAAGGGTTTTCTCTGAACAGGCTCAGATGTTTGCCAACCGATTGTCGAAGAATCTGAAGAAACGACGGAAGTGGGCGGCCAGGGAAAACCTGGAGGCCTACCGGATATACGATGCAGATATGCCCGAGTATGCGGTGGCCGTGGATTGGTATCACGGCGCTGTCTGTATTCAGGAATACGCGCCCCCAAAATCTATCGATGAGAATAAGGCGCACCAGCGACTGTTGGATGTGTTGGAAGTGGTACCCGAGGTGTGTGGGGTGCCGAAGTCAGCAGTGTTTCTGAAGCAGCGTAAAAGACAGAAGGGCGTGGATCAATACGGGAAGGTTGACCGTGCCGGCCGTGAATTGAGTGTCATGGAGCATGGCTGCCGATTCTGGGTGAATCTCTCTGATTATCTGGATACCGGATTGTTTCTTGATCATCGTCCCATGCGTTATTGGATTCAAAAACATGCCAAAGGAAAGCGTTTTCTGAATCTGTTCTGCTATACCGGCAGTGCTTCCGTGCATGCTGCATACGGAGGGGCGGCATCGACCACCAGTGTGGATCTTTCTCAAACTTACCTTAGCTGGGCCGAGCGGAATTTTGTTCTTAACCATCTTGCCGGTAAACCGCACCGTTTTGTTCGGGCGAATGTGATGGAATGGCTGGAACAGGAGAAGGGGAAAGGGCTGTATGATTTAATATTCCTGGATCCGCCCACCTTTTCCAACTCCAAGAAAATGGAATCCGTGCTGGATATTCAGCGGGATCATGTCTCCATGATTCAAATGGCGATGGACCTGCTTGCGGACGACGGCGTACTGATCTTTTCCAATAACTACCGTCGCTTCAAGCTCGATTCACAGATTGAGCAGAAGTTTCAGGTTGAAGATAAAAGCCGGGAAAGCCTGCCGGAAGACTTTGAGCGCAACCAGCGTATCCATCAATGCTGGTTTATCCGTCACTCCCGGTAAAAGGCGCTGAGCTTTTCAATTAGAACTCGTATTTGATTCCGAGGCTCATCTGATTGGTGCGAATCTCTGTAATGGTATCGCGATGCAGACGGCCATACTCCAGTGTGGCCCAGAAGTCCCCATATACCTGGATGTCGGTGCCCAGTATGTAACTCATACTGAAAGAGCTGTCGGTCAATTCATCTGGTAGCCGCCTGGGCTGGTCCGGGTCTGGATATTCGACGGTTCCGATCATTCGGGTAAAGCCGAATTGGGCGAAGACGGTCATATAGTCTGTTGCCGGATACTGGGCGCCCATGTACCAGCTGTAGTAGTCCTCAATACCAATGGAGGCGTATTCCTGCTGGCCGAAGGCGTCGGAGGCATCAGATGTATTGATTTCATCTGTACCGACACCCAAAGCGGCTCTGAATTCGGTTTTGATGTAGTCGGTAATATAAGTCCCCAGAACCAGGGTGCCTGCGTAGCTTCTGCCTTTGCGGTCTCCCAGGACGCGTTCAAATTCAAGTTGGGTCCAGTTTATGCCGACATAAGCCAGGTCCTCTTTGGACACATCTGCTGAAGCGTTGGTGCTGAAAGCGAACGTCATTACCAGGATCGGCCAAAACGTGCTGCTGGCTGAGAAACTTTTCATGGAAAGCGGGTGTCCTTGATATGAGGTGTAGTCGTTATTATCTGTCAGGCATTCTGACCCAAGCGGACAGGACAGTCACGGAAAAACGTCACAAATCAAATGGATGTCAGGCGTGTTACTGGTTTCGCATGAAGGAGGATTACATTTTTGCCAGGGCTTGCATTTTTTCCTGAATGACCCTTTTCAGTTCTTCTTTTTCAAACCCTGTAATCCTGGGGGAGAGGAAGGGGAGTCTGAGTCTGTGCAGGTGCAGACAGGGAACTTTATCCTGGAAAGGTTTGAGGTCGCCTTTGACCAGTACCGGCAGGAACGGGTCGTCGGCAGTGCGCATGTTATTAAGCACCTGCATTGCTCGGTTCATCGGAATAGGCTTGGCAGGAGCGTCTGGATCTTTGGGTTTGATCAGCATGAACAGGCCTTCCCGCTTGACCACTTGTCCGGGAATGATGTGAAACCCCGTTGCGGTCACAGCTTCCTCGTTGACGTGATTGAAGGTGTCATGGAAGGCATAGGGATTGGGCAGGATGACCAGGTTGCGTTGATAATCCTCTGGAAAGTGCATGCTGTAATTGGTGTAAATCTGACCTACAGTCCCTGAAAATACGCAGAGCACTTTTTCAAACTGGAGCACGAACTTTTGTGCCCAGTCACGGTCACTTATGCGTTCGATGTTCCAAATCAGGTCAGAATTATTCTGTTGAGCAATTTCCATTAGGGTTCCATCTGATCCATTGACGCGTCGGCTGTTATATTTGTCCGGGTGCGCAAGGTTGTTTACGATTTTCTCTGCCGGTCTTTGTCGCTTGGTAATAGTTATTCTTTATCGCCTGGTAACAGCTTAGTTAAAACTGCTACCAGCTGTCTCTAAAAAACTGCTGGTAGTCGTCTTTCAAAAAAGCCGTCTTCTTTCAAAAAAATAGCATCTGCCATTAAAAAACTAGCAGTGACGATGGCCAACAACAAGATGACTTCGGTATACATTTGTCGAATTTGTTAACCAGTCCAGTTACTCAAGCGTCTGGCATTGATTGGCAATCTGGAGCATGACATAGACATTGTTTTCCGCATTGAAGCCAGACAGGCCGTGATCCTGTAACAATTCTTCGCGATAGAGCAGAAACTGCTCAAACCCCAGTCCGGGAGGGAAGCGCGTAAAGGGTTGAATGTTGAAGGGCAGCTCCATTTCGAAGCTGTCGAAGAGCCTGATCAGCCAGTCTTCATCAAGGTCCAACCCATCCACATACACGGTGCAATCGCCCAGATCCTGGGTCAATGCTTTTACCACATCCAGAGCGGTATCACCCTGATCAAACAGGTGTTCCCTGGATAATCCATGGCTGTGCTGATAGCTGAAATCCCAGTCGACCCAATCGTCTTCAGGGATGATCAGGGCGGTATTGATCACGCCGTCTTCTGTCGACCAGGCGATACATATCGGATAGCCGTCTTCGTCCGGGCTGCTGGCCTCAATATCGATAAACAGGGCGGGTTCATTCATGTCGGCGATGGCTCGGTAAGTGATTGACACTACATTATATTTGTTCAAAGTGATTTGGCTAGTACCAGGACAGCATAGTATATTCTGAAAGTGTATCGGGGTGTGTTGTTGACGCCACTGGTACCGGAATGCAGCAGTACACTTCCGGATGTTCTCTGTTACAGATAATGATTAGGGATATCAGGCATGTATATCGCCCGAGTGCTTGTTTTACTTTTTTTGCTGTCAGCTATTCCGGCCGTGATGGCCAAAACTTTTGTCCCCGCACCTTTACAGCCCTGGACTTCCTGGGTGCTGGATCGCGTGGACAATATCGATTGCACCCCCCTTTATCATTCCGTTGACCAAAAGATCTGCACCTGGATTGGTAAGGTGACACTGGATATTGATGTTCGTCATCTTCAGTTTCAGTTCCCTGTCCGGCGGCTGTCAGATGGTTGGCAAGCGTTGCCGGGAACGGATCGTCTCTGGCCCCAGGAAATCCGTGTTGGAGGGAATCGGGCGGCGGTGGTCAGTCGCGAAGGCGTTCCCAGTATCTGGCTTGGCTCTGGAACCCATGTGGTGAAGGGGGTGATCCACTGGTCCGAACTTCCGCAAAGTATTCGTCTTCCCTCCGAATTCGCCATGATTCAACTCAAGCCTGCTGCTGAGCTGCAGGGCCGTGCCTATATCGATGGGGGAAACCGCTTGTGGTTGGTTCGGGATCAGGTACAAACCGAACCACAAACAGAGAACCTGACGGTCAGAGTGTTTCGCAAATTGACGGACAGCGAGCCCAAGCAGATGGACGTGGTGCTGCAGCTTGAGGTGTCCGGAAATGAGCGGGAAGTCATATTGCAGACGCTGCAGCTTCCCGGGTGGGCGTTGATGGATTTTCAGTCGCCTTTGCCGGCCCGGATAGAGGATACCGGTGCTTTGCGCATGCAGGTCAGGCCTGGAATATGGCAGGTAACGTCAAGCTTTCGGCAGCAGAATCAGTTGGATCTGTTTCGACCATTGATCGATGTTGATAGTGGATGGCCGTTGAGGGAAATATGGGTGGTACAAAGTCGGCCGGGTATACGTCGGATTGCCATTGAAGGTGAGGCTGTTGATCCTCAGCAGACCTCTTTGCCGGAAGCCTGGAAAGCGCTGCCTGCATACAAAATGGGGGCAGAAAATATCTTGAGACTCCGGGAATTGAGCCGGGGAGTTCAGCAGGTTGGGGAGAACAGGCTTTGGCAGGACTCTGAGGTCTGGCTTTCCTTTAACGCCGACCGATGGATCTGGAAGGATCAGATACGGGGGGAGATGAGTGAGCATTGGCGTCTCGAGCAGAAGTCTCCATTTATTCTGGGGCATACCAAGGTTGATGGTCAGCCCAGGCTAATAACCCAGTTGTCAGGCGGAGGTTTGCGCGGGGCGGAAGTTCGTCGTCAGCAGACCCAGTTGGAAGCTGTCAGTATTTTTCCGGTATCCAAGGAGGGTTGGGCAATCTCGATGCCTGTGTCGGGATGGTCGAGTAACGGTGATTTTGAGCAGATTAATACCCGGGTAAATTTGCCTCCCGGTTGGTGGCCGGTGGCAGTGCAGGGAGCGGACAGAAGTCTGGGAAGCTGGCTGGATCAGTGGACTCTGTGGGATGTTTTTCTCTGGCTGCTGATAGTGGCTGTATTTTGGCGGATGGAAGGTCCTCTGGCAGGAAGCGCAGCACTGATCGGATTGGCGTTTGCCTACCATGAGACGGCTTCACCGATCTGGGTATGGCTCACAGTCTTGATTCCCCTGGCCTTGCTTAGGGTCGTCAAGCATCCGATATGGAAAGTTGTGCTGAATATCTGGCGTTGGGGAGCGTTTCTGGGGGTTGTCGCCATTCTGTTGAATTACAGCGTCGATCAGATACGCATGAGTATTTATCCGCAGCTGGAGCAGGCCGGAGAGATTCCGCAGCAGTATTTTGAAGAGCCGGAATATGATGTTTCCGGGGCAGAGGGTGAAGCTCTACCATCCGTAAGCCAGCTGTACCAGGCACCCAAGGCAGAAAGTGCCATGGTGAAACAGAAAGTTGCACAAACCCCGCTGGACGAACCCTGGCAAACCGGGCCGGGGGTGCCGGACTGGCATTGGAATTCGATTCAGCTTGGCTGGAGTGGGGGGATTGCTGATGGGCAAGAGGTGACCTTGCTGGTGCTTTCGCCTGCTCAAACCCGGTTGGCGCGAATCATTCATGTGGCTTTGCTTGGCGTTTTGCTTGCTTCATTGCTGGGGCATCGGCGGCGCCCGTCTGATCTTCTGCCGGGAGCTGCTGGTGGGAATGCTTCCTCTTCAGTATCGGTGATATTGGCTGTATCGCTGATAATTGGAGTGGGGGTGACGGGCGAGGCAAAGGCAGATGGATTTCCGTCACCTGAGTTGTTGGGCGAGTTGAAGGCGAGGCTTACAGAAGCGCCGGTCTGTATGCCTCAATGTGCTGATTTGAATAGTGTTGAGTTAGTGCTGGATGGATATAGTCTGACCATTTCCATGGAACTAAGTGTGATGGATGAGGTGGTGGTGCCCGTGCCTGCTAAGGCAGGTTACTGGGTGCCTCAGCGAGTATTCCTGGATGGACGTGAGGTCAAATATGCCACGACGCTGGGAGGGCTTCCCGGTCAATCCGGCGGTGGTGTGGGAAACTGGTCGCTCTCAGTGGGACCGGGTGTGCATGAGGTGGTGCTTGAAGGAGGGGTTCGGGAAAAGGATCAGTTTAAATTGTTTTTCCCACTGCAGCCCAAGAAGTTTTCCAGTCAGATATCGGATTGGGTGGTGAGCGGTGCCAATGAGCAGGGGATGCAGGGGGCGGAGCTCGGGTTCGAACGAACCTCTGTCAGTCAGCGCAGGGCGGACAGTCGTCAGTCCTTGTTCCAAGAGGCTGCCCCGGCATTTGTCCGGTTGGAGAGGACCATCGAGCTGGGAGTGCAGTGGCGGGTGAGAACCCGGGTAATACGTTTAGCGCCGTTACGAGGGGCTATTTCGATGTCGGTGCCATTGCTGCCGGGGGAGAATGTGCTTAAAGGCGATGCTTCGGCGAAGGACGGGTATGCGCAATTTACTTTGCCGGACCTCTCCCGGCAGTTGGAATGGGAGTCTGCGCTGTCGACGATTGATCGCATTGATCTGGTGGCGCCCTCCAATGTGCCCTGGACTGAACATTGGGAGGTGTTTGTCAGTCCTCACTGGCGGGTCAATTACTCAGGGGTTGCACCGTATCAGATTGTGTCAAACGGGGTATGGCAACCGCGTTGGCAGCCACGTCCAGGGGATTCGGTGCTGTTGGAGGTAAGTAAGCCGATGCCGGTGGCTGGTCAGTTGTTGACGATTGATCGGGTGGATTTGCGTCAGGAAATTGGAGGGAAGTCGAAAAATCTGAATATGGATATTCTGATTCGAAGCTCCAAGAGTCAGCGATTTCGGTTTGAGTTGCCTGTGGGAGGTGAGCTTCAGAGTGTTCGGTTAAATGGCCAGGAAATTCCGCGCGGTAATCTGTCAGAAGAGGTGGATGTCGTGCTTGGTTATGGGGCGCAAAATCTACAGGTAAATTGGACGATGCCTGTACATGAGAGTGGCTGGCAGTACTTTACACCGAATCTGCAACTGCCGGTCTCCGCCAGCAATATCAATTTAACGTCAGTATTGCCGGGTCCTGTATGGCCGGTATGGACAGAAGGGCCGGAGATCGGGCCGGCCGTATTGTTTTGGGGAGTTTTGGTCGTGACTTTGGCCGTCGCCTATTTTCTGGGCGGGCACGAGGGAAATCCCCTGGGACGTGGGGCATGGTTAATATTGGCTTTGGGTGCAACGCTGGGGTGGGTGCAGGGATTGCTGATCCTGGTGGTGTGGTTTTATTCGCTGAACTATCGAGCACAGATGGTTCAGTCCAGAGGTAAATGGATTCGCCGTGGGTATCAGGTGTGGCTGGTGCTGTTGACCATTGCTGCGCTGGGATGGGTCATTGGGAGCATTCCGCAAGGACTGATAGGTCAACCGATTGACTATGTTGCCGGTAATGGCTCCAGCATGAGAGTGATGCATTGGTACACAGATGTAGTGGATGGTCGTTTGCCTGAGGCGTGGGTGGTTGCTGTGCCGGTGATGTTCTATCGGGTGGCGATACTACTTTGGGCGCTGTGGTTGGCTTTTGCCATGCTTAAATGGCTGCAATGGGGGTGGGGAAGGTTCAGTGAGCCGGTACCGAACGGGGATAGCCTTGAGCATGTTCAGGATGAAGGCGACTTTGAGCGATTGTCTGAAGAGGGGGTATCCGACACCGAGGATTCCGCTCAGGGGATGGCCAATAGTGGAGTAGGTATTAGTGAGGTAGATAGTAGTGAGGTAGATGGTAGTGAGGTAGATGGTAGTGAGGTAGATGGTAGTGAGGTAGATGGTAGTGAGGTAGATAGTAATGAGGCAACCCTCAGTGAAGTAGATGGTGATGAGGTGATCAAAAGTGAGATGGATCATCGCGAAGCAAGCCATGACGAGGATATGCCGGCACATGACGAAAATGGAGCTGAAGAAAAGAGAGGGGGTGGGCCGGATGCCGATGAATCCGTGTCCGGAGCCAGTGAGTCCGAAGGAGATGATAAGTCCGATTCGGATGATACAAATTCGGACGATTCAATTTCGGATGATGCAGAGAGGGATCGGTAAGCTTCTGGCGTTCATCCTGTCGGGTGGTTAAACTGAGCGCCATTTGTTGCATGGATGGGGCCTTTTGCATGTAAGGGCTCTGATTTGTGGTCAGAGGCTAAATGGAAAGTGGGGTGTCGCGTTGCTTTCCTGTCGGTGATACGTGGTAGTGATATAAATGAAGAAAGAACAGTTTAACCAGGAATTATTAGCATTTCTTGATGCTTCCCCAACACCGTTTCATGCGGTGGCTACCATGGCTGAGCATCTGGAGGCGGCCGGATTCCGGCGTTTGGAGGAGTCTCACGAATGGTCGCTGAAGCCGGGCGGTCGGTACTATGTGATCCGCAACGGCTCTTCCATTGTGGCGTTTTCGGGCATCAAGACGCCTATGGAGCTGACGGGTGTCAGGCTGTTTGGCGCTCATACTGACAGCCCCTGCCTGAAGCTGAAGCCTCAACCGGAGATTCATCGTAAGGGCTTTTATCAGTTGGGTGTTGAAGTCTATGGCGGTGCATTGCTCAACCCATGGTTTGACCGGGATTTGTCTATTGCGGGTCGGGTTACCTGTCAGAGTTCTGACGGCAGTATCTGTAACCTGCTGGTTAATTGGAAGCGCCCTGTCGCCACAATACCCAGTCTCGCCATTCACCTGGATCGTGAGGTAAATAGCAGTCGCTCTATCAATCCGCAAACCCAACTGCCTCCTGTTGTCATGCAGGTTGAAGATAGTCAGAAAAAGGATTTCCGGGAGCAGTTGCTCGAGCGTGTCAAAGCGGAGCATGAAGGCACGGATGTGGTTAGAGTGCTGGATTTTGAGCTCTGTCTGTACGATGTCCAGGGTGCGAGTCTGGTAGGAATGAGTGACCAATTCATCACTTCTGCACGCCTGGATAACCTTTTGAGTTGCTACACGGGATTGCAGGCGCTACTGAACAGTAACGGGGAGTACCCGTGCATCCTGGTGTGCAATGACCATGAGGAAGTCGGCAGCACCTCGGCCGAAGGAGCATCAGGGCCGTTTTTGAGGTCTCTGCTGTTGCGTCTGACTGAAGAAGAAGGCCGTTTGGGGCAGACCCTGAGTCGCTCACTGATGTTCTCTGCCGATAATGCCCACGGTATCCATCCCAATTATATGGACAAGCATGATGATAACCATGGTCCGATTCTGAACCAGGGGCCGGTGATCAAGATCAACGCCAATCAGCGCTATGCCACCAACAGCGTTACCAGTAGTTTCTATCGTCAGTTAAGCGAGCAGCTGGATTTGCCTTATCAGGTGTTTGTGGTGCGCACTGACATGGCATGTGGCAGCACAATTGGGCCGCTGACTGCGGCAGAGTTGGGAGTGAAGACCCTGGATATAGGCGCTCCCCAGTGGGCAATGCACTCCATTCGTGAACTGTGCGGAACGGAAGATGCTTACCATCTGTTCAAAGTGACCCAGGCGTTCTTCAATACCGAAAAACTGCCGGTTGTCTGATGGGCGGCTGGTGATTTTCTATCAGGAGTGATTGGTTTGTCATAGGGCGCTCATTGTAGCGCCCTTCTGTTATCCGGCCTGTTAAACGATCTCAACTTCTGTGTTGCAGATCCCTTATGTTGCGTGGCGTAGTAGGGCTGTTTTATGTGGTGGGAGTGTTTTATGTAGTAGGGCTGTTTTATCAGGGTAAGCTTAAGGCTGGTCATCAGCGGCATATATGCTGCCAATCGAGACTTTTGCCCAAAAATAAGAAATTTGATCAGGATTGGAAAAAGAGAAGAACCAGAAAAGAAGTGGTCGGGGTAGAGAGATTCGAACTCCCGACATCCTGCTCCCAAAGCAGGCGCGCTACCAGACTGCGCTATACCCCGTGAAAAATGGCTCCCCGAGCTGGACTCGAACCAGCGACCCAATGATTAACAGTCATTTGCTCTACCAACTGAGCTATCAGGGAACGTCAATTTTGAGGCCGGAATAATAATGATTTGGACTAATCCCGTCAACCTTTTCTATGCTTAATTTAATAATGAGATATTATTTTTTGGCCAAATGGCGCTTCGAAATCTCATGTGCTGAGGTTAAGTGGTTGAAAAATAGTCTCTTTTTGACCATTACGGGATGCTTCCCAAGGCTGCGGAGGGCTCGACATGGACATAAATACCATTCTGGTGGTGATGGATCCCACAAAAACCGAACAGGCGATTGTTGGTCGTTGTATGAATATCGCCAAAGCTTTTGACGCCCGGGTTGAACTATTCGAGGCGGAATTCAGAACGGCGCTGGAATCCAGCTATCCATTTGATACCCATGCTCTTCAGCAGGCCAGAGAGGCATATTTGTCCAAACGTCGGCGTGTTCTTGAAGAGGTTGCCGCCCAATTTGCTTCCGGCGGCGTGCAGGCATCCGTCCATGTGTGTTGGGAGCGGCCCTTGTATTCGGCTATCCTGGAGCGGGCTGGCGAGATTGATGCAGATCTTATCGTCAAAGCCACTCACCATCACTCGTTACTGAATCGTGCTCTGTTTACCAATACTGATTGGCACTTGATTCGGGAAGCGGATGTTCCCCTATGGTTTGTCAGGGAAGAGCATGAATGGGGTAGTCATCTTGAGTTGATGGCAGCGGTGGACCCTCTGTCGTTCAGCGAAGGCGTGGAGAAACTGAATCCAAAAATCCTGACGTTGGCACATCAGATCTCCTCCAATCTTCCTTCAACTCTCTCAGTAGGTCATGCCTACGAGCCTATTCCTACCGGGATGTTGCTGGAATTTGATACGGTGGTGTCCGACTATGAAAGCTACCGGGACCAGGTTCAGGCCGAACACCAGCAGGCTTTGGATCGTCTGTTGGAAGAGTATGTAGAACCTACCACACAGGTGTATTTTGAAGAAGGAGCCCCAGACCGGTTCCTACCGGACTGTGTGAACCGGGAGGGAATCGATATCCTGGTGATGGGAGCGGTGAGCCGGGATGGATTCGACCGGCTCTTTATCGGCAGCACAGCTGAGCGCGTGCTGGAGCATATTCAATGTGATGTTGTCGTGGTGAAATAGACGACTGTTTCAGGTTTTAAACCTGGATACATTGGTCTCCAGCTGACCCGCCAGCTGATTGATGTTGGAGCTGTTCTCCGATGTGGTGTTGACTTGTTTCCAGCTCTCTTCGAGCAGCTCTTCAAGCGTATGCATGCTGTTGGCGATGCCTTCTGCGTGCTTGGCCTGTTCTTCAGTTGTCTGGGCAACCTGTTCAATCAATGAGGTCGCGTTACCTATCTGATCATTGGTATTGGTCACCGACGTTCCCAGTTGCTGAATCTGGTTCAGGCTGTCCTGGGTCATTTCATTGCTCTGAGTCATCATGCTGGCGGCCTGCTGGGCATCCTTCTGCAATTCCTCCATGATCACCCTGATTTCGTCGGTGGAATCCCGGGTCCGCATAGCGAGCTGCCTGACTTCATCGGCAACGACAGCGAAACCTCTGCCATGGTCACCGGCGCGTGCTGCTTCGATGGCGGCGTTCAATGCCAGTAGGTTGGTTTGTTCCGCAATACTGTTGATTACCTGGAGAACCTCAGAGATTTTGGCACTGCTGCTGGCAAGTCTTTCCATCGTCGAGGCTGACATCTGCATCTGGTCTGCCAGACGGTTAAGCATGGTGGTGTTGTTGTGTAGCAGGCTCTGGCCTTCGCTGGACTCGCTGGCAATAGAGTTGGCTATTTCCCGCAGCCTTGCGGTCTGTTCAGCAATGTCGCGGAAACTGTGTGAAATGATTTCCGTCGCGGTCACCACCGTCTGGAACTCTGCCTGCTGGCGCTTGAGGCTGGCTTCTCCCTGAGAGGCGGCATTTTGCAGCTGATGGGAGGATTCCCCGAGATCAGAGGTTGTGGCATTGATGCCGGTGCAAATGTTCCGAATCAATTCTACGAACCGGTTGAACGCATCGGAGAGGCGTCCCAGTTCATCTGTTCCCACATAATTCAGACGTTTGGTCAGGTCACCACCGCCCTGGGCGATGTCTTCCATGGTGTGTACCACGGCCTTGATAGGGCTGGTAATGAAGCGCGACACAATCAGGGTCAGTACAACGGCAATAACGATAATGGCGATTGAGAAAATCATGATGGTGGCAATTTCGTTGGTCAGCGAGTTTTTGATCGTGCTGCTGGCCTCACTCAAATCGCCCCATATCATTTCCTGCTCGTTGGCCACATCTGCCAGCACCTGCTGGGTCAGCGGGGTGATTTGCTGCTGCAGGGTGTCCTGTTGTTGCCTGACTAACTCGAACACTCTCTTGGAGTCTGTTGCCAGTTCTGAGAGATTGGTGTCAATTTGCTTGATCCAGCGTACATGTTCTTCTTTGCGCAGTCTGTCTTGTAAATCAATGACAGCATTTTGCGCACCATACAGCTCCATCAGGTAGGCATCTATCGACGTGGGGGACTGAGAGCGGACAAAGGCATTCAGGTTAATAATGGCTGCCTGAATGTGATTGCTGATCTGTATGGTCCACTGAATCAGGACCTGATCCACAGATGGATTCAATGTGGCACGAATGTTATCGCTGTATTCAAGTGTCTGGGGAATGATCTGATCCTGGATCTTCTGTATGCGTTCCCGAAGATCATGATCGTTAGGAGTAAGAGTGTTGACGAAAAGTGAATCGAGCTTGTTACTGGCATCAGCAATGGATTGATGCTTGTCCAGGGCGACAAAGTTCTCATCTGAAAATAGTGTTTTGGCCTGTTTGCTGAGATCCGTATATTCCTGCAACAGAGCCGGGGTCGGTTGTTTGAGGTAGCGCTCGATAAGGTTAGCCCGGGACAGAACATTCGTGGTCAGAGAGCTGGAGAGCCGTGCGCTGGGCTCAATCACTTTGGCAAAATGCTCGGCTTTGGAGTTTATGTCCTGCAGAGTCCATGTCACGATAAAACTGTGGACAAGAACCAACACCAGAATTATTGCAGGTACCAGACTGAGCTTGAAAATCAGGGAGATATTGTTTAACCGCATATTGAGGCCCGGTGAAGTCGCTGGTTAGAGTTCATGGCTTGGCGTAGTTATTGATATAGTAATTAGCGTAGTTATTGATATAGTAATTAGCATAGTTATTGACATAGCTAACTGGCCGTACTGGAAAGGTTCAGCAAAAGATCGTGAATGACCCTGGCTTGGGAATACAGGTCGTTCAACGAAGCTGCCCCCGGTTTTTCAGCTGCAGGGGCGGCTGAGGTAATCGACAAGGCCGTTTTCATTCGGTGTAAATCTGCCAGTGTGGTGCGTGCCGTGTCGTAAATATCCGTGACCTGAAGTTCGCCGGTGCGGGGTGAGCCGGGGATGATCGCCTCGGTCCCCAGAATCCGCTGCAGGCGCCCCAGAAGATGCATGTCCTGGTACATGACCAGCAATACGTCTCTGACAGTTTTGTCCTGCACCTGGACAGAACTGGCAGAGGGAATCTTTAGACCTTTATTTTCTGCGATCAGACGAATTTCCTTTTCAATTCTGCGAACCTGCTGAAGGGTGTCGGCGAGATCCGGAGGAGGCACCAGGAACGCCAATCGATTGGTCAGCAACCACAGGTTCTGGTACGCATCAGCGGCCGTTTTGCCCAGCGGGCGTTCCACTTCGAAGGTGGCGGGGTCGATATTATTGTTGGTAAGTTCTTTATCCAGGGCGTCGGAAGCTTCAGTTAACAGATCCAGAACATCTTTCGGGCGCAGCGTCTTGAATGGCAGTTCCTTGTCTTCAAGATTACTGTTTGGGTTCAGTCGCTTTATCTGGTCGTAGACATCCAGAGACTTGGCATAGAGGTGTATCGGCAGCTTATCCAGAAAAATGGGGGGATCAATATCGCTGACCGATTTACCTTTGGCTTTGGTCAGTGCCACCACTTTCTGGTTCATGGTTTCACTAAGCTGAAACAGATGATTGTTATTGACGATCGCGGCATAAGACTGTGATGCCGTCAGAAGTGCCCATATTCCTATCAGGCGGGTAATGGAAACCAAATCCCTGGACCAAAATTTCAACGTACTGGTCATAGGCATAAGACTCTCGACAACAGAGTGGTTGCTTAATTTTTAGTCTAGACGCTATTGAGGGTTCCACAATCAGTAGTTTTGCAGACGCCGAAAGGTCTAGATGTTGTGAGTAAATTAACTCTATGCCTGTGTGCAAAAAGACGTTTCTTATAGGTATGCACAAGGCCTTTTGAGGCTTCATCAGGCACCTCTTCCGACCCCGTAAATATCTAATTTAATTCACTGTTTTATAAACCAGTATAGTTGAATATTCAGATGCGCAAATATCAATGCACCTCCGCCAGGACCGGATCGAGTACTTGACGCACCTTGTCGAGCAGTAAAGGTTGGGCGGTTGCATTGGGATGAATGCCGTCGCTTTGCATCAGTGATGAGTCCAGAGCGATGCCATCCAGAAAGAAGGGGATGAGAGGGAGCTCGTATTGCTCGGCCAGTTCCTGGAATATCCCGAAGAAGCCTTCGGTATACTGCGGACCATAGTTGGGAGGAATGCGCATGCCGATGAGTACCGGCTTGCTGTTGTGCTCAAGAACCTGGCTGATCATGTTCTCCAGATTGGTTTTGATGACCTGTAGTGGAAACCCTCTCAAGCCGTCGTTGCCTCCAAGTTCAATGATGGTGATATCCGGCAGATGAGTTTTCAGCAGTTGCGGCAGCCGTTGCCGGGCTCCTCCGGTGGTTTCGCCGGAAATGCTGGCATTGATAATGACGGTATTCGGCTTTGAGGGTTGAGAAGGGGTAGAGCTTTGAGGTGAGCCAGAGCTTTGAGATGAGTCAGAGGGTTGAGAAACGGTAGAAATTGGCGAGGAGTCATAGGACTGCTCAAGCAATACTGCCCAGCTTTGCTCAGTAGGAATACCGTAACTGGCGCTGAGGCTGTCTCCCACGATCAAGACTTTGGTCGGGGCTTCCTCTGCGAAGGCGGTTGTGGCAATCAGCATTATGAGTCCCCATAAAACATGAAGACTTTTTAATTTCTGCCGGATAAAAACCCGGTTCCCGGTCCCCTTGATCATGGTATGTTTGGGTGCCATATACTGAGCAATCATCTGATTTTCATTCCATTCAATATGGTTTGCGTGCTGACAGGAAACTGCTGTGAACGACATTGCCGCCAACAACACTGTACTATCGACCCATCAACTGACCAAATACGTTCCCAATGGAATCGACAGGCTCGAAATACTGAAAGGTATTGATCTGCAAATCAAGGCGGGTGAGTCACTTGCCATTGTCGGGCGCTCGGGCTCGGGTAAAACCACGCTGCTAAGTATTCTGGCCGGGTTGGATGTTGCTTCCGGTGGTTCCGTTACCATGATGGGAGAAGATCTCGCTGCTCTGAATGAAGATGGCCGGGCAGCATTGCGCGCCCGTCATGTGGGGTTCGTGTTCCAATCCTTTCAGTTGGTACCGACGATGACCGCACTGGAAAATGTCATGTTACCCCTTGATTTGAGCGGGACCGATAACAGTCGGGAACGAGCATTCGACTGGCTAAAGAAGGTTGGTCTGGAGGAGCGTCATCATCATTACCCAAGGCAACTGTCGGGCGGTGAGCAGCAGCGGGTTGCGGTGGCAAGGGCTTTTGTCACGCATCCAGCCTTGCTATTTGCTGATGAGCCAACCGGCAACCTGGATGAAGAGACCGGCCAGATGGTGATGGAGCTGCTTTTCAAATTGAATCGTGAAGAGGGCGCAACTCTTGTACTGGTGACCCACGATACGGACTTGGCTGCTCGCTGTGACCGGGCGCTGTTGCTCAATCACGGACAACTGGCGCTCGATCATAGACAACCGGCACCGGATCACGGACAAGCGGGCGCAAGCTGATGAAATCGTTTATTCAATCCTGGCAACTGTGGACACGCGAATGGCGGCAGCCATCATTTCGCCTGCTCTGGATTGCGCTGTTTATTGCTGTGGTGACAGTCGCTTCCATCACGGCTTTTACCAGTCGCCTGGGAGCCGTTTTTGACGCCGGCGCAGCACGGTTTCTGGGGGGCGATCAGGTGGTGGAAAGCTCCAAAACCATGCCGGCTTCCTGGCTGGAGGTGGCTCACGAGAAGCAATTGCAGACCGCAATGACACTGGAATTTCCCTCCATGCTAAACGCTGGCGGACAAATGCAACTGGTGTCAATCAAAGCAGTTGACGAGGGTTATCCGCTCAAAGGGGAGGTGAACATTGTACGCAGCCGTACCGACATTGCGGCATTGGCTGACGACGAAATACAGGTTAAGCGGGTAGGGCCATCTCAGGGTGAGGTGTGGATTGCTCCCCGGCTGTTCAAATTACTGGGGCTGAAGATCGGCGACATGGTATCGATTGGTCGCGCACAGCTAAAGATTGGGGCGCTTTTGTACAAGGAGCCCGATCCGAATTTCTCGCTGATGAATGTGGCTCCGCGAGTGATGATGCATTATGCCGATGTGGCGGCAACTGGCGTTGTACAGCCCGGCAGTCGATTGCGCTATCGTTTGTTGCTGGCTGGCGATGCGGCTCGTTTAACGGACTTTAATCAGGCGATTGAGCCGGAAATGACCGCCTCGCAGCGAATTGTCGCGGCCAGGGAGGGGAGGCCTGCCGTTTCCAATGCTGTGCAAAGGGCGGAGCGCTACCTGTTGCTTGGAGGCGTGCTGGGAGTGTTGTTGGCGGCGGTAGCATTGACTATTACGGCTCAGTTTTATGCCCAGCAACAAAAAGATACGGTGGCCCTGTTAAAAACTCTTGGATTCAAAACCGGGCAAATGCTGCGCAGGTTTGCAGTATTTCTTGGTATTTCTGCTGCCACTGCGATCATTGCCGGTCTGTTTGCCGGTTGGCTGGCGGAACGGTGGGCGGCCTGGGCGATGCGTGATTTATTGCCTCCACTATCCGGCAACCTCCCGGTGACCTGGATCTGGCTTCCGGTGGTGACCCTGGCGATCGTTTTGCTGGCATTTGCCTGGCCGATATTTTTGGGGTTGGCAAAAGAACCCCCCATGATCATTCTGCGTCGGGGGGCTGCTAACCAGGAAATGCAAAGGCTGCTGGGATTCTCGCCTCGCCGCCTTGGGTTCGCGGCTCTTGGGTTTGGTGTGTTGCTGTGGATCTATAGCGGAGAGCCGGTCATTGTCATTTCGGTGCTGGCCGGTTTGGCCGGTATGATCGTTCTGGCGTCCGGACTGATGCGCCTTTGGTTAAAGGTGAGTCCTCCTGGGGCTACACTGGTTCCGGGGGCTTTGCGTTCCGGAGCGGAGCAGTTGAAGCGTCGGCCCTGGGCGACGGTACCTCATATTCTGGCTTTGGGAAGTGCCTGGTCACTGTTGTTGACCCTGTTTCTCATCAGAACTGAGCTGATCGATAACTGGCAGGCCCAGATTCCTGAGGACGCCCCTAATCACTTTCTGGTTAATATTGCCCCTTATGAAGTTGAAGCGATTGGGAGTCTGCTTAAATCAGGTGGAGTGGAGTCTGCGCCTTTGTATCCAATGGTAAGGGGCAGGCTGACAGAAATTAATGATGTGCCGGTTAAAAAGGCGGTTAGCAAGGAAGAAGAAATTGGGGCATTGAACCGGGAATTGAATCTAACCTGGATGGACAATCTGCCGGCAGATAATCGAATACTGGAAGGCCGGTGGTGGAATGAAGAGGATGCCGGAGAGTCTGGTTCTGCTGCATTACCCGGCGTTTCGGTGGAAAGTCGGCTGGCGGAGAGACTGGGGTTGGTTGTGGGCGATAAATTGGCATTTACGATCGGCAGCCAGCCTTTGACGGCGCAAGTACAAAGCATTCGAAGTGTTCAATGGGATAGTCTGAAGCCTAACTTTTATATGGCCTTCCACCCTGGTGCCCTTGACGGATTGGCAGCGACATACATTACCAGCGCCTATATTCCGAAGCAGCAAAGCGATCTGGTTAATGACATTAATCGCCAGTTCCCGACAGTATCAGTTCTGGAGCTGGATCAGTTTGTGGTGAAAGTCCGGGAAATTATTCGGCAGGTAACTCTCGCCATTGAAGCACTGTTGATTCTGATCTTTGCTGCGGCACTGTTGGTGGTGGCATCTCTGCTGGCCAGAGAGGTTCCCGTTCGCAGAGCTGAAACCGCTCTTTATCGTGCACTTGGTGCTCATCGCAAGGTGGTGGTCGGTGCTGTTTGGGGAGAGTTTGCCCTGATTGGGGGAATGGCCGGCATTCTTGGATTGATTGTCGCTGAACTGGTTGCGGGTTTTCTGCAGCATCGGCTTTTTGAAATGCCATTCAGCCCCCATTGGGGGTTATGGATTACGGTGCCTATCATCAGTGCACTATCAACCGCACTGTATGCCTACTGGCGGTTGCTGAGCGTTTTGAAAGCACCTCCCCACGGGACGCTGCAGTCAGGTTTTGTTGAGTGATACGTCAGTACATAGAGCGCTACGCTGAGCAAGAGGCGGTCAGCTTGTGGCATGACAGCGCTGGTATTTTGAAAGAACAGTATGATGCTGTCCTGATTGTCCCGGCCTATGCTGAGTGTTTTGCTGATTTAATGAGGGTGACGGAAGCGCTGACGAAGGAAGTCGATCATATTCGGCTATTACAGATATGGGTGATCAATGCACCGGAAGACGCCGATGTCGACCACCTGGAGCAAACGCGTCATTGCTGGAATGAATGTCTGCAGCAATCTCATGAGATTGCCTCTTTCTCAAATATGGTTTTGAGAAGGTTTGCATTTGGTGACGCGTTATTGGTTGACCGCTTTGGTGAAGGGAATCAAATCTCGCCCAGACAAGGGGTTGGGCTGGCTCGTAAAGTGGGAGGAGACTGTGCTTTGGTGCTGTCTCACTCTGGAAATATCAAATCCGGCTGGATTCATTATACCGATGCTGATGCGCGGCTTCCCCGGGACTATTTCCAGCAGACCACCGGGATGGGAATGAAGTGCTCTGCAGCGGTATATGCCCATTTTCACCGGGAAGAGGGGGATGCGCGGCAGCAGGAAGCCATGCGGCGCTATCAGTTAAAACTGGACAGGCACGTTACCGGGCTTAAAACAGCCGGTTCCCCCTATGCGTATCATAGTATCGGCAGCACCATCGCCTGCAGAGCCGAAGCTTATTTGAAAGTGCGAGGCATGCCAGCCCGACCGGCAGGAGAGGACTTCTATTTTCTGAATAAGTTGTCCAAGATCGCGCCAGTGATTTCGCTGGACGGCGCGGCCATTGAATTGAGCGGGAGAATCAGTCGGCGGGTTCCATTTGGAACCGGGCCTGCGCTGAGTTCGGCGCTGGAAGTCAATGCATCCCGTCAGAATGTAAATGACATTACGAACGACATTACAAATGGCATCGTGGATACTGCGATTGTGCAATATCACCCTGATATATATCGATTGCTTGCATTGTTATTGGCTCAGGTGAAAGTGTTTTGGCATCACCAGTTAAGCCCGGAAATGGCGACGGAATCTTTGTGCAAGGACATGCAGGCCGTTATCGTTTTCCATGGCCTGGATCCCGAATTGCCCAAGCAGTGGTGTCATGAGCAGGGTCTAACCGGCAGGGTAGAAGGTCTCATCAGGCAGTCTGCCAATGAAGATGCCTTTTCCCGTCATTTTCATTGTTGGTTTGATGCATTCAAAACGCTTAAGTTTATCCACTGGTGGCGGGATCAGGGGCTGAAGAGTATTCCGGTAAGCTCGGTTGAATCTGATGCCATATAATGTCCACGGTACTACCTAGACACCAGAAAACCAGAAAACCAGAAAACCTGAAAATAGAAAATCAGAAAGTAGAAAACACCTGTGAGTTCTCTGAATTTAAATGATGAAATATTCGGGCATGCCCAGGACCTGATGGTGCCCTGGGAGTTTCCGGTGGACTCTGAAGTAACGCTGCGGGGATGGCGCTCCGCACCTACCGGAAAGCCGGTGATACACTTCATGCACGGAAACGGCTTTAGCGGTCTGACATACTGGCCTCTGTTATCTCGCTTGATTGAAAAGTACGACCTGTTTTTGCACGATGTGCTTGGACATGGCGACAGTGATAGCGGTTCGGTGAACTGGGGGTGGAACAGGAATGCGGAGCTGGCGAATGAGGTGTGGGCTTCTTTTGATTCCGAATACCAGAAAGCTCCTCTGATTGGTGCGGGCCATAGCATGGGGGGAGTCAACACCTTATTGTGGGCTGGTCGGCATCCCGAAGTGTTTTCCAGTCTGGTGCTGCTGGATCCCATCCTGTTCTCTTCAACCATTCTATTTTCATTTCGAATGTCTGAAGTGCTTCGCCTGAAATTGAGTAATCCACTTGCTGCCAAAACTGCTGTCCGCCGCAATGAATGGACCAATGAGCAGGAAGCTGTGGAATATTTTACCGACAGAGGGATGTTCAAGGGGTGGCAGCCTGATGCAATCAAGGCCTATGTGCAATACGCTTTGGCGGAAGACCAGATGGGTACATTGCGGTTGAAGTGTCCTCCTCTTAGGGAAGCCGAAAACTTCAATATGCTGCCGAGAAAACTCTGGGCTTCGATTCGTCGAATCAAGGTGCCGACCCATGTGCTGTATGGGACTGACACTTATTCTTTTGTTATTGGCTCGGCGAAAAAAGCCTGCCGTGTAAACCGCCATTTTAAGGCGGAGGCGCATCCGGGTGGACACTGTTTTATGCAGGAGCATCCGGCCTCAACCTATGATTGGATATTAAAGGTATTGGCAGCGTTCTGATTGCTGGATTTGATGTGAGTGTCCTATCTGCCTGACAGCTCTGTCAGGCAATCCATACAGATTTAAACCTCTCTTCCTCTCTACGGATTGAAGTGTCTGAACTATCGGAATATGGCCATTATTATCGGCCGTACAATTCTGCCATCGGGTTGCGGGAAACGGCCATTTGGCTGGATTTATTCCAGGTTGGCATGGTGTTTTCTAAGGCGAGCATTGCGTTTGCAAAAATAAATCCAATAAGGAGCAAATCAATGAATCTGTCGGCTATGACCAAGCGCTATTCACTCTCTGTCATAAGGAAATATATGGGCCTGCTAATGGCGGTAGTGGCCCTGCTGTCAACATCCAGCATTGCCCAGGCTGCCCAAACCTATTCTTATACGTTGCCACAACAAAGTTATGCTGATTCGCGTGCCAGGAACTATCAGGTGTATATCCCTGATGGGCTAAGCGGCCCGGCAGCGATGGTCATGACGCTTCATGGCTGTAAACAAACTGATGACGATGTCATGAGCGATTGGGGAATGAAAGAGGCGGCTGATCGATATGGTTTTATTCTGGTGACTCCCTTCATAACCTCTTATGACGGGTTACGTAATCAAAACTGCTGGGGCTTTTGGTTCGAGCATCATCGCCATGAGGGTGGTGGAGAAGTCGAGGATCTGCATCAGATTGCGCTACAGGTTGAATCGAACTTCACCGTTGATTCCAACCGGCGGTTCATTGCCGGGCTTTCCTCTGGAGCTGCCATGACAGCGGTAGCGGCAGTGGCTCACAATGAATATTGGGCGGCTGCCGCTTCGGCTGCGGGTTTGCCTTATGGGGAAGATGCTGCTTCGGTATCTCTTTCGGGACAATGTCCCGGTAGTGCAACATTTCACAGTGTCAGTCGGGTTGTCTCGGATATGCAAGGCGAATTGAATGATAACTATGTCATTCCGCTGATGTTGCTGAACAATCAGAATGACTGCACTGTTTTGATAACTGCCGCTGAAAATGCTCGTGATGCCCATCTAAAGGTTTTCGGGATGCCGGATTTTGATACGCCTGCCGAGGCAGAGGCGGCTTCCACGAAGTGCTCACCCTATTATCAGGATGACTATGGTTGTGTGCATAAACGCTATACCCAGGACGGAACAACTGCGTCCCGCTCAGTTGTTGAAACGGTCATCCTGAACGGTCCGCTGGCGACGCCCAATACTTCGGATACCGACCATGGGCATTATTGGGTCAGTGGAGGTGAGGGTAATAACGGCAAATGGTCGGTTAAGGTCGGCCCCAGCTATCCGGATATTATTTGGGATTTTTTTTAATCGTCATAGTCGCGATGGTGGTGAACCTGAAGGTTTTCCTGTGATTGTTCTGGCAGGGGAGAATCCGTTGAAGGTTGCCCTTGGCAGCAGTTTTGTTGATCCTGGTGCTACGGCCACTGATGCAGAAGATGGGAATCTCGTTGTCACAGCTGATTGCAGCTCGGTCGATTCCAATATTGTCGGGAGCTATCAATGTACTTATTCGGCGACCGATACGGATTCCAATACATCCAATAAGACACGTATTGTGGAAGTATTTGATCCCGATGCCCCGGAAGAAACCTGTGAGGAGGTGGTGGGGTCTCCCTATGCCCACATTGCCGCTGGTCGTGCATATGCTGGAGGTACTTAGAATCTGAGAGCCTATGCTAATGGCGATGAAGTGGATATCGGTGCTTCGTTTGATACCTGGAGCAACGTCGTTTTATACGAAGGGGTGCCAGGATCCTGGTACTCCCAGCAGCCTGCGGCTTGTGCCGGATCTGGTGGTGGAAATGACTGTCAGGACTGGAATGCCACAAATCTTATCCACCAGATGGCAGGACGGGCCTACTATGCATTTGGATACTATACCCTTGGCGGGAATGATTATATTGGTGCCTTTTCAGGCACGACCAGTTGGGTGAAGGAGTCCTCTTCTGGAATCTATGAAGCAGGTCAATGTGAGTAGTCGTTAAGGTTATGAAAGGCTGCTCTAAAAAGGCTCGTTCAAAAAAGATTGTTTTATAAAGAACGGCTCTGAGGAAGATCCTGCCTGGGCAATATGCAACGACAGGTCTTCCTCAATATGTGATAGCAGATCTTCCTGAGTATGTGACAACAGATCTTCCTGAGTATGTGACAACAGACCTTCCTGAATAATAGGAGAGGGCTTTATTCCGGTAAGAGCTGGAATGTATCGCTCTCCTTTTTTTGTTGTCCTGTTTTCATATGTCGTTCTGTTTTTCTATATAGAAGCAGGGCTGCCACGAGAACGACGCTCAAGACAATCCATGAGCCTGCCACCACGCCTGTCCAACCAAAATGTTGCCAGAAAGGATCAAGATAGAGGCTTCCCGTACTGGCTCCGAGATAATAGAAGGTCAGATAGAGAGACGAGGCGCTCGCTTTCGCCGTTGTCGCTTTCGCATTGACCAGACTGCTGGCTGACGAGTGAGCCAGAAAGAAGCCAAAGCAGTTGATCAGCAACCCAGTAATGATAGCGGAGATTGAGGGGATCAGAGTCACCGCAGATCCCAGCATCAAAATACTCGTACCAAGGGCGATACATACCGGCTGCGATAGTCGTTTGGCAATCCTTCCTGATATGGCGGATCCAAAGGTTCCGGTAAGGTAGGTCAGGAACAATAAGCCGATATACTTTGACGAGAGCGAGTAAGGTTCAGACTTCAATACGAAGGTGATGTAGCTGTATTGATTGATGAAGATGAAGAAATTCAGTCCACCGATCATAAAGCAGGTCAATAAAAGCGGGTTCCGCAGATGAGCTCCAAGATCCTTAAATGCTGTTCCCAGTCTTAACGGTTTGGGAGAGAAATGCTGGGGGCGGGGCAGTAGATACATAAAGATAAGCAGACAAAGCAGGCTGATGGTGCCCATCAGACCGAATGACCAGGACAACCCCATCCATTCGCCAACGAACCCGCCAATCAGTCGTCCACCGATTCCGCCTAGGGTGTTGCCGCTGATATATAACCCTACTGCCATGATGACGGCATCGGGCCGGTATTCTTCTCCCAAGTAAGCGATGGCAATCGCGGGCAAGCCCCCGAGAAAGAATCCCTGTAAGGCTCTGAGTAACAATAACTCCTGGAAGTTGCCAGCCTGTGAGAGAAGAAAGGTGGTCGCCATGGCGCCGGTCATCGTCAGTAGAATGATGCCTTTGCGTCCCAAGGCATCGGAAACCGGACCATAAACCAGGAGTGACAGCCCCAGCATGAGGGTGGTGACTGAGAAGCTGGTGCTGACCTGCAACGTCGTTAGCTCAAATTGCTGGGCAATGACCGGCAATAGCGGCTGCGGCATCCAGACATTGGCAAATACCATAAAGGAGCCAATGTACATGGCCAGAGTGCCTCGCCAAAAAGCCCGGCTTCCGGATTCAATCACCCTTTACCTCCTGGTGAATGCATGAATAGGTTGATGCGACTACTATACGAAGAGGGCTTGTATCAATAAAATATATCCAATTTATGTAATCAATAAGAGATGCTTATGGATGTAAAGCCACTTCGTTATTTTCTAGAGGTTGCACGACAATCCAGTTTTACCAGAGCGGCGGAAATGCTTGGTGTGGCCCAGCCGGCTGTCAGTATGTCGATTCGAAAGCTCGAACAGGATCTCGGTATAACGCTATTCCAGCGGGCTGACAGAAAGGTTGCGTTAACGGATGAGGGGCTGCGTTTATACGAACATGCAGAGAAAATCGTCCGCGCGGTCGATGACGCCGAACTCGAAATGCGGGAATTGAAAGGTTTAAGTAAGGGCGAAGTCCGGGTCGGGATTCCCAGTATGCTGGGGTCCTACTATTTCCCTCCGATTCTGATGGCGTTTCGGTATCGTCATCCCACTTTGAATCTGGAAGTGATTGAAGGGGGAACCTGGCAATTGCAGCAGATGTTGGAGCAGGGACTCCTGGATTTGGGGGTGATCGTGGCGGAGGACGTCCCCGAGTTACTGGAAGCTCGTCCTCTTATCCGGGAGGAAATGCTGGTAACCGTGGATGAGAGCCATCCTTTTGCGCTGTTGGATAAGGTGACGCCGGAAGCATTCTTTGCTGAAGAGCTGGTGATGTTTAAAGAGGGATACTTTCACCGCAAGGTCGTGGACCGTTTAGCGAAAACTACTGGATTTACCCCGAATATCGGCTTTGAAACCAACCTGATTCCATTGATCAAGTCCATTATCAAACAAGGGTTTGGCATTTCCACATTGCTGGCCATGGTCGTGGCCGAAGATCGGGATCTGGTTACCAGGTCATTCGATCCCCCGATCTGGCTCGATCTCAACATTGCCTGGCGCAAGGACGGTTATCTGTCAAAAGCGAACCGGGCTTTTCTGGATTTTCTCCTCTCCAATACTGAAAAATTATCGTGAAATAAGCAGTTTCCGAAGTATTCGGGAAGTCACTACAGACTGCACCATAATGAGTCACTAGACTAAGTTCCTGAATTCATAGATAAACCAATGGATACCCTCAGTGGACTGGAAAATAGAAAGAGAGTCGAAACGCGTTGTTCATTCTAGTGGAATGACTTTGGGCTTCTATTCTTTTGCCGGAGAGTTAAGAGAACTGGTACCGGGTAATATTCCGGAGGATCTAAGTGCCAGGGAGGTTTCCCGTCTGGTGCAAGCTGGAAAGAACCAGATTGCACAACATTTCGGGCTTGTCCTGAATGGCAAACGGGTACATGTGATTCTTTAAATTTCTGTGATAATCCATCATTGCGATTATCAATAAAAAAGGAGGCTAAGCCTCCTTTTTGTTTTTTAGGGTAATAGCTACCCTTATTGAGATTGGCTGCATTCTCATATTAAGAAGGCAGCCTAATTAAGAAAGCTACCTAATTAAAAAAGCTACTTAAGCTTGTATTCCTGAATCTTCGTGATCAACTTGAGCTCCTTGCTATTAAGTGCCTGGGTTGCCAGCTTGCTGAACTGGGGTCTGGATTGAGAGCCTGCGTCAATTGCCCCGAATGACATGGTTTCCTTCTTAAGAATCCATCCCGCATTGTTAATGAGAGTGATCTCCACCGTTACATCTGCCATCGGCAGGGCACTACGATTGCTCAATGCCAGGAACGCACGTTGACGCTTATCGCTCATTTGATTTATCAGTAGATACTTATCCGGGTTGCGAGGCAGGTCCAGTTGGGAGAATTTTAGTTTGGCTTCCTGGCCGATTTTTCCTGTGCCTTGCGCCGCATTTTCGTAGAATCCCAAAGCCGCTTCAGGATTGTTGCGTTCCTGCTCTATATCACCCAATGCCAGATAGGCGACTGACGTGGGCAAAAGGTCGTTGGCCTGCTTCAGGTCCTGCTCGGCTTGCTTGGTGTCTCCGCTTTCCTTGTTCAATACGCCTCGTTTGAGATAGTTGGCAAAATACTCGGGATTCAAGCTAACGGCCCGGTTGTAGTTTTCTTCCGCTTTTTTGTTATCCCCACGGGCTTTATAGATGTCACCTTTTAAGGAGTAAAACAGGGCTTCTTCAGGTTCGATCTTGAGTGCCTGGTCAGCTTTCAATAGGGCTCCCTGATAGTCCTTCTTCTCTAGGAGCTTGAGTCCTCCTTCATAAGCTTCATACGCGGGAACGGTTCGTTTCAATCGTGCGGTAGCTTCTGTAAATTCTTTACGACCACGGAAACTGGCTGCCGGAAGGTTTTGGAGAGTCTTCTGGTTGGCGGTCACTCGCTCAGGGGATGGGGGATGGGAGGCGAATAGTCCGTCGAGCCAACCTTGCGAGCGCCCTTTGGATAGTTCGACGAAAAGCTCCTGCAACTCCACTGCAGCTTGAGGGTCATAGCCTGCTTTGGCCATGTAGTTCATACCATAGTGGTCGGACTCCAATTCATGATCCCGGCCATATTTGGCGACGGCCAGGGATGCCCCGAGCGCTGCACCGCCGACAATCAGATCTTTGTAATCGGTATCCAGCGCCATTCCCAATCCGGCAACGGTGGCCGAGATCAGCAAGTTGGACTGCAGGCGTTTTGCACTATGTCGGGCTGCGGCGTGGACAATCTCGTGTCCCAGTACGGCTGCCAGTTGCGCTTCATCTTCCAGTTTGACCAGCAGCCCCCGATTGACCGCGATCTTGCCCGAAGGCAGCGCCCAGGCATTCGGAATGGAATTGTTTAGAACCACAAAATCATAGGGTAAATCGGGCCGGTCGCTGACACTTGCCAACTTGCGTCCGACGCTTTTGATATAGAACGTAAGTTCCGGGTCGACGACATAACGCCCGCCTTGGGATTGTTGGGCGGGTCCATACTGTTCCGAACCAATGGCCAACTCTTGTTGCTCACTGATCAGCATCAGTTCGCGCTTTCCGGTAACGGGGTTAACCGAACAGCCGGCCAGTGTGGTGATAAAAAATAGCCCGATCAGCCACTGGAGTACTCGAGCGAATACATGGTGCTTGAAAGAAGCATTGGTGTGGTGGGAACCATTTGTGTAGTGGGAAACGTTGGTGTAGTGGGAAACGTTGGTGTGGCAGACAGTGCTCATGCTATTTGAAGTAGTTCTTTTCATGATTTTTAGTTCTGTTTCTATCACAATATGCGACAAATTGGTTCAGGTGACTGATCTTAGGTGGCCAGTGCAGGCTTTGACAGGACCTTGGTGCGCATAATTGCTAGTTTTCGAGGTCAGGTTAAAGGCCGAAAATAACGATCTTATATTCTTGCCTGCTGCTAACCTTGTCTCATACGGGTGATCTGGGTCCATATGGTAGCAGATCCAATCATAATGAATAGTGAACGGGAAGTTATGGAAGGTATGGAAGTTCTTGATCTTATTGCCCTGATCTGGTTTTTCTTGTGCACGGTGGGCTATACCCATGGCTCCAACTATTGGGCGCGGACACGTCCATGCCTGTCCAATACGTTGGATCTATATCGAGGCGACTGGATGCGACGCATGTTGATGCGAGACGCCCGGATTGCCGATGCATCAGTAGTGGGTAATCTGGAGCGAAACGGTGCCTTCTTTGCCTCCAGTAGTTTGTTGATACTTGCAGGTTTGTTGACAGCATTGGGGTATGCCGATACTGCGATGTCAGTGTTTGCGGAAGTCCCCTGGGTTGCCACCGGTAATAAACTGATGTGGGAAATCAAGCTGGTATTGCTGTGCGCCGTTTTTATTTACTCCTTTTTCAAATTTACCTGGTCCATGCGGCAATACAATTTCTGTTCTGTCCTGGTTGGAAGTGCGCCCATGACCTTCGAGGATAAAGTCAGCTCCGGTGCCCGCGAGGCCTTGGCCTCCAATGCCACCAGGATTGCGAATCTCGCGGGAGATGCATTTAACCTCGGCTTGCGCTCCTATTATTACAGTATGGCTGTCCTTACGTGGTTTATTCATCCCGTGCTGTTTATGGTCGTCACCACGTTGGTGGTACTGGTTCTGTATCACCGGGAATTCAGGTCCAGAGCGTTGAAAGCTCTGAGAGCAGGAAAATCCTTTGAAGAGACGAAGGGGTCCTGACAAGGATGGTTTAAGTCAGTCTGGTTGTCTGAAAAAGACAACCATGAGAATAGATTGGCGAGAATGAAAATAAATCATCGAGAATGAGAATAAATTGGAGAGTATGAGGTCTTATGCAGCAGTATGAAGCTTGGACCAACGACCCGGTTCGTCTGGGGTATGTTGAGCGATTTATCGGTAGTCTGAAGCAATGCCAGGAGCTTGGCATCACTCCAATGTGTGCCAATGCGCAAGGGTTGGAGCTGGAACTGCCTTACCATCAGAAAATTATCGGCAACCTGGATACCGGTGTTATTCATGGCGGGGCGATTACGACGCTGATGGATACTGCTTCCGGGGCGAGTGTGCTTTGCTGTCTCCCTGAACTCGAACTTTGTCCCACGCTTGATTTGCGTGTGGACTACATGCGTCCTGCGGAGCCGGGAAAATCCGTATATGCCAGAGCGACCTGTTATCGGATTACCAATACGATCATATTCACCCGTTGCGAAGCATTTCAGCGTGATCCGGATGTGTCTGTCGCCCAATGTGTGGCCACATTTATGAGAATTGGTCGTCAGGCGTCCCCCGACTGGTTTTGGAAGCAGATTGAGGGGGCTGGCAATGAGTAATTTGCAGAGTCTGGTGCAAAAAGCACATCAATCAGGTGATTACAATCAACTGTTGCAAACCATTCCGTACGCCCAGACTCTGGGAGTGAGGTGTGAGCGCTTTGGAAATGAAGTTGTATTTGTCCTGCCCAAGAGGGATCAGAATCTGGGAAATCCTATTTTGCCAGCCATTCATGGTGGCGTGATCGGTGGTTTCATGGAAATTGCGGCAGCTTTCCATCTCGCAATATTCCTTGAGATCGATGATTTACCAAGAATCGTTGATTTCTCTCTGGATTACCTCAGAGCCGGCTTTCATCAGGAAACCTATGCTGAATGTCGTTTGACGCGTCAGGGAAATCGCGTTGCCAATGTTAGTGTCAGTGCCTGGCAGAAAAAGAAACAAGAGCCAATAGCATTGGCCAGGGCGCACTTTCTATTACCGATTAAGGATCAATAACGTCGAACCGTGACCCTGGAATATCCATGGAAGTGGTGTTCAGTTGACAGGGTTACGAACCCTCGGGAATTGCAGCAGTCACCGTGCAGGTCAAAGTGCCCTGGTTCAGGCGAGTGGTAATTTGCTCCCCGACGGTAACCTGGTCAGAATGCCTGAGAATCTCACCGGCGGCATTGGAGGTAATAGAAAACCCGCGGCTCAATGTTGCCAGAGGACTGACACCTTCCATGAAGGCCACGGTTCGGGCCAGATGCTGTTGCTTCGACGTCAGCAGAGAGTGCATGGCCCGCTGCAGTCGCGCCTGGATTGCGCTCAGATTTTCATGTCCCTGGCGAATTCTTTTCTCGGGATGAATCAGTCCCAGGCGGTGGTGGGCACCGCTCAGCCTGTCATTAAGCGTCTGCAGTCGTGACCGCATGGTTCGCTGCAGGCGTATTTCGATGTCATCTACACGCTGAGACAATTCCTGTAACCGTCTGCCAGGATGCTTCAGTCGAGCGCCGAGTTCTGTGGTTTTCTGCCGTTTCTGGCGAATAACCCGGGTAATCTGGAAATCCAAACGGTTTTGGTACTGATGAAAGCGTTCCAGCCAGTCACGGTAGTCCGGACTGACTTTTTCAGCGGCCGCCGAGGGGGTGGGAGCCCGCCAGTCTGCTACCAGGTCTGCAATCGTGAAGTCGGTTTCATGGCCGACGGCGCTGACGATCGGGATATGGCTGTCAGCGATGGCTCTTGCGACGATCTCTTCATTAAAGGCCCAGAGGTCTTCCAGAGAACCGCCGCCCCTGCCGACAATCAATACATCACACAACTGATCCCGGTTAGCCGTTTGTATTGCCTTTACCACCGCTGGCGCGGCTTCCACTCCCTGCACAGGTACAGGAAGTATTAAAACGGGCAGGGCGGGGAATCTTGCTTTCAGGACGCTGATGATGTCTCTGATGGCAGCGCCAGTCGGAGAGGTTACTACACCAACCCGTTTCGGTAGCCGGGGAATGGGCTTTTTACGCTGCTCATCGAACAACCCTTCCCTTAATAATTTGGCCTTTAGTTCTTCAAAGGCGCGTCGCAGAGCGCCTTCTCCTGCGGCCTCCAGCGACTCAACTATCAGTTGGTACTCGCCACGACCTTCATAAAGGCTGACCTTGGCATAGAGTGTCACCGCGTCACCGTTCTTGGGTCGTTCTCGCAGAAACATGTTGCGATTACGAAACATGGCGCAGCGTACCTGGGCTTTGTCGTCTTTGAGAGTAAAGTACCAGTGACCTGAGCTGGGGGCGCTGAAGTTGGAAATCTCACCTTCGACCAATGCATGCATGAAACTCACTTCCAGCAGGTTTCTCGCCTGTCGGTTGAGTTCGGTTACAGTAAGAGGGCGCTGCATGGAGTCTGCTTTCGGTGAAAGTTCATTCATAAGCTGGCTTGAAGCTGTCCTGGGCAATCGGTTAGGTATTTTCGGAAGAGTCTGTTTGACTGGCTTCTCATAGTAAGCTGTTGATTATACCGGGAGGCGATTCAATTAATATCCTTGTCGGCCAATAAATTTATGTGGTCAGAGTTAATGATCAATAAAACAGCGGAAGTTGAGGAAGCGTGCCGATTTATGCCGAATATCTGAACGATTTTTCACCTGTGAGGCAATTCCGGGAAATTAATCGGACATTAGTGTAGTCCGCAAGTTTACTGGCCCGCCCTGAAAATTTATAATAGTCCGATTAACTTACCTGAAAGTAAAAAGGCGATTCATATGCTTCGAGTGGCTCAGGAAGCGCTAACGTTTGATGATGTTCTCCTCATCCCCGGATATTCCGAAGTTCTCCCTAAAGATGTCAGCCTGAAAACCCAGCTGACCAAGCAAATTACCCTGAACATGCCTCTGGTGTCTGCTGCTATGGACACTGTCACCGAGGCGCGGCTGGCTATTGCTCTGGCCCAGGAAGGCGGGATCGGGATTATTCACAAGAATATGACCGTGGAACAGCAGGCAGCGGAAGTGCGCACCGTCAAGAAATTTGAAAGCGGAGTAGTCAAGGATCCGATCACCGTAACGCCTAATACCACTGTCAGAGAAGTACGGGAAATCACCATGGCCAATAACATCAGCGGATTGCCGGTGGTGGATGGCAAGGATCTGGTGGGGATTATTACCGGGCGTGATATACGTTTTGAGAACGATCTGAATAAGAAAGTCTCCGAATTAATGACCCCTAAAGAAAAGCTGGTCACAGCGAAAGAGGGGACTGACATTGAAGTAGTGAAGAACCTGCTTCATCGTCACAGAATTGAAAAAGTGCTGGTCGTCAATGACGATTTTGAACTGAAAGGTCTGATTACCCTGAAGGACATCCAGAAAGCTCACGACTTTCCCAACGCCAGCAAAGACGAGCAGGGCAGACTGCGAGTCGGCGCTGCCGTAGGTACCGGTGCCGGTACCGATGAGCGGGTGGCCGCACTGGCCGCAGCAGGCGTTGATGTTATCGTAGTGGATACGGCGCATGGCCATTCCAAAGGCGTATTGGACCGGATTAGCTGGGTGAAACAGCATTTTCCTGAAGTTCAGGTGATCGGCGGCAATATCGCGACGGCTGAAGCGGCTCTGGCGTTGGTCGAGGCTGGTGCTGATGCTGTCAAGGTCGGTATTGGTCCCGGTTCTATCTGTACCACCCGAATCGTCGCCGGTATCGGTGTGCCGCAAATCTCTGCCGTTGCCAATGTGGCGGAAGCGTTGAAGCCTCACGGGGTGCCTTTAATTGCTGATGGTGGTATCCGGTTTTCCGGTGACATCGCCAAGGCGATTGCAGCAGGTGCCTACTGCGTGATGGTTGGAGGCCTGTTGGCGGGAACTGATGAATCTCCAGGTGAAGTCGAACTGTTCCAGGGGCGTAGTTATAAAGCCTATCGTGGAATGGGATCGCTTGGGGCCATGGCGCAAAACCAGGGCAGTAGCGACCGTTATTTCCAGGATGCGAGTTCAGGCGTTGAAAAACTGGTTCCCGAAGGAATTGAAGGTCGGGTTGCCAGCAAGGGGCCTCTGACTCATGTTGTTCATCAATTGATGGGCGGGGTTCGAGCCTCCATGGGGTATACCGGATGCCGAACCATTGAGGAAATGCGTACCAAACCGCAATTTACCCGTATTACCAATGCCGGAATCAGTGAAAGTCATGTTCATGATGTCACGATTACTAAGGAAGCCCCCAACTACAGGGCAGGCTAAGGTTTACCGGGTTTGTTTTTGATCAGCGGGGCTCCATGGCCCCGCTCTTGTTTTTAGCTGAGGAAAGACACGAATGTCCGTAAATATTCATTCTCATCGTATCCTGATACTGGATTTTGGCTCTCAGTACACCCAGCTGATTGCTCGGCGTGTTCGGGAAATCGGGGTTTACTGTGAAATTTATCCCTATGATATGAGTGAGGAGGATATTCGAGAATTCAATCCGAAAGGTATTATCCTGGCCGGCGGACCGGAGTCGGTAACTGAGCTTAATACACCACGAGCTCCTGAATGTCTGTTTTCCATGGATCTGCCGCTGTTTGGTATTTGTTATGGGATGCAAACCATGGCTGAGCAGCTGGGTGGCAAGGTGGCCGGTTCTGATAAAAGAGAATTCGGCTACGCCCAGGTGAAGGTGCGTGAGCAGTCGGGTCTGTTTGAAAATGTGAAGGATCATGTGGATGAGGACGGTGCTCCTCTGTTGGACGTATGGATGAGTCATGGTGACAAAGTGGTTGGATTGCCGGAACACTTTGTTTTGAGCGCATCAACGGAAAGCGCCCCGATTGCGGCCATGCAGCATGAGAGCAAGCCTTGGTATGGGGTGCAGTTCCATCCGGAAGTGACACACACACTGCAGGGATTGCGTATTCTTGAGCGCTTTGTTGTTGGTATCTGTGGTTGTGAGCAGTTGTGGACGCCAGGCAGGATTATTGAAGACGCGGTACAGCAAATCCGTGCCCAGGTCGGCGAGGACAAAGTCCTGCTCGCGCTTTCCGGTGGGGTGGATTCCTCTGTTGTTGCAGCGCTTCTGCACAAAGCCATTGGGGATCAACTGACCTGTGTATTCGTAGACAACGGTCTGCTGCGCCTTCACGAAGGCGATCAGGTGATGGATATGTTTGCGAAGAATATGGGGATCAAGGTAATTCGCGCCAATGCCCAGGATCAGTTTCTGGGTAAACTGGCAGGAGTAAGTGATCCTGAAGAGAAGCGCAAGATTATCGGGCACACCTTCATTGAAGTATTTGACGCTGAAGCCACCAAAATCCAGAACGTTAAATGGTTGGCGCAAGGCACTATTTATCCTGATGTCATCGAATCTGCTGCGGCCAAAACCGGCAAGGCGCATGTCATCAAGTCTCACCACAACGTAGGTGGTTTGCCAGAAGATATGGAACTGAAGCTGGTTGAACCATTGCGGGAGCTGTTTAAGGACGAAGTACGCAGAATTGGTCTGGAACTCGGTCTGCCATACGATATGGTCTATCGCCATCCTTTCCCTGGTCCCGGTCTCGGTGTGCGTATTCTTGGTGAAGTGAAAAAGGAATATGCCGATATCCTGCGGCAGGCAGATGCTATTTTTATTGAAGAGCTGCACAGAGCGGAGTTGTATCACAAAACATCTCAGGCATTTGCGGTCTTTCTACCCGTCAAATCCGTTGGCGTGGTGGGGGATGCCCGTCGATATGAATATGTCGTAGCTCTCAGAGCTGTGGAAACCATCGACTTTATGACCGCTCGCTGGGCCCATTTGCCATATGACATGCTGGAAAAAGTATCTAACCGGATTATCAATGAAATTTCCGGCATCTCGCGAGTGACCTACGATGTTTCCTCCAAGCCGCCTGCCACTATTGAGTGGGAGTAGAGGCTAGCAGCTAGACATAGTTGTTAGTTTGTCGCATTGCCGCACAGAAGTATCTTTACAATTTGTTGGATGCTATGTCGGCGGTAATGCGATGGTATATATTTTTTGTGGATTTGGCTGTTTCAGTTTCCAGTAGTCTGGTCAGAGGTTTGGTTCTTGATCACGCATGGGCTGGCTATGAAGTGTGCACCGGCTAAATTCGATTCTTTTATTTAGTTATAGAAATCAGATAAGTTTTAATAGTGCAAATATCATCTAGCAAGGAGCATATGCTTCGACCAGACTATCGTCCTGATATAGATGGTTTAAGGGCTTTAGCTGTTATCTCAGTGGTGTTGTTTCATGCCTTCCCGGGAAAAATAAAAGGCGGCTTTGTTGGGGTCGATATCTTCTTTGTAATATCGGGATACTTGATTTCATCAATTATATTTTCGAATCTCGATAGAGGCACATTTAGTTTTCTTGAATTCTATGCCCGGAGAATCAAGCGGATTTTTCCCGCCCTTTTGATCGTGTTGTTGTCCTGCTTGGTATTTGGTTGGTTTGCTTTGCTGGCTGATGAATATGAGCAGATAGGAAAGCACGTAGTTGCAGGAACTGGATTCGTTTCTAATCTCATTCTTTGGGGTGAGAGTGGGTATTTTGATGGTGCTGCTGAAATGAAGCCGCTACTCCATTTATGGAGTCTGGGGGTGGAAGAGCAGTATTATATATTTTGGCCATTGCTTCTATGGTTATCCAGTTTTAAACGATCGGGTTTCCTCCTATGTACAACAGGTGTGTTGGCCGTTTCCTTTTTACTTAATATCTTCATCATTCGTTATGACGCTGTAGCTGCTTTCTATTGGCCTGTAACAAGGTTTTGGGAGCTCTCTGTTGGGGGGCTGTTGGCCTATATGACCTTGCATAAATTCATCACGCCGTCAGTGATGACCGTATCGATGGCAAATGGATTTTCATTGGTGGGTTCTCTTCTTTTGGGTGTATCAATACTCATGACAAATAAAGACTACTCGTTTCCAGGATGGTGGGCTGTATTGCCTGTTGTCGGTACAGCACTTGTAATCATGGCAGGAATGAAGGCGTCAATAAATCGTAAAATTCTTGCAAGTAAAATATTTGTTTGGTTTGGATTGATCAGCTTTCCTTTATATCTGTGGCATTGGCCGATCTTATCATTTGGAGCCATCGCTGAAGGTCAAACCCCAGATAGACAGTTCAAGATATATGCAATTATTGCATCAATAGTTCTTGCTTGGGCGACCTATAAGTTTGTTGAGCTGAATGTTCGGCATAGTTCTGGAAAAAGATATGTAAATTTCCTTGTGATCGTGAGCTTGTGTGCAGCGCTTTCTGGTGGTTATGTGTATTCCAAGGGAGGGCTTGCGGATCGGTCTGTAGTCGTTGAAAGTGAGTTCAGTGAAGAAGTAAGGCATCAGTTTATGGGGCCTCTTTGGGAGTATACTATGAATGATATATGTCTCAATGAGTTCCCTTTTCAAGATGTTTCCCAGATGCGTTGGTGGTTTTGTATGAAAAGCGATAAAAGGGAACCAACACTGATTATTTTGGGTAATAGTTATGCAAATCAACTATACCCAGGGTTTGTAAATAATTCGTTGCTGACTCATCACACTATCGTATCGATTGGTACTTGTGATTTTGCGGGAGATAATCGCAGATATGTAGGTGTTGATAGCAAACACCCTTGTTATCTGGATAGGGCTGCGAAGCAGCGAAAATTTATAGATAAGTTGATTGAAAATGAGCCCTCCATACAGTTTGCTGTGATAGATGGTTTGAGTCGTGAGCCGGATCAAGCATACATTGAAGCCCTCCGCACAAGGGTGAGCTATTTGGAAAATATGGGTATCCGGGTAATTATATTTACTCCTCATATCAAGCCAGGATTTAATCCAAAAGCTTGCTTTACAACCCCTATCAGAAGGGTGGCTAGAGACTGTTCCTTTGCAGCAAAGGATCGAAAAGACTTATACAAAAGTTTTCTTCCACTGATTGAGTCTATTGCTAAGACTAATCCTGATGTGCTTTTCTTTGAGCAAAATGGTCTGTTTTGTAGCGGGGAGCGTTGCACCTATACTTTGAACGGGATGCCGCTGCATAGAGACGAGGGGCATTTATCCGAGTTCGGTTCAATACAGTTGCAGTCCTATTTTACTGATTGGGCTAAGAAAAATGTTCCGACAATTTTTGATAGAAGTGTTATTGGTAGGTAGCTAATTCTATTTCTACTGTGATCGTTGAGTCTGGGTATACTAGCTAAAGAGCAATACAGGAGACGGGTGTGTAAATTTTGGTCCCGACTACTTTTGGTTGCCACTGTGGTTGTTTTGTGTTGGATAAAGCTTGTCGCTTTCCATTTGCTCAGGGGTAAGGGGCTTTGCCGGAAAATGTCGCTATTGTAGGCTTACTATGGCGTTGAATGATGATGGTTCGGTGATAGACGATCAATAGGGCAAATATTGGGTCAAAATGATTGTAAAGATGATGAGCGTTGGATGCAGGAAGCTCTTCGCTACGCCCGGCAGGCCTATGATTGCGGTGAAGTGCCGGTCGGCGCAGTATTGGTTCTTGATGGGGAGATGTTGGCTGGAGGCTTTAACCAGCCAATCGAAAGTCATGATCCGACGGCCCATGCTGAAATTGTGGCGCTCAGACTTGCCTGCGAAAAAGTGAATAACTATCGTATCCCGGGTGCAACACTGTATGTGACCCTCGAGCCATGCGCGATGTGTGTGGGGGCAATGGTGCACGGAAGGGTTTCTAGGCTGGTGTATGGTGCCAGGGAGCCTAAGGCGGGAGCTGTAAGCAGTCAGGCCAATTTGCTCGACCAGCATCCTTTTAACTGGTCGATTGATGTGCAGGGCGGCGTACTGCAGGAAGAATGTTCAGCGATAATCAGCGATTTCTTTCGTGAGCGCCGGCTGGCAAAAAAGAAAACTGATCGTAATATTTAAACTAATTTGAAACGGCTAAGGAACAGGTATGAAAGTACTGGTAACAGGTGGTGCGGGATACATTGGAAGCCATGTAGTTCGCCAGTTGGGTGAAGCGGGTCACGACATTGTTGTTTTTGATAATTTGTCCACAGGGTTTCCCTGGGCAGTGACCTATGGGGAGCTGGTTGTCGGGGACTTGTCCAATCCCGAAGAATTGGAAAATGTTTTTGCCAGCCATCAGTTCGAGGCCGTACTGCATTTCGCTGCCAATATTGTGGTGCCTGAGTCGGTGGAAAATCCACTTAAGTACTACGGAAACAATACGCGTAATACATTGAACCTTCTGGAGAAGATCCAAAAGTACAAGGTTCCGTACATGGTGTTTTCCTCCACGGCAGCAGTTTATGGGATGCCTGAGAATACCATTATTACCGAAGAGACTCCGCTGGCACCGATTAACCCTTACGGCGCCACAAAAATGATGAGCGAGATGATGATTAAGGATCTCGCATTTGCCACTGACCTGAAGTACACCATTCTGAGGTATTTCAATGTTGCAGGCGCCGACCTGGAGGGTCGCATTGGTCAGGCAACTCCAGCTGCAACGCACTTGATCAAAGTGGCTTGTGAGTGTGTTCAAGGATTGCGTGACGGCATGAAAGTGTTTGGTACCGATTATGAAACTCGTGATGGCACCTGTATTCGGGACTATATTCACGTAGATGATTTGGCGAAAGCTCATGTGATGGCTTTGGACTATATGAGCAAGGGCGGTGAGTCCAATGTTCTGAACTGTGGCTATGGTCGCGGGTTTACGGTCAAGGAAGTGATTGATGTTGTCAAAAAAGTGTCTGGAAATGATTTCCCTGTAGAAGAAGTCGGTCGGCGGGCAGGAGATCCGGGAGCGTTGATTGCTAAAAATGATAAGGTTAAGCAGGTGCTGGGCTGGGAGCCTGACTACGATGACCTTGAAGTTATCGTGAAGTCGGCACTGGACTGGGAAGCGGTTCTGCCAACCCGTCGTCAGAGTAGCTAATTAGATTTTACGAGATCAATCACCTTACAAGGCAAATACAATATGAAAATCACCATCTTTGGCACCGGATATGTCGGCTTGGTAACAGGGGCTTGTCTGGCGGATGTTGGGCATCATGTACTCTGTGTTGATGTTGACGAAGCCAAAATTGAGAACCTGAAAAACGGCATCATTCCTATTTATGAACCAGGTCTGGAGCCAATTGTTAAGCATAACTTCGAAGCCGGACGTTTGCAGTTTACAACCGATGCAGAAGAGGCTGTGGCATTTGGCCAGCTCCAGTTTATCGCGGTAGGTACTCCGCCGGACGAAGATGGTTCTGCTGATCTCAAATATGTACTTGCCGTGGCCAAGTCCGTTGGAAAGTACATGACCGATTACAAGGTGGTGGTGGACAAGTCAACTGTACCGGTGGGAACAGGAGACAAAGTTAAAAATGCGATTCTGGCTGAAATAGCCTCTCGCGATGCTGATATTCCATTTGACGTTGTATCGAACCCGGAGTTTTTGAAAGAGGGGGATGCAATTGTTGACTTCATGAAGCCTGACCGGATCGTTGTGGGGGTTGAAAGTGCTAAGGCCGTCGCCGTTATGCGTGAGGTGTATGAGCCGTTTAACCGTAATCATGATCGCATGGTGGTCATGGATATTCGGTCCGCTGAGCTGACCAAGTATGCTGCGAATGCAATGCTGGCAACCAAGATCAGCTTTATGAACGAGATAGCAAACCTTGCTGAGCGGTTAGGGGCTGATGTAGAGCAGGTTCGAAAGGGGATTGGCTCTGATCCCCGTATCGGCTACCACTTTATTTATCCTGGCTGTGGCTATGGAGGCTCCTGCTTTCCGAAGGATGTTAAGGCTCTTGTTCAAACCTCTGCCGAAATCGACTATGACGCAGTGTTGCTGAGATCGGTTGAGGCTGTAAACGAACGTCAGAAGCAGTCTCTGTTTGAGAAAATCAAACAGCATTATGGTGATCTGCAGGGTAAAACGGTGGCTTTGTGGGGATTGTCATTCAAGCCAAATACCGATGACATGCGAGAAGCGTCCAGTCGAGTATTGATTGAAGCACTGTGGGAAGCGGGTGCATCGGTTCAGGCCTTTGATCCTGAGGCCATGAAGGAAACTCAGCGCATATACGGTAGCCGGGATAATCTGACTCTGTGCGGAACCAAAGAGCAGGCGCTGAAAGGTGCGGACTGTCTGGTTATTTGTACCGAGTGGAAGGAGTTCCGCTCTCCGGATTTCGATGAAGTGATGGCTGTCTTGAATGAGCCGGTTATATTTGACGGTCGTAATCTTTACGATCCCGAGCGCATGGCAAGCAAGGGCTTTCAATACTACGGCATTGGTCGTGGGTTGAGTGTGCGTCAATATTGATCGATCTGTAAATTATGGGGGTGACTGTGTTTGATTTGCATGAGCGCTTGGCGGAAGACTGCCATTGGCTGGGTGACTTTCCGCTGTGTCGTTTATTGCTTATGAATGACAGTCACTACCCCTGGTTTATTTTGGTGCCACGGGTCGCCGGAATTCGTGAAGTGTATGAGTTGCCGGAAGAACAGCAAGTGCAGGTGCTGCAAGAGTCATCTCTGTTAGGGCGGTGCATAATGGGCTGTTTTCACGGGCATAAACTAAATGTTGCTGCCCTAGGCAACATGGTGCCCCAGCTCCATCTGCATCATATTGTTAGATTTCCGTCGGATGTTGCCTGGCCAGGTCCTGTTTGGGGTAAAGTGCCGCCGACAGCTTATGACGACGCTGAGCTCGCAAGAATCAAAGGCATGATGGGAGAGGTATTGAGCAGCCAGGCAATTGACTATCAAGCTGCTTGAGTTATCTGGCCTGATCGGCCCTGGCCCCCGATAATATAATCCTTAGTTGTCCTGCCAATCTTTGTTTCAGTAGCGGAATGTTTTCTTCTGGATTGTCCAGGGCTTCGTTGCCGCCATGGAATACGATGATGACAATCGCTTCAGCAGCCAGTCGGGGTTGGCGCAGGGCGCGATTGGTTCCTTCTCCGAATCCTGACAGATCAGCTGTTAACTCGGCGATGAAGTGCTCAATTTCGGCTTGTATCGCATTCCTGAATCTGGCCGACACCCCCGTTCTCTCACGAAGGAGTAGTCTGAATAGGTTGGGATTTTCGTTCAAAAACTCAAAAAAAGTGTTGAGCGATGTATCAATAACCCCACCGTTTTTTGCGATACGCTGACGCGCTTGCCTCATTAGTTGGCGTAGCGCTACTCCGGCTTCATCGACCAGCGCAAGCCCAAGTTCCTCTAAATCATGAAAGTGACGGTAAAAGGAGGTTGGGGCAATGCCTGCTTCCCTGGTAACTTCTCTCAGGCTTAGGCTGGTGAAGTGTTTGTCCTGTCCCAGCTGATTGAGTGCAGCATCCATTAAGGCCTGCCGGGTTCGGCGTTTTTGTTCTGCGCGGGAGGTCAAAGAAAGCTGTTCCTTAGGCAAGATTGGGGTTGAGCAAACCTCGCATGATAGAGGTGGTGCCCAATTTGAGCAAAGTTTAATTGGTTGAGATTTGTGAGGCGTGGCACGGGAGGGCGCGCAATGGGACTGCTTTTAGTAAAAAATATCGCTATAATACAGCGCTTTTTTGCGGCCCGAGCACTCGGTGAAGTCCGATGCAGGTATGGGGCGACGGCTGAATGAATATTATTTTGGCCCGGTAAGTAAAAGTTACACTATAAGAGCAGGCTGATTTGACGCCCGCTGAGTTGAATTCCGTATTGATTGTAGCCTTAGTTGAGGTTTTTTTGCGATGCCGATTTATGAATACGTTTGCAATGCCTGTGGGTTTGAAAAAGATGTCTTGCAAAGTATGAGTGAGGCGCCTTTAACCGATTGCCCAAGCTGTGAAAAGCCAGAGTTCACAAAGAAAATTTCAGCGCCGGGCTTCCGGCTGAAGGGCAGCGGTTGGTACGAGACTGATTTTAAAACCGGGAAAAAGAAAAACCTTGCTGGTGATGCAGGTGGGGCAAGCTCTGGTGCTAAAGCGGCTGAGGCCAATTAATATCAAGGCGGGGTATTGATCTCCGTCAGACAGATTTGACCAATCAGGCCCGTCGATACCCGATTCGATAGGCAAAATTAATAACAGGATTAGATTATGCGCAGTCAATATTGTGGGGCCATTAATGAGTCTCATATCGGTCAGGAAATCACTCTTTGTGGATGGGTTCACCGTCGTCGGGACCACGGTGGCGTCATTTTCCTGGATTTGCGAGACCGTGATGGGGTTGCTCAGATCGTAGTTGATCCTGATACTCCCGAAGCATTCAGTCTCGCCGACAGTGTGCGTAGTGAATTTGTGGTCAGCGTAAAAGGCAGAGTGCGCGCCCGTCCTGAAGGTACCACTAACCCTGATATGCCGACTGGTATGGTTGAGGTGCTTGGAAAGGAGCTTGAGGTTTTGAGCCGAGCCCAGACTCCTCCTTTCCCGCTGGATGAATATAGCGATGTAGGTGAGGATGTTCGCCTTCGCTACCGGTATATGGACTTGCGTCGTCCCGAAATGCTGAACAAGCTGAGGTTCCGCTCCAAGGTAACCAGTTATATCCGCAACTTCCTGGATGATAACGGATTTCTGGATGTCGAAACGCCTATCCTGACTCGGGCTACTCCGGAAGGTGCGCGTGACTATCTGGTGCCTAGTCGTACTCATGAAGGTTGTTTTTTCGCTTTGCCCCAGTCTCCGCAGTTGTTTAAGCAGTTGCTGATGATGTCCGGATTCGATCGCTACTATCAGATCGCAAAGTGTTTCCGTGATGAAGACTTGCGTGCTGATCGCCAGCCTGAGTTTACTCAGGTGGATATTGAAACCTCTTTCCTGGACGAAAATGCCATTATGGGCATCACGGAAAAGATGGTTCGGGACATGTTTAAGGAATTGTTGTCAATTGAATTGCCAGATTTCCCGAGAATGCCGTTCTCAGAGGCGATGAACAAGTACGGTTCCGATAAGCCGGACCTTCGTATTCCGTTGGAATTGGTGGATGTTGATGACCTTCTGAAGGATGTGGAATTCAAGGTCTTTAGTGGGCCGGCCAATGACAAACGCAGCAGAGTCGCGGCATTGCGTCTGCCGAAAGGCGGAGAGCTGCTGTCACGTAAGCAGATTGATGATTACACCAAGTTCGTTGGTATCTATGGGGCTAAAGGGCTGGCCTATATCAAGGTCAATGACCTTTCCCAGGGAATGGAGGGCTTGCAGTCTCCGATCCTCAAGTTCCTTCCTGAAGATGCGGTAAACAATATTCTGGATCGTGTTCAGGCTGAAACTGGAGATTTGGTGTTCTTCGGTGCTGACAAGACAACGGTGGTTAATGAGTCCCTGGGAGCTCTGAGGGTGAAACTGGGGCATGATCTCAATCTGTTTGAATCAGAATGGGCGCCTTGCTGGGTTGTCGATTTCCCGATGTTTGAAGAAGACGGTGAAGGTGGTTGGACGGCGATTCACCATCCATTTACGGCCCCTGCCTGTTCGGTAGAAGATCTACAGAAGAATCCTGAAACTGCGCTGTCTCGTGCCTATGATATGGTCCTTAACGGTACCGAGCTTGGCGGTGGTTCTATTCGTATCCATGATGCGGAAATGCAGGCGTCAGTGCTGAAAATTCTTGGTATCGGAGATGAGGAAGCTGAAGACAAATTCGGTTTCTTGCTGGATGCTTTGAAATTTGGTTGTCCTCCTCATGGAGGTCTGGCATTTGGTCTGGACCGTTTGGTGATGTTGATGACAGGTGCTACCTCTATCCGCGAAGTGATTGCATTTCCGAAGACCCAGAGTGCTATGTGTATGTTGACTCATGCGCCGGGAGAGGTGGATCAGAAGCAATTGCGTGAGCTGAATATTCGCCTGCGCAAGAAAGAATCTGCAGGAAGTTGATGCTGGGTTAAGGCAGTCCAAAAGTTTAGTGTATTTGAAGAGAAGAGAGTTAAGCGGAGTATTTCATGGCGGGGCATAGTAAATGGGCCAATATCAAACACCGGAAGGCAGCCCAGGACGCTAAGCGCGGCAAGATTTTCACCAAGCTGATCCGGGAGATCACGGTTGCAGCAAAAAGTGGCGGGGTGCCTGAAGACAACCCCCGCCTGCGTCTCGTGATAGACAAGGCGCTTACTGTCAACATGAAGAAGGATACCATCGACAAGGCTATTCAAAGAGGTGTTGGTGGAGCAGATGGTGATAACTACGACGAGTTGACCTATGAAGGATATGGGCCAAACGGAGTGGCAATCTATGTCGAGGCTATGACTGATAACCGCAATCGTACGGTGGCTGAAGTGCGTCATGCATTTACCAAGTACGGTGGAAATCTTGGTACGGACGGTTCTGTGGCCTATCTGTTCAATAAGACGGGGGTGATCACATTCCCTGTCGGAGTGGATGAGGACTCGGTCATGGAGTCAGCTCTGGAGGCAGGAGCGGAGGACATTATTACGAATGACGATGGCTCTCTCGAAGTTCAGACGGCAGTTGAAGATTTTTCATCAGTGAAGGAAGCTCTGGTGGCGGCAGGTCTAACACCGGAAACTGCTGATGTGTCGATGGTGCCGTCGACGACGGTATCCCTGGATGTTGAGTCGGCAGAAAAAGTGATGAAAATCATCGACACTCTTGAAGATCTGGATGATGTGCAGAACGTGTACACTAATGCAGATATTCCTGATGAAGTGATGGAAAAGCTGGGCTGACGACTTTTCAAGCAGCATAAGCTTCTGGCTGATGCTGGTGATCAAACGGTATGATGCAGGCGGAGTTGAGTAAAGCTCAATCCCGCCTTTTTTATTTTCAGATAGCATTCTGGTTGAGTTAAACGACAGAAGGGGCTTGGCAGAAATCCATGATTCGAGTGTTGGGGATTGATCCCGGATCCCGATTGACAGGATACGGAGTGGTAGAGTGGCAAGGAGGAAAGCCATCCTATCTGGCCAGCGGCTGTATACGTGTAACGGGTGATGATCTGGCAGAAAAACTGCGCTGTGTATATCAGGGTGTCTCCCAGGTGATTTCAATGTATCAGCCAACAGAAACTGCCATTGAGCAGGTGTTTATGGCCAGGAATGCTGATTCTGCGCTGAAGCTGGGGCAGGCCAGAGGGGTGGCTATTCTTGCAATGGCAAATCAAGGGCTGCCGGTGGCTGAATACTCAGCAAAAAAAGTTAAGCAGTCAGTGGTGGGTAAAGGAAATGCCGAAAAATGGCAGGTACAGCATATGGTTCAATCGCTGTTACAGTTGTCTGCCAAGCCTCAGGCGGATGCGGCAGATGCCTTGGCGATCGCATTGTGTCACTTGCATACTCAGCAAAGCCTGGTGCGAATAGGTTCTGTTTCGGGGAGTCGCAGAGGACGAATGCGCTAGATCCACCGTAAGTTGTTTATAGTCCGCCGTAAGTTGTTTATAGATTGTGTCAATTCAAGGTTTAGATTGATGTTGGATAGGGGGAATGAATTTTGATCGGCTGGTTGTCAGGTAGGTTATTGGAAAACTCTCCACCTTTCTTGTTGATAGACGTAAATGGTATCGGATACGAAGTTGAGGTTCCTTTGTCGGTGTTGGGAGAGCTTCCGCTTACTGGCGAATCATGCTCTTTGTACACGCATTTTGTTGTGCGGGAAGATGCTCAGCTGTTATACGGGTTTGCCCAGCGCAAGGATCGGGAACTATTCAGGTTGCTGTTGAAGGTCAATGGAGTTGGTCCAAAACTGGCAATGGCTATCCTCTCGCATATGAACGCGGAGGAGTTTGTACGCTGCGTACAGTCTGATGATCTGGTGCGCTTGACCAAGATGCCTGGTGTAGGGAAGAAGACGGCGGAACGTCTTTTGATCGAGATGCGTGATCGACTGAAGGGGTGGATTTCTCCTCAGGCTGGAACAGAGGTGTCCCAGCAGATCAAATTGGCCGAATCAGGGAGTGGACTCGAGGAGGCGGAGCAGGCGCTATTGGCTCTAGGTTATAAGCCGCAGGAGGCAAGTCGTGCCATCAATGCCATATATGAAGAGGGTATGTTGAGGGATGAGGTGATCCGGCGAGCCCTCAAAAGTATGGTAAAAGGCTGATCGTCAAGTTATGATGAGCCCCAATCTACTGTTTATATAACCATAGTTTATTCATGATCGAAGCAGATCGAATACAGTCCGATCGAATCATATCGCCGGCCACTTCAACGGGTGAAGAGTCTCTCGACCGGGCTATCCGTCCCAAGTGCTTGCAGGATTATGTCGGACAGCCGCAAGTCCGCGAGCAGATGGAGATTTTCATCAATGCCGCTCGCGGGCGAAGCGAGGCGTTGGACCACACTCTGATATTTGGTCCGCCGGGTCTGGGTAAGACGACGCTCGCCAATATCATTGCCAACGAAATGTCCGTTTCCATTAAAACCACCTCGGGGCCGGTTTTGGAAAAGGCTGGGGATCTGGCAGCACTGTTAACCAATCTTGAACCTAATGACGTTCTGTTTATCGATGAAATTCATCGCTTGAGCGCTGCGGTGGAAGAAGTTCTGTATCCTGCCATGGAAGATTATCAGCTGGATATTATGATTGGTGAGGGGCCGGCGGCCCGCTCCATCAAGCTCGACCTTCCGCCGTTTACGTTGGTGGGGGCGACGACCAGGGCAGGGCTGCTGACCAGTCCTTTGCGTGATCGTTTTGGTATCGTGCAGAGATTGGAATTTTATTCGGTGGCTGACCTTGGAAGTATTGTCCGACGGTCTGCGCAGATGCTTGGGGTTCAGATAGAAGATGCGGGTGCTCATGAAATCGCCCGCCGGTCCCGTGGCACGCCGCGTATTGCCAACCGATTGTTGCGCCGAGTCAGAGATTTCGCAGAAGTGAAGGCGGACGGTGTTATTACTGATCAAATCGCTGACATGGCTTTGAACATGCTGAATGTCGATTTACATGGATTGGATCATATGGATCGTCGTTTGCTCTTGGCCATAATGGAGAAGTTCGGTGGCGGGCCTGTCGGGGTTGAGAGTCTGGCTGCTGCCATCGGAGAAGAAAAGGGAACGATCGAAGATGTCGTTGAACCTTTTCTCATTCAGCAGGGCTTTTTGATGCGTACGCCTCGAGGGCGCACTGCGACTCAGCAGGCTTATAACCACTTTGGGCTTCCCGCTCCGGAATGATTTCGTGGAGAAATTGCCCTGCTGAGCTAGACGGAAGTTCTATCTACTTATCAAATATATTGTGTAACATACTGCTTTTAAAGTACTACTCGTCTGCAGAAAATGAATAAAGTTAAGGGAATTTAATGCCTCCCCTCTCGTTTCGTTGGCCCGTTAGAGTTTATATTGAAGATACTGACGCTGGCGGTATAGTGTTTTATGCCAACTACCTGCGCTTCATGGAGCGGGCTCGAACTGAGTGTATTCGTTATTTAGGATTTCCCCGTATCGAGACGATTGATCCAAGTGTTCAGTTTGTGGTGCATAGCTTGCAACTGAGATACCATCAGCCGGCACGTCTAGATGATCAGCTTCAGATAAGTGCGGACATCGTGCAGTATGGACGTACATTCATGCAGTTCCGGCAGGAGGTAAGGAATGCCGACACAGAGATTCTGTTGGTGGAAGGGAGTGTGAAAGTTGCCTGTATCGATCAGCAGACATTCAAACCAAAAGGGTTGCCAGCAGCATTGCTGAATGCAATTAAGAGTAGAGAGTCTTAAAACTCTTCGACATTGGGCCCGGTAATAATGTGTGTTGGGCAAATGCAGTCTCTGGCCAAAGCATAGGCTGTGTGACTGCAAGGACTAAAGGCCCAAGACATCATAATTAGAATGAAGGAGTTTATCTGTGGCGGATAAATTATCAGTTTGGGAGCTAGTGTCTAACGCCAGCTTCATTGTTCAGATTGTCATGCTGATTCTGGTGATGGCATCAATGGTATCCTGGGGTATCATTTTCCAGCGCACCAAAATATTCAATCTTGCCCGCAAAGCCTCTACTAAGTTTGAGGATCGCTTTTGGTCCGGAATGGATCTTAACCAGCTTTATCGCGAAGCCAGTGCAGCGCCGAATCCCAACAGTGGAATGGAGCAGATTTTCAGATCTGGGTTTAAGGAGTTCTCACGGCTCAGGCAGCAGCAGGGAGTGGATCGGGATGCCCTGATGGAAGGGACCCAGCGAGCTATGCGGGTTGCGATGTCCAGGGAAATGGATCGATTGGAGGCACATCTTCCATTTCTGGCAACGGTTGGTTCCACCAGTCCATACATCGGACTGTTTGGTACTGTGTGGGGAATAATGAATTCTTTCCGTGGTCTTGCTCAGTTGCAGCAGGCGACTATAGCAACGGTGGCCCCGGGGATTTCAGAAGCCCTGATTGCAACAGCCATGGGTTTGTTCGCTGCAATCCCGGCGGTTATTGCGTATAACCGTTTCTCTGCCAAATCCGATTATCTGGCTAACTCCTTCCAGACTTTTTCAGAAGAGTTTTCCAGTATATTGCACCGTAAAGTGCACTCATCCAGCTAACCGGCGGAGGATTTCTGATGGTCCCCATGCAGAGAGTCAAGCGAAAGCCGATGTCAGAGATCAATGTGGTTCCCTACATTGATGTCATGCTGGTGTTGCTGGTCATATTTATGGTTACGGCTCCTATGTTAATGCAGGGAGTTGATGTGGACTTGCCACAGACAGACAGTGATCCGCTGAATGTGTCACCGGATCATCCTCCTCTCGTGGTATCCGTTGATTCATTCGGCGCATATTATGCTGAGATCGGTGATGATCGAAGCAAGCCCATGGAGTTGGGAGAGTTGATCAAGCGGGTTCGTACTGTGAAACAGGAAAACCCCGAAACGCTGGTTTTGGTGAGAGGAGATAGAAACGCTTCCTATGGTGTTGTGGTGAATCTCATGTCTGCACTCAAAGAAACCGGTGTTGCCAATGTCGGTCTGATAACCGAAACCCCCTAATGCCAGAGGTTGGAACTGATTAGAGCGATGGCCCGTCCCAGACGTAATCAAAACGAATACCTTGGCCCTGCAATTTTTTCTGTCTGCCTGCACGTCGGAATTGTTATTTTGGCGCTGATCAGTTGGCCTTCTTTGTCCAAGCCAGATCCGGTGAAGCCCCATATCAAAGCGGTTATCGTTGATGAGGCTATGCTGGAGCAGATGAAGCAGGCACTTCCCAAGCCTGCGGTGCAGGAAAAGCCTAAGCCTCCTGAGGTAGATACCCGTAAACAGATGGAAGAGGCCAGGAGAAAAGCTGAAGAGGCGAAGAAAGCTGAAGCAGCCCGTAAAGCAGCAGCGGAACGCAAAAAACAGGAAGCGATTGCGCTGAAGAAGAAACAAGAGGCGGACAAGAAGAAAAAAGAGGAAGACAAAAAGCTCGCAGAAGCCAAGCGTTTAGATGAGCAAAAAAAAGCTGAGGAAAAGCGTAAAACCGAACAGAAGCGCAAGGAAGAAGAGAAGCGTCTTGCTGAAGAGAAAAAGCGTCAGGAAGAGTTGAAGAAGCAAGAGGAAGAAAAACGTAAGGCTCTCGAGCAGAAGTTGATTGCTGAAAGAGAACAGGCAAGGTTGGAAAAGGCTAAGCAGGAAGAGTTGGCCTTGCAGCAGCAAGCAATGGAGTTGGAAAAGATGCTCCAGCAACAGCAGCAACAACAAGCTGCGGAAAAGCAGCATCAGCAGGATGTTACCGAGTTGGAGCGATATAGGGCCCTCATATATGAGGCGATAAAAAGTAAATGGATACGTTTGGATGGTGCCAAAGGGCTGGTTGCCCATATCCAGTTGAAGCTTTTGCCTACAGGGGAGCTTCAATCCGCTACTATCGCCAAATCCAGCGGGGTGCAGGCGTTTGATCAATCTGCGTTAAGTGCAGCTTATGCTGTTCGGAAGTATCCTGTCCCCTCTGATAGTCGGTTGTTTGAAAAGGAGTTTCGAAATCTAACCTTGATATTTAAGCCACAGCAGGAGTTTTAAAGTTGCAGCTAAAGTATTTACGTTTAATGTTAAGTGGTTTGGTATTGCTGCTGAGTTTGGGTGTGCGTGCTGATCTTGTCATCGAAATTGACGAGGGGATTCGTGGAGCATTGCCGGTTGCGGTGGTTCCGTTTTCGAATAAATCGGGTCAGCCTCTATCAGAAGATATTGCTCAAATTGTTGGGGATGATCTGCAAAGGAGCGGTGATTTCCAGTTGTTGTCTCGGGCTAGCATGCTCAGCCTGCCGGGTAAGGGCGAAGATATTTACTTCAGGGATTGGTCTATCCTGGGCCAGCGTAATCTTCTCGTTGGTACAATCAACTACGATGCACCTTCCAAGTCGTATAAGGTTCAATATGAGCTTTATGATGTTCAGACACAGCAGCGGATTCTGGGTAAAGTTGTGGGGGGGCGCCAAGATCAGATGCGGGATATCGGCCACTCCATCGCAGATGCGGTTTATGAGGCTCTGACCGGTATTCAGGGTGTGTTTTCGACGAAAATTGCCTATGTCACTCTGGAGCAAAGCAAAAGTAAAACGCTCTATACGCTGGAAGTCGCAGATGCGGATGGACGGCGCTCAAAACTGATATTCAAGTCACCAATGCCAATTGTTTCGCCTGCCTGGTCTCCAGATGGTAAGCGCTTGGCCTACGCCTCATTCGAGTCAGGTAAACCGGCAATATATATTCAGGATGTGGCGTCTGGTGTGAGAACTTTAATTTCTTCATACATCGGACTAAATAGCGCGCCTTCCTGGAGTCCGGACGGAGGTAAGCTTGCCATGACTCTATCGAGAGATGGTAATGCTGAAGTCTATGTGATGGACATGCGAAGTAATAGTTTGAAGCGTCTTACGGATCATTGGGCAATTGACACTGAACCAAGCTGGTCTCCTGACGGTCAGTCAATTGTGTTTACATCCGACCGGGGCGGCGGCCCTCAGGTATATATGATGAGTTCAAACGGTGGTACTCCCCGGCGTTTGACCTTTGAAGGGCGCTACAATGCAAGGCCGCGCTTTAGTCTGGACGGCAAGACGATATACTATGTGCATCAGAGAAGTGGGTTCAATGTTGCGGCTCTGGATATGGAATCCGGTCAGTCGAGAATTCTCACAGAAACCGAAATGGACGAATCTCCCAGTGTCGCACCTAACGGAAGTATGATAATTTATGCTACCCAGAGACAAGGTAAAGGCGTTTTAGCGGTCGTTGGGGTGAACTCGGGATCGAAATATACCTTGCCTGCCCAATTCGGAGATGTGCGGGAGCCTGCCTGGTCTCCGTACATCAAGAAATAAAACAAGCTAACTAATTAGTACTAAGGAAAAACCATGAATGTTTTGAGTGTTCGCAACATCCTGGCTCTTGTGTTCGCCGCTTTTATCGTAACCGGTTGTGCCTCACAGGGGACTACAGAAGATACGCCGACTGCGCAGGTTGAAGACAGCAGTGGTAGTGATGCTACTGCAACCGGTATGGGTACTGATTCCGGCTTGAGCGAAGCTGAGCTGGCTGAGCAACAAAGAATGGCTGAAGAGGAAGCTCGTCGTGCAGAAGAAGCTGCACTGCGCGAAGTTCGTACATTCTACTTCGATTTTGACAAGTCCACTATCAAGCCTGAATCCCGTACTTACCTGGATGCTCATGCAGCGTTTCTGTCTGCCAACCCTAACCAGGGTGTAGTACTGAACGGTTATACCGACGAGCGTGGAACTAAAGAGTACAACCTGGCACTGGGTGAGCGTCGTGCAAAAGCGGTACAGGATTACCTGCGCTTCAAAGGCGTTTCTCTGTCTCAGATGGAAGCTGTTAGCTTCGGTGAAGAATTTCCTGTAGACGCAGGTCACAGCGAAGCGGCTTGGGCAAAAAATCGCCGCGTTGTTATTGAGTATAAGTAATCAATAGATATTGATTAGAAGATAAATCCCATGCCGGTGATATTCCTACGAATTTCTGTTCGTGCTATGGCTGTTCTTTGTACAGTTATAGCCATTAGCCTGCCGACGCTGTCATATTCGGCAACCAATCCTCAGGCTGCTCCAGTGCTGCAGGCTTCTCAAAACAGCTCTGCAAGCGGTGGGTCTGATGTCTCTTCAGATCTTTATTTTCTGGTGCAGCAGTTGCAGCAGGAGATCAGAGAGCTGAGAGGAAAGGTTGAAGAGTTGCAGTATCAGGTCGAACAATCCAGAAAACAGGAGCGTGACCGGTATGTGGATCTTGATCGACGTATTCAGCAATTGCGAAAGGATTTGGATGCAAAGCCTTCCTCATCGCCTGAGGTGTCCGTAGTTCCCGCGCCGACATCAGCAGAGGTGGGTGGAGATGCGCCGACTTCTTCTGCGCCACCATCGCAAGCAGAAACAGGTGAATACAATGCTGCCTATGATTTGATTAAGCAGCGTAAGTATGATGAGGCTGTAACTGCGCTGCATACGTTTATCAATGACCATCCAGATTCAGGCTTGGCAGCCAATGCCTATTATTGGTTGGGCGAAGTCTACCTCGTGCTGCCAAAGCTTGAGCAGGCGCGTCAGTCTTTTATTATTGTTGTGGGTAAATATCCTCAGCATAGAAAGGCTCCGGACGCTCTGTATAAGCTCGGAGTGACTTACGACAGGCTTGGTGAGAAAGATGAAGCCCGTAAGTATCTTCAGCAAACCATTGATCGGTATCCGCAGAGTTCCTCTGCCAATCTTGCGCGAGATTATCTCAAGCAAATCTAATATTTACGTTGGTATTTGGTGCAGAGTAGGCCAGCGTAAATTTCCTCAGAAAGAGTTGCAAAAAACTCTTGTTATTTTTCTCAAAATCCGTACTATATGCGCCTCGCTTGGGTCGTTAGCTCAGTCGGTAGAGCAGTTGGCTTTTAACCAATTGGTCGAAGGTTCGAATCCTTCACGACCCACCATGAATTATTTTCGTGTAGACAAAATAGCGTTTATACGAGTTGACTGATCAAGATTTGTATCGGTCGCCGTGTCACAAAGATGTGATGCAATCCAGATTGTCTGGGTCGTTAGCTCAGTCGGTAGAGCAGTTGGCTTTTAACCAATTGGTCGAAGGTTCGAATCCTTCACGACCCACCATCATTTGAAAGGGGCCTTTTAAAGGCCCCTTTTTTCGTTCTAGTTCATTACGTTAGTGATTCATGCTTTCCCGGAATGCCGTTGGGGGAAATACGTCATATGGCAGCAGATTTTTGCAGAATGTCATATAATGGGCGCTTGGCAAGCCATGGTAATTACCGGGCTATCGAGAGTTGAAATGGTGGAATGATTGGAATGACTAGTCTTAGTGATCGTATATTGGTTCAAGAGCACCTGGCGAGAGAGCACGAGCCTGCCAAGTTGAGCGATCAGGAAGCGGCTGGACTGATTGAAGAAATCAAGGCCCTTCTGGAAAAAGAAGATGCCGTAATTGTCGCCCACTACTATACGGATCCGGTTATCCAGGCTTTGGCTGAAGAGACAGGCGGATGTGTAGCAGACAGTCTCGAGATGGCCCGCTTTGGTAATCAGCATCCTGCCTCCACGCTTATTGTGTGCGGTGTGCGTTTTATGGGGGAGACGGCGAAAATCCTGAATCCTGAAAAAACAGTTCTCATGCCCACGCTTGAAGCTACCTGCTCCCTGGATATTGGATGTCCGGAAGAAGAGTTTACTCAGTTTTGTGATGATCACCCTGATCGTATCGTTGTGGTTTATGCCAATACGTCGGCCGCCGTCAAGGCGCGTGCCGATTGGGTGGTGACATCCAGTATCGCCCTCGATATTGTCGAGTATCTGCATGACAGCGGAGAAAAGTTGATCTGGGCGCCAGACAAGCACCTGGGAAGCTACGTTCAACAAAAAACCGGAGCGGATATTCTCCTCTGGGACGGCGCCTGCATCGTTCATGAAGAGTTTAAGGCGAAGGGATTGCAGGATTTGCGTCATATATATCCGGACGCAAAGATTCTCGTACATCCGGAATCTCCGTCGGCCGTTGTAGACATGGCGGACGTGGTGGGGTCTACCTCGCAGTTAATTAAAGCGGTTCAGGAGTCGGAAAGCGAGACATTCATTGTTGCGACTGATGCAGGCATTTTTTACAAAATGCAGCAGTTAGCGCCACACAAAACGCTAATTGAAGCGCCTACCGCAGGAAATGGTGCCACCTGTCGCAGCTGTGCTCATTGTCCGTGGATGGCAATGAATGGGCTGGAAAATCTTCGTGACGTGCTGGTGAATAAGCATCAGGAGGTGGTGGTAGAGGCGGAAGTACGTGAGAAGGCTCTTATTCCGCTGCAAAGAATGTTGAATTTCTCGAAAGAAAGAAAAATGACAGTATCGGGAAATGCCTGATACTGTTCTATTGGCTTGGCGAGGTTAAAATTTGAATCCCTCGCCGGCAGCGCTGATTTCCTTAAGTCTGTTTTTGATAATCAGGGTTTGTTGATAGTTGCCCTTGGCTTTCGTTAGGGCTTGCCGCAATTGCTGGGTCGCTCGACCAATATCCCCTTTCAGATAGAAGTACTCTGCCCGGGCTTGATGTAGCTCTGCAATGGAGCCGGCCTGGCCATGAGTTTCTGCTAACTGGTACCACAAATCCGGTTCATTTCCATAGTAGGTGCTAAGCCTGCGCAGAATGTCTTCAGCCTTGGCGTACTCACCTTGCTGACTATAGAGGTTCGCTAGCGAGCGAGAGATTGGATAGTTGTCCGGATTTCTCTCCAGATGACGCTTCAACAGATCAATTGCTGAATCCAGTTGATTTGTCGCTGCCAACCAATCGGCATTCAGTACCACGACAGAAATGCGATTGGCGTCGGTTGCCAGTAGCTGGTCCAGAGCGTTCTTGCTTTCCTCCGGGCGGTTAACTTTGATCGATGCCAGAACTGCCCCATAGAGAGCTGCCTTTCGTTCAAGGCCAGAGCTGTCACTGATGCGGCCTTTAAATACCTGTAGAGCCTCTTCGGTATTTTTGGCGTAATGTGTCAGGACTCTGCTTTGAACATAGTAGTAATCAACGTCTTCCTGATAATGACCGGGAGGGTAAGAGGCCGCACGATTGGCCGTATCGGCGACCCTGGACTCTGTTAGCGGGTGAGTGCGCAGATATTCGGGAACCTGGGAGCTGTAGCGGGAGCTCTTCAGCATGCGCTCAAACATTGAGGGCATGGAATCGGGATCCATGCCTGTATTAACAAGGGTTTCCATTCCAATGCGGTCCGCTTCCTGTTCGTTCTGGCGGCTGTAGCTGAGTTGTTCCTGCAAAGATAGAGCCTGGCTGGAGGCAAGTGCCGCGATGCCGGCATCAGAGCCTGCTGCGGCTGCCAATATGACGCTGGCCAGTATTCCGGCCATATTCAACGCTGTATAGGACTTGCTTTCTTCTAGTCTGCGGGCGAAGTGGCGCTGGCTTAAGTGAGCCAATTCGTGTGCTACGACGCTGGCAAATTCCTGCTCGGTTTGCGCATGCAGAAACAGTCCGCCATTGATACCAATCACTCCGCCGGGAACGGCAAACGCATTCAGAGCGCTGGAGTCGACAACGATGGTGGTCAGTTTTTTGTCTGATAGTTGGCTGTTTGGAGCTAATTTGAATATCAGGTCTTTGACATACTGAATGGTGAGTGGGTCTTCCAGCATTTCTACCTGGCCGCGCAGAGATCTTAGCCACGCCTGACCAAGTGCTTGTTCCTGGGACGGGGTTATCGAGCCTGAACTGTTGCCCAGATCTGGTAAATCACTTTGGCCAGCTGCAAAAGAGTAACCTGGGAAAAAAATTGCCAGTGCAAAAAAGACCAGCGCAAAAAAGATAGTCTGGACAGAATGAGTGGGGATGAATTTTGGGGAGATTCTTTTATATAACCTGAATGTCACATCGACTACCTGTAGCCTGGGCGGATCAGGAAAATCTGCCGTGGCGAGCTTGCATCCGTTACTTAGAAAATGGTGTGTTGAATAGCATAGTCCGGGGGTGGCTGCTAAAACAACTTTCGCGATGCAACATTACAATATGGCAATTCGGCCTATAACCACCTATGATCGCGCGCGATTAGGTGTGTGATGATGTAGTATTTGCCGCTGACCTATTGTCTTGGATGTCTCGTTGAAGGTGAGCGGCGATAATATGTTCAGTGTTTGCGGGTGCTGGTTTGAAATATCCAGTGCCGGGCTGTCCAAATCGGAGGGTGCATGTCAGAGAGTTTTTCGGCAGAGGATGTACTGGACCTGCGAGGGTTGCGATGTCCTATGCCATTGCTAAAAACCAAACAGCGTCTCAATCAGCTGGAGCTTGGGGCGTGTCTCCACGTGATTGCCACTGATCCTGGTTCGGTTCGGGACTTTGGCTCATATTTGGAATTGAGCCAGCACCAGTTGCGTGAGCAACGGGAAGAAGGTGGCGAGTTCCACTTCTGGATTGTAAAGGGATAATCAGAGTAACCTGTCGGTCATGCTTGAATTCTGACGACAAATCTTTGGTCTAATTGGACTGCTGAGTTGCTGTAATGCTTAAGATCATTCAAAACTGGTTTGAGAGATACTTTTCCGACGAAGAGGCGGTCATTGTATTTCTGCTGCTGGTCATTAGCACTTTTTTAATATTGACCCTGGGTGCGCTCGTTGCCCCGGTAATAGCAAGTATTGTCATTGCTTATATTCTGCAGGGGCTTGTGGTTAAGCTGCAACGCCTCGGTTTTAGGCATATCTATGCCGTGTTAACGGTGTTTGCGGCATTTTTGGGTGTGACGTTGGCAACTGTTCTGGTATTGCTGCCAATGGTGGCTACCCAGGTCAGCTCTTTGTTCAAAGAGTTGCCTAATATGCTGTCCAATGCCCAGAGCCTGATCAAGTTGTTGCCTCAGCAATATCCGGAGATTATTTCCGAGGAGGCGGTGGCCAGCATTTATTCCCAGGTCACTAACGAAGTGACGTCTTTTACTCAGTGGGTTCTGTCATTCTCTCTGTCAAGTATCCCTACCGTCATTGCCATTATGATTTATGCGGTATTGGTGCCTATCATGGTGTTCTTTTTTCTTAAGGATAAGGATCAGTTGCTAGCGTCGTTTTCGTCAATTCTCCCGACCGAGCGTCGGTTGATGAAAGAGATCTGGAGGGAATCCAACGTGCAGTTTGCCAACTATATTCGCGGCAAGGTGCTGGAGATTGTGATTGTCGGCGTTGCCACCTATCTGGCATTTGTCTGGGTGGGGTTGGAGTATTCCGTCTTGCTGGCCATTCTGGTGGGTCTATCTGTCGTGATTCCCTATATCGGTGCAGCAGTGGTGACGATACCTGTAGCACTCATCGGGCTGTTCCAGTTCGGTTGGGGGAGTGATTTTATCTGGCTGATGGTGATATATGGTGTGATTCAAGGATTGGATGGCAATGTGCTGGTCCCATTGTTGTTTTCAGAGGTGGTCAATCTGCATCCGGTCATTATCATAACCAGTGTATTGTTATTTGGCGGATTTTGGGGGATATGGGGAGTGTTTTTCGCGATTCCGCTGGCAACGTTGATCAAGGCGATCTTTGCTGCCTGGCCACGTATCAGTCGCCCATCGGCCCAAATCTGAGCCGGTGGGAAGGCGGTCCGCCAGATTGAATGTTCTTAGGTCAGAATAGGGACTCTCAAATCAAAATCGAGCTATAAAGATAGAAGGCTATGAAAATCGAGGGTTATAGTTGACGGGCGGCCTCAAGAACTTCTGCAACATGGCCCTTCACTTTTACTTTACGCCATTCTTTTGCCAGTTTACCTGAGCTGTCGATAAGGAACGTGGAGCGTTCAATGCCCATGTATTCCTTGCCATAGAGTTTCTTAAGCTTTATCACGTCAAAAAGCTTGCATAGCTCTTCGTCTGGATCAGTGATCAGTTCGAAGGGAAAGCTGTGTTTGGCCTTAAAATTCTGATGGGTTTTAAGGCTGTCCTTCGAAACCCCGAAAATTACCGTATTCAGCTTCGTAAATTCTTCATGGTGGTCTCGGAAGTCCTGTCCTTCGGTGGTGCAGCCCGGAGTGTTGTCCTTAGGGTAAAAGTAAATGACGACATTTCGCCCCAGCAGATCCCCTGAGCTTACGGTTTGGTCGGGAGTGGCGGTGACGGAAAATTCAGGAATCTGTTTATTTAGCTCAATCATGTTGTTCCTTAAGGGGGTTGTCTAGGTTGCGCGATATATACGGTGCATTGTATGCAGAATCTGCAGAAAATATGGGCAGCCGGGCGAGCAGCTGCCACAGAAGAGGTTAGAGGCCGCGTATGGGTTCGATGACGGCATCCAGGTTTCGGTCGTCGCAAAATAACATGAATTCCTCCCGCAGGCTGGCCAGATGCGTATCTGAAGGAATGTGAATGGTCATATTCATGTTAAACATCTGGGTGCCGCAATGTGGGGCGCTGTAAGTGCTGGTTTCCAAGTCGGCAATATTGATGTTACGCCGGGAGAAGAACTGTGAAATGTCATGCACTATGCCTGGTTGATCCAATGCGACAACGTTGATGGAGTAGGTGATGGATTTTGCAGGTAATCTGGCCTTGGTCTGCTTGACCATGGTGGTCAAGTCAAGTTTGCGGGCCAGTGTCGGGAGGGCATTTTCCAGTTTTGCCACAGAATCCCAGTTGCCAGACACCATCATGATTACTGCAAACTCTCCACCCAGAACAGTCATCCGACTGTCGATGATATTGCATTGATATTCTCTGCAGAGCTTGGAAAGTTCGTTGACAATTCCAGGGCGGTCTTCGCCCAGGGCGGAAATAACCAGATGATTGATTTGTGATACTGGGTTAACCATGTCGGTAGGTAACCTTTTCTGTTGAAGGGTGGTTTAAATAACGGTTCTGCGTCTCGATGGTAAGCAGCCACATAGTTACTCTCGAGGAGCTTCAGTGTCAAGTGGATGACAGGGAGGTGTTATCATCGTCAGTCAAGATTGTCAGGGCTGCCGCCAGGGATTGTGAAAGTAACATGGAATATTGTTAATAAGCTGCGCCGACTCTTGTGAAGGTCAGGGGCGATGAGTACCATAGTGGGTCGATTTTTCATACATCTAAATCCATTCTCCGATACCGGAGAATGTGAGTCTCTTGTGGAGTAAGACATGATTACAGGCAGCTTGGTGGCTTTGGCGACACCAATGCATGAAGACGGTAGCATTGATTGGGAGTCTCTCGATTGTCTGCTGGACTTCCATATAGATAATGGTACTCACGGCATTGTCGCCGTTGGGACTTCCGGTGAGTCTGCAACCCTGGACTTTGAAGAGCACGAAGCGGTTCTTAAACATGTTGTCAATTACGTCGCCAAACGTATTCCGGTGATTGCCGGAACCGGAGCCAACTCCACCCAGGAAGCATTGCATCTGACTGAACAGGCCAAAAAGGCCGGAGCCGATGCATGTCTGCTGGTCACTCCGTATTACAACAAGCCTACCCAGGAAGGCCTTTACAGGCACTACAAGTTACTGGCCGAGTCTGTTGATATCCCACAGATTTTGTACAACGTTCCAGGTCGAACTGCTTGCGATATGCTCAACAGCACTGTCTGTCGGCTAGCGCAAATTCCCAATATCGTTGGGATAAAAGATGCTACGGGAGATATTCCCCGTGGTCGTGCACTGATCGAAGCGGTTGGTCCGGACTTCGCCGTATACTCCGGCGACGATGGTACAGCAGTAGATCTCATTTTGGCCGGCGGTAAAGGCAACATTTCCGTGACTGCCAACGTTGCCCCCAAACAGATGTCGATGCTTTGTGAAATGGCATTGAATGGGGAGCGCGAAGCTGCGCAGGCTCTTCAAGCCAAACTGATGCCTTTGCATAATGCGCTGTTCCTCGAATCCAACCCGATTCCGGTTAAGTGGGCGTTGGCTGAGATGGGGCTGATCAAGAAGGGAATACGTCTGCCTCTGACGGAGTTGGACGCGCAATACCATGATACTGTGAGAGCCGCGCTAAAAGTGTTGGATGCCTCTGACTGATAAGTGGTCCATTGATTAATACAATATTCAGCCTCAGGCGCTTACATGGTTGATGTGAAATCCATGCGAATTATTTATGTTCTTTGCGGAGTGGCTGTTCTGGCCACCTCCGGTTGCGGTCTTATCGAAGATAGAACCGATCAGTATATGACTGCCAACAAAGGAGAGCCGCTGGTAGTGCCGGAATGGTACTCGACCAGGCGTCTGAAGGATCGATATCCGATACCTGAAGCGGATCAGGGCTTTGTGGCTACTGAGGAGTTTCAGGTTCCCCCCCCGCCGGAGCCAGGGCTTGAAATCACGTTGGAGCAATTTGTGGTGAAATCCACGGATTCAGAGACTTGGTTGCTTGCCAGCGAAGCGCCCGGAAAAATCTGGCCTGCATTGAAAAACTATTGGGAATCCCAGGGTGCGGAAGTAAGAGAAGTGAATACTTCGGCAGGAAATATGCAGGTCCTACTCCCCAATACCTCCTTGAAAGCGGCGGACTTTATTACCAATAACGGCCTGCAGTCATTTGTCCGCGACGGAGAGGTGATGCTGCATATCTATGTTCAGCAAGGGTTAAAACGACGCAGCTCTGAGATTCGGGTTTCACCTGTGCTGTTTTCGGAGTTGGGCGCTGATACGCAACAGGCGTTGCTCACCGGGATTAAAAGCTATCTGGATGATAATGCCGAATCACTGGAAAGCTACTCTCTGGTGGCCCAGAATATTGGTGGCGAGGAAAAGCTTGCTCTGGTCAATGAAACCGGAGAAACCCCTTTTATCCGTGTAAAGCTTGATTTTGAGCGGGCCTGGTTTGCGGTAGGTGAAGCCTTGGATAAGGCTCATGTTCCGGTGATTGACCTGAATCGTAGCGAAGGCTCGTATTTCGTTCGCTACGGTAAAGATGAGGATAAGAAATCCGGAGGGTTCTTCGGCTGGCTGAAGGGGGATGACGAAGACTTGTTGTCTGATCGTTTTAACTTCCGCATTGAGCTGAAGCAGGAAGCTGATGGAATCCATATTGAGTCACTACCAACGCAGGCTGATGTTGATGATCAGGATCAGGTTCGTTTGCTGAATCAGTTGCTTGATCACTTGTCCTGATGATGCATGGCTCCGGTGCGGGAAATAACCGGTTGGCTATTCAGGATTTCTATTGTTTGTGCCTGGAAATGAATATTGCGGATCAGCCAGGTCTGGTTGGTCCGAAGTCTATTAACTTTGTGGGAATACCACGCCAATCTGTTCTACAGACTATTCTTTTTGGAGAATGCCCCCATGCAAAAGCGCGAAGAGCTTTATTCTGGTAAAGCAAAATCCATTTACAAAACCGACGACGCTGATCGGTTCATTATGGAGTTCCGCGATGATACCTCAGCATTTGATGGGGTTAAGAAAGCGCAGTTATCTCGCAAAGGTATGGTGAACAACAAGTTTAATGCGTTCATTATGGAAAAACTCAGTGCTGCCGGAGTGCCGGTTCACTTTGAAAAGTTGCTTTCAGATAACGAATCCCTGGTTAAGAATCTCAAAATGATCCCGGTGGAATGTGTTGTTCGGAATGTGGCTGCCGGCAGTTTGTGTCGTCGCCTGGGGATCAAAGAAGGCTTGGCTCTGACTCCTCCTACCTTTGAATTATTTCTTAAGAATGACGAACTCCATGACCCCATGATCAATGAATACCATGCATTGGCATTCGGGTGGGCGACCCAGGAACAACTGGACCGGATGAAGGAGTTGACCTTCAAGGTGAACGATGTGCTTAAGGCTATGTTTGCTGAAGCCGGGATGACACTGGTGGACTACAAACTTGAGTTTGGTTCCTTCCAGGGTGAAGTTGTTCTGGGGGATGAATTCAGCCCGGATGGATGTCGAATCTGGGACGCGGAAACCGGAGAGAAAATGGATAAAGACCGTTTTCGTCAGGATCTGGGCAATGTTATTGAGTACTACGAAGAAGTGGGTAAACGTCTGGGAATGACCTTTTAGTAGCCCAGACATCACAAACTTTGGAGCGAATCGATGGTAAAAAGTGGATTAAATAAGACTTTGTTGACGGGCATTCTTGCTGGTGTTGTCAGTATGGGAGCTCATGCGGATTCTCTCGGTTTCTTTGCTGGAGTCAGTGCCTGGAATGCAGGCTTAACTGGTGATGTCCAGTCTGGCCCGGAATCCGTAGATGTTAAGGATGAGCTGGGGTTCGACGATGATACGTTCGTTCAGGCGTATGTTGCATTTGAGCATCCTGTTCCCGGGTTGCCGAATCTGAAACTCCAGTACACAGAGTTGAGCCAGTCTGCCAATGGTACGTTAACCAAGACATTTGATAATGTTACCTTTACCGGTGATGTCGCCTCTGATGTGGATCTGACCCACACGGATCTGATTGCATACTGGAGAGTGCTCGACAATGTCGTGAATCTGGATCTCGGTTTGCAGGCAAGAATGTTTGATGGTGAAGTGGTGATTCGTGAGACCTCCGGGACCAAGAGTGAATCAACCACTGACATCGATGAAGTGGTGCCCATGTTATATGGTGGTATTGGCGTTGATCTACCACTGACTGGACTGAGTGCCGGAGTGAACGTGGCCGGGCTGAAATATGATGACAATCGGCTGGTTGATGTTAATGCCCGTATAAATTACGAAATAGCGGTGGTCGGAGTGGAAGCCGGTTATCGTAAAATCAGTGTGGATCTGGATGATATCAATGACATCTCGGCGGATTTGTCTGTTGGGGGTCCATACCTTGGAATCAGCGTCCACTTTTAAGCTAAGGACTAATCGCGGCAGAAAAAGTGGAATCATTTGTTAACGGGAATTCGCATATGAAAGTTTTGGTTACGGGAACAGCAGGCTTTATTGGTTCCCATGTCGCGCATCGCTTGCTGGACCGTGGGGATGAAGTCATTGGGGTAGACAATCTTAATGACTACTACGAAGTATCCCTGAAAGAAGCCCGTCTGGCCCGATTAACTCCAAAGTCTGGATTTACGGATGTTCGGCTCGATATTGCTGATCGCGAGGGGATGGAGGCGTTATTTGCCAAGCATAAACCTGATCGTGTGGTGCATCTTGCGGCTCAGGCAGGTGTGCGATACTCGCTGGAAAATCCTCATGCCTATGTGGATGCTAACCTGGTCGGGCATATGAATATTCTCGAAGGCTGTCGACACCATCAGGTGGAGCATCTGGTATATGCCTCAAGTAGCTCGGTATATGGTGCCAACGAGTCAATGCCGTTCTCGGTCCATGATAATGTCGATCACCCGCTCAGCCTCTATGCTGCTACAAAAAAAGCCAATGAGCTGATGTCCCACACCTATAGCTCCTTGTACGGGTTGCCTACAACGGGATTACGGTTTTTTACCGTATACGGTCCGTGGGGCAGGCCGGACATGGCTTTGTTCATATTTACCCGTAAGATCCTTGCCGGTGAACCCATCGACGTTTTCAACTATGGGAAGCATAAAAGAGACTTCACTTATGTTGATGATATTGTCGAGGGGGTCATCCGAACGCTGGATCATGTGGCAACCGCAAATGACCAGTGGAGTGGTATGCAGCCTGATCCTGGTACCGGCAAAGCGCCTTATCGGATCTATAACATCGGAAGTAATAATCCAGTCGAACTTTCCCGCTATATAGAAATTCTGGAAGAGTGTCTGGGTAGAAAAGCTGAGCGGAATCTATTGCCTATGCAGCCCGGAGATGTGCCGGCCACTTATGCTGATGTCCAGGCTTTAATTGATGATGTGGGATATAAGCCTTCTACCACAGTTGAGGAAGGTATTGCCAAATTTGTGGATTGGTATCGGGATTACTATAAAGTCTGACGAAATCAGTCTGCTAATCAATCGTTAAAAAGTGCTCAGGAGATATTGTGGAAGAAGTCAAACGTCTGATAGAGAACAATAAAACCTGGTCGGAAAGAATTCGCCGCGAGCAGCCGGATTTTTTCCCAACACTGGAAAAACAGCAGGCTCCCACCTTTTTGTGGATAGGATGCTCTGACAGCCGGGTGCCGGCCAATGAAGTCGTCGGGGTGATGCCGGGTGAGGTATTCGTTCATCGAAATGTTGCCAATGTGGTGGTTCACTCGGACCTGAATTGTCTCTCAGTCTTACAGTTTGCTGTTGAGGTCCTGAAGGTTCGTCATATTACTGTGACCGGCCACTACGGATGTGGGGGGGTGAAAGCTGCGTTGCAGAATAAGCAGTTTGGCATGATCGATAACTGGCTGCGCCATATCAAAGATGTCTACTCTCTGAACAAGGGGGAAATTGATGCTCTGCCGACAGAGACGGAAAGAGTTGATCGCCTCTGTGAGCTGAACGTGATTCAGCAGGTTCAGAACGTATGTTGTACAAGTATTGTGCAAAATGCCTGGCATCGTGGCCAGTTCCTGGCAGTGCACGGCTGGGTGTATGGACTGAAAGATGGTTTGATTAAAGACCTGGAAGTCACTAAGACGAGTTCTGAGCAACTGGATGCTCCCTACGTCTATGTTAAGTCCTGATACAGTTTTGGGTTTATCGCAGTCAGCTATTCAGAAGTCCGATATAGCAGAAGCACGGTATAGTAGAAGCACGATATAGCAGAAGTCGGGTATAGAGAGTCGGCTGTAAGAAGAAGGCCTGAGTAAATCGGGCGGCTGATCACCGGCTTGGTATTAATGAGAAACAGCATGGCACAGCACAAGTCTACAGAATTTATCCCGTTAAACATTGCAGTACTCACTGTCTCTGATACCCGTACAACGGAGAATGATACTTCCGGACAGGCCTTGGTGGACGGAGTGGAGTCGGCAGGTCACAAAATTGTTGATCGTCAGTTGATTCCTGATGATGTCTACGTCATGCGGGCTGTTGTGTCTGCCTGGATTGCAGATGCTGCTGTGCAGGTTGTTCTGATTACCGGCGGTACCGGGTTCACGTTGAGGGATAGCACGCCAGAGGCGGTAATCCCTTTGCTTGATAAGCTGGTAGAAGGATTCGGCGAATTGTTCAGGTCTGTTTCCTATGATGAAATCGGTACCTCAACCATACAGTCCCGGGCATTTGCAGGATTAGCAAATGCCACTCTGATCTTCGGTATGCCCGGATCTACAAATGCCTGTAAGACAGCCTGGAATAAGATTATCCGCGAACAGCTGGATGCACGTCATCGGCCGTGCAATTTTGTGGGAATTCTATCAACCGAGTCTGTGGACAAGGTGAATAGCCCAGGCGATGTTAAACCGGATTGCGGGCCAAGATCATGACGCATCCCAGCGCAAATTTAATGCCTGTAGAGCAGGCCCTTGAATACCTGTTGAGAACCGCCGTTTCGGTAAACGATGGGGAAAAGGTGGTTCTGTACGATGCACTGGATCGAATTTTAGCTGAGCATGTCTATTCAAATGTGGATGTTCCGCCATATGACAATAGTGCGGTAGATGGTTATGTGGTGGGTGCTGGATCCGTTGGGGTAGGGCAGCCGCAAGAGTTGTCTGTGTCCCAGCGCATTCCTGCCGGTACAGTCCCTTTAGAATTGCAGCAGGGAACTGCGGCTCGTATTTTTACCGGTGCAGAGGTGCCGCAAGGCGGCGCTGCCGTGGTTATGCAGGAAAGCTGTCAGGTGGATGGTGATCGGGTAACCCTGCCGCCGGATATCCCTGAAGGCCAAAATGTCCGCAAGGCAGGGCAGGATGTTCGTTCCGGGCAAATGGTGCTTGAGTCAGGTCGCAAACTCCAGCCACAGGATCTTGGGCTCTTGGCATCTGTGGGTATTGGAGAGGTTTCCTGTCGGCGCCGCTTGAAAGTGGCAGTATTGTCTACCGGTGATGAGTTGATTGAGCCGGGTGAACCCGCAGCACCGGGTAAAATATTCAACTCCAACCGATATACCATGGTGGCTTTATTGAAGCGCCTGGGGTGCGACATTCTTGATCTGGGAATCGTGCCCGATGATTACCAGGCCACGGTTGAGGCTCTATCAACTGCAGCTGGGCAGGCTGATCTTATTCTTAGTAGCGGCGGAGTGTCTGTCGGTGAAGAAGACCACGTGAAAGCTGCCGTCGAACACTTGGGGCAGCTGGATCTATGGCGGTTGGCGATTAAGCCTGGAAAGCCGCTGGCCTTTGGGAATGTCGCCGGGAAGCCATTTTTAGGGCTGCCGGGGAATCCATCCGCCGTATTTGTCACTTTTTCGATTATTGCCCGGCCGTTTATTGAAAAGCTGCAAGGCAGGGAAGTCCAAAGTGCTGCAAAGGTGATGTTGCCGGTGGGGTTTTCTGTTAGCAAGGCAGGCCTGCGACAGGAATACATGAGAGTTCGGGTAGTGGAAAGGGATGGTGGGCTCTCGTTGGAGCCTCATCCCAATCAAAGCTCCGGTGTTCTCTCATCTGCTACCTGGGCCGAGGGTTTTGCAGTCATTCCGCCAGGCAGGACGTTTGAGCAAGGGGATCTGGTGGAATATTTGGCGTTTTCCGGATTGGGAATCTGATCAAGTTTTCTTTCGATGATAGGGTCGCATTGAAGAGCGTTTGCTCCTTTGACGACTATACATCAGGGCTTGGATTCCAAACACAAAAAACGCTTGAACCGCCCAAGCTTCTTTGCTATCTTACGCAGCCTCTTGAGACGTCGTCTCAATCTTAGGACCGTAGCTCAGTTGGTTAGAGCGCCACGTTGACATCGTGGAGGTCACCAGTTCGAATCTGGTCGGTCCTACCAAACTCCTTTTTCCTTCCTTTGTATTTTCTTCGAAATCTCCACTGATTCTGTTATTGTTGTGTCGATTCTATTGTGGTTGAAAAGGTCCTCACTGTAGCTTAGTTAGCCCTTTTTCTTAGTGCCAGGATACCAACTTCTATCGGCTGGAGCCTTCTGCATGAAGTATCTTCGTTCATTCAACCAGCGCTTGCGCGAATTACGCCAGAAAAAGAAACTGACGACGGAAGATGTTGCCACCTTCTGTATGGTGGATGAGTCCGTGGTCAAAGGGTGGGAAGCACCTTCTGATGCACATCGCTGTTTTCCGACTCTGGATAATTTGCTGGACCTGTGTTTCAAAACAGGAGTCGCGCTGGATAGCTTTCTCGACTTCGATCAGAGTAACAAGTTCACTCCGCAGTTGGTTTTGCCGGGCTTTGGTGCCGAGGAAGAAGGGGATTTGTATTCAGCCATCAATGAGTTGGATGAGGCTCTGGACCATTCGTTGCCTGATGAAAGGGAAAGAGAGTTGTTGCGTCGCTTCAGGGAATGTGACGAGGAGCGGAGGCAGTTCATCATGCAAATGTTGCCAAGGACTTAATGCTCAGATATTCAGGTGCACGATATTTCAATGTGGGCAGTGAAAGGATGGTGCCGTTTAAAGAATTAGAGAGATGACTGGGCCAGTGTTGCTGGCCCAGATGAAAAGCTCAGGCTTAAAGCTGTCCTTTCTTGTAGTAATTCTCGTAAACGTAGTTGGTTGCTTCAACAAATCCATCGATGCTGCCGCAATCAAATCTGCGCCCTTTAAATTTATAGGCCAGAACACATCCGTCTTTAGCCTGCTTAAGTAGCGCGTCCGTGATCTGTACTTCCCCATTTTTACCTGGTTCTGTATCGCGAATGATGTCAAAAATATCCGGAGTCAGAATATAACGGCCGATAATGGCGTAGTTACTTGGCGCTTTGTCGGCAGGTGGTTTCTCAACCATGTCGGTAACCCGGAAAAGGCCTTCTTTCATTGGTTCGCCGGCAATAACTCCGTACTTGTGAACCTCATCCATCGGGACTTCCTGGATGGCAACGATACTGCAGCGGAACTGATTATATAGTTTGGACATCTGTGCCAGCACGCTATCCTGGCCGTTCTCTACAACGCACAGGTCATCTGCCAATACAACGGCGAAAGGCTCGTCGCCAATCAAAGTTTGGCCGGATAGGATGGCATGTCCAAGTCCTTTCATTTCATTTTGTCTGGTGAAAGAGAACTTGTTGTTGTCGATCAGGCTGCGTATCGATGTGAGTAGCTCTTCTTTGCCGGTACCTTTGATCTGGGTTTCCAGCTCATATGAAATATCAAAATGATCTGCGATTGCCCGTTTGCCCCGGCCGGTAACAAAGCTGAAATTGTTCATGCCGGCTGCGACAGCTTCCTCTACGCCGTATTGAACCAGGGGCTTGTTCACCAGTGGCAGCATTTCCTTGGGCATAGCCTTAGTAGCAGGTAAAAAGCGGGTTCCATATCCTGCGACAGGGAAGAGACACTTTCTAATCATGTAAACTCCTTGATTCTTACAACTCTAATTATTGTCGTACTGCTCATTCTGCAATTACCAGGCCAGTGAGCGCAATCCAGCAAGAGGTTGGTGACTGGGGTATAAGTGTATATTGCTGATTTCAGTACGGTTGGGTTTCCTGTACAAGAAGACCCGAATTCCGGTGGCGCCATATATACCATAAAAAAAGGAGGCTAAGCCTCCTTTTTCGTCAATTCAAATGCAAAAAATTATCCGCACTTACTATCGCCGCAATTCAAACAGGTTTGACATCCATCCATCAGGATGACGGCCTTTTGCGAGCATTTCTTACACATGGTGGCGTTTGCAGGAAAGGCGCTTCCTTCGCTGCTGTTGCTTTCACCATTAGCCGCCTTCTGGCGGGACTCATAGTCTGCGCGCTTTTCTGCCAGCATTCGCTTATGGGCGTCGCTTAGTTCCTCGGATTCAATGATGCCCAAAGCCTTCATGTGCTTCTCAATCACAGCGCCGATTTCTGCTACCAAAGAAGGGACAAATACACCGCCTTTCTTGTAGTAGCCACCGTTGGGATCGTGAACTGAAAGTAGTTCTTCCAACAGGAAGGCAATATCACCACCCTTACGGAAGACAGCTGAAATAACCCTTGTCAGAGCAATGACCCACTGAAAATGTTCCATTGACTTCGAATTAATAAATATCTCATAAGGCTGACGGGTTTCGTGGTCAGTGCCTTCGTTCAAAATAATGTCGTTAATGGTGATATAGAATGCATGCTCCGACACCGGTGGCTTGATTTTGTAGGTCGTACCCAGCAAAAAGTCCGGACGGGCAATGTTTTCATTCATTTCAACCGGTTTGGGTTCGGTGCTGGCCGGCTGTTGGGCGGCGGCAGCATCTTCCGGTTTCATTACGTTGTAGCCAACGATTTTCTTTTCAATTTTGACAGCCATGTTAATAACCTTTTCTGAAGAGGGCATTGAAGAGAAATGCCCTCTTATTGAACACTGTAGACAATCGGCGCTTAATATTTGCCGTATGTGCCCTCTTTTAGTGCATCAAACAGATTGGCTGCCGTATGCACTTCTCCATCGTACTCGACTTCTTCATTCCCTTTCAGTTTTACCTTGGAACCGTCTTCCAACGTAAACTCGTAAATGGTTTTTTCCAGGTCTTTTTCTTTGACCAGTACACCTTGGAATGCTTCGGGATTAAAGCGGAAAGTCGTGCAACCTTTCAATCCCTTTTCGTATGCGTACATATAAATGTCTTTGAATTCCTGGTAGGGGAAGTCTGTCGGCACGTTTGCTGTTTTGGAAATTGAGGAGTCTACCCATTTCTGCGCCGCAGCTTGAATATCCACGTGTTGAGTGGGGGTGACTTCGTCACTGGTGGTGAAATAGCTCGGCAGCTGTGCTTCAGGATCATCGCTGAAAGGCATGGCGTTTGGATTGATCAGGTGGCGGTAAGCCAGTAGTTCATAGGAGAAAACATCCATTTTCTCTTTGGTTTTCTTGCCTTCACGAATCACATTGCGGGAATAGTGATGGGCGAAGCTGGGCTCAATACCGTTACTGGCATTGTTCGCCAGCGACAGGGAAATGGTGCCGGTGGGGGCAATGGAGGTGTGGTGGGTAAAGCGAGACCCTTTTTTGCCCAGAGCTTCTACCAATTTAGGATCGACTGCGGCCACACGCTGCATGTAACGGCTGTATTTTGCATGCAGAATACGACCCTTCACTTTGTCGCCAATTTTGTAGCCGTCATCAGCCATTTCAGGACGCAGGCGCAACATTTCCTCGTTGACGATAAAGTCGTCATTCATGATCGGTGCCGGGCCTTTTTCTTTGGCCAGTTCCAAGCCCTGGCGCCATCCTTCAACGGCCATTTCGCGGCAGACTTCTTCAGTAAACGTCACTGAACCTTCAGAGCCGTAAGGCATGCGCAGCATAGCCAGGGTTGAACCGAGGCCGAGAATGCCCATGCCATGGCGACGCTTGTATTGAATCTCGTGGCGCTGGCCTTCCAGTGGCAGGCCGTTGATTTCCACTACGTTATCCAGCATCCGTGTGAAAATGCCGACAACTTTACGATATTTCTCGAAATTGAATTTCGCGTTCTCCGTGAACGGGTATTCAACGAACTTGGTCAGGTTAACCGAGCCCAGCAGGCAGCTGCCATATGGGGGAAGTGGTTGCTCGCCACAAGGGTTGGTTGCACGAATGTTCTCGCAGAACCAGTTGTTGTTCATTTCATTGACTTTGTCGATGAGGATGAAACCAGGCTCAGCGAAATCATAGGTGGACGTCATGATGGCGTTCCAGATATCCCTGGCTTTAACTGTACGGTAAATGCGACAGGCTACCAGTCCGGTTGAGTCAGTCACATAGCTTTTCTTGACTGGAAAATCCCGGTAAACAAACTGGGTGCTGTCGGAAAGGTCAAGTTCTTCAGATTCTGCTTCCTGGCGGGTAACCGGGAATGAGAGTTTCCAGTCGGCGTCGTCTTTGACTGCCTGGATAAAATCTTCTGTGATCAGCAGGGAAAGGTTGAATTGACGCAGACGACCATCTTCACGCTTGGCTTGAATAAAATCGAATACATCCGGGTGGTGAACGTCGAAGGTCGCCATCTGGGCGCCGCGGCGACCGCCCGCAGAGGAAACGGTAAAACACATCCGGTCAAAGATGTCCATGAAGGAGAGGGGGCCTGAAGTTGTCGCGCCAGCACCAGCGACGTAGGCTCCTTTAGGACGAAGGGTGGAGAACTCATAACCAATACCGCAGCCCGCTTTGAGCGTTAGTCCTGCTTCATGGTTCTTCAGCAGGATGTCATCCATGGAGTCCATGATGCTGCCGGAAACAGTGCAGTTAATCGTGGAAGTGGCTGGTTTGTGTGCTTCTGCGCCGGCGTTGGACATAATCCGTCCTGCCGGGATAGCGCCATTTTCCAGAGCCCATACAAAGTCATTCAGAACTTTTTCGCGCACATTTTCTTTTTCAACAGACGACAGGGCAGCCGCTACACGTGTGTAGGTTCCCTGGATGTCCTGATCTACCGGCTCGCCAGACTTTGTTTTCAGCTGGTACTTGGTGTTCCAGATATCCTGGGATGCCGGTTGCATGTCTATGGGCGCAATAAGTTGCTGGACTTTAGCGTTCATACTATCCCCTTGTTCAATTGATGGCTTAAGGTTAAGCCCTCGATAAGTTTCGTTTTTCTACGGCCTCGCCATAAACGGCCTCCGCTGTACTGCGGTGCCGATTGGTAACTTGGGCCTGATGTTGTATATCTGCCGTCGGTATTGCCGAGACAGATCACTGATAATCCACTGGTATGCTTCACCAAATCACGACCGACATCCGACTCCTGTGTATCGGCGATTTACCCTCTGGTGCTCATTTCTGACTAATACTGCTGTCAACGTCCTGAGCGGAACAATGATGACCACAATATCTAGTGCACAATACGTGTGCGACAGGTGTTGGTAACCCCACTTCCTTTTCTTATTATTGCTCCGGCGTATCGAGTTAATTCGTCTCTGAGGCGCCGGGGACCACGATCGATAAATGCGGCCATAAAAATAAATATTTCGTCACTTTGGGTATTGACTTGGTAGTTCTTAGCTGTTACCAGTCAATTTGCTTTGTGACCCAATATATGGCGATTTCTGAGAAGTATAACACTATATCCTGTGATGTGAAGTGCTTATTAAGTAAATTTTACTGGTGCAGAATGGCGAGAAGTAAGATCGAATTGGCAGCATTCCCGAAAGTCATAAATGGCGCGGAGTTTCACTATCCGGGAACGAAAATTGAGCAGGTAAATGAAGGGATATTATTGCCAATAAAGAGGCTGGTAGTTAGCGGTGCCGGAAATTCTCCGGCACTACATCTTGTGTTTGGTGTGTTTAAAAATTAAGCAAAGCGATGAGGGAGGAAAATGCTTAACTGCTCGCTTGTTGGGTCGTCAATGGTTTTCCCATCGTCTGCTCGATTTTTCTGGCGATACGCGGTTTGATTCTGTTTTGAGTCAGAAGCCAGTGAACCGTATCCGGGAGAATGTCATCCGCATAGCGGGCATGTATGCCCAGCTCTTTGGTTGTGTCTGTCGTGTCGTAGTAGGCATAACGTCCAACGACTTCGTAAACCAGATCATAGGTAAAGGGCGGTGTCACATGAAGCAATTTGCAGAGTGTTTCCACTACGCGGGCAAAGACAAGTGTCATCCCTCGTCCCGTGGGCAGGTGGATGGGCTTCACACCGGTCAATAGCTTCAGTCGATTGCCCAACTCCTTGACCAGAATATTTTCGCCTCCCAACACATAGCGTTTGCAATTTTCCCCTCTGGTCAGGGCGGCAACATGGGCGGCAGCGACGTCCCGGACATCCACCACATTCAGTCCACCTTTGTAAGTCTGGCCGACACCGTTCAGCCAATCCATGATGATCTGGTTGGATGGGGTAATGCGGAAGTCATTGGGACCGAGAACAATAGCGGGGCATATCACCACCAGATGGATGTCATTCTCTCTGGCAAGTTTCTGAGCGGTTTTTTCACTTTGGGTTTTTGCGACGTAATAAGGGTTGTGAGCATCTTCATTCCAATCGTTGCCGGTCCTTAGCACATTGGGGTCGTAAGAAAATCCGATAGATGCCACCGAGCTGGTGTATACAATGCGCTTGATTCCATGCAGTTTGGCCGCATGAAAAACACTTTCAGCTCCGCGGATGGCCGGCTCGACGATCTCTTCTGCCGTTTTGGCGATCGTTTTGTATACCGCTGCCATGTGGATGATGGCCTCACAGCCCTCGGCTGCTTTTGAGACGGATTCCTTATCCATCACATCGCCATAGGCAAACTCCGGACTCAGGCCTTCGAGTCCACGAAGGTCCGATCCTTTGCGTACAAAAGCAACGACCTGATGATCCTGTTCGAGGAGCAGTCTGACAACATGTGAACCAATATGCCCGTTTGCTCCGGTGACTAGAACTTTCATTGTTTCTCCTGCTGCTGAAACTGTTTCTGGCGTTACATCACGCTCGTTATATTTTTTCGCCCGATTATGACGGTTTTAGTGTCTTTTGGGCAGGGGGTTGAATCACATCCTGTAGAATAGTCTTGCATTGTTGATCTGGCTTTGTTGTTCCCGTAGAACTACATTACTTAGATAATGAATCAATAAATTCCCCTGCAGGCCATGAATTCTGTGAATCTTATAGCAGAGTATCTTGATGCTGAGTCTCGATTGCTGGCACGCCTGGAGCGTCGGCTTGGCGTCGTTCATGCGCGCCAAAGGCTGGGAATTGAAAACGATCATGCCCAGAGAGTCTTTGGGGGAGGGGGGCTGAATTTCTTCCACCCTGAAAACTGGTACTCCATTCAGACCCTGATGCGTTGCGCGCTGAAAATGACGCGGCTATATGAGAAAGGGCGGCGCAATGCCTGCAATATCGAGTTGCGTAGAAATCGCGTCCAGCATGTATTGATTCCTGAGGTATTCAATGGTTATCGGATTCTTCATCTCAGTGACCTTCATCTGGATATGGATGAGGATATAACCCGCTCAATTATCGGGGCGGTCCGTCAGGTGGACTATGATGTCTGCGTACTGACAGGAGACTATCGTGCCCAGACCTTTGGCTCTCACGATGGGGCATTGGAAGGGCTGAAGAGGCTCAAGTCGGCACTTAAAGGGGATGTCTATGCGGTTCTGGGGAATCATGACAGCATCCGAATGCTGCCCGCCATGGAGGATATGGGATACCGCCTGCTGCTGAATGAGGGGGTATCCATACAGCGTCGATCCGTCTCTATTCAGTTGGCAGGAGTGGACGACCCTCATTATTACAGGGTGGACAATCTGCAGGCCGCGGCTGAAGACAATAATCTGCAGCAGTTTTCCATGCTGTTGTCCCATACCCCCGAAATATTCCGTCAGGCGGCCCACGCGGGATTTCATTTCATGATGAGTGGGCACACCCACGGAGGGCAGATTTGCTTCCCGGGCGGTATACCTATCACGCTTGATTCTGATTGTCCGAGATTTGTCGGAAAGGGGGCATGGCACTGGGGAGGCATGCTGGGATATACCAGTGTTGGTGCTGGTACATCCATCATACCCATACGATTCAATTGTCCGCCGGAAATCACCCTCCATACGTTAACCTCCATATAAGCCAACCCGGAAAAGAAAGCTTTATTCAGGTTTTTGTGAAAATTTTCCCATCATGTGAAGGTTTTTTGACAGTTCTGTCGCTTTCCTCAATGTGTTCACGCCTCCAAAGTGTTTTTCCGATTAGTGGTCGCATTAGTGTAATCGGTTATTAGTGTTAGGGAGGGTTGGTTTTCAAAACATAAAAGCCCTATATGGGTTTTTGGACTGATATCATGAAAACAAATCTGTTGGCCGCGATTCTCGCGGTGATTGTAGTTGTGTTACAGCTATTTTTGATGCAGCAGCGAAGCACGGAGCACAAAGCGCAGGAAAGCGGATCCCATATTACTCAGAATTCTGTATCCATGCTGGGTACACATGAGATTGGATCCAATTCGCTGGAAAACTATGATTTTCAAGTGTCATTTTTAACTTCAAGAGTTCAACCCGACTGGAGTCGGTATTAAGGTTTTACCTCGTAGAATGAAGGTAAGCGGGTAGCGACAGCGTGTCATCCAAACCCAAGCAGGTTTAAAACGGGTTGGCCATGATTGATGAATGTGCTACCTGTCTTTCTGTTATCAGCGTCCCAATTGACTCTCCAAAGGTTGCGGCATTCCCAGCCGCTTCATACAATAAGATTTCAGCCACAGGCTATTAACGAACTATCCCATCATTGCTGGACACTTGTTTTTCCTGAGCCTCGTGCCATATGTACTTCGCCGGTAATCGGTTGTATTCCGGGTGAGGGCAGGCATTGGATTCAGGCATGAAGCAGAGACTGCGTGACCATGGAAGCAGTAAGGTGGTAAATGCAGCTGATAAGTTGTCTTGTGTGAAGATTAATCTAAAGAGTTGAATTTATGTCCGCGAAAAATGTAACACAGCTGTTGGCCAGCTGGCAGGCTGGTGATGGCCAGGCACTAAACCAGGTAATCGAAGCCATGCATGGAGAAATGCGCAAGATTGCAGGTCGTTACATGGCAGGAGAGCGTCAGGGGCATATGTTGCAGGCAACCGCGTTGGTAAACGAGGCATACCTGCAGTTAATGGATGCAGAGGTGGCCTGGAATGACCGGGTGCATTTCCTGGCTGTTGCCGCCCAGACCATGCGCCGGATTCTGGTGGACCATGCCCGGTCCCAGAAGCGCAAAAAGCGTGGTGGCGACGATTTGCAGGTAACTCTGTATGAAGCACAGATATGTGATGATGGCAGTCAGCCGGATCTTCTGGAGCTGGAAGATGTTCTGGAAAAATTGTCCCAGGTTGACGACCGCAAGGCTAAAATCATTGAAATGAGCTTTTTCGGCGGTATGACTCAGGAAGAAATCGCTGAGTTTCTTGATGTGTCATTGTCTACTGTTGAGAGAGATCTGCGTTTTGCCAAAGCCTGGCTGGTCAAGGAAATGAAGGACTAAGGTCTCTCATTTCCCAGGAAACCATTCTGCAGGTTGAGGTCGGTCATTAAACCGGATCATCCTGCAGACTCAGTCTTCTCATTCAGTACCTTTTCCCTTTCGCGACGGTAATCGTCGTACTCCATACTATTTTGCTGCATGCATTCCTCGTACTGGGGTTGCGGCAACTTGCGGCATTCTACCTGGTTGCTGTAACGAATGCTGTCATACATTCCCTGGTTGCTACATCCGGCCAGGATGGATATCGGTAACAGCACAACGGTTATGCCTGGGCCGGTGAATATGCGCGACAGTAATTTCATGGTTGTATTGCCTTTAGTTGACTGACGACAGATTGTCTGGTGTGGGCCGGTAAATGGCTGACCAATGCCATGATCAGGCCTTCATAGGAGGTGGCTGATTCGGTGTAACGCTGTATCAACACCGGTGCCGTCGGGCCAATGTGGGCAGTCAGGACTGCTGCAAGTCTCATAAGGTACTGATCTGTGAAGGTCACCTTGTCGGTGTGCAGCTTTTCGTCTTCTTCCTGTGGGCGCCGTCGATTGGGGTTTTGCGACAAGTGCTGCTGGTAAGTTGCCAGCCACTGTACCACCTTGGTCATGGAGTTCAGTCGCAAATCAATATCGCGAATCAGCATGGCCTGGAGGAGTCTTAGTAAATGGGGTTGTGCTTCCAGCACCGGGTCGTTCAGTGGAGGTTCCTGGTTCATTACAGCATTCAACAGATTGGACGCTTTGTCTCCAGTAAACAAAGGTCTGCCGGTGAGCATTTCAAACAATACCGTCGCCAATGACCATATATCGGTGTAGGGGCCTACATCATCACCCTCCAACTGCTCGGGTGCCATATAGGCTAGGGTGCCCATGCGTGCGCCGGCAAGAGTAATCTCCGTGTCGGCAAGCTTGGCGATACCGAAATCAAGAATTTTTACGACGCCGTCATCCTGGATCATGATATTGGCCGGCTTGATATCCCTATGGACGATATGGTGTTGATGGGCCGCACTGAGGCCAAAAGCGATCTGCTTGGCAATCTTGATGGCCTGTTTCAGATCCAGAGGGCCTTTTGAAAGCAGTTTTTCAAGAGTTTTGCCGGTATAGAACTGCATGGCGATATACAGACCGCCATCCTCGGTATGCCCCATGTCGTGAATGATACAGACATTGGGGTGGTCAAGCCGGGAAATGGCCTTGGCCTCCAGCAACAGGCGTTCCTTTATACCGGGCTCGGACGCAACAGCCGGAGCCAGGCATTTTAAGGCGACATATCGGTCAAGCCGGGTATCCTCGGCTTTGAACACCCATCCCATACCACCTTCACCAATCTTGCTGATAATTCGGTATGGGCCGACCAGGGTGTCGGGGTGCATTCTGGGAAGAACCAGGGTGGCTTCTGGCGATTCCATGGTAAAGCTGCTTGGAAGCAGGTCTCCCACTTCTTCATCTGCCTGCAGAAGATCCAGCACTTCTTTCTTTATCTCGTCATCCGGGCAGTGGGTTGCCAGGAACTGTTGACGGTCTGTTGAGGGCAGGTCAGCAACCTGATCAAATATTTGTTGTATTAGGGTCCAACGATCCTGGTTCATCTCAGGGCCTGGTTTAAGTAATTCTGGGCACCATACCGACCGACCGGATATCCCAATCGCAGGTCAGAAAGACGCGCCTTGATTTGATCTCAGCGAGTGATTGTTTACACTCAGAGTGTTATCTATATACAGCTTAGTTCATTCAAATCCAAGCCAGGGTCCAAAGTATCCTTTATTCGACGCCATGCCTCAATTATTAGTTGTTGCACATGCGCCATCCGCCAATACCCGCCGCATGCTGGATGCGGTACTGGAGGGTGCGCGCCATCCTGACATCGAAGCTGTCGAGGTGCGCTGGGTGCCACCGTTGGAGGCTGGTCCTGAAGATGTTTTTGCCTGTGATGCCATTATCCTGGGAACCACAGAAAACCTTGGGTATATGAGCGGAGCTCTTAAAGATTTCTTTGATCGTATCTATTACCCCTGTCTTGAAGAGCGGCAGGGTCTTCCTTATGCGCTTTATATCCGTGCCGGCCATGACGGTACAGGTACACGGCGTGGGGTTGAAACGATTATTACGGGGTTGAAATGGCGTGCCTGCCGGGATCCATTGATATGCCGGGGAGAGTTTCAGGAAGAATTTCTTGAGCAATGCCGGGAGCTGGGCATGTATATGGCCGCGGGACTGGACGCCGGTATTTTTTGAACAATTCCATAATCGAAGGTCCACTATCCGAATCGAAGGTCCACTATCCGAATCGAAGGTCCACTACCCGGTATTTTCAATAGGGTTTCTTTCGCAATCCCATCCGATACAGTAAAGGCGATATACCCCAGTTAAAGACCACAAATGCCACCAGAACCCCAATGGCATTCAAGGTTGGCAGGGGATAGAGATATTGTGCCGCGCCCAGCGGTAAGGAAACTTCAAGAAACTGGTCCAGTATAGGGGCCTGGGAGCTGGGTTTCAGATCCAGTCGGCGTTTGATGAAGCTGGTGAGGATGTCTCCTGATAGTGAGACGGCTGACAGCAGCAGCCCATGTAGCCAGGGAAAACCGAGGAGAAATGCGGTCAATATTCCGGCAGAGATTCCGGCAAGGAGGCCGCGCCAGGTTTTAGATTTGCCCAGCCATGGGCGTTTGTCCCAGGCCTTCCGGCCCTGATCAATAGCGGCATTCCATGACGGAAATACATTGCGGGCCAGGATTGGCGCCCCGTTAACGATAACCAACAATGTGAACAGTTTCAGTTCAAGCACCAATTCCTGCACCATCATTTCAATGTTATCCATGACCTGATGTTTCTATATGAAGCATAGACGCAGACTGTATGAAAGTCTTGTTTAGTGTATTTTAAGCTGGTTACTCATAAAAAAATGGGAGGTCAAGAGAGCTCCGTTTATCAATCTGGCGGTACTAATTACGTCAACTTGCAGTTCTAAAAACGTCATGATCAAAGTAATTTTGGTCGTTTTCAGGTGGCTGATGAAGTCTATGAACTTTATCTGGTAAAAGATTGCCTCAATGAATTTGTAAATTGCATATTACATTGATATTAAATGATAAATGTAGGTGTTGAGGTGGAGTTTACGCGCTGTTTATGCTCCGAAAATCACGTAAATGTTGATGTTTTACGTGTCGTTTTTGAGCAGATTGGACAGGGTGTGAGCAAAATAAAACCATTTGAAATTTATAGGTCGAAGTATTAGTCTTTTTTTAATTGAACGTTCAATCAATAAAAATTATGCCTAAGATCGTCGTTGAAGAAGAGAAGAGAGAACAGCTCATTGAGGCCACTCTGCAGTCGGTAGAGGAATACGGTATTCAGGGCACAACCATTAACAGGATCAGCCAGTTCGCTGGCGTTTCAACAGGCATTATCAGCCACTACTTCGGTGGCAAGCAGGCATTGATGGAAGCAACAGTCAGGTATCTGTTGAATGCACTGCAGAAAACATTAATTACTGAGCTGGAGAAATCGGACGGCTCTCCCCAGGCAAGGATGATGGCCATTATTCAGGCCAATTTCAGTAAATTGCAGGTCAGTGATCGGGCTGCCAAAACTTGGTTGGCGTTCTGGGCTCAGGCGATGCACGACCCGGAACTGGCACGACTGCAAAGAGTCAACGAAAAGCGTTTGTTCTCTAACCTGAAAGTGACGCTAAGAGAAATTCTGCCGGAAGATCAGGTGGAAGAAAAAGCGCAAACCATTGCCGCATTAATCGACGGGCTCTGGTTGCGTAGTGCGCTCAGCACAGGAGGCCTGACCGTGAGTCAGGCAGAGCGGATATGCCGCAATTATGTCAATGAACTATTTGAAGCACAGGACCAACAATGAATCTGCCGGTTTATCAGTCTTTTATCGATGGTAAATACCATAGCAACAACACCTCGGAGACTTTCGATGTGGTGTATCCGGGATCCGGTGAGGTGATTTATCGGGTTGAACAGGCGACGCCGGAACTGGTTGATCTCGCGGTGAAATCTTCCCGTGAAGGCTTTGCCAAATGGTCGGCCATGTCTGGTATGGAAAGGGGAAGAATCCTCAATAAGGCCGTGGCCCTGTTGCGCGAACGAAATGACGAGCTGGCCCGGATAGAAGTGCTGGATACCGGAAAACCCTGGCAGGAAGCCAGTGTGGTCGATGTGGTCACCGGTGCGGACAGCATTGAATTCTTTGCTGGCCTGGCGGCATCTATCGAAGGTAACCACCAGGATCTGGGGGGCGATTTTTACTATACCCGACGCGAGCCTCTGGGTGTTTGCGCCGGGATCGGCGCATGGAACTATCCGTTGCAGATTGCCTGCTGGAAGTCTGCACCCGCCCTGGCTGCGGGCAACTCGATGGTGTTCAAACCTTCCGAGGAAACTCCGTTGGGAGCATTGAAACTGGCCGAAATCTTCATAGAAGCAGGTGTTCCGGCGGGTGTATTCAATGTGGTGCAGGGTGACCACCGGGTCGGGCAGATGCTGACCGGTCACGAAGGTATCGAGAAAGTCTCCTTCACCGGAGAAGTTGGCACCGGTAAAAAAGTGATGGCTGCTTCGGCTTCCACATTAAAAGACGTCACCATGGAGCTTGGCGGCAAGTCGCCTTTGGTGATATTTGACGATTGTGATCTTGAGAATGCGGTATCCGCAGCGCTGGTAGGAAACTTCTACACCCAGGGCGAGGTGTGTACCCATGGAACCCGTGTATTTGTCCACCAAGCCATCCTTGACCAATTCGTTGAACGGGTTAAGGCCCGGCTTCAGGCCAATATTGTGATTGGCGATCCCATGCATCCCGATACCAACATCGGTGCTCTGATCTCGGCAAAACACCAGGAAAAGGTGATGAGCTACATCGACCTTGGTCGTCAAGAGGGCGCAACCCTGGTACACGGTGGGCAGGCCGCCCAACCTTCAGGATTTGAAAACGGTTACTTCGTTGAGCCGACAGTTTTTACTGACTGTCAGGATGATATGAGAATCGTGAAGGAAGAGATTTTTGGTCCCGTCATGAGTGTGCTGTCCTTCGATAGCGAAGAGGAAGTCATTGCCCGTGCCAACAACACTGAGTATGGGCTGGCAGCTGCTGTGTTTACCAACGATATTCGCCGGGCGCATCGTGTAATAGGTAAGTTACAGGCGGGCATCTGCTGGATTAATGCCTTTGGGGCATCTCCTGCCGAAATGCCGGTGGGAGGCTATAAGCAGTCCGGGATTGGTCGTGAAAACGGCGTTTATACACTCAATCAATACACCCAGTTGAAAGCTGTCTATGTCGGTATGACAGATCTGGATGCTCCGTTTTAATTTCAACCTTTGGCAATGATGGCGTAGTCATGACAGTAAAGAGTAATGCAAAAAGCTTTGATTACATCGTGATCGGTACCGGTTCCGCCGGATGTGTATTGGCGAATCGGCTGACAGAAAGTGGTCGTGATGAGGTGCTGGTATTGGAAGCAGGTCGTAAAGACGACACCTGGAAAATCCATATGCCGGCGGCACTGACGTACAACCTCGGGGATGATAAGTACAACTGGTACTACCATACTGAGCCACAGGAATTCATGAACCAGCGCAAGCTGTATTGGCCGCGCGGTCGTGTCTGGGGTGGTGGTTCCGCATTGAACGCCATGGTGTATATCCGTGGCCATGCCCTGGATTATGACCGTTGGGATGAAGAAGGCGCCAAAGGCTGGGCCTATAAAGATGTATTGCCTTATTTTCGCCGGGCGGAAACCCGGGAGAAGGGGGAAGACGATTACCGCGGTGGCAAAGGTCCTTTGAACGTACATACGGGTGATGAAACCAACCCGTTGTTTGAAGCTTTTATTAAATCTGCGATGGAAGCAGGGTACCCGTTCACCGAAGATATGAATGGCTACCAGCAGGAAGGCTTTGGGGTCATGGATATGACCATCAAAAAAGGTAAGCGCTGGAGTACTGCGCAGGCTTATTTGCGGCCGGTTCTGGACCGTTCCAACCTCACCACGGAAACCGGTGCGCTGGCGACCCGTCTGTTGTTCGAAGGAGACTGCTGTATCGGTGTGGAATATGAGCAGAAGGGGCAGATTGTCCAGGCTCTGGCCCGCAAAGAGGTCATTCTATCCGGCGGTGCGATCAATTCTCCGCAGCTGTTAATGCTTTCCGGAATAGGTGATGAGGCATTACTGAAAGCCCTGGACATTGAGGTGAAAGCCCATGTACCGGGAGTCGGTCAGAATTTGCAGGATCACCTGGAGCTCTATGTTCAGAATGCCTGTATTCAGCCACTGACGCTTTACAACTTTACCCGTCAACCACGCAAAACGGTGGAAGGGGTGAAGTGGTTTCTCAATCACGATAAGAGTGCATGCCGGACAGCGCACCTTGAAGCCGGCGGTTTTATCCGTACGGAAGCGGGCGTGAAGCATCCCGACATCCAATACCACTTCCTGCCGTCGCAGGTGATTGATCATGGTCGTGTAGATCCTCAGGAGCACGCGTTTCAGGCTCACGTGGGTCCGATGCGTCCCACTTCCGTCGGGTTTATGAAAATCGTTTCCAAAGATCCGCGTAAGCATCCTTTATTGCAACCAAATTATCTGGCCACTGAGCGCGATCGTTTTGAAATGCGGCAATGCGTCAAGCTTACCCGCGAAATATTCGCTCAGAAATCACTGGATCCGTTTCGTGGCAATGAGCTGCGTCCGGGGGCTGGAGTGAAAACAGATGAGCAGATCGATGAATTTGTTCGCAATTATTCTGATAGTGCCTATCACCCTTCGTGCACCTGCAAGATGGGCGCTGATGATGATCCGATGGCGGTTGTGGACTCTGAAGCCAGGGTTCGCGGCGTACAGAACCTCCGTGTAGTCGATGCTTCTATTATGCCAAGCATTGTCAGCGGAAACCTGAACGCTCCCACCATCATGATGGCCGAGAAATGTGCAGATCACATTCTTGGTAAAACGTTACTGACGCCCTCTGAGGCGCCGGTATGGATTCACCCTAACTATTCAACTCAGCAGAGGTAGTGTGAAGTGCGCCTGCGGTTTCGTAGTGAAACGGCTGGCCAACGCAGGGACGCTCGTTTACCGATGTTGATTTTTTAAAACAACAGGGGAAAGAGATGAAACACATGAAGCAACTCGTTGTGGCGGCCACTCTGGTATTCGGCAGTGTTACCGCCCAGGCAGCAGAGGAATGTAAACAAGTAAATTTTGCCGATGTGGGCTGGACGGATATCACGGCGACCACCGCTATGACATCAGTTGTTCTGGAAGCACTGGGTTATGCACCTAAAACTCAGCTTCTGTCCGTTCCTGTCACTTACAAATCTCTATCTAACGGCGATCTGGATATCTTTCTGGGTAACTGGATGCCGACCATGGAAGCGGACATTCGTCCTTATATTGACAACAAGACTGTTGAAGTCGTAGGCAAAAACCTGGAAGGGGCGAAATACACCCTGGCGGTTCCCTCCTATGTGGCTGAAGCAGGAGTCAAATCTTTTGCGGATATCGTCAAAAACGCTGACAAATTTGACGACCGCATTTACGGCATCGAACCTGGCAATGACGGCAACCGCCTGATCCAGGACATGATTGACAAGGGTGCCTTCGGACTGAAGGAATTCAAGGTAGTTGAGTCCAGCGAGGCAGGTATGTTGTCCCAGGTGAAGCGTGCTGTAAAACGCAAAGACTGGATTGTTTTCCTGGCTTGGGAGCCACATCCCATGAATGCCAACTTCGAGCTGACTTACCTCAGTGGCGGTGACGACTATTTTGGTCCTGACTTTGGCGGTGCCACCGTTTACACCAACGTTCGCAGTGGATTGATGAGCGAATGTCAGAACCTGGGTGCCTTACTGAAAAATCTGCAGTTCTCGCTGGCCATGGAAAACGAAGTCATGGGCGCGATTCTTGATGACAAGAAGAAGCCTGAAGTTGCCGCTTCAGACTGGATTAAGGCTAACTTCGCCCAAGTCGAGAAGTGGCTCAAAGGTGTGAACACCATCGATGGCAAGCCAGCCATTCCCGCTGTCAAAAAACATCTGCAGTTGATGTAAGCAGGGAACCATTATGGACTGGATGAGTGATCATAAACTGCCAGTCGGCGAGTGGATGGAAGCCGTGGTCGATTTTCTGACCGACCACGGTGGCGCATTCTTTGACTGGATAGCCGTTTCCCTGGAGACGATTATCCAGGGGTTGATCGATCTGCTGATGATGCTGCACCCACTGGCATTTATTCTGCTGGTGGCGGCAGGAGCCGGATGGCTACAGCGTCGCTGGTCGATCTCTGCACTCGTTGTACTGGGCCTGGGGTTGATCTGGAACCTGGGGTATTGGCAGGAGACGATTGAAACTCTTGCACTTGTACTTTTTGCGACCGGCTTTTGTGTCTTGTTCGGAGTGCCTATTGGTATTGCCGCGGCCCATCGGCCATGGCTATATCGGGTGATGCGTCCTCTTCTGGATCTGATGCAAACCATTCCGACATTTGTTTATTTGATTCCAACACTGACGTTATTTGGATTGGGTGTCGTACCCGGTTTGATATCTACCATTATCTTTGCCATAGCCGCACCGATTCGGTTGACGCACCTGGGCATTACGCAGGTTCCCGAAGAGTTGCTGGAGGCGGGTAAAGCCTTTGGCTGCAAGCCGACGGCTCTGCTCTTCAAGGTGGAGATTCCAGCTGCCATGTCAAGCATTATGGCCGGGGTCACCCAGTGCATCATGCTATCGCTGTCGATGGTGGTTATTGCAGCCCTGGTGGGGGCTGACGGCCTTGGTAAGCCGGTGGTGAGAGCTTTGAATACCGTTGATATCGCAACTGGATTTGAAGCCGGCTTGGCCATAGTTCTGATTGCAATCTTGCTTGACCGTATGTTCAAGAAGGCATAGCCGGAAGTTGGGAGGAGGAAAACATGATCGAATTCAAGAATGTTGATGTGGTTTTCGGAAGTCATTCGGCTCGTGCTCTGGAGATGCTGGATCAAGGCGAAGATCGTGCCGCGATTTATGAAAAAACCGGCCAGACTGTGGGTGTGCATAATGCCAGTCTGCGCGTGGAAAAAGGCGAAATCTGTGTCCTGATGGGGCTGTCCGGTTCCGGTAAATCCAGCTTGTTGCGGACTGCCAACGGTTTGAACCGTATTTCCCGTGGTCAGGTACTGATTGATACCGATGAAGGCGAGCAGGACTTCTTCTCACTCACTGAGGAGCAGCAGCGTCGCCTGCGTCTTGAGCGAATCACCATGGTGTTCCAGAAGTTCGCTCTGATGCCATGGCTGACCGTTGGGGAGAATGTGGCCTTTGGGCTGGAACGACGTGGAATGTCCAAGAAGGAATTGCAGGCCAAGGTCGATGAACAATTGGCGTTGGTGGGGCTGGATAAGTGGAAAAACTCCAAACCCGGCGAGCTGTCCGGTGGGATGCAGCAAAGGGTCGGTTTGGCCCGGGCGCTGGCCATGGAGACCGATATTATCCTGATGGATGAGCCGTTTTCAGCATTGGATCCCTTGATTCGCACACAGCTGCAGGATGAGTTGTTGCGCCTGCAGGAGAAGTTGAACAAGACGGTGATCTTCGTCAGTCATGATCTGGATGAGGCGCTCAAACTGGGCAATCATATTGCGATCATGAAAGATGGTGTAATTGTACAGCATGATACTCCGGAGAATATTGTGCTGAATCCGGCCACTGAATATGTTCGTAACTTCGTAGCTCATACCAACCCGGTTAATGTGTTGCAGGCCCGCTCTCTGATGAAACCTTTAGGTGAACCCAGCAACGACGAAGGGGAAATCTGTATCAGCTCACGTTACGACTACTGGTTGAAACTGGCTGCGAGTCCCGAGGAGTGCAAAGTGCGCTACGCGGAAGCCCGTTTCGATGTGCAGCGCTGGAATGAAGACCAGCCGATCGCCGGGCTGGCAGAAAAGCCCACCATCATCCCGAATAATACGTTAATGAGGGATCTGGTGGAGATCCGCCACGTGACCGGCCATGCACTGCTGGTAGGGAACGGCGAGCGGATCACCGGTGTGATCAATGATCAGAATATCTACCATGCTTTGTTAGGCTGTCATTTGGATGAGCAGGCCGTGCAGGCCTGACCGATTCGCAGAGTGGTTGGACTATTCCAACGCCAAATGGGCTGTCTGGATACTGTAAAGGTGTTCATACAGCCCTCTTTTTTCCAATAGCGAAACATGGCTCCCTTCTTCCACCAGCCTTCCGTGATGTAGCACCAAAATATTATCAGCATCCTTGATCGTCGAGAGCCGGTGAGCGATGACAATGAGCGTGAGATTTCCCCGCAGACGCTGAATGGTTCGCTGTACCAGGGCCTCGCTGGCGGAGTCGACAGTGGCGGTGGCTTCATCCAGAATCAGAATTTTGGGTTGCCGCAGCAGTGCCCGGGCGATGGCCACCAGATGCCGTTCTCCGTTAGACAGCCGGCTGCCCCGTTCTCCCAACACGGTATTCAGTCCTTCCGGAAGACGTTGCAATAACGAGGAAAGCCCCACCTGTTCCAACGCTGAAGTCAGCTCGTTGGTTGTGTATTGTTCACCCATGATCAGGTTTTCTGCCAGAGTGCCCTGGAACAGAAATGGCTCCTGTTCCACCATGCAGACTGATTTGCGCAGACTGGAGGTGGAAATCTGATCCATTGGAATGTCATCAATTAGCAGCATGTCTGGAGCGACCGGATAGAATCTCAGCAGCAGCTGAGTCAGGGTGCTCTTTCCGCTGCCCGTGCGACCGACAATCCCCAGCATTTTTCCGGGCTCAATGCTAAATGAAATGTTGTCCAGCACAGTGGTCTCATCATCGTAGCTGAAGCTCAGGTGGCGGGCCTCAATGCGGCCGTGCTCGATTCGCGCGGTGCCTGAATACTGCTCCAGCGGAGCATCCAGCAGTTCGAATACCCGTTGGCCGGCCACCAGTGATTGCTGCATGATGTTCAGCCGCTGAGTCAACTCAATCAAGGGTTCCACGAATCGTCCCAGGTAGTTGATGAAGGCGTAGAGAACCCCGATTTCCACACTTTGTTCCAAAGACGTCAGACCAAAGGCAAATACAATCGCCGCTAAGGCCAGCATACTCATGAAATCGACTAAAGCTCTGAGCATCAGGCCATCCAGACGGACGTTACGTACCCGCCAGAGATAGTGCTGCCAGACGGTATCCTGAAATTGCTCATCGAATCGGGGTTGCTGATTCAACGCCTGGATGACGGACATCCCACTCAGGGATTCATGCAGTCGGGCATTAATGTCACTTAGCAGAGATCGCACCTTCTGGAAGAGGGGAGTGCTTAGTCGCTGATACCCCCACATGGCCAGTGCAATGAACGGGAGAATAAGGGCACTGACCAGCATCAGGTGAATATCCAGAATCCCCATCATGATAAATATGCCGGTCACCAGCACCAGGTTTTGTACAAATGTGGCAATGACGTTAAGGAAGAGTTCTTTGATGGCCTCCGAATCATTGGTCAGTCTGGAGACAATGGCCCCGGTTGAGGTGGTATCGAAATAAGCCACAGGGCGATGAATAACCGCGTGAAAAACCTGCTCGCGCAAAGTCTCCACGACCGATAAGGCCACTTTGCTGAACAATAATGCCTGTGCATAATGTCCTACGGCCCCGATAAACATCGCGGCCAGATAAAAAGCAAGCAGGGTCAGGGTGGCCTCGCTGATATAGACGCCGTTGGTCAGGTGTTCATCGATAAACACCTTGATCAGATAAGGGCCAGCCACGTCGCATAGGGTGGCAATCAGCAAAGTGATTAATCCCCAGATCCAGAGTTGCTTATGGACCAGGCTGAAGCGGAGCAGCCGCTTAAATACATTCCAATACATCAGTGTCCCCGATCCAGTTCTGTTTCTATCTGCTGCAGAGCATAAATGCTGGCGTACCAGTCCTGGCGTGCCAGCAGCTCTGCATGGCTGCCCTGCTCACGTATTTGTCCTTCCTGTAATACCAGGATCTGCTCCGCATGGCGCAAGGCGGATAGGCGGTGGGAGACGATGATCGTGGTCTGCCTGCGGGAAGCGGTTTTTAAATGTGCCAGAATGCGGGTTTCCGTTCCTGTATCGACCGCTGACAAAGCGTCATCCAAAATCAGGATCGGTGCCTCCCGCAGCAACGCCCTGGCTAAAGCTACACGCTGCTTCTGTCCGCCGGACAATGTGACGCCGCGTTCGCCGACGACCGTATCCAAGCCCTTCGGAAAGCCTTCAATATCTTCCTGTAGTGCCGCCACCTCAATGACGCGTTGGAGATCTTTTTCCGACGCCGCCGAGTGCCCGAGCAGAAGATTTTCCCGTATGGTCGTGCTGAACAGAAACGGCTCCTGTGGGACATAGGCGATGTGATGGCGCAGGGTATCCAGTTTGAGATTCTGAACTTCTATACCTCCCCAGAGGATTTGCGCTCCCTGGGTTTCATACTCCCTCAGTAAGAGTCGTAGCAGAGTGGTTTTCCCACTTCCGGTAGGTCCGGTGATGCCCAGAGTTCCGGATTGAGGCAGAGTGAACCGGATGTTTTTCAGAATCGGGAGGCTATGGAGATGAACCTGACTGTGTCCAAGGGTTTGCTCTTTACGGTCGGCCTGATCGGCGTCCGCGCCCGAATAACTGGGGTAATGGAAATCGGATAGCTCTACATTCAGATCGTATTGATCCAGTTGCTCGATGCTTCCCGTGTCTTCAATGTCCGGTTTTTCTGCAAGCAACCGGGTAATGCGTTTAAACGCGGCAGAACCGCGTTCGGCAATGTTCAGCATCCAGCCGAAGGCAAACATGGGCCAGATCATGTAACCCAGGTACATGGTAAAACTGGTGAGCTGTCCCAGGGTCAGTCGTTGTTGCAGAATCATCCAGCCCCCGTAGATCAATGTCATAAGAAAAGACGCGCCAATGGTAATGCCGATAGTGGGGTGGTACTTGGCATCTGTGTGCGCCACTTTCATGTAAGCGTCGGAAGAGGTTCGGGCAATGGCGTTGTATTTGGATTGAATATCCGCTTCCTGTCCGTAGGACTTGATCGTTCGTACTCCTGATACGGTCTCCTGACCTATATCCGTCAGCTGCCCGAATGAGTCCTGGGCGACGGCGAAGCCGGAATGCAGCTCTCGTCCGAAGCGGTACATGAATATTGCGGCAATCGGCCAGGGGATGAACGCCGCAATGGTCAATTCCCAGCTGATGGTCAAAACCATCATGGTCAGGACTATCAGGCCGGTCAGAAGGCCGTCAAAGGCTGCCAGAATACCTTCACCGGCGGTCATCTGCAGAGCTTCGACATCATTGGTGGCATGGGCCATCAGGTCGCCAAGTTTATTACGCTGGAAATAGGACGGGGAAAGCCTTAGCCAGTGTTGATAGAGTTTAATCCGGGTTTCGGCCGCCAGTTTATGGCTGGCACCAAACAGGAAAATTCGCCAGAGTACCCGGGCAATATAGATCACGATTGCCAGAACAAAGAGGCACCCTCCGGTGAAATACAGAGTCGAGCTGTCGAGTTGCTGATTAACGATCTCGTCGACAATTTGCCCGATTAACCGGGGAGGAATCATCAAGAGCAGAGCAACAATCGTCAGCAGTGCCACAGCGATCCAGTACTGCTTTTGATTGGCTTTGAAGAAGTGTCGTAGTTCCCAAAAAATTCGCATGAAATTCGGTTGTCTCAGATTGGAATGATCGTAACTTTTTGATGAGGATCGCTTAGTCGCTGATGCTAATTCGTCGAGGGCGTCGACAGTAAATACAGTACCATCAACACGGCAGCTGCCAGGATAAGTGAAAGTAGCAACCAGGGAGTGCGTTTGGATTCTGTCGGCGGTGTTATCCGGATGAGAAGATAGTCCTTCAATAGTTTTAGATTACGGGTGCTCGAGCGGTAATAAATATCGAACACATCACCTACGATGGGAAGCAGGCCTCCAACAAAATCGATCACAATATTCAAAACCATTTTCCAGCGTAAACCCGCAGGAGCCCCCAGTCTCCGTGCCTCACCGATCATAGCGCCTGACATGATCAAGGTCACCAGGTCACCCAGTACCGGCACCAGACCAATGATCGTATCCCAGCCAAAGGTAATGGAAGTGCCGGGAATTCGATATTGGGCATCCATCCAGGTGGCAAATTTCTCGAGACGATCAAGCGCCTGCTGAAAATCCTCACGGGTTAGTTCAGCATTGTCAGGTTTTGTCTGTTCGGGAAGCTTATCGGTACTATCTTTACCTGTGCCTGTGCCTGTGCCTGTGGTGTGGTCCTTAATGGGTAATCTCCTGATTGCGCATGCCCGGGAATGTCAGTTGAATTTCACCAGGGGAATAGAGGACACTGCAACGAAATTCCGGTTGCAGGTATCAGCGCCGGTGAAGACAAAACATAAGATTAGGAAAGAATGATGTCAATTGAACGATGTCCCTGGTGTGGGTCGGACCCATTGTATGTTGATTATCACGACCGGGTCTGGGGTCGTCCTGTCGCTGACTCCAGGGTGTTGTTTGAGAAGTTGTGTCTTGATGGTCAGCAGGCAGGCCTTTCCTGGATCACCATATTGAAGAAACAAAAGGGCTATGAAGAAGCTTTTGCCGGCTTTGATCCGGCCGTTATCGCCTTGTGGGGCGATGAAAAAGTGGAAGAGCTGATGCTCAATCCTGCCATCGTACGAAACCGTCTCAAGATTCAGTCTGTGATAAAGAATGCCCGGGGCTATCTGGAATTGCTGGAGAAAGGGAAGGACTTCTCCTGCTTCCTGTGGGATTTTCTGGATGGCAGACCATTGATCAATCATTACCATGATACCGCAGATGTTCCAACCAATACGGAGTTGTCTGACCGGATGTCAAAAGCATTAAAGAAGGCCGGATTCAGCTTTGTAGGTTCGACAATTGTTTACGCATTCATGCAGGCGGTCGGCATGGTCAATGACCATCTGGTCGGCTGTCCGCAACACATGGAGTGCAGTGACCAGGCCGCTAAGTTCTCCCTGTAGTTTGGGTCGCTTTACGTTGGTAAGGATATTTCTTTTGGCGTTCGTCGTATGATAAGGTGCAACGCCAATCAGCTCCATTTGGATGACCGGGCCAGGTTGTATTGAATGGGACTAGTTGTATTGAACGGAACAGAACAGAACTGATTGACAAGGACATGTGCCTTGGGACGATAGGCTCCCTCTTACGAACTGACAGAATATGAATTCCAGACTCTCTACATTACTGATTGCCATTTTTGCGGCACTTCTGGGCCTGGTCGCGGGCTGGTATTTTACCATTGGAAAGCAGGTGGATGCCGCGGCACTGGCCAAGGTGCACACCTACGTTTATCCAACTCCAAGGCTCCTGCAGCCGGTCAGTCTGACTAATCTGGATAATAAACCGTCGACCCTGGGAGATTTCCAGGGGCAATGGGTGTTGGTGGAGTTCGGTTACATGTCCTGTCCGGATATTTGTCCTACCAATCTTGCTGCGACCAATAATGCGATGAAGCGGTGGAGAGAGGAGTATCCTGCTTACCCCGTGCAAGTGGTATATGTGACTTTGGATCCGGCTAGAGATACTGCTGAGCGCATGAAGGAATACCTGCAGTATTTTGACCCGAACTTCGCAGGCCTGACGGGCAATGTGGAAGACATCCGTTCATTGGCGATGCAGTTGAACACGATATTCGAAATTGAAAAGCCGGATGAAGACGGAAACTATGTGGTCAGCCATAGCGACAATATGGCACTGATTAACCCGGCAGGTGAGTTTGTCGCAGTCGTGAAAGGGCCACACAATGCGGAAGCACTGTTTACCGCCATGGAAGGAGTGATCCCTCCGTTAACCTCATTATATGACCTGACAGCGCCTTATATGCCTTGCCACTGAGTGGCAATGAGTCGGTAAGATTTCCCTCATATCTCCTGTACGAGGGTAGAGTGGGCCGCAACCACCTGCCATTGCTGGTGGTTGCGTCTTTGCCAGATGCGGGTAAACCTCAGCGAAACGTCAGACGGCATACCGCCGAATTCTCCGCAGATATGAGAGTGCACGGAAACGATTGCCATCTCCTCCTGAGATCGGGTGATTTGCACCGACTGAACAATCGAGTGAATGTTCACAAACCCGGTTCTGTGGGCTTCCAGGTCATCCTGTTTTGACATGACCTGTCCGAGATGATTGGTGAAAATGAGATCATCTGCCAACAGTTGGTCAAGGGTGGATAAGTCAGAGTCAATCATTGCCCTCCTGAGTTGTTCTTCAAGCATTGAGAGATGCTCTGAACCCATCACGACTCATCAGGTTCGCAATCAGCTATAGGACATTAACGTCAGGGTGACTTCGTGTCGCTCTCCAGCAGGGATTGGGGCAAAGTCATTCCAGGCCCGTGCGGTTTCAATACACACCATATCCCGATAGCTTTCCGGGGAAAACTGGGACAGACGCTTACTTTTCTCGATCCACGGATTCCAGACAATGGATGAATGACTTTCCGGAGCTTCCAAAGAGATCGTACGTTTCCAGCCGGCATCTTTCATACGGATCAGCGGAGGAGTGTTGTAGTAGATCCGATCCACTTCCTTATCAAAGGTAATGTGACCATTCTGCAGATGCTTGGCTCCACGATCCAGGGAGTCTATATAGGGGATTCCGTCGAGGTCATGGATGCTGACGTTCTTGATATCACTCACCGCAAGATAGGTGTGCATGGCGAAGCTCAGATTGACCAGCTGGTCTGTCTGATTATGAGAAACCAGTTGGCATTCCAGTCTGTCACTGAACCTGTAGCGCATGGTGATCCCCAATCCCTCCAGACCCGGCAGGTGCACACCTTTGGCCAGAACGACTTCGGTATATTCAGCCTGTTCTGTGGCGGAGACCAGTTCCCAGAGGGTCTCGCGCACCAGCCCATGGCTGGGAGGTTGGTCGCCGGCGAATTGTTGAATGACCGGGTCCTGATTCTGGTTCAAGGGACCGAACCAGGGCCAGCAGATGGGAATACCCTGACGAAGAGCTGCGCCGGTGCTTAATTCCAGGCGCGAGTTTTCCCACAAAACCGGGCGTTGCCCATGGCTGGCATAGGTCAGGACTTGCCCCCCCATCAGAGACACAGAGCCCACACAGTCATCCCTTTCTATATCCAGGACTTCAAATTCACCTGTGTTGCGGACAGAGATAGTCTTTAGGTCTGCTAAATCAATATCTATTGGCATGCTGCTTATTAATCCTTGAATAGCTTTTGGTCTTTAAATAGCGTTTAGTCTTTAAACTGCTTTTAGTCTCTAAACAGCTTCGACATGGCCTTGAAACGTTCGCCGCCGGCTTCCCGTTGGAATTCAAACAAAGCCATTTCCACGCAAGACGGAACGGCTCCGGCATCCTTCATTTTATCCAGCCCCAATTGGCGGTTCAGCGCCGAACGAGAGGAAATGGCGTCATTAATCGTGACTACCTGATAGCCGTTCTGAAGTAGGGCAATACAGCTCTGATAAACGCAGACGTGGCTTTCAATACCTGCCAAAAGCACTGTCTTTTTTCCTGTTTCCTGCAACGCTTCCACAAAAGCGGGTTCGCCGTAACAACCAAATGAGGTCTTGGGGATAGGTTGGAGGTGGGGAAGATGTTCAGCGACTTCTGCAATGGTCGGACCCAGCTTATCAGGAACCTGTTCCATCCAGATGACGGGAAGTTCAAAGAGTAAGGCTCCCTGGACCAGGCGGCTGAGTTGTTTGAACAAAGATTCCCGCTCGGTCATTAGTTGAGCCAGTTTGCCTTGGATATCGACCAATACCAGGACGCAGTCTTCGGCATTCAATAAGCCTGTGCTCATGGATAGTCCTCGCTGTTGTAGTAATTGGATTATAGCCCTATGGTAACTCAGTCTGCGCGATTGGAATAAGGTCTTATCGGATCAGACGTTCAATCAATGACGATAAACGGGGGTATTGGAGACTGAGAACGCCTTTTTCAGCCAATTCAAAATCCGAGTAATCAAATCCGGGTGTCATCAGGCAACAAACCAGCGTGTATCCTAATCGCGAATGATCGACCGGTTCGGCCGCGAGCCATTGGCCACCGGGAACAATGGCTTGTCGGGTAAGAGATGTTTCTGCACCAAGCAAGTCGGTATGGAGAGAGCCATCACCTTCTATTCGGTGTATGGAAATCGGGTCTCCTTCCACGAATATCCAAACCTCCTCATTTCGGAGACGGTGCCACTGGGAATAGGCTCCCCTGGGCAATAGATAGTAAATAATGGTGGCGGTAGGGCGTCTGCCGGAATCCGTATCTATCGATGTCGTAGAGGTGAAGATTCGCCGGTAATAGCCACCTTCAGGATGAGGTTCCAATTTAAGCTGGCGCAACAAAGACCTGGCATTCCGGGGTAATTCTTCCGGCAACGGGAGTGTATTAGTAGCCATTGAACTTTTTAATCGTCCTTGGTTCCTGGTGAATAATCACTTTGTTCCTATTAGGATTACCACCCAGCCATTAGTTCACAAACCAACTATTAATATATATACCAATCAGGAGGGATCAGACAGTTGGCTTTCAGATTTACGCCCTTTCATTCCATGCTGCTGATCAGCCTGTATTTTGCACAGGGGTTTCCTGCCGGGCTGGTCGCCCATGTGCTGCCTCCGGTGATGAGGGAGCATGGCCTGCCCCTGGAATACATTGGATTCATTAAACTACTGGCATTGCCCTGGGTGTTGAAATTCATCTGGGCTCCCTGGGTGGATAAGCGAAACCTGTTTGGTTGGGGGCAGCACAGGGGCTGGATTATTGCCATGATTGGCTGGTCCATGTTGATGCTCGGGCTGATGTCGCTGGTGGCACCAGAGCGGATGACGCTTTTGATGATCAGCGGCTTCTTTGTGCTGATACTGGGGCTGAACCTTGGAGCTTCAACTCAGGATATCGCGACCGATGGTCTGGCAGTGAAGCTCTTGCCACCACCTTTAAGAGGCTGGGGAAACGCACTGCAGGTCGGCGGATATAAGATTGGCATGATTGTATGTTCCAGCCTGTTACTGATGTCGATAGATTTGGTGGGATGGTCGGTCAGCATCGGGTTTATGGTGGTCGTACTGGGTTTATGTCTGATTCCAGTTTTGATTTTTAATGAATCAAGCACTTTTCCGGACACTCCCGGAAGCGGTGAACGAGTTTCTGACAAGCACATTCCCTTGCCATTGGAGACCTATCTGGGGTTCCTGAAACAACCTGGAATTGTCTGGTGGATTGCCGTACTGCTGATGTTTAAATTACCGGACAGTCTGGCCTCCGGGATGATTAAACCTATGCTCGTGGATGTGGGGTTGGATTTAAGTGAAATTGGCTCAATTACTTTGCTGTCATCGCTGGTAGGCGTGGCGGCCGTATTTGCCGGCGGTGGTGTATATGATCGGCTGGGGCCCCGCAACAGCCTGGCCGGTATGGCGATTCTTCAGGGGATCAGTCTGGCCAGTATCAGCCTTATCGCGGGAGGAAGTCTGTCGATGGGAGAGTTACTGGCGCTGACCATGTTTGAACAACTGGTCGACAGTATGAGCAATGTCACATTGTTTGCCGTAATGATGCACTACTGTCGTCGCGAGCATGAGGGGGCTGACTATAGTTTTCAGGCATGTATACAGATTATGTTCGCCGGGCTTGGGAGTGTCTTGAGTGGAGTGGTGGCAGCACTGACCGGCTATGAGGTGCTTTATTGGATAGCAGGCGGGATCAGTGTCCTGATCGCCGCTCTGGTACTGCTTCATTTCCGTTACAGCTCACGTGCCCAGGATGAATGGCAACTGCAGCGTGAGCTTAGGCAAAAAGCGCTCTAACGCATCAGACTCTTAACCATGGGTGCTACCCAGGATCTGGGTAACCAGCGGGTGGTTTCTGTCATCATTTTATTCAGTACACCATGCACTACAACGGATTGGCCTTTCATCAGCGCCCGATAAGCCTCCTTGGCCACCTGGCTGGCAGGCATAAGCTTGATATATTCCATCGCTTTGAGGTTGTCTGTTCCGGCCTTGTCGAAGAATTCAGACTCGGTCGGGCCCGGACACGAGGCGGTAACGGTGACGCCATCGTCAGCAAGTTCCGCATGCAGGGCTCGTGACAGTGACAGGACATAGGATTTGGTCGCGTTGTATATGGCCATGCCCGGGCCGGGGATAAAGGCTGCGACGGACGCGATATTCAAAATGTAGCCGTTGCCCCGGTTGGAAAACTCTTTGCCGAACAGATGGCAAAGGGAGGTGAGGGTAGTGATATTGAGATAGAGAGTTTCCTCGCTGATTTCGCGAGGCTGGTCGATAAAGGCCCCGTAGTGGCCTCGTCCGGCATTGTTGACCAGGCAATCGATTTCCAAATTGCGGAATCTGACTTCGTCATGGAGTACCCGGGCAGAGTTTTCTTTGCTGAGATCAATGGCGATGCAGTGACTGTTCACGCCAAACTCATCTTTCAACTGTTTTGCCAGGTGTTCCAGCTGGGCTTGCCGACGGGCGACCAGTACCAGATTCCAGCCTTCGCCGGCAAACTGCCTGGCAAGTGCCAACCCAATACCCGAAGAAGCTCCGGTAATAAGTGCGGTTTTTGTCATGTATATGATTTCCTTGAGAAAGTGCGAAGTTGTAGGTCTCTTTATACTTTCTTTGAGTGCATTATTATGATTAAGGCGGTTGATAACGGATGTATCAGCCTGAAATATTATCAAGTGACCGTTGGTCATTTAAACTGCTGACGGGCATGAAGTAAATAACTCTTTGAATCACTGCAACGGATATATGCATGACTTTGGAAGACTTATATCTTGAAATACAAGGGAAAATACGGGGAATTGGATACCATCATTCCAAATTCGCCATAAAACTCTGTTTCAAATCGACCGAACTTGATAAGCTGCCTATCCATCGTGATCAGGCCCGGACCTCATTCAATCTGCATGAATAGTCCAGAATCCAAGAACTTTATTGAAATCAACTTTCCTGTTCTCCGCCGTCGCACTGATCGGATGTTGCGTGGGGCGGGGCAGTTGGCTGTCAGTACTGTCAAACTCCCGAGCGCTTTTGGTCCTTTGATGCACTTGCTGTTAAGTGAGGAATCGATTGACCGGGAGCAATTGTCTGATGAGCTTGATAAGCTGTTCGAAGTTCTCTATCAGCATCCCATATCTGAACAGTCCCGGGCACTGACCCGCTATCTGCGCAAGTACAAGTTAATCCCCAATGAAGAGACCACTGAAGGGCTGATCCAGTTTCTGGTGAAGCAGGTGGTATCCCGCAGTCCGGTGGAAGTTCCTGAGGCGTTGGTTGATGAATTCTGGGATTTTTTCCAAGAATTGATCAGTGCGCCAGAGCTTAAAGGACTGGTTGAGCTCAACCTTGAAATTATCCGCTCGGTGCTCAGAACCTATGAGCCACTACTGGTGGATCTGGTCAATCGTACCAAGCATTTGCGTCGGGTTAACCAGGTCGCTATCGGCGATATGATGATCAAGGCCCGGGTGCTGCGCAGCGATTTGATTATATTACGACGACAGATTCGCGCCATTCGCTATATCAAGCCGTTCCTGCAAACCGATCCCAGGGATTTTGCCAGCCAGGCACAGATAGTGGCCCAGATGGTAAGCGAGTTCGGGCCGTTATTTATCAAAATGGCTCAGGTCGCTGCAGCCAATGCAGACTTTCTTCCAGAGGAAATTGCCAGAGAGCTTCGGGTATTCCAGCAGGATGTCAGTCCGATGACGGCTGATGAGGTCAATCAGGCATTTCTTGAGTGCTATGGCAAAACTCCACAGGAAATATATTTCAGCTTTGATATATCAAAGCCCCTGCGTTCCGGCTCCATAGGATCAGTCTATGTTGCGAAAAAACCGGTGGTCAGGGAAGGAGAGGAAGTACTGATTCCGGTGGTGGTCAAGGTATCCCGGCATAATCTTGAGAGGGAATTTCAGATGGGAGCTCTGGCGCTGGAGCTGATGCTGATTTCCAGTCAATATTGGGCGCCTCACTCCAAGCTGCTGCCATTTCTTGAAGCTATGTCCAAACAGGTGAAAGAGTTCACCCGGGGATTTGAGCAGGAACTGAATTTTGAAGGCGAGGCGGCGATACAGAATCGCTTCTATGAGCGCTCCCAGGAAGGGGAATGCTGGTCAGTGCCGCGGTTATATTCAGCCACCGGAAGGGTCATTGAGATGGAATATCTCGACACGGCAGTGTCTGTCGACCGACTGGTGAAAGAACTGGCCGGTGCGGATCGAGGCGATACCCAGCGCCATATTGCCCAGCGTTTTCTGTATACCGTGCTGCAGCATATCCTGGTTTACCAGGAATTCCATGGAGACCTGCATCCGGGGAATATCATGGTTACCCCTGAAGGTCGGCTCTATCTGATTGATTGGGGTAACACTGTTGCAATGGAAGGTAAGTGGTCACTGGTATGGGACTACATTGTCGGAGCTCTGACGGCGGATATTGATAAGCTGACAGAGGCTCTGATCGACATGAGCACTCACCCGGAAGACAATCGCCAGCGCCGTGAGGCGATACGTGAGGCGCTGGCTGAAACACTGGCCAAGAAGCAGGTACAACCCCTGGGGAGTAAACCCTGGAAGGTTCTGTTGAAGGAAGGACGCCCAGGAATACACCGACGCTTACAAGCGGTTATGCACCTGCTTTCAAACACTTATCAAATGGGCATTATTGTACAGAGTGACTATTTACATCTCAGTCGCTCGCTAACAGCCATGGCAGGTACCTACCTTAATCTGTACGAAGGCTTGCCCAGAACACAATTAATGACTGACCTTGGAACAGGTGTCGTTCTGTTCCCTTATCACCTGACCAAAGACCGGATTCAGAACCGTCTGCGGAGATTCCAGGACCGCCTGTTGCCGGGTTGAGGTATCTTATCCATCAACGGGCACCCGTCTTCTTTTCGATCAAGTCACATTTTGGAAAAAACCTTTTAGCCTTTGGTCTTAAATTATTTCAATTGAAATACAGGAAGGGGTAAAAAGAAGTTATTGAATTTCAAATATTTTGACGTACAAACTAATAATTAAGTTTACATAACATTACAAACAGGGTGCGCCAGATACAAAAATTAACTCTATACAGGCCATAGACAGCCGGGTACACTGACTGGGTGGTTAAATGTTAGTCAGTTTTGCCCGAAAGATATTGCATTGGAAGCTGTATCAGAGCTGATGGTTTTACACGAATTGACAGTAGCGTGGCAAAACACAAGTAGTACAGCTGAGTAGCAGATGGAACTTCCAAATTTCGATTTATTGTTGGAAATGGCACAAAAGCGTCCGGAAGAACTCGAAGCCCTGCGAGAGCAGATGGTGGAGAATGTCATATCGTCCGCGCGCAGTGAATACCAGAATCGTCTGAGAGGCTTGCAGTTTCAGATCGATATGACCCGTGCCAAATCCAAAACACCTCTCGCAGCCTGCATGCGTATCAGTGAGCTCATGTATGAGTCTTTCTCTGAACTGCATTTCTATCTGAACGAGCCCCTCGAATACCAGGAGCAACGACGTAGCCGTGAAACCCAGCAGGCGGCTAATGTTGTTAACCTGAACGATTATAAGGCCCGCAAGAGTCAGGAGTAGAGCCAGTCTCTCTGGAGCTCCTTATTGTTCCCGCGGACATGGTATGCTAGCGCCCCTTTAAATATCTCTGCTTGAAGCAGTCTCTACGGAGGGGCGGTGCCGTCACATTTTTCTTCAGTAAATCCATTAATTCATCCGGCCTTTTCTGTTGTTGAGGAGCAGCCGGAATTTGTAGTGATTAACAAATCGCCGGGAATTGGATTTCACGATGAGTCTTCCGAGCCCGGAATCTGCACGATCGTCCAGAACACACTGGGATATCCTGTATTTCCCGTTCATCGCCTCGATAAACCGACTTCCGGATTGTTGATTCTTCCCAAGTCGGCGGCAATGGCTAAAACAATGACAGAAGAATTTTCCCAGCACCGGGTGGAAAAATACTATCTGGCATTGAGTGATCAAAAGCCTTCGAAGAAACAAGGCTGGGTCACTGGAGACATGGTGAAATCGCGAGGTGGGGCCTGGAAGTTAACCCGGGAAAAGAAGAATCCCGCGGTAACCTATTTCTACAGTAGGAGTCTGATACCCGGCGTCCGCTGTTTTCTGTTGCGCCTCTATAGCGGCAAAACCCATCAGGCAAGGGTGGCACTGAAAAGCCTGGGAGCGCCAATTCTGGGAGATACTCGATACGGAGGTGGATCTGTCTGGCAAGAGGGGGGCAATGTCGACCGATTATATCTGCATGCCTTTGCGATGAGATTCAAATGTCTGGGACGGGAATGGTGTTTTCTACAAACGCCTGATCAGGGACTGTTGTTTCAGGAGTTCAGCAGGTCCTCTCTGATGGGGGACTGGCAATCACCATGGGAGCTGACCTGGCCGGCATCTGCCGGCGGTTAACACGGGAAGAGCAGGGGAGTGCGCACTTCAGTATGCTTTCCTTTTTAATGTGCTTTCACTTTGGTTTCGCCGCAGCGGGCGCATTTATAAACGGTCACCAGTTTTCCTAATTTGACGTCAAACTGCTTGTTGTTCTGTATCTCCCACTTGTGAAAACCGTTGCGACACAAGGTTTTCCCCTTGTGTTTGTCTTTCAGGGACGGTCTTTTGAAAGGAACAACGTCTCCCACTTTCTCTTGCCTCATGGATATCTGGATTTTGGTCATCATACACCAGACTCATTTCTCACCGAATGCTTGAAATGTTCTTTTTTGCCCCCATCTTCTGCCGTCATGTAGTGGAGGATAGTGAATGATTCCTCCAGCGGGCAGCCAAGTCCGCGCTAAATACTGAAAATTTCACATAGCTTTTTCATAAAACTTATTCATTTAACTTTTCATTTAACTAAGGTCAGGAGTTTAATCACCGATGACGACTGCAGCGCCAAAAGAAACCTTGGGGTTCCAAACCGAGGTCAAACAGCTACTTCACCTGATGATCCATTCACTCTACAGCAACAAGGAAATTTTCCTTCGTGAGCTGGTATCCAACGCCTCTGATGCTCTGGATAAATTGCGGTTTCAGGGCCTTAGCGATGAGTCGTTGTATGAGGGTGATGAGCAACTGAAGATCCGTTTGGAGTTTGATGCTGAAAACAGCACGGTGACTCTGACTGATAACGGTATTGGTATGACCCGGGATGAAGTGATTCAGAACCTGGGAACCATCGCGAAATCAGGTACTTCTGAGTTTTTGGCAAGCCTTTCCGGAGATCAGAAGAAAGATGCCAAACTGATCGGCCAGTTTGGGGTAGGCTTTTACAGTGCGTTTATCGTGGCTGATCGGGTTGAGGTGTTTACCCGCCGGGCAGGTACTGATGCCTCTGAAGGGGTGCACTGGGAATCCCATGGTGAAGGTGAGTTCTCTATCGAGTCGACAGAGAAAACTGAACGGGGCACCCAGATCGTTCTGCACCTGAAGGAAGATGAAAAAGAGTTTGCCAACAGCTGGCGTTTGCGCAGTCTGGTGAAAAAATATTCCGACCATATTTCTTTCCCGGTAGAAATGCTGAAAGAAGATATGGGAGGAATGGACGAAGAAGGCGAAGAGAAGAAAGAAGAAAAGCCTGTGGAATTTGAATCGGTTAACGAAGCCACTGCATTGTGGACGTTGCCGAAATCCGAAGTAAAAGACGAGGATTACAAGGAATTCTACAAGCACATCTCCCACGACTTCTCTGATCCTATTCTTTGGGCTCATAACCGTGTGGAAGGTAACCTGGATTACACCAGCCTGTTATATGTTCCCGCCAAAGCTCCTTATGACCTGTATAACCGGGAAGCGCCGCGTGGCCTGAAGCTGTACATCCAACGTGTGTTCATTATGGATGATGCGGAGCAGTTTTTGCCGCTGTACCTGAGATTCATCAAAGGTGTGGTGGACACGAATGACCTGTCCCTGAACGTTTCCCGTGAGATTCTGCAGAACGACAAAGCAGTGGACAGCATGCGCTCAGCCTTAACCAAGCGTGTGTTGGATATGCTGACCAAGCTGGCGAAAGACGATGCAGAGCAATATCAGTCTTTCTGGGATGAGTTCGGACGTGTGTTGAAAGAAGGTCCGGCAGAGGACTACGCTAACCGCGAAAAAGTGGCCAAGCTATTTAGATTCTCCTCCACAGTGGACAAAGACGGCAAGCAGACTCAGTCTCTGGATGATTATATTGGCCGTATGAAAGCCAGCCAGGAGAAGATCTACTTCATTACTGCTGAATCATACGAAGCAGGTCTGCGCAGCCCGCATTTGGAAATCTTCCGCAAGAAAGATATCGAAGTGTTGATCATGCACGACCGTATTGATGAGTGGCTGATGAGTCACCTGAATGAATATGACGGTAAGCACTTCCAGGATATCGCCAAAGGTGAACTGGATCTTGGTGACGCTGAAGACAAGGAAGAGAAAGAGAAGCAGGAAAAGGCCAGTAAAGAAGCTGAGCCGCTGATTAACCGGATCAAGGATGTGCTGAAAGACGAAGTGGCCGAAGTTCGTGTCACCCACCGTCTGACAGACTCTCCAGCCTGTCTTGTCGTAGGCGAATACGATATGGGTCTGCAGATGAGAAAAATTATGGAAGCCGCCGGTCAACAGGTTCCGGAAAGCAAACCGATATTCGAAATCAATCCGGAGCATCCTTTGGTGACCCGATTGAAAGAAGAGCAGGATGAGCGCTTCGATGATCTGGCCCACGTGTTATTCGACCAGGCCAAACTGGCGGGCGGGGAACACTTGAAAGATCCGGCCACCTACGTAAACCGCTTAAACAAGTTGCTGCTTGAGTTGTCCAGGTAGTATCTTTCTCCGTGATGAAAATACCCCGCTTGTCGGGGTATTTTTTTGTGAATGACATAACAATCTTTGCGTCGCGTGTGCGTCAGTGCTGTCGTTCCTAATCGATACCGAATTTGTACAGGGATAGAACCATGAAACAGGACATTGTGCACTTTACGCTGGTGGTCATGGATTATGACGAGGCTATTCAGTTCTACGTTGGCACACTGGGTTTTGAACTGGTTGAAGATCTCTATCAGCCGGAGCAGGACAAGCGCTGGGTGGTGGTGTCTCCTCCGGGGTCCAGAGGAGTTACTATATTGCTGGCCAGGGCTTCCAACGAAAACCAGCGGCAGTATATAGGCAACCAGACAGGTGGCAGGGTATCATTCTTTTTGAATACCGACGATTTTTGGCGTGATTATCATCGTATGGTGTCAAAGGGGGTGAATTTTGTTCGTGAGCCGTCGGAACAGGATTACGGTACAGTTGCGGTATTCGAGGATTTGTACGGCAACTTATGGGATTTGCTTGAATTGAATCCGGAACATCCGATCAGCCGTCGTCTCTCGGCGGTATAGAATCTGACTTCAGTGGGTTCTGCTGTCAACTATCGCTACAGAAGATATATCGCAACATAAGGTCTATCGAATGGAAAGTTATGTGATATTCGTCATTATTGCCACGATCACCGTGTTAAGTCCGGGTCCAGGAGTCCTGCTGACGTTGACCAACGCCATTCGATATGGTGCCGGCGGAGCGATAGGGGGGATTCTGGGAATTGCTTTTGGTACGTTCATTGTAGCCGGAGTATCGGCGACAAGCCTGGGCGTTCTGCTGGCTGCTTCATCCGTGGCTTTCACGATCATGAAGTTCATTGGAGCCGCCTATCTTATTTACCTCGGTATTAAGCTGTGGCGCTCGCCAGCCGTCAAAATTGATCAGGATGGGTTTACTTCGACTGGAAAGCCGAGAAAGAAAAGAAGACAGTTTCTCGAGGGGCTGACTCTGCAATTGACCAACCCGAAGGCTGTGTTCTTCTTTATGTCCATCTTCCCCCAGTTTGTCGATTATTCCTCTAACTATTCCAATCAATTTCTATTGCTGGTGGTCACTTACAGTGCTCTGGTGGTGATGATTCATATGTTATATGCCCATTTGGCCAAAATGGCTCGTGGCTGGCTGTCTTCAGATCGCGGGGGGAAGATCGTGAATAGAATCGGTGGCGGTACATTCATGTGCTTTGGCATAGGTCTGGCCTCAGCCACAAGATAAAGCCTCTTTTTATTATCTATCCGGGCAGGTGTCGAATCGAATAAAAACCTGGTAGTAGACCTACTGGGTTTTACCCACGACCGGGGCTAAGCTATAGATATCAGGCAAACCACTTGAAAGGGAGATTTCCATGCTGGCAGGTAAGCGCCCTCAGAATATTGGAGTCAAAAAAGGGAAATTGTCTTTATGCTCCGGTAAGCCCAACTGTGTGTGTAGTCAGGATGAGCGAAAACGTCACGGAATTACCCCTTTGAAATACGAAGGTTCCCCGGAAGGAGCCCTGCAAAAACTGAAGAAGATTGTTTCAAGAATTCCCGGAGCGACGCTTGTAGAGGAGCGTGACGGCTATCTGTATTTTGAGTGTGCGACTAAATGGCTAGGGTTTGTAGACGACTTGGAGTTTTTCTGTGACGCGGAACATTCCTTGATCCATGTGCGTTCAGCATCAAGGTTGGGGTATTCCGATCTTGGAGTGAACAGAAAGCGGGTGGAGCATATCAGAACGTTATTCTCCACCCCTGTTTCTGTTTCCTGACGGCCGGGTATCAGCTGGGGCTTAAAATATGCAATGCTTGGTTTAAGGTGCGGTTTGCCCCTTTTTGATCGCCAGCCTTGCAGAGATCTTCTCCCTGTTTCTTAAGCTCTCGAGCTTGTGACTTGGTTTTTGAGTCTACAGAGCTGTGTAGCAACTCGTAGTCCACTTCTTTCACAATTTTGGTGCAGTCAGCAAAAACAGGGGCGCTGATCAGAGCAACGCTGACAGCCATGGCGGTAAATACAGATTTCATGTGAGTACTCCTTAAAACATAAAGTGAAGCCGCTTTCACTTAGTTACTGGCTATTATTATAGTGTGTCAGCCCAACTAAGACTCAATTCCCTAAACGTCGACTCGTTAATAATACTTCAAATTGATATCTCTCAGGGATGATAGAACTAACACTTTTGCGAAAAAAGTGGTTTGAGCTGTTTTTATTGATCTCCCCCCTCTCAACCTTTTTCCTACGCCCCGGCCGCTAAGGGCTGGGATGATGTGAATTTGGTGGTTATCGGTATGGTTTGTTACAAAAAATAACAGGGAAATCACCATGACACATAACCTGCTCCTCTCCCTCAGCAGGGCATTCGCCTTGCTGTTTGTGCTTCTGGCGTTGAGTGCCTGTAAAGAGCGCTCTATTCAGGACGAAGTCTTCTACTTTGTTTTACCAGATAGATTCCATAACGGAAACCCTTCCAATGATATCGGAAACATCCCGGGAACCCGGGACGATAATGGTTTTGATCAGCAAGACGAGGCCTACTATCACGGAGGTGATATTGCCGGCCTGTTGCAAAAACTGCCCTATCTGAAGGAGATGGGGGTAACGGCAATCTGGATGACTCCTGTGTTCCGAAACGAAGCTGCGATCCCCAGTGGGGCGGGCTACCATGGATATTGGACACTGGATTACACCCACATCGACCCTCACCTGGGAACCAACGAGGAGCTTTCTCAATTGATAGAGAAAGCACACAAAATGGGTCTGAAGGTGTTTTTTGACATCGTGGTGAACCATACCGCTGATGTGATCGGTTATGACGAATGTCACAATCCGGATGGTACGTTGAAGGACGGTATGGATAGCTGCCCTTATGTGGATAGCTCTCAGTCCGCTTATACACCGTTTATCCCTGCCGGTCGTGAAAATGACAAGGTTCCGGCCTGGTTAAATGACCCTGCCCATTACAATAATCGCGGTGACAGCACCTTCTCTGGTGAATCAAGTATTCTGGGTGATTTCTATGGGCTGGATGATCTGAACACTGCGGATCCTCAGGTTGTTGAGGGGATGGTGGATATATTCAAATTTTGGATATCCGAATTCAAAATTGATGGTTTCCGGTTGGATACCGTCAAGCACGTGGATATGAGCTTCTGGCAACAATGGACTCCGGAAATTTTGGCCCATGCGGAAGCTGAAGGGGTACGTAATTTCTTTATTTTCGGAGAGGTGTTTGACGGAAGTCCCAGAGTCATCAGCCGCTATACCACAGAAGGACAGATTCCTTCCGCCTTGGATTTTGGTATGTATTTCGCCGCCAGAGATGTTTTCGCCTATAACAACGGCCCGTCTCGGCTTGCGGGAATTCTTGCGGATGACGATTGGTATACCGACGCGGACAGCGATGCCGGTACCCTGATGAATTTCGTCAGTAATCACGATGTTGGGCGATTAGGCCGGGAAATTCGCAACGCTAATCCCAATGAATCTGACGCTGATCATCTTGCCCGACTGAAACTGGCGTATGCACTCAACTACTTTGGGCGTGGCATTCCAGTGGTTTACTACGGAGATGAACAAGGATTTACCGGTGACGGCGGTGATACGGGTTCTCGCGAAGATATGATGCCCAGTCAGGTCCTCAGTTATAACGACAATGACTTGATTGGTACCGATGCGACCACCGCCGATGACAACTTTGACCGGCGCCACCCCATGTACCGTGCCCTTAAAGCCTATGCCGAGGTATTGGATCATTACTCCGCGCTGCGACAAGGGCGTATGTTTATACGTCATGTGGACGATGCAACCGGCCTGTTTGCGTTTTCCAGAGTCCTGGATAACGATCCCAAAGAGGTGCTTGTTGTCATGAACACCTCCGCAGAAGAGCAGAGTCTGACTCTTCCGGCGACCAGTGACCGGTATAAGCCGGTATATCCGAAGTCACTCTCTCTGAATGCAGACACCTCCGGTGATGTCACTATCACGATTCCTGCATTATCCGTCAGGATTTATCAGGGGCGGCAGAAAATCTCAACACCAGGCATCGACACTGTCTCTTTGCTGTTGGACCCGATGAAAAAGGTCAGTGGCCGTTTTGAGGTTCCGGCCCAGATCCAGTGGGAAGACAATACTCTGTTGCCAATGTCCATGGTCAGCTTTGAAGTCAGTGTTAACGGCGGTGAATTTGAAGGCATCGGTACCGATAAGACTCCCGACTATCGGGTGTTTTATAACGCTGACCAACATGAAGCGGGAACCCTACTGACGTTTCGCGCGAAAGCGAGGAATCCATGGAGCTGGCAGCAGGTCTCTGAGGAAGTGACTGTGGAGGTCGGTGCAGAACCAGGGCTGAATATCATCTTCAAGAAACCCGAGGATTGGGGAAATAGTGTCAACATCTATTATTGGAATGCCGTCCCCCAGTCTGGTGTGGACTGGCCTGGTGTTCCTGCCGAGGCTATGGGCAATGGTTGGTTCCGTTTCCAGTTTGATGATGGAGTCCAATTTGCGAACCTGATTTTCAATGATGGTCAGGGGCACCAAACCGCTGATCTGTCTCGTGATACAGACGGCTGTTACATCAACTCAAGTTGGGTGGATGCGTGTAATCCCGATACCGACGGGGGCAGCGAGCCGGGAATATCGGTTTATTTCCGCAAGCCCGTTGGCTGGGGGATACCTAATGTCTATTTCTGGAATGCCGAAGTTGAAGGGCCCGAATGGCCGGGGCAGGCGATGGAGTCTCTGGGCGATGATTGGTTCAGCTACACGTTTCCCGACAACGTCCAGGCGGCCAACCTGATATTCAACGACGGGACCCATCAAACCGCTGACTTGTACCGTGAGGGGGATGGCTGCTACTCGGTTTCAACTGAAAGCTGGACCGACAGCTGCGCCATTCCTGGTTTTAAAGTCTATTTTGAGAAACCGGAAGACTGGTCAAACGCACTGATCTATTACTGGAATACCAATGCCCCCGCGGGCGGTGTTTCCTGGCCCGGTGTTGCCATGGAAGATCTGGGTAAAGGTTGGTTCAGCTATCAGTTTCCCGCTGGTGTGACCGCTTCAAACATTATTTTTAACAATGGGGAAGGCGCCCAGACGACCGATTTATATCGTGAAGGTGATGGATGCTATGACATCAGCGGTGATGTCTGGAGCGATGATTGCGATCATCCTCAGCCCGGAATTCTTGTGCGTTTCAAGAAACCTGATGGGTGGGGAGATGCTATCAATGTTTATTACTGGAACGCCGATCCTGCCCCGGCAGTGGAGTGGCCCGGAGTTTCTGCGACCTATCTGGGCGAAGGCTGGTATGAGTATCAGTTTCCCGCGGATGTCTCTTCAGCGAATCTGATTTTCAATGATGGTCAGGGCAACCAGACGGGGGATCTCTTCCGTGATAAAGACGGTTGCTTCGGCGAGAACGATGACAGCTGGAGCGATACCTGTGTGGTACCTGATAATCGGGTAGTGACCATCGATGGTTTCCGGGCGCATTGGCTGAACAGCAGTCAGCTGGTATGGCAGGCGCTGGACAGCCGCGCTTCAAACTACAAGTTACTGTCATCAAGCTCTGCGTCCATTGTCATTGAAGACAATGTGGTCGCGGGAGCTGAACAGTCCTTGGATCTGGTTACGGGAGGTCCTCTGTCAGATGCCTCCAAGGCAAAATTCAAGCACCTTGCGGATTGGCCTGTTTATACCCTTTCTGCCTCTGAGGAAGAAATTAAGTCAGCCTTGAAGGGACAGTTGGTGGTTGCTTCATATGATGCAGACGACCATCTGCTGGAGGCTACCTATGTACAGACGCCAGGCGTGATTGATGAGCTGTATTCCTATGCGGGGCAATTGGGCTTTGTTGTCAATGACGGACAATTCAATCTGCGGTTGTGGGCACCAACGGCTCAAAGTGTCAGGTTGAAGCTCTACGATGCCGATAAGGATCTGCTTGAAACCTTAACTCCTACGTCACAGGAAAACGGTGTCTACACCTTTGCGGGAAATAGTGGCTGGTTGGATCTGTTTTACCGATTCGAAATACAGGTTTATCACCCGGCAAATGATCAGGTTGAAACCTACGAAGTGACGGATCCGTATTCCTTAAGCCTGAGTATGGATAGTCAGTACAGTCAGTTTGTGGATATTGCCAATGATCCGACGTTGAAGCCTGCGGGATGGGATTCTCTGGTGAAAAGTCTTCCGGCGCACAAGGATATCAGTATCTATGAAGGTCATATCCGGGATTTCAGCGCCAATGATCCAGTGGTACCGAAAGCCTATCGCGGTAAATATAAGGCGTTTACCTATGACGGTGAGAACGGCATGGCACTATCTGCCGGTATGGCGCACCTCAAGGAGCTGAAGCAAGCAGGTCTGACTCATTTTCATGCGCTGCCGGTTAACGATCTGGCTTCAGTGAAAGAAAACCCGGATGATCAGGTGAACCTGGATGACCCCTATAGTCGGCTGTGTGACAAGGTATCTGTTCCGGCGGTTCAGGAAGGTTGTGAGGAATTCGGTGACACATCTATTCGCGATGTGTTTACCCAATTGAAGGACGCGGACCCGGTTAATACGCGCATTCAGGCGATTAATTATGATATGCGTACCGAGGGATTCCCGTCGGTTGATGGCTTTAACTGGGGGTATGACCCTTACCATTTCAATGTGCCGGAAGGAAGCTATGCCACGAATCCAGAGGGGAAAACCCGAATTTTGGAATTCCGCGAAATGGTCAAGGCGCTGGACGAAATCGGACTGAAGCTGGTGGTGGATGTGGTGTTCAACCATACCTATGCGTCAGGTTTATATGACAAGTCCGTGCTGGATAAAGTCGTCCCCGGATACTATCACCGGCGTAATGCGACCAATGGGGACGTTGAGTCCTCCACCTGCTGTGACAACACCGCGGCCGAGCACGCCATGATGGAGCACCTGATGGTGCAGGCGCTGAAAAACTGGGCACAATACTACAAAGTGGATGCTTTCCGCTTTGACCTGATGGGCCATCACCCTAAAGCTGTTATGGAGGATATCCAGCAGGCATTGGCTACGCTGAATTCAGTTGAACATGGGGTAGACGGAGCCAATATATATATCTACGGAGAAGGCTGGGACTTCGGTGAAGTGGCGGGCAACCAACGTTTTGAACAGGCGACACAGCCAAACATGGCGGGAACTGGAATCGGTACCTTCAATGATCGTCTGCGTGATGCTGTGCGAGGTGGTAATTTTACCGATCGGGGACGTGCCCAGGGCTTTGCCAATGGAAATGAAACCTACCCCAATGGAGTAACCGGCGGCGCCAGCAGTATTGGTGATCAAGCGGACCGGATTCGTATCGGGCTGGCCGGAAATCTTAAAAATTACCCATTTGAAGACAATGCCGGCAATGTCACTACCGGGCAGAGTTATTCCGGGGTTGGATATACAGCGGATCCCCAGGAAAATATTGTCTATATCGACAAGCACGACAATGAATCCCTATGGGATAACACGCAGGCCAAATTGCCGGATAACCTGGGAATGGATGCTCGCGTCCGGGTTCAGGTATTGAGTCAGGCATTTGTTAACTATGCTCAGGGGGTCCCATTCCATCAGATGGGAACTGACCTGTTGCGTTCCAAATCCATGGGACGGGATAGTTTTGATGCAGGAGACTGGTTCAACAAAGTGGATTTCACCAAGCAGGACAATAACTGGGCGGTAGGACTTCCTTCCCAGGATAAGAACGGACCCCGCTGGACGGTGATGTCTGAGATTATGAGCAATCCGAATATTGCGCCGCAGCCGGAGCATATTGAGCTGGCTTCGCGTCTGTTCCAGGAGCAGTTGTCCGTTCGCTACTCGACGCCGTTACTGAGACTGGACAGTGCCGATGATGTCAATCGCCGGCTGAGTTTTCTTAACTCCGGTGCAGGACAGATACCAGGATTGATTGTGATGGCAGTCAGCGATGGCAGCTGTGCAGGTGTGGATCTGGATAGCGAGCTGAACGGTCTGGTGATTCTGTTTAATGCTGATGATGAAACTCTGACGTTCTCTTCCCAGGCTCTGGCCGGGCAGTTATTTGAGCTGCACCAGGTTCAGCAAACCGGCGTTGATACGATTGTACGCTCAGCGAACTATGATTCAGGCGCTAACAGCTTTAGCATTCCGGCACGAACGGCTGCTGTATTTGTTGCCAGGCAGTCTGGCGGGCAATCAGATTTTCCCTGCAATCCTCAGTACGGCGTGATTACAGAACCCGGCTTTACTGTGTATTTCAATAACACAGAAGGATGGGATGCTGTAAGCGTCTATTACTGGGAGACCAGCCCGGAAACCCCAGCTGTGGACTGGCCGGGTGTTCCCATGACCGATCTTGGGGATGGTTGGTATAGCTTTACCTTTCCCAATGGTGTGACTGCTGGCAACCTGATCTTCAACAATCAAGGTGCTGGCGGGCAGACGACTGACCTGTACCGCGAAGGGGACGGTTGCTACAGTATTGCTGGAGACTGGACAGATGAATGTACCTTGCCGGGCTTGAAGTTCTGGTTTGAAAAGCCTGCGGAGTGGAGCGATTTACCCAATCTGTATTTTTGGGGAGCTGCAGTAGAGGGGGCTGGCTGGCCGGGTACGCCGATGGAAGATTTGGGTAACGGTTGGTACTTTTTCCAGATGCCGGAAGGTGTGCGGTCTACCAACTTGATATTCAATGATGCGGGAGCTTCGGGGAGTGGAGCTCAGACAGCAGATTTGTTTCGTGACCTGAACGGTTGTTATTCACCCGAGACCGGCTGGAGTAACAGCTGCGTTCTTCCTTAAAGAAAACCCAGCCTGGCCAACTAGGGCCAGGCTGGGCTCACCTTGGTTATCTTCCTAAAAACTGCTTGTTGTTTGTTCTGTTGTTTGTTCTGCTTTTCTATTTAGCTCTTTATATAACGCTTTCTACATACCTTTTACATAACTTTCTACATGACTCTCTACATAACTCGGCCTTCCTTCCATGCCTGCAATAGCCGGTCATAAGGCACGGTAATCCCTTTGGGTTTTTCATTGCTGAGCTTCGGCTTGGGCGAGCCTGGTTGTTGCAGCCAGTACACTTCACCTTCCACTTCACTGGCGTCTTTGATTATGGGAGCACAAGTTTGCAGCTCAGCTTTACGCTGGATAACTGCCATGGCTCTGTCCTGTTTTTCAGCCAGATGATCAAGAGCAGCTTTGGCGGATTTTTCGCCCGTCACTGCACTGGCGATGGTCTGCCACCAGTATTTGGAAAGCTTGGGATAATCGGGAACGTTAACCCCTGTCGGAGTCCAGGCTTTGCGGGCAGGGCTCAGATAGAATTCAACCAGCCCGCCTAATTTGGGAGCCACCCTTTGCATTGCCGTCGATCTTAGATCGGATTCCCTGATAGGAGTCAGGCCCACCAGTGTTTTGCGTAATGAGACTGTTTTGGCCACGGTGAATTGGGCATAGAGCCAGGTGGCTTTCTGGCGGGTCTGTGTCATGTTTTTGGGAATCGTCCAGGATCCCGCGTCCTGGTAACCCAGTTTCATGCCCTCTTTCCAATAAGCTCCGTGGGGGGAGGGAGCCATGCGCCACTTTGGGGTTCCATCTTCATTAACGACCGGCAGGCCCGGTTTGGTCATATCTGCGGTAAAGGCGGTGTACCAGAATATCTGTTGAGCGATCTGGCCTTGTGCGGGAATTGCGCCGGCTTCAGAGAAGTTCATATGGATAGCTTCAGGTGGCGCATATTCTTTCAACCATTTGATATATTTTTCCAGGGCGTACACTGATGCCGGGCTGTTTGTCGCCCCACCTCTGGCCACGCTGGAGCCAACCGGATGACAGCCGTCGATCCGGATGCCCCATTCATCTACGGGTTTGCCGTTAGGAAAGCCTGCATCTCCGGATCCTGCCATGGAGAACCAGGCATCGGTAAAGCGCCACCCGAGAGAAGGATCACGCTTGCCGTAATCCATATGGCCATAGACCCGTTTGCCGTCTAATTGTTTGACGTGATTGGTAAAGAAGTCGGCAATGTCTTCGTAGGCTGACCAGTTAACCGGAACGCCCAGCTCATAGCCGTAGATTTTCTTGAATTGTTTCCGCAGCTCCGGCCGCTGGAACCAGTCATAGCGGAACCAATACAGGTTGGCGAACTGCTGGTCCGGCAGCTGATAGACTTTGCCATCCAGTCCGGTCACAAAGCTCATGCCAATAAAGTCGTCGGTGTCCAGTGTCGGCAGAGTGACGTCCTTACCCTCGTTCTGCATATAGTCGCTCAATGCCAGAATTTTCCCTGAGCGGGAATGTGTGCCGATATTGTCTGAATCATTGATAAAAGCGTCATATCGATGCTGGTCAGAGATGAACTGAATCCATAAACGTTCGATGACGGTACCTTCCGGTTGCAACTCATGATTTACCTTGATGCCGGTGATCTCAGCAAAGGCCTTGGCAAGTACCTGGGATTCGTATTCATGTGTCTTGATGGTTTCAGACAGAACATTTAGTTCCAGGCCCTGATAAGGCTTTGCAATGGTTGCAAACCAACTTAACTCCTCGATTTGCTGATCCCGGCTGATAGAAGAATCTTTAAATTCGGTATCAACCCAGTGTTCGATAACTGCACGTTGTTTCGGGCTTATCTGATCGGCGTATGAAGCTTGAGAAGGAGTGGAGCTTAGGAGCAGGGAAGTGGCAAGGCACGCGGAGGCGATGGAAGTATGTAAACCTGTTGTGATAGTTTTCATTTTTCATATACCACGTTCGTTTTATGTTTGTTTTTAGCGGGCATTTCTTAGCCTTCATTTTGTCCAGGTCACTTATTTTTCAAATGTTTTTTGTCTAAGTCCTGCACATTTGCTCAACTTTGGCCAGGCTTTGAGCGGATTATTTATTATGACCTATAAACGAAAGTAGCATAGGGAAAAGGAACTAAAAAGTAAAAAAAAGAAAATATATGAAAGAAAAAGTGATAATTCGAAAGGTTTGGGTGGGAAAACAAACAATTGGGTGCAGGAAGGAGTTATCGGTGATAAAACCTGGTTTGGTTATATCACCGAAATAAGGAAGAAGACGCAGTTAGAAGCAGGAGGCGCGGAACTTATTGTCAGCTTAACTGCCGACAAGCTTACTGATTTTCTTAGGGTTCATTCCTTCTACGCGATGGTAGCCGATGTAGGTAACCGGATACCCGGAAATGCTTAAAGCTCTGATCAGCTGTTCTTTATTACTGGCTTTTTCAACATCAATTTCTTCGTAGTCGATGTTGTTTTCTGCAAAGTATTCCCGCATTTTCTTGCAGTAAGGGCACCAACTCGCGCCATACATGATCACTTTATCTGAACCATCTGAATTGAAATGCCGTTCAAACAGCTCCATTTCTTCTGAGGTCAGGTACTTGTCACCAAAGTTAACCGCCAACACCGAAGCAATTTCCCCTGTTGCATCACTGTAACTGCGTTCACTCCCGGCAACGATCAGAGGAAATGAATTGGGGGCCTTAAGGTCTCTCCAGATCGCCATGTTCTCTTCTGAATCATTGACATTGATCAGTTGAAAGTCGACCCCTCTCTCTTGAAGATCGTTGATAGCCTTATCACAGGGAGTAGCGCATTCATTGAAAGTGAACATAATGGTTTGAGCATTGCCGTCGGAGGCAAATCCAACGCCAGGATCAAGGAATGGTATCCACTCCGGTTTATACTGATAGATGGCCGCACAAGCGACGATCAGAACCAAAAACTTCTTCATGGAATATCATTCCCTGGTGACATCAAACACGTTCGAGTCAAAGACTCGGCGAGACGTGATTATTTCTATTGCAGTTATTTAGTCAAGCCTATCTCACGCAACCGTTCCAGCAGATAGTCATGGGAGCTGATTGGCGGATAACGTTTAGGATTATCTTCGGTAACACACTGCGGTAACGAGTCAAGCGATACGTCCGGGTTCGGGTGCAGGAAGAACGGGATAGAGTAACGGCTGTGTCTGGCGGCATCTCCGTCCGGATTGACAACCCGATGGGTCGTGGATGGATACACATGGTTCGTCAGGCGTTGCAGCATGTCTCCAACGTTACAGACAATCGTGCCGGGAATCATGGTAATTGGAACCCACTGATTGTGTTTGTTAAGAACCTCCAGTCCGGCCTGCTCGGAACCTACCAACAAAGTGATCAGGTTAATATCCTCATGAGCAGCCGCCCTGACGCTGGCAGTCTCGCCTTCCGGCAGAGGAGGATAGTGCAATGGTCGGATAATGCTGTTGCCAAGATTTACCTTGTTATCGAAGAAGTCTTCACTTTCACCGAGAGTTAGGGCAAATGCCGAGAGCATCCGGCGTCCGAGGCTGTCCAGGGCCTTATATAACGACAACATGGTCGTTTTGAATTCTGGCAGTTCCTCTGGCCAGATATTGGGCTGGAGTTGCGGATAAGGGGGTACACCTTCAATGTCTCTTCCCACATGCCAGAATTCTTTCAGATCTACATGTTGAGCGTCTTTGGCGATTTCCGTTCCAAACGGGGTGTATCCGCGAGTGCCGCCGTTGTCCAGGAAGTATTTCATTTTGACTTCCTCGGGCAGGGCAAACAGAGACTCCGTAACCTTGAGTGACTTCCGAATCAACTCTGCATCAATGCCGTGATGCGTAATACCGGCGAATCCCCAACTTTTGTAGGCTTCAGCGAAGTCCTTCAGAAATCCCTCTTTGTCGGTCTCGAACCTGGATATATCTAAGCTTGGTATCATTGGCGTTTCTCTATTTTTGTAACAATTCAGTCGGTGGCTATTGTTACCTCATCGACGGCATTTGTCATCGGTAAGGTGACGTCAGTTGCTCATTCCCTGATATTTCTCAGACAACTGGCCTATCCACCCGTCCCGATTCAGGGTGGTCAATGCTTTATCGATCTGCATCATCAGGTTTTCTGGGACGGACAGGCGGCTGGCAATATAGTGGAAAGTTGTGGCATGAATGGGGAGGGGGTGGACTTCAAAGCTGTCAGGCGTGTTGTCCTCTATGGCAACACTTTGAATGACAACCGGATCTGCGAGAAAAGCATCGATCCGGTTGGCCAGGAGCTTTCTGAGGTTTATGGCTTCGGCTACCACGTCTTCGATGACGATATTTCCGGACTTCTTATCAATGATCCTTGCCATTCTCTCGCCGTAGAAATAGCCCCGGGTAATACCCAGGTGTATGTCACTGTTCTGGAAGTCCTCGAAAGTTTTGAACGGAAACTTATCGAGCTCACCCCGCCGAATGATCAGGCTGTATTTTGAGGTTCTATATGGAATCGAGTACCAGGCAAACTCTTCTCTTTCACTGGTGTATTGGGTGGAGCTTGCCAGATCGATGTTGCCGTTTTTAAGTTCAATCAGGTGGCGTTTGAAGGGGGTTTCGATAAATTCTATCTGACAGTCGATTTCTTTCGATACCTGTTGTATCAACTCGATATCCAGGCCGGTGAGCTTGCCTTCCTGGTCCCGGTACATATAGGGCTCCCAGGATTCCCATCCCATTGACAATGGCCGCTCGCAGCCGGCCATGGCTTCCGGGAGGAAAAGAATAGAAAAGATAAAAGCAAGCATCCTCAATGTTGTCACAACACTCATTCCCTGTTTTTGGCGCATAGTTGTCAGGTAAGTTGATCAGTAATCTGGTATTACCGCCTTGGTTACAACGTTCCGGCTGTTTATTGTAGTCGTTTTGGTGGTTAATTGGGCTAGTGGCTATGCAAATTTTGTAGTCATCGTGTATCTGGCAGATCCCTGCTGGGGGAGGGGCTGAGCATTGATAGAGCAACTCTGAAGAATGACAGCACGTAGGAGCCAATAATAACCACTGTCGAGGCTCCAACCAGCCAGGGGCTGGGGTAAGCCACCAGAAGAAGCAGGAAGGCATTCAGGGCAATGATGGGGACTGGCGTGCGGATCAGATTTCTGATCAGCCAGGGCATGGTGGTGGTAAATTGCAGGCTGATGGAATGAACGACAAAAAGTACCGGCAGAGCCAGACTGGCAGAAATCCAACCCAGGTCGGCCAGCAGCCAGACCAACAGGCAATGACGCATCAATTCATTGGTAGGGGAGCCTCCGGATGGGGTGTCGGAAGAGAGTCGTCGGGTGGAACGAATAACGATGGAACAGGTTGCCAGGAAGCCTGTCACCATTCCGAAGACGTCGAGGGATGACGCCAACGCCAGCACAATACCGCCGTGAACTACAGCATCACAAACATTATCCAGGTGTGCCCCGAATTGGCTGCGGATATTCAGCCAGCCGGCGATCAGTCCGTCGAGGTCGTCTGCGATGTTGTTCAGTACTATTACCCAGGGAATCCAGCTTAACCCTTCAGGCAGTAGTAATAACATCAAAGGAGCGATGCCCAGTAAAGAGACCAGGTTGGCGGTATTGCGGTAACCCGATTGCCAAATTGAGGTACGTTGAATAATGCTGTCTGGAACCGGCATGTTAAGGTCTGATTCTCCTGGCGGTTTTGGGTCGTAGTAGGAAAAAGTGGTTTTGCAGAACCGGAAATTCACGATCTGATTTTCTCAACAAACCCGGCAGCCAGCCGCTGGAAGCGCGCAGACCCCAGTAAACTGATCCACCCACAACGGGGAGCATCTGCCATTTTTGAGGGACGGAGGATTTCCAGTGCTTGACGGTTTCGCAGCCGATCTGCAGCAGCTCGTAGGCAGTATTCAGCTGAATTTGGGACAACTCCAATCCCGCATCCGCAAACAGCGCTTCATAGTGCTTGATGGTTCGATAGATCACCGAGTAATCGCCCTGTTTGTGCTGGGTCATGGATCTTACGGTTGATTCCCGGGCCAGGATTACGCCTGTGGTTGAGAGGTTATTCCGCAGGTGAGTCAGAAGTTTCGTGTTGTCATCGTCACTCAGATACATTAACAACCCTCCAAGAAAGGCGAGATCGACTTTTCTGCTGGGTTGGTAGGAAAGGGCATTGCCGCAGTAAGTGTGGACATTGAGATGCCGCTGGCATCTCAGCTCCAGCTGTTCATATAGCGAGCGGCTTGCCTCCACGGATTCAACCCGTCGAAACCGGCTCGCCAGCCATTGAGTCCAGTGACCCACTCCGCTGCCCAGATCCAGGGCGAGGTCATTATTTTCCAGGCCGCTTAGCAATGACTCTGCTATGGCCAGTTCCTTTTTAAGCCTGTATTTCCCTGCACCCTGCGGGAAACCGAAGCCGTCCATCATGTAGGGACCCATCAATGATGGGCTTACCCGGTCAAAATAGTGCCTAACCCTGGCTGTATCGATTTGCACGACTTATCCCCTGTGGCCTGCCTGTGCGATATTTTTCATTGATATCATACGCTGTTTTGCGGCTTGCAGGTCATCTAAAGTATCAATTTCATACCAGCGGTCGGGATCGAACTTCACCGCTTTCATCTTCAATTGACCTGCCGCCACCAATCCTGCAAAAGCGGTTTCATAATAGGCATCAAGCCGGCCGGCTTTGACCATTTTCTGAATGCCCTGAAGAGCTCTTTTCCAGGAGGTCTGCGAGAAGCTGTAAATATTAACGGTCTTGTAGCTGTTCGGTGGAATCTCCTCTGGAGGCTGAATAAATTGTATGACCTCCTCATTTTCCCCTACCTCGACATGAGAGCCGTTCATCCAGGGCTGGGTAGGGGAGACGGCAATTCTGTCAAACTCAAGCATGGCTTCAAGCTGGTCACCGTCGAACACCAGATCGGACTCAAGCAGCAGGAATGGTTCGGTGATCGCGCTTCGTGCAAGCCACAAAGAATAGATATTGTTGGTTGAGGCGTAGTGGGGGTTGTTGATCCACTCTACGCTAAAGTCCGGAGCATGCTCTTCTAAATAACGCTTAATGTGATCGCCCATATAGCCAATCACCATCACCAGATGGCTGATGCCATGCGATCGAAGATGTTTAAGTTGTTGATAGAGAATGGTTTCTTCGCCTACCCGGGTCAGGCATTTGGGGGCCTGTTGGGTCAATGGTTGAAGTCTGGAGCCAGTACCTGCAGCAAGGATGACAGCAGTTCGGATATGGTTCTTGTTGTTCATGGTATCTCCTTAATGCACCACGCGGGTTCCATGTTCGACAAAATCCATTTTCAAACGCTGTTCAGTCTACAACTCAATAGACAGTGGGATGAACTTCCGAACCGGGTGTGCACCCCGAATGGGGCGCACCGGAGAGAATAGAGCTGTTTCAATAACAGGCCCCGGCGGAACCTAATTGGTTCTCAAGGGGGCGACATTCCATACTTCCGTTGAATTCGTGTAAAAGTTCCGTTGTCCTTGATAGTTTGCAGAGCGTCCTGGAACAGGCGGATAACCCGCTCAGGTGTCTCCCGATTAAACCCAAAATAATATTCCTGACCACCGCTGAGCAGCACCGTTTTTTCGACTTTTGAAGGGTCGTAGCCTTCCTTGTTCAGGATGAAATAAGTGGTCAGCTCAAGGCCGTAAAAAAAATCGATGCGCTTGTTAAAAAGTAGCAGAAAATTTCGGGTTTGGTCGTCGACAGAGTGAATATTTACATCGAACTTAAATCCATGTTCCAGTAATTGCCGCTCGCCGGCTTCACCCCGGACCGTACCTACCCGGAATTGTTTGACATCCTCCAGAGTGGAAACCTTGATATCGTGCCTGGACTTCAGTTTCCACAAATAGATTTCCCGGCTGGCAATAGGCCCTACCCAGTAAAACAGAGGTTCTCTTTCCTCTGTTCTGGCGAGGGTGAATACTGCGTGGTTCGGGTGTTTTAAGGTTGTCTGATAGGCCCGGTTCCAGGGAAAAATCTGAATGGTCGTTTCAATGTCCACCAGATCAAGCATGGCATTGAGGATATCGATTGTGTATCCAGTGGCTTCTCCCTGATCGTTCACATACTCAAACGGCGGCCAGTTAGAATGCAGAAACGTCACTGCTGGAAAAGAAGTGTCTTTTGCTAATGCCTGATGACTGATTAGCGACATACATATCAATATCCCTATCCGGCGTAGTAAAACCAATATATCCATAAAATCACTCCACATGTGTGCCCAGAGTTTCTGTCGAATCACTGTGCCCTTGGCTCGATGTTGGGAGTATTTTGCCGCTGGTGCTCTTCAATGAGCGGCAATTTAGCCCGGTTGTTATTGTTGTCAGCTGCACTTCTATCTAAAAGTGTATGTTCAATTGGCCAAATCGCCTAATTGAGATGTGTCAAAACACACATTAAAAATGTAGGTGCCAAATAGGCCAAAGGATATAGGTGTAAATGCCTATGTGTTTTGTGTGCTGATATTGGCTTCATAAATCACTTCTTTTGCATCCCGCTAACATGGCTGGTGACATTGTGTCGGCATGTCTGCCGGTTGAACGGTTAACGGCGGTGTGCCCCCGATGTCTCTTGGAAAAAGGATTTACAGTGCTTTCCATCGTTCGAAGATTGCTACCTGAGTTTGGTACCACCTATGGCCCCGCGGGAGAAGGACCTTTTCCGGCAGTGTTGCTTTTGCATGGCTCTGAAGGAGGTCTCTCCGGATGGTCGCATCGAAATGCGGTGATTCTGGCTGCCCATGGATATATTGCCTATCCGCATGCCTATTCGCGTGGCGGTAATGCCTGGAATGCGGGTGCCATTCAGGATGTGCCGCTTGATAGGACTGTTGAGGCATTAGCCGCCCTTCGAAATTTTGAATTCTGTTCCGGAAAAGTTGGGCTTTATGGCATCTCCCGGGGAGGGGAGCATGCGTTATTGGTGACATCATTGATGGCCTCTGAGGGTGGAAGCAATCTTCCGGATGCAGTCGCTGCGCACTCTGCGGCGGATGTCGTTTGTGGAGCATTTGATGCACGAAAATGGCGGGACGCAGGAGATCCGGGCTGGCAGGCCTGGGATCCCGGCGAAAGAGCCTGGCAATGGCGGGGGTCCTCGGAAAGCCTTAAACCCACCACGCCAATTGAAATCGAGCGATACAACGGCCCGGTCTTCTTGAGTCATGGAACCAGGGACAGAGTGTGGAGTGTGGAAATGACTCGAAGGTTGGAAGAACGTCTGCGCCCAGTGAATCCATTGCTGGAAACCCATTACTACGAAGGGGAAGATCACACCTGTCGGAGCGATGCCGAAAATGTGCACCACGAGAAACTAATAGGTTTTTTTGATCGCCATTTGAAGCCGTGACACCGGCAAGGCGTCGGGGAGGGGGCAGGATTTGATCGGGCCTCGCAGGTGGGCCGGCCATCCGGCTAAGACCGTCGACTTTCCTTCACGCGGTGCTGGTGACGATACAAATAAAAAAGGCCTGATAAAAATCAGGCCTTTAGAATGCTGGTTGCGGGGGCAGGATTTGAACGGGCCGGCCATCCGGCTACGACCGTCGACTTTCCTTCACGCGGTGCTGGTGACGACACAAATAAAAAAGGCCTGATAAAATCAGGCCTTTAGAATGCTGGTTGCGGGGGCAGGATTTGAACCTACGACCTTCGGGTTATGAGCCCGACGAGCTACCAGACTGCTCCACCCCGCGTCAACGAGGTGCGTATACTACGGATCCAACTCAGTGCCGTCAACAGCAATTCGATTTTTAATTTTGGCGCAGAGGCTGGATCTGGTTTTGACTTCCTGTTAAGCGAGCGATCCGGCAGGCAGTGCTGGTGATCGCGCAAATAAAAAGGCCTGATAAAAATCAGGCCTTTAGAAACTGGTGCGGGGGGGGGCAGGATTTGATCCGGGCCTCGCAGGTGGGCCGGCCATCCGGCTAAGACCGCCGACTTCCTTCACGCAGTGCTAGTGACAGCACAAATAAAAAAGGCCTGATAAAAATCAGGCCTTTAGAATGCTGGTTGCGGGGGCAGGATTTGATCCGGGCCTCGCAGGTGGGCCGGCCATCCGGCTACGACCGTCGACTTTCCTTCACGCGGTGCTAGTGACAGCACAAATAAAAAAGGCCTGATAAAAATCAGGCCTTTAGAATGCTGGTTGCGGGGGCAGGATTTGAACCTACGACCTTCGGGTTATGAGCCCGACGAGCTACCAGACTGCTCCACCCCGCGACAACGAGGGGCGTATATTAAGGATCCGTCCCGGTGCCGTCAAGTCCCGTGGAAAAATAAATTTAAATTATCTGGATAAGATGACATTTTGTTTAAAAACAGTACTATTGAATGCAGTGACGATAGTGCTTAATGTGTCCTCATCTTCTTCAAAGCTGCTCATATCCGACGTCAAGTTTGATGGAAACACTAGAAGAGCTCATTGCAAGAGCCAAGAAAAATGAAGAAATCGCCCGCAACCTGTTTGATATTGAGGTGGCGATTCTCAATATTGCCGAGACCAAGACGTTTCTCGAACATCTCCTATCCGTTGTCACGGATAAATTTAATATCGCCTTCGGTTGGTACTCTGTTATCGATAACACGCACAACCGTCCTCTGATAAATGCTCTGCGTGAATCCGATGACCTGGCACGTCGGTGGGTGGCAGTCAATTCGGTGGAGTATCTCGAAGCGACCAAGGGATGCCGTAAACCTTTACTGGATCATGCCCAACTGTCCCGTTTCTTCCTCCTGACACCACCTGACCTGAGAACCAAAATCCGGTCTATCGCGATTCTGCCGCTGTTATTGGAAGGGCGCATTGCTGGCAGCCTCAATCTTGCTGACATTACCCAGGATCGCTACCGCTCGGACAAAGAGAGTTTCTTTCTGAAACAATTGAGTGTGAAAGCCTCGTTGTGCCTGAGCGCCGTTGTCGCGAGAGAAAAAGTGGCCTATCTGGCAACCCGGGATCCATTAACCCAGTTGAAGAACCGGCGGGAGATGGAAGACACACTGGAGCGTGAGTTGAGTCGGGTTGCCCGCCATGGTTCGCCTTTGGGGTTGGCTTTTATTGACTGTGATGACTTTAAACAGGTTAACGACTCTTACGGACACGATATTGGGGACGAATACCTGAAACATGTGGCGGGTTGTCTCAATAGTCTGCTGCGTAAAACGGATATGGCTTTCCGCTTTGCCGGAGATGAGTTTGTCCTGTTGCTGCCGAATCAGGATGGACAAGGCGCGATACAAATGGCTGAACGGATTCAGCAATACCTTCATGAGAATCCATTAGTCATTGACGAGGTGATGGTTCCAGTGAGAATCAGTATCGGGGCGGCATCTACAGATCAGATACCGGAGCTCTCTGCGCGTGCGCTGCTGAAATATGCCGATAACCGGCTATATGAGCAGAAACGTCAGAGAAAAGCGGGGCCGTCTCTTGCGGAATCAGCTCCTCAAAGTTCGTTCCCTGAATTCGAGTAAGTTGACGACCTGGCCCTCGGGTTTCTCGTTACGGACTTTATTCAATCTTGAATCACCGTTCCCTGGCCGAAGATTCGCGATACTCTCCCGGCGTTAGTCCTGTCCATTTCTTGAATGCCCGATGAAAAGTACTGGGCTCTGTAAATCCGACCTTGAATGCGATTTCGTTGATGGAAAAATCGTGGCGCCCCAGGTAGTAGATTGCCGTATCCCGACGCATATGATCTTTGATTTCCTGGTAGGAAGTATTCTCGTCCTTCAGGCGTCGCCTTAATGTTTGCGGGCTGACATTGACCTGGGAGGCAACGTACTCAAAGTCCGGCAACGGCTGGCTCAGGTCTTTGCCCAGAATGGCCCGAATACGCGCTGTGTAGGTATGGCTATCGTCTGGCTTGGCCAGCAGGTCCGCTGGCGAAGATTTGAGGAATTCCTTTAATGCCAGCTCGTCCTGTATGACCGGCAGATGAAGGTATTTCCTGTTAAACACCAGCCTGGTTTCCTGCTGGTCGAAATGCAGGGGACAATTGAACAGATGGTGATAATCCGCAGAGTGTGCGGGTTCCGGATAATTAAAATAAGCGCCATCCAGAATGATTCTCTGCCCGGTTAGCCAACAGGAAAACCGGTGCCAGATAACCAGCCAGCTTTCCTGCAGAAAGTGGTAGGGATCATGCAAATCAGATTCGGAGGTGATGACCATGGCTGCCTGGTCGTCATACTTTTTCAACTCCATTCCCAGCGGCTTCTCAAATAGGGAGTAAAAGGCGTTACCTCTCAGGAGCACACTTTCCAGGGTGGTGCAGTGAATCACCAGATAGCCCATTGTGGCAAAGGTGCCGGGTTTGCTGCGAAGACTGGTGAAGCCCATGAATTCGTCTTGCATGGTCGCCCAGATGGTCTGTATCAGCTTGGTATATTGAGCAGCTGAAACTCTCGCTTTAGGGTTGCGAAGTACTTCTGTAGGTATACCAGCCTTTGACAGTATGACGGCAGGTTCCACTCCTTGCTTAATGGCTCCGCTGATCGCGGCTTCAACGAAGTGACTGGAAACAGTGATTTTGTCCATTTTCAATGAATTGTTTTCTAAGAAATTTTTCCCAGGAGGTTTTCTGCATAGGATACGTTGATCCGGATCGAAATAGCCAATGCTTATGGTGATTTTTCCCATTGCCCGACAGCAGTCTCCGCTGGAGACTATCAATCTGACTATCCTGTCTAAATATGGTTTCTACTGATACAGATATCGCTAATACCAATATCGTTTAACAAAAATATCGTTTAACAAAAATATTGTTTCAATCAATCGGTGTAAGACTTATGACGGTGCCACTATCAGGTCTCAAAATTCTTGATTTCAGTACCCTGCTGCCGGGGCCGTGCGCCACGATGATGCTGGCGGATATGGGGGCAGAGGTGTTGCGGATTGAATCTCCTACCAGGATGGATCTATTGAGAGTGGTGCCGCCGATGACTGGAAAAGTCTCCGCCAGCCACGCTTATCTTAACCGTTCAAAACGTTCTGTTGCTCTGGATTTGAAGAAAGCCCAATCCAAAGAAGTTATCGCCAGGCTGCTGGACGACTACGATATCGTTGTCGAACAATTCCGGCCCGGTGTGATGGATAAGCTGGGGTTAGGATACGAGCAGCTGAAGGAGATCAATCCAAGGCTGATCTACTGTTCGATTACCGGTTACGGGCAGACTGGTCCATATCGAAACCGGGCAGGGCACGATATCAATTATCTGGCATTGGCGGGAATTAGTTCCTACAGCGGACGCAAGACTTCCGGCCCTCCCGCATTGGGCATCCAGGTCGCGGATGTGGCGGGAGGCTCCCATCACGCGGTGATGGGGATTCTGGCGGCGGTGATACAGCGTATGAATACCGGACAGGGAACGCACATCGATATTTCCATGTGTGATGCGGCATTTACCATGAATCATATGGCTATGGCGGCTCATCTGGCCACGGGACATGATCCGGAGGCTGAAGATTCTCCTTTGAATGGTGCCGGAGGCTACGACTATTTCGAAACCTCGGACGGCCGCTATGTTTCTGTCGGGGCGTTAGAGCCGCAATTTGTTCAGAGACTATGTCAAATATTGGATATCGCCGATCTCAGCATGCTGATGCTGAGTCAGAAACCCGAGGATTGCAGCAGAGTCAAAACTGCTCTGGCTGAGGCATTCAGGCAAAGGGATCTGGCTCACTGGCAGGGAGTATTTGCCAATGAAGATGCTTGTGTCGAGCCGGTCCTGTCACTGTCTGAGAGTGTGCAGCATCCCCAGTTTGTCGAGCGGGAAATGATTTGTGAGGTGTCTGACGGTAAAGGTCATAGCCAGCGGCAGCTGGCCAGCCCTATCCGATTTTCCGGTACGGCGACGAGGCCACCGTTCATCGGCGCTGAACTTGGTGAGCATACTCACCAGGTTTTGTTTGAAGCCGGATATACGGAAGAGCAGATCCATGCCATGAATGATTTGGGATTGTTCGGCAAGACCATGAAGCTCTAGGGCCGGGAAAACTGCTCCTTCAGCCAGTCGTGAAACAGGCGGATCTTGGTCCAGTTTGCCCGTTCATAGGGAGTAAGAAAGAAATAGTTGAAAGGTGCCTTAAATCGAGAGACCGGCAAAGGCACCAAGCTTCCACTGGCAATGGCGTCAGCTGTTATCAACGAGCGCCCGAGTGCAATGCCTTGTCCTGCCAGTGCCGCCTGTAACACCAGCTCAGTCCTGCTGAAATATATGATGTCGTTACTGACGGGTATCCCGGTCGTTTCCGACCATTGATTCCAGCTTTTCATGCAATTATCGGAGCCGTCGTTTCGGGTGCTGAGCAGGGTGCATTGGCGCAGAAGATCAGCTGGGTTATCAAGTTGCATTCTGTCCAGGAGTATGGGACTGCAAACGGGAAATATCTCTTCGGTTCCCAGACGCTCGCTGAAAAAACCGGCCGGGGATTCGGCAGAGAACCGAATGATCACATCTGCCTGACCCGACCCTGGCGTTCGTATCTGCTCTTCTGTATTCAGATAAATCCTGATATCTGGGTGGCGTTGGTGAAAGTCTGACAAACGCGGCAGTAACCAGTACATGCCAAAGGTGGTAAATGTTTCCACCTGCAGCGTTCCCTTTGCCTGTTCACTGTTGATTTCATCGAGTGCACCGTCAATTTCTGCCAGCGCACTGCGATATGCCTGAATCAGGCGATCCCCTTGTGGTGTGAGGCGTAACTGCCGGGTTGTACGGATCAGGACCGGGAACCCGAGTTTTTCCTCCAGACGCTTAATGCGTTGACTCATGGCACTTTGGGTGATGCCTACCTGTTCCGCCGCTGCGGAAAAGCCTTTCAGGCGAGACACTGCCTCCAGATAGCGGAGTTCGGAGAGAAGTAAGCTATTCATTAATCTGTCTAATAAGTATATCAGTCGTTAAATCCTTTTCGGGTGCCCATAATAGCTCTTAATTAGTTTGGTTTGAAAGGCTTTGCCTAGCGGAGGAGTAATGAATAAAAATCTCAGACTGATAAGCTCATTTGTGGAAAATGGTATAGGAGGGAACCCCGCCGGAGTTGTATTGAAAGCTGACGGGATGGATGAAAACCAAATGCAGGCACTGGCAGCTGAAGCAGGGCTATCCGAAGTGGCATTTGTATCTCATTCAGATATTGCGTCTGTCAAACTGGATTTCTTTACTCCGAACAAGCGAATTGCTCATTGCGGCCACGCGACTGTGGCAGCTTTCTCAGTTATGGCACAACAGGGTTTGTTGAAGGATGGCCAGCACAGCAAGGAAACCGTTGATGGCATTCGTCGTATTCGTATAGAAGGTGATAAAGCTTTCCTGGAGCAAATGAAAATCAGCTCGGCTGCATTATCGGAGGAGTATTATCCCAATCTTTCGGAAGCGCTTGGTGTACCGATAGACAGTTTTGTGAAGATTGCTCCGCCGGCATTGATCAATAATGGTGTGGGCTGGTTGGTCGTTATGCTGGAAAGCCGGGAGGAATTGGCTCAACTGAAGCCCAATTTAGCCTGGATCAGGATTCTCAGTGAAGCTCTCGATCTTATCGGTTTCTATGTCGTCAGCCGTGAAACCCTGGTGACTGGCAGAACTCTGAGCGCCCGCATGTTTGCGCCAAGCTATGGCATCGATGAAGAGTCTGCCACCGGCATGGGTGCAGGGTGTGCCGCTATTTATCTGCACGATTTTCTTGAGTATGAAAATCAGCAGATATTGGTTGAGCAGGGCCATTTGATGCATCCGCCCTCACCAAGCCTGATCGAAGTGGAACTGGAGGCCAGAAGTGGCGTCATCGATCGTTTGTGGGTTGGAGGCTCCGCTGGGGTGATGGAGTAATAGTCATGGATATAGCACTTTATTGGCCTGAACTTCTTCAGGTGAGTCTGATTGCCATCATTATGGCTATCAGCCCTGGAGCAGACTTTGCCATGGTGACGCGGAACAGTCTGTTTTTCTCGCGGACAGCCGGTGTTTATTCCGCACTGGGTGTCGCCACGGCGACATGGGTGCATACGGCATACACTCTGGCAGGTCTGTCGTTGTTGATTGCTGCATCCCAGGAAGTATTCACCCTGGTCAAGTGGATCGGCGCTTTATACCTGATCTATGTGGGTTGGAAGACCTGGTTGAGCAAAATGACGTTGTCAGAGCCCGGTGAAGGTTCCGACATCGCTATATCAGCCTGGAGTTTCTATCGGCAGGGATTTATCACCAATGTCACTAATCCCAAAACGACACTGTTTTACGTCAGTATTTTTACTCAAATTGTGAGCAAGGATACGCCGATTTCCATGCAGGTTCTGTATGGCTTCATCATCTGTCTGGCTCATGGTGCTTGGTTCTCATTACTGGCGGCCGGTATTACTCATCGTTGGGTATTGAGTCAGATTAAAAGGGTGGGGCACCGAGTCGGACAGTGCCTGGGAGGCGCATTGGTCTTCATGGGCATTGCGTTGCTCTCAAGTCGGACCAATCAATGAAGATACAGGCTTTGCCATAGACAATCGTTGCCAGCGCACTAAACTATGACTGAGAAGGAAAAGTAAGAGCTCAAAATACTTCGGGGGGTCGTATGAAGAACGTGCTGGCGACCACACTGTTATGTCTGCTGCAACTTTGTTCTTTCCTTGGGTCGGCTGAGGACCTTAAGCTGACGAATGGGGAATGGCCTCCCTTTACATCTGAAAAATACTTTGAGCATGGATTTATTTCCCATGTCGTCAAGGAAGCCTACAAGCTGGAAGGAATCGACGTTAGATATACCTTTCTCCCATGGAAAAGAGCGCTGCAGGAAGCTAGAGACGGAGATGTCTGGACCGGCTCAGTCGCTTGGTCCAAAGCCGATGGAAGGACGGATAATTTTATATTTACCGATCCCATCATAGAGCTTTCGGATGTATTTTTTCATCGCAAAGACCTTGCTTTTGACTGGTCTACTTTCGAAGACCTCAAAGACTATAGAATTGGTGCCACTATTGGGTATTCATATGGAAAAGCATTTAGCGAGGCTGAGCAAAACGGATTGATTACGGTGGAAAGGATCTCTACCGATGAAAGTAATTTTAAGAAGCTGGCCCAAGGCAGGATCAACCTGTTTCCCTGTGTATTGGAAGTGGGCTATGAAATTCTCGCGAACAACCTTCCACCGGGCGTCGCGAAAAGAATTACCAACCATCCCAGGCCACTGAGACGGGTGGGGTATCATGTCATTCTATCCAAGAAAAATCCCAGATCTGAATATTATGCTGAGGCTTTTAATAAAGGCCTGCAGAAGCTTAAGGATTCCGGGGCCTATGAGAGATTTCTTTCCGGCATCGTCGATGGAATTTATCGTCAGGAATAGTTGGAAACAGGTAGGAGAGGATAGAGATAGGTAGAAGGGGCTGGGAGTAATCAGGAGTAGTTGGGCCTGTAAGAATAGTCAGAAAAGCGCATTCCGGAATACAAACCCTAAGATCGAATCGGCCAACCTCCGGCGAAAAGAGGTCGGCCGAATCAGAATAGAAATATCTGTAATGCTTTAGATTTTGATATAGATTTTTTGCCTGTCCAACATCCAGGCGATGACCCAGAAGAGGATAACGTGGACCAGGGCATAGCTGTGTGAGGCAAGGTAGATATTGTCTGCAGCCGGAAGAAACCAGGATTCATACATAAACGTGTTCAACCCTACGGTACTCCCGCTCATTGGTACCGGTATCAGTCTGTAAATAGAAACCCAGAGCCAGGATATTGTGTAGATGAACAGCGGGTTGGTGCCGTAAATACGAAAGGGCTCCATGACCGATTTGCCCCTTTGGGTAGCGCAGACGGCAACCAGCATTCCGAGGACCACCAACGCCCAGCCGCTGGTGACCACTACGTAGGAACTGGTCCACAGGCTTTTGTTGATGGGAAATACCAGTCCCCAGACATGACCGATGACCAACAGAGCTATCCCCCAACTGATCAGCTTCCGGAATCGCTCTTGATCATCTTTCATCATATTCACGGCTTTTGTCACCCAGAAACCAGCGATCACGTTCACTACGGCCGGTAATGTACTCAGCAACCCTTCGGGTTCAAAAATGGGTTTCATGTAGGGGTAGATATGGGATTTTCCCAGAACAGCCAGATCTACCTGCCGGACGATATTGTGTTCGATGCTGTAGGGATCTCCCGCTGAACCGGCAAAGAACAGCAGAGCCCAGTATCCGAGAAGAATGAGACCTGAAAAAATGCCAAGCCAGCGGGTTGAGAGATGAATAATGGCTATGGCAGCAATACCATAGGCCAGGGCGATTCGTTGCAACACTCCCATGATACGGAGATCATCAAAGGATTTGGTGAACGGAAACCACTGCAACAAAAGTCCGATCAAAAAGATGATTGCCACCCGTGAAAGTATCTTTATATGAAGTTCTTTCGACGGCTGATAGTTAAACTTTCTCAGTGAAAAGTACATGGCAGAACCGGTGATAAACAGAAAAAAAGGAAACACCAGATCGGTTGGCGTGTAGCCATGCCAGTGAGCATGTCCCAAGGGGCCCCATACCGCACTCCAGGAGCCGGGCGTGTTGACCAGAATCATCAGTGCGATGGTCAGGCCGCGCAGGACATCAAGTGATAAGTTTCGTGATTGGTTGCTTGTCGTCATCGTTGAGTTCCGTTTCAAAGATCCTTTTTAGTCACCGGGAAAATATTCCGGGGAATGTTTTCCTGTTTCCCTTCTTCGTTAAGTGCGTGTCTATTGGCAGTAGAGAACACTTTCAAGCGCAAAACGTGGAACTGCAGGAGCCAGAACAGGGCAAATAGGGAGAGCCCGGCGAAAGATGCACTTGTAGAAGCTCGGGCCTGAACATATCTGTGTCACAATTACGTGTAAGATACAGGTTACATGGCCCGTGACCTTGATCATAAACCGGTTCAATAGTGCTTTCCAACGGGTGCCATACCTGAGTATCGTACAGCCGGAAACATAGTGTCCCCAAAAGCCCTGTTCCATTACCTTTTTACGCAATCCAAGGAAATGACGAGTGGATTTTCTCTCGCCTGTAAATTTGCTTTTGCCTGCTAATATGCTCCGACCCGCAATAGAGGCATGTCGTCTGGCGCTGGTCATGGTGTTGATCAGTGTGTCTTTCCAGGGAGTTGCCCAGGAAGCCACAAACATTGATCTCGAATCTGAGGTCATCGTCGTTGAGAAAGACCATGTTAAGTTGGATCTTCCGGACACTGGAACTGATTGTCTGATGGATATTGTCGGCGGTAACTACAGAGGAGCCTACAGAACCTGTGAGTTACAGGCTGGGTATGGCGACACTGAAGCACAACTGATTCTGTCGTTGCTGTATGACACTCATAACCAGGTTATGAAGGACGGAGATCGCACCTGGTTGGAGCAATCCGCTGAGGAGAATAATCCGATTGCCATGACGTTGATGGGACTGATTCGTTACGCCGAAAAAGATATTAGTGGTGCACGAACCCTATGGAAAAAGGCAAGTGAAATGGGCGCCCCGAGGGCAATTTATAGCCTTGGTGTATTGTATCGGGATGGTATCGGGGTTAAGCAGGATCTGGTTAAAGCGCACGAATTGTTCTATCAGAGTGCACTCAAGGACTTTGCGATGGCGCAGCATAGTCTTGCGTATTCGTATTTTTACGGCAGCGGAACGGAAAAGAATATTGATAAAGCCATGGAATGGTATCAACTGGCGGCCAATAAAGGTTATGTGATTTCCATGGCTGCTCTGGGTTCACTGTATCTGGTCGAGCAAAACGACAGAGTGGATTACGAACAGGCTGCGTTTTGGCTGACCAAGGCTTCAACTGCCGGGCATTTGGAATCCAAACTCAATTTGGCATACATGTACGAGAACGGGTTATGGTTTGAAGAGAATCGAAAAAAATCCTTTGAGTTAACTCTGGAAGCGGCTGAAGCCGAGTGGCCGAAGGCCCAGTATCGTGTAGCGTTAGACTACCAGGATGGAAATGGTACCAAGGCAGACATAAATAAGACGGCTTACTGGATCGAGAAAGCAGCGAATCAGGGACATGCCAGGGCACAGGCGAAACTGGGCTTTATGTATGATGAAGGAATCGGCTTTCCACGGGACAATGAAAAAGCCGTGTACTGGTACAGGAAATCTGCCGCCCAAGGCGATGTCGTGGGTAAGAATAATGTTGCCATGACGTTGTTGAACCAGTCTGGGCAGGATAATCCGGTTGGTAAAAAACTTTTACGCGATGCTGCGAACCAAGGGCTGGCGCAGTCGCAATATATGTTGGGATATCGACTGTTGAATGGCGTTGGGGAAACAAAGGACGTTGAAAAGGGCATTCAATGGTTGCAAAAGGCGGCTGACCAACAGCACCCGCGGGCGCTTAATGATCTTGGATATCTGTATTTCAAAGGTGTGTTGGTTCCCAGGGACTTGGCGAAGGCTGTCAAACTGTTCAAGAAAGGTTCAGAGTTGGGAAGTCTGGAAGCCAGGAGTATTTTGGCTTCTTTATACGAAACCGGGACAGGGGTAGAGAAAGATCTGCAGCAAGCCTTCGAAATAATGAAAAGCGCGGCGGAAGGTGGCTACCCTTTGGCGCAACACAGTCTGGCAAAAATGTACGCCACAGGTCAGGGAACCCAGGTTAATCTGCCTGAAGCACTGCATTGGTCAAGCGAATCGGTCGAAGGTGAGCTTGGTGATGAAGCCCGAAATGCCTATTACCTGCTGGGACTGCTGATCGCCAATGGTGTTGGAGGGGAGCCACAATCCAGTGTTCAATGGATGGAGCAAGCCTTTGAACTGGAGCATGTAAGAGCGGCCTATTGGCTGGGGGAACTCTATTTCAATGGAACCCTGGTTAATCAGAATATGGATAAGTCTGTGCATTATTTCAAAACCGCCTCCGAATGGGGGGATGCGGAGTCTTCCGTTCGTTTGGGAACCATGTACATGCTAGGGCAAACCGTTATCAGGGACCTGAATCAAGCTGAAGTCTATCTGCGTCGTGCCATCAAGCTGAATCCAAAGCATGCCGAGGCGTACCAGAATCTGGGCATTACCTTCAGCATACAGAAGAAATATCCTCTGGCGATTAAATATCTTGAAGAAGCGGCGGCGATTGCCCCTGAAGATGACAATATTCTTTCCAACCTTGGATATACCTACGCTTCAACCGGAAACTACGACAAAGCCATCGAGTTATACCGGCAAGCGCTAAAAATTAACCCAAATCACACAAATGCCCAGATCAACCTGGATAATGCGTTAAGGAGAAAAAGTAACTCTGCGTTGGGAACTGCGGTCCAATAATTGAAAAAAGAAGAGAAGAAGAAGAGAAGAAAGAAATTAAAGACGATGGCTATCCCCGGATAACCCTCCTCAGTAGCGGAACTCCGCAAAAATACAGTGAAGTGTTGTGATAACAAGGCAAGTTCATCACCCCAATAAGGAAGTTATATGGTATTGGAAAAAGTCATACTGGAAGGTGACGTCGTAAGACTGGAGCCTTTGTCTGAATCTCATCGTTATGGGCTCATTGAAGCGATCTCAGATGGTGAGCTATGGAAGCTATTTGTCACCCTGGCGCCACGAATTGAAGAAATAGATCAGTTTATTGAGACGGCGATTGCCGCTCATTTGAATGGTGATGGACTGGCGTTTGCCACGATCGATAGAGCCTCAGGAAGGGTGGTGGGAACAACAAGGTTTTTGAGGGCGGATATACCCCATCAACGTATTGAGATCGGTTTTACGTTTGTAGCCAGATCCTATCAAAAAACACTGATCAACACCGAGGCGAAATTGCTGATGCTCACTTATGCATTTGAAGGTCTGGGTGTTAACCGGGTGTCTCTTCTGGCTGACTATCTTAATATCCAATCGCGTAATGCGATTCTCAGGCTTGGAGCCAAGGAAGAGGGGATCATGCGCAGCCACATGGTTATGCCTGACGGCCGAGTAAGGGACTCCGTATTATTCAGTATTATCAAGAATGAGTGGCCCGGCGTGAAACAGAACCTTCACTTTAAATTGGCGGCGAGAAAGGAATCAGTTGCTAACACGGATCTTGAGGCCTGTCTGCACTGTGCCCAAGCACCCATACACTGTGATGCATAACACCTGTGTTAGCTGGCACCACTTCACTGGTGCCTTCCCAATGAATTCGCCGATGATACTCTTTGTTAGCTTAGGATAGACTTTGTTACATTGAAGTGTTTTCGAATTAATTCATTGTATTTACTAAATAAATACCCCTGACCATAACATCTCGAAGTTTTTGCCTGCGTTGACTCCCTACCAGTTCGAACTCATTATGAAAGCGCTTTCATTTTGGTTGTATTTTGATCGTGTTGACTGACTGAAGTCCCTTTGGACTTCAGTGTCATATGGCTGTTTCAGCGTTATTTGGTCGATCAGAAGAGACTCCGGAATGAGGCAATTTCAGTCTGACTCTAACGATAAAATGGAGAATTTAGGTGAGAACAACAAAAACAAACAACCGAATCTTTAATAGTGGCGAAGCGTTTAATCATCGCAAAACCTTTAAACAAAATCGGATATGGCTGGCCATAATGGCTACAGCTGTGCTCTCTGCGCACGAGGTAAATGCAGCTCCCCAGCTGGTTCTTAATACCAATTTCCAGTCTCAGGACGACATTCAGAAACAAGCAAACTTTCTGGTGGGTGATCATTTGCTCCGCGAAGGGGAGCAGAAGTATTGGACAGGCAAAGGCAAGTACCCGTTAAGTTACGCTTCCACCAATATCGATTACTGGATAAATCACGTGTGTGGTTCCGTCGACTGTACAGTGAACGATATTATCCGGACCTCACCCAGTTTCTCGGTGCTAGGTAGTGACCTGGATGCACCCTCTACACAACTTCAGGTCGAGAGGGTCATTGTCCATAATGGTGCTGACATCTATGATGCCGGCGTTTGGCAGATCGCTCTGGCTATTGCCGCGCAAAAGGGCTTTCTGGATCAGAACCAGGCGCGCGAACTGATTAACAGTCAACTGGATCGTCTGCGTAAGAAAGTTGCCAAAGCTCCAGCCCCGGATGCGCAGGGCAATGGAGGCTTTACCTATGGACACACTCTCGCCCAAATTCCCAACCCCCAATATGCGTTCAACTTGCGGGTATTGGGACGAAACTTCTTTGCGCCGGATCCTTTTAAGGACTCAGCCGCCGCCAATCTGGTGACAACGCCTGCGGAAATCATTTCTCAAGGGTTGGATAAACATATTACCTGGACAGACTGGAAGCCGATTACCGGTGAGAACGCCTGGGGGGTATATCTTGGCCCTTTGCAGGCCGAAATTCTGATGAATGGCAGTTCGGCCAGTGTTCCATTCAATAGCACCGCTCTGCAAAACGCTCTGGAAGGGTTATGGGCGTTGCAATACATGCAGTCAGAATTAGGAGCGTTTTACTACATTACCAATGGAGCAACAGGTAATGGAGGGGAAACGGTAAAGGATGGGACAATCTCCCTGGAGAATAATTTCTCTGTCCTGGCAGGAATCAAGCTGCTCCAGAATATCCTGTTGGCCATTTCTCATCTTTCTGACCAAACACTGACAGACAGTGAGAAAGCTCAACTGCAGTCTGCCGTCAATGTCATCGACATCATGCTATACGGTGGGCAGACTCCGGCCGGCCCAACCGACGGGCTGCTTCCGTTCCTGAAAAACTATGGCTATAACGCTGCCGGTAACATGTTCTTCCAGGGCGGAACTATTGACGGTCGTGAATATACGAACAATGAACAATTCCCTGAAGACAACCACTATGCCGTTGATGTCAATACCTGGGGGCTGGCGGTCCTCGGCCCGAAAACCGTAGACACGTGGTTTGGTGAAGGGACTTCTGCGGCTCTTTGGCAGACAACCAGGAGCAGAGGCGGCGTATTTGGACCCGGTGGAGAGGTTCGTGGTGTGGGGTATACCGATAATGCTGATGAACAGGTCATGTCAGGTGAGTGGACATTCGGCGCTGTTAACATGGTGCAGATGTTAATCAAGTATTATCTGGAGCATCCAAGCGAGACGGTTGATCTTCATCAGTTGCAGGCAGATGAAGCCTCCATGCTGCAAAACCTCCTCAAACTTCGAACAGATCGTTACACCACTGATTACGTGGAATTTGCCGATAGTGTCGGGCCGGATCTCCAGGCAGATCTGGGAGATAACGAGCAGGCATTTCTCTATTCGAGTAAGCGGACTTTTATACCATTTGGGTGGTTTGGTAATCCCATACCAAGCGCAGCTTCGTCAGGCTGGGGGATATTCAGCAGTTACAGTTTTAATCCCTTTGCACTATACGGAAGTCAGACATCGCCGTTTTATGATCTGCAGGCACCTCCGGAATATGATTCGACAGACAGCCAGTTGGGCTACGACACCGAAAAGGTCTCGGTGGTAAACACACTGGATGACGCGGAGTTGATTATTGATTATCAGCCTACAGGCTCAAGTGAATTCGTCTCATTGGTGGGCGTTGACGATGCAATCGCCAATGGTGGCTTTCGCCGAATCGAAATTACGGATGATATGGCCGTGTTGGGCATCTCTTATCGAAATCCCAATTCTGGTGATCCGAGTTTCTATGGTGCCTGTAAGGTCCATCTGACCGCTGAGCTGCGTGCGCATCTTAAGGGGCAACCGGTCAATACTGCGATATTGGCACAATGGTCCGCGGATGGAGAAAAAGAGTGCGATGTACTCTACAAAGAGTCTGACGTTCCATTTGTCATCAATCCGGATAAATTGACTCCCAGAGAGGCCCGCTGTGATGAGCTGGGTACCTGTGAGGACAATGATGATTTTGATGGCGATGGCATACTGAATGATGCGGATAACTGTCCTCTGGTAGCGAATCCTCTCCAGGAGGACAGCGATGGAGACGGCATAGGCGACGCTTGTGAATCGACTCAACCGGTAGATACAGACGGGGACGGTGTTGCAGACGATGTCGACAATTGTCCGAAAATCGCTAATCCGGGCCAGGAAGACTCGGATGGTGATGGTACCGGTGATGTGTGCGATACAACGTCACCCGTAGACACTGATAATGATGGTATCCCGGACAGCAGTGATAATTGCCCTAACATTGCGAATGCAGGGCAGGAAGACAGCGACAATGACGGGATCGGTGATGCCTGCGATAACAGTGAACCCTATGGATTTACCGTCATTTCTGCCTCAGAGATACAATTCTATGCCTACGCATCCAACTTTGCTGACTTGCATTATCGGGTAAATAATGGCCCTCAGATTAACGTGGGAATGGTGGATGACGGCCATGGAAGAAAAGTCTACAGCGTGATGGGGGAGGCTGGAGATACAGTGTCCGCGACTATGACAGTGGCTGACCCTCTGGCAATGGACACGGAAACGTTCAACTACAGTTTCGCAGGCGGATCGTCGGACCAGGACAACGACGGGTGGGAGGATAGTCATGACAACTGTCCTGCCATCGCTAACCCAGATCAGGCCGACAGCGACGGTAACGGGGTGGGTGATGCGTGTGACTCAACGGATGAAGGAACAGGGGCCACAAAACTGTCCGACGGAGGTTTGCGTTTTCGTGTGGGTCCAGGTGTCACTAATGCCATTGTTCACTTTCAGATCAACGGCCAATCCCAACAGAATGTGGGCATGAGTCTGGTGAATAACACTTTCCAGTATGACATCGGCGGGTTGCAGGCGGGAGATCAGGTTACTTATTCCTTCACCATATTTGCGCCTTTGGCGATGGATACTTCACCTGAATTATTGGTGTATTAGCACAAGATGTTTTTCATTAATAAATTAGACTCGTGACACAGTATGACAGGTTTCATGGACGAGGCCTGCCAACTGATTAACCTATCTGGTTAAACCAAAATGTCATGACAGCATATTGATGAATCCTCTATCAAGCTCATAGAGTGATAGCTGTCTGCTGATAAATGCCTTAGTGCTCTGATGGACAATAGTGCTCTGATGAATAATAGCACTCCGTTGGACAACTGTTTCTGAACCCCATCATCAGAGAATCATCCTATTAATTAAAAATGAGGGTAGGAATCCGACCTTTAGCCTGTAATGATGTGCATGCGACAATATATTTCGAATGAACTTTTCAATATTGCAGAAAGCATAAAAGGAACAAGGAATTATATGGATATGTTGAACTACCGTTCGCCAGCAGATCAAATTGTCGGTTTTAACCTAGACCAGGCTATATCTCTTGAAATGAGGTCAAAAGGCTGGCCTAAAGGAATCATCCAGCCTTTGGTCAAGGCTGCACAACAGGAAGCCGGAGGCCCCCAGGTGTTAAAAGCCGCTTTGGGCCTGAAAAACAGTATTCATGCGGGAGACAAAGTATTTATTACCTGCATTGCCGCCCAGACACCCTGGGTACCGAACAGCGAATCTGATGGCCCGGCGGGTGGTGCCGCTTCTTGCATCAAAGCGGGGGGCTTATACCGTTGGAATAGGTGACGCGGGTAACGAATTCGGCATGGGGCGAATATATTCTGCCATTCGCGAATTCCACCCAGCTGGTGCTACCTGTCGCTGCCCATGTAATGGTGGTATGGCAACGGACATGGAATCCGATGCGCTGATAGTGGCAGGTTGTTCCAATTGGGGCGCTTACGGTGTTGCTGCCATGTTAGCTTATCTATTGGAAAAACCGGAGCTATTCCATTCTGCAGTAGAAGAAGAGTTTATGCTGCGCCAAATGGCCATTGCAGGTGCAAATGATGCCTTTACGGGGGAATCACAACCCAGTGTCGATAACATTCACCTGCAAGCTCACCTGGGTCTGAACCACATCATGCACGAAATAATTGAGAACGCATTGTCGGACTGAGTTATTTATCCCTGTCCGCCTGCTTGCGCTGATGGCAGATATCTGTGATCAGCGCATATGCGATATGATCGAATCAAAGCCCGTTTGACCTCTGAATTGGGAAAAATTCAGGGGCGGAATTGGAAATCTACGGCTGTCTGACATTGTGGATCGTCTGATGCAATTATTTTCGGGAATAGCGAATAGCCCCTTGACTTCAAGTGCACTTGAATTTGTATTCTATAGATCAATGCATTTGTAGAGAAACGACAATGGAAGCAGATTTTTGGCATAAGAAATGGGCAGCAAACAGTATTGGCTTCCATCAGGAAGAGGCTAACCCTCTGCTGGTGAAGTATTTCGATGAGCTGGCTCTGGGGCAGGGGAGTCGAGTATTTCTTCCATTATGTGGTAAGACCCTCGATATCGCCTGGCTTCGCTCGAAGGGCCATCGGGTTGTTGGATCCGAGCTAAGTGAACTGGCCATCGAACAGCTATTTACAGAGCTTGGAGAGAAGCCGGCCGTATCCGAGAAAGGTGCTTTGAAGCAATACAGTGCGAAGGATATCGATATTTTTGTGGGAGATTTTTTTGATTTAACCCCCGATATTCTGGGGCCGGTTGATGCCTGCTATGACAGAGCTGCATTAGTGGCATTACCAGAGGCTATGCGGCAGAAATATTCAAAGCATCTCACAAAACTTACGAATACCGCACCGCAACTACTGATTTGTTTCGAGTATGACCAGAATCTGATGGAAGGGCCTCCTTTTTCAGTCAATGCGGACGAAGTCCGACAGCACTATGCCGGAAATTACGAAGTAACCTGCATCGGAAATGAATTCTGTTCAGACGGATTAAAGGGGCAGTGGGACGTTACAGAGGATGTCTGGTTGCTGCGCAAGGGCTGATGAGCTTCGAAGCATGGTGGGCTGGATTATCTGTTCATCCCGATTTGGAGTACGTACCGAAAAACTGCGATGAGGAAGACAGAAGATTAGCTTGATCATCTCAGGGGCAAATTGCGCATGAACAAGTTTGAGACGCATAGAATGAAGGCATTTCGTTGACAATTATCAGAAAACAAAACTACTATCCGGTCCCATGAATCTGGTTAATTTCACCCAAGCACATTTCCATCCTCAACAGTCGCATAGGTGGCTGGGGGAGCCAGTGCTTGAGTGAAAGAGTAAGCCCTATCACCAAGAAAGCCCTCCCAGCATAGCTTCGAGGGCTTTTTTATTATCTGAATATTTTCGATAGGGTGAGTTATGGAATTAAAAATTGAAGCCCAGGCCAGAGGGGTAAGAATTATTTCTGGAGCTGAAGCTAAAGAGCGGCGTGAGTTGCTAAATAAGCTGGTGAGAGCCGCGGAAACTGCTGGCTTTGAAGAGATAGTGCTTCCATCGATCGAGCCGTCAAAGGTCTACATCGATAAGGCTGGGGAAGAGATACTGGGGCAGATGTACGTGTTTCCAGATAAAAAGAATCGGTCGCTGTGTTTGCGGCCAGAGGGGACAGCCACGATACAGCTTTTGGCAGACAAGCACTTCAAGCGATCGAAAGATGTAAAACTTTGGTATTTTGAGCGTTGTTGGAGATATGAAAAGCCTCAGGAAGGTCGGTACAGGGAGTTTTTCCAGTTTGGTGTAGAAGTCATCAACCCAAGTTCTACGGCCATTAAAGACGAACTTATTGAGCTTGCTGAAAATATGGTGGCGATAAAAACTCGTGCATACTTGGTAGATAGATCTGCTAGACGGGGGTTGGACTACTACACTGCTGATGGCTTTGAAATCTCGGTACCTTCACTTGGTGCACAAAAGCAAGTGGTGGGTGGTGGAGCCTATCGGCAAGGGATCGGTTTTGCCGTCGGGTTTGACAGGTTGATGCTTTGTCGTGAGCCTGGCGCTACATCGCAATAAATGACAGGAGAATAATGAGTTGAGCGACGTTACAATGGTTATACCATTTATCACCATGGTTGGGATCATCTGCATCGCTATGCTTGGTGTGGCCGGCTGCATGAGAGCCTTTTATAAGAAAGCTGCACCTGGCGAAGTGATCATATTAAATTCAATGGAGGCAAAGCCAAGGATTGTCAGGAATGGAGCATTGGTGCTTCCGATCATCCATAGAGCTTCAAGTCTTAGTTTGAGAACACAGACTATTGAGATTGAGAAATCTCTCGTTCATAAAGTGAGTGAATTATATGGTGTTTCCCTGCCGTCAATGGCCCTTCAGGTCCAGGAATCAGAGGAAGCTATACTGAGAGCCCACGACAGAATCAACTGCGCTGAAAAGAATGGGGATGGAGGCCGGATACTCCAATCCGTTCTGAGCCAGGCCATACAGGAAGCCATTATGGAATCCAAGGACTATGCCGAGTTTAAGAATCATATTGCAACCTGTTTGGATCGGATCGGGTTTGAACCTGTCGTTTAGTCTTTAAGAATTAACTTTTTTGACAGATGGATGCCGCTAAGGACAGGCGTCATTCATCTGTACGGCTTAAAGAACGAATTTCTTTGTTTACAATATTTATCAAGCGGTGCTATTTGCTCGTTCTATGAAAATGTCTCAATGCTTCCATCAACCCACGAGATCTACCATCGATTGAAAAAACAGCGCAGATAGATATAGGCCGGTGCCGAACACCAGATGTGTGGTAAGGCTTTTCACCCGGGCAATATTCGGTTCAGGGAGAAGTCGTGAGGCAATACCGGCCCCTAAGCAGGGTTGCAAGACAAAATAGGGGAATACTACTGTGGTGACACCAACCATGATTGCCGGCATGAGGGTTGGGTTTGCTGCCCACTCAAGCCCCCAAATCAGTAACAGAGCGGCAGCAAAGATGATGCCTGTCATGTAGTGGATTATCCAGCCAATAGCCGTTTCGCCTGCCATCGCCTCACTTTTCGCGATGCCTTGATGTATTAGTTTTCCCCTTGGAATATGAGCAATCCAACGACCTACCATACCGTAGCTCAACGAGGGGATGTCCAGGCAAACCTTCAGCAGTAATCCCCAGATATCCATGACAGCCGTAGCACCGATACCTATCAATAATGAGTAGGTCATTACATTTAAAAAGTCACTGGAAAATTCTGTCATTATTGCATCCTCAAATTGTGGTGTTCTTTAAGAATACAAATTCAAGTCAACTTGAGGTCAAGGGGAACCTGACAAAGAATTTAGCCGAGAGTCTGTTTTTATAAAAAAGCACTTATCTAAGGTGTTGCTTTATAGCTATCATCAGGATGAAAATTAAAGTGAACTTGAAGTCAATAGTATCGATTGAGGAGGATAGATGCTGGATATCGGTATTGTGGCAAAGCACGCTGGACTACCTGCTTCGACATTGAGATTTTACGAAGAGAAAGGTCTTATAGAGTCTGTAGGAAGAAAAGGTTTACGCAGGCTGTTTGATGAGGATGTACTGGATCGGCTGGCATTGATTGCTCTAGGTCAGCATGCCGGATTCACGCTTGATGAGATCGCTGCCATGTTTACTTCGAAGGGGCCGAAGATTGATCGAGAGCAGCTTTTAGAGAAGGCAGATCAGTTGGATCGAACGATAAAAAAACTGGAAGCCATGAGCAAGGGTTTACGTCATGCTGCCAAGTGTTCGGCTCCTAATCACTTTGAGTGCTCCAAGTTTCAGCGTCTGCTTAATGTTGCGACAAAGAGTCAACAAAAAAGAAAAGCAGGAAAGTCGGTAAAGTAGTGACCTTTATTGAACATGAGAGACAGGGGGCTGTTTGAGCGGGGATTGGTCATCACTGCCGACCATACTTGTTCCGATATTCCTGTGGTGTCACACCTGTCATTCGTTTGAACACAGTACGAAAAGTTTTATTGTCGTTATAGCCCACGTCATACATCAGATTCTGGATACTCTGAGAGCCATTCTCAAGTGCTTTTTTGGCTACCTCGACTTTCACCCGCTGAATATATTCTAACGGCGTATTCTGAGTGGCCAGTTTAAAGCGGCGAATCAAATTGCGCTTACTCATATTCACATGACAGGCTACCTGCTCGACACTGATATCTTTCGAATAATGGGTTTCGATAAACGTCTGGGCATTCAGGATGACTTGGTCTGCGTGTTGGTTCAGGCCTCTGAATACAGAAAAATGGGCCTGGCTGATATGATCCCGGTGGATGGAGAAGTTCTTGCTCACCATGATACCTACTTCGTGACCGCAGAACTTCTCCACCAGATATAACACCAGGTTGAGTGACGAAAATGCCCCTCCGCCGGTATAGATACCGTTTTGGTCCGTGATGACCGAGTCAGGCTGGAAGTCTACCTCCGGATATCGCTGCTTCATGTCGTCGATGACTCCCCAATGGGAGGTGCAGGGCTGTCCATTTAAGATGCCTGCTTCCGCCAGGAAATAAGCTCCTTTACAAAGACTGGCCACTTCTGTGCCTGCAACATAATGCTCTCGGATCCATTCCACCAATGAGCTGTTTTTAGGTAGAACCGTTTCCCAAGTTTTTTCAAAGGCAGGAATCAAAATCAATTGCTGATGGTGTCCATCTGCGCTGGGTGTTATTTCAGCCACTGAATTTTCACAGTTGAAATGAACCGGGTTGTTGAGATGAATATCTCCGGACTGATCGCTGACCAGCCTGACGTTAAAAGCGGGCGGACTGCCAGCCGCCATGAGTATTTCATTGGTTCGGGTCAGTATGTCCAGAGGGGCGGCGGCAGAGGATAAAACGACGTCCGGATAAATCAGGATATAGATATTCTTCATCAGGCAATTCCCACCTCACGATGTTCTTGAAATTGTTTGATTCTACCTGGGCTATTTAACACTACGTAAAGTGATGGCACAAAACCACCCCTTTGTTGTCTCCTGACCACAGCGCTATCACAGATATTGAAGCTCATACTGTGGCTGTAGTTAGTAAATTGTCAGTCATTAGCATATGTAAAACGGAACATATAGGAGATCAACATGCGCCAAATCGTTAACCCGGCGGAGTGGGAATCCGCCATTGAGGCATTTCGGGTAAAAGAGAAAGAACAAACCCGCCGCCAGGACAAATTAAACGCTGAACGTCGGCGTCTCCCGATGGTGGAAATCGAAAAAACATACGAATTCACCGGCCCTGATGGTCGGGTTAGTTTGCTGGATCTGTTTGAAGGACGACGCCAACTGATTCTTTATCATTTCATGTACGCTGAAAGCCCCTGCACAGGCTGTTCCATGGTGGTGGATAATATTGGTCACATTGCCCATATCCAGGCCCGCAATACCTCCTTTGTGATGGTCTCGCGAGCGCCATACCCTAAGTTGGTTGCATTTAAGCAGCGCATGGGCTGGGACATTCCCTGGTATTCATCCCACGATAGTGACTTCAATATCGATTTTAACGCCACCCGTGAAAACGGCGAGATGTTTGCGGTTAGTGTGTTTCTTCGTGAAGGAGAGAAAATATATCGGACCTATTACACCACCTTACGTGGTGTCGAGTACCTGGGCAGCATATGGTCCTATCTCGATCTCACACCGATGGGACGCCAGGAACTCTGGGAAGACTCACCAGAGGATGTCATTCAAACGCCGCCTTACCAGTGGATGCGTTTGCATGACGGCTATAACTGAGAAGGTCGACAGCAGTAGATGTGAATGGAGGATGATATGTGTCCCATATGTGCCAGTCTCGTCACGTTAATTGCAGCCGGGGGTGTATCTGCAGGGCATTTTTTGACGCTTCGTCGACGTCGCAATAAGGCCCGGGTACGTCGGGCCGAAGACCGTAAAAGTGTGCCGGTTGTTTAAGGTGAAAATCGGGAGAGTTTATACCCTCCCGATTTCCCACAAAGACAATTCGTTATCCCTGGAAATCAATTCTAATCAGTATCACCGCTTCAATTTTGCTCTGTTTTTGAGGCTCGGCTCATTGTAGGAGCTGTCTCATCATGAGTCCGATGCTGGGGCAGATTGTCATGTGACTGCCTGACATGCTCATCTTGTAATTCTTGGTTAAATGAAATATATATGTTTCGTATATGGTATATATGCAGGAGTGCTACGTATGGGTATTGTAAAAATATCCGATGAGCTTCATGAAGAAGTTCGTATTGCGGGTCGGGCAATGACGCGTTCCATTAACGCCCAAGCTGAGCATTGGATGAAGGTGGGGATGCTGGCAGAGCAGAATCCCGGTATGTCCTATATCGATATACTGAAGCACCTGACAGAAGAAGCCAGAAAGGCTGATCGAGAGGAAACGGTAATACACCAACACATGGAAAAGCAGGCTGTTTAACCATGATCCGGATTAAGTCAGACGACGAAATAAAAAAAATGGAATTGGCCGGTCGATTGACTGCTAAAGTCCTGGAAGCGGTTGAAGATATCATCAAACCTGGCATTACGACCGCTGACATTGATGCTTTTTGCGAGCATTATATCGTTAACACCTTAAATGCCTATCCAGGCAGCAAAGGGCAATATGGTTATCCCTATACTGTTAATACGTCGGTCAATCATGTCGTTTGCCATGGTTGGCCTTCTGATCAGCAGGTTTTAAGAGAAGGGGATATTGTGAATGTGGATGTCACCGTACTAAAACACGGATATTACGGTGATAGCAGCAAAACCTATTTTGTCGGGCCGGTGCCTGATCACGTTAAACGCCTGGTGGATGTTACCCAGGAATGCCTCTATAAAGCGATTCGAATAGTGAAGCCGGGGGTGACGCTTGGCGATATCGGTCACGTTATTCAAACCCATGCAGAGAGTCATCATTATTCGGTGGTGCGGGAATATTGTGGACATGGTATCGGTAAAAAAATGCATGAAGATCCGCAGGTTCTCCACTACGGAAAACCCGGGCGGGGAGTGAGGCTCAAACCTGGGATGACGTTTACCATTGAGCCGATGATTAATCAGGGTAGAAAAGAGGTGAGACTGCATCGGGACGGCTGGACAGTCACCACTCGGGACCGACGTCCTTCGGCGCAGTTTGAGCACACTATACTGGTAACTGAGACCGGATTTCAGGTATTAACTCTGCGGGAAGAAGAAAGAGGGTGCCTGTAACAGACAATGGCTTACCTATTCAGAGTCCTGGAATAAGAGAATGCTGGCATTTCATTACAAGCGAACAAGAAAACAAACGGCTAGAAGCATTTTTATCAGCGCTTTGGTTCTCCCGATCTGGCTGGTGGTTTTTTACGTCCTTGGTAAGGATAAGGTTGGGTTTGAGGTGTTCTCGGATGTGGCGATAGTGATTTTTACGATAGCCGATCTGGTTATGGTGGGGTATGGTGTTTGGCTTCTAAAGAATCCGGCTGCCTTTGAAATTCGCCTTGGCGAACAGGAATTTTCTGTTGCACATCCTCTTTTTGAGGAGTGGAACTTCAATATAAAGCCCTCAGAAATTGTCAGCATTGAAAATACCTCAGACCTTAACGGATATGCGCAAACTCTGATTAAAATGACGAACGGTGAGCAGCACCGACTCTGCCGTAACTACCGATACTCGCTGAAGAAGCTGTATAAGGAATTAACCCGCATTAATCCGAGTATCGACGTGCCCGCGAATCCATATCATTTTCCACGAAGACACAACCATCCCGGTAGGGGCAACTAATCTTCCAGACTCAATTCACCATCTAAAAATAATTCACCACCTAAAGATAACTCGTTACCCAATCATAACTCGTTACCCAATCATAAAAGGTAAAATAACTGGCGATGTTTGGCTATTCGGCAACCTTCTCCAGGATATCAATCACTCGCCGACGTTTTGACCAGAACGGATAATGTGCAAACCGTACTGGCCCGGCATAGGTATCTTGCAAGTGCGTCAGGTAACGCTTGGAGACGTTGAGCATTTCTGACTGAAAGGCATTCATTGCAGCCGGATTCCCGGGAAAACCCGCCATAATAGCGTTAGCTGCACTCGCGGCAGTGGCAAGGGCGTGAAACATTCCCTGTGATGAAATGGGGTCAAACGCCATTAAGGCATCTCCGATTGCCAGAAAGCCTTTCCCTGCATCTGCCAGATTAGCGATGTCCAGAATGGTGGTACCTGCTGGATGGAGATTTATTTTTGAAGGTGTTGCTCCCTGAATAGCTTCAGCAATAAAGGGATGTTGCCGGGCGTGGGCAATAAAGTCTTCCGGGCCTCGTAGCTTTTTCCAGAGTGTGTCATTTGCGTCTATATGATAGGCGAGCACTCTTTTGCCATGCGGTACTTGCACTGTGTACCACCAACCGTGTTCATCGGCGCAGGTGCGAAGAGTTAAGTCTTCATCTTCCGGCCGACAGGTGAGAAAGCTATAAATGCAGAGTAGGTTATCCTCAATCTGACGTTCCAGACCCAATCGCCGGGATACTGTAGCAGAACGTCCAGTAGCATCGATTAATACAGGTGCTTGATAGGCTATATCATCCTCGGACAGGTGGACACTCCATCCTTCACAAGATAATGGCTGGTCGATCTCAATCTGGCGATGGCCTTCCTTAATAACTGCACCGGACTCGATTGCGCCTTCACGCAATAGATGATCAAAAGAGCGTCGATCCAGTACCCAGCCCGGACCGGCGGGGTCAATCAGGGCATCTCTCCACACAGGAAATTCCTGATCCCATATGGAGACAGCAGATCCTTTTTCCCGGTGCGGGCCTTCCAGAAAGCGTTCATATAAACCAAGATTCCACAGCAGTACTCCGGCTGAACCAGGGAGAGATTCGCCGATCCGTTGCTCCGCATGGAAAGCTGCTCGTCTTTCCAGGATGAGTACTCGATAGGAAGAGCGCAGGAATCTGGCCAAAGCCAAGCCGGCTGTTCCTGCGCCGAGAATGATGACATCCCAGTTTTCTGTTTTCATATTCTTTCTGGCTGTTATCTACTAATGGGGGCTTATTCCTTGTTTCGCTTACGAAGCTTCTGTGACCTGAGCGCACGGCGCATTTCATGATCAGTCTGATGACGTTCTTCCTGGCTCATTGCCTCTCCACCACGGTCTTCTACCTGCATGAATGCAGGGAAATCCGGATCGTTGGGAACGCCGCGGCGGACCTCCACAATGCCCATTTCCGGGAATCGATGGATCATGTTGGCCAATTGGTTATCATAGCCAACGCCCAGGGTGCGGTCCCAGTCAGAGCGGTGTTGAAAGGCGGCGATCCGTTCGTCTCTTGGCAGCTCTTCATCCACCACCTTGTCATAGTCTCGTTGACTCAGCACCTGGTTGGGAACCCGTGCAGGCCAGAAGGTAGGAAGGTAAGGATCGTATTTTGGATCGTAGCCTGACCGGCAACTGGCGGTATCTGTCTGCCATGGAATGGCCATCCAACGGGTGATGGAACCGGGAAATTGAGCATACAGAGGACCGTTGTAGGACAACGCTTCTGCTGGGGTGAGTGTGGTGCCGTAATCCGGTTCTGGGTCATTGGCTGAACGGTGACGCCAGCGATAGGGTTCACTGTACATGGTGGCGTGGCGCACTGGCCAGGTCATCTCGCACCCCGGATGAAAAGCATCGGCCAGACAGAATTCCAACGCGGCTTTATCCAGTTCCGCAGGTTGCTCGGCAACCGGAACCTCGTCGATTGAACTGGGGGGCTCCCAACAGGGATCGTAATCTGATTCGAACTCACCCTTGGCCCAGTAGTCCAGCATGGCAAGCTGGGTTTCCGTCAGGGCATTCATGGCGTTGGTAACAGGCGGCATGGGAATATCCATGGCATCGCCATAGACCCAGGGCCAGAGGTTCATGGATATATCTTCCCGGTTTGGATGGCGAAACGCGTTCACTGTTGTCCGGCGCAACTCTGCGTAGGCGTCCCCGGGCATAGAGAGTTTCCGCAGATAATCCGGATCGAGGAAATGCTGGGGCGCTCCATAACCAAAGCCTGCGGCGAAACCCGCATTCATCCATTGCAGATCACACATGGCTTTAAAGATCGGCAGCAGATCACGTTGGAAAGAGGGGCGGGTAGGTGCAGGCAACTGACCGGCGTTGATAGCAAGGTCGGTCATCAACGCATACATGGTCCTTACCGATTTTTGTTGGGGGCCATAATTGGGAGGTGCGACCACCACCCAAGCTGGTGCCACGTCAAGTATTCTCCCGTTGAGTACGACTGAGGCCGTTACCGGACCATCGCTGGTATCGTCATACCATCCATCGTTGTTGGCAAACGTGGTGGGCGGTTTATTGTCATAAGAGGCGGATTTTCCGTGTCCTCCAAACACCTGTAACCGGCCGGTGGTGTCCGTACGCAATTCGCCGAGGGGCACATCAATCCCCATAAACTTGCCACCTCTGAACTGAAACTCCGGCCCATAGCAGGAGGCGGTATCGATGGATCGTGAGCCCGGAGTGATCGAAAGCTCACCCCGTTTCTTGATATCCGCATTACGCAAAGTGGAGGGGGTTGCCGTCGCTGCTTCAGGAATATCCAACGCCAGTTCAAAGTTGTACCAGGCGGCCTTGTGATTCGCCAGTTCAACGGTCCACTTGATACTGGTCGATTCATCCATCGACAGCTCCCGTACCACACGACCATTGGCGTCATATCCGTAAATACGGAACTGTGCCACCTCGCGCTTCAACGCCCCGGTGTCGTCCCGATAATAACCGGGCTCCCTGGGTGGCGGTGATGACACCTGCGGTCCGATATAAAAGCCGTCTTCTTTGGTGGAGTTACCGACTCGGGCAATGCCGATCGAAGGATGGATCTTGGCATAGACGATCTGGTCGTCCGATTTGCTATCGTTCGTCATAACACACTCCCTTTGGTTATTCGGATACTACTAGCGACGCCCGTGGATATGGGGCTGTTTTAGGAGTGTAGAAGGTGGAGGGGAATTGGCAAGGGTAAATAAGGGGAGAGAGGTTGTAAGTTGGAGATAACATGTTTTGGGACGGAAATAGGTGGCGGGTATTAACGCCTGAATGGAGATCTGGGCAAACACACAGGTTCGCCCCTACAGGAACTTAATTCAATATTGGATGGTATTCTTTTAAAGTGCCTATTTTAGAGACGGTAATTCGTGACTGTGGGGAAACTCATGCGTAAGTTGATGAGCACATTTCATATGTAGGGGCGAACCTGTGTGTTCGCCCAGTAGAGCATCCAGTCAATGCTGGCGATTGAGTCTAGCGCCAGGGCGGACACATAGGTCCGCCCCTACAAAATAAATACATCTATGGAAATCTTGGATATTCTTCCGTAGAAATTAATGATTGGGTCAAGTTGAAGATTATTTTCTAGGCAATATTTGTAGAGTAGGAAGACACGAGCATGGCTACCATCGAATACGAACTTACTATCAACGCCAAGCCCGATCTAATCTATCAGGTATCTCAAGATTATTCTGTTCGTTATCAGTGGGATCCATTTCCTGAAAAAATTGAACTTCTCGATGGTGCGACCTTAATTGAAAAAGGTACCAAAGCTTTTGTGCAGGCAAAAAATGGTTTGAAAATGGAGGTGGTATTTGTCCAGGTTGATCCACCGACTACTGCTGCGATTAAAATGACGAAAGGACCTTTCTTTCTCCAGTCTTTTGCAGGGAGCTGGATTTTTAAACCTGTGGGTGCTGATTCCACAGAAGCTAGATTTATCTATTCAATCAAGGCAAAAAAATGGGCATTGCCATTTGTGGTAGATAAGTTGGCAGGTTGGTATTTTTGGCGGGTTATAAAAAGCCGGCTCAGCGGATTAAAATCTTATTGTGAGAGGTGCACCTAATCTGGTTCACACCAATTTAGGCTGCATATAGCCAAACAAAATATGCCGTGCCAGACGGCGAAAATTTGATCTTTTATATAGGATGTATAGGTTGAGGTATATCGTAATTCTGTTGTTGATATTTCCTGCTTTAGTAAATGCCGGTCAAGGTGGAGAGTATGTACGAGCATACATAGGCGAATGGTTTAAAGCTCATGGGTATAACAACTACTCTATTACTGAGAATGGGGTTTACTTGGACTTCCTAGATATTACTCTCAATGGAGAGATATATAGTGTTAACGAGCTTAGAAAAGGTGAGTTTTACTCTGCTGAAACTCAACTGAGTATAATTTTTTCGAATGGGCGGAAATTAGATGACTTTGCAGCAGGAGCAGGGGAGTCTCCTGAGGGGGCATTCTTAGATTCACTTAACAATTTTTGTATAACGACTCTCCATCCAGTGTATGCCGAGGTGGTGGAGAAAGACGATCCTCATGTTAGGAAGGAAGTATGGAAAATTCCTACTGACAGAAATATATTCCTAGCTGATTGGGGGCTTCGTGGTGAAACTGTGGAAAAACAGCATCTCGATAACATTGAGAGGTTAGTATCAGAAATGTTGTCTAACTTAAATCTCACGGACGAAACTCACTGGGTAAAAGTAGTTGTAACTAATGTGAGTGGAAAAATTGATACTGCCGTACTTACAGTTGATGGCTCATATGTTGAAAAAATCAGCAACGAAATTGCAGCGTATAGTTGGCCTGCTTCAAAAGAGTTTTATATGGTTAAGCTGTTTTTCGTGATTGGAAAGACATAGCTGACACTATAACTATGATGGAAATACGCATATGGATAGAAATGAATTACTCAACAAAGTTTTAGCTGTCGTAGAAAAACATAAGTCTCTCCATATTAATGATCCTGAGATTTATCAGTGTTGGTCAGAGTATACTAAGTTACTGTCGGAAGATTTATCTGATACTAAATGGGTTTTATCAAATGTAGGCGGTGAAAACCTTTACAAAATTTCTGAAGCATTTGAGGATATTTCGGCAAGTCTCAATTCAAAAGACTTTATCTTCTTTCTTAAGCGACTTGATTTGGCATATCCTGAAGCAGAGATGACGTCTGATATAGACGCTGCAGAACGGGCAATTGAGTCCAGCGCCAGGGCGGACATATAGGTCCGCCTCTACAAATATACTTTATACATTTAAGATTACCCGCATCTTAATATGGATTAACGGAGTATCCATGAGATTCGAAATCTGGCTGATGTTTTCGTTAGCCTATCTGGTAACCACACTGTCTCCTGGGCCCAATGTTCTTCTTGTATTGAAGAACAGCGTTCAACACGGTTGGAAATCTGCATTTATTACGGTATTGGGGAATTTATCCTGCCAGTTTATTATTGTTTGTCTGGTGGCAATTGGAGTGGGGGAGTTGCTTAAAGAGCTACCAGCCTGGTTTATCGCCATGAAAGTGACTGGCGGTATCTATCTCATCTATCTTGGTGTTAAAAGCCTAAGATCTACACGTAAATCTGCAATAGACTTGCCAGTGGATCGACCCCGGGCCAAGAATAAATCTGTCGGGAATTTGTTCTCTCAAGCATTTTTGGTCTCTGCAAGTAACCCGAAAACACTGATCTTTCTGTCTGCCTTTTTGCCACAGTTTCTGGATGTTGAGCATTTGCCTATTGAGCAATTCTCCCTGATGTTTATCTCAATTTGCGTGATTGTTGCGACGGTTCATTTAGGGTATGCGTACCTGATCAATCGTATTGGTCAACGAGTATTAACCCAGGATTTCTCGCGGACTTTGTCCAAAGTCACTGGCGGGCTTTTTATTACTTTGGGCGGCGGTGTTCTATTGAGTTCGCGAGCATAGAACTCTGAGTATAAAAATATCATGATTGAAGCACGCAGAGGGATACCCACCCATTTCTGAACAGGCTCAACATCGATCTGGCAGAATGGACGGAAAGTATCAATTACTTAGGGTCAAGACTTCTGCGACTGGCAGTCAGGCTGGATCAACTGGACATAGTTGTCCCTGTTTACCCATTCTCCATAGAACAAAGTTGAGATAAATATGGAAATCAAAGAGTTTGATATAAGAAGAGATTTAGAATTCTATCTTGAAGGTAGCAAGGTTGCCTTTGAAGAGTCCTTTCCCGGGGTTTCGATTACAAACGATTTAGAGCGTGATATGAGATCTAGTATTGCTGGAATTGCGGGTAACGAAGATATGGCAGGTTTTACTGCTCTCCTGGATAGCACACCAGTTGGCGCAGTTGTTGTGTGTTTACAGTGGTTTTATAACATACCGCAGGGTTATATCGACTCAATTTATGTTAAGGACGAATATCGAAAAGCAGGAGTGGCTAAAGAGTTACTTAAAGCGGCAGAAATATGGTCGTTGCAAAAGGGGGCGCATTCTATAAGTTTGGATGTATCAAATTCTAATGGCAGTGCTATCGCAGCGTACGAAAGACTTGGGTTTGTGGCTACTCGAACTCAAATGGAAAGAGGAATTAAGTTCTAACAATTTCACCGCTAGACAGTTGTGAGCAAGTTTGTGCTTTCTTCTATTAAACTCCCTCCTATTAATGTACTGAATACAATTGGCAAAAGGTTTCTTGTGTAGGGGGCGAACCTGCGTGTTCGCCCAATATAGTGTATACAGGCAATGTTGGCGATTGAGTTCAGCGCCAGGGCGGACACGCAGGTCCGCCCTTACAAATACGAGATGATTTGTGGATGTCCTGGTTGCTGTTCTTAATGTAAATGTTAACCTGACATTTTTTAAAGCTGTACTTATATGAATCGAATTACTAACAAAAATAAGAGAAATGCGACTGGTGAATGGGCTCAACATCCAAGACCGTTTATAAAAAAACTCGGCAACGCCAAATTAAGAAAGGAGCCAATTGAAACCGAGGAAAAAAGCGGGCGATGGGGAAACAAAAAGGTAAAGAAATTTCGTCAGCCTCACTTGTGCCCGTTTTGTTTGGCAAATATACACAACCAGTACATTGGGGCAAAATTTAAGCTTTATGGTTCATGTAAAGCTTGCGGTGCAGTGAAGCAAGGTACTAAATGTGGTCACTGTAAATCACGGGATATTTGGCTTTTGGGTGATAATATTATGTGCAAAAACTGTGGTAAAAAACCGAGATCTGAATCGCCACTATTGTCGTAGGCACCTATTAGCCATCAATAATGGCAGGCTGAGAGGTTTCACTTATGATAGTAAGGGTCATTATTGCTATAAGGATCTTGTATGAGTGACAAGCGCCCAAAACCTGGAACTGAAGAGTTTTATAAATGGCTAAACGAGCGGGCCAAGGCTAGGGGACAAGAGATGCTTGAGAGAGGCCCTGTAGACTTTGACGAGCGTGGTGTCATTTTTGGTAGTGAAGAGTCTCTCAATTCTACTGATGCTGAAGCCTTCCCCGACGAAATTGAGGAATATCGTCCTGAAGATAGGAAACCTCGCCTAGCTCATGAACGGGATAAAGATTAGATTTCTATTTGTAGGAAAGATTGGATACAGCGAGCTGGAGGCCGAGGTTCGGAACCTCACTCAGAAGCCTCTTTTTGCTGGGACCTTATTCGACGAGCTAAATTTCTCTGAGTCCCGGATTTCTCTCTTCCTGGACGAACCCATGCAATATCCTGGGTTGAGTCCAACGTCATTTGTTTATCTCGCTCATTATCGCTCTGGAAACCTCCCTTAGTGTTAAATCCAACGTTATTCCTGGGATCGCTAAACATGTGGTAAACGGTCACTGCGGTTGTTTTACCTTTCAAGTATTGCTGAGCGAGCGTGTCGGCACCTCTGGCATCACCTACAACAAATGATTGATTCTGTTCGATAGCAATATCTATGACTGGGCGATAATGCTCATTGAATTCGTCGTGGCTGAGATCAAGGTGGCCACTGATAAAATTTATGATTGAAGAGCTGTTCATGACGACAGAACCTGATGATTAAATGGAAATGATACGACCTTATTCATGTGAGCATTGGATATGCATTTGGCGCAATATAAAAATAATAGGGCAGCTATAGATGTCCTTTCAATCACAGACATCTCATGAGAACCCCGATTAAAGGAAATCCCTGTCAGAACGCGCATAGGTGAGGAATCAACCGCTATTCAACATCGAATGGAAGTTGTCGAAATGAGCAATATCGGATGAAGCCCGCTATTGATCTCGTTAAATAGCAGAACTGACAAGGAAATTGATAACCTCATGACGATTGTAAGAAATTTTTCACTCTTTGAAGCAATGAATAATGGTGTTAAGCAAGGCGGAAAAAAATTTGCTGCCATTTTGATTGATGAACAGGGACAACAAGCTCCCCCAAATAAGCAGGCGTTGATTGATACCCTGGCACAGGCCAAGAGTCTGCGCATGCCTATTTATATACTGGAGATAGACTCCAAGGTTAATCAGCAGGCTATTGCGCCTATCGTGCTTGGTAAGAATGCGAACCCCCTGGTAAAAACCAACAGCAACTTTTGTATAGAAGGTGCTACTGTTGTCAAAAAGCCGCATATCAGCATGTTCAATCCGAAGACCAACCTGGATATGAAAAAGGAACTTCAGTCTAAAAATATTGATGCTGTTGTCATCATGGGGCAAAAAACCAACCAGTGCGTCAAGACCAATGCTGTTGGTGGCTTCACGGACCGTCAAAACCAGAATTACTTTGCCGGACTCAATGATATCTGCAAAGTGTATACTTGCGACGACATATTGAGAGACCAATCAGAGGCAACGTGGAAAAACGCCAAGAACGTGTTTTTCTACACCAAGCTGAAAAAAGACTAGCCTCTTATGACTGTGACATCTCCTTACCTGGAGATTTCCGGGTAAGGAGGTAAGGGAAGTAGAGGAGTGATTGTTATTAAAAAAATACTATTAGGGTTGCTCGTACTGCTAGTGATACTGATTGGCTTGTTTTCAATTGAATACGGGCTAAAGGACTCACTAATTTACGTGTTTTTTACGCTATATGTTGCGGCTACGGATGGAACTCTGATTGGCATACCCTTGCTTATTTCTATCTACAAGATACCTATGATTGTCGGTATTGCAGTCCTGGTGATAGCCGTCATTGCCGGATTGATAAAACACAAGACTCTCGCCGGTCAATTGAGCGTGATATTCGGTATTGTCGCTTGGCTGTTTCTAGGCATTATCGGACTGGGGCATGGCGGGTAAAAGCGACTGAATCGACACAAGATAAGTTGCCTCGATATTGCAAATGTCATAAGAATCATTGTCGTCTGAAGCAATTCAGACTAATTTTATTGGAGGATAGCCTCTCTATCCCGCTTCGCTCGTTTGCTGTTGGCGGTGCAATACCCAACAAAAAAGGAGTTTCCAATGATTCTAAGGATCGCTCTATTCACAACAGCCATACTATTTGTCAGCTCTTCTTTTTTAACCTTTGCTGATAGCAGCAGCTCTTCTACAACAACCACTACAGATTCAAGTAACGCCAAGATTGTTGAATGTCCCGTTTCAGGGAAAGCCCCAGATACATTTGCTCTGTGCGCAACCGCGACCTGCTGGACTCTGGACGGTGTTGCATACTGTAAATGTGAAGTCATGAATGAAGAAAGTATCTCCATCAGTTTCGACTATGAGGAAAACGGGAAAAGCAAAAACGTTTGCGATTTACTATTGGAGGGTGTTCCTAATGGGTACACGGTCAGCACCTATGCCACACCACGTCAGGTAGAGACAGATTACGACCCCAAAGTTGAAAAACTGGGGCCGCCCATGGGTTATTACACCTGCGATACAAGATCCGGTACCCAGGCCTATGGGGCTCAGTGTGATGGGGGGCTGTGTTTCAAGAGCACCCAGGGCAAGGAGTTTCCGGGTCTCGGCTACATCAAGGAAAATGAGATCGTTTGTTCATGTCCTCCGACCCTTAGTAATTCCCCAGGATTTCAAATTGCCGGTCCATGGAAATGCAAGCCGGGCGATGCGAATGAAAACAACCAATGTTGTGATCAGAGCTATTACAACGACATGTGTGGTGTAACCAGCGTGAAAACTACTGGGACTGTGTTAGCTGTCAATGCGCCTATTGGTACAGCCAGGGTGCTTTCAGCCAAACTGGATGGTAAACCGGCGAGGTTTAATGCTTGTCGTTTTCAGTGATTTAGTACCGGTTGTTGATCTGGTGGATTGTTGGAAATACTATGGTCTTTCAACAATCCACCAGATCTGATCCTTCAAATAGATCGATGTTTGATGACTTTATATAAAGCCCCATGAAATTTACCTTATCTTATTCGATTGAAGACCATGGATGGGCCAATGCGACTCTTCGCTCAGAGAATGATATATATGAGATCGACGCGATTTCATATTTGTCTGATGCGTTTGAAGAATTATCACTTGCTGTTCTTGATGTGCTAAATGGTATTAAAGAGGCGTCATGTGGATTTGACCATGAGCCAGGGAGAACAAAAATTCGTTTCCTTGCGAAGGATGAAATGGTCCAAATTCAGATATACGAGTTTCAAAACGAAATGAGGGATGAGCCATGGGAAAAAGGTAAGGCAGTCCAATCCTTTGAGACACGAATATTAAGGCTCAAATCTCAATACCTGGAAACAGCCGATAAAATTCTGAGAGAACATGGTGTTGCTGAGTATAAAGTGGAATAGTTTCAATCTGATCTGACACTTCTTCTTGAAAAAGAGAGGGTTACCGGTTTTGATGGAGGTGCCAACCATTCATCGAAACACACAAAGGATAACCCTCATGCAACATAGTAACCAACGAA
>NZ_MRYI01000100.1 GCF_002260525.1 Hahella sp. CCB-MM4
ACCCTCAGGTCGTCCTTCGGCACCCGGTTGCCATTCCCCAGCGCGGTTTCGCCCTTGTCGCCGGTGCGGGTGTAGATCTTGCTCAGAACAACCATGTCAGCCCCGCGACCGGCTCCAGGCGAAGCCGACGATCAGCACGACGGCGATGAATTGTGCGCCCAGACGCCAGCGCATGATCTTGTTGGCGTTGCGCTTGTTGAACTCACCCCCCTTAGCGAAACTGCCGATGCCGAACATCAGGATGGCCAGCACGATCAGTGCGGCGATGGCGGCTGTGATGAACAGCGGGTCTTGCAGCAGCATGGGAACCTCCGGGGCTTTGGCGCCTATCTAGCGCCCATGGGCCGCGAATCCAAATCCCAAAGCGTCGCACTATTGCCGGGCGAGGAAGCGGGCCACCCAACCTTCGGGCATGAGG
>NZ_MRYI01000101.1 GCF_002260525.1 Hahella sp. CCB-MM4
CCGCCAAGCGCGCCACCTAGCGCGGCCGACTGCGCGCGATCACCGAAACCGCCTTCACCCTCCATGAACCCGTATCCAGCCCCGGAGGCTGCGCCAAAGCCAAGGCCTGCGGCAAAGCGTCCGCCAAGGCCTCTTGCCGCTGTTCCAACGGCGCCAACACCAAGCAACGCAGGCACCGCGGCCCCCACAAGGTCAGCCGACAGCCGGCCAAGGCCAGACATGTTTTCCTCGTTCTGGCGAAGGCGCTGCAGCTCTGCGTCATAATCGGTGCCGCGAAGCGTGCTGTACATCGCCGCGCTTGCCTCATCACCGGCAAGGCCGAGGGTGGCGCTTTCGCCCGCCCGGTTAATCCATGTCCCGAGGCTTTCGCCATAGCTCTGCACGCCGTCATTGGGATCACCGACAAGGTTGTCGTAG
>NZ_MRYI01000102.1 GCF_002260525.1 Hahella sp. CCB-MM4
GTCGAGCAGCAGGCTGTCATTCATGCCACGCTCCAGTTCTGCCCGGCCGCCCGGGGCTCAGCTGCGCGGTCAACGGAGGGTGTGTGGCCTTGAGGGATGACCGCCAGCCACAGCTCGGGCCCGGACAGGTGCCCTTCGGCCAGTTCAACGGTGACCGTGATGTGGGGCCGGCCGAGCTTGACGGTCACTTCCAGGCCGGCCTCGTCGACGGCGGCCCGCCCCAGTCCGTCCTGCGGGTGGTACTGGCTGAGCGCGACTTCGACGGCATTGAGCAGGATCAGTGCCGCCTCGAACGGCAGTTGGCCCAGATACTCGAGGCCGACCTCGCCGTCGGTGGCCAGCAGCCCGGCCAGATAGCGACGGCGCTGCGCGAGCGCCTGTGCCTGGGCGTGGGCCGCTGCTCGGTCGGCGCTGGTG
>NZ_MRYI01000103.1 GCF_002260525.1 Hahella sp. CCB-MM4
CACATGCCCCGGCACGAATTGCGTGAAGCTGTTGACGACGGCGATGATCGGCTTGCCGAAATCGCTGTCGGTCATGCCCGTGGCACGCCAGAGGCCCCGGGCCCCGGCCATGTTGCGCCCGTGGGTGGAACGCCGGGAACGGTAATGCGGCATGTTCGGCTCCTCAGTCCTGACCGGTCTGTCCGGTCTTTCACCGCGCTCAATAGCGCAGATCGGCCTTTGTAGACAAGGAAGCTCGGCCATGCGTCAGGCGAATTCCTCCGCTGCAGCGCGGCATGAGCAGGCGGAAGCCTTGGACTTTTTCCGATGGCGGGCTAGGGTCTGCCCCGTAACAGGGAGTATCGCATGAGCATCCGCAAGCTGGCCGCCGGGAATTGGAAAATGAACGGGCTGACCGCCCAGCTGACCGAAGC
>NZ_MRYI01000104.1 GCF_002260525.1 Hahella sp. CCB-MM4
CTTCCAGCAATTCGCGCGTATAGGCCGCCTTTGGCGCGGCAAACAGCGCCTCGCATTCCGCATCCTCGACGATCTCGCCCTGATGCAGCACCAGCACGCGGTCACACAGGCGCCGGATCACGCTGAGGTCATGGCTGATGAAGGCCAAGGTCAGGTTCATCTCGCGCACCAGATCCCGCAGGATCGTCAGCACCTGCGCCTGACTGGACACATCGAGGCCTGAGACGATCTCATCCGCCAGAATGAAATCCGGCCGCAGCGCGATGGCGCGGGCGATGCCGCCGCGCTGGCGCTGACCGCCCGACAGCTCGTGCGGGAAGCGCGCGCCGAAGCTGCGCGGCAGGCCTACGCGCTCCAGTGCTTCCAGCGCGCCCTCGCGCGGGTTGGGCCGGCCATGCAGCGAC
>NZ_MRYI01000105.1 GCF_002260525.1 Hahella sp. CCB-MM4
AATGTCTGGGCCCGCGAAACCACAGAGCCGCGCAAGGGCGTGGTGAAGAACTGGCAGGCGGTCAGCGGCGGCGGGTACGCGATTTCGCCTCAGATCCAGATCACCAGCGGTTCCGCCGCGGCTATGGCTGTGGAGATGGTCTCCATGGACCTGATGATCGAAGGCGGGGGCATCGCCTCTTGAGGCTGGTATGGGGCTGCAATGACGCGGTTGTGCCTTTCGTCATGGCGATGGCGCACCTGCCGCGCGACTTCGGGCACTGCAGAACGGCTGCGGTTCTGGATGCGAGCGGCAACATGGTGGCGGGCTTCGTCTTACACAACTGGCAACCCGAAACCGGCGTGATTGAATGCTCAGGGGCAGCTCTAAGCCCGGCATGGGCTAAGCGGTCGATCCTCAAG
>NZ_MRYI01000106.1 GCF_002260525.1 Hahella sp. CCB-MM4
AGGCTATGCCGAGGGATTGGCAGTCGCCATGGCCCTGCCCGACCGGCTGTTCCATGCCGAGACGCTGCTAGTCGACGACCTCTCCGCCCTCGACGCTCAGGCGGTGACCGGCGATCTGATCCGCAACCGCGGCAACCTGTCGGCCGCACGCCCGGATTGGGAGCATGCATTCGCCTTCCTGCTGGTCGACGGCCTCTCGGGCAAGGAAGACGAACTCGCCGCCGCCCTCGCCCCCGGCCTCGGCCCCGTGCAGCTGTTCGGGGGGTCTGCTGCCGACGGCAACCGCTTCCTGCAGACTTTCGTCTTCCATCGGGGGCAGGTCCTGCGCAATGCCGCCGTGATCGCGCAGATCCGCACCCGCTGCCCGGTCCGCGTGTTCAAGTTCGACCATTTCCACC
>NZ_MRYI01000107.1 GCF_002260525.1 Hahella sp. CCB-MM4
CGCACAGGCGCCGGCGACGGGTCCCCGGACCGGTGGTCCGGGGCCGCGCTGCGCAGGTACTGCTGCCAGAACGGGTTCTGGTCGACGGGGATCCACAGGGAGCCGTAGGCCACCAGCGAGGTCCAGACCGACCGGGCCAGCCGGCCGAGGAGCACTCGGGCGGCGGTCGGGTCGCTGTTTCCGGTTGCGGGCATGTCGTGCCGTCCCTTCTGCGATGCGGGACGGTCACGATCCCCGCGGCGGCTCGGCGAAGGCTCGAGGAACTCTCGTGCGCACGGCCCCGCCGCCGCTGCTCAAGCAGCGCTCGAGCGGCCCGTGGTCGGATGGCAGGGGCTGTACGCACCACCGGGACGGAAAGGGGGCCGGGCGGTGTACCCACACGATCGCGACCCAGAAC
>NZ_MRYI01000108.1 GCF_002260525.1 Hahella sp. CCB-MM4
GTGCGGGGCTTGCGGGACCGGGTGCGGGCTCGGGCGGACGCTCGTAGCCGTCGCGCGTTCCCAGCACCGAGCGTAGCTTCAGGATCAGGAATACGGCAATGCCGGCGAGAACCAGAAGTTGTATCACGGCGGAATCCATCATGTCCTCGGGGGCGTGCGGCCTTGGTTTCATACGATCGTTGCTTATGTAGGGTGCGTCGCGCCCTATGTCTACCGCACGAGATGCGGCAGCGGGGCGCAGGTTAACGAAAGGGATTGCCCGTGCCTGCCTTGCTGATCTTCGTGCTGTTGCCGCTGATCGAAATCGCCCTCTTCATTGCCGTGGGTGGACAGATCGGGGTGGCCGCGACCTTGGCGCTGATCCTGCTCTCGGCCATGGCCGGGGCCTCGGTGC
>NZ_MRYI01000109.1 GCF_002260525.1 Hahella sp. CCB-MM4
GGCAAGGACGACGTCATGGACCGGCTCGCCGATTGGGCCGAGGCCGAGGGCGTCGATCTGGACCCCGAGGACGTGCTGGAGATCTGGTTCGAGGCTGATCACGACCCCGATCCGGAGCTGGACCGGGTGCTGGCCCTGGTGGCCGGGGCCGGCGTGGCGCAGGTGATCCTGACGAACAGCGGGGCCCGCCGCGCGCGTTGGATCGCCCAAGATGCCGGTTGGTGCGAGAAGGTCGACGCGATCTATGCCTCGGGCGAGATCGGGATGATGAAGCCGGATGCGGCGGTCTATCAGTATCTGGAACAGGCGCTGGACATGCCGGCGCATGAGATCCTGCTGATCGACGATACGCCGAAGAATGTCGAGGCGGCGGAGAAGCGCGGCTGGCTGGGCT
>NZ_MRYI01000011.1 GCF_002260525.1 Hahella sp. CCB-MM4
GAATGAGCCAGTAGGAAGGCTCATAATGATAAGGGGCAAAAATCCAGTATTCGCCGCCAATGCGGTAGCCCCTCAACTGATGATGCGCGAGGATCAGTTCCTGCAGTTCCATATGAAAATTCCCTGTCGTCCCGAACTCAAAGGGCGTGATTGTCTGTCAGCTTTACCATGTTTGTCAAAGAAACACCCCTAGACACATACACTTAGCCATATCGCCATAGGCCAAATTACATAGAAAAATGGAGAGATTTAGAAAACCGATGCTTAACCAACAGAACTTGAATACAAACTGGGCCGAGTGATGAATTGTCTGACAGGTCAAATCAGGTCACATGATTTCATCGCCTTTTAGATTGACCACGTAACAATAATCCGGCAAATTTCCAAGCGGCCGTCTATGCGGTTTTTAGCAAACAGCCTCCAAATAAGGACCTCCCGTGCGGACTATTCGAGTTCACTGCAATCAACCTCTCAATGTCGGAAATACGATTATGGCCGGCCCAGACATCGCCAACTATGTCGGCCGGGTTTTAAGACTGAAACCGAATGACCAGATCCGCCTGTTCAATGGCGAAGGCTTTGATGTACTCGCAACCATCAAACAAGTAGAACGCAAAGACATCAGCCTGTCGCTCGAAGAAAAGATAGAACTGCAAAACGAGTCCCCGATCAAGATTACCCTGGGCCAGGTGGTCTCCCGTGGCGACCGCATGGATTACGCTATCCAGAAAGCGGTGGAATTGGGAGTCAATGCTATCGCTCCATTAACCAGTGAGCGTTGTGAAGTGAGACTGGACGACAACCGCAAGGAAAAACGCCGGGGCCACTGGCAACAGGTTGTGGTCAGCGCCTGTGAGCAATCCGGGCGGGCAGTAGTACCACAGGTAACTGAAATTGCGTCGGTTGATGACTGGCTGAACAGCATTGAGGCCGAACTCAAGCTGATTTTACATCCTCATGATAAACCGGAAAACGTCACACCTTTATGGCAGGATAATAGCCGTTCACCGGCATCGATTGCTCTTTTGATAGGACCGGAAGGTGGCTTCAGTGAGGATGAGGTATCTCTGGCAGAATCCAGGGGTTTCAAAAGGCTGTGTCTGGGGCCCAGAGTACTACGCACAGAAACTGCACCTGTAGCAGGGCTAACCTATCTGCAATGTGCCTGGGGAGACTTCCAGCTGCCCTGACCCGTTGTCTTATGCCACTGTCGGATAATCCGGCAGCCATGGCTATTGTATGCAGATAAAATGAACCATGGATCACTTGATCGAAGGGATGGCGCTGCCGGTATAACATACTGAGGGACAGAAAATAGGACGTATATGAAGAGTAATAAATCCAAACATCTCATTGTTAGTGGATTCGTCGGATTAACAATAGTACTGATCGCTTATCTGGTCTCCTCTAAGCCAACACCTCCGGTCAAACCCAAGCAGGAAACGGTTTGGACCGTGGATACCGAACGACTGACCCGGGTGGACAGATCCCCTGAGCTGGACTTGATTGGAGAAATTGAGTCGACCCAGCGTACCCTGATCACCAGCCGCAGCAGCAGTACAGTAACAGCGACTCCGTTCCTGGCAGGGCGTGAGTTTCATCAGAGTGATATCCTGCTACGCCTCGATGATGTGGAAGTCGGTGCGACGCTCACTCAGCGGCAGGCAGATGTTCAGGAGCTTGAAGCCGCCATCGCTGAGGCCCGGGCTAACCATCAAGCGAATCAGGAAGCCCTTAAAACTGAGGAGACCTTGCTGGCTCTGGCCCGTAAAGCTTATGAGCGGCAACAGCGCCTGATAAAAAACAAAGTGACTTCCGAAGAACGCTCAGACAACGCCCTCAGTGCCCTGCACCAACAGGAACTATCCGTCACCAACCGCAGGCTTAGTGTCAACAACTTCACCAATACTCTGGCTCAGCTGGAAGCCCGTCTGAAAAGAGCAAAAGCTCAGCTGACCCTTGCCCAGCTGGATATGGAACAAACCGCCTTAAAAGCTCCTTTTGACGGCCGCGTTGTAGCGTTGAAGGTTGCCATTGGCGAACGGGTACGATCAGGGGATCCTCTGATCGAGCTGGTAGCACTGGATAGTCTTGAAGTCCGGGCACAAATTCCTGACAAATGGGTTCCGCAAATCAGGTCCATGATGTCGGACAATGACACAGCGTCGGCATATGCCCTTGTCTATGGCCAGGAATTGCAACTTACCATGGACAGAATTGCCGCCGCCGCTAATACCTCCACCGGCGGTATTGATATTTATCTGCATCCGCAAAATACCGATTCGCTCCCTCTTGGCAAGCCGATTGACCTTCACGTTAAGCTGCCTCATCAGGAAAATGCCTTTACCGTCCCCCTGAGCGCTATTTATGGGGATGACAGAGTGTATATCGTGAATGAAGAGTCCCGTCTGCAGGCGGTTACCATCAATCGCCTGGGCCGCTACCGTGATGATAATGGACGTGAGCGGGTGATTTTTACTGCCCCTGAGATCGACGAGGGACAGTCCGTAGTGACCACCCAACTACCTAAAGCGGTAACCGGATTGAAAATCAAATCCCGACAGGATTCGGTTGAAAAACCGATTCCGGATAACGGCGGACAATAGGACGACATTCGACCATGAACCTGGATGATGCCGGCAAACACCAATCGGACCTGATCGGTCGCTTTGCTCAACACAAAGTCGCCGCCAACCTGCTAATGCTGATTATGCTGATGGCCGGAGCCATCGGACTGGTTAAACTCAACACCCAGTTCCTGCCCAATTTTGCATTGGATTTTATTACTGTCAGAGTGGTGTGGCCCGGAGCTGCGGCAGAAGATGTCGCCTCATCAATTACCACCCCGCTGGAACAAGAACTACGGGATCTGGATTCCGTGAAAGAAATGCGTTCCACCTCCACCCGAGGGCTCTCCCTGATAGTCATCGAATACGAAGAAGGTACTGACATGAGCCTGGCGCTTGACCAGGTCAAGGAACGGGTCAGTATGGTGCGCAACCTGCCTTCCGATTCTGAGGATCCCCAAATCAGCAAAGTGACTCGCTATGAAGATGTGGCTCAATTGGTGGTAACGTCCTCAGAGTCACTATTCGAATTGAGATCCTTGGTCAGGGAATATGAACGGGAACTGCTGGACCGGGGCATTGCCAAGATCAATTTTGTCGGCCTTCCTGAAGAAGAAATTGCCATTCAAATTCCCAGCAGTCAGATCCATGCCCTGAAGCGCTCACTGCCCGAATTGGGAAGCCTGATTACGGCACAAAGCCAGGATATTCCGGCGGGCACGACTGGCCGCAAGGACTCAGAAAGAGAACTGCGTAGTCTTCAGAAGCAAACGGATGAGGACGGTTTCCGCCGCCTGGCCGTGCTGACAACCGCCAATGGCCAGCAACTAAGACTTGGAGATATATCCCGTATCGAGAAACGGCCACAGGATCAGGCTATAGAGGTTTTCTATAAAGGTGAACCGGCCATTCTGATGCAGATTAAACGAACGGAAAATGCCGACACCTTGAAAATGGCGGAGATTTTCAATAACTGGCTGGAGGATACCCGCCCCACCCTACCGCCATCAGTGCAGCTTCACCCAGTTAGCGAAGCCTATGTTTTGATACAGGACCGCATCAATCTGCTGCTGAAAAACGGACTGGGCGGGCTGGTCCTGGTAGTCGGAATCCTGTTTATCTTCCTTAACGGAAGAGTGGCATTCTGGGTCGCCTGGGGTATCCCGGTATCTTTTATGGGCACCCTGGCTGTGATGTACCTGGCAGGTGGCAGTATCAATATGGTCAGCCTGTTTGCATTGATCATGGCACTGGGGATCATCGTTGATGATGCCATTGTAGTGGGCGAGGACGCTCTGACCCACTATCGCAGTGGAGAAAATTCCCTGCGTGCCGCTGAGGGGGGCGCCCGACGCATGTTTGTGCCGGTCATGTCCTCCTCCTTAACCACCATTGCCGCATTCTTGCCGCTGATGATTATCGGCGGCATCATCGGCAATATTCTGGTCGCGATACCTGTCGTCATTATCTGCGTCATCATTGCCTCGCTTATTGAGAGCTTCTTGGTACTCCCCGGCCACCTGCGTCACAGTTTTCATAAGAATCATCACAAGTCTCCTGGGCCTACACGGCAGAAACTCGATCAATGGTTTGACAACATCAGGGACAAGCGTTTCCGCCCTCTGGTGACAGCCGCGTTGAATAATCGCGCACATACTCTGATTCTCGTGGTCTGCCTGTTTGCTTTTGCCGTCTCTCTATTAATAAGCGGCAGACTGCAGTTCACCTTTTTCCCGACCCCGGAAAACACTTTTCTCATCGGTAGTGTGAAATTTGCAGCAGGAACTCCGGCGGACAAGGTGAAAACCTATGCCCACCAGATGGAAGAGGCTCTCTGGGAAACCAACGAAGAGTTGAAGGGTACTAACTCTGATCTGGTGCTGCATTCTCTTGTGAGGATCAACACGGGTAGCTTTGACGGCGGCCAGAATTTTCAGAACGGCGATCAGTACGCGACGGTGCAGGCAGAGCTGGCCTCTCCGGACCAACGCGATATCCGCAACACTGAAATCATTAAAACCTGGGAATCCAAGCTGCCTTCTATTGATGGTATTGAGCAGCTTTCGATTTCCAGTCCGCGTGGAGGCCCACCCGGCAAGGACATCGACGTATTCCTTCGTAACGCTCCGCCGGAAAGACTGAAAGCCGCTGCAGAAGAGATCGCGACGGCTTTGAGATCCTTTCAAGGCATCGGAAATATTCAGGATGACCTGCCTTACGGCAAACAACAGTTCATCTACAAGCTCACACCGACCGGTCAGGCGTTGGGTCTGAGTGTGGCCGATGTTGGTCGACAGTTGCGGGCAGCTTTTGACGGGCAGCTATTGCAGATCATCAACGAGAACGAGGATGAAATTGAAGTCAGAGTGGTGCTGCCGGATGACGAACGGGATCAACAGAGTGCCTTGACCAGCTTCCCGATTGTCACGCCGCAACATCAGGTAGTATTGCTGGAGAATGTGATTGAACTGGAGTCCAGAAGAGGTCTGGAGCTATTAAGACACACCGACGGAAAGCTCGGTATTCACGTGACTGCCGAAGTGGATGCCAGTGTCACTAACGCCAACAAAGTACTGGCTGAACTGGAAGCTACCACCATGCCACAGATCGTGAATGATTATGGGCTGGTATATGAATTCAAAGGTAAAGCAGAAGAACAACGCGACACTGGACGTGACATGAGCTTTGGCGCCTTGATTGGTATCTCGCTGATCTACCTGATTCTGGCCTGGGTGTTCGCATCTTATTTCTGGCCCCTGGCTGTGATGGCCGCTATTCCCTTCGGCCTCACCGGCGCAATTATCGGCCACTGGGTGATGGGGCTGGATCTGACCATCCTCTCCCTGTTCGGCTTTTTCGGCCTGTCCGGCATTGTCGTGAATGATTCCATCATCCTAGTGACCTTTTATCAGGACCAGCGCCAAAAAGGTGTTCCCCGAACGGAAGCGCTTATTGAAGCCTCCTGTCAGCGTCTGAGGGCTGTATTGCTAACCTCTTTGACGACCATTGCAGGGTTACTGCCACTCCTGTTCGAAACCAGTCTACAGGCCCAGTTTCTGATACCAATGGCTGTCAGCATTTCCTTTGGTCTCGCATTCGCCACCGTGCTGGTACTGATGGTTATTCCGGTTATCCTGTCCCTGATTGAGGGTTTGATTGAGCGTCGACAAAAACAGCTTCAACCTTCAACACCGCCCCCTGATCACATAGTTCTACCATAACGGCTCTCTCATAAAAGAGGGCTAACCGGCCTGTGGATAACTTTGTGGAAAATTAGTCGCCAGAGCAATTCTGGCGCTAATTTTGCGAAGCAGATTCGGATTCCTGTCAAAACACCTTGCCCAAGAGCCAACAGAATCAATAGGTTAATATCCAAACAATTGCTGCCTGACGGCTGCAACAGAAAATTGACAATATCGAGTTGCGCACGATTAGTGTGCATAACCTATGACATTTTCATGACAATAGCCGCCTGATACTACCGGCATTCACGTGGAGCCCACTCTATGGACTGGCTATCCAATCCTGACATTTGGAAATACGGCAGCATTCCGCTGATTGCTGCACTTATCGGCTGGAGCACCAACTGGCTCGCCATCAAGCTGACCTTTTACCCCCTGGAGTTCAAGGGTCTCAAACCTATTTTCGGATGGCAGGGCATTATTCCCTCCAAAGCCGAGAGAATGGCGGTTATCAGTGTGGACTCCACCATCTCGAAAATTGGCACCGTACAGGAAGTGTTCGAACAGATAGATCCCACCATTCTGGCTGAACACATCGTTGAGACGGTTCTCCCCCGTATTGAGGATTACGTCGACGCCCTGATGCTGCAAGAGCACCCCACCCTTTGGGAGAACCTGCCCAATAGCATGAAGGCCATGGTCTATTCACGAGTAAGAAAAAGCGCTCCCTCGCTGATAGACAACCTGGTGGACGATATTGGTGAGCAGGTGGAGGATCTGCTGGACATAAAAGATATGGTCACCCGCCAGCTGGTTGCGGACAAGCACTTGCTTAATCGTATATTCCTAGAGTGTGGCGCGGCAGAATTTCGTTTCATCATCAACAGCGGGCTGGGTTTTGGCTTTTTATTCGGCCTTCTGCAAATGGGGTTGTGGGCGTTGTTTCCAAACGAATGGGTCTTGCCGGTTTGCGGATTTCTGGTTGGATGGGCCACCAACTGGATCGCCCTCAATGTCATATTCCGTCCCTTGCACCCGATCAAAGTAGGCCCAATCCGCCTGCATGGCTTGTTCCTTAAACGCCAAAAAGAAGTCGCCACTTCCTTTTGCCGGATTGTGACACATGAAATCCTGACCGTGGGACGAATAGTCAACGCCATGCTCAATGGTCCCAAATGCGCAAGAACCAGAGCCCTGATCAAGAAACATGTAAAACCTGTGGTCGACGATACTGCGGGGATCAGTAAACCACTGACACAGTTGGCCTTGGGTCCAAAGAAGTTCGCCGATCTGAAATTGAAGGTGGGAGATAAAGCCGTTGAGATCTCATCGGAAATGCTGGATGACCCAATGTTCAATCAGGAACGAGCAGAGGCCGTCGAATCCATTATGAGAAGCCGGATGGAGTCTCTGTCGCCAGAAGAGTTCCAGAATCTTTTACGGCCATGCTTCCAGGAAGATGAAATCAAGCTGATTGCCATTGGAGGAGTTCTTGGTGCCTTGGCGGGATTACTTCAGCTGATATTCATCTTCGATTGGGCAATATAGATCTATTAACGTTTATAAGAGCTATTCTCCTTTATAGGAGCTATTCACCTTTTGTAAGAGTTATTCACCTTTGAGCGTTTTTTAGGCAAAATCATAGATTCAGATGCTAGGGATGCTCATTTCTCACTCACCACTTGACCGTTTATCGGGAATATAGACCATATGGACTATAACTTTTGATTATTTTTTGACTTTTATTTGTACATAGTTAAAATTGTCAAAAACGTAACAGAGTGTTAACAGGATGACCTCAATGTATCACCAAAGTCGGCTGGGTCGGGATGAGACCTCACGTGAGCGTTTAGAAAAGCAGCTATTCAGGGATGTTCAGCGTCTAATTCGCTATTTGGACAGCCGCAAACAACTTTCATCAGTTGATAGCAGCCTGATGGCAGACTACGAGCGCATGATTCTGGAGCGCTGCGAAGTTCTGGGCGAAATTTCCCGTCGCTGATCCCCCTGATAATCTGGCCTTGTTTCAATAGGCCAGTTGTATCTGTATCTCCCCTTTACAGTAGAGACAATAATCCCTCTATGTATATTGCTATGCTCAATGCCGGCAGTATATGCACACAGGCTTCCCTGGATGTTTCGAAACCAGGATTTTCTCTGGATTTCCCCCTGACAATTCCATCATTCCCATCCAAAATCAGCTTTTCATTCAGATGAAAAATTGGCAGGCTTAACCATGCCTCCCAAAGAAAAAATTAGAGTGCCACTAAGGATCCAAGATGCAGCGTATCATTCGACGCACCATTCTTACGCTATTTATTGTTTTAGTCAGTTTGTTGTTGATTATCTGGGGGTTAACACCAGTAATAGCCCGAACCGTACTGGAAGACTTCTTTGCAGAAAACGGCGCAACGTTCACTGCCGAGTCTCTGTCCCTCAATCCATTCACCACGGAAGTGGGTGCAGAAGATCTGAAGGTGACACTCGACAATGACCTGGAATTCAAGCTGGATGGATTCAGGTTAGCGCTGTCACTCCTCCCTCTTTTCGAAAAGAAAGTGATCGTGGACCAGATAGAAGTCCGCGGTCTGCAATTGGATATCACACAGCTTTCCGACGGCTGGCAGATTGCCGGTGTAAAAATCGGAGACAACAACGCAGAGGAGGAAACTCCGCCTCCTGAAGACGAATCTACCTCCACTCCCTGGGATGTATTGCTTCCATCCATCGTTTTTACCAATAGCCGTATCAATGTGACACGATTGGGGCAGGATGCTGATACGCCGCTGCATGATGAGTTAACTCTGAACGAACTTCAGGTCAGTAACATTGAGGGGCAAGGCCTGAACTGGAAAGGGGCGGCCACTCTTTCTGCGGTAGCTAACGGCGCTACCCTGGACCTTGGATCCTCATTCCGCTATACCCCCGAGCAATTACTTCTCTGGCTGGACATTAAGCTGCTGACCGCCAGCCTGGATCAATTTTCTCACTACGTGCCAGCTCCGATGAACCAGGGTAATTTAAATGTCACCCTGGTAGGTGAAGTGGTCGTAAACCAGAAACCGGATAATCTGATTGTTACTGCCACCACCAAACAGTTTGATATAGATCGAATTTCCCTCCCGGCTGCTGATCTGGCAATCGAAAGTGAACGAACCCAACTGGGCATCAATTCTCTGCAGTTGAAAGTTCCTCAACAAGGAGACGTTGCTCTCGTATTGGATGGTGCCATCAGCAGTTTCAACAGCCGCATTAGCGACGTAACGGGTAAAAATCTGCTTGCCTCATGGGACTCCCTGAAGGTCAGCCCTTTGCAAACCAGCGCCGTCGGGTCGGATTTCACTCTTTCCATTGGCCAGGTTGATAGCACCGGATTAACGGCATCACAAGCCAGTAATGACAGTGGCCAACTACCCGCCTTGGTTCATCTGGGCAAACTGATTGTCGATAAGATCGATGTCTCCCCGGCTGGCGCTGAGATTGATCAGGTTCATATTAGCAATCTCGAATCCCATGTGATCATGGATAAAAGCCGCCAGTTGACGACTTTGGTAGCTCTTGGCTCTCCAGAACAACCGCCCTCCACCGAGGAGGAGGCAACATCAGAACCATCCCCATCGAAGCAGGAGAACACGGAGCCGTCGTCAGAGCAGCCATCATCAGAGCAGCCTGAAACTCCAAATGATGCCTCTGAGCCTTTCTACGTGATACTGCACCAGCTATCGGTGGATGGAGAATCTAGTGTCCATTTGACTGATGGCGGCGTGACACCGGCATTGGAAAGAACTCTGTTCATCAATTCCCTGACCGTTGAAGGTATTAATACCAAAGACCCTCAACAGGCTATTCATGTCGTCCTGGACGGAAAGACTGATAAGTATTCCATCGTTAAAACAGACACCCGGTTATATCCATTTGCGGAAAAATTAAGCCTGGATACCCGCACTGAATTGACCGAGGCACAAATGCCGCCATTTTCACCCTATGTGGCAGAAGCTCTTGGTTACGACATTGAAAGCGGTCAGTTGGACATGAATATCGCTCTGACGATTGATCAGGGAATTCTGGACGGAAAAACGATGCTGACCATGCGGGAGTTTGATCTGAGCGGCAGCAAAGTGAAGGAGGACAACGTGAAGGATGCGAGCGCCATTCCGTTAAATGTCGCTGTTGGGATGCTAAAAGACAGCCAGGATAATATTGAGCTGGAAATCCCCATGAGTGGAAATATTGACGATCCGGAATTCGGATGGGGCAGCTTCCTGAGCATCATATTCAAAAAAGCGCTGTTCAAAGCGACAACATCCTATGTCATGCAGACATTTGTGCCATATGCAAATGTCATCAGTATTGCCCAGATTGCGGGCGAACAAATGCTGAAAGTCCGGGTTGAGCCACTCAAGTTCCCCGCGACCCAAACCGCCATCGAAGCAGAGCAGAAAGCTTTCCTCGAGGAACTGGCGAAGTTGATGAAGGATAAAGAGGACGCTCAACTCAAAGCCTGTCCGTATGCCACACCGGCAGATTTGGGCCTGCCTCAGCCTCCTGCCGCACTATCGGATGAACAACTCAAAACGCTGAAAGAGATATCCAGCACCCGCGGTGAGGCTGTGAAAGACTTTTTAATCAGCCAAGACATCAAGTCTTCAAGGGTATTGCTCTGCTCTCCTGGCGTTGACAGTGAAGCCAAGGCAGAACCAAGGCTGGAGTTTGACCTCTAACTCCCACGGAAAGCAGTCTCCCCTCGGAGACTGCTGAGCCCCACACTAATCTGTAGTGTTTCCAGCTACTACCGCATTTCCGTCTTTCGTCATGCCTCCACGAACCCAGTCAGCGACGGTCAATTCTCCGAGAGACTGGTCTAACGATTTCTGTAATCTGTCATACAGTTTCGTGACTTCATACTCCCTTCGTAAAGAAGGGGGTAGCGGAGATTCTGCTGACCGAAGAACACCCAGAACGTCTTTCATCAACGTTTTGTCCAGGGATCTGGCCGGCAGTAGCTCATCCTTGTCCGAGCCGGATATGGCCAACAGCCCCAGCCGTATCATCTTGTCAATCATACGCTGAATCACTTCCGGCCCTACCGATAACTCAGATTCCATTGCAGAAATTGAGGTTCCTCCCCCATGCTGGTCAAAGTGTCTGCATACCTGATACAGGATAGAGAGTCCGGTCCGCTCATCCACTTCAGCGCTGGGTTTCTGTCGGCTATCACGAGTTATCTGCAGAGAATGCTGCGCATAAAAAGACACCGATGCACCAATCAATAAAATCAACCAGGCAAGATAGATCCAAATGAGAAGGACGATTCCCACAGCAAAGCCGGAATAGATGGCCGCATAGTTTGTCGAGCCTGCCACGATCTTGGTAAAGGCAAATCCGGCACTTTGCCAGATGATTCCTGCCACCAGTCCGCCGAAGAAAGCATACTTAAGCTTTACCCGGGTGTTGGGAATGAACACGTACAAAAATGTGAAGAGTCCGATGATCATCAAATAGGGAGTCATGCGGCTGAAGAATGAAAACAACCAACCAAATGGCTCCACACTACGCAGCTGGACAATGACGTCAGAGCCAACAACCGTGGCCGTGGCCCCCAACGCTGAAAACACCAGTAGAGGCCCTACGAGGATCACACTGAGGTAATTACTGAACCTTTGGGCGAGTGAACGGATATGGGTTACCCGCCAGATTTCGTTAAACGAGCGCTCAACTTTTTGCACCAGAGAAATAACGGTGTAGATCAGCAGCCCCAATCCAACGGATCCCAGGACCCCAACTTTGATGTTGTCGACAAACGAGAGTACGTTCTCCACTATTTCCGGCCCCTTATCTCCCAGGGGGGCCACCAGTTCCATAAGCATGGGTTGCAACTGGCTGTGATGAACATTAAAGCCTTTCAGAACGGAAAAACTCAGTGCCAGGAAGGGCACGATGGACAACAGCGTGGTATAAACCAGACTCATGGCATGCAGGGTGATCTGTCCCCCGATGACGTCCCGAATGACAGCAAAGAACACTCTGGCTGTATGCCAGCCGATATTCATCCATCGTGAACTGTTGGCTGTCTCATGCTGCCAAAGCCATCGTTCAAACTTCACTAACCAGTTGTCTGACACTGATTCTGTCATAACATCCTCAACTTTTTCCGCCCAAGCCAAGCATCTTGGTTCTGCTGACGAACTGTTTTTGTAAAGAACGGATTCGACCGAGAATCCGCTCCGATAATATATTGTCTATTCCAGTAGAGACTTACTCGCCCCAAAGCGTGGCGATTATTAGCCGCGAGCCCCCATGGTTCCGGTGTTCTCCCAGGTATATTCCCTGCCAGGTTCCTAACGCAAGCTGGCCGTCTGTCACAGGGATGCTGATGCTGTGCCCCACCGTCACCGTCTTGATATGTGCCGGCATGTCGTCAGCCCCTTCCAGAGTATGCTTATAGTATGGTGCATTTTCCGGAACTGTCTGGTTGAAATGAGCTTCCATGTCCTCACGAACTGTTGGATCTGCATTTTCATTAATCGTCAGTGAGGCGCTGGTATGCTGAATAAACAAATGTATAACGCCGACCTTCATCTGACCGATTTCCGGCAGACTCTGGCAAACTTCTCGCGTAATCAAATGAAACCCTCTGGCTTTGGGCTTCAAACGAATCTCTTTTTGTGTCCACATAACAAGCTCTTAAAGATCAGAATTCAATAATCATCTCATTACAATACAGCATACACCCGTCCTCAAGAAATCAACGATGACAACAGATAAACGAATCCTTAAAGTGAGCGTAAATCTTTTGCTTTGACGTTTGCTATTGAAAGTAAAAGGCAGCATTGATCCTCCAGAGGAATGGAAAATACTTGGCTAACTCGGAAACACTGACCAGAAGCAGCATAGATCATATTTATCGCACCGAATCACGCCGTGTACTGGCGACTCTGATTCGCTTGCTCGGCAGTTTTGAGCTGGCTGAGGAAGCGCTGCACGAAGCCTTTGCCGCCGCCGTCAAGCAATGGCCGGAAGAAGGGGTACCGTCCAATCCCCGGGCATGGTTGGTTTCTACAGGGCGATTCAAAATTATTGACCGGTTACGCCGCGATGCAAAATTCGACACCCTACAGGATCAGATAGCTGACAAGCTGGAAAATGAATCTGTTGATCCTGCCGATCTTGCGGACGATCAGATTGAGGACGACCGTCTAAGACTGATATTCACCTGCTGTCATCCCAGCCTGGCCCAAGAAGCACAGGTCGCGCTTACCCTCCGGGAAATCTGTGATCTGACAACAGAAGAAATTGCCAGAGCTTTCCTGATCAAACCCACCACCGTGGCACAAAGAATTGTCAGGGCTAAATCCAAAATTCGCGATGCCGGCATTCCCTACGAGGTTCCGCCACCACCGGAACTGCCTGAACGCCTGGAGTCGGTCCTGCAGGTGATTTATCTCATTTTTAATGAGGGCTACGCAGCCTCCACCGGAGATGATCTGCTCAGGCTGGATTTCACTGACGAAGCTATTCGACTGGGACGATTGCTCAACCAATTGTTGGACGATTCGGAAATCAAGGGTCTGCTGGCACTGATGCTGCTCCATGACTCCAGAAGAACAGCGCGAGCATCAGCCGATGGCAATTTAATATTGCTGGAGGATCAGGACCGCTCACTCTGGAATCAAAAGGCGATTGAAGAAGGCTCAGAACTTGTTCGTGAGGCGATGAATGCTCCCTCTGTGGGTATGTATTCCTTACAGGCAGCCATTGCAGCTACCCATGCCAGAGCCCCAACCTATGCTGATACTGACTGGAACCAGATCGCTGGCCTTTATACCTTGCTGCTACAGGCCAATCCATCACCCGTAGTGGAACTCAACCGGGCCGTTGCCATCGCCATGAAAGATGGGCCCGAAGCCGGTCTGACACTCATCGATGACATATTGACCCGGGGAGATCTGGAGAAATACCACTTAGCTCACGCCGCCCGGGCAGATCTCTGTCGTCGGCTGGGCCGCCATGATGACGCCAGGAGCGCCTATCAAAAGGCGCTGGAGCTGGCGCAGCTGGAACCTGAGAAACGGTTTCTGCAGCGCCGTCTGATGGAGCTGAATGAGTAATTCGAATAATGCTCTGAAGAGAATAATTTTCATAAAAAAATGCGGACACTGTCGAAAATCAGGCTCGCCCACCGACTAATCCATGACCCTGCCAACCTACAGCAGATTCCCATGCTTGATAGCAAACCTGAAGGAACGGAGAAGAGAATGAAATATTTATGCCTCGTTTACTACGATGAGAAGATGATGGCTCAGATGAACCAACAGGAATGGGACACCCTGAATCGGGAATGCATGTCCTGCGTCGACAATCTTCAAAGTCAGGGCCATTTTCTGAGCGGCGCTCCTCTGCATCCGGTATCCACGGCCACCACCATAAGAGTCCGCAACAACCAGTTGAGCACGATGGATGGCCCATTCGCAGAAACCAAGGAACAACTCGCAGGCTACTACCTTCTGGAAGCACGGGACTTGAATGAAGCCATTCAGCTCGCCAGTAAAATACCACCGGCTCGCTATGGCAGCGTCGAAGTCAGGCCAGTCAGGGAATTACAGGCAGAGGGTAATGTGGGGTATGTATAGCCTGAACTAAACTGCGTACCGACTCTATCCCCTGCGGGGCCTTCCCTTACTCAAAGGCACTGCAGGGTGAAAAGCCTTTCGAAAAGAAAACATATACAGTTTGGTATCGGTTGTTTTCTTTATTCCTTTGCAATACTGGCTCCAAAATCCTCCAGTATGGTAATCAGGCTATCGTCTCTAACCCCCCATATAAATGGACCAATCAGTATCGTCTGCTCCACTTTCCCCTGTTGAAGAATAGAAATGGTCAGCTTGTTGCGCTCTACACTGATATCAGCCAATCCTTCAGACGGATCGAACTTCAACACCTGCATAGAAACGCCAAACCATTTATCTTCCAGGGTATTTGACTTGCCGGAAACGGTATAGGTATGCCCACTAACCAGCAAAATAGCCAAGCTTGTGGATGCCAGGATAGTTTTTAGCACTAGAGACGATCCAGAGCGGCTTGGCCTCGCAAAAACTAAAAATAAAAAGACAACCAAGTAAAAGACCAGTGCAATCCATTGGCCGATTGGTGCTGGTGCTGTAGTCACATCAAGAGCATCGCTTCCTCCAGCCATAAAAACAGGATCATTGATTGCAAAAATTAATACAGACAGCAATCCTCCAATAAGAACAATAATTGAGGCTAGCAAGATTTTGATCTTCATAAAATTCATTCAGTATTTAAAGCCAATTCCGACAACATTTGTCATATTCTTGCTTTCCCCCTGTCGAGCATAAAACGCTCCCTCAACCATCAGCATGGATGAATTACTCCCGTCAAGAAATATAGCGTTATCGAAACCTACGTTGAGCAATTTTGCTTGCAGAGAGGTTAGGGGTAAATCTCCGCTATTGTCAGGTAGAACCAGTACCGCAAGTTTTTTCTCTTTTGAATGGTGCGCGATTGCCGTGATTCCCGTCCGTGGAGAGGATGCATGCTTAGTAAATGCAGTGAAAGTAGCGTTACTGCGCTGAATGAGATTTTTTGCTTTTTCCGGCGATGGCTTGCCAACCGGTTTCCCTGGAGTCGTGCCCTTGCGATATTTATTAACAACACCATAGGGTAACCCATTCACTATGATAGGTCCCGCACCTCCAATAGCAGCATCAACATTGACAGGTGCTGAACCGAAGCCAAATTGATACTTTGGTGATTTCGATTGGGTGTTTGCAATAAAGAAGTTCAGAGGTGCCGCCCTACCCGCTATTACCGTTTTTCCTAACACGGTATAGCCTTCAGGCTCTATCCCCTTGGGTGTTACAGGATCGCTGCCTACTGCATAGTCTATTTTTCCTGTTGTATTAATCCCGTAGACTTGGGCATTGATTGTCGCAAGGTAGCCGTTAGTCCTGGTTGCTTCCATAGCGCGGGCATCAAACATGATTTCCGACGTACGTACAAATGGCTCCATCTTCACACTGTCATCAAAGACTAAATAAAAGAGTGGGCCATCCTTCAAAAACGCATACGACTTACCTTTGGTATGATGAGCAACCTGACTCCAAAATCCTCTAATGCCAAGTTCCAACTCCATTGGGGTTGCCATGACTTTTCCTTCTATAACCAATCAACAGATTGCAACATCCTAACAATCTGTTACATCACAATTAATCGGCCAAAAGACCTAAAATAAAACGTACTAAACCAGCTATAACACAGAACTAAGTCGTCATAAGGGCACGCGCAACTGCTGATGCTCTGCAAAGTGACGGATATTGTCAGCCGTCATATCAATCAGTCTTTGCCGGGCTTCGACGCTTGCCCAGGCACAATGGGGGGTGACGATCAGATTCGGGATATCATCCTGCAGCAGAGGATTTCCCTCGACAGGAGGTTCCCTGGTCAGTACATCGAAACCGGCACCACCGAGACGCCCGGCTCGTAATGCATCGGCAAGAGCCTGCTCATTTACAAGTCCGCCACGGGCTGTGTTGATCAGGATGGCGTCCGGTTTCATCATGGTCAGGGTTTTCTCGTTGAGCATCTCACTGGTATCTTCAGACAGCAGGCAGTGCAGGCTCAAGATATCCACCTGTGGTAACAACTCCCCCAAAGGCAGGTAGTCGACACCATCGTGATGGCCCGTTTTCCCTCCCGGCCGAGCGCCGACTAATACCTCTAAGCCAAACGCCGGCGCGACTTTGGCAACAGCCTGCCCCAGTTCTCCATAACCGATGACACCCAGCTTGCGGCCTGCCAGTTCCCGGATCGGGTAGTCCATCAGACAAAAAGTCTGGCTTTGATGCCAGCGACCGTCTCTTACGGCACCGGTATAAGATAGAAGGTTGTTGGATAGTGCCAGAATCAAAGAGTATACGTGCTGGACAATAGTGGCCGTTCCATAATGGGCAACGTTGCGGACTTCAATGCCATGTTTTTCAGCCGCCAGCATGTCGATATTGTTGGTACCCGTTGCAGTCACGGCGATCAGCCTGAGCTGGGGATTGTCGATCATATGGCGTTCACTCAGAACCACTTTGTTCACGATCACAACATCATACCCCCGGATACGCTCGTCAACCTGTTCCGGTAAGGTATGAGGATATTGCTTCAGCTCCGGCACACTTTGCTCGATAGACTGTAAAGAAACGCCGGTCCCCAGACTGTCAGCATCCAAAATAACCGCTTTCATGGTGATTCTCCCCAAAATCTATTGATAAACACATATCGCCTGACACGCTTTATTAATCCATATTATGAAAACTCGCAATAAGCACACTACAATGAATTAAGTACGGCTCTGCTGATATCAGGAATGAGCGGCGACCTTCCCAACCTGAGCTTTTCCACCGCGGAATTCTGCATGTGGACTTAAAATGGCCAAATGCCAAAAATACAACAACTTATTCTTCAGCATTTTCATATGGCTGATCCGGCTGGCCATATTGATCCCCCTAACCGGCGCAACAGCACTGGCGGCTTCGCCCTATGACAGCATTGTTCTTTCGAACGATACCCAGGAGATCAATATTGCCCCTTATCTCTGGTGGAGCCGGGACAATGAATCAAGCATACTCCTTGAAGATATCCTATATCAAAGGGTTGCCCTGACCTGGCGTAAAGGAACCAGCGAAAACCCCAACTTCGGACTGAATCCCCCTCCCTACTGGTTTCGTTTAAATGTCAGCAATCCAAGTGCCCGGGAAATTGAGCGCTGGCTCGATATTCAATACCCGGTACTGGACACCGTAGAGGTGTATCTGCTGGCAGACGGCTATGTACTGAAAAGCTTTCGAACAGGAGATACCCTGCCGTTTAGCAAGAGGCCGATTGCCAACAGGAACTTCCTGTTTCCGCTCAGGTTCGGCCCTCAGCAGAATTATGAAATCTATATCCGGGTAAAAACTGAAGGCTCCATGCAACTACCCGCTGTACTTTGGGATCCTCAGGTTTTTCTGGATCAGGATCAGTGGCTTTTGGCAGCCCAGCTTCTGTTTACGGGAATCATGCTTGCCATGGCCGGTTACAATCTGGTGCTGTGGCTGTTAATCAGAGACCCGATTTATGTCCTCTACGTGGCATATGTGATGTCGATCGCCATAGTCCAGCTCACCCTGCACGGGACCAGCTACCAGTTTTTCTGGCCGGACTCGCCGTCCTGGAACCAGGACCAGTTGGTATTCTTCATAGGAACCAGCATGTTGTTTGCCAGCCTCTTTTCCTATCGATATCTGGATTTGCACATCAACAGAAAAGGTCTGGGTTACCTGTTTCTGGTAGGTGCTCTTTTAGGACTGCTGTCATCAATCATGGCACTGACCGCCTCTTATGTTGCTGCGTTAAAGGTGGCAATGTTCACGGTATTCGTTCTTTCTGCAGTCCTGCTGGGAAGTGGTGCCTTCCTCTGGTTTCTTAGAACACAGAATGCGGCAATATTCACTATCGGCTGGGGAATTTTCCTGATCGGCAATATTTCCATCGTGTTAGCGAAGGTGGCCGTATTTCCGAACTGGAAAATCATTGAGTACGGCCCCCAAATCGGCTCCACCGCCGAAGTTTTCCTGTTTTCACTGGCACTGGCTCAACGAATCAATCAAGAGCGCAAGCAGCGGTTGCTAATGCAGGAACACGCACTGGAGATGGAGCGGAAAGCCCGCTCCGCGCAACAGGAGGTTTTACGATCACAGCAACTGGCCAATGAAGAGCTTGAGAGACGCGTTGCCCTGCGCACAGAAGAACTCAAAACCGCATTGACCACTTTGTCCCGTGTGAATGCCCAGCTACAAGAGCTGGCAGTGCGTGATGACTTGACCGGATTGTATTCCGTTGATCAGTTCAGGTTGCACTTGAAGGAGGAATGGAGTCGCTGTAGTCGTTCTGTATCGTCTCTGTCTCTGGTGCTGATCAAAATTGACAGTTTTGAACTGATCAACAAGAACTATGGCCGGGTTGCCATCGACAGCTATCTGGTCGAACTGGCGAAGAAACTGGACGATTTAACCGAAAGGGCCGGCGACAGGGCCTACCGGCTGGCCGAAGATGAATTTGCACTGCTGCTGCCCCACAGCGCCATCGAAAATGCCCTGCAGGTGGCCGAGAGAATCCGCAGCTTCAGTGAAGCCAAATTGATGGTGGTGGAAGGTCATCGATTCACGGTCACCCTGAGTATCGGCATCAGCAACGAGATTCCGGACAGCTCTGAGAGCATGGACGGTATCATTCGGCGCGCCCGGTCGGCGATTGAAACGGCCCGTAACCAGGGAGGAAATTCTGTGCAGTTCTCCCTGGATTCCTGAGCACGATTGCCGCCAGTCTTCTTGGCAAATCAACAGACTTAGCGATTCAACAAACCTTTCAGCATGATGTCACCGACATCAATCCCATTGGTGGGATGCTGAACAGTGTTGCACGTAACGACACGGGATAGAGGCGCTTCCAACATTGCCTGCCAGGCATCATCGGCGAATAGCGCATGCACACCGATACACACCGGCGGATTCAGTCCCATCGCCACCATTTGTTCTGCTGCTTCGATCATCGTACGTCCGGTAGAGATAATATCGTCCACCATGATCGGTGTACGGCCCTGGAACTGACTGAGGTCGCCGGCGTCAATGGATACATCCTTATCGCCGGCCCGGGTTTTATTAAAAACCAGTTGTTCACAACCAGCCATTCTGGCCACACTGGATACCCACTGGTCACTCTCACTGTCAGGCCCCACAATAACGCCTCCCGGCACTTCCTCCCGGATCCATTGTGCGATGGCAGCAGAGGCGCTCAGGACCTGACTGGACAGGCTGTAAATTTCATCAAGGGAATGGTAACGATGAAGATGGGGATCGATAGTGATCAGATGATCAAAGCTGGCAGAAAGGATTTTAGCGAAGTAGCGGGAGGTAATGCCCTCCCCTTGTTTGAATCGAATGTCCTGCCGCATATATGGCAGATAGGGGGTCAGGAGAGTAATCCTGCGCCAACCGAGATCTCTTAGAGTATCGGCAAGTAGCAACAGCGGAAGCAGTTTGCCGTTTGGCGCAGACAAATCACAGAAAATGGCAGCCTCTGCCGATGGTTTACTGGTGACACAGATATAACTTTCGCCATCGGGAAAATGCCGAAGCTCGAACTCTCCGGGCTGCAGGTCAGGGTCACTCAGCAGACGCTCTGCAATAGGATGTGCAGAACTCAGATTAAACAGATCCATTAAAGAATTTCCTCTACAATACGCACTTCATCCCTGTGTTCTTTCAAAAAATCCAGCGCATACGCCAGTTCACCGTGGGATTCTGCATACAGTGTATACAGCGGCTGTCCTGACGAGACTTTATCCCCCAACCGGACATGCATGTCGAGGCCTGCTCCAGTATCGGTAGGAGCCCCCAGCAACTTAGCCAGCTTGGCGATAAAACGATTGTTGATATAGGTCAGCAGGCCGCTACGTTCCGCCCTGACAACTTTGGTATGAGTACCGAGTTGAGGTTCCCGGAAACCTCCCTGTGCCTGACAAATGGCCATGAATCTGTCCAGGGCTTCCCCGCTTTCAAGGTAAGCCCGGGCTCTATCACGCCCACTGCCTGGAGGAGCGACTTCCCCCATTTCCAGCAACCTGCCGGCCAGGATCAACGCCCGATCCCGCAGGTCGGACGGAGCATCTTCCTGGTTGCGTAGTACCGACAATACATCGCGCGCTTCCAGTGCCGGTCCTACACCGCGTCCAACTGGCTGACTGCCATCACTGAAACTAGTCTCAACACAGATTCCCAACTTATCGCCGGTATATTTTAGTTGTTCCGCGAGACGCTGGGCATAGGTTTCACTACGCACTTTGGCGGTAGGACCGATAGGGATATCGATTAGGACATGGGTGGACCCGGCAGCCACTTTCTTGGACAGCACCGAAGCCACTAACTGCCCTTCACTATCCAGATCCAAAGCCCTCTCTACCCGGATCAGCACATCATCCGCCGGGCTCAGGCTGACAGATCCGCCCCAGGCGATACACGCCCCTTGTTCTTTAACAACCTGTTTCATACGTTCTAACGACAGGTTCACCGGCGCCATGGTTTCCATGGTATCAGCCGTTCCTGCCGGAGACGTAATGGCCCGCGAAGAGGTCTTTGGCATTTTCAGCCCTGCTGCGGCCACAATCGCGACGACGATGGGAGTGGTCCGATTTCCAGGCAACCCGCCGACGCAGTGCTTGTCCATGACACGTTCTTCGTCCCATTCCAGCCTTTCACCCACATGAACCATCGCCTGGGTAAGTGCCGCCACCTCATCTCGATCAAGACGACTTCCCGAACAGGCCGTCACAAAGGCAGCCAGCTGCACATCTGAATAGAGTCCGGCGCTGATATCACTGATAATGGCCTGAGCTGTTTGGTCTGACAGTTCTGTTCCATACAGTTTGCCGCGTACATAACTCATGGAATCCACCGGCTTGGTATGGCTGAAATAGGCCACTTCTCCCTCGCCGGCATCCAGAAGACGCCAGGCCGCTTCTGACAGGCCCGCCTGCTGGTGGCTGAGCCATCCGTCCGTGACCTTATTCACCGTCGCGATAATACTTTTCTTTTCGGTACTGACCCGTACCCGGGACATGGCATTAAAGCCTTCTGAGCGGCATACATGGCAGTCCTGGCGCATGTACACCACAGGCTCTTGCATCGTGTCGATATACACACGCTTAAGATATAAAAAATTCAGTTTATGCTGATCCATCCCACGACCTTTCAAATGCGTCAGACATTAGCTGATCCGACGAGCCGGACACTAGCTTATTCGACAAGCCAGACATAGGCTGATTCGACAAATTGTCGCAGACATCTGCGCCTTACACAGATGCACTAACCCTAACCAGTTTAATTCAACTATGCTATTGAAAGTTGTTTCAGATCAACTGGTCTACCCCCGTGTTCATACAATTATTGGAGTAGCTGAAATTGGCGTAGCTAACCAGTCTGTCAGTCAGGTCGTCTAAATAACTATCATAAGGAAAGCACATGGAGCTAAGTTTTCTTGGCGCAGCCGGCACGGTAACCGGCTCCAAATATCTTATTACCCACCAGGATCGACGGATGATGGTGGATTGTGGTCTTTATCAGGGAGTAAAAAACCTTCGGGAGAGAAATTGGAAGTCCCTGCCTATTGCTCCTAAAGACATCGATTGCCTGCTGCTGACCCACGCCCACCTGGATCATAGCGGCTATATTCCAGCCCTGATCAAACACGGATTCAAGGGAAAGGTGTTCTGCACCCGAGCCACCAAATCCCTGGCCAGAGTTCTACTTCCTGATTCCGGTTTTCTGCAGGAGGAAGATGCCAGATACGCTAACAAGCGACAGTTTTCAAAGCACAAGCCGGCACTTCCCCTATACACGGAAAAAGAAGCCTGGAAAGCTATCGAACACTTTGAGACTGTGGATTTTCATGAAGATGTAAATTGCCTGCCCGGTTTTAAAGCCAGATTTATTCCTGCCGGCCATATATTGGGGGCCAGCAGCATCGTCCTGGACTCCCCAGCCGGCAAAATGGTGTTTTCAGGCGATCTTGGTCGCCCTCATGATCTGATCATGAAAGCTCCTGAGGCCATAGAAGAGGCAGACTATCTAGTGCTTGAGTCTACCTATGGTGACCGGCTTCATGAGTCTATCGACATTCCCACAGTGCTGGCCGACATCATCACCTCAACGGCTGAACAGGGTGGAATAGTATTAATTCCCGCCTTTGCCGTGGGTCGGGCTCAAGCCTTGCTGCATTTGATTCAGGAGCTGAAAAAGGCCAACAGAATTCCAGACTTGCCGGTATACCTGAACAGCCCGATGGCGATTACAGCAACGGAAATTTTCTGTCATTACCACCATCTGCACAGGCTCACTCCTGAACAATGCCATGATATCGACAAAGGGACGCATTATGTCCGTACGGTAGAGGAATCCATTGATCTTAACCGACGCAAATACCCTGCGATCATTGTTTCCGCCAGCGGCATGGCAAGCGGAGGAAGGGTATTGCACCACTTGAAAGCCCTGCTTCCTGATTACCGCAACAGTGTCGTCTTCGCAGGTTTTCAGGCACCGGGAACCCGAGGCGATTCTCTGGTCAACGGCGCTCAGCAGGTCAAAATTCATGGGCAGTATTACCCGGTTAAGGCCTCTGTACATCAATTGGATGCCCTGTCCGCCCACGCAGATTACAGTGAGATTCTGGACTGGCTGGAGAATTTCTCCAGTCCTCCGAAACATACCTTCGTCACTCACGGTGAGGCACCTGCTTCCGACGCTTTACGTCTTCGCATCAAGGACGAACTTGGCTGGAACGTTTCAGTACCGGAGTATCTGGACAAGGTGACTCTGCCGCTGTAAGCAAAGGCAAACCCAAGCTCGATTGCCCTGAAGCCCCACTGTTAGGGCTGTCGGCGTCATTAAATCGCCAACAGCCCTCTGCGCATACGTAATACAATCCCCTTCCATGATACAATCCCCTTCTGTGATACAATCGCCTTCCGGTATCCAATCTTCAGGAAAACCTCAATGCTTTTTCCTCCCGACCAGCCAGAAGACGCGGTATTTTTGTCCCGCTCCAATCCCGATGAGCTACTGGGGTGTTTCTCACCCTATGCTTTCGAGCTGGAAGGCAAATCCTGGCCGACCGTTGAACATTACTACCAGGGAATGAAGTTTACAGATGATGAATACCAGGAAAAAATCAGGCAGGCCGCAACACCGAAGCTTGCCCGCTCCCTGGGCCGTAAAAAATCCCGAAAGCTTCGTGCTGACTGGAAAAAAGTCCGCGAAGTGGTAATGACCCGCGCAATCTATATTCGCTGTAAAACCTACCCGCATATTGCTGACGCTCTGCTGGCGACAGGGAGCAGGATGCTGATTGAAAGCAACAATTATGACTATTTCTGGGGCTGCGGCAGAGACAAGCGGGGACAGAATGCTTTCGGAAAAGTTCTGATGAAGGTCCGCAACAAGCTACAGGAAGAAGCCAAAGCTGAAGGCTAAAATCCACTTTCTTTAACCTATACATCCGATCTACCCTATCGTCCGACCAACCTAAGCCCCCGAGTCGAAGTCAATGGCACACCTTTTCTGGTACCAATACGTTTTGATTGGCCTGGTATTTATCTGGAGCGGTTTTGTACGCTCCGGCCTGGGATTTGGCGGGGCCGTTCTGGCATTGCCGTTTCTGTTATTGATAGAAAATCAACCTCTGGTCTACCTGCCATTGATCGCTGTCCACCTGATGATATTCTCTTCGCTGACAGTGCTTGGAAATCAGGGTTACCGTCAGTTCCTTGGTAACGGTGAACAGAGTACGGTGGATTGGTCTTATCTTGGCAAAAGCCTATTGATCATGATCATTCCCAAACTGATCGGCGTGTTCGGATTGATCACCCTGCCTCCAGTATTGATGGGCGGGATTATTTTCAGCATCGTTTCTGCTTATGCCTTGTCTTACATACTGAATAAGCCGTTCAAGAGCAGTAATCCCAAACTGGATATACTCTTCCTGATGCTGGGAGGTTATATCAGCGGGACGTCACTCATCGGAGCCCCACTGATCGTTGCGGTGTACAGCACCAAAGTCGCCCCGGAAAAACTGCGCAACACACTATTTGCCCTGTGGTTTATTCTCGTGACGATTAAAATGGCCGCCTTCATTATGGCCGGAGTGGACTTACAGCTGATTCACCATCTATGGCTGCTCCCCTGTGCAGCCATTGGCCATGTCCTGGGACTTCGCTTCCACGATCGAATGATGCACAAAGACCAGGTCGCCTTTTTCCGGATGCTCGGATTCGCTCTTCTACTAACCAGCAGCGTGGGTCTCTGGAACAGCTTGATGTAATTCCCTGTCATCAAGAACTTCCCGATATCGCGCAATCAGATCTTTGACAAAGGCGGGAGTCATCATGGGATGAGGCTGACCGGCGATCATCACCGCAATCTCCACTCGGGGTAAAGGCGGTAGATGGTGCTCTGCTCCCAATACCGCCATATCTTCGCTTAGGGTAGATGTGGCAACTGCCGTGATTGCACCTCCCTCTTTCACCATCGCCAACAGGGCTGAAGCATTGGAAGACGTCATCAACAACTCGTAGGGGCGCTGGAGCTTATCCAAGCCATCCAACGCAGCACTGTGAAATTTACAGTCCGGTTCATAGATTGCCAGAGGCAGAACTTCACCTTCTTGCAACCTGCGTCCCCTGGCGGCAGCCCATACTCCCTGATCCTCCAGCAAAAGATAGCCTTCATCGCTGCCCGGCGCACGGGTTAACACCGCAAGGTCTATTTCTCCCTCATCCATCAACTGGCGCAACTTGTTGGAGGAGGCACACTGAACGTTGAGACTGATGTTTGGATAGAGTTCCCTCATCACCATGATCATTCTTGGTAATATGCTGCGGGCATAATCATCCGGGCATCCCAACCGGATTCGGAAGGTACCGGCATCCGGACGCATACTGGCCATCGCCTCATCGTGTACCGCCAGGATCCGGCGGGCATGGTGCACCAATCGTTTACCATCATCGGTCAGCTCAAGTGAACGCCCCTCCCGACGGAATAAGGCTCTTTCCACGTCAGCTTCAAGACGCTTCATCTGCATACTGACAGCTGATTGGGTGCGAAAGGTCTGCCGGGCGGCACGGGTAAAACTACCGGTATCCACAATCGCCAGATAGGTACGCAGGAGATCAATATCCATAAGGCTTCAACTTCTATTCACTGATCAAGCATCAACAGTATTGATGACAGAGATCAAAACTATTCGTTTGTGATTGGAGCGAACTCTCACAACAATGACTCGACCAGGCATTTATCACAATGAGAGAGACGCAGCTATGATTCTTCACGATTACCGCCCGTCGGGCAATGGCTATAAAGCCCGCTTATTAATGCATCTTTTGGAAATCGAATACGAATACAGAGAATACGACATTATTGAAGGCGCGACCCACACCCCGGATTTTCTGAAGCTGAACCCCAATGGCAAAATTCCAGTGCTGGAACTGGATGACGGCACGATCATCAGTGAATCCAACGCCATTATTTTTTATCTGTCGCAGGGAACGAGTTTCTGGCCAGAAAGCCTGAAACATCAGACAGAAGTGATGCAATGGCTGTTCTTCGAACAATACAGCCACGAACCGAATGTCGCCTCACCCCGCTTCTGGCTGACCCATCTTGGCATGAATGCCGAGAGAGAATTGCTTCTTCCGGGCAAGCAGGAAGCAGGTCGAAAAGCACTGAAAATTATGGATACCCACCTGAAAGATCGAAACTGGCTGGTGGCAGACCATTACACCATTGCCGATATTGCTCTGTATGCCTATACCCACGTGGCTGATGAAGGAGGCTTTCAGCTAAGTGATTATCCCAACGTGCAACGCTGGCTCGACAGAGTTGCTTCACACCCGGCACATAGCCTGATTAGGGATAGCTAAGTACCCCATTGTGGGGATACATCGTGCAATTTTTGGCCTCAGATAACACTTTGAGTTAGAATGCGCCGCCTTTCGCGATAAAATCGAAAGTCACCTCGCAGTAGAGTTTAATCTGAGGCTATCTTGATGCTGACAATTTTTGCCAAATTCATCTTCCGTATCGGTGGATGGACCTATGAACCCAAATCCGATGCCTGGGAAGCAAAACAGGTCGTGGTTGGGTTTCCGCATACCACTAATATGGACGGCGTCCGCACCCTGGCATTGTTTAAGATTTACGGCATCAAAGTTCATGCGTTGGTGAAGAAGGATCTGTTTTTCTGGCCCCTTTCCTGGTTTCTCACCAGACTCGGTTGCCTGCCTGTAGACCGCAGCCGCAAATCAAATCTGGTTCAGGACATGAAAAAATTGTTCGACAGTCACAAAGAGTTCACGCTATTGATCGCCCCTGAAGGCACCCGCCATAAATTATCCTGCTCAAATGCCAAGCCTATCAAAACAGGCTTCTGGCATATTGCCAAAGCAGCCGGTGTTCCCATTATTCTGATGTTGTCAGATGCTGCCGCCAAACGTGGCCGAATGGTCGCCAAGCTGTTTCCTTCGGATTCTATCCGTGATGACCTGATCAGAATCAGAGATCTGTATGCCCCTTATGGCATCAAGCTGGATATCGGCGAAGCCTGATTGTTTTTTATCAATTTCACCAGTTCCTTATCAACTTCAGCAGCCACGGCGTTTTTCCCCGACATCATCAGCCACAGCATTTCTTGAATTTTTTACCACTACCGCAGGGACAGGGATCGTTTCTGCCGGGGTCAAGCTCCACCCACTCCGCGTCTCCATCCACGTAATACCAACGACCGTTTTCATGCAGGAAACGACTGTTTTCACGCAATTGCATCCACTTTCCCGCCTGTCGGAAAGTCGCAGAAAAAGAAACCTTGCCCTTATCAGAGTCCGCCGAGCTTTCATGCACTTCGAGCTTGAACCATTCAACCGGATCATCGTTCCCCAGCGACGCGGGTCGCGTGCTCGAATGCCAAGTATCCAGAAGATATTGCCACATTGACCCGGAAAAGGCGGTATAGCGCGAGCGCATCAGTGACTCTGGGTCTGGAGCGGCCTGCCCCTGATGATATATTTCACAACATGCTTGATAGTTTTTCCCTGACCCGCAGGGGCATAACAAATTGGATGTCTGGGTCATTTCATTCCCGCTTTTAGTCATTCCACGTCGTTCCAGATAGAGAGTCGTTGTTCCAAATAAAGCGGAATAAATATCTCACATTAGATAAAAGAATGAAATTTAAACCTCATTCATAGAGTAACGACATCCAACCCTTTTCCTATAAATCAACACTATCGATATCAATAACATTATCAAATATATACACCAATAAAAAACTTTAATCCATTTATATAAATTTAATTAGTTTTACAACCCGCACACCAATTATCAAACTTAATATCGCCATAAATTAATCAATCAAAGATTATCAACGGCCGCTATACCATTTAAAAACATCAATAAACATATTAACAATCATAAATTCATTTAAAGGTAAGCAATGAAAAACTTCACTAGACATGCGTTATGCATGGCTCTGGCTACAGCGCCACTAACAGGTTATGCCGTCGACCTTGGAAACTACAATGGAGTGGATCTGAACCTGACTCTGCAGGTCAACCGGGCCCTCATGCACGTAGATGACGGCAATGATACTGAACTGTTTTTTGTCGATAACATTAACAGCGATACCCGCTTTAATCTTAAGGCAGAAACAGAGCTGGACAGTGGAACCAAAGTAGGCGGGCAATTCGAAGCGGAATATCCATCAAACTCCTCCTACAGCGTTAGCTTTGACAATAAGTCGACCACTCCCGTATTAAGTGAAAGACTGATGGAAGTCTGGTTTACCGATGACTGGGGAAAAGTCACCATTGGCCAGGGAGATGGTGCTGCGAATGGAATTATGGAAATGGATCTGTCAGGTACTGGCGTCATCAACTGGGCGGATCCTTCACTGCTCGGCGGCGGTATCCAGTTCAATCGCACCGGCCCTACCATCGGTTCCACCATGAACAATCTGGACTTCGAATCGCGCTACGACCGGCTGCGTTATGATACTCCCAGCTTCGGAGGTTTCGGGCTCGCACTCAGTCAGGGCGTGAAAGGTAGTAGCGACATCACAGAACTCGGTCTGAGATTTAGTCATACCACCGATAGCGGCCTGGCGTTTAAAGCAGGGCTCGGCTATTCCACCGAAAGTACCGAGGACGGTAATGTGGCCGGCGACGAAAACACCTTCGGCGGATCACTTGCCGTGTTGTTGCCCGGTGGTCTGAACGCTGCGCTCGCAATCGGTAAGTCCGGTGACGATGATGAGAGCAACCCGGATTCAGAGTTCAAATCAGCCAAAATTGGCTACAAAACCGGTAAACATGCCGTTTCCCTCCTTTATGCCATTACCGATGATCGGGCCCAGCTAAATGATCAGGCAGAAGCTATCAGCCTGGGTTATGTTTTTGCAGCGCGTAAAGGTATCGATCTATACGCGTCCTATAAAGTCCACAGCCTCGACAGAGACGGTGCTGATTTCGAAGATATCTCAATTCTCACAACCGGCGTACGTCTCAAAATTTAATCGACAGCCTCTAGGTTGAGATCCAGAACTTCGGATTAGTACATCTCTAAACAGTACAAGGATGTACAAAACGAAAACAGCCCCATAAACAGTACAACCACGCCTTATAAGCCGAAAGAACACTTAAATGACTATGTAACACAATATATATCGATTTTTATTTCTTCTTCCCATTTATTAGACCGTACTTCGTCACCCAGGGATGGGATCTTTTTGCGCGAGAGGATAGAGACGAACTTCCTTGCAGTCGTCAAATAATAAGAATATCCCTGCCATAGAAATACTAATTGCTTTCCATACACATATATAATATCAAATAATGATTAAGCGAAATTTCATCATGCCGAATTAGGCATCCACCTCTACAAACCTGAGAAATCAGTCATGCATCGTCCTGAAGATTCAATTCGATCCTATATATACGCCAAAGACAGAAATCAACCGCATCGAATGAAGCAGGCATTTTCAGAAAATGCGTCACTGGAAATGAGCGTCAAAACGGACAACATCGCCTTTCCTCCAACCACCTATGGCCGTGAAGAGATCACGAATGTCCTGGTTCGTCGCTTCGCCCAGACCTACGAAAACGTCTATACCCTATGTCTGGCACCTCCTCCGGAAAAGAACATGCACCAGTTTGGCTGCGATTGGTTGGTGTTTATGTCAGAGAAAGCCGATCGTCAGGTAAGAGTCGGATGCGGTTGGTACGACTGGAGATTTCAGCAGAACTCACATTTGGTTGAACAGCTGACCATTACCATTGAGATCATGCAGTCCCTGCCATCGGAGCATCTTGAGGCCGTCATGAAGTGGGTGTCCGCTCTCCCCTATCCCTGGTGTCCGGCTGCGCAGGTATTACGAGAATGGCCGCAATTAAGTGAACTGAAAAATATTCGAGAGTACGTTAGCCGTTAAAGTTCTGAGCAGAAAGGATTCTCGACGGAAAGCAGTCTGAAAATATACCGTGGCTGTGCCCTCTCAGAAACCACGGTATATTTGGGGGTTTCCAGGCAAATAGAAGGAAGTTAAAGGACGCTATTTGCCTGCTGGATGATTAATAGAACTGCTCGGGAAGCCAGGTGGCGATTCCCGGAAACAATACCAGGCCAATAATTAGTAAAATCATTGCCACAACAAAAGGCAGAGCACCGATCAAAACCTGGTTCAGAGAACCTCGGGAACGAACGCCCTGCACCACGTAAAGATTCAACCCGACGGGAGGTGTGATCAAGGCCATTTCCAGCAACACCATCACAACAATGCCATACCAGACCGGACTAAAGCCCAACTCAAACATCAATGGAGCGGTAATCGGAATCGTCGTGACCATCATCGACAGAGTTTCCAGAAAGCACCCGAGGATCAGGTAAAAAACCACCACCGCCGCGAAGGTCTGCAGTGGTGTCCATCCCTGACTGAGCACCAGGCTGGTCAATTTGTCAGTCAAACCAATGGCAGCCAGTACAAAATTAAGAAAGTACGCCGCCAGGATAATCAGAATCACCATGGAGGAAGTTCTCACCGTGCCTTCAATCGCTTCTCTCAGCATTTCCAGTGAAAGACTTCGATAGATCGCCGCCAGGATGATCGCGGCCATAACACCTACTGCTGCAGCTTCCGTTGGCGTGGCAACCCCGGCATAAATAGACCCTACAACGATCAGGAATATCGTCAGCGGCGGCAGCAAGTTCTTCAGCGATCTCAGTCGGGCAGACCAGCTGGCAGTTTGTCGCCTTCCTCCCCAACCCGGCCGTAACAGACAGAGCGCAAACACCGTCAAGCCAAAGATCAGTGCCAACAGCAGACCAGGCAGGAATCCTGCGAGGTACAGCTGAGGTACAGACGTATCCGTCAACATCCCGTAGATGATCATATTGATGGACGGTGGGATCAGGATGCCCAGAGTTCCACCTGCAGCGAGGGTACCAAGGAACAACGGTTGCGCATATTCGTAACGCTCGCCCTGAGGGATTGCAACGGTTCCGACCGTCGCCGCAGTTGCCACACTGGACCCTGAAGTCGCAGAAAAGGCAGCGCAAGCACCGATATTGGCGTGCATCAGCCCACCCGGCAACCAGCCCATCCATTTCTCCATTGCGTCATACAAACGCTCCGCCATACCTGCTCGTAGCATGATTTCTCCCAACAGAATAAACATGGGAATCGCCACCAGAAGAAAGTCCGTATTGGTGGACCAGAATATTTCCCCACTGGCTTTGTACAAAGGCAACATGGAATACATCTGATCCAGCGCCAGACCCAAAACTCCCATCGTCGCAGCGACCGGGACCGAGAGTGCCAGCAGAACCAACAGAATCAACGCCGCATTAATCAGCATAACGCCGCTCCTCTTTTATATGGTCAATGACACTGGCAACCTCATCATGGACTTCCTCTTCCACCGTGCGGATTCCCGCGATGGCAGTCACCTCTTTGTAATCCTTGCGCCACAGCAACGCCAGAACCCGTGCCAACAGAATCAACAGAACACACATAAAGATGACAAAGCCGGCAGCCCAGATTCCCTGGGGATACATCAACGGTGTCTGCAAAGGTGTATTGGCCATAGCACCTACCGAGACAGACTCATACCAGACGCGGGCGGCAAACCAGGTGACAAAAGACATGAACACACCGAGCAGCACCAACCCGAGCAGATCAAGCCATACGGTGAGTTTTCCGGGAAGACGGGCATAAAGCGCATCGATACGAATATTGGCCCGACTCAAAAGAGCAAATGAAAGTCCCCAACTGGTGGTAATTGCCAGGATATAGCCGGCAATTTCATCACTCCCACCTATCGAGATATTGAACAGTTTGCGTAAAATCACATCCACCGTGGTAATGGCGGCAGACAGCAAAAGCAGGCCGCCACCAATCCATGTCGAGACCCGACTCAACTTTACTGCCAGACAGTAGAGTCTCTCCATCGGTTATCTCCTGATTCTTGCCGACACCACTTTACCAATAGTGTCGTTGAATTCTTCAGCGCAGGCTTCACCACAGCGTTCAGCCCATTTTTTCAATACAACGTCATCCAGAACGCGGGTTAACGCCACCTTATCGTCTCTGGACACCTGCACCAGCTCCATATCAGCAGACTGGCCAAAATCGCAGCGGCCGTGGCCGGTATTACAGGCAATGCCCTGCTCACTTTCCTTGCCGGCTTCACTCCAGATACGATTCTCAAGAGAAGCAATCTCCTGTTCCAGAAATACCTTGACCCGATCATCCAGATCATTCCATGCATCATAGCTGACCCCGTGAACCACCTGACTCCATCCTACCGGCAAGGCATAGAGGTAATGACTGACTTCATACCACTTGGACGAATAGCCGGACAGCGCTCCGGTAATTGCACAGTCAACCACACCGGTCTGCATGGCCTGCACGACTTCGCCAAAGGAAAGTGTCACCCCGGTTCCACCAAAGGCTTCAACAAATTCGGCCAAAGTTCGGTTGGCTGTTCTGACCTTTTTGCCCTGCAGATCAGCCAAACCATTTATGGGGCTTTTACAGTAGAGAACCTGGGCAGAATAGGGCCATATCCCCAGCAGTTTGACGTTATATTTTTCTTTGTAGAGCTTCGCCAAAACCGGCCGGTAGGCATCTGAAACCTTACGGGCCGTGGATATATCAGGACTGAGGCCGGCCAGATCAATGGCTTCATTTTTAGGATTATCGCTGGCCAGATATCCCAATACGGTGGAGCCGAAGTCCAATACTCCCTGTTTCATCAAGCGGCCGATTTCACCGCCTTTCAAGCCCATTTCATTAAAGCCTTTGATATCGGCGGTGATTGCACCACCGGACTTTTCCGTGATCTCTCTAGCCCAAAACGGCTGCTCAAAGTTCTTGTATTGAGACAAATTACTCCAGGTCCCGACCACCGTCAGATGGGTCTTCGGCAATTCCTGTGCCCCGGCATTCCCGAAATAACAGGTGAACACCATCGCTATTATTGTTTGAATCAGGTATTTCATCGCATTGTCCTCTGGTGACTAATTCAAAACACTACAGGCCTCATAGCACTGCGAGTGCTCCGTTCAACAAATCTGTAATCAGCATTGAACCCGGCGAATGAGTGATGCAAAACGGAGGCTTCACTTCTGAAATAATAGCCTGCGGAGTCACACCACACCCCCAGAAAAGAGGTATTTCGTCGTCGAGTATTTCGGTGGGGTCGCCATAGTCCGGCTGGGAGATATCGGCAATCCCGATCTGGGCGGGATTTCCTATATGAACCGGGGCGCCATGAACGTTGGGGAATCGCGAGCAGACCTGAATGGCCCGAATCGCATCAGCCGCTTTCATGGGTCGCATTGATACGACCAGAGAGCCGCTAAAACGTCCTGCCGGCAAGCACGGTATATTGGTGCGATACATGGAAACGTTACGCCCCTGGTCTATATGGCGTAATCGAATACCCGCGTCCTGCAGGGCCTGCTCGAAAGAGAATGAGCATCCGATGGCAAATCCCACCAGATCATCGCGCCATAGATGCCGAATATCGCTGAGCTCATCGACACAGAGACCGTCACGCCACACCCGGTAGAGCGGCAGGTCGGTACACAAATCAATTTCTGTACCGAGCATCGGCAACTTTGGGTTACCCGGCTCCGTCACCCCCAGCAATGGGCAAGGCTTGGGGTTATATAGACAGAATCTGAGAAACTCTTCTGCCCAGTCTTTGGGGAAAATGGCCAGATTGGCCTGCACATATCCAGGAGCCATCCCGGAAGTCTGGCCAGTGTAGCTACCGGAACGAATGGCTCCCCTGAAGCCGCCATCCACAGTCTTGATACTGATCACTACGCTTAACTCCCAATCAGTCAATATGATTAAGAATTAAACTACGGCATAATCAATAAATACAAATTATATATAATGATCTCAAGTGATCATATTTTGTTATCCATCAATATTTGAGAGGCGGTACATGATTGATCTGAAGAACCTGGAAACCTTCATCTGGGTGGCTCAGCTGGGTGGTTTCCGATTGGCCGCCCAACGTCTTCACACAACCCAGCCCGGCATATCCCAACGAATCGCCGCTCTGGAGAATGAGCTTGGCGTCAAATTGTTTGAGAGAGACGCGCGACGGGTCAGCCTTACCGCCAAAGGTCGAGAGTTACTGCCTTATGCTGAGCAGATGTTGAAGCTACGGGCAGATATTCTGGATATCGCGGAATCAAGACAGGCCTATAGTGGCAATGTCCGAATGGGGGTGTCTGAAACGATTGTACATACCAGTCTCATTAAACTGGTGGAAGCCATTCGCAGTACCTATCCGATGATCACACTGGATATCGAAGTCGACGTCTCCCGAAACCTGCGGGAAAACCTTCTCAAGGGTGCTCTGGATATCGTTTTTCTTCTGGGGCCCATCCAGGAACCCAATGTGTGCAACTTTGACCTGGCCAGTTACCCTTTGAACTGGATTGCGAGTCCCAGACTTCCTCTGCACGGCAGACCCCTTTCATTGCATGAAGTTGCGCGTTATCCGGTCATCACATACCCCAAAAACACACTGCCACATATGGCGATCAGGGATCTGTTCACCGAAGCTAAAATGAAAAATTTCAAGATCTATGGCAACACCTCTCTATCGGCCATGGTGAGGCTTTGCGCAGAAGGTGTTGGAGTGGGAGTCATTCCTTCCAGGGTGATCGGCCGGGAACTGGAGAACCATGAACTTGAGTTGATCGAGGTGGTGGGAGGAGAGCTGCCTGAAATGAGCTTCACCATCAGCTACATGCAAACCGCAGATGCCCATCTGCTCAAGGCCATCACGGAACTTGCACTGGAATTGAATCAGTCCATTTAACATTCAAACCACTTTGGCAGAGCACATACATTTGTTATAAATATGACTCTCACCTAATCTTAATCAGGTGGTATATGGAAATTATCCGAGAACGATCTTTTGATGAGGGTAATTTATATGAATCCTGTTATTAATATGAAGAGATTGCTGTACTCATATTTAATATCAATGTCACTTCTCCTCTCTGCAACTGATACAAATGCAGAAGAATATGTATTTGTATCATTGGAGTTTCCCCCGCTGGAATACACCGGAGAAGATGGCAGTCCAACCGGCATCGCCGTCGATATTGTCAGAAAAATCATGACCTCACTGGGACATGAAGTACAAATCAACATTCACCCGTGGAGCCGTTCCCTGGACCTGGTCAGGAAAGGCAACGCTGACGCCATCTTCACTGCCTACAGAACTCCGGACCGCGAGAAATTCCTGGATTATTCAAAGGAAGTACTGATTCACCAGACCATCGCACTCTACGCCAAAAAGGACAGTCCAATCATATTCAATGGAGATCTGACCACCTTAAGAGACAAGCAAATCGGAGTGATCTCCACGATCAGTTACGGCCCTCGATTTGATCAGATGCGCCCAAACCTCAACGTCCAATCCGTTGAAAAGCTTGAACAAAATTTCCAAAAACTCATGCTGGGGCGTATTGATCTGTTCATCAGCAATAAGTTTGTGGCTGACTGGAAACTGCAAACCACGGGCATGACGAATCTGATCACCAGCCTGTCCCGGGAAGTGGATCACGTTCCCAGCTTTATAGGCTTTTCCAGGAAACAGGGACTGACCCGGCTACGTGATGATTTTGACCGTGAGCTGATCAGACTCAAAAACAACGGTGAATATAAAAAGATACTCGCACGTTATAAAATGTAACCTTTTCAATACATTTCAACCATATCCAGTCAACACTCCCTTTCTGCGACTCGATTAATCAAATATTTTTATTCAAGACAATAAATTTAATCGTCTTTACACCTTCCAGGACATACAACAATAATTATATTAATACATTCCGGAATATCTGGAATTTAAATATAAAGTATATTTTATTGTCAGAGATAAATATTATTAATGATTGCCTCCATTAAAATATCATCCGTTGCCGATTGCTGTTCCGTTATTTTGATGTCTGCCCTATCAGGCTTCCTGACTCTGTCCAGCATCAACATACTTTTTGCCTGCATAAGGAGCCATTCCGGGAGCAGTCTGCCCTATGACCTCTGGTTTGCCGGTTTTGTGATGTTTTCAGTCATCAGCATTCTGATATTTGTCATGAATGCACGAACATTGCTCTTCAACCTTACAGCATTGCTTAGGGCATCAAGGTATGCGAACAGATACTCGCTCGAATAAAGAAGAATCCAGACTAATCTTGATAGAACCTGATCCAGTTAAAAACTGATCCAGATAAAAAGAGCCTCGGATAGCACAGCCCCAAAGAGTCATCCCTTACATCTCATGCCATGGACGACCGCAGATAAGAAGCAACGGAAGACCGCTAACAGAAAGGATGATGACCCATCCAAAGGATGTTAGCGATCTATAGGAATTGACCGACCTAAAGGATGTTTACCGGCCTAACGGCTATATCGAAATAGCGCAACGACATTGTCGAAAAGTGCAACGACATCGGGAGCCCCTGTATGAAACACTTATTCAGCTTAATGATGTTATTAACTGTCACTTGGCTTTCACCCGCCAATGCGGAAGTAGTGAAGCTCGTAACCCTTCAATATCCGCCTTATCAATACCAGGAAGAAGACCAGGTCAAAGGGATGGTGGTAGACATCGTCAATGAGGCTTTCAAGCGCTTGAACATGGATACGCAAATCCGCCTCAATGCCTGGCCCCGTTCATTGTCGATGGTGAAAGAAGGACAGGCAGATGCGATCTTCACCGCCTATAAGAATCCCGAACGGGAGCAGTTTCTGGATTACTCAAAAACGGTTCTGATGCCCCAGGAAGTGGTTCTGTTTGTCAGCAAGGACAGCACGATCAGCTTCAACGGGGATCTGACTTCCCTGGCCGACTACCGCATTGGCATCGTTCGCGATATCAGCTACGGCAGCGCATTTGACGAAGCGCGTAAAAATGGCACTTTCAAAAAACTATCAGAGGCTACCAACCTCGAACAGAGTGTCAGAAAGTTCCAATCCGGCCGCATCGATATTCTGATCAGCAATCGATATACGGCTCTGGCCATGTTCAAACAGTTGGGACTAAGCGGCCAGTTCAAGTCTCTGGATCGCGAAGTCCAAAGCGTTCCCAGCTACATCGCTTTTTCCAAAGCAAACAACCTCAGCGGCTTGCGCGATAAGTTCGACAACGTATTGCAGGAAATGATGTCAGATGGAACTTATAACAACATTGTTAAAGCCTACTCAGAGTGAATCATCCGGCGAAGGATAAGCCACCCGGTTAACAATACGCCGGGCCAATACATGCCGTACTGACAAAAAGAAGACAGGGGCGATAAAACAAGCCCCTCCGGGTAACCTCAGACTCAACTCCCCCAATCAAGACCGATTAACACACCGGCCCCCGCAGGCGTCTCCCTTTCCAGAGCACGCCCTGGGGGGCCTTTATCCAAAAAACGGGGCACAACAATGAAAAAGCTCAATTTTCGAATAAAAATTCTTATCCTGACGTTACTGCCGCTAGTGATCATCAGCTCCTTAATGATAGGACTGGTCATTCGCCAGGTGGATGAACTGGGCACCCACAACGTTGCCAACTTCTCTGATAAGTTTTACGAATTACGCCGTCAGGAAATTAAGAACTACACCAACATCGCGGTCACCTCACTTAAACATCTGACCTCTCCTGAAAACAGAACGCAGGAAGGTACCCAGGAACAGGTCAGGCAGATTATCCGGGATATGGCCTACGGCAACGATGGCTACTTTTTCGGATATGAAAAATACACCACCCAGGCCCATCCCAATATCCATCTGGAAGGAGCCAATCAGGAAGATATGACAGACCCGAACGGGGTTAAAATCATTCAGGAACTCTATAACAAAGCCCGCGTAGGTGGAGGCTTTTCCAACTACGTGTGGATGAAGCCTTCCCTGAACCGTGAAGTCGATAAAATCGGCTATGCCCAGAACCTGGACGGATGGGACTGGTGGATCGGCACGGGGCTGTATGTGGATGACATCGAAGATACCATCGCGGAAATTCAGGATTCCGTTGACCAGAGTATTGCAACGTCTCTGCAGTTAGTTCTGGGGGCTTCCGGTATTGCGATCCTGATCGTGGGTGTCATCGGTGCCCGAATGACATTAAGCGAAGGAAAACTGGCAGATGAGCAACTGCAGATGCTCTCCCATAAAGCCATCGAAGCACAGGAGGAAGAACGCAGAAAGGTCGCTTATGAACTCCAGAAAAACATTGCTCAATCACTCTACAGCGTCCGCAAGAAACTGGAAAAAGCGTCGAAATCCGGAGATTCCCCACAGGATCAGGATACCGCAGAATCAGTGAATCTCCTGAACAAAACCATCGAAGATATTTCCCGAATTTCCGGGGAGCTACGACCTATCGCATTGGAAGAAAAAGGACTCGGTGAAGCCCTGAAAGTTCTGGTTGACGACACCAACTCAAGATGCGAGATCCGGTTTACTTACAAAGAAACTGGAACCGAATCAAGATTACGCCCGGACCTTGAAAGCTCTCTGTATCGCATCACTAAAGAATCTATCGACAATATCGTAAAACATTCAAAAGCCTCCAAAGCCGATATTCGACTGAATCAGAGCAAAAACAAGCTGACTCTCAAGATACAGGACAACGGTTCGGGCTTCGATATGACGGACACTCAAAGCAAAGCCTTATCTGCCGGTGTAGGACTTAACGATATGCAGGCGCGGGCACACTTGATAGGTGGAAAACTGTCGGTGTTCACCTCCAAAGGTGCCGGCACGCTGATTAAGGTAGAGATTCCGTTATAGAACCTGCCACAGAGATTTTGCCTACCTGAGCGTACAGGCCAGCGTGGCGACCGTACGGAAAAATGGATCTGTACGGTTCGCCACAGCATATTCCAGATCAGGAAGACTTTTATTGGGATTCAACCGGATTAACTCACCGCTGGACAACTCCTTCTCAACCGCCGCCTGGGGCAAAATACCAATACCGATGCCATCTAAAGCCATATGAATAATTGTGGCGAGGGAGCTCAGTCCATTTATCCTGACCGTCGGCATATTCACCGCGTTAAACATTTCCTGAAGCTGGATATAAGGTTTTGACTGGCGGGGATAGGTAATGAGGGGGAATCGGGCAAGTTCGTGCAGGTCGATATCTGCCCCCGGCTCTGTCAGTCTCGGGCTTGCGACCCACGCCAGCGGATAAGTGCAGAAAGGTTGGGACTCTATATCAGAATCCGCCGCCGCATCGGTCAGAAATGCAAGATCCAGTTCACCTGTGACCAGCTTTTCTCGAAGGCAGGATGATTGATCCACAATCAGCTCTATCGAAAGGCTGGGATAGTGGCCGTGCAGTGCATTGATGAACTTGGAAATCCATAAATGCACCACGGTTTCTGTCGCTCCCAGCCTCATGGTCCGACTGCATCCATTTCGCTCACCGGCCACATGTTGCATTTCTTTCAACAGGGCAGCAATTCGCTCCGCATAGGGAAGCAGCGCGTAACCTTTTGGTGTCAATCGAACTCTTTTGTCCGACCGGTCAAAAAGTTCAGAACCGACATCCTCCTCGAGTTTGGCAATTCTGGTGGAAATGGCAGGCTGCGTCGTGTGCAGCACCTCACTTGCCGCTTTGAAAGTCCCATACTTAACTATCGCTAAAAAGGCATCTAAATTTTTCGTATTCATAAGCGTATCTTCTGAAAACTGTGCTCAGTTAAACGCCAACAGACCGAGTCATATTCAGTCCATGACGAATTTGCCTAACGAAAAGATAAGTCCTTTAAAAAAGGCCCTGAACGACAGGGCCAACCAAGGCCGAGGGTACGGCATGGGAAATGGTCACCCGCCCATTTGATTAGGCAGGGCAGTTACGATCTCCGGAAACACCGTCACAATGAACAGCGCAACCAGCATCAACAGAAAGAACGGCAGGGCAGCTTTGGAGATTTGCAGGATATTTCTCCCGGTGAGGTTTTGCAGCACAAAGAGATTGAACCCTACCGGTGGCGTAATCTGAGACATTTCCACCACAATCACGAGAAAAATCCCGAACCATAAGGGATCTATCCCGGCCTGCTCTACCATGGGCATGATCACCGAAGTGGTCAACACCACCACGGAGATACCGTCAAGGAAACAGCCCAGAACAATAAAGAACAATGTGAGTGCAAATAGCAGTGCATAAGGGGACAACTGCAGTGTGGAAATCCAGGACGCCAGTGATTTCGGTATCCCCGAAAACCCCATGGCAACGGTCAGGAAGGCCGCCCCTGCCAGAATAAAAGCAATCATGCAGGAGGTTTTGGTGGCCCCCATCAGGCCCTCGATAAAGCTCTGTCGGTTTAATGATCCGGTAAGGAAAGAGAATACCAGAGACAGCAGCACACCGACCGCAGCCGCATCAGTCGGGGAAGCGATTCCTGAATACACCGAGCCAATAACACCGGAAATGATCAACACCACCGGAATCAAACGACGGGATCTCCTAACCTTTTCCTTAAGAGGCAGCACTTCTTCACTGGCCACACTCTCTTTTGGCTGCCGGAACGACCATAACATGACATAGCCCATAAACAGGACAACCAACAATAAGCCTGGCAGCACCCCCGCAATGAATAACCGGGCAATGGATTGTTCGGTGGCCACCCCATAAACGATCAGAACAATCGAAGGTGGAATCAAGAGCCCTAATGTGGCCGAACCGGCCAGGGTTCCAATAATCATGTTTTGCTGATACCCGCGGCTGGAAAGCTCCGGTATCGTCATCTTACCGATGGTCGCTGCCGTAGCGGCCGAGGAACCGGACACCGCGGCAAAAATTCCGCTGCCCAGTATATTCACATGCAGCAAACGCCCGGGCACACGCCCCATCCAGGGCGCCAGTCCAGTAAACAGATCTTCAGACAGCCTGGAACGAAACAGAATTTCCCCCATCCAAATAAAGAGAGGTAAAGCGGCCAGAGCCCAGGAATTACTGGCTCCCCAGACTGTGGTCGCCAGAACATCTCCCATGGGAGCAGATGAAAACATCATCATCCCGGCCATACCCACCAGCATCAGTGACATGGCCACCCAGAGTCCGCCGCCAAGCAGCGCAAACAAAAGAATCAACAAGAATAACGTGCTGAGAAGTTCCATACCCACTACTCCCCTTCAAACATGGTTGTTGGAGCTTCTTCTTTTTCCAGCAGAGCTTCCTCTCCCTTGCCGTGATAGCTGGGGGATGCCCCCATAAGGACGCACACAACATCGTCGATAAAAGAAATCGCCAGGATGATCAGCCCCAGCAACATGGAAAACTGCGGTATCCATAAAGGGACGGAAATAATGCCGGATGACAAATCCTCATAGACAAAGGAATCCCATACCAATCGTCCGGTATAGAAAGCGAAGTAAATCGTTACCGCACCACCGATTACCAGAGTAGCTATCTCGAAAATATGACGCCATTTAGCGTTCAACTGATGAAGCATCAGCGTCACCCGGATATGACCGCCTTCACGCTTAGTGTAGGCAAGTGCCAGAAACGACGAGGCGGCCAGGAAAAATCCGGTAAAGTCCGCGTAGGACGGTATCGAAAGACCCACCGCATCAAATCCGGAAAGTAGCAGTAGCCGATCGATAAGATTCAGGAACACCTGAGCAGCTACCAGCAGGCAGATTCCCAGGATAAATAGTGCAGCCAGACCTGCGCCACAGGTATATATAACGTCTAATATACGGCGCATTATGTACTCCCCCCTTTAACGATTGAGGTAGCCAGTTTCACTGATTACCTCAATTCGGGATCATCAATATTGAACGGTTATTTAGCGTTATACTGATTCAGAATCTCGCGACCTTCCGGTCCGGCCTCGGATACCCAGTAATCAATCATCTGATTTCCAAGCGCCTGAAATTCTTTCAACATGGAAGAAGTAGGTTCATGCACTGCCATACCATTGTCAGCCAGAACCTTGGTTTGTTCCGTGGTTTCCTGGCGGCTCATTTCCCAACCACGCTTCTCCGCTGCAGCTGCGGCCTGCAAAACGGCCTCCTGAACGGATTTGTCGAGTCGACGGAATGCCCGTTTGTTCACCACCACAACGTTCTTCGGCAACCAGGCACGAATATCATAATAGTGATTCACAAAGTCCCAGGCTTTGGAATTTGCGCCGGTTGAAGGGGAAGTGATCATGGCTTCTACATGTCCGGTAGCAAACGCCTGGGGAATGTCCGGAACCTCAACCTGGGTGGGGGCTGCGCCAATCTGGCTGGCCAGGCGTTCAAGGGTGGCGTTGTAAGCACGGAACTTCACGCCTTTCAGGTCATCCACGCTGCTGATTTCTTTGCGTACATACAAGCCCTGTGGAGGCCAGGGTACAGAATAGAGAATCATCAGCCCCTGCTTATCCAATAACTTGGAAACCACATCTTTCTGCGCGTGCCATAACTTATCGGCATCTTCATAACTGGTGGCCAGAAATGGCTGTGAATCCACGCCGAATACGGGGTTTTCATTGGAGAGAAGTGATAGGAAGAATTCACCAATCGGTACCTGCCCACCGCGTACGGCATTCTTGATATCCGCGTGCTTGAACAGAGAACCTGCCGTATGAACTTTGATTTTCAGCTCACCTTTGGTGCTTTCCTCAACATCTTTGGCAAACTGAATAATATTCTGTGTATGAAAAGTCTTATCAGGGTATGGGGTGGGCATATCCCACTCGTCCGCCTGGGCCGTTCCCAATGCGAAGATAGCGAAAATAGCGCCGGCAATTTTGTAGAACATTTTATTCTTCATCGTTACGCCTCTTTGGAAGATTTCTGGTTATTGACCTCTACAACATGCTGTTTATTGTTATTGAGTGTAGTTAGCGACCGTCCAGAAACAGGCATCAAGGGCTGTTTCTTATTTTTACGCTGGAATCGTTTTTTCAACCACTCCAAAACAACACAACAAAATTAATATCATTTTATTGACAATTTGTCGATAATTTATTTTTAATATATTTACACACTCATGATGTAACCTAGAACTCATGATCTAATCTAGAAATCATGTAGCAATCCAGTAACAGCATTCGGAGTCACGTAATGAACAACAATAATTCTGGTCGTTGGCAGTTTTGGATCGATCGTGGTGGCACATTTACTGACCTGGTGGCCCAGCGCCCTGACGGTTCCACCACCACTCACAAACTGCTATCAGAAAATCCTGAACGCTACCGTGATGCTGCCGTGCAAGGCATTCGCGAGTTATTGGGTGTAAAGAACGGTGATCCGATTCCGGCAGACATGATTGATGCCGTCAAGATGGGAACCACCGTCGCTACCAATGCCCTTCTCGAAAGGAAAGGGGATCGCACACTACTATTAATCACCAAGGGTTTTTCAGACGCCCTTCGCATCGGCTACCAGACCCGCCCCAATCTTTTTGCCAGAAACATTGTTTTACCTGAGTTGCTTTACGAAAAAGTGGCCGAAGTCAGCGAAAGGATTATGGCTGACGGCACTGTTGAGAAAGCTCTTGATCTGGTTTCTGCCCGGGAAGCACTGGAAGCGGCATATCAGGAAGGTATACGCAGCGTTGCGATCGTTTTCATGCATGGCTACCGTTACCCGGACCATGAACTGGCTGTCGCCGAACTGGCCGGAAACATAGGTTTTCAGCAAATATCTGTATCCCACCAGGTCAGCCCGCTCATGAAGCTTGTGGGCAGGGGCGATACCACGGTGGTGGATGCCTACTTATCTCCTATTCTACGTCGCTATGTCGACCAGGTGGCCAATGATCTTGGCGACGCGCGCCTCATGTTCATGCAATCCAACGGAGGCTTGACCGAGGCCCATAAATTCCAAGGCAAGGACGCGATCCTGTCCGGCCCGGCCGGGGGTGTGGTCGGCATGGTCAGATCTGCGGCCATGGCAGGTTTCCATAAGCTGATCGGCTTTGATATGGGGGGAACCTCCACCGACGTATCCCACTATGATGGCGAGTTTGAGCGTAGCTTCGAGACCGTTGTTGCAGGCGTGCGTATGAGAGCCCCGATGCTCAGTATCCATACTGTAGCCGCCGGTGGCGGTTCAGTCCTGCAGTATGACGGCAGCCGTTTGCGAGTGGGCCCGGACTCCGCTGGAGCCAACCCCGGACCAGCCAGTTACCGTCGCGGAGGCCCACTCGCGGTCACCGACTGCAACGTGATGCTGGGCAAGATCCAGCCCGAGTATTTCCCCAATGTCTTTGGACCTGACGGAGACCAACCACTGGATCGGGACGCCGTGGTCAGCCGCTTTAACCAACTGTCGACTGAAGTCGGCACCAGTCCTGAAGAACTGGCAGAAGGTTTCCTACGCATAGCTGTCGAAAACATGGCCAATGCGGTGAAAAAAATCTCAGTGCAGAGAGGCTATGACGTTACCGAGTACACGCTCTGCTGCTTCGGGGGAGCCGGCGGACAACATGCCTGCCTAGTCGCCGATGCCCTGGGGATGGAGCGGGTGTTCATTCATCCTTATGCTGGTGTCCTTTCCGCCTATGGTATGGGATTGGCCGAGATACGGGCCATGCGGGAGCAATCCGTAGAACTGCAACTGAGCGAAGACAATCTCAAGATAGTCGGGGACGCCTGGTCAAAACTCGCCTCGGAATCACAGCAGGAACTGCTTGATCAGGATCTGCAGGCATCCCAGATTACCGTCATTTCAAAAGCCCTGCTTCGCTATGAAGGGACTGACACTGCCCTCCCCGTAATCGCGGCAGATGCCGACACCATGCGTAATGAATTTGAGCAGCAGCACCGTCAGCAATTCGGTTTTATTGTCAGCGATCGCCCATTGATTGTAGAGGCGGTCTCGGTTGAGGCGATTGCCGATACGGGCGTGGCGGATGACCCGGTTCTCTCTCGTGATATTTCCCAGGAAGACGCTGAAGCTTTGGCCAATGTGCAGATGTACAGCCAAGGGGCCTATCGGGAAACCCCTTTGTATGATCGCGATAAATTGCAGCCGGAGGACCGAATTGACGGTCCGGCGATTCTTATCGACCGTAACAGCACCACGATCGTGGAGCCGGGCTGGCAGGCCGTGATCAACAATCGGGGTCACCTGGTATTGGAGCGAGTCGTTGCCCAGCAACACCAGCATGCAATTGGAACCGAAGCTGATCCGATCATGCTGGAGATATTCAACAACCTGTATATGTCGATTGCCGAGCAAATGGGGGGCGTACTCGCCAATACCGCACACTCGGTGAACATTAAAGAACGCTTTGATTTCTCCTGCGCCGTGTTCGACAGCGAGGGCAATCTGGTCGCCAATGCCCCTCACATGCCAGTGCACCTTGGCTCCATGAGCGACAGTATTCGCTCGGTCATTCGCAAGTGGCAGGGGGAAATGCAAAAAGGCGATGTCTTTGTGCTCAACGCCCCATATAACGGCGGCACTCACTTGCCTGATGTCACCGTGGTAACTCCGGTATTCAATGAATCCGGCAATCAGGTGATGTTCTATGTCGGCTCCAGGGGACATCATGCGGATATCGGAGGCATCACCCCCGGTTCCATGCCTCCCCATAGCTCAACTGTGGATCAGGAAGGCGTGTTGCTGGACAACCTCAGACTGGTTCAGGCCGGTAAGCTGCTGGAATCCGACATTCGCAGGATTCTCGGCGACGGGGAGTATCCTGCCAGGAACATTGACCAGAACATTGCCGATCTACGCGCTCAGATTGCGGCCAATGAAAAGGGCGTCCAGGAACTGCAGCGCATGGTGGAACATTTCAGCCTTGACGTCGTGCAGTCCTACATGGGGCATGTTCAAGACAACGCGGAAGAGTCTGTACGCCGGGTAATACACCAGCTTACCTCGGGAACTTTTGAGTATCCCATGGACCAGGGAGGCGTCATCCGTGTTTCCATTCATGTCGATAAGGAAACCCGTTCAGCCACTCTGGATTTCACCGGTACCTCGGAACAGCAGGCAAACAACTTCAATGCGCCTCTTTCCATCTGCCGGGCCGCGGCCCTTTACGTGTTCCGTACACTGGTCGACGACGATATTCCCATGAATGAAGGCTGCCTGAAGCCTCTGAATGTGATCGTTCCGGAAGGCTGCATGCTGAACCCCACCTACCCTTCTGCGGTGGTTGCCGGCAATGTGGAAACCTCTCAGGCGATCGTCGACACGCTTTATGGGGCGCTTGGCACCATGGGAGCGGCCCAAGGCACCATGAATAACTTCACCTTTGGCGATGAGTCCAAACAGTACTACGAAACCATTTGCGGTGGATCTGGTGCTGGTCCTGGATTTGACGGCACCGATGCGGTTCATACCCACATGACCAACTCACGTTTGACGGATCCTGAAGTACTGGAGTGGCGTTATCCGGTGGCCGTGGATGACTTCCGGATCCGGCATGGCAGTGGCGGCAGCGGACAATATAAGGGAGGCGACGGTGTCATCCGTAAAATTCGCTTCCTGGCTCCGATGTCTGCCGCGATCGTTTCCGGTCACCGCCTGATAGCCCCCTATGGCATGGCTGGCGGCAATCCGGGACAGGTAGGCCACAACCGGGTCATTCGCCATACGGGTGAAATCCAGGAGTTGAAGGCGGCGGACCAGGTCGAAATGCTGACCGGCGATGTGTTTATGATTGAAACCCCGGGAGGCGGTGGCTACGGCCAGTCCTGACAGGGCCGTTTTATTCATGGCTCGCCCCAAGGACTGGGAGCGAGTCATGATGGCTGGTATCCTAAGGCCTGCCTGTTAAATGCATACTTAAATGAGACCAGCAAAGCCTATGTCTAAAAAAAACACGAGTGATGCACCTTCCGCTCTGGACCTTCCTCCCATCGTCTCCTCCTACCATCTGGCATCAAGTGAAGGCTGGCAACTGAGCGAGCTGGAATACGGCTTGTTTATTGCGTTCAATGCCTTCAGCCGTTGGATGACTCGCTGCATGTCAGCATCCGGGATTGGAGATCTGGGTCCTCTGGATATCATGGTGTTGCACAACGTCAACCACCGTGATCGTCCCAAGCGCATTGCCGATATTTGTTTTATGCTGAATATTGAAGATCAGCATACAGTGAACTATTCACTGAAGAAGCTGCTAAAGGGTGGACTGGTTGAAAGCGAAAAACGCGGCAAGGAAGTCTTTTACCGGACCACGAAAACAGGTTACGAGGCTTGTGACGATTACCGCAAGGTTCGGGAACAATGTTTGTTGTCTTCTCTGAAAGTCATTGATACCGATACTGACGATTTGCGAGTGGCGGCCACAATTCTGAGAAGCGTCTCCGGACTCTATGATCAGGCAGCCAGGGCAGCAGCCTCCCTTTAAACTTTCACCAAATAAATTAGATTTGCACCTATTAATTTAGACTTTCACCAATGATTAATTGGGGACAGGGATGCTCGAGCATGATGCCACACTAGCCATAAATGTCGCCTCATTTTGCGTACTGCTCTTTGTGCTGGCGGGCATTCGCCACTTTTCGCGCAAAAGCATCCTCCCCCCTGAGTCCTGGCTCCTTCTTGCCGGGCTGGCTTATGGGCTGATTCAACCACATTACGGCCCTCTCCCTACCTTACACCTGACGCCGGAACTGGTATTTGCCCTCCTGCTGCCGATACTGATCTTTTCAAGCGCCCGAACCCTGTCCCCTTCGGAAGTGGAACAACACGGACTGCACGTGGGATTCCTGGCCACAGCGGGGGTCGCCATCACAATCTTTTTGATCGGATTACCCTTTCAATGGTTAATTGGCGTCCCTTTGATCCACGCCCTGCTACTGGCGGCCTCGGTTGCGGCGACGGATCCATCCGCCGTGAGCACCATCTTTCAGCGATTCCATATGCCAAAGGAACTAACGGCTCTGCTGGAAGGCGAAAGTCTGTTTAACGATGGCACCGCAATTGTCGCCTTCCTGAGCATCGCCGCTCTGGCCCTGAATGCAGAGGAGCTTCATTCCGGAGAACTGGCTCTGCGCTTACTGTGGACACTCGGTGCCGCTATTCCACTGGGAATACTGATGGGCTGGATGGCTTCGAAATTGATTTTGATCTGGTATGAAAGGAACCATTTTGCCGAGTTGTCCCTGTCATTGGTTCTGGCATTCGCCAGCTTTCTTCTGGCTGAAAACCTGCTGCACATCTCCGGCGTCGTCACCACCATGTTTGCGGCCTGGAGCTATATCAGGACAAGGGGAAGACCTGCGAAAAAAGAAGCCTTCTCAGGCTTTTGGAACTATCTGAATGAACTGGCCGGCAGTGTATTGTTTTTCATACTGGGCGTTACCGCCGGCCTGCACCCCTTCCCTTTGTCCTGGGCAATACCTGGGGTCATCGTCATCCTGTTTCTTGCCCGTGCCCTGTTAATTTATGGCAGCGGTGCTCTGTTCTGGGCGGTCAGACAACCCATTCCCATCAGGTGGCAGCATATTCTTACCCTCGGAGGTCTGAGGGGAGCAGTATCCTGCGCGTTGGTGTTGATGATTCCAAATAGCTATCCCTACCGAAACGATATGCTCTGCATCGTCCTGGTGCTCTGCCTGTTCACACTGATTGTGAACCCTGTTGTGTTGCAGATTTACCTACGAAAAAACCATCTGAAATAACAAGCTCCCTTCAGGGAATCATGCTAGTGACGCGCATATCGGTTCTGGATAATCAGCCCGGCGATGATCAGGACCAGCCCGATCATCGTGGTGGCATAGATGTGCTCACCGAGAAACAGATGAATCAGGACCAGGGAAATAAAAGGAGAAAGGAAAATCAGGTTTCCTAACCGGCTGGAATGCCGTGTGGACTTCATTGCCAAAAGCCACAGAACGAAGGTAATCCCCATTTCAAATGTGCCCACATATACAGCGCTGAGCAACGGTTTGAACCCCGGCTCCAGGGGCCAGGCCAATATCAGGGTGAGCGGCAAGGCCATCAGAAAGTTCTGGAACAGACCGACCACGGGATCACGCTTATCAAGAGAATTCGCAATCCAGTATCCCGCCCAAAGCAGAGTACTGAAAATAGCCAGCCCCAGACCGATAAATGAGAGAGGCGTCTGGTCCGACGAGCTGCCTAAAGAAATGGTCACCACCCCGGAATAACCCAACGCCATCGCCACAAAATCTGCTTTGGAGATCTTATGTCCGAGGAATATCACCGCCATAAAGGCCAATACGATTGCCCAGGTATAGTTAACCGGCTGAGCTACCTGGGCCGGGAGTCGGTCATAGGCGGCAAACAAAACAAAGTAGTAGGCCAGAGGATTGATAATGCCCATTCCCAGCGCCCTGACCCAGTTGGATTTCAATCCCAGAAACGACTGGACGAGTTTACCCTGAACGGCGAGCACCAGCCCCATCACCAGAACCGATGTCAGTGTCGCCCAGAAAAGCAACTCTGCCACATCCATCTGGGCAAGAGCCATCTTGAAGGCAACAGCGACCGTTGACCAACAGAGAACAGCCGCCAGGCCAAAGCCCAGAGCCTTTCGTTCATTAACCGGCGGGGTCGAAGATGTAGTGATGGGTTGACTGTCGTTTTGCATCGGCGCATTGGGCCAGAGTTAACAGGCTGACGCAAGAGGAAATTTCGCGTTTTAGCGGATGCATCCGGCAACCTTCCAAGCCACTTAGGGGAGTCGTTTTTAAGCCTGATTCAGCATTTTCAACTACGCTTATCAATGTCTGCTCACCAAACAGACAAGGAGGATAAAGTATGAAAGCAAAACTCCGGCTGATGTTTGGGCTTCTGCTATTCGTCATTCCAATGTTTTCCATGGCACTGGAACTGGGCGCCTGCGAATCAGAACGCAATAAAATTGTCGTCATTCTGAAAAGCGTCTTCACCCCCTACCTTCTTGATCATCAACCATTGTCCTCCATGGGACAGGATATTATTGACCTCTCCAGCAGCATGAGCGGCTGGGTGGAAGATATCGACGATTGCTATCGAACGGTATTCCGCCAATATGGTGCGCCGGTTAACTACACGGCACTGAACAATGGTCTGGACTGGTCTTCGCAATTGGTGGCACTGAATGACGTCATTCAGGATGCCAGCAAGAGTCTGCAACTAGACCCGAATAACGAGGAACTGTGGAACCATCTGGATCGTGAGCTGAACAAATACCTGCCGGAAGTGTTCGTTCCAAGCTTTTTCTTCGATGCGGCGGCTCTTTGATAACCCTTAGATAGCTTTTCGATTGCCCCTTGTATGAATGCGCCTTATTTAAACAGCTTCTTACAAGACTGCCCTTTTAATTAGGTCGCAGCCAACATATTAATTTAGGCAGCAGCCAACATACAGATTACTGGTAGGATTGCAGGATTTGGACGGAGGATCATGCTGATGATCGGCGAATTGTGTTAGCCTGAACGCAACTCCCAGACAAGCTCGACCAGTATGAACTATCTCGCTCACCTGCACCTCGCCGATCACAGCAATACCCATGCCCTTGGTAATCTGCTGGGCGATTTCGTCAAGGGAACCGATCTTAGCGAATATCCTTCGGAAATAGCTGAGGGAATCATTTTGCATCGTCATATAGACCAGTACACGGATGATCATCCTGCCAATGCAGATGCCCGAGCCCTGTTTCCTTCCCATTACCGGCGCTATTCCGGTATCTGCCTGGACTTGTTCTGGGATTACTTCCTCTCCCGTCAATGGCAGCTTTACCATTCAGAGGACAAAAGTGCGTGGATTGAACAGCAGTATCTGGTCCTGCAGGAACAGTTTGATTCTCTCCAAGCGGAAGCTCCCAAACTACAGTACATGCTCACCAGAATGGTTCAGTATGATTGGCTGAGCGCCTATGGGGATATCGACAATATCAGGATGGCACTGGATCGCATCGGGCAACGATTACGTAAACCCCGTGATTTGGGAATCACCGTGGAAGTGCTGCAACAATACGAGCCTGAACTGAAGGATATCTTCCTGGCCATGTATCCCGACATTATGAATTTTGCCGCCGACACGGCAATGCGCCTGGGAAAACACTGAAAACGGCCTGCATCCCCACCACTGTCGTTAGCGGCCATTAGATATCCACTGGCAGAATATGAGTCTCCTTGACCTCTTCCATGACAATATAGCTTTTTGAGTTTCTCACTCCGGGAATACGTAGCAACATTTCCCCTAACAGTTCCCGATATTGCGACATGTCACTGATCCGCGCCTTGATCAGATAATCCGTGTCACCAGAAACCAAATGGCACTCAAGAATATATGGAAATCCGGCAATGGCCTCGCTGAAGCGTGCAAAAGCGTCCGGGGACTGATAAGACAAGGATATTTCCACGAATACCAGCATGTTGTAATCCAACGCCGATGGATTGATGCGGGCATGGTATCCCTGAATCACCCCCTCTTTTTCAAGCCGCTTTACCCGCTCCATACAAGGTGTCGTAGATAGACCCACCCGATCCGCCAGGTCGGTATAGGATATACGCCCTTCTTTTTGCAGAATTCGAATAATGTTGCTATCTATTCGATCGAACTCCCGCTTTTTCTTCATTGGCTTCATAGTTTCCCCTCCCAATACCCGCCCCAAAACAGAGCAAAAAACAAAACAACCCGTTACACGAGATTATTTTCTGCATTTTTAGAAAAATCCAGACTTTATTTTGGAAAATAGCAAAATTCGTAAAAATATATGGCGTCATCCACCCTATAATCATCACATCTTTTTCCTGTATCAATTCAGCCAAGCTGACACCCGTAGTTGGGAGGAGGGGCAAACCATGAGAGTGATGATTTTAGGTTCCGGCGTTATTGGCGTTACCAGCGCCTGGTATCTGGCCAAAGCAGGTCATGAAGTAACTGTAGTAGATCGTCAACCGGAAGCTGCCCTGGAAACCAGCTTTGCCAATGCCGGTCAGGTATCACCGGGTTATTCAGCCCCTTGGGCGGCTCCGGGGGTTCCCCTAAAAGCCATTAAGTGGATGATGCAGGATCTTGCCCCACTACGTCTTGGTCTGACAGCCGATCCAAGAATGTATTCCTGGCTTTTCAAAATGCTGATGAACTGCAATGAAAAGTCCTATCGCATTAACAAAGCACGCATGGTGCGGGTGGCAGAATACAGCCGGGACTGTCTGAAAAACCTTCGGGATGAACTGTCTCTGGACTACGATCATCGTACCCAGGGGACTCTCCAGTTGTTCCGCACTCAAAAGCAGGTGGATGCTTCGCTTTCAGACATCGCGATTCTTGAGGAATGCGGCGTCAACTACCAGGCACTCGATCGTCAGGGTTGCATCAATGTAGAGCCCGGCCTGCGCCATGTGCAGTCAAAATACGTCGGGGGCCTGCGTCTGCCGGGTGATGAAACTGGTGATTGCTTTAAATTTACCCAGGCACTGGCTAAAGCTTGTGAAGCGGCCGGCGTAGTATTCAAATATGACACCGAGATCGATGGCCTGCTGACCACAGGTGACAGTATTGATGGGGTACGTACCTCAGAAGGTCTGTTGACGGCAGACAGATATCTTGTAGCGATGGGCAGCTACAGCCCGTTGTTGCTGAAAACCATCGGCATCAATGCACCGATTTACCCGGTTAAAGGTTATTCCATCACCATTCCGCTCGTGGATGAGGACAAAGCGCCTCAATCCACGGTGATGGATGAAACCTTTAAGATTGCCATTACCCGTCTGAATGACCGCATTCGGGTTGGTGGAACCGCAGAAATCTGTGGCTACAATTTGAAAATGCCTCCCGATCGTCAGCGTAACGTTAATCACTCTGTCGGTGATCTGTTCCCTGGCGGTGGAGATTTGAGTAATGCAACATTCTGGACCGGACTGCGTCCGATGACTCCGGACGGTACACCGATTCTGGGTGGCAGCAAATATCGCAACCTGTTTATCAACAGTGGCCATGGCACCCTGGGCTGGACCATGTCTACCGGTTCAGCCAAGTACATTGCCGATGTCATCAGCGGTCACAAACCGGAAATCAGTTCTGAAGGATTGGGTATTGAGCGCTACGGCAGCGCCCGGGCTCCTCGCCTGAAAGCCCAGTACGCGGGTTAACCCCCTGAGGCAACCAACTAATTAATCAAGGATTCAACATGCAAAAGACCATTATCCATACTGACAAGGCTCCAGCAGCTATCGGAACTTACTCTCAGGCAGTTAAAGCCGGAAACACTGTCTATATTTCCGGTCAGATTCCCCTGGATCCTGCATCCATGGAAATCGTCAATGATTCGTTCGAAGCTCAGGCGGTCCGTGTATTCGACAATATGGGTGCCATAATTGAAGCTGCTGGTGGCTCTTTTGCCGATGTGGCAAAACTGACAATTCTGTTGTCAGACATGGAATTCTTCCCACAAGTCAACGAAGTGATGGCCCGTTATTTCAACGAACCATACCCTGCCCGCGCAGCCTATGCTGTAAAACAGCTTCCCAAAAACGTTGATATCGAAGTCGAAGCCATCATGGTGCTGGCTGACTAATATCAGCCGACTGTGGCAGAGTCACGTTTCATCCCTCATAATCCTCAAGGTCTTCCCGGTATTTTGTACCGGTGGGGCCTTGATGAATCTTAAGAGCGCTTTTTATGAGTCGTAAGGCAAGAGCCGTTATTGATCTTGATGCCATCCGGCATAACTATCGGCTGGCAAAATCCATGGCCCCACAGGGGCGCGCCCTGGCTGTCGTTAAGGCTGATGCCTATGGCCACGGTGCGGTAGTGGTTGCCAATGCGCTGAATCAGGATGCAGACGCCTTTGCTGTCGCGTGCGTAGAAGAAGCCGTCAGTCTGAGGGAAAACGGCATCGAAAAGCCTATTCTGCTGCTCGAAGGTTTTTTCGATGGCGAAGATCTGAAAGCCGTCCAGGAATATAACCTGTGGACAGCGATTCACGATCTGGGACAGATTGAGTCCCTGAAGAACTGGCATGGTTCCCAGCCTACCCAAGCCTGGCTCAAAATAGATACCGGCATGCACCGACTGGGAATTCCCCCGGAACTCACTCGCAGCGCTTTTGAGCAGTTATCTTCCCTTCCCCATATCAGTGAAGTGGTTCTGATGACCCACTTTTCCTGTGCCGACGAATTGGACAACCCTGCGACACACGATCAGATAGATTGTTTCAACAGGGCCTGTGATGGCTTGAATGCCGCCCGCAGTATGGCCAATTCTGCCGGAACACTGGGATGGTTCGATGCCCTTGCGGATTGGCAGCGCCCAGGTCTGATGCTCTATGGTGCCTCACCTTTTGTCGGCTCCCATCCGTTTGGCGATAAATTACGCAAAGCCATGAGCCTGCGTTCTGAAATCATAGCCGTGCGCGATATCCCTCCCGGGGACGTCGTTGGATATGGCGCAACCTGGATGGCAGAACAATCGACCCGTGTAGGCACCGTGGCCATGGGCTATGGTGACGGTTTTCATCGACAGGCAATTTCGGGAACGCCGGTGATGGTGAACGGTCAGATGACCAAAATTATCGGCCGGGTATCCATGGACATGATCACCGTTGACCTGACAGGACTGACCGGCGTCAATATTGGCTCAGACGTGGAGTTTTGGGGTGAAACACTGACACTCGACGAAGTAGCTCCCTGGTATGACTCGGTCCCCTACACATTGACGACCTGCCTGACACCAAGAGTTCACAGGGAATACCTAAACCGGTAAGTCTCCCTCGGGCAGGCGTATAACTTATTGAAGCCCCTGCCCTTGTGTCTTATCGCTCAAACTTGGTTGACAGCACGATTGACGACATGGTTTTTTCGATACCGTCAATTTCGCCGATCTTGTCCAACACCTCATCCAACTGCTGGGTATTTTCAGCTCTGATAATCGCAATAAGATCATACTGGCCATTGACGGTATACAGAGACTGAACCTGACTGATACGCGCCAGGCTATTGGTCACCTGCTTTCCCAGCTTGGGATTAATTTCAATCATTACCTGCGCCGTAATCAGCTTACTGGCGTACTCTTCATTCACCTTCAATGTATATCCACGAATGATACCGGTGGCCTCGAGTTTACTGATTCTCTCGTGCACCGCCGTGCGTGACAGATTCAGCTTTCTGGCAAGGGCAGCTGTTGACTCCCTGGCATTGAGCCTTAGCAGGTTCAGCAACTGAAGATTTTTATCATCCATTTACGCTCAAATCTCATTCAATTTTGACACATCGACTACCAGTATAGTCGATTCGTCAATTTTTACCCGTAAAATAGTCAGTTTGACACTTACGATCCGACAACAAGGCTACCTAAACTAAATCTGTTAAAACAATTTCAACTTTTTGGGAGTGAGCTTTATGAAATCGATCGCAGTTGTTGGAGCAGGAAAAATTGGTGTCATGATCGCGGACTTGTTGTCCAGCACCGGAGACTACACGGTAACGATTGTTGACCAGTACGAAGAATCCCTGGCCAGAGTCAAACTGCAGGTTCCTGCGGTTGAGACCAAGCAAGCAGATGCTTCCGACCAAGCTCAAATGGAAGAGATCCTGAAAGACAAATTTGGCGTCATCAACTGCTGTCCATTCAACATTGGCCGAACTATTGCCACTGCGGCTGTGGCTCAAGGCACTCACTACTTCGATCTGACCGAAGACGTTGCCAGCACCCGCGTCATCAAGGAACTGGCGAAAGAATCCAAAACCGCACTGGTTCCCCAGTGTGGCCTGGCCCCCGGTTTTATTTCCATCGTGGCATACGACCTGGCGAAAAAGTTCGACACCCTGCACAACGTTCACATGCGCGTCGGCGCTCTGCCCCGCTATCCTTCCAATGCTCTGAAGTACAACCTGACCTGGAGCACAGACGGCCTGATCAACGAATACCTGAACCCCTGTGAAGCCATCGTTAACGGTAAACTGCGTGAAGTTCCACCCTTGGAAGAGCTGGAAACCTTCTCTCTGGATGGCGACGATTACGAAGCATTCAACACTTCTGGCGGCCTGGGCACTCTGTGTGAAACTCTGGAAGGCAAAGTCAAAAACCTGAACTACAGAACCGTTCGCTATCCTGGTCACCGTGATCTGATGAAAATGCTGATCAATGACCTGGGTCTGGGTGATCGCCCTGATCTGCTGAAAGATATTATGGAAGCTTCCGTACCTGTCACCATGCAGGACGTGGTTCTGGTGTTTGTAAACGTCAGCGGCACCAAAAACGGTATGTTCGTGCAGGAAACCTTTGCTCGCAAGGTTTACAGCCGCGAAATCAACAACACCCTGCGCAGTGCCATCCAGATCACCACAGCCAGCGGTATTTGTGCGGCGTTGGATCTGATGGTGGAAGGCAAGTTGCCTCAGAAAGGGTTCGTACGTCAGGAAGACATCTGCTTTGCTGACTTCATTGCCAACAGATTCGGACGCAACTACATGGACAATAAGAACACTGTAGGTAGTCACGATCCTAAAGAATCTGAACCAAGCGTAAAAAAGATTGCCTGATTTCCTGGGATTAAACGTCTGCGGCTAAATTCCTCCTCAATGTGAGATAATTTGAATTTAGCCGCTTAACAGGATGATAACTCCCAAGGAGGAGCATACATGAACATCAAACAAATATTTTCCAAGCTGGGTCTTGATGAAGCGACCCTGAACAGCGGTGACTACAAAGTCCACTCACCGATTGACGGTTCTACTGTTGCCAGCCTGAAACTGGATACTGCGGACAGCGTTGAACAAAAGATTCAGCAAAGCAAAGAAGCTTTCAAAGTATGGCGTCGAGTCCCTGCTCCCAAGCGTGGCGAGTTGATGCGTATCTACGGCGAGATCCTGCGCGAGCATAAAAGCACTCTGGGCGCATTGATCACTCTGGAATGCGGCAAGATCGTCGCTGAAGGTGAAGGCGAAGTGCAGGAAATGATCGATATCTGCGATTTCGCTGTTGGTCTGTCCCGTCAGTTGTACGGCAAGACCATCGCTTCTGAGCGTCCAGACCACGCCCTGCGCGAAACCTGGCACCCTCTCGGGCCTGTCGGCATCATCTCCGCCTTTAACTTTCCGATGGCTGTGTGGTCCTGGAACACCGCCCTGGCGATCGTCTGCGGTAATCCTGTGATCTGGAAGCCTTCTGAAAAGACTCCTCTGTGTGCGATTGCCTGCCAGCACCTGTTTGAACAGGCTCTGGCGAAATTCGGTGACGCACCGGCTCATCTGTCCCATATCCTGATTGGTGAGCGTGACATCGGTGAGCAACTGGTTAACGATAAGCGCGTCCCACTGATCAGCGCCACCGGTAGCTGTGCCATGGGCCGCATCGTCGGCGAGAAAGTTGCAGCACGTTTTGGCAAATCCATTCTGGAACTGGGTGGAAACAACGCGATTATCGTTAGCGAAAGCGCTGACCTGGATCTGGCGACCCGCGCAATTGTCTTTGGTGCAGTGGGTACAGCCGGACAGCGCTGTACGACAACCCGTAGGGTCTTCGCCCATGAAAGCATTCAACAGGAACTGCTCGGCCGGCTGAAAAAAGCCTACAGCCAGCTGCCTATTGGTAATCCGCAGGATACCGGGACTCTAGTAGGCCCTCTGATCGATTCCCGCTCATTCGAGCAAATGGAACATGCCCTGCAGAAGGCCCGTGATAACGGTTGCGACGTTTTTGGCGGCGGCCGCGCTCTGGACAGCGAATTCCCACACGCTTACTACGTCAATCCGGCGATTGTGGAAGGTGGTAACGCTCTGCAGAACAATAAGGAAGAAACATTCGCACCGATCCTGTACTTCTTTACCTACAGCGATCTGGAAGATGCTATTGAGCGTCAGAATGATGTACCACAAGGTCTGTCTTCCGCCATATTCACCAATGATGTGCGTCAGGCAGAGTTGTTCCTGTCCGCCGTCGGCAGTGACTGTGGCATTGCCAACGTCAACGTGGGCACCAGCGGTGCAGAAATCGGTGGCGCTTTCGGAGGAGAAAAAGAAACCGGCGGCGGTCGCGAGTCCGGTTCCGATTCCTGGAAAGGCTATATGCGCCGGGCAACTGCGACAGTGAACTACTCCACCGAACTGCCGCTGGCTCAGGGAATCAAGTTCGACCTGTAACATCACCTTAAACGTCATTTTTCTTTATATTTGGGTGGGCTAATATGCCCACCCTTTTACGTATGGCAGTACCTATGCACGCTGAAGAAGTATCTAGCAACAGCAAAAACCAGTTATTGAGTTCCACATTAGGCAAATTGCTCCTGACAGTCCGCTCTTCCGATCAGGTTGAGGAGTTGCTGCACTCCGTTGAACACCACCCAACCCTATTGGATTCAGACAACGAACACCAGATTCCCAGGGCGATACTGGCCCATGCCATGAACCTGTTATTACTGCAGGATCTGCTACAGCGAGTCCCTGAGGGTCAGATCTATGTACAGGAGAAGGTCGCTGGTGGCGATAAAGTGGTATTCGACCACGGGGCTTTGCGCACCGTCTGCTGGGACAACCAGGCCCTGCCCTCCGGTTACAAAGCTTTTTCCCGAATCCTGGAACCCCTGGGATTTGAAATGGCTGGAGAATATCCGCTAAGCAAATTGAAAATGTGTGGTTTTGTCTACTGTCACAGCGACTTACCACAGAGTATTTCCCAATTTTTCGTCAGCGAACTTTATCCCCAGGAGTTCTCCGAACCGTTCCAGGCTGCTGTCGACCGGATCGTCTCCACATCAGTTGATCCGCTACAACCCAGCCATATGGCGCTTCTGGATAGACTCTCGACACAAGGGTGGCTGACACCGACAGAGTCCTCAGAACTGCTGCCAGTACTAGTTGGATGCTTCGATCGCCAGCACTCCGAACCTTACTGGAATGATTACCAGACTCTATTGAAGGAATCGGCGGAAATGGCCTGGATCTCCACTGAAGGCAACGCTTTCAACCATGGCACCGACCGAGTGGAAGACCTGAACAGGCTGGACGCAGAACAGCGGGCACTTGGCCGGCCAATGAAGCCCGTCATTGAGGTGGCACAGAACGCCAATATCCTGCAGACAGCTTATCGCGCCACCATGGTTAATCGTCAGTTCAAAACGGCGGATGGACTGGAGACGCACGAAGTTCCGGGCTCATTTTTCGAGTTTATCCAGCGCAACGATATCAAGTGTGATCGGGGCAATACCCAAATGGATCTGAGATTTGACAGCCGTAACGCCCAAGGCATATTTACCATGACACGCAAGGCAGATTCCCCCCTGTAAATCCGTATTCAATGCCCCGGACGCGTCAGGGAATATTCAGCACTAAAAAAGGTCAAAACAGGTCACAATTTTTGCCATTGACCATCTGTCTCAATTTGTAAAAAGGCAGGCGGCCCTGAATCCTTGATTCGGGGCTTTTTTTCTCTTCCATTCAACTGAGCGTGAATCAATTTAGGGCTCAGGGTTCTCTTTTGTTACATCAGTTCAACGACTTGCATCAGATTGGTGCAAAGGCTTTTCCGACACTTCCTGAAAAATGCAATTTTCGAAATAACGCTATACCTCCGCGGAATTCGACCTACACATTGCTACTTTACGTAACGGAATGAAATATAAAAAATTTTAATGGTGAGTGGGGAAATTATACCTATCCAAGTTGCGATACATGATCTATTCTAAATCATAAGCGGAATGGTTCGTGCAATTGCATCCGCGAGGCGATTCTAATACCTGCTGATGACCAAATCGTGAAACATTAAGGAACTATGATGATTTAAATGCACCACCGGACAGCAGCCGGTTTAGCTCAGCGCCTGCAGAACCATCGAGTTAATAGCAGAGGGGGCCTCTATGAGTATCTTCAGTCAATTCGCAAACCGATATGAAGCCAGGAAGGAGGAAGAGTATACTCTCGAAGAATACTTGAACATCTGTAAGCAGGATTCTACAGCTTACGCATCCGCAGCAGAACGCATGTTACTGGCCATCGGCGAGCCTGAACTGATCGATACCAGCCGGGACTCCAGACAAAGCCGGATATTTTCCAATAAAGTCATCAAGCGTTACCCCGAATTTGAAGAATTTTATGGCATGGAAGAGTGTGTCGAGCAGATCGTCTCATTCTTTAAACATGCAGCCCAGGGATTAGAGGAAAAGAAACAGATTCTTTACCTGCTTGGCCCCGTCGGTGGCGGTAAGTCCTCCCTCGCCGAAAAGCTTAAATACCTCTTTGAAAGACAACCCTTTTATGCCATCAAGGACTCCCCGGTTTTCGAATCCCCTCTAGGCCTGTTTGATCCTGAAGAAGATGGCAAAATACTGGAAGAGGAATTTGGTATTCCCACCAGATACCTGCGCTTCATTATGTCCCCCTGGGCAGTGAAGCGGTTGCACGAATACAACGGCGATATCAGCAAGTTCAAGGTTGTTAAGCTGTATCCTTCCATTCTCAACCAGACAGCCATATCCAAAACCGAACCGGGTGATGAAAACAACCAGGATATTTCAGCCCTGGTCGGCAAGGTTAATATCCGGATGCTGGAAGATTTTCCCCAGCACGACCCGGACGCCTACAGCTTCTCCGGAGGGTTGTGTAAGGCGAATCAGGGATTGCTTGAATTTGTCGAGATGTTCAAGGCTCCTATCAAAGTGCTGCACCCCCTGTTAACCGCAACACAGGAAGGGAATTACAACACCACTGAAGGCATGGGTGCCGTCCCCTTCGAGGGCATCGTACTGGCCCACTCCAACGAATCCGAGTGGCAAACCTTTAGAAACAACAAAAACAATGAGGCATTTTTAGACCGTATCTATATTGTGAAGGTGCCTTATTGCCTGAGAGTCTCCGAAGAAGTCAAAATTTACGAGAAACTCTTGCGCAACAGCTCTCTGGCGGGCTCCCCCTGTGCTCCGGACACGTTGAACATGCTAGCTCAGTTCAGCTGCCTATCGCGCCTGAAAGAACCTGAAAACTCCAGCGTGTATTCCAAGATGAAGGTTTATGACGGCCAAAACATCAAGGATACCGACCCTAAAGCCAAGTCGATTCAGGAATACAAGGATTCCGCTGGTGTCGATGAAGGTATGGAAGGCATGTCCACCCGTTTTGCCTTCAAGATCCTTTCCAAGGTGTTCAACTTTGACACCACAGAAGTGGCAGCCAACCCGGTTCACTTGCTTTATGTGCTGGAAAAACAGATTGAACAGGAACAGTTTCCACAGGAGGTTCACGACCGCTACCTGAGATTCATCAAGGAATCTCTGGCACCACAGTATGTTGAGTTCATCGGTAAGGAAATCCAGACAGCCTATCTGGAATCTTATTCTGAATATGGCCAGAACATTTTCGACCGCTACGTCACTTATGCTGACTTCTGGATACAGGATCAAGAATACCGGGATCCGGAAACCGGCGAAATCTTTGACCGGGGGGCCATCAACGATGAACTGGAGAAAATTGAAAAACCAGCCGGCATCAGCAACCCCAAAGATTTCCGCAACGAAGTGGTGAACTTTGTGCTGAGGGCACGGGCCAATAACCAGGGCAAAAACCCATCCTGGCTGAGCTACGAGAAACTTCGGACGGTAATCGAGAAGAAAATGTTCTCCAATACTGAGGACTTGCTGCCGGTTATCTCATTCAATCCAAAAGCTTCTCAAGAAGATCAGAAGAAACACCAGGAATTTGTGCGCAGGATGATCGAGCGCGGTTACACCGAGAAACAAGTGCGGCTGTTGTGCGAATGGTATTTACGGGTCCGTAAATCGCAGTAACGCATTAAATTCTCCTGACACGGGAGCACGCTATGGGTGTCACCCACGTTATTGACCGTCGTCTGAACGGCAAAAATAAAAGCGCTGTCAATCGACAGCGCTTCCTGAGACGCTATCGCGAGCATATCAAGAAAGCGGTGGCTGATGCTGTCAACAAACGCTCTATTACCGATATCGATCGGGGCGAAAGCATCTCAATACCCAGTAAAGACATTGGTGAACCCAACTTCCGGCACGGAAAGGGGGGACGCCGCGCACAGACTCATCCAGGCAACAAGGAATTCGTCACCGGGGATACCATCCCCCGCCCACCCGGAGGCGGCGGAGGCGGAGGTTCCGGTCAGGGCCAGGCCAGCGACCAGGGTGAGGGAATGGATGATTTTGTCTTCCAGATCTCCCAGGAAGAGTTTCTCGATTTCATGTTTGAAGACCTTGCCCTGCCAAATCTGGTACAGAAGCAGCTCAAGGAGACCTCTAACTTTAAATATGTCCGCGCCGGTTATACCACTCATGGAACCCCGGCCAAGATCAACGTCATTCGCAGTATGCGTGGCGCCTATGCCCGAAGACTGGCGTTATCCGGGAATGCCCGTAAGAAAATCAGCGATCTGAAGGAACAGTTGGAAGCGATAAAACGTAGCCCGATGCCACCGGATCCTGTATTCAGCAAGGAAGATCAGATTCAGGCGCTAGAGGATGAAATCAAGCGGCTGAAGGGACGTATACAGCGTATTCCTTTCATCGACGAAATCGATATCCGTTACAACCAGCATATCAAGCAGCCCAAGCCTGCCACTGCAGCAGTAATGTTCTGCCTGATGGACGTGTCCGGCTCCATGAGCCAGACTCACAAGGATATCGCCAAGCGCTTTTTCATCCTGCTGTATCTGTTCCTGAAGAGAAACTACCAGAAAATCGACGTGGTGTTTATCCGCCACCACACCAGTGCCAAAGAAGTGGACGAAGAAGAGTTCTTCTACTCCCGGGAAACCGGTGGGACCATTGTCTCCAGTGCATTGAAGCTCATGCGCGAGATCATGGAACAGCGCTATCCCACAGAAGACTGGAACATTTATGCAGCCCAGGCTTCTGACGGGGATAACTGGAACGATGACTCCCCGCGTTGCAGCAAACTGTTGGCCGAGAGCATTCTGCCTTTTGTGCAGTACTACTCTTACATAGAAATTACCCCGCACGAGCACCAGATGCTGTGGCATGAATATGAAAAACTGATGGAGTCCTACAAGGAACGTTTTTCCATGCAACAGATCATGGATGAAGCAGATATTTATCCAGTGTTCCGCAAACTGTTCCAGAAACAAGCCGAACACCTTGCTTGAGGGTGAGTAATGTCAGAGATTGTAGACAACGACCTGATCGACAGACAGCCGGAACCGGAAGCCCCCAAACCGGTAGAGCGGAAGCCGATATCCACCGAGTCAGAGTGGACGTTTGATCTGATCCGTCAGTATGACGAAGCCATCGCCATCTGTGCCAAAGAGTACAAGCTGGAGACCTATCCCAATCAAATTGAGGTCATCAGCGCCGAGCAGATGATGGACGCTTATTCTTCTGTCGGCATGCCGGTGGGTTATCACCACTGGTCATTCGGCAAACAGTTCCTGCAGACGGAAAAACTCTACAAGCGGGGACAAATGGGGCTGGCGTACGAGATCGTCATCAACTCCGACCCCTGTATCGCCTATCTGATGGAAGAAAACACCATGATGATGCAGGCCTTGGTGATCGCCCACGCCTGCTATGGTCATAATTCATTCTTCAAGGGCAATTATCTGTTCCAGACCTGGACTGATGCCAGCGCCATTATTGATTATCTGATTTTTGCCAAAAACTATCTGGCAGAATGCGAACGCCGACATGGTATTGAGGCTGTAGAGCAAATTCTGGATTCCTGCCACGCCATCATGAACCACGGTGTTGATCGCTATAAACGCCCCTCCCCGATTTCAGCCGCTGAAGAAGCCAAACGCCAGCGGGAAAGGGAAGAATATCTGCAGAAGCAGGTGAACGATCTTTGGCGCACCATCCCGCTCAAAGCCGGGGACAAAGAGATTAAAAACAAACAGCGCTTCCCTGCCGAACCGCAGGAAAACCTGTTGTATTTCATCGAAAAAAATGCCCCGTTACTGGAGCCCTGGCAACGGGAAGTGGTACGTATCGTCCGCAAGGTAGCTCAGTACTTCTACCCCCAACGGCAGACTCAGGTCATGAACGAAGGGTGGGCCACTTTCTGGCACTACACCCTTATGAACCGGCTTTATGAAAAAGGCTTGGTGACTGACGGCTTTATGCTGGAGTTCTTCCAGAGCCATACTTCCGTCGTCTATCAGCCACCCTTTGACAGCCCCTGGTATAGCGGCATGAATCCTTATGCTCTTGGTTTCTCGATGTTCCAGGACATTAAAAGAATCTGTGAGCACCCCACAGAAGAAGACAAAAAGTGGTTCCCGGATATTGCCGGATCAGACTGGCTGGAAACGCTTCATTTCGCCATGCGCAACTTTAAAGATGAGAGCTTTATCCTCCAGTTCCTGTCTCCCAAAGTCATCCGAGACTTCAAATTCTTCACCATTCTCGATGATGATACGGAAAATGAGTACCAGGTTACCGCTATTCACGACGAGAATGGCTATCGAGCCGTCAGAGAGCAGCTTGCCCGGCAGTATAACCTGAGCTACAGAGACCCTAACATTCAGGTCTGGGACGTGGATATCCGTGGAGATCGCTCCCTCACGCTAAGGCATACCCCCATTGATCGGGTACCTCTTTACGATAAAGAGGTGGGGGAAGTACTCAAGCATATTCACCGGCTCTGGGGATTCGATATCCATCTGGTATCTGTGGATGGAGATAAGGCGACCAAAAGCTACCATTGCCCGGAAAAACCCGAGCCTGAAGAAGAGGAAATGGAAGATTAGGGTCTGCAGTCAGACCCTATTTGTACACCTGAAGTCTCATTCCTGAATTCTCCTACGTCTGCCCTTCCCTCTGCCACGGCGCCGGCTATGGCGCCAGATGAAACATCTCGACGGGAGGTAAAGCAGTGTGGTGTTTGGCGTAGAGTGCCGCAATACGTCCTTCGTTCCACATCCCCATCACTTCATCATCGAAACGCTGCAAAATCTCCGTGGCATGGGGATATTCCTTCGATACCATCAAATGGTAACCGTTTACCTGGATAGGCTTGGTGAGCACTTTGAAATCATCCGGTGCAGGAAAGTTTTCGGCAATCACAGAATATCCGGTCTCCTCACCGATCGGCACCAGGTTCACTCGCCCTGCTGCCAGCAACTGAAAACAGGTTGCCAAGTCATTGGGAGCCCAAAGTCTGACTACATTCTGCTCAATGAGATGATTGACGCTTTCCAGGCTATAACCCAACGGGCGGCAGAGGATCAATCCCTGCAGATCACTGTCCCGGGAAAATGTAATGTCCGAGTCATGAACCACAAAGAAGCGCTCAACCGTGACATACAAGGGCGTGGAAAAAAAGAAGTGTTGCAACCGCTCAGCATCTTTCACATAAGGATAAGCGCCAAGCACCAACGCTGAATCAGCCCGCCGATAGGCATGATTCCATGGCAGGTATTCTACCTGACTCTCAGCCCCCATTCGGGCTATCGCCTCCCGGATGATCTCTGTAATCAAACCGCCTTGCGGAAGCTCCGGGCCACTAAAAGGCGGATTACTATCGGCACCGGTTACGACGATATAACTCTCCTCGGCCTGTGCAACAAGCGCAAAGAAGAATATTGCCAACAGCATAAATTGCCGAAATACAGTTGTCGGCCTCATAGACCCCCAGCGTAATGCAATATGAGTATTTACGTTTTTTGAAGCCGGAATCCAATGGTATTAACCATCGCCATAGATGACATCCAGGTCAGCTTCTAACCCGGCTTTAACAGCCACCTGTCTTTTTTAGTATAGGCAACAGCCATAATTAACCAAGGGTTGATCCATATCATGCCGTACAAAATGACTGATTTGATTTCACTACCCGGCAACCAATAGCATAGAAGGAGCGATAGAAAGTGTATGCCCATTTGGAATGTCTACAACAACGGATAAAGATCTGCCATGAAGCGCTCCAAGCACCTTCCACCCCGACTACTGGAGCACCACTTCATCCAACGGAATGACAAGCTGCTGATTACCCTGTTGAGAACCTCCATCAATTTTGATGCCTCCGTGCATCAGGCCAGGAAGTTACTTAAGGAAATTCGCGCCTTCCTGAGAATGAGCAAGCCTCTTACCGGAAATCGAGCCACCGATTACCATCAATACCTTCGACAGTTGGCAACCGATCTGGGGCAATTCCGGGATCAGTATGTTTTGCAATCGGTCTGGCAATCATTCCAGAGTCATTTACCTGAACGTTTAGCTCTTCCCCCTTTGCCAAGAGAACTGATAAGACCCGAGTGCAGCCTTGGTACTGATCCGGAGACGCCAGAGGAATTCATTAGCCGACTCATCGATATTACCCATCAACTACTACTTCGATCCGAGCCCGTACAAATATCTCTCCAACACTCAGATATCGATTACCCATGGGCTATGAAACGCTACCGCTGGCTTTACCTACGCGGCAGAAAAGCGCACTCAAAGGCAAATCAGACCCCCTCTGCTCCCCTGTACCATGATTTGAGAAAATGCCTTAAGGATGAGATGTACTGTCTACGACTGGTCAAACCTGGCTGGAATGAGTTCATCCGCAAGCGACACAAACGGCTAAAACAAACGACAGAAAGATTAGGGCAAGCCAATGACCTGGATTTGCTGCTGGAGACCTTCCATACAAATGCGTCTACCGAGACAGCCCGCCTTCTCCAATTGATCAGAAACAGGCAAACCAGGCAATGGGCCAAAGCAGAGAAAGAACTGTCCCGATTATTGTGCTACACACCAGAAGAATACGGTGATTATTTTCCATCGCTCATCGAGATCAATACCCACTGTTGATTCTCATCAAGATTCTTACCCGCTGACTCCATTAGCCTGCACGTTCACGACAGATCATGAAAGATCCCTCCAGACACGATCATTGATCAAAGCCGACAAATGATTTTCCCACCTATTTTGCCTTCAATGGACCCCGAATAATCCGCTATTATTATAGGTTTTGGGCCGCTATGGATTATCGGCCGATCGACACTCTCTCTGGTATTTATCCGGACTTTATGCAAAGTAACGAATTCGACACAGAAACTGCCTTACAGGCAGCGCAGGCATTGCAACAGGTACTGGCTGCACGTACTCATAGGAAGAAAATATGGGGGCAGGAAATTGTTGTGCCCGGACAGCTAGGGGAAGCATTAAAACTACCCACCATTGTGTCTCAGCTGTCAGGAAAGATTGCCAAGCGCCGGGATAAAGGCCTTGAACAGTTCAAAGAGCTTTGGGATACGTTGTCTGACTCAACCCGTCGCGAAGTACTGACAGTTATCGGATGGTACGACCCGGAAGACCTTGACTGGGACGATAAGCGCTCCAACCGTCGCCCGACGATATCGAACGACGATTGATTCATATCAGCCACTTACCAGCCAGCCGATTATAGCCTTCAGCCGTTCAACTGTTGGTAGTGGTAGCGCAAATGTTCTTCAATGAACGTGCTGATAAAGAAATAACTATGGTCGTAGCCTTCACGACGATTGAGGGTTAATTCAATTCCCTTTTCTACACAGACCGCTTCCAGAGCCTCTGGCATCAGCTGCTCCCCAAGAAACTGGTCGTCCATCCCCTGATCCACCAGTATAGAGTCAACCCGATGACCATCAGTAATCAGGGCACAGGTATCATAGCGACGCCAGGCCGGCGGATGATCCCCCAGGTACCCCATTAAAGCTTTTTGCCCCCATGGACATTGAGAGGGCGCACAAATGGGTGCAAAGGCTGAGACTGAGCGGAACTTATCCGGATTCTTGAGCGCGATTGTCAGGGCTCCGTGACCTCCCATAGAGTGGCCAAATATCCCCAACCGCTCATGATCTATAGGAAAGCGGGATAACACCAGCTCATATAGCTCAGAAGTGATGTAAGAATACATTTTGTAATGAGCTGACCAGGGAGACTCCGTCGCATCCAGATAGAATCCGGCAGCCGATCCGAAATCGTAACTGTCGCCCTCTCCTGGAAGGTTGACGCCTCGCGGACTGGTATCGGGAACCACGATAATCATCCCCAGATCGTTGGCTCTCGCTTCCACGTGCGCCTTATCGACAAAGTTTCTGTCAGAACAGGTCAGACCAGACAGCCAAAATAGTCCGGGAAGATTCCTGACCACTTCTGTCGCGATTTCCGGAACATATACGGAAAACACCATCTCGCAACCACAGGTCTCGGAATCATGCCTGAATTGCTTCCAGTAGCCCCCCTGGCACCGGTTTTGCTGAATCAGCTCAAAACTCATTGGACGCTCCATCCATCAAAAATGCATAGGCATCCGGAATTAGAACAGGATGACAGAGCGAATACTCTTGCCCTCATGCATATACTCAAATGCCTTATTAATATCTTCAAGCGGCATGGTGTATGTCACCATGGGATCCACTTTAATTTCACCACTCATATATTTATCCACATATCCGGGCAGTTGTGAACGTCCTTTTACACCTCCGAAGGCGGTTCCCTTCCAGGTTCTTCCTGTGACCAGCTGGAAAGGACGAGTGGAAATTTCCTGTCCTGCACCGGCTACCCCGATAATCACTGAGGTTCCCCAGCCTTTGTGGCAGCATTCCAGTGCAGAACGCATCAGGTTGACATTCCCCACACATTCAAAAGAGTAATCAACCCCACCACCGGTCAATTCAACAATCGCTTCCTGAATGGGAACATCATAGTCTTTGGGATTAACACAATCAGTTGCGCCCAATGCTTTCGCCATTTCAAACTTGTCAGGATTAACATCGACAGCCAATATGCGACCGGCATTCGCCATAGCCGCTCCCTGAATGACACTCAGACCGATACCGCCCAGGCCAAAAACCGCCACAGAGGCTCCGGGTTCAACCTTGGCAGTGTTCAAGACAGCTCCGATCCCCGTGGTGACACCACAACCGAGCAAACAGACTTTATCCAGTGGCGCAGCCGGGTTGATTTTGGCCACTGCAATTTCAGGCAGCACCGTATATTCAGAGAAGGTGGAGGTTCCCATATAGTGGAAAAGTTGTTTGCCCTGGTAGGAAAAACGAGAAGTGCCGTCCGGCATCAGACCCTGTCCTTGAGTCGCACGAATGGCCTGACACAAGTTGGTTTTACCTGATGTACAGAAATTACATTTGCCGCATTCAGGGGTATAAAGGGGAATCACATGATCACCTGGCTTTACGGAAGTCACCCCTTCTCCAACCTCAACAACAATACCGCCACCTTCGTGACCGAGTATGGAGGGAAACAGCCCTTCAGGGTCATCTCCGGACAACGTATAGGCATCCGTATGGCAAACACCGGTTGCCACAATCTGTACCATGACTTCACCGGCTTTTGGGCCTTGCACATCGACTTCAACAATTTCGAGGGGTTTTCCGGCAGCGAATGCTACCGCAGCACGTGATTTCATGTCGGAATCCTTGGTGATTGTTCTGTAAAGCGGTTCTTATCGCCTCAGAATATACGCCCCCGAAGTCCATGCTGCAACCGCGATTCAGGGCAATTTCTTTTTAACAACAATCACTTGCCCGTAGGCGACAGCATTACCAGAACAGCTGTCTGATTACGAAGCAGAGAACTAGCAACTTAACAAAAAATGGGAGGCTAATTGGAAATAGATATTCAACTGAAATGTAAGGACTGTTCGACCGTTTGGGAATGTTCCATGACATGGTCAAATTGAGGCGTTCCGAAGGACGGCATAATGCCAGCCTCATCCACTACGACAGCAGACAAGAGAATCACGCTCAAGATAGCCCAGACGACCAACAGCATATAACTGGTAAGGGAAGCATTGGACTTAGCAGCTTGAGCAGACATGAATGATATCTCCCGAAAATATAGGTATGACGGTTTGTTATCATTTAAGCGCTATTTAACAGAGTTTCCCGTCATTCAAATTTAGCGTCCAAGCACAGAAATCAGGAAAGACGTCACTGAAATGACCAATGACACTCCTGCCATACTGGTCGCGATCCGGTATTTTCGGCTGTCATCCCTCATACCCGCGATAATTGAAGACAAATAGGGAAAATTGACAACATACTGGTCCTGCCTGGCTCCCCGTCCAAAGGCTGAAGAAAACAGAAAAACATAGCTATCCTTCTCTACCTGATAACGGTATTTCTTATCCAAATGATCCAGCAGACGACTCGTCAGAAGCGTCAGGTCAATACCCAGAAAGTTGGCAACGTACTCCAGATCAACAGGAACATAGCTTTTATGCTGTCTCACCGGGTCGTTATGAGGGGCTCGAAGATAGTCGGGAAGATGGTGTTCGAAAATCAGATCAAGGATCTGTAAATCGGTCGGAGTTCTTGCCATATCAACCTCCAGAGGATGATAGGCCGCTATAACCAAACAGGAGAGGACTCCCATTCAGGCAGTTATCAGCGCGGCAGTGGTCTAGATCGCTATATCCGGGGCCTGCAAAAAACTGCAACAGACCCAGGCATAATAGTCCAGAATGACCACCAATGCAGAACAATCAGCCAGCAGTGAACAAGGTGAGCAATCAGGCTACCTTGTAGGACAACGCACTTTCATTTTCTTCCTGCTCTTTGGCCAGCAGGCGTTCATAAATAATTTTTGAGTCCCCTTTCAGGCTTTCCTTAACCACACCCTTACCTGCGTAGAACGGAGCCCGCTGTCCCTTGAACTCGAAATACTCCCCTATCTGAATAAAGGGAACTCCAAGAAATGACAGTCTTCTGGCCAGACGTTTTTCCATAAGACAATAAACATGCCTTAGTTTTGGATTTTCCTGCACATACGCCAGAGCCCCCAGGTACAGAAGCCGGGACACCTCTACGGAATAGGAACTGGATATAGCTGCCGCGTCCGGCAGTACGGCCAAGCGCGAGATCTCAATATAGGTTCCGGAATCCAGACGTGAAGGAGCCAACTCAGGTGAGAAATATTCATTGGTATAAACATTCTCGATAGGAATGGCCTGAGAGGAGCGGGAGTGCGGCATCACCAGCCGAAGAGTGCCGACATAACGACCACTCAACTCGTCCCTGACCAGAAAGTGCTTGGACCAGCCATCATATATGTCTGTCTCAAGCCCTCTCGCATTCTTCTGTGAACTTTCATAGGCGAGATGCTTGCAGTACACCTCGTATCGAATCTTAAAAACTTCTTCCTTATGTCGAAGGCTGTCAGCCTTCAATACTGAAACAGGTCTTCCATAGGCGGTGAGAAGTGGTTCCAGTGGCGGCGTTGAATACAAACCCTTTTTTTCTGCTAACACGGCAGTTACCTTTATTCTGTTAGTTGGACACCTATAGTTCTGCTTCCATTCAAGCTCATGGTTTCAAGGGATGATGTCCTTAACCTATCGCTCTGAACGACACACGCCAAACAACAGCATATCCAATGCCAAAATCTTAAATCCTTCAAGTTTCAACAGCTTAATGAAGTTTTCTTATCTTTGTTCCGCACCTGCCACTGCGAAAGATACACAGCGTATCGGATATATGTTTCTAATTGGCGACAGATTACCCAAGGTGGTTAGATAATAACTTCTGGATCAAAAACTTACACTGTCGCCAATTTGCGACAGTTCGTTTCAAAAAACAGGACATACTTCTCAAAGCCTGCTTCCGAAACAACAACGCGAGCACATGTCAGTCAGTCAAAAACTATGGATATCAGTCATCTGCAGATGACCTCATCGAATCACGACATTTTGTCAAGCATAGACTACTCACAGGGCGCTACTATATACGATGTAACAAGAGGCACACAAAGTTAATTTCCATTGTCCGATTCCGCCAACCAACGCACATTTTCTCTTATTTTGAAACGCAATCTTTTATTTGAATCGTACTTTTCACTGAAAGACTGCTTTCAGTTTAACGGCCAGATAGCGTGGGAGTTGGTGCGCAAACCATAACAAAGATTCAGTCAGCCTTTTTGATTCAGAACAGATAACCGCTGGTTATCCAGAATTCTGTTCAATCGCGTTATCCGAATTCTGTTCAGAAAAGTGCTCACTAACCGACATATCATTGCGTTGACGGCCTAGACTACCCGGATTATCCCACCAAACCAATAGGGAAAATGGATGATATGCCACCTAATCGGCGGTCCGGAAAGCAGGCTCGACACCAGGCAGTATTTACAACCCAAAGACAACTATATATAGTACCCAGACTTTGGTTTGCCACCCATATCTAGTCCAAAGAATAACCGATGGGCATATTACTGTCATACCTGACGAAAGCTCTGACGTAGAGATATGGACGCCGCACTAAGAGGGAATCCGGTGAGAATCCGGAACTGACGCGCAGCGGTATAGGGGAACGAAGACGACAAGGGCATCGTTTTAAGATGCTCACCTAATGGCACTGTTGTCCACTTGACGAAAATCGTTAATGCAATGGGAAGCCGTCGTCGTAGGTGAAGTGGTGAAATACCACCTCTCTCGCCCCTGAGTCCGAAGACCTGCCAAAGATATCGCCGGAGCCTCCGGCCAGCTAACAAGCCTTCGCGAACCAGGGCTAGAGATAGCGCAGCTACTCCGTATATCTGACGGCTTTTGAATTCGTTACGGCCAAATTCTGGCAACCGAATCGGCAACGTCCGACATGCGACTATCAGCTCCTGTCTTCGCGAAGTACAACCTTTTACGCGATACAGGTACATGATATGACTGACACCGGGTTGCCGTCCCAGCCTCCTATTAATATCTCCCAGACTAGTAATATCTCCCAGACCAGTAACACTTCCCAGGCCAGCACACTTCACGTGATCAAACGCAATGGTCAGGCTGTTCCCTATCAAGATCAAAAGATTGCCCTAGCCGTTACCAAAGCGTTTCTCGCCGTTGAAGGTGATCCGGCTTCCGGTTCAGCCCGGGTAAGGGACGCGGCCAACGCGTTGGTAAAAGACATTTCGGCACGCATCAGACGACGCCTGCCGGAGGGCGGAACCGTCCATATCGAGGAAATTCAGGATCTGGTGGAACTGGGCCTCATGCGTTCGGGATTCCATAAAGTAGCCAGGGCCTACGTGCTCTATCGCGAAGAACATGCCAAGCAACGCCTGAGCACGCCTGTCGCCCCCGAAGAAGCTCACCCCAGCATTAATGTGGTCAATGCCGATGGCTCCCAGGCGCCTTTGAATATCGCCCGCATGCGTACCGTGATTCAGGACGCATGCTCAGGCCTTGAAGGTGTTGATGCAGAGAAGATAACCTCCAGCGCCCTCAAGAACCTTTACAACGGTGTGAAGTTCAAAGAAGTGAATACCGCGCTGGTGATGGCTGCCCGTCCGCTGATTGAAGCCGAGCCCAACTACTCACTGGTCAGCGCCCGATTGTTATTGGACGGGTTACGATCTGAAGTCCTGAGCTTTCTTGGCTTGACCGATGCGGCAACAGAATCTGAAATGGCCGGGCTGTATCCCACAACTTTCCAGCAGACCATCGAGAAAGGCATCGAACTGGAGCTGCTGAGCCCAAAACTGAAGGAGTTCGATCTGGAGCGCCTGGGACAGGAACTGAAAGCCGATCGGGACAGGCAGTTTAATTATCTCGGCCTGCAGACTCTCTATGACCGTTACTTCCTGCACTGGAATGATAACCGTCTGGAGCTGCCACAGGTATTCTTCATGCGGGTAGCGATGGGGCTGGCGTTGCAGGAAGACGATATTAATACTCGTGCGATTGAATTCTATGAACTGCTGTCGTCATTCGATTACATGTGCTCCACACCGACACTCTTTAACGCCGGCACCAATCGACCACAATTGTCATCCTGCTATCTGACCACCGTGCCGGACGATCTCTCAGGCATCTATAACGCCATGAAGGACAACGCTCTATTGTCCAAGTGGGCCGGCGGCCTTGGGAATGACTGGACACCGGTCAGGGCTCTGGGCTCCCACATTAAAGGTACTAACGGTAAATCCCAGGGGGTCGTCCCTTTCCTGAAAGTGGTGAACGATACAGCTGTTGCAGTGAATCAGGGCGGCAAACGAAAAGGAGCTGTATGTGCCTATCTGGAAAGCTGGCACCTGGACATTGAAGAGTTCCTGGAACTTCGCAAGAATACCGGAGACGAACGTCGCAGAACCCATGACATGAACAGTGCAAACTGGATCCCGGATCTGTTCATGAAACGTGTTTTTGAAGACAGCCACTGGACCTTGTTTTCTCCCAGCGATGTTCCGGATCTGCATGATCTCTATGGCCAGGAATTCGAGGACCGCTATCACCATTATGAGCAACTGGTGGAGTCCGGCCAGATTACTCTGTACAAAAAGGTCCAGGCTCAGACGCTATGGCGCAAAATGCTGTCCATGCTGTTTGAGACCGGCCATCCCTGGATCACCTTTAAAGATCCTTGCAACCTTCGCTCACCACAACAACACGCAGGTGTTGTGCACTCCTCCAACCTGTGCACGGAAATCACACTGAATACCAGTGAAGACGAGATTGCGGTTTGCAACCTGGGTTCCATCAATCTCGTCAACCATATCCGAAACGGTGAACTCGATAGCAACCGTCTGCAAAAAACCGTCAACACCGCAGTCCGTATGCTCGATAACGTTATCGATATCAATTACTACGCGGTTCCCCAGGCGGAACGAGCCAATCTGCGGCATCGTCCTGTCGGTATGGGACTGATGGGTTTCCAGGATGCTCTCTATCAGTTGGGCCTGCCATATGAAAGTGTGGAAGCGGTGCACTTCGCCGATCAGTCCATGGAGCTGATCAGCTACTTTGCTTTACAGGCTTCGACAAATCTGGCAGTTGAACGTGGTTCCTACGAAACATACGAAGGCAGCCTCTGGAGCCAGGGAATACTTCCCATTGATTCACTACGCCTGCTGGAAGAGTCCCGTGGCAGTCGCTATGCGGTGCTGGACAAAGCGGCCCAGTTGGATTGGGATAGTCTGCGGGAAAAAATTAAGCACCAGGGAATGCGCAACTCCAATGTTATGGCGATCGCCCCAACCGCCACTATTTCCAATATTGTCGGAGTGTCCCAGTCGATTGAGCCGACGTATCAGAACCTGTTTGTAAAGTCGAACCTGTCTGGCGAGTTCACCGTTATCAACCCCTGGCTGGTGAAAGAATTGAAGAGTCGCAATTTGTGGGACTCCGTCATGGTTAACGACCTCAAATACTTTGACGGCTCAGTGGCTCAAATCGACCGAATTCCGGACGAAGTAAAGGTACTCTTCAAAACCGCTTTTGAAATTGATCCCCGCTGGTTGGTCGAAGCTGCTGCACGCCGCCAGAAATGGATTGATCAGGGACAGAGTCTGAACCTCTATATGGCGGAGCCATCCGGCAAAAAGCTGGACAACCTATACAAGCTAGCCTGGTCACGCGGGTTGAAAACCACCTATTACCTGAGATCGCTCGGGGCAACACAAATGGAAAAAGTCTCAGTACAGGCGGAAGAGAAAGAACCCCTGCCTGAATCGGACGAGTTTGAACTTGGGGCCGGCCAGCCTGAACCCAAATTCTGTTCCATTCTCGACCCGGATTGTGAAGCCTGCCAATAGGCCCTGATCAGAGACCAGACAAAAGAGATCAAGACAATGACTACCCAATATTCCAACTTTACCCCCAACTGGGACGATCCTCTGGCAGCGACAATTCCTTCTGTACCTGCACCAACATTTGCAGAATCCCCAGTAACGGAAGCAACGAAGGCTGCCACACCACAGATTGAATTATCCGAGGAAACACCGGAGTCCGTTGCCCCGGTGAATCCGGAAGACAAAAGGGTTATCAACGGACTGACAGATATCAACCAACTGGCACCGTTCAAGTACCCCTGGGCCTGGGAGTTTTTCCTCAACGCCAACAAGAATCACTGGACTCCGCTGGACATCAATATGTCCCAGGATGTTCACGATTATCATCACAAACTGACGCTGGAAGAGCGGCATGTTTACGAAAACGTGCTCGCTTACCTGACCACCTCCGATATCCTGGCCATGCGCAATATCGGTTTGGCTGTCATGGAGAAAATGAGTGCTCCGGAGCTGCAGATCTACCAAGCCAGGCAGGTTTATGAAGAGTCTCTGCATACCTGGACCTACCAGCATTGCATTGAAACCATCGGTCTGGATCAAAGTGAAATCTATAACCGCTATCGGGTGATTCCCGCTATTCATCGAAAGATCAAGATGGGTAACGAGCGGATCAGCGCCCTGCTTCGCCCGGATATCGATCTTCGAAATCGTGACGATCTGCATACATTCGTCATGGCCTATATATTCTTTGCCGGAATTTTTGAAGGCTGTTGGTTCTACAACGGATTCAGCCCGATATTCGCTTTACAGCGACGCGGTCTGATGAAAGGTACCGGCGAGCAATTGCAATACATCATGCGCGACGAAGTCATGCATTGCGCCTTCGGCATCAGAGTCGTCAAGCAGATCATCAAAGAGGAGAACGTCGTCCTTGATCCTAAAGCCCTGCAACATATGTGGGAGGAAGCAGAAGCCGCTGAAAACGCCTATGCCCGCTTCCTGCTGAAAGAACCTATTCTGGGCTATACCGCTGAGGACCATACAGAACAGTTCCGATTCATCGCCAACCGCAGAGCCAAGCAACTAAAGTTGGCAGAGCCTTTCCCGGGAGCAACCAATGCCCTTCCCTGGCTGGATGAACAAGCCAGCATGAGAAAGGAAAAGAACTTCTTTGAAACCCGGGTCACCGAGTATCAAACCGGTGCTTCGTTACAGTGGTAGTTATCGTCCAGGGAAGCATGTTCATTGATCAGCACTGCCGATAAACGGCAGCTTCAATAGACCGTCGTCCTGATAAGCAACAGCAGCGGTTCTTAACGAGAAAGCCTGTCGTATGACAGGCTTTTTTTGTGCCACTTGATCGCCATTGGCGGCAGTGACACTCAGTGGCGCAAAGCATCCCTGTTCCCAATGGCACTTAAGCCCTCATCGATGTCACAAACTCCCTCCCTCAAAATCTGGAACAGGTGATATGTTCTTGAGCAGACATTTCAGGAGGCGTTATGGCAGCAACTCGTTTAGGAACCAGGCATTGGGCACTGACAAGCAAAGGTCGAATGACCTTTTGGGACCAGATGCACTACATTCGCTCAAGCATAAAAGTCCAACTGAAAACCAACCTTCCAGTCATTTCCCGAAACAAGTCCTGGAAATCCACAGAGGCGTTACTGGATCGCGTTTCAGTGCCGGACACCATCCTGGTAAAAGCTTCACAGGAGTATGTACGCGGCCTGGCCAGTGATGAGTTGTTCAATCACAGTATCCGAGCTTATTTCTGGGGCAGTCTGTTAAAACTGGCGGACAGGCAAAGCATGGACGATGAAACCCTTTATCTCAGTTGCCTGTTTCACGATTTAGGTCTGACGGATTCTTTTCATGATCAAATGGAAGGGGCTGAATGTTTTACATTGGAAAGTGCTGAAGCCGGCGACCAATTCATGCTTCAGCACGACGTAGATAACTCGACCAGAGATACTATTTACAACGCAATCACATTACACCTGAACCCGGCCGTGTGCGGGCACGAACATGGGTGGCTGGCGCATTACCTCAATGCAGGCACTGCCTGCGATGTTATAGGGCTCCGTTATGGCTCGATTGCCAAGCCTGATAGAGAGACTGTACTCAATAACTATCCGCGAGGGGCATTCAAATCAGCACTCGTGGACATATTCAAAAAAGAAAAGGCCATCCGGCCATGTTCACGGATAGCACTTATGAGCAGATTCGGCTTTTTGAATATGATACGTCAGGCACCATTTGGGAGCTGAAGGGCCTAAACATATATGCGTGAAAGATCCACGCAAGAAAGATCTGCGTAAGGAAGATCTGTGTATGAAAGATCTATATATGGAAGATCCATGCGAGACAGGTCCACATGAGAAAGGTCCATAAAACTCCTAGAACAGCATTCTTTCTAATTTTTAGAATATTTTAATAAAAATAAGCACATTTTCTTTCTACCACAACGGATATAATCTACCTTCATCAACTGAAGAGGAGGATTTCGCGATGAATAAGATTCTGTCCAACACCTTGTTTTTGGTGCCTGCCCGAATTTTTCTGGCTGTCATGTTCATTATGGCAGGCATTAGCAAAATATCTGGCTTCGAAGGCACCCAAGGATATATGCAAGCCTTTGGCATTCCGGGAATGATGCTCCCCGTAGTGATCCTGGCTGAAATTGGTTTGGGTATATTGATAGTGATCGGATTCCAGACACGCCTGGCCGCTCTCCTGCTTGCCGGTTTTACACTAATGGCAGCTCTGGTTTTCCACAGCAATTTCGACGATCAAATGCAATCAATCCTGTTCATGAAAAACCTGGCAGTTGCAGGAGGCTTTCTGGGATTGATGGTTGCAGGAGCCGGTCCTTTCAGTCTGGACAACCGGGCCAAGTCCTGAACCTTGTAACACTGAGAAATATTCACGCCCCTTAAGCTCTGCGTCGCAGGGCTTTTCTTTTTTTCATTTCCGGGTGATGATGCCAAAGTCTGTCAATGGCGGACTCTGGAAAATTTCGAATTCGGATGATAGAAAGCAAGGCGAACGGTCCCATGAAATGGATTCTAAAATCACTGACACCATTCATTCTTTCGATACTCGTGTTTGGAACCTCCCAGGCAGCCGTATCCACTTCCCCTCCTGATCCTACAATCCCCAATGCCGTTGGATTTGAAGGCATCATTTACGATGATTCAGATGTACGGGCCTTGATGAAAGCCTACGGTGTCAATTTCACGATGCTTCGTTATCAGTGTGAACTTCCCGTTAAGCGGGCGATTTCCGATGCTTCAGCCTGCCGGGTCAGATGCTCAGATCAGGGGGTTAATATATTAGACGTCTTTGCCGTCGACCGGCTAAGCGTAGGACAGACCAAAAGTGGCAGACAACTGCTCATTCTCTCGCGGACGGAAAATCACGATGGCGTGAAAGAAAACGGCGGCGTTGCGTTGCTTAACGCTACCGCTTCCTGTTTTTTCCAGGGGCTGAAACTACAGCCTTAGAGTTCGGGGACGGCCAGCCGCTGACCGGTATTATAGGACTGTCCTGCCAGTTCAATTAACTGAATCACTCTTAACGCCTGTTCAGGCGGAACCGGATTGGCGGCTCCGTGTTTGATAGCATTGCCTAACGCTTGATAGTAGTGCTGATATCCCCCTACTTCCGTAGGCACGACCACACTGCTTCCGTCAGCATGAGTGATATGACCAAACGAAGCGGCCTGCTCCTGCGCCCAATCCGGATGGTCCGGCAAAACACCGTCTTTCAGCCTGTCCTCCTGCGGATCCAGTCCAGACTTTATAAAGGTTCCCAAACTGCCATGAATACAGAATCGAGGACCCGGCAGAGGTGTCAGCATACTGGCATGTAAGATCACCTGCCTGGAAGGGTATTCCAGCAGCAAGTGAATATAGTCATCCACCTCAGAGTTTTCCCTCATCGCCTTGACCGTTGCCGAGATCGTGGCGGGGACACCAAACAGGACGAGCGCCTGATCAATCAGATGAGACCCCAGGTCATAAAGAATTCCCGATCCCGGTAACGGCGTTTCTCTCCACCGCTCCCTGGGCTCAGGACGGAAACGATCAAAATGGCTTTCGTAATGGGAAATTGACCCGAGTTTATTTTCCGACAACATCTTTTTAATTGTCAGGAAATCTCCATCCCAGCGCCTGTTGTGGTAGACACTGAGAATCCTCTGCTTTTTTTCTGCCAGTTGAATCAGCTCTTGCCCCTCAGCCACCGAATTCACAAATGGCTTTTCCAGCACGACATGCTTTCCAGCTTCCAGTGCCGCTTTGGCGTAGGGAAAGTGCTCAGTATTGGGGGCTGTAATGACGACCAAATCCACATCCGCCACGAGCAACTGATCAAGACTCTGAACACAGATCGCTTCGGGCGCGATTTCTGCCACAACGTCTGTCTGCCGGCTCAGTACGGCACTCAATTGATATTCAGGAAGTACTTTATAGAAGGGAAAGTGGAAGGTTTTTCCGGATAGTCCAAGACCGATAAGCCCAACTTTAATTACCATAACCCCTCCGCATCTGACTTTGATTTTCCTCTGCCAGAAATCCTGTCACCGGCAATAGGGAGTTCAAGCATACATGATGAAGGAGTAAAGAAGGGAGAACCTAGTCTTTTTGCTAGGGGGCTGTCGCACTCATCAGATTGACGGCTGTCACTTCCGAAGTTTCATCCGGGACAGCCACAATGCCAGTCGACAGGAATTACAGAAGTTACCACAGTGCTGCTTACTCAATACCTTTAGCACGTCCGCAGTCCGGACAGATCAAAACATTCATATATTTTTTAGCATTGCTGGCAACCACAATAGTGGGACAGAGTGCACAACGAACTCTTGGGCTTTTCTCGTTAAATCTGGCTGGTGGCTCTTGCATGGCCAGTTTCTGTTTTTCACGACAGTCATGTAGCTGATCCTTCAGAGCCTCCCACAATGCGATATCCTCTTCCGGGTCAGAAGTATTGAATGACTCCATTCCCAGCTTGTAGTACCACCCGTGCTCAGTATCCATTGCATCCTGAACCCGTGCAATATAGGCACACCATTCTCCTTCGTTGGAAACTACTCCTTCTTTGAGAATCAAATAGCCATAGGTGATGGTCACCAGGTGGAACATCTCGGACTTTGAGTTTTGAGATCCGGCGAAACTGGATTTCAGAAATCCTTCAATCGCACCAATCATAAAGGCCAACAACCGACGGTTCATGCCGCCGTATGCAGGAATATTCATTTCGTCCCGAACCAATTCACAACGGTAGTGAATCAACGCGACCTCACTGTAGAGCAACTCCAGATAATGATACCTGCTGACATACTCCTTCAGGATTCTGTCTTTCCAATCAACTACCATTGCCTTAAGTCTCCCGGACATAGCTTCCTCACTTCCCCGGATTCGGGAATTAACTAACGGGTTAAACAATCATTGATATACAAATCTGATGTCACGTCATATCGTGACTTGTGTTGCCCTGCTGGTAAGACGGTTTCCCCAGGCAGACTTTATGGCTTGTCCGACATTCTGCATTCGAATTCTTTATGACATCCCAAGCAGGTGATGTTCCGAATTTCCAGAGGATTGGAACCGGTGATGGATCCCATCAGCGGCACCATTTCCATAAAACTCTGACTCTCGCAAAAAGGGCATACAAACATTTCACTCTGAGTGTTATCCATTTCTACTGCCTCCATGAATCACTACTCTACGAGTCCGAACTTTACCCAAAGCCAATCAATTGACGTGTGAGATATTTCCTACAAGGAATGTGAGACATTCAACCTCAGATGGCCTAATCCACAGGCTCTGAACTACGCGTTTGAGCTAAACGAAAGTTGTAGGGGAATAAACTACCTGCGAAATTTATTCCTTACAAAACAATAAATTAAAAGACAAAAAAGAAAGCAAGAGAGGATGCTAAATATGAAAATCCGCCAAACAGGACAAACTAACACTTACGAGATGGGTTTAGGGATATTGGCTAAAAAGCTGAAATTGAAGAGCCGACTTATGAATGTAACAGGCACCTTGATCAGGACATAAAGTGATCAACCAATTCAATCCAATGCCTCACCGGCACATCGGATTTAGACGCAAGATGGAGCTGACATCCGATATTTGCCGTCGCAATAACGTCCGGTGAATCGACGCTGAGTGCAGTGAGTTTATTGTCCAAAAGTTTTTGGCTCATTTCCGGCTGCAGGATTGAATAGGTTCCTGCCGATCCACAGCAGAGGTGTTTGTCCCTGGTTTTTGCCAGACTGACTCCGAGTCGGTTGAAAACATCCTCCAATGCCTGGGGAAGCTTTTGCCCGTGCTGAAGTGTACAAGGGCAATGAACCGCCACTTTCTCAACTGATTTCACCTTGAGCGCCGAGATATCTTCGTGCGCGAGGATTTCACTCAGATCATAGGTCATGGCCGATATCCGGCTGGCTTTATCCGCATATTCAGCATCGTCTTTCAGAATGTAGCCATAATCCTTCACCATCACACCACAACCTGAGGCCGTCATAACCAGAGCTTCCACTCCAGCTTCCACGTGAGGCCACCAGGCATCAATATTATGACGTACATGCTTTTTCGCTGTGCCAGAATCAGCAAGGTGATAGTTAACCGCTCCACAACACCCGGCGCCCGCTATCTCCTGCAACGTAATGCCCAGTCGATCCAGGACTCTGGCCGCAGCGGCATTGGTCTCAGGAGTCGCCGCGCCTTGCACACACCCCTTTAAAGCAATCATCCTGCGTGGATGTTTAGGTATCGGCCACACTGGACGATCCTGTTTAGGGGGGACCTTTTCCCTCATCGTATCAGGCAAAATCGGCCTGATCGTTTGGCCGATCTTAAGCAATAATGAGAAGAGAGGCTCATTCGGCAGTACTCGACGCAGCCCCCACCGCATAACCCTTTCATTTAGCGGCCGATCTATTTTTTGCTCTATGATTTCCCGACCGATATCCAATAAGTGCCCGTACTCCACACCAGAAGGACAGGTGGTCTCACAGCTTCGACAGGTCAGGCATCGATCAAGGTGGGTTAATGTCTTCTCACTTACCCGATCAGTTTCGAGTAACTGTTTGATCAGATATATCCGCCCTCTCGGGCCGTCACGTTCATCGTTCAATTCCTGATACGTCGGACAGGTCGCTGTACAAAATCCACAATGAACACACGATCTTAATATCGATTCAGCTTCGCGCCCCTGAGGGGTGTTTTTGTACTTGTCGTGAATATCAGTTTTCATTCAATGCCGTCTTTTATTCTGTCCAGAGCTGTTTTTATTTAGAGCCAACTATTATTTAGAGCCTGCTGTTATTTAGAGCCAACTACTATTTAAAGCCAACTATATAGCCGTCCGGGATTGAAAATGCCGTAGGGATCCATTGCCCTTTTTATCTGCTGATGAAGCTGTTTCATTGGTGTCGGCAATGGTGCAAAAACTTCGGCTTCACGATCACCATTGCGATACAGGCTCACCTGTCCCTCCATTGGAATAGCCTGTTGCACCATGTTTGGTAGAGATGCCTCCCTTCTAACCCAGCGTATAGCGCCCCCCCAATCCACCATAGCATCATCGCCTGTTGCTGCCAGGGAGGACTTGACAGAAAAACGCCACAAGGGGCGACTATCATGAAAGAAACGATGGGTCTGTTCCCTGATCGATTCCCAGAATAAAGTGGCTTCTTTCTCGTCCATTAACTCACCTCCCCACTGCCTGCTGGTGCCGTCGACAGCTCTCTGAGCACCGGACAAGCGAATGGACAGTACGCCATCAACCCACACTGCAGCCGATATGGGTTTGGGTTGCTTTTGCCATTGCGTTAATTTTTGAATCGCATCAGCTTGCGAAAGCTCAAAGGTAAGCGTTTTCTCAGTAGCCGGTTTCGGTAATACTTTAAAACTGACTTCAGTGATCACGCCAAGGGATCCCATCGCACCAGCCTGAAATCGCGACAAATCGTAACCGGCGACATTTTTCATGACGACGCCACCAAATCTCAAATGCTGACCCTCGCCATTAATCAGCCTAATACCCAATACCGAATCTCGGACAGCACCACGCCAGGGCCTGGAAGGACCAGAACTATTGGTTGCCAGGGTTCCCCCCAGGGTAGCTTGGCCGTTATATAACGGTGGCTCGAAGGCCAGCATCTGATGGTGCTGGTCCAAGAGATCAATCAGGTCCACCAGCGGCGTACCTGCACGAGCAGTCATCACCAGTTCAGAGGGAGAATAGTCCACAATACCGCAGTGTTCCCGCATATGTAGGGGCTGGCCTTCAGATACTCTGCCTAGAAATTCTTTACTGCCGCCACCCACAATGTTCAGGGGTTGCAGAGTAGATTTCGCAGCTGAAACCTGATCCACTAACTCTGAAGAAATATCTTTGTTCATTGCTTCCGAATACCCGGCGTCATTATTTGTCTCTGGCCGTTCTGGTTGTTCTGCCCTTCTATCGACACTTAGTATGATGCCGACATATCACTTCGCCGCTTCAATTGATCGATATTCCTGACATCGCTTTAACACAGGAATCCCCTTACCGGGATTCAATATTCCCTTGGGATCAAATGCTTCTTTTATGCGATGGAACTGGGACAGCTCTTCGTCATTAAACTGAGCATGCATTTGCCTGAGCTTTTCTACACCCACCCCATGCTCTCCCGTAATACAGCCACCGACCTCAACACACAGCTCCAGAATTTTGCCTCCGAACTCTTCTGTTTTTTCCAGCTCGCCAGGAACATTGGCGTCAAACAGAATCAGGGGGTGAAGGTTCCCATCCCCGGCATGGAATACGTTCGCCACCCGCAACCCGTATTGCTCAGACATTTCATTCATACGCTTTAATACATTGGAGAGCTGGCTGCGGGGAATCGTACCATCCATGCAATAGTAGTCAGGTGAAATACGCCCTACAGCAGGAAACGCGGACTTGCGCCCCTTCCATAAAAGCATCCGCTCTTCTTCATTATTGGATGTGCGAACGGCAATCGCCCCGAGTTGCCGAAACAAATTTTCAACCCGGAGTATATGTTCCTGAACTTCTTCAAGCGTACCGTCAATCTCACATAATAGTAGTGCTTCAGCATCGATAGGATAGCCGGCATGACAGTATTCCTCAGCGGCCCGAATAGCGTGACTGTCCATCATCTCAAGCCCCCCGGGAATTATTCCGGCGCCGATAATATCTGCCACGGCATTTGCTGCTTTTTCCACGTCATCAAATGCGGCCATAACCACCTGGGCCACCTCTGGCCTGGGCAATAACTTCACGGTGATTTCAGTCACAATACCCAGCATTCCCTCTGATCCAATGAGCAAAGCCAACAGGTCAAAACCAGCGCCGTCCAATCCTTGGTGCCCAATGGTTACGAGGTCGCCTTCTGCCGTTAACATGTCAAATGCCAGAACATTGTGAACCGTCAGCCCATATTTAAGACAGTGCACACCACCGGAGTTTTCCGCCACATTGCCACCAATCGTACAGGCAATCTGGGAAGACGGATCCGGTGCATAATAAAGACCGAATTCTCCAACCGCTTCACTGATAGCAAGATTACGCACACCGGGCTGTACTCGTGCCGTCCGGGCATCTTCATCAATATCAATAATGCGGTTAAAGCGGGCAAGTGAAACAACCACTCCCTGTGCATGTGGCATAGCGCCAGCACACAACCCTGTACCCGCCCCTCTGGCTACCAGTGGTATCGCATGTTGGTGACACAGCCTTACGACTGCCTGCAGTTGCTGAACCGTCTCAGGGATCACCACGACAAGCGGCATTTCACAATAGACGGACAACCCATCACATTCATATGGGCGGAGCGTTTCCTCATCTTCAATAATACAATTTGTGGGGAGCACTCTACCCAGCTCGACCAGTATCTGCGGCTTGGTAAGAGTGATATCGGAAGCGTCCTTCATGCAGGGCTCCGTTACCTGTTCATTATTTAATTATCTATGTGATAACAATAATGGCCTGCGGGAAGCAATGGTGACAAGTTTAAAAGATGGTGTTTTAAAAATGATGATGATTTAAAGATGCTGTACTTACTCCCGAAGCCAGAGGTTCAGCTCAGAACCTTCGACTCCGAGAAATCAACGATAGGCTCTATGATGCGATCATCTCTGGAGCGAGCCGTTGTGAAACAATCATCTGTAGAACGATCAATAATCCTGCTGCCCGGCAATGGCCCGAGTCAATGACAGGATACGATTGGCTTCATCCACGTGAAGTTTCTCTACCAGTTTCCCATTCACAACACATACTCCCTTACCTTCGTCCAACGCTTCCTGCCAGGCTCGAACGATCAGTCTTGCCTGCTCCACTTCAACCGGTGATGGCGAGAATACTTCATTCACAATATCGATCTGATTGGGATGAATGACCGTCTTGCCGTCAAATCCCATATTTCTGCCCTGCATGGCGACAGCTTTTAAACCCGGCAGGTCTTTTAAGTCCACATGGACACCGTCAAGAATAGACAAGCCATGAGCACGGGCGGCCAATAAACATAAATGCAATGACACCAAAATAGGACCACGGTCCTGAGTCGATCTGGCATGAAGGTCTTTGATCAAGTCCGAAGTTCCCATTACCAGACAATCCAGGCGGGGGCTCGAAGTGGCAATTGACTGAACATTCAATACTCCCAGAGGGGTTTCAATCATCGCCCATAAAGCAATGCGGCGTTTGGGATCCGCCTGATCCATCATGGCCCCCACCTCTTTCACCGTATCCGCGGACTCCACTTTCGGTAACAGGATGGCATCAACCTTTGATGACAACGCCGCGGCCAGATCTGCCTTTCCCCATACGCTATCGATGGTATTAATGCGAATCACTTTTTCCCGGTGAGAATAGTCGAAGCTATCGAGAGCATTGCTGACCTTTTCCCTTGCGACCACCTTCTGCTCAGGAGCAACAGCATCCTCCAGATCAAAAATCAGACTATCTACTTTTAGGTTTTGTGCTTTCTCCAAAGAACGGGAATTGGCACCCGACATATACAGTACAGAGCGACGTGGTCGAATGGACATATTTCACCTCAAATATCCCTGAAATTTTTCCAAGTCTTCATTTTGCACTATATATATAAGAGCCAAGCATTAGATATTAGGATGACCTGATCGCTCACACTGTTTCGAACAAATGACAAACAACTTGAGCAAGATATAAACAAGCATAATTCATACACAAAGATGACAGACCAACATCATCGAAAAACGAAAGTGCACTCCTATGAGTCCTGATCGCAAAAAATTGCGCCAACTTAAAGCACGAATTTTTTATCACCTTTGCCAAGTAAGCTTTTTTATTTCTTTATTTTCAATAAGTTATAAGCACACATTATGTGACAGAATCGCAACTTTGCGCCTCATAAGTAATTACCGAAACAGCGATTTCTTTTATCCAAACAGTTCTCGTTTTCTAAAAAACACTGTGCTAACTTAAATCGGGTCATAAAAACGAACGATAAACAACCAACCGAGGGTATACAATGAAGAAACAACTCGTTTCCGCTGTTGCGGCGCTGGGTCTCGTAGCGGTTTCAACCGCTTCTTTGGCAGCTACTTTGGACGACGTAAAGAAAAAAGGCTTCGTACAATGCGGCGTCAGCACAGGCCTCCCCGGCTTCTCCAACCCTGACGACAAAGGTAACTGGACAGGATTGGACGTTGATGTTTGCCGCGCGGTTGCAGCTGCTACCTTGGGCGACGCAAGCAAAGTTAAATACATCCCTCTGAACGCCAAGGAGCGTTTTACCGCTCTGCAATCCGGCGAAGTTGACATGCTTTCACGTAACACCACCTGGACTCTTACCCGTGACGGTTCACTGGGTCTGAACTTCGCTGGTGTTAACTATTATGACGGTCAAGGCTTCATGGTCAGCAAAGAGCTGGGCGTGAAAAGCGCTAAAGAACTCGACGGTGCTGCGGTATGTATTCAGGCCGGTACCACCACTGAGTTGAACCTGGCTGACTATTTCCGTGAGCTGGGCATGAAATACCAGCCAGTCGTATTTGATACCTCTGACCAAACTGTACAAGGTTTCGAAGCAGGTCGTTGTGACGTTCTGACTTCTGACCAGTCTCAGCTGTATGCTCTGCGCATCAAGCTGTCCAAGCCAGATTCAGCCATGGTTCTGCCAGAAGTTATCTCTAAAGAGCCTCTGGGTCCTGTTGTTCGTCAAGGCGACGATCAGTGGTTCAACATCGTTAAGTGGTCCATGTTCGCACTGGTTACCGCTGAAGAGCTGGGTGTAACCACTTCTAATGTTGACCAGATGAAGTCAAGCACTAACCCTAACGTTCAGCGTCTGCTCGGTACTGAAGCAGGACAAGGCAAAAACCTTGGTCTGGACGATACCTGGGCGTACAACATCGTTAAGCAGGTAGGTAACTACGGCGAAATGTTCGAGCGTAATGTTGGTTCCGGTTCTGCTCTGGGAATCTCTCGTGGTCTGAACGCATTGTGGACTAAAGGTGGTCTGCAGTACGCTCCCCCTATCCGCTAATAAAGCGACCTGATATTCGGGCGCACATCCTGTGCGCCCTTAACCTGTTCAAAAACTCAATTATACAACTCCTTTGACATCACCCGGGGAGATCACTGAGTGGCAAATCAACTCAACGAACAGGGAAAAGCGAAAACCAGTTTTTGGAACGATCCTGCAGTACGTTCGGTTATATTCCAGATACTTGCTGTAGGGGCGGTCGTCGCTTTCTTCCTGTATATTATTAACAATGCGCTGACGAATATGGAGGCGCGGGGTATCACAACCGGTTTTGCGTTTTTAAACGACACTGCCGGCTTTGGTATCATTCAGACCCTGGTCCCGTTTGACGAGACCTACACCTATGGCCGGACCTTTATTGTCGGCTTATTGAATACCGTCCTGGTTTCATTCCTGGGCATTATTCTGGCAACCGTCCTTGGATTTATTATTGGTATTGCAAGGCTGTCAAAGAACTGGCTGATCGCCAAACTGGCAACTGTGTATATTGAGATATTCCGTAATATTCCTCTGCTGCTGCAAATTTTCTTCTGGTACTTTGCGGTACTTCGCGCATTGCCAAGTCCGCGCGAGAGTATGAATCTCGGCGACTCCATATTCTTCAATGTTCGTGGCCTGTACATGCCTGAACCTATTGCAGAAGATGGTTTCGGCGTAGTCTGGATTGCCATTTTTGCGGCGATTGCCATCATTATCGGGATGGTGAAATACGAGAAGAAGCGTCAACTCACGACGGGTAAAACCTTCCCTCTCTTCTTCCCTTCTCTCGGCATTCTCTTGGGATTACCGCTGATCGTCTTTTTCATCTCAGGCTCTCCTATGCACCTGGAGTATCCTGAATTGAAAGGCTTTAATTTCCAAAACGGAATGACGATTATTCCTGAGCTGATGGCCCTGCTTCTGGCCCTGACCATCTACACTGCTGCATTTATTGCCGAAGTTGTACGTTCAGGTATTGAAGCGGTTCCACACGGCCAGAGTGAAGCAGCAAATGCTCTTGGACTGACTAACGGGCAACGGTTGCGACTGATCATCATTCCGCAAGCCATGCGCGTAATCATTCCACCTCTGACGAATCAGTATCTCAACCTGACCAAGAACTCTTCTCTGGCCACGGCAATCGGCTATCCGGACCTGGTGTCTGTTTTCGCCGGAACGACGCTGAACCAAACAGGTCAGGCAGTGGAAATTATCTTCATGACGATGGGGGTCTATCTCACCTTGAGCCTGACAACATCGGCATTGATGAACTGGTACAACAAGCGTATTGCACTGATTGAGAGGTAGTCTGAGATGAGTGAATTCAAACCATTACCGGATCAGCCACCTCCCCCGAATACCATTGGTGCGGTTGGCTGGATGCGTGCCCACCTGTTTACAGGCCCTATCAACTCGGTACTGACAGTCGCTGCTGCCTTTTTGATTTTGTTCGGGATCAGCTGGTTTATAAATTGGGGCCTGTTCGATGCGGACTTTGTCGGCTCTACCAGGGATGACTGCAGTGGTGAAGGCGCTTGCTGGGTCTTTATCATTGCTCGTCTGAGCCAGTTTATTTATGGGTTCTTTCCTGAAGAGCAAATCTGGCGCATCAATGTGATGTTCTTCATTTTCGCCGCATGCATCATTGCATTGATGATCGAAAAGACGCCGAAGAAAGGCTGGATTTCCCTGTTCACTCTGGTTGGCTTCCCGATTATCAGCTTCTATCTTCTGAACGGCGGTATTTTCGGCCTTGAAGAGGTGGAAACCCACAAATGGGGCGGCCTCACATTGACGCTGGTTATCGCGATTGTCGGCATCGTGGCATCACTGCCCATCGGCATATTATTGGCTCTCGGGCGTCGCTCGGACATGCCGGTCATTCGAAGTATCAGTATTGTGTACATCGAATTCTGGCGTGGTGTTCCTCTAATCACCGTATTGTTCATGGCTTCAGTAATGCTGCCGTTGTTCATGAGCGCTGGTGCAGAGACCGATAAGCTGATGCGTGCCATGATCGGGGTTATCATGTTCCAGAGTGCTTATATGGCGGAAGTGGTTCGTGGTGGTCTGCAGGCGATTCCAAAAGGCCAGACTGAAGCTGCACAAGCTTTGGGCTTGAGCTACTGGAAAACCATGTTCCTGATCATTCTGCCCCAGGCTCTTAAACTGATGATTCCGGGCATCGTGAATACCTTTATCGCGCTGTTCAAAGATACCAGTCTGGTGTTGATCATCGGTCTGTTCGACCTGCTGGCCATTGTACAGTCGGCGCTTAACGACCCTAACTGGCTGGGCTTCTCAGTCGAAGGTTACATATTCGTCGCGTTTATGTTCTGGATTTTCTGTTTCGGTATGTCCCGCTACAGCCAGGCCCTGGAACGCAAACTGAACACTAGCCATCGTTAAGCTACTGGCTACATATTTAAAGCGGAGTTTTTATGAGTACTCAAAGCAACGCAACTGAATCCCGCAGCAAGATGATTCAGCTTAAAAATGTGAACAAATGGTACGGCACCTTCCACGTGTTGAAAGACATCAACCTGGACGTGTACAAGGGCGAACGTATTGTTGTCTGTGGCCCTTCAGGTTCAGGCAAATCCACCATGATTCGCTGCATCAACCGCCTGGAAGAACACCAGGCCGGGGACATCATCGTGAAGGACATCCCCCTTACCAACGACCTGAAGAACATTGATAGTGTTCGCCGGGAAGTCGGTATGGTATTCCAGCACTTCAACCTGTTCCCTCACCTGACGGTATTGCAGAATTGTACCCTCGCTCCAATCTGGGTACGCAAAATGCCTCAGAAGCAGGCGGAAGAAGTCGCCATGAGCTTTCTGGAAAGGGTTAAGATTCCCCATCAGGCCCACAAGTATCCAGGACAGCTTTCAGGTGGTCAGCAACAGCGTGTGGCCATTGCTCGCAGTCTGTGTATGAATCCGGAAGTCATGTTGTTCGATGAACCTACGTCTGCACTTGACCCGGAAATGATCAAAGAAGTACTGGATACCATGGTCCAGCTGGCTGAATCCGGCATGACGATGATTTGCGTAACCCACGAAATGGGCTTTGCAAAAACAGTCGCAGACCGGGTCATATTCATGGATGCCGGACAGATTGTGGAAGAAAACGAACCTGAAGAATTCTTCCATAATCCGCAGAACGAACGGACCCAGTTGTTCCTCAGCCAGATATTGCAACACTGATCCGGGCACGTTAAGGCCTGAAGTATGGCTCACAGTGACGTGACAATCAGAACAGCGGCGCCCGATGACGGCGCCGCTTTACTATTGCTGGTCGGCGAACTCGGCTATCCCATGGAAGCCGGCATTCTGCAAACTAACCTTGAAAACCTGATCCACGACCCGGAATGCGCCCTTCTGGTGGCAGAAATTGCCAATGAGGTATGCGGCGTAGCCATGGCTTACACTTCCAAATCCCTGACCAATGGCAGATGTGCGGTTATAGGAAATCTGGTGGTTTCCGAAAATAAGAGAGGCTTCGGAATCGGAAGCCGGCTTGTCACCGAACTCAAGAATTGGACGAAACAACGAGGGCTTACTACTATTCGAGTAGGCTCGCAAACTTACAGGGAAGCCGCCCATAAATTTTACGAGAACCTGGGTTTCACCAAGATTAAAACCCAACATTGGTTTCAATACACCTTGGGTGATTGAAAACTATTTTTTCTGACCAAAGGCCGCTTCATTTGCCTTGCTATTGAATCCACCCGGCATTTGGAGTTAAAAAGAGATGTCAGAGACTTCGGTTGCAGGCGCGTATGAGCAAACATCGCTTTTATCAGGTTGATGCATTCACCAGTGAAGTTTTCTCCGGTAATCCAGCGGGCGTTTGCCAGTTGGATGATTGGCTGCCGGATCGAACACTCATCAACATTGCCGCCGAGAACTGCCTTTCCGAGACGGCATTCTATGTCCCCCGCACTAACGGCTTTGATCTGAGATGGTTTACCCCAGAGGCAGAAGTCGACCTTTGCGGTCATGCAACACTCGCCACTGCCTACATTCTTTATACAATAGAGGGATTCAAGGGTCAGCGGCTCCAATTTCATACCCGCAGCGGAATACTTGAGGTGACGCCCCATAAGAGCGGATATTCCATGTTGCTGCCCAGCCGTAAAGGTGAAAAAACTGAAGCCACGGAGGCACTTCTGGAAGCGTTGGGAGGCGTCAGCCCTGTCGAAGTACTCAAAGCCCGCGACTACATCGTGGTATTGGAAAACGAAGACCAGATCAAAGCTCTGAAACCTGATTTCCGGCTTCTAAGACTGTTGAATGCTTTCGGCGTCTGTGTAACGGCACCGGGCAGAAAAGTAGATTTTGTCTCCCGGTTTTTTGCTCCCAGTGTTGGCATCAATGAAGACTCGGTCACCGGCTCTGCCTACTGTTCCCTGACGCCTTACTGGTCCGACCGTCTGGGTAAAGTCGAGCTTTTGTCACAGCAGCTTTCGCCTCGCGGCGGCCAAGTGGAAAGCCATTACCGTGGGCCCAATATTATGCTGGTGGGTAACGCCAAACTTTATCTGGAAGGCATCATCCACGTGCCGGGTGAAAGCTAATTTTGCCCGATAGGGACCTGGCATTGCCCTTTTTGCCCGATAGAGACTTGGCCTTGCCCTACATTGGGATCTAGCATGCCCGATAGAAATCTGACAGCAACAAGTCGGTTGCGAATCTTCTCCTCTACCCCCGGTGCAGTATCCACCAGAGCGTTAATAACTGTGTTGCCATCAACGTCAAGGCGGTAATTTTCCAGAATACCAGCGGATTTCTCTCGACCAGTGGCAATGCATGCTCCGGCATCAGCCGAGAGTTCGGCCGCTTCATATCATGGAGCCATTCCGAGAAGCTCTCATATCGCCGCCTTGGATCCAACTGAAGGGCCTTTTTCAACGCACCATCCATCCAGACCGGTACCAAAGGGTTATAGTGATAGGCAGGAGTGTACTTGAGTCGTGCAAATGCCGTCGGTGAAGCCGCCTTTTCATAAGCCTCACCATAAGGAAGCTCTCCTGTCAGCATCTCGTAGGCCACCACGGCAACAGAGAACTGTTCGGACAACACAGACCCTCGTTTGCCTAAGGCATATTCGGGAGCACTGTAACAGGCTGTTCCCAACGCATGTTCACGCTCCAGGGGGGCGTTGATTTCCTGAATCCCCGGAATCCAGCAGGAGCCGAAGTCGATTAAGGTCACCCGGTCGTCATTGGTAATCAGGAGATTGTCCGGCTTAATGTCCTGGTGCAGAGTTTCCTTGCGGTGAAGCGCCCGCACCCCTTTAACGATCTGTTCCACAATCTGGATAACACGATTGATATCAGGCCGGGTGTTGTCACGAATCCATCGGGACAATGGAACTCCGGGGATATATTCAGTCAGATAATACATGGCCGAACGCCCGACACTGGGGTTGACCAGTTTAACCACATGGGGATTGTTCACCCGGGCGGCGATCCACTCCTCGTGACGGAAACGCTCAATATAGGCTGGATCGTCCTCGAAGTTGACTGAGGGGGTCTTCATCACCGAGCGTTCACCGCTCTCCACGTCCTCAACCAGATAGGCTTGGCTGCGATGACTCTCGTGAATGATACGCTTAACTTCATAGCCATCCAGCCTCTGCCCGACACTCAAGGGAGGAGGAAACGGCAGGAGCCCCAATTCATTGCAATAGTCTCTGGCACTCTGCAACCCAAGGCTGTCCACACGCACAATCTGACAACTCAGATTATCATCGCTACCGTTTTTCATGGCTCCATTGACCATCCAACGGGTCAGCCCTTCAAATTTTCCCGGCAATTTGGCCAGTGAGGAGGTCAGTTCCTGCTCAGATACAAAGTCATGAACACCATCGGTCGACAGGAAAAAAACATCCCCCTCTTCCAGATCAATGCTGCGATAGTCAATTTCCAGGTGAGCGGAAAAACCCATAGCCTGTGCCAGATAGCTTTGTTCAGCATTGATCTTATGGGTGTGATCAGTGGTCAATTGATCCAGCACACCGTCGCGCATCAGATAGATGCGGCTGTCGCCCACATGAAATATATGGGCTTTAGTGGACTTCAGAACCAATATGGATAATGTGCATACGTAGCCACGGCTCTCGTCCAATGCCCGCAGCCCCTGCCCGTATAACCATCGATTAAGCGCAACCAGCACCTTTTGGGCAGATTGTTTTACGGACCAGGAGTCGGGAGTGGAATAGTAATCGTTGAGGAAATTAATGACACAGGTTTCTGCCGCTTCCTTGCCGTTTTCAGCAGCGCTGACCCCGTCCGCAATTAGTGCCACGGCTCCCTTCAGGCTAAGCATCTCCGCATCAGGGACACGGATACCGATACAGTCTTCATTACGGGACTTTACTCCCTGGGTAGAGTACTGATCGACAGAAAGAGATAATACATTTCCTAGGACCATGACCTGTTCTTGCTTCCTGTATCGCTGGATAATCTGGATCTGATTGAATGAGCCATTGCAACGATGCTAGTTTGCTGACGCACATGCATCCCGACTCCTACTACATGGTGGCCGAAGGTCACTATGATGAAAAGCTTTGTGTTCCATGGACTGAGTTGAATGCAGCACTTCCATGTGCAGATTCATCAGCCGGGTACTGATCAGCTAACCTCAATTAACTGAACACTGCCATCCTCGGCCACTTCCACCATATGTCCCTGCGGCTCTTCAAGAAATTGTACCGCGATGAAACACAGACCTGCCGCACCGGCAATGGTCATGAAGAAGGTTGAGGCATCAACAAAGGAAAATACCGTCAGAAAGGTTACAGCTCCAACGTTCCCGTAGGCTCCTGCCATGCCAGCAATTTGCCCGGTCATACGACGCTGGATCAGGGGAACCATCGCAAATACTGCCCCTTCACCGGCCTGAACAAAGAAAGAACACCCCATGACAGCCAATACCGCACCAAGAAGTGCCCAGGAACTGTCAATCTGACTCAACACAAGGTATCCCAGCGCAAGCCCGCAGATCAGTATGGAGAGTGTTTTACGGCGGCCAAAGCGATCAGAAATCAGCCCTCCACCAGGACGAGCCACCAGATTCATCAAAGCAAATGCCCCGCCAAGAAGACCAGCTTTCACCGGAGTAAGATCAAAGGTCTCCATAAAGAAGGCAGGCAACATGGACACTACCGCCAGCTCAGACCCAAAGGTCACAAAGTAAGCCCAATCCAGAATCGCCACCTGCTTGAATTTATAGCGTTGCATCTCCGGCACCCCTTCCTTCAGATGGTCCTTATTGACCTTGTAGATCTGACTAAACTGCACCACAAAGAGCAACACCAAACCAATCCATAACAACAGAGCGGTAGTCGCAGACAGCAGGCCGACACCTGATGGAGACAACTTCCAGGTTAGCACGGCCAATGCCAGATACATTGGCAGGTTCATGGCGATATAAAACCAGAAATCTTTCCAGGAGCTGACCTCCAGACCGCCACTCTTCTTCGGTTTGAAATAGGTTGATCCCTTGGGGGTATTGCGCACCTTACGGTAAAAGATAATCCCATAAACAAAAGCCACTACGCCGGTTGTCGCAATAGCATAGCGCCAGCCTTCTTCTCCTCCATAGATATAGGCAGCCACTGCCGGGAGAGTCCAGGCGGCAGCCGAGGAGCCGAAATTACCCCAACCGCCATACACGCCTTCGGCTACACCGACAGTTTTGGCCGGGAACCATTCCCCCACTAGGCGAATGCCGATAACAAAGCCGGCTCCGATAAATCCGCAAAGGAAGCGGAAAAGCGCCAGTTGCTCGAAACTGGTGGCGAACGCAAAGCCCCAACATAGAAATGAGGAAGCCAATAACAGCAAGCTGTATACGGCCCTGGGACCGAATTTATCCACCAGCATACCAATGACGATTCGGGCAGGAATGGTCAGAGCCACGTTCAGGATAAGCAGCGCTTTCCACTGCTCATTCGTCATATTAAAGGCTTCCATAATGAAAGGTTTCATCGGGGCATGGGAAAACCACATGACGAAAGTAAGAAAGAATGCGAACCAGGTGTAGTGCAGGGTACGAATCCTGGCCTGGCCAAAATCGAGAACATTTAGTTTTTCTGATGACATTTAAAGCCTCATCTGCTCATTGGTTATGCAGATGCGTAGTACAAAAGGCATGCCAACCCCATGAAATTCGTTAGCAACAGATTACAAATAAAGACATTTTATTTATAAATTCAAATGTTTACGCATACATCCATAATCTCACAGTCACACAATGCACCATTTAGGTGCACTCCCTTTTTCGTCGTACGCACCATTTTGATCATGATTTTGGTGCAACCGAACAAATTGTCGCACTCGAATGGTTCATAAATTGAAATTTTCATCTCTCCAATATCCGTAAATCGCGCACCATGACAGCGCAAAAATATATTTTTTCTTTTTATATCATCGTGTTACAGAAGACTAAAATGAAATGGCACCAATCGTGCTTTAACCAGAGAAATTACAGATTACTCGGGCTACAGAACATTTAACGCAGAGACTATAGATCCTGCTATTTATATGTGGAGAAGATCATGAAACAGAAGCTGGTGGTTGTCGGAAATGGCATGGCAGGTATGAGGACTGTCGAAGAGCTGTTAAAGATAGCATCCGACAAATACGACATTACCGTGTTTGGTTCAGAACCCCATGGCAATTACAACCGGATCATGCTGTCTCCCCTCCTCTCTGGAGAAAAAAGCCTCAACGACATCATGATCAATGACCTCGAATGGTATTCCACTAACAACATCACCTTGCATGCCGGTTATGAAAAGCGTGTCGTGAAAGTGGATCGTCGCAGCAAAGTGGTATACGCAGCCGACGGCACCGAAGCGGTATATGACAGATTGCTTCTGGCTACCGGCTCGAACCCCTTTATTATTCCCGTCCCCGGTAAAGACCTCGGTGGAGTGATCGCGTTTCGGGATATCTCTGACGTAGACACCATGCTCAGTGCCGCCAAAAGCAAGCAACACGCAATCGTCATCGGTGGTGGTCTTCTGGGCCTTGAAGCGGCCAACGGCCTGTTGAAACAGGGGATGGATGTGACCGTAGTCCATAACCTGGAGGTTCTGATGAACCGCCAGCTGGATACTGTTTCCGCTCAATATCTGCAGAAGGCACTGGAAGAACGGGGCATGAAGTTCCGTATGTCAGCCAACACTTCCTGCCTGGAGGGCGATGAACACGGACAGGTAAAGAGCATCAAGTTCGATACTGGGGAGACCCTGCCGGCCGATATCGTGGTTATGGCTGCCGGTATTCGCCCAAATACAGAGCTCGCACAAACCATTGGCCTGTACTGCGAACGCGGTATTGTGGTCAACGATACCCTGCAGACATATGACCCTTGCATCTACGCTGTTGGTGAATGCGTTCAGCACCGCGGAGAACTATTCGGTCTGGTTGCACCGATCTGGGATCAAGCTAAAGTCTGTGCCAACCATCTGGCAGGCTTCGGCATCGGCATCTATAAACAGAAAGATGTGTCCACCAAGCTTAAAGTGACCGGCATTGACCTGTTTTCTGCCGGAAACTTCCTCGGTGACAACGACAGCGAACAAATTGTGTTCCAGGACCCGAGCCGTGGAATCTATAAGAAGCTGGTGCTGAAAGACGACCGAATCATTGGTTCGGTTCTTTACGGTGATACGGTTGAAGGCTCCTGGTATTTCAACTTGATGCGGGAAAAAACCAGTGTTGCCGACTTCCGGGACGCACTGATCTTCGGCCAGCACTTTGTCGGAGATGCCGGCCATCAAGGTCAAAACGCCATTGTGGACATGCCGGACGATGCGGAAGTCTGTGGCTGTAACGGCATCTGCAAAGGTGACATCGTCAAAGCCATCACCGAGAACAAACTCTTCACCCTGGATGACGTGCGCTCTGCCACCAAGGCTTCTGCGTCCTGTGGTTCCTGTTCAGGTCTGGTCGAACAAATCCTGACGGCGACTGTGGGCGGCAACTACAGCGAGAGCCCCAGCGAAAAACCCATGTGCGCCTGCACCAAGTACAGTCACGATAGTGTACGGGCCTCCATTACCGAGAATGGCCTGAAATCATTCCATGAAGTGGCAGCATTTCTTGAATGGGATTCCGGTGACGGCTGCCATGTCTGCCGCCCTGCGATCAACTACTACCTGGTATGCGCATGGCCGACCGAGAAAGTCGATGACCCCCGTTCCCGTTTCATCAATGAAAGGGTTCATGCCAATATCCAGAAAGACAACACTTACAGTGTCATCCCCCGTATGTGGGGCGGTGTTACCACCCCAAGCGAGCTGAGAGCCATTGCTGATGCCGCGGACAAATACCACGTTCCCTGCGTCAAGGTGACCGGCGGCCAACGTATCGACCTGCTGGGCGTCAAGAAAGAGGACCTGCCGCATATCTGGAAAGATCTGAATAATGCCGGCATGGTTTCCGGACACGCCTACGGAAAAGCCCTGAGAACCGTTAAGACCTGTGTCGGTTCCGAGTATTGCCGCTTCGGAACCCAGGATTCCACGGGAATGGGTATCAAACTGGAAAAAATGACCTGGGGCTCCTGGACACCGGCCAAAGTCAAAATGGCGGTTTCAGGTTGTCCTCGAAACTGTGCTGAGGCCACCATCAAGGATTTTGGTGTCGTGGCAGTAGACTCAGGCTGGGAGCTGTATGTGGCAGGAAACGGCGGCATTAAAGTCCGCGCCTGCGATTATCTCTGCAAAGTCACCACCGAAGAGGAAGTCCTGGAGTATGCAGGCGCCTTCATGCAGATGTACCGGGAACAAGGCAGACATAACGAAAGAAGCGCTCCGTGGGTGGAGCGTGTCGGACTGAGTTATATCAAATCGGAAATTGTTGAAAACCCCGAACAGCGCAAAGCCTTCCATGCACGCTTTCTCGAATCCCAAAAATACGCCCAGGTGGATCCATGGGCTGAGAGAGCCAGCCACGAAGTGGAAAAACAGGAATTTATTCCATTGACCCAAGTCGGTTAATCCGGGTCTGAGCAGAATATTCCGACCTGAACGGAATACCCGGGGCAAAAACCCCGGTGAAAAAAGTATTCAGGATATAACAAGGCATAAGCCACGAGCTGAAGAAAACGCGGAGTGTACCTGGCAGTCACTACCGCAGGTATATCAACGGCCGGCTGTTTCAGCCGGCCCTGTCAAGAGTATTGGTTATGACACAGTGGATTGATATTGGGCAACTGGAGGATATCCCCAGACTGGGCTCGCGGGTTGTCGAGTCTGTCCATGGCGATATCGCCATATTCCGCACCAAAGAGGACAAGGTGTTTGCACTCAGGGACAAATGCCCTCACAAAGGCGGTGCGCTATCACAAGGCATCGTACACGGCGAACGCGTCACCTGCCCCTTGCACAACTGGGTTATCAGCCTGCTGGACGGCGAAGCACAGGGCTTCGACAGCGGCTGCACACCGGCTTACCCGGTAAAATTGGAAAACAACCGTGTTTACCTCTCTTTGGAGCAGGAACGCAAAACCGGTTGAATCAGTTCCCCCGCCGGAAGTGGTGCGGTTGCGGTCCCCGCCCCAGCCGCATCACTTCCCCTTTCCTCAGGCGTTTTACACAAGACGTCTAAGCAAAGTGTCAGGCAGGCTCTGATATCGTAAGTGAGATATGTAAATAATCGGATACATCATGTCAGCTCAATGTGCCTCCAACATTCACACCACCTGCGCTTACTGTGGAGTAGGCTGCGGAATCACGGCGGAAGTGGTGGATGTCGATACTCGCCAGGTAAAAATTAAAGGCCAGTCTGATCACCCGGCTAACTTCGGAAGGCTTTGTTCCAAAGGAACTGCGCTGGCTGAAACCCTGGGAGCAGAGAACCGGCTTCTTCACCCTCTGGTCGATGGCCAACAGGTTTCCTGGGAATCAGCCCTGGACCAAGTGGCACAGCGCTTCATGGCTGTGATCGACGAACACGGCCCCGACGCCGTTGCATTCTATCTGTCCGGACAACTGTTAACCGAAGACTACTACGTTGCCAACAAGCTGATGAAAGGGTTCATCGGCACAGCCAATGTGGACACTAACTCCCGGCTTTGCATGTCCTCCTCCGTTGTCGGCCACAAACGTGCTTTTGGTACTGACACCGTTCCCGGCAATTATGAAGACCTTGAACAGGCAGATCTGGTCATTTTGACAGGGTCAAATACTGCCTGGTGTCACCCGATCGTATTCCAGCGCATCAAAGCGGCCAAAAAACTGCGTCCGGAAATGAAAGTGGTGGTGATCGACCCCCGCCGGACAGCCACCTGCGAAATTGCCGACTTGTATCTGCCGGTTAAGCCGGGAACCGATGCCTTCCTGTTTAACGGACTACTCTCGTATCTCAGTCGACTGGGATCCATCGATTACGAATATCTGGAACGACACACAGAAGGCTTCGGCTCTGCGATCAAGGCAGCCAATGAGACAGCCGGCGACATTGTGACAGTTGCATTGAAATGTGGCTTGAAAGAAGCAGAAGTGGCCACGTTATTCGACTGGTTCCGCCGCACGGAAAAGTCTGTCTCCGTGTATTCACAAGGCATTAACCAATCAAGCAGTGGTTCAGACAAAGTCAACGCAATCATCAACTGTCATCTGGCCACCGGACGTATCGGAAAGCCAGGCATGGGCCCGTTTTCCCTGACGGGACAACCCAATGCCATGGGTGGCCGGGAGGTTGGAGGGCTGGCAAATCAATTGGCTGCGCACATGGACTTCGAGCCAGAAGACATTGAACGTGTCAGTCGCTTCTGGAATGCTCCGAACATCGCACAGAAAGCCGGTTTAAAAGCGGTAGATTTATTTGAAGCCGTGGCAGAAGGCCGCATAAAGGCGGTCTGGATCATGGGGACCAATCCAGCCGTGAGCCTGCCCAATGCCAATCGCGTGGCGCAGGCTTTGTCCCGCTGCGCAACGGTGATCGTTTCCGACTGCATACACCACACTGACACGGCAGAGTATGCCAATATTCTACTCCCCGCCCTTGGCTGGGGAGAGAAAGACGGAACGGTCACCAACTCTGAGAGACGGATCTCCCGTCAGCGTGCCCTGCTTCCACCAATGGGTGAAGCCCGTCCCGACTGGTGGGCACTTTGTGAAGTGGGCCGGAGAATGGGATATAAAGAGGGTTTTAACTTTCAATCCAGCCATGAAATCTTTATCGAACATGCCGCTCTCTCCGGGTTTGAAAACTCCCCGGATGACAGGCTACGTGACTTCAACATTGCCGCACTAAGTGATATCAGCCCGCAGCAATATGATCAGCTGCAACCTTTCCAATGGCCTTTGTATAAACAGGAAACCACAGGAACCTCACGCCTATTTGCTGACGGCCAGTATTTTACCTCCAATCGCAAGGCCAGACTGCTGCCCATCATCCCCAGTCTGCCAAAGGGGGAGCTATCCGAGGAATATCCACTAAGCCTCAATACCGGTCGCATCAGGGATCAGTGGCACACTATGACCCGAACGGGACTGGCACCACAACTCAATCAACACATTGCTGAACCGTTCTGCGAAATTCATCCTGATGATGCTGCTGCCATCAATGTGGAGCAGGACAGCCTGATCAGAATCAGTTCCAGTTACGGCAAGATGCTGGCCCGGGCACAGATTACTGACACACAGCAACCGGGACAACTCTTCGTTCCCATGCACTGGACCGGTCAGCTATCTAGCGCCGGGCGTATGGGGCCGCTAATCAACCCCGTTACTGATCCGTTTTCCGGACAACCTGAAAGCAAGCATACGCCGGTTAAGGCCGAAGCCTTTGCTGCCAATTGGCATGGCTTTGTATTTTCCCGCAAGCCATTAGAAGTGGAAGGCATTGCTTACTGGGTGAAGATTCGCGGACGTCAGTTCTATCGTTATGAACTGGCGGGTGATGCCGCCATAGAAAACTTCAGCCATTGGAGTCGGAAGCTTTTGTTGTCGGGCGTCCCTCATGAGGAGTGGCAAGAATATTCTGACCCTTCCGCAGGTAAATATCGTGCAGCGGCCTTTGTTGACGGGAAGCTCACCGGCTGCCTGTTTATTGCACCCGACAGTCAGTTACCTGAACGGTCCTGGCTGGCCAGCATGTTTGACGCAGAAAACCTGACTGACAAGGATCGCTTGAGTCTGCTGGCGGGTATTCCGATGAATCAAGCAGCGAACACTGGTAAGACAGTCTGCGCCTGCTTTGGCGTGGGTGAAAACACCATACGCAACACGATTCAGCAGCAACAGCTCAATTCTGTCGAAGCAATCGGAAAATGCCTGAATGCGGGCACCAACTGCGGCTCTTGTATCCCAGAGCTCCAGGCTTTACTGGATGCGCAATAGGATTAACCCTTTAAACGATTTTGAGGAGCATTTATCAGCAACGACTCACTCCTCGACAAAGGAGCCTATACGGCTCCTCTTTTTCATAAGCGGTAATTGGCAGATAAGTGCAGATTACTGAGTACCTGAACGTAGCTCAATATCCCCATATTTTGACTGGTCATACATGGTATAAGGCAGGGCCAGCGTATCCAGAACACCTGAAACGACCAAGTCTACCAACCACAGAGTAGCGGCACCTTCGGTTCCCTGCCAGGCATGAACCGGTGCAGGACGACCATACATCCGACACAGATCATAACTGACACCACTGTATACCCGCGGCAGACTGGTACAGTATGACCCCTCTTCCTTCAGGTTTTTTGCAGCAACGTGTTCAGGTTTTCCTAATGTATTAATGGTCCCGCAGCCCGTCTGGAGCGCGAGAATAGACAGCAAACCGATAGTGGCGGTCAATCGGATTAACAACATAAACAAAGGCTTTTTAATCGTTAGTTTTTTTTAGTTCGTTATCTTTTTTGTACGTAATTTTCTAGTTCTTTTTTCTTGTTCTTTCATCGTGCAGCCCGGCATCAATACCGGGACTGGAAACAAAGACTACCCCATAACAGGCAGCAATAGCGTGAGGAACATCATAGACCGGGTAATTCACCGCAGAATCTAGAGTGTCAAATGAGAAGGTAAAAGAAAATTATTTCAGACTGGTGAAAGAGAACCAGGGAGTGCAGGCCGACATTCAAGCAGGCCTGCTGCTATTCAGACAATCAGCAAAGAAGCCTAAATTTATAACGAAGCCCCATCAAAAACTTCAAAAGGCAAAGCCGTCGAATCCAATTCTTCCAGGCAACCCAGGTTAACCCTGTAATGTCCCGGCTTCCGAAAGGTTTGATGAAAGGTATAAATGCCGCAATGGTTACAGTAATAATGTTTGGCGATACAGCTTCCAAATTCATACTTGGCTAACGCATTATCATCCGCTGAAATTTTCAATTGCTCCGGCGGCATCACAAAGGCCGACATGACAGCCCCTTTCCGACGACAGATTGAACAGTTGCAACGCAGCCCCTTCTCGATTGTTTCACTCTCAAATTCGAATTTGACGGCGCCGCAATGGCAGCTTCCTGTATAGCGCATATCCGGAGTTCCTACTCAATGGTTTAACGGTGAAGTTCACAGCTGTTACTGCTTAGCCGAACCATTGTCATCAGGATACAAATACTGAGTCAATATTTCTCTGCCGTTAAACTCGGCATCGAGGACCGAAAGAAAGGTATATACACCCACCAATTTACGGTTCAGAAACACAAATTCTTTGGGTGGGATCTGGAAATAGCGACTAATCGCCGATCTGGTGGCACGTTTTGCAATCCGGGTGGGTAGGTCACTGCGCTTCCAGCAATACTCCGCTTTGTCATTCAGCGAGTTGGAAGGGACATGCAAGCTCTCCGGCCCCAATGGCTCCAGCACCGCCATACAGACTTCACCAAACTCCTTCAGAACATAATCCGGCCACTCCCTGCGCATAAACCTGAGCCGGATAGCCCCCTCAATCACGGAATCAAGATCCTGCTCATAGGAAGCTTTGATCATCTGGCAGACTGGCTCAATGAATTCCGGTGGGTATTTCTGAACGGCACCAAAATCCAGAAGCACAATCCGGTCCTTGTCCTCGCCCAATCGAATTCGGTAATTCCCAAAATTGGGATCTGTCTGCAGTTCACTCCAGACAAACAGCTCACGCAGGAATAGCTCCAAGGCAGCCTTGGCTAGATGATTGCGCCGTTCCAACGGTAGAGCAACGACCGTAGCATCACCTACGCCAACACCCTCTTCATAAGAAGTGGTAATCACGTGGCCGGTAGAATATTCAGGAAAAACTTCGGGCACTACGTAGCGATCGTCACCTTTCAGCATTTCGCCAAAACGACGGGTAGTCTCAAGCTCAAGCTGGTAATCCACTTCCCGGTGCATCATTGTCCGGACTTCATCCAACCAATCATCGAAATCCCGGCCCAGTGAGACCATACGGGCCATTTTTAACAGTGTGGCTACCGCATTGATATCACTGTCAATCGCATCCGCGACCCCGGGATATTGAATCTTCATGCATAGGACTCTGCCGTCGGATTTACGTACGGCTTTGTGTACCTGTCCCAGTGATGCAGCCCCAAGGGGTTCATGATCGATGTCCAGCTCGGCAAGGTGAGATTCTCCCAGCTCCCGCACCAGCACCTGCCTCATGACCGGCCATTCCAAGGCCGTCGTTCTATCCTCAAGGGTATGTAGAGCCTCAGTGACTTCAACGGGAAGGAAGTGCTCACCATACAAGGCCATCACCTGACCAATTTTCACCACACTTCCCTTCAGATGTCCAAGCTCCTCCACCAGGTAATGTGCCTGCCTGGAGAGCGCATCTCGCTTACGCTGCTCTTTCTTGTCTTTGGATGAAAACAGGTTGGCGGCCATATTGCCGGCTAAACGTGAGCCCGCCATGACGCCGGCACGAGTCAGGCTAAGACGGCGCTCGAAACTTCCGGTTTTAATACGCTGAACTGAGCGATGTTTGGGTTTGTCTGCCATGTATTGGTCGTTGAGGTTAGTCAGTGAGTGTGGACTTCCTGAAGAACTTCTGCGCAGTTACCTGCTGACAAAGAACAATGGAGCTGTTTAGCCTGAAGATTCAGAAGGAGTCTTAATTTCCGAGAAATCGGAGAAATTCAGAGGAGAGATTATAAGGGAATTAGACCGGTAATGCAGGCACATTACCGGCCTCAAAGTGATCCAGTTAGACCTAGTTAACGATTTCTCCCGCCGCCTGTTTGTCAGCATGATAGGAAGAACGGACCAAAGGTCCACTGGCCACTTGCTTGAACCCTATCTCGTACCCGTAATCTGCCAATTCCTTGAACTCATCAGGGGTGACAAAACGGTCCACAGGAATGTGATCCTTGGAAGGCGCGAGGTACTGCCCAAGGGTCAGCATGTCGACATTATGATCACGCAGATCACGCATCACCTGCTTCACTTCTTCTATCTCCTCGCCAAGACCGAGCATCAGGCCGGATTTGGTTGGAACGTCAGGCGCGAATTCCTTGAATCGCTTCAACAGCAACAAGGACCACTCGTAATCTGCTCCAGGCCGGGCTTTCTTATAAAGACGGGGAACCGTTTCCAGATTGTGGTTGAACACATCCGGCGGAGTATCCTTGAGAATCTCCAGTGCAACATCCATGCGTCCACGAAAATCCGGGACCAGAACTTCAATTTTCAGCTCTGGGCTGTATTTACGTGATTCGCTGATGCACTTGGCAAAATGAGCCGCCCCGCCATCGCGCAGATCGTCCCGGTCCACAGAGGTAACGACCACATATTTCAGCCCCATCTCACCTATTGCCTGAGCCAAATGAGTCGGCTCATTCTCATCCAGAGGATTTGGGCGGCCGTGAGCAACATCGCAGAAAGGACAACGACGGGTACAGATGTCACCCATGATCATAAAGGTGGCAGTACCATGACTGAAACATTCACTCAGGTTGGGGCATGCAGCCTCTTCACAGACAGAATGCAGGTTTAGCTTGCGCAGTTTTTTCTTGATATCTTCCACAGCAGGTGAGCTGGAAAGACGAACCCGAATCCACTCCGGTTTGCGGGGCATGGTATCAGTTGCAATGATTTTTACAGGGTTGCGAGCCACCTTATCATGGCCCCTCAGCTTAACGCCCTGTTCCACCCTCTTAACCGGCGCTTTTGACGCCTTTGGCAGTGAACCGTCAGTCATGGCATCACTCATATTCGGGTAAACCTCTTTTTTCAATAATATTCCGGTAGCCCAGCCGCATACTCATTATTTCAAGCCAACGGGCCGCCACATCCGGCAGAGTTGCCGCCGGGTTTAAATCTGACACCTGTGTCATTTGCAATCCGGCGTATCCGCAGGGATTAATGCGCAGGAAAGGTTCCAGGTCCATATTGATGTTCAACGCCAGACCATGAAAGGAGGACCCACGGCGTATCCGCAATCCCAGAGAAGCAATTTTGGCTTCATCCACGTACACACCTGGTGCGTCAGGTTTGGGGTAGGCTTTAATTCCGTAGCCCGCCAAAGTTTCAACCGTAGTTTCCTCAATGGCAGTAACCAGCTCACGGACGCCTATTTTCAGCCTTGGTAAACGCAACAGTAAATACGCCATTAGTTGGCCCGGTCCGTGATATGTGACCTGACCACCACGATCCACTTTGACCACAGGAATATCCCCAGGCATCAGAACATGTTCTGCTTTGCCTGCCTGCCCCTGAGTAAATACCCGTTCATGTTGCAACAACCAGATCTCATCCAGCGTGTCATCATCCCGGTCCTGGGTAAACGCCTGCATGGCCTTCCATACCGGCTCATACGGCATCACGCCGAACTGCCGGACGATCACATCCTGTGGAGGGGCTATTTCGATTTCAGACATGATTCATCCTGATCAGAGCGTTAAAGAACCATTTGCACATATTTATGGGCCTTCAGGGCCACAAACAAGTTCTTAACATGATCTTCACTCTCCGCCACGATGGTAAACCTCAGTGAGGCAAACCGGCCATTGCGGCTGTCTATCACCTCGATGGAGGACTCGATGAACGCCGGATAGTGTTCCTTGACGATACCGGCAACCACTTCTTTGAAGTCAGTTTCGGCATGACCAATGACTTTAAGGGGATAGTCACAAGGGAACTCGATTTTAGGCGTTTCGGACACTGCGCAACCTATTTGATATTTTCAAGTGATTCGATACTTCCAGCCGTCACTGCCATCCATCACAAGCAGTCACAGGAATAACAATCGCACGTTACGCGACGTTATGCAGTCTGGGAATTAGACCCAAAATTAGTACGAGGGTCTGTCAGGTAGGGCTTATTTTAACCGCTGATGGCTTCAGTAGCTAATTTACACTGTAAATTAAGCCATAAGTATGGCAAATCGAGGGAGATACCGGGTCCGACCTGCGGACCCGGATAGCTGCGGATTACTCAAATAATCCCAGGAAAAACAGGACAATGGCGTGCCAGATACGTTTGAAGAAACCGGCTTCCTCAACAGACTGCAAAGCGACCACAGGCTCATCCACCAGTAAAGTATCGCCAAGTTTGACCTTCAACTGACCCAGTTCATCACCGGTCTGGACGGGTGCCTTAATCACTTTATCCACATCTACAGAGGCTTCAAGAGCGCCTTTTTGCCCGCGGGGAATGGTGACCACGATATTTTTGGCCAGCCCCAGCGGCAACTCATCCGCCTCACCTGCCCAAAGCTTGCTGTCCATAAGCTTCTCACCGGCAGCGTATAGCTTATGAGTCTCATAGTAGCGGAACCCATAGTTGAGCAACTTCAGGGTTTCCCTGGCACGGGCCTCTTCGCTCTTGGTTCCCATGACGACACTGATCAGGCGCATACCATCGCGCACCGCAGACGACACAAGGCAGTATCCGGCTTCATTGGTATGACCGGTTTTCAAGCCGTCTACACTCTTGTCGCGCCATAAAAGCAAATTGCGGTTAGGCTGACGAATGTTGTTGTAGGTAAAGTATTTTTCCGAATAGATAGGATACTGCTCGGGAAAATCATTAATGATGGCATTAGCCAATAGCGCCAGATCGTAGGCAGACGAGAAATGATTCTCATGTGGCAGCCCTGTAGCATTCATGAAGTTTGAGTTTTTCATCCCCAAACGCGCAGCATGCTGATTCATGATCGATGCAAAGGCATCTTCGCTGCCAGCCAGGTATTCGGCGACCGCGACACTGGCATCATTACCCGACTGAATAACGATCCCCTTCAATAACTCTTTCAGAGGAACTGTCGTGCCTTCGCGGACAAACATTTTTGATCCGCCGGTTTTCCAGGCATTAACGCTGATCGGAACCTCGTCCTTAAATCCAACGTTCCCTTTGCTGACTTCATAATCAAGGATATAGGAAGTCATCATTTTGGTCAGGCTGGCCGGAGGCAATTGTTCGTGGGCATTATGCTCCACAATAATGGCGCCACTCTCAGCGTCCATCAATATATATGATGAACCCGCGATCTGGGGCGGAGCAGGAATCATTGCCGGCTGTTCGGCAAATACCTGGCATGTAAATAGGCTGAAAACGAAGGCAAGAAAGAATTTCATCCTTGGTTGCGACATGGGAAACTCTGGACTCTTTGATTTTTAATTAGGGATGAATAACGACTGTGATTAACCTGTCGATGTTCAACTGGTTAGTGGTTCGAGGAATAGTATCGGAAAGTGACTACGAATTCACCTCCAGCCATCATTACCATGGCGTAATGCCTCAAAGCCAGCCGTCGTTAGCATGGCGTAATACGTCAAAAATATGAAAGAGAGGTGTACCCTCTCCCCAAAATCTCAGCTGTTGGCCTCGGAAAGTGGCCGTTTGATCATCAGTGCATCCGGATAAGCCGCTCGTTGCAGAATATCAAGGAATCGTTTCGCGTCTCTCTCATCAGCAAAGGGCCCTACCCGTACCCGGTACACCGGAGTATCGGCCCCTCCCCGGCTCACGAATACCGGAGCATCCAACAGAGCACTCACTCGATTCAAGGTTCGGATGGCCGTAACTTCGTTGCTGAAGGCCCCCACCTGAAGGAAAAATCCCTCCGCACCAACCGGAGTTTGACCTGTTGAGGACGGCATCGTGGAATCTATTTGATCGGCAATCGTGGGAGTGCCAGCAAACGGGTAAGCTTCTATGCGGACCCGCGCCGTACCTTTGTTGACATACCCCAGTTTTTTGGCCGCGGCGTATGACAAATCTATGATTCTGTCACTATGAAACGGCCCCCGATCGTTCACGCGGACGATAACCTGAGCACCGTTTTCCAGATTGGTGATTCGCGCATAGGTCGGTAACGGCAAACTGCGGTGGGCAGCAGAATAGCCATACATGTCATAGGTTTCGCCATTGGAGGTTTTATATCCATGAAATTTCTTGCCGTACCAGGAGGCGACCCCCTCAGCCACATACCCGTCCGCATTATCCATGACATGATACGTTTTACCCCAGACCTGATAGGGAGACTTATTTCCGCCCCGACTTTTAGGTTCTGCCCGTGGCTTGGGCTCAGATACCGAGCTGGGGTTAAATGTGGAATCTTCCGGCCCACGATCCTGCGACAAATGATAACGAGAGGGTGAACTGCCGCAGCCAGACAATACCAACATGAAAGCCACCAACAGCGCCCATACTGGCAAGCAATATACTTTTTTATCAGATTTCAATTCATCAAATATCAACGTCACGAACTTACCTCAGCTTCTTCCGCCGGAGGGCTTTCCACTTCTACCGCCTGCCTGATGGCCTGACCAAGCTGATAGACGGCCATTGCATACAAGTCACTATGATTATAGCGGGTGATCGAATAAAAATTGTTCAAGGCAACCCAATACTCTCTTCCCTTAGCCCCTTCCAACTTCAACAAACGGGCTTTGTCGCGCTCCTGCGCTGAGCTTTGAAACGACACACCACTTTTTCTGATGAGTCCAACGTCAGAGTTCAGCTTGAGCGTCTTGGGAAGTTTGATAGCGTCATTAGATTCTTCGACTTGAGCGCGGACGACAATATCCGTGCCCCGCGTCCATCCATGCTTTGCCAGGTAATTGGCGATACTACCGATCGCATCCTGGCGACTCTCCAGAAGGTCAGCTTTATTGTCACCATCGAAATCAATAGCAAACCGACGATAGCTGCTGGAAATAAACTGTCCGAACCCCATCGCCCCCGCATATGAGCCATTTAATGACAGAGGATCAAAACCCTGCTCTCTGGCTAACAGCAGGAACTGCTCCAGTTCACTGCGAAAGAATTTGCCTCTGGGGGGATAGTCAAAGGCCAGCGTCGACAGGGCATCCACGACCCTGTAACGACCTTTATGCTCCCCATACAGAGTCTCGACACCGATAACGGCCGTGATAATTTCTGCCGGTACACCAAACCTTTCTTCTGCAGCCTGCAGCGCTTTCTGATGCGTGCGGTAAAACTCCACACCGCCGGCAATTCGGGAATCGGTAAGGAATATTTTTCGGTAGTCCTTCCATTCCAGCACCCGCTCAGCCGGGTGACTGATGGCTTCAATGATTTTTTGCTTCTTTTCGGCTTTTGAGAACAGCAGCGACAGCTCTGCTTTATCGAACTGGTGTTTTGCCACCATTTCATCAATAAACTGCAACGTCTCTTCACGCTGATCGTAGGTCAGATCGTCACTGGCCTGCACCCCGGCACCTAAAAGCGTAAAGCACACGGGGATCAACCACTTCACTCGTTTCATTAATTTATTCTTTTCCTGCAACAACTGCGATTTCGATAGCCTACAGCGGCTAGCGTGGCAGCATTTTCTTATGTGTTTGAATAGACATCAGAACCCCGAAGGATACCATCAGGGTCAATACTGATGTTCCGCCGTAACTGACCAAAGGAAGAGGCACCCCCACAACAGGGAGAATACCGCTCACCATCCCCATATTCACGAAGACATAAACAAAAAAGGTCATCGTCAGTGAACCTGCCAACAGGCGGGAGAACGTATCCTGCCCGTTCATGGCGATTTGCAATCCCCGGAGAATGATCAAAAGGTACAAGGTCAGCAGAACAGTGACACCGATGAACCCAAATTCCTCGGCAAAGACCGCGATAATAAAATCCGTATGGCTTTCCGGCAGAAAGTCCAATTGGGACTGAGTACCACTCAGCCAGCCTTTACCTTCCAGCCCGCCGGAGCCGATGGCGGTTTTGGATTGGATGATGTTCCACCCGGCTCCAAGAGGATCCTGCTCCGGATCCAGCATCGTCAGAACACGTTGCTTCTGATATTCCTTCATACCGAAGAACCACATGATAGGAGCCAGCGCAGCCACCGCCCCCAGGAATCCGACAATCCAGCGAAGCCCGAGCCCGGCGAAAAGCAGGACGAAAATACCCGACGCAGCGATCAAAATAGAGGTTCCAAGGTCCGGCTGAATGATAATCAGCGCGGCAGGTATCGCCACGATGATCAAAGTCCCCACAATGTGCTTGAAGCTCGGGGGGAGAGTCCGGTCAGCCAGGTACCAGGACACCATCATGGGTACGGCTATTTTCATGAACTCAGACGGCTGAATACGAACCCCGACACCGGGAATCTTCAGCCAGCGTTGCGCACCCTTGGCATCAGCACCTGCCAGTAGAACAGCAACCAGACCGATCAAGCCCAGCATAAACACCCACGGCGCCCACCGCCTCAAGACAGCGGGGTCCACCTGCGCCACTGTGGCCATAAGTGTCAACGCCACAATGAAATGAATTCCCTGCTTTTTAACGTCCGCCAGGTTCTGCCCGCTGCCGCTATAGAGAACAAATAGTCCGGACCCGATCAACAGTAAAAGCAAACCGAGTAGCGGCAGATCAATATGAATGATATCCGACAATCCGGGCCGGCGGCTGAAGTGGCTTTCTGCACCTGGCAGTTGTCGGAGAAAATCACCATTTGCCATCGATTAAACACTCACCTTTGCCATCAACCGGTACTCATCATTCATCAGGAGGGGCTATTTGGCCGCCTGAAGTTTAGTGGATTCGCCTACCAGATAGGCATCAAATACTTTCCTGGCAACAGGGGCCGCAGCACTACTGCCACCACCACCGTTTTCAACCACCACCGCCAGGGCTATCTTGGGATTATTGACCGGCGCAAAACCAATGAACAAACCATGGTCACGATACTCTTCAGCAATGGCGTCAGCATCATATCGTTCTCCCTGTTTGATGCCGATAACCTGAGCGGTACCGGTTTTCCCGGCCATACGATACTCGGCACCACGCCCGCTGCCGCGGGCCGTTCCATGCCGACCGTGCATGACCTCTTCCATCGCTTTAATAACATAATCCCAATACCATTCCTGGTGGAGTTGCATGTCCGGGGGGGAAGGCACGTCGGTCACTTCCACTTCGTTAATGGTTTTAATCAGGCGGGGAGCAACCCAGTGTCCTCGATTAGCCAATACTGCCATACCTGTCGCCAGCTGCAGAGGGGTTGTCAGCATATAACCCTGACCGATGGACATATTGATTGAATCACCGGGAAACCATGGAAGCCCTTTGACTCCACGCTTCCATTCTCTGGAGGGCAGAATGCCGTCACGTGCATTATCAATATCGTAGGCCGTCAGTTGACCGAAACCGAACTGAGCGAGGTACTGCTGCATGGAATCGACCCCCATGCGATAGCCCAGATCATAGAAAAATACATCACAGGATTGAGCAATGGCCGCCTTAAGATCCACCCAGCCGTGTCCCTGCCTCTTCCAGTCGCGATATTTGCGCTCGTCACCTTTCAACTGGTAGTAACCTGGATCCCAAACTGTGGTCCCTGTATTCACTTTTTCCGTATCCAGACCAGCCACACCCACAAATGGTTTAATCGTGGAACCGGGAGGATACTGACCGCGCAGCGCTCTATTGAACAGCGGGATAGCCGGCGAATTCTGCAATTCTTTATAGGTTTTGGAATCAATACCTGTCACAAACAGGTTGGGATCAAAGCTCGGTGTGCTGACCAAAGCCAGAATGCCACCGGTCTTGGGATCTATCGCAACCACAGCACCTTTACGCCCGTCGAGGGCTTTCACCGCCACCTTTTGTAACTCAGTATCAATATTCAGCGAAATATCTGCTCCCGGTGTCGGGGCAACTTTTTCAAGAACCCGAAGCACTCTTCCCCGCACATCGGTTTCCACTGTCTGGAAGCCGGCCTGTCCATGCAGCAGCTCTTCGTAGTGGCCTTCAACCCCCAGTTTTCCGTAATACTGAGTGCCGCTGTAATTGGCGGGATCAACTTTTTTCAGCTCCTGTTCGCTGATACGCCCGACATAACCGAGCATATGGGCAAAGTCCTCTCCCTGGGGATAATAACGAATCAGGTCCGCTTCAACTTCAACCCCCGCAAGCAGATGACGATTGACCGCCACCTTGGCGATCTCATCTTCATTCAGTCTGGTCTTCAGTGTGACGGATTCATATGGACGGCGGCGCTGATGCAGACGCTTTTCAAAGGACTCGATGTCTTCGGGTGCAATTTCAATCAGATCTGACAGGAAGGCCAGCGTCTCTTCCATATCCTTCACCCGCTCCCTGACAATCGTCAGGGAAAAGGTTGGCTGATTATCAGCCAGCAACACCCCGTTGCGGTCATATATCAATCCGCGGGTAGGTGTAATCGGCTGCAACTGCATCCTATTACGATCAGATAATGTGCTGAAGACGTCATGCTGAACAACTTGCAGGTAATAATATCTAGCCGCCAGCGACAGCAGCATCAGCAATACAACCAGTCCCGCGACGATGGTCCGGTTGAAGAATATTCGCTGCTCGCGATAGTGATCCTTAAATTCTCTGGAGGCCATGGGATCAGCTTGATATTAACCGTATAGAAATTGATACGACATAATGAGTGGTCCGGCAAATAATATGAGGAAACTCGACTGTAATCATTTATTTTCCGCCAGAACCGGCAAGCATGGTAGACAAATTTTCAGGTATCTCACATTGCCTAATCATTAAGCTTTCTACAGGCTCGGATCATCATCCTATTCACGGTGATAAGGATGTCCCTGTATAACACTCCAGGCCCGATATATCTGCTCAGCGAGAATGACCCTCACCAATGGGTGTGGCAATGTCAAAGGAGACAACGACCATTGCTGGTCAGCCCGCTGGCGGCAGGCCTCACTCAGGCCGTCCGGCCCTCCCACCAGTAAGGCGACATCCTTGCCTGACATGCGCCAGCGATCAAGCTGCCGAGACAACTCAAGGGTCGTCCACGGCTTACCTTTGACCTCCAGGGCGACAACATGGTCAGCAGAGGATAGCTGCGCCAGGATGCTCTCACCCTCAGCCGACTTGAGCTTCTCAGGGTCTGAGTTTTTCTGACGCTTGGCCATAGCAATCTCCTGGATTGAGAGCGGCATGTCTCTGGGCATCCTTTTAAGATACTCACTACTGCCGTCCTCTACCCAGCGGGGCATTTTACTGCCCACAGCCAGTATGCGGATTCGCATGGCTGCGGGATCTAGTGCATCTGGCCGGTCAGGCTTTCCTCAACGGGAGCATCCCGCCAGAAACGCTCGAGGTCATAGAATTCGCGGGCCGCAGGTAACATAACGTGCACCACGATATCGCCGAGATCCACCAGAATCCAATCCGATGCAGCGCCGCCTTCAGATCCGAGAGGACGAACACCACTGGCTTTGACTTCTGTCACCAGATTGTCGGCAATAGACTTCACATGACGGTTAGAGGTACCACTGGCAATAATCATGTAGTCAGTGACGCTGGTTCGGTCTTTAACATCAAGAACCGAAATGTCTTTTGCTTTGAGATCTTCCAAAGCTTTAATGACGATATCTTTCAGAGTATCAGTCTCCATAGTGCCTCATAGAGGGGGGTGGTTGGGTTGTCGACAGCCGATCAAGCATCAGTGCTGCCATACAGATGGTGTGAACGTATATAGTCCAGCACCAAATCGGGGATTAAAAATCGGGGAGATTGGCCGTCCTTAATCAAGGCTCGGACCTGTGTACTGGATATGTCCAGTTGAGTCAGCGCACATTCAGCTATGCGCCCACTTGGGAGTTCGGTAAGTTCATTCAGGTTAGTTGCGGTATGCCTTCGCAATAGTTCGCTCAATTCACCCTGTCCATTATTTGACCAATTCGGCCTGTTAATAACCATTATATGGGCTAGTTGAATAATTTCCACCCATCGATGCCATTTCGGCAAGGACAGAAAAGCATCACCGCCCATCACAAAAATGATCGGCCGTTCGGGCCCTTCCTCTTCCCGCAGTTCTATCAGGGTATCCACAGTGTAGGTAGCGCCAGTACGGTTTACTTCCCGGTCGCTCACGACCAGACCGGGCTCAAAGGAAACAGCCAATCGGAGCATTTCCAGACGATGCCGGGCTGAAGCATGGGGAGCCGCACGATGACGGGGATCGCCACAGGGCAACAACTGCACCTCTGTGTCGCGCCCCAACAACTGCTGAATTTCCAGAGCTGTACGCAGATGTGCGTGATGAACAGGATCAAAGGTGCCACCCAGCACCACCAGGGGAGATGGCACTAGTGGATCACCCTTCTATCCATTGAACAGGTATGCATTGAGCTGGCATCGATTGAAATCATCATGGCGAATAAAAACAGCTTACTGGCGGATATGCCCTTCACCGTACACCACATATTTCTGTGAAGTCAGTCCTTCCAATCCAACAGGTCCACGAGCATGAATCTTATCGGTTGAAATGCCGATTTCGGCTCCCAGGCCATACTCAAATCCATCCGCAAATCTCGTGGAAGCATTTACCATTACAGAGCTGGAATCAACTTCTGTGACAAACTGACGGCTCTTTGTATAGTTCTCGGTAATGATCGCATCGGTGTGCTGGGAACTGTAAGTATTGATATGTTCAATCGCGGCATCAATATCGTCCACAATTCTAATCGCCAGAACAGGTGCCAGATACTCTGTGTGCCAGTCTTCCTCGGTTGCCGGAACGACATCATCCAGAATTTCACGTGTACGTTCGCAACCCCGAAGTTCCACACCTTTTTCACGGTATTGCTCAGCCAGCAAAGGCAGAACAGTTGATGCCACCGGAGCGTCAACCAGAAGAGTTTCCATGGTGTTGCACGTACCATAACGGTGGGTTTTGGCATTCACTGCCACTCTGACGGCTTTTTCAAGATCTGCATCGCGATCAATAAACACATGGCAGATACCATCCAGGTGTTTGATCACAGGAACCTTGGCCTCATTGCTGATACGTTCAATCAGTCCCTTTCCGCCACGGGGTACGATCACATCCACAAACTCAGGCATGGTAATCAGATGCCCCACTGCTGCACGGTCAGTGGTTTTTACAACCTGCACGACAGATTCAGGCAAACCGGCGGACTCAAGCCCTCTCGCAATACAAGCAGCAACCGCCTGATTGGAATGAATCGCCTCACTGCCTCCACGAAGGATGGTGGAATTGCCGGACTTCAGGCACAGACTGGCCGCTTCCACGGTCACATTGGGGCGACTCTCATAAATAATGCCGACAACTCCCAGAGGAACACGCATTTTTCCTACCTGAATCCCACTTGGGCGGTAGTTCAGGCCAGTAATTTCACCTACCGGGTCCGGTAATGCAGCCACCTGCTTCAGGCCTTCTATCATGGTATCGATGCGTGCCGGCGTCAGTTCCAGGCGATCCAGCAGAGCTGGCTCCAGACCGTTGCTACGACCGGCATCCAAATCTTTTTGGTTTTCAGCCATGAGCATTTCCCGGCTTGCCTGAATTTCCTCTGCAATCGCCAGGAGTGCAGCATTCTTAGCGCCGGTGGATGCTTTGGCAATTTGTCGCGATGCGACACGGGCCTGTTGCCCGACTTCGCGCATATACGCTTCGATATCCATGAATTCAAAGCCCTCTGCTTTGCGTCAGTGTTTCGTAATTTGCTATAAACGGCATATTATACGTTATCTGGGACTCACCCAGAAACGTTTGATTGGGAATGCAGGAGTTTCGCATCCCGACGCCATAATAACAACTGCACCTCAAGAGACTGGGATGACACCTGTTGAACTGAACAATCAACTCCGCAGCAAGGCCTACTCACTGGCGTCAGTGGTAGCGGCAATACTCGCACTGGGCTCACTGCTCAGCGGTGAATGGCTAATGGTGGGCTTTGCCGTCACCTTTGCCATTCTGTTGACGGCCAACTGGCGATTGAACGCACGCCATGCTGACCAGCCGGCTCCGATGTGGCTGTCCCATGTTATTGTGGGCTTCCTGATCGTCACCACCCTCGCCAGCCTGGTCAAGTACCAGCATACCGCTGAACAGTGGTGTTATATTCTTCCTCTCATCGCCTTTCTGATCTATCGGATCCAGATCGCCACTTTCCTGACTGCCGGCTACTCTATCGCTCTGGCAATTGCCCTGATCGGTTACTACCAGGGCCCGGAAAAGGTACAGCTTTTCTTCATTTATCTGCTGAGCCTGGCCATGACCCTGGCCTTTGTATATCTGAGGGAAATCAAGGAACAACAACTGCGCCCGTTGCGCCGAACCGACAACCTGACCCTGGCCTGTACCCGCGAATACCTGATTCAGGACCTGGACAAGGAAGTGCAAAGAAGCGAACGCGAAGGCACCGACCTGTCAGTGCTGGCTTTGAGTCTGGATACTTCGTCCGTACACCAGGCCACTCAGGAGGATAAAGATCACCTGTTGCACCAGCTGGGCGGACTGTTGCACGAAAATTTGAGACTGTTTGACAGTTACTATCGCTATGAAAGTGTCGATTTCATTATTGTGCTGCCTCACACCGGTTCCAAAGAAGCGAATAAGAAAGCTGCACAGCTGCGTTTAAAGACCCGTCAGGAACTCAGCACCCGGGAGAGTACCGTATCAATCAGTATCGGAGTTTCCACCCTCAACGTTGGCGACACCGCTGAAACCCTGATCGCCAATGCACGCAAAGCCCTGACAGTAGCCAGATCCAAGGGCAACAATCACACCGTCGCCTATCTCGACATTGCCACTACTGAGGAGGCTAACCTTGCTGGCTGAATCCTATCTACGGACCCGGGCACGCATTGCCCTTTACGTTACCAGTGCCTTTCTTCTGTTATTCATGGCTGTCCAGAATGTTCGCTACGGCCTGTACGATCTGTTCTACATGAGCATATTGCTTGCTCCGATCATGCTTATCGGAGCGGTGTATGCCTGGAGTCGCCGTAGTGACCTGAATGCGCACCGGGGCCATCTTTGTGTATTGACCTTTATGCTGATCGTCATTGTGATTCAGTTGGGTCTGGGCGAGACCGCCATCAGCCACTGGCTTTATGGTCTGGGGTTATTCAGCTTTCTACTACTGCCACTCAAGAAGGCCTTTGTTTTCAATATTGCCACCCTTGTTTGCAGCAGCCTGGCATTGTCATTGAACGAAAGTTTCTACATTACGCTCAGATTCGCCACGAGCTATTCGCTGCTGGTTGGGCTGGCAGGGATGTATGCTTACCTTTATCACCATAAATCCCGATTCCTGGTGGAAGTTTCCATCAAAGATCCCACCACCGGGGCCTACAATCTCAAGCACCTGGACTTTACGCTCAAGCAGGAAATCTCACGCTCGGAAACCACCGCTCACCCCCTGTCCATTATCGTCCTGGAGATCGACTTTTTTGATCAGCAGCTGGAAGTCCACGGCCCCAATTTCGCCAACGAACTTCTCGCCGCCTTTGGCCAGCGCTTGCTACAGGCAACCCGGGCCGGCGACAGCATTTACTATGCGGAAAAGGGGCGATTCTATATTTTGCTTCCAGTGACACCCGAGGAAGGCCTTCTGGTCATCGCAGAGCGCTTACGCCGCAGTGTGGAGGAGCAAACCTGGCCAGTCGTGGACAAACTGAGCATATCGATTGGATGTCTTACCCGCTCTGCTGGAGAGGTCGACGACAAGCTTCTTCTGGAACGGACTCAAACCGCTCTGAAACAAGCCCAGAAATCAGGACGCAACAAGGTGATCCTGAGTAAAAAATGATCTTAAGTTAGAAGTGATCTTCAGTAAAAAGAGACCCTAAGCAAAAAGTAATCTTCCAAAGAAGTAAGTTAACTTCTCAATCCCCGCGTCGACCCCATAAAATATGGCGCGGATATATTGATCATCAGGGCATCGGTTAGAGTATGGATTTCAGCGGCTGGGTCAACCAGAGCATCACATGGGTTGGGCAATATCCTGAGCTGCTGGCCATCACCATTTTTCTTGTTTCCTTCCTCGAATCTCTGGTCATTATCGGCATATTTATTCCTGGAGTGGTATTGTTATTCGGTCTCGCCGCACTTTGTGGAGGAGGCGCATTAAGTCTGGAAAGTACACTATTTGCGGCCTTCCTCGGCGCCGTTGCGGGAGATGGACTCAGTTTCTACGTCGGCCGCAGGTACAGTACTCAGACTCAGTCCATATGGCCGCTTACCCGCTATCCCGAGCTGATCATCCAGTCCGAACGTTTTTTTAAGCAGCACGGCGGCAAGAGCGTTGTCATCGGCCGCTTTGTGGGACCTCTACGATGCTTTCTCCCGCTTGCAGTGGGCGCGTTGGGAATGCCTCCCTCCCGATTTATCGCTTTCAATGTCGCTTCGGCAATCGCCTGGGCTCCATGGTATATCCTCCCCGGCTTCCTGGTCGGAGCCGCCATCGACATTGAAACCCCACTCCCCCAGCACTTCTATCCCGTATTGGGCAGCCTGCTTCTCATTATTGTTCTAACAGCGGGGCTCTTTACTCAACTGCACTGGCACCTTCGTCCAAGCGGCTCGTTTTATCGCTGGATCAGCAACCGATTCGAGACGTCAGGATTCGCTCATCGGCTTTGGGACAACCTGTACAGCCTGCGCAATGGTGAAAGGGAATACCCCATCAGTTCCGCACTGCTGTTTACGGGGGGAGTGTTCGGTTTTGCCTTTGTCACTTTGCTAACGCTGTACCTGCCTTCTGTTCAGCAGCTTAACCTGACGGTTGCAGGAGTCCTGACCGACATACATATTCCACTGCTGGACATGATTTTTGTGGGCCTGACACTACTGGGCAATCCCGGATTTCTTTATCTGTTTTTCGGGTGGTTCGTCACTCTTTTGGTTGTTCGACAACGTTTTCATCTGGCGTTTCTTTGCATTCTGGGCGGTCTTTCCGCCCACGCCCTGACGAGCTTCCTGAAAGCCGTCCTGCAAATCCAACGTCCTGACAGTCCGGGCATCCCGGATTCATTTGCCTACCCTAGCGGACACACCAGCGGCGCTATCCTGGTTTATGGATTAATCACCGCCTTTATTGCCCGGGAACGCCTCCCCCACCATCGTTGGGGGATCTATGTCACAGGTGGAATTTGGGTGCTGCTGATTGCCTGCAGTCGGCTATACCTGCAGGTTCACTGGCTAAGCGACATAGTAGGAGGGACATTGCTTGGACTGACGCTCTGTGGTTTGATCAGAACCCTGCAGAGTCCTTACGACCGTCAGCCCGTATGGACAGATAAATGGATTGCGGTATTCGGATTCGGTGCCGCTATTTTGGTGATCAGCTATCTCTTGCTGACTTTCCCTGCGGCAATTGCCAGGTTTCAATTATTCTCAGGCTAGTCATGCCACCAAGTCATGCCGGTCTGTCATACAGGCTAGCCATGAAAGGCATGCTTACTCTGCCAGGACATGTATCAGATAACGGATCTGTTCAAGCCGGTAAACCGGATTATCCAGCGTCAACAGATACTGCTTATCCTGCAACTCCAGCGGCAAGAGTTCTATGAGCCGCCATCCAACTTCCCTGGCATCGGCATAATTGACATCCATTCCAAGAATCCTGACCACCGGATGACGCAACAGCTCTTCCAACAGCTCAGCCAACTCAAAAAAACTGTCCGGTATATCCGACTCGCTTTCCATCGGTACCGGCAGCAGATCGCCTACATAAAGACCATCGTCCTGACGGGTCACATGATGAATCGCCACCTTACTGACACCTTCCACAGTGATACCTAGCAGCCCATTGGGTAACTGTTGAAAGTCCACGACTTTCGCATAGGTACCAACGTCAAACATGCGGACATCGTCTCCCACTTCATTGCCTTCCTTGATCAGCACCACAACAAACCCTGCCTCCTCTTTCAGACAACGTGTAATCATGCTGAGGTAGCGCTGCTCAAATATCTGCAACGGCAGTTTGCCTTTTGGACACAGAACAGTCTTCAGGGGAAACAAGGGCACTTGCTGAAATGACTTGGACGACTCCATGATTTGGTCCTTACGCTATACACCGTTCCCAATTTTCTTATGACCGGCAAACCAAATCCTCCCGGCTTGCCCCTATAAACTTGCCCCTATTAAATAGCACAATAATTTAAAGCCGCCATGCAGGAGACTACTCTGATATTAGTCAGTGATAGATCACTAAGGCAAATTCCCTGCCCTGATCTACCGTCATGAGCCATGCTCGGTTCAGAACGGCGGTTATGTTATAAAGGTGCGGAATTCAATTGAAACAGGGTCACCGACGGGCCCCATACAGTAAAAAACACGGATAGAGCTTTATGACCACTCATGATCACATCAGCCAGATTTTCGGCCTGGCCGGCGTCGACATACGAGAGAATGCCAAAGCCAAACGCTGGGCCGGTTATCTTGAGTGGCCCATGATACTTGTGGCGTTGTGGATCATTGTGTCCTGGTATCTGGAAGCAGGCCATCACCTGACGAAGGCTGTGATCGGCTTAACTGACTGGATTGTCTGGCTGTTTTTCCTGGCGGAAACAATCATTCTGGCCAGTCTGGTCGATAAAAAACTCAATTACCTTAAACGCAACTGGATCAATCTGGTCATCATCATATTCGGGTTCCCGCTGATTTGGTGGTATTTCCCTTTCACAGGCGCCCTACGTACATTGCGGATTCTGGCCATGCTCGGGTTGTTTCTGCAAATATCCAAGACCACAAGAAAACTACTATCCCAACACAATCTTGGCACCACACTAGCCCTGGGGTTCATCATGATCATCATGGCGGGCTTTATCGTGGCAGGAATAGAGCCGTCTATCGATACCCCTATGGATGGTATTTGGTGGGCACTGGTCACTATGTCGACCGTTGGTTATGGGGATATTGTTCCAGAGAGTACTGCCGGAAGACTCTTTGCTTCAATACTCATCATTATCGGCCTGGGCATGATATCGGTATTGACCGCCAGCTTTGCGGCCTTTTTCCTCAGCGAAGAAGAAGGTCAGTTGCGCCGTAAAGAAAACGAAATTCTTCGGAAGATCAACCATCTTGAAGACGAATTGGCGGAGATGCGCACTCTGCTGGAAGAAGTGGCTGGCAGGAAAACACCTCCTACTCAACCAACCTCCAGAAAAAGATCTAAGAAAAAGGAACCTGATTGAGATGGATTGCTGAAGGTAACACTCAGCGTAATATCGATTGCATGCCCTCAATTTCCTCGCGGGCCATCTGCATGACCTGCAGACTGCGCTGAGGGGAAAGCTCACCCAACGCCAGTTTATGGAACGCAGGGATCTGATCCATCTGGGGTATGGCCGCATGCTCCGGCTTACCGATGAAAGCATGGACTTGCGCGACTATCACAATATCGGCATAGCTGGGCTTGTCATTACCGGAATCATAACGATAGTTCTCTGCCTGCCGGGCTGCTTCAACAAACACATCCGGGAACCCCCAGTTTTCAAGCAAAGCACATCCGATTTCCTCCCTCACTTCAGGGATAATCGCCTCCAACATGTCCTGATGGGTGCGCAATACAGGGTGCTCCTCCGCATACTTGATGACGGGAACCACACCGATATCGTGGAGAATGCCCGCCAGCATGGCTTGCTCTGGTTTTAGTCCCGGCGTCATCCGGGCCAGCACAAACGCGATACTGCCCACTTCCATGGTGTGCTTCCAAAGGGCAGACATTTTCTTCTGCAGAAGTTCGTATTTGCTCTTGAACAATTCACGCAGGGTAAAAATAGTGATCAATTGACGAGTGGCATCCAGCCCCAGGCGCACAACCGCATCTTCACAGCTCTCAATTTCTTTAAAGCCCCGATATAGCGGGCTGTTGGCTGCATGAATCAATTTGGCAGTGATGGAAGGATCGCGCATGATGGCCTTGGCGACATCCACAATGTTGCAGTCATTCTGCTCCGTCATGGTTCGAATCCGCATAGCCATATCCGGAAGACTGGGCAGGCTTAAACGATGGGCATTGAGATCCTGATAAAAAGACGACACAAGGGCATATGCCGGATTGTCCGCATGTTCCATCGCCGTCCCGGCTTCACTCATAGAGAATTCCTGCGGGGCATTCTTGAGCATTTGAGTCAGCGTCGGCTGATCGACAATCAACATGGTGGATTGTTTGACGGCTGTCACGGTGAATTGGCGCGGCTGAAGGTGGGCAATAGGCTGACGCGCCCTCTCTGAGCCTGCAGCGACCTGGACACTACGCCCGTCCTGAGCTTCGAGCTTCACCTCTCCCTCTAGGAGATAATAGTCAGAACTGTCACGGCTGCCGCGCTCAAGTATGACCTGTCCCCGCCGATACTCCCTCGAATCAGCTCGGGATGCCAATACGATCAACTGCTCGTCAGACAACTTTTCCAATAGGGTGAAGTGTTTCAGCGCTTCCAGATTATGTTTGAGGTCTTCCATCAGGATTCCATTTCTCTCATCGATTTCGAATCCGGCACAACCTGCCACCGGTAAGACTGTTATAGCAAAGATTTTAGAATTGCGTGCGCCTGAAAACCATTTAACTCACCAGGCACAATTAAATTACTACGGATATAAACCGAATACCACCAGACTCATATGACATCTTCAATACGCCCGTTCCCCGCGTATAGCAGGCATTTATAGAAAAAACTATTAATGCTATTCTTCCCGATCTGATCCCATTTCAATCAGGATGTACGGAGCACGACATGCCGACCTATCGTTCAGCGACAACAACAAAAGGCCGCAATATGGCCGGAGCCCGGGCCTTGTGGCGGGCTACCGGGATGAAATCAGAAGATTTCGACAAGCCCATCATTGCCGTAGCCAACTCTTTTACCCAATTCGTGCCAGGGCACGTGCATCTGAAAGACCTGGGACAACTGGTCTGCCGGGAAATCGAAGCAGCAGGCGGCGTCGCCAAAGAATTTAATACCATCGCGGTGGATGACGGCATAGCCATGGGACATGACGGCATGCTCTACAGCCTGCCCTCCCGCGAGATCATTGCCGATTCTGTGGAATACATGGTGAACGCCCATTGTGCCGACGCCCTGGTTTGTATTTCCAACTGTGACAAGATCACCCCGGGAATGCTGATGGCCTCACTGCGCCTCAACATTCCGACGATTTTTGTTTCCGGCGGCCCAATGGAAGCAGGCAAAACCAAACTGGCAGAACATAAGCTGGATCTGGTTGATGCCATGGTCATTGCGGCTGACTCCAATGCGTCCGACGAACTGGCAGATGAATATGAACGTTCAGCCTGCCCTACCTGCGGTTCCTGCTCCGGTATGTTTACTGCGAACTCCATGAACTGCCTGACTGAGGCGATCGGACTCTCCCTTCCCGGGAACGGCACAATGCTGGCCACCCATGCAGACCGTGAACAGTTATTCCTGGAAGCGGCCCGCCGTATTGTCGGCATCACCCGCCAATACTACGAAGAGAACGATGAGTCAGTCCTGCCCCGCTCCATAGCCAGTCTCAAGTCCTTTGAAAATGCGATGACTCTGGATATCGCCATGGGCGGTTCCACCAATACCATTCTCCATCTGTTAGCTGCCGCGCAAGAAGCAGAAGTAGACTTCAGCATGACCCACATCGACCAGCTATCCCGCAAAGTCGGTCAGTTCTGCAAAGTGGCTCCCAACACCCCCAAATATCACATAGAAGATGTGCACCGCGCCGGCGGCATTATGGGGATCCTGGGTGAACTTGAACGCGCAGGGCTTCTGCATACGGATGTCCCCACGGTACACAGCAAGACGTTGCTGGACGCCATTAATGAGTGGGACATCGTCAGAACCCAGGAAGAAGCCATTCGGACTTTCTACAAGGCAGGTCCCGCCGGCATTCCCACACAAACAGCTTTCAGCCAGTCAACCCGCTGGTCATCTCTCGACCTGGATAGGGAAAACGGCTGTATTCGTAACCTTGAGCATGCTTTCAGTAAGCAAGGCGGCCTGGCAGTACTGTACGGCAATATTGCAGAAGACGGCTGTATTGTTAAGACAGCCGGGGTCGATGACAGCATTCTGGTCTTTAAAGGCAAAGCAAGAATATTTGAAAGCCAGGACGATGCGGTTAAGGGCATTCTTGCGGATCAAGTCAAAGAAGGTGATATCGTCATTATCCGTTATGAAGGACCTAAGGGCGGTCCCGGGATGCAGGAAATGCTGTATCCCACCAGTTACCTGAAATCAAAAGGCCTGGGCAAAGCCTGCGCACTGCTAACTGATGGCCGATTCTCCGGAGGTACTTCCGGGCTGTCGATTGGACATTGTTCCCCTGAGGCTGCCGCAGGGGGAGCCATCGGGCTGATTGAGGAAGGGGATACCATTTTGATCGACATCCCCAACCGTACGATCAATGTCGACCTGAGTTCTGAAGAATTGGAGAATCGTCGTTCTGCCATGGATGCCAAAGGCGATGAGGCGTGGAAGCCTGCTGCGACCCGTCCACGAAAAGTGACTACAGCCCTGAAAGCCTACGCTCTTCTGGCAACATCCGCGGACAAAGGCGCTGTCCGGGATAAATCTTTGCTGTAATCCAACTCCCCTAATCTAACACCCTAACCCGTCCATCGGGTTAGGGTTTCGTTTCCCTGTACCACCTGCCTTCGCTATTTCTGAGACTCAAGTAGCGCCTTAGCCTTATTGAACTCCGGATAGGTATTTCCGGCAGCTACAGCAGCCTCCAGTTCAACCAGAGCCTCACGGGACCGGTCCAGTTTAAGCAGGGTGTAGCCCAGGTGATAACGAATTTCGCCACTTCTGGCATCAACGCTATACGCGTTCCGCAGATATGGCAGGGCTTCCTTATACTTGTCCTGGCGGGCCAAAATCCATCCCACGGTATCCAGCAATGCAGGATTTTTCTCATCTTTTTCCAACCCCTGGGTTGCTGTCTGCAGCGCTTTATTGAGGTCCGAATTTGCGTAGATGTTGGCCAGATTATTCAAAATAGCTGGATCATCTCCCAATCCAGGCACTTTTCTAAGCTGCTCATAATGACCTTGAGCCTGATCAAGCATGCCCCGGTTAAGATAGCTGTCTGCAAGCAGCTTTCTCATCCAGGGCTTGGCATTAGCGGACTTCACTTTGCTTTCCATAGTGGAAGCAAATTGCTCTTCCCCTACTTTGTTGAGGGTGAGCTGGTACAGATTAAACCAGGGAGCCGGGTTTTCCGGGTCAAGCTTCACTACTTCATAGTATGCTTTCCTGGCTCTATCATGCTCTCCCCGTGACCGGGCAATATCCCCCTCCAACAAAACCACCGGAGCCTGACGACCAAACTTACTTTCAATTTTCTCGACAAGGTCCGACACCATATCAAGCTTGCCCTGGGCAAAATACATCCGTGCCAGATCAAGCTGAAGATTGAGCGAGGTGGGCGCTAACTGGACCGCTTTTTCCATGCTCTCAAGCGCTGCATCGGTCATTCCGGCTGTCATTTGGAGTCTGGCGAGGTAGCCCAGATTGACTGCATCGTCACTCCAGATACTGTGCAGTATTTTCAAATAACGGTCAGCCTCACTCTGCCGCCCCAACTTAACCAGGCCATTCACCAGCTCAACAAGATAAGTCGCATTCAATCGATCAACTTTGTTAAGTTGCCGAGCCGTTTCCAGAGCTTCCACCCAGTTCTGCTGCTGCTTATAGATAGAGAGCTTGGTTTCCAACGCCTCCGGATTGGCAGCATCATAGACCAACACTTTATTTGTCCAACTCAAGGCATTTTCAAGTTTCCCAGCCTGTTGATCTATACGCGCCATAAGCAGATAAGACGGCGTGTGCTGTTCATTTTTCTTGAGAATGCCTGAAAGAATTCCCCGTGACTCATCCATCCTGTTGAGTGATTTTAAAGCGATCGCTTTGTTAAAGAGAGCACTAAGTTCAGAGCTATCCTGAGCCAACACCTGTTCAATGTAGGTCATCGCAAGATCCGTCTTTCCTGCCCTCAGATAAACTGCCGCGATATAGTTCAGCGCCTCTGTCTGATCCACATTGCGGGAAGCAAAATCATTTGCAATTGCCATGGCAGCATCCAGCTGATTCAACTGCACCAACAACTCCCCACGCAACAAGGCAAAAGATACCGGCTCAGCTTCCTTAAATTTCACTGAATTCAATAAATCCAATGCCTGCTGTGGACGCCTGCGCCCCTTCTCAACCAGGGCTTTCAGATAGATGACAAAGGAGCTGTCAGGATATTTGGATGCCAGCGAGGCCAGCAGTTGATCTGCCGACAACAGCTTTCCTTCCTGGATATACAACTGCACCAGCCGAAACTGCAGCCCGGAGTCCGCCTCGATATCATGACGCCTTGACTCCAGCACCTCTCGGGCTTTACGAGCATTCCCACCTTTGATGTACACCTCGGTTAGCATGCGCAATGCAGCCAGGTTGGTGGGTTCATGGGACAAATATAATTCCAGCTGTTGTTTAGCTTTTTCCAGGTTCCCCTGGATAAACTCCGAAGCCCCCTGAATGAAGATCAGTGAAGCGTCCTGTGCCAGCTCAGGGTCATCGAGCAGGGACAACTGGGCGGTAAGATCCGCCAGAGACTGCTTGGCCACATCATAGTCATTATCTTCAATCAACAGCCATGCATTGATTAACGTCGCTGCCGGATCATTCGGAGACTGACTAAGGATCAGATTGATATAACGCTTCACTTCAGCGCGATTATCCAGCTTCAAATAGACAGAGACCAAACTGCGCAGGACACGGGGATCATCGCTATCCTTATCATAAGCGGCCAGATAATTCGCCAGAGCCTCATCGGTATTCCCTTTTCGAAGTGCCAGGTCACCGCTCAGCACCAGCGTCTTCTCATTACGACTGTCGATATCCAACGACCGCTTGATAATCAGATCGGCTTTATCCAGCCACCCAAGTTTCAAGTACAACGTTGCCAGCGTATTCATACCTCTGACACTGTCCGGCATTTCCTTTATCGCCTGCTCGAACTGCATCTGCGCGAGCGTTTCATCTTCCTTGACCAGATAGGCCTGCCCCTTCAACAGAGCCAACTCGAATTTGTTTTGCTTGGTCAGTTTTGAGCTGTATTTTTCCAGGTTCAGAACAGCATCTGCTTTTTCCTGCAATATCAGTGCACTTCCCAACATCGGAAGCAGCAGATTGATGTCTGCACCCAGGTTCAGGGCGTCAGTAAGCTCTTGTTCAGCCGCAGGCATATTGCCCGCATTGAGATACACTTTGCTCAGCAGAATTTTGGATGGCAGGTGATCCGGATCTTTCTGGAGGGCATTCTTCAAGTAGATATACGCCTCGTTGGGGTTATTCTCATTGAATGCCCTGGTAGCCAACTCATAGTTGTCTACCACATCATCAGCGTAAGCAGAGAATGAGAACAGAAAAAGTAAGAGTGTAAACGTAACTGACAAAATATTTTGCTGCTGCATATTCAGTATCGAAGTTCTGCGAGAGGAATTGGAATGATAAAAGCCTTAGCTAAACAGATAGTTTTAGACCAACATTGTTTAACCGGCCAAATAAAAAAGGCGAAACGTTGTTTCGCCTTTAACATCGGAACACTGAAAGGAATTAAGCCTTCGCTTTTTTCCGTCTTGCTACAAGACCAGCAAAACCCGCTGCCAGAATTGCCAGTGTACCTGGCTCAGGTACGTCGGTCGGAGGCGGAGTGCTTGTAGTTCCCTTGATAGCTTTCAGCTTCATTCCATCATGATATGCCGTACCGAGAGCACCACCGTAAGTATCGCCACCGGTAAATATCGGGTTATACGCTCCGATGAGCCAGTATTTGGAGGTAACATCAGTAGTTACGGCCTGATAGCTATAGTCACTTACGTTGCCGTAATGAGCGATTGTCGACCACCCATCATTGAAAACGCTTGACCAGGTATCACCGGAACCAAAACTGAAATCACCCGCGCCGGTAAATGCCGCCAAGGTAATATCAGCCTGTCCACCACTGTTCTCTTCTGTCGCCCAACCGATTGAGAATCCTTCCAAATCGATGGCTTCTTCAAAAGACAACAGGACCATATCATAGTCACCGTCAAAGTTGTCGATTGAGTGAGAAGGCACAGACGTGTCCTCGTCACGATTACGCAACATCAGGCCATAGCTGCTGTTATAGGTTAATTGTCCGCTCTGGATTTCAGCGTCCCCGGAACCTGTAGTATCCGCCCAGCCAGACAACTGGAGGTCGTTACCATCAGCCCCATTAACGGTCATTACATTTCCATAATTATAATTATTGAATGAACCGCTATTGAGATTCCAGGTTTGGGTCGCTGCCATGGCTGGAACAGCCACGAGCGATCCTGCCACGATCAATAGCTTATTAAAGGTTTTCATATTTTAAGTCTCCCGCTTAACATCCTACTAAAAGCAAGAAATTAGCCAATAATTAAATTTCCCATGAAAAATAGTAAGGAAAATTTAATAAATCAAAGTAATAATTGGCTTTGTGTAAAAAAAAATGACAGAAAAATAGCTTAACTAATTCATTTTTTTGACAGTGGAACGACGATGGCGCTGTTCACATCAGACTGTAGATCGCTTATATACGACGAAATCATGCTCAAACTGATTCTTCTCGTCAGCCTCCTGGGGTTGTCGACTGACCTCTTCCCATTCCTCCGAGAGTTCGGAGAAGTACGCATCGCCCTCAGGACTGGCTTTCACCTCAGTCAGGTACACCGTTGAGGCCAGCCCCAAGCCCTGCTGGTATAGTTCAGCGCCGCCGATCAGCATGACTTCATCCGCGTCATGAACGGCTTCAAGCGCCTGCGACAGGGAATGCACCACCACAACATTATCCGCCCGCCATTCAGGATTTCGTGTCACTACGATATTGGTTCTTCCCGGTAACGGCCTGCCGATAGACTCATATGTCTTGCGCCCCATAATAATAGGCTTCCCCATGGTCACCCGCTTGAAGTATTGGAGATCATTGGATAACCGCCAGGGTAACTGGTTATTCATACCAATGACGCCATTTTCAGCTCTGGCGACGATTAAGGATAACTTAGGTAAGGGCATCAGGAACTTTCTCCAATTAATATCCAAAGACTCCCCGGCAATGTCCACAGGCTACCGGCAAAATTACCGCCGGCACCATAGAAATCACACTGCGACAGGGGCCTTTATGTGCGGGTGAGGATCATAACCCGTAATCTCAAAATCCTCGAACTGGTAGTCAAACAACGTTTCGGGGCGGCGCTTGATTTCAAGCTTAGGCAAGGGCCTCGTCTCTCTCTCCAGCTGTTCTTTAGCCTGCTCACGATGGTTCTTGTACAGATGAACATCGCCTCCGGTCCAGACAAAGTCTCCCACATCCAAATCGCATTGCTGGGCAAACATGTGGGTTAACAGCGCGTAACTGGCAATATTGAACGGCACTCCCAAAAATATGTCCGCGCTGCGCTGATAGAGCTGGCATGACAAACGCCCGTCGGCCACATAGAACTGGAACATTGCATGACAGGGAGGAAGAGCCATTTGATCCACAAAAGCCGGATTGTACGCAACCACCATATGACGGCGGGAATCCGGATTATTCTTTATTTGCCGCAATACGTTGCTGATCTGGTCGACATGTTCACCATTGGGCGCCGGCCAGCTTCGCCACTGATAACCGTATACCGGACCCAGCTCACCATTCTCATCAGCCCATTCATCCCAGATGGAAACTCCGTTGTCCTTCAGATAACGAATATTGGTATCCCCGTTGAGAAACCAGAGCAGCTCATAAACGATTGAGCGAATATGCAGCTTTTTCGTGGTGAGTAATGGAAAGCCCTGTTGCAGGTTGAAACGCATCTGATAGCCAAATGTGCTCAACGTGCCTGTGCCGGTACGATCAGTCTTATCATTTCCGTGATCCCGGACGAACCTCATCATGTCGAGGTATTGCTGCATTCTACTTACCTTTAATCTACTTACTTTTAAAGTTTAACTTACCTTTAAGCTTTAACTTTTAGCCTTTGCCAACCTTCACGGCCGCCGCAGGTGGAGAGGTTTCCACCTGATGAAACTTCAATCCCCAGCCGATAAACAACAGGCCCACGATCACCATGGGCATGGACAGTAATTGCCCCTCCGTCAGCCATCCCCAAGCCAGATATCCTATGTGAGCGTCTGGCTCGCGAACAAACTCCACCAATATACGGAAGATGCCGTAACACAACAGGAACAACCCTGAGACCGTCATACGTGGACGAGGCTTACGCGAGAAAAACCACAAAATACAGAAAAGAGCCACACCCTCAAGAGCAAACTGATATAGCTGTGAGGGATGTCTGGCAAGACCTAGCGGGTCCCGCGGGAATACCATAGCCCATGGCACATCCGTCGGCCTGCCCCACAGTTCTCCGCCGATAAAATTGCCCAGTCTTCCCATCCCCAAACCAATAGGGACCAGCGGAGCGACAAAGTCAGCAACCTGAAAGAATTTCAGCCCAAGCGACCGACCATACAGCCACATGGCAACGATGACTCCAATCAATCCTCCATGAAATGACATTCCACCGGTCCATACCTCGAACAGCCAGAGTGGGTCATCCAGGAACTTACCAAAGTTGTAAAAGAATACGTATCCCAGCCGCCCTCCCAATACAACTCCCAGAGCGCCCCAGAATATCAGGTCCGCAACCTGCAGTTCCTGCAATGGAGTATAGGGCTTGCGAGCGCGGAGTTTACCCAGCCACCAGGCAGCACCAAAACCAATCAGATACATAATACCGTACCAGTGGATTTGCAGTGGTCCCAAAGATATCGCTACAGGATCAATATCAGGATAATCAAACCAGCGTTCCGTCACAGTGCCCCCCAGGCTTGGTATAAGAATCTTCCACCAACAATAAACAGAAGAATAGAAAATATGCGTTTCAAAGTTGTGCTCGGCAGTTTATGCGCCAGTCGGGCACCCAGTCGGGCAAAGGGTACGCTGGTCAGCACAATCCCGACCAACGCTGGTAAATAGATGAATCCCAGGCTCCAGTCCGGCAGCACAGATTCACCATAGCCCTCATAAATATTGGTTAAAGCGCCCATGACAGCGATCGGGAAACCGCAGGCGGCTGAAGTCCCCACAGCCTGCTGCATACGAACATTACACCAGGTGAGATAAGGAACGGACAGAGAACCTCCTCCGATACCGAATATCGCAGAAGCCCATCCTATACCACCCCCAACGGCAGTCAGCATACCGTTCCCCGGCAGTTCACGGTGGGGCTTGGGCTGTATCGCCAGCGCCATTTTAATACCGATGACTACTGCGAAAATTCCAATGATCAGACGCAAAACCATGCCTGATAACATGCCAGCAGTGAACACACCAACCATGGAGCCAACCACCAGCCCTATTGCCATCGGCTTGAATACGGACCAGAGAACAGCCTGCTTATCATGGTGAGTTTTTATGGAGGATAAAGAAGTGAACACGATCGTCCCGAGGGAGGTTCCCACCGCTAAATGAGTGGCAACAGACGGGTCGACTTTAAGAATATCGAAGCTGAATATCAGTACCGGAACGATGACCAAACCGCCCCCGATACCAAATAAACCGGCCAGTACACCCGCCAGGGCGCCTAACACCATGTATGCTACAAATACCATCACGCCCTCATCTCAGGCTCGTTTCACAGCCCAACTACCGGGCGCCGGAAAAATGAAAGCTGGTATGATACACAAATTCAGTTACATCGACATGAGCGTTTTATAATGTGTCTGATATTTGCCGCCTTCCAAACTCATCCGGATTATCCCCTGGTGGTAGCAGCTAACCGGGATGAGTTCTACGCCCGTCCAACCCAGGCGCTGCACCGCTGGACAGACAATCCTGAGATCTATGCCGGAAGGGACTTACAGGAAGGCGGAACCTGGATGGGGCTGCACCAGCAGGGTCGTTTTGCCGCCGTCACCAACTACCGGTCCGGCGCTGCCGCCACAGCACCGAGATCACGCGGCAACCTGGTTAAAGACCTCTTGAATACGCCGTCCCAACTGGAGTTCATTCAATCAGAACTTGCCGAAACCGCCCAGGAATACGGAGGTTTCAATACCCTGAGTTATGATGGGAAGCAATTAATATATTGCAGCAATCGGCACTCTGAGCATTTTCAGATACTGGCCCCCGGTTATTATGGATTGAGCAATGGATTGCTGAATTCCGATTGGCCCAAAATCAGCCGTGGAATGCCAATATTTAAAGAAGCCCTGCAAAACGGATCATTACCAGCCCCCCCAAAACTTGATCGAATATGGGATTTGCTGGCAGACAAACTGACTGCGGCCGACGAAGAACTCCCGGACACAGGTATCAGCCTCGAGTGGGAAAAGCTTCTATCCTCTCGATTTATTCGCTCAGAGAACTACGGCACCCGAGCCAGTACGATTGTACTTTGGAAAGGTGATCGGACGGCAGCAATGATAGAGCGGAATTTTGGCGAAGAAGGATATGTGGGCGAAGAAAGTCTTTTAATCCGATTCCATCCGGATTGAAAGTAACTCAGCTCTGTTGGCGATTTCTCGCTTCGCGCCTGCGCTTCAACTCTTTGGTCTGGCATCTGAGCACATGCTGAATCAGCACTTCCTGCGCCTCTTCCTGTAAATGGGTGAAGTCCGCACGGATCAAAAATGAAGACTCGCTTTCCGATTCCTCACTTTGCGCCTCCCCGCCTTCAGTCGCCTCGCTCTCCAGATTTTCACAGGCAATAACTGTCGCCCCGATGGTCAGCTCCACCATGGTGGGATAGAGTCTCAAATGCAGCTGCAATGGGGACCCCACAAAAACCGGCTCTACTACTTTGAAGGCAATGCCACATGCACTGATATTGACGGAGGCTGAGGGCTGGTTGGTGAAGTCATGACTGGAGCCCACCTCCATATCACTCTCCAGCATATTGATCTTCTGATTGAACAACGCCAGAACTTCCGCAATTTCAGAGGACTGTTGACGAACTTTCTCCAGAGCAATATGCACATCATTTTCCAACTTCAACCATTGCGCTGAACGGCTGCGGAGGGAGGTTCCCGACTCCACCAGTTCCCCGATCTGGACAACACGGAAGCTTAGATCAAGCGTATCGTTAACCCGAAAATACCGTCTACGCTCATGATTTTGCTTATTCATACAACTCTCCGGGATTACAGATGGGGGAGGTCAACTCCAATTAGAAAATTTCATCGGGCGACAGTCCACCCCAATCATTCAATTCACCTTCCGGTATCACCCCGGGAGCTGCTTCCCTCGCTTGTCTTATTTCCTCCTTGGTCTGCTCATCCAAAGGCTGCTGAAGAATGATCTCCACCCTCCGGTTCCGTGCACGATTCTCAGGGCTGTCATTGGGTACCAGGGGACGCGTATCCGCGTATCCGCCGACATTAAAGCGCGACTGATCCAACTGACCTGACTCAAACAGGGCGTGGGCCACTTCCAAAGCCCGCTGGGCGGATAAATCCCAGTTGGAGCGAAAACGGGCAGTATGAATGGGAATACTGTCGGAATGCCCTTCCACCGAGACAGACCCTTCCATCTCAGCCAGTAAATCAACCAGTTTATCGATCACCGGATAAAACTCCGGATTCAGGTCCGCCGAGCCTGACTCAAATGAGCCTTTTTCCTGAACTCTGATAACAATCTTGCGTCCGCGGGTTTCAACTTCCACTTGGTTATTCCGGACTTCCTGCTCCAGCGCTGAAGCCATGGTGATCGCGTCATTCTCAGTCTCTTCGACCAGCATCTTGATCTTCTCAAGCACGATATCACTGAGCTCCTGCCCCTGGACCTTGGGGCACTCTTCTTTTAATGCTTTTTCCACTTCCTCGTCACAGATCTGCTCAAGGTTAGGCAGATCGGTAATCGTGGTCTGCTGCATAACGGTCTGAATAGGAGAGGGGTCGGGCTTACCCGGGCTGAATTCCTGGGCAATCACACTGGTGCCTTTAGGGATAGCGGTGACATTAATCACGTTTTGCACCCCAAAGGCCTCCCGCATGGACCCAGCCAATCGCTTAAATTTCAGAACATCCATTTCCGAAAACGACAATAGCAACACAAAAAAGCACATCAGCAGGGACATGAGGTCTGCGAAGGTTGCCATCCAGGCAGGAAGACCCGGTGGGCAGTCGCATTTTTTCTCTTCTTCGTCACTCATCAGGCACTACTCGACTGTTCTCATCCACGCTATCAAGCAGCCTCTTCAGCCACCTGCCGCTTCCCTTCCGGCAGATAAGTTCGCAACATGGTTTCAATCACTCGTGGATTCTGTCCTGCCTGTATTGCCAGCAGCGCATCGATCACCATGGACTTAATGCGCTCCTCCTCCGACATTCGCAGTTTGAGCTTGTCAGCAATAGGAATGGCAACCATGTTGGCCAGCATCGCGCCATAAAGCGTGGTAAGCAACGCAACCGCCATGGCCGGACCAATCGATTTGGGGTCATCCATATTGGACAGCATGGCCACCAACCCTACCAAGGTTCCGATCATGCCCATCGCCGGGGCCACATCCCCCATTGCCCCAAACACAGCCGCCCCCTGAGAGTGCCGCTCCACAGCCAGGTTCTTGTCCTTACTCATGAGAGAGCGTACGACATCAGCATCATGGCCATCGATTAACAGCTGAATCCCCTTGGCCAGAAACTGATTGGGAATTTCCTTACCTTCCAGTGACAGCAGTCCGCCTTTCCTTGCCGCATCTGCCAGCTCAACTACAGACTCAATCAACTCTTCAGGTTTATCGAGTTTGAACATAAACGCTTTCGTCGCAACCTTTCCTGCCCCCAGAAACTGTCCCAGTGAAAACTTCATCAATGCAACAAGGATGGTACCTACGAAGACAATCAGGATGGAGGGCACATCTACAAACATGGCAATTGAGCCGCCAAGCAACATTGCCATGGCTACAATGGCCAATCCCCCAAGAAGGCCCAGCAGGGTCGCTAAATCCACTTATCACTCCTATTCAGAGAAAATAATAAATCATTCATTTATTTGCTGACATTCAGCTGCAGTTGAGAGAATCACGAAAAGTATAGTCAGGGTTTGGAAAAATTTCTGTATTTTCCAAACCTTAGTCGATTGAGTAAAGAAATCGATAGCAACATCCAACTGTTCACTTATACGTTTTTTGTAATTGACCCGCCCTCACGGCTGCGGTAGGGTTAGCGCAGCTGTATCCACCAGCCATTTTTCTTGTAGTACAGTTCAGTGAAACCATGAGCAAAACACCTTCGACTACCTCGAACTTTGAAGACTCCCTCGCCCGGCTTGAAGAGCTGGTAAATAAACTTGAGCAGGGCGAATTGAATCTGGAAGATGCTTTAGTCGCATTTGAAGAAGGCGTTCAACTTACCCGTCAATGTCAGCAAGCATTAAAAAATGCGGAACAGAAGGTGACACAACTGGCGGACGATCAAAACTCCGGCGCTGAAAAGCCTTTTGATGAGCAAAATGGTGAGTAACAACCTTCTCGCTGATTTCACCAGCTTTTCCAACCACCACCGCCAACTGATAGACCAATACCTGGAGCATATGCTGCCTTCCCCTCAAGGCGCTCAACATCGCCTCCGGGAAGCTATGCGTTACAGCGTGCTCAACGGCGGCAAGCGTGTTCGTCCCCTCCTGGTTTTTGCAACCATTGAAGCACTGGGCTTCAATACCGAACTGGGACTGGCCCCTGCGGCTGCAGTGGAACTGATCCATTCATACTCACTTGTCCACGACGATCTTCCCGCCATGGACGATGATGATCTCAGACGAGGCAAGCCCACCTGCCATATCGCTTATGATGAAGCCACAGCCATACTGGTTGGTGATGCGCTGCAAGCTCTCGCTTTTCAGCACATTGCCGGCGCTACAGATATTCCGACAGACCATCGCATTGCCATGATCAACGAACTGGCAACTTCAAGCAGCGATACCGGAATGGTAGGTGGCCAGGCTATTGATCTTGCTGCCGTCGGACAAACTCTGACACTTGACGAGCTGGAGCAGATGCACCTGAACAAAACCGGCGCGATCATTGAAGCCAGTGTTGTGCTCGGAGCAATGTCATGCCAAATGAGTGATGCCACACTCATCAAACATCTTCGCACCTTTTCACAGGCTATTGGCCTCGCATTCCAGGTGCGCGATGATATTATTGATATTGAAAGCGATACCCATGAATTGGGCAAAACCCAGGGTAAGGACGCGGCAAACAACAAGCCGACCTACACCAGCCTACTCGGCATTGACGGGGCGAAAGCCAAAGCAACCCAGCTATTCGAAACAGCACAGGAAAGCCTGGAACGACTTGATCTGCAAGGCTCAAGATTGGAGCAGCTGGCATCTTTCATCGTTGAGCGAACTTACTAAGATTTCTCGACATTTCTGTCATTTTTACTGCTAATTCTGGCAAATTAAGGCGATCTCCCCCATTCTCTGTGTCAGACGGTGTGATTAGCCTTAACTTCGCTTATAATGTGCGGCGAATTTGATCTTATGGATACCAGACAGCCGTTGGCCATGCAGAAGCCCTACGTTTTCCAAGAAATCCCGACCCGCCGCCCCAATACTCCATTATTGGACCGGATAGATACTCCAGCCCAGTTGCGCCTGCTCAACGACAGCGAACTGTTGCGTCTGGCCCATGAGTTACGGGCTTTTCTGCTGTACAGTGTCGGCCAGACCGGCGGGCACTTCGGCGCAGGCCTGGGGGTCGTAGAGCTGACCATCGCCCTGCATTATATTTTCAACACCCCCGAAGACCGTCTGGTGTGGGACGTGGGTCATCAGGCCTATCCCCACAAGATCCTCACAGGACGCCGCGAACAAATGTCCAGCATCAGGCAAAAAGATGGCCTGGCAGCATTTCCCAATCGCGAAGAAAGCCCCTACGACACTTTTGGTGTGGGTCATTCCAGCACCTCGATCAGTGCCGCATTGGGAATGGCCATCGCCGCTCGCATGCAGCAGAAGCAACGCAAAGCCATTGCGGTAATCGGCGACGGTGCAATGACTGCTGGAATGGCTTTTGAAGCCCTCAACCATGCGGCTGATACCGGGGCGGACCTGCTGGTTATCCTGAATGACAATGACATGTCCATCTCCCACAATGTTGGGGGATTATCCAACTATTTCGCTAAAATTCTGGCATCCAAGACATACAATAGTGTACGGGACAGCGGCAAGCGGGTGTTACAAAGCACTCCCGGCCTGATGGAATTTGCGCGAAAGACTGAAGAGCATTTTAAAGGGATGGTCGCTCCGGGAACTCTGTTTGAGGAACTCGGGTTTAACTATATCGGCCCAATAGACGGCCACGACCTCCCTCTGTTGGTGGAAACTCTTGGTAACATTAAAGAGTTAAGCGGCCCTCAATTTCTTCATGTGGTTACTCAGAAGGGCAAGGGGTTTGCCCCGGCAGAATCAGACCCTATCGGCTATCACGCGATCAACAAGATCGAACCTAAGCCCAACGTCCAGGACACACAACCCCAAGTCGCCAAAAAGCCCAAGTATTCCAATGTTTTTGGTCAATGGCTATGCGACATGGCTGCTGCTGACGAACGCTTGGTCGGCATCACACCGGCGATGTGTGAAGGGTCCGACTTATTGGAGTTTTCCAGGCAGTATAAGGACAGATACTACGATGTCGCCATTGCCGAACAGCATGCAGTGACACTTGCAGCCGGCTTGGCCTGCGATGAAGCCAAACCTGTCGTTGCCATTTATTCAACCTTCCTGCAAAGAGCGTATGACCAGTTGATTCACGATGTGGCCATACAGAATCTTGACGTGCTCTTTGCCATCGACCGCGCCGGCCTGGTGGGAGAAGACGGACCTACGCATGCCGGAAGTTTCGACCTTACCTTTCTGCGCTGTATTCCCAACATGGTGATTATGGCTCCGTCGGATGAAGACGAAACCCGCAAGCTACTGTCTACTGGCTACCACTTTTCCGGCCCAGCGGCTGTTCGCTACCCCAGAGGCACGGGACCAGGGGCAATTATCGAAGACTCGCTTGAAGCCGTAGAAATCGGCAAAGCCCGACAGATTCGCGAAGGTAGCAAAGTAGCCATCTTAGCATTCGGCACGCTACTCGAGGCAGCCAGACCCGTTGCCGAAGCCAATAACTACACTCTTGTCGACATGAGATTCGTCAAACCGCTGGATGTCGAGACCATACTCTCCTGTGCTGCTCAGCATGAGCTGCTGGTCACTTTGGAGGAAAACAGTATTCAGGGCGGTGCAGGTGCAGGTGTCGTGGAATTTCTGGCCCAATCTGCTGTCAGCATTCCAACACTGATGCTGGGCCTGCCCGATCAGTTCATTGAGCACGGCAAACCAGCTGAACTGCATGAAGAAACAGGACTGAATACCAAGGGAATCGCCGACAGTATTGCCCGTCGACTCAAGTTGCTGGATATTACCGAAGAAAAGACCGGCACATTGAACTAAACCGGAGACTACGCCGGGGTCAAACCACTCCCCGGCAGTGATTGGCATTGCGAATCCGAGCAGCCAAAGTTACATCTTCCTGCTGGCGCGCGAAGTAAATTACTTCTGAGCTTCTGAGACCAACTCAGCCGGGTCTTCATCATCCTGGTGAGTTGTCAGCCAATGCCCGAGCTTACCTGCCTTGGTCGCCAGATAATGCTGATTGTGGGGATTTCGACCCACTTCCAATGAGACCCGCTCCACAACATCAATACCCAACTGACGCAGCGAATCCACTTTTCTTGGATTATTCGTCATTAATCTGATTCGACTGATCCCAAGATGCTCAAGCATCGGCTTGCAAATGGTGTAATCCCTCAGGTCTGCTGCAAAGCCTAACCTCTCATTGGCTTCTACCGTATCCGCGCCCTGATCCTGAAGTCTGTACGCCTTAATCTTGTTCAGTAGACCAATACCACGACCTTCCTGGCGCAGGTAAAGCAGAATCCCTTGTCCTTCTGCGGCAATGCTGCGCAAAGCCTCATCCAGCTGGTATCCACAGTCACAGCGCATACTAAACAGTGCATCTCCAGTGAGACATTCGGAATGGGTGCGGGCAAGAATAGGATCAGAAGACTTAATATTTCCCAGGGTCAGTGCAATATGCTCTTTCTGGGTCCCATCTTCCTGAAATCCATGCATGTCAAAGACACCAAAAGGAGTCGGCAATTTACAACTGGCTATATAAGTGACTGACACTCATGGACCCTCTGAACCTGATTGGGGCGCCGATTTTAGCAGATCGGCGACGAACTCCCAACTTTTGATACTTTCACCAATATTGATATTTTCACCGCCATACCACCATCAGGATCCTACTGACCGCTCCGGTGATTTTAAGTCAGCGGAGATTCAACCTCCGGTCATATTCATAAACCGGACAATTTGGGGCTCATCCTCAAGACTGAAATAATGCCTTTCCGGCTTCAGATTCATCGCCTCACGTATACTTTGCTTCAGTAACTGCGAATCACCCGGATGGGCCCGAAGAATTTCTTTTAAATCCACAGAATGCTCATTTCCAAGACATAACAACAATCGTCCTTCAACGGTCACCCTTACCCTATTACACAAATGGCAGAAATTGTGACTGTGAGGTGAAATGAAACCAAGCTGCACAGCGGAGTCCGACATGGAATAGTATTCGGAAGGCCCTCCGGTATATGTGGAGGCGTCATTTACAACAGGATGCAAGGGAAACGTGGCTGAAATTATATCCCGCAACTCACTGCTGGAAATAAAAGCCAACTGACGGTCATGCTCAGTAATATTCCCCAACGGCATTTCTTCAATAAATGAGAGATCCAACTTCCGTTCCCGGGCAAAATTCACCAGATTGAGAACTTCATCCTCATTTCGCCCACGCATAATGACTGCATTGATCTTGATGCGCTCAAACCCTGCATCCCTGGCCGCATCGATCCCCGCGATAACGTTGGACAAATCGCCGGTTCTGGTTAACTCACGAAATCTGACCGGGTCCAGACTATCCAGGCTAATATTGATACGCTTTACACCAAAGGCTTTCAGGTCCTTTGCCATCTTGGGCAACTGGGAACCGTTAGTGGTCAGCACCAGCTCATCCAGCCCTTCCAACTGGCCCAGTCGCTCTATCAACGAGAGAATGTTCTTCCTTACCAACGGCTCTCCACCGGTAAGGCGAATTTTTTTCACTCCAAGCGATACAAATGCCCGGGCAACATCATAGAGTTCTTCCAGGGTCAATATTTGTTGGCGGGGCAGAAAAGTCATATCTTCAGCCATGCAGTAAACACAGCGAAAATCACATCGATCAGTGACCGACAGACGCACGTAGTTCACCTGTCGACCAAACCGATCAATCAGAGCACTGTTTGCACTTTCGTGAGTTGTCATAGCGATAATACGACTCTCCTATAATACAGCTGCCGCTGTTTCAGCCCCCGGTAACCGGAGGGAAAAAGGCAATTTCATCACCATCCAGGACAGCATGCTCAGCCTTTACCATGTCCTGGTTGACTGCACACAGAACCTTACCCTGCTCAAAAACCGCCTTCGCCTGGGGTAATTGCTGGCAAATCAAATCTTTCACATCGTTTACGCTGCCATCGCCATTCCAGGCAATCTCCATCTCGGCGCATCCCATAGCTTCCCTCAGCCTGGCGAAAAACAGGATCTTAACCATCAGACTTCTCCTCAGGGGCCACGCCCATATCCAAAGCCTGCCAATGACCAGACCGTCCCCCAAGCTTTTCTAACAACCGAACCTGCTGAATCACCATCCCTTTATCGACAGCCTTGCACATATCGTAAATGGTCAAAGCCGCTACACTGGCGGCGGTCAGTGCTTCCATCTCCACGCCTGTCTTGGCGTCAAGCTTACACATGGATTGAATAACCAGCTCAGAACGCTCAGTATCGGGAGTAAGTTCCACTTTTACCGACGTCAGGTTAAGACTATGGCACAAGGGAATAAGTTCCGAAGTTTTCTTTGCCGCCTGAATGCCGGCAATTCTGGCAACGGCTAAAACATCCCCCTTCTTATGGCCACCTTCCATAATTAACTTAAGTGTTTCGGGTAACATCGCAACCCTCGCTTCAGCGCGGGCGATTCTTGTGGAAATATCCTTATCTCCCACATCCACCATATGGGCAGCGCCCTTTTCATCCAGATGGGTCAGTTCGGCCATTTCAGCTTCCCGTATTACAAATTAATAAAACCAGTGATATGTCAGTCATTTTCCCACCATGCACGGATTCCCGCCACCCCCTGACACCCTGCCATTCTGGCTGCCGGGATATGAGAGTCATTCACACCTCCCAAAGCGAAAACCGGAAAAGTTGAACATCGTGACAACTTTTCAATTCCCTCCCATCCTAACACCTTCCCGCCAGGGTGAGATAGTGTAGGTAACGCAGGCGATACAAAACCATATTGGCACTGCAGCCGGGCCGCTCTTTCAATTTCGGCGACACTATGACAGGAAGCCCCCAACCACATCGAAGAAGGAATCGGGCGGTCCGTGAAAGCACTAAGAAGCCTTGAACTAAGATGACATCCATCTACTGGCAGATCGGTGCTCTTAATGAGAGACAAACCCAGCTCCCCATGAACAATCAAGCATTCAATCCTTTTACGCCAGCTCCCGACGACAAACGCAACCCATTCTTCATAGGCCTGCATACTCAGTTGCGGTGCTCGCAGGACAAGCATACGCACGCCTTGAGCCAGGACTCTCTCCATCTTGAGACAAAGATCCTGCTCATCATCATATTCTCCTGTAATCACACATCGATCAGGCAGCTTCAGGGCGTCAATAATTGGTTTATTTGCGGCGGGAAAAGCGTCTGCCCTCAACTCCTCCATATTCATTCGGAACAGTGACTGCCCCTCACGCCCGTGAGGTACTCCATCAAATCCCTGAACCGTCCACACATCCAGGTAGACAGACTTATCAGGATAAGTAAATTCAATACAAATTAACGGCTGCTTCGGCGATGCGGATACATCCACTCCCAACTCTTCCTTAAGTTCGCGAACCAGAGCATCCTCCACCAATTCACCAACCTCAACCTTGCCACCGGGAAACTCCAATAGACCCCCCTGGTGGAGATGATCCGGTCTTCTGGCAATAACCAATTTTCCGTCAGCATCAAACAGTACTGCAACCGCCACATGGACAGATTTCACGATTCTCTCCTGTATTTATCTATCCGGGTTTCACTTTCTATTCGGTTTCACTATCCGGTCAATTTATCAGGCTGTGGTTTGAAGTTTCCAAAAACACCTGAAAGGCGAAATGGGGAGGGACATTTCAAGCTAGGACTTAGACTCGTGTTACCAAAGATTTGAACCTTTGGCAACAGAGCCAGACAGGCAGGTGGCGCGAGGGTCTATTGCGCCGAAAAACCGCAAATTGGTTTCAGGTACGATATTCGGCGTTAATACGAACGTATTCGTGTGACAAGTCAGTGGTCCACACCTGATCCGCCACCGATCCACGCCTCAATACGACCCGAATCAGAATTTCCTCCTGATTCATAACAGATTGCCCTGCCTCTTCAGTATAGGCCGACGCACGGCAACCATTTTCAACAATGCACACATCGTTGAGGTAGATATCTATCTTGTCTACATCAAGATCAGCAATGCCTGCTCTTCCTACAGCCGCAAGAATACGCCCCCAATTGGGATCGCTGGCAAACAACGCAGTCTTCACCAGCGGCGAATGAGCAATCGTATACGCTACGTCCAGGGCTTCCTGAGTGGTGCCCGCCTGCTCTACCCTTACTTCAACGAACTTGGTCGCTCCTTCTCCATCCCTGATAATTGCGTGTGCCAACTCTTTCATCAGCTGCTGTAACACGCGACGGAATTCCTGCCAGTCCGGCTGATTCAAGTCCGTCATAGCCGCCACATCTGCTTTCCCAGTCGCAACAAGAATGCAGGCATCATTAGTAGATGTATCACTATCAATCGTAATTCGATTGAAAGACTGCTCCACCGCCTCTCTCAACAGCTGTTGCAACACTTCCTGGTGCACAGGAGCATCAGTCGCGACAAAAGCCAGCATTGTTGCCATATTGGGCCGGATCATGCCTGCGCCTTTACTAATACCGCTGATACGCACCGGCTTACCACCGACCAGCACTTCGGCAGTTGCACCCTTAGGCCTGGTATCCGTGGTCATGATGCCCGCAGCGGCATCCGGCCAATGATTATCAGCCAGGTTATTCAGAGCAGATGGCAAAGCAGACTGAATTTTATTGACTGGTAAAGGTTCACCAATAACACCGGTTGAAAAAGGTATTACCTGGGATTTCTCACAACCGGCTTCATCTGCCAGAGACTGGCAGCAGACATCTGCATCCTGGAGACCTTTTGCCCCAGTACCAGCATTGGCATTCCCGGTATTGATCAACAGATAGCGAGGGGCTTTGACTGACAGATGCTGTTTCGCCAGCACAACCGGTGCTGCACAGAACTGGTTCTTCGTAAATACGCCAGCGGTGTTCGCCCCGTCAGCCAACTCGAAAACAACAACGTCTTTGCGACCCGGCTTTTTAATACCCGCTGACGCAATTCCGATACGAACTCCAGATACAGGCAAAAACTCGGGCAAAGCCCCCGGACCTACGGCCATTGGACTTACTCCACCTTACCGTGACACTGCTTGTATTTCTTACCTGAACCACAGGGACAAGGCTCATTACGGCCGACTTTTCGACCTTCTCTGACAAATGGCGCCGGGTGCGCTTCCTCTCCGTCAGAGCCTTCGCTTCCGTCTTCCTGCTCAGGTTGACCGGCCTGGCTTTCAGGATGCTGAGCCTCAGCTCTCTGCATCTGAAGCTCCAATGCCTCACGACGGCGACGCTCCATTTCTTCCAGCTCTTCCTGTGTCTGCACCCTTACATGACATAGGATTCTGACAACGTCAGTTTTGATGGAATCCAGCATACCCTGAAACATTTCAAATGCTTCACGCTTGTATTCCTGCTTGGGATTTTTCTGGGCATAGCCACGCAGATGAATCCCCATTCTCAGCAAGTCCATATTGGATAGATGCTCTTTCCAAAGAGTATCCAACACTTGCAGGAATACCTGTTTTTCAAATTTGCGCATGGTTTCCGCGCCGACCACAGATTCCTTCGACTGATAGGCTGACACGACTTCCTGGAGAATTTTTTCCCGCAGAGTTTCTTCGTGCAAGCGCTTGTCTTCATCCAGCCATTTCTGAACGGGCAATTGGATAGCCATTTCAGTTTCGAGGAACTTCTCCAGACCCGGAATATCCCACTGCTCTTCAAGACTCTGGGGCGGGATATACTGGTTCAAGGAGCTGTTAACAACATCCTCACGTATGGCAGCAATCATATCGGAGACATCGTCCCGTGCCATGACTTCGTTACGCTGCTCATATACAACCCGACGCTGATCGTTAGCGACATCATCGTATTCAAGCAACGATTTACGGATATCGAAGTTGCGACCTTCCACTTTACGCTGGGCTTTCTCTATCGCATTGCTCACCATACGGTGCTCAATCGCTTCACCCTTCTGCATACCCAGCGCCTGCATGATATTCTTCACACGATCAGAAGCAAAGATACGCATGAGGTTGTCTTCCAGAGACAGGTAAAAACGTGTCGACCCTGGATCACCCTGACGACCGGAACGACCTCTCAACTGATTATCGATCCGACGGGATTCATGGCGCTCGGAACCAATGACATGCAGACCGCCAGAGCTAATGACCAACTCATGACGCTTTTGCCAATCTGCTTTGATTTTATCGATTTGTTCCTGGGTGGGATTTTCAAGCGCGTGTACTTCTTCCTCCCAGTTCCCGCCCAACACGATGTCAGTTCCGCGACCGGCCATGTTGGTGGCAATGGTCACTGCTCCGGGACGACCTGCCTGGGCGATAATATGGGCTTCCCTTTCGTGCTGCTTGGCATTCAGAACATTATGATCAATGTTCTCTTTTTTCAGCATGGCAGAGAGATATTCAGAAGCTTCAATCGATGCGGTACCCACCAGCACTGGTCGATTTTGTGTCACAGTATCTTTGATATCGTCGATAACCGCTTGGAACTTCTCTTCTACAGACAGATAAACCAAATCATTATAGTCAATACGCTTGACCATTTTGTTCGTGGGTATCACGACAACATCAAGACCATATATCTGACGGAATTCGAATGCTTCGGTATCGGCTGTACCGGTCATACCGGCAAGTTTTTCATAAAGGCGGAAGTAGTTTTGGAAGGTGGTAGAGGCAAGAGTCTGGCTTTCAGCCTGGATATTGACACCCTCTTTGGCTTCAATGGCCTGATGCAGACCTTCTCCCCAGCGACGGCCCGGCATCGTTCTACCGGTATGCTCATCAACGATGACAACCTGACCGTTCTGCACAATATACTCAACGTTACGCTGGTATAAGTGGTGAGCTCTCAGACCTGAATTGATGTGGTGAAGCAACCCAAGGTTAGATGGTGCGTACAGGCTATCACCTTCATCCAGCAAACCATTTTGAACCAGAAGCTCTTCCACGTAGACATGCCCGGACTCGGTCATCTCTACTCCACGACTTTTTTCATCAATGGTAAAGTGGCCATCAACCGCAAGCTGTCCTTCAGCGTCCAGCTCACCTTTCTTAAGCAACGGAATCAATTTATCAATCTTGCGATAAACTTCGGAGCTGTCTTCAGCGGGACCACTGATAATCAGTGGAGTCCTGGCCTCATCAATCAGAATTGAGTCCACCTCGTCCACGATGGCGAAATGATGCCCTCGCTGAACCTTATCCTCAATGCTGAACGCCATGTTGTCACGCAGGTAATCAAAACCGAACTCGTTATTGGTTCCGTATGTGATATCTGCAGAATAGGCAGCACGCTTCGTGACAGGGTCTTGACCACTGACGACCACGCCAACGGATAGCCCGACGTATTCATACAACGGCCTCATCCACTCTGCGTCACGTTGAGCCAGATAATCGTTTACAGTAACAACATGGACACCTTTGCCGGTTAGCGCATTAAGGTAGACCGCCAGAGTGGCCACAAGGGTTTTACCCTCACCGGTCCGCATTTCCGCAATCTTGCCGTTATGAAGAGTCATGGCACCGATGTGCTGCACGTCAAAGTGACGCATACCCAGCACTCGTTTACCTGCCTCTCGCACCACCGCGAAAGCTTCTGGCAAAAGCTGATCCAGGGACTCCCCTTTAGCCAGACGCTCTTTGAACTCCTGGGTTTTGGCTTTAAGAGCTGACTCGTCCAGAGCACTTATGGCCTCTTCCATCTGGTTAATGGAATTGACGAGTTTTCCCAGACGTTTTACTTCTCGGGCATTTTTGCTGCCGAAAATCTTTTTGGCGATGGATGCAAACATAACTGACCAAAATACCTTTTTATATGTACGCGTTCTTCTTGGGCGGAATTACGACTTGAGTGCTCAATGACATCGGGCGCTGTTGGTAAGCCTGTGCAAAAGCCTCATTTGAAGCTGACCATAAAAGGACTGATAAAGCTTTCGCACAGACTCCCTGTCAGAGCTTTTGGGTATGCCGTCTAGAGGGAGCCTAAATCCAAGCTCCGCATTCTAACCCCATCTTGTTACAGCAATAAAGGGATTAGTGCACACTTGTTACGCCAAGTAACAATATAGGCTGCGAATAGAAATTAAAAGTCTAATAGTAGGAAATATTCAGAAGATGAGAAGAAAATGTTGTCTGACGGCCATTTCAATTTGGCCGTCAGCCAGGCTTGAGCCTTTTGTCATCGATCACCCTGGCAAAAAACGGGATCGAAAATAATTTACCGGACAACCTGAATTCTGTTAGCGACTTGCCCGATGTATAAACTTGGCAGGATCTGTCGGCTTACCGTCTTTCCGCACTTCGAAGTGCACATGAGGACCGGTTGAACGACCGGTGCTACCCATCAAAGCCAATTCCTGACCTTTCTGAACAACATCACCTACAGAAACTAAAATTTTCTTACAGTGCGCATAACGGGTAACCAGACCGCCACCATGGTTAATTTCCACTAGTTGACCGTAGCCATAGCGTTCGCTCGCATAGGTCACAACACCGCCCGCTACTGCAACAATGTCACTTCCTTCTTTACCGGCAAAATCAACTCCGGCGTGCCAGGCCCGCTTACCTGTAAATGGGTCTGAACGATACCCGTAATAGGATGACAACCACCCTTTCAGAATCGGGCGCCCGGCAACAAATTGCTCGCGCTGGAACTTCTGATTCACAAACAGCTCATCCATAAGGCGCAATTGCTGCTCACGGGATTCGGCTTGTTGCTCGATCGCTTCCAGGGCCGACGTCAATTCAGGCACCGTATACGACTGCTCCAAACCAACTTCTTCCGGACCACCCAGTGCCGGAGTGGAGACAAAATCAAATTCCCCTTCATCCAGCCCCGCAACATCCGTCAATCTTTGTCCTAATGCATCCAGCCGCAGCAGACGTGCCTGAAGCTCTCCCATACGGAGGGTCAGGGCATCAATATGCTGAGCCGATTTGACTTTATATTCTTCGATTTGCTGCTGCTGTGTTGCCAGCTTACCTTCCCAATTCTGGATGATTTCACTGTCAACCAGGTCCGCGGAGGACGCAGACCGCGCAGACGCACCAATCTGAAACCCTAAATAAGAGACAGCTCCCATGGCACCCAGTAAAAGACTGACGGCGCCGAAAACAACCAGCTTATTCAGCGTAAAGGACCGTGATCGGTCATGACTACGATTTAGAACAATAATGTCCATAGTGTTTTCGTGGATTCGTGTTTGCCCTAACGGGACCAGATTGTTAAATACAGTAAAATATCAAACGAGGCAGAGTATCCAATTTCATTATAGAAGTAAATGCAGCAGCACAATGTGGTTAATATTCAGGTTTTTGTTACAGGATGTTCTAAAATACCGGCATTATGTGCCTAAAACGCATAAAATAAGCCCTGGGAGCAGGTTTAGTAAACCCCAATATAATGCCAATATATAAATGATTCAGTCCATCGAGAGTCGATTAAACTTGTCTAACCATTATTTAATGTCATTCCGCTATGCGTAAGCAGGTAACAGAACTCTTCTCCGATTCCCGCTCTGATCTTGGGCGGTTAATCAGTCGTACAGGCATGATTAATCAGCTACAGCAGCTTTTTGCCCATGGTCTTCCGGACTCTTTAAAGGAGAGCGTTCAATTTGCTGGTGAACAAAACGGCAAAATTACAGTGGTGGTTCCCAATGCCCTGGTCGCTAACCAGGTTCGTATGAATCAGCACGAAATACTGAGAAGCCTGCGGCAATTTAAGGAATTTGAGTTTGTGTATCAGATAACCCCACGGGTTAAACCGATCACAGAAAAACCGAAGCCCAAGAACAAAACCAGCCCGATTTCAACGCGGACCGCGGAGCTTCTGCTGCAAGAGGCAGAGTATTGTAACGATGAAGAGTTGCGCAAGGTGCTGGAATCACTCGCATCTCACGCAAAATAGTTCGGGCCTGCCACATTCGCGGCAGGCCTTCCCTAGAGACCTGACAGTGTCAGGCCAATACAGGCTTCATAAAGGAAATAGGGGCATCCTGAGTGTCTTCCAGAGTCACGATCTCCCAAGCATCCTTCTGGGCTAATAATTCGCGGAGAAGTTTATTGTTCAAGCCGTGACCGGATTTATGCCCACGAAACTCTCCTACCAGGCTTTTACCCAGCAGATAAAGATCGCCAATGGCATCCAACACCTTGTGCTTGACGAATTCATCGTCATAGCGCAGGCCGTCTTCGTTCAGAATTTTGAAATCGTCCACAACGATGGCATTGTCCACACTGCCACCCAGAGCAAGATTCATTGCCCGCAACTTTTCAATATCACGCATAAACCCGAAAGTACGGGCCCGGCTTACTTCCTTCACGAAAGACGTGCTGGAAAAGTCCACCGTTGTCTCCTGTGACCGTCCCTTAAATACAGGATGGTCAAAGTCGATACTGAAGGTGACTTTAAACCCGTCAAACGGCAGGAAGGTCGCTTTCTTGTCATCTTCCGTTACAGTAACTTCACGCTTAATGCGGATAAACTTCTTGGACGCCTGTTGTTCTTCGATTCCCGCAGACTGGATCAAAAATACAAAGGGTCCTGCGCTACCATCCATGATAGGCACTTCCGCAGCACTAAGTTCCACGTAACAGTTGTCGATCCCCAAGCCTGCTAACGCAGACAATAAGTGTTCAACTGTGGCGACTTTCACGCCGTTCTTAACCAGGGTCGTCGAAAGCAGGGTTTCCCCTACATTCTCTGCCCGAGCCGGGATTTCCACGACCGGGTCAAGATCCGTTCGACAGAAAACAACTCCGGTATCAACAGGAGCCGGCTTCAAAGTGAGATAGACTTTCTCACCCGAGTGCAGACCCACCCCCGTCGCACGGATGATGTTCTTTAAAGTGCGCTGTTTAATCATTGCGGCGATTCACCAAAACTGGACGAAATTCGGCCAAATCATACCAGAAAGCCTTTAGGGCCTCCAACCTAATTGACCAAACCGTCAAATTAATCGGCTTGACGACGCAGAAACGCTGGAATATCAAGATACTCAACGCTTTGCTCGTCTCCTACTGCCCGGCGCTCCACAGCAGCATTACCCACAGTAGCAGTACGTTTCCGCATTACCGTTGGGCGCTCCAACTGATGGTAATCTGTGGTGCCATTTACTTGGCGCGAATTATCGACCACTTTAGTCGGCTTGTCATGTATACCGCCTAATCCGGTCGCAACAACTGTGACCCGCAGCTCATCTTTCATTTCAGGATCGATGACTGTACCAACCACAACTGTAGCGGAATCCGATGCGAACTCTTCAATGGTGTTACCAACTTCAGAGAACTCACCAAGAGACAGATCAATACCGGCAGTAATATTGACCAGGATTCCACGTGCGCCCTGCAGATTGATATCTTCCAGCAATGGGCTGCGAACTGCGCGCTCGGCTGCTTCACGTGCGCGATTATCACCAGAAGCAATTCCGGTTCCCATCATCGCCATACCCATTTCAGACATCACGGTACGAACGTCTGCAAAGTCGACGTTGATCATACCCGGGCGGATAATCAGATCGGCAATACCCTGTACGGCGCCCAACAATACGTCGTTGGCAGCAGCAAAAGCATCCAGCAAGCTGGTGTTTTTACCCATGACGCTCAACAGTTTTTCGTTGGGAATTGTAATCAGGGAATCCACATGCTGTGACAGTTCTTTCAAACCGGCTTCAGCCACTTTCATCCGCTTGCCACCTTCAAACGGGAACGGACGAGTTACCACTGCAACTGTCAGGATTCCCATTTCGCGGGCAATTTCTGCAACAACCGGAGCTCCGCCGGTACCGGTTCCACCGCCCATACCGGCAGTGATAAAGACCATATCGGCGCCTTTCAGAGTTTCGGCGATACGATCACGATCTTCCATCGCTGCCTGGCGACCTACTTCCGGATTAGCTCCAGCCCCAAGACCTTTAGTAATAGTGCCACCCAGTTGAATAACATGCTTGGCATCCACATCACGCAACGCCTGAGCATCTGTATTGGCACAAATAAATTCAACACCGTCAACGGAGCCTTCCAACATGTGACGGACAGCGTTGCCGCCTCCACCACCGACCCCGACGACCTTAATGACCGCATTTTGTGGTACGTTATCGACTAGTTCAAACATCCCCTTCTCCTTTCACTTATTTCAATGTCTGCGTTTTTAATTACATCTTCCAGATCAGACCTGATCCCTATAGCCTGCCTGGAGAAGCGTCGGGATTTCCGACGTTTCTGTGGTACCTGCATGTACCACCTGCAGAGCCTCCAAAAGAGGAAGCTCCGGCATTCCCTTAAAAGTTCCCCATGAACCAGTTCTTGATTCTTTCGAACATGTTCACGGCCTGTTCTGACTTGCGCTGGACTCCCAGCCCAAGTTCCTGTTGCCTGAAGCCAAAGAGCAGTAGCCCTACCGCCGTTGAATACATCGGATTGTTCACCACATCACTGAGACCGGTTACCGATTGAGGTACTGCCAGACGTACCGGTGCGTGGAATATCTCTTCCGCCAGCTCCACCACACCTTCCATGCTTGATGTACCGCCGGTCAGTACGATGCCCGCAGCAATGAGGTCTTCATAGCCGCTACGGCGTAGTTCCGACTGGATCAAGGTAAACAGCTCCTCATAACGAGGCTCCACAACCTCTGCCAGCGCCTGCCGACTTAAATCCCGGGCCGGACGATCCCCAACACCGGGCACTTTGATCGTTTCATCAGCCCCTGCCAGTTGCGTCAGTGCACAGGCATATTTGATTTTGATTTCCTCAGCATTCTGCGTGGGAGTGCGCAATGCCATGGCGATATCATTGGTGACCTGATCGCCGGCAATTGGAATCACCGCGGTATGGCGAATCGCCCCACCGGTGAAGATCGCAATATCGGTGGTACCACCGCCGATATCCACCACACAGACCCCCAGCTCTTTTTCATCATCCGTCAGCACCGCATAACTGGAAGCCACCTGCTCCAGGATGATTTCGTCGACTTCAAGACCACAACGCTTTACGCACTTTTCAATATTCTGGTAGGCGTTCACGGCACAGGTGACCAAATGCACTTTGGCTTCCAGCCTTACCCCGGACATGCCCAGAGGTTCTTTAACCCCTTCCTGATTGTCGATCACATATTCCTGGGGAATCACATGCAACACCCGCTGATCCGCCGGTATGGCTACCGCCTGCGCAGCATCCAGAACCCGGTCCAGATCTGCCTGAATCACCTCTCTTTCCCGCACGGCGACAATTCCGTGAGAGTTCATACTGCGGATATGGCTGCCGGCGATCCCTGCATAAACCGAATGAATCCGACATCCAGCCATCAGCTCTGCTTCTTCTATGGCTCTCTGGATGGCCTGCACGGTGGTCTCAATATTGACCACGACACCACGCTTCAAGCCGCGGGATTGATGGGAGCCAATTCCGACTATTTCGATGTCGCCTTCATCGTTTTTCTGACCGACAATCGCAACCACCTTGGAGGTGCCTATATCCAGTCCTACGATCATATTCCCACTCAAACTCGCCATATTGTCAGACTCTGTGTTTGCTTAATTCCCAATAAATGCATCAGCTTGATTCCGGGGTGTCGGCTTCTTTCCATGTCACTGCAACCCCCCTGGTATAACGGGCATCCACCGACGCAATGCGCTCCCGCTCCAGGTGTAACTTTTTAACAAACAGGGTGGTAAACCGCTTCAGTCGTTCCTCGACATCCTGTTTACCCAGGTTCAGTTCCCAGCCATCGGCAAATCCGATTCGCCACGCTCCTCTCGACTCCATGGATACCCGGGAGACTTCCAGACCGATACTCCCAAGTTCATTCCGCCACTCGTTGAAACGTGAAAATACATCCCCGACCTTGTGCTCCGGTCCGCTCAGTTGGGGCAAATCCACAACCTGTTCCTGTTGTTCCGGCGTAAATACTTCTCCGGCAATATTGATGAATCCTTTCTCATTCCATCTTGCAACGGCTTCCTGTTCCACCAGTTGCACCCGTAATGTATCCGGCCACCTACGGGATACTGCAGCTACCTTGGTCCAGGGCGCTTTTTCCAATTGCTCCCTGATTTGGGCCAGATCCACAGTGAAAAAGCTCTTCTGTAAATTGGCCGCCAATACTGCTTCAACATCTTTCTTATGGGTATGTAGCAGATCCCCGGTCACCTCGATTTTCGTAATCGGCTGATCCAACCAGCCAACGCCATAGGAAAAACCGCTTAGCAATGCCAGCCAAAACATAAAAATGCCGACATGTATTCCCAGCTTCGCCCAGGGCATCTGCGCCAGCCGCTTTCGGAAGGCCGAAGTGCGCAACGAGCTTTTACTCCGGGTCTGGGTGGCACTTGCCCCCCGGCGAACCTTGACCTTGGTATTGTTGGAGCCTTTCCGCATCATGGGTGGTTAACCCCTTTCCCGCGTTGCACTCAGGGTCGTGGACAATATCGCCACCACCAGCTCTTCAAACGAAAACCCCGCCTGTTTTGCCGCCATCGGAACCAGACTGTGATCAGTCATGCCCGGCACGGTATTCACTTCCAGTAACCAGGACTGCCCGTCAGCGTCGACCATCAGATCCACCCGTCCCCAGCCTTCACAATCCACTGCCAGATAGGCTCTTTCAGAAAGCTCCTTAAACTCTGTCTCAGTGGCATCCGGTAACCCCGAGGGCAACAGGTAACGCGTGTCATTGGCAATGTACTTGGCGTCATAGTCATAAAACTCATGATGAGTCTGCAGCCCGATAACGGGTAATGCCGACCGCTCAAGGATGCTGACGGTATATTCCGCTCCGGTGATCCAGGTTTCGGCGAACACCAGGGAGTCGTACTTCGCCGCTTCCAGATACGCATCACGCAATTCCTGTGCTGATGACACTTTGCGCATGCCGATACTGGATCCTTCGTGTGCAGGCTTCACCATGGCGCAGCCATTCAGATCATTAATGGCAGCATCCCAATCGGTATTTTCTTCAAGCACCCGGTATGCTGGTGTTGCCAACCCCATGGATTCCCAAATCTGTTTGGTGCGCAACTTGTCCATTGCCAGGGCAGACGCGAGAACACCACTTCCGGTGTATGGTTTACCCAGCAACTCCATGACGCCTTGCATCGTGCCGTCTTCACCACCCCGGCCATGCAAAACGATAAATGCGCGGTCAAACTCAGTTCCCACCACACTTGAAAGGCCATCCTGGGGATCCAAAGCAAACGCATCGACACCCGCTGCAAGCAGCCCATCAAGAACGGCTTTACCACTTTTCAGGGAAACCTCTCTCTCGGCGGAATCTCCACCAAACAACACGGCAACGCGCCCGAACTCGGATACGTCCAGAGACTTAACACGTTGTTTGAGTTGCTCGATCGTCATTTACCTACAATCTCTTTATGCAAATTCTTGATTCATTCAGGCCAGAATGGTTTTCACCACCGCCTAATTCTTCTCTTCTTCCAGCATCAAACCGGTTTCAGCCAGTTTTCCGGCAATCGCGCCAACATCCCCGGCTCCCTGGGTCACCAGCAGGTCACCATCCTGCAGAACCCGGCTGAGAACAACGCGAACGTCTTCCCCGCGCTCAACGAAAATCGGGTCGATCTGTCCGCGCTGGCGAATAGAACGACACAGGCTACGGCCATCTGCTCCGGGGATTTCTTTTTCCCCGGCCGGATAAACATCCAGCAGCACCAAGACATCCACCTTGGACAGCACCTGGACAAAGTCTTCATACAAGTCACGGGTGCGGGTATAGCGATGAGGCTGGAACACCACGACTAGCCGCTTATCCTTCCAACCATCCCGGATGGCCTTGATCGTTGCTTCCACTTCACGCGGATGGTGACCGTAATCGTCCACCAGCATGACCTGTCCACCATTGACCACCGGATATTCGCCGTAAACCTGGAACCGGCGGCCAACGCCTTGGAATTTTGCCAATCCATCAATGATCGCCTGATCCGCAATACCTTCATCAGACGCCACGGCAATCGTCGCCAGAGCATTCAATACATTGTGGCGTCCAGGCATATTCAGGCGGATGTTCAGATCCGGATACCCGGCAGGACGCTTGGCAACAAAGCGGATTTCCTGCTCGTGCTGGGTCAACTCCTCAGCCCGGATGTCCGCATCCTTGGAAAATCCATAGGTAATCACCGCGCGGCCTACACGAGGAATCACTTCCCGTACTACCGGATCATCCACACACATGACCGCTGTTCCGTAAAACGGAAGGTTGTGCAGGAAATCCACAAATGTCTGTTTCAGCCTGTCGAAATCGCCGCCATAGGTATGCATATGATCCGCATCAATATTGGTGACAATTGACACCATCGGCGTCAGATGCAGGAATGACGCATCGCTCTCATCCGCCTCTGCCACCAGGAACCTGGAAGCTCCCATCTTGGCATTTGTACCCGCACTGTTGAGCCGACCACCAATCACAAACGTCGGATCAAGCCCGGCCTCAGCAAACACCGAAGCAACCAGACTCGTGGTCGTGGTCTTACCGTGAGTTCCGGCAACGGCAATCCCATGACGATAGCGCATGATTTCGGCCAACATTTCGGCGCGGGCAATCACAGGAATCCGCTGCTCTTTAGCCGCCACAACCTCTGGATTGTCCTGTGCGACGGCACTGGAAATCACCACCACATTGGCACCACTGATATTCTCGGATTTATGCCCGATCATCACCTTCGCACCCAGTTGACGCATATGTGCAATTACCGCGGACTCTTTGATATCGGAACCACTGATGTCATAACCCTGGTTCAACAAGACCTCGGCAATACCGCACATCCCGGAACCACCGATACCGACAAAGTGAATCTGTCTGACCCGTCTCATTTCCGGGGGTTCCCACAACTCCAGAGTTGCCGGTTCTGCTGCCACTGTTGTCACTTTGTCTTTGCTCATGCGCAAGCCTCCAGGCAATAACGAACCACGCTCTGAGTGGCCTCAGGCTGCGCCAGTTGATTGGCTTTATCGGCCATGTCCAGCAGCCTCTCGGGCTGCGCCAGTAATTGGCTGATACTGCTTGCCAACTTATCCACCGTTAATTCTGCTTGTTGAAAAATAATGGCTGCCCCAGCCTGCTCCAGATATCTGGCATTCGCCGTCTGGTGATCATCCACCGCATAGGGATACGGCACCAGGATCGCCCCGACACCGACCGCAGTCAGCTCTGTCAGGGTTAAGGCGCCGGCCCTGCAAATGACCAGATCCGCCTTTTCGTAGATGTCTCTCATATCGTGGAGAAAATCGAAAACCTGGGCGTCAACTCCAGACTGCTCATACAGAGCTCTGCAAGACTCCTCTTTTCCTGCTCCAGCCTGATGAATAACGGCTGGACGATCATGTTCCTCAATTTTTGCCATGGCTGCGGGCACTATTTCATTCAGGGCCTGAGCACCACGACTGCCGCCGAGCACGACAACAGTCGGACGTCGGCTGCCGATCCCTCTCTCCTTTGGAGACGCCAGCGTCGTCAATTCCTGTCTGACGGGGTTGCCCACCGTATGCACCTTATCCTTGCCGACAATTTCCTTACCGGTAAATGCTCCGGGAAATGCCTGTAAAACTGTTTTGGCCCATTTGGCCAGCCAACGATTCGTCATGCCGGCAATCGCGTTTTGTTCGTGGATCACCAAAGGTGTCCGGGTCAACATGGCCACAATTCCACCAGGGCCGGCAGCGAACCCGCCCATGCCCAGAACACAATCCGGATGCTCCCTGCGGTATACCTTGTACGCCTGCCAAAGTGCCCGCAGCAGATTCAAAGGGGCCTTGATCAAAGTCATCACCCCTTTACCGCGCAATCCACCGATGCTCAGAAGCTGCATCGGAATATCGGTATTGCCGATAATGCGTTCTTCCATACCACCGGCCGAGCCCAGCCATACCACGCGGGCACCGTTTTGCCGTAGTGCTTCAGCGGCAGCGAGGGCCGGATAAACGTGCCCACCCGTGCCTCCCGCCATCACCAGGAAAGTCTTACTCATGATCGACCTCCCTCAGATTCTGATGCACTTCCAAGCTCTGCCCTGATGCGCAGAAGGATCCCGACACACAGACAACTGATAATAAGGCTGCTGCCGCCGTAACTGATCAACGGCAGTGTCAGTCCTTTCGTAGGCAACAATCCGGTGTTTACCCCCAGGTTAATCAGAGCCTGAACTCCCAATAACAACGTGATGCCATAACCCACATAAGCATTGAACAATTGACCGGCTTTCTCGGCGGAGCGGGCGATGGACATTCCCCGCCACAGCAACACACCGTATAGAGCCAGTACTACCAGCACACCAATTAACCCCAACTCCTCACCAATAATGGCAAACACAAAGTCTGTGTGAGCCTCCGGCAGATAAAACAGCTTCTGTACACTGTTACCCAGGCCCACTCCGGTCAGCTCCCCTCTCCCAAACGCAATCAACGACTGGGTAAGCTGATATCCAGAATTAAACTGGTCCGCCCAGGGATCGGTATAAGCTGTCAACCGTTTCAGACGATAAGGCTGTGATATCGCCAATAAGGCCACACTGGAGACACACATCACCAGCAAAGCCCCGAAGTGTTTCAACGCCACACCGCTGAGGAAGATCATTCCGACAATCGCCGACATGATGACCACCAGCGCGCCAAAATCAGGCTCCATCAGCAACAGTAGTGCGACCAGCATTAACACCAGCAACGGCTTGATAAATCCCCACCAGCTGCCACGAACCTCGTCCATCCGCCGTACCAGATAGCTGGCGGTATAGATCACCATGCATACCTTGGCGATTTCCGATGGCTGGATATTGATAATCCCCAACCCAACCCAGCGGGTACTGCCGTTTACAGTCCTGCCGATGCCCGGGATCAGAACCGCCAGGAGCACCGCCAATGCAATGGCCAGCAATACCCAGCTCTGTTCATGCCACCACCGTAACGGCACCCGTAACATGGCAAACCCGACAAACAACCCAATCAGGATGTATGCGCCGTGCCGCCAGAAGTAATAAAGCGCTTGATGGTTTCTGACATCCGCTACATCCAAAGATGCAGAGGTCACCATCACCAGACCAAACGCCAGCAAGGCAATTGCAGCTCCCAACAGAGGAAGATCCACTTCCACCGCGTGGGATATTCGATGATGACTAAGCGTCATTGTTGTCATAACGCCCTCACCCATCGTTTGAACTCTTCGCCCCGCTCCACATAGTTACGGAACATATCCAGACTTGCGCAGGCAGGGGATAACAACACCAGATCCCCTCCATTGCTCAGCGAAGCTGCAGTAGATACAGCTTCCTGCATTGTATTGACCTCGTGTACCGGCATTTTCGCTGCCAGACCATCCCTCAACAGCTGACGATCCTCTCCGAGTACCACGGCCGCATGGACATATCGCTCCATACAGTCAAACAACGCACTAAAATCCTGACCCTTGCCCTGGCCACCACATATCAGAATCAAATTGCCGGCGGTGACAGGTCCCAATCCTTCCAGCGCCGCAATGGTGGCACCAACGTTTGTGGCTTTGGAGTCATTGATGAAATCGACACCGTTGACAGATTCCACCCACTCACACCGATGCTCCAACCCTGTAAAATCCTTCAGCGTCTCCAGGCAAATCGGCAACGACAACCCAGCAGCTTCCGCCAATGCCAGCGCCGCCAGAGCATTGCTCCAGTTATGACGCCCTTTGATTCGGAGTTCGTCAGTATCCAGCAACACTTCATTGCCCTTGGCCAGAAAATGCTTGTCACCTGAACTCACCAGTCCGAACTGCCGCGGCTCTGGAGATGAAAGGCTAAACCAGGTGACAGCCGCTCCCTGAATCATGGGAGGCTGAGCCAATACATCGTCCTTGTTCAGCACCAGATGCTGACAACCAAAGAACACTCTCATCTTCGCCAAGTGATAGGCCATCATGTCCGGATAGCGGTCCATGTGATCCTGCGACAGATTCAAAACGGTCGCGGCTTTAGCCTCTAGCTTTTCAGTGGTTTCAAGTTGGAAGCTGGACAGCTCCACCACGTACAGCTCGACTTCAGGTGCCAACAGATCCAGCACAGGCGTTCCCAGGTTGCCTCCAACAGCGACCTGGACACCACATGCCTTGGCCATTTCCCCGACCATGGAAGTCACAGTGCTTTTACCGTTACTGCCGGTGATGGCAATAATCGGTGCCTTAGCTTCCTGACTGAACACATCAACATCGCCGCGCACAATGACCTTATCGCTCACCGCTGCGATATCAGGGTGAGCCAGCGCCACACCCGGGCTCAACCAGATTTCCGAAGCCTCACCGAGTTTCTCCCGATCCAGGCTACCAGTCACAATGTCGACATCCGGACAAAGATTCTTCAGCTCTTCCAGACCAGGCGGAACATCACGGGTATCCATCACCGAGAACGACATACCCTTCGCGTGCAGATACCGAGCACAGGAAAGCCCGGTTACTCCCAAACCGACGATCACAATATGTCGATCACGCGCAAGAATGGTCATTCGATCCTGTCTCTCAATACCAACTTAGCTGCTCTCATTACTGACTCAGCTGTTCTCATTACCGACTCAGCTGCTCTCATTACTGACTCGGCTCCGCCCAATACCAACTTAGATCCGGTGTTTACCGAATCTTCAAAGTTGCCAATCCAACCAAAACCAATACCACCGTAATCACCCAGAAACGGACAATTACCCGCGGTTCAGGCCAGCCTTTTAACTCAAAGTGATGATGCAGTGGCGCCATACGGAAAATACGCCGTCCGGTCAGCTTGAACGAAGCAACCTGCAAAATGACGGAGACTGTCTCCATCACAAACACACCGCCCATCACAAACAGCACGATCTCCTGTCGGACAATAACGGCAACCACTCCTAGAGCGGCTCCCAACGCCAAAGCTCCCACATCACCCATAAATACCTGGGCCGGATAGGTGTTGAACCACAAGAATCCAAGTCCGGCACCTACCAAGGCACCAAGGAAGATAATCAACTCACCGGTTCCCGGCAGATACGGAATATGCAGATACTCCGCAAACTTCACATGGCCGCTCAGGTAAGCGAATATTGCCAGCGCACCTCCCACCATGACAGTCGGCATGATGGCCAATCCATCCAATCCATCAGTCAGGTTGACCGCATTACTACTGCCCACAATCACCAGATAGGTCAGGACAATGAAGCCAGCCCCCAAAGGTATCGCCACTTCCTTAAACAAAGGCACAATCAACGCCGTTTCATCGACGGTTTGAGCCGTTTCATAAAGCAACCAGGCTGCCGCCAGACCGAATACTGACTGCCACAAATATTTCCAGCGGGCGGGCAATCCCTTCGGATTACGCTCAACCACCTTGCGCCAGTCATCAACCCACCCGATGGCACCAAACAGCAAGGTTGTGGCCAGAGTAATCAGCACGTAGCGGTTACTCAGGTCAGACCAGAGCAGTGTGCTGACGGCAATTGCCACCAGAATCAACGCGCCACCCATGGTAGGCGTTCCCGCTTTGCTGAAATGGCTTTCCGGACCGTCATCACGTACTGCCTGGCCGATCTGGTAGTAACTCAGTTTCCGTATCATCACAGGCCCGACCACCAGCGAAATCACCAACGCGGTTAACACGCCGAAAATCGCGCGTAGTGTCAAATACTGGAAGACGCTGAAAATGCTGAAATACTGCGCCAGGAATTCAGCTACCCAAACTAACATCGGCGATGTTTCCTATTCGTTTTTAAAAGTTCACTGTTCATATTAAAGGTGAGTTCGCACCCACTCTGTCGCATCACTCGCGTCACAAGCAGCGATTGTTCACTGCTCACCGGCTACCAGAGCCTCCACGACTTCTTCCATCCTGGCGCTGCGGGATCCTTTGACCAACACCACATCTCCCGCACGAATGTTTCGCTTCAACTCTGCGATTAATTCCTGGTTGTTGCTTCCTGCAAATACCCCGGCACCAAATCCCTGCCGATAGCTTTCTGCCCAGGCACCTGTGACATAGCACAGATCCACGCCCAGATTTTTTGCATACTCAGCCACGTCCCGATGCGCTTCTTCCACATCGCTGCCAAGCTCACCCATATGCCCCAGTACCGCGATATGACGACCAGGATGCCGAGCCAGCACATCCAGAGCCGCCTTCATCGAAGTAGGGTTCGCGTTATAGGTGTCATCCAGAACAACCACATTTCCCGCACCCACTTTTCTGTTCATGCGGCCTTTTGCAGCCGGAGTGTGCTCAAGTCCGGCAACAATCTGGCTTAGTGGTATATTCACTCCAATTGCCGCGGCGGCGGCAGATAGAGCATTCCGGACACTATGTTCTCCTGCGAATGGCAGGCTCACTCTCGCTTCTCCAATGGGGGTCACCAGATCAAAAAGCGATACGTCAGCCCCCAACTCAATATTCTCTGCGCGTACATCCGCGCTATCCGCAAGACCAAAGCTGACAATGCGACGTTCTCCAGCCATGGCCACCCAGGTCAGGTAATGAGGGTCGTCCGCATTGAGCACTGCCACACCCGCGTCAGAGAGACCTTCAACAATCTCTCCTTTGGCGCGAACAATGTTTTCCAGACTGCCAAATCCTTCAATATGTGACGCGACCGCATTGTTCAATATTGCGACCTCCGGCTGAACCAGCCGAACGGTATAGGCTATTTCCCCAAGACCACTGGCGCCCAACTCAAATACCGCAGCCTCATGCTCATCCGACAGCTTCAGCAGGCTTATGGGAACACCAAAATGGTTGTTCAGGTTCCCTTCGGTTTTACATACCGCCGACACCTGTCCAAATATACTGGCCACCATTTCCTTCACGGTGGTCTTGCCAACGCTGCCGGTGATTGCCACGACAGGTCCTGTAAACCTTGCTCTGTTGGCAGCGCCAATCAAACCAAACGCCTTGTTTGTATCACTCACAATCACTTGTGTGGCATCCACGCCTTCCAAGCGGTGATCAACCAACATTGCAGAGACCCCTTTTGCGGCAACTTGGGGAGCAAAAACATGGGCGTCAAAGCGTTCGCCCTTGAGCGCAACAAAAAGCGCTCCGGAACAGTCTTTCCGGGAATCTGTCACCACATTGTCAATGACTTGCACGGTCCCTTGATGCAGGCCCTTGCAACTCACGGCGATATCCTCACTGGTCCAGTGGCCGATCACACCCATCCCCCCGCCTGTCGAGGTTCATTTCCTTTCTTTACAATCAGTTGCTCCAGTGTTTCCCTGGCGATTTTGCTATCAGAGAATGCCAACCGAACGCCATTCACTTCCTGGTAGTCTTCATGCCCTTTACCCGCCAACAACACCATATCTCCGGGCTTTGCATGCCGGATGGCATATTCAATCGCCTTATCCCGTGGCTGGATAACCGCCGCATTCTCGGGTTGTTCCAATCCTTTAAGGATGTCGGCAATAATCAGCTGAGGGTCTTCCGTGCGAGGGTTGTCATCGGTAATCACCACCTGATCCGCCAGAGACTCAGCAATCTCCCCCATCAAAGGGCGTTTGCCGGGATCCCGATCCCCCCCGCAACCAAATACACACCATAGGGTTCCGCGACAATGAACTCGCAAAGCCTGCAGCACGACGCTCAGGGCATCAGGTGTATGGGCATAGTCCACCACCACGGAAGGGCGGCCATGTGCGGTGTCATTCGTCTGCAAACGCTCCACTCTCCCGGGAACAGCCGTAAGACTGGTCATTGCCTGGGCGATTGACGTCAATGAATGCCCCAGACTCAACAGACACGCTGTTGCTGCCAGCACATTAGACAAATTGAACTCACCAACCAATGAGACGTTCACTGGGATAGCGTCGCCTGCATAGGCCAGATCAAACCCGATTCCTTGATCCCGATACATGGCATTGCGAGCCTGTACCCTGGCTACCCGTTCATCAGTGGAAGAATAAGTAACGGTATTTTCCCCCACCATTTCCAAAGCCCAACGACGACCGGTTGCATCGTCTAGGTTGATCACCTTCTTGATCCCTGGCAACGTCAGCAGTTGCTTCTTGGCTTCTTCATAAGCTTCCATCGTGCCGTGATAATCCAGGTGATCCCGGCTCAAATTGGTAAACACGCCAACCTTAAAGCGAACTCCGGCAACCCGATACTGGTCCATCGCATGTGAGGAAACTTCCATCGCCACCAGACGAATACCCTGTTCATACAACTGCGCCAGATGTCGATGGGTTGTCACCGCTTCAGGCGTAGTATGGGTAGTCGACGCTAAAGCGCCGGGCTTACCAATTCCCAATGTACCGATCACTGCGGCGGAGGTTCCCATGGTTTCCGCTAACTCGGCAATGTAGTGGGTAACCGAAGACTTGCCGTTTGTACCGGTGACCCCGATGACTGTCATTCCGGCAGTCACCTGACCAAAAAAGCGATGGGCGATGTGTCCTATCAGCGGGCGTACTTCTTCCAGCTCAACAAACACCACATTGCTTCTTTCATAGACCTGCGCCCGCTCTCCAGTCAGCACAATGGCGCTGGCACCACGCGCAAGGGCTTCATCTATATAGTCCTGCCCATGGCTACTAACTCCCTCCGCGGCGATAAATAATGCGCCACGGGTAATTTTTCGGCTGTCCTGCTGGATATCTCCCACCCAGCAATCAAGGCACGCCGGCACGCTAACCCAGTCAGACAACAGGTCGCTCAGTTTTTTCTGTGCTTTTCCCGCCATGTTCATCCTCCCCGCTCCGCCTTTTTGGAAGCTGAAGCCATCAGCGCCGGATGAATATCCGGAGCAACATTGAGAAGACGCAGCGAATTTGCCATCACCCGGGAAAATACCGGGGCAGAAACTTCGCCACCGTAATATTCACCACTTTGAGGACCATTCACTGCCACCACCATCGCCAAACGAGAATTCTCTACTGGAGCCAGACCCGCAAATACAGAGGTATAGTCGTCCTCTGCATAACCGCCTCCAGCACTTATGTTATGTACGGTACCGGTCTTACCGGCCACTCGATATTCGGAAATATGGGCACGGGTTCCAGTACCTCCCTGTAGAACCACCTGCTCCAGAATACCTTTTAATGACTCGGCCACCTTTTCTGACATCACCCGCTGCGAAGGCAGACCTTTCTGCCCGCCTTTAATCAGGCTGACAGGGTGACGCATTCCACCTGAAGCAATGGACATGTACGCCTGGGCCAGCTGCAAAGTGGTAGTCGACAAGCCATAACCATAGGACAGTGTGGCCAATCGAACCGGCTTCCAGTTGCTGTAGTTGGGCAGGCTGCCAATGGCTTCCCCCGGATACTCAATACCCGTGGACTGCCCAAAACCAGCATTAAAGAATGTTTCCCAGACCGCCTCTCCACCAACTTTGAAGGCGATCCGGCTGGTTCCTACGTTGCTACTCTTCACGACCACTTTCGTCAGCGTCAGCTTTCCATAGTTCCGATGATCACGAATGGTCCGGCCATTCATTCTCAAATAACCCGGGCTGGTATCTATCACACTATCCGGGGTATACATCCCTGAACTCAGCGCTGCAGACATAGTAAACGGCTTCATCGTAGAGCCCGGTTCAAAAAGGTCGGTTACCGCTCTGTTACGCAGCTTTTCAGCCTGAATACTTTCCCGGTTATTTGGGTTATACGAAGGCTGATTCACCATCGCCAATACTTCGCCGGTCCGGACATCCAGAATCACCATGGAGGCCGAATGAGCCCGATGAGCTTCAACCACTGCCTTCAGCTCCCGGTAGGCCATATACTGCAGTCGCAGATCTATACTGAGCTGCAAATCCTTACCTGGCAGCGCATCCTGGATCAGGCTCAAGTCCTGAACAACAAAGCCCCTGCGGTCCTTGAGAACTTTCTTTTTACCCGGGGTGTCCTGCAAATATTGATCGAATATCAGCTCAATTCCTTCCTGGCCTTTCTCATCGATATCCGTCATCCCAACTACGTGAGCAGCCACTTCCCCTGCCGGGTAATACCGTTTGAAATCACGCTGGCTGTATAGTCCCTCAAGGTTGAGCTTCATTGCCGCGTCAGCCAGCTCCGGCGCCATCTGTCGCTGAATGTAGATGAACTCGCGCTCGAAGTTCTGCTCCAGACGCCCTTTCAACTCTTCAGCAGAGCTTCCCAGCAGTTCAGCCAGGGCACTCCATCCTGGATTAGAAATATCTACCTGCCGGGGATTAGCCCACAGGGTAACCACCGGCGCACTGACCGCCAGCGGCTCACCGTTGCGATCCAAAATCTTGCCCCGGGTAGCCGGAATGTCTTCTACCCGGACGGTGCGCAGATCTCCCTGACCACTCAGAAATTCATGATCAATGACCTGCAAATCCACCGCCCGCCAAGCTACCACGGCAAAACATCCTGCCAGCACCAAAAGCACCAGCAGAAAACGCCAATCGCCCGCGGCAGCTATTGGCTGATCCGCAGGCGATCTGCTTGATGCTCCAGTCGTGTGGAGTTTGGCGTTGGGTTGTCGTTTCATCTCACAATTTCGACCTGATCTGTTCGCGGCACGGCCATTCCAAATTGCTTACTCGCAATCTGCTCGACCCGACTATGTGCACTCCAGGCACTCTCCTCTAACAACAACTGCGTCCATTCCCGCTCATAGCGGTCTTCCTGCTGTTGCAATCCCTGCAATTCAATAAATAGCTGACGGTTTAGGTGCACTGCATAAGCAGCAGCAATTCCCGATACCACCAGGGCTAACATCAAAGCGACTGTCACAATGGTTTTCCCCTTGATAAATCCGGCCATCAGGAAGCAGGTTTCCTTCCACCACTCCACCAGGGATGGCCACACAGATACGGATTTGGCAGAAGAACTACGGCTACGGCGCGCCAGCGGTGTTGCCTGTCCTGCATTTCTGATCAAAATCATGCGCATTTCTCCATTACCCGCATCACGGCACTTCTGGACCTGACGTTAACAGCCAGCTCATCTTTTCCTGCCTTGATTTTCTTCCCAATCAGTTTCGCCTTTGGCGCTCCTTCATCATGAATCGGCACCCATTTCGGCAATTGCGGTCCCTTAACGATGTCCCGCATAAAGTGTTTAACCTTGCGATCTTCCAGCGAGTGAAAACTAATCACCGCCAGACGCCCACCCGGCGCCAAGCAATCAAACGCCTCCTGCAGGCCTTTATCCAGATCATCCAACTCACTGTTGATATGAATCCGAATAGCCTGAAACGCACGAGTCGCAGGATGTTTTCCCTTCTCCCAGCGAGGGTGCGCAGCAGCAACAATTTCAGAAAGTTGTTGAGTCGTCACAATTGCCTGGTTCTCACGTTCTTTCACTATGGCTTTGGCCATTCTCCGGGAGTAACGCTCTTCACCGTACTCCCATATCACCCGGGCAATTTCCTCTTCCGGCGCCCGGTTTATCCAATCTGCCGCGGATTCTCCTTTCTCCGGATCCATCCGCATATCCAGCGGCCCTTCCTTGTTGAAGCTGAATCCCCTGGACGCATCATCCAATTGAGGGGAAGAAACCCCAAGATCCAGCAACACACCATCAACCTTCTCCCACCCCTGGGTACTTACCGCCTTCCTGATATCTGCAAAACTGCCCCGATAGAACAGAAACCGGGAATCCAGAGCTTTCAACTCATGGGCACTCTGTTCTGCCCTTGGATCCTTATCGATACCAAGCAACTGACCTTGCGACCCCAACTGCTCCAATATCGCCCGACTATGTCCACCGCGGCCAAATGTCCCATCTACATATTTGCCGTCTTTACTGATGGCCAATGCCTCAACGGCTTCCTTCAGCAGCACCGTGATGTGGGCAAACTCATCAAATACGTCAGACATCACAATGCCAACTGTTGCATTTCAGCCGGCATATCGCCGTCATCATCAGATTCTTCCAGCCATGCGTTCCAAAGCTCTTCACTCCACAACTCCAGCTTCTTGCCCTGCCCAATCAGACGGAGCTTTTTCTCCAGTTTGGCGTGGTCGCGCAATGTCGGCGGCAACAGCACCCTACCGGCAGAATCAAGTTCAAAGGGAGTTGCATGTCCAAGTAACAGTCTCTGCAACCTGCGCACAGCTTTATTCATATTGGGTAGCGCTTCGATCTGGGGACGAATCTCTTCCCAGGCGGGTTCCGGATATATCAATAGACAAGGTTCTTCATTGTGGGCAGTCACGACAATGCGCCCCTGGCATAACGCCAGGAGATCCTCACGCACTTTCGTGGGGATCGCTATGCGACCTTTCGCATCCATATTAATGGAATGACTACCCTGAAAATTACTCATGTGTGCCGGCCGGGCTCCCAATGAAGTATCTGTCTGGGGATTTGCGGATCAACAGAAAGACACCTTTCGCCACTTTCTGCCTTTGTTTTCCACTTTCTGGCACTAATATCCACAAATCCCCACTTCTGCACACTATAGAAAGCTATCTCTTTTTTTTCAAGACAATGAAGGACTGGTAATGAAGAAGACTTCCCCTTCAAAGACAAAGAGTTATCAAAGCAGGTTAGGAAACAGTGGCTAGAAAAGAGACAAAATTGCTTAATTTTCAGAAGGGTACAAATCTATCTTCAATAGAATTGTGACGTTTAAGAATTTTTTGATCTAAAAAACAGATGGGAGAAAGCTTTTGTATTGCGACTAAGGACTTTCCACAACCCATTCATGAGCTGCTTGAAAGGAATATACAGGTGGAGAATTTTCCCACTTGGATGACAGCCAGCGCCATCAAAGTGGGAAAAAGTGTAAGTGAGTCTGTCGATAAGCCGGGTTCTGTCTAGGACAGTCATTCATCTGGGATGCACGTCACCATGCACCTCAAGCGACCTACCCGGGTCCAGCGTGGGCCACGCCATTGGACCCCTATTTGGTCTTGCTCCGAGTGGGGTTTTCCATCGCCATGGACTGTTACCAGCCATGCGGTGCGCTCTTACCGCACCATTTCAACCTTACCGTTGTATCGGAAACCGATACACTTAGGCGGTATACTTTCTGTTGCACTTTCCGTCGGCTCGCGCCGCCCAGGCGTTACCTGGCACTTCGCCCTGTGGAGCCCGGACTTTCCTCCCTCCGGCAGACAACCTATAAAATAGGCGATCCCTCCGGACAGCGACTGTCTAACAGACTCGCGGGCAGATTAGCCACTTCGACTCTTATATGCAACCTCTACCCGTACTCCCCACCAAATAAAATATCTAGATAGCGAAAGCCAACTATTCACCCTTCAGAATCAGTGCCCGCTTATAGAGTTCGTTTTTTCCCAGCCCGGTCACATCCGCCACAATGGCCGCAGCTTTTTTGACCGGCATCTCCCTGATCAAAGCTTGCAGCAACTTGTCCACATCAACTCCCGCCCCTTCTTCAGGACTTTCCGCCGCCCCGGCCACCACAACAACAAATTCTCCACGCTGCTGATCCGTATCCTCATGCAGCCGCTGAATCAGGCTGTCCGGCGTCCCATTCAAAAAGGTCTCGAAGGTTTTGGTGATTTCGCGCCCCAAGACAACCTCGCGATCACCAAACACAACGTTAAGATCTTCCAGGAAATCCAGAATACGGTGGGGTGACTCATAAAAAATGAGGGTACGGGTTTCCGACTGAAGACTCTCAAGCTGTTTACGGCGCGCCGAGCCTTTCGCTGGGAGGAACCCCTCAAAAGCAAAACGATCACTTGGTATTCCTGCCACCGATAATGCAGCCACCATTGCACAAGGCCCCGGCACCGGCGTCACTTTAACACCCTCAGCCCTGGCCTGCCTGACCAACGGATAGCCGGGATCTGAGATCAACGGAGTCCCTGCATCCGATACCAGTGCCACACACTCTCCCTCCAGCAATCGGGAAATCACATGGCCGGCGCGAGATGCTTCATTGAATGAGTGGAGCGACACCATCGGGGTAGCAATCCCGAAATGACGACATAAGCGGGCACTGTGTCTGGTGTCTTCAGCGGCGATCAGATCGACATTTTTAAGCGTCGCAATAGCCCGGGCACTTATATCTTCCAAATTACCAATAGGGGTTGCCACAATATACAGCAACCCCGGTTCCGAAGGTTTAGACATGACATTACCAATCGTTGAAATTCAGTGAAACAATGAGGATTTACACACCTAGATCAGACAAACCGCTGACATCTTGCGAGACTTTAACTTGAACATGGCATGACAATATCGCTAACTGAGTTACACAGACTAACAGGAAAGTCAGATATAAATCACTGAATCGTTTTTCCCCTGCCCAGCCACTTTGATAGAATGCCGCCAACTGTCGGCCCAGTCTATACATGGAAACAAGATGTCAAACCCATTAGCTTCGTCAATGCTCACTTTTATACGCCACCACCTTTCCAGGTCAGGTCATGCCGCTCTCGTGTCAGTTGTATGCCTGGGAGTATTGCTATCGGCATGTACCCCTAAGGAGGGCATCAAAACCAGTCCGGAAATTACCGAGACCATGCCTGAGGACGAAGCAGAACAGCAACTCTGGCTAGCCCAGCGGGCCATTTCGACAGAGCGGGCCGACTACCTGTTAAATGCCCTGGAGATCTATCTGACGCGCGAAGACTATAGCAACGCAGAGCGCACGGTAAACACCATTAACACCACCACGCTTTCTTCGCCCCAATACGAACGCTACATATTACTCGCGGGCAAGCTGGCAATGATCCTGGACAAGCCTGAGCTGGCAATCACTTACTTTGAAGAAGCCCCCTCAGAAGCATTCACCACAGCCCCACTCCCAACACAGCTTGATGCAGTAGAATTAAGAGCCAACGCCTTACTGGCAGCAGGACGCCCCCTGGAAGCCGCCAGATTCAGAGCATTCAATGCAGGCTTATTCACTGGCGAAGCCTATTGGGAAAATCACAACAAAATCTGGAACGCCTTGCGAGCGGTGCCTGCCCTCGAATTAAGCAGAGCATTGGAACAACCCCAGGACTACGACTGGCAGGGTTGGCTGGAACTGATCAATCAGATCCGCCTGAACCAATACAGCCTGGACCAGCAACTGGTCGCGTTAAATCAGTGGAGAGAAAACTGGCCAACGCACGCCGCATCCCAGCATCTGCCGGACGAGCTGCAAATGCTCATTGAGCTTCCCAACACCCGCCCCAAGAAAATCGCATTGATTCTTCCTCTTTCAGGCCCCCTTGAAAAAGTGGGAGCAGCGATCCGGGACGGTTTCTTTGCTGCATTCTATGCCGACGCGGAAGTAAGCTCAGTCAGCACTGAAATCAACGTCATCGACAGCGAGCAGCACGACTCCATTATCGACCTTTACCTCCAGCTCCAGATTGAAGACTACGATCTGGTCGTCGGCCCACTACAAAAGGATCAGGTTTCCGAACTGGCGCTTCTCCCTCAGATGAACCCACCAGTACTCGCCTTGAACTATGCCGACACCTTCGAGCTGGCAACACCCGGTCTCTTTCAATACGGACTGGCTGCAGAAGATGAAATCCGCCAGATTCTCGACTATCTGGATTCTCAGAAAAAATCACGTATTGCCGCCATATATCCAAATGCCGCCTGGGCAGAAGAGTTAGTCAACACTCTAAAAGAACGCGAACAAGGTAACGATAATTTCCAACTCCTGTCCTACGAGTACACACCAGAAGACAGTCTGTCGAACGGAATATCAGCATTATTGGATATCGAAGACAGCGACGAACGATTCCGGGATATTCGCAACATACTGGGCAAAGTTGAATTTGAACCTCGGCGCCGCCAGGACATCGATGCCGCCATACTGATTGCCACGCCAACCATCGGGCGCCAACTGAAGCCACTGCTGGCTTTCCATTACGCGTCAGACGTGCCGGTGTACGCCACTTCTCAGATCTATGCGGGCTTTCAACAGAAAGACAAAGACCACGACCTGGACAATATTCGATTCACCGAAGTTCCCTGGCTACTAAGCCAAACCATTCCGCTGCGTAGCGATATCAAATATCTGGCCGGCATCAACCGCTATGAGCGCCTGTATGCTATGGGTATCGACGCCTACCACCTGGCCCCGCGCCTCGCGCTGATGGAAAGATTCCCCAGCAGCCAGCTGCCTGGCATGACGGGCAACCTTGCCATCAATGAAAAGAATCAGATTCGTCGCCAGCTGGAGTGGGCAACCTTTGAAAATGGTCAGGTAAAAACCTTGCTTACACTATCACCACAATGAAGCTGCTGGCCTCCATCAGAAACACTACCAGCATTGGCCAGTCTGCTGAAAAGCAGGCTGCCAGGCATCTGCAAGAGCACGGATTAAAAATTGTCAGACAGAATTTTCGCTGCAAAGGCGGCGAAATAGACATTATCGCCCGCGACAATGAAACACTGGTATTCGTGGAAGTCAGACACAGAAAATCAAACCGTTTCGGCACACCCGGCGAAACGGTCACCTACAAGAAGCAACAACGAATTATTTTAGCCGCCCAGTTTTTTCTACAAACCCTGAAAACTCAACCACAATGCCGCTTCGACGTCATTGAGAGCCGGCCAGGGGAAGCTTCCGAGATCAATTTTAACTGGATTAAAGATGCGTTTGGCTGCTAAGCCAGACTCAATATAGAGCGAGAGAGCATGAACTGCATAGAAAGAATCAACCATCTTTTTGAACAAAGCATCAGAACCAAGCAGTTGGCAGCCGAAACCCTGCCTGCGCACATAGAAGCGGCGGGACAATTGATGGTTTCAGCATTGCTAGAAGAAAAGAAAATACTATGCTGCGGCAACGGCGGCTCAGCCGGAGACTCCCAACACTTCTCTTCTGAATTGCTGAACCGCTTTGAAAGGGAACGTCCCAGCCTACCGGCCATCGCACTGACAACGGACACTTCCACCCTGACCTCCATCGCCAACGATTACAGTTACAACGAAGTATTCTCAAAACAGATACGCGCACTCGGACATGCGGGAGACATACTCCTGGCGATTTCCACCAGCGGAAACTCCGCTAACGTTATTCAAGGAATTCAAGCGGCTCATGACCGCGAAATGAAAGTAGTCGCCCTAACTGGTAAAGACGGTGGCAATATGGCCTCCCTACTGTCTCAGGACGATATAGAAATCAGAGTACCTTCGACCTCAACCGCCCGGATTCAGGAAGTACACCTTTTAGTGATACACAGCCTGTGCGACTACATTGACCGCTCCTTGTTCGGACCGGTGGATTGAGAGAGACGCTCACATTCGAATACAGCTATTTCGAATACAGCTATAAAAAACGGGCTCAAGGCCCGTTTTTTTATTTCACGATTTTCAAAGTTGGCTTGCCGCCCCCTGACTTGGAAGCTGGTTTCTTTTGAGCCTCACCCTCAGATGAAGCTCCATCAGGATCAGGCGCACCGCCAGGCTCTGACCCGAACACCATCCCCTGACCATTTTCCTTAGCATAGATTGCCAACACTGAGACAATGGGCACCGTGACCTGCCGGGGAACACCGCCAAATCTGGCGCTAAATTCCAAGTACTCATTATCTATGGAAAGCCCTCTAACAGCATGCGGACTGATATTCAGCACGATCTGTCCATTACTGACAAAATCACGGGGAACATCCACCGCTGGTAGAGAGGCATCAACCACCACATATGGCGTCAGTTGACTATCAAGAATCCATTCATTCAGTGCACGCAGCAAATAGGGGCGACTAGACTTCATAACAATTAGGAATTCATCTCCTGCTCGAGTTCGGAAAGGCTGGCTTTAAAGCTTTCACGACTGAACAGTCGCTCCATATATTTCAACAGAGGCTTAACCTGCTTTTCAGGCAACTCAATTCCCATCACCTTCAGACGCCATAAAACAGGAGCCACACAACAATCCACAATGGTGAACTCTTCGTTCATAAAGTATGGCTTTTCAGCAAAAATCGGTGCCGCAGCAATCAGGCTCTCACGCAACTCTTTGCGGGCAGCTTCGATTTTAGAGGCGCTCTCCTTACCTTCGAGCACAACATCCGCCAAACTGCACCAGTCTTTCTGAATACGATGGATCAGCAAACGGCTTTGCGCCCTCGCGACAGGATATACCGGCAATAAAGGAGGATGCGGAAAACGCTCGTCAAGATATTCCATCATGATATTTGGCTCATATAAAGCCAGCTCACGATCGACAAGTGTAGGCAGGGTGTTGTATGGGTTAAGATCCGCAATCTCTTCAGGCTTGTTATCCGGATCGACATCAATTACTTCAACTGCCACACCCTTTTCAGCCAATACGATTCTCACACGATGGCTGTAGTGGCTTTGAGCATCAGAAAAAAACGTCATTGATGACCGCTTGGTCACGACTCCCATAGATCTACCTCAGTCAAATATAAACACTGCTCTAAAAACAGAAAAATCCAGCATTGGCTTCCCAATGCTGGAGCGAATTTCAAAAAGGGTATTTATTATACACGAAAGACTAGTGTACGTCTTTCCAATACTCCCTATTGAGCAAATAGGCAAACACAAACAACACAACCAGGAACACCAATACAAATGGTGCGATATAGTTGGCCTGCAAACGAGACGGCTCACCAACGTAGACCAGGAAATTCACCAGATCCCGCATTGCATCGTTATACTCAGCCGGAGTCATACTGCCTTTAACTGCATATGACTGACACCCAGACAGACCCACTTCCTTACCGCTCATTGGATCAATCCCGGCTTTACCTCCAGTGTGAGGCTTCTCAGCACACAACCCCTGCAGACCCACCAGTACGTGTGGCATACCGACATCCTTGAAGACAGCGTTATTAACACCCCAAGGACGCGATTCGTCTTTGTAGAACGTACGCAGATAGGTATACAACCAGTCAGGACCACGCAGTCTGGCCACAAGACTCAAATCAGGAGGTGGCGCACCAAACCATCCAGCCGCCATTTTGGGCTTCATGGAAATATCCATCAACTCACCGATCTTTGCATCGCCAAAAATCAAGTTTTCCACATAAAGCTCGTGCGGGATGCCAATATCATCAGCCACCCGCTCATAGCGGGCATACTTCATGGAGTGACACCCCATGCAGTAGTTGGTAAACAAAGCAGCTCCGGATTGCAGAGACTCCTTGTTATAGATATCAACATCAACATGATCCAAAGCAGCCTTGCCAGAAGAAGCGAAGCTCTGACTGGCTACCAGGGACAACAGTAGCGTGAACAGAATTCTTTTCATTAGTGCGTCACCCTCTCTGGAACCGGCTTGGTTTTTTCCATCCTGGTATAGAACGGCATCAGAATAAAGTAAGCAAAATACAGCGTTGTACAAACAGGGGCCAACCAGTATGGCTGCTCACTTGGAGACAAAGCACCGCACGCACCAAGAATCACAAAACTGATCGCAAATATCAGCAACCAGATCCGGCTAAACCACCCCTTATAACGCATGGAGCGAACCGGACTCTTATCAAGCCATGGCAATACAAACAGAATGGCAATCGCACCACCCATTACAACAACTCCCCAGAACTTCGCATCCAGCCCCAGGAATGGAATGGTCACAGCCCTCAACATTGCGTAGAAAGGCGTAAAATACCAAACAGGCGCTATATGCTCTGGAGTCTTGAGCGGATTAGCAGGCTCAAAGTTTGGTTTCTCCAGGAAGTAGCCGTTCATCTCAGGGAAGTAGAACACCACCGTACAGAAGACAAACAGGAAGACAACAACAGCGGTAATATCATGAACAGTGTAGTAAGGATGGAAAGGAATACCGTCACGAGGAATACCGTTCTCGTCCTTGTTCTTCTTGATGTCGACACCGTCCGGGTTATTGGAACCGACTTCGTGCAGAGCCAGCACGTGAAGAACAACCAGACCCAGTAACACAATCGGCAATGCAACAACGTGCAGAGCAAAGAAGCGGTTCAGCGTAATACCTGAAATCAGGTAGTCACCACGAATCCACTGCGCCAGATCTTCACCTATCCCCGGAATAGCCCCGAACAGAGATACAATGACCTGAGCCCCCCAGTAGGACATCTGCCCCCATGGCAGCAGATAGCCCATGAATGCCTCAGCCATCAGCACCAGATAAATGGCCATACCAAAAATCCAGATAAGCTCACGCGGCTTCTGATAGGAGCCGTACATCAACCCCCTGAACATATGGAGATACACAACAACAAAGAAAGCAGATGCCCCGGTTGAATGCAGATAACGCAACAACCAACCAAACTCCACATCCCGCATAATATATTCAACAGAAGCGAATGCGCCCTCTGCAGTCGGGTTGTAGCTCATAGTCAGCCAAATACCTGTCAGCAGCTGGTTAACCAATACCAGCATCGACAAAACACCGAAGTAATACCAGAAGTTGAAATTCTTCGGAGCATAGTATTTGCTCATGTGTTTTTCGAAGGCTTCGACGACCGGCAAACGCTCATCGATCCACTGAACTATTTTTTGCATCAGGCGCTCTCCTCATCCAAGCCGATTGTCAGATTGAGACCTTCTGTATACATGTGCGGAGGAACCACCAGATTCGCAGGAGCAGGTACGCCTTTCAGCACACGTCCGGCCAAATCGAATTTACTACCGTGACAAGGACAGAAGAACCCACCAAATGCCTCATCCGGAATAACCTCGGGGACATATTGGGGAGAACAGCCCAGGTGAGTACAGATACCCACCAACACCAGATACTCTTCTTTAATGGATCGGAACTGGTTTTTAGCATATTCCGGCTGCTGAGGTTTTTCAGATGACGGATCTTGCAGATCATCATCATGCTTAGCCAATTCAGCTAACATTTCCGGGGTACGGCGGACAATCCAAACCGGTTTACCACGCCATTCAACTGTCATTTGTTGACCCGATTCCAGCTTACTGATATTCACCTTGACAGGCGCACCAGCAGCTTTCGCTTTCGCACTCGGGTTCCAGGAGGCTACAAATGGTGTAATAGCGCCGACGGCCCCTACACCGCCAACCACCGAAGTAGCTCCTACAAGAAAACGACGGCGGCTCTTATTCACGTCGCCTTGACTCATATTAGGTCTCTCCCATCAGGCAGCAATTTACCTTACCCAGACTTCTCCCCGCTCAGAATACGCTTGGCATTCCTAACAGCTCAAAATTGAAGTGGTTTTGCTTGTCGTTCTTCAGGCATAAAATCCGGCTGACATACTAATGAAAATACCTATTGGATACAAGGAGAGATACCGCTAGCCCCCTTACAAATGCGCCTTTTTAAGACGCATTAGAGCTATATCAAATTTACGTGATATTTTTTTCAGGCATAAAAAAACCCGGAATAAATCCGGGCTTTTTTGACGCTCCAGCGAATTAACGCTTGGAGAACTGTGGACGCTTACGAGCTTTACGCAGACCCACTTTCTTACGCTCAACTTCACGAGCATCACGGGTAACATACCCGGCTTTACGCAACGCAGAACGATTGGCCTCATCATATTCGATAAGCGCACGAGTAATACCGTGACGGATTGCACCAGCCTGACCAGATGGACCACCACCTTTCACAGTGACCAATACATCAAACTTATCAACAACCTCAAGCAGTTCCAGAGGCTGACGAACCACCATACGAGCAGTTTCACGACCAAAGTATTCATCCAGAGAGCTGGAGTTTACAGTGATTTGACCATTGCCAGGACGCAAGAATACGCGAGCGGTAGAAGTCTTACGACGGCCAGTACCATAATATTGAGTAACAGACATTGCCTACCTTCCTTACAGTTTCAGTTCAATGGGTTGCTGGGCAGTATGCGGATGCTCAGAAGAAGCATACACTTTCAATTTGCGCAGCATGGCACGACCCAGAGGATTGTTAGGAAGCATGCCTTTAACCGCAGTCTCAATCACACGCTCAGGCGCATGATCAATCAGTTTTTCAAAGGACATTTCTTTCAGACCACCAGGATAACCAGTGTGGCGATAGTACATTTTGTCCTGAGCTTTACGGCCGGTTACACGCACTTTCTCTGCGTTAACTACCACAATGTAGTCACCAGTATCGACATGAGGAGTGTACTCGGCTTTATGCTTGCCCCTCAGTCGACGGGCGATTTCAGTTGACAGACGACCCAGAGTCTTGTCGGTCGCGTCTACAACATACCAGTCACGCTTTACGGTTTCTGGTTTTGCGCTGATCGTTTTCATTAAAAATCCCGCCTTACCATCTAAATTAGTTACAGGCTATTAAACACGTTGAACTTCCGGTTGGATGACAGAAGTTCTCTCTGGACACATATTCAACTTTCAGCGTCGGGGCGTTGCTAAAAATTTACTCTATGTAAATCCGGGCGCAGGATTATACTGCGGCTTTTATCAAAACACCAGAGAAAATAGAAATAGGCTCATGCCAGAGAAAACAGCTGCCTGGTATTTTCCAGTATCTGGCTGTGTAACAGGTCAGGTTCTTCCCTTCGAATCCCCACAAGACAGGAAAACACCTCGGGCACAAATTCCGGCGAGTTCCGCTCTCCCTGCCTGCCGGATAGCGGCATATCAGGAGCATCCGTCTCCAGCAATAGGGCTTCAACCGGCATTTGAGCTACTGCGTTGCGAGTTTTCCTGGCTCGTTCGTAGGTAATCACCCCACCGACTCCAAGGCGCAATCCCAGTTTCCAAAATGCCGCCCCTTGCTGATAGCTTCCGGCAAACCCATGAACCACGCCCCGTCTAACCGACGATCGACGCACCATTGCCACAACACGATCATGGGCCCTGCGCGAGTGGATAATCACGGGCAGACCAAACTCTTCTGCCATTTCCAGTTGCTTTGCAAAGAAAAACTGCTGCTTTTCAAAATCGACCTCGATCATTTTATCGAGACCGGTCTCCCCTATTGCAACAATTCGGGCTCTATGCCCAGCAATCATCCGCCGGAGCTCAGTCAGAGCACTTTCAGGTATGTCATCAAGAAAATAGGGGTGAATCCCAAAAGCAATCCTGAGAGCGGAAAAGGTTTCAGCCAGCTTCAGCAGCCTCTCCCAGCTCTCTGGTGTCGTGGCAGGCACCACGATCCTTTCAACACCAGCCGCAGAACTTCGGTCAATTACCTGCCCCCGATCGCCATCAAAAGCATCCAGATCCAGGTGACAATGACTGTCAATAAATTTCACGAAGCCCCCTAGCCAGCGTCAGCGCAACCACTGGCAACTACCTTAGATCATATTCATAAAGCAAACATAGCAAAGGAAGCCACACAACAACGCACTGAAAATACACCTGACAGATTAATGCTCGCGCGTTTTCCGGAAAGCAACATCGGGGTAGCGTTCTTGAGCCAGCTGCAGGTTTACGTAGGTCGGTGCCAGATAAGTAAGGTTATCACCGCCGTCCAATGCCAGGTTTTCAGACACCTTACGCCTGAACTCTTCCATTTTCTTCGCATCCTTGGAGTCGACCCATCGGGCAGCGGTAACATTGACCGACTCATACATGGCATCAACTTTATATTCAGACTTCAGGCGATGTACAACGACATCAAACTGAAGCATACCAACGGCCCCAACAATCAAGTCGTTATTGTTCAAGGGACGAAACACCTGAACAGCCCCTTCTTCACTTAATTGTATTAAGCCTTTCTGGAGCTGCTTCGATTTCAGCGGATCCTTGAGTCGAATGCGTCGGAACAGTTCTGGAGCGAAATTCGGTATCCCACTGAACTTTAAATCCTCACCTTCTGTAAAGGTGTCTCCTATCTGGATCGTGCCATGGTTATGCAATCCAATGATATCCCCGGCGAAAGCTTCTTCGGCACGTGTACGATCGCCCGCCATAAAGGTTAAAGCGTCAGCAATACGGACATCTTTACCAATACGCACATGACGCATTTTCATATTTTGCTGGTAACGACCGGAACAGACCCGCAGGAAAGCAATTCGATCACGATGCAGCGGATCCATGTTTGCCTGAATTTTAAATACAAATCCTGTGAACTTTTCCTCAGCCGCTTCCACCTTACGCAGATCGGTCTCCCTGCTCTGAGGTGATGGAGCCCATGACACCAGTCCGTCCAGCACATGATCAACGCCGAAATTCCCAAGTGCAGTACCGAAGAATACAGGTGTCATCGTGCCTGCCAGGAATTCCTCCAGATCAAACTCATGGGAGGCAGCCTGCAGCAACTCAATTTCTTCACGAAGGGTTTCGGCATCCACTCCCAACGCCTCATCCAGCTCAGGGTTGTTGATTCCCTTGATAATCCTGCCATCCTGAAGAGTATGCCCCTTCCCCGTCTGATACATAATCACTTCATCGCGGAGAATGTGATATACGCCCTTAAACCCTTTCCCCATACCAATTGGCCATGTGATAGGGGCACAGTTGATCTTCAGGACATCCTCAACTTCATCAAGGAGCTCAACCGGATCGCGAATATCACGGTCAAGTTTATTCATAAAGGTAATGATCGGGGTATCTCTGAGGCGGGTGACATCCATCAGCTTGATAGTACGATCCTCAACCCCTTTGGCACTGTCGATAACCATGAGGCAGGAGTCCACAGCGGTCAGGGTACGATAGGTGTCCTCAGAGAAGTCTTCGTGTCCCGGTGTATCCAACAGATTGACCAATGCTTCGCCGTAGGGAAACTGCATCACCGAGGTCGTCACGGATATTCCCCGTTCCTTCTCCATTTCCATCCAGTCGGATTTGGCAAACTGACCGGATTTTTTGCCTTTTACCGTCCCTGCTTTTTGCAACGCTCCGCCATGAAGGAGAACTTTTTCCGTAATCGTCGTCTTACCGGCGTCCGGGTGCGAGATGATGGCAAACGTACGCCTTTTATTGATTTCTTTCATTAAATTACTATCAGCCATGCATCCAGACTCCCGCTTTAAACAAATACAGGTACACGTTTATTACCCGCCAGCATCTATGTGCGCTATAAAAAAGCCCGCTATTTTAGCGCCTATCCGCAGCGAATGTCAGGCTTAATACATTCCATGGAGATAGAACCGCTTCAACAGGGAGGTGTAACAGATAGATGATTGAAGAACATAGAGTGGAGTGGGCAAACACGCTCTGCCCACCATACATTTGAAACAACGACATATTTGAAACAACAACCTGGAACGATAAATTTCCGTTTAATCTACAGCAGCGTTATCGGCAATTTACCTAACGGGAGGAATTGAGCAGAGGCCGTCAGGCAACTTTTGATCCGGTCTCGCGCTTAAACCACTGCAGAATATCTGATTCATCGATATCCAGACGTTTGGAATCCTGTCCGTCTTTCTTTCCTGCTATCTGTTGTCGTTGTTCAGCATAAACAGGACCCAGAACAGAAACAGGAACGTCACTGCCTTCCTCATTCAGAATTCGCCTCAAATTCTTGAAAATCTCCATCGGGGGAGCGCTTGATTTCTTTAGAGCGCAATCTTTCTCTCGAATTCCGAATCGATGCCCCCAGCAATCAATCGCCGACTCCCAAGCTTCAGTGAATGATGTCTCTGATGAAATTTCAAAAAAAGAGGCGGCTGACTCTGAGCCTCCTGACACTTTAAAACCACATCGCCACTCACCACTTTTACTTTGGATATCCGCACTGATTCCACGCACCCCTACCCGGCGTGCAGGTTTGGTACGCAAATCCTCAGAACGGATGAATTGAAAATACTGACGCACGGCGAGTCGCCGCTTCAGCTTCAATTCAATGATTCTGGCCTTTAGCTCCTGGTATTGGCACCAGGTCTCGGTAGAAACCAGTGATGGTGGTTGGTCGCTCAGGTATCGCTGATGATGCTTTCCACTGATCACTACTGCGACTTGCCAGCCACTAAAACCGCTGGGGTGCTCCCCAGGCAGGTATCGCGTGATACTCATGATTGGATATGTTTCTCTTTTACTACGTTGTTCGGATATTTATGAAATAGATTTATATATTCTATGTTTATTTATTATTAGTTTATTCACTATTAGATAGTAATTAGCGGCATAAGTTGCAGGCTTTTGAAAAGTTTTCGCCCCACCATGCCTTTCGCCCAATGGACACCGGGCCAGGAAATTGCTCAATTGACTATAAGATAACCTTTTCTGAAAAAATTTACCAAGAATACCTCCATATCTCGATAAAACAGATATGGGCAATCATCATAAACAGCTTACTCCAATTCTGGAACATGCTGGAATATTCATTCCAATACATACAAAAATAATGGATAATTTCACTAGCTTAACCATCAATCGTACGGATCTGCCTATCGGCATGATTCTGTTAATTCGAATAAGAACGGAAACCATATGCCTAACGCCCAGCTTCCCAGCAACTTAGAAGAATTGGAAAACGCTATCGCTGAACGTTATAACGATCTGAGCAAACGCCTGCAGCAGGTCGCCCGTTATCTGATGGAGAATCCGCGAGGGGTGGCATTGGATACCGTAGCCTCCATCGCAGAAAAAGCAGAAGTGACTCCCTCCACCCTGATCCGCTTTGCCAACGCACTTGGCTTTCAGGGATTCAGCGAGATGCAACGACTTTTCCGCAGCAAACTGATCGAAGCTGCACCAAGTTACAGCGACCGGATTCGTCTTGCACAGGAAGAACAAGGCAACTCAGATTCCCCTTCTCCCATTCAATTATTACAAGAGTTCTCCACTTCCAATACCATTGCCCTCGATCATCTAAAGCATGCGATTGAGAACGACACTCTGGAGAAAGCAATATCGATCCTGGAACAGGCCAGGTCTACACATATCGTTGGCGTTCGCCGGGCATTTGTCGTGGCATCCTATTTTGCCTACTCACTAAGACATGTCGATCAGCGCGCCTATCTGGTAGACGGAATTGGAGGCATGTTTAAAGAACAGGCGGAAGCCATTGATCATGGCGATGCTGTCATTGCCATCAGCTTTTCTCCGTACGGTCAGGAAACGCTGGATGTGGCGGAGATCGCCCTGAATAAAGGCGTCCCTTTGATAGTGATTACCGACAGCCCATTAAGCCCACTGGCCCGTCAGGCAACAGTTTGCCTGGTAGTTCAGGAAGCCCAGGTGCGGAATTTCCGATCGCTCACTTCTTCTCTCTGTCTGGCACAGACACTGTCCATCGGCTTGGCTTACAGACTACAGAATCAATAACCGTTCCGCCTTGATCAGAAGTCACTCCGCAGTTTCATATATCAATTACAAGCACCCACCCCAATATAGAAAAGCCGCATCCAAATCGGATGCGGCTTTTAACAATCAGTACAGCCGGCAAAACACCGTCAGGTTTTCTTGCTGCGCTTACCCTGGCGATACTGATCCACAATAACGGCGGCAACAATGATGCAGCCCTTGATAATATCCTGATAGTAAGCATCCACCCGCAGGAAGGTGAACCCGGATAACATCACCCCAAGAATAAGCGCTCCGATCACGGTTCCAGTGATACGCCCTCGTCCTCCCGAAAGAGACACACCTCCAATTACCGCAGCCGCGATGGCATCCAGTTCGTACATCAGCCCCATACCCGCCTGAGCCGTTTTGATACGGGCAATAGCCACCATCGCTGCGAGGCCGGTGAGCAAGCCTGCAATCATATATACCTTGATCAGGTGGGTATCAATATTGATTCCGGATACCCTGGCCGCCTGGGGGTTAGCCCCGATAGCGTAGGTGAACTTACCGAAACGGGTATAACGCATCACAATATGGAATATGGCAGCCACCAGGAGAAAAATGACAACAGGCATCCAACGATCAAGCCCATTGCCCAATAGCGTAAAGCTCTGGGTAAAGCCGGACACGGGGCTGCCGTCTGTATACCAACGGGCAATACCACGCGCCGTCACCATCATGCCAAGAGTCGCGATGAATGGGGGGATTTTGGTTTTGGTAATCAACCAACCATTGATAAAACCAGCTAACGCACCGACGGCCAGACCGATCATCAGCGGAACAAAAAACGGCATGTCAGCCAAAGAAGGATGGATAAGTTTGGGCCAATTGGATGACTGCGCAAACGTTGCGGCGATCATGGCACACATTGCCACCACAGATCCCGAGGAAAGATCGATCCCTCCTGTGATAATGACCTGAGTAACTCCCACCGCAATAATCCCAATCACCGAGACCTGCAGAATGATAATCTGTAGTCGACTGACATTTGTCAGGAAGCTCTGCCCGACAATGAACCAACCCAATATCTCAAAAAATGCGGCAATACCGATCAACACCAAAAAGATGCTGACTTCCGGCGGCAGGCGTTTTCTGCTAGCCATAACAGGCACCTCTCCCGGGGCTGTCGCTGTTCTAGTAATCATAATAACCTCGCATGCTTTCCAGAATCTGTCTTTCCCGAAACTCTATTGGTTTATTGGGCAGCCAGATCCATGATTTTGACCTGATCGGCTTCTTCGCGGTCCAGGATCCCTGTCGCGCGTCCTTCATGCATGACCAGAATCCTGTCACTCATCCCCAACACTTCAGGCATTTCAGAAGAGATCATGACAACAGCAACTCCCTTATGGGCCAGCTGTGTGATCAGACTGTGAATTTCCGCTTTCGCTCCAACATCAATCCCACGGGTGGGTTCATCCAGAATCAAAATTCCGGGATTGGTCAAAAGCCAACGGGCTATCAATACTTTCTGCTGATTTCCACCCGAAAGATTTTCAATACACTCCTGCATATCGGGTGTTTTGATTCTGAGTTTGCGCCCCATCTCCTCACTGGCATTTTCCAACTCAGCTTCGGAGACAAACCCTCCTTTCACATACTGGTCGTGTAACACCGCTACCTGAATGTTTTCCTGAATATCCAGCGGCAGGAAACACCCGGTATCCTTTCGGTCTTCCGTCAAAAATGCCATACCCAGTTTAATTGCCTCATGAGGCGAGGAAACACTTACTTCCCTGCCTTTGATGGAAATTGTGCCGCTATCAGCAGGCGTTACGCCGAACAGCGTCTCGGCGACATTAGACCGGCCCGAACCGACCAGCCCCGCCAAACCGAGTATTTCGCCAGCGCGGACGTCGAAAGAAATATCCCGGAACACCCCATTCAGCGTCAGATTTCTTACGGAGAGGACCACCTCCCCCAACGCGACGTCTTCTTTAGGAAACATCTGGGTGATTTCACGCCCCACCATCATCCTGATGATGTCATCGCGGGTGACTTCTGTAGACGCGTGTGTCGCGATATAGCGCCCGTCGCGAAATACGGAAAACTCATCGGCGATCTCAAATAGCTCATTCATTTTATGAGTGATATACACGATGCCAATGCCCTGTGCTTTCAGATCACGAATGATGTCAAACAGGTGAGCGACTTCTTTTTCAGTGATGGCGGAGGTGGGCTCGTCCATGATCAGGACGTCGGAGTTAAATGATACCGCCTTGGCGATTTCAACCATCTGGCGATTTGCAACGGACAGGTCCCGGATTTCAGCATCCGGATCCAGGTTGATATTCAAGCGGTTAAATAACTCAAGCGTGTTGCGTCTCATTTGATCGTGATCCACAAAACCAAACCGGTTTTTTGGCTCGCGGCGAATCCAGATATTTTCTGCAACAGTCATATAATCCATCAATAACAGCTCCTGATGGATCATGGCTATGCCGGCTTCCTGAGCCGTTAATGGTGTCGGCAGTTCAACGGCGCTGCCACGCAGCCGCACTTCACCACCGTCGGGCTGATAAATACCGGCGATGATTTTCATCAGCGTCGATTTTCCAGCACCATTCTCACCCATCAATGCGTGTACAGTGCCTGGACGGACTCTCAGTGACACATCATCGAGAGCCACCACACCTGGAAATTCCTTACGGGCATTGATGACCTCAAGGACGTATTCGTAGTCCTGAGGTTGAGGAACTGCGCTATTCATGTCCAACGCTGCCACCTGTGATGCGCTATTCATAACGCAACCCCTTAGTCAGTTTGTTGTACTTATTCTGTTTCGGAAGTTTGCCGGAACCATCCTCGCAAATGAGCAACAGCATCAGATCGGTCAGGTTCCGGCGAAGGCATAATCCATCCACTTGATAATTTCAGGCGAATACACCTTCATTCACAAAAGAGTTACTTCATGTAGTCCTTAAGATTGGTCGGAGTCACCAACTCAAACGGCACCCAGACTTTCTGCTCGACCTCATCCCCTTTGGCCAACTGAACCGCCGCTTTGACAGAGCCTTCCCCCTGTCCCACAGCGCTTTGAAATACGGTGACATCAAGATCACCGCTCTTCATAGCCTGCAGAGCATCCGGAGTTGCATCAATACCGGCGACGATCACGGAATTCATGGCACGGCCGGCAGCTTTTAAGGCCTGAATCGCACCAATGGCCATTTCATCATTATTGGAAATTACCGCGTCAAACTCTATTCCGGCTGCCAACCAGTTAGTCATCAGATCATTTCCCTTTATCCGAGACCACTCAGCAGTTTGCTCTGCCACCACTTCAATTCCAGAACACTCCGGGGTTGCGATGACATCATGAATATCCTTGGTACGCTGAATGGCAGCCTGATTGGACAACTCTCCCATCATGACAACGACTTTGCCTTTTCCACCAAGCAGACGGCACACCTCCCGGGTCTGGAATGTTCCGGAGTCCACTTCGTTGGAGGCAACAAAAGCCTGGTTATTGGGCAACATGTCTACGTTAATAGGTTGGCGATTCACGTAGATAAGGGGAATTCCGGCAGCATCGGCATCATCACTCATGGAAACAGTGGCGTCTGTATCGACAGGGTTAACGATGATGGCGTCCACGCCGGAAGCGATAAAGTTCTGTATCTGATTAAGCTGGGTTCCGACTTCGTTTTTGGCATCCTCAATCTGAACATCAACCCCTTCCTGGGATGCCGCATTTTGAATACCGTTACGCAAGGCTGTTAAAAAGTTATCGTCAAAGAGCGCCATGGATACACCTATCTTCAATTCCTTCGCAAATACGGCTCCGGAAAACAAAGATGCGGCAAGCGCAGTTGAGGCGAGAGAAAGGGTAATTTTTTTCATCTTATTTTTGTCTCCTCGAATATGAAGTGTATACCTTGGGTACCACTCTTTTTATTAGTGAGGGCCGGCATGATGCTCATCGCGATCAAATCCAGCCTTCATATATGGGTCCACAGCATTCAGAGCTATTGCCCTGATCACCACCAGACTCAAATATGTGTCTGCCCCGTTGCGCTCTGACAACATCCCATTCGGGTCAGACTGAATCTAAATCCACTTTATTTTTCCAAGTTTTTACAAAATGGAATATACGTTCCATATTGCTTCTCATCTTTCACGGTGTCAACCCCCAGTTTCGCTCTAGACGGAATATTTATTCCGTTTCTATAAATTACTTTCAGCAGCCACTCTTCTCCTTGGGTTGATGAACGTATCTGTTAGCTTCTAACGCCTCTATTTATGTGAATACGAGCAAGGTCTATATGAAAATCAGCCAGATTGTTCATCTGGAGATCGGACAATTCGTTTTCTCCAATAAGGAATAAAACTTCGAGATAAAAAATAAATATTCCTACGATTGATATTTTGGAATTTTAATTCTAATCTATTCCAAAATTGAAACGGCCTCGCACTGCGAGTAACAACAACAAAATTTACGTAGGCCTTTTATGACCCATCCTTCGGTTAAATTCTCCCTCAACCACATGATCTGCCCACACATGAGCGCGGAAGAACTCATCGATGCCGCAATCCGACTCGGAATTACAGCCGTTGAACTGCGCAACGACATACAGGAAAACAGTGTGACGGAGCTGAACAACGCCAAAGCCATTGGCGAAAAAGCGAAGCAGCATGGGATCAAAATATTAAGCATTAATGCCCTCTACCCGTTTAACATCTGGAATGACCAGCGGGCGGAGCAGGCAGAGAAGCTTGCTTCACTGGCAGAAGCCTGTGGAGCAACAGGATTGGTACTTTGTCCTCTGGTAGATGGGGAGTACACGGCCACCGAAGAAGAGAAATCAACCAGCCTTAAAGAAGCCCTACAAGCGCTGGAGCCGATATTGGCCAAACACAATCTGAAAGGCTTTGTGGAGCCACTAGGCTTTCCTATTTCCTCACTGCGAACCAAGCGCCAGGCCATCGACACTATCGGGGAGCTGGGACTGGAAAATAGATTCGGACTGGTCCACGACACCTTCCACCACCGCGGCGCCGAAGAAACTGAAATTTTCGCGGACAAAACCGACCTGGTGCATATTTCAGGCGTGGAGAATGAAACCGTCAGTTTCCAGCAAATGCAGGATGCCCATCGCTTGCTCGTTGGCCCCAAAGACCGCCTGGACAGCATCGGCCAGATAAAACAATTACTGTCCTCAGGCTACGATAACTATATTTCCTTTGAACCCTTTGCCCGGGAAGTCTGGGAACTTGAGGATCCGATCTCAGCGGTGGAAGAGAGCATCAGCTACATCCGTCAGCAATTGGTAATTTAGGATTCAACGGCATGATGACAATCAGCGTCTATGCCAGGTAGGGTCGTGCAGAGTATCTCTTCCTTATTTACTTACGAAGAAATCCAGCACGACTTGGGCAATTTTTGAAATCAATAAACCGACAGTCAGACAGAGAAAGACGTTGAACCGCCGGAATCTGTTTATGTGTTTTATGCATTGAGGGTATTTTTATGACGATCAGAGTAGGAATCATTGGTACTGGCGCCATCGGGGCCGATCACGCAAGAAGGATAACCAACACCCTTACCGGCGGTGAAGTCGTTGCAGTGACAGACGTCAATGCCGGACAGGCTCGATCAGTCGTGGATACCTTAGGACTCAATGCCAAGATTTACGATAACGGACACGATCTGATCAACGCCACAGATGTTGATGCCGTTCTGGTGACCTCCTGGGGACCAACACACGAGGAGTTTGTCGTAGCAGCAATCAAAGCGGGCAAATACGTTTTCTGCGAAAAGCCTCTCGCTACCACGGCAGCAGGATGCATGAATATCGTGGAAGCAGAAATTGCCGCAGGAAAGCGTCTGGTACAGGTCGGATTTATGCGCCCCTTCGACAGTGGCTACCAGATGTTGAAAAAAGCCATTGATGAAGGCCAGATTGGCACTCCGCTCATGGTTCATGCCGCCCATCGAAATCCCACCGTGCCTGAGTCCTATGTCACGCCCATGGCGATTCACGACACCCTGATTCATGAACTGGACGTCTTTCGCTGGTTGCTTAATGACGATTACAAGACTGCCCAGGTGGTCTTCCCTCGCAAATCCAGCCATGCCCACAGCAAAGTGGCCGATCCACAGATTGTGCTGTTAGAAACCCACAAGGGTGTCCGTATTGACGTTGAGGTATTCGTAAACTGCCAGTATGGCTATGACATTCAGTGCTCTGTTGTGGGCGAAGAAGGTATTGCCAACCTTCCTGAACCACAAAGCCTGTTGCTACGCAAAGATGCCAAGCTCTCCAATACGATACTGATGGACTGGAAAGATCGCTTCATTGAGGCCTACGACATCGAACTTCAGGCCTTTCTGGACGGTGTCCAAGTCGGCAGTATTTCAGGTCCTTCATCCTGGGATGGATATGCCGCTGCGGTTGCTGGCGATGTCTGCGTCAAAGCTCAAGAGAGCGGACAGATCGAGCCAATTGCTATGCCCGCACGTCCCGCATTCTACGATTGACAGCAACATCCGCCAGTTTGAGACGTGTATATCTGACACCGAATTTCAACAAAATATCGGCCAGCATTTTGGCCACCAAGGCAGAGAGTTAGCAATTCTATGAAACCTGTTCGAGTTGGCCTGATAGGCACGGGATATATGGGTAAGGCACACGCCATTGCGTTTAAATCCGCTCCGGCGATATTTCCATTAAGTACAGACATTGTCTGTGAAATGGTGGCGGAGGTCGATGCAGAGCTGGCCGCCCAAAAAGCCCGCGAGTTCGGATTTAATCGTTTTACCGCTGACTGGCGTCAATTGGTCACAGATCCCGAAATTGATGTTGTGGATATTTGCGCTCCCAACTATCTGCATAAAGAGATGGCACTGGCCGCCATAGAAGCGGGTAAGCATGTCTATTCCGAAAAACCTTTGGCTCTGTCTGCGATAGATGCTCTCGAAATGACGGAAGCCGCCGAAAAAGCAGGAGTTAAAACCCTCGTCGGTTTTAATTACACCAAAAACCCCACCATTCAACTTGCCCGGGAAATTATTTCAAACGGCGAAATAGGCGATGTTGTGCATTTCCGAGGGACCTTTAATGAAGACTACCTTGCTGACAATCAACTTCCCTTTACCTGGCGGTTGAAACGTGAGTTTTCCGGGTCTGGCACCCTCGGGGATATGGGATCTCACCTGATCAATCTGGCTGAATTTCTGGTAGCCCCCATGACAGAACTCTGTGCAGATATCCAGACCGTACATCGGGAACGTCCAACTCCCGATCAGCCTGGAAACACCGGAACGGTGGAAAACGACGACCAGGTCCATCTTATGGCACGCTTCGCCAATGGCGCCATGGGTACGCTGGAATCCTCCCGCATTGCCTGGGGCCGTAAAAACGGACTCTGGTTTGAAGTCACCGGAACGCGTGGCTCATTGATCTATGACCAGGAACGGCTGTCCGAATTACAGCTCTTCACAAACGACGACCGACCTTCCCGACAAGGATTCAGGCGCATACTCACTGGCCCCCAGCACCCGGACTACGCCAACTTTTGCGTCTCGGCTGGACACGGGCTTGGTTACAACGACATGAAAGCGGTGGAAGTCAGAGACCTGATCGAAGGCATAGCGGCTGATAAGCCAATGTGGCCGGACTTTCGTGCAGCCTACCGGGTCAATGTGATCATGGATGCCATTGAGCAATCCCATGCAGAGCATCAGTGGATACAGATTTCCGTCTGACTTCAGCATGGCCCAGAGACCAACGGGCCCCCATAATGAATGCATATAGCTCCGTTGCACCAGATGCATTAAATAGGGCATATATTGGAATATTCGTTCCAAAACTGCGTTGACATAACACCGATACATATCGCCACACTCCATATGTGCCGGGGCATTTGTTAACAGCAGATGTAAAAAGATGATTTTTTCCAACTGTTGTTTATTTGGAATTTTTATTCTATTATCGACAAAAATGAAACGTCAGCACCGGCCATGCAGGCCGCCAGCCGACTCAATCATCTCAGGCAGCCGGTCCAGGTAAACACCTCTGCCTATAACAGGATGACGCCTATGAGTGATAACAAACCTTTGGATCTGATCTGCCTGGGACGCGCCGCCGTCGATTTATATGGTGAGCAGATTGGCAGCCGCCTGGAAGACATGACCAGCTTCGCCAAATATCTCGGTGGCTCTTCAGGAAATATTGCCTATGGCGCCGCCCGCATGGGACTGAAGTCGGCCATGCTGACCCGTGTCGGCGATGAACATATGGGCCGGTTTGTACGAGAGGAACTGGATCGCGCAGGTGTGGATACCAGCCACGTGGTTACGGACAAAAATCGCCTCACCGGACTGGTTATTCTGGGAATTAAAGACCGCGAAACCTTTCCCCTGATTTTCTATCGTCGGGATTGTGCGGACATGGCAATCGAAAGCTCCGATTTCTCCCCTGAGTTCATCGCTTCAAGTCAGGCGCTGTTGATTACAGGCACCCACTTTTCGACCGAACAGACCCACGCCACCAGTAAAACCGCCATGGAGTATGCCAAAGCGGCGGGCACAAAAATCATCCTGGACATCGACTACCGCCCGGTTCTCTGGGGCTTAACAAGTCTGGGGGATGGTGAAACACGATTTGTATCCAACGAGAGTGTCACCCAGCATCTGCAGACGATTCTTCCGGACCTGGATTTGATCGTGGGCACAGAGGAAGAAATTCATATCGCCGGCGGCAGTACCGATACCATTCAAGCGTTGAAATCCATTCGTGCCCTGACCCATGCGACGATTGTGTTAAAACTGGGCGCCCAGGGATGCACCGTTCTGGAAGAAACAATACCCGACAGCATGAAGGCATTTGAGGTGCATAGTGGTGTCAAAGTGGAAGTGCTGAACGTCCTCGGTGCCGGAGATGCCTTCTTGAGTGGATTCCTGCGTGGCTGGCTGCGCGGCGAGAGTCACGCCCGGAGCTGCGCTTATGCCAATGCCTGCGGCGCTCTGGTGGTATCTCGACATGGCTGCGCTCCTGCGATACCCAGTGCAGAGGAGCTGGATGACTACCTTTCACGGGCCACAGAGATCAAACACCCTGATACAGATAGTCGACTGAATTATCTGCACCGGGTGACAACTCAACGACCCAACGTTGACTGGAACGATCTCTGCATTCTTGCCTTCGATCATCGTAAACAGCTATTTGACATGGCCAGGGAAGAAGGCGCAGATCCTGAGAGAATCAAATATCTCAAGCAGCTACTGGTAAAAGCCACTGAACAAGGGTCATCCCTGATCGGTGAGAGTCAGGTAGGCGTATTAATTGATGACACCTACGGGCAGGATGCCTTGAACGATGTAACAGGCCGCGGTTGGTGGATTGGCCGCCCGGTTGAGCAGCCCAGCTCCCGGGCCATTGAGTTTGAAGGAGGTCGATCGATCGCCGCCAAACTGCAGGACTGGCCGAAAGAGCACATTGTCAAATGCCTGATTTTCTATCATCCGGAAGATGAGATCAGTCTCAGGCTGACCCAGGAGCGACGGGTGATCAAGCTTTATCAGGCCTGCTGCATGACCGGTCATGAATTCCTGTTGGAACTGATCCCCCCCAAGGATATGCCGACAAGTGACGACATTTATATCAATGCCATGAAACGCTTCTACAACCTCGGGGTCTTCCCTGACTGGTGGAAATTACCGCCACAAACACCTACCGGATGGCAGAGAATTACCGATCTGATTCATCAGCGAGCTCCTCACTGTCGAGGTGTTGTCATGCTGGGACTGGATGCGCCGGCAGAAGAACTGCAAAAAGGGTTTGCAGACAGCGCCGGTTTTGACATCTGCAAGGGCTTTGCCGTAGGGCGAACTATATTCAGCGAACCCAGCCGTCAATGGCTGCGGGGTTCCATCAACGATCAGCAGTTTATAAAAGCGATCGTCAACAACTACCTGACATTGGTTTCGTACTGGAAAGCTCGCAATAACGCCGGTTAAACATTCGCTCCGAAATAGCTGTCTGGCTGAATGTAAGAACGAGAGGATTAGATAACAATGAAAACAATCAGACTTACCATGGCGCAGGCGGTCATTAAGTTCATGACTGCCCAGAAGATGGAGATCGACGACGAAATAACCCCCATGTTTGCCGGTGTGTGGGCGATATTTGGACATGGCAATGTTGCCGGGTTGGGCGAGGCTCTATATCAGGTGAGAGATCAGCTTCCCACTTATCGTGCCCATAACGAACAGGGAATGGCGCACGCGGCGATTGCCTACAGTAAAACCCTTAATCGTAAACAGATGATGGCCTGCACAGCTTCAGCCGGTCCCGGTTCCACCAATATGGTCACCGCTGCTGCCGTGGCCCATGTAAATCGCCTGCCGGTTCTGTTTCTGCCCGGTGACACCTTTGCTACCCGGATGCCTGATCCGGTATTGCAGCAGGTGGAAAACTTCCATGATCACACCCTGACATCCAATGACTGCTTCAAACCGGTGAGCCGCTTCTTCGACCGTATCACCAGACCGGAACAATTGCTGACTTCCCTCCCCCAAGCCATCCGGGTACTGACTGATCCAATCGAATGCGGGCCTGTCACTTTGGCCATGCCTCAAGATGTGCAGACAATGGCCTTCGATTACCCGGAGCATTTTTTTAGCGAGCGGATTCACCGGCTTCGCCGTCAGGGACCTGACACCGATGAGCTTGCAAATGCCCTTGAGCTGATCATACAGGCGAAGAAACCACTTCTTGTGGCTGGTGGGGGCACTCACTATTCAAATGCACTTGCAGAACTCGATACCCTGGCCAGCCAATTTAATCTGCCCGTGGCAGAGACCCAGGCTGGAAAAGGTGCGCTGCCCTGGGATCATCCTCTCAACATGGGATCTATTGGTGTTACAGGCGCCGCCTCCAGCAACACCCTCGCAGCAGAGGCTGATTTGATTATTGCAGTGGGTACACGGCTTGGTGATTTTGCCTCGGGTTCTCGCGCCATGATCAATCCGGCAGCCAGGCTATTAAGTATCAACGTTGCCTCTTTTGACGCCATCAAACACAAAGGGCAGGCTCTGGTGGGGGACGCTAAACTGACATTACCCCTTTTAGTTTCCGGATTAGAGGGCTGGCAACCTACGAGTCAGTGGGTTGAAAAAGCCGCCCAACTTCGGGAGCGATGGAATAAAACCGTCGATATTGCCACCTCAGACCGGGGAACCAATCTTCCCACCGATGCGGAGGTGATAGGTGCGGTTAACCGTGCCGCCGGCGAACGGGATATTGTGGTTTGCGCCGCTGGAGGCCTACCAGGCGAACTGCAAAAGCTATGGCGCACGCGTTTTGCCAAAGGCTATCACATGGAATACGGCTACTCATGCATGGGATATGAAATTGCCGGCGGCCTGGGTACCAAAATGGCAAAGCCTGACTCGGAAGTATTCGTCCTGGTCGGAGACGGTTCTTATCTGATGCTGAATTCAGAAATAGCCACGTCAGTCATGCTGGGTCTCAAAATCGTTATTGTCGTTCTGGACAATCGGGGCTTTGGCTGCATCCATCGTTTGCAACAATTCTGCGGCGGCCCAGGATTCAACAACCTGCTGGATGATTGCCTGACAGCCGAAGGCGGTGCCCCGAAAACCGACTTCGCGGCACATGCCGCTGCACTGGGTGCCAGATCCGAACAGGTAGCCAATATTCAGGGGTTGGAGCAGGCATTGGTACGGGCCAGAGAGTCTGATACCACCTACGTCATCACACTGGATACTGATGCTCTGACGGTAACCTCAGAAGGTGGCTCCTGGTGGGACGTTGCAGTGCCTGAAGTGTCCCCTCGCGACGAAGTCGTAGAAGCCAGAAAGCGTTATGACTCATTTAAAGCACAGCAATTAAAGAACATGTAAGAGGCCGACCTGCCTCCAACGTTTCAAGATGATATTGGTATTTAGCATGAAGCGTTGATCGCTTCCCGGAGAAAAATAATGAGCGTGAAACTGGGCATCAATCCACTGACCTGGACCAATGATGATCTACCTGAACTCGGTGGCGAAACACCACTGGAACAGTGCCTGAGTGAAGGACGTCAGGCCGGCTTCAGCGGATTTGAACTGGGGCATAAGTTTCCCCGCAAACCCGAAGTCCTTGGCCCCATACTGAAAGAGCATGACCTGAACCTGGTATCCGGTTGGTACAGTGCCGAATTGTTAACCCGGTCTGTAGACGAAGAGATCAAAGCGATTCAGGAACACCTGATTCTGCTTCGCGAACTGGGTGCTGCTACGATGGTATTTTGCGAAGTTACCGGCTGCGTACACGGACAGCGTAACACTCCTGTATCACACTCCCCTCGAATGAGTGACCAACAATGGGAAGAGTTTACCAAACGCTTGACTGCAGTGGCCGACTATACCCTGGAGCATGGAGTCAAAATCGCCTATCACCATCACATGGGCACAGTGGTTGAAACTGAAGAGGATATCGACCGCTTGATGGCGCTGACCGGCGATTCAGTGGGTCTACTGCTCGACACCGGGCATCTGACCTACGCTGGTGGAGATCCTTTGGCAGTGCAAAAGCGCCATTCAGACAGAATCAATCACGTGCATTGCAAGGATATCAGGAGATCGATTCTGGCTGACGCCCGCAATCGCAATCTCAGTTTCATCGACTCCGTATTAAACGGCGTATTCACTGTGCCCGGGGATGGCTGCATAGACTATCTGCCCATATTCAAGGGATTGAAAACATCGGGCTATGAAGGCTGGCTGGTTGTTGAGGCGGAGCAGGATCCTGCTATTGCGCATCCGCTGACCTACGCCACGATGGGTCACAATAATCTGGTACGTCTTTGTGAAGAGGCCGAGCTGACCATCACCCGTTAACTTCTCGCCAGCTCCTTTTCGCCAACTTTTTTTGCCAACTTTATAGGAACGCTATCATGAAAACGCTTGGTAACTTTATAAACAATGAAGCGGTCGCCAGTAAAAGTGGCCGTTTTGGGCCGGTCTATAATCCTGCCACTGGCCAACAGAGCCTACAGGTCGCCATGTCCAGTGCAGAGGAAACTCGTCAGGTCATCGCGGTGGCTGCAGAGGCATTGAAGAGCTGGAGTAAGGTCACCCCATTAAATCGTGCCCGGGTCCTGTTCAAGTTCAAAGCGCTGGTTGAAGAACATGCTGACGAACTGGCGGAAATGATCACCTCTGAACATGGCAAGGTGTTTTCTGACGCTAAAGGTGAATTGACCCGTGGACTGGAAGTCGTCGAATTTGCCTGCGGGATTCCTCATCTACTCAAAGGCGAGCATAGTCTTAACGTTGGGCGTGGTGTGGACAGCTACAGCAAGATGCAGCCTGTGGGAGTCTGTGCCGGGATCAGTCCATTCAACTTTCCCGCCATGGTGCCCATGTGGATGTTCCCGATCGCCATTGCCTGCGGCAATACCTTCGTCATGAAGCCTTCCGAGAAGGATCCCAGCACCACTTATCGTCTGGCGGAGTTGCTCGCGGAAGCTGGCCTTCCTCCGGGTGTATTCAATATCGTCAACGGTGATAAAGAAGCTGTCGACGTACTTCTGACAGATGATCGTATTGGTGCTGTCAGCTTCGTTGGTTCCACCCCCGTCGCCGAATACATTTATAAAACTGCCAGCGCCCGTGGTAAACGGGTCCAGGCATTGGGTGGGGCTAAAAACCACATGGTCGTGATGCCCGACGCTGATCCCACGCAAGTAGTCAATTCATTGATGGGAGCCGCCTACGGATCTGCAGGTGAACGTTGCATGGCGATATCCGTTGCTGTCTGCGTAGGCAACGAAGTGGCAGATAACCTGATTGGTCGACTGGTTAAAGAAATCGATACGATGCGTGTCGGACCGGGAATGGGACTCGAGGATGAGGCTCATATGGGCCCATTGATCAGCAAAGAACACGCAGCCAAAGTGCGTACCTACATTGATTCCGGCGTTGAAGAAGGCGCATCGCTCATCGTCGATGGCAGAGAATTCAAATACCCTGGACACGAAGACGGCTATTTTGTCGGCCCAACCCTGTTCGATCACGTTAAGCCGGGTATGCGCATTTACGATGAAGAAATCTTCGGACCGGTATTATCCGTTGTCAGAGTTAATTCCTACGAAGAGGCTGTTGAGCTCATCAACGATCACGAATATGGGAACGGTACCGCGATCTTTACCCGCGACGGTGATAGCGCACGTCAGTTCTGTGAAGACATTCAGGTTGGCATGGTCGGCGTTAACGTCCCCATTCCCGTCCCCATGGCATTTCATAGTTTCGGAGGATGGAAACGCTCACTGTTTGGTCCACTACACATGCATGGACCGGATGGCGTGCGATTCTATACCAAAATGAAAACCATCACTGCCCGCTGGCCTACCGGGCAACGGGCTGGAGCCGAGTTCTCAATGCCAACGATGAAGTGACGATGATGTTGGGGAGAGAAATCTCCCCAACGCTTCCAATGTGGCATGGCGTGGATCTGACAAAATTGTTTTCAGAATGCAGATCAATTTCATTGCTGCTACTTATGATCAGCCTGTGTAAGATAGCCTGATGAACGTTGCAAAGAGTGTGGATTCACCAAACCATGAAAGAAAAAGATCTGATATTTTTTCAACCTCTCTGGCGCCGTCTGGCAATAACCCTGTTCTGCGCGGTTTGGGCTCTCATCGAGTGGGTAACCCAAGCACCATTCTGGGGAGTGATGGCAACCGGGATGACGATCTATTGTTATTGGACTCTCTTCCAAACTTTCCCTACCAAGAGTGATGATTCCAGTCCCAACCAAGAGTGATGATGCGAGTCATTCCTGATGGCTCTCAGCCATGACCTCCTCACCCCGACACGTTAATTCCCCTATCGCTAGCCCCCCTTAATCCACGGAAGTCTTTTACTTAATAATCCCTTCTATAGGTTACAGACAACAACAGCAGAAAATTTAAGCTTTTTCCACTTTCATATGGAATATTTGTTCTATTTACTTTAAATTATGGGATACAGATTCCAGTAAAGTTTCCTGCGGCCTTTGAACCGATGAAAGGCTTGGTAAACCAGAAAGATACGAAGGAGCCCACTATGTCTAATTTGCTCGTCCGCCCCACCTTACCAGATGAACAGGGACGGATTATTGAAATTACACCGGCTTCCGCAGGTTGGAAATATGTTGGATTCGAAGTCTTCCAACTACAGCCAGGGCAAGTGCTGGAGCAGGAAACGGGCGATAAGGAAGTCTGCCTGGTGCTAGTCGGCGGCAAAGCCAATATCAGCACAGGAGAACAACACTGGGAAAATGTCGGTAACCGCATGGATCCATTCGAGAAAATACCACCCTATGCGGCTTATATACCGAACGACAGCCAGTTTCGCGTAGAAGCGACAACAGCCTTGGAGCTCGCCGTTTGCAAAGCCCCTGGTTTTGGAAACCATAAAGCACGTTTGATTAAACCGGATGAACGCAAATGCTCTACCCGGGGTCATGGCACCAATACACGATTCATTCAGGACATATTGCCGGACAACGAAGAAGCAGACAGTTTGCTGGTTGTGGAGGTTTATACACCAGGAGGGAACTGGTCGAGTTACCCGCCCCACAAACATTCCGAAGACAACCTTCCCCACGAGTCCATTCTGGAAGAAACCTACTATCACAGACTTAACCCTTCACAGGGCTTCGCTTTTCAGAGGGTGTATACCGATGATCGCTCACTTGATGAGACGATGAGTGTGGAGAATCAGAACGTTGTCATGGTACCTGAAGGCTACCATCCTGTCGGGGCCCCTCATGGCTATGACCTGTATTACCTGAATGTGATGGCAGGTCCCAAAAGAGTCTGGAAGTTTCACAACGATCCTGCCCATGAGTGGATGTTGAAATAGCTCTCTCTATCCGCTCACATTTCGACTGCCCTGCAGCAGTGCTAGGAAGGGCTCTCAACCCCTTCCTCTTTTTTACCGGTAACGAGTCGGGTCAAATGTTCCCAGCCAGTGAGGAAAATACACCATTACGCCGGTTACCAGCATTCCATTGATCACTCCCTCAGGCATCATAATCAATGGCAGATAGGTCAGCAGCAACGAATGATCAGAAGACCAGCTCTCCTCTCCAATCAGCCAACAGGATGCAACCCCCAATAGAATTGAAGTGGAGATCGTCAAAGCTGCGCCGAAAAATGCATTAATAAAGATATAGGCAAAGAAGTTGCGGAAATTAGCCCGTCGCTCGAGTTGGATACACAGAAAAGTGATCATTACCGGTATCAGGACGGTTAAAGCAATGTTGAGCGGTAACAATAACCACGAGGATTTTCCTAACAATGCAAGAATCGACAAGGCTATCGTCCCCGCCAAAAGAGCAAGGCTTCCTCGCAACGTCAGGGTCACAAATGCCATTCCCAGAAAATGGAAGGCTGGACCAAAATCAATTTGATAGCGAATATGCCAGAGCAAAGAAAGAAACACGATTGACGCCAGGAATCGATGCTGCAGTTCGCTATGACGAACAAGGTGTGTAAACACGCCAGCCTTCAATATGCCTGCAACGAAAAGGATAAGAACAAGCCAACTGGCAATAACCCAGCTATTAATTCCTTCGAGCTCTACCAGACATTCCATTGATCTCTACGCTTGGGCAATTTCTGAATCGATTTCCCGTGCCATGACAATGGCGTCTTCCCTATCACTACCGGCGGGATAGTACGCCTTACGCAGACCAATCTGGGTAAATCCATGCTTTTTGTAGAGAGCCACCGCTATCTCGTTACTCACCCTGACTTCCAAAAAGAGCTTTTCTACACCCAGCTCTCGCAGACGGCTCATCAAAAATATCAGGAATTGATGAGATAACCCCTGCCCTTGCCAGCTCTTGCCAATGCACAGGTTCAGCAAATGGCCTTCGTCGAGGACATGGGAAATGATTCCATGACCAACAATGGTCTTGTCCATGGTCGCGACCCAGCATTCTGAAATGCCGCCAAGGCACTCCCTTAAAACAGCTTCTGACCAAGGGTGAGAATAAGCACTTCTTTCATTGGCAATAACTTCAGAAACATCGACATCATCCATGTAGCGAAACTGCAATTGCTGAGTGTCAGTCATCGCCACCATCTGAATCCTGCTTCAAAAGAGGTTGCAAAGTATTCCATATTCCTCTCTTCAACAACGGCTGTTCCAGCACTTGGCGTAAGTCAGGTTGAACAACCCACTCGGCATGCTGACTCATTGTCTCTGGTACGGTTCCAAAAAATACGACTTTCATCGAAGAATCGTTTGTTTCTCCTTTCACCCAGCGGTTCACCAATAACCACTTATTCTCAGCCGTATGGCCGGGTAGACCTGGATGCGGTAACGGAGGCCACTGAAACATTCGCATATCCGTCGTATCACCTGCAGCACAAGCCGACACAATATTCCTGAAAAGCGACACCTCAGGCGGCATAGATTCGGGCAGAATTTCTCCAACCAGTTCAGCTACAAAAGAGATATTCCGCGTGATGCAACCTAGATAGGTAACAGCCTTGTCATCAGTCTTGGAGTGAGGAACGTTTTCTCCTGAGGCTTCACTGTCCTCATCCCCGGATGACAAAGTCTTAGCAACCTGATCAATCGGAAGTGGCGCAATGTCAGCAATATTTGGCCTTTGCGGTGATGCCGCAGGCGCTTTAGGATGAGATGCGGCTGGAGGTTGCGAGGGTTTACTTTCCACGAGAGAAAGAGCAGATGGTCTGGTTGGTGCTGCCACCTCAGGCTCAGCAAAAACAAAGCCCGGCGATGTTGCAGCTCCTGGAAGTTCTCTCCGCGCATACCACTGCACGACACCAAACTGTGCCAGATATCGCTGTCTATCCTGTTCTACCACGCGACCAAATCCCCCAGCATCAAGCTCACACGTCACCCTGAGGATGTTGTCTGGTGTATTCCCGGTTAATCAGATTCAAAGCGTTGATATAGGCTTTGGCAGAAGCAATAACAATATCTGTATCAGCACCCACGCCATTAACAATCCGCCCACCTCGCTCAAGACGAACGGTCACTTCACCCTGGGAGTCAGTACCACTGGTGATAGCGTTAACCGAATAAAGCTGGAGACTAGCGCCGGATTCGGCCATCAATTCAATGGCTTTGAACGTTGCATCCACCGGACCACCACCTTCGCTGGTTGCCGTATGCTCACTGCCATCAAATTCGAGGGTCACTTTGGCTTCAGGAATGACCCCAGTCTCACTGGCAACAGACATGCATACGAGTCTGTATTTTCCTTCCACATCAGTCGCAGCACTGGAACTTACCAGAGCCTGCAGGTCTTCATCAAAAATCTCGTGCTTCTTGTCCGCCAGCTCTTTAAACCGGGAAAATGCCTCGTTTAACTCAGATTCCGTTTCAAAGACATGCCCCAGTTCCTGAAGCCTGGTCCTGAACGCGTTGCGTCCCGAGTGCTTACCCATCACCAGGCTATTGGTATGCCAGCCAACGTCCTCAGCGCGCATAATTTCATAGGTTTCCCTATGTTTGAGGACTCCATCCTGGTGAATCCCCGACTCATGAGCAAAAGCATTCGCACCGACGATGGCTTTGTTAGGCTGAACAGGGAAGCCGGTAATAGTGGAAACCAGTCGTGATGTCGGCACTATATGCTGAGTATCCAGCTGCGTTTCAACTTCAAACAGATCTCTACGGGTACGCACCGCCATCACAATTTCTTCTAATGAAGCATTTCCTGCGCGTTCGCCCAATCCGTTGATCGTGCATTCAACCTGCCTCGCGCCATTGGATACAGCCGCCAGAGAGTTCGCCACTGCCAATCCCAAATCATTGTGGCAGTGCACTGAAAAAATTGCTTTATCTGCATTTGGAATACGATTTATCAAAGTCTTGATGGTTTCACCAAATTGTTCCGGAATAGCATATCCCACGGTGTCCGGAATATTGATCGTACCAGCACCTGCATCGATAGCGGCTTCGATTATTCTGCACAGAAAATCTATTTCAGATCGGCCGGCGTCTTCACATGAAAACTCGACATTATCCGTATAACCCCGAGCCCTTTTTACCGCACGGACAGCCTGCTCGACTACCTGATCCGGCTCCATCTGCAACTTATACTTCATATGAATGGGAGACGTGGCAATAAAGGTATGAATACGAGCGGATGCAGCTCCGTTCAACGCCTCCGCAGCTCGATCGATGTCCTTATCCAAAGCTCTGGCAAGACTACATACTGTCGACTCAGTGACGGATTCTGCTATCGCCTTCACGGCGTCAAAGTCACCAGGGCTGGCAATTGCAAATCCAGCTTCAATAACATCTACCTTCATGCGTTCCAGAGCCTTGGCGATACGCAGCTTTTCCGCTTTGGTCATGGAGGCGCCCGGGCTTTGTTCGCCATCTCGCAGAGTCGTATCAAATATTACCAGATGATTGGAAGACATCATTGCTATCCTGAATTACTTGTTGCGTTTAATCGTGGAAGGAAAATACCAAAGTTACAGCTAATATTTATTGTACCAGCGAGGGAAAGGTTACAGATAGCCGCTTTCGGTGCTGCATCGAGAGGAATCCTCGAAACGCGGCGATCTAATTGGAGAAATCATGCTGGCATGTTCAACTTACATTGTAATCAGGCAACTATAGCCATTGCCCATACCATTGCCAAGCATTGCGTCCATAACGCTTGCGAAACTGGTTCACCTTATTTACGTATCAGTTAGAAAGAGCCACTATGATCAAGAACCGAGGCCAGCTGAAACTGCTACTTTTACAAATAAGAGAGTCTCCAAAAGTTCGGCTGGAAGAGCTGGAAAGCTTTGCCAGGTATTGTCGACTGAATGAAAAGCAGATTGACGTTTTAAACCTCTTCGATACGCCAGACTTCGATCTCGGCATTACCTCTGATTACGATGCTCTGCTGGTTGGCGGCGCCAGTGACGCCAACGTACTATTTCCCGAGAAATATCCTTTTGTCCCTCAAGCTCAGAGGCTCTTACGAAAATGCATCGACAGGAGACAACCTGTATTTGCCTCCTGCTTTGGATATCAGTTAGCAGTGTTAGCTCTCGGCGGAGAAATAATCCACGATGGCGATGTCTATGAAATGGGAACTATTCCAATTTCGTTGACCAAGGAAGCCAGAGATGACCCAGTCTTCAGATCGGTACCGGATGGCTTCATGGCTGTCTCTGTGCATAAACAGAAATCCCTCTCCGCGCCCCCCGGTACGATTCCGCTTGCCCACACCGAGATATGCAATCACTCTTTCAAAGTTCATCACCGTCCGTTTTGGGCTTTTCAGTTTCATCCGGAAGTGGATAAGCAGATTCTGATCGAACGACTCACTTTCTATAAGGCCCATTACACGGACGATGACGGCCATCTGGAGCGCGTTCTAGCTGCCGCCCAGGAGACCCCGGAGGCCAACCACCTTTGCGGGAGCTTCATCGATCACGTTCTTCTGGGGTAAGTTATCGTCAGCAGGTACAGGAACTGAGGTATCAGAAGACGGGTGCAGGAGGAGGCAGCAGTTTCCACCAGGCAATAAAAAACCCCACCCAGAAACCTGGATGGGGCTCTTAATTAGAAGCCTGACGACGACCTACTCTCACATGGGCGAACCACACTACCATCGGCGCTGAACTGTTTCACTTCTGAGTTCGGAAAGGGATCAGGTGGTTCCAGCTCGCT
>NZ_MRYI01000110.1 GCF_002260525.1 Hahella sp. CCB-MM4
GCGGTGCGGACCGGCACCACGATCTCCTCGGACAGGCGGGAGGCGTCGATCACCTCGCCCGCCACCTGCAGCGCGCGGATGCGGGCGCTTTCGGTCGGGGCGGTGCCCGTCAGCGTCGCGGTAAGGCCGTTCACCTCAACCCGGGTCCAGCCCATGTTCGCCTCGGCGAAGGCCTCGCGCAGCTCGCTCGCGGTTCGGTTTTCCACCAACGAGACGAGAAACAGCGCGGTCAACAGCGCCAGTACCGCCGCCGCCAGAAAGGAAGCGATGGAGACGAGCAGGGTTTTCTGTGACATGGAGATTCCGCAAAGGCAGCCCGGGCGGGCCCGTCAGCTTGGACTAGCCCCATATGCCGCGTGATGCAATCACACCAGCAAGGCAGCGGCAAG
>NZ_MRYI01000111.1 GCF_002260525.1 Hahella sp. CCB-MM4
ATATAGGCGTTGGGCGTATGGCCGTCATAGGCGATGCCATCCATCAGCGTGGCCGGCGCGCGGTAGCCGTCCGAGCCCATCGGGAAGTCCTCGGCCGAGGCGAGACCCTCGTCGATCAGGCTTTGCGCGGCTTCCATGTAGAGGTCCGGGCGATACACCGAGGCGGCAACGTCATGGTACCACTGGTCGTCATGGGCTTCGGCGATCTGGCCCCAGCGGCGCATCTGGGTCAGGTACCAGATGGCGTCCGAGTAGTAGGGGTAGGTCGCGTTGTGGCGGAAGAAGACGTTGAAGTCGGGGACTTCGCGCACGTCGCCGGGCTCGTATTCAAACGTGCCGGTCATCGAGGCCGAGATCGTCGCGGCATCGGCGCCGACATAGTTCGGG
>NZ_MRYI01000112.1 GCF_002260525.1 Hahella sp. CCB-MM4
AGAGAGCCCGGCCGCTCGCAGGGAGCGCCGGGCTTCTCTACTGGGTTCGCTGCGGTCGCGGAGCCGATCCTTGCAGCTCAGCGAAGTCGGTCCTTCTTCAAGACCGTTTGGCACTGGGAGCACTTCAACTGATTGGTGGTGTACGGCTGACGCGTGTTCCTGTCACAGACCGGACACTTGTGGCCCTTCGGCGCGGCACTTCCTCTCGCGGATGCGCTCGCACCAGAAGCGAGCAACCGAAACCTCATGGTGGTCTGATTTTTGATTGCGTCAACGTAGCTGGTCTGACCTGCCAGTTTAGAACTAATGGTCGGACGGATCGCGCAACTTGGCGCTCCCAAATGTAAGTTACGAACAGCCGTGGAGGCCTTGCCGCTCGGGTGGATC
>NZ_MRYI01000113.1 GCF_002260525.1 Hahella sp. CCB-MM4
CCCTGTGCAAGGGGGCGTCGCTCCACGGCCACATACTCCCCGGGGACCGGTGGCGGAAGCTCCTCCTCCGGGTCGAACAGCCCCGGACACCGGGCAAGCCCGTTCTGTCAGCCCTCATCAAGGGGCGAGACGGCGGCCCAGCCCCGTTCTTCAAAGAGATACTGCACGGACTCGGCTGGACGAAGAGGTTCTCCAACACCGAGTTGCTCGACATCTGGAACCGCGAGCGTGGCCGCGTCCACGCGGCCTACAGCAGAAGTAGCCGGGCGAACCCGCCATCCGGTCCCCATCAGGAAGCCCACCGCAAGCCACAGAGCCGTGTCAGAGGGAAGCGGGCCGATTCCGCCGCCGGACGCCGCGCCGCCTTCGACGCTCTACTTGACGTG
>NZ_MRYI01000114.1 GCF_002260525.1 Hahella sp. CCB-MM4
GAGCGTCTCCAGCAAGGGGGCGATGAAGGTCAGTTCCTCACGCCCCATCGCGCCGCCTTCGCCCGCATGCGGGTTCAGCCCGGCGACGGCGATCCTCGGCTCGACGATGCCAAAGTCACGGATCAGCGCGTCGCGGGTGATCTCGATCGTGCGCTTCAGCCCGGCTTCGGTCAACGCGCCCGGAACCTCGGACAGGGCGTTATGGATCGCCGCCGGAACCACGCGCAGCTCAGGGCAGGCCAGCATCATCACCCCGTCGCAATCACCGCCGAGATGGGCGAGGAACTCGGTGTGACCGGGGAAGGCGAAACCGGCGCCGTCCTTGAGCGCCTTCTTGTTGATCGGCGCCGTCACCAAGGCCGAACAATCGCCGCCCTGAACCAAAG
>NZ_MRYI01000115.1 GCF_002260525.1 Hahella sp. CCB-MM4
GACCTTCCTTGAGGCCGATGTGAAACAGCCCGCCGGGTTTCAGCGCGGCATGGATCGCGGCCAGATGGCGCGGCAGCTCGGCGCGCGTGGCATGCAGCAACGAGAAGCTGGCCCAAGCGGCGTCGTAGACCTCGGTCAGGGGCGTGTCGAAGCTGCCTTCCCGGGCAGGCAGGCCCCGCGCGCAGGCCAGCGCCACCATCTGGGGCGCGGCATCGACGGGGTCGGGCCGATGACCGGCGGCAGCCATATGCGCGCTGTCGCCGCCCGGTCCGCAGCCAAGATCCAGCACACGGGCCGAGGGGGGCAGGGCAGCAATGAAGGCCAACAGCGGAACCGAGGGCGGCCCCTCGGCGAAGAGGCGCGCGTAATCCCCGGCGCGGGCAG
>NZ_MRYI01000116.1 GCF_002260525.1 Hahella sp. CCB-MM4
TTTCTTTCTCGCGCTTCCTTTTTATCGACTCTTTCTACTTTCCCGCCTCCTTTCTCCTTTTTCCTTTCTCCTTCTTCTTCCCCCCCTTTCCTCTCTCTCTCCTTTCTTCCCTTTCTTTCTTTCCCCCCCTCTCTTCCCCTTTCCCGCCCTGCCCCCTCTGCGGCCCCCCGTGCCGGTGCCCGGGTCCTCCGCTCCGCTTGGCCCGCCGCCCAAAGCACTTCCCTTCATTCAGCCGCTGTCTCTTCTCCCCCTCTCCGCGCCCCCGCGCCGGCCTCCTCTCTCGTCTGCCGTCTTCTGCTTGCCCCCCCCCCCCCTTCCTCCTTCTAAGGCTTTGCCTTTTGAAGAAGTCGCCTCGCGTCCCGTTCCTTGCCCCCCGCGTCTCTT
>NZ_MRYI01000117.1 GCF_002260525.1 Hahella sp. CCB-MM4
TTCAGGGCCTGCAGGGGGTTGATGAGGAAGAGCAGGTAAAAGCTGATCGCCAGCATGGCGAGGCCAATCGCCGTGGGGGCGTCGTAGTTGAATTCCTCCAGCGGGATGACGATCAGCAGCGGCGCGATCTCGGTCACGTTGGGCAGGTTGCCGGCGATGAAGATTACCGAGCCGTATTCGCCCACCGACCGCGCCAGAGCCAGCGCGAAGCCTGTCAGCAGCGCCGGTGTCAGCGTCGGTAGCACCACCCGGCGCAACGTGGTCAGGCGCCGCGCGCCCAAGGTGGCCGAGGCTTCCTCGACCTCCGCGTCCAGATCCTCGATCACCGGTTGTACCGCGCGCACCACGAAGGGCAGGCCGATGAAGATCAGCGCCAGCCAGATG
>NZ_MRYI01000118.1 GCF_002260525.1 Hahella sp. CCB-MM4
CTGCTGACTCGTGCGGGTCTCACCGGCGGCCCGGTAGCGCGCCCGTGCGGTCAGCCGGGTCTCACGGACCTCGGCGTCCTTCGCCGGGGTGAGCTCCACCTCGACCCGGCGGGTGGTGCCCGCCGGGATGCGGCCCGGGACCTCGGCGGCGGCGGTCCCCCAGCCCTCGGGGACCTGGAGGGAGCCCGTGGTGTCGGTGAGAGCGGACCGGCCCGCGGTCACATCGACCAGGACCGTGCCGGGCGTGCCCGCTCCGGCCTCCTGTCCGGTGGGCCCGGTGAGGACGGCGGCGGCCGAGGCCTTCTTCCCGCCGACCGCGCTGGTGCCCAGCAGCTTCACGGTGAACTTCTCCGCGGTGCTCAGGGGCGCGGTCTTCACGTGC
>NZ_MRYI01000119.1 GCF_002260525.1 Hahella sp. CCB-MM4
TGACGGTGGTCTCCGCAGGCCCGCGCGGACACCGGCCTCGATCGCGTCCAAGGCCTCACGCTGATGGGGGCGTAACTGCATCTCGCTCCTCGGCGTTCGCGGCGCACCGCCCAGTTCGGCGGCCGCGGATACGGGTCGGCTCTGGTAGCCGCCCGCGGACCGGGCGGCGACCGAAGCTACCGAATGAACCGGCCCGCGTGCACACCGCTGCCTACCGGCCGCCCACCGCACCCGGGTGCTGGAGCCGACCCGTGCGGTCGGGTGCCCGGGCGGATCAGGTGCCCTCGTGGGCCTACAGCGACCGCTCCGACTGCGCCGCGGACCTGACGGTGATGCACCAGGAGGAGATCCTCGCCGACAAGCTCAAGTGCCTCCTGCAA
>NZ_MRYI01000012.1 GCF_002260525.1 Hahella sp. CCB-MM4
AAGCGCGAGCAGATATTTTTGATTACATCGAGCGGTTCCATAATCCTAGGATGCGGCGTAGAGTTGCCCTTCAGGATCGGAAGTTATCAGCCGTTTTAAAACCGTCCGTGGAAACGGGGTAGAACCCAGTGAGCCTTGCTATCGACAAGTTAAAATCAACTGTAGCTGATTCGAAGGCACATCTTTTAGATGAGCCGATATACGATGACCATCTAGATACGTTTTATTTTTGCGAGACTATAAAAGCCCCTGAGTATATGGATATACCTATCGAGTCAATTGTCGCGTTGAATAGGACCGTGGCGTTTGATGGCGCAACTTGGCGTGAAAACCTTATGGAGATCGAGGGAAAGTCAAAAAACGGGGAGCCATGGACGGATGATATTTTCAGATACTTTGAGTGTGAGATAAGGGATCAAGAATTTGGGCAACCAGGGAGCACACGCAACTTAAGAGTTGTAATACGGGGAGGTGCGGTCGAGATCGAAAATGGAGTTCATAGAGCCATCGCCGCTGTATGTTGGCTAGCGGCTAAAGAAAAGCCTTTTCTTAAATCTGTAAGAGTGTCTTATCAGTCAAAATTGCGAAGTGATTATGCCGCAATATTTAGAGAAGCCTACGCTAATGGTTCTGTTGTAAATGTACCGAAGACACCTTGTGATTATTTACCCTGTATTGCAATAGAACGTGATAACAGCTTTAGCATTTATACGAACACCGATAATGGTATTTCTATATCTTTCACAAAAAACCGTTCAGATGTTAGTAGCGTGGAATGGAAGACGGTGCCACCTCGAATGTTGAAAAATCTGCTCGATATGCGCTTCGATGTAATTTAAAAAAATGCAGGGATCTGGGCGTGGGACTTGGTACAAGGGTCGCGCTCTATCTTACTTTGGAGGCCGAAAATATTTGTAGATATGGTCTAAATCGGCCTGAGGAGCGAGGGTAGATCAAGTCCCACAAGTCCCTTCTTTGTAATCTACCATGTCGACGCGATAGCCCCCATAATGCTTGGAGGCATCCAAAGCACTTTGAATTGGCTATATGGTATCGTGATATATTTCTTTGCGGATTATCGCTTGGAAGGCCTACCTGGCTTAATCGACTGTCTGGATTTTCCCACGATGAGAAAGGCGATTATTGCTACAGGAAGCTGTCATGAGTGAAAAACGTCCAAAGCCAGGTACAAAAGAGTTCGAGGAGTGGGTGCGCAAAGAGACTCAGGCTGTCGTTGACGATTTGTTTAAAAATGGTCCTGTTGACTTCGATGAGAGTGGGGTTATTTTCGGTAGTGAGAAATCATTAAACTCCACGGATGCTGAAGCTTTCCCAGAAGAAATAGAAGAATATCGTCCTGAGGAGCGAAAGCTTCGCCTAGTATCTCGTCGAGGAAACGGGGTAGACCCCGAGGAGGAATAGATTAAGAGTCCAAGCCCCTTCTTTGTAATCCACCATGTCGACGCGATAGCCCCCATAGCCCGACTGGAATAACCGCAGGGTGTTAACGATACGGTAAAAGCCTTCTACGAAAAATATGGTTATAGGTATGTATCCAAGGGTGACTACCTGACTAGGGATATATTGTGATGAGTGGCAACATTAAACGGTTGGCGGAAGCCAAGCAGAAAAAAGGCTGGACGCAGGAAGAAATTGAAGAGTTTGCCAAGCGCAGAAGCCGCGAACTCAAGAAAGTTTCTGAAAGTGTCGGCGAACCTGATTACCTTGCTTCAGGGACGCAGAAGGCTATAGATAATATTTGTCAGGATGACGGAAAAGACGACTAAACCAATGAGCGAAATAAATTTGCCCGTTAAATGGCAAGAAAGTTTGGAATTGCCCTATGAAGGGCTGTATTTCGTTGCAGTTCGTTATTCTAGTGGCTTCGGAACCTATGATTTTGCCGTCTGGAATGGTGAAGAATGGGAACTTGAGCTTCCCGGTGAAGTCGTGGGGTGGGTGGATATAAGTGAGGTGCTATCTCTGATAAAGGCTGACTGGCCTCAGGGAGACAAGCATGTTAGTGAAGAGTTTATGAAATTGTATGAGGCTCGGAAGCGGGATAAGTAGTTTCATCATTGTTTGCTGGTGAGCTGTCGAATCAAAGGTGCTAGATATAGACAGGCAACCGCCTGAACTTGAAGGGCAGAGGGACATTGGATTGCACCTTCCGTCCCTCTTTTTGTTCATGCTGTGGTGGGTCACCCGGCCTGATTAACTTCGGCCATCACTTCGTCATAACGCTGTTGAGCGTCGGGGGCTAACTTGACGTGAACGTGAGACATGAACTCTTGGACAAACTTTTCAACCGCACCGTCTAGATCGTGGTCAGGCTCGTAGTATTCACGGTTCAGGGCGCTGGGGTTGAAATGGAAATTAACCTCGTGGTCGTCCGAGATGGGACTATTCCATATTCGCTCTTTTGGTCCATCTGGTCTGTCTGCAACGTAGCTGAACCATCTAGTGCCATTGATATCTATTTGTCTAATATCATCAAGAGAGCGCGGATATCGCCAGAAATGTAGCTCTGGTATGACGGGTGTATCTTTATACTCCCTGTTTTCCCATTTGGTCTTGTTGGCTCCACCCCAGCAAATATCAGAATACTCCAGTAGCCAATTTGCCATATCTGAAGGTCTGAGTAGAGAGTCGATTTTACGATAATGGGGATGGCGTCTGGTCAGGTGGATATCTAGTATCACGTAGCCAATCGCTTTTTCTGCGAAAGGCCTGTCCCAAAACTTCCAGCCCGTGTACAACAGGTGAGCGGACATGCCAATGTTTTCAACTCTCGCCCAAGGCTCATAGATATCATCTTGATAAATATTCAGAGCCGGGGGTAATGTCGTAGAATCATCTCCTACCAATTCATGAGGCGGGCATCGAAACGCTAGCTCCGTTCCCGACAGATCAAACGCCATCACGGGAGCTTTAGCAACATCCGGGCCTATCGGGTTCATCTTGGATGCTTTAAGACGGCGTAAAAGCTGCATTAAAATTGCCTCCTCCAGACACTCCCCAGCTCTCGAACCAGTGCAACGAAAGACTTAACGACGCCGCCGTGTTGCATCCTGGCACGAGCGTTAAATTCTGTGGGGCTCATGGTCGGGCTAAAGTGTGGGTTCAAGGACATGCTGGTTGTGTTCATTGCTAACAGGTTCCGATAGGTTTCTGCATTGAAGACCAGAGAAGTGCAAGCTCTCCGCAATCCTTCTGCACCACCAAGGCCAACCGCAATGGCCACACCTGGCTCCATTCCGGCAGCAATCGCCAGTCCGATAGCACCAAGACCGCTACCAGCTTGATACACCGGCTTTATCAGACTGTTCAACGCTTTGGCATCTGTCCAAGCTTGACCTTTCAGCATCTCGGCAGTCAACGCATGGTCCCCGCCTTTTGCCGCTAATCGCTGTCCCATTTGGTATTGCTGCCAGGCTCTGACCGTGACACTGCGCCAGTCATCCTTATGGAACTTCATGACGTCTTTGGCTAACGACATTTGGCGGTTTTCCACTTCGGTAAACAATTCATTCATCACTGGGGAAGGTGCTGCGAAAAACAGCGTGTGTTTATCCAGACTAAACCGAGGCGGCAACTTCTTCAAGGCGTTCAGTAACAAGGTTGCCCCATCGCCGTGGATGGTCCAGTGAACCTCCTTTTGTTGAAGCTGGGCGTTGTACAGTCCTTTTGCCAGTATGGCTGCGGTATGATCACCAGAGACCGCTTTCTGTTCCGGGGTGCGCCACTCCGAACCACGTTGATATAACGGTGGAGGGTTGTAGGTCAGGGTGTAGCCTTCGCTTTGAAGGTGTGCGGAGTCATCTTTGTAAGCGGCCGCAATCATGCCAGGCATGGTCTTTTGGGCGGCATGTCTAATGTCTTCGGCTAGCCCATTAATAGCAGCATTAAGAGTGGTTATTGTGTTTACAGGATCTTCATCTAGTCTCCAACCTCTACCCTCTGGTTTTATTTGATAGAATCCCGGTTTGTGTCCGCTGGCGTGTTCCGCCACGTCCATATCTGTGATGTACACTCCCGGATTTAAACCTTTCAGGTTGTTGTCTTGTAGGACGATATAGGTAATCCGCAAGTTCTCTACCAACACGAAATGCTCAAAAGCGTTCTGAGCATTGCTGTACGCTTGAAACCCTAATGCCGAGGAAGGAAGCTGGGACAATCCCCGCATCACCCGTTGAGCCGTTTGAGGGCCTTGTAGGTTCACAAGACTGGCGAACCACTCCGCCAGGACGGCAGGAATGTATATCCGGTGGCCGATACCGCTTTCGGGGCCGTCGGAATATAGAACAAAGCCTGAAGAGGCTAAGCCGACCATACGTTTGAAGCCGTGGTTATTAAGGCTGGTCTGACTGACGGGGGCTTTGATATTGGCAGGTGCATTCATCGTGCTGACGATCTCCTTTCTATTAACCTAACCGCTGATGGTCCTTCGAGATATTAAAGTTTCTTGCCTGCTTCCAGGTCGTAGCCGACACGCTCAGGAGAAGCGCCCTTGTTGGCTCTATCGGCGGCGGTGTAGCTCATGGTGACTTTAGAGTAACTCAGAGAAAGCATTTCGGAAGGGGCAGACTCTGCACCAGCGCTCACTTTGTAATCACTGATAATGACGTCTTCCAGTTCATAGCTGACATACTTCTCGATCTTATCGGCGTGGGTGCGGACCACATCGATAACGACCTTTACGCCAGCGTCACCCGTCAGAGACTCTTTGAACAAACCGGAAGATGCAGTATCCATCAGTTTACTGATCGACACGGCGGTCAGGCTTGGGCGGGTGGCTTCCCGGTTGGACATATGGCCTGCTTCCATTGTGATATGGCGGCTGACACCAAAGCTGAAGCTATCAAGGCGAATCCAGTCCTTGTAACCTTCTGCGGTCACATTGCCTTTAACGGTGAGATGATTGAAATTGAGATAAATAGCCACTAACGGACTCCTTGTGGTCATGGCATTGATGGGGAAAGGTAAGATGATCGGCAGCCTCTCCGACTGCACTGATCGTATTCGGGCTATTATGGTAACAAATGGTCACCACTTGTATATCGGCTTTAAGGTCTACCAAACTAAACTTTTGTTTAGTGGAGGCTAAGTACGAATAGAGAGTTCAGATACTCATGGTTGCAGCTTCCAATGTTGTATTGAGGGAGGGGATAAAGAATAGGGCTGGTTATAGTGATCGAGAGATTTAGTCATTGTCTGCTTGGCGGGAATGTACTTGGTGCTAACTCAGACTTGATATTGCCTGCTGGCGGGAATTGCTCGGCTCGTCCTGAGCCTCGGCCTTCGGCCCGTCCATTCGGACGTCCAAAAATGTTCCATACATTTTTGTGAACCGGCATATAAGAACAATACCCTCTGTCGTTCGACCAATAAAAAACCCCAGCGCTTTCACGCTGGGGTTTTGTATTGGTGGAGACGGCGGGAATTGAACCCGCGTCCGCCAGTCCGCTGCCATTGGCTCTACATGCTTAGGACCCTCTATTTAATTAACCTGATACGACCCGGAGGGCAGGGTGTAACAGGCGATCTCCTGAGTTTTCGCGAGTGCCGCTGGAGCAGCGGCGCTAGCTAGCTTGTTCTGGATGACACTCATAAAAACCGCGATACAAGCATCTTGGCATGAGTGCTAGCAGCATTAAGCTGCTAGAGCGTAGTTTTCGTCGTTTGCGACTATTTTTTACAGTAATTGGAGTACGAGTGTTACTGTCCACTCGACATGCACCTCAGGGTTTGTAACCGGCGTCGAAACCAAGTCGTCCCCAGAAAGTGTTTCTACAACTTATCAGTAGATGTTGCAGATATGGTGGCGATCATACCTGAATTCAAGTGTGGTTCGCCACTTTAGATTGTTAATTAACAGATATCCGTTAGTTAACAGAGGGTTATTGCTTAACGTGGTCACGGATGACGCGCTGTTTCTGACGGTTCCAGTCGCGCTCTTTTTCCGTCTCGCGCTTGTCGTGTTCTTTCTTACCGACCACCAGGGCGATCTCGCATTTCACCTTGTTCCCTTTCCAGTAGAGTGCCAGGGGAACGCAGGTGTGACCGGTCTGGTTAACTTTGCCGATCAGCTTGTCCAACTCTCTTTTGTTGAGCAGCAGCTTACGGGTTCGGGTAGGGTCGGCAACCACGTGGGTGGATGCTTCTTTCAGGGGAGTGATATGGGCTCCCAACAGCCAAGCCTCGCCATCCTTTAGCAAAATATAGGAATCCACGAGCTGGCACTTGCCGGCGCGAAGGCTTTTGACCTCCCATCCGGTCAGGACCATGCCTGCTTCAAACTTCTCTTCAATGTGATAGTCGAAGCGGGCCTTCTTGTTCAGGGCAATAGTGCCCGGAGATTGTTTTTTGGCTTTGCTCATAATTCCGGCTGACAATTTAAAACGGCGTATTGTAATGAAACTCGGCGGGATTGGCTAACAATTGCCAATGCACTGACTTCCGGGCAGTTTATCCGTTACAATTCAGCGTTTGGATCGGCCGCAAATAAAAACCTAAAAAGGCAGGCTGTGTAGTTAATCTGAAGAGCGTTGTGATCTATTGGCCCAGCACGATATCCGCATCGTCAATGATGCGCGCAGGTGGAATCGCCAGAAAACTTTTCTGATGTCCGGCATTGGGGTAGTGGTCGGATTTTCGAATTTCTGGACGTTTCCATCGCTTATGACCCAATACGGCGGGATGACCTTTCTGCTGTCTTACCTGGTGGCGCTGGGGCTGTTTGCTGTTCCATTTATGGCTCTGCAGGTGGGAATCGGCAAGCATATTCGCAAAACGCCGGTGCTGGCTCTGCAGCAACTGGGCGATAAGGCGGATGGCTATTCCATCTGGAGACTGTCCGGGCTTCTGTTGGTGTTGGCAGCAACGTTGACGGTAGTGATCTACTCGGTCGTCGCTGGTATGGGGTTGGCCTATGCGTTCAAATCGGCGATAGGTGATTTTCAGGGCGCAGATGTGGGCAAGGTGGTCAGTACCTTTACCAATCTGCAGCAGGATGCTGATCAGATGCTGCAATGGCTGACAGTATTCGTTCTGGTCGTCTGGATGATCTCTATCCGTGGAATGTATCGGGGGCTGGCCGTTGCGGTGCAGTATTTTATCCCTTTAATGGCGGTGATCCTTCTATTTCTGGCGCTGTTTAGTGCCAGGCTGCCGACGATGGAGTCCGCAGCTCAAGTCCTGTTTGCTCACGAAATGACAAGTATCAGCTGGCAAGGAGTATTGGCTGCTTTCAAGCAGGCCTTTTTCTCCCTGGCTCTGGGGACTGGTGTTTTCATATTGCTTGGGGCTTATATGCCCTCCCATGGTCATATCACCCGCGTAGTGTTGACCATCGGGCTGGTTGATACGGCTGTTGGTGTGTTGGCCGGGCTCATTGTGGTTCCCTGGCTGCTGATGCTTGAACTGCCTCTGGATCAGGGGTTTTCATTGCTATTCCAGTCGATACCTCTGGCTTTGGGGAATATGTCATTCGGGCAGTTTTTCGGTGCCATGCTGTTTGTTCTGCTGACGCTTGCTGCCTGGAGTTCTGCCATCTTCCTGATTGAGCCCCTGATTGCATGGCTGCAGGAGCGCTTGAAATGGAAGCGGACAATAGCCACGACACTGGTGCATATTGTGGTGTGGCTGGTCGGTGCTGGGCTGGTGATATCGCTGACAGATCCCCAAAAGCTTGGTTGGGCGGGAATGCCTCTGTTCAGTCTGGTGCAGTTCATGGTGTCCACATTGATTATCCCGCTAGCCGGTGGGCTGTTGTTGGTGCTTTGTGTTTACGTTCTTCCGGCGGGGAAGTTGGCAGAGTCATTGGACATGATGGTGAAAACCGGTGAGAAGCCCCGGCCAAAGATGATGTTTCGAATTGGCCATTTTCTCCTCCGGTATATATGTGTACCGGTAGTGGTGATTATTCAGGTCTCAATGTTGTCTGATTTGTGGGCATACAGTTGTCAGTTTAATAAAGAGCCCGGTTTGTTGTTATGTCCCGGAGATGAGCCGGCTGTGGTTGAGTCAGAAGCCGTCGAATCCGGGATGTCTGAGGAAAAGGTCGAAACCAATACGGCGGATGTGGAAAATAAAGAGGCTAGCCCTCTCGAGGACGAAGAGGGTGAGTTAGCAGTAGACCCGGCAGACCCAGGAGAGCTGGAAGTTCAGGTAGAGTTGAAAAGCGAGACTGAAGAGCAGCCCGCGGAGACCGGTGGTGTGGGTGCAGGAGCAATAGCAGCTGGGGAAGCCCGCCCGGGAGGTGGGGGCCGCAAAAGACTTGAAAGTATCGATGAAAGCCCGGCAGGCAATGTTGCTGATATGTTGCCGGGCAAAGAAACAATAGAAATGACCGGCGAAACGAAAGCCGAATCCGCGCCCGTTAAGCCGGAAGCTAAAGTAAAGCCGGAAACTAAAGAAAAGCAGGAGACAGAGGTTGCCCCAGATTAGTCGAAGCGCATTGGTCGCTTACTCGGCAGAGCGTATGTATGACCTGGTGAATGATGTACAGGCATATCCTGAGTTTTTGCCATGGTGTGGCCGGACCTGGGTGCTGGAGAGTCACGGTAGTGAGATGGTGGCGAGAATAGAAGTGCGTAAAGGCGGAGTGGTGCAGGCTTTTACGACCAGGAATAGTCTGGTCCGCCCTGAAAAGATCCATCTCTCCCTGGTTGAGGGGCCATTTAAGAGTCTGGAAGGTATATGGCGTTTTGCTGAGTTGGATGACAATGCCTGCAAAGTGATTCTGGAACTCAACTTCGAGCTGTCAAAGGCGATCGCGGGAATTGCCTTGGGGCCAATTTTTTCCCAGGCCACAGGTACCATGGTGGATGCCTTTTGCCGTCGAGCCAAGGATATATACGGGTGAACAAGGATATATACGGGTAATAAGGCGATATGCAGGTGAAGTTAGAGCGTTCTGAGGAGATTCTGACGTCATGAGTGAGTTGAAAATTAAAGTCGAAGTGGCTTATGCCCTTCCGGAAAAACAGAAAATCCTGCAACTGGATGTGGTGCCTGGGACGACTGTGTCAGAAGCGGTGAAGTTGTCTGGAATTACTAATGTGTTTCCGGAAATTGACCTGGAGAACAGCAAGCTTGGGATATTTGGTAAGGCGGTGACAAATCCTGAGGTCCAGGAAATAAGAGAAGGGGATCGGGTTGAAATCTATCGCCCGCTTAAGATTGATCCTAAGCAGGCGAGACTGAATCGGGCCAAGAAAAAAGCATAACCGGAGAAGTAAGCGGTTATTGCTGAGCCTTAAATTGACTGATCCTTGCGACGATGGGTGTAAGCCTTCGCCGGGTTAGCCAGGTCGGCTGCGAGAATTTCGCGTTTATCGATGCCTTGCAGAATATCATTCTGGTAGTGGAGGGTGATGTTCTGGTGATGAATCTCTCCACCTTCCAGCTGGATGGTGTAAATATAAGTTTCGTAAGACGGGTCGAACGTGCTCTCAAGGACTGGAGCGCCCATGATAAAATGCACCTGCTTGCGATTCAGGCCGACGGTCAGCTGATCAATCGTTTCCTGTTCAATGATGTTGCCTTGCTGAACATCGATCTTATACACCCCAGGAAATGAACAGCCAGTGGACAGCACTAAGGCAAAGGCAAGCAATAATAATTTTAGGTTTTGCATCTTGAGGTTTTTTCCTCTATCTTGGCTCGGCAGCGAATGATAACTGATTGCATTGCGAACTGATACACGTCTATGACTAACGAAAATTTAGAATTGAAAAAAGCCGGGCTGAAAGTCACTTTGCCCCGCGTAAAAATCCTGAGCATTCTTGAATCGGCGGAAAACCGTCACATGAGCGCCGAGGATGTATACAAGTCACTTCTGGAATCCGGAGATGATGTTGGCTTGGCGACCGTGTATCGGGTGCTGACGCAATTTGAATCTGCCGGCTTGGTGCTAAGGCACAACTTTGAAGGTGGCCATGCCGTATTTGAACTGAACAATGATGATCATCACGATCATATGGTTTGTACGGAGACCGGTGAAGTTATTGAGTTTTGTGATCCTGTGATCGAAAAAAGGCAGAAAGAGATTGCCGCAGAGCGTGGTTACGAAATTGTCGACCATAGTCTGATTCTCTACGTAAAGCCTAAGAAGTCCTGATTATCAGGACTTCTTGTCCTCCTTTCCTTTATTTCTCTCTTAATTTCCCTTCGTATTTATTCAATTATATTGTGCTGACCATTCTCAGAATGGTGGCCTGATCCGCTCTATTGTAGCTGGCTGGTATTCAGCATCTCGTGGGCGTGAGCCAGACTGTGCTCAGTAATATTGACGCCGCCCAGCATGCGGGCAATTTCGTGTACTCTGTCTTCGCCACTGAGTTTGTGGATGGATGACTGGGTTGCACCTTCCCGGACACTCTTGGTGACAAATAAGTGGTGGTTGGCCTGAGAGGCGACTTGGGCTAAGTGTGTGACGCAGAGAATCTGTGCGTTTTGGCCCAGTTCGCGTAGCATACGTCCGACGATTTCTGCCGTCGCGCCACCAATGCCGACATCCACTTCATCAAAGACCATGGTAGGAGTCTGGGACGAAGCCGCAGTGACTACCTGAATAGCAAGGCTGATTCTCGACAGCTCACCTCCTGAGGCTATTTTGCGCAAAGGCTTAGGCGGCTGGCCGGCGTTCATGCTGATCAGCATCTCCGCTTCTTCAGCGCCTTGGGGGCCTGGCTCCTGGAGAGGCGTGAGTTCAATGACAAACTCGGGTGTCATGCCCAGATTGGCAAGCTGTTTGACGACAGAGTCCTGAAGGCGTTTGGCAGTTTTACCTCGCTGTTTGCTTAGCTTCTCGGCAGTTTCGAGGTAGCTTTCGTGCAGCTTTTGAACCTGTGCTGATAGAGCTTCGGCATTGTTGTCATCGGAGGTGAGTTCGGTCAATTCTGAGGCAAGCTCCTGGTGTCGTTCCGGAAGCTGCTCAGTCGTAATGCGATGTTTTCTGGCCAGATCGTAAATGCTGGAAAGGCGGACCTCTACCTCCTGCAGTCTCTCTGGATCCAGTTCAATATCGTCCTGTAAGTGGCGAAGCTCCGTGTGGGCTTCTTCCAGTTGGATCAGCGCATCGTTCACCATGGTTTGCGCGCTGTTCAGTCGGGTGTTGTTGAGGCCGAGATCCTGCAGGATGTGCACGGCGTGCCGTAATTGATCCAGGCAGCCACCTTCCTGCTCCAAAACGCCGTCGCTGACCTGATGAACACTGGCTAGTATGCTTTCAGCGTTGGCCAGTTGGTTCTGTTCTTGTTCGAGCTGATCCAGTTCGCCTTCCTGAAGCGCCAGTGAATCCAGTTCTTCAACCTGATAGGTGAGGAGTTGAATGCGGGCTTCATTTTCTTCGTTCAGGTTCAGCAGTGCATTGAGCTTGTCGGATTTTTGCTTCCATTCTTTGTACTTGCCTGAAACCTCCTTTACCAGTCCGCTGAGATTACCGAACTCATCAACGAGCCGCTGTTGGGTTTCTCTTTTGAGAAGGGAGTGGTGTTCGTGTTGACTATGAATTTCCATTAGTCGTTCGCCGAGATCTTTCAGATCCTGCATCGGAACGGCCTGGCCGTTGATGTATCCCCTTGAGCGGCCCTCGGCAGTGACAGTACGACGGATAATGCATTCGTTTTCCTGGTCCAGCTCCCTTTCTTTTAACCATTTTTGGGCGTCAGGCAGGTTGGCCAGGTCAAATACAGCCGTTACGTCTGCGCGGTCGCTACCATGTCTGACAACATCTGAAGAGCTGCGATCACCCAGTGTCAAGCCAAGAGCGTCGAGCACAATCGATTTTCCTGCACCTGTTTCACCGCTCATGGCGGTCATTCCAGGTCCGAATTCGAGTTCAAGGTGGGCGGCGATAGCAAGATTACGAATAGAGAGATGGGTCAGCATAGGAAGTCTCTTGGTAATCGGAGGTCTCTTGTTAAGCAGAGGTTACTTGTATAAGTAGAGTTCTGTAAAAGTGCTGTCTATGTATACAGTAAAATATGAGTCTCAGCAAGACTGAAGTTTGCAATATGCGCTTTGGGTTGATGTTCATTCGTCCGGCAAATTGATTTGGAGCATCAATAATGTGGCGGGATGTTAAAAAAACGGTTGAAACCGGCTTAAGCGACCCCATATAGAGGCCAACTTAATTATTTCGGCAGGTTTGTGGGAGTTTCACGAATGTCAGAAGAAACCAAAAATCAAACAGAAGAATCCCAGATCGAGGAAACAGAAGCGCAAGCTGGTGCTGCTGGCGCAGGCTCTGCAGGAGATGCTGAAAGCCGCATCGCCGCGCTGGAAGCGGAGTTGGCAGAGGCCAAAGACCAGATGCTGCGGGTAAGTGCGGAAATGCAGAATGTCCGCCGTAGAGCGGAAAACGATGTGGAGAAAGCCCGCAAGTTTGCTTTGGAGCGCTTTGTGAAAGAGCTGCTTCCGGTTGTCGACAGTCTGGAGAAAGCCATTGAGGCCTGTTCTGCTGAAGGTGATGCGCCTGAGCAGGTCGTGTTGCTCAGAGATGGCGTGGAAATGACGCTGTCCATGCTGATGGGCGGACTGAAAAAGTTTGATGTTGAGCCTGTTGATCCGCAAGGACAGCCGTTTAATCCGGAATTTCATGAGGCCATGTCCATGGTGCCTCAGCCGGATGCGGAGCCGAATTCCGTTATTGCGGTGCTGCAAAAGGGTTATACCCTCAGCGGGCGTCTGGTACGTCCGGCCATGGTTATGGTAGCCAAAGGGTAAGAATTGAGTTGCAAGGTCCGGTGATTGCGTCACTGGAGAGTAAAAATTAAGCGGTGTTGGGTTGAAAAATCAGGAACGACTCCAATATTAGCTGGTAATTAATTTCAAGTTTGAGTCGGGAGCTTTTCATTATGGGTAAAATTATCGGAATCGACTTGGGTACCACTAACTCCTGTGTTGCCATTCTTGAAGGTGACAAGGCGCGTGTTATCGAGAATTCAGAGGGTGGTCGAACCACGCCTTCCATCGTGGCCTACACTGACGATGGCGAAATACTGGTAGGTCAGTCAGCCAAGCGTCAGGCGGTTACCAACCCCACAAACACTCTGTTTGCTATCAAGCGTCTGATCGGTCGTCGTTTTGAAGATGACGTTGTTCAGAAAGATATCAAAATGGTGCCTTACACTATCGCCAAGGCGGACAATGGTGATGCATGGGTTGAAGTGAAGGGCGACAAAATTGCACCTCCACAGGTTTCGGCGGAAATTCTGAAGAAAATGAAGAAGACTGCTGAAGACTTTCTGGGTGAGAAAGTCACTGAGGCGGTTATTACGGTTCCTGCGTACTTTAATGATTCCCAGCGTCAGGCGACGAAAGATGCTGGTCGTATTGCAGGTCTTGAAGTTAAGCGGATCATCAACGAGCCGACAGCGGCTGCTTTGGCCTATGGTCTGGACAAGCGTGGCGGTGACCGCAAGATCGCTGTATATGACCTGGGTGGCGGTACTTTCGATATTTCTATCATCGAAATTGCGGATGTTGACGGCGAGATGCAATTTGAAGTGCTGGCAACTAACGGTGACACCTTCCTGGGTGGTGAGGACTTTGACCTTCGCTTGATTGAATATCTGGCAGGTGAGTTCAAGAAAGATTCCGGTATCGATCTGCACGGTGATCCTCTGGCAATGCAGCGTCTGAAGGAAGCGGCAGAGAAAGCCAAGATTGAGCTGTCCAGCAGCCAGCAGACTGATGTGAACCTGCCATACATCACGGCAGATGCATCCGGTCCTAAGCATTTGAATGTCAAAGTAACTCGCGCCAAGCTCGAAAGCTTGGTGGAAGAACTGGTTGAGCGTAGCCTTGAGCCATGCCGTTGTGCTTTGAAAGATGCAGACGTCAGTTCTTCAGAAGTTGACGAGATCATCCTGGTGGGTGGTCAGACTCGTATGCCTTTGGTTCAGTCTCGCGTTGCAGAGTTCTTTGGTAAAGAGCCCCGTAAGGATGTGAACCCTGATGAAGCGGTTGCCATTGGTGCGGCAATTCAAGGTGCGGTTCTGTCTGGCGATGTAAAAGATGTTCTGCTGCTTGACGTAACTCCTTTGTCGCTGAGCATTGAGACAATGGGTGGTGTTGCGACTCCGATTATCGAGAAGAATACAACTATCCCAACCAAGAAGTCTCAGGTGTTCTCAACGGCTGAAGATAACCAGTCTGCGGTTACCATTCACGTAGTTCAGGGTGAACGTAAGCGTGCGCTGGATAACAAATCACTGGGTCGTTTCGATCTGGCAGGTCTTCCTTCTGCGCCGCGTGGCGTGCCTCAAATCGAAGTAACTTTCGATATCGATGCCAACGGTATCTTGAATGTATCTGCAAAAGACAAGGCGACTGGTAAAGAGCAGTCCATCATTATTAAGGCGTCTTCCGGTCTGAGCGATGAAGAGATCGAAAAAATGGTCGCAGATGCGGAAGCGCATGCAGCGGACGACAAGAAGTTTGAAGAGTTGGCATCTGTTCGTAACCAGGCTGACGCTCTGGTTCACGCCACTCAGAAAACTCTGAAGGATGCTGGCGATAAGGCTACAGACGAAGAGAAGGCCTCCATTGAAGCTGCTCTGAAAGAGTTGGAAGAAGTTGCCAAGGGTGACGACAAAGAAGCGATCGAAACTGCTATGCAGAAGCTGAGCGAAGCATCTTCATCGCTGGCCCAGAAAATGTACGCGGAAGCTGCTCAAGCTGATGCTGGCGCTCAGGCTCAGCAGGATGAGGCTGGCAGCGGTCAATCTTCTGACGATGCTGTAGATGCAGAGTTTGAAGAGGTTAAGGACGACAAGAAGTAAACCTCCTGTTACCGCTGCGTCACGCGATGATGTCGCGGCTGATGCGGCGGAATTGGTCGAGAGGTTGAAGCAGTGCGGAATTGCGCCGCGCTGCTTTCTCGTATTTGGGGTATAATCGCAATCTTTTTTGCAGTGGGCGCATCTAACTGACTATGGCTAAACGAGATTACTATGAAGTACTGGGTGTCGAACGGGGTGTCGACGCCAAGGAAGTCAAAAAAGCATACCGCCGTCTGGCTATGAAATATCACCCGGATCGTAATCCGGACGATGCATCGGCCGAAGAAATGTTTAAGGAAGCGACCGAAGCATACGATATTTTGTCTGATGACCAGAAGCGTGCTGCGTATGATCAGTTTGGGCATGCTGGTGTGGATCCTAATGCGGCCGGCGCCGGCGGTTTTGGTGGCGGAGCCAGTTTCAGTGATATCTTCGGTGATGTTTTCGGGGATATCTTTGGCGGAGGCGGTGGTGGCGGCCGGACGCGGGCTAATCGCGGTGCCGATCTGCGCTATACGTTGGAGCTTGATCTTGAAGAGGCGGTTCGTGGTACTACGGTAAAGATTCGTGTGCCGTCCCAGGTTGAGTGTAAGACCTGTAGTGGCTCCGGCGCTGAGAAGGGCTCTGAGCCGGAGACCTGTGGCACCTGTCATGGTCAGGGACAGGTTCGGATGCAGCAGGGATTCTTCTCCATTCAGCAGACCTGTCCGCGTTGTCGCGGGGCGGGCAAAATTATTCGCAATCCTTGTAAGTCCTGCCATGGCTCCGGTTATGTAGAAGAGCAAAAAACGCTTTCCGTTAAGGTGCCTGCCGGTGTGGATACGGGAGATCGTATTCGTCTTACTGGAGAGGGTGAGCCGGGATCGCATGGTGGTCCTGCGGGTGATTTATATGTTCAGGTGTCTGTACGTGAGCATAAAATCTTTACTCGTGATGGTCGTAATCTATATTGCGAAGTTCCTATTTCCTTTGTGGACGCGGCTTTGGGTGGCGAGCTTGAAGTGCCAACCCTGGATGGTCGTGTTAAGTTGAAAATTCCTGAGGAAACTCAAACCGGCCGTTTGTTCCGGTTGCGCGGTAAAGGAGTGGCTCCTGTTCGTGGCGGCTCTGCCGGAGATCTTTTGTGCCGGGTGGTTGTCGAAACGCCGGTAAATCTCACGAAAAAGCAAAAAGATCTGCTGCGCGAATTTCAGTCTACGATGGAGGCGTCCGGTGGGCAGGCTCCCAAAAAAGAGAGTTGGTTTGAAGGGGTTAAAAGCTTCTTCGATGATATGAAGTTCTAGGTTGTGAACTTAAAGCCGGCGATTGCCGGCTTTTTTGCACTGCGCCAGACTGAGTTGGTTTTCGATTGGTTGGGTTGGTTTCCGGATGATGGTGTCCGGCATAGCAGATAGAAAGGGTTATTGATGACACGCGTAGCAATTGTGGGTGCTTCTGGTCGGATGGGCAAAGTTCTGGTTGAAGCAGTGGTGGAGAATGATTCTACTCATCTTGGTGCGGCCAGTGTTCGTCCGGGTAGTTCTCTGGTAGGGGCTGATGCGGGTGAGCTGGCAGGTATTGGTCGGCAGGGAGTGCTGTGTACGGATGATCTGGGTGGTGTGTTGGATCAATTTGATGTCATCATCGATTTCACCGGGCCGGAAACTACGATGGCGTTGCTTGAATTCTGCGCTGAGCACCAAAAAGCGTTGGTAATCGGAACGACCGGTTTAAGTGAGGATCAGAAGCGGGCGATTGAAGAAGCAGGTAAAAAGGTTTCTCTGGTATTTGCTCCCAACATGAGTGTAGGAATCAATCTGCTGCTTAATATATTGTCGCTGACAGCGAAAACCCTGGGTGATGATTATGATGTGGAAATCATTGAGGCTCATCATCGTTTCAAGAAAGATGCACCTTCAGGCACCGCGCTGCGATTAGGTGAAGTGGTGGCCGATGCGCTAGGGCGGGATTTGAAAGAATGTGCCGTCTATGGGCGTGAGGGGATTACCGGGGAACGGGACTCGAAGACCATTGGTTTTGAGACCATTCGTGCCGGAGATGTTGTGGGGGATCATACGGTCCTGTTTGCGACCCAGGGGGAGCGGATTGAGATAACTCACAAGGCCAGCAGTCGCATGACTTTTGCCAAGGGTGCGGTGAAGGCGGCAGCATGGTTGCAGGGGCGTGGTCCAGGCTGTTATGACATGCAGGACGTGCTCGGATTGAAGTAAATTGTCATGATTATGACAAAAGGTTAAATTCTGGGCGTGACAGAAAACGTCCAGTCTTATACAATACCGCCGTTTGTGCGCGCGTTGCCCATAATCAATTATTGGATAAAGTTTCTGGAAAGCGGGATGGAGTTTACTCCCTCTCGCTTTTTTACAACTTGAATCCGCCATCTTTCAAGATTTGACACGTTTTCTGGCGAGCTATGGAATCATACACACCTGCGATACTGGCACTTGAAGACGGAAGCGTATTTCATGGTATTTCTATTGGAGCCACCGGGCAAAGCATCGGTGAGGTTGTGTTTAACACCTCCATGACGGGATACCAGGAAATCCTTACCGACCCCTCCTACGCAAAACAAATCGTAACATTGACCTATCCTCACATCGGAAATACCGGTGTGAATACTGAAGATGTTGAGTCCGATCAGATATGGGCTGCCGGATTGGTAATTCGTGATCTGGCGATGGAGATGAGCAGCTGGAGAGCTGAAAAGTCCTTGTCTGAATACCTGAAGGAAAGCGGCATTGTCGGTATCGCCGATATTGATACCCGCCGTCTGACCCGGATTCTAAGGGAAAAAGGTGCCCAGAACGGATGCATTATGGCGGGCGACGATCTTTCAATTGATGCGGCAATTGAAGCAGCCAAAGCCTTTCCCGGTTTGAAGGGGATGGACCTTGCAAAAGAAGTGACCCGCAAAGATACGGTGGAATGGACTGAGTCTACCTGGGTGCTCGGAGAGGGTTATCAAGCGCTGGGCGAGCCTGAGTTTCATGTCGTTGCTTATGACTTTGGGGTCAAGCGCAATATCTTGCGGATGCTGGCTGAGCGTGGCTGTAAGGTTACCGTTGTTCCAGCCCAGACTCCTGCGGCTCAAGTTGCAGCCTACAATCCTGATGGAATCTTTTTGTCCAATGGCCCGGGTGATCCAGAGCCGTGTGACTATGCCATCCAGGCAATCGAGGAGTTACTGAAGTCCGGCGTGCCAACTTTTGGTATCTGCCTTGGACATCAGTTATTGGCGCTTGCCAGTGGTGCCAAGACCGTCAAGATGAAGTTCGGTCACCATGGCGCAAACCATCCTGTTCAGGATCTGGACTCAGGTTGTGTCATGATTACCAGCCAAAACCATGGTTTTGCCGTGGATGAGGCGACACTGCCTGCAAATATCAGAGCGACACACAAATCATTGTTTGACGGTTCTCTGCAGGGCATTAGCCGCACTGATGTGCCGGCATTCAGTTTTCAGGGACACCCTGAAGCAAGTCCGGGGCCCCATGATGTTGCCCCGTTGTTCGATCAGTTTATAACTATGATGAGAGACGCCCAGCTTCGCACTGCGAATTAACCGGCGGTACTTCCAGACAAGCGCTCCGGTTTTTGTGCATGCCTGCGCAGAAACTAAGGAGCGCTGCCACGCCGCAGCCGAGAGGGTGCGGTTTTTCGCACATGCTTGGTCAGATATTCGAATAGAGAAGAACGTTACAGATGCCTAAACGTACAGATATTAAAAGTATCCTCATCATTGGTGCCGGTCCCATTGTTATCGGGCAGGCGTGTGAATTCGACTATTCCGGCGCACAGGCATGTAAAGCCCTGCGCGAGGAAGGTTACAAAGTCATTTTGGTTAACTCCAATCCCGCCACCATTATGACGGATCCAGCCATGGCGGATGCCACCTATATTGAGCCAATCAGCTGGCAGGCGGTGGCCAAGATCATTGAGAAAGAGCGTCCTGATGCGCTGTTGCCTACCATGGGAGGGCAGACGGCGTTGAACTGTGCGTTGGATCTGGCTCGTGAAGGTGTGCTGGACAAGTTTGGCGTGGAAATGATCGGTGCGACTCAGGATGCCATCGATAAGGCGGAGGACCGGGAACGTTTTGACCGGGCCATGAAAGCTATCGGTCTCGAAACGCCCAGAGCTGCGATTGCTCACAGCATGGAAGAGGCGATGCAGGTGCTGGATCAGATCGGTTTCCCCTGCATCATCCGTCCCTCATTTACCATGGGTGGTTCCGGTGGTGGTATCGCCTATAACAAAGAAGAGTTCATCGAGATTTGTGAGCGGGGGCTGGAGCTGTCGCCGACCAGTGAGCTGCTGATTGATGAATCGCTGATTGGATGGAAAGAATATGAGATGGAGGTTGTGCGTGACAAAAACGACAACTGTATCATCGTCTGTTCCATCGAAAATTTTGATCCTATGGGAGTGCATACAGGTGATTCGATCACTGTCGCTCCTGCGCAAACCCTGACTGACAAAGAGTATCAGTTGATGCGGAATGCGTCGGTGGCGGTACTTCGTGAAATAGGTGTCGAAACGGGTGGTTCCAACGTGCAGTTTGGTATGGACCCGGAGACCGGCCGGATGGTGGTTATCGAGATGAATCCTCGGGTATCCCGTTCTTCGGCTTTGGCATCAAAGGCGACTGGATTTCCCATTGCCAAGGTCGCAGCGAAGCTGGCCATCGGCTATACCCTGGATGAGTTGCAGAACGATATTACGGGCGGTGCAACGCCGGCATCCTTCGAACCTAGCATCGACTATGTTGTAACCAAGATTCCACGATTCACGTTTGAGAAGTTTCCACAAGCCAACCCTACGCTGACCACGCAGATGAAATCTGTTGGTGAGGTGATGGCGATTGGTCGCAATTTTCAGGAGTCTATGCAGAAAGCATTGCGAGGCCTGGAAGTTGGATCCTGTGGTTTTGATCCGAAGCTGGATTTGACTGCGGAAGATGCGGATGAGTCCGTGGTTCGCGGATTGAAGCAGCCCACTGCTGATCGTATCTGGTATATCGGTGATGCATTCCGTGCGGGGATGACTGTTGCGGAAATATTTGAGCACTGTATGGTCGATCCCTGGTATCTGGTTCAGATTGAGGATCTGATCAAAGAGGAAGAGGCGTTAACCAAACTGGCATTGTCGGATCTTACTGCTGAGCGCATGCGTCGCCTGAAACGCAAAGGGTTCTCCGATGAGCGTCTGGCTCAGTTGCTTGGAATCAATGAAAAAGCGCTGCGGAAGCAACGACATGATTTTGGTGTGCGTCCCGTATATAAGCGTGTGGATACCTGTGCAGCTGAGTTTGCTTCTTCTACGGCTTATATGTACTCCAGCTATGATGAAGAGTGCGAGGCGCAGCCTAGTGATCGTGAAAAAATTATTGTAATCGGCGGTGGTCCTAACCGAATTGGTCAGGGAATCGAGTTCGACTACTGTTGTGTGCATGCAGCGCTGGCGCTGCGTGATGATGGTTATGAAACCATTATGATCAACTGTAATCCGGAGACGGTTTCTACAGATTATGACACTTCGGATCGTCTGTATTTTGAGCCGATTACACTGGAAGATGTGTTGGCGATCGTAGATGTCGAAAAACCCAAAGGGGTTATCGTTCATTATGGCGGTCAGACTCCTCTTAAATTGGCGCGCGGTCTGGAAGATGCCGGGGTTCCCATTATTGGTACCACGCCTGACGCGATTGACCGCGCCGAAGACCGTGAGCGCTTCCAGCAGATGATTACCCGTCTTGGGCTGCTGCAGCCACCCAATGCAACCGCACGGAGTCTGGAGCAGGCGCTGTCCCATGCCAAGGAGATCGGCTACCCGTTAGTGGTACGTCCTTCCTATGTATTGGGCGGACGGGCAATGGAAATTGTTTACGATGAGGTCGAACTCAAGCGCTATATGCGTGAGGCCGTAATGGTTTCCAATGATAGTCCTGTGTTGCTGGATCACTTCCTGAATGCGGCTGTTGAGGTGGATATTGATGCCGTGTCTGACGGCAAAACCGTCGTGATCGGTGCCATCATGCAGCATATTGAGCAGGCTGGGGTGCATTCCGGTGACTCGGCCTGTTCCTTGCCGCCTTATAGTCTGGCTGCTGACGTGCAGGATCAGATGCGCGAAATGGTTATCAAAATGGCGCTTGAACTTCAGGTGGTAGGTTTGATGAACGTTCAGTTGGCGTATCAGGATGGCCATATCTATGTTATCGAGGTTAATCCTCGGGCTTCCCGGACGGTGCCGTTTGTGTCTAAGGCAATTGGTATGTCCCTGGCCAAGGTGGCGGCGCTGGCGATGGCTGGTAAATCACTGGAAGAGCAAGGGTTTACTCATGAGATTGTACCTAAGTTCTACAATGTGAAAGAATCGATCTTCCCGTTCAACAAGTTCCAGGGTGTTGACCCGATTCTTGGGCCGGAAATGAAGTCTACCGGTGAAGTGATGGGGATCGCGCGTACTTTTGATGAAGCGTTTGCCAAAGCGGCTGCTGCCGGTGGGGATCTTATGCCGGTCAAAGGGACTGCATTTATCAGTGTACGTGATGCGGATAAACCTGGTGCGGTGAGTGTTGCACGCAGTCTGGTTGAAAGCGGTTTCCGCATTATGGCGACTGGTGGAACGGCCCAGGTGTTACAGGATGCCGGGATCGAAGTGAAGCAAATCAATAAGGTGCGTGAAGGTCGTCCGCATATTGTCGATGCCATTAAGAATGAAGAAGTGGATCTGATTATCAACACCACTGAAGGCAGAAAGGCGATTGCGGACTCTGCAGAAATTCGTAAATCAGCTTTGCGACACAAGGTGACCTATACTACAACCCTGACCGGTGGCGAGGCGTTCTGTCGTGCTATCAGGGTTGGGCAGGATCATGAAGTTAACAGGCTGCAGGATATTCACGCGGCGAACTAAGTTTTGTTTTCTGTTCGCCTAAGGAAAGTGATAAAGGTTTTATGAATAAAGTACCTATGACTAAAGCAGGGGAGAAAGCCCTGCGTGAAGAGTTAAGCCGTTTAAAAACCGTAGATCGTCCTAAAGTGATCGAAGCGATTGCTGATGCGCGTGAGCACGGGGACTTGAAAGAGAATGCTGAATACCATGCTGCTCGAGAGCAGCAAAGCTTCATTGAGGGGCGGATTCAGGAGATTGAAGGCAAGTTGTCGATGTGTCAGGTGATTGACGTGTCGTCTATCCCTAATACCGGTAAGGTTATTTTTGGTGTGACGGTGGATATCATTAATCTCGATACTGATGAGGTGAGCACCTACACTATCGTTGGTGACGATGAGGCTGATATCAAGCAGAACAAAATCTCAATCTCTTCGCCAATTGCTCGTGCATTGGTTGGAAAAGAGGTTGGTGATGTGGTTGTCGTCAAAATTCCAAGCGGGTTGGTCGAATACGAAATCGAAGAAGTTCGTCACGCCTGAGAATAGTTTCGTCAATGTAAGAGCCGGATTGCTGTAATCCGGCTCTTTTTATTTTGGGGGCAGGTGGGCTGTCCGGTGTGCAGGCATCGAACAGACTATCTTCTACCGGTCTGACTTTTACCGGCCTGCGCGCGAAGAATGTTGGACAGTTTGGGGTTGGGCTTCGGATTGCGACGTAACAATATAGCCGTTTTTCCGATTAGCTGGACCAGCTCGCAACGAACCATTTTGCAGAGTTCTTCAACCAATTCTGCCCGCTCATCACGTTCGCCGGCGGCGATCTTGACCTTGATAAGCTCGTGGTCCGTCAGCGCTCTCTCCAGTTCGCCAATTACGCCTTCAGTAACGCCGTTTCCGGCTATAATGACGACAGGTTTTAAGTGGTGGGCAATCGCTTTGTATTGCTTGCGCTGCTCGATAGATAAAGCCATAGGGAATAAACACTCCGGTAAATAATGGCGACATTTTAGCTGAAGCCTGCTGTGAATCCGAGCCTTTTGCCGCTATTGAGGTGGCTTTTTGTCGCAAAGATGCTCAGCAAGGTTAATTTTAATTTTTGAGGTGATATCGTGGCGCGTTCTAAATCCAGTAATCGCTGGCTGCAGGAGCATCATAGTGATGTTTATGTGAAAAAATCCAAGGAGGATGGTTATAGGTCCCGTGCCAGCTATAAGCTTCTGGAGTTGGACAGGCTCGATAAGCTGTTGAAACCTGGTATGACGGTGATCGATCTGGGGGCTGCACCTGGGGGGTGGTCGCAGATTGTGGCGGAAAAGGTTGGTGATAAAGGTGTGGTTATCGCCTGCGATCTTCTGCCGATGGATAATATTGCCGGTGTAGAGTTTGTTCAGGGAGACTTTACAGAAGATGAAGTCCTCGAAAATATTTTGCAATTAGTGAATGAGCGTCCGGTCGACCTTGTAATTTCAGATATGGCCCCCAATATGAGTGGGATGAAGGCTGTAGACATCCCTAAGGCTATGTATTTGGTGGAATTGGCACTGGATCTGGCGGATAGGGTGTTGAAAAAGAATGGCGTGTTTGTCGCCAAGGTTTTTCATGGTGTTGGTTTTGATGAGTTGTTAAAGGACGCGCGTCAAAAGTTTTCCACTGTGGTGATTCGAAAGCCTGATGCCTCAAGATCCCGGTCAAGAGAAACTTATCTGGTGGCAAAGGGGTTTAAGGGCGGTTAATGAGCTAAAATTAATGATGCTCTTAGCTAAATTCTATGCGGGGCAATATGGCGTATGGCCAGGACATATAGTAAGGTTCTGGTTGATATCGGGTATAGTCCCGCCAAATGTGCGAGATACACTTTTAGAAGTTAAAAGAGGGTTGGCCCTTGAACGATATGGCTAAAAATTTATTACTCTGGCTGATCATAGCGGCTGTTCTGCTGACAGTTTTTAACAATTTTAATGTTCCGTCGTCAGCGCAGAAGCTTAATTACTCCGAGTTCCTGCAAATGGTTGATAACGGCCAGGTGCGGAAAGTGGCTATTGATGGGCTGACGATAGATGGTGAGCGACAGGATGGTTCCCGCTTTACCACAATACGACCCCCGGTCACGGATATCGATCTGATTGGTGATCTGCTCAAGAATGATGTGGTTGTCGAGGGGCGTGAGCCGGAAAAACAAAGTATCTGGACACAATTGCTGGTCGCATCTTTCCCGATTCTGGTGATTATCGCGGTATTCATGTTCTTTATGCGGCAAATGCAGGGCGGTGCCGGTGGCAAGGGGCCGATGTCATTTGGCAAGAGTAAAGCTCGTCTGATGGGAGAGGACCAGATTAAAACCACCTTTGCTGATGTTGCTGGTGTTGATGAGGCGAAGGAAGAGGTGAAGGAGATTGTTGATTTTCTTCGTGATCCGAGCAAGTTTCAGCGCCTTGGTGGAAAGATTCCTCGTGGTGTGCTGATGGTTGGCTCGCCTGGTACCGGTAAAACACTGCTTGCCAAAGCCATTGCCGGTGAGGCAAAAGTGCCGTTCTTTTCTATTTCCGGTTCTGACTTTGTGGAAATGTTTGTCGGTGTTGGTGCTTCTCGTGTCAGGGATATGTTTGATCAGGCAAAGAAGCAGGCGCCTTGTATCATATTTATTGATGAGATCGATGCTGTGGGCCGTCATCGTGGCGCGGGTTTGGGTGGTGGTCATGATGAGCGTGAGCAGACTTTGAACCAGTTGCTGGTCGAAATGGATGGGTTTGAAGGCAATGAAGGTGTGATTGTTATTGCTGCAACCAACCGTCCGGACGTGTTGGATCCGGCGTTGTTGCGTCCAGGTCGTTTCGATAGGCAGGTGGTTGTAGGGTTGCCGGATATCGTTGGTCGTGAGCAGATTTTGAAAGTGCATCTGCGCAAGGTGCCGGTAGAGGATGATGTCAATCCTGCGGTTATTGCGCGCGGTACTCCTGGATTTTCAGGGGCTGATTTGGCCAACTTGGTGAATGAGGCTGCATTGTTTGCGGCGCGTGCCAATAAGCGCACTGTCAGCATGCAGGAAATGGAGTTGGCCAAAGACAAAATCATGATGGGTGCAGAGCGTAAATCCATGGTGATGTCCGAGAAAGAAAAGCGGAACACTGCCTATCATGAAGCCGGGCATGCAATTGTCGGGCGGCTGGTGCCGGAACACGACCCTGTGTACAAAGTGAGTATTATTCCTCGTGGCAGAGCTTTGGGTGTTACCATGTTTCTGCCTGAAGAAGATCGATACAGTCATAGCCGTCAATCGCTGATCAGTCAGATTTGCAGTTTGTTCGGTGGTCGTATCGCTGAAGAGATCACGTTAGGCTCTGAGGGTGTGACGACCGGTGCTTCGAATGATATTCAGCGGGCAACGGAGCTGGCGCGAAATATGGTCACCAAATGGGGGTTGTCTGAAAAGCTTGGCCCGCTGATGTATGACGACGAAAACCAGGAAGTGTTCCTTGGTCGTAGTGCTGGTCATGCACAAAAAGTCTATTCTCCTGAAACTGCGCAGCGCATAGATGATGAAATCCGTACCATTATTGATGACTGTTATGCGCGTGCTAAGCAAATTCTTGTCGATCATATGGATAAGCTGCATATGATGGCCGATGCTTTGATGAAGTATGAGACCATCGATAGTGAGCAGATCGATGCCATTATGGCTGGAAGAGAACCTAATCCGCCAAAAGGTTGGGGGGATTCGGATCCTCCTGGTGGAGCAAAAGTAACTCCTGACTCGGTGCAGGGGGGAGCTCCGAAGGGGGTAGACCCTAAAGGCGGACCGATAGGTGGTCCTGCGGGAACTGTTTAATAGTCTCCGACTCTTTTGAAAGGCCCGGTTAATCCGGGTCTTTTTGTTTGGGGTGCTACACTGAAATTACTATTCTGGCGGTTATCAAAATTCCATGCGTGTTCAATTTCCTCGTAAAACGATCGATCTTTCTACCCCTTGTGTGATGGGGGTGCTTAACGTAACGCCGGATTCTTTTTCTGATGGTGGCTGCTTTAACCGGCTAGATGCGGCGCTGCGGCAGGTGGAAAAAATGGTTTCCGAGGGAGCTGTTTTTATCGATGTAGGTGGAGAGTCTACGAGGCCGGGTGCCGCTCCGGTGTCTGAATCCGATGAGCTGGATAGGGTTTGTCCGGTAGTGGAGGCTGTTTGTAGAGAGTTTGATGTCGTTGTCTCTTTGGATACCAGTACAGCCTCTGTTATGCGTGAGGGTGTGCGGCTGGGGGCAGGACTGATTAATGATGTGCGTGCCCTGGAGAGACCGGGGGCGGTTGAAGCTGCCATTGAAGCAGGTGTGCCGGTCTGTGTGATGCACATGCGTGGGACGCCTCAGACAATGCAGGATGATCCTCGCTACAAGGACCCTGTTCAAGAGGTGAAGGATTATCTCATGGGGCGGGTAGAGTCACTTGTTCTGCAAGGGGTTGAGAGAGAGCGTATTATCCTTGATCCGGGGTTTGGATTTGGTAAGACGTTGGAGCACAATTTAAGGCTTCTTGATCAGATTGAAGGATTTGTGGATCTGGGGTTTCCTGTGCTGGCTGGGATTTCGCGTAAAAGCATGCTGGGGATGATTACAGGTAAGGATGTTGATCAAAGGTTGCCTGCAAGCCTCTCTGCGGCGGCGCTGGCTGTGTATAATGGCGCGCATATTATTCGGGCGCATGATGTGGCTGCTACGGTGGACGCGGTAAAAGTGGCGGTAGCCGTTAGGAAGTCGCGAGACCTATAGAATTTATGAGGTGATAAGTGGGTAAAGAGTTTTTTGGTACAGATGGCATTCGCGGAAAGGTGGGCGAAGGTGTCATAACCCCTGAATTTATGTTGAAGCTTGGATGGGCTGCTGGAAAGGTATTTCGGCAAGAAGGGAAGCGGAATAGAGTGTTAATAGGAAAGGACACACGAATATCTGGATACATGTTTGAGTCTGCACTTGAGTCAGGGCTCGCGGCTGCGGGAGTGGACGTGGCTATGTTGGGACCAATGCCGACGCCGGCTATCGCGTATCTCACCAGAACTTTCAGGGCTTGTGCTGGTATTGTGATTAGTGCATCCCATAATCCTCATTATGACAATGGTGTGAAGTTTTTTTCCGCTCAAGGGGCCAAGCTTCCTGATGAGGTTGAATTGCAGATTGAAGATCATTTGCGTCAGCCTATGCAGGTCTGTGATTCGAGCCTGTTAGGCAAGGCGGCACGCTTTGAGGATGCGAAGGGGCGCTACATAGAGTTCTGTAAGAGTACGGTTCCGTTTAATCTCTCTCTGTCAGGTTTGAAAATAGTTTTGGATTGCGCTGACGGGGCGACTTATCAAGTGGCTCCAAGTGTATTTCGGGAGCTGGGCGCTAAAGTTGAGACCATGGGGGTGAGCCCTGATGGTCTGAATATTAACCATCAGGTGGGCTCAACTCATCCGGAGGCATTGGCTGCCAAGGTGATAGAGTCTGGGGCGGATCTTGGTATTGCCTTTGATGGTGATGGTGACCGTGTGGTCATGGTGGATCATAAAGGTGAGATTGTCGATGGTGATGAGCTTATTTTTGTGATTGCCAGAGACAAGCAATCTACCGGACGATTGCAAGGCGGCGTAGTGGGAACCTTGATGACAAATTTTGGTGCTGAGTTGGCTTTCAATGGTCTGGGTATACCGTTTGTCAGGGCTAAAGTTGGTGACCGCTATGTGATGGAGAAGCTGCAGGAAAATCAGTGGGCGCTTGGAGGTGAGGGTTCGGGGCATATCGTATGTCTTGACTGTACGACTACCGGTGACGGGATTATTTCTGCTCTTCAGGTGTTGGTTGCGATGGTGTGTCAGGGGCGTTCTCTGCATGAATTGAAACAGGGAATGACAAAGTTGCCGCAGCATATGATTAATGTCCGGGTTTCGCAAAAGATCGATATAGAAATTGAGTCGATCCAGGTGGCGGTAAAAGCAGCGGAGCAGCAGTTGGCAGGGAGGGGGCGAGTTCTTTTGAGGCCTTCAGGAACGGAGCCTGTAATACGGGTGATGGCTGAAGGTGAGGATTCAGAATTGGTTGTCGCTGTAACCCAAGAGTTGGCTAGAGCGGTAGAAAAGGCAGTCTAAGAGCCTTCTAAAGCGGTTATATTGCTGCTGATCTTTTTGGTGGCGATTAACTGCTTGTATCTTAGATCCAGTTTCGGTAGTATTTGCGCCTCGCTGCGATCCGGGAGGCAAAATGCGTTCAAAATTGGTGGCTGGAAACTGGAAGTCCAACGGTAGCTTGGTGTCAAACAAGTCTCTGTTGAGTGCTCTGAAAGAGTGTTCCTTTGGGCCGGATGTGAACGTGTTGGTGAGCCCTCCTGCAGTATATCTTGCAGGCGTTGCAAATGATTTGCAGGGTAGTAAGATCGAAGTGGGTGCTCAGAATTGCTCTGCCCATGACAGTGGAGCTTTCACCGGTGAGGTGACTGCTGAAATGCTGAAAGAAGTGGGCGCAAGTTGGGTGGTTCTCGGGCACTCTGAAAGGCGTGCAATATTTGGTGAGAGTGATTCGGATGTCGCCGCCAAAGTAAAAAAGGCATTGAATGCTGATCTCAGGCCGATTGTGTGTGTCGGTGAGACTCTCGAAGAAAGAGAGGCTGGTCGGGCTGAAGATGTATGTGTTTCCCAGTTAGATGGCGCCATGGCAGAAGTAAAGGCTGATGAACGCTGGGTTATAGCCTACGAACCCGTTTGGGCAATCGGAACTGGAAAGACTGCCTCTGCTGAAGATGCGCAGGCAATGCATAAAGTGCTAAGAAATCGCTTGCGGGAAGTTTGTGGCGATGTGGCCGATAGAATTCAAATTCTGTACGGTGGTAGCGTAAAGGCATCAAACGCCAGTGAGTTGTTTCAGCAACAGGATATTGATGGTGCACTGGTTGGCGGTGCATCGTTGAAAGCCGAAGAATTTGCTGCAATTATTGCTGCAGCGGGTAATTAAGGTGGATGTGTAATGGAGTTGATCGAAACTCTGGTTGTAGTGGTTCATGTTATCGTCGCTGCTGGCGTGATAGGTTTGGTGTTGCTGCAGCAAGGTAAAGGGGCTGACATGGGGGCCGCGTTTGGAGCTGGCGCTTCTCAGACTCTATTTGGATCTCAGGGAAGTGGAAACTTTCTGACCAAAATGACATCCCTCTTGGCTATTGTGTTTTTTGTAAGCAGTTTCGCCCTTGCGGTTTTTGCCAAGCAAAAATCTGAAGAAATTGCTCAACAGGATTTTGTTCCGCAAGTGATTGAGAGTGCTCCTGAGCAGGCAGTCCCTGCTTTGGATGATGCGACTCCTCCACCTGCAGAAGAAGCTGCGGCTGACGAAGGGAAGCCGGTCCTCGAATAAGGTGATTGGACGTTAGTCTGGTTACAAATAGATTTGCCGAAGTGGTGAAATTGGTAGACACGCTATCTTGAGGGGGTAGTGGCCTCTGGTCGTGCCGGTTCAAGTCCGGCCTTCGGCACCATCTTTTGAATATGGGCGTAAGTCCGATGCTTTCTTGATCAGGCGTTGACCTGGTTTAAGGGCAGCCTATATAATTTGTCGCGCTGTTCCTGTGGGAAGCATGTTGTAAAAACCCCTTCTATAAGGGGTTTTTTATTAGCTGTTGAAAATAACGGCATTCAGGATGGGCTTAGGGCCCATTTTTTGTTTGAGTTTTCAGCTGGTTAGGCTGATGGAGGTTTTTTTGGCACGACGCGATCAACTTATCGAAATGTTGAGGCCTGTTGTCGAAGGGTTAGGCTATATTTTTTGGGGGATAGAATATCTGGCCCAGGGTCGAAAAAGTGTCCTGCGTGTTTTTATTGATAAAGAAGAGGGCATTACTGTCGAGGACTGTGAAGCGGTCAGTCGGCAGGTGAGTGCCGTTATGGATGTTGAGGACCCAATAGCAGGTGAATACATGCTAGAGGTGTCTTCGCCTGGATGGGACCGTCCCCTGTTTGAAGAGAGTCAGTACCAGGCATATGTCGGATCCGTCATAGAAGTTCGCTTGCAAGTTCCATTTAACGGACGTCGCAAGTTTAAAGGAACACTCACGGCAGTTGAGAATTCTGAGGTTGTAATGCGGGTGGACAATGAAGAGTTCACCTTCCCACTGGAAGTTATCGATAAAGCGAATATTGTGCCGCAGTATTGATGGGGATACGGGGTAAAAATGAGTAAAGAAATATTATTGGTTGTTGAGGCCGTTTCAAACGAAAAAGGCGTTGATAAAGACGTTATTTTTGAAGCTATTGAGCTTGCCTTGGCGACAGCGACCAAAAAGCGCTATGAAGACGAAGAAGCTGATATTCGCGTCGATATCGATCGTAAAACCGGTGAATACAGTGCTTATCGGAGATGGCTTGTTGTTGATAATGATGCCGTTCCTGCGTTGGGAACAGAGCTGACCCTGCAAGAAGCAGAAGAAATCAGTTCAGAGCTGAAGCCGGGCGACATTCATGAAGAAGAAGTCGAAGCGGCTGCTTTTGGTCGTATTGGTGCCCAGGCCGCTAAACAGATTATTGTTCAGAAGGTTCGTGAAGCTGAGCGCAGTAAGATCGTTGACAGTTACCGCGAACGTGTCGGCGAGCTGGTCAATGGCTCAATTAAGAAAGTTACCCGGGACAACATTATTGTTGATCTCGGTAATAACGCAGAAGCGTTGTTACCAAAAGATCAGTTGATCGGGCGTGAGACTTTTCGTGTTGGAGACCGTGTCCGGGCATTGTTGCTTGAGATTCGTATCGATAACCGGGGCCCCCAGTTAATTCTAAGTCGCTCAAATCCGCAAATGTTGATTGAGCTATTCCGTATTGAAGTTCCCGAGATCGCTGAGGAAGTTATCGAGATCAAGGCCGCCGCAAGGGATCCTGGTTCCAGGGCAAAAATTGCGGTTAAAACCAATGACGGTCGAATTGATCCTGTCGGCGCCTGTGTCGGTATGCGTGGCTCAAGGGTTCAGGCAGTTTCCGGTGAACTGGGTAATGAGCGTATCGATATTGTTCTGTGGGACGATAATCCCGCCCAACTGGTAATTAATGCCATGGCTCCCGCAGAAGTCGCCTCTATTATCATTGATGAAGATACTCATACGATGGACGTTGCTGTCTCTGAAGAGAACTTGGCAATGGCTATTGGTCGAGGCGGTCAGAATGTAAAGCTGGCAGCTGAGTTGACCGGGTGGGATATCAACGTGATGACCGAAGAGGAAGCCGGTAAGCAGCAAGAAGAGGAGTATGGGAAGTTCGTAACCAACTTTGTGGATCAGCTGGATGTTGATGAGGAGTTGGCCGAATTTCTGGTTGCGGAAGGTTTTACCTCTCTTGAAGAGGTGGCCTATGTGCCCATGGAAGAGATGCTGGCAATTGAAGGCTTCGATGAAGACCTGGTGACAGAGCTGCGTAAACGGGCGAAGAACGTATTGGTTAACCAGGCACTCGCCAGTGAAGAGCAGCTGGATAAGGCAGAGCCGGCCGACGATCTTCTTAATATGGAAGGCATGGATAAGCACCTGGCATTTGTTCTTGCCAGTAAAGGTATTATCACAATGGAAGATTTGGCAGAACAGGCAGTAGATGACCTCCTGGATATCGAAGGGGTTGATGAAGAGCGGGCCGCTCAATTAATAATGACGGCACGTAAACCCTGGTTCGATGATCAGCAGTAAGATAACGGGAGGCAGGAGACAAGCATGGCAGAAGTGACAGTAGAACAGCTTGCCCAGGACGTAGGGGCTCCCGTAGAGCGTCTGCTTAAGCAGATTGAAGATGCGGGACTAAATCAGCGTAGCGAAAAAGATCTGGTAACCGATGATGAAAAGCAGCGGTTGCTCGCATTTTTGAAAGAGAGCCACGGTGAATCCTCGGCAGAGCCTAAGAAAATTACTCTTAAGCGCAAGACCACTACCACTCTGAAAGCGGGACAGAATCGTTCCGTGAATGTGGAAGTTCGCAAAAAGCGTACATATATCAAGCGAAGTGAAGTTCTTCCAGATGCAGAAGCGGCTAAGGAAGAAGAAGCAGCTCGCGCAGCTGAGGCTGCTGCAAAAGCTGCAGATGAAGAAAAAGTAGAGATGGAAGCTGCGGCTGTAGAAGAAGCGAAAGCAGCAGTCGAAGCGGAAACGGCTGAACCGGTTGCCGAAGAGGTTTCCAAGGAAGCTGAAGAGATAGTTGAAGTGGAAGAAGCCAAGCAGGCTGATGAGACTGAAACTAAGGAAGAATCTGAGCCGGTTTCTGAAGCAGGCGAAACTCCCGCTGCAGAAGGCGAAGACAAAGATGCGTCTGACCTGGATGATAAAGCGGAGAAGAAGAGTAAGCATCGTCGACACAAGGAAGAATCTGAAGGGAAAGAGCTTGATGCAGAAGAAATCAAGCGCCGGGAGAAACATAAGCCCAAGCCGGTACCGCAAAAGCCTAAAGTGAAGGTGGCAGCGGTTGACGAATCACTTGAAGACGAAATTGAGGAGCAGACTCTAGCTGCGCCTAGAAGGGTTCGTCAAAAACGCAAGAAACACAAGGGGCCTGCCGATAATAAATCAGGGCAGCCTATTGTAAGAGAGGTTATTATTCCGGAAACCATTACCGTAACTGAGCTGGCACAAAAAATGTCGGTGAAGGGGGTTGAGGTTGTCAAGAAGCTTATGTCAATGGGCGTCATGGCGACAATCAACCAATCAATAGATCAGGACGTTGCTCAGCTGGTAGCTGAGGAAATGGGACACAAGGTTAAGCTGCTGCAGGAAGATGCGGTGGAGACCGAAGTGTTGGATGCTATTTCATACGAAGGTGAAGTTAGTACCCGAGCGCCCGTAGTAAGTGTTATGGGTCACGTTGACCATGGTAAGACATCACTTCTGGACTATATTCGCCGTGCTAAAGTAGCTGCCGGTGAGTCTGGGGGGATTACTCAGCACATTGGTGCCTACCATGTAGATACTCCCAAAGGCATGATCTCATTCCTGGATACTCCTGGGCACGCGGCGTTTACTGCTATGCGCGCAAGGGGTGCTCAGTGTACAGATATCGTCATTTTGGTAGTTGCAGCAGATGATGGCGTAATGCCTCAGACAGAGGAAGCTGTTCAGCATGCGAAAAGTGCTGGTGTGCCTCTGGTGGTTGCTGTTAACAAAATGGACAAAGAAGAAGCTGATCCCGATAGGGTTAAGAGCGAGCTGGCTGCTTTGGACGTCATTCCTGAAGATTGGGGTGGTGATATCCAGTTTGTTCCAGTATCGGCCCACACGGGGCAGGGTATTGATGAACTGTTGGAAGCTGTGCTTCTCCAGGCTGAAATGCTTGAATTATCGGCGGTTCCTGATGCTCCGGCGAAAGGTGTTGTTATTGAGTCCAGCCTGGATAAAGGGCGTGGTTCTGTAGCAACCGTATTGGTTCAGAATGGGACCCTTAATCAGGGTGATATCGTGCTGGCCGGTGGCTGTTATGGTCGGGTCCGTGCAATGGTCGATGAAAACGGCAGGCAGGTAAAGCTGGCTGGACCATCTATACCAGTCGAGATTTTAGGCTTGAATGGCACCCCGGATGCTGGTGATGAATTCTTTGTCGTCTCAGACGAGAAGAAGGCTCGTGAGGTGGCTGAGTTCCGTGCCAGTAAAGAGCGTCAAACCCGTTTACAGCGTCAACAGACCGCTAACCTGGAAAATCTGTTTGAAAGCATGGGTAAAGGTGAAGTTAAAGAACTTAACCTGGTTGTCAAAACAGATGTTCGTGGTTCATTAGAAGCATTGTCTGCAGCGCTGAATGATCTTGGTAATGAAGAAGTTCAGGTCAAGATCGTTGCCAGTGGTGTGGGTGGTATCACGGAAACTGATGCTAACCTTGCGCTGTCAACCGGTGCGATTGTCATTGGTTTTAACGTTCGTGCCGATGCCTCTGCCCGTAAGATCATCGAGAAGGAAGGTATTGAGCTGCGTTATTACAGTGTTATCTACAACATCATCGATGATGTGAAGAAAGCATTGACCGGTATGCTGGCGCCAGAATATCGCGAAGATATTGTTGGTATCGCAGAGGTTCGCGACACCTTTAAGAGTCCTAAGTTCGGTCAGGTGGCTGGATGTATGGTTACAGAAGGTGTTGTGTATAGAAACAAGCCGATACGGGTGCTGCGCGACAACATTGTTATCTTCGAAGGCGAGCTGGACTCACTTCGTCGATTCAAAGACGATGTTGCCGAAGTTCGGTCTGGTACCGAGTGTGGTATCGGGGTGCGCAACTACGAAGTTAAAGTTGCCGATGTGATCGAAGTGTTTGATCGTGTCCGGGTAGAGCGCACGCTCTAATCGCAACTTTGGCTGCATAGATCTGGGAGCTGGGCTCCCAGATCGTTAAAGGTATTTATAATGGCACGTGAATATAGCCGCTTGGATCGTATTGGCGATCAGATTCAACGAGATCTAGCCCAATTAATTCAGCGCGAACTTAAAGATCCCCGGCTTGGTATGGTGACAATCAATATGGTCAAGGTCAGTAAGGACCTGTCATATGCAGATATTTATGTCACTGTTCTCAGTCTACGTGATGTAGATGATAAGACTGCGATTGATGACTCATTAAAAGTGCTGAAGCAGGCTGCTGGCTTTCTGCGAGCCGAGCTCGGACGGGCTATCAAGTTGCGGGTAATGCCACAGTTACGTTTTCACTATGATCGTACTATTGGTCAGGCTCAGAGGATGGGTGAACTCATCCAGCAGGCAAGAGCCAAAGACGGTCGGTCGCCGGTTGACCATGAGTCTGACGACGATTCCCAGCAGTAAGTCTGCTTTTTCCGCTTTGCGTACGCATAATTGGTAGTAATTTCGGTATTTGATCAATGGCAAAACGTCGCAAAGGTCTTCCACTCCATGGGGTTGTAGTTTTGGACAAACCCCAGGGAGTCACATCAAACGCTGCACTGCAAAAAGTCCGTTGGTGTTTGAATGCTCAAAAGGCGGGTCACACAGGTGCATTAGACCCTTTGGCTACAGGTGTGTTGCCTCTGTGCTTTGGTGAGGCAACCAAGTTTAGCCAGATATTGTTAGAGTCTGACAAAGAGTATGTGACTCGGGCTCGACTGGGGCAAACAACGACAACTTCTGATGCTGAGGGCGAAGTGCTAGAGGAGCGGGATGTGCCTCTGGAGCTTTCCGCTGTTGATCTGGAGCCCATTCTGGAAAGGTTTCGCGGGGAAATAGATCAAACCCCTTCGATGTATTCTGCTCTGAAACATAATGGTGTTCCCTTGTACAAACTGGCCAGGAAAGGTCAGGAAATCGAGCGTAAGGCCCGCAGAGTTCGAATATATGAGCTTGAATTGCTTGAAGTTACACTGCCCTATATTTCCTTGAGGGTTAGATGTAGTAAAGGAACCTACATACGAAACCTGGTAGAGGATATCGGCGAGGTCCTTGGGTGTGGTGCCCATGTGGTCGAATTAAGGCGGACAAGATGTGGTCCCTTCGATTTAAGTCATGCTCAATCTTGGTCACTATTTGAGTCAGGTGAGAGAATATCCGGGACTCAATTGGATGATATCTTCTTGCCAATAGATACTGCCGTGTTGGAATTCCCAAAATTAATCCTGAATCAAATGGATACGGGCTCGCTTATCCGAGGCCAAACGGTTAAAATATCGCCTCCCGAAATCCCGGGTATGGCCGGTGAGGCTGATTCTGTAAAGAATCAAACTCACATTCTTAGGCTTTATCGTGAGACTGATGGTCAGTTTTTGGGGTTGGGAGAATTGAATCCGGCAAACGAGCTGAAGTCTGTTCGTTTGCTGAATACGGATGTCCTCGTACCAAACCAGGTGTAAAGCTCGGTTTTGGTATAGGCTCCACTGGTTGGTCCGGCTGTTAATATGCACGGTCGGTACCGAATTAATGCATATTTGGAGATAGTAATATGGCTTTGTCAGCTGTAGAAAAAGCAGAAATTCTGAAAGAGTTTCAAACCAAAGAAGGCGATACTGGTTCCCCAGAGGTACAGGTAGCTTTGTTGACTCATAACATCAACAAGCTGCAAGGTCACTTTCAGGCGAACAAGCACGACCATCACTCTCGTCGTGGTCTGATTCGCATGGTAAACCAGCGTCGTAAATTGCTCGACTATCTGAAAGGCAAAGATGCTGATCGTTACGTCAACCTGATCCAGAAGTTAGGTCTGCGTCGATAAGACTGTCAGGATATTGCTGAAGATGGCGGGGTGTCGGCATAAGTCGAGACCCCGTTGTTTTATAAGGGGCCTCCGATTTATTCGATGGTTGGATTTGATCTTGATGCGATGGATCGTCAAGTAATCGAATAAATCAAAGGTTACCTTAGAACTTCACAATATCTGCATTGGCAATCCTGGCATTTGTCATAAGTACGAGTACAAGAACCGATGTACGCATCGGATTAAGTCAATAAGATCGATATGTCACGACTCAATGTGACTCTCGTAAGGAGTTCAAGTGAACCCAGTTACTAAAACATTTCAATATGGCAACTCAACCATCACCCTGGAAACCGGTCGCATAGCAAGACAGGCAACAGGTGCTGTGATGGTAACCATGGGCAAGACAGTTGTCCTGGTAACGGCTGTTGCAGAAAAAGAAGCCCAGCCAGGGCGTGATTTCTTCCCGCTTTCTGTTCACTATCAGGAAAAGACCTACGCCGCAGGCCGAATTCCCGGTGGATATTTTAAGCGTGAAGGCCGTCCTTCAGAAAAAGAAACCCTGACTTCGCGGTTGATTGACCGCCCGATTCGTCCGCTTTTCGCTGACGGCTTTATGAACGAAGTACAGATCCTCTGTACCGTTATGTCTGCGGATAAGGATACCGATCCGGATATCGCCGCCATCATTGGTACTGCAGCAGCATTGGAAGTGTCCGGAGTTCCGTTTGGCGGACCTTTGGCAGCTGCCCGTGTAGGCTATACCGATGAGGAAGGTTACCTGCTGAATCCTGGTTTTTCCGCTATGGAGAATTCTCGCCTGGATATGGTGGTTGCAGGTACCGAAGACGCAGTACTGATGGTGGAATCAGAAGCTAAAGAGTTGACCGAAGACCAGATGCTTGGCGCAGTTCTCTTTGCTCATCAGGAAATGCAGTGTGTTATTACTGCAATCAAAGAGTTTGCTCAGGAAGTAGGTGCTCAGAAGTGGGACTGGCAGCCTGAAGCGTCCAACGCAACTCTGGCAGATACCTTGAAAGAGCGTTACTCAGCTGCGATCACTGAAGGCTATGCCATCAGCGAAAAGCTGGTCCGTTACGGTAAGCTGAACGAGGTTCGTCAGCTGGCTGTGGAAGAGCTGGCAGGTGAGGAAGAAGGTCAGTACGATGCTGAAGAAGTGAAGAAGTACTTCAGCAAGCTTGAAAAAAATATTGTTCGCCAGAACGTTATCGAAGGTAAGCCTCGTATTGACGGGCGTGACTCCAAGACTGTGCGTCCTATCAACGTTGAAGTTGGTGTATTGCCTGGTACTCACGGCTCTGCACTATTTACCCGGGGCGAGACTCAGGCGATTGTGACCGCCACGTTGGGAACGATGCGTGATGCGGCGATTATTGATGCTCTTGAAGGTGAGCGCAAAGATCCGTTCCTGTTCCATTACAACTTCCCTCCTTATTCTGTTGGTGAAACCGGCCGTATTGGTGCTACCGGACGTCGGGAAATCGGGCATGGCCGTCTGGCACGTCGTGGTGTGCAGGCGTTGATGCCGAACCAGGAAGAGTTCCCTTACGTTGTGCGTATAGTCTCCGAAATTACCGAATCCAACGGTTCAAGCTCTATGGCAAGTGTGTGCGGCAGCAGCCTGGCGATGATGGATGCGGGTATTCCCTTGAAGGCTCCTGTAGCAGGTATCGCGATGGGGTTGGTGAAGGAAGGCGAGCGTTTTGCGGTGCTGACGGATATCCTCGGTGATGAAGATCACCTGGGTGATATGGACTTTAAAGTAGCCGGTACCAATAAAGGTGTCACTGCTCTGCAGATGGACATCAAAATCAACGGTATTACCGAAGAAATCATGGAGATCGCTCTGAACCAGGCTCTGGACGCGCGTCTTCACATTCTTGGTGAAATGAATAAGGTCATTTCCGTTTCTCGTGAGAGTGTCGCGGACAATGCTCCGAAGATGGTTGCCATGCAGATTGATCCGGACAAGATCCGTGATGTTATTGGTAAAGGCGGCGCTACCATCCGCTCTATCTGTGAAGATACTGGTGCATCCATTGATATTGAAGACAGTGGTGCAATCAAGATCTATGCAGAGACCAAAGTGGCTGCAGATGAAGCGATCTATCGAATCACAGAGATCACAGCAGAAGCGGAAGTCAACAAAGTCTACAAAGGCAAGGTTGAGCGAATCGTCGACTTCGGTGCTTTCGTTAACATTCTTCCTGGCAAGGATGGATTGGTTCATATCTCTCAAATCGCCCAGGAGCGTGTTGAGAATGTGACTGACTATCTGAAGGAAGGACAGGAAGTTATCGTAAAAGTTCTGGATGTGGACGCACGTGGACGCGTGAAGCTCTCCATGAAAGATCTGACCGAAGAAGAGAAAGCGCAGTTCTCCTGAGCTTAATCTCCTTGATTATTCAAAGCCGCGGATTGTCGCGGCTTTTTTGTTTGTGTTTCGGTCAGAAACTCCAATAAAGCCTGCTGATTGGACTTCACCGTGAAGGTATAGGCGTGGGGAGTGTCGGTGATGAGCCTCGATTTCGGTTCGCTGGCAGCCATATAAAGCTGCTGGCCATGGGAAAATGGAATCACCTGGTCCTGTGTGCTGTGAATCAGCAGCTTGGGTAAGCCAGTCAGTTGTTCGAGGCTGTCTATTGGATCTGGTCCGGAAATGACTATCCAGCTTAGAGGGTACTGTAGAGGCCAGGTAAGCCAGGCTTCTGCCAGCTTTTCTCGGGCAATTTTCTGATAACTGGTGAATGTCGCGTCAACTATCAGGCCATTGATTCGGGACGCTACTTCCGGTCTTTGGGCTGCAAATCCGGTAGCCAGAGCGCCACCCAGGCTTTGACCTACCAGATAGATCGGGCCTTTCTCTTTGTCGATTAGCCACTCGTATGCCGCTTGTGCATCCAGCAGTGCCCCGCCTACAGTTGGTGAACCCACTGATTGGCCAAAGCCTCGATAGTCAAATATCAGAAGGTTGTAGCCATACCGGTTGATCCAGGCGAGATTGATGACATGGCTGCTCAGGTTTTGGGCGTTGCCGTGAAAGAACAGGATGGACCCTTTGGGGGCAGTGGTCTTCGCCGGCAGCCACAAAGCATGTATGCGTGTTCCGTCGGCTGTGTCGAGAAACACGGATTGGGATTGTGGATTAAGTTCCTCGGCAGTGGAGTAGTGTTTGTTGTCCGGGTAAAAAAACACGCTGCTGCATCCGGTGAACAGAAATGCAATCAGTAATCCACAGCCAAGTCGAAAGCTAAAAATAGCCATACCAGCCAACTCCGATATCCGTTTCATTATCGTACTTTGAATGTCTGTCTGCTATACGTAGCTGAATGGCATGACGCTCATTAATCGAGAAGCTCAGCTTAGCTTCTGCAAATCGCCTTCTTTCGTCTTCATTGATGGCGTCTACCCGCTGCTCTGCTGACAGTGAAAGGCGGACAAACTCACTTTGGTAATTAAGCTGCAGTAGAGCTCCACCTTCCAGCATTCCGCCACTGGGTAAATGGGAAGAAGGTTCAGCCTGTCCGGTTAATGCCATAGTGGCTAATATCGGCCCGAGTTCATGGGTGGGGCCAACGAACCCGTCAACGTAAGGTGTTAGGGCGGGGTTGTCGCCAGCAATCCAGGAGCGACGGCTGCCTACTCCGGCTTTCCATGACCAGGGAGCAAAGAACCGATCTCTCGGAGTCAGTGAAATAATTTCCACAAACTTAAACTGTTCCAATTGGACTTCATCATTTCCCGTATACCACCGAATTTGAGTATTGAAGAATTGCAGATGGGCCCCTTTTCGGTATCCTGGCAGCGGATCATCCAGGTCGTGATAGGCGGGTCTCCATTCGGCGGCAAGGTAATTCTTTTCTGCAAACCGGCCTCCAAATAGACCGAATCTTAATGTGCTATGACCTTCGTCATCGCGGATTTGAGGAGTAGGGGGGCGTCTGGGTTCCGTTTGCTGGTTAATTTCGCCACGCTTCTTTAGCAGTGCAAAGGAAACAGGCGCTGACACCTCTCTGGGCAGCTTCTCATCGACTGTTCTGTACTGCTGAAGTTCGTAGGCGGTTTCCAGGCTTTCTGCTTGTTCAAGTGGCGATAGTGGTTTCGGCAGCTCGAAATCCAGCTTGAGGAAGCTCTCCACTGCATCCTGCTGCTGTGGCGAAAACTCTGCCAATTGATAACGGATAATGGATGCAGTGGCTGGTCGATAACGAATGTCGCTGACAATATCCTTGTCCACAACAACCCTAACAGTATCCGAGGGAATGGCTCTGAGTGTAGGCAGTGAGTCTGTGAGCTCTATGCCTGGACGTGCGACATCAATAAGCGCAAATAATCGGTAGGCGCAATTTTCATCGAAGAAGTAGTAGTCGAACCGAATATCCTTAACTTCCCAGGTATGGAGCAGCAGGGTTTTTACTTCCTTTGGTGTTAAGTCTAATCGGTACTCCCACAGATCCCTGTTTTCCAGGTCGCTATACAGTTTTAATTTCTGGTAGTAAGGCTCAACGGTGGTGATGCCTGGGTAGCCACCGAATATCCCCCGATAAGCAAACATCAGCTCATTATCATGTTCACTTGCATCAGCAGCGTAGCTGATCGTGCGCGCCAACAGCAGGTTGTCAGCTCCCATGCCAACGGGATCGACTCGCAAGAATGTGTGACCGAACATGGATGAGGGGCTGTTCAGGTATGATGCCGCAAAAACCAGCGTGATATGTTCTGCATTCAGCTGTTTCAACCATTCCTCAAGTTCAGGACATGAAACCTGAGGGAGTTCCTGCTGCGGGGATAGTTGTTCTTTCAACCATTGGTAGCGGGCAGGAAATCGGCAAGCCGGGTTAAGGGTATTGCTATCTCGTTGGTTGATCGCCTCAATGAATGCCTTTAGTTCGCTGCTTGCATCATGGTCTCCTAGAGGAGAGTAAAAAAACTTTTTGTCGTCAGCTTGTGAGCGAACCTCTGTAGAGAATATGTTCTGCCGATAATGTAAAAGGTTATGCCATGCCTTGGAGCTGGCGAGAGATGTCAAAGACCCATCATCTATGGATATTGTAGCGAAGGCTGAAACCGGCAGGATAAGAAGGCAGCAGCATAATATGCATCGAGCAAGAGTAACAACCTGGGTGAGCAAACTTCCGGTTCCTTTTGGTTAGAGATGTTTGGAATTCGGTTGATAGATTTTACAGAAAAAAAAAGAGGCGCATAAAGCGCCTCTTCGATTATAAGTCAGTAAATCTTAGCTAAGGAAACTTCTATTAGCCCAGATACTTGGCCAGAGCTTGGTTTTGCTCCATAACTTTAGCCAGATTGGTGACCACTTCTGAAGAGGTAACTTCATCGCTGGTGTAGATCTGGTCAAAGTTGCTTTGTACGGTCTGCTTGAACAGGTCGCGGTCTGCGCCTTCGATGTTCATCAGAGTCGCCAGGGTTTCAATGTGCTCACCGCTGCCACGGCTCATGTCGCGAGCAACTTTTTCCATGTTTTCGTCAACGAATACTGACGCCATGGAAGTGACAGGCTGGTTGGCGTTACAGCCCAGAGTACCGGTTGTCATACCGAAAGTCTGGTTACCCAATGTACCGTTGGTTGTAGCCGCCAGAACATGAGGTCCTACACCTGACTGACCTTTGAAAATCATAGCGCCCACACCACAACCTGGGCCACCATCGGCAGCAGCGAAACCTGACACAGACACAGCGAGTGCAGCGGCTATCCAATGTTTCTTCATTCTCGTCTCCTTAAGCATTTTTCTCGTGATTGGCATTACAAGGCCGAAAGCTTTTCACCAGTGTCATTCGGCACTGGTAGTCTGTTGGCGGTTCACTGACGTAGTCTCTGGGTTGATTAGAGTGTCATATGAAGCGTCAACAGACCTTAGGACATTGAAGCAATAGATCGGCAAAAGCGCAAGTAAGCCAGATTGACTATATACACGATGACTTGTTCTTTTGCCAGGCTGCCCTAACCTCCAAGGTAAGCTTTTCGCACGTCCTCATTAACCAGTAGATTTGCACCGCTATCTTCCATGACAACCTTACCATTTTCAAGTACATAGCCGCGGTCGGCTAACTTAAGAGCCTGGTTGGCGTTCTGCTCTACCAGGAAGATGGTCATACCTTCTTCCCTGAGTTGGGAGATGTTTTCAAATATCTGGTTGATGATGATCGGAGCCAAACCAAGTGATGGTTCATCCAATAACAACAATTTGGGGTGGCTCATCAGGGCCCGTCCGATTGCCAGCATCTGCTGCTCTCCACCAGACATTGTGCCGCCGCGCTGGTTCTCGCGCTCTTTCAGTCTTGGGAACAGATTAAATACGTAATCCAGAGTTTTATTGAATTCTTCCTTGGGAGTAAAAAATCCCCCCATATGCAGGTTTTCCTTAACGGTTAGTCCGGGGAAAATTCTCCGGCCTTCAGGTACGACTGCAATACCGCTGCGCATAATGTCAGCAGTAGGTTTATGGGTGATATCCTCGCCCCGGAAGGTAATCTTGCCGCTGGAGGCTCGTGGGTCGCCACAAAGCGTCATCAGAAGTGTCGTTTTACCGGCGCCGTTAGCACCGATCAAAGTGACGATTTCGCCTTCATTAACATTCAGGCTGATGCCATGAAGGGCTTCAATCTTACCGTAGTGAGTATGAATATTTTCAAATGACAGCATTATTCTTCTCCCAGGTAAGCCTTGATGACGTCCGGATTGGCTTTGATGTCATCCGGTGATCCCTGTGCCAGCGGGGTGCCCTGGCTGACCACATAGATGCGGTCGGAAATTCCCATTACCAGCCCCATATCGTGTTCGATCAACAGGACGGAAACGTTATAGTCATGTTTCAGGCTGACTATCAGTTCATCCAGATCTCTGGTTTCCTTAGGGTTAAGACCGGCGGCAGGTTCGTCCAGCATCAGCAGACTGGGTTCAGTCACCATGCAGCGTGCAATTTCAAGGCGACGTTGTTGGCCGTAGGCCAAGTTGCCCGCTTCTCTATTGGCAACTGAAAGCAAGTCCACTTTCTTAAGCCAGTAGGCGGCTCGTTCCATGGCCTCGCTTTCTTTCTTGCGGAAAGAGGGGGTCTTGAGTAATCCGGATAACAGATTTGTGTTGACGTGACGGTGTTGTGCTACCAGCAGGTTTTCTATAACCGTCATGCTGTTAAATAAACGCACGTGCTGGAAGGTTCTTACCATGCCCAGCCTGGAAATTTTGAAATCAGGCATGCCTTGAATGGCTTTCCCCTGAAATTTGACTTCACCGGCGGTGGGTTTATAGAAACCGCTGATACAGTTAAATACGGTTGTTTTTCCTGCACCATTTGGTCCGATGACGGAGATAATTTCCCGTTCATTTACATCGAGAGATACGCCATTCACTGCCAGCAGGCCACCAAAGCGCATCGATAGTTCGCGTACACTTAACATATACTTACTCCTGCTTCAGTTCGATATGGGGTCGTTTCATGGGGAGAAGCCCTTGTGGACTCCAGATCATCATGACAACCATCATCAAGCCAAACATGAGTTCGCGGTACTCTTGGAACTCCCGAGCCAGTTCAGGAAGGATCGTGATCAGGATCGCTGCCAGAATTACCCCGATTTGTGATCCCATGCCGCCTAATACAACGATGGCCAGGATGATGACAGACTCCTTGAACACGAAGGATTCGGGGTTGATAAAGCCCTGGCGGGCGGCAAAGAAACATCCGGCGAATCCGGCGAATGCAGCTCCCATGGTAAAGGCCGACAGTTTGATTGCTGTACGGTTAAGGCCCAGAGAGCGGCAGGCGATTTCATCTTCCCTGAGTGCTTCCCAAGCGCGTCCGACAGGCATGCGAATCAGGCGGCGAATAACAAACAGAGTCAGGAATACCAGCAACAAAGCCAGCAGGTAGAGGAAGACAACCTTTGACGCGGGGTCATAGGACATGCCGAAGAATTCATGGAAGGGTACATTGCCTTCACTTGCCCGGCGGGTGAATTCTAAGCCGACTACAGAGAATTCAGGATCTGTCTGAATCGCTGGAAGCGTTGGCTTTGGAATACCGCCGATACCATTGGGGCCACCGGTCAAGTCCGTTAAGTTGTTAAGCAGAATGCGAATAATCTCACCAAACCCGAGTGTTACGATTGCCAGGTAATCCCCTCTTAAACGTAAAACAGGGAAGCCGAGCAGGAATCCAAACAGGGCGGCGAGTAGCCCGCCAAGAGGCAGGCAAGCCCAGAATGACCATCCAAAGTCCTGTGCCAGCAGGGCGTAGGTGTATGCGCCAACGGCATAGAACGCTACGTATCCCAAGTCCAGAAGACCTGCAAGCCCTACAACGATATTTAATCCAAGGCCAAGCATGACGTAGATCAGGACCAGTGTTGCCAGGTCGGTGGCGCCACGCTCCATTATAAATGGCCACATTAAAGCACCGAGGATGATCAAGAGAACGCCCGGTTTGATCAATTTGGCCCGGGTGGCATCAGTTGGAAGGAAGTTGCTGATAGTACCGGGTCTGGGTTTTGCCTTGCCCAATTGCGCGAGGATCTGTTCCTTGAATAGCTGGACAAAGAATACGGCGAGGACGCCAGCGGCAATATAACCGAAGGTTGCTGCCGGTGACGTTGCGACGATTAGGTTTACTCCCTCTGTGGTCAATTGAAGACCCATTAACGGGAACGACAGAATAAAAGTAACGCCGGCAGCAAAGAGGGCCGATGACAGGTTGTTTCGCATCAGATTTTCTCCACTTCCGGTTTGCCAAGAATACCCGTTGGCTTGAATAACAGAATCAGTACCAGGAGCCCGAAAGAAACAACGTCTTTGTATTCTGTGCTGAAATAGGCCGCGGTCATACTTTCAGAAATCCCCAGAATCAAACCTCCCAGCATCGCACCTGGAAGGCTTCCAATACCTCCGAGTACAGCAGCAGTAAAGGCTTTCAAGCCTGCGAGGAATCCTATATAGGCGTTAGCGACGCCGTAGTACATTCCCAGAAGTGTGCCGGCGACAGCAGCCAGAGCTGCGCCAATGACAAAGGTTGCGGCAATAACATTATTGGTGTTAATTCCAAGTAAGCCGGCCATCTTCAAATCCTGTGCGGTTGCGCGGCAGGCGCGGCCCAGACGCGAACGACTGATAAAGAGGGTCAGTGCAGTCATGGAAATAAATGTGGCAATAAAAATAATGATCTGCATGTATGAGATGGAAGCTTGAAAGCCATGTTCAGGGCCGAAATTCCAGCCACCGGTGACCACGCTGGGCATGGCAATATCCCGGGCTCCTTGTGAGATCCGAACATAATTTTGCAGGAAGAATGACATCCCGATAGCAGATATCAGTGGTATCAACCGATTGCCTCCACGTAGCGGTCTGTAGGCGACGCGCTCTATGGCCAGGCCAAAGGTGCTGGATACCAGCATGCTGGAAATCAGGGCCACGGCAAATACGATTGGCAGGAATTCAATTCCCAGCATCGATAATCCGGTTATGGCCATGAATGCGATATAGGTGCCGATCATGTATACCTCGCCGTGGGCGAAGTTGATCATACCGATTATGCCGTAGACCATGGTGTAGCCTATGGCGATCAGGGCATAAGTGCTCCCGATAGTTATGCCGTTAATGAGCTGCTGTACGAAGTAGAGGGTCACTTCAAGCATTGGATGGGTACTCCAATTTTATTCTATGTGTCGCCTTTTGAGCCTTTTTGGGGATTTAGGCGGCGGGTCTAATAAAAACACCTTCTTACTTGGGCTGTAATTGTTCGATGCAGTTACAGGTTCGGTAAAGAAGGTGTTCTATTGAGAGCTAAGTTATGCTTAGTTTACTGAGCTTTTGCTACCGTCTGCGTGCCAGGTGTAAACTTCAAAGTCGAAGCCTTTAAGGTCACCTTTGTCGTCAAAAGAGATTTCTCCCATTGGCGTTTTGAAGGTGTGGCTGCGCAGGTATTCCTGGATAGCATCTGTATCCTGGGATTTGGTGGCTGCAACGGCGTCAGCAATGACTTTAACCGCAGCATAAGAGGTCATGACGAACGCTCCGCTAGGATCTTCGCTCTTGTCTTTGAATGCCTGAACCAGATCTTTGTTTTCTGGACGCTGGTCAAATGCAGGTGGCAGAGTAACCAGCAGGCCTTCAGATGCATCGCCTGCAATCTGGCTGATGTCTTTGTTGCCAACACCTTCTGGTCCCATGAACTTGGCCTTGAAGCCTTTCTCTGCTGCCTGACGCAGCATCTGGCCCAGTTCAGGGTGGTATCCACCGTAGTAAACGAAGTCAACTTTCTCTTTCTGCAGCTTGGCAATCAGAGGAGAGAAATCTTTGTCGCCTTTGTTGACACCTTCGAACAGGGCAACATTAACGCCTTTTTCTTCCAGAGTCTTTTTAACAGCAGTCGCAATACCTTCACCGTATTGCTGCTTGTCGTGAATAACTGCTACTTTGGATGGCTTGATTTTGTCAGCAATATAACGACCAGCGGTTGGGCCCTGGTGGCTGTCCAGACCGATGGTGCGGAAAATCATTTTATAGCCGCGCTGGGTAATTTCCGGGTTGGTTGATGCTGGTGAGATAGCAAGGATGCCTTCGTCTTCATATACATCGGAAGCAGGCTGAGTAGAACCGGAACACAGGTGGCCAACTACAAACTTGATACCATCGTTGACAATTTTGTTCGCCACAGCAACGGCTTGCTTTGGTTCGCAGGCGTCGTCATAGCGAATAGCTTCGATTTTATCGCCGTTTACCCCGCCAGCAGCGTTGATTTGCTCAACTGCCATCTCTGCTCCGATGACCTGCATATCACCATACTGGGCAACGTCACCGGTTTGTGGGCCTGCGATTGCAATCTTGATGGTTTCTGCATTTGCCAGGCTGAAGCTGCCAGCCAACAAGACAGAGGCGCTTAAACCGAGCACTTTCTGAGCGACTTTCTTTTTCATTATATTGTCTTCCCGAGTTTAGTAGTTTTAATCGTGTTTCCGTACTGGAGTCGGTGCAGTGAAAGGTGGTCAGACGTGCCAAGCAACCTTCAAACTGTACCGCACATACGGTAAAACAGTCTGGAATATACCCCCAAAGTACCAACAAGAAAAGGGCTGGCGACTGTTCCACGATGGTTATCAGCCAGTAACAGGGTATACGTTCTGTCAAAGGCAGGATTGCTCTAACAAGTGATGCATGTTTTGGTTAAAAAAAAGGTGCCCAAACGGCACCTTCAAAGCGTCTATAAGAAAGACAGGACAAAACATCATCACAACTGGTAAGTTGCCAAGTATAGTTTTTTTGATTTGTCGTTCGACATACGTGATTCCCGCAGTTTGTGAGGGGCTGTTATGAGTAAAAATATCCGCCGCTTTGCCATGGTGGTGGGCGTTGGAGGTTTGTTCCTGGTAGGGGCAGGCGGCAGCTGGGCAGATAGCATGGAAAACAGGCTTGAACTGCTGGGGTTACAGGAGTCAGATATTGCGGATCAGGGCCTGCCTGAGAACTGGAAGCCGGTCTTTTTCCCTAAAATTTCCCAACATACACGCTACCGGATTGTAAAAGACGGCGATGTTATTGCCGTTGAGGCAAATGCTGATCGTTCGGCTTCAGGGATTATCCGCGAGATCGAATATTCTGTTTCGGAATTTCCGATATTGCAGTGGAGCTGGAAGATATCATCCGTCTATGAGCGAGGCGATTTCACTAAGAAGTCCGGGGATGATTATCCCGCTCGTGTATACATCACTTTTGACTCTTCCGGAGTGGAACTGAGCTGGTGGGAAAAACTGCAGGTAAAGTCCTATGAATTGATCTACGGAGAAACACCACCACTGGCAACCTTGTCTTATATATGGGCTAATCGGGGTAAGGTGGGTACGATTGTCGACAATCCATATACCGGCAGAGTGAAAATGGTGTTGGTCAATTCCGGTAATGACCAGGCGGGGCGGTGGGTGAGTCAGGAACGTAATCTGAGGGAGGATTTTGTCGCAGCTTTTGGCTATGAGCCGCCTCCAGTTTCAGCGATTGCCATCATGACTGACGGAGATAATACCCAGAGCTCCACCACCAGTTGGTATGGAGCTCTGAGGGCCGTTAAATCTCCCTGAGTCCTGTCTTTTCAGCAGGCTTCAGCCTTCAAACATGATGCTCTGAACCTGCTGGAAGTTTTTGGCAAAGTGCACCGTCATTCCTGCTTTTATATAGTCCGGCAATTCTTCAAAGTCCCTGCGATTGGCTTCAGGTAATACGACCTCTTTAATTCCCAGACGTTTGGCCGCAATGACTTTCTCTCGAATACCTCCTACCGGGAATACTTGACCGGTCAAGGTTAGTTCTCCTGTCATCGCCACGTTCGCTTTAGGCGATTGGTTTCGGGCGAGGGACAATAGCGCCGTGGCCATGGTAATGCCCGCACTTGGGCCATCTTTGGGAGTGGCCCCCTCTGGAACATGCAGGTGAACAAAGGCCTTGTCGAAAAACGCTTGGTCACCTTTGAATTTTTTCAGATTGGCAGAAACATAACTGTAGGCGATTTCTGCCGATTCCCGCATGACATCACCCAGCTTTCCGGTAAGTTTGAATCCTCGATTGCTGGAGTGAATCAGTTGCGCTTCAATAGGGAGTGTCGCTCCGCCCATTGCTGTCCAGGCTAGTCCGGTTACCACTCCCACGCCCCCTAAGCTGGTTTCTTTTTTGAAAAACGGAGGGCCAAGATATTCATGCAGTTGCTTGATGCCGACGCTGATTTTTTTCTCAGGGTGCTCCATCAGCTTCACAATGGCTTTACGCACGATGCGGTGTAGCAGTTTTTCCAGCGTCCGGACACCTGCTTCACGGGCATAGCCTTCAACCAGCTCCTTTAATGCAGGATCTGAAATCACCAGCTGTTTTTTCTTCAGCTTGGCTTTGCTAAGGAGTTTAGGCCATAAGTGGTTCCGTGCAATCGCGACTTTTTCCTCGGTGATGTATCCAGACAGTCTGATGATGTCCATCCTGTCCAAAAGAGGCCCGGGGATGGTATCAAGCTGGTTGGCAGTACACACGAACAGAACTTTTGAAAGATCCAGGCGTAAGTCGAGATAGTGATCCAGGAACTCGCTGTTTTGCTCTGGATCCAAAGTTTCCAGTAATGCACTGGCTGGATCCCCCTGGTAAGAGGAGCCGATCTTGTCGATTTCATCCAGCATGATCACAGGGTTGGCTGTGCCGACATCCTTCAGCGCCTGCACCATTTTGCCCGGAAGAGCGCCTATGTAAGTTCGACGGTGTCCTTTAATTTCCGCTTCATCACGCATGCCCCCGAGGCTGAAGCGATAGAACTCGCGCCCCAGAGCGCTGGCAATCGATTTACCTATAGAGGTTTTTCCCACACCCGGCGGTCCAACCAGCAATAGAATAGAGCCGGACACTTCACCTTTGAACGCGCCTTCCGCCAGGAATTCGATAATGCGGTCTTTTACGTCAGCGAGGCCATCGTGCTCGCGGTTGAGAATGTCCCGTGCGTGAGAAATATCCAATTTGTCCTTGGATGTGTGGCCCCAAGGCACCTGGGTTAACCAGTCCAGGTAGTTTCGGGTGACACCGTATTCCGGTGAGCCGGTTTCCAGGACTGATAGCTTTTTAAGCTCATCCTCAAAGCGGCGGTTTACATGCTCCGGCGGTTCCAGGGCTGCCATGCGGTCGCTGAACATCTCAACGTCAGCGGTACGGTCGTCTTTTGCCAGGCCGAGTTCTTTCTGGATGATTTTGAGTTGTTCCCGCAGAAAGAATTCCCGTTGCCTTTCCGATATTTTTTCATTGACCTCTGCGCTGATCCGAGTCTGAAGTTGGGCAACTTCCAGCTCGTTTTTCAGCAATAGCAGGACTTTTTCCATTCTGCTCAGTAGCGGTACTGTATTCAGCACATCCTGTAATTTGTGGCTTTTGGCTGAAGTAATGGCTGCAGCAAAATCGGCCAGAGCGGAGGGTTCATCCGGGCTGAAACGGCTGAGGTAGTTTTTCAGCTCTTCGCTGTACAGAGGATTCAACGGCAACAGCTCTTTAATCGTATTGATCAGCGCCATGGCGTAGGCTTTAATTTCATTCTCCGACTCTTTGGCCGGCTGAGGGTATTCGACTTCCACCAGATATGGTGGTGTCCTTCGTAACCACTGAACGATTTTGAAGCGTTGCAGTCCCTGGGCAATAAACTGGAATTTATCTTCCTGTCGGGATGGCTTGTGTACTTTTACCACACAGCCATAAGTGGCGAGCGAGTCGCTGTCGGGTACTTGTTGTGGATCATAGTCGTCTTCCACGAAACACAGACCCAGTACCTTATGGTCGGTGTTGGCGACGCGTTTAAGCGTTTCTTCCCATTGAGGGGCATTGAACACCAGCGGCTGCACCTGGGCTGGGAAAAATGGACGGTTGGTTACCGGCAACAGATAGATTCGTTTGGGAAGAACCTGATGTGGAAGAATCAGGGTTCCCGACTGCTCGCCTTCAATGTCTCCCTCGTCGCGGCTGATAAATTCCGCTTCGAGATCCAGCTCGTTTTCCAGTTCTAATTCGCTCATGATACTTTTGAATTCCGTTGTCCGGTTTGCTACCAATTATTCATTAAGTAGGGGTGATTGAGCCGGACTTAAACCCCTGGGCATATTTAAAAACTTTTCAGGAATTCGAATGTCATTCATGAGGTAATGAGAGATTGCAAAATTCTCGACTTGCCCACATATTCGTCTGTAAATGTGTTCTTCGATAAACGTATTCTTTCTATAAGATAAACGTATTCTTTCAATAAATAGAATGTAGGCGTGCCTGTATGGGCATGAGCAATTAACCATAATCTAAAGAGAACGGCCCTGATGTCTTCTGAAATGATATTCGATGCAGATCTGCAGAATTTCCAGACTGCGGTGGTGGAAAAATCCATGCAAATGCCGGTCTTGGTGGATTTCTGGGCCGACTGGTGTGCTCCATGTAAGCAGCTAATGCCCGTTCTGGAAAAAGTGGTGTCAGATTATCAAGGGGCAGTGCTATTGGCTAAGGTCAATGCAGACCAGCAGAAGGAGCTGACGGCTCATTTTGGTGTTCGTAGTCTGCCAACCGTCAAATTAATTGTGCAGGGGCGTATCGCAGGAGATTTATCCGGCGCTCAAACGGAGTCCCAGGTCAGGAAATTCCTGGAGCCCCATGTTTCCAGTCCTGCAGAGGACAGATTGGATAAAGCCAAGCAACTCATCGACGAAGGGGCATTAGATCAGGCCTTTGAAATACTTCAGGAAATGAACCTGGCCGATCCGGGCAATGCCAACGTGTTGCTTGCCATTGCCTCACTAAAATTAACCCAGGGAAGCATAGATGAGTGTCGGCAGATCATCGATAGCATTCCTAAAGACCAGAGAGACAACTCCGAATATAAGCAGCTTTTATCTCGTCTGAGATTTGCCGAGAAAGCTGATGAGCTGGAGCCGCGAAATAAGCTGGAGCAGCGGCTGGCCAAGGATGGGCAAGATCTGGATACGTTGTTCCAATTGGCGATGCACGATGTGATGTCGGATGACTTTGATAAAGCCATCAGTCGCCTGATGCAGATTCTAGGGGTCGATCGGGAATTTAATGACGGAAAGGCCCGAAGCACACTGATTGAGTTGTTCGATATGCTGGGCGCTGCTCATCCCCTGGTACGTCAGTACCGGCGTCAATTATACGCCTTGCTGCATTAATGTAGGTTTTGCTGCTTAAATGTATTGCTTTGCTTTAGCGGTCGTCGAAAATGCTGCCATCCAAAGTTTAATCCGCGTGCTTGGAGACGCGTGTTCCTTTAGCGACTTTGGATGATGATATTCGCTTCGACGGACATGGATTGGATTGCAAAGTTGCCCCGATTATCGTCTGTGCTCAAGGTGCTTCGCATATTGGAGATCTCAACCTGATTCACGGTGTTGGACAGGTTGATATTGACGCCCTTGTCCACGTCATGTGAATGACTGTAATTGTCTGCTTTGTCGAAATTAATCACGACCTCAGCCAATGAATTTTCAACCTGGTTGTTGCTCTGGGTGATCTCTGAATAGGTCACCAGGGAAGTGCGCTGTAGCTGTTCCTGATGAATTTCCTCCACAGCGGGCGAGTTGGGTTGATTGGGTGTTTCGTTGGCGACGATCATTTCCTTTCGCACGTGGGCGTGGGCTTCTGCCGTCGCTGTCTCGGCGATCTGCTGAGAGACGCCGTCAACCTCTAGGGAAGTACCGGCAGAAGCGGCAGGTAATCCGGGGAAGTGAATTTCCGCAAGTCCTGATTCATCTAACTGTTCAACGGCTGCCAGATTGGCTGAGAGTAAGACAAACCCGCTTAACAGGCAGCCTTTGGCAAACAAGGAGCAGGCGTTCATCGTTCATCCCCGGCGTTGGTTTGGTCGAGACTTCCCAGAGCCAAATTTATGAGAGTGAGTCGCAGCAGACGATATTCCTACCGAGTTTCCAAAGCAGGGATATTCCGGAGCGGATTATATGTAAGTTCACGTAACGAAATATTGTGTTTTGTAGTCTATCCCGTACCCACCTGCCAATGAAGTGGGATAACGAGATATAACCTCCAAATTCCTTTTTATTTGAACTCGTTCTCAGGATTTCCTTGTAGGAGCCTCTTACAGGCAGGCCGATGACTTCCGTCAGTTTGGCTTCGGCTGGCTGACAGCATCCACCAGCAGGCTGATTCCGTGATAATGGATGCCTGAGTGCAGTGACAGACCTATTTCACAAGTACGGCTATTGGAAACTCCTGACTCGCATTGTTTTTCTTCCACCTGAGCCTTCAATGGCAACAGGGCCGAGGCATTGAGTTCCGGGCGGGAAAAGCCCTTGTCTCCAGCGAATCCGCAACAGGTGATATCTTCCGGGATAAAGATCTCAGTGCAGCAGACCTTGGCAATATGGGTGAGTTTTCCTGCAAGCCCCATTTTAGTGGTGCTGCAGGTTATATGCAGGGCAGTGGGTTGGTTCATGGGATGAATTTCAAGACGCTGAAGCAAGTGGTCATGAATAAATTCAACGGTGTCCAGAATGTGAATTTGCTGGAATTCAGGAAGTGTTTTGACCTGATCCAGTAATCGCATGGTGCAGGGGCTGGTATCGGAAAAGATGGGATACTTTCCATATTCGCTGGCTTGCCATAGGGCACTCAGGAGTTGTTCTGCCTTTTGATTGGCTGTGTCGAAAAAGCCTTTGCTTTGAAATGGCATGCCGCAACAAAGACTGTCCAGGGACTCTGGGAAAATAACTTCATAACCGGCCTTTTTCAGTAGTGACAGATTGGCCTGTGTAACTGCCTGTGAATTAGCATCCCCTCTTGCCGGTCCCATGGTTCGGGTAGCGCAGCTGGAAAAATAGACAGCCTTGTATACAAGGTCATCTGGCTGGCAGGGCGGGCTGCCAGAACTTGGAGTCCTTTTACTGGTTGGCAGGCGCGGCGCCGCTTTGGGTAGATAAGGATGCCAGGTCGGAACCTTTCCTCCACTGACTTTCGTGATCGTAGAACTGGCACCTCCAAGAATTCCGGGGCCTAACAACTGGTGCATTTTGTCGGCGGCTGCCAGCATGACTCTGGTGGTGGCGGTCATTCCAGCGAAGTGACCTGCTGCCCACTGGGCTTTCCCTGCCTGAGGTAGGTTCTGCCGGTGGCGGTGCAGCCTGGTCAAATCTCCGGTGTTGATGCCGACAGGGCAGCTGGTGGCGCAGAGCCCGCAGGCAGCACAGGTGTCGTCACCTTGATAGAGGTAGTCCCTTTGCAATTCTGCCAAAGAGGCGGAATCTTCATTGCTTGTCTCCAACCGTGCTATTTCCCGCGAAATAACGATTCTTTGACGTGGCGTGAGTGTAAGATTTCTGGAGGGGCATACGGGTTCGCAAAATCCACATTCAATGCATTTGTCGACCAGAGAGTCTACCACCGGCATCGGCTTCAGATTTTTCAAGTGGACTTCAAGATCAGAGTTCAGGATCACCCCGGGATTCAGGATGTTGTTGGGGTCCAGTAATCCCTTTATCTCTTGCATAATCGCGTAAGCTTCTTCTCCCCATTCCAGGGCGACAAAGGGAGCCATATTACGGCCCGTGCCATGCTCTGCTTTCAGAGACCCTCCGTACTCCACGGCAACCAGATGGGCAACATCTTCCATCAGGTCGCGATACCGGTCGATAGCGGCCGGATCATTCAAATCCTGGGCAAAGACAAAGTGCAGGTTACCTTCCAGGGCATGGCCGAAAATCAATGCATCCTGGTATTGGTGTCGATCGAATAATGACTGTAGTTTTAATACGCCATCAGCGAGATCCGCAACCGGGAAGGCCACGTCTTCAATAACTACCGTAGTGCCTGTGTTACGCAGTGCGCCGAGGGCGGGAAACAAGCCCTTGCGAATATTCCACAACTGGGCGATTTGCTCCGGGACTTCCGTAAATGGCAGTTGATTGATTACCGTGAATCCGGACAGGACTTGAGAAATGGCTTCCTTCCGGTCATTCAACAATGACTGATCGGCTGCTCTGGTTTCAATGAGGAGAGCTGCTGCACCATCTGGTAGCTGTTTCACGAAATCGGGGACACCGGATTTGCTTTCTATCGCTGATAGTCCTCGGCGGTCAATCAGTTCAACCGCATCGACGGGTGAAGATTTCAGTGCGGAGACGGCCTCACAGGTGGTTTTTACATCGGCAAAGAAAACCAGAGTCGTTGCTTTGCAGGGATGGTCCTCAACAGTTTGGTAGGTGATGTTGGAAATGAACCCCAATGTCCCTTCTGAACCAATCATAAGGTGAGTCAAAATATCAATGGGGTCGTCATAGTCCAGCAGGGCGTTCAGGCCGTATCCTGTGGTGTTTTTAAGGCGGTACTTGTGGCGGATTTTCTTCTCCAGATTGGCGTTGGAGAGAATTTTCTGCCGAAGCTTCAGTAATCCCTGCAGAACGTCACCATGAGTCTGTGCAAAGGTGAGGCGACTGTTGTGGTCTGCGGTATCCAATATGGTGCCGTCAGCAAGAATGAGTCGCATATCAGCCAGGGTGTGGTAGCTGTTATGTTTCGTTCCACAGCACATACCGCTGGCATTGTTGGCGGCAATGCCTCCGATTCTGGCGGCATTAATAGAAGCTGGATCGGGACCTATTTTACGGGAGAAAGGCGCTAGATATTGGTTGGCGTGAGCGCCGATGATACCGGGTTGAAGCTTGATCCTGCTGCCGTTTTCCAAAATCTCGTGCTGTCTCCAGCCCTGCAGTTGTACGAGTATGGAGTCCGTCACCGCTTGGCCTGACAGACTGGTGCCGGCTGCCCGAAAGGTCAGTGGAGCGCCAAACTCCTGAGCTGATTTGATCAGATGAACAATCTCGGCTTCAGACTCCGCTCTTACTACAAGCTGAGGAATCAGCCGGTAGAAGCTCGCATCAGTTCCGTAGGCCAGGCGCCGAAGTTGGTCCTGGATTAACCGGTCAGACGGAATCTGGGTGGCGAGCTTTTGAATAAATGCTGTCAGGTTGGATGTCATCTCAGTTCCCAATATCGCTGTTTACTTCTTCGCTAGAGGATTCTCAAATCCTTCGCGGTATTGACGGGGCTTGGCGTCTGTCTTTGATCAGTCGTTAGCCCTTGAACAGTCGTCAGCCATCGATCAAAAGCACAATCAGGCGTTTTGGACCATGGGCGCCATAAGCCAGGGTCTGCTGGATATCGGCAGTTTTGGATGGTCCCGAGATAAGCAACAGGTTGGTGGGTAATGGCTTCATATATTCCTTATCTGCAAAGGCTTCAAACTGATTTTGATATAGGGTGTTCGCATCCAGCCAGACGTAGTTAACCGGCGGCACCAGGGATAATGTTCTCGGCTCTCCGGGGCCGGACTTCACTATTAGCGTGCCGGTTTCCGCTATGCCCGCGCTGGCGACGGAAAAGCCTGCCGCTACCCGATGAAATAGATCGTCCTTCATCGATTCAAATGCTTGGTTATAGGGAAGTAGTTCAATTCCTGTGTTTTCCTGCAGTAGTAAGTCCGCAAAACGACTTTGGTCAGCAATCATCAGATTGTGAATTGCCTGGGCGCGCAGATGCTCGAACAAATCGCGACGCCAGTGTTCTGACGTGGTAGGTATGACCTCTCCATGGGCAGCTTCCATGGCTGCCGTAAAGGCACCTACCTTATTTTCGACTTCAACCACTCCGGCTGTCGGATTTTCCATTTGTTCGTGTGCAGGCATGCTGGTGCGGTATTGGCGAAGACGTTGAAGTATGTTGTGACGACTGTTCATCATGGCCTTGGTACCACTCATGGCTGATTCGTTGGGTGATTTGTCTGAGTTCCGGATGCTTTCATCAGATCGTGCAGAGATTTGGACGCAGGTCTTGGCGCAGAACGGTAGCGAGTCCAGGGGCCGATATGAGATGGAATCAGTTTGCGGAACCGGGTGGCGCTCCACAATGTCAGCCGGTATAAAAGAGGGGATCGATTCAACAAGGCCCAGAATTTCCATATCACGGCTTCAGCCGGTTTGCGCAGTTGTCCCTGACCGGCGGTCTGACCTTCTGCTGTGCTGTTGTTGCCGTCATGTCGTAATCGTCGAATCAGATCCGGCAAAGGAATATTCACCGGGCAGGCGTCTCGGCAGGCACCGTTCAGGGAGCAGGCCTGGGTGATATTGCCTGCATTGTTCAATCCCCAGATCTGCGGGGAAACGACCTGGCCAATGGGGCCCGGATAAGTGGAGCCATAGGCATGCCCGCCTATTCTGGTGTAAACCGGGCAATGATTCATGCATGCTCCGCAGCGTATGCAGCGCAGGGTTTGTTGAAGTTGCTTATCCGCATACATACGGGAGCGGCCATTATCCAGCAGCACCAGATGCACTTCTTGAGGCCCGTCCAATTCATCAGGCTTGCGTGGCCCACTGATCATGTTGAAATAAGTTGTGATTGCCTGCCCGGTGGCAGACCGGGTAAGTAAGCGATAGAGCGGAGGAATATCAGCAAGGGACTGGACGACTTTCTCTATGCCGCAAAGCGCGATATGTACTGGAGGAACGGTTGTACTCATACGGCCGTTACCTTCATTTTCCACCAGACATAGCGTGCCTGTTTCGGCGACAGCGAAGTTGACGCCTGACAAACCAACCTCCGCTTCAAAAAACTTTTGGCGCAGCACCTCACGGCCGGTTCCAATCAATTTGTCCACATCTTCGGTATATTCGACGCCAGGAGTCTTTTCATGAAACAGACGCGCTATCTGCTGTTTATTTTTGTGAATCGCCGGCATGATGATATGAGAGGGGGTGGAATGGTCCAGTTGGACAATGTATTCACCCATATCACTTTCCAGGGCTTCAATGCCGTGATCTGCGAGGAAATGGTTCAGACCGATTTCCTCAGATGCCATGGATTTTCCTTTGACCATGCGTGTTGCCTGATGATCCCGCATGATGCCCAGGATAATGTTATTCGCCTGCTCGGCAGTTTCAGCCCAATGCACCTGGATGCCGTTGCTAACACATTGGGCTTCCAGTTGTTCGAGCAGGTCCGGCAGTTGTTGCAGGCATCGATTTCGGACCTGTTCACCTCTTTTCCGTAATGCTTCCAGGTCCTCTTGGTCCGGGAACATGGCGGCGCGCTTCTGCATGAGAAAATCCATGGCTCCACGAAAATTTCCTCGTAGTTCCTGGTCTGCGAGAGCCTCGTTGACACGGTTCTTGAAGTTGAGGTTGATATGGCCTGCATCCTGAGTTGTCATTGGGTGCGCTCCCATATAAATGAAGCAACGTGTTTACCATTCAGCTGATCGCCTCGTTTCTCAATGGCTCCGGTAATATTCATCATGCAGCCACAATCCCCCGTAACCAGCTGTTGAGCTCCCGTGGCCATCAGGCTGTCACATTTGTCCTGCACCATGGCGTTGGATATCTCTGGGGCCTTTACAGAAAAAGTGCCTCCGAAACCGCAACACTCATTGGCGCGTTCCTGTTGGACTACAGCGACATTGCCAAGCTGATTCAGCAGTTTCTGTGTTTGATGGGATGTTCGCATGTGACGCTGGGCGCTGCAGGAGTGGTGCACAACGATTTTGACGGGCTCTCCCTGATCTTTGAGTTGAATGTGGCATACCTCAACCAGGAACTCTGTCAATTCATATGTCCGTTCCGCCAGTGAGCGGGCAGCCTGTTCCAGGGAGGACCCTTCAAATAAGGAAGGATATTGCTCTCTGATCATGCTGGCGCAGGAAGCTGACGGCACAACGACGGGGATGTCTTTCGGGAAACAGGCGATCTGGGCTGCCGCAACGGATCGGGCCTCGTCATCGTAACCAGAATTGTAGGCCGGTTGTCCACAGCAGGATTGCTCAGGAGGGAAGAACACAGCGATACCTTCCCGTTCAATAAGTTGTATGCCGTGGAGGCCTGCTTCAGGGTAAAACAGGTCGATAAGGCAGGTGCCGAAGAAGTAAACCTGCTTGGGCTTTTCCGGATAGTCTCTGGTCATAGTGGTGCCGTGCATACTGTGGTTTTCAATTATTTTCAGGGCTAGCGAATGCCAATCAAGAGCTATCGGTCGCCAATATAAAGCCATTTATTGTCAATTCAGAGCTGTCGGTTACCAACAAGTGCATTCAACAGGGGTCTGATTAGAGGTTCTGAATAGAGAAAAATCAGATGGAAATTTTAAACACTTGTTTGACGAAATTGGTAATACCAATTTACCAAAAGCTTTTGTTAAAGTATGATGGACTCTCATGAGAGTCAATAGGAGGGTGGGATAATCTGCTTAAAAAGTGCTCAATTTAGACTTTGGTCTAAGCTCTGATGCGTAGATTCAGCAGATATGTTAGTCTCCCGCCCGCTCGGATTGGTCATACCAGTTGAGTGGTCATACCATTCCGATATCATGCTAAGCTTACTTGCAGGAGAAGCCGTCGGCGTCATGGCCCAGGTAAAGCCGTTAAAACAGCCCAAGTTGGCTGATGTCATTCTGGATAGTCTGGAACAGATGATTCTGGAAGGTAGCCTGAAGCCCGGCCAGCGATTACCCCCGGAGCGGGCTTTAGCAGTCCAGTTTGAAGTGTCTCGTCCCTCGGTAAGGGAAGCGATTCAAAAGCTGGAAGCCAAGGGGTTGGTGGTACGTCGCCAGGGTGGCGGCAATTATGTCTCCCAGGATCTGGGAAACAGCTATACTGAACCATTGTTCGCGTTGATCAGCCAGCACCCGGAATCCCAATACGATTTGCTGGAATTCAGACATGCTCTGGAAGGTGTTGCTGCCTATTATGCAGCAATACGAGGTACAGAAGCTGATCGCAAGATTATCGAAAAGCGCTATCAGGACTGGTTGCACTATCACGAAGTCAAAGATTCGGAGCACGAGGCGAGGGCTGATGCCGAGTTTCATCTTTCGATAGCGGAAGCGGCGCATAATGTTGTGTTACTTCATACTATGCGCGCATTGTTTACGTTGCTAAAACAGAATATTGTGAGCAACTTGCATTACCTGTACGAAGAAGAGGTGATGCGAAGCAGGATCAAAGATCAGCACACGCGGCTGAAAAACGCGGTGTTGGCGAGAGACCCACAGGAGTCTCGGTCGGCAGCCCACGACCATCTTGCTTATGTAGAAGAAATACTATTAGAAAAAAGCCGGGCTGAGTCCAGGAATCTGCGTTCACTGAGGCGCTTGCAGAATCTGGATTAAGAAACCGCGAGGGATGCCCAATGGGTGTCCGGGTTTCAGTACCGGCAACTGAGTCTGCGTTCAAGACAGACCGGTAAAAATTGCTGCAGGGTGTATCAATTACCGTCATAGCCTGGCTGTGCACGGTCACTTTATTCAAGGAGTTGGTCTGCAACTCCGCTGGGGACTCCGGAAAGTTTTTCGGCTGGTGAGCACTCACGAGGGGCTCGTCAACCTGTAACACAATTACAAACTCTAGCTCTAAAAGGAGTAACCTCTATGCATCAAGATGCCGATCCTATCGAAACCCAGGAATGGCTCGAGTCTATTGAGTCCGTTCTTGAAAACGAGGGCATCGAGCGTGCGACCTATCTGCTGACTCGGCTTGCTGAGCGGGCAACTAGGGATGGGACGCAGCTGCCATACTCTATTACCACTCCCTATCGGAATACGATTCCAGCCTCCCAGGAAGCCCGCATGCCGGGGGATCTGTTCATGGAGCGTCGTATTCGTTCGTTGGTGAGATGGAACGCCTTGGTGATGGTTTTGCGTGCCAACAAGCGTCCAGGTGATCTGGGTGGGCACTTATCCTCCTTTTCTTCCATCGCCACACTGTATGACGTTGGTTTTAACTACTTTTTCCATGCCGGTGACGAAAAGCGCCAGGGTGACCTGATTTATTGGCAGGGGCATACCTCCCCAGGTCTTTATGCCCGTTCCTTCCTGGAAGGCCGTATTACCGAAGAGCAGATGGATAACTATCGTCGGGAAGTGGACGGCAACGGTCTGTCTTCCTATCCGCATCCATGGCTGATGCCTGACTACTGGCAGTTCCCAACCGTTTCCATGGGGCTTGGGCCAATCCAGGCAATCTATCAGGCTCATGTGATGAAGTACCTGAACAACCGGGAAATGACCACCACTGAAGGACGTAAAGTCTGGTGTTTCGTGGGTGATGGCGAGTGTGATGAGCCGGAAACTCTTGGGGCGATCGGCCTGGCCGGACGTGAACGTCTGGATAACCTGATTTTCGTCATCAACTGTAATCTCCAGCGTCTGGACGGTCCTGTTCGTGGTAACGGCAAAATCATCCAGGAGCTCGAAGGTATCTTCCGTGGCGCTGGCTGGAATGTCCAGAAAGTGGTTTGGGGACGTCTGTGGGATCCAATTCTGGAGAAAGATACCAACGGTGCCCTGCAGCGCCAGATGGACCTTGCGGTCGACGGCGAAATGCAGAATTTCAAATCCAACGGCGGCGGCTATACCCGGGAACATTTCTTCGGTAAAGATCCTGAGGCGTTGAAACTGGTTGAGAGCATGTCTGACGAAGACATCTATAAGCTCAACCGGGGCGGCCATGACCCATACAAAGTTTATGCAGCTTATCATGCGGCAGTGAACCATAAAGGTCAGCCGACGGTCATCCTGGCCCATACCGTTAAAGGTTATGGATTCGGTGAGCAGGGTGAAGCCCAGAACACGACCCACCAGTTGAAGAAGCTGGATATTGAGACGGTGAAGAAATTCCGTGACCGTTTCGGGGTGCCGGTTTCTGATGATGAAATTGAGAACTTGCCATATTACCGTCCTTCCCCGGATTCTCCGGAAATGCTTTATATGAAGAAGCGCCGGGAAAGTCTGGGAGGGTATCTGCCGAAGCGTCAGCCGGATTCGCAGCCCATGCCGATCCCTAAGCTGTCTGACTTTGATGCCGTGCTGAAAGGAAGTGGCGATCGTGAGATCTCTTCCACCATGGCGTTTGTTCGTGTTCTGAACACTCTGACCAAAGACAAGCAAATCGGTAAGCGCATTGTTCCAATCGTCCCTGATGAAGCTCGTACATTTGGTATGGAAGGGATGTTCCGTCAATTGGGGATTTATACTTCTGAAGGTCAGAAATATGTTCCCAATGACCGTAACCAGATCATGTACTACCGGGAAGACAAAAACGGCCAGATCCTCGAAGAGGGGATTAACGAAGCCGGTGCCATGTCTGCCTGGATGGCGGCTGCTACATCCTACAGCACTAACAATTACCCGCTGATTCCGTTCTACATTTATTACTCCATGTTCGGATTCCAGCGTGTTGGTGATCTGGCCTGGGCTGCTGGTGATATGCGTGCCCGTGGCTTCCTGCTGGGTGGTACCGCAGGTCGTACGACATTGAACGGTGAAGGTCTGCAGCACCAGGACGGCCACAGCCATATCCTGTCTGCTACGATTCCTAACTGTATCTCTTATGATCCGGTATTCGGATATGAGGTGGCAGTGATCGTTCGTGAAGGTATGCGTCGCATGTATGCCGAGAACGAAAGCGTGTACTACTACCTCACCTTGATGAACGAAAACTACGCACATCCGGAAATGCCGAAGGGTGCGGAAGAAGGCATCATCAAAGGAATGTACCTGTTCCAGGAAAGCGGCAAGAAAAGTAAAGGTGATGCTAAGGTCCAGTTACTGGGCAGTGGCACTATTTTCCGCGAAGTTCTGGCGGCAGCTGAGCTGCTCAAGAAGGATTACAACGTTGATAGCGATGTATGGTCTGTCACCAGCTTTACCGAGCTGGCGCGTGATGGTCACCATGTACGCCGCTGGAACATGTTGCATCCGGAAGAGCCACGCCGTGAGAGCTATGTGAAGCAGATGCTCAAGGATCGCGAGGGCCCGGTTGTGGCTTCTACCGATTACATGCGTCTGTTTGCGGATCAGGTCCGTCAGTTTATTCCTCAGCAAACGGTTCATGTTCTGGGTACCGATGGTTTCGGTCGCAGTGATACCCGCGAGAAGTTGCGTCATCATTTTGAAGTGGACAGATACTATGTGGTGGTAGCCGCCCTGGATTGTCTGGCCCGCGAAGATAAGATTGAGCGCTCTGTAGTCTCCGATGCGATCAAGAAATACGGCATCGATCCTAACAAACCAAACCCCATCAGCTGCTGATAGAAGGAGATTGACGTGAGTAATATCGAAGTCAAAATTCCTGACATCGGCGGAGCAACCGATGTTGAGGTAATCGAAATTTATGTAAAAGCCGGTGACGAAGTCTCCGTGGATGATCCTTTGCTCGTGCTTGAATCCGACAAAGCGTCCATGGACATTCCGGCCACTTATGCAGGCAAGATTGCTGAATTGAAAGTCGCCATTGGTGACAAGGTTAACGAAGGCGATGTGGTCATGCTGATGAGTGGCGAAGGTGCTGCGTCAGCACCTGCTGAGCCGGCAAAAGTTGAAGCGCCGGTTGCTGCTGAGCCTGCACCGGCTCCGGCCGCACCTGTCGCCGCTGCAGCTCCAGCAGGTGGAACCCGGCTGGAAACCGTTACTGTGCCTGACCTGGGTGGTGCTGAGAATGTTGCCATTATCGAAATCAGCGTTAAGGAAGGCGACGAAGTAGCAGCTGAAGATCCGATCCTGGTATTGGAAACCGATAAAGCTACGATGGAAATTCCTGCGCCCATGGCCGGGAAAATTCAGAAGCTGCTGGTTGAAGTGAATGGTAAGGTCAGTGAAGGCACTCCGATCGCAGAAATGCTGGTTCCTGAAAGTGGTGCAACCGCTGCTCCGGCAACACCTGCTCCGCAACCGGAAGCCGCACCTGCACCAGAAACCGCACCTGCGGCGGCGCCTCAGCAAGCGGGCGGCCTGCAGACGATCACTGTTCCGGATATCGGTGGTTTTGACGGCGTCTCAGTGATTGAGGTAACCGTATCTCCAGGTGATAAGATCGCAGTGGATGATTCCATTCTGGTACTGGAATCTGACAAGGCCACAATGGAAGTTCCATCGCCAGTGGCGGGCGTTGTCAAAAAGGTTCTGGTGAAAGCCAATGATACGGTTAGTGAAGGCTCACCTGTCATTGAAGTAGAAGTCGAGGGCGGGGCTGTTCAGCCTGCTCCTGCCACTGAGAGCAAGCCGGCACCGGCGGCTCCTCAGCCAGCACCTGCTCCAGCGGCACCTGCGCCTGCACAGTCTTCGGTTGCTGAAGTATCTGCATCTGGTGGTAAGGTTCATGCCGGTCCTTCGGTGAGAAAGCTGGCACGTGAATTTGGTGTGGATCTTTCTCTGGTTAAAGGAAGCGGTCCAAAAGGACGCATCATCAAAGAAGATGTGCAGTCATTCGTTAAAGCCGGTATGCAGCAGCTTAAGGCTGGTGGTGCCGTCGCTGCCGGTTCCGGATTGGGTCTGCCGGTCGTCAAGCTGCCTGATTTCTCGCAGTTTGGGAAAATCGACAGATTGCCCATGTCCCGGATTCATCAGCTGACCGCCGACAACATGTCGCGCAACTGGTTGACCGTGCCTCACGTGACTCAGTTTGATGACGCGGATATTACTGATCTGGAAACATTCCGTAAGGATCAGAAAGCTCTGGCGGAGAAAAAAGGTGTACGCCTGACGCCACTGCCCTTCATGTTGAAAGCGTGTGCTTACGCACTGGAAGCTTATCCACAATTCAACGTTTCGTTGGATATGGAAAAGAAAGAAGTGATTCAGAAGCACTTCATCAACATCGGGATGGCTGTAGATACTCCGTCAGGCCTGCTTGTTCCTGTGATCCGTGACGTGAACAAAAAAGGCATCTGGGAATTGGCCCGCGAATGTGCGGAACTGGCGGCCAAGGCGAAAGATAAGAAACTCAAGCCCAACGAAATGCAGGGTGGCTGTTTCACTATCTCCAGCCTGGGAAGTATCGGTGGTACCGCATTCACTCCGATTGTGAACACTCCGGAAGTGGCCATCCTCGGTATCTCCAAAGCATCCATGAAGCCGGTATTTGACGGTAAAGGGTTTGTGCCACGTCTGATGCTGCCATTGAGCCTGTCGTACGATCACCGTGCCATCAATGGTGCTGATGCAGCCAGATTCACCGCCTTGTTAGGTGAGCTGCTGGGCGATATCCGCAAATTGCTGCTCTAGTGGCAACGCTATATTGAATCCTGAACCGGGCCTTGTGCCCGGTTTTTTGTTTCCATTGTGGTACAGATCACAGGTTGATGCGTTATCCCCAAATGCGCTTGAGATGGTGCATTCACTTTGTTAGTTTTCTACAGGAGTTTATATCAATCGGCTCGCCGTGTTTTCGACAGGAATAGATAATAATTATGAGATTCTCCCTTAAATCCCTCGGTGCACTGATCTTTACCCTAGTGATCAGCAGCCAGTTGCACGCGGCTACCATGAAGGACGTCATGGAAGCAGTTAAGGCTAAGGAATTTGATAAAGCCTTTGAATCACTAACTGTGCTCTCCAATCAGGGACACCCTGACGCTATTTTTCTACTTGGTTTGATGTACGAGCGTGGGACTGCCACTGAACCGGACCAGGCCAAGGCCTACGAATTATTTTTAAAAGCTGCGGAAAAAGGGCATCCGAACGCACAGGTGGCTCTGGCGGGAATGCTGAGAGAAGGCCGGGGCGTTGAAGTGAATCTTGAGGAAAGCGCAAAGTGGCTGGAGAAGGCAGCGGACTCCGGTAGCTCGAATGCCAAATATAACCTGGGCTTGCGATACGCCAAGGGAGAGGGTGTTGAGAAGGATCTTGATAAAGCCATTTCATTGTATGAAGAGGCTGCCCAGCAGAACAATATGTACGGACAGTTCAACCTTGCCTATGCATACGCCACTGGAGAAGGTGTAGAAACCAACATGGTGGAAGCCATGAAATGGGCAATTCTCAGTGCTGCGGGTGGGTTTGATCGGGCGAAGCTGTTTGTGTCCTTCCTGAATGGCAAAATTGAACAGGAAGAGCTGGATCAGGCTAAAGACAAAGCGCAGGCCTGGCGGAAAGATAAAGGCCTGTCCGAGCTGGTGAACCTTCCTGAGGTGGTTACCCGAAAAGAGGAAGAGTCTACTCCCTCAGAAACCGCGGCAGTAGAGAATTGAGGTTCTCCTGGCGGGAGAAATCCTGATAATTGTTCCCAGATTCAAGTGAAGAAGGGATAGAAAAAAGGGGCGTTGGCCCCTTTTTTATTTGGCTGGAAGATTGTCTTTCGTTATCTGGTTGAAGCGCCCTGTTTATCCGCTGAGGGCTCTTTATTCATTAGCAGAAGCTCTTGTACTAGCTGAAGGCCCTTCGTTTTAACGTGCTGTTGAGGGCAGGTATTGAGCCTTTCATTTCCTTCTCGTCGGTTATCGTGTCATGCGTAGAAGGCTCTGGTCGAATAGTATTATCGGCTTCCGTCTCCTGTCGTCTTGTCTGGAGCAGGCGCTCCAGGCGACGACGACGGTCATCCACTGCCAACTGATCAATGGCGAGAAGACCAAGCTGATCGTCAAAGGCTTCATAGGTCACGATCGTTTTGTAGGCCGCTTCCCAGGCCCCCATTTTTTCCAGTAGTTCAGACAGCTCATTTACCGGAAACTGCACCCTGCGCCAGTAACTTGCCAGGGGCGATTCAAAATGAAGGTCGTAAATATCATTCACTGCATCTTCATACATCGCCAGTGCCTTCTGAGGATCGCTGCCAGCGAAGTAACTGGCTTCCTCAACTTTCAACGCGATATCGTTGTTACGTTGAATGATGGGATTGATCTTGCTCCAGTCCAACTCGCCAGGTTCTACACATACTCTCAGGATGTGCGGTCCTACTGGCTGTCGTTGAAATAGATTTCGGGGTGACCTGTTAATGGTTTCAGCGACCAGATCAGTACCGGTGTGAAGGTAACGGGCCAGAAGGTTGTGTGCGATTCTTATGACAGGACGCGTGCTGTCTGCCAAATAGACGTCAATGTCATCAGCGGGTTGGCTCCCGTCCTGATAACATCGGAAGCGGACACTCTGGTGTTTGCGCCAGCTTATGGTGAGATCAGATATTGTCAGATTAAGGTAAATACGATCCCTAATCCTCAGAGGGTCTTTGGTCTTTGAGTAGTTTCCTGGTGTCTCCATAGCTTTCCCGGATACATTTTTATTGTTGTCTTATTCTTATTATTTTTTCTTTGAGGTTATTATTCTTTTGAGAAACACTTCAGATGGTTGATCATACAATGATCTGAACAAAAGTCGAACACTTTTTGTCTAACTTGTTCATTTAAAACAAAAAGATCAAAAAATAGACAGTTTTTCGCATATCTGCTCTGTTTATCCGGGCATATGAACTGTACCGGTAGTACGAGTTGTATGAATAGTACGAATTGTATGAATAGTGCGAACAGGCCTTTTTTCAATGTACCGGCGGTCCCTGAGTGATTGTTAAGAGGCGCTTACATATAGCGTTATTCAACCCGGTATCTTGCCAATGCGGCATATTTTGTAAAACAGGAGACGATTCATGGTCCAAAGAATAAAAATAAGTTCCGGTGGCTATACATTCATTGCTGAGACCCACCCGGATGCGCCGCAGACCGTTGCCGCCTTTCTTAATCTTCTGCCATACCAGCAGAAACTGATTCATGTACGCTGGAGTGGGGAAGGATGCTGGATTCCTTTGGGGGATTATGAGCTGGGGGTTGGGTTTGAGAATCACACCAGTCACCCCTCCCGCGGAGATATTCTGTTTTACCCCGGTGGTTATAGTGAGACGGAAATCATCATGGCCTATGGAAGTTGCTGTTTTGCCAGCAAGATGGGGCAACTCGCGGGTAACCATTTTCTGACTATTACTGAAGGCATGGAAAACCTGCATGCCCTTGGCGTCAAGACGCTCTGGGAAGGTGCACAGCCCATTCTGTTTGAACTGGTGTGAATCAATATCTCTGTGTAGGATTATCCTACATAGATGAATATCCTCACTGCTAGTATTCGAAAACAATCCATGGTTTATGATGACTCAGGCGTAACCAGAGTCATCTGCCCGCAACAAACACGGACGCTATTTATTATGCCGACAGGTCAGCAATACCCCGTCTTGCTACGTTATGATGATGAAGCTGAATGTAAGAGGTTTGTTGACCAGTTTGGTGAGGACTTTGCCGTCACCTGTTGTGATTCGGATCAGCTCGCGCTGGATTTTTTGATTCGACAGGGACAGGAGATATGTGCGGTCTTTGTCGACCTGGCTGATGCACGTCAGGCTCTGGAGTCCCCGCTTTTTTTATTAGCCAGCCAACGCTTTCCCCATTGCCTTAAGGTTCTATTGAGTGACGGAATTGCCCTTGATGAAGTCATTGAACTGGTCGGGAAGCAGGTTGTGGATAAATGCTTCTCCCGCCGCTACGATCGCGACCTGATTCGATCTCTTGTGTATACCGCCCAAATGGCGCTGCATGATGCCATTGGGATGCCAGAATCCCAAGTTTCCGGGGAGGCCTCTTTCCCAACGGTCTTGATCGTGGATGATGAGCAAGCGGCCACCAAATACCTTCGCAAACAGTTGGAGCGGATGCAGGACCGCTTTAATGTGCTCTGTGCTGCCAATGCGGATGAGGCGTTAAGCATTGTGCGTAGCCAGCCGGTAGCGGTGATCATGACCGACCAGCGGATGCCCGGCATGAAGGGCGACCAGTTGCTGAATGAGTTACGCCGGAGTCAGCCCCATATCATCAGGATTTTAACGTCTGCCTATGGGGAGGTGGACGTGGCTTTAGGTGCAGTCAATCAAGGGAAGATATTCAGGTACCAGAAGAAGCCCTGGGACGCCCGCGAGGTTTTAGCCTGCCTTGATGCAGCATTGGATGAGCACCGTAAACTGACCCAAATGCATCGTGACAGCCGTTCATACATCAAGCAGGAATTCAGCCGGATATGCCAGACGCGAAGAACTGCGTTATGCGAAGCGCTGGCTGACCTTGTTGATGGTGTCGGGGGGGAGGGGACGCTACGACAATTTCTCGAAGATATGGAGAAGGTCGTGATGTTGCCGCCCAATACGTCCCATCTTCGAGCCAGTGGCGAGACCGATGTCGAGAAATTACTCGTCCGGGGAGTGCAGGAAGAACTTCGTCGTCAATTGGAACCCCTTGCCCGGTCTGACAAGACCTGCTGGCAGCAATCATTGAGTTCGTTGGCAGGGAGTCTGAAGGCCTATTGCGGCATCATGGGGGAAGCATCTATTGATCCTGTGGCAGACCTTGATGCCGACAATCCTGTATGCGTTGGGTTTTTGAATGCATTGGAACTGATTCTTTCGTCGTCGGGAATGTCGCGTGAGGCGCTTGTATTCGAGGCATCTGCTGCAGACTGGGAGCTGAGGTGTGGTAGTGCCGGCCCCTTAAAAATGTATGCCCATCTATTGGCTCCGTTGACCAGAGTATCCAGCCCTTTACTACAGCAGCAGTCAGCTTTGTTAATGCTCTATATCCTTTGTCGTCGACTTGGGGGAACAATCGAGCTAGAGGGCGCGCAGCAAAGTTTTTCCCTCAAAATCAGGATCCCAGGTTCAGGCGGTTGAGGTGGATGGATGTTGAAGAAGCTGATGTTGAAAGGGCTGGATGTTATGGGGGATAGACATGATGGGTAGCCAAGGCATCAGACTCTTCATCACGATAGATAAGCTGCTGTTCCGGGAGTGCCTGCTGTATCAGTTAATTCTGCAAGATGAAGTGGATCTGGTCGGTGAGTCCTCCACGGGGGTGGATACGCTTGCCAGGTTGTCCGATAGTGGTGCGAGTGTGCTGATTATCGAAGAGGATCTGAAGGACAATGATGGTCTGACAATATCAGAAATTGCGTTAGCCCAGAATCCGTCACTCTCCATCATGTTGTTGGTGAATTCCACCATCAGCACCAATCGCCTGGCAATTTATCTTGAGGCCGGGATCAAGTCGGTGATTACGAAACATCAGCCCGTCCAGGAACTGATCAAAGCACTCCACTATATTAAAAATGGTCATGTGTATGTGGATGCCGAGCACTATCGACCGATGCCAGCGGCTGTGGAGGCAGACCTTGAGGTCTTCAACTCTCTATCAGACCGCGAAAGGGAGGTGGCGCAATTGATGGCGCAAAGGGTGTCGGTGAAATCGATAGCTGAGCAATTGGGGGTATCCTATAAAACCGTGCATTCATACAAAGACCGGATATTTGTCAAAATGGGATTTGAGCGACTGCCGGAACTGGTTTTGTATATGAAGCGTTTCCAGAATCAAGTCAGTGTATGAAGATATTGAATGGGCTGTCCCAGGTCAGGCTGTTGCCGGAGAAGAAGCAACAGCATTTTGAGCGCTTTTATCATGCCCAGGTGAAGTATCGCCTATTACCACTATTTGCTGATCTGTCATTGCTGGTGACGATTCTTGGTACCTTGCTGTTCATTTTCAGCCTTTCCCGGCAGGCCGATACCAATGTTCACTTTCTAACGTATGTATACACGGGCATTCTTGTGGGGCTGGCACTTCTGCATCGATTTACCCGGCTTCGATATGCCTCGCCGTTAATTGTATACATTGTGTTTTCCCTGATGTCCCTGTTCAGTTATCTGGGATACATCGATGCCGCAGGAGGCGTGGTACCGATCTTCGGATTGCACTTCTTTCTGAGCTCATTGGGCTTTATTACGCTGTCTCTCTTTCATACCTTGGTGATTATTGCGCTGAATCTGGTGTTATTGGTGTTGGCTACCCGGTTGGCGGTGACTCCGGGAGAAGTCGCGGGGGCCATAGCTTCTGTCCTAAGCAACTGGTTTATTGCGATGTGTCTTATGATTGCGCCTTTGTCAGCCATCTTTAATCGCTGGTTTTTTCGCAACCTGTTTGCATTGCAGTATCTCCTGAAGGACCGTAACAAGCTTCTGACAGCGACATTTCAGTCGCTTCAGGAAACCGAAGACAAATTGATTCAACAGCAAAAGCAGCAAGCTCTGAGTCATATGGCAAAAGGGCTGCTGCATGAGATTATGAATCCGGTCAATTGCTCTACACAGGCGTTGCAATATGCCAGGAGCATCAATCGGGATGAGGAAATCGGTGAGGCGCTGGATGATGCCATATTACACCAATCCAGAATCGCCGATATTGTTTCGGATCTGATCGAATTTTCCCAGCCTAAACCTGATCATGATATGGAACAGGCAGATGTACGTGAATTGATTAATACTGCCATCCGTATCTGCCGGAATGAACTGAGAGGCGTTGAAGTCCGTGTGTCCCTGGCGGATAACTTGAGCGTAAGCTGTTATCCATCTGCGTTGACTCAAGTGTTTGTTAATCTCATGTTGAATGCCTCCTCGGCTCTGGAAGGGAAACCTGTTAACCAGGCCGCCATGATTGATATCAGCTCTGAGCAAGGGACGGACAGCCTGAATATTCGTATTCGGGATAACGGCAGAGGGATTGAGTCAAATGATATACGGCGCCTGACCGAGCCGTTTTATTCCACCAAGGACACCCCCAACAGCCTGGGATTGGGATTAAGTATCTGTCAGACCATCATGCGTCACCATCATGGTTCGATAAAAATTGATAGTGAGCATGGTGTCTGGACAGAGGTGGTGCTCTCGCTTCCTCTGCGATCTACGGTAGAAGCTAAAAGCGATATTGGGCTCTCAGGGTAATGGCGTCTCCTTCGGGGTTATCATTCAAGGCATTGCCGCTGATGTCAGGCATCAGGTAATTCAGTCTGATAAGAAAGCTCTTTTTCAGATAGTAGTTGATGCCCATTAACAGTACCTGGGCTTTTGCCCCGAGTTCATGATCCCGAAGATCCACTGCACTGAAGCGGGTAACCAGTTCAACAGCACCATATTGGCTTTGCGGTTTGATGCGTTTGAATTCGCCCTTGCTGTATTCCCGCTGTTCGCCCGTTACCAGAAAGCTTAACTGCGCATAGAATCCGGAATAGTCCCACTGAGTGTCATCAGTTTGGGTAACTTGTTCTGACATGACTTCTGAGCTGAAAGTAACAGATTTATATAGCCACGCCAGTTCACCCCCAAGTAGCGTCGATGTGTCGGCATCGAATCGGGCGCTTCGAACCACATTATCTGCACTGAAAACTTCCGCTTCGTCTTTAATTTGAAAAGATTGTTCCTGTAAATCGCGATAGGAAGCGGCCAATCCCATATGAAGAGTGAACGCATCTCCACGAACAGGGGCCATGGTGAATCGGCCGGTGACGGATTGAGGTGATTCGGAATCTGATGATTCCTGAAAAACACCCAGCGCCCAGGTATAGGCCTTCTTTTTGTCGTTGAGCCTGATGCCGTAAGATGAGCGTCCTGGTGCGAATACGGAGGTGGCCAGTGAGCGTTCATTGGTGATCAGACTGGAGAAACCTCCCAGTCGTTCAAATCCAAAGGGCTCCAGCATTCGGCCGACCTGAATATGGGCGAACTTGAATCCCCGGTAATCAATATTGGCGTCTCCCAGTTCGAGATCCTGGTCGTTTCCCTCGTGACTGTAGTTCAATCCCAGTTCTGCTCTCCATTCCTTGTTTAAACGATAATCAAATCCCAGTTTGGCCTTTCGCAAAAGATAATTGGTGGTGGAATCCTTCGCCTTCTTATCATGGAACGATCCATAGTGATCAATCCCCAGGTTCAGATAGGCATCAATATCCAGGTTGTTGGCATCCTCTTTGTGGTCTTCTTCATCTTCCTGATCCATGACCTCTTCCTGGTTCCTGACTTTGCCCTGGTTTTTGACACTATCGGACGAGGGAGCTTGAACCTCGGGAGAGTCTGCCCCATGGGCAGAAACGCATAGTAAAGCCAACATCATTGGCGTCCATTGGAAAATGGTATTCATTTCACAGCCTTTTTTCTGTAGTGCAAACGAAGTTGAGCGGTATCCCTGAGGAAGCTGATCGAGATAACTTCCACCTGAAGAACATCAAGGCCGGTTCGTAAGGAAAGGTCCTCGAGTAAGGCTTGTCTTCTGTCCGGGTGAATGTTTTCTATTTTTTCGTATTCCACGTCGCGCTCCTCAATCAATGGGAGCAGTACTCTGGTTTCCAGGACCAGAGCCAGGGCAATTATCAGGGTGTTGAGAGCGATGAGTTCATGGTGTTGCATGGCTCCTACGGCTCCGAGTAACGCCATGGCGATGACCAGGAACAGGTAGGTCATTTCCTTAATGCCCAGGGCTTCTGTGCGGTAACGAAGCATGGAGAATACGGCGAACAACCCGAAGGCGAATCCCATGGTTACTTCCGCTGAATGCAGCAAAGCCGTAACCAGAAAAACACCGGTACCAAACAGGATAAAGGACGCCGCATTTTCTCTGTGTCTTGAGAAGCTGTAATAGAGGCGAATAAGTACCAGAACGGAGACGGTGTTTATGATCAGGCGGATGAAAAAATCGAGGTTAATGGTTGATTCCATAATGATTCCTTTGGATTCTGATTATTTTTGTCATCTGTGCCATTGTGCGGGAGTGTTTTGTCCGTATATCCCGGAATGGTGAAGGCCTGTAATGGCACCAAATTGTGCTGGGGCGCAGAGTGAGATTGTTCTTTGATGGGAGCTCCTGAGCGATGTAATTGCTGGAGCCTGTTCAGTCGATTCAGAACCGGCTTGAAACGGTTGGACTTTACCCGGTCACCCTTCACCAGACTGGTTCCGATGCAGTATTTGCTGAACCCCAGAGGTCTTAACCCTTTCTGCTTCAGAAGCGTGGTCATTGCAGAGTTCTCATGCTTGCGCTCGCATTTAACCTCGACCAGTGCTATTCCCGGCAACGCGATCTGTTGAGCTTTGTCGGCGGTAGCAAATTGAAGGTCCACATCCAGGGTAATCCGCTCGCGGAAATCCTTGCTCATGAGGGTGGCTCGTTTGTACCTGACAAAAAGTGCCGGCCGCATCCTTGCAGCCGACAGGCCCAACAGGCGGTAAAGGAAATGGTAAATCTCTGATGATGGAATATCTGGAGAGCCGACTTCTATCCGGTGTTTGATGGTGCGTCGTTGGTTGTTCTTGTGTTTGATTTCAAGAAACGATTGATTGCTATCCACATAATGCCGGGTGCGCACCTTGAAGCGATTCAATTTGCCGTTGTGATGCGCCTGATAGAGCTCTAATGTGCCTGAGTCAAAGTAGAGTGTGTCGTAGGTAAACCACCGGCAACCTTCCATCTCCAGCATGGTGTAATTGCCTTTCAGGCATTCTAGATACTTTTCCAGTTCAGGCTGCAGCAGCATGAACTTGGAATCCATGCGATTCATCAGAGCAGCCTTGGACTGCTCTATCAGTGAATGGCTCGGATGGCCGCTACAGGGAAAGGGTTCCTGGGGGCGCACGTTACTCAACTCCTGGTAGATATTCGAGTTTCATATTCATGCTGAGTTTTACATCGCCAACATTGCTGCCGCTGCCAACGCTGCTGATATTGATTGTGCCCGTTGCCCCCATGGCCAGGGTGTTAACTCCCAAAGGTGCGGAATCATCTGCTTCGAATAATATGGCGTTGGTGGCGAGTCCCTGTAGTGAGTGTGTGCCGGGTTTGTAATCGGAAGATTCGATAAACAGTTGGATGACGTAGGCTTTTGTGAAATCACTAATGTCCACGCCAATTAACAGTAAGCCGACAACGCTGGGATTGGTGTAGTCCGTCAGGGAGTAAACAATGCTGTCTACTTTAGTGCCTGCATACATGATGTTGGAGATGACGGTACGGCCGTTCGGCAGGGTGAATGTGAAGGTTCCGGTATCCGTCCCTTTGCTTGCTGTAATTGAGCCGCTCAGATTAGTCGTTTTCGGTTGCTGACTGCAGTCGACCTCAACATCCTCCAATAGATGCGCTGTTCCCGTCGCGTCGCTATCCGCCAGTGCAGCATTCAGTTTTTGGCGTTGAGAGGCGATATAGTCATCATCGCCTTCACTTCCTTTGCCGGAGATAAAGTTGGAGATGCTTTCAAATGCTGCCTCGGGAGTGCCTGTCAGCAGGCGGATTCGGCTCAATTCTTCCTGCAATGCAGCTTCGTTCCAATCGTTGTTGAGAAGATCTTCCAAGGTAGAGAAGTACTGCTCACGATAGGTATCAATGTCATACAGACGGGCAGCCAGGCTGAGGTTTCTAAACATCGGGCCTGAGTCCGGTTTGAATACATGAGCACCGGTGAATGCGGTGTCGGCACCCCACGGAATAAAGTGAAGCAGCTTGTCGTCGGTAGAGTGATAGATATAGAAATTGTTGGCGTTGCCTGTAGCTGAATCCCAGAAGCCCAGGAGAGTTTCCATGGCCCAGAAACGAATGAATTCGTCCACATCCAGAATCTGCGGTAAGGCGTCGATAAGTTGAGCATCTGATAGCTTGAGTGTGTCTACTACCTGTTGCAGATCCGTACGGTCGTTTTCTGATTCGTTGGTTTTCAGTTCAAATTTCTGACTTAGATAAGTGCCAAAATCAGCCAGCTGGGCTTCATACAGGTTGCCACCCTTGTTGCCAAAAGCCTCTTTCAGGAATGGCTTTTTGACTGGTTCAACATTGGAAAAGATACCCAGGTTTTCACCATTGATTTTGACGCGGGCGAAGTTGCAGTGGGGGGATGCAATCCCGGCTTTGCGAAACAAATCATAGGCCATGCATTGACGGGCATTGGACGGATCCTGGCGGTTGTTGTTCAATGTCATGCGGCTCATGTTCTGATATGTGCGGCCATCATGAAGATCATCAAAATCGAGCTTTATGGAGGGGCGGCTGGGGCTGAGGGAGCCCAGGAATCCTTTTTTCCTGATCACCACATTTTTCATGGTGTCACCATCAATGGTGACGGTGGCGGTGAACTCGGTGTATTCGTAGTCGGGTACGCACTCTCTCGCAGTGCTGGCGAGAGTGCGTCCTTCTTTTTTCATGGCAGCATAATCAGAGGCCGCCATGGTAATGTTGACATCAATCAGGCGCTTTGGATCGTAAAGATCGCCATCTCCGCCAACATTAATCGGCTCCAAAGGCGGTTCGAAATCAGAGGGTTTGGTTGTGGTGGTTGATCCTCCACTACAACCGGCCAATGGCCCTATCATGATGCTGAGCAGGATACTAAATAGCAGATAAAGGAGTGCTGTTAGATTGACGGTGTTTCCAGGGAAGGTTTGTTTAGTCGTTATTTTTATCACGGATACTACTCCATTAGAGCGAAATTGAATCAAGTGACAGCGTTCCAGTATCAGTATCCGACCTGGTGTTTTTTATGTATGTAAGATCGTCTTACAGTCTGTGGGAAGCGGGGGAAGCGGAAGTCAGAATGCGGAAAACAGTGAATAGGAGACATAGAGCTATATAGCAACGATAGTTCTTTGGTAACTATGGTTCTTTGCTATAGGACAATTTGAATTTCAGAGAAGTCTGCTTATGCTAAATGAATGTTCGGGGGTTTCAGGTAAGCTTATTCAGTAAGGAGCAAAAAGGCGTTAAGAGTGAAAAAGTAACAGGGAATTTGTTCTTCTTATTTAAATATTTCCACTAATAGTAAAGGATTTATAGATGGTAGATATTCGACCTGCTTCAATGGATGATTTCAACACGATGTGGAATATATTCCAGTCAGTTATCGAAACCGGTGATGCGCTTCCATTTGGTGAAAGCTTTGATCGGGATACGTTTCATCAGGATTGGTTTACTTCACATCCGGCTTATGTCGCAACCAATGAGTCTGGTGTTATCGGCATGTATAAAATGGGAGCTAATTACCCTGACTTGGGAGCTCATGTTTCAAGTGCTACCTTTCTGGTAAGCCCGGATGTTCAAGGAAAGGGAGTCGGGCGGGCATTAGTTTGCCATAGCCTTGAACGAGCTCGTTCAGAAGGCTTTTCAGCTATGCAGTTCAACTATGTGGTCAGTACCAATGTCGCAGCTGTTGAGCTTTATAAGTCGTTAGGTTTTTCCATTGCGGGCACTTTGCCCAAAGCATTCAGGCACAAGCGACTTGGACTTGTCGACGCTTATGTCATGTTCCGTTTTTTGTAAGCTGAACATTAAGAATTTTGTAAGCTGAGCATTAAGAATAAGGCCGCGAATTCGCAATACAAAGTTCCAGGACTTACGTTATTACGCTGTACAACAAATTTGTGAAACCTAAAAGTTTCACATTTCAGAAAACCAAGCAGGAGAGGGACGACAGATGCCCACCATCAACGTAAACGGTGTATCCCTGTATTACGAAGACCAGGGAACTGGTCCCGAAACTATCGTGTTTGCTCACGGGCTCTTGTGGAGTGGGCGCATGTATGATGATCAGGTGGAGGCATTAAAGGATCGATACCGCTGTATCACCTTTGATTTCAGAGGGCAGGGACAGAGTGAAGTCACTGCTTCAGGGTATGATATGGATACTCTGGCCAATGATACGGCAGAGATGATCAAGACGCTTAACTGCGCACCCTGCCATTTTGTCGGACTATCCATGGGGGGATTTATCGGGCAACGTTTGGCCATCAATTACCCCACATTGATCAAATCTCTAGTGCTCTTGGAAACCTCGGCGGACCCGGAGCCGGAAGAAAATATTCCCCGATACCGAAAACTGAATTTTATTGCCCGGTGGTTTGGATTTGGCATTGTGGCTGAGCGGGTGATGCCGATTATGTTTGGTCAGAAGTTTCTGACAGATCCAACCCGCACTCAGCAAAGAGCCCTGTGGAAACAGCGCATGATTGCGAATAGAAGACTCGGAACGACCCGAGCTGTTAAGGGCGTCATCGATAGGAAAGGAATGTATGACCAGCTTGACAGCATTAATGTGCCTACCCTGATTATTGTGGGGGATCAGGATGTGGCGACTATCCCTGCCAAATCCGAACGGATGCGTGATCGGATTAACGGTTCCAGAATGGTTGTGATCCCCGGGGCAGGGCATACCTCTACAGTGGAAGAGCCTGTGGCCGTCAACAAAACACTGGAAGAATTCCTCCGTAGTTTATCTGGCGGATAGGATGCTTGATGAAACAGAACGACATAGAACAGCAGATATTGCCAGCTCAACCCCTCAGAACGTCGCAGGATACGTGAAGAACGTTAAATGCAGAATGTTCAATGAGAAGTGGGCTGTCACTGAGGTCAGATAGTGCCTGGACCTCCAGTAAACTCCGGCATATAGCAGGGCCGCCAGTAATATCAACAACATTCTTTCGGCAGCACCGGGGCCCGTATGAAAATGTGCAAGGGTAAAGAGTATTGCGGACACCGCGAATGCAATCAAGCCGGCATATCTATGTTTTATGACACTCCATAAGGTATCTTGAATTAATAGTCTGAAAAAAGCCTCTTCAGCCAGGCAGGTAACAAACAGATTAAAGAATGCAAATGCCAGGGTTAATTCGCCGAACTTGATATCAAGTTTTATTCCCAAGACATAGCCGACAATAAATACGGTGGATATACCAGCTGCCATGATCGGCAAATCTCTCTGAATGAACTCGCCCGCTTTCCAGTGAAGGAGCCGCCCCTGCATAAGGCTTAGGATGACGATGGCTGCAATGGCCTTGTCGAGTCCTGCTTTCAGTGTAAAGGGCAAGCTCGAAGAGCTGATACCCTGCGACTGGTATAAAACTTCGTTGTGAAAGCCGGGCACAAGGTGCATAGCTAATGCCAAAGAACCGATAATCACGAGCGTCCAGGATTCCTTTCTGATGTAAGCGTTCTGATGTCTGGATAAGTGAGCGCTGACGAAGTACGCCACCACAATGCCTAATGCGATAAAATTGATCAGTTGAAATATTGTGGCTGTGATCAGCATGCCGGCGAGTAGAATGGAGCCATTCCTGGAAAAAGCAGTGAGCTTTCCACCAACTATTCCAAGTGCCAAAATTGCATAGATGGCAAAGGTGACGATGGTGCCAGCTGAGATATGGATATCCATGCAGATAGGTTTGTCCGTTAGACGTAAATCGAAACAAACTACCTTAACTCAGCAGATTCGTATATTAAAAAGTTGAAGGCTGTATATTTTGGGCCCATTCAGAGAATGGCGGATCCGACTTCCAATGCTTCAAACCAATCCAGGAACCTTTTTACGTCATCACCTTTGAAGATCCGTCCATGTTGTGGGGCCATGTATTCAATGGGCAGTTTGCGCACCCGGTCAATCCAGTGTTGCTTAGCTTTGTTGGAGGGCATCCAACGCTTATGGAAGGCTTCCATATGTTTGGTGTGCTCGGAAAAGTTCTCGACAAATAGCGGGGGTTGTCCGGGTTCCAATGCGGCTCCGATATCTCCTGACATCAGGACCTTCAATTGTGGGTCATAGACATTGAAGTTTCCGGAAGAGTGAAGGTAGTGGGCGGGAACCAGGGTCAGGCGAACGGCTCCCAAATCGATTTCGCCGCCCTCATCCGGTATACGAACATATTCCGTGTGCTCCATACCGAAATGGCGGATAAACCCTTCCCAGAGCCAGGGAGCATGCAGCCGGGCCTTGGGCAGGGCTCTATCCCATAGCCCAAGGGATGAAATAATGTCCGGGTCCTGGTGGGAAGCAAACAGATCCGTAATTTCATTAATGGCAGAATATTCCAGGGCACTGTTCAGCATGGCCGAAAACAGTTCAATTCCACCCGGATCCATGATCAAAAGCCGATTATGCGTTTTGATCATATATTGATTGGTATCGATAATTCGATCTGGCTTTTCCGGATCCCGCCCGCAAATAATCCATTTGTGCGTATTGTTTTCCCAAAGCGTTTTGGTGAGCATTCCGGTCACTCCATTAAGTTCATCAGTCTATCGCCCATCAGGATGCGGTCTTTCAGCCTGAGTACAGCATCTTCAATGGTGTCGGCAATGGCCCATAAGGAATCCTGGAAAGGGCCGGCCCGGGAAGCCTCGATACGGCAAATGGCAACGATAGAATTCAACGTCCTGTTACAGTCTTTGATCTCGCGAAGATTTTTCTTAAGCAATACCACCGCATTGAGGTTTTTCTCGGTGAATTGATCCGCACTTTTTAAGATGTCTTCTTTTAGCTGGTGTAGTTCAGGATGGTTCTGGAAAGCTTTGTCACTGAGTCTGTCCAGATTAGCCGCCATTTTCTGTTCGAATACGCTCTTTACAGAAGCTTTGGTTAACCCCTGGGCGAGCTCGCCAACGCTGTCCGCCAGACTGATCATGATATTCGCGGTGACATTGATGTAGTCCGTAATCCCGGAAAAGCCTTTTCCCCACTCGTCAGCCCGTGCAGTGATAGCCTGGGCATTTTTGGAGCATAACGACAACTGTTTCGCCGTCTGCTTGGTGGAATTAAGTTCCGTGGCTAGAGTTGCGGCCAGGACATAAGGTGGGATGGTTCTGCCTTCAAAACTGTCCACCAGCGCCTGTAAGGTAGTCTGATTCAGCATGCGTCACCGTTATCTGGTTCCCTGGCAATGTTCACTGCTATGAATAACTGCTTTGAATAATAGGAGCTTCGAATCATAGGAGCTTCTTCACTGAGTGGCCTGAGATAGGAGGTTGAGAGGCCTGTGTCAGTGATACTGAATAGCTGATACCCATTAACTATAGCAAAGAAAGGAACAAAATTATGGTGGGCCTAAGAGAATGCCTCAAATGCAGATCCATCCTGGCAAGAGGGGGCGAATGCACAAGAAGGTACAAATTACGTGAAAGAAAGTGAAAAAGTGAATCAATATGATGAAATGTTGCTTCTTTAGCTTTAAATTGCCTGCCTTGTCCACTTAGCTTTGGCTTGATGGATGAATGTTGTTCGTATCCAAACTATTCAGATACAAACTCTGTTGTTATCAACATGGAGAGTGGGAAGTGCCATTTCTGATCTTATCTATCCTGATTCAGGTAGCTCTTGTGGTTCATATTTTTAAAACCGGTAGAAATACTATCTGGATATGGGTCGTCATCATGCTGCCTATGGTTGGGACCATTGCTTATTTCGTCGTCGAAGTTCTGCCTGAAATAGGTGCCAGTAGAACAGGTAGAAAAGCCAGAAGAAGAATTGGTGGGATTGTGAATCCAAATCAGGAAATCAAGAAGGCGGCCTTTGACTATTCGATCTCGGACACGCAGGAAAATTCCATTGCGTTGGCCGAGGAAATGATCAAGAAAGAAATGTATGGAGAGGCTGGTGCGCTTTTCAAGAGATGTCTCAAGGGAATCTATGAACATGACCCTGTGATCCTGTTTGGGTTGGCCAGAGCAGAGTTTGGTCAGCATCGTTATGATGAAGTGAAGCAAATCCTGGATCGCTTGATTGAACATAACCCCAACTACAAAAATGCGGATGCCCATCTGTTATATGCCAGGACGCTGGAGCGTCTAGGTGATGTTCAGGCGGCTTTGCATGAATATTCAGTATTGGATACATATTTCTCAGGTCCTGAGGCGACCTATCGCTATGCGCAATTACTTAAAAACTCTGGTGATATGCGAAAGGCTCAGGAGTTACTGGAGAAAATTGTGTTTCAGGCAAGCCGGTCAAGCCGGCATTACAATGACCTCTACAAAAAGTGGATTAAGTTGGCTCGAAGCGAAATGAAGAGCGTGTAGAGAAGATTAAGCCATCAAACACGAGGTGCTTGATGGCTGACGATACCCCTCTGGGTTGAGGGGCATTCTAAGTTGATAAAGCTCTTATGAAGTTTATAAAAGGCCTATAAAGTTAATAAGGGCCCTATAAAGACGACTGTTGCTGGGATAGGGTCTCCGCAGATTTGATAAGAGACATAAATTCCCGGCGGTATCCAAATTTATCCTGCCCAAGAGCGCCAGAGGCAAGTGCGTGAATACTTGCATAGGGCATATCTGCTATCTGACTATGACCAAGCTTTTGGCCGAATGCAGCAACGGCGGCGCTAAACCTGAAATCGTCACTCATGTCATATAGTTTGTTTTTGATGTCCTGCGTCAAAATAGGGTGTTTGACGAGTTGACTGTGATCCCCGTCGGGAAGCTTGTAGCGAAGTTTGAGGTAAGCCAATTCTCCATGGTCATTTTGTCTTTCATTTGTGGGGTGGGCTGTCTGATAGCGCAACGGATCAATGCTTGGATTGTCACTGTCTGACAAGCGAATCTCATAGATAGCGGTTACAGTGTGCCCTGCGCCAATGTCCCCTGCATCAACCTTGTCGTTATTGAAGTCCGCTCTGTTCAACAAACGATTCTCGTACCCGATAAGCCGGTACTCGTTAACTACTTCGGGATTAAATTCGATCTGAATTTTCACGTCCTTTGCAATCGTCATCAGAGTCGAGTTTGCCTGGTCCACCAGTACCCGGCGCGCCTCGCTGTAATTATCAATGTAGGCATAATTGCCATTCCCGATATCTGCCAGTTGCTCCATCAGATGGTCGTTGTAGTTGCCTAGACCGAAACCTAGTGTCGTCAGACTGATGCCTCTTTCTCTATTGGCCTCAACCAGACTTTTAAGCTGGTTGGTATCGGTAATACCAACATTCAGGTCGCCATCGGTACATAGAATTATTCGGTTGATACCTCCCTCAATGTAGGCTTTCTGAGCAAGCGAATAGGCAAGCTGAATACCTTCACCACCGTTCGTTGAGCCTCCAGCTTCCAGTTGATCCAGGGCTTCGATGATTCTTGATTTTTGGTATGCGAAGGTGGGGGGCAGAATGACTCCAGCTGCACCGGCATAGACGACGATAGATATCTGATCGTCAGGCCTCAATTGATAGGTTAATGAGGTTAGTGCTTGTTTAACCAGATCGAGGCGATCCTCTCCTTGCATTGAGCCGGATACGTCGATAAGGAAAACTAGATTTGAATTCCCGACTTCCTCAGGAGGTACTTCATATCCTTTGATGCCAATTTGCAGAAGTTGGGTGTTCTGATCCCAGGGAGTTGGTCCGATTTCCGTCGACACACTAAAAGGTACTTTGGAGGATTGAGGGGGGAGGTAGTCATAGTCAAAGTAGTTAATAAATTCTTCAACTCGAACGGCTTCTGGTGGGGGTAAATTTCCCATTGAAAGCATGCGTCGGGCAATACTATATGACCCGGTATCTACATCAATGCTAAAGGTGGAAACGGGCTCTCGTTTTGTCAGCTTGATATTGTTTTTGGGTAAGGCAATGAACTTGTCCTGGCTATCAGTGTCCTGGGGGGCGAAAGCTTCATTGTTGCCTGGATAGTTCTGATAAACATAGGGGGCGGAGCAGGCAGACAATCCTATCGTAAATATGCAAAGGCAGAATAGAGTGCTTCTCATAGTCTAGATCCTTTATTGTGTCGTTAAAGGCCGATGATGTGGGGCTTAGTGTATTTGGGGAGAAAAGTCGCTAGAATCCCAATTTTTCAAGAAAATTGGTCTTGACAAGCCTTGTGTTTTGAGTAGTGAAAGAGTCGGTTGGTAACAGTGCCCACAACCTTTAATAAAATTCATCGCCTTAAGAATCTTTGGACGTGGGAAACGTTCATCGAGCAATATGGTGTCGGGCCGGACATCAAAACGCTGAAAACGGCTTATCGATATCCTCACCATAAACCTTCCAGACATACTGTCGCCTTGGTAGACAAGCTTCACGACAGAGAATTTCCCGGTCCTTTTCCTGCTGAAGTCGACGGCTTGATGGACATATATGAGAGTTTTATCCGGTCAGACAAGAAGAAGGACTATGGAAGTGAAATTCAAAAGTTGGAATCCTATATCTCTTTCGAAATCGAAAGGGGCCGCTCCCAACTCCCGTTAAGGGATGCCCGCTTCTATTGGTTATTGGGGGATATCTGCTTTGACCGTATTCCGGCCTATCGGAATGTGGATGAACTCGATCGCCTTAAGGCGCGGGCGATTGCGCATTATCAGCAGGCATTGGCAATTATTGAATGTGAAACGGAACTGAGCGAATTGGTTAAATACAAAGCCAGGCAAAATATTCTCGCCTGCCATTTGAATGCGGCTAAGCGAAAAGGCTCCTGGGTCGAAGATAAAGAAACGCTGGATTATTTTGAGCAATCGGATTTTTTGGGTAAAACCAAAGAAGTTTTGTCACTGGAGCCGTTTAACTGGAATATTGCTCGCAATGGTTTGCGTTTTGCCTCTATGTTGCATGATCAGCTCAATGTTCGTTATTTTTATAATCAATTGATCAACGTCAGCAAACTATTTCAGAACCTGGACTATGAGCCCTATGAAACACCGGCATTAAGCCGGAGTAGCGATTTTCAGTGGGCCATAGAAAATGTACTGATGCCCTCAACGCCTGGGAATTGAGCGAAACCGATGTATAAATTTCTGAGACTGATCGCCGCCGCGCTGTTATGCCTACAGCTCATTTCCTGTGCCTCAGAACAGAGTCCCGAGTCTGAACAACCTTCCGAACAGAAGGAAGGTGTCACCATTTCACCACAAGATGTATGTCGCCACTTCCCTGAGCATGTCGACTGTAAAGACCAGCCTGCATCTGAAGATGACGATGACATGAAGAGATTGCGCTAAAGCCGCATTTGTTTGCTGTACTTCTATTCCCTCAGGTATGCGAATCAATTTATTGACAACTTAGGACGACTGTCCTATTTTTGAGATCGGATTAGGATGGTTGTCCTAAAATATAATGCCAACTTTGATCTCAAAGGTAGCTTCATGAGTGATAAAACAACCCGGGCCAATATTGTCGAAGCTGCAGATCAGTTGTTTTATCGACAGGGATTTGAACATACCTCGTTCTCGAACATTGCCAATGTGGTGAAAATCTCCCGTGGTAATTTTTATCACCACTTCAAATCCAAAGATGAAATTCTTGCTGCGGTGATCGATTTCCGGTTGGAGAAAACCCGGAAGATGTTAGATCAGTGGGAAATGGACGGAGAGAGCCCTGAAGATCGAATCCGGAGTTTTATTCATATCCTGATCGTCAATCGGGACCCGATTATGAAGCACGGTTGTCCGGTTGGAACATTGTGTTCAGAACTCGCAAAGCTTAACCATGCCTCTCAGGCCGAAGCCAGTAAGCTGTTTACGTTGTTTCGTGAATGGTTAAGCAGGCAGTTTGTGCAGCTCGGACTTGAAGAAGAGGCCGATCTGTTGGCGATGCATATTCTTGCCCGTAGCCAGGGGGTCGCTACCTTGGCGAATGCATTTGGAGATGAAGCCTTTGTGGAGGCTGAGGTCAAGCAGATGTGTGACTGGCTTCAGACGCAGATAACTCGCACTGTTAAATAAGCAGAAAACGTATGTGAAGCCGTATAATCCACACGGCTGATTCTCTTATTTCCCATTTTCAGTCAATTGAATTTCAAGGAGAACCAAATGTTTATCGTGTTGCTCAAATTCTCAGAGAATAAGTCTATGGCCAGGGAATTCATGGAGGGGCATAACGAATGGATCCGACGCGGTATGGATGATGGCGTGTTCCTGGTTGTGGGGAGTCTGCAGCCAAACCAAGGGGGAGGAATTGTTGCCCACAATACCTCTATGGAGGAGCTTCAGAACCGGGTAAATGATGATCCGTTTGTGGCTGAGCGGGTGGTGTCTGCGGAAATTCTTGAAATTACACCGGGAAAGGTAGATCCGCGCTTGAGCTTTTTGCTTGATTAAATTCTCGCACATTCAACCGTTTCAGCTTAAGGAAAAACAATGAATACAACCATCGAATGCAGTGATGGACATACCCGATGCCGCTGGTGTGCTGCTGTCCCGGAGTTCTTGGAATATCACGATAAGGAGTGGGGATTTCCGGTGGCGGATGATCAGCGATTATTTGAAAAACTTTGCCTGGAGGGATTTCAGTCCGGGCTGAGCTGGCGCACGATTTTAGCCAAACGCGAGAACTTCCGCGCTGCATTTTGTCGCTTTGATTTCAATGAAGTGGCTGAATTTACTGATAGAGATGTCGAACGGCTAATGCAGGATGAGGGCATTGTCCGGCATCGGGGTAAAATTGAAGCAGTCGTCAATAATGCCAAGCGTGCGCAAGAGATGGTAAGCAGTCGAGGTTCTCTGGCAGCTTATTTCTGGCGTTACGAGCCAACAGAGAGTCAGTTGGCAGAACCTCAAACAGCTTCAACTTCAGAAGTATCTATCGCACTGTCCAAAGACCTGAAGAAACTGGGATGGAAGTTTGTTGGCCCTACAACCGTCTATGCATTCATGCAGGCTATGGGACTGATCAACGACCATGCTGAGGGATGCATTGTCCGAAGCAGGGCAGAGGAAGTTCGCCATATTTTCAAGCGGCCAGGAAGCTGCTAATGAACTGTTATCTAAAGCCTTTCCTGGAGAGTGATCGATAAGGTAAATATTTCACAAAGTTCCTTCGCAAAATTTCACAGCTGCACAGGTTACCAATTTTTAACATGGAGCCTGAAACCGAGGTAGTCGGTTCGATGAGGAAAAGCGGGGCTGTCACAGCTCGCAAAACAACACTCACATACAACAAGGATATAGCTATGAAATTTGCAAAACTTCTCTCGATCGTGTCTCTGGTCGCCAGTATCATGCTGGCAACTTCAGCCTATGCTCTTCCACCTTCCAATGTGTCCGGGCTGGTGGGAACCTGGTACAACATTAACGCCAGTACATCCGGTATTGTCAAAGTTGAAGTGACAAGCACGATATTCGGCCTGACCTTCAAATCCTATGGCGCTTGTTCACCGAGCCCCTGTGTTCATACGACAGTGCTGGCGTACCCTCACAGTGCTGGTGTGTCGTCTAATACGGCCATAGGGTTTACTGCCTATCGCAATAGCGGGTTCAAATATGCCCGGTTCTTCGGTAAGCGTACCGGCAGTTATCTTCGTCTTGACCAGTTCAGTACTTTTGCATCAGGCGATTCTCGGAAAGACTACACCACTACAGAGTACTTCAAACGTTAATAACTCAATTTAGGATGCCTAGGGCTGTTCACACTATAGGCATCCTAGTTTCTAATGGGTAGATATCCTGTTTTTTTGATGGATAGTTATCCTGTTTCTATTGAAAAGGAGTTTGCAGAATGGCTCGCTCTTTGATCAAACCCATGCTCTTTGTGATGCTGTTGCCCATCGGATATCTCGCTGGACAAGCTGGTTTCACCAACATCTTCAATTCGCCGGAGACAGGAGTTCATCGCCCAGATTATGTTGTCCGACAAAGTCCCACACCGATGGTCAGCGATCTGTCTGCGAACACCCCTGTCGAACGACCTGACAGGGAGGCAGTGGATATTCGCCGATTGCTCTCGGATGCAGATAGGGAGGTTCGTCTGCAGGCTCTGTTTTGGGTATGGCGACATCAATTGAAGGAGCAATATGAGCATGAAATCGATTTCCTGACAGCCGATTCAGATTCTCAGATCAAATCCTTGGCTCTCTGGGTACTGGGAAAAGAGCATCGTGTTGAATCCACCGCTTCATCATCTCCAGGTACTGCCCTCGCACCTCATACTACTCCTGCTATCGAGAGTGAAGATCCTGATGAGCAAGTCCGGCAACTACTGGTTGAGGACGATTACAATTTTCAGCAAGTGAATGAGCAAATAGGGAATGAACAGGATTTGCTGGAACCACTGTATCAACTCGAAGCAAAGCAACAGCAGGAATATATTGAGGGGCTGGTCGTCTCCGAAGAAGATGCTGCCGTATTGGCCTTGAATGAGCTGATCGTTGATCCTGATCCAAAACTTCAAAAAGCGGCTATAGACGGATTACTCGCCAAGCTGGAAATGCGCACAGGGCACTATTCCTTGATCAGCCAGATGCTGGAGAAGAACGTAGTATTTTTGAATGATGATCAACGTGAGAAGCTGGGAGAGATTACTCAGTAACCTCTCCCAGCGGTTTATGCCATGTCTGAAATGAACCCGAGGGAAGAGGGCTAATATGAGTGACGGATAATTTTAATTCCCTCGTTTTGATGGTTCCAATCTATGTGGATAATTTGTCTTTCAGTACTATCCCATACCAGCGATTCCAGCGCTGAAAAGTCTACGCTGTCCATCTTGAACAATTTATTCTCAGCTTCTGAATAGAGGTAATTTTCGTCAAGCAATTTGTCGAGAGACCCCTCTTTGAAACGAAAGAAGTTCAGCCCAAAAACCGTGTCTTTATCATCGGAGAAAATACGCTCTACCGCTATAGAAGCTTCCGGAAAAGCGTTGGGTAATCTTATTGGCTGGGACTGGCCTGTTTGTGCATCAAACCGAATAGCGACAGTGCGGCTTTCATCGGCAAAATTTGCGGCAGCAATAAGTTGATGCTCCCCCGTAGGTAGAATATCCAATGCCGCGTAAGAGGCTTTGGAGAATCGCTCTTTAGCAGACGTCACAAAGTCTGTGTAATCGGAGCGTTCAGAAAGTTGAGTCAAGGGGGTCATATCTGACAGTGAATAGATTGTGCCACTCAAGAAAAGCAGCCCTGTCGAAGAATTTATCAATGCTTCCCGAAAAGGAGCGATTGAGGGTCCATAAGCAATACTGGTGCTGTCGGAACAGGGTGGGGTGGTGGAAACCTTACAGTAGGAAATACCGTTTGCGGATCTCAAGTCAATGAGATAGTCATCATATAGTTCCGTATACAGGAAACCATCAGCCTTGGGATGGTCGGTATCGATGATTTTTTTCCACCGATCTTTAGCCTGGTTCAACGGAATCCAACTCTCGTCTTTCGCAACCTCCAGCCGATATAGCGCAGTGCTTAAAGTTTTATGGCTGCATCCGTGGGCACCTACTTCACATTCCCTCTTCACTTCTTCTTGACTGATCAACAAGTCAAAGCCATTCGAGGTCAGTCTTGCAAATTCTATATCGTAGTAAGTGTCGTACTGAATCGACGAACAACTGCTAATCGTTGGAAGGGCAATGACAAATAGTGCGGAAACAAAAAGCTTCCTTAAGTCTGCAAGTACTGCCATAGGTTGTGCTCACGCCCCAAGAGTCAAATAGATCTTTATAGATTATAGATGGAAGGATGTCACGATTTAGTCTCTCTCCATACAATACAGATGGTAAATCAGACAAACTAGATTTTAGACCTATCGCAATAGTCCTGTCCCCGTATCCCATTGATATCTAAAAATTATAGCTAAACCTGATTTAAGTTATAGCGATATTTAATTGCGCGATAATTATTATTGCGATAACTTTATTTCAAGTCATTTATGACTATCGAAATTTGAAAACTATAGAGAATATACAGGAGCAACTATGAATATCGTCTACAAAGCACAAGCGACTTCAACGGGCGGTCGGGATGGACGTTCAACCACGTCTGACGGACGTCTCGATGTCAAGTTGAGCACCCCCAAAGAACTTGGAGGAGCTGGTGGCGAAGGGACAAACCCAGAGCAGTTATTTGCAGCCGGTTACTCTGCCTGTTTTATCGGCGCACTCAAATATGTGGCGGTGCAGGACAAAATCAGGCTGCCAAACGAACCTAATGTAACCTCCTATGTCGGGATTGGTGCAAATCCTGCCGGTGTAGGTTTTGCGATTGATGTTGATCTGCATATTGAAATTCAGGGATTGGAAAAAGAAGTATTGGAGTCTCTGGTTGAAAAGGCACATCAGGTTTGTCCTTATTCAAATGCTACCCGCGGTAACGTACGAGTAGGTTTGGTACTTAACTAATCGTCATGGGTAGCGGGAGAGGATAGATTGGCCTGATACAAGCCATTGGTCATATAGTCTTCCAAAGCTACCCTCCTGACACCTTCAGCATTCCTGTATCAGACCAGGCGGGCAAGAAAATTCAAACTGAGTCTATAGATATCTGAACGGGGTCAGAAATGAGCCCGTTTTTGAGTCTTCTATTCACTGGGCTCAACGGCTCCAGGCTTTAAGGAGAACTCGACAAAAGGTAGAATCGCTTATTTATCACACCAATAATTATCGCACGATGAACGTGGCTATTCTGTCAGATTGCCAGGATTATACGGTCAGCTCATCAGGATAAAGTAGAGGGATATATGGCCAAGCCTTCCAATCAATTATCAATCGACTCCCAATTGTGCTTTTCCCTGTACTCCACGTCCCTTGCGATGACCCAGGTTTATAAGCCCTTACTCGAACCTATGGGGCTGACTTATCCCCAATACCTGGTCATGTTGATACTTTGGGAAAATGATGGGCTCGGCCTGAAACAGGTGGCCGACAAACTGGGCCAGAAACCAGGTGCATTAACTCCAGTGATCAAACGGATGGAAGCGGATGGGTTTCTTCACCGGGTGCGCAATAAAGGTGATGAGAGGAGTATCAGTATTACGCTCACAGAACATGGCCGCAAGTTGCAGAAAGATGCGAAGCGAATCAACCAGTGCATATTTGAAAGCTGTGGCTTAAAGCTTTCTGAACTGGAAGAGCTTCGTGAGAAATTGGGGGGATTGCGACAAAAATTGCGTGGTCAGTATGAATTATAGATATGTGAAAAACGAATACTTAATGCGCCAGGATTATTATAAGTTTTTACATATTTGTAACTGATTGTCCTATACAATGCGCCCCGTCCCCGATTTTCAATTCTTACGAAGTTGGATTCTTCGAAAATCACTTTCTTTAAAGTCTGAATCAAGAAGGAGTAAAGAAGTACATGATCAGACGCAGCATTGAAGGCAAAAGATTTAGCCGCGTTATTTCCACCATTATTGCCCTTTCAGTCATTGCCCTCAGCTCTATAAAGGCGAACGCTACACTCATTCAGGTTGATTTTGAGGCACTTGCAGACGGGCACAATGTGGATGCCTCCCTGGTGTTTGATATCGCAGCGCCTGGAAACACTTCAGGAAATTGGTCCTACTATCAACAGGCATTGGTAAGCCTGGATTTGAGTGTGGATGGCCATTCCACTGATGCATTTAAAGAGCATTCGGTCAGCGTCCTTGATGATGAATATATGGATGGACGACCGGCTTCAGACTCAGTATGGGCGAGTACTGAATTTAACCCCGGTGTTTTTAACTCCTTCACATTTTCATTGCTCACTTATGATGTTAGTAAATTCAATGACACGGTTCTGAGAGCATCAACTTTTGACTACAACCAATATGAATTCATGCACATTGGTATTGGCCTGGATTTGGATCCCACGGATGGAATCTCAGAAGTTACGGAGTCGTATGAGTGGGAACAGGATGATCTTGTCTCCTATTCAGTTCTGGTACTTAATGACGTAAACCAAGTTCCCGTTCCTGCTTCCTTATCCTTCCTGCTCCTCGGCATTTTAGGTATTGGGGCCAGAAATCGTCTCCTGAACCGTCGGTCGTAAACGATAGATAAGAAATAAGAGATATAGAGATATCCATTATCTGGAGTTGGATAGACCTCTATGGCCTGATGCCCGGTGGAGTTTGTGAGAAAGCTTACACAAACTCCACCGGGCTTTAACAAAGCTACGAATGCATCAGGAAAAATCATGTCTACTGATATTGCTAAGACAGACTATTCCTCTACCTAATCTCTACTCGTGTGTTCTTATCGTTGTGCATAAGATGCTCAAAAAATCACCAAATTGATGGCGTCAGTACGCCGAATCCTGTAAGCTGCACCGCCGCATGTCGGGCTTACCCCCTATTTTAAGAGATTCTCCATTTATGAGTTTTGCTGCATTGGGTTTATCGGACCCAATAGTCCGTGCTGTATCCGAACAGGGATATGAAACCCCTTCACCCATCCAGGCCCAAGCCATCCCTGCCATTATCCGAGGAAGGGACGTCATGGCGGCTGCCCAGACCGGCACCGGCAAAACAGCAGGTTTCACTCTGCCGCTGCTGGAGCGATTGTCACAGGGTAATCGGTCCCGGGGGAACCAGGTCCGGGCGCTGGTCCTTACACCAACTCGAGAACTGGCAGCTCAGGTCGGAGAAAGCGTTTCTCAGTACGGCGCATTTCTGTCGCTGCGTTCCGCAGTCGTATTCGGTGGAGTGAGCATTAATCCACAGATGATGAAGCTGCGCCGTGGGGTGGATATTCTGGTGGCCACTCCAGGTCGCCTGCTGGATCTTTATAATCAAAATGCGGTGAAGTTTGATCAGCTTGAAGTATTGGTGCTCGACGAGGCCGATCGCATGCTGGATATGGGCTTCATTCATGATATTCGGCGCATTCTGACGTTATTGCCCAAGCACCGTCAGAATCTGATGTTCTCTGCCACCTTTTCCGATGAGATTCGTACACTGGCCAAAGGGCTGGTGAATGATCCCGTTGAGGTTTCAGTTACTCCCCGTAACTCTACGGCAAAAGCCGTGAAGCAATGGATTTGTCCGGTTGATAAGAGTAAGAAGCCTGCATTATTGACGCACCTGATTAACAAACATCAGTGGCATCAGGTCCTGGTCTTTTCCCGTACCAAACATGGGGCGGATCGTCTCGCCCGATACCTTATCGCCAAAGACATTACCGCGGCGGCGATCCATGGCAATAAAAGTCAGGGAGCCCGTACCCGAGCGCTGGCTGATTTCAAGAGTGGCAGCATCCGGATTCTGGTGGCCACAGATATTGCTGCCCGTGGGCTGGATATCGATCAGCTACCGCAGGTAGTGAATGTAGACCTCCCCAATGTCCCTGAAGATTATGTGCACCGGATCGGGCGTACTGGACGGGCGGGAGCCAGTGGACAGGCTATTTCACTTGTCAGTCACGATGAGCACAAACAGCTGCAGGATATTGAGAATGTGATTCGCCAGCTGTTGACTCGGCGGTACGAGGATGGATTTGAGCCGCTGCATGATATTCCGGAAACAAAGCTCAATAGCAAGCCGGCTAAACCCAAGAAGCCCAAAAAACCGAAAGCACCAAAAGCCGAGCATAAGGATGGACAGCGTTCCGCAGGGAAACCCTCTGGCAAATCTTCCAGCGGGAAGTCTCAAGGCAAACGCTCGGATGAGAATTCCGGCGGTCGTCGTTCCAGATCCAATGCCGGCGGTAATCGCTCCGGAGCCCAGGGTAAGCCTCGTCGGCAAAGGTCTGGAGGCAAAGGGCAGGGATCAGGTCAGACGAAGAACCAGTAACCTGTCGTTTGGTGGTTCATGGCCTTCTTGTTCAAGACCCGCTTATTCAGGATCTGGCTATCCAAGACCTCGTTGTTCATGATTCTCTGGCGGGGACAGGAATTACCCTTGATTGCTTGACTGACTTGTACGAAAAGCTCGAATAGATCTCTTTAACGCCCGGCAAACTTTGCAAAGTTTCCCGGGCGAACTCCCCAAAGGATTCAAGGTCCTTTGCCAGGACTTCCAGCAGAAAGTCATAGCGCCCGGAAACGTTATGGCATGCGACGATTTCCGGTATCTCCAATAACTTGTTTTCAAAGTCTCTGGCCAAGTCCTTGGTATGGGAGTCAATCATCACGCTGACGAAGGCTGTGACGCCGTATCCCAGTTTCTGGGGGGAGAGAACCGCCTGATAACCGGTAATGGCTCCACTTTCCTCCAGCATTTTAATACGCCTCCAGCAGGGTGAGGTGGTCAGCGAAACTTGATCGGCGAGTTCGGCAACGGTAAGGCGGGCATTGTTTTGGAGGGCTGTCAGAAGTGCTTTATCAGTGCGATCCAGTTGCGGGGGCATAAATTACCTCAAATAATACTGTATTTATAATGATCATCTAAAAAATGCTCTATAGAGTGGCATGTTTAGAAAAAATGCGCGTGCTTTTTAGTATAGGCTAAATAAAAAGCACTGGAGAGTTGCCATGGAGCATAATGATAAGAATCTTGGTTTTTCTACCCGCGCCATTCACCATGCCTACAATGCATCGGAGAATCATGGCGCCCTGGTACCGCCGATTTGTCTGACATCTACGTTTACTTTTCCTTCCGCAGAATATGGCGCAGCCTGCTTCGCAGGAGAAGAGAGCGGCCACTTCTATACCCGCATTTCAAACCCGACTTTGGCACTTCTTGAGGCCCGTATGGCTTCACTGGAAGGTGGGGAAGCTGCTATTGCTTTCGGTTCCGGAATGGGGGCTATCACGGCAACCCTATGGACATTGCTGCGTCCAGGGGACGAAATTATCGTGGATCAGACTCTCTATGGATGCACGTTTGCGTTTCTACATCACGGAATCGCTGAATTCGGTGTCAAAGTACGTCATGTGGATCTCGCCAATATTTCCGCATTAAGGGACGCAATTACACCGGCAACCCGGGTGATTTACTTTGAATCACCGGCTAATCCCAGCATGTCTCTGGTTGATATCAAAGCCGTGGCAGGGGTTACACATGATTATGAGAACATCACTGTGGTGGCGGACAACACCTACTGCACGCCCTATCTGCAGCGCCCGATTGAATTGGGAGCCGATGTGGTGGTTCACTCCGCAACCAAATATCTGAGTGGTCATGGCGACATCACCGCAGGTATTGCGGTGACCAGTAAGGAAATCGCTGAACGGATTCGCTTGGTAGGACTGAAAGACCTGACAGGAGCTGTGATGTCTCCTCAGGATGCATTCTTACTTATGCGTGGTATGAAGACGCTGTCTTTACGAATGGATCGCCACTGCAGTAATGCCCAGGTGGTCGCGGAAATGCTTGAGATGCACCCTGAAGTGGAGTGTGTCAGCTATCCTGGTCTCGCCTCTTTTCCCCAGTTTGAATTAGCTTCTCACCAGATGAAACTGCCGGGCGGGATGATTGCATTTGAGCTTAAGGGGGGAATAAACGCCGGCCGCCGGTTCATGAATGCGTTAAGCCTTTTTAGTCGTGCAGTCAGCCTTGGTGATGCAGAGTCATTGGCTCAACATCCTGCCAGTATGACCCACTCTACTTATACTCCTGAAGAACGTGCGCAGCATGGGATATCTGAAGGCTTGATACGCTTGTCTGTCGGACTTGAGGATATTGATGATCTCCTGGCTGACTTATCCCAGGCATTGGAATCAGTCTCTTAATTCGCTTCAAGTCTTTATAGGGTGCCTCTAAAAGAGCTTTTTTGAAGGGCTCTTTGGGGGCCCCTCAAAAGTTTCTTCATAGAATCTGGTTACAGACGCATGTTGAAACGAAAGTGCACCAGAACTCTTGCCGTACTAATCGAGTTTGATCACCACTTTTCCAAAATGTTTTCCGGCGGCCATGTATTCGTAGGCCTGTGGCACCTGATCAAAGCTGAAAACTTCATCGATAACCGGTTTGATATTGTTGATTTCCGTAAACCGACTGAGGGACTCCAGCATCGCACGGCTACCTACGAAAATCCCCTTCGCTTGTTTAGCTCCGAAAAGGAGAGATATTGGATCAAGTGTGCCGGTAAATCCGCTGACTCCTCCGATGATGGCCATGGTGCCGCCAGTACCCGTTGCCGTTAATGAACGCTGGACGGTTTCTTTGCCGCCGACTTCCAGCACGAGATCGACGCCTTTCCCTTGAGTCAGGTCGAGGACTGCTTCTTGCCACTCCGGTTGATCGATGTAGTTGATGGTCGCGTCAGCTCCCAGAGTGCGGGCTTGTTCCAGCTTGGCATTGCTGGATGAGGTGATAAATACCTTATGACCAGCAGCTTTGGCCAGCAGTAAAGCCATAATGGAAACGCCACCGGTACCCAGCACGAGGACTGTCGAGCCGGGTTGAAGTTTGGTGCTCTCGAATATGGAATTCCAGGCGGTGACTCCTGCGCAGGGCAGCGTTGAGGCACTGATATAGTCCAGGTGCGATGGGATTTTTACCAGGCCGGATTCGGGCAATGCAATTTCCTCCCGCAGAACTCCGTCGCTATCCCCTCCATAACACCGGGTTACTTTATCGAGGGTTAACTCTCCTTCCAGCCAGTCTGGGAAAAAGGATGCCATTACTCTGTCGCCGGTTTGGAATCGCGTGACGGAAGACCCGACTGCAATCACTTCACCGGCAAAGTCTGAAGCCGGGATAATGCCATGGTCGGCCTTAGCCGGATATATCCCCTGGGTGATCATCAGGTCTCTGTAATTCAGTGAGACCGCACGAATACGCACTTTTACCTCATGGGAATCCAGATCTGTAATGTCTGGTTTGGAGATCAGTGTCAATCCGTCGATTTGTTTGCCGTGATGCACCTGGAAAGCTCGCATGGAAAACTCCTGTGAAAATTATTAAGGAGCCTGTAGTCTATTGGTTCCATTTGTTTTTTAGTGCTGATGTTTTTTATTAAGTCTGTATCCATTTTGGAATCAATAGTTGGCGATGAATGATCGATTGGAGGATATAGGTGTGTTCGCCCAAGTGGTGGAGGCCGGTAACTTTGCCGCAGCAGCAGAAAAGCTGCATTTAACCCGTTCTGCTGTCGGTAAAGTGATTGCCCGGCTGGAACACAGGCTTGGCGTCAGGCTGTTTCAGAGGACAACACGACAGCAGAATCTGACGGAAGCCGGGCAGGTGTATTATGAGCATAGCTTGAGAATTCTGGCAGAAATGAAATTGGCAGAAGCGGCTCTGGATAATGGTCGCAGCACGCCAAGCGGGAAGCTTCGGGTCAGCGTACCGATTTTGTTCGGACGCCTGCATATCGCACCGCTACTTACTGGGTTGGTATGTGCACACAGTGAGATGAGTCTGGAAGTGTCTTTCAGTGATCATACGGTCGATCTGGTACAGGAAGGGTATGATTTAGCGGTGCGGATTGGCCCTCTGGCAGACTCGCCGTCCCTTGTGGCTCGTCGGATTGGGACACAGCGAATGGCTATATGTGGGTCACCTAAATATTTTGCCAAGTACGGCAGGCCAGAGACCTTTCAGGATCTGGTCGATCACGTGGGAATTATCTACAGCCGACCGGGTATGAATAAGCAATGGCTGGTGAAAGACCCACAGCAGCAACTGCAAAGCATTTCAATTCCTCCCCGCATTTTCCTTGATGACGTACAGGCCATAGCTGATGCCGCACTGGCCGGTCTTGGACTGGCCTGGCTGCCATGCTGGTTGGTCGCTCATCACTTTGGGGATGGCAGCCTACAGCGTGCGTTTGGCGAATTTCACGTGATTGAATCTGGAATACATGCTATCTGGCCCAAAGCGAGTTATATGCCGCTTAAGACCCGCGTTGCAATTGACCGATTAGTGCAAAATGCCGGCGAGTGGGGAAACATCTGATTATAGCCGGAAAGAATATCCCGGCTTTTGGATAGGCTGAAGCCTGCTTGTCATCTGCTTGACAAGAATGGGGCCGGAAACTTAACTGGAATTCACAAGGATAGTTTTCACGAGAGAAAATGGAATTTCTACAAGAAGGCCCCCTGGGAATGCCTGATTTCCCGGCTGTAGGAGAGCACCCTTGTAACGTATGGGGGGAAACCTGCGCTCACTCCTTAAGAATCAAGCAGTTTCACCATTCTGGATGAGCTGGCTGGTTCCCTCCTGACAACAACTGATGAGGGTTATGAGTAAACAACACCAGGGAGTGTTGGTATTACTCTCAAGGAGGAAGATCATGTTTAACTATGTTGCGTTGGTTTCACAAACCACGAACCTCCCGAATTGGCAGGTGCAGATGGTAGCGGCTGCCTTGCAGATTCAGATTAGTCGTGATTTCACCCCGATATGGGGAATTGATGCGACCGTCAGTGCTTTTGATATGTTGGACGATGTGCCTGCCGGATACTGGCCGATCCTGATCAAGGACAACATAGGGTTTCCTGGAGCGGCCGGGATTCATCTTGATCAGAATAAGCAACCATTCGGTTTGGTTCAGTATTCGAATCGGTGGTCACTCACTGCCAGTCATGAAATCCTGGAAATACTCGTTGACCCGATGGGCAACAGAACAATCAGTGCGCCATCAATCAAATCAGAGCAGGGTTACGTCCAGTACCTGATGGAAGTCTGCGATCCCAGTGAGGCCGAAAGTTTTACCTATCAGATCAATGGGGTAATCGTCTCAGATTTCTACACACCGGATTTCTTCCTGCCACGTCCTTCAGGAAATGTAAGATATAGTTTCACCGGTGCGATTGAAGCCCCGAGAACCATTCTGAAGGGAGGGTATATTTCCTGGAGAGATCCTTCTACAAATCATTGGTGGCAGCAGACATGGTTTACCGGAGATGCTCCAACCATTGTGGATCTAGGTGTACAGGATACAGCATCGGAAAGTGCCCGGACCGTTATCGACAGGATCACGACAAAAGGCCGCGATAATCCAACATCTCTGGTCGGTCTTCCTCAAAATGACAAGCTGCTACAGGATCAGGCCAAGTTGTTCGGGGCTGTCAATCAAGCCAATAAGATCAATGCCGCAACACTCAATGAGCAGGTTGAACAGATCAGGAAGACGGCGACTCCACAGCAGGCTTGAGTTCGCGTGAGCAGGCCTTAGTGTAATTCGTCCGACTCGGGAAGATTAATCCCCAATGCTCTAAGTTGTTCGGCAATGCGTGGATTTCCACTTTGGCGCCAGCGTTGATAAAGATTCAGAACATCGTTGGCGTCAAAAGGGTTTTGCTTTGAACAGGTCTTGGCAACCAGTTCAAGCATTCGAGCGAACTTCGTTGCCAGCTCGGAAAAGATATGACGGTTCTGGTCGGCATTCTCAGATAAATAATCATAAGCACCGCCACCCATACCGATAAAGTAGTCCTTCAGAATTCCCCGCCGGGCATAGTTTTCCGGAAACAGGGCTCCAAGAAACAGCGCCAGATCACCCAGATGTCTCAATATCAGGCAGCGCATTCTGGCATCTCTGGCTTCGCGGGCATCTTTATATAACAGAGCCAATGGCCGGATACCCGTCTTGCCATAATCGTAACTGAACAACTGATCACTATCTCCAAACCGGGCCAGCATGTTTCCCATATACCAGAGCGTATCCTCATGCGGTGGCGGCTTGAGTTCTTCTCCGAGTTCCTGCAGACGCTCCCGGAAATAATCGGCCAGTGTCATTTCAAAGGTCGGCGATACTATGGGCATCTTGGCTCCTCCTTTGGATGATCTCCTTTCTCAAAGAGTAAATCAGAATGTGAGATGCTGCCAAATTTCGAGATTGGTTGGACAGAAACACCTCACTGGAAATTATCGCCAAAAAAACACAGATTTCAGCGACGTCGGTAGGTTGAGCGCTGCTGTGAGAGTGAGTGCTGAATCCAAAAATACGTGTTTGACATCCGATATTGATTCACTATTCCGGTTTATTGAACAAATTGGCGCTTATAAACGAGCTGCCGGTCATTCATCGGGTTTGTAAAGGAAATGGTCACCGGTTTTGGATAAAATTTCTTGATAGGAACTGCGCTATGTCCATGTCTAAAGCGAGTAACCAGAAAGCTCTTGGGGATTATCTCTATCTGTTCGAATCCAAGGCTGGTAACTCCAGCGAATGTCTGATTTTGGGCCATGCTGGATGGGTGGAATCCTTGGGGGATTATTTCCGTGTCCCGTCCGGCGTTGAACTCAATTTCAGGGTGATGCACTCGTTACCCAACACAACCAATCCGGTTGCGGAACTTGGGAAAGGGGCAACCCGCTATGATCGCAATGAGCAACTGTTTACCAAGCAGGCCAAGGCGGCCCGCATGATGCTGGACGATTTTGATAAACGCCAGTTTTCCGGCGGCTCCCTCTGCAAGAACTATGTTGTTGTAAAGGGACTTGGATATCATTGGGACAAGAAAAACGCGGATAACTGGTCGTATAAACAGATGGAAAAGTTTATGACTAGCTCTATCTGGAAACCCCACATTGCTTCTGTTCGTAATCGTAATTCAAAGAAGTATCTGCTTCTCAGCGAAATTATAGATCTCGTCCGGCAGGATAAACCAAACGTAAATAAGTTTATATTTGCTGGCTGTCGCGGTGTTCATCCAGATTGGAAGCCGTAGCTCGTTTTCGATTGGGTCGGTATCGATTGCTCTGGAAGTTAATCCCAAGGCAATCGATTTAATCCATTTCCTGCCTGACATTTTCCTTAAATTCATATAATGCACCTCCCTTCCTGAATTGCCCCTCTGGTAATCAATATCCCTGTTTGAGAAAATTGTGGGTCGATTATTCTCTCTTAAAATCAATGAAATAAGAGAGGTCACGGAAAGAGGTTAAACAGTGAAAAGGATCAATGTTGTAGGCAGCAGTGCCAGTGGAAAGACAACCTTTGGACGGAGGTTGTCTGAAGCGCTCGGTGTCGAATTTATCGAAATGGATGCCGTCTACTGGGGGAAAAATTGGACAGAACCCTCCGAAAAAGAGTTGCTTTCGAAGATTGGAAAAGCGATTGAGGGAGATTCGTGGGTACTGGATGGTAATTACACCCGTACAATTCCAATCAAATGGGCAAAGGTAGACACCATTATCTGGCTCGATTACAGCTTCTTTCGGACTTTCAGACAGTCCGTCACACGTGCAGTGAAAAGGTCTATAACTCAAGAGGAGTTATGGCCTGGCACAGGAAACCGAGAGTCAATTTCAAAGAGTTTTTTCTCTAAAGATTCGGTGGTTTTGTGGATGATGACAAACTATGGCAAGAACATTGCCAAGTACGAAGGTTACATGAATTCACCGGAATACCAGCACGTAAATTTTGTGAGATTGAAGTCTCCTAAAGAGGCAGAAACATTTATTGCTGGTGTATGTAGATAATCCCCGTTTATCCCCATAGCAGCTCTACATTTATCGACAATTCTGCAACTATCTACAATTCTGTAACTATCTAAAAATAGTAGCGAATCTGGAAAAGTGTATATGGTCATTGAGTCCGGCCGTTACGAATTCTTGAAGGAAGTAAAGATATTGATATGGACTCGCCCTGGGAAATTAATGAAGTAGGAAAGCAGATGATTCGCTTTGATAAAGGAAATAATCGATTCAATTTCAGAAGTGCTGCGGTTGTATGTCATTCCGACCATGTTTTACTGCATAGAGCTGTGTCAGATGATTTTTGGGCTTTGCCCGGCGGTCGTGTTGAGTTCTTTGAAACCTCTGAGGACACCATTGTTCGGGAGTTGAGGGAAGAACTGGGTGTTGAGTCATCGATTGACCGCCACCTTTGGTATGTTGAAAACTTCTTTAATTACAAAGGAACGAAGTTCCATGAAGTCGCCAATTATTTCTTGGCATCATTCAAGTGTGAGCCCCAGGTTTCGACAGAAGTTGATTTTGCGGGTATTGAAAAGGATGTTGACCTGATATTTCGCTGGGTTCCAATTGCCAAGTTAGGGGAGTACGTGCTGAAGCCTGAATTTTTAATTGCGGGGATTCAAAACCTCCCTACTTCAGTTGAATATATTAAATTCAACGAATTAGGTTCGGAGATGTAGAGGCTAATCTGTCGGGGTCTTTTGAAGAAAAAAGGCGGCTCAGTGAGCCGCCGAGTCGAGTGTGAAGGGACTACCTTCAACTTGCTGAAGACGACGTGGACTTTCATTTCTGAATACGTCAAAAAAGTTTCAGTTTTGTTTCAATTTCTGCCAAGTGTCGTGAGCGGGCAAATTTCCGGTGCGAACGGTGATATGTGGGTAAATAAGTCGAGGATAAGGAGGAGCCCACTGTAGATTGCCTCAAACTATATGTCTTAACCCACTCAGTGCTCATCAAAGACTATTCCCTAATGCAGTTCGTGACCGGCTTTCATTGATGGGGCCTCTATTGGTTCCGCCATATTCAGGTAGATGATGCTCATACCGAGAATCACCACCATCCGAAAAGCAGCCTGCTGTCCATTCCATATTTCTGATTGCCACATCAGGAACCATTCGCCGCCAATCGTAATAAAACCCGTGAACCATAGTATGATCCCTAGGGTCAGGCCTAAGCTGGCAATGCCTTTGACCTGATGAAATTGCAGACGATCATTGACTCTGGTGAAGAGTTTGTAGCCTCCTATCCAGCAAAGGATAGCGACCAGGCATTCGCAACCAATAATGATGGCGTATCCAAGTTGATGGATGGTGGGTGAGTATATCGCCCGCCACATTCCCTTGTTGTTAGGGAAAGTGGTATCCATGGCCAGTACATGGGCGACAAACTCATAGTTTGATCCATAGTCCGTCAAGTTATTGAAAGCGACAAGAGTCGCCTGTAGCGCTATGGCCCAAACCAAAATGATTTTCGAGTATCGCTGATACATGATAATTCCCTGTATTGATCAATGTGGTTGAATACAAATTAACTTCAAGGTTCCTTTTTAAAACCCTTAAGAAATTTCAATCTATGTAGCCGTCAGATAGCGACTTTGGATTATAAAACCTGGCAGGAAGAAAAAGAGAGCTATTCAGAATTGCGATTAATTATCACAATATCTGCTTGATATTGTCGTCTATCGGAGTAGACTACCGGCTGTTTTTACCCTTAACACCGAGATTGGAAAATGAACACGCAAATCCGTTTTGAATCAACTGTACTGCCGTCGCTGTCATCCAGCGATGCGATTCTTTGCGTGCCGATCTAAAAAGATTTAAAGGAAAGGCACGGTAACGTGCCTTCCACCAAACAGAAAACCCGGAAGGTCATCCTTCCGGGTTTTTTTTTGCCGTTTTGCTGCTACTGCCAACAGTTACGGATTACAACGGCTACCAATTTGTGTGCGCGCACAAAACAACGGCAGGCAACTGCCATAAAAGAACGAGCTAATTGCTCAATTTAATAAGGAAATTCCGATGTTTACTAAAGTACATCTAAACGTGGGTACCATCGGTCACGTGGATCATGGTAAGACAACATTAACTGCAGCGATTACGCAACTGCAGGCTGCGCGCATGGGTGGCAAGGCACTGGCATATGATCAGATTGATAATGCCAAGGAAGAAAAGGAGCGTGGTATTACCATCAACGTCACTCATGTCGAGTACGAAAGCCCGACCCGGCACTATGCTCACATCGACTGTCCGGGCCACGCTGACTATATAAAGAATATGATCACCGGGGCCTCTCAAATGGATGGTGCTATTCTGCTTGTTGATGGCACTGAAGGTGCCGCCAGGCAAACGCTTGAGCATATTTTGCTGGCACGACAGGTTAACGTTGAGCACTTGATTGTGTTTGTGAACAAGATGGATCTTTTGGCTGACGATGAGCGCCAGGAAATGGCTGAACTGGTTCAGTTGGATCTTGACGATCTGTTGTCCAAACATGGCTATGAAAATGTCCCTTTCATTTTCGGAAGTGCATTAAGCGCGTTGGATGCAATCGCTCGTGGGGACCTCGATTCCCCAGAGACTAGCTGCATTGCTGAACTTGTGGACACTTTGGATGCCCACATTCCTGAGCCGGTAAGAGACTTCGATAGTCCTTTCATGATGCCAGTTGAGGACGTGTTCTCCATTGAAGGTCGCGGCACTGTCGTGACCGGTCGTGTTGAGCGTGGGATTATCCGAGCCGGTGATACAGTTGAAATCGTCGGTTTGGCTAACGATGGTCGCCAGGTGGTGGTAACGGGCACGCAGGCATTTCGCTCTGACGTCCCTGAAGCCAAGGCCGGTATGAATGTGGGCTTGTTGTTGCGTGGCGTAAAACGCCATGACGTCAACCGAGGTCAGGTGATTACCGTGCCGGGAGCCATCAAACCTTACAGCAAAGCAAAAGCGCATATTTTTGTGCTGAGCGGTGATGAGGGTGGAAGGCATAAGCCGTTCACCTCCGGCTATCGTCCTCAATTCTTCTTTGGGACGACGGATGTGACCGGTGAGATCACTGTCGAAAATGAGCAGGGAAGCGTTAACCCAGGAGAGCAGACTGATATCGCGTTTGCCTTGAATAAGCCGGTAGGTTTGGAAAAAGGTATTCGGTTTGCGATTCGTGAAGGCGGCAAAACTGTTGGTGCAGGTTTTGTGACTGAAATAATGGAATAGCTGAGAGCACCAAACAAGAGAGTCAGCCATCCGGCTGGCTCTCTCATTCAATAATTAACCAGGAGGTGTACCATGAATTCCTCAACCAATATGGTGTTTTTTCAACGAAACCATGAGCAAACGTCGCAAAGGGTATCCATCTGAAACCCAAGTCAAACGTGGCGATAGAAAGGTTCATGGCAATAAGGAACTCATCGAGAAACTAGGCAGAAACGACCCGTGCCCCTGCGGTTCTGGTAATAGATTTCAAGCGCTGTTGTCTGGCCTCAGGCAAGTTCGATGGAGTGTTAAGAGACTATTATGTCAGAGATTAGATATTTAACTCTTTAGATAGATAAATACTTAGATATTTAACTATCTATAGGCCTGTGCCCTGGATTTGTATCCAGGGCATTTTCTTATATGGGAATCTGTTCGGTGTTTTAGCGCTCGCTAAAAAGATAGATTGAATCCCACTTTCTCTCACTTCTACCGGAAAATTAAACGCGGATATAAAAGGTACAGAAAGGTTTGCAAAGGAAGATCCTGCTGGGGTAAAAACTGCCGGATTTTTTAATCTACCTCACCGCTTATTGTTAGCTCACTTGTTGAAACTTATAGAAAGATCAGGATGAAGATGAAATACAAATTAGGAATTGTAATGTGCTCATTTTTAATTGGCTGCACCTCCGATAACTCGTCAGAACCAACGGAAGTTGTATTCACTTTTGGTGAACAATCTATCTCAGCGCCAATTAATGACAATAGTGTCTTTGAGAGTACGAAAGAAACCGAAAAGGATAACTTGGAGCTATCTGGAAAAATTCAAAAAGAGGATTCCAGCTACATCGTGGATATTGAGTTTGTGAGTGAGGGAAAAGCCCAGAAGATACGGCACAGCTTTAGCTCATCAGTCCTGGTGAAGGTTGGTGAGCCTTTAGTTGTTGGTCGCCTGGATGACGATTTATTTACCGTTAATCTGAAAAACTGATACTGAAGACCAGAAAGAGCAGTACTGGAAACCAGATAAAGTAGTACTTAAAAATAGAGAGAGCAGTACTGGATATCATAGAAAGCAGTACAAGAACCCCCAAATGGTTGTTGCAGAATAGTGTGACGCTAATCAGGGCCATCAGACCTTCAAGCGTCGGTTTCAGGCAAGAAGGATATTAATCCGGGGAGGACTATATAGTCGCGGTTCAGCGCTACATCGGGGCCGACAAATAAGGCTTTGAAGACTGGTACGGATACCGCTTTGAAGGTGTAGAAGTTATCTGACAAATATCAGATAGGTATCAGACTCAAAAGGAGCCACCATGGCCAGAATGAGTACGGTATTTGTGGTGCTGGCGGCGTTATGCTGGGGACTTTCAGGTGGGATCGGCGGGATTCTCATGGCCGATGGTTGGAACCCTTTGGTTGTGTCGTTCTTCCGCGGTGTAATCGGTCTCTTGTTTGTTCTCGCATGGCTGGCTTTGCGTCCCCGTGGCAGCGGGCTCGCCAGTGGTCGAATGTGGTTCTGGTCGGCGATCGCAGGTATCGGTGTCGCTGGCAACTTCGCGTTCTACTTCTTGAGTATTTCTGAGGGGAGTGTCGCTGTAGCTGCAACATTGATGTATTCCGCACCGGTGTTCGTCTATCTGGTGTCGTTCACGCTCAAGCTTGAAAGTCCGACCCCATTGAAGTGGGCTGCGATCGCGATGGTCATGGTTGGCATCGTGCTGCTGACGCGTATTTACGAGACCGGCTCGGGCGGCGTTACGCTGATTGGGGCTGTTGCCGGACTGCTTGCCGGGCTCTCCTATGCCGTGTTTATTTTCGGCTTCAAGTATGCGGCACAACACGGCAGTCCACAGTCGATTCTCGTCATATCATATGTAGTGCTTGTCACTATTCTGTTTGTACTGAGCGATACCAATCAGGCTTTTGCTGTGTTCAATACGCCGAGTTGGCCCCTGATTATCGTGCTTGGGGTATTTGGCGCGGGGTTGTCGTTCATTCTCTATATCATTGGCCTCAAGCATACTGCGCCGGCTGTTGCTTCCATTGTCGCAATGGTTGAACCGGTCACGGCATCTCTGTTCGGTTTTGTGGTTTTAGATGAGAGTCTGGTGGTTGTTCAAATTATCGGTATGGGGCTGATCCTGGTGACGGTGACTGCTTTGAGCGTATTCTCCAAGGTTCCTGCTGAGCTGGTTGCGACCACGCTTCCTGCTGAGTTGGGAATAAAAGAGCAGGTGTCACATGTTTCACACTAAACTATTTTGAAGGTAAAGCTGCTCCTGGGTGATCTATACCTTAAAGGCCTTCGCAGAAGGAAGAGGCTGATATCGATGATTTGTGGTTTAATGCATCACTTCAACATCCGATGGTTTAACCGCAGTGACCGAAAACACCTCTAAACGTCTGAACAAATACATTAGCGAATCTGGTATCTGTTCCCGCAGGGAAGCTGATCGATACATTGAAGAAAACCGTGTCACCGTTAACGGTAAATTACCGGAACTGGGTACCCGGGTCACGGATCAGGACGTCATCCGGTTGGACGGCAAAGTCATCAGTACAGGCGTACCCGACAAATCAGACAGGGTTTATATTGCTTACCACAAACCTGTGGGAATCACCTGCACCACAGAGCGTCATGTCAAAGGGAATATCGTTGATGCTATCAAGCATAAGGAACGTATTTTCCCCATAGGTCGATTAGATAAGCCTTCTGAAGGTCTGATTTTTCTCACCAGTGATGGCGATATCGTCAATAAGATTCTGCGGGCTGAAAATGCTCACGATAAGGAATATCTGGTGACGGTGGATAAACCACTGAGTGAACGTTTTGTCGAGCGCATGTCCAGAGGTGTGCCGATACTCGGCGTGGTCACCAAGCCTTGTCCGGTAAAAGTTGAAAGCCGATTTGTATTTCGAATCACTCTGACACAAGGCCTGAACCGCCAAATCCGCCGTATGTGCGAATACCTGGGCTATGAAGTTACCCGCCTCATTCGTACACGCATCATGAACGTCACACTGGACAATCTAAAGCCCGGACAATGGCGGGATCTGACACCCGCAGAAATGGAAGACATCAATCGCGCCGTCGCAGGATCCAGCAAAACTGCCGCTGAGGGACACCGCAAAGCGGTTAACACCACTCACGCCAAAAAAAGTGACGTCAAAAAGGGGCAGGGCAAAGCTCATCGGACATCACCGTCCGGCGAGAAAAAAACTCCGCGACCAACGCGCGACGGTCGCAAAGCTGCACCAAAAACGGGGCCGAAACCACCCCAAAAGGCGGATCAACGTCGATCAGCTTCGCATAGTAAAAATACTTCTCGTCGGAAGCCAACTAAGTAAGGCAGAGAGAAGGTCGAAGCTGCCGGTATGTTATGAGCTGAAGTCCGAACAGCTTCCATGATGATACTTCTGATGATCAGGTGTTGAATCTGGAGGGGATCTTCGGAAGCATCATAAAATAGAATTTATGATGCTTGGTTTTCGGATTTCACCTTGTCACAACGTTGTTGTGCGTCAGGGGATAACTTGACGTGGACGTGAGACATGAACTCTTGAACCGTCTTTTCTGCTAGGTCGTCAAGATAGTTCTCCGGCTCATTATAGTTACGGGTAATTGGGGTAGGTTGGAACTGGAACATAAGTGCATGAGAGTCTGAGATCGGAAAGTTCCATATGATGGTTTTTCCACCCCCAATCCCTTGAGCACTATAGCTGTACCATGCTTGGCCGTTGATAGAGGTTCTTTGGATGTCTCCGGCGGACCGAGGGTAAGTTAGGATGTCCATTCCATCATTATCATCCCCCCGAAGTTCTCGGTTCAATTCTCCCCACCCGGAGTCACAGTATTCGAGAATCCAATTTTGGATGTCTGCAGGTTTGAACAGAGAGTCAATCTTTCGGTAATTTGGGTGACACTTAGTCAAGAGAATTGAAAAGCTAAGGTCGCCAATAGGCTCTTCTTTGAAAGAGTTGCTCCAGAGTTTCCAGCCAGAATGTCTTAATGAGGCTGACATGCTGATATCTGCTTCGTTCCACGGATGCTCATACAGATCGTCCCGATAGATATCTAGGGTCTGCGACGTTGCTTGTAACTCTGAAGCTATTTCATGAAGAGGGCATTTGAATCGAATTTCTGTGCCGGACAATGTAAAGGAAGTCCAGGATGCATTGGCAATGTCAGGCCCTACAGGATTCGATTTGAGAGATTTAAAACGGTCTATCCAGTCCATTAGCATTTGCTCACCTCAACCGTTGACATGATACGCTTGGCGTCTTCAAGCATACGTTGGAACCTCATTGTTTCGTTACCGACCTCAGATGACATCCGAAAGCAAATCGTTAAATAATACTCATTACTCAAGGGATAAGCCCAATAGTAGCTATATCTAGGTCCAGGAATTCCCTCTCCGCGAATGGCGTAGTGAAGCCAGTTTACATCATTGAAGCACACCTTCTCATAGACCTCCGGCAGCTGTACCAATACAAGTCTTTGAGGGGGGATGTAACCTTTTGCAATAAGTTCGTCAGGATGCTCAAACTCATAGCGAGCTTCCCAGTTAGCACCAGGTTTTCCATCCTTGTTTTGTTCTGTTTCGTAGTATTCCCAGTAATCCTTTTTCAGATATGACTCTAAGCTGTCAAGATCACTCTCTCTGATTACAGTGTGTGCCTCAGCTCGATTTACTGCGATATCTATACTCATTTCGCCGAGTTTGCCAAAATATCCTTGAAAGTAATTTCCCTTGTAGTTCCACAGCTCAAAATCCATTTTTACAAATGTGCGGTTGTAGTCATGCTCTACATTGTAAGAATCAAAGAGAGAGTCTCTCAAGTTGACACGTTCAGGCTTGGATCTATTCGGTCTTTCATTACTGAGAGCATTTCCAGGGAGCTTGTATCTCAATCGATAATCGCCTAAACCACACTCTTTTGATGTCAGCTTTGAGAAGTCTGGTCCTTTGCCTGTCAGAACAGGCTTCATCAGCTGTTTGATCATACTAAATCCATATCCTTCATCACCTGCAAGGCTAGCTTCTCTGCTTTTTTGTGATAGCCGTTCATCTGTAAGTGACGGATACTACACTCGGCACTGAGAAAGGGCAAAGTATGAGGACTGGTTTCCACAGGACTCGAGCTTCCTGCAACGAGTCCCAGGTTGCCAAGTCCATGCCCAATTGAAGAGCGTGATACGTTATTACCACCTGCGAGATTAGGAACAGGATCAAAAGGGTGATCTCGCGTGATATTGTCAATTGTCATCCCCGCTTGCTTAAAAGCACTCTCGGCGCGTTCTTTGTCATTGCCCCCTGCATGGATAGAGACTCTTTGTCCTTCCAGCCTAACTCCTCTTTGATTCACTAGCTCTACTGCTCTGGTCAGTATGATTCCGCCCTGGCTATGGGCTGTCCATTTGCGCTTTTCGCCTTTCTGTTGACTTTCCAATAGCATAACGGCCACAAACTGGGCTAATTTGGATGTCCCCAGCTTATCTTGCAGGCACTCAAAGAAATCAGGCAACCAGCCTCGTGTAGGGTTATGAATCAAAGTGTAGGCTTTGGCATAGTCTTCCCAATATGCAGTATCCATGTGTACACCCATCAGCCAGCGTGCTTTGTCTAGGTTGTTTAACATACCATTGATTGCTACGTGCTCTGTGCCAATACGATGAACTCTTACAGGCCTGCTCCAAGCCTTTTGCAGTTCTTGAACATCTTCATGACTGGAGGTCTCATGCCACCGCATACCAGACTCACGTTTAATTTCAAACAGGCCCATCTGTTGTTTATTATTGGGAGTGTCAAGGTCAGTCAGTTCACGCTTCAACTCTACTTGATTAACAATTAGCATCTCAGGATTCGAGCTGTATCTCAGCCCTACGCCGCCCTTAAACTTCTTGAAACGCATGAACATGGGAGACTTAAAGAACCCTGCGCTACCGAGTCCATAACCACCTTCGCTGACCAGCGTGCAGGCTGCGTTATAAGCTAAGGTCTTCTCATAGGTGTTCAGGCGACGTAAGTCAGAGTCAGCCTCTTTAGTGATCATCAGCTTCTTGCCGGTGGCTTTTTGTGACGCCCCCCAGCTTGGCAACGGGTTTTCAAATGGGATGAGATCGTGTTGAGCGGGAAGGTTGCTGTTCTGCATCACGCGTCCTTTTCAGAAAGTCATAAGTCCGTTAGCGCCTTGTAATCAAGGCGCTTATACACAGATTGATGTTGTATTAAAGCTTTTTACCTGCTTCCAGATCGTAACCCACGCGCTCAGGGGAAGCGCCTTTATTGGCACGGTCGGCAGCGGTGTAGCTCATGGTGATTTTGGAATAACTCATTGAAATAGCTTCGGAAGGTGCAGATTCGTGGCTAGCGGACACGCTATAGCTGCTGATGATGACGTCTTCGAGTTCATAGCTCACGTACTTCTCGATCTTATCTGCTGCGGTACGCACTACATCGATGACGACCTTTACACCCGAGTCTCCAGTCAGTGACTCTTTGAACAAGCCTGAAGATGCCTTATCCATTAACTTGCTGACATCGACGGTGGACAGGGAAGGGCGGGTTGCTTCCCGGTTGGACATGTGACCCGCTTCCATCGTGATATGGCGGCCGGTCCCAAAGCTGAAGCTGTCCAGACGAATCCAGTCTTTATAGCCTTCTGCGGTGACGTTGCCTTTAACGTTGAGTTGGTTGTAGTTCATATAAATTGCCATGGAATTCTCCTTGCTTTCCTTTGTCGCCTTAAATGCTGGCGATCGTTTCTAATCCGGTCGGCAAAGATAGGAGTTCCGTATGTATCATTCAATCAGGATTATGGGCTACATCGTTCGTTTAGGGCATTTGGGATAGGGTGCGAAATTGGTCTATTCGGAGGGCTGCTCATTTTCTAAGCGATCATTGGCGTGGTTGCTATATTTTATTAGGGGAGGGCGGTAATTAGATCAACTGAAATTTGGATCCGGCACCGATAGTACTATAGTCAGTTTTGGGCGGTTGATATGTTTTCTATATTTGATAGAGGCTGATGTGAAATGTAAGGCCTGAGCCTATTCTCCGCTTTTTAAATTTAGTTTATGAATAACCTCGTCATCCTGTTTAATTATTATATTTTCGAGGGCAAGGCTTACTGGCTATCCTTGTAAATTTGATCGTTTGTTCTAGTATCTTTTGACGATACCGTTGACGGCATACCAAATAATCCTGAGGAAATGTTGACACCAGCTGCCCTCAGAACTTCAGCAGAAAATTCGGAACAATTCATTTTTGTAACACTACTGAAAGGGTTTAAGTTTGATAGTGGATTAAGAGTAAACCCATAAGTAAGCTCATCTGAATCAGCCTTGGATTTAATTTCAGCAACTTTGGCTAGCGCCCCCTGAATGCCATCTGCTTTTATTGCATATGCTTGATAATTACCTGTAGCGACTAATGGACCAGGAGTTCGATCTGTTTCATCTTCTACTTCAGTAATTTCTCTATTAAAAAGTGTACTTGTGAAGAAGTTCGAGGGATTATACTCTTTTTGTTTTATTACTAATTCTATTGATATTTTCCCTGTTATTCCATCTGCCCATAAATCTAATTGTTGAGCAATACCTTCCCCATTACCATTTAAGTATTCTAGATATATTCGTGTATGTCCTCCATGAAATACTTTGTCAGATGAACGCACTGAAATAACGCTTTGAGTTTTATTAATTACCTTACTTTCATCAAATGTGCTTACCAAAACACCATTCTTAATTTTTAAGCACTGTACAGGCTGAGACGCAGGATTTAGAGTTTTTTGAACAGTATCAATTGCGTTACTACTGCTTAGTTTTGCTTTACGTCCCATTACATCCGCTTCTTTTTCCAATTCAGCATCATTATTAATGTTTATTTTAGCCTTCATTTGCGTAGTTGACTTTACCCGGCCTTGTTTTTGCTGAACTACATGCCATGCTTCATGGGGCAAATTTTCTTCCTGCCCAGAAGCTAAATGGATATTCGTTCCTTGTGCATAGGCATGTGCATTTAGTTGAGCAGGCTTGTCTGAATTGTAATGTACCTTTACATCATCCATTGAATAGCCAGATAGGTTTTCAATGCCAGATTTAAGCTTATCAGGTAAACCTGTATTATTTTTTTTCTTTTGGATGGGTTGTTGCTGTTGAGAAGAATAGTTATCCGCCATCTCTTGCAGCTTTCTTTGCTTAACGGCTTCAGGTCGGTTATCTACAAACTGAAAAGTAGAGCCTTCACCACCTTGCTTTTGAGCAACATGATTCGCAACCGATAGGCTTTTAGCTTCTTGCGTTTTGTCAGCGTAAGTGTTCATTTTCAAAATCCTATAAATATCGACATTTATTCCGTTGAGAGCACTTAACGTTTGTAATCGCGCATGCGCGTTTTTCCATTCCAATATTTTGAAGATAGTTCCTCCAGCCCACTGATTCCAGTGTAAAACCCCAGAAAGTCAAACTATCTCATTTAAGAGAAACCGTGCGTGCGCATACACACTTTCTTGGGGGGCTCGTTATCACAACAGGCTAGATCGCAAGTTATTGAATCGAAGTACTTTTCAGTGGCGGACTGGACGGAAACTATCAAATACTTGGGGCACAGATTTCCGCGACTGGCGGGAAGAGTGGATAAATTGGACAAGGCTGTCGCCAAACTTGGGCAACGTTGGTGTCAGGGACGAATCCATTCCCGGAGGTTGTATCTGACCTAGCATCCATTCAACTCTCGTTTTGAGTAATCAGCTGAACGGTTGAGGCATGCTTGCGCTCACTCCACTCCCGACCTATAAACATATTGAAACCTAATTTTGATCATGTGCATGATCAATCAACAGAGGGAAGGCTGAAAAATGATTGCGGAGGTTTAGAGGTTGGGGAGGACTCAGTTCAAGTCGCTTGAATGGATGTCCTTTATCCCTGCGAAATTGGTCTATTCGGAGGGCTGCTCATTTTCTAAGTGATCATTGGTGTGGCTGATCTGTTTTCTATATTTGATAGAGGCTGATGTGAAATGTAAGGCCTGACCCTATTCTCCTTCTCGGTGAAAATAGAATTAGAGTTTTTTACCGGCTTCCAGGTCGTAACCGACTCGCTCAGGTGATGCGCCTTTGTTGGCTCGGTCGGCTGCGGTGTAGCTCATAGTGAGTTTGGAATAACTCAACGAAAGTGCTTCTGAAGGGGCTGATTCGCCACCGGCAGTGACTTTGTAGTCACTAATGATTACGTCTTCCAGTTCATAACTGACGTATTTTTCAATTTTGTCTGCGGAAGTGCGAACCACATCGATCACGACCTTAACACCTGAGTCACCTGTCAGAGACTCTTTAAACAGGCCGGAAGAGGCAGTATCCATTAGTTTGCTGATGGTAACGGCACTGAGAACGGGGCGGGTGGCTTCGCGGTTGGACATGTGACCCGCTTCCATGGTGAGGTGGCGGCTATTGCCAAAGCTGAAGCTATCCAGACGAATCCAGTCTTTATAGCCTTCAGCGGTCACATTTCCTTTGACGTTGAGTTGGTTGTAGTTCATGTAGATTGCCACAGGATTCTCCTTAATACGGGCTTTGTTTCATCCAGCGGGGAACCATAATAAGTTCTTACTTTTTGATCAATAGGGGTAAACGGTTAGACCGTTTGGTATAGGAAATTGCCCATTGATTTGTTGTCTGATGATGGGCAAGGACAACCCCTTATAATTAAGGATGATGCCTTCATACCGGGAAAAATTCACTCCTCCCCACGCCTGCGCGATTTGAGTAAATGCTGAATTTATGAAGTTAGCGTTAGGCCCTAAACCCCAAGGGGGACAGGCTTTGGAAAAATCAGGATTTCAATTACTGAATAATTTGGAACTAAGTTGTAACAGTTAACCTGGTTTAAGAGGTTGTGATGGGGGGCGGGTAATTTTTCTAAGTTTGTCTGTATATAAATACAGTTGATTTCTCACATGTGTGGAAAGTCGCACGCTTTTCCGTACCGAATGGCTCGGTTTTCTGATGATGTTGTCCTGAAAAGTGCTTCGATTCAATAATTTACGATATAGCCTGTTGTGATAACGAGACCCCCAAGAAAGTGTGTATGCGCACGCACGGTTTCTCGTAAATGAGGTAGTTTGACTTTCTGGGATTTCACACTGGAATCAGTGGGCTGGAGGAACTATCTTCAAAATGTTGGAATGGAAAAACGCGCATGCACGATATACACATGTTAACTTTCTAAGGAGAAAATGTGCCAAGTCCAAAAGTATTTGTTTCATCAACATGCTATGACCTCGGTATGGCTAGGGAACAGCTTCGCTCATTCCTTTTGAGGGTCGGCTATGAGCCAGTTTTAAGTGAGTATTCAGATATTCTCTATGATCCAAGAGCTCATACTCATACCAGTTGTATCCAAGAAGTTCCAAATGCCGACATCGTCGTGGTGCTTATTGGTTCACGTTTTGGGGGGAAGGCAATCCCTGAAGCTTTATCAACTGTAGACTTGGAAAATCTGGTTAACTCTAGTTTTGACGTAACTGTATTAAATGATCCTGAAAAGCTTTCCATTACGCAGCTAGAGGTTTTAAAGGCAATAGATTCTGCTGTGCCAGTTTTTGCTTTTGTTGATGAAAAGGTAATGCATGATCATTATGTGTATCAAAAAAACAAAGAACTAGTGGATAAAATCAAATTCCCATCTATCGATAAGCCAGAAACTGCTAAGTACATATTTGAATTTATTAGTTTCCTTTCGCACCGAAACAAAGGGAATAGTGTAATCCCATTCGGTAAAATTGAAGACATTGAAAACCATTTAAAAAAGCAGTGGGGGTCGCTTTTTCAAAGGTTGCTCCGCGAGCAGAGAGAACAGCAAGTTGAGACGAGAAAATTATTTACAATTACAGAGCAGATCGAAGACCTAAAAACTGCAATGATTTCAACTATTGGCAACGCTCAGAACAGAGAGGTCGCGAGGGGCGTAATAAAATATAGGCGCCTATCTGATTTTCTTTCAGGAATAAATTTCCCAGATTTTAGTGTCGTTACTGAAGGTAGTGTAGGGTTTGAAGAATTGCTATCCCTTGCAGATATAGTCGCAATCCGAGAAATACCAGATTCTAGAAGCTCATTTGGAAGATCTGCATTAATAAAATCGGATGGAACATATTATGAATTAAGGTTTAGTCAGGATTTTATCAACCAGATCAATATTGATTGGAATAGTTTTCTTACACTGACGCCAGATGTGCGTCATGTAATATTCGAAGCAATATCTGATATGGGCCGAATGGGGCCAGGAATTGTGAGATATCGCGAAGAAATATTTGAGGATCGATTCAATGAGTATTTGGAAAAGGATGACAATAGCCAAATATCCTTAGAGGCTTTTTTGAAAGAGGAGCCCATTGATGAATCAGCAGAAAGTTAACAAAGCATTGCAGCGGACAAGCCGCTGAATGCGGCGTTAGCACCTCGTCACAAATGGAAATACGTATATGACTCTGCAGGAAGTAAAAGAAAAGTTTAAAGAAGCTTACGCGAGAAAATGGCTAGAAGTTGTTGATGAGCATGAGGATGAGATATGTTTTCAGAGCCGTGGCGGCACAACGATAAAGGCGTCTTCTGAAGATATAAGATCGTACTTGGAATTTGAATCTCGAAGATCAACTTATATACATAAACCTTTTGAGACGTGTTTGTGTAATAAAGATCATTTTGAACAAATGATTACGTCTGGGAATAGGTATGGATCTTTTCTCAATATGCGCAGAGGGCAAACAATTACATTTGGAAACCCAGAGACTGATCCAGTTTATGTTGAAATATCTGAAGCTTCCGCAGATTACAGGAATTATTTGAGATTCAATGAATATTTCATAATGAGAACATTGGATCGATTTCGGATGAATGGCAGGCACGGAAGAAATGATTCGGATAGAGACATTGGGTTTTACGTATATGCACCGCTCACGATAAAAGTATTCGGTCTTTCTGAGACAACCCCAGAAAAAATGGCTGAAAATGCATCGGAAATAATAGAGGGTTGCTTGTTTAACATTTCGTATTTGAAAGGGATAGCATTAGTACTTGAGGAAGAACTACCTCATCGGCAGGTTATTGGGGATGATTTCAAATACGAAGACCACGATTTTGGAACCGAGCTTCCTATGCCAAGATCTACGGTTAACAAAGATGTTGCAAGGTTCTACCAAAGAGGAATGGTTGTCGAGGACCCAATAAATCAATTCCTCTCATACTATCAGGTTTTGGAATATTACTTTTTGTCGGTTTCAGATGAGGAGCTATATCGTAAGCTCACCACTATCTACAATGACCCAGGATTCACGTCGTCACCAAAACATTTGGACAAGGTTATTCAATCTACACTCAACCACAAGCGGGAATCCGATGAAACTGAAATGCTACGTCTAGTCGTCTCAAAGCACGTTTCAGAGGATGACTTAATAGAGTTTATTGGTGCTTACGAAAATCACTTGGACGAAAAATTGTTCACAAAGAAACGTAAGATGTTCGGGGAATTTACTGAGATTCGTTTGACGGCAGGTCATGTGATTGGAAATGTCTCGAAGAGAATAAAGCTTATTCGAAATGCATTGGTTCATTCGTCAGATAGATACAATAGAAATGAGAATTTTGTACCCACAAGGCAGGCAGAGCTGGAAATCCGTAAAGAGGTTCCTTTAGTAAAATTTCTCGCAGAAAAGGTGATTATAGCAACGGCCGAATAAGTGCTAACAAGCGCAATCACTCGGATCAAATACCCGCTGCGCTCCAATTTGCCCGGTGTTGCGGGCGTTAACTGAATATGAAGCATCCATCTGGTTACACGATTGAAGATGTAATTGAGGTTGGTAAAGAAAGGCGATCTCGATTCGACTTTGATAAATATCAACCTGATTTTATGGGGCTGGTATCGCTAAATTCCGATAGGGGATGGCCTATAACCAGCGGTGTTCGGCCTGCACATCAGGTCACTGCTGATATTCTTACTAGTGGGGAGCAGGTTTTCTTCGAAAATGACATATTGATGCCGGGAGAGTCTGCGCGTGCTTATATAAAGCTGCTATCTCCAGAGCATTACCCACACTGTTTGAATGTGGGTAAAGAAATGAATATGAATGAAGGCTCCAAGGTTATAGGTAAGGTGAAAGTGCTGGCGGTCTACAATGAGCTTCTTTTGGCCACCAGTTAGCAAGGCAATGCACGTGACAAGCACGTGATCGCGGTGCTAAAACTACTTAGGATCGAGCACATATGATTTCAGCGATTGCTAAAGCATTTGGTTTTCTGTTAATGGGTTTAGCATTTGCTCAATGGATTACCTTCGACTATCCAGATGTAAATCCATTCTGGTCGGGGGCGATTTTTGCTCCGGGAATGCTTTCTCAGTTTGTGAATTGGATTGTGGTTTGTGTGATTGGGGCGTCAGGCTGGGGATTGTTTCAGTATGGGCGGTCACGCTCTTCCAATCCTGACCGCATGAAAGGTACTGAGTAAAAATGAGTTTTAACAAATCGTGGCAGCAAGAGCGCTGAGCGCCGGGACAGCTTACGCGTTGCTCTAGGTGCTCCCGCACTCCGCGTTAGGATTGGTGGCTGTCCAAGGAGACCATTATGAAACTATTTATTAAAGTCCTAGCTCTTCTTGTCATTTCGGTGGCTCTTCCTGTTCAAGCCAGCGATCTCCAAAGATGTAAAGTTCAGAACCAATATAGCTTTTCAGCCTGTGAAAGGCTTGCTTTAAGTGGTAACCCTGAGGGTCAATTTGGTTTGGGGATGCTTCTTCTGGAAGGCACTGGAGTAAAAAAGGATTACCGAAGGTCTTTTGAGTTGATGTATCAGGCGTCTATGCAAGGACATGCAGCAGCCCAATTTCAGGTTGGGCAAGCATACGTTAATGGGCAGGGTGTAGAACGAAACTTTGAAGAAGCTTACGCATGGTTTTTGGTGTCAAAAGAGAACGGTAATCCTATAGCCTCTCGAGGTATTCAGTTTATGGAATCTAAAAATCTTATAGAAAAATCAAGAATGGATTCCATAACCCAAAGGGCAAATGATATATACGCTAGCACATTAAATAAAAAAGGTTTCGAATATGATGATACTGAGAGCTCTCAAAATGTGAGCGGCATAGCTGAGTATTGCGATATGGTTATGCCTACAGTCGATAGTGTAATAACGTATAAAAAGTATGGTAAGCCCCAGTCTGAGGCTAGGCAGCTAATGATAGGGATGACTGATCAAAGAGCAATAAAAATGATGAACGGCGTTATTAATTGGGTTTGGAGCACGGATGTTTCAGTTAGCGAAATGAGTCGTTATTTTAAAAAAAAGTGCTTGAGGCAAAGTAAAGAAGTTAGCTTTATATTTCCATGAAATTCCTAACAATTACATTAAATTCGTTCCGCCCCAAAGGGCCTCCACCGGACGGCGGATTCAAGCAATACTGAACATTCACCCTATCCAGCCATATCGGTTTCTGTACCAAAATCTGATTAGATGCCCACTTTGGTGACCTGCGTGGACGCTATGTGGACATGTGCGTCTAATCTTCGAGCTTGTGATATTTTTATGTTTTTTAAGTTGTTGAAAATAAAAGAAAAAAATTAACCGCATATTATGTGTGAATGTAAAGGGGCCGGATTAGCAATCCGAGTATTGCGATTCTGACTAGGCCTCCACTTTCCAAACCTGCGTATTACTCCGATCGGAAAGCTACCTCTTTGTAATTTTACGATGTCAAATTTTCAGGCAAGGTATTCTGCAAGGGAACTCATGCTAATGAAGGGGGCAAGGAGAAAGTATACGAATACCTTGCTACGCTAGGGCACGATAAATTCTTCGATGCTATGGCGGTCGATGATTTAGATTAGTGAGTTGATAAACACGCTAATTTTGGATGAATCCTACATCGAAGTGCAGTATGAAATAGTTGATGTCAGGATCATTTTTGCTTGATCGCGGCTATAGCTTTCTGATTGTGCACTATGGTGCGGAGGATGAGTTAACATATATAAAGCATCTCTAAGTAATATCCAGCGTTCTTTAACGGTCATTGACTCCCTATCTGATTTGTTAGACAGCTTTCCTCTAATAGTACCTAGCTGACTTTGATCTGCGGGAGGTAGTGGGTAGTGTTCAAACACTTTTCTGCACTCGCCTACACAGAGATCGTATTCACCTTGATGCAAATACCTTTCGGCATTTTCTATAAATTTGAACGAAGAACCGCCAGTGCCCGTAATATCTCTTGGTAGCCGAAACTCGTAGAGTAATGTATTGGCATACCCCATTTTATTGAGCGCAGATAACCAGTCAGACTGTTTTATCTTGTAAGTCCCATGATCAGTATATGGTTGAGACGTTGAGCCTTGGCAAACCTCTCCACTCAACCAAAGGGTGAGATTAAAACCTTGCCCTAAGCGCATTTTTTCGATTGCTTCAACCTGGTTAGGTGTGAGGGAAAAGCGAAAATAAATTGTCAGACTGCGATGATTCGGTATGGATATGGGCTGACCTCCGTCAGGCGGAGCAACCCCGATCATGCTTTGAGTGTTTTCCCCCCATTCGAGTCTCAGGTTAAGGTTTCTCAAGACTGTTTCCGAAAGGGGTTTGGCAACAGCAAATTCAAGCTGAGCGCATAGAGTGTAGCTACCAATGCCAGGGAGGCCGTATGTCTTTACATCTGTGCACTCAGCGAGTGTGTATCCTTCGAGGGAACTGATTGTTATTGTCACTCTTACAGACTCCTTTCCAAAAAATATTAGTTGTTGCTATTAATAGCACAAAACGATCTGGTTTCCAGAGTGGGGGATGCCGCGCCAAAATATTGCGTTGACACTTCGGCCAGTCCTTTAAGTTTTTTGAAAAGTGGCAGTTCTATAACAGCTGTTTTTTTAAGGAGAAAGTTGGTGGGCACACCTGGACTCGAACCAGGGAGTAACGGAATCACATCTCCTTTCTGTGAGAGATTTCTTACGTGCGATTGGTGATGTTTGGCTACTTTTAGGTGAGTGAAGTAAGGCAATGAATATTGCGTTGACACTTTGTTGACACATTTGAAGCAGGCATAAAAAAACAGGAACTTCGATTTCTCGTAAGTTCCTGTTTTTTAAGGAATTTAAGTGGTGCCCAGAGGCGGAATCGAACCACCGACACGGGGATTTTCAATCCCCTGCTCTACCGACTGAGCTATCTGGGCACTAATGTCATGTATTTAAATGGTGCTTGACGATACACCAGCAAGCTTGCGCTTGCCCCTGCTCATTCCAGTCAGAAATCGTAGATTTCTGCCGTTCCGCAAACTCGAAGCAGTGCTTCGAAAAAATGTTTGCTACACCCAACTGAGCTTTCTGGGCACATACGTCACATATTTAATTGGTGTCTGACTGAACACCAGATGCCTTGACCGGCAACGGGTGCGTATTAAACCTACTTCCCGTTTTAGTGTCAAGCTTATTTTTCAGAAGGTGGAATATATCCTTCTGCTTTGTCCACTGACTCATTGCTGAGGAACTTGTCCATCTGCTCTGTCAGGTAAGTTCGGGTGTCCGGATCCATCAGGTTCAGGCGTTTTTCGTTGATCAGCATCGTCTGGTGGTTGAGCCATTCTTGCCAGGCTTTCTTGGATACCGTGTCAAAAAGCTCTTTACCTTTGGCTCCCGGCATGGGGGGAAGGTCCAAACCTTCGAGTTCTTGCTGGTATTTTTTACAGAAAACGGTACGTGCCATGAATTTTACCTGCTGTGTAATGAATGGGTTCTGCATGAGCTGGCCGGGTGAGGAGTATATCAGATAGGGAAAGAGCATCCAGATCATGCTGCCTGAAAGCTCTTTCCTGCAGATTCCTCACACCTACAGATTCTTCACAATAACTGGTGTTGGGACAGATTGCCTGACGCAAGCCACTGGGAGATGGGGGCGGGCAGGGCGAGGTCGTTCTGTTCCAGATGCATCCAGGCCAAGCCTTCTTCACGAATCGCAGGAAGCGTTCCGTCGATATTCATCAAAACCGGTTTCAGTATGACGTGGTAGTGAGAGAAGGTGTGCTTGAATGGTTCGGCCAGATCAAAGTGTTTGCTGATCGGGAAATGAGGCTTCCAGCTCTCCAGGGCGGTATCCAGGTCGCTATCCTTTTCGCTTTCGGGAAAACACCATAACCCGCCCCAGATTCCTGTGGCCGGGCGTCGCTCCATCAGAAAGCGACCATCCGCATCCTGTAGCACCAACAAATATCTCTCAACAGTGGGAGTTTGCTTCTTGGGTTTGCGGGTGGGTAGATCGCTGGTTTCGTTGTTCAGGTGAGCCTGGCAGCCTGACTGGAAGGGGCACTCCACGCAGCGAGGTTTGCTTCTGGTGCAAAGAGTCGCACCCAGATCCATGATCGCCTGGGTGTAGTCCACCACTCGCTCTTCGGGTGTATAAGCTTCTGCGATCTGCCAGAGATTTTTTTCAATGGCAGGCAGACCCGGCCAGCCATGAATGCCTTCCACCCGGGTGAGTACTCGCTTGACGTTTCCGTCCAGAATGGGTTCTCTCAGATTGAAGGCTTGGGCCAAAATCGCTCCTGCGGTAGAGCGGCCAATTCCCGGGAGGGTCTGGAGTTGTTCGGTTTGTTTTGGAAACTCGCCTTCAAACTCCTGCATGACTTTGATGGCGGCCTTGTGAAGGTTTCGCGCCCGGGCGTAGTAACCAAGCCCGGCCCAGTAAACGAGAACATCATCAATCGGCGCAGCCGCCAGGTCGGCCACTTGGGGGAAGCGTTCCACAAACTTATTGAAGTAACCTATGACCGTGGATACCTGGGTTTGTTGCAGCATGATCTCGGACAGCCAGACACGATAAGGTGATCTGGGATGCTGCCAGGGGAGATCGTGGCGGCCGTGCTGATCAAACCAAGACAGCAGTTTTTGGGAAAATTCTTCTGGAATGAATGTGGTAGATAAGACTTCAGTCATGCTCTTTCTGGACTTCACAGGGTGTGCGTAGCAAACTATCCGCACCGGCATTAAGGATGGTGCTTATCGGTAATGGATGTACCGGAAGTATTTCCATCCGACAGGGCTGTGCTACTCTGAAGAAAAATGAACCGTAGCGCAACCGGCCGGTGACACAACAGGCCCTATCAAAAGGCCTACTCTGACGAGCATCTGCGTCAGAATTGATCAATGCAGAATAATAATTGAAGTTTGAAGGAGCAATCCGTGGCCGTCAGTATCACCATCGAAATCAGCCGTACATTTGACGTTGCGGCAGACTATGACACCGTCTTTGATTTACTTGCCGACGTTCCCAAATCCGCCAGTTTTTTCCCGCGCGTAGACAAGCTGGAAGATCTGGGGGATGACATATACCGCTGGGAAATGAAGAAAATCGGCGTTGACAAACATGCCATCCAGACCATTTATGCCAGCCGCTATAGTTCAGATAAAGGCAAAGGCATCATTACCTGGACGCCGGTAAAAGGGGAAGGGAACGGCGTTGTTCAGGGCTCCTGGGCAATCCAGAAAAAAGGGGATGGAACCGAATGTAAGTTCCAGACCAAAGGGGAACTGACGTTGCCTTTGCCGGGGCTGTTAAAGCTCGCCATCAGCCCGGTCGTGAAGCACGAGTTCAATTCCCTGGTGGACACATATGTCGATAATCTGAAAAAAGAATTCGGCAGCTGATCTACCCCATCCAGATAAAACCTCATTGTTGAATGCTGCCGGGCAACGGCCTGGCGGTGTTCAATAATGAGAATTCATGACCGTCATAGACGTTTTCATGCTGTCCATACGTGCTTCCATGTAGGCTACAGGCGTCGAAACGGGTATAATGCGCCTTTTTTACTGTGCCCGGAGCGATGAATGACTGAGCGCAAGGCGGAAGTAACCCGCAACACGCTGGAAACGCAAATCACCTGTTCTGTTAATTTGGATGGAACTGGTAAAGCCCGGTTTGAAACCGGTGTCCCTTTTCTGGACCACATGATGGACCAGATCGCCCGCCATGGCTTGATTGACATGGATATCGTGGCCAAGGGCGATTTGCATATTGACGCTCACCACACAGTGGAAGACATCGGAATTACCTTGGGACAAGCCGTTGCCAAAGCGATTGGTGACAAGAAAGGCATCTGCCGTTACGGCCATGCTTATGTGCCTTTGGATGAGGCTTTGTCTCGTGTGGTTATCGACTTTTCCGGCCGTCCCGGCCTTGAAATGCATGTGGACTTCACCCGTGCCATGATCGGCAACTTCGATGTGGATCTCTTCTACGAGTTCTTTCAGGGGTTTGTAAACCACGCCCAGGTGAGTCTGCACATCGACAATCTGCGTGGTCGTAATTCGCATCACCAGATTGAAACCATCTTCAAGGCTTTTGGCCGCGCTCTGCGCATGGCTATTGAGCACGATCCAAGAATGAGCGGCATCATGCCCTCAACCAAGGGCACTCTTTAACCCAAAGGGATGCAAGAGAATCTTGGATACTAGAAGCGACCGGGTTTCCTGGAAGAAACAGGGAACCGGTTTTCTGGATCTTCGCTAATTTGCTGAATCAGGACTGCGACTCAAAATGAGCACTTCTTCAAACGCTTCGTCCAATACCATTGCTGTCATCGATTATGGGATGGGAAATCTTCATTCTGTCTCCAAGGCGCTGGAACATGTGGCGCCGGATGCGCGTGTCATTGTGACAGCGGATACTCGAATCATCTCAGAAGCGGATCGGGTTCTCCTTCCTGGAGTAGGGGCCATGCGGGATTGCATGGGTGAGATCCGTCGTCTCGGCTTTGATCAACTGGTGAAAGAGATTGCCGAATCCGGGCGTCCTTTGCTGGGAGTCTGCGTTGGTATGCAGGCGATGCTTGATCATAGCGAGGAAAATAATGGGGTGGATGGCCTGGGGCTATTCAAGGGCGAAGTACGTTTCTTCGGTACTGATCTGCATGAAGCGGATCCGCAGCAAAACAATGCTGGCGAGCGTCTGAAGGTGCCTCACATGGGCTGGAATGAGGTATTCCACAGTCATGAGCATCCCCTCTGGCACAACATTACCGATGGCGACCGTTTTTACTTCGTGCATTCTTATTATGTGGATGCGGCCAACTTTGATTCTGTTGCCGGTACCTGTCACTACGGTGTGGACTTTGCAGCCGCTATTGCCAGGAATAACATTTTTGCTGCTCAGTTCCATCCGGAGAAGAGCCAGCATGCAGGCCTCCAGTTGTTGAAAAATTTTGCCGGCTGGGATGGCCGTCCCTAACGAATTTGAATTTAAACCCGGGTTAAAGCCCCCCGGACAATGACCAAACAGAGTGATTTTATGCTGATTATTCCCGCAATCGACCTGAAAGATGGAAAGTGTGTGCGCTTGAAGCAGGGCCGTATGGATGACTCCACGGTGTTCTCTGATGATCCTGTAGCGATGGCATCAAAATGGGTAGAAGCCGGTTGTCGCAGACTTCACCTGGTTGATCTCAACGGCGCATTTGCCGGCGAGCCGGTGAACGGTGAAATCGTTGCAGCCATTGCGAAGAAGTACCCTGATCTGCCAATCCAGATCGGTGGCGGTATCCGGGATTTCGACACCATTGAACATTATCTCAAGGCCGGTGTGCAGTATGTCATTATTGGCACCAAGGCGGTGAAAGAGCCTGAATTCGTCAAGCAGGCCTGTCAGCAGTTTCCTGGCCATATTATTGTCGGTATCGACGCCAAAGACGGTTGGGTGGCGACAGAAGGCTGGGCTGATATCAGCACCATCCAGGCGACAGATCTTGCACTCAAATTCAAGGACGCAGGCGTATCCTCCATCGTATACACCGATATTGCCCGTGACGGCATGATGCAAGGCGTGAACGTGGAAGCCACGGCGCTTCTGGCCAAGGTCTCCGGACTGCCGATTATTGCCTCTGGTGGCGTCACTGATATGAACGACATTAAGCGCCTTCGGGAAGTTTCAGATGCCGGTATCGTCGGTGCCATCACCGGCCGCGCGATCTATGAAGGGACTCTGGATGTTAAAGAGGCCCAGGATTATTGTGATTCACAGGCGTCCTAATCTTCGCAGCAGGCAGTGAGGTAAATTTTATGTCTTTAGCCAAACGCATCATTCCCTGCCTCGACGTGGACAAAGGTCGCGTGGTGAAAGGGGTGCAATTTGTTGATATCCGTGACGCAGGCGATCCGGTGGAAGTGGCCAAGCGCTATGACGAGCAGGGCGCTGACGAAATCACGTTTCTGGATATCACGGCCAGTCATGAAGATCGTGGTACCACTGTTCATACCGTTGAGCGCATGGCCAGCCAGGTGTTCATTCCACTGACGGTGGGTGGCGGCATTCGTAAGCTTGAAGATATCCGCACAATGCTAAACGCGGGTGCGGACAAAGTGAGTATCAATACGGCTGCCGTATTTAACCCTGAGTTTGTAGGGGAGGCGGCCGCTAAATTTGGTAATCAGTGTATCGTTGTTGCCATTGATGCCAAGAAAGTTTCGGCAGAAGGAGAGCCGGACCGTTGGGAAATTTTTACTCATGGCGGACGCAAGCCCACAGGTTTGGAAGCAGTGGAATGGGCTCAAAGGATGGTGGGCTATGGAGCCGGTGAGATCCTTCTGACCAGTATGGATCGCGACGGTACCAAAAACGGTTTCGATTTAGCGCTCACCCGTGCCATCAGCGATGCGGTTTCGGTTCCTGTTATTGCCTCAGGTGGCGTTGGGAATCTTCAGCACTTGGTTGATGGTGTCAAACAAGGTGGTGCCGACGCGGTTCTCGCCGCCAGCATATTCCATTTTGGTGAATACAGCATTCCTGAAGCCAAGAAATTTATGGCGGAACAAGGAGTTGAGGTGCGCTTATAGCGCGCCTTTTCTCTGCATATTTACCTGTCTATTTCTCTTTCTATCCATATTCCGTCACACCTCACTTAATCTCTCCACTCATTATCCAATTTCCTACTATTCACCATTCAAATTCCTACTATTCTTCACCCAAAATCCTACTACTCTTAAAGTATTGCCGCTTAGACTTGAATAGGGGCTGGCAATAATCGTAGCCGTTGATGTAGATGGCTGGTGGAGCTAATAGAGCAAGTGGCAGGTGAATTGGTGATGCTGGTGACACTGTCATGTTAAAAGTAACGCCGGGCGAAGACGAAGCCTGTGCTCGTATCGTGCTAACGCCGAATAATTCGGCTGGGTGGCGAGGAAACCGGGTGTTTCTGATGTTGGCTGGGGGCGTTACCGCAATTGTCGCGACCATGTCATTGCTGGTGGGGGCTGCGTTGGTGGTCTTCTTTTGCGGTGCGGAGATAACGCTCCTGTTTATTGCCTTGCGCTATGTAAGCCGTCAGTGCGCATCGCAGGAAGTGGTGCAGCTGAGCCCCTATGAAGTCCTGATTCAGCGAGGCGTCAAAGCACCGGAGCAGCAATGGTCCTTTCCCAGACTCCATACCCGAATACTGATAGAAACTGATGATTCAAAAAGCCAGCAGATAAGCGTTCAGTGTCAGGATGTTTCTGTTCCGATAGGTCGATTTTTAAATGAGCGGGAACGCCAGCAACTCATTTCCAACCTTAAAGGGTTGGTTTCTCATTATCGGCATCTTTATCTTTGATGTGATTGGTTGATACGGCTATCAGACGGGCGCCGGAGTCCTTGTCGTCGGAATCAAACATGGCCACGGCATTATGGCGCATCGCCCAGAGACCCTTAACCGTAGCGATAGCAACACCTTCCTGGCCGAGGAGGGGGATCGCTCTTTCAAGGTACTCAATGGTTTCTTTATGAGGATGTCCAATAGCGATGGCAGAGCCTTTTTTCTTGGCAATGGAGAGCAGGCGTTTGAACTGAAAGTCGATGGCCTCTGTAGTGATCTCGTGATCCAGGAATACGTCCCGGCCCAGAGACGGAATGGCATTTTCGACGGCGACATCATAGGCCACTGACATGGCGGTCGTTCGACTGTCAACAAAATACAACGGATATGAACTAAGCTCCCGCATCAGCAGGCCCATGGCCTGGCGATTCTGCGTCAATGCGCTGCCCATGTGGTTGTTCATGCCGCTGACATAGGGGATTGAGCGCAATGCGCGACGAAAGGTGATGACCATTTGCAGGCTTCCCATGTCACTGGTCAGACCTGACGCCCCCAACGGCAGGCTCTTGGTGTTTTCCATGGGGGCATGAAGCATGATTTCTTTGCCGCTGGCATGGGCGAGGCGTGCCTGATCTTCCGTATAGGGGCGAAAAGGTAAAAAGGCGAGAGTCAGAGGTGCAGGGATATTAATCGCCCGTTGCCCCATTTCCCTATAGTTGCCCATGTCATCAATGATGATGGCAATCGTTGGAGGAGGGCGATCCTCTTCGATCGCTGCGGCTGAAGTGTGGGCCGCCACAAGGAGGAGGCCCATGCCGCCGAGGATGGATCGCCAGCTCAAACGTGCTTATCCCTTTGCAGTATTCTGAGGTTTGATAATGCTCAGCCCTTTGAGCAGGTTGAGTGCTTCCCGAAGTTGAAAGTCTTTGGCGATGATTTCTTTCGTCGCGGGATTTTCTGCGCCTTCAGACTTTGATTCATCGCTGTTACCGTTAAGCAGGTGCCCGGAAAGGTCAGCTTCCTTAAACACGGGTTGTGATTCCATTTCGGTGATCGTTGCGCGTTGAACCTTGATGTCCGGAACGATACCCAGTGCCTGGATAGATCGGCCGCTTGGAGTGTAGTAGCGCGCGGTGGTCAGCTTCAGGCCATACTCTTCGTCCAGAGGAAGAACGGTCTGCACGCTACCTTTGCCGAAACTTTCGGTACCGAGAATAACGGCTCTGTGATGATCCTGCAGCGCACCGGCGACGATCTCTGACGCAGAAGCGGAGCCGCCGTTTACCAACACAACCACCGGGGCGCCATCAATTTTGTCCCCGGGAGTGGCGGTAAAGCGTAGTTTGGAACTTTTGATGCGTCCGTCGGTGTACACAATCAGTCCATCGTCCAGCAGGGCATCAGATACTTCCACCGCTGCCTGGAGAACACCTCCGGGGTTGTTTCGGAGGTCGAGTATGACACCTTTGAGTCCGTCAGGACTATCCTCCTTCAGCTTATCCAACGCTTTAGCGAACTCAGAGCCGGTCTGAGCCTGGAATTGGGTGATTCGTACATAACCATAACCCGGCTCCAACGTCATATTCTTTACACTGGTAACCCGGATGATGTCGCGCAGGACTTCTATGTCTGTGGGGCCGTCAGAGTTCCGCTTGACCACGGTCAGTTTGATCGGTGTTCCTGGCTTGCCGCGCATTTTGTTTACGGCTTCTTCCAGTGACATACCTTTGACTGACTGGTCATCGAGCTTGATGATCAAGTCTCCGGCTTCAATGCCGGCTTTTTGGGCTGGAGTATCGTCAATTGGCGCGATTACTTTAATGAATCCGTCTTCCATGCCGACTTCTATGCCCAAACCGCCGAATTCGCCAGTGGTGGATTCCTGCAGGTCATCAAAAGCGCTGGGTTCCAGATATGAGGAGTGGGGGTCCAGGCCCGAGAGCATTCCGCGGATCGCATTGTTCAGGAGGGTGGTGTCGTCCACGTCTTCCACGTAGGCTTTTTTAATACGATCGAAGACTTCTGCAAATTTACGTAGATCATCCAGTGGGAGTTGTGCTGACGGGGCCTGATCCGCTTGTTTCATGCCGTCAGTTTGACCGGTATCGGTTGTGTCCGCAGGTTCATCTGCCCACACTCCAAAAGGCAAAGCCAAGGCCAGTACAGCGCCTGCGATTGTAAGTCTTTTCACTCTAGACACCACTCTATCGTTGTATTCCTGCTGCATCGCGTTTACGCGAAACATTTATTTAAGCCACTTTGCGGGGTTGTCTGGTTTTCCTTTATGACGTATTTCAAAGTATAGCCCGCTTTCCTGTTGTCCACCGCTATTGCCGGCGCTGGCTATCAACTCCCCACTGTTGACCCAGTCCCCCGTATCTTTCAACAGAGCCTGGTTGAAGCCATAGAGGCTCATGTAGCCGTCACCGTGATCGATGATCATTAACAGGCCGAAGCCCCTTAGCCAGTCAGAAAACACGACTCGTCCATGATGAACCGCTTTTACAGGGGTGTTAACCGGCACGGAAAAAAAGACCCCAGGCATTCTGAAGTTTTTACCGCCGGCAGAGCGACCGAAATTCCGTTGCATTTTTCCAGACGTCGGCCAGGGTAATTTAGCACGGAGTTTGGCAAAAGGCACCGAATCCTGCGTTAACTCTAGGTTAGATATGGTTTTTTCGACTTCCTGGACAAGGGTTTCCAACTGCTGTTGGTCCTTTTCCATGCGGACAAGTTCGTTTTTCTTATAATTCAAGCTTTTGGTGAGCTTGGCCAGTGTGACAGCGCGTTCTTTTCGCTGGCCTTCAAGGTTTTCCCTGGCGCGGGCCAGATTGTTGCGGAAGCTGATTAACTCCTGATTACGCTCAAGGATTCCGGCCCGGGTCTGTTTAAGTTGATCTATGGTGTCCCGATATTCTTCTATCTGGTCGCCGCGGGCTCTGTTCAGGTAACCGTAGTAGTTCATTAGTCGCTGTAGTTTGAGAGGATCTTCGGCATTGAGCAGCAGCTTGATACCCTGTTCCTGTCCCATGGCGTAAGCGGCCCTGATCTGTTTACCCAATAACGCTTGTTGCTGGTTGAGAGAGGCCAGATGTTCCTTTTCTTCGGATTCCAGCTCTCGTATCTGCGCCTCGGTGTCATGAATATCCGATTCAATGGCATTGATTTCACGTACTTTGGCCTGAATCTTTTCTTCGGTGGCCCTCAAGTCCTTTTCCAGCTGACTTTGTTCCCCACGTGCCCCGTCAATCCAGGTACGTAGTTTGGAAATATTCTGCTTCAGTGCATCCAGCTTTTGTTGCTGCAGCTCATGATCCTCCCACTGCTCTGAACCGGAAAGGACCGGTTGGCTAAAGCACAGGCATAGAAAAATAATGAGGTAGCGAAAAGGCGACTGCATAAAGGCGTAATAACGTCAGTGTTTATCGTTAGTTTGGATCAAAAGATCGTCAGTATGGTTTACAAATTGTTGCCATGGATCTAGCGGCGAAACCGAGTTCTGTCCGTGTTAATCCGGTGGGAGTATAGAGGAGATTACAGGTGTTGGGCAAAAGGGTAATAGAGGACCACTTTCCCTGAGGAGCCAGGGAAAGTGGTTTGGAAAAACGATCAGGAAGCCTGAATCAGGGATTCGCCGGTCATTTCTGCAGGTTTCTCAATGTTCATTAACGCCAGCAGGGAAGGCGAAATGTCACAAAGTCTGCCGTCGGCTTTCAGGGAAATCTGTCGTGGACCGATATACACCAGTGGAACAGGGCCTGTCGTATGCTGAGTATGCGGGTGACCGTTCTCATCCAGCATTTGCTCTGCGTTGCCGTGGTCAGCCGTAATCAGGCACTGGCCGCCGACTTCATTCAGAGCGTCAGACACTCTTTGCAGGCATTGGTCGAGCGCTTCCGCTGCTTTGACCGCGGCATCATAGTTACCGGTGTGGCCGACCATATCGCCGTTCGCAAAGTTGCAGACAATCAGGTCGTAGCGTCCGGACTTGATGGCTTCTACCAGTTTATCGGTGACTTCAGGCGCACTCATCTCCGGCTTGAGGTCGTAGGTGGCGACATCAGGAGATGGGATCAATACGCGTTCTTCGCCTGCGTATTCTTCTTCCTGTCCACCGCTGAAGAAAAAGGTCACATGGGCATATTTTTCGGTTTCAGCGATACGAAGCTGGGTCTTTCCGAGCTTGGAGAGGTACTCTCCCATGCCGTTCACCAGGGTGGAGGGAGGGTAGGCGCAGGTGGTTTTGATGCTTGCCGCATATTCCGTCAGCATGACAAAGTCAGTTAACTTGGGAGTGGCGGTGCGTTCGAAACCACTGAAGTCGGTGTCCACGAAGGCGCGGGTGAGTTCTCTTGCCCGATCCGGACGAAAGTTCATGAAAATCACACTGTCGCCGTCTTTTATCGCCGCGTCTGCCTCGCCTTCAGCCTGAATGCGGGTGGCTTTGACAAACTCATCGTCCTCACCGCGTTCATAAGCTGCTTCCAGTGCCTGCGCGGCGCTTTGGGCAGTAAACTCGCTTTTCCCCAGAGTCAGCAGGTCATAGGCTTGTTGTACCCGATCCCAGCGGTTGTCGCGGTCCATGGCGAAGTAGCGTCCAACGATAGAGGCAACCCTTCCACAACCGAGTTCGGACATCAGGCTGGAAGCTTTCTCCAGTGAAGGGCCGGCGCTCCTGGGCGGAGTATCGCGACCGTCGAGAAATGCGTGGATGTAAACTTCTTTGGCTCCCCGGGCTTTGGCGATCCGGCAGATTTCAAAAATATGCTCTTCGTGGCTGTGTACGCCGCCCGGAGATAACAGCCCAAGAATGTGGACGGCTTTTCCTGCATCGGTGGCCTTGTCGATGGCGTTGGTCAGTGCCGGTAGCTCGGCGAAGGTGCCGTCGGCGATGTCTTTATTGATGCGGGTATAGTTCTGGTAAACGATGCGTCCTGCTCCAAGGTTCATGTGGCCTACCTCGGAATTACCCATCTGGCCGTCCGGCAGGCCTACAGCCATGCCTGAAGTTTGGATCAGAGTATGTGGCAGATCTTTCCAGATCTTGTCCCAGAACGGGGTGTTGGCGTGGGCAATGGCGTTGTTGTCTTGTTCTTCTCTGTAGCCCCAGCCATCCAGTATAAAGAGTGCAGTTGGTATGCGTTTGTCTGTCATGGTCGGTCTTACTCCTAGAATTCCCGAGTATTTTACCCAGATTAAGACCTAATGTCCTGATTCGGGCAATTGTCTCTTTGTATGAGGCCAATAGGCGGGCTGGTTATTTCGATAGCAAACTGGGGAAAGTGAACCGAAATGGTGCAAAGCAGGCGCTTCTGAAACCTGTCTGTGATGTGTATAATGCCCGAGTTTTTTACGGTGGAAGAGGTTATGGAGAAGTTTCTATTTTTTGCGATGGATCATTGGATCCTAAGCTCGCTATTCGTAGCGCTCTTGGTGGCGTTGCTGTTGACTGAGCGTAAGCGCGGCGGCAAAGCCGTGACTCCCCAACAGGCAGTTATGCTGTTGAACAAAGAGCAGGCCGTGGTGGTGGATGTCCGGGATAAGAAGGAAACTTCCGAAGGCGTTATCCGTGGCTCCATTCTCATTCCTTTCAGCTCACTGAAGGACAGAGCCTCGGAACTGGAGAAGCATAAGGAAAAGATCATTATTGTGGCGGACAAGATGGGACAGCACTCCAGTATGGCGGTGCGTACACTTTCCGGTGCAGGCTTTAGCAACGTGCAGCGTCTTTCCGGCGGTGTGGTTGAGTGGAAAAACGCCAATCTTCCCCTGGCGAAAAAATAGTGTATTCGGCACTCTTCAGCGAGTGCCTCCTCTAAGGCCATTTTGGCCGGAATCGTAATAGATATGTCTCAGAATAAACCGGTAACCATTTACACTACACAGTTCTGTCCTTATTGTATTCGGGCCAAGCGATTGCTGGAGTCCAAGGAAGTTGGCTTTGATGAGATCAAGGTCGACTTTGATGCAGCGAAACGTGGTGAAATGACGGAACGGAGTGGAAGACGCACCGTTCCCCAGATTTGGATAGGCGATCAGCATATCGGTGGCTGTGACGAATTGTACGCACTGGAGAGAGCCGGAAGTCTGGATGGTTTTCTGGCGGAATAGTCGGGGGCCGAAGTTACATTGGGCGAAACATCTATTCGGTGTCTTGTTCATTAAATTTGCACATTGATCTGTTAGTACCTGTTCCCTGTAAGCTTTGTGCGAATTGCATTACTCGTTATAAATATTGAAACCTAAGGTAAGCTCATGGCTGAAGAACAAAATCCACAACAACCCAAATTTGCATTGCAGCGTATTTACTTGAAAGACCTGTCATTCGAATCTCCGAATGCGCCTGCAACTTTCCAACAGGAATGGAAACCTCAGGTCAATATGGATCTGAATACAGAAAACAACCAGCTCAGTGAAAACCAGTGGGAAGTGACTTTGACACTGACAATCACTGCGAAGGTTGGCGATAAGTCTGCGTTCCTGGTGGAAATTCAACAGGCAGGTGTTTTCCTGATTGAAGGTCTGAACCCGCAGCAACTGGCGCAGACGCTTGGCGCATTTTGTCCAAACCTTTTGTTCCCTTATGCTCGTGAAACTGTAGACACAATGGTTGTTAAAGGCAGTTTCCCTGCACTGATGCTGCAACCGGTCAACTTCGACGCTATTTACGCTGAAGCCGTCCGTCGCAAGCAACAAGCTGCAGCGAGCGAAGAAGCTGCTGAAGCACCTAAGCATTAATTTGCTGAGGGCGGTTCTGTCCAGGATCGCCCTTTCTATTTTTCCATTACCCTATTTTCCACTATCCAATTTTTCCGCGTTTCTATTCAGCGCGATTCTATTTCACTTCTATATATAGCCCTTCGCCATAGACCCCCTGCCACTTCAGAACTCCTTTAACCTCTATATATCCGCCATCGGTTTTTCCACATTCATGTTTCGCTGCTAATCTGTCTAAAGCCCGGAGCTGATTCCGTGCTGAAGATTTTGAGGTTGGTGTCTGTATGGAAAATTTAAGCCCGGTAACGATTGGGATTATTGTTGTGGCTGTGATTCTGGTACTTGTTGCGATCAAATCACGTGGCAAGGAAGGGGGAACAATTAATAGCATACCGGTTCCGCCGGCGGATCAGGCGACGGATGAAGACATCCGTAAACTGGCCGGGTCCGGTAAGAAAATTCAGGCTATTAAGTTGTATCGCGAGAAATATGGCGTGGGCCTGAAGGAAGCGAAGGAGGCTGTTGAGGCTCTAGTGGAATAAATGAGGCGATTGCAGATGAAGAGATTTTGATGCCGGGATCCGCCGTAGACGACGGATTGGGTCTACGGCAGTACGATCAATCTCTGGAACAAGGGGCAAGTCTCTGGGGCTCTCAACCCTCAGGAAATAGGGTCTTTAACTCAAAGCTCAGGTTGTTCGTTGCATCGCTGAGCCATAGCTGACCATCCTGAATTGTGCATTGTAAATCCATTGTTCGTGCGGCCATGACCGCCATACTCGCCAGAGTTTCCTGATCTATGCTATAGATCCTCAGGTTGTCGAACCGAACCAGATCCTTCTGATTTTTCTGCCACCACACGGGGGTTGCCCTGTCACCGTAGGCGACAATCACAACCTGGTCTGCTCGTCCACAGGCCTTTCTGATCCGACTCTCTTCCGGCAGGCCGAGATCAATCCATAATTCAATCTCATCACTCAGGGATTTTGTCCATAAGTCCGGTTCGTCCTGAGTAGACAGCCCTTTGGTGAATTGAAGTCTTTCATCAGCAAACAGCGCAAAAACGGCCAGCCGCAGCATCATGCGCTCGTCGGTTTCAGAAGGGTGGCGGGCAACGGTCAGCGGGAAATCGCCGTAAACGTTGCGGTCCATATCAGCAATATGCAGGGTGGCTTTAAAAATAGTGGACTTCAGGGCCATTGATTTGAGCACTCAGGGTTCGATTTGCATGAAATTTGTGGCGAGTCTGCCATAATATGCGCCGTTTATACCAGTCGCATGATTCAGATGATGAACTGACAGGTCTCTGGACATGACATCAATGAACTTTACTTATCGCAGGTGAGTCGAGACAGCAGCATGAAAGACGTACTCAGAATATTCTCCGGTAATTCCAACCCTTCCCTGGCCAAAGAAATTTGTAGCAACCTGGGAATGGAGTTAAGTCCAATGGAAGTTTCCCGATTCTCCAATGACAACCTGCATGTGCAGATTCAGGATAACGTACGGGAAAGGGATGTCTTCATCGTGCAGTCTTTCACTCAGCCGGTAAGTGACCATATCATGGAGCTGATGATCGCGATCGATGCGCTGCGCAGTGCCTCTGCCCGTCGTATTACTGTCGTGATTCCGTACTACTCTTACGCTCGCTCAGACAAGAAAGACGCTCCCAGAATCTCTATTACCGGCCGTCTGATTGCAGATTTGCTGCAGACTGCCGGTGCTAACCGGGTGCTGACAATGGACCTGCATGCGGATCAGGTGCACGGTTTCTTTAATATTCCTGTGGACCATCTGACAGCTCTTCCTCCCATGGCGCAATATATTCAGGAGCACCACGATACTTCCAATATGGTCGCGGTGGCCACTGATGCCGGCGGAGCCAAAAGGGTGGGGAAATTCTCTTCTCGCCTGAATGTTCCCATGGCGATTATCGACAAACGTCGTGTCAGTGATACCCAGGTTAAGCAAGGTGTTGTGGTTGGTGATGTTAAAGGAAAAGACGCCATCATCTTCGAGGATGAAATCTCGACTGCCGGCACCCTGATTTCGACGGTTGAAACCCTGCTGGCCGCCGGAGTGAAAAGTGTCCACGCTGCCGCCACTCATGGGGTATTGTGCGGCCCGGCCATTGAGCGTATTCAGAATTCGGGTATTGAATCTGTCATCGTGACCAATACCGTGGATATTCCTGAAGAAAAGCGCATCAGCAAAATTACCCCGCTGTCGGTTGCCCCTTTGTTTGCAGAGGCCATCAAGCGTATTCACACCGGTGAAAGCGTGGGTGCATTGTTTACCTGAGGCTGTAGAGTCTAGGTGCCTAAGGTAGTAGAACCTGTTACCTGAAGCGGCAGAACCTGATTCAGGTATTACATATCTGATTTGGTAGTGCTGAAACTGATACAGTGCAGCTTAATTGAACCAGCACGACGCTTTTACTCTATTCCAATAGGGCTCACCTGAATGTGGTGTGCCCTGCCGGATTTCCCAGAAGATGATGAGGGATTTTATGACGAAGAAACTGGAAGACGGATCATTCCTGATCCTTTTGGTCGCCGTATCGATTGGATTTGGCATGATGATTATGCCTTTCTTTTCCGCCATTTTCTGGGCAGCGGTGCTGGTCATACTTTTTAGTCCGTTACACCGTTTTTTAACCAGTAAGCTCAACCAGGGGCCTAGTGTCAGTGCGCTGATTTCCCTGGTTGCCAGTCTGTTGATTGTTGTTATTCCCGTGTCATTGATCGTTGCCATGCTGGGAGTTGAGCTAGCAGATCTATACCAGGGAATTAAGTCCGGCGATATTCCTGTTCAGGTTTGGGTCGATAAATTGAAGTCGGCTATTCCTGTAGTGCAGGAGTTGGCTGAACGTTTTGATATTGATCTGGCGAACATCAATAAACAGCTTTCCTCTGCTGCTCTTGCCGCAAGTAAGGTTTTTGCCTCCCAGGCGGTCAGCGTCGGCCAGGAGTATGTGAACTTCCTGATCAATTTTGTGTTGATGTTATACCTGACATTTTTCTTCCTGCGTGATGGGGACTCTCTGATCCAGCTGATGATTCGGGCGCTGCCTTTGGGGGATGATCGTGAGCGTCACCTGCTTGGGAAATTTGCCGAGGTTTCCAGGGCTGTGGTGAAAGGCAATCTGGTGGTTGCTACCGTTCAAGGGGCACTTGGCGGAATCATCTTTGGCATCCTGGGGCTGCCCGGAGCTGTGCTTTGGGGGGTGGTCATGGTGATTCTGTCCTTGCTCCCGGCGGTAGGGTCAGCGCTTGTCTGGGGACCTGCAGCGGCCTTTCTGTTAATTAGCGGCCAATACGTTTCAGGTATCATTCTGGTGTTGTTCGGCATATTTGTTATTGGGCTGGTCGATAATGTGTTGAGGCCGATACTGGTGGGCCGAGACACTAAAATGCCGGACTTTATGGTCTTGCTCTCCACGCTGGGCGGCATTGGACTATTCGGATTGAATGGATTTGTTATTGGTCCGATTCTGGCTGCATTATTCCTGGCGTTCTGGCAGATTTTTATGGACGAATTCAACCCGGCCTCTGATGAGGATGGAGCGGCGGAGCTGCTGATAACCGGCGACAAAAAGCCGACAGCAGCCGAGTCTGATGGGGCCGAATCGTAAAACTGAGTAAAGTCTCGATATATAAATGTGATGCAGATTCCGACCGGGAGCTACACTTAATAATAAGCAGTGCAGGGATGGGAATATTTCTGCAGCGCCGCAGGATAACCTGATACCGGCGCTTTCATGGGGCTGGAAAGGGACCTCCGGCGGGAGGAATCTGAAAGCATTGAATATGTGTTGTGGTACCCGTCAATCTAGACTGAGCCTTGCCTTCACGGTCGGTATGATGGGCTTGTGTACAGGCCTTTTTCCCTATACGGCATTCGCCGAAGAGCTATCTGTTAATCGTCAGGGGGCCAGTAACCAGGGGGTCAATAGCCAGGATGCCAATAGCCTGGACCAAAGTGGCCAAGATCAATTTAGCCTGGAGCAAGATAGCCAAGTCCAAAATAATAATAACCAAGGCGCAAATCGCCAAAGCCAGGACAACCTTGAGCCCTCTGCACAGGAAGGCAATGAGTGTGTGGAGGCCACGGCCAATCCTGCCAACCTGGATCTCGATAATCTGGAAAACGGCGTCGGTTCATTCCCGGAAGTCCCAGAAGGGGCTGTCATTCGCAACATTGAAATCTATCCTCAGGATATTTATCACGACTATGGTGAGGAAGAAAATCTTCGGTGGTATGAGCGCACAGTCAATGCTTTGCATCCGGTCACTTTCGAATCCGCCATAAAGTCTCAGCTGCTTTTTTCCCGCGGCGACACTTACGACAAAGATTTGATCGATGAATCGGAGCGTAGTCTTCGGCGCAGTTCTTATCTCTACAATGCTCAGATCGTAGCCTCCCGTGTATGTGGCAATGTTGTCGACCTTGCTGTAGTTACCCGTGATCTCTGGACGCTGTTGCCCACCGTTGGACTTTCCCGCTCAGGTGGACAAAACCGCACCATTTTGGGGTTGAGCGATCAGAACTTTTTCGGCACCGGTAAAAAAGTATCCTTTAGCCGTGAAGAAGAGGAGGGCAAGGTGGAATACAGCGTTGACTACTTTGATCCCAATCTCTTTGGGAGTCGCTGGCAAGCAGGTTTCCAGCTTGCAGACAGTGATGATGGCGAGCGGCAGAGTGGTCAGGTCGGGTATCCGTTTTATCGCGCAGGGGCCCCCTGGTCATTTAAAGCTGCAGGCTTTCACGAGATCAGGAACGACGAGCGATTCTTCCGGGATGAGAGCATTAATGAGTTTCAACACAACATCGAGCTGTACGATGTCAGTTATGGTCTGTCCACATTCTTTGATGGCAGCCGGGAAGAGAGGCTGTATTTTGGGGCGGCGGTAGAAAACCACCAGTTTAGTGTGGTGCCTGAAACCACAGGAGAAATTCCTGCCGACCGTAAGCTGAGATATCCATGGGTTGGGTATGAGTGGCGAGATAATGAATATCTAAAGGCATTTAATATCAGCCAGATTCAACAGGTGGAAGATATTTCGCTGGGATGGCGAAATGCTGTCAACCTGGGGTGGTCGGATCGATCGTTTGGAGCAACATCAGATCAATTGGTGGTGAAAGGTGAAAGTCGCTACCGGCATGGTGACACTTTCCATTTAGGGACACTGGCATTGAAGGGTGAAGGCTACTGGGACTTTGATGACAAAACCAGTGAAAATGCAACGTTAACCCTGGCGGGTGATTTCACTCAGTTGAATGATGAGCGTGACCGAGCCTGGTTTACCTCACTCACTTTCAACTACGTTCATAACCTCACTCTGGATAACCAGTTGTTATTGGGGGGCAGTAGCGGATTAAGAGGTTACCCCTCTAATTATCAGACTGGTTCCCATAGTTTTCTGTTTTCCGCGGAACGGCGTTTCTTTTGGGATTGGTATCCGCTGAAGACATTTCATGTTGCGGGTGTGACCTTCTTTGATGCGGGGCGGGCCTGGTTTCCCGGCCGGGATAACGGGGTGAATGGAAAGGTCTTAAAGGATGTGGGGGTTGGTATTCGGGTGACATCCAGCAGGATCAGGGTAACCCGGGTGTTGCATATGGATCTGGCATTTCCTTTGGACCGGGATGACGATGATATAGATAAGATGCAATTAGTGTTAAGGGGGCAGCAGACATTCTAGAAAACTTCTGAAAAACCACCTGTGTTGTCATTGCTGTGTCAAAGTTGGCTTTGGTGGCCCCGCCAACGTTTTTCAGAGGCTCTCTGGGAGCAGGTAAGTCGGATGGGGACGCGGTATCAGCGTCCCCTTATTCCCCCGTTATTCGCCGCTTGACGAAAACTTCAGATAACCGTCTTTCCTTAGAGTCATATTGTTATTGCCGAAGTTTTTGGTTCCCGGGCAATTATAGACAATAACGGACAGCTTGAGTTGCCCGCCTTCCAGGTTGGCATATTCACCAGTTCCCTGTACCGGATTAATAGTTTCTATCGCTCTCATCGGTTCGCCTGTGCTGCAGAACATATCTCCACTGATAGGAACGATGGAGTCGTCCTGGGTATATACAGTTCCTGTACGTTCATCATTGACCAGCACATGTTGAGCCAGGAATGTGGATGTATCAACTTTACCGCGAACCAACCCATATACCAGCATATATCGACGAATACGGACTCGCTCCTCATCGGGAAGTTTGGTCCAGTTTTCTCTCTCCAGGAAAACGGTGAATCTGCCCAGCTGTTCGGGTTGGGTGATGCCGATTTCCGTGGTGGTAATACTTCCGAGCATTGGCCGGTAAGTGCCGTCCAGCTCGCCGCTTAGATACCCTGCATTGGTGATGGTCGCAAATGCAGTCAGGCCGACTGCTAGAATTGTTTTTTTCATCTCGTTAAATCCTTGATTTTTAGTTCTTCCAAATTGATCAACTGACTTGTTGATAGTCACCTTAAGCTTAGGATGCTAATCCCATTCCGAACATCGGCTTTTTGGATGATCAAGAGGTTAGTGGCATGCCTGATTGAGTTGGGTCAAATGGGATAGGACTGGGTTTTGGGCAAGCGATTACTCAGTGCGGTCGGTTACTAAAAACAAACACAATAATACATTATGTTTTTGGTTGTTTTGTATCCAGGGGAGGTTCGTTGTCTATACTGAAATGGGAGCGAGGGGGCGCGGTAAATCGAGAGGTACACTCCTGTGTTGGACTATTTCAGAAAAATAAGTATCACCAACCGATTCAATCTGATCTTCGGCCTTGTCATTGTCAGCATGCTGATCATGATCTGGATGGCGAGATTGAATACGGCTGATACGCTCATGGCTGGAAAACAGCATACCACCCGAAGTGTGATAGACACTTCGATCAGTATTATTGAATACTTCTACGCCAAGTCCCAGGAAGGAGCCCTGTCAGAAGAGGATGCTAAAAAGCAGGCTCTGGAAGCAATCAAAGCGATTCGCTATGCAGGAGAGGAATATGTCTGGATCAATGATTATCAACATGTGGTGCTCATGCATCCGATCAAGCCGGCACTGGATGGCAAAAATCTTTATGATCTGAAAGACCCGAATGGCGTTCAGATATTTCGTGAATTTGTGAAAGTGGTGAAGAAAGACGGGGCAGGCTATGTCGCCTATGACTGGCCGAAGCCGGGACATGAGGATCCGGTTCCGAAAATCAGTTATGTCAAAGGGTTTGCGCCTTGGCAGTGGATTGCAGGAACGGGAGTATATGTTGACGACGTCAATGCCGAACTGAATGCCCAGACATTTGGGCTGATGAAAACCATGGGGTCAGTTTTATTGGTATTAGTGGCTGTCATGGTGGTTGTGTTGAGAAGTATTTCTATTCCTCTGAGGGACACACTGGAAAGAATGCGCGACATCGCTTCGGGTGAGGGGGATTTGACCAAGGAACTCAAAGCGGAGGGTAACGATGAGTTGGCCAGCCTGTCAGAGCAATTTAATACCTTCATCGAGAAAATCCGTGCCTTGGTGTTGAATGTCGGGGAGTCTATCGGGCAGCTATCGACAGCAGCTGAAACTCTGGGGAGTGCATCTGAGTCCAGTGCGGAAAGCGTCAAACTCCAACAGGGAGAAACTGATCAGGTCGCCAGTGCAATGAATGAAATGACGGCGTCTGCCGCTGAAATTGCGCAAAGCGCAGAGAAGGCTTCCTCCAGTGCCGAAGAGGCGCGGCAGGAATCGGAGAGAGGCCGGCAGGTTGTGACTCGTACCCTTTCCATGGTGGAAGAGCTGGCAGATGCCATGAGTGCGACGACGGAGACTATTGCGAATCTCAAATCGGAAACACTGAATATCGGGTCTGTACTGACAGTGATCCAGGGAATTGCAGAGCAAACCAATCTGTTGGCATTAAATGCTGCAATTGAGGCCGCCAGGGCTGGTGAGCAGGGACGTGGGTTTGCGGTTGTGGCGGATGAAGTCCGGGCGCTGGCGAGTAAAACCCAGCAGTCGACCGAAGAGATCAATGAGATGATTGCCAAGCTTCAGCAAAGGGCTTCTTCTGCTGTGGAAGCGATGGAGCAAAGCCAGAATAAAACCAAGTCTTCACTTGAACAGGCCGGAGAGGCGGATCAGATGCTCCAGAGGGTCGCCGAGGCTATTGGCATGATCAATGATATGAGCGCTCAAATTGCGACCGCCTCAGAAGAGCAAAGCCTGGTGGCGGATGAAATCAACAAAAATGTCTCCAACATCGTCCATTCTACTGAGGATACAGCGAGTTCTACCAAGCGGGTTCTGGAATCCAGTCAGGATATTCGGCTGGTGGGGGAAACTCTTCAGCAGCAGGTTGGGCAATTCCGGGTTTGAGTGACAATTTCGGGCTTGAGTGACAATTCTGGGTTTGATTGACAGTCCCCGGGGATAAGTGACTCCCGGGGTAAAATTCATCTGGCGTAGCACTGACTTTCTGTATATCCTTCCGGCGGCTTTACTGGTGTGGTAAAGCCGTCATATTCTTATCTCATGATGGACACTCCGTGAGAGTGTTCATCGTCGCTTTGATCAGGCATCCCGGGAAATCTTTAATGATGAAAAGCAAAAAATACGATTTCAGAATCGTCCAGGACGATATGAGCTGGACCGGAGAGATTTTACGTAAAGTCACCAGCAGCAAGACGGTTGTATCCAAGCGTCGTGAGGGCTTTGCCACAGAGGCGGAAGCACAGAAATGGTGTGAAGATGAACTGAAAGTCTTTCTGCAAAAGCTGACTGAGCACAATAAAAGGCATGCCGACCGCAGAGGCTAGAACAACTGTTCCTCTTGGTCGGCAGGCTCGAATTAGCCTTGGGTGAAGGGCTGGTCTCCAACAAATACCATAAATAGCCCCAGGAAGATTAATACCCAGAACAATGCACCAATAATCAGCCAGATGATATTGGCGACGGTGAACTGGCTATTACTCTGGCCTTCGGGATCGTTACAGGCAACGTTGATTACCTGCTGAGCTTTGCAGAGTAGCCAGGCGCTCACCGGAAGGAGCGCCAGGGATACGAGGTCCGTAATTGGTGAACCGACGTCATTATAGGAAAGACGATCGCATATACTGCCCACTATTGCTGCCAGGACGAAACCGGTAGCCAACGTTTGAGGGCTCCATAGTGCCTTTGAGCGTTCTCCAAGTGTTTCGTCTACTTTTCGAAACAGGGTATGAGTAAAGAATATGTAAAAGATCGATCTTGGTACCGGCCAAATACTAAGATTATTGGTGCGCTTGTATTGGGCCCAGTTCTTGTAAAACCAGATAAATCCATACAGACCCACTGTCCCAATATACAAAAATAAGAATTTCCGTATAGAAACGATGTAGAACTGGCTATTTGAGGACTTCTTTTCCTCACTGGTCAGGAGGTCTGTTTTTGGGGCTTCGTAAACATTGGTTTCCACAATCTATTCCTTGCAAGTCCTCCGACACAGCTTTTGGCTGTAAGTCGGCGATGTTTCCATAACTTAACTTTCTGGCTGTTAGGCACCAGTTGTTAAATGCTAGCTATTTAGTAAAAGATACTGCCGTATCTCAACCTGTTTTTCGTGCTGTAACATCCAGCTTTTAAATTCCCGGACCTTTTCAAAATCCTCTTCACCGATACTCTCCTGGTAACGCTGGTTAACCCGGTTGATCTGTTGCTGTCTGCGCAACTCCCGTTGCCATTCCTCAGTGAAAATTTTGGGTAACTGACCCGCAAGTTCCAATTGCTTCAATAGTTTCCATTCGCCTTTGTCCAGCCATGCTTCATCACAATGGGTGCAAAGATCCAGTTTGTTCTGGGTGCTCAGGTCTATACGGAACTTGGTCATCAAACGTGAGCACTTCGGGCAGACCTTGGCGTGGTCGCTGTCTTCAGGGAGCACTTCCACTTCGACTTTTTCAACAGGTTCGTTCTGTTGCTGCACCCAATGGCGGTAATTCAGCAATGGCAGCAGAGCGCCTTCGCACTTCGGGCAACTGGCGGCCAGAAGATTCTCTTCCAATAAACGGGGTTCCAGGGTATAGCCTGGGCATTGTGGGCAGTGCATTTTGATTACTCCTGTTGCTATCTGATTCTGGCAGATTGTTTTCTAAATACGGTTGTCAGCCATGCGGCACCTATACCTGAAAGTGCTCCGAATAAATGGGCTTCAAAAGAAACCCGGGGATCATTGGGGAGAACCCCATAAATCATCCCTCCATAGAGAAACACAACGATCAGGGCGATAAATATATTCAATGCGCTACGGTCAAACCAGGCTAACGCGATACTCAGGCTCCAGAGGCCAAAAATCCAGCCGCTGGCACCAATGTGGATTGAGGGGCGGCCGAAAAACCATATCAGCAGGCCGCTGAAGGTAATGATAAAGAAGCTGCTCCAGATATAAAGCTTCAATGACCTGAGCAGGCAGAGCCAGCTGAAAATCGCAAAGCCCACCAGGTTGTTGAATAGATGATCGAACCCACCATGCAGGAATGGTGCGGCATATATACCTGGAAGACTGCTCAGCACATGAGGCCTGATGCCGTATCGCAACAACTGGTAGTTCATCAGTATGTTGGTCAAATGTACCACGATCATGAGAACGGCCAGCCACAGGATGATTTTGGTGCGATACCATAACTTATTCATCGGAGTCGCCGGCCTGTTCTTCTCTCTATTTCTTCTCTATCTGGCTTTACTTCAATCATGTTTCCTGGTGCGTTTGATTTCCTCTTCCAGATTCTTTAGCTGTCGTGAAATATCCTGCATTTTTTCCTGGGTTCGCAGATCGATATCAATCTTCTTATCCATGCTATGTACCAACGGATAGAGGCTGTTCTGCCAAGTATCGGCCAGGACCCGCAGGATGTTTTCCAAGCCGGGAATTGGAGGACTGTTTACTTCCACTTTAGGCTCTACCTTCAGCTTTGGTGTGCTCTTGCTGATGGTTTGCCCCAGGTTGTTAAGGGACTCAAGCAGTCCGCTCTGGAACTGTTGATTCGCCTGCCGGCTTTCCTGCTCACGTTGCTGTTGGAACTCAGCTGTAGCGGCCCGGTTTTCGGCCACGCTGTGATTCAGATGCTGGATACCTTCGACGAGATCGGTCAGCTGGGCAACCACGCGGCCACCTACGTCTGCGTCACTGCCACCCATGGCTTTGTTGCGCAGGAAGTCCTTCTTGATTTGCTCCCACCGCTGCTGTTCTTCGGACGTCATGTTGCCCCGAAGTGCCGCCAGTTTGAGCAGGTTTTCTTCCGCTCCAGTGGTCAGTAGCTGGGCCTCACCAAGATAATGGTCGGAGATGAGCTGCATCAATTCATCGTCGTTCATCACCGACGAGACTTTCTCCGCCATCTTGTTCATGTTCCGGTAGCTGCCCTGCAGCTTGAAGGAAGGCTCGTTTCGATATCGGTCGTCCTGTGCGGCGGAGGCAATATACTGCTGGTTGATCTTGAGAATGACATCCTGGATCACAAACAGTTTTTGTAATACGGACTTCATTTCATTCAACTCTGCACCACTGTATTGATGCTTGAGATCTGTCGCGGCAACCGGTTCACCTTTCGCCATGGCGATGATTTTGTATACATCGTCCATTTCCCTGGTTGCCAGAGGTGCCAATACAGAATTGGAGGTAAGGCTATTCTCGATATAACTCAGGCTGAACTGCTCGTCCATGCCGCCGAGTATATCGCCCAGGTTGTAGATATCTGCCCGGTTGGCCAGCATGTCGGGGACCTTGAAGGCTTCACCGGACTCCGTATACGGGTTACCAGCCATGACCACACAGAACTTGCGTCCGCGCATATCGTAGGTTTTGGTCTTGCCTTTCCAGACCCCCTCTATGCGACGGGTGCCGTCACACAATGAGATGAATTTCTGCAGGAATTCCGGGTGCGTATGCTGGATGTCATCCAGGTACAGCATGACATTGTTCCCCATTTCCAGTGCCAGATTGAGCTTTTGCAGCTCCTGGCGTGCCGTGGCGTTGGGGGCTTGGGCCGGATCCAGGGATAAAACGTCATGGCCGAGGGATGGACAGTTAATCTTCATGAAGATCAACCCAAGCCGGTTAGCCACATATTCCATCAGGGTGGTTTTACCGTAACCTGGAGGAGAGATCATCATGAGGAGGCCCATCAGGTCGGTTCGTTTGGACTCTCCAACGGTTCCCATCTGTTTAGCCAGGTTGTCACCGATAATCGGCAGATAAGATTCATTAATCAGGCGGTTGCGGACAAACGAACTCAGCGGACGAGGTTTGAACTCCTCCAATCGTAGGGCTGAACGTTCCTCTTCAATGATCGTCTGACGAAGGCGCAGATAGTTGTGGTAGCTGGGAACAACTTCCTGCTGATGTCGCTGAAGACGTAACATGAATCCGTCCAGGGAGAAACGCAGTGCTTGCTGCTCCATTCCCGGATGATCGCCGAGCAGGCCGCTGACTTCCAGCTCCAGGTCTGTCTGGCTGAGGCGTCTCTCGATTCTTTGGCCTGCATTCATGAGCGCGACAGCTTCAGGAATATAGTGTTCCAAATGCCCAAGGTTCTTTTTTCCCACCATCGCTGACAGCCAGGCTTCGCCCAGTTTCCAGCGTTCTGCCACCTGGCCGTGCAGCTGCTCCTGTGCGGTCTGGTAGGTACGCCAGCTTTCTTCATCCAGTGAGCGTTTGAACTCCTCTGCAAGATCCTGTGCGTATTTGCTGCTGATAAACTCCAGCCGTTCACGTCCCATTTCTGCCACAAGATAAGAGGCAGCCTGTTGTTGCTCCAGGTCTGAGAAGGGCAGGGGATAGCATTCCAGGAAACGTTGCAGATGTTCCAGGACTTCCTGTTCAAGGTGCTTGATAGCCCGAGTATCGGCAAAGGTGTTCTTAAGCAGCTGAGCAGACTGTGCTCTTTGCTGCCAGGTCGCCGCTTTTCCAGTGAGTTCTTCAATATTGCTGCGGCCGGGCAGGGCGGATTGAGTGCCCAGGGGCTTGATCAGGTTTGCCCAATAAATCTGGGCCAGGCCACGGGATTTTGGATTGAAGATCAATAGATCCGCACTGTCCATGGCCGGCAGTAATTGTTTCAGAATGAGGGCTGCATCATGATCATGAACACCCTTTTGATAACCCTCTTTGTAACGGGGAGCCGAAAAGGTTCGGATCAGCTTCAGGAGCTCCTCATCATCAAGCAATGCCTGATTCAGGGTGTCCATATTAAAGTCATGTTGACCGGAATCTGCTGCCTCTATCAGTTGCATGGCAAGGTATTCCGAACGGTATACTTCACTGGTTTCGGACTCGAGAGTCATATCCCAGTATGGTTTCAGTGCTAAAAGCTCCGGCCGTTCAATCGATTCGAAGAAGTTGGTCCCGGTAAGGTGAATGCTGAGTTTGTCTTCCCGGGGCAAAATGGTCAGGTCAAGTTCCTGGGTGTTCACACTGAATTTGTGTCTTGGCCCCAGCTTGATGACATTGCCACCCGCCTCGTAAATGTCGGATTTGTCCCGTAGCGAACGGGTGGACTGTTCACGGACAGACTTCAGACGGGATTCAACATCGTCTGCTTTAACATTACTGTCGAGCTCCCGTAGTTTTTCCACGGATTCACGAACTTTCTGAACCAGGGCATCCGAAGCAAAGAAGGTATTGAGTTCGTCTGCTTCGTTAAACTTCATTGCCCGGCGTTCAATGCTCGCCAGTATCCGGTTGGCGCCGTCAAGAATGGTCTGCGCCTTGCGCTGACGCTCATCCAGCAGCTGTTGCTTATGGGTCTCGAAAGTCTCATAGACCTCCTCCCGTTTCTCCATGATATCGGTTAGAAACTGGTCGAAGTCACTGAACTGGCTTTCCAGCTCTTCCAGCTGGATTAACAGACGGGAGAGTTGCTCGTCACAACGCTCTGGCGTCGAGGCCATACTTAGAGCATTGGTAATGCTCTGGGAGAACAGCTTGAACTGCGCTCCAAACTGTGCGGTTGCCTCTTCAGAACCAAGGTTCTTACCTTTGTTGGACGCCTTGGCTTTGCTCTGGTTAAGCCGGGAGTAAATGTCAGATATGGAGTCAACAATCTGGGTGCGGACATTGGCGTCTGCTACCTTGAGAGTGGCCATCAACTCCGACAGCAGATCAAGACCCGAAGCCATGTTGTTGAATGTGTCGATCAGTGGGGACAACGTTGCCATGGAGGTTGCCGCTTCAACCTCACCATTGAGCTGGTCAATGCGTTCCAGGTAAGGATTAAAAGCATCTTCACCCTGGAGGAATTCCACGGTACGTTCACTCAGGTTCTCCTGGGCTTTCACCAATTGACCGTCGAGCTCGCTAATGCGGGTCGTGTCTATGTAACGGAGTTCCTTGATCGTGGTCAGATGGCCGCGTTGATGACGAATCTTGTCCAGTGCGGCAACATACTCTTCTGCCGACTCCCAGTTTTCCGGGCGAATGGCAGTAAGTATCGACTTCTGTTCTTCCTCCGCTTTGGCCATGGTTTTGGCCGATTGCTGGCGGATGGACTGAACCTTTTCAAACTCATCGATGACCAGCTCTGCGGTTGCAGAGATTTCCTTCAGCAAAGTGGCAATACTTGCCACTTCCTCTTCTTCTATCCAGAAGTGATGATCGAAGAATTTATTGGCATTGACACTGAGTTCTTCGTAAAGCCTGGCTGATACGGATTGGTTTTTGATGATCCGGACCAGGCTGAACAGATCGGAAACCCCTCTGACCAGTTCGGAGTTGCCAATACGCCCGTAGAACGTCTTGGATGGCGGGATCTTGCTGGCAAACTCTTCACTGACAAAAGGCGTTTGCCAGATTTGCATGGGATGAACCCGGGTCGGTTCTTCCTCCGCCGTGAAGATGACCAATGTGCCGTCGTCTGCCAACGCATAACCGTGACCATAGATAGGGTTCTGAATCGCCTTCTCGATCAGGTTGTAGGCTAACAGGCAAACAACACCTTCTTCAGGCTGATAGAAAGAATAGAGAACATCCTCGCCATTGGGGGAGCGCATTTGCCGCTTAAATTTCAGACCCTTTACATCGCCGTCAAAGGTTTTGAATTCACCGGTCTGGAGATAGTAACCACCGGGGAAAATGATGCCGTGGTCCTCTGGCAGCTGTACGCAGGATTGACCGATGGCATCGATACGTAGCACGTCCTGGGTCAGGGTGTTGAATATCAGATAGCGCCACTGTTCTTCGCGGTAAGGGCGGATTTTCAGAAGTATCAGATCGCCCAGATGAGCGTAAAAAATACTGGCATCGTCGATGGATTGAGTATCATCTTCTACGTCTTCGCGGTAGATACCAAGACCGTCATCGGTGTTGTTCTCCACCTTGATGGTCAGGTCCCCGTTAATGGTTTCCACAAAGACTTTGTCGAGAATATTGATGTGGGGATGCCGGCCATGCACGGTGTCTTCACGCACAGTGGCGGTCCACTCGAAATCGAAAGCGGGAGGTAGTTGAATGTCCCGCTCACCCCGATTATCGATATATTTGACCTGTTTTCCGTCCGGTGAGATTGACCAGCGGAATACGCGGATATCTTCCAGTCTTTCACCGATCTGGAAGCCGGCCAGAAGCTTTCCATCCTTGACGGTTAGCTCTACCAGCCGGGTATGTTTGTAATAGCGATAGAGTTCGTCGAAGTCGTTAACAAAACTTCGCTCAGACAGGAAGGAGTTGTCCAATACAACTTCTTCCATGGCTTGTTCTGCGCCTTCTCCCTGAAGGCGAAACAATGCGAAAACGTCCTCAACCTTGGTTTCCTTTTTAAGGCCCAGGTAGACATTGAAGCCGAATACAAGAAGCTCACCAACCTGCACCATATCCCTGGGGATACAGTTGTTTTCCGTGCGGACTCTCACCCGGGTAGTCACGCTCATTTCTGAGGTGCCAAACTCTTCAAGGCGTGCGTTGTTTAGGGTTTTTGCCTGGTCCTCAAGCTGTTTTCCCTGGTCGATCAAACGTTTTCGGATGACTTCATAAGCACCACCTTCAGCTACCGCCGATTCGGTCAGGTCGGTGTCTTTGGTTTGATCCTGCTGTGCCATATTGTTTTCCTGTAACCTGTCTTTACTCGAAAGCTTTTTACGCACCCGCTCACAACTGTTGTCAGCGAATCATCTTTACCCATTGCGATGGTTAAAGGTGGGATTAGGGGAGGCGAGCTGTACCCGCCTCCGTATGCAACGATCTGTTAGTTCAGTGTTGCATCATCAGGTTTGGTGATATCGGCGGTTTTGGCTTGCAGGAATTTGTCCAGCAGCGCACTTACCGTACCACTCTTGGATGCCAATCCATCAACGGCTTTACCGAGTGACAGAGACTTGGCAAATGTATCGAAGAAGTGCTCTTCTCCGCCCACGATGTCGATATGGGCTTTCTCAAGGGCTTTGCCGAGTACGTCAGCATTTTCGCGCGCGATTTCCTTACCTGCTTCAATAGAGGCCAGGGCTTCTTTGAAGGCAGTTTCCAGAGTCATACGGAATTCCTCGTGGTCGCGTGCCTTGTCGCTCATGCTGCCCATCGCCTGGAATTTGTCCACCAGACCGTCGGCTTCGGCTTTGAACTTCTCGCGGATAACATCGGCTTCGGCCATACCCACATCTTTCTGGGCTTTGGCTTCTGCGGTACCTTTGGCACTGATGACTTCTGCATCCACCAGACCGGTATCGCGCTGTGCTTTGGCACTGGCTTCGCCTTTAGCGGCGATGACTTTGGCTTCTGCAAGACCTTCTTTCTCCATGGCGTCAGCTTTGGCTTCCTGAACTTTCGCTTCTGCAAGGCCGTGTGCAGCTTCTTCGGCCTGAATACCTTCAGCCAGCTTCTTCTTACCATCAGCTTCTTTCGCAGCCGCTTCCAGTTCGGCTTGTGCCATGGTGGTGATTTCAAGCGCCTTGAATTTCGCAGCCTGTTCTTGGGCTTCAGCGGCTTTCACCTGCTTGACTTTATCCTCTTCAGCCTGTGCTTCGGCAGACAGTACCTGTACTTGCTTCAGGCGGTCAGCTTCAGATACTTCGCGTACTTCCTTGATGCGTTCTTCTTCGATCGCCACGGTTTTATCCACTGCAACACGTTCGCGGATAACGTTGGCAATCTCTTTCTTCTCAACTTCGACAGCTTTTTCAGCCTCGATCTTCTGAATATCAACCTCACGCTCACGCGAAACGATTTCCAGCTCGCGGGCACGAATGACTTTTTCTTCTTCAATCGCTACAGCACGAAGTCTGTTTTGCGCTGCCACTTCAACTTCACGTTGTTGGTTCTCACGCTGAACCGCCAGGTCCTGCTCAACGGTGATGGTGGTCGCTTCGGCCTTCTTGCGTTCTTCTTCCTGAACCTTCTTGGTTTCCGCTTCTTCCCGTGCGCGGATTGTCGCGATTTCACGCTCCTGGCGCGCTTCGGCATCAGCCTGCTGGCGATCCAACTCAAGCATGGCTTCAACGGTTTCCACGTTTTTCTTCTTGATCGCCAGCTCTTCGTCCCGCTCAAGAATATTGGTGCGAACGTTTTGTGCGGCCGTCAATTCTGTGATTTTCTTGATACCTTCGGAGTCCAGAATGTTGCTGGCATCGAGGGAAGCTTTTGGAGTTTGCTCCAGGTAATCAATTGCGACGTCTTCCAGTACATATCCGCTTAGATCGTCGCCAATGACTTCAATAATTTTCTCACGGAACTGAATGCGGTTTTCGAAAAGCTGCACGAAATCGATTTGCTTGCCGACCGTTTTCAAGGCCTCGGAGAACTTGGCAGCAAACAGATCGTGGACTGCTTCGCGATCGGAAGCACGTGTAGCTCCTACTGTTTTGGCAACCCGTAGTACATCTGTCGCTGTTTCGTTAACTCGAAGATAGAAAGCAACGGTAATATCTGCACGCATATTGTCTTTACAGATCAGCCCTTCCTTGCCGCGACGGTCCACTTCCAAGGTGATTAATGATATTTTCATTAATTCCTTTTTGTAGATAATCGGATAAACCAAAGCACCCGTGAAATGTACTTTCGGTGTGGAACTCATGTCATTGACAATAAGAGCTGTGCCTTGCTCCACCTTGTAATAGAAGGCTTTAAACAGGCCAGCCAGGCCCATGATGACGACAAATACGATGCCAATGCCAAGTAATATTGGCACTATTACCGATAAGTCTGCTATGCCCATGATAAATACTCCTTTTTAAAAGACGGATGTCTTATTTTTTAGTTAATCGTTGATGGTTTGTTTGTAGTAGGCTCTTATCAACCTTTGAACTCTTCTTCTGATATAACTCTGTAGACGTGTTGTTCCGATAGGTATTCCAGCAGGACCACCCGGTCACCTTTCTTGAATATGTCTTTGCCGGTTGAGCGAACTTTGAATATCAGGCCTGCACCTCCATCATCAAGGGTGGCTTCACCGAAGTTATTATCTACCCGGGAGGTTCTTACTATTGCTGTTTGACCTAACACCTGCTTTAACGTGTCCTGATTTGCCCGGCGAAAGAGTGGGCGCAATGGGCGAATCACCACTCCTGTTATATAAGCGGAAATGTACAGTGCTCCGAATAGTACCGGGATTCCGGCTAAATAATGTAGTAGCCCATCAGGTATCAGGCCAAATAAAAAATGAACGACAAAATAGCTGATGAACCAGCCGAATAGCGATAAAAAGGAAACGATAATAGTGACAGGCACACCAAAGAGACCGAACTTCAGCATAAGGCCAGCCAGTACATCGGGTCCTGTGAACTGAGTGTCATTCACTCCTAAGTCGCCATCAGGGTCGGGTATATCAAAATCAAGTATATCGAGATCTATCAAGCCCAGGATGGCAACAAGCCAAAAAAGTACGCATAGAGTAAGGAAAAAGGTAAAGATTACCGTCGGAAAAGAACTGATGTTCTGATAAAACGGATCCATTTTGTCGCTGAGTAAGATGGCAAACACTTAATATCTCCTCTACGAAGTGTGTCGTCCCATTCCTTTGGTGGTGGTCCAGGTTGCCAAATTCGAGTACTGCTCAAACTCCCCGTAATCCGGGGAGTTAACTACTCTCAGGAATTACAAGCCAATCTCATTTTTGATTTCATTGAGCTTTTCAAGCATTGCTGCATCGATTTCGTGTGGTTTGACTTTCGAAATGATGTTGCGCAATACACGAATTTCATTCTGATCCACAACGCCATCCCGTTTGGCAATATCAAAGATAGCTCCTAATTCGGAGGCATCCAGTTTTCCGTCATTGGAAAAACAGTTGATCGACCGGAAGGTCATTTCCAGATAGTCGCGGCTTTCCGCCATAAAGTATCTCCTATTTGTATAATTGGCCTGCCGGGTTATGTTGTTGGCCTGGCAGGCCGGGTGTTACTTACTCGATTTCTGCTTCAGGCGAGCCAGAACATCATTGGCGCTGTGGGGGTTGCTCACAATGCCTGCTTTCTCCAGTTTGGTTTTCAGGTCGTCCTCAGTTGTCTCTTTGGATAGCTCTTCTGCGGCCGACATTTTTGCAGCTGTATGCGTTTGTTTCTCTTTAATGCGCTCCAGTGAATCCATGGCTGTTCTCAGCTTGGAGTTAGAGCCGGCATATCGAGCAGCGACGGCCTTTTGCGCCCGCTGGACACTTTCAGTCGCTTTCACCGTATCCACCTGTTGCTTCAGGCGCTTGATATTGCCCTCTGCCTGCTGAATTGAGGCACGTAGTTTGTCTGCGTTTTCTTTGAAGCCTGCTGCGCTGTCTTCTTCCGTTTGTAGCTGGTTTTCAAAGGTCGCAATTTTTTCTGCGATTTCCAGGGCCAGGGTTTCATCTTCCTTGTTCAGAGCTTGGACGGCATAACCTTCATACTCCCCGATCTGCTCCTTGAGCTTGCTGCATTTTTCCTCTGCCACTTTCTGCTGAGCAATTATGGCTACCAGGCTTTCCTTTGATTGCTTCAGCTCTTCTGAGGCGTCGCGCACTTCCTGGTCGAGAATGCGTAGTGCCTGACTATCTACTATTGCTTCACCAGCTTCATTAACTCCGCCACGTAGAGCGGTCATCATCTTGGCCCAAACGTTCATTGCTTAAACCTCCTCGGTAACGGCTACAGACAGGTATTCGCTATATGCCTCTGCTGCCTGGATAACATTGGATGCTAGAACTTCAATCTCAAACACAATGTTCGACAAAATTGATGTGGAGCTCAGTGCACCAAACATGTGGTAGTAGTCTTCGTCATCTTCCACCTTGTCCAGGCTGATGGTGGAAAGGGGAAAGTATTTATGTGTTCTGAGCACGGCTTCGTTGAAGCCTGCAACGTCGACAACTTCCGACAACGGCCAGAGAACGGATTCCGCAATGATCTGTTCGCCGGCAACAGTTACAAATATCGGCAGCTCGCCATACTCTCTCATCAGTATCAGGAGGGAAGGCTCCGCTCCTTCAATCAGCTCAATCGTGGCTCTTTCGGATTTAAACAGTTCTTCTTCGGAAAGCGCCTTGAATAGGCTTTGTGTAGTCCACAATGTGACGTTTTCCATAATCACTTCTCCTTCGCTTAGCAGCTTGATCTGGTTGGAAAAATCACCGGACTGGCGTAACAGCCTTTCGATTGTTGCCAGTTTTTTTGAGTTTTCCGGAAGTATCCAGATCTCTTTTTTAATCAGCCCTTGTTCGCGCATGCGACGGCGATATTCGCGCTGATAGTGTGCGGATGTTTTCTTGTTCATGAGGTGACTATGCATCAGATTTGTGAGGGTGTCAATAAATTACATGTAACATTGGATTCGTGTTACATGTAATGCTTCCTTTTGACTTAAACTCCAGACATTCTTGCTCTGGTGCTGGTATCCAGAGTAGGCCAATCAGATGGAGCCGGGAGAGAAAGCAGAGTGTGAACAAGCTAATGATTTTTATCGGTAAGCGGTATCGACCATTCGTTTAGGCCAACAGTGGCAGATAGGTGTTTCGAAACAATGAAACTGGTCGGTATCGGGGGTGGAATATGGTAGAAAAGCTCAGAGCGTGGTGGTCACTCTGAGCTTCGTTAAAGCGATAGTCAGGTCAAAAGTCAGCAATTCGACCATTCCGGGGTGTAGATGCAGCCATCGCCGGTCCCACCAACACCCCAGCGGCTGTAGCTATCATAATGGTTCCAGTTACCTTGGTTGTCGTAGGAGCCGCCGCCTCTGGTTGTTTGATAAGAGGTGCTTCTGTCTCCAATGCATCCGCTGGTGCCTGTGGACTGGTTGTACCAGCAGCCGGTGTTTTCATCTACCAGATATTGGCCTGGGGCTATGGCTGTGCCGATTTTTTGTTGAAGTGCGTAAGCCTCGGTCATGGTCAGTTGGCGACCATTAATGGCGACGTTTGAGTATCGCTCGGCAAAAGCAAGAGAGCTGAATGTTAGAAGTGTGCATACCAGTGTGATCAAGGGGGTTTTCATCAAGTGCTCCTCCCTTTTCTAGTCCTCTGAGTTTAGGTCGCATTCTAGTCCTGAGTCGAATGTGCCACGTAAACCAGGGTATATGGTCCAGTTCGGTGGAGAACCATACGAGGTCTGTTAATGAAAGCGATCTTCGGTGTCTGGCTCCTTCAAATAAATAACTATCGCTAAATTGATCGTTATATACGGGGGCTATCCATGGTGTGAGTAGATAAACTTAAAGATTGAGGATTGGAGGCTATACTGGTTTTTATCGTGTTGCTTTGTCTTGAGTTGTGGTTCGAGCGGACTGCACCAAAGACCCAGGTGTAAAACTGAAAGTCATGACGAGAAGGTTGATGTCTTGCAGGGTGAGGGGGCTAGGGTGAGAGTGCTAGGGTGAGAGTACGAAAGCGTTTTCTGGTCTTGATGATCGCCTTGGTTGTGTCGATGGGCTGTCATAGTCGGGATCTATTGATTGCTGGGCCTCCGTGGCCGCCATTTTTAATTCCGGATCATCCTCGGAAAGGGGTGGCCACTGAAATTGTTGTGACCTGTCTGGAGCGTGCGGGATACTCTGCCAAAGTGGTTATCAAGCCGTGGCCAAGGGTGTTGGCTGAGGCCCGCCGGGGAGATATCGATGCGCTGGTCGGGCTTTGGTATAACCCTGAGCGTGCTGAGCAGTTCTATTACACCAATCCGTATTATGTTAATGAGATTTACCTGTTTCGATTGCGTGATCATCCTATTCATTATTCAAGCTTGGAAGACCTAGTCGGAATCAGTATCGGGGTAAGACAAAATGCCTGGTATGGCGGAGAGTTCGACAAAGCTGATTTTCTGCAGAAAGTGGAATTGAATGAGTTGGTGAGTATATTGAGAATGGTTTCGATCGGTCGTCTGGATGCGGGGGTCGGGGACCGTCTGATTATTCAGGGGCTTATTGAATCGGAGCCCCAGTTAGGTGATCGCCTGGCATTCAGTGAGCCGGCTGTGTCTTTATTGCCGCTACATATGGGGATGAGTCGCAAGCATCCTGATCATCGTGAAATAGTGAGTAGGTTCAATCAGGCATTAAAAGAACTATTGGATGACGGGACGCTGAGCAATATCTATAAAGACTGGAATATTGTTCAGTCGCCTGAGTTAGCCTCTCAATTTGCCAATAAAAAATAAGTTGTAAGCAAACATCAGTTTGTCGGTATGTGTTCAGTGACTGGGGTGTAAATCGGATTCCTTTTGATTCACGTGTCTTTTTGTCAAGCGCCCAGCAATGGCATCACTTCTCCGCTCATCTGCTCTGACTCCGCAATAAACTGCACAAAACCGGAAACGGCCTCGGGTGTATGCTGGCGGTTGTAGAAGAGTCGCATTTGAACGGCTGACAGTTCAGGTAAAAGCTCTGCCGATTTTAGTTGTCTTAACCCTTCGGGCACGATGCTTTCGCCAAGCGCAGTGACCCCTAGGCCTGCCAGGACGCCTGCTCTGATCCCGCTGTAACTTGCGCAAGTGTAAGCGATGCGCCAGGGAATTTCGGCACGATTGAGCGCCTGGATGATGCGGTGGCGATAAACGCAGCCCTCAGGAGCGACAATCAGTGGGAGCGGGTTGCGGGTGTGGCAGGTGTGATTTTGACTGGTAACCCAGACCAGATTCTCCGACCAGCCATCTGTGGCGGCGATAGGCTCAAAGCTGGTGCTTAAGGCAAATACCAGATCCAATGCTCGCTGGCGGAAACTCTCCATCAGATTGACGCTGAGGTCGCAGGTGACTTTTAGGGCGACATTCGGGTGAGTCTGTGCAAATTTCCCAAGTATTTCCGGCAGGAAGGAGCTGGCGTATTCATTGGGGATGCCCAGTCGCAGGCAGCCCTCCAGTTTGGGGCCTGACAGTTTGGCCATGACCTCTTTGTTGAGTGACATGATGTCTCTGGCGTATTGCAGCAGCATAGTCCCTTGTGTTGTAAGCTCAAGGTTCTTATTGCTCCGGTTGAATAACGCTGTGCCGACGATTTCTTCAAGGCGCTTGATCTGCAGGCTTACGGCGGGCTGGGAACGGCCTACGATATCGCCCGCCTGGGTGAATCCACCTTGTTCGGCAACCGCAATAAAAGTGTGCAGTAGTTCTGTGGGTATGTAGTTCATAGCGGCCTATTAAGATTTTAAATCACTATATTTTAACTATTAATTTAACAAATCCAAAGTGCAAGAGTATCTTGCGTTGCTAAGTTTGAGTAATAGTTTTTAAAAATGACGGTCAACTGCTGGCTCGGTATATACGTTTAAAAGTGCCGTAACCGACCACTCTGGCCGTTGAAGTCTTTCCATCATATTGGGAGTTTTTCTATGAGTCGCACCTACTACACCAAAGATCATGAGTGGCTAACCCTGGAAAGCGATAACGTTGGCGTTGTCGGAATCACAAATTATGCACAGGAGCAGTTGGGTGATCTGGTTTTCGTCGAGTTACCTGAAATTGATCGTGAAGTAGGTGCCGGAGAAGAAGTGGGTGTGGTTGAGTCCGTCAAGACCGCGGCTGATGTGAAATCACCAGTAAGCGGTAAGGTGGTTGCCCAGAATGAGGCTTTGGCAGATGCACCTGAGTCTGTTAATGAATCCCCTATGAATGAAGGCTGGATGTTCAAGGTTGAACTGTCAGATGTATCAGAGCTGGAAGGATTGCTGAGCGAAGAGCAATATCAGGAACTGATTGGAGGCTGATAGCGATGAGCAAGATCCCTTCATATGCGGAGCTGGCGCAGAATGATGCGTTCGTGGCCAGGCATATCGGTCCGAATGCAGCTGAAGTTCAGTCCATGCTGGAAGTCCTGGGCGTTGACAGTGTTGATACCCTGATCGACAAAACAGTACCCGCGACGATTCGCAACCCTGATCCCTTGAATCTGGCTCCGGCAGTGACAGAAGAAAAGGTTCTGGAAGAACTGAAAGGTTACGCCGACCGCAATAAAGTCTATAAGAGCTTTATCGGGGCGGGCTACTACCGCACTATTACGCCAGCTGTTATCCAGCGCAACATTCTGGAAAATCCTGCCTGGTATACCGCTTATACTCCTTATCAGCCTGAAATTTCCCAAGGTCGTCTGGAAGCTCTGTTAAATTTCCAGACGATGGTCGCTGACCTGACCGGCATGGAAATCGCGAATGCGTCTTTGCTGGATGAAGCAACCGCTGCTGCTGAAGCGATGGCACTTTGCCGCCGCATGAACAGCAAGAATAAGAGTATGAGTTTCTTCGTTGCCGAAGACTGTCACCCTCAAACCATTGAGGTGGTCAAAGGCCGTGCAGCTCCCCTCGATATCAATGTTATTGTAGCCAGTGCAGATGAAGCTGCTCAGCATGACTGTTTTGCGGTGTTGCTGCAGTATCCGGGAACCTTCGGTGATGTTCGTGACTACAAAGATTTGATCAAGCAATGTCACGATAAGAATACCCAAGTCGTTATGGCGGCAGATATCCTGGCGCTGACCCTGCTGACTTCACCGGGTGAACTCGGCGCTGATGTGGCAGTCGGATCAAGCCAGCGTTTTGGTGTTCCCCTGTTCTTTGGTGGTCCACATGCGGCTTATATGGCAACCAAGGATCAGTTCCGTCGCTCTCTGCCTGGCCGTCTGGTCGGTGTGTCCATCGACAGTAACGGCGATTCTGCATACCGTCTCGCGCTGCAAACCCGTGAGCAGCACATCCGTCGTCAGAATGCGACGTCTAACATCTGTACCGCTCAGGCTTTGCTGGCGGTTATTGCTTCCATGTACGCCTGTTATCACGGTCCTGAAGGTCTTAAGCGCATTGCCCAGCGAGTTCATCGTCTGGCGTGCAGCCTTAAGGAAGGTCTTCAGGCTGCCGGATTTGGCGGTATGCCGGAGTTCTTCTTCGATACTCTGACCGTATCTACCGGTGATAAGACCGATGCTATTTATTCTGCAGCGCTTGCGGCAGAGATGAATCTGCGTCGTGTTGACAATGACCGTCTGGGTATTTCGTTGGATGAAACAACCACGGCTGAAGATATTGTCACGTTGTTGAAAGTATTCGGCCAGGATCAGGCATCTCTGGATGGTTTGAATCTGGACGGGGCTGCCAGCTGCATTCCGGCATCCTTGGAGCGGACTTCATCTTATTTGGAGCATCCTGTGTTCAGTCAGCATCACTCAGAGACTGCGATGCTGCGTTATCTGCGTAAGCTGGCGGACAAGGATCTGGCATTGGATCGCACCATGATCCCGCTGGGGTCCTGCACCATGAAACTGAACGCCACCACCGAAATGATGCCGGTGAGCTGGCCAGAGTTCTGTGACATTCACCCCTTCGTTCCGCTGGATCAGTCCGAAGGCTATCGCGATATGATCGCAAGCCTGGAAAATATGCTGTGCGAAGCAACCGGATATGCTGCTTGTTCTTTGCAGCCGAACGCCGGTTCCCAGGGGGAATACGCTGGCCTGCTGGCCATCCGTGCCTATCATGTCAGCCGTGGCGAAGGACAGCGTAATGTCTGTCTGATCCCGAGCTCTGCTCATGGAACCAATCCTGCTTCCGCCCAGATGGTTGGAATGAAGGTCGTGGTGGTTGCCTGTGACAACAAGGGTAACGTTGATCTGAATGATCTGCGTGAAAAAGCCGAGAAGCACAGCGAAGATCTCGCCGCCATTATGGTGACCTATCCGTCCACTCATGGTGTGTTTGAAGAAGGGATTCGTGAAGTTTGCGATATCATCCATCATCATGGTGGCCAGGTATACATCGACGGCGCCAACCTAAATGCGATGGTCGGTCTGTGCCAGCCCGGCAAGTTCGGCGGTGATGTTTCTCACTTGAACCTGCACAAAACCTTCTGTATCCCGCATGGCGGCGGTGGTCCCGGTGTTGGACCGGTTGCTGTTGCTGAGCACCTGGCGCCATTCCTGCCCGGACATCCATTGCTGGAGTCCCAGAGCAAGGAGCGTATCAGTGCGGTTTCCGCTGCGCCTTACGGCAGTGCCGGTATTCTTCCTATTTCCTGGACCTATATGCGCATGATGGGCCCTCAGGGTCTGAAGGATGCATCGCGTATTGCGATTCTTAATGCCAACTACATCAGCAAGCGTCTTTCTGAGCATTATCCGATTCTGTATACCGGAACCCACGGTTATGTTGCTCATGAATGTATCGTGGATATGCGTGGATTCAAGGATACTGTAGGAGTGACCGTTGACGATTTCGCCAAGCGTCTGATCGACTTCGGCTTCCATGCCCCCACCATGTCTTTCCCGGTTCCGGGAACTTTGATGATCGAGCCGACAGAAAGTGAGTCTCTTGAGGAACTGGATCGCTTCTGTGACGCCATGATTGCCATTCGTGAAGAAATTCGCGCAGTGGAGCGAGGCGAGTACAGCGTTGAAAACAGTCCTCTGCGGATGGCACCACACACGACCCGTGATCTGGTAGGCGAGTGGAACCGCCCATACAGCCGTGAACAGGGTGTGTTTCCGGTAGCGGCATTGCCTGCCGACAAATACTGGTGTCCTGTTGGCCGTATCGACAACGTCTATGGTGACCGGAACCTGATTTGTTCCTGTCCTTCGATGAGTGACTACGAGTAGCCGACGGCTCTCAATCAGTCTTTAGTTAAAAATAATACCGGAGACTCCGGTGCTCCCTTGCTGATTATCCGGCAGGGAGCACTGTGCCTGAAAACAGGCTGTTCAGCAGGCGTATGGAGCTTCCATAGAACCCGAGAGGTGCTACACCATGTTCAATGAAGATATGAAAATTGCCGATTTCGATCCTCAGCTTGCTGCTGCGATTCAATCCGAGCGTCGCCGCCAGGAAGAGCACATCGAACTTATTGCATCGGAAAACTACGTCAGCCCTCGCGTGATGGAAGCCCAGGGAAGTGAACTCACCAATAAGTACGCGGAAGGTTACCCCAGCAAGCGTTATTACGGTGGGTGTGAGTTTGTGGATATCGCAGAACAGCTGGCCATTGATCGGGCCAAGGAGCTGTTCGGTGCCGATTATGCCAACGTTCAGCCGCATTCAGGCTCCCAGGCCAATGCGGGCGTTTATATGGCATTGATCAAACCTGGCGATACTATTCTGGGCATGAGCCTGGACCATGGTGGTCATCTTACCCACGGAGCCAAACCCAACTTTTCCGGTAAGATCTATAACGCTATTCAGTACGGCTTGAAGCCGGAAACCGGTGAGATCGACTACGAGCAGGTCGAAGCACTGGCTCTGGAACATAAACCCAAGCTGATTATCGCAGGCTTTTCCGCATACTCCCGCGTCGTTGACTGGCAGCGTTTCCGCGAAATTGCAGACATGGTTGGTGCCTATCTCGTTGTTGATATGGCACACATTGCCGGCCTCGTGGCCGCCGGACTGTATCCAAGCCCGGTCCAGATTGCTGATGTCACCACCACAACCACCCATAAAACCCTGCGTGGACCACGTGGTGGACTGATTCTGGCCAAGTCCAATCCTGAGATTGAAAAGAAACTGCAGTCACTGATCTTCCCTGGTATCCAGGGTGGACCATTGATGCATGTTATCGCGGCAAAGGCGGTGGCCTTCAAAGAAGCTCTGGAGCCTGAATTCAAGGATTACCAGAAGCAGGTGATTGCCAATGCCAAGGCGATGGCGACGACCATGATCACTCGTGGCTACAAGATTGTCAGTGGCGGAACCGATGATCATTTGTTCCTGGTCGATCTGATCGACAAAGGGATTACCGGTAAAGATGCGGATGCTGCACTTGAAAAAGCTCACATCACCGTGAATAAAAACACCGTGCCGAATGATCCACAGTCTCCTTTTGTGACATCCGGATTGAGAATCGGAACTCCCTGTATCACCACGCGTGGTTTTAAAGAAGCAGAAGCCACAGAGCTGGCCAACTGGATCTGCGATGTTCTGGAAGACATCAGCGATGAGTCCGTGATTGCGACCGTCCGGGAAAAAGTGGCGGATATCTGCCGTCGTTTTCCTGTGTATGGCCGCAAAGTGTCCTGAAACGTTTAACGGTTATCCGATAAATCCAATGAGTGTGAGTGTTAAAATAATGACAATACTTCATTCCAAGCCTGCTAAAGGGAGAGGATGATCATGGCCGTTAGCGTATTTGATCTGTTCAAAGTCGGTATCGGACCATCCAGTTCGCATACTGTGGGGCCGATGAAAGCTGTTTTTCTGTTTCTTCAGGGGTTGAAGAACGAAGGAAAGCTTGATGAGGTTGTCACCCTGAAAGCCGAACTATTCGGCTCTCTGGCGGCTACCGGTAAGGGGCATGGCTCCGATAAAGCCGTGATGCTGGGGATTGAGGGAGATACTCCTGAGGATGTCGATACTTCCTCGGTCGAGGCCCGCATAGAGGAAATCAGAAGCAGTAAAAAGATCACTCTCCTGGGGGAGCGTGAGATTGACTTTATCGAGTCTGAACACCTGATCATGAATAAGCGGGCGAGCCTGCCATATCACCCAAATGGGATGCGCTTTACTGCGTTTGGCCAGGAGGGGATCGCTTTACGTACCCGTTTGTACTATTCGGTAGGAGGCGGTTTCGTTCTTGATGAACAGGCGGTGGGTGAGAACAAGATTGTTGCTGACCGGACGCCTTTGCCCTACGAATTCACCAATGCGGTCCAGCTGCTCAAACACTGCCATGACAATGGCATGAGCATCAGCCAGGTGATGATGGAAAATGAGAAAGTCTGGCGCAGTGAAGAAGAAGTCCGTGCAGGCCTGTTGAATATCTGGAATGTCATGCAGGAATGCGTGGAGCGAGGCTGTAAAACGGAAGGTATTCTGCCGGGCGGATTGAAGGTGAAGCGCCGTGCTGCCGAGTTATACCGGAAGCTGGTCCAGCGACCCGAGGCAGCGATGCGTGATCCTTTGAATGTCATGGATTGGGTGAACCTCTATGCCCTGGCTGTGAACGAAGAGAATGCGGCTGGAGGGCGGGTAGTTACCGCCCCTACTAATGGTGCCGCCGGTATTATTCCGGCAGTAATGCATTATTACGACCGCTTTGTATCCAGTGCCTCCGAAGATGGCATTGTGCGATTTTTGCTGACGGCAGGAGCGATCGGCGTCCTCTATAAGGAAGGTGCTTCCATTTCCGGTGCGGAAGTGGGTTGTCAGGGAGAAGTTGGCGTGGCCTGCTCCATGGCTGCCGGCGCATTGGCGGAAGTTACCGGGGGTACTCCAGATCAGGTTGAAAATGCCGCTGAAATCGGTATGGAACACAATCTGGGGTTAACCTGCGATCCGATTGGTGGCCTGGTTCAGATTCCCTGTATCGAACGTAATGCGATGGGGGCCATCAAAGCGGTCAACGCATCCCGTATGGCGCTGCGTGGGGACGGGCACCACTTCGTATCTCTCGATAAGGTCATCAAGACCATGAAGGCCACCGGGGCAGATATGAAGACGAAGTACAAAGAAACTGCCAGAGGTGGTCTGGCGGTTAACGTTATTGAATGTTAAGCCGAAGGAGCTGACGATGGCTGAATCCAGCACTGCACTAAAAACACCACTGTATGACCTGCATGTGGAACTGGGCGCTAAGATGGTTGAGTTTGCCGGGTACATGATGCCGGTGTCTTATCCTGCAGGCATTATCAAAGAACATACCCATACCCGGGAAAAAGCCGGTTTGTTTGATGTTTCACACATGGGGCAGGTGAGGTTGATCGGTCCTGACGCGGCAGCGGCGCTTGAAACGCTGGTGCCCGGTGATATTCTCGGGCTGGCTGAAGGTGAGCAGCGCTACACTCTGTTTACCAACGATCAGGGTGGAATCCTCGATGACCTGATGGTGACCAATGATGGCAGCTCGCTGTTCCTGGTCGTGAATGCCGCCTGTAAGGAGCAGGATATTGCTCACCTGAAACAGCATTTGAGTGACCGTTGTGAAATGCAGATCCTGGAAGATCGGGCGTTGTTGGCTTTACAAGGACCGACAGCAGCGAAGGTTATGGAATCCTTTGCACCGGAATTGAACAAGCTGACTTTCATGAAGGGGGCTTTCGCGACCCTGAATGGTGCAGAATGCTTTGTGACCCGTTCAGGATACACCGGTGAAGACGGGTTTGAGATTTCCGTTCCTGCTGACCAGTGTGAAGCTTTGGCGAAAGCGTTACTGGCCCATGAAGATGTGGAGCCTATTGGTCTTGGGGCTCGTGATTCTTTACGCCTGGAAGCTGGTCTGTGTCTCTATGGACATGATCTGAATACGGACACCAATTTGGTAGAAGCCAATCTGAAATGGGTATTGTCCAAACCTCGTCGTAGTGGCGAAGCCCGGGAAGGTGGTTTCCCAGGAGCTGAAGCGACACTGAAAGAGTTTGCTGATGGCAGCAGCCGTAAGCGTGTGGGCATTCAGCCCGAAGGCCGTGCTCCGGTCCGCGAAGGTGCTGAAGTCCTGACGCTTGAAGGCGAAAAAATTGGTGAAATCACCAGTGGTGGTTTCGGTCCGACGGTTGGTAAGCCTGTTGCAATGGGATATGTGGCGACTGAGCATGCGGCTGTTGGTACCAAATTGAAAGTACTGTTGCGTGGTCGGGAAATTGCGGCAGAAGTTGTGCCCGCGATTTTCGTTGAACATCGCTACTTTCGGGGTTAATCATTTCTGCCGCGGCTGATTAATCCTCCTGTGATTAGTTATTTCTCCCGTGGTTAGTTATTTTCCCTGTGATTAAAAGTTCCTGAAAAGTGTGAGGCAGGACGGAAGAATGTTCCGTCCTGTTTTTTCGGTGTCTTGCTTCATTAAATCTCGCTTATATGGCGGTCTTCCGCTTGTTCTTCCTTCTCAAGCCTGTCAGTATGTCTCGCAGTTACATATCAGTTGTTGATGGATTGTCTGGATGGAGACTATAAAAATCCGACTACTTGCAATTTTCTGCCTATTTTTCGCTTCTGTTGTCCATGCGGAAGCTCCTGACTCCCCGGCTCAAAAACTATCTTCCAGCCAGATCACTATGACGGCCAGGCCAGATCCTGCCAATATTCAGCTTGCATCGGTAAAGGCGGCTGTATTTGATCTGGAGAAACGCAAGACGCTCTACAGTAAAAACGCGGATTGGGTTGTGCCGATTGCGTCAATCACCAAAGTGATGACATCCATGGTCGTTCTGGATTCCGGCGAGTCCCTGAAAGAAATTATCACGATTTCCGAACCTGACCGTGAAACGCATAAGAATGCTTATTCCCGAATTCGGGTGGGTTCTGAAATCAGTCGCGGAGACCTCATGCTGCTGGCACTGATGTCATCAGAAAACCTTGCCGCGAATGTCCTGGCCCAGGCGCATCCTGGCGGGATAGAAGCCTTTGTTACTGCGATGAATGCGAAAGCCAAGAAACTTGGTATGAGCAACTCTCATTTCACTGATCCCAGCGGATTATCAGTCACCAATGTATCGACGGCAGCTGATCTGGTTAAAATGATCCAGGCAGCGCTGACCTATGATAAAATTCGCGAATTCACTACCACGACCAGGTATGATGCCCGATTCAGGAACCCCAGATACACGCTGGCATACGGCAATACTAACCTGCTGGTTCGTCGGGACAGCTGGGATGTGAAATTCAGCAAGACCGGCTATATCACTGAGGCTGGGCGTTGTCTGATCATGGTGAGTAATATTGCCGGCAATGATGTTGCCATGGTATTCCTGGATTCATTTGGCAAGCGCAGCCCTATCGGGGATGCCGGTCGAGTGAAGCGTTGGCTTACTACCGGGCAGAGTGGTTCTGTGGCAAAGGCGGCGCGCCAGTATGAACGTGAAAGGATCGCTGAATACGAGCAGAAAACGGCACTAGCCAGCGACTCCTGAACAGGGTGACGGCGGAAGGGACTATCCGAAACAATCCCTGGCTCTTCTTTTTTCCTTTGAGGTACATCGATTAATGAAACTCTATATGCTGGTTGACACCATGGACTGGGATGATGTGGATGAATCTATGACAGCTGCCATTACGGAATGGGCAGGTAAGCAGGGAGAGGAAGTAGAGTTGGTAAACCTGACGGATGATGACACCGGCGAGCGTCATCTGGGAATTAACATCCATGCCAGTAAAGCCGCTCAATTAAGAGAACCTTTGAACTTTCTTTATGGACTGGCCAAAAGCCACAAGCTGGAATTTGTCGTCGGAATATATGATCCGGATAGCCGGGCCATGGAGGATATCTGCTATTTTGGTCATGAAGAAGGCAAACCCGATGCGTTCGAGGTTGCAAACTATTTGTTCATGTGATGGTTCCTATCTATTTATGTGGTAGTTCTGTCTATTCATGTGACGTTTCTGTCGGGCGCGCCGGCCCCGGTAAGTCTGCATAGCGCGTTTTCATCTGGCTATGGCGTAAGAGCCTTCGAATAGCATGGCTTGGTTGTCATCCGCAGTCACGGTGGTATTCAAATGAAAACGTGCGAGCCCTTTGCGCGAAAACAAGCGTAACGCCCTGTCGATTTGTTCCTCTGAGTTAAAAACACAAGTAGCCTCGATATCGCCGTTTACCGGGCGCATAAATCGGGTATGGCTCTCATGAATCATGATGTCCGCCTGTATGTGGCGTTCTTTTGTCATTAAGAACAGAAGCCCCCACCCAGCCAGCACTGCCGTCGAATAAAGACTTCCTCCAAATGCGGTACCTTTATCATTGCGATTGGGAACCAGTGGCGACCGTAGTGTCAGCGACATGCCGTCATATTTCAGGACTTGCAGATTCATGGCCCGGGTAATGGGGATATCGCTGTAAAAGGTATTTTGCAGAAGCTCTATCATAGGTACGGCTCATTACAGATCCAAACGTAGGCAGACCATAAAGGGTTTCCGTGTAACATGAAATAGGAAGAAAGAACGAGTCAGGAGGTTAATCTTCTATCTTTCGCCGCATTGATTTGATCTGGCCACGTTTGGTTTTACTGTCCATGCGCCTGTTCTGAGAAGCGCGAGTCGGTTTGGTGGCTTTACGTTTTTTTTGGACTCTGGTGGCGTCCTGAATCAATCCGATCAGGCGTTGTTCGGCAGCCTGGCGGTTCAGCTCCTGGCTCTTATGCTCCTGGGATTTGATGACGATGACGCCGTCTTGGGTGATACGGTGATCGCTGTATGCCAGAAGCTTTTCTTTGTAAAACTCCGGTAGCGAGGAGGCCTTGATGTCAAATCTCAGGTGAATGGCGCTGGACACCTTGTTGACGTTTTGCCCCCCGGAACCCTGGGCCCGGATGGCGGTGAACTCAAGCTCGCTGTCGGGAATTGAGACGGAATTTGAAATAATCAACATTTTATAGGTTTTGCTATCTTCGGCTAGTTCATTCATTCTCATTATGTCATGAATTGACGCAATGGCTTGACTAATTTTCTGTATATAAATACAGTGTTTGGGCTCGCAACCAATTGAACATCACTTTCAATCAAACCAATGTTGAACAGATTTCATTATGAGGAAAACTAAGTATGGGCGTTGGAGTACTTTACTATTCAGAGCGCGATGCGTTAGAGGATGTCATGGCTGATCCCGAAAACCTCCTGTTTGCATCCAAGAAAGACGCTGATGAGCGTGACAAAATGCTCGAATATTCCGAGGCCGTGCTGATGTTTTTGCAGCGGGAAGTTCCGGATCTTACAGACGATATGGCAGAACAGGTTGCCATGAAGATTGCAGAAAACCGTCACTTGTTTGCCAGGGCAGCCAAAACTCCAGATGTATTGTACGGCGAGTCTGACGACGAATAGTCTCGGTGGAAAATCAGCCGGCAGGTGTTTGTTCTGGTCCCTATCTCGGTCCTGGTCACAAAAACATTGAGGGAACGACACTCAATTGTCTCATTCTATAGATAGCCAAATCTCACCTATTGCCGGTTTAGGTGAGCCTGAGGCGTTTCTGCGGGTTTATATCGCTAATCGGCCGCCACTGTCTCCCTATGATCAGTTGGACCATCTCCGTGTATTGGAATCAGGTGAAATCGCGGATATCGTCGCGAAAACCGGCAATCATTGGCGAAAGATCTTTAACTTGTATGCCAAGCTGGCATTTTTCCTGGATTCTCTCGCAGCCAAAAGCAAAGTCGGTCAGCTTCCTGATAACGGACAGATCGGTTCTGGACAAAACCGCCGTTCGCAAGACAGTACTTGGCAGAACTATCGGGATCATACGCTGCTGCAAAGGGGGAGTGGGCAGGCACTGCTTTTTTCCGCCCCGGTCCTATCGACGCATGCTGTCCACATCATTATGGGCAAACAGCATGCGCAATCGCTCTCAGTGATGACATGGTTTGATGACTGGGAAATCATCAACCCGGATTTCAGTGTCAGTCGCCAGGGACGCATGGTGCTCTGTCCCTATTTTGATTATCGCCAGTTAAGCAACCAGAAACTCGATCTCCTGGTTCAATTGGTGACCTCTCTTTAACCTGACTGAAGTCTGCCCGATTATTGCCGAATTACTCCTCGTGTTTGAACTGACTTACCAGCTTCTGCTGAAGGGGAGGAGGAACAATATCGTAATGGCTGAACTCCATGGTAAATAGACCTTCCCCTCCCGTCATCGATTTCAATTTGGATTGGTAATCCTCAAGTTCTCCCATTGGCACCAGGGCCGTCACAGCGACGCGGTTGCGGGGCAGGGAAGTGCTGCCGTTGATCATGCCTCTGGATGAAGAAAGGTGTCCGGTGATGTCCCCCAGGCTGCTGGCTGGAGCAGTAATTCTAAGGTGAACTACGGGCTCAAGGACTACAGGGTGGGCGGATCTTACCGCTTCCAGGAAGGCTTTTTTTCCTGCGGTTAAGAACGCAATTTCTTTTGAATCCACTGAGTGATGCTTGCCATCATATACCGTGACCCTGATGTCCTGCAGGGGATAGCCGGCAATCGCCCCGGAATCCAACACCTGCCGAATTCCTTTTTCAACACCTGGAATAAACTGAGAAGGAATAGCGCCACCGACAACTTTGTTCTCGAATTCGAATCCTTTGCCTCTATCCAACGGTGCAATCCGCAGGAAGACTTCGCCAAACTGACCGGCACCGCCGGTTTGCTTCTTGTGGCGATGATGCCCGTCCGCCGGTTTGGTGATGGTTTCTCTATAGGCGATGGACGGCGGATGGGTTTTCACTTCTACATTAAACTGCTCCTTCATTCTCTCAAGGACCACTTTCAGGTGCATATCCCCCATTCCATACATCACGGTTTCATTGAGAGAAGCACGGTGTTCAATTTGAAGGCTGGGATCCTCAGCGGACAGTTTTTGCAGCGCCTCAGAAAGTTTCTGTTCATCGCCGCGACGGGTCGGCTCTATGGCAATACCGTAAAGGGGAGGCGGGAACTCGACGGATTTGAGGTGATAGTGATCCTCTTCATTGGAATCATGAAGAACCGCATCAAATTCTATGTCTTCTACCTTTGATACTGCGCAGATGTCGCCAGGTATGCCGAGACTGACTTCCCAGGTCTTCTTGCCCTGTAGTTTTAAAAGATGGGAAACCTTGAACGGTTTTCGTGAATGCCCGATATACAGTTGGGTATTCGGTGAAATAGTCCCTTGGTGAATTCTAAAAATTCCCAACCGACCCACATAGGGATCGACGGTTACTTTGAAAACATGTGCAACCGCGTGTTTTTCAGGGTCAGCCTCGACGATGGCCTTCACGGCATCTTGCCCCTCGCCTTTCAGGAACAACGGCGGATTGCTTTCCAGCGGGGTGGGCATCAGACGGGCAAACACCTGCAGAAGTTCATCGATACCTGCGCCGGTCTGGGCGGAGACAAAGCACACCGGAATCAGGTGTCCTTCCCGCAATGCTTCTTCAAAGGGCTCATGTAGCTGTTCTGGAGTCAGTGCCTGTCCCTGTTCAAGATAGATCTCCATCAATTCTTCATCGACTTCCACGACCTGGTCCACCATCGCATCGTGAGCTTCTTTGACGGATGAAAAGTCAGTGGCAAGAGATTCGTCAGGAGAAAAGAAACAATCCACCACACGGTTGCCGTTATCCGTGGGGAGGTTAATCGGCAGGCATTCAGAACCGAAGGTTTCCTGGATATTGTCCAACAGCTCCGTAAAATTCAGGTCATTGGTATCGATCTTATTGACGATAATCATGCGACAGAGGTTGCGTTGTCTGGCAGCGGTCATGACCCGTTCGGTGACCATTTCCACTCCGGCCTGAGCATTGATGACGATGGCTGCGGAGTCGGCCGCGGGCAGGACGCATAGCGCTCTTCCAATAAAATCCGGATACCCCGGAGTGTCCAGAAAATTAATATGCGCGCTTTCAAAATCGAGGCTGCATACGGAGCTGTATAGAGAATGTCCCAGTTCTTTTTCCTGGGGATCGAAGTCAGTCAGTGTGGTGCCTTTATCCACACTGCCCGCGGAGGGAATCTCGCCCGATCGCGCCAGCAGAGCTTCAAGAAGGGTAGTCTTTCCTGAGCCGACATGGCCGAGAAGTGCAATGTTGCGTATGTTGTCGGTATGGTATTGTGCCATTACGCTGCCCCTTGTTTATTGTCAGGTGTGAGGTCGCAAAGACCCATTGGAGCTTCGGCCAGTCGCCGGACTACTCGCAACTTCTGACTATCTCAACTACAGCGTACTGGCATTTTTAGCTGGATAACTCGTGCTTATATAGTCATTAAAGCAAAAAAGTGCAGTAAGGTGAAAATCGCCAGTGAGTTTTTCGATACTGAAAAGTCTGATAAATTCTGCCGCCGGTGACTGAAGTTAGATGTTGTACAGGCGAATAATGAAAAAAATCATTGGCATAATCTTTTTACTATTTATTACTTTGACCTCGGTAGCTTTGTTTGCCGGCGCTCTTGTCCTCTGGTTGCTCACCCGCTGGTTTGATCATCGTCTGGTCTATCTGCATCGCTATACCTGCTTCTGGGCATATTTGTATGTCTGGTCAATGCCGGCCTGGCAGGTGAGTTTTATCGACAGGCATAAAATTAATCCCCGACGCACTTATGTGGTGGTCTCCAATCACCAATCCCTGCTGGATATATTGGTCGTTTTCGGGCTGTTCTTTCATTTTAAGTGGGTATCTAAAGCAGAAATTTTCCAGGTGCCGTTGATCGGCTGGAATATGGTCCTCAACCGCTATGTCAAATTGAAGCGGGGAGATGCCGAGAGTATCGGACAGATGATGAGTGCTGCGGAGACCCATTTGAAAGGGCAGAGTTCTGTTTATCTGTTCCCTGAAGGCACTCGGTCATTTGACGGTCGATTGAAGAGCTTCAAGCCCGGAGCGTTTATCCTGGCGAAGAAGCTTGGCCTGCCAATATTGCCGATAGTGATCGAAGGAACCACTCACGCCCTGCCCAAACACAGTCTTGAGTTTCACGGGCGTCACCCCATCTGCGTAAAGGTGATGGATACAATTGAACCGGAATCCTTTGCCCAGATGAGTGATACTGAACTGGCTGAATATACCCGTCGGAAATTTGCCGAGGAACTGGCCCGGTTACGTCATACATCGGTGGATCAGGTCGTCGCCCCATGTAATGGGTAAAAGCCAGTCATTCGGGATCAGTCATCGCTTTATCCAGAATCAGTCGTCGCTTTACCCTGAATCAGTCATCGCTGAGTGCTACCCGGTCATAGATTCCCGTGACATTGGAAAAGTGCAGGACCACCGTATGGGCGTAACGCTTTTCTGAATCATGCAGGTGATATTTAAAGCGACTCTGTTTACCGGTTTGAAGAAACGTATCATAGTCCTTCACCAGCTCCCGGACATCGCTGGTCAGTTCAGTGCTCCAGGTTGCTTTAAACGGCCCCAGGACAGCTCCCCCGTCCAGGCAAATAGTCACTTCGTGGTTGGTTAGTGCTTTGTGTCCAGTCATAGGCATTTCCCTCAAGACGATAAAGGTCTTCCTTATTAGTTTAGTGAAACTTTAATTGGTCGGCTGCATATTCCCAGGTTTTGGAAACAAATATTCTTTCTTTAATGTTGCCATTTTGAAACCTGTAACTCTCTGATTTATTTCCGTATTTGCCTGAGGGGGATAGGTATGTTGCGAGTTTGCGACATTTCTCGGGTGAACGGTATAGATAGATATTCATAACCTTATGAAAATAAAGAGAAAATGTTAGTTGGCATCAATGTTGATATGGTCAGCCTGAAATTCGCAGATGGCTTGAGATGGTATCTGTGACAGAAATTTAGAATAGAAGAAGGTAATGACTATGCAAAAGGCGATGAAAAACACCAGTGCCATGATTTTGGCCGGTTCTTTAATGGTAGGCGGTCTGCTAGCCTGTACCGACGAATCTCCAGTCCAGGAAGGAAACCCTCAAGCCGAGGCAGAGCAACAACCTTCTATGACTGAGGAAACTCAATCCTATACTGACACCGGTTCGACGATGAGTCAGGAAGCCATTTCTGCCGAACCTACCGATATGGAGCGCCCTGTAATGGATGATTCCATGTCACCTTCAGAGCGTGCATTTACTGCCCTGGACGCAAACAGTGACTCCATGCTGGACGAAAATGAAGTCACCGTTAATGCCACCATTCATCAGGATTTTGAAGCCATTGATCTGGACCAGAATGGCCTGGTTTCTCTCAATGAATTCATGGTCTATGCCGGTGACGCAACTGCCGCTGGTGCAGAAACTCCTGATCCTGCGGCAGACGCAGCGGTTCCAACTGAGTAATTGACGGCTTAAAGGTCAGGTATTCAGGGATCTAGCCGGAAATCTAGAGTACGAAATACCTGACCAACGCTTCCTCACGGCCGGGTTTATGCGGCCTTTGTCTTTTTGAGCTCCTGGTCCAAATCCTTAATCGCTTGCTCGAAAGCTGTATACCACGTTGTGACGGATTCCTGCTCCTCGTTGGTTGCAAAGGTTTCAATCTGCAGGCAGATATATTGCACCCGGTTACCGCCAATGGTTCCTGTCAGGCCCTTTAACGAATGAGCAAGACGCCTGATCTCTTCGAAATCCATAGAGCCGTAGGCCTCCTGCAGCTTTGCAACTCGTTGGGGTGCTTCCTGCAGGAATAGGCCAATCATTTTGTTTAACACTGCTTCCTTATTGTCCATTCGGTGAAGGGCTCCCTTACTGTCCCAAACCGGCAGAGTACTCAACGATGGGTCGCCTTCATCAGACTCTTGAGTGGACTTTGCTGCTTCCTCCTCCAAGGGAAACGGGGAGGATGTATGCTGGTTTTCAATACCTGGAACCGGCGGCAGCCAGTTGATCAGCTTGGATTTTAATTCGGCCGGATCAATAGGCTTGGTGATGTAGTCATTCATTCCCGCCGCAAGACAACTGTCCCGGTCACCTGACATAGCACCAGCCGTCAGTGCCAGAATGGGAATGTTTTTTAAATGGGAACCAGCCTGCCCCACTCTTATTTTTTTGGTGGCAGTGAAGCCATCCATTTTTGGCATTTGGCAGTCCATGAGAATTAACGAAGGAAGGTTATGCTCATTGCAATCTTTAAGGCGTTCCATGAGCTCCTGACCATTGCAGGCCAGGGTGATGTCAAAGCCGTATTCTTCCAAAAGGTCTTTGACGACTTCCCGATTGATCATGACGTCATCGGCAATCATCAGCCTGACACCCTTATATTCGTAGAGCTTGCTTTCCAGGTGTGAATTCCGCACTTTCTGGCTATTGAAAGGAATTGCCTCCTGATATTGGGCTGGGTAGAACTCCTGAATCATTTGTATCAGATCATAGGGAGATACAGGCTTCATCAGGATGTAAAGACTATCTGAAGTGGCGGGAAGGTCCACTTCATGAACTTGATCACTCATAACGGTGAGCTTTAGCTCTATTCCAATTTCCTGTAGCCGGGTAAGCGGATTTTGATGGCTGGAGCCTTGACTGACGAACTTGTTGTCAATCAGCACAATATCCGGTTTCTGATCACCGTCCTTCAGCTCATTCAAAGCATGTTCAAAAGAGTCTGTATGCCAGGTATGTGCCCGCCATAAGCCAAACTGTTGTTGAAGCGAAGAGGCCAATGTCTGGTTGTCTTCGATGATCCAGATATACTTATCCTCAAGTGAAATAGCCTCCTCCCATGCGGCCTCGTTTTGTTGCCCTCTGCCCAACTGAATCTCTACTTTAAACACCGATCCGGTTGAGGGTGTGCTGTCAACTGAGGCGCTTCCGTTCATCAGGTGGCATAAGTGTCGAGTAATGGAGAGACCCAGTCCTGTGCCGCCAAATTCTCTCGTGGTGCTGTTGTCTGCCTGGGTAAAGGCATGAAAAAGTTTGCGCTGTTTTTCCGGTTTGATGCCAATGCCGGTATCTCTGACGACGATACTGACAGACACCTCCGAATCACCGAGTTGTCTGGTCGATACCGTGACTTCAATTTCACCTTTGGACGTAAACTTGATGGCATTCCCCAATAGATTCATGAGGATTTGTTTTAGCCGATGAGGGTCACCAATGACAAAAGGTTGCTGAACCCCACTGAAGTCGGTAATCAGTTCCAGCCCCTTTTCCTGAGCCTTGAGCGCGACAGATGAGATTAGGGTGCAAGTCGTATCAATCAGGTTGAATTCGATGTACTCAAGATCAAGTTTTCCAGCTTCGATCTTGGAGAGGTCCAGTATGTCATTAATCAGGGCCGACAACGTTTCACAGCTGGCCTCAGCCATGGCCAGATATTTTTCCTGCTGCTCTGAAAGCGTTCCCCGTTTCAAGAGGTTGAGCATGCCGAATATGCCGTTCATGGGAGTGCGAATTTCGTGGCTCATGTTGGCGACGAAATCGCTCTTTAACTTGCTGGCTGTTAATGCCTGATTGCGGGCTTCCTCCAGTTCTGAGGTGCGTTCTTTTACCTGTGATTCAAGAGATGTGTTCAGTTCTAAAATCCGATCTTCAAAGTCTTTACGCTCTGAAATGTCCCTTACCACAATAGCGGCCCCTAGTATTTCCTGATTTGGGCTTTTAATCGGGGAAATGGTTAAAGCGACAACAAATTCAGACTGTTGATCACTGGTCAAAATTTTAGTCTCCACAGGAGGAAGACTCTCGCCCGCCAGAACGCGTTGAATATGATTGAGGTTGAACATTTCAGGATTCTTTACCCTGATAAAGTCAAAGACTCCTCTACCAATGACATCCTGCTCAGATAAGTTGAGCATGTTGGTGGCAGACCGGTTCCAACTGGTGACGGTGCCTTTTTCATCCACCCCGATAATGGCATCGCTCGAACCATTGATCATCGCCTCATACTGTGTCTGTGTTTTACTCAACTCAAGACGGCTGTTCATAAATCGCTGGTAAAAGAAAAGAATGATGGATACGACAATCAGAATTATTGAGACAAGCGCAATGGATGACAGCCGGCGTTGTATTAATGCACTGCCGATAACCTCATTGGACACCATGGAAATCAGAGTGAGGTGCCGATCTTCATCCGGGCGTGATAGCCAGATTTTCCGTTTGAGGTAAAACACGGAGATGTTGTCAGAGGATTTGGCTGTCAGGAGTTTGCCATCCTCGGGAGACTGTTCCTGCTTCTGGGTAAATACATCCTTCCATTTTTGATCTGATCCCAGGTCAAAGCCAAAGTCTTTATCCGGATCCAGGTGCAGCATGAAATGGTCGTGATCGTTCAACAAGATCAGTTGGATATGATTGCCAATATTGTTTTTGAGTTCTTTAAACAGGGGGCGGGCATCAATGTTGATCACGACCATGCCGAACATTTTATCGGGTCCGGAAAATACAGGCACTGTGACACGAAAGGCCGGCACTGGGGGAAATTGAATTTTTCCATACTCCCGGTTGAGTGTAATGTCTGAAACGTAGATCTCACCGGGCTTAAGCTGAAGGGTATCCTGAAAGTAAGGTTCGTTTTGTTTTTCCTGGAGATAGATGCCTTCAACAAGATTGATGTTGCCGAGGTCTCTCTGGGCTCTCACCAGCTCTTTGCCGTTGTCGTCAACTCCGATATAGCGCACCTGAAAGATATTGGGATTATTCTCCAGTAAAGCAACGAAGATAATTTGTAACCGCTTGATCCAGATGTCATATGGCGTTTGATCGTTCGGATCTATACCTCCGTTAGCCTGTGCCCTGACAATGCCTTGAATCGGCGGAGTGGAGTATATGAATCTGGTCTGTCTTTTGGCCCGTTCGATGGCAGAGGACAACTGGTTCGCAGTTGTGGATGTCTGGACGGAGATCAGGTCATTGAATTCTTCCAGGGTTTGTCGTCGGGCGTTCTGCTCAGACAGAACAACCAGAATAATTCCGACAATAATCAGGAAGGAGAAAGAGATCAGAAGAAAGCGTCGAGAGCCGGTATCCTTGAGTTGACGATTTTGGCTAACCATATCGTTTCCCTACCTGAGCTACCTACTGAGGTAGCAGGTTTCCGTTCAAAGAGTGATCAAATAGGCTGGTAACAAAGAGCATAGCAGCAAATAGTCTATTTGCTATGTGGGGCCTTCGAATTTGCCGCAAGTGCAATATTCGACGCACGAAAGTTGATTGAGGTTTCCACTGTCCGGAACGGATCAAGCGGCCATTCTAAAACAGTTTCTTCCGCCTTCTTTCGCTTGATAAAGTTTCTGGTCTGCAATGGCGAGCAGCTCATCTACCTGGAGTGTTGTGGAGTCTGTAATTGCCACTCCAATACTGATGGTGATGTGTCCAAAAGACGAAAGTCCGTGTGGCAAAGACAGATTTCTGATTTCTGCAAGAATATTGCCTGCGAGGTGCGTGGCTCCTTTGGGGTCTGTGTCCGGTAGTACACAGGCGAACTCTTCCCCTCCATAGCGTGCCACAATATCCAAAGGCCGCATCAAAGAACCTTTCAATGTTTGCGCAATCGTTCTCAGGCAGTCATCCCCTGCAAGGTGACCATAGTGGTCATTGAATTTCTTGAACCAATCCACGTCTATCAGCATCAGCGAAAGTGGGGTTTGGTTACGTCGAGACTGACTTAACTGCCTGGATAGGTAATCATCAAAATAGCGTCTGTTATATACACTGGTCAGGCCATCCAGGTAAGCCATCTCCCGTAGTGCGTCTCCCTGGAGTTTTAGTGTCAGCAGTGCCTTGGCTTTATGGATGAGGGTGGGAGCGTTGATGGGTTTGGCAAGGATGTCCATGCCACCCGACTGCCAACATTTGTTTTCTTCCTCCGGGCTTGAGATTGCGGTGACGAAAATGACGGGTATATGGTGAGTATCAGGATGTTGCTTTAGTTTCTGACAGGCATCGTAACCACTCATGTCCTCCATCATGACATCCATCAGGACCAAATCGGGGGGATTCGTCAGGCAAATATCGAGTGCAGTCTTTCCCCCACTGGCTTCCACTACACGAAAGTGGCCTTCCAGGGTAAGTCTGAGCAGGGTCCGGTTAAACTCTTCATCGTCCACAATCAGAACAGTAGTCTGGCTGAATGGCCGGAGGGGATGATGAAAAATACCGCCGCTGGCGTCTGTCGATTTTTCGAGAGTCATCCATGGTCCTTTTGGAAGTCGGTCCTAATTAGCCACAGTATTCCGGTTAAACAAAGAGTATTCCGATTAAACAAAGAATACACCGGTTAAGCAAAGAGTATAACGGTTAACCAGAGAGTATGATTGTTAATCATAGAGTATAGCTGATAACCATAGTACAACTGGAATGTAAGGCAACTCTGCTTATCGTGAATGCGGCAATTTGTCCTTGAAATCTAGGGGATCTCAACAATACTCAATCCATCGGGAGTCGGATTTCGTAGTCTGTTTACAGAATAATATGGAAATTCATCATGCTGTTCAGTAATCGCATTGAAAGTACCCCTCGCATTCTGCTTGTTGACGATGAACCTTCAAATTTGATGCTGTTGGAGGAAGCGCTCAGTGAACTAGGCTCCATATACTGTGCCCGTAATGGTAGTGAAGCCATTACCATGGCCAAGGAGCTGTCTCCGGATATCGTCTTATTGGACATCGACATGCCTGACATGAGCGGATTTGAGGTATGTCAGCAATTAAAGAACGATTCCCGCACCGTTAATATTTCCATTATCTTTGTCACCTCTTATCAGGGCGATGAGGTTGAAGCGGCTTCTCTCGAAAATGGGGGAGTCGATTTCATCACCAAGCCGGTCAACTTCAATACGTGCCGCCTGCGAGTCAAAAACCAGTTATTGATACAACAGCATGCCAAGTCACTGAATCAGGCCAAGGAAGAATTGCAGCGGCTGGTGACTCAGGTCCCTGTGCAAATTACCTACTGGGGAGCCGATTGGAAGAATCAGTTCAGCAATGATTACAAGGGATCCTGGTTTGGTGTCCCGTCTGCGAAAATGGCCGGAAAGCATATTGCTGAGGCATTCCCCGAGTCCCTCAGCGAAGTGATTCTCAGCTTTATGCAAAAATCTGATGCCGAGTCAGAACAGTTTCAAGGTTCATACGTCAGAGAAGGGCAATCCACAAAGTTTGTTCAAATCAGTGTGTCTAAAAGTATTCAAGACGATGAGGTGATCGGCTATCTGCTGACAATGGTGGATATCACTTCCATCAAGTTGACAAAAGCAGCTCTCTACAATGAAAAGGAGCGTCTCAGAATTACGCTTAATTCTATTGGGGACGCCGTGATTGCGACTGACACACAGGGAATTATCACATTTATCAATCCGATTGCTGAGAGGATGACCGGCTGGCATTCAAGAGATGCGATTGGCAGGCCGGTGGAAGATGTCATGAATCTGATGGATGCGAATACACATCAGATCAGCCTGAATCCGATACGGCTGGCTCTTGATGAAGAACGTATCGTTGGAATGGCCATGAATTGTCAGTTGCTCAGCCAGGCGGGGGATTCATATCGGGTGGAAGATTCTGCGGCGCCGATCCGCGATAGCGACGGCAGTATCACTGGAGCCATCATCGTTTTCCACGATGTCAGTGAAGCGATTGCCATGTCCGTCAAGATGAGTCATCTGGCGAACCACGATCAACTGACGGACTTACCCAATCGTATCCTGCTGCATGATCGTCTTGAATACGCCTGCAAGTTGGCAAAATACACCAACAAGAAAGTCGCGACTTTTCTCATTGATATTGACCATTTTAAATATATCAACGACACACTCGGCCACTCTATCGGCGATCAGCTGATTAAGCAGGTTGCCGGCAGAATCAGCAGAATGATTCACGCGAATTGCACGCTGGCGCGGGTGGGGGGCGATGAGTTTCTGTTGTTGGTGCCCAATTTTGAACACCTGGAAGACGTGCAGACTGTGGCCAGCAATGTGACGGGGGCAATGCACAAGCCGTTCACTTTGGGAGGCCATGAATACAATGTCTCGGTCAGTGTCGGTGTGAGCGTTTTCCCTGATGATGCGACAGATCAGGAAACCATCATGCGTCACGCTGACGTCGCCATGTATCGCGCCAAGCAGGAAGGGCGCAATCGATACTGCTTTTTCTCTGATGAGTTGGAACAACAACTCATGGAACGCCATCATCTGGAAATCCAGTTGCGCGAAATTATCGCTAAGAACCGAATAGAGGTCTTTTTCCAATCGAAGGTAAGACTGTCTGATGGTGCGGTGGTCGGTGTCGAGGCTCTGGCGCGAATGCCGGCGGAAGGTGGAGGATATATTTCCCCTTTGGAATTTATTCCTCTGGCAGAAGAAACCAAGCTGATTGTTCCTTTGGGGCAACAGATTCTCTTAAAGGCATGCCGTTATGCTGTGCGCTGGAAAGAGATCGGTAAAGAAATACCGGTATCTGTGAATGTGGCTTCCGCACAGTTTGCTGAAAGCAACTTTGTTGAAACGGTCGAGAACGCGCTGAAGGAATCGACACTCGCCCCTCATCTTCTGGAGCTGGAAGTCACCGAAACTGCGTTGATGGATGATACCGAGAAAGCGCAGAGCACTCTGGCAATTCTCAGTGATCGAGGTATAAAAGTGGCGCTGGATGACTTTGGAACCGGGTATTCCAGTTTGTCTTACCTGAAGAAATTCAGAATGGATGTTCTGAAGATCGATCAGTCTTTTGTGCGGGACATGCTAACGGATAATAACGACTACGATATCGTGAAGACCATTGTCTCTCTGGCCAGTTCGATGGACCTGGAACTGGTTGCCGAAGGCGTTGAGACAGAAGGTCATGTGAAAGCGCTGATGGCTCTGGGGTGCCCTGTTGGCCAGGGCTACCTGTTCAGCAAACCAATACCGGCGGATGAATTTGAGAAGTATCTTCTGGATACTCCCAATTCCTAGTGCGAGCCCGCCCTGACCGCTGAAAAACTCTGTATTAAGCGATTCAACTCCCTCATGTCGTCAAACGTTGCCGCGGCACCTGCAGCGATCTGGTGTTCAGCAATCATATCTGCGCTGTAGGCGAAGACGGTCATTCCGGCGGCGGTCGCTGCTTTGATGCCGGCGGGGGAATCCTCAACCACCGCACACATTGACGCAGGAACTCCCAGCAGCTCAGCTGTATAAAGGTAAATATCCGGCGCGGGTTTAGGACGTTCAACATCCTCCACACAAACATAATGGTGAAAGTATTGATTGAGCCCGGTCTGTTCCAGCTTGTACATCAACTCCCTGCGCATTGCGTTAGTGGCGGTTGCTTTCGGCAGGGTGAGGGCGTCCAGGGCTTCCTGGATATAGGGAATCATCGGCATTCCCTGTGATACCTCTTCCAAAAAACCTTGCCGCAGGTTGTCGTGGAATCCGTCAGGAAGCGGAGCGCCCAAAAGTTTGCTGGCAGTAACTAGGTTGGCGGCAGTTGTATGACCGGTAAAGTGAAAATGCAGTTCCTGGTCGTCCAGGTGCAGGTCCAACCCGGCCAGCATGCGTTTCCATACCCGGTTGGCCAGGCGTTCGGTATCAACGAGAACACCATCGCAGTCAAAAATGACAGCTTCAAAAGGATATTGCGACATGGTGAAACCTTCTCTGGTGAATAGCTTTCTTTGGTAAACAACTTTCTTTGCTAAACAACTTATCTGGGATAAATTGAAAAGCAGAGGGCCTGATATAGGCTCCGATAAGCAGGCTATTGTACACGGACTTGCGTGGGAGTGATGGGGTGTTCGCCTAAAGAGTTAGAGGGCATTAACACTGTGGAATCTTCCATACTGAAGAAAATTCAGAACTTCGTTGATAACTTTTGGATGGTTCATTATCAGGGGGTGGGTTACCGGAAGCGTCATATGCTCCTTCATGCCAGACAATTTTGTGCTGGCCACGGTGACCTTGCCGTCGTTTTCGCCCGGTAAAAGCGTGGAAAGTAAAAAATTTATGCTCCTGTTTCCTGCGATGATGGCTGTTTCATAAGACACTCCCGGCAAACAGTTCGGAATGCTTTCTGCTTGGGTTCCAAGCTGCTGGCCGGCCGGGCCATTGATGTATTTAAACGCAGGCATCCATCCGAGCTTATCCACCACCTGACTTCCCTGATTGGGTGGTGCGAGCATGACAACTCTTCCTACATTCTGCAGTGGGTGATGGTGCAGATACTGCCTGACAAGGATGCCTCCCATAGAGTGGGTGACAAAGTGAATGCGTGAGCAGTCCCGGCACTGGGAAACCGCGTGACCAACATAGGTTTCGGCAAGTTCCGGAATGGGAAAATGCCTTGATGGGTAACCCTGATTAAGGACAATGTAGCCGCTTTGGCTCAGTGCATTTTCAAGCTTTCTCATCGAACGCGGTGTTCTGGCAAGACCGTGTAATAGAATCACGGCTTCTCTTAGTGGCAGGCTATGGGGGATACGGTTCTTGTCGATCACAGGTTTTCCCATTTTGTAGAATTGTTAAGACGAAGTCTCTTGCAATCAGGGGGCTGAGGAGCCCCCGTATTTTCTTTATTGATTAGCGATCCCCAAAGACGGTCGTCCAGTAGTGGGGGTAGTCAGCTTGCGATGTGCTGATTTTCTCAGCACCGATTTCGGTATAGCCGGATCTCATAATGTTGGAACAGTGTCCCGGGCTTTTGAGCCATCCTTCCATCACCTGCTGCACGGACGAATATCCGGCGGCGATATTTTCTCCTACCAGGCGATAGTTGTAGCCCTGTGCTCGAACACGGTCGCTCACCTGGGAACCATCTGAACCGGTATGACTGAAGAAGTTGTTATCCACCATATCCTGGGTATGCTTGGTCGCAGCGGCTCCCAATTTACAATTCCAAGTTAAGGCCGGAGCGGCTTCGTAATAGGTTCCGCCACAGCTTCGCCCCTGGCTACGGGCGTTATTATGTGCAGTAAGCAACTCCTTCTGGACATCGGATAGGGTGCAGTCACCGGGTGGATCTCCGCCATCATCGTCGTCTGTCACATAAGTTGCTTTAAGCTGCATGCCCCCGTAGTCGTCATAGCCGCGTAGCATGATGTGGTATTTCCCTGCCTTGGGAGGCTTGAAGGTACAGGTTTCCTGGTTGCCCCATTCATAAGGGCGACAATCAAATACGCTGGTATTGGGAGTACGGTTGTAGGCCACATAGAGATCCGCGTCTCCAGAGCCACCTGAAATCTGCACTACCAGACTGATAGATTTATCCGGAACCTCAATGTAGTAAAACGTTTCGCTTCCTCTGGAGCCGGAAAGATCCTCAAGTGGAACGCCGTTTTCTAATGGAGTATCAGCCTGTGCCTGAAAAGACATGCTGAGTGAGAGAGTGGTGATGGTCATAAACAGCCATGGATAGTGGTTCATATGCTAAATCCTTTTTTGCTCGTGACACTCATGTTGGTGGTTTGTAACCACTCACCATCATTGTAATTCAAATAATAAAAGGATTCGAAAATGACAAAAGTTATCTATTGGAATGGAAAAAGCTATCTATTGGAATGACAAAAGCTATCTACTGAGTTGCATGGGGCAGGTGATGCTGCCCCATTTCAGGATCAATGAGGCTTTCTGAAATTCATCGTGGCGGTCCATAGTAAGGCCAGGGCTGCGATAACCCACAGGTTCATGCTTCCACCTCCACTGCTACCCCCACCGCCACTCCCGCTGTGACTGGATCTGGATGAAGAAAAGGCCGGTTGCTGAGTGTCCACTCTGGTGGATACAGCAGGTTGTGATGCACGCTGTGTCCTGGCTTTTTCCTCTTCCTCTATTCTTTTACCAATGTTGCGTTCAATGCCATAGTCCTTGAATCGGTCTTCTTCCAGGACCAGCATGGAGGTGTAGTCTGTCACCAGACCGAATTCCTTGGCGAGATCCACGACGGCATCCTTACGATCTGCATCTTCCCCAAACTCTTGTTGCTCTGCCATCAGGTGATCAATCTGGGCAAAAGCCCAAAGACGCTCAAGTTCAGGATGGGCTGTTTGATCCTGGATCGGGAATTCGGAAGTATAAGTCACTGGCTTACCGGAGCGTTTTCCGGATAGCGTCACTTTCATCTTGCTCTGACTAAGCTTGCCCTGATCAAAGCTGTTCTGATTATTAAAACTGTTCTGATTATTAAAACCCCTGTTATTAAAATAATGTCCAAAGATGATGAGCTGCTCACCCCGATACAAGCTTTTGGGTTCTTCGGGAAATATATCGCTGGTTTTGACCCCATCGATTTTGACTTCCACATCATGAAGAGCTTCGTGAGTGACTTTGCTGGAGGCTTGCAGCAGTTGCCCGACAATATCATCACTGCTACTGATGTTGATCGCGAAGCCATGACTGTGTTTGGCCAGAGCATCGAGCAGGGGGCGGTTTGCTGAGTTGCCCATGACGAAGGTAAATAACCGCACATCCTGTTGCCGGATCAGATCGAGAAAGGCCTTTTGCCGGGTTTCTCCCACGTTCGCAACGCCATCGGTCACCAGCCAGATGGCAGTCGTACGGTCGGCATCCAGATGTTTCAGACCGAGACGGATTCCATCCATCAGATTAGTGCTTCCCTCTGCGGTAGTGCCTTCAATCAATTGGGCAATACGCTTGAGATTTTCCGGTGTTGCCTGTTGCCAGCCATTGCTGATTTCCTGGGCGGAATGATTAAACATCACCACTCTGATCCGGTCGTTGGCATTGAACTTTGCAAAGCCTTTGCGGACGCCCTCTATCAGGGTGCTGTATTTTCCACTCATCGAACCTGAACGGTCGAGGACCAATACCCAGTCTCTGCCTTCGTTGATAGGGGCCAGATCATCGCCGGGCGTCAGCGTCATCATGAAGGCGCCACGGCTTTGTCCGGCGGGTTTGTAAGTCACCAGATCTATTGCGCCGGGCAAGCCCTGTTGAAGCCTCCAGTACACGACGATATCTTTGTCCAGTCGATAAACTTCCTGTGATCCTGACTCTGATCCAGTCGGCGCCATGGAGGCATTCGGAATACCGGTCTCTGTTGCCTCTTCTGCCTGGCTTGAAACCGTCGAGCTGCCGCCGGCATCGATGTTGACCAGCCAGTGTTGTGAGTCCATACGTGTAATGGCGGCTTGAGGATGTTGTGGCAGGCGGAAGGCGTCAATTGGATACCCACTTTTCATTTCCAGATTGAAATTGAACTTCTCCCTTACGCGTTCGTCCGCCGTCCAGAATGCCAGTTTCTTTTCATCCACACCGCCTTCTTCCAACGGATAGACATAGCGGCCAATCCCTGTATCCACCTGTATGGGCTGAAAATAAACCAGCCGGATGCGGGTATCCTGCAGGGGCTGGACCTGACTGATCGATATGTCGAAAGTCTTGTAGCTGTCCTGCTCGGTCAGGCCGGCATCCCGCCCCTGGGATTTTTCCTGTTCATAGATCTCTCTGGCCTTTTGTTTTTCCACTACCTCACCGTGGATAGGTTGACCATTGATCCAGTAAGTAAATTGTCCCACGGCGGCTTTTTCCGGCACGGGGAATGAGTAGATCGCTTCGAGTGGAATGTTGTTCGGATTGTGAAAGACCTGGTCTATGGTGGTGATTGCATAACCGCTTTCGATCGTCACGTTGACTTCATGAGAGCGCATTTCCAGGTTCGGCAAATGGCTATTAGTGGGTTTCAGCAGCCCAGCGGCGTTTGCCCAGGCCGGCAGGAAAACGGTCATGACCAGCATAATGACGAATCGCATTGGGCTGATCGATGTTGATGTGTCCATAGGATTTCACCTTTTATTGTCAGGTTCCTCGCCGTTGTGCTTCAAGCAACGTGGCTCCAAGCTCATGGGACAAGATGGTGACTAAGGTGAGACTTTGATTAAATCAATTTGAAGCAAGTATCGAGTTGTAATACTTTTAGATCAGAATGCCGGGACTGTTTAAGTTTCTATTGTTGTTCTTTAGCTGTTCTTCAGTTATTCATCGGGTGATGAATATTCTGCGGGAACGGTCTGAGGGAGGTAGCGAAGTATTAGAGTGTTGATGGTTAAGGACAAAGAGAAACCGGCTTGGTGATCAGTTTCTCTTTTATCGTCGATCCTATTTAGATCTGAGTCAAACCAAAGTCAGACCAGAATGATAACTATCAATCAGGCTGGAGAGCTTGCCCGGGGAAAGCGAATAAACATTTTATCTCGGGGCCAGCGAACTTTCTTCATCCCTGCCAGCCAGTCAGCGTTGGTGTTACGGTAGCCCAGCGGCAACAGCAGAACGCTGCGTAAACCTCTTTCTTTTAGCCCTAGCAGTATATCCAGCTCCTTTGGATCAAATCCTTCCATTGGCGAGGCATCCACCTGTTCCGCGGCAGCGGCAGCGATGGTGGTCCCAAGAGAAATATAGGCTTGTTTAGCCGCCCAATGAAATCTTTCTTCATTCGTTGCAAAGCTATTCACAGCGCCAATGATGGTGTTTTTATAATCCTCCATGGAATCAGCGCTGATGCCTCTTTCCAAGGCAGTTAGATCGATGAATTCTTCGACAAAATGGGTGTCCACAGAATCCATGGCGGCGAATACCAGCAGGTGCGAGGCTTCCATGATCTGTGGCTGGTTGTAGGCCACCGCGCTGATTTTTTCACGTAAGGCTTCATCTTCGATGACCAGTACAGAGTATGGCTGTAAGCCGTAGGAAGAGGGGGCCAGCCGTGCCGCGTCCAGAATTCGGTTAAGTTTTTCCGTTGGTATTTTGTGTCCGTTCATACGTTTGGTGGCATACCGCCAGTTCAGCGCTTCAGTGATGTTCATAGGTTTTTCCAGCTAATTAACGTTGTGATTGAATCACCCGATAGATGTAGGTTGATCACTCTATATGGTGAAAGGCTGTGTTAAGAATCTTGATATAAAGATAATATTGAGAATCTTAACGTAAAGATAAAATGTTGCCAATAGGGAATATTAATGGACGCTATTCGGAAGCTTTATCGTAAAAGCCGCTGACCAGGTCATTCATATACTGCTCATACAGGCCGGAATCTTTGAGTTTTTCGAATCCCTTGTTAAACAGAAACAGCAATTGCAGGGATTCAGTCCTTGTTTTGGGGAATAGAAGGCTCATTGGTTGTATGATTAACGGGTGTGGGTCATACATCACCATACTGGCTTCTGCGGGATCAAACTTTGCGCGGAGCAGACTTAGCCCTGCAATCCTGCCCATTATGCTGAGATCCACGCGGCCGAGAATCAACATCCTGAAACTTTGCTCATCTTCGGGGACTGTGTCGACAGATAATTTGTTTGAGTCCGCTGCTTCCCAGAACTCTTTTGTATAGGTATAGCCGGCAGTGGCGCCAATCTTAAAGTTTCTCAGATCGTCTATTGATTCCCAGTGTGTGAATGCGCTGGATTTCAGATGAAAGAAAACCGTTTCTTCATGGATGATTGGAGTGCTGCAGTAAAAGTCCTTCTGGCGGTCTTCGTCACATGCCCAATAGGAAGCAGCATGATGTTCTCCCAGCCGGGCCAGTTCATAACTTCACTTCTTGCCCATGGGTAATAGTGATACTCCACCCGAATGCCGGCTTCTCTGAAAGACTCGGTCACCACATGGGAAACGATACCTTCAAAAGGTAGCTGTTGTGAGGTCCAGGGTGGGTACTCGCCGGTGGCAATTGAAATAGTTTCTATATTGGCAGGATCGGATGAGGCTGCAGACTCACTGCTGAGAATGGCCAGCAGTATCAATATTATGGGGAATCTCAGGGAACATTGGTGTTTCAGTTCCATACATTCCCTTCCATAGATCACTCTGATTTGAAGTATAGAACCTTTCCAATTTTCCGTAGGTGGTCCCATACGGTATTTATCCCATTTCCGGGATTTTGTTGGTTCCTATATCTGTTGCTTTCCCATTATTGATATTCCGAACTTAAGGAAAGAAGAGTAAAAGCTTTTTAAAACAATGCATTAAATCGTTGGCATTGCTCTTGCTATTTCCTTCGCATAAATCATTTTTCTATAAATTGGATCGGTACACTTCATGGATATAAAGCGCATCGACAAACCCCGGAATCATCGTCACTGGTGGCTGGCCTGCCTGGTCTTGGTTGTCATTTCGTGCTTGGCGGTATTGATGAGAAATCTGTCTTTTGGCGGTTACGAAGTCCCTGCTTCCCGTGTGCTGATCGGAGAGGTCAAACAGGGAAATATGGTCGTGGAGATCAGGGGAAACGGTATGCTGGTGCCAAAGCATTTCAGCTGGATCGCATCCAGTGTTGAAGGCCGTGTCGAGACTGTGCAGATAAAGGCTGGTGACAAGGTGAATGCGGGAGACCTGATCGCTGAGCTGAAAAATCCTGAACTGGTGCAGAAAACGGAAGAGCTGCGTTGGGACATTGAAGCCGCAGAAGCCGAAATGACCGCCCTTGAAGCCCGCCAGCAAAGCCAGATCCTGGACCAGCAGGCGATGATCCTTGAGGCGACCCACGATTATGAACGGGCTCGTCTGCAATTTGATGCTGAGGCGGTATTACTCAAGCGCAATTCCGGTTCTGTGTCAGTATTGGACTATCAAAGTTCAGCACTCGATACGGAACAGTTGCGTGAGCAGAAGAAGATAGAGCAGGAACGGCTCGCCAAGTTGATATTGACCCAGAAGGCGGAATTCAAAGCCGCCCAGGCCAGGATTAACCGGTTGAAGAAAACGCTGGCCAGATCTGAAGCGTTGGTCGCTGCAATGGCGATAAAAGCCGACAGGGCGGGGGTGATTCAGTCCGTGAATCTGGAGGCCGGGCAACGGATATTGCGGGGTCATAATATCGCTAAAATAGCTGCGCTGGATGAGTTGATTGCTGAACTGAAAGTTCCCGAGCGCCAGATCAAGAACATTTCCCTGGGGCAGCCTGTGGTCATTGACACCCATGCCACCCGGATACGGGGGAATATCATCCGAATTGATCCCATGGTCGTCAGTGGCACCGTTCAGGTGGACATAGAGTTTGCCGACCCTTTACCCGAGGAAGCCCGTCCTGAATTCAGTATTGAAGGCACCATTGAAGTTTCTCAACTGGAAAATGTGATGTATGTGCCGCGTCCTGTATTCGCCCAGAGTAATGCGCCGGGCAGTGTCTACCGGCTTGCACCGGATGGGCACACGGCTGAAAGGGTGTCCGTTGTTTTTGGATTAGGATCTGCCGACAAAATTCAGATTATCAGTGGCCTCAATGTGGCCGATCGCATCATACTGTCCAGCGATAGTGCCTGGGAGCACATGGACAGCATTCGTTTAAACCGTTCATGAGGGAATCATATGTCTGCCATCGTGGAGCTCGACGGAGTCAGCAAAATCTTTCACACCGAGGACCTGGAAACCCATGCCCTGAGCAATATCAGTTTTAGCATTGCCAAGGGTGAGTATGTGGCCATTGCCGGTCCGTCAGGATGTGGAAAGTCCACACTGTTGTCCATTCTAGGCCTGCTGGACAATCCCAGTCGGGGGCGGTGTCTGATCAACGGTATGGAAACCAGCAGCTTGAATACCAAAAAGCGTGCAGCAATCCGTAACCGGGAAATCGGGTTTGTATTTCAGTCATTCAATCTGATCAGTGATTTAACGGTTGAGGAGAATGTGATGCTGCCTCTGACATACCGTAAGGGGCTCAGCGGGAGTGATATGCGGCAGAGAGTCCATAACGCCCTTGATCAGGTGGATATCGTGCATCGCGGTCAGCATTATCCTGCCCAGCTATCCGGTGGACAGCAGCAACGGGTGGCGGTAGCTCGGGCCATCGTTGGAGAGCCGTCGTTGATACTGGCGGATGAGCCCACAGGAAATCTGGATTCGAAGAATGCAGAAGCGGTGATGGCATTGCTGGAAAGGCTTCACCAGAACGGCGCAACGATCTGCATGGTGACCCATGACCCCCGTTCTGCCGCCAGAGCCTCCCGCCGGATTGAGTTATTTGACGGCCGGTTGCTGGATGATCGATCCATCCAAGCCGCCGATCTTGTCGCCTGATGTCCGGGAGGGAATGGAAATGACCTGGATATTCGATCTGAAATACGCACTGAGGCTGCTGCTGAAGCGTCCTGGAGCCGCTCTTTTTACCGTAGCTATCATGGCCTGTGGGCTTGGGCTATGCATTTACATGTATTCCGTGATTAACGGGCTGATGCTGAAACCTCTGCCTTTTCAGGACGGAGAGCGGATGCTGATGGTCAGCCCCAGCATTAACGGTGTTCGCCTGGGGGATTCCCCCGTCAGCTATATGGATTACCTGGATATCAGGGACCGTAGCCGGCGTCTGGAGGATGTGGGCTATTTCTATGGGGAAGTGGCCAACCTCAGTGTTGACGGTCAGGTGGCCCGTTATATGGCAATACGGTCAGAAGCGGACCTGTTTGATTTTACTCATACCCAACCGGTGATCGGACGGCTGTTCAATTCCAGTGAAACAGGGGAAGGGGCTAATCCGGTAGTGGTGATCGGATACCAGTTATGGCAGACCTATTTCGGTGGTGCACAGGATGTGTTGTCCCGAAGTGTATTGATTAATGGAGTCAGTACACGGGTGATCGGTGTCATGCCCGAAGGCTATGCTTTTCCAATGAACCATCCCCTATGGCTGCCAAGTGACCTGGAACCGACGAAAATTACCGAGGAAAATGCCCCTGAAGTATTTGTATTTGCCAAGCGGGCGGGCGGTTTCAGTATTGCCGATGTGGATATCGAACTGACACAAATTATGTCCCTGCGGGAGCAGCGTTTCCCTGAGTCCAATGCCGGTCGCTCCGCCTTTGCCATTACGTTTATGGATAGCTTTCTGGGAGAGGATTCGAAACCCGTTTTCCTGGTGATGCTGGTCGCGGTGGGCTGTGTGTTGCTGTTGGCCTGCTGTAATGTCAGCAACCTGTTGCTGGTCAGGGCATCAGAACGAGCGAAAGAAACTGCTGTTCGGGCAGCGTTGGGAGCGCCGACCCTGCGCCTCATGATGCAAATGATGTGGGAAAGTTTGATTCTATGTTTTGCAGGAGGTCTGGTGGGGCTTCTGTTGGCAGGGTGGGGATTGTCCGTGACCAATGATGTGATTGTCAGCTTTGTCCCGGATAAGCCACCTTTCTGGTGGCAGCTTGGACTGGAAGTTGATGTCCTGGTCAAAGCCATGGGGTTGGTGCTGGTGACCGCGTTACTGACCGGGCTGTTGCCCGCCTGGAAAATCGCCGGTGGCGATATCAATCAAATACTGCGAGACGGTACCCGAGGGGCTCAGAGCCGTCGTAGCGGTCGTATCAGTCGTGGGCTGGTGGTGTTCGAAGTGGCACTATCCTGTGCCGTTCTTGCCATTGGGATTTTGCTGTCTCTGGTGGTTTATCAGGCAACGAAGATTGACTATGGCGTGGAATACAAAGATGTATACAGCGCGAAAGTGAACCTTCCTGAGGCGAGCTATTCCACACTAGAGGAGCGTCAGACGTTTTATCGTCGGTTAACGGACGAGCTGCGCCAGATGCCCGGTGTCAGTGCCGCCGGAATCATGAGTCGCCTGCCGGCTGAGTACACTCCTGCGAGAAAAGTACTGATAGAGGGAGGTGATCGGGTTCAATCCGAACAGTATCTGCTGCCGCAGGCGAATGATGTGGTTGTCTATCCCGGCACGTTGGAGGCTTTGGGCGTCAGGCCTGAGCAGGGGCGTATGCTATCGATGTCGGATACATTGTCCGGAAGTGAGTTTGAAACAGAGAGCGAGTCCGAAGCCGGAGATGAGTCCGAAACGGGAAGTCAGGATTCGGGCAGAGTCGCCGTTGTGTCGCGGTCCTTTGTGGATCGTTACTGGCCTGGCGAGACTAACGTGATTGGTAAGCGCCTTCGCTGGGCTGAGGATGATCAATGGTATCGGGTCATCGGAGTGGTGCCTCATGTCATACATGGTCGACCGTTCGGTCCCGGCAAACGTATGCCTACGGTATATCGCTCCCTACTACAGGCACCGGTCTCGCAGATTTCGGTGATTGCTACCCATACCGGAACTGCCTACCATCAGCAGATAGAGCAAGCGGTATCGGGCCTGGATGCGTCGCTGCCTGTGTATCTGTCGAAGCCGTTGAGCAATATTGTCCATCGTAATACCGCCGGGCTGACGTTTATTTCGGTCCTGTTTAACCTGTTCGGTCTGGCGGCAATATTGTTGGCCGGTAGCGGCATATACGGTGTCATGTCCAGAACAACTGCCCAACGGTATCAGGAGATTGGGGTACGTAGGGCTTTGGGTGCATCCAATGCCGGGGTGATGATCATGATACTGAAGCAGGGATGGTGGCAGCTTGGCATCGGTCTTGCGATGGGGATACCGGTTGCGGCGGTTGTTGGTCCCAAGCTGGTGCTGGTTCTGGGCCATAACCCGATCAGTATCTGGTGGTTGCTGGCGCTGACATCGGTGTTTATTGCGGCCATTGTGTCGCTGGCAACGCTGGTCCCGGCCCGCAAAGCGGTGAACATCTGCCCTATGGACGCCTTGCGGGAACAATAGTGCACTGGTGGCCAATCATTCATTTTTAAATAACAGCTAAATCCTGTGGAAAGTAAATCCTATGGAAAGACAGTACCGGGTCCTGGTGGCCGATGATGATGAAAGTATATTGAGCACCTTGCGGCTATTGCTGAAGGTCAATCAATACGAAGTGTCAGTGGCCGCTCGCCCGTTAGAGGTTATTCAACAAATCGAAAAGACAGACCCGGACATTGCTCTGATTGACCTGAATTACGAGCTGGATACGACCTCTGGAAGGGAAGGGCTGGCGCTGTTGGAAAACATTCGTCAGCTGGCTCCGGACATGCCCGTCGTGGTGATGACCGGCTGGGGGACCATCGATCTGGCGGTGGCTGCGATGAAAGCCGGAGCAGCGGACTTTATCCAGAAACCCTGGGACAACACCCGGCTGCTACACACACTTCAGACCCAGATCCAGTTAGCGGAAGGACGCCAGAAACAGAACCGTTTGCAGCAGCAGAATTCGTTGTTGCTGCAGGAGCTGAACCCCTGCGAAGACAATCGTATTGTGGCGGAGTCTCACGGCATGAAACAGCTGCTGGAAATGATTACACAGGTGGCCTCCAGCGATGCGAGCATCCTTCTGACCGGGGAGAACGGCACCGGTAAGAGCATGTTGGCCAACTTTATCCATCAGCATTCCGAACGCCGGGAGGAAAGCTTTGTCTCCGTCAATATGGGATGTATCACGGATACTCTTTTTGAGAGTGAGATGTTTGGCCACGTGAAGGGGGCTTTCACTGATGCCCGGCAAAACCGTATCGGCCGCTTTGAGCTGGCCGACCGGGGGACTCTGTTCCTGGATGAAATCGCCAATACGCCAATCAATCAACAGGCGAAACTACTGCGGGTGCTGGAAGAAAAGCAGATGGAAAAGGTCGGTGCCAGTAAAACCCAAAGCGTAGATGTCCGGATCATTGCCGCGACCAATGCGGATCTGAATGAGGTGATTGAACAGGGAGGTTTTCGCAGAGATTTGTATTATCGGCTAAATACTTTTGAGTTCCGGGTGCCGGCCTTACGGGAACGGGTTGAGGATATTGGGCCCTTGTCCAAACGATTGCTGGATGATCTTGCATTGAAATATAGGAAGAACGCGCTGACGATTGAAGCCGAAGGTTTGGATCTGCTTCAGCGCTACACCTGGCCCGGAAACGTTCGGGAACTCAGCCATGTCCTGGAGAGAGCGCTACTGCTCAGCAGGAGTGATCGCCTGGATGGGGCTCTGGTGAAACAGGTATTACCGGGCATTGCTGAATTTGCGGATCATCCGGCCGCCTCCTCCGCACCGTTGAGTGTCAATCATAATGTCCATCAAACCCTTGAGGATCTGGAACAGAACATTCTGCAGCAGCGCCTGACACACTTCGACGGCAATGCCAGTCAGGCAGCTGACTCCCTGGGGTTGAGCCGCAGTGCCTTCTACCGGCGACTGGGCAAAGGGCAGCACAAGGATGATTGATTACCCGGATGAATAACCGCTCGCTGGAATCTACACAACGCCGACTCTTGCTGGCAGCCTCCATTCCCGGTGTGGTCATGTTGCTGACCATCATGATTCGGGAAGCCTACTCAGGATATCTGGTTGCGCTGGTCGCTTTGCTGTTTACAGCTTTGATCGGCTATTGTGCTTTGACGATATCCCGCAGACTGAATTATCAGTTGGACACATTGACCAACTTGGTAGAGGCAATGGCCAACGATGATTTCAGCATGCGGGGAAAACGGTTCGGAAAAGATGACGCCCTCAACCATCTGATCGATATTATCAACGGCCTGTCTGAGTCCATGAATCAGCAACGGCTTGAGGTCAGACAACAGCAGTATTTGTTAAGCAAAGTCATCAACAATATCGATGTTGGAATTATTGCGTTTGATGCAAAGGAACAGTTGTCCTTTATCAATAACACTGCCGCCAGACTGTTGGATATCGACCTGGCAGAATCGCAAGGGTGGTCTTCGAAGAGATTGACTTTGAATGAACTGTCCATCGAATCAATTCTTTCCTGTCCGCAAAACGGTGTCATTGAGTGGCAGTTTCCCACGCGTAGTGGAAAATTCCAGATCCGGCAGGAAAGGTACTTCGAAAACGGTCAGCCCCAATTTCTGTTGTTCATCACAGATGTCAGCCAATTACTGCGGGGAGAAGAGTACAAAGCCTGGCAGAACCTATTGAGAGTGGTCAGCCATGAGATCAATAACACGCTGACACCGATAGCTTCTCTCAGTCAGGTCTTGCGGCAATTACTGCCGGTCGAGCCGGAGTTCCGTGATGTGGACGACGGCCTGAAAATTATTGAAGAGCGGGCCGGCAATCTGAAAACGTTTGTTGAGAGCTACCGCAAACTGACCACATTGCCAAATGCCGACAAACAGATCCTGGATGTTGCCGAGATCATAAAAAAACTGCTTCCCCTATTTGAGCACCGACAGATCGAGCTAGTCTCTTCCAAGCCAGCAGTGTTACCTATTGATCCAGTTCTGATGGAGCAACTGCTTATCAATGTGCTGAAAAATGCCGATGAGGCCATGCCAGAAGATCTGGGAGCCATTGCCATATCCTGGCAATTCAGAAACCAATACCTGATCATTGAAATCACCGACGAAGGCCCCGGCATTTCCAACCCGGATAATCTGTTTGTTCCCTTTTACACCACCAAACCCCACGGCACAGGCATTGGCCTGACTCTCTGTCGTCAGATTGCTGAAGCTCATGATGGCTATTTCGTATTGGAAAATCGAACGGATGGGAAAGGTGGGAGAGTAAGGATTACGTTGCCTGGGAGGGAGCGTTAAAAAAACAGATAATCCAATTAAAAAATTGACGGGAAAAGCTAGTAGAAGTCGCTTCTATCCTTTGGACCATTTTTTTAATCTGCATAGTATAAGGAACTATCTAGGATGACAGTATCGTTTAGTACTCTGTGGGACAACTTCCCTGAAGATCCAATTATTCATAAAGATCCAAAAACCGGAAAGGATATTTTTGATAACCATTGTGCAATAAATTTAAGTCAATGCTTGAATAACAGTGGTATTCAGATAAAAGCTTTTGCTGGAACTCTATGCTGGAGTTGCCCTAGCGGTCGAATTCATATTATCCGTGCTGAAGAAATGGCTGCTTGGTTAAAACTAAAGCCTTTTATTGGCTGCCCTGCTTGGGAAACATACACTGGTTCGAATTTTGTCGAGAAACTAGACGGGCGAACTGGAATTATTTATCTAGCTGATTATTGGAGACGTGGATCTTCAGAAAGTAGCCGTACTGGAGATCATATTGACTTGTGGAATGGAACTCGAATGACAGATCTTTCAAGTTACTTTAGGGCTCAATGGGGACTGTCATGGGATGGTTACTTGAGTGATTATCGAAAGGCAAAAAAAGTAATTTTTTGGCCAATTAGTTAAGGAAGAGATTATGAAGAGTTATATCTTTGCATTAGTAGGTGCGACGATTTTTGGCCTTTTGTTTGGTGGTTTGATGTTGGGAATTGAATCAACTGTAGGCTTTCCAGTGACAACTGGTGAAGATCAAATGGCCGGGCGGTTTGTGGTGCTGGTCGTAGGCTATACCCTTTTTGTTGCCTCAGGATCATTTATTGGAGCGAGGCTCGGTGGACGATAAGTACCTAATCAAGTTGAGTAGTGGTGATTAATATATCTATGTCTGAAACAAAGCCCACTGCACACTTTTGATCAAGACCTTGATGCTGTAGTGATGACGAGCGTCGGCAAGAGATGCCTGTCGGGCATAGTCAGAGTGTTTAGAGTATTGGTTACTGAACAATGAAATGTAGTGTATGTAGTCAGGAGTTGCGGTGGTGGCAGGTCGTGTCCCCGACGCGTTGTAAATCATGTGGCGCCTATCTGGAAATTGTCAGGCAGAAGGCGACCAAAAAAGAGTCTCTGTTTACCGGCGTGATATACGCCTACAGTGCTCTTTGGGTGATAGGCAAAGGGATCTACCCGGAACTTAACCAATTTGTGGTGTTCATGGTTGGTCTATTAATCCTCATGTTCGTCGGCAAGAAAGCCTTTGGCATCAGTTTATTTGCTACACGGAATGACACCACCAGAGAAACAACCAAGGAAAAATACGAGTATTTCCAAGTCAGCCCAAAAAGATTTCTCTTGTTATTTGTTGGTATCTCAGGTGGCCTGATAGGTCTGTATTTTCTTGTTAAGCTGGGGTTGTATTATTCACCGGTTGGGCAAAGTTCTGTCCATTAGTTTCATATGGCGGAAGGAGTTTTCGAGTTGATTTTATTCTCCATTGGCGTTGTGATGATGGCCGGAGGCATCTTGTCCTTTATATTCCCTGATAATCTGGATATATCGCCATTGCTGGCCGTTGTCATGGTCGTGTTTGGAGCCATATTGATCTATCGCCGTAGGGAATACATACCGGGTTTCATCCTAAGTGGATTTATAGGAGATGATGAGTAACTCGGGGCGCAGATTAATAACTTATTTCTACTAGGAGTCTTCATATGGAATATGAGGGTTACCTGACAAGAGAAGAAATTCTGGAAAGGGTTGAAATAGCATTTCCTTTTGTAGATCGCCCGTCGTGTAAAGAGTTATTCGTCTTCGACAAAGACGATATTATGAGGAAGATTATAGAGTCGGGAATCTCCAAGTATGTCGAACCTGAATTGGCATATGAAGGTGTATTGGTTCTCTACGATGAGTTTTCTACCATTAGTCAGAAGGCGGTTCAGTGGATGTTTCCATCTTTCTTAAGATTTATCCTGAAAAAAACCGATCTATCCGGAAACTTTCATTGGTATCTGCCGACCTATTTTGAAAACCTCGATCTTGTAACTGAGAATTCTGCCTACAACTTTTCGTGGCTTTCAAGAGAACAGATTTCAGTATTGCTTTGTGTATTGGAATATTTGTCCGAAGAATATGGGGATTTAACTGCAGAGGCTCAAGAAAGGCTGCGGGACCTTGGGCGATAGTTGTTTGAATATTTGATCATAGCCTCATCTTAGGGGAGTAACGTTGAATATACAGCAGGCTAAGAACTCCTCCCGAAGCTTCCATTTGGCCTTTCTGCGAGCGATGGAACCTCGTTCAGCGAGCCAGGATAAAATAGAAATGCTGGTGGTGCCAGGTATTGTTTGTGCTGCGTTTTCTATTGAACTAGGGGTCAAAGCCTTGCTGATGGAGGGGAAAAAGGAAGCTAGAGGGCATGAGCTGTACGAACTCTTTAGCAGATTAGCTCCAGCTGAACAGGCCGAGCTTATCGAAATGGTTGGTGCTACCAATGATGATTTTGTCAGAGAGCTTAAATCTGTCGCGAATGCATTTGTTAAGTGGCGTTATGTGTACGAGGCTGGAGAATCGGTTTCGGCTAACTTAGATTTCTTGAGGCAGTTGTCAGAAGCAGTACAGTGTCAGCTATTGCTTAAATAATCTGTGTCAACGCATGGGCGTACTGTCACTCTACAAGGGTGTTCTGAAGATCCGCCTTCACTGGATCGCTATATCTTTTTTAGCTCAGCTTTGAGATTGTATTTTGGTCTTCAGGATAGATATTTGCGAGGTCCGAAGTAATATACAGCCCTTTGAGCTGGTCCCTTTCTATCGCCTCCTTAACAACTTCCTGACAGTATATTGATTGGTACCCGTTTAACTTTGTACGGAAAACTTTCCAGTCGCCTAAACGGTCCACATTGAAGGAAAGATGACTGAAGTAACCCCAATCGTTCTTTTTCGATAGGTTTTTGTCGACAGCGTCGACGTCGTCCGCAACTCTCATAGGTACGAAGATATAACCTCTACCCAACTCATAATTGACAGGCAGGAACTCGCCGTCATGAGCAATAAGAGGGTTTAACGTCTCGTATGATTTTGCGCTAAGGAATAATCTCCCCTGAAGAACCGCAATATCCGGGATTTCAAAGTCCTTTTGTTCTTTCCGCTCCTTCGGAAATGACACTTTCAAAGGCTCAGCAATTACACCCTTGTATGAAATAGGCGCAGTTCTTATATCAATCCGATACTTAATGTTCTCTTGTGTCGTCTCCCCCAAAATTTCTAAGATCTGCTTGGAGTCGAACACTGGATGTAAGTACTTATTCGTGTCGAGAATTAAGGTATATAACACTGTTAACGTCCTGTTTGGGGCATAACATTTGGTGGAACATTTCCACTTTGAAGCATGGTACGTACCATTCGAAGGGCATGTATAAGCTCGTCTGCAGTAGTGATCATATCAGCGTTAATAACCTGATTTAACCACTCATAATATTTACTATGGTGAATGCGTCGGTGAGGTACCGCGTTTCTCAGATGATTTGGCATAAGCAGTCTATCCTTCCAATCCTTAGGCAGCCAGCAACCATTGTGAGGATCATCAATACGCATTCCCAACCATGCCAATACGCCTCTCACGAGAACAGCCTCTGAGTGAGCTCCGGAAACTATCGCATGGCAGTCACAATGTTTGGAAGGTCGCGGTTCACCAGCCCGCCTCATGTTTCGAGCAAGCCTGTCATAGAGAGGACCTAAAGTTTTTAGGCGTTGGAAGTCCGCGATGGTTGGCTTAACTTTTTGTGCGAAGTCTATAAGTAAGCGTTCAACGCTAGTTTGATTAGGGTTGATAAAGGGAATCATTCACTTAATCCATGTGAGGAAGGGAAATGCAAGGCTACGATTATGATGGCTGACAAGGCTGTGTAAATAGACCATCAGGCATAATTATTACAGTGCTCTTTAATAGGGGAATCGGGTTGGTAATATTGTCTAACAACCACGGAAAGACCGGGATTGATCTGTTTTTTCAAATGTCCACGCCTTCGCATCACAGGTATTCGGAAGCTAGACCCTTAATCTTTTTCGGCCCCGTTGTTAATGAAAGAAAGGTGTCCATTCACACCGCAAATCAAAGTACACAATTTGTACATTTTCGTTGTAACCGAAAAAATATTCGTTTATAGTGGCCGCCATGAAACCAAAAGATGAGAGAAAAATGAATGCCGTCATAGCCGCTACCTGCCGCCTGGCAGCAGAGCGCGGACTGTTCGGCCTGACGCTATCTGAGATTGCCAAGGCTGCAGGCATAGGCACGAGCACGCTTTATGTGTATTTCAGCGATAAAGAGATGCTGTTCAATGAGGTGTATCGTCGCGCCAAGCGTGAGGCGCTGGATTTCTACAGCACCGGCATTGATAGCAGTCTTCCGTTAAAAGCACGTATACGTAACGTGTGGAACAAAATGCTTGATCATCGCCTGCATCGCTTTGACCAGGTTACCTTTATGGAACAATTTGTCGGCTCGACTTTCATGACTGATGAGAGCCGTGCCTACGTTGATAGGCACAGTGATGGTCTGTTGCAGATTGTGATTGATGGACAGAAAGAGGAGATCCTGAAAGTGGTTCCGGTTCCGTTCATTAGTTCCTATTTCTTCGGTTCGATTCGAGAGACCGCGCGCCTTATCCGCGCAGGGCAAATTATCGACACTGAAGAATCCCGAGAGATAGCCTTCCAGCTTTGCTGGGACGGCATACGATCCTGAGTATTTTTTTAACTTATAACCGAATATATATTCGGTAAAGGAGAAATGTTATGACATCTGAAACTTCCCCCGTTGTTTTGATCACGGGTGCATCCAGTGGAATCGGTCATGCGGCTGCCACCCTTTTTGCGGAACGTGGCTGGAATGTTGTGGCTACCATGCGTAATCCGAGCGATGGTGAGGTGCTGGCCCAGAATCCTCTCATCAAAGTACTTCCGCTTGACGTGACTGACGATGCCTCAGTAGCGGCTGCGGTGGCGGAGACGCTAAGTCAGTTCGGACGTATAGATGTGCTTATCAATAACGCTGGCTATGGACTGTTTGGTCCCTTTGAAACCGCCAGTGATGAACAGATCCAGCGCCAATTTGCGACCAACGTTGACGGTATCTTCGCTGTAACCCGCGCGGTGCTTCCCACTATGCGAAACCAGGGCAGCGGTACTATCGTCAATGTTGCATCCCTGGGCGGAATCATTGCCCTCCCTTTCTTCTCTCTCTATAACGCGACCAAGTTTGCTGTCATTGGCTTCACTGAGTCTTTGTCATACGAGCTGGCGCCGTTCGGTATTCGTGCCAAAATCATTGCTCCTGGAGGTGTGGCTACTGACTTTGCAGGCCGATCCATGGCACGTACTTTCGAAGGCGGGGAGAACGCTTATAGCGACACTCTAAGCAAAGCACTGACAGCAATGGGCGAACGTCGTGGAAACTATTCAACCCCAGAGTCGGTCGCTGAAGTGATCTACACGGCAGCGACTGACGGAACCGGCAAAGTCATGTATCTCGCCGGACCAGACGCTGAACAGGGCTTTGCATTGCATCGTAGCCTGTCGGAAGAAAAGAGAATGGAGATGGTACGGCAGCACGCGGGCCTATGAGAGTTACTGTTAGGTGTCAGTGAGGCATGAAACCTATTCAGATGATTTGTATCAACGAATAGGTTTCTATTCAAGAAGGCAATGCCTGCATCGCTCTGCTGCATGCGTATACTGCAGTTCAATCTCCGTTGAGCTGATGCCATGGGATATCGTTAACATTAGCTGCATGCTTTCTTCTTTTTCTCAGCCACCAGTATCCGCCTCCAAAAGAGACACTAAGAATAAAAAGGGTTGCTATAACGATTATGTTGAACATTTGCTTCTCAGGATTTTCCGGAGAAAGGTCAGCATTGATTAACGATGAGACCAACAGAATCCCAAAAAATAAAGCCATACCAAAGAGAAATCTTTGAACAGCTGAGAGCATCATATTCTTGTGTATAGTTTGCAAAAACTCACCTATAGATCTGACTAATTACTTAATAATATTGAAGATATTTGAGTAGAACGTTGCTGTAAAGACCATTCAGTAATGAGCCCATATTTGCATTAATTTACAGCCCAATATCCTTGATAATTGCGAGACATCACCGTCAGACAATGAACCAGCTATACCCGGATTTAAAACAGACAGTTCAAACCTAGCAAAACCGGCTGGCCAATTAAATATTAGATCGGTTGCTTTAACTTCACTGTTACAACAAGGCATCTTTATGCCACTGTTTTCTAATGTCTCATTTTCTATTTGCACGCCAATTTGGTCGAAGACTTTTTGGCAATCAGTTTTACCGGCAAGGTCAATATTGTCTCGAAGCACTGCCTTGCATGTGGGGCAGATTATCTCTTCGAAATTTTGCCCTTGATCAATGAAGGTAAGGTGTGAATAAACTTCTAGCCTCACTTTCTCTCCATGAGGAGTCAGTTTTTCTAAACAGGCAATAGCATCATGATATGTAGACTCGTCTGGAACGAATTGTGAATCCGTAGGAATTAGCTTTAGGTAGTTGTCTGACATCCTTTCTAACTCTTAATTTGTCATGACAGATTATTCAAAAGAGAAAATCTTGAAAGCTTTCTAACATACTACCACTGACAATAATTCTCCAGCTTTGGTGGGGCCTGTGAAAGCTAGTTGGTATCGATTGATATACTTGAGATTCAGGCGGGGAACTGCAACTACATCGTGTATTGAGACCGTCAGACTATAAGAACGACCAGATTCATCATTTAGCCATCGTCCTCATCCTCCATGCAATCCATTGCTTCGGAGGAAATGCCACAGGCGTAAAAAATACCTCCGCTTTCCAAAGCCTGGGAGGCGACTTCGATGATTTCCCGATTGTCCTGGGTGGGATCACTGAAGTTCTTGGGGTCGTATTGTTCGCACTTGGTGGCGTCCAACAGTGCCATGTGCTGCTCACGCAGGTAGTGTTCGAATCGCTCGAGGGCTTCTTTCATGCTAGTGGCCGGCACTACGCCGATACCCTGCATGAACTCGGAGCCGTCCATATTCATGGGAGATTGGGGGCTCATTGAGGCTTTGTGATAGATCAGCCAGACAGATATCAGTTCCATGGATTTCCTCCTTAGTATTTGATGATTGGAACGTCCAATCGCAAAGAATCTTGCCAATACTACTAGAGTTGCACAAAGCGGCTTTTGAAGCCATCCAGCGGCTCTGTCCTACGCAGTTCCTGAGAGGGTAGGTTGATTGCGATGTTCAGTGGCAAGTCCTTCGCTACACAGTTTTACATCACTGCACTGATGTAGCGTCATTGGCGGTGGAATTCCGTCAAATAATAAGAGAATATCCGGGGTCAGGCCTAATAAGATGTCGCGGGGACAAGCATGAAACGAATATCTGTTGCTGTATTAATCTTCATTAGTACTTATGTTTTTGCTGATTTTAAGTGCCAGGTGAAAGAATCAATGACCTTATCTGATACTGGGGTTATGGATAGGACAAGTAATGTCGCCAAAATAAACAATGGTAAAGAGTTCACAGTTAATAGGTCTACTGGAATCATTACTGGAGGAGGTTTCACTAATAATATGTCTGGTACTTCTCCAAGGGTTTTAGATGTTTATGAACCAAGCGAAAATTCTTATAAAGCTATCACTATTTATGAACCCAACTATACCGTCGACTATCTTGAGATAAAGGAATATGTGAAAGGTGACAAAAAACCATTTATCTTCAAAGGAGCATGGGGAAGCATTATTACTGGCGTATGTTCTTATTACTGAAAAAACTGGCCTAACAAAACGCTTAAAGGAGCCAAATGAACAGTGCCGGGCCTAATAAGATGATTCGCCTCCATTGGGTTTGGTCACCTTCATCCTATATTTAGGATGGGAGGCGAGTCACCTTATTAGGCTTGACCCCTAAGATGTCCCAGATGATGTTTCCAACCTAACTACCCATACCTGCCTATCCCATAGTTCAGATGACACCTGTAGTCTGCAAATATAAAATGACCGCCCCATACGTTCAGGATGAATAACTATGGAAACACAAAGTTGTTGGCTGATTTATCACAAAGCCAGAATGGGTGAGCGATCGTCGATGAATATGGACGGTTCCACATATGGATATGGGATTGCCGTTGTTCCAGAGAAAGATTTAAAAAAAGCCTTAGATCGCTTCGAAGCCGAACTGAAGTCAGACTTTATGGATCTTATTGAGATTCATAAATGTGTCCACTATGGAATTGAGCCTTTCAAATACGAGTCTGAACTCGTGGACTCTCTTGATAGATCTGCGCAAATTGCCACAAGTCGAGATGCTGTTTACGTACTTGGAATAGGAAACGAGTCGTTCCCAGAAGCAGAGGATGCATGATGGCCATATATTTGAGTCAGGTCTTACATCCCACAAAAAATAAGTCAAATTTACGGCATGACCCGAGACTGTAATTTAATTTGTGTATCTGCCTATCACTAGTACCCTATTACAGGGTTAAGGATAGGTAGACAATGAACCGGAAAGAATTAGAAGCATTTGCCCGTGAGGCAGCCAAATCTCTAAAGACA
>NZ_MRYI01000120.1 GCF_002260525.1 Hahella sp. CCB-MM4
GCTGGGCGAAGATCCCCTGCACAGCGGGATCAAAGTCCGCCAGCAACAGCCGGGCTAGCTCCAGGCGACTCTCATAGACCACATGCCCGCCCGTCGTCGCGGACGCGTACTTGCCCGAGTAGTGGGCCATCCCGTGCACCGACCGGACATCACGCCACGGCCTCGACTCCGCGACGTCCGCCAACCGCCAGTGCTGGACCGGGACTTCGCGTACCGACGCGTCCTCGTAACGGATCGACGCCGTAGGAACCTTGCGCGTACCACGGGCGCCGCCCGAGCTCCGTACTGCCATGCTGGAGACGGTACGAAGCACAGACAGCCCACGGACGGAGAAGACCGAAGACGACCCGGAGAGATCGCCACTGACCGTAGTCACTGTC
>NZ_MRYI01000121.1 GCF_002260525.1 Hahella sp. CCB-MM4
TTCGGTCTTGAAGCTGGTCAGCACCATCCAGAAGATGGGGAAGAAGATCAGCAGGGCCACGCCCCAGGCCAGCAATCCCAGGAGCACGGTCTGCAGTTGACGGGCTTGTTTAAGAGATAACATGGTCTTCTCCCCTATGGCTTATCAGTCAGATTCTTGCCGATCATCCGGATCAGGACGAAGGCCGCAATATTGGCGATCACCACGGCGATCAGGCCGCCCGAGGAGGCCATGCCCACATCAAACTGCAGCAGCGCCTGGCTGTAGATCAGGAACGCCAGATTGGTGGTCTCATAACCGGGACCACCGCCGGTGGTGGTGAAGATCTCGGCAAAAATCGACAGCAGGAAGATGGTCTCAATCATCACCACCACGG
>NZ_MRYI01000122.1 GCF_002260525.1 Hahella sp. CCB-MM4
AAGCAGCAGTCCGGCCTGGCGCATGGCCTCCGCGAAGAGCATCGGATCGTGCCACCGACCGGCGACGGCACCGTAGTAGCTGTGGCCGCGCGACCACTGCGCTCCCATGCGGAGGCGGTCGCCCCCACCGGATCTGACCCCCGTCAGCAGCACCTCCGATATCGCCGCCCGGTGCACCAGCGCCCGGGGAACAGCCTGGTCGAAGAGCCCTGACTCGTCACCCTCGATCTCCAGGAAATCCGGGCGGTCGGCTTGTATGGCTACGGTCATCCTTGGCCTCCTGGCATGTGCGCGATTCGCGGCATTACATGGCTTGAGCAGGACAAACGTCGGGCAACGCGGCCCGGGAATCTCTCATGGAGCGAGCTATAGCGTACTAGGTGGCTGGTTTTTTTTGGCAAGAGGAAGGAAGATTGCCATCAGTGGTAGCTGCGGTGATGGCCGGGAGGATGGAAGACCACCATCCGCATCGCGGCGGACAGGAGCGGGAAGTGGCGAGAGCACGGCA
>NZ_MRYI01000123.1 GCF_002260525.1 Hahella sp. CCB-MM4
TGCTGGCCTCGGGCCTGTCGGTGCCCTCGACGCTGATCCTCAAGGACACGGCGCATCGCACGGTGTTCGATGTCTGGAAGGACGGGCTGACGCTGGACGGCGTGTCGCTGGCCGGGGCCGGCGATCTGCTGCTGGTTCCCGATGCCTCGAGCTTCACGCCGCTGCCCTGGTCGCCGCATTCCGCCGTCATCCTCTGCGATCTCGCCTATCGGTCGGGCCAGCGGGTCTCGGTCTCGCCGCGCGGGCTCCTGCGCCGGGCGATGGAGCAGCTGGCGGCGACGGGGCATGACGCAGTGATGGGGCTGGAGGTCGAGTTTCAGGTCTTTTCCGTCAGCGAAGACGGGCTGGGGCATGCTCAGGCGACGTTCCCCCCCGCGCCCTTGGCCACGCGCAACACGACGCAGGGCTGGACCTTCCTGACCAAGACGCGCTACGGC
>NZ_MRYI01000124.1 GCF_002260525.1 Hahella sp. CCB-MM4
GTATAGGCCTGCAGCTTCGCCACATTCGGGTCGCCGTTCAGCGTGTGGAAGCCGCCCGCCGCGTGCCAGCTCGACCCCGAGGTCAGTTTCGAGCGCTCGATCAGCAGCACGTCCTTCCAGCCGGCCTTCGCCAGGTGGAACAGCACCGAACAGCCTACCACGCCCCCGCCGATCACCACGGCCCGATAAGTTCTGGTCATTTCACGTCTCCGTCGGGTGCCGGCAGGCAACCCATTGCAAGTAGGGTGGTTTTCATTGCTTCAGCGATAGCGGGATCGGTCGCGCGCGAGGTGACATAGGCGATGCCCTTGCGCTCGCCCGTCCAGCCGATGACCATGAGTTGCGAGGCCGCCTCGGGCTCGAAGCGCTGCGCCAGCGCCCAGGAGCGGCAGTCGATCACGGCAAGATCCGCATCGCCCGCCGCGACCATTTTCACCGAGTTCCGATGCCCGCCGGATTCGACGC
>NZ_MRYI01000125.1 GCF_002260525.1 Hahella sp. CCB-MM4
ATCAGCTTCAGCAGCATCCGGCCCAAGGTCGTCTTGCCGCAACCGGATTCACCAACGATGCCAATGGTCTCGCCGCGCTTCAGCGTGAAGCTGATATCGCTGACGGCATCGACCTTGGGCGTCCGGCTGCGCAGCACGTCGCCCAAAGATCGCGTCAGGGTGAAGCTTTTCGACAGGTTGTCGACGTCGAGCAGGATCTCGTCGCGCATGCTGGTATCCTTCATGCCGTCACCACGCCGCGCCAGACAGCCGGGTCCTTGGCCTGTTCGCGCAGTTCCGCCGTTTCATGCGCGCGGTGGCAGAG
>NZ_MRYI01000126.1 GCF_002260525.1 Hahella sp. CCB-MM4
CGTCGGAATAGATCCGCTCCTCGCGCACGCCGGGGATGGTGGCGAATTGCTCGGACAGGGCGTTGGGGTAGAACCCGTCCTCGATCCATTCGAACCCGGGCACCTGATGCAGGATCGCGATGATCGACTTGGCGCAGAAACCATCCGGCACCGGCCCCTGCTGTTCCGCCAGCCGCAGGATGTATTCCGCCGTCTCGGGCGAGACCTGCAGGGTCTGGGTC
>NZ_MRYI01000127.1 GCF_002260525.1 Hahella sp. CCB-MM4
CGCGCGCGCCGTCCGCCCCGGTCAGCCGTCGCGCCGGCTCTTCCAGCGAAACGTCAGCAGACACAGCAGCAATCCTCCGATGCACCACGCGCCCAGCACCAGGGCGATCCGGCCGAACTCCCAGTCGCCCGCCTGCTCCAGCACGGCGGCCGACTCGGGCAGGAAGACCCCGCGAAAGCCCTGGCACATCCACTTCAGCGGGAACAGGGCGCCGATGTTCAGCATCCAGTCCGGGAGTTGGCTCGCCGGAATGTAGACGCCGGAGACGAACTGGAGCACCAGGAACGGCAGGATGACCA
>NZ_MRYI01000128.1 GCF_002260525.1 Hahella sp. CCB-MM4
GTGCGGCCTATAACGCGCTGGAGGGCTGGTCGGGTTACTGCGCCTCGAAGGCCGGGGCGATCATGATGACCAAGGCCGCGCATCTGGAAGCCGGGTCCAAGGTCCGCGTGCTGTCCCTGTCGCCCGGCACGGTGGCCACCGACATGCAGCGCGCGATCAAGGCCTCGGGCGTGAACGCGGTCAGCCAGATCGACTGGGAGGATCACGTTCCCGCCGAATGGCCGGCCGAGGCGCTGCTGTGGATGTGCACCCCGGACGCCGACAGCTTCCGCGGCGGCGAAGTGACCCTGCGCGACGAAGGCCTGCGCGCCAAGCTGGGCCTCACGCGGTGATCCGGCGCGAGGATGACGGCGCCCTGACGATCCTGACGCTGGATCGCCCGGACAAGGCCAACTCGCTGACC
>NZ_MRYI01000129.1 GCF_002260525.1 Hahella sp. CCB-MM4
GCAGAGGACACCGTGACGGGTCATCACCTCGTTCAGATCGGGGCGCTCGTCGTAGAACACGTCCGAGGAATAGATGTTGCCGACATGGGTGGTGATGCCCTTCTCTTGCGCGACCTTGTGCGCTGCGGCCAGCAGGCCGAAATCGCCACAGGACGCGAAGTTTAGCTCGCGGAAGATGCCCTTCGACGGGGTCGACAGCGAGGTCGCCGCCTGCGCCAGCACCACGTCGCGGATCTTCACATGCCCCTGCATGCCCCCGG
>NZ_MRYI01000013.1 GCF_002260525.1 Hahella sp. CCB-MM4
CACTAACTCAAGACTATTCTGTGTCTCCACAACCGTCTCAGCTAGCGCCCACAACAAATTGCTTGATTAACTTGTTAAAGATCTTCTCGCCCGGGCATTCATCCCGATGAGGCGCGCCATTCTACAGTCTTGATTCTCAATGTCAATCTGTTTTTTTAACTTCCTGTTTGGCGCTGACAATCTGATGGAAAAACTCGCCCTCATATTGTCGTCTCATCCTTGAGTCCTGCTTACCCGAAGCCCTTGTTTCTCACCCCTTCCGGGTGGGCTCCGCTGCAGAAGTGGGGCGCATTATACGTCCCTCCCGATCCTTTGCAACACCTTTTTGGAAAAAACTTTAAATTAGATGACAGGCACTAAATTAGAGCCCCCAAAACAGCCCCTGGGAAACCTCCTCGACAACATGAATATCCAATATGGATTTACTCCTCCTTGACCAAAATCCGCCCTGGGGAGACTGCTGGCGGATCTCGTTCTGGACCAGCAGCAAAAGCCATGCACTGCCAGTTAGACATCAGGCTCTATTCAGGAGAATATCCTGAGCAAAGCTGAATCAAGCAGTACAAAAGGTCCCTCCTCCTTTTCGCCAGGCACAAAAAAGCCCGGCATAAACCGGGCTTTTATCAATTTAGCATCCGTACTTAGAATTGCTCTACATCCAACGCCATCATGTCCGCACTACCGCTCTTGATGGATTCCGCCAGAGCTACCGCTCTCGGCAGAATTCGGGAGAAGTAGTAGCGTGCCGTCTTCAGCTTGGCATCATAGAAGCCACTACTATCGTCAGCAGCCTTGCTCTTAGCCACCTTTGCCATCATCGCCCACATATATGCGAGGGATACGTAACCAAATAGATCAAGGTATTCCACGCTGGCTGCGCCGACCGCATTAGAGTCTCCAGACACACTCTCCAACACATACTCAGTGACATCGGAGAGACGCTCAATACTGGCCGCCAATGGCTCAACGAACTCCAATAAGTCTTCCTGGTCGCGGTTAGCCTCAATAAAGTCGGCCACATCATTGGCAAATAGCTCAAAGAACTTACCGCTGTTGGCAGCAATCTTACGCCCCATCAAGTCAAGCGCCTGAATACCGTTGGTACCTTCATATATCTGAGCGATACGAACATCACGCACTAACTGCTCCTGCCCCCATTCACGGATATAACCATGACCACCAAAGACCTGCTGACCACTGACTGTACTATCCAGCCCACGATCAGTCAGAAACGCTTTGGCAATTGGAGTCAGCAAAGCCACCATGGCTTCTGCATGCTGCTTCTCCGCAGCATCTTCCGAAAATTTGGATATATCCAGATACTTGGCAACATAAGTGGAGAAAGCGCGACTACCTTCATTCAAGGCCCGCATGTTCATCAGCATACGGCGAACATCCGGATGCACAATAATCGGGTCTGCAGCTTTATCGGGAGAAACCGCACCGGATGGTGCACGCCCTTGAATACGATCCTTGGCATACTCAACTGCGTTCTGATAAGAACGCTCTGCAGCTGCCAATCCCTGAACCCCAACACCCAAACGCTCATAGTTCATCATAGTGAACATGCAGTTGAGGCCTTTGTTAAGCTCGCCCACTAGCCAACCTTTAGCACCGTCAAAATTCATAACACAGGTAGCAGAAGCCTTAATCCCCATTTTGTGCTCGATTGAGCCACAGCTCACAGGATTTCGGTCTCCCAGACTACCATCATCATTAACCAGGAACTTGGGAACGATAAACAGCGAGATCCCTTTAGGACCAGCAGGCGCATCAGGCAGCTTGGCCAATACCAGGTGAATGATATTGTCACTCAGATCATGCTCCCCGCCGGTAATAAAGATTTTAGTACCTGTAACAGCGTAAGAACCATCCGCTTGCGGCTCAGCCTTGGTGCGAATAATTCCAAGATCCGTACCGGAATGTGGCTCGGTCAGACACATGGAACCAGCCCAGACGCCTGCGTACATATTAGGCAAGTATCTTTCCTTGAGCTCTTCTGTGGCATGAGAGTCGATTGCCAGACAGGCACCCGCAGTCAACATTGGATACAGGCCAAATGAAATATTGGCTGATTGCACCATCTCTTCCACCTGAGCCCCAATCATTTTCGGCATTCCCATACCGCCAAATTCAGGATTGCCGCCCAAGCCACACCATCCACCTTCAATATAGGTCTGATAAGCTTCCTTGAAACCGGCTGGGGTTGTAACCACGCCATCATTCCACTGACAGCCTTCCTCATCCCCACTACGGTTTATGGGAGCCAACAGGTTCGCCGATATCTTACCAGCCTCTTCCAGAATGGCGTCCGCAGTGTCAACGTCAACGTTTTCCTGAGCCTTTGGCAGTGATTCCCACAGTTTGCCCACTTCAAACACTTCTTTTAATAGGAACTGCATGTCGCGTAATGGCGCAGAGTAATCAGCCATGCTTACACCCTCGTGATAATGTCTTTTTTGGAATTCAGTTTTATATACGCTTTTCGATCGGATTTCAGGTTAACATCAGGTTATCAATGCAACCTGCCCCGAACCAGTTGTACGCAAAAAGCCCGCTTAACGCGGGCTTTTTCTTAACAGGAAGGATCAGAACGCAAAGTGTTCAACATCCATGTCCATCAATGTGTCAGCGCCACCCAGAGCGGAAATCGCATGCCCCGCAGTACGAGGAAGGATACGCTTGAAGTAGAAGCGGGCAGTCTGAATCTTCGCCTGATAGAAGGCTTCCTCTGTTGTACCTGCTGCTAATTTCTGCTGAGCAACATGCGCCATACGGGCCCAGAAGTAAGCCAGAGTCGCGTAACCGGAATACATCAGGAAGTCGACGGAAGCAGAACCAACTTCATCGCGGTTCTTCATCGCCGTCATACCGATCTTCATGGTCAGATCGCCCCAGTCTTTGTTCAGCTTGGCCAGAGGCTCGACGAATTCTTTCATTTGCTCGTTATCGCCCTGCTCTTTACAGAACACATGAACCAGTTTGGTGAAGCGCTTCAGAGCCTCACCCTGAGTCATCAGTACTTTACGACCCAGCAGGTCAAGAGCCTGAATACCGGTAGTACCTTCATACATCAGAGCGATACGGGTATCACGAACGATCTGCTCCATACCCCATTCAGAAATGAAACCGTGACCACCGTATACCTGCATACCCAGGTTAGCTGCTTCATAACCAATTTCGGTCAGGAAAGCCTTAGCAATTGGAGTCAGGAAGCCCATCATTTCATCAGCTTCTTTACGTACTTCCTCAGTGGCACCATGGTGAACAAAATCACCTTGGACCGCTGTGTAGTAAATCATTGCACGAGCCCCTTCTGCGAAAGCTTTCTGGGTCAACAGCATGCGACGGACATCCGGATGCACAATGATTGGATCAGCAGGACCGTCCGGGTTTTTCACACCAGACAGTGAACGCATGGCCAAACGATCCTTGGCATAGGCGAGAGCACCCTGGAAAGACAACTCTGATGCTCCAAGACCTTGAACTGCCGTACCGATACGAGCGAAGTTCATGAAGGTAAACATGCAGTTCAGACCTTTGTTTTCAGGTCCAATCAGGTATCCTTTAGCACCGTCAAAATTCATTACGCAAGTAGAGTTACCGTGGATACCCATTTTGTGTTCGATAGAACCACAGGTCACCGCATTACGCTCACCTACACCGCCGTTCCCATCAGTCAGGAATTTAGGAACGATAAACAGGGAGATACCTTTTGTACCCTGAGGAGCATCCGGTAGACGCGCCAGACAGATGTGTACAATGTTTTCAGCCATATCGTGCTCACCGGCTGAAATAAAGATCTTGGTACCGGTAATGCTGTAGGAACCATCAGCATTCGGTTCAGCTTTGGAACGCAGGATACCCAAATCAGATCCACAGTGAGGCTCGGTCAGACACATGGTGCCAGTCCATTCACCGCTGACCAGCTTAGGCATATAAGCCTGCTTTTGTTCGTCAGTACCGTGCAGGGCAATAGTGTTGATTGCACCGTGACTCAGACCAGGATACATACCCCAAGCCCAGTTGGAGGTACCTACCATTTCGCTCATTACCAGGCCGAGAGATTCCGGCAGACCTTGGCCACCAAACTCCTCTGCGGAGGTCATGGAAGGCCAACCGCCCTCAACATACTGATGATAGGCTTCTTTAAAGCCGGTTGGAGTTTTGACGCCGTCTTCGCTCCAGACACACCCTTCTTCGTCACCAACACGATTCAGGGGAGATAATACTTGCTCACAGAACTTGGCACCCTCCTGGATTATGGCGTCGACCATGTCCGGGGTCGTCATTTCAGCTGATGGCAACTCACTGTAGTGGGACTGAACATTCAGCAGTTCATCCATTACAAACTTAATGTCGCGTAAAGGAGCTTTATATTCCGGCATACTGATTACCTCATCTCTCCAGCAAAAGGCTCGTCGGCTTTCACTATTGTTACCGTGCACACGGATTATTTTGTTTCTTTTCTTATCGCTTACGCTCACAAACCGCTTTTGGGTGAGCTGACGATAGTTCATTAATGTATCAAACAGGTGTTTGAAACATACGTTTGCTTAAGCAGAATGTCAAGGTTGATTAGAGTTAAAACACCAATTTTTCACTTTCGAGAAGACGGCATCGTCAAGGCCCCCTGAATCAGGATTTTTTCTCTATTTATAATCAAGAGGTTAAAAGGCTTATCAGAACTTGAACCAGGACGGTGCACATTAAGAAATGTTGTAAAAATTTGTGAGAAAATGGGAGCGATGGCGGAATTCAAGATCAGAGCCTCGTACTCCTGACGGGATGTATAAAAGGGGCCGTAGCCCAATATCCTCAGATAACTTCGTCAAGCTGAGCCGCTATTGCATCTGCTCCTGCAAGCTGGTTTCCGAGACCGATGAGTTCCTGGTATGTCTGAATCGCGCGGCTCTGACTATTTCGCCGCTCTGCTGCAGATGAAGATTGTTCAGGCTCATCCCTTTGAGGTTCTTCAGTGCCAGTCTGTCGCTGTTTAGCCAGATCAGCTTGCGCTTGAAGTATGCCCTGACTGGCCTGGGCTGCCACCCGACGGTCCTGTGGCGACGGCTCTGCCGGCGCAAGTGCTGCTCGCCTGACTTGTTCAAGTTTTCGAATCGTAGCCTCTGGATTTCCCGGCACTGTTCCGGCATCAATCGACACCTCACCACCGACGGCATAGTTTCGGCCATCGGGACCACGCTCATAGCTGAACTGCGGCGCAGTGGCATAGACACCTCCGACCGACAAATGTGCCTGCTCGTGAGATCGCACTTCACGATCCCTTGAACTCAGCTCACTGACAATCGCAAGATCTTCATCCGACAGCCCTCCTGCGGACTGCGCGTTGCCACCACCTCCACCGACATTGACATCGGTCTCTGGCTGCGACGCACCAGCATTGTCGGCATTTTCTCCGCTTTGATCAGCAACACCAGAAACCACGTTGACTGCTGCTCCGGTAGAGTCTGCACCGATATCACCACTCTCACCACTTGTCTGAGGCTGTTCGCCAGAATCAGTATTTTGCCCGGCTGAAACACCCCGACCGTCGGGTGTAGACTGACTCAATTGGGCAAAGTGGTTATAGACCAGAACCGGCGTGGTGCCGGACGATGACGCATGGGATGCTTGTTCCAGAGGTTGTACTGGGGGAAGAGTTGACTCGAGGTCCTGAACGGACGCTGAAGCCACTTGCGCCTTCGCTGGAGGCACATAAGGGGTTGTGGTGTTGGACACCGGCAATGATGAACCAGTTAGTAGCACCTATGCACACCCCTTGGCGTTTTCTGTATTTCCGTTACAGACTACGCCTTGATATCTAATAGCGTACCGATAACCTCGTCGGCCACTTTTACCACTTTGGCAGAGGCTTTGACACTGGTCTCATACAGCTTCAGATCAACTAAAGGTTCAGCCAGATCAGTATAAAGATCATTGCCCTGACTGGCAGCCGCATCGTCGCCACTGCCGGATTGCCCAGCCCTGGCAATTTGCGAAGCAGCCTTTTCAGCCCCTTGCACCCCTTGCCGGATACCTTGCAATCCAGTATTCAAAATGTTGGAAACCACAACAACTCCCTACAGCAAATGGTTGTATCTTGCCTATTTTAATGCCGATTTTGCTCAATATTCAACCAGACTACTTAACAGAATGTAACAGCAGGTAAATTCAGCCAGGGCACTAGCGAACTTATTGAGCCTTATCTCGAGGGATCAAGGTGCTTATATTGAGAGCTTGTTGAACTGCTTCGTCATCGGGACTCTTGGAATATGGCAGGATACCAAGGCATGGAGCTCTGATAGCACTCTTAAGAGTGTCAAGATTCTCCTCCAAGGCTGCCATAGACTCCTGCTGACATTGATTGCCAATCCAGCCGGCAAGTGGAATCCCCCGCCGCTGTATTGCCTCCATAGTCAGCAAGGCATGATTCAGACACCCCAACCTCAGCCCTACGACCAGGATAACCGGAGTTCGAAGCTCCAATGCCAGATCTGACAGCAGCTCTCTGGAATTCAGGGGGACCAGCCATCCTCCTGCCCCTTCAACGATCGACATGTCATGCGGCGCCATCAGAGTCCCACGACACAATCCCACCAAGCGGGACAGCGACAAATTTTTCCCCTCACGCTGAGCTGCAATATGAGGCGCAATCGGAGCTTCCAGCGCCACTGGATTCACCTGCGAATAAGGCAGTTTTACACTGGCAAAGTGCTGCAACGTCAATGCATCCTCATTCACCAATCCTTGTGACGAGGATTCACATCCGGCTGCTACCGGTTTAAGCCCAATTGTACGCAGTCCGGCCTTGGAAAATGCATGAAGCAACGCTGCAGAAACAAAGGTTTTACCTACTTCAGTATCAGTTCCGGTAATAAACAGGGTACGTGCCACGATGAGACATTCTCTTAATCAGCAAAGGGTTTTCGATAGGCAATAAAGGCCACCTTGTAGGTTGTAGGCAACCCTTGTGGCTGGCGATAGATTTCATAGTGATTCATCATACGACGGATCCTGGTCTTACCCGTAATTCCCTGAGGTCTGTCCGCATTCAGATTATGTGCACCAATTCCCTTCAACTCACCCATAATATCTTTCACCGAAGCATAATGGCGGACCCAGGTTTGCTCCTGAAACTCCCCCTTAGGGATAGACTTGGCTATCGACAGCGAAAGCTGCTGACGGGTCTGAAACTGATTCACATGTGTTGCAGGTATATTTCCGGTCAGCAACTTATCGGCTTCCTCCCAGGATGCCTGCAGCTCAGACAGGGTACCTTGCAGCAACGTGGAACAGATCAGCCATCCACCAGGCTTTAGTATTCTGTCAGCTTCACAGAACCAATTTGCCGGGTCTTCCAGCCACTGCATCGCCATATTGCTGTATACGGCATCAAATTTATCGGAAGTTAAGGGTATCGACTCCATGTCTCCCACCAGCCACTCTTCTGCAGCCTCTTGCTGGTGAGCACGGGCAAACTCCACCATACCTTCAGCCAGATCCACGCCGGTAATTGAAGCCTGCGGGAAGCGACTCCTCAATTGATAGGTGAGCCAGCCAGTTCCACAACCGATGTCCGCAATTTCAACTCTGGACCCGGTAATTTTTTGGGTAAGCAGATCAATAAGGCTGACACCCACCTCTTTCTGTAGACCAGCTAATGCGTCATAGGTCGCCGCCGCGTGGCCAAACGAGGAAGCTACCAGTTGTTTGTCTATACCTGTCACCGGATCAGATTCCTCTGCGTTGTACTTGAATTGACAGCCCACTATTCACCCCCGACAAACGCTCGAATTCTCTCAACCAGATGATCACTGACTGCAGGACTTGGGTAATGTCCCATCTCCTTAACAATATCAACAGACTGGCCCGGATATCGCGACTTAATTTCCTCTGCCACTTCTCGTCCCGGTACCAAACGGTCAGCTTCCCCTAGCAGATGAAGCACCGGCGTGCTTACACCTTCCAACAATTCACGAACATCCCATTCCTTCAGCCAGGCAAGCGAGAGCTGTAGTAGCTCTGGCGACCACTCCAGAACCGGGCCATGCCACCGCCGGGCATTCTTAGTCAACTGCCGGGCATCAGCATCTCCCAGCATGATGAGTCCACTGAATTTTTGCAGTAACCTTTGCGGATCTTCTTCAAGCTGACGGGTAAAATCCTGAAACAGTGCCTCCCCGACTCCCGGCCAGTTTTGATCACCGACAAAAAACGGATTCACGCCAATCAGCACAATTCCCCGCGGCTTCGCCACCAACGATTGAAGCAAGCGGATTGCAACACTCCCCCCCAAAGACCACCCCACAACGAGCGTAGGCTGATCAACTTCCAGCTCCTTACCGAGTGTTTCTCTTAACTTGCCTTCCGGTGCTTTCAACTCAATAACGGCCACATCCGACCATGACTCCATAACCTCCACCAGGTGCTGCACTGATTCCTTTGGCTGAGCCCATCCGGGGAGTAAAACCACTTTGTAGCGCGACGGCTTTTCCGGTAAGACGTCCGATCGACTGCTTTCCATCAGCTCACCATCCCCCGGCATCGGTGAAGAACCTCCAGTAACTGATCCAGATCCTGCTCCTGATGCGCGGCAGAGAAGGTGACCCGAAGCCGGGAAGTGTTCACCGGGACCGTTGGGGGACGAATAGCCGTGATAAGAATCCCTTGCTCACGCATTGCTGCTGCAAGGTTCATGGCCTTTTCCGTCTCTCCTACCAATATCGGCTGGATTGGAGTATCGGACGCCATCAACTGATACCCCATAGCCCGGGCTTCCTGCCGGAAACGTTGAATCAATGATTGCAAATGGACTCGACGCCAGGATTCTTCCTGCACAATATCCAGACTGGTACAGGTGGCAGCAGCCACAGAAGGAGGCATCGAGGTGGTATAGATATAGGTACGAGCGAACTGGATGATGTATTCAATCATCTCCTCACTACCCGCCACAAATGCACCGGCTGTCCCAAAAGCCTTTCCAAGCGTGCCTACCAGTAACGGTAGATCAGATTGCCCCAATCCAAATACTTCTGCACATCCACCACCCTTAGGTCCCAGGACCCCAAATCCATGGGCATCGTCCACCATCAGCATGGCATCGTAGCGTCGGCAAAGTGGCGCAATATGGTCCAGCGAAGCAATGTCACCGTCCATACTGAAGACCCCATCGGTCACCACCAGGGTTCTATGATCCCGGGCGTCCTCAAGTCGCGCTTCCAGAGCTGCCGTATCATTATGGGTATAGCGCAGGAGGCGAGCGCCAGATAACGTCCCAGCGTCCAGGAGGGATGCATGATTTAGCTTATCCTGCAGAACCAGATCTTTGCGACCGGCCAGAGCCGAGATAACCCCCAGGTTGGCCATATAGCCGGTGGAGAACAGTAACGCCCGTTCCCGCCCGGTAAATTCCGCCAACTTCTGCTCAAGTTGATGGTGAGGTTCGAGATGCCCGATAACCAGATGTGAGGCTCCGCCACCGAAGCCATACCGTTCCATTGCAGCACGGGCACTTTCGATCAAACGCGGATCATTAGCCAACCCTAGATAATCATTGTTACAGAAGGCCAGGTACTCCTGACCTTCGATCGTAACATGGCAACTCTGCGGAGAAGTCAAAGTCAGGCGTTGCCGGTACAACCCCTGATCTCGACGTTGCTCCAGTGCCTCAGAGATAAAGCGCCATTTTGACATTGAATATCAGGCGCTTTGCGACGCGTCGTAAAACATCTCGCCCATCTTGCGCTTCTGCTCTTCCGCCACAATGGCATCCTGCAAATAGGCTTCATGGGTGGATTCGTCGTGACATTCCTCGCGCTGCTCCGGCTTGATACCCAGTTTTTTGAACAGCATACGGTCCCTGTCAGCTTCAGGGTTGGGGGTAGTGAGCAGTTTTTCGCCATAGAAAATGGAATTGGCTCCTGCCAGGAAACACAATGACTGCATTTGCTCATTCATGTCTTCACGACCCGCTGACAGCCGCACGTGGGAGCGAGGCATCACAATCCTGGCGACAGCGATAGTACGGATAAAGTCAAAAGGCTCAATATCTTCCTGCACTTCCAGAGGAGTCCCTTCAACCTTCACCAGCATGTTGATAGGCACACTTTCCGGATGGACCGGCAGGTTGGCCAGCTGCATCAACAAGCCAGCACGATCTTTCAATGACTCGCCCATCCCCATGATGCCGCCACAACAGACCTTCATACCTGCATCCCTGACGTTCTGCAGAGTTTCTAGACGGTCAGCATAGGTACGGGTAGTAATGATCTTGTCATAGAAGTTTTCTGATGTATCCAGGTTATGGTTGTAGTAATCAAGACCGGCATTCGCCAACTGGCCTGCCTGCTCCGGGGAGAGCATTCCCAAGGTCATGCAGGTTTCCATCCCCAACGACTTCACCTGCCGGACCATTTCCAGTACGTAGGGCATATCTTTTTCGCGCGGATTACGCCAGGCAGCCCCCATACAAAAACGACTGGCCCCTTTCTCTTTGGCCTGACGCGCCTCAGTCACAACCTTTTCCACTTCCAGCAGCTTCTCTTTCTCCAGACCGGTGTTGTAGTGTCCGCTCTGAGGGCAATATTTGCAGTCTTCCGGGCAAGCGCCGGTTTTGATAGACAGCAATGTGCTGACCTGAACTTCGTTTGGATTGAAATGCATCCTGTGCACAGACTGGGCCTGGAACATCAGATCATTGAAAGGCAATTCAAACAATGCCTGGATCTCTTCAATCGTCCAGTCGTGGCGAATCGGGGCTTGAGCACTTGCAGTCATATTCAACGTCCTGAATATTGAGTTACACTTAGCGTCCTTTGACAGACCCTGAAGCTAAATGGATTTTGGAAATCAAACATGGATGACATGATAAAGCGGCTTAATAAGCTGTCAACTTTTATTAGACTAAAAGTTGACAGCGTTATATCAAGACATTGCCTTCTCTGCCTTAAGACAGGTCAACCCTCCCCCATCTGCAAGAGCTGCCTGGAGGATTTTCCCTTAACTGAAAATGGTTGCGAGACCTGCGGCCAGCAACTCCACCATCCATCAGACAACATACAAATCTGTGGGCGCTGCCTGTCAAAGCCCCCGGCATATATCAAATCGGTATCGGCCTTTGACTACAAATTCCCCGTATCCTCTATTATCAGGCGTTTGAAATATCAGGAATGCGGATACTGGGCCAAACCACTGGCTCAAGCCATCTATCCAGAATTTAAACAGGCCTTCGGACATCTTCATAATGCCGTACTGATGCCTGTTCCCATGCATGAATCACAATACTTTATTCGTCGGGACAATCATGCCCATCTCATTGCCAAACACCTGGCAAAGTATGCAGGTCTGCCATTGCAGAACGAAGTTGTCATGAAAAGTCGACATACGCCGAGACAGGCTGAACTCAGCGCAAGAATGCGGCGGAGGAATGTTAAGAACAGCTTTTCCCTAACCGATCGCCCACCTGTCAGCCCTATCATTATCATTGACGATGTTGTAACCACGGGAAGCACAATAGACGCCATGGCCCGGCAATTGACCAAAGGCGGGGCGACAGAAATATATGGATTCTCAGTGGCGCGCCGATCGCTTGAATGAAGGAGTCAGAAGGAAAGTAGTTTCACATATACTCTTTTACTGCTTGGGCAACTTTTTCCGCAATAGCCAATGATGCCGTCAGACCTGGCGATTCAATCCCCAGCAGATTAAACCAGCCCGAAACGCCGGTGTGTGCCGGCGACTCAATTAAAAAGTCCTCAGCATCCTCACCTGGTGCAGACAGTTTTGGCCGAATTCCCGCGTAGGCCGGCGCTAATTCCCGATCCACCACCCCCGGCCAATAAGTGGCTACCTGATACCGAAACTTCTCTTCCAAATCACCAGGCACATCATAATTGAGAGTATCCACCCATTGCACATCAGGACCGAACTTGGCCCGCCCTCCCATATCGAGCGTCAGATGCGTCCCTAACCCACCCGGTTCTGGAATTGGATAGATCAAGTGCTCGAATGGCGCACGGCCGGTGAGACTGAAATAGTGCCCCTTGGCCCAATACAACTCCCGAATATTCTTTGCAGGATATCCTTGAATAGATCTTAGCAATTGCGCAGCTAACAACCCGGTACTATTGATGACACAGCGTGCTTTCAATCGACAGGGCATATCACCGCCAACGATCAGGTCAATATTCGGTACGCCAACGTCGGAAGAGGCTTCTACTTGCCCGCCTAGCACGGGAGAGTTCAGCACCACCATACCGCCCGCCTGCTCCGTATCACCTTGTAACGCCAGCATATACTGATGTGAGTCAATGATGCCGGTTGAAGGAGACAGCAATGCCGCCTCTGCTTTCAATTCAGGCTCCAGCCTTCCTGCCTGCTCGCCATCCAACCATTGCAGATCATTGACACCATTTGCAGCCGCCTTTGCGACCAGACTTTCCAAAATAGGCAGCTGCTCCTGACTGGTAGCCACTATCAGCTTACCGCACCTGCGATAAGGCACCCTATGCTCATCACAGTATTGATATAACTGATTCTTTCCCTCAACACAGCATCTGGCTTTCAAACTACCTTGAGGGTAATAGATCCCCGCATGAATTACTTCACTGTTACGGGAAGAAATCCCCATTCCGATACTGTATTCAGACTCCAGCACCATCACTTCCCGCCCCTGGAGAGCAAGAGCCCTGGCCACCGCCAGGCCAACGACACCCGCCCCGATCACCACGGTGTCAACGGAATACACTTCAGCAGACTGATGAATCAAATTTTTCTCTGTCATTGCATTGTTTTCTCAATTCGCTGAAGCCAGAATGGCTGCTTTACTAAGCATTCAAACTGCACCACTCCTGATCAAAAGTCAGGGCTGATCCAGCACTCGTAACTTACTAATCTATCAAGAATTCCTGTTAATCTATGAAGAATTCCTGTTAATCTATGAAGAATTCCTGGACAAACAAAGCCTGGCTACCATACGCCGGACTGACCTGCACTTCACTATTCTGGGCGGGAAACGCCATTATCGCCAGAGGCGTCAATGAACTGATTCCGCCACTGACCTTATCATTTTTTCGCTGGTTCACCTGCGCGCTTTTGGTATCGCCCTTCATCGTCAAAGCATACAAAAAACATCGTGTCATTATCCGCGAACAATGGGTAAAAATTCTTATACTTTCGTTTATGAGCATCACCACATATAACTCTCTCCTGTATGTGGCGGCCCAGTATACATCAGCGTTAAATATTACCTTGGTCACCTCACTGATGCCGATTACGACGATAGCTCTTTCCGCACCATTGCTGGGAGCAACGATCGGACTAAGAAGTGCAGCGGGCATAGCCTGCGCCTTTGCCGGTGCACTTTATGTAATTTTGAAGGGTGATTTTGATGCACTATGGCGACTTGAATTGAATACCGGCGACAGCATTATGGCGATCGCTATGCTGATCTGGTCCCTCTACTCCATCTTACTGCGCAAATGGCAGATTCCCATTCCAGGGCTAGATCTCTTCATGATATTTCTGGGAATTGGCGTCATTATGATCAGCCCCTTCTATTTGATCGAATACCAGTTCCGGGGAGGCTTCGAGGTAAGCAGCCAACTGCTTCTTGCCATCATCTATGTGGCCATATTCCCATCATTGCTCGCTTATCTATTCTGGAATTTTGGTGTAACACAGACTTCGCCGAGCACCGCCTCGCTATTTTTCTACCTGGCACCGCTAATCACCGCCCTGCTGGCCATTCCTTTCCTCGGAGAACTCCCCCATGGCTATCACGGAGCTGGAGGCCTTGTCATTATTCTGGGTCTTTGGCTTTGCCAAAGTGTTGGCAGGAAAAAAACAGGTATTAAACAGAAATAAAAAACCCCTTGGGGAAAAACTCACCAAGGGGTTTAGACTGCTTCAACAAATTTAGCCTGCAGTTCTCCGTCTTAGGCGGAGAATGGATGCCTCAACGTGATCGTCTCATTACGATCTGGACCAGTAGATATTACGTCAATTGGCGCTTCGATCTGCTTCTCCAAAAACTCAATGTAGTCTCTTGCGTTTTTGGGCAGGTCTTCCAACTTCTTCACGCCAAAGGTACTTTCACTCCAGCCCGGCAGGTCTTCATAAACCGGCTCAAGCTTGCTGAAATCCTCACAGGCAATCGGTGGACGAGTCACTTCTACGCCATCTTTGGTCCGATAACCAACACAGACTCTTACAGTTTCCAGACCATCCAGCACATCAAGCTTGGTCAGGCAGATACCCGACACACTGTTGATCTGGATTGCATGTCGTAAGGCGACCGCATCAAACCAGCCACAACGACGAGGCCTTCCGGTAGTCGCTCCAAACTCGTTCCCTTTTTTGGCCAAATGAGCCCCGACATCATCGAACAATTCGGTCGGAAATGGCCCTGAACCAACACGAGTGGCATAGGCTTTGGTAATACCCAGTACATAATCCAGGTACATCGGGCCAAAACCACTTCCGGTAGCTGTACCACCAGCAGTAGTGTTGGAAGATGTCACAAAAGGATAGGTTCCCAGGTCAATATCCAGCAACGAGCCCTGCGCGCCCTCAAACAGAATATTTTTTCCCTGCTTGCGGAAGTCGTGCAGCATATCTGTTACATCAGCCATCATTGGCAACAGCTCTTTGGCCATTTCGAGGGTTTCATCCAGAGTTTTCTGGTAATCAACCGGGGCCACCTTGTAATAGTGCTCTAATGCAAAATTATGGTAATCCATAATTTCCTTGAGCTTTTCAGCAAACTCTTCAGGCTTCGCCAAGTCTCCAAGGCGAACCCCGCGACGAGCCACTTTATCCTCATAGGCAGGTCCAATTCCTCTGCCGGTAGTGCCGATCTTGGCCGCCCCCCGACGCTCTTCACGAGCCAGGTCAAGAGCTGTGTGATACGGAAGAATCAATGGACAGGCAGGGCTGAGATACAATCGCTCACGAACAGGAACGCCCTTATCCTCCAGCGTTTTAATCTCGGATAACAGGGCATCCGGAGCCAAAACCACGCCGTTGCCAATCATACAAGCGACTGTGCTGCGCAGAATTCCGGAAGGGATCAGGTGAAGTACGGTTTTCTCACCATCAATCACCAGTGTGTGCCCGGCATTATGTCCACCCTGGAAGCGCGCGACAGCCGCGACCTCTTCTGTCAACAAGTCGACAATCTTACCTTTTCCCTCATCACCCCATTGGGTTCCGAGGATCACCACATTTTTGCCCATAATGTTTCTCTATTTCACTGAAGGATTAGGAAGTTACATCGGTCAGATATTAAACAACATCTAAACCAGTTTATTCACGACCCAACTGCCGGTTTCATCTTTAACCAGCTCGCGGTCACAATAGGGTTTCCACTGCTCTTTGGATTCCCCCGGCATCAATTGAACCACTCTCTCGGTGGTCCGCAAATCAGCAATCATGTCCCAAAGCCCGGGATCGGACTCATTTGGAGCAAGCACAGCCTTGCTTTCCTGCTTCCAGGCAGTTTGCCCCAGGCGGAACAACGCTTTCAAATCGACACTGAATCCGGTAGCAGGACGGGCGTTACCGAACTCTCTCCCCACACCGTCATACCGACCGCCCTGAGCAACAGCTTGACCAAGACCTGAGGTATAAGCGGCAAAAACCAGACCGGTGTGGTAATTGAACCCCCTGAGTTCACAAAGATCGATACAAATCTCAACTTCCGGATAGCGTGCCGCCACCATCTCAGAGACTTTCAGCATCTCATCCAGTGCAGCCAGGACGTCGGGCTCACCTGAAAACAATTCGCGCGCTTCACTCAGTTTGTCCAAGCCCCCGGCCAGCCGAGGCAGTGCTCGAACGTATTCTTGCACTTGCGGGTCCGTAATCAGGGTAGCGATGTCATTAATTTCAGGCACGGCTTTATGCTTGAGAGCATTCAAAAGCAATTCAGAGTCATGGGGAGACAAAGCCGCTTTCTTTTGGATCAATTGATATATGCCCACATGGGCAATATCCATATGAATCGGTGACACACGGGTAAGGCGCAGGGTTTCCAGCATCAGGGAGATCACTTCGATATCCGCCGCTGTATCAGCCACGCCAAACAGTTCACATCCGGTTTGAATAGGCGATCGGGACGACAACATATTCTGAGGCTTGGTCCGCAATACGCTACCGAGATAGCAGATCCGATTGGCTCCGTCACGCTGACTTCTGGCATCAATTCGGGAAGCCTGAGGCGTCATATCCGCACGCACTCCCATCATTCGTCCGGTTAACTGATCTGTGACCTTGAAGGTCTGCAGCTCAAGATCGCGTCCGGCGCCAGTCAACAGAGATTCCAGATATTCGATGAGGGGAGGAACAATCAATTCATATCCCCATGAATGGTAAAGATCCAATAATCTCCGGCGCAGTTCTTCAACTCTCATGGCTTCCGGTGGAAGCAGTTCCTCAACGCCATCAGGAAGTAGCCACAAATCAGATGCTGATAAAGACCCAGGATCACCAAACATTAAACTTTTATCCCCGGACACAAGTCCGCTGTTATCAAATTTCCAAGGAGCTGCATGCTCTGCGGTCAACGCCTGACCACATAGAGCAATAGCGCTCCTGTTACCATACTGACAAGTCCGACAATTCGCATGGTACGATCATCGACCTCGGCCAGCCTCTGTACCATCTGACGCCACTTAGCCGGGTACAGAAAGGGAATCATCCCCTCCAGGACCAACACCAGACAAAGTGCCGCTCCCAAATCCTGCCACATAGAACCCACACTCCCTTTCTATAACCCGAGACCCATTGGTATGGTTTGTCGGGCTGCCGGCTGAGAATGCCCACAAAAAAACCGGGTCCATGCCCGGTTGCAGAATTTTATCACCATTTTAAGGGTGGCCCAAACCTTTTAAACGTATGGACCACCGATAACTCATAATAGTCAGCTATACCTTACTAACGAGTTGACTGTTTGAGATACTTCAGGAACTCACTATCCGGCTCCAGGATCAGCAGATCGCCTTTATTGGAGAAGGTTTCCTGATAAGCCGTCAGGCTGCGATAGAAGGAGTAGAATTCCCGATTCTGATTGAATGCATCTGCGTAAGTCCGAGAAGCAATCGCATCACCTTCACCTCGAATCTGCTCTGCTTCCTTCTCCGCCTCTGCCTCTACCACAATACGCTGTCTATCAGCATCCGCACGAATACCTTCAGCTAACTCTTCGCCCTTCGAACGATGCTCCTGAGCAATTTTTAGTCGCTCAGACTCCATCCGCTCATAAACCGAGTCACTAACCTTGGTAGGCAGATCGATCGCTCTTACCCGGATATCATTAATTTCGATGCCGAATTCCTTGCGTGTCAGAAGATCAAGCTCTTCCTTCAATTCTTCCATTAGTTCTTCACGCTCACCCGCCACCACTTCATGCATGGTACGACGACCAAACTGGTCACGCAGACCGTTATCGATCCGAGACTCAAGCAGTCTGACGGCATTGATTTCATCACCGGCAGTGGAACGATAGTAGTTGCCCACATTGGTAATACGCCAGGTTGCATAGGAATCCACATCCAGGGGCTTCTGTTCAACTGTCAGATAACTCTTGGTGGGAAGACTCATCGCCAGCACCCTAACATCAAACAGCTTGGCATCATGCACAAAAGGAATCTTGAAATGCAGACCCGCTGGAATATCCGACTCAACCAGCTCACCAAACCGAAGCAATACGGCACGGTGAGTTTCTGGAACTATATAAACACTTTGTAAACCAACCAACAGCGCCGCGAGAATGACAGCGACCGTCAGTCCAAATCGACCACTCATGACTATCTCCTGCTCCGGGTTAACGCTTCATTCCGAGTCCGGAAGTCATCACTGCGCGAAAATGACGAATCCGCTTGAGAGGCTGCACCTGCACGACTGGAATCACTGGAACTGTCCGACAAAGGTGCACGGTTCATCAGGCGGTCGAGTGGGAGGTACATAATATTATTCCCTTGATCCTGATCCACCAATACCTTGCTACTGTTCGACAGCACTTCCTGCATGGTGTCGATGTACATACGCTCGCGGGTTACCTCAGGAGCAGATTCATAAATTTTCAATACTTGCAGGAAACGAGAAGTTTCACCCTCTGCCCGGGCAATCACTTCAGACTTGTAGGCATTTGCCTCCTCAATGATACGCTGAGCCCGACCACGGGACTCCGGAACGATCTGGTTACGATACGCCTCTGCACGGTTAACTAGTTTCTGCTCATCCTCTTTGGCTCGCTGAACCTCTTCAAATGAGGACTTCACCGCCTGAGGAGGCTGAGCAGCATTTATGTTGACCTTCCGCAGCTCAATGCCGGCACCGTAGAAATCCAGGTACCTCTGCAGGCGATTCTGGACATTGATAGAGAGTATGGCACGACCTTCAGTTAACACCTGATCCATCTGAGCGCTACCCACTTCATGACGTAGCGCGCTGTCAATGGCGTAATCCACTGTAGTAATCGGATCGCGCATATTGAGCATGTAGTCTTTCAGATCTTTGATAACAAACTGGACGGTCAGGTCGATATCAACAATATTTTCATCTTCCGTCAGCATATGCCCCTTTTTAGGGCGATTTCTCACCGAGGTCACATCCTCAATAAAAATCTGATCGATGTATGGGATCTTGAACTGAAGCCCCGGCCCTTTGGTGTCGAGATACTTCCCGAAACGAAGAACAACCGCTCTTTGCTTCTCATCAATCCGATACATTGAGTCCCACACAGTGAAACCGAGCAAAACGATGATGATAATAGCGATGACGCCGCCGGCAGAACCACCGGAACGCCCACCGCTACCACCACGGCTTGGCTTACCGCCAAATAAACCGTTGAGTTTTTCCATACCTTTACGAATAACCTCATCAAGATCTGGTGGACCATCATTATTCCGACGTCCAGATCCCCAAGGATCCTGATCTTTATTTCCGCCTGGTTCATTCCAAGCCATTTTTAACCCCTTAATCTGATGACGGATAAATATTGCGGGTAATACTATGGATCTAAATTCCATTCAGCAAGTTAAGCTATATCTATGTCTGGTCGACACCTGCTTTTTTCAAGACGTCTCCTGTATCAAGAAGCCCCTTGTTTCAAGATACTTCCTATTTCAAGGAACTTGCTGACCAAGTAAATCATGCAAACGAATATTGGCTTTGCGCTCCAATTGATTCCAATCACTCTTAGGCATTCGCACATGCAAGGCGAATGATCCATCCGAATCGATCTGCTCTGACATTACAGCTTCCCTTTCATACAGCTGAGCCCGAACCCTGGCTAACGATGGGGGCAAATGCAGAGTCTGATCCAGCATATCATTCCCCAAAAGCTCGGCAACAGCTTCCTCTATCAATTCAAGGCCCGCACCGGTCTTCGCCGACACCCAAACTCTGGCAGGCTTTCCTTCTTCATCCCGCTCGATCTTTGGTTCAACACCTTCCAGGCAATCGATCTTGTTGAACACGAATAGACAGGACACCCCGTCTGCCCCTATTTCATCAAGGACGGCTTCGACCTGCTCGATATTCTCCCTGCGATCAGGATCACTGGCATCCACCACATGGAGCAACAGGGAGGCATTTAGTGTCTCCTCAAGGGTAGCATGAAATGCATTGACCAGCTTATGGGGCAGATGACGGATAAAACCAACGGTATCAGCCAGAACCACAGGGCCGAGAGAGGAGAAATTGATTCGTCTGAGAGTGGGATCCAGCGTGGCGAACAACTGGTCCGCGGCGTAAACCTCAGCTGAGGTTAGCGAATTGAATAGTGTAGATTTACCCGCATTGGTATATCCAACGAGAGATAAGGAAGGAACGTCAGCCCGCTGCCTAGCCCTGCGCCCTTGCTCCCTTTGCTTGCGAACCTTTTCCAGCCGTTTAAGAATGGATTTGATTCGTCCACGGATCAGACGTCGATCCGTTTCCAGCTGAGTTTCACCCGGTCCACGAAGGCCAATACCGCCTTTTTGCCGCTCAAGGTGCGTCCACCCTCTTACCAGACGGGTAGACAAATGTTCCAATTGAGCCAGCTCGACCTGCAACTTCCCTTCATGTGTACGAGCTCGCTGGGCAAAAATGTCCAGGATCAGACCAATACGATCAAGCACCCGAACGCCAAGATCGCGCTCTAAATTACGCTCCTGGCTAGGTGTCAGCGCATGATTGAAAAGAACCACGTCCGCCTGCGTTTCAACCACAGACAGCTTGATTTCCTCTAACTTACCGGACCCAACAAAGTATCTTGGACTTGGATGATTCCTTGAACCAGAGACGAGCGCAACCGGGTCAGCCCCAGCAGAGAGAGCTAACTCGGTAAATTCCCGGGGGTCCTCCCGGTCTTTCTCTTCCAGCATGTCGAGGTGAACCAGAACGGCACGTTCACCTGATTTTGGACGCTCGAACAATTAAGCGCCCCTGGTATTAAGCATTACCTGCTTCACCTTCGCCATCACCTGGAGGAGCAATACGCACATTGCGAGCTGGCACTACAGTAGAGATAGCGTGCTTATACACCATCTGACTTACAGTGTTCTTCAGCAATATGACAAACTGATCGAATGACTCGATTTGCCCTTGCAGCTTTATTCCATTCACCAAAAAGATGGATACCGGTATACGCTCCTTCCGTAGAGCATTCAGATAAGGGTCTTGTAAAGATTGCCCTTTTGACATTCTTTTTCTCCTGTTTTTTTGATTCTAATTATCCATTCCACACCATAACTTCAGGTGCGAATATTCATTTCCACATCAGCTCCAACGCAGAAAGTTCCGCATCATTCCAATATAGGTCCGGTTTACTGCGTTTTAAATAGCGGCGATCAAACAAATCTGCAAACAGCCTGAAAAAAACTAGCCTCATTCAGACTCACCCAGGCTCCCGCCCAGGTAAACACTCTACCGCAGACAGGCACCTAGTCGAAGTATAGCCGACTATAAATGCAATAAGGAGTTTTTTTACTACTCCGGGGAAGGACGCAAACGCTCGATTACCAATGAGACTCAGTCTCATCGGAGGAGCGAGTATACTCGCCTCAATTGGCCAGAGCCATAGGGGATTACCTTATTGTAACCAATGCCTTATAAAATCTGCCGCATTTTCGACTAATTGACTATCTGTTGAATTCAGCCAATGAGCATCAGGCCAACTACGCAACCATGTCATCTGTCGCTTGGCCAATTGACGGGTGGCTACGACGCCTTTCTCCTTCATAGTTTCGTAACCATACATACCATCCAGATATTCCCACACCTGCCGGTACCCTACTGCACGAATTGAAGGTAGTTCCGCCGAGAGATCTCCCCTGCCACGCAATCCTTGAACCTCTTCGATCAGCCCTTCCTCCAACATCAATTCAAAGCGTCGGGCAATCCGCTCATGCAGCACCGGACGCTCTGCCGGCGCCAGAGCAAGGGACAACACATTATAAGGAAGCTCCGTTTCATCTCCACGGTTCCAGTCTGTTTCCGCCGAATCTCCTTCAGCTCCCCAAAAACTGGAGAATGGCTTGCCGGTAAGCAGGCAAACTTCCAACGCCCGCTGAATTCTCTGACGGTTATTTGGGTGAATTTTTTGGGCAGCCGCAGGATCGATCTGCTGAAGCTTGGCGTGCATGGCAGGCCAACCCACCTGATGCGCTTCATCAATGATGCTCTGCCTGAGCACTGGATCCGCACTCGGCATATCACCGATACCTTGCCACAACGTTTTGAAATACATCATGGTTCCCCCCACCAGCAAAGGTATACGGCCCTTCGCACTGATCTCCGCCATTGCAGACAAAGCATCATCCCGAAATTCCGCAGCTGAATAGGGTTCAGCAGGGTCTTTGATATCTACCAGTCGATGCGGATATCGCTGAAGTGTCTCAGGGTCCGGTTTGGCAGAACCAATATCCATGCCTCGATACACCATTACGGAGTCAACACTGATCAGCTCGCATGGAAATTGATCAGACAACGCCATCGCCAGATCGGTTTTGCCTGACGCAGTGGGCCCCATCAAAAAGATGACAGGCGGCTTCTCTTTCTCAGATACCGATCTATTTTTCTCGGACACCGACTTACCGCCCCCGTAAAAACAGCTTATCCAGCTCATTCATGGTCAACTGCACCCAGGTTGGTCGCCCATGATTACACTGACCACTACGTTCTGTTGCCTCCATATCCCTGAGTAAAGCGTTCATCTCAGCGATTGAAAGCTGGCGATTAGCCCGCACAGAACCATGACAGGCCATAGTTCCGAGCAGTCCATTAATCGTTTCTTCCACTTTCCGGGTCGTACCGTGCTCCAACAGGTCGGTCACAACATCGCGCACCAGACTTTCAATGTTGGCACTCTTCAGCATTGCAGGAACCTGCCTGACGATAATCGATTCTGCGCCCGCTACAGACAACTCCAACCCCAGACTTTGAAGGGTCTCTGCATGCTCTTCCACCACTCCGGTCTCACGGCGGCTCATTGCCAGACTCAGCGGCACTAACATTGGCTGCTGAGTCACACCTCCGTTCTCCATAGACCTCTTCATCCTCTCATAGACAATTCGCTCATGAGCAGCGTGCATGTCTACCAGTATCATACCCGCTTTGTTTTGAGAGAGTATGTATATGCCATGCAATTGGGCAATCGCGTAGCCAAGAGGCGCATCAAAACCCTCCCCCTCGACAGGGGAATACTGAGGAAAATTGACTGAAGCTGCCGCACTCCCTCCGACAGCCAGTGGACTGGCACCATAAGCCACTTCAGGCTGACCTTCCTGCGACGAAACACCATATGACAAGGGCATCCCCTGATCCGCAGATGAAGAATACAGGGCACTGTAGCCGGCCAACTGCTCTTTGATTACCCCCGGGGCTGGACGCTCCGATAAAGGCAAAGGACTTTGTGATGGCCAGTTTTGGGCCACCGACACAGGAGTACTTCCTGGCGCTTCTGCCTCAGACTCATCCTCAACACTGGGCCTGATCTCTGCCAATGCCCGATGAAGGCTGCGAAACAGGAAGTCATGAACCATTCGCCCCTCACGAAAACGCACTTCATGTTTTGTGGGATGAACATTGACGTCGACGGTTGCAGGATCCAACTCCAGATAAAGTACAAACGCAGGATGCCTGCCATGGAACAAAACGTCCTGATAAGCCTGCCGAATGGCATGAGCCACGAGCTTATCCCGTATCACCCTGCCGTTCACAAAGAAATACTGCAAATCGGCCTGACTTCGTGAAAACGTCGGCTTGGCCACCCATCCGTGCAACTGCAATCCGGAGCCGCTTGTATCGATTTCCACCACACTTTCAACAAAGGGCTTGCCGCAAAGTTGGGCCACCCTCCGAAGATGAGACTCCCGATCCACTGCCGGACGCAACTGATGAATCACTTTTTGATTATGAGTGAGGGTAAAGGACACATTGAGACGGGCCAGTGCCTGCCGCTTGATCACCTCTTCAACATGATTGAATTCGGTTTTATCAGTGCGCAGAAACTTACGCCTGGCCGGAGTGTTGTAAAACAGATCCCTTACCTCAACAGTGGTTCCGGGAGTATGAGCCGTAGGGGATAGCTTGGGGGTCATATCCCGCCCCTCAACTTCCACCTTCCAGGCTTCGTTCTGTGCCTCAGGCCGGGAAGATAGCGTTAATCGGGACACAGAGCTGACACTGGCAAGCGCCTCACCACGAAACCCTAATGTGGCGACAGCCTCCAGGTCTTCCAATGTGATAATTTTACTCGTTGCATGCCTGGACAGAGCCAAAGCCAGCTCGTCCTTTGAAATTCCACCACCGTTGTCCCGAATTCTGATCAGTTTGACACCCCCGTCCTCTACGTCGACATCGACTCTGTTGGCTCCGGCATCAAGGGAATTTTCAACCAGCTCCTTCACCACAGAAGCGGGCCTTTCAACGACCTCTCCAGCAGCAATCTGGTTGGCCAATCGGGGGGTTAACAATTGAATTTTAGACATTTTGGACAGGAACTTTTCCGTATTACGTATCAAGAAGGAAGTGTCGGGATGGTAACAGATGAACCAGAGGAACAGAACAGCTCTGAGAGCTGTTCTGATTCATTAGGGAGTGGACTTCAAATAATGGAATGATTGATGAATTCGAGGATTAACTTGCCGGTATTTTCAATACCTGCCCGATTCTCAATTGCTCGTCTTTCAAGCCGTTATACTGCATCAAATCATTCAGACTGACACGATTACGAGCAGCAATTTCACTCAGCGTATCGCCACGCTCAATTTTGTAGGTCTGGCCCTGCGCAACCCTTTGCTGCAGTTTCTGCCAAGCGACATAGGTCCCGGGCGGCGGAGACTCATCAAAGTATCCCTGCAATCCCTGATAAATTGCTTGAGCAATCTTACGCTGGTATTTCTGAGTACGCAGACGACCTGATTCCACCGGGTTGGAGATAAATCCAGTTTCCACCAGAATCGAGGGAATATCCGGCGATTTCAAAACCACAAAACCTGCCTGCTCCACGCGTTTCTTATGCAGCTTGGAAACACTTTTCACAGACCGCAATACATGATCACCCACACTTAAGCTGGACTTAAGACTCGCCGTCATGGACAAATCGAGCAACACGCCAGCCAGAACGTCGTCCTTGTCATCGAGACTCACCGATCCCACCCCACCAATCAGGTCGGACATATTCTCCTTCGTTGCCAACCAGCGGGCAGTTTCACTGGTCGCCCCCCGCTTGGACAACGCATAAACCGAAGCCCCGCTGGCATCAGGACTCTTGAAGGCATCTGCGTGAATGGAGACCATCAAATCGGCATTATATTCCCGCGCCAGGGTCGTACGTTGACGCAGAGGGATAAAGTAATCACCTTTCCGGGTCAGACGACTGCTATAACCTTTCTTCTGGTTAAGCAAGGCCTGTAGTTCACGTGAAATAGCCAGCACCACATCTTTCTCACGGACACCTCTGGGGCCTAAAGCTCCAGGATCATCCCCGCCGTGACCTGGATCAACCACCACCAATATATCGCGACGCTGACTTTGCTCATCGACACTCTTTGTCACTTCAGATACAGAGCCGCCTGACCCATACAGATCCACAACCAAACGATGGCCATACTGGTCATTTGGCTGCAACACAAAACTTTTGGGTTTAACGGACTGCTTCAAGTCCAGCACAACACGCAAGTCATTCTGATTACGCTTTGCGCTACGAATTCTTCGGATGGGACTGTCATCCAGTTTGATGTCACCCATATCCGTATTAAGCTCAGCATCATTCAGGTCAATCACCAGACGATCCGGCGCAGAAAGTGAAAATACCTTATGATCTGCCGGAGAACTGAGATCAAACACCAGCCGTGTGTGGTCCGGCGCAGGCCAGATCCGCACATTGCTCACCGAGCCTGCAAGAGCCTGGGCTGCAAGTAACCAGCCCCCCAGCAGAATCCACCGATGCCATCTGTTCATAAGATCAATACCCCTAAACTCCTGCTACTCCTGCACTCAGGAATCACACTCCCCGCGTCTTCCATCTGACTGCCCGGAAAATTCATGTACCACCTGACTGACCATTTCCGCCACTGCTTTGCTACGACCATCAAGGTCACGACCATCAAACATTGCCTGACGCCCGCTTCCGGAAACGCTCAATCGAATCACCAGATCCGGTTCCGGCAACCATCCCTGACCTTTTTCCGCCCATTCGATGAGACAAAGGGTATTCTCTTGAAAATAGTCCCGAATACCCAAAAACTCCAACTCTTCAGGATCTGCCAGACGATAGAGGTCGAAGTGATACACCATCCCCCTGTCCAGTTCATAAGGTTCCACCAGCGTATAGGTGGGACTCTTAACGGATCCTGAATGCCCTAATCCCCTGAGAATGGCCCGGGACAAGGACGTTTTTCCAGCTCCCAACTGTCCTTCCAGATATACCACGGACGGCCACACTAAGTGCTTGGCCAACAAAGCGCCCAAACGAAAGGTGGCGTTTTCATCTGGCAGCATCAGAACTTTGCTATCTGACATCATTCTTTCGCCAATTCCGCTTCAAACCTATGATCTACAGAAGACAAATCAGCCGATTGCAGCCAGGCAGTCCCTAAACCTGCAATAACATCTGTCGCAACCAGACTTATCATGCCAGCCCTCGCAGCAGCCAGATCAGCACTATGTGCATGCCATGACACTGCCAGACGGGCCGCATCAAACCCGTTCATGCCTTGGGCCATCAGGGCCGCAGTCATCCCGGTAAGAACATCTCCCATACCACCTGCTGCCATTCCCGGATTCCCGTGTTCAGCCATAACTGAGGTTAGGGCGCGCTCGCCATTAAGAGCGGCAATCAGGGTGCCGGCACCTTTCAACACAACCGTCGCCTGATATCGCCGGGCCAAGGCTTCCGCACTGGCAAAACGATCCTCCAGCACCTCCGGCACGGTAGTACCCAAAAGTCTTGCAGCCTCTCCTGGATGAGGCGTTATCACCGTATTGGAAGGCAGCGCTACCGGGTCTTCGGCCAACAGGTTTAATCCATCGGCATCCAGCACCATAGAAATATTCTTATCCCGACAGAAGTGAGTCACTGTTTGAAAACACATCCGTCCCCAGGGTCCCTGCCCCAATCCTGGCCCCAGCGCCACCACGGTCGCTGACGACAACATTTTTTCAAGCATCTGGCGATGATCCACTGCCTTGAACATCACCTCAGGCACACGCACCAATCCGGCCGAAATATGCGGCCCGACTGTGGCGCACCCGACCAGACCGGCACCAGCACGACAGGCGGCTTCTGCCGCCATCAATACTGCACCACCAAAGCCGACATCTCCGCCCACCACCAGGACATAACCAAAGTGACCTTTATGGGCGGCCTGATCCCGTGCGGGCAGTAAACGCTTGCTATCGGAAAAACCAACGCGCGACACCGGTGACTCCACCTGACAGAAGACTTCCGGAGCAACCCCCAGATCGTCAAACCAGAGCTCTCCCACTACGTTCGAGGCAGCCCCGGTTAATAACCCACGCTTGATACCAATAAATGTAGAGGTCAACGTGGCTTTGATCGTCGCCCCTAACAACACTCCACTGTCGGCCGATAAGCCAGAAGGTATATCCACAGCCAACACGGGCTTCCCGGCTTGGTTGATACAATGAATCACCCGGGCATAATCTTCCCGAACTTCGCCGGACAACCCCGTACCGAGTAATGCGTCGACCACGATCTCCGCCCCCTCCAATACGGTGTCTATATCGACATCATCAACTCTTTCAACAGCAACTCCGGCAGCCTTAGCCTGACGCCATGCCTCTTCAGCCTCGCCGCCCAGTTTCTCGGGATCGGAAACCGCAATCAGCCGCACCGTTTTTCCGGATTGCTTTGCCAGCTCAGCGATGACATAACCGTCACCGCCATTATTGCCACCGCCACAAAACACGGCGATGGATGTCGCTTCTGGAAAGGTGCGCTGCAAATGACGGAATGCGGCCCGGCCCGCGCGCCGCATCAGCGCATAGCCACCCCCTTCGGTTTGGGCGATGGCCAGTGCATCCAATTTGCGCACTTGGCTGGCGGTATATAGCGCCGTCGGTACATCACCACTGGTGGAATGAATATACACTTCTTGAATCCACTTGAACTATTATGCCTATATTGCTGTAAATTTTAGCAAAATACCATTAAAAGTACATTTGCTAATCAATTTTCACTAGTCCAACAGCTCATCCAAAAAGATTATTTCTTTTCAGCACCAGACTCCGATCCCGGGGTATGCCACAATATCCGTTTCAACCATCAATAAGTTAACAAGCATTGAGTTACACCGACTTCACCTCCCTGGCCAAAAGCATCAAGTCCTGGGCCCTTGAGCTAGGCTTTCAGCAATGTGGCATCACCGATGTAGATCTGGGAGACCATGCGGATCATTTCCAGCAATGGCTGGCCAACGATCATCATGGCACCATGGATTACATGGCCAGTCACGGCAGCAAACGTTACAAACCTGACGAACTTGTCCCGGGAACCATAAGGGTCATTTCAGTTCGCATGGACTACTGGCCACAAAAAGACAATGCGGCAAATGCAGAAAAAACGCTGGCAGAAGACAGCAAAGCCTATGTGTCACGTTATACGCTGGGAAGGGATTATCACAAACTGATCCGGAAGCGTCTGGCCCATCTGGCAGAACGCGTGCAAAAGAAAATCGAGTCCACTCAGTACAGGGTATTTGTAGACAGCGCGCCGGTATTGGAGAGAGCCTTGGCACAAAAAGCAGGCCTCGGCTGGATCGGCAAAAATACCATGCTGATCAACCCGAAAGCAGGCTCTTATTTCTTTCTCGGCGAAATTTTCACCGACCTGCCTCTTCCAGTCGACGACCCTTTTGACAGTCATCACTGCGGAAGCTGCTCCGCCTGCATGGACTTCTGCCCCACCAATGCATTCGTCGGACCACAAGAGCTGGACGCCAGGCGCTGCATCTCCTATCTGACCATTGAATTAAAAGGCAGCATTCCAACAGAACTGCGACCACTGATGGGTAACCGGATATTTGGCTGTGACGATTGCCAGATGGTATGCCCGTGGAACAAATTCAATCATCCCACAGTGGAAGAGGATTTCACTCCCCGACATCAACTGGATTCCAGCGAACTGCTTAAGTTATTCAACTGGACTGAAGAAGAGTTCCTGACCAATACCCAAGGGTCGGCAATTCGCCGTACCGGCTATGAAAGCTGGCTGAGAAATATTGCCGTCGCCTTGGGAAATGCTACCCCCAGCCGAGAAATACTGACGGCTCTGGAAGAGAAAGCGAACCACCCCTCAGCGATTGTCAGGGAACATGTCGCCTGGGCCCTGGAACGGCTGAATCGAGTTCCGTCCTAAAGCCGATACTCACCATTTGAGCTTTAGCACTATTTGAGCTCTAACACTATTTGAGCTTTAGAAAATGCTCTCGGTAGTACTTGAGCTCTTCAATGGACTCTCGTATATCATCAAGAGCCTGGTGGGTCCCTTTTTTCTTTACTCCGGCAGCGACATCCGGGTGCCAGCGGCGGGCCAGTTCTTTCAGGGTGCTGACATCCAGATTCCGGTAATGAAAGAAAGACTCCAATGACTTCATATAACGTGCCAGAAACCGGCGATCCTGGCCAATTGAGTTGCCACACATAGGCGAGGTTCCGGCGTCACAGTGCTCATTCAGAAAATCCAGCACCTGTTGTTCTGCCAGTAATTCGGATGTTTTACTTTGCTTCACCCGTTCAACCAGGCCGCTTTCGCCGTGAGTCTTCTGGTTCCAGTCATCCATCAGCGACAATACAAAGTCCGGCTGATGCACAGCAATAACAGGACCTTCAGCAACGACTTCCAGGTCACTGGTGGTCACAATAACCGCCATCTCAATGATTCGATCCATCTCCGGATCCAGCCCGGTCATTTCTAAATCTATCCAAATCAGGTTATCGCGACGTGACATAACTTCTCCACCGAATTACAGTAGCGCAATATTAGCATAGTGTAGTTGAGAGTCTTCTTTTATCCGGCTTTCATGGCATTAAAAGAAGTTTAATTAGGATCATATTGGCACTTAATGGGAAAACGCAGACTTACCAAACAGCAAAAGTGGCGGATTAAGAAGATTCAGGATGAACGCTCCCGCAGAGCGGAACGCAAGGAATCCGATGCCCTCGAGCAACTGGATACCGGTGATCTGTCACCTGAACAAAAAGGTCTGGTGATCGCACACTATGGTCAACAGCTTGACGTGGAAGCTCTGGATGGAGAACTTCAAGGGCAACTGCATCGGTGTTACGTGCGCGCCAATATTGATTCCCTGGTCACCGGAGATATCGTTACCTGGCGTGCCGGAAGCGATAACAGTGGCGTGATCGTTGCCCGCGGAGATCGCAATACCGCACTGAAACGTCCAGACAAATTCGGTCAGCTGAAGCCGATTGCCGCCAATATTGATCAGATCCTTATTGTTATCGCACCAGAACCCGAAGCCCATGCCAACCTGATTGACCGTTATCTGGTCGCCGCCGAAGCGGTAGAGATCCCCCCGAAGATCATCATGAACAAACAGGATCTCATTAACGATGAAAATAAGGCGCGGATAGAGCCGCTAAAACAGCTTTATACCGGACTGGGTTATGACTGGATTGAGGTATCATCAAAATCCCAGGAAGGCCTTGCCCCACTTCTCAGCCTGCTATCAAACAGAACCAGTATATTTGTCGGTCAGTCAGGCGTAGGCAAATCTTCCCTTATTCAGGTCTTGCTACCAGAAGAGAATATACGTGTTGGAGACCTGTCCGAAGGGGTACGCAAGGGCACACACACCACCACTACCGCCAAGCTCTTTCATCTGCCTAGCGGAGGCGACCTGATCGACTCACCGGGTATCCGTGAATTCGGACTCTGGCATATGGACGAGCCGACACTGGCTCAGGGATTCGTGGAATTTCGGCCATTTCTCGGCACCTGCAAATTCCGGGATTGCAAACACCAGGGCGAACCGGGGTGCGCACTACAGGCAGCATTAGAAAGTGGCGACATCAAGGTGTCACGGATGGAAAGCTACCAGAGAATCAGGGATTCACTGGACGACCAAACCATCATCAACACCCACGAATGAGGGCCTCCTGATTCCGGTTTAGCATTTCGGCCCAATCTACCAGTTCAACCCGCCGGAATCATTACCGCCCTGCCCGCTCTTTGAGTCACCATTTACCGGCAGATCTTTATTCGGGTCAAAAGCAGGTTTACTGAGCTCTTTACGAATTAACTGATCCAACTCACCAGTAAGCTCGTTAGTCGTGATCGCTCCGTCGACCTGTTCCGCATCCTCAATCTCCGCCTGTGTCCTCTTATTGAGCACAATGATGGAAATACGACGATTCACCGGATTCAGCGGATCCTTTTCGTCATAAAGCGCAGAAGATGCCAGTCCCACGACACGCGCCAGGCGGTCTTGAGGCAGACCACCATCCACTAACGCGCGCCTGGCTGCGTTGGCACGGTCCGATGACAATTCCCAGTTGCTATAATTGGCCCGCCCCAGATAAGGTGCCCCATCCGTGTGCCCCGATATACTGACCTTGTTTCGCACCCGGGCAATGAGCTTGGCCAGCTCATAAAGAATGTCCTCAAAATAGGGCTTCAGGGTGGAGTCACCACTGTCGAACATTGGACGCTGACGCTTGTCGACAATCTGGATCCGGAGGCCTTCTTCTGTGATATCGATGATCAGTTGATCTTTGAATTCCTTGAGTTTGGCACTACTTTCAATTTCGGCGACAATTTCATCCTTTAGTTTTTCCAGTCGCCGCTGCTCCACCTGGGACGCAATGTCTTCAATCGTTTTCTCTTCCATCTTGATTTCAGGCTGAGTCTCGGGCGTCTGAGCCGTATCATCGGTAACCGTTACGGTGACGCTGCCCTCAAGATCTATCACGTATGGACTTCCTCCCTCTTCGAAGCCCACAGGGTCAGAAAAGTAGCCGGAAATCGCCTCCTGCTGCTCCTTGGTCGTTGAAGCACTCAACCAGAGCACAAGAAAAAACGCCATCATCGCCGTCGCAAAGTCTGCAAACGCCACTTTCCAGGCACCACCATGGCCTTTGTGGGTCTTGCGAATACGACGGACAATAATCGGGGGTTGCTCTTCCATCATCACGACACCAGCCTGGAGCTACCCTGCAACTTATAAACTTTGATAAGGGAAAATGAAGCCTGGTCCATTACTATTGGCCACACCTTGCATCCAGCCCCGTTAACGGGACCGAACATAATCGTTAAGTTCCTGGAAGCTTGGCCGCACCGTGGAGTACAGCGCTTTACGGCCGAATTCAATGGCCAGCTGAGGAGCGAGTCCGCCCATCGTGGCCAGTATGCTCACTTTAACGCACTCATAAGCCTTGATTTCGTTTGCAGCGATACTGTGCAACGCATGGGAAGTAGGCCCCACAAAACCATAGGCAGCAAGGATACCGAAGAACGTTCCCACCAGAGCTGCCGCAACATGAACCCCCAACTCTTCGGGGGGACCACCCAATGACTTCATCGTGATCACGATACCCAAAACAGCTGCGACAATACCAAACCCGGGCAAGGCATCCGCGACCTTATTGACGGCTTCTGCCGGTTTCTCCAACTCCTGAAGACGAGTATCAATTTCCAGATCCATTAACCCCTCCAGTTCATGGGGAGCCATGTTGCCGCTACTGACAATACGCAGGTAATCCGTGATGAAATCACGCACTCCAATCATTCGCGAGATGGAGGGGTAACGATTGAAAATTTCACTATTCTCAGGATCGTCGACATCAGCCTCGATGGACATCACCCCGGACTTTCGGGCTTTGTCAAAAAGGTCGTATAGCAGGGATAGCAAATCCATGAAAATCATCTGATTGAACCTGCTACCAACAAACAACGCGGGAAGTGCGGAAAAAACCGCTTTGATTACTTTAGGGGGGTTGGCAATCAGAAACGCGCCAAAGGCAGCCCCACCTATGATCAATATTTCAAATGGCTGCCAAAGTGCGAGTAATTCTCCATGTGAGAGTACATATCCCCCGAACACACTGGCTATAACAACCACGAGACCAATGATAAACAGCATAGACCTTGTTATTCACTCCCGGCAGATGACAAATGGCGGATGATTATCTACATTACAGTAAAGATCAAAAAAGACTATTTCACAAATACTTATGCAGGAAACCGCATCGAATTTGCAAGACTTGGAATGGATTGACCAACTTCTCAAGAAATCCATGCCTTCTGTCAGCGGAGCGAGCACAATTCTGCTTCGCATGATGACACAGAACACTCTCTCATATAAAAAAATGAGTGAGGTGATTCGTAATGATCCGGTGCTTGCCCTAAACCTGCTCAATAATGCGAATACCCGGACCCACAGCCAGGAAAGTCTGGTAAAGACTTTAGGCCAGGCGATCAGCCTGCTGGGCACCGATTTTCTGGAAAATCTGCTGCAAAACACCCCGCCTCCAGAGCGGGCATCTATCCCCGCAGTCGTGGCCTATAACAAGGCTGTAGCCAACAGCTTCTTTGCCGCCCACCTGACCCAGTGGGCAGCCCAGCAGAAACATCGGGATAGGCACGAGGAGTACTATTGGTTTGCTCTGTTTTACGGCATGCCACTCTGGTTATTGTGGCGGTATACTCCAAAAAAGATGCAGGCCTGGACCAACCGGCTGAATCATTCGCTGAATATTCGCAAATCCATGGAGAGCAAGATATTCGGAGAACGATTTGCTGTTGTTTGGAAAAAGATCCATGACGGCTTTGCCTTACCGGAAGTGATCACCGACACACCGATCTTTGATGACTTTCACAACAACCGGGTTCTCATCAGCATTGAGAAATACTGCCGGGATCGTTACCCCTCTATTAAGCCAAGTGAACGGGAAGATCTGCTCCTGTTGAACCATCCGGGTTTTATTGTCGCACTGTGTAACCTAATTGCATTTCATGCCGAGAGAGATTTCTATTCTGCAATTACCCTGAGACTAATTCGTTGCCTCGCGGTATATTTGGAACGCTCGCTGAAAGACACTCTCACCTATGTTCATGAACTGGCTGTGGATTCCGCCAGACAGCACCCTCTGCAGGCGGGTAATGCCCTGGTAGCACAGCTCATTACGGGACCCGACATAAAATATGACGAAGAGGAAGAGGAGCAGACAGAACCATCGACGCCTAAGGCAAAGATAGAAGCTGCGGTGGAAGTCATCCAGAGTCCCGAGCCGGAAGTGGAGGAAGAAATCTCATTAAAAGCTGCAGACATTACGGAAGAGGAAGAGTCGTATCGAGCGCCTTCAGCCAAAGCCTCCCGTAAAGCCCTTCCCACTCAGGCGGCAACCGTACCCAAGACTCCTGACAATCGGCAAATGCGGCAGGCCAACCAGGACTTGTATATCGATATTACCCAAACCATGCTGCGTTCTCCGGCCCAATTCAAAGATATTGCCACGTTGATGAATGGGGCGGCACGCTGCATCACATATGGGGTCGGACTGAGAACCTGTGTTATTGCGCTGATCAATACCAGTAAAACCCGCCTCAAGGGCTACTATGCAGCCGATACCCAGGACAGACCAGAACTGGCACGCATGGACCTGGACCTCACCAAAGCGTCTCTATTCAGTAAGCTGATGGAAAAACCATCCAGCATTTGGATCAATCCGGGAAGTTCCGACAAGGTCAAGAAAATGATCCCCACGGAATTCCGGGCCATCAATCAGACCATGGACTTCTTTCTGACCTCCTGCTTCGTTAAATCAAGGCCCGTCGCGCTGATCTACGCCGATGCCGGCATTGACGCACTGCCGCTAACGGAGTACGAGTACGAATGCTTTAAACATGTCTGTGGCGCCACTTCACAAGTGCTGTACTACTTTGCCCAGCGCAATCACAAAGGCGGCAATCGCTCCTCCAGCTAGACCTCTCGCACTAGTGCCCCAGACAGCCTTCTGCTAACATCCGCAGCAGCTAACCATGGCCTGTTACCGGATAGAGTTGATTGCGTCGAGGTAACGGCTTAAGAGTTCCTCCTTATATATGTCACAGGACCCGTCATGGAAACCGCCAAACAAAGTCTTCCCTTTATCATTGAACCTGCTGACCTGGAGCCATTACTGGGCCGACCCGGAATTCTTATCCTGGACCTGTGCCGCCCGGAAAACTACCAGACCGGACATATTCCCGGCGCAATCTATGTCCCACCCGGTGCGACACAACTGGGCCGACCACCGGCTCCGGGAGCACTTCCTTCCCTCGAACAGCTTCATGCCATTATCGAGCATATTGGACTGAGCCAGGATGATCAGGTAGTGGTTTATGATGACGAGGGCGGCGGCTGGGCTGGCCGCATGATTTGGTTATTGAACTCAATTGGTTTCTACAACTGCAGCTATCTCAATGGGGGGTTGGTTGCCTGGCGGGAAGAAGAGAGGCCGCTCACCGATGAAATACCAGAGGCCAAAAGCGCTAGTTATTCCATCCAACATGACACCGGCACGACCGTTGAGGTGCAGGAACTCATAGAATCTCTTGGCACGCCAGACCTGGCCATCTGGGATGCCCGATCGCCCATGGAATACGCCGGACAGCGCCAAACCGCTGCACGCAACGGCCATATTCCGGGAGCCGTCAACTATGAGTGGACCCGGGCAATGGATCCCGCAAACGGCCTGAGGCTTCGTCCCTTGGATACCATCAGGCAGGAATTGAGTGATATCGGCATTGATGCGAGCAAGAATATTGTCACGCACTGCCAAACACATCACCGTTCAGGTCTGACTTATTTGATTGGGAAGGCATTGCAGTTCAATATTCGCGCCTATGCCGGATCATGGGGCGAATGGGGAAATCACCCTGACACTCCAATCGAAGTCTGAACCCAACCCAGAAATCAGCAGAACCAAATTGTTTAACTGCTACTTTTAACAGCTACCCGGAACCACTCATGTCACTGTTTGATCGTTTATTTGTTGCCAGTCAGTATGTCACTCCACAACACGCCCTATCAAAAGCGGCCGGCAGCCTGGCTGACTGTAAAAAACCGGCAATCAAGAATGCCTTCATCAAATGGTTTATTGAGCGCTACGGCGTCAATATGGATGAAGCCCTGAGAGGGTCTGCAGAGGACTATGAGGACTTCAATGACTTCTTTACCCGGGAGTTGAAGGAAGGTGTCCGACCACTCCAGGGCGGCCCCAAAAAGATCGTCAGCCCGGTGGATGGATGTGTTTCACAGGCGGGAAGTATTGAGTACGGACGTATTTTTCAGGCTAAGGGTCACAGCTTCAGTTTGATCGAGCTGTTGGGCGGGGATTTGCAACGCGCCCAGCCTTTCATCGGCGGTGATTTTGCGACAATTTATTTATCTCCCAAGGACTATCACCGCATCCACATGCCCATTGCCGGCGAACTGCAACAGATGGTGTACATACCAGGAGACTTGTTTTCCGTAAATCCGGTGACGGCTGATAACGTCCCCCGACTGTTTTCCCGCAATGAAAGGGTTGTCTGCCTGTTCTCGACGGCTTATGGCCCAATGGCCATGACATTGGTCGGCGCCATGATTGTGGCCAGCGTGGAAACGGTATGGGCAGGCCGCATCCAAGGACACGGCAAGACCGTCAGAACCTTCAACTACAACCCGGGCGAAGTCAAACTGGCCCAGGGTGAAGAAATGGGGCGCTTTCACCTGGGCTCCACCGTGGTTCTGACCTTTCCCGAAAACACCATGCAGTGGAACGCGGCAATTGCGCCGGAAGCCCCCGTACGTCTAGGACAACATGTCGGCGACCTGGCATCTGACTAAGCCTCAAACACGTCCTGCAGGAAATGGAACAACTTCCTGCAGGGTATGGCATCCGCTCAATACCATTAACAAACGATCCAATCCCAGCGCAATGCCTGCCGAAGCGGGCATTTCTTCCAAAGCAGCCAACAGACGTTCATCAATAGGGATCTCAGCTTTGCCAAGAGCCGCCCGCCGATTGTTATCATCCACAAAACGCCGTCTTTGCTCTTGAGCATCCACCAGCTCATCATAGGCATTGGCGATTTCAATCCCCTGAATATACAACTCAAACCGCCTGGCCACAGAATTCCCATGCTGGTCAGTTTCAATTCGCGCCAATGCTGCCTGTGCGGCAGGGTAATCATAGACAAAGACCGCCCCACGACTTTTCAACCAGGGCTCAACTTTATGAGTCATGAGAATGTCCAGGGCGGATTCCAGATCCAGGTCTGATGAGGGCATGGAAGAGCATTCGCTTGCCATAACCAACAGTTGCAGCTCTTCTGCCCCCTTTCCGGAGGGCTCATCGACAAAGGGATTCAATCCTATGGCACCGATAAACGCTTCCCGATAGCTCATGGATTCAGCGCCCCCCTGATAACCAAGAAACTCAATCAGGTCAGTCACCTCCAACTGCAGATCCTGCAGGGAAAATCCCGGCTGATACCACTCCAGCATACTGAACTCAGGGTTATGCCGACGCCCTCTTTCATCGCGGCGAAAGGCCTTGGTTATCTGAAATATCGGACCAGACCCTGCCGCCAGCATACGTTTCATCGCGTGCTCTGGCGAGGTCAGCAAATACAAAGCAGAGTCATACGATGGGTTCAGGACTTCATAACTATCCAGGAATGGATCCGTCGCCGTGATTTCACTCAGGATAGGTGTATCAACTTCGAGAACCCCCCGGGCCTCGAAAAAATGACGAATTCCGGCAAAAAATTGCTGGCGCTTCAGCAGCATTTCGCGGGAAACCGCGGGTTTCCAATCCGATGTATCGCTATTCATTTACACCAACACCATACACATGGTTACTCATCCAGATCACTCTTCAAGTCTCTGTCCATATTACTCTTCACAATTACTAGTCATGATTACTCGTCATATCTCTGGCCGTATCACCTTCCATACCTCTGCCCGTATCAGCTTCCATATGAGTTCCATCTGCCAATCATCTGCAGAGAAAAGTGATATTCAGATCCAACAAAAAAGGGCAGATAACTACTTACCTGCCCTTTCGAATGGTTAATGAGACTTAGCTCTTAACGCGGCTCACATACTCTGATGTACGTGTATCAACACGAATGACTTCACCCTGCTCGATAAACAGTGGCACAGATACTACAGCGTCAGTGCTCAAACGAGCCGGTTTGCTGCCGCCCTGGGCAGTATCACCGCGCACACCCGGATCAGTTTCCACAATTTCCAACTCAACGAAGTTTGGAGGGCTCACAGACAATGGCGTGCCGTTGTACAGAGTGACCGTATAAACGTCCTGCTCTTTCAGCCACTTGGTGGTATCGCCTACCGCCTTGGCATCTGCCGCATGCTGTTCGAAAGATCCGTCTGTCATCATGAAATGGAAAAACTCGCCATCGGTATACAAATATTCCATATCCAGATCGATGACATCCGCGCTTTCCACACTATCACCGGACTTAAAGGTTTTTTCGCCGACACGGCCGGTTTTGAGGTTACGGTATTTGACACGGTTGAATGCCTGGCCCTTGCCGGGTTTTACGAACTCATTGTCGATAATGGAGCAAGGATCTCCATCCAGCATTACTTTGAGACCTGATTTAAATTCGTTGGTAGAATAGTTGGCCATATTCCTCTATCTCTGCAAAAAGGCTTCCTGACAATCAATGAAGCCTACGAAATTATCCTGGCAATCTCCCTGAACGGGTGACTGACTGCCAGTTAAAGTATTTGGTTGGAAAATAAATTTGGCAATAATAGCTCGAAACACCCCCTCATTTGAAGCTTCACCGTCTATTCAAGAGACTCAGGAAAAGCTTATCGCTACCGACGCGGCACCGGGGCCTCAGGATGTCCAACGCGAGCCATCAGCACAGTGGCAGCGTGAACTGGCCAATATGATCCGCTCAGCAGATGAGTTAGTCAGCTATCTCCAACTCCCTGCCTCTTTGATTGATGAGGCATTGTCGGGACAATCACAATTTCCGGTGAGGGTCACACGCCACTACGCGGACAAAATAGAAAAGGGAAATCTGCAGGATCCGCTGCTGCTACAGGTTCTACCTCTCTTGGCCGAAGGCGATAAACATGCGAATTATTCCATAGACCCACTGGCAGAAAGCCACTTCCAGGCAAACCAGGGAATTCTTCACAAATACCACGGGCGCGCTTTGCTCATCACCACAGGAGCCTGCGCAATTCATTGCCGCTATTGTTTTCGCAGGCACTTCCCCTATCAGGATCATCGTCAGAGTCTGTCTGATTGGGAGAACACCCTGCAAACCATTACCCGGGACAGCAGCATTAAAGAAGTCATACTCAGTGGCGGCGACCCTTTGATGCTGACTGACCGCCACCTGAGCGGGCTGGTCAAGCTGATCGAAGCCATCCCTCATGTGCAGACTCTACGCATCCACAGCCGACTCCCCGTAGTACTGCCAAGCCGGGTAACACCTGAACTGCAGGAAATTCTGTCTGAAACGCGCTTAAAGACTGTCGTGGTCATCCACAGCAACCATGCCAATGAAATTGACACTAATACAGGGCGGGCACTGAAACAGCTGTCACATAGTACAGATGCTCTGCTTAATCAGGCGGTACTGCTGCGGGGAATCAATGACAGCGGCGAGCAATTGGTACAGCTGAGTGAAGCATTATTTCGTAACGGGGTACTGCCTTACTATCTGCATCTACTGGACAAAGTTGCCGGCGCTGCACATTTTGATTCGAATCCAGCCGATGTTGAACGGATCATGCAGGCGTTGCGATCCAGCCTGCCCGGTTATCTCGTCCCCAAACTGGTACGGGAAATTCCCGGGGAGTCATCAAAGTCTCCCGTGTGGGCATAATGCCGATGATCCGGGATACAGGTAACAAAATGTAATCAATTCTGTAAAACTATGTAAAAACATGAGAAATTTGGGCAGAATCCGACGGTTTACAGATTCTTTGCTATTCTAACTACTAACGACTTGATTTAAGGTGAGATTAGAAAGGTTCGGGTGTAAACCGGATACCCAAGGTCAAGCACTAATGCATAATGAATACAAAATGGTCGTGATGCATGGACGAAACTAGTTCAGCACTTCAAATAACTGTTCCTGAGCAGAAGCTAACCACGCTGTCCTTCTGTGAAGCCAATCCCAAGCAAATGGAACAGTGGGTCAGCAACCTGCCGATGGCCAACATCGGTGAAACCGCAAAGCGTCTCTATCATGCGGTTATGGAGCTCAATCAACTGATTCTTGCACCCAGCGTTCGCTTCCAACTGGTGGAGGTTCTGCGGGGTCCTGTGTACTACGTATGCAAAGAGTTATCCAAGCACTTTCTCAATCACTCCATCGTCCTGCCGGAAAAGCAGCGCAAAATAGCCAATCTGGCTCAGGCGCTGCAGTTACACCTGGCCAACGGCTATAAGTCAGTCATTCATGACCAGCTGAGCCAGGGAGCCAATGACAGAGCGATCAAAAATCTGGCACCAGCCTGTCATCGAGCCATTTCAGATCTGGCCCGCTGCGTCGTGCGCTCCTACCAGCTTTACTGCCAAAGTCCGCCAAATGTCTGGTTGGAAATTCACCAGATTTACAAGTTCGCTCACGATCACGGTATCGAAAATATCAAGGTCAGAGACAAAGAACTCTCCTACAACGACGAAACCACTGTCCAACACACCTATAAGCGTATTGTTCTATTGGGGTGCAGCAAACCCAACCAGATGCGCCAGAACGATATTTCCACGATTTACGAAGCTTACGACGCCTGGGCAGACAATACATTTTTGGACTATGGCGAAAACAGCAGTGGTCTGTTCCTTATCAATCCACACAGTGACTCACCACCCTACTACCGCTCGCTGCATTCTGGTGCACCACTAGCTGACGGAATGGGGTTCGACACAGCGTTACTGGTGGACAAGCTGACGGACTATATTGCGTATCTCAACCATCACAAGCGTCCACCCGAAGACGTACTGGATATGCCGGTACGTGTGGCTGACAATGTGATGGGCTCACTGAGCAAGGCTCTGGGCATACTCACTAAGAGAACCTTCAAACGTCTATCCAGCAATGGCCGGATATTCCTGACGGTTGGACTGTCCTCCACCCATTATTTCTGCGCAGGCAATGTGGATTTCAATGCACTGCTGATGCGTCAGGACGGTGAAGATCACGACGCCAACTATTACCTGCACCGGGCACAAAAATCCGACATCTGGTCGTCTTCATTCGATTCAGGCCCTTCCGGAATCAGCCGAACCTCAGCAGAAATGAGCCCGATCAGCTTTACCGGCGCATCAGGCGCTCCGACCAATGACAATAAACGCAACTACTCTCAGCACATCGTACCGTTGATAAACACCAGCCCTGGTGGATATTGCATTCAGTGGTCTGGAGATGTGCCCGGCAATGTTCAGGCAGGTGAGCTGTTGGGACTGAGGGAGCAGGAAAATCAGCCATGGAGTATCGGCGTGATTCGCTGGATACGTCAGGTTAAGCAACACGGGACCCAATTTGGCGTGGAACTGCTCGCTCCCAATGCCAAACCATGTGGCGTTCAGTTGACCCAGAAGACCGGTGACAACAGTGAGTTCCTCCGCGGCTTACTGCTCCCGGAACTGCCTTCCATCGGGCAACCAGCTACCTTGATCACCCCTCGCCTGCCGTTCCAGGTTGGTCACAAAGTCATACTGAACAAGAAAGGCCGGGAATCCAAGGTTCAGCTGAGCCGCCGTGTATCGTCCACCGGAAGCTTCAGCCAGTTCGAAATCAAATTCCTGAGTCAGGCAATGCAGCAAGTACAATCAGAAGTCAAAGCCAGCCAGGCCAGCGAAGACGATTTTGATTCTCTGTGGCCGACACTTTAAACTTCTTTCCGTCCACCCCAACCATCTCCGGTAATCGATTTGAATGCGGTTACCGGGGACCACTGACAATGGTCGCTATTTGAGACAAATCACAATCAATCTGAACAAAGTCCATTAATCGTCTTGTGGGAATGGCTGGCGGCTCCTAGAATAAAAAAAGTTGTTTATATAAATGGACATACTGTTGTTGCCTTTTCTTCTCCAGGTCATCAACATGCAGCAACTCCATATCGAATTTAAGTTAGCCTGATTACATGCAGAAAAAGAATCAAACAGTACATCTACTTCTTCTCGACTCTTCGCAAAACGATGCAGAGAAAGTAGTAAGTCTCATGCGTAATGCCGGGAAGGCAACCAGAGCTCACCGGGTTACCAGCATTGAGGATTTGGAAGAGTCTCTCAACGAACAGGTTTGGGACCTGTTCATTTCCCGCGAAGCAGATGGAGAATTAACCTACGCCAACTGCCTTGAATTCATCAAGCAGCAGGAAAAAGACATACCGTTTATCGTCCTGATGGAAAACTACGACGAAGAATCTGCTATCGGAGCCCTGAAGCAGGGTGCCCGGGATGTGCTTCCCGCAGACTCCCTCCATCGATTGATCCTGGTAGTCAGACGGGAACTTGGCGATCTCGAAGAAAGGCGCAAACGCCGCAACATGGAAGTGTATCTCCGTGAGGCTGAAAAACGCTGTAATATCCTGCTTGAAAGCTCGATGGATGCGATCGCCTACGTCAACGAAGGCATGCACGTATTCGCCAACAAAGCCTACATGGATCTATTCGGCTATGAGGACATGGACGATCTCATGTGCATTCCTCTTATGGATACCATAGCCGGTGCCAACAAGGATAAGTTCAAGAGCTTCATGAAGAGCATGAATGACGGCTCTGCTTCCAGCAATGAACTGACGTGCAAAATTCAGAAGGAAGACGGCAGCGAAACGGACGTTGTGATCTCTTTCTCCCAGGCAACCTATGACGGGGAAGCCTGTACTCAACTGATCGTGCGCCCAGAAATTGATTCAGAGCTTGAAGAAAAGCTGCGTAAATTCAGCAGTGAAGACCTCCTGACCGGACTGTACAACAGAAGCCATTTCATTGAGCACCTGGACTCCATCGTTGAAAAAGCGCTAAACCGCGAAGTTCAAGCCAACCTGCTCTATCTCGAGCTCGATGATTTCAGTATCGCCCGTGCTGAATACGGCATCGCCGGAGCCGACACCATTCTCGCCGATGTCGCCGCTATGTTAAGAAGCCTCTGCCCGGAAGATTACGCAATTGCTCGTCTGGGCGATGAGACGTTCGGTATTCTGGCCATGATCGCGGACACCAAAGCCGCAGAAAAATTTGCCAAGGATATGTGTCACCAGCTCGCAGAACACTTATTCGAAGTCGGCGACAAAACGGCCCAGATAACCGCCAGCATTGGTATTGCCCGGGTCAACGAAAACGCACCTGCGGCCAATGACCTGCTGACACGCGCGCATAGAGCCAGCACTCATGTTCACACCCTCAGTGGGTCAGAAAACGGCAACGGCGTGTATGTGTATAACACCGTCGATTTCGAAGGTGGTGACGCCAGCAGCGAAGACATGATGGTCACATTGCAGGCAGCTTTGGACAACAATCGATTCAAACTGCTGTTCCAGCCTATCATCGGACTTCGGGGGGAAGGCGAGGAACACTATGAGGCCTTCCTGCGAATGATCAACGACAAGCAGGAAGAGATCAGTCCATCCAAGTTCCTGCCGATTGATTCAAGCCCCGAACTGTCCACCAAACTGGACCGCTGGGTCATACTGCAGAATATCAAGAGCCTGAGCTCACACCGCTCCAAAGGGCACGACTCAAGACTGTTCCTGAACATTACTCCTCATACCATTGTGGATAAAAGCTTCGTGGAGTGGCTCGGGGTGGCCCTGAAGGCAGCCAAATTGCCGGGGAACTCCCTGATATTCCAGATCAAGGAAAGCGACACGATTGAGTACCTCAAGCAGGCCAAGGAGTTTACCGAAGGCTTGCAAAAGCTGGGCTGTAAGATCTCGATCAATCAGTTTGGCTGTGCTCTGAATCCGTTCAATACCTTCAAACATGTCAATGCTGACTATGTAAAACTGGACGGTTCTTACACTGAGGAAATCCAAAAAGACGAGAAAGCCCGGGCGAAGGTGAAGGAAATCATCAATCAGTTACAGGAAATGGAGAAGCTCACCATTGTCCCATTCGTGGAAAATGCTTCTGTGCTCTCCACACTTTGGCAGGCAGGGGTGAACTATATTCAGGGTTACTATCTGCAGGAGCCTACCACGGAAATGAACTACGATTTCAGTGAGGGCGAATAGCCGATCGGCAGCCACAGTTTTCTCCAGACAATAAAAAAGCCCGGTTGCTTTGAAAGCACCCGGGCTTTTTATTTATTGGCCGGTCAATTATCTGTAGTTCTTCTAGCTTATAGGTCTTCTAGCTTACAGTTCTTCCAGCCAGCCTATAGCTCTTCCAGCAAAGCCGTATCACTCTCCCTGAAACCAAGCAGATAGAGGATACTATCCAGCCCCAAAGTGGATATGGAATGCTTCGCAGACTCTTTCACCAACGGCTTGGCCCTGAAGGCCACCCCAAGACCAGCGGCGCTAAGCATGGGAAGATCGTTGGCCCCATCTCCAACCGCAATGACCTGCTGTAATTGAACCCCTTCACGCGCTGCAATCTCGTGCAACAGCTCCGCCTTGCGGGCACCATCCACAATCCTGCCAGTGACTTCGCCTGTTACTAAACCGTCCTTGATATCAAGTTCATTGGCATAGATATAATCGATGCCTAACTTTTGCTGTAAGTGCTTGGCAAAGTACGTAAACCCGCCGGAGAGAATCGCCGTTTTATACCCCAGCTTACGCAGAGTACTGATCAGTTTTTCCGCTCCTTCGGTGAGCACCAACCGCTGGCAGACGTTCTCAAGCACCGTTTCCGGCAGCCCTTTTAACAATCCAACTCTCTTGCGGAAGCTTTGGGAGAAGTCCAGTTCGCCGCGCATAGCACTTTCAGTGATTTCGGCTACCTGATCACCCACACCCGCTTCTTTGGCCAGCTCATCAATGACCTCAGCTTCGATCAGCGTGGAATCCATGTCGAACACCACCAGACGCCGATTACGCCGGAAGATATCGTCTTTCTGGAATGCGATATCCACTGCCAGCTCATTTGCCACCTGCAGAAACTCTTTCTTCAGTCCGTTAAGGTCCTGGGGATTTCCCCTGACAGAGAACTCGACACAAGCCTGCGCCTGGGAACGGTCTTCATACAGAGACAGACGGCTGGAAAGACGGGAGATATTATCGATGTTAAGCCCGTTAGTGGCAGTAATTCCAGAGACTGTGGCAATCTGCTCAGCTGTGATCTCACGGGACAGCAGGGTCACAATATAGCGATCCTTCCCCTTCCCTTTCACCCATTCCATATATTGCTCATCAGTAACGGGCGTAAACTGAACCTGGAGGTTCAGCTCGTGCATGCGGAATAGAAGATCCTTAAGCACCGGAGCAGACTCCTGGGCGGCAGGAATCTGCACAAGAATCCCCCAGGTCAGGTGATCGTGAATCACGGCCTGACCGATATCCAGGATCACCAGTCCATATTCAGCCATAATGCGGGTAATGGAAGAAGTGAGCCCGGGTTTGTCGGACCCGGACACATTTATCAGCAAAATTTCATTCACTCGTCAGATACCTGTCAGCTCAGTGATACATCATTCGTTTGCCGGAATGTCGCCGGAATCGGCCGGTTTCGCATCTGCCGCCACTTCCAGGCGATCCACTCTCTGCAGCCCTCTAGGCAGTTTATGCCCCCGACGACCACGCTCACCAGCGTAATGGGCAAGGTCCGAAGCACTCAGCTTGAGAAAACGCTTACCCGCGTGTATTACTAGAGTTTCGTCATCACCAACGATGGCGAGATGGGCCATCCATTCTTCCCTGGACTGCAGCCTTGCGGACGGAATGCTGATAATCTTGTTGCCTTTCCCTTTTGCCAGCTCAGGCAGCTCACTAATCGGAAATACCAGCATCCTGCCTTCGTTGGAGATCGCCACCAGGTGCGGATTATTCCGCTTGCCAAGCAACTGAGGCGCCATGACCTCGCCCCCTTTGGGCAACGAGATCAATGCTTTACCTGCCCGGTTCTTGGACTGCATATCTTCAACTGTGGCAACAAACCCATAGCCCGCATCAGATGCCAGCAGCACTTTGGCCTTATCGTCACCCATCAACACATGCACCATACTGGCACCGGATGGAGGGTTTACCCGGCCAGTGATCGGCTCCCCCTGTCCCCGCGCTGAGGGCAGCGTATGAGCAGGCAGGCTGTATGACCTTCCGGTAGTATCGATAAAAATAGCGTTCTGGTTACTTCTACCCAACGCAGCAGCCCTGAACTTATCCCCGGATTTGTAACTCAGACCCACGGGGTCAATATCATGACCTTTGGCGGAACGTACCCAGCCCTTATCCGACAACACAACCGTTACCGCTTCAGAGGCAATTAACTCCACCTCACTGAAAGCCTGGGCATCCTGGCGCTGAACAATTGGTGAGCGGCGATCATCACCGAAGGTTTCCATATCCTCCTTGATTTCCTGCTTCACCTTTTTACGTAGCTTGGCTTCTGACCCCAGAATCGATTCGAGGCTCTTACGCTCTTTCTCAAGCTCGTCCTGCTCAGCCTTGATTTTCATTTCCTCAAGGCGGGCCAATTGTCTCAATCGGGTATCCAACACCCAATCCGCTTGCAGCTCAGACAACCCAAATCGCTCCATCAGCGCGGGCTTCGGCTTATCTTCCGTACGGATAATATGAATCACTTCATCAATATTCAGGAAAGCGATCAACAAACCTTCCAAGATATGCAAGCGATCCAGAACCTTTTGCAGACGATACTGGAGACGGCGACGCACCGTTTCGGTACGGAAGGTCAGCCATTCCTTCAGAAGAGTGCGCAGATCTTTTACCGCCGGACGTCCGTCCAGGCCAATCACGTTGAGATTGACCCGATAGTTCTTCTCGAGATCGGTCGTAGCAAACAAGTGGGCCGTCAGGGATTCAGCGTCCACCCTGTTGGAACGCGGAACGATAACCAACCGGGTAGGATTCTCGTGATCCGACTCGTCTCTTAAGTCCGCCACCATCGGCAGTTTTTTAGCCTGCATCTGCTGCGCGATCTGCTCCAGTACCCGGGCTCCCGAAACCTGATGGGGTAGCTCGGTCACCACGATGTCCTGGCCTTCACTGATATACTTGGCACGCATTTTCACAGACCCGCGCCCGGTCTCGTACATTTGTTGCAGATCCTGCGTACTCGATATGATTTCGCCGCCGGTGGGAAAATCGGGAGCAGGAATAAAGGTGGTCAGATCCTGTACCGTTGCTGATGGATGCTCCAGCAAGTGGATGCAGGCTTCAGCCACTTCCCGAAGGTTATGTGGAGGAACATCCGTCGCCATACCAACGGCAATACCGGTCGTACCGTTTAACAATAGATTCGGTAATCGGGAGGGCAGTACAGCGGGTTCTTCCATGCTGCCGTCAAAGTTCGCGACCCAATCGACGGTACCCAGCCCCACCTCTTTCAGCAGGACTTCTGAATATTTTGCCAGGCGCGCTTCGGTGTAACGCATGGCTGCGAAAGACTTTGGATCGTCCGCCGAACCCCAGTTACCCTGGCCGTCCACCAGCGGGTAGCGATAGGAAAACGGCTGAGCCATCAGTACCATTGCCTCATAGCAGGCACTATCGCCGTGAGGATGGAATTTACCTAATACATCCCCCACTGTCCGGGCGGACTTCTTGTGCTTTGCCGCCGCGCTCAACCCCAGTTCCGACATGGCGTATACAATTCGCCTCTGAACTGGCTTTAATCCATCTCCTATGTGTGGCAATGCCCGGTCAAGGATGACGTACATCGAATAATCGAGATAGGCTTTTTCCGTATACTCCTTCAGCGGGAGACGCTCGATACCCTCGTCAAACATTGTGCTCATATATTTCAGGAAATCTCTTATATGTTTATTGAGTTGTGATAGCCAACCTGCCCGGCAGTGCTAACAGCTCCCGTGTCTTGCGACATCCGTACTCTACGCAAGGATGCCTCCAAGATAAAGCCCTGGTAAGCAGATGTACGCATTTTACTGCTTTATAGCGATCCGTAAGATCGCACCCAATCCATGAGGCTACAGGAGGACACAAATCACTTGTACGCTATTGAATCCGAAGCGGGCACTGAGCAGGCTGATCACTCAGTTTCAACCTCCCGCGTAGTTCCAATGGGCATTAGCGCATGTGCCCTGATGATCGCAGTGGATTATTTGTTTTCGGGCAATTGGAGTGGTGCCCCGTACTACTTCCTGGCAGGATTGACACTGGCCCTCACCGCCTTTCTGGGAAGAAAAGCCAGAAGCAGGAAAACTATTTCAGGCAGTAAAACAGGTGAGGACATGCTCAATACGGCAGCGAATGTTCACAGCCAGGAAAGGACATAGGATAAGTCCGAAATTTGATTCCGAAAAGGAAATCATTGTTTTCATTTCAAAACGTGCCGGCACCCGAATAACAACTATTAAGTGCCGACACCCATAAGTACCGACACTCAATTTTCATCTCCCAGCAATTCAACAAAGAACTATCTGGACAAATATTCGCCAGGGCATCAGCTGTTATCAGCGCGTTGAAATTCTAACCTTGTGGGATATGCCGGTCTTGTACGAAGTCGGCGGTCAATTGTTCCGGTGGAAGAGGTTTGAATGGCAGGACCAGACGGTGATCAGTTGGTTTGGCAACTGCAAACATGCTTTGCCCGGTTTCGTGGGCGCGCAGGGAATACACCAGCCCTACCAGCATGCAAGTTACCAACAGGGCCGTCAGTAGCGTTTTAAAGCCCAGGTCGAGTAACGGAAGAGTGGCTACAGCGTCACGCATCATTCTCGAGTGTCCAGTCACTATGTATATAAGATAAACACTCACAGTCTACCAACCCATCCACAAAACGCTGTGGATACTCGGTAGCCTTTTGTTACTCTAATTTGTGCAAATGCAAAAATATTTCAATTGGCTGATCAACAAACAACCAGATTGTTAATTGCTGTTCCTGTATTGATCTTTCGCAACAGAGAACTGTCTTTGTCTTTTGTACTATAAACATGAAGGCAGTAGCGCCTGGCAGGCAAATCAGCAATCAGGCGCTACAAATACAGATAGTTGTTAGTACCAATCCGTTAACAGAATTCCAATCCCTATACGTTTGGTGCGATGGTTGTAATCGAGAAGGCTCTCTCCGTAACCATTGTAATATTGAATGTAACCTTTAAGTCTTCCGCCTAAAGGGAAGCTGTACGAAAGCTCCACCGAAGTTTTATTGTCATCTGTCCGGAAGTTGTTGAACAAACGCATGTTGTAAACTGCGTCTTTATCCTCTCTCTTATAGGTAACCCCAAACTCACTGTAACCCAGGTAGCTTTCAATATCGGGGTTGTCATCTTTGCTTTCATCTTCTGGAAGTCGCCACCACGGGCGCACCATTAACGCCAGATTCCCTTTGTTGAATATCATCCCGGCGAATATCCGGTTCCAGCTTCTGGACAATGGATCAGAACGACCGTTGGACTGATGGTTGATACCTACTGCATAGTATTCGGATGAATACCCGAACAGGCTGAGCGGCTCCTTATACAGCAAGATCAGCTCTGGCTCGTAATTACTCTCTCTAAACGGTGCAGACTGCTCCTGGTTATATACCTGCCAATAGGATCGTTGGGTGTAGGCAAACCACAAACTGGTGGAGTCCGGTAAGAAATTTCGGGCCAGCTGAACTTTAAAGCTTATTTGAAACTTTGCCTCTGACCTATCCACATCCTCAAATTTATCCACTCGCTCCTGTGTCGGCGAATATGGCCCCTTGTTGGGGTTATGGTTATAGGTATACAGCAGAATATAGTTTGGATGATGAGGAATAATGATAAAGCGGTTATCACTGATATTCTGTTCAAATTTCAAGCGACGATCCAATGCGTCCCCTTCCTCGGCTCCGTTTTCGCTCCCATCGGTTTCCGTCTTGTCCGAAGACATTTGGTTCCACTTCTCGGCAAAGCGGTCATAGCACGCAAGTCGGTCAGAAGTATCTTCTATGTTCTTGCAATCAGAGAAGCGAACCTCGTCGACCTCTTCAGCAAGACTATTGCCTGCAATGCTCATTAAAATTGCGAGTGTGCCAGCGATGTTCTTCAACGCATATTTTGTGTCTTGCGCTAATGACAATGACCTAAGATCCATTTGGTTGATAGCCTTAAAGTTCTCAAGTGAGTCTCAAATATTCATTTCAACATGCCTGTCGGCATTTAATCGCGATTAGCGACATGCTCTATATCTATTGTCGATAACCGGCTTTCATGGGCATTCTTCAAATCCACAGATAACCTTCAAATTCATAGCACCCTCAAACGTCATAAACACTTCAAACTTCATAGACACTTCATCAATTGTCATGGACAGACCTCCAGACAAAAGAGTATGATTACTGTATATTTAAACAGTATTTTTTGACAAGGTGGCAATCATGGTTGATCTAGTGAAAGCAAAAAGCAGAGGCACCCTTTCAAATCCTGATAACCGTTTTTCCCGCCAGACATCTCATCCGGATGAAGGGGTCTCCATCATTGCCAGAAGCGGTAATCGATCTGCCCGTCATTCTATGCCATTGGATGAAATAGCTTCAGTAAGAACATTGAATACTGAATACATTGAACAACAATGCCGATCCATTGTTTCAAGCAATAATTCCCCGGACCTCCCTTTTAATCAGTCCATCAACCCGTATCAGGGCTGCGAACATGGATGTATATACTGCTATGCACGTCCAACCCATGAATATCTGGACCTGTCTCTGGGCCTGGACTTTGAAACCAAGATTCACTTCAAATCCAATGCAGTCATTCAACTGGAAAAATTCCTGAGCCGCCCGGGGTATCGCTGCGAGCCTATCAACATTGGTGCGAATACAGATCCATACCAGCAGGTTGAAAGACAGCAGGGTATCACCAGAAGCCTCCTCGAATTGCTTTTGGAATGTCGCCACCCGGTGACCATTATTACCAAAGGAAGCCTGATTCTCAGAGATATCGATCTGCTAAAGGCCATGGCCAAGCTCAATCTGGTCAAAGTCATGATCAGCGTCACCAGCCTTTCCGCCGAACTCAAGAGTTCTCTGGAACCCCGGGCCGCAGCCCCACAGACTCGGCTGAGAGTCATTGAAACGTTGGCTTTGGCTGGAGTACCTGTCGGCGTTCTGATGGCACCCATCATACCAGCCATCAACGATATGGAAATCGAAAAAATCATTGAACATTGCGCAACAGCCGGTGCCGGCACCATGCACTACGTATTACTGAGATTACCTTTCCAGCTGGAAACACTGTTCAATGACTGGCTTGACGAATATTACCCTGACAGAAAGCACAAGGTCCTCCACCTGTTGGAACAATGTCATAACGGCCAGATTTACCAGTCCGAGTTCGGCGTCCGGCAAACCGGTACGGGCATTTACGCACGCATGATCAATCAACGCTTCAGTCTTGCCTGTCAAAAGTTCGGAATTAACCATAAGCGTGAAGCCCGCTTGCGGACAGATCTATTTACGCCTCCCAGAAACAGTCAGCAAATTGATCTGTTCGCAAACTAACCACTCTATAAGGCCAAACTCAGGCAAATACGGTGACCGTCTGCTGACTTAAGGCAATCAGTTCGCCTTTCGAGTTCCAGAGCTTGGAATGGGTATATCCATACCCGTCTCCGGCGGTTTCGACATAAGCCTGGTACAGGCACTTTTCCAGAACTTCTATTCTCGGTGCTGGATGTACGAATTGAATGGTCCAGGTCAGCGTGCTCGCCGGTACAGGTTTGTCTACCCATGGAAGGGTTGCAGGAGGCCAGGCATCGACAAGTCCGAGTATCTCAGCTTCAGTAATGGCAGGCATAGCCTCACGGTAAGATATCCAGCCCCCCATTTCGCGGGAACGAATTCCTGAGAACGGCAATCCCCCGTAGGCATACTGAAAAAGAAAATGCTCTGTGAAATCCGGCGTGACACCTTTAATGAATGGGAGGACCTGGCATTCTTCAGGCATTTTGGCCTGAGGCATAGAAGCTCCCTCGGCATTGATTACCGACTCCCTAGCCGAACCGAAAGCGCCGGTCACCAGCACCTTAACCTGTCCATCCTGAATGCCACGGCCTTCAACCACCGATACAGCTTTCCCCTCTCTTAACAGGTCGGTACCGATAGAAAGCGGCCCAGGTTCAACCGGGCCAATAAAATTAATTGCAAGATTTCGGATAGGTTTTCCCTCACCCGCCTGCAATTTCATCGCCTGAAATACTAACGCAGCCACCAGCCCACCAAATGTAGCTCGACCCTGTCCCCAGTTATCGGGTACATCAATCAAAATATTGGGCTCGTTAATTTGACCAACAGCATCAGAAAACAACATAGGAATTAGACCTGACAATGAGTAAGTTAACCAATGTTTACAGGTAAAACATAAAAGATCAAGTCGCTTACTTCGCCGAAATTGAGCAGAAAACACCCAAAACGTAGATTTATTACGTAACGATTACTAAAGTACTACTCTATTTAGGGCCATCATCAGTTAAAATTCCTATATAATCTCCAACTACAAAATTTTCGTTCTCGAGTCGTTGTAACTGTAATTACCCAAAACAGATTTCATTATCAGCGACAGAAAATGATCGCGAGCGCCTTACAAGGGCACCGTTGTTGATCCTGCCGCAACCACGTAGGGAAAATCATGACTGATACAAAATCTAAAATTATTTACACCAAAACCGACGAAGCTCCAGCTCTAGCTACCTATTCTCTTCTCCCCATTATCCAATCATTCACTGCCGCCGCTGATATTGAAGTAGAAACCAGCGACATTTCTCTGGCAGCAAGGATTCTGGCGACTTTCCCGGAGAACCTGACAGCAGAGCAAAAAGTCCCCGACGCCCTGGCAGAACTGGGTGAGCTGACATTGCGTCCGGAAGCTAACATCATCAAGCTTCCCAACGTCAGTGCTTCAATTCCTCAGCTGAAAGCTGCCATCAAGGAATTGAAGGAACAAGGTTATGACATTCCTGAGTTCCCTGATGAGCCTCAGACTGATGCAGAAAAAGAAATTCGCAGCCGCTATTCAAAGGTTCTGGGCAGCGCCGTAAACCCTGTTATCCGTCAAGGAAACTCAGACCGCCGCGCACCCACCTCTGTTAAAGAATATGCCCGCAAGCACCCACACTCCATGGGCAAGTGGAGTCAGGCTTCCCGCACTCATGTTGCCCATATGTGGGACCATGACTTCTTCCACGGCGAGAAATCCACCGTAGTGGAAAAAGACGGCAACGTTCGTATCGAGTTCGTTGGTAAAGACGGTCAGGTCAAGGTCATGAAAGAGACGACACCGTTACTGAAAGGTGAAGTCATTGACGGCATGTTCATGAGCATCAAGCACCTGCGTAAGTTCCTGGAAGAGGAAATGGAAGGTGCCAGAAGAGCCGGCCTGCTGTTCTCCCTGCATGTAAAAGCCACCATGATGAAGGTTTCACACCCTATCGTGTTTGGTCATGCAGTCACCGTATACTTTAAAGACGTCTTTGAGAAACACGGAGAACTGTTCAAGGAAATCGGTGTTAACCCGAACAATGGTCTGAGCAACGTTCACCAGAAAATCGAAACGCTGCCACTCTCCAAGCGCATGGAAATCGAAGCGGATATCCGCGCCTGCTACCAGAACCGTCCCGAAATCGCGATGGTGGATTCCGATAAAGGTATTTCCAACCTGCACGTTCCCAGCGATGTTATCGTTGATGCGTCCATGCCGGCCATGATTCGTGTTGGCGGTAAAATGTGGGGCGCCGACGGCAAACTGAAAGATACCAAGGCCGTTATTCCAGAAAGTACCTACGCCACCATTTACCAGGAAGTTATCAATTTCTGTAAGCACCACGACGCATTCGACCCAACGACCATGGGCACCGTGGCCAACGTGGGTCTGATGGCACAACAGGCCGAAGAATACGGCTCACACGACAAAACTTTCGAGCTACATGCAGACGGTATCATGCGTGTGGTCGACGAAGACGGCAACACTCTGCTTGAACACAACGTTGAGACCGGCGACATCTGGCGCATGTGTCAGACCAAAGACCTGCCTATTCAGGATTGGGTCAAGCTGGCCGTAAACCGCGCACGTCTGACAGGCTGGCCTGCCATCTTCTGGCTGGACGAAGAGCGTGCCCACGATGCCCAGATGATCAAGAAAGTGAAGCGCTACCTGCAGGATCATGACACTGAAGGTCTGGACATCCAGATCATGTGTCCGGATACAGCCATTCGTTACACTATGGAACGTCTGATCCGTGGCAAGAACACCATCTCCGTAACCGGTAACGTTCTCCGTGATTACCTGACTGACCTGTTCCCGATTCTGGAACTGGGCACCAGCGCCAAAATGCTTTCCATCGTTCCTCTGATGGCAGGCGGCGGTCTGTTTGAAACCGGTGCCGGCGGATCTGCTCCGAAGCACGTTCAACAGTTCGTGGAAGAAAACCACCTGCGTTGGGATTCACTGGGAGAATTCCTTGCTATCGCGGTATCCCTGGAAGACCTGGGAATCAAAAACAGCAACGAACGCGCTAAAATCCTGGGTGAAACTCTCGACAAAGCAACCGGTAAACTGCTGGAGACCAATAAATCTCCATCACGTAAGGTCGGCGAAATCGACAACCGTGGCAGCCACTTCTACCTGACCATGTACTGGGCCCAGGAACTGGCGGCACAGACCCAGGATGCCGAGCTGGCAGCCAAGTTCGCACCAATTGCCAAGGCGCTGGCAGAGAACGAAGAAAAGATCGCTGCGGAGCTGAATACAGCTCAAGGCCAGCCAGTCGATATGGGAGGTTACTACCACCCGGATTTCGATAAAGCGACCCGTGCAATGCGTCCAAGCGAGACCTTCAACTCAATCCTGGCCAGCCTGTCCTGAGCCAGCAGAATACCTGAGTTGAACGCTCTGAGTTAATGTCCTGAAGCATCAGGCATTAACAGGCAGACATAGACAGAAAAGCCCCGGAGGTTACCCTACCGGGGCTTTTTTTTACCAGATCAAACTGTCTTCAGGTTTTATTTCACCTGCACATCAACCCAGACCAGTCGGTGATCTGAGCTGACGCTGCCACCATCCCCGGTCAGTCGATACAACTCGCTCTTGGTGTCGGGCCAGAATACAGCAGAGTCAGAGATGGTCATATTCGCCGATGGCAACACATAATCGACCCGTAAATTACCGGGATTGCCATCAAAAAAATCCGCTGTATCCTGCGCACGGTTCCCTAGCTGCCACTCGTTGGCTTCTCCTTGAATAAAAGCCGCTTCCACCGAGCCCAGACTGGTTGGCGTTCGATGAACATTGATCAGAGGATGATTCAATAACAGAGCGACCGGGTTATTGGTCGCATCGCCATCGAACGCATCCGCATTCATGTCACCCAGGATCACAAAACGGGAATGCCTGGGCAGACCTCCACGATAACCTCGGTCGTCCCGGATGTACCGGCTCTTGTAACCTCCCTGGATATAATCCGCCCAAAACCTGATCTCATCATGGTTACGGGTTCCATTTCGGTCCTCTGGTCCATCAAATACGGGAGGTGTCGGGTGACTGGCCAGGATATGGACTATTCGCCCGGCGACCAGCAAAGGAATATCCCAATGGCTTTTTGAGGATAATCTTACGACGCCCAACTCCTGCGGACTGAACCAATCATGCGGCTCAGGAGTCTCCGGGTTGTCCGGTAGCATTGCCCCCGGCATATCTTTCCAGAGAAAGTTCTGAAAGGTTCGGACATGCCATTTCAGAATCGGGTACCTGGAGTACACCACCATACCGTATTGCCCGGCAAACGTACCGAATCCGAAGGCATCGTTTGCCAGATCAAATCCACTTTCCCCAACGATGCCGTCATTGTTCAGGTCGAATCCTGAAGGAATCCCGGTGTTCGAAGGAGCTAAATAGACGTATGGGTATTCAACAGGTTCCGCACCGTGCTGACTCAGACTCAAATAATTCTGTTGAAATAACCGGGCTGCTTCACCGTCCTGATCATAATCAAATTCATTGATTAACAATACGTCCGGCCGGGCTCTCTGAATGATTTCCGCGACAGCCTGAGCCTGCGCATTACCAGAATCAGATAGGTCACTGATCAATTCTCCCCCGGAATTACGATTCAGGGATGCATTAAAAGTCGCAAACCGCACATGATTGCCAGTGGTTCGGTCATACTCTGCGGCCTGGGCCGAGCCGCATAGCATTGTTAGGGCCAGTACAAGGGAAAATCCAATTTGCCTGGGCAAGAAGTCTTTCATGCTTTCATCCTTTGCTTGTCTTATTGAGGCTTGTAATTCACCCTGCAAGACTGCAACAAAGCAATGACATCAGCGAGAAAAAAAGATGACACAAAAATGACAAAGATGGGAACCAATTCATGTATTCCCTACCCAGCGAACCTGACCGGCCTCATAACAGATCAGCAATACTGTCAATCACCTGTGCCGTTTCGGGCAATCGATCAAGATCCCTAGACTGAAACTTTCCGGTTTTAACAAGACATCCCTGCAACCCGGCCCGTACAGCTCCCTCCACATCACCTAACACATCATCCCCGACCATGAGACAGTCCCGTGGCGGGAACCCCGTGGCATCAACCACCTGCTCAAAAAAAGCCTTACTCGGTTTTCCCATAATGACCGCTTGAGTGTCCGTCGCCCACTCCAGAGCCTGGATGAATGGCCCTGCATCCAACATTAATCCTTCATCATCCTTAAAATACTTGTTCAACCCAATACCTATGAGCGGAGCACCCTGCATGCAGATTCGAAAGGCATGATTAAGGTTGGCATAATTCAGATCATCTCTGGCATCTCCCAGCAGCACGCAGTCGGGGTTTGACTGATCCAGATCTTCGAATTCCTTCCGAATAGCCTCGTGCACAAGACAATAGGGCCTCAGCCCATGATGTTGAATATAGCGCTTGGCAGCCAACGGCGCGGTGAAAAGTTCTTCCGGTTCCACATGGATATTCATGTCTTGAAGAAGGGACAGCACGTCAGCAGCCGGTCGGCTGGCGGTATTGGTGACAAATCGCAGAATCAACCCGGCATCACGAGCTCGTCGGACGAAGTCTGAAGCTCCGGGAATTGGTTGCGTGCCTTCATACAACACGCCACTGAGGTCCAGTAGCAATGCCTTGAATGGGAGAGTCATCACGAACGCCTCCTAAAATTCCGCATAGCTTTACTGTAAACCAGGGATCAATATTCGGCCAGGGCAACCGCCAGCTCTATGACCGACACACACTTTAACGGTCGCTGCCGGCGGTCTCCGCACCTAATAAAATACGGCCAACCAAATCGTTTCGTTTTCAGGGTCAGTCCAACTTACTTTATGTTTTTGCCGGGCGGGAATATCCAGATAGTCACCCGTCCGCAACCTGACATCATTTCCATTATCAAAACTGATGACAGCCTCTCCCTTTACAACCATTACCCACTCATGTTGCTCTTGATCATACCAGCCGGTTTCCGGAGAACGATGGCCCAGGGAAATGATACGTTCAATTTTAACCTGAGAGTTTCCTGCCAAACGCTCAAACACTTCCGCCGATAAATCCTGAGGGATTGAATCAAATATATTTCTCACTGGATCATTGCGATCGCTTTGCATAGATATGCATCACTATTCATAGGCAAGCGTCACCATTCATGGGAAAACACCATTACTCAAAGGAAAACATCACTACTCATAAAGAAACATCACATTGATAGACAAATATCAAAGTTCGCAGATAGCCATCAACAGATTTAAGCAGCCATCGTAATACCTCTACCCAGGTTTTCCAGAGACAGGTCTCGGAATCAGATCATAAGCATTTTATCGTAGTGAAATATACCTTGCCCTGAGCAGAAACAGAGCAATGGCCAATAGTAGCAGAGAGAGGTTTTCAGGTTCTGGCAGATTGGCATTTGAATCCAGCTCGAGACCTATACGATGGCTGAAGCTTTCCCTGTCGCGACGCATATAGCCGCCCCATGTGCTTCGGAGATACATGAAGGGATCAAATATGTCCAGGAAGATGCCAATATCAGTAGCCGCTCTGAAAGTGGCGAACTCCAAAGACAAAAAAACAAATTCATTTGAGTCTTTCAGCTCAGGCAGAAAGTCAGCACTTTGAGAGAAGCCGACAGTATCATTCACCACCTCCTGCCATAGGCTGTCTTTAGGGCTACCGACACTATCATCGTCCGGATTAATCCGGGGTTCTTCAATGGCGTTATTAAAGTTATACCCGGTAAGAATCAGATGAACGGGGTCATACTCAACTTCCGAATCAAAAGCCGTAAGAGAATTGGCAGCCTCAACACCTTGCTCGGGCATTGACTCGGGCATTGAATAGTAAAGTGAAAAAGTATCCTCCATCGCCGGAGAGGACAGTTCCGGAGAAATCTCGACAACAGTTGCCGAAGTTGTCCGCACTGCAGACAACATTATCCATAATAGCAATGCTGTTAATTTGGTCATGACAAACACCCGAAACACTTCCCTGACGTCGGATAATTTCCCAGGGGTATAAGATCATGCTGAACTTTGCAAAAACCGGTTACACACCACTTTCGTCCTGTGTGAACCAACGCAACTAGAGAAGGGATATGGATATGCAGATGGCTATCAAGTGTCCCTACTCAATCGTTACTGGTTATCATACGAACGAAACGTATGTCTGGTTTCCATGTAAGACTTTATCAAGCCATAGAAATCTTATCGGGTCAACATCCCAGGGTAGTTCGTCATCTAAAATTCACCGTTTTTCAATAAATTCCCAGAAGTTAGCGGGACGATTCACACGATTTACGACAATTCGTTGTAGCGCTTTTGCATTTCTTCAGGAGAAACTTTCTCAATGCTGTGCCCAATCAACCAGCGATGACCAAACGGGTCACGAATAGTACCGGAGCGTTCACCATAGAAATGGTCTTCCGGCGCTCTCTCCAGCATCGCACCGTGTTCCACCGCACGATTTACCAATGCATCCGCATCATCCACATGAAGGTGAATGGTGACCGATGTACCGCCGAAACGCTCGGGGGAACCTGTACCACACTCGGGGAATTCATCACACAGCATTAACGTCATGCCGTTAAAATCCAGTTCCACATGACCGATACGACCGCCAGGCTCGGTCAAACGAAACTTCTCAGTGACACCAAACACCCTGATATAGAAATCCACCGCCGCGTTCGCATCTGATACGCAAAGATAGGGAAACATCTCATGAATCTTCGTCATTACTTTTCCTCATTGGTTGTGTGTCTGGGTAAAGCCAATTAGGTTTCTATAAGCAAAATAGGTAAATCCTGAATTGGACTGACTCCTAAATTCTGTCGCCGTTCACCACCCGTGTCTTGAAGAAAATTGACCTGCTTATCCTGACAATCATGTTTGTGAAGATGGAGGAAGTTTGACGTGATGAGAAGAAGGCGGGGCAATCTCCCGGAACTTAGAAGGGGTCAGTCCAGACATTTCCTTAAAGCTGCGACTGAAATGCGCCTGATCGCTGAAGCCAGCAATCTGCGCAAGATCCGCCATAGGGTACTGGATATTTTCAGAGAGTAGCTTCATCAGCGACTGGAAGCGCAATATCCTGCAATAGACTTTAGGTGTGATGCCTAAGGCCTGACGAAACAGGGAAATAAAGTGCCGATGGCTATACCCCGTGTATTCAACCACCGATTCGACACTCTCCATGGCTTGGAATCGCACCAGCGCGTCGGCCACAACTGGATGTAGTCCATTTGTGGCAGGCAATCTGCTGCACAGTATCGCTTCCATTCTATTCAGCTGTTGTTCGGCCCCACTTGCTTCCAGCAGTTGCTCCCTCACTAAAACGGATTCCCTTCCCCACAATGCTTCGACAGAAGTATGCCGCTCGGACAGCTCCTCTGCCGGGGTTCCGAACAATAACGATGCTGTACCGGGCTGTAGAACAACGCCAACCGAACAGGAGGGCGCGGAAATATCACGAATGTAATAGCGGGATCGAATCCCCCCCAACACTGACAGACTGAGAGTGCGTCCCTCCAAATCCTGAGAATCGCTGAAGGTCTTCAATGGAGATGAAGAGAGCCTGAATGCCAGATGCATGTTGCCCGTGGGCAGAACATGCTCACGCTCACCAGATTGGCACTGCACCGGATCGCAGTGATCCAGTGCCCAGAGTTCTTTCACAAAGGGGCGAAGTGATGGGTGTGCTGGCCGTCGAATCATCATTCTGGTTTACCTTCCCGCCTTTTGCTTGTCACTTTTCCTCTTTTCAGTTTTTCCCATTTTTCTCAGACGGACAGTGATCCTTCCCTGAAATCGGACTTATCCAGGATAACATTAATCAATACCGGCTTACCTGCTCCCGCAAGTTTCTTGGCCTTGGTCAGAGTGGCCCGGATATTTTTGGGGTCATCCAGTAACAGCGCCTCCCCCCCATATCCTTTGGCCACAATGTGATAGTCCGACTGGCGAAGTACCACCCCCACATCATCCTCCAATACCTTGACCTGGTCACGGGCAATCTGATTCCAGCAACCGTCATTACCAACAACGGCAATCACACCTCGGCCGTGACGTACAAAGGTATCGAATTCGGCCAGCGAATACGCGGAAGAGCCGTCTCCATATATGATCCATATTTCTGAGTCCGGTCGGATGGCAGAAGCGCCGAGGGCAAATCCACCTCCCACGCCCAAAGTTCCGAACACTCCAGGATCCAGCCAACTCAATGGCCGCCTAGGCTGCAGAATATAAGAGGCAGTGGCAACAAAATCGCCCCCATCTGCAATGATCACTGCGTGCTCTTCCATCTTGGTGTCCAATATCTGAAACAACTCAAGCGGATTGATATGCCCATTGTGCTGTTTAGCCTGCTGCTGAATTTCCTGATTGCGCTGACGATCCGTGCTGGCAAGAGCCTGCATCCAGGATGCAAAACTATCAGAATCAGCTTTCAAATGACTGGAAAGCCGGCAGATAAATTCCGAGGGACTACCCCACACCGGAATATTGGGCATTCGGTTTTTAAATAGATCTGAGCGGCTTAAATTGACCGATACCAGCGTTGCTCGTCGGTTAATATGGCTACCGTAGTCCAGCCTGAAATCGCAGGGCACACCGGCAAGAAGAACAAAGTCCGCATCCCTCAGCGCCTGCTTGCGTCGATGTCGGCACTGTAAGGGGTGATTTCGTCCCAACAGCCCACGCGCCATGCCCGACAAAAAGACAGGAATCCCAAGGTGCTCAATCGCCTCCACCAACTTATCCAGTTGCCGGGGCTGATTCACTGCCTGGCTGCCTATCACCATGACGGGAGCATTCGCATGACGCAGTTTGCGTGCGGTCAGACGAGCCAGAGATTCTATATTGACCAGTTCCAGTGCTTCTTCGGCCATCCCCGTCAGACGAAGGGACAGCTGTTTAGCCTCGGCGAGCGGGACAAAACCGGCATCTTCCTGTTTGAATAGCTGCTGCGTATGGTAATCGAGATATTTCTGGATGGCTTTTTGAGCCAAGCCGCCCTTTCCCTGCTCACTTCCCTTGATACCATACCACTCCCTTACCAGGGATTCCGGATACAGAATATCGAGTGGCAGCTCAACAAATACCGGTCCGGGAACACCCGATTGGGCGGTTTCAAATGCCAGCGTCAGAGTGGAGGCGATATCCCGAACCTTTTTTACCGAGTAGGTGGCTTTAACATGAGGCGACATCAGACTGATCTGGTCAATGTCCTGCAGCGATCCTCGTCCTCGCAACACAGTGGCACTGGCACCTCCCAGGAGTACTAAGGGAGACTGGGCAAGTTGGGCATTTTTAATCGCGGTGACAGCGTTGGTGACCCCCGGCCCCGCAGTAACGGCAGCGACGCCGGGGATTCCTGAAAGGCGGGACACGGCGTCGGCCGCAAAGACAGCGGAGGCTTCATGACGGGTATCCCATACCTTAATTCCCAGCTCCCGGCATCCCGAAAGAATGGGAGAGATGTGTCCACCGCATAAGGTAAAGAGATGCTCCACTCCCTGCTCTCTGATTGTCTCTGCTACAATGAGTCCACCATGCTGCATGACCTTGTCTCCTTATTATTCTCTTGCCTTGAAACAGCATAGCAATCATTTGATTTTCATAAAATAAATACGTGCTTCCCGCACTTTTACAACATCACCACAGTGCGATGGACTATGTCACTTTTCTCTACATAATTACACAGGATTTTTATCAATCCATCGATATACTCACGGAGCATTTGGGAGAGGTTTATTTTTCAGGGAAGACTTAAATACACACCAGGTACCCTCACCACTGGCTGCCCACTCATCGTGGCAAGCCCACCATAATTCGAAAAATACAAATCAGCATAGATAGCCCAGCCTACCGGATTCCTTGCAAGGTCTAATCCCGGCGCCTGGACTGTTCATGATGTTTATTTCCTTGTTGGCACAATTTGTTAAATGTAGGTTGTTATGTATAAGGCACTAGCGCTATTTACTGTTCTATTGTGTGGTGCGTTTTCTGCCACGGCAGAAACACTCCGGGTACTGAACTGGGACGATTATATCGATCCGGAAATCCTCACCGCATTCGAAAAGAAGTACAAAGTAAAAGTCGAATATTCGACCTTTGATGATATTGAAGGCATGGCAGACCAGTTGTTTGCCAACGACAGCAACTTTGACGTCATATTCCCCACGTCCTATCTGGTCAGCCGCATGGCCGAGAAAGATTTCCTTGAGCCTCTGGACAAGAAGTCACTGAAATACTTTTCAGACATTAACCCTGTCATCGGCAAGGCGTTGTATCCAAACAACAGCGGTGAAATTTATTCATTCCCCTATATGTGGGGAACAACCGGCATCGGCTATAACGCCAAGAAGCTTCAGCAAATGGGTATCGATACTTCAAAAATCTCCTGGAGCCTGCTGTTCGATCCCAAGACATTGGAAAAAACCTCCAAGTGCGGCATTGGCATCCTGAACGACCGGGATGAAATCCTGGGTGCAGCCCTGATCTATAAAGGCTACTCTCTCAACAGTGCTGACCCCGGTAACCTCAAGGACGCCGGCCAGACACTGATCGACAGCATGCCTAAAGTCAGATATCGCAACAGCGGACAATACAAGAAGGATCTGATCAACAATGATATCTGCGTTGCCGTCGGCTATTCCGGAGACATTCTCCAGTCGACCGAAGACAATCCGGATATCCAGTACGCCATTCCGTCCGAAGGCGCGAACATGTGGGTCGATACCATGGCCATTCCTAAGAACAGCCGTAACAAGGATCTGGCCTACAAATTTATCAACTTCCTGTCTTCCCCGGAAATTGCCGGTAAGAACTCAAACTATAATGCCTACCCAACTCCCATGTTAGGCGGCAAACAGTTTGTTGAGCAGGAAATTCTGGATAACCCGGCGATCTATCCTCCTGCTGCAGTTGAAGCCAGCCTGGAACAGATCGCACCGGTAGACCGCAAAACCAAGCGCTTGAAGCACCGGCTGTGGGTGAAAGCCATTTGCTCCGGCGGAAGATGGTGTACCGTTCCTTCTGACGCAGTATTCTAAGAACCAGTTATAGCTGCTCACGAGCAAATATGCAGAAATAAAAAAGGGCCTGATATCAGGCCCTTTTTTTGGTTTGAATAGCTAACTTTTCAAGCTACAGAATTCGTTATTCCCAGGGGGGGAGAACGGCTCTCTTCTATAGCATGGACAGCGCGCTTAGTTTTTCTTCTCTACCGGACGGAATGGATACATCCAACTGGTGAACGCCTGGACACTACGCGTCTGAATCCAGACCTTCCCTTTTCCACTGAAACGACAGACAAAACCTTCGCCTGAGAAGAACAGAGACTTATATCCACCAACCTTTGTGATGCTGTAGTCCAGCCCTTCGGTAAACGCGACAATATTGCCGGTATCCACCACATAATCGCCGTCCACATCCAGCATGATCATGCCGCCGTAGGTGTTGAACCACAGGTCCCCATCACCGCTACAACGAATCAGAAACAGGCTCTCACCGGAGAAGAAGCCTTTGGTCAGCCCCTGCCATTTGGTTTCCACCTGAACATTCAGATCGGACGCCACAAAGGCCGAGTTCTGCAGGAAGACCGTCTCTCCCTTCAAGTAGACATGGGCCAGATCACCCGGCGATGCGGGCGCAATTCCGATCTCTCCCGGGCCATTCTGAGCGGTGAATTCGTTAATGAAAATGGACTCCGAGGTCAGCAATCTCCCGAGACCACCCTTGGCCTTGGTTTTCATGACCAGATTGGTATCCATGGTCGCCATCGCCGAGGCTTCCACCCGCAACGTTTTATTGGCAGGGATATTCACGGTCAGGAATGCATAATCAGGACGCCCTTCAACTTTGAATTTGAATCCCGGCTGATCTTCTTCCACAGAACCTGACGGCTCTTGCTTTAGATTCATTGGCTCATTCCGGCTCACTGGCGGCTTGTTGGCAGACTTTTCGATAGCACGTTCCACCGTGCTGGCGCTATCATTCTCCGCCGGCGTTTGTGACTGCACAGATTGAGCACTTTCAGCCAATTCCACAGTGTTCTGAACACCAATGTTGTTTAATGCCTTGTGAATTTTATCTGCCGTGGGCTGGTCAATGCCCTTTTTCACCACAACCGGCGCTTTGGAGAATATGTTTTCTGCGGTTTCCGTCGCGACTTTGAACAACTTGGAAAAGGCATCAACGGCGCTCTCCCGGGTCACTCCATCGTTCAACTCGCCGGTAACCCTGACCTGATAGGCGGTAGTATTCATCGTTCGCCCTCCTTATGCTTTACGTGGCTTCAGACCGGGAGACAGAGTCCACCCGAAACTGCTGGGGTTGTGAGACTGGCACCATACGGTTCCCTTGCCCTGGAACTTACATACCAGGCCTTCCCCACCCAGAAAAGAATGCATCCAGCTTTTGCCAGCCTTGGTGATAGTGAAATTGAGGGTTTCGTTAAAAGCCACAATATGGCCGCTATCCACAATATATTCACCATCAACTTCTACCGGATAAATGGCACCGAAGGAGTTCAACAGCACTTTTCCGCGCCCTTTTAGGTTGACCCAGAATACACTCTCACCGGATAGAAGGGATTTAAAGCCCTGCCATCCCAAATCGATCTCAACCCCTTCTTCACAGGCCATAAAAGAGCCACCCTGAACAATCAGGCTTTCATTGTCCAGATCGTAGGTCATCATATCGCCGGCCAGAGTCGCGCCCAGCCAGACTTCACCCGGCCCTGATTTGGGTTCGAAGTGGTTAAGAAAGAGTGACTCTCCCGCCACCATCCGCTTAATCGCTTTCAACAACCCGCCACTCTTCTTTTTGTGAGTGGTCGTGGTGACATCCATATTGCCACTCATGGCAATCATGGCACCGGATTCAGCCGTGCAGGTTTCACCCGGGTTCAGTTTGACTTTTGCCGCCGTATTACCGGGGCGATGTATCAAATCAATTTCCATTTTCAGCCCCTCGCTTAATACAGTTTTGGATTAATCCAGCTGGTCAGACCACTGATACTGCGGCTCTGTATCACCACTTTGCCTTTCCCTTCCACGCGGGTCACCAACCCCTCACCACCAAAGAAGCTGGAAAACAAACCGCCAGCCAACTGTAGCTTGAGACGTAGTGAAGGGTCATAAGCGACCAGATGACTGGTATCGACGATATACTCTCCGTCGATTTCCCGCTCAAGCAGCGCACCGTATGCGCCGTACCAGACCTTTCCGTTCCCGGATACCACCAGCTTGAACAAGCCTTCGCGAGCGATAAAAGAAGTGAAACCAGCCCAACGCAGCCCAAGCGTGACACCTTCTGTCGCAGCCATAAATGCACCCGGCTGCAGGCACAGAGAATCACCGTTGAGCTCTGCGCACCGAATTTCTCCCGGTGTCGGTTGGACCAGTGTCAGCTTACAAGGTCCACCGGTATTGTTGCTGAACCGGTTAATGAAAAAAGTTTCCCCACCTAACAGCTTTTTCAGCAATGCCGAGATCACCGAGCCATTGGGTCTGGTTGCCATATCCAACTCGGCCGACATGCTGGACATAGCGTCCGATTCGGCCGTGATACTCTCCCCAGCTTCAAGCTCCACATCCAAATAACTGAATGCGGAACCGCCTTTAATTTCTGCTTTCATACAAAGCCTCATTCATCTCTGCTTGATAATCTGATTCAGGTCCCTGAATCCTTTGTTCTTATGAGTCTTCTGCCGTTTTTCAAGAGTCTTTGATACACACTCAAGCCTTCGCCTGGATATCAAAAAACCACCCCTCAATTCTCCGGCAATTCTTCATCACTGCCCGTGTCGGCAACAAAATTCCGAACCAGCTCCTGCAGCTTCAGGAATTCCGTATCCAGATGACGGTAGTCACCTTCCCCTGTCCCCAACTGCTTTCTCAAACTGGCAATGCGTTCTTCCGTCGCCGGGTGCGAGCTTAAGAAGCCCATACTCTGCTCCAACAACTCCCGGGTATCGTCGTCTTCAATTTGCTCCATGCGTTTCTTTTCTTCTTCGATAATCTTTTCAAAGAAGCTGATCATCCCTGTGGGATTAATCTCAGCACGCTGCAATAGCTGCAATCCCTTCTCATCCGCATCGGCTTCAAAGTCCCTTGAGTAACTCTGGTTGAGCAGAAACGGGGCTGCATTCACCACCGTCGCCAAGAGACCACTGACATCCCCGAACATCGCCTGAATCAAGGTATAGGTACCGGTAGCAGCAATAATATTACGAACTCCATGCTGCTCTGTAACGTGGGAGATTTCGTGCGCCATAACTCCCAGCACTTCCTCTCCATTGTCTGCAGCCAAAATCAGTCCGGCGTTGATGACAATATAGCCTCCCGGTAAAGCAAAGGCATTCAAATCCGGAGAATCTGAGACATAGATTTTGTACGTAAAACGGTCATCCTGCACGGCGTTGATCAGCGGGTCGGTTAGTGCGGCAATAGCCTTTTCCCCTTCCTCGGAATCCAGTAGATTGGATTCTACCTGGTACTGGCCAAACGCGGTTTTACCGATCTTTTCCTCCCACTCCACCGGTACCTGCCGAGCCACGACGGCAGTAATGCTGTCCATGAAAACAAACACAGAAACCGGTGCTGCAACAATCAAAAAAGCCACCAGAAATAATACCGCCCAACTAAATCGGCGGACATTACGTGCTGAGCGCAACTGACCTTGAAGCGAGGGATCCAGGTGCAGATCCGGATTCTTTAAAACACTGCGATCACTGGTATAAAGATTCCAGTCCGGATAATCGGGATGAGTAATGAATACCAAGCGATTGCTGGCTCCTCCCATTTTGACCTGTATCCGGTTAATCGGGAAACGCACCCTTCCCTGTGGGCCGTCTCCGGCATCAAATTCTATCGCGGTTGCCGTGATTTTGAGAGAGCCGGAACTCCGGCCTTTGTTGAATTGTTCGTGAAACGCATGGGCCTCGTAGGTTTGCGCTTGTTCCATTCGTCCTTCCTGTTTGTCTGACCTCACAGATCCGGTCAACTCGAAGTTTTGAGCGCCTTCCCTGTGCAAGCTGTTAAGTCTAGCTGCCTAAGCAAAAATAGGCCAACTTGATGACAATAAGTCTCAAATTCTTCCGAAGTGGTCCGTGCAAATCACCTAATCCCGGCATCAAAGCATAGGTCATATGCTCGATTGACTGAAACGATTTAGTTGTAGTTTCCTGAGCACTCCATGGAACAAAAATAATACAAGGATACCAACATGAAAAATCTACCTAAGTGTTTTGTATTCACCGCATTGGCTGCAGGCCTGTTATCAATACAGGCCTCAGCCGCCCTAGCCGCCGCTGACGATATTCCTGACTATCAGGATAAGATGTATGCCGCCCAGGATATGGCCAGCCTGAAACATACCATTGTGAGTGATCCGGATTTTTATGTTCCACTGACTTATCTGGCCCACTTCCTCGGGTATGGCTGGTGCAGCGGCACCGCCTCCAATAAGGTCGGCGAGGATTTTAGCATTACCCGCGACAACGACCAGCAATACACGCTGCAAGCCAACTACAACAGCAGCGATCCCTACGCAGACGGATACTGGTCTGACAGTCGATTGAAAATGACCGTTTCCGACCTGCGCTTCTATACCGACCCAACCACTCTGAAACTGGGAACACCACAGGTTTATGATCAGGAGCCCCTGAAAACCATCACAGCAGTGGTATATAACTACGGCAACACGGAGGATACCGCTGTAGCCACCCTGGAGTACGATGAAACCAAAAGCTGGTCCAAGCAGGAGGATTATTCTTTTTCCGAGACCATCAGCATCAAGAATACCTATGAGTTCGACCTCAAAATTTTTGGCGGCAGCACTGAAATTACCGCCGGTTTCACCGCCAACCAGGGCTGGAGCGAGACCAACGGTAACAGTGAGGTGTTAAGACAGTCGGCCCAATACCGGGCGCAGATGCCGGCACGCTCCAAGCGTTACATCACTTTGACCGTCTTCAAGCAAAAAGCGGATATCCCATATGAATCAGAAATGACGCTGGGGTACAACGTGACCATGGAGAACTTCCTGCGCTGGAGCGGTAACGCCCGGACTGATCATCCAACCAATCGTCCATGGGAAACTTTCAAGTTCGGCGGCCGCAATAACCTGAACGCCTCAGAGGATATTCTGGATCAATATGTACATCGGGATATCAGTGGCTACGGCCAGTGGGATTGGGGCTGGATGACCGATCAGTTCAGCCAGAACAGCATGCAATGGACTCTGGGCAATATATCCAAACGCAAACACATTGCCCCATTGACCGGCAAGTTCTCCACGGTTGACGGCAGCCAGTTTAGTATCGAAGCCGGCGCCCCGATCGATCTGGAACCGAATGAACAAGTCCAGCAGCAGTCTTCAAGAATCAGCAAACGCAGTCTGGATGCAAACAATTCTCTCTCCATGGAAATCATCCGGGTCGATGACTACAGCGATGACGACACAGTGAAAAACCTGAGCTTCACACTGGATGGAGGATTTCAGTCCATGTAACCCTTTCGGGGACATGTGGCTCTTTTTTGGAGACATGTGACTCTTTTTTTGGGGACATGCAACTCTTTTTTGGGGACATGTGGCTCTTTTTTTGGGGAATAGTTAGCGGTTATCCCCAAACCAAATCGGTACCTGTCAGGTAGTCGGGTACCGATTTTCCATTTCAACAATCTTTCCTCGCCAGCAGGCATCTTTTACACAGTTATCATTTTTCATAGAGCTGCTGAGCTACTAGCTTTAACAGAGCTCTTATTTTTCACACAGCTACTATTTTTCAGAGAGCTACTAGCTTTCACAGAGCGACAGGCTTACACACAGCTACAGGCTTTCCCATGTCGATTACCTTTCACATAGAGCTATACTGAATTCAGGCAGTTCGGACCATGTCGCGCTCAGCCAGTCCTGTTATCTCGCCGGCATGGAGTCACATACCTGAAATCCTTGAGCAGGGCTCCGTTATGTGTGGTCGCTACAACGTCATCGACAGCCCGGAAGTCATTGGGCTTTTGGAAGGCATGGGGTTTGACACGTCCGGGATGAAGCCCATGACACAGCCGGATATGTTCAACATCGCCCCAACCGATGACATTCTGGTGGCGATAAAAGATGAAGTAGCCAAAATCGTTCGCGAAATGCGCTGGTGGCTGACACCTCATTGGGCACCGGAAGTGACAGCCAAATACTCCATGTTCAACGCCAAAGCCGAGACGGTAGAAACCAGCAAGGCTTTCGGCGGTCCTTTTCGACATCGACGGGCCATTGTCCCAGCCTCCGGTTACATTGAATGGAGCATTGTTGAAGGCATCAAACAGCCTTTTTATATTCGCCCTGAATCCGGCTACTGTTTTTTCGCCGGAATCTGGGATCGATGGGAAAAGGGAGATGAGCTGCTGGAGTCTTGCGCCATTCTGACGACAGAGGCTTCACCATCTTTAAAAACACTACATCCCCGTCAGCCGGTATTGATTACTCCGGAACAATTCGACACCTGGCTGGATGCCTCCGTCGACCTCAGCCAGATCCGCCCCATGCTGGCACCAAAGGAACTGGAAGGCTGGGTCTACTACCCCATTAGTAAAATGGTGGGGAATGCCAAGAATAAAGACGGTGAATTGATGAAGCCTGTTGGCGATATGAAGAAGCTGGGAGATTGAAACATTCGACTGTTGCAGCGCTTCGACATATTTCCCTATAATCGACAGCTTCATTCATTGACAGCCGGTTAAACCGGAATCACATTGAGGAAACAAACCAGTAAGACTCTCTGGCAATACCACACTCACCTTCTTTCGCTACTCAATGACCTGGAGGGGGTCATACAACCTCCAAAGTTCCATCCTGAATCTGACGCACTTTACCATTCTCTCCAGGTTTTCGAACTCGCGTATCACCAATCCACTGACCCTGAACTCTGGGCAGCGGCGTTATTCCATGACATAGGGAAATCAGTCGACCAGAAAAATCACGCCTCAATTGGGGCTGATATGGTCCACAGTATTTTTCCCCAGCGCGTGGAATGGCTGATATATCATCATTTGGACCTGCTCAAATCTCCAACCAAAACCCGCCACAAACTGGCTGGCACGTCTTTACTAAAAGACCTGACCACCTTGCGGAACTGGGATATGAACGGCAGATCCCAATTCGCCACAGTAATGACAGCAGAAGAAGCACTTGAGCTCGTACTCAATGGGCTTGGTTCTGACGCTTAATTGCGCTCTCAGCATACAGCTATGTTCCACAGCACCCTGGCACCTCAACATACCCCGGGCAGCCAAACATACTGCTAGCTCCTCAACAGACTTAAAAGGCGTAACTATCGCCCTTAAAAATATGGCCAGAAAACATACAGAAATTCGCAGACTTCTTATCAAAGAAGCCGCAAGACTGATGTTCGAAGAAAATGTAGAACAATACCTGGACGCCAAGAAAATGGCTGCCAAACGACTCTTGGGCAAGGAGGTAAAGTTTCTCCCTTCCAACGGGGAAATATCCGATGAACTACATCGCATTGCAAAGTTTCATCATGCGGACACCCATCAGCAAACTTTATTCGAAATGCGCCTGGTCGCCTTGGATGTGCTCGATCACCTGGCACCATTTAATCCCAGACTGATTGGGTCCGTCAGCACAGGTCGAATTCGTCAGGGTAGTGACATAGATATCCACGTATTCACAGATCAGTTGGAAGAGATCTTCATCTATTTGGATGAACTTGACTGGGACTATGAGACAAAACACATAGAAATCTGGAAAGACAACCGGCTGAGAGAATATACCCACATATATATCCATCATGACTTTCCGGTAGAACTCTCGGTTTATCCATCTAACGATATCCGTGTTACCGGTCGAAGCAGCACAGATGGAAAGCGTATTGACCGACTCTCACTACATAGGCTGAGAACTCTAATCGAATCGGAACATCCGGCAGAATGGGCTCATTACCTGGACGTTGGATAGACTCGGCGAAATAGGAGTATTCAGATAATTGATGGTCGTTTAACAGACGAACCAACGAGAATTGAAATAGCGCCTCCTCTAGCAGGAGGCTTCAAATTCCCGGTCAGAGGCGAAAGACATGACGATCTTCCCCCATCTTTCTTCCTGTTCATCAAGATATTTCTTTTCGTGTTCAGGATTGTAATTCGGCTGATTGGCATCCCAATAGGGGTATTTAAGCTCGGCTTGGAGTTGCCAGAGCATTGCAATATCCACCACCGTGGCGACTTCAGAGGGATCCAGAGTCAACTCACCATTGTTATGCCTGCTGACGATCTTAATGACCTCAGGCAAGTTCTCTTTTTCTGCAAAGGAACGGATATCGTCTAAACATGAAGGAGGTATATAGTATTGCTTTTCCATTACACACCACTCGAAGCTGAAAACCTACTAGCCAAGAGAAGCGACTATGTTACAGAACCCAGGCAGCAGCGGATATTGGCTATCACATCTATGCCTTATGTCCTATATAACCGGCCATTTTCTGCCATTCCCCTCTCTTTACTCCCCTCTCTTTACTCCCCTCTCTTTGGAATCATCCCGGTAATTTCTACAATGCGTTCTGAAATCCGGACAATCTGGGGCCAATGATCGTCCGTTAGATCCTGAGCATGTGCCAATGCATTACGTAAAGCACCAAGCTCTTTAACCACCCGTTTCATCGCCGCCTTCGTACTAAATCCATAGCGTTCCAGATGCTCATCATTGGACATGATGACGTCGAATTTGTCCGATAACTGCAAACAGTCGAGTAGCTCCGTAACCTCCCCACGCCGGAGTCGCTCCTGCTGAAACTCAAGTGCCTTTTCCAAGCGACCTTTGGACATGTGGGAAGTCCAGCTATCGCCTGCCCAGTGCATACGAATCAGTTCGGTAATCGAACGTTCATAGACAATAATGATGCCGAACAGCCACATTTTAGCGATCGGCGAATTAAAGTCGCTGCGCCGGATTTGGTGTGTAATACGCCCATCTGTACGGACATAGCAGGTATCAAAATAGGTCAACTCATTAACCACCAAGGACAATGGCGCTTCAGGAGAGACGATCTGATTCTCGGACAATGACACTCCAGGCTCTTTCGCGGGACGGGCGATATTCCTGGCACAGTACCCGGTCATAATAAACTCCAAGGTACGGAGCATTGATTGACGGGTTTCAGCAGGAAACAGCCTGGGCTTCCGCACAGATTGCCCTTCACCAGTGCCTTCTTCACCAATACCTTCGCGAGCACCTTCACCACGACCTTCCTCTGATTTCTTCGAAAGTCGTTGATCCCATTTGAAATAAAGCTTTTCAGCCCTTCTATAAAGAGTGGAATCCTTGTCTCGAATGACCCTTAACAACTCCCGCATCTCCTCAAGATAAACTTTCCCAAAGCGGGCATCATGGGAGCAGATGTCGTGACAATTATCGATCAGGTCTGCCAGCTTCACCTGCTGCGCTCGATCGCTGACGTTTGACGTATGTTCCCGATCAATAGATTTGCGCATAGACCGGTTTCCGTCTTGTAACCGGCTAACGTCCGTCAATTCTCTCACCAGCTCAGCTACTGACTGCCCAAACTCCCGTTCAACATCTTCAAATGTCGCCGGGGTATCCTCTACCACATCATGCAGCCATGCCGCTGCGATCATCTCTTCGTCAGCTCCAGCCTGACTCAGAATATCAGCAACAGACTTCAGATGATGTTCATAGGGCTGAAAGGAATACTTACGTCGCTGGTCAATGCGGCGATGCGCCCCTATCGCGTAACTTTTTGCCTTCTGAATCAATTCTTCCATATCTCTTCCTTTTTCAAACGGAAAAACTAACCTGAATCCACGTCCCTTTACAATGGTGCTATCTTGATACCTGATAGCCATAATCATAGATACCCGGTAGAAGTATTCTTTGCCCCCTGAATGAAACAATAAGGAATGTTATGAAAGTAATTGCCCCCTGCATTTATCTTCTCATCGTCAGCACTGTATTGCTTAATGCATGCACAACGCAGCACATGATTGAAGAAGAAGATTATTCTGGTTACCTGGATCACTATGACAGGATGGAAAGCTTGGATTTCATGAAAGGCTCTCGTTGGCTGTCAGATGACATCAGCAGCTACGAACATATATTGCTGGACGACATTAAAGTATTTCCAATGATGACACTTGACCAGGAGCAGCATCGCAGCACCGCCAACCAAGTAGCGAATTACCTCAATGAGGGGCTACGGGAAGCGACTGAGAAACATGGTATTCTGGCAACGACACCAGGTCCGGGAACTCTGCGCATATCTCCAGCCATCACGGGAATCGTCTCGGAAACGCAAGACTTGAGACCACGCCAGATTGTGTTACCGGTTGCCATCGCCAGAACGCTTATTCAGACAGCAACAGATCGGCGCCCTCAGGTGGTCAAGGTTTTTCTGGAGGTTAAACTGATAGATAGTCAAACAGGTGAACTCAAAGGAGAAATCCTTCGCAAAGGAATCGATTCCCAGTCTGATAAGGAAGAAGTGACCATGGAAGATATAAAAGCTTTGTTGGATGACTGGCTGGAAATATACGACGAACAGATCTCAAAAATAGCAGCCACCAAAACCGGTTGAGCATCCCAGATAGCAAAGCCCATAGTACCTTCCATAATAATAGTACCTTCCATAATAATAGTACCTCCCACAATAATAGCGCCTGCCATAACAGCAGGCACTAAGCAGGACAAGGCCTTTCGGCCCGAGTGATTGGCGGACTATTGAGCACCGGTTTAAGATATCAGAAGATCTGGCTTCAACTTCAACCTGGGCGCTCTGGTCCACACTCACGGCAAAGTATGTCACGTTACACCAGAAGTTGTTGAAAAGTGCTACGCCCGGCGAGTGAGCCGTTAGAAACAGACGGTATGCAGTAGAAACTGGGACAAAAGAAGCCTTTCTGAAAATGCCTGCTGGCGGTTACTTCAGGTTCATTCCCTCCTCCCGTCAGTTGCATTTCAGATACTGGAAAGATAATTACTTCATCTACCGGGTACCTGAGAACTGACTGGGCTATCCTTTACGTAACAACAGAATAAAAGCTCACGAAACAACACATGGGAGGGCAATCATGGACCTTTTCTTATGGCGTTGTATGAAATATACATGGCAAAGCCTGGCGCTTGGAGTCGGGTTGATTTCCAGTACGATAGTGGTGGCAGATAACCGTATCGCTATTCACTATCATGAGCGCCCCCCTTACATGACCACCGTTGAAGACGGCATTGTCGTGGGCTTGACCGCAACACCGGCAACGATCGCCTTTCAGAGTGCCGGAATCCCTCACCGCTGGATTCTGACCCCCTCAAGCAGGCAACTGGAGATCATCAAAAGAAACCAAGGACGCCACTGTTCAATTGGCTGGTTCAAAAACCGTGAGAGGGAAGCCTATGCCAAGTACAGCAAACCCATTTATCGCGACAAGCCTACAATCGGCCTGGCCCTGGCAAGCAACAGTAAAATGAACAGCGGCCACAGCATTGAAGAAACCTTACGTGATAAAAGTCTTCGGTTGCTGGTGAAGAGCGGTTATTCGTACGGCACCTATATTGACAAACTAATCGCCGAGGTCCAGCCGGAAGTTTTGGAGGTCACCGTCGAAAATATCAATATGCTTTTAATGCTGAACGTTGATCGCGCCGACTATTTCTTTATCGCAGAAGACGAAGCCGAAGGGTTGATCAATGCTTCCGGTTTCACCGTGAGGGACTACAAATACATCCACTTCAGCGACGCCCCTCCCGGGGACAACCGTTACATCATCTGTAGCCAGCAAGTTGAGGATGGAGTGATTAGCCAACTGAATCAGTGGATACCTGATATACCTTGAAGCCAGTGCCTGCCGTCATATGTCTCGCAGTATTTGCACTTCCTATCCCTATCCATTCTCTCCACATGGACAGAATATTGTGGCGGGCAGACCCTGACAGAATTATAAAAAAATAGCATGTATGATGCTGGAGCAGCAGGCCTGATCAACTCCAAGCTGAGGCTTATTGGGCAACCCCGGGACATGCCAGGCTTAACAGCCAGTTTCTTGTCCCAAAGGCATACCCAATAATAAAGGCTACCGGGGCTTCTTAGTATGCCCGGTTTGCCTTCATGGTTTCTTCCATCCAATCTTTATAACGGAATACACCCGTGTAGAAGCTGCCCGAATCCGGGGTGGCGCAACCTCCGCCCACAAAGCTGGCAATACCAACAATCTTTTCCACACCATTGTCATCCATCACCAATGGACCACCGCTATCGCCATAACATGGGCCGGAATTGGGATCATAAACGGGGGTTACACACAGGCTATTCGTTGGAATGACATAATCATTTTTCAAATACTGGATCGTAGCAGGCAGATCGGCGACATCCTGGGCAATTTCTTCGCTTTGGGAAGTGACCGTTTCAAGCATTTCAGTCAACAGCTCATAGTCGCTTACGAGGGAATCCTCTTCAGACTTATACTTCTTGAACTCTTCCAGATCGTCGGCATTTAATGCCAGTTCCTGTTTTTCACGGGCTTCCGTAACAGCATCCACCAGATCATTGATATCCAGCGTTAAAAAGTGCTTGATGGCATTTAAACTTTCCAGGTTCGCTTTCGCCTGAGGCAGCTCGTTGGTTCCTTCTTCCACCCCTTTCTCAAACATCGGCAAGAAGGTGCTTCCGCAAACTTCCGCAGTGTTGAGTTCTACATCAAGACTTTCAAGCCAGGGGTAACTGACAGAAGATTCTACAACCTCCTCGATTACCGCTTTGTATCCATTGTATTCAATGTCCTTGGAATCTTTCTTTTCTTCCTGGGCAAGCCCCCATCCATAGAGTTTGGACGCAGTGCCGGATACCGGCAGAGTGTCTGTGAGTGGTGCCAGGGGAGTGTTAGGATCTGCCAGATCTTTCAACCTGATCAAAGCAACATCATTTTCAAGAATGCCTAACCTTCTCCAGGGACTTTCATCGTCAAAATATTTGGGATGGATTAATACTCTATCCACTTTTCGAGTCTGGATGCTCTGACGTTTGGTTTCGTCGTCGAGATCATCCAAATCATTGATTCCAATAGCCACCTCGATATCGGTGGGGGCAGTGGAGTTCACGCAATGCGCCGCGGTCAGCACCCAGTCGTGAGCAACCAACATGCCTCCACAAAACTGCCGATCACTTGTCAGCGCGCCCCCCACTGATTCTGTTGTCGCTAACAAAGCCACCATCCAGGCAGGGCTAACACTTTCATCAACAATAGACCCGTTGACAATGGCGAGGCTTGAAGCGCTCATCGTCCCGGCTAGCGACATCACCAACCATTGACTTTTAATAAGCTTTTTACGTCCCAGGAATTTACTCACAAATGGCATAGGTTCCTCAATTACCATGATATAGACATATTTAGAGGCAACAGCAGTCTTCATAGACCCGCCATTACACGCGCCAAGTATCATGAAATTGAAACGTTTATTACATTAGCAATTCCACCTAAGACCACAACATATAATTTATTGATTATATTCATGTTTTTTCATCTCAATCGATACTAAAACGTACAAGTAGAGCGTTTTTCAATCAAAACCAGGCTCCAATGTGATCTCTGTTTCAATCTTCACGTACCGACGGCACGTATCAGATAGTGACCAGGACATAGTCTGTGTAGTGGCTCAAATATGATTCACAAGTTAATTACATTGGATTTCACCTCATTAATGCCACAAAGCTGGGACAGCTTTCCCGACCCTGAAGCACTTAAAAAGCAGGTAGCCCTATCGGTTCTGGCTCACAGCGAAATCACCAAAGAAGCCCTCGGCTTCTACGCACCACCCAATGAAATTAAAGAAGTGAGAGTAACCGCAGCCGTATTGGACCAGATCTACTGTATGTGGCACGGTCATCGGGAAAACGGCAGAGAGTCCCCTCCCACGATCCCCCTGAAGATATTCGTGTGCGGCTTTGGCCAGAATGATGAAACCAGCTGGGCGAGTATTGAAGTGCTGCCCGGATTAGACAATTGGGATTTCGAGTAGCAGCCCATCATCCCCGCCCTAGCCTCTCTACTCCTCACAATTGTTGTTGCTTCAGTCTCCAACAAGCGGAACCAAGGCTAAATAAAACCTTCATACACAAAAGCTGTAACATCCTCAGCTTTTCCAATAAGATGCCTCGCTATTTGAGGTAACTGTCACATTTATTGCGGACAAGCCGTCAGGATAATATTGATAACATTAAGGATAACTAAATGACGTCCAGCACTTTCCAAATAGCTTCCTTTTCAGCCCTGGCTGTATTTCTCAGCGCTTGCAGCGGCGGAGGTGGAGGCTCTGATTCCCCTCCCGATACCACTGCGCCTATAGTCAGCGCAATCACGCCCGACAACTCGGCTAACAGTGTTAATAGAACAGCATTAGTAAGCGCCACCTTTAATGAAGATATTCTCGGCAAGAGCGTATCCGCTGGCAGCATCACGTTAACCAGTGATACGGACGCGATCACCGGGACGGTGGACTTCGATGCTCAAAGCAACACCGTCACCTACACTCCGACAAATAAACTCCCCAAGTTAAGCACCATTACAGCCACTGTCAGCAAGGATATTGCAGACCTCGCCGGTAATTCCATGGCAGCCGAATACACTTGGTCATTTACCACAAACGACGGTAATTGGAGAGAATATGCGCTGCTTGAAGGCAGCAGAAATAGTACGGATCTTCCACAGGTGGCAATTGACTCAGAGGGTAACGCCTTTGCCATATGGATAAAGGCAATTATTGGTCCTCGTTACAACACTTATGTCAGCCGTTATTCAGCATCTGAGGGTAATTGGGGGGAAGCGACACTTATCCAGTCCGATGAAAAATACATCTCCTATGATCCACAAGTTGCTTTCGATAATGCAGGCAATGCCATGGCAATATGGAGTCAGTCCGATGGGACTGAAACCAGTATTTTCACCAACCGTTATTCTGCCACGGATAAAAGCTGGGAAGGCCCGGTTCTGATAGAAGATGGACGAGGCTTAGCGGATATTCCTCAAATTGCCCTGGATAACAACGGCAACGCCATGGCTGTCTGGTATCAGAATAGTGGAGCCCAGGTTGATATTTATGCCAACTATTATTCTGCGGCCGACAATAGCTGGGGGACCGCAACTCTTATTGAGACGGATGATAGAGGTGAGGCCGATTACCCGGAGGTGGCATTCGATTCCAATGGCAACGCTTTTGCTGTGTGGCATCAAACAGATGGAACACGCAACAGTATTTACGCTAATCAATTCTCTGTCGCCGATAAAACCTGGGGAACTGCAACCCTGATAGAGTTAGACGATACCAGTGACGCCAAATACCCTCAGTTGGCTATCGACGCGGACGGTAATGTCATGGCGATTTGGCAACAATCCGACGGGGCTCGCGTCAACATATATGCTAACCGTTATTCTTCGGAAGACAGCAGCTGGGGCGATGTAGCCTTGGTCGAGACAGACGATACCGGCAATGCGCAATCCCCGCAAATTGCCTTCGATGATAATGGTGATGCAGTGGCCGTTTGGGCGCAGTATGACGGCAGTCATAGAAATATCTATACCAATCGATATTCCAGCACTGCCAGCAAATGGCTTGGAGCAACTCTTGTTGAAATCGACAATGAGGGAATGTCATCCAAACCACAACTGTCCATTGATAATGACAGGAATATTATTGTCGTGTGGCAAAACAATACCCCCGCAGGAGAGTTCAATATCTGGTCAAATCGATACACGAGCGTTAATGGGCAATGGGGTGATGCAGAACTGCTTGAATCCGATACCTTGGGAAGCGGCACTAATCCCCAGGTAGCGGTTGACGCTGACGGTTCAGCTATCGCCATATGGACGCACAATGACACAACAGCAAACGACATCGCTGTAAATCATTTCGATTGAGCATTTTGTAGCAGTTCAAATCTGAACTGCTTCTATTGCTTCTATTGCTTCTATTAAGCATGCTCCCTGAGCCACTTGCGGCAGCATTACTGGGTATGCCAATAATCCAGCGAGCGACCTTCATAAGCCACAAGCAACACCAGCCTGTGAAGGTCGCATCTATCTTTCAACATGACTCATTATTTCAACACAACTCGTTATTTCAGAACTAGTCATTCAATTGATCTAACTCGTACCTCAAACTGGCCATGAAATCATTTAATCTGTAAGGACCTTTCCAGTTATTTTTTACGTCCGGGAATTGAGAGGCCACAAAATCTATCAACGCCTCTCGTTTAACGGATTTATCCGGTGGTGCATCTGCCAGTTTGAGTTTATTCAGCATTTGGCTGAGAGGAAAATCTTCAAGAGCGTCTTCCAGCACAGACGGGTACTCTTTTTCATTGTATCGTTGCCCGACCACATAGCTTTCTGCATACTTTTCAATCCTGAGCACTTTCCATCCATGTAAGTCTATCGCCCTGAGCTTTTCAGAATCACCGATATTGACGTACAGATACGCCAATACATCAAAGTATTCCCTGGCGTCAGGATGTTGCTTGGAATAACTGACCAATTGAGGTTCGAATTTCTCCAGAAATTCCTGTGGCGTTAACAGTTTCCTCAACATGACATTTTTCAGAATACTGTAGACCAAAGCCGGCGATTCCGGCAGCCGCCCTTTTCCACTCAGCACTTCCAGGTCTCGGAGTTGCTTTGCATACACCTCGTCAGACACACTTTCCGTTGAGCTGCAAAACTTAAAATATCCCTCATCCCTGCTGCCCGGTCGCAAGATATCTTTGGCTAACTCCCGATCATATTCCAGATAATTTTCTTTGGGTTTATGATTCCACCAATCTGTTTCCCAATGGGCATCCAGTTCGTATAAATCACATAACTTATGGGTGTCTCCGGTTTTGATCGCCTTAATGAGCGACTCCCTTTCATGCTCCTGATCGGTATCAGAAAAGACGGTATACATCGCCTTCTCTATACTGGTGTGGTTATTTCCGAAGCCGGCATTCTTCCACGCGCGAAAGGCATCCTCCACTTTACGATTCATTAAATACACGTGGGTCAAATAAGCGCTAACGATGGGGTTGCCATCCCCCAGCCCGCTATCCTGAAACCTTTTATAGTAGTCTTCAGCAGACAGATAGTGACCCGCCCGATGCTCATGAATCCCTCTTTCGTACAAAATAAATGGATTATCGGGCTGGAGCTTTTCTGCCTCTTTCATAAACTTGAAACTGGATTCCCTGTCCAGCTCAAATAGCATATTGCCCAATAGGAAGTAGTCATAAGCCGTCTTTTGCTCATCAGGCACCAGGTTCTTTATTTCATCATTTGCCTCACTGACCTTACCTTCATCAAACAAACGCTGGGCGGCAGCCGACGAAGTATAATCGCTGTATACCTTTTCATGCTGGGAAACCGCATCCCGGAAGGCATCCATGTCAAAGGCATAAAGGCCGGTACTGAAAAAAGATAAAATGAGCAGATATATGAAGCGAACCATGACCGTTCCTTGAATGAGACATTGAGGGTATTCAAGACATCACCGAGCCCGCCGTGCTTTCAACTTAATCGTCGAACCACTATCGAACTCGATGACTTTGTCTAACAAGCACAGTCGGCTAAGCACATTGGGTTGTATCTCATTTAAAACTAGCTTGCGCCGCCTGTTCTCGCCACCACAGCCTCAACCGATTCAAATGACCTGGGCCCACCCGACTCCGATGTCCCTTGTCTGTCTTCATTAGCGCTCATTTGGCTTTTCCGTTTCCACCCCACTCTCGGCTTCCAAGCGGAATCTTTGCTGCGGTAGTGGCTGCTTTAACGCATCGACACCAGGAAAAAGGCTCTCCTGGCGATAGTTCAGGCCCGCCTCCTGCCAACGGCGGATAAACTCATCGACGATGTCTGGGTGGCTACCCAAATGCATTCTCACATAGGGCGCCGGGGCCTGTTGATTGAACAGAGAAGCACACAGCAATGTGCCGGTCGCGTAGAAAAGATCATCCCGGAAACGATCAATACCCTCAGGTTCATTCTGGTAGACCTCTGGCACGGCGAACATCATGTAGGAGGTGGAAGGCCCGATACAGACACGCTGTTCCGGCCAGCCCATCTGGTGTACCAGCTTGTCTTTCACCCGTTCCTTTTGACGCGTGTAAAGCAATCCGGTTTCCACAGTCCAGTCAGCAGCGGCTTCCGTCGCCAACCAGGCACACATCAGTTCAGCATTGTGGGTATTGCAGTGATATCGGTTAATCCAGGATTCCCTGGCCAGCTGACGAAGCAAAGCAGGAGATGTGGTGATTGCCGCCACGCCCATGGAATTACAACTGAATTGCTTGCCAAACGGACGGGTGGTCATCCAGCGCTCAAACATACCGGACCGGGTCATGGCATTACTGCCACCCCGCTCATTCAGTCTGCGAAGTATGGTTTTTAAATGATTCACAACCGGAACCCTGGGGTCATGAACATTGAAATAAGCATCATCAATCAACAGATAGGCCGTTTCTTCCGCACACAGCAACAACAGGAATTCAGTCACCTCCGCCGGCCATTGCATCCCGGTCGGGTTGTGCTGAGGGTTACTCACCACCAGAGCCACTCGTTTAGACGGGTGTTGTCGGTATGCCCCGACAAGATCTTTCCATTCGGCCAGATCCGGTTTCCAGCCTTTTTCCGGCCGGATGGGCAGGTAGGACACGTCAAACCCCACATCCCTGAAGATCCCCCGATAGTCCCAACCGGGCGTTGGGACCAGTGCAACCGGTTGCATTCCGGGCCACCGTCCTTTGAATTCCTTGTAGGCAACTTTAGCCAGGTCATACATCGCCATTCGCGTTGTCATCGCCAGACAACCCACATCAATCTCTCCTGCCCCACCACGCTCCAACTCACCCAGGTCATGCTCCTGGACGATTAAGCGACGCAGAAAATCTCGGTGTCGTTGTATGCCATAACCGCACTCAGCGTAACCCATATCCTCTGGCCGAAACCGAAACTCATTGATGAAATCAAGAAACGCCGGACATACTCCATTCCAATGCTCGCCCTTGACCGCATACAAAGCCGGTCCATGGGGGGATCCTGAAGCCTGATAACGATGATAAAGCATCTGTTCCGGTGAACACTGACGCAGAGGCTCGGACGCATTGAGCAAATGGTCCTCTGCCGCCCGTATATGTCGGCGCATAGAAGGTGTATACAAGGGAGTGGTAGGTGTATACAAGGGAGTAGTAGGTATTGTGGTAGAGGCCTGGGTCTCTGCTGAATCAGCCATTTCGAATCTCCTTTTCGTGACAGCAATACCCATTAAGTGTAGACGACTCTGAGCCGGCTGCTTGCTATCGAAAACCACCTGGGACGTAACAACTCCGAGCAAAAACGCAACAGAACATTCTGTAACACCCAGTCGATTGAAACCTATGCGTACAAACTGTCTGCCATTTTTCTCCACCTGACAGTCTCTTCAGCTCATTTTTTGCTCAAGATCAATTTACCTGCCTTCCGTGACAGGCTATTCTTGTCTATGAGTGAACAAATGGACATTATTCCGAACGGATAAAAGGAGGGACCCTATGACTATGCCCAGCGAATTTGAACAAGCCTTTCGAGACCGACTACTCACCAATGACCTGCTCCTGTTTGTGGAGGATAGGGAGATAGCCTCCGCCATTGTAGGTGATATTGCCAGCGATACCGTCAAGAAAGAGGCCTTGGGTGTCACCTCACACCTTCACCAGGTTATTGACAGTTGCTCGCATTATTATTCGGCCGTCGAGGGGAATAAAGATCTCTATGAGCTTGTCTTAAATGACCCTGAAGTCACTGCCGCGATGCAACAGGCCCACAATAAGCTTGCAGCATTAGGCATTTCAGTGCCAACGATGAAATAAGCTCTTCTATTAAGAATTAAGATAAACAACTTAGTTCAGGTTTTGCCTCAGCATCCTGTATAGGTTGTTTATCTGTCCCGTCACCCGAAACCTCCGCGAGAAGTCTGTCTAAACCGGCATATCACCTTCTATCTCGCTTTGGAGCTTTTCAAGCTCATCGAGGATGCGGATAAACTTGGTACCGAACGGTGTGATGTTATATTCCACCCGCGGTGGTACTTCGTTGTAGCTCATACGCTCCAAAATACCAAACCGAACATTTTTCCGCAGACATTCATTGAGCACCTTGGTGGTCAAACCCTCAACACTCCGCACCATTTCTCCCGGCCGATTAATATCGTTTCGCAAAAGTTGATACACGGTGAGAGACCATTTACAGCCAAAAATCGTCTCAACCATACGCGCACTTTGCTCAGGAGGAGACTTTCTTGAGAATTTTTTTCCTGAGTTTTCATCAATGTATACCACTAAGTACCTACCGCACCGAATTGTGCCTACTTTTCAACAATCTACAAGCTTTCTTATGATCCGTCCACACCTTGCAGCGATCCTGGCTTATCGCGACGAAACCTGATAACTATCGACGGAGATAAACTTATGAAAAACCAATCCTCCCCATTGGCCATGCTTGTGGGCGGTTCCAGCGGAATAGGTCTGGCGACAGCAAGACAGCTTCTGGAACGCGGCATAGACACCATCATTATTGGAAGCTCTGCCGCAAAACTAAACGATGCCAGACAACAGCTTGCGGATTCAGGACAGGTTGAAACCTTGCAGGCCAACCTGTATGACGCCGAAGATATCCAGCACGTGATCGATTTTGTCGCTGACAACAACCGTCATATCAAATATCTGGTGAATGCGGCAGGAAAGTTCAAGCCGACCTCATTTCTTGAACACGACCACAAAGACTACAACGCTTACCTGGATTTAAACCGAGCCACGTTCTTCATTTCCCAGGCAGTTGCAAAGAATATGGCTGCACATGGAGGCGGCTCTATCGTTCACGTAGGTTCAATGTGGGCAAAACAGGCCATCAAGGCGACACCATCCTCAGCCTACTCCATGGCAAAAGCCGGCCTGCATTCTCTTGCGCAGCACATGGCAATGGAACTGGCCGAATATGGCATCCGCGTGAATGCCGTCTCTCCGGCAGTTGTGAAGACGCCGATCTATGAAGCTTTCATTGATCCCGGTGAAGTGGATGCGACCCTATCGACATTTGATGCTTTCCATCCTATCGGGAGAATCGGAACACCAGGGGATGTGGCGAATACCATTTCGTTCCTGCTCAGCGATGATTCGAGTTGGGTGACCGGCGCTGTCTGGGACACTGACGGCGGTGTCATGGCTGGCAGGAATTAGCCAAAATAGCCCGGCACAAGCCGGGCTTCAGCTTTCTTCAAAGATTGTTTACAGAGGAAAAATAGGAATTGTCTACGGTGGAGAAACAGAGATTGATTGCGGAGGAGGATCTAGCACTTGAGAAATTTTAAATCTTCACTAAAACATCCGCCCTGGATTTAGTTGACTCAATAAGAACCGCATTCGGCTCATCAGTACTGGCCACCCACGCCTTAGCTTCATCTTCGCTTCGCCCAAACTGCATGTGACGCTGGATCAATCGACCTCGGCGAACCTCATGATCAACCTCCACATACCAGACCTCATCCAATAAACCGCGCACATCCCTCCAGGGTCCGGATTCCAGCAGTAGATAATTACCCTCGACAATCACCAGCCTCTTGTCAGAAACGATCGGGATCGCATTCGCGATAGGCTCTTCAATCTCACGGCGAAATTCAGGGGCATAGATAATTTCACTGCTCTTTTGACAACGTATACGCTGCAACAACGCAACGAACCCTGCACTATCAAAAGTATCCTCAGCACCTTTGCGTGAGGCCCGCCCCAAGCGAACAAGCTCTGCATTGGCAAGATGAAATCCATCCATTGGAACAACAACCGCCAATGCACCTGCCAATTCCAGAATCGCTTGTGAGATCGTCGACTTTCCCGACCCCGGCGGCCCAACAATACCCAGCAGCTTCCTCTGACCTCCGGCCAGCATTTCAGCGATGCGATCCTGGTATTCTTTGGCAATCATTTGGGTACCTGTTGGGATGGAAATCATAACGAAAGTATGGAAAATTGGCGGCAGAGAGTCTATAGAGCTTGTGGCGATTTTCTGATACGTTCCGTTTGAATGCTTTCTATCAATCTATATCTATGCTTTGGCAAACCAATAAAAGGTGAAATGAATTGAGAATCGGATTTATCCTTCTTTGGACAGCAGTGCTAATTTTGTCTTCGATTTTTCTAAGCACATTGATTGCTTACATTACACTGGACAATAGCGACGGTGGGTATAAGTGGAACGTTATTTGGAATGTTTTAGCAGGGATATTGCTATCCCTCATCATATATGCCTTTTTTGTTAGCCGTATTGAAACCAAGCCTTATCTTCACGCGATTATTATCAGTATATTATCCGAAGCCTTTGGCGTGATATCCACGTCTCTAATACTTGGTGAATTCTGGTACCCTACATGGGTAATTGATATTCCCTTCACACTGGCACTACCAGTAGCAGGCACTTTTATCGGGCTTCAAATAAGACGCTTGAGAAGACAGACTCCCCGCCCGGCAGAGAACTAGAAAAAGAGGGCGTGTAGAAGTCCAGAATTGATTTGAACCTCTACATCTATACTCAGGGCTTGAATTCCAGACTCAATTTTAGTTACACGGAGAATTTGAGATTCTTGGCAATGTAGCGAAGAAACTCAGGTAACGAAATATAACGGTCATAGCCGGTATCAAGTTCTTCTCTTGTCGGGAAAAGCCATTCACTGTCGTCACCGTCTTCAATCCATGTCAAAAGATTGTAATGAGATGGAAGCGAAACAACGTACCCCTGACTTTTATCCTCTGGTTCACCAGTTTTCCACACTAGCTTGTCAACATTGCCTGCGGAAAGGATGTCCTGCTGGCTTCCAACTCCAGTGGCCCACTCGATCGCACGGGTTAATTCCATATAACCAACCACTTTCGCCGCAGCACTATCCAAGCCACGCCAAAAGTAATCCCCCGGCGGCTCAAAAGCCCAGGGTAGAACATCGTAAACCAGACCTGTCGGATATTGTATGGCCACAAGAAAATGTACGTTAGCGGCTTTCCCTGGAGAGCTTCCAGCAATCCATTGGGGTGTCTGTATTGTCATTCTGGGGCATATCTTAAGAAATAAAACAAAACTATTGCCCAAAGAACCTTCGAAAGATTGCCCCCAAAGACAGAGTTTCATCTTCTTTCAGGAGCAGTCCAATCTCACTTTTATTCTTGATTTCATTTCGACCATACTGGCACCACTTCTCAGCGTTAAACATAAACGGTCCCCCTTTTTTCTCCATTTCCTTGGTTCCCATTAACACGATCGTTGCCAACGGCATGGGTTCTACTTCTTCCTGAGGGTTAGAGATACCATCCTCAGTCAATCGCTGAGACAGGTGCTCCTGGAATCTGTCAAACGCCTTTTCATCGGGAACCAAATTTTCACAGTACTTAGTCGTCTCGTTTGCCATAAACATAATGAACGCAGCCTCATCCAGATAATCCGGACGTTCTTTTTTGTTGGCATATACGGCGCTAGACCAGACAAGCACTGAGAGTATGAACACATATCCTGCGAAAGAATTGAAAGCTGTCATTATTCCATACTTCCTGAACCAACTTTGAAATTTGATTTCCCCCTAAACTGCTTCATTACCTAAAGCCCTCTAATCACATTAATCTGGCAAAAAAACTTTAATCAGGCCGCGCCCTCAAAATCTACTTATTTGTTCCTCACCCACCATTTCCCATATTTGTTGGGTAATATCAGAATCACAACTGCGAAATATCGCATGATGTTCATCCGCCCCACCTCCATAGACTTGCCCATAAGACCAAGTACAGATCTGATCAAGCTCTCTATTAATTTCAAAAGAGCATTTGTTCTCCAGGTATTTCTTAAGGGCAGAAAAATCAGTATCTGCAGAAAGCGTTGCTTCCGCGATTGAGTGGTCATAGCTAGCCTCCCCCCAGATATCCAGGTAAGGCGTTACCGCGTTTACGCGGAATAAACAGTGTTTAAACTTATACCCCATATAGTCAGTAACGAATTCATCAACTGTTTCTAATTGTTCGATTGGCTGTTGAAACCAAACGCTCTCCTCGCATTCATCCTTTTCGTGGTTCCACTTGTGGTATAAGTCTTTGCTTTGCAAAGCAATGCTACACAACAACAGAGGTGACTGTTCGCCCCGTAATTTTGCCGCTTCATAGGGAAACAATCCTTCGACGTCATAATCATAAAAAGTGGCCGTTCGTAGGCATTCTATTGGATTGGAGTCAAACTGATGCAAATCACATGCGCCATCTTTTAGGGCTTTAAAGATGGGAAGTTCTGTCAAGGTTATGTCAGATGTAATAAAACTGCAGACATCACTTTGAAAAGTAGTGAAGTAAGAAAAAATGGCCCAATCAAACTCCCTCAAGAGCCCGTTTACCTGCTCGTTGTAGCCTTTGCCTCTGCAGTCCTCAATAAATGGCCCCTTGTATAAAACGTCCCCGGATTCTTTGCTACTTCTACCTGCAACAACCCACGGCCTCGACACCCAGCGAGGCCAGGATTTAGTCAGCTCATATATTTGCAGCGAGTTGGATAGAGGCTGCACTCCTGTCGGCCTCAATAAGAAAGTACTTTGAGATATCGTTATTAATTCATCAACGACTTTCCTAATGAAATTATTCGACGTTGACTCAATATCAAAAAGTATGACTGTGCCAGACATTAGCAGCATCCCATATTCAGATAGATTCTCTTGTCAGTATTATATATATGCAAAAGCTCTCAAAGAGAGAGTTTCAACTTCTTGTGCTGATTTACTCAACTGATTCTTAAAACTCTGAAATCCATAGAGGCTACTACGGAACCATCAACATCCAAATCCCATGAGTCACCATTCCAGTTTGCAAAGTCAGAAAAACCTGGCTCCTTCATCATGCTGAATGGCAATCTAGTACAATCCTTTCAGGCTAGGAGTTCCATTTGACCAAGCAAATATCAACTCAGCTTCCATAACCAACTCTTATAATTCATCACGGAAGTAATTTGTTATAACTCAATTATTATGGTGGCCACGTTACGGCATAGTGATGCTTCATGTCAGCAGTCATAGAATGATTAAAGCCAGGTCAGCTTAATTTCAAAACAGTATCTTCCTTAATCCAACGCTGCTGGTCTCTTTTTTCCTCTACCAAAGCCCTTTTCTTAACGATACCCAAGCGCCTAACTGAGCCTCTTCCGGCCCCTCTATTTTTGTTGATAAGGCTCTTAGCCTCTCAGTTATCTCCGAATCCACAACTACCGCATTGTCCCGGTATTGTTGGATATCAACAATATCCACATCACCCAAGCCCAAGTCCTCTGATGTCTCTAGCACCAGCTCTTCAGCATTCTGTATTGAAGACGAATAAACCATCCAATAGGCAGAATAAAACTCAGCCCCATCTACCTTGACGTAAAAATCATTCGGATCTGTATGCTTTGACTCAATTACCCATAGATTACGTTCGCTCACTATATTTCCCACACAAAGAAGTTCTTACCGATGCATGGAATACAATAAACGTTTATGTTGGTAGAAGTTACCCGGGTTCTACCCCGTTACTGCGGACACTTCTAAACAGTCCCACCCTAATTGGCTCCTGCTACAAGACTAGATGTATCTATTTCAATACCAGAAACAATATATCTACTAGCTTCTGACACGGTCTCTTTAACTAAATCTATACGAATGTCATAAGGCATATAACGATCGCCATTTATTCTTACATCCAGAGACCCTTTCTGAAAGTAATAACTCCAAGAGTTTGGTCCGGTAGGCTCAATCTGAAAAAATGCTGGGCGGATAATTCTAAACGAAGAAATATATTCATCAGGAGTTAGCACAATCTCAGAGTCGGACAGCGTAATAGTAAGCTCTCCGTCCAAATATAACTTAGACGCTATTCTCCTAGCGCTAGATCTGGAAGACTTATTAATAAAATCTGACATTGCAAGACAATTCGACGAATTGCAGTTTACACCGCTAAAGTCACACCTACTATTTCTAACTAATTCAAGGTTGGAGGTTGGTAACTTAGAGTAATCATGCGCAGTAAATTGAACTTTCTCGTCCTCAAAAGAAGTATTACCATTTACAGCATTATCAGCCCAATCATTTATTGCGCAAGCAGTCAATATCGCTTTATCATTTCTATTAATGGGTAAAGTAGACACATAATCTGAAAAAGATTGAACCACAGCAACTAATGGTTCTTTACCATCGGACGAAAGGTTCTTATCAGCATTATTTAAAACTTGTTTCCATGCATCTATATTTTCAATATGAGCTCTTCGTAAGCCGTTTTCAGTATCAAAGTCCATAAAAAAAGAGCCGATGGTTGTTAATGTAATTTTAAAGAAATCAGCTCCTTCTCCCGAAATCTGAATATCTTTTTTCTTAATGTCCGCTGGGTTCAATTTTAAAGACAGTGCTTCTTCAGTGGAGTCGGGAGGAAAAAGAGCCTCCACCAGATCAAGCAATAACGTTACATTTGATAGTATATTTTGATATTCAACAGCAAGAGGTGAAGATTCTGTAGCACTCAGTATTGTCTTTACAGCAGAGCTAGCCACTTCATCTTCCCATTCCTTAAGTACCACATCTATAGACACTGGCCCTCCATAAATAAATGGTGAGCTTATCAAATATGTTACCCCATTGTTTGCGCCTACATATCTAAATTTATAGCGCTCATCATCGTCCCTTTCATATGTAAAAATAACTGTCTTTTGTTTTTCCCCAAACTCGGGAGTTACCTGTATATATGCAACCCCATATTTCTTTCTATCTAGGAACAGTTCTTTAAGAAACTCAAATAGTTTACTGCCTCTCTCATTAATTGATGGCAGATTAAGATCCTTTAAGCTTATCGTCACATAGTCCTTTCCTTGGTCGTACAGAAATGGCTCCCCAGACTGATTTCCTATGGAGAGCTTGGCTGCAGACACATTTATGGACATGATCATTACGATAATTATACTAAGGGTTATAGATATTCTTTCCATAACACGATTCTCCTTTATTATTGTTATTACCCTTTTCACATTATATAGCTAATATTTCTCTCAACTTTTATATAATATGTCATCGATCATATGAAGATTGCTTATTCAGAAGAGCTATCCTTGCTATAAAACTGACAGAAAGGAGCCATACCACTCTGCAAAGAAAGTTTTTATTCCAGAAAGCCTGTTGAAGATGAAAAGTTTGAGAAGAGAGCAAACATAACCGTTGAGGGAAATCCTTAAACTTCGAAGTTTCGTATTCCACTACCAAGCTCCAATCCATCTACGCCCTATTGATGAGAACATTTCTCAAAGAACCTACCTTTCCGTCAAGCTCCGAAAACGATCAATAATCAGCCAAACTTTCTAACAGACTAGACGAAAATCGGCATTTTGAAAGGCTATCTTTTATAACTAATCGTTAGTAACTTATCCGCCTGGGGAATAGCGAGTGCTATCTTGATAACACGATATTTTGATGAACCATGAACAAACCAATATACGATCCTCCAAAGTCAGATTTGCTAATAACGGCCCAAGTAGAGATTCCTGAAAAGCTCATCAACAAAATTAACAATGGTGCTATTGCTGCAACGGTACTTGGTGTACTGGTTCTCGGCCTTATATTGTTATACAGCAGTTCAAGGCCCGATTTGGGCAGCGACTATTTGATGTGGCTGGGATTTACAGCAGCGGTCTGTTTCGCTCTTGCGTATGGCATCTACCGAAAGAGCAGAGTTGCTTCTACTCTGATGTTCTTTCTTTTCCTGCTAATCAAAATATTGATATGGATTCAAACGGGAAGCTTTGATCGTATTTTTATGTCGGCCATATTCCTGTACTTCCTGTTCCGGGCGATGGCCGCAACGTTCCAATATCACAAACGATTGAAAGAAGCCGAGCCAGCCGCTTAACCATATTTCCCCGTAGCTCCGGGAACAAAAGTGTTTCAGTCAGCACTAGCAGGGTCAGGCGTTATCCGATCGTTCACTTCCTGAAAAAAGGACAGGGTTTTATCAAAACCTTCCCTATCAATATAAAGTCGTGTGACAAACAGCGGCGATAAAACCCATCGACAAACCGCCATTTTTTCAACACCATCCTTTTCCACCAACAGGAACCAGACTTTCTCCGTAAAGAACATTTCCCGGCTAGCATGAATAACGTCAGATTCCTTTATGATCCTGGCCTTTCGCAGCCCAGCCATTAGTAGCAGAGTATTCCGTCTTAACTTACGTAGCGTATCCCTTACTGCTGTCATTTTTCTCCAAGTCCACCTTATTCATCGATTAGGTTAGCTTTATCGACAATGCCACAGATGTTATTCAACCCGCGCAAGTTATTACGAATCCCTGAATAATGGAAGAATTGAGTATGCCTTCAGACCAATGTTAAACCACCCCATCCTGGCCTATTATTTATACAGACTACACGTAAGCACTTATCATTCTCCGGAGCAAAGGAACCACGGACATGGCCCCAAGTGCAACAGACCAATATTCTTCCTGGGTTTATCGTTTACCCAATACTGAAGCCAGTATTGACCTCCGTGCAGGCGCCCGGATTCTATTCGATTACCCGGCCATTTCCGGCTATATCAACCAAATTTCTTTCAGTGACTTTGTACTGGTATGGCAAGGGGCTGAGATTATCGCCCTAGGAAGGGTTGTTCCAACAAGCAGCAATGAATCTGATGTCCCGCTGGACAGGCTGGGTTCTTTGCTGGGAGCTCAAATACTCTTTCAAATCTCTCCGCCAATTTACATCGAAGAGCTTATGGGAACGGGTGTATTTGGGAATCTGAATTCGGGGATATCGGATAGCCAGATTACTCCTCTGACTGAGCGTCAATGGCAGACGCTATTGAGCTTCTTGGAGAAACACACAGACCCGGAAGCTTTTAAAAACCTGATCAGCCAACTTGGCAGCTATCGGGAAATTTCTGGTACAGATCCTGGCACTGGCACTGGCACTGGCACTGGCACTGGCACTGGCACTGAGCCTGGTAGAGCATCAAGAAAGGGGCAAAGTAAAGAACCAAAAAAAAGTACCAGGAAAACCAACAGTCCCAAGCCTCCACCCCGCTCTACCACGAAGCCTGAACTAGACCACAAAACCGGCATCAACTACGACTCCCCTTTCACCGAAGACGAACTCAGCCGCTCCCCCATAGCCCAGGGACTAGCCGTCACCCTAAACAATCTTTATCGGGATTCACGAGAAGAAGCCAAAGACAGTTTTCGCATTCACCTGCACGGCATGTGGGGATCGGGGAAATCCACCTTTATGCGATTGCTGACTCTCGCATTACAGCCGGTTCGAACACAGAAAGATCCGGATGGCAGGAAATATATATCACTCCTGCCGGAGACTGACCGACATACCGATTGGGTAGTTGTGAACTTCAATGCCTGGCAGCAGCAGCGGCTTGAACCAATCTGGTGGTCGCTATACCAGACCATTTATACCGACACCTGTGAAAACCTGTTTACTCCCCCTTCGTATAACCTCAATCACCGGGAAATAGAAATGAACACCCGCCGCCACCGTATCCGGCAGGCAGAGAGAAGGTGGAGAGAAAGCTTTCGGGGGCCATGGAGAGGGCTGGCGACGTTAGGGGCAGCTATCACCATCGTTGCGTTGATTTTGATTTTTGCGGGTAATAACGCCGATAGTGCCAAGAACATCCTGGGGCTGATTCTGTCCGCCTTCTCCATTCCCATGGTGGTGTTTAATCTCTACAAATTACGGGAACAGGACCCCTCCCAGGCCTCCCGGCAGGAGGCGACAGTGTTTGCCCGAAAGAATGACGATCCACTACAAGTTTTGAGAAACCGCTTCAAGGAACTCGTGACGGAAGTAGACGGCCCGATCATGGTGTACATCGATGACCTGGACCGTTGCAATGCAGATTATGTCATCAAGCTGCTGGAAGTGATTCAAACCGTCTTCAACGATTCACGGGTGTATTATCTGATTGCCGCCGACCGGCGCTGGGTTCACACGGCCTATGAGACCGTTTACCCGGACATGATGGAGAGCATTCGGGAACCGGGCAAGGACATGGGCTCACTGTTTCTGGAGAAAATCTTCCAGATGGACGTGACCATTCCCGAGATCAGCAAAGAACAGAAAGAAGCCTACTTCGACACACTCCTGGCACGCCAGAAAGAGGGGCTGATCCAGGACACGGACAAACCAACACCTGAAGAAATCAACCGGGAAACATCTGCCAGTGTTGATGTCATGATGCAGAAACTGACCAACCCGGATCTGCATCCGGTCATGCGACAAGCCATCAGCAATAAGGCAGCAGTGGAAATCAACTCCCGCAAAGCCCAGAAACAGTTGGAACACTTTCTCAAACCTTACGGTATTTTTCTGGCCAGCAATCCGCGCGCAATGAAGCGTTATGTAAACGCCTACACCATGATCCTGACCATCGCCCTGGTGCTCTGCCCGACTGAAATGGGACAGGAGGAAAACCAGAAGAAGCTGGCTCTGTGGATGATCATTCTCACCCGCTGGCCTTCCGCAGTGGAGGAAATCCGTATGGCGGTCAAGCACGATAGATTACTGGATTTTGAAAATACCAACTCCCTGAAGTCCATTGATGTCAGTCTGTTTGAGCAGGTGTGGAGAGGAAACGGAGAAAACATCGATGTGTCGCTGGATGTTGAATCAGCCCGCCTGTTTTTGAGGCTGACCCACAGAACCTGAAAACTGAACAGCCTGCTTATAGAGCAGACAGTGGCATGTATTGAACAGACAGGGAATGTAATAAACAAACACGGAATATATAGAACAAATAAAGAGCCGTATTGAACAGGCAAAAGAAGAATCCCTGCGCTTCTTCAATGATCAGTAAAGTGACCGGGAAGCGCAGGGTATTTGTACAGCAAGTCGTTAACAGTTAATCGCTTGAGCCTTACGGGCTTTCTCGAAGACTTTTTTCAGGTATTCGAGATTTTCTTTGGCGGGTTTAAAATTTGTAGGAGCTAGTTTTTTAGGAGCTTGAGTGTTTTGCTCTTCTTTTGACGGTGTCATTTTTATTACCTCCTGGTTTGGGTAGCGGTATATCCTTATTTCCTGTGCCTGAACCCAACTGCTCTCTGGAATCCGAGCGGTCCTGATATTTGAAGTTACATCCCTGTGCGACGGTCGTCTATGATTCAAATCGGCTATGCCGTTTGACATAGTGCCGCCGAAAGTTTCCGCTTACATGTAAGGAACTACTTCCAGGCAATACTGAAACATAGCCCAATATATTTGGAAAGTGAAATCACTGTAATTCATATGTAATACAGGTTTCAGTCACATTAGTTAGTAGTATATGTTGTCTCTGGTGAGCGATTAATTGATCCTGCTCAAGCATCATGTTGATTTAAATAAGAAAATATCAGTTATTCAAAATTCTGCACTGACTTGCCACGGAAGCTGCGCCTGATGATGATTTTTAAGAACCGGACAATATCTATTCTCCGACCTCGCAATAAAGCTCTCGGTATACCGGAATTGATCGCCATTGCCCTCGGCGGCATGGTAGGCGGCGGCATTTTTACGGTATTGGGGATTTCCGTTTCCATGATCGGTGTCTACACCCCTATTGCCATTAGTATCGGAGGGCTGTTTGCCGCTCTCGCCGCTTACTCCTATATCAAGCTGGGGGTGTACTACAAAGACGAAGGGGCCACTTACTCGTTCTATAAGAAGACCTTCCCCAAATCCCCCTTTGCTGCGTCTCTCATCGGCTGGTGGGTAATTTTCGGGTATATCAGTACATTAGCTCTCTATGCCTATACCTTCGCCTCTTATGCCATCAGCGGGTTTGCCTTTGCCGACAGTGAGTGGACCCGCAAGCTGGTGGCCGGAGGCATCATTGCCGTCTTTACCCTGATCAATGTCTGGAGCGTGAAAGGCATGGGGAAAGTCGAGGATCTGATGGTTTACACCAAGCTGGTCATACTGGTGGTCATTTCATTTGTTCTGATCAATAACAGTGATACGACCATCCCTGCACTGCTTCATGATGACGGCAATGTAACCTTTCTCAATATATTGATCGTCGCTTCCCTCACCTTCGTCGCTTATGAGGGATTCCAGTTGGTGGTCAATGCCGTCAATGAAATGGAAAAACCTGAGCGCAACATCCCCAGAGCCATTTATTCCGCCATTGCTCTGGCCATCCTGATTTACTTTGTCATTGCACTGGGAGCCATCCTCGCCATTCCGTTTGAGGACATTATCAGTAACCAGGAATATGCGCTGGCCTCAGGGGCCGACCATGTTCTCGGACACTGGGGAACCGATCTGGTCATCCTCGGTGCCCTGCTGGCCACCAGCAGTGCCATCAGCGGCACGCTGTTCGGTGCATCCCGGCAAATGGCGGTTATTGCCAAGGATGGGTATTTCCCCAAACTGCTGGCCAAACGAAGCCGGAATATCCCGGTATATTCGATATCCGCGATGTCCGTCTTCGCGTTTCTATTGATCCTGGCGGGTAACCTTCAGGTCATCCTTGAATTCGGTAGTGTCACTTTTCTGCTGGTGTCTATGCTCATGGCCTACGCCAACTACCGCGTTCGCCACAGAACAGATTCCTCACCTATAGTGGCGCTGATAGCCGTTTTCGGGCTGCTGGCGGGGACGATTTTGATTATTTACTTTGAGGCGAGCTATCAACCGGAACAACTGTACTTCATTGGTGGCCTGTATGCCCTTTTAACCCTGTGTTCATGGATCTATTCCAGAAGCAAGGTCTTACAACCTGTCGCATGAAGATAATACTTCATGCGACCGATTCAGGTCATCTGGGAGCTTTAACAGGAGACTACAGGGGCTTTTCCCAAAACATTGCCCTACCGTGTTTCGGGCCCAGTTCATATCCTGAGAACCCAAAGCTGGAATATACCCTTTGGGCTTTGGCATTCCCTTCCAGGACTTCAAGGGTTAATTTGCAACATCCCCGCTTCTGTGCGATCGACTGGACTTTTTGCAGCAGCTTTCGACTAAGCCCCAAGCCACGAAAATCAGATGCCACGACAATGTCATGGATATTGATCAGTGGCCGGCATTTGAAGGTGGAAAAGCCCTGGAAGCAATTGACCAGGCCTGCCGGCTGATCATCCACATAACAGAGAAGACTGAAGGCATTTGGAATCTTCGCGAGTTCAACCGCCAGCCGTTGGCGAATATCTTCAGACAACGGTTCACCGCCTCCCATCGGATCTCTGGCATAACAGTCCATCAGGAAACCAATATCCCTACTATGTGTGGGATTAAGGTAATCTGCGACAACAATTTCTACTTTCATCCTGATGTTTCCTCGGCTTACTGGGCCATGATTACAGTTTTTTCAGGTCAGAAATTTCCATATTTCTTGCATATTTTCTTCTCACAATCGACTGGTGTCTTTCAAACAGCCAAAAGATAACAGCCTGTGAAGTTCGTGGTTAACATATTTAGGCGTTTTCCCAACCTATGGACGGCGGTGGTGTTCCTGCTATCCGTCACCTATGTCTATGCCGATCCAACGTCACACAGCACAGTGCTAGTGGACACAAATGGCTCGTCCATTGTCATGGAAATACACTTTCCTCTTGATCAATTGCAGTTGGCCATACCTGATCTCAAGCTGGACAATAGCTCTGATCATATGTTGGACAAAAGCTCTGAACTTAATCTGGATAAAGACTCCGGCCTTAAACTAAATAGCCGCGCTAGCCTGAATGGAGAAAGCATCATGCAACTCTATAGCTATCTGCATCAGCATGTCGCCATCACCACCGATAACAATGATCCCTATACTCTCGATGTCGACAGCATCGACATTGATCATTCAGGAGATTTGCCGCAACTCCAGGCTAACCTGACCTTCACTTTGCCGGACAGCACAGAACCTGATATCACAGAGTCTGGTGAGACAAAACCAAATAGCTTCAACCTGCACTTCAGCGCCATACTACATCAACAGATGGCCCATGAAGCCTATGTTCAAGTGCGCGCGCCCTGGCAAGATGACGCTCTGCCCGACAGTCCCTATCGTCTCAATATCCTCCATTATGGTCATGAGAGCATTCGTATCGACGGAACAGAGACCAGCCTTTGGAACACATTGCGACAGCTTCAGATGTCGAAATATGGGGTTTGGATTGACGGCACTCTTCTCACGATCCTCTGGCTATGCCTCATTTATTACCTGGTCAGGTCCCGGCGGGTAACCCGCCCTACTGAAAAGCGCCTTTCAGGTAAGAAGTTATGTCCCCGGCAGCAGGAAAAAGTCGAAATCTGAGAGCTAATCACCGCTCCTCAAAAATATTTAATCATTTCTCAGGCAATTACGTCTGCCCACGATCCTGTAAATTTGCTATTTTTGGCCTTCACATTTTTCTGCGCCTGTCACCCTTTCCAGACAGATGCTCAGAACGGATTTCAGGATGCGAGCCTCCGCTCTAATCAGGATACCCACGCACCTGATTTGCAGGACCAAAGAAGGAACCCTTGTTATGAACCCGCGCCCAGTCATTCTGGTACTGGCATGTTGTCTCGGCTTGCCGGCATTACATGCAAACGCCGAAGCCAAAACCTACGGTGGAGCCCACGTCGGCCTGTTGAATTTCGAAGTCAATGACGTCACCTTCCGGCCTTGGTTTGCCGGACTCCAGACCGGCTTTCAGTCAGACAGCGGCGTTGGCATGGAAGTCGCGGCGGCAACCGGCATTATAGACAATGAATCCAATAAGACCGAAATGTCCCTGAATTATAGTGCCCAGGGCTACCTCACATATTCCCTTTACGATGAATATGACGGACCCCGCCGAGGTCAATTTCTTTTAGGCGCTGGCTATGCGGTCATGGAAACCAGCACCAGAGCGGGTTCCACAGACTATCCGGGCGACCAGACCTGGGACGGCCCGGCACTGATGATCCGATACTCCGAGTACCTGCCTTCCTATCCCAAGGTTAATCTGGCAGCCAGCTATGAGCATTATTATCTGGACGACCAGCTTTCCGTTGCGCAATTTACCCTTGGAGTAACTTATGATTTTTAGTGCCCTGAATGGAATCAAGAAAGGTGTTCTATCCTCTGCTGTGTTTAGCAGTGCCTTATTGTTAGGAGCATGCGACAACCAACAAGAGGCGGAGAAGCTGGGCGAGGCCATTGATGTAGCCGAAAAGGAAATCGTCAGTATCTCGCTGAGTTCGAAGAGTGATAAGGACATCTTCGAGCCCGGTGAAACCTGGCAGTTCACGGCAACAGGAACCACTTCACGAGACAAGGAACTGGATATCAGTGACGATGTCACCTGGTCGCTGTCTGACAGTTCCCATGCGTCCTTTGACGGAGACGGTACCCTGACCGCCAAAAACTTTACCGGGTTGCACAATGTCACGGCCAAGATCAAATGGGGCCAGTTTGAAGACTCCATGGATATCACATTGTCCGATGCAGCACTCACCGCTCTGAGCGTTAGCGTCAACCCGAATCCTCTGGATGAATGCCGCTCTGCCATCCTGAGCGCCACCGGCACCTATGAAGATGGCAGCATGCGTGACATGAGTGGTGTCGTTTACGCTTCAAATGACACCACCAAGGCTACTGTTAGTGGAGAGAGTCTGATCACTCACGACTCAGGGAGTATCAATGTTACCGGCTCTAAATCTGGAATCACTTCCGCAGTTGAGCCTGTTACGATTTCTGAGACCCTTGCAGCTCTCACCATCAGCCAGGGCAGCACCGCATCCATCCGTACAGGGTCTACGCTCAGCCTCAGCAGCAAAGGGGATTACACTGGCGGTTCGTCAGGAGTCAGCATCACTAACGCAACCTCCTGGGAATCCTCCAAGACCGATATAGCAACGGTGAGTGACAGCGGTAAAGTCACCGCTAAAACGGTTGGAGAGACCACGATTACCGCTTCTTGTGGCGGCCTGGATGACACGATTGAAGTTTCAGTACTCAATGTGACCGGCATTGTGATTGTCAGCCCGACCTCTGACGAGCTGGACCCCGGCGATACAGTGCAGCTTAAGCTTTACGAAGAATTGTCCGATGGTTCGCGTGCCACGGAGGATCTGGCAGATGAGGACAAAGTCATCTGGGTGATTACGGTCGGCGGCGACGTTGCCAGCATCAACAGTGACGGTAAAGTCACCATGGATGACAGCTTTGACGACTATAGTCAGAACTACATCCGCATTACCGCTGACTATGGTGAATACGACGACGAAATTGAGTTGTTTCTCAACAAATAACCCGTCAGACTGTTTATCTGCAACGCCTCGGTAACTTCTGATCAGTAAAGCCGGGGCGTTAGTTCATTCCGCAAATTCCACATAAATAATAAGGAACTATCAACAATGGCAAGTCAACTTCCCGGTAAACATGGTGACAGCCTGGACTATGGCATGATCAACCATTTTCTTATCACGATTTCCATCGGTGTTGCTCTGGGTATTTTGTTGTTCGGGTTTGTGTTATAGCCCACAAACCTAACTGATAAAACAACCCCGGTAGAAGGTGTACTTGTGACGAATCCCTATAAAGCTCCTGAGTCTGATGTCAGTCTTGGAATAGAAGAAATTCCAAACAGAACCGGATGGAAGGTGTTCTTCTGGATAATGCTGGCTCTAGAATCCTGGTCTATGTTTTCAATGCTGGGCGATCCCGAAGAAACTCTGTTTAACATCCTTGGAGAGGGCGTAGTCTACACCTTAATTTTACTGGGGTTGTTTGGGTTTTCGCACAACAAAAAACTGCTGTCACAGCAGTTTTGGGGATACTTGATTCCGGTAGGTATTGTCTGGGATGTCTACACAATATTTGGCATGGATGATCCCGGTTTCGAATCACAAACCGAGCTGTATGTCTTCCTAGGCTTTATCGTAATTTTGCTGGTGCCATTATTGCTCCTAACATATCTGGCCTTATACAAGTACCGCTTCCACTCACCCCATATCTGGCGTTGATTGCACTTTTCTACACGCCTCTCCGTTGATTCCAGGGGCAGCCTGTTCATGTCAACAGGACTGCCAGCAACCCCGAAATCACAATTCCGTCAAAAGTACCGGCCCCGCCGATGCTGGCCACTCCCACCTGCACTTTACGAATTTTATTCAGATTCATCAGATCAGCTCCGATCACCGGCCCCAGCACTCCTGCACAGAATGCAACCGGAGGTGCCATATCAGGCGCTAGAAATAATGCTGTCAGAGCTGCCACAGGGCCTGGAACAAACGTTGGCATCACCACTCCCACATTTTCTACTGGGCGAGCACTCCAGAAGCAGACAGCCACATTGACGACCACCGCAGTTACCAATGGCAACAGGACCTCCGGTCCGGCAGCTATAATGCGCATGATCTCGTAAACCACCAGCAACATGGGAATGACAAAGCCCCCCACATTCACCGCGATGATCCGTTCAGTGACCTGCCGCTCCAACTGGGGTAAATAACGCTCGGCACGCCAAACATCCAGAAGATGGCGCGTTAACGGCTGCTCCACCGATTCCCGCAATACTGGGATATTGAGCAGTGAGCCGACAAACATGAAAAACACCACCCAAGGCGCGAGCAGTGGGTCAATCCCGAGCTTACCCAGAGCAATGGTCATAATATCCAGAAACAGGAACGGCAGCAGAAACAGAAGCAACAGCACTATGAATGGGAACAGGCCTAAGGGCATTGCGGGTAAACCTCTGGGGGTCCGCCTGAGCTTTTTCGACTATCTGGACTATTCAGGCACTCTTTCATTATTTGAGCCTTTTGAAGACAGCCATTTCTTTGGCGTTCTGGGCTTCTTTGCCTTCTTTGACGCCTTTTATCTTCAGGACGACTAAAGGCCATCTGCATTCTCGCCAGGGTGAAAACGGTAATGTCCGGTAATGGTGTAGTTGAACAACATGTCCTCCAGCACAGGCCCGCGACCAATGTTGTGCACAATCATCGGTTGACCACTCAGCGGATGCCGCTCGTTCGTAACAATACCGATGTGCGGAAGATTACCCGGTAGCATCCAGGTGACCAGATCCCCAGGCTGATAATCTTCAGCAGAATCACTGGTGCCCAACTTCTGCCCATGACGGCTGAAGAATGTCTGCAGATTCGGCACCCGTCGATGATCAATATTGGTATCAGGACGGGTAAGTCCCCAGATCCTGCGAGAAGGATACTGCTCAAAGTTTGCCTTCATGTCTTCATGCACCAGCTGCTGCAGATCAATTCCCAGTGCACGATAACTGCGGATCACCACATCCGTGCAAACCCCTTGATCAGCGGGAACATCCCCATTTGGGTAGGCGATTGAAAGATAGGTTCCGTCATAACGCACTTGATGGCGGGTCCGTTCCAGTGCGGCAGTGATGAGGTCGTCTTCAAAAGATGCCAACCCGCTGGCAGACCAGAGCAGGCAGCTCATGGAAATCATCAACGTCGTTGCCGGGAGACAGTGACGCAACCTGCCTTGCGGCTTTTCTAACAGGAACATGGGCCTCCCCTTTTTCGTGGGTGCACTTTTTCGTGGGTAAACATTTTCGCGTGTACTCTTTTTCGTGGGTACACATTTTCGCGTGTACTCTTTTTCGTGGGTACACATTTTCGCAGGTGCACTTTTTCCCGAGTGCTCTTTTTCCCGAATACTCTCCCGCGGCTAACATCGCTTTACGGCGGTACCGACGCAAACCAGACTTTGGTTCAGGGTATACAATGAGTGACCAGGTGAACAGCGTTACTGCATTACCTCGGGGCCATGATCCATTTGGAAGAATTCAAAGAAATGGTATCGGGTCTGATCCGGATGAATGAATCTTGAATATTGAGTGAAATCCACGGTTTTCCAATATTCAGGTGAGACCTTGTGGATAATACTCTCCACATTGTCGGACGTTGCCAGCGACATGGGGGACTTGATGATCACGCCCATTGAAGACGCAAAATCGACTCCGTGAAAGTAATCGAATAACAAGATGGTGGCCCACCCGGCTTCGGTAAAATGTCCTCCCAGGCTTAACGCAAGATCTCCCTCTTTAACGGCCTGTAAACCGGCATCGGACCAATCAATTCCTGCATAGATGATCGGTGCTTTTGGGGCAATTGATCTGGCGGCTAACGCCATGAGGTCACTGGCCGACCAGACCACTTGCAATGAAGGGTAGCGTTCCAGCATGGTCGGCATGCGAGAGGTCACCCCGTCCCACAGCCAATTGGTATTCAACAGACGCTTCAGATCCAACTGTCCCGGATGTTCATCCAAAAAACTATACAATCCCTGCTGCCTGTCCAGCGCGGCCATGGAATCCAGCGCGCCGTTAATGGCCAACAAGCTGTAGTTGTTTCCTGCCGGCCAGATTTGCCGGGCCTTTTTCAGTAGTTCATCGGCGACCACGTATCCGGCTTTGACATCATCTGGATACATATGCCCAAGCCAATTGGGAAAGCGCTCAGATCTCGGTCCCCCGACCCATTCCAGCTCCCGCTCATGAACCCGGGTATTAATCAGGAAAACGGGGATACCCTTGTCACGAGATAGTTCGAGCAACTTTTCCGTAATGGTAATGAAGTAGCCCATAATCAGGGCTTTTGGAGGCTTTTCGCGCAATAATGCCTGCTGTCCCAGCTCCAGCACGGTGAAGCGCTGGTCATCACCCGCCAGAACTTCAAGCCCGATACCCAGGTCTCCAGCTACCTGGCCAGCGAATTCTGCCGTCTTCCCCCAAAACCAATTATCCATCGGTGAAGGCGAGATATAGGTAATGTAGTCTGATGTTTGAAATGGTGATGGTTGAAGCGGTAATGGCTGATGCTGAGATGATTGCAGCGGCGAAGACTTCTCCTCATCACCATAGGCAATACCTGATAACGACACCGTGTAGACCAGCACCGCCAGCAAATATTTACAGAAGGTCGATGTCAGACTCATACTCCACTCACATCGGGATAGTTCTTATTAATCTTGGTTGAAATCTACTCACTTGCAAAAAAATCTCCGGAGCAGAGACAAACCAGATAAGAGGATTTTTGCTATACGACGCGAAAATTCATACATTTAGCCCGGTAACCACAACAACAAGAGTATTCTGCAGACTCAATGGCGACGATTAATGAAGTATCGGCACTGGCACAAGTGTCCATATCCACTGTATCCAGGGTGATCAACAATACTGCTCCGGTCAAGGAAAGCACACGTAAGCGGGTATTTGATGCCATGCGGGAGCTGGGCTATCAGCCCAATCTTTTCGCCCAGGGACTGGTGACCAACCGTACCCGAAATATCTCTCTGGTGTTAACCGACCTCACCAGCGCCTACTTCGGGCCTCTGATCAAGACCCTTGAACGCACTCTGCGGACGGCACGTTACAATCTGACGGTCTCCATAGAAAACCTGAGCTACGAAGAAATGCGCGACACCTTTCAGTCCCAGGTAAGCCGACGTAGTGACGCCGTCATCCTGTTCCCCCATTGTCTGACGGACGAAGAAATACTGACCCTGAAGGAAGAAGGTCCTCCAATGGTGCTGCTGAACCGTTTCCTGCCGCAATTGGAGGCCCAATGCATAGTGGTGGATAATGCACTGGGCAGCCGCCTGGCCGTGGAACACCTGATTCAAAACGGTCACCGCGATATCGCCTGTATCAGCGGCATTATGCAGAATAAAGAAGCTCAGGACCGGGTATCAGGATATCGCCAATGCCTGAAACAGCATCGAATTCGCTACCGTAGCAATATCGTCGTGGAAGGCGGTTTTAGCGTCCATGGGGGGTATGAGGCAGCCAGTCGGCTGATCGCTGGAAAACAACCCTTTTCCGCCATTTTCGCCTGTAATGACCAAATGGCCGCCGGCGCGATGAAAGCTCTGCGTGAACACCGGATTCGGGTTCCGGAGGACGTCTCGCTGGTTGGATTTGATGACGTGGAATACGCTGGTCTGTTATCTCCTGCACTAACCACCGTTCGTCAGCCGGTAGAGGAAATGGGCCGCAGGGCCGCAGAATTGGCCATTTCACTAAGTGAAGGTCGTCCCCTGCCATCCACCTTTGAGATGTTTGCACCAACACTGGTCGTTCGGGAGTCTGTGGCAGCCGATAACCGATAACCGATAACCGCGCATAGTCCACCCGGCGCGATGCGGTTCAATGTTACGCGGCTCAATATCATTTCTTGCCGAGGCCTTGAGGGGTCGGCCGAAAGACTTTGAAAGATAATCTTAAGAGTTTGTTACAAAATTTCATCTTGCTGATTCTATGAGCCTTTTTCAGAAAACCATCCCACCTCTGGCCCCATCTTTCCAGTTGCAGCGTTGACCTTCCACTGCTTTGGCTTCATTTTATGAAAACGCTTTCATAGTCGCACAAAATCATCATTTGAATGACTTTCTCGCATTGGTCCATCGATCAGATGTCACTTATTTGATATTGCCATGCCACAAAATGAAAGCGCTTTCACCCTGTTAAGAAGTCGGGGTTCGTTGACGTTTCATCCAACGCTAAGAATAAAAAAGGGAACACTTTATGCCTGACCTAAAACCGATAAGAAGCCTCATGCAGCCATGCTTTTTGCTGGCCTTTTTCTTATGCCTTACCTTGCTCGGCTGTAAGTATGAAGCAGGAAAGGATTATTTCGATCGCTATACCGACTGGCCACGAATCCAAAGCCGCATCCCCACAGATCCGGCCATGGAAGCCCGTATCCAGGAGCTGATCGCACAAATGACTCTGGAGGAAAAAGTCGGCCAGATGATCCAGGGCGAACTGCAGCATGTCACCCCTGAAGATGTCCGCAATTACCATCTTGGCTCCGTGCTCAACGGTGGAGGCTCCTGGCCTGACACCAACAAATACGCCACCGCCCAGGACTGGCTGGACATTGCGGATGCGCTCTGGGAAGCCTCCATGGATGATTCCGATGGCCACGTGGCCATTCCTATCATCTGGGGTACAGATGCCGTGCACGGACACAGTAACGTGGTAGGCGCCACCCTGTTTCCTCACAATATCGGTCTGGGAGCAGCCAACGATCCCAAACTGATCCGCAAAATCGGACGCGTTACCGCTCAAGAGGTCGCTGTGACCGGTATCGACTGGACCTTCGCTCCGACTCTCGCCGTCGTCCAGGATGACCGCTGGGGCCGGACTTACGAAGGCTATTCCGAAGACGGCAGAATTGTTTTCAACTATGGCGGGGAAATGGTTCGGGGCCTGCAGGGAGATTTCGGCGAGGATCACGTGGTAGCCACCGCCAAACATTTCATCGGTGACGGCGGAACCCTGAACGGAAATGACCAGGGCGATACCCAGGTGGATGAGAATACGCTGATCAACCTCCATGCCCAAGGTTACTACTCTGCCCTTCGCGCCGGAGTACAAACCGTCATGGCCAGCTTCAATAGCTGGAATGGCGAGAAAATGCATGGGAACGGCTATCTGCTGAATGATGTTCTCAAAGGCAAGATGGGGTTTGACGGGCTGATCGTCTCCGACTGGAACGGCATCGGACAAGTCGATGGGTGTAGTGATACCGACTGCATCCAAGCCATCAACGCCGGGATCGACCTGTTCATGGTGCCTTATGCCAATGACTGGAAAGCGTTTTACCAGAACACGCTGAATGCGGTGAATAATGGCGATATCAGCATGGACAGAATCAACGATGCGGTATCCAGAATTCTGCGGGTAAAACTGCGTGCCGGATTGTTCGAGAAGCCCAAACCTTCCGAACGTCAACTGGCCGGAAAAGAAGAATTGCTGGGTTCCAGCGAACATCGCAAGGTGGCTCGCGAGGCGGTACGCAAATCCCTCGTTCTGCTGAAAAACCATGACGACCTGCTGCCATTGAGCAGAGATACCCGCGTCCTGGTGGCAGGAAAAAGTGCCAATAGTCTGTCCAATCAAAGTGGGGGCTGGACCATCTCCTGGCAGGGGACCTCACTGGACGAAGAGAAAGATTTTCCGGGGGCCACCTCTATTCTCCAGGGTATCCAGCAGGTTGCGGACAACGTGACCTTTGATGAAAGCGGATTAACGGCAGATCCCAACCAGCATGATGTGGCCATCGTCGTCATTGGCGAAACACCTTACGCTGAAGGTCTGGGAGATCTGGAAGGCGCCAAAACTCTGGAGCATGCCCGCAACTACCCCGAAGACCTGGCCACCATTGAAGCGATTAAAGCGGCCGGTGTCCCCGTGGTAACCCTGTTTGTCTCCGGTCGTCCGCTGTATACAAACAAAGAACTTAATCAGTCTGATGCCTTTGTCGCCGCCTGGTTGCCCGGCAGCGAAGGTGAAGGTATTGCCGATGTCCTTTTCCGCAACAACCATGGACGCGTTAATCACGACTTCAAAGGCAGACTGTCTTATTCCTGGCCGGCTGCGCCCTGCCATACACCGGTCAACAAAGGCGATGATGATTACGCGCCGCTGTTCCCGTTTGGTTACGGCCTGAGCTATGAGGATACCGACACTCTGGGTAACGACCTGCCGGAAGAAGAAAGGAACTACGGATGCACGCAATCTGAACCGGGCACCGGAGACACCACAGACGAACCACTGAACCTGTTCGTTAACGGCTCCAACCAGGACAACTGGGTCATGCGCATCGGTGCTCCTTCTAACTGGGGCGGCAAGGAAGTGAGCATGGATCCTGCCGTCACCACCGCCATTGATGGTGGAGAAGTTGAAGTCAGTACTGAAGACGGAATCATCCAGTTCAGTGCCAAGCGAGTCAAATGGGCCGATGTGGGCCAGGTGTACATGCAGGCATCTGAGGTGAATCTGGGACAGGATCTGACCACCTACTACAACTCAAAAACTTCCGTCAGCTTCCGGGTGAAAGTCAATGAAGCGCCTACCGGTGATGTGACCCTTTCTGCCCATTGCATCTATCCCTGTCTTGGAGAGGTTAATATCGGCGATACGTTGAAAGCCCTTCCTGTCGGAGAATGGCAGACCATTAATGTCCCTCTGGTCTGTCTGGTGAATGATGGTTTGGATTACTCCTATGTGAATACCCCCTTCCTGATCTATTCAAGCAGTACCGCAGACATCTCCCTGGAAGAAATCACCTGGGCGCCCAACACAGCACCTGACGAAGTGGACTGCAGCGATCTTGCACCGGACACCCTGACATTGACGGGTCCCACCGATCTGTATATCGACGGAATGGAAAATACGGATATTTTCAATGATCCAGGCGTATGGGCTGTATCCAGTTGGGAGCCTTATACGGAGGACCCGAGCTTTGTCACCCTGGACTCGGCTTATGACGACGGTGGCAATATCGTAGTGGATGCCACATACGGCAACCCTGCCGCTGAACACGTTGCCAAAGGCGTTGTCCTCTTTAAACCGAAAGCGACTCTGGATGCCAGTGCCACCACTAAAGTCAGTTTCGATATTAAAGTGAAAGACTTTGCCAGCAGCACCGGCATCATCGCCAAGGTTGTCTGTGACGGCGAGTGCGGTACCGGCGACATTGTGGTCCTGGACAATCTGTCTGACCTGGATGTCTGGCATCACGTGGACATTGTCTTTGCGGATTATCCTGAGCTGGACGCCGGCAAAGTCACTTCAGCTTTGGAAGTCCTGCCGATATGGGATTCAGAAATGCGCAACGTCCATTTCCAATTGGATAACATTCGATTTGAATAGCAAGATTTGAAAAGCCTTTAACAAGCTAAAACACGGGGCGGGTCTGCAAACCCGCTCCGTTCAGTCTGCCCCCTAGGCGAAATCCGGGCTCCAGTCATTTATCCAACTACCGTGAAAGCCATAGGGTACCCTCTGTGGAATATGTATCCTGGCCACCGGTCCATCCGCGATATTCATGGCATCAAGAATCCATAAATCACTCTTGTCATGGTCCTGGTCATAGCCGTAGGACAATAAATAACCCTCACCTTCATGCTCGCCGACCGGCACGAAGACCGGTTCACCAAACAACACGTCATGCTCGGGTCTGTAGGTCTCCATCTGTCCCGTCCGATGATCAAAACGACTCAAAGAATCAAAGAGGTATTGGGGCAAGCGATCATTCACGGTTGAAGCAAGATAACAGTATCGGTACGGCGCCGCTGACCAACGCTCATCGATTCTCGGAAATTCTACATTCAGATGACTCAGACGCTCTCTTTGCAGCGTGCCGCTTTCCAGATCCAGAGTGACCCGATTCAGCGAATTCAGATAGGTAATACTGTCATCCTCAAATGCCCGGGCACCTTCCGGAAGGTCATCCATCATCACCATATCCAGAATAATTCGTCCTTGTTTTTCGTAGGCATTGACGGTGTGCATCCCCAGAGTCGCAGAGTCTCGAAAGACACGAACCACCTCCCCGTTGTTCCTATCGAGAACGTAGTAATAGCTGCCCAGTTCCGGTTCCCATTTATAGAGGCGTTCGCCACGCTGCACTCTCTCCATCGACCAGGTTAGCGGATATATAGGAAATACCGCGTAATGCTGGGTGATGGCAAAATCGTGCATCAATGCCCGATAGGGAGGCCGAAAACTGGCAATCGACTTGGCGACGCCTGCCGGATTCAGCATCAGGTAATCGATCATCCCATTCGGCGTGATATAGGAAAAACCGTGCAGCTCCCCCGTGCGTGGATCCAGTTTAGGGTGGGCAGTGAAGGTCATTTTCACCGTCCCCCCAAAATTGTCGAGGGTCCCCTCTCCTGTCGCAGGATTCGTCACCACAAACGGCATCGAGCCTTCATTCAACGCCAACAGTCGACCGGCATGTTTCAGCACATGGGTATTCGCCGTAAATGGAGGAACATGCCCAAAGGCCGGATCAACGGCCAATGCATCTCTCATTCCTGGAAAAACAGCTCTACCCTGCTCCTTCTCACACATAAATCTCGGCGTGCGGATAAAACGGTTCAGATAACTGGCTCTGCCATCCACCAGACTCAGTGCATGCAACATGCCGTCACCGCTATACATATGATAATTGTCCGACCAGACGAACTGCGGGTTCGGACCGTTGCGGAGAAAGCAGCCATTGAGTTCCCTGGGGATTTCACCGGAAACATCGAGCCCGGTCAGCAGGATTTCCTCGTGCTGTGCCTTGAATACGCCGTTGAGGAATGGATTGGTTGCTGCAACTGTCATGACTGCACCTCCCCAGCCCCACTCACTGGTACTTGTGTCGGCCTCGACATCTGCCCCTCCACCCACTGGTCAAGCAGGGCCAGCCAGGATTTTTTATCCAGCGGTCGAACCAGGTCGTAACCAATTTGTTTCCATTCAGGGGCTTGCGGATCAAAGCCAAAGAGCTGGATATAGGCGTCTTCACACACATAGTACTGGCGCATGGAGCCTTTTTTATAGGGCAACAGATACCCATGATGGAGATTCAGATGGTTTTTGGCATCGTCATAATTGGCATACCAGTGGTTGAGATATCCCCCCACATAGTGAGCCGCAATATCTTCCATCACGCTGGCTTCGTAGGCCGACTTGAACGTCGCCCATTGTTCGAATCCCTGCTCGATGGCAATGATATTCAGACAGTGCTTAAGCTGAATCTGTGCTTGCCAGTTTGATGACAAGTGGGACGCATCACTGGATGAAAGACGAGACGCACGATTGGATGAATCCTGGGACGACAAATGGAACGAAGAGGAATTGAGTTGCTCTACACGTTTGAGCGCTTGAGGATCTCCATGTCGGATTTCCTTCAACAGAATGGCCGCCTGATGGCGATAACGGGTAAGGCTTAGTCGCTTCATAAAATGCACCTTCTACACAGCCACCCACAACACTGTCTGGTCCATTTTACTGGATAGTCTATAAATTTTAAGGAATAGCGAGGTGAGATGCTCTTTTGTGGGTACAGGCGTCCTCGAAAGCCTGCTGCCCATACTAAACTCTCAACTCAGCAAGTCAAGCAGAGAACGCCTGGTTAATAAAATGCTGAGAAAAGGTTAAGAGAAACTTGAGGAAATATTCGGGGAATCACAAACCCGGATTATAGATGCCCGGACTGCCTGGAGATAATTTCCGCCAGAATGGAAATGGCGATTTCCGGCGGCGTCCGCCCACCGATATTCAGGCCGATGGGGCCTTTAATCCGGGCAATTTGCTGGTCATTTGCTCCACTTTCTTTCAGCCACTCGCAACGCAGCGCCTGACTACGAAGACTGCCCAGTGCACCAACGTAAAAACAATCGCTGTTAATCAGATGCTGCAGTATGGGACCTTCCCATTCATGATCGTGGAACAGCAACGCAGCCGCAGTCCATGGATCGCACCAGGCAGGATCAAATAAATCCGGCCGGCTCAGAGGGATATATCCTTTCTCCTCATCCTGCACATCCACTGCATCCGGCGTCACTGCCAATACTTCAAATCCGACCGCCGGAGCGAGGTTGACCAGCTGACGAAAAATCTCACCTCGACCAAATGCCAGTACGCGGGTGGTGGGACGGTATACCCGATTCAACGTATCACGACTGATGTGGGTAGCCACGTCCGGCTGATCATGACAGGGTTCCAGTTGCAGATATTGCTCAGGGTTTGCCTGTACCGACGTTGCAGCTTCCACGTCCACACACAGCATGACAGGCTCCCGGCGTTGCTGATACTGGAGAACTGCCTTGAGTATTGCCGAACTGATGCCCACATCAATCAACACATCGATCCCCGAGCCGCAAGGCAGGCGAATATCAAAATATGGGGAGTCCTTACCGTATCGCAGCTTCCGGTTACGGCCATCTGACAGTGCCGCCAGGGTTTCGTGAACCAGGGCGGCTTCAACGCACCCACCGGAAATCAGCCCCACATATCTGCCGTCTTCACGCACAGCCATCTGGCTGCCTAACGGCCTGGGAGATGAGCCGTCTATCCCCACCAGTGTCACCAGTGCCACGCGATATCCCTCAGCCGACCAACGGCAGGCATCAGGAATCACGTTTTCCACAAAGCTGGGGGTAGACAGGCTCATAGCATTACCATCCGTCCGGGTATCTATTCAATTTACGGTCAGGCCGTTATGTCTCAATGCAACCAAGCCGTTATGTCTCAATGCAACCAAGCCGTTATGTCTCTATACGATCAAGCCGTTAGAGCTCTATACGATCAGGCCATCGAAGGGCAGCTTACGCGGCATTTTGCCTGTCGCGGCAAATAGCGCATTAGCCACAGCAGGAGCGACGACGGGCGTGCCCGGCTCACCTACGCCTGTTGGTGGTTCTGCCGATTTCACGATGTGCACATCAATGTCCGGCATCTGGTTAATTCGCAACACCCGATAGTTATGGAAGTTCGACTGCTGCACTTCACCATCCTGCAAAGTGATTTCACTCATCAATGCCGGAGACAAGCCGTATCCGATGCCGCCCTCCATTTGCGCTTTGATAATATCCGGGTTGATCGCCAGGCCACAATCCACGGCACAAGTGATTTTGCGAATCCGGTATTGGTTATTGCCGGCTTCTTCAATTTCTGCGACCTGGGCCACATAAGAATTGAAAGACTCGTGCACAGCAATGCCCCTGAAACGCCCTTTCGGCAGAGGCGTACCCCAACCGGCTTTTTCAGCCGCCAGTTTCATTACCCCCAAATGACGGGGATGTTCCTTCAGCAAATGCTCACGATAGGCCACCGGATCTTTGCCAGCCGCTTTGGCCAGTTCATCAATAAAGGTTTCTGTGGAATAGGCATTGTGCGTAGAGCCCACTGACCGCCACCAGAGCACCGGGACACCATCTTTCACTGTATGCAGGTCAACCTTAAGGTTGGCCACGTGATAAGGCAGGTTAGACGCCCCTTCCACAGAGGTAGGATCGATCCCATTCTGCATCATGCCCGCAAAAGCAGTACCGGAAATAATCGACTGGCCGACAATACGGTGCCGCCAGGCCTTCGGGTAACCTTCATCATCCAGAGAGGCTGACAGCTGATGGACATACATGGGACGGTAGTACCAACCCCGGGTGTCGTCCTCGCGGCTCCATACCAGTTTGATCGGCACTGCCTTGGTATAAGCCTTGGCGATCTGTGCGGCTTCCAGCACATAATCAGAATGGGCGTTGGCACGACGGCCGAAACTGCCGCCGGCGAACAGCATATTGATTTTCACCTGCTCCGGCTGAATACCGAACAAGCCCGCCACCTGCATCTGGTCACCCGTTTGCAGCTGGGCTCCATACCACATTTCCACCCCGTCCGGGCGGCGTTGAATCACACAGTTCATGGGTTCCATGGCGGCATGCGCCAGAAACGGAAATTCATAAATCGCATCAAAGCGAACGTCCGATTGAGCATACTCGGCATCAAAGTCGCCGTTATTGACGACAGAGGTTCCCGGTTGTTCCAGCTGTGATTTGTAGCTCTTCAGTATGTCACTGGAGCTCTTACTGAACGCTTGACTGTTATCCCAGCTGATTTTGAGGGCATCACGACCCTTCTTGGCCGACCAGAAGTCATTGGCCAGCACGGCCACTCCGGCATCGATGGTCAGTACCTCCACCACACCGGGCACACTCTTCGCCGCGGATGCATCCACACTCTGCACCCGACCACCGGCTTTCGGTGGGTGTGCGATCAATGCTGTCAGCATGCCGGGGAACTGAATATCCTGGGTGAAGATAGCCTTACCGGATGTCTTACCCGTATCTTTACGCACCACCGGCTGGCCAATCAATTTGAACGCTTCCGGTGTTTTAAGCGTTACCTTTTCCGGTACTACTTGCGCGGCGGCAAGTTCAGCTATGTCACCGAAACTGATTTTACTGGATGATGACTTGTGATGGAGAACACCGGATTCCACGGTAATTTCACCAGCAGGTACTTTCCATAGCGAAGCGGCAGCGGCGACCAACATGGCGCGGGCCTTGGCTCCCGCCTCGCGCATCTGCATGAAAGAATTGGCCATCGCAGTACTGCCACCAGTGCCTTGGAATGGCCCCCAGAGCAGATTGTTATAGCGCTTGGGATCTGCCTCAGATCCTTCCACCTTAACCTGTGACCAATCTGCATCCAGTTCTTCTGTCAACAATGTGGCCAACCCGGTATAGGTTCCCTGCCCCATTTCAATATGCTTGCTGATAATGGTGACGGTATTATCCGGGCTGACACGGACAAAAGCGTTGGGAGAAAATTCATCTGCGGCCGCATTTCCTACTGTTTTTCCCGGTCCGGATTCAGAGGCACCCGCCACAGAAGGAAGCGTCAGGGCCAGAGTCAGTCCGGCGCCTCCGTGGGTCGTCTTACGAATAAATGCGCGACGGCTGATGTGATTATTGAGCATGGTCATGACGGCGCTTCTCCTTACGCGATTTTGGCGGCAGCATCTTTGATGGCAGCACGGATACGGACATAGGTGGAGCAACGGCAAATGTTACCGGCCATAAAATCATCAATATCCTTATCACTGGGATTGGCGTTGTTTTCCAGCAAGGCGACGGCTGACATAATTTGCCCGGACTGACAGTATCCGCACTGCACTACAGCCCCTTCATCCCAACTGGTTTGAACCGCTTTGGCGACCTGTGACTGTAATCCTTCAATGGTTGTGATGTTCTGTCCTTTGACGGTTCCCACTGGCGTAACACAAGAGCGAATAGCGTTGCCGTCCAGATGAACAGTGCAGGCACCACATTGGGCCATTCCGCAGCCAAACTTGGTTCCCGTCAGATGAAGGTGATCACGAATAGCCCACAACAATGGCATGTCTTCCGGCACATCCAGTGAGTGTTTCTCGCCGTTAATCGTCAGCTCGATTCCCATAGTATTCCCCTGCAGAGTATTCTGTTTGTTAATATTGCCGGGTCATGACGGCGATCTCAGATCATGACAGCTACTCAGGCCATGGCAGCTATCTCTGGTCATGACAACTATCTCTGGTCATGACAACTATCTCTGGTCATGACAACTAACTCGGGCCATGACACTACCTGTTGAAGTGTTCGATACCGCTACCAGTGTGTTTGATCCCGTGTAGCGTGTCCGATCCAGCGACAGTGATAGGAAAACTCCGATTGGAGCCACCCTTCCCCAGCTCTATCATTCTAGATTCCGGCTTGTATAACCGGCTATGCCATTTCTACGGCAAAGTTGCTCAAAACTCCGAACATCAACCTGTAGTACACCCGGCTTCCGAAAAACGATCATACTGCCAATATCCCGGTTGCCCTGACCTGAAGGGTTCGATAGTCTCTCAGATCAGAGTCTGAAAATATGATCAGAAATATGGAACAAACGGCTATCAACAAGTTCTGCCGCCGGAAGGAATTACCCTTCCTGGAAGCACGCTATGCCCTCAACAGTGATGCCTGCTACCAGAAACACAGCCACCCGACTTTCTCCATCGGGGTGGTGGAACGGGGCACCAGCCGCCATTACCAGACAGGACAGACACACCGAATCGGCCCCGGTGCCGTGGCAATCACCAATGCCGAAGTGGTACATAACTGCAACCCGGATATGAGTCGGCGATGGAGCTATCATATGCTCCACCTGGACACCGACTGGCTTGACTCCCTTGCCGGACAGATGCAGGAGGTCCACGGTATCTCCCCCCCCGACACCTCTCACCTGCCGGCGGTGCTTTATGATATTGAACTGTATAACGACATTGTTGAGGTCAACCGGGATATGCAAGGTAAAGGCTCCACCCTGGAGATAGAGTCCCGATTGACCACCATGATGAGCAGGCTGTTACATCAGGCCGGTCATCTGGACAGTCATGATCCGATTCCCCGAAGCCATCCCGCGGTCAAAAGAGTACGTGAATTCCTGCATGACAGTGAGGAGATGGCTGCCACCCTGGATGAGCTGGCCAATATCGCTCAACTCAGTCCCTATCATCTGATCCGCCTGTTTCGTCAGGAAGTGGGACTGACACCCCATGCCTATCAGATCAATATCAGAGTCAATCGCGCCAAACAGCTATTACGGCAGCAGAAACCACTCGCTCAGATCGCCCAGGAAACCGCCTTCAGCGACCAGGCTCATTTCCAGCGCTGCTTCAAACGACATACCGCCATGACGCCTGCGCAATATCAAAAAGATTGAATCGCAATTTTTTTCAATACCCGAGGGCCGGACTGACATTAAATGGAGCACCGATCACTTCAGGAGTGCAACCAAAATGACTGACTCGATTCACTATTACCTGGCGCAGATCAACGTAGGTCAGCTGCTGGCACCACAGGATGATCCGCGTCTGGTGGAATTTATCGATAACCTTGATCGAATTAACTCTCTGGCCGAACAATCACCGGGATTTATCTGGCGTCTGAAAGATGATTCCGGCAATGCCATGTCATTCCAGGTCTTTGATAATCCACAGGTCATATCCAACATTTCCGTCTGGAAGGATATCGAATCCCTGCGAACGTTTGTCTACGACACCCAACATCTGGAATTTGTGAAACGCCGAAAAGAGTGGTTCGAACTGATGAAACGCCCACAAGTGGCGTTATGGTGGGTCCCCGCCAATCACAGGCCCACACTTAAAGAGGGAGCACATAAGCTGGAAATATTGGAGACACGGGGTCCATCTCCAGAAGCGTTCACCTTTGCCCAGAATTACCCCATTCCTGAAGAAAGCCCTATGTGCTATCCACGCTGAAAACTCCAGGCTTCATCCTTGCCAATCATAAAGCCCTCATCAGTGTTCGCATACCGGGCACAGGGATCACCCGCCCGGAAATGCGACCATTAAGACGATTCTGATATAGGTAAAGATCAGTCCGAAAAGTGAAACTCAATCAGATAGCTTACTGAATATCAATGCGGCGTTTACACCACCAAAACCAAAGCCGTTACAAAGCACATTTTGCACGGAGTGTGGGCGGGACTGATTAGGCACAAAATCCAGATCTTCCATATCCTCATCCTGACGTTCCAGGTTCAGGGTTGGCGGTAAACAGTTATCGCGGAGCGCCAGCACTGAGAAAATGCTTTCAATACCGCCGGCACCACCAAGCAAATGCCCCGTAGCCGACTTGGTGGAGGAAATGGGAATGGCAGGCAGCCGTTCGCCAAATACACTTCTCAGCCCAGCAATTTCCGCCTTATCCCCGACCGGTGTCGATGTGGCATGGGCATTCACATAGTGAATATCCTCTGGCTGCAAGCCAGCCATGGCCAAGGCAGAGCGAACGGCAGCCGCAGCCCCGGAACCGTCTGCCGGCCCGGCGGAGATATGATAGGCATCGGCGCTGGTGCCATACCCACTGAGCACGGCCAACGGCGTCGCCCCTCGTGACAGCGCATGATCAAGGGTTTCAATCACCATCAATCCAGCCCCTTCCCCCATGACAAAACCATCCCTAGCCTGATCAAACGGACGTGAGGCCCGCTCCGGCTCATCATTTCGGGCGGAGAGTGCTTTCATCGCATGAAACGCTCCCAGGGATAGCGGATCAATACAGCCCTCAGTCCCACCGACCAGAGCCACTTTGGCTTCCCCGCTGCGAATCATGCGCAAGCCGTCTCCTATGGCCTGAAGGCCCGCAGCACAGGCCGTCACCGGACATCCAATCGGTCCTTTGAACCCATATCGGATGGAGATGTTTCCGCCAGCAAGATTGGCCAGGAACGCCGGTACCACGAAGGGAGAAAGGCGCTTAACGCCTTTGCTGTCCAGGATTTTCTGCGCACCTGTAATCGTTGGCAGCCCACCGTTCCCTGTGGCAACGATCGTTGCCGTTGATCGACAGTCCTCTTCAGAGGTTGGAAACCAATCCGCCTGGGTAAGTGCTTCTTCTGCCGCGGCAAGCGCATACAGTGTAAACAAGTCGACCTTTTTCCGTTCTTTCAGGCTGATCACTTCATTCGGATCAAAGCCCGCTTCCGGATCCTGCTCTCTGGAAGGTACAGCTCCGGCAATACCGATAGGGAAGTCGGGAATATAAAAGCGGTCTATGTTCCCAACTCCGGATCGACCTGCCAACAATCTCTTCCATACTGATGCAACTCCACAGCCTAACGGGCTGACAACGCCCATTCCGGTAACCACAATTGGTGAAGTCATAGTGTTTCTCCTTCCCATAACCATGCGTAAATTTCTACTGACATCAACTCAATGACCCGTTTACAGCCATTCAGTTGCCGGTCTACACCTATTCGATAAGGGACACACTAATTTGAATTAATATATGATCAAGATAATATTTTCGACTCGGTTGGAGAGGTAGATTCCCATGCCTTATTCAAAGGAACATAAATTACGGACCAAAGACCGGATTCTGAAATCGGCAACCGATTTGTTCTGCCGCTATGGATTCGAAAAAGTGTCCATCCAGCAGGTCATGGCTTCGGCCAAAATGACCCACGGCGCTTTTTATTCTCACTTTGATTCCAAGGAAGCTTTGTACCGGGCGTCAATCGTGGACACGATCCGGCGCAGTAAAGCCGTCAGGCTGGCGAAAGATCCTCTGTCCCTGAAGCACATGACGGAGCTGGTCAGCAACTACTTGAATCTGAGGGATCTGGCACAGAGAAATGATCCTGGCCCGGAATCTATTCTGTTTAACGATATCGACAGCGGCAATCCGGAGATCAAAAAGGTCTATGAAGAATCCTACCTGCGTCTGGTCAAGCTGCTGGAAAAACGACTCAAAGCCTTACGTCGACTCAATCGCCTGCCCGTCATGGATGGCGTTTCGGCGATCTCAGAAAAGGCGAGATTGATCGTCGCGTCTCTGGTTGGTGCGGTGGCCGTGGCCAAGAGTATCAGCCAGGAAGAAGAAAGGCGCCGCATTCTCTCTGCGGCGCAAAAACACATTCTGATCATGCTTGGTTATCAGGATTCTGAACTCGAGACTATCCACCGATAGCCGGCACATCGGCTATCGGCGTTTCTCATCATGCAAGGCCCGCCAGGTAAGGCTCATCTCTCAGAGTCGAGCTCACTACATCTCTCAGATGTCGAAATAACTAATAGTAGAGATACAACTTCAGATCATCGAAATAAATGTCATTATCATTGCCAGCTTTACGGGTGCCTCCCATCCGGATTCTCAGCGTGCGGGTACCCTCCGGCAGCCGTCCTGACACCTGACGGGATTCCCAGGACTGGGCACTGCTACTGCTGAGAACATCATCGCCGTCCCAGTCAATCTCATCGCCGGAATTGTCCAGTGCTATCACCTGGAGAGCCGGGGTATCCGCCCCACTCCAGGTGGAGAGCATGGCACTGAATTCCACATAGACATTACCGCCGTCGATGTCAGCGGTGTATATGGATAGGTCAACGTTCTGAATGATCCGCTCTTCACAGCAATCAGACGGCGCGCCTTTGCCAAATCCGCGACCGGCAAAATAATAGTCACCTTCGGAAGCGCCGAAGTTCCCATTGTCTCCGGCGGTAATGGCGCTCATCAGCCCCATTTCAAGCGTCCAGCCGTCGATATTTCCGGTTTCGGCATCGCCGTTCACCAGCAGATTCTCCGTCCGGGTGCCTGCAATATCAAAGCTCACAGTATCGCTCCAGACTGACCAGTTCATATTTTCATCGCGGACTCTGGCCCGCCAGTACCAAGTGGTTCCCGGGCGCAAACTCAACTCCGGACGTGGCTGATTGGCATATTTGTCATAGCTGGATACATGGGTGTTTTGTTCAGCATAGCGCTTGGTCCAGCGGTAATAGTCATCGCCTCCTACTCGTAGCGAGTGGGTACTCAGATATTCACTGAGATCAAGACTGAAAATATCGACGCCTTCCTGGGTATTTACCGCTTCATAGCCTGACTCGCCATCGCCGCCTACCTGATCGGCATTCGCATAGAACAGGTTCTGGCGTCTTGTGTTATTGCCCCATACGTCATATACAATGCCACTGAAATCCGCGTCCTCCGATAACTGCCATTGCACAGAATGCACTTGTTCCGGGGCTCCCACCTGAATGGCCAGCTCCAACGCAGCAGCACTCTGTTCACCCGTACCGGCGAGTATCAGCGGCAGATTGACATTGTTGTCTGCTTCAAACACTACTCGATCAACCACGTCAAAATTCGTGTCACCATCGAAGCCACCTTTCTTGCGCTCAAGGGTTAATTTCGGTGATGGGCCAAATTCAAAGGTCAGCAGGTTATAGCCGAACTCGCTGCGACTGACCTCAAACGTATCGTAATCCCGAACCTGATTGTTCTGGTGGTCCGCATTGTCCAGAGGTTCGATATAACCGGAAGCACTGGCAGCGTTCAGCCATAAATGATTCACATCACGAGATTGGCCGCGGGAGTAGGCGTGAGTATGTCCAAACAGATGGCCGGTAATGGCCCCTGTGCGGGAACTGAAATCCTCCAGCTCAGACACCATTTCACAACTGCCGATACTCTCCCCCACATTCCACAGCTCCGACAGACAACCATGATGGAACATTCCCATCACAAAGTTTTTTCCCCGGAGTTCCGCATCGTAAAGTGTTTCCTTCAGCCACTGCCTTTGTATGGCCAGTGTCTCACGGTTGAATGATCCATGAGCGCCTGAGATTGGATAACTGTCCAATCCAACCAGGCGCAAATCCAGATAATCCAGATAATACCAGTGACCGTTGTAGTCAACGGAACCGGTCTCCGGCGGAGACATATAACTGCGATAAAGACTCAGCTCCGCATCGCTGTAATAGTCGTGATTGCCAGGCACCGTCACCAATGGGACGTAAGGTGAAATCGCCGCCAGCCGACCAAACAACTGTTCACGCCAGTGAGTGCGATTACCGCCAACCTGAACCACATCCCCCGAGATAGTGATGGCCGCAATGTTTTCAGCACAGGTTTCCGGCTGATCTCCATCGCATTCATGTTGCAGGAATCCATCAGCCACCACATTACTCAGGACATTCACGTAAATATCCCGGTCCAACTGGGTATCACTCAAGGCAATAATTTTCGTCTGTGAAACATCATCTCCCGCTTTAGGCCAGGTTTTGAAGGCAAAGCGTTGGGAGACCTGTGGTTCTTCCCCGACCCGTGTGATGACGTAGTATTCGTAAAGGGTGTTGGATTCCAGGCTGGTAATGACAGCTCGATAGACGAGACCATCCGACGAATGAGTGGTCGCATCGACCTGCCTGAACTCTCCCTCCCCATCAAATGGCCGCACCCAAACCTCAGGAGCGGCTTGTTCCGTCTCAAACATAACGCTCATTTGGTCAGGCATGGGGGATTGCAAATAAGGACGTACAATAAAAGCAGGAGCCTGATCGCTGGTCGGAGCGTCCACGACAGAAGCATCAGGATCTTCGGTTGAGGAATCATCGTTAGGGTTGTTCTCGTCCCCGGCACACCCGGCCATTAATACGGCCGACATACTGAGCGCGAGCCACCATTGTTTCTTGTGAGGCATAAAATATTCCTTTCTCCTTTATTCTGGTTCGAACCAGATTAGGAGCGAACTATTTCAGCCAGATTTACTGTTCATTGCATATTAAATACATTTTTATTTCATCTGGTACGTACCAGATACTGTCACAAGTTTGTCACGCGACTGGGGTTTAATGACGATCTTGTAACAGAGAGCCCGTGACAGACGATCTTAAACCATAAACTCTTCAGAAGATCTTATGAGTGGCGTTCTCAAGGTAATAAGGTATTAAGGTAAAAGAGAAAAGGCCCATCCAGTGAACCAGACAACCGCTTATCAATCGTTGGCAGCCAGGCTTCAGCACAGAATCGGCAATGGAGAACTCGCCGCAGGAAGCAAACTCCCCTCGGAAAGAAGTTTATGTGACATGTTCAAGGTATCCCGGGTCAGTGCCAGAGACGCCTTACATTTGCTGGAGGCCCAGGGGATGATCTATCGCCTGAATCGGCTGGGATGGTTTGTCTCACCACCTGTCTTTATCTATGACCCGACTCGCAGCAGCAGTATTCAGGAAGAGGCACACCGCCAGTGCCGCGAACTGAGTACAGAATTATTGTCCGCTTCCCTGCAGGTCGCCCCGACCAGAGTGGCCCGGGGCTTAGAGATCTCCCCGACCCAACCAGTCTATGTGGTTACCCGGCGTCGGGCTGTCGACAAGCGATGGGTTCTGCTGGAAATCTGTTACTTCAAGGAGGAATATTTTCCCGGTCTGCTGGAACAACCGCTGGCGGCATCGCTAACGGTCATGGTGAGGGAAACCTATGGTTTCAGTATAAGGGAAATGGACATCAATATTTCGTCTGCGCCATTGGATATTGAGCATGCCCAGCACCTGCAAGTCCGGGAAGGATGCCCCTCGCTTCGGCTGGAACGAAAAGTCACATCGAATAATCAGACTATTGCATTCGAGAGAGAGTACTGGCTTCACGATGCCATACAAATGAGGGTAAAAGGCCGGGATTAAGCACAACCGGTATCTCTGTACACTAGACCTGGCCGAGCAATAACGCCTGTTCCCGCTTATCAACATCCGGATAGCGGCAAGCCAGCTTGGGCAACCGCGCGCTTTTCTTGTATTGTCTGGCATCCATGGTCCGGATAATACGCGCCAGCATTTTTATCGCCTTGTGAATATACGGCCCTTTATTCAGCATGACACATTCAGCTCTTTGCGCCATCGCCGCATCGGTGATCTCTGAACGGGTTGGCTGCCCTGTTTTGGCAAGTGATTCCAATACCTGGGTTGCCCAGATCGTGGGAATGTGGGCGGCGGCACATAACCATAGAATCTCTTCCTGGATTTCCGCCATCTGGCGCCAACCGACTTCCACCCCAAGATCTCCCCGAGCGATCATGACACCAACCTCCCTGGATTGCATCGCGCTCAACAGTAGTTCCGGCAGGTTGTTAAAGGCATGGCGGGTTTCAATCTTGAGTACCAGTCCGATTGAACGGTGGCGATTGCGAATTTTCAGTTCATGAATCAAGTCGTCCACATCAGTCCTCGTATTCACGAAGCTGAGCGCAATCAAGTCTGCCAGTTCACAAATCGTGTCGAGGTCCTGAATATCCTTGCTGGTCAGGCCGGAAATGGGCAAATCCGTATCCGGAAAATTGATCCCCTTCTCTGCCCGCAATTTCCCCCCTCCCCCAGGTGCTTCGGTAATACGCAGAAGCAGAGAGCCGGGAGATTTACCTTCCACAATGCCGGTAAACTTGCCGTCATCCATTTTAATCCTGTGGCCGATTTCAGGTGCCGCAAGTGCTTCAGGTACACCACAGGACAGACTCGCGGGGTGCAACAGATTGCCGTCCTCGTCCAACACCGCATGACTGGCCGCCACATTGTCGGAAACCAGACGCAACAAATCTCCTTCCTGCAGAGATAAATAGCTTTCCTTACAAGGCAATTCGCCAATGCGTGAAAGGAGTTTTCCTTGTCCATGAGTCAAGACCACCTCCAATCCGGTGGCCAGGTAGGCAGAACCATCGACGGTGGTTGTCAGCATTCCCTGGGACTGATGAATGACATTAAAGCGGCGCTGTTTGCCGCGGGCATCCTTCAACAGAAGATGGTCGATGCCTGGACACAACTCGGGAGAGTTCAACAGTATTGGAACCGAGACGGTATTGCTGACTGTCTTCGGCGTCACATCCTGACTATAGAAGATCGCCTTGCCCGGCATCATGATGTGTCCGGAGGGATCTCTGAGAACCTTGACCTTTACGACCTTTTCACCCGGTGGCATGGGTCCGGTTCGTAATTTGGGCCCAGCCAGATCCATCAATATACTGCAGGATAAGCCCGTTTCCAGACATGCCTTACGGATATTATCAGCCATACGCCGCCACTCAGAGGAGGTTCCGTGGGCACAGTTGATCCGAGCCACGCCCATCCCCCCTTCCAACAGCTGTTTCACCGTATGCAGATTACGCGCTGCTTCATCAGGCATGGTGACCATGATTCGGGTATGGCGTCCTTCCGGCGTGGGTCCAAATAGCCGGTTGCAGTGGTGTTCAAGCAAGTATCTCCCCTGACTGACAGGATCTTCTTCAAGCAGGGTCTGCAAATTAACCTGCCGTCCAAGCAGAATCTCCACTAACGCTTTCACTCGGAGAATCTGGGGTTGAATCGCCGCTTCACTACGACCAAGCGAACTTAATCCCAATTGCGCCAACCGCTGTTGGAGATCTGAGCGGTCTGAGCATCGAAAAGCCATGTAATCGATCAGATTATAGGCACGGTGAATATTGCGCTTATCTACACTGGCCAGGATAGAAGCATAGCGAGATCGAAACTGCTCCATCTCTGTCAGAATGGACTCGAGTTCCCCAATGATTTTTTCAAGTACAGACATTTTCGCTCTCCCGGACAACTGCCTGTTCCAGTGTGGCGAATCGAGATGACAGAATTGTTGACCTGCGTTAATTACCACGGGCGTTTCATAAAACTGAAATCTTAGGGAGACGAAATAAACTGAATAGTAAAAGAAAGAGACAGTGAAGGAAGGGAAAGAAAGAACCGCCCCGTAAGAGAGGCGGTCTTAAAGGATCACATTTGAGATTGCAGATAATTTTCCAGGCCGACTTTTTTAATCAGCCCCAGCTGTTGCTCAAGCCAGTAGGCATGATCCATTTCGGTATCGTCAGCCAAGGTCACCAGCATTTCACGGGTGACATAGTCCTGCACCTCTTCACACAGTTTGATCGCTTTCTTGAGAGCATCATCAACCGCATACTCAACATCCAGATCGCTTTTCAGCATGGCAGGAACATCCTTGCCGATGCTCAGCCCCTCCCGGGTCACCATATCCGGGGTGCCTTCCAGAAAGAGAATACGCTGAATCAGCTTCTGGGCATGTCCCTTTTCATCTTCAAACTCATGGGCAATACGCTCATAAAGTTTATTCAATCCCCAGTCAGCATACATTTCAGAATGAATGAAATACTGGTCCATCGCGGCCAATTCGTAGGCCAGCAACCCGTTCAGGGCTGAGATAACTTTCTTATTACCTTTCATAATCAATCACCATCTGAAATTTGAGCTTGCAAGTAATTCTGGATACCCATATTGGCTATCTGATACTGCTGGGTTTCGAGCCAGTCGACGTAATCTTCTTCATATTCCAGAATTTCCGTCAGCATCGAGCGGCTGACAAAATCCTTTTCCTGTTCGCAAAGTGCGATGGCGTCCTTGAGTTGTTTGATCTGCTTAAGCTGGAATTTTAAGTCACACTCCATCATCTCCTCGGTGTTCTCACCGATATGCAGCAGATCCAGTTTTTGCAGGTTCGGCATACTTTCAAGGAACAGAATACGCTCGATCAAATCATCAGCCTGTTTCATATCCTTGATAGATTTCTTATAGGCGGCTTCATTGAGTTCTTCGAAGCCCCAATTGCGATACATCCTCGCATGCAGGAAGTAGCGGTTGATCGACGTCAGCTCAGAAGTGAGCACGCCGTTAAGAGCGGTAATAATCTGATCGTTCGATTTCATGGAGCAGCACCGACGTATTGAAAGTGAGTGTTTAAAACAGAATGTACGCGAAATAAGTCGGGACAGTTTAGCCACATTTGCGGAAAATCACAAAAATTTCCTTATATTTCAATCAATTATTAATGTTATCAATTTTCATTTAGATGTTGTTTTCTATTTGAGAAACAGTGCTATTTGGCAACATTTCGATTCAAATTCGATAGCCGATAAGGATAAGTGCTATCCACTACTCGGTTTATGCCTATGGTGGTTCACACGTATCCAACTAGGCTTACGGGCTTTCTTAAAATACGCTCTTTTTCTTGAGGCATTTATGAAGTCGATTAGCGCATGGGTTTTACTGCTGCTTTTATCTCAGACGGCTCTGGCAGACCCGGAAGTTTTTAATCTGGTTACTGAGAATTTCCCTCCTTTTAATATGAGCCTGAATGGCAACGAATTTGAACATGACGAGGAATACATTGGAGGTCTCAGCACCGAGGTTGTTCAGGAGTTATTCCACAGGGCGAAGTATCCCTATCGAATGAAACTGCGAAACTGGAACTATGCCTACAACTTTGTGCAGCGTAATCCCTATCGGGGAGTATTTGGTACCGAACTGACCGAAGCCCGGCAGCCAATGTTCAAGTGGGTCGGTCCCATCGCAAACAATGACTGGGTTCTGTTTGCTCTGGAAGACAGCAAAATCCAGCTCAAGACACTGGAAGATGCCAAAGCCTATCGTATCGGCTGTTATAAAGATGATTCCCGGGCTCAATTCCTGAAAGACAGCGGCTTCAAAGCTGCCGAACTGGACGACGACGGCCTGAACCCCAAGCGTCTGCGCGACAAGGAAATCGATCTCTGGATCAGCAGCACGGTATCAGGCTACTACTATGCTCGGAAAGCAGGAATCACCAATATCAAACCTGTATTCACTATCCGCAGTACCAACCTGTACCTGGCCATGAACAAGGACACTCCGGATGCATACATCGACAAACTCAACGGCATCTTGTGGGAAATGAAGGAAGAGGGAGTGATTGAGAAGATTGCGGCGAAATACCGGTAACGGTATTTCGCTCAGCAGCCTCACATTCTTCTCCACGAACATTGGCTCGATTACATTCAGCACATTGACAAGCATCTATAACTCCCTATAGTTGGCCGCTGTCCGATCGTTAAGGCATAAGGGTGCATAATGTGTAAACGCCTTAATGATGGACCGGGCTATCCCCTGCCTCTATTTGTTTGCCAGCCCCCTTCACGGTCTCCGATACTTGCACTTGCCAGAGTAGGAGAAGTTCAAAGTACAACCATGTAAATCCCTCCAGGGATTTACAGACGCGGGCCTCAGGGCTTGAATATTGATAAAGGAGAACCTCATGACCGACAAGAAAGCACAACTTTCGGTGGGTAACAAAGTAATAGAGCTACCCGTCTATTCCGGCTCCATCGGACCAGATGTCATCGATATTCGCAGCCTTGCCCAGGAAGGACTCTTCACCTTCGACCCTGGTTTCATGTCGACAGCATCCTGCGAGTCAAAGATCACTTACATTGACGGCGCTAATGGGGTTCTTCTGCATCGCGGCTATCCTATTGAGCAACTTGTTGAAAACTCTGATTTCATCGAAGTTTGCTACTTATTGCTTCACGGAGAACTCCCCTCCCCGGAGGAAAACGAAAAGTTTCACGACACCGTCAAATCCCACACGATGGTTCAGGATCAAATAAGGCACTTCTTTAAGGGTTTTCGTCGTGATGCACACCCCATGGCAATCATGTGTGGCGTAGTGGGAGCGCTCTCAGCCTTTTACCATGACAATTTGGACTTTTCAGACGAACGCCAACGTGAAATTGCAGCTTTCCGCCTGATTGCCAAGATCCCTACACTGGCTGCCATGTGCTACAAGTACACCTTGGGCCAACCGTTTATCAATCCCCGCAACGACCTTAGCTATGCGGAAAACTTTCTCCATATGATGTTTGCCACACCATGTGAGGAATACAAGGTGTCTCCTGTTTTGGCCAGGGCAATGGACCAGATTTTTATTCTCCACGCCGACCACGGGCAAAATGCTTCCACAGCCACCGTGCGCTTGGCAGGATCCAGCCAGGCAAACCCATTCGCGTGTATTGCGTCCGGCATTGCCGCCCTGTGGGGGCCCTCTCACGGAGGAGCCAACGAGGCAGTTCTATGCATGCTGCAGGAAATCGGCGATGAGTCACGCATCGATGAATACCTGGCAAAAGCCAGGGACAAAAACGATCCCTTCCGGCTGATGGGGTTCGGTCACAGGGTCTACAAGAACTTCGACCCTCGTGCCAAAATTCTGCGCCAGACCTGCCATGAAGTCCTACAGGAACTGGGACTACAGGACGATCCAATGTTCAGGGTGGCACAACGACTGGAACAGATTGCCCTCGAAGACCAGTACTTCATTGAGCGTAAGCTTTATCCAAACGTGGATTTTTACTCCGGCATCATATTGAAGGCCATTGGCATTCCCCTGCCGATGCTCACCGTCATTTTTGCCGTGTCCCGCACTATCGGATGGGTTGCTCATTGGCATGAAATGATCAGCGAAAGCTTTCGAATTGGCCGTCCGCGTCAGCTGTACACAGGACTTACCATGCGTAATCATCCTGACACAGACTGATATTAACGCTACGAGCCCGCTTCAATCATGTGAGGCGGGCTTTTTATTCAAGACTCACAACTAAACCGCAATCTCCGCCAGATTACCCTTCGTCTCCAGCCAGCTCTTGCGATCCCCTGCCCGTTTCTTCGCCAGCATCATGTCGAGCATCTCGTTGGTGCTGCCGTCGTCATCTTCGATGGTGAGTTGAACGAGGCGGCGGGTGTCGCGGGCCATGGTGGTTTCGCGGAGTTGCATGGGGTTCATTTCACCCAGACCTTTGAAGCGCTGGACGTTGGGTTTGCCTTTTTTCTTCTCGGCGGCGATACGGTCGAGGATACCCTGTTTTTCATAGTCGTCGAGGGCGTAGTAGACGTCCTTGCCGATATCGATACGGTACAGGGGGGGCATGGCGACGAAGACATGACCGGCGTCGACCAGAGGACGGAAGTGACGGGTAAACAACGCACACAGCAAGGTGGCGATATGAAGACCATCAGAGTCCGCATCGGCGAGGATACAGATCTTGCCGTAACGGAGTGATTCAAGATTGGTGGAACCCGGGTCGACACCCAGTGCCACGGCTATATCATGGACTTCCTGAGATGCCAGGATCTGCTCAGAATCCACTTCCCAGGTGTTCAGGATCTTACCCCGCAACGGCATGATGGCCTGATATTCGCGGTCACGAGCCTGTTTGGCAGAGCCGCCTGCAGAATCACCCTCCACCAGGAACAACTCGCTCTGCATCGCATCGCTGCCGCTACAGTCGGCCAGCTTACCGGGTAGTGCAGGCCCTTGGGTAACTTTCTTACGTTCGACTTTTTTCGCCGCCCGCAGACGCCGCTGGGCATTGCTGATGGCCAGTTCAGCCAATTGTTCCGCATCCGCAGTATGCTGGTTCAGCCACAGGCTGAAGGAATCTTTGACCACCCCGGAAACAAAGGTGGCGCATTCGCGAGAGGACAAACGCTCTTTGGTCTGACCAGAGAACTGGGGCTCCTGGATCTTGACCGATAATACGTAGCAGCACTTGTCCCAGACATCTTCCGGTGTCAGCTTGACGCCACGCGGCATCAGATTACGGAACTCACAGAACTCCCTGAGAGCTTCCAGCAGGCCGGTACGCAAACCATTCACATGAGTACCGCCTTGAGCGGTGGGAATCAGGTTCACATAGCTCTCAGTGATCATTTCACCGCCTTCCGGCAACCACTGGACAGCCCAGTCGACCGCTTCCGTATTACCCGCCATCTGACCGATAAAGGGCTCTTCCGGCAAAGTAATCAGTGTTTGTGTAGTGCCACGCAAGTAATCTCTTAATCCGTCCTCGTAATACCACTCTTCCTTGTCTCCGGTGTTCTCATCCCGGAAGGTCACCTTAAGACCGGAGCAAAGCACGGCCTTGGCTCGAAGGATATGGCGCAATCTGGACAGTGAAAACTTGGGTGAATCGAAGTACTTGGGATCAGGCAGGAATTTAACGGTTGTACCGGTATTGCGCTTGCCGCAGGTATCGATCACTTCCAGGTCGCTGGTTTTGTCACCATTGGCAAAAGTAATGCGATGGACTTTGCTGTCACGACGTATGGTCACTTCGAGATCCAGCGACAGAGCGTTGACCACTGACACCCCAACCCCGTGAAGACCACCGGAAAACTGATAGTTTTTGTTGGAGAACTTACCGCCGGCATGCAGTTTGGTCAGGATCAGCTCGACCCCGGGTATACCCTCTTCTTTGTGGATGTCTACCGGCATCCCACGCCCATCGTCAGTCACCGACAGAGAGCCGTCCTTATGCAACACCACATCCATCTGCCGGGCATGGCCGGCCAACGCTTCATCCACGCTGTTATCGATGACTTCCTGAGCCAGGTGATTCGGCCGGGTGGTATCGGTATACATCCCGGGCCGCCGGCGAACAGGATCAAGGCCATTTAAAACTTCAATAGAATCAGCATTATAGTTGTTGGACAAGTCAAAACTCCTGAAAACTTACGTAATCGTGAGGCCTGCGCGAACTGATCAGAACCTGCGAATTGGCAAAATGTACCTAGCCCGGAGAATTGTTTCAATGGTCAAATGCGAACTCCGTCAGGAACCTCCCGGCTTTTAGGCAACGCCGGGAGTGCATTTTGTTTCCGGGAAAGATCTAATTTCCGGGAAAATTCTTATTTCCGGAAAAAACCTCAGTGATGGGGAAATCCTTCCAGGGGCACCTGGACTGCCGTGCTGCTGGTGGAGACGGCTCCACTGTATCCTGTGGCAAATGTCAAACCACTGCGGTTTCCAGTGATTTCGATTACTTCCGGCTGACTGGTAAATGGATAAAAGCCGCAGGCTTCACCCTTATCGCAGATAGTTCCATCATTATCATTGTCACTCCCCGCATTCAATATATATTTACCAGCAGGAACATTGGTTATAGTAAAAGTATACTTACCATTATTAGCAACAGCTGTCGCTTGATAATAATCCTTTGCAGGGGTTCCTTGGATCGTCACAACGGAGTCCTCATCCGTTAATAATATATAGTGACGACCTGCGTCAGGAGAGTTCGACGGGTCAACCAAAACCAGAGTAATGGGAATTGTTAAGGTTTTATTCTCTACTATTGGACCAGTGCCCGGATCCTTAGTTGAGGTGTAGTTAAATACAATTTCCCCAGAGTAACTGCCGCCCAAGTCCAAGCCTGTTTCATCCACTACGACGTTGTAGGCAGTTCCATCCATAGGCCCGCTTTCAGCTACCGTTAGCCACGACGCAGTACCTTCAGATTCAAAATTGAAACCATCCAGAACCACTCCGTCCGGGATTGTCAAAATCAGCGTTTCAGTGCCGCTGTTAGTAAAGACAATACTACTGTCACTAGCACTGATAGTAGGGAAAGTTATAGCCCCTGCGGCTTGGATGGCTTTGGGGGCACTTATTAACCCATATCCATAAATATCATCTCTGCCAACCTCTCCCAGATCGACAGTTATATCGCCACTCTGCAGCAAACTATTAGCGTCAGCTGAATTAAATGATTCAAAGTTTTCGTTTTTTATCTGCTTCATAAGCGCCATAACCCCCGCAATATGGGGCGTTGCCATAGAAGTTCCAATCTTAAAACCGTATGAGTTCAGCACTGTCCCATTATAATTATCCCCAGTAGTAGAATATATTTGTGAGAATTCATCTCCTCCAGGAGCTGCCACATCTATTGTTGATCCAAAATTGGAATAGTGGGCTTTCTGATTGTTGAGATCAGTGGCTGATACTGAAATCACGCCATTATAAGCCGCTGGATAATATGGAATATTGGTTTTGTCATTCCCCGCTGCTGCAACAACAATCACTCCAGCATCAATAGCATCAATAACAGCCTGACCAAGGGAAGAAGAATATCCGGGACCACCAAGGCTCATATTGATAACGTCAGCTTTTTTGGAAGGTAAGGTACCAGAGCTGTTGGAGAGCTGGGCGGCATAACGAATCCCTTGAATCAAATCAGCATCACTACCACTACCGTTTGACCCCAATACCCGAATTGGCATTATCCTAGATTTATAAGCTACTCCAATTCCACCAATACTATTACTCTCTGCGGCAACAATGCCTGCCACATGAGTACCATGAAAACTACCACCGCCAGGATCTGATGGATCAGAATCTATACCATCCCCATCACTAGAAGAAGAGGAAGAACTAACAAAGTCATAACCTACCACTGACATTCCGTTGCGCAACAGTTGATTTGATAAATCAGGGTGATCCAAGAGCACACCTGTGTCAATTACAGCAATAACCACCCCTATACCATTACTATCCTCCCAAGCCGCAGGAAGCCCGATCTGAGGATAGTTCCACTGCAAGTGGTAATCCGGATCAACAGGGGTCACTTCAAGCGACTTCCGAATGTAATTAGGTTCTGCCAAGAGGATATCCGGCCGGGACTTCAAAGACTTGATCATTTCCAATGTCTTTTCGCGAAGCTCACTACTACTTAGCCCTGCTGATTGCCTTGTTCCGCTGGACTCAGTGAAACTAAAGCGAAACAGGCCATGGGTTCCTTCATCATTCATCCGTTCGATAAAATAACCCGGTAAAGGCACATCCGCGACACTGGTCGCTGAGATTCCCGGCACATATTGAATGATTGCCTCCCCTGGAACAAATTCTGCGCTGTCCTCTGATGCAGCCAATGTCGCGATATCCGCATCACCGGCTACATTCAGTATGTAAGTAGACGGGCCGGCGGAGTTAATTACTTCAATGTAAAAGTTACCAGAATCAGGAGCTGTGAGCGTTACTGATGAATTATCGGCAATAACTCCAGTGTCGACAGCAATATCGGGGTCAGCTTGCCGATACAATGAAGCAGTAATAGATGTAAGCCCCGTATCCGCATCATAGGCAGAAATCATCACTTCCTGTCCGGCAATCAGTGTGGTCAGGTAGACATCCGTGGTGTCAACAAAATAGGGATACCCAGTGCTGTAGATTCCCGATGAGCTGCTGACATACCCACCAATTATCGAGGGGTTTGGCACTCTTTGGGCAACGCTGGAGGAATTATTTTCCGGAGAGATATCCGTACCACCGGTATCTGAAGTATCCGCATCAACATAGACAAACTCAGGAATGGTGACCCGGCCGCTGACGCTGAAGCTATCGTCACTACCATCACTGCTGCCGCCGCCTCCACCTCCCCCGCAGGCGACCAAAGTCACTGTCGTCGTTACGATTAAAAGCAGGCGTTGGAAACCATGAGGCATGCGGCAATCCTTAATGAACGAAACAAAGCATTTCAATATACTCAGTATAGAACATCTGTATCCAGACCGACCTTAAGTTAAGTGTTTCATTCTGTTTCAAAAATTCGGTTCAGACGCTTTAGAAATACGAGCGGTCATTTTAGAATTATCTCCCTGAGATGACGTTTAGAGCCCAAACCTGCCTTGTGAACTACACTGTTCGATATCAGGAAAACAACAAGAACTCATTATTATGTCGCGGATATTAAGATATGCCCTATGATTTGAAATCCCTGAAGGTACCGCGTTTGGCGGGTGCTCCACTGAAATCCATCGTGGCACTGATGGAAAACAACTATTCCCGCACATTGCTATCTCCGGCGCTGATGAAGGAAACCGGGGCTTCGAAAATCCGTAGTACCAGACTTAATACACTGCCTACCTTTCTCCCCAAACACGCCTACGGCCGGCAGTTATCGGCAGAAAGAGCCAAGTCCACCCTGGAAATTTTCGCGGAACCGGATTTCCAGGCGAGCGAATCACCACTACCCAGTGTCATGGATTATGCCAGGGCCTACCGTAGCGGGCAGATCGGCCCGGAGGAAATCGCTGATAAAGTAATCGCCGCCATCACCGAAAGTGACCGCAAACAACCGCCGCTCCGGGCCATCATCACTACCTTTGACCAGGACATCCGACATCAGGCCAGCGAGAGTGCCAAGCGCCTAGCCAATGGACAACCGTTAAGTCTGCTGGATGGTGTCCCCGTCGCCATTAAAGATGAAATTGATGCAGTCCCCTACGCCACAACCGTGGGAACAAGGGTATACGGCAACGACAATTCAGCGGAGCATGATGCCACCGTGGTGGCCCGTCTGCGTGCGGCGGGAGCTGTGATCATCGGCAAAGCCAACATGCAGGAAATCGGTATCGGCGTGACCGGTGCCAACAGCCATCACGGCCATTGCCGCAATCCACATAACCTGCACCACTATCCCGGGGGATCTTCCAGCGGAAGTGCAGCCTCCGTTGCTGCAGGTCTATGCCCGGTGGCCATCGGCGCCGACGGCGGAGGGTCCATTCGCATCCCAGCCTCCCTCTGTGGACTGGCGGGACTGAAGCCTACCTGGGGACGGGTCAGTGAACACGGCGCCTTTCCCCTATGCTGGTCAGTTGCCCATATCGGCCCTATAGGCCAGACAGTCGACGATGTCGCCATGGCCTATGCCCTCATCGCCGGTGCGGACCCACTGGATCCTTATTGTGTTGAACAACCTCTGCCTCACTTGAGCGACTATCGCAATAAAGACCTTAGCGGTTTAACCATCGGAGTATTTTCCTCATGGTTCAGCCATGCCTCCCGGGAAGTAGTCCAAAAATGCCAGCTAGCTGTGGAGAAGCTGAAATCCCTGGGTGTGACGGTCAAGACCATCAACATTGAAGATCTTGATCTGCAGCGCATTGCCCACGCGCTGACCATCAGCTCAGAAATGCTGGCGGCTGTGGATATGGAACATCGCCACAACAGTAAAGTGTTTGCCCTGGATACCCGGCTCAATCTGGCTTTGGCCAAAGTGTTTTCCAGCACCGACTATGTCAAGGCACAGCGGGTCCGTACACTTGCGATCAATGAATTTAACCGGGTATTGCAGGATGTGGACATGATCGTTACACCGACCACGGCCATCACCGCTCCGCCGGTGCAGCAGGAATCGGATGACAGCGCAGAAAGCAATATCCAGGTACTGACAGAACTCATGCGTTTTGCCTTCCCGGCGAATCTTACCGGACTTCCCGCGCTGACAGTGCCGGTCGATTATGATGAGAAAGGGCTGCCGATTGGTCTGCAGCTAATGGGTAAGGCCTGGAGTGAGCACCTTCTTCTGCGCTGCGGCAAAGCACTGGAAGGACTCTGCGAACGAAAGCGGGCGGCTTATTCGTTCAATATGCTGCGCTAAAACCTATCACAAAATCACGGAACCAACCCGTAGGGGCGCACCTGCGTGTGCGCCCTTCTACCCGGCCACTGTTTCTTATATCTCTTTTCTGACTTTTATCCCGATACAGGCCTCAATCTCGCTTCCGGCCTCTATCCCACTTCTAACCTCTATCCCACTTCTGACCTCTATCCCACTTCTGACCTTTTATCTAAAGACAGCTCTTTCACCAATTAGAGATCTTTAACAAATGGGTTGGAACGCCTTTCCTGTCCAAATGTCGACATGGGGCCATGACCCGGCACGAAGGACACATCATCCCCTAATGGCCAGAGCTTGCTTCTGATGGAATGAATCAGGGTGTCGTAATCTCCACGAGGAAAATCGGTACGACCGATAGAACCGTTAAACAAGACATCGCCCACCAGCGCCAGCTTGGCTCCCGGATGGAAAAACACCACATGACCAGGGGTGTGTCCCGGACAGTGATAAACTTCCAGAGTTTCCTCTCCCACAGTCACCGTGTCCCCATCCTTTAACCATCGATCAGGAGTAAATGGTTTGGCCTGGGGAAACCCAAACATCGCACTCTGTTGTGGCAGAGCATCTATCCAGAATTTGTCTTCCCACTCAGGTCCTTCAATCGGCAACTCACGCTGCTCAGCCAGATCGGCCGTCGCACCCGCATGATCGATGTGGGCGTGAGTCAGAAGAATCTTTTCCAGAGTAAGATCATTGGCTTTCAACACCTCTTCAATCTTGGGGAGATCGCCTCCAGGATCGACCACGGCAGCCTGTCGGGTCTTGTCACACCAGATAACACTGCAGTTCTGCTGGAATTGGGTCACGGGAACAATTTTGTATTGAAGCATAAATACTCAATCAGCGGATGAATGAACACTTGGGCCGGCCACCTGAATTCAGAGTTTCCACATTGGGACGGAAGCAGACGACGATGAGATAGTATATGAAGATCTAATAGTATATGAAGAACAAGCAGTAGATGAAGCGTAAATAGTAGATGAAACCGGAGGATAGAATATGAGGCAGTAAGATCGAATATAAAGCAGAGGAATGGAATAACAACTATCCCGGAACAAGTGCCGGTTAGCGCGTCAGTTTTGAACTCCCATGCAGATTTTCGATGTATTGGGATTCAAAAGCGTCGGCCGGCATGGGACGGGAGATGTAGAAGCCCTGTACGAGATCGCATTTACGCTCCCTCATCATCTGCATCTGCTCTTCATTTTCCACCCCTTCTGCCAGTAACTTTAGACCAAGAGCGTGCCCCATTTCGATAATGGCTGTGACAATTGCCAAGTCATCTTCATCATGAGGAAGGTCACGGATAAACGACCGGTCTATCTTGATCATGTCGACAGGATAGCGCTTCAGTGAAGCCATATTGGAAAAGCCCGTACCAAAGTCGTCCACCGCCACACGAACCCCCAGCTTCCGCAACCGATTGAGCTTATTAACCGCCGTGTCGATATCATGGGCAAGAGCACTCTCAGTGATTTCCAGCTCCAACAACCCTCCGTCCACGTCATATTCATTCAGCAGTTCAGCAATCTGTTCCACAAACTCGGGAGCGGCAAACTGGCGCGGGGACACGTTCACTGCCAGTGGAATGGCACGGCTGAAGCTCGACAAACATTTAGCCAGATAGCGTATAGAGGAACGCAGCACATATTCCCCGAGCCTCTCAATGAGCCCATGGCTTTCCGCCACGGGAATAAATTCACAGGGCGGCACCAACCCCCTACGGGGATGCTCCCACCTGATCAGCACCTCGGCGCCGACGATATCATTGTTATCCAGCCTGACCTGAGGCTGGAAGACCAGATGAAATTCATCATTCTGCAGCGCTTTTCGTAAGTCACTGGCCAGGGTAACGCGCGCAATTAATTCAGATTCCATGCGCGATTCGAAAATCACATAGTCGTTCTTACCGGATCCCTTGGCACGGAACAAGGCGGTATCCGCCTGCTTAAACAGGGTTTTACTGTCAATTGCACGCATATGGGCCGAATAAGGCGCCACGCCGATACTGAAGCTTAACTTGACTTCATCTGCCCCGACCACAAACGGGAGGTCGCATAGTTCCAGCAGGCGTTCTGAATAATGAACCACCTGATGAGGACCGGTCATCGACTTGAAGAGAATGGCAAATTCGTCTCCGCCAGGACGACTGACAATACAGCTGTGCGGCAACGAAGACTCCAGACGCTTGGCCATATCCACCAGCAACTGATCCCCCAACTCATGGCCGTAGGCATCATTCACCTGCTGGAAGTTATCAATATCCACCAGGAACAATGCCATATGCTTGCGCACGCCTTCCCGGACATTGCGCATCGCCAGTTTCAAGCGGCTCTCCAGCTGCATTTTATTGGGCAGACCGGTCAGTGCATCATGCTGCTCCTTAAAGGAAATTTCCTTAACCAGTTCACTGACATACTGGTTTACCATTCGGGCCCGTTTCAGGCGGGCCAGCAGATTGGTACGCAAACGCCAGGGTTCGATAGGCTTGTTAATGTAATCGTCACCGGCCAGGCGAATGGCTTCCAATTGAATATCTTCGCTGCTGTCCGCCGATAAGAACACGATTGGAATATTGGCGTACCGGACCTGCTGGCGGATGACCTGCCCAAGTTCAAGGCCGCTGCAAACCGGCATGTGCAAATCCAACACCACCAGTTCCGGCCGGAATGACTCAAGCACTTCCAGGGTTCGCTGGGGCTCCGTCAGTCCGTAGACTTTGACACCTGCTTCTTCGAGGTTCAGGCGGTAAATGTTGATCAGATCCTCATCGTCATCCACCAACAGAATACGATAAGGATCTGAGGGCTGTTCCTCGATAATTTCGTGCAGACATGAAATCATCGTGGTCTGGTTGACCGGCTTGGTCAGGTAGGCACGTACCCCCGCGCGCACCGCCATCAACCGTGTATTGAATTCGGACCGGCTCGATACGATCACCACAGGCACATTGGCATCATTAAACAGGCGCATATCCTCGCAGACGCGGAGTTCAGCAGATACGTCTTCAGGTAGTATCACGTCCATAATCACCAAACGAGGTCTTTGCTTTAGAAAGCGTTCCCGCATTTCGGCAAGAGAGCGGAACATGCAGACATCATAACCGTGACTATGCAGGGCCTGATGAAACCACTCCCCCATGGCCGGGTCATCTTCCACCACGTACACGAGGTATTCTGTATCTTTCCGGAAGTGCCGGTCAGCTCCTCCGTAGTCACCCTCAACCGGTTGGGCCAGACATTTAAGTAGTTTCTGTTTTAAAGGAAGAAGCGCTTCGGGATCGCTCCGGTACTCGGTGATATCCATATCCCTGATGGACCGGTCAAGTTCCAGTGCCACACTGGAAATATCAGGAAATCCGAACGTCCTGCCGGAACCTGCCAGACGATGCAGCAGGTGCAACAGCTCACTAAGCGCTGTTTCCCCAACGGCAACAGTGGGAGGGATTTTCGATTGCTGCCAGAACAATTCCAGCTGTTCAGCCTTTTGTTCCAACTGAGCCTGGTACCGGGCCCGAATCGAGGACAATTTTTCTTTAACTACTTCATCCATTCCTGTGCCTTCCTGCCTTGGTGGCAAAAAGCCTTATCTATCCATCAACCATCAACGCAACATCTGTTTTAGGGCCCTCTGACATATCATCAGACCCTACCTCCTTCAGGTTAAATTTTCCTTGGCATGGGACAATTTCGGGCACACCTTTCCCGAAACACTTCCTATCCCGTTAATCTTTATGTGCCTTAGCCCAAAGACCGCGAACCTCATCCGATAACGTCATAGGGTCAAATGGCTTGGGGATCACTCCGATAGCTCCGAGTTGAACAAACTCATCTATCTCTGATTTCTGCACTTTCGCCGTCATGAAGGCGACCGGTATATCCTGACATAACGGGTCCTGACGCAGAGCTTCCATCGTGGAGGGACCATCCATCTCCGGCATCATGACATCCATCAGAATCAGGTCAGGTTTTTCCACGGGAATGATATCCAGCGCCTCTTTACCCGAACTGCATAAAATCACGTTGAACCCTCCTATAGATTCCAGCGCCATCTGGGCGATAGCCTGTATATCGGGTTCGTCTTCCACGTAAACGATTTTCTGAATCGGTGGTGTCATTACGCCATTAGTCCCTTCACACTTCCTACCTTCTCACTTTCTCACTTTCTACCTTCACACTTCCTACAAAGTGTAGACCTGTATCGTCAATAGGTGAAATATCAGGCACCTGGATGACGCAACAGGTGATTAGTAGATGTCACCGCACCGGAATAAGCCATGATGCCTGCGATCAGCAGTACCGGTTGCACAAACATCACAAAGCGGGGCGCATCCGCACTCAACAAAACCAGAATACTCAGCATCAGACTCGGCACCAACACCACAAATACTGTCCCGGCCACCAGAAACACCAGCCGTTCACGGTACCTGGACATCCTCGCATCCGAGATCAAACCCAGGATAAATTTCACCAGCGCCAGGCCCGCCAGAATGGCAGCAGCCACAGATAAATCATATCCCAGCAGAAAGCCCTGTATCCCATGCTGCCATGCCTTGAATAATCCGATGACGGTAAACGGCATGAGTACAAACAGGATGTCCGCATAACTGCCAAGTAACACATTAATGTCACGCTCTTCACGGGCTATAGAATCATCGCGACGATCACTGGCTGCGGCCCTGTCACTGGAGTTGGAATTGGAAATCGCATCGTCGCTATTGGCCGCCTGGGGGCCGGTGTTAAATGCATTCATACTTTCGCCTCCTGTTCCTGGGCAAAAACCTTAATGACATCCTGCAGCGCAAGATCGGTCTGATAAAACATTCGTTCCAAATGGGTGGGCACCACCTTACCGGTTTCCAGGGCCTGCTCCAGTTCCTCAGCCTTCTCAGCCAGTATCTTCGCCCCGAGTGATGCTGCAGCTCCTTTCAGGCTGTGACTTTTGCGATGCGCCTGTTCAAAGTCCCCCTGATCATAGGCATCCACGATCTCATCAACCGCCTGGGAAAAATCCACACAGAATCGATGTTGCATTTGAGTCAACATCCGACAATCGGGAAAGTGTTGCCGGGCTATAGCAAAGTTTACTGGTTGCGTAACGGTTTCATGGTACTCGGAATCAAGGTGATCGGATTTATGCTTATGTTCTACACCTTCAGAGTTTTCAATTGGAACATCATCTTCGTCGTATTCGGAGGCATCTTCAGGATGCTCCAGCCAACGCGCCAGAGTGGAATAAAGCGACGCCTGCACCACCGGCTTACTGATATAGTCGTTCATACCCGCATTCAGGCATTTCTGGCGATCACCTTTCATGGCATTGGCTGTCATGGCAATGATGGGTAATTCCTTCAATCCCAACTGGGATCGAATATGCCGAGTGGCTTCAAACCCATCCATGACCGGCATCTGCACGTCCATCAGGACCGCATCAAACCGACCTGCGCCTTCGCGCAATACTTTGAGTGCTTCCTCGCCATTTTGAGCAATGCAGACTTCTACTGCCGCCTGACTTAAATACTCTAGCGCAATTTCCTGATTGAACGGTGTATCCTCGACCAGCAGAACACAGCGGCCATTTAACAAGGCAATATTGGCACTGTCACTCTGTTCCCCGTCCGTCTTGCTGGCAGTGGTCACATGACCAAATATCTTCTGCAGCGTGTGCAGCATAATGCTCGGAGTCACCGGCTTGATCAGGGTTGCGAAGCCATGACCTTCGGCTTCCTCGATCAGGTGCTCTTCACTGCTGAGAGCCATCATCACCAGCGGAATGTCAGACATATATGGAATGGACTGGACCATCAAGGCAGCATCCACACTCCGCATCGCGGAAAGCTGGCGATCCACCAGAACCACATCAAAATCAGGACCTTTGATCACCGTCTCAAGCGTGTTCCTGAGGTTATAGTCCGGCAATAATACCGTCGTCTGACACCCGAACGATGACAGAATTTCCACGGTAACATCCCGGCCAATATCCTTGTCATCCAACAGGAGAACCCGAATGCCCTGCAAATCCCTGACTTCATAGATACCGGCGGTATCGGCGGAGTAGAGTTCAAACCAGGCGGTAAACGTAAAGGTACTCCCCCGGTCCTCCTCACTCTCCACCCAGATTTCGCCCCCCATCATTTCCACCAGCTGCTTACTGATGGTGAGGCCCAGACCAGTCCCGCCGAATTTTCTGGTGGTCGAGCCATCAGCCTGGGTAAATGGGGTAAACAGCTTGGCGATCTGCTCTTTGGTGATGCCGATACCGGTATCGGATACCTGGAATTGCAGACAGAGACGGCTTTCCATCTGCTGCACTTCCTTGATTTTGACAACGATCTCGCCTTCGGACGTGAACTTGATGGCGTTGTTGGTCAGGTTAACCAGGATCTGCCCCAACCTTAGCGGGTCCCCCCGCAAGTGAGTGGGAGTATCCTTACTGAGCAGTACAGACAGCTCCAAACCTTTGTCCGCCATCTTGTGAGACAACAAATCCACCAGATCATTAATGACGTCATTCAAGTTAAAACGTACATGCTCCAGATCCAGTTTGCCGGCTTCAATTTTAGAGAAATCCAGAATGTCGTTAATAATGCCCAACAGGGACCTTGAAGAGGTTTCAATCTTGGACAGGTAACCGCGTTGTTTGTCATCCAGGCTGGTTTTGAGAGCTAAACCGGAAAATCCGATGATGGCGTTCATCGGGGTCCGGATCTCGTGACTCATATTGGCCAGAAACTCACTCTTGGCAGAAGCCGACGCTTCCGCCGCCTCCCGCTCACGCAAGGCCTTTTCTTTATCCTTACGCTCGGTAATGTCGGTGAGGGTCCCCTCAAAATAAGGTTCCGATCCGTCGTTATCCAGAACCAGATGAGCAGAACTGGTGCCCCAGAATACTGAGCCGTCTTTACGTACCAACTGGCACTCAAAGTTAACCACCCGCTTGTGCTTCAACATGATCACTTCAAATTTTTTACGATCCTCAGGGTCCAGATAACATTGCTCACCGATATTGGCCACGGAATCGATCAGATCCTGCTGGCTTTCATACCCGAGAATTGCCAGCAAAGATGGATTGGCTGACAGAAAACGACCATCCAACGAGCATTGAAATATGCCTTCACTGGCGTTGGACCATAGCCGCCGGAACTTATGCAGGCTCCCCTGGGAACGCTGATTGGCTTCAAGCGCTTCCTGCTGGGCGGAAAGCGCCCGGCTTTTAGCCAATTCCATTTCCCGCTTCTGGGTATTGATTCGATCCGCCAATGCCAGAGACAGAAGCAAAACGTTGCCCACACTTCCCAGCTGAGAACCATGTCCTGCCCAGATCCCCAGGTCAAAAGCCCCGTAGGTATACGCCATAGTAATCAGCACCCCCACCACATAGGTGCTCCAGGCAAAAACGTAGTAACGCGCGGGTCGATGCCCTTTGCGCCATACAAGAATCCCCAGTATGCAAAGGATGAGCGCACAAACCGCCGTCAGATAGAGATTCATTTCAATCGCCGTTGCGTAATCGGCAATCGGCGTCATGATGGCAAACCAGATAGCAGCCGCAATCATCAGTTTGATGCAGAGGTCGGCCAGCGGAGCACGATCACGGGTCTGGAGAAACTGCCGACAAAACAGAAAGAGGAATACCCAGGTGACTGAAATACTCAGCGGCAACAGTAAACTATTGAATTTCAGGTTACTGAAAAGCTCCAACGACCAGGGAATGCCATCCAGGCTTGCCTGAGCCAGCAGATAAAGACCAATAGCCACCACATAATAAAGATAGGCTGAGTCCCGAATCGAAAAATATATCAACAGGTTATAAAGCAGCATGACCGACATGGCGGCATAAAAAGCTGCCAGAAAAAGAACATCGGACACCAGATGATGCTTATAGTAAGTATCGGAGAACAGAAAGAACTGCAGGTTTTCTGAGCTGTCGGTGTCCACGCGAATCCATACGTCAGTACTCTCGGACGGTGACAGCCTGAGGGGCGTCGTAATGCGGGGAAGATCAATACCATTGTTGGCAAACGGGCGGTGATCGCCAAGAGCTCTATGCTCAAGAGAGCCATTCGGCAGACGCCAGTATACATCGACCTGATCCAACAACGGATAGGCAGCCTCCAGCCACCAGATTGAATCGGATTTGACGGAAGCATCTGTGTTTAAAGTGAAATTGACCCAGAAAACCGAGGGTGAAAATCCACGGGTCAGCCCATTGACAGAGGCGGGCTCCAAGCGCTCAGCATACCTGCCGGCCAGCAGGTCATCGACATCAAGAGAACCGTCCCGGTCTTCCAGAATCAGGACATCTCTCAGCTCGACGCTATCACTGGAGTCCCGCAGCAATACCCTACCCTGGGTTTCGGCATATGCATTGAGTGCGCTGGACAGCAGAATCAGCAGGGCTGTCAGGGCGAAGCCTAAGCTCCCTTCAGGTGATCTCCTCAACACGGCTCCTCTTTGTCCTTTTTCTGCCGGTCTTTATCGTTACCTGCTTGGTGACCTTCATCAGTATAGATGATGTACAGCCCGGAATTAGTATCCAAGCATCGCGGTGTTGAGGATTTTTGTATCGAAACCGCTTATTTGACAGTGCGTCATCATTGATCAGAAAACAACCAAACACACTCCTCCACAAAGCCCCCACAGGATGTTACAGAAATGCTACCGACTCGGCTGGCGTGATTGGGGTATAGACAGCTAGGCTTTGAATACAGATTCATAACTTTTACACCATCATTCTTTAACGCTATCAAGCTTTAACACACTCAACCTTTAATACACTCAACCTTTAATACACTCAACTATTAACACAATAACAATGAGATCACGGGCTACTCTCAGTTTTGGCCACCGAACCGCAAGCTGTTTCCACCTCACGGCCGGCATGCTGTTATGCTGGCTAATGCTGGTTGATATCCAGGCCTTTGCTGCAGAGCCTGATTCAGCCGCAACGCAGCCCACCTCTACAGTGGTAACGACCTCTGCCGCAAGGCTACCCATTTCTACCGAAAGAGATGTTTATAACCTCGCCCCCTATGTGAGCTACTACGAAGACAAGGACAGCCGGCTGAGTTTTTATGACATATTCCTGCAAAAGGTATCACCTCACTGGATAACCCAGGACAACGAAACCCTCTCCTTCGGCTATAGTGATGCCACCTACTGGCTGGTCGTGGATCTGGAAAATATTGATATCAATGACAGTGAATGGTTTCTGGAAGTCGGCTATCCGGTATTGGATGAAGTGGATATCTTCATTACTGAAGGCGTACATCTGCTCCAGCAGTTCAACTCAGGGGACAACCTGACCTACAACTCACGTTTGTATCCCCACAGAAATTTTGTATTCCCACTCAATCTCCAGAGTGGCCAGCCGCTGAAGATTTATCTTCGGGTCAGATCAGAGACCTCCATACAAGTTCCCCTGAAGCTGTATAGTCCCACGGCATTCCACACACTGGACAACAAAGCAACCTTCGTCGAAGGAATTTACTACGGCTTCATGCTGATCATGGCGCTGTACAATCTGTTCCTGTATTTCTCCATCAAGCAATCCAGATACCTGTACTATGTGGCGTTTATCTGCTGCTTTTCCATGTTCCAGCTATCTCTCAGCGGTTTTGCCTATCAGTACCTGTGGCCGGAATCAGTGCGCTGGAATCAGTTGTCATTACCCGTGTTCCTCGGCACTACACTGTTTTTCATGGCGATGTTCGTCAATCGTTTCCTGAATCTCCCGGAGCACAAACCCTGGGCCGGTCGACTGTTGATTTCCGGGGCCATACTTGCCCTCGCAGGAGCCTTGCTAAGCACGACGATCAGCTACCGCTCCATGATCTTGTTCATGATCGCTATTTCAATGGTGAACATCACTCTGGCGCTGATCCTGGGTATCCAGCGCTCGATGGAAAAAGATCGTGCGGCACAGTATTTCACGCTTGCCTGGTTCTCTTCCCTGATGGGCGCCATTATTCTGGCCCTGAATAAAATCCATCTGATCCCCCGAAATTTTGCTACCGAGAATGCATTGCAAATTGGTACGGCAATCGAAGTGGTGTTGATTTCATTTGCCCTGGGAGAGTATGTCGCCCAACAACGTCGGGCGAGAGCCCAGGCCCAGCAGGAATCCATGCGTATGGAGGTTCTGGCTCGAATGGCACAAGAAGATGCGCTGGCGGCGGAGAAAAAGTACAGCGCACAGCTGGAAGTCCAGGTCAATGAACGCACCAATGAACTGCAGAAAACTCTCCATCTGCTGGAGAAAGCCAATCATAGCCTGGAAAAACAGAGCCACGTTGATGAGTTGACCAATGTTTTTAACCGCCGCTACTTCAATCAGCGTTATGAAATGGAGGTAAAACGAGCCGCAAGGGATGGAACGCCATTATCTCTGATCATGATTGATATCGACCATTTCAAACGACTCAATGATAACTACGGTCACCTGTTTGGTGACCTTTGCCTGCGACATGTGGCCTTGATTCTGGAAAAGGGCAAACACCGTCCCGGTGATACGGTCGCCCGTTATGGTGGCGAAGAGTTCGTCATGCTATTGCCTGTCACCCCATTGGAAGGCGCCATGATTGTCGCGGAGCGAATTCGAGGATGGGTGGAACATGCCAGAGCACCGCACCCGGACGATGTACCTCATTCATCTAACACAAATGCAAATTATGCAGATGCATTTACTACAAATGCTTTTAATACAAGCAGTATTCATCCGAACAGTATCGAACCGAACATCACGATCAGCCTCGGCGTGGCCACTTTGCAGCCGGAATCACAGGCGTCCGGCAACCAATTGTTGCAATTGGCTGATGAGGCCCTCTACATGGCCAAGGAAAACGGCAGAAACCAGGTATGCTCTGCCGATTCAAAAAACTTTGAAAATACCGTCAGGAATTAGCCTCTATCCTTTGACTGCCAGCGCCAGGGCCTGCTCCGCCAGATGGTCCAAACTATAAGGCCCTTCAGGGTTATACCAGGTCACCGTCCAGCTCAATGCACCTGTCAGAAATCGACGCAGAATAAACACATCCCCATTTACCAAGCCCTCTTCTTTGGCCTGATCCAGGGTGTCCAGCCATAGCTTCTCGTAATGATCCCTCAATTTCAGAATGCGTTTCTGATTCAGTTCCGACAGGCTGCGCCACTCATATACCAGAACGGTCATGGCCTCCCCGGTTCCTCCCAGGATCGATTCAAGCTCACAGCGAATCAATGCGAGCAGGGACTCCTTCGGACTACTAGCCTTGGATAACGCCTCTTCCATTTTGGCAGTGATGTAGAGAATGGTCTCCTCCATCACGGCAAACAGAATCTCTTCCTTGCTACGAAAGTGATGAAAGATGCTGCCGCTCTGAATCCCCACGGAGGCTGCCAGATCTCTTACCGTTGTGCGTTCATACCCCTTCTCTTTGAATAGGTGAGCCGCCTTGGATAACAGCCTGCCCCGGGCACTATCAGGATCCGTCACCCTACCGTCCCGGATTAATTGTGCAAGTTGATTCATATATAGAACAGCCTCTTAAATTACATCCACACGCATATGCTTTTTATATCCACGATCTTTCATATCCCTAAATCCTTTTATCTTTTATCTTTTACCTTTTTTATATCTATGGTCCTTCACACCCATCCCCCGTAGGGGCGAACCTGCGTGTTCGCCCTGCTCTTCCATCAGCCTTCTGCTAACCTTAGCCACCACCTCGTCAACAAAAACCAACATGGAAGCCTGGCCCTAGAGGCCACGCAAACTCTCAGGTTCTCATTGCTGGCGGCTAGTTTATCCTAAAATTCCCACTTTACAAACCAAGCGCTTGCTTGGTATCGTTTTTCAACCTTAGTTCAGCCAGGTTCGCGAGACGACTATCCGCTTCGACCAAACACTGAAGTAGCCGCTCTGACTGCGGACCTAACTGAAGAACAGAAATGAAAGAAAAGAACAGAAACACAAGCGCAAGAACTGAAAGACAGGGAATCCAGAACAAGAAAAAAAAAGGGACAAGAACGACAAATAAGACAAGAAAAACAACGTGCACAATGACAGGCGGGTATATGAACGCAAAATCCAGCATCAGAATCGGTTGTGCAGCAGCCTTCTGGGGTGACACCAATTCTGCCGCATCCCAACTAGTGGAAAAGGGTAACCTGGACTATCTGGTTTTTGACTATCTGGCGGAAATCACCATGTCCATTATGGCCGGCCAGAAAATGAAAGACCCTGGCGCGGGCTATGCGGTGGACTTCGTAAAACACGTAATAGCGCCCCTGCTGCCACAGCTGAAAGCCAAAGGTATCCGGGTATTGAGCAACGCGGGCGGAGTCAATCCATTGGCCTGCCGGGATGCATTATTGGCCGCGGCAGAAGCTGCAGGCGTCGAAATCAAAGTGGCCGTGGTCCTGGGTGACGATCTACTGCCCCATAAAAAACAGTATGCCGAGCAGGATATTCGGGAACTGGACAGTGGCGCTCCATTGCCTCCCATGTGTGTGAGCATGAATGCCTATCTTGGAGTTCCCGGACTCGTTGCCGCCCTTAAAACCGGAGCCGATATCGTCATTACCGGCCGGGTGGTCGACAGTGCCGTGGTTCTCGCCCCGTTGGTACACGAGTTCGGCTGGGCAATGAATGATTATGACAAGCTCGCCCAGGGTAGCCTGGCGGGCCATATCATCGAATGTGGCACCCAATGCACCGGTGGGAACTTTACCGACTGGGAATTGATCCCCGGTTATGAAGATATGGGGTTTCCTATCGTCGAAGTTAGCGCCGATGCGAATTTTATCGTGACCAAACCGGAACAAACCGGAGGGCTGGTAAGTTGCGCCACTGTTGCCGAACAAATGGTTTACGAAATTGGCGACCCCCGCGCTTACTTCCTGCCGGATGTGGTCTGTGATTTCACCGGGGTGAAGCTTGAGCAGTTAATGGACAATGTTGTCCAGGTCACTGGTGCCAAAGGACTGCCCCCCACAGACCAATACAAAGTCTCGGCCACTTACCCGGATGGATTCAAATGCACAGCCACTTTTCTGATCGGCGGCATTGACGCTGTCCGTAAAGGTCAGGCAGTAGCCGACGCCATCATTGCCAGAACCCAGCGTATTCTGGCTGAGAAAGACCTCCCACCATTCACTGATACCAGCATTGAGCTGTTGGGGTCAGAAGCCACTTATGGCTCACACAGCCAGGCAGGACAAACCCGGGAAGTAGTGGTAAAGATCTCCTGCACCCACCCGAAAAAGGATGCCCTGGTCACCTTTTCGCGGGAAATAGCCCAAGCCGCTACCGGGATGGCTCCAGGCCTCACCGGCATTGTAGGTGGTCGGCCTGATGTCTGGCCCAAGATCCGGCTGTTTTCCTGCCTGGTTCCCAAAGCCGGTATCGACGTCAGCGTTGTGGCCGGAGATACCCGAACCCCGGTCAACGTCGCCACCGATGGAGGATTCACCAGTGACATGGTACAGCCTCAACTGTCCTTAGATAGAAGCATCGATACAAACATTGATACAGACATGGATACGGGTCTGGATGCGGACAGAAACACCTCCGATGCCGAAGTTCCCCTGATCAAGCTGGCCTGGGCTCGTTCCGGCGACAAGGGCAACCACGCCAACATTGGTGTTATTGCACGTCGTTCTGAATTTCTCCCATACATTCGCGAAGCTCTCACCGAGTCTGCGGTCAAACGCTATATGGCCCATGTACTTGATGCACCGGAAAGCAAGGTGGAACGCTGGGAGCTACCGGAAATCAACGGGCTGAACTTCCTGCTTCGGAACAGTCTTGGGGGTGGCGGTGTCGCCAGCCTGCGCATCGACCCCCAAGGTAAAGCATTTGCTCAACAACTATTGGATATGCCGGTCAAGGTTCCCCAATCCATGATTGACCGGCTATAGCAGAGGCTACTCCATGACATACAACTCGATTTTCAAAGATAAACTGTTTCAGGGCAAAACGATGGTTGTCACCGGCGGAGGCAGTGGTATCGGCCGGTGTACGGCCCACGAACTGGCTTCTCTCGGGGCGGATGTGGTGATCATCGGCCGCAAACAGGAAAAGCTTGATCAGGTAGAGATGGAAATCCGGGAAGACGGTGGCCTTATCTCCTCTTACGTGTGTGACATCCGGGAAGAGGAAAAGGTGACTGCCACCATCAAGGAAATCCTCAATAGCCACGGAGAAATCCATGGCCTGGTGAATAATGCCGGAGGGCAATATCCGTCGCCACTGGCTGCTATCAATCAAAAAGGCTTTGAGACAGTGGTACGCACCAATCTGGTCGGCGGCTTTCTGATGGCCAGGGAAATCTATAACCAATCCATGCGCAAACATGGGGGGGCTATCGTCAATATCATAGCGGATATGTGGGGCGGCATGCCGGGCATGGGACATTCCGGGGCAGCCCGCTCCGGGATGGACAACCTGACCAAAACCGCCGCCGTGGAGTGGGCGGTATCCGGTGTCAGAGTCAATGCCGTGGCTCCAGGATGGATCGCCTCCAGCGGGATGGATAACTACGATGCCAGCATGAAACCGATGATCAAATCCCTGCAGAATGCCGTTCCCCTGAAACGACTCGGGACTGAAGCTGAAGTTTCCAGCACTATCTGTTTCCTACTGAGCCCCGGCGCCAGCTTCATCAGCGGCGAAACGATCCGTATAGATGGTGCGGCTCCGCTGGGAGGTCGTCATTGGCCACTGCCAAAAGCCAATCACGTGGAAGAGTACAACGGGTTCCACCGTTCCACGACTCCCAAGGTCTTATTGGATGAATAAAGTGTTATTGGATGAATAAGGTCTTAGTGGATGAATAGATGTTATTGGATGACTAATGACTTGCAGACCTCCTCCTCGCGACGGGTCTCAATATCAGAACAGAAAACCGAACAGAATAATAAAACGAGGCACTGACATCATGTTGTTTACCCAGGAACACAACGAAATTCGTCGTACGATTAAAAACTTCGTCGAAAACGAGTTGAATCCTCATACCGAAGAGTGGGAAAAAGCCGGTGAGTTTCCCATGCACGAAATCTTTAAAAAACTGGGCGATCTCGGTCTGCTGGGCATCCACAAACCGGAAGCATTTGGCGGTATGGGGCTCGATTACAGCTACAACATGATTGCCGCAGAGGAACTTGGAACCTGTACCAGTGGAGGTGTTGCTCTTTCCATCGGGGTGCAGACGGATATGTGCACCCCGGCCATCGCCCGCTTCGGCTCTGATGAGCTGAAAGAACAGTTCCTGGCTCCCGCCATTCGAGGTGAGATGATCGGCTGTATCGGCGTCAGCGAAACCACTGCCGGTTCCGATGTGGCCGGTCTGAAGACCGTCGCCCGCAAGGACGGCGACGACTACGTGATCAGTGGCTCGAAAATGTGGATTACCAATTCACCACAAGCCGATTTCATGTGTCTTCTGGCCAACACTTCTGAAGGCAAACCCCACAGCAATAAATCCCTCATTGTGGTTCCCATGAATCTGCCGGGGATTGAAGTGGCCCCCAAGCTCGACAAACTGGGGATGCGCAGCTCACTCACAGCCCAGGTATTCCTCGATGAAGTGCGGGTTCCCCAGCGTTTTTGTATTGGCGCCGAGGGTATGGGATTCATGATGCAGATGATGCAATTCCAGGAAGAACGCCTGTGGGGCGCCGCCAATGTCATCAAGGCACTGGAACGTTGTGTCAACGAAACCATCAGCTATTGCCGGGAACGCACGACCTTCGGTCAGCCCTTGATCGACAATCAGGTGATCCACTTTCGCATGGCCGAACTGCAGACCGAAATTGAAGCGTTGCGGGCCCTCACCTACCGGGCCTGCGAGATGTATGTGGCCGGCAAAGATGTCACGAATCTCGCCTCCATGGCCAAACTCAAGGCCGGTCGCCTGGGCCGGGAAGTGACCGATTGCTGCCTGCAGTACTGGGGCGGCATGGGCTACATGTGGGACAACAATGTCTCCAGGGCCTATCGGGATGTCCGTCTGGTTTCCATCGGTGGCGGCGCCGATGAAATCATGCTGGGCATTATCTGCAAACTGATGGGCACCTTGCCCGGTAAAAAGAAGTAACGGAGTCCAGCCATGCCGGTGATTGAATCGCTCATCAACCCGAATTCAGAAGAATTCGCCAAAAACCGGGAATCCATGGAAGTGGCCCTGGCAGAGTTCCGAACCATAGAGGAAAAGGTGCTGCACAAGGCCCGGGAAGCCAAAGAGAAATTTCATAAAAAGGGCAAACTGCTCCCCCGGGAACGTTTGAATCTGTTACTGGATCGGGGAACCCCCTTTCTGGAATTGTGCTCCCTGGCAGGCTTTAAGATGCATGACGACAAAGACGGCTCCATGGCCGGTGGTGGCGTTATCGCCGGGATCGGTTATGTACAGGGAGTTCGCTGTCTGGTTGTCGCCAGCAACAGTGCAATCAAAGGCGGAACCATTTCTCCCGCAGGATTGGACAAAACCCTGCGGATTCAACAAATCGCCATGGAGAACAAGCTTCCGGTAGTTACCCTGGCAGAGTCCGGTGGGGCCAACCTGAACTATGCGACCGACATTTTCGTACTCGGGGCCCGGGGATTTGCCAATCAGGCAAGAATGTCCGCTGCCGGGATTCCCCAGATCACCGTCGTACATGGGAATGCGACGGCCGGTGGAGCCTACCAGCCCGGTTTGTCCGACTACTGTGTGGTGGTGAAAAACAAGTCCAAACTGTTCCTTGCCGGTCCACCCTTGCTGAAGGCTGCCACCGGGGAAGTTGCGACCGATGAGGATTTGGGCGGCGCAGAGATGCATGCCTCCGTCGCCGGAACAGCAGAGTTTTTGGCAGAGGATGATGCTGACGGTATCCGCATCGCCCGGGAAATTCTGCACCAGATTCCCTGGAATGAAAGCCGTCAAAATAACGCAACACTTCAGTGGAATGAACCACTCTACCCGGTCTCCGACCTGTTGGGCATTGTGCCGAATGATCCTAAAAGACCCTATGACGTGCGGGAGATTATCGCCCGGATTGCGGATGGATCGGAATACCTGGATTTCAAGCCCTTGTTTGATCAGCAAACAGTCTGCGGCTTTATCAAAATTCATGGCATGTCCTGCGGCATTATCGGAAACAACGGCCCCATCACCCCTAACGGAGCTGCCAAAGCCTCGCAGTTCATCCAACTCTGTGAACAAAGCAACACGGCCATTCTGTTCTTCCATAACACCACTGGTTTTATGGTGGGAACCGACTCAGAACAAAATGGTGTCATCAAACACGGATCCAAAATGATTCAGGCTGTTGCAAACGCCAAAGTGCCGCGCATCACCATGGTCGTGGGCGGCTCCTATGGCGCCGGCAACTACGCTATGTGTGGCCGAGGACTGGACCCCCGCTTTATTTTCGCCTGGCCCAACAGCCGTACCGCGGTTATGGGCGGAGTCCAGGCAGGAAAGGTACTGCGCATCGTAACCGAGGAAAAGCAAGCCAAGATGGGCATGACGCCGGATCCCAAAATGCTGGACGCCATTGAACAGGCCACCGCGGAGAAACTGGACAAGGGATCCACGGCACTCTACGGCACGGCACGGCTATGGGACGACGGTCTGATTGATCCTCGTGACACCCGGCAGGTTTTGGCTTTTGTATTGGATGTTTGCTATGAAGCGGAGCGGCGCTCCCTACGTGAAATCACTTTCGGCGTCGCCAGATTCTGAGATGGACATGGCGCACCGAAATAAGTTTCCGCGACATCTCCGCGACCTTTTCAGGCAAGCCTAAAAATAAGATGAATACATAAAAAGAATAAACAAAAAGAATTTAATGGAAACGATATGACATTACCCAACACAGAAACGCTTAAGCTGGAGCAACAGGACCATGCCCTGTTCATTACTCTGAACCGTCCCCAGGTCCGCAATGCCATGTCTCTTCAAATGGTGCATGAACTGATGACGGTTTTTGAAGAAATTCACTCTGACCGCACTATCCGTGCCGTGGTTTTAAGAGGTGCCGATGGAAATTTCTGTGCCGGCGGTGACATCGGCGACATGGCCAATGCCAGAAGCGCTCTCGGACAATCCTCAGAAGATCCTTTCGCACTGCTAAATCGGGATTTCGGTCGCATGATCACCATGGTCAACGCAGCACCCCAAGTGGTAATCGCCGCCGTGGAAGGCGCCGTACTGGGAGGTGGGTTTGGACTGGCTTGTGTCAGTGATGTGGCCATAGCACATCAGAATGCTCAGTTTGGATTGCCCGAAACCGGCCTGGGCATTCCCCCTGCACAGATTGCCCCTTTCGTCGTCAAACGGATTGGTCTCACCCAGGCCAGACGCCTTGCTTTATTAGGTATCAGGTTCAATGGAGACGAAGCAGAACGCCTCGGTCTGGTCCACGACGTAGCAGAAAGCGAAGAGGCACTACAGGAAGCCGTTGAGGAAGTCCTGAGCATCGTAAAACGTTGTGCTCCCCAGGCCAATGCCACAACCAAAGCATTGCTTCTGGCGGTGGACCACGAGCCTCTGGAATCTCTCTTGGATAAGGCAGCACGCCAGTTCGGACAGGCTATACAAAGTGAGGAAGGCAAGGAAGGCACCATGGCTTTCATGCAAAAACGTCATCCCAAATGGGCCGAATGAGGTATAGCACACTATGTCCAGCAAAATCCTGAGTGCCAAGTTCAGCAAAATCCTGATTGCCAACCGGGGAGAAATTGCCTCTCGGGTCATTCGTACGGCCAAAGATCTTGGATTTCGTACTGTCGCCGTTTACAGCAGTGCGGACCAGTTTGCCCCTCATGTGGTGTTGGCCGATGAGGCCGTCTGTATTGGTGGGCCAGCCGTAGGGGAATCCTATCTGGTGGCAGACAAGATACTGGAAGCCTGCCGTAAAACCGGAGCAGATGCCGTTCATCCCGGCTATGGTTTTCTGTCGGAAAATGCCGAATTTGCCAATCAATGTAAACAGGCTGGTATTACCTTTATCGGCCCGCCTGCCGGCGCAATCGAACTGATGGGAAGCAAGCGACTCTCCAAGATTGCTATGCAGAAAGCGGACGTTCCCTGCATTCCCGGTTACGAGGGTGAAGCACAGGATGACGAGAGTCTGCAGAGTGCTGCCGGGAACATCGGATTTCCCTTAATGATCAAAGCCTCCGCAGGCGGCGGCGGGCGCGGCATGCGCCTAGTGTTTGAAGAAAGCGAGCTCCTCCCGCAGATAAAAACCGCACGTTCAGAAGCCCTTAGTGCCTTTGGAAGCGGCGAGCTGATTCTGGAAAAAGCGCTGATTCAACCCCGGCATATCGAAATACAGGTGTTCGCTGACCAGCATGGACAGGCGGTTTATCTGGGAGAACGGGATTGTTCGATACAACGGCGTCACCAGAAAGTCGTTGAGGAGGCCCCCTCCCCCTTTGTGGACGAATCTCTTCGCCAACGCATGGGTCAGGCCGCGGTCAATGCTGCATTGGCCTGTCAGTATGTGGGCGCTGGCACTGTCGAGTTTCTGGTCGATCAGGATCAGAACTTTTACTTTCTGGAAATGAACACCCGACTACAGGTAGAACACCCTGTAACGGAACTTGTGACCGGCTATGACCTGGTCGACTGGCAATTAAATGTTGCTTGCGGGAAGCCTTTGCCAGTATCCCAGGACCAGATCAAGCTCACTGGCCATGCCATGGAAGTCCGCTTGTATGCGGAAGATCCCGCCAACCAGTTCCTGCCGCAGACAGGAAAAATCCTCCATTGGGAGCCGACAAAAACAAAAGGTATTCGCATTGATGACGGCATCGTTAACGGTCAATACGTCAGCCCTCACTATGATCCTATGCTGGCCAAAATCATCAGTTACGGTGCGGACCGTGAAGAAGCCCGTCGCCGGCTATCGAGAGCCATGGAGGATTCCGTGTTGTTTGGTGTCACCACCAATCAGCAGTTTCTGACCAGTATTCTGTCTCATCCGGAGTTTATTCGCGGTGAAGCCACTACCGCTTTTATCGAGGAACATCTGCAGCAGGATGACTCCATGTTGCCAGCCTCGGGAACGATGCTGAGCCACGCGTTGGCTGCCATCATTCTTTATCACGGGAAACATGGTGATAACCGGCATTTCAACTGGTGGACTGCCAACCGGGCACCCTGGCCCTACGAGTTGAGGCTGGGAGATCTGATCGTGGAAATAGCTTTGGAATCCACCGGAGAGCGCGAGTTTATTATCCGCCGGCAGGAAGAAGAGCTATCCGTGAGTGTCATTGCCTGTACCAATAATGAGCTGGTCTTTGTCACCAACGATATCCGCCGTAAGGTCCGCTACCAATGCGACCAGGACAAGGTATACCTGAATCTGCAGGGATGCACCTATTGCTATCAGGATTTAACCCTGGAAGCCGCGCAGGCCGGTGATGTTGCCGGTGACGGCAAAGTCCGGGCCTCCATGGACGGTTCCATCGTGGATGTTCTTGTCGCTGAAGGCCAGGCGGTCAGTAAAGGAGAGACTCTGGTCATTCTGGAAGCCATGAAAATGGAGCATCCCCTGAAAGCTGATACCGACGGCACAATAGGTACGGTGAATATTAAAACCGGCGATCAGGTCAGGGTCAGAGAGCTGTTAATCGAGATAGAGCCGGCTTTATAGCTTTACCTGAGTCCGGATATGGCTCTGTCAGAGTCCGAATATAGCTTTGTCAGAATCAGGATATAAGTTTGTCAGAGTCCGGATAGAGTTCATCAAAAGCCGGATAGGCGAAAAGAACCGGGAAATGTTCCCAACCCCAGATAACCCAAAGATTTGTATACCCCATGAAAAACCTGAAAAACAAAACCATCATTATTACTGGCGGCAGCCGCGGCATCGGACGTTCCATGGCTCTGAAGTTTGCAGCAGACGGCGCTAACATCGTTCTGGCAGCTAAATCTGCAGAGCCCCATCCCAAGCTCCCCGGCACCATTTACAGCGTGGCAGAGGAAGTCGAGGCAGCAGGAGGTAAGGCACTGCCAATACAGATTGATGTTCGCGATGAAGAAAGTCTGAAAACCATGGCTCAGGCCGCCGCTGAAAAGTTTGGCGGCATTGATGTGGTAATCAACAACGCCGGTGCCATCAAGCTAAGCGGTGTTGAACATACGCCCTTAAAGCGCGTCGACCTGATGTATCAGATCAATACCCGAGCGGTTATCGCCACCGCCCAGGCAGCATTGCCCTGGCTGAAAAAGTCTGAGGATGCACACATTCTCAACCTGTCACCGCCGCTAAATCTGGATCCAAAATGGTTCGCCCAATATTCCCCCTACACCATGACGAAATACAGCATGTCCATGCTGACACTGGGCATGTCTCAGGAATTCAAACGATATGGTATTTCCGTGAACTCCCTCTGGCCACGGACGCTGATAGCCACTGCAGCAGTGGAGTTCGAGGCAGGCAATAAAAAGGCGCTGGATCGCGCCCGTAAGCCTGAAATGATGGCGGATGCCGCCTACACTCTGTTCACTTCAGAAACGCCACATTCCGGCGAATGGCTGATTGATGAAGAGATTCTGAGACAACATGGCATGACCGAGTTTGAGCACTACCGCTATCAGCCGGATTCATCAGACTCCCTGATGACAGACCTGTTTGTTGATGAATAATACTGTTCGGTGGACAATGAATCTGTCCTGACGAATCATGACGGCTACCAATAATAAAAGCTTCGCATACAAAGCAACCTATAAATATAAAAGCGAAAAAAGGTATACACATGACTGCCGCAATATCACAGGAGCAGTCAGATCGCATTTCCCCGCTGGATGTGGTCCGACAGCTGCCTTTTATTACCAAGCGCCTCCCCTCTATTGCCAAGGGGTATTACTTTTATGCTCTATTGAAGGCCGATAAACCTCTCGCGGTGGGAAACATCGTTGAACAGAATGCCGACAAATACGGGCACCGGCCTGCGGTTTACTATCAGGATTCCGTACTCACCTATCGGGAGCTGAATGCCTGGGCCAACCAGGTCGCACACTATCTGGCCGCAAGAGGCATCGGAAGAGGAGATGTCATTGCTCTGGCGGTGGAAAACCGTCCTGAGCTTCTGGCCGTTCTCATTGGCGCTCTCAAGCTGGGAGCCGCCTGCGCCATGATCAACACCTCTCAACGAGGACATGTACTGGCCCATAGCCTGAAGCTCACTAAACCCAAGCTGATCGTCGTTGGAGAGGAACAGCTTAGCCATTTTGAATCCGCCAGGAACGAAGTCAACTTTATAACATCCGATAATCTCCTGTATCTTGCAGATCGCGACACCCGAGTTGATCCGGGTACCGCCCCTGCCGGATTCATCAACTTAGCCGAAGCCGTTGAACACTATTCCGAGATCAATCCGGTAGTCGATGATCGCCCTGTAGCCGGTGATACCGCCGTCTATTTGTTTACTTCAGGGACCACCGGACTCCCCAAGGCAACCCCGTGCAGTCATCTCAAATGGTTCCGGGCCATGGGCGGACTGGGTCACATGTCCCTCTCCCTGACTCCCGATGACGTCATGTATATCACTTTACCGCTGTATCACGGAACAGGACTGGTGGTGTGCTGGGGCGCCACACTGCTGACAGGCGCTTCGATTGTTATTCGCCGCAAGTTTTCCGCCTCAGAATTCTGGGCAGACATCCGCAAGTACCAGGCAACATGCTTCGGCTATGTGGGAGAACTCTGCCGCTATTTGTTAAACCAGCCCCCTCAAAAGGACGACCCCCATCATACGCTCCGGAAAATGGTTGGAAATGGTTTACGTCCCTCCATCTGGCGGCAGTTCAAGCAACGCTTTGGCATCGAACAGATTTCCGAATTGTACGGCGCCAGCGAAGGAAATATTGGTTTCAGCAATTTTCTGAATCTGGACAATACCGTCGGTTTTTCCACAGCGCCTTTTGCTCTGGTCAAATTCCATGAAGGTACTCGTGAGCCGATCCGAAATGCCAAAGGCAAACTGGAAAAAGTGGCTAAAGGGGAACCCGGCCTGCTACTCGGGAAAATTACCGATCAATGGGCCTTTGAGGGTTACACACAGACGGAAGAAACAGAGAAAGCCATCGTGCGCGGGGCCTTTGATCGCAATGACGCCTGGTTCAATACCGGTGATGTGTTGAGGGAAATCGGCTGCCGCCATCTGCAGTTTGTCGATCGGATGGGCGATACCTTTCGCTGGAAGGGAGAAAATGTTTCCACCACCGAGGTAGAAAACACGCTTGATCGTTTTGGCGATATCAGTGAAGCCATCGTTTATGGAGTTGAAATTCCAGGCACCAACGGAAAAGCAGGGATGGCCACCATTGTGTCGAGGGACGGCTCACAACAGATGGACATGGAAAAGCTGCTGACCTACCTGCAACAAGAGCTTCCTGCCTATGCAATTCCGGTATTTATCCGACTTACGCAATCCATTGAGAAGACCGGGACCTTTAAATACCGAAAAGTCGATCTGAAAGAAGCCGGATACCAATTGAACCGTGAAGGTGATCAGGTATATGTCTATCTTCCCGGCACCCATCATTATCAGGAGTTAACATCAGCTCTGATCAGGGATATCGAAGCCGGGCAATATCGATTCTAGCGGGGAAAGCCCTGTTCCTCGGGGCCTTGCCGTAGCTCTAGTTCTTATAGCTCTAGTTATTAGAGCTCTGGTTCTTGCAGCGACTCTGGCACTGGCGCCCCTTCATTCCCCCTCCTCCTTCACCTTGCCGTTGTCGCAGGCACTTGTCCTCAGGCACTAGCGGAAAGTCCCGGCAGTGCCTGCTCAGAAAATTTTTCTGTCTATACTGATAATTGGCAACTGATCCGGTCGAGACCTGTTAGTGAATGGTTCCACTCCCGATAAGAACTGGACTTTGAAAATACTTATCCCCGTTAATCTGATCATCATACTATTGACGTTTTCCTTATCGGCAGCCGCCGAAGTGAGCAATCGTCTGGACGACACCTTTCAGAGCCTTTGGTCACAGGGCTACATTCCCAAGGTAAAAATACTGGAACTCAGGCCCAATGATCCTGACTTTGCGGAACCGATGACCACCATTAGAAAGCGGCTTGAAGAACAATCGATCACCCTGGCCGATGCACCGAGTTACGGGTATTCCCGCTCAGCTTTCTGGGTCGGCTTCAGCGTCACAAATGAGCAGGAGCTGAGCCGCACTTACTACCTGGAAGTTGCATATAACCGATTGGACAATGTCTATTTCCAGGTCACCCAACCGAATACCGGTGCCGTGGTCACAGAGTTTGCCAGTGGCGACTTGAAACCCTTCTCCATGCGCCCACTGAAAGCCTCCAACTTTGTCCTCCCAATCAGATTCGAAGCGCGTCAAAGTTTCAATGTTTACATCCGCATAGAAACAGCCTCATCGGCGCAGTTCCCTATTCGGATATGGACTCCCGATCGCTTCACCGAACAAAACCAGACCTTGTCCGGCGTCACTGGCGGACTCATTGGCATGATCGGCGTCATGGCCGCCTATAATCTGTTTCTATTTCTGAGCCTGAGGGAAAAAAGTTTTTTGCACTTTGCCGTCACCCTCATCAGTTACGCGGTAGTGGAAGGTGTTCTGACGGGATTTGCCTTCCAATATGCCTGGCCCAATCTTCCCTACTGGAACGACACCAGCCTCACGTTTTTCGGTAATATGGCACTGGCTTCCCTGATGCTGTTTTCCCGGGACTTTCTTGCCCTCAGAGCGTCCTTCCCCCGACTTTACAAAGGGTTCAACCTGATGGCACTTGTCGGCTATGGCCTGGCCATCCTGTCACTGGTTGCGCCCTACAGAACCATGATCCAGATTACCGCTGCCAATGTGGTACTGTCGCCGGTGCTGGGGTATGTCCTGAGTTTGATCATGACGTTTCGGCGCCATAAACCCGCTTATTACTATGCCATCGCCTTTACGTTCTTTGTGATCTCCGCCGCAGTCTTTACCTTAAGCAAAAGTGGTATCATTCCGCGCAACTTCCTTACCGAGTACTCCATTCATTTGTCGGCGGTGGGCGTCGTGGTCCTGTTCAGCTTTGCTATGGCGGACCGAATTCATTACGAACGTCAGACACGGGAAAATGCTCAGCAAAGTGCGATAGATAATTTGCAGAAATACCGGGCGATTTACGAAAAGTCCCTGGAAGGCATGTTCCGGGTTCTGCCCGATGGAACGCTACTGGCCTGCAATCCCGCATTTGCACGACTGCTCGGAGTTGAGACCGAAGAAGAATTGCTTTCCGCCATACAAAATACTGTCAGCCTGGTTCCTGCGAGTGAAGAAGCCGGCTATCAATTAATCACCCAACTTAATCAACAGGGCCATATTTTTGGTTTCGAGACCAAATGCAGAAGGCTGGACGGCTCTGAATTCTGGGGAGCTATTTTTGCCAACAAACTGGAAGATGCGGATCATCATGTGATCATTGAAGGCTCTATTGTTGATATCACCGACAAAAAAGAGAATGAGCTGCAACTCAGTTATCTGGCAGCCCACGACCCGTTGACCAATCTTCTCAATCGCAACGAATTTGAAAAACGCCTGAGAAGAGCACTGGCCACCTCACGGGAGTCAGGTTCAGAGCATGCCTTGATATTTGTCGACCTTGATCAGTTTAAAATCGTTAATGACACTAGTGGGCACGTGGCCGGAGACGAGCTGCTGCGGCAGATCGGTTCACTGTTTCATTCTCACACCAGGGAAGACGACGCCCTCGCCAGGCTGGGAGGCGATGAGTTTGCCCTGCTACTGAAAAACTGCCATATCGATAAGGCCACCGAAATAGGACAACGGCTACGTTCTGAAGTATCCGAGTATCGTTTCTTCTGGGGTCGCAAGGTATTTAACGTGGGAGCCAGCATCGGCATAGTGCCCGTCACCGGAGAGGCTGCATCGGTGGAAGAAGTGTTAAGTCTGGCGGATACCGCCTGCTATGCCGCCAAGGATGCCGGACGCAACCGGGTCATCGTACATAGTCAGAAAGCCCATGATCTGACACAGCGGCAAAATGAAATGCAGGTAGCCACCAACCTGTTGGAAGCCATCAAGTCTGATCAGTTGCAATTATATTATCAGAACATAGTCTCCACTCGCCCGGAGGTGAAAGGGCTCCACTATGAAATTCTGGTACGCCTGAGACAGAATGAAGACATTATCAGTCCGGGAGCCTTTCTACCCGCAGCAGAACGCTACAACATGATCAGGGCCGTTGACCGCTGGGTGATCCAATCCTATTTCAAATGGCTGCATGAACACCCCGGCCATTTATTTGAGCTGCATCAGGCGAATATCAACCTCAGCAGCCAGACCATCGGGGAAGCAGACTTTGAACCCTTCCTCACAAAACTCCTGGACCAATACCGCATACCGGCTTCCAGGATATGTTTTGAAGTCACGGAAACGACGGCAATTGCCAATATGGTGGAGACCGCCAAGTTTATCCGGCGTCTGCAGGCCAGTGGGGTACAGTTTGCCCTTGACGACTTTGGCAGCGGATTTTCATCCTATTCCTACCTGAAAACCTTACCGGTCAACTCTGTTAAGATCGACGGCAGTTTTATCAGAGACATTCTGATAGATCCTGTGGATCACGCCATGGTCCGCTCCATTACCGAGGTGGCACACCTTATGGAACTTTCAGTCGTTGCAGAGTTTGTTGAAAACGAGGGGATACAAAACGCGTTGGAAGAAATAGGAGTGGACTTTATGCAGGGTTATCATCTGCATGTCCCGAAAGCGTTGGAGTAACGCCCCCGGAACATCAGAAAAGAACTGCGCTATAAGCGCAGTTGGCAGGGTATTAACGGGATTTCGGCTTGCGTGGCGGACGACGATCCGATCCACGACCTCTGCTGCTTCCACTGCCCCCACGGGTATCCGGCTTCATTTTCATGGGCTGCTGTTTCACCCGGACCTTTTGCATATGCTGCAGCACATCGCCCGGCATACCTTGTGGCAGGTCTACCAATGAGAAATTCTCGTGAATAGCGATATGGCCGATATGACGGGATTCGATTCCTGATTCATTCGCAATGGCTCCCACGATATCGCCCGGAGTCACATGATGCTTTCTGCCAACTTCAATACGGTAACATTGCATCGGCACTTCATCGCGACCACGGCCACCGCGCTCTCCCCTTTCGCCACGCTCGCGCCGACGGGATTTACGGTCACCACCATCGCGTCGGAAATCCTTGTCGTGCTTGGGCAGTTCTCTCAGGATCGGGAACAGAGGCTGTTCAACCTGCAGTTGAAATGCCAGAGCCGCTGCGACATCTTCCATCGTCATTTCGTGTTCCTGGGCAAATGTCAGTACGATGTCTTTGATTCGGCTGAAGTCCTGGTTTTCCAGAGTGGACAGGAGATTATCCTGGAACTGTTGAATCCGGTTCGTACTGATCTGCTCAGCAGAAGGCGCTTCGTAAGGTGTCAACGCCTGCTTGGTAGCCCGCTCAATATCGCGCAGCAATCTGCGTTCCTTGGGCGCGGCAAACAGTATGGCTTTCCCTTCCCGCCCGGCACGTCCGGTACGACCGATACGGTGTACGTAGGCTTCAGTGTCGTATGGAATATCGTAGTTCATTACCAGGCTGATACGCTCTACGTCCAATCCGCGAGCTGCGACATCCGTGGCGATAACGATATCCAGCAGACCTTTCTTCAGACGGTCGATGGTCTGTTCACGGATCTTCTGGGTCTGATCCCCATTCAGGGCTTCAGCGGCATAGCCACGTGCCTGCAGCTTTTCCGCCAGTTCCACGGTAGCAGACTTGGTGCGCACGAAGATGATCATGCCATCAAAGGTTTCCACTTCAAGAACCCGTGTCAGGGCATCCAGTTTGTGGGAATTGTCTACCATCAATACAAATTGACTGATTCGTTCTACGGTTGAAGTCTTAGCGGCAATACGGACTTCTTTAGCGCCCTTGAGATATTGCTCTGCAACCCGCTTGATTGCCGGCGGCATGGTCGCCGAGAACAAGGCATACTGACAATCGCCCGGCGCGTTGGAAAGAATCTCTTCCACGTCATCAATGAAGCCCATGCGAAGCATTTCGTCAGCCTCATCCAGTACCACTGCACTGATTGCTGACAAATCAAGGCTCTTACGCTGCAAATGGTCCAGAACCCGGCCAGGTGTTCCCACCACAACCTGAACACCGCGTTTCAATGAACGCAATTGTCCGCGCATGTCCTGCCCGCCATATATGGGCAACACGCTGAATTCAGGCAAATACTTTGAGTAGCTCTTAAAAGCTTCTGCGACCTGGATGGCCAGTTCCCTGGTAGGAGCCAGAACAATAATCTGGGGTGAGTTGATCGATGGGTCCAGACGATTCAACAAAGGCAAAGCAAAAGCAGCCGTTTTACCGGTACCGGTCTGGGCGACGCCCAGAATGCTTTCGCCTTGTAACAAAAGGGGAATACTCTGGGCCTGAATGGGAGAGGGCTGCTCATAGCCCACATCTTTCAATGCGGACAAAATAGGTGCGGAAAGACCAAGAGTAGCAAAATCTAGTGAATCGTCGGACATTAACAAAAAACCTGCGAGGGATTTGTGCTGCATATCGAGAGACGACAATCGTCTGGTGACTGCGGGCGGTTAAAAAATGGTCGCTTATTGTACAGATCCAGTACCTGGATTGATAGCACAAATTGTAAAGCCAAGCATTTATTTAGCCTTCCTGGCATTATTTCCGCCTTCCATTAACCGCAAATCACCATCCCTTTGTCCTGAATTGACATTCCATGGTCAACTAACGTTCCTTCAATCATCCCTGTCCTTCCATGGCCGATTGTCGTCTCTCGATATGCAACACAGTCCCGGCAGATTAAAGAGATCAAAAAAACTACTGAACCGAAACTAAAAATACTCGTGTGTGAATCCTGGCTTGCTTGTGAAGCTAAATAGTCATCCGGCTTATACAGCCACCAGATCACTTAATAGGCTCCACCAACACCAGACGCATACTGCGGCCGGCAAAGATTTTATCGAGTACGTTTTGCAGGTCTGCCACGCTTTCGCTCTGGATACGGAAACGAAATTTGGTGCCTTTGGAAGTGAATGCGTTGATACGAAACATAGTACGTTCTCCTGTGTTTTTTTCTGTTTACAGGAGCCATTCTATGGATAGGAACGACAGAAAATGTCGCTACAAGAAAAATTTACTAATTTTTAGTCAATCGTTCAGAACATTTCGGCTACTGACTCGACCAGATGTTGTTTCTCCCCACTTCGCATTGCTTCCAGCAAAGCGAGAGAACCGTTGCTGATGATCCGCCTGGTTGCCTCCCTCTCCGGGTAGCACCTCATAAACATATTGGTAAAATGAGTGCCGTAATGAATGGACTCGCCACTTTTCCCATTCAGAGGCCTGACGATGGTTTCAAAACCGGGTTCATGAAAATAGGCCAGTGCATAACGTTCCCTGACGGCATCAAGTTCAACTTTATGGGGTGTCGAAAGAAGGTAGCTATCAGTCAGGAATTGGAGAATGTCGCCGGGAAATACCGTCAATACACCAGGCATCGGCATCACCAGATTCCAGGGTTGTTTGTCGCCATACATCCCGGCAGTGCTTTCCGTCGTCAGCCAGTTGCGATTTCTTTTTTCACCTTCAACCGGTGGACGGATATAGAGCCCCGGCACCTCTTCCTGAGCAGCAATAACCAACATTCCATAATCAGTATGGGCACCAATTCCCCGACTGGACGCATCCGTCCCGGCAGCTGCAAACCGCAGAACCCTCATATGATGCCAACCATTTTGGGCAAGATCTGCCAGGGCGTTGAGATCACTTAGCCCCAGTCCCAGCGCAATCAACCTGAGAAGCTTGTCACCTATAGACCCTAATCCACCCATAAACGATTTCATGGCGAGTTCATACTCCGAATCAGGCCAAGGCACCGGTCCATGACAGGGCCACTGGGCTTTCGCCCGCCAATCGTCTTTCGGAATATCCGGACAGATGGTAAAAATTTCTGATTGGTCTACTTTCCCTGCTGTGATCTCTTCGCCACGAGAGACGTAACCAGAAAAGGAATACTGGCTGATACAGGCCGCTTTTTGCGTCAGCGGCCTGCTGAAGAACCGCTTACTGGCCTCAAAAGCCCGCTTCGTTATCTGCTTCTGTTCAGCCTCTGTGTTGATTTGAAATATGCCATCCTGCCGCCAAGCCTGGATCATGTCCCGTCCAAGCTTGATATTGGATGATGTCGTGGAAATAGAAGTGGGGAGCCGGAAAGTTTGCAGATTACTCATCATCGTCCTCTGATAATTCACCAGTTCAGGCAAAACCGGAACGTACTTCACTTACTCTTCAGTGATAACGCCATCCAATTTCTCGCCCCATGGTGCTAGCTCATGAAGGACGTTATTACGACAAAGACCCTTGGTTAGATCCATGATGTAGAGGATGTCTAACCTCATCTCTGAATTATCGTACTGCCCACCTCGATAAGGCCACTTAAAATCGGCGGATATTGCAAAATTGAACACCTGGTCACCTTGACCACTCACAAACATACTTACATAAGTAATCGGTAACGAAATCTATACAGTCATAATGAGGCGCTTGTTCATACGAATTCGAGAGTCGCGGGCGGGAATGAATCCTTTTAGCTCAATGATGGTGCTCTATATCTCGACAATTCTCGGAGATCTGCTCAAACTCAAACGTCGTGTGAGCTAGTGCATAGCCGCTTAGTGTATCTGCTATGTCTCCTTTGATCGCCGTTTGAACCTCCGTGGATATGGGCTTATCCAGCTCCAGATGGGCGGTCAGTACGTGCTTTTCGCCATCCAGAGACCACAAATGAAGGTGGTGGATGGCCCTGATATGTTCAATTTCCAGCAATTTATCCATGATCTCCTGGCGCAGCTTCCGATCTGGCACCGCCTGCAGAAACAGAAAGAGGGTTTTAATCACATGCCGCACCACATTGGACAGGATGAACAGCGTGAAAACGATCGATAGAAGCGGATCGAGAATCGGCCAATCGGCGAACAACAATACGACACTGATAATCAGCACCGCCAGCCAGCCGAGCACATCTTCCAGCAAGTGCCAGTTCAACAGCTGCTCGTTCAGGGTTTTGCCTTTACTGACTTTCAACGCGGCGAATCCGTTTACCGCGACTCCCAGAATGGCCAGCCAGAACATTCCTTGGGCATGAGGCATTTCCGGAGCCATTAATCGGGGAATGGCCATGGATAATACCCATACAGAGCCAATAATAAGAATGCCGCCGTTAACCAAAGCCGCCAGCAGCGAGAATCGCCGGTACCCATAACTGAATCTGGAATCTGCCTGCCGGCCGCTTAGCTTCTGCATTATCCAGGCAAACGCGATGGCCAGAGCATCACCGAGATCATGTACGGCATCAGCCATAATAGCGGTACTGTTGGTTAACCAGCCCCCCACAAACTCGATCAGGGCAAATGTGGCATTCAACCAGAACGCCAAGGCAATTCGCCCGCTGCTTGCGTCGTCGTCCACGTGGGAATGATGATGGTGATGCGAAGACATTGTTATATAGTCCCCGTCAATCAGTTTTCGAGTTGCTTAAGGAAGGTTTGCTCATCGCGGATTCCGACACTGTTACCATCCGGGTCCGTGATGTTAATGGTCGTCCCCCAGGGGTAACGATTGATCTTGGGTTCAATTCCCCAATTCTTCAATGACACCGCTGCCTGTTCAATATCTCTGACGTTAAAACGAAGACGAGTGGGGTTTTCTGCCATCGTTTTTTCTCCATCTTTTTTTTCTCCATCCTTTGTCATACCGCCAGTTTCAATCATCAGGTATGCGCCGTAAAAGTCCAGACAAGCCAGCCTGAAATCGCCCTCCTGGGATTCAAACAGAATCGGCAGGCCGAACAGCTGATGATAGAAGTTTACACACTCATCGAATCGTTCGACTCTCAATATGATTCCTGTCCGTTCAATCTCCATTCAGATGTCCTTTCAACCTATCTATTCAATGGGTCTGTTCTCTAATCTACGACAGCAGGTAGAGGGTTACAAACGACTTTCTTCTGCCAGCCATATGAGAGTAATATCTGACAAACCTGTCAAATATTTTTCCCATTCAAGGAGGCTTTATGGACTATCCTCGTGACATGATCGGTTACGGCAATCAGCCGCCCCATCCCCGTTGGCCGGGCAATGCCAGGCTGGCACTACAGTTTGTTGTTAATTACGAAGAAGGGGGTGAGAACTGTATCTTGCACGGTGATGCAGCCTCGGAAGCCTTCCTGTCTGAAATCGTCGGAGCACAGCCCCTCCAGGGTGTGCGCCATATGAACATGGAGTCCATTTATGAATACGGCAGTCGGGCAGGATTCTGGCGCCTGCACAGGTTATTCACCCGGTTTAACTTTCCGGTGACCGTATTCGGCGTGGCCACGGCTTTAGAGAGAAATCCTGAAGCGGTCGACGCCATGTTGGAAGCAGACTGGGAAATTGCCAGCCACGGACTTAAATGGATTGATTATCAATATATGTCTGAAGAGGAAGAGCGCAGCCATATCCTGCAGGCGATAGACATCCATGAACGGGTCACGGGCTCCCGCCCGTTGGGCTGGTATACCGGCAGAATGAGCCCTAATACCCGCCGTCTGGCAGTGGAAACCGGTGAACTTCTGTATGATGCTGACTCATACGCAGATGACCTGCCCTACTGGCTGCATGACTTTGGAAAACCTCATCTGGTGGTTCCCTACACCCTGGACACCAATGACATGCGTTTTGCCACTAACCAGGGATTCAATAGCGGAGACCAGTTCTACACCTATCTCAAGGACAGTTTTGATGTTCTTTACGAGGAAGGAGCCACCGCCCCAAAAATGATGAGTGTCGGGCTACACTGTCGCCTGGTAGGTCGTCCGGGACGGCTGGCAGCATTGTCCCGATTCCTGGACTATGTGAGTCAGCATCAGGACGTTTGGGTCTGTCGACGCGTCGACATTGCCCGTCACTGGCACGATCATCACTACCCCGTCTCCTAAAAGTCCACCTTAGAGGGACAAACAAGATGGTCCCTCTTTTATTCCTCAATCCTGAAGCTTTGCTATTTCTCAGTCCTGGCTTTGCTATTTCTCAGTCCTGGCTTTGCTATTTCTCAGTCCTGAAGCTTTGCCTATCCCTCAGACCTGAAACTGCCTCAACAATACATTCAATTCAGCCGCCAAGGCTGAAAGCTCCGAAGCGATCTGCTGGTTCGTCTGCGTCGCCTCTGCCGTCGTTTCGGCTTCGGCCAGAATATTGACCAGATTTCGATTGATGCTCTCGCTGACCTGGGACTGCTCATCTGAAGCGGTGGCAACCTGAGCATTGAGATGATTGATAAGACCTACCGCCTGGAGGATATCATCCAGGCAAGTTGCGGTACTTTGCGAATGCGACACGGTCTCTTCGCCCACATACTGACTGGATAACATAACTTCAACGGCTTCTTCGGACCCTTGTTGCAACCTCTCAATCATGAGTTGGATTTCTTCGGTACTACTTTGGGTTCGACTGGCAAGAGTTCTGACTTCATCAGCCACAACAGCAAACCCGCGCCCTTGGTCACCCGCCCGGGCAGCCTCAATCGCGGCGTTGAGAGCCAGAAGATTGGTCTGTTCGGCAATTCCCCTTATCACGCCGAGGACGGAGACAATTTCCCCCACATGCCCTTTGAGATGCTCAATCACTCCTGATGCCTTACCTACTGAATCTACCAGTGATTGCACCGATTCGGCTCCTCTGGCCACCACGTCCCTGACCTGGCCACAGTTGTCATTGGCAGAGCCTGCCGCTGAGGCTGCTTCAACAGCATTGCCCGACACCTGGAGGGCGGAAGCCGACATTTGATTCATGGCGGTCGATACCATGTCCGTCTGCTGTCGTTGCAGGCTGACTGACCGGGATATCTGTCCGGACAGCTCAGTGCCTTTTTCAGCCGCCTCGATGACTTTCATTGCTGTCTCTGAGGTCTTGCAAACCAATGCATGAACCTTGCTGACAAACAGGTTAAAGGCTGCCGCCAATGATCCCAACTCATCGTTGGAATCCACATTAAGCCGCTGGGTCAGGTCACCATCCTCACTGGCAATATCGTTAAGCCTGTCAGTGACTTTCTGCAGGGGTTTGACAATGGTTCGGGTCACTGCCAATGACAGCCCAACCAAAACAATCGCCAGCGCAATTCCAAGTACCAGTGCAGACCGGATTATCGAGGCTAGCTGCTGGCGTTGCTCCTGCTCAAGCGCAGCAATCGTGTCATCGATGTCATCAATATAAAAACCGGTTCCCAGCATCCATTGAACATCAGGTAACCAGACGGCATAACTTAATTTTGGAAATTGCCCTTCCTGCTTGAGCTTGGGCCAATCATACTCAACATACCCTCCGCCATTTTTCGCGACTGCTATCAACTCCTGAATGATGGCCACGCCCTTTTTCGACTTCAGCCCGATCAGATTCTTGCCAATAAGATTTTTCTTGGCGTGGGCAGTCACCGTACCGTCTTCAGAATATGCAAAAAAATAGCCGTCCTTGCCGAATCTGAGCGAACTGATTCGCTCCCCCAACGTCGCCTCTTCTCCTTTGCCTTCCCCTTTTCCTTCTACTTTCCCTTTCCCTTCTGCCAGCATTTGCTGAATCGCTGATTGGGCGAGCTGGGTATATTGTTTGAGTTCGGCTTTCTTTGCGGCCATGAGGCTTTGTCGGGTATCAGCCAGACTACGCTCAAACAACTGCTGCATACTGATCAAATTGAGAATACTGAATCCCAAGGTACTCAGCATAATTGTCGCGATCGCGAGAGTAATAATTTTGGTCTTAATAGTCATGATCATCACCTCAAATATCTTCAGGTGTTCAGGGCTTGCTGACAGTCCTCTATCCAGCTATCTGGCCAATCCCTTTTCGAATGCGTACCGGATAATTCCAAGAGAGCTCTGGGCACCAATCTTCTGCATGATATTGCGCTTATGGCTTTCCACGGTTCTAACGCTGATATTCAACTCCCTTGCCAGGTGTTTGTTACTTAATCCGTTGGCAATCAGGCATACGATCCTGGTTTCACGATCGGTCAGAAAGCGGCCGTTGGGATGGCAACTGAACTCATGAAGAACCGAGAGCGCTATCTCACAAAAGGCTGTTTTTCCGTGGTAGACACGCTTAATGGCGCTGATAAGATCCTGGCCATTGATATCTTTCAGCAGGTATCCCATTGCTCCACCGCGAATGAGGTCCAATATGCCCTCGGGATCGTCGCTGATACAGAGAAAGATGAACCGTACCTGATCCATTTTTGCAGTGACGGATTCAAGCACGGCTAACCCTGGTTTATCCGGGGTGCTGGGGTCCATAATGACGATATCCGGCATTGCACTACGAATAAGTTCAAGTGCCCTGCTCCCGGATTCGGTTTCTCCAACAATATATATGTCCTGATCCAGATCGATCCTTGCAGCCAGCCCTTCCCGGAAAATAGGGTGGTGATCAACAAGAAGTACTTTAATCATCCTGTGACCCCGTATTTTTCGATGAATAGGTAGCGGCCACCAATGGTTCGGCATATCGGCGACCGCCAGATGGTGTGTGAGTGTCTATAGATAACGTTGAATCAAAGGTGCTCGAATGATTCGCCGTCTAAGCAGACTCACAACGATTGAAATTCAACCTCTGGGTTGACTATTGAGGTATGCCTGATCTGAAATTCGGGTCCACCGGCGGGCCTTCCATTGGAAACGGGATTGGGAATCCAGAATTTCCTTGGCAAGGGGATCCTGTCCAGCCCGTACTTTGAGTAATTCTTCCGTAACATCGTACATGGCTTCAATCACCTTGGGAGGAAAGGTACGGATCTTGACGCCGGGGTATTCCACCTGGATGGTGGACCAGTTCTGAGCACTTTCATAGGTTGACTGCACGTACATATCAAACGCCGCTGTACGCATGGCAACTTTGAGTATCTTCTGCAGATGCCCGGGCAGGCGGTTCCAGCTGTCATTATTAATGAGAAACTGCAGCTCAGTACCAGGCTCGTGCCACCCGGTGTAGTAGTAGGGGGCAATTTCATGAAACCTCATCCCCAGATCAAGAGATGGTCCGACCCACTCCAACGCATCAATCTGTCCTTCCTTCATGGCTGCATATAACTCGTTCGGGGCGATATTCACCGGCTCGACACCAAGCTTCTGCAACACCTCACCGGCAAAGCCCGGCACTCGCATCCTAACGCCCTGAAAATCTTCCAGTGAATTAATTTCCTTACGAAACCAGCCACCCATCTGATTGCCGGTATTTCCTCCAGGGAAAGAAAGCAAATGGTGTTTACCGTATACTTTCTGCATCAGCTCCATGCCACCGCCATGATAGAACCAGGCATATTGCTCCTGAGCCAGCATCCCAAAAGGTAAGGTGGTAAAAAAGAGGGTATTGGGATCAATGTCCTTCCAATAGTATGAGGCGGAATGCCCCATGTCGTATTTGCCGTCTTTCACCATATCAAAGATGCCGAATGGCTGGTGATGCTGATCAGCAGAAGTAATCTCGATGATCAGTTGGCCATCCGACAGCTCTTTCACCATTTGCGCAAAATTTGCGGTTGTTTCGGCAAATATTGGGGCTTTCTGCGTCCAGGACTGGGCCAGGGAAAGCTTATATACCGTCGGTTCAGGCGCTTTATTAGAGACAGGCACATCAGAAGCGATGGCTTTAGAAGTGGAATCATTGCAGCCGGATAATAAGACCGCAATCAACACAGAGAGAATTAACGCATTCAGTTTGCCAACTTGCACGGGATACATATACGACCTACCTGTTTATATTTATTTTTTAGATTCAGTCGAATCACGTTTTTGTCATTCGCAGCTCATGGTCACAATTCGAGCAGCCAGGAACAATCCGTATGAATGACCAAAATTTGCGCAGGAAGTACTTAGAAGGATGTTTGGGGAGGGTAGGTATTTGTACCTAGGTAGCTGTGGAGCAACGAGCGCCTGAAGGACTTATGTCAAGAATTCAGCAGTACGTAGTTTTTGCCAGCTTAGGGGCTTTTAGCAATAACCAGCTTAAAGGCTTTTAACAGCAGCAGCCTGATTCAAACACAGAAGCGCTTGCCAATCTAACCACTTTTTACCAAATGACATCAGACTACTCCTATTAGCTCTTAGTCCAATCCAACTCATCCCTATCCCTTTCAGCCTTTCCTCTCATAACTCAGTTCGAATCTCCCCCCCTGGCCTAAGTGCAAACCCTGATTAGGTTTGCGTGCATTAACGGATGCCTGAGCAGCCCCATGTCGGATCAACCTAAAAAAAGCTCCCGGCACAGTCGACCGATGACTGATTGCCGGAAGCTTTGACTGACTGGCGACCATCTCTGGTAGCCGGCACAAGCATAACTCTCTGACAGGAACAAAACATGAATAATATCCCTGCCATTTTTCTTCTGGGCAGCATGGCCTGTGCAACCTCCGCTCACTCCACACTGGTCGTTGATCTGCCCAACGATGCCAAACTGAGTTTTGGAGGCTATTTCAAACTCGATCTTCGTCATGTCAATGGTGACCTGGCATACCGGGACTTCTGGATCAGTAACAACGCCCCGGCAGAAGATACCGAAGAGACCCGGCTGAATATCAGAGAATCACGTTTCAATATTCACTATGATCAAGGGGACCTCCAAGGAACTCTCGAGTGGGACTTCTATGATGATCAGCAACCTGTTGGCGCAACGGAGAGTGTAACAGGCGGACATTCTCTCAGACTCAGACATGCATTTTTCAAATACGAAGACTGGCTGCTGGGACAGACATGGTCCACATTTATGCCTTTGGCCAGTATTCCAGAGGCCCTGGATTTTGGTGGGCCGCATGTTGCCCAAACCTTTGTGCGTCAATCACAGATCAGATATTCCCGGGACAGCCTGGAACTTGCCCTGGAAAATCCTTCCACTTTCAGCGGTGAAAGCCAGACTATTCCAGATGCAGTCGCCAGATATACCTTCAAAGGAACCTGGGGGCAGATAGGTGTAGCCGCCCTGCTCCGCAGTATGGAAGATTCAAATAACGATGGTGGCGCAGACGGTTTACAGCTCGGATACAACCTCCACGGAAAAATCAGTACCTTCGGAAAAGATGATTTTCGCTTTTCCTACAACGGCGGAGCTCAGGGACGTTATACTGGCCCCGGTGCCAATATTGCGGATACCGCAGACGCCCATGGAGATATTCTCGATACAGAAGCCTACACGGCCGCTTACCGCCATTTCTGGACTGATTCCTTGCGCAGCAGTTTATACTACGGCCACATTGAGATTGACGACACAAGCGTCGACAGGTCTCATTGGGCAGTTAACCTGCTGCAGGATATCAGGCCCGGCTTCACTGTAGGGGGGGAGTTCGGGAACTACGAAACAGAATCAGGCGACGACGATTATCTGCAATTTTCCGCTAAATATAGCTTTTAGGCTAATTGTTAACCCCTCCTCCAATTTGGCAAGCTATGCCAGCTTGCCATTTCTGGCAGGAGCGTAGTCAAATTGAGAAGTATAAAAACAATGAAAAGCCCAGATGTACGCACCATCAAATACTGCCTGGTATTTCTGTTCATGATGATTGCCGGAAATGCAGTGTCCGATCCTCTGGACTCCAAGCCTTTGGATTCCAAGTCTTTGGATTCCAGCCCCCTGAAGATCGGTATTATAGAAGCCGCACCCTGGGCTTATCTTGAAGGCTCTTCCTACACCCCGAAAGGATCTCTAGTCCTTTACGCCAGACAGCTATTCAATCAGCTTCAGATTAAGCACAAAATTCTGGTCCTTCCAAGCAAACGTCTCAACTATATGGCCGAAAAGGGTCAGTTGGATATTGCCATTGCCCTGGACGATGGGCGTATCCATCATTACATGAATCCAGTGAAGCTTCTTGAGTCTGTTGAAATATTAGCCCTGAGCCTGCGGGAGGACAGCCCTATTGAGCTGGAACTGACCAATCGCCCTCTGGATGTCATGCATGGCTATAAGACGGATCAGGATCAGCATAGCGTTTCTGTCGATATTAACAGTGCAGAGCAACTGTTTGCCTTGTTTGATGCCAAACGTATAGATAGTGGCTTCGGTTTAAAGCCCTTGCTGATGTATGGAGCCAACAACCGTCATCATGATCTGCAGTTGCGGCAAGCCCAGCCTGTTGGCTACGCCGATATCGTGATCTGGTCCAATCCTCATATAACAATGGAAATTTCGAGAAAGGTCAGGCCTCTGTCGCTATCCCTGAATATTTAATGAACGCAGTAAAGCTCATACTCCCTGAAGCATAACGATGCACCAAAGTGGAAACTACCTACTTATTTCCAGCACCATTCAAATGCAATCTGTCATGACCTGATCCGCACCGTTAGTGTGCAATCTGATAATTCATCAATCCAGTCATCAGCACAGCTCAAAATCACAACGACATTACTTCTCATATATCAGCAACTTATAAAACAATTACAATTCCTAACCAAGGCCATACATTAATTTTCCCAACTTGGTTCGCATTCTGCTTTGGCTAATCGACACGTCACATTCGGAGAGCCATCCGCCCCGACATAACAATAATCAGCGAATGTCCGTGAACGTTTAACATCAACGGAGAGAACCATGTTCAAACTCGACTATGGCAAATACAAAGGAATCATAATATCAGTGGCATTATTCCTGTTGTTGGATGCCTCGGTATTGATGCTTAACTTCTATATCTCATTCGAAATTGCCGAAGACGCCAATAGCGTCAATCTGGCAGGACGTCAGCGTATGTTGTCACAAAGGATGGTGAAGTCTCTCTATGACTTCAAAGAATCCCTGGGAGAGATAGACGAAGAACAGCGAGCTTTAACAGAGCTCAAGCTTACCTATAACCTTTTTGACCGCACGTTAACGGCGTTTGCCGAGGGAGGCACAACGACCGGTGCAGATAACCAGAATGTTTCACTGGAACAGATCACCACTGCCAACGGAGCAGAGGCTTTAAAAACAGCCCAGGATATCTGGACTCCCTATTCCAGCAGATTCCAGGAAATATTTAGCCGGTATGACCAGGGCATCAATGATGAACAGATGCAGGTATTGCTGGCGGATCTGATGATCTACGCCAAGGCCAACAACCTGGAGCTGTTGAAGCTCATGAACATACTCACTGTGGATCTGGAGCAATACGCCGCTTCCAAAGCGACCCGTCTGCGAATGATTCAAACCGTGGGAATTTCCCTCGCGGTTCTTAACTTTCTGCTCATCATGTTCCACTTTCTGCGTCAGTTACGTGAAAGCGACGTGAAAATTGAAGCCGCGCGCAAAGAGACCACAGATATTCTCAATACAGTGAACGAAGGATTATTCCTGATCAGACCTGATATGACCGTGGGGCTCCAGCACTCCCGTCAACTGCTCGATATTTTTGGCATCGATTCAGTTGCGGCTCAACCTGTCGAGAGACTACTGAAAGATATAATCAGTGAAAAAGACCTTAAAACCGCGATGGGTTTTATCGAATTGTTGTTTAACGACAGAATCAAGGAAAAGTTAACAGGAGACCTTAACCCACTCCAGGGTATAGAGGTCAATATTGCCGATCAAAGCGGCCGTTATCATACAAAATATCTTAATTTTGATTTTGCCCGGGTGTCCAACCAGGGAGTCATCGACGAAATACTGGTGACAGTGACGGACATTACCCAACAGGTCAACCTTGAGAAAGAGCTGGCCGCCAGTAAAGCCAGCAGCGAACAGCAGATGGAGATGCTGACCAGCATCCTCCACGCCAACCCTTCAGTCTTAAAGGCCTTCGTACAGGAAGCCTATAAAAACTTCGAAAGAATCAATGATGAACTAAAACGCCCCGAGAAAGGCCAATACCAGTATTTGGATAAAATTCAGGCCATATTCACCATCATCCATAAATTTAAGGGAGAGGCCAGCGCCCTGAATCTGGATCGGTTTGCGGCGATGGCTCACGACTTCGAAACCTCGCTGACGAATCTGCGTAACCGGGATAAACTGACCGGGAATGATTTTCTTGATCTCGCGGTGCAATTGGACAAGCTTTTCAGCTATACCGATGCAGTCCAGCAATTGGTAGAGCGTCTTGCCCAGTTCAGTGAGTCCCGAAAGTCTGACAAAGCCAGTCTCCTGCAAAGTGAGAGAAACTGGGATCACCTCAGCCACCTGGTACAGACTATCTCCACCCGGCAAGGCAAGAAGATTCAATTGGCCACTTGTGGGCTCAACGAGAACCTGCTGGACGATGACATGGCCAACATGATCAATAACATCTGTATTCAGTTTCTGCGCAATGCGGTCTCTCACGGCATTGAGTCTCCACTAGAACGTCAGAGACAAAGGAAATCACCCACAGGTCGAATCGATATTCGCCTGGTCAATCTCAATAGCGGAGATATCGAACTGACCGTGGAAGATGATGGCCAGGGTATCGACTGCAATGTCCTGCGCCAGAAAGCACTTGAATCGGGGCGCTGGTCTCCGGACTTGGTAAACAGCTGGTCCAACCGTCAGTTGATAGGGCTGATATTCAAGCCTGGATTTTCAACAGCCGAGAAGCTTTCCGAAGATGCCGGCCGAGGCATTGGCATGGATGTCATCAAACAACAGATTCAAGGTGCCGGCGGTAAACTCAGCGTTGCCCATAGAAGCGGACGATTCTGCCGCTTTACCGTGACGATACCTCAAACAATTTCTGCTCAGGTCGCGGCCTGAATCAGGGTGATAGCAGTGGAGGAACTATGCTGAAACTGATGATTGTGGATGATTCCAATATCATCCGCCGGAAAATCGAGAGGGCCCAGCAAGGCTCACACATTCAAGTGGTCGCAACAGCCCGAAACGGGAACGATGCCCTGGCAGAGTTTAAAAAGCATCAGCCGGACGTGGTTACCATGGACCTGACCATGCCGGAGATGGATGGTATCGAATGTATTGAGGAACTGATGAAGCTCAATCCGGAAACGCTGATTCTGGTCATCTCGGCCCTATCAGACAAAGCCACAGGCATCGAAGCTTTACATAAAGGCGCTCGCGGCTTTCTGTGCAAACCATTCGACGAAGAAAAATTGGGTAATGCTTTAAAGGAATTAACGGAGGGATTACATGTCTGAGGCTACTTTACAGGTATTTATCGACGGCGTTGTCAGATACTTTGAACACACCTCAGACAAAGAGGTCAAACTCGGCACCCCATATCTGATCGATAACAACGCACCAGCCGCCTTTGATTATACCGGGATCATCGGCGTTTCCGGACCATACAGGGGGTGTGTCTATTTTACCGCCCCTCGCGCGTTACTCCGTCACCTGCTGCTCAGCCTGGGAGAACCAGAAACCGGTACCGAAAACATGATCGATCTGGTAGGAGAAGTCGCCAACACCATATCGGGAAATGCCCGCAGTGAGTTTGGCAACGAATTCATGATATCAGTCCCGGTGGTGGTACAGGGAGCGCCGGATAGCATCCACTTGCCGAAAAGCCTTCGATCCTATGTGATTCCAGTGTATTGGAAAGCCTACAGCGCAGCGGTTGTGATTTCATTGACGAGCTACTAAGTCTTCCTCTCTACAAACGACAAGAGCGGCTCATCTGCCGCTCTTTTTCATGCAAATCAATATTGGAAAGTTGCCATTACCGGATAATGATCTGACAGGTCTGTCGTGTACCCGTCATGCCAGTATGACCCGCTGCAAAGATCCCACCAGCCGCGCAGGTACGACCAATACCATGCGGTTGGAGACTTCAATGCAACGACCTGCATTTCTGCACTATTAGTCGGCTGCAAGTGGTCCGTGCGTGACATGACATAGTCCAGGGTGTCGTCATAGCACATGTCGTAACCGAAATAATAGTTGTAAGCACGGGACATCCAGTTATCTTCAGGATAGGAGCCGAAGCCCTGAGTATTAGGAAAATTCAGTGACGCATTACTATGGGATTGCATGTCGTTGATCTGAGAGGTCAGGCTGAAATCCACATTCATATCGCCCGCCAGAATCACAGGCTCACTAGTCGGTACTGACAGGCCATCCACCCAGGTACGGATTTCATCAAGCTGTCCCATGCGAACGTTGTGTTCCTCATCTGCACTACCGTCATGGGTTGCCTGCAAATGGGTGCCGACGACATGATATACATAGCCGTCTTTTTCGATACTCACATATGCAGCGCCCTTGTTCGCCTGATAATCCCAGGATCCCTTCAGGCTGGCGTAGAAAATATGCTGGTGCTGCGAAATGATGGGCCATTTACTGGCAATGACGACCCCGCCCCGAATGACAAACGGGCTATTGGAACAGTTTCCAGTGGTGGAATCCCATCCTCCTCCACTGCAGCTCAAACCCACAACCGGCGTCAAATATGGGTAAACATCGTCGAGCGACTGCAAGGTGTTATAGGCATCGTCGGTAAATACTTCACTGAAGGCGATAACGTCAGGGGTTTGCGGCATTGCACGAATGGCATCTCCCAAATGCGCCAGACGTTGTGTCTGATCCCAGTCCTGAACCGGTAACTGCATGATGTTATATCCCATCACCGTCAGATCCGGACGTTCAGCCCAAGCTTGTGACGCCGCGCTCACCAACACGGCAAATCCCATCAGAATTTTAGATAACAGATTCATTCGATCCATCTCCGTTGATTTATTATGGTCTAGACCAATCATTATTATTTATCATCTTTGTCTGCTCACTTAATAAACAGACAACTGGTATATACCAGATAGGAGATCACTTTACAGTGTTCATATTTCACATTTGTGTCGAATTTATGATCTTTTTGGTGAAAGTTTCGCCTGTGTCACTTTTTGAGCACAAAAAAAGCAACAAATAGACACGTGATTGCAATGCGAATTGAAAGACTGTTTGGAGTTACAAAGGAAGGGAGATGAACTAAAAAATAGATAATTTGATGACTAAAGAATGGTCTATCATGTTGGTTCAACGGCCTGATTATAAAGCTGGAATCAGGTTATTTGTTGCCTATATTTTGCTATCAGGAATAAGCCGCATCAGTTATTTATTCTGCTGACTTCGTTAAGCGCACTCCATCAACAACCATCACCCACTGATTGTCTTCCTGATGAGGCGGCTCACTGACTTGAAAAGTTGTTGAGAAGGGACCAATTCCAACGTCAAAATTATCCCCATGAAACTCTTTCAAAGGTGCATTGATGGAAACACTTCCACCATCTTTAAGCCTCTTATAATCAACTGTTCCATCAGCCAGTATCAGCAGGTACATCTCCCTGCTTTGCCACTCTCCAGCGTAATGAAGCCTGTCAGTGGGTATTGGATCGCTACATCCGACCAGGAAAACCATCAATAATACCGGCATCCATTTCTTTAGCATGTTGTTTCCCATAGTTTCCGACATGGTTATGAATAATTGCTGTTGCAGCTTTCATACATAAGATTTAAGCCGAAGGCGAATATTCTCGCAACACGAATTGGTGCAGTCTTGTCTATGGGGGTTGCTGACCTCTTAACGACAATGGTATTGCAAAAGCAGTCTCTGATAGCACGGCGCTCTTTTACAACAGTAATGAAGAACAAGTCGGTTAAGAAGTTTACGGGGCCAAGTAGCCAAAACAGTAGCCGCAAAGTCATTCTCATTTGTCCTGGACGACTTCCGAAAATGGTCTCAATTCGGGTGTTTGTCAGGCGTTGCCCTATAGATCCGAAACTGGAAGCTTTCATGGTCGTCAGGTAAAAATACGCGAGAGCTAAAGAGAAATATGAACAATATAGGTCGTCATAATATTCATGGTTATTTGCCCAGACATCCAACTTAAATCCAACAAAAACCAAACTCCATACGATGAAAAGATCCACCAGCAAGGTTAAGAGACGACGCCAGAATCCAGCATAATCTTCTTCCTCGTATACAACCCCAACAACCTTTTGCATATATTTCACTACTCTATGACTTTACCTGATATCGATTTCTAAAAGTCCCTCCCAATATCCCCTTTTTAACGGGGATGCCAGCTTGTGCTGGATGCTAGATTCAAATCAAAGGACTGAAAAGGTGCATGACGTTTTCAACAAAGCGCTTACGGAGGCTTCTCTGTTCCCATGCTTCCGCATCGAGAGGAATGGAGTCCTGAATATATCCTTCAACAATTTCCTTTAGAACCTCTGTGGTTTGACTATCATACACGATCAGGGTCATTTCAAAGTTCAACCACAGGCTTCGCAGATCCATATTCACCGTGCCGAAAAAAGAGAGCTTACCGTCAATGAGTACACACTTGGTATGCAGCAGTCCCTGGTCATACTGGAAGATTCTGACGCCGGCCTGGAGCAGCTCTTCAAAATAAGAACGACTGGCGTATCTTACCAGAAATGAATCCACTCGCTTTGGCAGAATCAGACTAACCTTAACTCCCCGTCTGGCGGCAATTCTAAGCGCCTGGGACAACACCTCCCCTGGCACAAAGTATGGCGTCACAATCAGGATTTCATGTTTTGCGGAATAGATGGCCTGGAGAAGAGAGTTAAGGATGCTCTCCTTTTCAACGTCAGGGCCAGAAGGGGCCGCCTGAATCACAGCTGCCGAATCATTGGGTTCAATGGTCGCAGGAGAGAGCGGCAGCCGATCGCCAGCCTCAATGTTCCAATACCATCGATAGACCCCATCAATCACCCGCACTGAGGGGCCTTCAATGCGGGCCATGACATCAATCCATTCCCCGACTCCCTGGTCCTGCTTGAAATAGCGGGGATCAATCAGATTGAAACTGCCTATGTAGCCGACCTTGCCATCAATCACCATCATTTTGCGGTGATTACGTAAGTCATATCGCGCCAATCGCCAGGGGATAAAACCAATTGGACACGCTTTGATCACAGGTATCTGATGTTTACGTAACAATCGGGAGAGATGAGAACGGAAAAAGGTCTGACTGCCCACCGCATCGAGCATCACCCGGCACACAACCCCCCGTTCCTTGGCTCTAACCAGCGCATCTGCCACCAAGTCAGCATTCCCGCCGGGGTGCCATATATAAAATTCCAGGTGGCAATATTCGGTGGCCCGGTCAATATCGGCCACCATGGCATGAATGGTATCTTCTGCGTGACTCAGGAACTGAATGGTATTCCCCCCAATCGCCGGGAGCCCTGTCGTACTCAGTTCATAGTTGGCAAGTGCCTGACCACCATTATGAATACGATCCAAAAGCCGGACCTGCAAAGCTTCTCCATCCATTTTGACCTGCTGATAGGAAGACAAAAGACTCTCCTGTCGGCGGCGTCTTTTAGATCCCAGGTAGCGCTCTCCAAAAAGGATATACAGTCCGACTCCCACATAGGGAAACAATAAAAGAATAATCAGCCAGGACAACGATGCCCCTACGGGCAAACGCTTCATGATCACTCGGCCGGTAAATATGATGACCAGAAGGAAGTTTCCCCACACCAGCAACAAGCCGATCAATGAGGCCAGGAAAGCAATATCCATCTGTAGATTATCAAGCGCCGGCAACAGTGAACTCCTTTAAACTATCGGGGAGTTCACTATACACACTCATCGGGAAGTTTTGATCCCCTTAATTTTTTGGAGGCAGACCTATCCCATTTAATCTTCGGTATGAGCCTGTTTGGAGTCTTCCGGCGCTTCTGCACGAGCATACATGCCATAGTCGCGGACGACCTCAGCCACTCGCAGGCGATAATGAGAAAATAACTCTTTCCGGCCTTTTTTCTGGGCCTGCCGATGAGCCTCCAGGTTACGCCACTGCTGGATCGCCTCCTCATCGCGCCAGAATGAAAGAGAGAGCACCCTACCTGGCTGACTCAAACTCTCAAATCGCTCGATAGAGACAAAGCCTTCAATTTCCTGAAGTAGAGGGCGTAGTTCCCCTGCCTCATCCAGATAACGTCCTGTCATACCCTCATGGGGCTCCAGTTCGAAGATGACGGCTAACATGTCACATTCCCTCCCAATCAGATCTTTGGCCCATGATTGCACTCTGATTCAGGGTACCTTCCACAATTTCAACAAAAGTGCGTTCCTCTCGCAGGATAAAACGCTGCTGCTGGGCCATGGCAAAGTTTCCACTGCCGGCCTCATCAGCTCTGAGGCGTTTGCGATACCTTTCATAATCGGCCAGTGAATCAAAACGAATTAGCCCCCAGGCAATATCGTTGGTCCCTTCTGAGGGGAGAAAATAACCAAGCAGATCACCCCCACACCGGGGAATGATGCGGCCCCAATTTTCTGCATACGCTCTAAAAGCTTCTCTTTGAAAGGGATCAATCTGGTAACGGATCATACAGACTATCGACATCGGGATTTTCTCCTGTTTGGAATGTGACGACATTCTGTACTGTCGACATAACCTGATGCTTCGCTCGCGAACGAAGTATGCAACTTTTACCCGATGTATACTGTTCTGGTCTTTCCTACTGAACGGATACTCACAGCATCTATGAACACCAACGAAATAGCCCGTATAGCCGCTTTGGTTGGAGAACCCGCCCGTACGGCAATGCTGCTGGCGTTGATGGATGGCAGAGCCTTTACTGCCCACGAATTGGCAGAAGCTGGAGGCATTACCCCCCAAACAGCCAGCCGTCACCTGTCGCAATTGGTTGATGCCGGCCTACTTAGTGTGGAAAAACAGGGCCGCCACCGGTACCACCGTCTGGCTTCAGAAAAAGTAGCTATTATGCTGGAAGGTATCATGCAGGTAGCGTCTATACAGAGAACTGCAGTAGCGCCGATTGCCACCGGCCCCAAAGACCAGACTATGCGCCGAGCCAGGATGTGTTATGACCATATTGCCGGACGCCTTGGGGTAGCGATCGCCGAACATCTGATTTCACGGGAAGCGATTATTCTGGACTCGGGAAGCGGCCAGATAACCGAACAGTTAAACCAGGCCCTCGCGCCTATCAAGTTACAATTGGACCTTCCTTCACCCAATAAAACCAAAGCCCTTTGTCGTCCCTGCCTGGACTGGAGCGAACGACGGTATCATGTGGCGGGGCACTTGGGACGGCAGATCTGTGATCACTTGATTGAGCACGGATACCTGAGAAGGAAACAGGGAGAGCGAGCGCTGACGATTACGACAAAAGGAGCCACCGAATTACGTCAGTGGCTCGGACAGGAGTGTTGGGAAAGAGCACAACTATAAATGATGAAAGTCTCAAAAAATTACCAGAGTCGCTCAAAATTGCCAAAGTTGCTCGCTGTTACCAAATCACTTGGATTTACCAAAATCACATACGAGCGAAGCCATTTCAGCATCACGTTGCTGACCGGTACGACTTAATCCGCTAATGACACTGGTTTTATTCTGTGCCGGCTGATTCTGGCTCACCTTCCACTTGCCGGTCAGGCTGGTGATTTCCAATTCAATACCCACAATGGCGGATAAAAGCTTATCGGTATATTCAACCGGCGCATCTGAAACTGCCCAGGGTTCATCAAATTCGGCTTCATTATGGGAGGTAAAAGCTTCCAACTGGGAACGTACCCAGGCCGCATCATCAATTATTCGAAAAATGCCATGAGCATGTACCACGGCATAGTTCCAGGTCGGCACGACTTTCCCGGTCTCCTTTTTGGTCGCATACCAGGAAGGAGAAATGTATGCTTCCGGTCCCTGAAATATCACCAATGAAGGCATGCCACTTTCCAGATCTTTTAAAATCGGGTTGGCCCGGGCAACATGCCCCTGCAATACCCCAAACTGTCCGCGCGAATCCACCAGATGAAGAGGTATATGGTTGGCATTCAGTTCCTCACCAGATTGGGTAATGATGGTGGCTAATGAATGCGAACGAATTAACTCATGAAGGACTTCTATTCTTTGCTCTTCGAAATGTTTGGGGATGTACATGTAGTTTCCTTTTACCAGATTTGCTGATCGCTATCATTAATCTGCTTCCCATAAGCCGGGCGTCCAATATATTTTTTCCGCATGAGAGAAGCTGGATTAGACCGAATTACCTAATTGGAAATCAGTGAGTTAACAATCATAGTATATGTTTTTTTGTGCACGAATATCATGAAAAACCTTAAGACTCTCCTGCTGCCCCTTTTACTATCCATCTCTCTGGTTGCCTGTGGCAGTGATCGGCTTAAATGGAATTACGATGGCACAGTCTCGAGCGAAGAAAGAGTAATCAAAACTTCATTACAAAACGCCTACACCGCTCAGGAAACACCAAGTGGACTCTTTCTCGGCGGCTTTAAAATAGATGATCAGGGAATCAACTATCCCTATATTGCCTATGTGTCGAGAGATTTGAGTCAACAGCAAGAATGGCCGATGGATGATATGGTGTCGCAGATATTTGTATTCGACGACCAAGTGTATGTTGTACTTTCAGAAGGAGAGGCGCTAAGCCTTCAAGGCGCAGAGTGGAATTCTTCGGATCTGAAATTCAAGCCAGACTCAATTGTCGTTTGGTCAGACAAAGATATCATCGCTTGCACCCCATCTCCCCTCCCAAAAGCATCCACCGGACAAGGGAGCTGTTATTCACTATTTAATCGCTGGAAAGTATCTGCAAACTGGCAGACTCAGAAGCCGATTGTATGTGAGGGATATCTTTTAGTCCCAGATCGACATGGCTCAGAGATGGTTTTACGCCAAATAGATATAACTAATGGTGACGTTGTAAAAAATAAAACGCTCAAAAAAGAAGTATCTGATTGGTGCTCAGTAGACTTCTAGCAGTAAACGGACTACAAAGTCCGCTTACTGCATCCCTAATAAGAAGCTGCCCCAACCTTACCACATCAAATCATCCGGAATCGGATAATCCGCATATGGATCATCTTCAGCAGCCTGTTCATCGGTGGCTTTTTCGGGCATTTTCACCATGGCCTCAGGGTCTCTCTGGATGATTTTATCGGCAATGACCCTGGGAATCAGTTCATAGCTTTCATTCAGAGCGGCAATCCCCACCTGACCGCGCACTAACTGGTCGTATACCGCCTGAGTGACATAGATCTTCTTGATCTTGTTGTCGTCGACAAACTGGTATGGAACGTCCCCTTCTTCCCGCTTGATCCGATGCTGTGTGATGATTTGTTTGACCTGGGCTTTCAAGGCTTTTTGTTCAGCCTCTTTTTGGCGTTCCAGATTCATCTGGCGATCTTTCTCAGATTTTTCCTTTAGCGCCTGACGTGCACGTTCTGCGGTCTCATTCACAACAGCCTGCCCTTTGGGCTGCTGCTTAGATTGCTTACGCTTTTCCTGCTTGACCTGCTTAGCCTTTTTCTTATCTACCAATCCTGCTTTCAGCAATTGATCCTGAAGAGAAGCCACTGTGATCTCCTGACTTGAGTTACCAATGTTAATTGCCGCTCAAAATACCAATTCTGCGTCATCATTGCCATGGCTTCCGGGAAACCTTGATATTTTGTCAGCTTTAAGCTTTATTTTTAGTGTAGGCCGGGGATCTGTAGTGATTCCCAGAAAGTGGACTACGAGTGATAGGCCTGCTGTTGACCTGTCTCACCCTTTCACAAAAGGAAGGAGAAGCGTGATGACCGACAGTACCCCTCCTCCAGATCCGGCCAAGGAGATAGCTCGCCTGACCGAAGAACTTCGCCAGCTGCGCGAAGATGTGGATTCCTCCTACTATCGAATTCCCAAACAGGAATTTGAAAGCATCACGGTTCGTAACATCACCCATGATGTGACCGAACATATGAACTCCAAGCTTGCCACTATACGTAACTGGCTTGGCGGCGGCCTGCTGGTATTTTCTTTTCTGGGCATTACCCAGATCGGGAAAATACTGGAGTTGGAAACCCAGAAACTGGCTTCAAACCTGAATACAGAACTGGATAACCGCATGGATTCAGAGCTTGCCACGATTAATTTGGAAATAGCCAATCAAACCCGGCAAAGTGAACTCAACCAGGCTGAGTCCAAGGTTTACCTGAGGCAGGAACTAGCCAGAATAGAAGACCAGATCAATAGCAAAGCCGTCCTGGTGGAACGCAAACAGGAAGATCTTGAAAGCAAGATGACCAATCTGTTTGCTGACGTGGAGTTGGCTCAATCTTCCATTTACCGGGCAGAATTAGCCTCTATCAGAGATGGTCTGGCAAAAGGATATATGGATTTTAAGCCTGCCCGCAGGCAGGCTCTATCCAGGCTGACCCCGCTATTGGCCCGTGTTACCAAGCTCCAGGACAGCACTCTCGCCAACGAGTATCTGGATGAACTATTCAGATGGACTTTTCAGCTGGGTGAATATGAAAAACTGGACCAGTATCGGGTGGAATATGAAGAGAACTTTGAGTTCAACCCGACGACCTGGGCCAATATCGCAATTGCAGACATGTTTCTCTATGAAGAAAGCGGTTCTCCGATATATCTGCAAAGAGCCCTGGATGCCAATGACAAGGCCTTACAGAGACTACCCAGTTATGGCGTGCCTCTCGCTGTTCGCTTGATTCTTCACGCCATCGAAATTGACCGGGCTGCCGATGAAGCGACCAAAACCCAACAGGTCAGCGATGCAGATACGTTGCTCCACCAATTGAACTCGGGATCAAACCTCATCACCGTGTATGAAGCCTATGACTATCTGAAGCAGCTGGAATCTGATCATGTGGCCAGCCGATATATCAACAAGCTGCATGATTACTTCAGCGCAAGCCTCGACACCATGGAACAGGGGTACACCGACTATCTGATCTCCAGGGGTGAACTGCCTGCTGCCGGTGAAGATGGTTACTAAGAGAGGATTGAAAGGAAAAATAGAACCTTGAGAGAGCGCTAACCCGTTCTCTCAAGGCCGAGGCGACTATTTTTTTAGCACTATAGATAGCACTATTTATATGTGCCGCATGTCACGAGTCATCACTGCCAATACTTGGGGTTGCCACGATATTGTTTGCAATGGCTTCGTGATTATTGGCTATGAGTTGGTGATTACTAACTATAGGTTGATAATCACTAGCAATGACTTGATTTAATGGTAATGGCGTCGCTTAATTTTTTCCGACTCTAGTGCCATCCAACGCCAGGGGATCGATTCTGTATCCTGTCACTCGTCCCAATTGCATTTCCGGAACCCATAAAATTCCTGACTCAGAATTCCATCCCAGATCTGCACTACCAGGGTTCAACTGGAGTACTTTATCAGTTTCACCGTTTACGCCAACGGAAACCACTTCTCCACTGAGCCAGTTGCTGACCAGCCATTGGCCACCCACATCGACAACACCATCCCAATTACCGCGAGGAGTGTTAGTCAAAGTACCAAGCTTTCCATTCTTCAAAGAGACCTGAAGAATATGACCCGGGCTCTTGGTGGAAAAGTCTTCCTGGATATCCGATCCCCAGGTAACGACCGTGAGTTGATCACCAGAGATGCTCAATCCGTTAGGAGTATCAAGTTGGCTGCTCTGAATCCAGGGGGTCAGCTCTCCATCTGTCAATTGATACAGGGTATTGCCAAAGAAATCTGACACATAAACCTGCCCTTCAGGACTGATAGCAATTCCATTCAACATTTTGGCATCGGCCACGGGGTATCGTGCAATGACCTTCCCTTTTTCAACATCAATGACGACCAACTCTTTGAGATCTGCCACATAAAGTCGCTTACCATCCAGCGCCAGTCCTTTCGGTGCATGAAGGCCCTCCACCCATTTAACTTCAAGCCCCGAGCCATCGGGTCTTACCCGGCTGATATAGCCGATGCCGTCTTCTTCCAGTGGGTGGCCGGCAATATTGCTGACATACAGATAGTTCCGGCTAACATCTGCCTCAACGGACTCAGGTTGGGCAAATCCTTCAATGGTAGCCACCAGATTTTCCGGTTTGGATATTGGTTTAGCAGCATCGGCCTGGGCATAACCGGCCCAACTGATGGCAGCTCCTAAAACACTGATGACGAATTTTTTATGCAAACGCATAGCTCCTTCTCCTGTGGATGGATGCTTGAAATTAGAAAAAGACTGGTTGAAGCGCGCTTACCTTAACAAAGCTAAATAAAGTAAACTTTATTCACAACATCATTCAAAAAAGGTTCACTATATGACCCCTAACACCGCTCTCAAGGTTACTGAGATGCACCGCGCAGAAAACTGGGAGCTTATGCGAGCACTGCGGCGCGCGCTGAAAGCACGGGGAATGACCTATCGTCAGTTGGGAGATGAGTTGGGTATTTCAGAAGCGACGGTAAAACGCATGTTTCGGGAGCAAGACTGCTCATTGAGCCGATTGACCCAGATATGCAGTCTTCTGAATATCAGTGTTTATGACTTGATGAGTGTCGCCCAGCAGCAGGAAGAAACCGCTACTCAGCTGACACCGGAGCAGGAAGAATACCTGGCCAGCCACCCTGGTCACTTCGCATTCCTGCTATGTCTTATTCAGAGACAGTTCCCGGACCAGATCCAGTCCCGTCACCAGTTATCAGATCGTTGTATTTTCTATTACCTAAGGGATCTCGATCGTCAGGGATTTCTTGAACTGGCCGAGCATAATCGCTACCGCCTGAAAGTCGGTCCCCAGGTGAAATGGTCTCTGCAAGGCCCTCTTCAACAGAGACTGAAGGAAGTAAACCAGATCTTCGTCAAGCATGTCATGGACCATAACCAGGAGCCGGGTTATGCCTTCGAGAGCAACTTTCGATTCATGAGCCAATCCACCCTGGATGCATTCTGCGAAGATCTACGGCAATTATCCCGAAAATACCGACGGCATTCTGCTCAGGAAGACGCTTTATTACCTGAAAATACTCTCAGAGGCGTTAAATGGACCTTATGCATTGCTCCGTTTGCCCCGTCCGGTGTCCTGGATATCCCCGAAATCAGCGCCTGATCCTCGATAGAAAAATCACCTTTTGGCCGCAATGGAAAAAGGTGATGTATTCACATCATCAGCCGTAAACACGCCCACGAATTATTACGTAAAATCACGTATATACAGAATATTCACCTAAAATATGAAACAGAAAAGGATATTTTTCTGAGAAACTCAAATATTTCAGAGAGTTTCTGTTTTCATTCACAGGTAGTATTAGGCCCCCTAAAAACAATATCAATCCATCCCGCTGCGATCCCTGTGTCTGCAGCCCTTAATCCAGGAGGTATAGCCGTGCAATCAGCGGTTGATTTTCTCAATGGTATTATCTGGAGTCCGGCTCTGATCTATCTGTGTCTGGGCGCAGGTCTCTTCTACTCCATCGTGACTCGCTTCGTTCAAGTACGCCATTTCTTCGAAATGTGGCGCCTGTTATTGAACGGTAAAGAATCTTCCAAAGGTATTACATCCTTTCAGGCACTGGCGGTTTCTCTGTCCGGCCGTGTTGGTACCGGTAATATTGCCGGTGTAGCAGCAGCCATTGGTTTTGGTGGCCCTGGTGCTGTGTTCTGGATGTGGGTAGTGGCCTTCCTTGGCGCAGCAACAGCCTACGCGGAATCCACTCTGGCTCAGGTCTACAAGGAAGAGCAGGACGGCGAATATCGTGGTGGCCCTGCTTACTACATTGAAAAAGCCCTTGGCCAGAAATGGTATGCCTGGCTTTTCGCCGTGGCGACGGTTATTGCCTGTGGTCTGCTGCTTCCAGGCGTACAGTCCAACAGTATTGGTAACGCTGTAGAAGCTGCATTTGGTAGCGGCGCGATCATCAGCACTGGTATGGGCGACTTGAGCTTTGCCAAAATCATCACCGGCGCAGTCGTAGTGATGATCCTTGGCTTCATCATTTTCGGCGGCGTTAAGCGTATCGCTCACTTTGCACAGTTTGTCGTTCCGTTCATGGCGTTGGGCTATATCATCATTGCCTGCGTTATCGTGGCTCTGAACCTGGAGAAAGTGCCTGAAGTTTTCGGCATGATTCTGGGTGATGCCTTTACTCCTATGGCAGGTGTTGGTGCAGCGATTGGCTGGGGCGTTAAGCGTGGCGTTTATTCCAACGAAGCCGGCCAGGGTACCGGACCTCATGCAGCTGCAGCTGCCGAAGTTGACCACCCATGTCAGCAAGGTCTGGTTCAGGCATTCTCCGTATACATCGACACTCTGTTCGTATGTTCCGCAACGGCGTTCATGATCCTGATCACCGGCGCGTACAACGTTCACGGCGGAGACGGCTTCCTGGTCCAAAACCTGGCGGCAGACGTGGCGGCGAACAGCCCACTCTTCACCCAGACAGCGGTTGAATCAGTATTGCCTGGCTTTGGTCAGCCATTCGTGGCATTTGCTCTGTTCTTCTTCTCTTTCACAACGATCTTGGCTTATTACTATATCGCCGAGACCAATGTGGCTTACATCAAGCGTACGCTGCACATTCCTGGCCTGACCTTCATGCTGAAGATCGCCATTATGGCGTCTACATTCTACGGCGCGGTCAAAACTGCTGACCTGGCCTGGGGCTTGGGTGACGTGGGCGTAGGTTTGATGGCTTGGTTGAACATTGTCGGCATCGTGATTATCTTCGCGCTCAGCCGTCCAGCCATGAAAGTCCTGAAAGACTACGAAGACCAGCAAAAAGCCGGCGTTAAGCAATACACCTTTGATCCTGAAAAACTGGGTATCAAGAACGCTGACTACTGGGTAAAACGTAAGGCTCAACGTAATACTGAAACTGAGAGCTCTGCGGATACTGCAACAGGTGAACCTGTTTATCAGTCATAAGCATCCCATCAGCTTGTGACAAGGGCTGCCGGCAAAACCGGCAGCCCTTTTTTATTTGTATCTGTTTCTTATATGCACAGGAGCTTCCCTGTTGTCAAAGAGAGAGATGTTCAATCAGATAGCGATATACCGTAGCAACACGTAACAGGTGTCGCGACTCCGGATGGCTCAACAACCACAGTTCAGTCTGGCTTTCATCAATGGGGTCACCCAACTGCACCAAGCCATCATGTTGCTGCGCCAGAAACAGCGGCATCACCCCCACGCCCAACCCTTGTTTTACACATTCCAATACTGAAAGAATACTGTCGACCAGATAAGTGGGCATGACACGAGGATAATGCTTTCTGCGCCATTGTACGGAAGGATGGTTCGGTAAGGCTTCGTCCGGAGCAATCCAGGCCACTCCATCATCCATCACTTGCTGCAATGATTCCGCCTTAAGAGAGGGACTCTTATACAAAGCCATTCGAATCGGCCCCAAGTGTCTTCCGATTAAATGCTCAGGCGGCTTCCTGGTGGCTCTGACAGCAATATCAGCCTCCCTTTTCGTAAGACTGGCCAATTGGTTGCTGGTATCAAATTCAAAAGTCAGCAGCGGGTGCTCCCGACTTATTTTGGCCAGAACAGGGATGACCAGCCCTTGCATAAGAATATCCGTGGTCGTGATCCGCACATTACCAGACACCTGGCTATGTGATTCCTGCACCATGGAATTGGCCTGCTCCAAAGCGAGCTCGATGCTTTCGGCCTTATCAATAAGAGTCAGCATGACATCAGACGGAAGGTAACCGGCGCGAGTGCGTTCGAACAGCGACACACCCAGTCCTTTTTCCACCCTTTGCAAAGCCCGAAACACAGTGGAACCGTCTACTCCCATTCGCTCACCTGCAGCGGCCAATGTGCCCCCGCGCGACAATGCCAGCAATATTTCCAGATCACTAGCACTCAATCTGTATTGCGAATTTGCAATCATATATTTCCAGCCTGCCTATTCATTTTGCATATACGCAATATTAGAGTGACACAAAACAAAGCACAAATGAGGCTCAGAATGAACAGTAAGATTACACTAGTCAGCCATCACCTTTGCCCTTATGTACAAAGGGCCGCAATTCTCTTGGCAGAAAAAGGGATTGAGTTTGAACGGAAGAATGTAGACCTGTCCAACAAACCAGACTGGTTCCTGGACATATCCCCGCTGGGGAAAACTCCGGTCCTGTTAGTAGATTCAACACCGATATTCGAGTCGGCTGTGATCTGTGAGTATCTGGACGAAGTCTATTCCCCCGCCTTACACCCCAAATCGGCCCTGGAAAAAGCACGGCATCGTGCCTGGATTGAATTCGGTTCCAGTATCCTGAATGAAATTGCCGGATTTTATAACGCACCTGATTCGGCAACCTTATCCATCAAGGCAGCCAATATAAGAAACAAATTTATTCAGTTAGAAAAGGAAGTGAAAGGCCCCTATTTTGAAGGGCAGGACTTTTCCATTGTGGATGCTGTATTCGGTCCCGTATTCAGATACTTCGATGCCTTCGAATCCATCGCTGATTTTAATTTCTTTTCAAATGTCCCCAACATTACAGCCTGGCGTCAGCAGCTGGCAAAGCGCTCCTCCGTTCAACAGGCTGTGCAGAATGACTATCCAGACAGGCTTGACCAGTTTCTACTCAATAGAAACTCTGAGTTGTCCCGTATGATGGAAACTTCTTCGGAAGAAGCACTTGCGACCGCCTAGGCCAACTTGCTTTCAATTTCTAATCTACATACTTTCAATTTCTGACCCAGGTACTTTCAACTTCTGACCAACTTACTTTCAATTCGTGATCAACTTAGTACCAATTGAAAAAGCGAAAGCCGGTGGTCACCGGCTTTCGCTATATGCCTGTACTCAGGACGAGAAAATTTAGTGCGAGTATGACAGGGACTAGAATGCTGCCAGCCCATTTATGGTTTCAACCAAACCCTGCACCGAGGTGATAGGTTTTAATTGTCCCCGATGATTCACATAAAATGCGCTGATAGAACCTCCTGCAGCACTTAACGCATACACAAACCGGCCATTCCCACTCTGCGCCATGTCGATAGGCCGACTACCCGCCAGCGTATTGGCTGCAACGCCATCTTCCTGTTTCAGGCTGATTTTTCCATTACGCCTAATATCGTAGGCAGACAAGGTGGAAGAGCCGGTATTCGTGGTAAATGCTACCCGACCATTTTTGGACACCAGTAACCAGCATGCTGCCGTTTGGGTGGATGCTACCGCTCCGCTGATGACCTCCAGACTACCCTGCCGGTTAATTCTGTACGATGATACAGAGCTGGCTTCGGGGGCTCCTCCAGCCGCTTCAGACACCAACAAATGTCCCCGTCGATCGAAACCAAAACCAAAGGGTGTAACCCCCTCCGATGCATTCAGCACGGCATTACCCGGCAAGCCTTCATCGTCCAACAGGAACACTGAAATCAGGTTGGTCGCTTTCTCGGTAACGACCAGAGCATCGCCCCAGGGAGTAAACGAAATCTGTGCCGGTGCGGTCCCTACCCCGCTCAGTGAACGGGTTGAATCTGCTAAGGGAGAAAGATCACCTTTCTCATTCAACGTAAATCCACTGATAGAATCACTGCCGGCATTCAGGACATATAAAAGATCCCCGTCCACCGCCAAACTTACTGGCCTGTCTCCACCGGATGGTTCCACATCAACGAGCTTCAGCCCATGCCGGGATACGCTGAATACTGAAATATCATCGGATCCGGCATTCACCGTAAACAACCATTGTCGATTATGGGACAGCACAACGGCTCCCTGGTTCCCCAATCCCGATCCTGTCCCCAGTCCTCCGGTTGGATAGCTCCCCAGAAGCTTCAGTCGACCAAAAGCATTTCGGCCGAACATGAATATCTGATTTCCTTCGGCAGAATTACTGGAGGTGAATACAGCCCCGCTGATTCCAAAATATGTTGCGCCGGCCGTCATTGAAAATGCACATACCGGCATAAGCAACAGAGAAAAGAGTAGTTGTCTGATGATGGTCATCTGAGAATCCCTATTCTGGTTAGTTTTAGCCAGTTCCCGATGGCACCAGGCCATGGACTCTGACAAGCGGTTCGGTTCTCACCGCATGGCTACCAGTGTTCCTGGATATCGAACAGAGATCCTCACGATTACAATACAAATTTCTAACAAATCTATCACGGCACTTTAAAAGCACCACAAAAATAGCCCCGCGATCACTACAATTTTGCGGGGCAAAAGGGGTTTAAAAGGGTGGTATCGGATGGCTATTGGCTATTGGCTATTGGCTATTGGCTATTGGCAGAACTTTGTATGGACCCCATACGTCTAATCCAGGGCTGATTGTTTTGTATTCCGCCTGGCAACGACTCCAGTATATTCTGGGCTTCATCATATGAAGCGAAGTCACCATAGAAAAGATTATACCAATCGCGCCCCCGATAAGTGCTGACGTTATACGCTAAAGTATACTGGGTAAGTGAGTCGGAAAAGCGGTTGGCATAAGCAATCAAAGCCGCCTGACGATAAACCCCGACGACCTGAATACTGTAATGCCCGGCATCCCGGGTTGATAACCATTGCTGATCCTGAATTTCCAACACTGATTCCGCCGGTACATCCTTCGGACCATATACGCTGAGCTCCAAAGCGGCCAGCCTATCGGCAATTGACTCAAGGGAGCCGGAAACCTCTTCAAGAACACGGCCGGTATCTGCGTCATTTCTTTGCATCGTATCAGTCAGCGCTGCCACCTCTTTATCCAGATTGCTCAAGGAATTCGTAGCGGCCATATATTGCTGCTTAAGAGCATCGCTCTGCTTATTGAGTGCACGACTCAGGTTCTGATCCATCTCCGTTTTAAAGTCTGCCAGCTGAAACTGAAGTCCTGCATTTTCGGGAGTATGGCGGATGGCCAAATAGGCCGCCATTCCAGCCAGCCCGATCATAACGGCAGCGATAATAATTGCCCCTGTCCGAAATCGAATGCGTGTTTGCCTTCGAAAGGCATTACTGCTGACATCCATTTCAAACAGCTGATCTCCGAGGATATCCGCCTTGCCATCCAGATTCTCAATTTTCAGATAGACGTCGGACTCCAGGTTTCCCATCTTTTCCCAGGCAGAGAGTTCCAAATCCCGAATTTTGGATTCCAACAGCTGATGAGATTGATTCAGGTGCCTGCTAACCTCATCAATCCGATCCTGATGAATGCCAATTTGAACGCCGGCTGCCTCCAGCTTTGAATGAATCGTCTCAGTGGAAGTCTTCAAACGCTCATCTAAAGCGGCAGTCTGCCTTTTGTAGTCTGATGAAGACTGATCCAGCCGGGAAAATGCCTGCTCGATGTCCTCAGCCATCGACAATGAGCGCGAATACAGCTCATCCAACGACGCTTGAAGGGCTCCCTGTGACTGACTCAGAGCTGTCATCAAATGGGATATATGTTTTTCCAGTTCATCAATCTTGGCATTGATATCACGGACTAAAAGAGCTCCCGCATCCTGCCGGGCAACAACTACCGGAGACGGATCTTCCTCCGGGCTTTCTGACTGGGAGCCGTTGACCTGGCGACTGCTGCTGCGCTTTTTCGAATCCGAGGAATGTGAGCCACTCTGGTGCAGACTGGCGGAATCCGGTTCCTCGGATGTTTCAAGTTGGTTCCCGTTTTCTGATTTCTGTGATGCTGCTGATAAGATCGCTTCTTTAGACATAGCTTGCTCCAACCTTGGAATATTGAAACTTTTCTCAATGAAATCCTGGCTTTACTTCCTGACTTCAGGTCCAGACATGCAAAGCCAAAAGAGCGCGAACGATAAAGCATCTGGCCAGATGCCTATATTTCATACAGCAAATATGACGCCATACGACGACAAAGTTCAGCCTAGTGAGAGGTTGTTAAGATATGACGAAGTATTGATGACAATTTGGAGGACTAATTTGTCGTTGATATCCAGCCAAGTCATGGCTGGCCGAAATTGATAAGCGAGCAGGAGGACCAGACTCCAGGAAACAACACCCAGGTTACGGGGAAGTGGAAACAGTGTATGCAGAAGCTTCCAGTATTAATACGCCAAAAGATCGGCTAATAGACAGAACTCTCCCGAACATTCTGCCGGTATGATTCAGGCGAACAGGAAAACCATCGTTTAAATGCCCGGCTGAAGTTTCCTGCATCATTAAAACCAAGGCGAAAGGCAATCTGGGAAATACTCATGGATGTGGATTTGAGATAGCGTTCCGCATCTTCCTGACGAAGTTCGTCCACCAGATCACGAAAACAAACGCCCTCATGGCTCAATCGCCTCTGCAGTGACCGCTCGCTGATGTGCAACATCTGGGCGATACTTTGCAGCGAAATATCATCACTGACCAGGGCCTGCCGCAACAACATACGCACCTGTTGAGTCAACTGCCGGTTAAACAATCTGCCGAAATAGGTCTCACACAAGCGTTCGTTTTCGTTAGCCAACACGGCATCAGCCGTAGGCAGCTTTCTGTGGAAGAACGAACGTTCAAATCTCAGGCAATATCGATTGTCTCCCCAGTGTACGGGATGCCGGAAAAAGCGATCGAAATGCTGGTACCCCTCAGATCTTTGACGCCCCAGCATGACATTGGTCAGTGCCGGCTCAGTTGGCGACAAGAAACGGCAGACCCTGATTAATGTGCACATCGACGCTTCCAGTATTCCATCATGAAGGTTTATAGACGGATCCCGAATGATTCCAAGCTCAACCGTATCCCTGTCGTCGTGCAGGTAGAAACGGGCCGCATTGGAAATACCGCCCTGATAACGGATGATGCGGGAGAATCCTTCCCACAACGACTGGCTGGCGATGACGGTATATCCAAGCGCATGAAAAGTCGTTAAATGAATGTTCTTACCGGCTTCAATGCCCAGGCAGGGAGATCCACTCAGTATCACGGCTGTATCAAATAATCGATTTACTTTTTCAACCGGTACCGGCATCAGAGAGGACTCGAGGTCAGACTCACACAGGTTTGCAGATCTTAGAAGCAATCTGCAATCCAACCCCTGGCCAATAAACGCCTCCAGGCACATGTTCACCCAACTGGAAATAATAAACGGCTCTCTTAACTGCCTTGTCATATCAGCTCTGTCTCTTTAACTCATTCAATTATTCAACAAACCCGAATAGCAGGTCTCACCCCGAACTACCCTCTGGAATATACCAGATATAAAAGTGGCGAAAACTCGACCAAATAACCTAACGAAATAGGCTTAACCCCCCGTATAACCCCCCCAATATGGCACCGGAAGACAGGAAAATAGCGCCCAATGACATGCTCGCAGGAAATCCAATGGATAGGATGCTCAGCTCCAAGAAAAGTAGAACTAGAAAACTAAAGGAAACACTACTCGTGAAAATGAAAGTTCTTGTAGCCGTCATTGCCGCCATGACTGGAAGCTACACACTGTATCATCAGTTCGGTGATACACCGGCGGACCAGGTTGGAGTCGACTCTGCGGCCAATGCCATGCAGCAGGATTTCTCGGTTCCTTCAGTGCCTTCACTCGCAGGTGCCGCAGGATCCGCCGCCAAGACCTCCCCGACTTCCAAGGCGCCGACCACAGATGATGTGGAAGATTTTGTCGCCAGCCTGGAGAATCAGCCAACTCCCAACTACCAACCCCAGGACGCTCAGTTCACTCCTCCCGCATCAGGTGTAGAGCCGTTTGAAGGTGAACTGAGTTCCGGCTTTGGCCATCCGTTTCACCTGAAGCCTTCAGGAAATACCGCAATGACAGCCAGTGATGCCAATATGGCGAAACAGGTTGTGCTGAACGGCGGGAAAAGCAGACTCCAAATTGGAGAAAATGACGATCTTGAGCTGAAGTCCTCAAAATTCGACGAGAAAGGCAATATCTATTACAAGTTCACTCAGGAATACAATGGTGTGCCTGTACATGGCCGCGAGACGGTAGTCCAGACCGACAAGCAAGACAACGTCAATCTGGTAACCGGTGAATTTGAACCCGGCATCGAATTGAACGTGACCCCGGGATTGACCGGCAAGGTCGCCTACACCAAAGCCATCGATGGAATGCGTGATACCCTCAATGGCGAGCCTACATTCCGCGAAGAGCCCAGCCTGCAGATTTATGTGTCAGAAAACGATGGTCCGGTGCTGACCTGGCGTTCCGTCATGGAATACTCCACCACTACGGATGGGTACAGAGTTGACGAGGTCTTTGTTGATGCCAACAGCGGGAGAGTGGTTGATAAGCTCCCAAGGCTTTACACCTCTCTGTCCCGTAGTGTCCACACCATTGACCGCCAGTGCTTCGATCCTAACTGGGGAAGCAATGTCCTGCCCGGCCGTGAAATTTCCCCAAGCACTGACGACCACTCGCAAGCTGCCTATGAAAACTCCGGCTACACGTACTGGTTCTACGACAACATGTTCGGAAGAGACTCGTACGACGGCCGAGGGAAGAAAATGGTCAGCACAGTGCACGCGCTCTTCACTACTCCGAATGGTGGCTGTTCTGGTGACAACGCTTTTTTTAATGGCAACCAAATGGTGTATGGTGATGGCGGCAGCATGCTGCAAAATCCGGCGGGGGCGCTCGACATCGTCGCACATGAATTGACTCACGGCGTAACCTACTCCGAGAGTAATCTGACCTATCGAAATGAATCAGGAGCCATTAACGAAGCGCTTTCTGATATTTTCGGTGCCGGCGCAGAAACCTACGTCGACTCCGGCGGTACGGCCAACAATCCTCCTTCCGGCGGGCTGAAGCCGCAGCGCAGCAACTGGACCCTGGGTGAGGATGCTTCTGTCAACGGCGGAATGATGCGCGATATGACAGACCCCGTCGCAGACGGTCAAAGCCGGGACAGCTATGACTCCCGTTATACCGGCTCCCAGGATAACGGCGGTGTTCACTTGAACAGCGGTATCATGAACCTTGCCTTCTATCTGTTGTCTGAAGGCGGTACACATCCTCGCGGTAAAACCAGCAACCGGGTTACCGGTATTGGCATGGAAGAGGCGCTGAAAATTTACTATCACGCCAACACCAACCTGTTCACGGCTTCCACCAACTTTGAATCCGCGCGAAATCGTCTGGCACAATCTGCAGAAGCACTATTCGGCCAGTGTTCACAGGAATGGACTTCCGTGCATGAATCCTTTGATGCTGTCAAAGTCCAGGGAAGCTGGACCCCATGTGATGATGGAGGAGATGACGGCGGCGACGATGGTGGAGATGACGGTGGCGATGATGGCGGAGATGACGGTGGCGATACCGGCGGCCCAGTGTCGGTCTCCAGCGCCCAGGCATCCAGCTCCTACAGCTGGAGATATCAGCCTTCCAACCTGCATGATGGTTCTCTCTCAACCCCATGGGTTTCTTCAACCATCTACAACAGCTATCGGCAGGAATGGGTCATGCTGGATTTGGGAAGCTCACGCAACATTTCAGGCATGACCATCAACTGGGACGGCGGTAACTATGCCGGCGCCTATGATATCTGGGTACTTGAAAACGGTCAGTGGGTACCGGCAGAACAGGTTCGCCAGTACCGCTCCGGCGCTGCGGATATCCCATTGCAGGAAACCTCTCAATATATCCTGATTACTATGCGTTACGGCCAGTATGGCCGCTGGTACGCAATTGATGAGATCACCGTACGATAATTCGCTCTGATTTCACCAAACTATCCCGGGCAGCCTCGCTGTCCGGGCTTTCCCTCGATAGCCCGGCCACACAATCTACTTATCTTTCAAGCAGCTACATACATCCCGAACACATTAAGATATTTCGATGATGGTTCGCTCACTTCTTTAGCGCTTAGTCATTTGTCAGCAGTATGAAATTTAACCGTATCTATAAAGGAGTCGGGATATGCCTTTCAATCATACTACTGCCTCACAACAAATTGATGGTACCTCTTGTGGGTGTTGTACTTCAGCTTGGGGCCTTAAAGTTCTGCACGAACATGGCCTGACGGCAGTGAATTTAACGCTACCCAACGGGAACAACCTGGCCAACCAGGCTCAGCCCACTTACTGGAACTACAGCGACACCAGGATGGAGCGGGATTTATTCCCCATGCGTGACGGCGGTGGTGCTCCAGGATTAACCATGCCATCCAATATAGTCGACGTCCTGCTAAGAAACTCAAACGGGATTAAGCTAGTACTCGAAACTACCGCAGGTATCGAGACGGTCTTCAACAATGCAGGCTATGCCAACGAAGTGACCACTTTGAAGGCCAATATTGCCAATTACGCCAACGCCTCGCACGTCTTCATGGATTCCTATATCAGGCGACCTCTTTCAACTCATCTGTTTTCAATTGGATTGATGGGCCGAACCGATGGCACCCTGCACTGGCTATTCCAAGAAGCTTCCAACGGCTCCTGGTGTGACCCCGGCTTGGTCGGTAACCGGCATTGGTTTAAAGCACACACGGCATACACTTCGGCAGGCCCTGGAACTGTGGGGGCGGCGGTTGGAGTGAATATTTATGTTTATAGCTAGACGCTCAACCAGAGCACATGCTTATTAGGCATAGCAGTATCAAGAGTACTGGACTAGTGGTTAAAAGGAGGCTGAGTCAGCCTCCTGCGCCAACCACGCTTCTCTATCTTACGGACATCAGTATGCGGTATAAGAGACTTCAAATATGGCATTAAGTGGATAAGTTCAGCATCAGACTGATCACCCTCAAATGGGCTGATTCGCACTAAGTTTCCGTAGTTTCTTGAAAGTTTTTCAGGAGAGTCATCAACTACGATCACACTCTCAAGAGAAAATCCTTTCTTCTTAACCTTCTTCAGATCTTTAAGGAATAGGTATTGATAGTTTTCAGAATCGAACTTGGTAACACACCTTCCCCTCGCCCAAATAAACTCAAGGGAAAGTTTCTGACCAACCAACTGGCCTACAACAGAATCTGCATACGCCTCACTGGAAGCTGTCCACACCGCTACCTTCAAATACTCAGCACAGAAGTTTAGAAATCTATCCACCTCTGGACGTTTGTATACATAGTAGTGTCCAACTCGAAAGTCATAACGATATGAAAGTGGTTGCTCAGTAGCATGAATCAGGGTTTCATCCAGATCCAGAATGAGAAGTTTCTTGTTTACCTGATCCATATATCTCTATTAGTTTTTTCAACAAAAAGCACTTACTAAACAAAGAGTTAAACTCTAGCCCGATTTAAATCAAAGAAGTCGGGCTGTTGGTCGTTTATCAATTCTTCGAAGCTGGACCAACCTATTTCCCTGATAAATTTCTGCTCTTCAGGATATATTGGAATAAGCCAAACGAAAACAAGGATGGGATCAGCCTCAATAATTTCGAATGCTTCAGGCATGTGCCTGGCTCCCGTACATTAAAGAGCACTGAAATCATGGCCCTCAAAAACACCTCCTTGCGGTAGTGTTCAGAATTCTGTGTCATTTCTTTATCCTATGCAAAAAAGAGATGACTTATGACCAACCCCTCCTTCGACATGGAAGCCGCACTGCAAGCATTGCGTGAAGGCAAAGACTTAACCGGTAAAGACGGTATTCTCACTCCTCTGATCAAGCAGTTGACCGAAGCGGCCATGAAGGCTGAGCTTGATCAGCACCTTAGCTCTGACGATCAACCCAATCGCAAGAATGGCTCCAGCAAGAAAACGGTGAAAAGCCCTGCCGGGCCTTTTGAGCTGGAAACGCCTCGGGATCGTGCTGGCACCTTTGAGCCGCAGCTCGTCAAAAAACATCAAACCCAACTCACCGATGAACTGG
>NZ_MRYI01000130.1 GCF_002260525.1 Hahella sp. CCB-MM4
GTTCGATCGGGATCGAGTGGTTGCTGTCGCATTCCTCGCTGCGTGCCATCGGGTTTGAGGGACATCCCGAGCGCGCCGCGCGGGCGCGGGAGAATGCGCTGAGGCTGGGCGTGGATCGGCTGGTGATCGCCGAGGGGCGCGCGCCGGAGGTCCTGCAGGGCCAGCCGCTGCCCGATGCGGTGTTCATCGGCGGCGGGCTGTCTCAGACGCTGCTGGATCAGCTTTATGCGCTGCTGAAGCCGGGCACGCGGCTGGTCGCCCATGCGGTGACGCTGGAATCCGAGGCGATGCTGGCCATGGCCCATGCCGCGAAGGGCGGGAGCCTGTTGCGGGTGGAGCTGGCGGAATCGCAGCC
>NZ_MRYI01000131.1 GCF_002260525.1 Hahella sp. CCB-MM4
ATCGTCGAATTCCAGCACCGAGTTGGTGTAGCCCCGGTGCGAGACGTTGCGATAGCCGTCGCGGACGGTGAAACCCTTGGTGCCCTTGTCGACGAAGAAGGCGGTGATCTTCTTCTTCTTGCCGCGCGGGGTGTCCTCCTCGCCGGTGGCAAGGAAGGCGATGGTGAAGCCCGCGATATCGGCATGGCTGATGAAATGCTTGGTACCGTTCAGGACCCAGTCGCCGCCGTCTTGCCGTGCCGAAGCCGACATCCCGCGCAGGT
>NZ_MRYI01000132.1 GCF_002260525.1 Hahella sp. CCB-MM4
TTCTGATGCAATTCGGGATCGATCGCCTCGGCGATGCGGTGACGGAGGCTGGCCTGACGGACCGCCACGGGTTTACTCCGGCAACGGGGTCAGGCGCTGCACCGGAGGGAGCCGCAGGTCCCGCATCCGAGGCGGGCGCTCGACCGGTTGTTCCTCGGCCGAACCGCCGTTGGCGCGGTCGGATTCGAAGCTCCACAGCCCCACGAGGGCGGCGCGGGCGTCCTCGGCCCGGCCGCCGGCAATGCCGTTGGCGACGCGGACGTGATAGGACAGGAAGCGCGCGCGCACCCGTGTCGGGTAATCGGTCGTGGGGGTGATGGCGAATTCGGCCTCGATCAGGCCTTGGGCCAGCATCGTCATCGCCGGATTGCCCGCGGCCGCAGCCAAGGCAAGGTTCATCCGGCGCAT
>NZ_MRYI01000133.1 GCF_002260525.1 Hahella sp. CCB-MM4
CGCATAGCGGATGCCGGTCTCGAAGATGTCCTGAATCGCACCGGGGATGTCCGCGGCATCGAGGACACGGTCATGGATGCCGAGGCTCAGGATCGCGCGGGGCATCGAGGGGAAATCGGCCTCGGCCGGGCTCTGCACCACCAGCGCTCCGCCGGCGGCATGCATCAGCTGCGCCCCGCTGGCCCCGTCGCTGCCCGAGCCCACGCGACTACGCATGATCACGCATGCCGTCTTCCGCTTGAAACAACATCCTATCGATGATTTCCTCCTATTCTTGAAATAA
>NZ_MRYI01000134.1 GCF_002260525.1 Hahella sp. CCB-MM4
CCTTCGCACTCTCTCTGCCGCTCTTGCCGCCAGCGCCGCCCTTGGCGCCGGGGCTGCCGGGGCCACCACCATCATCTCGGGGTCGAATTCGATCCATGTTCATCAATCGCCGCTCGGCACCGTCGTGACCGGCAGCCCGGCCTCGATCACGCGCTCGCCGATCCCGCTGCACCGCCCGCTGCTGAGCCATGGGCACAGCCGGATCGTGCCCGAGGTCGCCACGCGGGAGGACAGCGGTTTCGCCCAGTTCTTCCTGTTCTTCTGGCCGTGGAACCGGGGTGTCGAAGCCGAGGTCGAGATCGCAC
>NZ_MRYI01000135.1 GCF_002260525.1 Hahella sp. CCB-MM4
GCGAAGAAGTCACGCACCTCCTGCAGCACACGCTCGAACGGACGGGTCTTGAAGCCCGAGGCCGATTTGATCGTGTTGCCGTGCATCGGGTCGCAGGTCCAGAGCACGTTCGCGCCCTCTTCCTTCACCGTCTTGATCAGGCGCGGCAGATGCTCGGCAGCCTTGCCGGCACCGAAGCGCGCGATCAGGGTCAGACGGCCGAACTCGTTCTCCGGGTTCAGCTTGGCCAACAGGACTTTCAGATCCTCGGCCGTCATCGACGGGCCGCATTTCAGTCCGATCGGGTTCTGCACACCGCGGCAGAATTCGACATGGGCGCCGTCGGGCTGACGGGTGCGGTCACCGATCCAGATCATGTGGC
>NZ_MRYI01000136.1 GCF_002260525.1 Hahella sp. CCB-MM4
GCGTTGAGCCGTTCCACCGGAACGTCACCGACGGCTGAGCGGTGTTCCGCTGTTATGACCCTGTCCCAGACATCGCCCTGCTCGTACCACTCCAGCCGAGCTGCACGCATCATGATCGTGCACAGTAGGACGGACAACTCCCTGGGCCCGACGGTGAGCCCGCAGCGCTGACGCAAGCGCTGGATCTCGCGGCTGTCGGTGACGAACAGGGAGTGCGCCGCCGTCATGCTGC
>NZ_MRYI01000137.1 GCF_002260525.1 Hahella sp. CCB-MM4
AACTCGCCTTCCGATGGGCATGTCTGCAACGCCCCGACGACGCGGCCCTCCTGCGTGAGGCAGCCACCGCCGGGGCCCGCTGGACGGACGGAGTCTGCCCATGCTCGTGACCGCCACCGGTAACCCGCCCCGGGTCTATCAGGCGTCGGCCCCGTGCACGATCCGCGCGACCCGTTTCCTGTTCACCGTGACACCTCTGCGGTGCAGCGCCCTGGTGACGCGCAGGACGCCGTAGGAGCTGGATCTCAGCCCACGGGGCCGACG
>NZ_MRYI01000138.1 GCF_002260525.1 Hahella sp. CCB-MM4
CCTGATAGCCGTGGTCGCGGGTCAAGAGCTTGTCGCCCAGCACCAGATCCTCGACCGCGACGCGGCCGCGCAGGGTGTCGATCAGGGTTCCCGGCGCGAAGCAGATGATCTTCTCGAAGCTTTCGAAATCCAGCCGCTTGCCGTCCTTAAAGACGACGTAGCCGGTCTGGGAATACGTGCCATCGCCGTTGTCGATGGTCCCGGTGATGGTCACCACCGCCCCTTCCGAAGCATCGGGCAGCACCAGCGTGTCGAAGCCCGACCCGCCATGCACATAGCCGTTGGTCGAGGTCAGCACCTGCGCGGTGTCGGTGC
>NZ_MRYI01000014.1 GCF_002260525.1 Hahella sp. CCB-MM4
TTGCCAATGAGAACAGTTTGCTGAAGCTGCTGTACGCTGGTATGTTGAATGCCACAGAACGGTGGACGCATCCGGTGCAGAACTGGAATCTCACGCTCTCGCAGCTATCGATTCACTTTGAAGGGCGGCTGGACGCTCATATCGATCTTTGACTTGGCTGACACAGAGTTTTGAACACCCTCACCGAGCCAATCGACAGTGAAATGGCGACCTTTGCAAATGGAGGTACCATAGCTTTTAAGTGCGACTCGCCCGAACAAGTTCAAGAGTTCCATGACACAGCGGTTTCCTGCGGCGGTCAGTCCATTGAGGAGCAGCCCGGCCTGCGCGAAGGCAGCTTAGGGGCAATGTATCTCGCCTATGTCCGCGACCCCGACGGCAACAAGCTCTGTGCGGTCTATCGGGTCAAGTAGAATTATCGCTCCGGAATTGAGCAACAGAATCGTGGGGGGCAGATCTGCCCCTTACCTTCACACTTTCGTGTATTTGGTCGCAATCCACTTGCTTGTTGTTCTTATTTAATCATCTATAGATTCAAGTGACTTGGTCTTAGCAGGTCTTCTGGTGGCAAGATAAATAGCCCATCCAAGAATTATTAACTCTAAACCAAATGTCCAGTGTAAGAAAAAATTTATCCACCAGGGGTCATGCAGCGCCTTAACTTCAATCAGGGCAAAGGTATTATCAGAAAATGGTGCCAGCCAGCGGACATCTCCCACGATGCTATCCAAAAGTAAATGAATTATTCCGTTGACTGAAAATAGGAATGCCAGCCAACCCTGTGATCGAAGTCTTGTCATAAGGAAACAGCTGCAGAGCGACAGCATAGAGAGCCAGACCACAGGAAAGTGGGACCAATAGGAATGATGGTGATGCTGCCTATTATCAAAGAGATAAAAATACAGCAGGTCAAAATCTGGAGCTATTGCACCCAGTAAGCAAGCAGCCATCCACCGCTTGGGTGAATCAAAACCTTTGCCAAACCACCTGTGAAAGTATCGTGAGCAGACGTAGCCGGCAGGAAGATGCCCAATAAACATTATCTTGCCGACAACTGACGGAATATTCGCCAGTGAATGAGAAGCAGGATTGAGCCTACCAAAGCAAAAATCGCTTGTTGGAAAAGGTCCTGCTTTCCATCCCGGGCTTCAGAACTAACAGCGATATCATATGCTTCCAATCTTTGTTGGGTTAGTTCTTCTTCGGCGGGCATTGCCACAGCATTATCTGCTGAAGAGTATCTGTTCCAATAAGCCGCATTGGATTGAAGTCGTTGATATTCGTAAGAGGGAAGGGTGATTTCCGGAGTGGTGATTCTAATGATCGCATATCCGCTGAAGGATAGGGTAAATAGTAGAGATATCACACAGAAGAAGCATACTGCGAGGGCGTAAACCTCGATTTTTGATTTCATTGTCCAAATCCGTAGCCGTTTGCCTGCGGTAAAGGATGTCGGTATAAGTTGGCTTTTAGCTGGGTAACTGTGGCTGACTTTGGTATCAAGTGTGGCTAGAAGTGGCGAGGTTGGAGGATTTTGGATGAGAGAAATATTCATGCCCTTATGTTTAGGCTTGATGCTTCTGCTAAGCGGATGCGTTGGGCATTACGAGGCGACTGATTTTGATCTTGTTGAATTGGAAAGGGCGCTTGTTTCTCTATCGGATACTGATTTGTCTATCAGCAATAAAGTGGGAGAAATTCCAAAATCTCAATGGCCTGAGGCTATCGTTAAATTAAATGCTGAAGCAGTACGAAAAGATGAGACGGGTATCTATGTTCGTCTGGACAGTAACTGGGTAGAAGAAAGTGGAGTCTTTTTTCCAACGGTCCCAGAGAAATTCAGTTCCTCGTCTGATCCAAGCTATAAAGCATTAAGCGACCGACTGTACAGCTATTATGTAAAAGGATAGGGGCATAGAGGGCCTAAATGCGAAGGTCTTGAGACTACACTTGCTCGTACCTGAACCTAGAGAAGATCCATATCCTGAAAGTGAGTTATTTCTAATAGGAATATATTCTTCACGGTCTTTCTACGGGTAGAAATATGAAGGTGAATATTTATACAAAATGGGAAATCTAAGCTAGTCTGAAAAAAACGATTTGTACAAAAAATATTCATCTGTACTTCCATATTTTCGCTATTTGTCATGGAAGATCATGGATTGATTTAGGGGCTTGGGAACTGAAAAAGGGGAAGCCTCTTGGCGAATACCGGCAGCGAGTGTCGGGATACCGTCGAGAAAAGGACTTCGTGTTTATCGCAGGCAGGCGTAGGGAGTTAAAGATGAACGTTCGATGGACTGATAGCTTTTTAAATGGTCTCGAAATTGAATTAGTCTCTGCCATTCTGGCAATCACTCTTATATCCATCATGATGATAGCGCTGGTTTCTCTTCTGGCCAGGATTTGGCAAGGGGTACGGAGCCGGAATATCAAGCCGGGAATATATTTCGGCTTGTGGAATGACCCCATTCGGCATGAAACCAATATTTCCATCAATCGCCTGAAACGATCATTTGGAAGATTCTATTTATCCATTTTGTATGCTCCCAATTTGAGGCCGGTTTGGGGAGCCAGAATGACGCCGCTGCTAATCAGTGGAGACTGCCTGTCAGGGGAGCTAAAGACTCAGGATAGTGGCAGAGTCCATAAGACACCGGTGCTGTTCCAGCTAAGGTCTGAACCTTATATTGGGAAGCTTTTGGGAGCCGTTTCCGGTGGTCATCAAAAAGGTACTGATGTTGACGACCGAAAACATAAGGGGAGATCAAATGAGTATATTCAATATAAAACCAATCCCATTTGGTATTGGTTAACCCAGATAAAGTTGCCGGCAAAGGTCTCTATTATTCAAGGAATTATTGAAAAGCATGAAAGCCTGTCGGGCGATCAGAAATATTATTATCAAGGGCTGGAGTTTGATATACCCAGCCATTCGTTCAACCCGACGTTTGGCAAGGTATCTACCTTGTTACTTGAATACGTGAAATCCTGTGTTGTGCCAAGCTCGAAAGTTCTGGATCTCGGTACGGGAACCGGTTATTACGCGGTTACACTCGCCAGGCAAAGAGGTTGTCAGGTGACCGGCATCGATATCGACGATCAGGAAATTAATGTGGCGCGGATCAACGCCTGGCGTAATGGTGTCAGGGAAAATACCGCGTTCTATACTGTCCGCAAAAATCATCCTTTTGAGAAAGTTGGGACCAATGAAAAGTTTGATCTGATCATTGCCAATCTGCCTTTCTCAAGGACCTCACAGATATGGAAACTTCGTCATCATCGGATGGCACAATGCTTCCATGGTAAACGCTGGCTTTTGGAAATGCTGATCCTGGGAAGTGCGTATCATATAGAGCGGAATGGCAGACTTGTTTTTGCATATTCCGACAGTGGTTATAAAAACTTTCTGGATGACCTGATTGAAGTCTCGCCCTGGACGATAAATTTCCGGGAATGTGTTAATCGCGAGAAGGATGACAGTTTCTATATATATGATTTAAGGCTGAATGATGACTTCCTGTCGTTGCTTGATAAGCAGAAAAGTTGAGGTCACAGCCGGTAAGTTGCCCGTCAGCAGGGAGATTTGCGTAAAATCGAAAGACGCCTGACAGAACGATTGTCTGTCAGGCGTAAGTGATTGGCTTATCGGTGAATGATGTCTATCTGATAATTCCGCCCAAAGTTATTGTCCCAATAAGTGTCGCCATTGACCTGGTAGGAGACCGCATACTCAACGATGTTGGAGGTAGGATCCTGCATTTCCTCGCCGGTTGACGTCATGCTCCAGTATTCAACCCCATTGGCATTGGGATAGGTTACCCAACTGTATCCCACTAATCGTCCGTACTGGAAGGTCAGATCTTTAACATAAGTTGTCTTCCAGTTATCCAGTGTGTAGTGAACTTTCACGTCTTTGGCATAGCCAAGGTTTTTTAGCAAAACTCCCACACTGAAGCGGCCGTCAAAGTGCGTGCTGTTCTCTCCATATTGAGCATCATAAGGTGCGAGTGCTCCAGCATAGTCAACCTGGATATTTGAGCCGATATATTCCCCTGAATCCGCTGGAAGAAAGTAATTTTGCTCATGGTTATTGTCCCAGAAGACAGTACCATCAACTTCATACTCTAGGGCGAAAGTCAGGTTAAGGGGTTGTTGAGTCGGCTCATTAGGGTGATGCAGCATGCGGGTTTCCGAGATTCGCCACACTTCCTTGTTGTTGTCGATCATATGATCGAATCTGGCGTCCTGCCGTTTCCATTGACCATCATCATCCAGGTACTGCATCGAAACTTTTTTGTCTCGGGCAATATTCTCTATCAGGATATCAGCAGTGTAGGTTTGCCAGGAAAAGCCGTAACGGCCGTGGATTCTGGAGTCTGCCTTTATCAGGCTGACTTCGTCTGCCAATGCCGAAGTTCCCATCAGGGTGGTGAGTAGGCCGAATATGAATGGCAGCAAAATTGTTGAACGTTTCATTAACTAGTCCTTTACAAAAATGAAGTTCCCATTCGCATAGCATCGATTTTTTGTGCTTATGCCTGCCAGCTGCATGGATGTCATTGCCTGTTAACCGCAAATATGAGCGGCTAACCCAATGAGGTATCGCCTCGACTACGAATACCGGGGAGAACTATACGCAGGATTCTGCTGTTCCAGAAGGGGGACTTAAGTGCAAGTGCATGCGGTAATGGAGATATCCAAACTATAGGCTTTTTGTCTGGATTATTGTGGTGAGGGTTGAGCCGAATAGGGCGGAAGGCCTTTACGCCTGCGAATCGTATCTATGATCACAGACGTAAAGGCCGATTAGCACTGAAGTTATCAGTACGATTTAGATACCATTACTTGATCTGGGTATAGGTGACCTCAAGATTGTAATGAGAGCTTGACCAGCTATAACCCCTGACCATGACATAAACCTCATCTTCACCAGGTGGGACGGTAAGGTTGCAGGTTTCGGAGGAACCGTTTTTATATGGCCGGCAGTCGTACTGGCTGGTGGTTGGAGCCGCGCCAACGCGGACATACAGGTCAGCATCGTTAGTTCCGGTCATCACCGCACTGAATTCAGTGCCGGATTCTACTTTGAACGGGCCCAACTGATCATTCACTCCACGGTTGACGTCACCTTCAAAGTTCTCGGTGACTTCATCGCCTGGATCCGGATCAGGTCCTGGATCATCAGTGAAATCCCCTTTCGCCAGTTCTGCCACATAAGCCGCTGCCAGTTTACCAAAGTTGACCGCGTGGTCAGCGTTGCCGCCGCTCTTATCGATCGTGTCGTTGGCAGAATGGATGTAAGGGTTGGAGCCGTTAAAGGTGGACTCAAATGGGAATGATGCAGCATAGCCCTGGTTGTTCCAGGAAGCGTGATCCGAACAACCATAACCACATTCACTGTAGCCCAGAGTTACAGAGGGTTGATAGGCGCTGACCAAGTCTGCCAGGAACTGGTTTTGAGCGGAGTTGGTGTAGTCCTCCATGATATAGATATCGCCGCTGGAACCTTTGTAGTTGGTCATATCCAGCTGCAGGACACCCACGACATCTTTGCCCTGATTGCGGAATGACTGAGCGATATCCTGGGATCCGCGCAGGCCGACTTCCTCCGCGGCATAGCCCATGAACATGACCGTCCGATCCGGCTTGTATCCGGTCTCCATGGCTGCTGTGATCACCGAGGTCAGGGTGGCGATTCCGGAGGCGTCATCATCGGCACCCGGAGCGCGTGTGTTTTCACCGGTGTTGAAGCCGGCGATAGAGTCCTGATGCCCGCCAAGGATGACAATCTCATTGGGTTTGCTTTTACCCTGAATTGTCATGATCACTGAGGGTTGCTGCCAGCTGTGGTTGAAAAACTCTACCGTGATATCACTCCGTGATCCGGCAAGGCTTTGCCATTTATTCTTGATCCATTGGGCTCCCTGCAAGCCTCCGGAGGCGGTGTAGTAGCGATTGGTAAAATTGGCGAGGCTCTGGATGGTGGAGCGAATATCGGTCTCTTTCACCTTGCCCTGCATGGCGTTGACCACTTCACCGTTGTCGATGCTGTAGTCGGGTGGCTGTACTGCAAGAGCAGGAGCAATCAGTGAGTCAAACAGGGCTGCGCCTTGTGCAGACTCTTGAGACTCATGGGCAATAAATCCACCACAACGATTCAGTTCGTGATGCATCATCTCTGAAATTGCAGGGACTTGCTCTTCACTGACTTTGAGCGCAGAAATGCCGTTTGAGGTGAACGCCCGAACTGCGTTTTGATCAACGAGTTCTGGAAAGTGACGTTGGATGGCATTGAGTCCTTCTGCATCGGTGGTGATCCATACGTCGTCCGCCAGTGCCAATTGCGACGCCGCCAGCAGCGCTGGAACGGTGAGTCGTAAATATTTGTTCATTAGGTTCTCCTTCCTTAGAAGCCATTCCTACCTCTACAGAGATAAGCCGCGGTCAGCAGCATCGCCGTAAGGAAAGGCAACGTATTGTTTTGCCTTTGTGTGGGGTGCAGTCAGGATTGTGTCCTCGACTGCCTGCCAGTATTTAGTCGGTCGATAGGACTGCCATAACTGGTCGAAATCTACTCTAGTCAAGGAGAGTGTTTTTCACAATAGGCTTTAAAACCTAAATCACTTGTTGATCGCTGGTTATTGGTGCTAGGTAATGAAATGTCATATCTGTCGTTAGGTATGATTCTCCATGAAAATGGCGTGCGGTACAGCTGCACGCGTAATTTCTAACGTCCCAGAAAACGACTGACAGCCTTTTGGTGAAACTCTGTGGTAAAACAAATGGGCTCGATAAATTCTTCCAGTTCAATTGCCTGATCCCAAGGCACCTCCCCGGCACGGCGGAGGAGTGTTTTAGCCATTCCGAAAACACTGGCGGGCAGATGGTGAACCTGTTCAGCATAAGCAATCGCGGCATCGAGAAGCTCTTCATGAGCGACAACCTGATTGAGAATGCCGTGAGACAGAGCTTCTTCTGCACTCAACTCCTGCCCCTTAAGGTAATACTCTATTGCCTTGTTATAGCCAAGCTTCCGGGTGAGATACCAGCTGGTGCCGACTTCCGGGGTCAATCCAATTTTGCCGAAGGCGGGGACAATGCGGGCTTTTTCTGATCCGATCAAGATGTCGGAAGCAAAGGCGAAAGATAACCCGACACCCGCTGCGGCACCGTTAATCGCTGAGATGACCAATTTTTCAGTTTGCTTGATGAGGCGGGCGACACCACCGAATTGATAACGAATCCAGTTGCGCATGATGGTGACCCCCTCCGGCGACTGGTGTCCTATGCTGTCATGGGCCATTTGCATCAGCTCCATATCTCCACCTGCACTAAAAGCGGGGTCTGCTCCTGTCAGGATGATGGTACGTACATCCGTATCGGCGGCAGCCTGGGATAACTTGTCCAGTAGTTGAACGGTGAGAGGCCCGCTCAGACAATTCAGCCGTTTGGGGTCATTCATGGTGACAACGGCGTAGTGACCTTCTTTTTCCAGTGTTACTAGTGAAGCTTCCGTATCGGTACAGCGTTTTATCAGATCGTTATAGCTATACTGTGTCATTTCACTGACTCCTGCGTGATGAGTTCTAAAAAAATAGTACGATGACGTACTATAATGGTACGATACAGTACTATTTGTGCTTGAGCAACATATGAGCAATATGTGAGATCTGTAGACTGGGCCAGTAAGTGTGATTCGAAAGGCTGAATAGAAAATGTGGGCGGGAAGTGAGAACCTGAAGAACTGAGAGGAGAGGGGCTCTATCCTGTGAGGCACCGGTAACCATGCGGTAAAACCGCGTTCAATTTCGAGATGTGAGTGATGACAGAAAGCGTTGAAGATGAATTGAGACTGGGAGAGAAAGCGCTCTTTTTCCAGATCTCAGTAATCAATAAGGCCATTCAGCGATTGCTGGAAAGGCGACTCAAGTCGGAGCTGGATGCGAATCTGTCCGTCAGCCATGCAGATATCCTGATGTACCTGAACCTCTATCAGAGAGCTACCGTAACGGAATTAAGGGAATTCCTGGGCGTCACCAAATCGACGATGACCGTTCTGCTTAAAAAGCTGGAAGATTTGAATTATGTCTATCGGGAGGTTGATGAGGTGGATAAGCGAAAGACCTGGATCTTTCTGACTACTCCGCTTCAACCCAGGTTGGGGAAGGCCAGGAAGGTCGGTGAGGAGGTCTCTGAGCAAGTTCTCAGAGACCTGAACAAGGATGAAAAGAAAGAGCTGGCGCGGCTCCTGGCCAAGGTGAAGCAAGGGTTGTCAGGGATTGAGTGAATGTTTGATGCTACCCGGCATTAACACCTGTGTTTGTGCCTGCGCCGGGACATGAAACTACATCATCTCCTTGTTGGCCTTTTCCTGTTTGAGCAGAGCAACGGCGACCTTGATGTCTTCCGGTAAAGAGTTGCTTTCTTCCTTTTTCGCAACAGGAAGTACCATGAAGTTAATTCCGCCATCGGCGGTTTTAACGCTGGTGGCAACAATCACGTCTGCTTCCGCGGCTGTACCATAATAATCTGCGATAATATCTGACGGGGTTTCACTGAGACCTCCCAGCCTGTCAGCTTCGGTGTTATCGAACAGCATTATTTCTCCTGTCTGCGATAACTTACGCAGCAGTTTTTCGGTTTGCGGGTCGAATGGATAGGTGCTGATATCAACGTATCTGAGCTGTTCTGCTTCGATAAAATCGTAAAGCTCAGAACTTAGCTCTGTTGAAGCCTGTGATACCCAGGGCCCTGTATCCCGGACAACCTCTTCCTCATCTGTCGGATTGTTGGAATCTGTATCCGGTGCCTCAGATGATAGTGTCCTGCTTTGGCCCTCTTCGGCAACAACGCTGATCGTTTCGTCTGTTTGCCCGCTAACCGACTGATCCTTGGAGTTGGTGCCGGGAAAATAAACGAGAGCTCCTGCCGCGAGCAGACAAAGAGATGATCCCCAAAGAGCAAGTTTTTTGAGTGACATGCTGAATACCTTTTTGATTACACTTCTGTGTGTCTTCTGTTTGCCTGTTAAGTCCTAAGGTGCCCTGTTAATTGTCAGGGCACCTGTGAGGTTTCAATGGAGGCCTAGTGATACAGGCTGTCGTTCCAGGAAACCGTGACGATGCGGCTCGCTTTGGTCCACTCGCTATAGTCGCTGTAGCCCTTCCAACTGAAGTTGGAATAGAACGAACACCAGTCGCGGGCGAAGTGGTAGTGGGTTTTCTGCCAGTTAGCTTCAAGCTTCAGGCGGGAGTAGTTAACTCCATCGTTCAGGTCCCGCTTGCGGTAGAGGACCGCTGCTTCCGGTTTGAAGTCTGAAGTCATGACCGTGGGGAGTTCACTGGTGGGAATCAGGTTATTGATACTGCAGCCCCAGAAAAGGTAGGTCCACGCATACAACAGGTTATCCTTGGGTGGCGTACGGTGTTTGATCGTCTGATTGACGATATCCCAGGTGATACCTTCGTTTGACTGGTCAAAGTCTGTGATGGTCTTGAATTCCTCCTGGTTATAGGTGATCCGTGTGCTCCAGGATACCCCACCGGTAATGCTGGGAGACTCCTCGTTCAGTGTCACCCCCAGGTTGAAGTCTGTGGATTCACTGACTTGAGCGCTGGCAATGGTGTTGGCAGGAGCGTGACTCAAGTGACGCAGGATAGCGCCATCCTGGTAGCCCACCTTAAGCTGAAATGCTGTGGGAACTGTGTAACGGTAGTCGGCGCTGGTGCCGTACTCATAGAGGGTTTGTCGGGAGGGAATATTGGTCATATCAAAACCCGAACCGCCGTTGAGTACCAGTTTTACTTCCTTGATACCTTCCGGGTAATGGCTCTGATTCCAGGCGTTCTGTACGGTATAGATCAGTCTTATCCGTTTAGCCCTGGCGTCGCTGTCATCCAGCTGGTACAGGGTACTGGTATAGGACTTTATGGTATCTCCCGCATGGGCGAAGTTGGCCGTAAGGCACAGCCCGGTTAATACAATTGCAAATGGCTTGACGATTTTCATCGTTGCTTTACCTCGCGTAACATCCATCGTTATTTTTGTTTATTTCCTGAACTGCATTCAGTTATCAGGCGTATCGATAGGCGACCTGCACCGGCCTCAGCAATAAGTACCGGATGAAGAGTCATCCGTTGCGACACATTTGCAATGTATAAGTATGTTTTTTGAGCTACAAGGTGAGAGGTGGTCGTGATGGCGTAAACGGAACTCATTATGGCGTTCCGAGATAACTTTCAAGCTAAGCTCCCCATTATGCTTAGACCCTTTGGGCTAAGGGGAAGTACGTTTCTGTTTGCCTTCTCTGTCGATGCAAAAGCTGTCGGTTGAAAGCTGTAGATAGTAAGAAACTCAATCCCTCATATTGTCATCGTGCTCAGAACCTTCATTTTTATACCTGCCTTCTATTTTTCACACATCTTCTGACTCACTTTATAACTTTTGACTCACTTTATAACTTCTGACTAGCCACATACCTTCTAATGCAGAACTTTTCAGATTGAGGATGTATATCCCGCATCCTGCGTTTCAATTATTTTCTAGTGTATTCACTGTATTGTTAACTTTTTGTCACTTATAATCTTGCAGCCAATGTGCTTTGGGGCTACCTTCCTTCAAGATAATAACTTTTTGTCAGATATTGTTGGTGGTTGGTGAAGAAGTTAAGGGAATACGTCGTGGTCACGACGGGATTGTTGGTAATGACTGCAATTGCCGTCATATTTTATGCCATGGCATATATGCGGTCCGGCCATCCTCCTGCTTCAGGATATGTCTTCCTGATCGTGATGTTTATCACTTCGCCGCTGGCAATAATTTCAGTGTTGTTTGGTTTCTTTATCAATAAAGCAACAACCACTTTAAACCCCAAGTTGGTCTTCTCCATGCTTGGAGTGAATATCGTGTTTGTATTTATTGTGCTCTGTATTGTGATTTTCAAAGTGATTCTTGGGAAACCGATATAAGTTTCTCCGATAGTGGAGTGATCAAGAATACGATCATCAAATCAGAGGCAAGATAAGGAGGTGAGACGGAAACTACCCTGGCTGTGGCTTTTTATAATGAATATAAACGGAGTTTAGTAAATGAAAAAATTCTTTTTGGCAGTATTGTTGGCGGTAGGTGCACTGGCACCAACCATGTCTTACGCTAAAGGCGTTCCATTGTTCTTTCAAACCGGGGATGAACTCTTCGAAATTGATGGGGCACCTACATTCGAAGATGGATATTCAGTGGGTTATGCCTGTCAGAGATTCGCGTTGCTGGGGGCTGATGTGTGGACCTGGGATTGCGATCTGATGGCCATCAATGTTGAAGAATTCTCGGCAGGTGATCTGGATGACGAATACAAGGCAGAGCTGTCTCAGCAGTATTCTTTGTCTGATCGTAAGAGGAATCCCTGGAATCACTACGGGATCTTTGCGTTGTCAGCCTTGTTCATCGGTGGGGCAGTACTGAAAACACGTAAGTAAATACCACCATCTTTGCAAGCAAGCCGTCCTGTACGGCTTGCATAAAGCGATAACATCGAGAACAATTTAATCGCCATCTCAATAAGTTACAGTCTTATATCCTGTCATAACACCATCTTTAGCCCCTGCCGCAACACAAGTTTAAATCTGTCATTTTTCCTGTCTATAATGGCACTCCCTAACGTCGTTGAAGGAGTGTTACAACCCGGACACATATCAGTTAAATTCAAACAATAAATCCCGGGCATGGATCGGCTGAGGATTCTTAATTCAAGAATAATAAAAGCAACTCTTGCGGAATAACGGTTGTCTATACCGTTAGATTCATTGCCTGAGCCGGCTGTAATGTCAGTCGCTCTACGCCTGGAAAAAGGAACTTAATGAAAAAGGCTACAATGGATATGCATACTAGTTCACGTCATTCGACATTCTTTGCGCTTCTCTTTTCCCTGTTTTTTTGCAGTATCAGTTTCGCCAGCCCTGTACCAGCACCGGATATCCTTGAGTACCTGAATGCGGTACCGGGAATGGAAGCACAGGAACTGGATAATCCTCCCTCCGGCTATCGTTACATACTGATTCGTTATGAACAGCCTATTGATCACAAAAACCCTGCGATGGGAACGTTCAAGCAGCGTATGGTTCTACTGCATAAATCAGTGGACGCGCCCATGGTATTGGCCACTAATGGTTACGATATCTCGGTCAGCACCTACCGCTACAATCTGACGAAGGTACTGGACGCGAGTCAGTTAAAGATAGAACACCGTTATTTTGCGGAATCCACGCCGGAACCATTGGACTGGAAATATCTGACTATCGAACAGGCGGCCAATGACCACCATCGCATTGTTCAGGCGATTCGTCCGTTTTATTCAGGAAAATGGATCTCCCGCGGTGCCAGTAAAGGCGGTATGACAGCCATGTACCATCGCCGCTTTTTCCCTAACGATGTGGATGGCACTGTTGCCAATGTAGCGCCGTTAAGCTTTGGCCGCCTGGACCGTCGTTATGTCAAATTCCAGAATGAAGTAGGTACCAAGGCCTGTCGCGACGACCTTAAGCAATATCAGCGTACGGTATTGGAACACCGTGAAACCATGAAGGCTTACATTCAGACTTATGCGGTCCAGCACGGTCTGGAGTTCAATATGCCAGGAGGGTTAGACCGGGTTCTTGATCTCACCATTGGCGAACTGTATTTCCAGTTTTTCCAGTACGGAGATCTGGCCTACTGTAAGGATATTCCAGCCGATACAGCCAGTGACCAGGAATTGTTTGATTTCATGTTGGCCTGGGGTCCATTGACGTTTTCTTCGGATACGGGCCTTGCTCAGTATGAAGCTTATTTCTATCAGGCAATCACCCAGTTAGGTTACCCAAAACTGCTGACCAAACACATGGATGACCTGCTTCAGTTTGATCCTAATGACTACAGCGCATACGTCAGTGAATGGCCAAGTCAGCGTTTCGACTATTGGGCCATGTGGGATGTGGCAACCTATGCAGCATTGAGAAGTAACAATGTTATGTTCATCTATGGCGACATTGATCCTTGGACAGCAGCCGCGTTTTTTGTTCCCAACTCCGAGCCTCGCAGCACTTACACTTTCATGGTGAAAGGAGGGAACCACGGTTCCAACATCCTCACGCTGAACCAGAAGGATAAGAAACGTGCCTATGCGATGCTGGAACAGTGGACAGGAGTCGCGCCCAATGACCCACCTTTGATGCTCAGAAGCTTTGGTATGGATGACATGACAAGCCTCGAAGCAATGGAAGAAGAAGGTCTGCAACGCCGGCCGCTATAGTTTTTAAGAGACGCAGTTTTTAAGAACGTCAGTTTTTTAGAGCACTAGTCTTTAAGAACACTAGTCTTTTAAAAACATTAGCTTTTAGCGCCTTTTCAAATGATCCGGCTGTAGATGATGAGTCTGCCGCCGGGTCTGATTGCCCTGAAACCTAGGGGTACCCCCAGGTTGTAATAAGGTGACAACCTTTCTAGATTGCACCTCCAAATAATTCATGGAGGCTGAGGGAAAATGGTTATCAGGGAACTGGTGCTGCTATTGCTTATCGTATCGCTGAGTGCCTGTACGATGAATGGGCACCACACCTACGTTAATGGAAAGTGCATCTCTTGCTGGAACGATATTGTCACGAGGGATACTCTCGACTATGAGACGCCTGGCGCCAACAACTATCGTCAGCTGACCTGGCATCCGATGATGCTGGAGTGGTTATCAAACCAGCCCGGTAATGATATGAGCCCTTACGGTGAAGACTATCTTAAGAGCCGGATAGGCCTGAAGGCTGTATCGCTCCGGAATAATGAAATCACCTATCAAAAAGAAATTCAGCGTTCGGCCGGTCTTTTGGCTGACGATCTAAGTCGGCATTCATTGAAACCGACGTATCAAATCACCATCTCCTCAGAGTTAGGTAAATATGATGTGAAACAACACGGCTTTCCTGTCAGGCACAAGAAAGTCATTGAGTTGAAGGGGAATAATTCAATGATCAACCTCCCCAAGCGAATTAACGTCAATATTACCAACTATGATCAGTTACCAATGCTGTCGATGGATCTTAACGAGGCGGAAAGATTTCTAGGGGCCAGAAATAATGGTCGCTGGTTGTACCTGAGGTACATCATTGAGGTTGAGGGTGGGAGTTCGATTCCCGAATTCAATGGACGGGTAAAGGAAGTTCAGTTCATCAATGTCAGCCCAAGTATCGTGACCAGGGAGAAAAAGGAAGAATACGCCCCCATGCAGATTTATACGTTGTAGATGAATGAGGGCGAAGGGTAGGTAAATGAGGGAGAAGGAAATCCGCAGGCTATATGGTCGGGACGATAGATGGGACTCCGCAGGTTTTCTGTTGATATGAGGTATATTGTCAATATTTAATGAGCCACGATCTTGCTGCCGGACCCAATCCGTGGACAATGCATATGAATATTCTGGTGACACTGGTGGAGGCAGCATGCCTAAGGACGAATACGACAACATACCCGATGCACGCGATGGTCTGACGAAGAAAGAACGCGTCGTACTGTATTGTCTGAACCAGATACAGCAGGAAAGAAATGGTCGCAATGTTCCCACTCCCATGCTTTATGGTCGGGTGGTCGAGCACGTTGATATGAGTGTCGACGAGTTACAGACCATTCTTCGGCGACTGACCGGCAACTATGTGCCTGATTGAAATCAACGGATTGATTGTGGTTCATCAATACATTGGCCCATTGGTGGCCCTGCGTAATCAACAGAATACCTTTTCCGGTATCTCTGATCCTGCGTGGGAGGCATTTATTGATTTAATGCGGCCCATGAACCTGGCAGCCGGTGACTGTCTCCTGAGAGCCGGTCAACCTGCCCGCTACCTGGCCTACATAGTAAAAGGGTCAATGAGAGAGTACTACGCCACCTCTGAGGGATCTGAATTCAATAAGGCATTTGTGCTTTCCGGAAGCTTTACCGGATCATTGTTCGATCTGTTGTCTGGAGAGCCCTCAACGGTCTCAATCCAGGCGTTGAAGGACTGTGAACTGCTGGTCGCTCCGTTCATCGACTTCCAAAAGCTTTACGACACCTACCCGTGTTGGGAGCGAGCGGGCCGATTGTTGACGGAGTCCCTGTTTATGAAGAAGGCCCGGCGTGAACACGAATTTCTGACGATGAGCGCCTGGGAACGATATCAAAGCCTGTTGCGTGAATACCCGGATCTTGAGCAGCAGGTGCCCCAATATCATATTGCCTCTTACCTGGGGATCACTCCTGTGATGTTGAGCCGCTTAAGGCGTCGCTGACTTTTATTCTGCATTTTCTTTCAACCTGCTTTTTCTTTCATCCTGAATCGTGCCGGAAATAAAACTAGTTTAATGCGCTGAACTCTGTGTTGGGTAAGCTCTGGATATCTTGAAATGACAGGAGATTCCACGATGAGTAAGTCCCAACAATTGGTCTTCACCTCTTTGGCTTCCGGAATAATGCTGATCTCAATGATCGGTATCAGTCTAGTCACCGGTGTATCACAACAAACCTTTGAATGGTTTATGCCGCCATCTGCCTATGCGGCTCAGCTAATTGAAGGAGCAGGGCCTCTTCGGACCATAATCGGATTGGATAACATTTTTATCGCTTGTTATTCCATGACGGTTTTTCTGTTGGTTCAGGTGCTATGGCAGCACCATGCCCGCAATCTTCTGTTATTGGTATTGGTCTCAGGTTTGGCTGGCGGGGTACTGGATTTCCTTGAGAATCATCATATCTTGAGTATGCTCACCATGGCGGAAATGAATGAACCTCTGAATGCACAGGATATTCAATGGCAGATGGTGTTCAGTATGTTGAAGTGGCATTTGGCATACTTTGCGTTTTTTGCCCTGGCTTTTACTATTCGCCCCTCCAATAAATTCGAAAGGTTGTTTCGCTGGTCATTGGTGTTGATTCAACTACCGGTAGGCGTTTTCTATTATGTTGAAGCCCCCACGCCCATGGGGGAAGTTCTCTTTTACTGGCGCTATCTCAACCTGGTATCCGGCTTTTTGGTCTTTGCCTATCTCTTTTCAAGAGAGACGGCAGAGCGCCAAAGCAGGTTGAATGCGCTCCAGACTGCAGGGTGAATGACAGTCATTTTGGGGATAGAGAGAAGTCCCGGGCTTTCAACTATTGTGTGCTACTGTCAGTTTAAATTGGTGAGCCGCCGTCAGTTTAAAGCTCATTCAAGGATATTTGCTCGAACGAAAATAGTCTGCCGTGGTATTCGTCGATGAATTTTTGGGCATCCTCGGCGCGTTTGAAAGAGGCGATGGTCGGTCCCATGCCGGATTGGACCGACGATCCGATCACATACCAGGCTGTTTTGGCTTCAATCAGATGGGAATCATCAGGGCGGTTCCAGTCGGTTCTGGCCATGTCGTGGACGAAGATTTCTCCCTGTAAGTGCTGGTTTTCCGGTTGTAGCATCCAGACAAAGAGTTCGTGGGTAGAGCAGAATTTGTAGACACGTTGATCTTTTCCTACGAACTCGCCTTTGGGGCCCGGTTGGCGTGAAATCATCATTCCGCAGATATGACATTCGTCACCGGGTTCAATTCCCACGGGCCCAAAAGATGAGGGTTGGTCCGTGGCTTCTGTAGGAGAGCAGCCGGTTAGTAGTGAGAGAATGATCGTCACCAGGGATAATATGCGTAAATTTGCACGGAAATCATTTTGCAACATGTTGGAACCCTTGCTCCAGATAGATAAATTTAAATCGTTCTGCGACTGAACAACCAGCGGGCCAGGGACAGTGGAATCGCAATCCACCCTAACAGTACCCACCAAAGGCCATCGCTAACCGGCAGATCTGAGCCCAGAGCCAAAACTCCGCTTACACCCCCAAAGCCATCCAAGGCCGTGAGGTTTATCAGGCGATAAATATCTGCAGGGTTGAGCATTAGCAGCCAAGGCAATAGCTCTGGACTGAGTTTTCCCTGGCTGATTGCCAAAAAAGCCAGTAGAGAAAGGTCGAAAACCAGTACGAACAAAAACCAGATGGCCAGAGCCAGCCCCGCAGCCCGGGACTTCTCGGCAACTTTCGCACTGGCGATATAACCCATTGCCAGAAATACCCAACCAAGCAACATGGAAGAGAAAACGAATCGCCCGAACGCCAATGACATTTCCATCAGATTAATGCCTTCTGCGAACAGGCCGATAGCCAATGCTGCTGAACCGAATCCTGCCAGGGCAGCTAATCCCAGTATTAAGGCATGTCCGCAAAACTTGCCCACCAGCAATTCTCCTCTGGAAATTGGATAGGCCAGCAGTAGGAGTAATGTGCCTCCTTCCTCCTCTCCCACGATGGCATCGTAAGCTATCAGCAGGGCAATTAAGGGGATCAGGAAACTGGCCAGACTCGTCAGGCTGGCGATAGTGGCCGGTATAGATGTGAAGCCAACCTGCCCTGATGCCGCAGCGCCAAACCAGGTGATGCCCAAAGAGAGCAGGGCGAATACCAGAGTGATTGCCAGTATCCATCGGTTGCGCAAGCCATCTCGAAATTCTTTTTGGGCAATATACCGGATACTGTTCATGCGACATTCTCCGTAGAAGATAATCTGGCTTGTGAAACCCGGACGGGATTTTGATCACGCTGGCTGTCAGGGGCGGTTGTGCCGCCTGTCATAAAGTATTGATAGATGTCTTCCAGACCAGGCAGGCGGAGATCCACATCGGTAATGTGAGGGTGCGCCATTAAAGCTTTGAGAATGACCATCTTGTGTTCAGGGGAGATAGTGATCTCGGCGACCCGGTCAGATATTTGATGGGGGATACTTACAATTTCCCTCCACCTCCCAAACCAGGAATCTTCAGAAGAGATGCCTTGGATGCGAATGCGAACGGGGAGGTTAGCATGGTGTCTTAGCTCAGATAATGTTCCTGTTGCCAACAGTTGGCCCCGAGACATAATTGCTGCTCGATCCAGCAAAGATTCGACACCAGGGAGCACGTGCGAGCAAAGAATGACACTGGTGCCGGTCTGGCGCAGCTGTTCTATCAGGGCATAGAGTTCAGCCGTGGCGATTGGATCCAGACCGACTGTCGGCTCGTCCAGCAATAATAGTTGGGGCTGTCCCAGAAGGGCTTGGGCGAGGCCCAAACGCTGGCGCATTCCTTTGGAGTAGGTTTTAACCTTTCTACTTGCCGCATCAGACAGGCCCACCTGCTGCAGGAGTTGCTCCACTTGGTGGCTGTCGGTCTGTTTTAATCTGGCAAAGTAGTTCAGTGTCTCCCTTCCTGTCAGTTGGGGATAGAACATGACATTTTCAGGAAGGTAACCCACACTTCTCCGGACTTGAACATGTCGTGGGGAATAGCCTAAAACCTGGATATCTCCAGAGTCCACCGGCAGGATGCCCAGGATCATTTTGATCGTGGTGGTCTTACCCGCACCATTGTGTCCAAAGAGACCGAGAATTTCGCCTTTTGCCAGGTTCAGACTCAGATTGTTTACCGTCGGTTGTTTCAGCTTGTTTGAGGCTGCTTCCAGGCATTTGGTGACATTTTTCAGATGTAGCACTTCAATTACCTCCGTCTGCCGTCCTGGTTAACGTTACTCCTGGATCAGGAGGTTGCATGAGCGGAGCACTGTCTCGCACGCCCGGAGACTTGACCACCGGAAAGGCTTGCTGTGCCCATCTGAGCACATCCACTGCCGGGCTGTTCATCAGCAAGCGTGCCTGCGGATAAGTCCAGAGTAGCCGGTCAACACTGTCGTTTGGCTCGTAGGGGATGTCACCAATCTGGTCTCCATTGCGGTCCCAGCCGAGATAGTCACTCCAATAATTGCCGTGCCCCTCAAGAGACCATTCCTGTAGTCGGGTTGCTACGTATTTGACCTGACGCTGGTTGTTGATGAAGGCGTTGCCGCTCACCTGGTTGTCTTCTGATCCTGCGGTGAGATGTATCCCGATATCGCTGTTTTCGAAGCGATTGTTTTCAAAAATATTGAATGGCGAGTTGTACACAAACAGGGCTTTTCCTTCTGCACCGTCAATGGCGGAACCTCCCGCAGTACCCTGCCTGACGCCGGTGATACGATTTTGCCGAAGTGTGGAGTAGGTGATGTAATTCATCAGGATGCCGTAATTCTGATCCTGTTCAGACAGGTTGCCGGTCACTGTCAGCCGGCGGCTTTGCATTAATGCGTAGCCGGTTCGGGTGCGTAGTGTGTGGTTTCCAATGACCTCATTGTTGTGCGAATACATGTAGTGCACACCGTAGCGCAGGTCGTGAAGGAAGTTTTCTTTCAGGGTGTTGCCGTTAGAGGTATCGATATAGATTCCATCCCGGGTATGCCAGACTTCATTGCCGGTCACCAGGGCACCGGTCACTGCAAACAGATGTATCCCGTTACCGCGGTCCTGGGAACGGATGGATGTATCACCGTGGATGCGATTCCCGGACAGTGTCACATCAGGAGTTGCGTCCACCCAGATACCGAATCCGGCGCCCTCCAGTACAGTCTGTTGAACAACGGTATTGGTGGCTTGACGTTCAACGAAAATGCCGGCATTGAGGTCTGTCAGGTTTCGCCCCCAATGGCGGACGTTGCAATCCCGGACCTGGGTGTTCGGTGCTTTAATGCGAATGGCGTCGCCTTGTCCATTGGCGTCAATCATAGCGCCGGCTTCGCAATAAAATTCCACGCTACGGGAAATGATAAAGTTGCCGGTGTACAGACCTGCCGGTAAATACCAATCCCCTTGATTGTTCTGTTGCAACGGCAATTCCCGCAGATCCGCTGTCGCCATGGAGGAGGCAAGACTCAACCATAGCGCCAGGATAATCCCGTTGCGGATGTACTGGGCGATGACAATGATCACCGTCCTGTACCGGGATGGATCTGACGGGAATACCGTTTTCATGCTCAGGCCTTGTCGACGATCATTCGGCCACGCATTTCCATATGCAATGCATGGCAGAACCAGTTGCAGTAGTACCAGTGCACTCCGGGTTTGTCTGCGATAAAGGTCACCGAAGAGGTCTGCTGTGGACTGATCTCCATGCTGACACCGTGATTGACCATGCAGAATCCGTGGGTGACATCTTCCACCATGTCCTGATTGGTAATATATACGGTGACCTCATCGCCTTGTTTGACGCGAAACTCGGTGATGCCATAGGTGGGGGCTACTGAGGTCATATAGACGCGAACTTTGTTTCCATCGCGAATAATTTTATTGTCAGCATCCAGATTGACCCCGTCCTTCTTGGCCTGGGCAACCGCTGAGGCAAAGAACGGATCATCCCGCTGCCATATTTTCCTTGGCCGGATCTGATCGCGCCTGACCAGGATACAGTCATGGGGTTCGGCATAGGTCGGACCATCATGTACCAATACCATCTCATCGCCGGAAATATCGATGAGCTGATCGTTTTCAGGATGCAGTGGGCCGGTTGGAAGGAAGCGATCTTTGGAGAACTTACATAACGCCACCAGCCATTTGCCGTCGGCATCCTTGGACTCCGCCAGGCTGGCATGGTTATGGCCGGGTTGATACTGCACATCCAGTTTTTGTTTGATGTAATTAACCTTCTCCCCGTTATAGGCGCGAATGGCCTCGGCAATGTTCCACTTGGCAATCTGGCTATCAATAAACAGGGTGGTATAAGCGAAGCCGCGACCATCAAAGGTGGTATGCAGAGGTCCAAGACCGAGTTCCGGCTCGGCGGCGATAACATCCCGCTCATTCTGCAGCTTACCGGCAAACAGATCGTCGAGCTTGTCGATCGCGATAATGGAGACGGTAGGGGAAAGCTTGCCGTTGGCAACGAAATATTTTCCGTCAGGTGAAGTGTTAAGACCGTGCGGGTTTTTCGGAACCGGGATATAGCGAGTCAATTCTGACCCGTGTCTGCCGTCAACAACCGGTACTTTGGAGTCCCCGATGGTTTTGAATTTCCCGGCTTTTACTGCCGCTTCAATCCTGTGAACATTAAAGACGACGACCCAATCTCTTTCGTTACGCATGGTATCCGCCAGCAGCAGCCCTTTTTCAGAGTTATAGCAGGTGGAGGCGACATATTTGCCGGTGTAATCGGCGTCGGTATTATCCAGGTTGCCATCCACAATGACTTGCCACGCCACTTCCATCGTGTCCGCGTCGACGGCATTGAACATCGTGTAATGGTTATCCAGGTTTTCCATGTTGGTGCCGTCATTCGGCTGGGGAATGACAAATTCAGCATTACAGAAAACGTACTTGGTACGAGGCACTTTTTGCAGTCGCAAACCATGGATCGCCTGTACATTGGGAATACTGGTAATCCGGTCGCATTTCATAATATCCAGGCGAATACGGGCGACACGGGTATTGGCTTTATCGTTGATGAAAAGATATTTGCCGTCGTACTGCCCGTCAGTCATGGAAACATGGGGGTGGTGGCAGTCACCGTTGGAATATTTTGAGGATTCGCCCAGCACCTGCTTGCTTTCATTGGTCAGGCCCCAGCCACTGGCAGAGTCAACGTTGAATACCGGAATTCGCATCAGCTCCCGCATGGAGGGCACTCCGAGAACCCGGACCTCGCCTGAATGGCCGCCGCTCCAGAAACCGTAGTATTCGTCCAGTTCACCGGGTTCTACCACGGCGTTCTGCTGGGCGGATTTAACCGCTGCCGCCCAGGATTCAGGTGTCATCACCGAAGAACCTAATCCTGTCATGGCGGTGACGCTTGTTACTGCCGTAGCGCCGAGGAACATACGCCGGCTGAGGCCGGTGGGGTTGTCCTGATCCGGTTGCGCGTTGTTGTCTTCTCTTTTCATACGTATTACTCCTGTCGGGTTTCGTAGTCAGTCATCAAGCTGTGCTACAGGAATCATTTCGTGGTCTTGTGAAGCTGCTTTTTTGCGACGCCGTTTTTGTTTCAACACCAGGGGAGGGCATTTCTGATCGTTGTGATAAGTCATCTGGCAATCCAGGCAGTGATGACATTCATTGGCATTGATGCGGCCATCCGGATGAATGGCTTGAATTTCACATTCCACGGCGCAAAGCTGGCATGGATTTCCACATTCCTTACGCCTTTTAAGCCAATCGAATAATCGAAACTTGGTCGGTATCGCCAGGGCTGCGCCCAACGGGCAGACATAGCGGCAGTAGAATTTACGGGTAAACACATTGATTAACAGCAGTAGTGCCGCATAGGACACAAACCACCACTCTCGTTGGAACAGGAGAGTGATGGAGGTTTTGAAAGGTTCAACCTCGGCGTACTTTTCCGCTGTTGCCATAGACTCCAGTGAGATGCCGAACAGCGCGAGTAACACAATGTACTTCACCGCCCACAGACGCTCATGGAGACCAAAGGGTAAATCGAACTGCGGAACCTTGAACTTGCGGGCTGCCTCATTGATGAGTTCCTGCAGAGCTCCGAATGGGCAGAGCCAGCCGCAAAAGACGCCCCGACCCCAGAGGACTATGGTGGCGGCGGTGAAAGTCCAGAGGATAAATATCACCGGATCGATCAGGAACAACTCCCAGTGGAAGTCCTGCATGACGGCATGTACAAAGGTCAGTACATTCACGATGGAGAGTTGGCCCAGGGTGTACCAGCCAAGGAATACCACCGTATATATCAGGTAAAAGCGACGGATATTGTGCAGAAGGCGGGGGAAGCGAACAAAGTAGTCCTGCAGGAACAAAATGGTCATTAGTATTGCCAGACTGGTGATGACGACCCCAATCTGCAGACTCTTGTTACGCCAGATACTGATCCAGACCGGTTCATCTGCCTCGGAGGTTGATGCTTCCACGGGAGGCCTTTCCACAAGAGCTTCAGGAATCTGGTAAGAGCCTGAGAAGCTCGTAAATACTCCGTCAACCGGCCCTGTCTGGCGACGTACCAGCAGTTCAAGATCCCAGGGAGTGCCAGGGTCAAAATCGTATTGAGGGCGCACGATAAATATCGCCATTTCCCGAAAGTCAGGCATGCCTTCTGCGTAAACATCACTCAGGCGCTGATAATCCAGGTCTCGAAAGCTGATCAGATCTCCGTGCTGGCGTATTTGTACGCGGTCAAAGATTCCTCCGCGAACATAGCCGGAGCCTTTGAAGGAATACTCCCCATTGGCCAGGACGGCTATGGCGTGCTCACCTGGTTTCAACTCCTCCTTCAGCCACCGAAACTGATTCTTTCCCAGCAGGTTCTGACCAATCGAGGGAGCATTGAGATAGGCATAGTAGAGGTCAATAAACGTATGATCTTTGGCGTCGGGGGATGCTTCTCCGATACCCTCTGCCTCTGTTCCCTGGAAGGCTTTGTCCACTTCCCCTTTGGTCAGGTGCAGGCGACGTATTGAGCCGTCCCCGGTAAGACTGTTCCAGCTCGCCGCTGTGAATTGTCCTGCTCTGATACGGGCGCGGTTTCGCCCTTTGTGACCGGTGAGATCCTGCTCGATTAAGCCGAGCTTGGCAGCTACTTTATGAGCTGACCGCATGATGGACTCATTGACCACCATGACAGTGACTGTTGCGCCGGTAATGGCATCGACCGATATGCTGGATGGATCGGTTGATCGACCAACCACTACTCTTTGGGACGCATTGATGCCCTGGTAGGCCGCTGCAAAATCGAATAGCTTTTGTTCGGGAATGCCGACCAGAAGGATGGGTTCGTGATGCTCAAGTACAAATGCGTCCTTTATCGTACCTTTGGTGTCCAGAATAATTTGCAAATTAACCGGCTTGCCTGAGTACGCCGGAATTTCGACAACCTCACGAGTCTGGTACACATAACCCAGAATGTTGTTGCCCTGCATGATTTGACTGACAGACGGAACGGATGTGCTGGGAGTTAGGTTGTCATAGCCAGGGAAAATAGAGGTGAGACGCTGAAGACCTTTGTCGTTTTGTGCCGCAGCCTGTCCACAGATCAGGGCCAGCAGAAAGAAACATATCCATCGATGAAGGTGATTTGCGCACAAGAAATGACTCACCTGGAACATCCTTAAGGTCTATGAGTTTGTCGCCAGGGAGCCTAAGTGAGTGGAGTAAAAAGGTAATTGACTCACATCAATACCGTCTGGGATGTCAGAGCCAATACATATTCAGTGGTATATAGGTGTGAATATGGTGTATCCCCTAAGGGGTATTCCGGGAGGGAGGCCTGGATGTCGGAGGAAGCAATAAAGAGCAGAAATGGGGAAAAGAATAGGATAAAAGAATAAGAGAAAAGAAAAAGGGCGAACAGCTTGTTCACCCTTATTGGAAGGTCAGGAATTCCTGACTTTTTATCGATCGCTTGGAAGAAGGTCTTCCGGCATCCACTCGTTCAACTTGGCAGATTCCAATAGACCCTTGGCCCTTTCAATATCTGGCCCGAAATAGCGGTCGTGGTCGTAGAACGGTACAACTCCGCGAACAGCTTTGCGAGCGTTTTCGACCAGAGGAGAGGACTTGAGAGGGTTACGGAAGTCCAGTCCCTGAGCTGCCGCCAGAATCTCGATCGCTAGGATCCCCCGGGTGTTGTCGGCCATATCGTACAGGCGTCTGCCGGCATAGGTTGCCATGGAGACATGATCTTCCTGGTTGGCAGAGGTCGGCAGGCTGTCAACACTGGCGGGGTGCGCCAGGCTCTTGTTCTCACTAGCCAAAGCTGCGCTGGTCACCTGGGCAATCATGAAGCCGGAGTTTACGCCTCCGTTTTCCACCAGAAACGGTGGCAGTTTCGACATGTTGCTGTCGATCAGCAGTGCCATGCGGCGTTCAGACAGTGAACCGATTTCGGCAATTGCCAGAGCCAGATTATCTGCCACCATGGCGACCGGCTCTGCATGGAAGTTGCCGCCGGAAAGAATTTCATTATCATCGGCGAACACCAGCGGGTTATCCGATACTGCATTGGCTTCGATTTCCAGCACTTTGGATGCGTGGCGGATCTGGTCCAGACAAGCACCCATGACCTGGGGCTGGCAGCGCAATGAGTAGGGGTCCTGAACTTTGCCGCAGTTGGTGTGGCTACGGGCAATCTCTGAGCTGTCTTCCAGCAAGTGGCGATACAGAGCAGCCACATCGATTTGTCCTGGTTGTCCCCGGACCTCATGAATGCGGGCATCAAAAGGTACCCGACTGCCAAGAGCCGCTTCCACACTCATCGCTCCGGTCACCGCACCGGCGGCAAACAGGTCTTCAGCGTAGAACAGGCCTTCCAGTGCGAAAGCCGTTGAAGCCTGGGTTCCATTGAGGAGCGCCAGTCCTTCTTTGGGAGCTAACGTCAGCGGTTGAAGTCCGGCGATATCGAGCGCTGTATGGGCGTCGATAATCTCACCTTCATAACGTGCTTGACCTTCGCCCAGTAAAACACAGCTCATATGGGCCAATGGTGCTAAATCGCCAGAAGCACCCACAGACCCTTTTTTGGGAACGATAGGATAGACCCCTTTGTTGACCAGTGCGATCAAGGCATCCACAACTACCTTGCGCACACCTGAAAAACCACGGGCCAATCCGTTGATTTTCAGAGCCATCATCAGGCGCACGGTGTTGTCGTTCATGAACTCGCCGGTACCAGCTGCATGGGACAGGACGATAGAGCGCTGCAAGGTTTCAAGCTCTTCTTCAGCGATGCGGGTGTTAGCCAGCAGGCCGAATCCGGTGTTAATGCCGTATACCACACGTCCTTCCTGCATGACCCGACTGACGGTATCCGCAGACTTTTCCATATTGGCGTAGGTGTCTTCAGATAACGACAGGGTGACCGGCTCGCGGCTGATTCGACGTAAATCTGCAAGTGTCAGATGGCCTGGGTTCAAGACAATCTTATGGTTCATATCAGGCATCTCCTGCGTGCTTGGTTGCTGTGTCCAGCATCGGTAAATCCAATTCGTTTTCTTTAGCGCAGTTGCGGGCGATGTCATAACCGGCATCTGCATGGCGCATCACGCCGGTGCCTGGATCGTTTCTCAGTACCCGGGCAATCCGTTTTTCTGCCGCGTCGGTGCCGTCACATACGATGACCACCCCAGAGTGTTGGCTGAAGCCCATACCAACGCCACCACCATGATGCAGTGAAACCCAGGTCGCGCCACCGGCAACATTCAGCATCGCATTCAGTAATGGCCAGTCAGAAACAGCGTCAGATCCATCGAGCATGCTTTCGGTCTCACGATTTGGGCTGGCGACAGAGCCGGAATCCAGATGGTCACGGCCAATGACTACCGGGGCTTTCAATTCGCCGTTGCGGACCATTTCGTTGAATGCCAGGCCTAGACGGGCACGGTCTTTCAGTCCCACCCAGCAAATACGTGCCGGCAGGCCCTGGAAGGCGATACGTTCACGGGCCATGTCGAGCCACTGATGCAGATGGGGATTGTCCGGTATCAGTTCTTTCACTTTGGCGTCTGTTTTATAGATATCTTCCGGGTCACCCGACAGGGCTGCCCAACGGAACGGGCCGATGCCCTCGCAGAATAGTGGGCGAATATAGGCCGGGACAAAGCCAGGGAAATCGAAGGCATTGCTGACGCCTTCTTCCAAGGCCATCTGGCGAATGTTATTACCGTAATCCAGAGTCGCTGCGCCTGCTTTTTGCAGATCAAGCATGGCCTGAACCTGTACGGCCATGGATTTTTTGGCGGCTTTCACCACAGCCTGTGGGTCTGTTTGACGCTTCTCGGCCGCATACTCCATCGTCCAGCCTTGAGGCAGGTAGCCGTTCAGAGGATCGTGGGCAGAGGTCTGGTCGGTGACCACATCTGGAACAATATTTCGGGCTGCCAGTTCAGCAAATACATCCGCGGCGTTGGCGCACAAACCGATGGAAATCGCTGCGCCTTCCTCTTGCGCCTGATGGATCATGGTGAGGGCTTCGTCCAGATCCTTTGCCTGTTTATCAAGGTAACGGGTACGCAGACGGAAATCGATGCGAGTCTGATCACAATCTACGGCCAGCATACAGAACCCGGCCATTGTTGCTGCCAAAGGTTGCGCTCCACCCATGCCACCCAGGCCTCCGGTCAGCACCCATTTACCTTTGGCGTTGCCGCCAAAATGCTGGCGTGCCACAGCACCGAAGGTTTCATAGGTCCCCTGAACGATGCCTTGGGAACCGATATAAATCCAGGAGCCGGCCGTCATCTGGCCATACATCATCAGGCCTTTTTTATCCAACTCGTTAAAGTGATCCCAGTTGGCCCAGTGAGGCACCAGGTTGGAGTTGGCAATCAGTACACGAGGAGCGTCGGCGTGGGTCTTGAATACACCGACAGGTTTACCGGATTGAACCAGGAGAGTCTCGTCTTCTTCCAGGCGCTTCAGAACTTCGACGATTTTGTCATAACATTCCCAATTACGGGCGGCCCGTCCGATTCCTCCGTAAACCACCAGTGCATTCGGGTGTTCGGCCACATCCGGATCCAGGTTGTTCATCAGCATGCGCAGGGGGGCCTCGGTCAGCCAGGATTTTGCGGACAATTCGGTTCCGTGTGGCGCGCGAATTGTACGGCTGGTATCCAACCGTGAGCCGATATTAGAACTAGAGTTGGAATGAGAGCTAGAATTGGAATCGGACATGAACGTCACCTCCTCAATCGTGGTTGGAAAGCGATGTGCTTTCGATGTTGTTATGGGTTGTGGCCGTGTCAGTGATGTCATCGGTTGTCACTGAGCCATAAACTCTGGAGTTTTCCAGCATGCCGGCCAGGGTGGCTGCCAGTCTGGCGGCCAGACGGGCGGTATGGCCGTCAATATCAAAAGTCGGATTAAATTCGGCGATTTCTGCCAGTAGAACCGGAATCCGGCTTGCTTCAATCTGTTCCAGCAGTGTTTCCACCAGCTCGACACTGATACCACGTGGGGCTGGGGCACTGACTCCCGGGGCTACGGCCGCAGGAAAGGCGTCCATATCGATGGTGATATAGAGAGCATCGATTTGCTGGAGAAAACCGGCGAGGCGGTCTGCGGCGGATGCAATCTGATGCATCCCGGCTTCGGTATCCGCAATCCAGGTCACCCGCCATTCTTCTGCGCGGTCAAACAACGTTTGGGTGTTGGAATGGCGGCTAATCCCGACCGCGGCGTAATGAAATTCAAGGCCGTGCTCGGCGCAGTCACGGGCTACTTGAAAAAATGGTGTTCCCGAGCTTGCCCCTTCGCTGTCGCTGCGCAAATCGAAGTGAGCATCAAAGTTCAGAATGCCGACTTTGGGCAGAGGGGCTGATGTCCGTTTGCTTTGTTCCAGCAGAAAAGTGCGTAGACCCTGAAAACTCCCCCAGGCAATGTCATGACCTCCGCCCAGAACCAATGGCGCGCATTTTTGCTGGAGAATATAAGCCACCTGATCGGCCAATAAAGCTTGGGTGCTCTCCAAAGTAGGCTGTACTTTGACATTACCCGAATCATAGATTTTCCCTGTATGGTGCCAGGGCAGTTTGGCCAATGCCTGCCGAATTTGATTTGGCCCTTCTGCGGCACCGATTCGGCCCTGATTCGCTGCCACTCCTAGGTCGCAGGGGTAGCCTACAATGGCAACCGCAGGTTCGGCATCGGAGGGCATTGCCTGGACCATCTGGTGCCAGCGACGGGCATTTTTGCCGTCGGCAGTATCCACACGACCCTGCCAAAGCTTTTGGTTGAATCCTTCAGAAGAGGCTGGATTAAAAGTCATTACTGACAACTCCTTTAAAGACCCGCTGATAAACGTCCTGGGTGCCGAACTGATAACTGAGCTGTGCCGGGTGCTGTAGATCCCAGACAACAAAGTCAGCAACGTACCCTTCCTGCAGTTGTCCCAGCGATGATTGCTCGCCGAGCGCCTTGGCTGCATTTCGGGTGACACCGGCCAGGTTTTCCTGGGGAGTCAGGCCAAACAGCGTGGAGCCCATATTCATCATCAGGCGAAGAGATGCCAGAGGTGACGAACCGGGATTAAGGTCACTGGCCAGGGCCATGGGCACCTGATAGCTCCGCAACAGGTCTATCGGGGGAAGTTGGTGTTCACGCAGGAAATAGAAAGCGCCCGGTAACAGAGTGGCGACGGTTCCGGATTCGGCGATGGAGGCGACACCGACTTCATCCAGATATTCCACATGGTCAACCGAGAGCGCATGGAAGGCCGCGGCCAGTTTTGAACCTCCGGAAAGAGTCAGCTGTTCCATGTGTCCTTTCACCGGCAGGTCATACTGAGCGGCTGTCTCAAATACTTTTCGGCACTGCTCTGTGGTGAAGGCAATACTTTCACAGAAAACATCGACCGCATCGGCGAGATTTTCTTTGGCTGCGGCAGGAATAGCTTCCCGGCAGACCCAGTCGATGTATTCATCGGACCGGCCTTTATATTCTTCTGGCAGGGCATGGGCTGCCAGCAAAGTGGTTTTGATTCGTACCGGAAACTTCTCGCCCAGCGCTCGGGCGACTCTGAGCATTTTTAGCTCGCTTTCCAGATTTAAGCCGTAACCTGATTTGATCTCGACGGTGGTGACCCCCTCAGACATCAGGGCCATCAATCTGTTGGTGGAGTTTTCCATCAGTTCTTCAAACGACGCCGCACGTGTAGCCCGGACGGTCGAGAGAATTCCGCCTCCTTGCCGGGCAATTTCTGCATAGCTGACGCCGTTTAGACGTTGCTCAAATTCTTCCGCCCGGTGTCCTGCGTAGACAAGGTGGGTGTGGCAATCGATCAGTCCGGGAGTAACCAGGCGTCCTTTTACATCAAAGACAGCCCCAGTGGTCTGCTGAGCTCGCCCTGCTTTCCAGGACGACATGGGAATGATTTGTTGGATATGGCCTTTGGCGACTCCAATGGCATAGCTGCCATGAGCCTCATCATCCAATGGATGGGGCTGGCAAGAAGCTACTTTCGCGTTGATCCACCATTGCATATTTGTGCCCGCTTTCTATCGTTGTCATTATCAAATGTATATACATTTAAATTTAAAAAATCACTGCCTGCAACTATTAAGTTGCGTCTACCTCATAGGTCGTGTTTATGGTGATATAGAATAGTGTTAATAAACAGATGTGTAGCGCTATTTCTAAGATTGCTGAAAAATATTGCTAGTGAGCGTTGAGATGTCGGGGGTGGGAAGTCTTGCTCTAAATGTATATACAAATTTGAGGGGGAAATCTCGTCAATGATGGGGGGAAGTCTTGTCAATAGATGCGATGTAGCGCTTTGGTCAGCGGAAGTGGCTCTCAGATTGCAGACGGTAGCGGGATCCTGGATAGGTCAGGTAAGCACTACTGATAAGATGCTGCTGGCTCCAGGTACGTCGATGAACCCGCAGGCATGGATCTTCAGGTTGAATCTCCAGTAGTTCACAGCATAGCTCGTCAGGCAGGATGGCTTCGATGATATGCTCTGCGTCGGAAGCCGGACTGGTTTGAGTCAGATATTGATTGGGGGTGATCTTCCGGTAGTCCTGGGCCAGGTACTCCGGAGCAAACGCGGGGTTTACATAGCGCTCCTCCAGTTGTACCGGAATGCCGTTTTCCAGATGGACAATCCGGCTGTGGAAGATGTCTGAACCGGTACGAATGCCCAGCTGGGTGGCGACTTGGGAAGAGGCTTTGATCTGTTCCAGCTTAACAATACGGTTGCTGTATTGATGGCCACGTTCCGCAATTTCTTCAGCGATATTGCGTATGTCGGCAAAGGAGGAAACCGGTTTTGATTCGCAGACAAAGGTACCCTGGCCTTGATAGCGTACCAGATGGCCGTCATTGACCAGATCTCGAATGGCTTTGTGGACGGTCATGCGGCTGACATTGAATTGCTGGGCCAGCTGCATTTCAGTGGGAATGCGGCTGCCTACCGGGTAGCGCTGATTTTCAATTCCGCTGAGGAGAAAGTCTTTAACCTGTTGAAATCTTGGTTTGCCGGACACTGACGAGTTGCCTTCTATTATTGGTTAGATGATCAATGGATTAGGTGGACGACCAATGGGTTAATTGGAAACCAAGCGACCATCAATAAAAAAATCTGGGATGTATTGTGTCAGTTCAGTTCTCTGCTGTCAGGTCCGGCCGGAAGAAGTTCTCAATCTGGCGGGCATGGGATTGGGCATCCATGTAACCCAACTTGATCAAATCCCGCATAAAACCTCCTTCAAACAGGAGGTAGCTTGCCAGGCTGGCCCCGCCTTCCGGACTATCGTTATTCTGTCCGACAAACTTGCGCACGGTCGCAGGAAGTTCTTGGATATGAGCTGCTGCCAGTTCATCTATGGGTTGACTGGGGGAAATATTGAGGATCTCCAGCGGGCGCAGATCGATGCCGAATTTTTCCAGATTAGCAGGTGGGATAGCCTTGATGAGTTGATTGATCAGTAATGCCTTATCAACATCATTCTCTATGACATCGATAAAGGCGCCGTTCAGCATATGTTCCATGATGTAGGCCAGGGGAGGGAATTTTTCATGTTTCTTCCGGACCGGAGCCATGACCCGGTTGGCGCTGACACCTATCAGAAGTATACGATCGCTGCCCAGATGTACCGCAGGGCTCAACGGTGCCATGTTGCGTACTACGCCGTCGCCGAAGTATTCCCGATTGATTTTGACCGGTGGGAAAATGGTGGGTATCGCGGAAGAAGCCATCAAATGCTCTATTGTCATCATGGTTTTGACGCCCACCCGCTGCCCCAGGTGCCAGCCGCTGATATGGTCTTTACCCTGGAAAAAGCTGATGCTTTGGCCGCTTCGGTAGCCGCAGGCCGTAATGCAGACGGCGTCAACACCGCGTTCACGAATATTGTCAGACAGTTGATTGAAGTTGATATGGCTTGTGAGAAACTCCCGCAAAGGGCTGTTGTCCAGCATTGAAGCAGGCATTTCGCGCTCTTCTCCGCCCAGTGCTGCCTTAATAAAGTACCCCATGCGCCGGGTCATGCCCCAGAAGTCTGAGCGGTAAACCTTATCGGTTTTCAGTTCGCTCCAGAGTTCTTCCAGGTGTTCAACACTGTGGCGAAAAATATCCCCGGTCGCGGCGAGGCCGATCGCATTGATTGCGCCGGCGGATGTTCCGCAAATGATGGGGAAGGGAAAGTGCAGGTCCGGCAACTGGTCTGATATGGCTTTCAGGACGCCTACCTGATAAGCCGCCCGAGCACCTCCCCCCGTGAGTACCAGTGCCGCTTTGGATGGGTGGGAAGAATGTTTGTCAGATGTTGCCACGGAACCTCCAGGTATGCCCTTGGGAACTCTCAATGAATGTTTTTAATTAGTGCTCGCAAATATTGAGAGTGAATTGTTTTCTTGATTATGAAAGGCGAACAAAACTTATCGATACCGGATTTTGCCATAGGCGTATTTAATCAGTTTAGCCCGACTTTATGGGGAGGGTGTAATCGGGTTAAATCCTCGTCATTGTTACAAGGTTGCTGTACTGGGCACCTGAGCATGAGTATCATGTGTTCCTTTTGGGAATTTGCAGGGTCCAAAGACCTCTACGGCAAGAGGCACACCCTTCTCTTGGTTATGAACCGCATCGTTATCTGGGGCTGAATGATAGAACACAAGCTGAACCGGGCAGTTTGGTTGATACGACAGAAAAACAGGGCAACTTATGAGGCTGATAATTTCCGGCGTCTGCTGATGGCCTGTGCTGGCGCTTGTCTGCTGCCTGCCGCTGTTGCGGGGGCGGAAGAGCTGACTGCCGCTTCGCAGGACTGGGTGGCCCGGGATCAACTGACGGAATCGCAGTTGACTGATTTAGAGCCATACTGCCACGGAACCTATGTGGAACCTGAGTACGGTTTCTCCGATTACCGTGTGGAAGAGAATTCTACTCTGCTCAAAGCAATGGCTGATCGGGTGACGGCAGACCCTGAAAGCAATATTGAACTTTGGGGGAATGTGGAACTACAGCAGGGAACCTGGTGGTTGCGGGCTGACAAAGCCACGTTGGACCGGCGTTCCAATGTGGCTAATATTGACGGCCATATCACCGGCCGCTCCTCTGGACTGGCCATGCACGGCAGCGCTGCAAGCTATGATCTGAACTCTGCGGACTTCACCCTCGAAGATTCTTCCTATCTATTGTATGACCGGCATGCCAGAGGCGAGGCAGATTCTCTGTCCAGTATCGGCACACAAAAGGTCATCATCCAATACGGCAGTTTCACAACCTGCTCCCCAGATAGTCGCGCCTGGTCCCTGGTGGCAAGCGAAATTGTGTTGGATCGAGATAAAGGCGAAGGCAATGCCAAGCATATGCGGCTGGAAGTGTTGGATGTGCCGGTACTTTACTTCCCTTATCTGGCATTTCCCATTGATGATCGCCGCCGGAGCGGCTTTCTGTTTCCCACGATTGGGACCTCGAATACCGGAAGAGGGCTCAGTTTCGGGGTTCCCTATTATTTCAACCTGGCGCCAGACTTCGATGCGACCTACTCGCCCAGGTATATCCATGGGCGCGGGCTGTTAAATGAAGTGGAAGGCCGTTGGCTGACTGAAAACAGTTATTCCGAGCTCAGGCTGGGATACCTCCATCATGACAGCGAGTTCCTGAAAGAGTTTCCCGATGAGAACAATGGGAACCGTTGGGCCTTGGACTTCCAAAACAGTTACCGAATCGCGGAAGGCTGGCGTTCCAGCATTGATTACAACGCCGTCGGTGACAATGAATACCTCAATGACCTTAACCGTACTCTGGAGATCGAGGAAACCTCCCATATCAAACGATTGTGGGACGTCAACTATGGAGGGGAAACGCTAACCTTCCGCAGCCGGGTCTCCGGGTACCAGACCATTGATGATGGTGTCGCTGAAAGTGACTACCCCTATTACCAACTGCCTCAACTGACGCTTGATTGGAATGACAGCAGCGAATGGTTCAACTACGGGGTAAATTCCGAATATACCTATTTCTGGCGAGAGAATGAAAACCTCTCCGGTCTGAAACGAACCAATGGCAGCCGCTGGCGTACCCAGCCTGATCTGGAGCTTGACCTTAGTCCTGTATGGGGATATTTCAAGCCCGGTATTCGGTTGGATCATACGGACTATCTGTTGGAGGATGAGCCAGAGGGTAACGACAGTCATGTTGGTCGGACCGTACCTTTTTACCGGGTAGATAGCGGATTATATTTTGACCGACATGCAGAGATGTTTGGGCATGATTACAACCAGACTCTTGAGCCCCGTCTGTTCTACGTTTATTCGGACTATACCGAGCAAAGTGATATCCCGGACTTTGATAGTTCGGTGCCGACTTTCAGTTATTCCCGTTTGTTCCAGGAAGACCGCTTTGTCGGTGGCGACCGGGTTGGAGACAACAATCGTTTGAGTGCGGGCATCACAACCCGCTTCAATGATATGGAAACCGGGGTCGAAGTGTTTCGGGCGAGTCTTGGGCAGATCTTTTACTACGGAAAAGGTGATGTTGATCTGAGCGGAAGTGGAGAGGTGAACGAGAGTGAATCCTCCTATGCCGGAGAAATGCTGTGGCGTCCGAATCAGAATATGGATATCAAGGTGAGCGGATTGTGGGATCCACAAGAATCCAAAACCGAGAAAGGAACTTCCACGCTGTCCTTTCATGATCCGGAATATCGAAAACTGCTGAATTTGAGTCATCGTTATTCGGTGACGGATTCTGATCCGGATGATCATATCGAGCAGACTGATGTGTCGACTCTGTTCCCGGTTTCTGACTCTGTCAGTTTGCTGGGCCGCTGGCTGTTTGACCTGCGCAGGCATCGTACCATTGGTACCCTGGCAGGTGTAGAATACAGCGACTGTTGTTGGCGTATGCAGCTGGTGGCACGCAGCTTCCTGGAAGATGAAGATAATAATGAGAGCCGGCTGGATCACGGCATTTTTCTGCGTTTTCAGCTTCGTGGGCTGGGAGGGCTGGGAACCGGCGACGAATCGGCTCTGTCCTCTGGTTTGAAAAACTACAGCGCTCGTGAATCCTACCGGGACGAGCGTTATCAATGGTAAGTAAGACCTTACTTAAGTGCATGTTGAAGCATTCCAATGAATAAAAGCCTGTTGATTATGTTGAAGAAGTATTGTTTTCCTGCGTTGCTGGTTGTCCTGATGGGACTGTTTAGCGGGCAATTGATGGCGGAAGTCAAACCGCTGGATCGGGTCATCGCCATCGTGGATGACGGTGTTGTGCTGCAGTCGGAATTGGACGAAAGGGTCGCTATGTTCAAGCAGAGGTTCCTGGCGAAGGGAACTCCGTTACCCGCTGAAGAGGTTATGCGTGAGCGACTGCTGGATCAGTTGGTGTTGGAACAGATCCAGTTGCAGATGGCTGATCGTCTAGGGGTCAGGATCAGCGACTCTCAATTGAACCAGACGATGGAAAGTATTGCGCAACAAAACGGATTGAGCCTGGACGCATTTCAGCAGCAATTGGCCAAAGACGGTGTGACTTACCAGGGCGCTCGAGCACAGATTAAAAGGGAAATGTTGATAAGCCGGGTGCAGCAGAGAAGGGTTAATCCACGGGTCCGTATCACTGAAAAGGAAGTGGAAGACTTCCTGAAATCAGCGGCAGGAAAAGCCAATAGTCAGGAAGAGTACCGGATCGCTCATATACTATTGAGCAATGATAGTGGTCGTGACAATCTGGCTTTGGCCCAGGAGATTATTGATAAGTTGAAGGCCGGTGGTTCCTTTGCTGAACTGGCTGCGACTTATTCTTCTTCGTCCACTGCGCTTGATGGCGGTGATCTTGGCTGGCGTAAGCGTGATGAGCTGCCGACATTATTTACTGAAGTGGTTCCCAAGCTGCAACCTGGAGAGGTTTCGCCGCCGATTGAAACCAGTGGCGGCGTTCACCTGGTCAAACTGACTGACAAACGTGGCGGTACCAGTAAGCTGGTAACCCAGGCCAAAGTCCGGCATATCCTGATTATGCCAAACGAGGTGCGAGACGATCAGGCGGCCAAGGCAACCATAGACGAACTCTATAAGAGGGTGCTTGCCGGTGAAGACTTTGCTGAAATGGCCAAGGAGAATTCTGATGATGCGGTCAGTGCCAGTGCGGGTGGTTCATTGGATTGGGTCAGCCCTGGTGAAATGGTGCCGGAGTTTGAACAGATGGTAGATCAGACAGCAATTGGCCAGATCAGTAAGCCTTTCCGTTCGCCCTACGGGTGGCATATTCTTCAGGTCGAGGAACGACGCACAGCGGACATTGGCGATCAGCTGCAGGCCAACCAGGCCAGGCAAGCGTTGCATCGCCGTCGTTATGAGGAGGAGCTGCAGAACTGGCTGGGTGAAATCCGTGACGAAGCATTCGTCGAGTTGAAAATATAGGCCCCAGTAGTTCTTGATAACGAGCAGTTCCAAATAACAAAGGTTTTTTATGATCATTGCGATCACGCCGGGAGAGCCGGCAGGCATTGGGCCGGACATTTGTATCCAATTATTGCAACAAAGCTGGCCTGTGCGGTTGGTGTTGGTATGTGATCCCGAGATGTTGCGGGAGAGAGCCAGAATGTTGGATCTGCCGCTGGAAATTGAGCTTTATGATGCCCAGGCATTTGCGGCTACGCGTCATGAAAGCATCAGTTCCCGTTCCGGTGTTGCCACGGTATTGCCTATTGTATGTGAGGAAAATCCGGTGGCGGGAGTTCTGACGCCGGCTAATGCCCAGTATGTTCTTGATACCCTGAGGAGGAGTATCACCGGCTGTCTCAGTCGGGAGTTTGATGCTCTGGTCACGGCACCTGTTCATAAAGGCGTGATTAATGAAGCGGGTATCGCATTTACCGGACACACCGAGTTTCTGCAACAGCTCACCCGGGTACCCAGGGTTGTCATGATGCTGGCATCGGACGTTATGCGAGTGGCGTTGGCCACGACACATGTGCCTTTATCCCGAGTTTCAGGGCTTATTTCCGATGAGCGACTGGAGCAGGTGCTGACTATTCTGGATCATGACCTGCAGACCAAATTTGGAATTCCGCAGCCCCGCATACTGGTTGCGGGCCTAAACCCGCATGCCGGAGAAAGTGGGCATATGGGGCGTGAGGAGATCGATATTATCGAGCCCTGTCTCAATCGCCTGCGTGGTAAAGGTATGAACCTGATTGGGCCGCTGCCCGCGGACACGCTGTTTACACCGAAATATTTGAATCGGGCTGATGCTGTTCTTGCCATGTATCATGATCAGGGACTGCCTGTTTTGAAATATCAGGGCTTCGGAAAAGCCGCCAATATTACCTTAGGACTGCCCATGATCCGGACTTCTGTTGATCACGGTACAGCGCTGGATTTGGCCGGTACCGGCCAGGCAGATGTCGGCAGTCTGAAAACCGCCTTGCAATGTGCTATCGATATGGTGGCCAGCCAGGCGAGTCAATCGCCATCCATGGAGTAATCGGATGTCCAAAAACTCTTCCCGAGGTTCGCGTAAGCCGGTAGGGCATCAGGCCCGAAAACGCTTTGGTCAGAACTTCCTGCATGACATGACGGTGATTGACCGCATCGTGCGTTCCATTAATCCCCGAGTTGAAGAGCAATTGGTGGAAATCGGTCCGGGACTGGGAGCGATGACGGAGCCACTGCTGGATTCCGGCGTACCCTTTACCGCGATAGAACTGGATCGGGATCTGGTGCCTGTATTGCGGACCAAGTTTTTTAACTATCCCAATTTCAATATTATTGAAGCGGATGCATTGAAGTTTGATTTCCGGACTTTGATCAAGGAGGGGCATCCGTTTCGTCTGGTAGGGAATCTTCCCTACAATATTTCCACGCCCCTGATCTTTCATTTGTTGGAAATAGGACCGTCTGTGACCGACATGCACTTTATGCTGCAGAAGGAAGTGGTGGATCGTCTGGCTGCCAAACCTGGAGATGGTCAGTACGGCCGATTAAGTGTCATGGCGCAGTATTATTGTCGCGTGGAATCGATTTTTAATGTGGGGCCGGGTGCCTTTAATCCCCCTCCAAAAGTCTGGTCGGCTATCGTGAGGCTGGAGCCGCACCAGGAAAAGCCGTTTCCATGTAGAGACGAGAAGTTGCTGTCACGTGTAGTCAGGCAGGCATTTGCCATGCGCCGTAAGACACTAAGAAACTGCCTGAAAAAGGAGATTAGTGCAGAAGCGCTGGAATTGCTGGGAATAGACCCACAAGCCCGTCCAGAAACTCTTGGTGTGGCTGATTTTGTCAAAATTGCCGACTATATTCTGGAACATCCATTGACTGAAGACTGACTGGGAGCCATGAGCGAAGAATCCCCCACTTACGACATCAAGGTGCAAGTGCGCACCCAATATATTCCTTCGCAATCTGATCCTGAAAACGATCATTATGTGTTTGCATACCATATCACCATCATTAACCGGGGAGTGAAAGCCGCTCAGCTATTGAGTCGGCGTTGGTTAATCACGGATAGTGATCACCGCCAACAGGAAGTGACTGGTGACGGTGTGGTGGGGCAGCAGCCTGTGATTGCGCCTGGAAAGTCCTATGAATACAGCAGCGGTTGTGTGCTGGAAACGGAAGTCGGTACCATGGAGGGCCATTACATTATGAAGGCGGAAGACGGTCATGAATTCATCGCGCCCATTCCCCGCTTTGTACTCTCTACACCGCGTACACTCCACTGACCTGGAAGCCACATGTCCGTATATGCCATTGGGGATGTTCAGGGTTGCTATGATGCCCTGGGACGCCTGCTTGATAAGCTGAACTTTGATCCGGCATCGGATCAGATTCTATTCGCCGGGGACCTCATTAATCGTGGTCCTGAGTCGTTGCAGACAATGCGTTTGATTTATTCTCTCAGGCACTCTGTGATGTCTGTTTTGGGGAATCACGATCTGCATGCCCTGGCGGTGTACTTCGGTCGCCAGAAAAGCAAAAAGAAAGATACGTTGTCGGACCTGTATGAGGCAGAGGATGCGGAGGTTCTGTTGGAGTGGCTCAGAGAATGTCCTCTCGCATACTACGACCAGTCTCGTCATCTGATGATGACTCATGCGGGGATTCCGCCGCAGTGGAATGTTGATCAAACACTGCGCCTTGCCGGTGAGGTGGAGCAAGTGGTTCGTGGTTCTCATGCCATAGATTTTTTTCATGCCATGTATGGCAACCTTCCCCATTGTTGGGATGAAAGTCTCTTGGGAATGGAAAGGCTGCGGGTCATCACCAATTATCTCACTCGTATGCGTTTTCTGGATGCCGGAGGATGTTTGGAGTTGACTCACAAGCAAGGATTGGAAACTGCGCCGGAAGGGTTCAGGGCCTGGTTCATGTATCCCCGTGAAGACAAGCTCACTATCCTATTTGGTCATTGGGCCGCGATTCAGGGAAAAACGGGCATTGAGCGATGTCATGCACTGGATACCGGTTGTGTCTGGGGTGGTGTTTTGCGGGCAATGAATGTCGATACCGGTGAATACATCGAGGTCGAAAGCCATGCAAAGGAGAAGGTTGAGTAATCGGGATGAGTAGGGTGGAGTCGCTGAAATGAATAGTGTGGGTGCTACGGCATTTATTGCTTCATTGTCGCCTCGGCAGAGAATTGGATTGGGAATTGGTTTAATCCTGATCGGAACCTCTGTGGCCATGGGGGCCGTAGGGAGTCATATTGTCCAGCTACATTATCCGGAAGGCGCATCGACATTTGCGATTGCACTTCGTTACCATACTTTGCATGGTATTGGGGTAGTATTGCTTAGTCTGCTGGCCTCTTTATGCCATCGACGGTTGGTCATGCTGGTCAGCGGCTGCTTCGTTGCTGGTCTGATCTTGTTTTGTGGTCTGCTATACCTCAAATCTTTCGGGATCATTCAGTTATCGGGTCCCTGGGTTCCAGTTGGGGGAATGAGCCTGATCATCGGCTGGATACTTTGGGGTAGTGGGGTGCTGTGGGGGGCTGTAGAAAGTCGCTCCCCTTCAGATACCTGACCGGTCATTGCCAACCGGATACAGCAATCATCACAAATAAATTAAACAATCATCACAAAAAAATTAATAGCTGGTAGATTCCTTTATGCTGAATATCCGTCTAAACGGTGAGATCCGTGCATTGGAAAGCTCTGTTTCCGTGACTGAACTTCTGCAGCAGCTCGGTATTTCCGGAAAGCGCCTGGCCGTTGAACTGAATCAGGAAATACTGCCTAAAAGCCTGCACCCGACAACCTTGCTGAATGATGGTGATGTTGTCGAAGTTGTTGGTGCTGTGGGCGGAGGCTGATTTCCCGTCTGAACTTCATTCCAATCTCTTCTCCCAATAAGAACACGAGCATACATCTCATGACACAAAACACACCTGGACAAGACAAACCTCTCGTTATCGCCGGTAAGACCTATAGCTCAAGATTGCTGGTCGGCACCGGAAAATACAAAGACCTGGATGAAACCGCCAGGGCTATTGAGGCCAGCGGTGCGGATATCGTTACCATGGCCGTACGTAGAACCAACCTGGGACAGAATCCGGATGAGCCTAACCTGCTGGATGTAATTTCTCCGGAGCGATACACCCTGCTGCCAAATACTGCGGGTTGTTATACCGCGGATGATGCTGTTCGTACCTGTCGACTGGCCCGCGAGCTTTTGGATGGTCACAATCTGGTAAAGCTGGAAGTGCTGGGAGATCAGAAGACTCTGTATCCTGACGTCGTACAAACTCTGAAAGCTGCCGAACAATTGGTAAAGGAAGACTTCCAGGTTATGGTCTACACTAGTGACGATCCTCTGGTGGCCAAGCAGCTTGAGGAAATAGGATGTATTGCGGTCATGCCTTTAGGAGCTCCTATCGGGTCTGGTTTAGGAATTCGTAATCCTTACAACATTCGTATCATTCTGGAAAATGCCAATGTGCCGATTCTGGTGGATGCGGGGGTAGGGACGGCTTCCGACGCCACTGTTGCGATGGAGATGGGATGTGATGGTGTTCTGATGAATACCGCCATCGCTGCGGCGCAGGATCCTGTGCGTATGGCGCGCGCCATGCGTTTGGCCATTGAAAGTGGTCGGGAAGCTTATCTTGCGGGACGGATGCCGCGTAAATTGTACGCTAGTGCCTCTTCCCCGATTGATGGGACTTTCTTTTAGTCTGTACGGTTTTTACTCTGTGCATTGACTCAATCCTTTAAACACAGATGAAAGGACGCATCTGTGCGGTTGTGAGTGATCAGGTAGATGATCCTGCCGCAACTGCAAATTCAACGCCGGCTCTCCGGTAAGGGATAGGAAGGAACCGCCCTGTCTGATAACTACTAATAATCAACATCTCTTGAAGCAGTATATCTGGAGAATATAGTGAAACCCGAACGAGGTCAGCGTAAGCAGCAGATTCTGGAATGTCTGGCAATCATGCTGCAGGAACAAAGTGGTGCTCGTATTACCACTGCAAAATTGGCGGAGGCGGTTGGCGTCTCTGAGGCTGCGCTTTACCGGCATTTTCCCAGCAAGGCGAAAATGTTTGAAGCATTGCTGGAATTTATGGAAGAAGCGCTGTTCAGTCGCATCAATGTGATCGCCGGCGAAACGGATAGCCTGAAGGACAAAGTCAATAAAGTGGCCATGTTGTGGCTGACCTTTGCCAAACGTAACCCTGGCCTCAGCTGTCTGATGAATGGTGAGGCTCTGGTGGGTGAAAATCCCCGGACCCAACAGCGTGCCCGAGGACTTACCGACCGTCTGGAAACCGAGCTTCGCAGCCTGATCAGAAATGCTGAGATTCAAAATCAAGTTTCGTTGAAGGTCTCCAGTACCATTGCCGCCCAATTGCTGGTGAGTGTCATTGAGGGAACGCTTCAGCGTTTTGTGAGAACTCAATTCAAGTACGATCCTACGTCTGCCTGGCCGGTTCAGTGGGATATCGTATGGCAGGGAATTGCTCGGTCTGAGTGAGAAGCTTGTGATTAAAAGTTTCCTTCTCGAATATATATTCGCAATAGCCATTGCTATCGTTTTGATCGGCGCATCATTTTTGCTGCCGATCAAATACGGTCATGACTTGATTGCGATGCTGTATTGGCCGATAGAGAACCTGCTTGCTGACAGAGAGCGGCAGCGTGAGCTTACTATTCTGCTGTTCGGACAGATGACGCCGAACTTCGCGCCAATCACCTTCCTGTTATATTTTCTGATCTGGCCCATGATTATTTTTGTACCCGTCAGGTGCTGGAGATGGTTAACACTACCAAAAAGAAGAGCCGCCTATAGATAGTCTGAAATCTATATCAGGCTATCTATATTAGTGTGGGGCTTTCAGATTCCCGCAATTCTGCTACGCCTCATCGGGTGGTATTCTATCCAAATTGCATGAGTAAAAATCTCTAGTCGCTTATCCGCTTGGGATATGGCATTCCCTTATTGCACGCCTTACTATTCTGATTGCCCGCAGGGAGGTGAATCCCCGGGGGTGATAAGAATGACAATGTATAGGGAATAAAAAAATGGCAACGGATCATGATTCACCTTTACCCACCCAGGAAGCCAATCTGACTGAAAAATTCTATCGTGCCGTATGGCGCTGGCACTTTTATGCCGGGCTTTATGTTATCCCCTTCCTGTGCGTGCTGGCCGTAACAGGATTGATGATGCTTTGGACGAGTGTTATCGACGGACGCGACGGAGAAAAGGCATATGCGGTACAACCCAAGGGAGATCCTATCGCCGTTTCCATGCAGGCAGAAACGGCCGTTAGCTCCATCCCCGGCGGAGTGCTGAAAAAATATATCGGGCCATTGGATGTAGATGGGGCAGCGTTGTTTCGGGTGGATATGGGTGACGAGGCGCTTATGGTAGCCGTTAACCCCTACACCGGTGAGCATATTGATACATGGTCGCGAAGGGCGGGGTTGTATGATCTGGCAAATGATATACATGGTTCATTGCTAATAGGTGATGTTGGTGACAGGTTGATCGAAATTGCCGCGGGATTGGGGGTGGTTTTGATTGTCTCGGGCTTATATCTCTGGTGGCCAAGAAACGGGGCAAGCTTTGCAGAAACTTTGATACCGGATTTGAGGCTGAGAGGTCGTGCCCTATGGAAAACGCTGCATCAAAGTATTGGCTTTTATATTTCGGCAGTATTACTGGTCTTTTTATTGTCCGGCTTGTCGTGGTCGGGAATCTGGGGAGAAAAGTTCGTGCAGGCCTGGAGCACTTTTCCCGCGGAGAAATGGGATAACGTCCCGTTGTCCGATGATATTCACGCCTCAATGAATCATGGCGCAATCAAGGAAGTTCCCTGGGCGCTGGAACAAACTCCGATGCCTGAGTCCGGCTCTGTCGCTGGCGTCACAGGTATGCCCACTGGGACACCCATTAGTCTTGATACTGTTGTGGCTTTTGGTTACACGGTTGGTTTTGGAGAGCGCCGGTTTCAGGTAAACCTTCCTCAGGGGGAGGGAGGAGTCTGGACGCTTTCACAGGATTCAATGAGTGACGATACCACAAATCCCTCTTCTGACCGGACGATGCATCTGGATCGTTATACCGGAAAAATTCTCGCCGATGTGAAATACGAAGATTATTCACCAGGTGGAAAGGTCATGGCTGTTTCAATCGCTTTTCACGAAGGAGATATGGGAATCTGGAATATTGCGCTGAATACAATCTTCTGTCTGTCAGTCATCTTTGTGTGTGTCAGTGGGGTGGTGATGTGGTGGAAGCGCCGTCCTGCGAAAGCGGGACGATTGGTAGCACCTCCAATGCCGATAGATATGCCTCTCTGGAAAGGGGCTATTTGTATCGGGCTGGCTTTGTGTCTGGCTTTTCCGTTGGCCGGGATCGCAGTGTTGGTGATATTGGCCATGGATATGTTGGTGCTACAGAGAATACCTCCTCTCAAGCGAGCGTTTTCCTGACATGAAGGCTGTTTTGAATAGATAAGTAATGGCCGGGTTCACCCTGGGGGTCGTTGGGTAAGCCCAGCCAGTGTCTTATCAGGCGACGAAGTTCCGAAACCCTTTGGACAAATAATCCATCTGATCTGCCAGAATTGCGCGGTTGCGCAGATACATATACTCGTATCGGTTAGGAGTATAAGGTACTGACAGTAGTGCCATGCCAGCTTCTTCCGGAGTTTGGGCTGCCTTGCGCTGGTTGCATGCCATGCAGCTGGCGCAGGTATTTGTCCAGGTATGATGCCCTCCGCGACTTGTCGGGATAATGTGGTCAATCGTGAGTATTCTCTCTGGAAAAATATCCCCGCAGTACATGCATGTATATCGGTCCCTGGCGAACAGATTGTGGCGGGTCAACGGGATGGACTGCGCGATACGTGCGTAGTCGCTCCTGCTGGCCAGAATGGCAGGTATCACCAGAGAGGATTGGGATCCCTTTTTGTTGAAACCGCCTTTCAGGACAATATCTGTCTCGCCAAATGACCAGGAGACTCTTCCTGCTGTCAGGTGTTGGGCGGCCTGGTGCACTGTTAGCCAACTTTGAGGTTGGCCGCCTGAGGTAATTTTCAGAATTAGTGGGTACTTCATGACAATAACAGCGTCTTTGAGCGGCTGGCTCCTTTTGTTAAAGCTTGGTTGTAAATGCTGTGCAGTTGCTAAATATATGGTTAAAAGTATTTGGGGTGATCGACGAGAATCGAACTCGTATCACCTGGGCCACAACCAGGCGCTCTGCCATTGAGCTACGATCACCATAATGCAAATGGCTGGCCGCCCCGGATTTGAACCGGGAACCCTCTGAGTCAAAGTCAGATGCGCTGCCCATTGCGCCAGCGGCCAAATGATCCTTTGGATCTGTTAATTGGTGCGCAAGAGGGGAGTCGAACCCCTAAAACCTGGTTTCTAAGACCAGTACGTATGCCAGTTCCGTCACTTGCGCTCATGTTTAAATTGGTACCCGTGGATGGAGTCAAACCATCGACCTCAGGTTTCGTAGACCTGCGCTCTGTTCTCTGAGCTACACGGGTATATCATTTGCCATCTTTCAAAAGATGGAGAGGGTTGCCAGATTCGAACTGACAGAAACAAGAGTTGCAGTCTTGCGCCTTCACCTTTCGGCCAAACCCTCAATATCTGGCTTCGGAAACAGGGCTCGAATCTGTGACCTGGCGGTTAACAGCCGCCCGCTCTACCCACTGAGCTATTCCGGAACATTCTGGTGGGTCGAGAGGGATTTGAACCCTCAACCTCGGGCTTAAAAGGCCCTTGCTCTGCCAATTGAGCTATCAACCCAAAATCTGGTGGTCCCGGCGGGATTCGAACCTGCATCTGCCGGCTTATGAGGCCGGTGCTTTAACCTGTTAAGCGACAGGACCACAATTCGTTTCACTTGCTCATCGATGTGCTAAATATCGATGTGTTAATACACTGATAATGGCGGTAGGTGTTGGATTCGAACCAACGCGCCTCTTTCAAGACGTCGGATTAGCAATCCGATGCATTACCACTCTGCCAACCTACCGAATACACGATTCATCTGGTGGATGGGGGCGGATTCGAACCGCCGCAGTTTTTGGCTACAGATTTACAGTCTGCTTGTCTCTCCATCGACAGCCCATCCGATATTTCATTGTTAAGTCAGATTTGTGTCCGGATCCGGGACGTTCTTATCACGGTTGTCCGGGCACAAAAAAACCTGGTGTCTCAATAAGCCCACCAGGTTTCCGGGTATTAACAGATATCCTGGAGGGCGCATGTGACCCTCCAGACGTCTAGTCAGAAGGGATCAGTCAAGTTGCTTTGCTGTATGTCATGCTTAGCATGGAGATTCAGTCGACACATTTCAGCGGCGCTATTACTGAGCGCACGTATACTATTGGCACAAAGGCGATAGTTGCCTTTGCCGGTTGGCCAATAGATTGTGAAAAGTTCATGTCTCATGCTGAATTCCAAAGTTCTTAAAAACAGTTAGCTGCTAATGATGTTAGGCAGCTTGTTTGTATTCGTGCTTACATCTGCAATTTTTATATGTATTAACACTTTCCGTGCCAACTTTTGAAAAGTCCCAAAATTGTGAGAATTGAGGAGAAAATTTCTATTCAAGTGAACAATAAAGGTATCTATTTAAATAGTGTTTATATCAAAACTATAAATTTTGATATTCTGTTGTGCTTTGAATGACACTGATGAAATAACAACCGTGATTCATGGAACAAATTTGGATAATTGTTTATCTGTAGGTGTAAAGAGCGATGACATCCTCAAAGGTTATATATTCCATTGTCGGGCAGAGATTGGATAAAGCGTCAAAGCGTCGGGGAGCATATGAAAAAAGATTTGAACGCCGATGGCGGCCGACGGTGTCTTTGGCCCTGATGGATAATGTCTCTGAAGTACATTTGCTCTATGACAACGAGAGGGCGTTGGCAGAGGAAGTGAAGGAGGATATCCAGAAACTAAATAGTGACGTTTGCGTCAGTCTTCATCAGGTCGGATTTGCTGATCCATGGGAGCTGGCTGAGGTGCATCTCACTTTGGTTGATTTTGTTGAGAAGGAGGTGGTCAACTTTAAGCCTGACCACGAGTATCTTTTTCATATTACAACCGGAACCCATATTCAGCAGATCTGTATCTATAAATTAGTGGAAGGGCATTATTTTCCTGGAAAAATCCTTCAAACCGCACCAGGAGAAAAAGGCGGGGAAGCCAGGTTTCAGGTGATTGATCTGGATCTTTCCAAATATGATGCGGTTGCAGAACGTGTGCGTCGGCAAAAAGAGGCTGAAGAGAATGATCTTAAAAGAGGCATTCCAACACTGAATCTGAAATTCAATCAAATGATCGAGGAGCTGGAAATTATCAGTCGGCGTAGTCCCTATCCAATATTGTTGATGGGCCCCACCGGTGCGGGTAAATCAGACCTTGCCCGGCGAATTTATGCGTTAAAGCATAAATCATCTCAAATTAGCGGCGATTATGTAGAGATCAACTGTGCCACTCTGATGGGGGACAATGCTATGTCGGCGTTGTTTGGCCATAAAAAAGGGGCGTTTACCGGCGCGTCTGAAAACAGAGAGGGCCTGCTGCAGCGCGCGAATAACGGATTGCTATTTTTGGATGAAATCGGTGAGTTGGGGCTTGAGGAGCAGGCCATGTTGTTGTCTGCCATAGAAAACCAGTCATTTTATCCGTTGGGAAGTGACCGTCTGCAGGAAAGCAGGTTTCAACTGATTGCCGGAACTAATCGCGATCTACGTGAATCCTGCCGGCAAGGAACCTTTAGAGAAGATCTGCTGGCGCGGATAAATTTGTGGACCTTTACTTTGCCGGGGTTAAAAGAGCGCCTCGAAGACCTGGAGCCTAATCTGGATTACGAGCTTGATCAGGTCAGTCGAGCCCTTGATCAGCGTTTTCGTATGGCCTCGGATGCCCGCAGGCGCTTTGTGGAATTTTCTTCGCATCAGGATGCTATATGGAGCGGAAACTTCCGTGATCTGATTGCCAGTGTCCGAAGAATGACGACGTTGTCCGATGGCGGCATTATTCGAACGGATGATGTTGAAAGAGAGATCAGTCGACTTAAAGCTATTTGGTTCGGCGACAATACTACTGGGGAATGTGTTGGGGATAAGTCGGCTCTGGATTGTATTGACCAGACCACGCTTAGCAATATCGATGCGATTGACCTTCATGCGTTGACTCTGGCGGTTGATACAATCAAACAATCGTCTTCCTATGCCGAAGCGGGTCGTAAGCTCTTTGATCGTTCCCGTCTACGCCGCAAACAGACCAATGATACTCATCGGATCAAATCCTGGTTGCAGAGGTTTGATATTGAATTGAAGGACATACCATTACGAGCGAAGAAATATCTGGTTTAGTGCAGGTGTGCAAAGCGTTAGGGTCCAATATGAACATAAAAGAACTAATACTAGAAATTAGGGGGCGAGTGGTGTCTCTTTCAAAAATAGACACTAAAGAGTCCGTGAAAGGGAAACTTGGAGATCCTGATGATGTGGGGGGCTTCTTTGGAAAAAGGAAAACCCCGTTAATATATAAGTACGATGAAATTGAATTTCATTTTGATACAGACAGTAGCCTGTTCATGATATTTCAAGATCAGAAATTGGAAGGGCAGGAAGGTGGAATTGTCACGTTATGCCTGGATTTTAGAAAGACATACTAGCGAGTGAATTTCACAAGCCAAAATACTTGGACTTGGTAAAGCTGGCACAGTATGTCCTCGGGGCAAGCTCTAAATTTCCCGCATTGAAGGGTTTGTCATTAAAAAAGGAAGCAATAGGTAATGGACAATACCAATACATTGAGGATGGTTCCCCTACTCTCAAGTAAAAATAGTTCTCTTTCGGCAGTCATCGTTTTGTCTGCGACACTGATGGTTTCCAGTTGTTCGACGGTAAGTGAGGAGCAGCTGGAAAAAGACAGATACACCGGTGCTGCTGAGGCAATGGCGTTGTTGATTGAGGCATATAGGGCGAAGAATATAGAAGCGGCCGTTGCGGTGAAAGGGTTCAAGGAGGAGGCAAAGCTAATGCTAAGAGACCTGGGAGACTCATTTGATCAGGACCCTGGGTTGGTTATTCAAGCGGCGGAAGTGCTGGAACTAACCTATCGGCATGAAATTAGAGAATACGGATTTCCAGATTTCAGCGAGGCGAGCTGCGAGTTGGGGTTATTGAGGCATCATCAAGATAATATCTTTATTGCGACTGAGGATTGTGAATCTGAAAGTGGGTTTGTAAGCTATTTCAATACCTACGTCGCTGAAACAGAGGATGGATGGAAAGTCCTGACTAGAGCGCCTAAGAAATAAAAGGACGACTGCTATGCATGCCCATGTAGAACCAGAAAACATTCTAGAATCCGGTGCTGATAACACCATAGATAGTGTGCTCGTATTTGCAGACCAGGCACAGGTCAAACGTTCAGTCTCGACCCAACTGAAGCAAGGCATGAATGTTATCTCGGTGGAGGTAACGGCGTTTAAGGTATTTGGCGATACTGTGCAAGCAGAGGTGTATGCCAATGGCAATATTGTGGGTGTGCAGTATAAGGAAGTTCCGCAGAAGCAGTTCCGACAGCAAGAGCTGATGCAGCTGGAAGCGGACAAGAAGCAATTGCAACGAGAGCGTCAATTGCTCGACCAGAAGAAGGAGAACGAGCTCAAGCGCCGGGAATTTCTTGATTCGATCTCGAAATTTTCAAAAGTCCAAGTGCCGCAAGAAATTCAAACGTCACTGGTTTCGGTAGAGAAGATGCGCGAAATCATGGGATTTATTTCCGAAGGTTATGAGGACGTCACTCAAAGCGTTACAGAGCTTGAAGCCGGGATTGAAGCGCGCGATGAATCCATAAGTGTGATTGACCAGAAGCTAAAGGATAAAGCCCGTTCTGACAAAAAAAGCCTGAAGCTGATCGAAGTGATATTTGAGAGCAACGAAGAGCAAACAGCCAAGCTCGATATCTATTACAACGTGGGGTTGGCCAGCTGGCAACCTATATATAAGCTCGATGTAGATCGTCATTCTGATGAAATTACTCTGCAACAATTTGCCAAAATAGCCCAGCGCACCGGTGAGGATTGGCCCAATACCAAAATCAGTATCTCCAATGCTGTGGCTATCCAGAGCGCTCGTCTGCCAAATTTGAATAGCTGGTTACTGGATATCTACCGTGCACCGCCTATGCCCGTCGCTAGTCCCGTTGCTCACGAAGTTATGCTTGGCGCTGCGGCTGCTGGAGAAATGCTGGAAGATCTGGAAGAGCCCGCTCCTGCGGCCTTCATGCAGGCTGAACAAAGGGAGCAGGGGATCTCCTTTGAGTTTGATTTACCGCAGCGGGTTCAGATTAACTCGGGCGGCGACGATGCAACCTTGCCCATTATGCAGAAAAAGCTCCCCTGTAAGTTCTATCACTACTCCGTCCCAAAAATTGATTCGCACACCTATTTCGTCTGTGCCGTGCAACCGGATAGCAACCTGCTCCCTGGCTCTGTGAATGTTTACTACGGTGGGCGTTATATCGCGAATACACTGCTTCAGGACAAAGCGGCAGGAGAGCCGATGGTCTTTAACCTGGGGGCTGATCGAGGTGTGAAGGTTTCAAGGCAAAAGGTCAGCGATAAAAAAGCAGAGACCTTTTTCGGGATGGTGGATCGGTCCAGTGTGGCGAGAGAGATAGAGTTTCTCACCAGGATTGAGAACCTTAAGGATGAATCGATTACGGTTAAATACATTGACCATATTCCAGTAGCCAAAACAGATGTTATTCAGGTCAAAGGTGTGGAGTTAAACCCCGAACCGACAGAAAAAGAATATCAGTCCAAGGAAGGCGTGCTGGGTTGGGATATCGAACTTGGCCCAGGCGTAACGAAAGAGATCCGGCTGAAGTTCTACATTAAGCATCCCAAAAATGAAGCGCCTGTCGGGCTTTCATAGTTAAGAAGTATAGGTGAACGCTAATAAGGTGGAAGTAGCCGTCTAAAACCGTGTAGCAGCACGATCATCAAAAAGACCATGTTGCGTATAAAAATCAATGGTCCGGGTAAGAGTGGAATAGACGCTTTGGAATTGGTTTGTTTGCACTGCTGCAATTGGGCTGCGACCTTTTCGACATAGCGCACCGTTATGGGCCAATCCGCAATATTGTCCAGCCAGTCTCCTGGAATGCCGGCCTTACCGATACCTGCACCAATCACTCCGCCTAAAATGGCAGAGGTGGTATCCGTATCCCCGCCTAATCGAATCATCGATTCTATTGCACCTGAAAAATCGTTTTGATGCTTTAACCAGATGAATAGAACCATCGGGACGGTGTGATAGATATAACCACTAATGCCACTCTCTTGCTTCAGCACCTTGGCGAATCCCACTGCGTCCATAGACGAATTTTTATCGATTGAATCTATAAGTGACAGGAATTCATTGACTGCCAGTTCGTCTTCACGGGTCAGCAATTCAGTTAACCTATTGCGATAGCTCTGGATCGTCACTGCTTCGCCCTGAGCTGCCAGATAAGCAGCCTGTGCGACAGCTAAGGAAGCAATGGCCGCTTTAGGGTCCTTGTGGGTCAGTTCGGTGGAGCCTTTGACAACGCGCTTCATCACCTCAGGTTGATCTCCTAAGGCAACACCGATAATCGGGGCTCTCATTGCGGGGCCGTTTCCTGCTGAATACACGCCGCTGTATTTCGCAGGAAAGCCTAACCAGAGCTTTATGATTGAGCGACCCGTGGCGAGTCCAATCCCGGCCGGTAAACGTAAAAACCACCAGCGCAATCGCCAGGCTAAGCTGGACTGAACGTGATTCCAGTCATTCCAGCACTGTATGAGAGATGCCGCCGTCATTACGGCATGCTCGGTATCATCCGAGATCATACCTTTACCGAAAATCAGGCGCTGTCTTGGCCTGTCTTTGAGCAATTTGGAGATTCGCCGCGAAGAAATTCCCTCATAAGGCAAGCCTAAAGAATCGCCCACCATCAAGCCCAATAGCGAGCCTGTGATCGCATTTTTCTGTCCGGCCTCTCTCTCCTTCTTATTTATATCACGCTTATTCTCAAAGGGGCTGGTGTCGGTCGTTGAGTTGGTCATGAGGGCCTCGTTGACGTATTAACTCAAACTGATAGGGATGAGAGAGGGGTCTCAGGTGTTCCTTGCGTCAGAGGAGGAGCCATTTACAGCAAAGCGGGATTACTCCCGCGCATCAGCTTCCTGTAGTAACTCTTTCAACCTATCGTAGATCGCTGGTGTTGCGATGATATTGTCAATACCATACAACTCTTCCGGAATGTCGTCAGGTACAGGGCCCAGGTGGCCGCAGCGGGCTCCGGCTTCTGATGCAATCAGGCGGGCTGCGGCAAAGTCCCAGGGGCTGACGGTTTCGTAATAGGCGTCCAGACGACCCATGGCGACCCAGCAGATATCGAGAGCTGCTGATCCGATGCGGCGGATGTCGCGGCATTCGCTGAGAACGGCCTCAAGCCGCTTAACCAGATGATGCACCGTATTCTTGTGGTAAGGAAAACCTGTGGCGATCAAGGACTGACGGAAGTCAGATTCGCCGCTGACTGAAATAGGTTTGTGGTTGCAGTGGGAAAACTGACCGCGAATAGCGTGAAAAGTCTCCTTCTGCATTGGGGCATGAACGACGCCCACTTTGGCCTCTCCGCCTTCGAAATAGGCGATAGAAACGGCAACCTGGCTATGGCCGTAGGCAAAATTGACGGTACCGTCGATAGGGTCAACCACCCATAGCGGGGCATTGGTGTCCTTGATTTTGGAAAGATCGTTGGCGCCTTCTTCAGACAAAATGACATGGTCCGGGAAGTTGCTCTGGATACTTTTCCGAATCATCTCATCCACCTTCAGATCAGCTGAAGTAACCAATTCCTGGTGGCTTTTGAACTGGGTTTCAAAGGCCGCATGGCGTTGCTCTTTTTCGATGACTTCACCGGCCTTCAGTGCCAGGTTGACGGCGAAGATGGATATATCGTTCAGCCATTGGGTCATGGTATCGGGTACTCCGTCAGGTGAGGGCGGCAGCCGTTCAATCCGCTGCCGTTTTCTCATCGGTATATGATCGTTTAATCGTGAAAGCTGCGGCTGGCACGTGCGGGATGTGCTCTGTATGTGCCCAGTATGCGGACATCTTCAGCAAAGAAATTCAGCTCTTCCAGCGCCAGTTGAAGCTGGCGTGAGTTGATGTGGCCTTCCAGGTCCACATGAAACTGACTGGCATTCAGAGTGCCGCCGGGCATATAGCTTTCCAGTTTCACCAAATTCACCCCATTGGTGGCAAACCCTCCCAAGGCCTTATACAAAGCCGCCGGGATATTGCGGACCTTGAACAGCAATGAGGTGATATAGGCAACACCTGGCTCCAAAGGAGGTAAGTTCTGCTCATGGGAGAGAATAATAAATCTGGTGGTATTGCCGGATTGATCCTGGAATCCCTGTTCAACAATGTTCAGTTGATACAGCTCTGCTGCCAGACTCGATGCGATCGCGGCGGCATCAGTCTTGCCGCTTTGACTGACCTGTAATGCAGCGCCGGCAGTGTCCAGAGTCGCTACCGGGTTATAGCCCAGTTGACGAATATGCTCGTTGCATTGGGCAAGTGCCTGGGGGTGCGAATATACGGTTTTGATGCTGTCTTTGGTTGCCCCATCGGGCGCCATCAGGCAGTGATTGACCGACTCAAAATGCTCCTCAATGATAAACAGGCTCATTTTGGGGATCAGGCGGTAAATTTCCTCAACTCTGCCAGCGGTTGAGTTTTCCAGAGGAATCATGGCCAACTCAGCCTTGCCCTGTTCCACTTCCTCCATGGCTGCTCTAAACGATGAGCAGGCCCGCGCTTCCTTATCGGGGAATACATGCTTGCAGGCTAGGTGGGAATAGGCGCCTTCATGGCCTTGATAAACGATCACGATATACCTCTGGTCAGGTGTTAAACAGGGAGCTTACTTTAAGTTATTTTACGCAGCGAATGAAGAGAGCGAGGCATTCTTGGCGCGCAGGGTGTCGATATTTGCCTGTTCAGGTTGATATTTGCTTGTGCTGATAGCAGATTAGGGGGAAACAGCAGGAGGACTTTATCCATGTCTGGACAGGGCGCTAAGCCACCGGCAAAACGATCGGATATTGATCAGTTTCTGGCAAAAGTCAAATCAACTCCACCGGCTCCCCGGCATGGTAAAGGAAGGTTGCTGTTTGCCATTGATGCGACAATGAGCCGGCAGCCATTGTGGGATCAGGCCAGCCAGTTGCAGGCAGAAATGCTGTTGGCTGCCGGTCATGACACAGGTTTGTTAGTACAGTTTGCCTACTACCGGGGACTGCTGGAGTTTTATCATAGTTCCTGGGTAGATCAGCCTGAACGGCTGACCAATGAGATGACACGGGTATATTGTCAGGCAGGGCAAACTCAGTTAGGAAGAACACTGCAGCATATGCAGAATGAAACCCGTCAGCACAAAGTGAATGCGGCTGTTTTTGTTGGTGATGCCTTGGAAGAGAGTGCTGAGGACCTGTACAAGCTGGCGGGGCAACTGGGGCTATTGGGAATGCCGTTGTTTATTTTCCAGGAAGGTTATGATCCCAGGGTGGAAGCGGTGTATCGCAAGCTGGCTCAGTTGACCGGTGGTGCCTATTGTCGATTTGACGCTGGGAGCGTTGCGCAGCTGAAGGAGTTATTGAAGGCTGTCGCAGAATACGCAGCTGGTGGTTATATGGCACTGGAAGATTATGCCAGACGTCATCAGAATACGCGGGCGTTGGAATTAATCAGACAGTTGCCTTCACCCAAGCGTTGACGGCATCGGTCTGCCATATGCCAGTCTGTCGCATAGTTTTGTCACATGTCTTTGTCACATGTCACTGTCACATAATTATGCTATTCCGGCTGTCGTCCTGATTCCGGCCTTTGGGTAATAATTGTGGACATGCGGGTATTAATTTTAGACCTGCGAGTATTATTTTGATTTAGTCAAAAAAACAAATTCTAAGGATTTATCGACGTGCAGATATTTTTGGGAATTGCGCTGTTGTTAGTAGTGTTCTATCTGCTCAATAACGCTTTCAAGAATCCCTCCACACCCAGCCAGAAAAGGATGATCTATATCGCGCTGGGGCTGGCCGGCATCATCCTGTTGATGTTGGTGATTACAGGAAGACTGCACATTCTGGCAGCTCTTGGCGCGGCGGCTCTGTTGATACTGCGACAGTTGCCCTGGATATTGAAATCACTGCCGGTGATCAGGCAACTCATGGGAAATGCTCAGAGCTCTATGGGGCAAGGGCAGGAATCAACTCTGGAAACCAGCTTGATAAGGATGAGTCTTGACCATGCTTCAGGTGCTATGGACGGTACAATACTGACGGGAACCTATACTGGACAGAGGCTTAGCGCTATGTCTGTTCAGCAGTTGGCCGATCTGTACCGGACAGCAGTGCGAGGCTATAGCGATAGCATTGAAGTCCTGGAAACCTACTTTGAACGAACCTATGGGGTGCATTGGAGGACACAGTTCGAAGTGGACGATGTCGGTTCTCGTGATAGAAGCTCGAATGGTTCCATGAGTATGGATGACGCCAAGGATATCCTGGGATTGGAAGGAGAGGTGACCAAAGAGCAAGTCGTTGAGGCTCATCGTAGACTGATGCAGAAATTTCATCCGGACCGGGGAGGCAGTAATTATCTGGCGGCCAAGATTAATGAAGCCAAAAAGAAGCTGCTGGATGAATTGCGTTGAGGCGAGTCACGGATATCGAGAAAAAATGTTAATTATGTCGAATTAAGGGTTGCAGAAACCCTCGGCTAGCGGATAGACTCAGGCCCATGAATACTTTAAGCGCACTCATCAACAACAAAATCAACCATTCAGCAGCGGCTGAAGGTGTTGTTGCATCTGGCGCTTATTTTAGCGGTTGGCACTTTTGGTTTTATTTTTTTAGAACCTTTAAGCGCGCCGCCTGAAAAGAATTACAGGAAGGAACGCTTAAGCAAGCGGCCTTCCGGAAACCCAAAAGCCCCGAAGGTCGCACCCTCGGGGCTTTTTTTATGTCCCGGATCTGCAGGATCGCTCAACTAGGTACAACCGGAAAACCTGAGAAAACGGGAATTAAAATGAAAGGTCAGGAAAATCAGCAAGATAAGGTGGAAGCATCCAGAATGCAGTCAGTATTCCGGCGGTGGGAACCTTATCACTTCTATTGGATTCGCTGGTGGTGCCAGTCTCGGTTTAGTCACTAAATCTAACCGCCTTTTCAGGCAAATAAGATTCAGAAAGTGAAATGACCCAGACAATTTAATGCGAAACGAATCCAAAGGAGTAATACTGATGAACCAGGCTATTTTAGAATCAACCCTCAAGAATTCAGAAATTCAGATCAACGGTGCGGTATCCGAGTCCATGACTGAAGACCATTTACCTTCTGCCCAGCAACTGGCTGAGCGTTACCCTGTATCGGAAACTTTGCAGCTGCAATTGCAGTCCCATCGGGAACAGATCAACGCCATTCTGGATGGTACTGACAAGCGTCTTCTGGTGGTGGTCGGCCCCTGTTCCATTCATGATGTGGATGCCGCCATTGAGTACGGCCGCAAGCTGGCGCAACTGCAGACTCAGTTGAGCGATAAACTGTTGCTGGTGATGCGCGCCTACGTAGAGAAGCCTCGCACCACCGTCGGATGGAAGGGGCTGGTATACGATCCACACCTGGACGGACGTCACGATATGGCATTGGGGTTGTCAGAGGCTCGTCGGCTGATGGTCTCCCTGGCAGAGCTGGGGCTGCCACTGGCGACAGAAGCTCTGAGCCCGATTGTTTCTGATTACCTCCAGGATCTGGTTTCCTGGACCGCCATTGGTGCACGTACTACGGAGAGTCAATTGCACCGCGAGATGGCCAGTGGTCTCACGTCCACAGTAGGCTTCAAGAATGGAACTGACGGTGGCGTCGATGTGGCCATTCAAGCCATGCAGTCTGCCCAGGCCCCTCATGCTTATCCCACCCTGTCAGCCTGTGGTCGTCCACAGCTCAGAAGAACTCTCGGTAATTCTCACGTTCACCTGGTATTGCGTGGCGGGGCACAGAAGCCCAACTACGATGAAGCTTCTGTGAAGCGGTACAGCAAGATTCTGGAGCAGCATGGCATGTCGTCCCGCATGATGGTGGACTGCAGCCATGACAACAGTGGTAAAGATTATCGCCAGCAGGGCAATGTGGTTGCGGAAGTGGCCCGTCAATTGAGCCTCGGACATTCACCGATCATGGGCGTCATGATCGAGAGCCACCTCAATGAAGGGAAACAGAAAGTCTGTCCAGGACAGCCCCTGGAGTATGGAGTATCCATTACTGACGGTTGTATCGGCTGGAATGAAACAGACGACGTGCTCCACACGCTGCACAGCGCGCTGAGCTAGTCTTTTTCTTAGCGATCTTAGCGATCTTAGCGATCTTAGCGATCTTAGCGATCTTAGCGATCTTAGCGATCTTAGCGATCTTAGCGATGACGGATGCCCGTGAAGGGCATCCTCCATTAATCCCTGGGGTCACACTTTGAACTGTGATGCCTGAACCTCTAAAGCTTTGATCTGCTGACTGATGTCCGTACTGGCCTGTTCTGCCTTATGCATGGCGGTGGCCGTGGTTTCTGCGGAATCAGCAATATGAGTCACGTTCTGGGTGATTTCCTCAGATACGGCACTTTGTTCTTCCGCTACCGAGGCAATCTCAGTGGCTCGCCCGTGTAGATTACTCACCAGGTTCTGAATATTTTCCAGGTTTTGGTCCGCTTCTCTGAAAGATTCAGTGGATACCTGTACCTTTTGCGAGGCGTTCTCGATAGCGGCAACGGCCTCTTCACTGCCGAGTTGCAGTTGAGTGATGATGTCTTCTATCTCCGTCGTGGATTGCTGGGTTTTGCTCGCAAGATTACGGACTTCATCTGCGACCACAGCAAACCCTCTCCCACTTTCGCCAGCTCGGGCAGCCTCGATTGCGGCATTTAGTGCCAGCAGGTTGGTTTGCTCCGCGATGCTTTTAATGACGGTGAGCACGGAACCGATTTCCTGGCTCTGGTGATCCAGTTTTCGTACGACAGTGGCGGCAGCTTCCACTTCACTTACCATGGCAGACAGAGTTCCGCTGACGCGACGCGAGATTGTGGCAGTAGCCTTGGTCTCCGCATTCACATGGTCAACGTCATTGGCAACATATTGAACGTTTTCTGCCACTTGTTGGATGCTGGCAGACATCTCCGTAATCGCTGACGATATCTGGTCGATTTCCTGCTTCTGCTTATTGACGGCAGAGGAAGCCTGATCACTGTTGGCGGTCAATTCTCCAGCTTTGAGAGTGGCCGCCTGGGCCGACTTGGCCACCTCTATGATGATATTCTGGATGCGGGCGATAAATTGGTTCAGGCCTTCCGCCATATGGGAGATTTCATCTTTGCCTCTGACGTTGGCTCGCTGTGTCAGGTCTGCTTCGCCTTCGGCGATATCCCATATCGCACTCTTCAGGACGTTAACTTTCAGCAGGACGCGGACACCAAGCATCAGCGCAATCACAATAAACAGAGCGATCCCCAACATAAAGGCGGTCATAAATAAGCTGGCGATTATCTGATTGGCACCTCCGTCGATGGTTTCCAGCACCTGGGTACTGGCCTCTGTAGAGGTTTTTTCGGTCTGTGCCAGGGATTGTGCCAGACGAGAGGAGACCTGGCCGCTTTGCTCATCAAGAATGGTGGATACCGCCTGTTGGCTTTGTGTGGTCAATTGCTCAAATTCGCCCTTGAGTACCTGCATTTCACGATCGATGCGATCGGTACTCAGTCCCATGATGAATTTGCCGATGGAGACTTCATTGGGAGAAATATCAGAAGTAATGATAATAATGGAGGGATCATTCTCTGCCGCATTAATGGCTTTACCCAGGCTGCCTTTACCTGTTCCCTTGGATACTAACTCTTTCAAGCGTTCATCGGTGCGGTCCACATAGCGGGTGAGGCGTTCGCCGTATTGATCATAAAAGCCGGCAAACACCACCGATTCATTGGCATCGGCCATTTCCGCCAGACTGGTCAGGACGGGGACGTCCCGATCCCAGATTGAGGGGGCCGCCACGGCTGCCACAATATCCGCCAGATTCTGTGCGTTCGTGGTCATGGAGGCCTTGATGTCAGATTCAATCTTGGTTTGGGTTTCCGTTAAGGCTTTATTGAGGCTTTGTCCCAGTTGGGAGGCGGCATCACTTCTCATGGACTGTAGCCTTTCCAGCACCGCCTTTTCCGCCACTTTAAGCTCGGCGTTAACGGTGGCTGTGCTGTCGTTCAAATCCCTTTGAATTTGCTCTGCAAGTCCCTGTACCTGGGACTGGGTCAGCCAGGTATTAATCAATATCTGCAAGGCAACTGCGGCAATCAAAACCAGGAATACCGGCATTAACAGCCTGCTTTTAAATAGAGATAAGAGATTCTTCATAATGGGGTGTCCATTAAAACAACATGGTGAACGACGGACCAGGAGCCAGAAACGCATACTTCTGATAAAACACTTTGCAACCGTTTCAGTCTCATTTCAGGATTGTGTCCCGTTAGCCAGCAATTTGAGTGCCCTTGATCCGGGCCGGTGATATGCGTGGCCTAAGTATCAAAAAATTCAAAAAGATATTGTTTAGAATAGACAATCGTACGGAGGCTGCCAGCCTGAAGGAGTCGTTGGGGGTAGGGAGAACGATGAATGAATATCAAAATAGAAAGCTACGATGGCATCTTATTCGTTACTCCTTTCGTCTTCAGAAAACAGGAAGGCGGGTAGTGAGATGCCGAAGAATATCCCGGCTAATCGGAAGACAAGAGTCGTCGCCATGCCGAGAATTGCCGCCAATTGTTCGTTGACCTGAAAGTGGTGTAGAGAAAGGAAGATCAGCCCGCCTGCAATTGCGGCAGTCGCGTATATCTCTTTGTGGAAAATCAGAGGTATTTCATTGCAGATAATGTCTCTGAGCACACCGCCGGCAACGCCGGTCATCAAGCCCATCAACAGACAGATTTCAGTACTGTGCCCAAGCGCCAGGGCTTTTTGGGTACCGGCCAGGGTAAAAAAGGCCAGTCCGATCGCGTCACAGACTTCCAGCGTGTGTTTGGGAATCCAGTGCATTCGTACCAGAACAAAAGTGGCAAGTGCCGCGAGAATGCCGATAAATAGGTATGAAGTATTGGCAATCCATATAACCGGGTGGGCGTCCAGGATCAGGTCTCTAAGGGTGCCGCCACCCAGACAAGCCACCAGAGCCACGACCAGAACCCCGAAAACATCAAGCTTTTTGTGTCCGGCACTTAATGCGCCACTGATGGCAAATACTGCAATACCGAAGACATCGAGAAAGAAATACATGTAGCTTCACTGCTCTCCTGAAAGTATATTCTGACCGCCCACTTTAACCTGTGGACGACCGCTGGCAAGGCTGTCAGACGCTGCCATAACAGAAATTTGTGCTATGATCCCGCCAAAGGCACTTCAAGGCCAGTGATAATTGACGAGAACTTGACGTAGAGAAGTCGAACGGGATGACCCAGAAGAATAAACACATTTTAGTGGTCGATGATGATGCTGAGATTCGTTCCCTGTTGAGTGATTACCTCACCCGAAACGGATTCAATGTGTCATCGGCTGCCGATGGTGAAGCGTTCTTTCAGATGTTGGCTCAATCCACACCCGACCTGGTGGTTCTGGATATCATGTTACCCGGTGAGGATGGATTCGCCATCTGCCAACGCTTGCGGCGGGAATCCGGGGTTCCGGTGGTCATGCTGACTGCAAACTCCGATGAGACCGACAGAATCGTGGGGCTTGAAATGGGGGCAGACGACTATCTTGCCAAACCGTTTAACCCCCGGGAATTGCTGGCAAGAATCAAAGCCATATTGCGGCGGGTTCAGGAGCCGGTGAAATCTGCCCAGCAACCCAAACTCTATCATTTTGGTGGACTGACTCTGGACACCACGACACGTATGTTGCAGTTTCCTGATGGCGAACAAACCCATCTGACCGGAGCGGACTACAGCCTGCTGCTGATGTTTCTCAACAAGGGCAACGATGTATTGAGTCGGGATGAAATCTCCGACGTACTACATGGTCGTGAGTGTAGCCCGTTTGATCGCAGTATTGATGTTCACATGAGTCGTCTTCGTCAACGTCTGGGCGATGATGCCAAGAATCCGCACCTGATTAAAACTGTGCGAGGTGCCGGCTATGTGTTAACGGTCCCGGTGGACGTCGATGCGGGCGAATAAGGCCGCTGCTGGAAGATTCCTGAATCGGTGGTTACCCAAATCTTTGGCATCCCGCTTTGTTCTGCTGTTATTGATTGCCGTTCTCTCAGCGCAAGGATTGTCGTCGCTGGTGTGGGTTACCCAGCTCAAGACCCGGCACCACGAAAGTGTGATCGGTATGGCTAGTCAGATTGCCTACAGCATCAGTTCAACCGTCCGCTTCTTCAAATCGTTACCCGTGGACTATCGCCATATCGTGCTGGATCAGTTGCGCCGTCTCGGCGGCTCGCGCTTTTTCGTCACCTTCAACAGCGAATACATCAACATCACTCCCACGCCTCAAAGTGAGCTCAAACAAGCGGTTCTTGAGGAAATGAACGAGGTGTTAAAGGCTCAGTTGGGATCAGAAGTTGATCTTCATGCGGACTTTTCCCTGGCGTCCACACTCCATGTGTTCAACAACGATATCCGGTTGCTGGACCTGCCGCCAGGATGGGGGCACCACAGTCTGCTGCTGGAGCCGGCAAAAACACCGATTCTGGTTATCCAGGTGGGACTCAAGGAAAACGAGTGGCTTTATCTCGCCACCCTAATGCCCACGCCGGATGGATTGCTGGAAAATGATAATCTGCCTGCAGATCGCTTGTGGTTTATGGGGATTACCATAGTTCTGGTGATGCTGGTTTCCCTGTTGACCATACGTTATCTGACCCGACCTTTGAAATTGCTGTCCCGCGCCGCAGAGGAATTGGGGCGTGATATCGATCGTCCTCCCATCCCTGAATCCGGGAGCGCAGAAATGGTGACTGCAGCGAGAACCTTTAATGCCATGCAGGAACGGCTGCGGCGATATATTGAAGATCGCGAGACTCTCTTCTCCGCCATTTCTCATGATTTAAAAACACCTATTACCCGTTTGCGTCTGAGGGCCGAACTGCTAGAGGACGAGCAGGTGAAAGGGAAGTTCGTGCAGGATCTGCTGGAACTTGAGCACATGGTGCAGGGCGCCCTGCAGTGTGTTAAAGACACCGCTATTCATGAGAATCCGGTCAACATCGACATGAACATCATGCTGCAGCAAATATGCGATGGCGCGAACCTGGAAAAGCGTCAGGTGTCCCTGACTGGTCTTGTGAATAAAAAATACTGGGGCAAGCCGCTGGCGCTGAAGCGGGCATTTACCAACTTGGTGGATAATGCCGTGTTCTATGGAAGGCAGGCGGAAGCGCATTTGTCGCAGACCTCCAAGGGCATGCATGTCGTAGATCTTCAGAAACCGGTCAATGTGCATTTGTCGCAAACAGAAGAAGCCATGATGGTCACTATTCGGGACCACGGTCCCGGTGTGGCTGAACGGGATATGGAACGAATTTTTGAGCCCTACGTCCGGCTGGAAAAGTCTCGCAATCGCAACACCGGTGGCTCTGGTTTGGGGTTAAGTATTGTCAGGAATATTATTAAGGGACATGGAGGCGAAATTCGCCTGCGGAATCATCCCGGAGGAGGCCTGGTGGTTGAGGTGACTCTGCCAATTACCGACAAGGCCCTGGCACTGGACTGATCGTCCGGGCTGAACAAAACGACTGCCGAAGTCCATTATTGCCTGATTTTGCTATCCCCGTTAACAGAACGGCTATACTGAAAATAAAGCAGAAATCATTGGGTGCGAGTCATTGCGGAACGGGCTTTCTGTTATCTCAAAATGGTTGGCGGTTTTATCGCTTGCGATGAGCAGTCTGGCCTTTGGGGCTTCCAAATATCTTATCTCCGTCTACCCGGAGAATCCCCCTTTTCTATATAACGATAATGGCAAACCCGCTGGAATGTACCTGGATATTGTCCTGGCTGTATTTGGTGCCATGGATCAGCCGGTAGAGGTCCAAATACATCCATTCCGGCGTGCGCTGCAGATGGCTTACGACGGTAAATCCATCGTGGCGGGGATCCTGAAAACTTCAGAAAGACTGAAGTACCTGGAATATTCAGACCCGATTTACCAGGAGGACATGGTTGTATTCAGTGTTATGAACCACCCCAAATATTACCAGGTTGTTGAGGATATGAAGGGCAGAACCTTTGGGGTGATTCTGGGGTGGAGCTATGGTGAGGTGGTTGACAAAGCGCGCGACTCCCTGCTGTTCAATACGGTTGACGGCACTTTGACGGCCAATATTCTTGCGACCGACCAAGGTACTGTCGATGGGTTTCTCCACTCCAGACTGTCCGGGCTCTATCAATTGCAGGTTTCGGGGATGTCGGACAGAATACGGGTGGTTTCTGATCCAATTTCCAAGGTGGGTATCTTTATTGCCGCAAAGAAAGGCAAATATTCGGATATTCTGCACGACTTTAACGACACGCTTACCCTGCTGAAGGGCAATGGAACTCTGGACAAAATTATTCAGCAATACTCAACCTTTCCTCTTTCTGATACAGCCCGCTGATCGCCTTTTTTCAGTAAGTTGCAGAATTTTCAAACAAGCCCGGTGGGGTGAGACAAATCAATATCGTCGTCGTATGTATGTGCGAAATGGGAGTCAGATCCGGGAAGATTGCCCTGTAACGCCCGTCAAATGAGGGTGTAAGGTTTTGTTACATTAGGTTGCTCTATCTTACCCCGTTGGTGAAAAACTCTCCTTATACTAATTGTCAGCCTTTTCAGCAGGGCTTTCGCTTATCTCGGGTTTGACAGCGATCAGTGCTTGCTGACTGGCAAACCTGGTTAAAAAAAATAAACAGAAGGTTTGATCATGAAAAATTTCAAAAAGTATCTGGCTCCAATCGTTCTCTCATGCGCCACAGCTACAGCTACCAGCGTACAGGCTGGTGAAGTGGAAGTGCTCCACTGGTGGACTTCCGGCGGAGAGGCAGCATCGGTAGCCGTGCTTAAAGATCTGCTGGAAAAACAGGGTCACTCCTGGAAAGACTTCGCAGTAGCTGGTGGTGGCGGTGAAAGTGCCATGACCGTATTGAAGTCCCGCGCAGTATCCGGCAATCCTCCTGCTGCAGCTCAAATCAAAGGTCTTGATATCCAGGAATGGGCGGATCTGGGTCTGTTGACCAATCTTGATCCTGTCGCCAAGCAAGGCAATTGGGACAACCTGCTTCCCAAAGTTGTTTCAGACGTTATGAAGTCTGACGGCCACTACGTCGCAGTTCCCGTCAATGTTCACCGTGTTAACTGGCTGTGGGCCAACCCTGAAGTTTTCAAGAAAGCCGGTGTTGGTATCCCGAATAGCTGGGAAGAATTCTCCACTGCGGCTGACGCAATCCAAAAAGCCGGTTTCATCCCTCTGGCACATGGTGGCCAGGCATGGCAGGACGCAACTCTGTTTGAAGCTGTGGCCCTGGGCATGGGCGGTAGCGATTTCTACCGTAAGGCGTTCGTGACCCACGATATGGACACTTTGAAGAGCCCGAAAATGGTCGATATCTTCAAAACCTTCAAAGGCCTGCGTAAGTACATTGACAAAGACTCTGCCGGTCGTGACTGGAACATCGCTACCAACATGGTGATTAACGGTAAAGCTGCCATGCAGGTCATGGGTGACTGGGCGAAAGGTGAGTTCGTTGCTGCCGGCAAGAAAGCGGGTGTTGACTTTGCCTGTCTGCCTGCACCAGGAACTTCTGGTCAATACACTTTCAACATCGACAGCTTTGCAATGTTCAAGCTGAACGATGCTGAAAACGCCAAAGCCCAGAATGCACTGGCGAAGACCATCATGGAACCTGCCTTCCAGGAAACATTCAACCTGAACAAAGGTTCGATTCCTGTACGCTCCGGCATGTCCCGCGAGAAGTTTGATTCCTGTGCCGATGCTTCCATGGACGCCTTCAACGCCGCAGCGGCTACCGGCGACCTGGTGCCCAGTATGGCTCACGGTATGTCCACAACATCTTACATCCAAGGTGCGATCTATGATGTTGTAACCAACTTCTTCAACGACGATTCCCTGTCTGCAGAAGACGCAGTCAATCGTCTGGCACAAGCTGTCAAAGCGGCCATGTAATAATAACCGGCTCCAGGGCCTCTGGAGCCGTTTCCTTCTGAAATCATGAATCTGACTACAGGGAGTCTTCTCTGTGGAATGGGCTATCTTTATATCTACTAGAGGTCACTATGAGGGCGATAACGATGAGTGCTGAAGAGCCTCTGCAGGCAGCAAAGCAATCAGGTGGGTTGCTGCAGCGGATGGAGCACTGGATACCCAAGATGGTGGTAGCACCAACATTCATTATGATGTTGGTCTTTATCTACGGATACATCATCTGGACCGGTGTTTTGTCTGCAACGAATTCCCGGTTCTTACCATCCTATAGCTTCGTTGGCGGACTCCAGTATGAAAAGCTGTTTGATAACCCTCGCTGGGAAACCGCCTACACGAATCTGGGGTTATTTGGTGGACTGTTTATTCTGATCTGCCTGATTATCGGCGTTATGATGGCCATTCTGCTGGATCAGAAGATTCGCCGGGAAGGTGTACTCAGAACCATCTACCTCTATCCCATGGCGCTATCTTTCATTGTGACCGGTACTGCCTGGAAGTGGATGTTGAACCCTGGACTTGGACTGGAAAAGCTGGTTCGGGATATGGGATTCGAAAACTTTTCTTTTGACTGGATTGTTGATCCTGATATGGCGATCTATACGCTGGTAATTGCTGCGGTATGGCAATCATCAGGTTTCGTCATGGCCATGTTCCTGGCTGGACTGAGAGGCATTGATAATTCGATCATCCAGGCGGCCCAGATGGACGGTGCCAGCATGCCCCGTATCTACTGGAGAATTATTGTCCCCAGTCTGCGCCCCGTATTTTTCAGCGCATTCATTATTCTTTCGCACATTGCCATCAAGAGTTTTGACCTGGTCATGGCGATGACCGGTGGCGGACCAGGTTATGCAACTGACCTGCCGGCCACATTCATGTACGCGCACTCATTTACACGCAGTTCTATCGGTCTGGGAGCAGCCAGCGCCATGCTTATGTTGGGCGGTGTTCTGGCGATCTTGATTCCCTACCTGTATTCAGAGTTGAGAGGAACCCGCAATGGTTAATACACACATGGCCCAGCGTTCCTGGGGATTCTGGATTAATCGGGGCATTATTCATGCTCTGCTGATTGCCGCAGCCTTGTTTTATCTGTTGCCGCTGGTGGTGATGTTGTTGACATCGTTTAAGACAATGGGCGATATCCGTGCGGGTAACCTGATTTCCCTGCCAGCGGAGTTCGTCATTGAGCCCTGGATCAAAGCCTGGTCTTCCGCCTGTACCGGTGTGAAGTGTGAAGGTGTCGGCAGTTACTTTTTCAACTCAGTTCAAATCGTGGTGCCTGCTGTACTGATTTCGACAGCAGTCGGAGCCATCAACGGATATGTACTGACCAAGTGGCGCTTTCGTGGCAGTGAGTTGTTCTTCGGTCTGCTGTTGTTCGGATGTTTCATTCCATTCCAGGTTGTGCTGCTACCTATGGCACAGACTCTGGGTTGGCTGGGGCTGGCTAACACCACTGCCGGTCTGGTATTGGTTCATGTGGCCTACGGCGTAGCCTTTACCACGCTGTTTTTCCGTAACTTCTACGTCAATATCCCGAGTGAACTGGTCAAAGCTGCCCAGTTGGACGGGGCGGGCTTCTTCAGAATTTTCTGGCGAATTCTGTTGCCGATCTCGGGCCCGATTATTGTGGTGACTATCATCTGGCAGACGACTCAGATCTGGAATGACTTCCTGTTCGGCGTGGTATACGGCAGTGGTGACACCCAGCCTATTACCGTAGCGCTGAATAACCTGGTCAATACGTCTACCGGGATTAAGGAATACAACGTTCATATGGCGGCAGCGATTATTGCCGGTCTGCCTACGCTGCTGGTCTATGTCCTGGCAGGCAAGTATTTCGTTCGAGGGTTAACCGCCGGTTCGGTAAAAGGTTAAACGGTTCGGCAAAAGGTTAAAGAGTTTTCCCTGAATTTTGATGATTATGCAGGGTCGTGCGTAAAGCGGCCCTGAATGAAGAGAGGTTAGCAACATGGCTGCGTTGGAAATTGATAATGTCCGCAAGGTTTTCGGCAGTAAGACAGAAGTTCTGAAGGGAATCAATATCAGCATCGAGAATGGTGAGTTCCTGATACTGGTCGGTCCTTCCGGATGCGGTAAGTCCACTTTGATGAATAGTATCGCAGGATTGGAAGACATCACTGACGGGCGCATTCTTATTGGCGGCAAAGATGTCTCCGGTAGCTCTCCGAAGGACCGTGATATTGCGATGGTCTTCCAAAGCTATGCTTTGTACCCCAGCATGAATGTGCGGGATAACATCGCCTTTGGCCTGGAAATGCGTAAGGTTCCCAAGGAAGATCGCCTGAAAGAGGTGGATCGTGTTGCCAAGATGTTGCAGATAGAGCACTTGTTGGACCGCAAGCCGTCTCAGTTGTCCGGTGGCCAGCGTCAGCGTGTGGCAATGGGACGTGCTCTCGCACGTAAGCCGAAGATCTATTTGTTTGACGAGCCCCTGAGTAACCTGGATGCCAAGCTAAGGGTTGAGATGCGGACCGAGATCAAGAAGCTGCATCAGAATCTGGGGACAACCATTGTCTACGTTACCCACGACCAGATCGAGGCAATGACACTGGCTGACCGTATCGCGGTAATGAAAGACGGAATTGTGCAGCAGTTTGGTACTCCCCAGGAAATTTACGACGAACCCGCCAACATTTTTGTTGCCGGTTTTATGGGATCTCCGGCAATGAACTTCATTCCGGCGCCTATTCAGAAAGAGCAGGATCAGCTGGTGGCTAAAGTGACCACTGCCGATGGCCGTACCTACAGCCTGCCTTTAGGTCAGCGAGGAGCTGCCCTGAAAGATTATGAGGGGCGTCAGGTTATCCTGGGTGTTCGTCCTGAGCGGATCAGTGAAGTAAACATCACGGAAGTCGAGAGAGAAGACGTGGTGGTGGTCCGGGCGAAAACGGAAATTGTTGAGCCTACAGGTCCGGATACTCTGATCCATATCGACCTCAACGGTGTAGAGGTGGGCTGCCGGGTGGCTCCAGACTCTGCAGTGAAAGCCGGAGAGGAGATGGACTTTATGGTGGACTTATCAAAAGCTGTCTTCTTCGACAGCGAAACAGAGGCCAGGATCTAGCCTCGAAAACGGCGGCACGGTTTTCCGGTCGCCGTTTTTTTTAGATAACGGAATGCGACCATCTGCCGGATATATTTCCCAGCCGCTTTGGCGGGGCTGTAGTTTTCTGGTCTGATAAGACAGAAATTTCTACTCCGGCAATCTCTAAAAATAAGAATACTGGTCAGGAGCTGAACGTGAAATTTGGTCAGATGTCGAGCTGTCCGGCTGTGGAGTTTCAGCCCGAGAGCGACACCAGACGGTGCTCGCTTGCGCTGATTTCCTACGACAGTGCTCCAGAAGATATTCAGCATTATCCCGGTGTGGAAATGCTTTTCCCTTTACACGGAAGTATGCAGCTAGAGTATGCGGGCAAACAGATGGCCGTAAAGCAGGGGGATTTAATTCTTTTATCCGGAATGCACCCCTACCGCTTTACCCAGGCGGAAGATGTTGATCTGTATTGTTTGCGTCTGTCTCTCATGGCGTTTTTCAACCTGAAGTTACCCTCCATCTATAAGACCGAAATTCTCCATGGGTATCCTCTGTTGTTGTCCCAGGATTATTACTGTAACGAATCTCTTTTACCAAGGTGGCAGTCAGAGCTGGGTCTGCAGGACCATGCTCTGGAGGAGTTGGTGCTCGACGAAGTCTGTCTGTTTCTGAGGCGTAAACTTGGTCCGAATCTTAAGGAATGCCACGGTTCCAGCGGTGGTCCTTGTCAGGCGTTGAATTCGCATGTGTTAAAGTCTCTGGAATATATACATCAGAATTACACCAGTCCTATAGGTGTCGCTGAGGTAGCGGATTCTGTCAGGCTGAACAAAAACTTTTTAATGGGGTTGTTCAAAAAGTCTTTGGGAACCACCATTCTGGAATACATGACCGCCCGACGACTGAGCCAGGCTCAAAAATTATTGCTGAGTACTGATGAACAGGTCATACAGATTGCTTTTTCCTGTGGTTTTGGTTCGGTGACCCGATTTTATGAGGTCTTTAAACAATATTTTGGAATCTCTCCTCTGCAGTATCGCAAGCGGCACTTTTCCGGCCACTGGAGGGGGGCAGGGGATGATGATTAAACCGCCCGGCTGATTTCTGATTCAGGATAGCACTGAAACCAGCCGTGGCTTAGATGGTTATCTAATGGGAGTTATGGATATGTATCGTAACGAGACGTTTCTCGTTAAGCATTGTCGGGAGATTCTTGAATTCTATCGGGATCGCTGCATTGACCCGGCAGGAGGATATTTTCAGAATTTTTTTGATAACGGTGAGGTGTTTGATCACGGAACAAAGCACTTGGTCAGCAGCACCCGCATGATGTTCAATTTTTACCGGGGATACTTCGAGTTCAGAGAGCAATGGATGCTGGAGCATGCCCAACATGGCTTTGAATTCCTGAAAACTCGTCATCAACGACAGGACAGTAGGGGATTTGTCTGGACGTTGGAAGATAACGAGCCCGCAGATCTTACTCAGTATTGTTACGGCTATGCTTTTGTCATGCTGTCGTTGTCCGCTGCGGTTAAGGCCCGGGAACCCGGAGCGGCTGAATGGCTTGATGAAGTCTGGGAACTATGGGAATCGGAATTCTGGTTAAGTGAGCAAGGGCTATATGCGGACGAAATCAGTGCGGATTGGTCTGAAGTGTCCGGGTATCGAGGGCAAAACGCCAATATGCATGCCTGTGAAGCCCTCCTGTTTTGTTATGAGGCAACCGGTCAAAACCGTTACCTGGACAGAGCCCGACAACTTGCTGAAATATTTACCGGTCAATTGGTCTCAGACACGCAGGGGTTGATCTGGGAGCATTATCATCAGGATTTGAGTATCGATTGGGACTTCAATCGTGATGATCCCAAAAATCTCTATAAGCCCTGGGGCTTTCAGCCGGGCCATCAGACCGAATGGAGTAAACTGTTACTCATGCTGCACCGCCATGATGAAAACCCCGAGTGGCTGCAGCGAGCCCGTTTTCTGTTTGATAAAAGTATGGAGGTCGCCTGGGACCATGATTTCCAGGGCCTGTATTATGGCTTTGCTCCTGATGGGTCAATCTGCGATGACGACAAATACTTTTGGGTGCAGGCGGAGTCACTGGCAGCCGCTGCCATGCTTGCGCAGACTTCAGGCGATGACAATTACTGGCAGTCCTGTGAAAAGCTGTGGGAGTATTGTTGGAACCATTTCGTTGATCATACGCACGGAGCCTGGTTTAGGCTTCTGACTCGCAACAACCATTGTGTCAGTAATCGGAAAAGCGAGGCGGGTTCCAAGTGTGATTATCACAATCTGAATGCACTGTTCGAGGTCATTCAGGTGCTGAGGGCGTGATTGGGAAAGATAATCTCCTCAGTTTAAAAATCATACAGTTACGTGTAGAGAAGGCAGAAGATTTCTACTTTTGTCTCCTCCTAAACGGTTTGACTACCCGGCAATAATTTCTATGCTTTAACCATGGATGCGATCTCAACCGACCTCATTCGGAAACTCGGATCGTAACAATGTCATCGAGGTTAAAGATGAGAAAGAATACACCGGTTACTCAGGTTAATAAGAATTACCCTGACAATATACATATCGTCTCAACAACTACGGACAAAGGTGTCATTACCTATGCAAATGATGACTTTGTCAGCGTCAGCGGATTCTCTCAGGAAGAGTTGATGGGGCAGGCGCACAATATTGTGCGCCACCCTGATATGCCTCCGGCGGCTTTCAAGGATTTGTGGGATACCCTAAAGCTCGGCAAACCTTGGATGGGAATCGTCAAAAACCGCTGTAAAAACGGCGACCATTATTGGGTTGACGCCTTTGTCTCCAAATCAACAGGAGAGAGCGGCATTCAGTCTGTCAGGGTGAAACCGGATACCGGACGGGTTGAGACGGCGGAAAAGATATATCAGAAACTGAACGCCGGACAGATGCCGGATGTCAAACTGGCCCCTCGCCATTGGTCATTGTATTTCAAAGTCATGGCAGCGGTGCTGCTCACCATGCTACCGGTGGCTGTCAACCTGTTTGTCGGAAACGTCGGCACTACGGCGATGCTGGTATCCATGATCATTGGGCTGGTGTTGGGGGCAGGGGCGGGAGCCTGGATTAGCTCCCCATATCGGGCTGCCGCGGATAACTCCCGCAAGGTGTACGATAATCTGGTATCCCGGCTGATTTATGGCGGTAGAAATGATGAGCTGGGACAACTGGCAACCGTACATCACTTTCTGCAGAACAAACTGGAAACAGTGATCTGGCGCCTGCAGGATTCTGTACGACAACTGGAAACTGTTGCGCAGCAGACCGCTTCATTGTCCACCGATTCTGAACAGCAGATTCGCAACCAACAGGTGGAAATAGAGCAGATTGCCACGGCAATGAATGAAATGTCTGCCACCATTGATGATGTTGCGAGAAATTCCAGTTCCGCTTCTGAGTCCATGCATGCGGTTGAAAAGCTCGTTGATGAAGGCTCGAAGAAGGTCAACGAAACCATCAGTTCGGTGGATCACCTGGTCAATCGCCTGACGGAAGCTTCAGGGAAAGTGGAGGAGGTCAGTTCGAAGAGTGAGAATATCTCCACGTTGGTAGAATCGATTCAAAATATTGCCGAACAGACCAACTTACTGGCTTTAAACGCGGCTATTGAAGCTGCCCGCGCCGGTGAGCAGGGGCGTGGTTTTGCGGTGGTGGCCGATGAGGTGCGCAACCTCGCCAGCAACACTGCCAAGACAACTGAGGAGATCCAGCAGGCGATTGAGTCTATTCGGTCGGATGTGAATCACGCTGTGGCGATGATGAACCGTGCGAAGGAAATGTCGATAGACACTGTCGAATTGTCACGGGAGGCGGGAAGTTCATTAGAGTCTATTCTGGCAGCAACCCAGGAAACCACTTCATTGGTGACACAAATTGCTACCGCCGCTGAGCAGCAGAGCTCGGTGACCGAAGAGATCAATGGAAATATCCACCATATCAATGATTCCGCGACTATCACGACGCAGAATGCGCAGCAAACCCATGCAGCGAACCAGAACTTGCTGGAAGAAGTCATACGCTTGCAGTCCGTTGCGAAACAATTCAGCAGCCGCACCTAAGGCTGCTGAATGATTTATCTGAATCTGGCATTGGCAGCTATCGTCTAGTCGTTATCGTTTAACAGGCTTGGCATCCGGTGCCAGATAAGCATTACGGATTTCATCGATAGCCCCATTATTCAGAAGTCGGCGTAATGCTTTCGAGAACATTTCGGCGTGGGCACGGTAGGGAGATTTTTTTGATATGGCAAAATATAAATCGACACTGTTGCCTGGCCGAAACTCTGCTTTTTCGACGACGTCATTATAGGGCGACTGCGCGATTTCATAATCTGCCTGACAATCTGTTCCGATGATCGCTGCCAGTCGATCTCTTCCAAGCATATCAACCAGCTGCTTTTCGGTGCTGACATTGACCTTATGGATTTTCTGGTCGTGATCAAATGTCTGAAAATACGCTGAGCCTGACACGATGCCGACATCGATCTGATAAAGATCCTGATAACTTCGAATACGCTGCCGTTCTCCTTTCCTTACATAAAAAACCGTTGAGCATCTATAATAGGGCGGCTTCAGATACTCCATATAAACCGCTCGCTCCGGCCGTAGCGCCAAGCCTCCCATGGCATCGACATTCCCATCTTCCATCATTTTCAGGCAACGAATCCACGGACAACGCACGTAGTCTATTTTCAGCTCCAGTGCGTCTGCCAGACGGGTCCACAAATCAAAGTCGATTCCGCTATAGCTTTCTTCATTGAGGATTCGAAATGGCGGCCAGGCATCAATGGCGACTCTGATTTCGGTTCTTGTGATCCCGGCCGCCTTTACTTCAGGGAGCCCTATATAGCTGATAGCTGCGACCATAGAACTCCAGGCGCTGAATGCCAGCAGCACTAATGATCTCATGCAATAAGACGAAACAGGTTTCATTACAACCTCCAGGCGCAAAGGGCGAATGGAGACAACCATGAGGCGACTATCGGCCTGCTCGGTTTTTCCCGGGAACCATTTCAGTATAGTTGAGTCGGGAGTGTGCTACCGAAAAGAACGGCGGATTCGGAGCTGTTCAAACTCGCTCGGACAGGCTATAACAAGGGGGCTTTTTCTTTCAGCATCGTCGCCAGGTATTCCAATTGCTCTTTATCTGTCTGATCAAAGGCTGCTGGTAAGTCTGAATCGACATCCAGTACAGCAATCACCGCATTCTCTTTATTCAAGACCGGAACAACAATTTCGCTTTGAGTTGTCGAGGAGCAGGCGATATGGTCGGTGAACGTGTTAACGTCCTCCACCAACTGAGTTTCATGGGTGGTCGCTGCTGCTCCGCAAACACCTCGGTGAAAGGGGATTGTCAGGCAGCCGTGCCCGCCCTGGTAAGGGCCCGCTTTCATCAGAGCCGGTTCTACAACACGATAGAAGCCGGTCCAGTGAAAATAATCAAACCTCTGATGCAGCTCACAACATACGGTGGACAGAATTGTGATCCAATCCCGCTCTTCTGCGATGAGATGCTGAATAATCTTCAATGTTTCCTGATAATGACGCCGTTTGTCCTGTGAGCTGGCGTCTCTGGGGAGAGGAGTAATCACGAAGTACCTCAAGTTAAGTTGATAGGTGTGAAATGTTGACCGGGTCTGAATGCTATTCTGTTGCTGATAGTCAGGCCGGATGAAAATATAGAGGAAAGTTTAGTGAAAAAAATCGTCTGTGTCGGAATGATTCTGATCAGCTCCTTTCTGAGCGGTTGTTTCTATTCTGCTGCCGTGGGGGTGGCAGATGTGGCCATTATTGAGAGAACCAAACAAAAGCATGCCTTTATTCATGCTATGGAAGACGGTTATGCGCAGTATCAGCAGGATTGGGAAGGATCTGACTGCCCACGGAATGAATATGAGGTCAGTCCCAAGATTGTGGAGTTCGCCAAAAGCCGTCCGCCCTATGGTCTGGATGCCGCCATCAAAATGTTGATGGAAATCTATAACGACACCACCCAGACTGATCAGGTGCGCTCTCATGCCCTTTATCACGTGGCAGTCGCTTATATGAGACGCCGTGAGAGTAACTACGAGATTGCCGAAGAGTATCTGGAAACCATACGGGATAATTTCCCCGGTACTCACGACTGTGTCGTTGCCCGCCTGCTTCAGGAAATTGAAGAGCGGAAAGCGTTTCAGGGGAATTTCGAAGATCAAGAGGCCGGCTAAAGTTCTGTCTGATCAACAAAAAACGGCAACCGTTATGGTTGCCGTTTTAAAGGGAATTTTCGGAAGCCGTATCAGCTCTTGTTAGCTTCTTCCCTTGCTACAGCTCGGTAACCGATATCCTTACGGAAAAACATGCCATCCCAGGATATGGTGCCGGCCAGTGCATAGGCGTTCCGCTGAGCTTCTGAGACAGTATCGCCCAGTGCCGTTGCACACAGAACCCGTCCACCGCTGGTGGTTACTTCACCATCAATCAGTTTGGTGCCAGCGTGAAACACTTTTCCAGGAAGCTCTGCAGCGTCCTTCAGACCACTGATAACGTTACCTTTGGCATAAGCGTCCGGATAGCCGCCTGCTGCGAGAACGACACCCAGAGAGGCTCTGGAGTCCCACTCAGAGGTCTCCTGATCCAACTCGCCACGTGTGGCTGCCTGACAAAGCCGGACCAGGTCAGACTTCATTCTCAGCATGATCGGTTGAGTCTCCGGATCACCAAAACGGCAATTGTATTCAATGACTTTGGGGGTACCATCCTCAGCAATCATCAGACCGGCATACAGGAAGCCGGTATAGTCATTTCCTTCAGATGCCATACCTTGCACAGTGGGGTATATCACCTCGTCCATGATGCGCTGGTGAATCTCTTTTGTGACCACCGGAGCAGGTGAATAAGCGCCCATTCCGCCGGTGTTGGGGCCGGAGTCGCCGTCCCCCACTCGTTTATGGTCCTGGCTGGTTGCCATTGGCAAAACGTTCTTGCCGTCCACCATGACGATGAAGCTGGCTTCCTCTCCTTCCAGAAATTCTTCAACCACCACTCGATGCCCTGCATCGCCAAACTTATTGCCGGCGAGCATGTCCTTGATGGCATCTTCTGCCTGCTCAAGCGTCATGGCGACAATCACGCCTTTACCGGCGGCAAGTCCGTCGGCTTTGACGACAATCGGAGCTCCCTGCTGACGTACATATTCCAGAGCGGGTTCGATGTCAGTGAAGTTCTCATAGGCCGCGGTCGGAATATTGTGGCGAGCCAGAAAGTCCTTGGTAAATGCCTTGGAGCCTTCCAGTTGAGCTGCACCTTTGCTGGGGCCGAAAATACACAGTTTTTCGGATTGAAAGCGGTCAACAATCCCGTCGACCAGTGGTGCTTCGGGGCCGACAATTGTCAGTTCCACCTGATTTTGTCTGGCAAAATCCACCAGGGCATCAAAATCAAGAACATCAATTGCGACGTTTTCCAGTTTGTCTTCCAGAGCCGTGCCCGCGTTACCCGGTGCAACGAAGACTTTGCTGACGTAGTCAGCCTGTGCAGCTTTCCAGGCCAGTGCGTGTTCACGCCCGCCGCTGCCGATGACCAGAATATTCATTGTGAATCCTTAGCCTTGTTGGGCGCTTAGTGACGGAAGTGGCGCATGCCGGTAAATACCATGGCAATGCTGTGCTCATTCGCTGCATCGATCACTTCCTGGTCGCGCATGGAGCCGCCAGGTTGAATGATCGCGGTGATACCTGCCGCAGCTGCCGCATCGACACTGTCCCGGAATGGGAAAAATGCGTCGGATGCCATGACGGAGCCTTTGACTTCCAGATTTTCGTCTGCGGCTTTGATTCCGGCAATCTTGGCGCTGTATACCCGGCTCATTTGTCCGGCGCCGATCCCGATAGTGCGACCGTTCTTGGCATATACGATGGCATTTGACTTGACGAATTTGGCCACTTCCCAGGCAAACAGCAGATCGTTCAGCTCTTGCTCAGTCGGCGCCCGCTCTGTCGCCATGGTCAGCGCGTCCATGTTCACCATTCCCAGGTCACGGTCCTGAACCAGCAACCCTCCGGTAACCCGCTTGTAGTCAAAGGCAGCCAGACGTTCACCGTCAAACTCGCCGCATTCCAGCAAGCGGACGTTGGGTTTGGCTGAGACAACCGCTTTGGCTGCCTGGGCGATCCGTGGTGCAATGATGACTTCCACGAACTGGCGATCAACGATTGCCTTGGCGGTCTCTTCATCCAGTTCCCGGTTGAAGGCAATGATGCCACCAAATGCTGAGGTCGGGTCTGTCGCGAAGGCCAGGTCATAGGCCTGTTTCAGATCTGCCCCGATTGCCACTCCACAGGGGTTGGCATGCTTGACGATAACACATGCAGGGTCAGCGAATGGTTTGACACACTCAAGTGCCGCATCAGTATCGGCGATGTTGTTATAGGAGAGTTCCTTGCCCTGCAATTGCGTTGAGGTCGACACGGAAGCCTCTGTGGCATTTTTCTCCACATAGAATGCAGCGGACTGATGTGGGTTTTCACCGTAGCGCAGATCCTGAACTTTGATGAACTGTTGGTTCAGGGTCCGGGGATAGGCTGTTTCCTCTGCCAGAACCTGCTTGCCCAGATAGTTGGCAATCGCGCCGTCATAGGCCGCAGTGTGCTCGAAAGCTTTGACGGCCAGATCAAAACGGGTTGCGTGGCTCAACTGACCCTGGCTGCCGTTCAATTCCTCTACGATGCCGTTATAGTCTGAAGGATTGACGACAATGGCGACATCTTTATGGTTCTTGGCAGCGGAGCGCACCATGGTCGGACCTCCGATATCGATATTTTCAATCGCATCCGGCAATTGACAATCGGGTTTGGCTACCGTGGCTTCGAAGGGATAAAGGTTGACCACCACAAGGTCAATCGGGGCAATTCCATGTTCTGCCATGACCGCATCATCCTGACCGCGACGTCCCAGTATGCCGCCATGTACTTTGGGGTGAAGTGTTTTAACCCGGCCATCCATCATTTCCGGAAAACCGGTGTAATCGGATACTTCCCTTACTTCGATAGAGGCATCTTTCAGTAATTTGTATGTGCCACCGGTGGACAAAAGCTCGACCCCAAGGTCAGCCAGAGAGCGGGCGAATTCTACGATATTGGTTTTATCGGAAACGCTGAGTAGGGCGCGTTTGATTTTGACTGAGTCAGAACTGGTCATGGTCAGTGGGTCTCTCGTTTAAGCAAAAAGAGGGCTTTAAGCCCTCTCTTGATTTAAATGAAAATGATAAGTCTAGTCGACGATTACCTGTTTAGGTTAAAGCAAGCCGTACTGTTTCAACTTCTTGCGCAGGGTGCCGCGGTTAAGTCCCAGCAACACTGACGCCTTAGTCTGGTTGTTGCGGGTATACTTCAACACCTGCTCCAGCAGAGGAGCTTCGACTTCTGACAGCACCATGTTGTAGACATCTTTGACCGGTGCACCATCCAGTTGGGTAAAGTAGTTTTCCAATGCCTGCTCAACGCTGTCACGGAGAGTCATAGTATCTGCGGTGGATTTATCAACCTGAAGTGGTGCTTCTGGCGTGGCAAAGGTCTCTGTAGTCATGCTGCGATTTCCTCTCCTTTTATCGACAAACGCTCAAAGAAACTCTCAAGGGCATCTAATTGTGCCTGGGCGTCGTCTATTCGGTTAAATTGCGATTTAAATTCTGCTCCGATACGGGCACTGTCGAGGTACCACCCAACATGTTTACGCGCGATTCTGGCGCCCTGCACAGGGCCATAAAACGCGTGCAAATCACTGATGTGCCCGACCAATATGAGTCGAATCTCCTGATGAGACGGCTCCGGTAAAAACTGCTGCGTACGCAGGTAATGTTCGATTTCCCGAAAAATCCAGGGGCGTCCTTGAGCTGCACGGCCCAGCATAATGCCGTCAGCCTGGGTGTAGTCCAGTACTTTTTTTGCCTGAAGCGGAGAGGTGATATCACCATTGGCAATAACCGGAATTGAGATGCTTTGTTTGATCTCTGCAATGGTGTCATATTCTGCATGGCCAAAATATTTGCACTCTCTGGTGCGGCCATGAACGGCAAGTGATTGAATGCCGCAATCTTCTGCCATCTTTGCAATGGTTAAACCGTTGCGATTCTCCGGGCTCCAGCCAGTTCTGATTTTCAGGGTAACAGGCACATCAACAGCCTTTACCACAGCGGTCAAAATGTCCCTGACCAGGATTTCATCCCTTAACAAAGCCGATCCAGCGGCTTTATTACATACTTTCTTTGCAGGGCACCCCATATTGATATCGATGATCTGGGCACCATGCTGTTGATTGTAGCGAGCGGCAGCTGCCAGCATTTCGGGGTCTCCCCCGGCGATCTGTACCGCGATAGGGGCATCTTCACCTGAGTGGTCCATCCGCAATTTTGATTTGCGGGTGTTTCTCAGGTCCGGATTGGCCGCCATCATCTCCGAAACCGCAAGGCCTGCTCCCAACGAACGACACAGCTGTCGAAAAGGGCGATCCGTAACACCTGCCATAGGTGCGAGAATCAGATTGTTACGCAATGGGTAAGGTCCGATTTGCATGAGGTGTATTCGTTATTGGCCGCGGATCAGTTTTGTTTAGCTACTATCAAGTTCGTTCGGCTACTGCCGGTTTCGTTCAGCTACTATCTAGCTCGTTCGGCTACTATCAAATTTGTTTAGTTACTACCAAATTTGTTTAGTTACTACCAAATTCGTTTAGTTACTACCAAATTCGTTCAGCTACTTTCGTGTAGCGACTATAGAAGCTCAATGACGATAGGTGTTTAAAAAATGTTCGCCCTGATTAGGGGTGCCTATGATACTCAGATGACAGGGGGCGGAAAAGACTTGAAATTTAAAAAATAGAGTATTTTTTATCCCGTAAGGGTTAAATTTAACCAATACATTGTGGAGGAGTGTTCTCGGCCCGTTGATCCGGGCCGATCTGAAACCGTCAGGTATTACTTGCCGGTTTCATATGTGGCAATAAAATCGAGGGTGTAATTGACCGCTTCTTTGCCTGGATCGAGTATTTCCAAAGCAATATGCACCGGCACATTGGACGGCATGACTTTCATACCTTTGGCTTCTCCGGACAGGTATTCCTGCGGGGTAAATCGACGTTGTGCGATCACTGCATTATTGATATCGGAGAAGTTTAATGAAATATCCGGGAACGGCTGCTCAAAGGTGGCTTGATTAATGATGATGGCATCAATAATCAGCGCTTTGTTAACCAATGGGTGGCTACGGACAACCAGGTTCTGACTCTTGATTTTATCAATGTCGTACAAGGAGGGCAGGGTACATCCGAGGACGTCACAAGCCTTGGCGTATATAGGACGTAGCTGATCATAGCGGGCCAGCTTGTCGAAATGAAACCAGGCCAATTGAAGTACCAGGAACACCAGCAGAGAAATAATCGACAGGGTCCAGAAAGCGGTTTTATACCAGTTGGAGCCCCCGCCTTCCCCTGCAATCGAGCGGACACTGATAGGGTCGGCCCTTAACGAATGGTAGGGGTTATCCCTTTCGGCACGAATCGATGAGGCCATCGGATCAGGCTGAGGCGGCGGACTGGAGGTCGTTTTCGGGCGTGGAGGCGGCGCCGGTGTAGGCTCGGAATAATCCGCTACTTCCAGGGCGGAGGCTGAAGGGGAGGACGGCTTGGACGGAGCCTTGCTTGGTGGTGCCGGTTTATCTGGTGCGGGTGATGGCGATGACGGCTTTTCGAGCTCGCGCAACATTTGCTCAGCCCAGCTTTCATCTGTCCCGGCAGGTTCCTCTTCTTCGGAGTCTCCTTCAAATTCGTAAGCTTTTTTCTCATCGGGCTTTTCCAGTTCACGAAAGCTGTCACTTAGTTCGCTTTCGTCAAGCAGTCCACCTGAGTAGCCTTCCTCTTCCTTATCCTCATCCGGGTCATCCTGGAACATCAATTCGTCATCGATATCGTCGCCGGCAGCAGTAAGGGCTTCTGTCAGCTCATCCAGGCTATCGTCGATTTCCGGAGTTTCAAAGTCTGTATCGGCGAATATGTTGTCACCGGAGACAATGCTGGATGTGTTGTCTTTTTTTGCAACAGCAGGTTCTGGAGCCGCTTTTTTGGCTTGTGGTCTGGTAGCCTGTGAGCGGGGTGGCGGCGCAGCAGCGGTATCTTCTGACATCAGATGTTCAGAGGCATTGAAAACTTTCATGCAGGCTCCGCACCGGACCTTTCCGTGGGCAGCCTGTAGTTGTGCATCGGAAACCCTGAAGCTGGCGGAACAATGTGGACAACGGGTTAACAATGAAGCCTCCGAAGATTAACTAGCAAATGACCAATTTCCACTTCCTGCCGACAGGTATAAGCCGGATTTCAATTCAGACATCCAAATCAAGGTTCAGATGCATAGCTTTGAAGGCTGCTGCGTACTCGGTAGGAAAGAGCTGTTTAAACATGAATGAAAGACAGAATTTTTGCAAGTATCTGATCTTTAATACTTGGTGACAGACGGGCATGTGTCAAACACATCCCCGTCAACTTTCATTTTTGCCACAATATTGTGCAGACAACGTAAGCACCAGGAGTGGCAAATGAATTAAATCCCGCTCTTGCGCTTGCCGCTGATGAGAACCCAGTCTTCCTTATATTGCGTGGGATCCAGATCGTAAAACACTTCATAGGCGTCCCGGACGTCCTGCTCCTGTTCCCGCAGTATGCCGGATAACGCTAAAGATCCGTCAGCACGAGTCAAACCTGCCAGGGTGGGGGCAAGGGCGATGAGTGGATTAGCCAGAATGTTGGCAACGACGATATCGGCTGTTATTTCCGGAAGCTGGTCTGGAAGGTAAAGTGTCAGCCTGTCTTCCACGCCGTTACGCTCAGCATTGTCCAGGCTGGCATCAAGTGCCTGAGGATCGATGTCAGTGCCGACAGCACTGCTTGCACCGAGTAACAGACCTGCGATAGCCAGTACGCCGGAGCCGCAGCCAAAGTCGAGAAGCGCCTGGTTTTGCAGGTTCTGCCCGTCGAGCCATTCCAGGCATAGGGCAGTGGTGGGATGGGTGCCGGTGCCAAAGGCAAGACCCGGATCCAGCAGCAGATTCACCGCATTAGGGTCTTGTGGTGGCTGCCAGCTGGGACAGATCCAGAGTCTCTGCCCGAATTGCATGGGCTGGAAGTGGGTCATCCATTCCCGCTCCCAGTCACGGTCCTCAATGATTTCACAATGAATGGCGCTAACGGGTATCTGGTGCTGTTCAAGGTGTGATGTGACCAGTTGCCGATCAACTTCGGCGCTGAACAGGGCAACCACTTGGGTATTAGACCAAAGCGGCGTGGTGCCGAGATCCGGTTCAAGCACCGGATCATCATGGGCATCCACCATGGTGATGGAAAGTGCCCCAAGATCTTCAAGGAGCCCCTCTATATATTCAGCAGTGTCATCACTTGCAGCAACAGTTACCTGTAGCCAGCTCATGTTAATCCTTAAGTAATTTTTCCAGGTAGTGGATGGTGAAGTTCTGGCTTCTGAAGCCGGAATCTCTCACCAGGCGACGATGCAGGGGAATATTGGTTTTGATTCCCTCTACCACCATTTCTTCGAGCGCATTATGCATACGTTCCATGGCGTTGTCGCGGTCAATTCCCCAGCAAATCACTTTTCCAATCAGTGAATCATAATAGGGCGGTACTGAATAACCGCTATAAAGGTGCGAATCCACTCGTACACCGTTGCCACCGGGAGCGTGAAAATGCTGGATAGTACCTGGGCTTGGAGTGAACTTCTGCGGGTCTTCCGCATTGATACGACATTCGACGGCGTGGCCGCGGAACAGAATGTCTTCCTGTTTGATCGAGAGAGGCATTCCGCTGGCAATACGCAGCTGTTCCTTGACGATATCAATGCCGGTGATCATTTCTGAAACAGGGTGTTCGACCTGTACACGGGTGTTCATTTCTATGAAATAGAATTTGCCATCCTGATACAGGAATTCGAAGGTGCCCGCCCCACGATAGCCGATATCGATACACGCCTGGGTACAGGCTTCCAGTACTTTGGCTCGGGCTTCAGGATCAATACCCGGAGCCGGCGCTTCTTCTATGACCTTCTGGTGGCGACGCTGAAGTGAGCAGTCACGATCACCAAGGTGAATGGCATTTCCCTGGCCATCAGCCAGTACCTGTACTTCCACATGGCGCGGCCGGTCGAGGAACTTCTCAAGATATACCGTGGGATCGCCGAAAGCCGCTTTGGCCTCACTTTGGGTCACGTGGATAGAGTTAAGCAGAGCCGCTTCACTGTTAACCACCTGCATGCCACGGCCACCGCCGCCAGAGGCAGCTTTGATCAATACTGGATAGCCAATTTTACGGGCGACCTCAATGGTGCGCTGGTTGTCTTCGGTAATCGGGCCGTCGGAGCCTGGGACTGTAGGGACCCCGGCCTTGCGCATGGCCTGTATGGCGGAGACTTTGTTCCCCATCAGGCGAATGGTTTCGGGACGAGGACCGATAAATACAAAGCCGCTTTTCTCACACTGTTCTGCAAAATCGGCGTTTTCTGACAGGAAGCCGTATCCAGGGTGAATGCCTACAGTGTCGGTCACCTCGGCAGCAGAGATAATGGCGGGAATGTTCAGGTAGCTGTCAGTCGGGCTGTTCGGACCGATACACACGGATTCATCCGCCAGTCGAACGTGCATCAGATCACGATCGACACTTGAATGTACTGCAACGGTGCTGATGCCCAGCTCCTTGCAGGCACGCAAAACCCGAAGAGCGATTTCGCCACGGTTTGCGATCAGTACTTTTTCCAACATGGTCGATGTACTCGTAAGAATTTCGTTTTCAATGGCTTTCTTCGGTAACTAAGAAGAGAAAGCCGTTTGTGCAGTGACAGGCTGGTCTGGTGTCAGAAGCCGGCCGTCACATACGGACGTGATGCTTAGAGTCAGACGATGGTGAACAGCGGCTGATCGAATTCCACCGGTTGGCCGTTTTCCACCAGGATAGCTTCCACGGTGCCGGATTTGTCCGCTTCGATCTGGTTCATCATTTTCATCGCTTCCACGATGCACAGTACATCGCCGGCTTTTACCTGCTGGCCAACTTCTGCAAATGCAGGAGCCGTCGGTGAGGGTGAGCGATAGAAGGTTCCAACCATGGGAGATTTAACGACATGTCCGTTCAGTGCCGGTTTGCTTGGTTCAGATGCGGCAGCGGCAGGCGCTGGTTCTGCAGGAGCTGCAGCTACAGGTCTGGCGGCTGCGGCAGGTGCGTTGACATAGATTGGATCGGCTGCAACCGAGGATTTGCGTGAAATGCGAACGGAATCATCGCCTTCCTTGATTTCGATTTCCGCAATATCCGATTCTTCTAGGAGTTCTATCAGCTTTTTTACTTTACGAATATCCATAATTGGTGTCTCGATGGTTAAGGGTTAATTCTTGCAATGGCGGCTTGCAAAGCTAAATCATAACTCTGGCTGCCGAGTCCGCATATCACACCAATGGCGATATCGGAGAAATACGAATGGTGCCGAAAGGCTTCCCGTGCATGTACATTGGAAAGATGTACTTCAATAAACGGGATACTGACGCCGAGTAGCGCGTCACGGATGGCTACGCTTGTATGAGTAAACGCTGCCGGGTTAATGATGATAAAGTCGACGCCTTCCCGCTTGGCTTCATGGATGCGGTCAATCAACTCATATTCTGCATTGCTTTGCAGAGTCAGCAGGTGATGCCCTTGAGCTTTGGCCATTTGGGCCAGACGCAGGTTGATGTCGTCCAGGGTTTCGGATCCATAGATGTCCGGTTCCCGGGTTCCCAAGAGGTTCAGGTTGGGGCCATGAATAACCAGGATGCTTGCCATTGCTCAATATCCTTAGGGCTTTTTTGGCTAATTATAGAAATGAATGATTTCAGCAAGTTTGCAGAAGTTTGACTCTTTTAATAGGGGTATTCAAGCAATTTGGCGGTGACTTTGGTCATACTTTGGTATATGGAGGATATGCTGTACAGGGCTAATCCCGGTGCTGTGGCAAGCTGAGCGGCCAAAGCCCCTCAGCTGTCACGATAAACGCGGACACAGTTTCTTCCACCGTGTTTGGCATCATATAGTGCCTTATCGGCTTTTTGCGCCAGAGATTGTTGAGTGTCCGACGGGGTACATGAGGCGATGCCACAGCTGAACGTTGCCTTGAAATGTTCCAGGTCTGTCGGATGAGTCAATTCTGAAAACTTCTCCCGAATTTCGTTCATGATGTCCCGGGCATCAGATTCCGAGGTATTTGGAAGAATGACGGCAAATTCCTCTCCGCCATAGCGGCCGATATGATCGGATTTGCGCAGTCTCTGCTTCAGGAACAGCGAGATACTTTTCAATACACGGTCGCCTACCGGGTGGCCATAGCGGTCGTTGATTTTTTTGAAATAATCAATATCCATCATGGCGAAGCAAAGAGACGAGGCGTTTTGAGCTGCCTTTTCAATTTCAGTGGTGAGCAACTGCAGGGTATGAGTGTGGTTGAACAGGCCGGTCAGGCTATCTCTAATCATCAGAGCCAGCAATGAGCGCGCCCTGCGGCCCCGGTTGTGGATTGTAGCCACCAGATGGCGCGGCACGATCGGCTTGACCAAGAAGTCGTCCCCACCAAGGCTCATGGCATGCAGCTGCTTATTGATATCGTCTTCAGCAGACAGGTAGATAATGGGAACACTGACAAACTGGTCTTGCTGGCGAATCACCTTGGCCAGCTCGGTGCCTGTGCAGCCGGGCATGTACATATCCATGATGATCAATTCCGGTGAAAACTCCTTGAGTCCCACCAATACCTGCATCGGGTCGGTAATGATTTTTGGAATGATGCCGGCTTTCTTCAGCGCACTCTCTATGAAGGCAGCCTGGGCTTTAGAGTCGTCTACAACCATTACCCGATAGGGCTGATGGCTGCTGGTTCGGGTAAAGGTTTCTACCTTTTCAATCAGTTGGGAGGCATCGAATTGGCCGGAGAAGAATTCCTCGCCTCCATTACGGGCGGCAATCAACCGGGTTTCGATGTCTCCTTCGTCAGCGCAGACGAAAAGAACGGGAATCGGGGTTTCGTGGTGGCCCTGTATCGTTTTGATCACTTCAAGCCCAGCTCTGGAAGCGTCGCCGAAGTCCACATCAAGAATCAGTGTTTCAGGCTTGTTTTTCTGAGTTGCTGCAATCAGGGTTTCATGGTCATAGTAGCGTTCGCCACGAAAACCAAAGAACTGCATCTGCTGAATAATGCGATCAGCGAGCTGGTCATTGTTCAATGCAATGTAAATCGGCGCTTTGATATAGGTGCGTTGTGCATACATGCCAGGCTTGTCAGACTTGCGTTGAGTCAGGTTGGCCAATTCCAGTATGTGGGCTTCCAGGGCTTCGATCTCCGTGCTGATGGCACTGCTGCCCCGAATGTGGACTTTCTTGAGTTCCTGATTGATGGCCTGAGCGATGCTTAAATGATCGGTCATATCAAAGCGGGCGGCATAGCGGCCCAGTTTAATGGTGGCACTCTGGAAATCTGTCAGCCATTGGGAGTCGTTCCAATGTCTTAGTTTTAGTTGTTGCCAGGCCTCCAGAACAACACGGGCCTGAGTGGTCACCCGGCCGGCAAAATGTTGTTTGAGCTTGTCCCTTTGGCTTTCGATGGTCATAAGTGTAGTGTGGCCCATATCCGCTTTTTTTGTGAAGAGTCCTTTGATGACGGCGCCTGAATTGGGTTGCGAGCTGGAAGGAATCTGTGATTGATCTACGCCCAGGCTCTTCTATTGTTATTCTTTCAACTAGATGAAGTATAGTAGTGGTTTTTCGGATCGGCATAGTGGGAAACTGTATAGCTCTGTAACTTATTGTTCGAGTGAGACTTTCGTCAGATTTTCAGAACGTGCGATGGGTGCACTGATTGGTGGATAAGAATAAAGAGGATAACTTTCCCGTGAGTCAAAAGCCCCAGGAAATACAAGCTCCGTACAGTTTTAAAGGACTGCTTTTGGCTGTCGTCTATGGTGTCCTGTTGCTACTTTTATTGGGCGGCCTGCTACTGAACGTCCTGCAGAAACGTAACTATCTGCAGGATCAATTGGCTTCTCATGGCCAGGATTCTGCCACCTCCCTTGGCCTGTCCCTCTCAACCGTGGCGAAAGAGGGAGACTGGGTTGCCGCTTCTTCCATGATCGATGTGATATTTGATTCCGGTGCCTATTCGAATGTTCGGTTGCTGGACAGTCAGGGGCAGGTCGTTATCAACCGCAGTGCTGGGTTGCATCTGGAAGAGGTGCCGGATTGGTTTGTGGCGCTGTTGCCGCTGGATACGCCAATGGGGCAGTCGGATGTGATATCGGGCTGGCAGCGGGTCGGGACCCTTCAGGTCAGAAGTCATCCTGGCTTGGCCTACCGGGATCTCTGGTCCACGGTCAAGCAGCAGGGGGCGTTGTTTGCCGGGCTGGGCATTCTGGTATTTTTGTTACTGCATCTGCTGTTGAAACAACTGCTGCGGCCTCTGAAGAATCTTGAGTCTGTCGCAGACAAGATCGCCCATCGACGATTTGATGTGGAGCTTCCGGTGCCCTCCACGAGAGAGATGCGAAGCGTGACGTTGGCGGTAAACACGATGGCGTCCTCTCTCCGCTCTATATTCGATGAGCAGATTCATACAATTGAAAGTTTGCGCAAGTCTGCCCTCCAGGACTCCGTGACCGGTCTAATAAATCGCGAGACATTTGATAAGCGGCTCCAGGCCAATCTCTCTGGTGAAGCTGGAGAAGGGGCAGGAGTGCTGTGGTTGCTGCAAATAAAGCATTTCGCTCAATTCAATGAGGTGCATGGGCGTGCGGCGGGAGACAGGCTCTTGACGGAAGTGGCTGAGATTCTTCGTGATGAGCTGGGGGCCGTCGTGGGGAGTTTTGTCGGTCGGCATGCCGGGTCCTCGTTTGCCGCATTTATTCCAGGATGTGAAATGTCACACGCGGGAGAGATGGCTGACCATCTGCTCCTGCGTCTCAGTGCCCTGGAAGCATTTCAGGGAGATCAGGGATGTATTACCGCGCTGGGGATGGCGCAGTGCCGGGATGGGGACCAGTTAACGAATCTGTTGTCTGCAGCAGATTTTGCTGTTCAGGAGGCCGCGCAATTGCCCAAGGGAGGCTGGTCCGCTAACGGGCGGGAGGCCGGTTCAGCTGCCGAAACCGCCAAGCCGGCTTCTTACTGGCATGATCTTCTGCGTGATTCTCTCGATAGAAAGGGCTTTGTGATGAACTTTCAGCCTGTGGTCGCGATAGGAAAGGCGGCTACTGCCCGGAGTGGAGATGACGGCTATCGGGTCGTCATGCAGCAAGTCCTGGCTAGGCTTCCAGATGCCCAGGGGCAACATGCGGCAGCTGAATTTGTGCCGATGTTGAACCGTTTCTCAATGACGTCTGAACTGGACTTGTACATGCTGGAGCAAGGCTTGCTTCGGTTGAGTCATCATCCGGAAGACAGTTCACTATGTATTTTATTATCTGTTCAGACTCTCAGCAGGGATGATCTGGCTGCAGCACTGACCGCCTTATTGCACCAGTTCCCGCAAGAGGCCAAGCGCTTGTACCTTGAGTGCCCTGAATACGCATTACAAATTTGCTGGGCTGGTGTGGATGTTTTAATGCAGTTGCGGCAAAGATTTGGGTTTCGGCTGATAATCGGGCGTTTCGGCACCGCCGGTCTACCGTTCGGGTATTTGCGGGATCTTTCCGTGGATGCGATTAAGGTTGATCCCGGCTTGATAAAAAATATCGAACAAGATGATGGGCATCAGTTCTATTTGCGTTCCATCGTGCAGATTGCCCATTCTCAAAATAGTCAAGTGATTGCTGTGGGAGTTGAGCGTCAGGAGGAATGGGAATGTCTGGTAAATATCGGAGTAGATGGTGCAATGGGGTATCATATATGCCATCCTCAATCTGAGCCTGTGCATTTCGGAGAGTAAGAGGGCAGCGCCCTGAGCCGTCAGGGTGATCAGGTGTGTATCAATACTGGAAAGGTTTATGTGGCAATCAATAAAAGTGTTTTTTGTGGAGCGCTGGGAAGATCTGGAAGACTATCTCGGTGGTGGCCGGCTGTTGAAATTTATCGGCCTGTTGCTTTTGGTATACCTGTTGGTCGCTCTTTTAGTGGGCTGGTACTGGAGTCAGGAACCGGGACTGTTTGATGTTAATGAGGAAACAGAGCGCCAGGCGACCGAGCTACACACTAAGGCGGTGGTTGGTAGTCACACGACAGCAACCCTTATCGCGTTGATGGAAACCCTCCTGCAGAAAAACGGCGGGTATATCAGTAATGATGTATTCCCTCCTGGGTTGTGGTTGGACAATATCAGTAACTGGGAATTCGGTGTTCTGGTTCAGGCCAGGGATTTGAGCCGGGCACTGCGAAAAGACATTAGCCGTTCCCAGAGCCAGTCGGTGGAAGATAAGGATCTGACGATTGCCGAGCCGCAACTCCATTTTGACAGCGCTTCCTGGATGATTCCGTCAACTGAGGCTGAGTATAAAAGAGGCGTTGCTGCGCTCAAGCGCTATATGGTGCGTCTGGCTGATGAAGATAAAAATGACGGACAGTTTTATGCTCGCTCAGACAACTTGAGAAGCTGGTTAACTGACGTGGAAACCCGGTTGGGAAGTTTGTCTCAACGTTTGAGTGAAAGCGTTGGCAAGCGTCAGTTTAACCTGGATCTGGCGGGTGATCCGGCAGCAACCCAATCCAAACCCGGGTTGGAGGAACAGGAACTGAAGACTCCCTGGCTGAAAGTGGATGATGTATTTTATGAGGCCCGAGGTACTGCATGGGCACTCATTCACATACTCAAGGCCATTGAAGTGGATTTTGCGGAAGTTCTTCGTGATAAGAATGCACTGGTCAGTCTGAGGCAGATCATTATTGAACTGGAAGCGACCCAGGAAGCGGTGTGGAGCCCATTTATTCTGAATGGCAGTGGATTCGGGGTGCTGGCGAATCATTCATTAACCATGGCGTCCTATATATCCCGTGCCAACGCGGCGATTATTGATTTGAGGAGTTTGCTGGCGCAGGGCTAGCGGTAAAATAGGACGAGCAAAAAATAGCCGCATCTGCGGCTATTTTTTTAACTTTTTTCTTTAGGGCGAATCTCTTTAAGCGAAAGCGGACTATTGAGCCATGACCCGGTTTAGTGCATCGACATTGGCTTTCATGTGAAGAGGATTGATAGTGCCAACGATGGCGCTGGTGACGCCGGGGTGTGAGAAGACGAATCGGAAACTTTCTGTCAGGGGATCTTCTCCAGGTTTCAGGCACAGGTGGCCGCTTGCCAGGGCTTTTTTGACCAGGACACCTTTGCCGTGGTCCCGGGCATAGTCAATGACTGCCCCTTCATCCTGTTCATTGATGTTGTAGGTCACCATCACTATGTCGCTATGCTGTAGCGAAGCAATGCCACCTTCCACGGTTTTTGTGGACATGCCCGTGGCCCTGATCTTCCCTTGTTGCCGAAGATCGTCCAGTGCTTCCAAAGTTCCTTTGCGGATGATGTCTAGGTCATTGCCGTCGGAATGGACCAGAACCATATCGATATAGTCTGTGTTCAGTCGCTTCAGGCTTCGCTCCACGCTATAGCGCACATGCTCGGGAGAAAAATCGAAACTGGACTGTCCCTGCTCAAACTCTTCACCCACTTTGCTGCAGATGATCCAGCGGTCCCGCTGTCCTTTTAGCAGAGTTCCGAGGCGCTCTTCGCTTGTGCCGTAAGCAGGGGCGGTATCGATCAGGTTCATGCCGAGATCGGCTGCAAGATCGATAATGGCCTTGGCATCCATATCGTTGGGAATTTCAAAGCCCTGTGGATACTTTACTCCCTGGTTACGTCCCAGTTTTACTGTGCCGAGCCCCAGACAGCTGACGCTCATGCCTGTATTTCCAAGCGGTCGGTAGATCACGACAACAACTCCTGCCATACAGGCTTGCTGATTGGTGGGCGACTGAGGAACTTGAGCAGTTCGTAATTTGTTGCGAGCTCCGGGGTGATGTTGTCCTGCTCCAGCTTTTCCAGAACCTCATCGACCAGATTGGGGGTCAAAGCCAGCTTGGTCGGCCAGCAGGTGATGACATTATCGTTCTGGTGAACGAAGGCAGAATCCGGTCTGAGCATAGCATTCTGCTGGGGCTCTGCCCGGTGGATCATGAAGCTGTCCCAGTGCGCCTCGCCAAGATCAACCCAGGGCAATAATTCCTTGATCAGTGTTTTGGCCGACTCAAGTTGAGTCTGCTTGTCCAGCTCAACACCTGTTTCAGCCAGGTTGCCACCCAAATACCAGACGGGTTGCCCATCGGCCATATAATGTGTGGTAATCGTGAGCAGGGGTTTGGAGCCTGAACCGATGCAGTGTGCGTAAATCGGATGGGGGTAGTGGTGCTTTACTACGACCATGTGCAAGGGGCGTCGTTGCATGGCGGGGCCATGTAACTGTGCGCTATGCAATACACTTTCGTTGCCCTCACCGGCGGTGAGAATATAACGCTTGGCCTTGATTCGAACACGCTTGTTCTTCCCGAACAGCTGGAGGTCAGTAACACTGCCATTGTCCAGTTCCAGCGAGCTGTGTTGGGCACAATCATACTGATATATCCCTTCATCAAAGGGGCTTATCAGGGCATTGATCACGCTGGGGACATCTACCACTATTTCATTAAGAGCGTAGAAGTTGCCGTGGAATGCCGGATTTTTAAAAGCCTCCGGACGCTGTTCAAACTCGTCAGTTTCCACTTTGCCCCTGACCGCTTTGCTGGCAAAGAATGACGTGAGTTTGGACATAAGCCTGTCCCTGGACCACATATAGTGGTACTCGGACAACACTTTAGCAGAGCTGAGGTCCACGTCTCCCTCTCCATTCAGGCAGGCCCGCCAACGTGCTGGCATTTCTGAAATGGCATTGGATGCATTGCTCAAAGCCCCGTGCAGGGCATATTTTGTGCCGCCATGGATGATGCCCTGGGAACGGACGGTTTGCCCGCCGCCCAGTGTCTGGCGTTCCAGCAGAACGGTACTGTAGCCGGCTGACCTGAGCCGGTAATTGAGCCAAAGCCCGGCAATGCCGCCGCCGATAATGACAATGTCGGTGTCGAGAGTTTCTGCCATGGACTGGCCTCATGCTGACAAATCGGGCGCCATTATAGCGAGTCCGGCAAGTGAACCCAAACCAATCCCTGAAATTTCAGGTTGGCAATTTGTAATGTTTTCTGGCCCGGCCTGCGGAATGCTCAGGATAAACAGCTCATTAGGTAGTTATGCTACACTGCCCCGCTAATTGTTCAGGCGTTACCGGCAGACCGTGGCATGGCGAGATACCTCTATACTTTTATTTATTACCTGATTTTTCCTTTGGTGTTATTGCGTTTATGGTGGCGGGGCAAGAAAGCGCCTCAGTATCGGCTCCGTTGGTTGGAACGCCTGGGAATATTTTCTTCGCCATCGGATACTCCCCCTACATTGTGGATACACTCTGTGTCGGTGGGAGAGACCATCGCCGCAGCCCCTCTTATTAAGTCGTTACAGGCCCGTTATCCACAGGTTCGGTTGGTGGTGACGACGATGACACCAACGGGATCTGAACGGGTCCGGTCCCTGTTTGGTGACACGGTTTTCCACGTCTATGCCCCTTATGATCTGCCAGGTTGCATTAAGCGCTTTTACCAGCGGCTTCGTCCGATGGCATTGATCGTGATGGAAACTGAGTTGTGGCCTAATTGGGTGCACTTTTGCAAGCGGAGGAACATACCGACCATTCTGGCGAATGGACGGTTATCTGAACGGTCAGCCAGGGGCTATGAAAAAGTTCGCTGGTTGTCCGGTTCGATGTTCGAGGAAATTAGCTGGGTGGCCGCCCAGAATTCGCAGGATGCCGCTCGCTTCGCTCGTTTGGGAGTCAAAGATAAAAGTCTGACTGTCACCGGTAGTATCAAGTTTGATATCCAGATCACTGATGATATCAGGCGGGCCGGGAAACAGTTTCGGCAGCAGTGGGGAGAGATGAGGCCGGTGGTGATGGCAGGCAGTACCCATGAAGGCGAAGAAAGTCTATTACTTGAAGCCTTTCAAAAGATACGAACCCGTTACCCTGAAGCTTTGTTGATTATTGTTCCCCGTCATCCTGAGCGTTTTGAGTCTGTGGCCGGATTAATTGATCAGGCCGGATTGACCATGTCGCGTCGCAGCCTGAATGTGCCCTTTTCACCAGAGGTGCAGGTAGTGCTGGGGGACACGATGGGGGAGCAGATGAAGTTCTATGCGGCGGCTGACGTGGCCTTTGTGGGAGGAAGTCTGATTGAACGAGGCGGTCACAACCCTCTGGAACCTGCTGCATTGGGGCTGCCTGTGCTAATGGGTCCCCACGTGTTCAATTTTCAGGATATATGTACCCGATTGGAAACTGAGGGTGCGCTTGTAACGGTTAGTCAAACCTCTCTGCAGGAGGAAATAGAGAGTCTGTTGAAGAGCGAACAGTTGCGTCAGGAGCGGGGAGGGAAGGCCAGACAATTTGTCGAGTCCAATCAAGGTGCGCTTGAGCGTTTGGTATCAGGGATTTCTCAGCGTATAGACCCTAATGGGCGCTACTGAGGTAGCACCCAAGGGCCAAAACTCGTCAGGAGACCTTAGTTAGCCACCTGAACTGGTGCGCCAAGCCATTTGTTGAGTTCTTCAATATCAGCCATTGAAAGCACACCGGCAGTCTGTTTGAAAGATAGCTGGTTGACGACAAAGTCATAGCGTGCGTTCGCATAGTTGGACAGTGATTCGAAGTAACGCCGCTCTGCATCCAGTACTTCAACGATGTTTCTGGTGCCGACATCATATCCGGCCCGGGTAGCCTGCAGGGCGCTTTCATTGGAAACGATTTCCTGCTTGCGCGCCTGAATCGCTTCAATGTTAGTCTGCAATGTCCGGTAAAGGCTGCGTAATTGCAGACGGATATTGCGCTGGGTGGTGTTCAATGTTTCCTGAGCCTGCTCCAGTTGGTAGCGAGCCTGACGAACTCCGGCCTGAGTGCCACCACCGGTATACAGCGGGACGGTCAGATTCAGGGCGATGCTGGCATCGGTGGAGTTATCATCTGCCGGAGACGGGCCGTTATAGTCGCTGTAGGCATAACTTGCCACGGCATTTAATGTCGGGTAATGGCCTGCCTTGCGGGCAGAAACATTGCTGTCCGCACTTTGAACGTTCCAACGGGTTGCCAGCAACTGTGGGTTATTTTCAAAGGCGATGGTTTCCCATTCATTGACAGAAGCTGGCGCGAGCATTGCAACAGGAAAGTCCGGACTCAGGATCTGGATGCGGTTGAAGTATTCGCCTGTAATCCGCTCGAGAGTTTCCAGCGCGACATCCAACTGACCCTGAGCATTAATCCGGGATACCTTGCCCGAATCATAGGTCGCTTTGGATTCATGCACTTCAGTGATGGCGATCAGGCCAACTTCAAAACGTTCCTTGGCCTGTTCCCACTGTCGCTTGAAAGCTTCTTCCGCACGCTTGGCCGTGGTTAAGTCGTCCCAGGCTCTCAACACATCAAAATAAGCTTGTGCAGTACGAAGAATCAGAGACTGTTCCGCTGTCCGCAACTCTGCATCCGCCTGATTGCGGGAATATTCGCTGGCTTTATAGCTGTGGTAAGTATCAAACTTCAGGATTGGCTGGGTAAGACTCAGTTCCGCACCCTCCGTCAGGTAACTGTCATCGGCACCGGCGTCTTTGTCCACATCATGGTGGGTGACACTACCGCCCAGCGCAACCTGCGGCAGCAAGCCAGAGCGGGAAATGGTGACATTTTCTGCTGAAGCGTTACGTGCGGCCAGGGCGGTTGCCAGTTCCGAGTCATATTCGGTGGCCTTTTTGTAGGCGCTGGAAAGATCGATGGCGTGCGCTGACAGTGAAAGGAATAGGGAACTGGCCACAAGTGGCAGTAAGCGAAAACGGAATGTCATGTGAATACCTTCGTTGAGTTCATCGACCGTTGGGTTCATCGACGAGCCTGATAGTCCGGCCGGGTCGTTGAAAATAATCCATTAGCTACCTGGCGCCCGATGGTGCCGGGTATATAAGTGGTGGTAATTCCACCATATTCAACCAGTGTAAAGTAGCGATGTTACGTTCAGCGGAAAATTGCCGGTTTCCGCTATGGGGCCGGAATCTGACAGATGGCGTTATCGGTAGTCGTTCCGGGCTGATTGTCGGTAACAGTTGACATTGAATGTCATCGTTTGAAAAGTAAAGGGTTTATTTGAGACCAATTGTCTTCACACTCTATCTATAACATTCTCTATAAAACCCTAACAACTTCTCTAAACAGTCTAGACATCTTCTCCTACTCGACTTTTCTCTTTCTCTACATAGCCCGGACGATGATCTGATCCTATGGCTACTTGTTAGAGGGTATTTCAAAGGAAATGCCTTCTTGCTGTTGACTGAGAAGTTCTGTTCAATGTGTTCACTGTTTACATGATGGACAATAATAACGCTTATCTCTACACTTTGGAACACTCTTGTCGGGGTGCTGATAATTTTATCGGCTGAGATCACCATAGGTGGGACCCGTTGACCTGATCCGGATAATACCGGCGTAGGGAGCAAAGTTTTACTCTTCCATGCAGTGTCGGAAAACCAACCGCCGACCATCAGTTCACTCCGCATCAGTTAATCCGTGTAATCGGATAGTCAAAAATAAAATTCATTTACCAGTGCCGGCAGACAATCTGCATGGCGAGGATGGTTATTCATGAGTGAACTGCAATACTTACGTGAGAATGCTAAGGTCGATCACGCAGCCATTGAGCCGCTACCTAACAGTCGAAAGATTTATGTGGAGGGAAGCCGGCCCGATATCCGGGTACCGATGAGGGAAATCAGCCTGAGTCCCACACCGACCAAGGATGGTCTGGAAGAGAACCCGCCAGTCGTCGTTTACGATACCTCCGGCCCTTATACCGATCCACAGGCTGAGATTGATTTGCGCAAAGGCCTGCCCAGATTGCGGGAGCGATGGATTGAGGAAAGAGAGGATACTGAACTATTGGATGGTTTCAGCTCTGAATTTTCCCGTCGTCGGATGCAGGATCCTGCACTGGATACCTTGCGCTTCGGCTTTATGCATCAGCCACGAAAAGCAAGATCCGGAGGCAACGTCACCCAGCTTCATTATGCCCGTAAAGGCATTATTACCCCGGAAATGGAGTTCATCGCCATTCGGGAGAATATGAAGCGTGCACAACTCAAGCAGAGTGAGTCTTTGTTGCAGCAGCATGCCGGACAGTCATTCGGCGCTGCAATACCTGATGAAATCACCCCCGAGTTTGTGCGTGAGGAAGTCGCCAGGGGGCGGGCGATTATCCCATCGAATATTAATCATCCTGAGTCCGAACCGATGATTATCGGCCGGAACTTCCTGGTCAAGATCAATGGCAATATCGGTAACTCAGCCCTGACTTCCACCATCGAAGAAGAGGTGGAAAAACTGACCTGGGGAACTCGCTGGGGGTCTGATACGGTGATGGACTTATCCACGGGTAAACACATTCATGAAACCCGTGAATGGATCATTCGTAACTCGCCGGTTCCTATTGGAACGGTACCCATTTACCAGGCCTTAGAAAAAGTCGGTGGCGTAGCGGAAGATCTAACCTGGGAAATCGTGCGTGACACGCTGATTGAACAGGCTGAGCAGGGTGTGGATTACTTTACTCTCCATGCCGGGGTGTTGCTACGTTATGTGCCATTAACGGCCAATCGGACAACAGGCATCGTTTCGCGTGGAGGTTCTATCATGGCGAAGTGGTGTCTGGCCCATCATCAGGAAAATTTCCTGTATACCCACTTCGAAGAGCTGTGTGAAATCCTCAAGGCCTATGATGTCGCTATTTCCATGGGGGATGGTCTGCGTCCGGGCAGTGTGGCGGACGCCAATGATGCGGCGCAGTTCGGCGAGTTGGAGACGCTGGGAGAGCTGACCAAAATAGCCTGGAAACATGACGTTCAGGTGATGATTGAAGGCCCGGGCCATGTTCCCATGCACCTCATTAAAGAAAACATGGATAAGCAGTTGAGGGAATGTGATGAGGCGCCGTTTTATACACTTGGGCCTCTAACGACGGATATTGCGCCTGGCTATGACCATATTACTTCCGGTATCGGTGCTGCCATGATCGGTTGGTTTGGTTGTGCCATGCTTTGTTATGTGACACCGAAGGAGCATCTCGGACTTCCCAATAAACAGGATGTAAAAGACGGGATCATTACCTATAAGATTGCTGCACATGCGGCTGATCTGGCCAAAGGCCATCCCGGAGCCCAGTTGCGGGATAACGCTCTGTCAAAGGCGCGTTTTGAATTCCGCTGGGAAGACCAGTTCAACCTTTCTCTGGATCCTGATACTGCGCGTGCGTTTCATGATGAAACCTTACCCAAGGATTCCGCCAAGGTGGCCCATTTCTGTTCTATGTGCGGTCCCAAATTCTGTTCGATGAAAATCAGTCAGGAAGTGCGGGATTTTGCGGCAGATAATCCAGAATCACTCGATTCTGCCATGCAGGAAAAATCTGCGGAATTCAAAGCCCAGGGAAGTCAGTTGTACCAGGAAGTATAAAGTACGCTGCCCGGCCTCCCGGATGATTCTTTGTGAACGTCCGGGAGTCTGACAGAGCAAGTCTGTCATGATACCGTATACTGCAATGAGATATATTCACGCAATCACCATGTTTACAAAGAACATGTTTACACGGAAAGAGGTACATGCATGTCGGTAGAGGATGCAGCTTTCAGCAAGCAAAATGTCAAAATTCTTGAGACTAAGGACAGCTATCGGGGGTTCTTCAAAATCAAGTCGTTGAAACTTCAGCACGCCCAATTTGCAGGAGGATGGGGGCCGGAACTTCAGCGGGAATTGTTTGTACGAGGTAGTGCGACTGTCATGCTGCCCTATGATCCGTGGCGGGACATGGTCGTGTTGTGTGAACAGTTTCGTATTGGTGCAATCGAAGACGCACAAAGCCCCTGGTTATTGGAATTGGTGGCAGGCATGGATGATCCCGGCGAATCTCCGGAGCAGGTTGCTATTCGTGAGGCGCAGGAAGAAGCCGGTCTGGAGGTGCTAGCCCTGAAGCAGATCTGTCAATACTATCCGTCACCAGGCGGAAGCTCTGAGTTTATACATTTGTATTGTGGTTTGGTTCATTCTGACTCCGCCGGTGGCCTGCACGGGCTGGATGAAGAGGGAGAAGACATCAGGGTACATGTTTTGCCTAGATCGGATGCCTTTGCTCTGGTAACCCGCGGACGCATCAATAATGCGGCCTCTATTATCGGTTTGCAGTGGCTGGAGATGAATTATCAATTCTTGCAGGAAGAGTGGCGGACCCAAGGGTAATCGCGTAACGTAGTAAGGAAATGGACATCACCGGTTCCGGTTCCACAAGGGCGTTGGTCGTCAGATAAAGGGGCGGATAAAGGAATGTATCAAGGGAGGTATTGATTCAATTGTTGCCAAGAGGTGAATGGGTGAAACAACGTTATGTCCCTGACATAGCAAAATTTGGTGCGATCTGTGAGTCGAACTATGTGCGGATAAATAAGTTGCTATCCGACATGGATGAAGGCTCGGAGGTGATATACCAGTTGCACAACGATGGAATGTACCTGGGGGATATCCGGTTGCAGGTTCTGGAATCGAGTCGCTATACCAATCTGATTATGCTCGAGCAGATCCAGGCGGCAGGGAAGTGGCTTAACAACCCCCAGCTGATTGTTCGTGTATATCATGATGCACGCATGGTGGAAGTCATTAGTGCGGCCGATCACCCAAGGGTGGAGGCGGTTAATGATTATCCAAATCACAAGATGCATCTCCCGGATGAGAAGTTGCAACTTAACCAGTTTTTATCCGAATGGTTGGGTTACTGTTTGAATCATGGTCATTCCAGCGTCCCGCTAAAAGGTTTCTGATTTCAAGTGCGACAGCCAAAAATGGCGCTGTTGTTCCCACATTTCATTGTAAGCTGCTACTTTTCAAGCATTTTGTGAATGATTGACTGGAAAATAGTCGAATCTGCTTATATCGTTTATATCGTACCGATAATTCTTTAGTGAGTGTCTATCGATACGCCGTAAAGTTTTGACAGAAGGTAAACAGGACCGCATCGGGTGGCGAAGAAGCAACGCTGGTTAAACATTATTCAAGTGACGGATTCCCATCTGCGCAAGGAAGTGGATGGCAAGCTGCTGGGTATGAATACCCGGGAAAGTCTTGATGCGGTGCTTGAATTGGTGGATTCCCATAAGGAGCAGCCTGATCTGGTTCTTGCAACAGGGGATCTGGCTCAGGACGGCAGTGCTGAGGCCTATCATTGTTTCGAGAAGAAAATGTCTCGATTCAAATGTCCCGTTGTATGGTTTTCCGGTAATCATGATGATCCGGAAGTCATGACCAGTTCGATCAGAAACTCTGAAGCCTTTGTGAAAGTCAAAATCATGGGGCAGTGGAAGCTGATCTTTCTGGATTCGTCTGTGCGCAACAAAGTATACGGTGAGTTGGCCGCCTCGGAGCTGGCTCTCTTAAAACAGGAGCTGGAAAAGGATCAGGACAAGCATGTCGCTATCTGTTTTCATCATCATCCTGTTGCGATCGATTGCACATGGCTTGATACCATCGGGCTGAAGAACGCCGATGAGTTGTTTGCCATTACGGATCAGCACTCTCATATAAAGCTGATACTCTGGGGGCATATTCACCAGGAATATGATCAGGTTCGTAACGGTGTCAGAATGCTGGCCACACCCTCCACCTGTGTGCAGTTCAAACCGCTGAGCGAAGACTTCGCGGTGGATGACTTGGCTCCGGGTTACCGTTGGTTAAAGCTCGGTGTTGATGGAGCGATTGAAACAGCGGTTGAGCGGGCTGACCACATCGAGTTTGTAGTGGATATGAGCAGTAAAGGATACTAGGCTCGGTGTGAGGCGCGAATTCATCGCTGCTGTTTGACGATACGGAAATACTATTGGCTAACCCTTATCTTCTCTATCTACATGGCTTCAAAAGTTCACCTGCATCCATAAAAGCGAAAAAGTTGTATGACTGGGTACGTGATCAGCGTCCCGATTTGCACGTGGAAATCCCTGCACTGCCATTCTCTCCGAAAGAAACGATCCGCTATTTGGAAACTTCATACTTCCATTCCAGCACCAGGCCGGTAGGGATTATCGGAAGCTCTCTTGGTGGATACTACGCCAACTACCTCAGTCTGGAGCATCATGTTCCTGCCGCATTAATCAATCCTGCTGTAAAGCCATACCTGTTGCTGAATGATTACCTGGGGCAAAATGAGAATCTCTATACCGGTGAAGTGTTTGAAGTGATTCCAGCACACATGCAGGAACTGTTGTCGCTGGATCGGGCTCCCGAGTGTCGCCGGGATCAAATACTGACGCTGGTCCAAACCGGTGATGAAACCCTCAATTATCATGAAGCCGTAGAAAAGTATGGGAGTCATCCCATGTGGATTATTCCCGGAGGCAGCCATGAATTTGATGGCTTCGTTGAGGTGCTTCCGGCGATAGTGAGTCATCTGGAAGGATTTCACCGACCCTGAAGCAATTTGCAGGCGACTCGGGGCAGGGAGAAATTCTGCTACACTTTTCTACGAGGCAATCCAAGGTAACACAGCCTCTTGATAATAGACTCCAGATCATAGATAGTTCCCGCAATAATGACTTATCCAGTGAGAAGGGTTTAAAAATGAGCAATATTCCAGGCGAACTGAAATATACTTCCACCCATGAATGGGTGCGGTTGGAAGAGGATGGTACCGTCACAATCGGTGTAACCGATCATGCACAGGATCTGTTAGGTGATGTGGTATTTGTTGAGCTTCCTGAAGTCGGTTCTAACCTTGCTGCGGCAGAAGAGGCCGGTGTGGTTGAGTCTGTAAAGGCGGCTTCTGACATTTATGCTCCTATTGCCGGGGAAGTGGTCGAGATCAATGACGCGCTACAAGAGACTCCGGAGCTAGTGAATAGCGATCCATACAACGACGGGTGGTTTTTCAGGCTCAAGGTTGAAGATAAGTCTGAATTGGATGGGCTTATGTCCTCGGTAGAATATAAGGCTCAATGTGACGCCGAAGACTGAAGGCTTTTATACCGGAACTTGGTGACGAATTGGATGAGGGGTGGCTTCCACCCTTCATCAGGGCTGATAGACGTTGATGCCCATCTCCGCAAAACTATCTCGCATGTCGTTCACATCGTATTGTGACAAACCCAGAAACTCCAGCACATCATTCTGTACTCTCAGCCATTCATAGTCCGTGTCCTGGTTCCCTATGACGTGAAAGCTGCCGCATATGTGCTCAGCCGTTTTCAGAATCGCCAGCAGGGTCTTTTTCTCTGGATTACGGCCATCCTTGTTTTCAAACACACTCTCTGCGGAATGATGTTCGGCGATTGATTCACAGATGTGGCGTGGAAGATTCCAGGACTTTGCTGTGTAGTAACCCACAACTGAGTGATTTGTATTGTAATGAAGGTTCTCAGTCTCTGTGATGCGCTTATCCGGCTGAGCATAAGCTTCTTCCAGTACGGCCATGTAATCTCTGAATCGGGACAGCATCAGTGGAATGCCGCAGTTGTGAAACAGCCCAAGCATATATGCCTCGTCAGGAGAGTGATAACCCACTTTTTTGGCAATATTGGCGGCAATGCTGGAAATGTCGTTAGCGGTATCCCAAAAACGGGTAAGCTCGACAATGGTTTCGTCCGTCATTTCTCCCTTGATGGATATGCCGTTGATGATGTTGACGACACTGGTAATGCCCAGCAAAGAAACGGCCTGGGCAATAGATGTGATCTTATTGGAAAGGCCGAACAATGGAGAATTGACGAATTTGAGTATGGTCCCTGACAGGCCGACATCTTGGCTGATTAGTGTGGCTATCTGTCCAATGTCTGGGTCGGGCATGATCTGTTCGATCTGAATATCCACCAGAATTTGTGGTTGCGGTGGAATCTTTATGCCCTGAAGGATGTGCTTGATCTGCTCTTCGGTAAGTTCGGTCGCCATACTGCACTACTTGCCAATTATCCTCTGAGATAGGTCGATATCACTGCAAGCCCCCGCTACTGAGGACGTTTCACTGCTATCAGCAAGGCCGCTGCGCTACAACCCGGTCTATCTTTGATTGTAGACTATTTGACCGAGGCTGGTAGCGTCAGCTGGATATCTCCGAAAAGCGGATGATCAGTTTCTCTCTTAACGACAGGGCCAGGGCTTCACAACTTTGGATTTGCTCTTGTTGTTTGGTATCAGTAGGAGAGAGAGCTATCAGGCATTCCCTCAGTTCAGAGACCTCCTGTTCAACAGGCGCGGTGTTATTTTTCCACAGAGTCAGACTGCTGGTCAGACCGTCTACCCGGCCTTGCCAGAAGTGGGCGGAATCCTCTGCATACACCATGTGCTCTTGGTAATGCCAGCCAGGTTCTCCTTCCAGCGGCGTCAGTTCCGCGAGTATCAGTCTGTCAATGATGCGCATGACTTGTTCCAGCTGGGGGTGCTGCTCATTTCGCTTGGTTGGAGTGTCGCTGGGCAAAAAAGCATTCAGGGGGCTTTTCTGGTGCCACAAAGCTTTGAGTTGGGTCAGATAGCTGACCAGATCTGTGGATAACGTGTCGACCAGTTCAAGCCGTCTTTGCATAACCTGCATGGCGTCCTCGCTGGCAGTGGTGGCCGGCTGGGGGGCATCACTATTCAGGTCGGCAGACAGGCCTGATTTTGACCAAAGCATGAATTCCAAGGGGTGCATGCCATAAGTCAGAAATAATGGATCTGCAAACAGATGCTTCTCTTCCAGAAGAGCATGGCTGATCGGCAGGTCCAGTGCGTGAACGAGTCCACTGGCCGGGTATCCTTCTACAGTATCCAGATACCCCGGCAATAAGGGAGTTTGATCCAGAATAGAACGGTATTGAAATGATGAGTTATTCGGATGCTGCTTAAGGAGTTCTGCAGGACTATCCAAGACATACAGTGACCATAACGCCTGCAGTGATCGGTGGCTGGCCAGCCAGAGCTCACGGGATTTCTGCAGTGTCTCGAAGGAATGGTTTTTCCTGAGGTTCGTGGTGCTGGCGTGTAATGCCACGGCATCATTCAGTGCCTGCTGGTGCAACTGCTCGGAGAGAGTTGAGACCCTGGAAAGCTTCTCCTGTTTTTCTGGAGAGGGTTCACTTGCCGGGACACCGGTGGACTCTACCTCCGGTTTCTGCCCAGAGGGCTTTGATGGCACCTGAGCATCTTTTCGGTCTGAGCAGGCCGTTGCCAGAACGGATAAAGAGAGTACAACAAGAAAAGCTCTCAGTGGCATAGGGGTCTCCGGCTTATCTCAAGCTCATGGTCGGCCAGTTATTTCTTTCCGCATATTCAAGTAGCTGCCTGTCCCCATCTACAACGATGGGATTGCCAACTTTATCCAGCAAAGGAATGTCATTGTGGCTGTCGCTGTAAAAATAAGCGTCAGATAGGTCGAAAGGACGTTGCTGTAGCCACTGGCCCAACCGTGTAACTTTACCTTCCTGGTAGCTTGGAGTGCCTTCCACTTCGCCTGTATACGCACCGTCTCTCATTTCCAGCTCAGTGGCTATCAGGTCATCCACTCCCAATAGTTCGGCAATTGGTTCAGTCACAAACCGGTTGGTCGCCGTAATGATCAGGAGAAAGTCTCCCTGATCACGGTGCTTTTGCAATAGATTGGTAGCCTTTGGCAACATCATCGGGCTGATGGCATCGCGAATAAACTGTTCTCTCCAGTCATGCAACTGCGGTAGGGGATGGCAGGTGAGTGGACGGGTTGCAAAGCGAATATAGGAAAATATATCCAACTCACCTCGCAGATAATCTTCATAAAACTGGTCGTTGGTGGCTTTGTGTTCATCTTTGTCTACCACGCCAAGTTTGATCAGGAAATCACCCCAGGTATGGTCACTGTCACCAGCTATTAGAGTGTTATCAAGGTCAAAGATTGCTAAAGCCAAAGCCAGACTCCTTCAGAAAAAGCTGAATTGTACATGATGAGTGGCTGACGGACCTATTTTTCGTTCTCAATTCAGGCCTTAAATATCAACGGAATCCAAGAGGGTTTGAATAAAGTCAGCAAGTTATGGAACAATGCTTTGACTGTAGAAGGAAAAGAAGTGTGATCGATTCTGAAGGTTATCGGCCCAATGTCGGCATAATTTTATGTAATGAGCGCAATCAAGTGTTCTGGGCTCGACGGATTGGGCAGGATTCCTGGCAGTTTCCCCAGGGGGGGATCAAGCGGGATGAATCGCCGGAGGATGCTCTATATCGTGAGTTGAAAGAAGAAGTTGGTCTGCCTCCGGAATCAGTCAGAATTGTCGCTGGAACCCGGGGCTGGTTGCGCTACCGGCTGCCTAAGAAAATGATTCGACACGATTCGCATCCAATATGTGTAGGCCAGAAACAGAAATGGTTCATGCTCAAGCTTCTGGCAGAAGACAGTGCTATTTGTATGGATGATTGTGACCAGCCTGAATTTGATGGCTGGCGCTGGGTAAGCTACTGGTATCCGCTGGGGCAGGTTGTGTCTTTTAAGCGGGAAGTCTACCGGCGTGCCATGAAAGAGTTTGCTCCTGTGCTATTTAAGAGAAGTCCGGGGCTGGATTGAACCATGCGTTCCAAGAGCTGCTATTCTTTAGTAGCTGTCATGTTTTGCGTGGGTTACCCTGTCCACGGTAGGGTGGTTAAAAAATGATGGAAATTAGACATTTATCCGTCAATATATAACTACCAGACGAATACATTCGCAGGTGCCGGTAGCCCTGCGGAATATAACCAGACGAATATATCCGCAGATGCTGATAGTCTTGCGGAACATAACAATAATGGCCGGGCTTATCCGGAAAACAACATCCTTGTGGTGAATGGATTTGCCGGCCATAACTCCGCCAATGTGGTTGTCTCAGGACGACTGATATACAGATATACAGGTAGGCCATGCTGAGTGTACTGCGAAGTATTGTACAAGAGGTCAATGCCGCTCCCGACCTTGGGGTAGCGTTAGAGCTTATTGTCGAGCGTGTACATGAGGCGATGAACACCGAAGTATGTTCAATTTATCTGCTTGATCCTGAATCCAATCGTTACATCCTGATGGCCACCAAAGGCCTGAATCCCGGAGCTATAGGTAAAGTAAAGCTCGGCCATTCTGAAGGTCTTGTCGGACTTGTGGGGGTTCGTGAGGAGCCTCTGAACCTGCACAATGCGCCTGCTCACCCCCGCTATCGGTATTTCCCTGAAACCGGAGAGGAAAAATACAAATCTTTCCTTGGTGTGCCGATTATCCACCACAGAAAAGTACTCGGTGTCCTGGTGGTTCAGCAGCGGGCCAGTCGGCTGTTCGATGAGGGGGAAGAGGCTTTTCTCGTCACTATCTCCGCCCAGTTGGCGGCAATCATCGCTCATGGCGAGGCAACAGATATCATATCGGGCCTGGATTTTACCGGGCAGAAAGCCAAGGACATCTGTTTTAAAGGCGTGGCAGGATCTGCGGGGGTCGCGATAGGCTCCTGCGTTGTCTTTTATCCTCATGCTGACCTTAATTCCGTACCTGACAAAGAATGTACAGATATTGATGAAGAGATCGCTTTCTTCGAATCCGCTGTTGAATCTGTCAGGCAGGACATTAGAGACGTGGGTGCCAGACTGGCCAGTCAGCTGCGGCCGGAAGAGCAGGCTTTGTTTGATGTTTATCTGGGGATGTTGGACGACACCGCACTCAGTGGTGAGGTGAAGAACATCATTCACAAGGGGCTTTGGGCGCAGGGAGCCTTAAGAGAGGTTGTACAGGAGTATGTACGCCACTTTGAAAGTATCAATGATCCGTATCTTCGTGAGCGGGCTGTAGACATCAAGGATCTTGGTCAGCGAGTGCTTGCATATCTGCAAAAGCCTGATTGTGGAGAGCAAAAGGAATTTCCGCCTGAAACGATTCTGGTAAGTGAAGAGTTGACCCCCTCAATGTTGGGAGAGGTGCCTAAAGAAAATCTAAAGGCACTGGTTTCCGTTTTGGGTTCAGGAAACTCTCATGTGGCGATTCTTGCCAGAGCGATGGGGCTTCCCTGTGTCATGGGCGTGGTGGACATGCCTATCGGCAAACTGGATGGCCGTCAGGTGATAGTCGACGGTTATAAAGGCGAGGTTTACAGTCATCTATCTCCGGAATTGCTGAGTTCCTACTCCGTATTGGTGGAGGAAGAAGAGCAGATTTCCAAGGGCTTTGATGAGCTCAGGGATCTACCCTGTGTTACAACCGATGGCCACCATATTTCCATGTGGGTCAATACCGGTTTGATGACGGATGTCATGCGCTCCCTGAATCATGGAGCGGAAGGTGTCGGTTTATACCGGACAGAAGTTCCTTTCATGATCAATGACCGCTTTCCCAGTGAGATGGAGCAGCGGGACTGCTACAGGGAGCAGCTGGAAGCATTTGCCCCTTCTATGGTCACCATGAGAACGCTGGACATTGGTGGTGATAAGTCACTGACGTATTTCCCCATCAAGGAAGAGAATCCATTTCTTGGATGGCGCGGGATTCGGGTAACGCTGGACCACCCGGAAATTTTTCTGGTTCAGGTACGGGCCATGCTCAAGGCCAGTGAGGGTCTGGATAACCTCCGGATCATGCTGCCTATGATCTCCAATATCTCGGAGGTTGAGGAAGCGCTTCATCTGATATACCGGGTTTACCACGAAGTTCGGGAAGAAGGGGTGGACGTCAAGATGCCTCCGGTAGGGGTCATGATCGAAGTGCCCAGTGCCGTCTTTCAGGTCAAGGAGATCTCTGAGCGGGTTGACTTTGTCAGTGTGGGAAGTAACGACTTAACCCAATATATGCTGGCAGTAGACCGTAACAATCCCCGTGTGGCGAGCCTCTATCATTCATTTCATCCCGCGGTGCTGCAGGCTCTGTATAAAATTGTTTGTGATGCCCATGCCGCCGGCAAGCAGGCGAGTATCTGTGGTGAGTTGGCGGGCGACCCTGGTGGTGCCATTCTGTTGACGGCGATGGGATACGATGTCCTGTCAATGAATGCGGTCAATCTGCCAAAGGTTAAGCAGGTGTTACGTTCCGTTTCCCTGAGATGGGCTGAAGACGTGCTCAGACGCCTGCTGAACATGGATAGTCCGCAAGTGGTTAAGAGCTCCCTTGAGCTGGCGCTCAAAGAAATAGGGTTTGAGCATTTTGGCCGGCCTTTCCGGCATACAGCTTGATCATGGCAACCAAGCCTGAATAGGTAGGTTCTCCAGTTTTAATTCCTTTCTTTAGTATGATTATTCTAATCAGCTCTGATAGCTTTTGTGACGAGTGTCGAGAGATTTGACCAATTTGTGGCAGGATTCGCCAAGTATTTCTCGTGTAGACATTATACTTTAAGCAGTTTAGTCAACGCGTATCAGTGGCTAAACATTACATAGTCACAGTCTCTATCAGACTTTGTCAGTAGCTTAAACGGAACCTTTTATGGCGGAAAACCGCAAAGATAATAAGACTTCACCGAAGGTTGGCCTGGTGCTTGGCGGCGGCGGGGCGCTCGGTGGAATATATGAAATCGGGGCGTTACGTGCGCTGGATGAAGCGCTGGAAGGTATCGATTTCAATGATCTGTATGTCTATGTCGGCGTAAGTGCAGGAGCCTTTGTGGCTGCCAATCTGGCCAATCAGATGACGACGGCCCAAATGTGCCGGATATTCGTGAAGAATGAAGCGGATGTGCACCCGTTTCACCCTGAGGTGTTTTACCGGCCGGCAGTCAGGGAATATTTAAAGCGGGCGGTATCTGTCCCGGGTTTGTTGCTGGAAGCGTGCGCAAAATTTGTGGAGAACCCCAGGGATCAGAGCTTTGTTGAGGCGATGACCATTCTGGCGCAGGCAGTTCCCTCCGGTTTGTTTGATAATGAAGGTCTGCATGAATATCTGGAACGTTCATTCAGCCTACTCGGCAGAACAAATGATTTCCGCAAGCTCAGCCGTCGTCTGTATTTGATTGCCGCCGATGTGGAAAGTAGTGAGACGGTAAGGTTTGGAGCGCCGGGATTCGACCACGTGCCTATTTCCAAAGCGGTACAGGCCAGTGTTGCCGCCCCGGCAGTGTATACGCCGGTGGAAATTGATGGGCGTTACTATGCTGACGGTACGTTGAGGAAAGGGATTCACGCTTCGGTGGCGCTGGAAGATGGTGCTGACTTGATTCTGGCAATTAACCCGGTCGTGCCGATTGATGTGCAAGCTGCCGTGGAGGCGGGAACGATGGAGCCGGGAGCTCTGTTGAACCGGGGGATGCCCAATATTGTGGCGCAGACGTACCGCACCATGGTGTATTCGAGAATGCGTGCCGGCATGGCAATGTACGATAAGGAATACCCCGAGGCTGTGATCAGTCTGTTCGAGCCCACTCGGGATGATGCCAAGCTATTCTTTTCCAATGTGTTTAGCTTTCAGTCGCGAAGAATTGTGTGTGAGCACGCATATCAAATGACCCGGCAGGATTTGCTGAATCGCTATGAAGAACTGACCGAGCAATTAGCGCCGTTCAATATCTCTGTGCGCAAGGATATTCTTGAAGACGAACAGAGAACGATCAGTACCAGTTTATATGGAGAGATGCTGCCGCTGTATGTTGCCAATGAACGTCGGCGCAGTGGTGGTTATCTGAATCGACTTGGTGCAGGTATGGAGGGTGTTGCAGATTTTCTGCATAGCGCCAGGAAGATTATTTAATTCTCATCAAGGCTTTAACAGGAGAGGGTGATGAGAATAGTGAAGGTTCAGTTTTGGCCCTTCGTCCGATTCCCCCTCCTATCAAACCCCATTTGGACGAAGGGTTTTTTATTGCTTGGGTTCGCGGGTATCAGTCGCGGCTCCCATTGATGGAAGCAAGCTTGTTGAGGTAGGTTTGCCAGTAACGGTCTTTGTGCTGACAGAGATCAAGTAGGTATTCCCAGGAGTAAAGTCCGCTGTCATGGCCGTCACTGAAGGTGATTTTCAGTGCATAGTTCCCGACTGCTTCCACGTTTTCGATGCCGACCAGTCTTTTGCCCGTCGGCAACTGACCTCCCTGTCCTCCATGTCCGCGGACTTCCGCGCTTGGTGAATTGACCCTGAGATACTCTGCATCAAGCGTCTCATGCAGCCCTGAAGCATAGGTTAGCTCCAGTGTTCGGGACTTTTGATGCAATTGAATCTGCGTTGGGATGCAACTCATATTGGTGGTTTACTCCTGAGTGCTTGATTATGTCTACAGAATATAGCGGCTTAAGTCTTCGTCTTCGGAAAGCTCGCCAAGAGTCTTATCCACATACTCCGGCGTGATCTCAAAGTGCTCGCGAATCTGATCTCCCGCACTATAAGAGACTTCCTCCAAGAGTTTTTCCATGACGGTATGTAGACGTCTGGCACCGATATTTTCGGTCTTTTCATTCACTTTCCAGGCAATCTCGGCAATACGGGTGATCGCTCCCGGAGCAAACGAAATATTGACTGATTCAGTCGCCATCAATGCAGTGTACTGTTCAGTCAGGGATGCATTAGGCTCTGTCAGAATTCGTTCGAAGTCTTCGGGGGTCAGTGCGTCAAGCTCAACCCGAATTGGCAGGCGTCCCTGGAGCTCCGGTATCAGGTCTGAAGGCTTGGATAAATGAAATGCGCCGGAAGCAATAAACAGGATATGGTCGGTGCGGATCATGCCGAACTTGGTGCTGACGGTACAGCCTTCGATCAATGGCAGAAGATCTCTTTGCACGCCTTCCCGGGAGACATCCGCAGATCCTGTTTCAGAGCGCTTTGCCACTTTGTCGATTTCGTCTATGAAGACAATGCCGTTCTGTTCAACTAATGAGAGGGCGCGTTGCTTGAGCTCCTCTTCATTGATCAGTTTTGCGGCTTCTTCATCTTTTACCTTTTTCATGGCGTCGGCTACTTTCATGCGTTTGGTACGCTTGCGGTCGCCAGAAATGTTGGAAAACATGTTTTGCAGCTGGCTGGTCATTTCCTCCATTCCGGGAGGTGCCATGATTTCAACGCCAACAGGGGTGGCCTTGATTTCGATGTCGATTTCCTTATCGTCGAGTACACCCTCGCGCAGCTTTTTACGGAAAACCTGACGAGCAGTGGATTCCTGATCTGCTGGTGTGTCCTCTGAGCCGAATGAGCGGGCCGGAGGGAGCAGTACATCTAGGATTCTGTCTTCCGCGGCATCAAGTGCCTTGTTTTCCACTTTGGCGATTTCTTTTTCGCGAAGCATTTTAATCGCCATATCCGCCAGGTCCCGGATAATGGATTCTACGTCGCGTCCCACATAGCCCACTTCTGTGAACTTGGTGGCCTCAACCTTGATGAAGGGGGCGTCTGCCAATTTTGCGAGGCGTCGTGCAATCTCAGTTTTACCGACACCTGTAGGGCCGATCATTAGAATATTCTTCGGAGTAACTTCTTCCCGCAGTCCTTCGTCAATCTGCATTCTTCGCCAGCGGTTTCTGAGTGCGATGGCGACGGCACGCTTTGCCGAGTTTTGACCAATGATGTGTCGATCGAGTTCTTGAACTATTTCGCGAGGTGTCATGCCTGACATTATCTAGGACCTTCTAAAATTCGTTGGTATTACTGAGTGCCGCCGATTTCTTCAAGTGTGCGATGCTGGTTGGTGTAAACGCAAATATCCCCAGCAATCTCCAGGCTTTTTTCAACAATTTCGCGGGCATCCAGGTCAGTGTTCTCTAGTAGCGCCCGGGCTGCCGCCTGGGCATAAGGGCCGCCGGAACCGATCGCAATAAGGCTTTGTTCCGGTTCTATTACGTCGCCGTTACCGGTAATGATCAGTGAGGCTTTCTCGTCTGCTACGGCCAGCAAGGCTTCGAGTCTCCGGAGAGCTCTGTCAGTTCGCCAGTCTTTGGCCAGTTCTACGGCCGCTCGAACGAGATTTCCCTGGTGTTTTTCCAGCTGGGCCTCAAAGCGTTCGAATAACGTAAATGCGTCTGCGGTGCCGCCGGCAAAACCCGCGATGACTTTGTCATGATACAGACGTCTGACTTTACGTGCGTTGCCTTTCATGACTGTATTGCCAAGGGATACCTGGCCGTCGCCTCCCATGGCGACGTGGCCGTCTCTACGAACGGATACGATGGTTGTCATTCCTTACTCCAGGTAAAGTGAATGAGATAAAAAGCAGAAGGCGGAACCCTCGCAACAGAGAAGACAATATGGAGCCACTTTGATGGAATTCAAGTAAGCCTATTCCCCTTCTGTTTTCAGGGTTTTTACCAGGGGCTGGATATTGATGGCGACCAGCTTATCAACAGCGCTGTTCATTTTTGAGCGGGACGAGAATGGTCCCACCTGGACCCGGTACCAGATGCTGTCCTCGCTCGCCTGAAATTTTTCCACCTGGGCCTTAAGCCCTTGAAATCCGATCATCGCACGTTGCCTTTCTGCATCGTCAAAAGCTCTGAATGAGCCGGTTTGCAGCATATAGGCGACATTCTCCGGAAGTTTTTTCGGGGTGTACTCTTCAACTTTCGGGGCCACGACTTTGGTTTCGGGCAGCATGTCATAAAACTTAAAGCGCTGATCGTTCTTGTCAGTGTCTTCGCTTTTGGCGGGGGCTGTATTAGTCGGCGGCTGTTGAGAAGCTGTGTCAGCAGGTAGCTCTACATTCCGGGTTTCAGGAACTGACTTCAAATAGTAAAGAAAATAAAGGAATAGCGCTGCGAGGGCGAGATTGAAGGCCCAGACCCAGCCGGGAACTTTTTTTTGTGTTGAAGTTGAAGATTTCTTGGCCATGATGGGAGTCTGGCAATATCAGCTTTAAAAATTATGACGTCATCAGCAGCTGATCAGGATGCGGGGCAGAGAACTGCACTGCCGCAACCTGATACAGGCTGCAGGGATTTTGTTTACTTATGGTGCCGGCTCACCAGGTCTTACATGTGAGTCGGCGCAGATACGCCGAGTAGGCCCAGCCCATTACTCAGTATCTGCCGCACGGCCATGCTCAATGTCAGACGGGCATCACGCAATCTGGCATCATCCTCCAGAACCTTATGGGAGTTGTAGTAACCATGAAAGTTGGAGGCCAGCTCCCGTAAGTAGTGAGTCAGCGCGTGAGGTTCCAGGTTGACCGCTGAGTTGTGAACGACCTCTGGATACTGGTTCAATTGTGCAACCAGATCTTTTTCCGCTTCATGCTCCAGCATGGAAAGGGCTTCAAGTCCTTTCTGTTTATCCCAGTCAAGGTTCATGTCGTTCAGTTTGCGTAACACGCTGCAAATACGGGCGTGCGCATATTGAACGTAATAGACTGGGTTGTCCTTGCTCTCGGACTTGGCCAGCTCCAGATCAAAATCCATATGCTGTTCAGATTTACGTGTAACGTAAACAAACCGTGCGGCGTCATTGCCGACTTCACTGCGAAGCTCTCGCAGCGTAACAAACTCACCGCTACGGGTGGACATCTGTACGCGCTCTTTGCCGCGATAGAGAATGGCAAACTGTACAAGTTTGATGTCCAGCTTGTCTTTGTTCAGCCCCAGTGCTTCCAGTGCTGCTTTAACCCGGGCAATGTAGCCGTGATGATCTGCGCCCCAGATATTGATTACCCGATCGAAACCACGCTCAAATTTATTCAGGTGATAGGCGATGTCAGAAGCAAAATAGGTGGCGTCACCATTATCCCGTTTGACGACCCGGTCTTTATCGTCTCCGAAATCGGTGGAGCGGAACCAGATGGCGCCGTCTTTCTCATACAGGTGACCGGAGGCATCCAGCTTGGCGAGAGCTTTCTCGATGTCTTCACTAAGGGACTTTTCAGAAAACCACTGGTTATAGTGGACCCCGAATTCACCTAGATCGTCTTTGATGTCGTCAAGAATGCTGTTGAGTCCCGCATTGAAAACCTTGAGATAGTCAGCTTCTCCCAAAAGTTCACGGCATTTGAGAATTAAGGCGTCAATGTGTTCCTCTTTATCTCCGCCCTGAGGTTCGTCTACAGGAATATCCTTGAAGACTTCTGAAGCCGGGTGCTTGAATGCTTCGTCGAACTGTTCAGTCAGATTGGCTGCAATATCCTTTACATAGGCACCTTTGTAGCCATTGCTTGGAAATGCGAAGCTTTCCCCGTGACTTTCCAGATAGCGCAACCAGACACTGGCCGCAAGAATGTTCATTTGCCGACCAGCATCGTTGACATAGTACTCGCTGTGGACGCTGTACCCGACAGCTTTGAGCAGCTCTGCAATGGTTGCGCCGTAGGCGGCTCCGCGGCCATGGCCTACATGAAGGGGGCCGGTCGGGTTGGCTGAAACAAACTCGACCTGAATACGCTTTTTCTGGCCAAAATTGCTGCGCCCGAAGCTGTCTTCCGCGGCGAGAATGCTGCCAATAACTTCAAACTGGCTGGAAGCATTCAGAAAGAAGTTGATAAACCCCGGTCCGGCGATTTGTACGTCCACGATGTGATGCGAGGATGGCAATCTGGAAATGATCGACTCCGCCAACTGTCGCGGTGGCATTTTTACCTGTTTGGCCAGGGTCAGGGCGATGTTGGTGGCCAGGTCTCCGTGGCTTTTGTCACGGGAGTTTTCCACCAGGATGGATTCCGGTATCTGGTCTTCGGTCAGAGTACCTTCGTGGCTTAGGTTGTAAAGCGCGGTGCGAAGCAGCGATGCGATAGTTTGCTTCATTCTATATAAATCCGATTAACTTCTCTGAAAGTTCGTTTGTAAGTTCGGTGTCAATGAATTCTGACTCTTGGAGCCGTTGCAGCACTTTCATCGACCCATTGAAAATAGGCCCTGAATGTTAACCGCGTATGTCGATCAACTGACATTACGGCCCGTGATTGAGATGGCGCAACCATGGAGATAGCGTGCGGCAACAATGAAACCTCAATTACCAGGGAGTGACCTGTCTAAAAATGATACAGGTGCTTAAACCGCGTGATTATCCTATACCTCGACGGGGTCCGCAACCGATAGCTCCAGTTGCCTATGTTATTAAAGGGTAATAGTTGCTAGAGGGTGTCAATAGGGTCCACGTCGAGCAGCCAGCGAAACTTGCTGGAGAGTTTGGGTTTTTGGCTTTCCATCAGGTGAAGCCAGTGTTTCAGAAACTTCCTTAATGAGGGTTTCTCCGGTGAAAACAACCAGATGAGCCCATGAAACCGGTTTTGCTTTTTTTGTATCAAGGACGGAAACGGACCGTGTATTGAGGGTAATGAGTGTTGGGTTGCCTCAAGTAGATCCCTCATTTGCCAAAGCGAATTGAGTGTATCCTCAAGAGTTGCGGCTTCTCCCCTGATGAGTGCCATGGAATGAACCGGAGGGAAATGCCCCTGTCGTCGCATCTCCATCTCGCTGGTATAGATGCCCTGGTAGTCATGCTGGCGTATTAGCTGAAGGAGGGGGTGGTCAGGGAATTGTGTCTGAATAAATACCCGGCCGGCTTTTTCCCGGCGTCCGGCACGTCCGGCTACCTGAATTAGGAGTTGGGCGGTCTTTTCAGCACCTCTGAAATCACTGCTGAATAGTCCCCCATCAGCATTTAGCACTGCAACAGTCGTGAGGTTGGGAAAATCATGTCCCTTTGCCAGCATTTGTGTGCCGACGATCAGACAGGGGGCTCCATCCCGGATGGGGGTAAGCTTTTGCTCAAGAGCACCTTTATTCTGGATCGCATCTCGATCAATTCGTATAACCGGGTAGTCTGGAAATTGCTGCTCGAGAAACTCTTCAGTCCGCTCTGTGCCGGCCCCTATAGGTTTAAGATTGGCTGACTCACACTTTGGGCACTTGGGGGGAAGGCGATACTGCTTTTCGCAATGGTGGCATTTCAACAAATTCTGGCGTCGATGATAGGTCAGCCTTACGTCGCAGGATTGGCACTCGGCTATCCATCCGCAATCCACACACATGATGACAGGAGCAAAGCCTCTGCGGTTGATGAAGATCATAACCTGCTCGCCCGCTGAAATGGTTGATTTGATTTCCTGTAGCAAGGGCGGGGATATGCCACCTTCAAGAGGGCGACTTTTCACATCTATTAAGTAGACTTTGGGAAGTGGAGTTGCTGAGATTCGTGATGAAAGTCTGATATGCCGGTATCTGCCATCAGCAACATTATTCATTGACTCGAATGAAGGGGTGGCGCTACCAAGGATTACCGGGCAACGACTTTGCTGTCCTCTGATAATGGCCAGGTCCCGCGCATGATAGCGTGCATTATCCTGTTGCTTAAACGAGGAGTCGTGCTCTTCGTCAACAATGATGCCGCACAGGTTTTTAAAGGGAAGCAAAATGCCTGAGCGGGTGGCCACGACGACATGGGTGTTTCCTTCTTTGACCTGCATCCAAGTCAGCAGGCGCTCGCTTTCGTTTAGTCCGCTGTGGTAACAGGTAACATTACCCCCAAATCTTGCCCTGAATCGACGTAATGTTTGAGGGGTGAGGGCTATCTCGGGAACCAGCACGAGAATCTGGCCGGATGGAAGTGTATTTAAGCGGTTTTCTATCCACTCCAGGTAGACTTCAGTTTTGCCACTGCCTGTTATGCCCTCGAGTAGGGTTGGAGAGGGGGTGTGCCCGTTATCTTCAAGCTCCTGCAGGGCCAGTTGCTGTTCATCGCTAAGCCGGGGCTTGTTGGTGTTGTCTCTTTGGGGTGGCGAAAAGTGGCGAACCTGAGTCGAGCCAATCAGCCCTTTTTCCTGGAGTGAGCGTAGTTGTGCTGAGGTATATCCCTGGCTGATGATGTCCTTTTGTTCCATGCCGGAGGTCGACTGTAATAGCAGTTCCAACAAGAGTTTTTGCTTGCTCCCCCTGGGTCTTTTCGCTTCAGCTGATTTAGTGCTGGCGTGCCAGATCGTTGTACTTACTGATGCTTCCAGTTGCACCCAGGTGCGCTGTTGACGCATGAGTGGAGGCAGGGCGTTCAACAGAACTTCCCCTATAGGAGCGTGATAATAGTCGCTGATCCATCGGCACAGGCTTAACACCGGGTTTGGAATTGTATTGTCTGGATCAAGAATCTTCTCGATGGGGCGGAGCCTGTCATGAGATACCTGCGGGGCTTCATGAGTTCCCAGGATGACGCCTGTCAGCAGTCTGCGCCCTACAGGGACTACGCATCTTTTGCCGGCGTTGTATTGCGCACGATCCGGTGCGGACGGCGATGGAAGGTAGTCAAACGTTTTTCTCAGGGGGACGGGGACGGCAACGGAGACAACAAATTGGTTTGACATTCTGGAATGCAAGGTGGCCTGGGTAGTGAGTACGGTTAAGCGCCTGGCAGAAACTTTCTGGGGTTGACGCGAAATTTATTTTAATGCTTGCAGCAGGGCTTGTGATATTCTGGTTTTCTGGTATGATCACGCGTCCTTTTTACCGGCAGATGATCAGTTGCGTAAGTTTGCCCCTTTATGCGGTGCCCGGCAAGTAAAGTTGATCGGGTAGCGGCAGATTCAGCGAGGTATGATATGAAACAAGGTATTCACCCAGAATACAAAGAAATTACAGCAACTTGCAGTTGCGGTAACCAGATTAAGACTAAGTCTACGCTGTGTGAAGATCTTCACGTCGACGTATGCTCTGCTTGTCACCCATTTTACACTGGGAAGCAGAAGGTATTGGATACCGGTGGTCGTATTGATCGCTTCAACAAGCGTTTCGGCGGTCGCATTGGTCGTCCAAGCTAAGCTTGAAAAGAATTTCGAAAAAAGCCCGCATTGCGGGCTTTTTTTTGCTTTGTCTTGCGGCAAGTCAAGCATCGGCCATGGTGTGATGGGAGACTTATGCTGTTTTGTGAGGGGCGGGGCGAGTGAGTATTTCACTTGAGCACATAAAGTAAACAAGTAATAATGTGGACCCCCGGATTTAGGGCCTATGGAGTAGGTTGTCTGGGTCGGAGCAACTGCCCGAGTCGACAGCCTTTCCAAATAAAGAGAGTAGGAAAAAAGCAATGTCAGAAGATTTGAAAACAGCTGCGCTTGAGTATCACGCTAACCCACGCCCAGGAAAGCTGAGTGTGGAAATCACCAAACCCACAGCAACTTCACGAGACCTGTCGTTGGCCTATAGTCCAGGTGTTGCAGAGCCATGCCGTGAAATCGCTAAAGACCAGAATCTTGCATACAAATATACTAATAAAGGCAATCTGGTAGCCGTAATTTCAGACGGTACTGCTATTCTGGGACTTGGTAATCTGGGTCCTTTGGCCAGTAAGCCTGTAATGGAAGGTAAAGGTGTTCTGTTCAAGAGGTTTGCCGGTATCGACGTATTTGACGTTGAGGTTAAGGCGGAAAGCCCGCAGGCATTTATCGATACAGTTGCCCGTATTGCTGATACCTTTGGTGGTATTAACCTGGAGGACATCAAAGCGCCGGAATGCTTCGAAATAGAGCGTGTCCTGATTGAGCAGTGCGATATCCCTGTGTTTCATGATGATCAGCATGGTACTGCGATTGTTACGGCGGCAGGTATGTTGAATGCGTTGGAGCTGCAGGGTAAGTCCATTGAGAGTGCCAAAATTGTATGTCTTGGAGCCGGTGCAGCCGCAGTGGCCTGTATGAAGCTGCTTATCAGCTGCGGTGCCAAGTCTGAGAATATCTACATGCTCGACCGTAAGGGTGTTATTCACTCTGGGCGTGATGATCTGAATCAGTACAAGGCGATGTTTGCTGTTGATACAGACAAACGCACCCTGGCTGATGCCTGTGATGGAGCCGATGTATTTGTTGGCTTGTCTGGACCGGACTTGCTGTCAGCGGAAATGCTGGCCAGCATGGCGCCGAACCCTGTTGTGTTCGCCTGTTCAAACCCTGATCCGGAAATTAAGCCGGAAGTGGCGTTGGCAACTCGCGATGACCTGATCATGGCAACCGGTCGCTCAGATTACCCTAATCAGGTAAATAATGTGCTTGGTTTCCCATTTATTTTCCGTGGAGCGTTGGACGTTCGTGCCAAGGTTATTAACGAGGAAATGAAGGTGGCTGCCGTTGAGGCGATACGCGAGTTGGCCAAGAAGCCGGTTCCTCAGGATGTGATTGATGCCTATGGCGGCGAAAGCTTCAAGTTTGGTCGGAATTATATTATTCCCAAGCCAATGGATAAGCGCCTGTTGACCGAAGTTTGTGCTGCGGTAGCCAAGGCGGCGGTTGATACAGGTGTTGCCCGGATGCCATATCCTGAGCACTACCCGTTAAACTCCATTGACGATATCAAAGTCGTATAATCTAATTTGATCGCCCAAAAAAAACCGCATCATTGATGCGGTTTTTTTGTGTCCTAAAAAATGATTTCCGGTGGTGGAGCGTCCGACTGTGGCGGAATTTCATCTGTTGAGTCTTCTACTATTTTTAGCGTAGGAGCACTTTCTTCTGTGAATATCTCGAATATGGCATTCTCTTGTCCTGGTGTGGCGCGCTCGCCGGTATCTGGATCTATTTTTACTGTAACTATGCCTGGAGGCTGCTTCATGGGAGCCTCTGGCATGTCTTCCAGTGCAGTCCTCATGTAGTCAATCCAGATAGGGAGCGCAGCTCTGCTTCCATATTCTCGGCGGCCGAGGGTGTCTGGCTGGTCGAAGCCAACCCAGACTGTTGTCTCAATATTGCCGTTATATCCGGAGAACCAAGCATCCACCTGATCATTGGTGGTTCCAGTTTTGCCTGAGAGGTCGTTTCTGCCAAGCACGCGAGCTTTGGTGCCGGTGCCCTGTCGGATAACATCCTGCAGTATGCTGTTAAGGATATAAACTGAGCGGGGGTCCGCTATCAGGGGGGCTATTTTGGGTTGCTGCGTGGCTGCATCGTCCAGCGGGGTTGGCTCATCCTGGTTAGTTGTGGATGCTGACGCGGTTTGCATGCAATCGCGACAGGCTATTTCTGGATCAGCGCTAAAAACGACCTGTCCTTCATGGTCGATGATCTTGCTGATCAGATAAGGTTTAACCCGATGTCCTCCGTTGGCGAGAGCAGCATAGCCTGAGGCAATCTCCAGTGGGGTGAACGCTGCTGAGCCCAGGGCGATGGACAAGTCTTTGGGGATGCGGCGGCTATCGAATCCCACCTGTTCTACGCCGTTAACAATATTGTTAATCCCGATCTTCTGAACCAGGCGAATGGATACCAGGTTTCGTGACAGATATAGGGCTCTACGCAGTCTGGTCGGGCCATAGAACTTTCCAGAGGAGTTCTGTGGGCGCCATGAGGCTTCCAGTTGTGAGTCCTCAAAAACGACGGGGGCATCATTGATGATTGTGGATGCGGTGGCTCCGTTTTCAAGGGCTGATAGATACACAAATGGTTTGAAGTTGGAGCCCGGTTGTCTGCGAGCCTGGGTGGCTCGGTTGAACTTGCTCAAATAGAAGTCGAAGCCGCCTACCAGGGCGAGGATTGCGCCATCTTCAGGAGTGAGGGAAACCAGTGCGCCTTGTACATCCGGCATTTGAGCCATTTTGTAGCCTTCGTCATCCAGGCTGATGTATACGATGTCTCCAAGTTCGGCGACTTCGCTGGCGTTTTTGGGGCGTTGGCCCTGGCTGTTGACGTCGTAGAACGGATTGGACCACCGTAGGCCTTCCCACTGAATCTCAACGATATTGTTATCTTTGGTGGTGACAAAAAGCGACTTGTCCTCAATTTTTGATACGACGCCGGGATACAAGCCTTTTGCAGAGGGTAAGTCTTCCAACTGCTTGAGAGTGGTTTCCATGTCCTCAAGAGCTGCTTCACCGGGCCTGGCTACGGGGCCTTTGTATCCATGGCGTCGGCTGTAGTCCAGAATGCCTTTCTTAAGCGCGGCGTCGGCGGTGTTCTGTAGTTTGCTGTCGATGGTGAGAACGACTTGCAGGCCGTCGGTATAGGCATCAACGCCATATGAGTCAACAATCTCCTGACGTGCCATCTCTGCGATATAAGGTGCTTCAACCTCGGGTTGGGTGCCGTGGTAATTGGCTGTAATTGGCGTGCTCTTTGCAAATTGATGGTCATTCTGGCTGATCATGTTCAGCTCGAGCATGCGGTCCAGTATCCAGTTGCGCCGAATGAGGGCTCTGTCTGGAGATGCCAGTGGGTTATAGCGTGAGGGTGCTTTGGGAAGCCCCGCGATCATGGCGCTTTCAGCTAGCGTCAGCTCTCTAATGGATTTGCCATAGTACACATTGGCGGCTGCCTCTACTCCATATGCCCTATTCCCCAGGTAGATCTTATTAAGGTAGAGTTCGAGGATTTCGTCCTTTTCCAACTCTTGCTCTATTTTTAGGGCAAGGAGTATTTCGTTGAATTTTCTGGAAAAGGTGCGTTCCTGGCTGAGGAAGAAGTTCTTCGCAACCTGCATGGTGATGGTGCTGCCACCGGATTGGATGCTGCCGGTGCTGACGAGTTGTACCGATGCTCGAACCAGTCCCTTTATATCCACGCCGCCATGCTCATAGAAGCGACTGTCTTCCGCTGCCATGAATGCGTTTAGCAGATTTTTTGGGGCATCTTGGATGTTGATGGGGGAGCGGCGCTTCTCGCCAAATTCGGCGACCAGGCGCTGGTCTCGGGTATAGATACGTAAAGGAGTTTGTAACTGTACGGTACGAAGTTGTTCAACTTCGGGAAGATGGGGTGACAAGACAAGGTAAAAACTCGTTGCAACGAGTAAGCCACCGGCAATACCAACTACAAAACTCCAACAAAAAAACCGTAACAGTCTCACAAAATTTCGCATGTTTTTCCTGACATCTTTTGAATCTATGTCTATTATTTAAGAAATCTCTTTAGGTTTGACGAGCAACAACAATTATACGCTTTTTATTGGCTTGGTTTTAGTAATCTTTAATTGTTGTCTATGCTTGTTTAAGCAAAGTTCTGTTAACTATGTAGCAGCATCATTGAGAAGGCACCTTTGTGTTTGGACTATTAGGAAAGAAAAAGCAACCGCTTCTTGGTCTTGATATCAGTTCTACGTCTGTAAAACTGATTGAACTAAGCCAGCACGGCGGGCGTTTTCGGGTTGACAGCTATGCGGTAGAGCCGCTTCCGCCCAATGCTGTTGTGGAAAAAAATATTAATGATGCCGAAGCCGTAGGGGATGTCATTTCCCGGGTTGTAAGCAAGGCAAGACCCAATACAAAACAGGCCGCTGTCGCGGTCGCCGGGTCGGCGGTAATTACAAAAATCATACAAATGAGTTCGACTATCCGGGAGCAGGATCTGGAGTCCCAGATTCAGCTGGAGGCCGATCAATATATCCCTTATCCCTTGGATGAGGTGGCTCTGGATTTCGAAGTGGTGGGGGCAAATGACATTAATGCAGAAATGCAGGATGTGTTGCTGGCTGCCTGTCGCCGGGAAAACGTTGAGCTCAGAGAGGATTCACTGCATATCGGCGGACTGACTACCAAGGTGGTCGATGTTGAAGCCTACGCGATGGAGCGAGCTGTCGGCCTCATAGAGGGGCAGTTAGATAATGTTGGTGAATCGCAAACGGTCGCTGTTCTGGATATCGGGGCGACTATGACGACATTAAGCGTGTTGTCAGACGGCAAAACTATCTATACCCGTGAACAATTATTTGGCGGGAAACAGCTAACAGAAGAAATTCAGCGTCGTTACGGCTTGTCTCAGGAAGAAGCCGGATTGGCCAAGAAGCAGGGTGGCCTACCTGACGATTATGAGCAGGAAGTGCTTGAGCCATTCAAAGAAGCCGTTGTTCAACAGGTAGCGCGCTCTTTGCAGTTTTTCTTCTCATCAACCCAATACAATGAGGTCGACTACATTGTGCTGGCGGGAGGAACCGCTTCCATCCCAGGATTGGCGGAGTTGGTCCAGGAGCGCGTCGGAACAGCTACTTTGGTGGCGAATCCATTTGCGGATATGACGGTATCATCCAAAGTAAACGCTTCTGCGTTAAGCAATGATGCGCCATCGCTGATGATCGCATGTGGATTGGCGATGAGGAGTTTCGACTAATGGCAAAGATTAACCTTCGTCCGTGGCGTGAGGAGCTGCGAGCTGAGCGGCAGAAGCAATTCATAACCGTTTTAGCTGGTTTTCTGATTATCAGTGCAGGGCTTGGATTTTTGTGGCACCAGACTGTCGTCAATAATATTGACTATCAGGAACAGCGGAATAACTTCATTAAGAATGAAATTGCCCAGCTGAATAAGCAAATAAAGGAAATTCAGCAGTTGAAGAAGCGGCGGGATGAGCTGTTAGAGCGTATGCGGGTAATTCAGGATCTACAGGGTAAAAGACCTATTATTGTTCGTCAGTTTGATGAGCTCGTCAGGGTTATGCCTGATGGGGTTTACCTAACGTCCTTATCTAAGTCGGCGGACAGCCTTGCGCTCCAGGGCGTGGGAGAGTCTAACAGCAGAATATCAAATCTCATGCGCAATCTAGATGAGTCTGACTGGTATAAAGAGCCAAATTTAAGTTCTGTTAAAGCCCTCTCTGGCGATGAGACAAAGAGTGCATTCGTAATGAGTGTGAAGCAGGAAACGCCAGGTAGCGAAGACAAGAAGAAGGGAGGTGCGTGATATGAGCTTTGCGGACTCTCTTGAGGGGATGAAAAACTTTGATATCAACGATCTTGACTTTAATAACGCAGGATCGTGGCCGGCACCTGTTAAGGCAATATGCTGCATTCTTCTAATAGCATTGGTGTTGGGGGCAGTATATTGGTTTGATATCAAAGATTTGGATGCAACTCTGGCAACTAGGGCCCAGGAAGAAAAAGACCTGAAAAGTCAATTCGAGGTTAAGGCTGGTCAAGTTGCGAATCTAGATGAATACAAGGCTCAGATGGTTGAGATGGAGAAAACCTTCGGTGCGTTGTTGCGGCAGCTGCCAAGTGATACTGAAGTGCCTGGTTTGCTCGAGGATATATCGACCGTTGGATCGTTGAGCGGATTGGAGCTCTCTTCAATAGATTTGCAGAAGGAAGTGTCCAAGGAATTTTACATTGAATTGCCTATCAAAATTAGCCTGAAGGGAACCTATCACGACATTGCTGCTTTCATCAGTGGTGTTGCTGGCTTGCCGAGGATTGTTACCCTGCATAACTTCACAATCAAGAAAGACCAGGGTGAGGTTCTGTCGATGAATATTGAGGCAAAAACCTATCGATACAACGGTAGTGGAGCTAATTGATGTTTAGGATAACTCTAACGATTTTGCTGACAGTTCTGTTGTCACAACTTACGGGATGCTCCACCGGTTCAGGGTTTGAGGACTTGGAAGCATATGTAAAGGAAGTGAAGGCTCGCCCGAAAAAAAGGATTGAACCTTTGCCCGAATTTAAGGCATACGAAGCGTTTTCGTACAGCGCTGCAAATCGAAGGTCTCCGTTTACGGCGCCACAGACAATACAGCTTGCTTCATTGGAGCAGCAGCCAAAAAGTAATGTGAAGCCAGACTTTAATCGTCCTCAGGAGCTTTTGGAATCGTTTGCTATTGGTAGTATGGCAATGGTGGGGACCATTGTTAAGCAGGATGAATCTACCCTCTATGGTCTGGTTAGTGACGGAGAAGGGGGGATTCACCGCGTGAGAGTCGGCAACTATATGGGCAAGAACCATGGCAAGGTGGTTAAGGTGACTGAGTCTCAGATTGAACTAATTGAAATTGTCTCAGACGGACAGGGAGGCTGGTTTGAGCGTCCCCGTACCATGGGATTGAAGGAAGTAAACTGATGATGGTGAATCGAGTGCCCGGTGAGAGTTATTTGGAGAAAACAATGAAAGCGCTTATGAGTAAGATATGGTTCACTCTCGTACTATCTATGATGTGTGGAGTGTCACATGCAGTTAATCTCACGGCCATAGATTTTGCTGCGCTTCCTGGTGATCGCACTGAGATTAAATTGAAGTTTGATAGCACGCCCCCTGAGCCAAATGGATATTCCATTGAGCAGCCCGCGCGTATCGCGCTTGATTTTGCTGGCGTGACAAGTAGCCTTTCTGAAAAGTACCATCAGATTTCCAAAGGCAACACCCAAAGCGTTACTGTGCTCGAAGCAGGAGGGCGTACAAGGGTTATCATGAATTTGGTTGAGCTGGTTCCGTACGCCACAGCGGTTCAGGGAAATACTGTTGTTGTGGAATTGGGAAGCTCAAAGATCACTTCTTCATCGACTGCGTCACCTTCTTCCTCTGTGGTTTCTTCCAGCACTAGCTCGGAATTGGCAGTGACAAATATTGATTTTCGCCGCGGTGAATCCGGTGATGGTCGTGTAATGATTGACTTTTCAAATGATAAGGTCAGCGTTGATATGGCCGAGGAAGCGGGGAATATCAAGCTTAGGTTTGGGAAAACCCGCCTTCCTAAGGAGTTGCAGCGTAGCCTTGATGTTATAGATTTCGCTACACCAGTGCAGTATATCGATGCTTATACTGAAGAAGGCGATGCTGTCGTAATGATTAAGCCCCAAGGGGAGTTTGATTATTTGGCATACCAGGCAGATAACAGGTTTACCTTGACTGTTGAGCCACTGACTGCAGATGAGGCCGAACAGCGTCAAAAAGACAAGTTTCCTTACACTGGTGAGAAGCTGTCTCTGAACTTTCAGGATATCGAAGTTCGTTCCGTGTTGCAGTTGATTGCTGATTTTACTGGTTTGAATCTGGTTGCTAGTGACACTGTTGGCGGTAGAATTACACTCAGGTTGCAAAATGTCCCCTGGGATCAGGCGCTTGAGTTAGTGCTAAAAACGAAAGGTTTGGATCAGCGTAAAATCGGCAACGTTCTTCTTGTTGCGCCCGCAGAAGAAATTGCGGCGCGTGAGAAGCTTGAATTGGAAGCATCCAAACAGGTTAAAGAGCTGGCCCCAGTTAGACTTGAGGTTATTCAAATTAACTATGCGAAAGCCAAGGATATCGTTGATTTGCTTAAATCAGATAAGGAGCTGATATCTACGAGAGGGTTTATTTCTTCTGATGAACGCACCAATACGATCAGCATTCGTGAGACAGTTGATAAAATTTCTGAAGTTCGCAGGCTGATTGGTACTTGGGATGTTCCTGTTAGTCAGGTATTGATCGAGGCTCGGATTGTCAGGGCTCGCACAGACGCTGTTGATGATCTGGGGATTACCTGGGGTGGAAGTAGGTTCAAGAGTAATGGGTCTGGTGATTGGATTATTGGTGGTGGCTCAACCTCAAATACCGAGGCATTTAACGGGATTAACGAGTTTGTTCGTGATCCAACGGGCGATCTGCCGACGGTGGCAACTTTTCCTGATGCTCTCGCCGTAGATCTGGGTGTCACCAGAACCAATGCGTCGTCAATCGCTATTGGTTTTCAGCGCGGCTTCAATGTATTGCAGCTTGAGTTGTCTGCATTTGAATCTGACGGCAAAGGTGAGGTAATTGCTCAGCCGAAGATTGTTACTGCTGACAGACAAACTGCTCGAATTGAATCCGGTGAAGAAATCCCTTATCAGGAAGCTTCCTCCAGTGGTGCGACTTCGGTGTCCTTTAAGAAGGCTGTATTGGCTCTTGAAGTGACTCCCCAAATTACACCTGATGACAAAATCATCATGGATCTGGTTGTGAATCAGGATAGTCGTGGCACAACTACTGCTGGTATTCCAAGTGTGGATACGAATGAAATCACCACGCAGGTTTTGGTGGGTAATGGTGAAACTATTGTGCTGGGTGGAATATTTACTTCCGAGCAGTCTACCACGGTAACGAAAACTCCGTTCCTTGGTGATATTCCTTATCTTGGCCGTCTCTTCACGAAGACCGAAGAGTCGGATGAACGCTCCGAATTGTTGGTGTTCATTACTCCAAAACTTATCACCAACGGTCTGATCGAAAACTAATTCGATCAAAACTGTACAGAAAGCCACCTTCGGGTGGCTTTTTGCGTTATGGACAGTACTAGAGCCTTATGGCTTTCTCATGCTATGCTCCGCTGCGCTTAAGCGATGGTTGACAAGGCATGCAAGACTTCAAACATAATGTTGTTCTGGTGGGTCCCATGGGGACCGGTAAGACCACAATCGGCAAGCTTCTGGCAAAGGAACTGCACTTTGAGTTCAAGGACTCCGATCGTGAGATAGAGGAGCGCTCTGGCGCGGATATTCCCTGGATATTTGATGTCGAAGGGGAGCAAGGGTTCCGGGCGCGAGAAAGAATGGTGATTGAGGAGCTCTCAAACGAACCGGAAATCGTTGTCGCAACCGGCGGCGGCGCTGTGGGGAGTGAGGAGAATCAGTACCATCTAAGTGCCAAGGGCTTTGTCGTATATCTGCATACCTCTGTTGAGCAGCAGTACCAGAGGACGCGAAAGGACCGTAAAAGGCCGCTTCTGCAGAATAGTGATCCGATGAAAGTTCTGCAAAATCTGATGGCTGTTCGTGAGCCGATCTATCGCTCTATGGCAGACTATGTTATTAGTACAGATCAAAAGCGGCCAAGGACTGTGGTCAGAGAAATTATAAAGGCGCTGCAGGCTTCTCCAGTCTGGATGCCTTCTTCATCTCCTAAGGTTGAATAATTGTGGAAACTCTTAATGTCGATTTAGGGGAGCGTAGCTACCCCATCTACATCGGTGGTGATGTTCTGGCTCGAAAGGACTGCTTGATCAGGCACATTTCCGGCCGGCAGGTCATGATTGTGACAAATGAAACTGTAGCGCCGTTGTATCTCGAGAAAGTCCGGCAGTTGCTGGATGGTTTCGATGTGGATGTCACTGTTCTGCCTGATGGCGAAGAGTATAAGAATATGGAGTCTCTGGCTTCGATATTTGATCACCTTATCGGTCAGAGGCATAACCGGACGACAACCTTGATCGCTCTGGGTGGCGGTGTTATCGGTGATATGACGGGGTTTGCCGCAGCGTCTTATCAGCGCGGTGTTAATTTTATCCAGATACCAACGACGCTCTTGTCGCAGGTAGACTCGTCAGTCGGGGGTAAGACGGGAATCAATCATCCTCAGGGCAAGAATATGATCGGCGCATTCTATCAGCCGAAAGCCGTTCTTATCGATACTTCGACTTTGCAAACTCTTCCGGAGAGTGAGTTTTCTGCCGGCCTTGCGGAAGTCATCAAGTATGGCCTGATTAAAGATGTCGGGTTCCTTGAGTGGCTGGAGTCAAACCTGGATGATTTGATGGCTCTGGACGCAGAAATGCTTCAATACGCTATCCGCCAGTCCTGTGAGGTGAAGGCAGAGGTGGTTGCTGAGGACGAAACCGAACAGGGTGTGCGCGCAATTTTGAACCTCGGGCATACTTTTGGTCATGCGATAGAGGCGTTTACCCATTATAAAGAGTGGTTACATGGTGAAGCCGTTGCTGCTGGTACTGTAATGGCTGCAGACCTGTCGTTAAGAATAGGTGACCTGGCCCAGGAGGATTATAAGCGAGTTGTTAATATTCTCAGTCGCGCGAACCTGCCGGTAAGGCCTCCTTCAAATATGACGGCAGAAGACTTTATTCGTTATATGTCGATAGATAAAAAAGTATTGGATGGCCAATTGCGGCTGGTACTGATGCGTGGGCTTGGTAGTGCCTGGGTGACAGATCAGTTTGGGCGTGACATGCTGGAGCAGACTCTGGCAGAGTTTTCGCACCACTAGGGCCAGTCTATGTCCGCAAGCGAGCAAAGCCGGGATCAGGTCTACACTGCTGAGCTGTGGCGGCAACAATATGGTTTTGCCGTTGATCCGTTCATAGCGGACAATAATGGTGAGGGGGCTGTTTTTTTTGGCGGCGCCCAGCGCCAAGAGCTGCTGGATAATCTAAGGCATCTGGTACATTTCTCTGATCATATCCTGGTTGTAACCGGAGATAAGGGTAGTGGCAAATCCTACCTGCTTGAGCAGCTTACCGGGTATGAAAAGGAAGCTTTAAAGATCGTATGGGTAAGGCCAAAGCTGCTCGAAGGGCGGGCGAGTCTTATCGTTCAGATGGCAAAACTCCTTGGTGTAGTCGTTTCCAAGGGAGATACCACCGAAACGCTTTCAGGTCGAATCCTGGAAACCTGTCAAAATCGATACAGCCATGGGATCAGGACGCTCTTTGTCATAGATGATGCCCATGAATTGTCTGATGAAAGCATCGAATTGCTAGCCAAACGTTTTAATCCACGGCGTTCGGGCGCCTTTGGGTTGGTGCTTCTGGCCCAGCAGCAAATGGTGGAGCAGATTAGAAGGCTTTTCCCTGTCTCCGAGTCCCAGCCGTTTCACCAGCTTCAGTTGAGAAACTTCAATCAACAGGACACCGACAGTTATGTGTTGCAGCGCTTGCAAAGCGCGGGTTGGCGCGGAAACCCTGATGTTGGGCAGGATGCTCTGAATAAAATACATCAATTGGGTAAAGGGCTGCCTGGTAGAATCAATCGAATTGTTTCGTCTGTTTTGCTGTCTGGGAATGATGCGGGGCAAGCTGTAAATAACAGAGCCATGCATATGAACAGGCTTTTTGCAGGGCTGGTGATTGTTGCTCTTGTGCTGGCAACAGGGTTAATTGCTCTGCAATATGACTCAGAGCCGGCAGATGAAATCTTGCCGGATAATACCTTGCGTTTGACCATTGCGCTGCCGACACCGGGCTCTGAGGAGACTCAACCTGGGGAGATGGATGAGGATCTGCCTGGAGGAAAGCCGGAAATCAATGTTGCGAGCCTTATAGGTATTCAGGATGAAGGGTTGAGTTCCGATACGGTTGAGCCTGTTTCTGAAAGTGACATTGCAATACCGGTCGCGCCCGAATCAGATGTTCCCGCGGATAAGACTGCTGAGGATGCGACTTCTGAGGTTGCCGGTGTGAATGATGCGGCTCTTGAAGCCAGTGATGAGGTGGAAAGCAGCGATAAAAATGCAGATGTGTCGCCAGAAGGCACAGACCTGGTGCAGAATGAAACAGCCAATGCCCCGCGAATGGTGCAGAATTCAGGTCAGGGAGAAGATAAATCCGATGTTAAGTCGTCTGAAGCTGTTGAGCCTGATTCGGTGCAGAACGCTGTAGTGCAGGTTTCCACGGTGAATGATGAAGGAGCGCTTGCAGAGCTTAAGCGCTCTGCCGAATGGGTTAATAGCCAACCCCGCGGGAGTTGGACAATCCAGGTGTTGGGGTCGTTCTCGGAAGAGGCTGCAACCACCTACTTGAAAAAAGTAAAAAATTCAGATGGTTATTTTTATGTGAAGTCCGACTACCAGGGTAAGGACTGGTATGTTGTGCTGCACGGTGTCTATTCCACTAAAGAAAAAGCCCGGGAGGGGTTGGCTCAGTTACCTGCAGAGGTTCAGGAGGCTGGAGCTTGGATTCGTAGTCTTACTGGCCTGCATGTTGCTTCGAACTAGTGTGTGAGTCTGGCTGATTCACACGGTGCTCCCTGCGTCTGGCAGGACATTGCAGGTAAGTGATTTCCCAGACTTTTGTCGTTTTAAGTACTTTTACTAATTAACTTTTCCCTTTAAATTTGAGCAATGGCCTGTCCGAGTGTAGAATGGGCGGCCCATTTTTGCCTATCAGAAGCGTTTTTTATTGCATGTTGTATCAATAAGCTTCTGATTCGTAAGGATTTTAATGAGAGATTGCTTATGAAAACAGGTCTGTATCAACCCAGCGAATTCAAAGATAACTGTGGTTTTGGCTTGATAGCCCATATGGAAGGCGAACGCAGCCATGAGCTGCTACGCACAGCAATTGAATCGCTTACATGCATGACCCACCGTGGCGGAATTGCCGCAGACGGTAAAACAGGCGACGGTTGTGGTCTGCTGATACAAAAGCCTGATTCCTTTTTGCGTGAAGTCGCCAAAGAATCATTGAATACTGATCTCAGCAGCAAATACGCTGTTGGTATGGTGTTCCTGAATCCTGATCCCGCCAAGGCTCAGGCTGCCAGAGAGCAGCTTGAAGCCGCGATTGCGGCACAGGGCCTGACGCCGGTCGGCTGGCGGGTTGTGCCCACTGATACGGCCTGTCTTGGGCCGATGGCGCTGGATTGTCTGCCTGGAATTGAGCAGATTTTCGTTAATATCGATGACTCCCTTAGCCAGCATGAACTGAGTGTCAAACTGTATGTCGCACGGCGTATGGCAGAAAAGGCACTGGTAGACGACAGTGAATTTTATATCTGCTCTCTGTCGGATCAGGTGATTTCTTACAAAGGCCTGATGATGCCGGTTGATTTGCCCAGCTTTTATAAAGATCTGGGTGATGAGCGCCTGGAAACATCTATTTGTGTCTTCCATCAGCGTTTTTCCACCAACACAATGCCTCGCTGGCCGTTGGCCCAACCATTCCGCTACCTTGCCCATAATGGAGAAATCAACACCATTGAGGGCAATCGAAACTGGGCTCTGGCCAGGGCCAATAAGTTCAAGAGCGAGCATTTGCCAGACCTGCAGGAACTTCAGCCTATCGTTAATCGGACTGGGTCTGACTCTTCCTCTATGGATAATATGTTGGAAGTGTTGCTTGCGGGTGGCGTGGACCTGTTCCGTGCAGTAAGAATGATGATTCCGCCAGCCTGGCAGAATGTGGATACCATGGATGCGGATTTGCGCGCATTCTATGAATATAACTCCATGCACATGGAGCCTTGGGATGGGCCTGCCGGCGTGGTGATGACAGATGGCCGTTATGCCATGTGCTTGCTTGACCGTAACGGTCTTCGTCCGGCACGTTGGGTGATCACTAAAAACGGTTTCATCACGCTCGCCTCTGAAATCGGAACCTACGGATACAAGCCTGAAGATGTCGTCGCGAAAGGGCGTGTAGGTCCGGGACAGATTCTGGCTGTCGATACCCAGACCGGCGAAGTGTTGCACACCAAGGATATCGATAATCGATTAAAAGCTGCTCAGCCTTATAAAAAGTGGTTGCGCGAGAATGCCTTGCGCGTCGAAACCAAGCTGAATCAGCAGACTCCTGAGTTCACTCTGATGGACAAGGAAGAACTGAACAGCTACATGAAGATGTTCATGGTTTCCTTTGAAGAGCGGGATCAGGTATTGCGTCCTTTGGCCGAGAGTGGTCAGGAAGCGGTCGGTTCTATGGGAGACGATACGCCTATGGCCGTATTGTCTGGAAAAGTGCGTACTGTTGCCGACTATTTCCGTCAGAAGTTTGCCCAGGTCACCAACCCGCCTATCGATCCATTACGTGAAACCATCGTAATGTCCCTGGAAACCTGTCTGGGAGCAGAGCGGAATGTCTTTGAGGAAAGTCCTGAGCATGCTAACCGTATTATCCTAAGTACCCCGGTATTGTCTCCGGCGAAGTTTCTTAGGATTCTTTCCAATGACAGGCCTGGATTTGAATCTGAGACCATCAAGTTATCTTTCCGCCCAGAGTTGGGTCTGAAGCAGGCTATCGAGTCTGTTGCCGACCAGGCGGAACAAGCCGTTCGCAATGGTAAAGTGCTGTTGGTTCTCAGTGACAAGAATATCCAGCAAGGTGAATTGCCGATCAGTGCCTTTATGGCGACAGGCGCAGTCCATCATCGTCTTGTGGAGCGTGGTTTGAGAACTGACTCCAATATTGTCGTTGAAACTGCCTGGGCTCGTGACCCGCACCACTTTGCGGTGCTATTCGGTTTCGGTGCCACAGCCGTTTATCCCTATCTGGCATACCAAGTGCTGAATGATTTGATTAATGATGGTCAGTTGCTGATCGATCCAATCGATGCGAAGAACAACTATCGTAGAGGGATAAATAAAGGTCTGTTGAAGATTCTCTCAAAAATGGGGATCTCAACCATCGCTTCCTATCGTGGCGCTCAGTTGTTCGAAGCGGTTGGCCTCTCCGAAGAAATTGTGGACCTTTGCTTCAAGGGAGTTGTCAGCCGAATTGAAGGGGCGACTTTCTATGACCTGCAAAGCGAGCAGGAAGCATTGGCCAAGATGGCCTGGAACAAGCGTAAGCCTATTTTGCAGGGCGGGCTGCTGAAGTTTATTCACGGCGGTGAATATCATGCCTATAACCCTGACGTTGTGCGCACATTGCAGGATGCTGTGAAATCCGGTGACTATGGCATTTATCAGGAGTATGCCTCCTACGTCAATGGGCGCCCGGTGACCACGATCCGCGATTTGTTGACACTTTCCAGCAAGGCCAAGTCGATAGAGCTCGATGAAGTCGAGCCCGTTGAAAGTATCTATAAGCGATTCGATTCAGCTGCCATGTCGATAGGTGCATTGTCGCCTGAAGCCCATGAGGCATTGGCTGTGGCGATGAACCGCCTGGGAGGTCGTTCCAACTCTGGTGAGGGTGGTGAAGATCCTGCCCGCTATGGCACTGAGAGACGTTCCAAGATTCGTCAGGTGGCTTCCGGCCGCTTTGGTGTTACGCCCCATTATCTGGTCGGAGCGGAAGTTCTTCAGATCAAGGTGGCGCAAGGTGCCAAACCGGGAGAGGGAGGCCAGCTGCCCGGCGGGAAGGTCAATGAATTGATCGCTCGCTTGCGTTTTTCTGTGCCGGGAGTAACGCTGATTTCGCCTCCGCCTCATCATGATATTTATTCTATTGAGGATCTGGCGCAGCTGATTTTCGACCTTAAGCAAGTTAATCCGGATGCACTGGTATCGGTAAAACTGGTGTCAGAACCGGGTGTAGGAACGATTGCCGCGGGTGTTGCCAAAGCCTACGCTGATCTCATCACTATTTCCGGCTACGACGGCGGTACTGGCGCGAGCCCGTTGACCTCTATCAAGTATGCCGGTTCTCCATGGGAACTGGGCCTTTCAGAAGCGCACCAGACTCTGCGCGGAAATGATCTGCGTGGTAAGGTGCGCCTGCAGACTGATGGCGGCTTGAAGACCGGTCTTGATGTGGTCAAAGCTGCGATTCTTGGTGCGGAGAGTTTCGGCTTCGGAACCGGGCCAATGGTGGCTATTGGCTGTAAATACTTGCGGATCTGTCACCTGAATAACTGTGCTACAGGTGTGGCAACCCAGAATAAGGCCCTGCGTGAGAAACATTTCCAGGGAACAGTGGAAATGGCGATCAACTACTTCCAGTTTGTCGCTACTGAAACTCGAGAATGGATGGCCAAGTTAGGCGTTCGTACTCTTGAGGAATTGGTGGGTAGAACCGATCTGCTTGAAATTCTCCCTGGAAACACGCCCAAGCAGCGCAACCTTAATCTGACGCCGATCTTGAGCAGCGAGAATATTCCGGCTGACAAGCCGCACACCTGCCAGGTTGACCGTAATCAGCCATACGATAAGGGATCTTTGGCTGAGGAGATGGTGGAAGTCACATTGTCTGCGATTGAGTCCAAGTCAGGTGGCGAGTTCAGTTTTAATATTACCAACTGTGACCGCTCTATAGGTGCCCGTTTGTCTGGTGAGATTGCCAGACGGCACGGTAACCAAGGGATGGCAGATGCGCCGATTGTGCTGAAATTGACCGGAACTGCCGGGCAAAGCTTTGGTGTGTGGAACGCAGGTGGTCTGCATATGCATATCGAAGGCGATGCCAACGACTATGTCGGTAAAGGCATGACCGGAGGCAAATTGACGATTCGTCCGCCTGAAGCCAGCTCTTTTGCTTCACAAGAGACCGCCATCATCGGTAACACCTGCTTGTACGGCGCGACCGGCGGTAAATTGTTTGCTGCAGGCGTAGCCGGCGAGCGATTCGCTGTGCGGAACTCTGGAGCACATGCGGTTGTTGAAGGTGTTGGTGATCACTGTTGTGAATATATGACCGGTGGTATGGTGACTGTTCTTGGTAAAACCGGTCACAACTTCGGTGCAGGTATGACGGGTGGATTTGCCTACGTACTGGATCTGGAAAACCGGTTTGTTGACAAATACAACCATGAGCTGGTCGAAATCCACCGCATTACCAGTGAGCAGACAGAGGCTTATCGAAATCACTTAAGAGATGTGATTGCAGAGCACATTGAAGAAACCGGCAGTAGCTGGGCGCAGAACATACAGGATAACTTCGACGATTATGTCGGACGATTCTGGTTGGTTAAGCCCAAAGCTGCCAGTCTTGCCAGTCTGCTGGACAGTACTCGCGCCCGCCCGGAATAACCGGGCGGCCGTGTCCGGCCAGACGAAAGCATTGCTGTGATAAGAATTCCCCATTATTGATGAGTTTTAGAGGTTTAAACGCATGGCTGAGAGACTGAGTAACAATTTTCAGTTCCTCGATGTAGGAAGGCAAGACCCGGAAAAGTTGCCTGTAAGCCGTCGCAAGAAAAAGTTTGTGGAAATATACAAACCTTTCAAGGAAGACGAGGCCAAAAACCAGGCGCATCGTTGCCTGGAGTGTGGTAATCCCTACTGTGAGTGGAAGTGTCCTGTTCATAACTTTATTCCGAACTGGCTCAAGCTGATTTCTGAAGGCAATATCATGCAGGCGGTGGAAATGTCCCACCAGACCAATACTTTGCCTGAAGTATGCGGGCGGGTATGCCCACAGGATCGCTTATGTGAAGGAGCCTGTACCCTGAATGACGGATTCGGGGCTGTCACCATAGGATCTGCGGAGAAGTATATTACTGAAACCGCATTTGCATTAGGTTGGCGCCCGGATATGTCCAAAGTGGTAATGACTGATAAGAAAGTTGCCATTATTGGTGCAGGGCCTGCGGGTCTCGGATGTGCGGATGTTCTTATTCGTAGCGGCGTAAAGCCGGTAGTGTTTGACCGCTATCCGGAAATCGGTGGGCTACTGACATTCGGAATTCCCGAGTTCAAGCTGGAAAAAAGCGTGATGACTCGTCGTCGCGAAGTATTTGAAGGGATGGGTATCGAGTTTCGCCTGAACACTGAAATCGGCACCGATGTCACTTTGCAGGCGTTGCTGGATGAGTATGATGCGGTTTTCATGGGGATGGGTACATACAACTACATGAAAGGCGGCTTCCCAGGAGAAGATTTGCCTGGTGTGCATGATGCGCTTCCATATCTGATATCAAACGTAAATCGTTGCCTGGGCTTTGAAAAGTCGGCTGATGATTTCATTGATATGAGCGGTCGGCGCGTTGTGGTGCTTGGTGGTGGTGATACCGCAATGGACTGTAACCGTACGGCCATTCGTCAGGGAGCCAAGACGGTTCATTGTGCCTATCGTCGGGATGAAGCGAACATGCCGGGATCCCGGAAAGAAGTGACGAATGCCAAGGAAGAGGGCGTGAAGTTTCTGTTTAATCGCCAGCCTATTGCCATTATCGGTGAGGACAAGGTTGAGGGAGTAAAAGTTGTGCAAACCCGTCTGGGTGAGCCCGATGAAAATGGCCGTCGTCGCCCGGAAACGGTACCCGGTAGTGAAGAAGTTTTGCCTGCGGATTCCGTATTGATTGCATTTGGTTTTCGTCCTAGCCCGGCTCCCTGGTTGCAGGATGTCGGCGTAGAGGTGGATTCTTCCGGGCGTGTCGTGGCTCCCGAAGAGCAGGAATTTAAATTCCAGACGACCAACTCAAAAATATTCGCCGGTGGCGATATGGTCCGGGGGTCTGATCTGGTGGTGACAGCTATTTGGGAAGGCCGCCAGGCTGCTGAAGGGATTCTGGACTTCCTCGAAGTCTAATTTTTTCCTGATTTATTCTGACAGAAGGCATGGTATCGAGTACCATGCCTTTTTTGTTTTTATGGTCCCTGATAAGGGTTGTACTGTCGACAATTCAGCGGCAAGGGTTACTCTGGAGAATTTATGTCAGAACTGAAGAACGATCGATTTCTGCGGGCGCTGTTGCGCGAGCCTGTCGATGTGACTCCTGTGTGGATGATGCGTCAGGCAGGACGATATCTTCCGGAATATCGGGCAAGTCGGGCCCGGGCCGGAAGCTTCATGGATCTGTGTATGAATCCGGATCTTGCATGTGAAGTGACCCTGCAGCCATTGGAGCGTTACCCTCTGGATGCGGCAATATTGTTCTCAGATATCCTGACAATTCCTGATGCCATGGGACTGGGGCTCTATTTTGAGACAGGTGAAGGCCCACGATTCAAAAAGACGATCAGGACTCAGGCTGATGTTGATGCGTTGCCTGTACCGAATGCGGAATCTGATCTGGATTATGTGATTAAGGCAGTTTCCACTATTCGGCGGGCTCTGAATGGCAAAGTGCCGCTTATCGGGTTTTCGGGTAGCCCTTGGACTTTGGCTACCTATATGGTTGAAGGGGGCTCCAGCAAGGATTTCCGAGAAATCAAGAAATTGGTATATGGCCAGCCAGAGGTATTGCATCAGTTGCTGGATAAGCTGGCCCTGGCAGTGACCGATTATTTGAATGCGCAGATTCGCGCAGGTGCCCAGGCAGTACAGATTTTTGATACCTGGGGCGGATCATTGACCCCCGAAGGTTATCTGAACTTTTCTCTGGCTTACATGCAGAAAATTGTCAGCGGTCTCATTCGTGAAAATGAAGGTCGTAAGGTTCCAGTCATCCTGTTTACCAAGAATGGCGGTCAATGGCTGGAATCTATGGTTGAGACCGGAGCAGATGCCTTAGGTCTTGACTGGACCACGGATATTGGTGACGCACGCAAGCGGGTGGGAGACCGAGTGGCATTGCAGGGTAATATGGATCCGGCTGTTCTATATGCCAGCCCTGAAGCTATCAGAGCCCAGGTGGCGGATATTTTGAAGCGCTTCGGTCCTGGTAATGGTCACGTATTCAACCTGGGGCACGGAATTACACCAGAGGTGGATCCCGCGCATGCTGGAGCCTTCATTGAAAGTGTCCATGAGTTAAGCCGTCCATATCACGAGAACTCATAAAAATTTGACCGAAGGACGCCCAACGCAGCGTCCTAATTCAATTAGCAATAGATTTATGGCAAAGGCAAAAGTTCAATTTGTCTGTACTGAATGTGGTGCGGACTACCGCAAGTGGATGGGGCAGTGTCTGCAATGCCAGGCCTGGAATACCATCAGTGAGTTCCGTGAGTCGTCGGCCAAGGCCAGTCAGACTCGTCATGTTGCCGGCGGTTTCGCAGGACAGCGTGCTCAACTCCAAAGTCTGGACCAAGTAGAACTGGAGGAATTGCCTCGGGTAGGGACAGGAAGTCAGGAGCTGGATCGGGTGCTTGGTGGTGGGCTCGTGCCTGGATCGGTCGTATTGTTGGGCGGTCACCCCGGAGCGGGGAAGAGTACCATGTTGTTGCAGACGTCCTGTCGGCTGGCCGAAGCGGTCAAGGTTCTGTATGTCACCGGGGAAGAGTCAGTGCAGCAGATTGCCATGCGCTCGCGTCGCCTTCAGCTGGAGTCTCATGGACTGCAGGTTATGGCAGAAACGGATGTGGATACGATCATCAATACTGCCAATGACTTTACCCCGAATATTATGGTGATAGACAGTATCCAGGTGATGTTCAATCCGGAGCTACAGTCGGCGCCGGGAAGTGTCGCCCAGGTTAGGGAAGCTGCTGCAGCGTTGACCCGCTATGCGAAACAGTCCGGCACAATCCTTTTGATCGTCGGACATGTGACCAAGGATGGATCGCTGGCTGGACCCAAAGTTCTGGAGCATATGATAGATGCCTCGATTATGTTGGAAGGAAGTGAGGATAGTCGCTACAGAACGTTGCGGGCGATTAAGAATCGATTTGGTGCGGTAAACGAGCTGGGCGTTTTTGCCATGCTTGAGAATGGGTTGAAAGATGTGAAAAACCCAAGCGCCATATTTCTGAATCGGGAAGGAGAGTCGGCAGCGGGAAGTACTGTCACCGTCATCTGGGAAGGAACTCGGCCTTTGCTGGTTGAAATACAGGCTCTGGTTGATCAGGGCTATGGTGCCGCACCTCGAAGGTTGGCGGTAGGTATGGAGCCGCAGCGCCTGGGATTGCTTCTAGCCGTCTTGCATCGCCATGGTGGATTGCACGTTGGTGATCAGGATGTGTTTATTAATGTGGTGGGTGGTGTGAAGGTGGCCGAGACCAGCGCCGACCTTTCAGTCATTCTGGCCATTGCTTCAAGCTTTCGGGACAGAGTAATACCTCGCGATTGGGTTGTATTTGGTGAGGTGGGGCTATCTGGAGAAATTCGTCCTGTGAGCAGTGGGCAGGAACGTGTGACGGAGGCCGCCAAACATGGGTTCACCAAAGCCATCGTGCCACAGGCCAACGTGCCCAGAAAAATTCCTGAAGGAATGGAAGTGGTTGCAGTTACCAAGCTCGAGCAGGCTTTGGAGCTTTTATAGCGTGCCCCGGCTAGCCTTCCATCAGGCTGGCCAATTCTCTTTCCAGTAGCTTGGGATCGCCCAGGTTAAGTTCCACCAAGCGTCGGAGTACTGAGGCGCTGTCCAGGTCCATGTTTTCACAGTGAAATCCCAGTCGGTCATCTTCCTCATGGCGTAGAGTCGCCGTAAAGCGTATATAAGTTTCGGTATCGATTTCGACCTGGATTCTGAATGGCGCGTGGGTTTGCGCTGTTTCCCAGCCTTGGGGCTTTCCGATTAGTGCGCCTTTAAATGATATATCGATCAGGTCCGAAGGCCATTTCTGCCATTCCTGTTGGATTAATACCGACGTATCAAAGGGTATTCGATGGAAGCGGCGCCGCTCCTTGTTTTGATCATCTTCGGACATGTATTCAATTCCTTGCCGGGTTTATTAACTCTTTCCGGGTTTTATTAACTATAGTCCGAAGTTGAAGGAAGTTCACGCGGAGGCAGTCCGACCGGACTGCCTCGTATAGCGCTTTATTTTCAGGCGAGGCGTTTGTATTTGACTCGTTTTGGAACAGCAGCACTAACGCCGACCCGTTTCTTGTAGTCTTCGTCATACTCGGTGAAGTTCCCTTCAAACCAAACCACCTCACTGTCGCCTTCGTAGGCCAGGATGTGGGTGGCGACCCGATCAAGGAACCAGCGGTCGTGCGAGATGACCACGGCGCAGCCGGGGAAGTTCAGCAGCGCTTCCTCAAGCGCCCTCAAGGTTTCCACATCCAAGTCGTTGGTGGGTTCGTCCAGCAGTAACACATTGCCGCCCTGTTTCAGCAGTTTGGCTAGAAACAGTCGGTTGCGCTCACCGCCGGAAAGTTCATTTACCCGTTTTTGCTGGTCGCTTCCCCGGAAGTTGAAACGGGACAGATAGGCGCGTGACTGGGTACGGTACTGGCCGACTTCGATCATATCGAGGCCGTCACTGACTTCCTCCCACACCGTTTTGCTGTCATCCAATTCGCGCATTTGTCCGACATAAGCCAGGTTGACTGTTTCACCCTTACGGATAGCGCCTGTATCGGGTTCCTCAATTCCTGCCAGCATTTTGAACAGAGTGGATTTACCTGCGCCGTTACCGCCGATTACACCGACAATGCTGCCTGGGGGGATGTTGAAACTTAAGTTCTCAAACAGCACCTTGTCGCCGTAGCTTTTACTGACGCCATCGATTTCAAATACCACATCGCCCAGGCGAGGTCCTGGTGGTATGTAGATCTCGTTGGTTTCGTTGCGAGTCTGGAATTCCTGAGAGCTCAGTTCTTCAAAGCGTGACAGTCGCGCCTTGCTCTTGGCGTGGCGCCCTTTGGGGTTGCTGCGTACCCATTCAAGTTCTGACTTGATGGTTTTCTGGTGCGCCGCTTCAGTGCGGGCTTCCTGCTCCAGACGTTTCTCCTTTGCTTCCAGCCATTGGCTGTAGTTGCCTTCGTAAGGGATGCCGCGACCACGGTCCAGCTCCAGAATCCAGCCAGCGGCATTATCTAGGAAGTAGCGGTCGTGGGTAATAGCAACGACAGTGCCTGGATATTCCAGAAGGAAGCGTTCCAGCCAGGCAACACTTTCCGCATCCAGGTGGTTGGTTGGTTCGTCCAGGAGAAGCATATCGGGCTTGGACAGGAGAAGCTTGCAAAGTGCTACACGGCGGCGTTCACCACCGGAAAGTTTGCTGACATCTGCTTCCCAAGCTGGAAGCCTCAAGGCGTCGGCAGCTACTTCCAGGGTGCGGTCCAGGTTATGGCCGTCGGTTGCCTGGATGATTGCTTCCAGCTTTGCCTGTTCTGCTGCCAGAGCATCAAAATCTGCATCCGGATCAGCATAAGCCGCATAGACTTCGTCGAGGCGGGTGAGGGCTGTCTTGATCTCAGTAACAGCCTCTTCGATGTTGCCCCGAACATCTTTGCTTTCATCCAGCTGGGGTTCCTGTGGCAGGTATCCCACATTGATGCCGGGTTGTGGGCGGGCTTCACCCTGAATATCGGTATCAATACCTGCCATGATACGCAGCAGGGTGGATTTACCAGAGCCGTTCAGGCCCAGAACGCCAATTTTGGCGCCGGGGAAAAAGGAAAGAGAGATATCCTTCAGAATTTCGCGTTTGGGCGGAACCACCTTGCCCACGCGGTTCATGGTATAGACGTACTGAGCCATAGAGGACGAAACCTTTGTTAAATTCGTACTGCGTTATAGATAATCGGGACAGCCTTAATCAGTAAGGCAATGGCAATAGATCGGGAAGGCTCCCATAGGTGCCGTTGAATGGGTGGTAAAGTTAACGGAAATAGCGGTTTTGCGCAAACTCAACTTGGTTCTTGGGAAGGCTCTGATCGATATGTCCGTGGGCTACTATGGCTGGCGCGAAATAGGGTGAAGGAAATCGTAGAATCGATTAAAATGGCGCCCTTTCTTCAAGCCGGGGAGGTGATTTCTGTCTTTGCTACAGAGAATTCAAAATCCCAGGGCGTTATCTTTTACAAGTGCAAGCTTTTACAAGTAGAGGCAACCTGATGTTTACCCGTGACATGTCAATTGCAAGCTTTGATCCGGAACTGTGGTCTGCAATGGAAAAGGAAGAACACAGACAGGAAGAGCATATCGAACTGATCGCATCTGAAAATTACACCAGCCCATGGGTAATGCAGGCGCAGGGTTCCGGCCTCACCAACAAATATGCTGAAGGTTACCCTAACAAGCGCTACTACGGTGGTTGCGAATATGTCGATATTGTCGAACAGTTGGCCATCGATCGTGCCAAAGAGCTGTTCGGTGCTGATTTTGCCAACGTGCAGCCGCACTCAGGGTCTCAGGCAAATGCTGCGGTATATATGGCGCTGTGTAAGCCTGGTGATACCATCCTCGGGATGAGCCTGGCTCACGGCGGTCACCTGACTCACGGAGCATCTGTGAGCTTTTCTGGCCGTATCTACAAAGCTGTTCAGTATGGATTGAATCCCGAGACCGGCGAAATTGATTATGAAGAAGTGGCCCAACTGGCCCGTGAGCACAAGCCTCGTATGATCGTGGCTGGATTCTCTGCCTATTCACGCGTGATCGATTGGCAAAAGTTTCGCGAAATCGCGGATGAAGTTGGTGCTTATCTGTTTGTCGATATGGCGCATGTTGCCGGTTTGGTGGCGGCTGGTGTTTATCCCAGCCCGGTCCAAATTGCGGATGTTACCACTACCACCACCCATAAAACTCTTCGCGGCCCTCGTGGCGGCCTGATCCTGGCTAAAGCCAACGAAGAACTGGAAAAGAAACTGAACTTTGCCGTGTTCCCTGAAAGCCAGGGTGGTCCACTGATGCATATCATTGCAGCCAAGGCTGTGTGCTTCAAAGAGGCCATGGGCGATGAATTCAAAGACTATCAGAAGCAGGTCGTGGTCAATGCGCAAACCATGGCGAACACGTTTATCGAGCGGGGTTACGATATCGTCTCTGGCGGTACTGATGATCACCTGTTCCTGGTGGATCTGATCAAGAAAGATATTACCGGTAAAGATGCTGATGCAGCACTTGGCCGCGCCAATATTACTGTCAATAAGAATGCCGTTCCCAATGACCCTCGTTCACCTTTTGTTACCAGCGGATTGCGTATTGGTACGCCAGCCATGACGACCCGGGGCATGGGAGAAGAGGAAGCCAAACAGCTGACCGGCTGGATTTGCGATATTCTTGATGACATTACCAATGAAGACACGATCGAGCGTGTCAAACAGCAGGTGCTGGAACTTTGCAAAAAGTTCCCGGTTTACGCCTGATCCAAGTGCGGGCGTCATGAAGACGCCCGCGATTCTTATTTGTCAGATTACCCGTTCTTTCCGGGCTTAAGGAGTGATACATGCATTGCCCGTTTTGTAGTGCTGCGGATACCAAAGTGATTGATTCCCGTCTGGTGGCAGACGGCAGTCAGGTGCGCCGTCGCCGGGAGTGTGTTTCCTGTTCGGAAAGATTCACCACATACGAAACCGCCGAGCTCGTCATGCCGCGCATCGTGAAGCAGGACGGCACTCGGGAGCCCTTTGATGAAGGGAAATTGCGCGCGGGACTAACCAAAGCTCTGGAAAAACGCCCTGTCAGTGTTGAGAATATTGAGGCTGCGCTTGACCGTATCAAATTCCGAATGAGATCAACCGGCGAGCGGGAAATGGATTCCCGGATCGTGGGAGAGGAAGTCATGACAGAATTAAAAGAACTCGATCAGGTTGCCTATGTTCGTTTTGCTTCTGTCTATCGATCGTTCCAGGATTTGAATGAATTCCGGGCAGAAATCGATAAGCTGTCCCGCGATGCTATCCAGTCCGATAGCTCTAAACTGGCAGATGGCTCTAAACCGGCTGAAGGCTCTAAACCGGTAGATAGCTCTAAACCAGTAAAAAGCACCCAGGAAGACTAGTTTTTCCATGTCGCTGTCTGCATTTGATTACGAAATGATGGCTCTCGCGCTTCGGGAAGCTGCCAAAGGGCTGTATACCACCGATCCTAATCCCAGAGTAGGGTGCGTGTTGGTGAAGGATGGTCAAATCATTGCCTCTGGTTATCATCAGCGCGCTGGTGAAGGGCATGCGGAAGTCAATGCCTTGAAGGCGGCCGGAGATAATGCCCGGGGGGCGGATTGTTATGTCACCCTTGAGCCTTGCAGTCATTTTGGTAAAACCCCTCCCTGTGCGGACGCGTTGATTAAGGCTGGAGTTCGTAGAGTTGTCGCAGCGGTGAAAGATCCAAACCCTCAAGTAGCGGGTACCGGGCTTTCCAGAATTGCTGATGCAGGAATCGCGACAGAATCCGGATGTATGGAAACCCAGGCAATTGCGTTGAACGCAGGCTTTTTCAAGCGTATGCAGAAGGGAATTCCACTGGTGCGACTGAAAATGGCGATGAGTCTGGACGGTCGTACTGCTCTGGCGAATGGCCAAAGTCAGTGGATTACCGGTTCTGAAGCGCGGGAGGATGTTCAGGCCTTGCGCGCCCGAAGTTCAGCGGTGATTACAGGCATCGGTACGGTCCTGGCAGACAATCCTTCCTTGAACGTCCGCAGTGAAATGGTTGAGCAGCAAAGTCCAGGAGGCCTTCGGCAACCATTGAGGGTTGTGTTGGACCGGCAGGGGCGGACTACGCCTGACATGAAAATCGTGTCGCCTCCCGGAGAGGTAATGATCTTTACCTCTCCTCAGGGGGCGGTTCAGCTTCAGGCAAAGAATTTCCCCGGCAACGTTTCAATCAGAAATGTTTCAATCAAAGGAGTTGATGTTACCGGGCAGCAAGGATTGCTGTACATTTTGCAGGATTTAGCGGCAAAGGGCTGTAATGAGGTTTTGATCGAGGCTGGTCCGGAACTGGCTGGAGCGTTCCTGGAAGCGGGGTTGGTTGATGAATTATGGATTTATCAGGCAGGAAAGCTGATGGGAAGTGATGCTCGAGCGTCCTTCCTGATGGGAGGGTTTGAAAGAATGGATCAGCTGCCGCAGCTATATTTGTCGGATTGCAGACTGATGGGTAACGACTTGAGACTGATTTACCGATTAGAGGAACACTAGCAGACGATGTTTACGGGGTTGATTGAAACGGTAGGATCCGTTCAGCACTGTGTGGCCAAGGGGGGCGACTACAGCCTGCGTATCGGCTGTGAGAGATCTTTCATGTCGGACGTGGCACTGGGTGACAGTATCGCAGTCAATGGTGTCTGCCTGACAGTGACTGAATTTGGCTCTGACTGGTTTAATGCTGATGTATCCCTGGAAACGGTTCTTCACACATGCATTAAAGAGTGGGGGAGAGGTCATCGGGTAAATCTTGAAAAAGCCCTGATGTTGAGCAGCCGGTTGGGAGGTCATATCGTCACTGGCCATGTGGATGCCGTAGGGAAAGTCATATCGAGAAAGCCGGACGGCCGGTCAATTCAATTGACAATAGCTGCCCCTGAGCAACTCGAACGTTATCTGGCAGCAAAAGGCTCTGTGACGGTGAATGGCGTCAGCCTGACGGTAAATAATATTTCCGGATGCGAGTTTGCGTTGAATATCGTACCGCATACGTCACAGGAGACCACTCTCGATACTCTGAAGCCAGGTGATAAAGTTCACCTGGAAGTGGATATTCTGGCTCGTTATATGGAGCAATTGATGCGTGCGCCGGCTGAGGATTCGGAATCTGATGGCCGAGAGTCTAAACTCAATAAGCAATTTCTGGCACATCATGGGTTTTTGAAACCCTGAGGTAGAGACATTTTATGAAGCTGAATACTATCGAAGAAATTATTGCGGATATCCGTCAGGGCAAAATGGTAATCCTGATGGATGATGAGGACCGCGAGAATGAGGGCGACCTGATTATGGCCGCCGAGATGGTGCGTCCGGAAGATATTAATTTCATGGCGAAGCATGCGCGCGGATTGATTTGTCTGCCAATGAGCAAGGAGCGTTGCGAATATCTCCAATTGCCTTTGATGGTCAATGCCAACCAGGCTCAGTATGGAACCAATTTTACCGTCTCCATCGAGGCTGCTGAGGGCGTTACCACCGGAATATCTGCTGCAGACCGTGCGCATACGGTGCGGGTTGCTGTCGGCCGTCATTCCCGTCCTGAAGACATAGCTATGCCCGGGCATATTTTTCCATTGATGGCGAAGCCCGGTGGAGTGTTGAGTCGGGCGGGTCATACCGAAGCGGGATGCGATCTGGCTCGTCTGGCAGGTTTTGAGTCAGCAGCCGTCATCGTGGAAATTATGAACGAAGATGGCACGATGGCACGTCGTCCAGAGCTGGAAAAGTTTGCCGAAGAGCATAACCTGAAAATCGGTACTATTGCAGATTTGATTCATTATCGCGCTGTGACGGAGCAGACTGTCGAGAAAATCGATGAGCATGAGCTGCCTACTGATTACGGAGTGTTTAATCTGATCACCTATCAGGACACGATTCAGGGGCATATTCATTTGGCTATGGTAAAAGGGGAGCCGAAACCGGATTCTCCGACTCTGGTTAGGGTGCATTTTGCCAATGTTTTGCGGGACCTTCTGGGCGCTGTGCGCGAAGATTCCGAAAGCTGGCCCATAGGTAAGGCGTTGGCCTATGTCGCTGAGGCGGGTGAGGGTGTGGTCATCCTTCTGGATAGTGAATCCGGGGAAGAGGATATTGGCCAGAAAGTACAGGACTTCTTTAATCCTCGTCGTCGTAAGCCTGTGGGTGAGAATCCCGGGTCGACGGGGTATCAAACGATTGGAACCGGATCTCAGATTCTACGTGATCTGGGGGTAGGTAAAATGCGGGTATTAAGCGCACCAATGCGTTTCAGTGCACTGTCCGGGTTTGATTTGGAGGTAGTGGAATACCTGCCGTTTAACGGTGAGCCGGTTGCTGTTACTCATGAAGAGTGAGCAATCGAAGTGCTAGAAGATTTAAAATTTTATTGAGCGGGAGAAATGAATGTCAGTTAAAGTGGTGGAAGGCGACTTTTTGCAAGGCGCTGGCGCGGATTACGCTATCGTAGTTGGGCGTTTTAACAGTTTTGTTGTGGAGAGTCTGCTTGAGGGGGCAATTGACGCGTTGAAGCGGCATGGCGTCAAGGAAAGCCAGATCACCGTATATCGGGTGCCAGGGGCTTACGAGATGCCGGTAATGGTGAAGCAGGTTGCTGACAAGCAAAAGCCGGATGCCATTATCGCACTTGGGGCTGTTATTCGTGGCGGAACTCCTCATTTTGAGTATGTGGCCGGAGAATGTGCCAAAGGGCTGGGTCAGGTTGCTCTGCAGACCGGAATTCCCGTGGCATTTGGCGTATTGACTGTAGACAGTATCGAGCAGGCTATTGAGCGCTCTGGTACCAAAGCTGGAAACAAAGGTGCCGAAGCGGCGCTGTCAGCGCTGGAAATGGTCGGGGTAATCCAACAGGTGGGCGCTTAAGTGAGCGAAAACGAACACAACGATAAGGATCAGAGAGGCAGGGAGCCTTCGAGAAGATCGGGACCAAGTATGGCGGACAAGCGTCGTCGCGCACGTCGACTGGTTCTGCAGGCCTTATATCAATGGCAGATCGCAAGCTCTTCAGTCTCTCAGGTCGAGGCTGAGTTTCTGGTCGATAACGACATGGAAAAGGTCGACAAAGAGTTCTTTCGTGAGCTTCTTCGCGGTGTGACCTCGCAAGTTAAGGCTTTGGATGAGGCTCTGACTCCATGTATCGACAGAAAAGTGGAAGATCTTGATCCGATAGAGCTCTCGGTTATCCGTATGGGAGCCTATGAATTGATCAACAGAATTGATGTCCCTTATCGGGTAGCCATCAATGAAGCGGTGGAGCTGACCAAAAAGTTTGGTGGTACGGATGGGCACAAGTTCGTTAACAGCGTGCTGGATAAACTGGCTCCCAAGTTTCGTGAAGTTGAGATTAACGCTTCCCGGAGTAAGCGGTAATTAGGGAGGCCATCTTTCCTGAGGGGCATAGCGCTCATAGAGGTTGGTTTTGTCGTGTCAGGAATGGATGAGTTTTCTCTGATCAATCAATTTTTCCGTCGCTCTCCGGATGCGTGGAAGTCTATTTCTGCAGGAATTGCCAAAGGAATTGGCGATGATTGTGCAGTTCTGGGAGTAACGGATCAACAGGTCGTTGTTTCCACTGATACCATGATTGCAGGACGGCATTTTCCTGATGATTGCCCAGGAGACGTTGTTGCGTCTCGTGCGCTGGCAGCCGCTGCAAGTGATCTGGCGGCTATGGGGGCTGGGCCCTTGGGGTTCACTCTATCTTTGAGTATGCCTCGGCTGGACCTGCATTGGTGTCAAACATTTGCTGACACCCTTCATGAAAAAGCGATCCGGTGGCAAATACCGTTGATTGGTGGTGACACCGTCAAAGGGCCGCTTAATATCTCTATCACTGTTCTCGGTCTGGTTCCTCCGGGTCAGGCTTTAATGAGGAACGGGGCGAAGCCCGGTGAGGACATCTGGGTTAGCGGATGGCTTGGTAATGCCGCCGGAGGTCTTGAAGTTGCTCTTGCTGGCGATAAAAGGCTTACGACTGCAAAGAAAATGCTCTTATCCTGCTACCAGGCCCCTGTTCCCCGCTTCGATTTGGGTAGAAGGCTGCTGGGGGTCGCTTCGTCTGCGATTGATATCTCAGATGGGTTGTTGGCTGATTGGCAGCATATCGCGGATGTCTCCGATGTCGGGGCGGAGATATTTTCCAGCCAAGTGCCCATAAGCAAAGAGCTGACCGAGGTTTGCGGGGGGCATAAAGCGCTGAATTATGCGCTTGCTGGTGGGGATGATTACGAGTTGTGCTTTACCGCGCCGCAAGATCTTCGTTCGATAATATTGGAACTATCTTCTGACAAGATGCCGTTGACCAGAATTGGTCGAGTCAAGAGTGGTCAAGAACTTTCTGTTATTGATGGAGCGGGTAAGCGTCAGGATTTTCAAAAAACGGGTTTCAACCACTTTGGATAAAACAGGAAATCGTAGTATGTCAAATGACCTGCCGTCATCGACAGATAAAGCTTTCTCAAAATCTGAATACAGGCCTGGCGTGGGAGAAACGATGACGAATCCTGTGCATCTGCTGGCAACAGGATTGGGGTCTGGCTTGAGTCCTGTAGCGCCGGGAACGGTTGGCTCAGCGGCGGCAGTATTGCTTTACATGCTGTTTCTGGCTCATCTTGAATGGTGGGCACAGTTGGCTGTCATCGTTGTAGGCGGGGTAGTCGGGATATATCTATGTGGTAAAACTGCTCGTGACTGGAATACTCACGATCATGGCGCCATTGTCTGGGATGAATGGGTCGCTCAGTGGCTAACGCTGATTGCACTCCCCTGGAATAGTCCGTGGCTGATACTGGGATTTGTGTATTTTCGGTTGTTTGATATCTGGAAACCCTGGCCCATCAGCTGGTGTGATCGCCATGTCCACGGGGGAGCTGGAATCATGCTTGATGACATACTGGCTGGCGGGATTGCCTTGCTATGCACCCGTGGCACTATGTTGGCTTTTGAGGCGCTCGCGGGTGCAGCTGTTTAATAAATTCTATGTATTCGGGTAACCTTGTGGGAGTCTTCGTGAGGGACCAGTTGCGCGACTTTCAGGAATCGCTTTAGCCCTTCTTCGGCCCTTAATTTGCTTGCGTATGGGCCGCTGTCAAACCCTTCTCTGGTGGAGAAGTACCACTTGTCGCTTACTGAAAAGAAGCGGTCTGTTCTGAACGGTGTAGCTCCATTTTCACCTGCGCGATTAAAAGTATCCATGACGTGCTCTCCGTCTAAATCTGGGCAAGGCTGATTATTATTGTATTTGTATACGAATTAACCATGGCACAGATCACTGAATTACGCAATAAACATTGATTTGATTGAGATCGCCTGCTCAAAGTGCCTGTAGCTTGCATCCCGGTCTCTGCCATATCAAAATGACCCGCGTTTTTTAAATCATCGGTGAGTGGGGCATCAGTTTCCTGTTTGCCTTGATTCCACTCCGGTAATAATGATTATGAGGAAGTTATGAATTTGCTTCAGAGAAGTCTCTGTTGGACGAGTATGTTGATGGCGGCAGTTGTTCTATCTGCCTGTACCGCTTCATCCCGTGTGGTTAAAGTATATGAAGGGGATACATTGGATAAGAGTCAGGTTGCGAAGCTGGTAACGCCGGAAGATATTGATGTGATTGAAATCGATGGCATTAAGCAGAAAGAATACGTGCTGGAAAGTATGTCGTTGACCTACGATCTGTTGCCGGGCGAGCACGTGGTTGTGTACAAATACAACGGCCTGTTTTCTAAGGTGCGTGATTCTAATGATGCAGATGCGCCCCGTGCTGAGCTGATTCAATCCGAGCAGCGGCAAGTAAAGTTCAATGCCAGCGCTGGTCAAACATATAACTTTAATTTCAAGCGTCCCGGAAGCAAAAATGAGGCGCGTGAGTTCGTTGAGACCTTCCAAGCGGCCATTGTGACTGAAAGTGGGAGAAGCGTCGCCAAAGATAGCAAATATGTGAAGCCCGCAACAATTGTCTCTCCGGCTCAAACGCCTGCTGTGACCGCGTTTCCGGTAGCTTCGGCTCCAGTCGCTACTACTGCAGCACCCGCTGCCCAGACGGCTGGGGTAGCTCCGGTGGATGCGGGATTGTCACGTCTGGATGCTCTGAAAGTCTTATGGGGTAAGGCGTCGGCAGAAGAAAAGAAAGAGTTTCTTCGTTGGGCTTTTCAATAAGCTGAAGTAGCGCTACCCACCAGATAGATGGGTAATAGTTGAGAAAAAGCGCGGCTGGAAAAACCAGGTGCGCTTTTTTTATTCCCTCAACATAATTTTCTCCTGGATAGGTCATGTTGAAGCTACTAAGTCAGCGCGGTGTGCCTGAGCAATTCTGCTAAACTATTACAGTATCAATTCAGAATTGTCTGAACGCAGGAGGTGTTGTGATGTCTATTCGCCAGCCCGCGGTTGAAGGTCTGTTTTATCCCGCCAACAGAGATCAGCTCAAAAATATGATTTCCGGTTATTTGTCCGAATATCCGGTTTCCGGTGATGCTTTACCCAAGGCAATCATTGTTCCTCATGCGGGTTTGGTTTATTCAGGTGTTATCGCAGCGGCAGCCTATGCGCAGCTAGCGCCTTATGCTTCAAAAATACATAAGGTGGTACTTATTGGGCCCAGTCACAGAGTGGCGTTTGAAGGTCTTGCGGTCCCGGAGTCAACAGAGTTTGCCACCCCTTTGGGCTTGATTTCTATTGATCAGGAATTGAAGCGGCGTGTATTGGAGTTGCCTCAAGTGATTGAGCATGAAGGGCCTCATGCGCAGGAGCATAGCCTTGAAGTTCAGTTACCCTTCCTTCAGTTATGCTTAAAGGATTTTGAGTTGCTTCCACTGGTCGTTGGGGATGCAAGTGCCGCAAATGTGTCTGAGGTCCTGGAGCTGGTATGGGGGGGCGAAGAAACCTTAATTGTAGCCAGCTCTGACCTTAGTCACTATCTCGACTATGAAAGTGCGCGACGAAAAGATGATCATACCTCAATGAGAATTCTAAACCGGGAATATACGCTGCACGGTGATGAGGCTTGTGGTTGTCGGGTGCTTAACGGGCTCCTAAAAATTGCTGTTGGAAAGGATATTGGGGTTGAGAGGCTCCGCATTGCCAACTCCGGAGACACAGCGGGAGACAAAAGCAGGGTCGTTGGGTATGGGGCCTATGCACTCCACTGATATGACGGCTGAGGACCGGCAGAGGCTTCGCCAGATTGCATGGAGTTCCATCGATTATGCTCTTGATCATGCTGGGCCAATGAGACTTGATGCTGACTCTCTGTCCGGGGTGCTGGCGGAGCCGGGAGCGAGCTTTGTTACCCTGACGCTGAATGGTGTGCTGCGGGGATGTATCGGTTCACTTCAGGCAATGAGGCCGCTGGCGGAGGATGTTGCTGAAAATGCTTACTCGGCCGCATTCAGGGATCCCAGGTTTCATCCTCTGACTAAAGATGAGAGGGTGTCTTGCGAGCTGGAAATATCCGTTTTAACGCCGCCTGAGAGCTTTCCCGTTGCTTCAGAGGATGACTTGGTTCGGCGTTTAATTCCGAGCGAGCACGGTGTGATTTTGCGCTGGAGGCAAAGACGGGCAACCTATTTGCCCTCGGTGTGGGATATGCTGCCAGACCCTCGCAGGTTTGTGCGAGAGCTTAAAAAGAAAGCGGGCTTATCGGAAGAATTCTGGGATCCTGAGATGGAAGTGTCAGTCTATCGAGCGATTAAGTTTTAGAGGCGAACTAAAAGAGCTACTTTGATTCCTCGGAAGTTTCCGTTTTGCTGTTGGTAAATAGATTGCTAAACAGGGAAACAATGTCTCCAATCATTCCTGCCAGCACATTTTGATCTGTTTCTTCACTTATTAGGCTTTCAATTTCCTCTGGGCTGGTTTCTGCCAGGTCTTTCTTCAGCTTGTCTATGGCTACCGGAAAGTGGTCTACAAGTGGTTGGAGGTCGGGAATTACTGAGGGGCAGGATGTCAGGGTGAATGTCACCTTTCCAGCGTAACTGGAAATGACAAAAACCAGTCCCAAACCATCAAAAAGAGGTGCTGTTCCTAATTGATAGTCAACTCTGGCGCCGTTGAAATACAAGGGGTATTGGGGGCCAGGGATATTTGTGATGGGGACATTGAACAGGGGTTTGTGTTTCTGGGCCAGTTGAAACTCGGTGTAAATGCGGGCAGACAGACCAAGCATCGCTGATGGGACCAGTTGTGTCAGTCGAGATGCGGATATTGCCTGTCTGTAGACGTGAGATGCGCTGGCACTGTCGTGTATACGCTGCATTCGGATAGCCAGATTGGGCTCGTCAGTGGACAGCGAAATCAGCAAGGCTGACAGCTGGCTGCCAGTGGGGCTGTCAATATGTTTCGATCTGACCGAAATTGGCTGCATTGCAATTAGCGAGCTCTCAGGAAGTTCCTCACTGGTTTCCGACAGATAAAAGGAAAGTACTTCGGAGCACAACGTGACGACAACATCGTTGAGGGTTAGTTCGGGGTGCGACTTCTTGATTTGCTTCAATTGATTCAGGCTGCACTCAAAAAATGCAATGCTTCTGCTGTTGTCTATCGGTTGATTGATTCTGGTGTAGGGGGCACTGAACAGAGAAGGTGGAAGAGATAGCTTACGTAAACGCTGTACTAGTAAGGTATAGAAAGCTGAAGCCGCAGCGTCTTTTGCCATATTGGCAAGTCTAAAAGGGGTGTTCAGTGCATTTCCATAGGCACTACTGATCAACCTGGCTTTGGAAGGAAGCGGTTGAGGGCTCCATTCTACCGGCTGAAATTTACGCTCTCCATCGGCGGTAAAGTCAAGTAGAGCGCCCATCAGTTCTTCGCCCGTTACTCCGTCCACGGCGGAGTGGTGAATCTTGACCACCAAGGCACAACAAGCACCTGGAAAATCCTTGATATTGGATAAGCCGTCAATCAGGGTGATGTGCCACAGCGGACGCTCCCGGTTTAGGGGGATTGAAAGTATCGATGATGCTAATTCAAGAAGTCGGGAAGCGGTATTGCCTCCATTTTGGAGGGTGACGTGGTCCAGGTGATGGGTGAGGTCAAAGTTGGGGTCGTCTACCCAATAAGGGTGGTCTAACTTTAGCGGAACCTCGACCAGCCGCTGTCGAAACCTCTTGGAGGCTGTCAGGCGCGATTCTACATGCTTGTATAGGTCGTCATAGGTTAATGGGCGGCCGCGATCCTGGCAGTTCAGAACGTAGATGCCCCCTATATGCATTGGGGAGGACTCACTCTCCAAATACAGGAAAGAGGTATCCAATTCTGATAATTGCTGCATAATCACTTCTACTGGCTGGGTTCTGAGTTACTTTAACAGGCTATCGCCGGAAACGGTAGAACCAGGTTAATTGCCAATAAATTTATTTAACTTGCGGCTATTTGTTCCGATTGACGGCAAACTGTGCAAGATGAAGCATGGCATCCCGATGCTGGCCGGGGGAGAGCAATTCAAGTTGTGCTATGGCGTTGTCTACATGACGACGCGCCTGCTCCATTGTGAATTCCAGGGCACCTGAACGACGCACCACTTCTAGGATGTCATCAAGATTCTCCAGTCCTCCTTCACGAATTGCCTTTCTGATTAACTGGCGATCTTCCGCTGAAGAATGTTCTTGGGCAAACAGTAAGGGGAGGGTGGGTTTCCCTTCGGCAAGATCATCTCCGACATTTTTTCCCATGTCAGCCGCATTGCCGGTGTAATCCAAAACATCATCCACTAGCTGGAAGGCTATTCCGAGCTCAAGACCATAAATCTGTGCAGCTTTCTGTTGATTTTGTGTGCAATTTGCCAATGCCGCAGCGCTATGGGAGGCGGCTTCAAACAGCTTGGCTGTTTTGGCCGTAATGACGTCCATATATTGGGCGTGAGTGATATCTGGATTTTTGCAGTTAGTAAGTTGAAGAACCTCTCCCTCAGCAATCACGTTGGTGGCATCAGACAGTATCTGCATGACTTCCAGGCTGCCGAGTTCAACCATCATCTGGAACGCGCGAGAATACAGGAAATCTCCGACCAGCACGCTGGGAGCGTTACCCCACTTCGCATTTGCAGTATCGCGACCTCTCCGCAATGAGGAGGTATCTACAACATCGTCGTGCAATAGAGTGGCTGTATGCAGGAATTCTATGATTGCCGCCAGCTTTATATAATCCGGATTGCTGTTGTGAACTGCATTGCTGACGAGCAGGACTAGCAATGGCCGCAGCCGCTTGCCCCCGGACTCGACAATGTACTGGCCAATTCGCTCAACCAGGGGGACCCGCGAAAAGAGTTGGGACGTAATAAGCTCGTCCACCGCGGCGAAGTCATCGCTCACGGTGCTATATATGAGTTCTGCCTGCATTGTCTTGATGAAATCCGGATTGAACGAATGTCAATTCGTTCTGGTTGATACCTATTGGGATGGCAATGCTATGGGTCCTTGGCTGAGGCTGTCAAGTTATAAGGTCTGGAATTGGTCATCTCATTGATTTTCAGGGTAATTGCCTTTGGCAGTATTTGGAATGGATTGTTTGCTTATTGATCGGCGTGGTTGTATAATCTCGCGCCCGCTGAAATCCATTCCCTGTCAAGAGGGTGTCCGAAGTGACTCCCGTCAAAACAGGTGCGGCAGTAACCAAGAAATGGGCGCAAATGCCGAAGCTGGCACAAACTCGGCTTTCCCGCCGGGCCAGGTGAGGCTGTAGAAAGACATGTTGGAGATAAATACGCATGTACGCAGTTATTGTTAGTGGTGGTAAGCAGCACCGTGTTCGTGAAGGCGAGCGCATCAAGCTGGAAAAAATCGAACTGGAAACTGGTGCGACTGTTGAGTTCGATAAAGTGTTGCTGGTTGCTAACGGTGATGATGTCAAAGTGGGCGCGCCCGTTGTTGAAGGTGCCAAAGTATCTGCTGAGATCATTGCTCATGGTCGCCACAAGAAAGTGAACATTATCAAGTTCCGTCGCCGTAAGCATCACATGAAGCGTCAGGGGCATCGTCAGTGGTTTACTGAAGTTAAAATCACTGGCATTACTGGCTAACCGCCTTCTTGCATCTTACTAGATGTTGGAATCAGGCATTCACTGGATTTTAAAGGAGACATACAATGGCTCATAAGAAGGCGGCAGGTAGTAGCCGTAACGGTCGCGATTCAGAATCGAAACGCCTTGGCGTTAAGCGCTTTGGTGGTCAGCTGGTTAAGGCTGGCAACATTTTGATTCGTCAGCGTGGTACAGAGTTCCATCCTGGTGAGAACGTGGGCTGTGGTCGTGACCACACTCTGTTCGCTAAAAAAGATGGTTATGTTAAGTTTTCTGTAGCTGGTCCGCTTAAGCGTCGTACTATTAGTATCGTCGCTGCGGAATAAGAATCTGCTCAGAATCAAAAAGCTCCGCACTTGCGGAGCTTTTTTGTTTGTGCTGTCGGTGCGACAGCATGGTGAAATTATGCAAAGTTATACAGCCAATCCGAGGCTGCTGGGGGATGATTTATGAGGTTCGTTGATGAGGCCACTATATATGTTGAGGCTGGTAAGGGTGGTGATGGCTGCCTGAGTTTTCGTCGCGAGAAATATATCCCTAAAGGTGGCCCGGATGGTGGTGATGGCGGTGATGGTGGGTCCGTGTATCTGCAGGCTGATGAGGCGGTGAATACGCTGGTGGACTACCGATACACCCGTAAGTATAAGGCTGGAAATGGTCAGCCTGGTCGTGGTGGAAATTGCACTGGTGCCAGTGGTGAGGATATCTATCTGAAAGTGCCTGTGGGTACTACGGTGGTGGATACCGAGCTTAATGAGGTTATAGGTGATCTTACTGAGATTGGGCAGGTGCTCAAGGTGGCTCAAGGTGGGTTTCATGGATTGGGTAATACCCGCTATAAGTCAAGTGTGAATCAGGCTCCGCGTCAGACTAAGCCTGGTCAGCCGGGGGAGTCGCGGGATCTCAGGTTGGAGCTGAAGGTGTTGGCAGATGTTGGGTTGCTTGGCCTGCCCAACGCCGGGAAATCCACTCTGATACGGAGTATTTCTGCAGCCAAGCCAAAAGTGGCTGATTACCCGTTCACTACGCTGGTGCCGAATCTTGGGGTTGTGCGTGTGCAGCAGCACAGAAGTTTTGTTGTTGCGGATATTCCCGGGTTGATAGAGGGGGCGTCAGAGGGGGCTGGGCTGGGGATTCGCTTTCTGAAGCATTTGGTGAGAACCCGGTTATTGCTTCATATTGTGGATGTGGTGCCGCCGGATGGGGTAGATCCGGCTGAATCGGTGAAGAAAATATCTGCAGAGTTGGAGAAATTCAGTCCGACACTAGCTGGTCGTGAGCGATGGCTGGTGCTGAATAAGATGGATATGCTGCTGGATGATGAGCAGGAAGCGGTTCGTGAGCACATTCTCTCGTCTTTGGAGTGGGATGGGCCTGTCTACAGTATTTCGGCTTTGGCTGGAGAGGGTACGGATCGTTTGTGTCAGGACATCATGCGTTGGATGGATGAGCGTGCGGAAATGGAGCGTGAGGATCCTGACTTGGCAGAGGAAGAGCGTCATATTCGCGAGAAGATGGATGATGAGGCTCGAGAAAGAATTCAGTTTCTTCAGGAGCAGCGTCGCCTGGCTCGGAAGAAGGCCAAAGAGGAAGGAGGTGACGACGACGATGATGATGACGGGGATGTTGAGGTTGTCTACGCGCCATACTGATATAGGTGTTGTGATGTTGTCGATGCTTTGGGTTAAAGAAGGGTTGGGGCATGGTTGAGTCGATTCAGCTTGATGATTTGGCGTCAGATGTTGCGCGGGATCTGCTTAGGCATGGGCGGCGCTGGGTGATCAAGATTGGAAGTGCTCTCCTGACTAATGATGGCAAGGGATTGGCGATTGATGCCATGGCGCCTTGGGTGGAGCAGATGGTGCGGCTGGTTGAATCTGGCGTAGAGGTTGTGATTGTTTCCTCTGGGTCGGTGGCTGAGGGTATGAGCCGGTTAGGTTGGGATGCGCGCCCTCATCATCTGCATGAGCTGCAGGCTGCGGCAGCGGTTGGTCAAATGGGCTTGGTTCAGGCCTGGGAGGCGCAATTTAAGCAGCACGGTCGCCATACCGCCCAGATTCTTCTGACTCACGATGACTTGTCCGATCGCCGTCGCTATCTCAATGCGCGCAGTGCTTTGCGGGCACTGGTGGATTTAGGGGTTATCCCTATCATTAACGAGAACGATACTGTTGTAACGGATGAGATTCGCTTTGGTGATAATGATACTCTCGCGGCTCTAGTGGCGAACTTAATCGAAGCTGACACTTTGGTGATTCTTACCGATCAATCTGGATTGTTTGATGCTGATCCGAGAAAGAGTTCTGGTGCTCGGATGGTATCTCAGGCGAGGGCTAACAATCCTGAATTGGATGCCATGGCCTCGGGCTCTGCTGGTGTCTTGGGGCGTGGGGGGATGTCAACCAAGCTTAGGGCGGCCAGATTGGCCTCGCGCTCAGGGGCGGCGACAGTCATTGTCGGGGGGCGGCAGGAGCAGGTGTTGGCGCGCTTACGCTCGGGGGAAGAGGTCGGAACGTTATTGCTTGCGGATCAAGAGAGGTTGGATGCTCGTAAACAATGGCTGGCGGGGCATTTAAAGACAAAGGGGCGGCTTACCTTGGATGAGGGGGCTGTGCGCGTATTGACCAGGCAGGGGCGAAGTTTGTTGCCGGTAGGGGTAAAGGCTGCTAGCGGTCAGTTTCAGCGCGGTGAGATGGTCAGCTGTGTTGACGAGCAGGGCAAAGAGGTGGCTCGTGGTCTGGTTAACTATGATGCGGATGAGACGGTTAAAATTATTGGTCAGCCATCCAGTGCGGTTGAGTCTATTCTGGGTTATGTGAATGAGCCGGAGTTAATTCACCGGGATAATATGGTGTTGCTGTAGTCTGTTTGGTGTGATTTGGGTACAAAAAAACCGGCTTAAAGCCGGTTTTTTTAAACTCTGTAAGCTGATTATGCTTTCAGGGCTTTGATTTTTGCGTTCAAGCGGCTCTTGGTGCGGGCAGCTTTGTTTTTGCTGAAAATTCCCTTGTTTACCATAGAGTCGATAATCGGAGTCGCTGTCAGAAACGCTTTGGTAGCGTCGTCATAGTTGCCGGCTTCGATTTGTGCGCTAACTTTTTTTACATAAGTACGAACCATGGAACGCAGGCTCATGTTGTGAGAGCGACGCTGAACTTGTTGCTTGGCGCGCTTCTTGGATGATGGGGTATTCGCCACCTGTAAACTCCTCAAAATTCGATGCTATCAATACTCCAGTGTTACCAGGCTAAGCTGTTCGACATTCAGGAGTATCAGAAAAAAGGACCGCCGAAATAAATGACGCGGAAGAATGCCGTTTTCAGCTTGGTTTGTCAATGGGTAGGTCAAAAAATCCCCAATCTTTTTGATGTGCGATTGCGGGTAGTTGGAGGCAGGTTAAAGCATTTCTTCCTTTTATTCCGACGTGTTAGCATGTGCCACCTTTAGGGTCGGGCGAATCGTATGGATTGACGAATTTCGGCCAGTTTCCTTGGTTTTTTATGTTTAAGGGCTCAATCCTTGAGTGTTGATACGCCGGAAAAGCAACAGACTGCAGACATCAAGCCAGGCTCGCTGTTGAGATCCAGTGGGCTGGTAGGCGTGATGACTATGCTCTCGCGGGTATTGGGGTTAATTCGGGATATTGTGATCGCAAACTTCTTTGGGGCTGGTGCGGGGGCGGATGCGTTTTTTGTCGCATTCAAAATACCTAATTTCATGCGTCGATTGTTTGCGGAGGGGGCGTTTTCGCAGGCGTTCGTGCCGGTATTGTCGGAGTATAGGGCCACAGCTGCGCCTGCTGATATTCGAATATTGGTGAACAGTGTCGCCGGAACTCTGGGCGTGGTTTTGTGCGTAATGACGGCTGTTGCAGTGCTTGCGGCGCCTGTGTTGACGGCTTTGTTTGCTCCAGGCTTTCTGGACGAAGAGGTTAAGTTCGGCTTGGCGGTCGATATGTTGCGAATCACCTTTCCCTATCTCTTCTTGATATCCATGACAGCATTCGCGGGTGCGGTACTTAATAGCTATGGGAATTTTGCTGTCCCTGCATTTACGCCTGTTCTGCTGAATCTCAGCCTGATTGGTTCGGTTTACTTTATTACCCCGTTCCTGGATGAGAATGTTATGGCGCTTGCTTGGGGAGTGATGATCGCCGGGTTTGCCCAACTTATTTTTCAGATGCCCTTCCTGGCGAGACTTAATTTGCTGCCCAAGCCCCGCGTAGATCGCCATCATGAGGGTGTGAAGCGTATTCTCAAGTTGATGACTCCGGCGCTTTTTGGTGTTTCAGTCAGTCAGGTAAACCTTTTGCTTGATACGGTGTTGGCCTCTTTTCTCGTGACAGGAAGTGTTTCCTGGCTGTATTACTCTGATCGTTTGTCGGAATTGCCTCTGGGGGTATTCGGGATTGCGATAGCGACCGTCATCCTTCCTAGTTTGTCCCGTAAGCATGCCACTGCAAATAGCACAGAGTTTTCAGCAACTCTGGATTGGGCGATGCGTGCGGTGATGTTAATCGGTGTGCCGGCTGCGCTGGCGCTCGCTATCCTGGCGGTTCCCTTGATTTCTACCTTGTTTCAGCGCGGTGCAATTGTAGACAACGATGTGTTGATGTCCGCCAAAAGTCTGCGGGCATATGCTGCGGGATTGTTGTTCTTTATGCTGATCAAGGTGCTCGCTACCGGCTACTTTTCTCGTCAAGACACCAAGACCCCAGTCAAGGTCGGGGTGATTGCGATGGTGTCTAATATGGTGTTAAACCTGATGCTGATTCTGCCATTGGCGCATGCCGGGCTGGCTCTTGCTACCAGTTTGTCTGCGGCCTTGAACGCAGGATTGCTGTGGAGGGGATTGCTCAGGCAAGGAGTTTATACTGTCCAGGCTGGGTGGTGGCGATTTGTTGGACAGTTGGGGGTCGCTTCGCTGTCTATGGTGGGGTTCTTGATTTGGCTGAATCCCAGTGACCAATTCTGGTTAAGTGCCGATATTTGGCAAAAAATTGCCTGGATCTCCGGATTATGTATCGGAGGAGCGGCCACTTATTTTATTCTTCTGTTTATTGTCGGTGTGAGAGTTCGGCATTTTAAAATGCAGGATTAGTGCACAAGTTGGCTTATTTATCGGCATTCGGTTGGGCTGTATCGGCCAGTTGCTTTATAATCGCCGTTTTGTTTGGCTTTAGTGTTTGATGAGACTGATACGGGGACTCCACAATTTGCATTCATTTTCCGGTGGTTGCGTAGCGACTATCGGCAACTTTGATGGCGTACACTATGGGCATCAGGTCATCATTCGCCAATTGCAGGCCAAAGCCAAGGCGATGCAATTGCCTGCTGTGGTGATGGTTTTTGAGCCGCAACCCCGGGAGTTTTTTGATGAGATAAATGCTCCTGCACGTTTAATGCGTTTTCGGGAGAAGCTGGAGGCGATTGCCGCTCTGGAAGTGGATGTGGTTTTGTGTCTTCAGTTTAATCGTCGATTGCGTCATTTGGAGGCTCAGCAGTTCATCGACCAGGTATTGGTTGAGGGATTGCACGTCAAGCATTTGGTTGTGGGCGATGATTTCAGGTTTGGCTGTGATCGTGCTGGCGACTTTGCTCTGTTGCAGAAAGCGGGGGAGCTGAATAGTTTTTCCGTAGACCATACCGCGACAGTTGAAGTCGGCGGGGCCAGAGTCAGTAGTACAAGGTTGAGAAGACTGTTGGGAGATGGCCGCTTTGAAAAAGCAGAGGAGCTGCTGGGACATCCCTATAGTATTAGTGGTCGGGTACTACATGGACGTAAGCTAGGGCGGCAGTTAAATGTGCCGACGGCCAATGTGAACCTGGGGCGCAGACGGCCTGCCTTAAAAGGCGTCTACGTCGTCGATGTTTTAACCGAGTCCGGCGAAATGAAACCGGGTGTGGCAAATGTGGGCTTCAGGCCGACAATAGAAGGTGGGGATCCCCAACCCACACTGGAAGTGCATTTGCTGGACTTTGATCGGAATCTGTACGGGCAGAGGCTGCAGGTGATATTTCTGGAAAAGCTGCGAGATGAGCAACGGTTTGCTGATCTGACGGAATTGAAAACCAGAATTCATCAGGATATTGAACAAGCCAGGCAATTTTTTATCGGACGGCCGAAAAAGATTGCAGAGCAGTAAATTTCAATGTGGAAAATAGAACAGCACCACTACGATGGCTGGTGCGAGCATGTTAGGTAAATTATGAGCGACTATAAACATACCCTGAACCTACCAGAGACTGATTTCCCAATGCGAGGGAACTTGCCTCAGCGTGAGCCGGCTATGCTGCAAAAATGGCAGGAAATGGGGTTGTACGAAAAGATCAGGGCCACATTTAAAGGTCGCAATAAATTTATACTTCATGACGGACCTCCTTATGCTAACGGTAATATTCACCTGGGCCATGCCGTTAACAAAATTCTGAAAGATGTGATTGTCAAATCCCGCACGGTTGCCGGATATGATTCTCCCTACGTGCCTGGTTGGGATTGTCATGGTTTGCCTATTGAGCACAAGGTTGAAACCATGATCGGCAAAGCCGGCGAAAAGGTTGGCTATAAAGAGTTCCGCCAGAAGTGCCGTGAATATGCCATGAAGCAGGTGGAAGGACAGCGTAAAGACTTTATTCGTCTGGGTGTGTTCGGTTCATGGGACAAGCCTTATCTCACCATGGATTTTCAAACGGAAGCCGACATTATCCGTGCACTTGGCAAAATTGCAGTAAGTGGTCACTTGCAAAAAGGGTATAAGCCGGTTTACTGGAGTGTCGTAGGTGGTTCCGCGCTGGCTGAGGCTGAAGTGGAATATCATGATAAAACGTCCAACTCGATCGATGTTTCATATCCGGCAGTAGATCAGGCGGCAGTATTAAACGTCTTTGAAGATGCTTCAGGTGACGGAGATGTATCAGCTGTTATCTGGACAACCACTCCATGGACATTGCCTGCTTCTCTGGCCATTTCTGCTGGTGCGGATATTGACTATGTTCTGGTCCAGATTGATCGCGGTCAAGGTGCGGAGCGTCTGCTGATGGCAGAAAGTCTGGTGGAATCCGTAATGGCACGGGCGAAATTGGACGACTTCAGTATTGTTGGCCATGCCAAAGGGGCGGCCCTGGAGAAACTGCGTTTCCATCATCCGTTTTATCGCCGGGAGGTTCCGATTCTCCTGGGAGATCACGTAACGCTTGATGCTGGTACAGGGCTTGTACACACCGCGCCTGACCATGGTCTGGAAGACTTTGCGGTATGCCGGAAATACGGCATCGAGACGATCAACCCATTGGATGATAAGGGTATCTACCGGGATACAGTGGAACTGTTCGCTGGCGAACACGTATACAAGGTCGACGACCATATCATCGACGTTCTAAAGGAGAAGGGCCATCTTCTCAGTCATGGCAAGCTTACGCACAGCTATGCCCACTGCTGGCGTACTAAAACGCCTTTGATCTATCGGGCCACACCTCAATGGTTTATCAGTATGGAAAAGGCAGGGCTGAAAGAAAAAGCTCTGGAAGAGATCAAAAAAGTGCGTTGGGTGCCAGCATGGGGCCAGAATCGTATTGAAGCCATGGTTGAGCAGAGCCCTGACTGGTGTATTTCGCGTCAGCGCACTTGGGGTGTACCAATCGCTTTCTTTGTGGACAAGAACACTGAAGAGCTTCATCCCAATACCGCCGAATTGATTGAGCAAGTAGCGCTGCGAGTAGAAAAGGTCGGAATGGATGCCTGGTGGGATATGGATCCTGCTGAGTTGCTGGGCGATGAGGCTGACCAATACAAGAAAGTGACAGATACGCTGGATGTTTGGTTCGACTCTGGTGTCACTCACAGCGCTGTATTGAGGCCAAGAGAAGAGCTTGGACAGTATCCCGCAGACCTTTATCTTGAGGGATCCGATCAACATCGTGGATGGTTCCAGTCTTCGCTGAAAACCGCCGTGGCAATCAATGGCACAGCACCGTATAAGCAGGTGTTGACACATGGCTTCACTGTGGACGAAAAAGGCCACAAGATGTCCAAATCACTGGGGAACGGCATTGAGCCCCAGGAAATCATGAATGAGCTGGGTGCGGATATTTTGCGCTTGTGGGTGGCGGCGACAGACTATAGCGCCGAGATGGCTCTGTCCCGTGAGATTTTGAAGCGCACAGCAGACAGCTATCGTCGGATTCGTAATACCTCGCGTTTCCTTCTCGCCAACCTCAATGGTTTCGAGCCCGAGCAGCATGCGTTGCCACTGAGCGAGTTGCTGGCCCTTGATCGCTGGATCGTCGATAAAGCCTGGTTGATTCAGGAAGAGATCAAGAAAGCCTACGAGCAATACAACTTTGTACAGGTATATCAGAAGGTTCATAACTTCTGTGTTCTGGAGCTGGGTGGTTTTTACCTGGACGTCATCAAAGACCGTCAATACACAACCCAGAAGGATAGTGTGGCACGCCGCTCTGCGCAGACCGCTCTCTATCATATTGCAGAAGCCCTGGTACGTTGGATCGCGCCTATCCTGAGCTTTACTGCGGAAGAAATCTGGAACTGTCTGCCGGGTGCAAGGTCCGAGTCTGTCTTCCTTGAAACCTATTATGAGGGCCTGGAGCCACTGGAAGAGTCTGTTGAGCTTGGGCGCGCATACTGGAATCAGGTTCTGGAAGTCAAAGCGGCGGTCAACAAGGCGCTCGAAGACGCACGTAATACTGGTAAGGTCAAAGCATCTCTGTCAACGGAAGTTGATCTGTACTGCAGTGAAGACTTGAAGAGCTCTCTTGAGCTGATTGGCGACGAGCTGAGATTTGTACTGATTACTTCGCGTGTGACAGTTCATAACATGGCGGACGCAGGGGCTGATGCGGCAGCGACTACTGAGGTATCCGGTTTGAAAGCTGTAGTGTCTCCTTCAGAATATAAGAAGTGCGAGCGTTGCTGGCACCATATGCCGGACGTCGGTACCCACGACAGTCACTCAGATTTATGTGGCCGTTGTATTGAGAATGTTGATGGCGATGGAGAGCCACGTTCATATGCGTAAGCGGGAGAACGGCTAATCGGTATGGCGGCTGTAAAAAATCTGAAAATGTTGCATTGGCTCTGGTTGAGCGGGTTGGTGATAGGTCTTGACCTGTTCTCCAAATATCTGGCATCGACAAATCTGGACTACGCAGTGTCGGTGCCGGTGCTGCCATTTTTTAATCTCACATTGCTGCACAATACCGGAGCAGCATTCAGCTTCCTGGCCGATGCATCTGGCTGGCAGCGCTGGTTTTTTGCGCTACTGGCAGTTGCTGTCAGCGCGATGCTGATTATATGGCTGACCCGACTGAAGCCTGAGGAAAAGTGGATTGCCTGCGCTTTAAGCCTGGTATTGGGCGGTGCGTTAGGTAATTTATATGATCGGATAACCTTGGGATATGTGGTCGATTTTCTGCATTTCTTCTACGGGGAGTACCACTTTCCCGCCTTTAATATTGCAGACTCGGCGATTACTGTTGGAGCTTTCATGATTGCCATTGATCTTTTTCGGCAGCATAAGCATAGCGAATCCAATCAGGAACGAGAAAAAACCTCTTAACCGGAAAGCGTCATGACAAAGTTGTATGTTGGTCACGGTGTTAAAATAACACTGAATTTTGAGCTTAGATTAGACTCTGGGGAAGTGGTTGATTCTACTTTCGATAAGGCTCCGGGAACCTTTGAGTTTGGTGATGGTACATTGCCGGCGGGTTTTGAGGAATTAATGCGCGGAATGGCCAGTGGTGAGCGTAAAATTTTCCAGGTCAAGCCAGAGCAGGGTTTTGGGATGCAGAATCCTCAGAATCTCCAAACCTTTCGTCGGGAAGATTTTAGTCATCTCGATACACTTGAGCCCGGAATGGTGATGTCGTTTGCGGATGCGGCCAAAGCTGAACTTCCTGGAGTCGTGGCGAAAGTCTCTGATGACGAAGTTATCGTAGACTTCAATCATCCACTCGCTGGCCGTCATCTTGAATTCGAAGTGGAAATCATCGAATTGTCGGAAATGGATGGTGAGGCGTAATCCAATGGATATTAAATTGGCGAATCCCCGCGGGTTCTGTGCTGGTGTGGATCGGGCTATCGAAATCGTCAATCGTGCTCTGGATGTTTTTGGAGCGCCTATATATGTTCGTCATGAAGTCGTTCATAACCGTTTTGTGGTGGAAAACCTTCGTCAGCGGGGCGCTATCTTTGTCGACGAACTTCATGAAGTTCCGGATGATTCCCTGGTCATATTCAGTGCACATGGTGTATCCCAGGCGGTTAGAAAAGAAGCAGATCGGCGTGGCCTAAAAGTATTTGATGCCACATGCCCGTTGGTGACGAAAGTGCATATGGAAGTCATGCGCTATTCCCGTGACGGAAGTGAATGCATCCTGATCGGACATGCGGGGCATCCAGAGGTGGAGGGCACCATGGGGCAATATGATGCCAGCAACGGTGGTGCGATTTACCTGGTGGAAGATGAAACAGATGTGGCCAATCTGGTAGTACACAATGCATCGAATCTGGCTTATGTCACTCAGACAACGCTTTCCATGGATGATACGGCAAAAGTTATTGATGCCCTGCGTGCCAAATTTCCCCAAATAAAAGGGCCCCGTAAAGACGATATTTGCTATGCGACCCAGAACCGTCAGGATGCAGTGAAAGATTTGGCTGCAGACTGTGATGTGGTTCTAGTTGTCGGTTCGGTTAATAGTTCCAATTCAAACCGGCTGCGAGAGCTCGCCGAGCGGATGAATGCGCGCGCCTATCTGATTGATGGTGCTCATGAAATCCAGCCAGAATGGATCTCTTCGGCCAAGAAGGTGGGGGTTACCGCTGGTGCCTCGGCACCGGAAGTTCTGGTTCGACAAGTCATACAAAGGCTTCGTGATCTGGGGGGCGAGGAACCCGTGGAAATTTCAGGGGTGGAAGAGAATATCGTGTTTTCCATGCCGAAAGAACTTCGTATTCCTACTAAAGAAATATCCTGAGTCCGAAACTCCCGTCTTATATACTCGCGCACGTCTAATGAGATGTCTCGCTCCTCATAACGTGCGCTGATTCTCATTTTTCATTCCAACATTACCGCTTATCAATGTATTCTCCCGCCCGTCGTGCTGGGCGTGATCTCCCGTGGCAACTAGACTATGTTTACACTGCAGCAAAAGGGTTGAGTGAGTATGAAGCAGACAGGTGTTACATTGGTTGAGTTGATGTTGGTGATAACCATCATCGCCATCGTTCTCGCATTCGGTGTTCCGAGTATGAACTACATCGTTGATAGCGGCAGATTGACCGCCAACACTAATGAGTTCTCAGGAGCATTAAATATGGCCAGGCTGGAAGCCGTAAAACGAGGACGGACAATAAGAATTTCCTCCGTCTCCGGCACTACTGATTGGGCTAACGGATTCCGAATCTGGATAGATTCTGATTCTGATGATACCTACGATGCAGGAGAAGAGATTCGAGTATTTGAAGCTATTGATACGGGTCTTACACTGACAGGAACTGCGTCCAGCCTTTCTTTTCGTGCTTCGGGCTTTACCAATATGGCAACTGGAAACACCTTTACCTTCGATATGTGTACTCAAAACGCTTCATTGACTGATCGTGAAATTGAAGTTAATGCCGCCGGGCGAATTACAGTGGGTGATACGGGGGCTGATTGCTAATGAACTCTCCGATTAAGAAACACCAAGCCGGTTTTACCATGATAGAGCTGCTAGTGGCCGTGTTAATACTCGCTATCGGCCTTTTAGGCGTTGCTGGAATCCAGACATTTTCGGTCAAGGCTTCATCCAACTCGAATCTTCGGGGTACCGCGCTATATCTGGCCAATAATATGCTGGACAGAATGCGGGCCAATCCTGGTGGTGTCTCGGGCGGAAACTATAACAGCATGACAGGGAAAGCCCAGACTGCAGCTTGTCTGACTTCTACTGGGTGCAGCGTTTCGCAGATGGCAAACAATGACAAGTATGAATGGGAAGAGGCCGTTAAAGATGCGCTACCTGATGGAGTTGCGGACATTGCGCTCGCTGGTGGCGTTTTTACGATTTCTGTTTCCTGGACGGAAAGGGTCAAGCAGGGTGAGATTGCAAATGATGATGCAGGTACCGATACATCAACTCTTAACTTGAGAACACAGCTTTAGGTGAGGTTTATTCAAATGAATAGAAAACAGTCAGGGCTGTCTCTTGTTGAAGTAATGATTGCATTGGCTCTCAGTGCTGTATTAGTGCTTGGATTGGCTCAAGTGTTTGGTTCCTCTCGTGAGGCTAACAGATTGCAGTCAGGGTTGGCTCGAGTTCAGGAGAGTGGAAGGGTTGGAATGGAAATACTTGGCAGGGATATTCGTAATGGAGCGTATCTCGGTTGTGCTAAATGGGCATCCATGAACAATATATTTGACCGGGACAAGTGGGAAGGCAAGACCGGTGCTTCAGATTCAACGTCCGGACAGGTTTTTAATCTTAGCGCAGATAGCGCTATTGTGGGATATAACGATATTACTGCCACTGCAGGGGACTTATCTGCCATGGGGTTGTCCGTCGGAACTGACCCTGGCGATCTGATTGAAAAGACGGATGCACTGGTGTTACAGGGGGCAGGTCCCTGCGATGGCGGTAAAGTTGTTAGTTATAACGAAAGCTCAGCGCAGTTCAAAATTGAAGATGCGACTTCCTGCGGCCTTTCACAGAATGATGTAGTCATTGTTTCCAACTGCCAGAATGCAGATTTGTTTGCCATTAGTAATGTTCCAACCGCAAGTGGGGCCAATAAGGATACGGTGACGCATGCAAATGATGTGAATACCGATAACAAACTGGAAGGCAGCTATGGAGGAAGTGACTCGGAAATACTGACGTTTTACTCCAAAGCATATTATGTAGGTATGGGGTCGGACGGTCGAAACTCATTGTATCTAAGACAGCTCGAAGGGGCTTCCTATGTCTCTCATGAATTGGTGGAAGGCATTGAAGATATGCAGCTCCTAATGGGTGAGGATTCAGACGAAGACGGCTCGGTCAACCGCTACCTAGAGCCGGAGGACGCATCTCTGGTCGAGAGTAGAATTGTCAGCATCAAAGTGACGTTTTCTTTAACCAGTGAAGAGAATATTACGTTGGCCGGTGATCAGTTTGAGCAGGATCTTGAGTCAGTATTTGCCATCAGAAACCGTTTGTAAGGGAAGAGGTGTTTGAATGAACTTGCCATTAAAAAAACAGACAGGTGCGGCACTTTTTTTAAGCCTTATATTTCTCCTGATTTTGACAATTCTCGGAATTTCTTCGATGAGTGATTCCGTGATGCAGACCAAAATGGCCGGTGCTGTGCAGGATTCAAATATTGCTTTACAAGGTGCGGAGAGTGCGTTGAAGGATGCAGAAAGCTTTATTGAAGACAATGTGGCCTCGCTGTCCTTGTTTACTGACGCAGGTAATAATGGCCTGTATAGCGATGCTTCCACTGCGATGCCTGACAATTACACCGACTCAGAATGGACTGACACCAAGTCAAAAAAGGCCTCGGCTATTACGGGTCTAAGTACAGAGCCAAGATACTATATTCAGTACGTTGGAATTGTCTCCGATGAAGATAATACGTCCATCAATGTCAACACCTATAGCCATGAATCCGGATCCGGTGAGATTTATGGTTTCAAGATCACTGCCCGTAGTACTGGTGGGAGTGGTCAGACACAACGAATCATCGAATCATATTACGGCAAGCGCTTCTAAGTGGTTGTAGGAGGTAACTATATGAAAAAGTACGCCAGCAAGTTTGCGTGGGCCCTTTTGGGAGGCGGATTGGTCCTTCCTACGACTGGATATACCGCTAGTGCATTGGGTAATTTTCCTGATTCTCCCTTGTTTCTTGATGAGTCAGCAGAACCAAACATCATTGTAGGTTTTGATGATTCAGGAAGTATGGACTGGGAAACCATTACCAGTATGGTTGATGGGTTGTTTTGGGTTGGATCCGACGGGAAGTTTTCTACCAATGGTAATTTTTACGACAGCGATGTCGGTGTAGAAGACTTCGGGTATTTGTTTCCCAATGGGACGACAAATGGAAGTTATTATGGGAATAAAGGTCAGCAACTATATAGTAGCCGCAAGAATATCCCTCCATTTCGTGCTTACGCCTTTGCGCGTAGTAGCAGTTACAACAATGCGTTTTATAACCCAAGTACAGATTATGAACCGTGGACAATTTTTGGCGGCGCAACAGTAACGTCACCTGTATCGGGAGTTGGTTCATATACATCCTTCTCGGATGCAAGCACAACCAATACTCTGTTTGATCCTATGTTGGACTCTACTGCTTCCGGTACAACTCTAACCCTGTTCCAGGAGATCACGCCAAGCAACAGTTTTTATGGAACGACTAATATGTGGTGTGATGATGACGCCACACAATGTACTGCAGATGGTAGTATTACCACCACCGATACTAAGTATGTGCCAGGTACCTACTATATAGTGGATTCAAGCGATACATCCACCTATGAATATTCCCTCACCCATTCGGGCTTTACAGACTTTAACTCAGAGTTATATGAAGCAGAAGATTCGCTGAATGCCCTTATAAGCGGTACGGACTTTAAAAAAGGCAGCGTCCTCAATAGCGATGATAATTTGTCCACTGCGGATTATGTAAACCTCGCCAAGGATGCTTCCGGAAAAGACTTTGTGGGAACAGACAATTTGACTGCCAGCACTACAGGGGCAGTGCCAAGCGACTCTACAGGGGAAATCAAAGTTGATATTTCCCTATCCGGGGACGTATCTATATGGGTCCGGCGCTGGTTTTGGGATGGAAGTCATGATTCCGTCTATATGAGCATTGATGGAAAGGATAGTGGAGATATTACCGCTATTGGTAACACTGGCAACTGGCTGGATGATGGTACAGGCCAGATGTGGAACTATTGGAGGGATAATCATACGTTATCTTCCTCTTGGGTATGGGAAAAGTGGGCTGATGTCACTTTAGATGGTTCGGAAACCCTGCGTATACGCTACCGTGAAAACTTGGCTTTTGTAGACCAGATATTGATTACAACAGCCAGCAGCACTCCTTCTGGTCAATTGACATTGACTTCCGCAACGACGGAGACGCGTAACTGTAGTACTGACCCTGTTGCCTCTCACTATGATCAGTTCTTTGAATACCCCAATGATTTTTCTGGGGTGGACGCGATTGCTCCTGACGGTAAGTGTTTGAAGAAAATCGAACTGACCTCTAGCAATTATGCTGATGCAGATGTGTTGCCTTCGGGTAGAACTTACTTGGAAGAAAAGCAGAACTTTGCCAATTGGTTTTCTTTCCACAGGCGTCGTCACCAGATTGCTCGGGCAGCGTTGGCCAAATCGTTCGAAGGATTTAGTGGAATTCGAGTTGGTTTCGTTGAATTCAGTGATACCAAGAATACCAGCAGCGACCTGAGTATGTATGACCTGGATGTTACTGCAGACGCGACTACATTCCAGCAGAAAATATACAACGCAGTTGATGCAAACGGCACACCGTTAAGACGGACACTGGATTTTATCGGTGAACAGTATAAGAGAACTGATGGTTCAGCACCGATCGATGCGGCATGTCAGAAGAACTTTGCTCTGGTATTCAGTGATGGATTCAATACCCGCACAGTGGATTATGATACTGATACTTCCAGTATCGCGAATGACGATGGAGATAATGATTCAGATTATGATGACCAGTCCTATACTGATTCTGATTCTGTTACTCATACACTTCCGTATCAGGATACCTATTCTCAAACACTCGCAGACGTAGCGATGTACTACTATGAGAACAATCTGAGGACCGATAAGACATCAGGTCAGGTTAATGTAAACGCTAAATGTGATACAGCAGATGAGAAGCCTTATCACGACTGTAATCCGAATCTTCACATGAATACTTACATGGTCGGGTTGGGTGTAATTGGAACTATTTTTGATGAAGTAAATTATGATGAAGTGACTGATGCATACACTACAACGCCTACCTGGCCTGATGTTTCAGGCTTGAGCAGCCCGGGATCTGAACAGGTTGATGATATGTATCATGCTGCAGTGAACGGTCGGGGGGAAATGTATACTGCGAGTGATTCAGCAGAACTTTCCAGTAAGCTGTCAAGTGCAGTCACCTCTATTGTTGGGCAGATCGGGTCAGGGTCTGGTGTAACCTTCAATACCAGTTCGATTCTGTCGGAATCCGTTATTTTCTCCACAATATTTAATTCTACTTCTTGGTATGGGGATCTGATTGCTACGAAACTGAACGAAAATACAGGTATCACCGAAAACGAGGCATGGAGAGCCAGTGATCACCTTACATCTTCTACAAAGTCCGCAGCACCAACTCGCTATATCTTTACATACAATCCTACCGCAACTGACATTTCAGGTGGTGGAACTGGACGGGCTAAGACTTTTGCGTGGGATAACCTGACGGATACCCAAAAGACAGACTTGCTTGAAGGTGTTGCGCCGGGGTCTGCTACTTCAGATCAGGAAACGTCGGCCAAGAACCGGCTTGACTATCTGCGTGGAGATACCACGAAGGATGGCACGGATTTCCGTGATCGCTATGTGGAAGACGAAGATTCAACTAACGATGGATACAGGTTGTTGGGTGACATAATCAATTCAACTCCTGTATATGTTGGAGCTCCGTCTCAAAACTATCCAGACAGTGATCCATTTGGAGCGGTTGGAAAGCGTTATAGCTCATTCTATTCCTCATATTCCAGCCGGACCCCAGTCGTTTATGTCGGGGCTAATGATGGAATGTTGCATGGATTCAATGGCAATACCGGTGATTCAGATACAGACAAAGGAAAAGAGGTGATGGCTTATATCCCTAACCTTGTGTATTCAAGTCTGACCTCCGGAGGATTGAGCTATCTGACCGATCCCGATTATGCGCACAAACATTATGTGGATCTGACTCCGGTTGCTGCTGATGTATATATTGATGCTGATGGAGATGGTACTAAAGAATGGCGTACTATTCTGGTCGGTGGAATGCGGACAGGCGGAAAAGGACTGTTTGCGTTGGATATAACAGACCCTACCAAATATAGTTCTTCTACTGATAGTGATATCGGAAAGCTCGCCCTGTGGGAATTCACGGGAGACGATGACCTTGGTTATATGGTTTCACCTCCAATTGTGGCAATGGTCAAAACTGGTAATCAGAGCACTGACTATAAATGGGCGGTGATCTTTGGTAACGGTTATAACTCGGTAAATAATTCAACCAAGCTATATATCGTATATATAGAGGGAGGAGTTGATGGTACCTGGACTGAGGGAACAGACTATATCGAGATTGACACTCAGGGCACGGGCGGGTTGTCTGGTGTTGCTGTAGCTGATATGGATGGTGACCGGGTGGCAGACCGAGCTTACGCTGGAGACCTGGATGGCAACATGTGGGCTTTTGATCTGGATGAAACTACCGGTAGTGTGGTGTACGGAACTAACCCCTCACCTAAGCCGCTGTTTACTGCTGCTGGCAATCAGCCAATTACTTCACCGCCCAATTTGTCCAAGCATCCAAGTGAGTCTGGGAGTGATCCTAACGCGTTGGTAGCATTCGGTACAGGTCAATACCTGATTGATGGCGATGAAACAGTGACCGACGATCAAACCTTCTATGTGATCTGGGATAAAGGTACAGGAGAACTGGATAGAACTTATCTCGCTCCGAGATACTTGACGCAGGGAACCATCACTATTGATTCGACGACCTATGATTCAAGGACAATCTCTGGCACAGAGGATCCATGGACCAGTAAATATGGCTGGTATTTGGACTTGGTTGCCAAAGATTCCTCCGATAACCCTGTCAGTGCTGAGGATGGTGAACGAATAATTTATAAGCCTCTAATTCGTAATGACTTTGCTGTAATCTCTACCACTGTGCCAAATAATGTGGGATGTGAAGGCGGCGGTCATAGTTGGCTGATGATTCTTGGGCTGGATAATGGCACAACAGGGGATCCGGTATTCGATGTGAATAACGACGGAGTCGTCGATGCAGGAGATACGGATGGTCAGGGTAATACAACCAGTGCACTCAGATCAGACGCTCTTCTAAATGAGACCGGTATTATGGGAGACTTCATTATGGGGACGAACTCTGATGGTGGTCTTGAGCAGCAGCGCGGCGACTTCGGAAGTGGTTCTGATCGTGAAGGTCGTCTGGGTTGGCGGGAAATCTTCGAAAATTAAATGGGTGAATAATGAAATCAGTTAATAATTCTCGAGGATTCAGCCTCATAGAACTAATGATCGTAATGGCAATCGTCGGCATTCTTGCCGCGATTGCCTACCCGAGCTATCAGGAATCAACCGCAAAGTCGCGCCGGGCTGATGGTCAGTCAGCCTTGGTGGGGCTGGCGGCTGCAATGGAGCGCTATTACACAGAAAACAACTTTACCTATGTCGGCGCAGCCGATGGGGGGGCTGGAAATCCACCAATAGCGGATTTATATCCTTCTGAAGCCCCATTGGATGGAAGTGTAAAGTACTATGACCTTGAAATCACAACAGAGACAGCCAGTACTTTCTCGTTAACCGCCACGCCTAAGAATGCTATGGCTGGAGACCGTTGTGGCGACTTGACTTTAAATTCTGCTGGAACCAGGGGAGCAGACGAGGATGACTGCTGGCGCTAATCGCCCAGTGTGTGCTTGCTAAGTGCAGCCTGGTCTGTTGCCGCTAGGCAGATCTACGAGGCCGTCTCCATCTGAATCAGTTGCTAATTTGGGTCTGCCTCCGCGGTTAATTATAACGGCGGAGATCAGCGAGTTGTCATGTGAAACGGGGCATATAGTAAATGTCCCGTTTTGTCTGTAAGTCATGCCTGATGGGTAATATCGAAGAGCTTTTGTCCCTCCAAAAGCTCTAAATGAAACTCTAAAATTCTCGTTAGCCGGGAGTTTCCTCAAAATACTCTCATCTTCATCCAGCTCTTTATTGCCATTGAGATCACTAAAAGCCATCAAAGGTTGTGACCAGTCGGCTTCACAGGTTTTTTCATCTGAGCTGGGGCAAAGGAGTGTTACATGGCCTGAGGCTATGGCTGAGTTTCGGGTGAAGAGTATTAATCCGACAAATTCGTTTAAGTAGCTGCTCTTTTTTGAGTTCTGAAGAGCGGATGCCACCTGTGGTATACCGAATCCTGTTACGATCCCGATAATTGCCAGAACGACCAATAGTTCAACGAGGGTAAATCCCTTACCTTTCACGATTCAATCTCCTTTTGATTTGTATCCAAATTCCATTTGGGGGGGTTTATTATGCCTGGATAAACCGCTATGGTCACCAGCAAAGTACTAGGTCTAAGCAAAAAGCGAAGAGTTTGTAATGAAAATTGTCATCGTGGGCGGTGGAGCGATTGGTATGATGCAGGCTAGGGAGTTGGCCCTGGCCGGATGCGAAGTTGTGCTGTTGGAGCGGCACATGTGTGGCCGTGAAGCAAGTTGGGCGGGCGGCGGTATTATTTCTCCTCTATACCCCTGGCGCTATTCACCTCCCATTACCGCATTATCCACCTGGTCGCAGGAATACTATCCTAACCTGGTACAGTCCCTTGAAGCAGAGAGTGGTATAGATCCACAGCTAACCCGAACCGGGTTACTAGTGCTGTCTATTGACGATAGAGAGCGAGCGTTGGCCTGGTCTCGTGACCATCAGTTGTGGCTCGAAGAGGTCTCCAGCGAGCAAATATATCAATTGGAGCCATCTCTGCGGTCAGGCTTTAATGAGGGCATGTATATGCCTCAGGTGGGAAGTATTCGAAATCCCCGGTTGTGTCAGGCGTTACGTGCAATATTGCTGGGGCTTCCAAACGTCGAACTGAAGGAAAATACTGAAGTATTGGGGATTCAGCAGAGTAAAGGTCAGTTTGAGTGTGTTAAGACTCAGTCTGAGGCGATTTATGCAGATGCTTGTATTGTGACGTCAGGAGCCTGGTCTGGAGGTTTGTTGGAATCTCTTCAGATGTGCTTACCTGTTGAGCCGGTAAGAGGGCAAATGGTTGCCTTTCAGGCGAATCCGGGAGATGTTTCCCGCATTGTGTTGGATCATGGTAAATATGTCATCCCAAGGCGGGATGGTTTGGTACTGGCTGGCAGTACATTGGAGTATGTGGGTTTTGATAAAAGCCGTACGGAAGAAGCCAAGCATGAGCTGGTCGATATCGCCCGTAGTATGATTCCTGCTTTAGCCAAAGCTCCGGTAGTTGAGCACTGGGCCGGATTACGTCCCGGGTCTCCAAACGGACTGCCCTTTATCGGAGAATTGCCAAACGTCGAAAGAGTATTCGTGAATGCTGGCCAGTTTCGGAATGGCTTGGTATTAGCGCCGGCATCGGTCAACTTAATGACGGCTATAATCCTCGGTCAGGAACATGTGATAGATAGGTCACCGTATGCCCTGGAAGGCAGAATAGGGCAGGAAGCAGAGCTCCCTGCTGAAGACCCTGTATCCCTCTGAAATTTGGAGCAGGGTCTTTCTAGTGTCGGAATAGAGACGAACTGGGAATGGATTACTCCATCCCCAGCTTTTTGAGTCGGTACCGCAAAGCGCGGAAGCTGATTCCGAGCTTTTTCGCTGCCGCAGTCTTATTCCATCGGGTTTCCTCGAGTGCTTTCTCTATAGCTTGTTTTTCAATGTTTTCGAGAAAGTGTTCCAGATTGTCCCCCTCATGATCAAAGGCAGGAACATCAAGTTCGGACACAATACCGCTTTTGTCATTCGAATCTGAAACCGGCAGATGGATATCATCTTTCTGAATCTCATCTTCTTCACTCAGCGTGAAAGCTCTTTCCAGTATATTTTCGAGTTCTCTAACGTTCCCAGGGAAATGGTACCCCTGGAGTACTTTAAGAGCGTCTTTGCTCAAGGTAACACCTGGAAGTTCGCACTCATCTGCCAATAGTCTGAGTATGTGCTCAGACAGCAGTTCGATGTCTTCGATGCGTTCGCGAAGACTGGGGACTTTTAGTTCAATGACGTTGATGCGATAGAACAAGTCCTGGCGAAACAACCCTTCATCCACCAATTGGTGAAGATCTTTGTGGGTGGCGCTCAATATTCTGACATCAACGGCTGTTTCTTTTTGCTCGCCTACCGGGCGTACCGCTTTTTCCTGAATGGCTCTTAGGAGTTTAACTTGCATCGTAAGAGGGAGGTCCGCTACTTCGTCGAGAAACAGGGTTCCCCCATCGGCTGCTTTAAAGAGACCTTCCTTATTCTCGACGGCCCCGGTAAATGCGCCTTTCTTGTGACCAAAGAATTCGCTCTCCATCAGTTCGCTGGGTATAGCCCCGCAGTTGACAGGAACAAATGGCCCGTTACTCCTGGAGCCTTGCTCATGTATGGAACGGGCGACCATTTCCTTACCACTTCCGGACTCGCCACTGATGTAGATAGGCGCCTGGCTGCGGGCAAGCTTACGTATTTGCCCCCGGAGTCGTTCCATCGCCTTTGAATGACCCAGTAATTTTGAGGGGACCGGTGGTGGAGGCGCTGTTGCAGGCTGCAACATAATGGCGCTGTTGACCAGCTCGCGAAGCCTTGCGAGGTCCACGGGTTTGGAAACGAAATCAAATGCTCCGGCTTTTAATGCCGATATGGCGGTATCAATGCTGCCATAGGCGGTAATGACGGCAACGGGAGTGGCTGGATGGTTTTTTTGGATGTAGGCAACCAAGTCGATACCGTTACCATCCGGCATGTTCATGTCCGTTAAAACCAGGTCAAACCGTTCACTCGCCAGTTTTTCCTGTGCCTGGGTGACATTTTCAGCCGCCACCGTATTCAATTGCATACGGTTAAGGGTGATTTCTATCAAGGCCCGGATATCGGGTTCGTCATCGACGATTAATACTCGTTTAGTCATGGAAATACTTAAGTTGTTCGTTTGGGATGAGGGAAGGTGATTCTGAAACGGCTTCCCCCTTCATCTCTTTTAAAATAATCCAGCTGTGCCTGATTGGCTTCACACAACTCTTTGGATAAGTATAGGCCCAGTCCGGTGCCTTTTTTATCTGTCGTAAAAAAAGGCTCAAACAGGTGCCGCATTTGCTCGTTATCTATGCCAGGACCATTATCCAGAATATCCAGATATGCCTGTCGGGTATCTTCAATTTCACCTATCACAATTCCGACCCACGGATATCCTGTCTTGGCAGTGCTATATCGTAACCCATTTGCGATCAGGTTGTTTAAAATCTGACTTAGATGGCTGGCGTCGAATCTGCCCTGGATATCCGGTTTGTGGCGAATGACTTCTATGTCGGCAGATATGGTGCCTCCCGCCGTGTAGTCGTTAATGTAGGTTTTCAGCCACTCGTTGAGATCAATCATTTCGGGTGTACTGGTTTTGCCGCGGGATAACTCGAGAACATTCTCTATAATACCGTTCATGCGCTTGGCGTGTCGGAGGATGATTTCGGTCATTTGCCTGTCTGCCGTATTCAATTCATCAGACTCCAGCAACAATTGGGCGGCATGGCTGGCGGCTCCGAGAGGATTGCGGATCTCGTGGGCAATCCCCGCAGTGAGTCTGCCCAGAGAGGCTAATTTAAGTTGCTGGGCCTGTTGTGCAATTTTTCCCGTATCCTCCAGGAAAATAAGAATATCCTGACCTTCTTCTTTTTGAAGCATTGCGAAATTGGCCTGGACGGGTGCTCGATTTGAAGAACCCCGGAAAGGGAGGGACTTGCGTCCCGGGTCCAATTGCCAGTCACGGAGTCTTTCCATTAAATCATCCGGTAGCATATCCAGCGTTTCTGTCGGCTCATGCCCCAGAAGGCTAAGTGCTGCCTGATTGGCCATTCGGACCTGTCCAAATTCGTTGGTCACGATAATGCCGGTCAACATGCGCTGGATGATTTGGTGATTTAGGCGTTCCAGTTCCTCGATATTCTGGGCTCGCCGCCTGGCCAGGTCTTCGCTTGCAGAAATTCGATAGGACAGATTGCGGACCAGTAATGCTGTCGCAAAATATACAACTCCGAGAACGCCGGCCCGAAATACCGAGTCTATATTGCTGCTGTCATTGAGCAGAAGGTAAATTTCCTGGCCCATGACACAGAGACTTGAGATCGCAGCCACCAGCAGACCTAACTGGCTGCGGAGTATAATGTTGCTGGCGGCCACCGAGATGACCAGCATATTGCCTAACCCTCCCGCGATACCAGTACCGAAGAGCATCATGGCTGTTACAAGGGAGACCTCAAGCAATATGGAAAAGACAATATGGCGAATGACCGGCTGGAATCCCGCCAGCATGATGAAAGCTGTGAATACATGTACGGCGGCATAGCTAAAAGCGGCAATGCGGAAATAATAAGGCGCAAAAGTTTGGGAAATACTGGCTTCGGACTGAAGAAATAGGGCGCCCAGAAGAATGATTCCCACCGTTACCCGGTAGTGGTTGTAAACCCTGAACAACTTTAAGGCGGTAAAAGCAGGGACAGCTGTCATAGCAGAACTTTTTTCCTAGAATGACCAACTAAATCAGTATAATGCATACTTTAACCAGAACGACCTTAACTATCTGGAGCAAGAATGTCCAAACCTGTAACAGAAACCTCTGAACCTATTGTGGTTTTCGCTCAAATTGATTGCCTGGTGGGTGATATTCCCGGCAATGCAGATAAAGTCATCAAAGCGGTCAGAAGGGCGCGGGAAGAGCATCAGGCCGATCTGGTTATCTTTCCAGAGCTAACGTTAAGTGGTTACCCTCCTGAAGATCTCTTATTACGCCCAAGTCTGCAAACCCGAGTCGAGAAGGCATTAAACCTCGTTCTGTCAGAAACCCGTGATGCCACTTTGGTTTTGGGGTTGCCCTGGCGAGAGGGTGGCAAATTGCGTAATGCCGCGGTCTTTATCGAAAATGGTGAGGTAAAGGCATGGTATTTCAAGCGTTGTTTGCCTAACTATCAAGTATTTGATGAGAAGCGCTATTTTGAACCAGGGCAGGATGCCTGTGTCGTTGAATGGAGGGGTTATAAAGTCGGTCTGACGGTATGCGAGGATATTTGGGAAAATGAGCCCGCCGCTGATACTGCTGCGTTAGGCGCTGATTTCCTGGTGAATATCAATGCTTCGCCATTTCATATGGAAAAACAGCGGCAGCGCAAGACATTGGTGCAGTCCCGCGCCAGAGATAACAAGCTTCCGATACTATACGTGAATCTGCTCGGTGGTCAGGATGAGTTGATATTTGACGGCGGTTCATTCGCAGTGAATGAGCAGGGCCACATCACTTTTTGTGCTCCACAATATGAATCCGGTTTGTATCCCATTGCACTGAATCAGATTTTCTCCGGGCCGGAAGTCGCATCAGACTGTATCGATCTTCCTATTGAAGAAAGCATTTATAAAGCATTGGTATTAGCCGTCAGGGATTACGTTAATAAGAACGGATTTAAATCCGTAGTGCTGGGGCTTTCCGGAGGGATAGATTCTGCCGTTACGCTCGCTGTGGCAGTAGATGCTCTCGGGGTGGATAGGGTCAGGGCGGTCATGATGCCCTTCCGATATACGTCGCAGATTAGTCTGGATGATGCTGAAGAGGAAGCCTCCCGGTTAGGAGTGCAGTATGACGTTGTGTCCATCGAGCCAATGTATGATGCCTACATGGCTGCCCTGAATCCACTGTTTGAAGGTTATTCCAGGGATACGACGGAAGAGAATATTCAGGCCAGGATCCGGGGAGTGATTCTGATGAGTATTTCCAACAAGACCGGCGCGCTTGTTTTGACTACTGGAAACAAGAGCGAGATGGCGGTTGGTTATGCCACTCTCTACGGAGATATGGCCGGAGGTTATGATGTCTTGAAAGACGTATTCAAAACCATGGTTTTTCGCCTTGCCAGGTACAGAAACTCACTTTCCTATGTGATTCCCGAGAGAGTCATTGTGCGTCCGCCTTCGGCTGAGTTGGCTCCGGACCAGGTAGATGAAGACAGTCTGCCGCCATACGATATTCTCGATCAAATGCTGTCACTGTATGTTGAGCAGGATGTCAGCGCGGAAGGGATTGTTTCTCAGGGGTTCGATCGGGAAGCGACCTATAAAGTCACACGGCTGGTGGATGTCAATGAGTACAAGCGTCGCCAAGCGCCGGTGGGGCCAAGAATTACGGCCAGGGGATTCGGACGTGATCGTCGATATCCGATTACGTCAGGGTGGAAGTTGGGAGAGTGAGGTAAGACCCCCATGGCCGGATGACCGGCCATGGGAAGGCATGTGTCGTGTCAGTCGAGAATATCGATATCCAGAACACTGGATATATCCCGGCTCTCTTCTTTAATCAGGCCGCCGCGGAAATGAAGGTCGACATCAAAGCTGGAGTGGTCCGGATAACTGGTGGCCAGGATTACCAAAGCGTCCTGAGCGTGCTCTTTCATTCCGAGTATCCCGTACAGCTCAACGGCGTAAGCCAGTGCATCCGGAGCTGCAGTGGTTTCCGGGTAGTTTTCGATGATGTACTGCACTCGCGAAGCTGCTGCAACATAGGCCTGACGGCGAATATAGTATTGAGCCACCACCAGTTCGTACTCAGCTAACCGGTTCTTCAGTGCGACCATGCGCTTTTCTGCGTCAGCAGCGTACGGGCTGTCTGGAAATTGGGAAACGAGGGTGGAAAAGTCCTGAAAGGCTTCTTTGGCTCTTCCCGGATCGCGGGCATCCATATTCAGAGGGAAATAGCGTCCACTGAGGCTGACATCCGCGTAATATGAGGCCAGTCCTTTGATGTAGTAAGCATAGTCTACATGCGGACTTTCCGGATGCAGCCGGATAAATCTCTCAGCAGCAGCAGCAGCCCCTTCCGGGTCCAGGGCACTGTAACGGGCATAGATTAAATCCAGCTGTGCCTGCTCTGCATAACGACCAAACGGATGATATGTTTCCAGGTCTTCCAGGTGTCTGGAAGCTTCCAGAAAATTCCGATTGTCCAATGCCGTCTTGGCTTTGTCGTAGTATTCCCTTTCGCTGAGAATTTCAGGAGGTCCGGATGCACAAGCAGCCAAGCCTGCAACTAAAGTAATAATGATCAGTTTTTTGGCCGGGCTTAAAAGGTTGCCTGAAACTGAAGAACACCTGAGCAGGCGTTTAAATATTTGTGAAGAGCCAATGGAACTACGCATGAAAGGCAACATCATTCTGATAAATAAATTAAAACAAACTTTCCCATTTTCATTTCGCTTGGCGTAGGTCTTTTAACGTACTCAATGCAAGCGGGGTAAAAGCAAAGCCCCCCCGGAAACAAAATGGTTAGAAAGTTTGGCCGCGTGCGCTTAAACTGTTGGCGTCGCTGGCCTCTACAGACGTGGCAACGCCTTTGTCTGGCGCGCCATTATTCCACAACCAGGTTGGCAGCAACACCCCCGTAACATCCAGATCACCGTCATTTGCCTGAAGCTGAACAGAATTTAATCCATGAAGCATCATATCCAGGAATCTTTTATCGTCCCCGACCACCTTGCGTTGCAGCGTATTGACCTCATTGCAGTTGAGTTTATGCCGGAGTATTCCCGATCCCGAATACAGGGATGGATAAAGTCCGGCGATCTCAAGGTTAACGGGGTTTCCGTCAAGCCAAAAGATAAGGTCATGGCCAGGGATGAGATTACTCTCGACGTTGAGTTAGAGCCTGAGGGGGATTGGGAAGCGGAGGAGATCGCGCTGGATATCGTATATGAGGACGAACATATCCTGGTGATCAACAAGCCAGCTGATCTTGTTGTGCATCCTGCTCCAGGTCATCGAGGGGGCACGATCGTCAATGCTGTGCTTCACCATTGTCCAGAGCTTGAACAAATTCCAAGGGCAGGGGTTGTGCATCGATTGGATAAGGATACATCTGGCCTAATGGTGATTGCGAAATCTCTTTTGGCCCATCAGTCGTTGGTGAATCAGTTACAAATCCGATCTATGGGACGGGAATATGAAGCGGTGGTAAAAGGTGAGCTTACTGGCGGCGGGATGGTGGACGAGCCTATTGCAAGGAATCCACATAACCGTCAGAAAATGGCGATAGTTGCTTCTGGAAAGAAAGCGGTTACTCATTATCGAATTTTGCAGCGTTTTAATGGATTTACCCATCTCAGGCTTAAGCTGGAAACCGGGCGAACCCATCAGATAAGGGTTCATATGGCTCATATTAACCATGGAATTGTGGGCGATCCTGTATATGGTGGGCGCCCCCGTTTGCCGAAAGGGATGACTGAGCATGCCATTCATGCCGTGCAAACTTTTCCTCGTCAGGCGCTTCATGCTAAGGCTTTGCAGCTGGTACATCCTAAAACCGGGGAATCAATGTCATGGGAAGTGGAATTACCGGCTGATATGCTTGAGCTGATCGAATCTCTTAAGCCCGACAATCAGGACTGAGCGTAATGACGAGTGAAGCAATAGAGCTGATTTCTCCGGATTGGCCTGCCCCCGATGGGATAAAGGCGGTATCAACAACTCGTACAGGTGGCGTCAGCCTGCCTCCCTACCATAGTTTTAATATGGGAGACCATGTAGGAGATGATGCGACCCGTGTTGAGGCTAATCGCTTCCAATTGGCCGGAAGCCTCAATCTAGGGGCGGAAGATATTCAATGGCTCAAGCAGGTTCACGGTACCCAGGTGTTTAAGATGGAAGAGGTGCTTCCCGACGTTGAGGCTGATGCAGTGTATACCTGCCGGACGGGCAAGGCATGCAGTATCATGACGGCTGACTGTCTGCCCGTACTATTTGCCTCCTTTGACGGTAATGAAGTGGCTGCAGCTCACGCCGGCTGGCGCGGACTGGTCTCTGGGGTGCTGGAAAGTACACTGGGATGTTTCAAAAATCCCTCTGAGACTATGGCTTGGCTTGGCCCTGCAATCGGACCTGAAGTCTTTGAAGTGGGAGATGAAGTCCGACAGGAATTTTTAGGCAAGGATAAGCAAATGGCAGAGGCGTTTAAGCCGTCGCCGGTTAACTCCGATAAGTGGGTTGCCGACATCTATCTCCTGGCCAGAATGACTCTGCTTTCCGTCGGCCTATCAAGCATCTACGGTGGCCAGTACTGCACTTTGTCAGAACCTGAAAGATTCTATTCATACCGTCGGGATGGAATTACTGGGAGAATGGCTTCCCTGATATGGAAAGTTTAATCCGTTCAATGATTTAAGGCCGTATTCCTGCTGATCAGGAATAACTTGAGTCAGATCAATAAATAGTCGTTCTCTCTATTTCTATACTTTCTTAAAGCATACCTAAAGCTTGAAGCTGCGCTTCTTTGGCCCCACATCTAGGATAATTCCTGAATAACCCCTTTGAGCTCTGCCAGAGGGGATACAGAAAAGATACAGAGGCGGTCTATGCGATTCGACAAATTCACCAGCCGTTTGCAAACGGCAATTTCAGAAGCCCAATCAATGGCGCTTGGGCGAGATCACAATTTCATTGAGCCGGTGCATTTGATTCAGGCCATGCTGGATCAGCCGGGAAGCTCCATTGCCCCTTTGCTGCAGCAGGCGAAGGTGAATGTTGGCGAATGTCGCCAGCGTTTGGCTGAGGCAATTGACAAATTGCCGCAGGTGCAGGGCGCGGATGCCGATGTTCATTTGTCCAATGAGCTCGGCCGACTACTGAATATGGCGGATAAACTGGCTCAGAAACGCAAGGATCAGTACATCACCAGCGAGTTGGTGTTGCTGGCGGCTATGGATGATCGTGGTGTGCTGGGACAGATCCTGAAAGAGTGTGGTGGAAATAAGCAGGCATTAGAACAGGCGATTGAAGCTATGCGTGGTGGCGAAAAAGTATCAGACCCTTCTGCTGAAGAAAACCGGCAAGCGCTGGAGCGTTTTACCATTGATCTGACTGCCCGGGCGCAGGAAGGCAAGCTGGATCCGGTGATCGGGCGGGACGATGAGATTAGGCGCACCATTCAGGTATTGCAGCGTCGGCGTAAGAATAACCCTGTTCTGATCGGTGAGCCTGGGGTCGGTAAGACTGCAATCGTTGAAGGGTTGGCACAGCGGATCGTCGATGGAGAAGTGCCCGAAGGGCTCAAAAACAAAAGGGTACTTGCCCTGGATATGGGAGCCCTGATTGCCGGCGCAAAATTCCGGGGAGAATTCGAAGAGCGCCTTAAAGGTGTGTTGAACGAGCTGGCAAAACAGGAAGGCCAAATCATTCTGTTCATTGATGAGCTTCATACCATGGTTGGGGCCGGCAAGGCCGATGGTGCCATGGACGCAGGAAACATGCTCAAGCCGGCGCTGGCGCGCGGTGAATTGCACTGTGTTGGTGCTACTACGCTGGACGAGTATCGTGAATACATTGAAAAAGATGCAGCACTTGAAAGACGTTTTCAGAAAGTGTTGGTGGATGAGCCGAATGTGGAAGACACCATCGCCATCCTCCGTGGTCTGAAGGAACGCTACGAAGTTCACCACGGTGTTGAAATTACTGACAGCGCTATCATTGCCGCAGCCAAGCTCTCGCATCGCTATATTACCGACCGGCAGCTGCCGGACAAGGCAATTGACCTGGTGGATGAAGCCGGGAGCCAGATTCGGATGGAAATAGACTCTAAACCGGAGCCTTTGGACCGACTTGAGCGTCGTCTGATTCAACTCAAAATGCAGCGTGAGGCTCTGAAAAAGGAAAAGGATGCAGCTTCCAAGAAAAGCCTGGACGATTTGAATGGGCAGATAACGGAGCTGGAGCGTGAATTTGCCGATCTTGATGAAGTCTGGAATTCGGAGAAGGCAGCACTGCAGGGGACTCAGCAAATCAAGAGTCAGCTTGAGCAGGCTCGAGTTGATTTGGAAAACGCTCGCCGTCAGGGGGATTTAACCCGTATGTCGGAGCTGCAGTATGGCCGTATTCCAGAACTGGAGAAACAGCTGGATATGGCGAGCCAGGCAGAAATGCTGGAAATGAAATTGCTGAGGAATAAGGTATCGGAAGAGGAAATCGCCGAAATCGTCTCAAAATGGACTGGGATTCCCGTTTCCAAAATGCTGGAAGGCGAGCGGGAAAAGCTGCTCAGAATGGAAGATGCATTACATCATCGTGTTATCGGCCAGGACGAAGCAGTGGTGGCCGTTTCAAATGCTGTCCGTCGCTCTCGTGCCGGCTTAAGTGACCCCAATAGACCCAATGGATCCTTTATGTTCCTGGGGCCAACAGGAGTGGGTAAAACAGAGCTTTGTAAGGCCTTGGCTTCTTTCCTGTTTGACACGGAAGAGGCGATGGTGCGAATCGACATGTCGGAGTTTATGGAAAAGCATTCGGTTGCCCGTTTGATTGGAGCTCCTCCAGGCTATGTGGGGTATGAAGAGGGCGGCTATTTGACGGAAGCTGTTCGCCGCAAGCCATATTCAGTGTTGCTACTTGATGAGGTGGAAAAAGCACATCCTGATGTCTTCAACATACTGCTACAGGTGTTGGAAGATGGACGTCTGACGGATGGGCAGGGTCGTACAGTCGATTTCCGTAACACAGTGATCGTCATGACTTCAAACCTGGGGTCGGATCTGATTCAGACTTTGGGCGGCAAGGATGAACACTATGTTGAGATTAAAGATGCTGTCCTTGAGGTAGTGGCGAGGCATTTCAGGCCTGAGTTTGTGAACCGGATTGATGAGGTGGTGGTTTTCCATCCATTATCTGCTGAGCAGATTAAAGGAATTGCCCAGTTTCAGCTGGATATCCTCAACAAACGTCTGGCAGATCAGGAGCTTGTGGTCGAGCTTAGTGAAGAAGCTATGGCAACTCTGGCAGAGGCAGGCTTTGATCCGATATATGGAGCCAGGCCACTCAAGCGGGCGATTCAGCAAAAAGTGGAGAATCCACTGGCAGAGTCCATTCTCAACGGAAGGTTCCATCGCGGAGACCGGATAAAAGGCGAAATTGTGGACGGACGGCTAGTGTTTAGCAGTTAATTTGTTATGAAAATAAAAAGGGGCAGAAAGCCCCTTTTTTATATAAATCAATTGTTTTACCGAAAATATGCGGTTACTGGCATTCTTCATCCAGCACAGTTTGACTTTCTTTTCGTTTCTCCAGAATTTCTTCCGGTGTCAGGAATCTTTCTTTCCCGTCTGCATCTTTGATTCTGATTCGAGCTTTGGTGGTTAGCGTTTCCATATTGGTGCGGGCAGAATGGCAACGGTCTTCCTTAAGCTTTTCTGCGGCAGCATTTTCTTCTTCCTGCTGTTTCCTGATTTTCTCCAGTTCCTCTTTGTCGTCTAGCTGCTGAGTTTGTTCATCAACGCTTTGGCGATTGCCAGAGGTTTTGCCTGCACGGACATTAAGTTGGGTTGTATCTTGGTTGCCAGGCTTTTTATCGGAATAGTGGACGACGCCATCTTCGTCTGTCCATTTATAGACGCCGGCAGAGTATGCGGGCAAACACATGCCCAATAGCACGATGGCGGTAATCGTGGTGCGCATAGATCTTAAAATCTCCAAACTGCTGAAATAGCTGCAATATCCTTTCTGACGAGAGGCTGATTAAGTCAAAGATAGTAGAAACTGGCTCTTCGGTAAAGCCATTAAAGTGCTTTAGCTATTGACAGTTCTGGCTGGGATGTCAGAATTGGCGATTGCTTGAGCGGAGGGGCCTGAGAGGCAACACCGGAAATGCCGTTTTCCGCTCGGACCACACGAAAATCAAAGATCCTGATTACCATTATCCAGGCGTAATCGTCAAAGTAGTCGTGTCAAACAGACGCGTGTGAGCAAATCTAGAGATAACCTCTCAAGATGACTAGCTAGTGTGGCAGTATCCGCAGTAACCATATGAGCTGTATGACATTTTGCAGCGACTGGGTTGATGCAACCAGATCAGCAACCAGCCGTTTAATGCGTGCGTAGAGGTACGTATAAAGAGAGGAAATTGTGAGCGCAGAAATGCTATCCGGCGCCGATATGATCGTGCGCTTTCTGCAAGACGAGGGGATTGAGAATATCTACGGATACCCCGGCGGAGCGGCCCTGCATATATATGATGCATTATTTCGCCAAAACAAAGTCAAGCATATCCTGGTTCGACATGAGCAAGCAGCCACCCATATGGCAGATGGATATGCTCGTGCCACCGGTAAGCCCGGTGTTGTCCTTGTAACTTCCGGTCCTGGAGCCACCAATACTATTACTGGTATTGCCACGGCCTACATGGATTCTATTCCCATGGTCGTGCTTTGTGGTCAGGTAGCGTCAACGCTGATAGGTGAGGACGCCTTCCAGGAAACCGATATGATGGGTGTTTCCCGTCCCGTGGTGAAGCATAACCTGAGTGTGCGTCATCCAAGGGAAATTCCCGAGATTCTGAAAAAGGCTTTCTATCTCGCGCAGACGGGGCGTCCCGGTCCTGTTGTGGTAGATATTCCTAAAGATATGACAACGCCAAATGAGCGTTACGAGTATATCTTTCCGAAAAAAGTCAAAATGCGTTCCTACACACCACCTTCCAGGGGGCATGCAGGCCAAATCAAAAAAGCTGTCGATATGATGATGGCGGCTAAACGACCCGTAATCTACGCAGGTGGCGGTGTCGTGATGGGGGATGCATCCCCTGAACTGGCCGAACTGGCACATTTGACCAACTTTCCTGTAACTACCACCCTGATGGGGATCGGTTGTTTTCCTGCCAGTGATAGACAGAGTCTGGGCTGGTTGGGCATGCATGGAAGTTATGAGTCAAACATGGTTATGCACCACAGTGACCTGATTCTTGCAGTGGGCGCCAGATTTGACGACAGGGTGACCAACGCCACAGACAAGTTCTGTCCAGGGGCCAGAATCATCCATATTGATATCGATCCTGCCTCAATCTCCAAAACCATCCAGGCGGACGTACCCATTGTAGGTCCGGCCAGCTCGGTGTTGAAAGACATGATCGGTATTGTGAAGGAGGCTCAGGAGCAGCCGGATCCAGGTGCAATGAAGGCCTGGTGGAAACAAATTGATGAATGGCGTGCCTACCATGGTGGTCGTTATCGCACTGATGACAGCGAGTTAATCAAACCACAGCAAGCCATTGAGATGCTGTGCAAGATAACGAAAGGAAATGCTTTCGTGACCTCGGATGTTGGTCAGCATCAGATGTTTACTGCCCAGTACTATAAATTTGAAAAGCCCAATCACTGGATTAACTCTGGCGGGCTGGGCACCATGGGATTCGGTTTGCCGGCTGCTATGGGAGTCAAACTGAACTTTCCGGATGAAGAGGTGGTATGTGTTACCGGAGAGGGAAGTATTCAGATGAATATTCAGGAACTCTCTACCTGTAAGCAGTATGACTTGCCGATCAAAATCATCAATCTGAACAACCAGTCTCTCGGCATGGTTCGTCAGTGGCAGGACATGAATTATGAGGCCCGTCACTCACAATCATACATGCAGTCGCTTCCTGACTTTATGGCACTGGCCCGAGCATACGGCCATGAAGGTGTCACAATCCGTAAACCGGAAGAGCTGGAAGAGGGGCTGAAAAAAGCTTTTGCCATGAAGGATAAGTTGGTTTTTGTTGATATCTATGTGGATCCGCACGAACACGTCTATCCCATGCAGGTGGCAAGAGGCTCCATGAAAGACATGTGGCTCAGTAAGACGGAGAGGGTGTAAGTATCATGCGGCGTATTATATCCATGTTACTGGAAAACGAACCCGGAGCTCTGTCTCGTGTCGTCGGCCTGTTTTCGCAGCGAAACTACAATATTGAGACCCTGACTGTCGCGGCCACTGAAGACAACACTCTATCCAGGCTGACGGTGACCACCATCGGATCTGATCGTGTCATTGAGCAGATCACCAAGCAACTGAATAAGTTGGTGGAAGTGGTCAAAGTCGTCGATTTGACGGAAGGAGCGCATGTCGAGCGGGAGCTAATGCTGATCAAGCTCAAGGCGACCGGTGCCCAGCGTGCAGAAATCAAGCGCACCGTGGACATCTTCCGAGGACAGATTGTGGACGTGACCAGCACGGTTTATACCGTACAGCTGACTGGCGAAAGCGATAAACTGGATGCATTTATCCAGGCGGTGGGGCGCAGCGGAGTGCTTGAAGTGGTCCGTAGTGGTGTCTCCGGTATCGCACGCGGTGAAAAGACTTTGTCGCTATAGGGACAGGCATCCGTATAAAAGCAGACAAAAATAGTAATTCAACTCAGACAATTTATTTAAATGAGCGCAGAGCGCAATTGAAATAGGTGAACAAAATGCAAGTTTATTACGATAAAGACTGTGACCTGTCCATCATCCAAGGCAAGAAAGTTGCCGTCATCGGTTATGGTTCACAAGGGCATGCGCATGCCAATAACCTGAAAGACAGTGGTGTGGATGTGCGTGTAGGTCTTCGTCAGGGCTCTGCATCCTGGGCTAAGGCAGAAGGTGCTGGCCTGGTGGTTAAAGAAGTGAAGGACGCAGTAGCTGAGTCCGACGTTGTCATGATTTTGACTCCTGATGAGTTCCAGGCTCAGCTTTACAAGTCTGTCATCGAACCAAATATCAAGCAGGGTGCAACACTGGCTTTCGCTCACGGCTTCAGCATTCACTACAACCAGGTAGTTCCGCGTGCTGATCTGGACGTCATCATGATTGCACCTAAGGCTCCTGGCCACACAGTTCGTTCCGAATTCGTGAAAGGTGGCGGTATCCCAGATCTGATCGCAATATTCCAGGACGCTTCCGGCATGGCTAAAGACGTGGCTCTTTCCTATGCTTGCGGTGTAGGTGGTGGTCGTACCGGTATCATTGAGACTACTTTCAAAGACGAAACTGAAACAGATCTGTTTGGTGAGCAAGCTGTACTGTGCGGTGGTGCGGTTGAGCTGGTTAAAGCCGGTTTCGAGACTCTGGTGGAAGCTGGGTATGCGCCTGAAATGGCTTACTTCGAGTGTCTGCATGAGCTTAAGCTCATCGTGGATCTGATGTACGAAGGCGGCATCGCGAACATGAACTACTCCATCTCCAACAATGCGGAGTATGGTGAGTACGTGACCGGTCCAGAAGTCATCAATGACCAGTCCCGCGAAGCTATGCGTAATGCTCTGAAGCGTATTCAGACCGGCGAATATGCCAAGATGTTTGTTCAGGAAGGTGCGTCCAATTATCCTTCCATGACAGCCTATCGTCGTCTGAATGCGGCTCACCCAATCGAGACTGTGGGTGAAAAGCTGCGTAGCATGATGCCTTGGATTGCTTCAAATAAGATCGTTGACAAGTCCAAGAACTAATCACTTTTTAGTGTTTAAGAAAACGCGGCTGATGCCGCGTTTTTTGTGTGTGCGAACGTGTCTGGTGTTTTGTATATTAGTAACACATTTAGTTGATAAGAGATTTTCATGACTCACAAGGATCACAAGCCCGCAGCGGCAGACAAGACTCAACCGGCCAGTGATAACAGGCATGATGAGAGCTTTTTGGGAGCTGAAGTCGTCGAGGAAGAAGTGGTGGAAGGAGCGAAAGTTCGTCGTAGAGGTGTGTACCTGCTACCGAATTTGTTTACTACGGGAGCTTTATTTTCCGGGTTTTATGCCATTGTGGCAGCAATGAATGGGCATTTTGAAAATGCTTCCATCGCAATATTTGTCTCTATGATATTAGACGGATTGGATGGCCGGGTCGCCCGGATGACGAATACCCAAAGTGCCTTCGGAGCAGAGTACGACTCACTCGCTGATATGGTCTCCTTTGGTGTTGCCCCGGCATTGGTTGCATTTACCTGGGCGCTATCTGACTTGGGTAAACTTGGGTGGGTAGCTGCGTTTATATACGTGGCAGGTGCAGCTTTGCGTTTGGCCAGGTTTAATACTCAGATTGGTTCTGTTGATAAGCGTTTCTTTGTAGGTCTGCCAAGTCCTTCGGCCGCTGCAGTTGTTGCCGGCACGGTTTGGAGTTTTCATGAATTTGAGATGAACCTGTTGCTTGCTTATGCCTCCGTGGTGGTTGTGGCAGGAGCAGGGGTGTTGATGGTGAGTAATATCCTGTTCCATAGCTTTAAGGAGCTCGATCTCAAAGGGCGGGTGCCGTTTGTCGCCATTCTAATTGTGGTGCTTATATACGCTGTTATTGCCACGGCGCCGGCGCAGGTGTTGCTGGCTGGATTCCTGATCTATACCTTATCGGGTCCATTTTTGTCTTTGCAGCGGTGGAATAAGAAGAGAAGAGCATTGCCTGTAACTTCTCAAAATTCCTCTTCATCCAAGGATTCCTGATTGATCTGATCCTCCTGTGTCGTCAGGCTGAGCCTGGTTCTGTCGGCGTAAAACAGGGGGATATTAAAATCCTGGTGAATTTATTCTGCATCCTGTGGTCTAAGCTTGACGTAAGTCTTTTAACGTACTCAAGTGAAGGCCATAGCAATGCTTATAAAACGTTCTCCGGATATACTTCCTTCTGAAATAACAGACGAAAAAGTCTATCTTTCCCGTCGACAGTTTATGAGATCAACTGCCGCTCTGGTGGCTGCTGGAGCTGTGCCTTCGCTGATCTCTTCGCAGGTCCAGGCCAAAGAAAACTCTTCCCGTGTTGCCTGGGCCAGCAAAATTGGCAGCAAATTGGCTGAGGCTAAAAACAGCCCCTTTTCTACGACTGACGATCCCACGCCGTTCGACGACATCCTGCAGTACAACAACTATTACGAGTTTGGTACCAACAAATCAGATCCATATGAGAACTCAGAGGATTTTGAAATTCAGCCATGGTCAATCAAGGTTGAGGGTGCCTGTAACAAGCCAGGAACCTATCATCTGGAAGACTTGATAAAAGACTCTCAGCTCGAAGAGCGGATATACCGGTTGAGGTGCGTCGAAGCTTGGTCGATGGTGGTTCCCTGGGTTGGCATTCCCATGGCGACATTGCTGAAGAAGTTTGAGCCGACTATGAATGCAAAGTATGTCGCGTTTGAAACGGTATACCGGCCGGATCAAATGCCCGGACAAAAGTCGCTGTTCTCCAGTATAGATTGGCCATACAGAGAAGGGTTGCGCATTGACGAAGCTATGCATCCTCTTACGCTGGCGGTCGTTGGGCTATATGGCAAAATTCTACCTAATCAAAACGGTGCGCCGATCCGCTTGATGGTTCCATGGAAATATGGCTTTAAAAGCATCAAGTCTATTGTTGCTATTCGCTTTGTTGAGAAAGAGCCATACACCACATGGAATAATATCGCCCCCAACGAATACGGTTTTTACGCGAATGTGAATCCAACTGTGGACCATCCAAGATGGAGTCAGAAGAGTGAGCGTCGTTTGCCGGGAGGTCTCTTCGGGCCGAAGCGGATCGATACCCAGATGTTTAATGGCTATGCCGAGCAGGTGGCGAGTTTGTATTCGGGAATGGATCTGAAGGTGAATTACTGATGTCTTCCAAAAAAGATGTGACGAAGCTTGTTCGGTGGTGGGCAATGTTTCTGATGGGGCTATCTCCATTTCTGTATTTGGTGTTTCTGATATTGACCCGTGGGTTAGGTCCTGACCCTGGTGAAGCGATCACTCGTTTCAATGGTTTGTGGTCGCTCATCATTCTGCTGGTATGTTTGTCAGTGACACCTTTGAATCGTCTGTTGAAGTGGCGTTGGTTAGCCCAGCATCGTCGGATGATTGGGTTATATGCATGGTTTTATGCAGTGCTGCATGTGGTTAGCGGTTTCCTGTTGGTGCTTGATGTGTCATTTCTATTGGAAGAGGTGGTGAAGCGCCCATACGTTACAGTTGGAATGGTTGCATTCATATTGATGACCGCCTTGGCGGTGACTTCACCCAAAGCGATGGTAAGAAAGCTGGGCAAACGTTGGAAATCTTTGCATAAGAGTATCTACCTCATTGGTGTGCTGGCCGTTATTCATTATTTCTGGCTTACCCGGGCGGATTATTCTGAGCCGGTTTTTTACAGTGCAGTGCTAACTCTTCTTTTGGGGATTCGTCTGTATTGGGCGCGCAGTAAGGTTAAATCAGCGAATAGTCAGACAGCTTCCCTGCGTCTTTCCTGATGGTTTGAATCGGGTGATTTCATCCAATTTAAACTTTTTTCCAAAAAGGTGTTGCAAAGGATCGGGAGGGACGTATAATGCGCCCCACTTCTGCAGCGGAGCCCACCCGGAAGGGGTGAGAAACAAGGGCTTCGGTGAAGCAGAACTCAAGGATGAGGCGACAATATGAGAGCGAATTTTTTCATCAGATTGTCAGCGCCAAACAGGGAGTTAAAAAAACAGATTGACATTGAGAATCAAGACTGTAGAATGGCGCGCCTCATCGGGATGAATGCCCGGGCGAGAAGATCTTTAACAAGTTAATCAAGCAATTTGTTGTGGGCGCTAGCTGAGACGGTTGTGGAGACACAGAATAGTCTTGAGTTAGTG
>NZ_MRYI01000139.1 GCF_002260525.1 Hahella sp. CCB-MM4
ACGAACGGCAAGCGGGCCGGGCACTGACGGCCGGGCGGCAGGCTCCCCGGGCGGCGGCCCGGAGGTGGACGGCTCCTCCCCCGTACTGGCCGACTTCCGGCGGCACTTGACCCGGCGGCTGTCCCGGATCGCGGCGCGCACGCTCGTCACCGAACTGCACGAGGCCCGTCGGCTGGGCCGGCTGAACGGCGAGGGGCCCCAGGAGCGCTTCCGGGACTTCGTCGCGCTGACCGCCCGCCGGGACGGGCTGGACCGGCTCGTCAC
>NZ_MRYI01000140.1 GCF_002260525.1 Hahella sp. CCB-MM4
CGGGTTTTACGCTTCTTATTCTGGTATTCGGCTTCGGAGAAGGTCATCTGTTCCATGGAAAGTATTCCTGATGAGTTAGCTTGGCCGTATTATGACTGATTTGGGGAGTTATTCAGAGTCTCCCTAGATCACTAACTCTCCAGAATATCAGAAGATATTGATTTCCATCCCTCAAGATATGCTGGCTTCATACTCCGCGACAATCCCAACCAGATTAGCAGTACCTACGAACTCTCTCTTTATTACTTACATCCCCGAATGAAACCGCCTTTTCATCCAACTCTACTTCACGAGTCGCCCGTAGTCTCGATCTCGCTTTTTGCAGTTTGATATACATTGTATATACTCTGTATATCTTCAGAGATCTGAGGTTTCTATGACAGTTGATGAAACTGGTGGTAAGGCCACAAAGCGGAGCAAGAAGAAAGCGGGTAAGAAAGATGCCCAGCTACTCATCCGCATCAACAGTGAAGAGCGCGATGAGTTTATCGCTTTGTGCGAAGAGCAGGACACGAGTGCAGCGAGGGAAATCCGGAAGTTTATCCGAAAATTTATTCAGGATAATAAGAACGACTGAAGATAAACCAGAAACTATCCGTCAATAGCATTGAGGAGATGTGACATGGCTAAGAAAGCTTCCAAAAAAGTGGTCAGTCTTAAGAAAGAAATCAAAGCCCGTAAGGCAAAAATTTCCAAGCAGGAAGACAAGCTGAAGAAGCTTAAGAAAAAGCTGAAAAAAGCCGCCTGATTGGCAGGGCTCAGCCAGGCTTTAAAAGTCAGGGCTTAAAGAGTTTCTCTTGACCCTTCTGGCATGCCCACTGATACAAGCCCCGCTCCGTGGGGCTTTTTAGGATCGACACGGCCCTCTAACAAAAAGCTTGGAAGCCCCTATCGGCAAGGCAGTTTCACCTGAAACTCTGCGCCAGGCGACTTGTTGATCACGTCTACTTCTCCTCCCATCGCACGGACCAGCTGACGCACCAATGCCAATCCAATACCGGTACCGATGGTCTCCCGGGTCAGCTCATTGCCAGACCGATAGAACAACTGGAAAATCTTTTTCATCTGGGACTTGGCGATACCGGGCCCATGGTCTCTCACACTCCAGATGACGGCTTTGTTGGACCTGGGCTCAGCACGGATTTCTATGACTTTGCTTTCCGCCTGGGAGGAAAACTTAATGGCGTTGTCCACCAGATTAATGATGACTTGTGTAAACGCATCAGGATCCACCAACAGTTCACAGTCCTCGCTACCGGGGCTGATGTCATAACTGCATCTGAAACCGGCTCGCTCTACCTGACTGTGAATTTTGGATCGCATCATATCCATCATCACTTTTACGGTGAATGGCTTTAGCTCGAGCTTCAAGTCGTTACGTTCCATCCGAGCCAACTGCAATACGTTGGCAATCAGGCGGGATAGGCGCTCGCTTTCATCGTGTATAAAGTCGTAATACTCTCGCTTTTTCTCTTCACTCACCCAACCTTCTCGTAGCATCTCGCCATACATTCGGATGGACGTAAGAGGTGTTTTCAATTCGTGGCTGACAGAAGACACAAAGTCCTGCTGTTGCCTGGTAAGCAATATCTGTTTCATGCCCAGGTGATACAGAACCCAGAACCCGATAACCAGCACGGAAAAAAGCACCAGACTGGACCATATCACGACTTTGGCCCCTGGCCCGGCGGGAAGATGATTGATACTCCAAAGTAGCTGAAACTCGCCGAAGGGCGCTGACATACGGGCCTGATGAAGCAATGTTCCATCAAGTTCCCGGGCACTTTGGCGATAGTTCGGTTCCGAAGTTCCCGGAATGACACTTAATACATTCCCTCTATAGGCCACCACCAGATTGCTCATCTGGGCTAATGCCGTTTCACGGAAAAGTCTACTCAACAGCCCTTCGATTAATCCATTCTGATCGATGATCGCCCCCTGTATTAAGCGCTGTCCATCACGCCACACCTTTCTGAAAAGGACAAATTCGCCACTTTCCAACTGTGCCAATTCAAAGGGGTCTACTTCACTCTCGAATATGCGTATTTTGTGTTGAACAAAAGATTCGCCGCCTCCCGACAATCCCGACACCCCTTCCAACATTGCAGTCTGTTCTTTTCGGGAAGCTCTTGCTGAGGCATTGCGTTTTACCTCTTTCTCCAACGCTATGGAAGCCGCTCCCTGTCTTTCTTCCGTCTTCTTTTTTTGCTCCAGAAGATCGGTTTCCTGTTGCTGCAGTTTGGTAAAGGTATCTTTCTTCAGATTAAGATCTTCCACCCGCGCCTGTGCCTTTAACTTAGGCTGGGGAGCTTTCGTGGCTTCTGAACTCAGCTGATCAAACACCTGTTGCGAATAACGCGAAGGGGCTGAGGCGGGAGCCGTCGCTTCCTCATTAAGCGCTATCGCTTTTTGATCAGGAACGGCCATTTCATCAAGAGCGGCCATTTCTTCAGGAGCTGAAATAGCATCATTGGAAGAATATTCGGCAGATACTTGAGGTTCGGCGGCATCGTAGGCAACTGCCGCCCCGGCATCACTCTCGGGCTGCTCTTGATCTTGTGCCAGATCCTCCGATGGTGACGGCTTGGTCTCTACCACGCTTTCCCGGTCACGTGGTACCAACTGATTTCGGCTCAACACTTCCAGCAGACGATCCCTCAATTCTGTCCGCCTGGAGATATCGTCCGCCGAAAGACCCAACTGATTTGATGTGTCCAAAGTCTCCGGTAACAGAGGTGTCGTAAAATTTCCTTCCGCATCCACCTGAAAGTAGCCCATCACTCCAGGAATATCTGATTCAACCGGAAAGCCGGCCAAAGGGGACCGCTGCACATAGTTTGAGGTGTTTGGGTCGCCCTCAAGAACCAGGAATTGGTAGTCGGCATAGCTGTGGGCTTCCTCTTTTGCGACAGCCTTCTGTAACTCCTCATCAATCCTGTCGGCCAGCTCTTCCGCCAAAATACGATACTGATGAAAGGCCTCCCACTTGATCTGGCTTTGGGTTTGCCAGATCAACACTCCGGAGGGAATCACCAAAGCCAGAAACACCAGGCTCACCACCAACCGAAGGCGCCAGGGAGTGAGACCGTATCGTAACCTGCCTTTCATCGAGATTCGGCCATCAGTTTATAGCCGCCGCCACGGACGGTGATCAGGTAGCATGGTTGTTTAGGATCCGGCTCTATCTTGCGGCGAAGCTTGGCAATATGAATGTCGACGGTACGGGTTTCGATATCCAGATCACGGGCATAGCCCCAAACCTTATGGAGCAATTCTTCTCGTGATACCGGCCTATCTCGGTGTTCGTAGAGATATTGCAGGATATCCATTTCCCGACGGGTGAAGGTCACTTCCCGGTCATCAAAGCTGCCGGACAAATTAAGCGTGTCCACCTGGGCGTTATCACTCAGGTATAACGAGGATTCCTCGACCTCACTGCCCCGGGTCCTGCGAAGCACCGCCTGGACCCTCAACACCAGTTGAGCAACTGAAAAGGGTTTGGCCACATAATCATCCGCCCCCAGAGAAAGCCCCTGAATGATATCCTCATCATTGGATTTGGCTGTGAGCATGATTATCGGCTGATGGCGGTCTTCTGCTCTGATCGCCTCACAGATATCAAAGCCGTTCACTCCGGGCAACATGACATCGAGGATGATGAGATCGTACTGCCCACTCTGGGACTTCGCGAGGCCTTCATTTCCGTCCACTGCAAAGTCCACGTCATAACCATGAAATACAAATACATCCACCAGGCCTGTGCGGATGGCCGCTTCGTCTTCCACTATCAATAATCGGGGCTTACGTTGCATTAGGGGCTCACATTCAGAATTTACAGATCATCATTCTACGGTTCATTCACAGTCTAGCAACAATCCTTTCCGGCACATGTAAATTCTATGTAAACATCCGGACAAAGGTTTTACAAAAGCCTGTCTACGCTGCCCTTCCTCGCCTTCTTAAACTGATTTCAATGTCAATCGACACAACATACCCGGACAAGACCAGGAGGAAGAAATGGCATTATTTAATCGTTTTATACGTCTGTTTAAAGCCGATATGCACGCCGTGCTAGATCAGTTGGAAGAGCCGGATGTATTGCTTCGACAGGCTATCAGGGAAATGGAAGACGAAGTGGACCAGGGAGTCCGTCAACTGAAAACCCACCAATTGGAGCAGAAACGGACTCAGGACCGCATCAGAACAATTCAGGAGTCTATGGAAGAAATCCAAGGGCAACTGGATCTGTGTTTTGAAGCAGGGAATGAGGTTCTGGCTAAAACACTGCTCCGTCGCAAACTCGAGAATGATCGCCTTCTAAAGTTGCTTAACCAGCAAACTTCCCGGCTGGAGGAGGACATTCAACATCAGACCTCATCATTAAACGATCACCGGCGACGACTTGAATCCATGCAGCAGAAGGCTGCGGTATTCGAGTCTGTCGATGATTTCTCTCAAAAAGAAACTCCATTGGGCGGAACTGACAGCAGATCCCATCTGATTACAGATGAAGATGTAGAGCTGGCATACCTCCAGGAACAACAAAAGCGGAGGTCCGTATGAATACCATCAGCTTTTGGCGTGGTGTCGTTGTCGCATTCATTTTGAGCTTCCTGGGTGCCATCGCCTTCAGTGTATTTTCTCCCATCATTGGTTCTGCCGTTAGTGCCCGCGTACTGCTGGTCAGTCTCAGCCTGATTTATCTGGTGGTGCTGCTCTATCAATCCAGGGCACGCAGTGGGAAGTTGTTGTCTGTGGCGACATGGCTCTTCACCACAGCTCTCCTGTTTCTATTCAATCCCACGATCCTGCTTTGGCTGAGTTCCTACGTCGGTATGCTCTGGGTGATTCGTTGCCTTTACCGTTATGGAAGTCTATGGACTGCAGGAGCAGATGCCCTGCTTAACGGATTGGCATTATTACTCGCACTGGCGACCGCCATACACACCCACAGCGTATTCCTCAGCCTTTGGTGCTTTTTCCTGGTGCAGGCGCTTTATGTGTATATCCCCGTCAAGGGCTCAATACTGCGCAGGAGCCCTACGAAAGATACAGCACCGGCAGCTAGCGAAGACAGGTTCGAACGGGCATATCGAACCGCCGATGCAGCCTTTAAACGTCTCTCTGCCCGTCCTTGAAAGCCGGCTTTCCAGATAATAAAGATATCTGTTGGAGAACATTATTATGAACACCTCTTTCAAAACCAAACTGCTAGCGTTTACCCTTTTTGCTTCTACAGCATCAGTGATCGCCCTTTATCCGCTCTATCAAACCGAAGCTTCGCCTTCACCATTGATCCCCCATCAACCACCGACGATAAAACCACCGTTGGCGCAGACCCAGGATAAACCCAAGGTTGAAGTGGTATTCGTTTTGGACACAACAGGCAGCATGAGTGGCCTTATTCAAGCGGCAAAAGAGAATATCTGGTCGATCGCGACGACCATGGCCTCAGCGAAACCCGCACCGGAAATCAAGATTGGGTTGGTAGCTTATCGAGACCGTTCTGACGCTTATGTTACACGGGTAACGGATTTGTCTTCTGATCTGGATTCCATGTACGCAACATTGATGGACTTTCAGGCCGATGGCGGCGGTGATAACCCGGAAAGTGTCAACCAGGCTCTGTACGATGCGGTGCACCGAATCTCCTGGAGCGAAGATAAAAACGCCTATAAAGTGATCTTTCTGGTTGGTGATGCGCCGGCTCATATGGATTATCAGGATGAAGTTCAATATCCGGAAACCCTTAAAATAGCGAATCAGAGAGGAATCATTGTTAACACCATTCAGGCAGGTTCCGCTCCGGATACTCACCAGGAATGGATGCGTATCGCCGGCCTTAATCAGGGCGAGTATTTCCAAGTCTCGCAGTCAGGAAATGCAGTCGCTATTGCAACACCTTTTGATGACCAGATTGCCAGTCTGTCAAAGGATCTTGATGAAACACGCATGTACTACGGCTCCACGGAGGAGCGCCAAAAAATGGCCGAGAAAAAGGCGGCAACGGAAAAACTCCATGCTGCCAGTTCAAAAGCTTCCCAAGCTAAACGAGCCATGTTTAATACCTCGGCGGCGGGAGAAGGTAACTTCCTGGGCGACAATGAACTAGTCGAGGATATTGCTACAGGAAAAGTGGAGTTTGATAGTATTGCCCCCTCCTCCTTACCAGAACCGATGCAGGCATTGGACAAGAATGAACAACTTAAACTGATCAAAGAGAAGTCCGAGGAGCGGGAAGCTCTTCGCAAACAAATTGCCGAGCTGACCCAACAACGACAGCAGTTCATTGAAGCAAAGGTAAAAGAGTCGGGAGCCGAAGAAGAGTCCCTGGATTACAAGATCTACAGTACGGTGAAAGCCCAGGCAGCAGATATAGGCCTGAGCTATGAGGGGGCTCCAGCCTATTAAATGAGATCCTTAATAAAAATTCGTTAACAGCCTGCGTGACGGCTGAATCTCCCAAGGAGGCGACTTTACTCTACTCAAAAGGTTGCCTCCTCCTCGTTTTCCATAACAATATGTCGCCAGTTTAAATTCAAAGCACTAGAATCATAGTCTTATGACTGGTAGCTCAAAGCTGCCGAAAAGGTTAAATGGCAGCATGATCGAAAAACTTGAAATACACCATCTCAGAACTCTCAATGCGCTATATAGATTTGGAAATATCTCCTCTGCAGCGGAAAGCCTGGACCTCTCCCAGCAGGCTGTCAGCCTTCAGCTAAAGAAAATTAGAGAGATTCTAAGTGACCGCCTGTTTGTTCGAACCGGCCATGGGATGACTCCCACCCCCTATGCGAGGCAAATTGAACCCCATATCCAAAAGGTTCTAACCCATTTCAACGAAATACCGCTACCGAATTCCCTTACACCAAATCAAATAGAAAGAACGCTGGTTATTTCCGCAACAGACTACACACAAAAAGTCATCGTTGGCGAGTTAATTAAGGAGCTTCTCGAAACAGCTCCTAAGGTAAAGGTGATAGTCAGCAATATAGAGAGTGCTGATCTGACAAAAAAGATGAATCAAGGAGAGATTGACCTGGCCTTCACATCACACGGATATGTTCCAGAGGGTTTGGTCACTGAGTCGCTATTTACCGAAAATTACCGTTGCGTGACAGCCAATATAGAGTTGGCACGGCTTGATGAGGACTTATCATTGGAGCGCCTTGTGGAGCATGATTTCATCGTAACGTCTCATGGGACCGGCAGTTTTAAAGGTTCAGCAGACACTTGGTTCGAGCAGCTAGGCCTCCATCGGAACGTGGTAATCTCAGTTCCATCCTTCTTTATGGCTCAGGAGTATTTAAAGCAATCAAAGCTGGTAGGCTTTCTCCCTTCCCGCCTTCTTCCTTGCGACGGACTATTTGAAATTCCCCTTAAAAAGTATCCGCCGGGCTATGAAGTCGTTGCCGCCTATCATCCCAGTACCAGGAAAGATCCATTTATGATCTGGCTACTTGATCAAGTTCATAAACAGATTTCCAAGACGCGATAGTTTTCCTTGTATGGGGTCGCAACTGGCTCTTCTATCAACTTTCACTAGTTCTTCTGTCAAAACTACCACTAGCTCTGCTTGTATCAGCTACAAGCTGCCCTTGATAGGCACACACCATCTTCGCCTCTACTCTATGTCGACATTGACGTATGACATTCAGAGGTTTCTATGAGCATCAAGAATATCAATCCTGCAGAGCTTTACGACGGGGCACCGTCCGGCATGTCCCATGCCAAAATAGACACTGGCCTTGGGCTGGTCTTTGTATCGGGCCAAGTCGACTGGAGTCCTGACTATGAGATAAAAAATACCGGTATCGAAGCACAAACTGAAGGGGCTTCAAGAAATCTCCTGAAAGTCCTTGAAGCGGCTAATTCATCCGCTGAAAACATATTGCAGCTACGAGTTTATGTGCGGGGCGAAGTTGCTGAGCATATAGAAAAACTGGTGCCGATCATTGTCAGACACTTGGGAATATCGCGCCCTGCACTCACTGGAATTGGCGTCGCGTCTTTGGCGACACCGGACACTTTGATTGAAATTGAAGCCGTGGCTAAGGTTTATTGATTCATCACGGGGTATTTGGGTGAAGTCGATACTTCACCCTTTTGCTGCTTCTCAGGTATGGCCGGTTCCATAATAGCGTTTGTAAAAGCCGGAAACTTCGTCCGCCAGTTCGGGAGAGAATTCCCTTAGCCCTTCACCAAAGGTTGTATCGTCAACGTTTTCTTTATCTCTAGCACCCTGCTCCTTTCTGACCAGAGACTCGATGCGTGTTTTGATGCCAACGGCTTCCCACATAAAGCTGTCATGCATACTGGACTTTGCATGATAGTAACTTCCCTTTTCTTCCAGGGCGGCAATCAATTTTAATCCTTGCTGAATCAATTCCTGGTCTGTGCTCATCATCTACCTCATGTGTAGCTTATTCATCTTCAAGGGGACGTCCCCTAGTTAACATCCGTCGAGAACCCTGCTGCTTCAAGGAATCCGGGGACGGAATATTTCGTTCCAGGTAATTCTTCCCATGCGGCATCTCCAGGTCGGCATTGATACATGTAGGCCCAATGAAGCAGAAGACTGCCATTCTGGTTCGCCGACATCTGCATCTCAAAGACCCATTCAGTTTCGCGTAGGGTCGTCACCCCAAAACCCGAGGTTGCCAGGGCTGACCCTGCGGGGTTTATCGGCATAAACGACATTAGAACACGGCCATCCGGTGTTATTGACCCTGTCAGGCATAACCCGTTTGGCGTGTCATTCGCGGGGGCATCTTCAGCCAGAGTGACCGAAACAGCACAGTTCCCCCAGAAGTAGCCTTTTTCGTATTCGGTAATTTGCCAGACTGTCTGATCAGACATCCAGATGGGCGGCTCACCATCCGGACTGAATTGAGGTGCGGGTAAATATAGCTCCGGAACGTACCAGAATGTGCCCGCCAACCATGACCAATCTTCCTTTTTCATATGACTCTCCTTTTTTCCTTTCTTCCTATTTCCCTTTTCTCATTTCCTTAGGTCGCTAAGAAACAGATCCCTCGGCCCTCTTTTGTCTTTCCTCAGCCTCGGCAGCTAAACATCCCACTCGGAGGTATCCGTATTCATTTCAATATAGCCCTTAAGACGGTGCAACAATAGAATTTTTCCTTTCCAGGAAAATTTAAAGCAATGATCTATTGTTCACCCACCTTCTCTGACTTCTAGTGAATACCCAATCCTCCTCTTTTGTTATAGCATGGCGCCCATTCATTTTTGCCCTGATACAAAGGAATTCATCTTTCTAAATGGCTAATTTTAATACACATCTTTTGGGCGGCGCCGCTGCATCCGGTATGCTGACTTCTACCATATTGCTTACCGGGTTATTCACTCCCGGCCAGGGCATGGCATTCTGGGTAGCAGGAACCATCGCAAGCCTGGCTCCGGATCTCGACGCCGATACTACCGCCATACTGAAGGGGCTCTTTAGTGCGCTAGGTGTGATGGCCTCGTTTGTTGTCCTGTTTACTTTTCAAAGCCTTCCGTTACTGTATTTATGGGGCGCCATGCTCGCAGCTTTTCTTGCCGTCCGTATTGGTTTGCTGGAGATATTTGCTTATCTGACAGAGCACCGAGGGTCATTCCATTCCCTTTTGGCTGCGATATCTTTTGGACTGGCATCCGCTTTCCTGTCCTGGCGCTTTGTGGGACAAGGCATCGACTTTGCCTGGGCGATAGGAATTATGGTGTTTGCAGGCTACATGGTTCATCTGATACTTGATGAATGTTATGCCGTAAACCTGGCAGATATGGAATTTAAGCGCTCCTTCGGAACAGCGTTAAAACCTGTAAGTATCCAGAACTGGTGGGCCAGCGGTATCTTCCTCGCAATTGCCGTTTATTGTGCGATTCAGTTACCCCCGCCGCATAAGTTACATCAGGAAGTGATCGTACTTGCCAAACTGGATCACATCTGGGATTCCCGCTCCTAGTTTCTGACTAACCTAGCACCTGACTATCCAAGCGTCTGACTATCCAAGCGTCTGACTATCCAAGCGTCTGACTATCCAAGCGTCTGACTAACCTGGCGCATGACTCAGAAGGACCGGTCGATATGGCCGGTCCTTTATCATGCTTGAAGCACTTATAGCATCATAACCTTCTGCCTCTCTGGTCGACACCAATCAATACTTCCCCATCAGGATTGTCCTTTCTGGTATTGGCGACCCAAGGCGCGAGGCATCTCCTGTCTTTGGCGCAGTCATCCGTCAGCCCATGCAAGAAGGCAACGAGTTCCCTAACCTGGTCCGGGGAGAGCACAGGGTTCGTCAGGCGGGAGATTCCCTGCGCCTGCTCTGCCCTTAGTTTGGCTACCGCCTGCAGGGAGTTATTCAAAGCATCCGGGTATGGCAGATTACAATTTTCAAAATTCCCAAATTGATTTATCGGACAGGGTGACTGGGTGAATACCTGATTAATGGCCGCTTCAGGAGCGATATAATGACGAACAACCTGTTCGAGTGTTTGATAGGCACCTCCATGTCCGTATGGGGCTGTCAGGGCGACGTTCAAGAGACTCGGGGTTCGGTAACGATAACGGTCATCCGGATCTCCCGTTACTCTCTCACGGCCAAAGTCGTCATTCTGGCCATCGCCCTTGCCTGGTCCGAACTGGGGAAATGCCACGGTATGATGTCGACCATCTGAAAAGGTTGGTCCGTTATGACAGGCTCCACACCCGGCTCCTCCATCCGAAGCACGGGTAAAGAAAAGAATGGCACCGCGTTTTTGTTCATCGCTCAGTGCATTCTGATCTCCCTGTAAATAGCGTTGCCAGGCCGAATTTACAAACACCATGGACCGTTCATATTCACCTATTGCCACGCTAATGGCATCAAAAGTAATCAGCTGTTCCGCGCTGGCATTAACGCCAAAGGCTTCCTGGAATTCAGGTAGCCAACGATTTCTTTCAAGTTCATCAGCGCCTATACCATATCCACCTATACGTGCTGCCAAGTGGTCCCGAATATCCTGATTGGCGGACCCTGACTCAAATTGGTCAGTTTTCATCTCGTCCACTTCCGTCACCGGAAATCGGGACTGGGCTGCGGCTAGATTGGGCCCTGCGTCGGGATCAGCAATATTGAACCCGGAATCCGGTGTTGAGATGCCCGATATGGCACCATTGGTGTTCATCTCCTTGCCCAGACTTTCCACCCTGGAATCCCAGAACAATCCCGTGTCCCACAACCCGGTATTAAATACCGTTGGCGTGTTACGTGGCACTACAGGCAAGCCAGAAACTGGCTCGCGTCCTGGTCCCAATAAGGCAGTTTGTTCTGCTTCCACTCCCACGGGAAAACTTAGGCGATCAGCGCCACCCAATGAAGGGTGATGACAGGTCACACAGGCGGCGTCAAATGCTCCCCCGAGACTCTTACTGAAAAACAACTTTTTCCCCAACTGAGGTAATGGATCATTGATATGGGGAAGTTCTCTTGGTGAAACGTCTATTGGTGTCAGTCCACGCAAAGCAATCAGATCTGACAACTCCGCTTCCAGTTCAGGATCTCCAGTTTCCGGTTCATTAAATGACATTCTGATTGGCTGTCCTTCTCTTTCATTATCGAGCCTTACGCGGTCTTCATGCTGCTGCCGCTTGATCGGTTCGTTATCAGTGACAAAAGGAGATGGATTTTCATCACCTGATGCGGCTAAGACCGGCAGGCTCATACCACCAACGCCAATCATGTAGACACCCAGTATTGCTGTCAGGGCTTTGGTTGTTTTCGGTGCGTTAGCACCTGTTACCCAACTCATAAGCATCACTCCCTAGTGAGTTCACAACGTATTTTTTGTTTGAAATGCTCCGACATCCCTATGCAGATCCAACTGGGGTGACATCCACCTTTCCCAATGATCACGCCCAAAAGACCTGACTTTTACGGAGACTCATAACACTAGGTAAGAAATGAGGAGGAATTGTGCTAGAAATGTGCAAGAAATATGGAAGACATGGAAATTGCCAACCTGAACCACTTATTGATGGCAATAAGATGAAGCATCAGCCGCATCAGGCAGATGGAGAGGAAGAAGCACTTCTGTCTTTTGCATGTTCCTCAATGAGGTCAATCAGAATCCGCTCAACATTACTTCCGCCGATACCAATACGTGCAGCCAAAGAAATGGACGCTAAAAACATGGCGGCGTGCTTGTAGTCTTTCGCGACAAAGTCCCTTAATGCTGATACTAGCGCCAGAGACACTTCACGGCTCGTGCAGGTGGGAGACCCCACGATAGAACTCACGCACTTTTCAAGTCCCTCCGAATCTTCTGCAGATGCATACAGACCCGCGATGTGTAGTGCGATAAATGGATGGGAGATCATGGTCCAGAAGCGCTCAATATGCTCCAGAGCGTCTTTCGGCAGAGCTGTGGCCTTGCCGGTTGCAAGATAATCCCTGAGGAGAAATCCACCACAATCTGCCAGGGCGAGTACAGGTCCACAGGTGGTTACATCAGGGGAACAGAATTCGGTATATCTCTTTATCGCATTGTCTCGTTCGCCAGTCTGCCATTCCGATAGCGCCAGATGCCACTGAACATGACTATACATCTGTCCATCACGAGCACTGCCTTCATATTCGGAAAGCCAACGCTGGATAACCCGGGTCGACTCCTCAGCCTCTCCCTCGTCATGAAGCAAATGTGCCAGGGCATGAATGCTATAGAGAGATTCGGGGCGCAATTCCAAGGCCCGTTCGATCAAGGTCCGCCCACGCTGACGGTCTCCGGCTTCGCTGGCAGCAAATCCCAGGCGAGCCAGGAAAGCCCAGTCGTTTTCCCGCCCCTGACCAACCGATTCCAGCAGATTGAGTACCGCTGTCAGCTTGTTTGGTCCGCCATAAAAGATCAAGTAGCTTGAAAGCTGCGAAACAATCAACAAATCGCCAGGGTTCGTTTTCAGGTAGGCCCGCGCCCGATCTATGGTGTTACCCGCATCGGTCATAAAACCAAAGAGGATATCGATATGCTCGCGCTCCCACTCACTTGCATGTACCGCTGATTCTGTTGCAAGTGACAGGAAACGGTTCGCATCGGGGCCACCAATGTCTTTCTCCACAAAATAACGGGCAGCGGCTGCGAGCGCGAAATGACCGTCCAATTTGAGTGCTCTATCAAGAGCTTGGGCCGCTCCGGATTGAGACCCTAGAATCAGGTCAATGGCCTGGTTATAAAGTTCTACAGCCTCGTTCGAACAACTGCTGAGGTAATTCCCAGTCCTCGGTTCTATCATAAGAGCACCGACGGTTGCTTGAGTGAATGGTCAGGGGTTTCAGGTAGAAAGCATGGCTGCCTGAACCCCCTATCAAATCAGTATGGAGCTGCTTCTTCCCATTAAGATAGCGCTTCATAAATTGTCCTATTAAGATAGCGCTTCTTGATAAAATAGCATAATGACAGAAACAGGGTCGCGGCAGATTAGGCCGATATTAATGAACTACCGCCGATATTAAGCGAACTGTCGTCGATATTAAGCGAACTGTCGTCGATATTGAGCGAACTAGCGAGGCTTATTCACTACATACCCTGTTTCTCCCCATCTTCTTCGCCTGATACAACAAGCGATCTGCCATGCTGACGAAGTCTTTATACCTTTCCTCATTGGGGACGACACAGGTTAGACCCGCGCTGATAGTGATATGCCGTTCCGCTTTGGAGGCTTCATGCAGTAGATTTAATTCCCGGACCTCCAGGCAACACCTGGCGGCGATTTCTTTGGCCTCATCCAGCTCAATGTCCGGAAGCAATATTGCAAACTCTTCTCCGCCATATCGAGCAACCAAGTCGGACGACCGGGAAACACAACCCATTAATGCCTGGGCAACCAGCTTCAGGCATTTGTCGCCTTTTTGGTGCCCGTATAGATCGTTGTATGCCTTAAAGTAGTCGATATCGATCAGGATTAATGACAGCGGTAGCCGGTTGCGGCGCATCCTGCGCCACTCCTTTTCGAGAGTGACGTCAAACATGCGTCGGTTAGCCACTCCGGTAAGACCGTCCTCGTAGGACATCCTTTCCAGGTTTCTCCGCATGTCATCAAGAACCTTCTGCGCAATCTTCTGCTCGGTAATGTCGCGGATGGTCGCTGAAAGTCCAATCGCTTCATTTTCGTTTCCACGTATCACGGAGAGCATCAGGTTCACATAAACCGTCTGTTCCTCAGGCCGTGAAAATTCCACTTCCTTTTCCATATGCTCGCTATCACCCTTGAGCAATAGATTGACAAGTCCCTTGAGCTCCTGTGACCAATTGCCTCCTGCAATCTTAAATATCGATCGCCCCACTGCCGTATCGACAGATAGGCCAAACAGTGACTGCGCCGCATTATTCCACTTGACGATGGTGCCCTCGCAGGTCGTCGCAATAATGGCGTCATGTGCATATTCAAACAGGTTAGAAAGGAATCTTAGCGACACCGAGTAGCGCTGCAACTCTGAGACTTTGGGCTTTTCGGAAACCAGTATTTTGTTCTGCAGGCCGACAATCGTGGTTTTGAACTTCTTTCTTTTTATCGCCGCTCCCAGAGACCTGGACAACATTGAGGAGAAATAGTCGGAAGTCACTTTCAATATTTCCCAGTGATTTCCCACACCGGAAACCGGCGACTGAAGTTCCTGTTTCAGCAGGAGATTGTCCGTCGTTTCAAGAAAGACAAAATGCATTTCCGGTATCACGCTTCTAATCTTTCTGGCTGTCTGAATGGGGTTTCCCAGGTCAGTCCCTATCAGGGTAAGACAGGGAGTGCTGCCATTCAGATCGGGTTGCCGCAGGCACCTCAGCATTTCATCTATATCGTCAAATTCCAGTAATGCCGCCCCCTGCTCTCTGACAACCTCCTCAAATCTCCCCAGGTAGTTGTTTTTGGATTCCGTGCTGTCTATGTACAATGCAGTTTCGGCCATATTTGCGGATTATTCTCAAGCTGTAGCTGGGTTGAATTGTCGTAGGGTTAATTAGTTCTTGGATTAACTTGTCTTTGGTAAATAGACGTTTGCTCAAATAATGGGTAGATCCAGCATAAGCCTTCCAGTCCAGGTCTTTAACAAGTCAGTTGTTGGAGACATCACATGACTGGCTCGTGCATCTCTCAATAGACGTGACAATTCACTATCGTCGCGATAAGCCATACCCCCACAACAGGTCATTGCTTCATTGGTAATCCTGACTGCCAGATCCGCGGCATCCGCCTTGGCCATCAGAATATTCACCGTCGCCTGCGGATCCCCTATATCTCCCTTGTAGGCGGCTTTGTAAAGCAAGCCCCTGGTTCTCTCGACTGCAATACTCATCTCGGCAATGCGATACTGCATTGTGGGGATATCGGCCAACAATTCTCCGGAATGTTCATATCGACGTCCCTTGAGATGCTGTATGGCTATGTCCAATGCCCGCTTGGCGACGCCCACATAGGTGCCCGCCATTGCAATGAGGAAATACGGCGCAACGACTTCAAACGTATACCAGATCTGATCCCCTTCCTTACCTAAAAGGTTCTCCGCCGGCACATGAACGTCTTTAAGGTTCATTGCTCTCGAAGCATTTCCGCGCATGCCCAGTCCCTGCCAGGGACTCATCCATTCGATTCCTTGCGTACCACTGTCCACCAGCAGACAGTTGAACTCACCCTCTGCGGCACTCTGGTCACTTGCCATGGTAGAGATCACATAAGAATCGGCATGTTCGCCGTTAGTCACGAACTGCTTACATCCATTAACGATAAATTCATCGTTTTCAAGAAGCAGTTTTGTCTGGGGTAAATAGAAATGAGCACCGGTACCACGCTCAGACAGGGCTAGCGTTGTAATGTGTTTGTTTTCTGCGATTGGCTTTAAGTACTTTTCTTCATGGTAGGCGGTCGCCTTAGCTGAGATGACTGCCGTTCCGACACAATGCATCGCGAAGCATAAGGACGATGAGGCACAGCTCTCGGCAATGGTTTCGCCGATCACGGCCAGCGCCAGTAACCCTTGTTCATGACCACCCAGTCGTTTGGGGACATGCAGACCCAGTAGCCCTGCCTCAGCAAGGGCTTGCATCGAATGGCTCGGCCATTCGGCATTGGAATCCACCGCATCTGCTCTTGGGGCGATGTCCCTAATACTGACGTCCCGGGCAATATTGCTGAGATTCACTATTGATGCTGAAAGAAGTTCTTCCATCTATTTGGAGAAATACCTGAGAGATAATCAACTAAACCTTTTCTAAGACTAGTCGAAGGAGCCGCCCCTAGCAACGCGCACGCTCAAGTCCCTGACGTATAACCTATCACCTGTTTTTCAGCATTGCTGAAATAAGATTAGATAGCTTCTTAACGCTTGATAAGCCATTTCTGCCAATACTTCACATGAATTCGTTTCATTGTTTTAAGCAGATAAAGAAATGTATCTACCAGAGACCAACAAACTGGAGTGAATTACTTCCTCAGTTCCTATAAAGACCTTGCCGTGTTTCCTATCCCGATGACGAATCCAGCCTAACCGGCGAAGTTTTGCTAAAACGAGCCATTTCATAAAGTTGCGCCCAGACATAGCCTTTTTCATAGATATAGTCGCTCCTTACACACCCAAAACAAATCATTACATTGGAATTTTTTAGGAGGCGATATACTCCAGTTAAAGCGATGACCTCTCAATTATGGGAAGTCATCCGACTGGGAATAAGCGAAAAGGAACTCAATTCAATGAAGAATATTTATTTTCGCAAAAGGATGCATGCAAAGGATTCATTACCGGTCAGGATATCGGTATATCTCAACGCCAATCATCACAGCTATTACATCTTATCGATCTCATGTATCAGTGCAGTGGTCTATACATGGAGATTTGCCCTTGAATCACTACTCTACTAACCACTGCACACTATGGACTACATACTACTCACTCGCATTCAGTTTGCTTTAACCGCCTGTTTTCATATTGTTTTTCCGGCGTTGTTGATCGGTTTGTCAGCCTGGTTACTTTATTTAAATATCCGATGTATCAGGCCGGGAACGTATAAAAACATCCCCAACAGTGTCCATTTCGGACGAATCTATGATTACTGGGTACGGTGGTTTTTCCTTGTTTTCTGTATGGCTGTATTCTCCGGTGTATTACTGTCGTTGCAATTGGATACCTCAGCCGGGGGCCTGTATAGGGAAGCAGGAAATGTACTGGGAGGAATAAGAAAGGCTGAGCTGTTTGTAGGACTGATTTTTGAGGGTGGATTCATTGGCCCGATGGTGTTTGGCCGCCAGAAACTCAGCCCTCGTGCACACTTTATTTCCACATCGATTGTAACGCTCGGGATCTACCTGGGGGTATGTCTGATATTGATCCGAAACTCCTGGATGCAGACCCCCAGCGGATACATTTTTCAGAACAATGTCATGATGCTGGATAACCTCTATGAGGTTATCTTTAACCCGTCTTTCCTATTTCGCCTTCTGCACATGGTTCTCGCCGGCTGGATCAGTACTGCCTGTTTTATCGCAGGAGTCAGCGCCTTTCGACTGAAAAAACTGAATGAAGCTGAGGCCTCTGGCAATATCCGGCTATGCGTTAAGGTGATCCTTGTTACATCGGTGCTTCAGTTGGTATCCGGAGATCTTCACGGACTGAATATCAAAAAATATCAACCCGCCAAACTTGCTGCCATTGAAGCCGTATGGCATACCGGGAAACAAGTTCCCTTTACCTTGTTCGCAATTCCGGATGCGACGACTGAACGTAATAACTTCGCGATCGAAGTTCCTTATCTGGCCAGTGTGTTGCTAACACATTCTCCCGAGGGCCAGATTCAGGGCCTAAGCGACTTCCCTGTCCAGCACAGACCTCCCGTTCTGCCAGTGTTCTATGCTTTCAGAGTGATGCTTGCGCTTGGTTTCCTGATTCTGTCGTTGGGTATATGGGGATGCTATTCCCTCTGGAAATCATCTCATTTTTCCTCCCGGTTCCTCACCTGCGCGGTGTACCTGACTCCAGCCGGATTGATCGCTACTATTTCAGGATGGTGTGTGGCTGAAGTAGGGAGACAACCCTGGACGATTTACGGTCTGCTCAAAACCAGTCACGCAGTAAAGAATTATGGAAGCAATGAAACGCTCATATCCCTGGCGGCTTTCTGCCTGATCTCCGTTTTCCTTGGCAGTGTTTTCATCTACTTTTCCCGCAGGCTGTTAACTTCTAGTTCAATCAGTCTTCAAAATATGACAGAGAGTTGTCTTATTTGTGCAAAGGCCTCTCAGGCGTAGAGTTAGTTAATCGTGCACTTCGAAATCTGTCAGCAATTACCACGATACTCGGAAGTTATATAGACCGCCGCTCCGAAGTCAGTTTTTTGATCAAGCCTTAACCTGCATCACCCCAGGTTACCTAACTTATTGACTTTTATACTTCTTCCTGATTTGAACGACTTCTGATCAAAATTTCAAACACCCAAGACGCGGACTAGTCCTTTAAGACGAGAGACAATTACTTAGTATTCGCCTAAAAATTATTTTGCTAGCTTGCCGGTTCTAAGGATCAAACCCACGTCCTGGAGGAGGACTCAAATCACTTCCTGACTTCGACCGTCTCAAAGAATAAACGCCTTTATCTGGAGCCGAACCTCTCAGTAAAGGACGTTATCGCGCATTCAGCATCAAATAAGGAGAATTAGAAATGCCTAGCGATTTAATTTCGTACGACGAATGGATGAAGCGGACCGCTGTGACGGGGAAACCCCGTAGCCGCTTACTCAAACAGCTGGACAGTCATATAAGATCGTATGAACAATCCCCCGGGGGAGGTGCAGCAAGGTGGAAGCTCAAGCAAAAGCTTGAAGAGTGGAAAAAAAGTAAAGGCGCTAACACTGAGTGGCGCAGCAGTATCCGTAACCGGCATGGTGCGGTTGAAGAACTCTCTAAGAGACTGGCCGGTCAGGGACCGGAACTCCAGGATCTCAAAAAACAATATCGTCAGGATCTGGATCATGCCCGATTGGGTGCAGTTTATCTTTGGTCCCACACCCACATTCACGACACAGTATTCAGTGCTTTCACCTCCGGAGCGATCAATATCGCCTCTGCCGGTATGCGTATGCATTCTGAAATCCTGACCAAATCCGGCCATACCGCTGCCGCTCAGAACCTGACATCAAAGCGTATCAACATGGGATACGTTATGTTACCGGGCGAAAAAGTGATTCAGGCAGTGGAAGGATCCGGCTATCTGGCCGAATCCGGAAGCAGCCAGAATGTATTCTTTAAGGCAATGCATTGGATTGGTGACTACATCAGCAAGCTTATTGATGCACTGAAAGCCAAGTTCAGTGACAAAGTAGCGCTATCTGCAACGGCCATCAAAACAGCCGTTAAAGCTATCGTGTGGAAATTTGCGGCATCCGCCGGTCCCTACCTTTCAGGCAGCCTGGATGTGTTCAAGGGGCTGGTCAACGGTACCGATGCGGCAGTGACAGCTGTCACCACCTGGTGGCGTGGGCGTGGCGTGAATATTCTGGAAGGACATCCTCAGGTTATCTGCGACTCTCTGCGTACTCAAATGTGCAAAGGTATCGGTGCCGGTCTTTATGAGGTTTTAAAGGGGGCCTTTTCCGCATCAACCTTCATCATTGGAGGTATCAGCGGTGCCGCCATGAACCTGGTGTTCACTCTCCTTGAAACTGTCACGCTCTTTATCCTGCGCTTGCGCGAAGTGGCCCACATACGGCACTTCTGTAAGGAGGCCAGAGCTCATTGGGCTGTCTATGTCGGTTCCGGCAAAACCCGCGGAGTGCATCAGAACCCCATCCGCTTCAAGGACTGGTTTGAAAGCTATGCGGACAAGTCTCCACTGATCCCTGCCCTCACCCTGAACACGGGAATCTGCGGAGACAAAATGCATTTCCTTGATATGTTCCGAAGCAACGGATACGTCATCTCCCAATACGAATTCGACCGCGGCGTGAAATATGTAGACACATTAAAAACCTTCTCCGCCGAATATATTGGCAAGCAGAGCTACCTGTTTCACTCCAGCGACAAGATGGTGAACGGCTTACTTGATGCAGCCAAGAAGTTCGATAACGGCGAGCACGGAAAATTCCGCGAAGTGTTCTTGAAAGTGACAAACGCCTGAGGCTTTCTATTCCAAAGGCAGTTTCTTTTAACTCCAAAGCCAGTCTCCGGACTGGCTTTGTCCCCCCCTTTCCCCTTTCACAAGCCGAATGCTATCCGAATGGTAGCCGAATGCTACCCGCGCTTCTCACGGGAGTTTGGGTCATATCCCGGATCAACTCCCCTATCTTTGCTGTCCCGATCTCTTCCTCTGACGACTGTCTCCATTGTCTCTACCAGACGCTGCAGAATGCGATACACCACCGTTACTGAGAATCCACTCAACATTGCAAGAGCAGGTTTCCCGAACTCCGCCATACTTCCTTGATTGAAGATCGTGCTTGGCAGGAGTTCCACAATGATAATACCGGCTATCATGCCCAGAATAATCCGAGTCCAATAATCGGAATCAAAGCGCGGATCATAGGTGGCTTTTGCTATATAACTATTAGCCTGAAATAGAGCAAAGAATGAGGCTCCCAGGCCCGCGCAAGAAAGAATAAAAACCTGATTGAGCACCAGAACTCTTCCCTCTGACGCAAGCAGACCCGCATTGAGTTCTGTCAGATTGACAGAGCCGCTCATGGATACCCCCAACAGAGTTAATAAAAAGAAAATAGCAATAACGGTCAGCCGCCGGATCAACGGAACCGGTCCGAGTATGTAGGTCCAGCTACGCTCGTTATCCTCTGATTCAAGCATCAGTATTGCTTTGGGTGTTGAAGGAGATACTACTTTGGACAACGCCAGATGGATATTGACGAGCTCTTCTACCTGAGTTTCAGAGACCGCTTTCTTTTGATCAGTGGCCAGAGCCAAACGGGCGACCAATGCGCATTCCACACTCAGTCCGTTGGCAAGAATATACTTTGCCATCGCCTGACACTCCTGGATGAGCTGGTCAATCAATGGATGATCTTGGGATGGATGATCTTGGGGGGGAACCCCCAGGCTGCTTTCAATATCGGAACTGATGACTGGGAATTCTTTCTGAAGGCTGGACATAATAAGTATTCCTTTATAGTCAGGATATTCCCTGAGCCTATGAAAACCGGCCAAACTCAATGGATTGCCGCTTTCCCATAGTCTTCAGAAATCCTCGAATTCTCACCAAGGATTGGATTGTCGAAGATCCATTTGGTTTTGGCAGGAAAATCCCGTTGTGTCACTGATATCCCTGCCCATTTTCCAACTCGTCCACTATTTACAAGATCTGTACTTCATTCTCTTAAAGTATTTCACGCTACGTGCGAGATTCCAGGAGGTCTTGATAGTTATTTGTTTTTCCGGGAAATGTAAGTTTTCAATCTGCAACTTTTCTATGAAGAAGCGTTATCGGTGATTGAAACGTAACGTTATCGACTGCGCCTTGCAATTTGTGCGGATTTCCACCCAATTCGGTTTGCCAGGGAGGCGGTATTCCACACATAAGAATGATGACTTGCAACATCCTCAACCTGTAATGGTCTGAATTTATGAAGAAATAGGACGACTTACGACTTTGGTCTAACTCTTGCTGATGAAATAGAAAGAGGTTGTGGGATGTCGCCAGATGTCATCCCGCAGAATGATTAACAAAAATAAGATTCCGGGAGCGTTAGATGTCCAGCATAGAAAGAAAACTGGGAATTGCAGGTAAAGTATTGTCTGCCCCCATTGCTGTTCTGCTGCTATTTGCTTTGGTGATCGTTCTCGCCGTCAAGCAATTGGATCATCTGGATGCCAATATCAAAAAGGTCGCCACCGACCTGGCACCAGACACAGCCATAGCCACTCAGACACTGGTCAATATTTATCGAATGAGGCTATTGGTCAACGACTATCTCAGAACCGGTAATGAAGAACTGGTGCCAGAATATGAAAACCTGCAAAAGCGCTTCATGGAGAATATTGGTAAAGCGCGTGAGACTTTCACCGAACCAGAACAGGCCAAGCTGGTGAACGACATCGAAAACGCCGCTCGTAACTATCACCAGATATTCATGCTGGAAGTGGTCCCTGCCAACCGCAACGTCCGCACCATCAAGGAACAGGATCTCGATGTCCTCGGCCCACGCGCCACCCAGGTACTGGGAGTGTCCTTTGATATTGCTCTGGATGCAGACGAAAAACGCCTCGCCCAGGCTGTTAAACAGCTGCAGAATCAAACCATGGAGATGAGAATCAATCTTCAGCGCTACTTCACCAACCGCGATGAAACTTCCAAAAATACCTTGTTGGAACTTCTCCAGAAACTGCAAAGAAATGGAAAAATCGTTAATCTCCGTGCTTCGTCATCCAATACCCGGGACGACATTGCCAAGGCCGTAAACGACCTGACTCTGTTTGGAGAAAAGGTCGAAAACCTGATCGCCAGCCAGAGTGTGGTTGCAGAGGCGAAAGCCAATACACTGGATGTTCTGGGTCCTAGAATTGCGTCTCTCGCACAAGATCTTGAGTCCAGTGTTTTCAAAGCCATGGAGGACATTGCCATTCAGGCGGATGAAGCATCAGCTGCCTCCATGAAGATGATCATTGGGGCGTTTGTCATCTCGTTAGTCATCGGGTTATCGATTTCCATCCTGATGGCCCGGTTCGTCAGCCGCCCCGTAGCGCGGTCCCGGTCGGAGATGCTCAAATACCTGAAAGACATTGCCAATAACGAGGGTGTCCTCTCTACCCGACTCAGCAAAGGCCGCCCTGACGAAGTGGGCGATTTTATCGATGCCGTCAACGAATTTCTGGAAACCCTTGAGAATGTCATCACACGTGTAGTGGAGTCATCCACGGAGCTGGCTGAGCAATCTTCCAGGCTGGGTGAAGTGACTTTCCGTACCGAGCAGAACTCAAACGCCCAGCGGGAAAAAACCGAGCAGGTATCCGTTGCCATGCAGGAAATGGTGTCCACGTGTCAAGAGATGGCGGAAAGCACTCACCGTACAGCATCCGAGGCGTCCGAAGCTTCCAGCATTGCTGAACAGGGGCAGAAAACAGTCTCCCGCACCATTGAAGTGGTGGCAGAACTCGTATCCCAGATTGATTCCGCGTCCGATACTGTTACTCAGTTGAAAGCCCGGTCTGATGATATCGGACGGGTGCTGGATGTCATACGAAGTGTTGCTGAGCAAACCAACCTCCTGGCGCTGAATGCTGCCATCGAGGCAGCCCGGGCAGGTGAAGCCGGACGCGGATTCGCTGTCGTCGCAGATGAAGTCCGCGGACTGGCACAGCGGGTACAGGTGTCCACCGGAGAAATTGAAAATATCGTCTACTCGCTGAGAAAGGGGTCGGATGATGCTGTTAACGCCATGAGTGAATCCCAGAAGCGGGCTGATATCAGCCGCCAGGAAGCGGCCTCGGCCGGTGCGGCATTAACCAATGTGATAAGCGCTGTCTTTAACATTTCCGGTATGGCGACCCATATTGCCAGTGCCACGGAGGAACAGCGGGCTACCGCAGAGGAAACAACCCGGAATGTCACCCAGACCAGCGATGCAATAGAGCTCCTGGCAGATGACATCAACCTTGTTAACCAGTCGAGCCAACAGCTTGCGACCATGAGCAAGCATCTCTCTGAGGTGGTAAGTAAGTTTCATTTATAGAAAAGAGCCCTATCCAGATATAGAAAAAGGCGCTGTCCCTATATAAAAAAGGCCCTTTCCCGATTCGGGAAGGGCCTTATGAACTGAGACAGGTTGGCGTCTCTTCTGCTGACGCCTATTCCCGCTGGCTAGCGCTCTTCAGCCATTTGTCCCAGGTTGACCGTCACCTCTCGGTTGCGTCCCCAGTAGCTGGTGTTGTAGCGAGCCACCAGCTGGACACCGGAATACGGTTTGAAGGCGTTCAGCATGATGTAATAAGTACCGGCATAAGGCCTGCTGTAAAAACAAGTTTCCGTCTGGGTGGTTTTGTACGGGCGACAGTGATAATTGTTCAAAGTCGGCTGGGAATTATACATGACATGCATGTCCGCATCTCCCTGACCGCCTGACATTTCAATGCGCAGATTGGTCGCTCCTGACGGTACCCGAACATAAAAGTTGGCTTTCTCATCCTGATTGCCGGAAAGGTTTCGGTACACCTGTCCATTGGACATCTCCCGGTTGGTGTTCTGGCCGCCGTCGTACCCGGCATCCAGAGTGATACCTGAATAATTGGAGAATGCGTGCAGCATAACGTAGTAACGCCCTGCCTGCGGTGCCTGATAGTAGCAGACCTCCTCCTGGGTAGTTTTATAAGGACGGCAGTCATAGCTGCTTAATGTTGGACGGCTTCCCCTTTTGATATGCATGTCCATATCACCCGATCCACCGGTAATCCTGAAGTACAGGTTGCGTGCTCCTGCAGGAACATCCATGACATAGTATTCTGCATTTCCCTTGCGGGCTGAGAGATTGCGGATAACGTCTCCATCGTTCAATTCCTTATCGTCGCCGTTGTCGGGATCCGGATCAGTCGGGTCCGTTGGATCAGAAGATCCTGAGGTTCCTGAGTTATACAAAGATCGGCCTGAACAATGCTTTGCACCGTCCTTGCTGAGCCAGAAGTAGTTACAGTCGCTGTCATAACTGTTGCGGCCGGTTTTCACCTGATAACCGGAAAGGGAGACACCGTCGAGATGATAATAGCTGCCATTATATTTCAGGCTGAAGTGCTGGTGAGGCCCGGTAGAACTGCCACCATCACACAATGCCTGTGAACGGTTGTTGGCGTAGTTGGCCAGCTTCTGATTACGGGACACACTCTGACGGTTGCTGAACTGTATGTTGTCCAGATGATAGTAGGTGGTTGACCAGCCGCCTTCATGCAGTACTTCCACAAAACAGGACGAGTGACGAATCGCGGTACCGCCTGCTGCAGCGACCGCCCATTTGTTTGAGGTATCCGACCCCCAATAGCCGCCATTGTTAAAATCTAGCGACGATAGCGGATAGCTTCCACTGCCCGTATAGGTGTGAGCACCACCGAAATACCAGTACTCCCCAACTGGATATGGGAGCTGAAACATATTGGCTGGAGGCACCAGGCTCTGGGAATAAGCTGCAAATCGTCCTGTGCTTGGAGCACCATCGAATGATTGGAACTGATGATCTTCCTGAGTTTCCGGAAAAAGACGGTGGTAAACTTCCTGGAATTTGTCCAGGTCGCCATCGGTGTCATTTCTCAGCTCTGTCGAAAGCGATTGCGCAGCAAACCCTTCGCCCGCGAAAGACAGGTTACTTTGTTCCTGATCAATGGACTGATAGTAAGAGGTCGCCAGGGTTGAGGCGATGTCTTCCACCTGTTCGCTAAATCCGGATTCAGAGGACAAATCCCCCATAGGAGCCATCATGAACGCGGCTTTGTTTTGGCTGAGCAGACCGGTTTTCATTTCGATCATGGTCAACAGAACTTTAGGGCTAACGGTGGAGTAACCGGCCCAGTGGGTAATGATTTCGGCTTTGTCTGCCAGATGGGGAGCATGTTCCTGCAGGTACGCCTCCACATCAAAATTCAACATTTCCTGATAGCTGTATATAAACTGATCGTCAGATATTGGCGCGTACTGATCATCAGCGTGTGCCAGATTTAGCACTAAATTCGGCAATAGTGTCAGGGCGCAGGTGAGGATCGGCCCGATTGTTTTTTTCATTCCACATCCCTTTAAGGTTGATTAAAAAAGCTGCGATTAGTTTGTCGCATGGCAGGAATGAAAGGTATCGGGTAAATGCCCCAAGCTTTATAGACAACGGGTTATAGACGAAATGATATACAGCCTACTCCAGACTGCTGAAAGGATTAGATTGGAGGGCTTGGTTCCCAGGTAGTCTTTCACCACCTGTTCTCCTCCACCCTGCTTAACCTCCTCTGCTCGAAAAGGCCCTAACCTTCAATATCACAGGCTTGCGGTTTGGCATCTACGTTTTGACGCCTGAACAGCGTTGCCAGATCATGGCTTATGGCAATTAACAGCGGAATCAAAATCAGTGTGATGGCCGTCGCAAAGATTTCCCCATAGGCCAGAGAAATAGCGGCGGGAATCAGATATTGAGCCTGCTCTGATGTCTCCATCATAAGCGGTGATAAACCTGCAACGGTGGTGACAGTGGTCAGAAATATCGCCTGAAACCGGCCCAGACCCGCAAGCTGCAGAGCCTTGTGAACGGTCTCTCCCTCCTCTCTGGCCTGGTTATATCGGGTCATCATCACCAGGGAGTCGTTCACCACGACACCGGCCAATGCCAGCATTCCAAAAAACGACAGAATGCTCAACGGTACATCCATGATTAAATGCCCCATCGCCGCCCCGATAAAACCGAAAGGAATCACCGACATGATAACGAATGGCTGCCAGTAGGATTTCAGGGGAATGGCAAGCAGTGCATAGATCAGCACACAGGTGAAGATCAGTGCCTTGATCAATCCTCCCCGAATATTGCCGATTTCCTCGAGCTCTCCGGAGGTCGTAATTTTGACCAACGGATATCTCTGCTTGAGTTGAGGTACGATATTCTCAAACAGCGCAGCCCCTAACTCAGAGGGTGAAACCAAAGACTTATCGAGCGCAGCACGCAAGGTATTGACTCTCTCTCCGTCTCTTCTTGAGATATAGTCCGTCGCATAGGAAGATTCGATGCTCGCCACCGACATCACTGGAAACCACTGTCCTTTATCGTTGAGAACTCTTGCATCCAGCAGATCTGCGACAGTATCCCGGTACTCCAAGCCGTCCTTGATCATCACTTTGACTTCCTGACCGTCGCGGTAGAGCCGCTGAACTTCCATTCCGCCAAATCGCGCGCCGATTTGGCTGGCCAGTATTTCATTGGTAAACCCCAAGTGAATCGCTTCCGGCTTAAGCTTCAGGTACAGCTGTGGTTTTCCTTGTTTCAGGTCATCCCGCAGGTTACTGACTCCGTCAAACGCCAGTAAATAGTCCCGCAATTCATTACTTGCTGATATGAGGGAAGCCTCATCTTTACTGAATAGCTGGATGGCGAAGCCTCCCCCCGTTTCTTCGGATGCGTTAAAGGTGAGTTCGGTGGTGCCTTCAAGGGTTCCCACTGCAGACTGCCACTGCCTCATGATATCAAGCGTTGCGATTCCAGGCCTGTCTTCAGGCAACGCCAGTTCAGCATAGATATCGACAGACTCACTATCGTTCACTGCCACCAGAAAATGTTTGATCGGATTGCTTTCAAGCGCATACCGGCTCGCCAATTCATTGTTAAGCGCCACTCCTGCGGCTTCAATCCGGTCAGCATTTGCAACGGTCAGTCGATGCGGTGCCCGAGGGTCCATTTCCATCCTCACCGTGATCGTCTGACCGGGAATTTCCGGGAAAAACACCATCCTCACCTGCCCGGACTCCATGAATCCCAGGCCCAGCGTAGCCATGGAAATAAACAGGACCAAGACCGAATATCGCCGTTTGATGGCGAATTCAAGCACCGGACCGTAGATTCGATGATTGAAACCGTTCAGCAGTCTTTGCGCCCCTGATTGGACACGACTCCATAAGCTACCTGATTTCCCTTCATGGGATATCCTGATACCCGCCAGATGAGCGGGCAGGATGAACTTGCTCTCAAACAAGGACAGCATCAAAGCCATAATGACCACACCGGAAAAGCCGGCCAACACTTTGCCAAGGGCATTATCAATTAACATCATCGGAAAGAATGCCGCGACCGTCGTCATTACCCCAAATATCGTCGCAGTGGCAACCTTTCCAACCCCGACCTCAGTCCCTTTAATGGGATCTGCAATTTTGCGGCGTTCCTCAAAGACACTTTCCCCAACGACAACCGCGTCATCAACCAATATGCCAAGAGCAATGATTAGCCCGAACGTTGTGATGTCATTAAGGGAATATCCCACCCAATCGCTTCCCATGATCGCCATCGCGCCTGCCACTGAAATCGGCACGCCCATTGCCACCCAAAAAGCCAGCTTGAGATTAAGAAACAAAGCCAGGAGGAGGAATACCAATAACAGGCCCTGGACTGCGTTACTTTTCAACAGCTGTAACCGCTCAGAGATATAGCGGCTACTATCGGCCCAGGATACCAATCTGACCTCCGGGGGCAGAATGGGTTGAAGTTCCTCAATGGTAGTCTTGATCACTTCGGCTATTTCGAGCAGATTTTCCTTACGACCGATCTGAACCTCCATGCCAATGGCCGGTTGCCCGTTAAACCTCACCAGAGAATCGCTGTTTTCAAACCCATCCACGACGCTTGCCAGATCGCTCAGCAGTATTCTGCTGCCATCCGCCCTGACCTTGATGCTGATCGCCGCAAATTCTTTCGCATGATAGGCCTGGTCATCAGCCCTCAGGCGAATGTTGCCTCCAACTGTTTTAAGTTCACCGGCTTTGAAGGTCAGCGAGGCTTGCTGGATCTTCGCGGCCACCTCATACAGAGTAAGTTGAAACTCCTGAAGCTTTTCCGGATTAATCTCGACATTGATTTCTGCCTGTCGTTCACCCCAGGTCTTGATTTTGGAGATTTCGGGTTTCGCCAGCAGCGCCTCCCGGACCCGTCTTCCCAACCGCTGAATGGTTGCCGGGTCGGTATTGCCATAGAGCTGAACGATCTGAGCCGGCAGGTCAAAGTCATTTCGGGTGATCACCGGTTTCTCAGCCTTGGCTGGGAGACCATATATGCTGTCCAGCCGGGTACGAACATCCGTCGCCAATCGATCCAGGTCGTATCCAGGCTGCTTTTGCACCGAGATACTGGAAAGTCCCTCCATGGACACCGCCTGTACCTTTTTGATCCCAGCCACTCCCTCTATCGCTTTCTCTATGCGTTGTGTGATTTGTTCGTCTACCTGTCCGGCATAAGCATCCGTAAAAGGAGTGTCGATCTGAAGAGTATCTGCCGGCAGTTTCGGGAACCCTTCTATGCGTATAGAGGTCGCGGTTAGCCATCCGGCAATCAGAATCAACCCCATTACAAGGTTTGCTGCAACCGGATTACGAATAAACCAACTGGTTAACATATGCATGCTCAGCTTCCTCCATCGAAATCGGACGAATCATCGATGTTGGCAGCGGTGTTCTGCCCGGTTTCCATCATCGGGGAAACCTGCATTCCCGGCAGGAAGGATGCCAGCGGCACTGTCGCAATACGCCATGCTCGTTGACTCGCGGATCTTTCAGGCGAACTCATTGAGGGAACCCGTAACGGACTTTTTGACGAATCTACCGGCGGAACAGAAACTATCAGCTTGCCGTCTTTTGACACAGCATCATCGACCAAATAGGAGCGGAGCCGGTTTTCTTCATCGAGATACCAGACCATCCCTTCTCTGGTCATAGCACTTTCGGGGATCAACATTGTATTTTCGAAAGTCTTACCCGGCAGGACCACTTTGACGAACTCTCCCGGAAGTACTTCGCTTTCCTGATTTTTTAGTACCTCCAGAAACAATTTAAACTGGCGGGTATCGCTATCCAGATAGGAGCCCCCTTGCCTGATCGTGGCGCTACCAATCGACTCGCCAGACATGTTTCGCAAAGGCACTACGGCTCCTTGCCATTGTGGGTCGAGCTTTTTCCATTGACCCACATCCAGGGAAACCTGCAGCTCAAGATGTTGGTTATCGAGCAACGTAAACAGCGCATCTCCTTCTGAGACCGATTGTCCGAGGCCCACATGGCGTTCCGTCACAATACCGTTAAACGGCGCCAGGACCTTCGTGTAACCCAATGTCTTTAATGCAGACTGCAACTGCTTTTCCGCAAAGCGCACTTCGCTTTGAGCTACAGAAAGTTGAGGTTTGAACAGGGCAAGATCTGACGGCTCTCCGGTCATTCCGGAGTTATTCCAATCGCTATGGGCCAGTTCAGTTTTGACTTCAGCCTGACGCAGACCTACTTTGGCGTTGTCCAATGCCAACTCGGCATTGGCTACGGCAGACTCATAACGACTGGCTTCGATTGCCATTAACGGCTGGCCTTCCCTAACCTCAACACCGGGTGAAACATTGGGAGAGATCTTCATCACCTCGCCACTCGCCTGTGATTTCAAAGTGACCGCCCAACGAGGCTCAACTTCTCCGAAGACTTCAATTTCTGTCTGATAGCTGCCGGAACTGACCTCCAACACTGTTACTGTTGGGTGCTCCGGTGAAAAAGATGACTTGGGAATGACGGCTTGGCTTTCCAGTTCGTCCAGGTATGTCAGGACGCAGAAAAACACCAGGAGAGAGGTTATCAGGTAGATACTATTGCGGAGTTTCTTAATCATCAGTTCGTCACTTACGCATGAGCAGTTTAGTGCCCATACATTAATAAAAGTGACGTTAAGGCAGTCTTAAGATCTAACTTGAGCCTTCTCAAGTACGCCAGAAAATGGAGGCTGTCACCTGATGAGGCGCCCTTTGGTAGCGAAACTCCCAGCCCAGTTTGCGACAGATTCTTTCCACCAGCTGCAACCCGAGTCCAAAGCCGGTTTCGGAAGAGTAATCTGCATAGCTCTCCTGAGAGACTTCCTGGCTGACAGGGTTGGAAATAGTCAAATGATCCGCATAGATCTGAAGGAAAATCGTGCCTGTAGAACTGTGCTGACAGGCATTTCTGAGTAAATTGGCGAACACGATTGCAAACAGGTCTTTCTCAATATTCAACTCTTCGCAGTGAACCTGATAATCAATATGAAGCTGTCGACCAACAATGAGGTGCTGATGCTCATTCACCATCCGAACGGTAAAGCTCTCTATCTCAAAAGGCTCTCGGGCAATAGGCCTATCAGAGTCTCTGGCGAGCCAAAGTAGCGCTGTCGTCAGTCGGCTCATGTCCATACTGGCTTTCAATGCCCTGTCTATGGTTTTTGTTTCCGGCCCCTTGATCTGGAAATTCAGGGTATCAAGACAAGCCTGAATGGTCGCCAGAGGCGTGCGCAATTCGTGACTCGCATGCTTCAAAAATTGCTGCTCCCGCCGGTTATATTCAGTGATTTTATCGACCCCTTCCCTCAGTTGACCGGCCAGCGTATTCAGCTCGGCGATTGGAAAGCTCACACGGTCCGCATGCTCCTCCTGACGCAGTTTTTCAGCCCACTGACTCAACAGTCGCATGGGTTCACTGGTCCTTTTTAAAAGCCAGAATACCAAGACGAACAGTATCAGCATCATCCCGCCGGTCAGCATCAGTGACTGCTTGATAACGGTCGTTGAAATATCTTCTAACAGCCCATCGATGAGATCTGCGTCATACTGACTCAGGATATACAGCTCTCCTACGGAAGGGGCATTGTGGTACAGCAAAAACAGGATTTCCTCCTTGCCGGGACGATCCTCAATGGACACTTCATACACCTCACCGCTGACCAGGTTCTCCTGATCGAAGTGGCGCCTTAATGACTCGGGAATTTCCTGCCACGATCGATAAGCCTGCATCGTGCGACTATCGGGGAGAGGTGTTTGACTGTTGAGCTCCAGTTGCTTGATGAGTGATCTGGCTTCCATCCTGATCCAACTGTCTCCGGCATTTTCCATCGATTGGAAAGAATAGAACGTCAGTAATGCTGAAAAAACGACAAACAGTGCCAGCCCAATCACAATCAACTGCCAGCGCAGCTGCTCGGAAAGGCTTTTAACTCTAACTTCGGCCATTATTTTCCAGAGGTATCTTCGATGCTTAATCCCAACCCCGTCCTGGTCAGGATTAACGGATAATCAAAAGGCTTGTCCACGGCTTTTCGCAGTCCGTGAAGGTGCACGTTGAGCTTTCCCGGATCCGAGTCCTGATCAGGCCAGATATAATCCTCGATATCTATACGGGAAACGATGTTCGGGCTCTGCAACATAAGAAACTCCAGGATTTTCCATTCCGTCGGGGTGAGGCTGATTTCCTTTCCGCTTCGAACCACCCGGCAGGTTCCCCGGTCCAGTTCCAGTGGACCGACCTTTAGCAGCGACGATGTTTTTCGGGTACGCCGATATAAAGCCTCAAGACGCGCCCAAAGCAACGGCATCGGACAGGGTTTTACTACATAATCGTCAACTCCTGCCCGAAATCCGGCCAGTTGATCGGTTTCTGTATCGATCGCTGTCAGCATCAGTACCGGCAAGGTACATCCCCTAAGGCGCATTTCCTGGCAGACATTAATGCCATCCATTTTCGGCAACATCATATCCAGGAGAATAACGTCAAATTTGAGTTCCGTCGCCATCTTCAGGCCAGACGCGCCGTTATAAGCGAAGTCGCATTGGGCTCCCTGAAGCTCAAGAAACTCAGCAATTGATGCCGCCAGTTCGGCGTTATCCTCGACGATTAATACCTGCATGATTTAAAACTGTTCTGGAGAAACTGCATTTAGTTTAGCCCATCGTGTATTAAGAGGGACTTAAGGTTACCCCCTTCCGCTACTCTTGCTCTACTTAGGACCGATTTTCGACAACATTTTCCCTCTATCCATGCAAATCTTAACTCTTTCCGAATTTTTCACAGGTTTTTCACAGCGCCTATTCAGACTTAAAGCATGAGTTCACTTCAGCTTGGAGAAGTATTATGAAGAAGTTCATACTTATCTTTTTTGTCATCATGCTAGTGGGTACCACAGCGGGCATCACAAAAGCCCAGGAAACCTACGCTGAAATCGACCAGGACATTATTGAACAACTGACGCTAAACAGCGAACAGGCATCGGCCTATTCCGCCATTATGGAAAAGCAGCGTGACGCATTTTTCGCTCTAAAGTCTTGGGACTGGCAAGAGGTATTAGCACTATATCGGGAAACTTTTGCCTTGCTGAAGCCCGTACTGACTGACAAGCAGTACGCCGAGTTTGTCGCCATTATCAACAGTGTTATTGAAGATACCGGTGATGAGGAATTTCTTGTTGTGATGGATTAAAACTGCTTAATTAATGGTGGGGATATTGATGCCACTTCTGATAAATCGAAAAATAGCGTTATGTAATCATTTACGCGGCCTTCAATTTGAGGGCCGCTTATCCTTCTTAAATCCGACTTTCAGGGTCTTCGAAACTGCAGTTTCAGCATTCAAGGATTCGAATAAAAGAGGCTGAGTATTGGGTCTATGCTTCGTCTTCCCATGCATAAGGAAGCAGCTCAGCGACGTCGTCAAAATCTATAAAGGCAACGATCTTGCCAGATTGATCCTTAATTTCCCACCCATCTAGAGGACTCCAATAACTGAAGTCGTAGGCACCCAATCCACATTCGTGTTCAATAGCTACAACATAGCGGCCTGCTTTTTTCGGAGTCTCTGCACGGGTCCATTGGACTTTTTTGGGTTCACGTGACATTACCACTTCATCCTAAATTCAAATGCTTCTTCAGCGTATTTTTGAAGAGACTTTTCATCTGTTCTGAGAAAGTCGTGACCATTATCCCATACAATAGTAAGTAGCATATAATAGTCTGGATTTAAGTAGCCGGGACAATACAGTAAAAATGAATCACTGGTTCTTCTATCCTGTATTCTCAGATGCAACTTCTCAATTTTGAATCGTTTTTCATCAAGCAGATGAACATGCTTCACCTTTTCTTCCCAGGCGAGTCTCGGACGCATAGTGAGAACGTCTTTGCCAAACATCCTGCCAGGATCCCCAGTATTTACGTAGTACTCAAAAGCATCAATAACTTTTTTTACGGCCGGAACATGTCGCTGAAGTTCTATGTCTTTTCCGTAAAAAAGTCTAACTGCCATGACCATTAAATCCTTTAACTTTCCTACCTCCCTGAGTTTCTTGTACCTTTCTCGCCTTGCACATTGCCACCTTTATTTCTTCCAGTTCATGGACAGTTAATGCTTCTGGCTGTTTCACCGCCCTATTTTTGATATCTGTGTCTTTATGGGCCATAGTGGCACCTCCTATTGATGACTGATCAGCCGAAACCATAAGAGATCCTCTTGTATCAATCTATAGGGGTAAAAGATTAGATAATATTGTCTAGGTGGATCGCTTCATTCTTTGACCTTGAGAAATGGAGGTCGAAAAGAACTACCAATTTATGCGATAGAAAAAATGTTCCCGAATTAACCATCAGCTCCAGAACTTTGGGTGTACACTAAATAAGCAACTCCACCAACTACCCGGAGGTCTGATATGCGTATGCTAATGAAAGTTCAATTTCCATTGGAACCTTTCAATTCTGCGGTTCGGGATGGTTCAGCTGGCCAAAAAATACGGAGTATTCTGGAAGCAAATCAGCCTGAATCTGTCTATTTTGTGGAAGAGGATGGTCACAGGGGTGGCATTCTGATTGTTGAGGTAAACGACCCATCCGATATTCCAGCCCTAGCAGAACCCTGGTTTTTGACATTCAACGCCAATGTGCAATTCCGCATTGCCATGACGCCGGAAGACTTGGGGCGCGCCAATCTGGATTCACTGGGACAGCAATGGTCCTGACAGTGTGGCTGTAGAGGTGTATTTCCATACACCTCTATTTCAAACTCTGGTTCTGTAAACCTCCCCTAATATAAGGCCGAATATTCTCTATTGCTCTGGAAACATATTCATCCTTCTCGCCGACTGGTGCCACATAATGTAATGCGTCTCTAGCAGCGTCTTCGCCTTCCATACGAGCAATTATCCACGTGGCCAGATATTGTGATGCAAAACAGCCGCCGGCAGTGGCAATGTTTCCAGATGCATAAAAGGGCTGGCTCAAGACTTCAACACCTGCCTCCTGCACCCAAGGCTTGGTTGTCAGATCGGTACATGCCGGAATATTGGCAAGCAGTCCCAGTTTCGCAAGCACAAGTGCACCGGAGCATTGCGCTCCAATCAGCTGTCGCTTGGGATCCAAGTTCAGAGCAGACATAATCGTCGGATCATTGACGATTTCGCGTGTCTTGATACCGCTTCCAATAATCACTGCATCAGCAGAAGCTGCTTCCGACAAACTTGACTGAGCATGTACAGTCACCCCGTTCATTGAGGTAACGGTGCTTTCTGGGCAACAGAGAGTAACCTTCCAATCCGGCTTCTTGATCCGGTTGAGAATTCCGAGCGCAACGAGTGAATCGAGTTCGTTAAAGCCTTGGAACGTTAGAATTGAGATATGCATTTTGTTAACTCCGATTAGATCGAGTTGGGGTTTAACAGACACCTGAACTGGCCCAAAGAATATTTCTTAACATTCAGCCTCTCCTTAACAGATATTTCATTACTGTCCCGCAGCGGAAATATCGTGGCTTTAAGCTGATAATATGTTTTTCTACCCTGTTTATGCTTGATCTCTCAAATAGCCATATCAAAAGTTGTACTTTATCACCCCACCCTATAGGCTGGCCCGTCTACCTGACTATATGTTAGCTCTGTTATTCCGATGTATGAAAGGAGATGTAAATGACGGGATTGCCTGCTTCCAATTTTACACGTTTGACTATTCCGATATTCGCCACTTTGTACCTAACTGCTTGTGGAGGAGGAGGCGGCGGAAGTAGTGGTGGTGATAACAATGACAGTTCGTCATCCCCCACATATAGCGTTGGAGGCAATGTTCACGGGTTAAACGGCACCTTGGTGTTACAGAACAATGATGGCGACGATCTTGAGCTGACCACCAATGGGGAGTTCAAATTTAGTACTGAAGTGTCTAAAGGCGATATTTACCGCGTTAGCACATTGAATCAACCGGCTGACCAAACCTGTGTAATTGGCAGTTCAGAAGGTACTGCTGCGGACAATGTGGACAATGTCGATATCGCTTGCTTTAGCGATTCACCTATTGGCAGCTATGGCATCGGACAACCCTTACAGGTGGCGCTACAAGGGAACTACGCATATCTTGCTGTAAAAGGCGGACTGCAAGTCATGGACATATCCAACCCATCTGTGCCAGCTAAGACAGCTTTCTTCGATACCGCAGGCACTGCACATGACGTTGCTATTAGTGGTAGCTATGCCTATGTCGCTGACTATTCTAACGGTTTAGTAATAGTTGACATAACTGACCCAACCAACCCCATTGAGGTAGGCAGCTATAACACATCAGGAGAGTCTTACGGCGTTACAATCAATGGTAACTATGCCTATGTGGCAGATCGGCTTGAAGGCTTGAAAGTGATTGATATCAGCAATCCCTCAGAACCCACCCTCGCTGGTAGCTACGACACTTCAGGCATCTCTCAGAAAGTAGTAGTCAATGGCAACTATGCATATATAGCGGACTACAATATGGGCTTGGTGGTGGTCGATATCAGCAACCCCACCGCACCTATCGCTATCGGAAGTTATGACACAGAAGGCTCCGCCCACGGTATCGCCGTCAGTGGCAACTATGCCTATGTAGCAGACTACAACAAGGGCTTACTAATCCTCGATATCAGTGACCCAACGACTCCAAGTCCCGCAGGAACTTACGATACAACTGGTTACGCATATGACGTTGCGACTAATGGCAACTATGCATACGTAGCGGATGGATTAAATGGCTTAGTTGCGCTTGATATCAGTAATCCTACGGCACCCACAGAAGAGAGCAGCTACGACACTACAAGTAATGCTTTTGGTGTTGCTATTGGTGGTAACTATGCCTACGTGGCAGACTTCAATGGTGGCTTTGCGGTTGTAGATATAAGCGAACCAAGTGCTCTTTTGCAAACTGGCATATACGAGACGATAGGTGATCCCACAGATGTTGTCACCAGTGGTAACTATGCTTATGTAACTGATGGTGAGAACGGCCTTCAGATAGTTGACGTTAGCAACCCCGGTGCGCCCACTAAGGTAGCCAATTACAAAACTACCGGCTACGCTCTTGGAGTTGGCATTAGGGATAACTATGCTTATGTAGCTGATTTCAGTAGAGGTCTTGCTGTCATCGATATTACTAATCCGTACTCTCCTAGTCTAGCCGGCAGTTACGACACTTCTGGAGTTGCTCGTGGTATTGCAGTGAGCGGCAACTATGCCTATGTAGCAGACTACAACAAGGGCTTACAGATCCTCGATATCAGTGACCCGACGGCTCCAAGCCCCGTAGGAAGTTACGATACGACTGGTTACGCCTATGGCGTTGCTACTAAGGGCAACTATGCATACGTAGCAGATGGAACAAATGGCTTGGTGGTGATTGATATAAGTGATCCAACCACTCCCACCGAGACGGGCGGCTACGACACATCTGGTAATGCCTACAGCATTTTCCTAAGTGGCGATTACGCTTACATGGCAGATGGAAACAAGGGATTGTTAGTAATCGATATCGCTGAGCCCTCTGCCCCAGAACTTGTTGGCAGTTATAACGACAACAGCTACGCCCAAGATATCGTCGTTAATGGCAGCTTTGCGTATCTACCCGATCAAAACAATGGCCTGGTGGTGCTTGATATCACCGATCCCACTACTCTAACTCCGGCGATTACCCTCAATACCATTGGCCAAGCCAATTCTGCTTTTATTAGCGATAGTGAGCTGTATATTGGGGCTGAGGGGTACGGATTAGTAGTTTACTAAGCTGTTAGTCGCTAGGTGCGATTGGAAAATGCCCCTCATGTAAGAGGGGTATTTTCCTAATCTTGTTGACCGAAGGCAGCTAATGCGCTGTTAAGCGCTTTGACGACCCGCTCTCTTTTACTACCTTTTTTAATGTGTGCAGGTAGCCTCTCATGCCATCGCTGGACAACATCATGCTCAGCCTTCAATAAGGGCTCTTCTTTCTATTCGGGTAGACTTGTGTACTTTGGACTCGAACCACTCTGAAGCAGCCTCTATTTGAGCTACAGAGTAAAACTCAAAGTTGAAATCACAGACCTCTATAAAGTAGATCTCCCTCACCTTTCCTTCTAACTTAGGCAACCCCTGTAAGGCTCCTATTGGCAGCTTATGTGATGGAAAAGGTGACGTTTCTTTCCAGTGCTTTGACATTGTTAATGCTTTGCTGAATTAGTTGTATCTGATGAGAAACTTTGGACCTGATTTTCCCGGCAATATACTTTTTATTTTCATCAATAGTCCTTGAATATAAGTAAGCTACGGAACTTTGCAGCCTTGCTACACTTGAACACCTTGCGTTTCTAAAAACCAAAATTCTCCGTGTTTCACCCAATTTAGTACATAAGTCATGCCGAGTCTTATATCGATTGTTTTTCCGCCGATTGGCGTGTTTAGGGTTATAGGGCCAAAAACAGCTCCATTTGAAATATCGTAATCCCAACACTTTGCTTTTTTATTTTTTGGTTGCACTAACCGAGACAATTCATTCATTACGAGAGAAACGCCCTCTTGAGCAATCCCACATGATACATACTGCTCGAGAAGGTAAAAATCTTCATATACGTCCTTCATAAAAATGTCGGTTGCTCCTCTATTGCCATTAGATGCTGACAATGTGCGGTAGCATTTCATCTCAATTGCTATCTTATGGTATTCATGGCCGTTTCCTTTACCGCTAAATGTTAGGTCTATTTCTCTACTTCGGCCGTTTATTATCCCATTGCTTTCTAACTCGATTTCAAACTTCTCGTTTTCGTGAAACGTTATGAAGGGCAACAATTGTTGAAGTATATGCGCATATTGGAGCTGCATTGATGCTTCTTTGTTAATAGGAATCAAGCCGTTTCCCACTTTCCTTGAGAATACTCTCCAACTGTAAGATACCGCTGCTCTCATCCGTTCTGAAAGTTCTTTAGATTCCATTGTAATTGGTCATTCCTTTTACCGTGACTTCCGATACCGAATTGAACATAAGTTGCCTATGAATAGAAGAGGATAAAGTGAACTCATCCTCATCCACTCAACTTGCATAAAAATATAGTAGCTGCATACCGCAATGCAGACATTGCTCAATTAAGCAGTCAAGCAAGTACCCGGCTAGTCAGGAAGCTTCAAAGAAGGGAAATGGATCTTAGAATGCACCCTCAGGGCGCAGCGGAACGCTGCTGATGAGACTCCGGATTAAAGTTCTTGGAAAGATAATCCAGTATTAGCTCTCTCATCGCCGGGTCGAGTTCAGGCATGCCCTGCTCTTCCTGCATCCAGGTCAGGGTTTCGTTCCAGCTTTCGCGGGTTAAGCCTTGTTGTTTTACCAACGCCAGGGAGTGACAGGCGCTGCATAGGCCGCCTGCTTCCATCGAGCCGGGGCCAGGTGGCCAGTCTGCGCCAAACGGACTTTCTTCCGCGTTGACGGTGCTGCTGAGTACAACAGGTGCTAGAAATACCAGAATACGGCGTATTGCAGTTCTCATGCGCCCACCTCTTTTTACTTTTATGTATGACAAAACTATGAACGACAAATCGACGAAGTGGTGATTCTTCCAGCCACCTCGTCGATACTAAGAATGCTCCGATTTCAGGAATCAGGCATCAACCATCACGGCAATACGGTGCATGCTATTGTTCAGGTAGCCTTTCGGATTCCAGTTGACGGCAAACGGCTGCATATTGCCTTTATCATCAGTCGCCCTTGCCCAAATTTCATAATATCCCTTGGTTGGGAAGGTAACTTCCGCATACCACTCCTGCCAGGAATATGGATTGGGTGGCGCTTTCAGATCGGCTTGAATCCAGGTGACGCCGAAGTCGTAGGAGATATCCATCCGTTTAACCACGTTATCTCCTGCCCACGCATGACCGTGAACTTTCAACGTTCTGGTTTTGATGGTCTGGTTGGTCTGTGGCGTGGTGATCAGAGACTTCACCGGCATGGACTCAATGATTTTGTAGTCCTCATTCTCCACATGGGTTCCCGGAGCTACAGGGAACTTCGGCACCCGATAGGAGGAACCGGTCATTTTGGGGCCGTCGTGCACGACATCACGCAGCTGAATCCGTTGCAACCACTTTTGCGAAGTGGAACCAGGCCAGCCGGGACAGATGGTTCTGACCGGGAATCCGTGCAATGCAGGGAGATCTTCACCGTTCATGGCGTAAGCGATAATCGAATGAGGATCCATCGCCTTGGAAATGGGAACACCGCGGGAAATTGGCAGTTTATTCGGATCACCGGACAAGTGACCGTCCATACTGTAATGGGCAGTATATATCGCGGATGGTTTCACCCCGGCGGCTTCCAGAAGATCCTTGTAACGCACCCCTGTCCACTCGGAATTCCCTATGGCTCCAACTGTCCATTGATTGCCTTTGGCCGGTGGATTAAAGGCTGCTCGACCATTGCCGCCGCATTCCACCTGTAACTTCAGGGTCACGGGTTTGAACTTGCTCTTAAGTTCATCCAACGTGAACTGCAGGACGTTATTCACCTCACCATCAATGGTTAATTTCCAGTCCGATACATCTTTGGTATAGGCGATTTCAGGAACCACGCCATTGTTACGAACGAAATGACGGCTGGTTGGAGTGACAGCATCATCAAGAAGATGAGGAGGTGTTTCCGCATTGACCGGGCGATCATTCAGGAGCGTCAGACCATCCTTACCGGCAAACAGACCCAGTTCTGTTTCTTCAGCCATGGCCGCCGGGATCAGACCGGAGGGGAAATTACGATGGAAAGGTATTGCCATTCCCAGCATCGCTCCCATCGCTCCCAGGCCGGCACCTTTTAAAAATCCCCTTCTGTTTGGATTCGCCCGTCTTCCAAACACAAGATAATCCGCGCGTTCCGGATCTTCTGCATAAAGTTCATATAGCCCTCTTTCTTTTTTATCGTTCGTCATGGTAGTTCCTCTCTTTTTTTATTTCCTTTTTCAAGGATGTTTTTAACAACCGGAAACTTTGAATATACATAGAGCCAAAAGGTATATACGACTTGCCTCATCCTCTGGCTCAGCGTCATTTACAATGTCTTGAAATACTCGTCGATTCCCCCGGCCATGAAGAAATATGAAGGTACCTGTTGTTTTTCCAGGTAATACTGCAGCCACCTGACCTGCTTACCCGCTTGATCATAAATGAGCAAGGGAACTCCGCGTTTTTTGGCCTGACTGATGTAGCGATCAATCAAATCGGGCCGATCGAGTGATGCCCGTCTTTCCCGCATATAAAAAATAGAAATGCCATCCCGCTGTTGTTTATCCCTAACATCCAGAACGATGCCGTTTGTCTGCAGGATCTTTTCTTCGAATTCCGGAATGGAGATGGAGTGGGACAGTAATTTGTCTTTTCCGATCAAACGCGACGGATCACCCAACACCTCACCAAACAGGTAGGTGTCGTTGGGATAGGCCTTGGCAAAATCAAAAACACCGGCATCGTATACGACGATGTCATTGATATGATATTTCCTGCATTTGGAGGCGGCTTTGTATGATTTGAGACAGGTCTTACCGTTGCAGTACAGCGCCAGTTTTTTGTCTTTATGCATTCCCTGAAGAATCTTCATATCATCGATGAAGGTATCCGATGTCAGAGAGATATTAACGGCACCTTTGATATGCAGCGTGTTGTACTCGTAGTCCGTCCGGACATCTACGGCCACAATCTTTTCCTCATTCAACTTCTGATAGAAGTCTTGGAGCTCAATGTATTCCACAGCCGGATACTGGCGTCGTCCGGGGAATTCTTCTTCTGCCTGTGCGGAAAGTGCAAGAAGCGTAAGCGCAAACAGAGCGATGACTTGTCTCATCAGTCCCCTGGTTGAATGACTTGGAAATTGGAAACTCAATTGGCGGGCCACGCGAAGTGGCGGTCGGGTAAACATCTTATGACATCCTTTGTAATTAAGCTGTTTATGTCGATTTAGATTGAAATGGGTGTTTGTTATAGCGAATAAATGTTGCAAAAAGATGCTGCTGAAAATTCCTCCCCTGATTATTCAAATATTCGTTTCTCTAGACCCGACGATCACCTGTTCTTTCATTGAAGAGCAGATCTAGCGGGACGAGTAACGCGATAGTTTAAATATCGTGATAGCCCAAATAGCGTGCTAGCCCCTATGAAGTGGCTACTTAGGGACGGAATTCGTGGGGGGACATTTCAGGTTTCGTTGAACCTGGTTTGGGTGTATTGATGAGAAGTGAAGTGGTGAGAATTCTATCCATGGGAAAGTCCATCTTGTTCCTCTTTATCCATTTTAGAAGTTTCGTACGCTCAGGCATGAAAGCGACCACAATCGCTATCGCATTCCAAGTATGCGACAAACAATTCCGAATCAGCCTTTAAGTGCCTTCTTCTAACGATTCAATTCCGTGGGACACATTAATAAAGCAATTGGGTGTTACAGATCAACCGAAATCTCCGGTTTTCTTCGAATAAATAACATAAATCAATTTTTTTGCCCGCAGCGCTAACCAAACGCCTGTTAAAGCGATTCCGTATCACTTTTCTCTAACGGCTTAGCGAACCTGCCAGTCAGTCACGATCATAGCCATGTCAGTCACCATCATAGCCATGAATATAGAGACCTTCGCTAAGATGGTCAGCCAACATTGGATGTGCCAGTAGGTACTCCGCAGTATTTCCTGACCAGTTTTCCTCTGCTTCGGTGAGTGCCTGTTTCCACTCCTCCAGGTCGAAATCATTTCTTCCGAGCCACATGAGAGCCACCACTTCCTGCTGCTGGTCGGGATCAAGATCGCTGATGATGGACTGAAACTCCCTGACACTCTGGTCACCGCTATGGTCCGCCAATACCTGCATGGCCCAATCGTCGGAGGAATCGGGGGTATCATCGGGAAATACGACGCCTTCCTTGGCATGAAATTCCTGGGCGAGTTGAATAAGTCTGCGAATGATTTCAGGGTTGATATCGAGCATGACAGACTCCTCTTTCGGGGACGCCTGTTCATTTTATCGCCAAATCAAGGCAATACCCTATTGGTTTTTGCATATCCACTCGTTTTCGCCGTACTGACAGATTATTCCACGAAGGAAACCAGTTTGTGCATTCCAGCCTCGTAATGGCCTGGGATGTTGCAAGCCACCTGAACCTGCCAGGCTTCTTCAAATGTCCAGATTAACTCTTTGGTTTCACCGGGTTTTAATGTAATGGCATTACCTCCGGCGGCATGCACCATGCCAGGGTTCTGCATCATCATTGCACCGTGTTCCACATGTTCATCTTTGGTGCCAATGGCAAATTCATGTTCAACATGTCCATTGTTCGTCACCACAAATTTAATGGTTTCACCGTCCTTTACCTGCAACGGCTGGTCGAGATAGAAAATCATCGTATCGTCAGCCGTGACTTCGATGGTTTTATCAACTTCCCCCCGGATCCCAGGCTTTCCGGCCAAAGTGTCCATATGGCCTCCATGATGGTGTTCGCCGTGCCCCTGGGCGGAGCTATCCTCTACCGCCACAACATTCTCCTGATGCTGGTGGGATTCCTGATGGTCTGAACTCGCCGCTGCATTCATGCTGGCAACCAGTGTCAGGCTGGTTGCCAGAGAAGAACCAACAAGAATTGAAACCAGTGTACTCTTCATTAAGAAACTCCTTTAAGTATTATGTATATAGTATTGTTATATCTAGTTTTTTAACTCTCAAATATTCTTAATTGCTAACATCTCAGAAACATCGGAGACGATCATAATGCCCTCGTTATCACCATCGACATTGCAGACCGATCTAATCTTCTTCTTTAGCTGCTCCATGTAGTCCTTGGCGAGATACAGCTCAAACATGGCGCTTTCCGTGGTCCAGTTGGTTGAGTAGAAATTGGGATGATCGCCATATCCCCTGACCTTGACGACCACCATTGCAGCGAGCTCAATCTGCTTTATGGCCTCTTCTAATGCCTGTTCCTTGTCCAACGGAACCAGCAAGGTGACTCGAATAAAACTCATATTCCTGACTCCTGTGTTTTCATTTCTTGTTTTTCGCTGCGGGGAATATTCTTGTTACCTGCCAGGGAAAAGCCTTTTTGAGTACTCAGAGAGAACCTTCTGGAGACGAAGTAGATGGCCGGAATAACCAACAGCGTCAGTATCACGGTACTCACCATTCCCCCGATCATCGGCCCGGCGATACGCTGCATCACTTCCGAACCTGTTCCCGTGCCGTACATAATCGGGATCAGGCCAATGACGATCGCACACACTGTCATCATGATCGGGCGGACACGTAGACCGGCACCTTCCATCACCGCCTGACGCAGATCCGCTTCGGTGACTGCATGCCCTTTATGGGTAGCTTCCGCTTTGGCCTTTTCGTAGGCTTGATTCAGATACACCAGCATCAGAACACCGATCTCCACAGCGACACCGGCCAGAGCGATAAAGCCGACTCCAGCGGCTACCGACATGTTGTAGCCCATCCAGTACATCAACCAGAGTCCACCGATAATGGCAAAAGGCAGCGTCCCCATGATGATCAGCACATCCCCGAAGCGCCTGAAATTCAGGTAAAGCAGCACAACAATGATGGCAATGGTCAACGGAACCACCAGGGCCAGACGTTCTTTGGCCCGCACCATGTATTCGTACTGTCCGGACCAGGCGATGGAGTAGCCCGGTGGCAGCTCAACCTGCTCTGCCACAACTCGTTGCGCTTCCTCTACATAAGAACCCAGATCCCGGCCATCGATGTCCACCAGAGTCCAACCGTTTAGGCGCGCGTTTTCGGATTTGATGGCGGGAGGGCCGTCACTGATATAGATCCTGGCCACATCGCTCAAAGCGATTCTCTCACCGGAAGGCGTCACAACCGGCAACAGCTTCAGCTGCTCTGCAGAATCACGGTAGTGCTGTGGATAACGAAGATTCACAGGATAGCGTTCCAACCCTTCCACTGTTTCGGCGACATTCATACCACCGATAGCGGTGCGGACAATGTCCTGCACATCGGCAATATTCAGCCCAAAACGTGCTGACTGCTCCCGATCAATATCGACTTTCACATAGCGTCCGCCGGCAACCCTCTCAGAATAAACCGATGCCGTACCCTGCACCTGCGGCAACACGGCCTCCAGGCGTTTCCCGATTTTTTCGATTTCCTGCAGGCTGGGACCGGCCACTTTAATGCCTACCGGGGTCTTGATCCCGGTGGACAACATGTCGATACGGGTCTTGATCGGCATGACCCAAGCGTTGGTCAGGCCTGGAAATTTCACCAGTTGATCCAGTTCTTTTCGCAAATCATCCGTGGTGATACCCGGCCGCCATTGTTCTTTGGGTTTTAACTGGATAAAGGTTTCTATCATGGTGAGAGGCGCCGGGTCCGTGGCAGTATCCGCCCGTCCGATTTTACCGAACACGGACACCACTTCCGGAACCGTCGCAATCAACTTGTCGGTCTGTTGCAGGATCTCACGAGCCTTACCAATGGAAATTCCCGCATAGGTGGTAGGCATGTACATCAGATCCCCTTCATCCAGCGGCGGCATGAACTCACTGCCCAGTTTAGTGGCGGGCCACAGTCCCAAAACCATCACCACGCCTGCAACCAGCAGTATGGTTTTCGGAGTGGTCAGAACGGTTTTAATTACCGGGCGGTATAGAGCCGTTAAGAAGCGGTTTAAGGGATTCTTGTGTTCGGGCATGACTCTGCCCCGAATGAAATACCCCATCAGGACCGGCACCAGAGTGATCGACAATCCAGCCGCTGCGGCCATGGCATAGGTCTTTGTGAACGCAAGCGGGGCAAACAACTTGCCTTCCTGTGCCTCCAGGGTGAATACCGGTAAAAAGCTCATGGTGATGATCAGCAATGAAAAGAACAGCGGCGGCCCGACCTCACTGGCAGCCTGACCAATCACGTGCCAGCGGTTCTGATCTGTCAGCTCAGTACGTTCCATATGTTTATGAACGTTTTCGATCATGACGATCGCGCCGTCCACCATAGCGCCTATGGCGATCGCAATTCCTCCCAGGGACATGATGTTGGCATTCAGCCCTTGCTGATACATGACAATGAAAGCGGCGAGAATGCCCAGAGGAAGACTGAATACCACCACCAGTGATGAGCGTATATGAAAGAGGAAAAGCACACAGATAAGGGTCACTACCACAAACTCTTCGATCAGCTTTTCGTAGAGATTATGTACTGCCCGCTCGATCAGCGAGGACCGGTCATAGGTCGTTACTATATCAACGGCTTCTGGCAGCCCTTTCTTCAGCTCATCCAGTTTCTGCTTCACGCCGGCAATGGTTTTTTGGGCATTCTCGCCAAACCGCATGACCACAACGCCACCGACGACTTCGCCTTCACCGTTAAATTCAGCCACGCCCCGGCGCATTTGTGGTCCCAGACGCACATCGGCCACATCCCGAAGCAAAATGGGAGTGCCGTTTTGATTGAGTCCCAGAGGAACCTTCTGAAGGTCTTCCATGGACTGAAGATAGCCCGTCACTCGGACCATATATTCGGCTTCCGCCATTTCTATGACCGAAGCGCCGGATTCCTGATTGGCTCTTTGTATTGCCATACGAATATGGCTCACTGGAATACCGAAGGCACGAAGACGGTTGGGGTCCACGACCACCTGATATTGCCGGACCATGCCACCGATGGTAGCGACTTCAGACACGCCGGGAACCGTCTGCAGTTCAAATTTCAGGAACCAATCCTGAATGCTGCGTAATTGCGCCAGATCGTGTTGACCACTCTTGTCTGTGAGGGCATAGGCATATACCCAGCCGACGCCGGTGGCATCCGGCCCGAGCTGAGCCTTGGCGGAGGCCGGAAGTGTTCCCGCCACCTGACTCAAGTACTCCAATACCCGGGATCTGGCCCAATACAGATCCGTACCGTCTTTAAAAATCACATACACATAGGAATCACCAAAAAAGGAATATCCCCTGACAGTGGTGGCACCCGGCACAGATAACATGGCGGTGGTCAGGGGATAGGTCACCTGATCTTCCACCACTTGAGGGGCCTGCCCCGGATAAGAGGTTTTGATAATGACCTGAACATCCGACAGGTCAGGTATGGCATCAATGGGAGTATTACGAAGAGTAAAATATCCCCCCCCGAGTAAAATGAATGTCGCCAGAAGCACAAAGAAACGATTCAATATCGACCAGCGAATTATCGCAGCTATCATCGGAATCCCTAACCTGTGGAAATATTAAACATTACTTGCTTGTCTGCAGGAGCATGGACCCGGCAGCGACACAGGATGTGCCACCGCCGGGTCCCTCTCCTCAACGGCCTTATTCGGCAGTTTTGATCTCTTTGATCAGATAGTTGTTGTCGCCGTCAACCATCAAAGTAAACATGACCTTCTGACCCAGTTTAAGTGCGGAAAGATCCACACCTTCGTCAGTCTTGAAATTCATTCTCATTTTTGGCCACTTGAGTTCTTCGATAGGCTCATGACTGATATTCACCATGTGTTTTTCCGCATGGATTTTATTGATCTGCCCCATACCCATGACTTCACGGTGCTCGCTTTTGCCCATGCCGTTATTCATATGGCTGTCTTTCATCATCTCGCCGTTTTCCATCATGTGTTCACCCTGACCATGGGTGGAATCAGCGTATGCAACGCCGGTTGCCAACGCGCTTCCCAGAACCAGAGCGACAGAAAAAGGTTTGAACGATTGCATGAACTTGCTCTTCAACATGTGATTTCTCCTATTAATAACTTTGGTTGCTTTTTGTACACTCATAACGTTTGATAACTTGCCGTGCTGTGGGCTTGCAGCCTTTTTGTTTTCTAAATTTCCTGGCGGTTATCCACGTTGATGTCGATTCGGTTATTGCCGGCTCTCAGGATCAGACAGAACGTAGTCACCGTCCTCTGTTTCCCTGAGTTTGAAGCGGATCTTGTCCCCCGCTTTCAGCTGATTTAAAACACTTGAGTCTTTCACCATGAAGGACATGGTCATGGCAGGCCACTGCCACTCGGGAATGGGGTCGTGCCTGACTTCGATCATGTCCATGTCAGGCATCAGGCCTTTGATCTCACCGGTAGCCATGACGCCTCCGGTGAGCGGGTCGGCAGTCATTGAATTCATGGCCACCTGGGTCATCTCGTTATTCGACATAGCGGCCTGGCTAACCTCCTGCCCCTTGATTGCCGTAATCAGGTATTCCCAATCGCCTTGCTTGGAGAGCTCAAATTCAATCGATTGACCGGCTTTCAGGCCATCCAGCGAGACGCCCTGTGCCACATCGAAATCCATCTTCATGGTGGGCCAGCTCCAGGCTTCGATGGGGTCATGGGTAACTGTAATCATTGCCATATCGGCCATGACACTCTCAACCTTCCCTGTGGCAATCACTGAATTGCCTTCAGTCGCCGCATTGTCGTCTCCGGCTTCCCGTGCTTCCATACGGGCGATATCCGCGTCGATATTGGACTCGGAGTCAATCAGAAACTGCGCTGAAGTGACCACCTGATCGCCGGCGGACAGCCCTTCCAGTATCTCAACTCTTCCATCGGCTTCCTGGCCGGGAGAAACCAGCACAGATTTGAAGCTGCCGTCGCCGTTTTCGACGACTACCCGGTCGTAACGAGCCCCTCGGATCAGAGCTTCCCGGGGAATGCTGATTGCCTGTTCTGCAACCTCGGCATAGATGGTCAAGTCAGCAAACATATTCGGCTTAAGGCTTTGCTCGGGATTATCAAATCGCACCCGGACCCTCAGGGTTCTGGTTTTGCTGTCCAATACCGGGTATAGATAGTCAACGACGCCTTCCCAGTTCTTTCCGGGAATAGCCGAAGCTTCCATGACCACTCGCTGCCCAGGTTTGACCCAGTTTGACTGCCGCTCAAATACCTCGGCAATCACCCAGACGCTGTCCAGCTCTCCGATTGACATGATTTCCGTTGCCGGCTTCACGAACATTCCCTGACGAACATTCAATTTGCTGACCACACCGTCCGTCTCTGCCACCACTTTGATACGCTGTTCTACCCGGCCCCGCTTCTCCAGCGCATTAATCTGGGCAGAGGATAATCCCAGAGATTCGAGCCTGGAACGGGAAGCCTGTTTCAGCAGATTGTTTTTGCTGCGAACCGCAGCGAGATATTCTTCCTGGGCATTGACCAGGGTTGGAGAATAAAGCTCATAGAGTGTCTGCCCACGGCTGACCGGGTCGCCTTCACTGGTGACATTCAATACTTCGATCCAGCCGTCGACACGGCCATGAATATGAACCAGCTTGCCTTCATCAAATGCCACATATCCAACCGTCTGAATAGGTAACGAGAGCGAACCTTTCTGCACTTCTGCCGTGCGTACTCCAAGATTGTTCACCACCACCGGAGAAATCTTGACCGTACCTTCGTCACCGCCCTGACCGTCTTCTTCGTAGACGGGCACCAGGTCCATCCCCATGGGGGACTTACCGGGCTTATCGCGACGATAATTCGGATCCATAGGAGCCACCCAATAAAGAGGCTCCGTGCTGCCGCCCTCCGCAGAAGAGTCAGACGCAGACATGGAAGATCCAGCTAAGCTCATGCCCTGCCCGGCGAGATATCCCTGAACCATCACACCACCGCCAAAGGCAGCTGCAACCAATATCAATATACCCAGCGCTTTCATTTGAGAGGGTCTCCCTGTAGGTCGGTAAAGAGTATGTCGGTTAAGTGTATGCCGGTTAATTCAGGCAGTTGTTCGGGAAAATAAAATTGAAATTCAGAAATCAGCTGCAGGCGGTCAATCAGGAGTCGCTGATAATCAAGCCGATCTTTTTGTTCGCCAAGATAAGCGCGCATCACCTCACCGAATCCCGAAGCATCTGATTGATAGGCGGCCAGTGCGGCTTCAGCCTGCTGGCTGGATTTGCGGATAATCTCTCTGTCGAACAGGTCTAATTGATCGTCGATCTGTTTCAGCCTCGCGATCAGACCCGCCACTTCTCCGGTCATCTGGGTGATTTGATCATCCACCGCATAAGAGCGGGACTTGTAGCGATAATTGGAGCTCTGTACGCCCTTATCCTGCTTAACGCTGCTGAAGATCGGCATAGAGACCGTAACAACCGCACTGAAGAAATCGCTTCGATCACTGCCGTTCTGATTTTGCCCGTCCCGGTAGCCGTAACTCAGCTCCACTCCCCAGGACGGATCGTACTGGGTCTTGGCCAGTTCGACATCAACGCCGGCTTCCTCTACCTGACTCTCCATCGACACGACTATGGGGTGGGTTTTCAATGCCCTGGCCAGATCTTTCATTGCCGGGTGCGTCGCATTCTGTCGATAAATACTGGTTACGGTTGCCGGCATGGTCAATTGCGGAACCTGAAGCGGCCAGGTTTCTACTTGCGCCTGTTCCCCCACCCATCGGGCCAACATCGCCCGCTGCTTTTGCTCCGAGGTTTTTGCCTTGATCAGTTTTTCGTCCAACCGACTGAGTTCCAGTTCGGCTCTGAGCACATCGGTTTGCTGAATCCGGCCGACGCTGTATAACGAGTGGGTCACTTCCAGCAACTGTCCAAACAACTCCCGGTCCTGCTCCAACACTGACTGCGCCTGTTGCCAGTACATAACCTCAAGCCAGAGATCCCGCACCATCTTGCTTACCTGCAGATACCGCACCTTGGCATTGTCTTGCAGCGCTTCCGCCTGCCATGTCATTTTGCTTTCTGTCAGGGAAAGGCTGTCTCCCTTTGGAAACATCTGGCGGATCCCGACCTTGAGCTGGGTCATAGGTTCTTGATCAAATTTGAATGAATCCGTGGGCAGGTTCTGAGCGCCCAGAATTAACACTGGGTCCGGCAACTGACTACCCGCAACCGCCTCTGACTTCATAGCCTCCGCTGAATGCATCACTTTCTTGATGCCGAAATCTGAAGTAACAGCCAGATGCTGAGCCTGTTCGATAGTGAGTGCGGTATGCCCGATGCTGCTGAAGGCAAGCAGTAATCCGCCAATAGCGGTGCGATAATGAGTCCTGCCCACGTGCGCGGGCTTACCCGGTTGGTAACGATACATGTCTGATTAGATCCCGGTTAACAGTTGAATAAGTTAAACGCGCGACCACACTGATAGACACAACACTGCGGGGCAAAGGCCCTTTAGCGTGAGGCTATGCAAAGGTCGTTGGGTAAACCGGTCAGGATCTAATTAAGGAAGGTACAGTTGACGAGATGATGTCGGGGATAGTGATAACCGACAGTGGGGCTTTTCCACCAGCGTGCCGGAGATTGACGACGGACCAGAAGCCCGATCAACCAGAAGATAACAAACAGTGCACCAACAGGAACCAGAGAGGCAAATGCAACATTGGTGGATTTGCTCTTTTCACCGCAACACTGATTGCCTTGAGCTGACTCGTGAGAGCCATCAGCTCCGTGGGTATAAGAGCCATCAGCTCCATGGATATATAAACCATCAGCTCCACTTTGCTGATAGCCATCGCCCATCATGCCGTGATTATGATGATTCATCGTCATGTTGACTGAGGCATGATGCATTTTTATGGAGGGCGTGGAACTGTCCATGCTATCCGTAAATCTGTCCATACTGGCGTAGCGGCCCATGCTGTCATCAGTCATGGATAGCGGAGACACACCTGAACCCATCAGGTTGGGCTGAGCCGAAACACCTGCCGCACACAGAAGCATACTCTGGCACAACAACCAGACAAGCACGATAGGCTTGACCAGGTGTCGGCTAAACTTGTATGCGTTCTGTAACGTCATAGTGTGTCGTGTCGCAAGAAAAATAGAATCTGATGATTTATAGACAATCAGTAAGAATAGTCATAAGTCAAATCATGACCAGCCGAAGTCTTCCAGAACACCGTATAACGGTCAAGCAAATCAATTGCTCTCTTTCCGTAAATTAATGTTTGTGTAAGGATGCCCCGACTTATCGATACCGGCTCCGACCAAACCGTTGTTCCAACGTCTATAAATCCTCCAATCGGTTTGCTCCCTGGGCCATGATCATTACTTCATGCTCCTCCAGCTCAAGAAGGGAACTCAGGAGTTCTTGTGTTGGGCCCGTGGGGGCTTTTGCAAGCAGATAGCGGTACAACTCAATCACCTGCCGGTGATATTCCATGACCACTTCCATGATTTGAACGCTGTCGAGTTCATCAAAAGGTACTTCACAGTGCTCATGTCTTACTACAGGGTGTTTTTCCAAATACTCATAGCACCAGGTATCCAGAGCATTTTTGTTGGAACTTTGTTCATATTCTTCGACAATTCTCTTCAGGGAAGTCTCATGCTTGGAAAGATAATCCAGTAACAACTTTGCCCGCTCATTGCCACTGTGACCAGCCCCTCTGACCATACATTGGGAAAGATCCTGATGAAATCGAGTGGTCCAGTGAAGGACATCTTTTAGGGTTTCGACCTGCATTTGGCTCTCCTTTGTATCTGCTTGTTTCTGCTTTGACTTGCTATAGTCCCCACTATACACGGGTTTTCGCGTGTTTCGCGGTAACTTGAAATCGCATTGGAATGAATGCTATGAAATATCCAATCCAGTAAAGGGTTTACTGCTTCGGCTTGTGATTGGATCTGTTTTCCTCTTTCAGATGCTCCATCATTTGTTCCATTAGTTGCTGCATCATGTTCATGCGTTGTTCAAGCCTGCCCATTCGCTCTTCCATGTACATTGCAGGCGAGTCCTGCCTGACTTTATCTTTGTCTTTATACTTATCTCTATCTTTGCCTTTATCTGCATCTCGATCCCGACCTTTACCTTCTTCCATTCCCTGTCCTCTGCCTTCTCCTTGGCCAGGATCTCCATACATCATGTGAACCCCTTCCTGCATAAATTCCATATGCTTTTGCATCAGCTCATAGTGCCTTTCAGGGTTATTCTCCTGATGAATTTCACGCATGAGATTCTCCATTTCTTCCATGTGCTCATGCATTTCCTGCATATGCTCAGGATACATGCCTCCCATCATCCCCATCATTCCGCCCTGCCCTTGCTGGTATCCCTGACCGGACTGATGGGCCAGAGCAGGTGTAGACAAAACCAGTGTAACAGCACAAATTCCTATAGACGTTTTCATTGTTTCTCTCCCGAAAAAGTCAGTTGGCAAAATCATCTCGCGAATCGCCTTGGAGATACTTCGTTATTGCTATACTTGTGGTTCAGCCTACAGTATGTAGCCTGCGGTGTTGGCCGTAACTCAATTCGTATCACATCTACTTCGGTACAAAAAACGTGAATGTCACTGATCGTGCAGGCTTTCCCATTTAAGATAAATTTCATTGCTCCAAAAACTCTGGAAATAGGCAATCACAGCATTTTTTTCAGAATCATTGAGCTGGGTTTGAAATGGAGGCATTTTCCCTCCATATGCAGCCCCACCTTCATTAATGGTTTGCAGCAAAGCAGGTAAAGGATGATGCCACGCATGTGCTGAGCCATTTAATGGCGGTGGTGGATAGCTGCCATCCTCGGTAGGTTTCTTCCAGTTAAAAGTACCTCGGGCTTGAGGTAAATGGCACGAAATACAGTGTTGCTCATAAACGGTCTTTCCCAATGAGACTTGCTCTGCCGAATACCACCGCTTGTCTGCCTGAGTATCCTGAGGCGGTTTCGTAGAGAGCTCTTCCTGAATGGCCGAAGAGAGATTCTGGTCTGTAAGGTTTTTCGTACCTTGAGCTCCATTATCAGAGCATGCTGATAGCAGCGCCGCCCACACCAATAAGAGTAGAGGCTTCCGGATAGTCGGCTGTCTGGTAGCTCCGTATTCAGGCACGTATTTTCTCACTATTGCTATCTCAAACTACTGCTATCTCAAATTACAGCAACCACAAATCCTTTCAGGCTATTTCGAATCCGATCAAGACAAATCAAATAACCAGTTGCTGGATGTATACAACTATAGACAGCACTGTCCAACTTTGAATTGAAATTCAGCTTTGCAATGAAAGAAAATTAGAGGGTGCTGGAATCAAAACAGGCAATCTAACCTCGAATTTTGTGAGCATGGACTGCGAGGTTACAGCAACCAGACCACCGTGAAGCTCGGTAATTGACTTAACAATTGCCAATCCCAATCCAACACCTTCACCTTTACGATGTCTTGAGGGATCAACACGATAAAAACGATCAAATAGTTTTGACAGATGCTCAGGCGGAATTTGCCTGCCAGGGTTTTCAATAAGAACCCGGGCATATTCTCCGTCATTTTCCAGCGTCAATTTTACCGTCCCTCCAGCCGGGGTATGTTTGACGGCATTGCTGATCAAATTGCTGAAGGCGCGGCGCAACATCGACTTTTCTCCCAGCACCTTGACCGGTTCACCCTCGATACACAGGCTTACCCCTTTTTCTTCGGCCCAGCATTCAAAGTACTCGGCAAGCTCCAGTAACTCTTTGAGTTCAACCTTCGCAAAGGATACGTTAACCAACCGGTTTTCCGTTTTTGCCAGAAGCAACATGTCGTCAATCATTTTCGACATGTGATCGTATTCTTCGAGACTGGAGTACAACACTTCACGGTATTCATCCAGTTCCCTGGCTCGACTGAGCGCCACTTCCGTCTGGGTCTTCAGATTGGTCACAGGAGAACGCAGTTCGTGGGCGATATCAGCCGAGTAGTTGGCCAGCCGGCGATACACCTCATGCATTCGGTTGGCCATATGATCAAAGGAAGCAGCCAGCTCTGACAGTTCCCGGGGAACAGTTTTCGGTGCCAGGCGTACATCCATTTTTTCAAAACTGATCCCGCGAATCTGCTCGCTCATACGCCTCAACGGCTTTAAGCCGCTGACAACAGCACCCCACACCGCCAACAGCCCGATCAATGTGCCGATAGTCGTATAGCTCCACAGAAAGACTCGACACTTGGATATAAAATCCAGGTGTTGATCTATCTCAACTGCCGCCAAAATCCGATATCCTGGACGATTGTTTTCCACACCCGGCGGCAATATGGAAACTAGACCACGAAAATTTTTTCCGGCCGCTTCCCACAACAACTCCCTACCCGGTGCCAGTGTGCTGAGTCCGGAATCCGTCAAAGTACCGAGCCTATTCCTAAGTCCATCTGATTGAAGCAGCGGCGTTCCATCGACCGTTTCAATGCGATACAACAGTCCGTTATGTCCGGAAACTGCCAGGTCCAACCGGTCTCCCAGAGAATTCGTCACATCGTCGCCACGGGGGGTATCCAACACAGAAGCGATCCCTTGCAGAGAAGACCGCAACACCGCGCCGTCCTGCTCGGAAAAATGCTGGGAAATAGACCGCTCGGTTAACCATCCATAAACGGAAAGCAGCACCAATATGATCAGAGCTACGAGGAAAGTGACTCTTATGGTCAATCCCGGTGGTCGCCGGATTAACAGGACCTTCATGACTTGATGGCCTGCAATTTATAGCCCATCCCCCTGATCGTATGAATCAACCTGTTGGCGTATCCGTCGTCCACTTTTGATCTAAGTCTTCGGATCGCTACATCAACAACGTTGGCATCGCCGTCAAAGTTCATATCCCATACCTGGGAAGTAATGAAACAACGGGGAATCACTTCACCCTGTCGTCTCGCCAATAGCTCGAGCAAGGTGAATTCTCGGGCAGTGAGATTAATCTGGCAGTCACCCCGGCGCACGGTGCGACGATGGATATCAATGACCAGATCGTCCACTTCGATACTCTCACTTTGTGGCGTTCCCGCTCTGCGTCTCAAGAGGTTCCGCACCCTTGCCAATAATTCTGAAAAAGCAAAAGGTTTGACCAGGTAATCATCCGCACCAAGGTCCAGCCCCTGAACCCGGTCTTCCACACTGTCCCTGGCCGTTAAAAACAACACCGGTGTGTGATTCCCCCCGTCGCGCATGAACTTGAGAATATGCCAGCCATCAAGGTCAGGCAGCATGACATCCATAATGATCAGGTCATAAATTTCCGTGGTGGCATAATGACGTCCATCCATACCTGTATTCGCCAGATCCACAGTAAAACCCGATTCCGCCAGGCCTTTCTTCAGGTAGTGCCCGGTTTTTTCTTCGTCTTCAATGACGAGCAATTTCATTTAGACCTCACAATTACGAACAAGATGTCCACACGCTATTAGTTTCCTATCAATACCCTTTCAATTACCCATCAATACACTTTCGATGCTCTAAAAATACACTTTCGACGCTCTAACAGTAGCTTTTCAATTCGAGTGCCAACCCTAGCCTCTGAAGGATTTCCTCTCCATGACAGGAAACTTACTGAAAGGTAATGAACAGGTCATCGCCGAGACAGCGTGCTGAATCAAAACTGTAAAGCGTCCGAGTGGTTATTCATTTATCCGGATATTCGCTATCCGGGAATTCATTATCAGAAGAGGTAATACTCATCATGAAGAAGCACCTAGTTTTTGGCACCTTACTCATTACACTGACCGGCGCCGCAATGGCTCAGGAAGGCGGCTACCTTTGGGAGATCAAACAGCAGCAGAAGACCGCTAAATCTCAGAACAGTGTATCGGTTATCCATCAGAGCAATGCCCAGGATATGGGCCATACAGCGGTTCAACACAAACGCTATGTCTTTGATGATGAGCCCAATACATCAGTTCAGCAGAACTCCATGAACGCCATCCCGGCACAGAGTGCAAGTGAGCACGATGATCACTTCGCTTCAGATCATAAAAGGAAAGAAGTCGGTTCCTGATTCTCTTTTTCGAAATTCCTGTCCATTGAACTCTTGCATCGAACATTCAATGTTGGGTTAACGGGGTTTTCAATGGATAGCAAAAAGGACTTTGTGGCACAAATCTCCATCTGATCAAAGGCGCTTCCGCTGATTTATTAGACCGGGAGCCTATTAATCAGACCAGGAGATTACTGTGCCGCAAATTCTTCACCCGTGTTTGTTACATGCATTTTAGATTGTCATCATTCCAGTTTTTTGATCCTATTCCAGACAGCTGTATTGCTCTATCGACCCATCACTGATTCATCCCTACCCTTTCACTACTTCGTTATCGCTCAAATACAAAAGATTCCATCACATTTCACTCTTTTCTGATAAGCTCATAGATGACACATCCTCGTTTATTCAACGGAGGTGCCCCCTATGAGGTCCTTTACCGACAGGAAGGAAGCGGGAGAACTCCTGGCTCAAGCGATCAATGAGCATCTATCTCAAATGCACCAGCTCGCCCCCGAGAATCCAAACATACTCGTACTCGCCCTGCCCAGAGGTGGTGTTCCGGTAGCGGCACCAGTTGCTCAAAAACTCGGTGCGGAACTTGACCTGATGATTGTCCGCAAACTGGGCTTGCCTTGGCATCCGGAGCTGGCCATGGGCGCGATTACAACCGGGGACATTCGCATACTCAACGACGATGTCATTAGTATGAACGGTGTGACCGACAATGAAATAGAACAGGTTGAGCAGCGGGAAAAGCTCGAATTGGCGAGGCGAGAGAGTGCCTACCGTCAGGACCGGCCGTTACCTTCCATCCAGGACCGGACAATCATTCTGGTGGATGACGGTATCGCAACCGGCGCCACGATGCTTGCCGCAATAGAGGGAGTCCGTCGGCAGCACCCTAAAGAGATTCTGGTCGGGACTCCGGTAGCACCCGCCGTTGTGGTGGAGGATCTGAAACGAAAAGTGGATGCGGTGATTTGCCTCTCCACTCCCATCGATTTCTATGCCATCGGTCGTTGGTATAACGACTTCAGCCAAACCACAGACGAAGAGGTTCATCAGCTTCTGGGCGAGGCCTGGCACACCTGACCGAATCCTGGAAATCGGGAATAAACCGGCCCTGCCGTAATAAAAAACCAAATACATTGGCCCAAACCCCAATATGGGGCTTAAACTAAAGACATGTCCCTCTACTCGGGACTGTGATGAGCCCATCACAACTTAGCCTCAACCCGACAATTTGAGGAGACCTATATGACAGCTTGGATTCTGGTAGCTAACGGGGGTGTCGCCCGGATTTTTTCATCCAACTCAACAAGAGAGTTCAACGAACTCGAAGCTTTCACCAATCCTTTCAATCGACTTCACGAAGGCGATCTCGTCACCGACCGCAACGGCATGGGGAAGAACAGCTCAAGTAACCACACGGAATCTTATGAGCAGCCCAGCGCCAAAAAACACGAGCAGGAAAAGTTTGCCGGTCAATTAAGTGAACGCCTGGATAAAGCCTTCAATCAACATGAGTTTCAATCGCTCCACCTTATCTGCAGTCCCGCCTTTCTGGGGTTGCTCAGGCAGAAGCTAAGTTCCAACGTGGGTAACGCCGTTAAGACCGAAGTACAGAAGAACCTGGTAACCCATCCGGTGGATGAAATCAGGGCCCAGTTGCCGAAACTTCTGTAGCACTTCCTTCCTGACTCCGCCATAAATGTCGTTGGTGGTGTCAGGCATAGGCGCCGGTACGCAGCTTGCGGTATTCCCGCGGACTGACGCCCATCACTTTCTTAAAAGCACGGGAAAAGTAATAGGCATCCTGGTAGCCGGTATCAATCGCGACCTGACCGATACTCTGATGTGTCACATCCAGCAGATGGCATGCCCTTTCGATTTTCAATCGTATGAAATGGTCAATTGGCGTGGTCCCCGTCACCTCTTTGTACTTCTTGATAAAGTGAAACTTCGACAGGTTTACCGCATCCGCCAGTGACTGCAGATCCAGGTGTCCGTGGACACTTTCAAGCATCAGGCTGTGTACTCGCTCCAGATCAAATCTTCCACCGGTATCCTGATGCCTTGCCAGGGGTTTTAATTGCGCAATATTTGTCAGGATTACTCGCAATAAACTTCCGGCATTAATGAAAGCATTCAGATTAAAGGTTAGCTGGCGAACCTCCAGAAGCGTCTCGAAGTCCCCGACGATTCTCGCGATATGCCCAAGGTGAAACAGAATAATGGGTTCATGACTCTGCTCCGCCGCCACGTGTCGGACGATATCGTCAGCCTCCAGCCCATCGAAATGCGCCCAGTAAATTGTCCACGGGGTTCGGCGATTGGCACGGTACCAGTGCGCGACTCCCCGGGGCAGGATGACAAGATCCCCCGCCTTTACCGTTAATTCATTCTTCGTACTAATGCTGTTCTTCATACCTGGGCTGTTCTTCATACCAGGACCGTTCTTAGCACCAAGGCCATTCTTCGAATTAGGGCCTTTTACAGAGGCTTTATTTCCCGGTTTAACCTCTGTGTCCAGAAGTCCGATAACAGCACTGCCTTCCAGGCAGTAAATCAGCAGATGGTCATCATGCACCGGCCTTTCCATATGGTGGCCTGCCGCTCTTTGATAATAACCCACACCCTGCGGATAGAGGTTTTTACCGAGAACATGCTCTGTCATCTGCCGTATAACCGGGCGCGGCACCACAAACCTGATGCTTCCGGGCGGCAGCGGCCAACTGGAAGGCGTGCTCATGTAAAAAACACCATTTGATCACTTTATAATCATGTAATCGCAATATAGTCCATTATTACCACAAGATTATCAATCCTCGGCTCGCTTCTTCCGTGATAAAAATGTGCATCATCAAAACAAGAAACAGAGGATGAATAGTATGTCCAGGATTGTTCCGCTCTTTATTGACGGCGAGTTTGTGGAAAGTCAGTCCCAGAATCTCATACCGGTTACCAACCCGGCCACCCAAGAAGTGATTGCCCAGGTGCCTTGTGCCACTGAATCAGAAGTTGAGCAGGCAATCCAATCAGCGAAAAAAGCCTTTGAGACCTGGAAGGAAACCTCTGTTGGCGATCGCGCCCGTCTGATGCTCCGCTATCAGGCTCTGCTCAAGGAACACCATGACGAGCTGGCAGAACTGCTGTCACAGGAAACCGGCAAGACATTTGAAGATGCCAAAGGCGATGTCTGGCGCGGTATCGAGGTGGTGGAGCATGCCTGCAATATTGCCTCACTGACCATGGGTGAAACCGTAGAAAACGTCGCCCGAAAAATTGACTGCTACAGCTACACTCAGCCTTTAGGTGTGTGTGTCGGTATTACCCCTTTTAACTTCCCTGCCATGATCCCTCTATGGATGTTCCCCATGGCCATTGCCTGCGGTAATACGTTTGTTTTGAAACCTTCTGAACAGGATCCAATGACCCCAGTACGTCTGGCCGAGCTGTTCAAGGAAGCCGGTGCGCCGGACGGTGTTCTTCAGGTGGTTCACGGTACCAAGGAAGTGGTTGATCAGTTGCTGACGCATCCTGACACGCCAGCGATTTCCTTTGTTGGCTCCGTTGCTGTCGGCGAGCACGTTTACCGTACAGGCACCGAGCACCTGAAACGAGTTCAAGCCTTTGCCGGCGCCAAGAACCACATGGTGGTTATGCCGGATGCTTCCAAAACTCAGGTAATCAACAATATTGCCGGTGCCTCAGTGGGCGCGGCCGGACAACGTTGCATGGCCATTTCCGTGGCCGTCTTCGTGGGTGAATCCCGCAAATGGATTCCGGAAGTACGCGATGCTCTGGCGAAAGTTCGCCCGGGTGCCTGGAATGATCCGGAAGCCGGTTACGGTCCGTTGATTAACCCCCAATCCAGGCAGCGTGTCCTGAGGTTCATCCAGGAAGGTAAAGAGCAAGGTGCTGAATGTATCCTGGACGGCTCTGACTATGTAGTGGATGGATACCCCGACGGCAACTGGGTTGGCCCCACTATGTTCCGCAATGTCACCACGGACATGTCAATTTACAAAGAAGAGATTTTCGGTCCGGTGCTGATCGCTCTGGAAGTCGACACTCTGGACGAGGCCATCCAACTGGTGAACGAGAATCCCTACGGCAACGGAACGTCCCTCTTCACGTCTTCCGGAGCAGCCGCCCGCAAATATCAGCATGAGATCAAGGTCGGCCAGGTCGGGATCAATATTCCGGTTCCGGTGCCATTGCCCATGTTTTCCTTCACCGGATGGCGCAAGTCGTTCTATGGTGACCAGCATGCCTACGGGAAACAGGCAGTGAAGTTCTATACTGAAACCAAGACCATTACTGCGCGTTGGTTTGAAGAAGATATCGATACAGGGGTTAACACAACCATTCAGTTGAAATAATGTATACGCCCCTGAGAGTTGACTGATATTGCAATCCAATTCAGCCACTTTGATAACAACAAATCAGGAAGCCAGGCCACCCCTGGCCTCCTGTACAGGAGTGATGAATGAACTTCGAACTTACTGAAGACCAGGTCGCTTACGCTGACATGGCCAAGGCTTTTGCCAAAAATGAACTGGCACCCTTTGCCGCTGAATGGGACCAGAACCATATTTTCCCCATAGATACGATCCGCAAAGCCGGCGAGCTCGGCTTCTGCGGTCTGTACACCCCGGAGGAATCCGGAGGACTCGGCCTGAGCCGCCTGGATTCCAGTATTGTTTTCGAACAACTGGCCATGGGCTGCACTTCTACAACGGCCTATCTCACCATCCATAATATGGCCACCTGGATGATCGCCTCTTTCGGTAACGAAGAGACCAAAGCTGAGTGGTGCCCGGCCATGACCGAAGGCCGTATATTAGGTTCCTACTGTCTGACTGAGCCAAACGCAGGCTCGGATGCAGCCTCACTGAAGACATCCGCCAAACGAGCCAACGACCACTACATCCTCAACGGCAGCAAGGTGTTCATTTCCGGTGCCGGAAGCACTGACGTGCTGGTCGTGATGGCCCGTACCGGAGAAGCCGGTGCCAAGGGGGTATCCGCGTTTGTGGTGGATGCCAAATCCGAGGGCATCAGCTACGGCCGCCCGGAAGACAAAATGGGCTGGAACAGCCAACCGACCCGTATGGTGACCTTTGATAATGTCATCGTGCCCGCTTCGGCACTTCTGGGACAGGAAGGCGACGGCTTCAAGATTGCCATGAAAGGTCTGGACGGTGGACGCATCAATATCGCCACCTGTTCGCTCGGCACTGCCCAGGCAGCAATTAATCAGGCCAAGGCCTACATGCACGAACGCCAGCAGTTCGGAAAGCATCTGGCAGACTTCCAGGCCCTGCAATTCAAACTGGCGGACATGGTGACCGAATTGGTAGCCGCACGCCAATTGGTACGCCTGGCCGCATTCAAACTGGATTCAGACCACCCGGACAAGACCGCCTACTGCGCCATGGCGAAGCGTTATGCCTCCGACATCGGATTCAAAGTTGCCGATGAAGCTCTTCAGATTTTCGGCGGTAACGGCTACATCAAGGAATATCCCCTCGAGCGTTACGTCAGAGACAGCCGGGTACACCGGATACTGGAAGGGACCAACGAAATCATGCGCGTCATTATCGCCAGAAGGGTCCTGATGGAAGACGCAGCCGACTTGCTTTAGATCAGTCTTGTGTCTTTAAACAAGTCGCAAAGCGCGCCTTATACGAGCTGGCCGACGCCTATGTTTTCAGGAACGGACATATCTACAAGAACAGATATACCGACAAGAACAGTTATATCTACAAGAACAGATAAAATTTGGAGAGCTACATGTCAGATAGCCTGATTCTCGAAAAGCAGGGACATACCGCTGTCATTACACTGAATAACCCACCAGCCAACACCTGGACGGCTGAAAGCCTTCAGTCGCTTACCCAAATGGTGAAAGAGTTGGAAAACGACCGGAACATTTATGCCCTGGTCATTCGTAGCAAAAGCGAGAAATTCTTTTCTGCCGGTGCGGATCTGAAACTCTTCGCAGACGGCGACCGTAGCGTCGCCCGGGATATGGCTCGTTATTTTGGTGAAGCCTTCGAAACTCTGGCGAGCTTCCGCGGAGTGTCAATTGCAGCCATTAATGGTTTCGCCATGGGCGGAGGCCTTGAGGTTGCCCTGGCCTGCGATATTCGTGTGGCCGAAGAACAGGCACAGCTAGCCCTGCCCGAAGCCAAAGTCGGCTTGCTGCCATGTGCCGGTGGCACCCAAAACCTCACCATGTTGGTCGGGGAAGGCTGGGCCAAGCGCATGATTCTCTGTGGCGAGCGGGTCAAGGCTCCGTTAGCCAAGGAAATCGGCCTGGTGGAAGAGTTGGTACCGCAGGGCCAGGCGTTCGAGAAAGCCATGGAGCTTGCCAAGATGGTTGAACAACAAAGCCCTACTGCCGTCAGTGCCTGCAAAACACTGATCCAAAGCCACCGACGTCAGTTTCCTTCACAGGGCTATATGTTGGAGCGGGAATTGTTTGTCGATCTCTTCCACACCGAAGACCAGAAAGAAGGTGTCAACGCGTTTCTGGAAAAACGCAACCCGGACTGGAAGAACCGCTGACTCATTGGCTGGCGAAATCAACGAGCGCTATCTCTTATTTAGAGAGCCGATCTATTTGAAAGGCAGCCAATTTTGAGAGTCAGCCATCTAATTTGAGAACCAAGCTATCTAAAGAGCCAAACCATCTTCGGAGCATTGAATGAGCGCAGTTCTTTTTAACGACTACCCTACCCGCGACGGCAAAAAAATCGTGGAGATCAAAATCAATGCAGAGCGTACTCTGAACGCTCTGACACTGGAAATGATTGACTTGATTCAGGCCAAGCTCGACGAAGCACGTCATGACGACTCCATCGTCGCATTCCTTCTGGACAGTGAAGGCGATAAAGCGTTCTGTGCCGGCGGGGACATCGTCAATCTATATAAGTCGATGACCGGCGAAGGGCCGGAGAGTTTTATCCAGGACTTTTTCACACGCGAGTACGTGCTGGACCACTGCATTCACACCTACAGCAAACCCATTATCTGCTGGGGCAGCGGTATCGTGATGGGCGGAGGCATCGGCCTCATGAACGGTTGCAGCCATCGTATCGTGAGCGAGAGTTCTCACCTGGCCATGCCGGAGATCGCCATTGGCCTGATACCCGACGTGGCCGGCAGTTGGTTTCTACAGCGCATGCCTGGCCGTACCGGCCTGTTCCTCGGCCTGACCGGCAACCCCATTAATGCCGATGATGCGCTCTTCCTGGGATTGGCAGACCGTTTTATAGCCAAGGAACTCAAATCCAACATGATTGAGCGTCTACAGAACCAGGACTGGTCCGAGGGACCAGCAGTGGTTGACCGCGTTCTCCGGGAGCTGGAGACACTATCCGGTCCTCAGCGTCCAATGGATTCCCCTATCCGTACTTACTATGACGAGATCCAGGAATTAACGGACGCAGATAGTCTGCCGGAGCTGGTACAGAAGGTCATCGATTTCAGAACCGAAGATCCCTGGATGATGAAAGCCCAGAAAACCCTGAAAAGGGGAAGCCCGCTGGCAATGCATTTGTGTTACCGCCAGTGGCACGAATCCAAACACAGATCACTCAAGGAGGTATTTGAGAGTGAACTGATTCTCTCGGTCAATATTTCTCACGGAGGAGACCTTCAGGAAGGTGTTCGCGCGTTATTGGTCGATAAAGACGGCAAACCTGAATGGATGAGGAAGTCCGTATCCGAGGTTAAAGAAGAGGATGTGGCTAAATTCTTTCTTCCGTTCTGGGATCAGCAACGTGACCGGAATCCATTAATGAAACTCTGGTCCTGAATATAAAAACAACACAAGAAGGTGATCACTATGGCAACAATTGGATTTATCGGCCTGGGTAACATGGGAGGCCCCATGGCCATCAACCTGGCAAAGGCCGGTCATCGGGTTAAAGCGTTCGATCTATACAGCGAAGCACTCGTTCCTGTGGTAGAGGCCGGAGCGGTCGCTGCGGAATCCGCCGTTGATGCCGCGAAAGAGGTGGATTTTTTAATCAGCATGCTGCCTGCGGGAAGACACGTAGAGCATCTGTTTGTCACAGGAGAAACACCGCTTTTCGATGTCATATCGGAAGATACCTTGATTATCGATTCCTCCACCATTGAGGCAGCAACAGCCAAGCGATTGTCAGAAATCGGGACCGGACGTGGGCTGCAATTTATCGATGCGCCGGTATCAGGTGGCGTCGGTGGCGCCAAGGCCGGAACTCTGGCCTTTATGGTCGGCGGCTCCAAAGAACAGTACGAAAGTGCCAAACCCATTCTCGAATGTATGGGCAAAAACATATTCCATGCTGGTGATCACGGTGCCGGGCAAATTGCCAAAGCCTGTAACAACATGCTCCTGGCAATTCTCATGACCGGAACCTGTGAGGCATTGAATATGGGCGTTAAGAACGGACTGGACCCTGCCGTTCTCTCCGAGATCATGAAACAGAGTTCCGGCAGCAACTGGGCTCTTCAGCTGTACAACCCCTATCCGGGTGTCATGGAAGGTGTGCCTTCATCCAATAATTATCAGGGTGGTTTCCAGGTAAACCTGATGTTCAAGGACCTTGGCCTGGCCATGGACCTTAGCCAACAAAGTTCCTCCCCCGTTCCCATGGGATCCCAGGCAAGAGCGCTGTTCAGCCTGCATAAAGCCAAGGGCAACGGCGGGCTGGACTTTTCCAGTGTCCTCAGACTGTATCAGGACGAAAACGTCGATCAGTAAGCAACTATCGGTGAACCCGCGACCTTGGGTTCACCGCCTTTTTTCTTCGACGTTTTTCTCGTCGGCTTTATCCCATTCTGCATTTTTTTATTTCCGCAACTTACTTCTTTTCGCCGGTTATCCCCGGGAGGTGGAACACATTCCTCTTCGCAACCTCCCCTTTTCTCTTCTATGCTTAAAAGCATGCCGGTCTCTTTAGGCGGGTGATCACACCGTTTTGTCGAGCTGCAGGAGGGATCTCACAGCTAACTATCAGCACCTTGCGGAGGTATCAGATGTCAATCAGGCGATTCAAGATCGGAATCAGGACGGCGGCTGGATTTGTCGTGGCCCTGGCTTTCATTTTGGGGCTCGGACTCTTCTCATTGAAACAGATGGTGGAAATCAGCCAATCGTCCGCTGAAATTGCCGAAGACTGGTTACCCCGCCAGCGTGTATTGGGTGACATCCAGGCATCGATCAATTTTTTCCGTACCCAGGAACTCCTGCACGTCATGGCAGATTTCAATCAGGAAATCATTGATGCCGATGAGCGCATGAAAGAAGCTCAAAAAGTGTTACTGGGCCACATGGATGCCTATAAGGAGCTTATCTCTTCCGAAGAAGAAAATGCCCTGTATCAAAAGCTCCTCAACGTTTGGAAAGACTATCTGGCGACCCATGATGAAATGATCGAATTGTCACGGGTCAAGTTCAAAGAGGAAGCCCGAGAGATCATGACCGGCGCCAGTAATGAACGTCTTGAGCAACTACGCAAAGTCTATCTGTCTCTTTCCGACTATGCTGCTGCCGGGGCGGATGCCGCCAAATCTCGGGCACAGATTCTGTATAACGATGCGGAAAAGCTGATGATCATGGCGATCGGGCTTGCGGCAATTATTACGATTGCCTTTGCCGTGTTCCTCACACGGAGCATCAATAAACCGTTGGTATCGGTGCTGGAGGCTGCTAGACACATTGCTGATAACGATCTCAGCCATGAAATCACGGTTGAAGGCCAGGACGAAATATCGGACCTGCAACAGGCTCTGGCGGAAATGCAGGAGCGCCTGCGCAATACGCTGCAACAGATTACCTCTGCTGCAACACAGGTGAATTCCGCGTCGGAGAACCTGAGCGAGCTGACCCAGGATTCCACCAACGCCCTGACCAAGCAGAACAACGAAATCCAAATGGCCGCAACAGCGGTCACTGAAATGTCTGCCGCGGTAGACGAAGTCGCCCAGCATGCCAACAATGCCTCGGAAGTATCCCAGAGCACCGAAACCATTTCCCGGGATGGCCGTCATCAGGTGAAGGAAACCCGTCAGTCATTGGTCGAACTGACCAGCTCGGTCAGCAATACGGCTGAAGAAATTCAGGATCTCGCGAACCAGATTAACGAGATTACCCGCGTACTCGAAGTCATTGGCGGGATCGCCGAACAGACTAACCTGCTCGCGCTGAACGCTGCGATTGAGGCCGCCCGAGCCGGTGAACAAGGGCGCGGATTCTCCGTGGTGGCTGACGAAGTCCGCGCGCTGGCACATCGGACTCAGGAATCCACCCGGGAAATTACCCAGATTATTGAAGGCATCCAAAGTGTTTCCAAGAAGGCCGTCAGCTCCATGTCCTCCAGTAACGACCACACTCACAAAACGCTCTCTCTGGCAGAAGCAGCAGATGCGGCACTGGAAGAAATCATGCGCATGGTCGGTCAGATTAATGAAATGAACATCAGCATTGCGACCGCCTCGGAAGAACAGGCCCATGTGGCACGGGAGGTGGACAGAAATCTGGTGAATATCCGGGATGTGGCGGACCATACCGCCGAAGGTGCTGAGAAAACGTCCCATGCCAGTATTGAACTGGCACGGCTGGCGCAGGATCTGTCTGGCGTGGTCGCCAACTTTAAACTTTAGAGCTCCTCTAAAATAGAAGCTCCGTAGACAAAAAGGGCGAACCCCGTAACAGCAGGTTCGCCCTTTTCTTTTCTACATTTTCCTAGCGACCTCTTCCTTATCCCTTTGCCGGATTAGGAAAGAAAATTGGAATCAGAACTGGTAACCAACGCCCACCATGTAAACCATCGGATCAATATCAACGTCTGTCTTGATCTGTGAACCAGAATCCAGATCAATCGTGGCGGTGGTATCAATGTCGATGCTCCAGATGGCCGCATTCAGGACAATATTGCTGGAAAGCTTATAGTCCGCACCCAGTTGCAACGCATATCCGAAAGAATCATCGAGTTTGATTTTGCCATCGCCCAATACATCCTTGAAATCAGAGGTCAGTTCTTCCTGAAAGAACTTGGTGTAATTCAACCCTACTCCGACATAAGGTTGGAAAGCGGACTGCGCATCCAGAGGAAAATACTGGACTGTCACCGTGGGAGGAAGGTGTTTAACCTCGGCGGTCTTAAGATCATCCGCCGTGACACCTTTTGCCGTAACGGTATGTTTGAAAGGCGTGGCACCAAGCAGCGTCACCCCGACTTTGTCCATGAACATGTAGGTAAGCGTCAGGCCCAACTGAGTGTCGTCATCCACGCTAACGCTGGTGTCGGCCAGGCCGGTGCCGTTCAGAGAGAGTTCAGAGCTGTCATCATTTGGATCGACCATCGCCAGGCCGCCCCGAACAACAAAATCGCCCTTCTCATAAGCCATGACACTTCCTGAGGCCAGCACCAGCCCGATGGTCAGAGCGGAGAGACCCAGATTGAATTTTCTATTCATACTTCCACGTTGATTCATACTGCTACCTACCTATAATTTCTTTAGATTTTGCTTTTCTGTTATAAAACAGTGGGTTAAATATTTTTGGCAGGTGACAGTTTAGTAATAAAACGGCAGCGGTTTATGACCTGGATCAATAAGCATTACAGGCAGAATCAAGGCCGGACAGACAAATGACTCACGTCAATTTTTACTTCGCCATATATCCACTTGCGTCGAATCAACCACTTCTCAATCTCCACAGCCCATAGCACTATCGAGGAAATAGCAAAGCAGACAATCAGGTCTGACAAAGGGATGGGTTTCGTATGAAAAATGTTATTGAGCAACGGTACATAGATTACCGCCAACTGAAGCAAAATGGTCAGGCCGACCGCCAGGAGCATGGCGCGGTTGGAAAATAGTCCCTGGGTGAACAATGAAACGGATTCACTGCGTACCGCCAGGGCATGAAACAACTGGGACAGCGTCAACACCGTAAATACCACCGTCTGCCAGTACTCTGCGCCCTTGGCAATCGCCCAGGCCTGGGAACCGATGGACAGCCCACCGATTAATAGTCCGACCCAGATAATGTGCTGCCACATGCCGTGGGCGAAAATGCTTTCATCAGGTGCTCTTGGCTTTCGCTCCATCACATTGCTATCCGCCGGTTCCGCCGTATAGGCCAATCCGGGAAGTCCGTCTGTCACGATATTGATCCAAAGTATATGAATCGGCAACAGCGGTATCGGCAATCCCAGAAACGGTGCAAGAAACAGTGTCCAGATCTCTCCGGAATTGGAACTCATGGTGTAGCTGATAAATTTTCGAATGTTATCAAATATCCTGCGACCCGCCCGAACCGCATTGACAATGGTGCTGAAATTATCGTCCAGCAACACCATATCCGCCGCGCCTCTGGCCACGTCAGTTCCTTTCATTCCCATGGCGATACCAATGTTTGCGTGCTTGATGGCCGGGGCATCGTTAACACCATCTCCGGTCATCGCAACAAACTCGCCCTGGTGCTGCAATGCCTTCACAATCCGCAGTTTCTGTTCAGGGCTGACTCGGGCATAGACCCGGATGTCTCTCACCGTTTCCAATAGCCGTTCGTCACTGATAGAGGCCAGTTCAGCTCCTGTGATAGCCTTATCCTGCTCTGTGGAAATACCCAACCTTCTGGCAATAGCATGGGCAGTGGCCGGATGATCACCGGTAATCATTACCGGTGTAATGCCCGCTGTATGGCAATCCCGCACGGCGGCCGGCGCTTCATCCCTTGGAGGATCGACCAGGACAACCAACGCAATAAAGGTTAGATTCTCCTCAAGGCTATCCTCATTCTCAGGTCGTAACTCACCGGCAACTCTCTTTCTAGCCAGTGCAAGTACCCGATAGCCGTCACGGGCCAGCTGATCAACCTGATCCAATACGGCTTGTTTATTGGTGAACAGTCTGCTGAACAGTTGTTCGCCCTCACCCACGGCCGCTTGATTACATCTGGGAATCACCACTTCCGGTGCCCCCTTGACCAGAGCCAGATAGCCGGTGTCGTCCCTATGTACCGTGGTCATCATTTTACGAATACTGTCGAATGTTAATGACTTGATGCGGGGATAGATCCGGGACAGTTCCTCTTTCTCAAAGCCATTATCGACAGCCAGGTCATACAAGGCCTGTTCAGTGGGTTCGCCGGTCAGTTCACCGTTTCGTTCTGACATATCATTATTCAATGCCAGTATTGTCCCACAAGCGCTACGGAGAGCCGGAGCCATGAATCCCATGTCAGCTCCTTCTCCCTCCAATGAAACGATCCGCTCAGCCGTCATTTTGTTTAACGTCAGGGTGCCGGTCTTGTCTGTGCAGATATAGGTAACAGACCCCAATGTCTCAACCGCCGGTAGATTCCTCACCAGGGCATTCTGACGGATCAGTTTGTGCGCTCCCAACGCCAGGGAAATCGTTACCACTGCCGGTAATGCCTCGGGAATGGCTGCCACCGCCAGGGATACCGCGGTAAGAAACATCAGTAATATGGGCTGCCCCTGAAGCAGACCGGCAACAAAGACCAATGCACATATCCCGATGACCGCCAGTGCCAGATACCGACCAAAACTCGCCAGCCGAACCTGTAGCGGAGTTTTGGCTTCTTTATGAGCCTGCAGCAGTGCCGCGATCTGCCCTACCTGGGTATTCAGACCGGTATCGACCACGACCCCGCGAGCCTTCCCCTTTGTCACCAGGGTGCTTTTATAGGCCATGTTGATACGATCACCTATGGGCGCGTTGTCGTCCGTCAGAGCATCCACATCTTTTGAGACCGTATGGGATTCTCCGGTTAAAGCAGATTCGTCCACCTCCAGTTGTTCAGCTGAAATCAGCCTGAGGTCAGCTGGAATCTGATTTCCGGCTTCCAGCTCCACTATGTCGCCGGGAACCAGAAGGACAGCAGCCAGAGTCTGAAGACGACTATCACGATGCACCTGAGCGTCCGGTGCGGACATTTCCCTCAAAGCGGCGACAGCTTTCTCCGCCCGATATTGTTGAGAGGCTCCGATCAAGGCATTGATCAGTACGATGCAGAGAATGGCGAGAGTATCCTCGACATCCCCCACCACGCCGGAAATGACAGCCGCCGCCAGCAGAACCAGAATCATGACATCCGCAAATTGCCGAATAAACATCGAGAAAAGAGTTTGCTTTCGGCTATCCGGGATTCGGTTTTCACCAAATTGGGAAATACGCCTCTGTGCCTCGATTGATTCGAGTCCACCAGACGCGGTATTTAATTGACGTAGTACAGCTTCCGGGGTCTGGGTATGCCATTGTCCGGGCATTCATCATCTCCATGACCGATCATGTTGAATGAAAGTTGTGTGCTACCAGGAATTCAAATATAGGGAATTAAAGAGAAAGAAAAAAGCAGGCCTCGATCTAAGACCTGCTCGAGTGGATAACCCACCTAACGGAGTTTTATTCCGAATGAACAGGCTACACTCTAGAACAAGGAAACAGATCCGGGATTGCTCCAGATCATTTTTTGGAGGATTCATCGTAAATTTAGATTTAATGATAACATTCAGTTATTTATCAGCACTTCTTAAACTGGAATATCATCACGTTTTACCAGATGGACCCCCCCGATGGTCCACCGGCCATCCGACTGTTGTTCCATCACAAAGTAGGCGTCCCATCCATATCCTTCGGGTCCGATAATCATCAAGTGCTGTACCCGGTATGGCTCAGCCACTTCCATCTCCAGATAGGTTACGGACTGGGGGCGATAAACCGCTGTATAGTGGTATCTCACCATATTGATGAAATTCTCCGCCGTGATCAGATTTCTCTTCACGCCGGGAGACGCCTGCATGAAAGCCGTGAGGACATCATCGGTCCTGAATGCCTCGATTTGCGTTTTGATTACATCAATGATCAACTCGCGCTCAACGATCTGCTCTTCCTCACTGCCCCATGCGGACACGGCTGGCACAGCTAACGTCAGGGACAACCAAATGCAGTAATGATAAAGCTTCATCAAGGCACCTCCTGAGTACAGATCGAACAGACTGAGATAATATCCACTTTGATCTATTTATCTGTTTACGAGTATTATCGAGCTCCATATCAACAAACTAAGCCGAACCTTAACAATCACTCATAACTTACTCATTTTGAACATGAAAAAACTCTTACTTTCCGCCCTCATTCTGCTGTCATCTATCTCCGCCCCAGCCTTCAGCCATGGAGCTAAAGAAGGCGACATCATGGTTAAACACCCCTGGATGCGTATGGTTCCTGTTGCTGGCATGAACGGTGCCGGTTACATGACATTGACCAACATGTCCGATCATCAGGACCGACTGGTTGCCATCAAAGGTGACTGGGCAAAAAAATTCGAAATTCACGAGACCCGTGACAACAATGGCATGATGGAAATGCAGCCAGTTCCTGAGGGAGTTGCGCTTCCCCCTGGTAAAACTGTAGAACTTCAACCTGCGGGATATCATGTCATGATCATGAAAATCGAACGCCAGATCAGACCCGGGGAGCGCCTGCCGGTCACTTTGGTGTTTGAACGCAACCAGCAGATCGATACTTTTATCGTGGCTCAGTCTCTTTCCGGCAACGACCACGAGCACCACTGATAGCCCCTGGATTTCCATCGGAAACCCCCGCCATTTCATAACCGGAGGGTATTTGCCACCCTCTGGCTATGACTTTTGCTTATTTCATTAACGATTAATATTTGATCGACTCCTTAGACTTTAGTCTAATACGAAATGTTAGACCAAAGTCGTAGATCCAATAGGGAGACATCATGTTAACCGAAGCACAAGAGCGCCAACTGGAACGTAGAGAGAACAGCTTTTTCATGCTGTGGCTCTATAAACGGGTGCGCAAAGAACTTCTCTCAGAATATGAAAGATACATCCTCTGCAGGGACTGCTTCAGGATCAGCATTTATACTCTCGCGGTTATTAGTCTGCTGCTTCCTCTCGGGTTATTTCTTGAGACCGCACTGTTTGCCGTCATTCCCAATGTTGTTTTCATCACCAAGTGGCGTGACTATCTTCAGCAGAAAAGCCTGCAGCCGGTAAAGAAATCGGTAGACAAATACCGTTAGCCAATCGCTGGCTCCTACCCTATAACCGGGAGCCAGCCCCTTCGTCGACTGCATCTGATTAGTTTCCAGCGATATCCTTTCATCGGCCCGGATGATGCATTTTCCAGCTTGCCCAACACCGTTATATAGTCCACTATATAACGAACACTTTCTTTACTCCTTGCCAGTCCTCACACTGCTGTTGGCCGACTCTGCGCCAAGACCGCTCAAACAGGCCAAAGTATGGCAAAAGTAAGGCACTCTCATTCAGGACCTGAATAGTCTTCGGTCCTGGACAGTTAAACAGGAGTTGGAAGCTCAAACTGTAAATGAAGAGTCAAACAAGGACTGGAAACTCAAACCGGATGTGAGCAATGAAGAAGTCAGTATTTTGTTTTCTGTTGATGTTAATCCTGGCAAAACCCTGTGTGGCGGAAGAAGCGACTATCGCCGTGGCCTCCAATTTCACCTCTGCCATGCAGGAACTGGCGACGGATTTTGAACGCCAATCAGGGCACAGGATTCATTTGGCTTTTGGCTCCTCCGGTAAATTCTTTGCCCAGATTTCCAATGGAGCGCCTTTTGATGCTTTCTTTTCAGCAGATCAGGCCAAGCCTGCCGCATTGGAACAAGCTGGACAGACAGTGTCAGGCAGCCGCCTCACCTATGCGGTTGGCGCTCTGGCCCTGTGGTCAATCAATCAGCAGATGGATCAGAATGGCGATGTCCTGCGGCGCAACCAGTTCAACAAACTGGCATTGGCGAACCCCAGACTGGCACCCTATGGAGCGGCTGCAGTTCAGGTATTGACCAATTTGGGTTTAGACAAAACAAGTCGGGCTAAATGGGTTCAAGGGGAAAATATTTCCCAGACCTATCAGTTTGTCGGTAGCGGCAATGCTGACCTGGGATTTGTCGCTTTGTCACAGATATACGCCAACGGGCAACTGGCTCAAGGTTCTGCCTGGATCGTCCCAAAAGAGCTTTACGCCCCCATTCGCCAGGACGCCGTTGTACTGAAGAAAGGCGAAAAAAATCAGGCTGTCATAGACCTGTTTGCCTATCTGAAAACCAAACGGGCCCGGTCAGTGATCGAGTCTTTTGGTTATCAGAACGAAGGCCCTGCGATTGAATAATGTTGAGTGAAACGACCAAACTCTTTTAATTAAGAGAAACAAATAAGAGACTTTATTAAGAGAAACGACAGTGGGATTTACCGACGCAGACATCAACGCGATATTTTTGACGCTAAAGCTGGCCGGCACGGTGACCTGCTTATTGTTAGTCATAGGTACACCTATTGCCTGGTGGCTGGCACGAACCCACTCCTGGCTTAAGGGGCCGATCAGTGCCGTCGTTGCGCTGCCTTTGGTTCTTCCTCCCACCGTTCTGGGGTTCTATCTTCTCATTGTCATGGGGCCGAACGGTGTTGTCGGTCAGATCACGCAAGCGATGGGGCTGGGAACTCTCCCCTTCACCTTCTCGGGATTAGTCGTGGCTTCCGTCCTTTATTCCATGCCTTTTGTGGTTCAACCGATCCAGAATGCCATGGAAGCTATCGGCGAGCGTCCCCTGGAAGTGGCTGCCACATTAAGGGCCGGCCCCTGGGACACCTTTTTTTCTGTCGTGATTCCCCTGGCCAAACCCGGTTTTGTCACCGCAGCCATCCTCGGTTTTGCTCATACGGTGGGCGAGTTTGGCGTCGTACTGATGATCGGCGGCAATATTCCCAATGAAACACGGGTGATATCCGTACAGATATATGACCATGTGGAAGCGTTGGACTATGCCCAGGCGCATTGGTTATCAGGTGCCATGGTAATCTTTTCATTTGTGGTGCTTGCCGGACTCTACCTATTTCAGCACCGGCGCCGAATCTATTTGCTTCCCAAGGGGGTCTGACAAGTGTCGTCGACGCCTATTACCGCCAGATTCAAATTGCAGTTTCCAGCCTCTCGCCACGAACGCTTTTCACTGGATGTGAATCTCAAGCTTCCTGATCAGGGAGTGACAGCCATTTTCGGTCATTCGGGGTCCGGTAAAACCACATTGTTAAGGTGTATTGCCGGATTGCACAAAGCACCCGGCGGTCACCTGCAAATCAATGGAGAAACCTGGCAGGCGGACAAAAAGTTTCTCCCCCCTTATAAAAGACCCATAGGCTATGTCTTTCAGGAATCCAGTCTGTTCCCCCATTTAACGGCCAGGGAAAATCTGGCTTTTGCCATAAAGAGATCGACAAATCGGATATCCGACACGGACTATCGACAAATCCTGTCATTGATGGGAATCGAAAATATCCTCAATCAACATCCTTCAGAACTCTCCGGTGGCGAACGACAAAGAGTCGCCATTGCCCGGGCCTTGATGATTCACCCCCGCATTCTGCTGCTCGACGAACCCTTGGCTGCGCTGGATTTCGCGCGCAAGCAGGATATTCTCCCTTACCTGGAACGCGTCCGGGAACAATCCGCTATCCCAATAATCTATGTCAGCCATGCTGCCGACGAAGTTGCCAGACTGGCAGATCATCTGGTGGTGATGGATCAAGGTCGCGCCGTTGCCCAGGGGCCCCTGAAAGAAGTTCTGGCGAACCTCGATCTCCCTATCAAATTGGGAGATGACTCGGGGGTTGTCATCGAAGGCCGAATTACCGAAAGAGATGTGGATTGGCATCTGGTACGGGCAGAGTTTTCAGGTGGCAGTCTCTGGGTGCGCGATACCGGCGAAGCACTTGGACAGGTAATCAGGATTCGAATTCTGGCCCGGGATGTCAGTCTGGCACTTCAGCCGCACGACGACACCAGCATCTTGAACCGTTTGCAGGGCGAAATTCTGGAAATCACGCCAGATGAGAATGAAGCAATTTCATCGGTAAAACTCAGAGTCGGAAACGATTATCTTATTTCCCGTGTGACACATAGGTCCGTTCATCACCTTGAACTGGCGCCGGGACGCCAAATATGGGCACAGATCAAATCAGCGGCGGTTGTCAGATAATCGCCACATCCTAAAGCATTTCAGTCAGCCACCAGAATCACACTCGAAGCCTTGAACAAGGCGCAAGCGGTATCGCCGACAGCAAGACCCAATTCAGCAATGCTGGTGTTAGTGATATTAGCACTGACAGACTTTCCTTCACCCAGGTCAATGACCACATCGCCGTTCACAGCGCCGGTCTCGATTCTGGCGACTTTCCCGATCAGCTTATTCCTCGCGCTGGTCGCAACATGGATATCTTTGCTTATCAGAATCCAGGAAGCCTTCACTAACGCCATAACCTGATGGCCGATTTGAAGCCCGAGCGCCTCGACGCTGTCCTGGGTAATCATCACCACCAGATTCTGGGAATCACTGATACGGAGTTCCACCTCGGTATTCACCGCGCCAGGTGTGATCCGCGTGACAACACCGCGGTATTGATTACGAGCGCTGGTCTTCACGGATCCGGACCTCATAAAGCTGGCAATATCATTGATAGAGTGCAATTTGCGACCAAGCCGCTGGACAAACTCTTCGTGCTCTTTCTGCAGCGCCTGAAATCCTTCGACGATTTTTTTGCCAAACTCTGTCAGCGAAGTTCCTCCGCCATGAGCCCCTCCTGTCGAGCGGACAACCAAGGGCTGCGCGGACATATTATTCATCGCATCAATACGGTCCCAGGCGGTCTTATAGCTGATTCCAACCTGCTTGGCGGCTTTGGAAATGGACCCGCATTCCGAAACAGCTTTCAGTAAATCGACCTGGGAGTGACTAAAAGGTTGCTGTTGGTCAGCATACAGGCTCAGGCTGGCTTGCAGACCGGATCTTGAGGTGACCGGTTCGGCATCGTTTTCGGTTTTATCGTTCTGGCTTTTTGGCTGGCGGCTCATGCGGGCTCATTCTTTTGCAACGATACAAGTCTACCATTTTCTATTACTACCGCAGGCGTTTTATCTTTCCCTCACTTAATCTGTTGCCTCCTCTTTATTCTTCTCCTTATGCTTCCTCTTTATTCCTCAGGTACTGGCCGCTTAAAATTCTTGTTTCACGAGGACCTGAAATCTTTCTGTCACAGAATCTTAATAGGCTTGTCGGCGAATACTCAAAATGACAGTAAAAGGATCAATCCATGAGTCAGCGTCACGATCTTTTAGATTTTGAAAACACCCCCCGTTTGGAAGAAACCGAATTCAGTCAACTCGCTGACGCGGTCATATCCCGCCGTAAGCTTCTGGGCGCAGGAATGGCCATCAGCGTTGGCAGTGTCTTTGCCCTGTCGCCCGTCGGCAAGGCTCTGGCAGCCTCCTCAAAAAGCATGGCCGCACACTTTGAACCTATCGCCGCCTCCACTGCTGACACGATTGTCCTACCCAAAGGCTACAACTGGGATGTTCTGGTCTCCTGGGGAGATCCACTGTTTACCAACGCACCGGAGTTCGACCCCAGCGGTACCTGCCCGGCAGCCGATCAGGAGCAGCAATTCGGCGACAACAATGACGGCATGAGCCTCTTCCCATTGAGCGATGACCGCGCAGTGATGGCCATCAACAATGAATACACCAACTACGAATACTTGTTCGATCACCAGGGCAATAAACTAACCATGGATGACGTGCTGAAAGCCCAGTACGCTCACGGTGTTTCCGTATTTGAAATTCGCAAGGGTGCAGCCAACCGCTGGAGCCTGGTCAAGGATTCCAAATACAACCGCCGCATCCACGTGCAGACTGAAATGGAGTTGACCGGCCCTGCGGCTGGACACGATCTGCTGAAGACTGCCGCCGACACCAGTGGTAAGAAGGTATTCGGCACCATGAACAACTGCTCCAATGGCCAAACACCATGGGGAACCTATCTGACCTGCGAAGAGAACTTCAACGGCTATTTTGGTTCGGCCAATGAAGGTCAGGAATCTACTGAACAGAAACTCTATGGCATCAAGGCCAAAGGCGCAGGATACAACTGGCACAAGCACGATGATCGCTTCGATTTTGCCAAGAATCCTAATGAGCCTCATCGCTTCGGCTGGGTGGTTGAAATCGATCCAATGGATCCGAACTCCAAGCCAATGAAACGGACCGCACTTGGCCGCTTCAAACATGAAAACGCTGCATTGCACGTCAACAAGGACGGCCACGTGGTGGTCTATCTCGGCGACGATGAACGTGGAGAACACCTCTACAAATTTGTCTCCAAAGGCAAATACAATCCTTCCAATCAGTCGGCTAACCGTAGTCTGCTGGAAGAAGGAACCCTCTACGTCGCCCAGTTCACCATGACGGATGGCAAAGGTCAGGGTAAATGGATTGAGCTGACGCATGGTAAGAATGGCCTGACCAGTGCCAATGGTTTCGCCGATCAGGCTGAGGTGTTAATTTTTGCCCGTAAAGCGGCGAAGCAGGTGGGAGCAACCACCATGGATCGTCCTGAATGGGTGGCGGTACACCCCTCCGGTAGTCAGGCATACTGCACGCTTACCAACAACAAAAACCGCGGCAAGGAAGGGCAGCCTGTCGGCGGCCCCAACCCCCGCGAAAAGAACCATTATGGTCAGATCCTGCGCTGGACTCCTGCCAATGGCGACCACACCAATCACATTTTTGAGTGGGATCTGTTTGCCGTTGCCGGTAATCCGGACGTGCACTCAGATGCCTACGCGGGCAGCGCCAATATTAACAAGGGTAATATGTTTAACAGCCCGGATGGCATCGGTTTTGATAAAGACGGCCGCTTGTGGATTCAGACCGATGGCAATTACAAGAATGAAGGCGATTTCGCCGGCATGGGTAACAACCAGATGTTGTGCGCCGACCCAGATAGCGGAGAAATCAAGCGCTTCCTGGTCGGGCCGGTTGCCTGCGAAATTACCGGACTGACCTTCAGCCCAGACCACCGGACCATGTTCATCGGTATTCAACATCCGGGCGAAGATCTGCAAGCCTCAAACTTCCCTCAAGGCGGTAACGCCAAGCCCCGCTCCAGTGTAGTGATGATCACACGTGAGGATGGCGGTGTTATTGGCGCTTGAAGGTCAATAAACCCTATCAGGTCGATGACCTAGATACTGACCGATGAAATCAGAAAGGGAGATTCTACTGATGTGGAATCTCCTTTTTTGTGGGATGCAAAAACAAGGTGGCAACAATATTCTGGAACAGGAATTCAGTCACAAGATCTCAGAATAGGATCGAAGGCTAGACGATCGGAAGGTTATCCGGATCCAGTTCGGCGTTACTGGTCACCTCGGATACCAGTACTTCCATCTGCCGTTCAGCTTCTCCGACTCTATCAAAGCGGGCAATATGGAATAGCGCCTCCCCTTCATTCACCAATGGCAGGTTTACCCTTCCGATAACAATGCCATGATAGGGCGCTTTAACCTGTACTTCCTGAGTGCCAAACGGAGAGCCGAGCATTCCCAGGGTTTCACCCTCTTCCACTCTTGCGCCCAAATGCACCACCGGCCTTAGGATGCCATCGATCTCCGCCCTCACCCATCGGCTTCCCTTGGCAACTGAGGGTTTGATCTTCCGTTCCGGCCGCCCTTGCTTGGTCGGAATCATGGACAGTTGACGCATCACATTCGTGACACCCCGAACCCCCAGGGCTATGGACACCTCATTGAACCTCAAGGCTTCGCCCGCTTCGTAGGTGATAACAGGAATGTCGTGTCGGTCTGCTGTTTCACGCAGGGAACCTTCGCGCAGTTCCGCATTAAGAATGACCGGAACCCCGAAGGCCCGGGCCATTTCCGCAGATTGTTCGTGTTGCATGTTCACCCTGATCTGGGGAAGGTTATCCCGGTGGATCGCCGCAGTATGCAGGTCTATGGCATGAGTACAACGTTCAACGATATTGGACACGAACAGATTGGCTATCCGACCGCCCAAGGTTCCATCCTGGGTTCCGGGAAAACAGCGATTCAGGTCGCGCCTGTCCGGAAGATATCGGGTTCTTTGAATAAATCCGAATACGTTAACGATGGGGACAGCCACCAACGTCCCACGAATCCGGTTCAATGATTTCAACTTCAGGAGACGGCGGATGACTTCAACGCCGTTAATTTCGTCTCCGTGTATGGCCGCACACACCAATAAGGTAGGTCCTGCCCGCTTACCACATATCACTTGAACCGGAATACACAATGGCGTGTGTGTGTAGAGTTGCGCCACCTGAAGATCGATGGTCTTACGCTCTCCGGGGTTAACGATGGTGCCATTCAATTCAAACGCTTTATTCGCCATTTTCCAAGGCCCGAGCGCATGTTGCGCATTAATCAACTCGTAAAGGTCGGCTCTTTTCCAACCAGATAAGACTTCTCAGCATCCACCAGGAATCGACCACGAAGCGCCGTCCTTCCCAACAACATGCGAAACTTCATGTCTTCTCTGTTGGTCAGGGTAAATTCAGCTTTCCACTGATGCTCGCCGGCAGAGATCTCGGTTTCAATGACATACCGCATTTCCCGATGTCCGCCAGAGTCTGTGACTTGCCGGTAGTCGACCACCGGCGCTTCAGAGGTCGCGACTATCTCGGTATTTTTCTGGATAGGATGTAGAGAAAAGCGGACGAACTGACGTCCGTCCCTTTCGAAAGGTTCCACTTGAAAAGCATGTAAGGCCGAAGTCCGTGCGCCGGTATCCACTTTAGCCTTGATATGGGAAATTCCCAATTCCGGCAGGCTCACCCATTCCCGCCAGCCAATTGAAGGTCTATTCACCTCACCACCAATTTCCACCTATTGACACTGGGTCTTATTTAAACCTCTAACTGCTTTTTATGCATCATTTTTTTCCCTCGTCCCGGCAGTTTTTTACCTGCCGGTCGTGGTTGAGAGATCTTCTTCCTGGGACGAAAGCCTCGTCTGATAAATCAGATGCTCATCAGTGACACTCCCTTCTTTGTAATGATGCCCATCCCCTTCGTGACGCTTCCTGCGTCGTAGTTTTATGGACAGGTTGTCTCCCGCCACCAGCAGACAAGGTGTAATCAATAGCGTCAGGAAGGTAGCGAAGGTCAAACCACCGGCAATCGCACTGGAAAGCTGCGTCCACCACTGGGTTGAAGGAGCCCCGATACCCAATGAGGGTTCAATCAGGTCTACGTTGACTCCCAGCACCATCGGCAACAGCCCCAACACTGTGGTAATGGCCGTCAACAGTACCGGGCGCAAACGTAATTTACCGGTATAAAGCGCTGCCTCAAAGGGAGATGCCCCGCTACGCCGGAACTGATTATAGGTGTCGATCAGAATGATGTTGTTGTTTACAACGATTCCCGCCAGAGCGATCAATCCAAGTCCCACCATGACAATTCCGAAGGCGCGACCAGTCACCAGCAATCCCAGCAGAACGCCGGCAGTGGAAAAGACAATGGCGCTTAACACCAGAACAGCCTGATAGACACTGTTGAACTGAATCACCAGAATCAACGCCATCAACATAATCGCCACAATGAATGCCTGTCCCAGAAAGATCATGGTTTCCTGTTGATCTTCATCTTCCCCGGAATAGGTAATTCGAATACCGTGAACCGGGTTTGCAGCCAGGGAATCCTTCAGCGCAGTCAAACGCTCGTCCGCCTGCTCTCCCGGAACAATATCTGCCTCGATGATGTAGGCACGCTCACCATCTACCCGACGGATCGTTCCCGTCTTTTCGGCCGGCACCAGTCGGGCGAAGTTCGACAAGGGAACCGGACCATAAGGCGTTGTCAGCATTTGTTGGCCAAGGGTATCCAGGTTACGAACATTGGTCGGCATTCTGAGACGAATATCCACTTCCTCGTCCGCATCGTCCGGCCGGTAGTCCGCCAATTTGAGTCCTGTAGTAACCAATTGAACCGCGTTACCCACCGTGGCGACATCGACACCGTAGCGTGCCGCCTGCTCGCGATCCACTTCCAGACGCCACTCAATACCCGGTATCGAACGATCATCTGAGATATCAATCAGCCCGCCCAGATTTTCCATGCGGGACCGGATCTCATTGACCCCGGCAATCAAAGAGTCTTCACCACCACTGACGCGAACTCTGATTGGCTTGCCCTGAGAAGGCCCATCATCCTGTTTCCGGAATTCGAGCGATAGAGGCAAATCCGCTGCTCTCCTTCTCATGTCTTCGAGAATATCATTGGCCGGACGACGCTCCTGCCAATCCTGAAACTGGAAGGTCAACTGACCGATGACATCTTCACCAAGCTGCCCGTCCGCCTGAGCAATCGACCTGGCATACAAGGCTCGAACCTCCGGCATGCCCTGCAGCCTGTCCTCCACCATCTTCACCATGTCATCCTTCTCATGGATGGAATAATCCCCACGGGCATGGACTAACAACTGGGCGGACTCCGGTTCCACATCCGGAAAAAACTCAATACCGTGGTTATAACGGCCATAGGCAACATAAATCAGCACCAGCACCGCCACAAACATCAGCAGGGTTTTACCGGGGGCTGCCAACAGCCTTGCCAGAACCGCTCCGTATACATGCGTGAAGCGACTGACTTCCGCTGTGCTCTGCTCGGTAATCTCCTGTTTTTTTCCAATCAAGGCACCGAGTACCGGCAGGAAGATGAGTGCCATCAGCAGGGATGCCAACAGACAGATAATGACCGTGGCCGGGAGATACTTCATAAACTCCCCCACCATCCCAGGCCATACCAACAGAGGTAGGAACACTGCCAACGTCGTTGCCGTGGACGCAATAACCGGCCAGGCCATCCGGGTTGCCGCCTGCGCAAATGCCTCTTTGGGGGAAAGCCCCTCCTTCAGGTTTCTGTCAGCCAGCTCAGTGACAACAATTGCGCCGTCCACCAGCATTCCTGCCACCAATATCAAGCTGAACAACACCACGATATTCAGGGTGTATCCGAGCCCCTGAATCACCAGCAAACCCGTAAAAAACGCGCCCGGTATGGTTAATCCAACCAAGGTGGCAGGTTTAAAGCCCATGGCAGAAATGACAACGATCATGACCAGAACAACGGCGAATAACACATTGTTCAACAGATCCTTGAGCATGGTACGGATTTCTTTGGATTCATCCGTGATGTAGGTGACTTCCAGGGTTGAAGGCCAGGACTTTTTCGCCTCAGTGACGATGGCCTTCACCTTTTCAATCGCATAAATAATATTGGCTCCGGAGCGCTTGGACACTTCCAGTACTACAGCAGGCTTACCATCCACCCGGGCGAATCCCTGGGGATCCTTGAAGGTGCGCTGCACGGTAGCCACATCTCCAAAAGTGACAACCTGCCCGTCCACATACTTGATCGGCATCCCCAACAGGTCGACCAGATTTTCCAGCAGGCCGGGAACTTTGACGGTTAATCGACCAGCCCCCGTATCGATATTCCCTGCTGCAACCAAACGGTTATTGTTGGTCACCAGAGAAAACAGCTGGGTATAATCAATGCCGTATTGTTCGAGCACCTGGGGATCAGTGACCAGTTCAAGAAGGTCTTCACGGTCACCACCGATCGTCACTTCCAGCACTTCGGGTACGCCTTCCAGATAGCGTTTGAGCTCCCTGGCGATAAAGATTAACTGCTCTTCCGCCATCGGTCCGGACAATGCCAGATTCAATACCGGAAACTGGGAGACATTGATCTCCTGAACATGGGGTTCTTCACTTTCATCAGGAAGCTTGGCTTTTGCGGTATCCACTTTTTCACGGACGTCCGTCAACGCCTGATCCGGATCAAAACCGGCCTGAAACTCCAGCGTAATGGCGGCGTATCCTTCAGCGCCTATCGCCGTCATTTCCTTCAGGCCTTCCAGAGAGCGAAGTTCCTGCTCCAATGGACGCGCCAACAGGCGCTCTGAATCATCAGGCGCGATCCCTTCGTGGGATACTGACACATATATATAAGGTATGGTGATGTCCGGATTGGACTCCTTCGGCATACTGACAAATGCTGAATAGCCACCCGCCCACAACATGATCAGGACAATCATGGCCGCACGGCTGCGTTCCATGATCGCCCGGATAAGACGTCCCATCAGTCTATCCCCTCATTCGTCAGCTCTGACTCGGGCACTGCATCAACCTGTTGTCCCTGACTGACGAATCCCTTGCCTAAAGTGATCAGTCGGGTGCTATGAGGTAAGCCGGAAACCCAGAGGGCCGTATTGGAAGCTTTTACCCGTTCTACCGGGGTCACCACGACCCGATCATCCTCCGACAGATGCTCGACACTCAGGCGTCCCTTCTCATCAAGACGCAGCAAAGCAGGGGAAATCACATGGGCTTCCACCTCACCCAATCCGATTTCCAAAGTTGCAGTGGCACCTGCCAGGCGTTTGCGCTCGGGATTATCCAGCTCTGCTTCCACCCGGTAGGTCCGGGTAGCAATGCTTGCCTGGTATCCAATAAAGCTGACCCGCCCCCTGATTTCGGCGCCATTGATCAGCTTCGCCATCACGTCATCCCCAAAACTTAACTGGAGGACGTACTGCTGGGGTACCTGACCCACCAGCTTCAGTTTGCTGTCGTCGACTATCTGTAATAGCTCTGTGCCGTTTTGGACGGTCGCACCCACTTCCACCCGGCGATCTTCAATCACTCCATCAAATGGGGCTCTGACGATTGTATTTTCCAGTTTCTGGTTCAGTCGGGCGACAGAAGCCTCAGCCGTTGCCACACTGGCTTCCTTCACCTTGAGTTCCGTATCCGCCAGAAGCCCTCGTTTGAACAGAGATTGGGCAGCGACCAGCTCGCTTTTCGCCACAGCCGCCTGAGCCTTGGCTTCCGCCATTTGAGCAGGAAGATCTTCCTGGCTCAAAGTGATCAGCAGATCACCTTTTTTAACACGCTCGCCAGTAGCCACATGAACGGCTTCAACATAGGAATCCAGCCGGGATTCGAGTACCAACTCACGCCAGGGTTCGACTTGTCCCTGGACCGTAATAGTTCTGGAAACCTCGGTCGCCTCAATGGTTTTATAGGCGACCTTGGGTAACTGCTCTGACTGGGAGCCTTCAGTCTCGGGAGCAGTAGTTTTAGCCGATTCGACGGCACCGCTGGCAACCCAGACAGTTATAACAATGACAATCCCTAACGCGACCCAGTAGGTAGGAATACGGCTGATCATTTGTGCACAATCCTTATATTTCCTTTGATCTTAAGGCCTGTTCTCCAACTGGACACCTTCCAGCGCAGCTTGAGAACGGAGAGCCCTTATATAATCCAAAACCAGTCATTGTAATTATTGGCGTCGTGCCTGGCTTTGTAATACTGCGCCAATTACTCTCTAAAAGGCGCCATTCCACGGTTTGTCCCGAAAGGAAAACCTTGTCCTGAATGGGGAGGCAACCTTCATCATTACGTTGTCACCCACCCGATGGTTTGTTGGTGCTGATTTTTCGAACTGAAGAGCTATCGGACCTCAAAGCTTACTTCAGCGAGTTCCTTGTCGGAGCTATCCGTAATTCGAACACTCCAGTCTCCAGTCATTAACCTATTTATATACTTGCTGGACGAAGCCCTCATGGGCGATCGATGTGGCCGAATCCTTACCCGGGCCATACGCTTGTCTCCCCGGTACCAGTTATGAAAGAGCGGTTGCCCTACCATGTCCTCTATTTCGGTGAACACCATCACTTTCACAATGCCTTCATCCCCGATCAATACGGTTCCGGTGACCTGATCCTGGGGTTCATAGTTCACCACCTCCCTGGCCAGAACAACTCGAAGCAAATGGTCTGAGAAGACGTTAATTTCCGGAGCATTCCCAACTGCATTGGACGTCGTCCCAGACGACTCAGCGTTGCTGTCATTGGTCTTGTTTGCCAAATCAGCAGAATGGTCCGGACCTTTTTCCAGCGCTGTGACAACAGGTGCCTCAACCGGCTCTTCTGTTTTCTCGATCTGGCCTGTTTTTTCTATTCGACCTGTTTTCTCTATCCGGATTGCTTCCTTTATATAGGTCTCTTCTATAACAGTCGCATCACCCTCATCGCGTTCAATAGCTGAGCTGACCGTCGATATATTCGCGCTCTCATTTTCAAAGTCTGAGGTTTCGCCCTTTAACTTCGCGCCCCCATTTTCTATGTCCAAGGCCCCACTCGATGACTTCGCACTACCATTTTCTATATCCAGGACCCCGCTCGTTGACTTCGCACTCGCTGTCGTCATATCGGGAACCATATCTGTTTGTACCAGGGACTCATCGACTTCCTTCTTAGGCAAAAACCCTTGAGTGGCCTCTTCTGCTTCAGAGACCTTCTCCATCTCAGCGGGAGCGGTGGATTCTTCAACCTGTCGGTCATCCGACAACATCGCCGATATTGCCCAAAATCCCAGAACAGCCGCGATCAACACCGCTAAGGCAACCGCAAAGATGCGATTCCAGTGATAAACGGTGACATATTTGAGATTGGAACTCGCCGGCTGGGCGTTATTAACGTTATTTACCTTGATCACTAGTTTGTTAGACATTGCTAAAACGATACTCTGAAGTACAGGCAAAGCAGGGAATTCTACGCATCTCAACAGGCCATATCTCGCAAGATATAGGGAAAATACCTACCTGATCAGGCAAAAACGCCACAACAATTAGCCTTTAGAATGAAAAATCTTTTTCACATGTTAACTTGTGTAACCATAAAGTGCCCAATATTGTGCACTTCCCGGCATTTTTCAATCCATGCATTACGCATCGTTACATTGGTTACAAATTGTCACTTCTGAGCGGTTATTGCTCTCATTAAACTTGCTATCGTCATTTAATGGTCGTTTTTTATTCCGCCACTGAATATATAACGCAGGTCAATTTGAAGAAGTTCTTTCAAACCGCCAGTTCCGTGAACATCGCCTTCTTTATGGGCCTCGTGTTTTCGGCCGGAGTTGTCGCGCTAACCTACTGGAAGCCGACCAATCTCCCCTGGACATTGCTTTCGGCAGTGACGGTTTCTGCTGCGTTTGCCATCTTCTCCATCGTCCAGATAAAACTTAACCGCCAGTTGGCCCATAAAGTCCGGGAACTCAGAGAAAGGGATTTTAAGCTGAAAAAGCTGGGGAATGCTGTGACAAATAGTGGCAGCCTTATCATCATCACAGACGAACTGGGCAACATAGAATACGTCAACAACAAGTTTATAAAGACGACCGGCTACAGCCTGCTGGAAGTCAAAGGCTGTTTTCTCAACATCCTCAATCCGGATAACCACCACTCTGCCACTGAACAATACTGGGAGCACGATCTCTTGGTAGACGGCTGGGAAGGCGATGTCCTCAGTTGTCGGAAAACCGGTACCAGCTTCTGGTCTGCGGTATCCATCTCCTCGGTGTCAGACAACCAGGGCACCATTACCAATTACGTTATCTCGTGCATTGATATTACAGAGTTGAAGGAAGCCAATTCGAAAATGCAGATCATGGCGCTCTATGATCCACTGACCGGGCTGGCCAATCGCCGCCTGTTCATTGATCGTCTGGAGCAGTCGGTAAGAGCGGCCAAGCGTGATCGCAAGAAAATCGCCTTGATGTTTCTGGATCTGGACCAGTTCAAACGCATCAATGACACGCTCGGCCATGACGCCGGAGACATTTTGTTAACAACTGTCTCAAACCGTCTCAAAGAATGTGTCCGGGAAAAAGATACGGTTGCCAGATTGGGCGGCGATGAATTCACTGTTTTGCTGACTGATGTGGACGACAACCTCTCCGTGACCCCGGTGGCCCACCAGATATTGCGGGCACTCAAGAAGCCGATAAAACTGAAGAAGCACGAAGTCATTGTTTCCACCAGTATTGGCATTACTCTGGCACCGACTGACGGCTGCACTGCAGACTCATTAATGAAGAACGCAGACCTTGCCTTGTACCGTGCAAAAGAACAGGGTCGGGATTGCTACCACTTCTTTACCGAAGAGCTTAACGCTTCGGCTTTACGGCAACTGGTACTTGAACAGGAACTCCGGCACGCACTGCAATACGATGAATTTACCCTTCATTTCCAGCCCCAGGTGAATCTCAGATCCGAACGTATTGTCAGCGTAGAAGCCCTCCTCCGCTGGTACCACCCGACCAAGGGGCTGGTAAGTCCGGATGCCTTTATTCCCGTTGCCGAAGAAACCGGTTTGATCGTTCCTATCGGTAAATGGGTTCTGAAGAACGCCTGCATGCAGATGAAAATGATCCAGGACCTGACCGGGGTTGATATCAAAATCGCCGTAAACCTTTCCACCCGGCAGTTTGATGATCCGGATCTGGAGGAAATGATTGCCGATGCTCTTCGCGAAACCGGTCTAGAACCTCGCTTCCTTGAACTTGAGGTCACCGAAAGCATGCTGATGGGTGACATAGATCTGGTGATCGAAAAACTTAAGCGCCTAAAATCAACCGGAGTCAGCATCACCATTGACGACTTTGGCTCTGGTTATTCTTCTCTGAGCTACCTGAAAAAATTGCCGGTAGATATTCTCAAGGTCGACCGGGAGTTCGTGCGCGATATTCCAGACGACCTCAACGATATGGAAATCACCTCTGCCGTAATTGCCGTAGCCCACAAACTGAACCTGAAAGTTATTGCAGAGGGCGTAGAGGACATCGATCAAAGAGACTTCCTGATGATCAACAAGTGTGATTTTGCCCAGGGGTTCTTCTTCAGCAAGCCGCTTCCCTTTGAAGATCTTTATCAGTACCTCACCCGGGGAAAGCTCGCCGAGTCTGCCTGAGAGTCTCCGCAACAGAAACATTTCTGATTCTCCTGTTTTCCGGGTCCGTTCCCTTTAATTTCGTTCCTGCTCTACGTTGATTTATTTCACATTTTTGTCATCTAACTAGGCCATCCGGCATAATCTGGAGGGTGGTTCACAAGTAGCCGCGGTTACATTTCGTATAATTTCTTTACGAAATTCGGAGTTGCGATAATGCAGTGGCTAATACATATCATGGAAGTGGTTTTACTTGGTCTTATAGGTTGTCTGATACACAGCCTGATCAAGAACATCAAGGCAGATAAACACCAGGGAATTCTGGAGCTCAGAGTGGCTCCCAGAACGCCGTATCGTCCCGAAGGTGAACGTTATGCCAGTCATAGTGAGTCCATCAAGCAGCTACAGCTGTTTTGGGCCACACAAACATTGGAAATGAGATTGGAGGGATTCAAGCCCGAACTTTTGCGCCACCCTTCCCTCAGAACGTCTTTGATGAATTATCTTCAAGGGGCGAGTAATGCGGTGGCGGACCATTTTGAGTGCAACCAGGAGCAACGGTTGCATCTACAGAGTTTTCTCATCAACAAGGGACTCAGATTTGCGCGTATAGATGCCACTACCGAGTGGCTCGAACGCCTGGATCATCTGGTGAGCTATGAGAATACCGATATCTATAATGCGGGTTATGAAGCGGCTTCGCTATGGGTTGCCCACCGCACACCACCCAAGGAAAGAAGTCTGCTGAGAAGTATCAGTAATTGGGGACTGGTGGCTTAGCAGTTTACTGCTATAGCCTATTACAGGATCTCTCTAGTTATCCTTAACGAGACTCCAGCCAGGGGAAATCTGAATAAACTCCTGGT
>NZ_MRYI01000141.1 GCF_002260525.1 Hahella sp. CCB-MM4
AAAAAAAAAAAGATTCCCGGTTGGCTCCACTCGCCGTTTTCCAGACGTTTCATGGATTCCAGATCAACGGATTTCACCAGATAGACTTGGTCGTCATGGCGGACCTTGGAGCGGTGGGTAATACCGAACACGAAGCGGCAATAGTCCATCTTCAATTGCTGCAAATCCCTTTCTGCCCTGATGATCTTTCTGGTCAGGACATCCTTCAGGCTTTCCCCGTAATCTTTCGTCATTATGCGCTACCTTCCAATAGACACAGGCATTTTGCAGAAGTCTGATGTCATTTAGCAAGACGTGAGACTTTGAAATGCCAATTTGGTCATATCGATGGAGCGATTAACGTCTTACATCCTCAGTCCACCTTTCCGGGAAGCCAGTTCAGGCTGTACAGGTCCAAGCGCCGGTCTTTCAGATTGGAAACCGTTCCATTCTCGCGAAATCGACGTAAACGCCGCAGATCCACGTCTGCCACGATCATCATTTCATTGTTCGGTAGCGCCTCTTCCACAACACCATCACGGGGGAAGCCATAGTCCGACGGTGACAGAATGGCCGACTGGGCATATTGGTTGTCGATCATTTCAATGGCCGGAACCGTGCCCACCGTTCCGGAAAGCACCACATAACATTCGTTCTCTATGGCGCGCGCTTGAGCACAATAGCGCACCCGCAAATAGCCCTGCCGATTGTCCGTCCAGAACGGTACCAATAACAAATCCATCTGCTGGTCAGCCAACAATCTTCCAAGTTCAGGGAACTCGACGTCATAACAGATCAGCACTCCGACACGTCCATAGTCCGTCTCAAAGACATTGAGCTCATTACCGCCCTTGATATCCCAGTATTTCCGCTCATAAGGCGTGGGGTGAATCTTCTTCTGCGCCTCAATACTCCCCATTGACCGACACAGATAAGCAATATTAAACAGCTCTCCACCTTCGAGCACCGGCACCGATCCTGCCAGCACATCGACCCCCAGTCTGACAGCCAGACCTGAGATATGTTGAACGACCGCCCCTGAATGCTGAGCCAAAAGGTTCATGGACTGATCTTCCCCCATTCCGGCTAACGGCAAGGTGAAGAGTTCTGGCAATACCACCAATCGACAGTCATACCCTGCCATGGACACGAGGAAATGTTCGATACAGTCCAAAAATTCTTCCAGTGAAGCATATTGCCGCATTTGCAATTGGATACTGCCGACGCGAACACTGTCCGGATGAGGGCTGTGGATTTCCATGTTTTCAGATTTAACGGTCATTGATACCTTTCCGGTGCTTTACTTGGGGTGTCGACGATCGACAAAGGCGACATCCAATAACATTCATAATGTCGGCGCAATTAACAGCTAGCCGCAACTAAATTTTCTTCTTACGTAACTGATAGTAGTTTTGAGTCTCAGCAACCAGTTGTCCCTGAGCGTCATAGACTTTGCCGCTGAGCGTATAGTCACATTTCCCATCTTCTTCCGCGCCTGCAAGAATGCGCTTCATCTCTTCTTCGCTCATATCAAACTCAACGCAGGAATCAGATTTCACCGGAACATAAAACTTGATGCTCATTTCCTTTAGGACGGGGTAATAGTCTGCGCCAAATTCATAGATCGCCATCACACCACCTGGAATTTCCGCCAGTGTGAACAATGCACCGGCGTACATACTGTTGATGTGATTGGTATTCCCTTTTAAGGGAATCTTTGCTTTCAAGTGCCCACGTCTCAGTTCAGTCACCTCAAACCCCGCACGACCGGCAAATGGAATGGCAAAACTGATTATTTTGTTCAGTGTCAGATAGCCGCCTGACTTCTTAATTTTACCAATCAGGCCACGGGGATTCTTAACCCCCTCATCATCAAATACCTTTGCTGTAAAGTTGGCCAGTGCGTCTAGCACATTCATCAGTGCCTCCTATGTCTTATCGATCGTTGTTCTTTGTTCTGGGAAGTTTCAGGTTCTCTTTATTATTCAATTGCCTCGGTGCTAATAACCCGGGAGCCTGATACACTATGCTATCGTTTTGATACGGCCTTTCCTATAATGACATTACTAAAAGGCCAGCGGAATTGAGGTGAAGAATTGATCAGATTGCTTATCGTGGATGATCATGAACTGGTAAGAGCCGGTCTGTCCCGAATGCTGAAAGATGAGACCGGTGTCGAAGTAGTCGCTGAAGCCCGTTCCGGGGAGGAAGCCGTCAGTCTGGTCCGACAGCGTCCCATTGATATTATCCTTATGGACATTCGGATGCCCGGCATTGGCGGACTCGAAGCCATGCGCCGCATTCATCGAATTGATGAAAGTATCAAAGTCATCGCGGTAACCGCCTGTGAAGATGATCCATTCCCCTCCCGGGTCATGAAGGCCGGAGCTTCCGCCTATATCACCAAAGGCACGGATATTTCAGAAGTCATGCGGGCGATTCACATCGTGAATGCCGGGCAACGCTACATCAGCCCGGATATCGCACAGAAGATGGCCCTGCGTCCGTTTGAATCTGAAGATACTGACGTTTTCGGCAATCTTTCCGAACGGGAAATGCAGATCGCCATGATGATCGTCAACTGCCAGAAGGTGCAGGAAATTTCGGACAAACTCTGCCTCAGTCCGAAAACCGTTAACAGCTACCGCTATCGTATTTTTGAAAAGTTGTCGATTAGCAGCGACGTGGAACTCACCCTGCTGGCTATTCGCCACGGAATGTTGGATGCAAACCAAGTTGGCGGACTCTGATCAAAGCTTCGATTCAAAGACCTTTCTGAAAACCCTGACTTCCCGCCCCGGCGTCTACCAGATGTACGACGCCAAGGGTGGGATATTGTATGTGGGTAAAGCACGCAACCTGAAGAAGCGGGTCAGTAGCTATTTCCGCAGCACAGGCCTCCATATCAAGACTCAGGCTCTGGTGGAGCGAATCCGCAGCATAGAAGTCACGGTCACCAACTCTGAGACAGAGGCCCTGCTGCTTGAGCAGAACCTGATCAAGACACATCGTCCGCCATACAACATTCTGCTGAGAGACGATAAATCCTTCCCCTATATTTATCTCTCCGGCGACAGCAAATATCCATCCCTGACCTTCCGTCGTGTAAGACAGAAGAAAGCCGGTCGGGGTCGTTTTTTTGGTCCCTACACCAGCGCGGCATCGGTCCGGGAAAGCCTTTCGTTGCTGCAGAAAATCTTCAAGATCCGCCAATGTGACGAGAGCTTCTTCAAAAACAGATCCCGCCCTTGCCTGCAGCATCAGATCGGTCGCTGCAGTGCGCCATGTGTGGACCTGGTCAGCCAGGAGGAGTATGCCGAAGACATGCGGCATGCCACCATGTTCCTGGAAGGACGCAATCCCGAAATCATTAAAGAGCTGGTTTCGAATATGGAGAAAGCGTCCATGGATTTAGAGTTTGAAAAAGCGGCGATGCTGAGAGACCAGATCAACTTTCTGCGTCGGGTGCAGGAACACCAGTCCATCGAAGGCGGCAGCCGGGACATCGATGTGTTCGCCATGGCCCAGGAATCGGATCAGATCACCATTCACGCTCTGTTTATTCGCGATGGCCGGGTCAGCGGATCCAAAAGCTTTTTCTTCGAAGAGTTGACTGAAGCCGACACCTTCATGAACGATTTCGTCAGCCAGTATTATTTTGGTGACCATGCGGTCTACGGCATTCCCCAGGAAATCATTACGGAACCCGCCCTGACCGAAGGTGAATCCCTTAAGGAAGCCTTCGGCGAAGCGTTTAACCGATCGATTCGTATTGAGCACAATGTCCGCAGTCAACGGTCCGATTGGTTGAATCTGGCCAAGACCAATGCGGTTCAGTCTCTCGCCATTCGGGTTCAGTCACAGGAGGCCCAGACCTCTCGTTGGCAACAATTCTGTGACGCTCTTAATCTGGAATCCAGCATCAACCGTGTGGAATGTTTTGATATCAGCCACACCTTCGGCGAGGCTACAGTGGCTTCTTGTGTTGTATTTGGCCCTGAAGGTGCACTTAAGGATCAATACCGGCGCTTTAATATCAAAGGCGTCACCGCCGGCGATGATTTCCATGCGATGGAGCAAGCTCTGGAGCGACGCTATAACAAACTTCAGGACAGCGATATCGGTCTTCCTGATGTGGTATTGATCGACGGCGGCAAAGGCCAGCTGGGAATTGCGGTATCGGTTTTTGAGTCACTGCAGATCGACGGTGTCACCCTTGTCGGCGTAGCCAAAGGAGTTACGCGCAAGCCCGGCTTCGAAACGTTGTTACTGGCCGGTGGCAAATCGATTCTGAATCTGCGCAGTGACAGCCCCGCCCTGCACCTTATCCAACAAATCCGTGATGAAGCCCACCGCTTCGCCATCACCGGTCACCGTCAGCAGCGTCAGAAGACGCGAAGCAAATCGGTATTGGATGATCTTCCCGGTGTCGGTCCAAAACGTCGCAGAGATCTATTGAATTACTTCGGCAGTGTCCGCAATATAGAGCGGGCCAGTCTTGAGGACATCAAGAAAGTGCCTGGCATCAGCCAGGTGTTAGCCCAATCCATTTTTACGGCTTTTCATGAATAAACCAGCAGTAAAATCAGTATTTCTAAATTTACCCAACCTTCTGACGCTTGGTCGACTGGCGCTTATACCTGTCATTGTCCTGGTTTACTATCTCCCGTTTGAAGGCAGCTACCTCACAGCTGCGGCGATATTCGCCCTGGCAGGCTTCACCGACTGGCTGGACGGCTATCTCGCCCGACGCTGGAATCAGATGACACCCTTTGGGGCGTTTCTTGATCCGGTAGCAGATAAGGTCATCGTGGCCGTGGCCCTGGCCATGCTGGTAGAGGCACATCACACCGTCCTGCTGACTGCCCCGGCTATTGTCATTATCGGCCGGGAAATCGTGATCTCCGCCCTGCGGGAATGGATGGCGGAAATGGGGAAACGGGCCAGCATCGCGGTCAATTTCATCGGCAAGATCAAAACCACCTGCCAGATGTTTGCCATCATCGGTCTGCTGGCGTTTCCACCCGATACCCACGGTGCATTGCTTGGTTTGGTACTGTTGTATGTCGCCGCCGTCCTGACTCTTTGGTCAATGATTGTCTATTTGAAAGCGGCCTGGCCTGAGCTAACCAGTACAAGCAATAATCAAAGCTCATAATTCAGTTTATAAATTGACCTTAATTGATTGAATTTAAAAAAAATAAAGACAGATTTTCATAACAATCGATAATCAGGCTTGACAGCCAACCTCAAAGAAGTAAACTATGCGCCACTTGAACGGATGAGGCGAAGTCTTCAGAGGTTCTAAGGTGATTATGCGGGAATAGCTCAGTTGGTAGAGCACAACCTTGCCAAGGTTGGGGTCGCGAGTTCGAGTCTCGTTTCCCGCTCCAAATTCCAAAAACCCCGGCCGAGTCGGGGTTTTTAGCTTAAGGCAAGCATAAAGGCGCGGTGGCAGAGTGGTCATGCAGCGGACTGCAACTCCGTGTACGCCGGTTCGATTCCGACCCGCGCCTCCATTCTTCTCTAAAGTGCCCGGGTGGCGAAATTGGTAGACGCAAGGGACTTAAAATCCCTCGGTATTTGATACCGTGCCGGTTCGATTCCGGCCCCGGGCACCACTTATAAATCCCTAGTTAATACACATACCCGAGCCATTTTTTAATTCAGTTGCTCACCGTCACGTCGTGCCGACCAAGCTGGCCGCGTTCGATTCCGGCCCCGGGCACCACTTATAAACCCCTAGTTAATACACATATCCGAGCCACTTATTAATTCAGTTGCTCACCGTCACGTCGTGCCGACCAAGCTGGCCGCGTTCGATTCCGGCCCCGGGCACCAATTACCTTATTGCACAGCTCGGTCTTTGTAGATATGTTGGCACTTTCTGGCAATTCACACTGAAAGTGTCAACAAAGTGTCGACGCAAAAATTGTTTGGGTCTTTTTGCCCCCCCCCACCTGCTGTACAAGCCTGTCAGCGTCGAAATATGCCCCATCCGATTGTGATCCCAATCTTCTTAAGCCTCTACACAAGCGCCTTGCTAGTTTAAGCTTAGGGAAAGCAATTACGTGAATTCCTATAACCTTTTAGAAAATGTCTCACAACAGCAATAATCTTGATCCTTTATTATGGCCGCAGTCACTCGCACGGATGCCTTTTAAAACTGCAATGGATACCTGGTGATTGCGACCCTCCCGGGTCGCCCTCTAATTTGTGTTAGTTTTCTCCCAGTCAGAGAGCACGGATTGCTAATCCGGCTGCTCAACATTTACATAGAACATACGATTTATTTTTTTATTATTTTCAATAACTTAAAAATACAGAAATTTCAAAATTCCGAAAATTGGGCACACCCGTCCACAAAGCGTCCACGCAGGTCACCAAAGTGGGCATCTAATCAGATTTTGGAACAGAAGCCGATATGGCTGGATAGGGATAATTGCTTGAATCCGCCCTTGAGGGCTTAACGTTTTGCACAGGAGCTCAGCGTAGTGGAGCCTATTTGTGGTAATTTGAGCGCAGCGAACCACAAATAGGCGGAGCGTAGCTGGGTCCCTTGCTGCAACTTATTATGCGCTGGTAGCTTTGACATAAGAAATCAGACCTACCTTTGCAAGCCTTTCTTTCACGTCATTTGCCTTATCTGGAGGCCAAAATGGTCCAATGCACCATTCGATGACATGCTCCAGAGTGCGTTTGGCATCCATAATCGGCATATCTGCTAATTTTATATCCAGTGCTCGCAATGACTTCAAATGAGTGTTCGTCAACTTTTCTGGAATTTTAACCAGGACAAAAAAATCATCTTCAAATTCTATATGCCCTTCAATCATCTCTTCCGAGATTTCAGCTCTACATCTTGGGCAGAAATGAATATGCTGTATAGTGTCCCTAAACTCATATCTATGAACTTCGAGCATTTCAATATTACATATTTCGCATTTCATCGTTTTAGATTTAGTGCTGCTGCATAACGAGCCTGTAGAAAAACCCTCGTAAAACAGGTTTACCCACAGACTTTCCTAATCAATTTAATTTCCCCAACTTTGCCCCAGGTTTCCGCCCAGTGCAATCACTCGTTCCTGTTTCGGTAAAGCGGGCCTGATAGCCACTGTCACGGCTGCTCTGCGCAGGGTTTCGTAGCCTTCCAGCTAATTAACTAACGTCCCATAATTCATCAACTTCTCAATGTTATGCACCAGACAGTACAACTGCCATTGGCTCTGCACCTTACGCTTGCCTCGTAAGCTAAACCGGCTCAACTTTTTGTTGATGGTGATATTGCCGAACACCGGCTCTACCACCGGCATTCGATGGCTGTAGATTTCCTTGCCCTTGGGGCTATCCACCCGGTGCTTCATCCAGTCCGTATAGTTTGGCGGTCGTCGGCGTTCGATGATGAATGACACCTGTCGACCAGTGCCCTTGCGGTGATCTGCAGCGGTCGGGTTGCGCATGC
>NZ_MRYI01000142.1 GCF_002260525.1 Hahella sp. CCB-MM4
CCGGATCGCCCAGCACGGAGACATCCATGGTCCTCACCCCGCCCCCCTGCGCGCGGATCACCTGTGCGAGGTAGCCGAGTTCGTCCTGCTTGGTGTCATAGGTGCCGACGATCAGGATGGTTCGGTCTGTCACAGCTGTATCCATGCGGTCTTGAGGTTCACATATTTATCGAGCGCATGCAGCGACTTGTCATGCCCGTTGCCGGATTGGCGATGCCCCCCCAGCGGCACGGTGTTGTCCGCGCCGCCATAGGTGTTCACATGCACGACGCCGGCGTCGATGGCCCGGATCATCCGATGCGCGCGGCTGAGATTGCCGGTCCAGACCGCCGAGGCGAGGCCGTAATCGGTGCCATTGGCCATCCGCACCGCGTCTTCCTCGCTGTCGAAAGGCGTGACAGCGACAACCGGGCCGAAGACCTCTTCCCGCGCGAGGGTCATCTCCGGCGTGACATTGTCGAAGACGGTGGGGGCGTAGTAGCTGCCGCCGGTCTCGGTCAGGATGCGCTCGCCGCCTGCCCTGAGGGCGCCGCCTTCTTCATGGGCCTTCTCGACGAAGCTTTGCACGCGGGCGAGTTGCGCCTCGCTGGAGATCGCCCCGGCCTGCGTGTCCAGTTGCAACGGGTTGCCGATCGTCATCGCGCGCGCTTCCTCGGCCAGCATCGCCGCGAATTCCTCATGCAC
>NZ_MRYI01000143.1 GCF_002260525.1 Hahella sp. CCB-MM4
TGATGATGATCGCCCATGTCTCGCGCATGGTCCGATCCGAGCTCGTGGACGTGATGCACACCGACTACATCCGCGCCGCGCGCCTCAAGGGCCTGACGCCGCGCCGGGTGCTGTTCCGCCACGGGCTGCGCAACGCCCTGCTGCCGACGATCACCATCGTCGCGCTGGACGTGGGCTACCTTCTGGGCGGGATCATCGTCGTCGAGGAAATCTTCTCGATCCCCGGCATCGGCCGCTCGCTCATGTCCGCCATTCAGGCCCGTGACCTGCCGGTGATTCAGGCCGGCGTGATGATCATGGCCGCCACCTATTCCATCGTGAACTTCGCCGCCGACCTCATGTATGCGTGGCTCGACAAGAGGATCCAGTATGACTGATTTTCTGCGCCGCCTGTTGCGGAGCCCGCAGGGAGCACTGGGTTGCCTCGTCGTCGGGCTGATCCTGATCGCGGTGGTCTTCGGCCCCTATCTGACCCATTACGGGCCTGAGGACATGCAAGCCCTCGCCCGCTACAAGGGCCCCTCGGCCGAGCATTGGCTGGGCACCGACCAATACGGCCGCGACATCTTCAGCCGGCTTCTGGACGGCGCGCGCTCGACGGTCTTGATGGCGGTCGTCGCCACGGTGATCGGCACGCTCGGCGGGGCGATCATCGGCACCGGCTCGGCCTATCTCGGCGGTCGCTCGGACGAGTTCATCATGCGCACCAATGACGCGGTGATGGCGATCCCCTCGCTGCTGATGGCGCTGATGGT
>NZ_MRYI01000144.1 GCF_002260525.1 Hahella sp. CCB-MM4
GGGTGGAAGACGTCGCCCACGGAGTCGTCGTTGACGTGGTCATCGACACCGACGTATCAGGCGAGGTGTCCCCCTGGAACCGCAAGAACCTCTCCGCCTGGCTCACTCCCACACCCCCCAAGCCGTACGACGGCATGGTGGCCCTCCGCGTCGACCGATGGGCCCGACGGGTGGTGTGGTTCTCCAGCCTCATGGACTGGTGCCGGGACAACGGCAAGCGCATTAACACCGTGCGCATGAACATCGACCCCACCACGCGAGAAGGGCGGATGTTTGCGGGTATCGCAGCCATGTTCGCGGAGAACGAGTTGGAGGTGATCAAGGAACGCGCCCAGGAGACCCGCGACACACTCCGCCAGAAGGGACGCTGGCCGGGGGGACGGGTCCCGTACGGACGGGTCAAGGTACACAGGGGCTCCGACCCGGACACCGGAAAGTCGCTCGGGTGGCGGCTGGACGACCATCCGCACCGATGTGGTGTCATCCGACGGGCCGCTGAGAACATCTTCGGGGGCACGACGCCGCACGCCGAAGTCCAGCGCCTCAACCGGGAGGG
>NZ_MRYI01000145.1 GCF_002260525.1 Hahella sp. CCB-MM4
GCCGAGCAACGCGTCGAGCGCGGCGGCCAGTTCGGGCCGGGCGACGGGGATGCGGGCCGTACGGTCGACTCCCGCGAGGCGTACTTCGCGGCCCTCGTCCTCGGCGAGCGCCGACCAGAAGCCCATGCGTTCGCGGATCACCTCGGACACGTCGCAGCCCGCCTCCGCCTGTCCGCCCTGGGTCTGCGCCTGTTCGCGGGCCGTGCGGATGATCGTGTCGACCTCGTGCTCCAACTGCTCGACCGCAGCCCGGGTCTGCTCGGCCGCCGGGCCCTCGCCGAGGGACGCGGCGTTCAGCCGGAGCACGGTGAGCGGGGTGCGCAGCCGGTGCGAGAGGTCGGCGGCCAGCTCGCGTTCGTGGGCCAGCAGTTGGACGACCTGATCGGCCATGGAGTTGAACGCGACGGCGGCGGACCGCAGTTCGGTGGGCCCCTCCTCGGGCACCCGGGTGCCGAGGCGCCCCTCCCCCAGGTCCTGGGCGGCCCCGGCGAGGCGCTGGGCGGGCTGCACCATCCGTACGCCGAGCCGGTCGGCGACCGCGA
>NZ_MRYI01000146.1 GCF_002260525.1 Hahella sp. CCB-MM4
GCGCGATCCTGATCCGGCTCGAGGCCGGCGACACGCTGGAGGTGCAGAACACCGAGGGCGGCCAGCCCTGCGAGATCGTCTGCGCCGATCCCAAGGGGGCCAGCGATCCCGGCCTTTTGGGCGTGCCAGCCCATGCCGCGCCCACGGGGCTGATGGCGCTGGTCACCAGTGGCGATGCCTCTTTGCGCAGCCTGCGGTTGGGATTGGAAGCGCGCGGCATCGACCTGTCCAAGGCCCAGGCCATCACGCTGTTTGACAGTCAGACCCCCGCGGGAACAGCCCAAAGCTTCACCGCCACGCGCGAAGGGGTGGCAATCATCGCTGCGCCGGGCGGCATCATGGATTTCGAGATGCAGGATACCGCCACGCCGCTGACGGTGATGGTGCGCCGCGCGGTGATCAAGCAGATCGCCCGCTTCGAGCTGCCCGATCCGCTGGCAGAGCCCGTCAGCGACATCCGCGTGCATTCCGCCACCGCCGAGGCCTATTTCGTCAAGGCGGGGGATTACATCCAGATCCTCGATGTGGATGGGCGCCAATGTACGGATTTCCAGTGTTTCGCCGCGCGCAAGCTGGACAAG
>NZ_MRYI01000147.1 GCF_002260525.1 Hahella sp. CCB-MM4
TGCGGGGGGTGGTCAGAGCTGGAGCTCCGTACGCAGGGCGGCGCTTTGAGCTGGAGTCCGGCGCGGAGTTCCTCAGCGATGGAGCTCGGTGCGAGGGGGTGCTCAGAGATGGAGCTCGGTGCGCAGGGCGGCGGCCAGACCGACCTCCGCGTTGTCCGACTGGCCGCGCTCGAAGGCCCGCTGGTACGCGTCGTCGCGGATGGCCGCCCGCGACTGGAGTTCGCACCGCTCGCGGACCGGGCCCAGCTCGGGCGTGCCGCGCTGGGGGTGGCCGACCATCCGCCAGTACGCGTGTCCGGTGCCGTAGACCCGGGCGGCCTGGGCGCCCGCGCCCTGGGCGGCGATGGCGGCGGCCAGCAGGTCCAGCCCCAGGGCGATGCCGAAGCTGTCGCGGAGCCGGTGCTTGCCCGCGAGCATCGCCCGCGCGTGCGTGGCGGAGGCCTCCGGGCGGCCCTGGAGCAGGGCGATCAGCGCGAGCTGGTAGTCCGCGTAGGAGCGGGTCCAGAACTCGCCGCCGCGTTCACAGGCTTGGCGCAACGCGGGGGCTGCCGCCTCCGATTCGCCGAGCCGGCCGA
>NZ_MRYI01000148.1 GCF_002260525.1 Hahella sp. CCB-MM4
CCCAGTTCAACGGTCTGAACCTGCTGTCGAACCGCGAAGGCGGTGCTTCGGTCGCCGATATCGTCGGCAACACCGGTACCGGCGCGGGCATCAAGGGTTCGGGCACTGTCGACGTTCTGGCCTCGCTGGACCGTGACGCCAACGGCACCGTGTCGGCCTCGTCGATCTCGGCCTCGAAGGCTGACCTCGGCACGCAGGCGTCGGCTGCCGGTACCGGCACCGATCTGGCCGCGACCGCCTTCACCGGCGCTGGCGCCATCGCCGCGGGTGCGACCGGCACCATGACGGTCGTTGGTGACACCGGTACCGCCGCCCGTGCGGGTAACGCGGTTCTGGCTGGCGACGGCTACACCATCGGCGGTCTGACCGGCGTGACCGGCACCGTTCGCTACGTTGCCCGTGACGGCGACACCGTGAACGACATCGCCAACGGTCTGGCCAACATGCTGAACTTCCAGGCAGAGAAGGACGGCATTGCCATCTCGGCGACCGTCTCGGGCGGTGCGATCACCATCACCAACGGCACCTCGGCGGGCATCACCACCACCTCGACGCTGAACACCGGCGGCACGGCTGGTGGCGGTCTGGAGATCCTGTCCCAGCTCGACGTTTCGACCGAGCAG
>NZ_MRYI01000015.1 GCF_002260525.1 Hahella sp. CCB-MM4
GAATGAGCCAGTAGGAAGGCTCATAATGATAAGGGGCAAAAATCCAGTATTCGCCGCCAATGCGGTAGCCCCTCAACTGATGATGCGCGAGGATCAGTTCCTGCAGTTCCATATGAAAATTCCCTGTTTTCCTGAAATCAAAGAGCGTGATTTTCTGTCATCCATATCAGGGTTGTCAAAGGAATAGCTATAAATACAGACACTTAACCATTTAGACATAGGCCGAAATGACTATTAAAAACAAATATCCGAGATAATGTCTGGTCTATTTTTGTGGTGTTTACTGGCGGTCTAGCTGTAAACCTGAGGCAAGTATATTCGCGGCAGAATTTGGGCTTGTCGTTGAAAATCCACCTAGAAACCGATCGGACCCTGTTGGTTTTATCTATTGGATATCTTGGTTACGTCTCTTTGTAGGCTGTTCTGCTTCTCAGAAATCCACCCATCTATTTTGCTCTTTGTCCAGCCTTACCCGGATCATTGCGTATTCGTGATTCTCACCTTCAGTTGACGAACCAACATTTCCTATGAGGATTCTTAACTCCTTAGCATTACAAAGCGCTATTTTTTCACCCAAATATTCAGACAAAAGATAATGCAATTCAGCACGAACTCTTTTCTCCTGTGACTTAAAGCTGTTTAAAGATTCATAGGCAATACTATAAGCTTCATCTTGAATACACTCTTCCTCTTCAATGTATACAACATACTCATCATGTAAAAAATGAATTCTCTTCGGATCGTTACCATTCATTAAAGACGCCGCTAACAACTTGATTTTTTCCATAACACTTTGGTGGTTGCCCGCTTCCACCATTAGACCAGCTGAGATAGAAAAAACTACTTCGCGGCCCTCTATATTTGTGCTTCGTACTAAAATTATTCCTGTTCCTTCCACTGAATAATCACATTCAAAGCGATACTCCTTGCTGACCTCTAGAGGCTTTTTGGTTGAGACAATTATCATTGCCAAAAAATCCTCTTTCTCCGTATCACGACAGCCTGATGCATCGCCAAGAATACGGAATACTGTACCCAGTTCCCATTTAAGCTGTTTTCGTTTGGAATCGGCTTCCTCCGGCTCAAAATAGAAATATGTCAGCAATGTATCTATATCACCTTCCTCAAAACTATTAACAAACTTCTCTTTAATAGGGTTATCTGAAGCTAAAGCAATAGATGATATCAAGACACATAAAACAAATAGAGCGATGCTTTTATAAAACATGAGAACCACAAATTGATGACTTAAAACAAAGACTAGCGCTATAGATCTGTGTAAGCATAATAGAGCTTGCTCATAACTAATCAACAATTAGCTATCAGCCAAGCAGTGATAAGACAATTCATTGATGAATAATTTTCGTCTAATAGATTATGACGACCTACTCATATGAGGGGCTACTGGTCGAAATCCGTATGCAAATATTTTAAAAAACCAAAAGCGGGCCCATAAAATTCACGAATCAGAGAAAAACCTGAGCAATTCGATCACAACGCATCTTTTCCGTGTTCCAACCAGGCAGCACATTCTGGTGATAGAGTGCGGGTGACCGCTGATTCATATTGAGCAATTTCCTGATCCGTCAGTATATGCTTCCAGCGGCCATTAGTTCCTTTATGAAAGAAGGCTTCCGGGCCATCCTTGAATTCACCTTCAAACAAGGGAGCGTATTTTTTTGCATCATTCTTCATATTCTCAAAGGTCACTTCTTCAGCAATGTCGGATCGCCGAGTTGCGGAAAGCGAAACCCCAAGATGGTCCGCGATACGTTGAATTTCGCCGGTTAGGTCGGCCAGTAAATCAGCAAAGTGCACAAAAATGATATTGGGTAGATGTCTATATTCCCACCAGCTTTGAATAAAGTGAAAGTGTGACCAAAAGGGATATCCATCCTGCTCCCAGTCAAACCATCCCTTGCTGATCCAATCCGCCCAAAATTCTTGAAAAGTTTCCGGCCTGGGAGGAAATGAAACACCTTCATGACTATTTAGAAGAGCGAGCAACTCATCAGAGTAGTTGCCGTAGTGGTTCCACAAAGACACGGCAACATCCCGACCATCACGTCCCAATACGATGTATCTAACCTGGGGAAAATAGGGCAACCCATCCAGGGGCAGATGAGTTTTGATAATGCGACGGTGCGGTTGTGCTTCCAATAACGCGATCAGATCCTGCAACGGATCTTGTTGCGGATCTGTACGCCAATCCAACCAAGGCGCGATATCCAGCAGCGATTTTGGATTGTAATCCGACAACAACAATTTCACAGCAATCCACTGTGTCCATGTGGTGCCAGATTTAATGGAACTCGCTACAACCACATCGCCGTCACAGGGAGAAAATGCATTCCAGCGCGTACTGTCCAGATGATGGTGCTGGTATGTGTGAGAAACGGAGGGCAACGATTTATTTAGCATCTGGCGGCCTCTTCCAATATATCAACCGCCCTGCGTACGTGGTGTTCTTCTGTTCGTATTTGCCCAATACAAAAGCGTAAAACGTATCGTCCGTTTAACTTTGTGTGGGTCAGATAAATCTGTCCCTCCTGGTTCACCTTATCGAGGATTCGCTCATTGGTTTGGTTGTCCCCTTTGTGGCGGAAGCAGACAAGGTTGAGAAAGGGCGGCGCTGCCAGTTCAAAAGAATTTGATTCTTCTATCAGGTCGACAAATAGTTTCGTTAAGCTGACGTGTTTGCGAATGTGTTTCTGCAATCCTTCGATTCCATAATATCGGATAGTCAACCAAAGTTTCAGCGAGCGGAAACGCCTCCCAAGCGGGATCTGCCAATCTCGATAATCGATCACGTCGCCGGTTTCAGTCGCCACATTCTTCAAGTATTCCGGCAAAATGGAGAGCGCATTAGTCAACGCGGTTTTATCGGCGACATAAAAGCAGTCACAGTCATGATTGACTAACAGCCATTTATGCGGGTTAAAACAATAACTGTCCGCATGTTCCAGCCCCTGATGCAGATATTGATACTCAGGACACACTGCAGCCGAGCCCGCCATAGCGGCATCCACGTGCAGCCACACTCCTTCTCGTTGACAAGTACGACCAATTTCCGAGACGGGGTCAACCGCCAATGATGATGTAGTGCCTATCGTGGCGCACACAAAACAGGGTACCAGACCGTCCTGTCGATCTTTTGCTATTTGTGCGGCAAGCGCATCAGGCAGCATCGCAAAGTTATCGTTCACATTGATCAGGCGCAGGTTTTCACTACCAAGACCGGTAATACGAACGGCCTTTTCTATCGATGAATGGGTTTGGGTGGAACAGTAAGCAACCAGTTTGTCTTGGTAGCCCGCCCGGTTGCTTCGTCCTTCTGTCGCACGCTCGCGAGCCGCCAATAACGCACATAGAGTGGCGCTACTGGCATAATCCTGCAGCACGCCGCCGCCCGTCCCCGTGGATTTAAATTTGTCCGGCAAATCTAACATCTCTACCAGCCAGTCCAGCACGTGGGTTTCCAATTCTGTGCAGGCCGGACTGGTCACCCATAACATACCTTGAACCCCTAGTCCGGCGCATAACAGCTCTCCCAAAACCGAAGGAGCGGAACATGAGGTGGGGAAATAAGCAAAGAAATTTGGCGATTGCCAATGGGTCAGGCCGGGCAAGATGATGTTTTCAAGATCTTTGACCACATCCTCCAAGGATTCGCCAACGCTGGGAGGTGAAGGGGGTAATCGTGAGCGCACTTCGTTTGGAGCTACCTGCGAAAGAACCGGGAACTCCTCCACCCGCCCCCAGTAATCAGCAATCCAGTCAATGATCTGGTATCCCTGCCGACGAAATTCCTCTGGGGTCATATGAAGATCTGTTGCGGAAGGTGTTTTATTTTTCATGCGAGCTATCCCTGATAATTAATTAGTGTGAACAGACCCTGATATTTCCTAATGCCGTTTTGATTCGCATGCGATTATGCTGTGTATGCTCGGCCAAGCGATGCAAAATTTCCATGTCATAACCGCCGCTCCCTTTTGAATTCCGCTCTCGAATACTAAAATTCTCCTCCGCTACTTTGATGTGCGGATAGCGGAATTTAACCAGCACTTTCAATATCTCTAACAAGGCAATGGCCACCGCTTCAACCTTACACGGATTCCTCTCTTTTAAGGCTCTCTCGGTTACAGAAACATAGGATTCCGCCAACCCTTGCAGCCTCCGGTAATCTCTAATAACAATCGGTGAATATTCGATATTGTGTTCAAAATACCTGTGGTAATCAGCGTCCGGACAATCGACCCCCCACATAGCCCAATCAATAAGAAGTAGAGGGAGTTGTGCAGCACTGTGTCCAGCCCATAAACGCCCCCCTATCTTCAGTGGCTCAAAGTAAGGTCGAAGTATGTAGGAAAAGGTTTCGGGAGAAATCTTTCTCTTTACCGTGACAATCGATGAAGTCAAAATTTGCAAGCAACCGGCACACCTAAGCAGTAAATCTGCGCATTCCTGACTTTCGGGATCAAACGCTTCTGCTACTGGAAACAGGCAAAGTAGCTTTAAAAGGTCCTCGATTGACGTGCTAAGAAGTTCGATAAAAAGAAGCTCTTCATCCATCCCTGTGAAGCTACGCCTTCTTTTGCCTGATGGATTGCGAATAGAGTATGAGTAGACATTATCTCTCGGTATCTCTTGAGTAATTTTGGATATACTTAACAAGAACTGTTCCAGCCCCGGAATTTCATCCAAACTTGCGCCATGCCTGAGCAAAGAAGAAGCCAAGAAACATAAATCTCTTGTCATTGCATGTGCAGTTATCTGCGAGATGTATTGCGTCTGCACGCTAGATAGTGCGAGGCTGTTCCCTTTTTTAATAATGCCTTTTACATGGCATAGGTGATTGCAATGATGAAACTCATCCATAAAGAATTCATCTAGCGAGAACGGATCCAGGAGGGATATTTGTTTCGTTGACTCAATCAATCCTTCGATCATTTTGCATCTTCCTAACTTTGTGTAACGTTCCGTCACATTGAGGAAAAGGCTTAAGTAGTAGTCCCTTTTATCATCCGAGATTGCGCAACCATCTGATTAGCTTCAAAGGATACGCTCATCACAAGATGTTACCGCTCAGGTGATTTTGATTAAGTATGTGCTATTCCGGTCAGGATGCAAGAAACTACCTCTCACCAGATATAGTGGTGATAGACCTCGTTCATGCAGCCACGGGAGGTATGTAACCGTGCCAACCCAACCCCATGATCTGTCGCCCATTTTTGACTCCTTGAAAAATTCAAAATGTCTCACTGACATACTGGGCTGTTGAATCACGCGTCGAGCCATGCTCCAACCACACAGCACAATCCGGGGACAAAGTCCGGGCGACCGCTAGTTCGTATTGGACGATTTGCTGCTCCGTCAGTATATATTTCCAACGGCCATTAGTTCCTTTATTAAAAAATCGCTTCGGACCATCTTTCAACGCGCCTTTAGGCACGGGAGCGTATTTTTCCGCTGCATTTTTCATATTCTCAAATGTCAGTTCTTCAGCGATTTCGGATCGCCGGGACTCTGAAAGCGAAATCCCAAGATGATCTGCGATACCCTGAATATTTCCGGGTAGATCAGCCAACAAGTCAGCGAAGTGCACAAAAAGAATATTGGGCAAATACCTGAAATCCCACCAGGTTTGGATAAAATGCAAATGTGACCAATAGGGATAGCCGTCGTGTTCCCACTCAAACCATCCTTTGCTGATCCAGTCCGCCCAGAATTCATTAAAGGTGCTGGATCGTGGGAAAGGAGCGCCTTCGTAGCTGTTTAAATACGCAAGGAACTCGTCGGAGTAATCTTCGCAGTGGTTCCATAAAGATAAAGCCACATCCCGTCCGTCACGTCCCAGCACGATATACCTAGCCTGGGGGGAATAGGGTAATCCGTCCAAGGGGAGATGAGTTTTGATTACACGCCGATGTTTTTGAGCCTCCAACAGCGCAATTGGATCTTGTTTCGTGTCTTTGCCTGGGTACGGTCGCCTTTCCAACCAGGGTGAAATATCCTGCAATCGTAAATCGCGATTTGGAAATAGTAATTTCAACGTAATCCACTGTGTCCAGGTGGTGCCCGATTTCATGGAACTCGCTATGATGATATCGTCGGCTCGGGGCGAAAAAGCATTCCAGCGCGTGCTGTCCAGCAGGTGATTTTGGTATGTGTGTGAAACCGTGGGCAGTGCTTTTTTCATTAATTGGCATCCTTTTCCAATTTTAATGACTTACTCTCCTGAACACCTCTCTTATGGTGGCGATCATACTACCTAATTTGGTGTCCGGGATTATTAGACCACTACACATTGGTGATTTTGCTATCTCAACTTCTGCAAAAAATAATCTTATTACAGTTCATACTGAGTCATGGGTTTTAGCAAGTTCCGAAGTGGTCAAAGCTACCAGTTTGTTAATTGCCAACTCCCTGTTACCGAGGTCCGCTCACAAAACACAAACATTAATATGCTTCCACAACATCAAACACTATTACCCGCCGCAAACCCGGACGCCCAGGCCCACTGGAAATTGTGACCACCTAAGTGTCCGGTTACATCGACCACTTCGCCGATAAAATACAAACCTTCCTGTAAATTGGACATCATGGTTTTGGAGGAGATTTCCTTTGTATTGACGCCACCTAAGGTCACTTCTGCTGTGCGGTATCCTTCTGTGCCGTTGGGTTTGATCTTGAGATCGGACAAAACGGCGGCGATGTCCGTCAGGCGTTGGTTGGAGTAGCTTTGCATATTGCCGGACCAGCCTTTCCACTCACAGAGAATCTGCGCCAGACGCTTTGGTAAAATTTGCGACAGCATCTGTTCCAGGGATTTGTTGGGGGCCTCCTGTCGCCATTGTTTGAGAGTGGCCTCCAGGTCTGTGTCCGGCATGAGACGGATATGTACATCCTCTCCGGGATTCCAATAACTGGAAATCTGTAGAATGCCGGGTCCGCTAAGTCCTCGATGAGTAAAGAGAATGGGCTCTTTAAAGCTGATGTCGTTCGCCGTCACCACAGCATCAGCGGCTATTCCGGAAATGGGAGAAAAACGTTCCAGATCAGCGGGCTGGAGCGTCAATGGCACCAACCCTGCCCTTGTTGGTAATACCTGATGCCCAAACTGCTCGGCGATTTTATATCCGAAAGGTGTGGCCCCCATGGTGGGAATGGACAGCCCTCCGGTAGCAACCACGAGTGCTTCACACTGAACCTCACCGGCGGTGGTCTGCAATAGAAAACCTTCCTTTGATGCTTCTATCGAATTGATGGTAGTTTTCAGGGAAACCTCAACACCCGCCCAGTCGGCCTCGGCTAGTAGCATGCTAAGGATATCCTTGGCACTATGTTGACAGAATAATTGTCCGGGTGTTTTTTCAAAGTATTCGATACCGTGCCTTTCCACCCACTCCAGAAAGTGATGAGGGGTATATCGCTTCAAGGCGGAAATACAAAAATGAGGGTTGTCCGAGAGGAAGTTAGCCGGGGTGGAATTCAAATGGGTAAAATTGCATCGCCCGCCTCCTGACATCAGGATCTTCTTTCCGGGCTTGTTGGCATGATCCAGCACCCGCACTTTTCTACCTCTGTAGCCGGCAGTAATAGCACACATCAGCCCGGCAGCCCCGGCCCCTATGACCACCACATCAACAATTGTACGACTCAATGAAAACTCCGATATGACAAGCCACTTACGGTTCCAAACGCTCAATGCGCTGGAACTTATTGTTATCATCAAAATAGATGACAAAAGTACCGTGCACCCCTTCGCGGGTGACAAAGCGCTGCAGGATACCGGTGGGGAACTGAACCCTGAGTCCGTCCCGACTGACCGTCTCCACCATGCTGGCGACCCGCTGATAGTGTTTTAGATATTCATCCGCCGATATATTCAGATCGACGATTATCTGTCTCATAGAAAAGCCCGATGCAGCATTCACGATGCGGCCTATGGTACCACAGAGGCCTATTATGGTTGGCCAAAGATAGACAACATTTTTGGCTAATTCAGGAGTTTCCCAATGTCAGGTACTTGATAATGATGTTATCAATAATATCCTCTTCGCGGACCTCGTTAATCAGGCGGTTAATACGTTCACCAAGGCCATCATTCTGTTCAATAATTCTTCGAGACAATGCAATGACAACCGGACGGGTGGATATTTCCTCAACGACCTGCAAATCATCGAAGTAATGAAGTTTTCTGGCTTGGTACATAAAAGTTATGTCTTCCGAAATGGCACAGTCCACCCGGCCGTACATGGTGAGTTTAACCAACTGTTCTGCGCTATCTACCTCAACCGGGTTTTTGAAGCGACTGATATCCAGGTTTGGAAAGCGATAACTGAATCCTCGAAGGATTCCGGCTTTCACACAAGGAATCATTTCCGGTGGGGAGCCGGACTTCGGAGCATCTTTTCGGGAAATGGTGGACACGGTGGAAACATATAAAGGCACCGAGAGCCACAAGGTTTCCAGCATATCCTGATCATTATAAGCCGTTGTCGTTAGCAGCCCATCAAGGAACCCCTGTTGCAGCATCAGACTGATACGGGGACGGGGAAAGCTCTTCAGATCAAACGAAATTGACGCCCGGCCCAGAACTTCGCGAACGATTTCATAGTCGATACCGGCAACCTGCCCGCTTTCCTGATGATATACATAGGGTTCCACGTCCTCAGCGGAAGCCAGTCTCAGAGGTCGAACCTCGGCATGACTATATTGGCTGCTCACTCCCCAAAGAGTGAGCAAAACCCAAATTGGCAGCTTTACCAGAGACATTTATACACCGCAGTGAACCCTTTGATCCGAGAGGATTTCTCGTGGAAAGAATCCTGGAGAGATCAAATACAGATATTTCAAGCGTAGCCCCGGGGTACAGGCTTGTCCATTCATTGCCAGCTCCTCCGTTTCTCGCCTTCTCCCCCATCTCCTCCATCTCCGTTCCTGAGCTCCGCCACCAATCCGTTCATGAGCTCCGCCACCAAAATTGTCCTCTTTCCTGGGCCTCTTTCCTGGCGCTTCTCATCCCAAATATCCCTCTTAGCCTCAATTAATAGGATTTTCCCGACTGGACACCGATTGTCCTGCAACTACGCTTATAGGTGTGATGACAGAACAAGGTCGCAACAATGAAAACAACAGTGTCTTGTCTATGTCTGGCTCTTTTAGTTAGTCATCCTGCATTTTCTGCTTTTGCAGATGAAAGAATTCAGATCAATGGTTTCGGCAGCATTGTGGGAGCGACAACCCTCGATGATGAGAAGCCTTATTTTGGTTATGACGACAACATTGATTTCAAGAATGAGTCATTGTTTGGCCTGCAGGTCCGGGCAGATATGGGCGCTAATCTCTCTGCCACCGCCCAGATCCTGGCTCGCGGCGCAGAAGACCATGAAGCAGAATTTGAATGGGCCTATTTAACGTACACGTTCAATAATCAGTGGACGGTTAAGGCCGGTCGTTTCAGAACGCCCTTCTTTGAATACAGCGACACCATTGATGTGGGCTATACCTACCATTGGGTCAGGCCGCCGAAGTTTGTCTACGTCCCCTTATTCAATAATCTGGACGGCATCAACGTCACCTATTCCTCGCCCATCGGTCAATTCGATTCCACGCTGGATTTTTTCTACGGCTCGGTCCGGGAGACGATCCCATTAGGAGAGGTGGATCTTGAATATGTTGCCGGCGGTTCCTGGAGAATAGGAGTAGACTGGATCGGCATGCGCTTCTCTTACTTTCGTTCTGAGCTGTCCATTCCTCCCATCCTGCCAGGCCTGACCGAGATTCTTCCGGCAGACCCTGACGCACCATCCACTGCACCGCCATCTACCGGCCCCACAGTTTCTGCAGAGGTCGCCGAAGCCATTCGGGCCAAGAACGATGTGGGAACCTTTGGCAGCATATCCTTGAGAGTCGACTATCAAAACGCCTTCCTGATAGCGGAAATCACCAAAAGCAGAATTGAAGAGAGTGCCTTCGAAGATCCACTCGCCTATTACATTTCGACCGGCTACACCTTCAACCAGTTTACGCCACACCTCACTTTTGAGGTGTTCGATACCAAACCGAAAACTGAAATCCTTGATATGGTCCCGAATTCAGATCCGGTCAGAAGTGAGCTGGAGAGCCTGCTCGATCAGACAGATCAGGACAACACCGTGATAACGCTGGGGGTGCGTTATGATTTTCACCACAGTGCATGCCTCAAATTTGACGTGAGCAAAGTTGATTATGACAAGGGCGGTCCTTCCAGGATCGATACAAAACTGTTCAGCACAGCAATTAGTTTTGTCTTTTGATGGAGCGCCCCATGTTACTGTTACGCAGCAATACGATACTGATGGTCATTCTTTCCATTTTAATACTGATACCAACATTCATACTGGCCCCAGCGGTAAAAGCGGATATCGCCGTCATCGTCAATCCGAATTCTGAACTATCTCTGAGCCCCGAGGATATCCAGAACCTCTTTCTTGCGAAAAAAGCCTTCTTCCCTAACGGAAATAAAGCCACACTCGTGACAGTTGAAAGCTCCTCGGCTCTCTTTGAAGAGTTTTGCCATAAAGTCGTTAACAGGCGACCAAGACAATTTCTATCTTACTGGGCTCGTCTCGTTTTTACCGGGAAAGCAGCTCCTATGATTCGCGCCTCCAGCGATCAGGATATAAAAGTATTGATTTCCCAGAATCCAAACTACATAGGTTTCATTTCCACATCGGAACTGGACGATTCCGTTAGATCTGTGCAGCAATATTAAACATCGCAAGAGAAAAGATACCTGCCCGAGGTATAGCCATACACTGCTCTGGCTGCAGTTTTTGGAACTGCCAAGATCGAAAAAACATGAGTTTGAATATTTTTTAACCATTCATTTGACACTGTTCAACTTACAGACTATCTAGGGTAGTGTCTGTAACCTCAATAAGAAAATATCCAGTATTTGTTTTCTAATTTGTTTTCTCAGGGACAACCGTCTCTGTCGAAAACCAGGGAACCCAAGGAGCAGTCTTTGGCTGCATGAATGCATGATGCATAAGGAAACGTACTATGTCCCTTCAACAAAACAGCCTTCAGCACAACCTCTCCTACCTCTACTTCCAGTTCAGTTGTACTTAGCTTCTTTTCCGGCTGGATCGTAAAACCGTTCCACCCCTTAAAGACTTCAAAACATCAGCTGTAACAACTCCAACAAGATGGTTAATCACATCGGACAGTCATCCGGGGCGTGATGCCATTCAATCGAACAGCTCAACCAGTAGAGGAATCTGATAATGAGAACACCTCCTGTTTTACTCATTGCTATTGCACTTATCGGCCTGACAAGCAGCATTCTTAGTTACGCCGATCAACCCGAAAATTCCTGGCGAAAGCCCCCGATATTGCCGGTCCTCAACCCAATGTTCTATGACTCGGAACATTTCCTGGAAGATATATCCGTCATCTCATGTGAGTTGGAAAATGGGAAAAATTCCCTCTGTTTTAAGTTGAAAGTCAAAAGCAACCCAGTGCCAAATGGTCCCTATTGCCCGGAAACCATTAATGATATTGGCGGTGTCTATCCTTATGATGGCGCCACAAATCCCGGACTACGAGTCTTAAAACGGGACCTTTTTGAGGATATGGAGCACGACGGTTACGATATCGTGGACGATAACGGGAATATCCGATTTGTCATGCTCAGGCCGGGAGAGCAACCCAACCTGGATCCAGACCTGTCTTACTGCATCGAGGTGGAGCCCGATAACACTTTGCAACTTACCTACATAATCCCCGTTTTCCCCAGGTTTGCTTCCAAACCCACTCCCATGGATGATGCCATGGATATTGTGGGTCTATCGCTGATTGGTATGCCAATCAACGGACTGCCCCCCTCTGTCGCCAACGGCATACCGGGAGCTCCCAGCGGTTTAGGCAGCATGCCCGCATTGGATGCTTGTGGAGGGCACATTAATGAGGGGTTCTATCATTCCCATATATTCCCGGAAACCATCAATCAGATTTATGCGGATCATCAAATTTCCGAGATTCGCTGTGAAGAGGTTTACCAGAAAGGTTCAGGGGATCTGCTGGGTTATGCCATGGATGGATTTCCCATCTACACCGATCTCCCCGTCAGTGGAAACCACCCCCAAAACCTGGATAGTTGCGGAGGGCATTTTGGTCCGACCATCCACTATCCTTTCGGGATGTACCACTATCACGCTTCTCTTGATAATGAGCTCAACGTCAACATACCGCTGTGCCTAACCGGCCTTATGGCAAAAGAGCAGCTGATCGTGGAGCAGTCATTATGAGGTTACGACGTTTAACGCCCATGGTGGCTCTCATGCTGACGCTGCTCGCTCCACTTGCGTACTCACACCATTCGTTCATGTCGTTCTTCAACCTTATCAAGGGTGTCGACAGTCAGTGGCGTCTCACCGCAGTTCTTTCACAGTCAGGCGTGACCACCCAGCTTCAGCATACGGGGCCAGAGACAGATACAACAGATACAGAGGAAACGACAACGTCGGAAATTTCGATGGAAAGACAACTGACGGAATATCTCGACAGCACAATAGAGATCAGCCTTGATGGCAAGCGGGTCATCTTAACCCCGGAATCGGTCGATCTGGGAAACCATGAAACCAGAGTGATCTTCGTGTTGCAGGGTGCACCCTCGGAGTTCAATCTATTGGAGGCCTCCATCCGCAGTTTTGCCGACGACAAAAACCATCACAACATTTTGACACTGGTTCAAGGGAGCAAAAGAAACCGGCAGATTTTATCTGCTAGAAATAACTTCTCAGCAAGTATAGAAGTGGGGAGTTACAGGGATACAGAGTGATCCTGGCCGTCCAGACTCGGATTAGGGCTAAATCGGGTTAGGAATAACCAGGTTAGAAAAAATAAGTTAGGAAAATCGAGTTAGGACAGAATCAGGTTGAAAGAAACAGCCCCAGCCTGCGGAATAACCGCTGGCTGGGGCTTGATGCACTATTGCCCCTCCGTCATACCCCCTGGGTAGCGTGGGTCGTGGACTGCGCCAGGTCAAGAAGCTCGCGAAGTGCCACAGAGTACATGGGGAACTCAGGGTCCTTAACGGCTTTCAACTCGGTCAGCATTCCCTTCCAGCGATCAAGCAGATCGGTGTATGACTCAGACCAGGTGCTGATGCGCTCATCAATGTCCTCTGGCGCTTCCTTCAGACGCAACACCCCAACTGTCAGAGCACGTTGCTGCCAATCCAGGTCTTCCCGGAAGCTCTCACGGGCCAGAGCCTGCCAGTGGGAAGTAGGCTGAGCCATGTTGATCTGGTGGCTGAACCATTGCAGATCCAGTTTTTCACCAAGCCGGAAGAACAGTTTCGCAACATAACCAAGTTCCAACCCGGTCTGTTCCTGGGCTTCGATAATCCCCAGAGCGGAATACAGGAACGGCGCACCAGCAATGGTTTCCGCCAATTCTTCAGGGACACCGGCAGAACTGAATTCCTGATAACGCTGCTGCCACAACTCATGTTGTTCTCCGGTCAGCAGATCTTTGAAATCATGGGCAATGCGGGCAATACCTGCTGTGAATTTATCCATGTTGGACATCACATTGAGTTCACTACGACGATTACGCAGGAACCAACGGGTAGCGCGACGCACCAGACGAATCAGCTCAGACATCATGCGAATCTGAATGTCTGCACTGACTTTGTAATCCAGCTCTTCAATCTGCTGCCAATGCGTATTCATCCGGAATACATCCCGGGCAATGACGTAACCCTGGGCAATAGACGACACCGAAGCTCCGGTTGACTGACGCAAACGATCCACAAAGGTGATCCCCATGTGGTTGACCATGTCATTGGCCACCTGGGTCGCAATGATTTCGCGGCGCAGGCGGTGCTCTTTCATCTGCGGGCCGAACTTTTTCACCAGCACTTCGGGGAATTCGGTATCCAGCTCCGCTGCCAAGTGCTCATCATCAACGATATCACTATCAATCAATGATTCCTTCAGCCAGCCTTTCACGTAGGAGATCAGCGTACACAGCTCCGGCCGAACCAAGCCGCGCTTCATGGATTTACGTTCCGTGATGGTTTCGTCATCCGGTATAAATTCCAGAGCCCGGTTAAGTTTGCCGATAGATTCCAGATGCGCGATCAGGCGACGGTATTCTTCAATACGATTACTGGCGTCAAACTCCGCGATACTCAGCGCCTGGGTTTGACGGTAGTTATTCTGAAGCACCAACTCTGAAACATCTTCCGTCATGTCCGAAAGCAACTTGTTACGCTGCTTCATGGTCATGTCGCCGTTGGCAACGATTTCATTCAGAAGGATCTTGATGTTGACCTCGTGGTCAGAGCAATCCACGCCACCGGCGTTATCAATAAAGTCGGTATTGAGTTTTCCACCTTTAAAGGAGTATTCGATACGTCCCAGGTGGGTCATCCCCAGGTTTCCGCCTTCACCGATAACCTTGACCTTCAGGTCCTTGGCGTCAACCCGCAGGGCGTCGTTCGCCTTATCCCCGACATCGGCATGGGACTCATGAGAGGCCTTGATGTAGGTACCGATACCGCCAAACCAAAGGAGATCCACCGGGGCACGCAGCAAGTGCGATATCAGCATATTCGGCGGTAAACGGTCCTGTTTGATACCAAATCTGGCTTTCATTTCGGGACTGATGGGAATGGACTTGGCGCTCCGGTTGAATATCCCTCCACCCTTGGAGATCAATTTCGCGTTGTAGTCGGTCCAGGATGAACGAGGCAGATTGAACATGCGCTGACGTTCTTTAAAGCTTTCCGCCACATCCGGATTCGGATCGATAAAGATATGCATATGGTTAAACGCGGCCACCATTTCGATATGCTCGGAACGCAGCATACCGTTTCCGAATACGTCACCGGACATATCCCCAACACCCACTACGGTAAAGTTGTCCGTGGCCGTATTAATTCCCATTTCACGGAAATGGCGCTCGACAGAAACCCAGGCGCCGCGGGCAGTGATTCCCATTTTTTTATGGTCATAACCCTGGGAGCCGCCGGAGGCAAACGCATCCCCCAACCAGAAATCGTATTCTTCAGAAATCGAGTTGGCGATATCACTGAATGTGGCCGTACCTTTGTCTGCGGCAACGACCAGATAGTAATCGTCTTCATCGTGACGGATCACTTCCGACGGCGGCACCACTTCCCCGATTTTCAGGTTGTCAGTGACATCCAACAGGCCACGGATAAAGGTTTTGTAGCAGGCGATACCCTCCTGCAACATTGCTTCTCGGTCACCTTCAGGCAGATGTTTGGCCACAAAGCCACCCTTCGCTCCCACCGGAACGATAACGGAGTTTTTCACCTGCTGGGCTTTTACCAGACCCAGGACCTCAGTTCTGTAATCCTCAAACCGATCCGACCAGCGCAGACCTCCACGGGCCACTTTCCCGCCCCGCAAATGCACCCCTTCCATTCGAGGTGAATAGACGAAGATTTCAAACATCGGCAATGGCAACGGCATTTCCGGTATGTCGTTTGGAGAGACTTTAAACGACATGTAGGACTTAAGATCGCCGTTGGCATCTTTCTGATAATAATTGGTTCTGAGCGTGGCTTTGATCAACTCGACAAAACGTCTCAGCACCCGGTCTTCACTCAGGTTTTCAACACTGTCCAGCGCCTGGTTGATTTCAATCTCCAGTTTTTGCTGGGCAGCACCACACTGGGCTTCACTCTGAATTTTTTCGGGATTGAAGCGGGCTTCGAACAACCTGAAAATCAGATCCGCAATATTGACATGATTGACCAGCGTCTGTGCCAGGAAATCCTGACTGTAGCTGAAACGAATCTGGCGCATATAACGGGCATAGGCACGGAACATGGCAATCTGACGCCAGTCCATGTGAGCCGCCAGCACCAGGCGATTGAAGATGTCGTTCTCCGCTTCCTGAGTCCACACTTTATAGAACAGCTGTTCGAACTTACTGCGGACCTTGGATATGTCTATCACCCGTCCGTCACGGCTTTGCAGGGCAAAGTCATGGATCCAGACGATTTTCTTGTCGCGGGAAATCGTCTCGAAGGGATGTTCACCCAATACCCTTAATCCCAGGTTCTCAAACAAGGGGAACACATCAGACAACGGCACTTGCTCGTGAGCATGGAAGAGTTTGAAATGCAGAATGCTTTCGTCTTCCTCAATGGCACGGTAGAAGCTCATTCCGAGTGTGGATGTCTCACTTAAAGAAGCAATGTGATCAATGTCGATCACCGCACGACGTGGCGAGAAAGTCTCCCGATAGCTGGCGTTAAAAGCCTGGGCGTAAAGGTTGATATAGGTATTGGCCAACTCTTCGCCATGGGCTTCGTTCAGGCTTTCCATCAAGCCGTCCTGCCAGGACTGGGCAGCCGCCACAATCTTGTCTTCCAGCTCCTTGGGCTTCAGGGTACGTTTTTCGCCCCAGGGCACCTTCAGGGTAAACTGCGTTCTGGCCAGAACAGACTCGGAGAAGAATGTGGTGAATTCCACATCTTCTGCATTGGTCGCTTCCACGAGGATGTCGGAAATCTTGATTCTCAGTTCGGTGCTGTACAGATCTCTGGGGACAAATACCAGCGCACTGACAAACTGACCGTAAATATCCTCGCGCAGGAACAGACGTATTTTACGACGCTCCTGGATATACATGATCCCCATTGCCGCTTCGTACAATTCATCACGTTGAATCTGAAACAGCTCATCCCTCGGGTACACAGACAGGATCTGTTCAATCTCCTTGCCGGCATAGTCAGTCGGATTGAACCCTGAGCGGCGGACAACATACTTCACTTTACGACGCAGCAATGGAATGTTTTCCGGCGGCTGCTGATAAACCCGGGAAGTATAGAGACCAAGGAAACGGCACTCACCAACCACTTCCCCCTGGTCATTGAATTTCTTCACAGCGATATAGTCAGGATAGGCAGGTCGGTGGACAATGGAGCGTTGGGAGGATTTGGCAAAGGTGAAGATTTCGGGACTCAGTAACTCTTTTGAAGTTCTTCTCGGAAGGTCACTGAACTTCAGGGTGGTGGGTCGCTCCTTGTGACTTTTCAGGATACCCAGCTCGGACCCCTTCACCTGCTGCAGCACCATATCCTTGCCGGATTTCTTGAAGTCATATTCGTCATATCCCAGGAAGGTGAAATGGTCTTCCACCAACCATCTCATGAACTCCTGGGCTTCTTTGACATCCGTCTTCTTAAGGTTGGGAATGTCGTCTTTGAATCCTTCCATCAGTCGGGCGGCGTGGGCCTTCATATCCGCATAATCGACCACCGCTGTCCGTACCTCTGCCAGCACCGATTCAAGGCTTGATTTGATTTCAGCCAGGTGCTGCTCGTCGGCATGACGGTCTATTTCCACATATAGAATAGACTCCGCCAATTCCAGAGGCCGCTCTTCTTCACGGTCGAGAATGCGTTTGAACTGCCCCTTACGGTCGCGCTCTATGTACAGCACTGCCTGCTGCATCGAGTAGATATTCAGTTCCTGCCGGTTCAGTTCCATACGGATACTGTCGACAATAAACGGCATGTTTTCGTGAAGGACCCCGATGACAGTATGGGTGGACTGCCACCCGTGCTGATCCAGATCAGGGTTGAAAACTTTCACTTTCGGTTCGCTGAACTGGTGCTCCTGAACAAAGTGCCAACAGGCCATGATAGCGCCGTAAATGTCGGCTATTCTGCGGCCCTGTGCTTCTTCGAGTGGAGACATTTCAAGATACAGACGGGTAAACCGGCCAAGTTCAGCGGCAAGCTGGGGCTCCAGCTTCTGCTTGAACTCATTTTCGAGCAACGTGAAAAATTGTTCTTTGGTTTCAACGTTGACCTGCTTCATCACTCACCTTCTTTTTATTTATGCGCTCGTATAACCGTGCCAGTGCCTGTGATTCGATAAAATCCCGGGCATGATACAAAAAAGGCAATTATCCATGGTCACTTAGGGGCTATATGTACGTAGTTTCCCGCTTCTTATACTTTTGTCCATGACAGCATCGCACTTAACGGCCTTTACCCATGGAACTCAATGGCCTTCACTTTTAGATAGACGCACACGCGAACCTGCCCGCCAAAGATATGACCTGACAAACATAAGACTTGCCCGCCAAACATAAGAATAGTTCAGCTCCTGGAAATTTCAGGTAGTGACAGCATATGACGAATAATTAATGGCGATAGGCCCGTTGCACCTGCATAATCGCCACACTTTCATGTAAAAACACGTATTAAAACGACAGAGTTCTGAACCGGGGGTTGATTAGAATCGCGTGACCTTTCCTTTTAAGCAGTCAAAGGTCAAACCGCGCCATAGTGATGGTGACTTCCTGGTCAGTTACAAAACGGAATCAACATGTCACTGCAGAACACGTTTTTAGAGTTAAAAGAACATCTGAGCCACCGAATCATCGGTCAGTCCCACCTACTCGACCGTCTGCTCATTGCCCTGCTTGCTGACGGCCATCTTTTGGTGGAAGGGGCTCCCGGCCTCGCCAAGACCAAAGCCATTAAAGAACTTTCACAAACTCTGGAAGGTAACTTTCAGCGAATCCAGTTCACTCCGGACCTGTTACCGGCGGATCTCACCGGGTCGGATATTTACCGTCCAGAAACCGGTGTTTTCGAGTTCAAGCAAGGCCCCATCTTTCATAACCTGGTCCTGGCAGATGAGATCAACCGTGCCCCGGCGAAAGTGCAAAGCGCGTTGCTGGAAGCCATGGCGGAACGCCAGGTTACAGTGAGTGGTCGCAGCTACGCACTGGGCGGGTTATTCATGGTCATGGCAACTCAGAATCCGATTGAGCAGGAAGGTACCTACCCGTTACCGGAAGCTCAGCTCGACCGTTTCCTGCTCCACATCAATATCAGCTATCCGGACGCTGAGTCGGAATTGGCCATTCTCCGGCTGGCCAGACAGGAAGCCACCGAGCAACCATCTCACGTCGCCAAGGCGCTTTCTCAACAGGATATTTTCAGCGCCAGGAAAGAAGTGCTCGACGTCTATATGTCCGAGCCGGTTGAACAGTACATTGTTCAACTGATTATGGCGACACGGAACCCCGGTGCTTTTGACGACCAGCTGGCCCAATGGCTTGAATTTGGCGGCAGCCCAAGGGCAACCATCGCCCTCGACCGATGTGCTCGGGCACATGCGTGGCTGATTGGCAAGGACTTCGTCGCACCAGAGGATGTTCAGGCAGTGATCCATGATGTCCTCCGTCACAGGCTGATCACCAGTTTCCGGGCTGAAGCAGAAGGCATTTCAACCGACCAGGTTATCGACCGAATTATATCGCTGGTCCCTGTCCCCTAACGGACTCAACCGGACGGCTTTTAGCTTTGCCCCCGGGAGGGCATACAAACGATTGATAATAACTTCTGGTTAATTGATACGACATGCGGCCACATCGCGTTTATACAGCACTGGAGGAACTTCTCAGCTTGCGGATTTCCGCCGCCAAACTGAGTCTGCGCTTCGATCCTAGAAAACTTCAGCAACTTGCCGGCACTCACCTGTCCCGGTTTCGCGGCAGGGGTATCGACTTTTCCGAACACCGACAGTACCAGCCCGGCGATGATCCCCGCTCCATCGATTGGCGGGTCACCGCCAGAAGAGGCCGGGTTCACACCAAAGTTTTTCACGAAGAAGTCGAGCGTCCCGTACTCATCCTTGTCGACCAGTCCATCAACCTGTTTTTCGGCAGTGACAAGGCCTTCAAATCCGTTACCGCCGCCGATATTGCTTCACTATTGGCCTGGGCCGGACTGAATAAAGGTGACCGTATAGGCGGGTTGGTATTCTCAGACCTTGGCCACCAGGTCATCAAACCCTCCCGCCACCCAAAGCAGGCGTTACGACTTCTGGAATGTGTCCACGAATTCAACAACCAGTTAAGGCTTCCGTTACCAAGCCCCTCCAGTTTCAGCCTGAATGATGCTCTGGTTGAACTGCGACGGGTTGCACGCCCGGGCAGCCAGTGCTATTTGATCTCGGATTGGCGCCAGTATGACAGCACAACAGAAAAACTGCTTTTTGAGCTGAAACGACATTGCCAGATGCTGGCATTTCAAGTCTATGATCCTCTGGAAACTTCTTTTCCGCCGGGTTCATTCCGACTGACGGACGGGGTGAATGAATTGGAGATCAACACCGACGATAAAATGCTGGAGCAACGTTTTGAGCAGCAATACCAAGCTTGGCAGCAACGCGTCATTGACCAGTTTGCAGGCCTGGGCATGGGATGTGCCAGAATTTCGACCCAGGAAGATCCGTTCCAGGCATTGCTGCTTCTGCAGCAAAACGGCAGAATCAAAAGTCCACTTTCAGGAGTTGCACCGGAAGCTGTGCCAGGAGTTGCACGATGAGCTTAGTGCAACAATTGCAGCTAAATGATGTCATTGAACCAACGCCCGTTGCCAACTGGCCTGTGGCCCCAGGCTGGTGGATAGTATATGGGCTGGCCATCCTGTTGGTCGTGCTGGGGATACTCTGGCTCATCAAATTGAGCAAACAACGGGCAAACCAGAAGCGGACTCTGGCGGCACTACAGCAATGCTGGGAACAGCATCATGCGACGTCTGACTTCACCGGATTCCGCCAGACAGCCAATCTGGTCCTCAAACGGCATTGCCTGCAATTGGGCCATAGAGACATCGCTGCCATGCCGGCAACATCCTGGCAGTCTTTTCTACAGAAAAAGCTACCTGAAAAATACCATACGGATATTGCCGATTTCTGCGGCTCCCTCTACCGTCCGCAGATCACCACAGAATCTGAAGCCCATGAATGTCGCACACGGGTGCAGCAGTGGATCAGGAGGTTGAAATGCTGACATTCGCCTGGCCCTGGCTGCTCATTCTTCTTCCTCTTCCCTGGCTGCTGCGCAAACGCTCAAAGCCAGAGGTAACTTCCTCCACCGCGGTAAAAGTGCCGTTTTATAAGCAGGCAGAGTCCGCTTTAGCCGGATATGGTGCCCAGCGCACTTCCAGGCCCGGCCGATCCCTCTGGAGTAAACTTTTGTTGCTGCTTGCCTGGGTATTTCTGATCGCAGCCTGCACCCGCCCCCAATGGCTGGGAGACCCCATCCCGGTGAAAACCGAGGCCCGGGATCTGATGCTGGCAGTGGATATTTCCCCCAGTATGCAGGAAACCGATCTACTGCTGAAAGGCTATCAGGCGACACGTCTGGAAGTGGTGAAATCGGTCGTCACTGAATTTATCAAGCAGCGTCAGGGAGACCGCATGGGACTGATTCTTTTTGGCGCTCAGCCTTATATCCAGGTCCCCCTCACCTTTGACCTGACCACGGTCTCGCAACTCCTGGATGAAGCCGCTCTGGGTATTGCCGGTAACGCCACCGCGATTGGCGATTCCATCGGCCTGGCCATCAAAAGGCTCCGTGAGCGGCCCGCGGATTCGCGGGTTTTGATTCTGCTGACCGACGGAGCCAACACCGGCGGTGAAGTCAGCCCGGAACAGGCAGCAACTCTGGCGGCAGAAGCAGGAGTCAAGATTTACACCATCGGCGTCGGCGCTGATGAGGTGCTTCGTCGAGGACTATTTGGATATCACAAGGAAAATCCCTCATCTGACCTGGATGAGAAGTTGCTGCAAAAAATCGCCAGTGATACCGGCGGCCAGTATTTTCGAGCCCGTAACACGAGTGAGCTTGAGCTGATTTATGAGTCGATTAATCAACTGGAACCCATTGAGCAGGACCAGAGAGTGTATCGCCCCACCACTGAGTACTATGCCGTTCCCCTCGCCATTGCCCTTATCCTGCTATTGGTGTTCTGGGCATTCGGCTGGATTTCGGCACGACTTCAAAATGCGGGACAACCAGGCTTTGCCCGTCAAGGCATTGATACGCAATATGATGTGCATCAACAGGGGGGAGAGTAACGTTGAATCAGTTTCATTTTCTTCGCCCCGAAGCACTATGGTTACTGCCGCTGGTCGTCTTACTATGGTGGTTGATGCGGCAGAAAGCCCGCCGCAGCAACTCCTGGAACCAAGTCTTACCGGCTGAGTTTCTGAAGGCGCTGACATCAGGACCATTAACAGACAAGCCCTCAGTCATTACCTGGATCTGGCCTGCTGCAATACTGCTGTCGGTACTGGCTCTCTCCGGCCCGACCTGGTACCAGGAAGAGACCCCGACAGGCTTAAAAGAAGACCCCGTTGTCATCGTTTTCGATCTGTCCTTGTCCATGCTGGCAACAGACCAGTCTCCCAACCGTCTGAAACGAGCCCAGCAAAAACTCTATGACATTGTGCAATACCGCAGAGAAGGCCAGACCGGTCTGGTGGCCTTTGCCGGGAGTGCACACGTGGTCAGTCCGTTAACTGAAGACTCGGACACCTTACGCGCCATGATCCCCGCCCTTGACCCGTTCATTATGCCGGAGTTGGGCAGTAATGCGGCTTCCGGTGTCAGTAAGGCAATTGAAGCCCTGCAACAGGCAGGCTCCAGAAATGGAAGAATCCTGCTGATCACCGATGGCATTGAAACCACCGATATTCCCAATATAGAAAATGCCGTACAAAATGCGGGAGTCCAGCTTTCCGTCATTGGTGTCGGCACTGCAGACGGTGGCCCGATTCCCATTCCGAATCGGGGCTTTATCAAGCAGAACAACGAAATTGTTGTGGCCAGGCCTAATTTCAGTGATATGCAGTCAATTGCAGCCAAATCCGGAGGTCGATTCAGTCAGTTGACGCTGGATGCCGGCGACATTCAGTACACCCTTCCCGATCAGGAGTTATCCATCAGCACGGAGGAATCCCAGCAGACGTCGTTGGATTGGCATGACGCCGGTTATTGGTTGCTGTTCCCAATCCTGGTATTAGTGCTTTGGCAGTATCGCCGTTCGGGCATCGCGATCGCCCTACTGCTCGTAGTGATCTATCCGGACACCAGTCATGCCTTCGAATGGCAGGATCTATGGAAAACTCCGGATCAACAGGGCCAGCAAGCTTATCAGAGCCAGGATTTTGAAGAGGCTGGAAAGCTGTTTCAGGATCCGATGTGGCAAGGCATGGCCGAATACAAGGCGGGCAATTTTGCTGACGCGGCAAAGTCCTTTGCGGCGCTGGACAACCCTCAGGCCCACTTCAACCGGGGGAATGCCCTGGTGGAGCAACAGCAGTTCGAAGAGGCCCTCAAAGCCTACGAGAAAGCGATAGAGGAAGACCCGCAATTTGACGAAGCCCGCAAGAATAAACAGAAGCTTGAGGACTACCTGAAGCAACAGCAGAACCAGAACCAGAACCAGAACCAGAACCAGAACAATCAGAACTCGGGCAACGATTCCCAACAACAGAACTCGCAGGATCAAAGCTCACAGCAACAGCAGAACTCGTCCCAGTCTTCCGGCCAACAGTCTTCGCAGGACGCTCAGTCCGAGCAGCAGGCCAATCAATCTCCCGATGCTCACCAGGATAAAGGCCAAGACGCTGACAACCAGTCCGCTCAAGGCCGAAACCAGGATCAGGAGAAACAGCAGGATCAGGAAAACCCGGCGGCCAATAGTCAGCCACAGCAAGCCCAGTCGGAAGAACAGCAGAAGAATCCGTCACAATCAGTGACTCAACCTGAAGATAAATCCAGTCAGGATCAGGATGCCCAGGGACAAACACAAAGCAGTGCCCTGGATAGCGATGCAAGCCTCAAAGACCAGCAGACAGAACAATGGCTGAGAAGAATCCCGGACGACCCGGGCGGTCTTTTGCGACGTAAATTTCTTCAGCAATATCAATCCAATAACAGGCGACAATCCAACGGCAACGACGGTCGGACGATATGGTAATGGGTAAGTTACATATGACAGGCAGCAACAAGACCTTTCTACAGCAAATCCTGGCCCTGTTCATGCTGATCGGGATGTCGGGTATTGCACTGGCCGACCTCAAGGCGGAGGTTGATAGAACAGAGATCCGTGAAAACGAATCCCTGCAACTGACGGTCACCAGCACTCTGGAAGTATCCTCCACCCTGGACCTGTTCAGCTTGAATAGTCTGTCGATTCCCCAGCCGGACATCAGTGCCGTTGAAGATGATTTTGAGATCCTCGACAGACGCCAGAGTTATCGCGTACAGATTGAAAACAACCAGAACAATTCGGTCATCACCTGGGACTACACCCTACTTCCCAAACACAGTGGTGAAGTCGTCATTCCAGCCATCGAGTATGAGGGGAACAAGTCCACCCCGATCCCCATCAAGGTGGTGGCCGCCTCCCAGAATATTCCGAACCAGCAAAAAGACGTGTTCCTGGAATCGGAAATTGACCGCTCTGAAGCCTATGTACAGCAGCAGGTCATCTATAAGGTTCGACTGTATTACAGCCAGGACCTGATACGGGGTGAACTGGAGCACCCGGATCATCCGGATGCCCTGTTCAAGCAGATAGGTAAACAAAAAGAGTATTCCCGCTACGTGGGCTCCCGTCGCTTCAATGTGATTGAACGGCAATATGTGCTGTTCCCACAAAAAGCCGGAGAACTCGAAATTCCCCCGTTGCAGTTTACCGGCACTCTGCTGGAGCGACGCATCGGCCGCCGTATCTATTCCAAGGAATCCGCACCGGCAGTCAAGATTCAGGTCAAAGCGCCGCCAGCTTCCTTTTCCGGTAAAACCTGGCTTCCTGCACAAAGCCTGAATATTCGGGATGTATGGAGCGACCCCGGCAGGGAAATGAATACCGGGGATTCATTGACCCGGACCATCTCACTTCAGGCATTGGGATTGGAGGGCGTACAGCTGCCTCCTCTGACCTCCCCCGATCTGGACGGCCTGAAAGTCTATCCTGAGCCAGACACCATCGATTCGGATGAACATGCCGCCGGAGTCACCGGGAAAAGAGAAGAAACCCAGGCAGTCGTCGCACTGCGCCCTGGCGTCTACACTCTGCCTGAAGTCAGAATTCCCTGGTGGGATGTGGTCAATGATGAAGAGCGGGTTGCGATCCTGCCCAGCCGCACCATCACTGTAAGCGGCGCGCCTACTCAAAATACAACGGCGGCACAAACAACGCCTCCACAAACACCGGTAGCAACTCCGGGCACATCGGCAAGCAGCCCAGCCCCCTCCGCTACCTCCGGTGTAACAAGGCCGATTGTCGAGGACGATGTGTCCCCGTTCTGGCAAATACTGTCAGCCGTGTTTTTCCTTCTATGGATACTGACATTGTGGGCATGGTGGAAAAAGCCTGGCATGTCGATTAAGGAAAAAGAACCAGCCGTAGAGAGACCAAAGCAGGCTACCACCTTGCAGCAGTTGGAAAGATTTGCCGCCATTGGCGATCCCCGTTTCGTAGAAGCTTTCCTCCAATGGCTGCAACAACAGAAAGCCTCCGGAAAGCTTTCAGGAAAAGAATGCGATGCTCTTAACACTGACATTCGTGATCTCCTGAACCAGATCCAGCGCCTGCACTACGGCCAGAATACCGGTGCAGAATCCCACTCAGACAATACCAAAATCACCGAGCTGGCGAGCCAGATTCTTACTCACGCCAAAACCGTTCTGGCTCAGTCAGAAGAGAGAAATTCCAACCAACTTCAACCTCTGTACCCTGCCGGTTGAGTAAATGTCTCCAGGTTCAAACCTGGAGACATTTTTCGTACTAATACTGATCGTAAAATCACCAAAAGGATAACTGCGTATTCCTTTTGGATGAGAATCCCACTAGCCTGAAGCCTGTTCTGACTGGTTTGGATGCCTGTTTTTTCAGCGACATTTCGCCTGACAAGATAACGTTCATTGAGATGGCGTTATCTGGATGACTGTCGATCCAATATAAGGTCATGAGGGGTGTAGCATGAGTTACCCTGAACCCACAACCCAGCGCTTTAATACCACATCTACCCGCAGTATGAGTCCGTTTTTCAGAAAGCCGATTTTTGCAACGCTTGCTTTCCTTTTTTGCCTGTCTCCCCACATCCATGCAGATGCCATCAGTATCTATACCGAAGAGTTCCCGCCGTTTAACTACGCGAGTCAACAAAGTATTGATGGTGTTTCCACCCGGATTATCCGGGAAGTCATGGACCGGACCGGGCTGGCATATTCGCTTCAGCTGTTTCCCTGGGCCAGAAGCTACCGTGCCACACTGGAGCAACAGAATACGTTCATATACTCCATCAGCCGTTTGAAGCAGCGGGAAGGGCTGTTCAAATGGGTCGGGAAGATCGTCCCGGTGGGGTACAGCGTGTTTACGCTGCAAAGTAACCATGACATTAAAGTGGACTCTCTGGAGGACATGAAGAAATACCGGATTGGGACCACCATCAACGATGCCCGGGAAGACTATCTGCTCAGCAGGGGATTTGATGTCCGCCATTTCGACCGCTTAAGCGGAGAAGATGCCAATCTGAAGAATTACCTCAAACTTAAAGCCGGCCGAATTGATCTGTGGCCAATGCCGGACGCTGTCGCGTATTACATTGCCCGTTCTCAGGAAGATAACCCCAAAGCCGTTTTACGCCGTGTCTACACGCTGTCCGAACTTTCTACCGGGTATTACCTGGCCAGCAACGTCAATACGCCCGACCAGGTACTTGAGAGTGTCCGAAACAGCCTCAAACAATTCAAAACCACCAGGGAATATATCAATATCCTGAAGAACTGGGGGCTGGAAGAGCTGTACGAAGAATGCATAGATCGTTACAGCTCGATCCAGACGACAGAGGAGTGCTGAAGAGTGTTGGAGTGTTAGAGAGAGGCGACTAGTTCGCCTTCTCTACCTTCCTATCCTTTTTGCCCTTATCCTCCCTCTTAACCTTCGTAACCTTTACCTTTCTACCCTCTAACCCAATGACCAGATAACGTCGAGTGTTTTCCGGCAGAGAAATGCCAGGTCTTCATCTGACATGACATAGGGGGGCATCGTGTATATCAGGCGGCCAAACGGACGCAGCCAGATCCCCTCCTCTACAAGCTTGGGCTGAATAACCGTCATATCAACCGGCTCTTCCATTTCAATGACTCCAATGGCCCCCATGATTCGGACATCTTTGACGCCAGGAATCTGTTTGGCATCAGTCCAGTGTGCCTTCAGTCCCGCTTCGATTCGCTGAATATCCGCCTGCCAGTCCCGTTCAAGGAGCATCTCGATGCTTTCGTTGGCGACCGCACAGGCCAGAGGATTCCCCATGTAGGTCGGGCCATGCATGAACACGCCCGCTTCACCACGGCATATACCGTCAGCGACCTTGTCCGTACAAAGGGTGGCCGCCAGGGTCATATAGCCGGCTGTCAGAGATTTTCCGAGGGTCATGATATCCGGACTTATCCCGGCATGATCACAGCCGAACATCATCCCGGTCCGGCCAAATCCGGTGGCAATTTCATCGGTAATCAGCAACACCTCAAATTCATCGCAGAGCTGGCGAACAACCTTCAGATATTCGGGTGAATACATCCGCATTCCCCCTGCCCCTTGCACGATGGGTTCAACAATCATCGCAGCCAGTTCGTGATGGTGCTGCTCAAACAGCCGACGTAACTCCTGAACGTCCTCGTCTGCGAGTGGCCGTTCGTATCCCATCGGTGGCGCAGGGGCAAACAGATTCTGAGGTAACACAGCACTGAACAGGTGATGCATCCCGTTCACGGGATCACAGACCGACATCGCACCGAAAGTGTCACCATGGTATCCATTCCGTAATGACAGCAAACGGTACTTTTCAGGCCGCTGCTGCGAGTTCCAATACTGAATGGCCATTTTGATGGCCACTTCAACAGACACCGATCCCGAATCAGCCAGGAACACTTTTGTCAGAGCCGAAGGGGTAAGGTCTACCAGATGCTGCACCAGCTTTGCCGCAGGCTCGTGGGTCAGACCTCCAAACATCACGTGGGACATCTGTTCGATCTGACGGGTGATTGCCTGATTGATTCGGGGATGGTTGTATCCGTGAATCACGCACCACCAGGAGGCCATTCCGTCGATCAATTCCCGATCATCCATTAACCGTATCCGTACGCCTTCCGCACTTTTTACCGGAAACAATGGGGGCGGATTAATCAATGAAGAATAGGGATGCCAACAGTGCTTTTGATCGATACTGATAATCTCTTCTTGGGTAAGCATGAATATCCTGTTTATCGGGAACTTTATTCAACGAACGACTATTAAACCTTTTCTGCGGACATAAAAAAACCGAACCCAACGGGTTCGGCTTTTTCGCAGCAACCGTGCCGCCTAGACGTTCAGTACTTCCACCAGAACGGTCTTGATAACAAATCCCAGGGCTCCCATGCCCAGCGCACCAAAGAGAACCATGGTGCCAAACTTACCTGCTTTAGACTTTTTAGCCAGATCGAACACGATGAAGCCCATGAAACAGATCAATGCTGTAATCAGGACAACCAGGCTGATATTTTCAAATTGCTCAACGCTCATTAATCTCTCCTCCCAGAAATCGGGAGCCATTATACGGGTGCAGGTTAATAAGTAAACAGTATCTTATGTTGTTTTAATATACGAAATCGCTATATCGAGATGTCAATAAAACCCGGCCCTGCTGTCACGCGCCAATGTGTCCCGACTCACAAAAGCAACATTGTATTCAGGTATTGATACCAGTCAGTTAAACAACCAGCTCATCATGTTATACACTTATGCGCGATCAGCAGATATCCAACCCGGAGCTGGCTATCGCCGTATGCACGAGTTTCGCCCCTGTTTGCCTGTGAAGGCATGAAAGATTGATCTTCATGGGGCGAGTAACCATTACAAACAACAATTACACCAACAGAATGCTGTTTTTCCGATATTTATTGACGGGAGTATGGCTGTCATTGGCTTCCGGCCTGACATTGTCCTCTGAACCCATTGCCAGTTTTTCCACCGCCGAGGTTCCTCCGTGGGGTTATGAAGGCCCTTACGGTCAACCAGCCGGACTTTTATCTGTTCTCGCCGAGCGTCTGGGGGCGATTGCTGGTATCAGGATCACCAACGACCTTCGCCCCTATCCCAGAACCATTGATGAAATCCGGTCCGGAAAGGTCGACTTTGCCATCATGTTTGCCGGACCCAGCTCAGAGAGCATTGGGATTCCATTAGGGGTCGTCACTGACATGGACATCATACTCACCGGCATGAACAATCATGTGCCGATTGAAAGTCTGAATGATATGGCCGGAGAGTTTGTGGGGTATATCAGGGGTTCGCTTTACGGCAAGGTGTTCGAAAGCAATTCCGAGATTCAGAAAATTCCGGTGCAGGATATGGAACAGGGGTTGCGGATGCTGGCTGCGAACCGGGTTGCCGGGATGGTGGGGACGGATCAGGCCTTATATCACGGTCTTAAAAATGAGCAGATTGATCCGCTAAAAGTGCGTCCTTTACTCATTTTGGGGTCAGCCCAGGCAGTGCTCTATTTCTCACGGGCTTCGAACCACAAGGACTTCATCAAACCCTTCCAGGACGCCCTGCAAACCATGCGGGAATCCGGCGAATTACAGGATTTGTTTGCACTGCCCGGTAAGCCCGCCGAGCATTTTGTTATTCACTAGCAACTGAAGCTTTCTATCCAGTTTTTTACGGCAGCTAAAGTTTTCTATCCATTTTTAACTTCGGCTGACGTCTTCTATCCGTTACGTCAGTCCACGCCTGAGATTCGGGCAGAGCAAGAGAGCCAAGCCAAGGTCCCGGGACTAGTGATCCCGGGTGAACACCCATTCATCGCCACGGCTCATTTCTTCGCGGAAACGATAACCATCCACCGTGAAGTCCTTCAGTTGATCAGGCTGTTCGACACGATTCTGAATGATGTATCTGGCCATCAATCCCCTGGCCTTCTTCGCCCAGAAACTGACCACTTTGTATTGGTCCCCTTTCTGATCCTTGAAAACCGGCGTAATCACACGGGCATTGAGCTTCTTCGGCTTCACAGATTTGAAGTACTCATTGGACGCCAGGTTGACCAGTATCGGTTCAGCTTTTTCTTCCAGCTCCTGATTCAGGGTTTCCGTAATCGTGTCTCCCCAAAACTGGTACAAATTAGTCCCTCTCGGGTTTTCCAGCCGGGTACCCATTTCCAGTCGATAGGGTTGCATCAGATCAAGCGGCTTAAGCACCCCATAAAGGCCGGACAGGATACGCAGCCGGTTCTGGCTTTCGTGGATATCCTCGTCGGTCAGCGTTTCGACATCAAGTCCGGTATAGACATCCCCTTTAAAGGCAAATATGGCAGGACGCGCATTATCAGCAGTAAAAGGAACCGACCACTGCTGATAGCGGTTGGCATTCAGGTTTGCCAGGTCACTGCTGATGCTCATCATCTCCGACAGTTCCCAGGGTTCCTTGCCTTTCAATACGTCTATCAGCTCTGCACTGTGGTCCAGAAATGCAGGTTCCGATGGCGTGACAGCAGGAATTTCAGATTCATAATCCAATGTCTTGGCAGGAGATACAACAGTTAACATGCAGCCCTCAAAATGCTGTTTAGAAATTCCACAAAGGCCTGATGATCAAAAGGCCAATTCAATTCTTTATCACTCTGTTCATGCCCCAGCACAGGGATTCGCTCGGCATACAGCGCCATCATTCTGTCCGAATCACTGATATCGGCATAATTGAGATTGACTATGTCCGCTATAGCCGGGTTGGCCTCAAGCACATCGCGGATGATCGCCTGCGCATCATCGCACAGGTGGCAACCAAGCGTTCCGTATAGCACCAGGTCGATTGACATGACAGAGCATTCCCAAAACCAAAGGTCGGGATGCTAACACATCAGGCTAATTTCACAACTTGAGATAGCCGGCCGGCCCAAACTAAAACCGGCCACCCCAAACTAAAAAAGGCCGCCTGTTGGGCAGCCTTTTTAAATACGATTGAGGATATGATCAAATCAGACGATAGGATCAAATCAGTAGGTGCGAATTCGAATGAAAGCCTCATCGCTAAACTCGATGCCATCCAGATGAACACTGCCCATCGTAGCGCCCCCTACCTGCCCCATCGGACGTATATTATTGAAACTCACGCGCTCGATACGATTGGGTAATGTTACATTGAAATAACCATCTTCGGTCATCAGCGGCTTGATCCGATCCGCTTCAATATGAACGCCCTCCACTTCGACATCTGCATCCAGCACATTGGCAATGGGGAAAAATATCTTACCGATAGAGCCGACAACCTCAACACCATCCAGCCCGCCCTCTTCTTCCAGCTTTTTCAAAGCCTCTTCATCCACCAGGGCTTCCTGCAGACGGCTGTATATATCCACGACATCCTGCTGAATTCCCTGGGCGCTGACCAGCCCCATTTCCATTTCATCCAGTGGACGCAGGCCTTTACCTCTTTGCTGCGAATTTTCGATTTGCTTGACCGGCACGGCCTGCACGGGAGTACTGGCTGCCAAAGCGACCAACGGCTGTAATGGCGTCACTGCCATGGCGACAAACGCCGCAGTGTAGCGATACCGGGATTGATGCTTCAGGGTGCGGGAAAGTTCTTTTTCTGAGATCCAGCCTTTCTCAATCAGCAATTCCCCCAGACGCATCTGGTGTTGCTGTTGTTCCTGCAGGGCTTGGTTCAGCTGAGATTCGGTAATGTATCCCCGGTTTACCAGCAATCGGCCGAGGCGCGATTTTTCCAATGAATTCTTATGTACCGCCATGGCGACACTCCAGTGTAGTTTGAGTAGTCTTATAATCATGGAAAAGGGATTGAATTTTGTACACCTGGCGCTCGTAATTTTTTGTCACTTTTCATGCAACTAGATACGAAACGGGGATTACGCGTTAACTTTTGTAGCAATTTTCACCAAAGGGTAAAATACTGACATAATTGATTTTCCCCAGCGTAAAAAGCTTTTATCATCAGACTGACTCATAGATAAAAATAAAAAACCCGACGAAGTGACGAATTTATGGGTTCGGGTTTGCATACAGGGAGAGGAGAGCTTTACAACGGATTTTTAAGGCGTGAGAATCGAGGATTTGTAGAGGGCTACACAGGTTTCCTGCTTTTTAATCCCAGAGGTGTAAATGAATAAATTTCTGATCGCCGTGACGCTATTCATCACTTGTTGTATATCCACCTACACTCAGGCTCAGGGTCCCCTGACAGCTCTGGTCAAAACCAACCAGGGTATTATCAAGTTGCAACTTGATCCGGAAAAAGCTCCGGAAACGGTTGATAACTTCCTGAAATACGCCAATTCCGGATTCTATGACGGCACAGTATTCCATCGCACAATCAAGGATTTTATGATTCAGGGCGGTGGGTTTGACCAGCAACTGGCCCAGAAACCAACGTCTCCCCCAGTTAAAAATGAATCATCCAACGGACTATCGAATGTCCGTGGTACCGTGGCGATGGCCCGCACCAGCGCACCGAATTCAGCAACTTCCCAGTTTTTCATTAATGTCGTCGACAACCTCTACCTGGACTACCAGAACGGGCGATCCGGGTATACGGTATTTGGAAAAGTGGTTGAAGGAATGGAAGTAGTGGATAAAATTGCCAACACGCCGACCGTACGTAAAGGCGCATTTACCGACCTGCCCGAGGTCCCAATCGTTATAGAAACAGTGGTAGTTGATCAATCTTCATGAAGCCCCCCGGTATCAAGGAAGCCTGTATAGACTGGAGTGACGATAACACTCCCGTGTCAGACCAGTATCAGGATGTGTATTTTTCCCGCCTCAACGGCAAAGCAGAAACCGAACATGTTTTCATCAACGGTAACCGGCTCAGAGAGAGATTCCAGTCTCTCCCTGCCGGCAGCCGGTTTGTCATCGCAGAAACGGGATTTGGCAGCGGCCTCAATTTTCTGGTGGCCTGGCAAATCTGGTCGGAGTTTGCCCCCAAGGACGCCAGCCTGCACTTTATTTCTGTAGAGAAATTTCCTCTCAGCCTTGTCGATATGCAAAAGAGCCATGGTGTGTGGCCGGAGCTCAGCATTCATACGGAACAACTCCATCGCCAGTTACCTCCTCCGGTGCAGGGAGTTCACCGATGCCAGTTCGAAAATGACCGGGTTCACCTGACTCTCTTTTATGGTGATGTCCTCGACTGGTTGCAGCATATGAGTTTTCAGGCAGACGCCTGGTTTCTCGACGGTTTTTCCCCCAAGCAAAATCCTGACATGTGGTCAGAAGACCTGTTCACTGGAATCGCCAGCCATTCAGGAGAGTCCACAACGTTTGCCACCTTTACGGCTGCCGGTCATATTCGGCGGGGACTGGCTGCCAATGGCTTTAATGTCTCCAAAACAGAAGGGTTTGGCCATAAGCGGGACATGACCGTGGGCGTCATGGGGAACTATAGTGCCATTCCACCTGCCAGGGGCCTGGCGAAGTCCTCGAAAATAACGGTCGTTGGTTCGGGCCTGTCCGGGGCCATGACCGCTTCGGCGCTTGCGCGGCGGGGATTCCAGGTTACCGTCCTGGAGCAACATGACAAACCGGCACCGGCCGCGTCCGGTAACCCCCAGGGGGCACTCTATATCAAGCTGGCCGTGGACTGGAATCCGCACACCCGGATACATCTGGCTCACTATCTTTATGCTCAAAGAGCCTATCAGAATATCCTGGAATTAAAGAACCATATCTGGTCCCCATGCGGTGTTATCCAGCTGGCATATAACCCCAAAGAGGAACAGCGCCAGCATAAGTTTGCTGAAAACAGCGATTACCCCGACACCGTTGTCTACCCTTTAAGCGTCTCGGAAGCCAGCCGTCTGGCCAAAGTCGAACTGACACAAGGCGGGCTGTATTTCCCGGGTGGTGGATGGGTAAACCCACAAGCATTGTGCCGTCATTTACTGGATCACCCCAATATCCATGTCCAGTTTAATACCCAGGTCAGCGGTCACCAGTTTCTTAATGATCACTGGCAGATTGTGGATAGCGAAGGAGGCATACATCAGACGGACCTGTTGATTTTGTCTGAGGGACATAGCAGCAAACAGGATCCCCTGCTTCAGCATCTCCCTTTTAAATCCATTCGTGGACAAATCAGTGTGATTCCAGGCAGAAAGGATACCTGTCCTGACAGAGAACAAGTCAGTGCCGATAGAGAGCAAGCCTCGCCTGGTGAACAGCAAGCCTGCCCTGGTGAAGAGCAAGCTTCCAAGGCAACCCGTTACCCTCTTGATAAAGTACTTTGCGGTGATGGCTATGCCCTACCCGCTATCAATCACCAAGTGGTATTCGGTGCTTCTTTCCATCCCAATTCCGAGTCCCTGGAAATTACCTCAGGCGATAACCAGGAAAACCTGAACAAGCTGCGCAATATCGCCACTGAGCTATTCGACAGCGTCAGCCCCGACCAGGCAGAAATACAAGGGCGCGCGGCGATCAGATGTGCCCTGCCCGATTACCTGCCGGTCATTGGTCCTGTGGCAGGAAAGGCTTCTGCGGAGACCAATGCGGATGCAACGCCTCCCAAACTCTTTGCCAACACGGCCTATGGCTCGAAAGGACTGGCGATTGCTCCACTGGCCGCCGAAATCGTTGCGGACATGATCGAGGCGGTTCCCCTCCCTTTGGAGGACGAACTGGTTCGCAGACTTGCCCCGGAGCGCTTCAATAAAGGAAACTAGGAGAAACTCCGGAAAGCGTTGATGCAGCCATGGCAACGTAGGTAGGTTTTTAGAGGTACCCTGGAGCGAATATCTCCGGACAGGAGGCCAAGCCGATGTCAGTATATGTGGTGGATTCCGGGCGGCGGGTGGTAACCCCCCTCAAGATCGATCCCAGAATCAGAAGCGTTGAGGAGCTGGATAGCATCACGGCTATTCACCCCCTTGGCGTTGCAGACTCAGGAACCCATACAGAGCTCTACTACTCACAACTGGAGCCTATCGGACAACGGCAGGACACAACTTCTTCGCCATCCCAACCCGAGCGCCGCCAGCAACCGGCGGTCAGTACGATTATGAGCAGCCCGGTCTTATTGTTGCAAAGCGATTGGTCAATACAACAGTCGCTGGATTTCCTCGATCAACACAGCATCAAGCATGGACCGGTCATCAAAGATCAGGAAATCATCGGTCTGCTGAGTGAAAATGAATTGTTGAAAGCGGCCATGCAAGAGGATGTTCCGGAAGTTGTTGAGGATGTCTGTATGCCTTTCCTTGTCATCGAGGGAAACAGTCCGGTTGCCACTGCATGTGTGGCCATGCTGCACAGAGAAACCAACGCCGCGGTAATACGCAACGGCGCAGGTCAAATGACAGGCATCCTTACCACCAGCGACATTCTGAAAGCTCTGGCAGATCTGGAACTGGAAGTCTGGGCTTGAGTCTGCTTTGCGCTGTCAGCACCCGTCAGTCGTTTCACGGCAGGCAGCATACTGACTGATACCATCCACAACGGACAGGTTTTCTACCTTCAGATAATTAATTCCGCCGACCTCTTCCTGAAACACCCCAAACAGCTTGCCAAACAGTGTAGGAACAACCTTTACCAGCCGCTCGTCGCCGGAAGTGCCGATTTGATGTTTCCAGACTTCCTCAAAAACCTCGGTATCGAGCTCTTCGTCATCCACAATGTCATAGCGCGCTGCCCAGCCATCCTCTCCACCGGCATTGGTACCAAACAGATTACCGGTGCTGTAACCACTGACATATACCTGGGATTCTACCTGCTTGGTATCCAAAGCCCGGTCGTCACCACTGGTTCCCCACTGTTCCACTGCGGTGATTTCCGAAAGGTTCCGGTGATAAACCAGGAATGCATCCCATCCACCCTGATTAGTAGACAGACGCGGAATAGCATCAAGAGTTGCCCCTGCCAGAATCGCCCCGGTAGGCGCCGGATTCACAGCATTGACCTGGTCATCTGCCGGTGAGCCATATTCAGCCGAACGGCGCAAAGAGCCGTCTTTGGAGAGAGAACGCATCTGAATATTGTCCCCCTTGTCTGCCTGCGATCGCTCGACGATGGCAAAGGTGGAAATATTACTTGGACCGTCCTGGGCCACATGATTCAGATATTCATCCAGGTCCGTACCATACTGGACCACACTGGTCACTTCTCCGGAAGCATCGACTTTCATGAAGAAGCCGTCTTTGCCGCCGGCATTGGAGCCTCCCAGAAAGCCGCCATGGGTGCCACCAACGATGTTAATGTTATCCTCGCTATCAATGGACATGGACTCGGCAAAATCGTTTTGCTCCGTCCCGATCTGACGCTCCCAGACCAGCTCAAAATCCCCTACACCGTTAACGTTTTCATATTTCTGCAGCAATATGTCATCCCCACCCAGCGTAAAACCGCTGCCACTGGGAATCGACGCAATCACTTTGTCGACGGTTGCAAGAACATAAAGATTAATGATTTCGTCTGCGGAAGAGTCAAACCGATCGATCGCAATATCGTTCAGAAGAATATTCACGTCGTCATGTTTTACCTGAAGTTCACGAAGCAGAGAGCTCCCATAACTCCCATCCGCAATTAATTCGCGGGTACGACTTAAATGAACGATATTCGCAATGCCTTTGGAACTGCCGTCAAAACTTTGATAGCCGACATAAAGGTCCGCTTTGTCATCTGCATAGGCTTCGACGATCTTCGCATTGGTACCAATGGCGACCTCCACATCCGACAGCCATTCGTTCACATAGATCTTCAAGGTGGAATCAGAAGCTCTCACGGTATCGGTATCCACCCACCCCAAGGTCAGAAACTCATCCGTGTCACCGTCATCCCCGGACGCATTATCCGGTGCCCTCAAGTAGATTTTTGCTTCTTTAATGCCTTTGGCAAACTGCACGGTATAGTTGGACGGGGTGATCACCAGATCATCGTTACTGCCGCCAATTTCCGCATCGGCTCCCGTTCCCGTCTTCACTTCAAATTCAGCAGATACTGACTGTTCCGGCGGGCGATCCAGCTTTACGGTTACCGGTATCACAATATTACGGCCCACCGAGGATTCGGTAACTGTCACCTTTGGAATCGCGAAAGATACCTGGGGTTCATTATCCTCGATGGTGATGGTAGCCCGGTTGGAGACATCGGCTGTAATGTCTCCAACCTTGTCGATTGCCAGGTCGATGGCGAAATTCTCATCATCTTCCGCAATCAGGTCATCGACCACGAACAGCATGATATAACAGGTTGTGTCACCGGCAGGAACAGCGAAATATCCATCCTTAACATTGGCAGAACCACCGCTGGGCTTCTGAACACTTTCCAGATAGTCAGCCCCGCTTTGGGTTCTCAAATCAACCAGGGAGAACGTACCGAGAACGTCCAGATAAAACGGATCGCTCAGAATCACGGGCAGGAATTCCAGCCGAACTTTTTTTCCGTCCCAGGCGTCCGGATCAAGTTGGTGTTCTACGAAATAATCGATGTCTGATTTGGTGAACAAATCTTTGCCGTCAGCATCCTGCATACAGATCGTGCCGGGCTCGGTGTCATCCGCGGCATCAATAACACCGTTGCCGTTACTGTCGACCTTGTCTTCCGGATAGGTCGCCCGCCCGCCTTCATCAATGGTACCGCTGATATCGCTAAAGCTGGCCTGACTGACTTCAACCCCGAACTCCACCGTCGCTACCGAATTTCCATCGGTCACACTGAGAATAATGGTATCGTCTTCGTTGAATGAATCATCAGCGCCAGTCGCACCGGGAATGCCCCTCAGGACAACGCCGCGGCGCAGCGCATTATCAATAATATCGGTTTCGAGCCAGTCCGGAGCGTTGGTCAGACTGTAATTGAGAGTACCGTCGCCGCCGTCAACGCCGACTTCATAGTAGTATTCCACCCCGACATAGGCCTCTCCGGGGATAGAGCCGAGAATTCGAATCGGCAGGACGTCGCCTTCACTTTGGGAACCACACCCACCAAGAGACACCAATACCACACTCAATACTAAAAAGAGGCAGGTCCTTAACATAGATATCCTGTAATCTTGTTATAGATTTTTACAGAATCTTATAAAAGTTTGTTTTTTGTAACCACAACAGGCTGCCAGAAACCACAACCTGATCACATAGAAAGTACCGTGGCATCACCCCCAGCCTCCTTCTACCTCTGACAACTGTTCAATCAGGCTCTGCTCAAACCTACCCAGAATTGCTGCCAAAGTGCCAGCACTTCAGCAGCCGGGGATCTAATTTAACTTCCCTGCCATTCCTTTACCTTGGCAAGAAACTGCTCTTCGTTATAGACCTGCACGCCCAGTTGTTCGGCTTTGGCCAGTTTGGATCCTGCTTTTTCTCCCGCCACCAGGAAGCTGGTTTTGGCGGAGACACTACCGGCGGCTTTGGCTCCCAATGCCACCAACAGGTCCTTGGCTTCATCCCGGGTCATGCTTTCCAGTGTGCCGGTCACCACGACGGATTGGCCATCCAGCGGAAGTCCTTCACGGCTGGCCAACTCAATATCCGGCCATTGGACACCATGTGCCCGCAATTCTTCGATGGTTTCCAGGTTATGGGATTGCTCGAAAAAGCTCTTGATATGACCCGCACTGACGGGCCCGATATCCTGCACAGCCTCAAGCTCTTCCACACTGGCCTGTTGCAGTTTATCCAAGGACCCGAAATGGTTTGCCAGAGTCTTCGCCGTGGCCTCTCCAACTTCCCGGATTCCCAAGGCAAAGATAAAACGAGGCAGGGTGGTCTCTTTCGCCTTTTCCAGCGCAGCGATCAGGTTCTCGGCGGACTTTTGCCCCATTCTTTCCAGTGCCGCAATATCCGCGGCTCGAAGGGTAAACAGTGACGCGGGTGTACTGATCAGCTCTTTCTCGATCAGAATATCGACCAGCTTATCTCCCAGCCCGTCGATATCCATGGCTTTACGGGAAGCAAAATGTTTAATCGCCTCTTTTTGTTGGGCAGCGCAATAGAGGCCACCCGAGCAGCGAGCCACAGCTTCACCTTCCAGCTGCACAATATCCGATCCACATACCGGACAGGTCCCGGGCCGCTCTATCTCTGCGGCATTCTCGGGTCGTTTATCCTTTACGACGCTGACCACCTGGGGAATAACGTCACCGGCACGGCGAATGACTACTGTATCTCCAACATGCAGATCCAGCCGGCGGATTTCGTCCATATTGTGCAAAGTGGCGTTGCTGACGGTGACTCCACCGACAAACACAGGATTCAGACGGGCAACAGGCGTTACCGCTCCGGTTCTGCCGACCTGAAAATCAACGGCCTGCAACACGGTCATTTCCTCCTGGGCGGGGAATTTATGGGCGATAGCCCAGCGCGGAGCACGGGAAACGAATCCAAGCTCCTGCTGCAGCTCTAGATCGTTGACTTTGAACACGACCCCGTCGATGTCATAGGCCAGACCGTCACGCTGTTCGAGAATGCTTCGATAGTATTCAAGACAGGCTTCAGCTCCGGTAACCACTTCCGTCAACGGATTGATCTTCAGCCCCCACTCTTTCAGCTTTTCCAGAATCTGGCGATGGGAGCCCGGCAATTCTCCGTCTTCCACAAAGCCGACACTGTAACAGCACATCTCCAACGCGCGGGTCGCGGTAATTCGCGGATCCAGCTGACGCAAGCTACCTGCTGCCGCGTTTCTGGGGTTCACAAAGGGTTTTTCCCCTTTTTCCAACGCTTTTTTGTTGAAGCTATCAAAAGCGGCCCGAGGCAAATAGATCTCTCCCCGAACCTCCAGGGTCTTCGGATATCCTTCACCACGAAGCTTCAGCGGAATATTCGCGACGGTTTTGACATTCTGCGTAATGTCTTCGCCGGAAGCCCCATCCCCCCGGGTCACACCACGAGTCAGGCGTCCGTCTTCATACCAGATACTGATCGCAATACCATCCAGTTTCGGTTCACAACAGTAGGTGACTTCCTCTTCACGTTTCAGCCGGTCTCGAACACGACGATCAAAATCCACCAGATCCTGCTCTTCAAACGCATTATCCAGAGACAGCATGGGAAGCCTGTGCTCCACCGTGGTAAAGCTGTCAGAAGGCATTGCTCCGACTCTCTGAGTCGGCGATTCCGGCGTGATCAAGTCGGGGAATTGCGCTTCAAGTTGCCGCAGACGTTGCATCAAGCGGTCATATTCGGCATCGGGAACACTGGGATCATCCAGCACATAGTAGCGGTAGTTATGGTCTTCAATAGCCGTACGAAGGCTGTTGGCTTCCTCGGAAGCCGCTTGAAAATCTTGACTCATGGAAGGTCCTAAAACTTGGAAGTCTGCACTTTATTTGGCGATATCTCTGAACTTGGCGATACCTCAGATAACCGGGCTATAGCCTGATAGCCCGAGCTGTATCTGCAAAGCCCGGGCTACCCATTGGATAGCCTGAGTAGTATCTTGAAAGTCGAACTAAACCTTGGAAGACAGCTGCTTACGTTCGAATTCCCGTACCCGTTGACGGCAGTGTTCGATGGTCTGACTGGTCATGACGCTCAGGTTTTCATCCTTAAGCTCGCCATCCAGGTTCCTGACAATGCACTGGGCGGTTTCGATCATATAGTCGAATGCCTGCATGCTATCGTCCGGCCCGGGAAGCCTGATAAAAAAGCTCACGCCCGGTGTGGTGGTATCATCCATATCCCGCCCGAAGGTGCCGGGTTTGACGGCATTCGCCATGCTGAATTGAACCGGACCTTTGTCGAAATCATATTCGTGGCGATGGTAAATAGACATTTCGCCGAGCTGCATCCCGCAAGCTTCCACCAAATGCCTGAGCTTGGAACCTTCAAATCCCTCGGGAGCTTTCGCCAAAACGTTGACGACAATGATTTCTTCCGTCGAGTCTTTTGACTTGCGTGATTCCTGTCTTTTGACCTTTTTGCTTTTGTGCTTTTGATGTTTCTGCTGAAGACTTTCCTGGATAGCATCCACATTGGACGTAATTTTCTTCAGGAACCGATCTTTGAAATCATTGTGTTTCTCTTCGCTCCTGACCGGCTTGTCCTCGACCTCTGCATGGAGTTCTGAAGGATCAGCAGACTCGGAAGAAGCATATTCTTCCATCGGGGATTTTTCATCCAGCGACGCACTTTCTTCAACTGGTTCCTCATCTTCCCAATGAGGCTCTGCTCTCAAAGGCTCTTCGTTGTAATACTCGGGCTCTTGCTCCGCAGCATAATAAGGCTCGTCGGCCTCGTCACGCTCATAGTCCTCCGATTCATTGCGCCCATAGCTCTCGGAATCATAACGATAAGAAGCCCTGGATTCGTCCCGATAATCGTCTTCGGAAACGGGTTCGTCCCATTCGCGCTCATCCTCATCCATCTGATGCGCATTTTCAGCCAGGCTTTCATCGTCGGCTGACTGATTCTCGTCATCATATGAAGAATAAGTGTCCCGGCCATTGCGAACGACCCTGAATCCGCCACCGGGCAGTTCAGGATTGAAGTTATCATCGAGTGGAGTGTTTTCGAAATTCCCCCCCATACCCTGGGAAATTTCCATAGAGTCGCGCCGGGCACGCCGGGCACGGCGAACACCGTCCAGCACGACAAGAATTATAATAAGGACACCGAGAATAATGAGCCATTCTCGTAAACTAATATCCATTCCCTAAGTTACCTCGGTAAAAGCGGTTTTGAGTATCGCCTATCGGCTTTGCATCGCCCTGTTTTTATCGTATCTGGCGACATAATTTATTCAATTCCCGACCCCATTACAATTCGGGCGCCGGTCTTTCTTGTCAGCAGGCCTACATCTTCAGACCTAATGCCGTAAAAGACTACAATTCAGCCAGTGCCGCAGCCTCTTCCACATCAACAGATACCAGGCGGGATACCCCCGGCTCGTGCATGGTGACCCCCATCAAATGATCGGCTTTTTCCATCGCGATCTTGTTGTGGGTGATATAGATAAACTGCACTTGATCCGACATCTCTTTCACCATTCTGGCATAGCGTCCGACATTTGCATCGTCCAACGGCGCATCGACCTCGTCCAGCATACAGAACGGCGCAGGATTAAGCTGGAAGATAGAAAAGATCAACGCAATTGCGGTGAGCGCTTTTTCTCCACCGGACAACAGATGAATAGTGCTGTTCTTTTTGCCAGGCGGGCGTGCCATGATCGCCACACCGGTTTCCAGTAAATCTTCGCCCGTCAGTTCAAGATAGGCATGGCCGCCGCCGAACACCCTTGGGAAAAGAGTCTGCAAACCTTCGTTGACCTGATCAAAGGTTTCCTTGAACTTGTTGCGGGTCTCCTTGTCGATTTTCCGGATGGCCGTCTCCAGAGTGTCCAAAGCTTCCTGCAAGTCCTCATATTGACCGTCCAGATAGACCTTACGTTCTGACTGAGCCTGATATTCGTCAATGGCGGCCAGGTTGATGGCGCCCAGCCGATTAATCTTATTCGCGATCTGCTCAATTTCGTCCTGTAATGCCTGCTCTGTATCCTCTTCTGCCAGCATCGGCAAAAGCTGCTGGATATCAAGTTCCTCTTCAGCCAGCTGGTCACGTAACGTGTTCTTGCGGATATCCGCTTCCCGCTGCTGCATACGCATGGATTCGATCTGGCCACGCAAGGTCTGTATTGACTGTTCGTTGCGGTGGCGACGGACCTCATCATCCTGCATGGATTTTTCCAGATCAGATAACCGATCCCTTTGCCGGGCCAATACCTGCTCCTGGTCCAGACGCAGGCCCAAAAGTTCTTCCAGTCTTTCCTGCAGATCCTCTTCCGGCGCCTGATGCGTATTCAGATTCTCCTCAACCCACTGTTGACGGTCTTCTGAACGCTTGATGTTCACCAGTCCTTTTTCCAGTGCCTGACGCACAGAATCCCGACGCGTGGACAGAGCACTGACACGTAACTGTAACTGGTGCGATTGTTCACGGTCCTGGCGCGCTTGCGAGCGCAGGTGATCCAACCTCTGGCGGGCACTGTCGCGCTGATTGAGCAAGGATTCTTTCTGCTCGACACACTCCTCCAGCTCCATCAGGGACTGCTGCCACACTTCCCTGCTCAACCGGAGATTTTCATTCTCTTCGGCCAGCTGTTCATCTATTTGTGCCACTTCACTGGCGATATGAGCCTGGCGCCGTTCGATTTGTTCCTGACGGGCTTCCTTGGCACTGATTTCCGCTTTGATCTGTAACTGCTGCTTATTGAGGTCAACCAGCGTTTTCTGGTGCTCTTCCGCCGTGGATTCGAAATCTTCAAGCTTGAGCTGTATAGCGGACTTGGCCTCACTGACCTCCGCCGTACGATCGCTGATCTCCGCCAGCTGCTCTTCGATTTCCACCAGCCGGCGGGTGCGGGTCAGAACACCGGCGGTCGAATGTTCCGCATGAGGTCCCTGCATCCAGAATCGGGCGACACGACTACCATCCGGCAGCACGAAATATTCTTTCTCTCCCAATTCATTGAGACGGGATATGGCATTCTCAAAGCTGTCACAAGACCTGGCTCCGTCGAGCCACTGGGCAACAGAACTTTGGCATTGTCCCTCTGCCGCCCCGGAAAACTGACTGAAGACGTTACTTGGCGAGACATGATCCGCTACCAGACAAACGCCCGGTGCAGGAGGTTGCCGAACATTCTTCAGCTGCTCCGGACTCAGCACCCGGGCCTGAATTCGTTCATGCAGCAGAGTTTCCACCGCCGCCTCCCATTGGGAGTCAGCCTTGAGGCTGTCGGACAGTATCGGGGCCTGATCAAACCCTGCCTGCTGCAACCAGTTTGCAGCACTTTCATTGACACTGGCTTCATCGTTGGCCTGAAGTGCCAGTAACGATGACTGCTCTCCCTTTAGCGTCTGTTCACGAGTATGAATCTCATTGAGCTGATCGGAAAGTTCATCCAAGCGCGCCCTCAATTCCTTCTCTGATTGACGATGGGAGTCATGAACCTGATTTTGGTCTTCAATCTGCAGTTCCAGCTCAAGCAATTGTTCCCTGAGCATTTCAAGGGACTCGGAATCCCCCAGGGATTGCGTGGCTCTTTGCTCATCGAGTAGTTTGTTGCGGCGATCCTGAAGCTGCTGGACCTGTTTCTCTGCCTGCTGAATACGGGACTGCTCAATCTCAGCCGTTTTCTGCAGATCATTGTTACGATGCGAAAACTCATCCCAGGAATGCTGCCAGCGCTGCATGGTTTCCTCTGCTTCGGCCAGTTGATCAGCAGAGGTCTCAGAGCGCATCAGCAGCTCTTCCAGTTCCGGTTCGAGTTCGAGCAACTCTTCTTCCACTTCAGCCTGTTGGCTTTCTTCCAGAGAGCGCTCTTCGCGCAGCTCAGAAAGGGTCTGCTGCAACTGATCAAGTTCGGCTTTGAGCTGCTCTTCCCTTTCCCGGGCACTCTTGATCTGTTGTTCGATCTTGGCGATTTCGGCGCCGGTCCCGTAATAATCTGCCTGGGCCTGGTTCACCGCTTCACCGGCTTCATGGCGTTCCTGGCGAAGGGTTTCCAGCTGGCTGTCTACATTGGTACGTTCGTACAACAGACGCTCAAGCTCCACTTCACGATCGCGAATGGAAACGGCCAGTTCAGAAGATTCCCTATCCAACTGATTCCACTTAAAGCTGTTTAGGAGCGCCTTCTTCTGCCGCTCTTCGCTCTTCAGTTCTTTATAGCGTTCAGCGGCCTTGGCCTGGCGATGCAAGTGTTGTAACTGGCGGTCAAGCTCTTCCCGGATGTCCGTCAGACGGTCAAGGTTTTCCCGGGTCCGCTTCATCCGGCTTTCGGTTTCCTTGCGCCGCTCCTTGTATTTGGAAATTCCGGCGGCCTCTTCTATAAAGATCCTCAGATCTTCCGGCTTGGATTCAATCAGACGGGAAATCATTCCCTGCTCGATGATGGCATAGCTCCGGGGCCCCAGACCTGTCCCTAGAAATATGTCAGTGATATCTTTTTTTCGGCACTTATTGTTGTTGAGGAAGTAAACAGATTGTCCGTCGCGGGTCACTCTGCGTTTGACAGACACTTCGTTGTAGCGAGCAAATTCCCCTTGGATCGTGCCGCCGGTATTGTCGAATATCAGCTCGATTGAGGCTTGTCCGACCGGCTTACGGCTGTTGGAACCGTTAAAGATGACATCCGCCATGGATTCACCCCGCAGGTGCTTGGCGGAGCTTTCCCCCATGACCCACCTGACGGCGTCAATAATGTTGGATTTTCCGCAACCATTCGGCCCGACTACCGCCGACATGTTACTGGGGAAATGCACTGTTGTCGGATCGACAAAGGATTTGAAGCCGGCGAGCTTGATCGATTTCAGTCTCATATCAGATCTTGAAGGATGAGAAAAAGAATTGCGTACAACGTGAGGCTGGAGTTTAGCGGATTCCTATTGGTCAGACCAGCGACTATTCTGCCTACATCTCCGCCCAAATCCGGTACCGGTACCAGCAAACAACACAACAGCCGTCCGCTCATGCCTTGATCAGGAGCTTCAGGCTGCAGAACGATCTTCCAGAACCGACAACACCAGATCTTTCTGGTGTTCGGCAAAGCTGTCTATGACCAATTTGAGCCCCGACAGATCCCGGGCTTTGACCGACTTCAGGAGACCATCGTAAAAATGCAGGGATTGCATCAATTCATCCCGGCGTGACCTCATGGCCAGATAATAGGTTCGGCTGATCGAAGGTCTCAGATTTTCCATGATTTCCTGCAGATAGGGGTTATTACAGAACCCCATACACATATCCATCAATTCGAACGAGTTATCCACGACGGATTCAATCGAAGCCTCTTTTGTCAGGATAATTCCATTAATTTTCTGGATCTGGTCAGTGATGGGTTTTAAATCCGCTTCTTCCCAACTGGTGGCCACCTTGCTGGCCAGCATGGTCAGCAGGACAGCAAACATGTCATAAAGAGAGGCGACCTGATGAGGACTGAGATCAGACACCACGGCTCCTTTGCGCGGATAGATATCGATCAGATGTCGACGCTCCAGGATCAATAAAGCTTCTCTGACCGAACCTCGACTGACATCCAGCTCACTGGCCACCTTCAACTCCTGAATCCGCTCAAGGGGTTTGAGCGTGCCTACCATGATTAATCTGCCCAAATGCTGGGCGATCTGCTCAGCAAGACTCTCTGGAGCTTGAAACCTCATACCTTACCTGTCCCACGCAGGGATCTGTCTGTGAATGGAAATATTGATCGTTGTGGCCAGCCAAAATCAACTGGTTACCTGATACTTACACAGATACTTCACCAGATTTACCCGCTAGTCAATGTCCTCCATGGTCTTGCCCATACCATTTGAAGAAGACAGGCCGTTCATCGCAGCAAAATTGGCTAACTATTGACCGCATCAATTTTCTTGTCCTACAATCTAACACTCCTACAATAATTCAAACAAGAAGATGTCATCATGCTTACCCACCTACCTCAGCAACTCACACTAAATGTAAAGAAATGGAGCTTCCTGCTGTTCTTGCTCCCGGCAACACTCCCGTATGGCAGCTATCTGGCTGGAAAACTTTTGGGAGACCAGACCGTGACGCCCTACCTGACGTTCCTGTTCGTGTTCGGCTTGGTTCCAATACTTGATCTAATCATCGGGAAAGACCCCACCAATCCGGATGAACAGCTTGATACTCCAATTATGTCGCAGGATCCGTTCTATAAATGGCTCACGCTGGGATCCGTACCGCTTTACCTGGTGCTCATAATGTGGGGAGCCTACGTGTTCTCAACCAACGAATTTTCCCTGGCCGGAAAAATCGGCTGGATTCTTTCTATCGGAACGGTTGGAGCTTTGGGCATTACCGTCGCTCATGAACTGATTCACAAAGATGCCTTCGTGGAAAAAAATGCAGGCGGCATCCTGCTCAGCATGGTTTTCTATGGAGGGTTCAAGGTGGAACACCTCAGAGGTCACCACGTCAACGTATCAACACCTCTGGACGCGTCTTCTGCCCGCTATAACCAATCCCTTTACCAGTTTCTCCCCCATGCCTATCTGCATAACTTTCTGAACGCCTGGAAATTGGAAAGCAGGCGACTGAAGAAGAAAGGCTGCTCACCATTTTCTCTACAGAATGAATTGATATGGTGGTATGGACTCAGCCTGATATGGCTGGCGGTCTGTATCTTTTTCTGGGGAATCGAAGGGGGTCTGTTCTTCCTGGGCCAGAGCTTTATCGCCTTTACACTGCTTGAAATCGTGAACTACCTGGAACACTACGGACTACATCGCAGGCAATTAGACAACGGCAAGTTTGAGAGAGTCACCCCAGAGCACTCCTGGAATTCAAATTACTTTCTGACCAATCTGTTCCTGTTCCATCTGCAGAGACACTCTGATCATCATGCCAACGCCAAGCGGCGATATCAGGTGTTGAGACATTATGAAAGCGCCCCTCAACTGCCGGCAGGCTATGCTGCCATGGTTGTATTGGCACTGATCCCACCTCTTTGGTTCAAGGTGATGAATCCAAGAGTGGAAGCCTATTATGAGAATGAATTCCACCACCTCACATAACCGCCAATAGCAAAACTCCCTATTCGCTCTCTCCTGAACGCAGCGATCATGCTCCAGGCCTCCCGGAACCGGTAATTCGACCAGCACTCTCGCCGGTTCCGGCTTTTATTCTGTCTACAGATACCTCTTTCCTGCTCAAAAGCCTGACTATGTCGTGGTCAAAACTGTGAATGAAGGTTCGTCATTTTTTTGTCACCCGGTTTAAATATTCCTTGATTAGCGCCAGCAAACCGTCTTAGCGGCAATCTTTACCTTTCGGCAATATCTCTACCTTATTGTTTTAATTGAACATTTAAAATTGGCACGAAAATAGCTGTAAGAGCATTGAGAACCAGAAGTTTAGCCAGTTGGTATCGAAGCGTGAATTCAGGAGCACTTATGCCTAACTCAAGATCTGACAGTCGGAAGCCCGCGGGTACAAGGTTGGCCCTTGCGCCAAGCCCAGGTACGCGCACACTGAACACGGAAGATCTTTCGCTTATCCTGGTACGCAAACTACAGACCACCCTGGATACTGAACAATTGCTTACCTGGTTTCTGGAAGGGGTTGCACCTTTGCTGGGTGAACTTCGTTGCCAGTTTGATTCGCCTCAGATTAAAACGTCTATCGGCGATGTTGAAAAGTCACGTCACTCGGCCAGTTACAATCTCACTCTGGAAGGAAACCCCATAGGCCAGATCGAGTTCAGGCGCGCCAGCCGGTTTACAGAAGAAGAGCTGGCAGCACTGGAAGCCCTGATGGGATGCCTGATCTATCCGCTTAGAAACAGCCTGCAATATCATGAAGCCATCAGCGCAGCCATGACAGATGCGTTAACGGGTGTGGCTAACAAGCGCTCTTTCGATTACCAGATTCATCGGGAAGTAGCCCAAGCCCGTCGTTACGGATCTGTGCTGTCCTTACTGATATTTGACGTGGATTTCTTCAAGTCGATCAACGATACCTACGGCCACAGTGCGGGAGATGCCGTGCTCAAGCAACTCACAACCGTCGTAGAGGACAGCTGTCGGGATACTGATATGGTATTCCGTCTGGGCGGGGAAGAATTCGCTCTTCTGCTGCCGAAAACAGGCCTCGCAGGTGCTCTAACCATTTCAGAGAGAATTCGCGAAGCGGTAGCCTCCACTGTCTTCTGCTACGAAGGACAGAAGATCAATGTCAGCATCAGCCTGGGAGTTGCCTGCCATGAAGGGAATGAAAGCCGGGCGAGCTTAATGGAGAGGACAGATCGCGCGCTCTATAGCGCCAAGCACCTGGGCAGAAACAAATCAGTGCTTGCAGACAACTATCAGGATTTCCGGGAACAAACGATTGAAGCGACCGGGCCAGTCACTTTCTAATTGACTGGATAGGGGAGCCTTACGCCCCCCACCCGGCTTATTTTATTTCTCAATATTTATCTTATATCTCTATAGAAGAAAGAGACTCGCGTAACACTAACGCTTTGTCGGCTTGGAACGCGCTTTCTGCGCCCGTCTAACTGATCCGGCAGAACCGTCCGCCGGCTTCCTGCGCCCTGATGGCCTTGATGTATTCGAGGGTTTTGACGCATTAGACGATTTGGATGTACTAGACGACCTTGATGTACTAGATGGCTTTGACGTAGACGGTCTTGATGTCTTTGATGTCTTTGATGTCTTTGCCGAAGAAGGCTTTCTCACTTGATGTCCGGACTTTTCCATTTGCCGCTTCAGCTTCACCTTTTGTTGAGGCTTAAGTTCCACCAGCTTTTTGGGTTTCAATCCAGCCATCTCATAAAGGACATTGACGTCCTTCTGCGATAACAGCTCCCAAGCACCCACTTTGATGCGACTCGGCAGAAATATGAAGCCGTATCTCACCCGCTTCAGCCGACTGACCGTCACCCCCTGGGATTCCCACAGTCTGCGAACCTCTCTATTGCGGCCCTCCTGCAGCACCACATGGAACCAGCGATTGGACCCTGTACCTCCAGCTTCACTGATATCACTGAAACGTGCCGGTCCATCTTCAAGAAACACACCTTCCTTAAGGCGCCCGATCATTTCCTCGTCCACTTCACCCAGGACACGAACAGCATATTCCCTGTCGATCTCCGAAGAGGGGTGCATCAACTTGTTAGCCAGCTCGCCGTCAGTGGTAAATATCAACAAACCACTGGTATTAATATCGAGTCTGCCTACAGCCACCCAGCGGCCCTGGGCCGGTCTGGGCAAACGGTGAAATACTGTGGGCCTGCCTTCAGGATCATGCCGGCTGGTCACTTCGCCTTCTGGTTTGTTGTATACAAGCACCAGTGTTTCTTCAGAGGATTCCTCGGGAATTTGGTGCCCGTCCACCACGATCTTGTCGCTGTTGGACACCCTGTCACCGAGCTTGGCGACCTGGCCGTTAACACGCACCCGCCCCTGCGAAATCCATTCTTCTACCTGTCGACGTGATCCAACACCACGACGGGCAATAACTTTCTGCAGTTTTTCATCAACGGATTGCGGCATATAACACCTGAGTTAAAAAAGAAAAATTTAGTGAAGCGTTTTGTCTTGCGGTAATTCGGGAGAGACAGCTCCCTGACTGGCAACCTCTTCTTCCCCGGCATCATCGCTGCCTGCGAGATTGAGGTTAAGTTCGAGGGAACGGCCAATTTCATCGAGATCTCTCACTTCGGCCAGTGGAGGCAATTGATCAAGACTTCTCAGATTAAAATAATCCAGAAACTGTCGCGTTGTAGCAAATAGCGCAGGCTTACCGGGAACGTCTTTATGACCGACGACCCTCACCCATTCCCGTTCCTGAAGCGTCTTCATGATCTGGGTACTGACGGCCACACCACGGATATCTTCAATATCTCCCCGGGTGATTGGCTGCCGGTATGCAATAATCGCCAGCGTTTCCAACAAAGCCCGGGAATACCTTTGAGGCCGTTCTTCCTGCAACAGTCCAACCCAGGGAGCATAATCCGAGCCGATCTGAAATCGGTACCCACTGGCTACCTCAGCCAGGCTCATCACCCCGTCTTGATATCGCTGCTGAATTTCAGCAATGGCGGACTTTACATCATCCCGGCTGGGTTTCAACTCATCCTCGGCGAGCAGTGTCACCAGTTGATCCACCGACATCGGTTTCTCAGCTGCCAGCAGGATGGCTTCGATGACATTATTCAGGGTCATTCTGAACCTCTAACTCTACTCTCGGATCCTGGTCTTCGGATATTGCGGCGTCATCCTTATTTGCTCTTATATCCTTATCTGCTCCCTGGTCCTCATTCTCGCCTTTTTCCATGCCATCAGCTTCATCCATGTTTTCAGCTTCTATGGAATGAGGAACGGCTTCTTCAAATGCACTCTCGACATCTACCGTATCAGCAGGAGACTCATCCCCGTCAACCTGGTCATCAGTATCGAGTTTATCCCCTCGTGCACGGACATGAATTTCGCCGAATATTTCAGTCTGAACAAGTTCCACCAGCGATTCCTTCACCAGCTCCAGCACCGCCAGGAAAGTGACCACCACTCCCAGACGCCCTTCTTCAGCCTTAAACAGATCAACAAAGCGGGTAAATTGGTCAGCCGACAACCGATCCAATACCTGGGTCATACGCTCCCTGGTGGACAGCTTTTCCCGTTCCACCTGGTGATGCTCGAATAACTCGGAACGCTTTAGCACTTCCCTGAATGCCAGCAGCACTTCCACCAGCTCCACGTCCGGATGTTTCTTGACCTTGGTAATCTTGGGCACTTCGGGCTGAGCTTCGGCATAATCCCGATCCATCCGGGGTAGCTCATCCAGATTTTCGGCTGCCGTCTTGAACCGTTCATATTGCTGCAGCCGACGAATCAACTCTGCCCTGGGATCATCTTCCTCTTCTTCCTCTGACTCTCTTCTGGGCAGCAGGAAGCGTGATTTGATTTCCGCCAGCATTGCGGCCATCACCAGATACTCTGCCGCCAGCTCAAACCTCATATCCTGCATGATTTGAATATATTCCATGTACTGACGCGTCACTTCGGACACATCAATATTCAGGATATCCATGTTCTGGCGACGAATCAGGTAAAGCAAGAGATCCAGGGGGCCCTCAAAGGACTCCAGGAAAACTTCGAGTGCATCCGGAGGAATGTAGAGATCCTGAGGGATCTCAGTAACCGGCTTACCCTCAACGACCGCCAGTGGCAGTTCCTGCTGTTGCGGGAGCTGCTGTTGATTGTCGGAAGGGTTTTGCTCAGTCATTCAGTTTTTTCTGGGCAGGTTATTCGTAGGATAGACCCATCGCACTGCGGACCTCTTCCAGAGTGGATTTAGCCGCATCACGGGCATTATCACAACCTTCAGCAATAATACTGCGAACAAGACCAGGATCATCTTCGTAGCGCAATGCACGCTCCCGGATTGGACGCTGTTCTTCAATCACGGCATCTGCCACAGGCTTTTTACATTCAATACAACCGATACCGGCAGAACGACACCCGCTCTGCACCCATTCTTTGGTGCTTTCATCGGAATAAACTTCATGAAGCTGCCAAACCGGGCACTTGGCCGGATCTCCGGGATCGGTGCGACGAACACGCTGCGGGTCGGTTTGCATTGTCTTGATTTTCTCTGCAACCGTATCCGGATCTTCACGTAGACCAATGGTGTTGTGATAGGACTTGGACATTTTCTGTCCGTCCAGCCCCGGCATTTTGCTCTCTGGGGTCAATAACGGCTGCGGCTCGGGCAGGATCACCTTGCCGCCACCCTCTAGGTAACCGAACAGGCGCTCACGATCACCCAGCGATATATTCTGCTGATCACGCAGTAACGCGCGAGCCGTTTCCAGTGCTTCTGCATCACCTTGCTCCAGATAACGCTTGCGCAGCGACTCATAAAGCTTACTGGCCTTCTTGCCCATCTTCTTGATGGCGGCAATAGCGTTTTCTTCAAAGCCGGCTTCTTTACCATATATGTGGTTGAAGCGACGCGCCACCTCACGGGTCATTTCAATATGGGAAACCTGATCCGCCCCGACGGGTACATGTCCAGCCCGGTAAACCAAAATATCCGCACTCTGCAGCAGTGGGTACCCCAGGAAACCGTAGGTCGCCAGGTCTTTCTCTTTCAGTTTCTCCTGCTGATCCTTGTAGGTGGGAACCCTTTCGAGCCACCCCAAAGGCGTTATCATCGACAACAGAAGATGGAGTTCAGCATGTTCCGGAACACGGGACTGAATAAACAGCGTTGCTGCCCCGGGATTGACTCCGGCGGCCAGCCAGTCAATCACCATATCCCAGGTAGATTGCTCGATGCCGTAGGGATCATCGTAGTTGGTGGTAAGAGCGTGCCAGTCTGCGACGAAGAAAAAACATTCATACTCGTGCTGCAGCTTAACCCAGTTCTTCAGCACGCCATGATAGTGCCCAAGATGCAACTTCCCGGTCGGGCGCATACCAGATAAAACCCGACTTTGCGAATCTACAGATCCCAAAATAACTCCCAGATGATTGTCATAGTAGCTTTTATTACACGGATATCCGGCTTGAATCCGGAGGGTGCAGCGCCACAATTGTTGTAGGTTGAAGGGCGGATTATAAACACAATCGGCGAGGAGTTAAACGAACCTTGTGCGAAAACGACAGGCACAAAAAAAGCCGCATATAGCGGCTTTTTCGATAACCGGAGGGAATTATTTCCAGCCAGTGATCTCTGCCAGAGCCTTACCGATGTCAGCCAGACTGCGAACAGTCTTAACGCCGGCATCTTCAAGTGCTGCAAACTTCTCAGCCGCAGTACCCTTGCCGCCCGCGATAATCGCACCAGCGTGGCCCATACGCTTACCGGCAGGAGCCGTCACACCAGCGATGTAAGACACAACAGGCTTGGTCACGTTGTTCTTGATGTACTCTGCTGCTTCTTCTTCAGCAGTACCACCAATTTCACCGATCATCACGATAGCTTCTGTTTGAGCATCCTTCTGGAACATTTCCAGAATATCGATGAAGTTGGAACCAGGAATCGGGTCACCACCGATACCGACACAGGTAGACTGACCGAAACCGAAGTCAGTGGTCTGCTTAACGGCTTCATAAGTCAGGGTACCGGAACGGGAAACGATACCGACCTTACCTGGCTTGTGGATGTGCCCAGGCATGATACCGATTTTGCACTCTCCAGGAGTGATAACACCAGGGCAGTTAGGACCAATCAGGCGTACGCCCAGCTCATCGCACTTCACTTTGGCATCCAGCATATCCAGGGTAGGAATGCCTTCAGTGATACACACGATCAGTTTGATACCGGAGTTAGCTGCTTCCAGAATGGAGTCCTTACAGAACGCCGCAGGAACGTAGATAACAGAAGCTTCTGCACCAGTGGCTTCAACGGCTTCCTTGACGGTATTGAATACCGGCAGGCCAAGGTGAGTCTGTCCACCTTTACCAGGAGTGACACCGCCGACCATCTGAGTGCCATAGGCAATCGCCTGCTCGGAGTGGAAAGTTCCCTGGGAGCCGGTAAAGCCCTGACAGATAACTTTGGTGTTCTTATCAATCAAAATACTCATTATTTACCCTCCGCTGCTTTGACCACGGCTTCAGCAGCATGAGTAAGACTTTCTGCCGCAATAATGTTCAGTCCGCTGTCTGCCAGTTTCTTGGCGCCCAGCTCTGCGTTATTACCTTCCAGACGAACAACCACTGGAATTTTCACGCCTACTTCTTCAACCGCACCGATGATGCCGTCAGCAATCAGGTCACAACGAACGATACCGCCGAAGATGTTGACCAGAACCGCTTTAACGTTGTCGTCAGACAGGATGATTTTGAACGCTTCAGTTACACGCTCTTTGGTAGCGCCGCCGCCTACGTCCAGGAAGTTGGCAGGTGCACCGCCGTGCAACTTGACGATATCCATGGTACCCATCGCCAGACCTGCACCGTTGACCATGCAACCGATGTTACCGTCCAGAGCTACATAGTTCAGCTCCCACTTGGCAGCGTGAGCTTCACGAGGATCTTCCTGTGAAGGGTCATGCATTTCGCGGATTTTTGGCTGACGGTACAGAGCATTACCGTCCACGTTCACTTTCGCGTCCAGGCAGTGCAGATTACCCTGCTTGGTGATCACCAGCGGGTTTACTTCCAACAGAGCCAGATCCAGGTCTTGGAACAGTTTGGCCAGACCGAGGAAAATTTTGGTGAACTGCTTAACCTGGTCGCCTTGAAGACCCAGTGCAAACGCCAGCTCACGTCCTTGGTATGGCTGTGCACCAGCCAAAGGATCGATTGTCGCTTTCAGGATTTTCTCAGGAGTTTCTTCCGCAACTTTCTCGATTTCCACACCGCCTTCGGTAGACGCCATGAATACGATACGACGGGTACCACGGTCAACGACCGCACCCAGATACAATTCCTGATCGATATCAGTACAGGATTCCACCAGAATCTTGTTAACTGGCTGACCTTTCTCATCTGTCTGATAGGTGACCAGGTTCTGACCAAGCCATTTTTCCGCAAAAGCCTTGATTTCTTCTTTGGAAGAAACCAGCTTTACACCGCCAGCCTTACCACGGCCACCGGCGTGGACCTGTGCTTTGACAACCCACTGGTCGCCACCAATAGAGTCGGCTGCAGACATGGCTTCCTGTGCCGATTCACAGGCATAGCCCTTGGAAACAGGCAGGCCGTATTCCGCAAAGAGTTGCTTAGCTTGATACTCATGAAGATTCATAACGATTTCCGCTTTAAGTCAGCTTATGACTGATTTCCACCCGGCTAACACCTGTGCGATGCCACCGGATGGACCTGTTAAACAGTTGAAAGGTTTTCCTTCCCGACTGTCAGTTAGCGCTTCTTGCGCTGAGCTACGTGAATGGCATGACCATCCACTGCCAATGCTGCTTCGTGCACCGCTTCTGAAAGCGTTGGGTGCGCAAACACAGTCATGGCCAGGTCTTCTGAACTGGAGCCGAATTCCATAGCGATAACCGCCTGAGCAATCATCTCGGAAGCTTGTGGCCCAATAATATGAACACCCAAAATCCTATCCGTGGTTTTATGGGCGACGATTTTCACCATCCCCATAGTTGCGTTGGCGGCCATTGCCCTGCCGTTTGCGGCGAATGGGAAGGTTCCAACCTTGTACTCTTCGCCTTCAGCCTTCAACTGCTCCTCAGTCTTACCAACCCAGGCAATCTCAGGATGCGTGTAGATAACCCATGGAATGCAGTCGTAGTTGACTTTGGCTTTGTGTCCGGCAATACGCTCAGCCACTACAATGCCTTCTTCTGAAGCTTTGTGAGCCAGCATAGGACCACGCACTACATCACCAATCGCCCACACACCCGGCATGTTGGTCTGACACAGGTCGTTCACGTAGATGAAGCCACGCTCATCCAGGTTAACCCCGCTATCAGAAGCCAACAGGTTATCGGTCACCGGTGCACGACCGACAGCCACGATCAACTTGTCGACCTTCACTTCATGATCGCCTTTGGTGTCACTGTAGGTCACCTTAACAACGCCACGCTTGACTTCCGTGCCGGTAACACGAGCTTTCAGACGAATATCCAGCCCCTGTTTGGTGAACTGCTTCATGGCATCTTTGGCCAGCTGCTGATCAACTGAAGCCAGGAAGTTATCCTGAGCTTCCAGCACGACCACTTCAGAACCCAGGCGGCTCCATACACTGCCAAGTTCCAGACCAATGACACCGGCACCGATGATACCCAGACGCTTGGGTACACTTTCGAAATCCAGAGCGCCGGTGGAGTCCACAATGTGCTCACCAATAGGTGCAGGTGGAATTTCCGCAGGACGGGAACCGGTAGCGATGATCACATTGTCAGCATCGTATACGGTGACCTTGCCGTTGTTATCGGTCACTTCCACTTGTTTGTTGGCAAGCAGTTTTCCACTTCCGTGAATGGAAGTAATACCGTTAGCCTTGAACAGCGACGCTATGCCGCCGGTCAGGTTTTTAACGATATTATTTTTACGATCCAGCATTTTGGTGACATCCATGGCGACATCTTTCACCTGGATACCATGCAGATCGAAATCATGCTTGGCTTCTTCATACTTATGTGAAGATTCCAGCAATGCTTTTGAAGGAATACATCCCACATTCAGACAGGTTCCGCCAAGCGTTACCTTACCACTGTCATTTGTCCATTTTTCCACACAGGCTGTTTTCAATCCCAGCTGGGCTGCGCGAATTGCAGCGACATATCCGCCAGGTCCTGCGCCGATGACGATCACATCGAATTTTTCAGACATATCAGATTCCAAAATTCTCTTTATCTAAGCGATTAAATTTCCAACAAAATTCGAGCAGGATCTTCCAGCAGATCCTTGATTGTCACAAGGAACTGCACCGCTTCCTTGCCATCGATCATACGGTGATCATAGGACACAGCGAGATACATCATTGGCAGAACCACCACCTGTCCGTTAACCGCCATTGGGCGCTCCTGGATTTTATGCATCCCCAGGATAGCGGTTTGCGGTGGATTCAGAATCGGGGTAGACATCAGGGAACCAAAAATACCACCGTTTGAAATGGTGAAAGTTCCACCGGTCATATCTTCAATCGCCAGTTTGCCATCGCGAGCTTTCTTACCGTAGTCAACGATCGAAGACTCAATGTCTGCCAATCCCATCTGGTCCGCATCACGCAATACAGGAACAACCAGACCACGTTCAGTAGAAACCGCAACACCAATATCCTGGTAACCATGGTAAACAATGTCGTTGCCGTCGATAGAAGCATTCACACCAGGGAAACGCTTTAACGCTTCACAGGCGGCTTTAACGAAGAACGACATAAAGCCCAGCTTGGTGCCGTTATGTTTCTTCTCAAACATATCTTTGTATTGTTTGCGAAGATCCATAATCGGCTTCATGTTGACCTCATTAAACGTGGTCAACATGGCAGAATTATGTTGTGCATCCAACAGACGCTTCGCGATGCTGGCTCTCAAACGAGTCATCGGTACACGCTTCTCTGGCCGAGCACCGGCCGGAGACTCAATTGCAGGCATTTGCGCTGAAGGCTGAGCTGCAGGAGCAGCTGGCGCTTTCGCAGTAGCCGGCTTGGAGGAAGCCGATTCCAGATGTTTAACAACATCTTCTTTGGTGACCCGGCCACCTTTTCCTGATCCTTTAATACTTGCTGGATCCAGGTTGTTTTCATCGACCATTTTACGGGCGGATGGGCTAAGCAGAACGTCACCTTCAGAAGCAGCCGGCTCAGCAGCTTCAGCCGCTGGAGCAGATTCGGCAGCTTTTTCTGGTGCTGCTGCAGTACCGGAGGCACCTTCTGCGAAGATGGCAATAACCTCTTCGCTCAGAACGGTTTCGCCTTCACCTTTTAATATCTTTTCGATCACGCCGTCTGCCGGTGCGACCACTTCCAGTACTACTTTATCCGTTTCGATATCGACCAGCAGCTCATCCCGTGCTACTGCTTCGCCCGGCTGTTTGTGCCAAGTCGCAACAACACCGTCTGCGACAGATTCCGGGAAAGTGGGAGATTTAATTTCGATCGCCATCTTTTATCCTTAGTTTTCAGCGCCTATTCAACTGTGAAGGCATCATTAACGAGTTTAGATTGTTCCTCTGCATGTACATGACCGTATCCAGCAGCGGGAGATGCTGATCCCGGACGGCCGGAATAATGCAGATATACTTTGGGATGAGTCTTACCGATAACAGCTCTCATATGGTGCTGACTACAGTACCAGGCTCCCTGGTTCATTGGCTCTTCCTGACACCAGACGACAGCGTCCAGTTTCTTGTACTGAGACAAAACCTCTTCGAGGTCATCTTCCGGGAACGGATAGAGTTGTTCAATACGGATAATTGCGGTGTCAGTGATGCCATCGGTGCGGCGCTTATCGAGCAGATCATAATAGACCTTGCCGCTACACATGATCACCCGACGTACATTTTTCGGCTCAATCGCATCATCCACTTCCGGTATTACTGTCTGGAAATGTCCGTCTGCCAGTTCCTCAAGCGTAGAAATGGCCTCTTTGTGGCGCAGAAGACTTTTCGGACTCATGCACACCAACGGCTTACGCAAAGGTCTCTTCACCTGACGTCGCAGCATATGGAAAACCTGCGCCGGAGTGGTCGGCACACAGACCTGGATATTGTGCTCAGCCGCCAATTGCAGGAATCTTTCCAGTCGGGCAGATGAATGCTCCGGTCCCTGACCTTCATAGCCGTGAGGCAGAAGAAGAGTCAAGCCACACAGACGGCCCCATTTGTGCTCACCACTGGTGATGAACTGGTCGATAACCACTTGGGCACCGTTGGCAAAATCGCCGAACTGGGCTTCCCAGATAACCAGTGTTTTGGGGTTGGTCGTGGCATAGCCGTACTCAAACGCCAGCACCGCTTCTTCCGACAGGTAGGAATCATAGATGTCGAATACCGGCTGCTCGTCTGCCAGATGCTGCAACGGCACATAAGTAGAACCATCTTTCTGGTTATGCAGCACCGCATGACGGTGAGAAAAGGTACCGCGACCGACATCCTGACCGGTCAGACGGATTTCGTTGCCCTCGTGCAACAGTGTGGCATATGCCATCACTTCCGCGTAGCCCCAGTTAATCGGCATAGCACCCTGGGTCATCTTGTTCCGGTCGTCCATGATCTTCGAGACCTGACGCTGGGGAACAAAGCTTTCCGGGAAAGTATCCATTTTTTTGCCCAGACGCTGCAGGGTCTTCAACGAGATACCCGTCTTGCACTTGGCTGTCCACTTGTGCCCCAGATAAGGCGTCCAGTCGACAAACATTTCCTTGTTTGGCTCTTTGACAAGGCTCTTCACCACGTGTGAGCCGTTATCCAGAAGGTCCCGGTACTCATCTTCGATTTTCTTGGCGTCTTCTTCTGACAACACGCCATCCTCGACCAAACGCTTCGCGTAAAGAGTCTTGGTCGTAGGCAGACTACGGATCACCTGATACATCAGTGGTTGAGTCGCAGATGGCTCATCCGCTTCGTTATGGCCACGACGGCGATAGCACAGCAGATCGATAACCACATCCTTCTTGAAGGTATTGCGGTAATCCATGGCCACCTGAGTGACGAACAACACCGCTTCAGGATCATCACCGTTAACGTGGAAAATGGGTGCCTGTACCATCTTGGCGACGTCGGTACAGTATTCAGTAGAGCGGGCATCTTCGCGGCGGCTGGTGGTGAAACCAACCTGGTTGTTGATGATGATATGCACAGTACCACCAACACCATAGCCACGAGTCTGACTCATCTGGAACGTTTCCATGACAACGCCCTGACCGGCAAAGGCAGCGTCACCATGCATGATAATCGGCACGACCATATCGCCGACATTGTCTTCCCGACGATCCTGCCTGGCTCTGACCGATCCTTCAACCACCGGAGATACGATTTCCAGGTGAGACGGATTAAATGCCAATGCCAGATGCACTTCCCCACCGGCGGTCATGACGTTGGAGGAGAAGCCCTGGTGATACTTCACGTCACCGGAACCGTCATCCAGCAAGCGCTTGCCTTCAAATTCGTCGAAAAGTGCTTTTGGATTTTTGCCGAGGGTGTTAACCAACACGTTCAGACGCCCACGGTGCGCCATCCCGATGACAATTTCCTTGGCTCCGTAACTACCCGCTCTCTGAATCAGTTCATCCACCAGAGGAATCAGGCTCTCCCCTCCCTCAAGACCAAAACGCTTGGTCCCGGGGTAACGCGAGGACAGATATTTTTCCAGCCCTTCCGCAGCAGTCAGTCGTTCTAGCAAGTGAATTCGACGTTCTTTTTCGTATACGGGATGGCTTCTTACAGATTCCAAACGTTGCTGCAACCAACGCTTTTCATCTGTGTTGACGATATGCATGTATTCAGCGCCAACCGTATCGCAGTAGGTGTATTCAAGGCCTTTCTGAATTTCACCCAGGGTCATGGTTTCTACACCAAAGCACAGGGAACCGGTTTGGAACACGGTGTCCACATCTGCTTTGGTCAAGCCATGATAATCAAGCTCAAGATCCGCTACATACTCGCGTTCCATCAACCCCAAAGGATCAAGCTTGGCCTTCTGGTGGCCACGGAACCGGTAAGTGTTAATCAGCTGGAGAACTTTAACCTGTTTACGTTCATGCTCAGTGCTGACCAGCGATGCAGGGCTGGCTTCCACTACTGCAGAACGGCGTTTGGCTAATTTAAGGAATTGTTCGCGGATGACAGAATGAGGAACATCCTGGGAGGGCAAACCCTGATCGATAGGAAGCTTGTCGAAATAGTTCCGCCATTCCTCCGGTATCGCATTCGGATCTGTTAAATAGGTCTCATAGAGTTGCTCAACATAGGCAAAATTCCCTCCCGCCAAATGGGAAGTCTGCCATAGCTGCTCCATCGTGCTTTCGTGCATATCGCTCGCCTTGCTAGAAGTGGGGCGCTGATGGAGAGTGCAGATCTTGAACAGTCAGTCGTTTTTAATGTGCGCAAGAGCCACACCCATCAGGTTTGCGGGTGTTTCCCGAATCCCCATAGGTTTACACCAGTAGGCAGCTTCGCCATACCGCGAACCCACCTGACTACTTTATAGCTGCCACCCGCCTTTTGTGCGGGCGGCAGCATGCAATTAGCTACTTAGTATAGACAGCTAATTCAGCAACGACCGTAACAGAAATATTTATTTTAGTTATAGCTATTTTTTATAGCTTTTTTAGTAATAATTAAGTGGCGCGTTGTAGCAGCATATTCCGAATATGACCGATGGCGCGCGTCGGGTTTAACCCTTTTGGACACACGCTGACACAGTTCATGATTCCTCTGCAGCGGAAGACGCTGAACGGATCATCGAGTCCCGCCAAGCGATCTTCAGTCGCAGTATCACGACTATCAGCCAGGAAGCGGTATGCCTGCAACAAACCTGCTGGTCCAACGAACTTGTCTGGGTTCCACCAGAATGAAGGGCACGAAGTTGAACAGCATGCACAAAGAATACACTCGTACAGACCATCCAGCTTGGCGCGATCTTCAGGCGATTGCAGACGCTCAATTGCCGGAGCAGGTGAACTGTTTTGCAGATACGGTTTGATCTTCTCATATTGCTGATAGAACAGCGACATGTCGACGACCAGATCACGAATTACCGGAAGTCCAGGTAATGGACGCAATACCAGCTTGTTATCCTTGACTACCTGAGACATAGGAGTAATACAAGCCAGACCGTTTTTACCATTCATGTTCATACCATCAGATCCACACACGCCTTCGCGGCATGAACGACGATATGCAAGAGTCGGGTCCTTATCTTTCAACAAAGCCAGAACGTCCAACACCATCAAGTCTTTCCCTACTGGGATCTCCAACTCAACGTCCTGCATGTAGGGCGCTTTGTCGGATTCGGGATTATATCTATAAACACTTACCAACATACTCTTCTCTCCCCTATAACCTTAATAACTACGCGCTTTTGGTGGAAATGCTTCCATGGTTTTGGGAGCAAAGTTGACATCCCGCTTACCAACGCGTTTTTCCAGAGGGAAATAGATGGAGTGCTTCAGCCAGTTTTCATCATCACGCTCAGTAAAGTCATTACGTGCGTGAGCACCACGGCTTTCTTTACGTTCTTCAGCGGCTACAGCGGTGGCATATGCCACTTCATATAGATTTTCCAGTTCAAGAGCTTCAATACGGGCAGTGTTGAATGCCATGCTCTTGTCTTCCAGATGAGTATTCTTAATACGCTCACCCAGCTCGTCCAGAAGCTTCAGACCTTTCTGCATGCTTTCGCCGTCACGGAATACACCGAAATACAGCTGCATCGTATCCTGAAGTGCTTTGCGTACTTCTGAAACAGACTCGCCCTGAGTAGAAGAATCCAGCCTGTTCAGACGGGCAAGAGAATTTTCGATATCAGATTCTGCAGCGTCGTCAGTTCCGTACCCGTCCTTCAGCATTTTCTCAATATGCAATCCAGCCGCACGACCGAACACTACCAGGTCAAGCAGAGAGTTTCCGCCCAGGCGGTTTGCACCGTGTACAGATACACAGGCCGCCTCACCACAGGCAAACAGTCCGTCAATTGCCTGATCCTGACCGTTTGCATCCTGAGTCAGAGCCTGACCACCGATATTCGTCGGTATGCCGCCCATCATATAGTGACAGGTCGGAACCACAGGAATCGGCTCTTTAGCCGGATCCACGTGAGCAAAGGTTTTGGACAACTCCACGATACCCGGCAGACGCAGGTTCAGAGTTTCCTCACCCAGATGATCAAGTTTCAGCAATACATGATCTTTATTGGGGCCAACACCGCGGCCTTCAAGAATTTCCATCACCATGGACCGCGCAACAACATCGCGTCCTGCAAGGTCTTTGGCGTTCGGCGCGTAACGCTCCATAAAGCGCTCGCCTTCGCTATTGATCAGGTAACCACCTTCACCACGGCAACCTTCGGTGACCAATACACCCGCTCCAGCGATACCGGTTGGGTGGAACTGCCACATTTCGATATCCTGCACCGGGAAACCGGCACGCAGCGCCATACCGATACCATCACCGGTATTGATCAGAGCATTGGTCGTAGAGGAGTAGATCCTGCCTGCACCACCGGTCGCCAGAACAGTTGCCTTGGCTTTTACGTATACCACTTCACCGGTTTCGATACAGATTGCAGTGACGCCCACTACCGCGCCCTTCTGGTTTTTCACCAGATCCACGGCATACCATTCATTCAGGAACGTGGTACCGCCACGCAGGTTACCCTGATACAGGGTATGAAGAAGTGCATGACCAGTCCGGTCAGCAGCTGCACAGGTACGGGCAGCCTGACCGCCCTTACCGAAGTCTTTTGACTGTCCGCCGAATGGACGCTGATAAATACGTCCGGTTTCAGTACGGGAAAACGGCAGCCCCATGTGCTCAAGCTCAAACACCGCCTGAGGCCCGACAGAACACATATATTCAATTGCGTCCTGGTCACCGATGTAGTCCGACCCTTTGACAGTGTCGAACATGTGCCAACGCCAATCATCGTTAGGATCTGAACTGGCGATCGCACAAGTGATACCGCCCTGAGCGGAAACTGTGTGAGAACGGGTTGGAAATACTTTGGTGATACAGGCAGTATTTACACCGGATTCTGTCAATTGCAGAGCAGCACGCATTCCCGCTCCGCCGCCACCGATTACGATAGCATCGTATGAAAGAGTTCTAACTTTTGCCATGAATTACAGCCCCCAAAGCGTTTGCACGCCCCAAATCAGATAAATAAACATCACCAAACCACACAGCGCCTGAGACAGAAAACGCATCAGGCCGTCTTTAATATAGTCAGTAGTGATCGTCCAGAGACCAATCCAGGCATGAGCACCGAGAGCTACCAGTGCCAAAAGTGAAAAGATTCTGACCCAGGTTTTGGCAAACAACGCAGACCATACCTCATATGTCAGGTCCGGCGTAAACAGAACCAGACCGACCAAAAATGCGGTATACAGAGCCAGCACGACAGCTGAAACCCGTTGTACCATCCAATCGTAGGCACCGCTACGACCAAAATTAGTTACGCTGGTTACCATACCCATACTCCTGCCAGAACGATCAATACAACAGCTGCGGCGATTACCAGTTTGGCAAACAGTCGCGCGCTTTCGAGATCTTCACCAATACCCGCATCCATTACGAGATGCTTGATTCCGGCCACAAAGTGATATGCGAGTGCGGCCAGAATGCCCCAGAGAATCAGTTTGGCGAAAAAGCCATTCAACACAGCCAGCAAGCTGTTAAAGCTCTGCTCACTCTCAAGAGACATATCCAGTCCCCACAGCAAAAACGCCATGGAAACGAAAATGATCACACCGGAAATTCGATGAAGAATTGAGGTTATAGCAGGTAGAGGGAAATGGAACTTAGTTAAGTCTAGATTGACAGGTCTTTTGCTATTCACAGCCGCTTCACACTCGATTATTTATGCCGCAAGGGTTAAAACACCTCTTCCGGGCGTTATAAGAATGGACCTTCGTGATGGCAAGAACCTGAAGGGTTCAGGCTCCGCTTACGGGTTGCAGATTATAGGTTCACACATGCCAAATTACAAACACAACAAGCCTTTATCTAGCCCTAAGTATAAAGATGCCTGTTTTTTACCCTGCACGAACAAAACACTGTTTTATTTTTGTACAAAACACGAATTATTTTGGTGCAATTCAGCAAATAGCCAACAGGTAAATACGCAATTTTACGCGCGCCAGCCGTCAATTTTTGCCTAAAAAAATGAGTTTTTAATGACAAGGACTTAAAAATTCTGTGTCAGACCTTTATTATGAGGCGGCTTTACAAGGCAGAGACCGAGGAAATAACAAGAAAGAGTGCACCTTCCATCCGGCAGTTGCTCGCATAATGCTAAGGTCCAAATAATCAACAGCGCTTTGCTATGCATTCGCATTAAATCAAGTAGATATAGGAGAGCACCATGGCTGACAAGAAAGCGACGTTATCGGTCAATGGTAAGACAATTGAGCTACCTGTTTACTCGGGCACAGCTGGTCCAGACGTCATTGACGTTCGTGGCTTGGTACAAGAAGGTCTGTTTACTTACGATCCAGGTTTTGTTTCCACAGCAGCCTGCGAATCTCAAATCACTTATATAGATGGATCCAAAGGCATATTGCTGCACCGCGGCTACCCCATCGAACAGCTTGCTGAGAAGTCCGATTACCTCGAAGTCTGCTATTTGCTTATTTATGGTGAGCTGCCAACCGCAGCACAGGCCGAGAAGTTCCGCAACACTGTCAAGAACCACACCATGGTTCATGAGCAGCTGAACCACTTTTTCAACGGTTTCCGTCGTGACGCACACCCCATGGCCATTATGTGTGGTGTTGTTGGGGCACTGTCCGCCTTTTACCATGACACGATGGATTTCAGCGACGAACTGCACCGGGAAATCGCTGCATTCCGCCTGATAGCCAAAATGCCAACCCTGGCCGCCATGTGCTACAAGTACTCCATGGGCCAGCCATTCATGTATCCACGCAATGATCTGGACTATGCGTCAAACTTCCTTTATATGATGTTTGCCACGCCCTGCGAGAATTATCAGGTTAACCCTGTGCTGGCTCGCGCTATGGACAGAATCTTCACCCTGCATGCGGATCACGAGCAAAACGCCTCCACCTCCACCGTTCGCCTGGCCGGCTCTTCCGGCGCCAACCCGTTTGCCTGTATCGCTTCGGGCATTGCTGCTCTCTGGGGACCAGCACACGGCGGCGCAAACGAAGCCGTACTGAACATGCTGATGGAAATTGGCGACGAAGAGCGTATCCCTGAATTCATTGAGCGCGCCAAAGACAAGAACGACCCATTCCGTTTGATGGGCTTCGGACATCGCGTCTACAAAAACTTCGACCCTCGCGCCAAGGTAATGAAAAAGACCTGCGACGAAGTATTGAGCGAACTTGGCTGTGCCGACGATCCACTGTTCAGAATCGCCATGAAACTGGAACAGATCGCTCTGGAAGATCCATACTTCGCGGAGAAAAAGCTGTACCCGAACGTGGATTTCTACAGCGGCATCATTCTGAGAGCTGCTGGCATTCCTGTATCCATGTTTACAGTAATTTTCGCCATGGCAAGAACCATCGGCTGGTTCTCACACTGGCACGAAATGGTCAGCGGCCCTTATCGCATTGGCCGCCCAAGACAGCTTTACACCGGGCACACTTCAAGGGAATATCCTCAGAAGTAACCCCCTGAACCGGAGCCATGAGCTCCGGTTTTTTCTTCCCAATCACGATGAAGGCTTTCCTCGCCCCACATCGAGCACTATCCTTCCTCTACCGAACCAGTAATTTCAAGAAACAAATATTTCAGGTGACCCAATGGATACGGCACAACCCTCACCTTCTCAACGCATCTGCTTCATTGGCATGGGCGTCATGGGCTTTCCCATGGCCGGACATCTTGCCAAAAATGGCCACCAGGTAACGGTCTATAACCGATCACCGGAAAAGTCAGAGCGCTGGTTTAAACAACATAACGGCAAATTCATCAGGAAGCTCAGGGACGCAGCACAATCTGATGTTGTTATCTCATGCATAGGCAATGACGAAGACCTTCGTAAAACCTATCTGGGAGACGATGGCCTGATCCGCCTGCTTCCCAAAGGCGCACTCATCGTTGACCACACCACAGCTTCCGCAGGCGTGGCCCGAGAAATCAGCGAAGCAGCCGACGAAAAAGGCATCGATTTTCTTGATGCTCCGGTATCAGGAGGACAGCAAGGTGCAGAAAACGGATCTCTGACCATTATGTGCGGAGGAACAGAGAACGGATTCAACAGAGCCAAACCCATACTCGATGTTTACAGTAAAGCCTGCGCCCTCATGGGACCCGCCGGGAGCGGCCAGCTAACTAAAATGGTCAATCAGATAGCGATTGCCGGATTGGTGCAAGGCTTGTCTGAAGCACTTAACTTTGCCCAGATCTCCGGCCTGGACTGCCAACGGGTGATTGAAGTGATTTCAAAAGGTGCAGCCCAATCCTGGCAGATGGAAAACCGACACAAAACCATGCTGGAAGACCACTATGATCATGGATTTGCCGTAGACCACATGCGGAAGGATCTTGGCATCTGCCTGCATGAAGCCAATGAAAGAGGCGCAAGGCTACCAGTGACCGCCCTGGTTGATCAGTTCTATGGCGAAATTCAGGATATGGGCGGCGGTCGCTGGGATACCTCAAGCCTGCTGAAACGACTTCAATCCTTTAAGAAGCCCATAGAGCAAGACCCCCAAGCATCTTCCTGACCTCACACAAAAAAGGCTGACAGTAATTGTCAGCCTTTCATTTCCGCCTATCTAAAACTTGTGCGGAGAGCTATTTCGCTTTCTCTTCCCACTTCCCATCTTTATAGAAAGCAGACCATCCTGTGGGCTTACCTTCCTTTTCAGACATCACATATTGCTGCTTTGTCTTCCGACTGAAGCGAATAACTGATGGGTTACCCTCGGGATCTCTCACCGGAGCGGACAGCAAATAATGGTATTTGCTATCAATCTCTTTCTTGTGAGGAATCAATTCCTCCACCAAAGGCGCTCGGGTTTCTCGGTTACGAGGGAATTTACTGGCAGCCAGAAATAGACCTGACGCACCATCACGAAGAACAAAAGTGTCTTCCACATTAGCACAGGCAAGCTCAGGCATGGACACCGGATCCATTTTAGGAGGTGCCGGCTCGCCACTCTTCAAAAGCTTACGCGTATTCTTACAGGTTTCATTGGTGCACCCGAAGTATTTACCAAAACGGCCATTCTTCAGCTGCATTTCCGAGCCACATTTGTCGCATTCCAGCACCGGCCCGTCATACCCTTTCAGCTTGAACTGCCCCTTCTCTATCTCGAAGCCGCCACAGTCGGGGTTATTTCCGCACACATGGAGTTTGCGAGAGTCGTCGATCAGATAGCTATCCATCGCCGTACCACATTTGGAGCAACGATGTTTCACCCGAAGCGCATTGGCTTCAGCTTCATCATCATCCGCCCGAATCACTTCATCTCCAGGCACCAGATTAATGGTGGTTTTACAGCGCTCCTTAGGAGGCAAGGAATAACCTGAGCACCCTAAAAACACACCGGTACTGGCAGTTCGAATCTGCATTGGTCGACTACAGGTCGGGCATTCGATATCAGTCTCAACAGCCTGATTCGCTCTCATGCCATTGTCTGCGCCCTCTGCACGCTCAAGCCTGGAGCTGAAATCATGGTAAAACTCGTTTAGTACGCGTTTCCAATCCTCATCACCGCTGGCAATCTCATCCAGCTCCTCTTCCATTCTCGCAGTGAAGCCATAATCCATCAGATCGGAGAATGACTCATTCAGACGATCCGTCACGATATCGCCCATTTTTTCTGCGTAAAAACGGCGGTTAGCCAGTTTCACGTAACCGCGATCCTGAATGGTCGAAATAATCGCAGCATAGGTTGACGGGCGCCCGATTCCTCGCTTCTCCAGCTCTTTAACCAGCGTCGCTTCAGTGTAACGGGGTGCAGGCTTGGTGAAGTGCTGCGAAGGATCCAATTTGATCAAATCCAGCAGATCCTTCACTTCAAACGGAGGCAACTCGATCTCATCATCTTTTTTCGCCTGAGCAGGCAATACTTTTAGAAAACCGTCGAATTGAATCAAACGTCCCCTGGTTCTCAGCTCGAAATCACCTGCCTCAACAGTCACACTGGTGCTGATGAATCGGGCATTTTCCATCTGACAGGCTACAAACTGGCGCCAAATAAGGTCATAGAGTTTTTCAGCATCTTTCTCCAGACCGGAAATCTGGGAGGCATTGACTCCAATGTCAGACGGACGAATCGCTTCGTGCGCCTCCTGAGCCCGCTCCTTGCTGGTGTAAACCTTCGGCGAATCAGGCAGGTAGCTTTCCCCATACCGGTCCTTGATGAAGTCCCGGCAAGCATTGACGGCATCAGCCGAAAGGTTTGTGGAGTCAGTTCTCATGTAGGTGATATAGCCGGCTTCATACAAGCGCTGAGCCAGCATCATGGTCTTTTTAACACTAAAGCCCAGACGGTTACTGGCCGCCTGCTGCAATGTTGATGTGATAAAAGGTGCCGGAGTCTTGGTGACAGAGGGCTTGTCTTCCCTCTTGGACACCTGGAATGACTGCTTCTCAAGCAGCCCTACCAGTTTCTCTGTATCTTCCCGATTGGTTGGCCGGAAATTTTTGCCCTGATACTTGGAGACTTCAAACTTGGCCTGTTGCTTGGACTTGGCCAGGAATGCGTCAACCTGCCAGAATTCTTCTGGCGTAAATGCTCGGATCTCACGCTCACGCTCAACGATCAACTTGACCGCAACCGACTGTACACGCCCCGCCGACAAGCCTCTGGCAATTTTTGCCCATAGCAGCGGCGATACCATAAAGCCGACCACCCGGTCGAGGAAACGTCGTGCCTGCTGGGCATTAACACGATTTATATCCAGCTCTCCGGGAGTTTTGAATGCCTCGGATATGGCAGACTTGGTGATCTCATTAAAGACTACCCGGCGAAAACGATCTTCATCGCCGCCAATAGCCTCCTTAAGATGCCAGGCGATAGCCTCTCCTTCGCGGTCCAAATCCGTTGCGAGAAATATCTGGTCCGCATTTTTGGCCAGTCGCTTAAGCTCTTCTACAACCTTCTCTTTACCCGGCAGGATTTCATACCTGGCAACCCAGTCATTTTCCGGATCCACCCCCATGCGGGCGACAAGCTGATCCTGAGCCTTCTTGCGTTTGATTATCTCCCGCTCCTCAGCAGGGAGCTTGCGCATTTTTGCCGCTTCAGCAGCACGCTCCTTCGGGGTCGATTTTTCGCCACTCCCACTTGTCGGCAAATCACGAATGTGCCCGACACTGGACTTTACAATGTACTCAGCGCCGAGATATTTATTGATAGTTTTCGCTTTGGCGGGCGACTCTACAATTACGAGCGATTTAGCCATAACAAGTGGTTCTTTACTCCGGGTTTCAAATAGCGGTCATATATAAGTGCTTGAAGACAGCGGGTCAAGTGATTAGAACAGAAATCTCCCAAATTCATTAGGACATTTAAGCTATAACAGTCCGATATCGCCAGCTTTGAGACAATATCTAATACAATTCTTCCGAATCCCCCAACACTTACAATCACATATTAGTAACAAAACTCAATATTAAAACCTATACTGAATTGATAGTTCTAGCATTAACCTGAAAGTAACGACATAAAAGATAAATTGACTGACTCGAAATGACGGCTCTTATCATTGTTTTACTTCTTATTCTAATCGCCTCTATCGTCATTAGCGGTATCGTTTACTCGCGACAACAGGCGATTGCCTATAAACGGGGACAGATTAAACTTAGCAAGCAGAAGTACGCCGAAGTCAATGGATACCTCCAGTTCATCCTCAAAGTTGACGATCAGCTGGTGATTGCATTAATCCTTGCCCAAAACCTTGCCGATATCACCCAGTCCCTGGTCAAGCTGGAGAAGAAATCCGAAGATTTCAAATTATTGCACGACAACGACCTCGCCAAAATACAAGCAATCAGACAAGGCAATCTCGTTCCTCAGAATCAAAAGTCGATCACCAACGACAACCAGCTCAGCGCTCATATAAAAACACTGAATGAAATTGGTCATCTGCTTCAGAGATTCAAAATACGGGGAGTGATTTCACCCTCTGACTATGAGGCGCATCTCTATCATTTACAAAAACTGGCTTTTGAGATTGAGCTTGAGGGCTACCTTCAACTTGCTGAACGACTTGCCTCAAGCGACCCACGTAAAGCGATCAATCGCTATAAACAGGCCAGACAGGTGATTAAAAGAACCCGGGTTGAATTGCCGGACAAGAATGAAAAAATTCGCGAACTTACAGAAAAGATTGAAGCTTTGCAGAAACAGGGCTCTTCCAGCTCTCAAGCAGCCGAACAACCCTCGCAATCAATCGAACAGCAGAACCAGTAAGTTTTTTAAGACAAAAAAATCCCCGCAAATGCGGGGACTTTTCATCAGACTAGGATTAGAGGCGCTCCCAAACGGTCGCAATCCCCTGCCCCAGACCAATACACATGGTTGAAACACCAAGGGTACCGCCTTTTTCCGCCATAACATTCAACAGAGTGGTTGAAATTCTGGCACCGGAGCAACCCAGTGGGTGACCTAGAGCGATCGCACCACCTTTCAGGTTAACCTTCTCTTCCATCACATCCATCAGTTTCAGATCTTTGATGACTGGCAGAGACTGTGCAGCAAACGCTTCGTTCAGCTCCCAGAAATCGATGTCTTCAACTTTCAGACCTGCACGCTTGAGTGCTTTCTTCGTCGCTGGCACAGGACCGTAACCCATGATCGCGGGATCACATCCTGCAGTTGCCATAGAGCGAATGCGAGCAATCGGGGTCAGACCCAGTGCTTCAGCACGCTCAGCAGACATCAACAGCATGGCAGCAGCACCGTCAGTCAACTGCGAGGAAGTACCCGCAGTTACGGTACCACTCTTAGGATCGAAAGCAGGACGCAGCTGAGAAAGACTTTCCGCAGTGGTCTCCGGACGAATGGTTTCGTCATTTTCAATCAGTGCGGCAAAGCCGTTATCGTCATGACCGTAGATAGGCACGATCTCGTTTTTAAAGAGACCCTCAACCGTCGCGGCATGCGCCAAACGGTGAGAACGAGCACCGAACTCATCCTGCTGCTGACGGGAAATCCCGTGCATTTTTGCCAGCATTTCTGCCGTCAGCCCCATCATATTGGAGGCTTTAGCGGAATATTTACTCGCCGCAGGGTTGTGGTCAAAGCCCTGAGTCATGGGTACGTGCCCCATGTGCTCAACACCGCCCACCACAAACACGTCGCCATTATTGGTCATAATAGCCTGGGCCGCAGTATGGATCGCTGTCATGGCAGAACCACACAGACGGTTTACCGTTTGCGCTGAAGCGGTGTGAGGTATCTTGGTCAACAGGGAGATCTGACGAGCAACGTTAAAACCTTGCTCCAGGGTCTGGTTAACACAGCCCCATACGAGATCTTCCACTTCTGCCGGATTGGCATTGGGGTTACGTTCGAACAGTGCATCGATCAGTGCTGCTGACAGATTTTCAGCCCGCACGTTACGGAAACAGCCCGCTTTGGCGCGCCCCATCGGGGAGCGCACGCAATCGATGACGACGACGTCTCTTGGATTCAGACTCATATTCTATTCTCCGTCAATTCTCGATCAGCAATTAGCCGAAATACTTCTTGTCAGATTTGGCCATTTCACGCATTCCCTCAGTCGGATGATACAGAGGTCCAAGATCTGCGTACTTGTCAGCGATCTTACAGAACTCAGCAACACCGATGGAGTCGATGTAACGCAGTGCACCGCCACGGAATGGAGGGAACCCGATACCAAAGATCAGACCCATATCCGCTTCCGCCGGACTGTCTACGATACCGTCTTCCAGACAGCGAACAGTCTCAATGCACAAAGGCACCATCATGCGCTCGATAATTTCCTCATCGGAGAAATCTTTTGCTTCGCCTTGAACAGATTTAACCAGAGCTTCTACCGCAGGATCGATAACCTTCTTCTGCTTGCCCTTTCTATCCAGTTCATAGGCATAGAAACCTTTGTCGTTCTTCTGACCAAAGCGCTCAGCTTCAAACATGGCCTCAACAACGGTCTTCTCGCTGTACTTCATACGCTCCGGGAAGCCTTCAGCCATGACATCACCAGCGTGCTTCGCAGTGTCCATACCCACAACATCCAGCAGGTAAGCAGGACCCATAGGCCAGCCGAAACGCTCCATGATCTTGTCGACTTTCTGGAAGTCTGCGCCGTCACGAACCAGCAGACTGAAACCACCGAAGTATGGGAACAGGATACGGTTAACCAGGAAGCCCGGGCAGTCATTAACAACGATAGGTGTTTTGCCCATAGCTTTGGCGTAGGCAACTGTCGTCGCAATCGCTTTCTCGCTGGTCTTCTCGCCACGGATAACCTCTACCAGAGGCATCATATGGACCGGGTTGAAGAAGTGCATGCCACAGAAGTTTTCAGGACGCTTCAGGTTCTTCGCCAGCCGGTTGATAGAGATGGTAGAAGTGTTGGAAGTCAGAATGGTGTCTTCACGGACAACATCTTCCACTTCACACAAGACCATGTCTTTAACCTTTGGATTTTCAACGACTGCTTCAACGACCAGGTCGACATTTTTGAAATCGCCATAGCTCAACGCAGGAGTAATCGCATTCAATACATCAGCCATTTGATCAGGCTTCATGCGTCCTTTATCAACACGCTTGACCAGAAGCTTCTTGGCCTCTTTAAGACCCAGCTCGATACCTGCAGGAGCGATATCCTTCATGATGATCGGCGTGCCTTTCAGAGCAGACTGATAAGCAACACCGCCACCCATGATACCAGCCCCCAGAACCGCTGCCTGTTTTACCTGACCGGCAATAGATTCCAGATCCTTGGCCTTTTTCTTCAATTCCTGATCATTCAGGAACAGACCCACAAGGCTGGCTGCCACGGAGGTCTTGGCCATTTTTGCGAAGCCCTTGGCTTCAACTTCCAAAGCCTTGTCACGAGTCATACCCGCGTGCTTCTGCATGACCTTAATCGCTTCTACCGGAGCCGGATAGTTCTTTCCAGCCTGACCGGCAACGAACCCTTTGGCGGTTTCAAACGCCATCATGCTTTCCATGGGGTTCAGTTTCAGCTTGCCTGTCTTCTCTTCACGACGGGCCAGATAATCGAACTTGCCGTCGATCGCCTGGCTGAGGATAGCCAGTGAGGCATCCATCAACTGTTCTGGGCCAACAACAGCGTCAACAGCACCTTCTTTCAGTGCCTGCTCTGGCTTTTTCTCACCACCGGCGCAGATCCACTCGATCGCATAGTCAGCACCGATCAGGCGAGGCAGACGAACCGTGCCACCAAAACCAGGGAAGATACCCAGTTTCACTTCCGGCAAACCGACTTTTGCCTTGGTAGACATCACACGGTAGTCAGTGGACAGACACATTTCCATGCCACCGCCCAGCGCAATACCATTGATTGCCGTTACGGTTGGGTATGGCAGATCCTCAATATCGGAAAAGATCTGATTGGCGTACAGATTGTTAGCCACAAGTTCTTCTTCAGGACCAGCAAACAGACCCTGGAACTCGGTAATATCCGCACCGACAATGAAACAATCTTTATTACTTGTAACGACCAGACCTTTAAGGTCCTGTGTTTTCAATTTATCTGTTGCTTGACGCAGCTCTTCCAGCGTCAGACGATTGAATTTGTTTACAGACTCGCCTTGCAAATCGAAGGTCAGTACCGCGATACCATCTTCGATCTCTTTGACTGTGATGGCTTTACCTTCGTAAATCATCAAAGGATCTCCAAGCGTTGATTAGCACTGGTTTTTTTATATGCCACGAGGCTCTGAAACAGCTGTTTCCGGCCCGGGCTCCGATCAACAAATCCGCAGAAATCCTTCCCCTAAAAACCGCTTATGGAGAAAAATTCATACGCTCGTTTGAATTCGTATGCGACAACATGGATAAATTTGTTTCGTTTGTCAATTTTTTCTGATGAATCATATGAAAATAATTGCAATACCCCGTGTTTTTTCCGAACTGGATTTCGCGCCTTTAATTTTATTTTTCATAGGGTTGCAGAATACTCTTAAAACCCTCCGAAACTTAAAACGTGAATATGGTTCCCATTTTTGCCCTGATTCTCTATGATGAATTCCGCCTAGACTCTTTGACCGATGACGATTTTAGGCCTATTTTTCTTTTATAAACCGACGCTTGCGTTCACTTCACACCATTACGGTCTGTGACATTTCTGCTTCATCGCTGCTTCGCCATACAGCCAATGACAGCGTTAAGCCGACTTCGTCAACAGCCCCAAGTCGAAGTATCCGGCATCACAAATAAAACAACAGATCTGGAGTAGTCCCGGCTTCACCGGGATAGATTACGGGAGAGCGGATTTATGGATTATTCGGTGCACGACCGATACCTGAAGGTTGTCGGGCTCTTTCTGAGCCTGATGGTTATCGCCCCTTTATCACAGGCACTGACCAAAGAAGAAACAAAGCCAATTCTGGCCTATTTTCATAATGTACAAATACACGCCTATCAGGCAATAAACTCATACTACAATTTCAGCCTGAACCCGGGAGACAAAGAGCTGCACAGCCAGATCCTGACTGAAATGAGCAGCCTGGAGAGCACACTTTCTGCCTTGGAATCGAGTCCCGGTATAGTAGATATTCAAGGCGAACTCGCTGACATCAATGAGCAGTGGGTAAAGTACAGGGACTTGCTGAACACCAACATTGACGACGCCATCAAGCTTGGTTATCCGGACCTGCGCCTGCTTGCGGATATGGCGCAATCCAATATAGATGTCGTTGGAGCTGTGGAAAGAGCCTACGAACGTGCCCAGGATGTTTCCGGCTTCAAACCGACCAATATTGTTGCCACATTGAGAGACAGCAAATTGCTGCTTGCCAGTATGATGACCAAGTATTCAGCCAGAAGCGCTTCGACGGTTTCCCAAATATTCCAGGGGGCCAAAACAGAAGAAGCAATGGATGTACAGGCAGAACATTTTGATAAACGTCTGGCAGAGCTGATGAAAACAGAGCTTAACAAGGGCGACTCAGCCAAAGTTCTGGACTCCATCTCCACCAAATGGAACTTTATCCGAAATTCTTATAAAAACTACAACGAAAACAATGTGTCATATGTGGTGAACTTGTATTCCTACCGCATCATCGACGCACTGGACGATTTGCTGAAACAGAACTCCTAACCCCTTTCCATTCCAGCTTTACCCCATGCGGAAGGTCGAATCAGGCCTTCCCCTCGGCCAATGAGCCCAATTCATTCAGCATCAGCTCAACCTGATCAGGGGTACCCCGTTCATCCCACAGAAAACCTACTTCACTGCTCGACAATAATACGGCAACAAGCCCTGCATCCACGGGAAGCCCACTCAAATCAAAGTCACCCCGACCCTCACCGGCACAAACCCAGCTCTCATCTTTCCTGACCCAAATCTGCCTACCTCCCAGACCCGGAAACTTACCCAACCGGAAATAGTAATAGGTCGCATTTTCCGACTCTGCCTCCAGCGAGGAATGAAGCTCATTCAATGCCTGTTTCTTTACCCTGAAGCCCCTACTATAGGCAACCTGCCTTAGCTTCATACGTCGACGCTCCGCCGGACTCGGGAGTATCCAGAATATGGAACCGACAACAAAGCCGACAACAGCCAATACAATAATTAACGGCGTACTCACACGGAACTCCTTCAAATGGCGGGATCATACTTCAATACGTTATTTTATCCTATGATATAGAGAACGCATCGAGGCAATTATTTGCCTCAGATCACAACAAGCAAGACCAGAAAGTCGGACACTCTACTGACAAACATCATCTGCGAAGGAGGTTTAACCATGTATAGCCATATCCTTGTGGCACTGGATCTGGGCAAGGAAACCGAGACGGTTCTGAACAAAGCAATAGCACTGCAAAAAGCATCATCCGCCAAGCTCAGCCTGGTGCACATCATTGAACCTATAAGCTATGCCTACGGCGGCGATATACCAATGGACCTTGGCGAAATACAGCAACAGCTCGAAGAGCGCAGCTCTAACAAGCTGAAAGAGTTGAAAAACAGCCATCAGTTAAATGACGCAGAATGCACCGTCCTGGTTGGCAGACCAGAAAGCGAAATTCATCGCTATGCAGAAGAACAGAACGCAGACCTGATTGTCGTGGGAAGTCATGGTCGTCATGGACTTCAACTGCTATTGGGCTCCACTGCCAACGGCGTGCTTCACGGCGCAAAATGCGACGTTCTTGCGGTCAGAGTGCAGCAGTAGCCAATAAATCGACAGTGAGCTGGAAGCCTAGCCCTGATCTTCCAGCTTTCACTTGCCCTCGAGCTTTCATCTGTCCTCTAGCCTTCACTTACATTCCAGCGCTCAACTTGCCCATCGGCTTCAATCATTGAGTTTACTGTTTTGATAGATCCGGCCACGTACGTCTGACCCGCTAGAGCGGTGTATTCCACTCCCCCGCCTCAAAACTTTGACGCAGCTTTTGTAGTTGGCTTTCCAGAGAAAAAGTCACACTGGATGCCAGAGAAAAAAAGCTTAACAACGCCTTTAGATTGGAATCTCCCTCACAAGCGCCATGTATGCGCTGCCATAGCGCCTGATTCACCAATTGCAGACGCCGGTTTCGTTCCACCAGCCCCTTCAGATCCCAATCAGGCGGCTCCCTATCGTCCCGCATTTTAAAATACTGCTGAACCAGATAGATGGACACCGAACGCAGAATAAACTCTTCGTTCGTAGCAAAAGGCATGTGGTGCATGGCCATGGGGCGCAACTCACTAAGGATCGGACATTCACTGGTGGCCAGTATCAACCCCATCAGAGACCTTAGCGCTTCCTCTAGCCCGGTACGTTTCTGATAATTACGCTCCCTGGTAGATACAGTCACTTCCACTTTCTGAAACGCAGGCTCCTTCCTGAATGTATCTACCAGCGCCTGTATATCAATTGCCGCAGGGCAATATTGATATTCAGACGCCTTAAGAGGGCAATTACTACATTGGCAGTGCTTCAACTCAGCCCAATCGGCGGCAGCTTTGTTGGTTGGCGGCAGACTCTCGCGATCTGTTTCCACCACATGATCAATTAAGCGGCCGTCTTCAAGACGGAAATCATAACGAACCCGCATCTGTATATGTTACTCCAGTCGTGTTTTCTAATTTGTTATTATCGAGATCTAAATTCCATACAGTTAAGTTTAGCTTCCATCGCCAATCATTCGTTAAAAATTATTGACTACCCCTGCATATCTTCAAGCTCAAGCCAGCGCTCCATCAGTTGCTCAAGCTCCTTCTCCCTGCTCTCCAGTAGAGCCAGTTTTTCAGCCACCAACTCATGGGACTGCTCATAAAATTCCGGCGCAGAAACCTCTTCCTGCAACACCGCCAGAGCGTTTTCCAACTCCTCAACCTGGGAGGGCAATTCGTCCAGTTCCCGCTGATGTTTGTAGCTCAACTTTTTCTTTTGCCCGGAAACGGCTCCTTTTACTTCAGCAGAATCCCCTGGAGTTTTCTTCGCATCTGCCTTGGCTGTCTTGCCCTTGGAAGCTGCGTCCTTAGACACCTTCTCCTGGGAGAACGACGACTCTTCAGGGCGCTGAAGCAGCCAGTCACTATAGCCGCCGGCATATTCAACAACTTTTCCCTGCCCCTCAAATACCAGAGAACTGGTCACGACATTATCGATAAACGTACGATCGTGAGACACCAGGATAATTGACCCCTGAAAACTGCCCAGCAGCTCTTCCAGCAAATCAAGGGTATCCATATCCAGGTCATTGGTAGGTTCGTCCAACACCAGAATGTTGGCAGGCTGGGTAAACAGCTTGGCCAATAACAAACGATTAACTTCACCACCTGACAGTGCCTTTGCAGGCGTTCGCAATCGTTCGGGTGGAAACAGAAAATCCCTGAGGTAACCGGCGACATGAACCTCCCGATCATTCAGGGAAATAAAGTCTTTGCCTTTGGCAACGTTATCCCAAACGGTGGCCTCCAGATCAATCTGGCTACGCATCTGGTCGAAATAGGCAACCTGCTGCTTGGTTCCCCGCTTAATCTTGCCTTCATCAGCCTCAAGCTCACCCAACACCAGCTTGATAAACGTTGATTTACCACACCCATTGGGCCCTATCAGCCCTACCCGGTCCTGACGCAACATTGTCCAGGTAAGGTTATCGATAATTTTCTTGCTGCCGTAACTGAAGCTGACGTTGGCAAAATCCGCGATAATCTTGCCGGAAGACTGATCTTCCCCGATCCGTAGATTGACCTGTCCGACTCGCTCCCGCCGCTGCTTGCGTTCTTCCCTCAAAGATTTCAGCGCTCTGACGCGACCTTCATTACGTGTCCGCCGGGCTTTGATACCCTGACGGATCCAGACCTCTTCTTCCGCCAGCTTTTTATCAAAACGCTCCCACTCTTTTTCCTCGGCAGCCAACTGCTGCTCTTTCTTTTCAAGGTAAGCTTCATAGGGGGCCGGCCATGAACTCAGCTTTCCGCGGTCCAGCTCTATAATTCGAGTCGCAATCCGGTCAATGAACATGCGGTCGTGGGATATAAACAGCACCCCACCCCGAAATTGCAATAATTCATCTTCTAACCATTGGATCATCTCGATATCCAAATGGTTGGTAGGCTCATCCAACAGCAAGAGATTAGGATCCTGCACCAGAGCCCGAGCCAGAAACACACGACGCTTCCAACCACCGGACAATTCTCCCATGGTTGTATCCTGCGGAATATGCAGACGCTGAAGAGCAGATTCCACTTTTTGCCGCAAAAGCCATCCGTCGTTGGCCTCGATCTTGTGCTGCAGACGCTCAAGCTTTTCCAGATCCGCCTCTTCACCTGCGTGAATCAGCTTTTCATACTCTTTTAACCAGTCACCCACTTCACCGAGACCATCGGCCACCACATCAAACACGGTCTCAGCATCTTCGGAAGGTACTTCCTGAGGTAAGTATGCGACCTTCAACCCTGTCGCCCGCATCACCTCGCCTTCATCAGGCTGCAACATACCGCTGATGACTTTTAAAAGCGTTGATTTACCGGCTCCGTTTCTGCCAATCAACGATATCCGCTCCTGCGGCTCAATGACCAGCTCCGCCTTATCGAGCAGCGGAGCCAGCCCAAACGCCAGAGAAGCCTCTTTAATTCTGAGTAACGACATATATTAGAACTTCAAAAAGATATACAGAATTCAGCCAATGATTTCGACTGAATCACCTACTTTGATAACACCATGATTGAGCTGAACAAGGTTCTGTCCGAAAATTACGCCAAGCTCTTTCCGGCGATAGCCAGCCAACGTTCGAAGAGGCTCTTTCCCCTTTTCAGCCGTCATTGGATCCACCGTAGTGAAAACGCACCGGCTACATGGCTTAACCGCCCGGAATTCCACTTCTCCAATCCTGAGATGATTCCAATCATCCTCTTCCCAGGGAGAGGTTCCATTGACCACGATATTAGGCCTGAACCGCTTCATCACAATACTTTCTTCCAGCCGCCCGTTCAATTCTGCCAGGGACGACTCGTTAGTCACCAACACCGGATAACCATCAGAGAATGCGACTCGCTGATCTGCCGCATAGTATTCGCGATCCACCTGACGAAAACTGTCCTCCGGCATATGCACCAGCTTCAATTCCTGCCCGAGCAACCTGCTCAGCCAATCATTGATCTCTGACGAAGCCACAGCCGCAACCATCTTGTCTCTCCAGACCTCAACTTCGATACGCTGTGCATCTTCGGGGATTGTTGCCATGATTGAGTCACCTTTCGGGCTCGTAATCGATATTCCCTCAGGATGAATTTGCGTTTTAAGCAATACCATTTGGGGAAATTTTCTTCCCGTGACGAACTTACCGGCTGCATCTACCAGCATGTAACGACGATCCCCTTCCGGCCCCCACTCGGATATTCTCAGTTGATCCACTGAGACTCCGGCACAGGATTTTACGGGATATAAGTTCAATTCGGTAACGTGTAGCGACGTCATGCGGGACTCCTTGCTTCAATCAGATGTGCAGTCTAAGCAGGGATGCACGACAGGACAATAGCGAAAGCAACTTAGTATGACTTTATCAGGCCAGGAACTGGAGCAACGAAAATTTCGACTTACAGACAATCTCTGAAAGATCGCCTCAATCAAACTCCTTCAAGCGGGTTTCCACCACTCTGGCCAATTCATCCGGCTGGAATTTAGACAAGAAAGCATTGCACCCCACTTTTTCTACCATCGCTTTGTTAAAGTCACCACTTAAAGAGGTGTGCAGCACCACATACAAATCCTTCAACCTCGGATCATTGCGAATTTCCGTGGTTAAACGGTAGCCGTCCATTGCAGGCATTTCGGCATCGGTTATAACCATCAACAGCTTTTCCGGCACATTAAGGCCACTATCGGCCCAACTCTTGAGCAGGTTGTATGCCTCCAGACCATTTTTGGCAGTGGTTACCTTAATACCCAACTGAGACAAAGTACCAATCGCCTGCCCGATAGCTACCGGGGAGTCATCAACCAACAGAATTTCCTTACCTTGCGCCACTTCCACCAAATCCGAGGTCAAAACCTCGGAAGAAACCTGGATATTGTAGGGTTTAATATCCGCAAGAACCCGCTCCACATCGATAATCTCAACGATCTGATCGTTGTAATAGGTGATCGCAGTCACGTAGTGTGAGCGCCCGGCTCCCTGGGGCGGCGGCAGAATCTGTTCCCAGGTCATATTGACAATCCGATCGACGCTGCCGACCAAAAAGGCCTGCACCGTCCGATTATATTCCGTAACGATAATGGTTGAGTTTTCACTGACCTCAAGCGGCTTCAGTCCAATCGCCTGAGCCAGGTTGATAACCGGCACAGTGACATTCCGAATATGACTCACCCCCACCACCACCGGATGACGGTGAGGCATTCGGGTGAGATTAGGCAGACGCAACACTTCCTGAATTTTAAATACATTGATCGCAAATATCTGGCGAACACCAAACTTGAATAACAACAGCTCAAGCCGGTTCTCCCCCACCAGCTTGGTCCGCTGATCGACTGTTTCCAGCACCTTAGACATTCGCTACCTCAAGTATTTGTATCTGATACTTTATCTAGTTTAGACGATTACCGGTATTCTTCCTCCCTTCCCCAGGCGCAATGCACACCCAATAAAAAGAGGGGTTGCCTCGAAGAAGGCTCTGAATTCAAAACAATATGGGAGAAATTTGGAGCGGGAAACGTGACTCGTACCGGCCGGCACCCCGGGCACGACCCCAACCAGTAGAAAGAGGGTCGCCTCGAAGAAGACACTGAATTCAAAAACAATATGAGAGAAAATTTGGAGCGGGAAACGAGACTCGTACCGGCCGGCGCCCCGGGCGCGATCCCAACCCAATAAAAAGCGGGGTCGCCTCAACGAAGGCACCGAACTTATAAACAATATGGGAGAAAATTTGGAGCGGGAAACGAGACTCGAACCGGCCGGCGCCCCGGGCGCGATCCCAACCAATAAAAAGAGGGGTCGCCTCGACAAAGGCACAGGATTCAAAAACACTAAGAAAGAAAATTGGAGCGGGAAACGAGACTCGAACCGGCCGGCGTCCCGGGCGCGATCCCAACCATATAAAAAGAGGGGTCGCCTCGACAAAGGCACAGGATTCAAAAACACTAAGAAAGAAAATTGGAGCGGGAAACGAGACTCGAACTCGCGACCCCAACCTTGGCAAGGTTGTGCTCTACCAACTGAGCTATTCCCGCTTAAGGAAACTCTAACCACTCAAATCAAGCAGTTAGATATGTTTTCGATACGATCTCCGAAAACGAGGGCGCATTATAATGACTCTTTTGAGGTCGCGCAAGCGTCCACTGAAAATTTTTTATAGATTGGCAAAAAGTCCTGTCGCCTCAGCCATTCAGGCATTAAACGTATGCTGCGATTCTCCCAGAAAGGCATCTTCCTCTGGCCTGCTGGCTCGCTTAAGCACTTTGTTTCTATGAGGAAATCGACCAAATCGCTTAATTATTTCATAGCGCGAACGAGCATCCTGCATATATGGACTGACAAAATCTTTCTCCGCTCCCTGGCTCATTTCGTACAGAGCCTCATGCAACCTGACACTCTCCTTTTGGTCCTGAAGAATTTCCGAATGGGTTAAAGGAAGATAGAAGAATATTTTTTGCGCCACACTCATCCCCTTCTCGTTCCCATCATCCAATCCTTTGCGGACATACCGTCTCGCAGCCTTATCATTGTCATAGGTCAATGAGGTCCCTCTATATATATGCCGGGAAACCTGATCCAACAACAGGACAACTGCGACATACCCCTCCGGCTCATCCAGCCAGTGATCCAACGCCCCTTCCGATGCCATCACAACACTGGTCAAGAACCTCCTGCGCAATTCCCTATCATATTTTCTGTCCGCCACAAACCAGCGACGCTGTGCCTGCTCCGTTGGAATACCCTCTCCCAAGTCGGGACCAAACCAGTATTGCAGAAATTCCTTAGACGACCACATGACACCCCCTTTTAGTGATTCCTCCCCCTATTTTATCCTGAATAAAATCATAGGAGCTAAAATCTGCCCCAATTTGTCGAGTGGATCATTTGTAGTATCGGTAGTTTACAGAGTGGACACCCAACGACTATTTCGTTCAGGTACAGGTATAATGGAACATTCGATAAATTCCCTCCAAACCAGCTGACAATCATTCGCGTATAGAGAATTATTCAATTACAGACGTTAAGGAGACGTTTTGCGCTCACAACACTCCACCCACCAATACGACCACACCATTCTGCTGGCACATGGCAGTCGGGATGAACAATGGGCCGCCCCGTTTTTTGAACTGGAGAAGGCACTCATCGAAAAATACCCCTCTGTCTCAGTGGCATTTATGGAACTGACGTCACCAACGATCGAAGATTCCGTAAAAATGGCCAAGACTAAGGGAGCCAGACAAATTGCCATCCTCCCCCTGTTTTTTGCAACCGGAAAACATCTGAAGACCGATGTCCCAGCTATGCTGGAGCCTCTACGGTTACAATACGATGTAACGATAGATCTACTCCCTCCGGTTGGCGAACAGAATCGTTTTCGTCAAATGATGATGGAACTTGTCGGCAGCCTGCTCTCGGAACATTCATAACGTTATTGGCGATTTTCCCAAGCAGGAGTATCGTTAGGGTAGAACCCGCCAAACCAAGGAGCTAATCATGCATGTTCTTGTTACCGGAGGAACAGGGTTTATTGGCCGCATGGTCTGTCGCGCTTTGCTGTCCGATGGGCACGAAGTCACGGTGTTGAGCCGCAAAACGGACACCATAGCCTCCGTACTGGGCGATAAATTCAGAGGCGTGGAAACCCTGGATGTTAATCAGATCGGAACAAGCGTGGATGCTGCAGTCAATTTGGCGGGAGAACCCATTGCCAATGCTCGCTGGACACCACAGCGCAAGGATTTGCTGATCGAAAGCCGGCGCGGCATCACCCGTCAACTTAACGATTTCTTTGCCCAACTCCCCCAAACACCCTCCGTACTGGTATCTGCCTCAGCGGTGGGCTACTACGGAGACCAACAAGACGTTCTGGTAGACGAAAACACCCCGCCACATGAAGAATTTACTCATGAACTCTGTGCAAGCTGGGAAAGTGAAGCACTCAAAGCAGAATCCCTTGGGATCCGCGTTGCCACCCCCAGAATTGGCTTGGTTGTCGGCCGAGGAGGCTTCCTCAGCAAAATGCTGCCAGCATTCAAGATGGGGCTTGGGGGGAAGATGGGATCAGGAAGACAGTGGATGCCCTGGATACATATTCAGGACCTTGTCAGCATCATTCTCTATCTGCTGAACCACGCACACTGCAGCGGACCATATAATGCCGTGAGTCCGACTCCGGTCAGCAACCTGGAATTCGCCAAAACGCTGGGATCCGTTCTACACCGCCCCGCGCTGATTCCTATGCCGACATTTGCAATCAATATGATGTTCGGTGAAATGGGAAGACTTTTGACCACAGGACAAAAAGCCATACCCAAGCGTTTGCTCGAAGAAGAGCATTACACCTTTAAATTCGATTCCCTTGAGGAGGCCCTCAAGGATGTCGTCTGATCACAGAAGACATAAGAGCGGATACAACACCTATCCGCCCTTATCGATCTGATGCAGATTCCTGATCAAAACTCAGGATCAACAATCTGCCAGCCTTGCCTTCAGATAATGACGCACCATCATCTTGAGCTCGTTACGCATGATCTCCTCCTGCTGAGGCTCCATGGTCATGGCAAGTCTCATGATGCCTGAACAGGTGCGGGGGATCATAACGCACATCAACCAAAGACGCTCTTTATCCATCGTCGGACAAAGCGCCTGGACTTTTTCAGAAATAAGCTGGGCGTTGTCAAACAGTTCGCCCAAATCCAGTTCCTGAAGCTCAGGCATTGCCTCAACTCCTGACCAGATTTCCTTGTATCCCGGTTCAGACCGGTAAAATTCAGCATAGGCATCGATCAGCTGGTCGAAACCATCATCAAAATTGAGCTGATCAACAAATCCCTTAAGCACACTGGCAAGCTTTTCCATGTGTCGCTCGGCAAGCGCTTTAACAATGGAGGCTTTGTTGGGGAAGTAGCGATAGAGTGAGGCCAAGGAAATTTCAGCTCTCCGTGCTATCTCTGAGGTTTTTATTCCCTGAACCCCTACCTCGCTGATTAATTGTGATGCTTCATTCAGGATTAATTCGACTCTTTCGCGACTACGATCCTGTACCGGTGTGCGACGCTGTTCAAGATTTGACAGTGTCTCACCCGGATGACTGGCGGTATAATTCATAATATTGTCATCCATTGGCATTTATACTTTAAGGTTCCGGCAGCATTTATAAACATTGTCCGTAACGTCTTTAAGCCCTGTTCGGAGGTTTTGTTGGTTGCTGCTTCGCCGATATTATACGGTGCTTTCTGGCTTTGTCGCCAGATTCAGACTATTAGCTAAATTACAAATTCGTTATTTTTCCTCCCGTGCACTGACAAATCATCCCATCTCATTCCCCAATCCCTTACCTGGCAAGGCATAGCTGCCAGTGGCATGAGCCACCAGAGCCGGATCGGAACCCGTAAATAAATTGACCTCACAAAACGCCAAACGCTTACCTAGTCTCAATAAAGTCGCTTTGGCGTATAAATCTTCCGGTTTCGGCCTCTGCAGAAAATTAATATTGATGTTACTGGTGACGGCCATTTCTGCCGGGCCGAGTGTCGCCAGAATAATCGCATACATAGAGGCATCAGCCAACGCCATGATGACCGGTCCGGATATTGTTCCGCCAGGTCTTATCCAATTGGAATTAAAAGGAATTCGGGTGATTGTATATTCAGGGTGTACTTCAACTACCTGAAACCCGATTTGATGGGCCAGCGGTACTCCTTCACCGATCACACTTTCAATTTCCTTAGCTGTCAACTTCATCACAAGGGGGTCACCCTGCACAAATTATATTTTCTTGGTCCACTTACTGTACGTGCTTACCAATCATTCTTACAATAACGGCCTTGGATTTTTACGTCTGAGTACAGGTTCAAACTAAATGACAAAAAATCTCAGACGTCACCATTTTCGGACATTCGCGCCTTTATCGTTTATTTAACGACATATTGTTTAACGATGTATATCAGGCGCGCGGTCCCTGAACAGTCGGATTTAACCATACCTTTTTTTACCAGAAGGCCAGATTCTATGCGTGCAAGCCGTTATTTGATAGCCACCCTAAAGGAAACCCCTGCCGATGCAGAAGTCATCAGCCACCAGCTAATGCTTCGGGCCGGAATGATCCGTAAGCTGGCATCCGGCTTATACACCTGGCTTCCACTGGGTCTTAAAGTCCTGCGCAAGGTCGAAACCATTGTCCGTGAGGAAATGAATCGCTCTGGAGCCCAGGAAGTATTGATGCCAGCCGTACAACCAGCCGAACTCTGGCAGGAATCCGGCCGCTGGGAACAATACGGTAAAGAACTATTACGCATCCAGGACCGTCATGACCGGGATTTTTGCGTGGGCCCGACTCACGAGGAAGTCATTACCGACATGGTGCGCAATGAGTTGAAAAGCTACAAAGAGCTGCCCGCCAATTTCTATCAGATCCAAACCAAATTCCGCGACGAACGTCGTCCTCGCTTCGGTATCATGCGGGCTCGCGAGTTTCTGATGAAAGATGCCTATTCTTTCCATATTGATGCAGACTCTCTGGATGAAACCTACCAGGTGATGTATGACACCTATACCCGAATTTTCCAGCGTTTCGGCCTGGACTTTCGTCCGGTACAGGCAGACAGCGGCAGTATAGGCGGATCAGCGTCCCATGAATTTCATGTACTGGCCGATTCCGGTGAGGATTTCATTGCCTTCAGTACCGAAAGCGATTACGCCGCTAACATTGAAATGGCAGAAGCCATCTCTTCAGTACAGGAAGCGCCAGCTCCTACCGGCGAAATGACCAAGGTTGCCACTCCGGGCCAAAAGACCATTGAACAGCTCAGCCAATTCCTGCAATTACCTGCAGAAGTCAGCGTAAAGACCCTGATCGTGCTGGGCGAGGAAGAGGAAGGTAAACCTACCCCTCTGGTGGCTCTTGTACTAAGGGGTGATCATACCCTCAACGAAATCAAGGCGGAGAAGATCCCAGGGGTCGCCTCACCTTTGACAATGGCCGGCGAAGAAGACATCAAGAATGCACTGGGCTGCACTCTGGGCTCGATCGGTCCTGTAAACCTTCCAGTTCGTACAATCGTTGACCGCAGCGCCGCAGTATTGTCCGACTTCGTATGTGGAGCCAACGAGGACGACTACCATTTCACCCATGTTAACTGGGGACGTGATTGCGAAATCACTGAGACCGCGGATATCCGTAATGTCGTCGAAGGAGATCCCAGCCCGGATGGTAAAGGCCATCTGGTCATCAAAAAAGGCATTGAAGTGGGCCATGTATTCAAACTGGGAGACAAATACAGTAAAGCCCTTAATGCCACGGTGCTGAACGAAAACGGTAAAGCCACCGTTATGCAAATGGGTTGCTACGGCATCGGTGTCAGCCGCGTCGTCGCCGCAGCAATTGAACAGAACAATGACGAAAATGGCATTATTCTTCCCAAAGCCCTTGCTCCGTTTGAGGTGGTTCTGGTTCCACTGAATATGCAGAAGTCTGAGATTGTGCGCGAAAAAGCAGAAGCGCTCTATGCAGACCTTCAGAAGGCTGGCGTTGACGTGTTGCTGGATGACCGCAACGAACGCCCTGGTATCAAGTTCGCCGATATGGAACTGATTGGAATCCCACACCGGGTAGTGATCAGCGACCGTGGCCTGGGACAGGGTACCGTCGAGTATAAGGGCCGTCGTGATACCGACAGCACAGATATTGATGCTGATAATGTACTAGACTTTGTACTGAACAAGCTTCAATCACAGTAGTCAATTGTAGTAGTGCTCAGAATGACTGAAATATTTCGACGCCCGGGACGGCGTCAACCTACCCTACTGTCCCTGGTACTGACATGCGCCATGCTCTTTCCACTAACATCAGCATGGGCCACTCAGCAGCCGGATCCGGAAGTGAGGGAAGCTCTGATGAAAACGGTGAACGAATCGGAAAGTTTCGTTGATCGTTTTGATGCAGAAGTCTGGCTGGTGGACATGTCTGCCCGCATGGAGAGATACATCAAGGATCCCAAGATCCGGCTTAACTTCCTCAAAATGGTTCATATGGAGGCGACCCGCGCAGATTTAAGCCCTGAGCTGGTCCTTTCAGTGATCCATGTGGAAAGTCTGTTCAACCGCTACGCCATCAGTAGCGTCGGCGCTCAAGGATTCATGCAGATCATGCCCTTCTGGAAAGAGGAAATCGGGCGACCGGACGACAACCTGATGAATACCGGCACGAATTTGCGCTACGGTTGCACGATCCTCAAGCATTATCTGAACAAAGAGAAAGGCAACTTACTGCGGGCTTTAGCCCGTTATAACGGAAGCCTGGGCAAAACCTGGTATCCGGAAAAAGTCATGAATGCCTGGGAGCGCTACTGGTTTGTTAAATACTGAACAAAGCACCAGCACGCTCATATGACAGACTCCCAAAATCCCTGGCAGACTCTTTCATCAACCGAGGTATACGATAATCCCTGGATTCGGGTAGAACACCGTGAAGTGATCACCCCTACCGGAAACCGCGGCATATACGGCCTTATTCACATGAAAAACCGTGCCGTTGGCATCATCCCGATTGATGAACAGGACCATACCTGGCTCGTAGGTCAGTATCGGTACGCCACGCAAAGTTATAGCTGGGAAATTCCCATGGGAGGCGTACCAGCCGATGAATGGGCCCAAGAAGGTGCCCGCAGGGAATTAAGAGAAGAAACCGGATTGATTGCAGATGAACTGGAAGAGCTGTTGCAAGCCCATACCAGTAACTGCGTCACCGACGAACAAGGCATTGTTTATATCGCCCGAAAACTCACCCAGGTTGGGTGGGCACCGGATAACACGGAGTTACTGTCTATCAAACGGTTGCCTGTTGCCGAAGCCATTCGTATGGCCATAAGCGGAGAAATCACGGACGCGCTTAGCCTGGCGGCCCTGCTTAAATTAGCATATTTGCGTATCGCCTAACCGGCCGGTTGATTCTACTCTGACGAATAACCAACAACATCACACCTTACATACCCCCTTCTATTTATAGCCTTCCTGTGCAGAAGGGGTAAGGTTAAACCCTGGAAACATGAAGGTCACCCATTGGAACTCATACCCTGGTCCATTGCTGCCATCAGCCTGTTCTTTGGATGCTGGATACAGACGGCAGCAGGGTTTGGCATGGCGGTCATTGCAGCACCTGTGATAGTGCTGATCAATCCTTTCTGGGTTCCGGTAGCCATTACCATAACAGCCTTACTCCTTAGCATAATCAATACCTGGAACCAACGTCAGCATGTTGAGGCCAGGAAAATGATATCCCCCTTCATTACAAGACTACCAGGCACAGCATTCGGGGTCTGGCTCCTTCTTCAGCTGAATGTCACCTGGCTACAGGTCATGGTCTCAGCCTGTGTCATCGCAGCCGTCATCATCAGCCTTAAAGGCACTCACTTTGAAGCCACACCGGGAAGACTGGGGTTTGCAGGCTTTATCAGCGGCATAACAGGCACCACCACATCGATTGGCGGCCCTCCAATGGCGCTGATCATGCAACACGGCGCACCTCAGACAATCAGAGCCAACCTTTCCCTGTATTTCACCTATAGCTGTATCGTCAGTCTGATAAGTTATGGCCTCGCAGGTATACTGTCACGGCAATTATTGTTGGAAAGCCTGACATTTTTACCCTGCGCTTTCCTGGGATTTTACTTCGGCCAGCATTCCAGGAATTTCGTCGATGCAGGCAGATTTCGCCCAATTCTGCTGGCACTTTGCGGAATCTCCGGAATCACCGCCCTATCCGGTGCACTTTATCGACTGCTATAAAAAAACCAGCCTGAGGCTGGTTTAAAAGATGCTGCTTTTGCAAACAATTTGAATCTACGGGAGACACTTCTCAGCGGGACGCCGTCGCGTCAATAAACGGACAACTCATCCTGTTAATAATGAAAGCGACAATATTACCGGCATCCCGTCAGATTATGTCTGCAACTAGATATTGAGAATATTGATCGGCTCGAAGCTTCCCACCACTGCGGAGTCTTCCCGCGAATAGTGCTCCAGCTTGTTGAAATCGTATAAATGGGTGTCCGCGAGATGGGACGGTAGTACATTTTGCAGAGCCCGGAACATGTTCTCCAGGCGACCGGGAAATTTCTTGTCCCAATCCTGCAGCATCATTTTAATATTCTGCCGCTGCAAATCTTCCTGAGATCCGCAGAGATTGCATGGAATAATGGGAAATTCTCTAACCTGGGCATATCGTTCGATATCTTTCTCACGGCAGTATGCCATGGGGCGGATGACGATGTTACGGTCATCGTCGCTTTTCAGCTTGGGCGGCATGGCTTTCATTTTGCCCCCGTAGAACATATTCAGAAACAGGGTTTCCATGATGTCGTCACGATGGTGGCCCAAAGCGATTTTGGTACAACCATGCTCGACTGCAAAGTCATAGAGAATGCCACGGCGAAGGCGGGAACACAGACCACAGGTGGTTTTACCTTCCGGCACCTTGTCTTTCACAATGCTGTAGGTATCACGCTCAATAACGTAGAACTCAATCCCCAGGGAAGTCAGATAATCCGGCAGTATATGTTCTGGGAAACCCGGCTGCTTCTGATCAAGGTTCACTGCAATGATGTCAAACTTAATAGGGGCATGTTTCTGGAGGTTCATCAGAATATCCAGCATGGCGTAGGAGTCCTTGCCTCCCGACAGGCAGCACATCACCTTGTCGCCGTCTTCAATCATATTGAAATCAGCTATCGCACGCCCGACATTACGGCGTAGCAGTTTCTGAAGCTTGTTTCGCTCCAATCGTTCACGCTGACCAATTTCCGACTTCATTGCCGCTGTCATTCAACACACCTTGCACATTCGAGAACAAATAGTCAGGACGATTAAAGCTTTCCGCCCAGACAGGTTAAAAAGGCTGCGCATTATATCGTAAGAAACACCATACCACACTACCCTGATCAATTATCGCCCAGCCACCTTCCTGCGGCATTGAAACCCCCAGCCCCTTTAGGCTGATTGGATTTATATATAACAAGCCGTTACCCTGATACATGGTCGTTAACGTGATGACACTCGCTCGTTATCATCCCGATAAAAGGTCGCCCGGGCGCAGGATTTCCTGCTCCTGGCCTACAAACTTCAATATAAGCTTCTCACCAGACTATTTTTCATGACCAGCAATAACACATCTGACACCACCTTTGATGAAGCCTGGAAAATTCTGATAGCGCGGCTCATTTCCGCACTGGAAGACATCCTGATTGGTCAATCGATGTCACTGTCTGAGTACGAACTGATCAAAACGCTCAGCGATCCTCCCTACTCTCTCTTTGATGGCGAAGCGATGTCCGGCCAGCTAAATCTGTTTCAGACGCATTTCGTCCTATTCCACGCCCTTTATCTCATGAGGGAGCGTCATTGGCAGGAAAACAATACCTGGATAGATATATCTCCGCTCAAAATCTTCGCCCTCAGCCATTCGGATAAAGCCCCTCAGCAGAATACAAAGAGTCAAACTTCCATTGGCCAGGCCGATCCATTGCAGAGCTACTATTTAGATCTTAATCATCTCACGAACACTTCCGAGGGGGATGTTGCACGATTACTGAATCAGTTCTGGCAGGCATATCTGAACCCCAGCCAGCACAAGGAGGCGCTACAAACACTGGGTTGTGAATCCGACACAGATTGGCATACGATTAAGATTCAATATCGGAAACTGGCCATGGAACATCACCCGGACCGGGGCGGCAATGCCCAAACCTTCGCAGAGATCCGGGAGGCTTATGAGATTTTAAAGTTGTATCGAGCAGAATAACGCCTGGATGATATTCCTGTGAAAAAGAAAACAAACCGGTCATTTGCCCTATTTGGAGATAATGCAGGCATTCGATTCCTGCATATGCTTTCAGTCGCACTCATTATCCTGGGCAACAGCGATAGTCGGGCAGACTCCGATGTGCTTCATATACTCCAGTATCACCACATTGACACCCAGACCCCAAGATCCACCTCGACGTCACCTTTGTTATTTGAAAAACATCTGATATATCTTGAAACCGAAGGGTATACCGTCGTCCGGCTTAGTGAGGCAATCAACACCTTGCGACAAGGAGGCACACTACCGGATAAAGCCGTTGCCCTGACCTTCGATGACGGGTTTCTGAGCGTTTATAAGAACGCTTTTCCGATCATCAAACCTCACGGCTTTCCGTTCACCGTCTTTATCAATCCCGATGCCCTCGACATCGGCTCCACAGAGCATATGACCTGGCAGCAAGCAAAGGAACTCGTATCTGGAGGAGCTGAATTTGGCAATCATTCGATTGGGCATATTCACATGATCGAGAAAGGCGCAGACGAATCTGCAGAAGCGTGGAAACGAAGAATCAGCGACAATATCCAAAAAGCAGAAAACCGAATTCAGGAACAACTTGGACAGTCCCTGAAAATGTTGGCCTATCCCTATGGAGAGTTCGACCTGGAATTGGTTCAACTGGTTCGGACACTTGGCTTTGTCGGACTGGGGCAGCAATCCGGCCCGGTCGGTACAGAGTCTGACTGGCAGACAGTCCCCCGGTTCCCATTACCCAATGACTATGGTGACATGGCCAGTCTCAGGGAGAAGCTAAAGACCCTCCCCCTCTACCCTAAAGAGATCAACCCGGAGTCCATTATTATCCATGAGCAAAACCCTCCGGTACTGGAGTTTAGGCCCACTAAGGCATCTCCGGGATCCATTTCCTGTTATGGATCAGGACAGGGGAAAATCGAAACTACCGTGGATGGGAATAGAGTAACTGTATCAGGCAACGCCGCTTTTCAGTCCCGCCGTTTCAGATATAACTGCACAGCCCCAGCAGGCTCCGGCCATTTTTACTGGCACTCCTTTCCATGGATCAACCCAGAGATTTCGGACTAAGGTTTCAGGTACAGCCGATTATTCTGCTGTACCTGCCTTTGAAAGATGGACAATGCCCATACCGGCATGATTGAGGATAATCGGCTTGTCCTCAATCCCTTCAACCACGGTGCGCTTCCGCTCGTCTTCCTTTGTGGTAAAAATCACCAGATATCTGGAACTTGTCGGACTAACCTTGAAATACCCCTCCAGATATCCATATCTGAACCAGTTTTCTGGCTCGTAGACGTAAACAATGTCCTGGATAAGTCGTTGCGGCTTGAATTCACTATCCAACACCAATACCGAGGGATAAAAAACCTTGGGACCGGCATAGGTTCTGATCCCCAGAGTCAATTCTTCTTCTGTTTCAGGCAGCGTAATAATTCTCACCAGACTTGAACCAAGACCAAACTGGTGGGAGTAATCTTTTTCATTGATTTCAAGCAGATTGCCCTCAGACAAATCAAGCTCCACCCGATCAAAAGTCTTTAAGGCTTCGCAACAATGATCTGCCACAATATCGATCTCGCGCCTGTCTGATTCCAGTCCAAATAACTCAACGGCATAGGAATCCGCTTTCATTCCCGGAGTTACCCCTTCCAATAACTGCTCATTGGCCACGACCTGAAAACTCTCGGGTAAAACAGGTTGCAGATTGGGTTCCGCACTTATCTCTGCATCTTCAGGATAAGGGATATTCCTGTAACTGCCGTCTGAGTCTATAACGGTATAAAATCGTTGCGGTTTCGCTGGAGCAAAACCACCTGCAGCCAAATCTTCGGCATCCACGTAATCCTCACCTTCAAAGCGCCGTACGCTATGCGCAACACTGGATGGAGTGGAACCCTCTGGCTGAGAAGTGGCAGAAGAATTTACCCTTCCCTCACCTTCATTCTTGGCAACGTCATGATCAGCAATCTTTGCCTTCCCTACGTCATTCTCCGCTTCATCATTTCCCTTGCTCACCTCAGGCACTGAAACCGTTTCAGCACTGACCTCAGAATGGTTTGCCTCAGAACCGGGCTCCGTTGGGCTATTCAGGGCGTCGCTATTCTTCTGCAGGGTCTTGGAGGAAGAGTTATCCAACTCAGCAGCGTGCTCCTGGACGGTCGCGGGCTCAACCTTAGCAGTCGGCTCCGTTTTCCTGGTGACCGGTTCACGCTTTTTATCTGGCTCAGAAATCAGTGTATGGCGAACTTCTCCATTTTCATCAATCCAGGTGTAATAACGATCGGCATAGGCACAAATCGCAAAACTGGCGGAAATTAGGAGGAAAGTCAGGCGTGCAACTATTTTCATGAACGACTAATGTTTCATATCAGAACTGCGTGCGGAATGAAAAACCAAAGGTAATCACCTTTAGATTCGTTTCAACATCCACACCGGCGTATGGGTTGTAGGCAATATTCTGGATATCAGTGGAGTTTACGTTATCACTGGTTCCTGCAGGAATATACTCCCAACTTCTGAGATAACTCAGATGAAAATCCAACACCGTATCCCGATCCCACTGATAGCTTAAACCTGTTCCATAGCGAACGGTATCATTAAGAGGGTTCAGAGAGTCCCGACGTTCATCTCGAATTGGCGAGTTACGAAACTCGACACCAAGCCGCAGATCAAGACGGCTGGTAATATGCTGCTCCAGCCCCACTCCCCAGTTCCATACATCTTTATAATCCAGTGGAATTTTCAATGTATTGGTGGTGGCATTGGTGCTCAGCAACCGGGCAGCTCCAAGAAACTCCAGGTCCCGGTCAAATTTCAGCAGGAAGGCATCCCACTCACTATAGTCTGTCCACCCTACGTCCATATTAAGAGTGAGAAGGTGATTCAGCTTGACGCTGACACCAGTTTGGAAATGCTGCGGATGAGTCAGATCTATAGACAGATTTCCATATTCACGAGGCACACCGGATGGAAGACTGAAAATCCCAGAAGTAATAGCCCCAATAACGGACCCGTTAAAGCCCTGCCAGAACCCGGCCCAATCGTCGGTATACCTTAAATCGTAGGTGCCCTTCATGTGCATATCCGATTCACTCTGGTAACTCGCGCCCCATGCGAACCAATCTGTCGGCTCCCAAAGCACCCCCACGTGATACTTCGGTGAAATCGTCTCCTGAACCTGGATACTCAGACCACCAATATCGTCCCATGGACCAATGTTCCCGCCACACACGTTTAAGAAAGGACCAATGGACACCCCACCAGATTCACAGTCAAAAGCCTCCTGAACCTGCTCTGCAAAACCTAAAAGCAGGTTAGGTGCCCGAAGATAGGTGTCCATAGCCAATGCCTGATGGGAAAACATGATGCCTGCCCCGACTGACCATTCATCATTAATTTCATAGCCAAAGGAAGGCGAAAGATAGGTAAAGCGCTGCAACGCCAGTGACTTTCCAAGATAGCGCGCCGGGTCATCTTTCTTCCGGTAGTACCCCACCACGTCCGGACCGTAAATAAAATTACCAAAGGTAAACTTTGATCCGGGAGAGTTTATGGTAAATCCCACTGTGGGAAGCAAGCCTGGTCCCTTAGGCAATCTCTGCAGTCCATATCCCGGTACGTATATCGCCAGAGTACCGGTTCGACTGCGCGCCAGATTGTCGCCGTTAAAGATAGGATCATTCTCGATCCCATCGATGTTAAATACGGAATAATCATCAGGCGCGTGAAAATCAGTCTGAAAATTAAACACGATATTGGTAACACCCACTTCCAGCTGCCGACCTTTTAATTTGGCCAGTCCCGCAGGATTGTAGTGGATTGAGGCGACACCGGGAGGATCAGCGGTAACCGCATTGCCAAGAGCTGTGGCCTTGGAATCGATCACCAGGTTCTGTGACAGCTGTCCCCATGTCTGACTACTCGAAAGGGCTAGTGCGCACGCCCATCCCAGAAGCTTGAGTTGTCTGCTTACTGACGAAGTCATCATAACCCCATTGTTCTTCCAGGATGATCTTATTCTTCTTTAAGGCCGGCGATATTAATCGGTATTGAAACCCCCATGGTAACGTCGGGGGAATCTTCTGTGAGTCCAAAGCCGACAGATGTGTTAATGATCTTGGTATCACTCACCCTGATACCCAAGGCAAAGCTCATTAAACTGCTGACCTGATCCTGTACGACAGATTCGATCCCTCCCCTGAACCTCAGTATTGTTTCATCAGAATAACTGAACTGAGATGAAACACTTAATGACACGTCATACGAAAGTGCATAAGAGAAACCGGCAGAGAGAGACAGGGAATTTGCCGGTTCCACTTCCGTCAACACCGTCCCTCCCCTGACTTGATTGAGCTCTTCCTCTTTCAACGGGTAGCTGAGGCTGACAGAACTGAAAATGATGACCGGATCCAACACCTTGGAGAAACTGCCACCCACACTGAAAGAGTAATAGCCGCTCCCTGTAGAAAGCTGGCGGTTAACATCTATCTCGTATGGACTGACACCTGTCTTTGATTTGAAAGTGCCGAACACCGTATATGAAGGCTTTCCGGGAACGTAGGCAAAAGGCTGCCAACGGGTCGTCAGGGATATGTCACCAAACTCTGTGGCATTGAGTTCAGACTGAGTATCGTACTTGGCAACCAATGGCACACGAGTGGACAACGTCAGGTTATCCAACAGACCATAATCAAATGAAAACGAGTTGGTAAAAGTATGCTGAGCGGAAGGAGTAATATCGAAATTTCTGAAGCGCCCCTCAACCACGTCGATATCCAGACGCTGATCTCCGAAGTAACTGTAGTCGAAGCCATAGGTAAGCGACATTTTTCCCCTTTTTAGCAGGGAATAATTCTTTTCAGCTGCCTGGAAAACCTCTTCAAGCTGCTTAGCTGAATCGGCATCTTCATCCTGTTTGGTTAATGCTTCACGGGCTTTATCCACACTACTCTCGTCTGCGGCATTTGTGTGGAAGGCGCCTGATAATGTCAGCGCAAAACATATGCTGGATACAACCCAACGCTTCATCAGCTATCCCTTATTCTTCTTGATATCCGGTTAGTTGCGCTTGTAGTGCAACCTTTTTGTTGTATTGTTAACGCTACCGTCTGCGTTGTTTTTAAGAGCTTCAAGCGTATTCTGAATCCGAAACTCCAGCGCTTCGTGGAATACAGGAAATTCTCGGTACGCGTTCAGCGTGAACGTCTGCTCGTCCACAAACCTCATATCCTCTTCACGAAGCTCAAGACCATCGACAGGTTTGGTATTACCTGGAAATACAATAAAGAGAACGTTTTGGTCCCAATGCTCCTTAAACAGCTCAATAGTGAATGTGGTATTCCCCAACGACGGGTCAGCGATAAATACCCGTCCATCTCGAATAGCCCGCACAACCACAAAATGTTTAAAGCCCCCATACCTGATGGGAACAATGGCCGGATGATCGAGCTCCATCAAATCCTCAATTTCGGCGCGGAATCCGCCGGAGGGATACCCTAAAGCCGTCACCAGCCGCTTGAAGTCAAGCATTGAGAATCCCCGCCGCTCAACGATTCTTTCCGCATCCCCGTAGTGAAGCAGACCTTCCATTATCTGGCGCTCTTCAAACGTACGCCCGAGATAATGCTCCAGCACGGTAGTCAGTGCCGCTGATCCACAACTGTAGTCATATGCCTGATGGGTGATATTCCGGAATTTCTGCTCTTTGACGGGCTCCACAAGCGTGTCGTAGCGCACGAACGCACGTTGGTCCATGCCAGTGGACAGAGCTTCCTGATAAACCACGACCCCTTTCTTGAACGGTTCGGTGATCGTCGCCTCATTCGCCATGTGAAATGTCAGCAGAGAGCCGGCAAGGATTAATAACATACGTTATCGACTCGATTGTCCTACAAATAAATCAAAAGCCACGTAACTGTTTGTAAACTAAAGATACAGTATTTAAATAACAGGTAAAGATAACCAGTACACAATTCTTTGCAAGCTGACAGTCTCTTCAGCTCAGTCAAATACCTGAATGTGAGCCAGTGCAAATTTGCTGAAAATTACCTTGCCCACCAGGAGTCCGGTACATTTGGCTGCACCAATAAAAAAGGCCCAAACCGTAGTTCGAGCCTTTCTGTTTTCATGCAGGCATCAAGCTTTATAGCCGCTTGATATCTGCATTGTTCTGCAACATCGAATCAAAAGACTCAAAGTCTTTACTACCGAGGCGGTTTGCCAGGAAAGACATATAAGTCTTTTTCTCAGTATCTGTAAGCTCTTCCGTACCATTATCGACGGACTTCAGTGCCACCACGATGAAGCCGGCATCCGTTTCAAATTTCTGTACAACAGGCTCAGAACCATTTGGCACCGGCATTTTGAAAGCAAACGCCGTGGCTTCCCCGTACCCGGGATTACCCCTGCGCACATCCTCGGCGGTTGACCAGTCGTCACCGCTAGTCTCACCCTTAGAAGCCGCCTGAACAACCTGATCAACTTCTTCGTTCACCTGCTCCTTGGCTTTCTCCAGGGCAAGCTTATTCGCAATGCCTTTAGAAACATCTTCCAGCGGCCGAATCATTGATGGGATCAATTCGTTCTTACGAACAACCACCAGAGTATCACGACCTACCTCTACAACTTCACTGTTATGATCATTCTTCAGAACGTCATCAGAGAATACCTGCTGCAACACAGCCGGGTTGGAAAACACTCCTTCCCCGCCATCTTTTGAGAAAGGCTTGCTGGTTTTAACTTCCAGCCCGAGCTCATCTGCTGGCCCTTTCAGATCCAATGCACTGTATGTGATATCTGTCAGCTCAGTGGAAAGCTCAACAAAACGCGATTCTGATTTTTCGTTTTGCAACTTTGCCACGATACGATCTCTGGATTCTTCCAGAGTGGGCGGCTCCTGTTTGGTAACATCGACAAGCTTGATAATGTGATAACCGTAGTCTGTTTTAACAGGCGCTGAGACTTCACCTTTGTTCATTGAGAACAGTGCTTCTTCAAACTCCGGAACAAAAGCTCCTTTGCCTGCAAACCCCAGATCTCCACCTTCCTGGGCTGAACCGAGATCATCGGATACTTCTTTTGCCACGGTGGCAAAATCTTCACCGTCAGCCAGACGTTTAGCCACTGCATTAATTTTTTCCAGTGCCTGCTCGTCTGATACGGTATCGGAAGTCTCAACCAGGATATGAGCGCCCCGGCGCTGTTCCTCAGACTTGAAGCTGCTTACTTCTTCATCGTATGCCTGCTTAACTTCATCGTCAGTAACTTGAATATCCTTGGCCAGATCTTCTTTCTTAACCTCGATATAGTTAACGACAACCCGCTCAGGTAAACGGAATTCTTCCTGGTGATCATTGTAATAGGCTTCTGTCTCGGAAGCCGGGACCTCAATCCCTTCAGCAACTGCTGCTGCATCCATCACCTTATAATCGAAAGTTCTCTTCTGCCTTTCGATCTTCAACAGCCCTACCAGCTCTTGATCGATAACAAATGACGACTGGGCAATTGCCATTCGCATTTGATTAATCATCAGATCTTTCTTTAGCTGCTCCCTGAACTCCAACGGGTTCATACCGATGTTACGCAATACAGCCAGGAACTGATCCCGGTTGAATTTGCCTTCCACCTGTGCGGCTGGCCATTGAAGTATGAAATTCTCGACTGTGGAATCAGAAATTGCCATGTCCTTGTTGACGGCACTCTGAAGTCGTACTTCTCTTGAGATAAGGTCAGTCAGGGTTGCACTACGGATAGCATTTTCATCGATCAGACTGGGATCATAGTTCTCCCCCATCTGATTGATCACCTGGCGCCTTCTAAGCTCCAGTTGACGCTGAAAATTTGCTTCGGTAATAGATTCGCCGTTTACACTTGCAACTTCCGGCTCCCCGCTCAGTCCACCGACGATTGACTCAACTCCAAAGAGTGCAAAAGTCAGGACAATCAGTCCCACAATAATTTTTGCGATAGTTCCCTGAGCATTATCGCGAATGTTCTGAAGCATGCGCCCCTCTTAATTCCTGCACTACGATTCAATAATTATTATTTCTAATTAGCCAACACCCTGTCAGACAAATTTAATATTCGCCTAATAGCTTACTGCTGACCGATTGAGAAACCATTAAACAACATATGAAAAAAGGCGCTCAAAGGCGCCTTGGATCTTGGCGGAGCGGACGGGACTCGAACCCGCGACCCCCGGCGTGACAGGCCGGTATTCTAACCAGCTGAACTACCGCTCCCTAGTGCTCGATAGACCCTTGGGTCTACCTACTAGTTAACTGCATCTTTCAGAGCTTTACCTGCTTTAAAGCTGGGAACTTTAGCGGCAGCAATGTTAATGGTAGCGCCGGTTTGTGGGTTACGACCAGTACGGGCAGCGCGCTCTTTAACAGAAAACGTACCAAAACCGATCAAGGTAACCTGTTCACCTTTTTTTAATGCATCAGTAACTGATTCAACGACAGCATCAAGTGCGCGACCAGCAGCCGCTTTTGAGATGTCTGCAGATGCAGCAACAGCATCAATCAATTCCGATTTATTCACACTAAACCCCTTAAGATAATTATGAATTGATTAATTGACTGGTGATGAAGGAATACAGGTGTAACTTCACACTAATAATATATTAAATGTGAGTACATCCCTTTTTTCTTCTTCTATCTTATATGACCGGCAGCCCTTACGGGGCGCTGCCTGACAACGCGATCATTTATACCAACAGCGGTAAAACCGTGTCAAGCGCGATCTCGCGCTAGTGGGTATTAATCCGATCATTGTTGTCAGAAGATTCACCACCTTTTTTCACCGAACGTTTACCTTTACTGGGTAAACTATCTTTTGCACTTTCAGCCTGTAATCCTACCTCACCGGCGAGTGCATTTCTCCAAACCTCGTCTATCCATGTGACAGGCAAGATTTCAAGATCGTTTTTAATATTGTCGGGTATTTCTTTTAAATCCCTGACATTTTCCTGCGGGATGATCACACGTTTTATGCCACCCCGGTGCGCAGCCAGAAGCTTCTCTTTCAATCCTCCGATTGCCAGGACTTCTCCGCGCAACGTAATTTCACCGGTCATGGCTACATCAGCTCTGACAGGAACATTCGTCAGACTGGAAACCAGAGCCGTACACATGCCTATCCCGGCGCTAGGGCCATCCTTTGGCGTTGCACCTTCCGGTACATGCACGTGTATATCATTTTTTTCATGAAAATCGGGATTAATTCCCAGGTTCTGCGCCCGCCCCCTGACAACCGTCAAAGCTGCCTGAATAGATTCCTGCATGACGTCACCAAGAGATCCGGTCTTGACGACCTTACCCTTACCGGGAACAGAAGTACACTCAATTGTGAGCAATTCTCCGCCGACCTGAGTCCAGGCCAACCCAGTTACCTGCCCCACCCGATCCTGTTCAGAGGCCTTACCGTAACTGAACTTGCGTACTCCAAGGTAGTTCTCAAGACGCGAACTTTCAACCTCAATTGTGCCTTTTGAGGAATCTTTTTCCAAAATACTTTCTTTAACCACTTTACGGCAGACTTTGGCGATCTCTCTTTCCAGACCACGCACCCCAGCCTCTTTGGTGTAATACCGAATAATCGTGCGCGTTGCATCTTCGCTCAGTTTCATTTCACCCTTGCGCAAACCATTATTCTTCATTTGCTTGGGTATCAGATACTTCACCGCAATGTTCACTTTCTCGTCTTCGGTATATCCGGGTATACGAATGATCTCCATCCGATCCATCAATGCCGGCGGTATATTCATTGTATTCGAAGTACAAACGAACATAACCTCAGACAGGTCGTAATCCACTTCTAAATAGTGATCATTGAATGTGTGATTCTGCTCGGGATCCAACACCTCAAGAAGCGCTGAAGCCGGATCACCACGATGATCCATTCCCATCTTGTCGATCTCATCGAAAAGAAACAGAGGGTTCTTCACTTCGACTTTGGCGAGCTTCTGAATCAATTTGCCAGGCAGCGATCCAATATAGGTTCTGCGGTGCCCACGAATTTCAGCCTCATCCCGAACTCCACCCAGAGCCATTCGCACGTATTTACGATTGGTCGCCTTAGCAATTGACTGACCAAGAGATGTCTTACCGACCCCTGGAGGTCCAACGAGACACAAGACAGGGCCCTTCATCTTTTTCACACGACTTTGAACTGCCAGATACTCAAGAATGCGGTCTTTCACCTCTTCCAGACCATAATGATCTTCATTCAAAATTTTTCTCGCGGCCTGCAAGTCATGCTTAACCCTGCTGCGCTTCTTCCAGGGTATGCTGACCATCCAGTCGATATAACTCCGGACCACCGTCGCCTCTGCAGACATCGGAGACATCATTTTCAGCTTGGACAGCTCTGATTCAGACTTCTTGCGCGCTTCCTCAGGCATTCCCGCCTCTTTGATCTTGCGCTCAAGCATCTCGACTTCGTTGGCACCCTCTCCCAGGTCGCCCATTTCCTTCTGAATAGCTTTCATTTGCTCATTCAGATAGTACTCACGCTGACTCTTCTCCATCTGTTTTTTGACGCGCCCACGGATCCGCTGCTCTACCTGGAGAATATCGATTTCGTTCTCCAGACGCTGCATCAACGCTTCAACGCGATCCTTCACGTCAACGATTTCGAGCAATTCCTGCTTGGTCTCCAGCTTGAGTTCGAGATGCGCAGAAATTGTGTCCGCGAGCCGTCCCGCCTCAGCAATATTGGCTAACGACTCAGACAGCTCACTGGGAATTTTCTTACTTAGCTTGACGTACTGCTCAAATTGAGAGAGTAACGACCGTGCAAGCGCATCAGAAGAGCCTGTAGCTGTCTCATCTTCTCTGATCGGTGAAATCCGGGCACGATGACAGCCCTCTGTCTCAATATGTTCGATTTTAGCCCGGTAGTTGCCTTCCACGAGCACCTTGACGGTCCCATCAGGCAATTTCAGCATCTGCAGGATAGTGGACACTGTACCCACGGTATACATAGCATCCTGCTCAGGATCTTCATCAGCAGGGTCTTTCTGCGCCACCAGAAGAATTTCTTTACTTGACCCAGTCGCCTGCTCCAGAGCCTCAATTGACTTTGCCCGCCCCACGAACAACGGGATCACCATGTGTGGAAATACCACCACGTCCCGAAGCGGTAGCAAGGGGATTTCTGAAATCACAGAAGCTTCTGACATAAAACACCTCAGACTGAATCGACGCACCTAACGTAACGTCTTTTACCTATACATTCTACTAAACAGCAACATGGGGACAATGGCCACAAATTACAAATAAAAAATAAAAAAAAGAGGGGCTCAAAAACAAATAAAGGGGCATAAGCCCCTTTATTGATCAGAGATTGATTACAAGACGATCAGACTGATCAATCTTCAGCCGCAGCTTTCGCTTGATCATTATTCTTGTAAATTTTGATGGGATCGGACTCGCCGGAGATAACCCCGCCATCGATGACCACTTTACATACGTCACTCTCAGATGGAACATCGTACATGGTCGTCAACAAAACGGATTCCAGAATAGAGCGTAGACCTCGCGCACCGGTTTTTCGCTCCATAGCCTTTTTCGCGATAGCCAACAGGGCATCATCACGAAAATCCACTTCTACGCCTTCCATATCAAACAGCTTTTCATACTGCTTGGTCAGAGCGTTCTTCGGCTGAGTCAGGATCTGAATCAGTGCATCCTCATCCAACTCATCCAGAGTCGCAATCACAGGCAATCGACCAACGAACTCAGGAATCAGACCAAACCTGATCAAATCCTCAGTTTCCACGTCTTTCAGCGTCTCGCCTACTGATTTGGAACTGATCTGACTCTTCACCACCGCTGAGAAGCCAATACTGCCCTTCTCGGATCTGTCGCGAATAATCTTTTCCAGACCGGCAAAAGCACCGCCACAGATAAACAGGATATTACTGGTATCTACCTGCAAAAACTCCTGCTGTGGATGCTTCCGGCCACCTTGAGGCGGAACAGACGCAACCGTCCCTTCAATCAGCTTCAACAGCGCCTGCTGGACACCTTCACCAGAAACATCACGGGTGATGGATGGGTTGTCCGACTTGCGCGAAATCTTATCGATCTCATCGATATAGACAATACCACGCTGGGCTTTCTCTACATCGTAGTCACACTTCTGCAACAGTTTTTGAATAATATTCTCAACGTCCTCACCGACGTAACCGGCTTCAGTCAGCGTTGTTGCGTCAGCAATCGTGAACGGTACATTCAACAGCCTTGCAAGCGTTTCCGCCAGCAAAGTCTTACCACTACCTGTAGGACCAATAAGCAGGATATTACTTTTACCCAGCTCAACATCGCCCTTCTTGTCTTCATAACGAAGACGTTTGTAATGGTTATAAACAGCCACAGCCAACGCCAGTTTGGCCCTGGCCTGCCCGATTACATATTCGTCCAGCGTCTCTTTGATTTCGTGTGGCGTAGGTAGACGATCACTGCTGTCAGTCGTTGTTGCTTCCTGAATTTCCTCGCGAATGATGTCATTACACAAATCCACACACTCATCGCAGATAAAGACGGAAGGCCCTGCTATCAGCTTGCGAACTTCGTGTTGGCTTTTACCGCAAAAGGAGCAGTACAACAGCTTGCCGCCATCTTCCCCTTTTCCGTTTCTGTCATCAGCCATTAAATTACCCCTAAATTCGTTTCGTCAGGTCTGAAAAACCTCTCGGCTTATCTATACCACAACTCTCAAAACCTAACCAGTTACACGTTTATCCAACACGTCATCAATCAAGCCATACGCTTTTGCCGCGTTGGCGTCCATGAAGTTATCTCGATCAGTGTCTTTACCAATTTTTTCAATGGTTTGACCTGTATGATTCGCCAGAATCGTGTTCAGGCGCTCACGCAAGGTCAAAATTTCTTTGGCATGGATTTCGATATCAGAAGCCTGGCCCTGTAATCCACCAAGCAGCGGCTGGTGAATCATGACCCGGGAATGAGGCAGACAATAACGTTTGTTTGCTGCTCCACCGGCCAACAACAAAGCCCCCATACTTGCGGCCTGACCGATACACATAGTAGAAACGTCCGGCTTAATAAACTGCATGGTGTCATATATTGACAATCCAGCCGTCACAGAACCACCGGGCGAGTTGATATACAGATGAATATCCTTGTCCGGGTTCTCAGACTCAAGGAACAATAACTGCGCAACCACGAGGTTAGCCATATGGTCTTCCACAGGACCCACCAGAAAAATGATCCGTTCCTTTAACAAACGAGAGTAAATATCGTAAGAACGCTCACCTCGGGCAGTTTGCTCAACAACCATTGGAACTAGAGCATTTGCCACTTCCAAATTCTTTTTCATTTCAGTACTGGCATCACGGACCATAGTCTCAAACATTCTCCATCAACGGTATAAAAAGAAACAGCCGGTAATACCGGCTGTCTATCAGTCTAGCTTAGTTTTAAGCCCTTCTCAGCTTAAACCTGCGATTATTTATTCGCTATCTGACTCGTTTTCTTCAGCCGTTGAAGCTGCAGCCGGTTTTACCGCATCATCGTAAGATACGTTTTTGGCATCCACTTTGGCTTTGCCCAGAACATAGTCAACTACGACATCTTCCAGCACAACAGACTCAATCTGAGCTTTCTGTTCTGCATTATTCATATACCAGTTAACAACCTGCTCAGGCTCCTGGTAGCTGGCCGCCATTTCGCGAATCTTCTCTTCGATCTGCTCATCAGAGGCTTTCAGCTCCTGATCCTTCACGATTTGCGCAAAGATAAGACCTGTTTTTACACGCTTCTCAGCCTGATCTTTGAACAGCTCATCAGGCAGCTGGGATGGGTCCATCTGACCACCGCCAAAACGCTGAACTGCGTCCTGCTTCATTTTCTGCACTTCTGACTGAATCAAGGCAGAAGGCACACCCACTTCCTGCAGGCCGATCAACTGATCTACGATCTGCTGCTTAACCTTGTTGGCAACTGCGAATTTGGCCTCACGCTCCATGTTCTTCTTCAGCTCTGCACGGAAAGCATCCATTCCGCCTTCCTGCACGCCATATTGCGCGAAGAACTCTTCGTTAACTTCGGGAAGCTTTGGTGATTCCACTTTCTTCACGGTTACCGCAAATTCAGTAGCCTTTCCTTTCAGGTTTTCGGCATGGTAGTCCTCAGGGAAGGTCAATTGAAGAGTCTTCTCTTCACCAGCCTTAACTCCAGCCAGACCTTCTTCAAACCCAGGAATCATTCGTCCTGCGCCGATCTGAATGGAAGCGTCTTCAGCGCTACCACCTTCGAACGCTTCGCCGTCCAACATCCCTTTGTAGTCCACAGTCAGACGATCGCCTTCTTCAGCAGCACCGTCTTTTTCTTCCCAGGACTGGGACTGCTTGCGCAGCATTTCAATCATGTTGTCGATATCAGCATCAACAACTTCGGTTTCTTCCTTAGTCAGGGACAATGACCCCAGGTCACCTACACTGATTTCGGGATAAACCTCAAATACAGCAGTAAATTCAAGATCCTTACCGGATTCCAATTGCTGAGGCTCAAATTTCGGATAGCCCGCAGGGTTCAGTTTTTCCTGCTGCAGCGCATCAATATATGCGTCTCGCATGACTTCACCGATAACTTCCTGACGCACCCCTTCGCCATAGCGACGACGAACAACACTCAAAGGAACCTTACCTGGGCGGAATCCGTTCATACGCACAGTCTGAGCGGTTTTCTGCAAACGCTTTTCAACTTCAGAATCAACTTTTGAAGCTGGGACGCCGATAGTCATTCGACGTTCAATTGGGGAAGTGGTTTCAACAGAAACTTGCATGAATAATCCTCGGTTCTGACACGCAACTTAAAAAAAGAGGACGCAAATATTACGTAGCGTTGGCCTCGTGCGCAAGAGATGGGAACAAAAAAGGAAATTGAATCGATGAAAAGATGGTGCGAAAGGAGAGACTCGAACTCTCACACCTTTCGGTACTGGAACCTAAATCCAGCGCGTCTACCAGTTCCGCCACTTTCGCACTTTATTAAGACCTTAATATCCTCTTTAAGATATTTGTCTTATTTTTCAACTTACTAGACCAGCAAGTTGAAAATGGGGTGGACGAAGGGGATCGAACCCTCGACCGCAGGAATCACAATCCTGAGCTCTACCAACTGAGCTACGCCCACCACAATATTTATGCGACGACAGCTGCATATTATAGCTATATACTCTTAGGTCTCCACCTTAGAAATCAGCATCACCTTACAGCAACACTCATACAGCTCTACAACTTATCAATCACACACTTTCACCAGAAGACCCAAAAGATCAAATGGCGCGCCCGGCAGGACTCGAACCTGCAACCCTCGGCTTAGAAGGCCGATGCTCTATCCGGTTGAGCTACGAGCGCTCTTCAGACTTCTGCGACATCGACCACCACTTCTCCATCTTCTCATAACTCAAAAAGACAACAAAAGTGGTCGGGGTAGAGAGATTCGAACTCCCGACATCCTGCTCCCAAAGCAGGCGCGCTACCAGACTGCGCTATACCCCGCCTTATCGAAACCAGGAGTCTCTAGCGAAAGCTGGCGCGAATAATACCCGCGGTTTTTGGAGGCGTCAACCACATTTCTGGAAATTGTTTAGTTAACCGTTCCACACCGTTTATCAGCTATAGATTGAGACTTACTTCAATTTAAGTAAAATATGCGCCCTCGTTTTCAATTGTTATTAACGGGACAGGTTTCAGCCTGATATCAGCGACCACATTTTTATCTGGAGATGCCGGTCAACGCATAACAGGCACCAACGGGAACAACACCAAACTGTTCCCGACAAAAGGGACTTAAGGCCTTCCCCCTTCCACATACAGGCTTCTACTATTATGACGACCGCAAAGATCATTGACGGCAAACAAGTCGCAGCAGATGTCCGCAAACATGTCTCCCTGGGCGTACAAAAACGAATTCAGCAAGGACTCAGACCTCCCGGACTGGCAGTGATTCTGGTTGGCAACGATCCCGCATCAGAGGTTTATGTAAAGAACAAAACCAAGGCCTGTGAAGAAGTAGGCTTTCATTCGGTTAAACACAATCTCAGCAGCAGCACATCCCAGGACGAACTACTGGCACTCATAGAGGAACTCAACCAAGACGACAGTGTTGATGGCATCCTGGTACAGCTCCCCTTACCCTCCCATATAGATGCAGAGTCAATTCTGGAGGAAATTCGTCCGGATAAGGATGTTGATGGCTTTCACCCATACAACATTGGACGCTTGGTTCAGAGAATGCCTCTTCTTAGGCCATGCACTCCCAAAGGCATCATGACCCTTTTGAACACAACAGGCATTGAGCTTCGCGGAAAAGAGGCGGTCGTTGTAGGCGCTTCCAATATCGTGGGCAGGCCCATGGCCATGGAGCTACTACTGGCCGGATGCACTGTCACCATCACCCATCGCTTCACTCTTAACCTGCCTGAAAAAGTCAAAAATGCAGATATAGTCGTCGTAGCTGCCGGCAAGCCGGCCCTGGTTAAGGGCGAGTGGATAAAGTCCGGCGCTGTAGTCATTGATGTCGGCATCAACCGCCTTCAGAGCGGTAACCTGGTGGGAGATGTGGAATTTGAAGAGGCGGCAAAAAGAGCCGGCTGGATAACTCCCGTACCAGGAGGAGTTGGCCCAATGACTGTTGCCACCTTAATGGAAAATACGCTTTACGCAGCTAATCACTTACACAAGAGCTAATATCAGGCTTCCATGCCAACTATCCCTGGCAGAGGATTAGCCTCTCTGCCAGGTCGTCCCTTCTCTGGAGTCATTTAAAACCACGCCTTTGGACTTGAGCTCATCCCTGATACGATCTGATTCTGCCCAATCCTTATCCTGCCGCGCCTGATTTCTGAGAGCGATCATTGCCTCAATGTCGGCAACAGATAACTCACCTTCAACCTCGCCCTGCAGAAAAGCATCCGGGTTTTCCTGCAATATTCCCAGAACACTGCCCAGCTCGACTAGAGCACTCGCCAAGACCGTTTCTTTTTTCCCAGAAGCTTCGGACCCGCTGCGCTTAGCCAGATTAATTTCCCTGGCCAGCTCGAACAATACGGCAACAGCGCCCGCTGTATTGAAGTCATCATCCATCGCCTCATTGAAGCGTGCAAAATATTCCTGCACATCAGGCAACTCAGCCACAGACCCACCCGACAACTCCACACCTCTCAGCGAGGTATAAAGCCTTTCGAGCGCTTTTTCAGCTTCAGCCAATGCATCAGTAGAGTAATCGATAGCACTGCGATAGTGACTGGAAACGATAAAATAACGCACCACCTCGGCCGGATACTTTTCGAGTATTTCCCGAATGGTGAAAAAATTACCCAAAGACTTGGACATCTTTTCCTTATTTACCCTTACAGCCCCAGCGTGCATCCAGTAATTCACATACTGGCATCCGGTTGCAGCCTCAGACTGGGCAATCTCGTTCTCGTGATGGGGGAACTTGAGATCCGGCCCCCCACCATGAATATCAAATGAATCCCCAAGGCAGTTGGTAGACATAGCCGAACATTCTATATGCCAACCCGGACGTCCAGCCCCCCATGGAGAGTCCCAGCTCAATTCCCCTGGTTTGGCAGATTTCCACAACACAAAGTCGAAGGGGTTACGCTTATTTTCGTCAACCTCGACCCGAGCCCCCTCCTGCTGCTCATCGAGCTTTCTTTTGCTCAACTTGCCGTAGTCCGCAAACTTGTCCACCGCATAGTAAACATCACCATTCGGCGCATGATAGGCATAACCCTTGTCACACAGAGTCGCCGTCATATCAATAATTTCTTTGATATGCCCCGTAGCTCTCGGCTCAATATCAGGGCGCAGAACCGAAAGTGCAGCCTCATCTTCATGCATTGCCTTGATGAAACGCTCGGTCAGCTCTTCAACCGGCTCGCCATTTTCAGCAGCCCTGGCAATGATCTTGTCATCCACATCAGTAATGTTGCGCACATAGGTCACTTCATACCCCTGTGCACGCAAATAGCGGGTAATAACATCGAAGGCCACCAATACTCTGGCATGCCCGAGATGACAGTAATCATATACAGTCATACCACAGACATACATTTTCACCTTCTTTTCCTCTTTGGGGACAAACGTCTCTTTCTGCCCACTCAAAGAGTTAAACACTTTCAAAGCCATATTATTGCCCTTTTCCGGCAGCCTTTATCCAAGACTATCAAAGACTGCCCTTAACTTAGTTCTTACTCGCCCAGGTTTCTTTCAAACCAATGGTCATATTAAACACCGGTGATTCCGGCGAATGATCATGACGATCAGTCACAAAATAACCTTCACGCTCAAACTGAAAATGAGTCTCCGGATCAGCCTGAGCAGCCCCCGGCTCCAGATACCCCTTAACAACCTTCAGACTTTCAGGATTGATTTGATCGCTGAACTCACCTTCCACTCGATCCGGCGCTTCATTCACAAACAAGCGATCATACAGTCTGACTTGCGCTTCAACACATTGACTGGCGGATACCCAGTGGATAACCCCGCGAGGACGAACACCCTCCGGCGCATCTTCCCCCACCGTCCCAGGCACCAGAGAGGCAATGATTTCGACAATCTCACCCTGATCATCTTTCACCACATCATTCGCCTGAATGATGTAGGCACTGCGCAGTCTTACCCACTCTCCCAGCACGAGCCGCTTGAATTTCTTACGAGACAATGAGCTATCCTCATTAAAATCATCCCGCTCAATGTATAGCTCTCTGGTAAATGGTAACTCCCGCTCCCCCATCTCCGGCTTATTCGGGTGACAGGCAGCTTTCATCACCTCAGTTTCCCCTTCCGGGAAATTAGTGATAGTCACTTTGAGAGGATTCATGACACACATCGCCCGCGCAGCATTCTCATTAAGATCATCCCGGACCGCACGCTCCAGAATAGCCAAGTCAACATCACTGTTGTTCTTGTCACTAACCGGCACCATTTCACAGAACTTACGCAATGACGAAGGTGTATAGCCGCGACGACGCATCCCGGATATCGTCGGCATACGTGGATCATCCCAACCGTCGACAATCTTCTCATCCACCAATAACTTTAACTTACGCTTACTAGTCACTGTATAGCTGAGATTCAAACGCCCCATTTCATATTGGCGCGGACGACTGGGCACCGGCAGGTTCTCAATAAACCAGTCATATAAAGGCCGGTGATCGCGAAACTCCAAGGTACAGATAGAATGCGTTACGCTCTCAATAGCATCTTCCTGTCCATGGGCAAAATCATAGCTGGGATAGATACACCATTTATCACCAGTCTGATGGTGTGACGCCTTGCGAATCCGATAAAGAATAGGGTCCCGCAGATTCATATTGGGAGAAGCCATATCGATCTTGACCCGCAAGACGCACTCCCCTTCTGCGAAAGCGCCTACGCGCATTTTCTCGAATAATTCCAGATTTTCTTCAACCGTGCGCTGTCTGTATGGACTTTCTTTGCCCGGCTTGGTCGCCCAACCTCTGTATTCACTAGCCTGCTCTGCACTGAGGTGACAGACGTAGGCCTTACCGGCCTTGATCAGATGAAGCGCCCACTCGTAAAACTTATCGAAGTAGTCGGACGCATAACGAACCTCCCCGGCCCATTTGTACCCCAGCCAGAGGACATCTGCTTTGATTGCATCAACATATTCCTGCTCCTCCTTTTCCGGATTGGTATCGTCAAAGCGGAGATTACATTCGCCACCGAACATTTCAGCAATGCCGAAATTCAGCCAGATCGATCTGGCATGCCCGATATGCAGATATCCGTTAGGCTCTGGAGGAAAACGGGTAATCACTTTTCCACCATGAACGTTGCCGGCGATATCGTCCTGAACTATTTGCGTAATAAAGCTTGAAGGCAGTTTTGTGTCTGACACAGTCATATAAGCCCTTAGGGAATAAGCGGTAAAGATCCAAAAACCCGCTATTATAGGCATTGCCTTTTTCTTTAGCCAACCTCAGAACAGATCAATTCCCGCTTTCGGCAAACACCGGTATTGCATTAAAATCCAGGTTTATCACAAAGAATAAGACAGCTTATTCACAGGCGCCCTCCAATAATCGACACAGGAAACCCGATGATTCTTCTTAAAACCAATTTCGGCGACATCAAGATCGAACTGGATCACGACAACGCCCCGAACACCGCCCAGAACTTCGAACAGTATGTCAAAGATGGCTTCTATGACGGCACTATCTTCCACCGGGTCATCTCTAATTTCATGGTTCAGGGCGGCGGATTCGAGCCAGGACTGCTCCCCAAACAGACCAGGGATCCTATTAAAAATGAAGCGGACAACGGCCTGAGCAATATGACCGGCACAGTTGCCATGGCTCGCACCATGGACCCACATTCCGCCTCCGCTCAGTTCTTTATCAATGTGGCTGACAACGGCTTCCTTGACTACACAGCCAAAACCACCGAAGGCTGGGGCTACGCTGTTTTCGGTAAAGTTGTCGAAGGTATGGACGTTGTTAACAAGATCAAGCAAGTACGCACGACCTTCAAGGGCATGCACCAGGATGTTCCTGAAGATGACGTCATCATTGAATCCGCCACACTGATTGAAGAGTAGCGGCTAAAGCCAGCCAACTGGCGGCAAATTTGCGGGAAGCATCGCACCTCAATGTACGGCGCTTTCCCGCACGCCCCAATAGACTTATCCTTTATTCATGAAACAATTATTCATATCCGACCTCCACCTGGACGAAAGCGCTCCGGCAATCACCGAGTTTTTCTTCCTGTTTTTGAAACACATTGCGCCTGAAGCGGATCGCCTGTTTGTTCTTGGAGACTTCTTCGAAGCCTGGATTGGCGATGACGAACAGACCCCCCTGCAGATAGAAGTGGCAAATAGACTGGCTGCTCTGGCAAATCAGGGCACTGAGATTTTTCTAATGCACGGCAACAGGGATTTCCTGATAGGCCATCAGTTCGCCGAACAATGCGGCGCGAAGTTGCTGGATGACCCGATAGTCATTGATATCAATGGCCGAAAAGCACTGATCTCTCACGGCGACTATTTGTGTATAGACGACAAGGAGTACATGAAATTCCGAGGCTTTGCCCGCAGCTCTGCGTGGCAAGAGCAAGTACTCAGCCGCCCACTGGCAGACCGAAAGAAAATGGCCGAGCAGATGCGACAATTGAGCATGGCCAAAAACCAGCAGAAGGCTGCCGAGATCATGGATGTCAATCAGGAAGAAGTGAAGAAGGCTTTATGCGAGCACGGAGTGGACTTGATGATTCATGGCCACACTCACCGTCCGATGGTACATACAGTTGAATTGGATGATAAAAGCGCTCAGCGAATAGTGCTAGGTGACTGGCATGATTCCACCAATTACATTCTGGCTGAAGACTCCTCAATCGACTTGATCCATCTGAACAAGTCAGATTTGAATTAAGCAGCGCCTGCAAAAAATTTGCATGGCGGCCATTCCGCCCGGTTATACCGGGCAGCCACTGTGAAAGCGGAACTCTTCATCCGGCGATGCGATTAGCTCTGCTTCCACCTGCCGAAAGAACTCAATCCTTTCAGAAAACACTTGTTCACGGCCGGATTGTGCACTCCCTCCACCGACACGCTGCTCAGCCAGCTTAAGATAGTTCTGGTAATGCCGCCCCTCGGATTCAAGCAGACCACGATAAAACTGGGCCAATTCCGTATCCAGTTCATGCAAATAAGGTATCAGAGCCGCAAAGCGTTCACAGGATCTGGCTTCAATAAAGGCACCGATAATCAGCATATCCACTAATCGGTCCGGCTCACCTTTCCTGACATGCTCGCGCAACCCTGCGGCATAGCGGGCGGCGGTCTGCTTGCGATCCGCGACACCCCGAGCCTGCATCAATTTCAGCACCTGCTCAAAATGACGCAACTCTTCCCTGGCGAGCTTGGACATCCGCTTGGCCATCTCTTCATCATCCGGATAACGAAACATCAACTGTAACGCAGACGATGCGGCCTTTTTCTCGCACTGGGCATGATCCACCAACAGTTCAGGCACACGGGATGCAGCCAACTGCAACCACGCCTCCGGCGTTTTACAACCAAGAAATTGTTCAATATCCAAGGGAATATCTACCGTCATTCCAGCTCCGGCCATTAGTGCTCGCTAGTTTCAAGGGGCGCGGAGTATAGCAAACTTTTACTCAGCACATATCCGCAATCGTACGAAAAACACCCTTTATAGATCCTGCTTATTCCACCCATTTATGTCATTTATTTGCTTTATATACCCGCCTGCGGCTAAATTCCCACCATCCGGTTATCATCGGCCGTAGTTCGACGTTAGTGTAAATACTTATCGCAGTTCTCAACTTAACTTTAACTGCCTGATGCCGTAGAATACGGTTCCCGATTTCTGGTGTGCATGTAGGGGTTACTGCAAAGCCTATGTCACTGAAATTCAGAGAAAAACTAGAATTTACAACAAGATCAGCTCGCCAAAAGCGCTCATGTGCTGTGCAGTGACTCCTTAGTGGTCATCCTTCTTACAACATCGTCCCAAAAGGACGGCTATAGTAACTGATGAGGGTTTAATTGTGCTTGAAGCATATCGTAAACATGTAGAAGAACGCGCCGCAGAAGGCGTACCTCCCAAACCCCTAAACGCAGAACAGGCCGCCGGTCTCGTTGAACTGCTGAAAAATCCTCCTGCCGGTGAAGAGCAGACTCTTCTGGATCTCTTGGAAAACCGTGTTCCACCGGGTGTTGATGAAGCCGCTTACGTTAAGGCAGGCTTTCTGTCAGCAATCGTTAAAGACGAAGCCTCATCTCCGTTAATCTCCAAAGAAAAAGCCGTTCAATTGCTGGGCATGATGCAGGGTGGGTACAACATCGCCACTTTGGTTGAGCTTCTGGACAACAGCGAACTATCTTCACTGGCGGCAGAAGAACTTAAACACACCCTGCTGGTGTTTGACGCTTTTCATGACATTAAAGAAAAAGCGGACGCCGGTAACGCCAATGCCAAAGCTGTTCTGGACTCCTGGGCAAATGCCGAATGGTTCACCAAACGCAAGACCGTTCAGGAAAGCATTAAGGTAGCCGTATTCAAAGTATCCGGTGAAACCAACACGGACGATCTGTCGCCAGCTCCAGATGCCTGGTCCCGCCCGGATATTCCGCTACATGCACGCGCAGCCTACAAAATGGCTCGTGAAGGTCTAACCCCGGACGAACCCGGTACCGTCGGACCAATGAAACAAATTGAAGAGCTGAAAGCCAAAGGCCTTCCAGTGGCCTTTGTCGGTGATGTGGTAGGTACCGGCTCTTCACGTAAGTCCGCAACCAACTCTGTACTTTGGTTCTTCGGCGACGATATCCCCGGCGTTCCAAACAAGCGTTCTGGCGGCATCTGTATCGGCAGCAAAGTTGCCCCGATTTTCTTCAACACGATGGAAGACGCCGGCGCCCTCGTTTTCGAAGCACCGGTCGACAAACTGAACATGGGCGACGTCATCGAGATTCGTCCATACGACGGCAAAATTCTGTCTGAATCCGGTGAAGTATTATCCGAATTCAAATTCAAGTCAGAGGTTATTCTTGACGAGGTTCAGGCCGGCGGCCGTATCCCTCTGATCATTGGTCGTGGTCTGACTGATAAAGCCCGTGAATCATTGAGCCTGCCTGCTTCAGACGCCTTCCGTCGTCCAGTGGATCCTGCCGGTTCCACCAAAGGCTACACACTGGCTCAGAAAATGGTCGGTAAAGCATGCGGTGTTGATGGCGTTCGCCCAGGACAATACTGCGAACCGAAAATGACGACTGTCGGCTCACAGGACACTACCGGTCCAATGACTCGTGACGAGCTGAAAGACCTTGCCTGTCTCGGATTCTCTGCTGACCTGGTTATGCAGTCGTTCTGTCACACTGCTGCCTACCCCAAACCCGTTGACGTGGAAATGCAGCATAGCCTTCCGGATTTCATCCGTACTCGCGGCGGCGTCGCATTGCGCCCCGGCGACGGCATTATCCACTCCTGGCTGAACCGCATGCTGCTACCGGATACTGTTGGTACCGGCGGTGATTCTCACACCCGTTTCCCAATGGGCATTTCTTTCCCAGCCGGCTCCGGTCTTGTGGCATTCGCCGCTGCAACAGGCGTTATGCCTCTGGATATGCCAGAGTCTATCCTGGTGCGCTTCAAGGGTGAAAGACAGCCTGGCATCACATTGCGTGACCTGGTTCATGCCATTCCATTCTACGGCATCAAGCAAGGCATTCTGACCGTTGAGAAGAAAGGCAAGATCAATGAATTCTCTGGCCGCATCCTGGAAATTGAAGGTCTTGAAGATCTGACTGTAGAACAGGCTTTCGAACTGTCAGACGCCTCAGCTGAGCGCTCCGCTGCCGGTTGCACCATCACCCTGAGCGAAGACTCAGTTGCAGAGTACCTGAAGTCCAACATCGTGATGCTACGCTGGATGATCAGCGAAGGTTACGGCGATCCACGCACCATGGAGCGTCGCGCCAAAGCGATGGAAGAATGGCTGGCCAACCCAGAGCTGATGCGCGCAGATAGTGACGCAGAGTACGCTCACGTGGTTGAGATCGACATGTCTGAAATCAAAGAACCCATCGTCTGCTGCCCGAACGATCCTGACGACGCAAAATTGCTGTCTGACGTTGCCGGCGATAAAGTTGACGAAGTGTTTATCGGCTCATGTATGACCAACATCGGTCACTTCCGTGCCGCCGGCAAACTCCTTGAACAAAACAAGGAGCCGCTGAAGACCCGTCTATGGATGTCTCCCCCGACCAAGATGGACCAGGCTCAGTTGATGGAAGAAGGTTACTACAACGTCTACGGCAAATCTGGTGTACGCACCGAAATGCCGGGCTGCTCACTCTGCATGGGTAACCAGGCTCGTGTAGCACCGGGCACAACCGTTCTGTCCACCTCTACCCGGAACTTCCCTAACCGTCTGGGCGATGGAGCAAACGTCTACCTGACATCGGCTGAACTGGCCTCTGTTGGCGCTGTATTAGGAAAACTGCCTTCCGTTGGTGAGTACATGGAGTATGCGAAGAACATCAACAGCATGTCTGCTGATATTTACCGCTACCTGAACTTCGATAAAATGGAAGACTACACGAACAAAGCAGCACAAGCTGCTGTTGACGCGTAACTAGTCAGCACATCCTGCCAAAAGCCCCGAAAATTCGGGGCTTTTTTATGCTTACCTCCCCCACATCAGCAATATCCACTCCCGTATAAATTGGCGAGGTCAGGCTTATTTATCTACATTGAAGATAATAAGGATCACTGCTCTCACTCTAGCGGACCGCCAATCTCTATGATCAAGAGAATCCCAATCGATGATTTAAAGGTCGGCATGTACATCTCAGACCTCAATGCCGACTGGATTCCCCACTCCAACTTTCGCAAAAAGGGACGCATTAAAAGCGACGAGGTTATCGAAAAGATTAAAAGTCTGGGCGTAAAGGATGTCTACATCGACACACTTTTAGGCCTGGATGCCAAACACGCCCCCACCTACCAGGATATTGATTCAGCCAACCAGGCAAAGCTTGAGAAAGCATCATCCCTATCTCCAGCCGGAAAACCCCGCTTCAGCATGGTAGACGAAATGGTTTCGGCCAAGAAACTGCACGACCAGGCAATCGGTCTTGTGAATACGGTTATGGAGGATGTAAAACTTGGCCGCGCTATTGAAGTCAAAAAGTTCGAAGATGTTGCGGACGGAATGATTGATTCAATCTTCAGAAACCAGAACGCCCTATCCTGCCTTGGCATCATCCGGGACAAAGACAGCTATCTGATGGAACACTCCGTCAATCTTGGCGTATTGATGTCTGTGTTTGGAAAATCAATGGAGCTGGACCGGAATATCATGACCCAGGCAGCAGTAGGCGCTCTACTTCATGATATTGGAAAAATCCTAATTCCCGATGAGATTCTTCACAAACCAAGTCGGCTGAACCCGGACGAATTTGAAATCATGAAGAGCCATGTCACCCAAGGCCGGGACATCCTTTCGGGAATAGATGGCTTTCCGCAATTATCCATCATGGTCGTTGCCCAACACCACGAAAGGCTTGATGGATCAGGCTACCCCAAGGGACTTAAAGGGGATGATATTTCGTTCTTTGGCCGTATGGCAGCCGTTGTCGATGTCTATGACGCCATCACTGCCGACCGCTGTTACCATCAGGGCATCACCCCCACAGCCGCAATCAAAAAACTCCTTGAATGGTCCGAACACCACCTGGATACCACTCTGGTCCATCATTTTATACGCTGCATAGGAATTTACCCCGTAGGATCACTCGTCCTTATGGAAAGCGGTAAATTGGGAGCGGTCATTGAAGCGAACGAATTTGATCAGCGACTACCATCAGTCCGCGTCATGTACCACACAAAATTCAGGACCTACATCAAGGTTGAAGTACTGGATCTGGCGAAACCTGGCGTTCAGGACCGCATTGTCAAAGCAGTGGATCCCAAGCAATACGGCATCAAAGTCGCTGATTTTATTTATTAGAAACCGACTTCATGTATTCAGGCCCGGCACAATTTATAGGGTTTGGCGAAATCAATTAAAGCCCGATCTAGTTAGATAGTTTGGTCAAGAGTGCCTGACGAATCTGGGGCTGAATCACTTCCAACGGCTCCTGCGCATTGATAACACAAAACCTCTCTGGAGACTCAGCCACACGCTTCATGTAGGCATCCTGGACCCGGATGTAAAATTCGAGCTTTTCCTGCTCAAATCTGTCCAGTGCCCCTCTTTTTCGGGCGCGAGCTATACCAACCTCAGGATTTACACACAGAAGAAGCGTCAAATCCGGCCGAAACTCTTCCTGCACGATATTTTCAAGGCGCTGAATCAAATCCCAGGAAAGACCTCTGCCGCCACCTTGATAAGCGTATGTCGCATCAGTGAAACGGTCCGACAAAACATGAACCCCGGACTTGATCAGCGGCATGACCTTTTGCTCCAGATGCTGAGCCCTGGCAGCGAACATCATCAACAGCTCAGCTTTGGCCGACACCTGCTCTTCCCGAGGTGCCAGAAGCATTTCACGAATTTCCTCAGCCAGAGGCGTACCACCAGGCTCCCGAGTGGTCACCACATTCATGCCCTGCTCCTGCAGAACTGAACGGACAAACTCAAGATTGGTGGTTTTCCCTGCACCCTCAATTCCTTCAACCGTAATAAACAAACCTCTATTCAAGGAATTCCCTCCACTAGGCTACTGACTAGATCGATAATCAGATCGCCGCTTTAACTGATAAGCTCGTACGGCATTTGTGTGCTCACGCAACGTTTTGGAAAAGGCATGCGTGCCATCGCCTTTCGCCACAAAATACAAGTCACCGGTAACATCCGGATTCAACGCCGCCTTTATACTGGCCTCACCCGGCATGGAAATAGGCGTTGGCGGCAACCCTTTGATGACGTAGGTATTGTAGGGTGTCGCCTGCTTCAGATGCTTGCGGGTAATATTCCCTTCATAGCTATCCCCCAACCCATAGATAACGGTCGGATCCGTCTGAAGACGCATATTGAGACGCAATCGCTCTGTAAACACACCGGCAATAACTTTTCTTTCAGAATCTACACTGGTTTCTCTCTCGACAATAGAGGCCAGAATCAATGCTTCGTAGGGACTCTTTACAATGGCATCAGGTGATTTCTGCTTCCATTCCCGGGACAACACTTCCATGGTTTTTCTGTAGGCCTGCTGAAGCACTTCCAGATCGGACATCCCCTTCCGATAAAAGTAGGTATCAGGGAAAATGAGCCCTTCTGCATGCGGATATTCCATTCCGAGCAACTTGGCAACCTCTGCAGGATCCGTTGTATGAACCAGGCGCTCAAGCTTTGGGTGATTATCCAGCTCATTTAATACCTCACGGATATTCCACCCCTCAATAAAGGTGATACTGTAGTTTACTGTTTTCCCTGAGGTTAACACGGGGAACAACCCCATCGCGGTATATTCAGGAGACAACCAGTACTCTCCTGCCTTCAGCAACCTCCCCTGCTCTTTGAATCTACCCACCCAGTAAAACCAGAACCCGGACTCAATTATCCCTTCATCCTCCAACCTCTGGGTAACACTCCTTAAGGTATCACCTCTCTCAACCTCAAAGGTCTTAGATTCAGAGATGCCTATGGGATTTTGCAACTCCTGCACGCCATGGTAAACAATACCCAAGGCAGCAAAAACTGCCAGCAGACAAATTGCCAGACTAATAGAAACTAGCTTCTTGATACTAAAAGAACGGGATTTCTTTGTGGACGCTGGCTTGGACTTCTTGGAGGACACTGTGTACGTCTAATTCAGTTTCGTTAAATCGATTGACAGGGATAATACCAAAAACACTGTTCATAATGGCCATCGCCTGCAAGTCAGCCAATTCTGCCTGACCTAGGCGAGTCTCTTCAACCGGCAATCCCCAATTAATAGAACGGGCCAGCAAATATTGCCTCAACACTCCTTTGACTCCCGCACCTGAAATTTCTGGCGTTACCCAACGATCATTAATTTTAGCCAGCACATTTGATTTTGTACCCTCAATCAAATCGCCGTTGGGCAAATGCATCATTCCCTCAAATTCATCCTCTCCCAATTCCATGGAAGCCATCACCTGATCCAGTCTGTTGAGATGCTTGAGACCGGCCAAGGTTGGATTTTGCGATACAGAGGCCTTTAAAGATCTAACAGCAATCCCACTCTGATAAATCTCCAGAGGAATCTCGGGCAACGGATGGATACTAATTATCTCTGAAGGATGGCTGTTTTGCGAAGGTCGATAACCTCTTCCCCCACCACCTCTCGTTATCATGATTTTTATCACGCAACGAGCTACAGAAGGAGCACCTACTCGATGGTAACGGTCGTACACCTCCTTTATTGATGCTGACAATCCAGCATCATTAACGGCATAGGGAATCCGTAAAGTACGACAGCCACGCTCAAGCCTTTCGAGATGCTCTCGCCATAATACAGGCTTGCCTTCATGCATCAGTACAGTTTCAAAGACACCGTCACCGTACTGCAAACCACGATCTGATACAGGAAATACATCGGTCAAAACGCCATTTACCATGTACATCCGTTTTAGCCCCTGCCTCAGATCCTGCACGCCGCACAAACAAAAAAGCCGCCTGCAATTACTTGCACACGGCTACTTTATGCTTGGCGTGAAAAGATTTCAGATTATTGATTAGCTACAATAAAGTCGATAGCGTCTTGTACTGTTGTAATCTTTTCGGCTTCCTCATCTGGAATCTCAGTTTCGAATTCCTCTTCCAGAGCCATTACCAGTTCAACGGTATCAAGCGAGTCGGCACCCAAGTCCTCAACGAACTTTGAGGTCAACTGGACTTCAGCTTCCTTAACGCCTAACTGTTCACAAACAATCTTCTTTACTCGCTCTTCGACAGTACTCATATTTTCCTCACTAACTCTAGTTTCAAACCAAGCACTTAGTTCGCGTGCTAGTCTAGTTTAACCCTATTTAATTAATCAAGCTAAAATAGGACTTTGCCTGCAAGTGATCGACAGTTCAATCACTTTGTCGACAAAAAGCCACAATCTCAGCACATATACATGCCGCCATTTACATTCACTGTTTCACCAGTGACATAAGAAGCAGCATCAGATACCAGAAAATCGACAACTCCGGCAATTTCCGCAGGATTTCCCAACCTTTGCAATGAAATTGCAGCAAGAAGCGCCTCTTTTTGAGCTTCAGGCAACTCATTGGTCATATCCGTTTCAATAAAACCCGGAGCAACCGCATTAACAGTAATATTGCGCGATCCAAGCTCTTTGGCCATCGAACGGGTCAACCCTTCGATCCCAGCCTTTGCTGCTGCATAGTTCACTTGCCCGGCATTCCCCATGGAGGCGACTACCGAACTAATATTGACGATACGACCCCAACGCGCCTTCATCATTCCTTTGATAACCGCTTTACTCATACGGAAAACCGAACTGAGATTGGTCTGAATCACTTGATCCCAATCCTCGTCCTTCATCCGCATCATCAAAGTATCCTTGGTAATGCCCGCATTATTTACCAGAATTGACGGGGCACCATACTGCTCTTCAATACTCTTCATGCAGGCTTGTATAGAATCTGTGGAAGCCACATCCAAAACCATACCGGCACCCTTGCCGATAGCAGCAAGGCGCTCAGTAATCGCAGCTGCGCCACCCTCAGATGTAGCGGTACCAATAGTGATATATCCCTGAGAGGCAAGCTTATCCGCTATGGCAGCGCCAATACCCCTGGACGCACCCGTAACCAGTGCCACTTTATCCATAGTCATTCCTCTATCCAGATCAATTATTCAGCGGAAGACTGCCAGGCTGCCACGTCAGACAAACAGACAACATCCAGGCTACGATCCACTTTCTTTACCAATCCAGCAAGCACTTTACCTGGACCACATTCATAAAAACGGTCAACGCCCTGCGCCACCATCCCCTGAACACTCTGTGTCCAGAGCACGGACGAGTACAACTGCTTGATCAGATTTCCTTTCAACTCCGCCATATCCGCTGAAACGGCAGCATTTACGTTCTGAACGATCGGAGTGGTCGGCGACTTCAAGGAGACAGTCTCCAGCGTATCTGCCAGAAGATCAGCAGCGGGCTTCATTAATGCGCAATGGGAAGGAACACTGACAGCCAACTTTATAGCTCTTTTGGCACCAGCATCTTTAAGCCCTTCAATAGCCCGATCCACTGCCGCAGCGTCACCCGCAATCACCACCTGCCCCGGACAGTTAAAATTGACGGCCTCGACACACTCACCGCCAGCCGCAACCTGACACACTTTAACCACCGTCTGATCATCCAGACCCAGCACCGCAGCCATGGCTGTTTCACGCCCCTTCACCGCTTCCTGCATCAATTGACCCCGACGCTCCACCAGCTTTACGCCAGTCGCAAGATCAATAACATCAGCCGCCACCAAGGCACTGTATTCGCCAAGGCTGTGGCCTGCAAAAAATTGAACTTGAACAGGATTGATTGATTGAAGAAGACGCCAGAGCGCGATACTTGCAGTCAGAATAGCCGGTTGAGTCACCTCGGTGGAGTTGAGCCGCTCTTCCGGCCCCGCCTGGGCTACCTGCCAAAGGTCATAACCCAAGGCGTTACTGGCTTCATTAAAGGTGTCTTTAATTTGTGGGTATATGTCGCTAATGTCGGCCAACATGCCGATACTTTGCGAACCTTGTCCTGGAAATAGAATTGCTGTAGTCATGGACGCATGATACTCAATGATTTCTTCGGGGAGTAATTAGATCAAAGTTGTATGACAGAAAGTAGCCAACAATAGCTTTCATTTATATGCACAGAATTCATCTACAAAAAATCAGATCATTTCATCCAAACGGGCGTTGATCATTTCCGGCACTCCACGTTGCGCCTCGAACAAAGCCTGATCTATCGCCGTGCAAAATCCTCTTTCCCTGGCATTCCCATGACTCTTGATAACCGTCGCCTGCAACCCGATCAGACTCGCGCCATTATGTCTTGCCGGATCAAATATCGCCTGCAACCGACCAAGTATCGGCATCGCAAGATACCCTACGCACCGGCTATACCAATTACGCTCAAAAGCTCCCTTGACCACCTTAAGGATCAACTCAACAACGCCCTCTCCCGATTTGAGAGCGACATTGCCGACAAATCCATCGCACACCACAACATCCGCGATGGTCTTGAAGATATCCCCTCCTTCAACATAGCCGATGTAATTTAGCATTTCACATTCAGCCAGCATTCTGGAAGCCAGGCGCACCTGTTCATTCCCTTTGATATCCTCTTCCCCGACATTCAGCAGCGCAACCCTGGGTTCGGGCGTATTCTCGACCGCCTCAACCAATGCCGACCCCATAAGAGCAAACTGATATAAATGCTCCGCCGTGCAGTCCACATTAGCCCCAAGATCCAACACATAACAACGGTTGTTTGGGGAGGGAATTTTCTTGACGATCGCCGGACGATCCACACCAGGATGAGTTTTGAGTATAGACCTTGCCAGCAACATCAGAGCGCCGGTATTGCCTGCACTGACGCACGCATGAGCCTCCCCATCCCGAACCAGCCCAAGAGCTACGGCCATGGAAGAGTCCTGCTTTTTTCTCAGGGCATGGCTTGGCCTGTCATCCATTCGAACAACATCAGGGGCATGACAAATTGTTATCCGGGGGCAGTTCTGTCCCTTAAGCAGACGTCTAAGCTCCGGTTCATCACCAACCAGGATCAAAGATGCAAAAGGATTCTTTTCTACAGAACGGAGTGCGGCAGGAACAACGACGGCGGGACCGAAGTCACCGCTCATCGTGTCGATTGCAACAGTAATATTGCGTTCCAAAACTCAAGAAGGGGTTTTGGAATAATTAGTCTTGAGAGGTTTCAACCACTTTCTTGCCACGGTAGAAACCGTCAGCAGTTACGTGGTGACGACGATGCTTCTCACCAGTGGTTGGATCGATAGACAAAGAAGATGCAGTCAAAGCATCGTGAGAACGACGCATGCCACGCTTGGAACGAGTTTTACGGTTTTGTTGAACAGCCATTATTAGTCTCCTGAGCCAGCTCTATTCGCGAATTCAGCTACTTCTTGAGCAACTCGCCGAGAACTGCAAACGGATTGTCTGCTCGTTGTTCATCAGCCTTGCTCTTCATTTCATTTAACTCACTGCTGCAATGTTCATCATCGTGATAAGCAAACATCGGCAAACTTAACAGCAGCTCGTCTTCCAGTGCCTGGTACAGGTTCACTTCCTGATTCTCGACCAATACCGGCTCATAAGATTTAGGCAGCATCTCCAGATCATCTTCACTATCAGAAAAGACCAGAGTCACTTCACCTTCGATCTTATAATCGACTCTTCCCAAACATCTTTGACATGGCAACTTGGCTGTCGTGCTATACGACATAACCGCCACTTTCAGATTCTGCTCATCACGGCCAAACGTATATTTAGCCTTCACAGTCTCCAGTTCGCCTACATCCTGCATCTGCAGTTCAGTAAATCTGGGAAGATTTTCGGTCGAAACAGAGCCTTCAAAGGTGAGTCTTTTTTCACACCCTTTGGTTGGGTCTACAAGTTCCGGGATACCAGGCGTTTTCATAAGCGCGCAATTTTAGTGAGGCGCCCTGCCAAAGTCAAAGAGTTGTATGTAAAATCCTGATACTCAGCCTTAATTTTTAAGTACAACCCGGCAAAACACCTATTTTCATGACTGAATCAGCGACTAATTCTACCAAACCAACGATTGTTCTGGCTTCTACTTCTATATATAGAGCCAATCTTTTGAAACAGCTCGGCCTGAAATTCACAACAGCAAGACCCTTATTTATAGAGACTCACAGCCCCGACCAACTGCCGAATACTATCGCCAGGGATTTCGCCGAAGCCAAGGCAAGATCTCTAACAGACCAGTTCACCAGCCACCTTATTATAGGAAGTGATCAGACAGCCTCCCTGAATGGACACCTGTTAACCAAGCCTGGAACCTTTGATAACGCCTGCGAGCAGCTAAAGCAGTGCTCCGGGCAAAGTGTAACCTTTTATACGGGACTTACCCTGCTGAATACAACAACCGGGACCATTCATACCACCGTAGACGTAACAGAGGTCTCTTTCAGGCAACTGAGCGACGAACAAATAAAGCGATATATTGAAAGGGAGCAACCCCTGGATTGCTGCGGAAGCTTTAAAGTGGAAGGACTGGGGATTTCACTTTTTACTGCAGTTAACGGCAAAGACCCTAACAGCCTGATCGGCCTACCTTTAATTGACCTGGTATCTTTTCTTCGCCTGGAGGGAATAGATATCCCCTAACCTCCTGTCAACGCCAGCAAAAAAGATGGGAGGCACAGATACCAGCGGCGCCTCCCATCCATACCTTCACTGAAGCTGAACGGAATTACTCATCACCATATGGGCAATACCTTTCCCGACACTCGTACCCAGCTTGCTGAACAGCTCATCCAAACGATTCGGATGCGGGGTATAGTTAACGATATCTTCAGCACCAACCACTTCCCGGGCCACATAGCTGCTGCTACCCAGACCATCTATCAGCCCTAAATCGAGCGCTTGCTCCCCATTCCATACAACGCCCGAGTACAACAATGGATCACCTTTCTTCAAGCGATCACCACGACCTTTTTCCACTTGCTCGATAAACTGCTTATGCGTCGTATCAAGCACTTCCTGCCAAAACTGCTTTTCATCCTCTTTTACAGGAAGAAATGGATCCAGGAACGTCTTGTGATCACCTGCCGTAAATATTCGCCTTTCCACCCCAAGCTTTTCCATGGTATCCACAAACCCAAACCCTGAGGCCGTCACGCCGATCGAGCCAACCAGGCTGGCTTTATCCGCATATATCTCGTCAGCCGCAGCAGCAATGTAGTAGCCACCACTGGCGCCGATATCTGCGATCACCGCATACACCTTTTTCTCTGGATACTCCAAGCGCAAGCGAACAATCTCGTCATAGATATACCCCGCCTGAACCGGACTTCCGCCAGGACTGTTAATACGGAGAATGATTGCCTTGGCTTCCGGCTTCTCAAAGGCATCGCGCAAACCTGTTATCACCAGATCAGCACTTGCCTCTTCAGACGCGGCAATGACTCCCTGAATATCGATAAGCGCGGTATGTGGCCCTGATTTGAGAGCAACCCCACCACCCAATCCGGGGCGCAAAATGATCACTAATAATGCGAATAGATACACAAACGTCAGAATCTTGAAGAATATCCCCCAACGCCGGGCTTTTTTCTGCTCACCGACCGATGTCATGATGAGCTTCTCAATTAGCCGCCACTCTTTTTCAGTTGCTGGACGAGGTGAAGACTGATCTGATTCGTACATAAAAAAACTTTTTCCCTAAACCTGATTTTTCAACGTATTACAATAGCGAATTCAGCTTTGATTGAATATCCGAACTCTTTAAAATCACTTATTCATGAACAGCCTGTAACAGAGTTCACCCGTTCACCCGTTCACCCCAGTATATCCAGCAGCTCCACTGGCGAGGAAATGACAGACTCCGGCCTATAGGACAGCAGCCTGTCGGCATCATGCGCCCCATAGTTCACACCAATTCGGGGCATACCGATTTTTAATGCCATTTCCATATCATATTCAGTATCCCCGATCATGACAGCCTGACCAGGATCAACTCTTTGCTCTTCAAGCAGCATCTGCAGCATTAACGGATTTGGCTTGGAACGGGTTTCATCGGCGCACTTCACCCCAATGAAGAATTCCCCCATACCCAATTGCTCGAGCGCCCGATCCATCCCCCTTCGACTCTTGCCCGTGGCGATGGCCAATCGACACCCTCGATCCTTGAGTTGCTGCAGCGTATCGATAGCTCCATCAAACAAGTCGTCACGACTCATAGGTGCGCGAAAGAAGTGATCAGAATATGCCGCCCGAAAAGTATCAATAAACTCCGGAGTTCTATCACCAAATAATTGAAGGAGCGCCTCATGCATCCCTAGCCCAATAATATTCCGGGCAGCATCTTCACCAGGAAACCCTTCCTTGGTTACTTCACAGGCATAGCGAATACAATCGACAATATGCCCTGTTGAGTCTGCCAGCGTTCCATCCCAATCGAATATCACCAATTCATATTTCATATAGCTACTTTTTTAACAACACCTGCAAAACCATAACCATCAAGCCTTGTCTCTATCTGCTTATAGCATACCTATTTATAGCCACTAGCCTTTACAGTTACACCATATATAGCCATCGACTATTTGGTTGCCTAAGCATTAGGCCATATCAATAGAAAAGACATGGATCGACTTGAACAGCACTTAACTCTGACCTGATTAAGTCCGCAGTATCGGACTATCCTCCAGCTCCCATGGAGCCTCTATTCTCTGCATAGGTTTATCGGGCCACTTAAGCTCCAGCGCTCTCGCGTGCAGACACATGCGTCTGACACCTTTCTCTTTGTATAGCTTCAGCGCTTCATCGGGACAATACTTCTCATCTCCGATAATGGGGTGACCGGCAAATTGGGCATGCACCCGAATCTGATGAGTGCGTCCAGTTATAGGCCGGGCTTGCACCAGAGAGTGTCCGTCACCAACATAAAGAATGTCGAATTTTGTCTCGCTGGGCTTTCCATCCTGGCTGACAATCACCATTCTTTCGCCGGACTTCAGAGAGTTCTTCCTCAGTGGCGCCGTAACTTCAGTCTTATGCTTCGGCCAGCGCCCCAGCACCCATGCCTGATAGATCTTATTGACCCGCCCGCTTTGCAACATGCCGTGCAACTGCACCAGCATCCGACGTTTTTTTGCCAACATCAGAACCCCGGAGGTATCCCGATCAAGACGATGCACCAACTCAAGAAAATGAAGCTCTGGACGGGCTGCCCTGAGAATTTCAATCACACCAAAACTTAAGCCACTACCACCATGGACCGCCAATCCGGCTGGTTTATTGATCACCAGCAGTTCAGCATCTTCAAACAGTACGTTTTCATTGAGCGTTTGAATTAGACCGGCAGGAACACGAATCTCCTTTTCGGGGCTTTCGTCAAGCCTGATCGGAGGCACTCTAACCTCATCGCCCAGCCTCAATTTACTCTCTGGCTTGCAGCGCCCTTTGTTTATCCGCACCTCGCCCTTGCGAATAATGCGATAGATTTTGCTCTTGGGAACACCTTTCAACCGCTTGATTAAGAAATTGTCGAGTCTTTGACCTTCTGACCCGCCGTCAATGGAGATGAACTGAACACTTGAGAACGAAGTTAAACCTGATGAGGACACCGGAACCTGACCAATATAATGATAGACTGTCTAACAAGATTGAACGCCCAGGGGTAACCTGCTATATTTTCAAGGCGCTAACTCGGCTTGAGTCTTGCAACACAAGTATTGCAGATTGTGACTAAAAATGCCGAGAGATGCTCCAAAAAGTATCGGGCGCGAAGGAAAGATTATACAGAGACAAACCCATTGATGATACCGAGGTTTGTCACGAAGCCAATGCTAAAAAGTCATAGCAACCAATTAACTGGGTGCTGACATAGCGGCAGGAACCAGAACGAATTCCGTTGCGGAAGCAAATACTTCCCAACTAGCCTGGATGTCCATATGACATCGGGGCCTAAAAAGCGCGAGTTAGGGTTGACGCCAACAATGCATCAACCCTAACCAATTGACAGATAACGAAATTTCGCCCACATACAATACCGGCGAAATAATGCCATATGGGCTTCAAACCTAGCCATGTGGCTCGTTGGTGCGAGCATTTTCGCCTCGATAAGCGCCCGGCTCATCTTCGTTCCCCTCCTGCCCATTGTTACTGCCCCTTATGTAAAACGGAACATAGATGAAACGTATGTTGATAAACGCAACTCAACCAGAAGAGTTGCGTGTGGCTCTGGTAGACGGTCAAAAACTTTATGATCTCGACATAGAGTCAGGCACTAGAGAGCAGAAAAAAGCCAATATATATAAAGGCAAAATAACCAGAATTGAACCCAGCCTTGAAGCAGCCTTTGTCGATTTCGGCGCCGAACGCCACGGATTCCTCCCCTTAAAAGAAATTTCCCGCGAATATTTTAAAGCCCAGCCTCAAAAAGGCTCCAGAATGAACATCAAGGAGCTGCTGCAGGAAGGCCAGGAAGTTATTGTCCAGGTAGACAAAGAAGAACGGGGCAACAAAGGTGCCGCACTGACCACATTTATCAGCCTGGCTGGCCGATATCTGGTCCTGATGCCCAACAATCCTCGTGCCGGCGGTATTTCGCGCCGAATTGAAGGTGAAGAGCGGGATCAATTAAAAGAAGCGATTTCTGGACTGAATGTCCCCAAAGAAATGGGCATGATTGTCAGAACGGCCGGTGTGGGTCGCTCAAGCAAAGAGCTGCAATGGGACTTCGACTACCTGATGCAATTCTGGGATTCCATTAAGTCCGCTTCAGAAAACAAGCCGGCTCCATTTTTGATTTACCAGGAAAGCAATGTTGTCATCCGCGCCGTCCGTGACTATTTGAGACAGGATATTGGCGAGGTTCTGATTGACCACCCTCAGGTGCAAGAGGAAGCCCTCAATTTCGTTAAGGCTGTCATGCCCAATTTCGAAAACCGCATCAAGTTCTATCAGGACGACATCCCGCTGTTTAACCGCTACCAGATTGAAAGCCAGATCGAAACGGCCTACCAGAGAGAAGTCAAACTTCCTTCAGGTGGATCGATCGTTATCGACCCAACAGAGGCACTGGTTTCGATTGATATCAACTCGGCCAGAGCAACCAAAGGCGGAGACATTGAAGAAACAGCCCTGCAGACCAACCTGGAAGCTGCCGACGAAATCGCACGTCAGCTCAGACTGCGTGATATTGGCGGATTGATTGTCATTGACTTCATCGACATGACTCCAGCTAAGAACCAGCGCGAAGTGGAGAATAAACTCAAGAGCGCTCTCGACCTGGATCGCGCCCGCGTTCAAATCGGCAAGATCTCTCGCTTCGGCCTGTTGGAAATGTCTCGTCAGAGACTGCGCCCCTCCCTGGGCGAAACCCGCAACGAAATCTGCCCTCGCTGTAAAGGCCAGGGCACAATCCGCGGCATAGAGTCTCTGGCCCTTTCCGTTATGCGCTTAATTGAAGAAGAAGCGTTTAAGGAGCGTACTGCAGAAGTAAGAGCGATCTGTCCGGTGACCGTCGCGACTTACCTGCTAAACGAGAAAAGAGTGCACTTGGCGAAAACGGAAAAACGCCATGGCGTGAAAGTGGTCGTCGTACCAAATGCTCATATGGACACTCCTCATTTCGAAGTCCAGCGCATACGTGACGACAACGAAACCATCAATGAAACCAGCTACAACCTGAAACCAGAAGTTGAAGAAGACAGCGAACTCGAAGTAATGCTGCAGAAAGACGTCGTGCGTCAGGAAGCCGCCGTAAAATCGATCGTTCCGATGTCACGCGCACCAGAGCCTGAAGTCAGTGAAGTTGGCCTGCTTAAGAGAATCAGCCTGCGTATTGCCCGCGCTTTCAGCTCCGACAAGACCGAGCCTGAGTCCAGCAAGGAAGTATCCACAGCTCGCGGAAAAGCCGATCAGGGTCGCCGCAAGGTAAAAGTGGGCGAGCAAAAAGACAGCCGATCCGAATCAGACAAGCAATCCCGCGACAATACTAACCGTCGTGAACGTGGAGATCGCAAAGACAAAGGTCAGCGTGGAAGTAGTGAGCGCCGTGACAGCCGGGATAATCGCGACACACGTGAAGCACGGGATAGCAGCGATTCCAAGGACAGCAAAGATAGTCGCAGACAAGGACGCAATAAGAGCGATGACCGCAACCAAAACCGCGGACAGAACAAACGCTCTGAAGGTGGACGCAACCGCCGCAACGAGGCAGACCAGGAGAACCGCCCTCAAGACAAGCAGGATAGAAGCCAGAGCAGACAGTCCAGTGAAGGTAAATCTGACAACGAGTCAAAATCAGAGTTCAGCCGTCCAAGACGGGACCGCTCATCCAGCCGTCCGACACCTCCTGTGGTGAAAGAGCAGCAGGCTAAGGAAGCAGCTCAAGCGTCAGCTTCTCAAGAGTCCCAAAAGGCCCAGGAAACTAAAACTGCGCCTGAACCCAAGACAGCCGAAAAGGCAGCAGCCTCCTCTGTCAATGAGAAGCCCCAACAGAGTTCGTCGCCAAAACCTTCACAGGATAAGGCAGAAACGACTGCTCAGGATAAGGTAGCGACTACTACTCAAACTCAGGATAAGCCAAAGCTTTCTGATTCCAGCGATCAGCGGGAGAAAGCCCAAGCACCAGCTAAAGAAGAAGTCAGCAAGACCAAACAGGCAACCGAAACCTCTGACAAAGCAGCAAAACCTGAGGCGCCAAGAAGCCAGCCGGCTCCTGCAGCTCGCAAAGACTCAACTCCTTCAGCCAAAGCGGACCAAACCGCCAAAGGCGACAACACAGGCAGTCAAGTCAAATCAGCTGATGAGAAGCCTGTCGCCAAAGAGGCTTCACCTACTCAAGGCAAAGAACCTTCACCTGCTCAAGGTAAGGAACCCTCACCTGTGCAAGGCAAGGAACCTTCACCTGTGCAAGGTAAAGAGACCTCACCTGCGCAGAGCAGAGAGCCTTCACCAGCACAAAACAAAGAGCGCGCTCCAGCGGAAAAAGTGGCTGAATCCTCTTCCGAGCCTAAACGGGCTCCAAATGACCCCCGAGAGGTTAAGCGTCGACAATTGGAGCAACAGAAACAGGCTACAGCTAAAGCCAAGGAAACGACTGTTTCCGCGCAAGCGCAGTCAAATGATTCTGCCAAGCCATCAAGCGAGACGCCCCAGAAAGCTCCGACTAGTGAGGCAGTAGCGACTTCTCAGGCCAAGCCTGTTGCAAAGCCAGCTGAGCGCCCTCAACAGTCAGAAGCGGTTGACGCACAGCCCACTTCTGATAAGGCTGCCTCTCCAAAACAAATGGACTTCATTGAGGATTCGGAATCCAAGTCCTCCAATACAGCGAATAAAAGGCGCCCCCAGGAAACAGCGCAAGCTCCAAAAGCGGAACAGAAACCGGCTAACCAGGCTTCGGCAACCGAATCCAAAGCCGATAACTCTCCGCAGCGTCCCGCTCCTCAACCTGTCGCCGAGGAAAAAGCCACTGCCCAGCAGGAGGCGGCACCTCAACAGGAAAAAGCTGCAAAGAAGGAACAAGAGCCAACGCCGCAGGCTAGCGAGAAGCCCGAACCTAAGAAAGACGAATCGGTATCTCACAACACCTCCGGCAGCGCCTCCTGAGGCTAATACCAAGAAGGACTCTTAGAGCCCTCTAAAAAACCTTACCAATGGCAGCAGACATAATCTGCTGCCATTGGCTCCCCCATTCAATGCTGATAAAGTAGCCCTCATTCGCATCGCCTTTCAGGAACACTCTCAATGGCCAACGAAAGCTTTCCCTTCTCAACGGACTTTCTTGATTCGATAGAATCCATATTGTTCGACAACGACCAGGAAGATGACTGTCTCGATCTTTTTGGCATCCACGGGCTCGTGTGTTCTTTTTTAGTGGCGCCGGAAACTCCCGAACGGAACCAATGGCTCCTGTTTATTATCGGAGACAACAGCAATCTGGATGAAGATCAGAAAGCGACGCTGGAGCAGGCCATCACCCAACTGCAGCACCACATCTCAGAACAGCTGGAATCAGAAGAGGAGTTCACTCTTCCCGAAGAGACCTATGATGACGATAACGCCCTGGTAAACTGGTGCGCAGGATTTGTAGAAGGATTCCTGGCCTGTGAGCAAGCATGGTTTCAGGATCAGGACGAAGCCAATGTCGCAGGACTTCTACTCCCTATCATGGCCCACTCTGAACTCTTCCAGGATGATGATTTCGAGGACATTCGTCGTAACGACAAGTTAATGGCGCAGATGGTGAGCGAAATACCTGAAAATGTCGTGGATCTTTTTCTGCTTTACCGCTCGGGGAACTAAACCTTCCCGAGCTATCTGATAATCCTAATGATCAGTTGTTCCAGCTTACCCAAGAGGTATGTCAGTATTCTGTCCAGCAACTTCTGTTTTTGAAGGTAATCCGCAGTAATCTCTGTACTGTGGTCTATGCAGTTCTGATAAAAGCTACCAACCTGATCAGAAAATTCTTTACTGACCACCTCCTGGTTAGCTTCCAGATTGAAACGATACGCCCAATGGTCCAGGTTATATGAGCCTATAGAGACCCAGTCGTCGCATACATAGACCTTTGAGTGGATAAAAGACTTCTGGTACTCGTACAGCCTTACCCCGGCCCTAAGCAATCTCAAATAGTATCGACGACTTGCATAAGTAACAGGTGGGTGATCAGTAAAAGCCCCCGGCACCAGGATACGCACATCAACCCCTTGCCGACTGACCCGACGCAATAACCTGCGAATTCGCCACGAGGTTAAAAAATAGGGAGAAATTATCCATACCCTACTGGTCGCTTTACGCACCCTGGCCCCGAACTCCCGGACAATATCCTGCCGTGCCAGGCCGGCACCATATGCCACACGACCCGGCGTATTACCGTCAGACAAAGCATTACTTCCGTCAGACAGCATACTGCCGTCTATCGAGACCTCACCAACCTTCCAAACCTGACAGAATAGCTGACGCCAATCACGTACCACTTCGCCTTCGGCAACAATTGCCGTATCCAACCACGGCGGCTCTGCGGAAACCGGCCTTCCGATTATCTCGCCATAGAAATCATCATTGATGCCAAACCCGGAGACAACGGACACCATCTGATCGACAATGATCAATTTACGATGGTCGCGATGAAAGTTGGACTTGATCCGTTTAAGGGAAATCGGGTTGTAAGCGACAAAGTGCAGATTAATCCGGTAACGTTTTTGCTCCTGCAGAAACGGCAATACCTGACGACTTCCAAAACCATCCAACAACAGGTATACCGAAACCCCTCGTTCAAGAGCTTCATCCAAAGCAACCCACAACAGATCGAATGCTCTACCCTGCTCGACCAGATACATTTCGATCAAAATTTCTCTGGTTGCGGAATTTACCAATTCGAGAAGCCTAGCCAGATAAGCATCGCCACCGACAATCAGCTCGAAACTATTCGCCTGCCTCAGCGGATACCGAAACATATCTGTCGCAATTCCCGATTAATCGTTGAACTACCAATTTAGAAGCACTACCAACTTAGTAGAACTACCAAATTAGTGGAACAACTCCCGAATATTTGGCACATCTTTAATGAGCGATGGAAACTTACCTAATCGAGCCCAAGGAGTTATTCTTCCATGGAAATCACTCCCTCCACTCTGATACAGCATCCTCTTTCTGAGCTCATCCGACATCCAACCGAACTGACCGGAATTGGTATTAGGAACCGCCACCTCAACTCCCTGGCCGCCCAACTCTTGAAAGTCGTCCAATAAACGGCGCAACTTGGAGGCCGTCATCTTATAGTGAAAAGGATGGGCTATCACAGTCGCTCCGCCCGAACTTTTTACCGCCTGCATCAACTCAGCCAATGTGGGCCAGAAAAGCTTTACATCTCCCCACTTACCTGCCCCCAGATGTTTATTGAACGCCTCAGCCTGGGTATCCACGTAGCCGCCTTGCACCATCAATTGGGCAAAGTGAGGGCGCGCAGGCAACAAGCTGCCGGAAATATCACATGCTTCCTTATATATATTGTCTACCTTGAACTTCTTCTCGAATTTTTCAGCGATCTTGTGAGCCCGATCCACCCGTCTTTGCGACTGCTTTTCCAAAAAATTCTTTAAGTCGTTGTTATCTGGATCAAATCCCAACAATAGAACATGCAATGTCACACCATTCCAGTCACAAGACAGCTCAACACCGGGGATCAGTTCCAGGCCCTCAGGAATTCCCCCTTCCACCAACTGCTGGTAGCCACCGATAGTATCGTGATCGGTTAACGCCCACTGCTTTAGTCCTGACTGAACAGCCAGCTCCAGCATTTCCTCCGGAGTCAGCGTACCGTCTGAAGCAGTACTATGGCAGTGAAAATCAAATTCATGCCGGATTGATTGCATTCCTCACCTTCTATTAATTTCAATGCCCAACCAAAATACAGTATCATCCGGCGTACCGCAAAAAGCTAAAAGCAATCCGGCGGGCGCTGCTTCCGCCGTATGACACGACTTTGAATTTATAACGATAACGATTGTAACCGTACAGGGCGCATATTTAGAGCAGCCGGTTACCGATTAAAATTTGCCGAACATAAACGATCAATACAATCCATTGACGGACAATCTATGTTTTACGTAATTTTCTCACAAGACATTCCTGACAGCCTCGAAAAAAGAAAATCGGCACGGCCAGACCACCTCGCCAGATTGGAAAAACTGAAGAATGAAGGGAGGCTTCTTCTCGCCGGACCAACTCCGGCGATCGATAGCGAAGACCCGGGTCCAGCTGGTTTCAGCGGAAGTTGTGTCATTGCTGAATTCAATTCCCTGGAAGAAGCAAAATCCTGGGCAGACGACGATCCATATGTCGCCGCCGGGGTCTATCAGGAAGTGATCGTCAAACCATTTAAGAAAGTTCTTCCGTAGGCCCAGGACTCCTCATGGAGTACCTGTCGGTAGAATTATATAAGTTCTCTCTTACGAGTAAGGATTAATAAGTGAACACCGCACTAAGATTCACGTTCAATACACTGATACTGATTGCACTCAGCTCTCTCTCAATGATGGGACATGCTGACACCCGGTATATAGATGACACCCTATATGCCCCCCTTCGAAGTGGCGAAGGCCTGGAATTCCGCGTAGTCCATAAAGGCGTCAAGAGCGGAACACCGGTTGAACTGCTCTCGACCAATCCCGATTCCGGTTACTCCAAGATCCGAACTCCGGATGGAATCGAAGGATGGCTTCCCACCCGCTTCCTAATTAACGAACCCGTTGCAGCAGACAAGCTCGCTCGTTTAATCAAGGAACATGAAGCCCTCAAAGCAAAGTTCGCGGAAGTCTCCAGCACAAATAAGGAAATCAACCAGACCAGTGGCCAGGTTCAGGCAAACAATGAACGTTTGCAGACAGAAAACCAGAAACTTCAGGATGAGTTATCCAGCATCAAGAGAATTTCAGAAAATGCGATCAATCTGGATCGTCGCAACAGGGAGCTGCGCGAGACCAATGAACAACTGAAAAATGAAGTCGAAGTGCTGACAGCGGACAATATTCGGCTCAAGGAAAATAATGAAAGGGATAAGATGTTGTTGGGTGCAGGATTGGTGCTTCTCGGCGTTATAATCGCCTTGGTGGTACCGATGTTCAAACGCGACAAAAGGAATAGTTGGTAGTCCTTTACACTTGAGGAAAGGCTTTTATACTATCAATATATAGTGCTATTAAACAATATGCGCTACAAAATATTCTACGGGCCGCCTCCTTTATAATTATTTCTGCTTTGACAGAGCTTTTTTAGCAGCGTATAAAATTTTACGGCGAATAAAAATAAAGTGAGGCTAAAATGAGACTGACAACGATGCGTGATTATGCGGAAAAGCGAGACTTCATTCGAATGAAAGTCGATTCCGAAATTACTCTCAAGGATTCCAGCAGCGGTGAGTCCTTCAAAGGAATATGCCGAGACTTAAGCGGTACTGGAATGTCAATAGAAGTCGGTCAACCGTTCGAAGCAGGATACGAACTGAACACCTCTCTTCCATCCAACAACGAAGCTTTCCCATCATTTGACACGACGGTCAAAGTGCTTCGCTGCTCCGAGCTTGAAAATGAGCGTTATCAGCTTGGCGTAGAAATCATTAAAGTGGAAAGCTGACCTTCCGGGGTTAAGAGTTAAAGGCGCCACTGGATGGCGCCTTTTACGAAGATCAGATTTAAAGGTTCAGAGTAGAAAAAGCTGTGCGTTCTTTCGAACGAACTATTCTCCAGGCATGGCCAAAGGCTGAGCAGACACGACAATGCCATTATTATCCGCATAGACATACTCCCCGGGCTTAAACGTCACACCACCGAAGGCAATTTCAACATTGAGATCTCCAATTCCCCTCTTCTCCGTTTTTAGAGGAATGGTTCCCAGTGCCTGCACGCCCAGATCAGTGACGTTGATAACATCAACATCCCTGATACAACCATAAATGATAATACCTTCCCACCCGCTCTTGGATGCCTTCTCGGCCAACATATCACCCAGCAGCGCCTTCCGCATGGAGCCCCCGCCGTCAACGACCATAACCTTGCCTTGTCCGGGCTCATCCACCAGCTGCTTAACCACTGAATTATCTTCGAAACACTTGACCGTGACAATTTCACCGCCAAACGAGTCTTTTGCCCCATAATTCCGAAACATCGGCTGAACAACCCTTACCAATTCCGGATATGCATCACACAAGTCAGGTGTTACGTATTTCATAGTGTATACCTTTGATGAAAGTATTGACCCAAATGGATTCTTTAATGTTTTTTATACGCGGCATATCGCTTCCGATTCAATGATGCGAAGATGCTCTGGACGCTGCCTTTCAGCGGCACGAACCCCTTCACGAATCAATGTGCGCGCCACGGCATCTGCTTCTACGGCAGCGTACCTCGCAAACCTGCTTCGCAATAAAGGCGTAGCGAGCCTCGCCACACCAAGACCTACAGACTCAAGCAAGCGGGAGTCTTTCCTCTCCCCCAATAACAATGACGGCCGAACAATAGTGAGGAATGGAAATCCAAGATCGATCAGAGCGGATTCCAGTTTTCCCTTAACCCGGTTATAAAAAAAATTAGATGATGGATTGGCACCCAGAGCAGAAATTAAAAGAAAATGTTCGGAGTGTTGTCTGAGGCACTTTGCGGCCAGCCATGGATATTCGTAATCAACTTGCTGGAAAGCATCCTTGCTGCCAGCCTTTTTCATCGTCGTCCCGAGACAGCAATATATATCATCTACAACGACTGACTGGAGAACCTTCTCCATATCGGCAAAGTTAATGATGTGCTGCTCAAGGCACGGATCACTTTTCTCTATTTTACGTCGAGTAACTGCGATGACCCGCTCATAAAGAGGTTCTACCAGAAGCAAGTCGAGTACTTTGCCTCCCACCAACCCCGTGGCACCCAGCACCAGAGCACTTCGTCCGTGCCCGCAGGCCGCATGCTCAGGCGCTTTGCTCAAAGTCATCCTCAGATTTACCCGGCTCTCTGCTTAACCACTTATCAATATCTTTCCAGACATGATTGCGGGCATGATGACTCTTCACCATTGAAGGCTCATCAATGGCATTGGAATAGCGCAGGAATGACTTATCCGAACAACCCCAGTGTTGATATATTTTATGGCTCGTCACCATATTGGGCTGCTCTTCAGGGCCTGAGCACATCAATAGAGGTACCTGGAGCTGAGCCAAGCCTCCAGTGAACTCACGAATCTGCTTACGACCGGTAAACAGCGATAGCGGTTTCAGCGGATTCGCCTGACCATGAATAACCCCATAAGGCTCGCTCTCGGTGGCACCATCATCTTTCCCACCCTGAATGAAGCCACGCTTACGATCACGCCACTGCAGAGCCCTGATCAAAGCTCCCTTCCGCCACGCCCCACGAGGATCATCAAGACCCAGGAGCACAACGCCATCAAGCATGTTCTGACTCAGAGTACCTTTAGCGAGCGCCAGCGTCAGAGCGACGCCAGACAAACCGTAAGCCACCCAAATACATGGAGAATCGATTCGGGTGGAGAGATAACTCTGGATTGCGGGAAAATCAAAATCCACATAGTCGACCAGAGAATTATTCCGGTAACGCTGATTTACCGGAGAGAAACCATGCCCTCTCATTTCGGGCATCCACACATCGTAACCCTGGTGAACCAGATGACTGGCCAAACCATCCCCTCCCAGATCAAACCAGGTGGAGCGATTGGAAAACTGACCGTGAATCAGTACCACCGGCACACCGGAGACATCCTCAGGCCGGGAAAGGTGGGTGACCGCCAACGCTACGGAGCTGTCGTCACTGTTATTGGGATAAATAAGATAAACATCCTCTACCAACCCGTTCTGTAACAAGTCAGCAGAGACAAGTTGTTCCTTCATAGGATGCTGTCCAAGCCTGCTTCTGAACTTTTCTTATTATTTTGTATGGATAAAACTCAATTAGCGTGACGCCCCACCAGACCCTCTTCACTTATTCAGAGAATCAAGCCATTGGCCAATTAAGCCAATAGCGGTTGGCATAACCCATCAACACGCCCTAATAGAATATCGGGACAAAACCAGTTTCGGAAGTCTTGACAGACTCTCGAATACAAAAAAACCAGCCTTTGAAGGCTGGTTTTCAATTTCAGAACAGGCAATAACCGCCGTGTTTACGCGTGCTTATCTGCCAGGAAGAACCAAGTATCCAACACAGAATCAGGGTTCAAAGAAACACTGTCGATCCCCTGTTCCATAAGCCACTTGGCCAGATCAGGATGATCAGACGGCCCCTGTCCACAGATACCGATGTACTTATTAGCCGCTTTACACGCCTGAATCGCTCTCGACAGAAGTGCCAACACGGCGTCATTACGCTCGTCGAACAGGTGAGCGACGATTCCGGAATCCCGGTCCAGACCCAGCGTCAGCTGTGTCAGGTCATTCGAACCGATAGAGAAGCCGTCAAAGTGCTCAATAAACTGATCCGCCAGCAAAGCATTGGAAGGCAGCTCGCACATCATAATGACACGTAAACCGTTCTCTCCACGCTTCAGGCCATTATCTTCAAGCAGCTCAATCACTTGACGGGCTTCACCAACAGTACGCACAAACGGAACCATGATCTCGACATTGGTCAGCCCCATTTCATTACGCACTTTCTTCATCGCCCGGCATTCCAGCTCGAAACAGTCCCGGAACGAGTCAGAGATGTAACGAGAAGCTCCGCGGAAGCCCAACATGGGGTTCTCTTCTTCCGGCTCGTAGATCGTGCCGCCGATCAGATTGGCATATTCATTGGATTTGAAGTCAGAGAGACGAACGATCACACGCTTTGGCGCAAACGCTGCAGCCAGCGTGGAAATACCCTCAACCAGTTTCTCGACATAGAAGTCTACTGGCGATGCATATCCTGAAATACGCTTCTCAACAACCTGCTTCACATCACGTGGCAAGGTATCAAAGTTGAGCAGTGCTTTCGGATGCACGCCAATCATACGGTTGATGATAAATTCCAGACGGGCAAGGCCGACACCTTCATTCGGCAACGCCTGGAAATCGAATGCCCGGTCAGGATTCCCCACGTTCATCATGATCTTGAACGGAAGCTTGGGCATGGACTCCACGCTGTTCTCGCGCAGTTCGAATTCCAGCAACCCTTCATAGATCATGCCGGTGTCACCCTCAGCGCAGGACACCGTCACTTCTTTGCCGTCCTGCAGCAACTGAGTCGCATCACCACAACCCACTACGGCCGGGATACCAAGCTCACGGGCAATAATAGCCGCGTGACAGGTACGTCCACCACGGTCGGTGACAATGGCTGAGGCCCGTTTCATCACCGGTTCCCAATCCGGATCGGTCATATCGGTAACCAGGACATCTCCTGGCTGAACCCGATCCATCTCATGAATGCTGGTAATTACTTTGACCGGACCGCGGCCAATCTTCTGACCGATACTGCGTCCTTCACATAGTACTTTACCGGTTTCCTTCAACAGGTAACGCTCCATAACGGCTGAGGAACGGCTCTTCACTGTTTCAGGACGGGCTTGAACAATATAAAGCTTACCGTCATCGCCGTCTTTGGCCCATTCAATGTCCATCGGACGCTGATAATGCTTCTCGATGACCAGAGCCTGGCGGGTCAGTTCATACACTTCGTCATCGGTGAGTGCAAATTTACCTCTCTCTTCGGCATCCACATTCACCGTTTGGACTGACTTACCGGCTGCACCGTGGTCACCATAAATCATTTTAATGGCTTTACTACCCAGGTTACGGCGCAGCAATGCAGGCTTACCTGCACTGTAAGTGGGTTTGTGCACGTAAAATTCATCAGGGTTCACCGCTCCCTGTACCACCGTTTCTCCCAGTCCGTATGACGCAGTGATGAAGACAACATCATTGAAGCCGGATTCGGTATCGAGGGTAAACATCACCCCACTGCTTGCGGATTCACTGCGCACCATCCGCTGAATACCCGCAGACAAGGCCACCAAACTATGCTCAAAGCCATGGTGAGCCCGATAGGAAATGGCGCGATCGTTAAATAGTGAGGCAAACACTTCATGTATTGCGTGCTTGACGTTTTCAATCCCGACAATATTGAGGAAGGTTTCCTGCTGGCCTGCAAAAGAGGCATCCGGCAGGTCTTCTGCAGTCGCAGATGAACGTACGGCAACAGCCAGCTGCTCATTTCCTTCCTGCAATTGGGCAAATGATTGCTCGATGGCATCGTCCAGAGCCTTAGGAAATGGAGTGTCCAGAATCCATTGACGAATCTTGGCACCGGTCTCCGCTAGTGCCACTACATCACTGACATCCAGCTGTTCCAGGGCTTCGTGAATTCTTTTGTCCAGTCCTTCTGTCTGCAGGAACTCCCGATACGCATGAGCGGTTGTCGCAAAACCAGTTGGAACGGTAACGCCGGCATTGGCCAGATTACTGATCATCTCACCCAGCGAGGCATTCTTGCCTCCGACGCGTTCAACGTCGCCCATACCAAGGTGTTCAAACCAAATAATGTAGTCTTCCAAGATGCTTCTCCCAAGTATTATCAACGCTCATGGCACAAACTGCCGATCTTTTGCAGAATTATTCTCGCAGTCTGTTGATGGTCATAAACGGACGCACCCCGAAGGGGGGGTTCGCGACCGAGGGCCTAGTCTAGCATCTGATTTACTGGCTGTGTATCCGATCGTGTCGCTGAAAGGCAATACCGGGGCCAGATTGCGTATGATTTGACCGAAATCACACCCAACGATCGCAAATGTCACGGAAAACTTCTTATATCCCACCAACATGGGTATGCTGACATATCCATCCAACCATCCAGACACAACCTGACATGAAACGAACCGCTTTCTTCATCTCCGACGGCACGGGGATTACAGCAGAGGCATTGGGCCAGAGTCTGCTGGCACAATTTGAGTACATCGACTTTGAAAAGATCACAATTCCCTATATCGATTCCGTCGAAAAAGCCCATTCCGTTGTCCAGCGCATAGATAAAGCAGCGGCCATTGACGACGGCAAGCCGATAATTTTTGACACCATCGTCAATAGTGATGTGCGCGCCGAGATCACTAAGAGCAACGGATACATGATCGATATCTTCGGCACATTTCTGGAGCCACTGGAACAGGAACTTGGTTCGAAGTCCTCATATACCGTGGGGAAATCCCATTCGATTACAGGAAAGGCTTCGTACAACCGTCGTATCGACGCCATGAACTTTGCCCTGGAGAATGATGATGGCGCCCGCACCCGATACTATTCGGATGCCGATATCATCCTGGTCGGCGTCTCTCGCAGCGGAAAGACACCAACCTGCATCTATCTCGCCCTGCAATACGGCATCAAAGCGGCAAACTATCCGCTGACGGAAGACGATATTGTCGACCAGCGATTACCGGAAGTTCTGCGTAAGCATCGAGGAAAACTATTTGGCCTGACAATCGACCCGGTGCGGCTATCCCTGATTCGCAACGAGCGCAAACCAAACTCCAAGTATGCATCCATAAAGCAATGCAACTATGAAGTGGAAGAAGTGGAACTGATATATCGACGGGAACGGATCCCTTATCTGAATTCAACAGATTATTCGGTGGAGGAAATATCCACCCGTCTGCTGATGATGACGGGTATAGAAAGGAGAATCAGTTAAGTCATCAAGCCGGGAGAAAATCTTTCTCCCGGCATAAAACCTTACAGGGAAGATATCACAGCTTCTGGATATCAAGCTCCAGCGTTTCAAATGCATTGCGGGCACTTTCACCGCCCACAACAGCCACACTGCAGTCTTCTGTCGCCAGATATTTCTCCGCGACCCTTTTCAGATCATCCATTTCCACCTGCAATATGCGCTTGCGGAATTCCTTACGCTGCGTTGGTGTACGCCCGAACAATTCGCTGTGGTAGGAAGATTTGGCTTCTCCCGCCGGAGACTTTGGCTTATCGATGCTGGATACAACTCCCAGGATCGCCTGCTCCAGTTCGTCTTCGCTGTGCTCTGCCTCCAGCATCCACTTCACTGAACCGGCGAAGTCTTGCAATGTCCCTTCGATACGCGGATCACGATAGGAGAAGAAACGGAAAATAGCATTGGCGTTATCCTGACTCGCACCACTTCCATAAGCGCCACCCTGCTCACGGATCGCCCTGTGCAGATAACCATTTCGCAAATAGTGTCCCAGCACCGTCAATGCGGCCGCATCCGGGTGCTCACCCACGACGGTGGCAAACGCTTTGGCACAGAAGTTCACCTGACTGTTGGTTACCCAACCAACCTTCACATGTTCTCGGGTCGGAGGCAGCGACAACTCAGAAACCGGATGGTGTCCGCCAACCTGATTCCATCCGTCTGTAATAGCCGTCTTCAGAGAACTTACTTTCGAAGGTTCCGCTATTGCCAGAAATTGGATTGGGTTTGCAATGATTTTCTTGTGCAGGGATTGCAGTTCAGTCGCAAGTGCCTGCAATGGGCCAGGTTCGCGAATTTCCTTGTCCAGTTTCTTAATCCAACGCACACCTTCCAATCCACTGGTTTTATGGGAAACCATGGAACTTGGACTTAACAGACTGGCCGCCGCAGCCATCGCCAAACCATGACCATTACTGGTCACGCCCTGCTCTCTGCGGGACGCCAGCAATGCAATAAGCTCCCTGAACCGCTCATGCTCATCGAAACGAGGATTCGTCAGAGTGAGCTTCATCAAATCGACCATCTTTTCCTGATTGCGCTCCAGCGCCTTGCCGGACATCACGAGGAAACCTTTGCATTTCTGCTCATCATCCACCTCTCCACGGATCTCCCAATACGAAGAGAGCCCCCCGGTGTAGGCTGACTGCAATTCCTGCATTTCCAGATAACTCTTGTCGCCGGCTCCAACCTCCGGAAGACAATAGGAAAGCAAAGGTAGGATTTGCAGTTCTTCTGGCGAAAGATCCGGTAAAGGAATAATGGCCTGATGGTATACCAGTCCATTGGTTCCCTGCGCATAGGCCGTTGCCTGTTCGGCTTCTGAACCATCAACCGGTTCCGGTATATGAATATCCAGAGGTACATCGTCGAGCCCTACTTTGGGCAGGACTTCTTCAGAATCCTTTTGATTCTGTCGATCCAGCAGCGCTTTGGCCTGGGTGACAATAGAGGCCTTTTCGTCGTCGCTGAGTTTGGACTTGATACCTTCCAGTTTGCCCTTGAGATACTCTTCACGCTGCTCTTCCAGAGAGGTATCCGGAGCCAGCGTCAGTGTAATACGGTGTTTGTTTTCCAACAGAAGCTTCCGCACCAAAGACTTGATGTATTCAGGGTCCTTGATACGCTCGCGAAGTTTTACCAGTACCGGACCGATATCCAGCACTTGTGCAGGGTCCTGGCCCTGTAATGCAGGCGTCATAGCCGCCAGAATCAGTTGCAGGCCATAAGGGTATGAGTCGCCCGAAATCTCCCTCTGACTCAGTTCCAGCTGGTGTAATACAGCCTCTACTTTTTCAAGTGGAACGCCATCCCGCTCAACGGTTTCCAATACTCCCAGAACCAGAGCTTCAAAATCAGCGGCTTTTTCAGGATCGGAGCCCTCTATACCACAGACAAAAGCCATCTCTTTATAGGAATCTTCAAGTCCACACAGGCCGGATGGAGAGTGACCAAGATCCGTTGTTTCCAGAGCCTGCATCAATGGAGAGGCGCTATTCTCAAGCAGAACATTGGTCAATAAATGGGCTTCCAGGTTATTTTCCAGATCCGCACTCTCACTTAACAACCACCCGATAATCTGATGGGTCTTATGGGATACATCGTCTTCCCCGGTGATCGGATAGCATTCCTGTATCCTGACCGGCGCAAAATAGCGTTTCTCTTCACTAACACCTGCCTTTTCGCCGGTTCCCTTGAAATGCTGAAGTGCTTTTTCTTCGAACTCTTCCTGCAGGCTTTTGGCATCGATATCACCATAAGTCATGAACAGAGCATTGCTTGGGTGATAGTGTTTTTTGTAAAACGCCTGTAGCTGCTGATAGGTCAGGTCAGGTATATGATCCGGCTCTCCCCCACTATTGAAGTGATAGGTGGAGGTCGGATATAGATGCTTGGTGAAAGTCGCCCACAACTGCGACATGGGCGAACTCATCGCTCCTTTCATCTCGTTATACACAACGCCTTTGTATACCAGCGCAGACTCGGTATTTTCCGGCTCTTCAAATTCGAGACGATGACCTTCCTGGGCGAAATCCAACTCATTCAGGTTGGCAAAGAACACCGCATCCAGATAAACGTCCAGCAGGTTAAAAAAGTCTTTGCGGTTCTGGCTGGCAAAGGGATAAGCCGTCCAGTCACTGGAAGTGAAGGCATTCATGAACGTATTCAGAGAACGTCGTGTCATCATGAAAAACGGATCACGAACAGGGTAACGCTGACTTCCACACAACGTCGTGTGTTCCAGGATATGGGCAACGCCAGTTGAATCCGTGGGCACAGTGCGCAATGCAACCAGAAACACATTCTCCTTCTGATCCGCATGGAGATGATAGTGACGCGCTCCGGTTCGTGGGTGTCTGAATTCCTGCAGCTCAACGTGCAATGCATCAATATGAGTGCGGGAAACACATTCGAAAGTTTTATAAGCGATATCGAGAGATAACTGCTTTGACATTGAAATCCAACCAAATTCTGTTCATATTTCAGACTATTATCTATTCATATTTCTGACTATTAATAGTCTTGTGATTCAGGAATGCCGACTACAACAACCACTACCTGACTCAGGGAACCGACCGCCCCAGATACCCCTCAAAACTCGGTCGCTCAGGCTGGTAAGTGCTGAACGAAGGAGAGGAAACCAGGAAATTGGCAGTCGACTCGTTACAAGCCGTAGGTACATTCCAGAGCGTTGCCAAGCGAAGCAAGGCCTTAATATCGGGGTCATGGGACATGGGCTCAAGCGGATCCCAGAAGAAAATCAGAAGATCTATCTGACCCTCAGAAATTAATGCCCCTATCTGTTGGTCACCACCAAGTGGTCCGCTGTGAAAACGATGAACCTGCAACCCACTTTGCTCTGCGATCAGCTTACCGGTAGTGCCCGTTGCAGAGAGACGACAATGAACAAACTTTTCACGGTGCCTGACAACCCAATTGCATAATTTCTGCTTACAGTTGTCATGGGCGATCAGAGCAACATTTTTTACGCCCCTGGCACTAACGTCTTGATCTGTCATAAGGTTGCATCCATTATTTCCAACATTATCCAACCAACTCATTTAATATTAGATGTTGCTTCACTAGGGCGAAACATACTACATGTCAACAGATAACAGCAACGAAACCGCTTCTATCGACGCGATAAATAATCCTGAAAAGGAAGTCCCGGCGACTGAAACCGATCAAACTCCATCTGCTGAAACCAGTGCAGTACAAGAGATCGGAGCGGTTGAAACACAACCTGCCAAGCCCACTGACGCCCCAACAACAGAAAATGAGGAAGTTCCCCGGGTTGAAATTGAAGCCTACTGGGTAGAAAGAAAACGATACCTCCAGGTTATCACAAAAATCCCGGAACTCAGGCGGCGTTACCTGAAAGCCATTCTGATTTATCTGCTGCGCCGCTTTTTGTGGTCATTTACTTTTTTCCCGGTATTCATTGCTTTTTGGGTACCTCTGGTATTGAACCGTTTTAATCCCGTCGCAATGGTTCAGAACCTTCTGCCCAGCCTGCAGGCCTTTGTGGAAGCCAACCCTCAGAGCCAGGCTGCGACCATTGAAACTCTGTTTATCGCCTGGTTCTCGATAGGCTTCACGTTTGCCGTATTTGATTTCATTCTTACTCCCTTTAAAAGCCCTTACGAATACGAAGCTGATGTACATATGAGGGCTTGGGAGGAATTACATTTACGTAACAAAATGTAAACAGATCAAACATTTGGCGTGAGCTACTTCCATTTAGAATGTGACACTATAAGCAAAACTTCCAAGCTGGGGGCGATTTGGTTACATTCCTCAAGTTTACCCGTTAACATGGGTTACAATTGATCTGATATAAGTCCAAATAAATTCAGGTAGGTGTAATGGTCGATCTCAGGCCACTGATGTTTGTAAATGCTCTGGCTGCCATGCTTTTGGTAACAGCCGGGTTCGCAGTGCACCAGCGCGACATTGCTCCAATCGATGCTGCCGCGCCGTCTGCCGGAAATACAAAACCGGCTGAGTCGCACGAAAGCCCGGCACAGGTGGCCGTTAAGGAAACCCAAACAGCAGAAAATAAGTTTGTTGAAGAGCTCGAACAGTTTCGCCCTACGGATGACATTCCCGGCGAATCGGTTGAAGACGCTATTTTGTTTGTTGATCAGCTCACCCCGGAGCAACAACAGGAGCTGAGCAAACAGGAAGAAGCGGCCCACATGGTGGCCTCCACTGATTCACAGACGCCACCTTCGGTGCCACAGCAATCAGTGCAACAGGCGCTCACAGCCCCCCAACCTGCACCGGTTGTTCAGCCTAAGCCAGAGTTGCCGAAAACAGGCCACTTATATATTCACTCCAACGTAGCCAACGATAAGGTTGCCATTAACGGTAGGAATTACGGCTCCAGCGCGATAAACGCAGAACTTCCTGCCGGTGAGTATGAAGTCATCGTCTCCAAGGAAGGCTACAAGACCTGGCGCTCTACTGTGGACTTGGCAAGAGGTGACCGGCGCAGTCTGAGTGTGACTCTGGACAGAATTACAGTCGTTCAATATGTTGACGGCGTTTGGAAACAGGGTGTCGTTACCGGACAGGGCTCCTATACTGGAAGTGACGGCACGGTTTATCATGGCGACTTTGAGAATAAGCTGTTTCATGGCCGTGGAGAGTTGATTCTACCTGATGGAACACAATACTCCGGCGAGTGGTACGAAGGCCGCAAACATGGCGAGGGAACCCTGAGCAAATCCAATGGCGATAGCTATACTGGAGAGTTCAGAGCAGATGCCTTTAACGGCGAAGGTACACTGACGCTTGCCAATGGCGATATTTATACCGGCTACTGGGTCGACGGCAAGCTTAATGGCCAGGGCACATACACAGCCAAAGACGGAACCCTTTATGTAGGCGGTTTTTCCGAAAACCAGTATCACGGCAGTGGCAGTCTGACCCTTCCTGACGGCACACACTATGAAGGCGGCTTTGCCAATGGAGAGTTCCAGGGCAAAGGCGAACTGGTGTATGCCGATGGCAAGAAATACTCCGGACAGTTTTTTGAAGGTAAGTTCCATGGCCAGGGAGAGCTGAAAAACCCCAACGGCAGTTCCATCAGCGGAACATTCAAATTTGGCAAGCCTTTCGGTATGGCAACATTAACCACCCCGGAAGGCGAAATATTTACAGCACGCAGTAGTGAGCCAGGGGTTTGCTACAGACTCAAGAGCTATCGCGCAACCCAGTGCCCTCCTTTGGAAGGCTGGTAAGCGAGGCGCTTGAATTGGCACAGAAGGTATTTGAGGTAGACCATGACTATTAAGAGTGCATTACTCGTTGATGATTCCAAAGTGGCACGTTTTGCCCTGAGCAAACTGCTGGAAAACGTCAGCATGAATGTAGACATGGCCGGCTCGGCAGAGGAAGCCCTGGATTATCTCGACAAGAACGATCGTCCTGACGTGATTTTCATGGACCACCTTATGCCTGGCATGAATGGTGTGGAAGCAACCAAAGCGATTAAATCCAACCCACAGACCGCCGGCATTCCCATCATTATGTGCACCTCAAAAAAATCCAAGGAATTTGAGGATGCAGCCAAGCGCTTTGGCATCTATAACATTTTGACCAAACCCCCTCAGAATGAGGGGTTATCCAATATTCTCGATCAGTTGAACAAAGACATTGAAGCAGGCACTCTGCCAGATGAACCGATTGATCTGACCGCATTGGATTTCACTTTCAGCGACCACGATGTGGACGACAATGAAGAAGAATCCTACGCGCAGGCACCTGCTCCCCAGGTCAAGGAACCGACGGTCAAGGACCATGTTAACGGTACTGCCTTCAATCTGCCGATCGAAATGATTGAGCAGGTAGCCCGTTCTTCGGTCAAGACGACTCTCAACACTCGCATGCACGAGTTGTTAAGCGATCTGTTCGATGAGCAGTATGCGCACCTGAAGCGCTTGTCAGACGACATACAATCCCGTCAGGAAGAACGCTTTAACGGGTTTGAAGAAAAGCTCGAAAGCCGCCTGTCGTCCCTGAAAGAGGAAATTGCAGCTGAGCTGGCTCTGTCTATCAGCGATCAGCTGGCTGAGATCAAAGACGAAATCAAATCCAGTGGCGATGGAGGCAGCTCCTCCATGACACAGAATCAGTTGGATGAACTGAAAGATCATATGACAACAGTTCAGTCAATTGATACGGAGTTCTGGCAAACCCTTCAGGCGGAAGCCATTCAACAGGCCCATGATATTTCCCGTGAAACCGCTGAGGATATTGCCCAACGCACGATTGAGCTCTATGCAAAATCCCAGAAAGCGGCCAACAACAAAGCCTATATGATTGCTTTATCGATCAGTATTGGAGTGTTTGCGGCAGGTATTGCCTTTATCTCAGGAGTCTTTGGTTAATACCACTGACTCTTATCCTCCTTGAGCAAACAGACACCACCTGCAGCTTCCAGAGGCATATCCAGATCCCTGCGGCCGGTCTTTAGACTGGCCAATCATTCTTCCGTGGCAATATTGTGTTCCCTGAGCCCAACTCCCAGCATTCTGATGGTCCAGCGTGCCGAACGACCTGATGATCCATGGTCTGGTGATATGGCCTTTCCCGGGGGACGACAGGAGCTTTCTGATCGCAGCCATGAAGCCACTGCGCTGAGAGAGCTTCATGAAGAAGTCGGAATACATATTGATACTCTGCCCGATCTACATCTGAATACTGTCTGGACTAAGTCCCACAACTCATTCCGCCCTATGGCAGTGCACCCTTTTGTGTTTGAGGTGAAGAAGAGAACCCCGTTTCACTTGTCGCATGAGGCGACCGATGCTGTCTGGATACCCTTATCGGTATTTAAAACGGAATCCAGGCAGTATTTCCAATGGAGAGTCCGTGGCTTTAGCTTCAAAATGCCGTGCTTTCACTATAGGAAATACCGTATCTGGGGCTTATCCCTGAAAATGATCGAAAACCTTTTGGCGACGGATTACTTTGCAAGCCTATCGGGGAAGTAATAGTCTATACCCTCACACACCTGTATACTTCGCGGGCTGACAACAGCCACCATTATCCACCTGGAGTTTTAATCACTAACTTATGAATCGCTTGTTTGTTGACCATCTTACGGTATTGGACTTCTCATACCTGCATCCCACAAGAGGTATTGTCGGGGAGAGCTGGATTCTGGACATTGAACTTGCCGGCAAGCTCGATGAACAAGGAATGGTGTTTGATTTTGGTGACGTCAAGAAAGTCTTACGGGATGCTGCAGAGGATCTGATTGATCACAAACTGGTAATTCCAGAGGAAATTGACGGCCTTGAAGTTAACAATGATGGCGATCGAATCGAAGTTGCACTGAACCTGCAAAGCAACGGAAGAATTGAGTGCAAATGCCCTACCAGCGCAATCACGTTATTGCCCACAAATGAGATCACCATTGACGAAATTCAGCCGATCTTGAATAAACATCTGCAGTCAGTCGTCCCTAAAAACGTTAAGTCGGTAAAAGTTACGTTGCGGGAAGAGTTAATTCAGGGCGCCTACTACCACTATACACACGGACTGAAAAAACATGGTGGCAACTGCCAGCGAATTGCCCATGGCCACCGTTCCAAACTGGAAATATTTACCGATGGTCAACGTAGTCAGTTGATCGAATACCAGTGGGCAAAGAAATGGAAAGATATCTATCTGGGCAGCAAGGCTGACGTTGTTAAAGAAGAATCTTACCAGGGCACAGCACATGTACGTTTTGGGTATGAAGCCCAGCAGGGATCATTCGAACTCCTGGTACCCAAACACTCCACCTACCTGATCGACACTGACACCACCGTTGAGTGGATTGCAGAACATATCGCGCAAACATTGAAGCAGCAGCGCCCACAGAACGTCTTTCTGGTACGTTGCTATGAAGGTGTAAAAAAAGGCGCTATTGCTGAGCGATAGCACCTTTTCAATTTGCCTGAGCAAACTCTCAGGCAAATGCCCCTCTCAACGCCTTAACCCGATCTTCCAGCGCTTCGGCAGACACTTCCTGTGGCCGAACGGAAGCGTCAACGACTAGCTCAACTTTCGACCAGAATCTGCTAGGCAATTTCGCTAGAGCCGGCTTATCTTTGTGACTGAAATATGATCCCCATAGTCCGCGCAATGCCATTGGAATGACCGGCACCGGATTTCTCTCAACAATCAGCTCCACACCTTTTCTAAACCGGTCAATTTCCCCATCTTTTGTCAGCCTTCCCTCGGGAAAAATGCACACGAGCTCACCGTTTGCCAGCGCTTCATCAATCGACTCAAAAGCTTTTCTGTAGACTTCCGGGTCCCGCTTTTCTGAGGTAATCGGGATGGTCTTTGCCAACTTGAAAAACCAGGCCATTCCCTTCATTTGCGAAATATTTCTATCCATCACAAAACGCACTGGACGTTTCACCGCTCCACCAATCAGTAATGCATCGACATAGCTGACGTGATTACATACCAGTACAGCCGCTCCTTCCTGGGGAATATTCTCCATGCCTGATTTTGATACGCGATACATCGTATGCCCCAACATCCAGATACAGAACCTGAGCACAAACTCTGGTACCTGATGGTAGATGTATATCGCTACGACGCCATTCATAACGGCCAGGACCAGGAAGTATTGGGGGATCGACAGCTTAAGCAGTGAGAGCATGAATATCGCAGCTGCCGCACTCACCACCATGAAAATGGCATTCATGACATTGTTAAGTGCGATCACCTGAGCACGGCGTTTTTCGTCACTACGTTCCTGAATCAAAGCATATAAAGGAACGATATAGAAGCCCCCGAATATGCCAATTAACAACAGGTCGATCAGTACACCATAACTGCGGCTATCCGACAGAAACTCCATGACTCCCCTCTCGGATATTCCGCCCAGATCTGGCGTAGCAAAGAACAGATCAACACCAAATATCGTCAATCCTAAAGAACCTATCGGCACCAAACCCAGCTCTACCTGTCCCTCTGACAACTTTGAGCAGAACAGCGAGCCTATGGCGATTCCCACTGAAAAAAGCGTCAGCAGGCTTGTAGCGACGGCAGGATCGCCCATTAAGTATTCTTTGGTGAATAGATTGAACTGGGTCAGGTAACTGGCTCCCAGAAACCAGAACCAGCTTATCGCCATGATTGAAAGAAGAACCGCCCGGTTATCCTTAATGTTACGAATGGTCTCAAGGGTTTCTATAAAAGGATTGAAGTTGAGTTTCAGATCAGGATTGGAAGAGGGTGCATCCGGAATATAGCGACTGCTCAAGTAACCAATCACAGCCACGACCACTATTCCTACACAAATAATATTGATACCGCCAGGCATCACGAACAACACGCCCGCAATAATGGTCCCAAAAAGTATCGCGAGAAAGGTTCCCATCTCCACCAAAGCATTTCCGGCTAATAGCTCTTTACTTTCCAAATGCTGAGGAAGAATCGAATACTTTACCGGACCAAACATGGATGATTGAGCCCCCATCAGGAACAACAACACCAGCAGAAATTCCTTGGACTGGATCACGAAAGCTGCTGCGGCCATAATCATCAATACGATTTCAGCCATTTTAATCCACTGGATCAGCTTGGCTTTTTCAATTTTATCTGCAATTTGCCCTGCCAATGGCGAGAACAGAAAGAAAGGCAGAATAAATAGTCCGGATGCCATATTAATCAGGGAAGCGCTATCGGCAGTCGCGATAACATAAGTGAACAACAGGAGAATCCCCTGCTTGAACAGGTTGTCATTAAACGCACCAAAAGCCTGGGTTAGAAAATAAGGCAGGAAACGTCTTTTCCCCAACAAACTGAACACACCGCCATCGGCCATAGTTTATTCCTTCAGATAGTGATTCAGGGACCCGCCCCGTTAACTTGGTTGATACGATTATTTGGTTGATAGATTTACCTGACTGATAGGAAGGCTAGCACCTGACCTGGTGCTTTGCCATAACAGGACATCAAGTGGCCATATCGAATTCTTCTAGTGGCGAAATATAATACCCGGCACACCCGACCTGCCCTACCTTTTTAAGCCTACTAGCGAATAGTCTATAAGTATTGGCATGAACAACTATCAGGCTATACTGCTTCTCTCTCTAGATTTTCGCTACTAATGGTTTCTCATGTTCAGCCAGGTCGTCAGCATCGTTGTTCCAGTATTCGCCGTTGTACTCATTGGTCTTGGCTATCAGAAGATCAAACCTATAAGTGCCAGCACCATGAACCAGACCAATCTGGATGTCTTTGTTCCCATCCTGATCTTTTCTGCACTCTCGAAAGATGCTTTAGATCTCTCTGGGTATTTGCCTCTGATTCTTGCCACCATTATGGTTGTCTTGCTACCGGGCGTTCTGTCACTCGCCTGGTGCAGGCTTGTACCAGCAAAAGTGCTGGTTCCACCAATGATGTTCCGAAACACTGGAAATCTTGGACTCCCACTTGCTGTCTATACTTTTGGAGACGACATTCTTCCTCTCGCGGTCCTGCTATTCGTCATCGCAAATAGCCTTCATTTTACCGTGGGACTTAAAATTCTTACCTCTCATAGCGGCTTTAAGCTTTTACGCAGCCCGATGATTATTGCCACGATTCTCGGCCTCATAGTTGGGCAACTAGAAATTCCTTTTCCGCTTTGGCTTGAACGTGGTCTTGAGCTGGCAGGTCAGGTCGCCATCCCACTCATGTTATTTACTTTGGGTACACGCATGGTGAATATGCACTGGTCTGACTGGTTTATCGGGACTTTGATGGCTATCTGGGCACCGCTATCGGGTCTGGCTATTGCCATAGTTGCCGTCGAGATCCTTGATCTGAAAGGAATTGAGATGCAGCTTTTAGTCCTCTATTCACTTCTTCCTCCAGCCGTTCTCAATTATCTTTTGGCCGATCAGTACAACCAAGCACCTAATCGAGTTGCCACGATCGTTCTATTTGGCAATGCTGCCAGTCTTTTGGTATACCCGATTGCATTACCCTTTATTATCTAAAGTTAGGTAAAGGGAAACGTCACTTGATATCGCTTATCTGATCAAACGGATAAAAATTTCAGCAAAAAGAATCAAGGGTATATCAATGAACGACGTCACTTACTACATCGACGAGGAAGAGGTTAGCGCTGATACTTTCCGGGAGGAACAGGAACGCCAGGACGCCGAAGACTACCTGGTCGCCACTTATCGCGACGCCATAGGCGATATTCAATGTCAGGAGCACCAGAAAGCAGCCGCCTATGCGCTCTATTTTGAATCAAAGTCCGGAGAATGCCGAATCAAAACCGTTGCCTGCTGTCCGGCATTTGACCACAGCATGAACGTCGCACTGATGACTCAGTTTACAGCGGATGTCGATTAATCAGACGAATTAGTTAGGAAAATTGATAGCACCGAGTGCAAATCTAATTTCTCATTCCTGAACCCAATCCCCAAAGCTAAAAAGCCTCCGCGATCAGGAGGCTTTTTAGTATTTGGTTAATCTAATCCAGACTACTTGGGTTGCGATACAATTCGCAAATAAGGCTTCACGGTCTTCCAACCGTCAGGGTAGTTTTTAGCAGCTTCGTCGTCACTTACAGCAGGCACAATAATCACATCCTCTCCTTGCTTCCAGTTTACTGGCGTTGCCACCTGATGCCTTGCAGTCAATTGCATTGAGTCCAATGCTCTGAGAATTTCATCAAAATTTCTTCCCGTAGTCATTGGATAGGTCATCATCAACTTAATTTTCTTATCAGGGCCAATTACAAATACTGAGCGGACGGTAGCATTGGTTGCAGCCGTTCTTCCTTGTGAAGTTCCTGCTTCATCCTCAGGCAACATATTATAAAGTTTGGCCACTGCCAGATCCGTATCGCCAATCATCGGATAGTTCACAGCATGACCCTGTGTCTCTTCGATATCTTTTTCCCAGTCTTTATGACTGTCTACTGGATCAACACTCAGGCCTATAATCTTACAATTACGTTTGGCAAACTCGTCTTCAAGTCCCGCCATATAACCCAACTCCGTGGTACAGACCGGGGTAAAATCCTTTGGGTGTGAAAACAAAATAGCCCAGCCATCACCAATCCATTCATGGAAATTAATACGCCCATGCGTTGTTTCTGCAGTGAAGTTGGGAGCTTCAGAATTAATTCGCAAAGTCATAAGTCACCTCTAGCCATAGATTTCAGCAATAGTGACTGGTCTGCGGTACGACAACAGCTTAGCAGCTAACAGTCAGATACTTCATGCTAGACCCACACCTTGCAACCTACAAGCGTCTATTCAAGAGACTTAGCGCCCCCCTGAAACATCTAGAATCGCCCCTGTAACATAACTCGCATCATCAGAAGCCAACCACAATATGGAACGCGCTACCTCTTCGGGTTGGCCTGGCCTTTTCATGGGAATAGCATGGCTTAGCTTATCCGGTCTGTTGATGTCACCAGAATCACGATGAATATCCGTATAAATAATTCCAGGTCTCACGGCATTCACCCGAATATTTTCGTCCGCGACCTCTTTTGCCAACCCTATCGTTAAACTGTCCACTGCGCCTTTAGAAGCTGCATAATCGACATATTCCCCAGGGGAACCGAGCTTCGAAGCGATAGATGAAACATTCACAATAACGCCTCCCTTTCCTCCGTACCTGCTCGACATTTGTTTAACTGCACATTGGCTACAATATATGGAGCCGAATACATTGGTCGCGAAGATATTCTCAATACGAGATGCAGAGAAAGTGTCCATACGTCCTGAAGGGGCAACAATCCCAGCATTGTTAACAAGAACATCGATCTGTCCAAACTGATCTCCTGCGGCTTTGAAAGCTTGCTCAACTGCCTCTTTGTCCCTCACATCCAACTGTATTAGTTTGACGACAGCGCCAGAGTTCCGTAGCTGATCAACATGTCGGAGCGCTTCATCTTTATTTGATCTATACGTAAGGCAAAGTTGATATCCTTGTTCAACTGCCAATCGACTGAGAGATGCACCAATTCCCCGCGTGCCACCTGTAATTAACATTGCTCTAGCCATCGTAATCCTTCTTCTTCGGGTTAACCTTTAAAGGAGTATATATTGCAGACAAAAAAGGTTAATCAGCAAATACAGATATAGGTTTAGAATCGATCAATTGAAGATTGCAGGGGCGAAGTTAAATCCCTTCTGGGATAAATGATCGTCAGCAGATGCAGGAATTCAGGTCTCGGAAGTAAAGACGGGGAATGCAGGAGGAGGCGGCAGCCTTTCCACCAGGCAATAAAAAACCCCACCCAGAAACCTGGATGGGGCTCTTAATTAGAAGCCTGACGACGACCTACTCTCACATGGGCGAACCACACTACCATCGGCGCTGAACTGTTTCACTTCTGAGTTCGGAAAGGGATCAGGTGGTTCCAGCTCGCT
>NZ_MRYI01000149.1 GCF_002260525.1 Hahella sp. CCB-MM4
CGGTGGTGGTGTCGGTGGTCATCGTCAGGCCCCTGCCTTGGTGAGAGTGGCGGGTGCTTCGTCCTTCTCGTGGAACTCCAGTTGCTGGCGCCGGTTGGCGATGAGGCCCTCGGGGCGGAAGCGCATGAGGAGGACCAGGGCGAGCCCGAAGGCGAAGAGCTGGTAGTCGCTCATGAACTGGAGTTTCGCGGGGATGAGGAAGAGGAGGGCGCCGCCGACGAGCGGTCCGCTGATGGTGCCCATGCCGCCGAGGACGACCGCCGCGAGGAGGAAGGCCGAGTTGGGCGGGACCGCGTGCGCGAACTGGTATTGCTCGGGTGTCACGGTGTAGGTGACGTGCGCCTGGACGGCTCCGGCGAGCCCGGCGAGGGTCGCGCCGAGGGCGAAGGCGACGAGTTTGGTGCGGAAGCCGTTGATGCCCATGGCTTCGGCGGCGGTCTCGTCCTCGCGGATGGCGACCCAGGCTCGGCCGATGCGGGATTCGGCGCTGCGGCGGAAGACGACGACCACGATGAGCGTGACGAGCAGCATCAGGAAGAAGTAGTTCGCGAAGCGGCCGATGGTGAATCCGGCGATGCTGTGGGT
>NZ_MRYI01000150.1 GCF_002260525.1 Hahella sp. CCB-MM4
TGTACGACGCGGCTGCCGCCGGCCAGGCCCAGGCGGACCGTCGCCGCACGGCCGACCGGCTTCGGCGCCATGGCGTCGTCGTGGTGGACGCCACCCCGGACCATCTCGCTCCCGCGCTGGCCGATGCGTATTTGGCTCTGAAAGGCGCAGGTCGTCTCTGAGGGACCTGCGGGCCGGCCCGGAGGGGGACGGGCCGCCGAGCGGGGCCGGCGGCGCCGTGCCGGTCTGCGCGACCGGGACCGGGCCCGGAACGCAGAAAAGCCCCGCACCATCACGGTGCGGGGCTCTCCCACAATAATTGTTCGGCGGCGTCCTACTCTCCCACAGGGTCCCCCCTGCAGTACCATCGGCGCTGAAAGGCTTAGCTTCCGGGTTCGGAATGTAACCGGGCGTTTCCCTAACGCAATGACCACCGAAACACTATGAAACAATCAAACCAACCGGGCAACAACACAGCCGTTCGTTATTTCAGAACTAACACAGTGGACGCGAGCAACTGAGGAC
>NZ_MRYI01000151.1 GCF_002260525.1 Hahella sp. CCB-MM4
CCACGGGGCAGAGCAGCGGCGTCCGGCTGACCGAGCGGGAACGGGAGGTGCTCGACCTGACCGCCTGCGCGATGAGCAACGCGCAGATCGCCGCTTCACTCGGACTGTCGGAGCCCACGGTGAAGCGGCACCTGCGCAACATCTTCGGCAAGCTCGGCGCCGTCTCACGCACCGACGCGGTCAACAAGGCCAGAGCGGCCTCCCTGATCTCCGTCCGAAGACCCGCCGAGTTCTTCTGAAGCCCCTCGCGCTCCGCCGGTCACACGTCCGTCCGTGCGGCACGGCCGATGCAGGCGGCGACCACTCCCGCGCCGGCGAGCAGGACGACACCCGCCACCACCAGCGCGACGCGGGTGCCGGAGGCGACCGACGTCGCGCCGCCGATCACCGCTCCCAGAACGGCGACGCCCAGGACGGCGCCGGTCTGGCGCGCCGAGTTCAGCGCACCGGAAGCGATGCCGGACTGCTCCTTGGCGA
>NZ_MRYI01000152.1 GCF_002260525.1 Hahella sp. CCB-MM4
GTCACTTTCGGTCCTTATCTGTAAACTATATAGAAATAAGCGCAGGGCCGGACTTGACGTCAATCCTGAATCAGCGAAGGTCATGGCAACGGTGCCCAGATGGGTCCTGAATGCGCTGGAGTGGTCACATTTCAATCAATACTCCCCTCAATATGCCTATTTATAGGGCGATCACCGAGCAGCTGACCGCGAGAATCGAGTCCGGCACCTGGCCGGCCGGCACGGTGCTGCCTTCCGAGACGGCACTTGCCCAGGAATTCCGCGTCTCGGTCGGCACGATCCGCCGCGCTCTGGGGGAATTGACCGCCGGAGGCGTTCTGTCGCGTCGCCGCAAGACCGGCACCGTCGTCACCGGACGTCCGCCGCGCCACTCGCTGCGAATCGTCTATAACTACTTCCGCCTGCACTCGCGGGCCGGCGATCTGCAGAATTCGAAGGCCCGCGTCCTGAGCACTTGCCAGCGCCTCTCGACCCCGGCCGAGACCGAGCGCCTCGCGCTGC
>NZ_MRYI01000153.1 GCF_002260525.1 Hahella sp. CCB-MM4
TGGTTCACCCGGTCGAACATCGCCGAGAAATCAAACTCATGGCCCGGCAGCGCTTCGATCTCCAGCACCTGTCCCAGACCGCCCCGGAACTCGCCATCGCCGCCCGAGCCGTCCCGCAGCTCCTTGCGCCAGACGACGATCGGGCCGGTCTGCTCGGTCGCCTCGACCGGCATGGTCATCACGCCCGAGGGGAAGGCGGTCGCGGACAGCCCGTCCAGAGTCGGCCGCGCGCCCATGCCGCCCGAGTTGAACAGCAGCATCTCGGCACGACGCCCGGTCTGACCGGCGACGGGGCGGGCCGAGATATGCAGGTTCCACAAAGCTGCGGCCCCCTCGGCGAGGATCTGGCCCGGCAGCGCCTGCGAGAAGGCGCCGAGCACGAGGTCCGGCACCATATGGCCGAAGACATGGCGCAGGCTGACCGGCGCGGGGCGCGGGGCGTTCAGGATGCAATCGGGTGCGGCGATGGTGAACAGCGACAGCGAGGCCCAGTTGTTGGGGATGTCGGGCGCGACGACGCACATCAACGCGTAGCAGGCATAGGCCTTGGTGTAGATCAGCGGCACGTTGATGCCCCAGCGGCTGACCCCGT
>NZ_MRYI01000154.1 GCF_002260525.1 Hahella sp. CCB-MM4
CCTTAGCTCCGCCCTGCCCGTCCCCGCAGTCTCCGCCGCGTACCCGATGGCCAAGCCCGGCTACGGCAAACGCTCCGCCCCGGACCAACAACCCCGCACGCCCCATGACTTCGCGCTGCTCCCGGCCCGTGAGCGGTACATCGCCGGGTTCGTGGACCACCTGCCCGACGGGGCCGCGATGAGCGTGAAGCAGCTCACCAGACAACTCCCGCTCTACGGGCAGCAGGCCATCGGCACCTCCCTCAACGCCCTCTCCGTCGCCGGACATCTGCGACGCGTACGGTGCCCTGTCGGCACGGGCGACGAAACCCGCTGGGCCTTCCGCACCTTCTGGTCCCGCACCGCCCGCGACAACGCATGGTGGACCACCTACCTCGCCACCGAAACCGCCGTTCGGACGGCGGCCCCCGCCGCCGTTCCGCAGCAGCGCACCGCGC
>NZ_MRYI01000155.1 GCF_002260525.1 Hahella sp. CCB-MM4
GCCATGATCGACGATCTGCTGATCGGTCAGGTGGCCAAGCTGATCCCGCGCAAGGGCCGCAGCCTGCCGCGCAACGCCGCTTACTGGGCGGGCCTGCAAGCCGCCGTCGCTGCGACTGACGCATGGCCCACGGCAAGCCACCTGCACGCCGACCTCAAGCGCCTCACCGGCTACGTGGACGTCTACCACAACCCGCTGACCGGTCGCGACGAGATCCGCCCGCAGTCCACCGCGTTCGACAAGATGAGCGAGGCCGAGTTCGCCGCGTTCTTCCGGCTGGCACAGCTGAAATTCACCGAGCGCATGGGCTTCGATGCCTGGGCGCGGGAGGGCCATGAATGACCCGCCGCCGCTCCGAGTTCCCCGCCAAGATCCGCGTTGCTGCGTTCGAGCGTGCCAAGGGATGCTGCGAGCAATGCGGCGTCTCCATCCGCCCCGGCAACGGCCCCGAATACGATCACCGCATCCCGGATGCCCTCGGCGG
>NZ_MRYI01000156.1 GCF_002260525.1 Hahella sp. CCB-MM4
CCGTCGCCGAGGTCTCCGGGAAGTTCGGCGCCGAGCCCAAGATCGAGATCGCCAAGGACGCCAAGGTCTCCGACGAGGTCGTCGCGAGCGACGTCTCGACCGGTGACGGCGCCGAGGTGAAGAAGGGCGACATCGTCCGCCTGGACTTCGCCGGCAACATCGAGGCGCTCGGTTCCACCTGGGCGGAGCGGCAGGGCGCCGACCCGGAGGCCCCCCGCGCCCAGGTCGTGCAGGAGGTCGGCCAGCAGGGGCAGATGCTGCCGACCAAGGTCGCGGACGCGCTGGCCGGCCACAAGGTCGGCAGCCGGGTGCAGGTCGAAGGCACGGCCGAGGCGATCGTCGGCGAGCAGCTGAACCCGCAGTCCGGGATCAAGCCCAGCGACCCGCTGGTCTGGGTCGTCGACATCGTCAACGCCAAGAAGG
>NZ_MRYI01000157.1 GCF_002260525.1 Hahella sp. CCB-MM4
GTCCAGCACGCTCATCGGGAGCCGCCCAGCCAGTCGAGGGAGTCCCCGTCGTCCCGGCCGCCCGCGCCGACCAGTTCGAGAAAGGCGCTCTGGAGGGAGGGCGCGTCGCCGCGCACCTGCGCCAGCGTGCCCCGCGCCGTGATCCGGCCCGCCGCCATCACGGCGACCCAGTCGCACAGCGACTCCACCAGCTCCATCACATGGCTGGAGAAGACCACGGTCGCGCCGGACCGGGTGTAGCGCTCCAGCACGCCCCGGATGGTCTGCGCCGACACCGGGTCGACGCCCTCGAACGGCTCGTCCAGGAAGAGCACTTCGGGATTGTGGAGCAGGGCTGCCGCGAGCCCGATCTTCTTCCGCATACCGGTCGAGTAGTCGACGACCAGCTTGTGCTG
>NZ_MRYI01000158.1 GCF_002260525.1 Hahella sp. CCB-MM4
CGCGAGCACTCCGGCGGTGTTGGCCGTGGAGCGTCCGTGGCGTACGAGGATCAGCGTGGGCATACCCGCCAGCGTACGTCCGAGGTGCGTGGGAACGGGGTCACGGGGAAGAATGCCCGCCGTGATCGTGGACTGTGCCATCTACCGGGACGGGCGCCGCATAGAGCGGCCCGAGGACTTCTCCGAGGCTCTGGACGAGGCCCGGGACGCGCTGGACGCGTTCCTGTGGATCGGGCTGCACGAGCCGACGGAGGCGGAGTTCGATCGGGTACGGGACGAGTTCGGGCTGCACCCGCTGGCCGTGGAGGACGCGCTGCGGGCGCACCAGCGGCCCAAGCTGGAGGTGTACGACGACTCGCTGTTCGTGGTGCTCAAGCCGATCGTCTA
>NZ_MRYI01000016.1 GCF_002260525.1 Hahella sp. CCB-MM4
CGAAGAAATGGACGATGCCGATCAGGAATTGGAAGTCAGCGCTGAACCGATTTATGATCGAGTTCGAAGATCGCTTAACGGAGCATCTTTAATAACCAGGCAGATACACAGAATTATTTACAGGGTCCATGACCCCGTTTGCTGCATTTACCTCATATCTCGCATACCTGAGTTAAATGCCCTACCTAAGTTCTTTTCGTTAAAACAACCATTAACTTGATCGTAGATAGCGTTCTCTTTTTGGAACTTTTGTTCACCAGCTTCTGTTCGATCAAACGCTAAATCACCCAGCTTGCGACCATGATTAATTAGCTTCTTACATTTCTCAATTGCTTGCTCGAACTCTTCCTGTGTAAAGCTATCAAAAACCTCATCTGGAGAGATATTTTCAGGCTTGGGTCTAGGGCCCCACCTCTTTACGTCTGTATTGTAGAAATGAATACAAAACACTGCGTTTAGGAAATCAAGCGACTTTGCTTCCTCTAAATATTTTATGCGGTTATCAATATCTCGTTGCGATAATTCGGCCATATCCCTATCCAGTGTTTTGCATATAACGCCTCAAACACCAGCAGGTGAAGTTGGCGGATTTTTTGGAACAAAAAAGGTGACGGCTTTACCATGTCCGAGTGCTTTGACTTGTTATGTCTATTGACTATTTTAAGCCTTGCCAATCTATATGCTCCGTCTCAAACACCTCGCCCGAAAGAACTTCGTTGAAATTCTCTTTGAGCTCTGCAGCTATTTCACCCAATATAATACAGACTCTATCATCTAGATCTTTATGTAGCTCTGATATCTTTTGAGTTGGTACTGATATTTGATTAGTAGATGTGTAATCAAAATCATCCGGCTTGAAATTCAAATCTGCTATATGGCATTTCAATACTTCACTTGGCCCAACTCCCCGAGGGATATACCCAACTTCGACGGTTCTGGCTGCCGATGAGTTTCTAAATGTTCCCTTCAGCCATTTAGGTATGGCCTGTGTCGAAATATCTTCTACGCCAAGATACTCGTACCCAAGCCCCTTCAATAATGGATAAAGGATTTCTTCTATTTTCTTAGATAGCTCAATTTGATCCATAGCTTTACTCAAGAATATCCGGGGTCAGGCCTAATGAGATGACCCCAAACCGCGTGGATTAGCTTTGCTTTTGGCTGCGTAGCTTCCCGGCAAGCAAGCATGTCCACGATTGAAGGGTAGGGAGCAGGTTGCAGCCAACCTATGACAGCAATAAACCTATGCAGTGATCATTGAGGCTCATTCATACATGCAAGCTAGTGTCCGCTCCTGACACAAGCTCTCTTATATTGCTTAGCTTGAATACAAATATAGCAGTTCCACCGATGTCTGCCTTTGGCGATTTGCGTGAAAGAAGGTGATTCAAAAGTCGTTCTGCCATTTTTGCCTCAGATCAAATGGATTGATCTAATAGACTCTTAATTTTTGCGCCTATCTCCTGAAGCAGATAATTGCTGTTCAAGCCGTATCTGCCACTGAAAAATGGTACTACCACTAATAGTGTGTTGGGAGGCAGTTTCACCCAAAAAAATTGACGATCGTAGCTGTTAGCAACTGATATTGGGGAAACATGGTCAATGTTAAGTCTTTCGATGGAAGTATTGCCGCCGAAAAACATCAAGAAGTCTCTTAAATAGTCAATACCAGTACATATGATCAATTTAGGGTTGTGCTTACGCCTTAATTCAGCGAAAAAAGGAAAGCGATTAAAAAAGCACCATGTATTGAAGAGAAATTTAGACTTAAACCCTGTAATTTTATCTAGCCCATATTGATGCCACAAATTGTGGTCTGTCGAATCGAATGCTATTGGATAAAGATTCATCTTGAATAGTTCTTTGCCCGTAAGTTTGAGGACATACTGATAATCTTCAACATTTCGCCCCTTTATTGCTTGATACAATTTGGCAAAGCTAATGCCATAGGGATAAGTGAGGCTATCAGCCCAGTCGTGCCACTCTAAATTAACTTCGGCAGATCCCTTTTTAATTTCTTCAGGAAGGGTCTTCTCATAGTAGTCTGGTTTTTTGCTACCACCACCCCATTCAATACCGCACAACCATGTATTCGCGCTAAGATAACCGCCATCACAGCCTGAAAATGAACAGGCCCAACTTTCTATGTTTTCCATCGTTAAATCACCTGCGCAAAATATCCGGGGTCAGGCCTTACATCTCACAAAAATATGTCAAATGTAAGGTCTGACCCCAAACCGCGGACCCCAAACCGCGAGTGAATTCATGTCAGGAATGCTCGCTTCTGGCTGAGTTTGACTTAGTGGATCAGAGAGGGAATCCAGTTCTAAAATGTCCACTATGTAATTAGCAGTTACAACTCAGTGAGGCAGGCTTCCAAAGTGAACCTAGCCTCAAATTATCTACAGCCACTTCAACGATTGCTTCAGAATTTTCCGATCCATGTTCTGGTACCCTGCATGATCATGTCGATGGCCACTGTACCAACATAAAGCGCCATGATGCGTCCTATGATTTCTATGTATCTCTGAATCAAGGTTTCATGCTTTTTTCGCACATAATCATGCAATGACTTAAGGCCGATCATGATTAAAATTGAGATGAACACGGTGGCAAAGATCATTACGGCTGCCGGGATTGCATCGTGTCGTTTTCCGATGATGATGCTCGCGCTAATTGTGCCCGGTCCAATAAGAATGGGCATGGCGATTGCGCCGACGAGATGCTCTGATTCACCTTGAAGCATCTCAATTGCCGTCGGTCCGCGGAAGACAAACTGCAATCCGATAATGAGAAACACAACCCCGCCGAAAATTTGAAATGAGGCAAATTCCGTCTGGAAAACATCGGAGAATATCGCGTCGCCAAAGGCTGTAAAGACCCAGAACACCGCTGTGGCGATCAGTCCAGCGCGTATAAGGATTCGTATGAAAAGCCCACGCTCAAGTTTTTGAACGATATTGATCAGGTAAATTATCAATAGGAACGGGTTTAGTAGTACGAATAGCAACATAGAAGATCTGATTAAATCGACCATATCTCCTCACCCGGAAAAGTTAATCCAGCGGCATTTGATTTTCTTCACTTTGCTTTTGGCTGTGTAGTTTCCCAGCAAACAAACATGTCCACGACTGGAAGGTGGGGAGCAGGCTGCAGCCAACCTATGACAGCAATAAATCTGTCAGTGATCGCTGAGGCTTATTCATACCTACAAGCTAATGTCCGCTCCTGACACAAGCGCTCTTGAATACAAATATAGCAGTTCCACCCGTGTCTGCTGCAGGCGATCAGCGAGCAATTGGATACACGGGCGGGGATATGAAAATAGATTGAACCTCATCTTTAACCTTTCCTATCCAGCCAAAAACAGACCCAAATTTAACCAACTCCTTGATCCGTTCAAAATGCCATGTTTATAATGACTGACCGGTCAGTCATAAAAGGTTTGATTCAATGGCACCCAAAATTGTTGATAAAGATGCCAGGCGTTTGGAGATTACTCGTGCTGCTGCGGAGGTGTTTTCTCTGAAGGGATTTCAAGGGGCTTCTGTGGATGATATTGCGGAAGCGGCGGGTGTCAGCAAGGGCTCACTTTATGGGTACTTCAAGAGTAAAGAGGAGATCTTCTACGCGACTTTTCAGGCCTATCAGGCGGAGTTGGTGCAGGAGTGCATGCAGGCCATGGAGTCGGAGGGGACGGCGAGTGACAAGCTCACGGCCTTCCTGATGGTGACGGTCACTTCTCTGCACGATCACATCGAAATGTTTCCCTTAACTCTGGAGCTTTGGGCGGCGGCCAGTTCCGGGCCGGCCAGGGAGCGTTTTGGCTCGGTGATGGAATCCCTCTATAGGGAGTTTCGGGGGATCACCGCAGGCCTGATCGAGTTGGGCAAGGCGATCGGTGAGTTTCGTGAGGATGTTGAACCGGAGGCTGTGGCCGCCTGGCTTGTGGGGGGATTGGACGGACTGATGCTGCAGTATTGGTTCGATCAGACACTTGATGTGCGGCACCTGACGGAAAACTTTCTGGAGATGGTGCTGCGCGGCATTGCTACACGCACTGATCTGGAGGGAATCATTGATGTCTAAACGGTTGTGGGGAATGTCGGGAGCAGGGCAACTGGCTATCGGGGTTATCGGGATGTGCCTATGTCATAGCGTATGGGCGGCTCAACCGGACCCAACTCAATTGATCAAGGAGACCTTCGATAACTGGCGAGGTGAATCTTCTTATACGGAAGTCACCATGACGGTTCATCGTCCGGACTGGGAACGCTCCATGAGCATGTTAGCCCTGACCCTCGGAGAGGAGGATTCGCTGGTTCGGTTTACCGCGCCGGCGAAGGACGCCGGTAATGCGACGCTCAAGCTGGAAGATGACATGTGGATCTTCAATCCCCGCCTGAATCAGATTCTCAAACTGCCCGCGAGTATGATGGCGCAGTCCTGGATGGGCTCTGACTTTTCCTATAACGATCTGGCCAAAGCCAATGATGTGCTGACGGAATACACCCACAAACTGATCAGTCATATTCAGCAGGACGGCCATACCGTGTATGAGGTTGAAGCCATGCCGAAGCCGGATTCTGCGACGGTCTGGGGAAAGCTGGTCATTCATATCAGGGATGACGGTGTCATGCTGGGAGAGGATTACTACGATCAGGATATGAAGCTGCTGAAACGGATGCAGACAGTGAAAGTGGATACGCTTGGCGGCCGCCCTTATCCGGTGGCCATGACCATGCAGAAGGCGGATGTTGGTGATGCCTGGACAACAATCGAATATCTGAATGGGCAGTTCAATATCGACATTCCCCAGTCCATGTTTACAAAATCCAATCTGCGTAACCCACGACCATTTACCCCCAAAGGAGCTGAATGATGCTGGCTGGATTGGCGTGGCGAAACTTATGGAGGCAGCCTCGTCGCACTCTGTTGAATGTGATTAGTATCGCCTTTGCCGCGTTGATCATGGTGTTTCTGTTGTCTTTTCAAATGGGAACCTATGCCACGATGAAGGAAAACGTTCTGCAGGTGATTGACGGCTATGCCCAGGTACAGCCGACAGGCTATCAGGACAGTCCGGACCTGAAGAAAACGATTGCTGATTCTGACGCGATCATGAAGCAGATCGAGACGGTGACCGGAGTGGCCACGACAGCGCCCCGTACCACGACATTCGCGATACTTTCCAATGGGGAAAAAAGTGTGGGGGCGGCTGTTTTGGGTGTTGATCCTGAACGCGAAGTTCGGGTATCACGTCTGAACCGCAGTATCATTCACGGAAATTATCTCGATCGCGAAGACAGCAATGCAATTGTTCTGGGAGCTGCACTGGCACGCAGTCTCGGCGTGGAAGTGGGAGATTCTCTGACACTGTTGGGAGAGGGCCTGGACGGAAGCATTGCGGCGGACGTATTGACCGTAAAAGGCATCTTCGAATCCGGGACTCCGGAGCTGGACCGGCAATTGTCAGAAATGCCGCTGGCCCGGTTTCAGGAGGATTTTGCCATGGATGCGGCGGTTAACCTGATCGTGGTGACCGGTCCCACGCTGGCCGGAGTTCTCGATGCTTTACCAGACTTAGAGCCTCTCCTGAATGATCGCGAAGTCGAACTCAAGTCCTGGAAGCAGCTGCAACCAGGTCTGGATGCGGCAATTAATCTGGACTTGAACACTTCCCTTATGTGGTACGCCAGCATGGTCATTGTGGTGGTGTTTATCATTCTCAATACGCTCTTAATGTCTGTATTGGAAAGGACCAGGGAGTTTGGGGTGCTGCTGTCCATCGGCATGAGACCCGGCAAACTCGGGGTCATGATCTGGATGGAGTTAAGTCTGCTTGCACTGTTAGGCCTGTTGGTTGGAATCGGGTTGGGCTGTGTGGTGACTCTGCTGATCGGGCACTATGGATTGGAGCTGCCGGGGGCAGAGGCCATCTTTTCCCAATGGGGACTGCCGGGCCGCCTGTACCCGCGCCTTAGTCTGTTAAGCATTTCCGCCGGGCCGGGTGCCATGGCCCTGTGTATATTCCTGGCAGGTATTCTGCCATATCGACGGGTGCGCCGATTGCAACCGGTTGACGCGATGAGGGCTGCCTGATGCGTGTGTTATTGATCCTGATTCCATTTGCCTGGCGTAACCTGTGGCGAAACCAGCGACGGACGCTCATCACGCTGCTTGTTGTAAGTGTTGGAGTGTGGTCGATCCTGACGTTTAACGCTGTGATTCGGGCGTGGTCCGACAGTTCCCTGGCGGGCAGTCTTAAAAATATGACGGCGGAGGCCCAGATACACGCCCAAGACTATCTGGACGACCCGGACATGGCACATAGCTTTCCGGAGCCAACCGGGGAGCTACTGCAATTGTTGAATTCGCCTTCTGTGGCCAACTGGGCGCCAAGGGTACGAACACCCGCCATTATCCAGAGTGAGTATGAAACCCTGCCGGTGACCCTGGTCGGTATTGATCCTGATCGGGAAGCGGGTGTCTCATTTATTGCAGATAGTGTGAAACAGGGAGTGCAGCTAAAGGACGCTAAAGATGAGGGTGTGATTCTGGGACGACATCTGGCTAAACGCCTGAATACCCGAATCGGTAAAAGAATTGTCCTTATGGCGAATGATATCAATGGTCGGTTAGAGGAACGGGGGGCAAAAGTGATTGGCATATTTTCCTCGTCTCCCACCATGGAAGACAGTTTTATGTTCACCGGTTTGAGGCCTGCCCAGAAGTTACTGCATGCGGATGGTCGTCTTTCTGAGATTGCCATGATGTCATCGGCACAGACCCCGTTGCCTCAGCTGGTGACTATGACACGACAAGCCGCACCGGGACTGGACATACAAAGTTGGGATGAGCTGCAGCCCATGACCAAGGGCATACACGACCTGACAGAAGGATTTATCTATGTCTGGCTCTGGGTGATGTTTGTGCTGATTGCCATTGGTGTGGTGAATACCCAGTTAATGGCCGTGTTCGAGCGTACCCAGGAGTTCGGGCTGCTGCAGGCACTTGGGTTTCGGCCTAACTGGGTGATACTGGAGGTGTTGCTTGAAGCGCTCCAGATTATCGGTTTCGGGGTTCTGGTGGGGTCTCTTGCGGCTTATGCGTCGGTCTATTTCCTGCAGGATGGCATTTCCCTGGAGGGATTGTCGGCCGGTGCTGATTTTCTGGGAATCGAGCGGGTGTTGTATCCGCGACTTGAGGCCAGGGAGTTTTTCACAACCGTCATCGTTGTGTGGGGATTGGGCGTGCTGACCGCCTTATGGCCCGCCCGTCGGGCAGTAAAATTCAACGTTATTGAAGCTATGCGCTCTACCTGAGGGAAAACATATGAGCACCATTCTCGAATGTAAGCATCTCACCAAGCAATACCACCAGGGAGACACCACGGTTAATGCCCTGCAGGGTGTGGATGTCAGCTTCAATAAAGGTGAGTTTGTTTCTATATCCGGCCCCTCCGGGTCGGGGAAAAGTACCTTGCTTCATATCATCGGCAGTTTGGAGCAACCGACCGATGGAGATGTCATCCTGGATGGCATTTCGCTGCGCAATGAATCCCGTCGTGAACTGGCGGACATCCGCTTGAATCGGATTGGTTTTGTGTTTCAGGCGTATAACCTGATTCCTGTTTTGACGGCGGCGGAGAACGTGGAGTTTATCCTGCAATTGCAAGGTGTGGATCGTCAGGCCAGACGTGCGCGATCAGGGGAATTGTTGAAACAGGTTGGTCTCGAGGGGCTGGAAAATCGTCGTCCCGGTCAGCTTTCCGGTGGCCAGCAGCAAAGGGTGGCCGTGGCTCGGGCGCTGGCCAGTCATCCGGCAATTGTGCTGGCGGACGAGCCGACCGCGAATCTGGATTCCAAGAACTCGGACGAGTTGCTGGCGCTGATGTCAAAGCTTAACCAGGAATCTAATGTCACCATCATTGTTGCGACCCATGACCCCAAGGTGATCGCCCATACGCGCAGGCATATTGTCCTGACCGATGGAAACATTGAGACCGACGAAACACGGGCGGCCTGATGCGTATTCTGATTCTGCTGGCGATTCTGCTTTCTGGCTGGTTGACGGCGCTTTCAGCCCAGGCGCTGGAAATCGGCGGCAGAGTAAAGTTTGAAGAGCAGGGCAATAACGCGGGAGCAGATACCCCTGAAGCCATGCTTGGACATAAAGTCACTTCACAAACGATCGCCCAGCTCCGATTGGAAGCATCACAGACTCTGGATACATGGATGTTTGATGCGGCCTGGCAACTGGATGGCCGTCACGGAAGTGTCGTGGAAAAGGACCGCGCATTGCAGGAGAGTTATCCCGCTTTGACAACGGCCGGATCCGATTTCAGCTACTGGGATCTGGATGGTTCTTTAGTCAACGACCAACGTGATGAGCTGGAGCAGCGAATCGACCGGTTAAGCCTGACCTTCACCGAAAATAACCTGGTGGTAAGGCTGGGGCGACAGGCATTGACCTGGGGAAGTGGGCAGGTGTTTCATCCGATGGATCTGGTGAATCCGTTCCAGCCTGTGGCTACGGACACGGCCTATAAGCGGGGAACGGATATGGCCTATCTGCAGTGGTTGTTCGACAGCGGTGCTGATGTTCAGCTGGTGGTGGTTCCGCACAAACGCCGAGGGAGTGAAGATGCTAATGCCGGTAAGGCAACCCAGGCAGTATTTGGCAGTATTCCAGGGGACACCCTGCAATGGAATCTTTTGTTAGCGAATGATAGGGCGGATACGGTTTTCGGCCTGGGGGTGACAGGGCCTGTAGGGGAGGCGTTATGGAATCTGGAAGTCATACCGACTCACCTTGACGGAGGCGGTACCAAGACGTCTGCACTAATGAACCTCACTTATGCCGGTTTTTGGCTGCAGAGAAACCTATCGGCTTATGTCGAGCTTTACCACAACGGCTTTGGTGAGTCGGGCAGTTACACCCTGGCAGAACTGAATGGTGCCCTGGCTAATCGATTGGAACGCGGCCAGCAGTTTGTGACAGGTCGGGATTATCTCTCTGTCGGTGCCACCTGGGATTGGACGCCTCTGATTCAACTGACCCCGACCATGATATTCAATCTGCATGATCAAAGTGCATTGTTTGATGCCCAGATCAGTTGGTCCCTTTCCGATGAAATAACGATCAAAGCAGGCGGGCGCATGCCTGCGGGAGATCAGGGAACAGAATTGGGAGGGCTGGAATTAGCGCCGGAAACCGAGATGTTTCTGGGGCAGCAGAGGCAGTGGTTTATCCGGGGAGAAGTCTATTTCTGATCGACTATCAAAACTTTCGCTCCCGGCATTTCTAAAAACAATCTGATTCAGCGCAAAAATTTCTTCAAGTGACGCAGGGATAATGCGTTCAACCAAATCTCACTATCGCCATTCAATCAGGGAGACAAAATGAATCAGCCGTCGTCAAACCGGGCCAAATATGGACTTACATTCGTGGCTTTACTGAGCGTTGTTGTTATTGCTGCCTACACATGGTGGCCCCAACGAGGTGAGCTGCCGGAAGGGTTTGCCTTTGCCAATGGCCGGATTGAAGCCACGGAAGTGGATGTGGCCACGAAACTGCCCGGCCGTCTGGCCACGGTTAAAGTGCGTGAAGGCGATTATGTGGCAGGCAATGATGTGCTGGCGCAATTGGATACCCGGACAATCGACGCTCAGCTGAAGGTTGCCCGGGCAGAATTGGAACGAGCCGAGCAGAACCGGGAATATGCCAAAGCGATGGTGGTACAGCGGCAAAGCGAGCTCAGCCTGGCACAGAAACATCTGGACAGAACCGGACAGCTGATGCAACAGGGCCATGTATCCAAGGAACAGATTGATCGGGATCGTAACGCCCTGACCAGCGCCGGGGCTGCACTAAAAGCGGCTGAAATCGGTGTCACAGAAGCGGAGGCTGCCATCGAGGCCGCCAAGGCCCAGGTGGAGGGCATCACGGTGAATCTGGAAGACAGTCAATTGACTGCCCCCATTGCTGGACGCGTTCTCTATCGGCTAGCGGAACCGGGCGAAGTGATTCCGGCCGGAGGCAAGGTGTTGACCATGCTGGACCTCCAGGATGTGTATATGACGATCTTCCTGCCAACTCAGATGGCGTCGCAGCTGGGAATTGGAGATGAAGCCCGCATTATTCTGGATGCCTGGCCGCAATATGTCATACCGGCAGAAGTTTCCTATGTATCTCCTCAAGCGCAGTTCACGCCCAAAATGGTGGAGACCCAGGATGAGCGGGAAAAGCTCATGTTTCGGGTGAAGGTGCGGATAGCACCTGATCTGCTGCAGCAATATGAAGAAAAGGTGAAAGTGGGAGTACCGGGTGAAGCCTATGTCAGGGCGGACAGCCGTCAGTCATGGCCGGAAAAACTGCAGGTGAAACTCCCGCAATGAGCCCTTTGGAACCTGTCGGCTGTGTGGCGTCGGTGCAGTCACTCAGCCATCGATATGGAAAAATCTATGCACTGAACGGTACTTCTCTGGATATTCCCACTGGGTGTTTGGCTGGGATTATCGGTCCTGACGGAGTGGGGAAATCGACACTGCTGGCTTTGATTTCCGGTGCCCGCAAGATGCAGGAAGGAAGTCTGACCGTACTGGGCGGTAACATGCACAGCCGGGTCTTTCGCACATCCGTGGCACCCAGAATCGCCTACATGCCGCAGGGGTTGGGGCGTAATCTCTATTTTGCTCTTTCCGTCGAGGAGAACATCGGTTTTTTTGCCGACCTGTTTGGACTGACCGCGGATGAACGCCAGCGGAAAACCAATGAGCTACTCGAAGCAACCGGTCTTGGGCCATTTCGCGAACGTCCGGCCGGTAAACTCTCCGGGGGAATGAAACAGAAGCTGGGATTATGTTGTGCTCTGATTCATGATCCGGATCTCTTGATTCTGGATGAACCAACCACCGGGGTTGATCCTCTTTCACGCCGCCAGTTCTGGATGCTGATTAACAGGATTCGTCAGCGGCGGCCGGCCATGAGTGTTCTGGTCTCCACTGCTTACATGGATGAAGCGGCCGGATTTGACTGGCTGGCAGCGATGGACAACGGCCAGGTTCTGGCAACCGGGTCTCCCGCAGAGCTGTTGGAAAAGACCGGCACCGATAATCTGGATAGTGCGTTTATTCAGTTGCTTCCGGAAGATCGTCGGCAGGGACATCATGAATTGATCATTCCTGTCCGTTCGGATTCCGAAGGACCCAATGCCATTGAAGCCCATGGTTTGACCCGTCGTTTTGGCAGTTTTACGGCGGTTGATCAGGTGGATCTTGCCATTGGCCAGGGGGAAATATTTGGTTTTCTGGGATCCAACGGCTGCGGCAAAACCACGACCATGAAAATGCTGACGGGATTGTTAGCGCCCTCAGAAGGGGAGAGTCGCCTATTCGGTCAGTTGCTTGCCAACAACGATATGGCGCTTCGTCGGCGTGTGGGGTATATGTCCCAGTCATTTTCGTTATACAGCGAACTGACGGTGGAGCAGAACCTGACACTGCATGCCAGATTGTTCGGGCTTGAGGAACCGGTAAAAACGGACCGCGTCGAGTCGATGATTCAACGCTATGGCCTGGAATCACACCGGCATCAGAAGGCGGATGATCTGCCGTTGGGTATCCGCCAGCGTCTGTCACTGGCGGTCGCCATCGTTCATGAGCCGGATATCCTGATACTGGATGAACCCACCTCCGGGGTTGATCCCGTCGCCCGGGACGGCTTCTGGGAGCAGTTGATCGATCTATCGCGGAATCAGGGCGTAACCATTTTTATCTCCACCCATTTCATGAACGAGGCCGAACGTTGTGACCGGATTTCCCTGATGCATGCAGGGAAAATACTGGCGACCGGATCGCCTGCTGCACTCACGGAAAACAAAGGCAGTGCCACGCTGGAGGAAGCTTTTATCCAATACCTGGAGGAGGCGACCGGCCAGCAAAATGCCCAGGTTGAAGAGTCGGCACCTGAAACCACCACCCAGCCAAAGCTGCCCCGCAGTTTTGATTTCCGTCGACTGTGGGCGTACGCCAAGCGGGAGCAGACCGAGCTACTGCGGGACCCTATTCGTCTCAGTATTGCGTTGCTGGGCTCGGTCTTGCTGATGTTTATCCTGGGTTACGGCATTACCCTAGATGTGGAGGATCTGTCGTTCGCCGTTCTGGACAGAGACCAGACACCCGCCAGCCGGGATTATGTCGCCAATATGGCTGGTTCCCGCTACTTCGTTGAACAGGCGCCAATCAGCAATATGCAGGAGCTCGATCAACGTCTGCGTTCAGGAGAATTGGCCCTGGCTGTGGAAATACCGGCGGGCTTCGGGCGGTTGGTCAAGCAGGGAAAAACGGCCGAGGTTGGACTCTGGATTGATGGAGCCATGCCTTTCAGAGCCGAAACTGTTTTAGGTTATGTTCAGGGAGCGCATTATCAGTTTCTGCAGGAATCGGCGTTACGGTTATATGGCCTGGACCTCAATGCTGTTCCTGCCGATATTCAGATCCGGTTTCTGTACAACCAGGAGTTTCGCAGTATTTACGCGATGGTTCCTGCGGTGATTCCTTTGTTGTTGGTATTCATCCCCGCCATTCTGATGGCGTTGGGTGTGGTCAGGGAAAAAGAACTGGGATCCATTACCAATCTTTATGTCACTCCGGTGAACCGTATTGAATTTCTGATCGGCAAACAGTTGCCCTATATCGGTGTGGGAATGGTCAGCTTTCTGGGGCTGGTGGCACTGGCTGTGTCTGTATTCCAGGTGCCCCTGAAAGGCAGCTTTCTCACGTTGACGTTGGCGGCCCTGATCTATATTACGGCCACAACCGGATTGGGGCTGTTTATATCCGCCTTCACCCGAACCCAGATTGCCGCGCTGGCCGCCACGGCGCTGATTACTATCCTGATCGCGGTGAGTTTTTCCGGTTTGACAAACCCTGTCAGCTCCCTTGAAGGAGCCGGCCGTCTAGTGGGGCAACTGTTCCCCACCACGTATTTTCTGACCATCAGCCGGGGAGTCTTTACCAAAGCGCTGGGGCTGACCGATGTGCTTCGTCCCATGTTGTATTTGGGGCTGTTTGTCCCGGCGTTGACGCTGTTGAGCTATCTGGCTCTGCCCAAACAGGAGAAATAGCGATGGAACGCCTGGACAAGATATTCCAACTTGGATTGAAAGAGCTTCGTAGCCTGTGGCATGACAAGGTGCTGGTCCTGTTCATCCTGTGGGCTTTCACTGGAGGCATATACGCGGCGGCGACCGGAACCTCACTGGAGCTCAATAATGCCCCGATTGCGATTGTGGACCTGGATCAGTCTATCCTTTCCAACCGGCTGAAAGAGGCCTTTCAGCCTCCTTATTTCAAAACCCCCGAGGAGATCTCCCTGGAGGAGGTGGATGCCCTTCTGGATGCAGGGGTATACACCTTTGTTCTGGTTTTCCCTTCAGGGTTGGAGAATGACATACGGGCCGGTCGCCGCCCTGAAATTCAGGTTAATATCGATGCTACCCGGATGTCCCAGGCATTCATCGGTTCGAACTATATTCAGAATATTCTGGTGCGCGAGATCAATACGCTGGTTCATCGCAGTGAAATGGTGATGGACCTGCCGGTCAACCAGGTGGTACACCTGAAGTTTAACCCCAATGGGGAGAGTGCCTGGTTTGGCAGTGTGATGGAGATCATCAACAACATTACCATGCTGTCGATCATACTCACGGGAGCCGCCCTTATCCGGGAACGGGAACACGGAACCATTGAGCATTTGCTGGTGATGCCGCTGACACCGTTTGAAATCATGGCGGCCAAGGTATGGGCCAGTGCTCTGGTGGTGCTGGCGGCGGCATCCTTTTCTCTATGGGCAGTGGTGCATACAGCGCTCCAGGTGCCGATTGCCGGTTCCGTTTCCCTGTTTTTACTGGGGGCTTTATTGCATCTGTTTTCCACCTGTTCCATGGGGATATTTCTGGGAACCATTGCCAGATCGATGCCCCAGCTGGGTCTTCTGTTAATCCTTACGTTATTGCCACTGCAAATGCTCTCCGGAGGGATTACTCCCCGAGAGAGTATGCCGGAGATTGTACAGAACATTATGCTGATTGCACCGACGACCCATTTCGTGGCCTTTGCACAGGCGATTCTATACCGCGGGGCGGGGATAGCGGTGGTGTGGCCTCAATTCCTGGCGGTAACCGTGATCGGGATAGCTTTTTTTGCCGGCGCTCACCTGAGATTAAGGAAGTCTCTCGCCAGTCTTTAATGAGTCGGTTGAAGGCTTTCTGTTTCCAGTTGCAACATTGCCAGCAGCATGTCGGTCATTTCTTCTTCGCTGACGCGATCGCCGTAAATGCCATGGAGGGCTTTGGCGAAGGCGATGCGAAGATCCTGGCTGTCTTCACTGGCAGTAATGGGGTTGCCCATGAGCTCCGTGACCGCCCTTAGTACGGCGGCCTGCCACCGAGCGGTAGTCTTGAGACCACCGCCGGTATCAGCAATCAGCTTTTCCTTCTTCAATTGGCGAAGGGTATTTTCATGCATAGGTCAGGCTGCCTGACTGGCTTCGTGCTCTTTGACATAACGGACTATAGCAAGCGTTTCCTGCTTGAACTGTTCAAAGTCGATTTGTTGAGCATTTATGAAGGTGCTTCCCATCATGCTGAGTGATCCCATCAGACTGGCTTCGGCGATTTCCTCATCTGTAGCGCCAAACAGACGTGCGGCTTCAGTGTGGAATAAAGCGCAATATTTACAACGGGTTGCGCCTGATACGGCCAAGCCGATTAATTCCTTGTATTTGTTGGGTACTTGGGTTTCGGCCAGCCAGAAGTCCCGTGCTAGCGTCCAGAAACCATTGACCCCACCTTCGGGCATTTGTCTTATCCATTCAGGTACCAGTCCCAGAGTTTGTTCAATCTCCTGAAACGTGTCTTGAATAGCCATATAACACCCCCTTACTTTCCACCGGTTTATTCCGCAGGAAAGTAAAAATAAGTATATCACCGGCCAGAAACAGTCGAGTGAAAACACCAGGTCTGGTTCTTGGAAATGGATAGAATTCAATGGGATATGGTTAGACTAATTGGGCGCAAAAAGATTGTGGATAGAATGATTCAGGATATACGGAAATGTACACCCCATGTCACGGCTCCAGTGGGCTCAGAGCACGGGAACAACGCCGTCCAGTTCCTGAATGATCCAATCAATAAATGCCCGTGTTCTGGCAGGGAGCAGTTGGGCATGGGGGTACACAACACTGATCGGTCGAGGAGATTGTTCAAAGTTTTCAAGCACGACTTTTAGCAGGCCCTGTTGAATATAAGGGGCCACCTGATAGGACATGAATAGCCCAAATCCCATGCCGGCCAGACAGGCATCAATGGCAGGGGAGATCTGGTTGAATTCCAGATTACCGGTGACAGGGACTGTAAATTGTTTCTCCCCCTCCTGAAACGTCCAGGGTTGCCAGCGGCTGAATATCCTCACGGCGTTGCCCTGAAGCAAGTCCTTGGGGTGCTTTGGAATTCCCTGTTGAGCAAGATATTCGGGAGAGGCAACGACCACCCGGCGGACGGTGGAAATCTGGCGTGCGATGAGGGAGGAGTCCGGTAGTTTTCCTATCCGAATCCCCACATCAATCCCATTTTCCAGCAGGTCTATGTTGCGGTCATTCAGGTGGAGCTGACAGCGAACCTTGTCATAGCGTTGTACAAAACGGGTGGTGGCAGGGGCAACATAAATCTGTCCGAACATGACTGGGGCTGTGATGAGCAAAGAACCGCTGGGTTCGACTGAGTCTGCCGCGAGAGACGCTTCGGCTTCCTCCAGAGAGGACAAAATATCCGTGCAGCTTTGCAAATAGCGATGCCCTTCCTCGGTCAGGGATATTCGCCGGGTGGTTCGGTTGAATAAACGAACTCCCAGGGAAGCCTCCAGCTCGGCCAGTTGTCGGACGACTGCCGGAAGTGAACTGCCTAGCGAACGGGCAGCCCCCGTCAGACTTCCGTCTGCGGCGATCTGAACAAAGGTGCGAATGGCTTTGAGCTTATCCATGGAAAAAGATTACTCCGAAAAATGGAGTAGTCATATAAGATTTTTGATATTTATTTCGAAATTCAGAGTGCTGATACTGATCCGGCAGTTTCTTACATGATCTTTTAATGCTTGCTTTAACGCTTATCAACCCGATTCAATTAATCAGCCAGGGAGCTCTACTATGGCCAGTATCAATGCCAATACCAATGTAAGACCTCAACAGCCTATCAAGCTGTATCAGTATCCTCTTTCCGGACATTGTCACCGGGTGCAGTTATTTATGTCACTGTTGGAAATTCCCTATGAACTGATTCTGGTGGATTTGTCGAAGGGGGAGCATAAATTGGCGGAGTACCTGTCAATGAACCGTTTTGGACAGGTTCCGGTCATTAATGACAACGGGACTGTTTTGGCGGATTCCAATGCGATTCTTGTTTATCTGGCGAAACGTTATGACAGTGGTCAATGGTTGCCCGAAGAACCAGAGCGTGCCGCCCATACCCAGCGTTGGTTGTCTATGGCGGCAGGATCACTTGCGGCCGGGCCGGCCAGTGCCCGGCGCCAGATTTTGTTCAACGCACCCGTTAACGTCGCGGAAGCCATGAAAACGTCGGAGGTTCTATTCTCGGTAATGGATAAGGAGCTCAGCCAGCGCCGGTTCTTGACCGGCGACGAGCCAACCATTGCAGATATTGCCATGTATACCTATACCGCCCATGCACCTGAAGGAAATGTCTCTTTAGAGCCATACCCCCATGTCCGGGCATGGCTGGCGAGGGTCGAGGGTCTTCAGGGATTTGTACCCATGGAGCGCTCAAGAGTCGGTCTGTTCGCGGATTAACATTGGAATGTCCACCAAGGAGATTGATGATGGTTCCCGGTAAAGATAATGCCAGTACGTTCTCTGGTAGCGATGATCAAGGTTCACCTTTTCATGAAGGAGAGTTGCATATACAGGAGCGCCTGGGTGTCCGCAGCCAAATGGATATGCCGGCGCGCCGGGGAATCCGGAGTTATATGCCTGATCAACACCGGGAATTTTTCTCCCAACTGCCTTTCCTGATTGTGGGAAGCCTCGATCGAGAAGGGCAGCCATGGGCTTCCATGAGGGTTGGTCATCCCGGTTTTGTGAGTTCCCCGGATGCTCAACAATTGATCGTGAGATCTTCTCCTATGCGAGGGGATCCTGTCGGGGACAATTTGCAGGTGGGTGATTCTATTGGATTATTAGGGATTCAGTTTCATACCCGTAGACGTAACCGGCTTAATGGTGTGGTGAGTGATATCACTAGCTCCGGTCTCAAGCTTGATGTCAGTCAGAGTTTTGGAAACTGTCCCAAGTATATTCAGGCCAGAAGTTCCTTTCCTGAACAATGTGAGGCCAATCGTCATCCGGAAGTAATCTGTTCTGAGTCTCTGGATGCAAGCATGGTTGAGATGATCAGCAAGGCAGATACTTTTTTCATCGCTTCTTCACACCCGACTCCGAATGGGTTGAAGCCAATGCAGGGAGTTGATGTTTCCCACCGTGGAGGGATGCGGGGATTTGTCAAAATTGACCAATCCCGAAGAGTGCTGACGGTTCCCGATTACACCGGCAATTTCTTTTTCAATACGTTGGGGAATCTGTTGCTGAATCCCAGGGCAGGATTGCTGTTTTTGGACTTTGATACGGGCGATCTTCTATATCTCGCCGTTGATGTGAAAATTATCTGGGAGGGGGCAGAGTTGGACACCTTTGAAGGTGCCCAACGATTGCTGAAAATGGAGGTTAGGAAGGCAGTGAGAGCGGCTGAGAGTCTTCCCTGGAAGTGGAGTCGGCCGGAGCTGTCTCCTTATCTCTCCAGGCTTTCCAAACTCTCATAATCTTCCGGATGCCTCCACTATCGCCAGCTCTGGATTCGTGTTGTCTGAATCCCCGGAAACCAGGATGTGACAGGGGGATTCCTTGGTCATTCAGACTGCTGGCACCCTGTGGCTGGGTCGTAGAAGGTTGCGGATTCACCGGTAATGTTCCCTTTGGAGTTGTCTGTCATGGAGTTGCCGCAGACATATCGCTGAGGGTAGGTCATGATCTTTATGCCAGAGTTATCATTGTCGAAGATCTTGTTACCGTAGACCTCGTTGAAGACGCCGTACTGTCTTCCATTCACCATATTGCCGCCGACGCGGATACCCGCCCCTTTGTTTGAGTAACTTACGTTATAGCGGATGATGTTGTAATCGCCGCGGGCATCAAAGCCCCCGGATGCCGGGTCCTGTTGGCCTGCGCAGATATTGTTTTCCACCAGATTGTGGGCAGCGCCTTCTTTGATATCGACGCATTCGTTGCCTCTGGTCAGGAAGTAGTTGTGATGGACCCAGTTATAGTTGCTGTGATCCGGATCTGCAGAGGGGTTCTTGCCGTCATCCCATTGCTCGGATGAGGTGCCGATGTAAATGGCTTCCCCATTCTTGCCCCGGCCGTCGAACTGGAAGTCGTAAGCGCCGCAGTTATAGAAGGTATTCCCAAAGATTTCCGCTCTGGTGACGTGGTAACGCAGGCGAACACATTCCCCGCCGGCATTGCGGATGCGCATGGACCGCATCACAAACCCTTCCGGCCCTTGCTTGTGCTCTGTACCTTGCACGAATATCAGGCTTTTACGGTAATCTTCGGGACCGTTTCCTTTGCCTACCAAACCGTCGATCGTGAAGTTTCTCAGGTGGATGTAGTCGTGATTGATCTGTAGCACCCGGCCACCGTTTTCACCTTTCAGTACAGCAGACTTTGTGCCCTGAATCAGAATAGGTTTGCTTCTCAGACCTGAACGCACAGTTTTGACATCCTGGTAGTACTTGCCTTCCAGCAGGTAAACCCGGTCTCCCGGCTGGGCATATTCCAAAGCCGCGTTAATGGTTTTAAACGGCTCTGACCGGCTTCCCGGATGGCGGTCATTACCCTTGGGGGACACAAAATAGGTATGAACATTCGGATAGACGAATTTCTCATAGGTGTATTCGGTATTCAGTGCTAAGGCGAACTGACTGAATAATAACTGACTACAGAATATGAGTGTGGCAAATGCGGCGGTGTAAGTTTTCAATTGACCTCCCGAAAACCAACAATCCGGCAGCAGGATACACTTGGCCTGTCCGGATTAAGTCGGTGCGAATTGAGTTTGTTTTGAAAGATGATTTAACCAGGGAGAAGTGCAGAATTTTATTGCTTGTTGTGAATGCAGCTACGGGTCCTGTACAGAGTAACCCTAAGGCAAAAATAGCGCCATCTCAAGTCAGTAAAGTTCTTTAGGAATAATGACTTAGGTCCTATGAACTAAGCTTTTTTCTGTGACAGGATGTCGGTTCTTGCCGCGACAAGATATCGACTATTCAAGTAAAATATAACGCCCGCATCTAGTGGTATACGTATTTTGCACAATTGGCTAAGAATTTGGGAAAGGATATATTCGTGCGTTCCTATTAATGCAGATCTCCTGCAACTCCGATCTCCTATCAACTCTGGTCAAAAGGAGCCTGGTAAAATGGACATTCAAGTCTCCCCATACACCGCCTGACGGTCTCAGCGTTGCGCTGGTCCGTTACGATTTTTACGCGTGCCGGCGGCACAGTCATTTAATTTAAAATTCGACTAAACGTTGTCTTCTTTCCGGATTTTACCGGGCACAGCTCGTTGTGCATTGAAGACCTGTAAGGGCTTTATAGCCAGGGTAACCAAGTAATGACTCATAAGTTAAGGTCCCACAACCTGTGGGTACTTTCATGGCCTATTTTTATTGAAGAAATCACCGGCGGTCTGGTGTTTCTTGCGGATGCGTGGTTCCTCAGCCGCATCTCCGATGAAGTGGCAGCCACGGTTGGTGTGCTGCTACCGGTACTGCTGCTGGGGTTCTTTATCATTCCGATGTTCACAACCGCGGGCACCAGTGTGGCTTCTCAGTACATTGGGGCCGGACAGCAACAGCATGTCATTCCGACCTATATGGCCAATATCATCGTCAGCAGTTTGCTTGGGCTGGGGATGTTTCTTGGCGGTTATGTTTATGCGGGCGACATTGGCCTGTGGCTCGGGATGACGCCGGATCTGAATGAATATTCCACCACCTATTTGATGGCGATCTCGTTCAGTTTCCTGTTTGTGGCGATTCGTTTTTCCTATGCGTCGATACTGGCCTCCCAGGGGATGACACATTGGAATATGGCGACAGCGCTGGTGACCAATGTTTTGAATGTGGTGTTGAACGCGGCGTTCTTTCAGGGATGGTTTGGATTGCCGAAGCTGGGTCTGCTCGGCATCGCCATGGCCACGTCCGTGTCATTTTTTATCGGCGCATTGTTACTGATCTGGGTCGTACATGTTCCTTTGAAGATACGTTTTCGTTTCAAGGGAATGGGAGCGCCTATTCGTAAGGTTCTGCGTCCGATTCTGAAGATCGGGATTCCCTCAGCAGTTGAGCCGCTGAGTTACACGGTTCAACAGATTGTGGTGTCCATGGTTGTCATTCAACTGGGGCTGGTGGCTATGGGGGCCAACACCTATGTATTGCGCATTCTGGTGATGGAAATCACTTTCGCCTTTGCATTGGGAGCCGGGAGTCAGATATTGATGGCCCACTTCATGGGAGCGGATAACTTCCGGGAAGTGAATCGGGTTTTCTGGAAATCCATTGCCTGTGCCACCGGCTTTGCCCTGGTCAATCTGCTGTTGTATGTGGGGATATATGAACAGATGCTGTCCCTGTTCACCGATAATCCTGAGATCCTGGAACTCTCAAAATGGATGTTGGTTGCCGGCATTCTGATGGAACCTGCCCGTGCCGTTAACATTATTGCCGGGATGGCCCTGAAGGGAGTGGGGGATGCGAGGTTCTCTGCCGTCAGCAGTATGATTTTTATGTGGGCCGTTATTCCTTTCGTATTCTGGGTGGGAATAGATTTTGGTTATGGCATGTTGGGCGTCTGGCTCTGCTTTACTGTGGATGAAACGGTACGGGCATCCATTAACCTATGGCGGTGGAGTACCGGTAAATGGCGGAGCAAAGGAATTCGTGACCGGACGGAAGAACTGGTAGAAGTACCGGCCCTATAAGTCTGCATTGCTCAGGTGAAGAGCATCAGATCAATTGCGGGCCGGCTTCCAGCAGACGCATGAATCCCTCTGCCGGTAACGGTCGGCTGAATAGGAAGCCCTGAACTTCATTGCAGCCCATTTCATGTACCAGATGCAGTTGATCCATGGTCTCGACCCCTTCAGCGACGCTGATCAGGTCGAGGCTTTGGGCCAATTGAATGATACTTTTTATGATGCTGGTGTTTCCTGTTCCCTCTTTGGCATCAGGCAGAAATCGCCGGTCGATCTTCAGGCGGTCAACGGGAAACCTCTGCAGGTAGGAGAGGGATGAATATCCCGTCCCGAAATCATCCAGAGCCAACTTTATCCCTAAATCTTTCAGGCCGTGCATGGCCTGAATGACATCCTCTGTTTCATCAAAAAATACGGCTTCAGTAAACTCCAGCGACAATAGCTTTGGATCCAGACGATGCCTTTCCAGGGTCTTGCGGACTGTCTGTACAATATTGCCCTGATAAAACTGCATGGCGGACAGATTGACTGACAACGGAACCGCCGGTCTGCCGAGCTGCAACCAGGTGTTGAGCTGATGGCAGGCGGCATCCAATACCCACTCTCCGGCGGTAACCACCAGGCCGGTTTCCTCTAGCGTGGAAATGAAATAGCCCGGGGTGACGACGCCTTTCTTTGAATGATTCCAGCGCAACAGGCTTTCTGCTGCAATGATCTGCCCGCTGGCCAGGTGCACGATGGGCTGGAAGTACAATTCAAACTCGTCCAGTTCGATGGCTTTGCGCAACTCGGTAATCAGTTCCAGGTGGTTATGTGCGGCCTGGTTCAGTGCACTGGTGAAGAACTGGAAGTTCCCCCGGCCTTTCTGCTTGGCCGCATACATGGCGGTATCGGCGGCCCTCAGCAGTTCGTAGGGGGAATCTCCATCGGCGGGATACAGACTGATGCCGATGCTGGTGCCGGTGCGCAGTTCCACATTGTCCAGTAGAAATGGCAGGTTCAGCTCCGCAATGATCTTCTCTGCGACCTGAACCACACCGTCATTGCTGTCCACATCGGGCAGGCAGATCACAAATTCGTCTCCCCCCAGACGGGCGAGAATGTCACTGCGACGTATACAATGCTGCAGGCTGACAGCCACCTGCTGAAGCAGTTTATCGCCCATGTGATGACCCAGGGAGTCATTCACGGTTTTGAAGCGGTCTAGGTCGATCAACATGACGGCGGTTTGGGACTGCTTGCGGTGAGCCAGGGTAATGGCTTGCTTGATACGATCTTCCAGCAGTGTTCGATTTGGCAAGCCTGTCAGGGCATCATGATGGGCCATGTAACTGATGCGTTCTTCGGCTTGACCCCTTTGGATGACGATACCCGCCAGATGCACCGCACTGGCCACGACTTCCCGCTCCCGAAGACTGGGTTCATGGACCTTGCTGTGATATACCGCGAACGATCCTAATACCTTTCCCGAAGGAGTGAGTATCGGGGTCGACCAGCAGGCGGCAAAGTTGTATTGCCGGGCCACATCACGGATATTTTCCCATAGTGGACTGGCATTAATGTCGGGGACGATGACCGGCGCCTTTCGGTACATGGCTGTGCCACAGGAGCCGGCTGATGGACCGATTTGCAAGCCGATAAGCGCCCGGTTGTAATCGTTAGGCATATTGGGGGTGATCGCTTTGGCAATGTGTTCTCCCGCATTGTCCAGGAGCAGGATGGAAGTCCGGCAGTCAGGAAGGTGATGATCAATCAGACCACTCAAAGCTGACAGCACTTCTTCAAGGGGGCTGCCAGACGCAATCATTTCCAGGACTTCATACTCTCCCTGGCGAAGGCGCTCTGCCTTCTTGCGCTCGGAAATATCACGGGCAATGGCCGTAAACAGACGTCGGGTTGTGGTATGGAATTCACCGAAGGACAATTCTAGTTCAATCTCAAAGCCGTTCTGATGCCGGCCGGTCAATTCAAAATGCTCGCGATAGTGCCGGTCTTTGTGTTGTGACAGATAAACCGCCAGATCGAGTTGGCTGTCTTCCAGGGATGGCAGCAGTTTTTCCATGGGAAATCCCAACAGGTCGGACTGCTCATAGCCAAATATGGTGTGGACGGTTGGATTGACGTAAGTAATGAGGTTGTTCTCATCAAAAGTGACGATGGCATCCAGCGCAGCTTCCGTCACACTTCTATACCGGGATTCACTTTCTTCCAGGGCCTGCTGGGTTTTGATCCGTTCGATGATTTCCTGTTCCATCGCCTGGGTGGTCCGATACAGGTCCCGATTGATTTTTTCGTTCTCCCGTAAGGCTTCTTCCAGAGCCTGGGTTCGTTCTTTGACGGTTTCCTCCAGGGTTAGAGCCGTCTGGAACAAACTGAAATCCGACCCCTGCCGACTCATACTGCGTTCGGCACGGTTCATCAGGGCTTCAATGATTTTGTTGAGCCGGGCAATTTCAGACTGTTCGGTATTCAATGGTGTAACACTGGCCTTGGTCAGGTTGTCGTTCATGGCTGTTGATCCGGAGTTGAGCCGATAGCCAATGCGGTAAAGGTTTGATTAACGTGCACTCCTGCAAATTGTTCTCCGTAAGTACTGAATCCCACCACCTTGTGGTCCGTCAGCAATTGGGCAACATTCTCCTTGCTGCCGTCCTGGGTGATTTCCAGGTTTCTCAAAATGCAGTCGCAGGCCAGGATGAGTTGTGGTTCACCTATCTCCTGATCTACTTGTGCAAAGGTGCTGCGAAGGTTTTCCATCAGATCCACACCGCGTGCGACACGCAGGACAATTCCTTCCTCTATGGCGCAGTAGAGAGTCAGGCTTCCATCTGGATTCGCTTTCTGGATCGAGCGGACGTATTCCATTCCATCGATCAGCACGACAACAGGGGAGGTGGCAAAGCGGAACGGATTCAGGTCATCGACATCCACTCCTACCAACCGGGCATATTCCTCTGCTGCCGGTAGTCCGTTGATTTCCGTTACCAGGCGACGGGAGGCATCGGCTTCTGTGACGACAAGACGCTGATCCGTCGCGGTAAAATGCTGGGTTTTGAATGTTTTAAATGGACAATCGGTGGAGGCCAGGACCAGTGCCGCGCAGTCGGTATGAAATGCCCCGTTGCAGTAAATCCAGGTCTTATCAAATATCATGTCATCGCCTGCTGAGCCTCCAAATATGGGGATATTGCCCAGTGCGGTGCTGAGGGAGCGAGTGACCGGTTCTTCATGCTGAGACATGCCGTCGATCATTAAAAAGGCAAAGCTGTTCTTTGCGTTGGCCTCCGGAGAGCAACTTTCCAGTTCGCTGATCAGGGATTTGGCAAACTCTACGCCTTGCCGGATTTCAAATGTATGCAGTGATTCAATCAGGCCCGACACGACCGAGAAGTGTCTGGCGGAGAAACTGACTCCGCTCAGGCTGTGATCCATATACCCCTGCGGACCGATTTCTCCCGCGGTGGTGCAGCCGACGACCTGAACTCCCATAAATTGCCGGTACATTTCCGTGGCCAGGAGATCAAGATCGTAGTGACTTGAGCAAAAGAACAGGACCAGGGCCATGTCTTCCTGAGCGACTTCTGCGTGAAATGCCTGAACGGCCTGAACCGGGTCTTGAAGGCGGGTGTGTGCTCTGCGGATGCTAGGACTGGCGGTCATAACTACTGACTCCAATCACATGTTATGCCGTCGCACAACATCCTGCCACAGGTAACCGTCCTTGTAACGGCTTACAGTGATATTAGGAAAGTTGGAAACTCATCAATATTGTCTAACTATTCTGTTGCCACTACTTACTGTTGTCGGTATGTACTGTTGTCAGTATCTACTGTTGCCAATATGTTGTGCTATCGCTAAGTAGTGTCTTAGCTGGCTCATTTCATCATCAAGCATAGCCTGAACTAAGATAGCGACAACTAAAATAGTCTCAACTAAGTATAGTACAGCCGCTCCAACTGGCGCGGCTAAATATCCACTGCCGATGGAGTGATGACAGAAATTTGTACATTCTGGTTTGTAAATCGGCGAAGCGATATGGAAAGAGGTGATATAGCCTGTTGTAAACCAAAGGGAAATAACACCTGGCTCCAAAATGGGGCAACAGAATCTGTTCTAAAAAGCTTTTGTGAAATTTTTAAAAAGGGCCTCTATTTAGTCTGTAATCGTGAATCTCATTCGTCTGTAGCCGTGAATCTCAGCCTCAATCATGAGGTGGCGGGAATATGGCGTTCAATCAACTCTTTTGTGCCTTCAACGTCGGTGGGCTGAATATGAAAGACCAAAGGCTGCTCCAGTAATGGGGAAATCAACTCCTGCCTGGTGACCTTTAGGTGGTTTATATGGATCAGCCCGATATTCGGGACGTTGGTGACATAGCGATTCCATCTTTCATCTTTCACCTGGGTAATACAGGCTCTCCAAACCGGATATTTCGCATCATCGTTGGAAATGGCAAAGAACGGCTTCTTGTACGCCGGAATATATACCAGAGATCTTAGGCCCCGATAATGTTTAACCACACCGAATGCTCTGTTCAGCCAATCCAGGTAAGGACCGCTGACCGGCGAGTTCTTTATGGCACTGCTGGTCAGTTGATAGCCGGTGAACTGCTTGCCACCGGAACAATACACCCCTTTGTTGACGAAGGAGTAGTGCACATCGCCGGATAGAAAGGTGGCGTTTGTTATGTTCAGTCGGAGCAGCAACGTGTCCAACAGTGCGGAGTATCCCTTTCTATTCAAGATCCAGGCTTCGGCATCAATGGTTTCGGGATTGACCCAAAACCGGGACAATAAACTCTGGCCTGATTCCGCGGGATCAAATCCAAACACCGGTGTTGCTGAGAGAAATACCGGTGGACCTTCTACCCCGCGTTCTTTCAGGCGCCACCAATTGATTCGTAATTCATCGAGACTGTAGCGGTCCATCAGGCGGGCAGTACTGTTGGGGCGGTCAAAGTAGCGTTGGGTTCTTGTATCCAGGGCGATAATCGGTGGTGAGGTGGGGAGGGTATAGGTCCATTTCCGGTGTTTCCACATGACCAGGTCAAACAATTCCCCTTTGTTCGTGTATTGAGGCTCTGCCAAGTGGTCTTTTACGATTCGGATAAACTCGTCATCGAAATTGTCTGGATTATTACCCCACCCCTGGAACAGCCAATAGGCTGCCAGAGCATTGGAAATGATGCGACGACCCATAGGACTGAAACGTACTCTGTCATACCAGGCCCCGCTGATATTCCAGTCATCGGTGACTTCATGGTCATCAAAGAGCGTATAGACTTGTATGTTGGCCAAGGCTTTCCTGACGGCTTTAGCGCAATCGAGATAGGCTGTAACCCGCTTATCCTCGGGGCTTACATGAATTCCAACACGATTCCCAAACGCGATCACATAGGCGGCAGCGTATTCGCCAAAACTGATCAGATGATTTTTCCCCCGATCGGTTGAAAGTCCTGAATGTTTTTCCAGCCTTTCTCTCCATCGATGTTTCAGGGTTCCCGGCCGCTCAATCATCGGTACGCCGATATCCTCCCCCATGAGTTTTTGACTGAGCTGGTTGAGTGGGGTAATCAGGCTGTCTGATACGTCGTCAGCGTATATCTGATCCCCTGTCAGACAGAGGATTGGAGGACGTTCTTCGAGGTTGTCGGCTGTGTTTTCCAATAGTTTCGCAACCTCAGAGAATGCATCCTGATAATGTTCGTTGCCCTCGTCATCCAATGTTTTTCCCTGGGGCTTGCGGCAAGAGCCATGCACCAGTTTCCGTAATTTGGAAGGTATGAAGAAGCTGGGATGTTCGTGTCCGGGAAGGCAACAATCACTGAGGTTAAACGGGTTGGGGGAACTCTTTGAGGACACTTCATTTAGGTAGTAGTACAGAAGCTGATCTTTCGGGAATTTGTCAGATTCCCTAAGAGGTCTGGCTTCCAGGAGAGCCACGTAGAAGTGTCGACCGATCTTGTGCAGGGTCTGGGAGGCAGAAGAGCTTATTCCCAGCAGATGATCATTCGGGTCAATGACCTTCAGCTCGATATTGACCTGTTCACTGAGCGCTATCCATACACAAACCCGGTTTTCAGTCGTTCGCCGGAGTATTGGTCCGGCGACGATCCATGGCAGATTGCTCATGATATTGTCCCTGCTGTTAGTTCCCTTAATTCGTCGTTCCGTTAACTCTTAGTCCATTACTTCTCAGTCCGTTACTTCAGTGTCCTTAATCAGCTGTGGTTAACGCTGTATCGCGTGCTCCAGTGCTGCTTGCGCCAGCAGACGGGTGGAATCCAGTGTGGGCAGTGAAGAGTTGGTATCGTTGATGATCAGTGGTATTTCTGTGCATCCAAGGACCACCGCATCACAACCAGAGTTCTTGAGCCCGTCGATCACTTCTCTGAAATAATTTACGGAATCCGGTTTGAAATCACCATAAACCAATTCATCCATGATGATTCTGCCGATTTCCTCCCGCTGTGTCTTCTCTGGGCGAACAAATTCGAGCCCTTGGGCGCTAAGTTTTTGAGGATATACTTCACTGTCTACCAGCCATTGGGTGCCTGTCAAACCAAGGCATTTGAATCCTCGGGACAGCGCGGTTTGGGCAACGACCTCAGCGATATGCAGCCAGGGTAATGGAAGACGCTCCTGAATATAGGGTAGCGCCTAATGAATGGTATTGTCAGGGCAAATCAGGAAATCTGCTCCGGCATTGGCCAGTTTTTCCGCAGATGACAGCATCAATTCCCCCACACCCTGCAGGTCTCCGGCATCCAGGCATTTTACGTAATCGGCCAATGAGTGGGTATGAAGTGAAACTTCCGGGTGAGCATGAGGCCCTAGTAACTTTGCCCCTTCCGCGCATATGGTGCGATAACAGAGCGCTGCCCCTTCTGCGGAGCAGGCAACGATGCCGATGTGTTTAGGGTGTCCCGTCCTACTGATTTCCATTGTCAGTTTCCTGCTTCTAAGTTTGCCTGAATCGCTTTTCTTATAGATTATCGTTTTATGCGTTCCGGCTTTTCCTATGCCAAAGGTAAGTCCCCAGGAACATGGCTCCAATCGTAAGGATCGACAGAACGACAAACTCAATCGGTGAGTAAGCCCCATAGCTGATGATGAGCCCGAATGAGCAGGAAATGACACTAAGAATGGTGGTGTTTCGATAGATATTGGTAATGGATTTTCGGGCGCATACATAACCGGCAAGCGCGGATATTAAAAGACCAAGACCAGTGGTGGTAATCCCTGTAAACGAAGTTGTTCCAACATGTTGCAATCGATTCACGATTTCCTCAGCTGGAATTTTTTGCATGGCAAGATAAATGCCCAAAACAAAGCTGACGATGATGCTCAGTAAGAGCGAGCCCAGAATATCAATTAAAGCTCCGAATAAGATGCCTTTTACAGCCGAGCCTTTGAGAGGGGTATCCAGGGTGACGTCAGAAGTGGGAGGTTGGTAAATGTCGTTACTCATCTTTTCCATCTTTAGTAATCATACTTTCCATTAAAGAATCTCATGTTTTTAGAACGCTATACTAAGTTGTTTAAGGTGAATTTTCTAACATTTCGATTGGCTTGGTAGCTTGTTTTTTCATACTGTTTGAGCCTGAAAAAACGTTAGAAAACTCAGCCGCAGGCACTTATCAGCCCGGAAGATATAAAGACATAGACTTCACAAACAAGGGTTGTCACTGCGATCGAAAAGCTGCTGGCGAATGCGAGAATTCTCCGACCCTTAAGCTTTGCAATGAGAAGTCGGGTGATGGCGACGATGCTAAGTAAAAAAGCCACGGTGAAGAAAGCGAAAAATACCCGCTCTTCGCTGATATAGAGCCAACTGGTTGGCTTCATTTCGGCTCCAGCAGCGCCTTTATGGGGATTAAATAGCCTGAAAAATTCCGCAATATTGCTCGAATAATGATAGCTTGTTCCATCATATTGCTGATACGCGTAATACAAATAGAACAACAGTAAGACCGCAATCAAGATAGAAGCGATACTGACCTTATCAATATAGGGGGATCGCATATTTGCAGGGTCTTTTGTACTCATTATGATCCTATTTTCTGACATGAGGAATCCAACTGAATTCAATGTCGTTGGATTCAATTAGCCAGTGCGAGGTGTGACTCATCCCAGCCCATTCGATCTCATGAAGAACATGGCCATTTTCACTTAAGCGTATTTCGTCATATAGCCAATCGCTATGCCCATTACCATCTCCGTGAGATTCCAATTTATACGAAAATACACAGGGATATGACAGCTCTATAAATCCATCGTGATATGCTGCCAGGAGCCTTAGTCGAATAGCTGTTTGTCGAACTTCGCTACGGGCTCCGGAGGCATTTTCAAAAATGCTGATGTTTTCCAGCCAACTGTCGTGTGGGCACTGATGGTGTGAGAAATCGAAGTACCAGGATGAATTGGCCAGTGAAAACGCGTTGTGTGGAAACTGCTCCCGGTTAGCCTCCAGGTATTCCCTATATTTTTTAAATGACCCGACAACGTCGGCATGTCTTTGGGCTTCTAATATAAACATCTAAGACTGGGACTCTGGCCGATAAACCTGCACACTTTCCTGTTCATTCGGATCATTTCTTGCCACCAATGCAATGGCTTCCTCGGTATCGCTCAAATTGATGGGTTGGTGAGGGACGCCGTTGGGGATGAAGATGAAGTCCCCTTCCTTGTTGATGACAGACTTGGACAGGTTTTCTCCATAGAGTGTTTTAACTTCCCCCTTCAGCAGATATATCGCTGTTTCAAAACCATCGTGATAGTGAGGCTCTGCCTTTGCTAGTGGAGGGATTACCACGATGTTCATGGATATGCCGGTTGAGCCTGCCGTTTTTTCTGAAATACCGACATAGTTGGGCAGCCTTTGAATGGTACGAATAGTTTCTGTCGGTCTGACAGTGACGATTTCCTGGTCTGGGTTCATGGGTAACTCTCCTCTGTAATCTCGGAAGTGGTTTCAATCAATGCAAGAAATGTCATTTTGGTGGGGGATAAGAATCATATCCGGAGTATTCTCTGAATACACTATTCGTGGTTGTCTGTACTGGCGATAAGACAAACTGTTGAATCCCCTTACTTGCTGTACTCGGTATTTCCATAATAATAGTCAGGTATAGCCGGCTTATGTACCATCAATGGCCAACTGAAAATAATGACAATGAAAGTAGTCCGGAATGAATTGTGTGAACCGATTTCATTTGTATACGTTGATCAGCCTCCTTTGCCTGATAGTAAGCGTGGATGTGCTGGCAAGGGAAGCCGGTAACCAGGACCTTGTCATTGTTGGAGGTGACTGGAATTACCCTCCCTATGAATTTTTGAATGAGAGTGGCGAGCCAGACGGGTTTAATACGGAGCTGACCAGGGCGATTGCCGATGTCATGGGGATGGACGTAAACGTTCAATTATCCCGCTGGGACGACATGCGCGCTCGTTTATCTGCCGGTCAGGTGGATGCGCTCCAGGGCATGGTCTATTCTGAAGTGCGCGCCAGGAATTTCTCATTCTCACCTCCCCACGCCATTATCAACCAATCCATTTTTACCCGTGTCGGTGAGCCTGCCGTTGACGGGATATCAGAACTTAAGGGCAAGGAAGTCATCGTGCAAAAAGGTGGCATCATGCATGACTATCTGCTGCAGAACCACGTGAATGCGCACCTGATTCTGGTGGATACCCATGCAGAGGCCTTGCGACTTTTGGCATCCGGCCGGCATGACTATGCCCTGGTGGCTAACCTGCCCGGGTTGTATCTGGGCAAAGAATTGGAACTGTCGAATATCAAGGCGGTGGGTGAGCCGTTTGGTGCCCAGCGCTATGGATACGCCGTTAAGAAGGGTAATGAACAACTTCTGGCCAGGTTCAGCGAGGGGCTGGCTATCCTCAAGAACACCGGGCGGTATCAGGAAATCTATGACAAGTGGCTCGGTCCCCTGGAAGCCAAGGGACCACCCTGGAAGAAAATCGGACTGGCAGCCGCCATACTGTCTGCGGTAATGCTGGCCATATTAGGGGGAACTGTCGTCTGGAACCGAATGCTCAGTCGGGAGGTTACCCGTAGAACCCAGGAATTACAGTTACGGCAGCAGCAACTTATTCAGGCCGACAAGATGACCAGCCTGGGGGTATTGGTCTCGGGCATTGCCCATGAGATCAATAATCCGAGTAGTCTTTTATTGCTGAACCTTCCGGTGATGAAGGATGCCTTTGAAGAAATAGAAGGCATTCTGGAGGCTTATTATGAGGAGCACGGCGATTTTAATATGGGCGGACTGAGCTACAGCCGTATGCGCAACGAAGTCCCTTTGTTGTTGGACGATATGGTCAACGGCGTTCAACGGATCCGGCGGATTGTAGATGACCTGCGTGATTTCGCCCGCCAGGAGCCGGCAGATATCAGTGAGGAAGTGGATCTCAATCAGGTGGTGGCGACCTCCATTCGGCTGGTGAATAACACCATTAGCGAATCCACTGACAAATTCGAAGTCAGATACGGTGAGAATCTGCCACCGTTTCGAGGTAATGCCCAAAGGATTGAGCAGGTGGTGATTAACCTTATCGTGAATGCCTGTCATTCCCTGGAGTCTCGTGAAAAGGGTATTCGGATTACCACCCGGTTTCTGCAGAGCAGCCGCAGGCTCGCGCTGCTGGTGGAGGATGAAGGCATGGGGATTGAGGAAGAGCATCTGGCCCGACTCTGTGATCCATTTTATACAACCAAACGGGAGGTCGGGGGAACCGGATTGGGACTCTCGGTCTCCGATAGTATCGTGAAGGAACATGGAGGCGTTCTGGAATTCATTTCCAAGCCGGGACAGGGGACCAAGGTAACTCTGACCCTGCCCGCATATCAGGGTAATACAGTTATATGAGCGGAAACCGATATCCTGCCTTCGGCGTTCTCCTGGTGGATGACGAGCCGTCTTTCTTGAGAAGTTTCAGCATTGTTCTGGAGCGCAATGCGGGGATTAACCACATATACACCTGTCAGGACAGCCGCCAGGTGATGGATATGTTGAGCCGGGAACCGGTGGGCCTTGTCCTGCTGGACTTGACCATGCCCCATCTGTCGGGGACTGATTTGCTTCAGCAGATTGTGGAGAAATATCCTGAGATTACGGTCATCGTCCTCAGTGGTTTGAATCAGCTGGAAACCGCTGTGAACTGTATTCGCCTGGGGGCTCATGACTACTTTGTCAAAACCACGGAAGAAAACCGAATCATTGAGGGGATTCGGCGGGCGATTCGAATACAGGAGATTCACCAGGAAAACCAGGAGATACGTCGAAGGCTTCTGACGGACACGCTTGAGGATCCGGAGGCTTTTGCAGGGATTATCACTCAGGACAAGGCAATGCGATCGGTGTTCCAGTATCTGGAGTCAATTAAAGCGAGTACCCAGCCGGTCCTGATCTGTGGTGAAAGTGGTGTCGGTAAAGAATTGATTGCCCAGGCGGTGCACAGATTGAGCCGGCGGCGCGGGCCATTGGTGAGCGTCAATGTCGCCGGTCTGGACGATAACATATTTGCCGATGCCCTGTTCGGCCATCGCCGTGGTGCTTTTACCGGGGCTGACAATACCAGGGCCGGTTATATCGAAGAGGCTGCAAACGGTACTTTGTTCCTCGATGAAATCGGTGATCTGAGTTTGGCTTCTCAGGTCAAACTATTACGCTTGTTGCAGGAAGGTGAATACTATCCCCTGGGCAGCGATCGACCAAAACGGATACAGGCCCGAATCATCCTGGCCACTCACCAGGACCTGGCAAAAAAACAACAGGCTGGGGAGTTCCGTAAAGATCTCTATTATCGGATTCGCATACATCAAGTGGATATACCGCCACTGCGTCGGCGGCCGGGGGATATTGCATTGCTATTGGATCATTTCCTGGAGGAAGCAGCGGGAGAGCTTGGTAAAAACAAGCCCGCAATTCCCCGGGAGTTGCCGGTACTCCTGATGACCTATGGATTTCCTGGCAATGTCAGGGAACTGCGTGCGTTGGCTTTTGAAGCCATGAGCCGACATCGTTCTCATGTGTTGTCCATGGATGTATTTAAGCGCCTGTTGGACAGTCCGTTAGTGGAACAGGAAGAAATACCGGAAACGGCTTCCGGCAGAATGTTGTTTCATCCTGAACACTCACTTCCCACGCTGCAGGAAGCTAACGACATGCTGGTTAGGGAAGCGATGAAAAGGGCTCAGGGGAATCAATCGATTGCTTCACGTATGTTGGGGATTTCCCAGCCGGCTTTGAGTAAGCGTCTGAAGAAATCCCAGGGGGAGCAGGAGTAGGCGGTTAACACTTTCTACTCTCTATTCTTTCTTATTAGCTATCAAAAAAACCTGATCAAATGAGTGAGAATAGGACCTGAATTAACCGACCCGGCTGAGGTTGATATTACCCTCAGTTGATCCAGCCAGGGATTGATACCACTGGATGCAGGCAGTGGCCAGGGCGTTTGTGGCATCCATGCTGAAAGGACGAAGTTCTGAATGAATGCGATCCAGTGCCAGGGGGATTTCCGTGCATCCGAGTATCACTTTCTCCGCCGGTCCGTTCAGCATCTCTGCCATACAGGACTCCAATATCTCTCCGCCCTTTTGAATATGCCCGGCCTTCACCCGATAGATGCCTTCCATGACTCGATTCTGTACGGTGGGTGAGGGTATCTCCAGAGCGATACCATAGTGCGCCAGATATTCGGAATAGATGCCCGCTTTCAGGGTACCGTCAGTGGCTAAAAGAGCGACGGTGCGAATCTGCTCGGCGTGTAGAGCCTCTGCGCAGGCTCGGGCAATATGCAGGATCGGAGTGGACGTTGATTCAACCAGAGCAGGATACCAGTAATGAGCGGTATTACAGGGGATGGCAATACATCCGACACCGGCTGTGGTCAGGGTGTTAACGCCCTTGATAAGGGCTGGCAGCGGAGATGCCTGATGCTTGAGCAGACAGGCGGAACGATCTGGAATCTGGGGGATTGAATAGGCCATTAACGGCAGATGATCCTGATCTTTTTGGGCGGGTGTACTGTTGATGATTTTCTGCATGAAATCGACGGTGGCCAACGGCCCCATACCGCCGAGAATTCCAATGGTGTTTTTTTCCAAAGCTGCATACTCCAGAGTGGTTTACCGCGAACCCTAGAGGCTGTTGGATGCAGGGGGCCAATGCGAAATGTTCATGCCCTATGCAGAATCTGTATGGGATATCGATTGTTAATTGAATATCAGCAACCTGGATGAGCTATGCTGATTTGGTATGGGGTAGACGGATTCGGCATAATTTTTAATGGATGCGGGATATCCGCTTTTTCAGTCTTTAGAATTTGTTCTGTGCAGACAAATTGTCGACCTCAAGCAAACAGCCGACCTCAGAAAATCTGTCAACCATAGAAAATCTGTGAACCATAGAAAATCTGTCAACCATTAAAAAAATTACCGGGGGCCAGGAACTCGTGAATATTGAAACCAAGTGGCTGGAGGATTTTTTATCCCTGGCCCGGACCCAGAGCTTTTCCCGTTCGGCGGAGGAGCGCCACCTGACCCAGCCCGCATTTAGCCGTCGTATCAAAGCACTGGAAGCATCCCTTGGATGTGAGCTGGTCGATCGAACCAGTATGCCGGTACAGCTCACCAGGGAAGGGCGCCTGTTTCAAATCACGGCTCGAAATCTGGTTTCACAGTTGGATGATTGTGTAACCCATATCAGATCGCTGGGGCGCGGAGAAGAAAGTGTTATTGATTTTGCGGTATCCCATACCCTCGCGTTGTCGTTTTTCCCCGAGTTTTTAAAGTCACTGAACACCACAGAGGCCAGCTTCCGTTCCCGCCAGTTGATTGCGAATGTGGATGACAGCGTACAAGCACTGAAAAATGGTATCTGTGACTTTCTTCTGGCATTCGAGAATCACACACTGGATTCAACTCAATTTGCCAAGCTTTATTTACGTACTGAGAGACTGTTGCCGGTCTGTCGCGGCGGAGATGAAGGAAAACCCCAGTACAGCCTGGATGAGGAGACCCGGATGAGCCTGCCTTATCTTGGATATCCAAAAGACATTTATCTCGGCCGTATGGTCGCCGGATTATTACGTCATCCACCAAGGAAGGTCGATTTACAACTGGTGTCAGAGTCGTCTATGGCGGACAGTCTTAAGGTCATGGCCATGCAGGGAATGGGAATTGCCTGGGTACCTTCCTTTTCCATTCGAGAAGAAGTCCGGCAGGGGTTTCTCGTCTGCTGTGGCGAGGAGACGTGGCACATTCCTTTGCAAATCTGTATATACCGGTGCATGAGAACGCTATCCCCAGAAGCTGAAGCACTTTGGAAAGTGCTTGAGAGCGAATATTCGGTGGATGATCAGTCATCCTAACGATTAGTGTCAGGTGCGAAATCAATGCCGTGTGTATGCCGGTGATCGGTATTAGCTTGCTTCATGAAATGAAGCGGGTCTGTCTCACTTTCTCCTTCCAATAGTTCAGCCTCTCAATATTTTCAGTCTTTAATGGGCATCAAGTCTTAAACCCCTATAACCAAACGCATATTTATAACTCTGGTTATAAGTGTTTTATCTCCCTGTTTTTAATGAGCTTTTTTGCCTTTTAAAAAGAAATGTTTTGTTTGGTTATATTCCTGATGACGTTGGAGTGAACTTCGGCGACTGATATTTAATTATTATATAACAGTGGGTTATGAACGTTTTTAGCGTATGGCCCCATTTTTGCCCTATGGATTGGAAAGCGCTGCTAAACAAGCGCAATTACCGGATGAACAATAATTTCCAATTGAAGGTAACTATATGGGCAATACCCCTCAGATTGATCAGATACACAGTGTCAGGCTCGAACAGGACTTATTGGGAGACGCAGCAGTACCTCATGATGCCTACTTTGGCATCCAGACCCAGAGAGCCAGGGATAATTTTGATCTGACAGGCGTCCCGTTAAGTCATTTCCCCGAACTGGTGAATGCCTTTGCCATGGTCAAGCTTGCCTGCGCTAAAGCCAATCATCGGCTGGGTGGTTTGAGCGAAGACAAGCTGGTCGCGATCGAGGGGGCCGTGGCAAAGATATTGGAGGGGCAATACCACGATCAGTTTATCGTTGACATGATTCAGGGTGGTGCCGGTACCTCAAGCAATATGAACGCAAACGAGGTTATCGCCAATATCGGGCTGGAATTGATGGGCCATGCCAGGGGCCAATACAAGCTTCTCCATCCCAACAACGATATCAATAAGTCCCAGTCAACGAATGATGTGTATCCCACTGCCATTCGCCTGTCCATTCTCCTGAAACACGAAGAGCTGGTAACCGCACTCAGGGCATTGTGTGGCGCTTTTGAAGCCAAGGCGGCGGAATTTTCCGGGGTCATCAAAATGGGGCGCACCCAATTGCAGGATGCGGTACCCATGACGCTGGGCCAGGAGTTTCAGTCGTTTGCCACAACCCTGGGAGAGGATATTCAGAGAATTGCCGGTCTGGCAGAACTATTGACCGAAGTTAATCTGGGAGGGACGGCCATTGGGACCGGCATTAATACTGATCCTGAGTATTCCGGATATGCCGTTTCCTATCTCGCTGAAGTCAGTGGAATTGAATTTAAACAGGCATCCGACCTGGTAGAGGCCAGTTCCGACATGGGGGCTTTCGTGATGTTCTCCAGCATGCTTAAACGAGTGGCCATCAAGCTTTCCAAAATAGCCAATGATCTCCGCCTGCTGAGCATGGGCCCCCGTTGCGGACTCAATGAAATTAACCTTCCTCCTCAACAACCCGGAAGTTCCATCATGCCGGGCAAGATTAACCCGGTCATTCCAGAAGCTGTCAACCAGGTAGCTTATCAGGTCATTGGTAATGATCTGGCTGTCACTATGGCGGCAGAAGCAGGGCAGCTGCAGTTGAATGCCATGGAACCCCTGATTGCCTACAACATTCACGGATCGATCCGTCTGCTCAATAAGGCCATGGAGATGTTCCGGGTGAAATGCGTTGAGGGCATAACGGCCAACGTCAGCCGCTGCAAAGACATGGTGGATCAGAGCATCGGCATTGTCACGGCCGTCAGTCCCTATATCGGATATGAAAACGCCTCCAGGATAGCGAAAAGTGCATTGGTCAATGGCCGGAGTGTATTGGACCTGATTCTGGAGGAAGGACTCATGGAACAGCAGGAACTCGATGAAATCCTGAAACCGGAGAACATGATTAGACCGCGCCGCAGCCAACGGTGAGGTCGTTCAGTCATCCCGCGTTTGCGGGTGTTAAACCCATTCAACAATAACAGGTGATAAAAGATGCAACACTCAATGATTGACGACAGCCAGAGCGGCTTTTGGCGGAACCTTGCCCTATGGAAGAAAATTCTGCTTGGCATGGTGCTGGGTGTCATTGTCGGCGTCATCATGGGGCCTGACGCTGAAGTCCTGAAACCCATCGGCACTCTCTTTATCAATGCGATCAAAATGTTGATTGTTCCTTTAATCTTCTTTTCCCTGATCGTCGGGGTGACCTCAATGAAGGACTCCCGGAAGATGGGACGAATCGGGCTCAAGAGTCTGGTTCTGTATCTGGGCACCACAGCGGTTGCTATCAGTATCGGCCTGGGGCTGGGAACGCTGTTCAGCCCAGGGGATGGCATCAGCATGGTGGCGGTGGAAGCGGCCCCTGTTGCCAAAGAAGCGCCTACGTTGATCGATACCCTGCTGAATCTAATTCCAAAGAACCCTGTGGCAGCGCTGGCATCGGGTAACATTCTGCAGATTATTGTCTTTGCTCTGTGCCTTGGAATAGCACTTTCCCGCTGTGGTGATCCGGCCAAGCCTGTTATTCAGGTGTTTGAAGGGCTGGCAGAGGGGATGTACAAGCTGACTGAATTTGTGATGAAGCTTGCGCCCTTCGGCGTCTTTGGATTGATGGCCTGGGTCGCCGGCAAATATGGGGCCGACATCCTGTTGCCATTGATCAAAGTTATTGCCGTGGTATACATCGGCTGCCTCATCCATGTTCTGGTGTTCTACACGGGGATGATCTCTTTCCTGGGAAGTCTGAATCCTATCCGCTACCTCAAAGGATTGGTTAACCCGGCTTCGGTAGCCTTTACCACGACCAGCAGCTCTGGAACCCTGCCGGCTACCATTAAAGCCTCCCGTGAAGAACTGGGGGTTTCCAAAGGTATTTCCAGTTTTGTTCTGCCATTGGGGGCCACCATCAATATGGATGGCACGGCGTTGTACCAGGGAGTATGCGCGTTATTTATTGCGCAGGCTTTCGGTGTGGATCTTTCGTTTATGGATTATCTGGCGATCATCATGACTTCCACCCTGGCCTCTATCGGTACGGCTGGTGTTCCTGGTGCCGGATTAATCATGTTGTCACTCGTGTTGAGCACGGTTGGGTTGCCGATGGAAGGCCTGGCTATCGTCGCTGGTATCGATCGGATTCTGGATATGGCCCGAACCACGGTTAATGTTTGCGGAGATCTGATGGTTTCTGTACTCGTGGCCAAGAGTGAAAACGAGCTGGATGAGACGGTTTACAACAGGGAAGGTGTGAGAGGCGGCGTACCGATGAGTGCGGCCGAGTAGCGTAAAACCACCTGTCGCTCGGGCGGGTTCCCATCAGGGGCGCAACTCATTTGGGGCGCCCCCTAAACCAGAAAGAGGTTTGTCCATGAAAATTATCCAGACTCTGACATTCTTTTGTTTTGTTATTCTGACTCCTGTCATTCAAGCGGAAACATGGAATGTTGCAACAGATCGGAATTTTCCTCCCTATGTCATAAGCGAAGGAGGAAATGTCCATGGAATTCATGTGGATATCGTGGAAGCCGTGATGCGTAAAATGGGCGTGGACTTCAACCTTACAGGGTACCCATGGGCTCGGGTTGTGGCAGTGACGGATAGTGCCGGGGTGGATTTCAGTTTCCCTTGGGTGGGTAAGCCCGAGAGGTTTGAAAAATATCTGATGGTCGGCCCGATTCATACGGGACGTACAGTGTTTGCTGTCAGATCTGATGATAATGAACTGGTATTTGAATCGCTTGAAGACCTCAAGGGGAAAAAAATTGGAACTGTCAGAGGATACGCTTATGAAGACCGTTTTGATCAGGCGGATTTCTTCATCAGGGATGACAAGGCTTCCGATAACACCAGCAATATCAAAAAACTGCTGGCAGGACGTGTGGACCTGATTATCGGTGACGAGAATGTTCTGTCAGAGGAAGCCAAGATTTTGGGCGTCAGGGATCAGATAAAGTTCCTACCCAAAGCGGTTAAAGTGGCACAGCGATATGTGGCATTTCCAAAAGATCTGACGGAAAAAGCAGATCGCTTCCAAAAGGCATTGGACGCCATCGTCGTTGACGGCAGTTACGATGCAATTCTTGCCAGATATCGGTAACACGAGAACGGACTTATCTGTTTTTTTTAGACTGGACTCACATGGTTAATGGCTCGGTTTGATAAACGAACCGGTTGTGGTACGAGGTAAGGTTATGCGTTGTCAGCATTTTTTATCAGTACTACTTTGTATACCAGTACTAGTCTGTTTATCAGTATTGCCTTTGGGGTGTGCAGCACTGGAAGCGCGCGCTGAGGTGTTCAGCGTACATACTGAGGAGTTTCCACCATTTAACTACACGGAGAATGGACGTATTGTCGGGGCTTCCACAGAAATTGTGGAAGCCATTATGAGAAGCTCCGGATATGAGTACCATCTTGAAAGTCATCCCTGGGCTCGAGCCTATGAGTTGGCAAAAAGCGGAAAAAACACCCTGATTTATTCCATCGGGCGGACACCCAAGCGAGAGGAGGACTTCAAATGGATCGGTATCCTGGTGCCCAGTGTGCATTCCGTTTTTGCGCTCAAGGAGCGCTCAGATATCGTCATTAACTCTCTCAATGATCTCAGTCACTATACCATTGGTACCACCATCAATGATGTCAGGGAAAGCTACCTTGTCAGCCGCGGATTTGACGTCCGTAGCCTGCAGCGAATAGGTGGTGAGTCAGCATATATCATGAATTATCTGAAGCTGATGAAAGGGCGAATTGATCTCTGGCCCATGCCGGATGCTGTGATGAGCTACATCGTGCGTAAAACAGGGGATGACCCTGAAACGGTGGTGCGAAAGGTGTATGAACTATCTGAAATTTCCCGGGGGGGCTACTATCTTGCCGCCGGGAGAGCGACCTCCGAGGACGTTGTGGTCAGACTCCAGGCAAGCCTTGAAGTGTTCAGACTTACACAAGATTACCAGGAGATTATTAACCGATGGGGGTTGTGACAGGGAAGAACCTGATGACTTTTTGATGAAAGACAAGATATTACCCCTGTAAATTTAGAAATTGTCACCTCTTTCTTTAGCCTTTCTGTATTCCGTCTATACTCCTAGAAAGGTTCGGTGCGACGTTGCATCAATCTGTAATTTGCAAGCGCTAACGATAAAAATTAAGAGGTACTGTGCAGATGATTATCAGAACACTGCTGTTGCTGGCCATTACTACGATGGCATCTTTCTGGGCTAATGCAGAAAAAATTACACTCGCCAATGGAGAATGGGCCCCATATCTTTCGGAAAAGCTTCAACACTATGGTTATATGTCCCGAATTGTAAAAGAGGCTTTTGCCGAAGAAGGGATTGAGGTGGAGTATGTTTTTCTACCTTGGAAGCGAGGTTATGAAGAGGCCAAGAAAGGCGTTTATGCCGGCTCTCTGATCTGGGGATATAACGATGAACGGGCCAAAGACTTTTTGTACTCAGATACTGTTGCCACCCTGGGAACCTCCCTGTTTTACAACAAAGACAAGCCTGTCGACTGGAAAGAGCCAAAGGATCTGGGCAAATATAAGATCGGCGGTATGATTGGCTATGCGTATGGCATTGAAGATCTGGAAAAATCGGGAACGGTTAAAATCGATCGCATAGACAACGTAGAAGGTAACTACCGTAAACTTGCCGCCGGCCGCCTCGATATCGTTTTGGAAGATACTGAAGTGGGCCTGGAGAGTATTGCGGGATACGGTTTGTCCGATAAACTGATGCCACATCCCCAAACACTTGAACCCCGCAAGTATTCTGTCATTTTCAGTAAGAAGTACCCCAAGGCCCAAGAGTTGATGGAAGCGTTTAACCGCGGGCTGAAAAAAATCATTGATGATGGACGCTATGACAAATATTTGCAGGAATCACGTAGTGGGGCCTATCGGAAATAATGGCCTGTGATTTGGCATTGTAAACTCAATAATGACATGGCTGATTGGTCAGCCATGTCATGGCTGAAAATACCCGCCTGACATTCAAGGACTCTCAAGAAGGGATTCTCAATAGAGAGTCAATCATTACTGGTTTTATCTGTGTAGCAAGTCTGAATAGCCCGTCTGAATGACAAGCGTCGGCGGTGTGCACCGCCGTATTCTCTTTTGTCTGCTCTCACATCCTATCCCAGAAGTAATTTGCGATGGATCTATTCAGGTCGCAGCAAGTCTGTCCAAATCACATCGGTTTTTTCTAAATCGTATCAGGACTATCCAAATGGAACTAAGCCTGTGTTAAGGCTTTTTCCTTTTTTTAACGCATAAGCTCGTAACATGGAATTCAGGGTGGTGGCACAGGATGTGAACCAAAATTGATGATGGTTTAAGCCCCCCAATAATATCGATGTCAACAGAGGGACAAATTATGCCGATGACGGTACCAGAGAACAGTGTATTTTTAGCAAACACTGTCGGTAGCCATATTTATGCCTGGACAAAACAAGCTGGTAAGGCGACTAGTAAGTATGCACTGATAAGCGCACATGGCGCTGAAAAATCCGGCACTCCAAAGAGATCCAAAACTAACGTAAATCTGAAGTTTTTTGTGGAGCGTGGCTATACTCAGGGAGGCGCGACGGACATACGTAAAGCAGTATCCGGCTACGTAAGGCCAAGAGAGGCCACAACACTGAATGATCTTGCCTATGAATATACGCTGTCCAAGTACCAGGGGCGTCATCAAAGTGAAAACTCAACTCATCAAAGTGGTGAAACCTACGGTTATATCAGCAAGCATATGCATGATCTCCGTACATACTACCGTGATGTGTTAAATCTTGATGAGACTACGGTCAGGCAGTTTTTGAGCCAGCACAAAGGGCAAATCCAAATGGACGTTATCACTATTCGGAACCGTAAAAGCGGTACCGCGCCGACGTTCAGTGAGGCTATTCTTCTGTTGCAGGGGGCTGGATATAACTATGAGACAATTTTCTGTTCGTTCTGCCGGGGCTATGAAAATGGTACAAAGCTAGGCCAGCAGGAACCCATAAATACCGAAGATTGTATACTTTCTTAGGAAGCGAATGCTTCTGTTTCTGACAGGGATCAGGCAGATATTCATCTGCCTGATCAAATCTTTTAAATCGGTAAATCAAATCATCCCGTTAACCGATAAATCAAGTCATTAGTATGGGCAAGTGTTGTCCCCATAGGTGTGCCATACCGACGGCCGCTTTTTCGAAGTCAGTCTGCTTGCTGTTTTCATTTCTCAACCTGCAGAACTCTTTATCCCTATTGAATAATGATGCTGCTAAACCCCTTCCGGCCATGGTGATACTGGTGGTTTTGGCCAACCGTAGTGCCGTGAACTTTTCGAATGCCTGATAAAGATTGTCCGGGAAGGTTTCCAGACAATTTGCAATGTGCCAGGCATCCTCAAGAGCTTGGCAAGCACCTTGTCCTGACGTTGGCAGGGGAGCATGGGCGGCATCACCAATCATGATCAGATTGTTTCGATGCCAAATCGGGGTTGGATCGTGGTCGTGCAGGTATATCTTATTGATCTGGTGGACGGGAGTGTGCTCTATCATTTGTCTGACAGGTTCCGGCCAGTCTGAGAAGATTCCGGTCAGCTCCGTTTTATAATTCGCCGGTTCCCTAGTTCCTATTTGATCGCAGGCGACACCACCCGCCCAATAGGCTTTATTCGCTGCAACAGGCACAATTCCGAATCGTTCTCCAATGCCCCAGTAGTCCGAAACAACTATTTCGCTAAATATATCGTTCTCCGATTCAAAAACACCAATCCAATTAATCATTCCTTGAAAGACGGGAGCATGTTCTCCGCATACAAAGTGACGGGCCGTGGAGGCCATACGGCCATCAGCGCCAATGATGACATCTGCGGACACTCTCAATCCGTTTTGGAAATAAACTTCTGTCTGTTCCGAAGTGATGGCTTTTATATCTTCAACGGTGTGTCCATATTGTATGGATACGTTCAGGGTATTGAGTTTTGCAATCAGGATGCTCTGAAGATCACGCCTGAGAATTGAAAGGCTTGGATGGGCCATATGATGGTTGATTAATCCAATATCAAGCGCTCCCAGGTCGTCATTCTGTACGGACAGCCGTTGCATTTTGGTAGGCCTTCCTGCAACAGCCTTGACTTCATCCAAGACCCCGAGCCTGCCGAGGACAAAGGATGCATTTGGCCAGAGTACAACTCCGGCACCAATCGAGGATTGCTTTTCATGACGTTCGTAGATACTGACATGAAATCCTTTCTGCCTGAGAGCAATGGCAGTACTGACTCCGGCGACACCTGCACCGAGTATGGCTACTTTCATGGGATAAGAATTTCTCTGGCCTTGGTCAATTGACACAAAGATACAGCGTTAGGGTGGTGCTCAAAAAGGCTCCGAAGGTCCAATTCCAAAGGTCCCATTCCATAGGTCAAATATCGTTGAAAGGCTTCAAGCTCTCTAAAATTCCACTGGCTTTTGCTTGTCGTTGCTACAATGGGTATGCCGTTTACACATGGCGGCTATGTAGCTACTTGTTGTACAAGACTAAAGTTGGATTAGCGTGAAATAACCTTTTCCACTTCCTGGCAGATGTTTCCCGCCAGGTGTTCGTCTTTCTTCAAAACGTTGTGGAAAAGATTTCGTTCTGCACTCGTAACATCCCTGCTGGTCACCAGAATTGCGGGTATGTGTCTTCGATTAGAGTTTGAGACACGCAGAGCGGACAGGATAGCAATGCCGTTGAGCGCATATAGCTCTCTACCCACTATCGCCAGTTCAAAAGGCTCCTGGATCAGTCTGGTTAATGCAGACAGTCCATTGGTTTCCTGAACAATCTTAACCGGCATGTGCTCCAGAGCCTGGTGATAAAGAGACCTTAGCATTGGAGACTCCTCTGCAACCATGACCAGCCAGCGCTTTTTCATGACTCTTTTGGAGAGAGATTCCAATTCATTGCAGATCTCTATTTGTCCTTTGTCGTCATGAGGAAATTCTTTTACCCGGCGGAAAAGATCGACATAGGCCAGAATATTGTTTGCCGTGGTTGAAGGCAGTTTGCCTTCGGGGGGGCATTCAGTCAGCAGGTTTTCCAACTGATGACAACCGGCGGTAATGGAAGAAAAACCGTAAGTACCTCCGGATCCTTTGAGACTGTGGACCCTTCTGTATAGCTCGTTGTACTGGTTTTTTGAATAGGGATTTTTTTCCATGGAAAGGACCAGGCTTTCCATGAAATCGCAGCGTTCGTCTAGTTCCGCCACAAAACGTTCACGCAGATCTATCAGAAGCTTAGCAAGCTCTTCCGTACTTTTAGACATGGTGGTAAGCCTTTTGCTGAAACTGCCTCGAAAGTGAAGACTATAACGTCATTATAGACTGACCCCACGCTGTGATATGCACCGGTGCGTGTAAGATTATTTCCAGCGTTCGGTTCAGACGGATATCTAAGCTAAACCTCTTCGCACTCCACCTGTTTCGAGTTCATTTCCACTATCTGTAGCTTGCTGTCAATGATGGCCCATTTATATTCGTCCTCCGAAGTACTCCGGGTCAGTTTCCGGGTCTGTGGATCGATATACTGAGAAACGGTGGTAAAACCCAGGGATGCGGTGCCGTCTCGATTGAGGATGTAGGTATGGATCTTAGCAGTGGACTGATATTTTGTTTGGGGTTTCAACATGATTCCCAAATCAAACTTATAGGTGGTGTAGTTGGCTTCCAGTTCAGTCCGGTTGCCGTCTTCCTGGAAGATAAGGGTGCCGGTCAGTCGGGGGGAAAAGTGTTTGAGCACACCGTTGATGTCGCAGGTACGATAGGCAACTTCGATGTCCCTGAAAGCTGTCAGTACTTTCTCCCTGGTGACCTGGGTGGCGTCAAAAGCATCTTCCTGTGGATTTTTCTTGAGCCCGGAAGTTTCCCGGTAGGCGGAAAACAGATGTCCGAAAGCTGACATGGCATCCTCGGCGTCAGAGTTGCCTGTGAGATAGTCCATCCCATTTCCGGTGACAAATTCCGTTATGTTTTGACTTGCTTTGGACTTTTGTTTTTCCAGCCATAGAAAATAACTGTCGTCGCTGTATTCATGCCCGAAGCGCTCTGACCTGCCTTCATTCAGCAGGCCCGCCTGCAGGTAGGCAGGCAGTTGTTCATGCCACCAGCGGTAAATGGTGTTGTAGGTCCGCTCGTTGTCACTTTCTCCAGACAGCTCGTCTTCGCATCTGAGCAGGCGGCCGTTATCGTATTTGTACCAGAACTCCCAGGTGTCATGATCTCCATAACCCCAAGCCTGGGCCCGGACTCCGGGGCAGAGGTCGTAGAGGAGTTTTACCAGTTTGCCGATCAGGTAATCCCCACAAGAGCTGGTGAGAAACTGACTGATCCAGAAGTCTTCGTTGCCTAGAGTGGATTCAGCATGAAGGTTCTCCTGATAGCGATTATTCAATTCGTTCAGAAAGTTTTGGGTCTGGATTTCTCCTACCTCGAAATTCAGCGATTGTGCTGCCAGGAGAATGGATTCGTTCTCCTCGCCAAGGGCTTCAATAAAAGCCTTCAAACGTGAATGGACCGTTGGGTTGGGGTGCTGATAATAGAGCTTGCTATGTAGTTCCGCCATGTCCTGATCCTTAAGGGTAGCGATATCGATCCGTGTGCTTCCATGTGTGCTGTATGCGGTATATCTACGTCATGCCTGAGCGTAAGCACGCGAGAGGTTGTTATACCTCTACTCCTTAAAGACTAGTCCAAAACAATCGGAATGGAAAAGAGAAACCGGGAGTCCGTTGGAATGGTCTCCCGGTGAGCTGACAATGAACAGGACGTTCATTCAATCCCTAAACAGATGCATTAGTTCTTCTTGGTCAAAGTGTTAGAAGTCACATGAGGGAAGGTGATCACGGTTCCCTTGATTGGAATATCCATCAGAATGGTCTGACTGTATTGCAATTGGGTGTAGTTGGAAGCCCCACCGAAAGATTCCAGCCAGTATCTTGCGAAATATCTGGAAACTTTGGCGTGTTGCTGTTCAAACCCGATATTGGTGACCGGATGACTGCCGTTGTTTGAATCCACATCAAACTGGATGTAGCTGCTGGCCGGATACTGTTGGATTGCCTGGGACAATGGCAGGTTGGGGTTTTCCGTAAACGCCGGATTCAGATTGCCGACATTCTTGATTTTGTACTGTTCCGTGTTGACCCCCATGGGAAGGACCAGGGGAGGGGGTTCGATAATAGGGGTTCCCTGTTTTTCCTCATAAGAGCCGGAAGCCAGAATAGAGTTTCCGTGAGGGACTGACATCTGTTTGATGATGTTGAATTTCTGGGAAGGAGGTGTGCTGTTAGGAACGGTTTGGCTGCCAATTCCAGGCTGCTCGCCGTTGCCATAGGGGCCCAGTAATTGTTTGGTGTCGGTCAGGAACAGCCAGGAGCCGTTCTCCGCATGCACCAGTTGGTCCTTGGCAGGGCCGTCTGCAAAGTAAATTCTTTGTTCGTAGAACAGGGTGTTCGCAACCTGGGTGCCGTATCCTCCCCGGTTGGGAGCTGTTCCGTGAATGGCCGAGAAGGTGATTTCCTCATAGTAGGAGAAATTCTTGAGGATATAACCATCTTCCTGGGGCAGTGGCATCAAATTATAGGAAAACGGAGACGTTGGTCCACCCTGGTTGCCATTTTGGATGTTCTGGTTGGTCCAGGTGCCGACAAGAAACTCCAGTGGGCCTAGTGCGGTGGTCGGTTCTGGTGGTTCCGCCTGGGCTGGTTCCTGAAGAAGGGGTTCGCTTAGATTGGGGGCTGTCGTCGTCATAATGAGTCCCTTTATGTGCTGTTGATCCCGTGCTCTATCAGCTCCCTTTCAGCTATCTGATAGAGTCCCAAAATGAATATAGTCGAAATCAGAGGGTGTGGTTAAAAATTAACCTTTTTAAAGTTTAAGCTGAGTGACAAGAAGTAAAATAATTACATTATTGTTTGAATAATAAGAATTTTTCTTTAGATGAAACGGGATGACACTTTTTGGGATGATTTTCTTGAATGGTTAAAAAATGGTCTATACTAGGCCTCAGTAAGCGACGTAGTTTCGTTCGTTTAGCAATTTCCACAGGCACGTGGCGAGTGGAAAACAAAGCGTAGGGAGACATTTCATGGACTGGTTAGACGAATTCTATCACCTAAGTTCTGCCCTGACTGACTACAAGGTTGTACAACTCAAGGGAACAGGAGTTGGTGAAGAATACCTCGACGTATTAAGCACAATCATCCCCCAAGACATCTTATCCGAACTCTTCGATTGTTATCGAAGCCTGAAGGTTCAAAACTCCTCCAAACCAAAAGAACAACTGATTCGGGACGCCATTCTATGTGACGCGAAACTGGGCCCGGTGGCGAGAAACATCATCAAAATGTGGTACCTGTCTATCTGGTATCAGATGCCCGATGACTGGCGTCAACAATTCGGTAAACCCAACCAGGGATCGCCCAAATATCAGGATGTCCAGTTTGTGGTATCCCGCAATGCCTATATTCAGGGATTGGTTTGGGAGGCTCTTGGTTCACATCCAATGGGAGCCAAGCAACCTGGTTATGGTACCTGGTCGGATAAACCGACAGACAAGGGCTCCGTGATCAGTACCGCATCCTGATGGCTCGAACTGTATCCTGATGGCACGAACTGAAGGTACGAATTAAAGAAACACCGGATCAGAAGTACTAAAAAATACAAGCAAGCAACACCCCACGATAAGAATACATACACATATGGAGGTGGACATGAATACTGTTGATGAGTTTGATGTTGTCATAGTGGGAGCGGGAATCAGCGGCGCTATCATGGCTGAGCAGCTTGGCGCTAAAGGTAAACGAGTGCTGGTGCTGGAAGCCGGCAGTGGAACCGGCGACCGTTTCTGGAGTAGTGGAGGGGCGAACAGCAAGCGGGACGGTTACGAATCCTATATGGACACTTTTTTCACGGCCCTCGCCAAAATACCCAATGCTCCCTATCCCGATAATCCCAATGCCCCTCAGCCGCTGGTGACGGATCTGGAACCCATTACCCCCAACCAGCCTTTAACCAATGGATATTTTGTCCAGAAAGGTCCCTTGCCGTTTGCCAGCACCTACACCCGCGCAGAGGGGGGAACAACCCTGCATTGGCTTGGTACCTGTCTGAGGATGCTTCCGGAGGACTTCCATATCAAAACGGAATTCGGCCGGGGCCTGGATTGGCCCATCAACTATCACGACCTGGAAAAATGGTATCAGGTTGCTGAGAAAAATATCGGTGTTTCCGCCAACGCGGACGAACAAAATTATCATCAGATTGACAATCCATCCGTCCAGATTCCTTATCAGGATGGTTACGACTATCCGATGGAAAAGATCCCCCAAAGCTATCTGGACAGGCACATGGCCAAAGGTCTCCAGGGGATGACCGTAAACTTTGACGGTAAAACCTATCCGATTGATGTGGTCAGTACGCCACAGGGACGTAATGGGATGCCGAGGGGGTCTTATCGTCCTGTGGGCGCTGTGGGTGATCCTGATTTGGGACAACGTTGTGCGGGCAATTCCAACTGCGTTCCCATTTGTCCGATTCAAGCCAAGTACAATGCTCTGAAGACTCTGATGCAGGCACAGAAAACGCATCATGTGGAAATACGCACCCAATGTGTGGCCTATGATCTGGAAGTCGACCCGGTTACCAACCATATTTCCAAAGTTCACTACAAGCAGTATTCCGACCCCAATTCTTCTGATCATGTATGCAAAGCTGTGAGAGGCAAAGTGGTTGTACTTGCTGCCCACGCGGTGGAAAACGCGAAACTGATGCTGGCTTCCGGTGTCGGCAACTCCAGTGATCAAGTCGGACGTAATCTGATGGATCACCCGACCATGCTGACCTGGGGATTAATGCCGTCTCCCATCGGTGCCTTCAGAGGGCCGGGTTCGACCTCGGGAATTCCCTCATTGCGAGGGGGAGATTTCCGTAAGAACCGGGCGGCATTTCGCATTGAAATAGGTAACTGGGGATGGTCCTGGCCGGAGGGAGCGCCCATCGGCACGGTGCCGGACCTGATCGACCAGAAAAATCTGTTCGGTAAGCAATTGAAGGACACGATTGCTTCCGTGTATCCCAGAATGTTCCGTTTTGGCTTTCTGGTGGAACAGTTACCGGATCCGAATAATCGGGTCACCATTGATCCCAACTATCGTGATCAGTTGGGGAATTACCGTCCGGTCATTGACTATGATGTCAGCGATTACTCGCGGGCAGGCATGGCTGCGGCCAAGCATGTGTCAGACATGATCTTCCAACGCCTGGGGGTAGAAGGTTATACCGAATACAATCCGTCTGATCCCGGCTATGTCACATATCAGGGCCAGGGGTACACCTATAACGGGGCCGGCCATCTGGTGGGGACTCACATTATGGGGGCTGACAGCAAAACGTCGGTGGTTAACAGAGAGCAGCGTAGCTGGGACCATCCCAATCTGTATCTGGTCGGGTGTGGCAACATGCCAACGATCTCCACCTCCAATCCAACCCTGACCATGGCGGCTTTGACATATTGGGCGGCAGACAATGTGTACAAAGCACTTGCGGATATGTGACCAAGGAGACGGATTATGTATATCAATGAAGAATGCAAGCCTATCAAAGTCGCCAACAACAAGTTGACCCCAATCACCACGGTTCAGGAGCTGCACCATAACCTGCAATTGGCCATCGAACTTGAATTTGCCACTTTGCCGACTTATCTGAGTGCGTTGTACACGATCAAGGAAAATACCAACGTTTGTGCCTATAACGTTATCCGCAGTGTGGTGATGGAGGAAATGTTTCACCTGACCAATGCGGCCAATGTCCTGATCGCCACCGGTGGAAAGCCGGCCTTGAACAATCCCGAGTTTATTCCTTCATTTCCCACCAAACTGCCGGACAAAGAAGAATGGTTTACGGTGAACCTGAGAAAGTTTTCACCTGAAGCGCTGGCTACCTTCAAATATATTGAGGAGCCGGCCGAACTGGCTCATGGCCTGATTACCATCGGCGAGTTTTATGAAAATATCATTCACGGACTGGTACACCTGAACAGTGATTCTTGTGTGGATTTGTTCCCTTCCGGTACTTGCCCTCAGATAGAGCATAAATATTACTATGGCGGTGGCGGTATCATCTCGAAGGTGACCGACCTGGATTCCGCCACGTTTGCTTTGAATGCCATTGTGGTACAAGGCGAAGGGATGCCGACATCTGATTGGGACCCTGACAAACCTTTGCCTCTGGAGGAGATGACCGGAATCTGGAGCGGTGATCATCCACTCTTCATGCAACCCCGGGAGCTGGCTCATTACTATCGGTTTGATGAACTGGCCAAAGGGCGTCGATATATCTGTGGTGATACTCATAACTCCGGCCCCACCGGCCCTGAAATCCCCATTGATTACAGTGCTGTGTATAACATGATTACGAATCCCTGCAGCAAGGATTATGAAAACTTCTCCGAACTGCGCGAATTGAATCATGAATTCAATCGGATATTTACCGAACTGCTGAATCAGTTGCATCAGGCATTTAACGGTAAACCGGAAACACTTGAACCGGCAGTGGGCACGATGTTCCGGTTGAAATACGCTGCCCAGGAACTGATGCGTAATCCTATTCCTGATTCGCCTCAGGAGTTTTACGCCGGGCCGACCTGGGAATACATTTCTGCTTCGGGGTGGTGATCCGGCACTACCCCATCAGGATCTGTTGAGGTTTCATCTGAACACGTAGGCCATACGTGAAAAGGGAGGTCCTATGGAAGGTCGGGTATTTGATCATGTGCTGATCATTATGTTTGAAAATGAATATCGTGGTTACGTCATGGAAAATGAATACATGCGTAACCTCGCTGCCCAGGGTATTGAACTGACCAACTGCTTTGGGGTCATGCACCCCTCGCAGACCAACTACATTACTTCCATTGCCGGTGAACTCTGTAATGTGAGTGATGATGACAGACCTCAACCCCTGCCTCAGAAAACCATTGTCGACCTGATCGAGGCTTCGCCGCAAAACCTTCGCTGGAAGGCGTACATGGACAGCTACGTCCCTGATGACACCCCCTGGGTTCCGCAGGGATTTACGCCCCGGGACCACTATCCCTATGTTATCAAGCACAATCCGTTTTCTTCCTTCAAGAATATTCTTGAAGATCATGAGAGATGGGAAAAAATTGATAATGAGGCTGGTTTCTGGCGTGACCTGCTCAACCATGACTTGCCGGAGTATGCCTGGTTTACACCTAATATGTGGAATGACGGGCATTATCTTGTCGGCACTCTGAATGACAGTTTACACGGCGAACGGGCACCTGTGCTGGTTGACCAGCAGGCGAAGTGGCTGCAGTCATTTTTCGAAGGCCTTAATTTCCCCGGGCCCCGCAGCAAATTACCGCCGAGAACCCTGGTGGTGGTGACCTATGATGAGGCCGACTTCGAAGCTTTTTACGATAAGGGTAAAAAGTACACTTATGATGGTCCCAACCAGATTTATACCGTTCTGCTCGGAGACATGATTGCACCGGGACAGCAAGGTGAAGGTTATAACCATTACAGCCTGCTGAGAACCATCGAGAAAAACTTCAATCTGGGAGACCTGCAGAAGAACGACAGGGATGCCAACTGGTATCAGTTTCTGTGGGGAAAATCATTCCAGTGGCAGCGGCCCAGGGAAACGCCGATGAAGTGCAAACAGAACCTGAGTGCTGCGTCCTACGCCGGAGAGCTGTATGTCGTCAGCGCCGATATTGAAGGAACACTGAGGTACTGTATTTTTGATGGACATGAATGGTCTCCTGAGGTCACGGTAGCGGAGGACGGTGATGGATACCTGCATCTGGCCGCCAATGGTGAGAAGCTGGTGCTGGCCTATCGTGATTCGCAGAAGCATCTGGCCGTGAAGCTCTATGATCTGGAGCAGGGATGGCGTTTAGCCGAAATTCCGGATGTTGGAGAGGTGGAAGAGATCTCTCTGGTGGCAATACCCCATCAACCCGCCTTTATGCTGGTGTACAGAGACTGCGGAAATCAACTGCGTAGTCTCATCTACACGGGCAGCCAATGGCAAGGTCCGTCCGACGCCATCTGTACCCATAGTGACGGATCGTTCACGCTGGCGGCTCTCGGGGCTTCGATCCTGTTGATTTATCGGGTCATCAAGACCGGGCAGCTGTCCTGTTTGAGTTATAACACCGGTGAATTCAATAAAGTCACGGTGGAGAACAGTCAGTATGCCGGTCCTTATGACGACACAACAGTCAATCAATGGTCCGCCAGTGCATTTTCCCTGAATCACTATAGTGAAGCGCCGAATCCCATTACTCCCCTGGAAGATGAACCTGTCAGCGAGGGAATCAGGGCATCCGGTGAACTGGCCTCGGTGACACTCGACGGGGTCATATATCTTATGCATAACCGGTTTTCGGATGGAGCCGGTAATGGTCAACTTCTCTATGAAACGTTCTCTATCAGCGGCACATTAACGCCTGCTAATCCTGTCTCTTATAACCCTGCGGAAAATGATACGACCAGCAACGGATATGGAACTCTGGCAGAAGCCGGCTGGAGTTTGACCGGTGCTGTCAGTGGCGTTTTCCGCAATTCCGACACGCCGCTGGCTGCGGCGAATCTGAACGGCACGCTCTGGCTTCTATATCAACCCCTGACAAACGAGCGTATCTGGGCATGCCCCGGCGCTTACCTGAAAAACAAGGAGTAAGAGGATGACTTCTGAAAACAATATGCTGGATCAAGTGGATCATATCGTCGTAGTGATGCTGGAAAATCGCTCCTTCGATCATATGTTGGGATTTTTATATGCGGATCAAAACAACGTTTCTCCGCTGGGACATCCCTATGAAGGACTGACTGGGGAGGAATCCAACCCGGATGGCAAGGGATACAATGTGAAAGTATTCAAGATCCCTTCCGACCAACATCCGTACTATTGGCCGGGTACTGATCCGGGGGAAGGTTACTACAACACCAATAGTCAGCTGTTCGGCTATTACAAGACACCTAAAGCCGGAACTGAGGCGACTAATCAGGGCTTTATCACTGATTTTGCCTATACCCTGGGGTGGCAGCGCCGAGATAACGAGAAAAAGCCCAACAGTTGGCCCATTGTGGAGGGAACCGAACCCGGCGATATTATGGGGATGTACACCCCGGAACTGCTTCCTGTGTTGTCCGGACTGGCCAAGTCCTATGCCGTTTGTGATCACTGGTATTGCTCTGTACCCACGGAGACGTTGCCAAACCGGGCTTTTGTGCACATGGCCACAAGCCTTGGACGGCTGAATGATCATGACAAGAAATACAATGCCACTACCATTTTCAATTTGCTGGAGGACGCGAAGCAGCCCTGGAGTATCTATGGGTATGAGGATGATCCGATATTGACCCGTGAATCACTGCAGGCGTTACCGGCTAATCCGGTGTACGGTACTTTTGGCAATTTTGATGCCTTCAAGCAAGCTGCCAGTAGTGGCAAGCTGGCGAGCTATTCTTTCCTGACTCCTGAATGGGGCTCCAAAGGCAACAGTCAGCACCCCAATTATGATGTGGCAAAAGGCGAGCAGTACCTCTATGACATATACCAGGCACTGAGAAACTCGCCGCTTTGGAGCAAGACGCTGTTGATCATTACCTATGATGAACATGGCGGAACCTATGATCATGTGGCACCGCCGGAAAATGCTGCCCAGCCGGCGGACTGTCCTGATAATGAGGGTTTCAACTTCCAGCGCTTCGGTGTCAGGGTGCCAACGGTGCTGGTGTCTCCACTGATCGAAGCCGGAACGGTTTTCCGGGTTCCGGAGCCGGATAAGGATCTGACTGGGAATTCCCCATCGACTACCCCGTTTGATCATACGTCGATTCTTGCCACAGTGGAGAAGCGGTTCGGCCTGTCCAGTCTGACGACGCGTGATGCGGCTGCCCCGGATATTGGTCCCGTGCTGACACTGAAGTCTCCACGGAACGATTATCCGTTGGAGGGAGTCAATCCTCCGAAGAGTGAAGCCACCCCGCCATCCGAAGGTAGCGGCGGTTGGAATAAGGCCGATCATTTGCAGAATGCTGAAGCAGAATTGACATCACAGCTCAGTCTGGAGGGAGATTACCACTCCCGTTATGATCAGAATTATGAAAACCAGGACGAGGCCAAGAAGTATTCCCGGGATCGCTATCACCGTTATTACGATTGATCGTCGATATCCTGAATAATTTGCGGTTGTGGTATCCATAAATCCGTACCAAACTTAGTCATCTCGAATGATATAGGGGAGTGTTTGTGCGGATTTATGGGGTCTCTGTTCAGTGCCGTCTGTTGACAGGGATTTTGATCCTTTGTTCATTCCTCGGACGGAGTCATACAGCTGAAGCATACGATGGATACTTGAGTATCGGCGGTACCGAAGACTCGCTGCTTCGGTATGTCGACTCTGCTGGTGAAATCCAGGGTATGGATGTGGATATCTTTCGCGAAATAATGCGAAGGATGAACTTCGACTTTACTGTGCACCTGTTCAAATCGACCGCCCGTCTGGAGAGAAGCTGGCAGGATGGACGCTATGATATGGTGTTCAGTCATTCCTATAATCCGGAGCGGGCCAAGTACCTCCTGTATCCGAAGCAGTCACACCTGTTTCTGGAGTGGCACTTTTTCATGCGCAAGGAGAATAAAGGACGATTCCAGTATGACACCCTGGAGGATTTGAAGGGATTGCGCATCGGCGTCACCAAAAGTTTTTCCTACACCTCAGAGTTTTGGAAGAGGGGACGGGAAGGGTGGTATAGCCTTGATGAAGTCACGGTGAATAAGTTGAATCTCAATAAGCTTTTACTGGGAAGGATCGACTTGTGGCCGAATGGCACTTTGGGAACGTTGTATCGGGCCAGAACGGAGGGATACGCAGATCAGATTGATTACCTTCCCAAACCTCTGAAATCCGGATACTACTTTAATACTTTTGTGCGTCGCTCTCCCCGGGATGATATTCCGGCCCTGGCAGAGAAATACGACCGAGCCCTGAGTGACATGAAAAAGGATGGCTCCCTTGCGGCGATCTATCTCCGTTACGGGTTTGAGCTTAACCCTGAGTTGCTGGAAGCCCTTTAGATTCTCTCGGCGCAGCTTTCTCTGATGCTCTCTTTTATGAACAAAAATTAATGAATTTAACGTCCTCTCTGTTGATCAATCCGGCACTTTGTTGCGTCTAACCAGTGTTAAACCTGAAATTGTGATCCTTCAGGGAGAGCAACGCCTGGTTATTGTCCTGTTCTTGATGGAGTCTCAGGGGTTGTGGAGTTGTATGGACAATGCTGAGTTTTAATGGAATGTGTAAAGCATAGTCGGAATGTGCGGAGCTTAAATGGCTAGCGCGGAACTCAAACGGATTCGTATCTCAAATGGATTCGTATGTTAAATGGATCCTAGGGCTAAGGAGGAAACTCATGAAATATCTGAAGTTGATCAGTCTTATCGTGCCGCTCCTGGTCTCTGGCTTGGCCCAGGCCCAGATTGGCCCTGACTCAAGTTGGGGGGATATCTACCAGAACCGTTTTTATCAGCCCAATATGCCGGTGATACCTTTTCATGCCAAATCCAGCAGTGGCGCTGATTCCAGGTTGATGATGGTGAATGTGAATGAGGTGAAATTCTTTGCCGGGGCCGACGGTAAAACCCACTTGTATGGCGGCACCACCAAGGTGTGTCGTCAATATACTGTGACAGGCAGCCTGAGCGACTCTGACCGTAGGTGTCTGGCCACTGAAACGGTGGAACTTGTACGTCCGGCAGATTACACGTTTGAATACTGTACCTTCCGAACTGATGGGGATTGCGGCCGCTATGCCGCGACTCAGGAGCAGTACCCCCTGATGTACTCAGTACCCGTGTACAACCGGGTCAGTGAAAGCGATACATTCAACAGCGGTGCCCAACCGGCATTCTATAAAAAAGTGATGTTGCAGGAATGTAAGGACTGTCAGGGCCTGGATCATCTGTGACCCCATCTCCATCCTCATCCCCATAGCGGCAAGGATGCTGCTTTGCTTTAATTCTCCTTATTCTCCTTATTCTCCTTATTCTTCTTAATTTTCCTTATTCTCTTTCTGAATTCTCTGTAAATGGTTGTGATGGTCTGCCCTAAGCTGTCTCGTCTGTTTCAGTTTTAGCCCGTTACAAAATTAGCCTGTTATAGTTTTAGCCCGTTACAATGCTGCAAAAGCTCAGCAGTGGATAGAATTACATGCATGGAATTGTAAAACGGTTAGCTTTCGCGCTAGGTGCCGTGGTTGCGGCAGTTATCGCGGTTGTAGTATTGCGCTCTGGATTGGCGGATATCCGTGCCGTCTGGCAATTGGAGCGTATCGCTAAAGCCCCGATGATGGCGGTATTGGGTGGCGAGGCCATACTGACCGGGATGACTCAATCCTCGGGAAAAACTCTCAAGCCTCGTCTCAGCAGGGAGGGAGCGCTGTACTTTCGATACTTGCATGAGGAAGAAAGAGGCTCTGGTGACGACCGGCATTGGGTGACAATAGAAGACACCCGTAGAGCCGTTGATTTTAATCTGACTGACGGCATCGAAACCGTCGCGGTCAATGCCCGCAGCGGGCTCAACATGATTGACTGGGATGTGGATGTGGCGACCCGCCGGAGCCAGGGAGATCACCGCTATACGGAATGGGCAGTCTATCCCGAGCAGAGCCTTACCGTCATCGGCTGGCTGCAACGGAAAGCAGGACAGGGAACGCTTAGCTTTCAGGAGTCCGGACAGTATCGTCCTATTGTTTCCCGAGCCTCGCCCTCAGAAGTGATTCGTGATATCGGCAAAGGTGGTCTGCTCTGGGTGGCCGGGGGACTGGCTTTATTGTGCCTGGCGTTCTATCTGCTGACGTTGGCGGTTCAGCTGCACCGGTTGATTGTCTATCTGGTCGGTCTGGTTTTAGTGCTGGACATGGTTCTGCTATACCTCGGTGTGAATCTGATTCGGGCAGATCTGGCCGGAGTGCAGGAACGTTGGCTGCAGCAGCAACAGACCATGGATAATTATCTGACCACTTTGGATAGCGGTTTCTCAGACTCGCGGACGATGGAGCGGTATAAGCAATTAACGTTGGCGATGGATGAATATGATCGGGGGCGGCTGGAAGCCGTTACCAGCTATCTCCAGAAAACCTACATGAGGAGCACCCATTATCTTTCGCGGACACCATTCCGCTGGTTTGCTGAAATGGATGGTGTGCAGCTGGACTGGCCGGATTTTCTTCCGTTCGACCCAAATCTGACGATTGCACCTGAGCCGCCCGGAAAGACCGATATTCCCTATGTCGTGGCTGTGGCCATTGGTTTGGGGATACTGGTGCTGATGACCTGGCTGGGGCTGAAAATGGTGAGGCAGAAGCGTTGTATTGAGAATATTCCCACCTGTGCGATTGCCGGAATGACCTGGGGGCTGAACGAGGTCAACGGAGAGGTTGTGCTGGTAGAGGGCGATCCATTGAGTGGCCCTCTCAGTCACTGTGAGTGTGTCTGGTTTCGCTATCGCGAATATGAGCAGGTTGGCAGTGGTAAGAACAAACGCTGGCAGCTGAGGACTGATCAGCAGGGGGATGTGACATTCCATTTGAAAGACAAAAGCGGAGACGTGAAAGTCATCGCTGATGGCGCGGATATTATCACTCGTCATAAGGTTACCCGTACCCAGGGTAAGTGGCGATATGTGGAAGAAAGTATCCAGATGGGAGATCAGGTTTACCTGCTGGGAAATGCCGACGTGTCGGCAATAGAGAAGCATCAGGCTTGTCTCGAAGTAAAAGCCGCACCGGCCGAGGGCGGTTTCCCTTATATTCTGAGCAATTTCTCAGAAAAGGACGTCATGCTCTACAAAGCCCGTCGGGGATTGGGTCTGCTGACAGTCGCCGTTGCGGCTTGTATCGGCGTCGGACTGTTTATGCAGGCGCTGAGTGGTGATTTCTCTCCTCATCATTTTCTGACAACTGCTTCTGTTGCGACCGGCTATTTGCTGGTGCTGGCAGTCATTATGCATTACAACGATCTTGTCTTCCTGCGCCAGAGGATTCGCCGGAATGCTGCCAATATTGAGGTAGCACTGCAGCGCCGTTTTGATTTGATCAATAACCTGGTCAGAACGGTGAAAGCTTATGGCCAGTATGAAAAAGAGTTGATGGAACGTATTACCCGCTATCGAAGCGATCTTCAGAAGTTGGTGCGGCAGGCCAATATGGCGCAATGGAGCGAGCAGGAAAAAGCGATGGCCGGTGATGTTCGGATGCTGGCTGAACAATACCCGGAATTGCACCAGCAGAAACTGATCAGTCAATTCATGGCCACGTTGGAATCCCAGGAAACCTACGTCAGCCTGATGAGGGATGGTTATAACGATGCCGTCGAGACTTATCAGAGCCGCATTGAAGCCTTTCCGGACCTCATTCTGGCGAAGATGTTCAGGTTTAAAGCGGAAGCATACACGGCATAAGTGAGCGGGACGAAGATCGCCAACTCCCATTACGGAAGGATATTGCTTCCCGGCAGGTAATTGCCCATTAACTCTTCGCCCCGGGTCTGACGGATCTCGGCCAGAGTTTGCCAGATCTGCCAGGCTGTATTCCGGTGCTCTTTAAAGTAGCCGCGGGAAAATGCCAGATACCAATCCGCGCTCATGTAGGGGATTGGGAGGGTAATGATTTGGTCGGCCAACCCCATTTCCCTGAGCCGGTGAAGGCCGATGGCGGTTTCAATGACATACCCGTCCAGACGATTCAGATTAATCATTCTGAACGCGGTATCCAGATCCAGTTCTCCTGATACGTGCAGACCACTCCTCATAAGTTTTTGTTGGGCGATATAGCCGGCTGGTGCGGCAAAACCAAATCTATATCCGCTGATCTGGTTGCCGTCCCAATGGATCTCCCCTGAACGATTGACAAAGAAGGGGTATTGGGCGCGCCAGAGACGATATTTCCCCAGGGGAGGCGTCTCTGGCGAGTAATTCTCTTTTGGGAATACCGCGATCTCGTCGCGCTCTGCAGACCAGATAATGGCGAAAGCTCCGTCCACCTCATTATTCTGCAGAGATTGAAGGCAGCGCTTCCACGGCCAGGCCCGCAGTTCCAGTATAAGATGATGATGGACGGCGGCCTGGCGGAGCATATCCACCACAATGCCTCCCTGCGTTTGTTTGAGTGCAGCGCGGCCAAGCGAATAGGGATAACTTACCCCTTCTTCATAGCAGACAGTGAGAGCGAGTGCAGTCTGGCTGCTGAGCAATAGAAGGATACCTGCGATTAACCTTGGTAAGCTCATGGGCTTCCTCGTTACGTTTATCGCACGTCCTGTTCTGATAGGGTCCTGGTAAAAAAGTCTCGGATGGTATGCAGACAAGTATGGTATTGATTGGCGAGCTCTGCAAAGTCGGCTTTTCGAATCGTTATTCGGCGTAAGGTTTAAGGTTTTCTATTCACCTATTTTGGTTGAAAATATAGAATTCAACTAAATTGGTAGAAAATGGTATTTTGAACTAATATGGTTGAAAGTTGGTGCTGTATAAGAGAAATTGTAGAAAATAAGTTGTTGAAGAGAACGGTATAAGGACCTGTATATGCCAATGCTGGCACTGATAGCCGATATACGATCGTCCCGACAGATAAAAAAACGTGCAGAGCTACAGACAGGGCTGGGACGTTGTCTGGATCAGTTGAATCAAGAGAACCAAGGTCTGCTTTCCCCTTACACTATTACTCTGGGAGATGAATTCCAGGCACTGTTTAGCAGCGCAGACAGGGTGATGAGAGATATATTGGGGATTCTGAGCGATTTGCATCCGGTCAATGTCCGGTTTGCTTTGGGGGTAGGGGATATTTCCACTGAAATCAATTCCCGGCAGGCATTGGGTATGGATGGCCCGGCTTTTTACCGGGCCAGGGAAGCGATGACCCACTTAAAATCTTCTGATGATCTGTTTCGGATTGAAGGCCTGCCTGAGGCCACGAATCGTCTCTGTAACCACAGCCTGCAGTTATTCTCTCATATGTGCAGCAAGTGGCGGCACAGCCGGTTCAAAATACTGGTAGGATTGATGGACGGATTGTCAGTGCGGGATCTGGCCGGGCAAATGCAGTTGAGTGACAAGGCCATATATAAAAATATAGATGAAGGGGCATTGGATCCGGTGCAGGGACTGCTGGAGGACATCACTTTCCAGCTAAACCAGGCCCTTGAATGAGCACTGCCGGGCCGCTCCAATAGAAAAAAGCAGACGCTTCAGGGCGTTTCAATAAAAAGGATTGAGTATCCATGGAATACACGCTGTTTCTGAATATCTGTATGATCGGCAGACTAGTATATCTGTTTTCCGATGGTGCCCTGAGTCGTCTTCAGTGGATGGGGATGATCACAGTACAACTACTGGGGCTATTGTGCTTCCAGTGGCATCTCATGCAGCTGTATTGTGCCGCATTGCTCGGTGTCGTCCTGATTGCCGAACTGCACCTGCAGCAGGAACAGAGCGAGCGCCATGGACTGCGATTATTCAGCTTTCTATTCCTCATGGCCGGATCCAGTCTGGCCTTTGCCAAAGACGGCCTTACCCTGGCACCCTGGACAACGGCTGTGGGGGAATGGGTTCAGACCTATTCGGCATTAATACCTTCCCTCAAACCGAATATCTGGCAATTACTGAATGTCATTCTGCTGGGTATGCTACTGACCGCCAATGAGGTGAACCTGATTATCCGGCTGGTCTTCCATATGTTTCATCTTGAACCCAGAAAAGTGGTGGAGGAAGCAACTTCCCGGAAAATGGTGCTGACTGCGGAGCGGGATGATCAGGAATACAATGCCGGTCGGATTATCGGCATTCTGGAGCGCTGGATTATCATGGTCGTGATTCTGGTCACCAACCAGCTGTCGGTCGTGGCTTTTATCATGGCTGCCAAAAGCTTTGCGCGCTTTAAGCAGTTAGACGAGAAAGTGTTTGCCGAGTACGTCCTCGTGGGAACGCTTCTGTCTACTTTTCTGACCCTTGTCGTTGCCCTGGCGCTGGGCAATTTCTACTTCTCATTTTCTCTCTAGGTAGCTGACTCAGGCTGTCAGCCGGCCAATTCTGCCGCAAGACTGGTGGGATTGGTCTAATCTTTAGTCAATATGGGCTGCGTTTTCCCGGATGCTGATCTACGAACACATGCCGGATTGTGGAAAAACTCTGTGCCTGTTGCGAAACAACAATAACTAATGGCTGGCTCTGTCAATCGATTGCTTATGGACAAGCTCTGTCAGTTAAGCCGGCGCCGGAGGGGATAATGAACTCGATCAAATTTACCTACACGGTCTACTTCCTGGCTTTTATGGTGTTGATTGCGGCGGTGACGACAGTGGGCATCGGCCAGACTGTGGCCCCCCGGCTGCAACAGACGGAAGAGGCAAATATTATCAGCGTGTTGGAAAACCTGACCGACAATTTTCTCGCTGATCTCAACAAAGTCCAGGCCCAGCAACGGGCCATTACCCAAACTGTCGCGACACTGACCAGTGATCAAATCGATATCCTGCTACCGAGCCTGATTGATCAGTACGGCGATAAAAAAGTGTTTGGAGGCGGTATCTGGCCTCTGCCGAATAAGCGTGAACAGGGACGGATCAAGTTCAGTACCTTCTATCATCGGGATTCAAGCAATCAATTGATTGTAAACACCTACTGGAACTCCCCGGAATCGCAAAACTATTATGAGCAGGTCTGGTACAAAAACGGTCAGAATGCGCCGCGTGGTGAGTGTGCCTGGGCGCCGGCATATAAGGATTCCGCGAGTACCGAAGCGCGTACCAACTGTGCCATGGGGATATACAAGAGCGGATCTTTCTATGGCGTATCGACCATCGATGTCACGCTGGGATTCTTCAACGATCTGGCCCAGGAAATGGAGAAGAAGCTGAATGGCCAGATCCTGATTGTGGAGGATGATGGAAAGATACTTAACAACACCGGCGGAATATCGCGCGACCTGATCCTTGGAAACCTGTCGGAAGTTCGTGCAGTTTCCACTTTTGCTGATCAAGTCAGTCGGGCGGTATCAAAGAAAACTTCCGGCGCTTATTTCCGCACGGATTTTGAGGATGAAAAAGGTGTTGAACAGACGCTTTATGTCCTGAAAATGGAGGGCACCCCCTGGAGTCTGGCATTTGCCATACCTTCCTCTCTGCTCAATGTACAAACCGTCAACGTGTTTAAAACCCTGGCAGGAATTCAGGTGCCCCTGGCTTTGTTGATCGTCGGATTCTGTTTCTTTTCCTTCCGTAAGCTCTCTATGCGACTGGAGTTCCTCAAAGGAAAAATCAATCAACTATCGATGGGAAATGCGGATCTTACCGCGCGGGTGGACATCAATTCCAAGGATGAAGTCGGGGAGATCGGGGAGGCCGTTAATAAGTTTATCCAGTTCCTGCATGGCATGATGGTGTCAGTGTCCGGCTCCTGCCAGGAAATTTCAGGATATCTGGGAGAGGTGGAGCAGCAGATTGAGAAAAACCGGGAAGTCATCCGACGCCATTCAGACGAAACCGGTCAGGCGGTCGTGGCTATCACGGAAATGAGTGCTTCTGCCGAACACGTCGCGACTAATGCGGAAAATGCTGCAACGTTCACCCAGAATGTAAGCAATGAAGCCCTGGAATCCAAGCAAACGGTACAAGTAGCTTCCAGGAGTGTAGAGGATTTGCTGGAAGAGGTGGATAGCGCGGCAACCAGCGTTTCCAATATGAATGAAAATACCATTCAGATCGGCACGATTATCAAGGTCATCGGGGATATCGCAGAGCAAACCAATCTGCTGGCACTGAATGCCGCTATTGAAGCAGCGCGGGCCGGTGAGCAGGGTCGGGGGTTCGCGGTAGTCGCCGATGAGGTCAGGAACCTTGCTGCCCGGACCCAGACCAGTACGGAAGAAATCAACGGCATGCTGATGAAACTGGAAGCGGGTGTGGGCTCGGTGGTGGAGTCCATGGATAAAACCAAAAACAGCTGTCACTCCGCTGCGGATAATACCCGTAAGGTGAATTCCCGACTGGATTCCATGGCGGAATCTGTTTCTGAGATAAATGAGCTCAGTCTTCAGATCGCCAGCTCAGCCAATGAGCAGAGGACGGTCAGTGGGGAAATCAGTGAAATCATGAATCATATTGAATCGATTGTTCACGATATCAATGAAAGCGCGGAAGAAACGTCAAGAAACACTCATGCGCTATCGGAAGCCAACAGCGGCTTGGTGGCGATGGTCGGTAAATTCAAACTTTGATTCGATAGTCTGATCCCTTGGGAACTATGCTGCTGCAGAACATGTTCCCAAGGGGCGGAAAAATGCGATCGTTAAACTTCAGCGTTGTGGTAGACGTTTTGCACGTCATCCAGATCGTTCAGCATATCCAGAAACTTCTCGAACATTTCCAGATCTTCGCCTGCAATCGGAGTAGTGGTTTGTGGGAGGAACTGAATTTCATCCACGTCAAAATCGATCTCACCGAAAGCGTCGAGTAACGCCTGCTTGGCTTTGAAGTATTCAGTGTGGGGAGTGAACACGGTGACTTTGCCGTCTTCAACTTCGATGTCTGTGACGTCCACATCAGCTCCCAGGAGAGCTTCCAGTGTGGCTTCTTCATCATCACCGGCAAAGGCCAGAATGGCGCAATGATCGAACATATGGCTGACACTGCCCTGAGTGCCGATCTTGCACTTGGTTTTGGTGAAGCAGAGACGAACATCGCCAAAGGTACGGTTGGGATTGTCTGTCAAACAGTCAACAATCACCATGCAGTTACCGGGACCGAAGCCTTCGTAACGGGCAGGAGAAAAATCTTCACCGCCGGCACCTGATGCCTTATCAAGTGCTTTATCAATGACATGGGTCGGAACCTGATCTTTTTTAGCCTTGTCAATCAGGCCACGCAGAGCCAGGTTGCCCGCCGGGTCAGTCCCGCCGGATTTTGCACAAACATAAATTTCACGACCGTATTTACTATAAACCTTGGTCTTGGCCGCAGCCGTTTTGGCCATGGATTCTTTGCGGTTTTGGAAGGCTCTGCCCATCACGCTGTCCTGTTACTGGTGTTAAAAGGCCGGATTTTACAGATAAGTGGGGGGCTCTGGGTAGTTTTATGTGCAAAATTAAATCAAAGTTTGTTGGGCGGAGTCTGTGTCTCAGATTTGGCGGACATGGCGCTATAGTATGAAATGTCATTTTTCTTCCACTAAAACTTTTACGAAAACGGAGTTGCTTCCGGCTTTCTAGTCTATTTGAGCTATAGGGATAAATATTGGGTTCAGCTAAAAACTAATCACTTCAGATTAATATTCCACACAAACACAACGGATTTCGGTGGCATTGAAGCCTACCGACAAAGGGAGACAATATGAAAGCAAGTGAACTTACTTTCAGTAAAGTTGAAGCACAAAGTTATCTGAAGCGAAACCGCCGATCTGATCAAATCTACATGTACAGGTTTGACGTAGATGTGGTATTTCGAAAAGGCAAGCTTGATGATGAGCAGATCGGTAAAGTTAGATATAAGGAAGATAGCCGGCCACAGAAAATTCGAAATAAGCACACAGGAAGAGAAACTGATAAAAAGAACGACATCGTGACTTTTAAAATTCAAGGTAAAAACGACTGCTGGTGGATTATTACAAAAGGAGCTGAAATTGCTGACGGACTAGTTATAGCTAAAGATATGTTTAAAGACAGCGAAGGTAATACCCACTATTCAGTGGAACCAGACCGAGATATGTTGCTGTCTGAGTATATAGAGAAATTAAATGAGCTTAAAAAACATATGAGGCAAAAGGATTTTTAATATGGCTTTCAGCTATAAAGATCTTACTTATATTCGTGCAGCACTCCAAAATTATGAAGTATCTCTTTCTGAGGTTTCAGAGGACGAATGTGAAGAAGATGAATTTTCAGAAATTCAGGATGATATACAGTACATAGAGCGCTTGCTCGGACTTATAGAACATAAGATCAAGGAATACGATTCCTCAGGTCCTAGCTTGAGTTCAGTGAAACGCCGCACCTAAGCGGTTTATAATTGACATGAATGCAATGATAGAACCTCTATTTGACACAACTTACGCTTGTTGTGCCTGACTTCGTAATTGGTAATATCTTGGTGATCCAACGTTATTTTACGCTTCTCATGAGCTGTCTAAGCATATTAGGCTGCACTGATTCTGGTCTCTCCCCAGACTGTGCTTTTGCTACTGATACAGTGTCGATCATTGATCTAAGGAGGGTTGGCAATCAAAGCTATGCTTTAGTTCATCGTATTAGCGGTTGGCACGACAAAATTGAGAGCTTTGAACTCTATAATGTTGAACCGGTGTTTGATAGTTGTGGTAATAGTTTGGTAGCGCTTTTGTATAGAGAGTCAGTAGATGATAAGGATGCAAATAACAACGATCAGTATATCGCTCATATATTCATAGAGCCGCCTGGAAGGATTATTTTTGACTACGTTCAAGGTGAAATTCCAAAGCCAGATTATTATCGTTCACTACGGTTAGAGTTAAAAGACTAGTTCGCGTCGGTATACTCTTGGCCGGATAGAAGTCTAAGTGCTACAGAGTGGTGCTGCATGCTCTTAATCATCTAGGAGTAATTTATGGTAATTACCGGTGAGTGCTTCTGCGGGGACATAAAGTACAAGATTGTGGGAGCCTTAAAAGATGCCCGATCATGTCACTGTTCACGGTGTCGCAAAGCATTCAGTTCACAAGCTTCGGCATATGCACTGGTTGATCCCAAAGACTTCAAGTGGTTGCAAGGCGAAGAGAATTTAATCAGCTATGAGTCTCAAGCAGGTTTTGGGCTGAAGTTTTGCCGTAAATGTGGTTCAACTCTATGCGGCACGTACCAGGGGCAAGTTCATGGTGTGACGCTTGGGTGCTTAAACGAAGACCCTGAAATTGAGATCGGCTATCATATTTATGTGAACTCAAAAGCTTCTTGGGAAGTTATTCCAGAAGGGGTTAAAACCTTTGCCGAAGGTGTGGAGTAAAAATGAAACAAAATTGGATGAATTATGGAATGGTACGGAGTCAGAAGCCTTTTTCACTTCGGTATTAATTCAAAAGGCATCAATGTATTTGAGGAAAGAGTGGTCGTCTTTAGAGCGAACTCATTTGAGGAGGCCCATAGAAAAGCCGAGCTTGAAGCCGAGGCATATGCAAAAGACGGCGAATTTGAGCTTCATCAGGAACAGCTTGCATATAAGCAGGATGGAGAGCCACTTGTTGATGGTTACGAAGTTTGGTCAGAACTGTACGAGGCAGATATGAGTCTTAATGATTTCTATCGGGAGCGGTATGAAAAATTTACTTACCACCCTGAAAACTAGTAACTGATCGTGCTGGTGTAGAGCTTCAGGACTTAAAACAAAACAGTAAACACAGGATGCAGTCCCTCGTCTGAAAGCAACACTCCTGCTTGATAAGGTTTGAACACCTTGCCTTTTTCTCCTTTGAAACGATTGGTCACAACTGTAATGAAGAAACTCATTTTCATACTTAGCACTCTTTTATTAGTCTCAAATGTCTTTTGGATATACCAATTCGTTGATACCAGTATTGCTATTTCCTATCAGGACCAAGAATTACGTAAACTTGAAGAAACACAAAAACAGTTAATGGCTGTCATGCCTGAACTCGCTAAAAAGCTGACCAAAGCAGAAATTGTCACTGTGGCGAGCAAATATTCAGATGAGGAGCCATTTGAAAAGGATGGTTGTACTTGGGTTGGAGGGATAGGACTCAAGTTTACAGACGATGGCAATTTACACTCAATTTCTCCGTTGTGGTCATATGGAGAGGAAGATCCATGTCATCCAGCCTTCTAGCTGACCAAATAATTACCCACCCCTTCGTCTGATCGTAATACCTTCATAGCCTCTTGGAAGGCTCTATTGATCCTAGGATCATTCTTTGGTGAATATAGCCAGCCAATGCATAACTTTAAGCTCTGTGCCTCTAATAGAGAGAACATTCCTGGCGGAGCTTTATAGGCTGTAGAGGAATGTCTTGTTTGGAAGTAGGTTGACGTTAAGGCAGAATTACCGGCCGCTACTTCAGGCGTTATGTTCGGGAGGAATCCAGTGAGTAGGGAATATACGGAGAATTTGGAAGAAATCGCTACATATGGTTTTGAATCGATTGATCCTGATGAAACAGTAGAGGTCAATTTGAAAGATCTAATGTATGTTTTCTCCACGCTGCAGGAATACCAAAGGTTTCTCCATCAGCCTTTGCACTATAAGACACTAGAGGATGTTCATCGATTTCTTGGTTCGGTAAGTGGTAACGCTGGTTTTAAATTGTTACACACTTCGATTCACGAGAAAATTCAGAGCATGATGCCTGAACATATTAACGATAAATTTGATAATGGTGATTTTGATTCTCCAAAATTGCCTTTTTATTGCAATGACAACAGGTAAAACATAACAAAACGGGAAGCACTGAGAATTCGTGACAGGATCATATTTCAGGCGTCGGATGCAATTGTGCTGCTTGAAAGAGTGACCTTGAAATATTTTGATAGGAGCGAGAAGACAAGGCATGTAAGAGGATATGTAAAAACAATGAGGGAGATAGCGGACCAGGTTATTTCCACAATGTGTCAAAAACATTGATCAGATGATGGGGATGGTCATGTCGACTGTTGTCCCATAGAACATAAGAGAAATTTATTTTTTTAGGGCCAGGCCCTGGCTTAGTTGAACGCAGTGATTACGTGACGCGTATACTGGACTGAATACAGGGAGGGGCAAGGATGTCGGAATACCAAGATATGAAGAGATACATAAAATTATTACTTTTGGCTTTCGTTTCTCAATGGACATGGGCCGACTGCATTGAGCTAAACGGGAGCCAGTATTGTGGTAAAGGGGAATGCGTAGAGCTTAATGGTAGCGCATATTGCTCGGATAATAATGGCGGGCAGGCGCGAATCCATAATGGTGCGCCAGTGTGCGGTGCAGGAAAATGTCTGGAGAAAGATGGGAATATATATTGTTCTTCGTATCCCGGAGGAGGGATCATCGAAAACAATAGCTCATTATGGTCTGGTCCTGGCGAGTGCCTGGTACATAATGGAAACGCGTACTGTGCCAAAGAGCCCTCGGGCCGATGCTTTATTCATCAAGGTTCTGTCAAATGCCAGGGTGGCTGGGTTCGGGAAAAGCCTGAGAGAGCAATGCGCTGTGAGAGAGCTGTGAAGCTATAAAATGTCAAACCCGCAGCAGGAAAGTCTGCTTCGATAGATGTCCAGCCGCGTTTTGGTAGCGTTATGTACTCAAAGCCTCAGGGTTTAGGACCACGACCATAGTGCCTCATAGTGTGTAGGCCACTCCCAGAGTTCGAGCTTGCGTGCTCGGACTCTGGGGCCAGGAGTCTCACAATATGGGCCCCGGATATTTCCCAACACTTCTCCCCCATTCGGACAAGTCCCTCAGCAAATTGGGTGATTGACCTTTACTACCCATCTCCATAAGAATTTTAACGACGTCTGAAGTAATGGATGCACAGAAAGGCGTCAGGCCAACCATAGACGGAAGCCTGGTTACCGGCTTTGGATGACAGTCACTAATGCACAGGGAATCACTATGAATAATAGAACGGAAGACAAGCCCACCAAATTAATACTGGAGGGCGTATTGAAAAAGTATCGAAGGAAAATTTTGCGCAGAAATGAAAGCGTTTTCATATGCTGTGTGCTGTTTGGTTGCGCGACGACGGTTTATGCGGTACCACCATTATCAGTTCAAGGTAATAAAGTTGTTAGCGGTGGCCAGCAAGTCAGCCTGGGTGGTAACAGCCTGTTTTGGAGCAATAACGGGTGGGGCGGGGAACGCTTTTATAATTCTGGGGCCGTTGGTGCGATCAGGAATGATTGGAACGCCAGTATCGTTCGTGCGGCTATGGGAGTGGATGAGAATGGCGGCTATCTGCAGGACAAAGAGGGTAATCGAAATAGAGTGATTACTGCAGTGGATGCTGCAATCGCGAACGACATGTATGTCATTATTGACTGGCATTCCCATAGAGCTCATCAGTATCAAAATGAAGCTATCGCGTTTTTCCAGGACATGGCCCATCGTTATGGGGATAAAAACAACGTTATCTACGAGATCTATAATGAACCTCTTGATGTGTCCTGGAGCGGAACCATCAAGCCATATGCGGAAGCCGTGATTGACGCCATTCGGCAAATCGATCCGGATAATCTGATTATCGTCGGTACCCGTAACTGGTCGCAGGAAGTTGAGGAAGCGTCCTGGGATCCTATCCAGAGGAACAACATCGCCTACACCCTGCATTTCTACGCAGGGACACACAAGCAATGGTTACGCGATAAAGCCGTGAATGCGATGAATAACGGTATCGCCCTGTTTGTAACCGAGTGGGGAACCGTGGATGCCAGTGGTGATGGAAGTGTAAATGAAGGGGAAACCTGGGCCTGGGTTGATTTCATGCGTGATCACGGTCTCAGCCATGCTAACTGGGCACTTAACGATAAAGCAGAGGGGGCATCTACATTCTGGCCCGGTGTCAGCGCGACAGGTGGATGGAACGATGGTGACCTGACACCGTCCGGCAAGCTGGTTAAGTCTATTATTGAGAGTTCTGATCCCATTCCAGGTAACAGTCCTGATCCTGACTGCGCTGCTGTTCTCATCCCCGCCAAGGTGCAAGCGGAAAACTACTGTGAAATGGAAGGCATACAAAAGGAAGACACTTCGGATACGGGGGGCGGCCAAAACCTCGGCTATATCGATTCTGGTGACTGGATGACCTACAAGGTGAACGTGCCCAGAGATGGCTTATATACCATTTCTTACCGGGTCGCCAGTTTGAACGGTGGGGGCATATTGCAGGCCGAAAGAGCTGGGGGTTCACCTGTTTACGGGTCGATTGAAATTCCATCAACCGGCGGTTGGCAGAACTGGATCACAATGTCCCATACAGTTCAGTTGAGCGCTGGAGAGCAACGTCTTGGCCTGGCAGCAGTAACGGGTGGTTTTAACATCAATTGGTTTAACGTTACCGAAGAAGGTGCTCCTGCACCTGATGCGATCACCATGCAGGCGGAAGACTATCTGGTGATGAGCGGAGTGCAGTTGGAAGACACCACAGATGTCGGCGGTGGACAAAATGTTGGATATATCGACGCCAATGATTGGATGTCCTATCCCGAGGTGGACATTCCGGAGAGTGGTACATATACCGTGGAATATCGAGTAGCAAGCTTGTATGGCGGCGGGATGCTGCAATTTGAGAAAGCCGGTGGCGATATTGTGTATGGGAGCGTTAATGTGCCTAACACAGGCGGTTGGCAGAACTGGACGACGATCAAGCATCAGGTGACGCTGGAGGCTGGTCGGCAACGATTTGGTATATATGCCCCCGCTGGCGGATGGAACCTGAACTGGTTCAAGATCACCAAAGGCACAAAATAGCAGAGCAAAACCCGTAGGGGCGGACCTATGTGTCCGCCCTTTCCGGTAGATTTGTAGGAATTAAGACTCGAACGCTCTGGTTGAGCGTTATCTATTCCACTTTCTCAAGCACCCACTGCATAGAGCTCCAGGTAGGTTCCATGTGATGTTGAACCAGCAGCGCATTATCGTTCGTCTTAAGTTGGTTATTGCTATCCGTTTCAGGGCGGAGCGCCTTTCCGGTGAGCTTATTCACAATATAGAACGTATTCGCTTTACCTCTCACCGGGCGTAACTCCCACTTCTCGGAATTCCAGGCGTCATAGGGGGTGAACTGTACAATGGCGTTACCATCCTGATAGCCCGATGGCTGGTCAGAGTTTTTGGGACGTAACCGCATGCCAGAATAGACATTCTGAATGTAGTAATAGCCGGCGTCATTGCTGTATTTGATTTCCCACTGCTCACTTTTCCACTCGGAGTGTGGGGCATATTGTACGACTGAATCATTGCTGTTTTGGCTTGAGCCTATGGGTCTTAGCGCTTTTTGGGTGTACTGATTTTTAATCAGATAGGTGCCGACTTTTGGTGTCCACCATTCGTTATCCAACGAGCGGGCATACACTGAAACAGGAACTGAAAGGCCACTTTCAACTACCCGAAGAATAAAGGCTCCAGCCACTTGGTTCACACTCGGAACGACGGTGGGATCCAACTCGATCGTAAACGATACTTTGCCGTTAGCGGACAGGGTTTTCTCCGTATCCCCCACAAAATGGAACCAGTCTGTACTTTGTGGCTTCATCACTCTGACAACCTTTGAGCTGCCGAAATTGTTTTGTGCAGTAAAAGTAATCGTGGCTTTGTTGGTTTCGTCAGCGGCCAGCAGGACACGATATTTGTCAGCAATTACAGCGACTTTTTCAAGATAGGGAGGAACATTGCTCCCATATTCCATGGCTCCCATATCGGGCGCCTGGCCATTGTATTGACCTGTCAGATTACCTCTAGTGACTCCCTTATCAATTGCCGGGCTGGAATGGTAAATACGGAAGTCGTCTACATCGTCATTGATGAAATACGGCAGGTCAAAAATACCATGGCTCTCCTGACCACAGTTTTGTGAACATGAATCACCGCTGATGCTGAGCTTGCCGCTGCCGGACAATGAGCTGATTAGGTCGTAGTCATAGGAAGTCCACTCATAAAGGTCGGTATCTCGAATGGCGTACACGCTGGAACCGGCTTGAATGATATTGTTGCGGGTTACAAAATGAATAGGGCGGTTTAAGTTATTGTTTCTAACCAGCGCGTTGATACCGGAATGAGCCGTAAAGATGGTGTTGTTATAGAAATAGACAATGCCATCTCTCACATTGTATTGATTATCCCTGTCTTCCTCGTAACCACCAGCTTTAACTACAAATTCGCCGCCTTCCTGCACGTCACCCGTGCGTGAAAAAATATTTCGGTACACGTAGACAGGACCACGATGAATTGGAGCAACACTTAAAGCAGAATATGAACCTTCCAGTTTATTTTTAAAAAAGCGGAGATTTTGACCTCCCCCATCCAGCTCTACGCCGTCGTCATTGGTAAAAGCAATATAGTTATAGCTGAAATCAGTATCCTGTTTGGCTCCGGAATTATCCCATTTATAAGGTTCGCCCTGCGCCATAATGCCATCTTCAAAACGATGAGAATCACTGCCGATGATCATATTGCCCGTGATCACGTGGTTAGCTGTAGACTCGGTACTTGGCTGCAGAGATATCCCCGCAGGACCTTCATAAGCTTTGTTATTCTTTCTGTTTTTTGCATTTCCACGTGGGTCATGAATAAAGTTCTTTTCGATGCGGTAACGAGAGACGTTTTTTAAGTTGATGGCAGGGTCCCTTTGGCCTATTTCGGAACGACCCCATTGGCTTATATCGTTATTGCGGATAATTACGTCAGAAGACCATTTTGAGGTGACAATCCCTTGTAAATTGCCTCCTCGAATTTCCAAACCCTCAAGAAGAATATAGTGAGCATTAGAGTCGAACACTACAGCAGATGGGACGCTATATCCCGCATCGACAAGATTATCACCAGGCGTGCCGTAAATTCTGATCCAGCCATCGGCACTACCGCTTCGATCAATTTGCAACTGGCCGTTTGAGCCGAAATATATGCCGTCGCTTGAAGAATTGGCTCTTATTTGCGACAACGAATAGCTCTTTGCAACGGGGACGTTGGGATTTAGCGTCTTAAACGGCTGGCAGTATTCACTTCCCTGGTTAATCCGGATTCGTGCGCTGTACTGTGTATTTTCCTGAAGATTGACCAGGCTGACCCGCCTGACATTTTTGTAGGTATCCAGGTAAGCTGAGTCACCTGATTTCCATGGCCCGGAGCAATCGCTTCCCAAACTGTAATCGACAGTAACCGCGGAGGTCGTATCAATGGTAAAACCCGCTGATTCATAGGTTGTCGCGACCTTGATTGTCGAGTCAGCCAATGCGGGAAGGCCAATGAGTGAAACCAAGGGAAGGATTAAATAACGCGACAAACGAGCTTGCCGGATATTTTTGAAATGAATAGGACTTCTTGTCATTCTTTGCATCATGCTACTGCCAGTCATTTTGGATTGAAAAGGTCAGTAGTTTGGGGAATGTATTCGACCTGTGCCACCTAGGTAAAACCCTAGCTGGTATGCTCTAGGAGAATTGGGTTTGAGAGAATTGATACTGCCTACTGAATCACCACTATTGCGCACCAATCCCATATCGCTGAATTTTCTTCAACAACCCCTGACGAGTCAGTCCCAGATGATCAGCCGTACGGGTTTTGTTGCCCTGGAATTGCGCCAGCGCCTGTTCGATCAATTGAATTTCCAAGCGGCTAACCTGTTGTTCCAACGTACCATCACCAGAGGGCAGCAGAGTGGTTGGTGTGGTGGTTTGTCCGGTGATCAGTTGGATCTCCTGCAGGGTGATGGTCTGGCCCAGGCAGATGGCCGCAGCACTCTCCAGGATATTGCGAAGTTCCCGCACATTTCCCGGCCAGGGTTGCTGACAGAACCATTGCATGGCTTCGGAGTCCAGGCTCAATGGGAGATCGTTGTGATGCAGGTTTTCCAGGAAATGACGAATCAGCACGGGGATATCGGAAGGGCGATCTTTCAACGGGAGAGTGGTCAGTGTCAGGCCTTTAATCCGGTAGTAGAGATCGTCGCGAAACAGGCCGCTCTCGATAGCTTCTGGAAGAACCCGGTTTGTCGCACTGACAAGACGGAAATTGATGGTTTCCATTTCCCGGCTTCCTACCGGATAGTAGGTGCCTTCCTGTAATACGCGTAGCAGCTTAACCTGCATATTCAGCGGCATTTCGCCAATTTCATCCAGGAACAGCGTGCCCTGATGAGCCATAGCCAGGAGTCCCTTTCGGTCCCTGTCTGCGCCGGTAAAAGCGCCGCGTTTGTATCCGAATAATTCACTTTCCAGCAGCTCTCCGGGAATGGCACCACAGTGTACTGAAATAAAGGGGCCGTCCCGCCGCAGGCTGTGGCGGTGCAGGGCATTGGCGATCACTTCCTTGCCGGTACCGCTGGGGCCTTGGATTAATACCGGAACATCGGTGGGGGCGATGCGGCGAATCAACTCTCGGGTATCCGCAATGGCCTGACTGTTCCCAATCAAACCCAAATGATCATCGCTACCGGATTGTTCCTGTCTCAGGCGATCAACCTCCTGGGTCAGACGCCTTTTGATCAGCGCACGTTCCAGGACGACCAATAGAAGTTCAGGATCTACGGGTTTACCGATGAAGTCCCAGGCGCCGGCCTCAATGGCCTGCATGGCCAGCGGCTTGTCATCGTGTCCGGTAATGACGATAACCGGGCGGTCTTTATAATGGGGCAGCAAAGCAATGCCATCCTCCGGGCGAAAGCTGGGGGGGAGCGCCAGATCGTGCAGAACCAGATCAATCTGTTTGGTGTTGAATATCTGCTCCGCGCTGGCGCCATCACCGCAGGTTTCCACTTGATAGCCGGCCTTGGTGAGCCACATGGCGCAGAGTTCGCAAAAAGCAGATTCATCATCGACGATTAAAACAGTTGGCTGGCTCATGAGATTTCCGTAGTCAAAGTGGATTGTTCCAATGAATGATGAACCGGTAGGCTCAGGTGGAAAGTGACCGGCCATCCGACATTCGCGCTGTGCCAGATTCGGCCATGATGGGCGTCCATGATCCGGCGGACGATGGCGAGACCCAGTCCACTGCCTCCGGCCCGTTTACTGACAAACGGTTGAAATAACTGGCTTTGCATTTCAGATGAAATAGCGGGTCCGTTATTGTGAATGCAGATTTCAACGGCGGTGTCTCCCGACTTTTGCAGGGTGACCAGAATTCGTCCGTCCTGACGCTGGCTGATAAAGGCCGCAGCGTTTTCGAGCAGGTTGATGAATACCTGTTGCAGCCGTCCGGCATCTGCCTCAATCGACAATGATGGAGGAAGCTCCTGATCGATGGTGACTTGGTGTATGTCCTGTATCTGACTGCAGACATTGCGTATCAACCCGCAGAGATCGACCGTTTCAGCCTTTAATTCCATGCGTCCGGCATAGCTGAGAATATCCTTGATCAGCAGCTCGGAACGTTTGACCTGATTGTTGATGTGTTCGCGAATGGCCGGGTCAGTTTGTGTCGCCGCCATCGTGATGATGTTAAGAGGATTCCGAAGCTCGTGGGCAATAGCGGCAGTCAGCCCTCCCAATTCCACCAGGTGCTGTTCCTCCAAACGCTTCTGCTGGGTCTCCGCCAGCTGCAGCGATCTCTCCAGATTACCGCAGGCTGAGGCCAGCAAACGGGTGAAAGTTTCACCCAGGCGTTGGTGTGAGGGGCTGAGCTCACTCCAGTCAATGGCCTCACACAGCCATTCATGTGGCCCGGTAGCCGGCTCCAGGCCATTTTGATGGAAGTAATAGCAGGCAATGGCAGGGACTTGTGAAATCTTCGCGGGTGTTTTCAGGTAAATAGGGATCCTGATGCGGGTTTTGTCTGTCCACAGGGTTTGTGCAATGTCGATCAATTCAGACCAGCTCTCAGCTTTATTGAGGGCAGTCACCCAATGATTAAGAGTGTGCTGGTCGATACGACCACCAGGATAAACCACCCGTTCTGCCAACTCTGTCATGGGGCGGTAAAGGCCCCAGGCTACTGCCAACAACAGGGCGGAATAGAGTACCAGCTCACTCATGGGTATCCGGGCCAAGCCTTCGACACCGAGTAAGGCGAGAAAAGCCACGATCAGGGACATGACCACCATGGTGGCGGTCATCAGCGTGATGAACATGACCCCGAAACTGACCCATCGGTTAACCCTGACCAGGCGGTAGCGGACGAGGCTGTAGACCACCAGAACCGCGTAGCTGGGAAGTGCCAGCATGGGGAACGGATAATGATCAAAATGAATGGAAGGTGAAATAAACGATGTGGCCAGAATAAAGCCCCAGGCACCAGTGGCAAACATGGCAATAATGGAGCGGCGCAGATTCCCCCGACTTTCCAGGAAGGCGGCAAACAGAATCAGGTGGGCGAGAACGCCGACAAATACGGTGTAGCCCAGATTCAACCATCCCCAGGGTTGCAGATGCAGGAATTGGGGAAACGTCAGCCATGGCTGCAGTTTCCCGCCGTCCATCAGAAAACTGGCCAGAGTGACGACGATTGCCGTGAAATAAAACAGGGGGAGCAACCGTTTCAGTCTGCCGGGTAAACCGAGAGTTTCCGTTAGCCAGGACAGGACAAAATGAAGAAAGCAGGTCGGCAAAAGGGGGTTGCTGAGCAATAGCAACACGCCCAGTGATGAACTGCCTCCGCTACCCTCGCCATTGATAACCAGGATATGGCCGAAACACCAGGACGCCATGGCCAGACAGAAGCCGGCCAGGGCCGTCAATGCAGGTTCCTGACGTTTTAATAACCATAGCCAGATGGCCACGCCACTGGCGGAAAAAACGGTGATCCACATGGATGTCAGAAACAATTGATCGTCAGTCATAACCGCCGGGCCGAATAACTTGAAGGGTGTAAACGATGTTTACAGTGCTCTATGCCAAAACGTAAACGAAGTTTACATTTGTGGCTGAATTAATCCATTAAATTTGCGTTAAATCAAGGCGTGCAGGGTGGTTTTGTGTCTGGCACTGAACTTGCTCACCCATAGACAGAGCAGACAGATTAATCAGGGCATAGTCCCGCAAGCTGTGAATGATGTTTGGGAGGAGTTGACATGGGTATTTGGTTTACAGAAGTACTGGCAATATCTGCAATTGTGTTGGTAGCAGGCACACTCTGCATCCTGCCGCGGCTGTTCCGTGATTCAGGAAAACTGGATGCGGGAGGTGAGAATGCTTGATGCGGCCCTATTATCCAGGATCCAGTTCGCCTTTACGATCAGTTATCACATCATTTTTCCAACTCTGACTATCGGGATGGCCGTTTATCTGGCCACCATGGAAGGGCTATGGTTGAAAACAGGTCGGGAAATATATCTGCGACAAGCCCGGTTCTGGCAGAAACCTTTTGCGATTACCTTTGGTATGGGGGTCGTGTCCGGGGTGGTGCTTTCCTATGAATTCGGGACAAATTTCAGTCGATTCTCCGAAATTGTCGGGCCGGTATTAAGCCCATTATTATCTTATGAAGTACTCACTGCTTTCTTCCTGGAAGCGGGGTTTCTCGGCATTATGCTGTTCGGCTGGAAGAAGGTCTCTCCGAAAGTACACTTCGCCGCAACCCTGATCGTGGCCGTCGGGACATTGTTATCCGCTTTCTGGATACTGGCAGCCAACTCCTGGCTGCATACTCCAGCGGGCTACACCATCGTTGATGGGCAGTTCCATCCTGAGAGCTGGCTGGAAATCATCTTTAACCCCTCGTTTCCCTATCGATATTTTCATATGGTATTTGCAAGTCTGCTGTCTTCCTCTTTGTTGATCGCCGGTGTGCATGCCTATTATCTAATGCGTGGAAAACACCGTGAGTTTGCCAAAGTCGGGCTGTCTTTTGCCATGTGGGCGCTGATGGTACTGGCTCCGGTACAGATTCTGGTGGGCGACATGCATGGCTTGAATGTTCTTGAACACCAGCCGGTGAAGCTGGCGGCAATGGAGGGGATATGGGAAACCCATTCAGGTGTTGGGCTGCGGTTGTTTGCCGTGCCGGATCAGGAAAATGCGACCAACCACTATGAAGTCGTTCTTCCCAATGTGGCGAGCCTGGTTTTGACCCACGAAGCAGACGGCGAAATTCAGGGGTTGGATGCGGTACCGGCTGACGAGCGTCCCCCCGTGGCGGTAGTGTTTTATGGATTCCGGCTGATGGTGGGGCTGGGGCTATTGATGCTGGCTCTGGGAGCATTGGGGGCCTATGCCCGTTGGAAAGGGCGTCTATATGATCATCCCCTGTTACTACGTTTCTCAGTGGCAATGATTCCAGCCGGAGTTATTGCCACTCTGGCCGGATGGTATGTGGTGGAGGTCGGTCGGCAACCCTGGCTGGTACAGGGGCTGGTGAGGACGATGGATGTTGTTTCCCCCCTGCCGGCTGAGCAAGTGGCCACCAGCCTGGCGCTGTTTGTTGTGGTGTACACCCTGTTGTTCGGTACTTATATATATTTCATGCGCAAACTGGTGCGCAAAGGGCCGGATTCCGGGGGCGCAGGCGAGAAAAACAGCGTTACCTCTTCTGAGGATCTTCTTCCCGTCACTCTTAACCCTGACTACCACGGTCGTGAGGGGGAGTCTGCTGAAGGCATTAGCACTGCCTTGAACAAATCTGGACAGGAGGGCTGAATGATGGATCTGGCGCTGGTTTATCTGGCTTTAATTGCCTGCGGTGTTCTGATGTATGTGCTGTTGGACGGCTTCTCACTGGGCGTTGGTGTCGTTGCCCCCTGGCTGGAACGGGATGAAGACCGCGCGCTGGCGGTAAAAAGCCTTTCTCATCTTTGGGACAGCAACCAGACATGGCTGGTATTTGGGGGCGTGGCGCTGTTTGTGGCTTTCCCTAAGGCATATTCACTGGTTTTGTCTGAACTGTATCTACCTATCATTCTGATGCTGATTGCCTTGATATTCCGGGGTGTAGCTTTTGAGTTCTATTTCAAATCCGATACCAGCCGCGGTTGGTGGAATTTCAGCTTCAGCTTCGGCTCGATTCTGGCCACCTTGAGCCAGGGATTGATTCTGGGAACTCTGGTGCAGGGAGGAGTAGAGCAGGGGAGACTGGAGTGGCTGACGCCTTTCTCTTTGCTGACAGCTTTGAGCCTGTTGTTCGGATATGGACTGCTGGGCAGCTGCTGGCTGGTCAGGAAAAGTGAGGGACGCATGGCTGCCAGGAGCCGGGTATTGGCCCGTATTCTCTTGCTTTGTGTCTTGGTCTCTCTGGCATTGGTAAGTCTAGGGATGTTGCTGACCCAGCCTCAGGTGGCAGCTCGTTGGCTGCATATGCCCGGTATTCTGCTGCTGGCTCCAGTACCGGTTCTCTGCGCTTGGGTGAGCTGGTCCTTATGGAAAATGCTGGGAGACAAGAACGGACACGATCTGCAACCGCTAGGGTTAGCAATGTTGTTGTTTCTGTTGTCATTTGTCGGGCTGGTTGCGGGCATGTTCCCCTATATCGTCCCTGGGCAGCTGACGATATGGCAGGCGCTGGCGCCGGAAAGCACTTTGATATTTGCCCTGGTGGGAATCGTACTGCTGCTCCCGGTTGTCATCGGCTACAACATATACAACTACCGGGTATTTGCCGGTAAGACACGCATGGAGGATGGTTATTAAATGGGAGACAGCTACTAATGGGCCGGTTGCCTCAAAAACGACTGCAGGGAGTATTGAAGACTGAATGGGGGGCCGCATGTGCCCTCTATGTCGGAGGTGTGGTGATTATGTTACTTGCGGCTTCGATGGTTCGCTTTGGGCTGGGGATGCTTTGATCCCCAGCGCCTGGATTTCTCATGTTTAGTTATGCCTGTGTTTGGGTTTCCTGGCTGGATCTTCGGTGCTTAGATATTAAGTTTCCGGCTTTCCAGCGCAGGATTTTCAGCAGGTAGAGCATATATCCCGTTTTTAGGTCATATGGCCTATGTCAAAATTTGCATATCGTACACGGTTATATTAACGTGGCATTTGTTAATGTTTTGATCTTTGATATTTTTCAGGGGCTGTTTGTGTACCGCTCAACAGTCCCGCACCAGAACTCATTGCGGAGTTTGCTTTTCAGATGAACGTTAACCGGTAAGCTGCGCGAAGCCTGCTTGCAGGTTGCATGATGACCAGATTGCTGTATAGAAGCCGTTATGATGTCTCTATTTATACATCTGCTTGAAGTTCTGACTTTCTGTCTTGTGGCATTCCTTTTCTATCGTCTTCACAGCACTTACCGGCAATCTTTGCTGGAAGACAAAGCTCACACACATCAGTTTTTCAATATCCCGGAAACCTCTTCAGTTCCCCGCAAGCCAGTCGATGACTCCAAGCCTGATCCGGTATACGACATTCCTGTGATGGAGCGGGAAATACGTGAAATGGTGGAACTCATCCACTCAACCATGAACAGCCTTGATGAACCTGAAGCAGCCGATGTCGATCAGGTAGAAGCTGTTGATCAGATAGAAGCTGTTGATCAGATAGAAGCTGAGACGGCTGCCGTCACTCAGGAAGAGTCTGCATCGGATCCTCAGGCTGTCGTTGAGAGTTCGCCGGAAGGAGCCGACCAAGCAACACTTCCCGTTGAGGAAGTGCTACCTCTGGCAGAAAGATTTTCCCATTTGGCCGATTTGTTTACCCATCTGGATGAAAACAGAAAGAGTGAAACAGATCGACAGGAACACACCGAGTCTGACCAGGTTCCTGACGCTGCGATGGGCGTTGAGAATACGCAAAAATCCGACCATTTGAACGATGCTGAATGTGAATCTGAACAGGAGTCTTTCAGCTCGGTTGATAATGCCTTGAGCGACTATATTGGTGACTTCTTCTCTATGGACGGACCCGACTCAGGTTATCCTGAGCAATATACTGAGTCTTTTGACAGCGGCACTGATCACCATCGGGTCTTGTCGTCTGCGGATGATGTTCGGGAACCTATAGATAGTGCTCGGAATACTATAGATAGTGCTCGGGAAATAGATAGTGCTCGGGAAATGATAAAGGCAACCTCCCCCCAGGTGGATGAGTCGAAAGAGGTTGCGCCGAAAGATCTGCCAGGATCGCCGAAGAGAGATCCGAAATTCGCTGTAGGCTCTTAAAGCCCACCTTCAAATCCCAGTTGACGCCAGGCTTCGTATGCCACCAGTGCGACAGTGTTTGATAAATTCAGGCTGCGGCTGGAGGCTTTCATCGGGATGCGCAGGCAATGTTCTGTTCCCAGGTCATCCAGGAAATTCTGCGGCAAACCCCTTGTTTCCGGCCCGAAAACCAATGCATCTCCTTGAGCAAATGCCACTTCATGGTAATAACGTTTACCACGGGTCGATAACGCGAAGACCCGATTAGGGTTTACCGATTCAAGAAATTTCGGATAGCTCTCATGACGCACGACGGCGGCATATTCGTGGTAATCCAGACCAGCCCTTTGCAGGCGTTTGTCATCCCAGATAAAACCCAGCGGTTCAATCAAATGCAGCTGGAAACCGCAGTTGGCGCATAGCCGGATAACATTTCCCGTGTTAGGGGGAATTTCAGGTTGGAACAGAACAATATGCAGCATAGGAAGTACGTCGGTTGAGTAAGATCAAAACCCGCCTATTGTTTCTATTAAGAGGTGGCTATGCAAGGAGAGATAGCTGTGCAAGGAGAGAAAGACATGCTAAGAGAGAAATACATGCAAGCAAGAAGGAAGGGTGCCGTTGAAAGAAGGGCATGCAGGCATGTGTGCCGTCTATTCATTCAGAATGTCAGTAAATAGTGCAGAGTGGTAGTGACTGAACCAGCCATGGATATCTTCCAGCTTGTCTTCTATGACCATGGGCACTGCTTTGCTGAACAGATCCAGGAGAATGACGGCATTGACGGATGAATCTGTTTCCGTCGCATCTCTCAAGCGGTTTGCCAGGTGTAGATTGACTATCTGGAGCTTTTCATAAATGGTTTTCAGCCCCTTCAGGGTCAGGTCCGGCGTCGCCCCGGATTCCATCAGATAGTATTGGGCGAGCAGGTACATGCCCACTGCCCGGAAGACGGTGTCTTTCTCTGAAGCCAGCGGCAGGTGTTGCCTGCCCATTGGCTTGAAGAAACCCAGATAGGGACATCCGCTGGAGGAGAGTAACAGTCCGATGAGGGAGCTCAGGCCCTTCTGCACGGTGGAATCTGTGGTAATGACCTTTTTGTCCACCCGGACTTCCAGCGAGACCTGATCGTAGGACATGAGAGAAGCACTGGCATCTACGCAGTCCACCAGGCTCAAGGCGGCAGGGCAGTATTGGTGCTGCCCGTCGTCCAGCGGACAATGGGGGCATTTGTGGTAATCAAGTTGAGTCCATTCCGGACCCTCATGATGCTTGGGGTCAATCATCTCTGCCGAGTTATCATCGAGATGCAGTTTAAAGGTATTCTCTGACCCGTCTTCGAAGCGAAAGATGTAACTGATATTGATATTCGCCATGTCTGGATTCCTGGCCATCTTTTAATTGATTGATCAATACATTGCCTGAGAGGAGTAAAGAGCCAACTCGACAAAATGCCAAATGTGTTATGACTGCGCTGCTTCCTGTTCTGTTTCGATTTCGGGCTGCTTAACCGGTAACCAGAGGACAAACTTGGTGCCTTCTCCCGGTGTGCTGTTCACTTCGATATGCCCGTGATGTTTCTTGATGATGTTGTAGGACACTGACAATCCCAGCCCGGTACCTTTGCCCACAGGTTTGGTGGTGAAAAAGGGTTCGAAGATACGGTTAAGGTGCTCCTGCGAGATTCCGCATCCGGTATCAGCCACTGATATAAAGATCTGGTCGCCACGCTGTCCGGTACAGATGGTAATTTTGCCTTTCTTTTCGATGGAGTGCGCTGCATTGACCACCAGATTCATGAATACCTGATTAATCTGTGAAGGAATACATTCTATCTCCGGCAAATCCTCAAAGTGTTTCTCTACCTCGGCTTTATACTTCACTTCGTTCCACACCACGTTCAGGGTGCTATCAAGTCCCTTGTGGATATCTGCCATCTGCCACTCAGACTCACCGACATGGGAAAAGCCCTTCAGGTCTTCGACGATTCGTTTGATTCTCTCGATACCATCTTTGGACTCTTTTACCAGACTGACCAGATCTTCCTTCAGGTAGTCAAAATCATACTTTTCCTTTGCTTGCCGAACGGCTTCCTGAGCTTCCGGTACTCCGTTGCGGCATAGCTGATCTTCGTAGACATCAATCACGGCCATCAGATCTTCCACCATGTGTCCCAGTGATCCCATGTTGGAGTAGACGAAGCCCGTCGGGTTGTTGATTTCATGAGCAACACCGGCTGCCAGTTGACCTATGGCGGCCATTTTCTCTGATTGCAGCAGCTGGTTTTGGGCCTCCTCAAGCTTGGTGATCAGTTTTTGCTGTTCGCGTTTCTCGCGTTCCAGGCTGTTGGTAAGACGTTGCATGGCAAGTGTCTGTTCTGCCACTTCGGTAATATCGGTCACAACTATCAGGACACCGGCCACCTTTTTCTCTTCATCAAGCAAAGGGCTGAAAGTGCAGTTCTGGTACATGAACTCGACTTCGCCGGTGATCGGCCGCGTGGTAGGAAAACGAAATACATAAGGCCTTTTTTTCCAGTCAGTGAAGGCCATGTGTTGCAGGGTATACACCGTGTCGATTTTCTTTTGAAACCAGCTTTGCGGAATTTCAGGGAAGATGTCATAGATGCTTTTGCCCAATACATCTTCCCGGTCGTGGCCGCTGTTCAGTTTCATGAATTGATTCCAGAACTGAATGTGGCCTACCTGGTCAACAATGACAATCCCGGTATTGAGTCGCTGGATAATGCCTTCAAAGTAGTTTGGGTCCGGAATCATGTTGCATCCCTGTCTCTGTTACCTTGTTCAAGAATTCAATCGGTCTCAACCTGTCAAACATCTACTTTTTTCAAACACGATCAATCAAGTTTTCAAACACTGTCAATCAAGCGGTCCACCGCATCGGATACGGCTTTGATGGATGTGTTGGATATGCATATCAAAAGCTCGCAGGCAAAAGCGTGGGACTCAATCCTGAATTGAATTTCCACCAGCAGGGCCTTTGAATCCTTCAGGGCTGTTCCCTGGATAAATGAGTTCAGGGTTTCACCCTCAAAAAATAGTGTCGGAGAAGAAAACGTGGACTGTTCCAGGTGCAGCTGTTCGCAGATTCCAGAAATGCATGCGCCGACCAGGAGATTAGTTAAATCGAGAATCAACTCTTCTTTGATCTGTGCTTCGCCATCGTCCACGTATCCCATCAGCTCCGCCAGTTCATTAGCGCCATTCATTCCAAAAATGACCAGTACTTCCCCTCTGAAGGGGCCAATAAAAGATTGACGGGTAGTGATGACCGGTTGCTTGGATATCTGCTGATGAGCTTCATGCATATCATCGCTGCCTTTCACGGCATAGAGCCGGGGGACGGAAAGCACAACAAAGGTTTCTATCAACCTGGCCAGACGGTCGGCGCCCTGGCCCATGGCGATATTGATGATCTCCTGTAATGCGTCAAGCTGCTCCTGGGTAAACATGATTCACAGCAGACCAATTTCCCGGATACGCTGACGCAGAACGTCGGTAGTGACCGGTTTGCCAATAAAACTCGCAGCCCCCAACGCTTTCACCCGCTGCTGGGCTTCCGGCTGAATGTCAGCGCTGATCACAATAACAATGGTATTGGCATCAATTTCCTTCAGTGATTTGAGTACCGTATAACCGTCCATTTCCGGCATGGTCAGATCCAGGAACATCACGTCCGCTTTGCCGCAATGGTATGCGTCCAGAGCTTCCTTCCCATTCCTGGCAAAAGTGATTTCCACATCCTTCAGATTCGATGGCAATGCTTTCATGACCATTTTGCGAGATAGTGATGAATCGTCAGCAATGACAATATGCATGGTCATAGATGTCCTCCCTACACCGTCCTGACTTATTAGTATAGACAAGAGTTTCAGATACGTAGTCCCGCCGGCTTGTAATGAATGGCCGGCTGACTTGCAGTATTGGACATCGAGCGTTATATCTAATGAATCCAAATGGCGTTGATGGAGCGCCTGAACACTGAATGTGTCACTCCAGACGACAATAGAATACAGGGAATGACAATCATGGAGGGGACGTTATGTCTTCTGACCTGGAACAGGACAATGCGTTAACCTCTGGCCTTAGAAGCCTGGCGGCTTATTCGTTTCCCAAGCGCTGTGTTTGCTGTGGCCGGGTATACCAGAACATTGAGGAATTTGTTACCCAGACTGTGCCCTGTGGTCTTTCAGGGAGTGGCTTTAAAGAAGTAACAGAGGAAGACGGCGAAGTGGTCGTGGAAGTTTTCCGTAACTGTGCCTGCGGTTCTTCTCTGATGGAATTCTGTGGAGACCGGCGGGGGCATTCCGATGATAGCCGGAAACTTCGTGATAGATTTGACGAGTTGGTGGTCATGCTTCAGGACAAAGGAATTGCGGTAGAAACGGCAAAGGTGGAATTACGTAAGCTGGTCAACGGACAGGAATCTGTGCTGCTGAGCACATATTTAAAGGATTTGCCTGATATCTGATCAATTTGGTTGCAGTCGGTTGGCGGCCAACTACACTAATTAAGAAGAGTATTTTCTCATATTGCCCCGCGTGGGGAGTGTGGGAGTAGGCCTCACGGAAGGAGGCTTGTAGTCGATTATCAGGGAGACTGCAGAATGCCATGGGCGCTATAGCGCAACCACACGGAGAAAGGGATCTCATTGTGGAAGAAACTGACTTGTCTACATTGCTTATTGTTGACGACGAGGAGAATATCCTTCGTTCGCTCAAGCGGTTGTTCCGGCGGGAAGACTATCAGATTATTACCGCGACTTCGGGGGCTGAGGCCCTGGAAGTGCTGAATACCACGCCGGTATCCGTCATCCTTTCAGACCAAAGAATGCCCGGCATGACCGGGTCTGAACTATTTTTGCAGGTCAAAACTCTATATCCACGTACTATCCGGCTCATCATGAGTGGTTATACCGAGCTGGAAAGCATTACCAATGCCATCAATGATGGAGCTATCTTCAAGTTCTTACTGAAGCCCTGGGATGACGACAAACTGTTGGGTCACATCCGGGAGGCAATGTCCATTTATCACCTGAAAACCCGTAATGAACGTCTTAACCAGCAATTGGCTGAATTGAACCGTAATCTTGAAGAGAAAGTTGAAGAGCAGCATCGGGAATTGCTGGTGAAGATGCGTTCTCTGAGGGTCTCACAGGAAATTCTGGATCAGATACCGATAGCCGTTTTCGGCGTCTCAGATGAAGGCATCGTGGTTGAGGCCAATTCCATTGCCGACAGTCTGCTGGAGCCTTTAAAAATTGTCGGAATGCCGCTGGACGGCTCGTTACCCGGCAATATCGTTGAGGCCTATTACAATTTGATGGAGGGGGAGGTGGCAAACTCGATTTCTGAGTTTGTCACCATGTTCGGGGCCCGGGATTATCGTGTTCTGATGAAACGATTTTCGGGTAACTTCAATATTTCCGGTACTGTCATTGTAGGAATCGCACTATGACCATACACCCCGGAAGACTTATGGAAGGTGAAAAACATGAGTTGGGATATTAAAGAAGTCAAAACCAGACTCTCCGAGCTATCATCTCCGAATCCGGAAATTGAAGCAGTCATCCAGATGATGGAGGATGGAGTCAGTGATCTCAAGTTGATTGCCCAGAAGGTGAAGCTTGATCCCATTCTGTCTGCACGCCTGCTGCATCTGGCGAACAGTTCGTTTTATGGATTTCCCCGAGAGGTCAAGGATGTGGAAATGGCCTGCGTGATTCTTGGAGCCAATACCATTCGAAACCTGGTTTATACCCTTGTCGTCCTGGCCCGATTCAATAACCCCAAACAGGATAGCCGCCTCGACTACGACAAAATCTGGCTGCATGGCCTGATGACGGCGTCCATCGCACAAGTGATATACAAGCACCTCAAGCTCGATTTCCAGGTGGGATTTACCTCCGGACTGTTTTACAACCTGGGCATGGTGCTGATGGATTATCTGTATACGGACCAGCTTCAACATTGCATGAAAGTGGCCGAAGCGGAGCAGCGAAACCTGTTGGAAGTTGAGCGGGCTGCCATGGGAAAAGATCACCAGGAGTTAACCGGAATTGTGTTGGATATCTGGTCGTTTCCCAAAGCCATTGTCGACAATATTTCCAGCCCCATGGCGGAGGCCGGATTGGAGGGAATGATTGTGACTCTGGCGGATGTTTTGACCTCCGGCACTATGGGGCCGCTGGTATCCGGAGTACGCTTGAACAGGGTTGAGGAGTGTGAACTGGAGCCCTGTGGCGTCGATCTGGCGGAACTGCCGAATCTGATTATGGCTGCCCAACGGCTATATATGGAACTGGCTGGAGAATTCTTCTCCAGCAATAAGTAAGAGAATTACAGAACCGGTACCGGAGTATGTTGCTCGAAACTTTTGCCAAATATCTGAAAAGTGGTGAGATCAATATTGAAGCCTTTCTGGATGAATTGTTGAGGGAGCATTCTCACTTCAATTTATGTTGGTATTGGGTGGAACCCGGTGGGAATCGGTTGTTGAAGTTACCGGGAAGCTCTTGTGAGTCGTTGGAGTTGGGAGAGCGGGAGATCATCGCCCTTGCACATAAAGCAGTGGAAGGTCAATGGGAAAGCTTTGAATATGTCTCGAATAATAGCCCTGGGTGCGGATGGGCTTCAAAAATTGATCTGGGGGATAACTACTTCAGCAGTATCCTGTTATTCGGCGGTAGCGAATTTACCTTTGAAAGAGAACTGCGGGATAAGCTGACCATTGCCCTGGTGGCGATGGGAATGCTCAGCTTCAGCCAGGATCTGCAAAGTCACATAATGGATATGCAGCGGCATATCAGGTTCCAGGCCATATGGGCTGAGGCGCAGGAATGGATCAAAAATGTCGACGAAGACAACGACGAATTTTATCTGGAACTCCTGACCCGGGCAGAACTGGTTTCCCAGTCGATTGCTTCGGCAATCAGAATTTGTGTCAGAAGGGAGGAAACTGTTGGAGGGATTGACAATTCTGGAGTGGATGCCGGTCAACCCGAAGGTCAGGAACAACCTGACCGGTGGCTGGTTCGTAAAACCCAGAAGGAGTTCATCGAAGCCGTGGCGGATCAGTTGGGGCGGGATTCGGTATTAGCCCCTGCCGAAACCCGCAGATTCAACGACTTCAACGTCAATCCGGTTTCCGGGGACTACAAACCCGTCAGACATATGGTGGCTTATCCAGTTTTTACGGATAACAAGCAACTCAACTGTGTTCTCTATGTGCTGAAAAACGGAGAGGAGAGCGGCTACTCCCAGTTGGATGAAATATTGCTCTCCCAGCTGATTACCCAGGTCTACTACGGGTTGGAAAAGAATATCCTGCTGCGAAGACTGGAAAGCCGGCATCAGGAACTGGACGCGGAGCGCAAGGAGCAGGAAAAGCTCATTCAGAAACTCAAGGACACCACGTCCAAACTGGTCCAATCGGAGAAGCTGGCCTCGATTGGGCAGCTCGCTGCCGGGGTCGCACATGAGATCAATAACCCTGTGGGTTATGTGAGTTCCAACATTTCCACGTTGTCGGACTATGTTGATGCCATGTTTGAGTTGCTGGATGAAATCAAGAAGAGTGTGGAGCATGATGGCGGTGATCCTGATCGCCTGAAGGCCCGCATTGGTGAACTGGAGCACCAGTATGAGGCGGACTATATCCGCAGCGACGTACAGGATCTCATTGCTGAGTCTAAGGATGGGATTCACCGGGTACGACAAATTATCCAGTCACTGAAGGATTTCTCCCGTCCCGACACCGGGGAATATACCATCGCTGATCTGCACCGGACGATTGATCAGACACTGAATATTGTGAATAACGAGTTGAAGCACCGGGTAACGGTCATCAAAGAATATGGCGATATCCCGGAAGTTGAGATGGTGGAATCCCAGATCGGGCAGGTTATTCTCAATCTCCTCGTGAATGCCGGCCATGCCATCGAACAACAAGGGCAGATCGTTATCAGAACGATAGTGGAAGGAGATCAGGTATGCCTGTCAGTGGAAGACAATGGACAGGGCATACCCAAGGAGAATCTCGAAAAACTGTTTGACCCGTTTTTTACCACCAAACCTGTCGGTCGCGGCACCGGCCTGGGGTTAGCCCTGTCCTACGGTATCGTGAACAAGCATCAGGGACGCATTGAAGTCGACAGTACACCGGGGAAGGGAACTACTTTCAAGGTCTACCTGCCAATAGTGCAACCAAAAAAAGGTTAGGGTCATGCACCAGATTTCCTCATCATCGAGCAACCTGGCCTCTGAAGAGGCTGTATTCTCTGCTACTGAGGAAGAAATGGATCAGGTCCTGTTTGTGGATGATGAGCCGAGCATTCTTTCCTCCCTGCAGAGGCTGTTACGCAAGCAGAACTTCCAATGTCATTTTGCCGCAAGCGGCGATGAGGGGATAAAGGTTCTAGAGCAGAAGCGTATCGATCTGGTGGTTTCCGATATGCGGATGCCGGGAATGGATGGGGCTCAGTTTCTGGCCATTGTCCGTGAAAAATGGCCGCAGACGGTGCGCATGCTGTTGACCGGTCATTCGGATATTTCAGCCACGATTTCCGCATTGAATGAAGGGGGAATTTACCGCTATATCAGCAAACCCTGGGACGGTGATGAGCTGCTGGAAATCATTGAGGAAGGCCTGCGCATCAGACGCCTTGAACGGGAAAAGAAACATCTGCTGGAGGTTACCCGCAAGCAGAATGATGAGCTGCAGGAATTTAACCGTAACCTTGAACTCATGGTGGAAGCCCGTACGGAAGAAGTCAGGCAGACTGCGGACATGCTGGAGCTTTCCTACCAACAGCTCAAGGATAGTTATGACGCTTTTGTCCGGGTGTTCTCCTCTTTCATATCCAGCAGGGGACTGATCAAAGGACATGCCCAGAGTGTGGCGGACCTTTCCCGCTCCATTGCCCTGGCGATGAAATTGTCAGAACACGATGTGAAGCATATTTACTATGCGGGTCTTTTGCATGAACTTGGGAAGCTCAGCCTGTCCGATGAAATTCTGAGTCGGGCAGAGGCGAAATTGACCCGCAAGGATATTCCCGAATACGTCCGTTATCCGATCCTGGGAGAAATGGCTCTGATGGCCATTGATGAGCTTGAACCCACAGCTCATCTGATACGCTGCCATGCAGAATATATGGATGGCACTGGTTTTCCCAGCAAGTTAAAGGAAGAGGAAATTCCGGTCGGCGCCCGGATTATCCGGGTTGTGAGAGATTTTATCGGCCTGCAAAGTGGTTTGATGAAAACCGAAACCCTCACCAAGGAGGCGGCTTACGATTACATATCGGCTTCAGCCGGTAAAAAATATGATCCGGTAGTGGTGAAGTGTCTGGAACCCCTGGTCGCTGAATATTCTCCAGATAAAGTCTTACCCTATGAACGGTTACTACCGTCTACGGCTCTGGAACCTGGCATGACTCTGTCCCGTGATCTGATCAACAGTAACGGTATTCTGTTGTTCGCCAAGGGGTATAAACTGACGACTAATATCATTGAAAAGATCATCATGCTGGAGAAAGCCGAGCAACGCAAAATCAGCGTATATATCCGAAAAATCACATCTGGAGCCTGAGTATGGTTAGGATCGCGATCATTGATGATGAAGAGAACATTCTGAACTCTCTTCGACGTACATTGCGTAAGCAGGGGTGGGAGGTCCTGACCTTCAGCGATCCGCATACGGCGCTGGCTGAACTGCGATTCAACGAAGTGGACATCATTATCTCAGATTATCGTTTACCGGACATGGATGGGGTGGAACTCTTGAACCTGCTGAAGACCGTGGTGCCGGATGCGCTAAGAATTCTATTAAGCGGCCAGGCAGATTTGGCGGGTGTTATGGGGGCTATTAACCAGGCCGAAGTCTATCGCTTTATATCCAAGCCTTGGAATGACAGCGAGCTGATCATGACGTTGGAAAATGCACTCAAATACAATGAGCTGGAAAAGGAAAACCGGCGTCTGGCTGAACTTGTAAGAGACCAGAAAAAAGCGTTGCGCAAGCACCTGGATGAGCTTCAGAGACTGGAGCGTGTGTCGCCTGGTATTACCCAGGTCCACTGGAACGATGACGGAAGCATTAATCTATTGGATGAGGATTCCTGAGGTCATAAAGGGCGCACTCACTGGTGCGCCCAGAGGTTTCATATTGAGCCCCATTCACGCATATCAGGTTGTTCCCTGATTCTCTGGTTACCCGTTGTTCCCGGATAGTTGGGCCAATTGCTGACGTAATTGTTGATTTTCCCTGACCAGGTCGTGTTCACGGAAAGCCTGTTTCATGTTCTCTCTCAGGTGTTCCGGCTCCCAGGGTTTGCAGATAAACCGGAATATGGAGCCTTCATTGATAGCGCCCAAAACCGTATTGAGATCGGTGTAACCACTCATGACGATCCTGACCGCCTCCGGGTGAATGTCTTTCACTCGACGCAGGAACTCCGTTCCGTTCATTTCGCCCATTCGCTGATCTGCCATTACCACTTTTACATCGTGCTTCGCCAGCAATGCAAAGGCATCCGTAGGATTGTCGGCGGTTAAAATCTGATAAGGCTCATAGCGCAGCTCCCGCTTGATCGAGCGCAGAATGTTGATATCGTCATCGATAACCAGCAAGGTGCGGGATTCCGGTTGTGCCAGGACGCTCTCCTCGCTGGTGCCCCAGGGCTGGTCTTCAAGAACAAAGTGTTTACAGGCCTCCACCGGCAGAGGAGGTGAGTAAAAATAGCCCTGTATCAGGTCACAGCCGGTACGAACCAGAAAGTTGTATTGCTCTGGTGTTTCCACTCCTTCGGCCACAATCTGCATCCCCAATGTTTTACTGAGGGAGATTACGGCTTTAACAATGGCGGCACTCTGCGGGTCGGAGGTCACCTGCTCGACAAAACTCTTGTCTATCTTGATCTGGTCAAATGGAAAACGCTTGAGGTAGCCCAGGGAAGAGTATCCGGTACCGAAATCGTCCATGGAAAGCTTGATGCCCATATCCTTGATCTGTTTCATGGTCTTGATGGCCTGGTCCACGTTGGCCATGACCATGCTTTCGGTAATCTCAATTTTCAGGAGACTCGGATCCATGGAGGTTTCTTCAAATATCTGTTTGATCAGAGGAACACAGTTGGCATCCTGAAACTGCCTGGAAGACAGATTGACGGAGACCGTGATCGGCGGCAGATTCTGTTCGCGCCAGCTGATAGCCTGCTGGCAGGCTGTTCGTAATACCCAGGCATCAATTTGCAAAATCAGCCCGGTCTCCTCTGCGATGGGTATAAACTCCAGGGGCGAAATAATCCTGTCATCCCTTTGCCACCGCACCAGAGCTTCCAATCCGGCAGTACGTCGGCTGGCAGGACTCAGTTGTGGCTGGTAATAAAGCATTAACTCATTCTGCTCTATTCCCTGTCTCAGGAAACGCTCCAGGGACATGCGCTTCTGGATCGATGCATTCATGTCTTTGGTGAAGCTGCAAATCCGGTTCTTGCCCCGGTTCTTTGCCTGATACATGGCTGTATCTGCATTCTTAAGTAGAGCTGTCGCATCCTGTCCGTCTGAAGGGTACATGCAGAACCCGATACTGGTGGTGATGACATGTTCCTTGTTGTCCAGAATTTGAGGCTGCGCCACACGCAGCAGAATTCGTTGCAACACAGTGGTAATGCTATCAAGATCACTTTCCTCATTCAGGAGCAGGACAAATTCATCTCCTCCCAGTCGGGCCAGGGTATCCGCAGTCCGGACGCAGGATTTGAAAATGCTGACGATGTTTTTCAGCAGGCGATCACCAATGTCATGACCCAAGGTGTCATTCACCAGTTTGAAGTTATCCAGATCAATGACCGCCAGGGCAAAGCCATTCTTGTGCCGGGCGGCATTCGCGATGGCTCTCTGGATTCGATCCATCAGCAGGTTGCGATTCGGCAATCCGGTGACTTCGTCGTAGTTGGATTTGTATTCCAATTGTTCCTGATAACGCTTGGTTTCGGTGACGTCATTGACCACGCCAACATAATGACTGATATTACCGGCCTGGTCCCTTACCGGGGCGATCTGCAGATCATTCCAGAACAGGGAACCGTCCTTGCGATAATTGCGAAGCAGGGCGCCGCCCTTATCTCCTGAGTCAATGGCGCGTCTGATGCTGGCAATGCCGAGTTGATTACGGTCATCATTCTGCAGAAAGCGACAGTTCTTACCCAAGGCTTCTTCTTTTCGATAACCGGTAATACGTTCAAAGGCGGGATTCACATAGACTATGGGGTTGTCCGGCAAACTTGTATCGGTAATCACAACCGCATTGATACTGGCTTCCACTGCCCGGGTACGCAGAATCAGTTCCTGCTCCACCTGGCGTTGCATGGATATGTCCTGAAAGACCCCGATGACACCAGACTGTTGCTTGTTGTTATCCAGCAGCGGCACTGCTGAGACTAACAGTGTTCGGTTCGGCTCCTCGTTCTCAGATCGAACGCCAATAACCTTGTTTAGTGAGGGATGCCCGTCTTCCAGTGTCTCGACCAGGGGCCATTCATCGGGAACCAGGGATTTGCCGGTGCTTTCCCACCAGCAGTCCTTATTGGTCAGGGAATGGATCGTTGTGAAGTCATGCCGTTCCCACAAATGCTCCATTTCATTGTTATAAAGCAATATTTCCCCATTGGACTGTGCAACGCATACACCAACGGGCAGGGTTTCCAGAATCGTACGTAAAAGCGCTTCACTACGCGTAAGCGCATTTTGCGCAGATTCTTTTTCCTCCATCTCGGCCACTAACGCTGAGGTCCTTTGTTCAACCAGAGCCTCCAGACTGTCATATAAACGAGCCCTGCCCAGTGCGACCGAGAACTGGTGACCGATGGAGATCAGAGGTTTCATGGATTCGCTGTCCCAGGGTTCTCCAGTCTCGTTGGTCACATTGAGTATGCCGATGATTTCATTGCCGAGCTTCAAAGGAATGGTGGCATGGGCCTGCTGTTCGGATACTCCATCCAGCGCCGGGCAGCCTTGTATATTGATGGCTTCGGATAGTTGGTCGCTATGCATCGCGTGGGTGCAGGGGCACTGTGGATGACAGCGTGCAAGAGTATCTTTGTTCACCTGGGGACCCTTGAATCCCATCAATCTCCACGGGTTATTCCAGTCAATGTCGTCGGGCATCAAAAGCCATACGGAATCGGCATCGGGGAACTCTTTGACCTGGGACAGGGCTCGTTCAATGATCTCATGTTCATTGGTCGCGCCGCTTAGATCTGCCGTAAAATGAAACAGACTGTTGATCAGTGTATTGGAACGGGTCAGCTGCTGATGTTTGGACTTTAATTCACGGTTCAGGCGAATGCCTTCTTCGTATGTGGAAATCAAAAGGTCGAGAATTTGCTGGCGGGCAGACGTAATAAAATGGCGTTTGCCTCCCAGTATCACTTCTACGCCCATTTTGACCCGGTCATGTTCCCGGTGCCGGATATTGGCCATGAAATATTGGATACGGGACATCAGATACTCTTCGTCATAAGGCTTGCGAATGAAGTTATCCGCACCGCAGAGCAGCCCTTGTATGACGTCCTGAGGATCCGTTAGCGTGGTGACGAGAATGACCGGAATTGCTTCTGTCTCCGGGTTGTTTTTCAGATGCTTGCAAAGGGTGTAACCATCCATTTTGGGCATCATGATATCGCTGATAATCAAAGTGGGAGGGTGATCGGACACCAGCTTTAAAGCTTCTTCACCATTACTGGCCACCACAACGCTGGCATGATTCTCCTCAAGCAAAGCCTGCAGTTGTAATGCCTGAGTCAGACTATCCTCTACGATCAGGATCTCGGTATTCTTTAACATAACTCCTCCCTACCGTTGATCGCGTATTACCTGCAAGAGGCAAACACCCTGTTAATAATTTCGGCAAGCTTTTGTGGCGGTGCCACTTGCGAGACAGCGCCAAGTCGGACCGCTTCTCCGGGCATACCGTTGACCACGGCAGTTGCCTCGTCCTGCGCCAGGGTTAGTGCGCCGATGGAATGCAGTTGAGACATTTCCTGCGCGCCGTCCTGCCCCATGCCGGAGAGTAAAACGGCCACTGTACGATGCTTGAAATGCTTCGCCACGCTCTCGAACAGGTGCCCTATCGACGGTCGGTTGTGACGCAGCGGCGGGCCGTTTGACAAGCGAATATGGCCGTCACTGTCTATTTCCATATGACAATTATCCGGTGCCAGATAAACATGGCCGGGTTCGGCCAGTCTTCCGAATTCACCAATCTGAACTGGAAAACCGGTGGTATTTGCCAGCCATTCACAAAAACTGCTCAGAAAACCCTGTGAAATATGTTGTACGACCAGAATGGGAACCGGGACCGGCGGAGTCAGATGCATCAACAGTAACTTGAGCGCTACCGGGCCTCCTGTTGAAGCCCCGATCACAATGATTTCCGGTTTCTGTCGACTCAGCAGGTTGGGGGTAGCCTTTATCAATGGTTGCCTGGGCGTTCTGCGTATCAGTTTGATATCGCTGATGACCCGTATGGTACTGATCAGTGCTGCCGCATCCTTTTCAAAGTTCGGATGCCCGGGGCCCTGTGGTTTTTGGAGCACGGTGATGGCTCCGGCTTCGAGAACCTTCATGGCCAAAGCTGTATCGTGATAGCTGTAGCTGGCAGTCACGACGACAATGGGTATAGGTTGGTTTTCCATGATCAGGCAAGATGCTTCGCAGCCATCCATTTCCGGCATATCAATATCCATGGTGATGACATTGGGGTGGAAAAGCATCGCCATTTCCACCGCCTGATGCCCATTCTCAGCCTCTCCGACAACCGTCATCCCGGCTGCTTCAATGATATGCCGTAATAGTTCCCGGACGACGGATGAATCATCCACGATGAGTACCTTCATAGAGTGACCTCTGGTCGATTCCTTTTCCCGCTCACGGTCATATCCTCGCTATTTTCTAAAACAGTTGCCTGATGTATCTACAACCGTTATCCGACGAAACTGCAACAATTGTCCGGCGTTTCTACAGCAGCTGTCTGATGGTATTGAGCAGGTTCACCTGGTCAAAACTGCTTTTTACGATATACGCGTTAGCGCCCACATCGAGTCCGCGTTCCTGGTCTTCCGGACTTTGCAGAGCGGTGACCAGAACCACAGGCAGGCTGGATAATGATCGATACCTGCGGACTTTGTCGGTGAGCGTGAATCCATCCATATGGGGCATTTCGATATCCGAGACCAGCAGGTCAAAATCGGATTGTCTTAACATGCTCCAGGCTTCCATCCCATCATTGGCTGTCGTCACCTCGTACCCTGCGTTTTCAAGAATGGTTTTCAGCAGGCCTCGCGAGGTGATGGAATCCTCTGCCACCAGGATCTTTGATCGTTGTCCGGGGGCTTCCTCTGAGTACATTGTTATGGAGGAGTGGGCTGTGGCACAGGCCGTTTGATATAAATCCTGGGGATTGAGTACAGGTATGACCCTGCCGTCCCCTAGTTGTGTGGCGCCCAGAATATTGGGAACGCGGATCAGTTGTGGCCCCAGTGATTTCAGGATGATTTCTGTGTCATCAATGATTTCGTCCACCTGCAGACAGAAGTCTTTGCCGGCGGCGTAGAGTTGCACGGTCTGCAACCTGGTGCCTGAAATTCTTCTTTCCGTTTCGCCGTCCAGCTGCAGTATTTCGGCAAGCCTCCAGACAGGAAGCACTCTGTCGGCGACGGTGACGGTCATCCTGTTTTCAATGGTTCTGACTGACTCCAGCGGTAAACGCATCGCTCGAATAACCGCTTGTGCCGGAATCGCCATGATGAATTCATCCACCTTGACCAATAGGGCACGGAAAGTCGCCATACTTACCGGTAAGCGCATGCTGAAGGATGTTCCCTGGCCGGGAGTGCTCTCCAGCTGCACCTGTCCGCCGATCTGTTCAATATTGTCACGAACAATGGCCAGACCCAGTCCGCGCCCCGAAATGTCAGTAATCATGGAACTGGTGGATAATCCCGAATTGAATATCTGGTGATAAATTTCCTGATCGCTCAGGTCTGAAGCATCCTCTTCATTGAGAATTTTCTGTTCGACGGCTTTGTTCCTGATCTTATCCGCATTCAGTCCCCGTCCATCGTCACTGATGGTGATCACAAATCTGGATGCGTCATCCTGGGAAAAATCAATCGACAATATTCCTGCGGCCGATTTACCTGCGACCAGTCTTTCAGATGGAGGCTCAATGCCATGATCAATTGCATTCCGGATCAGATGCTGCAATGGAATCTTCAGTTCATCCAGAATACGTTTGTCCACCGTCAGCGAATCCCCTTCAACTGTCAGGTTAATCTGCTTGCCCGATGCCTGGGCAATCTCCTTGGCCATGACTGGAATACCTTCCAGCAGAACATTGCAGGGGAGCAGCAAGACATTCTGCATTTCCAGATGCAGAGCTTCACTGGCCGTGGCAATGTTCCTGGCAACCTGTTCAGCATTTCGGGCCAGTATGCTCAGGCGATATTCCCATTGCCCAAGGTAGTCAATGACCCAATCGCTGAATTCCAGAAGCGTTTGCTGCTCGTCGGGGATTGCCTGTTTTAAATGCTCTGACTGCTGCCTGATCTGACGACAGGCAATCGCAATGTTGTGACGATGTCTGTGCCACTCAGTGAAATTATTGGCGGCCTCTTCTGCATGGGAGTGTGTTTGGACCGCTTCAAGTTTGGATTGTTGGAGGTCTTCAATATGAAACAGCAGAGTGTCCAGGCTTGTAACGTCTACCTTCAAGCGCCGCTTGGAGTTGACCGGACCAATGGGGGGCAATGGTGAAGTCGAGTCCTCCAATACCTGAGCGGAATCTGACGCGGCTTCTTCTTGTGGAAACGTTGCGCTGGCGTCCGGTTCGCCTGTTGCCAGGCTGTCCGACTCCAGTTGGATGCAAAGCATTGGTAAAGAGTCCGGCGCTTTGGCATCCGGATGTTTGATCAAGTGATGCAACATTTTTTCGGCTTGTCTGCATAGCTCCAGGTGCTGCTGATTAAACTCCTGTTGGTTTTTCCTGATCCGGGCAAACAGGCTTTCCCAGGCCTGACACAGGATTTCCACGTCTCCCAGTGCGACAGCGCGGGAAGCTCCTTTGAGACTGTGAATCTCACGATAAACGGTTTCCAGCAATGCCGGGTCGACAGGTGGGGTTGCCATTGCAAGACGATCGGCCAGGTTACCAAGGCGCTCCCCTGCCTCCGCAGTAAAAGCGACCAGCAGGCGTTTGCGAAGACTTTCGTTATACTTTCCCATAGCTGAGACCGATAATCATTGGTGTTACACGTTGGCTTAATCAATATTGAGAATTTTTGCCATACAACCTTCCTCAACCCAGTGCGTTCACAATCAATTTTGGGTCGGCCAGTAGTCTGGCCGCATCAAGAACGGCATATTGCGACGACGTTATGCCGTAAAGGTAGTCACTTTGGGGGCCGCCCAGATATTCCGGCGTCGGTAAAATGTCGTTCTCGTATATGGCGTGCATGCCGATAACCTGGTCTGTGAGCAGTCCGAATTCCATGGTTTCCTCTGCAATGATCAGCAGGCTGTTACGGTCGGTGAGGCCTTTTTGGGGAAGTTTGAACAACACCCTCAGGTCGACGATGGAAACCATTCTGCCCATGTAACTGACCACGCCCATAATATGAGACGGCGTGCAGGGAATCGGGGCAATCTGCCTGGCGGGTATTACCGTAACCACGTATTCCGGGGGGACGGCGTATACCTCTCCTGCAATCAGGAATAAAAGCCAATCTTTGCTGGTTCGCTCCTGAAGATCTTCCTGCACGGTGGCGAGCGTTTTGGCACGCTCTTTTAAGAGCCGGTTTGTCATTTCCGGCGACGGGCTGAACTCTTCGCTAAGCACGTGTTGGCTATGCCTCAGCTGCTGCTTGAGAGCTTCCCAGTCAATGGCCCCGGAGACTGATGACATGTCTAAAGCTCCCTTAACGTTTCAGCAATCAATGTATTCAGGTCACTGACTGTCAGTCCGTCACCCTCCGGGATTGGTGCTTCAGGAGACCATTGCAGCAAAAGTTCCCGGCAATTTCTAAGATGCTTTTTGGCTTCTTTCGGCTGCTGCAACCTCAGGTTCAGAAGTCCTGTGAAATAATGGGCAAGAATAAAATCAGGCTGTAAATAGAGCATATTGCCCAACCATTTGAGGGCTCTGTGTGGTTGTTCTCTTTCAATGTCGACTGTCGCTAGAATCCAATAGGGGGCCGGCTCCAGACGGTTCAATTCAATGACTGCCCGTGCCCACTCTTCAGCTTGCAGCAGTTGATTCAAATTGGCGTGACAGCGTGCATTCAGTAATCCGCATTGAATCCGTTGTCCCGGGCTGAGAGAATGTGGTGGCCGGTTTTTGATAATCTCCAGGCAATCTGCGTAGGCGCCCTCTACGAACAGCCTGTTGGCTTCGACTATAAAATCGGTTCCAGGTGATTCAAGAGGATGACTGATGTCCGGTTCCGCAGAGTGTTGCGTGTCGGGCGACCAGCGCTCTTCCTGAGAATTTTCTCGAGCCTGCTCAGCCAAATCAGAAAAGCCGGATAAACCAGAAGACTCGGGGAAGCCAGAGGAGTCAGGAAAGCCAGAAGAGTCAGAAACGTGAGATGAGTCAGAAAAGTGAAGAGAATGAGGAGTATTCGATAAGTGGGCAGGTTCAGCCTCAAACCCCTGTATTTCTCCGGAAGAGGATGTCCAGGCACTGTCATCCGGAGGCAGGGGCATTGCTTGGTAAAGGTCGAAGGGCGTTTGCTTTAAGACGACGGAACTCGGCCAGTGATCCAATGCCACTCCCGCATTCTGGCATATCAGGCTTTCAGCGGCAGAAAGCAACAGAACGCCATTTCCAGACAGACGTTTCAACAGATTCAGCAAAGTATTGCTGGCCTGCTCAGTACTGAAATACATGAGGACATTGCGGCACAGAATAGCGTCAAACTCTGCATCTGTTGGCGCCAATACATCAGGTTTTCCGGAGCGTTCTACATCAATCAGGTTGAATTGACTGAACTGAACCCACCGAGTGAACTCGGGTTTTATCTTCCAATGTCGTTTGCCGGTCAATGGCGTGAAATATCTGTTTCGCCAACTGGGGTTGGTCTGTCTGAAAGACCAGGAGCTGTATTCTCCCCGTTGGCCCTTAGACAGGGACTTGGCATCAATATCGGTTGCGAGTATCCGAATATCCCATTGATCGGCATCGGGAATGAGTTGATGTAACAGGAAAGCCAATGTATAGGCTTCCTCTCCACTGCAACACCCGGCACTCCAGAACCTTAGTCGTCTCCTGCCTTGCTGACGTCGCTCGGCAACGAGCTCCGGTAGAAAGTTTGAACCAAAGTGCAGCCAGAATTCAGGGTCCCGAAAAAAATAGGTTTCGCCGATGGTTAATTCCTGGGAAAGGTGATGGAGGATGTGGGGGGAAGGATGTTTTTTCAACAATTCCCGAATGAGTTGGCTGTCATTTTCACAACCTGCGCTCATGGCGGCCTGGCTCAGATGGCATCTGAGTTCACTCCATCTGTCCAAGGGAAAGTGGAGTCCCCACAAAGACTCAATCTTCTGCTGAATCAGCTTCTGTTTGACTCTGGAAACTTCTGATTTCCTGTGTCCACTAGTGGTCAGGCATGGCATCCCTAAGCTCCTTTTGCTCATTCAGATTCAGCAAAGCAGAGACATCATGAATCAGTAATATGCCATCGGGTAACGAAGCAATGCCTTTTAGCATGGCAGAAGGAGATGGCAGAATTCCGTTAGCGATGGATTCTGATACCGTTGTACAGAACACATCGTCAACGCTGTCTACCAGAAGAAGCAAATCAAGCCTTGTGCAGGAAGCCCATATGAGACGGTCTTCAATATGTGGCGGGCGGGGCGGGAGGCCGAATTTTTGGCGTAAGTCTACCACTGGCAGGAGTTTTCCCTGCACATTGATGACCCCGCAAATAGCATGCGGTGCCTGTGGTATAGGACAAATCGCAACAGTCCGTAGTACCTTCCTGATACTGTCCAGCTCAATTGCATAGCTTTGCTCATCGAGACTAAAGCGCAGCAGTTGAACTTCCGTGACTTCCTGCATGGCATATCTCCTCAGATCAGTTTAAGCATAGCCCCCATGCTGTCTTTTGTACAAACGGAGTGGAGGTGCAAATGAACTTATGAAGTTACAGTTTGTAAAAGGGGCTGAGTGGGTATCAAAAGGGGAGAGCAGGCATCGGAAAGATGCAGAGAAGAAACCGGCCCCGTTGAGAAACGGGGCCTGTAGGGATCAGCGTTCGATGGCCAGGGCAACTCCCATTCCGCCACCAATACATAGGGTCGCCAACCCTTTGCGGGCATCCCGCTTGATCAACTCATGCAGCAAGGTTACTAACACTCGGCAGCCTGAAGCGCCAATAGGGTGACCCAGCGCAATTGCCCCGCCATTGACGTTGACAATTTCTGTGTTCCAGCCCAGATCACGATTGACGGCAATCGATTGCGCGGCAAAGGCTTCATTGGCTTCCACCAGGTCAAGGTCGTCGACACTCCAGCCGGCTTTTTCCAGGCAGCGACGCGTAGCAGGGACCGGACCAGTTCCCATGATCGATGGGTCTACGCCGGCGTTGGCGTAGGCTGCGATAGTGGCCAGCGGGGTCAAGCCCAGCTCTTTGGCTTTTTCTTCGCTGCACAGAAGAACAGCTGCTGCCCCATCATTCAGGGCTGAAGCATTGCCCGCGGTGACAGAGCCATCCTTTTTGAATGCCGGACGAAGTTTGGAAAGTGCGTCAGCGGTTGTCCCGTGACGGGGATTTTCATCCTGCTCGACAATGAGAGGATCCCCTTTACGCTGCGGGACACTGACTGGCGTGATCTCGTCGGCGAAACGACCGGCCACCTGAGCCGCTTCGGCTTTCTGCTGTGATGCAGCGGCAAAGGCGTCCTGTTCTTCCCGGCTGATGTCGTATTTGGCAACAATGTTTTCCGCCGTGATTCCCATGTGGTAGTCGTTAAAAGCATCCCATAGGCCGTCTTTGATCATGGTATCCACGAGTTCCCAGTTGCCCATGCGCTGACCGCCGCGGGAGTTGGGCAGTACATGAGGAGCCTGACTCATGTTTTCCTGGCCGCCGGCGATGACGATATCCGCATCACCTAACGCAATCGCCTGTGCCCCCAGATGAACGGCTTTGAGTCCGGAACCACAGACTTTGTTAATGGTCATGGCCGGGACTCCGTTGGGCAGACCAGCCCTGATGGCGGCCTGTCTGGCAGGATTCTGCCCGCTTCCGGCCGTCAACACCTGGCCCAATAGAACTTCGTCCACTTGGGTGGGGGCCACGCCGGTTTGTTCCAAAAGGTGTTGTATGACGATACTGCCCAAGGTGTCTGCGCTGACTGTGGAAAGTGCTCCGCCGAAAGCTCCTATAGGGGTTCGTGTGGCGGCTGCGATAACCACTTTTTTCATGATGTGCCTCTCCTTATTTGGATGTGTGCAAAATGTGTATTGTTATTATTTTTATCGTCGTATTAAGGGGTCGTTGGCGTTCCATTTTACCGCTTGTTGCGATGCTTGAGCGCCAATTGCCCCTGTCGCTCTGTCAAAGTTGGAAATTCTGTCTCAATATCTGATCGCCCCTATGATTCCAGAGACGCCTTGTCTATCTGTGTGACTGCGTCGATTCGCAGCATGTCCAATTGTTCCCTGAGCTTTGTACCCTTAAAACCTTTTTCGACAAGGGTCTTGGGGCTGATGTTCTTGCAGGCAGCCAATGCCAACCGCAGGAAGTCTGCCTGGGGATAGGGGAGGGTTTCCCATCCGGGGCGGCCACGGGCATCAGCTTCACAAGCCAGCAAAAATAGATTGAATCGTTCAGGCCGGCGCCAGGCGTCACAGCGGTCCAGCAGCTTCACGACAGACACCGGCTCTAGTGTCAGTACCTTATGACATTCGGTATGGCATTCGGCCACCAGCAGAGCGAGCTCTTTGGCCGATTTGGACGTTTTCAGTCTATCGCACAATGCCCTGATGGTCGGTAAGCCGTTGGCACCATGGTTGATATGTCGGGGTAGCTCTTCCTTCGGGGTCAGCCCTTTGCCGATATCGTGACATAGCACGGCGAACCGGGTGTCCGTGTCGACATTCAGTTTTGCCGCTTCCTGCAGGCAAAGCAGGAGATGGATACCGGTATCCACCTCGGGATGATACTTCTCCTCCTGGGGAACACCGAATAAGCTTTCCAGTTCCGGGAATAGAGGTCCCAATGCTTGGGTGTCGTGGAGGACATTGATAAAAATCCAGGGCGACTTTTCTCCCAATGCCCGTTGGGTTTCCTGCCATACTCTCTCTGCGGTCAGGGCTTCCAGCTCACCGGAGGCAGCAATGGTGGACATGAGGTGCAGCGTTTCCGGTGCGATTTCAAACCCCAGGCGATGAAAGCGGGCTGCAAATCTGGCTACTCTCAACACCCGCAGGGGATCCTCTGCAAATGCGTCAGAGACATGGCGCAGCACCCGATTTTTCAGGTCTTCTGCGCCATTATATGGATCCACCAGTTCGCCGGATTCGTCCATAGCGATCGCATTAATGGTGAGATCCCGTCGTTTCAGGTCTTCCTCCAGGGTAATATCCGGCGCAAAGTCACAGATGAACCCGGTATAGCCTCGGCCGCTCTTGCGCTCGGTTCTTGCAAGTGCATGCTCTTCCTTGGTTTCCGGGTGCAGAAACACCGGAAAATCTGCGCCGACCTGCTGATAACCCTGGGCCAGCATTTCCTCGGGGGTAGCTCCTACGACTACCCAGTCCCGGTCTTTGCTGGGGATACCGAGTAGTTGGTCCCTGACTGCACCACCGACCAGATAACGTTGCATAAACTTCCTGATTCTGAATATTGACCGGCTAGATTACCCGGCTTGTGGATCGTCCACAAGGCATGACCGATGCTGTTATGGCACGAAAATTTCATTGCTTGTATAAAACCGTGACATCGCACAATTGCGGCAAAATTGTGCCGGGCCACTGTCCTCACTCATGCCTTCACCTATGTCCTATGTTTGGTTATAGGTGTTAATAGGGCGGTGAATGATGAGCAGGGTGGCAAAAGAGAATAGGTAGCAACGTTGCTCTCCTTCTTCCATAAAAGGCAAATGCACGTTCCATAAATAAAGGTAAATGCACGTGACGATTTCAAAAACCTCTGACCGTAACCATGATTTCCGTCTCAGTCCGGGGATTGGCTGGTTGGCGCTGGTGGCTGTTTCAGTCGTTCTGGCAGCCTGTCAGGCCCCTGTTCAGAACCAGAATGCCAATGGGCAACAGTCTGCCATGCAGGACTACGATCCGATCGTGATCCGGGTGTCCGGGTATGGTACCTATGAAGACCCCAAGCATGCGTCGTCTCAACGCATGAGATTGCTGGCAATGCGAGCGTCCAAACTCGATGCCTATCGGGCATTGGCGGAGCGAATCTATGGCACTGTGATCTATGGTTCTTCATCTGTCCAGGCACTGGTGCTGCAGCATGATGAATTCAAAACCATGGTGGACAGTGTGATCCGGGGAGCTCGGGTCATGAGTATTTCAGAAATGAAGGGCGGTGGTTTTGAAACAGTCCTGGAAGTGGTTCTGGAGCCCAGGTTCCGACAGTGTCTTACCAATGTGAACTACTTCCGCTATACAGAAGAATGCCGCATGCCGTTGCCTCACGGTGATCCGGAAATCCATGCCAGCATGGAGGCCCCTGCCACTGGAACCAGCAGTATGTACTACATCGGTAGTCAGCCTGAAAATAAAAATGGCAGCCAGTCTGGCAATAGTGAAAGCGGCGAGACCATGAAGGAATGATCCTTCTCAGATCTGCGGTGAATGCAATGACGTTGATGCACTTTAAAACAGCTCATACTCTCATTCTGAACGGCCTATTGGCGATACTCCTGTTTGTGGGCCAGCCGGCTTCGGCAGAATGGGTGCGTGTCACGGGGGAATCCCTGGTTCGGGGCGGAGATGTTGCCGCTGCACGCAAGGCGGCTCAACAGGATGCTATCAGCCAGGCTTCATTGCAGTTCGGGGCGTCTATTTCAAGCCAGGATACCGTGGAGCAGGGACTTCTTACTGAATCCACCATCAAAGTGAGAAGTCATTCATATGCCAGCAGGATAGTGCCGGTATCTGAGGAAATTATTGACGGTACCTTGCGCTTGACGCTGGATCTGGACATGCAGGCACAGAAGTCAGAATTATGTGCAGGAATGCAGACCAACCAATATCGCCGTCATGTGGCCCTGCTCAGTTTTGCCCTGGAAAATCAGACTCAGGCCAGTGTTGGTGGCCTTTATGATATCGATCGTGAATTGCCCACGGCGCTGAATGGCATGTTATTGAATTCACCCCGGTTACTGGTGAGCCAGGCCAGCCATATTCAGCTGTATCAGGAGCTGGTTAACGCACCGACCCACGAAACAGAGCAGCGTACTCTAACCAAGGCGGTGGACGAAGCGCGGAAACTTGGTGTTCAGTTCATTGTCTCGGGAGTCGTGAGGGATGTCTCGCTGCGCAGTCCGGATGCTTATAACCGCTCAATTGTTAAAAATGTGAGCCGTTGGCTGACCCTCAGTGACCTGGAAAGGGTATTTGTGGTGGATCTGTTTATCCATGACGGTTTCAGCGGTGCCATCATGTTTGAAAAGCGTTACAGCACCATCGGTGAATGGGATGCGGACCCGGAACAGAACCGCCCATTATTGTCAGCGGAGTTTCGGGAACTGGATTACGGTAAAAAAGTTGCCAATGTTCTGCATAGCATGGCGGCGGATATTGAGGCCAATCTATCCTGTCAGCCGTTTATGACCCGGATAACCCGGGTGGAGGGGCGTAATATCCTGTTTGAGGCCGGTGCTAATTCAGGAATTCGGCCCGGAGACCGCTTTCAGATCTACCGCTCTCGTCAGTTATACGATGGTACCCGGTTTCAGGGAACCCATTTGGCGGATATGAAACTTGCTCTTCAGGTTGGGCTGGTTCAACCGGAGATGTCCAGTGGGGACCTTAGTCTGGACCCCACCCGTATTAATATCCAGGCCGATGATGTTGTTGTAAGCTGGTGATATATAAAAGGTTGTCGTATTTTCTGGGACGTGCGAAAAGGTATTCAATACAGAGGCTCTGTCCCATTTCTCTTCTCCATTCTCGCTATTAACATCCCTTCCTATCGTCTGTCTAGACGTAATAAACGTAAGGTAATTAGGATTCAGCATTAGATATAAGTATAATGCGCGGGCCAAATTCGATGGAGGGCCGTGACATCGGCTCGGGTGACACTACCCACCGGGTACACAGATAATCCGGAACCTAAATCTCGAGCGGCTTATACATGACCGTTAAGCCGGCAGGCAGCCTGGGCCATACATCATCGTGGCACAGGTCTATCGTTGGGGTTCCAAACATGACCCTCAGCTAACTGATTCTCGTGAAAGGCAAAACAGAATGACTGTAAAATCTGCTGATGTACTACTTGTCGGCGCCGGAGTCATGAGCACAACCCTGGGAATGATGCTCAAGCAACTGGACCCGTCCCTGAAAATCATCATGGTCGAACGACTTGACCATGTCGCCCACGAAAGCACGGATGGATGGAACAATGCCGGCACCGGACATGCCGCCTATTGTGAACTGAACTACACCCCGCGTACTGCTGACGGCAGTATTGATATTTCCAAAGCCATATCGATCAATGCGGCTTTCGAAGTGTCTTTGCAATTCTGGTCTTACCTGGTTGAAAAAGGGGCCCTACCTACGCCTACCCAATTTATCAACCGAGCTCCTCACCTCAGTTTTGTGTGGGGAGAGGATGACATCCAATTTTTACGGCAACGTTACGAAATGATGCATAAGCATCATTTGTTCAAGGATATGGAATTCACCGACGATCCTGACGTTGTGAAACAGTGGGTTCCATTGGTAATGGGCCAGCGGGATACCTCTCATAAAGTGGCCGCGACCAAAGTAGAGTATGGTTCAGATGTGGATTTCGGATCACTGACCCGAAATATGGTCAGCCATCTCCAGTCACTACCGGACTTCGAGCTCATGTTGAGCCATTCCGTGAAAGCTCTGACACAACAGCCTAACGGACGCTGGAACGTTAGAGTGAAAGACCGTAAAACCAAAGAATCCATGTACATCAACGCCAAATTTGTTTTTCTTGGCGCTGGTGGCGGAGCGCTTCCGTTACTGCAGAAATCAGGTATTCCAGAAGGCGAAGGTTACGGTGGTTTCCCTGTCAGTGGTCAATGGCTGGTGTGCCAGAAGCCGGAGATTGTCAGCCAGCATTATGCAAAGGTATACGGTAAGGCCCCGATCGGAGCGCCCCCAATGTCCGTACCTCACCTGGATACCCGGATTATCAACGGCAAGCCTGCTTTGTTGTTCGGACCATTTGCCGGATTTACCACCCGCTTCCTGAAGGATGGATCGGTGTTTGACCTGCCTTCTTCCTTTAAAGGAGACAATTTCGGACCGATCTGGTCGGCGGGCATGGACAATCTGGATTTGACCCGTTACCTGATCAAGGAAGTGTTCCAGTCACAGAAAGCCAGGGTCAATTCGCTGCGTAATTTCTTCCCCGAAGCCAAAGATGAAGATTGGCATCTGGCAGTTGCCGGGCAGCGGGTACAGATCATTAAACGCTGTGCGAAAGATGGCGGCAAACTGGAGTTCGGTACCGAGGTGGTTTCTTCCAAAGACTCTACCCTCGCTGCGCTTCTCGGTGCATCTCCAGGTGCGTCTACGGCGGCACAGACCATGGTCAATATCATTGAGAACTGCTTTGCTGACAGGATGGCCTCAGAAGAATGGCAGGCGAAGATGAAAGAGATGGTACCTTCCTATGGTCAGTCCCTGGTTGACGATGCTGAGCTTGCCGATAGGGTTCGCCAGCGGACTTTGGGGACTCTGGGATTGAAGCCGGCTGAAACGGCTTCTGCCTGATCTCTTTTTTGATCACATCCTAAAGCACCGAGCCGGTACTGGCTCGGTGCTTTTCGTATTTCACCTTTCTTTCCCTTTCCCCCTTCTGTCCCTTTTCTCCTTTCGCTTCCTTCCTCTTACTACTGCCACCGGTAGTTCCGCTTGTTGATCGTTTTATACGTATCTCCAACTCCTGTTGAAGCGGCCGCACATCATCCTGGTAATCCGTGATTCATTTTGACGCTATAACTGGTAAATGAAATACCAAATTAGGGCAAATTCTGGTGCGAGCCGCTGCGGCAAGCTGCACCAGTTCTGTGCGACTAAAAATAACAATATGAAATTTATAGGGAAAACAGCAGGTTGCTAAGGTTGGCAAGTACTTTGCTCCTGAGTCCTACCAAAGCTTAAAAATATTGGTAGCCATCTTGGAGTTTTTGCCCATGCACAGCGAGGCAGCTGTCATGCCCGAATCGACTGACGATCAGCCTTCTTCTGCGGAAGCCGTTGCTTCTTCGGAGCTGCATCCCGTTATCGTGGTGGGTGCGGGGCCTGTGGGTCTTCGCTGTGTGGAAGAGTTGTTGCGTTACGAGTTGAAGCGGCCGATCTGGCTGTTTGGTGAAGAGCGTTGGGATCCATACAACCGGGTAAGACTTTCCAGCCTGCTGGCCGGCGACATTCGGCTGAGCGATATCAATATGAGCCTCCCGGCGGAGGCAATGAGCAAAGTCGTACAGATCAAACAATGTCAGGTCGTGGCGATCGATCCTGATACCCGGACTATTCGTGATCAACATGGACGTATCCATGCCTACCACAAGCTGGTTTTGGCCGTAGGTTCCAAAGCCTTTATTCCCAATGTCCCCGGCGTGAATCTCAGTGGAGTCTATTCTCTGCGCTCGTTAAGCGATACCGAAGCCCTGTTGGCCAGGCGTGCAAGAGTCCGTCGGCTGGTGGTGATCGGTGGAGGATTGCTCGGCCTCGAAGCTGCCAAGGCCATGGCCCGGGACGGTACTGAAGTGGAAGTTGTGCAGCAGGCGTCCCATGTCATGAACCGTCAGTTGGATTCACGAGGTGGTGAAAGGGTCAGCGATTATTTGCGGCTGCTTGGTATCCGGGTGAGGGTGGGGAGTGGTCTCGCTGAAATCTGTGGTGACCATCAAGTGACCTCCATCAGGCTTCGAGACGGAACCGAAATTCCCTGTGACAGTGTGCTGCTGGCGACAGGTATTACCCCAAATATTGAAATGGCCCGGTCTGCCTGGATAAAAGTTGGTCGTGGGATACGCGTGAATGATGTCATGCAGACTTCCCAGTCGGATATATATGCCATAGGGGAGTGTGCCGAACATCAGGGGCATGTGTATGGCCTGGTTGCTCCTGGATTGGAGCAGGCAGCCGTGGCCGCCGCTCATATATACGGAGAGGAGGCGGTCTATCGTGGTTCCATGATGGCCAGCCAACTGAAAGTCGCCGGCATACCCGTTACCAGTATCGGTCCGTGGGAGAAACTGGAAGGACAACCGCGGGTGCGGGCACTGGTGTACAGCGATCAACAGCACTACCGAAAGATAATCGTTCGGGAAGGGCGGCTGGAAGCCGCCATGGCGGTAGGGGATTGGCCTGAAAAAAATCGTTTGCAGGAAGCCGTGACCACCCGGCGTTATCTGTGGCCCTGGCAGCGTTTCGCATTCTTGCGCAAAGGACTGTTATGGGGCGACGCAGAAGAAAGCCGGGTCAGTCAGTGGCCGGCAGATGCGCTGGTGTGTCAGTGCATGGCGGTTTCCCGCGGTAAGCTCAGTGCTGCCATAGAGGAGGGAGCCTCCACCACGGACCAACTGGCAGCCTGCACAGGTGCGTCTACGGTATGTGGTAGCTGTAAACCGTTGTTGGCGGAAATGGTCGGTTCACCAGCCGGGATCGAGCCAATCAAAGCGAAAGGTTCCCATCTCGGTTGGGGGATTGCCGCCATGTTACTGGCGCTATTCTTGTCGTTCTACCCTGCTTTTGGCGTGCGCAATTCGGTTCAGGAGGTCTGGCCTCTGGATATTCTTTGGCGAGATGGTCTGTTCAAGCAAATCTCCGGTTTTACCTTACTCGGGCTGCTGGTTATTGGTCTGGCTTTGTCCCTGCGCAAACGGGTGCGTTTCTTTTCAACCGGTAGGGGAGCCATCGGCGGATTCGATTATTGGCGCCTGGCTCATGTGATTCTTGGTGGGCTGGCATTGGCTGCACTGGTGATACATACCGGATTGGCGATTGGCTACAACCTGAATCAATGGTTGATGCTGGATTTTTTGGCAGCTGCAGCTCTGGGAGCGTTAACCACCTACGTGATTGCCTTGCAACACCGAATAGGAAGGAAACCTGGCAAGCGATTAAGGGAGTGGATGTACTGGCTGCATGTGGTGGTCATCTGGCCTCTGCCTGTATTGCTTGGGTTCCATATTCTTAGTGTCTATTACTTTTGATGGTTGCACGAAAGAGAAGCAAAATAATGATTAGCGAGCGCACAAAATGAAGTGGTTGAGCTGGGGGCTGATCAGCATCTTGCTTGGTGTCTTCTGGGGGTGGAGTCTGTTCACCAAAGAACAGAATGCCCGTTACCTGATCGGTGAGACCACAGACGGTCACCATCAAATCGAGCTGGCCTGTGAAAGTTGTCACCTGGAGCCCTTTGGTGGTGCTGAGTTGATACAGGAAGCTTGCACGAACTGCCATGGTGCTGAACTGGCAAGGGCTGATGACAGTCATCCGAAATCAAAATTTACCGATCCACGTAACGCGGCCCGAATAGAAGTATTGGACGCCCGGTACTGTGTTACTTGCCACATTGAACACCGCAATGAAGAAACTCATGAGATGGGAGTCACACTGCCGGAGGATTTCTGTTTCTACTGTCACGAGGATATCGGAGAGGATCGTCCGACCCATAAAAATGTACCGTTCTCCGACTGTCTTACCTCCGGCTGTCATAACTATCACGATAACCGGGCCCTCTATGAGGATTTTCTGGTTAAGCATGCAGATCAAGCGGCCATTGGCCTGGATCCCCACCAGCCCATGCGTAACCTGCTGGAGCAGGTGGTGGCAGAAAAAGGGGCGGTCCGGCCCCTGACCTTGAATGAAGCGGATAAACCTCAAACCTTACATGTAGGTTCCGAAGTAATGGATGACTGGCTGCAGACCTCTCATGCTGCTGCCGGGGTTAACTGTAGCGGATGTCACCAGTCTTCTGGTAGCACTTGGGTGGATAAGCCGGGGCTCGAATCCTGCCAGAGTTGCCATCAGCAGGAAGCCGAAACTTTCCTGCAGGGTAAACATGGTATGCGTCTGGCTGGAAGTGGGGATCTACCACTCTCTCCGATGACTCCAGCCATGGGGCGGTTACCTTTCAAAACAGATGCGCTGGAGACTGAACTTACGTGTACCACTTGCCATGGCGCCCATCGGTTCGATACCTGGAAAGCCGCAGTGGAAAGTTGCCTGGGATGTCACAACGATGAACATTCACGAAATTATCCGGATTCACCTCACGCAACGTTGCGCGAACTGGAACATCAGGGGCTGGCGGATCCTGGTACCGGGGTAAGTTGCGCCACCTGTCATATGCCCAGACTTGAAAGTGCCGGACTCGGTGGTGAGGCAATACAGGTGATGCACAACCAGAATGACAATCTTCGTCCCAATGAAAAGATGATTCGCTCGGTTTGTATGGATTGTCATGGATTCCCCTTTTCTCTGGATGCGTTGGCAGACCCTGAGCTGATCAGAAACAACTTCAAAGGGCAGCCGGCAGCGCATGTGGAGAGTATCGATTGGGCGACGGGCCGCCGGGAAGAGTAGTCGTTTCAACATGTTTTACCTGTCGGGATCTTATGAATCCAAACACAGTCTCACAAGAAGGCTGGAATCATAAAAAGCAGAGCGTGGAAATGCTTTCGGCAATTCATGTCGGGTTAACGCTAAAAGGTGAGAGGAAAAACACATGAAACAACTGAAATTACTAACCAAAAATTCTAAATCGGAAAAAGTATCTGTATGGGGCCGGTCTTCTGTAAAGGCTTGGTCTTCTATCGCGGACTTGTCTTATGTCGGGACCAAAGGCGCTGTGTTTGGGTTGGCCGTGACGGCGGGATTGATGATGACTGGGTGTGAAAGCGAACCCCAGGGTATCTCCCCACAACAGTTTACTGATGCGCTGCATAAAGTTATGGAGTCTGATCGGGCTGTATATACCAAGCAGGTGGTTAACCGATTGGCCAAGGAAGAAAAGGTTATCAAGGCGAGTGAGCATTTCATGGATGAAAAAGCCCTGCCGTTACCTGCCCAGATGTTCCGTTTCGGAGCTGAAATGGTGGCGGGAAAAACAGATGATTTCAGCTACTCGTTACAGTCTCTGTGGCCCATCAACAAGCAGAATGCCCCGGTAACCGAAGTGGAGAAAACCGGGCTCAAGTTTATCGCCGATAATCCGGGGCAGAACTACTACAGCGAGGAGGAACTCGGTGGCCAGAAATACTTTACAGCTGTCTATCCTGACATTGCCGTCGCTCCGGTTTGTGCATCCTGCCACAATGAGCATAAGGATACTCCGCGCACCGACTTCAAAATTGGCGATGTGATGGGCGGTGTGGTCATCAGGGTGCCCGTCGGATCCTAAGCCATGCAACTGCCCGATAATCGATTGGGGTACTGGCGACAATTTTCAATCAACCTGCTGATTGCTGCTCTGGCGACGCTGGGATTGGCAGGTTGTAGTGGTGGAGCCGAGAATGAGCTTGTCAGTGCCGGTAAGACAGTCTGGGAAGCCAATTGCAGAGTATGTCATCAGCAGGGATTGGGAGGCGCTCCGATGATAGGGAATCAGAAGCAATGGGCTCCAAGGATTGCTCAAGGAGTGCCCGTGCTGATCGAGCATGCGACACAGGGATATTCGGGAGCAACAGGAGTGATGCCCCCACGGGGAGGGAATCCCGATCTGCCGGATGAGCAATTGAAACTGGCTGTTGCCTATATGGTGTCCCAAAGCCGCTAACGCCAGATAGATATCTACGAATATTACATGTTATTACATTTTGGCGCTGGCTAGCCGGCTCAGTCAGGTTATGCTTTAAAGCTACAGGCCGGTTAGCTCTACGGAACTGCCGGCCTTCACTGATAAAAATAAAATACGAGTGAGAATTCCGCCATGCACGATAATCAACGCTGGACCAGCAGAGCGTTATGCCTTCTGCTGCTTTTCTCTGGAGTTTTCGGCTCCATGAACGTTCTGGCTGCCCGGGACGCGAATAATCTTCTTGAAGATATCCATCAAGCACGTCTGCAGGCATACCTGCTGTTAACCGATTACTATAATTTCAGTGCCAATGCAGGTGACAAGCAGCTGATGATTGCGCTTGACGAGGGCAAGTCCTCAATGGACTCCCTGGTGAGTAGCCTGTCGTCAGGCTACGATTCGCCGGAATATCTTGCGGCTTTGAGTAAGTTGCAGGAACACTGGGTGAATTATAAAGCTCTCCTGGAACGTAACATTGAAGATATCAAGACCCTTGGGTACCACGAGCTGCAACTCGTATTTCAGCTTGCCCAGCTGAATGTGGATGTGGGCACCACGCTTGGGCGCATGTATCAATTGGTATCGGACCAGCAAAAAGTGGTGTTGTCGGATGTGCAGGCACGAAGCCGTCGCTCGGCTTATACCATGGCGGTGATGATGACCAAATATGCCGCCCGCAGTACTTCCAATATCAGCCAGGTGTTCCAGGGGGAAGATCCAGAGGAAACCCTGGATATACTGGCATCTGAGTTTGATCGCGATCTTCAGCAGCTACTTCAGCTTGAGTACGCGGATGCCTCAACCCTTGATCTTCTGCGTAAGGCTCAGATCAAATGGAACTTTATCCGTAATTCCTACATGAACTACAACGAGAACAACGTAAACTTCGTGGTAAACCGTTACTCTCGCCAGATTATAGAGTCGTTAGATTTCAGGGATTCGGCTTTATTGAAAAGTTAGCCGCTGGTTAATTGCTTCCCGTAGTGGGCTTCTAATCCGCTTCCACGGACGGCCTGTATCCCGGATAAGTCGTTCGGGATACAGAGTTATTTCTCGCAGCCGCCTAAAATTACCGATACTCTTGCAGTTTGCTTCGATTTTCATTCAGGGGACTGTAATGAGTGCTATTCGATGGGGAATTTTGTCTACCGGTAACATGGCCCGCCAGTTTGCCGAGGATTTTCAATATAGCCGGGGAGGTGTTCTATCTGCCGTCTGTTCCCGCAGACAGAATGATGCGGAAGGCTTTGCCCGGGAATTCGGACTGGAACATGCGTATTCCTCTCTGGAGGACATGTTAAGAGGAGGGCAGTTGGATCTGCTCTACATCGCCAGTCCCCACAGTCACCACTTTGACGCGGCAATGACTGCACTGAAAGCGGGAGTTCCCGTCTTGTGTGAAAAGCCAATGACCACCACGCTGCAAGCCACTGAAGCTTTGTATGAGGCGGCAGATAAAGCGGGTGTGTTTCTGATGGAAGCTCTCTGGACCCGGTTTAATCCCGCCATTATTGAAATGCTTGAGTGGATCAGAGAGGGACGGATAGGAGAAGTCAAAACCGTTCATGCGAATTTTGGTTTTGCCGTGAATGTGGAACCAGATCATCGCCTGCTGAATCCCGCTCTGGGAGGCGGAGCCCTGTTGGACGTTGGTATCTATCCTCTGTTTCTGGCGCAATTGGTGCTGGGGGAGGTCGCCAGTATGGATTCCCGAGTGGAAATTGGTGAAACTGGAGTCGATGTGCACGAGGACATCTGGTTGGAACACGCCGGAGGTGGAACATCTTCCCTGACGGCGAGTATTGATCGCTTCCTGCCCAATAATGCGATTATCAGTGGGACCAGGGGATATATCGAAATTCCCGGCCACTGGTTTGCCGCGAAGTCGCTACGTTATTGCCTGGAAGGCAAAGAGCCTGAATGGGCCTCTTTCGACTTTGCCGGGGCTGGCTGGCATCTTGAAGCGACTCACGTAAATGAGTGCTTGAGTGAAGGTAGAACTCATAGTCCTCTCTACACTCCACAGGACTCCATACGACTGGCCAGGACGATGAACTTACTCCTTGATCAATGGAAGACAGAATAGTCGCCGTTAAGCGTACGCGATTCTGTTTTGTCCTTTATTTAATTTTCCCTTGGTTCAATTTGCCCCGATGTTCTCTGACCCAGCGGGTGAGGGCTAAGAAAAGTCATGCTATGTCACAGCCAGGGCGATCGAATGATTGTCGGAACAGGCCCTAGCTTTGGGCCCATTCCTTGAGCTGCAGGCAGGGGCCCTGGAATACCAACTGAGTCGGATCAAGTTGTCCGGCATTGGTATTGACCAGAAGGCGGCTACTGTTGATCAACGCCTGCCACTCCTGTTTGGGTAGGGACCAGGCGCTTCCCGGCTCAGGCAGCGTTCCCAGATATGTAAATGCGTGGGTTTCCCGATCTTCAGCCCAAAGGTGGAGTTCCTGTTTAGGGGCCGGTGCTGCGTTCCTGGACCACTGAAGCGTGAGGAACGACTCGCCGGGAGCTTTCCCTTGATATCCACTGATGACAAATGCCACGTCGTCTGCAGTGTTGGATATGGATGCCTGCATGGGGGCCAGATAATCCGCTCCTCTGGCTTTCCAGTCGGTATTGGCCGGCTGGGTAATCACAAACACCAATAGCATCAGACTGGCCAATGCACTGCCCAGGCCAAGCCATTTCCAGAGGTTAAATGCAGTTGAAACTATACCGTTGGGTTCAGCGGCGGTGCTTCTTTCTGTGGTCGGTTGAAACAGACGATTTTGTAATGATTCCCAGGTTTGATCCGGTACCCGCATCGGAGGGACGTCACTGTGAATCGGGGACAGACTGTCTGACCATTCAGCTACGGCGTTCCGCAGAGGAGGAGTGACCCTCAGCAGCGTCTCCATACGTTTACGAACCAGAGGAGACAGGTGCCCTGCAACGTATTGCGAAGCCAAGTGCTCGCACACTTCAGGTTGTTGGTATCTCAGGCACTCAGACATTTTTTTAACTCCAGCAGACCTCTTCTGATCCAGGCTTTCAGGGTGCCTAACGGCTTTTGCATTTTGTCGCTTAGTTCGCCGTGGCTATAGCCATGGACATAGGACAGCAGAATCGCTTCGCGAGCCTCCTCCGATAGCAACGACAGGCATTGTTGCAAGCCGCGGCTGTCAGCAGGGCAACTTAGATTGGCTGAGAGCGACTGCATCAGAATATCTGTATCTTCCCGTAAATCCTCTGGTTTGCGTTGCAGACTTTTCAGCCGGTCCAGAGCAGCGTTGCGGGCCATCACAGTGAGCCAGCCCCAGGCCGATCCTGTTCCTGCAAAGGTTTGGGCCTGATGCCAGACTTTGACAAATACCTCTTGCAGCACATCTGCACTTTCGTGCGGATCTTTGAGGATGCGGTTGATGACTGTCATCAGCCTGCCGGAGGTTTGTCGGTATAACGCCTCAAAAGCCTTTCGGTCAGACAGGGCCACCCGCCGGAATAGGTCATCCAAACTTCCGTTGCTCGGTGATTCCGTTTCCTCAAGTCCCTGGGCACTTGTATTTTGTTCAGCCTTCAGTGTGATCCCTGCCATATGGATGGATAAAGTTCATCGTCAAGTGGTCAACATCATACTTGCGAACAGGCGCCTTTATCCACCCCGAGATGGCTAAAACTAATAAGTCCCGGAGCCACCATCGCCATATCCGTGGGACTTGGATTCTGACGGAATGACGTGCCAGACACTGCCCAAGCCGTTACCTTCTGCATCACCGGGTTTGCTGTCTTTGAACCAGGTATACAGAGGAGCGCCTTTATAAGCCCATTGATGAGTACCGTCTTTGCGGACCACAATGCTGTAGTCTCCACTGGCCTTGGCATCCTGTGGTGCCATAAATGGTGGCCATTTGACCGCACATTGATCGTAGCAGTTGGATTGTCCCTTGGAGTCTTTATCAAATGTATACAGAGTCATTCCTTCCGGCGTGGTCAGCACAGTGCCGGCGGAAGTCTGGTGGCTCTCGGCAGGATATTCGCCCCCGCCGTAAGCACAGGCTACCAAAGTCAGGGATAACAGGGCGGTGGCTGCGGATTGGATTTTCATAGAATCTCTCCTTGTGAGTAATTAAGTCTTCACTAACTAAGACGACAGGGAGAGGGTATTTGGATGCAAAAAACTTAAATTTTTTTCAATTATTTGAAGAAGAGGCCCATGGCTGGGAGAAAGCCCCGGTCATCTTTCTCATCTCTCTCAACTCTTTTCAAGGGCTCTCTGTGCGATCAAGTCTACGGTATACATAGCCTGCTCCCTATGGAGCAGGCTATGGGGAGTCTGTTACATGGAAATGTGGAACCTGCGGTTTACTGAAAAGGTTGTTACTTCGCAGATGATTTACATTCGTCCAGAATCGGCAGGATAAAAGGCTTGTTTTCCTTGATCTCCTCAATGGAGAGACCATTGAGTTCGTACGGGAATACCAACCAGTCTTCTGTGCTGTGGAGGCAGTAATCCGGTTCAAGGGTCGTCTTGTTAAAGGACGGACGCTCCCATAAAGTGGCGATTTTGACATCTTTGGGCATGTTGCGTTTGCAATTGCGCTCCAGCTTGTCCAATACCGCTTTAATATTGAGCCCGGTGCTGAATACGTCGTCCACGATAAGCAGACCATCATCCGCATCCAGGTTTTCCAAAAGATACTGAGTCCCGTGAACCCGTATTTCAGTATTGGGGGAGGCCACCATATTGTGATAGTAAGGCTGCCCACGGTAGGAGGTTCGCAGGGCGATATGGTCTGTTTCAACGCCCAGTGTCTGTAGACATTCCTGAACGTATATACCGATAGAACTTCCGCCACGCCATAAACCGACAATAAATGTGGGGCGGAAGCCACTTTCAAAAATCTTCACTCCAAGACGGAAAGCGTCGAGAATGAGTGATTCTTCATCAAGATAGCGCTTTTTCATAGCCATGTGGTTGCCAAAGTCGAATTAGAGAGAGAATATACCCGATTGCGAAAAAATTGCGAGATCGCAGTAAATATTGATGCGGTAAATTGCCGGTAGAAGAGATACAGAGAAGATTAAAGACAGTATGAGTGAAAAACAGTATCTGACAGCGCAAGGCTTATTAGAGGATTCATACCGGCTGGCGGCCAAAATCATCAGCAGTGGGTTTCGTCCCACGTTCATGTTGGCTATCTGGCGGGGTGGAGCGCCTATAGGAACCGCCGTGCAGGAGTTTCTTGATTTTCACGGGATTGTGACTGACAACATCGCCATTCGTACATCTTCATATAGTGGGATCGACAACCAAAGTCGCCAGGTCAAGGTATTTGGCTTGAACTATCTGGTTAAGAATGTGCAAAGTCATGATCGCCTGCTGATCGTCGATGATGTGTTTGATACCGGCCGCTCGATTGAAGCTATTATTGATGAACTGCGCAAACGTGCGAGATTGAATACTCCGGAAGATATCAGGATTGCCGTTCCCTACTACAAGCCCAGTCGCAACCAGACGGGCCGTATTCCTGATTACTACATTCATGAAACGGAAGCCTGGTTGAAGTACCCCCATTCCCTGGAAGGGCTGACGCCCGAAGAAATTGCCCGCAATCGCCCGGCAATCTATGACATCATCAAGGATCATTTACCGGGAGCTCAATGAGGCTCTTATGCCGGGCGGGTAGCGCCGCGATTAAAAGCGGTTTATATCCAGGTAAAGTCCTCTGACAGGTTACCTTCGAGGTCGCTTTCGCCGGTGACCTTGTTCCTGCCCTCTCTCTTGGACTGATAAAGGCAGGCATCGGTGCGCCTCATCAGGTCCTCTATACTTTCCCGCGAATGGTAAGAGCCTACTCCGGCGGATACGGTCAGGGAGCCCAGCTTCTTGTTTTCCTTGCTGTCTGAAAGTGGCTGTCGGGCAATTTTCTGGCGACAATTCTCGGCGACCGACATGGCACCAACGTAATCGGTTTCGGGTAATAGAATGGCGAATTCCTCCCCACCCACACGGGCGACCATATCACTTCCCCGGACGCACTGCGTCAGACTGGAGGCGACATAGCGCAACACCTTGTCGCCGATGGAGTGGCCGAATTGGTCGTTGAACTGTTTGAAGCTATCAATATCAATCAGAATAACGGCAAGGGCAGTATTTTCATGCATGGACAGGTGAATCGCCTTATCCAGGGCAATGTCGAAAGCTCTTCGGTTTCTTACCCGGGTGAGTGAATCGGTATTGGCCTCCTCATTCAGACGCTCCATTTCCATGCGCAGATCTTTAATATCACTGGCCATGCTGCAGACGGTTTCTTGCAGGTTATGGGTTGCCTGCTCGCGTTTACGGGTTTCCACCAACAGTTCCCGGATCATTTCCTGGAGAGCGTCAGAAGTGGAGACATCCTGAATCTGGGCGGAAAACTGCTGTAAGGTTCTGGAAAAATCTGAAAGCTGTTCGCCTTCGTCATTCAGGTTTTCCAGTAGCTCCGTAATAATTTTGCGCACGCTGTCTTTGAGCTTATTGATTTCTGCCTGCTCTGTACTGCACAGAATATATTTGGCATAGAGCTCTGCATTGACCTCATCGGTGTAGTCTGCCTGCTTCTTGTCGAGATCAAAAATGTGCGCTTTCAGGCCAAGATTCTTGCCAATGGTATACTCGTACCAGACCGCATAGTTTTCCGGGGTTGTTGCTATCTTTCGCTTGCTCATCTCTGGTAGCGTTTGTTTCAGATAGTGTATGGCCTCAGTCAGGTCGGTTTTACGAGTCATTTCTCAATCCGCGGTGTGGTATTCGATAGCTGCCCCATGGGGCTGTTGATGGTTCTGACTTTTTGAAAAGTATAGTTGAGAATTCATTCCTTTAGATATCCCCAACTCTCCTGAAAGCATGCCGAAATCTTATCAGGAGGCGTTTTGCGAGTCATAGTCTAAACTAAATTCTTGAAAGACTTGATAGTTTACTACTTAATCCTGATGGTGCTTTGGGTTTCTCCGAACAATGAATAACGCCTTGATGACTTCGCCGCTGCTCTGGGTCAGTGTTGTATTGCTGGTGATGAGTGTACTACTTGGCTGGAAGCTGAAGTCGGCACAGAGCAAATTAAAGGAAGCTGCGACCCATGACCATGTGACCCATGCTCTGGAATGGCCCTATAACGAGCAGGAAGCATCGCGCATGGTCAAGCATTGCGAGCGATATAAGGAATCCATCAGCTTCCTCATGCTTGATGGCGATCATTTTCGCCGTATTTATGATGAATTCGGCCCGGAAACCGGACAGGAAGCTATGTCAATTCTGGCGTCTGCGGTTACCAAGGTCATCCGGGAAGTGGATATTTTCGGGCGCTACGGTAGTGGTAAGTTCCTTATTTGCCTGCCATCGACAAACCTGAATGGGGCGGTTGTATTGGCCGAGCGTATTCGACAGGCGGTGGTTGAAATCAAGCCTCAACGGTATAACTCCAATTTTTCCGTTAGCATCGGATGCGCAGAAAAACAGCAAATGGAGAATATGAACGATGTGATCAAGCGGGCCAACCATGCCCTGGAAAGAGCCAGGAAGGATGGCGGGAATCGTGTGGCTGCATCGAAAAATCATGAAGCAAAAAGCCATCGAAATGCGGTATGGCCTAATTTGAAGAATCTATAAGTCCAGCTCGGATTGCCGCAGACGAGCCGCGAATCCTATTGGCGTCCGGCTAAGACCGGGTCCCTCTGTTACGACCCCAGAACAATGTCCCGATACCTGCCAAAATCACCAGACCAGCCACTACCAGATGCAGCGTTAGAGATTCATCAACAAATATCACACCTCCCAGCGCCGCTATGACGGGAACCAAAAGCTGTAATATGCCTGCCTGTGCCGCAGAAAGGGTCGGTAGAACGCTATACCAGATTGCATAGCCTACGGCTGAGGCCAAAGCGCCGGATAGAATCGCCAGTGTGATTCCGGGACCGGATAAGTGAAATTGATCAAGGCTTATCGCAGCAACAAGCGTTATCAAGGCATATGGTGTACTCAGGCGGAAGTTTCTGGCTGTAGACCTTAACGGGTTGGTAGTTGAGCGGCCCAGCCAGGTATATACACCCCAGGCCACACCTGCGGCAGCCATCAGGACTGTTGCGATAGGTTCGGGACGGGTAGCGGAAGGCAGCATCAGGTAGGTAAAACCGCCAATCGCAATAAGAAGTCCAAGTATTTCCAGTCCATTAAGGCGCTGCCCGGCGATGAATCCCAGTGTTACCAGAGTGATTTGTACCATGGCAAACAGAACCAGAGCTCCTGTCGCCGTATTCAGTTCAACGTAGGCATAGGAAAAGCAGACGGCATAGATAAACAGCGCGGTAGCGCCCTGGCTGAACCAGCAGGATTGGGAAGGGGAAGGATTCGGTGGTGCTGTTTTTTGGTGGTCGCGGTAGGCGACAATCAGCCACAGCATCAGTGCGCCTGAAATCAGCCGGGCTGCAGTAAAGCTGCCCGGGTCAATGGTTTCGGCACCAAGGGCCATTCGACAAAGTACTGAGTTAGCGGCAAATGCGATTAGCGCCAGACTGATCAGTACCAGGGCCATTGGTCAGGCTATATCAATGGCCCGCGCACTGGCGGGCGGTATCCTGGATTTTCTTCACCATTGCCCTTAATCCATTGCCGCGGGTCGGGCTCAGGTGTTTCAGCAGGTCCAGTTCCTGGAAAAGGGCATCCATATCGAAACCGGCGATGTTTTGGGGAGACTGGCTGTTGAACGCTGTCATCACGACCGCTGCAAGCCCACGAACAATCATGGCATCACTGTCTACCAGCACGTAGAGCTTGTTTTCCGTTTCATCATAGTAATGAACAAACCAGACTTGGCTTTGGCAGCCGTGGATGTAGTTTTCTTCTTTACGATGCTCTTCCGGCATCGGCGGAACCTTCTTGCCCAGATCGATGACATAACCGTAGCGGTCTTCCCAATCATCAAGGAATTCAAAATTTTCCCTGACTTCGTCCAGGGTGGTTTCGGTTCCCAGCGGATTGGATTCAAAAATGGTTTTTTCGGCTACAGCGGTCATCGTCTTTTCTGTATCTCTGTTTGAAATTTGTCGTCAGCTAATGTGAATCACTACCAGGCCAGATGGTGCCGGGGCGAGCGGCTAAAGCATTCCCAGTTCCAGTTTAGCTTCTTCACTGAGCATGTCGTTATTCCAGGGAGGATCAAATACCAGCTCCACATCCACATGATCCACATTGGGAACCCGGCTGACTTTAAACTTAACGTCATCAGCGATCACCGGACCCATGCCACAACCCGGGGCAGTCAGAGTCATTTCGATATGGACCTGATTCTTGTCGCCATCCTTGCCGATGGAGACGTTATATACCAACCCAAGGTCTACGATATTGACGGGGATCTCCGGATCGAAGACAGCTCTGAGTGCTTCCCAAATATGGCTTTCGTTGACTTCGCCTTCCTTGACGTCATCAAAATTGAAGTCGGCGGTATTTTTCCCCAGGGCATCCGCATCTTTACCTTCAACCCGGGCAAGGTTGCCGTTGACCACGACGGTGAATGAACCGCCGAGTGCCTGGGTGATTGTGACAAAGGTGTCGGACGGGATAACGATCTCTGTCCCGGCTGGAACCAGTCGGGCAGGGCATTCACGTTTGGTGAGGACGACTTCGCGTTCCATGTTATGCCTTTAAAAAGTTAGTTGCTAAAACCGGATTATCGGGCAGCCTGGTTGTAACCTCAGGCTTCCTGGCGGATGGATATGCTCTCTCCGCAGCCGCATTCGGATTCTGCATTGGGGTTGTTGAACCTGAACATGGAGTTCAACCCTTCTTTGACAAAATCGATTTCTGTCCCGTTAATCAGGGGCAGACTCTTGGCGTCCACAAAAATGGTAATATCACCATCCACGATAAACTTACGGTCGTCTTGCTGTGGCTGGGTCACCAGATCCACCACATACATATAGCCTGAACAGCCACTGGTCTTGAGTCCTACCCGGAATCCCTCAGTACCCGGCGTCCTTTCAATCTGTTTGCGGATATGGGCTGCGGCAGTCGGGGTAATACGCAATCCCACGTCAGGTGTAAAGGTTTGCGCGCTCATAATCAATGCATCTCCTGGTGTATCTCGTTCAGTCCTGGTTCTGTCTTTTTCAATCAGATCCACTCTGTTTTAGTCAGAACCACTTTTTTAATCAGAACCACTATTCAATCAGTGCCATTCTTTCAATTAGTCAGAACCCACTATTCAAAAAAGCCACTGACGCTTTCAATAAAAGCGAATCAGCGAAATAGTCTTACTATCTTTTGTAGGGCAGCAAAGAGTTTTTCAACCTCTTCCACTGTATTGTAAAACGCGAATGACGCTCTGCTGGTGCCTGGAATTCCCAGGTGTTCCATCAAAGGCTGCGCACAGTGGTGCCCGGTACGTACCGCAATCCCCTGTTGGTCCAGCAAGGTACCCATATCACTGGGATGCAGGCCATCAATCAGGAAAGAAAACACGGACACTTTGTCAGGTGCTTTGCCGATCAAACGCAGGCCGTCGACACTGGAGGAGAGCTCCAGCGCGGTCTTGAGCAGATGATCTTCGTGAGCTTTGAGCTGCGACTTATCAAATTGCTCAAGGTAACTGAGGGTAGCCCCCAGTCCAATGGACTCGGCAATCGCCGGTGTGCCGGCTTCAAATTTGAACGGTAGTTCGTTGTAAGTGGTTCCACTGAACGAGACGCGCTCAATCATCTCTCCGCCACCTTGATAAGGAGGCATTGATTCCAGCAGTTCCCGGCGACCATACAGAGCGCCAATGCCGGTGGGGCCGAATACCTTGTGGCCTGAAAATGCGTAGAAATCACAATCCAGATCCTGGACATCGACCTCCAGATGCGGCGCGCCCTGAGCGCCATCGACGACCACAACCGCACCGGCTTCATGTGCCAGACGGGTGATTTCCTTGATCGGGTTAATCGTGCCCATGGCATTGGAGGCGTGGTTGACCGCCACAATTTTGGTTTTATCTGTCAGCAGCGATTTGTAGGCATCCATATCGAGCTCAATTTGCTCGTTGATCGGAATGACCTTCAGGACCGCGCCGGTCTGTTGCGCGACCATCTGCCACGGCACGATATTGGAGTGGTGCTCCAGCTGGCTGACGATAATCTCATCACCTGGTTTCAGAGTGGAGCGTCCATAGCTCTGGGCTACCAGGTTAATGCCTTCGGTGGTGCCGCGGACCCAGATAATCTGTTCACGGGAAGGGGCATTCAGGAATTTGCGCACCTGATCACGGGCAGCTTCGAATTCACCGGTGGCACGGTCGCTGAGTGCATGTGCGCCACGATGAACATTCGAATTGGTCTCCCGGTAATAGCGGTTCATGGTTTCGATCACGACTTCCGGCTTCTGAGCCGTTGCCGCATTATCAAAATAAACCAGTGGATGACCGTTAACCTGCTGTTTCAGGATAGGGAAGTCATCACGTATCGCATTTACATCGAAAGGCCTTTTTATTGCCTGTGTCATCTGCTTTCTCCCGGTCTGCCTGCTACTTCGCGCAGTCCTGGCAATGTTGGTAAAACTGTTCCGCGGATTGCTGTACATGTTCGTGGACTGTTTCGATATCCATTTCATCCAGCACGGTTTCAATGAACGCGTGACTCAGCATCCGGTGGGCATCAGCCTTGGATATTCCGCGGGTCTGGAAGTAATAAAGAGACATTTCATCCAGCTGTCCCACGGTGGCTCCATGAGCACACTTAACGTCGTCGGCGTAGATTTCCAGCTCCGGTTTGGTATTCACTTCAGCAGTATTGGTCAGCAGAAGATTCTTGTTGCTCATATTGGCGTTGGACTGCTGGGCATCCCGATGAATATGGATACGTCCGTTGAAAACCGCTTTGCCCTGATCGGTCACGATGCCTTTAAAGACTTCCTCGCTGGTGCAATGTGGCGCGACATGATCAATCGCTGTGTGGTAGTCAACGTGGGACTGGCCGCCAATCAAATAAGCGCCGTAAAGCTTGCAGTCCGCCTGGGGGCCGAGCAGCTTGATCTGGATATCCCGGCGTTTCAACGCACCGCCGGTGGCAAAGTTGTGCTCAACAAACTGGCTGCCGGCCTGTTGCTCCACAAACACCGCACCGGTATGGATGTGCTGTTCACTTTCAGAGTTCAGGGCGTAATGTGTCAGGTGGCTGTTCTCTGCCAGAAAAATTTCGCTGATGACATTGCGCATCTGCACTTTGCTGGCAATATCCAGGAAGGTTTCAAGCACAGTACCTTTCGCGCCGCGCTCTACAACGATAAGTACCCGGTTATGACTGGAAAAGCCCTCATCCCCGGAACCGTTGGCGTGGACAATTTGTACAGGTTTGAGTGGTTTGCTGTCTGCTTTAATATGGATCAGCACGCCGTCCTGCAGTGTGCTGGCATTCAGTGCCGCAAACGGATGATCCTGGAAGCCGAAAGTCTTGTTGAGGTGGGCTTTGATCAGGTTCTGCTGTTCGTCTGAGGCATTGGCAAATGGAACCACATTAAGCGCAGCATCCTCAATTTCCGGAGCGGATTGCAGCTCGCCGTTTAGCAGGGTAACGGTATAAAAATCCCCTTTAATGCCTTCAGCATTGGCTTTATCCGCTGCACTTTTCAGTTGCAGGATATTGCCTTGCACAATGGCGGCGATAGGCGTGTATTTCCAGCTTTCCGTTTTACGGGTCGGCAACTGCATTTGCTCGAATTGCTCAAGGCCCAGCTGACGCTCAGCGTTCAACCAGTGCAGACCTTGGGGAAGCTGCTCTCCCCAGGCTTTGGCTGCATTAAAGCAGTCCTGATGAAATTCTTGATAAGGGTTGGTGCGCGTTGACATATCTAACCTGTTCCTGTCTTATCCGTGTATTTCGTGATTCGGTTTACACGGAATCAAACTACGCTTTTCTCATCATCGTCGATGTTCAGCCAGCCATAGCCTTTCTCTTCCAGCTCCAGGGCCAGTTCGCGGCCACCGGATTTCACGATGCGGCCATTGGCCAGCACGTGAACATAATCCGGCACAATGTAGTTCAGCAGACGCTGATAGTGAGTGACGAGAATCACGGCCCGGTCAGGGCTTCGCAGTGCGTTTACACCATTGGCCACTGTCTGCAGGGCGTCGATGTCCAGGCCGGAATCGGTCTCATCCAGTAGTGCCAGCTTGGGCTCCAGCATCAGCATCTGCATGATTTCGTTACGCTTCTTCTCGCCACCGGAAAACCCTTCGTTGACACCACGCTTGAGAAACGCAGGATCCAGGTTGACCATGCCGATCTTCTGACGGGCCAGTTTCAGGAACGAGGCCGCGTCCAATTCTTCTTCGCCGCGATACTTGCGGATGCTGTTCATCGCAGTACGCAGAAATTGGATATTGCTGACACCGGGAATTTCCACGGGATATTGGAAAGCCAGGAAAATACCTTCACGGGCACGATCTTCCGGTTCCAGTTCCAGCAGATCTTTACCAAAATAAGTCACTTCCCCTTCGGTGACTTCATAACCATCACGGCCGGACAGGACATGGGTCAGAGTGCTTTTACCTGAACCGTTCGGACCCATAATGGCATGAACTTCGCCAGGTTTTACTTCCAGGGTCAGTCCTTTGAGAATGTCCTTGTCTTCCACTCGTGCGTAAAGGTTTTTGATACTTAACATACTTGATCCCGTTAACTTTATCCGGTGCCTGTATCAGCAACTGTCGGCACCGTTAATATTTTGAATTCCAAAAACAGTAATAGAGTCTGAAGGCCCGGTTTAACCGACGGACCCTTCCAGGCTGACCTCAAGAAGCTTGCCGGCTTCCACCGCGAATTCCATCGGCAACTCCTTGAACACCTCTTTACAGAACCCGTTCACGATCATGGAGACGGCGCGTTCCGCATCAATGCCACGCTGACGGCACAGGAACAACTGCTCATCACTGACCTTGGAAGTGGTGGCTTCATGCTCCACGACCGCACTGTTGTTCTTGCTTTCTATATAGGGGAAGGTGTGTGCGCCGCACTTATCGCCTATCAGGAGACTGTCGCACTGGGTGTAATTGCGGGCGTTCTCAGCCTTGGGACCAACCCTGACCAGGCCGCGATAACTGGCATCGCTGCGGCCGGCGGAAATACCCTTGGAGATAATGGTGCTCTTGGTATTTTTGCCCATGTGGATCATTTTGGTGCCGGTATCCGCCTGTTGCAGATTGTTGGTCAATGCCACGGAATAGAATTCGCCGACACTGTGGTCACCTCTGAGGATGACACTGGGGTACTTCCAGGTAATGGCGGAGCCTGTTTCGACCTGGGTCCAGGAAATCTTTGAATGTGCACCGGCACAGAGTCCACGCTTGGTCACGAAATTGTAGATACCACCACGGCCTTCTTCGTCACCCGGATACCAGTTCTGAACGGTCGAGTATTTGATCTCGGCGCCTTCCAGGGCTACCAGCTCTACGACCGCCGCGTGGAGTTGGTTTTCATCCCGCATCGGTGCGGTACAGCCTTCCAGGTAGCTGACATAGCTGCCTTCGTCGGCGATGATCAGGGTCCGTTCGAATTGACCGGTCTTCGCGGCGTTGATACGGAAATAGGTGGAGAGTTCCATGGGACAGCGAACGCCCTTGGGAATATAGACAAATGATCCGTCACTGAAGACTGCTGAGTTCAGTGAGGCAAAGAAGTTATCACGGGTGGGAACGACACTGCCCAGGTACTTTTCCACCAGTTCCGGATGATTCTGAACCGCTTCGGAAATTGAACAGAAGATAACACCGGCATCGGCCAGTTTTTCTTTAAACGTTGTAGCGACGGATACGCTGTCGAAGACGGCGTCAACCGCAACACCTGCCAGTGCAGCCCTTTCATGCAACGGAATACCCAGCTTTTCGTAGGTTTTCAGCAGTTCGGGGTCTACTTCATCCAGGCTTTTGGGACCGTCTTTCTGGGACTTGGGGGCGGAGTAATAGATGATATCGTTGTAGTCGATCTTCGGATAATGTACGTGCGCCCACTCCGGCTCTTCCATTTGCTGCCATTCACGATACGCCTTCAAACGCCAGTTCAGCATGAACTCCGGCTCATTTTTCTTGGCAGAAATAAAACGGATGACGTCTTCGTTGAGGCCTGGCTCAAGCGCATCACTCTCGATGTCGGTAATAAAACCGGCTTCATATTCGCGCTTGATATACTTGTCGACGGAATTTTCCGGGGTGGCCATGGGTTTACTCCACTTGCGGATATCAGTTTGATTCACACTTGTCGGTCACATTTCTGGAGCAGCTCCAGAACCGGGACCTTCACAACATTTAATCTGCGGTTATGGCTGATCAGGCTGCCGCAGCAATACTCCGAGTCATTGCCTGACGCTCCTTGGCCAAAATCTGGGCTTTAAGAAGTTGTCGTCCCGCACTGAGTCAGAGTTTTTTCATAATTCTTGAGTTGGTTGCTAGGGTACTTAAACCGCCTGTTTAAATCAATACCAAATTGGTAATCAATCGGGAAACGCGCTAGAATCTGGGCGTTTGGTGATTTTTGCCTTGATCGAACAAATAACTACCGAACAATGAACGACCTGACAGAAAACGCTCCAATAGAGAACATCCTATGTTACGACTGGCCAGACTTGCCGATTACGGATTGCTGATTGCCTCGTCCCTGGCGGACCCGGGAGGCGAACTGGTGAAACTGGAGCAGGTGGCCGAACAGACCAACCTGGCCATCCCTACGGTGCGTAAGGTCATGAAACAACTTGTAGACGGCGGGGTCGTGCGCTCTGAACGTGGAGTCAAAGGCGGTTATTGCCTGGCGTCTCCCGCTCACCATATCAGCCTGGCAAAGGTCCTCACGTCTCTTGAAGGTGGTGTGGCGTTGACCGACTGCTGTGATGAAGATCGATTGTGTGATGTGATGCAGGCCTGTACCGTACATGCCAACTGGTCAGTCATCAACCAGACCGTCAATGAGATATTCGAGAGACTGACATTGCATGATATGCGGCGGCGTCTGTCCAAGCTGGATGTCATTCAGAAAGTCAGAGTTGATTCAGATGTCATGGCGGTTGTGCTGGAAGGGTAGAGCCTTCTTTTTCAGCTGTATTGCAGATCTCAGATTCTTCCCCTGAACCCTCTGATTCCGCTCATTTTTTGTCCCTTCGTCATCTAACTGTAAGACCTTCGTCATAGTATCCCGCCAAAACGGCATTTTTTTCACAATTTTGCGATTTTTTTTGTTGTGCTGGACAGGATGTTTGCACATAATCGCGCCAAATAGACTATGGTCATATTTAGGTCGTCTGAAATCCGGTAAAACCCACGTAGCACACGGGGTCCCGATGTTTCAGGTTGGTAATATTTTCGCTTCTTGCTAGACGGATGAGGAGCCTTGTTATGAACCAGAAAGACTTTGCCAGTAGTAAGGTTTTTTACGACAACAAAAACTTTCCCCGTGGATTTGCCAGGTCCGGTATTTTCGCCAGGAAAGAAGCTGAACTGATTGAGCGGAACGGCTTTGCCTACCAGGAGCTCACCAATGGCAATCGTGAACCCAGCACTGATGCTGAGACCCGTTTTGTTAAAGTGATGAATGGTGAAGAGCCGATTCAGACAGAGCACGAAAAAGTCTGGCTGAAGTATCTGAAGCACATCGGTACACGGCGAGTTGCCTATACCACCGGGATGGCGTTTGCCATGTCGGATATGTCAGATTCGACCGACCTGGATACTGATTGATAGAAGGCACCTGTTAAGGTGCCTTTCTTTTTTGTCGCTCGTCTCTATACTGTTTTGCAGTTAACCTGCAGAACAGGACTTGTTTGTTTTAATGTCTTACTCATCCAACCTGGCCAGTAATCGGGCCGTACTATATGCCAATCTTGGTCAAGCCCTGCATAACGGGGACAAGTTTCCCCAGATTTTCGATAACGTAGCGGATATATCACCAGACTGTTTTTCCCGTCCCCTGGCGGATTTGGCCAATGCCGTGAGGGAAGCTCCCGACACGCCTCTGTTGGAACATCTGAAGCAGTCTTCTTTATTTCTATCCTGGGAGTTGAGGTTCATCCAATTCGGGCTGGCCACTTTGAAGATCGAAGAAGTGTTTGCCCGGTTATGTGAATACTATGTGATGATCGGGCAGCCAACCGGGCGTCTTATGCGCTGGACGGCCGGATTGTGGGGATTGCTCTCGTTTACCGGTGGCTATCTGGGCTATGTACTGGCCCCCGAAGATATGGCGTTATGGTCCGGCGCAGGAGTGTTTGTCATGCTCCTCGTATTTGGGGTATTAGTGGCGGCGCCGGCGATGGGGGGCTGGGTTGCCCCGGATTCCGGATTCTGGCGGCTGGCATCATGGCTTCCTCAATTCAGATCCCTGGTGGTGGCTCGCAGCGTCTACCAGTATCTGCTCAATCTGGGGCTCTGCATCCAGGGCGGAATGGATTTGTCCCGCTCCCTGAAAATCTGTGCCAAATCTGAACCTATCGGCTGGTTGCGGCAACGCTACCAGGGGGTGGCTTCGGATGTGGCCAATGGCAACCAGATTTCAAAAGCCTTTATTGCCAGTGGCATCCTGGCAGAAACTAAACTGACAGCCCAGCCAAAAGGTCACCAGGCTCCGGGTGGAAAACTCTGGGAACCGGGGATCACGGACATTGTCCGTCAATCCTTTACGGATCAACTGGACTTCGCTGCACGCTTCCTGCCGTTTCTGCTGTTGATACCGTTGGCGGTGGTTTGGGTGTATCTGGCTATCCAGTAGGCAGATTGAATTTCGTATGGACGTATTTCTGACTCTACTGGTCAAACTGGCGCCCCTTTATTTGTTAATCGGCCTGGGATTTATCGGCGGGCGGTTTCTTGAAGTGGAGAGTCGACACTTCGCCGGGCTGATGATTTATATCATCACGCCCATTGTGATATTTTCCGGAACCCTGCAGGCAGAAATTTCGCCGGCCGTCATCCTGGTGCCCTTATGGATGTGGATTTTGAGCGCCATCAATGGCGGGAGCTTCCTGCTGCTTGGCAAACGGGTGCTGGGCGACAGCCGGGCAAATATCCTGGCGCTTTTGGTAGGGACGGGGAATACCGGGTATTTTGGTATTCCTGTGGCGCTTCTGCTGTTTCCTGCCGATCAGGTTGGTCTGTATATCATCGCCATGCTGGGCGTGACGTTGTATGAAAACTCTCTGGGCTTCTATTGGGCCGCTAACGGTCGCTACACTGCCCGGGAAAGTTTCTTCAAAGTCCTGCGCCTGCCGTCGTTGTATGCCTTTCTGTTGGGGCTCGCTTTAAACCTCGCTGGCTTTACCATCCCCGAGCTTTTCGAGTCACTGGTGGTGAATATCAGGGGGGCCTACACGGTACTCGGCATGATGATCATCGGGGTTGGAATTTCACGGCTACGGATTGAGGCTGCCAGCATGAATTTTTCTGCATTGGTCATGTTTGGTAAATTTGTCAGCTGGCCGATACTGGCTGTCATTCTTGTCAGCTTGGACCGATGGATATTCCATGCTTATTCCAGCCAGATCCATGCGTCAATCCTGTTGGTTTCCATCACACCTCTGGCTGCCAACTCAGTCGTGATTGCTTCGCTGCTGAACATTCATCCTCAGCGAGTGGCTTTACTCACGCTGGTCAGTACGTTGGTAGCCCTGTTCTATATTCCGTTCATGGTCGGTTTACTGGGAATACGCTAGCTCTGTCGAGACCAGGAGGCTGTCATGTCTCCTGCCTCCTAGGTAGTTCCTATTGGCGCAGAAGCATCTGTCTTAAAGAGACCGGTGTTAAATCAATGGCCTCACCACCAGTGTCAGTCCGGCAATACCTGTAAATATCAGGATGACCCGATTAAACCATTGCTGCGGAATCCAGTGCAGGAAACGCCTGCCGGCGTAAGCCCCGACCAATACTAATGGCACTGTGACCAGAAAGGTCATCAGGTAATAGCCTTTGAAGATGCCTAATGCCCCGTAGACGGGTATTTTCGTCAGATTCACGCTGAAAAAGAAAATGGCTGAGGTTCCGACAAACCCATGCTTGTCTATTTTCAGCAGGAGGAGATACAGGGAGATTATCGGACCGGCAGCGTTGCCCACAGTCGTCGTTATTCCAGCAAGGACCCCGGATGTTCCGCGAACTTTGCCCGGATGATTCAACGCCCAATGGGTGATTCTGGGTCGGAAGGGCTCCAGACTGACCAATATCAGTATCAGGCTGCCGATAACCGGCCCCAGAGTATCGTTGTCCAGGAAGTATAAAATTCCAGCCCCAATAGCGATGCCCGCCAGAATCGTCGGCAGCATTTTCTTCAGTTCCTGCCAGTGAGCCTGCCGCCAATAGAGACTGACCGCCACGAGGTCTCCTGTCAGAAGGTACATCAGCGTGATTCCCAAGGCGTCTTTCGGGGGAAACATCAGCGCGACCGTCGCCGAAATAAGCGCGCCCAACGCGGGGATTCCGGCTTTCACAAAACCGGTAAACAGCGCAATGGCGCATAGAAACAATAAAAATTGAAATTCGAGCATTTCCAATAGCTGAACCTGATCAATTTAAGGCGGGAAGGTCTGTGTCGAGAAATGTCCATAATACTGACATCTGGTCAGTACGAGCCCCTGAGCCTTACGGGCCCTGGACCATAGGATTGACCAAGTATTCGACACAGTTCGAATATCTAACATAGCAAAGCTGACGCCATTCTAGCGACCGGAGTAAGGGGAGAGCAATTCACCCTTTAGCCACCCCCAGTATTGCCGGTTTTCAGCTTATCTGATAAATTGCGCGGACTCTTGAGGGAGTAATCAGCCGGCAGATGATTTGCCGGAGTCTGTGTCAACAAACTTGAACCTCAATGTTCATGGTGCAGACGTCCCGCTCAATAGGTGAGGGATTGATGAGACTTGAGACAAATGACACTGATCCGGGTGGGCAGTGGCGTTTGTCTTTGGTTTGATTCCCACCTGAGGTTCATTAATGGAAGCGCTTTTCAGTTCCGCTCTTGCTGTCTCTATCGCTGAGATCGGAGACAAAACACAATTACTTTCCCTGTTTCTGGCCGCCAGGTTTGCGCATCGCTATGCCATTATTCTCGGTATTCTGGTCGCCACACTGATCAATCATTCGATATCTGCCTGGCTAGGAGTTTGGGTCACCCAATATATTCCCGTCGGCTGGGGTCCTTGGTTAATCGGGGGAAGTTTTATCCTGGTCGCTCTGTGGGTTCTGATTCCTGACAAAGATGATGGAGCATCCGGTGCACTGGACCGATACGGGGCCTTCCTTGCCACTACCATCCTCTTTTTCCTGGCCGAAATCGGCGATAAGACCCAGGTTGCTACCGTCATTCTGGCGGCGCAGTACCAGAGCCTCATACTGGTGACGCTGGGAACCACATTAGGCATGATGCTGGCGAACGTCCCTGTGGTGTTGGCGGGGAACTGGATCATGCAAAGACTCCCCATGAATGTAATGCGCTGGACAGCCTGTCTGGTGTTTGCCCTGTTGGGCATCGCAAGCATACTGTTTGCCTGAAAATGCACTGCTTGTTCATGCCGCTTGAGCATAATTGCAAGAAAAATTCTTTAATAATCAAATAGTAAATTTTTGTACCTGAGCAATCACTATGTTTGTGGTGGAACAAAATACCTGATGAAACTCGTCGCAGGGATGGCGATGAGTTGATCTGGATCAACTCCAATATGGCTTCTGCACTGGATTCACCCAAGGTCTAATTTCAATTCCAGAAGAGGAAATTGACACTGGTAGGTGCTCAATAAATAACCTGAAACAAAAATAAAAAGGGTCGAAAACATGCACAACACAGTCGTACACAATGACGGCACTACGCTGCCCGCCGATCATATCCCCAGGCATGCCAGCTATCCCGAATACGCTTCCCACCAGGACGCCGTGCAGGATTTTCTCTCCGATTCCAACCGCTTCTGGCTATCACAGAGTCAGCGTATTCAGTGGTATCAGGCGCCCCAGGAAGGTGTTTCCCAGGATGAGAATGGCTTTTACCGATGGTTTGCCGATGGTGAACTGAATACCTGTTATCTGGCTCTCGATTATCAGATCGAGCAGGGACGGGGAGCTCAGGTGGCGATGTACTACGATTCGCCGGTCACCGGTCAGAAAACCTCCTATACCTATTCTGAACTGCGCGATGAAGTCGCCCGATTTGCCGGTGCTCTAAGGGCGAAAGGTGCCGAGAAGGGGGACCGAGTCGTCATTTATATGCCCATGGTGCCGGAGGCCGCGATTGCGATGCTGGCCTGTGCGCGTATTGGTGCGATTCACTCCGTGGTATTCGGTGGCTTTGCCGCCAACGAGCTGGCTGTCCGTATTGATGACGCGGAACCCAAGCTGATTCTGTCCGCTTCCTGCGGCATTGAAGTGGCCAAGGTCATTCCCTACAAACCATTGTTGGATGCTGCCATTGAACAGGCTGAGCACAAACCACAGGCCTGCATAATTTTGCAGCGTCCCCAGGTACAGGCCGATATGGTCGCCGGCCGTGATTTTGACTGGCTTGAGTTAGCCGGGTCTGCGGAACCCGTTGATCCTGTGCCACTTAAAGCCACTGATCCCTTGTACATCCTCTATACCTCCGGAACGACCGGAAAGCCCAAAGGCGTGGTGCGGGACAACGGTGGTCATGCGGTTGCCATGCATTACAGCATGGACGTGGTGTATGGAATGAAGCCAGGACAGGTCTACTGGGCCGCTTCTGATGTGGGCTGGGTGGTGGGCCATTCCTATATTGTTTATGCCCCTCTGATCTATGGCTGCACAACGATTTTTTATGAAGGTAAGCCGGTCAAAACCCCGGATGCCGGTGCCTTCTGGCGAGTGGTGCAGGAGTATGGTGTTAATGCCTTATTCACTGCTCCCACTGCATTTCGAGCCATCAAGAAGGAAGATCCTGAGGCCCGATTGTTGAAGGAGTATGACGTCTCTTCCCTGCAGAAACTCTTTCTTGCCGGTGAGCGCTTGGATCCACCCACTTATCAATGGCTGAAGGACCAAACCGGGTTACCTGTGCTGGATCACTGGTGGCAGACAGAAACCGGCTGGGCTATTGCCTGCAATCCTGTCGGTATTGAATCCCTGGAGACCAAGCCGGGCTCTGCGACGAAGCCCACACCCGGTTTTCTGGTGGAAATCTTGGATGTGGACGGCAAGCCGTGTCCGGCGAACGAGCAGGGGGCTGTGGCGGTTAAACTACCTCTTCCTCCCGGATGTCTGCCCACGATCTGGCGCAACCCGGAGCGTTTCAAGGCGGGTTATCTCAGTTCCTATGAAGGTTATTACGTCTCTGGAGACGGCGGTTATTTTGATGAAGACGGCTATCTGTTCATCATGGGGCGCACCGATGATGTGATCAATGTGGCTGGCCACCGACTCTCGACTGGGGAGATGGAAGAGATTGTGGCGGCACATCCTGCAGTGGCAGAGTGTGCAGTTTTTGCCGTCAACGATGAACTTAAAGGTCAGCGGCCCATTGGACTCGTGGTGCTCAAGGACGGCTACAATATTGCGCAGGACACTTTACAGAGTGAGTTGATCTCATCGGTTCGTCAGCAGATAGGGGCGATTGCCTGCTTTAACGAGGCGATTATCGTTAACCGTCTGCCGAAGACCCGTTCTGGGAAAATTCTGCGTAAAACGCTGAGACAGATTGCGAATGGGGAAGAATATCAGGTCCCATCGACGATCGATGATCCTGCAATTCTTCAGGAAATTTCTGAGGTTTTATAAGGGATTCTGAGGTTTTATTAAGGGATAGGCGACAGGACAATCTCCGGTGAAGCCCGGAGATTGTCCGTTTGACACCACTTAGTGGTGATGTCCGCCAGGCCCATGTACGTGGCCGTGTTCGATTTCTTCCGGCTCTGCATCCCGGACATCCAGAACTTCCAGCTCGAATGTCAGTGTCTTGCCGGCAAACGGATGGTTAGTATCGATATCAACCATGGAGTGGCCGACTTTTTTCACGGTCACCAGATGCACACCGTTATCGGATTTAACCGGAACGGTATCCCCGACTTTATAACGACCGGCATGTTTCAGGTATTTCTTTGAAATACGCTTGATGGAATCCTCAGCAGGAACGCCATAGGCTTTTTCCGGAGGCAGGGTAACATCAAACTTATCGCCGGCGTTCTTGCCTTCAAGTGCTTCTTCAAGACCTGCCAGGACATTATCGTGTCCGTGGAGATAGGTCACCGGCTCGTCGTCGTAAGTGGTTTCCAGCTGTTCTCCGCTGGTGTCTTTCAGGATGTAGTTGAACTGTACAACCTTGTCTTTTGTTATCGACATATCAGATGTCCTGTGGAATGACTAAAAAAATCTGCCGGATTTTAACCTAAATGACACATATTGGCAGTGGTTTCGTTGCCATTTGTGTCCCATTTACCTATCCGGCTTCAGAGACGCCCTTGATTCGATTGACCAGACCCGACACCAGACTCACCACCATCAAAGTAATGCCGCCTGCGACGATTCCTCCCAAGGCTCCCAGCAGAGATGGCGTGACAAACTCCAGCAGACCGCCGATAGCGGGTACACCGGCAACGGATTCTCCTGCAGCATGGAGCAAATGTTCGGCGCCGGGAATTCCATGCATCAAAATGCCGCCACCTACCAGGAACATGGCCGCAGTACCCACAACGGAAAGTGTCTTCATCAGTTTTGGCGCCAGAGCCAGAATGACCTTGCCGATGCTGTATTTGGTTTTACTCCAGCCGTCCTCTCCCGTACTTTGCATCAGGTACAGCCCGGCGTCATCGAGCTTGACGATGCCGGCCACCAGTCCGTAAACACCGAGCGTCATGACCAGTGCGATCGTCGACACCACGGCCACCTGATAGCCGAAGGCATACTCCTGAACTGTCCCCAGGGCGATGACGATGATCTCGGCAGAGAGAATCATGTCGGTACGAATGGCACCTTTAATCTTCTTCTTTTCGTAGGCCACCATATCCACTTCCGGTGAGGCGATGGCGTCAACCATCTCCTGATGATGTTTTTCATCTTCGGAATGGTCGTGGAAGAACTTGTGAGCCAGTTTTTCAAAGCCCTCAAAACACAAAAATAATCCCCCCAACATCAACAGCGGTGTAATCAACCAGGGAATTGTGGCGCTGATGGCCAGGGCGGCGGGAACCAGAAACAGCTTATTTTTCAGCGAGCCTTTGGTGACAGCCCAAACTACGGGCAATTCGCGATCTGCTCGCACCCCGGTGACTTGCTGGGCATTCAGTGCCAGATCGTCCCCCAGTACACCGGCGGTTTTCTGGGCGGCAACCTTGGTCATTACAGAGACATCGTCGAGAAGGGTGGCGATGTCGTCAATCAGGGCCAGTAGGCTTGAGCCTGCCATGGTAAAAGCTCCTATGAATATAGCCTGTGTTCGATCAGGATGACGGTCATACCTGAAGGTCCCGAACACAGGATGTGAAGGTATCTGGTTTAAAGGTGACGCAGTATAGACACTAACATGGGCTAATGGCTATCTCGTGACTTAGCCTCGTTCAGCGATTCACGGCTTCATAATAAAAAACGCAGCGAATGGGCAGAAGAAATTCTCAAGGATCATTTAGAAATAGAGATCACTTATAAATAATGTCTTTCCTCATAGGAGTCAGTCTCGCTAGTAGCTGGTTTTGAACCGGATGGGGAATCTTGTAGTGATTCATGGCTGTAATCAGAAGATCGACAAGACGATTGAAATCAGACTCGGAGACGTTCATCTTGGTATGTACATCCACCATGCTGTCGCCGGAATACTCGCAAGGGCCACCGCTCACTTCGCAAATCTGCTCACTTAACTTCTCGTGAAAACGATCAAGGTCGGTCTCTTCAAAATACGGCCGTATGACCGGGTCGTCACCAATCTCGTAAATCAACCGGGCCACGATATTTTTAATACCTGCTTCTTCTCCCAGCGACTGATAGAGAGAAGCGTCTCCAGATTGTGTGGCACAAGCTGACAATGATAGGGCCAGAAATAGTGCTGCAACTCGTTTGCTACCTTTAACGGCGGTGATGAACGGTCGGGTCAGAAGAATGTAAATAAAAGACGGCACAGACACGCTCCTACCAAAGATAGCCGGTTATGGAAAGATAGGTGCCGTTCTGATCGTCGGCACCGGCGATATCGCCCAGATCCGCATGGGCTAGAGTGACATTGATATGTTTGTTTGGAAGGTAGGCGATGAATATGTCTATCCAATCCTGTTCTTCGGCAAAGGAAAGGTTATCCGGCTTTTGTCGATATTCCATTCCGACGGCCCATTGGCGACTCAGTAATATCGCCGCGGAAGCCTCTGCCTGAAAGCTGTAGCCGTCTTCCTCGTCACCCCCAAAACCCAGCAGACCCAACTGATTGGCTTTGGTGGCTCTGCCCGCCAGGCTCCAAAGAGCGTTGTAGCCACCGATAGCTCCCAGATGGAGCTTGCTGGCGACGAGGTAGAAGTCAGTGCCGCTGTTGGTATTTTTAGCACCTACGGCATTGGCAATGGCATCGTCCTCCAGCATTTTGTGTTGAAAGCCGACACTGAGCTGGGGCCAGGTGGAGTAAACCAGGTCGCCGGCAATGCGAAATTTAAGGCCTGCAATATCCTGCCGAATTTCTGCACTGGACCTCTTCAGATAAAAGTTCTGATGGGCAAAGCTGATCTCTGCTCGATCATAGAGGTTAATGGCTGCGCCCCAAACATCCAGTCGGTAATCATCCACAGACACGCGGGTAGCAAAAGCCGATACGGCCTGCTCATCCCTGGAGGCATAGCCTGCCAATGTGGCCCAAGGCACAATGCCACCGCCGCCGCTGCCCTCAACCTGGGTGACACCGGGTGTGGCAAGCAGCTTGCCTTCTCCGGCCTGGGCGAGGGAAGTCAGTGAACAAAGTATGATGATGCTGATGACTGTTCGGTATTGACGGTTGATCGCCATGTTTGTCTCAGTATCCCGTTCTGGTCGTTTTGTCCTGGTGAGGCCATGATCCAGGACTGCGGATGGAGAATTGAAAACCGTACTCGAAGCTGCTCAACGATGGCAGTAGCAATCAATGGTGAAAGTAGCTGCTCAACGATGAAAGTAACTATCAATGATGAAAGTAACTGCTCAACGATGACAGTAACTATCAATGGTGAAAATAATAGTCAATGATGAAAATAATCATCAATATAGTAGCCGGTGTCAGTCCCGGCAAACTTTCCTGTTCAGGCTGTAGGGCGGGACTCACTCAATGAAACCTGCTGATCCAGCCAGAGCTGGAAGTCCTCCGGAGGCATTGGCCGGGCCAGATGATAACCCTGAATATAGTCACACCCCATATGCTTGAGTAGGGTCAGTGCCGTTTCCGTTTCGACTCCCTCGGCAATGACCTTAAGTTGGAAGCTGTGTCCCAGGTCAATGGTGGACTGCACGATAATCTGATCACTTTCGGACTGCTCCAGCTGGAGCACAAAACTCTTATCAATTTTCAGTTCCCTGACCGGCATTTGTTTCAGTTTTGAGAGAGATGAGTGACCAATACCATAGTCATCCACCGACAGATGGAAGCCGTGGCGGGTAAAGCGTTCCATCAATAAAACCGCCTTGTCCGCGTCGGACATCATATCCCGCTCGGTCAATTCAAAACTCAGGCAGTCGGGTGTCAGGGCATACTTTTCGAGCTGGCGGCAAACATTGGTGAGCAGTTCTTCCCGTTCCAGATCCTGTGCAGATATGTTGATTGCGATCTGGATATGAATCCCCTTTTGCCGCCATTGGGCAGATTGTTGGATGACGGAAGTGATGACCCAGTCCGTGAGTTGGTCTATCAGGCCGGATTGCTCTGCCAGCCCCACAAACAGCTCAGGAGAGACAAACCGGCGGGTGGGGTGTATCCAGCGGATCAATGCCTCACACTTGTCTATCTGGCCGGTTTTGAGATTTTGTTTCGGCTGGTAGTACATGCACAACTGGCCGTCGTCATTCTTCAGGGCCATTTTCAGGTCGTCGAGTAAGGCGAGGCGGTCCAGGTGAGCCTCTTCTTCACCTTCCTGGTAGTAACACAATTCTTTGCGGGAGGAGCGTGCTTTATCCAGGGCAATGCCCGCCCGTCTCACCAGTTTTTCTGCTGTATCTCCGTCGTTGGGATAACTCGAAATTCCCACGCTGAATGACAGGGATACACGTAGGTTCTCGAACTCCAATGGCACACACAGCTGCTCCAATATTTGTGGTCCAAGTACAAAGGGAGAAGCGCCGGGGGGAACCGGAAGCACCAGGAAGAATTCGTCTGCCCCGGAGCGAGCGGTCAATGGATTGTCTGCCACCAACTGGGTCAGGCGTTCCCCAACGGCACAAAGGCAGCGATCGCCAACTTGGGGACCGAAGGTGTCGTTTACATTCCTGAATCCGTTGATGTTAATGCTGGCAATGACGAAAGAGGCATGTCCGGAACGGATGTTGGCGTTCACCTGTTCCATCAGGCTGGTGCGGTTGAATAAGCCTGTCAGGTGGTCATGGGTAGCTTGGTAGCTGATACGTTGTTCCCGCTGTTTGATGTCGTTGCGCATGGAGACAAAGGCACGAAACAGCGCCTTGATTTCCCGGGTGCGGGAATTGATCGTCGGCAGGTTATGATAATCCCCCCGGGCAATATCCCGGGCGACCCGTTCCAGGTCTGCCAATGGACCGGCCAGGTTGCGTGACAGAAAGGCACTACCAAAGATAGCCAGGATCAATGTGGACAGAGTAATCACAAAAATCGTGTCCCGGAGTCTGTCGAAGTCTTCGTAAGCTCTCTCCAGATTTACTGTCAGGACGGCCTCAATCCTATGCCCCTCATAGCTGGTAATAGGCTGGTGCTTGGAAGTAAAGGACTGATGTTTCAGGAAGGGCAACCTGAACGTCATATCCACCGCGTCGGATGCCATTAACGCCTCGTCCCTGACCGACTCATTCAGGGTGCTGACAAGGACATTCCTGTGGCCGGCCGACATATCGACAAAGGAGACATTGAGACTACTCAGTTGCAGGAGCTGTTGAGCCAGATCCAGATCCAGGCGAAACCCTATGCCGGTTAATGCCACAGGAACAGGCGCTCGTACCGGAAGCAGTATAATCTGGTATAGCTGCTTGTTGTTGACGACAAATGACGCCGCGCCGCCGTTGGTCAGGGCATCCTCAAGCATCTGTCTGGGCTCGAAGTAGGTGCCGGGAGTGATGCCGCTTTCCCCGTAGGCGGCTTTCATTTCTCCGTCCAGGCCGATCAGCAGCATCAGGTCGGCATCAATCCTTGCGCCGTGGTTTTCCAGAACACTCTCTATGGTTCCCCGGTCATTTGAGGCCACCGCCTGTTTGAAACCGAAATCGGAGGTCAATACTTCCGCGGAAGCGATTAGCTGGTTCTGGCGCTCATTGAGTAGCTGATTGAATACTTTGACCGCTCGATTAATGTCTTGTGAAACCTGTCGCTGGGTATAGGTGGCCGTGGATATCCAGACGGTGATCAGGACCGTCATCGAGACGGCGCAGACCAGCAGAGTGGTCAGCAACAGTATTTGTGATCCCAGCCGGTTAACTCCCACGGGTTCCGCCCTTTATTTATGGTGAGCCGAATTTCATGAATTTGTTACGGACATCCTTACTATTTTCGGTTTTCTGTGCAGGTGTTTTGATTACTACGGGCAGCTGCAGGCGATAGATGGACTGTCCATCTTTTGATGTTTCAGTTTTTAGCTGGCTTTTCTTCAACAAGAGCCTGGTCTGGCCATCCAGTGAGAGCTGTTCATGCCAGAGCCGGACAGAGTCAAACTCCATAGGTGCCTGAATGTCCGTTTCTCCGTTTTGGTCGGAAATTCCGGTGTATCCGGTTTCTCCAATGTAAATATACCCCACCATGTGATCGTGAATATTGCACCCGAGGACGACCACTCCTGTTTTGTCGAAAGGTACCGGATCGCCGGGAGTGCCCGCGTAAAGCCTGATTTCGAATGGTTTGGGAGGAGAAAAGGAATATACATGGTGGCGGATCTGGTCGCTGTTGGGGAACGACACGGATTGACCTTTAGTGATCGTTAGCACGTGTGGAGCAAAGGACTTGTTGATCTGGTCCATCCTGGCTGGTTCCAGTGCCGGATGGCTGTGGTCGGAAGAGACTAGTTCCACCACAGCATTCTCAACCGGCTGGTTGTTTTGATCAACCACCAGGAAGCGGATTGAATTCGTCTCCTCTGCGGCGACGATTCCTGATGCAAACATCCGGGACATCATGAAGCCCGCAGTGAAGCAGATCAGGCAAACGAGTAGTTTTCTAGGCATTTGGAAACATCTATTAGCCAGTGAATCAGGTAGGTCGTTGCCGACACTATCCCCAATAGCAAGTACCTTATTTCCAATAAACAGCTATTTGTTACCAGTAAAAAGTAGCTCTTATCAGTAATGAAGACGCTTTTATCCGTAAGAAGAAGCCTGTCACCAATAAAAGTGCCCTGTTACCAATAAATAAGCACCTTTGGAGTATAGCAAAGGCCGTTCTGGCCATTGTGATAATTCGTAAAAGGGGGCCCATATGGGGGAGCCCCTATCACCCGAACGTGTGATTCCGATCGTCGACTGGCAGATTAATCTATCGGCCTTGCAGTACTGCTTCGCTGTTTGAAGCTTGAGACCATATAAAAACAAACAAGGAATCAATGGATGAAAACATTAACTGCTGCTGTTGTGGCCTGGCTGCTGGCGCTATCACTTACCGCACAGGCTGGAAACTCTTCTACGCGCTACCCCATTGTCATGGTTGGCGGCGCCACTTCTTTCGATACCTTTGATCTTGGGCTGTTCGAAATCGACTATTGGTATGGCATCACTGATGCGCTGAGACGGGACGGCGCAGAGGTCTATGTCACCAATCTAAGCGGACTGCAGTCCAATGAAGTCCGCGGGGATGAACTGATTGATGATGTTCAGGCCATTCTGACCCTCACCGGTGCCGAAAAGGTTAACCTGATCGCCCACAGCCAGGGAGCATTGGCTTCCCGCTATGTGGCAGCCGTCATGCCTGATCGCATTGCCTCTGTGACCACTGTGGCCGGTATGAACCGGGGGACGCATATCTCTCCCTGGAGCAGATCGGTGGTGGAAGATCTGGGGATTACTTCCGGAAGCACGGCGGAACAACTGCTTGAAGTATTTGTCGGCCTGATTTTCACCTTTGGCTGGGAAGGCGGTAGTGCAGCTGGCACTGATGGTGACTACAACAGCCCGACCCGCAAATGGCAGTCGTTCCTGGCTTTGGAGGCTGCCACCAACCCTGAGAATGTCGAACTGTTTAATCAGCAATACCCTGCCGGGTTACCCAGTGAAAACTGCATGCTGGTCAACGGTGGGCAGCGTGGTGATGTTGCGGATTCCTCCAATACGGTTGTGAACGGAGTGCACTATTACTCCATCGGAGCGAAGTCCAACGCGGATTTCACGACCTTCTGGGAAATTTTTGATCCCGTTTACTGGCTGATTACCGGAACCCTGAATGCCGCTGTAGTGCCGAAGTTCGACAAGCAGTACCAGTGGGATGGGTTGGTTCCCCAATGTGGTCACAAATTGGGTGACTTTGTGGGCAACTACTACATGAGCCACTTTGATGCGATTGGCCACTTTGCTGGTATTACGCCGTCATTTGTAAAAAGCCTCTATACCACCCAGGCCAACCGTCTGAAAAACGCAGATCTCTGATCTGCGACATTTCAGGTCTAAGAACTAAGAGATCCTGGTCTACGAACTTAGAGATTCTGATCTACGAACTTAGAGTTTCTGATCTACGAAATAAGAGAAAAGATATGGCTGCTAAGTTTCTCCACCACTATTCTCGTCTTCCACGCTGTCGGCTGTGCAGTGGAGGGCTAGTCTGCTGTGTGGTGGAGAAGCCAGCCTGAACCATAATGGCTGGAGTACAAGATGAGGTCTTCTGAAGTTCATCACAATCTGATGCTCACCGCTGTGATTGGGCTGATAGGTGTGGGTGTGGTCGCAATTCTGATGCTGAACACGTTCATTTCTCCTGATGCCGCTGGTACGGGACCCGTCATCGAAGCGGAGGCTGCTGATAACTCAGGGAGTGTTGTCGGAGCTATCGCCGTTCAACACGCCCAAGTGAATGCTTCTTCGCAAGCGACTGGAAAGGAAGTGCAAGAACTGCCTGTGCCAAGAATTCTGAAGGGGACCAGGCCGCCCGAAGGCTTGGTCGTGGATCCTCAGGGGCACCTATTGGTGACCTTCGAATTTCGTGAACTTATGGATTACTTCACTCAGTTGATCGGCGTAGAGGGAGTCCCCCATGAGATGGCCTTGGCATTAGCTCAACAGCACTTTCGCCATGAACTGAGTGAGCCGGCTCTATCAGAGGCATTGGAAATTCTGGATCGATACTGGCAGTACACAGAATCTGTTAATGGTGCGCAGAATCTTCCGGAGATAAAGGAGGCCAAGGCGAACTTTGATGGTCACTATGCTATGGACGCCGTGGCATCAGTCGAGAAATTCCGTGAGGAGCGGAGCAATATCCAGCAGGCACTTTTCACCCCTGAAGAGATTGATGCGTTTTTCGCTGACGAACAGCGCTATGACAGATTTATGTTGGAACAGATTCGAATCAGCCAGTCTGATCTGGATGATGATCAGCGGAAAGTGTTGCAGGCCAATAATCAACAAACGTTAAGCACCGAGCAACTGCATGCACGTCAGCAGACTCAGATCATTGAACGATACAAGAACCTGGTGAAAGAGGAACAGTTGCAACCGGGAATGGGTAATTGGTACCAGGAGGTTTCCCAGGAAATGGGAAATGATGTGGCAGAAAAGCTGTTGCAGGTGGAAAGGGAAAAACAAAACTGGGCCGAAAAGAAAGCAGCTTACCAGTCCCGTAAAGATCAATTGCTTGGAGCGGGTCTGTCCGAGCAGGACTTGAATCAGCAGTTGGATATGCTGATGGTGGCCGATCTAGGGTTTTCCGAGTTTGAACTGCGGCGTATGCAGGCGATAGAAGGCCGTCTTCCCAATTAGACGTGTCCTTCAATGAGCGACTTTGGCGCTGGCTGGGGGACACGGCATCAGTGTGGCGTTAGGGGAAGCACCACCCTGACTTCAGCGCCAGTCTGATTCGAATCTGTGGCAGTTTGAGGACGGTTACCGATTTGCAATTCACCCCCATGGGCTTTGCATATCAGCTTACAAAGATACAGGCCCATACCACTGCCGTGGTGATGGCGACGGGCCTTGTCAGCTCTGAAGAACGGTTCGCCGATATGCTGCAAGTCTTCTGCCTGAAATCCTGGCCCCTGGTCAGTCATAGTGACTACCAGGTTCTGCTCTGACATTTTCCATTCCACTTTAACTGGCAGGCCGTCACTGTATATCAGCGCATTCTGTATCAGGTTACGGAACAGAATTTTTAATCGGACGGGATCGCCTGTCACGGTGACCTCAGGGCTTGGTTGTAGCTCAATGAGCCTTTTCTGTTCGGTTGGAAAGTCACTATAACTGTCCTGTATGACTTTGCTCACTGCAATCGCCTGGAAGTTCAGGCGGGAGTGATTCCCTTCCAACTGTTCGCCTTCCATGATGTCGCTGATGATCTTCTCCATAACACGGCAATCATTAATTATCCCCTCACGATTATCAGATTCTGGCAACAGCTCTCCAGCCATCCGTAATCGGGTCAGGGGAGACCTGAGCTCATGGCTCAGGGCAATGAGTAATTGGTGCTTGGCATCCAGCATTCTTTTGATCTGGTGAGACATGCTGTTAAACGTGGATGTCAGAACTCCCAGTTCATCCATCCTTTTCACTGCGACTTCCACCTCCAGATTGCCTTCACGGACCTCCTCAGCGGCGGAGGTTAAAGTATGAATAGGTCTTAGCAAGGCCTTGACGTAGTGAAAGCACGCAAAGATGACAAGGATGATCAGCCCCAGTGAGATCAGGGTGCCGGATGTAAGAAAGTTAAAGCCATGGATAGGCCGGTCGTAGAATAGAATCGTTCCCTCGGGCGTTTTGCGTGATATGGCAAAATAGCTCCGTCGGCGCCCGGTTTTCAGGTCTGGATCCGGGGTGTCGTTCCAGGAAATTTCCGTTGGGTCAAAGGGTGGTGGTGCCGGAGTCCAGTGACCATCCTGTGATTGAATGCTCACTTGTGTCTTGGTTCTCTCAGCAAGATAGTCTGCCTGTTGCTTGGTAAAAGGAGGGCCTATATCGCTGGTGATCGTGGCGACATAGTCCACCAACATGTCCCGCCAGCGCATCTGAATATGCTCCTCTGCCGAGAACCGGAATGCCCCGATCACCAGAATGACCAGAAGAAAACCGGTCAACAGAAATGTCAGTGTCAGGCGAACACTGAGGCTATGCAATCCTTTTCGACGACGGCAGGTTTGGGTTGATGTTTCCGGTGTAGGTTCTCTGTTCATGGGTGAAGGGTGCCTGTTCATGCGTGAAAGATGCCTGTTCATGCCAGTGCCTCACCAGTGAATCGATAACCGCTGCCCCATACTGTCGTGATAAACATCCGCTTGGATTTCATCTTGAGCTTCTGCCGCAAGCGGCTGACCGTAATATCCACAGATCTTGAGAAGAGTTCCACCTCCGTGCCCCGGAGCTCATTCATAATGTCATCCCGGGAAAACACCTTACCGGGAGAGGAAGCAAAGAGATGTAACAGGCGAAACTCCGACGTGGTGAGCTTCACAGGAAGACCTTCCACCGCGACTTCCTGAGTAAGGGGCTGAATGGTGATTCCTTTGAACTTCAATGTCTGATCTGGGTTTTTAGAGTCATTGCGTTCTGCCGCCCGTCCGAGTCTGCGAATAATGGTTTGAATCCGCGCCACCAGCTCCCGAGGTTCGAAAGGCTTGGGAAGATAATCATCGGCACCAAGTTCCAGTCCTACTACACGATCGGTAACATCCCCCCTGGCTGTGAGCATGATGATCGGTATATCCCACTTTTCGCGTATGCGACGACACACCTGAAAACCATCTTCTTCGGGCAGCATGATATCGAGAATGATCGCATCCAGTGGCTGCTCTCCGGCCATCTGCTCATTAATCTTCCTATAGGCATCAGAAGGTGCGGCCGCATGCAGCATCTGCCATTGATAGCCGTCCAGGTATTGCTTCAGCAACCTGGCCAGATTGATATCGTCGTCGATTAAAAGCACGTTCATGATCGCATCATAGCCAGACTATTTTTCCAGTCCATATCGGATTCACGTCCAATTTTTATTATTTAATAGAAAAGCGATAAAAAACATAAGGGTAGGGTGTTACAAAGTGATACAGCCTGATACTCCGGTGAAAGGAATCAGGCACCGATCATTCCTAAGATGGCATCACTGGCTCAACCAGGAGCCGGATTGTTTATTTAAAGGAGATCGTTATGAAACACGTCGCAATGTTGAAGAAACCCCTGATCTGGATGTCATCCATCTTTTTTGCTCTTACCCTGGTGGCGTGCCGCCATGGTGAAGAAGGACGAATGGATTATCTGGCAGAAAAAGTCAGTGATAAGCTTGAGTTTAACCAACAGCAGGACGAACAATGGAAACAGTTGTTGGGAGACGTCAAACAGATTCGCGATTCTATGCGTGAAAAGCACGAATCCACCCGCACCATGGTAATAGAAGAACTGAAATCCGACCAACTTGATGAAGCCAAGCTACTTATGGCCCTGGAGCAACATCAACAAACCATCAATGAAAGTTTCAGAACACTTCTGCCCAAGATCAACGAACTCCACGCGACCCTGACACCCGAACAGAAAGACAAACTGGTCGCCTGGTTGGAAAAACACCACGAGCGTGGGAATGGTTTTATGCATTGAGCCGCTAATCTCAAACCCTTTCCATACGCCTTGCTGCATAGAGCAGGGCGTTTTGTCTCTAAAAGGCTTTCTTTCGGGGGAAGCTAAAGCATTGAAGTCCTGCTTATTCCGAAGCTTTCTCCTGAATCGGGTGATACGCACCAACTGCTGCAGCATCCAATATTTCATCCAGTTTCCCGGATTGCCGTAACTTTTTCAGCCCCTGATTAAAGGAGTTTAAAAGCTTCTCTGCTATGGGAGAGGCTTTGGATATGAGCATATAATAACTTGTCTCACGAAATGGATGGGTGGTGGTGAGAAGGTTGATTTGTTTGGATGGGAAATATCGATTCAGTACTTCATAACCTACTTCCAATTCGATCGGAAATAGATCAATCCGGTCAGCAAGGAGCAGTTTAAAATTTTGCTCGTCCGAGCGTACGCGGACGACATTAAGCACTTTATCTTTTTCTAATTGGGTGAATTCAGGGCCGTAAAAATAGCCAATGGTTCCGCCAATTTTATACCCTTTTAATTCTTTCAGTTTTTCCCAGTTGAATGTTTTGTCGCGCCGGTTAAAAAATACTGTTCTGAGTTTTATTACAGGGTCGCTATACAGGAAGAAAGCCTCTCGATCGGCGCTGCGGGTCCAAACAATGCTGGCATCCCACCTACCGCTCTTGGAAAACTCTAACGATCGTACCCACGGGAAGAAACCATACTCGACGTCTAACCCTTCCAGCTTGAGCGCTTCAGTGACGATATGAGAGGCAACACCATAATGGTTATATTGCTCTGACATATAAGGTGGCCATTCACCATTGGTAATACGTACTGTTTCAGCCCATGCCGGCGCTAAAGCAAGCGACAGTAAAATCAGGAAAGCTGTAACAGTACGCATAGGTCAATCGCCGCGAAGGTCTCTGTATGCTACCACTTCAATTAGGTTTGTATGCACCTTCAACACTATCGCTCATCATCTGATCATAGAGCCCGGAAGCTTTGATCTTTGCCAGTCCGGCATTGAATTTGTCTATGAGTTCCTTACCTCCAGGGTACTTTTTGGACAGGAGCATATAGTACTCGGTTTCTCTGAAGGGCCTTGAGTGGGCTATTTTTGCCGCTTGCTCAGGAGGTAATTCGTTGGCAATCAACTCATAACCTACCTGCAGTTCTGAAGGGAACAAATCTATGCGTCCACCGACGAGCTTCTTGAGATTAATGAGGTCTGTTTCTACACGGGTGACGTTCAGGCCATGGCTTTCTTCCAGTTTGGTAAACTCGTCCCCGTAGTTATATCCAATCGTTGCCCCTATGTTGAATTTTTTGAGATCGGACAGTTGGTTCCAATCAATGGTTCTTCCCTTCACATGGAAAAACACCGACTGAAGTGAAAACACTGGCTGACTGAAATAAAAGTCAGCCTCCCGCTCGTCGTTGTGTGACCAAACTACGGTAGCAGCCCATTTGTCTCCGTCTTTGGCCAGATTAAAGGCGCGTGCCCAAGGGAAAAAGCCATATTCCACAGACACTCCCGAAGCTTTAAAGGCTTCTGTCACAATGTGGGATGCCAAACCGAAGTGTTTGTATTTCTCTGAAAGAAATGGCGGCCATTCACCATTGGTTATTTTGATAGTTTCAGCGGTCGCTGTAGTGGTAACCAGGTTCATGACGAGTAACAAAGCATAGATAACGATCTTTATCTTGTTCGACATTGTTCAGCCCCATTATGATGAGTGGCTCTGAATAAGCGCCTTCTTGATGACAGAATTTCCTAACCTTAGGAACATCAACTCCTTTGATGTGGTTAATATTTGATCAGTATAGACGATATTTTGTCGCCACAATGATGCGTGGGCTCCTTCATTGTCGGAGGTGTATTTATAATGTTGCTTCGGTTTCAATAATTAGGGCCAGGGTTTAATGATTCTCGCAGTAGATGTTCAATACTCAAACGACACTGCATTTGTCGCAGGGGTGATGTTTAGCGACTGGAGGGCTGAATCTCCTGGTAAAGAATACGTCAGCGTCCTCCACCAGATTGAGGACTACGAACCCGGCAAATTCTATAAGAGAGAGCTACCTTGTATTCTCAAATTGCTCGAAGAGCATGATCTCCATCCTGCAACGATCGTTGTGGACGGTTATGTCTTTCTAGACGGCTACCAGCGGCCAGGATTGGGAAAGTACCTTTTCGATTCGCTGAACGGGCAAGTTGAAGTGATTGGAGTTGCTAAAAAAGCTTTTGCCGGTATTGGTCAGGAGCATGAAATATATCGGGGTGAAAGCAGCAAACCTCTTTATGTCACGACGTCTGGAGAATTGAATGCTGCTAAAGAAAAAATTTCTCTGATGTTTGGCCAGAATCGAATTCCAGTACTTTTGAAACGGGTTGACCAGTTGTGTCGGGCTGCTGCACAGGAGCAAACGTTTGGAGAGTCCCGTTGAGATGCAAACTTTCCAAACAACAACCTATCTATAGGGCTGGGCTAGTTCCCATTGGCACTCTGTATCAGATTAGCCAATTCATTTATTAGGAAGTGAGAGAGGCTATAAAAAAGTCTTTTCTTCAGAAATACTGCCTGAATCCAAACAAGGTGCTACGGAATACTATCAAGATGAAAGTTCTTTTTGCTGTATTTTCCATACTCTTCTCCCATGCAGTATTTGCCGGAAAATGGGTTGAAGTAAAAGGTGGAGTTGTGCCTCTGGAAGTGGATACGGCTATTTTGGAGGAAAAGCTCTGGGAGTATGTTGCAGCCCACTCTGATCAAAACTTCCCGCCGTAGGAAAGCTATACCTACCAATATCAGGCAATCAATGACCATGAAATCAGAATAAATGCGATGTGTCGTACTAGTAGTGATAGAGATCTTTCTGAAGGGTTTATTGGTTATGCAGACGGTGGACCATGCTATTTTCGAGCAACCTATGATTTTCAACTAAATGCTTTTGTATGGCTTTTGGTGAATGGAATTGCATAAATGCCAGAGGCCCTAGGATCGTCGCAGGAGAAATAATAGACAAATTCGCTGCATGCTAGACAAATAGGGACTTTCGCAATGTTATCCCCAGGTTTGTCCACGAAATTTGTGGATAACGCGAGCTTAGTATGGGGGAGAATAAAGTAATTATGATGCCCTAATGTGAAGGTTCCGTGGCAAGTTACTCTAATGTGCCTGGTGTATTTTCTCATCCAATGGTTTATCCAACAGTAGATGGGGTCTGGCCATGGGAGGATACGGCCACTGATGAACCATAAATTGAAGTTGATGGTCGTCAACTCTGATTCCAGAAACATAGGAAGTTAAAACTAATGAAGAATATAACCGCCGAACTTATATCAACGGCGGAGAACGTGTGGAAAACTCTGCCGAGAATAAGGATTAGACAAAATTGATAGAAAGGCACATCAGTAATTAGACGCTCACGATCGACCCAGGAGAAATAATAGACAATTTTCCTGCATGCTAGACAAACAGGGGGATTCACGATGTTATCCCCAGGTTTGTCCACGAAATTTGTGGATAACGCGGGCTTGGTATGGGGGGAGAATAAAATAATTATGATGTTCTAATGTGAAAGTTCCATTGCAAGACACTCTAATGTGCCCGAAGAGTTTTTTCGTTTCCTCATCCACTGTTTTGTCCAACATTATCAGTAATCAGACACTCACGATCGTCGCAGGAGAAATAATAAACAATTTCGCTGCATGCTAGACAAATAGGGCCTTTCACAATGTTATCCCCAAGTTTGTCCACGAAATTTGTGGATAACACGAGCTTAGTATGGGGGGAGAATAAAGTAATTATGATGCCCTAATGTGAACGTTCCGTTGCAAGATCCTCGAATGCGCCCGAAAATTTTTTTATTTCCCCATCCACTGGTTTATCCAGCATTAGATGGGGTCTGGCCATGGGAGGATACGGCCACCGATGAACCATAAATTGAAGTTGATGGTCATCAACGCTGATTCGAGAAACATAGGAAGTTAAAACTAATGAAGAATATAGCCGCCTTATCAGAATTTCTGCTTCAACTGGATGCCTTAAAATCTGTTAACCGCCGAACTTATATCAACGGCGGAGAGCGTGTGGAAAACTCTGCCGAACACTCCTGGCATTTGGCTATGGCATGCTGGGCATTCGCAGAATATCTGCAGGACGATTTTGATGTTCTGAAGCTTATCAAATTGGCATTGATACATGATCTAGGTGAGATCGGTGCGGGAGATACGTTTCTGTATAGTGCCGACAGGGGAGATGCCCATGTTGAGGAAAGAAAGTGTGTAGAAGAACTCGCTTCAGATCCCGGTAACCCGTTAGGAATGCTCGTAGATCTCTGGGACGAGCAGGAAAATGGAACGAGCAAAGAGGCAAGACTGTTGAAAGTGATCGATCGGCTTTTACCTTTCCTCCACAATATTTCCAGTGAAGGTCGAGCGTGGCGGGATAATGGTATTTGTAAGAGCCAGGTTTTGAAAATGCATCAGTTTATCGAGTTGGAATATCCTGAAATCCATCAGTGGTTTCTTTCAAAACTTGAGCATGCAGTAGAACAGGGATGGTTACGGGAAGGTTAGTTCCCTGTTTCTCATTCTGTTTCTTCTAGTTTCTTGATCATAAGCAAAGCCTGTTAAAGCATGGAATAAAGAATAACCAGAATTGATAGATAGGCACATCAGTAATCAGACATTCACGATCGTCGCAGGAGAAATAATAGACAAATTCGCTGCATGCTAGACAAATAGGGCCTTTCACGATGTTATCCCCAGGTTTGTCCACGAAATTTGTGGATAACGCGAGCTTAGTATGGGGGGAGGATAAGCTAATTATGATGTCCTAATGTGAAGGTTCCGTGGCAAGTTACTCTAATGTGCCTGGTGTATTTTCTCATCCGATGGTTTATCCAACAGTAGATGGGGTCTGGCCATGGGAGGATACGGCCACTGATGAACCATAAATTGAGGTTGATGGTCATCAACTCTGATTCCAGAAACTTAGGAAGTTAAAACTAATGAAGAATATAACCGCCGAACTTATATCAACGGCGGAGAACGTGTGGAAAACTCTGCCGAGAATAAATATTAGCCAAAATTGATAGAAAGGCACATCAGTAATTAGACACTCACGATCGACTCAGGAGAAATAATAGACAATTTTCCTGCATGCTAGACAAATAGGGCCTTTCACAATGTTATCCCCAGGTTTGTCCACGAAATTTGTGGATAACGCGGGCTTGGTATGGGGGGAGAATAAAGTAATTATGATGTCCTAATGTGAAGGTTCCGTGGCAAGATACTCTAGTGTGCCCGGTGTGTTTTTTTATTTCCCCATCCACTGGTTTATCCAACAGTAGATGGGGGCTGGCCTTGGGAGGAGCAGACGATAGTTTTTAGAAGCTGCAGCCAAGTCTGCAAGGCCAGGTAGAGTGGTAGACTCAAAGCATCCATGGGTGTGCTTTAGGGTGTCGTATCGGTAAATCCGACACCTTGCTCACGCATAAGCCTCACTTGATTCTCCACTTCCACAGTACTGAGCAGCCTGGAGTCAATGAAGTAAAGCCAGTCGATATCCTGCTGATAAACACGTTCGGCCGATGAAGAGATTAATCCGCCATTGATAAACCATAAATTGAAATTGATGGACATGGCGGTTTCGGGATAGTACTTACCACTGTGGCTTGCACGTAGATGTCCATCAACATAGTAACGAACAGTGTCATCATCGACCTGGATCACCAGTGTGTGCCAGCCTGAATGGTCGGTCACCTCCGCGTTGTGAATATTGTCAGCTATCCACGGGTCGGCCTGATAAGTCTCCCAGGTTGTCATGAACATGGTAGGGCTGGACTGTCCCCAACCGCCATTCCCCAGATATTCAAAATCCATCTCGCTATAAAGCGGATCCATCGGGTAGTTCAATGAGGTGATGGTGTAGAAGGTTTCGTTGATTTGATCGCCGTCGGGTCCGCTTACGGGAGTATTGCTGAAACGCATGCGCGTGGCATAGGTGCCTTTGATATGTTTTTTGTTGTGAGTCACTTCTGAGTGTATATTCGGCCCGTTGACCCCCTGACTCGAGGCGCGCATCCGCATCAGAGAATTCCCGTTATTATTTTCCGGAACAAAAGTGACATAGTCCGGTGACCATGTTGCTCCGCTGACCCCTGGGCCGCCCCCACCAGACCGAATGCTCCAGTTGTTGCCCTGCATTTCTGAGCGGTTGCTGTAACTGAAGTCGTCAAACAATACGCCGGAATCAATGGGATCATCCGTAGGAGTATCTGCCTCGACGATTCCATAGGGTGGAGGGAGTGTTTCACAGGAATTACGACCAACACAATCGGCACCGTTTTGATTTCCCCACCCGACATCAATGTGCGTGCACAAGGGAAACTGGGTTCCCCACCAATTACAGGACGTTGCATCGGCAGAGGAGCTGCTGGAGTTAATCACGCCATTAGGAGGAGTCAGCGTTGCACAAGTATTGCGGCCCACACAATCCACGCCGTTTTGCCAGCCCCAGCCATCTGTTATATGTGTGCAAAGAGCGTATCGGGTTCCATGCCAGTTGCAGGTATCCGCGAGCAAATCGCCAGAGTAGGTGAGCGCTCCGAGTCCAATAACTCCCAGTATCCTCTTGAGGCAACCTGTGTTTGTAAGATTGAACCAATGTGCATTATTGAGAATGTGAGAGAGAGGGCTATATATTTTTGTGACGCGTCTGAATGAACTTGATGGCATTGGCGGTCCCCTTGAATTGTATTGGATGAACCCGGAGCAGCCGCATACATTGACGATGTTAAAAGCGACATAGCCAGCCTTTTTGGCTGATAGCTCCGTTAGCTTCTTTTGCTGGGTAACCGGTGGAAGGAGAAAGTTTCACTTGAATGTCGGATTGTCAGATGTAGGTTTGCTTTAATGGCCAAGCAGCCGATACAGATGCTGTTAATCTGATAGAAGTCCAATATGATATTGAGCTGATCGAGGACTACTTTGAAGGGTAGGCTCATCAATAATCAGACACTCACGATTGTCTCAGGAGAAATAATAGACAATTTCGCTGCATGGTAGACAAATAGGGCCTTTCACGAAGTTATCCCCAGGTTTGTCCACGAAATTTGTGGATAACGCGAGCTTGGTATGGGGGAGAATAAAGTAATGATGATGTCCTAATGTGAAAGTTCCATTGCAAGAAACTCATATGTGTCCGGTGAATTTTCTATATTCCACATCCACATCCACATCCACATCCACATCCACATCCAAATCCAAATCCAAATCCAAATCCACAGACAACTCTTAGCGCTTTTGGTTCCGACAAAAGCTTATTCCTGCTTGGATATTCTATTTCCGTCAGGGAATCGATGGCCCACAGATTATCATCAATGCGCCTTTGCGAATGTTGCGATTCTTGTCTATAGAACATGGGGGAAATGGATGGCTAGTTGTGTGTGGTATAAGCCAAATCCAGTAGCGACCAAGCGTTCAACCATAGGTTCTGAACGTCTTCGGGGATTTTCTCTATCGTGCTGTAGTGCTCTGTTCGCTGTCAGGGATGGCATTATGAGTATTGTAATTTTTATCGAGTTACATAGTAGATGTAATACCAGGAACTAGGTGAAATATCAGGCGAAGCCTTAGTCTGAAATATACCCTCGTCATACTATTCATAAACTCACAGGGAACTTGAGATGAATAAATTAAACGCCATTCTATACCTGTCAGCTTTCATAGCGGCAGGGTGTGCCGCTCAATCTCCACGTCAACAGGATGTCTCAGTCGATTGCCTAAGTAGTAAAGTTTCGAATCAGCGTGCGTTTGTAGAATTAAAGTGTGTTTCATCATCGATTGATTTTGAAAAAGACATCAACTCCCATGAAGGTGTGGAGCTGAAGGATAAACAGAAATGGTTTGAGGTGGTTGAAGGAACGATTCCTGTCGTTATTTCTGCTCCACATGCAACCAGACCGCTAAGAAACGGAGAAAGAAGATTTTCCGATGGGGCGGGGACGGCAGCTCTGGCAATCGCTATCGGACAAATAACCGGTGCGACAGTTATTTATACTACCTATGAGGGACCATCCGACCCCAATTACTATGATGACAATCAATACAAGGAATCATTGGATTCCATCATTAAGGATCTGAAGCCGAAATTTTTACTTGATCTGCATGGAAGCCATCCATACCGATCCTATGATATTGATTTGGGCACTATGGGTGGGGAATCCTTACTAGGTCACGATGAACTGTTGTCTGACTTGATCTCGCACCTACAGGCTGAAGGTGTCAGCAGTATCTCGTTAAATCGATTCGCAGCCTCAAAAAACCACACCATAACCAAGTTTGCATCATTAAAAAACGTGCCAGCGATACAACTGGAGATCAATGCCAATTGGGTTTCTCCATCTGCGGGTGATATTAATGCCCAAAGGTATTCGCTGCTAGTTCAGGCGTTGTCCCGATTTGTTAGGGAGACTCTGAATAACTCCCCAAATCAGTCATAATACGGCCAAGCTAACTCATCAGGAATACTTTCCATGGAACAGATGACCTTCTCCGAAGCCGAATACCAGAATAAGAAGCGTAAAACCCGTCGG
>NZ_MRYI01000159.1 GCF_002260525.1 Hahella sp. CCB-MM4
CCAAGATCCGCACCGGCCCATCCAGGCACGGGTGCAGCCCCGCCTCAAGCGGCACCACTTGAAGCGTCATATTACGCGGAGCGGTGCGCTCAAGGACATGGTCGAACAGCTCGCGCATCGCCTCCGCGTCCCCGAACCGCCGCCGGAACACATGCTCCTCCAGAATGAAGCTGAACGCCACCGTAGGCCGTTCCCGCATAATCCGCTGACGGTCCATCCGCGCGGTGAGCAGCGCCGCCAGCTCCTCGTCGGTCCGCAGCGGGATCGTGCCCTCGAACACCGCCCGCGCATACGCCTCCGACTGCAACAACCCCGGCACCAGTCGGCACTCGTACGTACACAGACTCACCGCATCGCGCTCCAG
>NZ_MRYI01000160.1 GCF_002260525.1 Hahella sp. CCB-MM4
GCGCTGTGGAAGCCGGCTGGTCGACGCCGGGCTACTGGGCGGGCCGCGTGCCGGCGCTGCAGCTGCTGGCCGCCGTGCCCTTCGGCCCGCAGGCTCCGGAATATCTGGCGTGGCTGAAGTTCGGCGGCGGGCAGGAGTTCCTCGACGAACTCTATGAGCCGCACAACATCAAGTCGATCATCTGCGCCGTCATCGCGCCGGAAGCCTCGGGCTGGTTCCGCAACGAGATCAACTCGGTCGAAGACCTGCGCGGCCTGTCGATGCGCTTCTTCGGTCTGGGAGCGAAGGTCATGGAGCGCATGGGCGTCTCGACCCAGCTGCTCGCCGGTGGCGACATCTTCCCGGCGCTGGAACTTGGCACCATCGACGCCACCGAGTTCTCGATGCCCGCCATCGACCTCAACCTCGGCTTCTACCAGGTCGCCAGCTACTACTACTTCCCGGGCTGGCACCAGC
>NZ_MRYI01000161.1 GCF_002260525.1 Hahella sp. CCB-MM4
ATGCTGGCGCAGCGCCTCTTCGGCCAGCGCGGTGCCGGGTTCGGCCACGCAGACACAGAGGCCCACCTCGCCCCACCGCAGGTCCGGCACGCCGAGGATGGCGACTTCGGACAGGCCGGGGAAGGTCAGCAGAACTTCCTCGATCTCGCGCGGATAGACGTTCGAGCCGCCCGAGATGTACATGTCGGACGCGCGCCCGGTGATATACAGGAACCCCTGCGGATCGGTATGGCCGAGGTCTCCGGTGCGGAACCAGCCGTTGCGGAAGCTCTTGGCATTGGCGCCGGCGTCATCGTCATAACCGGGGAACACCGCCGGGCCGACCACGCAGATCTCGCCCGTCTCGCCGGGCGACAGGATGCGCCCCTCGTCGTCCTGAATGGTGATCTGGATGCCCGTGCGCTCGACCCCGCAGGTGCCGGGGCGGGACTCGGGGCCGTCGGACAGCGTGTGATCCTCGGGCCGCAGCACGGTGATCGCGCCGGTGACCTCGCCCAGCCCGTAGTATTGCACCAGCA
>NZ_MRYI01000017.1 GCF_002260525.1 Hahella sp. CCB-MM4
GGTTGTCTGGTCAAAGCAATTGCTTCACGCTTGAACTCTGGACTATATTTTTTGCGTTTGCTCATAAACACTCCTTTGGCACATTGTGCCTCTTTTTAGAAGTGTCCGCAGTCACGGGGTAGAACCCCTTCCATGGGAACTCAGGTCAATGTCGCCCATTTCAAAAGTAGAGCTACTATAGAGCTGTACCAGGATGATCCAACGGGTGATAATCAACGAAATTCTCTAAAAAACGGCGCTCTGGTGACGAAGGAGAAAAACGATGTCGAAAGAATTAACTGAACTTACCATGGAAGAAATGCTGAATGAATGCATTCGCGTCAGAGCAGAATATCGACAAGAGACCCTTGATAAACTAGACAGGCTTCTCTCAGCCATCAGAAAGGGGCGCCCTGCACCAACACAGAATGACGAAGCCCTTTGGGTGTTACACGAAGACGGCCGTACGGTTAAGTATTTGAAATCAAGGTAAAAGAAGAAACCCCCTACCTTCAACTTAGCTTAGCTTAGCCACCTGTGCCGGAATCATTTGCGCAGGCTGCCGGGCAAATCTGCGCAATAGCCAATCACTCTTTAAGGCCATTAACTTATGGCTGTCCCTTTACTTTTGTGAAGGGACAAAGGTCAAACACCGAGTGGGTGAAAAGACGTAGAGGGCGGATCTCATCATGGTCAGGCGCTAAATTGCGTCATACAAAGACCGGATATATGTACGCGACCGGCAATCGTCATTGTCCTTTAAATCGGGGAGGCATCCATGTATGTCCCTTTAATTTCTATAGAGAAAATCCTTTCTCAATGTTGAGATTTGTCAGGCTACAGTAAACGGGGATCAGATCAAAGATCTCTGACCCCATTGATATGCTCCAGGCCTCATATTTCTCACCAGGGAGTATATGTATAACCGCATTCCTTGAAGAACTTCATAGGCTTTTTAATCTCGTTTAACAACGGACAAATCTCTTCTTTTAATACTCCACCCTTAATATAAGACCCCCCTGAACGCCCAATCTGATATTCTAGCTTATAACTTTTACCGTCTATACCGTGAACTTCTAACGCGTCCCACTTACCAGGCTCTTCGCCAGGAAAACTTATACCAACACTGTCGAGTTCACTTTCACATAGATCTATTAATTCAATAATCTCAGAAACATTAAGGTAAAGCTCATTTTTAATCTTGTCATAAGATGGGTGAGAGTCTTCAAAGTATGACTCCCCCCTAAGACAGAAATTTACGTAGTATCCTAACTCCATTATCCCCCCTTATAACTCCAACCCTGTTTTACAAATATTACAGTAATCAATTTCCCTTTGAACTTTAAGATGACCACCCGGCCCCTTAGTTACCCTGTATGCAGGAGTCCAATATATATGTTTAAGTTTAGAGCCTGATCTCAATAATTTATGTGCAGCTCGATATTCAGCACATCGCCCTACAGTATTTGTTGTACCACACGCATTTTCTTGCCCTATTCTTAGTCCAACTAACTGTAGTCTCTTTTTCATAGCAGGAGTACCTTTGGCAAACCCATTAAAAGCTGCTGTGCCTCTACCTCTAGCACTGTCAAATGCACCAACTACGACTACCCGAGGATTAGGGCCGTTTTTCTTGCTGTTTGGCGTTGTAGATACAAGTATTTGAATTTTTAATTCAGCTTCTAGAAGCCCCTTTGCATAACCGCATGCCGTAGGCTTGTTATTCTTTATTTTGCACTTTTTGGCAAGCCTTTTTAGGTAACTCTTAGATTTACTAAGTAATCTTAGTGCCCCCCTACCAAAATTGCCGGTACTTGTAGCAGCCCTTGATAAAAGCGAAGGCGTACGAGCGATGGCGGAACCTGCTAGCCTAGCCATATTTCCGATTCCAGACATTAAAGACCCTATCGAAAAATTACCGGTCGGGTCGGTATACATAACCGGATCAGAGTTCGCGTACATATATTTGTGCAACGTCACCGGATCAGAGTTAACTCCCATCCAAGTATCCATCTGCGTAAACCGCCCAACTCCCTGGTCGTAATACCTCGCCCTTAGGTAATACTGATCCAACCCGGCATCATACTGCTCTCCAGTATACCGATAGTCATTTTCGGTGGTGCCTGTGGAGGCCAGGAGGATTCCGAATGCATCGTATTGGTAGGTGTCAGTCTCAGCACCTGTGGTATCTGTCAAAGAACGAACGGAGCCAAGTCCATCATAGACATAGTAGCTCTGGTTGCCGTTTCTTGCCTGGCTTAGCAGGTCATCGCCGTAGACGTAGCTGACCTGCTTGGTGCCATTAGTGATTTCCTGCAGAACCTGGGCGTAATCCCGGTTACTGTCCACCACATAATTTGTGCTTAAAGCACCATCTGTTTTCTGAGTACGGATACCATCTACGTTGTATCCGTAGGTGGTCCTGTTTCCACCCTGTGTTGCGGCAGTCAGTTGGTTCTTCGCGTTGTAGGTGTAAGTTTTGGAAACGCCATCTTCGGTTTCGGTCAAGGTGTTGCCGTTAGCATCGTAGCGATAGCTGACACCTCCCTGTTGGGTCAGACGGTCATTATCGTCATAGCTATAGGCGGTGTGCACCCCGTCGATAATGCTGTAGGTACGGTTCCCGACCTTGTCGTACTGGTATTCCGCCAAATAGTTACCGTTGATCGGATCAGTGATCTGATCTTTGGTCAAGCGATAGAGATCGTCATAGGTATAGGTCGAAGTTCTGCCGGTGTGCAGCTCCTCGATCTGTGTCCTTCTTCCAGTAATGTGTAAGGTATACCGGTAGTCTGTAATGATGTTGTCCAGACTATCTATAGTCGTCAGCCGGGTTAAGCGATTCAGGTTGTCGTACTCGTAAGAGGTGGCCTGATTGTTCGCAAGACTGACGGTTTCCCGGTTACCTACGGCGTCATAGATATACAAGGTTCTGCCACCAGTCGGATCGATGACTGTGGTCAGACGATTCAGCTCGTCATACAGATAAGTAGTGGTCTCAGTGGCACCGTTCGCGGTGACGGTGGTTTCGGTCTTATTCCCAGCCTTGTCATAGTCGTAACCCAATTCCACACCGCTTGGCTGCACTTCCTGAACCAGGCGGTTCATGCGGTCATAGGCGTAGGTGGTGGTTCCCTGACTGTTGGACGCTTCTATCCGGTTACCCAGACCATCATATTTAAAGTTATCCACTTCGCCATCTGCATAATCGATACGGATCACCCGATTATTGATGTCATAGCTGTATGTCGTCACCTGACCGTTAAAGTCAGTGTGAGTCAACACATTACCGCTGACATCGTATGAGAAGGACTCCACCTGCCCCATCGGCAGGGTCCGGGTCAGTACCCGGCCCATACTGTCATAGGTCCAGCGGGTGGTTCTGCCTTCAGCATCGGTCTGGGTCAGCTTATTGCCCACTTCATCGTAGCTGTAGGTGGTTGCCTGCCCCAGCACATCAGTGACCTTGGTCAGACGTCCGACAGCATCGTAGCTGTACTGAGTGGTTTTACCCGCCTGATCCGTGCTGCTGATCCGGCGACCCAGCGCATCAAAAGCCTCTTGAGTGAAGGAGCCATCGTCATAGATCGTCTTCACCCGTTGATCCAATGAGTTGTACTCATAGGTTGTGGTATGACCGTTGGCATCAGTTTCGCTGATCAGGTTACCATCTTCGTCATAAGCGAAGCTGTGGCGCTGGTTCAGGGCATCGACTACTGCAGTCCTGCGGCCAGCTGCATCATACTCATAACCAGTAGTATGGCCGTTGGCATCGGTCTCGGTCGCAACACGGCCTGCCTCGTCATAGGTCATACTGGTGAACGAGCCATCGGCAAAATCGGTTCGGGTTACCCGATTGAGCTTGTCGTAGGTGTAGCTTGTGACCCGTCCCAAACGATCTGTTTCGGTCAGTACATTGCCTTCAGCGTCATAGGTTTTACTTTCGAAAGAACCATCCGGATAACGTGTTTCATTCACTCGGCCATAGACGTCATAGTCCATTTCTGTACGACGACCCCAAGCATCCTCTGTCGCTATCTGGTTACCGGCAGCGTCATATTCCGTGGTGGTCGTACTGCCATCAGCATAGCGCATCTCGACAACACGATTACGCGCATCGTACACGTAGGTCGTTGTCTCAGACTGCTGGACTCCATCGACGGTTCTGCTCTGGGTTTCCGTCAGCACATTGCCGTTGTCATCATAGGTGTAGGAAGTCACTGCCCTCAGAGGATTGGTTTCGGTAAGTTTGTTGCCATCCTCATCGTAGGTGTAAAGCGTGGTGTAACCGGCAACATCCTTGGTTTTACCCACCAACCCTTCGAAGTTAAGAATGTTCTCAGCCTGATTTCCATGTGGGTCAGTCACGGTCATGAGATTGCCCACCCCATCATAGGTGTTAGTGTAGACATTCCCGCGAGCGTCACTAATGGTCAGCTCTTGACCGCGGGTGTTATAGGTGAAACTCACCGTGTTACCCAATTCATCGGTCTGGCTCAGTTGATTGCCACGATCATCGTAAGTAGATGAAGTCACATGCCCCAACGGATCAGTCTGGCTCAGCTGATTGCCACGATCATCGTAGGTGTAGCTCCAGGTTTGACCCTCTGCATCCACTTTGCTGGTAACGTCTCCACGGTCGTTGTAATAGTAGAACGTGGTGTTGCCGTTGCGATCCGTAACAACGGACTGTCGCCCTTCGATATTGTGATCAAACTCCGTCCGGTTGCCATCGCTGTCTTCCTGAGCAATCAGGCGGCCATCGTCATCATAAATATTGCGGACTATGGTTCTTCCCAGCGGATCGATAATATCCTGCAGACCATGGTTCCGGTTGTAGGTGTAGGTTGTCTCCTCTCCCAGAGTGTCTGCACTGGCTGTTAGGTTACCATTCTCGTCTTGGGTGTAGGTCAGCACACTTCCTTTAGGATCGGTAATGCTGGTGATCTTTCCTTCACTGTTGCGGTTAAAGGTTACTGCCTTGCCACTGGAGTGGAAAATACCGTCATAGGTATAGGTCAGCGTATAGCCGTTAGGATCAACCACCTTCTCAATACCTACCCCTTGCTTGAGGTAGTATTTATAACCAGCCTGGGTGGTTAGCAAATAACGCTCAGGATTAACGGGTCCTGAAAACTCGCCAGTTTCAAGCAACTGACCATTTTCATAGTGAGCGTGTTGGTTATCCAAAGCCTCCAATGTGGATTGCGTATCCCCCACCGGATTGAATTTGAGATCCACATCCAGGATGGCTGAATAAGTACTACATTGCGGTGTGGCGGCTACTTCAAATCGTTCTACATCTCCATCCGGCAAGGTGACAGTCACCACTGGGGCACCCAGAGGTTCCACACAGAAGTCCAGAATCAGACCGGACGGCCCGCGCTTATACTGATTCAAAGCCCAATAGGTTCCTAGAGTACGAGATTCTTCAACCTTCACATCCTGATAGCTGAGACTCCAACCATAGCCAAAGTCCAGGTCTTCCGAACGACGACGGCTGTCGTAGGTACGGGTCACCCGGATAGGAATACCGGCCATCGGGATATTGAGATCTTCCAACGTGATGCTGAAATTGCCGACTTTGAGATCGCCCTCAACAGAGATCACTGTGCTATCGGTTGATATCAAGCCATTCACGTCCTCAGCATACAAAGCAACATCATATTGCCCGTTCATCATCAGACTGGGATCGAGAGTGGCAAGAACAGCATCAGTGACTGCCTGGTAGCCTTCGGCAATGACCTGCCAGGATTGCTGTCCTCTTGGAGACACTAATACCCGGTAAAGAGCCAGGTTTTCATCCTGTACAGATCCAATAATCTCGATTGGTGCTGTAACCTGCATACCGTATTCAGGCGATGTAATGTCAGCGAAAGGTGCACTGGTATCAGCAGGATCACGCACACTGAAGCGCGTTGAGTCCATCACAGTTTCAACACCATCCGTGACTGCTGCTTCAACAATATGAACACCGCTGTCTGGAGAGGTTATCTCTGCATGACCAAAACTATCCACCGCCACTTCCTGATTGTCGACCAATAGCAGCATGGTTCTCGCACCCTGCCCGCCGCTGGCCAGAATATCGATGGAAACGATTTCGTCTGCATTTACGATTGCAGGATCAACTGTAACGTTAACGGACAAAGGTACAGGTTCGCTGGTCACATTGATGCTGTAGCTCAACAACGTCTTACCAAAACCATCATCGGCATATAGAGTTACATCCTGAATACCCAATTGGCTCGCATCAGGCGTCCAACTCACCAATCCATCGCTGGACAACGTCATTCCTTCCGGCCCATCAACAATGCCGAGAGTAATGTTATCGCCATCCGCATCCGAGGCGTCGATCTGATATTGATATGGATTATCTACTACCGCGGTATACACCGGCGGATTATTGAATTCAGGCAGTTGATTGCTTCCCCTGACTTCAATGGAAAATTCCAGCCTTTCATCCGTGATAAGTTGCGAGTCATAAACCATCACTCCCACTTGATGAGTTCCGATATCCGCTTCACCGGGCTTCCAGTGCAAAGTGAATTTATTAGTACCGGTTATCAATTTCGCGTTGTTCTTAAACCGCTTGGGTCCCTTAGATACCCGGGCAGTAACTCGGTCATCGTTATAGGTCGAGCTGAACGGGACGTCGTTCTCCACATCGATGACATAGTCATAGGCTTGGCCAACCACAACCCCTGTCGGGGGATTATTCGAAAGAATCTTGGGCGATACATTAGGAGCAACGTCCACACTGAATGTCTGAGTGGAAACACCGCCACGGTAATCCCTGACATTCAATTCAAAATCCTGCTGACCAGCTTTCTTTGGTGTCCAGATGAACGTGTCTTTCGAACCTGCTTTTAAAGTATAAGCTTCATCTGCCCCCTGGATCATGGTCAGCTCATAGGAATCACCATCGATATCCTGTAAACCGACGACAGTCCGGAGACCACTTTTATCGAGGTAATACTGGTTATACAGATAAGGAACACCAACGACTGCGGTAGAAGTAGGTTCGGCATGAAGAAACTCAGGAGGTGTGTTAAATGCCTGATATTCGGATAACCGGTACGACTGAACAGCAGTAGCGCCCTGCTCATCGCTGACTTCCAGAACGACCAACTGATCCTGAACATTTTGAGGATTTGTCCATTCCACCAGCCCATCATCAGTGATGATCATCCCATCCGGAGCATGGGTCAGGTGATAACTGAGAACCCCGCCTTCAGCGTCCACAGCCTCAACCGCATAGGAATACACTTCACCTGCCAGCCAGGTCAGGCTGGGCAATGAGAGAATTTCAGGAGGCAGATTCTGTTCAGTTGATAACCATTGAACACTATGAGTAGTGTGTTCTGCCCCTGCTTCGACAAATAGCGTTTCTGTTCCCGGCAGAAAGCTTGTGTAGCAGAATTTGCCTCTCCCTGTCTCGTCCGTAAAGACATCGCCGCGCCTTGGGCGTATCTCTTCGGCAGTGAATGTTACTCGAGCACCATTTACCGGTCTAAAGTCTGCATCGTATAAAGTGGCAACAACACATATCTGCTCACCGGCTGAGCTTTCCTGAGGGCCATCAACGACCATCCGCTGAACGTTTCCAGGAAGACTAAAAGCCATGCCACCAAGATGGCCATATGATTCATAATCGTCGTAGCCGTATATGTAGATACCAAATGGAGCATCAGCTTCTATCTTGTGGGAACCAGTAGACACTCTGATTTGTGCATAAGCATATTCGCCCCCTGTAGTTACCACAAAACTCTGCGCATCGACCGGCTGATTGTCGAGAGTCAAGGTGTCGAGTGTTTCGACGGGAGCCAATACGTTGATAAATTGATATCTCAGTTCCCGTGCAGAAGTACTGATATTGTAGCTGGACAAGAACTGCTCGACCGGAGGTACCACCACCATAAAAGGATCAACATAGTTCGCCGGGATAACTCGTTCAGGATCCGTGTTGTCAAAATGATCGGAGTTAGAAAATTGCAGCAACAGCGACGGCTTACTGGTCTTAATGTGCTGGGACTCTGGCGCTACAAACTCTGCATATTGCTGACTGCTCAGTCGATAGCTCAATACGCCATCAATGTAGACTTCTGTGTTTTCATAGGGCGCCACTATACGAAATGTGTCGCCATATTGCCCCGTTTCAGCATTACCACCACGACCATAGAAAGGCACGGTAACAAATGCTGTTCCCAGACTATCCAAAGGCGGCATTTGTTCGACCAGATGATCACAGGCCCGCACGCCGGACGGTACATAAGCACAAGTATGCTCCCCCATGACCACGACTGGTTTGTCCGCATCTATCAATGTGCCGGTTAAGTCGGCCTTTGCGGAACCGGTCGCATCGAGGTTGTAAACATCCCCCGCATTCAGATTAAGTGTCAGGATTTCACCCAACTTGACTTGTTGACCTCCAACAAACATGTCCATCGTCGGTCGGACCTGTATCGCCGTGTTATCCTGCGTCGCCACTAAGCCAATGACCGGTTTCCCGGGGCCATTAAAATAATGTCCCACCACATACCGCCTACCGAGAGCTTCCACCGGCAATGCCAGGAAACTATCTGTCGATTGAGTCGCCTGATTAAGGGCATAAACGACGATATTTTTGTCCGACTCGATATGGATCGCATGCTTTTCCAAAAGCTTATCAACATCGTATCCCCCCACAGACTTAATACTGCTAAGCGGGATGGTATAGGTAGAGATTTCACCAGCCACCAACTCAAGAGATTCGGAAATACCCAGCACCTGCATGTTGATCGTGACGTTAGCATCATGTTCCGGTGACACCATATAGATGTGGAGGTTGCCATCCGTTATGTAGTTGATAGTGGCAGGGAGCCAGAAGTTTTTGCCTTCATGAGTTTGTTGTCCTGCAGCCTCCAGAGGCCTTTTAACCAGGATTTCCAGAGTCGTTACTTCAGATTCTGTTTCACCGTCAAAAGCAACGAACTCAAGGGTTTCCAGGCCATCAAACGTAAAGTCAGGAATGTACGTCAACTGATGGCCTTCCAGGATAACTTCACCGTGCAGAGGTTCACCAACGAGCTTGAACGTCAGTTCGGAGGATTCAACGTCAGATCCCTTTAAGGTCACCGAAACCGGAACCCCGCTTTCAGCTTCCACTGAGAGATTCTCCGCCGTCGGACGATCATTCACCGGTAGTACATTAAGTTCATATACCACCGCCTCTGAATCCAACTCACCGTCCTGGGCGACATATTCGAAACTGTCGGAGCCAAAAAAGTCCTGCACCGGGATGTATTGATACTGTCCCTCCGACTGCACAATAGAGCCATGTTGTGGCGCTGAAACAATTTTGAAACTCAATGAATCATTTTCAACATCGGATCCGGCCAGCGACAGATTAATTGTGCTGTCTTCCATTCCCTCGGCTATCCCGGGTATGGCCACTGGAGGATCATTGACCGGGAGAATATTCAGACTGTAAGTTGCCGACTGGGAATCCAGTTCACCGTCGTTCACCAGGTATTCAAAACTGTCCGATCCAAAATAATCGGGGGCTGGAATATACTGAAAGCCTCCTTCAACCTGCTGTATCGAGCCATGTAACGGTTGAGTCACAACACGAAAGCTCAGCGGAGAACCTTCAACATCAGAGCCAGACAAATTCAGAACGATCGCGGTATCTTCAGCCGCTTCTGAAGTGTGAGCATCGGCAACAGGAGGGTCGTTTATCGGCAGAATATTGAGAGAATAGACAGCAGTTTCCGAATCCAGCTCGCCATCATTTGCCACATAAGTAAACTGGTCAGATCCGAAGTAGTCCTGTTGAGGGATATACTGATATCCATCCGCTGTCTCGATTAAAGTACCGTGCTGAGGCTGGGATACAGGTCTGAACGTCAACGGGTCATTCTCGATATCTGATCCGGAAAAGCTCAGGTCAATCGGGGCATCCTCAGGACCTTCAGCCGTTTGGGAAACCACCACTGGCCGGTCATTTACGGCCCGGATTTCGAAGCTTACTGAGGCAACCTCTGAAAGCTGCTCACCGTCATTAACCTGGAAAGACAGGTTGTCAGATCCATAAAAATCCGCCGCTGGAATGTAGGTTGCCTGAGCGCCATTCAGCTCAATACTTCCATGCAGGGGTGGCTCGATGATGTCATAGCTAAGAGAGTTACCGTCGGCATCTTCCGTCAACAAAGCAAAGTTGACGCTGGCATCTTCGTCCAAAGAAATAGACTGGTCCAACGCCACTGGCCGTGAATTATAACAACGGGTAAATCGCTTAAAGGTAAAAGAAAGATAGCCTTTGCCATTCAGGCGATAGTCCTGAAGCGCCACAACAGCAAAGCGGCCTATCTGGTAATTGAGATGAGCTCCCTTACCGGAATAATTATCCCACACCGGAATGATGATATTGCGCTGCAACAGAGCATCAAGATTTCTCCGAATCGATGCACTGTTCTTAACCCCGGGAGTACCCTGCACCCAATCAGATGCATTGAGTTTCCGGTCATACTGGTTACCAGGGTTCACATAATTCTGGCTGTTTCCTGGAGGAGTCAGGCTATAGGCAACAGTGTTGGCATCTTTACGCCCGTTCCAGCTTAACCAGTTATAGTTTCCAGGACCGGTTCCAAGAGGTATATAGCTGAAGTTCTGCCCTGGTTGCGCGCCTTGTAATAATTGCGAGGAAACCGTGATCGGATACAACGAGCAAAAGTCAGGCTCGATAACAATATCCGGGGTTTCATTAAAGGATTGCGCGCTTACAGAGAAAGAGAGAAGTTGAAGTCCGACGACACCCAAAAGGGTCAGAACTCTTTGCAGCATATCTAACGGCCCTGTAGATTGACCGCCGAATCAATGGCAGCCTGGTGAATTTTAGAGGGCGCAGTATAAAAAATGACTTTTTATTAATAAATTGGAATAAAAGCCCTTTTGCAGTGTTTTGCAAAGGGCTTACAGCGCTGTTACAAAACGCCATGTCACGTTACAGTTTCCTGCCGATCACCTGTATTTTTTATCTCAGTAACCGGCTTAGAAAACTGAACAATTTGATGAGAGATCAGGTCGCCACAGCCACCCGCACGGCTTCCAACTGCAGCTGGGATTTGCGCAGAGCGGTTTCCAGTTTTTCTGCCTGAGCACGTATGTGCTCAACCTCTTCCTGACGTATATTTGGATTTACTTTTGCCAGTGCTTCCATGCGGGCAATCTCCGCGTTGGCCCTGGACTGCATTTCCTTGATGGCACCTTCGATCAGCGCATCCTGTCTCGGCAGGACTTTCTCCTGGGCCTTATCCAGCATGACTTCCAGTTGGTCTCTGGTATGACGTACCAGATCCTGGGCATTACGGCGGGGGACTTTTTCACCAAGTTGATCCAGGTGCTCTACTTGCAAAACATGCCCCAAATCATTGCCAAGGCTGTCTACCACGGCGCGCTCAACCACCTGACCGACAAAACGCTCTACCTGCAAAGCTTTGGGAGCAGGACAACGTAGACGGTAGATGGCTTCAAGCAACAGGGTTCCCGGTTGGATCGGAGGTAGTTTCAGGGTGCAGACGCTGGTATTGCCGAATTCACTTTCCAGGATCATTTCCATGACACCGGTCGTCATCGGATGTTCCCAGGTCAGGTAATGGATATCATCGCGGGCCAGTGCTGTCTGCCTTTCAAAAGTGGCAGTCATGCCATCTTCAGGTAATGCCGGGAAGTGGGCACTATGCATGTGATCTCCAGGGCGGAGAATGATCGCGTCATCGCTTTGCGCTTCATGCTCTACCCCGTAGATATCGAAGATCTTCTCCAGGTAGGACTCCAGGTCATAATCGAACTCATGCCCCTCGATCGCTTCGATGACCTTATTGGCGGTATCCGGATGACAGGAGTTCAGTTCCAGTAATGGGTCCCGTCCCTCCTGCAATGCTTTCACCATAGCATCACTAAACTCGCGAGTTTTGCCTAACAGAGCATTCAACTCATCCTGCTTATGAGTCATCAGGCAATCGTGCAGCTCATCTGCAAATTGCTGGTATACCTTTTGTCCTGCAGCAAACGGACGCTCAAACGCGTGCATACCTTCATGGTACCAACGCAGCAGAACTTCCTGGGCGCTGTTCTCATAATAAGGCACATGGATTTCCACATCGTGCTGCTGCCCAATCCGGTCCAAACGACCAATCCGCTGCTCCAGCAAGTCAGGGTTCAGAGGTAAGTCAAAGAACACCAGGTTCTTGGCAAACTGGAAGTTACGTCCTTCGCTACCGATCTCGGAACACACCAACACCTGGGCGCCTTCGATCTGATCCGCAAAATAGGCGCCCGCCCGGTCTCGTTCCAGCAACGACAAACCTTCATGGAACACTGCTGAACGCACGCCTCCACGCAAATTCAGATGCACTTCAAGATCCATTGCAGTCTCCGCCTGCGCACAGATGATCAGCGTTTTTTCTGTTCGGCGTGATTTCAGCCAGTCCAGCAGCCAGGGAATGCGCGAATCCTGGGCAATCCAGTCGGCTCCCAGAGCTCTTTCAGGCTGCAAAAACGTCATGACATCGTCTGAGGTAAATGAGGCGTATGCCTCGGGAGCTTCCAAAGGCCAAGAGGTTAATTGACGATCTGGAAACCCTCGGACGGCATGGCGCGTATTACGGAATAACACCCGCCCGGTTCCGTGACGATCCAGCAGCGATTTGACGGCCTTGAAGATAATCTCCCGGGTATCCTCACCTTCTGCGTCCTTGAGCTCTTGAAGCAAGGCGCTCAAAGCCTCTTCTCCAATGGTCTCTCTTAATTGTTCCTGCAATTCCGCAGACTGTTGAAGTGTGGATGCACCGGACTCTGACATCAGTTGCTGGATCAGGTGGTTGATCGGTGCATAACCCTCCTCTTCTTCCTGGAATTTTTCCAGGTCCGGATAGCGGTCCGGATCCAACAAACGAAGACGGGCGAAGTGGCTTTCCACACCCAGTTGTTCCGGCGTGGCTGTCAGGAGTAACAAACCAGCGCTCTTTCGGGCAATTGCTTCAATTCGGTCATAGGCGGGACTGGAGGCTTCCGGTGTCCACTCCAGGTGATGCGCCTCATCCACCACCAGCATATCCCAGGCAGCTTCTTCGGCCTGCGCGAAGCGGGTTTCACTATATTCCAGCAAGTCCAGACTGCAGATTATGCACTGAGCGGACTCGAAGGGGTTCTGGCCGTCATTCGATTCTTCCAGCGCCTCGCAGCGATCCTCATCCAGAATGGTAAAACTCAGGTTGAAGCGACGTAGCATTTCGACCAGCCACTGGTGGACCAGACTCTCGGGCACGACGATCAGCACCCGGTTTGCACGCCCGGTCAACAATTGCTGGTGAATGACCAATCCTGCCTCGATCGTTTTACCCAGACCGACTTCGTCGGCCAGCAGAACTCGAGGGGCATGTCTCTGCCCAACTTCATTTGCGATATACAACTGGTGAGGTAATAGTTGTACCCGGGGACCCAATAAGCCACGGGCTTGCGACTGTTGCCAGCCCCCCCAGTTTTTCAGTGTCTGGTAGCGCAATTTATAGCGGGAGTGTTTATCCACCTGACCGGCCAGCAGACGGTCTTTGGGGCTGGAAAAATGAACGGCACTGTTCAGCTCCAACTCAGGGAGATTGACCGTTTCACCCAACAAGTCTTCACAGATATAAATGATAAAGCCTTTCAGCTCTTCCACTCCGGTCACACGATAAGGCAGATCATCATGATCAAAAACCTTATCACCTACATGGTAACGAACCCTGCTCAAAGGAGCATTATTGGCAGAATACACCCTTTCCTCCGCCGCCGCGGGAAAGCTGATGGTGACCCGCCGACTTTCATATTTGACGATAATGCCAAGGCCAAGTTCGGGTTCTGTGTTGCTTATCCAACGTTGTCCGGGAATAAATTCTGGAAGACTCAAATTGCGCTCGCTCTTATGCAAATAACATGTTTAGGGTTTTGAAGCCGGCATTTGATGCCGGATAAACCATCACGGTGCGTAGGATAAAAAGGTCATCTTCAAATGACAAATATTCAGCAGAAAATCGTGCAATTTTCTGCTGAATCGGGAGGAGAACAAACAAATTGTCCTATTTGAGAGTGACTGCCATCGCCCCTTAGGCTCATGGCAGCCACTCTAAAGTTTCTGAACTTAAGCCGGCTTTTGCCTTATAGCTGCCGCCAGGTTTGACGGTACGTCTGGCCGGAATAGTTTTGAAATTGCATGACCAGAAAGCTTTCCTGACGTTCCAGCTGCACTGGAATAGCCTGTCCAGTGCGACCAACCGCCGGGCTACCCTCTTCAAACATCAAGTACCATTGTCCCTGCTCCAGATAAAGGTGGCCACTACCGATCATAGACTCATCTAACGCTGCCGACCCTTCCGGATGAATGTCCAGGAACATCTGGTATTGATGTTCATCAAGAGGGAAAAGATCCATGCTGCCGACCAGATCATAATGCTGCTCGCCCAGTGAGAAGACCTCCAGACGAAAAGCACCGGAGGTATTCAATAACCAGGACTCCAACTCTCCCAGAGGAGGCAGGGTTGTACCTGAATATTGGGAGCCGGCAGCAATACCTGCCGCAGGCGCAGGAAGTTGTTCAAGGCCGGCAATCGGATCAACAGCTTTTTGGGGAAGGAAATACATACCCACACCAGCCAATAGAAGCACCACCGTCTGGGGACTGAAGTTGACGTGTACACCTGTGGCCCGGGCTTCACCGGAATTGTTTGCCAGCATACCGCCAAAGAACAAACCGATCCCACTCAACACCAAAGCCACACTGGCGATCATCATCACCGCGGAAAGAGTCGTATCCATAAGTCACTCCTGAATTAGTCTTTCTTATTATTTAAAGAGGAACTCGATACCTATAAATTAGCCCTTTTTGTGACGCAGTTCAAAATATTTTCTGATAAAAATACTCTCTCATGTCAGCAATATTGCGGGGTTTCAGGCGGCCACCGTTGGAATCAGAAGATCGCTTAATCCATGTTTACGCCGGGCACGCAAACAGCTCTCCTCCCCAGCTTCAAATTCCCGGCACGTACTGGAACGTTGTTCGTATATACGACAGCGAATATCTCCTCCAATCTCTCCTTCCAGCGCGACACAGCGGCAATCAGTCTGATTGGTTCCCCTCATTGCCACCAGGGCGGGAGAAATCTGCTCAGTCAGCTCCGGTGGTACTGTACCACCGGCAAACGGATCGGCTTCAGCCCAATAAAAAGACACTCTAAATGTGGCGCAGCAGGCACCACAGGTAATACAGGGGTTCATAACACTCCTTGCTCTACACTCTGAAAAGCAAACACTAAGTGCACAACAACCAGCGCATCTGGGTTGGCGGTCAATACGGTACTGCGGACGCCCCGAACGAACAGGCGGATACTCCTGTTTTCAGGGCTGTGCGGTACAAAACACGAATAAAAGAATCCATTGTCATGAATGAGGCAGGACGCCCCCGACAATGTTGGTGCGCATTATCCCACCAGTTGAGGGTTTTGGGAATATTCACTAGAGCCAGTTTCGACAATTTCCTTTATAATCCGCCGCGCATACACCAGAGCAAGCCCAAAGTTTTCTCATGAGTTATCCGGTTCCCGAAAAATCGCTTGAAACCCTTTACGAAGTCAAAAAGAGTAAGTTCTTCGCTCGTGCAGGATTTGCCCACACCCGTGAAGAAGCCATGGATTTTCTTGAGCAGGTTAAACAGGAGTACCCGGATGCCCGCCATCATTGTTGGGCTTATATTCTCGGCAATCCCTGGTCACCGGCCAGTGTTGCCATGTCGGATGACGGTGAGCCCGGAGGTACTGCAGGCAAACCCATATTGAACGTTCTCCAACATAAAGGGGTTGGAGACATCATGATGGTGGTCACCCGTTACTTTGGTGGTATCAAATTGGGCGCAGGAGGGTTGGTACGGGCCTATTCCTCTTCCGCACAACAAACCATGGAGCAACTCCCCACCATTGAACAGCCCTCGTTGACGCAGGTCTCCATTCAATGCGATTTCAAATACGAACAATTGATCCGTCATTGGGTGGATGAACATCAGGGATTCATAGGTGACGTACAGTATTCGCAGGATGTCACCATGGAAGTACTGCTGCCGGAGCAACACATTACTCCTCTCGCTGAATTTGCCGCCAGCCTTGGGGCATCTCTCACAGCAGACACTGAGAATTCCTGATCCAAAGGTTGTTTTCCCTGCCTTTCCCCTACCTGCGACTTTAATAACCATCGCTTTTGGCATAGTCTTCTATTTTTCTTTTCCTGGTACATTTATGTCCCGGAACCATCGTTTCTAATCTTCAGCGAAGGATACTAATATGCTGCGTCGGCTCATGATTCCCGTCATTGCCTCTACCTTTATTCTGGGCGGTTGCCAGAATGGACAGTACACACAATCAGCACTTGTCATTGGACAGGGCGTTCTCCAGGCCACAACCCTAAGTGAAAGCCAGGTGGTTGAAGCTTCCGCAGCCGCAGCGGCTGAAATGGATAAGAAAAGCAAAATCGCACCAGCCAGCAGCACTTACGCCAAGAGGCTTGCCAATATGACCAAGGGGCAAACCTCCATCAATGGTGTTTCGCTGAACTATAAAGTTTATATTTCCGACCAGATCAATGCTTTTGCGATGGCTGACGGGACCGTCCGGGTGTACTCCGGTTTGATGGATGTGATGCCTGACGACCAGGTGCTTGCAGTCATGCAACATGAAATCGGTCACGTGGCGCTGCGCCACAGCTACAACCAGATGCGGGAGCGCCTGTTGACGGATACCGCTTTTCAGGCGGTAGGATCTGTCGGTGGAACCGTTGGTGAACTAACCCAGTCTCAACTGGGCCAACTCGCCTACGCTGCAGTGAATGCACGTTTCTCACAAAGCGACGAAAACGAAGCGGATGCCTATGCGGTCCGGTCCCTGAAAGGTCTCGGACGCGATCCCTATGCCATGAAACGAGCCATTCAAACGCTGCAGACCAAGGCTGGCGGCGGTGATGGTGGCTTCCTGAGTTCTCACCCCTCCAATGCTGATCGACTGGCCAACATTCAAAAAACCATTGATCGCCTGTAACGCTCTTCAGCCGGCGGTATATCGACCGCCGGCGTGCTAATGATCATAAAAATGACAAACTAGAACGACAAATTAAAAACAACCATAACAACACTTCAGGGTCCGCTTTACCGGACGCACTTTCAGCTGAGTAAATACCATGTCAGATCTATTGCTTACTCTGGCAAATTCGCCAGGAACCTCAAAAATCATCAAAACCATAGGATTACCTACCCCGACCATACTGGCTAGGGAAACCACTGGATTTACAGCTCATCCATTGAAAGATCGCAACACCTTGCTTCTGTCGCCCTCAAAAGGCGGATGCCTGCGCTTTCTGAAAAAAGCGCTGACTGATGCCGGCGCTGCCCCCAAAATCCAGTGGCCTTCTATTACCTCTAAAGACATTACCTCTAAAGACATTACCTCTAAAGACATTACCTCTAATGACATTAACTCTGATGGCACTGCCTCTGATGATATCCGGAAAACTGGGGAGAAAGGGAATCTAGAGGGCAACGAGAATTTTCAGATCGTGATCTTCGATGGGACCGCCATTCAAGACATGACCCAATACCGATTATTGTTTGATAGCTTCCAACCACTCATATCAAAGCTCACACGCAATGCCAGAATACTGGTACTAGCCAGGGAACCGGAGGAAGAACAATCACCTCAGCAGGCAGCACTGGCCAGAGGACTTGAAGGCTTTACCCGCTCCCTGGCGAAGGAAATCGGCAAGAAGGGTTCTACGGCAAATCTCATCTATTTAAGTCAAGGCGCAGAGACGCGGCTGGAAATGCCGATTCGCTTCTTATGCAGTCACCATTCAACTTTTGTTAGCGGACAGGCGCTGCACCTGAGTAATCAGGTCAATCCACCTGAGAGGATCACTTTCTCAGAAACACTTGCCGATAAATTCGCCCTGGTCACGGGAAGTGCCGGCGGTATCGGAGCTGAAACCGCAAAACGACTAGCCCAGGAAGGTGCCAAAGTTATCTGCCTGGATATTCCTGCCGCAGAGGAATCACTCAGTCAGCTGGCGGAAGAAATTAACGGCGTTGCCATCACCTTGGATATCACTCAGCAAGATGCCGCCGACAAACTCGCCGACTTCATCGAACACCATAGTGGTGGCATCGATATCCTGGTGCATAACGCGGGAATTACACGGGACAAGTCACTGGCAAAAATGCCTGAGCACTACTGGGACTCTGTCATAGCAGTCAATCTGGGAGCCATTTTCAATATTGATGAATGCCTGAAGCAAAGAAATCTACTGAATTCCGAAGGTAGAGTGATCTGTCTATCCTCTATCAGCGGCATTGCAGGCAACTTTGGCCAAAGTAACTATGCCGCCACCAAAGCAGCCCTGATAGGCTATGTGAAGGCTCAGGCACCGGTTCAGGCCTCCCGAGGCATCACCTTCAACGCCATCGCACCGGGGTTTATTGAAACCAATATGACCGCCGCCATGCCGGTTCTCACCCGTGAGGCTGGCAGGCGACTCAACGCCCTCTCACAGGGCGGGTTGCCCCATGATGTTGCAGAAGCAATTACGTTTCTGGCCAGCCCAGGCGCTTATGGCATAACCGGTCAAACGCTGCGGGTATGCGGCCTGGGCATCATGGGAGCCTGATTGTTTAACCTGGCAGATTAATTCAAAAAATCGATCATCCAACTTGGCAGCAAAGTTGCTTATCCGGTTCAAAGCTGTTGGTCGGCTTTTTTGGTGATCCCAAAATGCCGACTAGCTGGTTAAGAGCGATCCTCAAAAACCGGAGTATTCTATGCTGTCTAATTGGAGAAAAAGCCTCGCCATTATTGAAGGGTGTGGCTTGGTTGCACTGGGTCTGTTTTTTCTGAACAGCGCCCATCTACTGGTCAGTGGTGTGGCAGGTTGGGCAATCATTCTAACGCACTGGGTGCCACTTAGTTTCGGTTCGTGGTTCTTTCTACTGAATTGTCCTTTCTTCTTATTATCCTGGTTTGCCCTCGGCAAGCAGTTCACTTTTACTTCCCTGTTCGCTATTGCATTTGTCAGCCTGCTGACGGACGGCCTGTTAAGCGTAATGTCGGTAGAGACCATTCCACAATGGCTGGCCGGGATCATGGCCGGTGGACTGATCGGTGCAGGGCTGACTTGGGTCATGAGGCAGGGTGCATCGCTGGGTGGCGTCAATGTCGTTGCTGTCTGGGCCGAACATCGCTACGACCTTCACGCGGGACAGACGCTATTTGCTGCGGATTGTGTTGTGGTCATTTTCGGTGCCTGGGTATTTACCTCATGGGAATTGATCTGGTCGTTACTCGGATTCATTGTTCTGAGCTGGACTGTGGGTCGTTACCATGAAAAATCCCCTCCGCAACGGCAGCAGGGATCAGGGCCATCTAAATCTCATAATTTACGCCCCTCACATAAAAGAACGCTCCCCACATAATAGAGTGCTCCCCACATGATAGAACGCTCCCTGTATATCAAAGTATGCGCGCCGCCTTCTCCCGATTGTGGCTCACTTCTCAAGATTCAGCCGTTGATGCCAATCAGCAATAGACTCATCCGGATACTCTTCAAACTTCCGGTCACGGCTCTCAATATGCGGTTCAACCCAGGGAGCCTTGTATTTGAGCATCAAATGCGTTCGTTCAGGGGGAATGGGTAAATCCGAATCAATGGCTGATGCAAACGGATGGACCAACTCAGGCCATCTGGGATCCCATACCCATAAGGCACTCCCACAATGACGGCAAAAATGTCGTTGGGCGGGACTCTGTGTGACGCTCCCGTTATCGTCCTCAATTTCTACCTGATAGACACTCAAGTACTCCCTTCCCTCGACCTGGAGTGAATCGAAATCACCACTCAGGTTGATAGCGTATCCGCCGCCACCTGCCGTTTTACGACAAATGGAGCAATAGCAATAATTAAACGGGTAAGGATGCTTGGAGTGCAGGGAAAATTTGATTTTACGGCAGTGGCAAGAGCCTTCCAGTAGCATTTGTCCTCCGGGTCGCAATTCTTTTCAGGATTGTGAGCGTTTAATTTCAGTGATCCGGTTCAGGGCCGCGCAATCGCTTGATTCCAAGCCTTCGCCAATATTTGAACCAGAGTCCTGATCAGCCAAAGACTCTTTCCATTCCGGAGGCCCAAACAAATGCATCAACCGGTGTCGCCAGCATATTCCTCTGGCAAAGGCATCACGGAACATATCCTGCCATTCATGGAAGCTTAACCGCAATGGGTTGTGAGTATGAATCTGCCTGACGATGCCATATTCGCACGGGAGTTCCGGTAACTCCTCCACAAAGGTACCAAATATTCTGTCCCAGATAATCAAAGTCCCGCCGAAGTTTTTATCGATATACCGATCGTTACGAGCATGATGTACCCGGTGGTGAGAAGGTGTATTCAGAATAGTCTCCAGCCAACCAAGCCTGTCCACAACCTGAGTATGAATAAAAAACTGATAGGCCAGACTGAGCATCACCATGGCAATGGTCTGTTCGGGTGAAAACCCCAACAAGAGGAGCGGCAACCAGAAAACCCACATCCCGGAAACCGGATACATCAAACTTTGACGGAACGCAGTCGACAGATTCAGACGTTCCGAGGAATGGTGCACAACATGAGCCGCCCAGCACCAGCGAATCCGATGGTGGGCGCGATGGAACCAATAATAGAGAAAATCCTGAAGCACAAACAACAGAACGAAACTCCACCAGGTATCGGGAATTTCAAAAAGACGAAAATCAAAGATCGCCTGATAGATGAGGATGACTCCGAGCGCGGTCAGCGCATCAGTCCCCTGGTGCATCAGGGCCAGAGTCGCATTGGAAATAACATCGCTCCAGGAGTATCTCGCCAGAGGATACTGCGCCTGTTTGTCGCGCAAATACCATGCCTCAAGGATAATCAGGCCGACAAATACCGGTCCAAGGGCAAGCAGAATTAACTGGCTGTCAATTTTCATTAATCGAGTATCCGTGCTTCTTATTATTTTATTGATTCATTGTCAGGTCAGATTAACACAGTTAATCAAAATTCCAGGTCTCAGGAATGAAAATGGCGCAGTTTTCATGCAATATGTCGCAGCTTCACAATCCCTGTTCAAAACAGCTAAATCTTTGATTATGTGAATGACGGTTTATTGTGACTTTTGTCGCTATAATCTAACGAGACTATGATTAAGTGAGTCGATAAATCCTGTATTTAGGGTTGACGCAACTTGCTTACCTGGACACCGAAAGCCAACGAGACAGTAGCATGGGTGAAATCAACGAACTATTCAAAATGGAACCGGAAACCTCACCAAGCCCGATGGTCGGAAAGCTTGTGGAGGTGGATGACGAGGGAAGAGCCATTGTCGATTTTAAAGGCAATACGTCAGGGCCTCTCGTAGCCAGGACCACGATTACAATTCCTCCCAGCCAGGCAATCGCCGGACAAAGGCTATTGCTGGTATTCGAAGACAATCGCTATGATCAGCCGGTAATTATCGGTATTGTTAGTGATCGCCTTGTTGCCAACGCGGATCAAACGGTGACGCTACCCAACGGGGTACCTGATGCGGCCGTGATTGACGGAAAGAAGGTATTGTTTGACGCCAAACAGGAGATTCAACTGGTGTGCGGCAAAAGCAGCATCCTTCTCCGAGCCGACGGCAAAGTGGTAATCAAAGGGAAGAACATTCTCAACCGCGCCCAGGAGAGTAACAAAATCAAAGGCGCGAGAATCGGTATTAATTGATCAGGGGTGATTAAATGGGAGTTACTGTAGGTGTAAACCAGATGTCTGTTGTCCACAAAGACAGTGGCGGCACGACAATCGCGTTTCCGGACGTTTGTAAGACGCCAACGCCCGGAGGTCCTGTCCCCATTCCCTACCCTAATATCGCCATGTCCTCCGATACGGACAAAGGCACCAAAAAGGTCAAATGTGACGGCAATCCTACATGCGTCAAGGATTCCAATTTCAAAATGAGTACCGGAGATGAAGCCGGAACTGCCGGTGGCGGCGTCGCCAGCTCAAAAACCAAAGGTAAGGCTGAATTCGTGCTGTATTCCTTTGACGTCAAATTCGAAGGTAAAAACGTTTGCCGGGCATTCGATATCATGCTCCATAACGATAAGAATACGCCGCCTTTCCCGGTCCTGCAGGCGCCGATTATTTCCATCCCCTCAATGGAAACGATAAAGTGTCTTATCTGTGATAAAACTCTTTAAGCCGGGAATAAACAAGCAAATACATGTCGCATCCTGAGATAGATAACCGAACTCCCTTTGCTGCGGAAGCTCTACCCCACAACGACGAAAATTTTCGGCCGGTGTACACCGTCCTGCTGAAAGCCACCTACGATATCGTAGACACTGGTCAGTTGCGTCTCGCTGAAGAACAGCCCCCTTTGTTGCTGGCTGGCGAGTATTACGGTGACCCCGAGACGACAAGTCTGAAATATGAGCCTGAATGTACGTTAACCAAACAGGCAACGGATGTCGTCCTGATAGGCCACGCATATCCTGAATCTCCCCAGCACCGGCAAACCAAGGTGGGAATCCGCATCGGCCCCATTCAAAAAACCGCCATGGTATTTGGCGACAGGGTCTGGGAAAACGGTATAAACCCAACAGCCAGTTTCCCCCAGCCTTTTGAAAAAATCCCCTTGATCTGGGAGAACGCATTTGGAGGGCAGGACTTGCGGGTGGAAAACCCTGATCGCCCGAGCTTTGAAGCCCGCAACCCGATAGGAAAAGGGTATGCGGACAAAAAGCAGCCATTCCCTGAAGGACTTCCACTTCCGAATATCGAAAACCCGGACCATTTGATTCAACACTGGCAGGATAGACCTCCCCCGTGTGGTTTCGGCTTTGTTTCTCCTCACTGGTCACCGCGCAGCGAATATGCCGGCACCTATGATGAGCACTGGGATACCAAGCGAAAGCCTCTGCTCCCGAAGGACTTCAACCGGGCGTTTTTCAATGCCGCAGACTCTGGCCTCCAGGTCCCGGGTTATCTCCAGGGAGACGAAGAAGTCATTATTGTGAATGCTTCGGAGAGAGGACGGCTGGCCTTTCAGCTACCGGGACTCCCGGCTCCGGTGTTTCAAATGAAGTTCCACTTCAGAGACGATGTGGTGGCCGGCACGAACCTGGATACCGTTATCGTCAATACCGACGATCATCAGCTCATCATGTTCTGGCGGGCTTTGGTCCCCACTCCCAGAGGACATCTTGATCTGGCAGAACTCAACATCAAGATACCTGGCGCACAGGTATTGCAACCCAAGAAGAAGGCTAGTTAAGCAATGGCGGTTTCCTTATCCCAGTTCTATCAAGAGCTCTATGTAGAACACCTGGAGGAAGCAGCCTACCTGTATGACTGCCTGGCGCCCTGGAGAGATGACCCGGAAGGCTCCTGGCAGGATTGTAGTGATCTTGAAGCCAGGCTCGAAGCCCATATTGATGCATTGGTCATTGGTGACCAGACAGCAGAAGATATCTTCATCGAAATGCTGGATGATGCGGATGCTGGCACAATATTTACCATTACCTGCGTATTATGCCGGCGTCGACGGACAGCAGCGATAGGTCAAGTCTGGGAAGTTCTTGCGGGAAATCCGGAAGATAAACCAGCAAATGACGGGGGAGAACCGGAAGAAGAGCCTGACGAAGAGCTCATTGCCAAGCTCCAGGCAGTCAGCCTGGCACTGGTTCAGGAATACCCTCGAAAGCTGCACTCCAGACTCGCCAAATTACTCAACAGCCGGCATAGCAATCTGTTACCCATGGTCGCAGAAGCTGCCTGCCGTACAGATTATGTCGACACCAAAGGGGCTGAAAACCTGCTCGCAAACTCACCATCCTGGTACTTGCCTGAAGCCGTTCGCCTATTGGGTAACAATGGACTGCCTGGGCTGAATGACCTCATTTCCCCTTTGCTGCAGCACAACAACCCAACGGTGAGACAGGAAGCGGCAATCGCGTTGTTAAAGCTGGGCAGCGCGGAAGTCATACCTCTGATGCAGAATGAGCTTGAGACTTTCGCTTTGCCACTGGCGCTGGCAGGTGATCACGCTAGCATCCAGAGCCTGATTGATAATCTTTCCCCCGAACAAGCCAGCGTCGAACAACTCTATGTGCTTGGCTTATCAGGCGAACTCAGTGCCGTTAAACCCCTGGTACTGGCTATGTACAATGAGGAGCTAGCTCCTGTTGCCGCCACTGCCTGCCAACTGATTTTAGGAGCCAACCTTTATGGGGAAGTTTTCGTAAAGGAAACTTTCTCAGAAGAAGACTTGTTTCCAGAGGAGCTGGAATCCTTCAAAAAAGGAGAATCCCCCAAGCACCCGGCCGGACAGGACTATGGAGAGAATATGGAAGTAATCAATCCCGATCCTGAAGTCTGGCGGGCCTGGCTGCGTGAAAACAGAGGGGGATTTGATCTGCAGCATAGTTATGTTCTTGGACAGGTCTTATCAAAACAGGCTCTTCTACATGCCATCGTGTTTCCTCGGCTGCCATCAGAACTTCGCCGAAGACTGGCCGACAAACTGGCCATCCAATTCAAAATCCCTGTAAAATCCTTTTCTGTTCGTGATCCGGTCAGATATCAAGTGAAATGGTGGAACTCCATCACAGCCTGACACTCCATCGCAACCTGATAGTTTGCCTATTTACCCTTTACCCTGCTAGGACAGAATAGAAAGGGTTAGGACAGAATAAACAGTGTTAGAACAGAATAATCAGAAAGAATGCGGGATCTGTCACTGTACTGTCATTATTTTGTCACCTAATATTAGCAAAATACGCAAACATCTGGACTAGACCATACAAGCAGAACGGTCCCTTCTCATTTGACCACAAATTCTTTACCAACAGACGGCAATGCCAACCATTATCGTCACCTGGAACAGCATTTTCGCTACCTGATAAATCAGGAGGCTTTGCTACCGGGCGACAAACTTCCTTCTGAGCGGGAAATAGGTGAGCAATTCCGATTAACCCGGATTACCGTCAGGCAAGCTTTGCAAACCCTGGAAGCACAGGGCCTCATCTATCGCCAGAATCGACGGGGTTGGTTCGTCTCACCTCCAGCGGTGATCTATAAACCTGCCCAGCGCAAAAGTTTTGTTGAATATGTCTCCAAACAGGGACTGCATCCTCAGACCGAGCTTATCAGCCAAGAACTGATTGCCGCCGACCAGCAACTTTCAAAACAAATGCAGACGTCCAAGGGAACCCCTCTGTTGAAGCTGCACAGGCGACGTTCCATTGAGGGGCGCCCGGTCCTGATTGAGCACATGATTCTCAACGTCAATCTGCTGTCGGGAATAGAAAAGGAAGATTTGTCCCAATCCCTTACCCGTATGCTGCCAAGATTCGGCCAGACATACCATGCGATGGATCTCACATTTAAATCCACTGCCCTGCCCACCTCGGCAGCCACTGACCTGGGTATTGCCGCCGGTCTTCCCGGACTTCAGATTGAACGCATCAACTATAATGAAAGCGGTGAAATCATCGAAATTGACTATGAGTACTGGCGCCACGATGCCGTCATTATTCAGGTCGGCATCCACGGCCAATAACGTCACACCACATCACCTTAGAAAAATCACGTTAAATCTGCATTTCCTGATATTTCCTCTCCAATTCATAAAAACGTCACAGTTTTGCAATATTTAGGTTTTAGTCTCTAGTTCAAATCTGGTATAGACCAGATATACAACCGCAAAACATCATCCGAGGAGACCCCAGAATGAAACTTAAAGCTGTTGTTAAGCGACTTGCCATGCTTGCTGGAGCTGCCATCTGTTCATTTTCTGCCTACGCGTCACAAACTGAGCTGACTGTTTACACTGCTATCGAAGCGGAGGACCTAAAAAAATACGCTGCCCGCTTCAATGAAGAGCATCCGGACATCAAAATCAATTGGGTCAGGGATTCCACCGGAATCATCACTGCCAAACTTTTGGCAGAGAAAGAAAATCCACAGGCTGACGTCGTTTGGGGTCTGGCTGCGACAAGCCTGATGCTGCTGGACGGCGAAGGTATGCTGCAATCCTACAAACCCAATGGATACGAAAATCTGTCTAAAAAGTTCAGAGACAACAATGCTGATCCCGTATGGACCGGTATGGATGCCTGGATGGCAGCCGTCTGTTTCAACACCGTAGAAGCCGAAAAATACGGCCTGCCCAAGCCCACTTCCTGGGAAGATCTGACTAAACCGGTTTATAAAGATCACATCATCATGCCGAACCCGAACTCCTCCGGCACCGGATTCCTGGATGTCAGCAGTTGGCTCCAATTGTTTGGTGAAGAGAAAGGCTGGGAATATATGGAAGGCCTTCACCAGAATATCAGCCGCTATACTCACTCGGGCTCCAAGCCATGCAAACTGGCCGCCGCAGGTGAAACCCCCATCGGTATTTCCTTCGCGTTCCGCGCCGCAAAGTCCAAGAAAGCTGGCGCCCCTCTAGACATCATTTTCCCTTCTGAAGGTCTCGGCTGGGACATGGAAGCCACTGCCATTGTCAAAGGCACCAAAAAGCTGGCAGCCGCCCAAACCTTAGTGAACTGGACTGTATCGCGTAAGGCCAACGAAACCTATAACGAAGGCTATGCCGTTGTCGCCATGCCCGGTGTTGCCAAACCAGTCGAATATTTCCCTGAGAATGCCGAAGGCCTGATGATCGACAACAACTTTGCCTGGGCCGCATCCAACCGCGAAAACATCCTGGCAGAGTGGCAAAAACGTTTCGACGGCAAGAGTGAAGCAAAATAAGAAATCAGGCTGAATCCATAACGCCTGAACGAAGATACCCCGCCTGATGGCGGGGTTATCGGTGAAGAGCATTCGAGGTTCAGTTCCTGCGAAAACATCGACACTCAATCGCAATGAGACACGACTTATGACATCCCATCCCTACCTGCAGCTGATCGATATTGATCAGTATTTCGGCCATTTCCAGGCTTTGAAAAAAGTATCGCTGACAATAAATGAAGGCGAGTTTGTCTGCTTCCTGGGCCCTTCCGGCTGCGGAAAAACCACTCTGCTTCGGGTTATTGCAGGCCTGGACGAATTAAGTTCCGGACAAATCCTGCAGGCAGGCCGCGACATCACCAATGCACCGGTAAAAAACCGGGATTTCGGTATCGTATTCCAGTCTTACGCGTTATTCCCCAATTTATCTGTCGCCGACAACATCGGTTATGGCCTCAAATCCCGTGGTATGTCCCGCCAGGATCGAATGACACGGATTCGGGAACTACTGTCGGTTGTCGGGTTGGAAGGGAGCGAACAGAAATATCCCTCCCAGCTTTCGGGCGGACAACAGCAACGGGTGGCTCTGGCCCGAGCTCTGGCCACCTCTCCCGGACTGCTGTTATTGGATGAACCACTTTCAGCACTGGATGCGCGGGTACGGGCTCATTTACGTCACGAAATTAAACAGCTTCAGGAAAAGCTTGGAGTCACCACGATTATGGTGACTCACGATCAGGAAGAAGCCTTGACCATGGCAGATCGCATTGTGGTCATGAACCATGGCCATATCGAACAGATCGGGACTCCAGAGGAAATCTATTGCTCTCCCCAGTCGGCCTTCGTGGCTGACTTCGTCGGCGAAATGAATTTCCTCGACGGGCACCTTTGCGAGCACCAGCAGATACAGACCCAGTCACTTCGACTTGATATCAACCAGCGGGGTGAATTCAACCTGAATTCCCAGCTTCGAGTGGCTGTGCGCCCTGAAGATATTCGTCTGCGCCTGAATGGAGATCGTCACAATGTCCTGAACGGTACTGTTCTCGACATTGAGTTTCTTGGTTCCAAAGCACGTTCGAGAGTCGCGGTGAACGGTCACAGTCAGATACTGATCGCAGACATTTCCATGAATGAGCTGACTGAACTCGGACTTAGCAGTGGCCAAAGCGTAGACATTCAACTTCCGCGACATCGACTGCAGTTGTTTGAAAAGGCCTCATCATGAGCATTTCGATCGCCACAAAAGATCAGTCAATGAGCTTCAGAAAACCGGGGGCGCTGTCCCGCCGGAGCACGGATGAGTGGTTGCTTGGCGGCGTCCTGGCCATCGGTATGGTCGGACTCGTGATCGCGGTAGTGGCTCCTCTGTACACCTTGCTGTCAAAGAGTGTACAGAACCACGAGGGTGAGTTCGTTGGTCTGCAGAACTTTGCCACCTACGTTTCCACACCAAGCCTGGTCGGCTCTATAGCCAATTCTCTGACGGTTGCTCTGCTCAGTACTTTGATCGTCACCACTTTAGCCTTCTGTGCGGCTTATGCGATCAACCGTACCCGCTTACCGCTGAAAGGGCTCTTCCGAACCATTCTGGTCCTCCCGATTCTGGCCCCTTCCCTGCTCCCTGCCATCAGTCTTGTATACCTGTTCGGTAACCAGGGAGTACTGAAGGAGCTGCTGATGGGAGAATCCATCTATGGCCCCATCGGAGTTGTCATAGGCTCCTGCTTCTGGACCTTCCCTCACGCATTGATGATTCTACTGACCGCTCTGGCTAACTCCGATGCAAGGCTTTATGAGTCAGCCAAGGTACTCGGTGCTTCACCTTTCCGGACTTTCCTGACGGTGACTCTGCCCGGCGTAAAATACGGCCTGATCAGTACCGCGTTTGTGGTCTTTACTCTGGTCATTACCGATTTCGGTGTACCCAAGGTCATTGGAGGACAATTCAATGTTCTGGCGACCGACATTTACAAACAGGTTATCGGCCAACAGAACTTTGAGATGGGGGCAGCGGTGAGTGTTATCCTGCTACTACCGGCGTTACTGACGTTTATCGCAGACCGTTGGGTGCAGCGCAGGCAATCTGCCGCACTAACCTCCAAAGCGGTCCCCTGGGTTCCCGAAAAAAGAGCGGTGGTCGACAAGGTTTTCACCGTCATTCTGGTCGCACTATCGACGACCATTCTGGGGATCATTGGCATGGCCATTTACGCATCTCTGGTGAAGTTCTGGCCATACAACCTCGAACTTTCATTCAACAACTACCGGTTTGACCTGATGGATGGTGGCGGCTGGGAAGCCTATTGGAACTCCATCCGTATGGCGACCTACACCGCACTGATCGGCACCTTCTTTATCTTCTTCAATGCCTATCTGGTGGAAAAGCTCAAAGGCTTTGTCATTGCAAAATTCCTGTTTCATATGATGGCCATTCTTCCGCTCGCCGTACCGGGGTTGGTATTGGGGCTAGCATACATTTTCTATTTCAATTCACCGGCGAATCCACTGAATGGCATTTACGGTACGATGGCGATACTGGTGGTCTGCACCATCAGCCATTTTTATACGGTCTGCCATCTGACAGCCGTCACCGCACTGAAGCAGATTGATCCCGAGTTTGAAGCTGTCTCGTCATCCCTGAAAGTCCCCCAGTTTATTACCTTTTGGCGGGTTACCCTACCGGTCTGTCTGCCCGCTGTTCTCGACATAGGAATCTACCTGTTCGTTAATGCCATGACCACCGTATCTGCGGTCATCTTCCTGTACTCCTACAACACCATGCTGGCTTCCGTGGCAGTCCTGAATATGGATGATGCCGGCGACATCGCACCGGCAGCTGCCATGGCCGTCATGATCATGTTGACCTGCGTGACAGCAAAACTGGTGCATTGGGCCATCAGCAGAGTTCTGCTGCAACGGACCCAACGCTGGAGAATCAGGGAAACTGAAGGGACAACCTCATGAACCAACCAAAATACTATTTACTGACCCCTGGCCCAATTACCACGACCTACACGGTTAAAGAAGCGATGCTAACCGACTGGGGCTCCTGGGATGACGACTTCAATCAGGTGACCCAAAGCATCCGGTCCGGCTTGCTGAAAGTTGCCAATGCAGAAACCAGCCATGTCTGTGTGCCTTTACAGGGCAGTGGAACCTTCGCAGTAGAAGCTACGCTCGGAACACTGCTGGGGCCAAATGACAAGCTGTTAGTACTGATGAACGGTGCTTACGGTCAGCGTATCGCCAAAATCTGTGATTATCTCAAGCGGCCATATAGCATCATCGACACCGGAGATTATCTCCCTCCGGATCCTGAAGCGGTCAGAAAAGCCCTGCAGGACGATCCCGCTATCACCACGGTTGCGCTTGTTCATTGTGAAACCAGCTCGGGCATTCTGAATCCGGTGGAAGCAGTTGCCGGCGTAGTCAAAGAAATGGGAAGGAAGCTCATCATCGACTCCATGAGCGCCTTTGGAGCTTTGCCTGTAAATGCGGAAGAGTTACCTTTCGACGCATTGATCTCCTCAGCCAACAAGTGTTTTGAGGGTGTCCCCGGGTTCGGTTTCAGCCTGATTCGCCGGGACCTTTTAGAAAACTGCAAAGGTAATGCCCACTCTTTGAGCATGGATCTCTACGATCAATGGGCCTACATGGAAAAAACCGGTCAATGGCGCTATACGCCACCTACCCATACCGTTGCGGCATTCGCCCAGGCAATGCGTGAACATGCAGCCGAAGGCGGCACTCAGGGACGCTTGGCCCGGTATACCCGAAATCGAGACCAGCTGGTGGCGGGCATGAGGAAACTCGGGTTTAAGACGCTCCTGGAAGATATCTGGCTATCTCCCATCATTGTGACCTTCATCAGTCCAGACGATCCGGCATTTGAATTCAAACGCTTCTACGCAGAATTGAAGAAAAGAGGATTTGTCATTTATCCGGGCAAGCTGACTCAGATGGACAGCTTCCGGATTGGTTGTATTGGGCAAATCGACACGCCTGAGGTTTCCCGGCTTCTCTCGGCGATTCAGGAAGTCCTCAGTGTTATGCAAGTTAACTTATCCATCATGGAGGAGACTCTATCATGACTTATGCCTATCAACGCTACTATCGCGGTATGGTGGAGGCAGTTATCTGCGATTGGGCAGGCACCACCTATGATTTCGGATCCATGGCTCCTATCAGAGCATTCCAGGAGCTATTTGCTGGTGAAGGCGTCCCGATCACTCTGCCAGAGGCCCGTGAGCCCATGGGAACGGAAAAACGTGAGCATATTACCCGTGTTCTGAATATGCCCAGGGTCGCCCAGGCCTGGCAGGAAAAGCACGGCAAACCAGCAGATGATCAGGATATTGATCGTCTATATGCAGCCTTTCTTCCCATGCAGATTGCGGCAATCAAAGCCAACGCACAACCTGTACCGGGATTGATGGATACGGTTTCCTGGCTCGCGCAGCACGATATCCAGATCGGCGCTAACTCCGGCTATAACCGGGAGATGCTGGATACACTGGCAGAAATAGCGGCGGAGCACGGTTTCCGGCCTGTCAGCAATGTGAGCGCCACCGATGTCAAAAGAGGACGCCCCTATCCTCATATGAGCCTGAAGAATGCTCTTGAGATTGGCATCAGCGATGTTCGCGCCTGTATCAAAGTCGACGATACGATTCCTGGAATAGAAGAAGGTCTGGCAGCCGGAATGTGGACTGTGGGCGTGGCGATCTCCGGTAATGAAGCAGGACTGTCACTCCAAGAGTGGTCCGCCCTGAATGAGGAGGAACAGAGCCAGGTTAGGTCCCGGGCGAATCGCCGCTTTCGCCATGGCGGAGCCCACATCATTATCGACAGCATTGCTGATCTGCCTCATGCGGTCGTGCAGGTAGAACAGTGGCTGGCTCAGGGGTATGGCCCTGAAACACCGGGACTCGCGGGCGTCACCATTCTGCCGGGAGAGGCCCTTCCTCAGTGACCCTGACGGCGATCATCCTGGTACTGATATCAGCAGTGGCCCATGCGGGCTGGAACTATACCGGAAAGAAGGCCAATCCGACTTTGGCTTTCTTCTTCCTCGTTACCATTGCCGGGTCATTGCTGTTTACTCCTGTTCTGTTCTTTCAGGTGGAGCTGATAAAAGCTTTTGATAGCAGAATCTGGGGGCTGCTGCTATTAACCGGGCTGTTTCAGGCAATTTACCTTTGGGCTCTGGCATCCGCCTATCGTTCAGGAGAAATGTCCATCGCCTATCCGATTGCCCGCTCATCACCCTTGATCATCGTTTGTGTATCCGCCTTTATCCTGGGGGAACGAGAAAGTATTTCCGGACAGGCCATAGCCGGCATCATTCTGATTGTTGCCGGTTGTCTCCTCATTCCCATGAGGAGTTTTTCAGATTTGAGGCTATCCAATTATCTCAATGTCACCACGGCCTTTGCACTGGCGGCCGCCTGTGCCACGTCAGGCTATTCACTAGTCGACGATTCGGCTACGGCCCAAATGAGAGCACTGAATCATCCGGAGACAGGAGCGCCTCTTGCGACACCGGCAGAGATTGCCATGAGCTACGTGGTATTGCAGGGCTATACCTCAACTCTGTGGATGGCGCTCATGACATTCGTTAATCCTTCTACCCGCGCCAATGTGAAACCGCTACTGAGATCTGCGTTCAGTAGCTACATGACCACCGCCGTCCTGATGTTTGGAACCTACGCACTGGTGGTCATGAGTATGGCGTTTGTCAGCAATGTCAGCTACGTCGTCGCATTTCGCCAGGTGAGTATTCCCCTCGGCGTCATGTTGGGCATTGTCGGACTGGGGGAACGCCTATATATCCCCAAAATTACCGGCGTATTCATTACCTTTTGCGGTTTGATTGCCGTGGCGCTGGGCTGACCAGGGAATTGATCGGCCCAGCTCCCCGAACCGTTAAATCCGCTTTTTTATAACCCACCCACCAACACTGAATCGGTAGGGTGAATTTGGAGAATAGAAAGTCAAAATGTCACTTGCGTTATTTGATTTAGACAACACATTGATCAAGGGCGACAGCGCCCAGGCATTTTCAGAATATCTGGCAGCCAGCGAAGTCGTCACTCCAGACAACTTCCTCACCGCCAACCATGCTTACATGGAAGATTATGAAGCAGGTCGGTTGGACTTGAGCGCCTACATGAAATACACCCTCAGCCCATTGGCAACATTGTCACCAATAGAAACCAACAACGTCATTGACCTGTTTGTCAAAAACGTGGTGGAAGCCATGATCCTGCCAAAAGCTCGCCAGCTCTTGGAGCAACATCGCAAAGCCGGAGACGAACTGGTCATCATTTCCGCTACCGGTTCCCACCTGGTTCATCCGATCGCACGTCGCCTTGGGATTGAACACGCGCTTGCGGTGGATATTGAATTCGTTAACGGTTATATCACAGGCGAAATTGTCGGTATTCCCACCTTCAGAAAAGGCAAGGTGGAACGAATAGCGCAATGGGCGAAACAACGCAGAGTCTCATTTGCAGACGCGGCTTTCTATAGCGACTCCCACAACGATCTTCCTCTGCTTGAGGCAGTCCGTCGGCCAGTCGCCGTAGACCCTGACCCGATATTGCAGAATATTGCGAGTGATCGCGGCTGGGAAACCATTTCCCTGCGCTAGGCAGCTTGGGCTCTTTCAATTAAACGAATGGGCCCATCGAGATGATAGTACAGACTTGCCCGAATAGAAGCCCGACTCCAATACCGGGCTTTCACTATCCAGGCATCATTGAATAACAGACTAGTGAGTCACCGTATTGGAAAACACATTTATGATCATCACGCCGATAATGATCAGTGCGATACCGGCCATCGCCGGAGCATCGAGCCACTGACGAAACCACAGCACCTGAATCAGAGCGATACAGACAATCCCCACTCCTGACCAGATCGCATAGGCAATGCCCACGTTTAGCTGACGAAGTGATAAAGCCAGCAGATAAAACGCCGCACCATAGCAAAGAACCACCAAAAGACTGGGCCAAAGACGGGTGAATTGCTGAGAATATTTCAGAGCCGTCGTTCCAACCACTTCAAAAATGATCGCAACCAAGAGATACAGATAGCTTAACTTCAACATACACAACTCACGCCTCCGACTACATCGCTAACAGTTTACAGGACGCATCCAGCCAATATTGCAAATCCGGTAATTCAAACTCCTCTGCCTTGCCAAGCTCATCCAGCTCTCTCAAGCGGATGGCATTTTGGAATCCCGGCAGTTTTTCAAACTCCCGGCATTCCTCATCACTAAAGGGACCACCCTGTTGCTCCAGTGTGGTCCGACTAGCCTTCGACAGACCTTCCGCATATCCCGGCTGGGCGGTTACCAAATACTTTTTGGCCTGGACATGCATGCCTACCGACTGACAGACTTCTTCCGGGAATCCCCACCTCCGAAGCCACTCTTCCGCCAGCGTATCATGATGCACATATCCCCACTGGTCCCTCCCCGCCAGATCCTGATCCTCTGCGATCAAATGTCCCACATCATGTAAAAATGCAGCAACGGCCATAGCGGAGTCATATCCCTTTTGCTCGGCCCACCAACCACATTGGGCCATATGTTCATATTGGGTGCAGTTTTCTCCATATCCATGATCGCCATATAAGCGAAACAGGCGTTCAAGTTCCTGACGAAAATCGCTTTTTAGCTGGGAGAGTTGAGGATCATGCTGGGTCATATCGGGAGCTCCGGAAACAGCGGGGGAAAGCCCGATATTTTAAACGAGAACCCCCGTCAGAACCATCACCAAACCTTTGATTTAGCTCAATTAATACGTCAATGAATGCAACAATAAAAGCAACCTGGGTAGGCAACTCCGAAAATCTCCACTACCCTAGTGACACTCGTTGGCAGTGAAGATCGGAACGATGCTTTTTAAGTGAATGAAGATTCGTCATGATCCAAGGCTATTGTTGATTAACGTCCAAACCAGGAAAGACCATGCCTCCTCGCTTACGCCGCCCACTTATCATTTTTCTGGCTTCCTGCCTTGGGATATTGGTTTATTCAATGGTAGAGACCGATCAGGAAGCTGCAAAAGGATTAGGTATCCTGACGTTTGTGGCCATACTCTGGCTGACCGAAGCGATTCATATCAGCGCAACAGCTCTGCTGGTTCCCTTGCTGGCAGTAGCCACCGGCATACTTACGGTCAAGGAAGCCTTGAGTAACTTTGCCAATCCCATCATTTATCTGTTTATGGGAGGCTTCGCCCTCGCTGCCGCTTTAAAGACACATTATATCGACCAGTGGCTGGCAAGGAGGGTGGTCACTATGGCTGCCGGCCATCTGAAGCTTGCTTCCCTCTATTTGTTTGGAGCCACCGCCTTCATAAGTATGTGGATCAGCAATACAGCCACCACAGCGATGATGTTGCCGGTAATGATGGGACTGACAGGCAAACTGGACAGAGAAAAGCACGGAAAAACACTGGTATTTATGCTGCTGGGCGTAGCTTATAGCGCCAATATCGGCGGCATCGGCACGCTGGTGGGCAGCCCACCCAATGCTATTGCCGCATCTATTCTCAATATGGATTTTGCATCTTGGATGAAGGTCGGCATTCCCGTTGTCGTCATTCTGTTACCCCTGACCATCGGTCTTTTATGGCTGATGCTACAACCCACCTTCCCTGATCAGGATACGGAAGGTAAAGACTTCCCGGCTTTCAAGATGAGCTGGACTCCACAATCCATCTGGGTTCTGGTGATATTTTCCATTGTCGTATCACTGTGGCTTTTCAGCAGTCAGATATCCGGCTTATTGGGCATTACAAAAGACTTCGATTCCTTTGTGGCCATCGGCGCCGTGGTCTTACTTTTGGGAAGCGGCTTGCTGTCCTGGAACGATTTCAATCACACCACTGATTGGGGGGTGTTATTGCTGTTTGGTGGTGGAATTACCCTGAGTCTGGTGCTGTCCGAAACCCACGCCAGCCTATTTCTGGCAGACAGCCTTGTCAGTTGGTTCAAAAGCGTACCGCCCTGGGTTTTCCTGACACTGGCGATTGCTCTGATGGTGTTCCTGACCGAGCTCGCCAGCAATACGGCAAGTGCCGCACTGCTGGTCCCTATTTTCTTTTCTCTGCCCTATGAAGACACCGGCGTTGCTCCAGAGCTTTTGGCTATAGGTGTGGCCATTGCTGCCTCCTGTGCCTTCATGCTGCCGGTGGCCACTCCCCCCAATGCGCTGGTATTCGGCACTGGATTGATCCAGCAGAAACAAATGGTCAAATGTGGAGTCCTGGTAAACCTTCTGTGTATCTGCGTACTCTCTCTCTACCTATCGCTCCGATAATTTACCGCGAAGACAATCGAAGCGCCCGACTCCACCCGACACATATTGTCTGGAGCTGAAACCGGGACTCCTATACAAAACGATTATTGCCCGAGATAGCTGGACATAATGCCTTCGATATCGATCTTCCCTAACCCTTCATTGAATTCTTTAGCCAGCTTTTCGCCCTTTGGACCTTTTTTGAAACAAATATAAAGGCTTTTATCCTCGAGCAAATGAGAGTTGAACTGAATCTTTGAAGCGACCGGCTTCAGCTGGGGATCGGAAGATAATAGATAGGTCAGGACATTCTTATCCACTACCGCCATATCAACTCGGCCGGCGGCGAGTTTCAATAGATTTTTTGAATCATCAGATGCCTCACTGGCTTTGATTTTTCCCTGGGCAACCATGTCATCAAAGCTGGCGGTATTCACGTAACCGCTAACCACCCCAATACGGAATTTTACAAGCTCATCAATTGAGTTCCAGCTAACCGGCTTGTCTTTTAACTCCGCAAAACCGAGAGGTCCACTTCCCATTGGCGCTGAAAGAATAAAATCCTGCTTGAGCTCTTCAGCATAATATTCCGGGAAATAACCGTCGTATCCTGGATCATCCTTAGCCAGATTGACGGCTCTCTTCCAGGGATAGAATTCCACGACCAACGTATGTCCAACTGCCTCGAATGCTGCTTTGGCAACGGCAACACTGGCCCCGTTATCTTTGAGTCCTTTACCGGTATATGGTGGCCAGTCAAGAGACGTCAGTTTTACGGTTTCAGCCTGGGTGAATATCGAAAAACATGTAAATACAAGAGCGGTTAATAGTTTTACGTGACGCATAAAAATACTCCAAAGACCCTGATGGTGTGTATTAATAAACCTAGCAGAGTCCTGGTTATTTTCCGCTCAAACGTTCAAAAAAAGATCTCCCTTAAGCAGTTGAAAAGATATCAGTTCCGGGTTGGAAACGAATCAAAAAATTCAGCCAGCCTTTCTTCCAATTCTTCCTGAGAGGGAAGCGATTTCCCCGAGATGTCTTTGATGGTCGAAGCTTTCCAAACCACTTCATTCGTGGCCGTATCAACCACATTTACCAGGAAGCGAGCCTCGTTTACCGCTTCCATATAGTGTCTGGTCACGTCCCCCTTCCCTGTCGGAATGACTTGCTCAACCAAACGCTGTCCTCTGTCCACCAACAATAAATATCGAACCCGCAAATCGCGCTTGGAATTGACTCCCGGCCGATAACCTTTCTCTGTAAATACTTTGTTAATTCCGACATTTAACATGGCATAGATTTCTCCGTCCCGCTGGCTGGCGTTTTCAACGGTAAATCCGGAATACTCCGAGGCCGATATGTTTGGAGAGATAACAACTGCAGGAAGCAGCTCTCTTGTGGCGCATCCGGAAACTACGGCTTGAAATATTATCAGCACCAGAAGGCCATAACGAAGCCCACGAGAGTACCTGGAGCTTGGATGATCATTTATTAACGTAGTCATTATTGTTTTCCCTTATTTTTGCCGTTGATAGCCGAGAACTTCCGGCACCTAATGTTACCTCGCAATTTTCGCAATCTCTGGGCATTCCTTAACAAAAGCAGTTATTTTCCGCCACGCGATAACACCTGATTAATGGCTTGGTCTATTGTTTCGGACAAAGGCTTGTCAACCTGATCATAGTATTTCTTCCCAAGCGCTCGGCACCTTGTCCGTATACCATCATTTTCCATGAAATGATTTATCTGGTCCGCTACAGACTTCGGGTTATCAATTTTTACCAGATAATCGCCAAGCCCCGCGTTCTTAGCAGCCACGCAGTTGGAAAGATTTTCCATATGGAATGGCAACCCCAAAAATGGAATACCATGTAAAAGTGCATCTGACAGTGTTCCGATTCCACCGTGACTTATAAAGAGACGGCAATTCTTAAAAGCTCTGCGCAGATCCAATAACTGACTGTATATTTCCAGCCCATTGTTGCGCCATTCCTGCAATTTGTCTTCGGGCAATCCCGGGCAACTAATCAATACTTTGATGGGAAACCGGCTCAACGCTCCCAACACAATATCCAGCTTTGGATAATAACTCTTCAAATAGGCTACAACCGTATCAGACTCCGACCAGTCTTCAGAAGTCATCTGCCCAACAACATCAGGTAGAGAAAAAGGGTGATATATCTCGTCCTCCAACCTGAGATGTCTATATATATCCAGCTCCTTTAAATGGTGGAAAATATAGACGTCGGCCTGATTGATATCAGATAAATGAGTAAGTCTTGATAAACCCAGTTCTGACAACACCTGGTTTGCGGCTTTAAGGCATACTGCTTCTTCAGATGATAGTCCTTTTCGCACCATAGGCTGGAATGTCTGCCAATTAACACCGGATCTGCCGGGAGGTTCCACAGCAAATCCACTCCCCAGAATAATAATCGGTAGACCAAGAGAAAGAGCTGCCATCTGTGCCGTTGGGGCATAGTTGGCAAACACCACTTCAGCCCCTGCCGTCAGCATCAGGTTACGCCACGCCATAACCATCGAACGCAAAGTCGCCGGCTCCCGATACCCCTTTAATAAAAGAGCACTCGCCATCGAGTTCACAGGTCGGCTCGTCTTAAACCTTTGTTGCCACACGGGAGCCTGAAAGATGCTTGTTTGAGTAGGATTAAAAAACATATGAGCCTGGCTCAAATCTTTCAGAGCAAGAGCGGGATTATGGCCCAGCTCCGTTAACGCCCGATTCAGATTTGAAATTACTGACAGATGCCCTTGCTCCCCACCGAGTTCCCAGGCACAAAATATGTTTCTCAAGATTAAATTCCTTGCATTTTACTAGCGACCAAACCTTTAACCTGACTCATTTTCCGATAAATCGCCCGGTTACAAAAAAATCGGCAGGAAATCTCTTCAGGCGCTGGAATTTCCACAATAAACCTTTAGAATTGTCGCGTTTTGAATTTTGAATACGGAATAGAGAGTCTCGTTAATGGATAAACGTATCCCTTATGTTATTTTTACCACCGCTCTTACAGGCAACGCTCTAGCTCTCCCCCCCACAGCCAATAACGATAATGCATCCACTAAGGAAGGTGAAGCAGTCGATATCTTTGTCTTGGATAATGATATGGCTGCAGAAGAGGGCGATACACTTAGGATTGTCGAGGCCGGCGGTGCAGAACATGGTTCACTGACTATTAATCCCGACGGAAGCATCACTTATGAACCCGTTGCAGATTACACTGGCCCCGATACCTTTGCCTACAAGATAGAATCGGTTCCTGAATACGGCGGTCCACTGCTAATGTTAGCTGAAGGCGATATTGTGGGCGAAGGCGATATCCCAACCGAAGGCGAATATGCTATCGGAACAGTCACAGTTACCGTAGAAGCAGCTGACGGACCAATTGACAGAGAAACCAAATCTCTTGAATCAGGAGTAAAGGGCTCAACAAATAAGAGAGTTGCCGCCAGTCTCGATACTGCCTGCGGTGAACTTGGGCTGTCAGATGCCTCCAACGAATTGGTTGATCGCTGTGATGCGTTGTCCGAAATCGCCGCTAGCAATCCCGAGCGGCTTGACGACATTATGACCCAGATTGCGCCGGAAGAATTTTTGGCTCTGAAGCGCGTGACGACGGATTCAGCCAGAACACAGATGGATATCATAAATCAACACATGCAACAGCGTAGATCCGGTTCCGGACCTGTCGCAGTTTCGTTTAACGGTTATGATCTTCCTGTAACCGGCGGTACGGCTGGAGACACCGGCTCTCCAGAGTTCGGTTTGTTTGCCAGCGCCAACTATTCTGATGTGGAACGTGATGCCACGACACTGGAAGCCGGATATGACTATTCAGCAACCGGGCTTACCGTGGGGATCGATCGCCGCTTCACCTCTGCAATCCTCGCAGGCCTTGCTGTTGGCTGGAACAATCATGAACTGGATTATGCGGACAACGCCGGCTCGACCGACTCCGATCTGTATTCGGTCATACTGTTCTCTACGGCAGATTGGAAAGGCGTGAACTTCAACCTTCAACTTGGAACGGAAAGAGGCAGCTTCGATACCCGTCGCCACATTTCCTACCAGGAGCCCGGCGGAGACTTTGAAGCCAACATCCTTGGTGACACAGACGCCACCCAATATTTCACTAGTGTCCAAGTAAATTACCCGGTTCATATGAACGCGCTGGAATTAACCCCATATCTCCGCGCCGATTACGTCTCTGTCGAAATTGATGCTTTTGAAGAAAGCGGCGGCCAGGGTTATGAACTGGCCATTGATAAGCAAAAGCTGAATCAATACACCTTCAAAGCTGGATTGGATGCGTCCTATGCCATCAGCCAGGACTGGGGTGTGCTAGTGCCATACGCTGGTGTAAGTGTCGTTAACGAAACAACAGGCAACTACGGTAGCGTGTCCTTTGTCTTTATCAATGATCCAAGCAAGCAGTCATTTGAGTTGGGTTCAGAAGGTGAGGAAAGTCTTTTCTATCAACTGCGGCTTGGTACTTCCGCAGTGCTGACGAAAGGCTGGTCGGTATTTGGAGACTATAGCCAGATCCTGGGCTATGAAGATACCACAGCTTATCAAGTCAATGTGGGCCTGAGATACGAGCTGTAACTACTTCTTATCAGGGCTGCTTTAGCAGCCCTTTTTTATGGAAGCAGGCCTCTTACCGACTTCGAATCTACGGACTTGCGCACTACGCTAGATCAAGCCGAACACATCAACGCAGCTCTTCCGCCGGTATCAGAAGTGGCTGATACGATAAAATGACGGCCTTTCAGATACTTTCGCCTGACCGCGTGAAGTCCTAAACAAATCGAAACCGGCATAAATGCCACTCCAATCCCCCCAAAACTGTCTTCACATAAATGCCACTGAATCAGGTCGATATTAGAGAAATGCTGTTTCAAATTAACGAGAATATTCCCCCATTCAAGCGCACGGTCACGACTTGAAGGAAACTCACCAAAGCCTGTAAAAACATCGAACTTGTCATTCTGAATGCCACCATGTTCCAAGGCACCTTTAATCACAGCAGCCATTTCCCGGCCATGATAAAATGTCGAGGTTTCATTCTCCTCGTCATCTTCAATCTCCTCGCCTTCTTCAGAAACTTCTATATCTGACGGATAAAAATCGTACTCTTCATTGCCGTACTGAACTGCCGAAACACCAGCTACTGTCCCCTGTTCATCTTGATTCGTGAGCAGTAACATGGCCGCAGCCTCCCCGGGCAGAAATCCGGTAGAGGAATCAGGTGTAAGAATTTGCTCCCGGGCCAACAACAGTTCAACCGTTTTCTCGCCCAACAGAGAGTCAACTGCACCGACGATGCATCTTGCGCCACCATGCTGATTCAGGTATTCGTGAGCGTCTTTCATTGCAAAGACAAACTCTGCCGGCTCTGCCACCAGGACTTCAATATCCATATCTGCCAGCATGCGAGTATATGGATCGCGCTGAATAATATTCAACAAGGCAATTCTGAACAATGAAGCACTGTCCTTGTCCTGTTTGATTTCCTGATCCAAAAGCTCTGGCCGAACTGTGGAAGAAGGTATTTGAATGAAAAGTTTCAATGGCTGTCGCTCAGCCTTTGGCAAACCTTTCATGAGATCCTTCAGAGCTTTGTATGCTAGCTGGGCCAGTCTGGAAGCGCCTGAATATCCCTCTAGAAAAGGGTATTGATAGCCGTTGAGTGGTACCGGCTCAATCTCTCCAGGAGCTGCAAACAGCTTCGGCAATGCTGATACTTTGGTAATACCGGCACGGGCGGCAGCACAGGAAGTATCTGCATCCAGACAACAAGTCGCCATTCCCATACCAGAAATTCTTAGGATCAATCCCACTCTCCTCAACCGATCATTTCAATCTGATTAGCATAGTTCAAAGGTAAAGGTACTCTGGCGATTGATGGAATCAGCGCCATATCGGAGGGTAACTTATACCCCAGCTTTTCAGCCAGCTTTGCCAATCCAAGGCCGTCGAGGGCAATATACCGTGTGACCTGCATTGTATAGCGCGCTGAAGAGGCATCGGCCTTCTGATTAATGGCATCCACATTCTCTTCATGCCATGCGAGAAAGGCATCTTCGATCTCATCCTTATTCTTTTCCAGCAGGCATCTTAAAAAGACCGCAATGGCTGGCTCCTCTTCAAGATAGTCTTCAATATCCTGAAGCACCTTTTCCAGGTCAGTACTGATGTTCTGCCCGAAAACTTCTTTGAGAATAAGTTCCTGAACAAATAATGCGACCAGGAATTCATCATCATACTCAGGGGAAATCTTTTTCCGGGAAGATTGTTCACAGATATTCCGTAGCAGATCATCATCACCACATATCAGGGCACAGTACAGAGCACTCATTTCAGATGCTGGAACTTTTGGTGCGGCAGGATCCGCATTACCGGCCTGCATCAACTTTAGCCAATTACGAGAAATACTCAGCATATTCACGAAGAATTTCTGTATGTTCCCTTCATCCAGCAGCGCAGCGTACCCCACAACCTTAAAGGCGGTAACGGCTTCTTTGAATAAGGTCAGTTGCTTTGGAAACGGCAAAGACCAATCAAATTCACCCTTAACGGTATTAAGGTGCGCACTGGCGTTGCCGGCAACATCCTGCATTGTAGGCATAGGAATCCAACCTTGGTCTTATATTTTGGAAATGTCAGCTAACTATATCGATACTAAATGGCAAAGCAATATTGAGGTCATTAGGATGAATATGAGCTGATCTATCGAGGCACGTATCAATAAACCGTAACTAGAGCCTGCAGACCATATAAATTCCACGAGAACTCAAGAAGAGAATCGAAGTAGTTATCGACCTTTAAAATCTTCTGTCGCGACAAATCGCATTCCTGTCAGCCCCAGAGTTTCTACTGACTGCTTGAACTTCTCGCTGACCAGAATTTGTCCAGGTTTCTTATGAAGTCTCAAAATATGAGTACCTTGAGGTATGTTACTTTCAATAAGAACCAGTTTTTTTATCCGATGTAGTTCGTCAGAATCCATCGGGCTGACAACATATTTGGAGTTATCCCAATCAATGCAGTCAACCGTTCCTACGACATTGATAATATTATACTTTTCAGAAGCAACTTTTCCCCTGTGGTCCAATATTTTAACCGGCAACAGCTCTATATTTTCCTGCTCTAGAGATTTGACAATATCCGTCAGGGCTTCAGAAAAAATGAGTAACTCATCCGTATTGTCTAACGAATCGGTTAACAATCGATTATCAGGAAATTCAGGATCCATGGAATATCCAGGTAACGCGGGGAATTCTTTAACCAGGGATACGGCCTTCCGGAACTTATATCCAGCAATGACATCAGTAACCTCGTCAGGATGACCTTCTATAATGGCCGCATCATCAACATCTCCGGTTAACAACACATAATATTTCACTTCTTATCTCCATTCACCTAGTCAAGTCTTTCTGTTCCAAAGTCCTTAACATATTCAAACATGTCAGTTTCGATCAAATGCAATTGATCCTCCACGCTTGCGGCAATCGCTTCGTGAGGCTTTTGCTCATCTTTCAATTCTTTGATCTTATCTTTGATCTTTTTGAACTCACTTTTTACTTCTTTATTGTACTTCAAATGATTGGAGGGATGATAAGGCAGGTCATGCACTGCCGTATCCTCTGAAGCAACTGGCAAAAAGATGATATTCCTTCCATCATTGATGTCGTAGTCAGATAACAGAATGATCTGCAATTCTTCTGCACTGAAGTAATCCAGGAAACAACTCATAGGTAATACGTGGTGTGCTTCCCAGTGATAGGGCAAAGATTGGCCGATATAGCCTTTACGTTTATCCAGCAGATCACACACATTGCGTAGATATCGAACATCAAGTTGCTTGCCTGGGGTAATAGTCGCCTGGGCAAGCTTCAGAAAAGCTGAAGTCTTCGTTGTTTCGATACTTTTGATAGGGAACTTCTGATAGAAGTTAGGCTTGTATTCCTCTGAATAAAACGCCCCAAAGTCCTTGCTGGGGCTGTCATATATCTTACGGTCTGATGGAGGATTGTCCCCCAGATACACCCAGCCGTTGTAGGCATAATAGGTATTGGCAACCGCACATTCCTGGCCTGTCTTGTTCTCGTAGTAGTGCTGTCCTTTCACTATATTGCCCGAAAACAGCGTCTGGCTGGCCAAGTGTGGTGCGTTTTTATCGTGTTTGACAGGCTTCTTTTTCTTCGCCTTTTCAAACTTGACCTTGAAATCCTCAAAGGCAATCAGCTTTTTATCATAATTGTCGTCGCCTTTCTTTATGACTTTTTTCTTGGCCATGAAGTCTATTCCTCAAAATAATCTTGGTCCATTACCACCAGGCAACTAGTTTTCCTTGATCTGGCTGCCTTTAACGGTGACATTCCCAGATCCCTTGATGTTGATCTTGTTACCGCTAATAGTGATATCGCCGTTCTTTTTCATGGAAATACTGGCTTTACCCACCTTGATGGTAATCTCATCATTGGCCGTTAACTGAATCTTTTTAGCACCGAGCACATATTCCTTGGTAACCGATTCCGTGTATTTACCACCGACACTCTCCGTTAGGTCCTTACCTACATCAATTTTGGACTCCTTACCGATAGATAGAGTGGAGTTTTCTTTGATGGTTTCAGTATGGCTCTTGTCGATAGTGATAGTCTGGTTTTTACCAACCGCAAGCGTTTTATCCTTACCTATGCTTTCGCTCTGGTTTTCTCCAACGCTGATTTCCTGGTTTTTACCGACATCTTCTTTATCGTTTTCACCAATGGTCGTCGTACGGTTTTTCTCAACCTTTTCGGTCTGGTCATTGCCGACATAGATTTTCTGGTCATGACCAACACTTTCGTCGTCATCATTCTCGACCGAAATATCCCGATCCTTCTCAGCATGTACCCGAACCAGCTCACTGCCCTTTTCGTCAATGAACATAATTTCGTTGTAGTTTTCTTTACCGCCTTCCTTGGTGGATCGGCTCTTCACACCACTGTGTGCCTTATTGGCAGGCAGCTCATAAGGAGGCATCACCTCGGCGTTATACACACTTCCGATAATCAGCGGACGATCAGGGTCTCCCTCAAGAAATGAGATTACGACTTCCTGGCCGATGCGGGGAATATATTGAGCCCCCCACTTCTTCCCGCTCCAGATTTGTGCCACACGAATCCAACAGGAACTCTTATCATCCTTTTTGCCTTCACGATCCCAGTAAAACTGAACCTTGATACGACCGTATTCGTCGGTGAAAATTTCTTCTGAAGAGGGACCTACAACCAGTGCGGTTTGGGTGCCACCAACCACTGGTTTGGCGATATTCGCGTTAGGCCTCATTACCGTATCGGCCGGGGCACAAACGAAAGTATTTGAATAGGTGCCAGATCCACCACTACCTGAGCGGTAACCACCTTCCTCTCCACGGTGCACAACCGATGTGATGACATACTTGGCCTTTTTCTCAGACTTGTCATGATGCTCACCAACAGTGAATACATAACCCGGTGCCATATGTGGATAATCACTGCCGGCTTCAACAATCGAATATCCGCTTTCAATTGCCTCCATGCGGGTAGTGGCGTAGTTATCACCTTCAGTTTTTTGAGCATACTCGCCCGGATAGTCATATACCTCGAACTTATCTATATTCGGCAATTTGACCAGGCTCTTCTGAAAAGCTGCCAGGTTGGTGGCCGGAGTTTCAAAATTGTAATCAGTGATGGAGACCTTACCGCTGAGGAAGTTGTAGCTGTGCCTCCAGTTTTTTACCGTAAAGTTGGTATGCGCCCCGTCAACCACATCCAGAGAGGCAATAGGAACAGACTCATAGCCTTTGGCATAATCACTTAATACGAGAGTATGCTTACCATCTTCATGTTTAAAGTAGTAGAAGATCCCTTCTTCACTTAGCAGACGGGTAACAAAATCCAGATCGGATTCCCGATACTGAACACAGTATCCCCTTGGCTGGTAACTTTTTTGCAGCTTCCACTCAAAATCACTGAACCCCATTTCAGAAAAAATGCTGCTGATAATTTGATCAACTTTCTTCTCCTGGAATATCCGGCAATTTTTGCGGTGTTTCAGTAATGCCAGCCAGGGTACGAGTGTCAGGGTATAGTCCCGGACCCGGCGATCTTTAGATCCCCCAGCCACAAGACTGGATACAATGCCGTTGAAATACTTCGGATTTTTGGAGTCCGATATCACCTTGATTGTGACGGGTTTGCCGACGATTTTGGCCGGATCAATACTCTCCTCTGAGGTATAAACGTTTAAGGTAATCTTAAACGGCGTCGAGAGCTTCTCAGTAGCCTGAAAGCTATTCATGAGAAGAACGTCCGCCCCTAACGGTGAGGATACTGTAATTATCTGGTTCTCTTGTTTAATCGGCATAACCTGAAACCTTATAGTCCTGTATCATCGGGGCCAATTGTTTAAACAATCAGCCACTTGGCATCAATTGATACCCTTAACTCTCAGCTATTCCAGTATAGCGTCAGCCTGAGGGTAAGCCATGAATTTTAACCCTGCACGATGTGCAAACTTTCCTGTTATCTGCTTAAGCGCTTTTTTTGCCTTAAACCAGTCATAATTTTTTATCCTGACTTACCCTTATAGAAGGCCTGTTTTTCTTAGAGGCACCCGCCATCCAATAGCCAGGCTTAGGGAAATGACAACCATGGTTGAAAGCCCCTACAGGCTATTCTGACGATCAGAATACGACCTTCTCTTCTCTCTTCTATTGCCTTACAGGACTCTTACCATACTTGAGCTGCAAAAGTAGATGTACTGCAAATAACGGTGGATCATTAAATGGGATGGATGCCAGCAAGTCGTAATCAGATGGGAGATATTGCCATAGGCCATGAGCCAGCTCTCTTTCCAGCTGTCCCTCACCCCATCCCACAGTACCAACCCCTACCACTGCGGGTTGCCCTGAATTTACTGACAATGCTTCAAAGGCATCATCTGAAAAAGCCAGGCACAAATATTGATTGCCAATGGCAACCTCGTAGTTGTTTTCGGACGGCTGGAGCACCCATGGCCCACCCTCATTTAATGGACCTCCCGCGATGATATTGGGTACCAGCGTTGATTTATTATCTAGAGGCCTGGGTAAGCCCCGAGTCTCAGAGAGTTTATCAACCGTTTGACTGTAAAACTTATTAAGATTTACACCTACTGCGCCAGTTTCCCCGTGGTTAACCAAATAAATTAAGGACTGATGAAAATCCTCAAACTTTGAATTATCCTCCGCCGCTGGATTCAAGATCAGAATACCATCTGTTAGCCTACTCAAACTGCTCTCCATTACTCTCTGTTTGAAACCAAGTCTCTTGTTTGAAACCAAGTGCTTGATCAAAAGTGATTTCTCTGATTAAGACTGATCTCTTTGATAAAACCTAGCCACTTGTATAAAACCTAAGGGGCACCACCTTTAATCCGGCTCAAATTATCTTTTAACCGATAAGCCCGCTCTAACGCCAATTGAATACCGCCATCCTGATTATCTAGCTCTTTGGCTTTTTCCAATATATGTACAGCACGCTCAAGATCGATTCTCAAGAGACTCTTACCTTCTTCCAATAATGCCAGCGCCACATCCTTGCGAATCTGAATTTGCTCATTTTCGAGATCTGTTGAAGGTGTCTGGTAGGCTGACGCTCTGACTGCATAATACGCAGCCTTCTCCAGTTCACCGGCACTACGCTGCAGCTTCGCAAGTGCAAGATGGGACTTAACAAGCAATTCCGTTACTTCCGAATTCCCCTGAGCCAAACCAGAGCTCTCGGCTTCAGAAATTAAACTCTGGTACTTCCCCTGAAGAAACAATTCCCGAAGATTTCCTACTGAACTTTCCGCTTGAACAGCTACGGACGGCATGGTCACAGGAATAACCTGACTTGTTTTTTTGTCCTGTTTGTCCTGGGTTTTGGAATCATTGCGGGTACCGGCGTAAATAGCCTGTTTTTTTCGTTGCTCCCCACGCAATTCAGCAGAGTAGTGTTTTCTCAACAAGGGAAGCAATGACGTATCTTCCGGATCCAGGCTCAACGCAGTCAACAGCAGTTGATAGGCTTTCTGGACGTCCCCTTTTTTTCCAGCTACTTGACTTTGTTCAAGCAACTTTTGCTTTCTGCTCCTGATACGTTCCCAAAGTTCTCTAATATTCTTCCTGTAACGCCCATTCCCCTGATCGACCATCGCCAGGATCTCAACATGAATCAGCGCTTGATAATAGCTTCCCGAATCAATCAATTGCTGTGCTTGCTGCCTATGGAACCTGGAAAACTCCTCCACATTTGCAGCGTCTTCAGGCGATACAGGCACCTGAGCACAACCAACAAACAACATGACAAAGAACAGTAACACTCCCCTAACGACCTTATCAGGTCCTTGGCATATTCCACTTTGCAATCGATAGGTATGGACAGATTTTCTATAGGGACAACGCCCCGAGTTCCATATAACTAGGCATGGGTTGAACTGCATAAATCACTGCCTGAATTTTTCCCTGGTGGTGAGTTTAAGCTTAAAGCTGGCAAGCGTATCGGTGTCGTATATCATGGCACGTCGCATTCGCATCGGATCCACAAACGTCGGATTGCCACCAGCCTGCACAGTATATGCACGTTCATACCCTTCACTCTCAAGAAACTTCACCGCGGTTTCACTACTATCTCCATATGGATAGGCAAAGTGCCGTGACGTTACTCCCAGCTTATGCTGCAGAACGGTTTTGGGCTGTGCTATTTCGATTTGGATAAAATCAATTTTGGCTTGATCAGGTTCTTGCCCGGTAGCCAATGAAGCGTGGGACTTCGAATGTGATTGAAAGCTGATGAGACCACCATCTTCAAGCTCTCTAATCTGACCCCAGGTTAGAGCAGCGCCCGCCCCTACGAAGTCGGTGTATACAAATACCGTTGCCGGATAATTGAACTCACGAAGTATCGGATAGGCCACGTCATAAATACTTCTGTATCCATCATCAATGGTTAAAATGACAGACTTATCCGGTATAGGCTTGTCACCCTCCAGGTATTGGCTCAAATCTTCCAATCTTAAGACCTGATAGTCATGATCTTTAAGATATTGCATCTGGCGCCGAAACTTTTTCTGGCGAAGTACCAAAGGATGGGACGACGTGACTGAATCGGTAAACTGGTGGTAACAAAGAACAGGAATTGTTTTGTAATAACCCGGGTACACCCCCGTTGGGTTACGGTTTTTAAGTGGCAAAACAACCAGTTGACCCGCGGACGGGCTCAAGGGAGGGTTTAACTCCTGAATACGGAAAGATTCCGCAGCATCCCCATAATAACGTCTGGAAATTTTCTCAAAACTGTCTTTTTCCCGAGATCTTACAATCAGAAATTCTTGATTGTAGTCATAAATCTCAAGTGAATTTACAGGTACAGATATCCCCGGAATCCTGGTTTGGCAGCCTACACACACTACAGCAGCCATAACCAGGGCCAGAATTTTAAACATCCCTTTACACAAAACGCTTTCTACTCTTGATCGTTTGCTTCTTTGATTCCTTCATTTTTCTTCGACTTGGAGCCAACCTTTGCCAAGTCGATATCAATACCCGATCTGTCCGGGTAATAAACATCGTCCATTGGAGCCAGGACGGTCATATCTCCAATATCAAGAGGAGTAGACTGCTGATCTTTTTCCGTTTTAGCCTTTTCTTCATGACCATCAGATGAACTCTCAGCGAGGCCTTCCTCGTGGTCTTCTTCATCTGAATCATGCTCAGTCGCAGGCTGGAGCATCTCCTGGAATTTTGAAGCCATATCATTGAAGCTATGACAGAGATCACCAATCTCATCATTCTGCTCCTGATGAATCCTCCTGTTCAGATGCCCTTGCGCCAAACCGGTCATGGCATTCTTAAGCAGACGAATTCGCGTCCCCATCCGCCGGCCAAAACCATAAAATATAAATACAACAGACAACAATGCGATAAGACCCACAACAATAATTAGCAATGAGGTAAATTGAATAACCTCTTCCAATCTGTCCTGCTGTAAGCCCAGGTGAATATATCCGACAGGGGTATCGCCAAAAAATATGGGGGTATCAAAGTCGAATACAGTACCACCGTCTTCTTCAGATAATTTGGTTACAGTCACGTTATCCTGTTGATAGATAACTTCTCCGTTTGAAGCAGGTAATCCTTTGCCCAACATTTCCCGGTTGGTGGTAGCCTTGACCTCCTTGTTGTGGTCCAGCAGAACCAGATACTCGAAGGTATTACGCTCGCCGGCGTCTTTAACCAGTGCCTCAACGGTAATCCAGTCTTCTCCGAGCACAGGGATTGCACTCTCTGAAGCAATAAACTTTGCTAGCGAAACTCCACCATCAATAGATTGCTCTATCAGCATCTGATTCTGTATTCGATTGACAATAAAGATGCTTATGGTCAGCACCAGAGCCACTATGCCGCCCATAATGGCAGTCCACTTGATGTGTAAAGGGACGTAGCGTTGCTTTGCCTTTTCCTCTTGATCAATGAGAGCATCAAGCTCCCAATGGAGTGCATCAACCAGTTCACGGCCGCTATTGAAACGCTTGCCAGGTCTCTTCTCGAGAAGGCGGCGCAAAATGTTATGTAGACCCCGAGGCATTCCGTCAGGAATTTTCTTAACCCCCTCAGGCTGTTTATTGATGATCTCTGCAACAACGGTTCCCATAGAGTCAGCTTTGAATGCTTTCTCTCCGGTCAGCAGTTCGTACATCACAACACCTAGGGAAAAAAGATCCGAGCGCCCATCCAAAGACTCACCACATGCCTGTTCGGGTGACATATAACGCGGTGTACCGAGAATCGTCCCTACTTGTGTCTCACTACTATCATCCCGATGTGCGATACCAAAATCAGCCAACTTAACGGTCTCACCGTCGGGCATAAACAGGATGTTGTCGGGCTTTACATCCCTATGCACAATTCCTTTTCCATGGGCATAGTCCAGCGCATTGGCCAACTGTAGCATTATTCGTATGACCTGCTTTGTCGTGAAACGCTCGCCCTTGTTTAACTTTTTACCAAGCGTCTCACCGTCAACCAATTCCATAACGATGTAGGGAACCTCTTCAACTCTTCCCACATCATAAATAGTGACAATATTGGAATGAGACAGAATACCTGCCGCTTTGGCCTCACTAAGAAAACGGGTAGTGAATTTTTCTGTCAACCAGATATCACGCTTTAATACTTTAATCGCTACATGACGGTTGATTTCGACATCAAAAGCCAGATACACATCAGCCATGGCACCGCTGCCGATGGTGGATTCCACACGATAACGTCCTATCTTTTTGCCCACTAAGTCCATAACATTCCCTTTCTTGATAGCGATTGGCTACTTTCGAATTTTATCTAAAATCTCTGAGTTGCTGATTTTAACTACGATAGATGTACGAAAGATGTGGCAAGTGCCAGGCACCCCGGTTCAATCTTCAATGACCGAAATCATTGATCCTTAATCTTGGACAATTTACCTTTCAGTTCGTTAGCCTGAACCAAATACGCCTTGGCGGCACTATGATCAGGATCGATGTCCAGTACGTACTCCCATAAAGATATCGCCTCATCAAGCTCCTGCTTTCTATAGGCATTGGTTGCCATTCTGTGATATTTGGCGGCGAGTTTAGCTTTTAACTCCTTCGCGGCTTTTTGCGCATCTGTATTGGTGTCATCCAATTCAGCACTACGCAGATATGCCGGCAAGGCAGCATCAAGATCCCCACGTTGGGCAAGGAATCTTCCAATTTCAAACTGATATTTGGAAGCGAGGACAGGATTCTCTTTCTCCAGTTGATTAGATGCACGCAGATATATATCCGGAATCTCATTAGTCAGGCTATCCGGTACCGAGTTTTCATCACTCATTTTCTGAAGAACTTCTGCTGCTTTAATATAGTCTTCTTCGGCCAGAGCGCTATGAACGATCTCAACAGGAGTCCCCTCCTTAACAACGTTCTCCTCTCGCTGAGCCTCAGCGGCTGTCGCTTCGGAGACGACAACAGCTTCAGCCGGATTAACACTTTCCTCTGCAGCTACTTCAGCACTTTGCACTTCATCGGCCGTTTCTTCCGAAGCTCCGGCAGCTGGAGCTTCGACATCGGCTAGGTCCTCTTCCATTTCGACAATTTCTTCCGGCATTGGCTCAGTGTTTACTTCTACACTTGCTTCCTTTTCAGCCCTTTCCTCTATTTCCTTTTTTGCCCTCAAGGCTCTATCAGTTGCAGGAATGTTGATGGATTGACCGACAACCAGCTTACTGGACACAGGGATACCGTTATATTTGGCCAGACCATAAAATCCATAAACATCGCCCAGGTAATCACGCGACAGTGTAGAAAGAGTTTGTCCCCACTGTAGCTCAACAGGGAATGACTCAACAGGATACAACTCCTCTATTGGGGAGTTTATTTGCTTGATGATGCGAGAGGCCCGAGAATCATCGGGATTAGATTCATGATAAGTCTCAAGCTCCACCAGAGCTTCGTCAGTCTTATCAGCGTTTAACTTCTTGAGGGCATATCTGAATCGCTGTTTCGGGGTCAGTCCGGGCTTGGCCACATATGCGGGTGCGACAACAACGTCAGCCTGTGAATCCTGTTCAGGTATATTCAGTTCTTCTTGCGGCTGAGTCGGATGTTGCTGACATCCTGCAAGCACAGCGATTAAACCCAAAGAGATCAATCCGGAGGAAACTGCCCGGAAATACTTTCTCCCTTGCCTGTTGGTCATGAGTACCATCCTCTTCTACTCCTTCCTTTAATACAACTTTCTCTAACTTCGGGTCGGCTTTCCAGAATCAGACCAAAAAGACAGACGCCCGTGTTATCTAAAATCCACTTTTATTTTCCAAACTACCGACCACCACAGAAAGCTTCTGTAGGTGCAATAGGCAATCATATCCGGTGTTGCTAAAAAGTATTCCTCATTATCGACATATTCACTATTTCGACATATCCGCCACAGAAAATAAGACGGTCAAACTCCCTCTTTCTATTCAGCCCCGCGCCTCTCAGCATTCAGTAGCAGGAAAGCACAACGGATCCCGACAATGGCAGGTTGACAACAACAATGTCGTCCAATGCTTGATGTAGTACCGATGACACAAGTACATTTTTTGAGCGCCTCATCATACAACATTCCTGATTGTGGCGGAACCGGCATAGTATATCAGCTTTCGGCCAGCCACTATTTCCTGCTGGAAGAGCCAGTAGCCAAAAATTAATACGCTAGTTAAATGGTCAAAAAATTATAACTTGTAACATAAATGATTCAATTCGAAGGACAGCCTATACCGTTCGGATTAGCCAATTGGTTTTAGCTGATTTTTCACAAACCTTGTCTAAAAGATAAACTAGTATATTCCGTTACAGACAGTCTCCCTCTGCTGCAACTATGATCAAACTGATAGTTTGCTAGGGATAGAGAAACTGCCATTCCATAATAGTCATATGACTAGACTTGATGGATCGAAAGTCTCTTACCATACTTACTGACGCCGACGGTTCTGGTTGAGCCATTTCGCCCACTTATATATAGAGTGAGCCGTTAACGATCTGAAACCAGCCAACCGAAATCAGGATTTTTTTCCTTTTCAAATCAATCGACTACAAGGAAGAAAAAAAATGTCGAAAAAAAATATTTTTTTTGACGGGATTCTGAAAGCAATACCGCTTTAGTAAGTGACACCAAGTTAAACTGTCAAACTGACACAACAGAAGGAAATAACACCATGGCAATTTACATGAACTACAACGGGCTGAAAGTCAAAGGTAACGTAACTGCTGAGGGTTACAAGGACTGGATTCGTCTGGACAGCTTTCAGTTCGGCGTTGGACGCCACATCACGATGGAAGCCGGTCACATGTCTAACCGGGAAGCTACCCGCCCAAGCATCAGCGAAGTAGCAGTTTCCAAACTGATGGACACCGCCTCTTCAGGTCTGTTCAAAGAGTCTCTGACTGGCGATGCAGGCGTTAAAGTACAAATCGACGTTGTCCGCACTGCAGCAGACAAAATCGAAAAATACGTTTCTTACGAGCTGGAAGACGTAATGATCAGCAGCTACTCAGTATCTGCCGGCGCTGACTCCGCTCCTAGTGAAGCAATCTCTTTGAGCTTCGCTAAAGTGGTAATGGCTTACACTGCTGCGGACCGCGCTAACAAAGGTGCTACTCCAGAGCGTGTTGGTTACGACCTGGAAGCTGGTAAAAAGCTCTAATCGGCTGATACCAAAACCTAAAAAAAGGGAGAAGAAATTCTCCCTTTTTTATTGCTCCTATTAACACCTCCCCCTTTTTGTAACCTTCCCTTTCCAAAACATCTACACAGCCCATACCAGCATACATAGCAGTCTTACCATCCTGGTCCGTAATTTATTCCCGGTTAGTAACTTGAATTTTGCAACGCTGCAGTCTCAAAACTTGAGGAACCAAGCAGGAGTCAGGAGTCAGGAGTCAGGAGTCAGGAGTCAGGAGTCAGGAGTCAGGAGTCAGGAGTCAGGAGTCAGGAGTCAGGAGTCAGGAGTCAGGAGTCAGGAGTCAGGAGTCAGGAGTCAGGAGTCAGGAAATATGATGACTATTGAATGGAAAGGCGGTAAAGCAGATAACTGGCGGCAACAACCCCAACCATAGAAAATAGGATTAACCCTATGACCATCGTTCTTGATTTGCTCGCGCCACCTTTATAACTATAGTTCTCCCGATCTTCTAACACAGCCTCCAGAAGTTGTCGACGCTGGCGGCGAATTTCACTACGGGTTACATCTTCATCCAGCTGCTTCTGGTTCAGTGCCATAAGTTGATCATTATATTTTGTTGCTGTCATCTTATTGCACCTCTACCAGGATGAAACTCACATTATCGCGAGCCTCGCCCGCCAACGCCTCACTCATGAGACGATCAGAAGATTTCTGTATTTTTGACTGCTGAATGATCTGAAGAATTTTCGCTTCGCTAATTTCATTGTACAAACCGTCAGTACAGATCAGGAACCTGTCTTTTGGCTTGACGGTGAATGCATTGATATCGACAAACAGTTCATCATGAACGCCGACAGCCCTGGTCAACATGTTCTTAAAACGACTTTGTTCCGCCTGCTCTTTGGTCAGGTGTCCAACATCCATCATTTCCTGGACTTTACTGTGATCATGACTAATACGGAAAAGTTTATTGTTACGAAGAAGGTAGACCCGTGAATCCCCTGCCCAAATCGCAACAGCTACTCCATATCGAATCACTAGGCAGGCAACCGTTGAACCAACTTTATTGCCGTTAAACTGCTCATGCCCATAGCCGATCAGCTCACTGTTAAGCCGGATAAGGCAATCCTCAACCTGCTCAACGACATCAACCAGGTAAGCCCTTAAATTTGCATTTTTTAGTGTATTGGCGATTTTCTGGCTGGCGTAATCACCCGCATGATGCCCTCCCATACCATCTGCAACCACCCACAGGCCATCGTCATCGCGTGCTGCCAATGAATCTTCATTGTGAGTTCTCACATTTCCCTGATGAGTTCGAAGTTCGGACTTGCATGTAAAAGCATTCACCGGAATAAAGCGCCTTTTTATTTTTTGTCTAATACAAACCCTGCCAGCCCCACTGCTGCCACTTTCCGTCAATGAAAGCAGTGAAACTTTGATATTTTGGCAATAGGTTACTACTGATCAACTTAGGCCTTACCCATGTTGAGCCTTCTGTCCACCAGAAGCTTTGCTTCGCCCCCTGCTTGTGTAGCAGTGCGGACGTCAAAGCACTGGTGACCTGAAATGGCCCTGCTGCGGTCATGGGCACATCAAGACTAAGGGCACTTAAATCGCCCATTTGAGGACTATCAATATCAGGCTGAGGCAGCTCAAGAAATGCCTGCCTGAACTCGTCAAAACCAATTGACTGGTCCAATACCAGCCCAACCAGTTCCTCCAAAGATTCATACCAGACGGCATTCTTCAGCATCACATCCAGGGGGGCGACCTCGGCCTCCAGAGGATACATCATAGTGAAAGGGAAATAGCGGCCGACCTTATCTACACTCGGGCACCATAGGCCGACCCATGCTTGCTCATTCACGATGGATGGCAGCAATACGAATCGCCACCACGGCGCGACCAGATAGTAATCCAGCCAATGCTCTCCCAATGCCTGCTGGCTCGCCAACAGGCTGTTTTGCAGCCATTTATCCCAAGTTGAACTCATCGACCCGGGGAGGTTGAACTGCACAAAATCGCCGGTGCAGGGCAGTTTTCCAAAATACCCTAACTTGGTTTCAGTCATACCCTATTCTCCCCTGGCGCCCTTGGCCGACAGAGCATAAATGCAGCTCTCTATATAGTTCAGAAGACATTACAAGGATTCCGGACACCGGTATTGCTTAATCCATCCTGCAGAGAAAGGATTCAAGGTGCTTGAGGCAAGCAGTTCAAGCTGCGCTTTCCGGCGCTCCACCTCAACACTGACCTGATATCGACGTGCCGACCCGGCCCGCTCGACAGAAGCGTCTTCCAACAACCTGAACAGCCCCCAATCACCATCGTACGCGGTTTGGTGAAGAGTCTCGTTCAGGTCTTCAAAAACGATTCTGGCCCCAGGCTTATCAAACGTTGGCCATTGCATCTTCTTGCTTAGCTGAGGCCCATGCGTGTAGCGCAGTCTTTGAGTACCCACTTCCAGATCAAATCTCCGGACCGTATTATCCAAAAGATGCGGTTTCACCTGGAAACTAATGGACGGATCTTCTCCGCTGTCACCGAAGAACACCTGACGCATGGCAGCCGCTTGCTTGATTTGGTTGAGCGACGACCCACTGATCCCGATAGAACGCCCATCTACGGCTTTGGCCCGCAACTTACTATCGACAAACGGGCTGATATTTGCTTTTACAAAGCTGTCTTCGATCCCGCCGGGCTTGAAGAAACTGCTGAAATCACTCATTGCCGCATCGCTGCTGGACTTCGAAGCAAATGGGAAGCTATTGGCCAGGGACTTCTGGAAAGCAGAATAAACATCGCGATTCCAACTGTTATCAAGATGCCCTTTGGCTGCTCCCAACAACACTTTCCAGCTTTGGTCTCCCATGGCTTCAAGCCAGCCTTTGAGGTAATCAGGAGCTCTTGACGCAGTAATTCGTATTGCCTTAATCGGATCATCACTGGAGCCTGCAAAACGCCCTTTGGCATATTTGAATGCTGCCTCACTGGAACTCGGTGCCAAAGAAATTTCTTCCAGCTTGTCAAACAGTCCTTGCAGTTTCTCTGTGTAACGCTCCAGATCTTTTTCCTCTATCAACTTGTGAAGAGGTTTAAAGTGCTCATCTACAGGCGTTGGCTGACGCTGACTTGCCAATGCGGAGCCTACAGCATCCAATGCCTTACCTGCTCTTCCAGAAGCATCTACCTCGGGTAGTTTAGGAGTCAACAAGGTTTCTTTGCTGGCTCGGATCAACAATGCATTCATTGGCGATTCTGTTCGATCCAGACTCAAAGCAACCGAGTCGCGCGCTTTTTGCAAAGAACTGAAGTCACCAACTTTGGGGGCAGCCAGCGCCTGAGACCAGGCCTGGATATAATCAGCAAAGTAGAGTGCCTTGATCTTATTGACGATGTTTTCGACGTCTTTCTCAGAAAAATCCTGCTGCTTCTCAGTTCCCAATATCCATTGTTCACTGGAATATTTCTGCACCAGATCAGAATTAGGCGACAAATCGAGGCTATTGTATCCGGCTTTGGTGAACAGCAATGGTACCTGCAGTGCACTTCCGGATACATTAAACAATGCCCGCATATCTACACCGAGATCATCCCGAAGATTTAAAGTGCCAGCATATTCAGGCTGACGCTGAATCTGCTTATAAATACGCTTTTCAATTGGAATAGTGCGAAGCTTGCTCCGGGTTCTCTCAACCAACGTATCTCTAAGTGACAGATTTGTATAACTGTCATCCAGAAGCTGATTCAAATACCCTTTTAGCTGGTTTTGCTGTCCAGCTTGTCCCGGTAGTTTTTCCGCCCAATAATCTGAAAACCAGCCTTTGATTTCAGTCATATCCCGAACACTTTCATCCCCGAGCATGAGGTAGACACGCAATGCGTCGTACAGGGCGTCATTATTGGTTTCAGTCACCAGAACACCTTCCAGGTGCTGTCGAATCATCGGCCTGAAGAAATGCCGCAGAGCCCGGTCATATGTCAGATTGGTCTTACTGACTACACCCGAGTCATATAACCCCAGACTGCTCAGCCAGGGATGGCTGTTCTCTTCATACAGCACCCGAATATTCTGAAGCGGCTGCAATATGCTGATCAGCTGTTCAAAGTCCTTGGGTTCAGGGGTTTCACTGGCCAGCTTGTCATGCTCGTCAAGAGCAACCTGAACATCCCCCATTAAAGACTGGGAACTCAGGACACTGGTAGTCCAGGCGCCAACAGCCCCGGCAAATACCAGAGTCATTAACGCGAAAGAAACGCGGCGAATCCATTTCACCTTCTTCTCATAACCGACATTCAAAGTGGCCAATTCAGATTCCGGGAATATGACCGACTTCATCAGGTGGTGGAGAAAGAAACTCTTACCCGAGCCCGGAGGAGTCGCAGCAACGTTATAGTTGATCCCATAATTTGAGGACAGATTTGCAAGAATTCTGTCAATAGGTCTCCCTTCCTGCGTTCCGCTGGTGAAGTACACTCCTCGCAGAATAGACTGCTTCTCAAACCGGCTGGTTGTGAACACTGACTTGATAAAGTTATCCAGAATCCCCTTCAGGTTCTCTACCTGCCCCGGGAATCCAAGAATTTTTCCGCGTCTTGCCGTATCACGCTCGCGATGAGCACGCCAGATCACCCGGTCATTCAGTCTCCGCACCAGCGCTTCGAATTCAGGACTAAAATAATCTGCCGTCTGGGATGCATTCTGGTTTTCGGAAAACGGGAAAGTCATCCCCCATACCTGCTCGCGCTCAGAGGAGGTCAGGTCTTCATAGAACTCATTGAAACCGGCGATCAGGTCCGCTTTGGTAAACAGGAAATAGATAGGAAACTTGACGCTGAACTGTTCCGCCAACTCCTGCAGACGGGAACGAATACGCTCGGCATGTTGCTGCCGTTCAGCTTCACTTGAAGACAAAAGGTCCTGGATACTGACCGCCAGTATTACCCCGTTGATTGGGCGGCGAGTCCGGTGCTTACGCAATAATCCAAGAAAGTTATTCCAGGCAGATTTATCCTGGGCACTGTCGCTATCCTGGGTGGTGTATCGCCCTGCCGTATCGATGATCACAGCCTCATCCGTGAACCACCAGTCACAGTTACGAGTACCGCCTATCCCACCAATCTGCTGGATGCCAAGCTTTTCTTTTAAGGGAAAATGAAGTCCCGAATTCACCAGAGCTGTCGTTTTACCTGCTCCGGGAGGACCGATAATGATGTACCAGGGTAACTGATAAACAGAACGCCTACCCTGCCGTCCTTCAAAGCGGGCGGTTTTCAATATGCCCATCGCATCCTTGAAGCGCTCAGTAATCACCTTAGCTTCTTCATCAGAAGCAGAGGGACCGGTATCTTCCTGGATGGCTTCCACCATAGCGTCATTTTGCTTGCGCTGGGACAACAGCTTGATCATGAAAATGATCAGCCCGAATATCCACACCCCCAGAATGACGACCAGACGCCCCATAGACGACAAGGCTTCTGCCGGATCACCGAATTTGACGTAATCCGCTCCGAACCATATCACCAAAGAAAGGGCGATCAAGCCAACCAGTGCAAGAAATAACGGGTGTATGAGCCATCGAAAAAAGCGCGACATATTGTCCTCTATGTATTCTAAACCTCTCTACCGAGATACAACCTGATCTTGTAAAACGGCAGCACAAGCGCGAGCAGTAGCGATCAATGCAAGTCTTGTGATCTATTCTTTATATTTATCCGCAAGTTCCAGTAATTGTTGCTCCTGCGGATCAGTCACGTTTTCCAACCAATAACGGAATCCGCTATAGCTCACTAACAGCAGCGCTGCGACCACAGAGGCGATCACCCACATGGGGATGTATTCAAGAATGCGTTTTTTCTGTTGGGAAGACCCCATCCAGCGAGGAGACAGTTCCCGTTCAAACTCTCCCCGCTGCATCTGGATCATTCTGGAAAGATTGTCTCGAATAGTCTCCAGATGGTCCCTGCCGCGTGGATCAAGTTTGTACTTCCCTTCAAATCCGAGACTGAGACATACATAAATCAGCTCAATCAGGTCGATATACTTGGCTGGTGCAGCCTGCACACGGTCAAGAATTAGAAAGACTTTCTCACCGCCAAAGGTCTCGTTGTGGAACGTACTCAATAACGAGGCCCTGGCCCAGCCCACTTCAGCTCCCCAGGGAGTATTGAGAACCGCTTCATCCAATGCAGCACAGAGAATATAGCGGGCAGACAATGCGATATCAGACGCCACACCTTTGGCCTGAGCTTTCTTCTCAAAGCTTTTGATAGCACTGACCACTTGGGCTCGAAGCTGCCCCGCATTCTGTACCTGTACTGTCTGACGAATCTCCCCAAGCAAAGCAACCAGCTCGGTGGCACTGGCGATCAGAGGATTCAACCCCTGATCAATGGCCATTCCCTGAGCATTTTGCGGCATTACCGGAGGAGGCGACGCTGGCTGCGCATAGGAAGGCGCAGGCCTTGACGATTGCGGTTGCGGACGACCGCCAGGGGTCGGCACGATCACCGTACGATCATCTCCGCCTCCAGGACGCCCGCCAAAAAACGTTTTATCGGAATCATTACTCATGACATTAATCTCTGATTGCCCAGAATTCCATTTCCAGCCCCGGGAAGTCCGCCCCTATATGCAACGCAAATCCGCTGGACTTTGCCAGCTCGCGCCAAAAGTCGCTACCTCGATCCAATTGAAAATAGGTAAAACCGGCATGATAAGGAATCTGTCTGGGAGCAACCGGCAAAATCTGCAAACCAATCCCCGGCAGCTGTGCATTGACCAGATCCCTGATTTTTTCGACCGGAGCGATTTTCACCTGACTGGGAAAGCGTGAACGAATCTGATCCGGTTTGAGATGTGCTTTTACCGCCAGAACAAACATGGCTTTGTCTGTCAGTGAGTGGTCTTTTATAGGCGATACATAGATGCCGTACTTGCGCTCCACAAGCTCAAGCGAAACGGCTGATGTCTCGCTAACCGTGCTCATATACTGATTCAGCAGCTGTAAAAGAGGGTTAAAGCAGACCTCAGGACTATCGTGATTATATTGCGGCAGTTCAGGCGGACGCCTTTGTTGGCTGGTGAATGTCGCCAATTCGCCCGCCAATTGCAGGAGTTCACCAAACATCGTCACAGGGTGCATTGGACGAATCTGTGCCAGATGCAACAACCAGGGTTCCATCCTATTGGCCATTTGCAGCATCATGAAATCTGCAATTTCCGAGGTACCCTGACGACCGCTATCACGAATCCGTCCGGCAAGAGCCTCCGCCCGAAGGTTCAGGCTTCCTGCCACTTCATTTAACACACCGCTGAGCTTGGGGTGACTGCGAACATCCAGTAACGGTGGCATAAAGGCCGAATCCAGAATGATCTCACCGTCATCACGGGTCTCAACAATCCTGGCAACCGGAAGAGCTGTAAACCCACTACGGTCTTCACTTTCCAGCAATAGACGGAGATTGTGTTTTCCTACCTGAACTTTCGCGCTGTCACTATGCTCTGATGTGGAGTCGAAGGTCTCGATCTCAAGTGCATCATAACGCACCAACGATTGGGCGTTAGCTTCAAGCCGGGTATCTGTTGCCCCCTGCCTTTTAACAGGTAAGGCCAGGTAAAGAGTTTGATTTTGAATCCCTTTACCCGGCTCAAGAATATCCAGATTTACTTCGTAATCCGGGATGTTGACCGGCGTCCCGTCCGGAAAAATACAACGGCAGCGATTAACGGCAAATTTACCGAGTTTCAGCAGCGCCGTATCGATCTCGAGTTCATCAAAGCCCCAAAAGAACATACTGAGAGGACGAACCCGTGCCTCCAGAAGACTTTCATGGTACCGGTCTTGCTGTTGAAAATGCTGCGGACGAAGGAACATTCCCTCCGTCCAGACCACTCTGTTTTCAAAAGACATGCAATTTCCCCGGACTATTCATAGCGCATGCTGAGGCGGTCGATAAACATGCGAAACTTGTTTCCTGTATTGGCATCTATTGGCATGACAATTTTGGTCGCAGCGTCTTCATAACGAATATATTCCGCCATAATCCCGATGTAGCGGGTACGATCATCCACTACAAGCGATTCGGTGCGCTCTTCACCGGGTGTAAATTCCTTAAACTTGGTCGTAAAAATCAGATCACGTCCCAATACCGCATCCGGGTCCTGGTACAAGGCAATGAAGTCTTCCTGCTCAAACTGCCTTTCATTCTCCAGGGCATAAAAATTCAGGATAACGGGGGATGCACGTCCGTCCTCATCAGGATTGATATCGGTCGCAGTGGTGATATTCAGAGTGACCGTGGTGTCACGACCAACCACACCTCCTACAGTAGAACAGCCCGCTATCAACACCATCAATATGCCTGAGATGATGGGAAAGATCGTTTGTTTAAGGCATTTCATGCCGAATTTACCTCCACAAGAATTTCCAGGACCTCCGACCCGATAATGTCATATGCCACCAGGTGACATTGAATAACCATCTATAGCCTTTCGATCCTATTCGTTTTCGTTAACCAATTTTCTGCCGAAACTTACAAATACTCTGCTTAAACGCCCTCCACCGCCGGCGAGGAGTGGGCATCAGATCTATGCGTAGAGTATAGAAACAGGTTTGCCGAAAAGCCTTATGAATATCATTATTGATAAGGCGTTATTTGCGGCGTTTTCCCTTCAATTCATTGAAACTCCTTTCATAATGTTCTGCGAAGGTTTCCCCGAACAGGTTCCTGAAGGTCTTTTCCGGATCTTCGCTCAGCTCTTCATAGTAGTCCTGATAGGCTTCCCAGTTCTTGCCTGAGCCGCCGAACAATGACTTACCGCGCTGCCTGGAAAAGCGTTTTTCCAGGCGCTCGGGATTGAAATTATTCATCAACTGATCATATGCACCACGTATTCCATTGAACAGCGCAAGCTGGTGATCGGATATATCTGCAAAGGCTTCCGTGGTTGCATCAATTGCTGACAGGTATGCTTTACCCTGTTTGGCAAACAGATTCTCAATCGCATCATCCGGCGACAGAGAGAACTTCAGAGGGTTGTTTTCCGCAGCCTGAATCATCGTCAGATTCATACGAAATTCATTCTTGATTGTTTGCCGGGCTCTTAGCGCCTGCATCAATCCTTCAACACTCACCCGAACCACCTCTGCCACAATCGGTGTGAGCTGGCTTAACTGCTCCTTGCTCAACCCGGCCAAGCCAAGGGCCTGCGCCAGGTTCAAGGCCTGCTCCGGGGTCATTGCGGCTTGTTTGGCTGATGCCGTAGCCTTGGGGGACTCTTGAGGGGCAGACTTTTCCGCTGGAGCCTCTTTCTGGGACTTTTGAGGCTTACCAATCAGATCATCCAGGCCGGCTTCTGTTTTTGCCGGAGCCTCTTTTTTAGGCAACCCCTCTTTGGGCGGCTGCGCAACAACTTCTTCCTTAGGTTGAACTCCAGACATCGAGGCATCTTTCTGTTCCTGAAGCCAGGGACTTTTCCCGGGCACCGGCGTCTCGTCCGAGGGTATTTCCGCACCAAACTTGGACTCAAGAAGGCTATCGCTCAAAGGATCACGGGGAGGAATAGGCGCCGGCTTATCTTCATCTACCAACAGTTTGTCTTCGCCAGGCTGTGCCGGATTATCAAGTGATTGATCAAATGACTGTGCCGGCGTATCAAAAAAGCTATCAGACGTCGGCTTTGGCTCGGGGCTTGAAGACAACTCATGCTCAGGCGTATTCACCAGATCCAGCAAGGAGCCGGTTTCTTTGACCGAGGGCTTTTGCTTTTGAGGCGGCTCACTCTGCTTGAGCTGAACTTTCGGTTGAGGGACTTTCCCTGTAGGTGGCTGAGGACGGGAAGGTCGTTTTGGTGCTGCCGGCTGGATCAATGACTTATCCCAATCATCAGGAATAATGCCGGGAACATCCATTCTGCCGCCACTCAACAGGCTTCCTTCCGGGAGTTCGCCTTCCGGAGCATCCTGAGCACCAATACCCGAATCAATTCCCAGCCCAAGATCCGCCATCGGATCTGATGCCCCTTTGCCGAGCGCAGCCAACGGGTCAAGCTCTTTGTCTCCGCTAATCAGACTGTCGTCCGCTCCGGCACTGTCAGGTATCACCGGCTTAGGTTCAGGCGCAGCTTTTGGCTCATCCGGCTCCAGCCACTTATCCAGGTCGTCCAGGCCACCCGCAGAGTCTGCAGGTACACTCAGGGAATCATATCCGCTCAGCGTGGCACTGACTGAAGTGGTATCGGCATCACCGGAAGCAGACGCAGCACCCGCATCAGTGACCACCTCCAGAACAAACGGCCCCATCAGGATCTGGTCACCATTGGACAAAGGCGTCGCCTGCCCTTTCACCAGCGCCTGACTAAGATTGTTCAGGAAAGTACCGTTGGTACTCTGATCAACGATCTCAAACTTCTGACCGGTGAATTGGATTTTTGCGTGTAGAGAAGATACGTAACGATTAACATCAGGCAAGGCAAACGTATTGGTTGCCGCCCGACCTATTGTCGCCCCTGACTCATCGACCGTCAGCATTTTGCCGGTCATTCCGCTCTCCGGGGGACATTGAACCACTTTCAATTTGATTTGCATGATATTTCTTGCACGACGATGCAGCTGTAGGAAAAGAAACTTCAGTTAGATTAACGAATTATCTGAACCAGTTAAAGTTTAGTTAACACTCTCGGGCCACCTGGACAACAGACAGCCTGACTTGGGAACCCATTTCATTTAAGTCTGATAAGCTTAGTTCTTTTATGCGATTTATGCCTTTCAAATTTGCCATTCATACTCATATTTTCTTCATCAGCACAATTCCAGTCGCCAAATAAAACGAATACTTCGATTATCAGGCAAGTTCCAAAAAAAACATTACACTTGTTATAACGGTCTGATTGGCAGGTATAAAACCCAGCAAGTGACATTTTGTCACCAGAAAGAGCCACTTGATAAACGAAATGTTGCTCGTAGTTGGCAATAACCTACCCGATAAGACCCCATACATTTGGTAATGCGATTTTTTGGCAAAATTAACCTCTGCTTTTTTCGGTTAACTGGAGGAAACAGAGCCAGGACCAGGAGAGCCCCCTACTGCCGGCAGTAGGAGCACTTTGGCTTGGCAGGGATATCCAATGAGCAATCTTTTTAAAACCTACCAAAAAAAGAAGTTCCTGATCGCTGATGACTTCGATAATTTCATTTTCTCCATGAAGCAAATGCTCAGACGTATGGGGGCGGAACATATTGATAGTGCAAGAAACGGGAAAGAAGCTATCCAGAAGTGTATCAGTACCCACTTCGACGTGGTGTTCTGTGACTACAATATGGGCGACAACAAGAATGGGCAGCAGGTACTGGAAGAACTCAGGTACCGGAAGCTGCTGAAGAACACGGATATTTTCTTCCTGGTCAGTGCAGAAACCGCCAAGGAAATGGTGATGGGGGCTCTGGAATATCAACCAGACGGTTACATTACCAAACCCATCACCCAGTCCTTGCTGCAAAATCGTTTGGACAGATTGGTTGAACAGAAAGAAGCACTGCAGGATGTCTATCGGGCTATCGACCAGGAGGATTACACCAAAGCCATCAGCCTGTGTAACCAGCATCTGCAAAGCAACAGCAAATATCGCGCTCTGATATTGAAAATTCAGGCCAACCTCTACTTCATCAGCGGAGATTATGTCCACGCCAAAAAATTATATGAAGACATCATCAATAAGCGCCCTCTGGACTGGGCCCGGCTAGGTCTGGGAAAAGTACTCCTGGAAGAAGGGAATCCGCGTGAAGCCTGCGAAATGTTTGAGTTTCTGATTCAGGAACAGCCTGAGATGACAGAAGCCTATGACTGGCTGGCCAAAGCCCAGAAGCAACTTGGGAAAACCCAGCAGGCGCAGACAACACTGGAAACAGCGGTATCCATTTCCCCAAGAGCTCTGCTAAGACAGAAGGAACTGGCACAAATCAGCCATGCCAATCATGACCTTGCCACTGCCACCAAGGCTTATCGACATTCCAGCAAACTCAGCGAGAACTCCTGCTACGAAACGGCAAACCTGCACTTGGAATATGCAAGATGCCTTTCTGACTATGCCCAGGGCGATTTATCACCAGAAGGACAGAAGCTGGCAGATGAGGCCAGCCGTGCACTGAGCAAAATCAGGGAGAAATATAAGGACGAAGATCAAGTACAACTACAGTCCCGACTGGTAGAAGCCAGGGTGCTGGCCGGTCAGAACAAAGATAACGATAGCAAGAAAGTGCTGCAGGCGGCTCAAAAACTCTATGAAAACATGGAGAGCTCAGCCCCTGATCTGACACTGGAACTTGCTGAGACACTATATGCATTGGACGATTCCGAGCAAGCGGGAAAACTCCTTGAAAAGCTGGCTGAAGAAAATCCGGACAATAATCAGCTACTGCACAAGATAGAAGAACTCCGGGATGAACCCGTCAGTCTCAAGCAGCGTATCAAGGCACGGGAACTCAACCGGGAAGGTATCCAGCAGTATGAGAAAGGTGACTTTGCGGCCGCTCTGGATGCATTTCGCGATGCCATGGAAATCACTCCGTTGCATGTCGGTTTGAACCTGAACCTGTTACAGACCATTATTAAACTCAATAGTAAAAATATGAGCCAGGATCCTGAGATCGGCAGATTACTGAAAATGTGTTTTGAACGCCTGTCCGCCCTGACGCCGGATCATCGCCAGTATAAGCGATACCAGCATCTACTTGAGCGGTACAAAGCCAAGGCCGGCTGATGTTTCATTTAATGCGAATAGTGAGTTTGAGCTAGAAATGAAACATCAACAACACCTGTAAACTTGGACCTGTAGTCAACCCTGTAAACAAGTGGTCAAAATATGTCAGACAACTCAAATCCCCTCGATTTCAATTTCATCATGGCTTCCAGCGTCCATGACATGAAAAACTCATTAAGCATGCTGCTGCATTCGCTTGATGAGGTCAGCCAGGAGGTCAACGAACTCCAATTGCCCGTCGCCGACAGGATGGCCACACTTCAATATGAAGCTGCCCGTGTTAACAATGACCTGGTCCAATTGCTCAGCCTTTATAAGCTGGAGAATGAAGCTCTACGCCCTCATATAGACGAGCATTTTCTGAGAGATTTTCTGGAAGAGCACATTGCTCGATATCATCCTTTATTCAAAGTGAAGGATATGCGCTGTGAGCTGGTATGTGATGAGACACTTAGCGGCTATTTTGACCGGGATCTCATCAGTGGGGTCATCAATAACACTTTGGCCAATGCCATTCGCTACAGCCATGACGCCATTCGCGTTTCAGCATTCAAGGAAGAAGACGGACTCAGCATCATGATCGAAGATGACGGCGCCGGTTTTCCAACCGTCATGCTGGAGCAGCCCGGAAAATTGACAGAAGGGGTTAATTTCGAATCCGGCAGTACTCACTTGGGTCTTTATTTTGCCCATCGCATTGCCACCCTGCATACACAGAATGGTAAGACAGGAACCATCAAACTCAGTAATGACAGTAAACTTGGAGGCGGCACCTTTAAACTCTATCTGCCATAGAGCTGCCTGTATCGACCAAGAGGCAAGTCCGACACAGGCTCATTTAGAGAGGTGCTTCTTCAGCAGAATTTTTCAGGGGAGGCTCCTCCTCCCCTCCGCACATTTCTACGCGCTACTTCTCACCGCAACCTTTCCTCGCTATCTGTGCGAGAACTCCGTCAATCGATTCAGCCAGAGCCTCAGATCGGGCGCAATATCCGTTAGCAGATCAGGATCGGAGATTTCCACCATTTTCACGTGACCATAGAGAGTTGCGTCAGCATAAGTGGGCTGATCTCCAAAAATAAATGCCTGTTTACTCAGCGTTTCCAGCGTGGGACGCAGAAGGCTGCGGGCCTTGCTGACCAGCTCACCGCTTTGCCTGGCCCATTGGTCCACACATCCCTCGCCAAATTTACGTTCTTTGATGAAGGAGAAAAACGCTTTTTCAGAGGCAGTTTTGAATCGATTTCGAATTCCTGGGGAGGCCAGCCGGAACAGCACATCTTCCAACGCCGAGTCACACCAGTCAGCGTATGCCCAGATCGGCCCCTGCCAGGGAGAAGGCGTCAGTCTTTCGGCGTTGTCACCCGACAACAGGGATTTGCAGATCACTCTGGAGTCCTTGAGTACCGTTCCGTCATCCATTAACAGCACCGGCACCTGGATGTAACCGCCAGTCAGGTTAATCAGCTTACTGCGATCGAGAAAAGGCACTTCTTCAATGTCGTACCGCAGATTCAACAGGTCCAGAACCATCTGAACCTTTCTGGCATAGCAACTGTAATCAAAACGATAGAGCTTCATTCAGACCTCCTCCAATTTGCGTTAGGTTATGACCTCCTGCGTTAGTTAAAGAGCTCCTCTATGCGCTGAAATGCCCGAATACCACCAAATCTAATTCAGGCAACACTTCTTGTATTTTTTGCCGCTCCCACAAGGGCACGCATCGTTACGTCCGATTTTGGGTTCCTGGCGTACTTGAGGGTCACTGTGATAATAAACGGCCAATCCGTTTCCGGCCTTCATGTAGGCCGTCAGGTATTCGTTAAATACTTCGTAGCTGTCTCTGAGCTGTTGGCGAAAATCATCCACTTCTGCGGCTGAATCTTTTTCAAGCACCTCAAGTGCCGCATCAACATCCACCATGATTTTGAACAGGCCGATGACATCATCAAGATCGTGAGAGAGTTTCTCGTAGGATACCGGATCCCGGTGATACGCCTGAGACAAGGCGTCCATCCACTGTGATTCCAGCCACTCATCCGCCAGAAGCGCTCCTTCACACCATTGTTCAAAACTCCGGCGCTCTTCTGCATCCCAGCTGAATTCATAGTCCTCAGGCAGTCGATAAGCACCTTCTGCTACCAGCTCCCTGATCGAAACATACAAGTCTTCAAGTTGCTGATCCAGCCCTTGTTGCGCCAGATCCTCGTCAATAAATTCCTCACCCAGCACCACCTGCAACCAGTCAGAAGTCTGGACGTCCTGTGGACAGCAGGCCACAGCAAACAGAAAGCCCTCTGTTTGAGAAAGATTAAGAGTGTTATGGGCTCTATCCGGATGCCCCAGGTATGTTTTCAATGCCTTTCGATCAACAGCCTGATATACCTGCCCCTCAATATCTCCAGAACTCTGTGTTTGCGGTGCCTCTGTTGTAGATTTCACTTCCATACAACATATCCCGCGATAAATTGATATTACCTATATAGTAGTCTCCGCAACCCTCGGAATCGATAGCAAACCCCACTATTTAACAGCATTTAATGATGCAAATAGGTCAAGTTGCGACTGAATCCGCTTTAGGGGTCATAGAGCTGCTTAATATTTAGACTAATTGCCTATTAGTTATTCTCCGGGACTCCACTAGTCTGTGATGTTGTGAGTAGAAGGAGCTGGAGGCCTCTCATCTAACGGAAGGTTTCTAAGAAAATTAAAGTTTCTAAAAAATAAAAGTCGCGCAAGTCTCACGGATCGAGCAAGAAGGATCAGGCGAGATTTGGCGGTAACTCCTCAAATACCCGAAATTCAGGAACCTCTGAAGAGTTCTTCCGCATTGGTGAAATATCCGGCTGTTGTGAAGAACTGTTTTTGAGATTCCCTTAACTAAAAACAAGAAAGAGGGTCGCACCAATGCGCTGGTTTCATTCAAGCCTGGCAGTCTTTTGCCTGATATTCTGTGGCGAAGTCATCGCCGCCACACCCGTCAAGATAGGTCTTAATTACCCACAAACAGGTCGCTACCAGGAACAGGGGCTGGCCCAGAGACGCGCAGCTTTCATGGCGGTGGATGAAATCAACGCCAGCGGGGGAATCTTGGGGCACCCGGTTGAGTTGATCATCAAAAATACCGGCTCAAAACCGGACCGCTCAGAACGTAATGTTTCCGAAATGATTGACCGCGAAGACGTCGTCGCAGTTTTTGGTGGCTCCTCCAGCGCTGTCGCTATTGCAGGAGGTAAGGCTGCCAAAGCCCGGGATCGCATCTATTTCGGCACTCTGACTTACTCCAACGCCACCACGGGTACTGAAGGCCATAGCCACATGTTCAGGGAGAGCTACAATGCCTGGATGGGTGCCAAGGTCCTGTCCAAGTACCTCAAAGCCAATTATGCCGGCAAGAAGTATTTTTTTATTACAGCTGACTACACCTGGGGTTGGAGTACGGAGAAATCCATCAGAATATTCAGCGATACCATGGACAAGGGGCAACATCCGGGCGTCATGACCCCCTTCCCCACCGCACTACAAAAGGATTTTGCCGGCGCACTGGAACAGGCGGACAAAAGCGGAGCTGAAATACTGGTTCTCGTATTGTTTGGCGATGACATGGTTCGGGCACTGGAAATGGCCACCAATATGGGAATCAAGGAAAAAATGGCCGTTGTGGTTCCCAACCTGACACTTGGCATGGCCAAAGCAGCCGGACCGGCGATTATGGAAGGCGTGGTGGGCGCAGCTCCATGGACCTGGGAGGTCCCCTATATTTATAACTTTGCCAAGGGCAAAGAGTTCGTGGAAAAGTTCTCCGAACTATACGGGTTACGACCCTCATCTTCAGCGGCTTCGGCATACAGTATCCTGATGCAGTATCGGGATGCCGTGGAAAGGGCCAAGTCCTTCAAGACTTCCGATGTCATCAAAGCACTGGAAAACCATCACTACACCTTACTAAAGGACGAACAGTTCTGGCGACCATTCGATCATCAGAATATCCAGACGGTGTACGCCGTGCGCTGCAAAAACCGCGCTGCCGTATTGGCCGATCCTTACAACGATGATTACTTTGAAATTATCGATAGTATGACGGGCAGTGAAGCCGCCCATACCCAGGAAGAGTGGCTGGCGGACAGACGGGCAGCAGGAAAACCGGACAAACTATTGTAAACCACATCCTCTGATACGCATAAATAGCTGCTATCCTTAACAGCGCCTGTTACACAGGCGCTGCGTCTACTTCCTGCCACCCGCCCTACTCCCCGAAAATGTACTCTACGCCAGGGGACTACTCCCCCATGGCGGAGGTTTTCAGCATCACCCGCCGTTATCTATCCTCCTGATCAAAGATAAAAATAAAAATCGGCAGAGAGCCTAAACAGCTCCTTTGGACCTGACATGAATACTGATGAATTGCCAGACGCCAGACCCCTCATTCCCAGCAAAATCATTTTGCCTCACGTCGATTCGACCACGATGAATCGACCAAGACTGGATGCCCTGCTAAACGAAGCCACAAATAAACCCCTCTGTATCATCCGGGCTCCGGCCGGATTCGGCAAAACCACACTCGTTGCCCATTGGAGTTCACATCAACCCGGTCGGACTGCCTGGTTTCAAATTGATGATCTGGATAATGATGCCGCTTGTTTCGGTCGCTACCTTCTGGTTTCTCTTCAGCAACAGCTACCTGAGCTCGAACAGGCCTTGGAGCGGATGCACGAGGTGTTTCATCTGTACGATCTCATCTGGCTGGTTGGGAAACTGTGCAACGAACTCAGCACCCTGGATCAGCGTATCATTCTGGTACTTGATGACTATCACAACATTCGAAACGAGCGGATTCATGAGGCCCTGAGGTTTTTCATCCAGCATCAGCCCACGCAGCTTCATCTCTATATACTCACTCGGGGAGAGCCTCCATTAGGGCTCGCAAACTGGCGGGTGCGCGGCGTCCTTCAGGAAATCGGTGCAGACGACCTGGGTTTTACCCTGGAGGAGGCACAACAGTTCCTTCAGGAAAGTTCTGCACGCCCGGTATCGGAAGGAACGCCGATTAAACCTCTTAATCCAAGTCAGGCACAAATCATTGATCGCCAGTCGCTGGAGCAGGTACTCGAACGGCTCAATGGCTGGGCCGCCGGACTGCAGATCATCGCCCTCTCTGCACCAACTCAGGATTCCATCAACCATTTTCTCCGTCACTTTAACGGCACCCATGCCCATGTACTGGACTTCCTGGCCGAGGAAATTCTCTTCAAGCAACCGAAACTTCAACAGGAGTTCTTACTCAAGACCGGGATTCTGGACAAATTCAATCCTGAACTGGCAACAGCTGTTACCGGCGTTACTGACAGCTTTTATCAGATACAGGAACTTGAAAAGCGAGGGCTGTTTCTGGTTCCCCTTGATGAGTACCGGCGCTGGTATCGCTATCACCCGTTCTTCGCTGAGTTCCTTCGGCATCAACTGGAGCTTTCCTACCCGGCAGACCAGATCATGGCACTACATCAAAAGGCTCACGACTGGTGGCGGGACCAACACCAAGTGGCGGAAGCTCTAGGCCATGCATTGGCCATCGCCAACACGGAGCTGATCAGGGAAACACTAACCCAGCAGGGCTGGAGTCTGTTCGAGCAAGGTCATATCACGTTGATTGAGCGCTGCCTGCAAGCTCTGCCACCGATGGATATCAGTCACAATCATCAGTTAACCCTCTTGAGGGCCTGGGTATGTCTCACGCAAGCTGACGCAAAGTCCCTGCAAAATGTCCTCAGCCAAGCCGAACAACAGCTTCCGGAGCAAGTGGAAAACCTGCATTGGCGCAAGGTGAGTGCAGAGATTCATGCGCTCAAGGCACAGCTATGCGCCATTGTTGAAGATACAGCTTCAGCAGAATGTCATGCCCGTCAGGCCCTGAAGACTGCCCCGGAGTCCGCGCATAATGTTCAGGCGGCCGCCCTCGCCGTCATGGGTGAAGTGAATGTCTGCAACGGGAATCTTGATCTGGCTCTGGCACACTTCAGTCGAGCCGAGTCGGAAGCAAGGGAGGTTCAATCCATTCAGTCTTTACTGTGGACCCTGGGCCAGCAGGCAGACATCCTGTTTCATCAGGGCGCTCTGCCAGACGCTTATCAAAAACAGGCTGAGACGTTTCAGGTGGCACGCTCCCATCATCTGGCCCAGATTCCTGTCATGGAATTCGTCCATCGGCGGCGCGCGGAGCTTCTGCTTGAATGGCTCCAGTTTCATGAGGCAAAGCAGCATTGCGACACCGGCTTGAGGATTATCGAGCATCTTGACGATCATTGTCAGGTACCGATTAACGCCCTTCAGGCACAAATAGCACTACATCAGGAAGACCTGGAAACCGCTGCCAGTCTGGTCGCCCGCAATTCAGATTTGATGTCCCAGCATCCATGCCACTCGGATTGGAAAGCGCTGGCAACTTCAACCCAGATCAGGTTCTGGACCATGACTGGAAACCATCATGCCGTTCGTAACTGGCTCAGCCAGCAGTCGCCGGTTACTGAGGCCCCCAACCATTTTCGTCAGGCGCAAGTACGCAATTCGGCCAACGCCATGTTGGCCTGTTCCTATTTTGAAGCGGCTATCAACCTTCTAGTGCCCTTGATCAAACAATCTCAGGACCACGGATTAAAGCTGTCAGAAATGCGTAACCAGTTATTGCTGGCCTGGGGCTACGAAGCCATTGGGCAGAATCAAAACGCATCGATGGCGGTCCTCAGAGCGCTCGAACTGGCTGAGCCCATGCGGGCCATTGCCGGTTTCCTGCAAATGCCGGATCTGGTAATCGATCTATATCACCAGGTACAGGGTCAGTTAAATGCACAACAGAACCGCCATCTGCAACGCATATTGGAGTTGTCCCGGCGTCGACAGCGCCCGCTCCACAAATTGGACAAAATTCCCGAGCAGGCCAAAGCGCTGGCGCTGACTCCAAAAGAATGGGAGGTATTGAGGCTCATTGGTGAAGGAAGAAGTAATGAAAATATTGCTGAAAACATGTTTGTTGCCCCAAGCACGGTCAGAAGCCATATCAAGCATATCTACCAAAAGCTGGGCATTGCCAATCGTCAGGAAGCCAGACGTGTATCCAGGGATCTCAGTCGGGGCAAACTTCCGGGACTATTGCCCTGAAGTGCCTGGTGATTCAGCAGTACGAATTTCCGTAGAGAGACTATGTTCCAGAATTCGGGCCACCGTGCTGTCTTCGACCATGCCTGAAAGCACACGGTTAAATCTTTCAAAGGAAACAGGGGCTTTAGGCGAGTAAGCGCAGAATTTATCAACCCTGGCGTCCGCCAGCGGCATCATCTTGATGCCCGATGCGTAGGGTTCAAATTTGAGGTAATACTTCACCATCAAATCATTCAGAATGATGGCATTCACCCGGTCGCGGGCCAGCATATCCATCAGTTGAATCGGCGTATTAACATCAAGCCTGCTGGTTAAACCTGAGGCCACCAGACCGGAGAAAGCATCGGAGTAGCGGTAACCGATCTGGGTTCCCACGGTCAGTCCCCGAAGGTCATTAAAGTCAGATAAACTTCCCGGAAAATCCTGCCTGACCAGATAAATATCAGCCGACTGATAAACGGGCTCCGACCACAATAACTCGTCCGACTCTTCCACCCATTGCGGATTCCATTCGCAGTAGGCATGCACTTGTCCGGAAAGCAGCCACCGGGACATTCGCTTTCTCGGGACTTCCACAAATACAGCGTTGACTTCCAGCCGTGAGGATAATTCCATTCCCAGCTCATAAAGGAGACCTCCAGTCACCTTTTTCACTCCCCCATCCATTACCGTCAGAATATAGGGCGGGCCGTTATGAGAACCGAAAGAAAACCGCAGAGTTGTCTTGCCGTGAGCAACACCCGGGAGCATGAGGCTAAGCATCAAGATAAGCGACACAGCTCCAAAAAGGTCTGAGCCTATAGCGTGCAGATTATTTATAGCGCACAGAATATTTGAGTACAGCTTAGTCATTTGAAGTGATCTTTGTAGCCAGCCATCAAAACCTCGTGCACAATCACCCCCCGCAGCAGAAATACCACTAATCATCATAACAGCAGGTTGACTCTCTCCCCAGTGGCTAAACTATGACGGGTTATCAATTCTGTCCTAATCTATTTATAAACAGGTTTACCCCTAAAAACCATTCAGCGACAACATATCAGTCGGAAAGTGGTATGGTCTGGCAGATTCGCTTTACTGTAGGTGTCTTGATTTTCTTTGTGGCTGCGTCCTGCTGGCCTGCCTCTCTGATTGTGCGCTATCCAAAACCTGAAACCGATACCGACAAACGCACCGACTACCCTTTGACATTGCTCCAGCTCGCACTCGATACCAGCGGCGTGGATTATCGCCTGGAACCAACAACACAAGTCATGACTCAAGGGCGGGCTTTGCAGCAGCTGCATAAGGGAACCCATGTGGATGTCGTCTGGAGCATGACTTCCGAGCAGCGGGAAAGTGAGCTGCTCCCCATCCGCATTCCAATTTATAAAGGCCTGATAGGCTGGCGCATTTTTCTCATCCATAAAGATAACCAGAACCTGTTCAGTCACCCCATGACACTGACCGAACTACAGCGACACCCGGTTGTCCAGGGCCATGATTGGCCCGACAGCACAATACTTCGTGACAACGGATTCCAGGTTTTCGGAACTCCCAATTACAACGCCACCTTCGATATGCTGGCCTATAAACGTGTTGACCTGTTCCCACGGTCTATTGTGGAAATCTGGGCAGAAGAAAAAGCCCACCACAGTAGCGGCCTGATGGTGGAGAAAACCAAGCTATTGAGATATCCCACAGCCTTTTACTACTTTGTCACGCCAGGAAATCAAAAGCTGGCCGATATCATTCAACGCGGACTGGAAAGCGCATTATCAAAGGGTTCATTTGACGAGTTATTCTATCAATTTCATGCGGCGCTGATTGCCAAGGCAACCCTGAAAGACAGGCAGGTTTACTTCCTCGATAACACCATCCTTCCGGCAGCTACCCCATTGGATCGCCCTGAATTGTGGTTTGAAGCGTCTCCCAAAGACTCCACTTCTGACAACTGACAAGGCCGTACAGCGATCAATCAACCAATCTTGATTGATCGGCAGGCTCAGACAGACAGAGCTGCAGACATTGATCGTTCGATGGACTTTGACAAGCGTTTGAGCTCTGGCTGGATATTGATTATAGGTTAGTGGTTTTTAAACGATAACTACGGATAAAGCTGCACGATACCCGTCTTACCTGCCATATCGCCAACCATCCAGATCTGTTCAAAAGGATGATTGGGAGGCACCTGAATATGGTGTTGCAAGGTCATGATTTCTTCAGCCGTCCAGGCCGGGTGGGCATTTCGGATAACCAGCCACACCCGCTTGGATTTATAGCTCTTGGTGGCTTTGTTGGCCAGAATTCTGTTGAGGGCCTCAATCAGCCTTTCATGGGGATCTGTCGCTTTCAGGAGTTGCAGTTCGCGTCGAGTATGAGGATCCAGCGAACGTCCCAGGATCTGCATGGCTTCTTCCTCAGATCCATACAGATGGGCTATTTCAAGGTCCAGCCTCTCTCCGTCAATGAAACAGGATACATCCGGCTTTCTCGGCCGGTTATGCCAGATATGACGAACAGGAATGCGGTAGTTCTTTTCATACCAGCGCATGAAGAGCCTTGCGGCTTCATGCTCAAGATTGATCTTCTCTTCCTCTGAAGGTGTCATAAGACCACCCAATCCCTCCAAAGCATCATACCCATCCTGCTAGCAGGAAATATCCTCATCTCCTAATCATAAACTCACTTACCGGATCGCTGACTCCTGAGCCAATCGTCGATGATTGCCTCCACTTCCCGATAGCTGGTTTTCTGAACTTCCAACTCTTGAATCAGGATTTCCCAATCCGCACCTCGCCCCAGGCCTTCTATCTTTTCACATACTGCACTGAAATCCTCAGCCCCCACTGCTTTGGACGACGATTTCATCTTATGCGACAGAAACATAATGGTTTCGATATCTTTGTCCTGGGCGGCCAGGGACAATGCCTCCATACCTAGTCGGATATCGCTGAGATATTGGTCCAGGATATCGTAATGGATATCCAGATCATCGCCGATCTGCTCAGTAAGAATATCTAAATTCAGCGTCGCTTCTTTCATAGCGTTCTTTTCAATCTCATGAATTTTCACTTGCCCACGGTTCATAGGCTTTAACCATGTCACAATCTTTTCTTTCAAATGTGCAATTTCAACAGGCTTCGGCAGGTAGTCATCCATTCCTGCCTTCAGACATCTCTCGGCCTCACCCCGCAGCGCATTGGCTGTAATCGCGACAATAGGCACATGCTGTTTAAGCTGCTGCTCACGCTGCCGGATTGCCTTGGTCAGTTGCCACCCGTCCATCTGCGGCATATGGCAATCGGTCAGGATGAGATCCACGTGTCGCTCCTGCCATACCGCGAGAGCCTGGCTTCCATTATCCACCATGACACAGTTCAACCCCAATCGCTGTAATTGCTTGCGGATAACGTCCTGGTTTGTGGCATTATCCTCTGCCACCAGAATACAGTAGTCTTCCACGCCTTCCGGAAGGGTAATCAGCTCAAGGTTTTGTCGGGAACTGGTTACAGCAACAGGAACCGGAGGACTGCACAACCCCGCGGCAGCGCCTACCGTCTGGATAAACTCTTCCCGGCGAATGGGCTGATTGGCGGCCTTCAGAGTACAGGAGGGTACAACTTTCATGTGCAACTGGTAGGGAGCCATGGCCACGACTGAGACTTCCCGGCCTCGAAGCAAAGGCTGGAGGCTCTCAATAAAATCCAGATCCTCCCGGTCTTCGAGATCCAGAACAACAATAGGAAGCTTCTTCTCATGTCTTGCCCTGACTGATACTTCGCCGAACAATCCGTTACGTTGGCGGTAACGGGTCACTTTGGCCCCGCCCCCTCTTAGATACTCCTCCACAGTGTCTCCGGCATGAAGATCACGCAGATACATGAGCACTTCCAGCCCGCACAGCAGTTTCTGACGGGGCTCGGCCTCCCCCAACGGAAAATCAAGTTCAAGATTAAAAGTGGTGCCCTGATCTTTCTGGCTGGTAACGCTGATGACCCCACCAAGCAACTCGGTCAACCGCTTGCAGATGGACAGCCCAAGACCGGTACCTCCAAAGCGCCGGGTGGTAGAGCTTTCTCCCTGCATAAATGGTGTAAACAGGCGGTCAAGAACCTCCTGCTCCATTCCGATGCCATTATCGCTCACCTGAAACTGCACCCGGCAATGATGCTTTTCCACGCTCTGCAGCTTGGCCGACATCAATACATATCCGTCGCCGGCGTTTAAGGTTTGCGTAAACTTGATGGCATTGGAGCAAAGATTAAAGAGGATCTGTCGAATACGAACTTCATCGCCAATCACGATATCCGGAATGCTGGGGTCGATAAAGCAGTGCAACTTGAGGTTTTTCTGGTAGGCCCCGGGAGCTAATGTCTGAGCGACTCCTTCGACCAACTCGACCAATGACAGCGGATTGCTCTCGATCTCCAGGTGTTCCGCCTCGATTTTGGAAAAATCGAGGATATCATTGAGGATATTTAGCAGAGAGAACGCGGAATCCCGCACCGTTTCAATCATTCTCTGCTGTTCGGAATCCAACTCCGTATGGCTGACCAACTCCAACAGCCCGATAACCCCATTCATCGGCGTTCGGATTTCATGGCTCATCATCGCCAGAAACATACTTTTGGAGGCGTTGGCCCGCTCAGCGGCCTCCTTTGCACTGACCAGGCTCTGGTTAGCAGCTGCCAGTTCCGCCGTTCTTTCTTCCACCCGGGCTTCCAAGGCCTGGTTCAAGTCCAATATCTGTTCTTGAGCTTCAGTTAGCGCGGAAACTTTACCCTGCAGTTTTTCCGCCACTCTTTTGTAATCCTGCTCCCGGATTCCCAGTTCACGGGAAGCGCGCTCCAGTTGTTTATTCAGGGCTGAATTTTCATCGTAAAGCTGGACATTACCTATCAGCAGTTCCACCAGAGGGGTCAGGAGCAGTCTGATATTGTTGCGCCAGGATTCCGGAACACTAATGTACCAGGCTAACGGACCAATACGCTGGGTAACCAGCTCCTTACCAGGGACCAGTATCACTCCATGAATACGACTCTTCCTGTTACCGACAATTTTGAATAGTTTTTCGGGCTGATCGGTATAAACAACCACAGGCCCGGCAACCAAATCTTTTTTATTTGGTACCCCTGATTCAAATCCTTCGGGTGCAGGCTGGATCGTGCTGATAAAACGAGAGTTCATTCGCCAATAAGCAATGTAATACAGGTCATATTATGAAACAGGTTTCTTGTATATTGTCCATCCAGTTGCAATGGCCCTATCTCGCCAAATGACGGAAACCCTGCGATGGGCAGTGACCCACCAAATTCTTGGGTCAACGCCAATAATTCATGCTTGATCTCACTGCCAAGCAGCCACTTACGCCCCACGCAACTGACAACGATCCCCCCAACCGGCTCAAATCCCTTCTCTTTTTGTTCCCGGCACCGTTCATACACCTCCCGGACAATCAGTTCCGGTTCGGCCAGGCACACCTGGACAGACTTGCCCTTTTCTATTCCGCCAAACAGGCCTAGAGAGGTATCGGAGCTGGAAAAATCCGGGACGATGGAACGCAGCCGCCGAATACCCGGTTGGTCAGGGTCGATAATCGTCAGAGAGGTAATCCCCCGATCAGTCTGAAGCACAGGTTTTCCGGTCTCTCGCTCAATAAACTCTGTCGCGTGAATGCCATCCACCCTGATGATATTTGCCCCTTTGGCCTCATCCACTGTTCCGGGTTTACCAATAGGTGTCAGAGTGTTGCTGATCGCAATATCGAAGTTGATAGAACCATAAGCCGCGACAGCCACAATCGCATCGCGAACCGCCTCGCGATTGCAGTAAAGAAAACAGCTGGCCATCTTGTTATCGTCCGCCGCCATACCTCCTATGATGGGAAAGCGGCTCTCTCTTTCTATCACCTCACCAACCAGGCTTGCGTCAGTCCGAAAATCCACGGCCATAAATACCAGTTTTGGCAGCTCATCTTTACCTGCAGCTACGATACGTGCAAGTATACGGTCCGTAACTTCAGTCGGAGAATCTTCCAACCCCTTCTCTAGATCAATGTGCCACTGAACTCGATTATCAGAATTCAATCCAATAGCTGCCGCACCAACTTCCTCAATACCATGAGTTTCATAGTACCCATCCCCTGAATTACCGATGATAATCAGTTGGTTGTTATTGAGAGTGTCATAGATCGCTTCCACCAGTTCTTCGGGTTGCTCGTAGTGAACCGTGGAAAAAAGAAAAATGATTTCCGGATTGAGCTCAGCCATTGCATCCGCCAATTCCACTCCTGCACGGTATGCATCCAGAGCATTCGTTGATGCCGAGACAGCTTTCATAGAATTCGCTCGAAACTGTTTATCATTGCTTTCTAAAAGTGTAGTTGAAAGCGGGAACTTTTCAGCTCAGGACATGCTCTGAGACGCATAATACCGCCTTTTCGAGCCGATGACGCCGAAATTGGAATCAGTTCAGGTATTTATTGAAAATCTCACCAATGGTGCCGTCAGCCTTCATTTCCTGAATGGTATCGCTATATCGCTGAACCAGCCCTTCAATATCAGGATAAGTGGAATGTCTGGAAAAGGCATTGTAGTAACTGGCACTGGAAAGCGGGTTGGGGAGGAAAATCACTTTATCCTGCAAACCGGCCAGCTTAAGTTCATATCGGCTCACCAGAGTATTCAGCGGCACGGCATCAATCCGGCCGGCCATTAACAGCGGTATTTGCTGTTCATTGCTGTTAACTTCCATCAACCTGAGTCTGCTGCTCCAGAAATCTTTCGTGTATGCATAGCCTTTGGTCGCCCCTATGCGGTGTCCTTTCAGGTCAGATAATCGATCAAAGTGAATTTTATCGGCATCTTCTTTTCGGATGAAAAAGTGCCAGGTGAGTTCCAGATAACTGGCTTCCGGATAGTACAAATAAGCTTCCCTGGAAGGCTTACGCGACACAGCTATGACCATATCCACTTGCCCCAGCTCTGCCATACGCAGCATTCTGGCGCCCACATCGATCAGCGTAAAACGAAAGTCGACCCCCATTCTCTTCAGGGCTTCCCTGATTACATCAATATCAATGCCGTAGTAATCCCGGTTGAAGTACATCTTCAACGGTGCTTCTTCCACTCCGGCGATCACCAGTTTCCTGGCCTGGGCTTCCTCTCCTAGCGACAACAGCATGACTATCATGCAGAAAACTCTGCCAATATGACTTCTCAGTGTCTGTCCCATTACTTCTGTCGCTCAGTCCAGATGAATTAATCAGTACCTGTTATCGCAGCCTTGTTCACCGCCACCGTCTAATTAAGAATAGGATAAACGACAGGATATCGTATTAATTTCATTAAATTATGAACCTGGACACTCAATATCTCCCGACCTTATTTTTGTGATGAACTAAAATATAAATTTGATATAACCGTCACAATCTACGGAAGAGACTATGTCCCTGCACAAAGAACTGAATATCACCGAATCCACCATGGAGAAGTACACCCCACTTCGCCAGCTATCCAGCAAGTATCTGAATCAGGTGATTAAAAGAAGCCAGGTTATGACCTTCAACGCAGGTGAAACCATTTTTGAGAAGAACCATGAGCTACCCTTTACCTACTATCTGCTAAAAGGTGAGCTCAAGATCAAAAAGGGACTGCTTTCTTCAGAAACACTTAATGCAGACAGCAAGGAATGCCTCCACCCTATCAACAAGAAAATCCCTTCCGAAACGTCAGTCAAAGCCACTCAGTCCGGTCACATTCTCATGGTCGACACGGTTTTCCTTGATCGTGCTCTGGGGTGGACCGAAGCAGAGGCAGTGACGGAAAAAGACAAGGAGAAAGAGACTGTTCAAGCTGAGAGTGAGGAAATCAGCGTCGAAGAGGAACCGGCTGAGTTTGATCCGGAGCATTTCGATTGGATGGCCAGCCTGCTGTCATTCCCTCTGTTTTTCAATCTTCCTCCCTCTAACATGGAGACAATCTTCAACAAATTTGAGCGGGTGAAAGTCAAAGAAGGTGAAGTGGTTATCAAAGACGGTGACGAAGGTGACTTTTTCTACCTGCTGGTGGAAGGTTCTGCCAAAGTCCTGATTGGTGGCGATGGCGGTAAGCAATTTCATTTGTCCAAAGGCTCCTACTTTGGAGAGGAAGCCCTGGTATCCGATACCCTGAGATCAGCCACCGTCATTATGAATGAAGACGGTGTCCTGGCCCGCCTGGACAAAACCTCTTTCCAGAGTCTGCTGCATGATCCCCTCGTGCAGTGTGTGTCTACGGCAGAATTTAAAGAGCAATCGACTAGTGGAATGAAGAAAACCGCCCTGCTGGACATCCGTTCCCTTGATGAGTTTGAGTTTGCGCCGATGCCTCAGTGTCTGCATATTCCATTGTCCGAACTTCGTCAGAAAATCCCCACATTAGATAAATCAACCACTTACTACCTGACCTCCGAGGGAGGACAGCGAAGTGACATTGCCGCCCATGTTCTGTGTCAGAACAGTATTGAGGTGTATGTGATCAAGGATTGAAAGGGGTGAAAGGGGTGAAAGGGGTGAAACACATCCGTCTTAAATAGATATCGCCAATCACAACAGTAAAAACAATTGATTTCACCAATTCATGGTCATGATTTAACCTTTCCCGAGTTTTAAAATCATGATCACCGGGAGGTCATCTATGTACACTGTTATTTTTGGCCGTCAGGGCTGCCCCTATTGCGTTAGAGCCAAGCAAATCGCAGAAAATCTAAAAGACAGCATGGATGGCTTTGATTTTCGTTACGTTGATATTCATGAGGAAGGGATCAGCAAAGGTGATCTTGAAAAGACTGTCGGAAAACCGGTACATACGGTTCCTCAAATATTTATCGACCGGCAGCACATTGGCGGATGCAATGAATTTGAGGCACATGCCCGCCAGCAGCAATGGCTATAGGCTGACGGGACATTTCACTTTTTAGAAAAAGTCTCAGGTTTTAGAAGTTGTCTCAAGTTTTAGAAGAAGACTCAGGTTGTAGAAAAGTCAGAGACAAAAAAATCGGGCCCAGGCCCGATTCTTTTTTATGCAGCTGCTGCGCTTCGCAGGCAGTATTCACGTTCCCAGTGAAATACATTATTGCCCTCGTGAATCTGACGTCCGTGGCTGGAAACCAGTCCCCAATCCATCATTTCTTCAATTGAGTGCATGACCAAAGGCATTGTTTCAGAGCCAAAAAATGCAGCCAGTTCAATTTCGTTCTTTGCACCGCGTGCCAACAGTTCTAGGATTTCCGATTTCATCGCAGCGTTCTCCTGGGTTGTCGTTCTTTCAACTTCTCTCAGTTATTTGAGAGTTAATGGTGTTTGATCTAGAAAGCGACGTCTCACAGGATAACCCTTCAACAAAGAAGGTACTGATGTCAATACGGCCATATTTCCTATGCCTCACTGCATATAACCGACTGAAATCATTGATGTCTGTCAGTCGCTTTCGAGAAGAAAATATGACAAGCAATTCTGGTATTGCCATGTACAGGTAATGGCAAATTATGGCAGCGTGGGGCCAATCGGGACCTCATTCTTATGAAAGGTCATCCTCACGGGATATCCCTAACCGGTGGGCAAGGCCGTCATTCATCGGCTAAACTGCCCCACTTTTAGTTACCTTCGGTCTTCAAAATCCATCTGATCAATTGAGCAAAAGCATCCCCATGTCTGTATTCGCCAATATCTCACGACGCCTCCGGCTTCCTTTTAGTGGAGGGGAAATCAACGCCTTAAGTTTTTGGGTCAGCCAGTTCATCATGGTCCTAGCCACCATTCTGGGGGTTTACCTAGCGTCATCCGAAGGGCTAAAAGCCGCCGTAAAATTCAACGAGATCACCCGCATAGAACGTAATTACTACTTACGGACATCCTACGCGAATGAGCTGGAAGCCAACGCTGATATCGTTCTCAGCTATGCCGCACAAATTAAGGACTCACCACCCGGTTATAAGTTCTACGATTTGAATCCGCTTGTACTGGACCAGTTTGTCTGGACCGCAATGAAGGAGTCCGAAGCCACACTGGAAACGCCCAGCCACTTTCTGCAGGGCGGTCAAAGTTTTTACCGTTATGTGAAAGACACCTACAAGAAACTGGCCGACAAAACGTTCGGCCATAGTCACGGTGCCAAGTTGTTGATCGAGGCGGCGATAGATATCAAGGAACACCTGGTCCCCAAAATCCGCCAGAATACTGCCGTATTGCAACAGCAGCTTAAAACCCAGGGCGTGGAGGTCGATGTTGATGACCAGATCAACTAAACACTGCCCCAGCTGTGACGCCAGATCGCTGGTACATATCCTCTTCATGGGCGAGGAAGTCCTGAAGTGCAAGATTTGCGAGGGATTGTGGTTCGATGATGGTGAGCTCAACCGGGCAATAGCCCACCATCACGATGACGTTGACGAACATCAGCACGAGACGCAACTGGGGCAACATTTAGGCGTTAGTGAACGTCACTGTGGTTACTGCCTCAAACCACTGCAACACTATCACCTGTTGAAGGAATATGAGGTGGTCATTGACTGTTGTCCCTCCTGCAACGGCATCTGGCTGGATAAACATGAAATAGACCAGGTGCTTCACTCGCCTAAAATTCAGCAGGCGATAGAATCACTGAACAAGAAAACCTCCTGGCGTTCCTGGGTATTTCAGGCCCTTACCCAGATGCCGGTTGAATACAATCTACCGGTTAAGCGAACTCCTGTCATAACCTGGAGCCTGATCGGCCTGTGCTGCCTGCTGTTTATTGTGGGAACCGCCTATCCCGACCAATATGATTTACTTGTGGCTATGTTCGGGTTTTCTTCCTCCACCTCTAATCCCGGTGTTCTCCTGACCCAATTAATCGGCTATCAGTTTCTCCATGCCAGTTGGCTGCATCTGGCGGGGAACATGTACTTTTTATGGATTATTGGAGACAACCTGGAAGAAGCACTTGGAAGGTTTAAATTCCTCGCCATTTACCTGGTTTCGGGCATGGTGGCGGCTCTTGCGGAATGGGCTTTCTATACCTCAGTCCATTCGTCACCCCTGCTGCTGATCGGCGCCAGTGGCTCCGTCGCTGCACTTTTTGGAATTTATCTGGTGTTATTTCGTTACGCCAGCCTCAGCTTCATGTTCTTCGTGTTCCAGAAGAAACTGTCCCCTGTCTGGTATTTCCTGATATGGAGTGGGCTGAATATTCTGGGGTTATTGCTGGGTGACGCTGGAGTTGCCTACATGGCCCATCTATCGGGGTTCGCCTTTGGCATCGTGATAGGCCTATTGGTTCGTTCTTCAGTATTGGAGCAACATCCCATGATCCATATGCTGAGTCAGCCGATGTTGAGAGTGCGTAGGTAAGCCCCCCTTTTCTAGCTAAACCTGACAATCTCTACGGAACAGGCACTTTTCAGGTAAAATACTTCATCCGTTTATCTTGATGGCTTTTGTCTGACTTAATATGGAATCAAATTTCATGGCTGAACTTTTTAATAGTCCTTTCACGCTGCTTGCGATCCTGTTGGTAGTTTTTATTGCTCTTGCTGCGCAACGCTTTTTCAATCTGAACCGCTGCCCCCGTTGCAGAAAGGGAAAACTTATTACCATTAAAAAAGATGCCTTGGAGATGGTTCATGAAGAAGGGTCACAGTCCGTTGACGCAGGTGGCGCTGGTTTCGACACCCGCACCTATGTCAAATCCCGCCTGCGGTATCGGTGCCCCAAATGCGGGGCAGAGATGGACACCATTGAGAATAAATAGCGGTCTATTTCCGCTATTTATTCTCGTCCTCGTTTATTGGGTCCCTCGTTTATTTTGTACCAGGTTTGCCTTTTCTTAATTCGTTAAGTTGCTTCTGCTGCGTTTCCGCTATAGAGCGTTTTTTACGCAGCGCAGTGACCAGATACAAAATATTCCAAAGAACCAGGGCAACTGTCAGCATAATGGCTGTACGAGTGGAGGTGGTAAGCCACATGGTGGCAACCGTAAATAAGAGAATGACGTTAATCAGACCAAAAATCTTGTCGTTCAAATACCTCACAGACCAACTGGGCTGGTGACTCCCTCTATCACTTTCCGTCGACCTCATCTGGGCTCTGAACGCCACCAAATCACTATCATGATCACCGCCTGACATACCTTTCAGTCCTTGTCCTTAATAAAATTCTACGTTGCCTGCTTTCGAAAACTGTCCCGGAACACGACGGTTGTTTCTCACCATCGGCTACTTTGCCTGCAAAACATTATACAGATGATGCTCTCCGTTGATCAGCATCGATACTTCATCATCAACACTCTTTCCCATCATCGCCTGACCAAGTGGCGAGGTCGGCGTCACCACTTTACAACTCTCTTCACCTATCCGCACTTCTATGCCGCCACCGGCCGGTCCCAAAAAGTAATTACGGCATTCGCCGTCTTCCGACTCCAAGGTGACCAAAGCTCCCAGCCGAACCATGTCATCCTCAAAATCAACGAATTTTCCATTTCGATACATCTGAAGTGCCTGGGTCAATTCATCCACCTGCCGGGACAACCCCTCAGCCAGATAAGCCGCCTCAAGACCGAAGGTATCGTACTTGTTCTCTGCCACGCTTTCTTCATGGGTGGCCGTTTCATGGGCCGCTTTGGCACTGGCAACGGCAATATTCAGAGAGTCTTCTAATTGCGAGATTATCTGCTGGATAACATCGGCTTTAATCATTAAGTCATGATCCGTTTAAAGGGGGTAAAGTATTGGATATGGCGTGAGAGACCTATCGCCAAAGGGCGTATCATAGCATTGGTAAAACGATTTCGTGGAATCGTACTTTTCTCACAAATGCCCTGATGTGAAGGGACTTCAGGAGCTAAGCGTTATCGACTTCTTCGTCCCAGATTTCGCCATAACCGATATTTTCAAGAAAACCACCGAGAGTGTTGTATAGCTTTTCGGTCCAGTACTCAGCTCTTTCTGTCCATGGAAAACCAACCCCAGACGTTTCCATTTCAATGGACTTATCTACCATTTTCCAGAAAAACAGACTTAGCTGTCTGGCATCAACTGGGCTATCAACGTTGCCTGTGCTCAGGATTTTCAATGCTATTTCGTCGTTTAAGGCATTTGCGAAATACATTGCGAATTGATGTTCTTGGTTGTATTTGAATTCGATCATGCTGCTGGTCTTGTTTCTTTTCTGAATCTGATAAAGCTGTGGCATGTAGGGTCTGACTCTGCGAGTCTGACCTCGGCTTGCAGGTGACAGGTTTAGGCCAGGAGCGGACATTATCTACGCTCTGTCAAACATCAGAAATAGACAATTGCAGTTAACACCTAGTCGTCTTCTCTCATATCCTTTTTCTTAGGGGATTCATTGTCAATAAAAGCAATGGAGACTTTGTATCCGCGCATGTTGTGAACACGAGAAAAAATATTATTCAAGTTGACCTTACTGAAAAATGGCAACTCAATCTCAGGCGTTTCAGGCTTCTTGATGATACCGTACACGATCTCAAATCCACGAATCTCGTCATCAAATTCGTAGTCGCCACCGACATCTGGCGATTTAATCTTCTCTTCTACTTTAGTTCTGAATTCACTGTCATCCAACAGCAATTGTGCAGAAACAAGACCTTGAGCAAACAAATGACTAAGCACGCTTGAGCCAGAATACTTCTTTATGTGAATAAGCTTCTTGTTCGTAACATCGAAGATGTCGCAGAATTCGATTTTACTGTATTTCCCACCATGCGAGATATTTTTGGCATCCATACAGAGAGCATCAGGAATATCAGCGGTCATGCTTGAATTATAGCCATTCTCATCTTTATGGGCTTCTACGTATGGTTTAAAGGTGATGTCTGACGGGTAATTATCAAGAATGTTTTGATACTTGGCATTAGTATCGCCAACAAAATCATTCTTCAGCTTATACCATTCACTATTGATCAGAATATAGCTGCTCCCGTTTAATTCAATTTCAGCATATAGACACTGATATGCCGACCAAACGTAAGCATCTCGTTCTCCAACTGAATGAAGTGCATGAACTTGAGTCGACTTGAGCAAATCAACAGAAAGAGGCTGACCAATAACTTCCTGCAACTCAGTCAATGAAACATCCCCAAATTGATTGTCTTGATCATTGTTAAAGTAGAAGGATTGAATGTTCTGCCAATCCACAAGTTCAGGAACCGCCAACCAAACCTTAGATTGATCCTGATCATTAGTCAGACGGCGATCCAGCTCCGCCTGTAATTCATCAAATTGGGTGGTTTTTTTCTTTATAAGCTCTATTTTATCTATCCAGTCAAAGCCTTTATTTTCATATCGCTTCATTTGCGACGCCACATAAGCTGCCTTTAAAAGACGATCAACATTTTCAATATTGAATTTTGCATTGATGCTGAGGTTGGACTTCCCTGAAAGCGTCGTTCCGAAAAGTTTATGCTTGTATTTTTCTCTTCTGAGTCGCTTGTCTAGTGTGCCAGTTACTCCAAGTAAAATATCCAGCTCGAAATCCAGACCAAAATCCATTTGCCCGCCTTTCTTGGAGAGTTGTTCAGCTGTGAATTTCGGTGTACCGGATATGTCATGTTTATCTATTCGGCGAAGGCTATTTTCATCAACAACATTCAGGACTGAAAGCAATCCAAATCGCTGTTCGTAAGCATCCTTCTTCAACATGTGATGGCCTGTGCCAAAACAAATCGCAAATAGATGTGAGTCACCATTTATCGTCACTTCTCTAATTAGCACCGCTTGTGATGAAGCTGAATTGAAGACATGATGCTCCCTGTCGCCAATATCTTCCTTAAATTCAGTATTAAAGAAATCCGTGACCCAAGGGGCTGGAATGACTATCTTGCTGTTGTAGTAAAGTGAATAGCCTTCCCTTACCTCAATGACGCTCAGATCAGCGATTGGGTCTTTAAAAATGTCATCGACCCCAAGATGATCCTTGATGAGATAGAAATTGATTTTGTTTGTTTTGCTGGACATATAATTCTCCCATCTTTGATTGGCATCAAAGCTATGTCCGCTTTGGGTCAAAAGCGGTCTTCCATTACTCGATCATAGTTAAAAAGATAGCACATCTCTTATAGTCTATTTCGATCGACAAAGAATTACAGGGAATCCGAATGTAGTGGAAGAAATTGGCAACTTTGGTATTTGGTTAGGACATTGCGTCCAAATGAGTGGGCCTAGATGACACGATCCTTGGGTTCAACTGGACGTGCTTCCATCTACTTTTCGTTCTTATAAATCAGGTCCTTCAAGAAAACATTTTATACCGCCGAAAGTCAGCACTTTTGGCGGTATAAAATCCTGAAACACCGTATCGCGAAACCAAGGTATCAGGCTGTGTTGCCTATAAAAGTTCTTCGAGAGGAATACCAACTTCGTCTTCGATACGTTTGTATTGAGCCTTGATTTCGGCATAGAACTGGCTCACCTCAAGTAGGTGTTCTTCGTAATCTGCTCTATCTCGTAAAGTTTCGCTGTTCAGGAGTTGCTCGTTGTATCTAACCGCGTCCTGAAGAGCCTGAATAAGAAGAGGTGCTGCAGCATTTGAAATTTCTATCATTTGGCCTCCTTAATGGCATTTCTAGCCAATTGATTTAAAAGCATCTTGAAGGTTGCTAGAGGCATATCGTATGCGGGTGCAATTGTATAATGAGTAGCCTCAAAGGTTTCGTTATATGAGTCTTGAACTATGGCCAGTCCCATAGGAAGTTCTGTCCCGGAAGGTATTTTGTAGTGTACCCAATCCTTACCTTTCGGCACACCCGGACGATCAAATGTCGAAATACCCCGAGGCCAATGCTTCACTTTTACCCATCCGTTCTCAACGGATATATCAGGTTTTCTAGTTCGCCCATTCGACATCTTAAACGGCTTTTCAATCAAGTCGAATAAGCCACAATTCTTCTTAACGTTCAAACCGCGCCACAAATTTACAGGTATGACTTTGTCGTAATACCTCTCCAGCTCCCCTAGTGAAACAAATACATCCTTTAAGATAGTCCTTTCCATTTCTTCTCCAAAATATTCAATATCCCTTAAATTCGTTCCCTCATTAGGGTCCAGAATACGGATTCTGGCATATTTTGTTTTTTAACATCATCGACCATTTGGCCACAGAGTTTAGTTCAATAAATCGAGGCTAAAAGGTGACAAATCTGCTTTATACTTCCGTCCACCTAACACAAAGCGACCTTTTATTAGCTGACTTGTATACAAATATATATGTCAGCCTTGCGATTGCCTGCAAACTCCGAGGGCGGACACATAGGTCCGCCCCTACATATAGATGTATTCTGCAGGGTAGCGGATGACAGGAGGCACAGATAGGAGTTTAACCGCCAACAGGCAAGCAATACCTCACTTCACTTAGCTCAAACCCTGGTGCTAGCTGTTCTGTTTTCTCAGTTCCATCGAATTCAAATCCCAGCTTTTCGTACAGTGATCTGGCGCGGGTGTTTTTCTTGAGTACCCAAAGATAAAGGGTGTCCCAACCCGATGAAGTGGCATGCTCGATGACATGCTGGACCAGTAGCGTGCCGAAGCCTTTTCCCCAGTGGTCGGGAGAGATGTTCAGCGCCAGGAGTTCTCCGCAATTCCTGGTGCTCAGGGTTTCATCTCTGGGTGGGCCATAGATGCAGAATCCGGTGACCTCGTTACGGAATTCGGCCAATTGGTAGCTCCCCAAGCCATTCTCGGACAGAGCGCTTCGCCACTGAGCCTCCCGCTCCTGTATTGAAAGAGCAGCCAGGTAGTCAGCGGGCATGATCCCTTTGTATCCTTCACGCCACGCATTCACATGAATTTGTGCAAGAATGGTTGCGTCCCTTGGCTCTGCAGGGCGTGTTCGCATGCATCCTCCATAATTTAAAAGCTACTGATATCTGAAATCCGAAATCTGAATTGCGTAAATTACAGCATTTCTATATCAGATGACATTTCCCAGCCCTTGAACCGCCTTCGGGGCTTCTCAGGCCGCAAATGGTGGTCCAGGGCACTTAATAACATTCCAATGACAGAAATGTCATTTTTCTCTCAACCGTGCCTTCACTGGATATTCTTTGGCCAAAAATGGTTGGGAGAATTTCGGGATGAATAACAAAAAAGTCGAGACCAATACTCGAAAGTACTTGGCAGTATTTCTGGTTCTTTTTCTGGCTGTTTCCGGATTAACCGCTTGTGGCGGCGGGGGGGCTTCCTCTGGCACGAGCACCGGCGACAGCAGTACTGAGGACGCCAGCAGTGTGACCTTGTCCAGTACGGCTGATGAGACGAAGGATGTCTACTCCGCCTGGATGATCAACGAAAGCAACGAGACTTCCGCCGTGATGTTGGATGGAGGGGCCGGAATTCTGGTGAATGTCCAGTCCGTGACACCGATGTACTACAGTGGTGAGAACTACGCGCAGGTTGAGGCTTCCGGCATCCCCAATTATCAGGTGACGATATCCCAAGATTTAATCGATTGGATAGAAGCCCGTCCCCGTGCCGATCTGGCGGACGACAGTCAGCAGGATCTGGTGACCGGCGATGTCACCGTCAGTGCAGGAGACCTCATCGAGTTCGGTGAAGATATTGGTTACCGTTCCTTTTCCAGAGATACAACCTGCCCGCTGAATGCGGGATACGGATACTGGCCTCCCGGCCCTACCTGCCCTGAAAATACCGATAAGATCGGCTACTTCCCTGAAGCGCCCAGCGAGTCCGGTAGCGACTGCGAAACCGGGTTGGGTGTGGTGGGCTATGCCATCAATGGAGTCTCCATATTTAACTGGGACGACGGTCAGAGTTATAACAGAGAAGACGTATGGCATACCCTCGCTCCCGTTGCTGAAGCTTATGACGTCGATATTTGTGGTGGTCATGCAGCTAACGGAGAGTACCACCATCACTTCTATTCCTCCTGCTGGGCAGAGGTTGCCGGGGATGAAGGAAATGGACACTCACCAATCTACGGCTATGCAGCAGACGGCTACCCCATTTATGGTCCCTGGCATGATACCGGCGTGGTCGCACAATCCTGTTGGAAGAAGCGGGACTATTCTGCCTCATCTGAAACAGGCTGCGGCACTGATGGTGAACGAAGCTGCCAGTTGGTGGATGAGTACGATATCAGCAAGGGAGTTACAACCGTATCCCGTGATGGGCCCACCACCAGCGGCACTTATATCAGCTTATCCCAGAATTCCTTTGATACCGGGGAAGGCTTTTTCCGTGAAGACTATTATTACGATCCTGACTGCAGCGACGATGGGGAAGCCTACCTCGATGAACATAACGGCCATGATCACGGGGATTATGGTTATCACTATCACCTGACGGTTACCAGCGCCACAGACATGACGCCGGCCTTCCCTTTCACTTTTGGCCCCACCTTCAAAGGAAGCCTATCATCCATCGCTATCACCAGTTGCGGTGGGCTCTTACCCGGTGGCCCAGGATGAAACGGATCGCCAAGATAAGGTGGAGAACGAATATGATTAGAACCATCAAACTGTTGAGCATCCTGCTGTTGGGCCTGGCCGCTACTACTCATGCTAACCACCCAACCAGCCATGGGCAGGAGATGGAGCACGGCCAATCGCCGATTCCAGAGGGGGTACCAACACCACAGATTGAACTGGCCCTGTTTGACGACAGGTCGCTGGATAATCTGGATGATTTGAATAACAAAGACACGCGGTCGGGATATAACCTGAAGCTCAATCTAAGAAATTATTCTCTGGTACCACCCGTTGAAGAAATAATTGCGACCACCGTAACGGGTCATCTGACAGGCCACGCACATCTTTACATTAACGGGAAGAAGATCATGCGGATTTATGGTCACTACGTACACCTGCCATCCAATCTGCTCGTAAAAGGACTCAATGTGATTACCGTGTCACTCAACAACCATCATCACGACACCTGGACGCTCAATGGCCAGGAAATCCAGGCCACGCTGACCATCAATACGGTCCTCGACCAGTCGGTTATCAATGCGTATTCATCATCCCCGTTAACACCTCCAACACTTATTGCGGGAGAATCAGCCGGAAACTTATAGAGCTATCTTCCGCATTGAGCAATATCAGATCGCCCTGGTGCGCCCGGGCGATCTCTCTGGCCAGTCCCAAGCCCAGCCCCACGCCTTCCTGCTGTCGATTTCGGGAAATATCCGCCCTGTAAAAGCGCTCAAAGAGTTTATCCAGCTGAATCAATCCATTGGCGTTAAGGCTGTTACTGATATCAATGTGCCATTCGGCTTCGGCCTGATTGACGCAGATTCTGATCCAGCCACCTTCCTGGCCGTATTTGCAGGCATTACTCAGCAGGTTCTGGAGAACCTGAATCAACAGATCCTTGTCAGCAACAACCTCTATGACCGAGGGACCATGAAGCGACACCTGCCGATCAGCGGCCATCAGTTCAACATCTTCCAGCAGGTCCTCCAGCAACGGACGCATGTCGAACGACTCCAGGCTGAGTGGCAACTTGCCTGAATCCGCTTTCGCCAGCATCAGGAGTTTTCCGACTATCGTATCCAGGCGACGTACCTCATCCAGCATCCCGGCGATTGAGATCTGAAGATCCGAGCCATTTCCGGCATGCTGCAGGCATGTCTCCAGCCCAGCCTGAAGTGACATCAACGGCGTCCGCAATTCGTGGGCGGCATCCGCTGAAAACCGCGAAGCCTGGGCAAAACTCCGTTCCAGGCGCTCAAGCATGGCATTGAACACGGCAATCATTTCGATAAATTCACGGTCTTCATCCACAGCGCTGACCCGCTGATGCAGCTCGTTAATCCTGATACCGGCGATGGTTCTGCTCAAATGCCGAATGGGCCGCACCGCTCGGTTGGAAATAATCCATGCCACAATCATGGACAGTAACAGCGCAACAGGAATCAGGACCAGAAGTCCCTGGAATCTCATCGCCACATCCCTGTCCAACTGGCTCAGATTCACTCCCACGAAGACTTTTAAGGCCGGGTGCTCCACACCACCGAAGCGCCACTCATCACCGCCCACTTTTACCGTCGACAGGCGAAAATCCTGGGCTTTGAGGAAATTTGGAAATGGCTCAAGGCCGGGTGCATCTATATCGGTTCCAAGGCGTGGGAAGTTTGCCTGAAGCTGGTTCGCCTCCGGTAATTGGTCTTCGCTGAGAGAGACCGGCCAGCCGGCGGTGCGGTAGACTTCCTGACGTCGTGGGCCATAAGCCAGCAACAACACTCGCCCTTCAGACGACACCCCGACCTCCCCTGCATTGGCCCCAAATCTGGAATCCAGCTGAGTCTGTATGGAGGCCCAGCCACTGACTGGAATTCTCCGGGACAACTGACCGGCAAACTCAGCCTTGAGATCGGCTTCTATTTGCTGATGATAAGAAGACCTGAGGATCAACCAGGCTGATACCGCAAACACCAGCAGGACCAACATGACAAAAGCCGCGGTCATCACGGCAAGGCGACGCCGGAATGACAGACGCCGGGAACTGGCGACAACGTCTGCATCTGAACGAAAATCAGAGGGAACGCTCATCAGTGCAGATCTTCCGGGTCCTGCAAACGATACCCCACCCCTCGCACCGCCTCGATGGGGTATACCCCCACCGACTCCAGCTTGCGGCGTATCCGTTGAACACAGACGTCCACCACATTGGTATTGGGATTGAAGTTATACCCCCATACGTATTCCAGAATTTGTACCCTGGTAAACACCTGCTGCGGGGAACGCATCAGAAACTCAAGCAGTTTGAATTCTTTTCGGGTGAGTTCGACGGTTTCGCCCTTAACCTTTACCTCCCGTGTTAACCGGTCCAGGTTCAGATCGCCCCAGGTCAACAGGTTCTGTCGCTCTCCCGACACCCGGCGAAGCAGCGCATGAATCCGAGCCACCAGTTCTTCCACAAAGAAGGGCTTGGCCAGGTAATCATCGGCTCCAAGGTTCAATCCTTCGATACGGTCATCCAGCTCGTTACGGGCGGTCAGCAGAATAATGGGAGTCTCAACATCCTTCTTGCGTAACCCTTTCAGCACGGACAGCCCATCACGACCCGGCACCATGATATCAAGCAGAATGACGTCGAACGGCCGGCTAAGCGCCAACTCGAAACCTTCATCCCCATTGGCAACCCGCTCCACTTTGAAGCCTTGCTGACGCAAACCGGCACCGACAAACTCTGCAATACGTTCGTCGTCTTCGACGAATAGGACATTCATAAGATTCTAACTAGTGATTGACGTTGTAAGCTCGGTACTTCAAGTTTAGACACTTTGCCAGCGAATGGGGTTGGTGGAAATATATTGCCGACATTCCTGCAACTCAGTTTCATTCCGGACAATTCTCTCCCAGTAGTTTCGTTGCCACATTCTTCCCTCGAATCGAGGCCATGAATGACATTTTACGCCTTGGATATAGGCATTAGTTGTCATGGTTTTAAACCATTGGATGATGTCACGTAATGACGGTCTTTTGGATTGTATACCAGGCTGGATATGCAGATCCGTTGTATCCATCAACAAAATAAAGTGAACGTGGTCTGGCATACAGATAAATTCATCGCAATATATGCCGGGAAATTTTTTCTCCAGTTCAAAATACCATCGTTCAATCATCTTCCCTGCGTCATCAAGGTAATTGACATGATTGATGATCTCCCCAAACAGACATTTTCGGTATTGCGTGCAGATAGTGACGAAGTAGGCCCCGGAAAGGGAATTGTCGTACGTCTTCAAACGAATTGAACGACGACGGTGAAGACATGGGTCGTATGGCATGATGCATAATCCATTGCAATTGGTTAATCCATTGGTCCGCATTGTGGCAGACCCAAATTACCATGATCAATGTAGGGGCGAACCTAGGTGTTCGCCCGGCTCTTCAGCGTGGGATTCAGGGCAGACACGCAGGTCTGCCCCTACATAGGGGGGAATGATGGCGTGGTATGACGAGGATGCATCTTCCCTGTAGGGGCGAACCTGTGTGTTCGCCCGGGTTTATACGCAGGGTTCGGGGCGGATGTGCAGGTCGGTTCCGGAGAGGGTGCTTTGCTCCAATTCGTGAACCTTACGGATAAACATGATCGTCAGGCTCAATGCGGCAAAACCAAGTCCGGCTCCGAGACCTACCCAGACACCGACGATGCCGTATTGGCCCATCAACATCCAAGCGACGGGGAATCCTACTCCCCAATAACAGAATATTGTCACAACGGTAGGTGGCATCCCCACCCGAAGGGCACGCAATGCGGTCATCATGATTACCTGTCCGCCATCCACCAATTGGAAAAAGGCCGCAACAAACAGGATCTGCACACCCAGGCTTTGCACGTCGCTATCCAGAGTACCTTCTGCCCCCAGGGTAAACAGGGAAACGATCCACTCCGGGAACACCAGGAAGATGAAGGCCGCCACCAGACAGAATCCCATCCCCACGCCCAAACCTGCCCAGGTGTAGTGACGAACATTGGCAAAGTCATTTCGCCCAAAGCTTTGTCCGGTTTTAATGGCAGCTCCCTGGGCAAATCCTATATATACCGCAAATGACATGGAGGCAGTTTGCAGTGCAATCTGGTGAGCTGCCAGGGCCGCCACACTGATAGTACCGGCCAGAATGGTTGCAGCGGTAAACAGACCCGCTTCCATGGTCCAGGCCAACGCAATGGAAACACCCAGCGTAAAGAACGGCTTGTAGTCATCTTTGTGCAAAACCACATTGCGCAATGATTGGAGAACGTCCCTGACTTCAGGATAACGCCATAAATCCGCTGCTAACATTCCACACATCAACAGCGAGACCAGCGCTGTACCCAACGCAGCACCGGGTACTCCCATGGCCGGGGCCGGCCCCCAGCCGGTCATCAACACGTAGCTCAGAGGCACATTCAGCACAACCGCCAGAATACTGATTCTCATAATACTGGTAGTACGACCCATTCCTGTCGCCAGTCCACGCAAAACCAGGAACGCAAATGCGGGGAAACCGATCAGAGAGGCCATGGTCAAATACTGATCCGCATAAAAGATAGACGCTTCTGTCTGTCCCATCAGTCTCAACATACCCGGCATCAGCATGATGATGCCCACCAGGGCAAGCGCCACAATAACAGACAGCACCAGACCGGCTTTGACCACGCGGGCGATATCCTGCATGGCACCGCGCCCGACATAGATCGCCACTTCGCTGGCAACCGCAGCCAGCAGGCCGGTCACCACGATCAAAAAGAAGTTATAAATACCCGAACCAAGACCGGCACCGGCCAGTTCTTCGACGCCCAACAGACCAAACAGGATGGAATCACAAAAAATCATGGCCGTCTGTGCCAATTGTGCTGCCGTCAGCGGCCCCGCCAACCTGAGTACTTCTACAAACCTATTCATAAATCTCACACTATTCCGTAACAACAGCGGGCACATCCTTCCCCGCCAAGGCTGTATAAGTTAGGCTTAGTATGGCTATAGCTCAAGCGAATCTTTTGCCGTTATTTATGAGATTTTCTCATATAACCAACTTTCAATAGACCAATATGAATCGAAACAGAAAACTTCCACCACTACACGCCTTAAAGGCTTTTGAGGCAACGGCCAGAAGACAGAGTTTTTCCCTGGCCGCCGAAGAACTGAATGTTACCCAAGGCGCTATCAGCAAGCAGATAAAGGTACTTGAAGACTGGTACGGAGCCCCGCTCCTGCAACGTACGACCAAACAGCTCAAGTTGACCGAGGAAGGCAGAACCCTAAGTGAACATCTCACTCCGATGCTGGACGAACTTTCCTTTATCAGTATGAATATTTTGGAGCGGCATCAAAACTTATTGCGCCTTCTGGTCAACCCTACCCTGGCGGTACGCTGGCTGTTCCCCAGGCTGGGGGCATTACAGAAACTGATGCCGGTTACCCAATTAAGGATCACCACCAAATGGACACCCGCAGAGAAACGTTCAGACCTGGAGATGGAAAACTTTGACATTGTGATGCAGTGCGCGAGACGCCAGGAAGATGACCCCAACCTTCTGCGCGAAGAACAATTGATCCCGGCCTGCACCCCAGCCCTGCTGGCACAATACAATCACGATTGGCGACAAGTGATCCGTAACAGTACACTACTGCACCCGACCGAAGACTTTGAAGACTGGCAACGCTGGCTGAAACAGTACCCGGTTGACGGAGCTGATCCGGAATCCGGCCTGACCTTCGACACGCTGGACATGCCGATCACACTGGCTGTCCAGGGCCATGGTGTGGCACTGGCGGATCCCTTTTTCATCATGAATGAATTGGAAAACGGACTGTTGACCATCCCTCGCAATCATTTGCCGGACAGCGGTTGGGGTTATTATATGGTGACCCCGGCCAACCCGAGACGTCGGGAAATGATTGATATCGTATACGACTGGATGCATGAGGAGATCAAGAAAGATATGCGGCGGGTACAAGCCATGGTGACGTCCACCAACCTTTATCCTCTGGGCATTGAAGAATCCGGCTATGAGCGACAACAATCAGCCTCAGCGTAAAATTATCCATATCGACGCGGATTCCTTCTACGCTTCAGTGGAGATCAGGGAAAATCCCTCTCTGGCAGATTTGCCCGTCGCCGTGGGAGGCAGTCCGAGTAGGCGCGGGGTCATCTCCACCTGCAATTATGTGGCACGTAAATATGGTGTGCACTCGGCCATGTCGTCGGCACGGGCCATACAGCTTTGCCCGCAATTGGTTTTTGTCCGCCCGCGCTTTGAGCTGTATCGCACTGTCTCCCGACAAATTCAGGAGATTTTCAGGGAATATACCGACTTGATTGAACCTCTGTCTCTCGACGAGGCCTACCTGGATGTCACCAACTGCCACCAATGCAAAGGCAGCGCGACCCTTATCGCAGAGGAAATCCGGCAGAAGGTTCGGGAAAGAGTCAATGTGACAGTTTCAGCCGGTGTCGCACCTAATAAATTTCTGGCAAAGGTCGCCAGCGATTGGAACAAGCCGGATGGTATCTTTGTGGTGAAGCCAAAAGATGTCAGCCGTTTTGTCTTTCAACTTCCGGTCAAGAAAATCAACGGTGTAGGCAAAGTCACTGCCGCTAAAATGGAGGGGCTGGGTATCATCACCTGCGGAGATCTCCAGCTCTGGACGATCGCGGACCTGACCAGACATTTCGGTAATTCCGGTGAACGCCTGTATAGACTGGCCAGAGGAATTGACGACCGGCCGGTTAATACTGACCGTATTCGAAAATCCCTGTCCACCGAGCATACCTATGACAAAGACCTTATGGATTATGCTGCGGTTGAAGAACGGGCTCCAGCGATATACGAGGAGCTGACCCACCGCTATGGCCGCGTCAGCGACCAGTATCGGGTTACCAAGCGATTCGTCAAAGTGAAGTTTGCGGACTTTACCCAGACAACTCTGGAAGAATTGATTCCTTCTCCAAGCGAACCCTGGCAAAGCCTGCCGGATTTCCTCCGTCTTTTGAAAGCCGCCTGGGAGCGCCAGTCCAAACCTGTGAGATTGCTGGGCATGGGCGTCAGACTGAAAGATGTAAAAGAGTCTTTGGTGGGAGAACAGCTATCCCTGTTTGACTAGAGCATGTTCTCTCTCATTTTCTCTCTCAATTTAATCAGGGCCTGTTCGCTCTCATTCGTTAGCCTCTGCCCTCCTCCCTTCGTATATCTGTCCCGGCGTACCCCGGGAGTATGAGAACGTCTTAACGACGTAGGATTTTCCGCTAATACTTCTGATGTAATGTTGGCGATACGCTCATTTCCTGTTTCTGAAGAAAATGAACTACAAAGAAAATGAGCAGATAAATAAAGCCAGTAAAAAACGGCAAAGAACAACAATATTTCCGGAGAGGTATTTATGACAGACCGCATCTGCATTATCGGTGGAACTTCAGTAGACACGATCGTTCACCTTGACCAACTCCCCGATGGGAGCCCACAGACGATCTGGCCGCGGGAATGCTATCGAGCTGTCGGCAGCACCGGATCAGGCAAGGCATACAACATGAAAGCCCTCGGCATGGACGTCTGCCTGCATACGATTCTGGGATCTGATCCTGAGGCCGATATTATCCAGCAGCAAATGGCTGACCGAAAAATCCGACTGTTGATTGATCGCTCCAATGAACCGACAGAGCAGCACGTTAACCTCATGGGAGCGGCCGGCGAGAGGATTTCCATTTTTACACATCCATCAGTGGTCCCTGAACACATCGACTGGCAACCGGTGAAAGAGGCTATGGAAAGTTCCGATCTGATCGTGGTCAATATCCTGGAATATGCCAAGCCCGCACTGGCTTTGGCGATGACAACCGGCAAGATAATCTGGACAGACCTTCATGACTACGACGGCCTTAACGACCATCATCAGCCCTTTATTGACGCCGCTGATATCATTTTTCTGTCCAGCGATAATTTCCCCGGATACCGGGAATTTATGCAGCAGATGATCACACGGGGAAAACAATTTGTTGTCTGCACCCACGGTGGACAGGGAGCCACACTACTCAATGACAAGGGTGAATGGATTGAGCAACCCGTGTTCAAAGTGGATCAGGTCAGGGATACCAATGGTGCCGGTGACGCCTTCTTCAGCGGCTTTCTGTTTGGTTACCTCAAAGGTTATACGTTGTCTGATTGCATGCAACTGGCGGCCGCCTGTGGTGCACTTTGCGTCACCTCCAAACAGTTGGCCGGCGAAGATCTCAATTCAGAGCATCTGATAAAAATGGCCAATTTACCCGATTGACATATCACCCCATCGATATAGCCCTCTTGAGATACTAACAATTACTTATAGCGGCCAGACCAAGTATGGACAAACCTTAATGTGGTCTTAGCTTCAACAACAAAAATTAAGAAACCAGGGAAACAAGAGAGGTTAACGATGCAAGCCAGTGAGATGTCCTTTACGGAAAAAAGGCGTACCAGAAGATACCCGGCAGTTGAGTTATGCGCATATATCCTGCGCCGCAAAGCCATGTTGATCAGCCTGTGGGATGAGGTCCAGGTGATTGACTACAGCCATCTAGGAATGGCTTTCACTGCCGATTCAGAACTTCTGGATAAGAAAAACCTCACCTTGTCGATTGAGCTGAAAATGGAAGTGGGTGATATCAAGGTAGACCGAATCAATGCAAAAATCTGCCATACCAAAAACCTCGGGGGGTTGCATCGCTATGCGGTGGAGTTTGAGAAAAGCGGTGATTCCGGCCTGATGCCACAGTTGGTCAGAATTGAAAGCCTGCTGACTCGAAGCCAGAACCTCGCTCAGCGAATCGAGAAGCAGTCACGAGGCTGAATGACCCACACGAACGACCATCGGTGGTGGGTGGTATTTGGCCGTTCGTTTTCTTTCCTTGCTTTTCTCAACACCCTTACATTTTAATGAACTGTCTTAGCACTCTTAACTGTCTTAGCACTCCTAACTGTCTGAGAGCTAGCGTTTCACCGCCAGAGAGACGCCGTCAGCAATCGGCACCATCGCATACTCCACCCGCTTATCGCCCTGCAGTTTTTTATTCAAGGCACGAATCGCTCGGGTATCTACATCCTGTACTGTATGGTCTGCCACTCTGCCTCCCCAAAGAACATTGTCTATGGCGATGAGGCCACCAGGGCGCAGTAACCGCAAACAGGCTTCGTAATAGCTGTCATAGTTTTCCTTGTCCGCATCGATAAAGGCGAAATCAAAGGTTCTGGCGTGCCCCTGATCGAGCAGGGTCTGCAAGGTTTCCAAGGCGGGGGCGAGACGCAGATCTATGCGCTCGCTCAAACCGGCCAGACACCAGTAACGACGGGCGATGGACGTCCATTCTTCACTGACGTCACAGCACACCAACTGCCCGTCTTTTGGTAATGCATCAGCGATACAGATCGAGCTGTATCCGGTAAATGTTCCCACTTCAATCGCTTTACGTGCACCGCACAGTTTGACCAACAAGCTCAAGAACTGCCCCTGCTCGGGCGCGATCTGCATTTTGGCATATTCGTCTTCTGCCGTTTCCACCCGTAACGCGTGAAGAAGTTTGCTTTCCCTGCTAGTGGTATCCACAAGATAATTCAACAAATCTGCTGACATATTAAGTGTTTTATTGGACACGTATTTTCTCCTTCTTATTTCCCGGGTCTGCCGGCGGCTCAATCAATGGGAAGAGGGCCCGGCAAACCTCGGTCCAACATAACTCTTTTTTCCGCCAAATTCGACAATTGAAAATATGGGGATAGATGTCTCAGCAAATCGGAAGATCGAAATAGAAACTGCATCCCACAGGCTCATTTTGATAGTTCAATGATCCCCCATGGGCTTCAATGATTCTGCGGCTGATGAATAATCCTAGACCGGATCCACCTGAGAGCCTGGTTTCGCCTTTCGCTGCCTGCGCAAAAGGCCGGAAGATGTCTTTATGAAAGTCCTGCGGAACGCCGGGACCAAAGTCTCTGACAGCAATCCGGGCAAACTCTCCATGCTGCTTCAGGGAAATCTCAATGACTTCACCATCAACGCCAAACTTGATGGCATTGGATACCAGATTCAGTACGACCTGAAAAATCCGGTCTTCATCCGCTGTGACCTTCAGGTCGGTTTCCATATCAGTACGTATGCGCAGTCCCTTTTCCTCTGCCATTTTCATGCAGAATGCGGAGGTCTCACTCAGTAAGGTATTCAGGGGAAAACAGGACTTATGCAGCGGCATGTTTCCCGACTGCAGACGTTCCAGATCAAGAATATCATTCACCAGCCGTATCAGACGTTCTGAATTTCGCTTTCCCATAAGGATCAGCTCTCTGGTGGCTTCCACTCCGGAACGTCCCTGAACCTCACCTTCCGCGATCTGTTCAATCTGCTTCTGCAACAATGACAGCGCGCCGAATAATGCCGTCAACGGCGTTCTCAGCTCGTGAGCCACCATACTGGTCCAGTTCCTGCGCTCGATCTCCATAGCGTTGTATTCAGACACGGCCCTGCGCCTGGCATTTTCGTATTGATGACAGATGGCAGAAACAAACAGCATGGAAAATACGGTCGCCATGACCCGCCCGACGACGGCTCCATCATCCCAGCGATACTCAAGCACCTCGCGATAATGTAAAGCCACCAGCGCAAATAAACCTGATGCCAGTATCAACGTCGAACGCAGTGCTTTTAATTTCGACCCGACAAAGCTTGCCAACAAGGGCACTGCCGGCATCCAGACCAGCACTCTTGAAGAGACACCACCGTCAGTAATGGCAATACAAAGCAGAATGAGAGCCAACAGGCCCACTAAAAGATCACTGGTCAGGGCCAGATTCCGATAAGTCCAGAGAATAAAGAGAAACCCCAGCAGAATGGGTACCAGGGAAAATGTCAGAACCGTGCTTGCAACCAGCCCCAGGGAACTGATTCTAACGATGCCCATGATCAGAGCACTGACGGCGCCGTACAGGATGATACCGACCACGACCCTTGCCCGCGCCCTCTCCTCCGTATCAAGCGTCTCAACCGGTGTCAGCTTATCGATAAATGTGGCCTGAAGTTTAAGGAATCGTTGTATCAAAACGGTTACCGATCGCCTGCAGGTTTCGGGTGATCCCTGAGTTGCTGATTTACAACACAGAAATTGACCATGCGGTTAACTAAGCATAGACATAAATTCGACATTTTGGCTCGGAGCCGGTTAATCTCCTGCTACAGACAATTCAGGAGAATTTATGATCCAGCATGTTGTACTTTTCAAATTGAAACCTGATGCCACCCGGGAACAGATCACTGTGATGGATCAGAGTCTTGCGGCTCTGTGTCACAGCGTTGAGGGGTTGCTCTTTTACAGCGGAGGGCCTAACAACAGCCCGGAGAATCTGGAGAGGGGTTACAACTTTGGGTTTGTCATGGCATTTACCGACGTGAAAGCCCGTGACAACTATCTCCCCCACCCGGAGCACGAAAGGGTCAAGGAGATTATTGGTGAACTGCTGCTGGACGCAGAAGACAATGTGCTCGTCTATGACTACGAAATCTAAGGCCCACAGACAGCCCCAAAACAAAGTTCTACGGTAGCGGCGACATTCAGATCGGGGACACCACTCTGCTCCGTTCCTGTTTCAAGGCGAGAATGCTATGGACGGCAATTGTCCCGATCACGATCACTCCCCCAACAAGGGCCAGCGAAGGCGGTATTTCGCCCACAACCCACCACACCCAGACCGGAGCCAGAACAGTCTCTATCAGCAGGAACAAACTCACTTCGGGCGACGGCAGATAACGAGTGGCAACCATGATCAGCAATGACGCCATCGGCATTTGCAGCAGCCCCATCAAAGCAAGCCAACCATAACTATCGGCCTCAAGCGTCAATGGATGCGCGAAAGGTAATGCCAGTAACGCTGCTACCATCCCACTGACAGCGATGATAGGGATGCGGGGAATTCCCGGGTTGGAGCGCAGAATCGTCAGGGACAGCCCCATCAATATCGCCAGTACCAGCGCCAGGCCATCCCCCAACCAGCCACCACTTTCCATGGAGCTGGAAAACACCACCGCCACACCGAACATACAGGCCAATATTGCCATCGAGGTACGCAGCCGGATAACTTCACCGATCAGCAGCCATGAAAACAATGCGGCAAAAAACGGCGAACTGGACAGGATCACCACCGTGTTGGCCACCATGGTATTGGAAACCGAGAGTACAAAGAGTCCGGTAGACACCCCGTACAAAAGAGCAACACTCCAGGCTGCTCCCGCGGTCTCCTTGACCAGCATGGCACGCCACTGCCCGGACCTGACAGACAGGCTGGCCATGGTGAGGAAAATAAAGAATCCGCGCCAGAACATGACGTCCCACTCGTTGGCCGCTGCCAACCTTACCAGCAGCGCGTCAAAGCTCAGGACAGTCACTCCTATGATGGCCGCCCAGGTTCCCTGCAAACGGTGTGATGCCAGGTTGAGATGAGAAGGAGTCAAAGCGGTCCACCCAATTCAAAATACGGTATTGTGTTACGGATAACGGGTGATCTCAAGGGCGATTTACACCTATACAGAACACCGGGATTATCATATGGTGAGCCTCAAATAATAATTTGAAATTCAATACAAAAGGCTATCTTCACGAGATGATCACAACACAGTTCCTCAAGGAAGACCCTCTGGTGCACGTGGTGGACAGGTTCTGCGAGGGCAGCATCATCGTTGACCGTCATGCCAATATTCTCTGGATCAGTCAGAAGTACCGCAAGCTGCTTGAACTACCGGATGACACTCTGGTCGAAGGAAAGTCAGTGGAAGAAGTCATCCCCAACAGCATGATGCGTCAGGTGGTGGAGAGTGGTCAGCCGATTCTACTGGACATGCTACGGATTCGGGGAACCTGGATGGTGGTCACCCGTATCCCGATCAGAGACGATGAAGATCAGGTGATGGGCGGTATCGGTTTTGTCTTTTACAAGGAACTGGATTACCTCAAACCTTTCGTAGAGAAGTTTGCCCGTCTGCGCGGCCAACCGACGACCGCGGAAAGACAGCTGGCCGAAATGCGTCAGGCGAAGTACAGCTTTTCAGATTTCAAAGGTCGCAGTGAAGCCACCAGACAATTGCTGAAGCGAGCTCGCCAGGCGGCTGAACTGGACACAACAGTGTTATTGCTGGGCGAGACCGGCACCGGTAAAGAGGTGCTGGCACACGCCATTCATCAGGCTTCGGTGAGATCAGAACGCCCCTTTGTCTGCGTCAATATGGCCGCCATACCGGAGAATTTGCTGGAGGCAGAGTTTTTTGGCGTTGCCCCCGGCGCTTATACCGGGGCCGACCGCAAAGGCAGGGTCGGAAAAATTGAGCTGGCCAACGAGGGAACCCTGTTCCTGGACGAAGTCGGTGATCTCCCCATCGGCTTGCAGAGCAAGTTGCTCCGGGTGCTGCAGGAGCAGGAATTCGAACCCCTGGGATCCAACAATATCACCCGGGTCAACGTCAGGGTCATTGCGGCCACCAGTCGTGACTTAAAATCCATGGTGGATGAAGGCAACTTTCGCGCGGATCTTTACTATCGCCTCAATGTCCTGCCTATCGAAGTTCCTCCCCTGCGGGATCGGTTGGAAGATATCAGCCTGCTTGCCGAAAATATGCTTGAAGAGTTCAGCCAGGCAACCGGATTGCCTCACAGGCACCTGGACCAGTCCGTGATCAATCTGCTGCGCAGCTACTCCTGGCCGGGTAACGTCAGGGAATTACAGAACACTTTGGAGAGGGCCTTTATTTTTGCTGATGAGAACGAACTGGCCTTGGCCGACTTCCCGCAATTACGCAAGTCTGTCAGCGATCGTCAGTTATCCCGCACCAGTCATCCTGTCGAACCTCTGCACAAAACGCTTGAAAAAGCTGAGCGGGAGGCTCTTATGAATGCTTTGAAATCGTCCGGCAATAACCGCAGCCACGCGGCCAGGTTACTGGGAATATCGCGGGCAACGTTCTATGAAAAATTGCAGCGACACGGCCTGGTCTGACCGGGCCTTATCACCCCAGAACACCTTCTGATTCGACCGATATTGAGCTGTCAGGAAATCCATACACTGTCTTATTTTTCGTACACGATTATTTTCTACTGATAAAACAAAGAGATAGACAACGTCTTCCGATAAATCTCCTCGAATATCAGTTGAAAATAGCCGAAACCACGCTGTCTCGATTTCCGGACAGTCGCAATCCACCAAAATCCCCCATAAAACCTATCTTATTGATTTTTAAATAGAATAAATCCTGGCCCATCCCTTGCTATTTATCTAATCGTCAAAAACTCAGCAATAAAAACAATCGGAGTTCCCATGACGCTTAATAGCAAATACAACAAAATCAACGCGGTTCTTTCCCTCACTTTGGCAGGCACCCTGCTTTGTTCCACTCTCAATGCGAGCGCAGAAGATAAAATCCGCTGGAAGATGCAGGCGGCCTTCGGCAGCAATCTCCCGGCACTGGGCGATACGATCCCCGGAATCATGGACTCATTGAAAGAAGCCACCGACGGCCGTGTGGTGATCAAGCACTATGAGCCCAGCAAGCTGGTCCCTACCCTCAATATCACCGATGCGGTTAAAAGCGGAAAAATCGAAGCCGGTTATACCTGGCTCGGATATGACCAGGGCAAGTTTCCCTCTTCTGTACTGTTTGCATCAGTACCATTCGGAATGGAGCCCTGGGAATATATCGGCTGGTGGTATGAAGCGGGCGGCCAGAAACTCGCAGAAGATATCTACCACAAGATCAACATTCACCCGGTACTCTGCGGCATGACCGGCCCCGAAACCGCAGGTTGGTTCAAGAAAGAAATCAACGGCCTGGAAGATGTCAAAGGCCTGAAAATGCGCTTTGCCGGCATCGGTGGGCAGGTCATGCAGGACCTGGGAGCCTCCGTCACCGTATTACCCGGCGGTGAAATATTCCAGGCCCTGGAAAAAGGCGCCATCGACGCCACGGAATTTTCATTACCGGCGGTAGACCAGAAGCTGGGCTTCAACAAGGTCGCCAAGTACAACTATTTCCCCGGCTGGCACCAGCCTCACGCTGCTTTTCACTTGGTGGTCAACAAAGACGAGTGGGATAAAACCTCCGCCATGGATAAAGCCGTCATCAATCTGGCTTGCGAAGCCAGTGTCACCCGCGATCTGGCCCGCAGCGAGGGCATCCAGGGTGCCGCCATGGCCGAACTGGAAAGTGAAGGAGCCGTCTCCAAGCGCCTGCCCGAACCTTTACTGCGCGAGCTGCAAAAAGTCAGCATCAAAGTACTGGAAGCGGAAGCCAGCAAAGACAGTGACTTTAAATCTGTCTATGAACATCAGCTTGCATTCTCCAAAGACTACAAACGCTGGAAGCAGTTCGGCTACCTGCCAAGGGACTTCTAATGCGTAAGCTGGTCAGCTGTCTGCATAAGGACGTCTAAAGCGTAGTTGACCACTCTACCCGGAGCTCTGTCTGGGAGGGAACGTGCCACTGGCGGCGCCGCCCCTCCCCTTTTTCACTCACTTATTTCTTAAGGTTGCACAAACATGCAAGCTGAAAAGGTTCTTGTGGATTCCGCCCTGTCTGAGGTACTCCCTCACCAGGACGCGCAGCTCCCGCATACCTGGTTTTCCATGAAAGTGGATGCCTTCGTTGGCAAAGCAGGAGAATGGATCAGTTGGGTTTGGCCTGTCCTGATGGCCATTATCATGATCAATGTCGTCATGCGTTATCTGTTCGGCGAGGGACGCGTCGAGTTTGAAGAACTGCAATGGCATTTCTATTCCATCGGCTTCCTCGGAGCCCTGTCTTTTTGTATCAAGGACGACAGCCACGTGCGAGTGGACGTTCTCCACGAACGATTCCCGCTGAAGGCGAAAGCCTGGATTGAATTTATCGGCATCGGCTGCCTGCTGACTCCCTTTACCCTGTTGCTCATCTGGTATGGCCTGCCCTTCGTGATTGATGCATGGCAGACCGGGGAAAAGTCCGGCTCACCGGGTGGCCTGCCCTATCGCTGGATCATTAAATCGGTGTTGCCGTTGGCCATGGTACTGGTAGGCGTCGCCCTGATCTCACGCATGAGCAGAGTCATCAGCTACTTGTTCCTGCAGGGCAACCGAAAGCATTACAGAGCCGACATCAACAACGAAACCAGCGTAGTCACAGGAGGTCAACATGGAAGCAAATGAATGGCTCGCCATCGCCATGTTTGCCAGCTTTATCCTGCTGATATTCAGTGGCTTTCCTGTTGCATGGCTGTTAGGCGGCATCGCGGTGATATTCACCGGCATCAGCCTGTTTGCCGACAATTATCTGGACACATTTATCGGCATTGACTGGAACTACACTGCCCTGACCGTCGACCGGATCTGGGCAATCATGAGTAACTGGGTGCTGGTGGCCCTGCCCATGTTTGTCTTTATGGGACAAATGCTGGATCGCTCAGGTATGGCCGAAAATCTGATGCACAACGTCTCCCGGCTGTTCGGTCGTCTTAACGGCGGCACTGCAATCGCCGTTGTTCTGATCGGGCTGTTGCTGGCCGCCTCCACCGGCATTATCGGCGCTTCCGTGGCTCTGCTTACCTTGCTTGCCCTGCCTGTCATGCTGAAAAAACAGTACCAGTCCGAACTTGCGGTCGGCACTGTCTGTGCCGTGGGTACACTAGGGATCCTGATTCCTCCCAGTATCATGCTGGTGATGATGGCGGACCAACTGGCCCTGTCAGTGGGCGATCTTTTCCTGGGAGCAGTGTTCCCCGGTGTATTGCTGGGCAGCGCGTTTATCCTTTATATCGTGATCCGGGCCAAATTCAATCCGGATCTGGCCCCCGTGGGCGATTCTACTGAGTCCCTGGATTGGGGAGTGGTGATAGACGCACTGAAAGCCATCATTCCTCCAGCACTGTTGATCCTGGCAGTTCTGGGCTCCATTTTTCTTGGCCTGGCCACACCGACCGAAGCTTCCGGCGTAGGCGCTTTCGGAGCCACCATGCTGGCCTGGTATAACAAAAAGCTGAGTCTGGCCGTGTTCAAAACCGTCTGTATCCAGACCAGCCAGACCACCGGCTTTATATTTGCCATCTTGATCGGAGCAACGGCATTTTCCCTGGTTCTGCGGGGACTTGGCGGGGACGAACTGATCGAATCCGCTCTTACCGGCCTGCCTTTCGGACCTACCGGCATCATTATCAGCATTCTGTTCTGCACATTCCTGTTGGGATTCTTCCTGGACTGGATTGAAATCACGCTGATTATTCTGCCGTTGGTGGCTCCCGTGGTGGAATCCCTCGGGTTTAATCTGGTGTGGTTCACCGTGTTGTTTGCGGTGTGCCTGCAAACCTCCTTCCTGACACCACCCGTCGGCTTTGCCCTGTTCTATTGCAAAGGGGTGGCTCCACCACAAATCAAAGTCGGCACCCTGTATCGCGGAGTGGCTCCGTTTATCCTGCTGCAGCTTGTGGCCATCATGATCGTGTTTGTCTGGCCCGCCATAGTGACCTGGCTGCCTGCACAGGCCTACGGCAACTAAGGAGAGAAGCATGTCAGCCAAACACTTTCATAAAGTGATCAGTGCCGCCCAGGCAGCAGCACTGATTCCGAATGGAGCCACCATTGCCACAGCGGGATTTGTCGGCATCGGATTTGCCGAAGAGCTTGCTGTTGCAATAGAGCAGCGCTACCTGCATGAGCAAGCCCCGGGGCATTTGACCCTGGTCTATGCTGCCGGTCAGGGTGACGGTAAGCACCGTGGACTTAATCACTTCGGCCATGACGGTATGGTCAGGCGGGTCATCGGCGGCCATTGGGGACTGGTTCCCAAGCTCGGCGCGCTCGCCTGTGACAATAAAATTGAAGCTTACAACCTCCCCCAGGGGGTCATCAGCCATCTGTTCAGAGACATTGCCGCCGGCAAGCCGGGACTCTTGACCCAGGTGGGCCTGCATACTTTTGTCGATCCCCGTTATGAAGGCGGAAAGATCAATCAGGTCACCCGGGATGACCTGGTAGAACTCATGCATATCCAGGGACAGGAATACCTGTTTTACAAAACCTTCCCCATTCACATCGCCCTGCTACGGGGAACCACCGCCGATACCAGAGGCAATATTACCGGCGAGCGGGAGGCATTGCCTCTGGAAAGCCTGGCCATCGCCCAGGCGGTACACAACTGCGGCGGCAAGGTAATTGTCCAGGTGGAACGACTGACTGACCGTCACCGGCTGCATCCCGGCCAAGTCACCATCCCCGGTATCCTGGTGGATCATGTGGTGCTGGCACCGCCGGAACATCACCAGCAGACGTTTGCGGAGAGCTATAACCCGGCTTACAGCGGTGAGGTCCTTGCCTCTCCGGTCATTTCCGGAGAAACAAAGACGGGAGAGGAGTTGAACCTGAGAACATTGATCGGCCGCCGGGCTGCCATGGAGTTGCGGCAAGATGCCATCGTCAACCTCGGAATCGGCATGCCCGAGGAAGTGGCCAATGTGGCCTGCCAGGAGTCGGTTCTTAGTCAGGTCACCCTCACCATTGAGCCAGGGGGAATCGGCGGCAGGCCCGCCGGCGGTTTAAGTTTCGGAGCCGTCAGCAACGCTGAGGCCATCATCGATCAGCCAGCCCAGTTCGATTTCTATGACGGCGGTGGATTGGATCAGGCTTTTCTCGGCATGGCACAGATGGACGCCCAGGGTAACGTCAACGTCAGTCGTTTCGGTAATCGCATGGCCGGTGCAGGTGGCTTTATCAATATCAGTCAGAATGCCAAGGAGGTGTACTTCCTGGGAACCTTTTGTGCGGGAAATCCCCAGCCGGAAATAATGGAGGGCGAGGTGCGGGTTAGTGGGGATAATCGAAATTCCAAACTGGTGAACCGCGTGGAGCACCTGACCTTTAGCGGTCAGTATGCGCTGCAAAGAGGACAGAAAGTGAAATACATTACTGAGCGTTGTGTATTCCAGCTGACCACTTCCGGTGTTGAGCTGATCGAAGTTGCCCCAGGGGTCAGAATTGATCGGGACATTCTTCCTTTCATGGGGTTCAAGCCCCAGATATCCCCGCAACTCAGTGTGACGCCGATTCAATGCCTCAAACCCGGCTTAATGGGGTTGTCTCTTAAGTCCCCTGTTTCATCCTCGCCTGTCTGGGGAAAGGACCCGTCTTTATTGGCCTCCGAGGTGAGAGAAGCCGTCAACTGAAGACTTTGTTGCCGGTTAGCCTGCAACTTCCTCACCGGCTGTACTTGACGGGCAGCCTTAATGAAGATAAAAACTAATCTGTCAGATTTTAATCAGCCAGGGTTCTGCTCAGGTTCAGTGTCCGAATTATGTTACGCTCCTGTCACCGTATAAACGGCCTGGGTGGTGCATTCAAGGGATTTGTGAACGCCTCCCGATCGCCGCTTAAAGCATTGGTCGCCAGCTTTCCACTCTGGTGCTCCATGCACGCACACAGCCTTGAAAAAGTTCCTGGACACCCACTAAGCCTACATCAAACGACCGTTAAGTTTTCCAGCGATATTCCCTTCAATGAGCGCAACTCCCATAGCATTGCCCGTCTTCTGAAAAGACTGCCACAGGAATCCGCCCTGCGGGTTCGGGAGTGGCTGAAGCTGGTGGAACAGAACCGGTTACGTCCGATGGTGACCAAACTCAAGGCAGTGAATGATTACTTTAATGCCCTGGCTTATATTTCCGATGAAGAAATGTGGCAAGTGGAAGACTACTGGGCAACTCCCCTGGAAGTGATCTCCAACGGTAAAGGGGACTGTGAAGACCTCGCCATTGCCAAATACTTTACGCTTCGGGCCATGGGAGTCTCCAGCCAGCAATTGGGCATCAGCTACGTAAAAAGTTATCGCCTGCCCACCGCACACATGGTTTTGGACTACTACGATTCCAGAGAATCCCGGCCGGTAACCCTGGATAACCTGGATGACACCATCCGCGAACGCCCGGACCTTAACGCCATTTACAGCTTCAATGAAGAACATGTCTGGTCCAGTCATAACCGTTCTTCAAATGTAGGCTCTCCTTCAGAAATCAGGCACTGGCTGCTGCTTCAGGAAAAGCTGAGCGATCAGTTGTTATTCTGACCCTCCTGATCACCTTCCTCCCTCAATCCCCCAGATTTCGTGAAGCACTTCACATTATTTCATCCTTAAGGTTAAGAAATGTTTCTCTTAAGGGTTCCTTAAGGTTGACAGGTTAACTTGGCTCCATCACTGCTCATAAACGTTTGAAGATAAACCGAATAACCCCCTTATGAGCGAATACGGAGATCATGAAAGATGCCTGCAACCAGCTTAATAAACCTGCTTCCACAGGAGAAAGGCGAGCAAATCTATACCCTTTGCCGCCACCCGTTAAGGCACTACACCGAAGCATTTATCCGTCAGCGCTATGATGAAGATTACGGCGCCAGAATTTCTCATTTCTGTTCCCGGTTAATGGTCAGCGTATTTGAAGGGGAAATACAGTCTGCCATCGGGTTTGAACTGGCACAGCATCGCCAGTTATTCCTGGAGCAGTATTTCTCCCAGCCCGTGGAACAGGTCATCGCACATAAATGCAATCTGCCAACCACTCGCGGCCAGATTGTTGAAGTGGGTAACCTTGCTTCACAGTCTCACGGGGCTTTACGTCGCTTTATCCTGATTCTGGGGCAGTATTTCATCCAACAGCATCTTCAATGGGTGGTATTTACCGCCATTCCCAGTTTGCTCCATACCTTCGAGAAATTTCAGATTCCCTTGTATGAACTGGGCGAAGCACGCCCGGATGCCTTGGGTGAAGAAGCCGGCAACTGGGGCAGCTATTACAAAAAATCTCCCAAAGTGGTGGCCGCCCATCTGGGCACGGGCATGGCCAAACTCAGAAGCAACGCCATGCTGGCCAAGCTGGTTGATGCTCAACCTACACCGCTATTTCTAGGCCAGTAACGACAACGATAAGACTATACCAGTCACTCAGGCAGCAGTAGATAAAGGACATGACAGAGATACTTACCAGCATCGCCACCTGGGCAGAGCAGCAGCCACAGGCTATCGCCCTGGAGAATCATGAAATCTCCATCACTTACCGGGATTTGTGGTCCCGGATTGAGTATCTGTCCCGGCAGTTCAGAGACCAAAACGTTTCCATCCTGGCTCTGGCAGGCGATAACCATCCTGAATGGATCTGCGTGGATCTGGCCGCGCTTCATGCAGGCGTCACCCTGATTCCGATCCCAACCTTCTTCAGTCAGCAACAGGTAGAACACATACTCCGGGATGCAGCGGTAGACCATCTGGCATTTATGGCGTCGCCGATAACGGATCGGGCGCCTGCAGAATTCGTTTCAAATGATCAGCAAAGCACGGTATTTCTGGGCGGAGACGTCTTCCTGAGAGCGCTCGCCAATACCCCACCACAACCTGGCTCCAGAATGGCTGACGTTGCCAAAATCACCTACACCTCCGGCTCGACCGGTCAGCCCAAGGGAGTTTGCCTGTCTTCACAGACGCTCGATGCGGTCAGCAAGGCACTCACTGGCGCGATTCAGATCTCCGATGCTTTCACCCATCTGTGCACCCTGCCATTGGCCACCTTACTGGAGAACGTCGCTGGCGTTTACTGCACACTGATGAAGGGACAACGTTGTGTCATACCTTCATTGCATGAACTTGGTTTTCAAGGCTCCAGCAGACTGGACGCGGCCACCTGGGTCGGTCAGTTGCAACACTGGCAACCCGCAACATTAATTCTGACTCCCGAGCTGTTAAAGCTGTTGGTATTGTCCTGTATGCGCCTTAACTGGCGACCGGATCATTTTCAATTCATTGCCGTCGGTGGCGGCAAAGTATCTCGGGAAATGCTGGAGCAAGCGCAAAGTATCGGTTTACCGGTTTTCGAAGGCTATGGATTGTCGGAATGCGCCTCCGTGGTGGCAGTCAATACTTCCCGGCACCACCGCCCCGGAAGTGTCGGTAAACCCCTGCCCCATGTTTCCGTAACATTGGCTGACGACGGTGAAATCCTGGTATCCGGTAATGCCTACAGCGGCTACCTGAATGATACGGTTTTGCCTCATCAGGCTATTAAATGTTCTACAAAAGAGGTAATTGAATGCTCTGCAAAAGAGGTGATTGAAAGCTCCTCATCAGAGCCGAATACCGTAACTCAGATTGTTCACACCGGTGACTTTGGTCGTTTCGATGAAGACGGGTATCTCTATGTGCTGGGGCGTAAAAAGAACCTCATTATCAACGCCTACGGACGCAACATTAATCCTGAATGGATAGAAAGCGAGTTGACCGGCGTCCCCCAGATTCTTCAGGCAGCTGTGTTTGGAGAGGGAGAACCGGGACTGGCTGCGCTGATCACGCCAGCCCCTGAGGTCAGTTTCACTCAGATCAATGAGCTGATGGAACGGATAAACCAGGATTTACCGGACTATGCCCGGATAGTTCAATGGTCCATCAACCAGATTCCTTTTACTCCGCACAACGGTCAGCTGACAGAAAACGGCCGACTGAAGCGGACGGTGATCGCCAATGCCTATCAGGACACCCTTGATCAACTGTTTAAAGCGATTCAATCAGATAAATACCTTAATGGAGCCCTATCATGACAGCAGTGAAGGAACTTACGAGCCAACCCAAATACCAGACATTCTATGACCGGCTGCAGGCTGAAACTGTCGTAGAGCGCAACAAGCTGCTGAGCAGCCCCATTATCCAGGATGCACTGCAGGGCAATATTACCCTTACCCAATATCAGGCCTTTCTGACCCAGGCTTATCATCACGTCAAGCATACGCTCCCCCTGCTGATGTCCTGTGGCGGCAGATTGGGCGGTGAATATGAGTGGTTGCGGGAGGCTGTCGCCGAATATATCGAAGAGGAAACCGGCCATCAGGAATGGATACTCAGCGACATTGCCGCGACCGGTGCCGACGCGGAAGCCGTGCGCCATGGCCGCCCCCACCCTGACACTGAAGTTATGGTGGCCTATGCCTACCACTGTATCGACCGACAGAACCCGATAATGTTCTTCGGTATGGTCCATGTCCTGGAAGGCACCAGCGTCACCACCGCCACCCAGGCCGGGGAGATCATCCAGCGTACTCTGGGGCTTCCCAACCAGGCCTTCAGTTATCTGTACTCACACGGCAGCTTGGATCAGGAACACATTCGCTTTTTCGAAAACCTGATGGTCCGGGTCTCCGACGAAAATGACCAGGCAGATATTATTCACGCCAGCAAAATGTTCTATGAGTTGTATGGCCGGGTGTTCCGTTCACTCCCCAGAGAGGTGTAAATCATGGATCTTGCCAAACTGACCGTATTGATCACCGGTGCGACTGGGGGAATTGGCCAGGCTCTGGCCCTGCAACTGGCAAGCCGGGGAACCTATCTGGTGCTGACCGGACGCGATTCTCAAGCCCTGACCGAGCTGCAAGCCAAAGTCACCGGAAAAGGAGGTCGATGCCGTACTGTCGCGGCTGATCTGAATTCAGAGGACGGACGCCAACAGGTACTACAGTGTTGTCTGGAAACCCCTATGGTCAACGCTCTGGTGAATAGCGCCGGTACGAACAGTTTCGTCTCCTTCTCCGAGCAGACTCCGGAGCAGATAGAATCGCTGATGCAGACGAACCTGATCAGCCCGATGTTACTGACCCGCATGCTGTTGCCATTATTACTGAAGCAACCCGACTCCACCCTGATTACCATTGGATCCACCTTCGGCTCCATCGGCTATCCGGGGTATTCCACCTATTGTGCCAGCAAGTTCGGACTCCGGGGCTTCCACGAAGCCTTGCAGCGAGAGTTGGCAGATACATCTGTACGCACTGTTTATGTTGCCCCACGGGCCACCCAGACCGGCATCAACTCTGAAAAGGTCGTCGCCATGAATAAAGAACTGGGTAACCAGATGGACAGCCCGGACTGGGTAGCACAACAGGTCGTACAAGCCATGCAGACAAACCGGCGCAGCGCCTACCTGGGCTGGCCTGAAAAACTGTTTGTCCGCCTGAATGCGCTATTCCCGGGACTCGTTACCGGGGCCATCGTCAAGCAGCTTCCGGTGATCAAAAAATACCTGCTGCAGTCATCCTGAAATCAACCACCGAAAAATGCCAAATCTCCTGTGGCCACACTTATCACGATCTAGAGAGGTATCTACAATGAAACGTCAACATATTTCCGTACTGGCCGGTATGGTACTCGGCGCCATGACAGGATTGACCCAGGCAGAGGTTGTTCCTGATGATGTTAAATCACTCTATATGGACTGGGCTCACATTCGTTATGAGTTACCGTCAGACCAGCAAAAGAAAGGTTACGAAGAACTGAAAAACCGGGCCGACCAGGTCGCAGATTCTCACCCAGATAATGCCACCGCCTGGATCTGGCGAGGCATTATTGCCAGCACCTATGCAGGCGCCAAGGGAGGCCTGAGTGCACTGTCTCTGGTCAAAGAGGCCAGGTCCTCACTGGAGCATGCGTTGGAAATTGATGCTTCCGCATTTAACGGTGCGGCCTACACCAGTCTTGGCGCTCTTTATTATCAGGTTCCCGGCTGGCCGATCAGTTTTGGGGATGACGACAAGGCCCGTGACCTATTACAAAAAGGATTGGAACTCAATCCGCAGGGAATCGATGCTAATTTCTTCTACGGCGACTTTCTTGCAGACCAGGGGGACGATAAGATGGCACGTGAATATCTGAACAAAGCATTGAATGCGGCCCCAAGACCCGACCGCCCGGTGGCTGATGCCGGTCGCAGGGAAGAGATCTATGCGGTCCTGAATAAACTGAAAAAATAAGGGAATCATTTGAGAATATTACTGGTCGAAGACGATGAGCTGCTGGCCGATGGCATCAAGACTTCACTATCTCTTAAGTCAAATGCCGTGGATTGGGTGGAGTCCGGAGAGGCAGCTCTGCATGCCGTCCAGGTCAGTATGTTCGATATCATCATCCTGGATCTTGGGCTACCCGGTATTGACGGGCTGACAGTGCTGCGAAAACTGCGGTCGGACGGTAATCAGACACCGGTCCTGATACTCAGCGCCCGCGACCAGATCCAGGACAGGGTCAAAGGGTTGGATTCCGGTGCAGATGATTATCTGCTGAAACCTTTTGATGTGAGTGAACTACAGGCCCGACTCCGGGCCTTGACCCGGCGTTCAAGCGGTCATCGTCATCCGGATATCAATATCAACGATATCCGGATCCTGCCGTCTTCCTATCAAGTATTCAAAGGCGATGATGAAATCAAGTTGTCACGCCGCGAGTACGCGATCCTGCATGAGCTTGCCAGTCATCGGGGACGAGTCCTGTCCAGAGAACAATTGGAGGATCTGATCTACGGCTGGTCCGATGAGGTCTCCAGCAATACCATGGAAGTCCACATCCATAACCTGCGCAAAAAGCTCGGCAGTCAACTGATTAAAACGGTTCGCGGCCTGGGTTATACCATCGAGTTTTCTGCATGAAAATCCGCGTTTCTTCCATCAAGCGGTTTCTGCTGATCAGCATTTCCGCACTCATTATCATCAGTGGTTTGATTACCCTGGTAACCAACTATGCCGAGACCCACGAGCAGGTAGAGGAGCTTTTTGATGCGGAGCTGGCGCAAATGTCCCGGCTCCTTCAAAGCATTCTGGCCAACCAGTTGAAGAGCACTCATCTCAATGCCCTCAAACAGGCACTGGTGTACGAGGACTACGAAGACAGCAAGGAAATGGAGAGTGACGAGGAACACTACCAGGAATACAACGAACTGGGCCATAAGTACGAAAAAAAGCTCGCTTTTCAAGTCTGGCACGAGAATGGGCAGATTCTGATTCATACCCAATCTGCCAAAGAATATGAATACAAAAGAATGCCCGCAGGTTTCCATGACCTGAAGGTTGGGGACTCTGCCTGGCGCACCTTTACCCTGCACGATCCACAACTGAGACTGTGGATACAGGTAGCACAGCGGGCTGACGTGCGCAGCGAACTCACCCAGCAAATCGCACTGCAGTCCCTCTGGCCGTCACTCGCCCTGATCGTGCTTTTGGTGTTTGGCATCAGTTGGGTCGTCACACGGGGATTACTTCCCCTGGGCGAAGTATCATCAGAGCTGAAGCAGCGGAGTGCCGACAATCTGTCAACCCTTCCCCACGATCACTATCCCGAAGAACTTCGTAGCCTGGTGTCTGCCCTTAACGATCTTTTCACCCGGCTGCAAAAAGCCATGGAGCGCGAACGTCGTTTCACTGCAGATGCAGCCCATGAACTTCGCACCCCGCTTGCTGCCACCAAAGTACACCTGGAAAACGCCACCACTGCGTTAAAGTCCCTGGAGGATTCCACGAAGGAAACCGTCGAAAACAACGACAGCAATAGAGACAGCGAAAGAGAAAAAGAAAAAGAAAAAGAAAAAGAAAAAGAAAGTAACTCCTCACTCTATCGACGGGTTGCCGGTGACAGCATTGATAAAGCCCTGACAGGCCTGCAACGCCTGATTCACATGGTCGAACAATTGTTACAGCTCAGCCGCCTTGACCAGGAAAATGCCATTCTTGAGAAAAAGCCGGTTCAATGGGGAGATCTGGTCAATGAGGAAATTGCCGCCGTCGAAGACTATGCCAAGGAAAAAGGGATCGACATTGCAGTCACCGACAACGCATCTTCTCCTATAGAAGGCAATCCGGGGATGCTGCGTATCCTGCTTCGCAACCTGCTGGATAACGCGATACGGTATTCTCCTTCCGGTTCCCAAATCACAATCGTTCTGCGCCAGCACCAACTGATAATAGAAGATCAGGGGCCTGGAATACCCTCAGAATTAAGGGAACAAATGTTCGAACGCTTTTTCCGCGGGAAGGCGACCCGGGAATCCGGCAGTGGACTGGGCCTTTCCATCAGCCTCCAGATCGCCGAACTCCACGGTGCCACATTAACCATGTCGGATGCCGAAAACGGCCCACATGGATTGCGTATGTGCCTGGACTATTAAACCTGGATACCAGGGTTAATAGTCCTGTTTCCTGACTAGCTATTGAGTAGCTGAAAGTTATTGAGTGTCTGACGGTTATTGCGTACATGAAAGGTTATCGAGTGCCTGAGCCGTTACAGCCAGGCACTCCTGACTAGGCAGTCTTGAAATTGGCCATCAATCTGGTCAGGGTTTCAGACAACGCTGCCAGCTCAGAACATAAATCACGCACCCGGTTGGCAGAATCAAATGTTTCGGAGCTGATGGTTTCCACTTCGACCACATGCTTGGTGATATCTTCGACCACATGGCTCTGTTCTTCAGTTGCTGTCGCGACCTGAAAGTTGATATCGCTGATCTGTTCCACCGCCACAAAAATATCCTGCAACACCGAACCGGTCTTGTTGACACTTTCCACACTCTTTTCAGTGTTTTGCCTGCCGCGGGCTATGGCGTCCACCGCTTTGCCTGCGCCGTTTTGCAAAGCATCAATCATTTCAGCTATTTCATCCGTGGACTCGGCGGTGCGCTTGGCCAATCCACGAACTTCATCCGCCACCACGGCAAATCCCCTACCAGCCTCACCTGCTCTGGCTGCTTCTATCGCAGCGTTTAATGCCAACAGATTGGTCTGCTCCGAAATTCCACGAATCACGTTCAGTATGCCACCAATTTTTTCCGCCTGATCGCCCAGATCATTGACGACCTGACTGGTACTCTCCATTTCGTTTGCCAATGTCTGGATCATACCGATGGTTTCACGCACGGCAGACTGTCCCTGGGAGGACTTATCCTTGGCTTCCACTGCAGCACCGGAGGCCGTGTTGGCGTTGGATGCAATTTCCTGCACCGTAGACCCCATTTCCGTAATCGCGGAGGCCACACTTTCAATACTGGCTTTCTGATTTTCTATGGAGGCAGCACTCTCGCCCGATATGCCTTGCACCTGATTCGTGACCATCATGAGCTGTTCAGCTTGTTGCGACACCTCTGAAATAATACCGCACAGTTTGTCTTCAAAGGCATTGAAGCTCTCACAGAGCACTCCTAACTCATCCTGACTGGAGACCGCCAGTTTCGTGGTGAGATCTCCACCGCCTCGGGAAATTTCATTCAGCAGCCGGGAAGTTGCCCGGATCGGCTGGGAAATGGCCTTGGCCGTCAGCATGGCAAGCAGAATAAACACGACAGCGATGACACAAGCCACCAGAATACTTTTCACCAGGGCATCATTAATCGCCCCGTAGAGTTCAGCTCTGGGAACCACGGCAATGACCCGATAACCAAACGTCGGCACCACATAAGAAGCCGCCACAAACTCCGAACCGTCTTCAACAAATCGGGTGACGTTAAACTGAGCACTTGCGGCCAGCTCTCCGGCAACTGAACCCACACCCGGCAATGATCCCAAGGATTCCCCGGTCATGGACTTATCCGGATGAATCAGAACATTGCCGCGGTTATCAACGACAAAGACATAACCGGTCTGCTCTATTTGAAATTCACTGATCAGCGTCGTCAGCTCGTCGACATTAAGTCCCAACCCCGCCGCACCAACAGTCCTGCCGCCCTGCTTAACAGCATAATTGACGAATAAGGTCAGCGGCCCACTGCCCTCAAAATAATCAAGGTTGATATCGTAAGTCAGCCCGCTTCTGAGAAACCCGTAGAACCACTGATCCGAAGCGTTACCAGAGTTCATTTCCTTCAATACTCCGTCCTGGGTGTAATATTTTCCGGAAACATCAGATACGTAAAACACCACATCAGCTTTGGTTGAGGTCTTCATCTGGCGAAAAAATTCAATCGCCTGGGATTGATCGGATTCAGGCTCACCGGATTTGATCCATCCCTGCAGGTAGGCATTTTCCGCCACCAGTTGAGAACTTTTAACCGGCTGCAGCAACAGCCCCTCGATCTTATTGCTGATTCCACCCAGGCTGCTGGGCAGGACCTTGGTCTCCAACCGTTCTTCGATCAGACTTCGCGAGTTTCGGTCGTTTAACCAGGTCAGCAGACCCAGTGAGATGACCAGTGCGGCCACAATAATGGCGGTGATTTTTTGCTGGATACTGATTTTCGACCACATTAATAATTGCCTCATCCCGGACAGAGAAAGTTAGACATACCAATCTGGTGACCAATCCGTTACTGGAACGGGGAACAGATCTGACTACATAAAAAATAGACGATATTTAGGAGGGTAACAGGATTTTCTGTCACTATTGTCAAGATTTGTCGTAAAACGGTAATGATTCATGGGGCGAATGGTGTGTGGTGTGACGGGGATGCATCTTCCCTGTAGGGGCGAACCTATGTGTTCGCCCGGCTCTTCGGCGTGGAATTCAGGGCAGACACGCAGGTCTCCCCCTACATAGGAGAAGGGAAGGTCAGCAGATCTTCACGACCGCTTTCCCGGTCAGCTTGCGGCCGGCCATATCGGCAATGGCCTGTCCGGCTTCCTCAAATGCATAAATTTTATTGACCTTCGGTTGGATTTTGCCTTCCTTGATCCATGCCATCATCTGTTGAAAATTTGCCAGGTTATCGTGAGGTTGGCGCTGGGTGAATGCACCCCAGAAAACGCCAACAATTTCACAGCCTTTCAACAGCGTCAGGTTCGCCGGAAGTTTCGGGATATCACCAGCAGCAAAACCGATGATCAGGTGACGTCCACACCAGGCCATTGAGCGTAATGCCAATTCACTTAATTCACCACCAACGGGGTCGTAGACGACATCCACTCCCTGACCTTTGGTTAATTGTTTCAAAGCATCTTTGAGATTTGTCTCAGAATAATTTATCAGCTCATCGGCTCCCGCTTCTTTGGCGATTGCCAACTTCTCTGCAGAACTGGCCGCTGCAATGACGGTCGCACCCATAGCCTTGCCTAGTTCTACCGCAGCAAGTCCAACACCTCCGCCAGCACCAAGGACCAGCAGAGTTTCGCCGGCCTGCAACCGTCCGCGCTGTTTTAACGCGTGCATAGAGGTTCCGTAGGTCATGACAAAGCCTGCGGCATTTTCCAGCTCTATGCCCTCAGGCACCGGTATCAGGTTACTTTCAGCTACCGCCACTTTTTCGGCGAAACCACCCCAGCCGGTCAATCCCATCACCCGGTCACCAGGTTTGAAGTTCTTAACCTTGTCACCTGTCTGGGACACAACTCCGGCGATTTCACCACCAGGGCTGAACGGCATGGGTGGCTGAAATTGGTATTTTCCCTGGATGATCAGGGTATCCGGAAAATTCACTCCAGCCGCCTTCACCTCAACCAGGCAACTGTTGCCTCCCACTTTAGGATCAGCCGTCTCTTCAATCACCAGAGATTCAGGCGGTCCATATTCTTTACATAGCAGTGCACGCATTCAGAATTCCTCGTCGTTTGTATTCTTGTCTTAACGGTGACGTTCCGTCTTGTGGTTATTCTAGTCGCCAATGAGAGGAGAACAGAAAGTTCATTGGCATCAGGTAGGTCAATTGAGGACTATCCGGCGGGTGATATACAGATGGAGATCAGACAAAAAAAAGGCCCGGTCTGCCACTTCTGCATCCGGGCCCCAATCGGGGAGGGTATAGAAAGGAAAAATAAGAGAGGAAACTAAAGTGCACGTTCAACGAGAAAAACCAGGTGCTGAGCGCCGATAAAAGTCAACAACGCCACTGTTGCCAACAGAGTCTGTGGTTTGAGTGGTCTCACCTTTACGTCAGTCATGAGTTGCTCCTGTTGAGTGTTTTCTCGTTTATGATGCTCTCATCCAAGGATGCGGTTTTTTTGACCAGAAACCGTCAAAGCAGCGGGAAAAAATGGCAAATTATGGCAATAGGACCCGCCTGTCTTGAGGATATTCGCCGCCCCATGCTCTAATACGCCCAGATCGATTTGTACTGTCCGATCGTTGAGTATGTATCGGCTGCGCAATAGCTGATTGCGTAAGAACCGATTGCGTAAGAACCGATTGCGTATGAACCGATTACGTAATAACCGATTGTGCATGAGCCGGTCATCATTGAGAAAAACGAGGAAACCATGTCCAGACGTATTGCCCTGGTGGAAGATGAGCCACTGATTCGCAGTAATTACAGCGAAGCCCTGAAGAAGCATGGTTTCCAGGTTGAGGCATATGCTGACCGTAAATCTGCACTGGAGCGCTTTAATGTCCAGCTGCCGGATCTGGTCATTATCGACGTGGGCCTGGGATCAGAAATAGAGGGTGGCTTTGAGCTTTGCCGCGAAGTCCGGGCCAAGTCCGCAGAAGTACCCATCATTTTTCTGACCGCCAGAGACAGCGAGCTGGACCAGATTTCCGGCCTGCGCCTGGGGGCTGACGACTACCTGACCAAAGACATCAGCCTCCCCTATCTGATCACCCGCATTGTCGCCCTGTTCCGCCGCCTGGATGTTATGCAGGCACAGCAGAATCGTCCGGACGAGCTCATCACCCGCGGCAAGCTGGTACTGAACCTGGATCGCATGCATGCAACCTGGAGCGAGCAGCCACTTAATCTGACCGTGACAGAATTCTGGATTGTTCACGCGCTCGCCCGCCACCCTGGTCATGTCAAAAACCGTGATCAGTTGATGGACGCAGCCAACACCGTGCTCGACAACAGCACTGTGACCTCCCATATCAAACGCATCCGTAAAAAATTCCAGGCGCTGGATCAGGAATTCGATTGTATTCAGACCGCCTATGGCATGGGTTATCGCTGGCACCTGGTTGAGTAATACCGGTGACCTTACGTAAACAACTGATCGTCATTGGGGTATTGCTGTTCACTCTGCCGCTGGCGGTCATTCGCTTTGCCATGCAGCTGGAAGAGACCCTGCGGGAATCGCAGAAAAACGCCCATCTGGAATTGACCCGTTACATCGTCGATATCCTGCAGCCAATCTGGGAGCAGGATGTTTCATCGTCGCCGGACGCCCTGTTACTCGAGTCTATCGATCGTCCAATCATCCTTGATGGTTACAGTGAGGACTGGTCCCAAATCCCCTGGTCCCAGATTCCCCCGGCCACCCAATCTGCAGGCAATGAACCCGTTACAGCTTTCAAGCTCGCCAGCCGCGGACAACGGCTATATCTTTTGCTGAAGCTACCGGATGAATCCATTGGCTACCGCCAACCCGGAGCCGCCGGTCAGTTATACGACCAGATTCGCCTGACATTACATTTTCCCGACAACAGCACTCTGGAGCATTTGATCTTCGCCGAAGGCCCTGGTCAGATACGGGCAGATAACAGCTTGAATGCCGGCCTGCTGTTTGGCGTGTGGCAGGAAATTCCTGAAGGAAGTCTGTTGGAACTCAGCCTTCCCCTGCCCTCCGGCGCCCATTCGATATCCGTGGAATGGGAGGACGTTGACAGAACCAGTGGATATGTTTTCTCGCGGACACTGCGTCCGGTGATCGGTTCTGCCAATAATCCGGCTGAACTGGTATATCTGTCCGACAAGCTGATCAAACTGACCAAGTCCCTGACACCGGAAGATTCCCGCTTGCGTCTGCTGACCGCAGACCGAAACCTTCTGCTGGAAGTCGACCGTGACCTGAACCGTGATTTGCCACAAAACACCGAGCTATGGAAAAGTCTGGTGCGCAGGGTTTTGCAGTTCCTGGTGGATTCACCGGAACAAAGCATTTCTCCCAGAAGCGAATCCGATACCAGTCCCCGCTCCCATTGGGAAAACCCGGGCCAGACCGAACTTGCGAGCATCAATACGCTTTATCCCCTGAAGACTTCAGACGGCAAACTGACCGGCTGGCTTAGCCTGGAGAAACGCACTCCCAGAGTGGCGGCGGTGGCCAATGACGCCCTTTTCAGTGTCATCAGTGGGGTCTTCGCTTTGATCATTATCGTTGTCACCGGTCTCCTGGGATATGCGAGCTGGCTGTCCTGGCGGATCAGGACATTGAAGGACGACATCGTACAAAGCCTTGATCCGGAAAATCGGTTCCGTTATGAACTGCACCCTTCCCGCCTGAATGATGAGGTGGGGGATCTGTCGCGCAACTTTGCTCTTATGATGTCCAGGCTGAAAGGCTATTCCGACTACATGGAAACCTTCGCCAGCAAGCTGACCCATGAATGCAGGACGCCATTGGCAATTGTCACCTCCTCATTGCAGCTGGCTGAGCAGGCTGACAGCGAAGAGGAACGACGGGAATACCTGAACCGGGCCAATACCGGAGCCAGGCGCATCAGCAAGCTGCTGACGGCCATGCGTCAAGCATCACAACTGGAAGCCATTATCCAGACTCAGGAAAAACAGGAATTCAATATCACGGCGATGTTGAATGATCTTCACCAGGGCTATTCGGAAGTCGTTTACCCTTGCCGGCTGGAAGCGAAACTGCCGGAACAACAGATAACTCTTAACGCCAGCCCTGATTTGCTGGCCCAGGCCATCGATAAGCTGATCGAAAATGCCCGTGATTTCACTCCCGAAGGAGGAATTATCAGTCTAGGGCTGGTGAGAGAAACGCGAGGCTGGCTACTGTTTGTCGAGAATGAAGGTCCGGCCATTCCGGAAGATAAAATACAGAGTTTGTTTGAACCCTTTATCAGCGAGCGTCAATCAGGGGACGACGAACTGCATTTGGGACTGGGGCTGGTAATTGTACGGCTGGTGGCAGAATATCATGGAGGTAGTGCGCTGGCGCAGAATCTGGAAGGCAAGGTTCGTTTCGGCATCAGAATCCCGGATTAGGATGCCTTAGTAAACTCCTCCCAGCATGTCGTCGTAATAGCGATCAATGGTCCCGTCAGCTTTCATTTTCTCGAGCGCCTGATTAAACAGATCAATCAGCCGGACCGACTCCGGCTTGTCCCGGATCATCAGCAGAGTGGCCTCTGCCGTTCGCAGGGGCTTATCCTGGGTGGTCACCAGATTGGCGATGCCTCGATCAAATTCCTTGTTCAAGATGCGCCAGCCGGTGACTTCCTCACAGGGAAAAACATCGATTCGTCCTCTGACCAGTTTTCGAAAGTTCACCAGATCAGAAGATGTTTCTTCCACCTGCAAAATCTTGCCTTTTGCCATATCCCAGAACTCCTGGGTATAGCTGTATCCGATAGTGGCACCAAATACCCTGTCCTTGAGATCCTCGAGGGAGTTCCAGGACGGCAGTTTTGTCTGTTTCAGGTGAAAGAAGACTTCTCTTTGCACAAAGATCGTATCTGACAACAGATATTGGGTTTCATATTCCGGTCTTCGGAACCAGAAGGAAGAGGCATCAAACCGGCCGGATTCGGTATCTGCGCGCGCCCTGACCCAGGGGACAAATACGAAATCAACCGTAAACCCCTGCCGCCGAAATGCTTCGGCAACAATCCGGTTAACAAGCCCAAAATGTTCTGAGCTTTCTGTGGTCCAGGGAGCATATTCACCTGTACCGATGCGTATGGTGTCGGCCTGGACAGACGCCTGAGCCAAAAGACCCGAAACCAGCAACACCAACAAAGTCTTCACCACCAAAACCTCCACACCGGAATTGCCGTCTGGGAGTTACTGCCCAGGAGTAACCTGATAATTTGTTCCGGGAATCACCTTTAAGTTTAGCAGTATTCAGATTTTGGTCAGTATCCTTATTTCAAAGCCGCCATGGAATCCAGATCCGGCGACAGTACCACGCCCCTTTCTGTTACGATGGCGTCAATCAGATGTGCAGGTGTCACATCAAAAACAGGGTTGAAGGCACGCGCCCCCGTTGGTGCAATATTGATGCCCTGGAGGCTCTTCAACTCATCCTCATCACGCTCCTCGATCGGAATAAGATCCCCACTGGTCAAGCTGAAATCGATAGTACTGGAGGGAGCTGCCACCATGAATTTAACCCCATGCTGTCTGGCCAGAACCGCCAGACTGTAGGTGCCGATTTTATTCGCCACATCTCCGTTGGCGGTGATTCTGTCAGCCCCGACAATGACCCAGGTAGCCCCACAGGTCTTCATCACATGAGCAGCTGCACTGTCAGCGATCAGATGCACGGGAATATCATCCTGACAGAGTTCCCAGGCAGTCAGCCGGGCTCCCTGTAACCAGGGACGTGTTTCATCGGCAAACACCTTCTCCACCAGACCTCTTTTGTACGCCGAGCGAATAACTCCCAAAGCGGTACCGTAGCCGCCGGTTGCCAGGCTACCGGTATTACAGTGAGTCAGAACATTACCGCGGCCGGATTTTTCAATCAGGTCAGCTCCCAGCTCTCCCATATGCAGATTGGCCTGCAAATCTTCTTCATGAATAGCCACAGCTTCACGCTCCAAGGCTTCAGCATCGACCTGACCGAGTTCAAGGAGACACCTTTTCATCCTGTCCAATGCCCAAAACAGGTTAACCGCTGTAGGTCTGGATTCAGCCAGAACCTTGAAGTCAGCCTCAAGAACTTTTGGATCTTCTCCTTGCTGCTTGCGGGCAGCCAACACCACACCATATGCAGCAGAAATCCCTATCGCAGGAGCTCCTCGCACGACCATGGCACGGATAGCATCCGCCACTTCTCCGGCATCCCGGCAGGTAACATAGGATTCCTGGGCGGGAAGAATCCGCTGGTCCAGAAGAACAAGTTCATGATGGTTCCAGCTGATCGGTGTAACGGAAGAGTCGGTCATGGAATATCTCGATAGTCAGTGCCTGCCTGAACAGAGGCTGAGGACAGGTTTAAAGGAAAAATGAAAGACAAGGATTATACGATTACTCCGCCGGTACGATCCATCGACAAAAAGATTTAAGTCGATAAAAGGCTTTGAAAAAATGCGGGCTTTAGCCGGCCATACGCTGGCCAGCTTCCTACAAATGCCACAATCCTGTAACAGAGTGAAAGGTCAACCTACTTATCCCCTCTCATTCTGAGTATACTTTGCCCTTTCAAGGACTTGTCACAGGAAAAGAGTTGTGTCGCAAAACGTAGATCTGATTATTACCGCTCGCTGGATCGTTCCCATTCGCCCAGCCAACCTTATTTTGGAAAACAGCTCCGTTGTCATCAATGGGGGCCGTATCCTTGATATTGGCGATACTGACGATTTAATGCAGCGATACAGTGGCAAGGAACACGTTAGTCTGCCCGAGCACGTGCTGATGCCCGGGATGATCAATGCCCACGGGCACGCTGCCATGACCCTGTTCAGAGGAATGGCTGACGACCTTCCATTGATGGAATGGCTGAACAATCATATATGGCCGGCTGAAGCTAAATACGTCGATGAAGATTTTGTTCGGGACGGGGTTTCCCTGGCCATCGTCGAAATGATCAGAAGTGGTACCACCACCTTCAGTGATCAATACTTCTTCCCTGCCAGCGCTGCAGCCGCCGCGGTTGATGCCGGCATGCGCTGCCAGTTGGTTTTCCCGATTCTTGATTTCCCTTCATCCTGGGCAAGCCACGCGGAAGACTACATTCATAAAGGTGTGAAGCTCTTCGATGAGTATAAACACAGCGATCTGGTACAGATCGGTTTTGGCCCCCACGCCCCTTACACGGTGTCTGATGAACCGTTGAAACAAGTTGTCACCCTGGCCAATCAGCTTGAAGCCCCAATTCAGATCCATTTGCACGAGACCGCTTTCGAGGTTAACGACGCACTGGAAAAAACCGGCAAACGTCCCACCGAAAGAATGTATGAGCTCGGTATCCTGGGCCCTAACACCCAATGTGTCCATATGACCCAAATCAACGACCGGGACATTGAACTTCTTCAGGAGACCGGCGCTCATATTGTCCACTGTCCGGAATCCAACCTGAAGCTGGCCAGCGGATTCTGTCCGATCGCCAAACTGACAGCCGCCGGTATTAACGTCGCTCTTGGGACCGATGGAGCGGCAAGTAACAATGACCTGGATCTGCTGGGCGAAATGCAGACTGCCGCTCAAACAGCCAAGGCTGTGGCTGAAGATGCCGCCGCAATCAGTGCGTTTACCGCCCTGGAGATGGCCACCATCAATGGCGCCAAGGCGCTGGGCAAAGAGAGCGATATTGGCTCCCTGGAAGCCGGCAAATGGGCAGACATGATTGCCATCGATATGAGTGCGCTGGAGTTACAACCGATATACCACATTACTTCTCACCTGGCTTACGCGGTGAAGTCACAGCATGTCACCCATTCCTGGATTGCAGGTAAGGCACGGATGGCTGATCGCCAGATGGTGGGAATCGATACCGCCAGGATCGCTAAACTGGTTGCTGAATGGCAGCGTAAATTAGTCAGTACCAGTTAATTCATCCAAACACAGTCGCCGCGTCTGATCATCAGAGCGTGGCGGCTCCGAACATTCTGTACAACACGGCTGACCGCCGGACACATGAGAGCAACTATGAGCGCAGTAGATAACGTTGATCTGGCTGAGATCAAGAAATTTGAGGACCTGGCACATCGCTGGTGGGATCCGGAAAGTGAGTTCAAGCCTCTGCATGAAATCAACCCCCTACGCTTGAACTACATCGATCAGAAGGCAGCCTTACCCGGCAAGCTTGCGTTGGATGTAGGATGTGGCGGCGGACTGCTGAGCGAAGGTATGGCCCGGCGGGGAGCCCATGTGACCGGAATTGATATGGGCGAAGAGCCTCTATCCGTCGCCCGGTTGCACGGCCTTGAGTCCGGCGTCAAAGTGGATTACAGGAAAACAACGATTGAAGATCTGGCCGCGGAACAGACCGAGCAGTACGACGTTGTCACCTGCCTTGAAATGCTGGAGCACGTCCCCGACCCGGCTTCGGTAATCCAGGCCTGTGCCAAGGCAGCCAAACCCGGCGCTAACCTGTTTTTTTCCACCATCAACCGTAATCCGAAGTCCTATCTGTTTGCTATCGTCGGCGCCGAGTATGTGCTCAAGATGCTTCCCAAAGGGACCCATGACTGGAAGAAATTTATCAAGCCCAGTGAAATGGCAAGAATGCTCCGTACAGCAGGACTGGAACTGCAGGATACCATTGGGATGACATACAATCCGATCACCAAGGAGTACCGTCTGGGCCAGGATGTAGACGTCAACTACCTGATCCACGCCATCAAGCCCTGAAAGGACCTAGTGAATGATCCCAACCGGTAGTCCGCCAAAAGGAATCCTGTTTGATCTGGATGGAACCCTGATAGATACGGCTCCTGATTTTCATCGGGTGCTGAACTCCCATCGTCGCCGGCACGGGCTTGATGATCTACCTTACCCGCTGGTCAGGCAGGCGGTGTCTGAGGGAGCCAGAGCATTGGTCAAGCTGGGGTTTGATATTACGGAAGAACACCCCGAGTTCGAACCTTTAAGACAAGAGTTCCTGCAGTTATATCTCGACAATATTTGTGTCGATAGCTGCCTGTTTCCCGGTTTTTCCCCGTTATTGGATCAGCTTGAGAAAATGGGCATCGCCTGGGGAATTGTGACCAACAAACCCCGGCTTTACAGCGAGGCTTTGCTCGCTGCACTTGGTCTGTCATCGGTTGCAGTACTGGTCTGCCCTGATGATGTAGCCAAAACCAAGCCGGACCCGGAACCTCTGCTGAAGGCAGCATCGCAGCTGGGCCTTCCCGCTTCCTCATTCTGGTATATCGGCGACCACTACCGAGATATTCTGGCGGGACGTAACGCCGGTATGAAGACGGTGGCTGCAGCTTACGGCTACATTCCTCAAAATGATGCCATCGAGAACTGGGAAGCGGATTACATTATCCACCAGGCTCAAGACTTGGCATCACTGCTTATGGCATGATTGCCCTAGTGATTCGTGTGTGGCCATGCGAAGCGAATCAGCATGGTCGCCAAACCCAACGACCAATAAAGAAACGCTGACATGATGTATCCCTACGAAGCCCCGGAACAGCTATTAAAAGGACGGGTAATTCTCGTAACAGGCGCAGGTGCCGGTATCGGACGGGCCGCCGCAATTACCTTTGCCAATTTTGGTGCTACGGTTATCCTGAGCGGCAGAACCACCAAAAAGCTGGAAGATGTTTATGACACCATCGAAGAGTCCGGCGGACCCCAACCAGCAATTTTTCCGGTGAATTTTGAAGGGGCTGTCGCCAAGGATTACGATGATCTGGCCCAAGCCATTGACGATGAATTCGGCCGCCTGGACGGTCTGTTGCATAACGCGTCAATTCTCGGCCACAGAACCCCGATTGAACACTATGATCCCGACTCCTGGGCACAGGTGATGCAGGTAAACGCTCATGCGCCTTTCTTGCTGACCCGCTCCCTGCTACCCGTGATTCGTAAGTCAGAAGATGCTTCCATTGCTTTTACATCCTCCAGTGTCGGTCGCAAGGGGCGTGCCTACTGGGGCGCTTATGCAGTATCAAAATTCGCGACAGAAGGCCTGATGCAAGTGCTGGCAGACGAGCTCGATGATGAAGAGCATTTGATCCGCGTAAATTCCATCAACCCTGGAGCAACCCGTACGCATATGCGGGCAATGGCTTATCCGGCGGAAGATCCCAAGAAGAACCCTCTGCCGGAAGAGATCATGAATGTCTACCTGTACCTGATGGGCAAAGACAGCATGGGCGTCACCGGGCAGGCATTTGACGCTCAGGTGAAGGAATAGCTAAACCTGAATATTTGCCACCTCCCGAGGCGGTGATTTATCAGTCCCCAAAAAAAGGCCGCGCACCACTAAGTGCCCGGCCTTTTTTATTACCTTTGCTTCCCAGATCTTAGGGAATCAGGCGGTCAATTTTTATCTGCACAGGTTGATCCTGCCCTCTCACCTGAACCGGCCCGACCAGTCCCTCCATGTCACCGCTCTGAGGTTTGGGTGTACCTGCTTTGGAAATTCTGGCAACAATCTCAACCTGTTCTACGGACGACAACTTCGCCATCGGTCCCATGGACATAGAATCATCCAAGGTCAGCGTTAAAGGGAGATCCTGCACTCTTACCCGTGTAACAGCAACCGGCATCCGACCTCCATTGGCAGGCCTTGCCAGGATATAAACCACGTCTCCGGCGTCCGCATGACTGCTGACTTCTTCTGCCAGCGAAACACTAACCTGTAGTTTCACCGGCTCGCCAGCAGGACTTCCCTTTTCAGGCTGTTGATCCTGTCCAGACAGCTGGCCCAGTTCAGACTGTTGTGCAGCCGCAAGCGCCTGGGCCCGATTGATTCCATTCTGGATGGCCTTCGCGTTCGGATCATTGGGATTATTATCGAGTATCGCCTGCCAATAGCGCGCAGCATCGGTATACAGGCCTTTTTGAAATGCCGCTACTCCCAGAATACTCAGCGCGTTGGACTCACCAGGGTCTGCCGCCAGGGCTTTACGTACGGCGGATTCCACTCCCGGAGTCATGGCCTGATTGGCAAAGTATATTGCCTGTGCAAGCAACCCATAGCCTACCGCCGGGTTTTGCTTCTCCATTTCCAGCAACGCTGCAACCTGCGAAAAAGCGTCCGCGGCATTCTTATACTTTTCCATGGCCATATAGGAACGCCCAAGCAGCACCCAACCCTCAATATGCTCAGGTTCTTCTTTCAGCCGCTGTTCCAGACGATTCAGAATCGCCGGCATGTTGTCGCCTTCCTGGGCCAGGAGGTAACGGGTTTCCTCCATCCAATGCGCCTGATTCAAACCTTTATAGTCACCCAACAGGTAATAAAGCGTCAGAGCCAATGCCGGGAGACCAATAAACCCAAGTGCCATCAATACACCGGTAGCAGAGGTTCGTTTTGAGGTGGCCGCTTTTTCCTTTGCCGGCACGTCATTCAGGAGACCTTTCTCCAACTCATCGCGAAGCTCTGCATATTCAGCTTCATCAATACGCCCGTCTTCCAGATCAGTTTCCAGCTCCGCCAGCCGATCCTGAAAAATGGCCAGATTGTACTGTTTTTGGCCACGACCCTTGTCTTGGTGACGATCCTGCTTACCGTCCTTTGTCGCGGTGGATTCTTGATTCAGCATTCTACGCAAAGGCAACACGATCATGGCAATTGCCATGATCGTCAGGAGTCCAAGTGCCAACCAGAAAAAAAGCATAATTCAGAGAGTTCTCAGTAATCTTTGATAAGTGCAGACGGGTACAGATTCAGACGCCATTTACACCAGTTCAGGGTTTATCGGTTTTGTCGGACAAGTGCTCCGCTTCATCCAGGAGTTGCCGTAATCGGTTTCGCTCGTCCTCACTCAATCCGTCATTTTCCTGACTGACCTTGTTCTTGCGCCCCAGAATCAGGACAACAATGATGCCCAATATCACCAGCACCGCAGGACCAACCCAGAGGATCATGGTACGGCCGCTCATTCGGGGACGGTAAAGGACAAAGTCGCCATATCGTTCCACCATGAAGTCCACAATTTCCTTATCGGAATGCCCCTCCACCACCATACGATGCACTTCACGGCGCAAATCCTGGGCAATAGGGGCATTGGAATCGGCAATATTCTGATTCTGGCACTTTGGACAACGCAGCTCCCAGGTTAAGTCCTGATAGCGTTCTCGGGACTCTTCATCAGGGAACTGGTACACATCAATCGCAGCGGAAGTCCCTGCCCACAGGGTGAGCAGGACAGTAAAGAAAGTAAGGATCGACACCACACTGGGCTTGCGCTTCATGAGGAGGCTCCTGGTGTCTGCAACAGAGGCTCCAGAATTTCCTTCCAGACCTTTTCATTGACCACTCCCACGTGGCGATACCGAATAATTCCGTTGGCATCGATCACATAGGTTTCCGGTGCACCATAAACCCCAAGATCCAGACCCAGCTTTCCTTCCGCATCAAAAAGGACAAAGGCGTATGGGTTATCCAGCTTGTCCAGCCATTCCAGCGCGGCATCGCGATCATCCTTGTAATTCAGACCAACCAGCTTCACACCGTTTTCCCTGGCCAGTTTAAGCAGATATGGGTGCTCGACACGGCACGACGGACACCAGGTTGCCCATACATTCAACAGCATGGGCTTACCTTTGAGGTCATTCTGGGTCAGAAAGCGTTGCGTATCATGTAAATCCGGCAATGCGAACTCAGGCATCGGCTTGTCTTTTCGTGCCAATTCAAGTGCCGAAGGATCGTGACCGATCATCTGCTGAAACAACAGAAACATCGCGACTATTACCACCAATGGGATAAATAGCAGCACACGCCTCATCATTCCGCACCTCCAACGGCTGCCCCGGTGACCGAATCAACCGTAGCAGACACTTCCTTTTGGTCTCGCACTTTTGCCTTGCGAAGAACTCTGTAGCGTCGATCCGCTACCGCCAGAATACCTCCCCAGGCCATCAATATGGCTCCCAGCCACAACCAGCGCACAAATGGTTTGTATTGCACCCTCACCGCCCATGCCTGCTCGCCTACCGGTTCCCCCAGGGAAACGTATAAATCGCGCAGCAACCCTGGATCGATTCCCGCCTCAGTCATGACATTGCCGGTGACAACGTAACGGCGTTTTTCCGGGTGCAGAGTGGACACCAGATCACCGTCCGTATCCAGAATCTGGATTTCCGCACGGTCGCCGACATAGTTGGGGCCTTGCTTATGGCCGACAGAAACAAACTTGAACTGATAACCGGCAACTTCTGACACAGAACCCGGCTCCATACGAACGTCTTTTTCCACTGTGTAGTGAGACACAAGGGAGGCACCGATAATCGTGACTGCCAGCCCGAGATGTCCCAGTACCATGCCTTTGAAGCTCCGCGAAGTCTTCAGCCAGCCCTTCCAGCGGCCGTTACGGGAGGCACTTTTCGTCCAAACATCCAGTAATGTCGCGGCAATTAGCCAGATGGAAATAAACATCCCGACCACGACCATCCATTCAAAAGCGCCCATAAGCCAGGGGACTATCAGGGCAATTGGAAGACTGACAACCGCCAGAGGGGGGATTTTCTTAAGCAAAGTACCTGCGGGGGTGTCCTTCCAATGGCTGTATATGCCTACCCCCATAATCAATACCAGAATAGGCGCCAGGAAACCGAACATCAGATTGAAATAGGGTGCGCCTACAGAGACCTCATAGCCCGCAAACTCTGCGATCAGAGGGAAGAGCGTGCCGCCTAGGACTGTCAGCGTTGCCACCACCAGCAAAATGTTGTTCAGCAGGAGAAAAATTTCCCTGGACCTTTCACTGAACCCGATCCGGCTTTTCACCACGGGTGCCCTGAGTGCATACAGCAACAGTGACCCACCAATAGTGACAGCAAGCAGACCGAGCACAAAACGCCCACGCTCCGGATCAGAAGCAAAAGCATGTACAGACGTCAGAATTCCTGAACGAACCAGGAAGGTTCCCAGAAGACTGAGAGAAAACGTAAAGATGGCCAGTAGCACCGTCCAGCTTTTAAACACTCCGCGCTTCTCGGTGACAGCCAGGGAATGCATTAATGCGGTGCCGGCCAGCCATGGCATCAGCGAGGCATTTTCCACCGGATCCCAAAACCACCAGCCGCCCCAGCCAAGTTCGTAATAAGCCCACCAGCTTCCCAGTGCAATGCCAATTGTCTGGAAGGACCAGGCAACCGTCGTCCAGGGACGCGACCATCTGGCCCATGCGGCATCCAGGCGCCCCCCCAAGAGAGCCGCCACTGCAAACGCGAAAGCCACGGAAAAGCCCACATACCCCATATACAGCATGGGAGGATGCACAATCAGGCCAAAGTCCTGCAGCAGAGGATTGAGGTCGGCACCATCCTGTGGTGATGAGGGAAGATATCGCAAGAATGGGTTGGAGGTGACCAGGATGAACAGCATGAAACCGATATTAACCAGCCCCATCACACCAAGCACACGAGCCACCATATCCAGCGGCAAAGACTTGCTGAATTTAGCCACTGCGGCAGTCCAGCCGGTGAGAATCAATGCCCATAACAATAGTGAGCCTTCATGCCCACCCCAAACGGCACTGAGTTTGTAATACCAGGGCAACAGGCTGTTAGAATTGCCTGCCACATAGCGCACACTGAAATCGTCCATCAGGAAGTTTGCGCCAAGGGCACAAAAAGCTCCCAGCACCAGAATGAACTGAGCACCGGCCAGAGGACGCGACAATCGCATCCATACCCTATCTCCGATCCAGGCACCGATCAGTGGGATAACCGACAGCAGAACGGCAAAACAAAATCCTAGAATCAGCGCGTAGTGACCAAGTTCAGCAATCATCAAAGACCTTTATATCGTTATCCATTTTGGTTCCGTCCTGTCATGCCGCATTGCCACCTGCCGGGCAGACTAGCTCACATAAAAATACAGGACGGGACTATCAGCGCGGGTGCATATAGCACGCGCTATCAATTCGTTGCTTCAGCCTGTTTGGCTTTATCTACAGCCCGCTGAATCTCCGGCGGCATATAGTTTTCATCGTGCTTGGCCAACACTTCATCGGCCTGAAAAATACCCTGGGTATCCAACCTCCCCTGGGTCACCACGCCCTGCCCTTCACGAAACAGATCGGGAAGAATACCAGTGTATGCAACGGTCACTACCCCGTTGTAATCGGTCAGATTAAAGGTAACTGCCAGGGAATTGGGATCTCGATTGACGCTTCCCTCCACCACCATACCGCCGACACGGATACGCTGATCCACCGGGGCTTCACCAGCGGCGATCTGGCTGGGATTGAAAAATAGATTGATATTCTGGCTCAGGGCGAACAGTGCCAACCCAACGGCGGCCCCCACCCCCACAACAATAAAGGTTACCGCCAGTAATCTTTGCTTGCGCTTGGGGTTCATTTGGCAAGTTTCTCCCTTTTTAACTGCTGGGATAAACGCTTCATCAGCGCATTCTGCTTCATTTTTGGTGCCACCAGGTTATAACTGAGAATGGCAACGCCGGCTCCGTATGACAACCAGACATACAGACCATGCCCACCCATGTGAATAACGTCGTTCAGACTGGAAAAACTCATGCTGCAGACTCCCGCTCGACAAGCTCGCGGACCCATAGGGTACGACGTTCACGTTCGATAATCTCATTACGACTTCGTAAGAAAAGTGCATAACCGAAGAAGGCATAGATCCCGATGATCATGATCAATAGCGGCAACCACATTTCCATTGGCATGGCAGGCTTTTCGGTCAATTTGAATGTTGCCGGCTGATGCAGGGTATTCCACCACTCTACGGAATATTTGATGATCGGGATGTTGACCACACCCACAATACAAAGAACGGCGGCGGCCTTGCCCGCGGTAATAGCATCCTGAATGGCCGACTCCAACGCGATCACACCAAAATACAGAAAAAGAAGAATTAACATGGAGGTTAATCTGGCATCCCACACCCACCAGGTCCCCCAGGTCGGTTTGCCCCATACAGCGCCGGTGAACAACGCAAGAAAACAGAACGACGCACCGATTGGCGCTGCGGATTTTAGCACCACATCCGCCACTTTCATTTTCCAAACCAGCCCCACGAATCCGGCGGCTGCCATCAGGACATAACAGGACTGGGCCAGCACCGCAGCGGGTACATGCAGATAGATAATGCGAAAGCTATTGCCCTGCTGGTAATCTTCCGGTGCAAATAACAGGCCCCAGAGAATTCCCGCAGGGATACACACCAACGCGATCACCCCAAGCCATCTTGACCAGACCAGGCTCCGTTCATAGAACCATTTGGGGGAACCCCACTGATGAAACCATCTCTTGAAGCTGCTCCACATGGGCTGTTTATTTCACCTCTATTGCTATGTCTTTTCCGAAATCAGTGCTATGTCAGTTCCGAATTAATTGCTATGCAAGTTCCAAATTAATTGCCATGCCAGTTCCAAATTAATAGCTATGTCAGTTCCGAATCAGTTCGAAGCACTGATCTTCAATCCGGCTGCGGCGGCAAATGGCGCTAATGCCAGCGCCAACATCAGTATCGCCCCCTGTATTGCGAGAAATCCGGCATACTCGGAACCTGCCGCGGCTGCCTGCACTGTCCCGGTGCCGAATATCAGAACCGGTATATAAAGGGGCAGGATCAATAAGGAAATCAACACACCGCCAACCCTTAATCCTACCGTCAAAGCCGCTCCGATTGCACCAATTAGGCTCAATACCGGCGTCCCCACCAGAAGAGTCAGCACCAAAATGGCCAGCAGGGACTCATCCAAATGCAACATTATTGCCAGGACGGGGCTAAGAAGAATCAATGGCAGACCTGTCACCAGCCAATGGGCCAGAATCTTACCCAACACCAGCAGAAACAGCGGCTGCGGAGTCAGTATCATTTGCTCCAAAGCGCCGTCTTCGTAGTCAGCGCGAAACATCGCGTCCAGGGATAACAATGTAGCCAGCAAAGCCGCCACCCATACAACCCCGGCTGCCGAGGTTGCGAGGAACGCCGGTTCCGGCGAAACCCCCAGTGGAAACAGGCTGATCACAATGACAAAGAAAATTAACGGATTGGCGAGATCCTGCCGACGCCGAAAAGCCAGTAACAGGTCTCTTTTCACTACCGCGAAAAACACTTGCCAGAGATTCAGGGGCTGACTGCGATCGCTCATATGCCCTCCCCGGCGTTATTGGCTTCTGAGCTATTAGTTTTCGTGCTATTAGTTTCTGAGCTACTGGTTTCTGGACTATTGGCTTCCGAGCTATTGGCTTCCGAGCTATTGGCTGCCACGCCTTTTATATCCGGAGTTTGTTCATCCAGAGATTCTTCACCCAGAACTTCATGCACAGCCTCTGCTTCCTGTCCCTTACCCAATTGCAGTTTTCTCAGTCTGTCGTGTGCTGTGATCCGGTGATGAGTAGTTAGCAGTACCATCCCGCCCTGACGGGCTTTTTCGACAATCCAGCTTTCCAGCTCCCTCACGCCATCTTTATCAATCGCAGTAAAAGCTTCATCAAGTATCCAGGCTTGGGCCGGGGAAAGGTGCAGACGTGCCAGAGCAGCACGGCGTTGCTGGCCCGCGGACAGGCTGTGGCAGGGCACTTCTTCATACCCACCCAGTCCCACTTTTTCCAGGGCAGCGATCATCTCTTTTTCATTACAGGCAAAACGGGCACCACACCAGATACGGAGATTTTCCAGCGGTGACAACAAGCTTTTGATTCCGGTTTTATGGCCAAGATAGAGAACGGACGTGATAAAGTCGTGATGCACATCAGAAATGGGTTGGCCTTTCCATAGCAATTCCCCTTCATGCAGCGGCATCAACCCGCTCACCAGCCGAAGCAATGTGGTCTTACCAGCGCCGTTAGGGCCTTCGATCTGAAGAATTTCACCAGAATCCACGGTAAATGACAGACCGTCAAACAGTACCCGGTCATCGCGTTCGCAAAATAAACTCCGGGCTTGCAGTAATGGCGTCTGGGATGTCATCGGCACGCTTCAGATTATTCCGTTGGAGAACCACCTGATTTAACCAGGGGAGGTTCTGGATTAAGGTTGTATAGTTCAGGGACTGCTATGCTTGTCATAGAGGCCAAACGCCGCGCATTATAGCCCAGGCAGTTCTGAATCGTCAGGGTAAAGCAGTCGTTAAAACCTGAAAATTACTAAATTTCATCTGACATATGACAATTTTTGTGTGATTAAGCAAATCTCAGCCGATAACATGGATATAGCTGTTGAAATTTCAAACAGTGTCCGTTGCAATACCTGCTGTTTTCCGGTGAAAGTTGTTCCATGAAGACCGAATTGCCACCAAATACTTCCCCACTAAAGTCGCCCCCCTCTACGAGATCGACAGCTTCGTCAGAACTGGTCGACATAAAACGAACCGTGGGGGAAATCATTACCGCCAGGATTCTCAGCGCGAACATCAAGGCCGAGCACGAAACCGCACAAACCACCCAGCAGTTATCGCAGACCCCGGCCTCCAAAGCCCCCTCCGGTACTTCACCGGAAGCTCGGGCAGCACAGCTGTTCAGTGCCACTCAGCAGCTGGCCACAGCGGAAGGCTCCAAATCTAATACCGAGCAACCGCTAAGGCTGTGGCAGTTAGCATTACAGGTAGTTGAAACAAAAAAGACCCTGCAAACAGAAATCCTCGCCAAACAACTTCCACCCGAGCTGTCCGTTGGCAAGCTGTTAACACTTAAAGTACTGCCGCAACAGGGTTTGCAGGTAGTGCACCAGCCAAGTCCGGAAACCTCACTGGAAAACACCCTGCGCCCGATCATCCAGGCATTGTCAAAATGGCTGCCTTTACAAAGTGAGCTAAAGGGGGGGCTGAGCAACATACTTGCCGCGGGCCAGGAGACAACCCAGAGCAGCCCTCCATTGCCTGCGCCGGTCAGGGAACTGGCGAAGCAGCTCAGCAGCGCCATTCTGAAGCAAGCAGACCTGGCTCAGCCCGAGGCACTGAAAAGTGCCATAAAAGACTCAGGGATCAATCTGGAATCCAAGCTGCTACGCGAGACAAAGCCGTTATCCGATATCAAACCAGGCCAAGCAGTCTCAGACAGAAATCCGCTGACCACTGATTCCAACCTCGCGCAACTGGCCCCAAAAGATATCAAAGCATTGCTGATGACCAGCCTGTCGACCTTACTCAGCCACCTGCAACAATCGCCGAACCAGGCACTTCCGAAAAACTGGGAGGCGCTGGTCAACTGGTTGACCCAACAGGTAGCCAACTACACTCAAGGGGGACATCCCCTAGCCTTTCCCAGCATGCACCAAACCGGCACCTCCCAGCACCAACCAAGCACTCAGTTGGATGCAGGCGAAATTCTCCGTGCATTGGCGCAGGCGATTTCCAGAATTCATGTCAATCAGCTTAATGCACTGCAACAGAGTCTGACGCCTGCTCCTGACGGCACCAACACCCAGGTTTGGTTTCTGGAGTTACCAATACAAGGACAACGGCTGGATTCAGTACAGATCCGTATGGAGAAAGAGAACCAGGACGATAAAGAAAAGAAAAAGCAGCAGGCCAGATGGAAGCTGATTCTCGCCTTCGATCTGGAACACATCGGACCTTTTCAAAGTCATGTCCTTTACACCGACGGTACCGTTTCAGCTACTTTCTGGGCTGATCAGCAACACACCTTGAAACTGGTTAATAGTGAATTACCCCATTTGCGTAAGGGACTGCAGGACTGGGGTCTTCAAGTGGGCGATCTGGCGGTGCGCAAAGGCTCTCCCCCTCCCCCGCAAACCCCGATATCCAGACAATTGATAGACGAACGAGCCTGATGCCTGATCAAGAGACCGGACAGAATTCCAAAGCCATCGCCTTGATGTACGATGGCGTCAAGGCCCCTACGGTATCAGCCAAAGGGGAAGGCGATCTGGCTGAGGAGATCATCGCCATTGCCCGGGAGCATGGTGTCCCGCTGTATGAAAATCCTGAATTGGTGCACTCGCTGTCACAACTGGATCTAGGGGATGAAATCCCAGAACTCCTATACCGGGTGATCGCTGAGATCATCGCCTTTGCTTATCACATCCAGGGAAAAGTACCTGAAGGTTTTGAGAAGAACTAAGATGCTGATAGTGGATCATAGAGACTCATGAAGAATCATGAAGAGCAATGAAAATAGATAGAGATAAGGGTTTTAGAAAAGCTTGAAGTCTATATCCATAATTGAGGCTCATAAGGCTGAGACCTCCGCACTGGATTTCCTCACCACATCAGGTTACCTTTTTCTCCACACCAGAGATGCGGGCAGCCAGACCTGTCAAGACTGCCGTATCAATATTCAGATCATCCAACTATTTGAGTTATTTCCCATGGATCAGAAAACCCAAACCGAAATTGAAGCCGCTGTATTTCGGCGTCTGGTCAAACACTTCCAGGACAATACTGACGTTCAGAATATCGACCTGATGAATCTGGCAGGATTCTGCCGCAACTGTCTGAGCAAGTGGTATCGTGCAGCCGCAGAAGAGCAAGGCGTCGAAGTTGAAGATGCTGCAGCACGTGAAATCGTTTATGGAATGCCTTACGCGGAATGGAAAGAGAAATACCAGAAACCCGCAACAGAAGATCAGTTGCAGACATTTGAAAACAAGAAACCTTCCTGATCAGGTACAACATCGATGATAAAAGCAGTATTTATCTCAACCCTTCTGATTTCGTTCACAACCCTTGGCGGTTGTGCCTCCGACTCATTTGAGAAAGCCGGAAAGTCTGTTGACCAGGCACTGACAAATACAGGCGAAGCCATCAAGGATGCAGGCCATGCGACCGGTGAGGCGATCACCAAAGCCTGTGAAAATGTCAAAGAAGCGGTAGCAGCGCAAAATAAAGATTGCTGAGCATCAATACACAAAAGGGGCGGATTTAAAGATCCGCCCCTTTTGTTGTTTGCATATGACTAAAAAGCTCTACAAGAGCAAATCAGCTCTCTACAAACGCCCTTTCGATCACATAGTGTCCAAGATCACCATGACGGGCTTCCTTGAATCCACGCTCGTCCAGGATCGCACAAGTATCTTTCAGCATACTTGGTGAACCACACACCATAAAACGGTCCACTTCAGGATCCATGTTCGGCAGACCGATATCGGAAAACAGCTTGCCGCTGGTCATCAGATCGGTAATCCGGCCACGGTTGACGTATGGCTCGCGGGTCACCGTTGGGTAATAAATCAATTTATCTTGTATGAACTCACCGAAGAATTCGTTATTTGGCAGCTCCTCAGAGATCAACTGCTGGTATGCCAGCTCAGATACCTGACGCACACCATGAGTCAGGATAACTTTGTCGTACTGCTCATAGGTTTCCGGATCCTTGATGATGCTCATGAAAGGCGCCAGACCAGTTCCAGTACTGATCAGATACAAATGCCGACCCGGCAGAAGATGATCCAGGACCAGTGTGCCGGTAGGCTTGCGGCTCATGATGATCTCGTCACCCGGCTTGATCTTCTGCAACTTGGAAGTCAAAGGACCGTCCGGCACCTTAATACTGAAAAACTCCAGCTCTTCTTCATAGTTAGCACTGGCAATACTGTAGGCACGCATCAGGGGACGGCCGTCTTCCTGTGGCAGCCCAATCATGATGAAGTGGCCGTTCTTGAAACGGAACGACGGATCACGACTGGTTTTGAAACTAAAAAGTGATTCATTCCAATGATGTACATCGGTAACCACTTCTTTACGGAATCCTGACACGGTAGTCTCTCCTTTAATGTTGACTTGATGCCACTATAATGTCGATTTGGTATTTCTATATAGACAGCAGTTCTATCAAACGGGTTCAATATTTCATTGCCCGCAATTTAGCCAAAGTGTAACCTATCTGTAAAACAGGTTTATTCAATTACACTAATCGATAATACCGATAATGCACTTTACCCTACGTCAACTTCAAATATTTCTGGCCGCCGCCCACTACGAGAACATTACTCAGGCAGCCAGGCATTTGTCCATGTCACAGTCTGCAGCCAGCGAAGCCCTGAAGACCCTTGAGTCCCAATTCGACATCCAGCTTTTCGACCGGGTAGGCAAAACACTTCAGCTCAATGAGCTCGGCCGTCTGCTAAGACCACGAGTGGAAGCCCTGATCGAGCGGGCGGAAGACCTGGAGCTGGACTTTCGTCAGCACACGGACATCGGCTCTCTGAAAGTGGGCGCTACACTCTCCATCGGTAATTATCTGGCGGTAACCATCATGGCCCGCTTCATGAAAGACCATCCGGCAGCCAATGTTTCCCTGGAGGTGGCCAACACTACCACCATCGCACGCAAAGTATTGAACTTTGAACTGGACATCGGCTTGATTGAGGGTGAATTAAATAACCCTGATCTTGACGTCATTCCCTGGCGTGAGGACGAGCTGGCTGTCTTCTGCGCCCCCGAGCATCCTTATGCTAAAAAAGCAGAGCTATCGGATGAGGACATACTGAACGTGGAATGGATTCTGCGCGAAAGAGGCTCAGGCACCCGCCAAGCGTTCGAGTGGGCGATGCACGGCATTATTCCACAACTGAAGGTCGCCATTGAACTGGAACATACCGAAGCCATCAAAAGAGCCGTTGAAGCCGGCCTGGGAATTGGCTGCCTGTCCCGCATAACCCTGGAAGACGCCTTCAAGCGAGGCAGCTTGATTCCACTTCCCGTCCCTCAACGACAGTTCGGTCGGCATTTCTACTTTATATTGCACAAAGAGAAATATCGCAGCGCAGGTATTCAGAACTGGCTAGATTTATGTAAAGAGATGCAATAACAACGGAGCATTGGGTTTGGACCAAACTCTGGAAATTATGCTTCCATCATTCCACGTACATTAGATCACAGCTGTAAAAGTAAGTACCGTCCAGCTCTTCATTCAGTACCAGTGTGCGCATGTTCAATGCCAGCGCCTTCCGGCATAGTTGATTCCTTTCAGCTTCACTTTCTCGATACTTGGGTAGGTATTCGGCATTGAAAACGGCTTTTCCCGCTTTCGTAAATACTTCCAATGCCTCACATTCCTCATATTCAAAGCATTGTTCGTTTACCGAGAAATCAAAATACGGTTGCAGTGCTTCGGCCTGATCCAGATTGTTCTTCAAGCCAATTGCCAATCCTCTTTTATGGGCCTCCTGACTGAACCACACCAAAAAAGCTAGCTGCTGTGAGGGACTGACCTTAAACCCGGTAGTATTGCCCTGGTAGTTCACGTTATCCGGCTCTACTGCATCACACCCCAATTTGGAAGCATGATCCAGACGCTTCAGCATAATCTTCCGGACGTTGTCTGATCCGGGATTCACCCAGCGTTCCGTTGGGTGGCCTTCCATTGCAGTCCCTAAATCATTTGACTGAAACTGTGCCCGGTCAGGGTTATATTCTTCACTGGTGCCGAGGGAAAAATAACAAATCAGGTAAGCGCCCTGCGCTTTGAGATCTTCCAAAAAGGACTCGGTAACGTCATAGAGAGAAACATCATAGGCATCAAACGGCAGGTCCAGAGAACTCTCATTATCCAGCTGCCAATACCAGGTAAATTCCGGGTCAGGTGATTTCCACCTCGGATCAGCCATTGACGTCCCTGTTGTCAGCAGACAAATCAACATCAGGGATAGGCACACCAGCAACAGTTTCAGGTTTTTAATCAGTGTATTCACCATCATTTGCCTCAAGTGGTGTTGATCTACCTATAAAATAATCGCAAATACCAGTTTATGCTAAAAACTGCGACCGGACTTTTATTCATGAAATGTTTGTTGGGATTTAAAGAAATGGGACTGCGACTGTTAGGCTCAGGCGTAGCAATGTGTTAGCTATTAGTAAATATTTCCTCGCCAGTCAGCCTCTAGCACCCACACTACAAGCTCTGAATCGATTACTTCATACACTACACGAAAGTCTCCGATTCTGTACCGGTATCGGTTATGGAAGCCTTGCATAGTTTTAATATTTGGACCGTTACGAGGATTGATAGTCAGATTTTCCATTTTTTGCAAAACTCGTCGTCTCATAACATGGTCTATCTTCTTCAGAGCCTTTTCCGCTTTTTTTGAGAAGCGTACCGTATACATTAAGGCTTCTCCTTAAGCAGCTCTCCCAATGTCTTCAGCTTCTTGATTTCATGTTTGGGGGTTTTTAGCTTTTCCATTGTCGCATCTTGATTAAGCCGACGATCTTTCTCTTCTTCCGTTTCCTGGCGTGGCTTTTGGTCGCTCATTTCAATCCTCTCCCATTAGATCGTCTAAGCTTTTGGCACTTGAATCGTATTTTTCATCGAGCGCGCCATCCATCTCATCCTCTTTTTCTTCAATCTTCTTAAGAAAAAACTCGTATGCTTTTGGCTGAATTATGACACCTACTAACTCGCCACTTTCGTTCTCGATGAGAATATCCTCACCCTCAATTGGGTCTGGATTCTTTATTTTTTCCAGCACGTCTGCTGGGAGTGAGCTTTCCTTAATTTTCATTTTCACCTCATATTTAAATGTGTGATTGTTTTGAGAGCACAACGCCAAAGCGTACAGGCTAGCCTGCTTAATATGGACCGCGCGAACTAATCAACGTTTGGCCTCTTTGCCAACACCACTTTTACCAGATTGTATTGTGTTTTCCATTCTTCCGAGGATTTGAAAACAATACCACTAATCGTGGAGACTTCGTTTAATTGCCAATCAGAAAGTTCAATAGATTCTTCACATTTCTGTAATCGGCGCAGGTAAGCAAGAAGCCTCTCAGTAGAAAGAACTTCTAGCTCATCCTGATTTAGCGGCTTTACGGATTTTGGAGTTATTTTTTCCACGTCATTTAACGCCTCTTCGAACAAAAAAGTTCACTGGTTTTGGCTATCTGTGTTGATGGGGATGCTATTAATTTCGTATGAGCTCAACTATTTCGTTACCAGTTTTCACGCACTGAATAGGCATACCTACATCCCTCGGAACATGCTTTTCGGAACTGGGGTTTGCCGTGACCAAATAGCCCACCCCCGGAGCAACCAAGGTCGCCCCCTCCTGGCAGAGCACTTCAAGTACCGAACTCCAAAATTCTGGATGCATGCTGGGCCTGCTTATCATGAAGCTGTCGATTAGCTCCAACTCAAAATCACCATAAACGTTTGAAAAGTTCTCTGCGTCGTACTTCAAGTCAAATCCACGATCATTTTCCACAAAGGCACTTCCGAATGCCCTTTTCACAAGCTGAGTCGCTACGAGCTGGGGTTTCCCCTCGGAAAAGAAGTGTAAAAACAAGTCGAAGCTCATGAGCTCTCCTGTGCATAACGCCACCAAAACCAGCCAAGCGTAGCGAGATCCAGCACACTCAGTGCATGCTGGCGCTTGGCCTTGCTAAACATTTTCACATTCCACCACCTGATTACCAGACAATAGATCCAGTAGTTTCTGCCCATACGACAAATATTGTTCTGAGTCGTTATCCTGCTTTATCTCGTACGGCGGCTGATAGCCACATAAATTATTGAGATATTCCTTTGGTATATATTTTCCAAATCGATTCAAATCATTTTGTATCGAGGTACATATTCCTATCATTATCTCGACATGATGCTCGCTGACCAAATAAGTATCAAAATCTGGTTTTATGCATCCATTGATTGATAACTCAGCCTGTTCTTGCCAATGCGCTATCGCTTCTTTCAACCAGGGTTCCTGATCCATCAAATATTTGGCCTTCTCGACGATCAAGAACAACCATACCTCAACCTTAGAGTCTTTCGATCGGATATGTTTTTCCTTAAAAGTAGTAAATGAATGTCCCATCGCTTCCTATGCTCGACGTCTGTCACTGCAGCTCACAAAGCTGGGGCGGCTTTTGGCACAAAAGTCGTAACAGGTTTGCGAGTCCGTTGCTGGCACTTGCTAAATGTTGACCTACCTAATTGAGCCATACTGCTGCAAAAAGTGTATTACTTTTTGCACAAGCTCTGACGATTCAGAACAAACAACCAAATGTTTAGGGTTATTGTTAACTGGATCGATATCAATTCTTTGGCTTTCGTCAGACCGGTTTATCAAAGTTAGCTCGGACCACTCCTGGGAACCAGGACTGGAGGCGTCTCCATCTGAATCGTAATCTGAATCTTTTCCCCAAAGCTTTTCCGCAACTTTCGTAAATTGTGGGAGCTTGCCAATAATGTGTATCTCGATTTATTCCATCCTCAAATTCTCAATAACTATACTTACAGAAGACGTAGCTTGCCGGTAAAGAGAACGCAAGCGAAACAAGGCCAAGCCGCAAATCGCTGCTCATTGAGAAAAAACTGAAGAGAGTCGTGATTGCATAAACAAACGTTGGGCCGCCGTAACCGAAATGTCTCAAAACGCCGAGGGTTGGCGCGAGAACGACCAGCCCTGCGATAAAAAGGATGAACGGTCCAGCGAACAAGCCGCTAACAATGACCTCGATCCAATCAAGAACGGAAAGTCCCGATGGCTGCAGAAGACCGCCTAGTAGAGACAGAGCAACACCGATTGGCGGGCCAGCCAACAGACTTGCCAGCGCAATATTGCCGATGATTTTCTCCGGACGTGCAGTAAGACTTTTCATAAGTGCTAACACCAGGATAACCTGCACCACCATGCGTCAGGTTGATATTTTCGTTGGCTCACACACTAACTCAGAACGAAACCATTTTTCTTGAAAATGTGTTGCTGCCAAAATGGCTTCCTCACTTATGGTGTACCCTTCTGGGACAACAATTAATTTATCGTCGCGATCATCCAAACGTCTTATTACTGCTACACAAATTCCGGAAAACCTATCTAGAGGCTTATTTACTCCTAAAACATATGCATCCAGTTCTTCCCCATCCGGGGATAACGTTCCTGCAATATAGCCATAGTTAACCGGGTATTCGTAGTGATATCCAGGGTGCTTGGAACCCAATGGCCTATCTATTATTACTTCTACACTTAACCCTAAATATTCTTTTGATACTGAATATTGCACAACAAACTCACCTTCAAGAGCTACGAGCCTGTATAAAAACCGCGAAAAGCAGGATCACCGATCATAAGCAGACCGCGCACTCTCATCGTTTTTGTCGTTGAGATAAAAGACCGATAGGTAGAGCTTATCGTCGATCAGATAATGGACTGCGTATTCCAAAGTGCCGAGCTGAAGCTCGGTCTTGAAATTTGATGACTTTCATAGTTGTAAGGCTTCAACTTGAGCATAGCAACAGGTCCTTTTTGCGCACTTCCAGCACAGCAAAATTGATTCGGGTGGGAATTCTTTCAACAGCCTCAACGTCCGCTTATAGTGAACCTCCAAGCGTCGCCTTTGGAGCGTTTGTTACGTTAAACTTTTTATATGTACCATACGACTTATAGGTAACTTTACCATTTTTAAGTAGCTTGCTTCGAAAACAAACCAAGGAAGAATCGCTTAACTTAAATGGAAGCTTTGACCTTAAATCATTGATAAACTCAGATGCTTCAATGGTTCCAAGCCCATAAGGGATCACGAATTCTGATTGGATAAAAAGGCGACTATCAATAATAATTGAAAAACTGCCATGTTTACCTCTATTGAAATATTCAAATACATCTGAATACTTCTCAAGCACTGGAATCGGAATTGATTTCCATTCAAACCAAAAAGGTAAATGAATTCTAATCGGCCCAACACCCTGAGTCGGGTGATCTTTGTTCATAAATACCAATTGAAGCAATTTTGGATCAAATTTTTTTGGTAGCAGCCACCTGTAAGGTGTTCCTGATTCGAAATCAGTTTCACCATATTCTGCCTTTACTTGGCTAAGCAACCTCTCCATTGAAGGTTGAGAAGTATTCCATAGTTCTATGGTTGGCTGTATTGAGAGGCCATAATTTGTATAGCCATCCAGGAAAGCAATCGTTTCTTTCCATGCCTTTTCTGGATCTCTTTTCCTCGCTGCATTGCCAAAAGCACTACTTTTTGACCTGCAGTAACGTATAAATTCAATATCCATATTCACCAATCGTAAACAACCTAACGCCTAGCTCATGCGTATTTGTTTTGAGCTTTATCTTTATTCACCGTTTGTCCCAGACTTTTCGAATCACCGACAAAGGTTTCGTTTCCTCATTTTTGCTAGTTTTAACATCAAGCTCAATTTCATTGAGTTGTGCGCGCCTTTTCATTTTTAGTTCCCACTTTTCGTCCTCGTTAAGAGGGCTGTTCCAAACTACTCCCACCTTTGTGAGGAAATCGAACATAGTTTTCGGGAGGCGATGGAATCTGACGTTCACATTTTTCAGAGCAACAGTTAATTAAAAGTGGAATCACATCTGTACCAACACGAAGCGAAACCCAGAGTTGATTAGTTTTATCGTAGCTCATCTCCTTGTCACAGATACTGCACTTAACAGTTTCTTGAGCATATCTCACTGGATTTCGATCAAGCTTTGGAAAACCCATGCGATTTTTGTAGTTCCCATACAATATTCGTGTACTAATCCGACTATCCCTAAGATTCTTGCACCTTGTAATCTCGTATGGAAACCAGTGCAATTCATAAGAAGTGTATGGGTCAAAATATTCCAATGACTCCATCTCGCCAATTTCCGGCGGAATTCTTTCTATCTTGCTGCCATATAGCCAGATCTTCTTAACCTTTTTCAATTTAGCTATCGATTCAGGTAATTCCTGAATCTCACTGAATAATTCAGCGCCTATTGCTTCCTTAGGTGAAAACTCCTCACCACCACTCTCTGCAAGGTCATCAACATATTCACAAAGCTTTTTCCAAGCCTCTGAGTCTCTGTCTTGAACACCATTTTTTATTGCGGATATTCGTGTACTCATTTTTAATATCTTACTCTGACACTCGGGGGACTCATAACGCCCTAATTACTGCGGGCTTCGTGCGCATTCGCGTGTTAGCTGTGACTGTAATATTCATATTCAATTTCTATGAGGGCAACTAATACCGCAAACTGCCGCCGTATAGTAGGAGCAACGCCCTTGAATGAAGGTCCGCCTAAATAATGGGATAATGCTTTGTTAAGTACGGAGTTCCACAGGTGCTAGCCACCCCAGTAGTTAACAGTTTTTTGCTTACCACAAGATCTGCACTGCCAGGTTTCTTTGTATTTCCTTGGCCCGACATATAATGAAAATGTGACTTTTCGATTTAGGTTTATCCCCATGGGATCTTCGAGTTTGGTTAGAGTCATTCTTCCCCCACACTCATCGCATGGTTGGCGCTGTTTTCTGTGCGTAATAATCGCCACACATAGAAAAACCAATAGGCCAATTACCATGAACACTACTTCTTGTTCTGACATATTTGCCGCTTAATGCCTCGCTCACCAACAAAATGTTGCGGGTGGTTTTTATAATAGGCTGGCTTGCCTTATAAAATAGGCGCTAGAAAATTTTGTCCAGTGCAACACTTTGTTAAGTGCATATATTTGCCACCGCCCCAGAAATTTCTATGTTTATATTAATATCAACAGGTCTTTGATATTCCTTAGATTCGCCTAATCCTTTGTATTGCAATTTATTTCCGTCTTCTTTCACCAATTTAGCAAATGGAAAGCGCTCAAACATGTTATTACCTGGCTCAATTGCTTTCATGATTTCCAGACAATTTTCTGAAGATGGAACAAAGCTATTCATATATTGGAAACTTTCTGGCCAATCTCCATGCTCGCATTTATAACACTGAAGAGCCATCGCATGAGAAAATATATTTACGATTCCATTAGATACATTTTGTTGGACAGTAGAGGTGCAACCGGAAACGAATAATAGAACAATTACAGCGGAATACTTGGTCATAAATTTCACTTACAGCCTTTGTCTATTACGCGTGGACTCAAGCTCAATGACTGCTTCTTTAGCATGGAATACTACGCTTTTATATTTTGATCCGTGTAGAGCAATAATGAGTTTCTCTTCTACATTGGACACTCCTTCCCCTAGCAGATAAGCTAGGTGCTCTAGCCGATTTTCTGGCCACGACTCCCATTGTTCAAGGATAAAGCTCAATAATACCTCTGGGTCACTATCAATTATTTCTCTAGCTTCGCCAGCAAGTATATCCCCCCAATAATTATCATCGGGGTGATCTAATAGCCTAACTAGTTTTTCAAATTTACTCATGAGCTAATTTTTAGGCGTAATTACTATCTCCAAGTTCTCTATCAAATCGGAAATAACGGCACGTTCACCGTTGGACGATTCAAAGCAGACTTGATTCTTAACACCGAAATTAATTCGAAAATTATTTTTCAAGTTATTTGGTATTCTGTTGCTAACGGATAGTGATTTAAACCGAGCGATGTGATAATTGCCACCAGAACACTCAATAAACTCTTTTTTAAGACGTTCAACCCAACCGCTAGTTTCGAAGTGATATTTGACTAGGAAGACTGTGGGGAAAATCTGACTTTCTTCTATAGAAAGAGTTGTGTGAGCTTCACACTCTTCCCCAACTCGATAGCTTAACTCAGATTCCTTCAAACTCTTTATGGATTCCTCGAGAGAATCCACAACTTTAAATGCGATACCACTAAATCCTTTGAACTTTGTATCCTTAATTCCAAACCTGACTCTAAAACTTATAAATTCGATATTTATATCGCCAAAATTTACACCAACGCTGGTGTACTCATCTTTCTCCGTCAAAGGCCACGCAAATGGCAAACCTAGGGAGACTCTGAATAACTCCCCAAATCAGTCATAATACGGCCAAGCTAACTCATCAGGAATACTTTCCATGGAACAGATGACCTTCTCCGAAGCCGAATACCAGAATAAGAAGCGTAAAACCCG
>NZ_MRYI01000018.1 GCF_002260525.1 Hahella sp. CCB-MM4
TACCGGTTAAGTCTTTGCCTTCACGCAATGCTTGCAGTGCGGCTTCCATGTCGAAGGAGGGGTTGGTCATAAGTCATCTCTTTTTTGCATAGGATAAAGAAATGACACAGAATTCTGAACACTACCGGCTCGGTAACGCAAAAGGTACTTCCATCATGCCGATAAAAGAGTCTCATGTGGCCGGAGTCTGCTTTGTGGCAGAATGGCTCGCTTGCCCCAAGAGTTCCCAACACTGCATTGTAAAAGCGCTTTGAGCGCTCAATATCGTTCGAACCAACCATTACGTGACTGAACATGCATTCTCTCCTATAGATCCATTGTTATTTTCATGGGGTGGTAACCTTGGCCTGTCAATAATCTACTCACAAAGTGTGTCTTTCTACCGACTGTCCCAGAAAATTAATTTTCCACATCGTCCAAGGTATCGACCGGGAAAACCCTAAGGCCGACCTACAGAAAGAATACTAACCATCACTCTCAGTGGCAACTCCGTCCATCTCGAATGGGTGCTATATCCAGCGAGCTACAAACATCTCAGGCGTCATCAGATATTTTTTCCCAAATATCACTAAAACCACAATCTGACATCAATACGTCCATTTCATATGACACATCAGGAAGCATAGAGGTGTTGTCTGTTCCTCCCAGAACAACTTTGCCTTGCCTTCTATCCTTCGCCATTTCATCAATCATTTTCCATATGAAATAGCTTAAATGTTTTGCTTCATCCTCTGTATGCAGGCCTTTATCCAATATAGATAAAACACTGTCATCTGACATTTCTTGGGCGTAGTGTTCAACCAGATTTCTTACATGAGAATACCGAACTGACAAAACCATCTTTCGCCCTTCATGTTGGTAAAGCTGCTCCTGGAAAATCTATTTATTTCTCTCAGGAACTTCTATGGATTGGACAACTTTAAGGTCCTCAGACTGCTTTTCGGCCTTCTCAAACATATACAATAGCTTATCGTAAAAGACGATATCCTCTTGATGGTCATGTCTTTCATCTTCATCCAACTGATGCTCAGGCTCAGCGGAGTTATCCATCTCAAGTTCTTTTTCCAGACAGTCCAGACGGAACTTTAACGCAGACCTTATGTAGGAAATCTCTTTATATGTCAGTTCTGCCATTCAAGACTTATTTCCATTATCTTGCCTTTTTAAATGCGGCTAGATGCATATTTACCCACGTGAAAAGTCCAAAATGTGTTCACCATATTCCTTAACAGCTTTTTCTTTTACCTCATCATATAAGTTGACCAAATGAATCATGTCATTTCCATAGTCGGCTAAAGCATCCTCACCAACAGTCTCCTCTGTCATACTTTTCCAACGCTCTATTTCGTTTGTCAAAGCCTCCAATAGTACGTATGTCGCCATCTTATCCAGTGATAAATTTATGTTGCTCATTTTTGCTCCTATTTCTTCATAAACCTTTCACAATGAGCTACCAGCTCTTCCAGGGTGATTCTTGGCGAATTGCTATTTACCATGCGATACAAATCTTCATGAAACAAATGAAGATATTCGGATACCTTGAACATTCCTTTCTCCCTTCCACATTACGAATTCCATCAAGCAAATTCTCGCCCCCCCCCAAGGATACAAATTGTATACACCCAGTTGAATAGACCATTTGGACGGAGCCTATTTCCTGCCCCAAATCAATTCCTTCCAGCCCTTTTCACGCTATCCTGCGCCACCGAGTCATAGGAACGGCAGTCATGATTCTCACATCAACAGGATTTGATTCAGGAGATGACGATGAGCGCGCAAGCAACAGAGTGTTGCCCCAGATTTGACCCCGAGCCTTGGGAAGACAAAGAGATTGTGTGGGATAACAAGCGATTCCTGCAGGACCATGTAGTTAGCTTGTTCCATATGCCACTCAACTTTGGGGCAGTGATGAAGCGCGATATGGAAGTCATCGAAGCCGCCGGAGCGGAATCGGAGGAGATGTTCGTGCTGTCAGACGAGAACTCTCTCTGGGGCGCTGATGTATATCTGCCTATATCCAAAGAAATCAAAGGCGTAAAAACCGCCACCTTGTCGGGGACATTTCTCTCCCGGGTCTTCGAAGGTCCTTACCGGAATATGAAACATTGGGTTGCTGATATGACAGCGTTTGCCCGGAAGCAGGGAAGAGAGATTCAGAAGCTCTATTTCTTCTACACCACCTGCCCTAAATGCTCGAAAAAGTACGGCGAAAACTATGTTGTGATTCTGGCTCAGATCTAAGCGTCCAGCAAACGTTGAGCATCAGGCTATTAGCATTCGAGAAACAGATCCGTCACAGCTGAGGGACCCGCTGTTTCAGAAACCCGGTAAGCGCCTGAACCTTGGGAGTCCGATGAATATCTCTATGAGTAATCAGCCATAATGGTGACTCCCATTCCTCCTGTGGTTCGATCAACCTTGTCAATTGATTGGTGCGGTCCCCCAGCCAGCAGGAAATAGCAGCGATCCCCAGTCCTGATTCAGCAGCGTGCATCATCGAAACAAAGTCCGAACTGCGATGATATATCTGATCTTCAGGCACATGCTTGTTCAACCAGGCCATCGCAGGAACATTGTTAAAGGGGGTGACGGTGGCAACAAATCGATGGCCCTCAATATCTTCACGGCTTTTCATTCTGCCGAATCGCTCAATGTACTTATGAGATGCATAAAGCGTATAGGGCACGGATTTGAGAGGCTGGACCACATGATCCGGATCTTTCGGTTTCGCCCCGGGGCGAACACTCACATGAGCTTCACCATATTCCAGTTTAAAGATACGGGGGTCCGCCACGAATTCGATGCGTATACCGGGATGTAACTCCTGAAACTCTGCCAACAACGGAATTAATACCGAAGCATAGGAATTTACAGTGGTGACAATTAGGCTTCCGGTCAGTTGCTCGTCGATACCTGATAATTGCCCCATCAACCGGTCAAATTCTTCCTGGGTCTGAGTGGCGACCTGGAGTAATAATTTTCCTGCCTCGGTGGGCGAATACCCTCGTGCGTGACGATGAAACAGTTTTGTCTTCAGGCGCTTTTCCAACAGGTTAATTCGACGCAGCACTGTAGAGTGATGAACATCCAACACCTCGGCCGCTGCAGACAGCGTTCCAAGCCTGGCAACCTGAAAGGCGAAGTAAATATCGCTCCAGTCGCCCGCCTGGGCACCAGATTGAATTCGATGATGTAAGGAAGACTTCTGTGCATTCATGCACAAGAGATTTGCATTTATTCTATTTTTGTTCAAGAAAAAACATACCAAAATGGCTCCAACATTCAGACATCTGATTCCTAAATGAAAGGAGCCCTACGATGAACAATACACAAGATATCCGTCCCCCGGTTTTCCTGGCTTTTGCAGGAAGCCTTCGCGCCGACTCCTGGAACCAGAAGCTGGTGACCAATGCAGCCCGCTCAGCACAGAAGGCCGGCGCAATTGTAGAAGTGATTCATCTGCGCGATTACCAACTCCCGCTATTTTCGGAAGATATGGAAACAACCGGTGAAACACAGGCAAACCTGGAAAAGCTTCGGGAGTTGTTTCTGCAAGCCGACGGCCTGCTGATCTCCAGCCCCGAATACAACGGCTCGCTATCCGGCGTATTAAAGAATGTACTCGACTGGTTGTCCCGTCCTGCTCACGATGGTTCCGGATATCAACCCAACTTTGACCAGAAATCCGCCGCCATTATGAGCACTTCTCCCGGCAGCCTGGGCGGTATTCGTGGACTTAGCCATTTAAGGGATATTCTGACCAGTGTCGGCAGTCTGGTGATCCCCAAGCAAGTAGCCGTTCCTGGCTCGTTTAAGGCTTTCGATGAACATGGCCAGCTCCAGGATCAGGTACTTTCTGATCGAATTGCCGCGATGGCAGAAGAACTGGTCTTGGTCGCAAAAGCTCGTATAGCCGGTTAAGCAGAGGGAACGTCCCCTCCTCCAGCCTTACAGTGTGGCTTGGAGAGACCATCAATATTTTGTGGAAACTCTGGAAGTTCCAGGGTCCTGCCATGGTAGAGAATGCGCACACATATCTACCATCGTCAGGCCCGGAATTCCTTTTTGGTGCGTATTTGGGGTGGAGCTTGATGCCAAACGCTTCACTATCCGTCTGATATTAATAGTGAATCTCTGTTGGCATCCTCTATGCTTTGATACCTGCTGAGCCCTAACGTTCCGGAGAGTATCTGCATGAAACTGGTCATTGCCATTATAAAACCATTCAAACTCGACGAAGTCCGTGAAGCTTTATCTGAAGTCGGCGTGCAGGGAATGACGACCACCGAAGTCAAGGGATTCGGCCGTCAGCATGGACACACCGAGCTCTATCGAGGGGCAGAATATGTGATCGATTTTGTTCCCAAAATAAAGGTCGAGGTGGCGTTGGAGGACGACATTCTTGAACCTGTCGTAGAAGCCATCACCAGAGCCGCCAAAACCGACAAAATCGGTGACGGCAAAGTTTTCGTATTCGACCTGATCCAGGCTACCCGCATCCGCACAGGGGAAACGGGCCAAAGTGCCTTGTAGTAATTCCCCCTCCCAGGATTCAAAGTAACCAGTCTGAGGTCTATTTAGCCGAAGCCCCGGCTAATGGCCGGGACAGATGCGGTATGATGAATCCCGCAATTTTGTCCTAGCGGTTTATGCCTCTGATTTGCATGATAAACAAACATGTTCACAGCATAACAAACCGTATTTAGCTCTGGAGAAGATTCATGGAATATCAGGCGATTAACTTCCAACACAAGTTCAACCAGTTCAGCGAGCAATGGTCCCTCAAGGTCATTGCCGAAATGAACGACTACCAATTCAAGGTTGTGAAGATTCAGGGAGACTTTGTCTGGCACGACCATCCAGAAACCGATGAAACTTTCATCGTGCTGGAAGGGCGGTTACGCATAGATTTCAGAGATGGACACGTCCATATCGGTGCCGGAGAAATGTATGTGGTTCCCAAAGGACTGGAGCACAAACCCTTTGCCGAGGAAGAAGTAAAAATGCTGGTGATTGAACCAAAGGGCATTACAAACACCGGTTCAGAAGGTGGAGACCTGACAGCTGAAAACGACGTATGGATCTAGTGAGGCATCCAATACCCGGCTCGCATATATCTTCTTGCCAGTAGAATTAGCCCGTTTTGGGGCTAATGACTGATACCCTCCTATACTTGAGATACCCACCTATACTTGTATAGCAAGATCAGGTTTTTCTTAACCTGATTCCCATAACGGGCTCCATCTGATTAAAAGTCTCGGGGTCGGTATTTGGGAAACTCCAAGGATGCGGCTATTTGAGCGAACGCAAGGATATCGGCACTTTGAGAGATAGCAGGTTGAGAGATACCAAGTTGAGAGATAGCAGGGATGTCGGTGCTCTGGAGGTTATCGATTCTTTAGAGGTAAATCGTATGCGCGCATTAACAGCAGCCTTGCTATTTTTTTGCAGCCAGTACTCCTTGGCCTTCACCCTGGTGGTAGGAATGGAGGAAGCCAATAACGCGCCTTTTGAGTATGTTGATGACAATGTAAAACTCACGGGCTTTCATGTTGAAATTGTCAGACAAGTGACGCACCGCCTGGGCTGGGAGGTAAGATTCCAGCGCCACCCTTGGAAATGGGTCATCAAAGGACTGAAAGACGGCGAGTTTCATGCTGTCACCTACGTAGCAAAATCGTCTGAACGGGAAGAGTTTGCCACCTTCCTACCAGACAATTTGCTCCATATTTCCCGCTCCACTCTCTACATTCTGAAAAAACGCGCCAATGAAATCATCTATGTACCACCATTGCAGCACATGGTGACGAAATGGCGCACCGCAATGCCCGGTGGCTATTACATCAATGATGAAGTCATCTATATGCTGAAAAACGGCGCCCCCATTGAACAGCCGACAGTCACCCAGAACCAGCTGTTTATCATGCTGATGAGTGGCCGGTACGATGCCATTTTCGGCGCTACCAGCGCCTTGGCTATCGCGGCGGAGGAAATTTCAGGCATAGAGAAACAGGTTAAACGACTCGAAGGCGCTTCTTTTGCAGGAACCAGGATGTATATCGCTTTTTCACAAAAAGCGGCTGCTCACCAAGCGATGGAATTTGCCGAAGCCTACCGGCAGTTTCGGGATGAACCAGCCTATGACAGGTTGGGCAATCAATTCGGTATTGGTGAACTCATGCCTGAACCGTACGAGTTTCAATAATCCGCCAAAGCCCCACATTCTCTCAGTTTATATACAGAATAAAGTGGACCAACGTTCATTTTGTGATTAGAGTCACGCATCGGCGCTGAAGACATGGCTAGCATCAATTCTGGCTAAAGACCCACCGCAGACGAATGAACACCCCCGGGGTGCCCACCCCAAGAAGGGGACTCGTAAGCATTTGATGTCGGAACTGCCACACACTCAAATAAAAATAATTCGTCCATGAACGGACTAATAAATATAAATTCGGGAGTACACGCCCCGTTCATATAACAACCGTATACATCAGACTAGGAAGGAAAGTATGAGTCTCAAAGAGTTAGTTAAAGGAAAGTCTCCTATCGAGATGTTCTATCACTGGGAGAAAAACGCCCCCAACCATCTCTACTTACGCCAGCCGGTCAACGGACAATGGCATGAATTCACCTGGTCCCAGGTAAGCGACAAGGTTCGACGCCTGACCAGTGCCCTATACAAACTCGGCTTCGAGAGAGGCGACAAGATCGCACTGCTCTCCAAGAACTGCGCCGAGTGGATCATCACCGATCTTGCACTGCAACTTGGCGGTTTCGTCAGCGTTCCTCTATATGTGGACCAAACGCCGGATACCTTCCGCTATATCCTTGAGCACTCGGACAGCAAAGCCATCTTTGTTGGAAAACTGGACAAACCGGTATGGGATCGGCTTGGAAGCAGTGTGCCGGAAGACCTGATTAAAATCGGCTTTTCGTTCCACGGCGCTGACGGCGATTTCCAGCGTGAGGGCGAAGTTGATCATATGCTGGCGGACCTGATTGCAGATTCAACCCCCTACGCTGAAAGCCCCGTTCCCTCAGACAGCGATGTGTGGACCATCGTATATACCTCAGGAACCACCGGTTATCCGAAAGGGGTGGTACACGGTTATCGGGCACCACGTCACGTCGGCTATCGCGCGCTGGAGACCTTTGATATCAACGGGAATGACCGTTGCCTGTCGTTCCTTCCGTTGGCCCACGTCGCAGAACGTTTGCTGGTAGAAACCACCAGTCTGTATTCAGGCATGGTCATCAGTTTCAGCCAGTCCCTGAACACTTTCCAGAATGATCTGATTTCCGTACAGCCGACGGTATTTTTCTCCGTGCCACGACTCTGGAAAAAATTCCAGGGCGGCATTCTGACCAAAGTGCCCCAGCAGAAGCTGGACAAGTTACTGAAAATTCCTTTGGTACGCAGCCTGATCGCGAAGAAGCTGCGTAAAGCCTTGGGACTCGGTCAGGCGAGGATTATCGTATCTGGCGCAGCTCCAATTTCTCCTGCTCTGCTCGAATGGTATTCCAAGCTGGGCATTGAGATTGTAGAAGGCTATGGGATGACAGAAAACTTCGCCTATGGCTTTATCGGCCGCCCTGGGCACAACAAACAGGGTACTGTCGGTAAGGCAATGCCTGACAATGGCTTCAAGCTAAGCGCGGAAGGCGAAATTCTGTTCAAATGTCCAACCGTCATGTCCGAGTACTACAAAGACGAGGAGAAAACCCGGGAAGCGCTCACCGAAGACGGCTACTACCGTTCCGGCGATCTGGGTGAAATTGACGGCGAAGGTTATCTAAGAGTGACCGGCCGGGTGAAAGAGATCTTCAAGACCGAAAAGGGTGAATATGTGGCACCGGCTCCCATCGAAGCCAAGCTCTCATCCTTTAAAGGGTTTGAACAGATCTGCATCGCCGGTACCGGCTTGAAGCAACCGATCGCGGTGGTCACTCTCAACGAATTGGTCCTGAACACGCCGAAAGATCAGCTGAGCAAAGACATTACGGAGTTTCTCAAGCAGATCAACACAACATTGCTGAACCATGAGAAAGTTTCCGGTGTTGTGATTTCCAATACAGACTGGTCACCGGATACCGGCCTTGTCACCCCGACGCTCAAGGTAAAAAGAAATAAGCTTGAAGAGCGTTACGGCGAATTGATGACGAACCTGGATCAGTCCGGAGATACCATCGCCTGGGAAAACGCCTGATCAGATAACTGATAACAACACAGTAATATCAACGGGAGCCCTCAAGGCTCCCGTTTTTTATCTGACGTTCGATCTATCGACCTCCCTGTTCACATTTCTCCCGCCATCCCTGCGCGCTTTAATTTACGCCAATCCGAATTTATACCAATCCGCATCAATCCACTTCAATCTACATCCGGGCCCGCATCAGCGTAGCGGCATAATGTATCGTTGGTGTCGAACCAGGGAATTCGGCTGTCAGTCCAGATATGATATTCCGGAACCACTGCTGCCGGCTTGTCCAGACTGGCGATGGTAATATCCACCGTTCTCGGGCGCGTGGTCTTGCGAAATATGAGTTGCGTACCACACTGACTACAGAATTTCCTCTGGTAATGGGCGGAAGACTTATAGGCTTTGGGTTTACCCTGAACGATTGTCAAAGCCTCCTGCTGGACAGTAAGCCAGGCAAGTACCGGTGCGCCGCTGGAACACTGGCAAAGCCGGCAATGACAATACCCGGCATCAACCAGCTCACCTTCAATCCTGTACCGAACCGCACCACACAGACATCCACCATTAACCTGTAGCTGTTTATTCGGCTGGTTATTCATCACTGCCACCCCTTATGATTCATTCTTGGCCGATCTGCTTATCTGCTTATCTGCTTATCTGCTTATCTGCTTATCTGCTTATCTGCTTATCAATGATAACTTGAGCCACTTGAGTCACTTGTGAACAGATCCAGCTTTCCGGTTGAGATCATTGTCCCCCGACTCCAGTCGCGGCATAATCCGTCCTCCCAAGATGTGATCACAAGGCCTCTCTTGTCAATGGATTCCAGATTAGAACTCGCACACCAGTGGCTGAGCGAATTTTTCAGCAATGCCGATTTCGAAATTTCGGTACTTTCCGACGACGCCAGCTTTCGCCGCTATTTTCGCGTGCACTATGGATTTCAGCGATATGCCTTGATGGATGCTCCTCCGGATAAGGAAAGCTGCCATCCGTTTCTCGCCATTGCCACCACCTGGCGTCAGGCTGGCATTCCGGTGCCACTGGTCTATGCAGCAGACCTTGATCAGGGATTCATGCTACTGGAGGATTTTGGCGACGTAACCTTCCTGAACAATGCCAGGGAACAGAGTGACCAGCTTTATCCCTTGGCTTTGGAAACATTACTGCCAATACAGCAAGCCCCCATTCCAGACGATTACCCCCTGCCTCCCTTTGACGACACTATGTGCCGGTTCGAGCTGGGAATTTTCCCTGAATGGTTTCTGGAGAAACTGCTGGGGCTGTCTTTGTCAGATGAGAAGTCTCAACTATTACAAAGTACCTTCGATATTCTGGCAGAGAACTCCCGGACTCAACCTCAGGTTGTCATGCATCGGGATTACCACTCCCGCAATCTGATGATCAAAGAGGACGGCAGCCTGGGCGTAATCGATTTTCAGGGAGCCGTTATCGGCCCCATCGCCTATGACGTGGCGTCGCTACTCAAAGACTGCTACATCCGTTGGCCCGAGGACAAAGTCTCTGAATGGCTGAGTTATTATCTAGAAAAACTGAATGAACAACGCACCAGCCAGGAAGAACCTGAGATAGATCCGGCAGAGTTTCGCCGCTGGTTTGACCTGATAGGAATGCAACGACATATCAAAGTCGCCGGGCTGTTTTCCCGTCTTTCACTGAGAGACGGGAAACATGGGTATTTGAAGGATATTCCGCTTACCCTCGATTACATTATCGACGCCAGCAGCCGCTATCCTGAACTGGCAGCCTTTCACCAATGGCTACAGGACGAGTTGAAACCTCAATTTCTTCAGCATTTAAATTCACCGGATAATGCTTCTCCAGATACCGCTTCCACGGATAACCCATCAGAGGATCACAGTAAGGACTCCCCATGCGCGCCATGATTCTTGCCGCGGGGCTAGGTACCCGCATGCGTCCGCTCACGGACAAAACACCGAAGCCGTTGTTGAAAGCCGGAGCCCACACGTTGATCGAACACAGCATTATCAAGCTGGTCAATGCCGGGATTTCAGAGCTGGTGATCAATCACGCCTGGCTGGGCCAGCAGGTAGAGGATTTTCTCGGTGACGGCTCCCGCTATGGCGCCAATATAAGTTATTCAGCAGAACGGGAACCTTTGGAAACCGCGGGCGGAATCCGTCAGGCTCTGCCTTTGCTGGATGAAGGTGACGATCAGCCATTCCTGCTGGTGAATGGAGACATCTGGACAGACCTTGATTTAGGCAGACTGGCTGGCATATCCCTGGCGGCCGATGACCTGGCGCACCTGGTGCTGGTGGATAATCCGGAGCATCATACCACTGGAGATTTTTACCTCGACGATCAAGGGCGGGTCCATACCCGTGGCACCAACATGCTGACCTACGCGGGTATCGGCATTTACCGTCCAAGCCTGTTTGCATCGGTCCCCAGGGGAGTCTATCCATTGGCCCCTGTATTAAGAAACGCCATGCAGAAAGGTAAAGTCAGCGGAGAACATTTCACCGGACAATGGTACGACATTGGAACACCGGAAAGATTACAGTGGCTGGATAACAAACTGAGCGCCGGACAATAAACTGGGTGCTGGACAATAAACAGAGCGAGCCGCCCGGTTAACGACCGGGCTGGACTGGGGTCACAAGACCCCGCTCAACATCAATTAGCATTTCCTTTGTCGACATATTTCATTCCCGGAGCTTCCTTCTTCAGCCAGGCATGGACACGATTCTGCAGCTGCCGGGTACCACTTCCAATCAGGACAGTACTCCCCGCAAGTCCATCCTGGCGATAGAACTCCATTCCGTTCCGATGAGCAAAATCCATACGGGACTTCACTGCATCCTTCAGACCCTCCTTTGATGAATCGTAGATATCGAGCACCTTACGCTCAAGAAATCCGGGGGCAGCCTCCTTCAGTTCAACCAACAGATCCTGATCAAATTCCGCATCGACCCAGATAAATCCCTGCAGGCTTTGGGCATATTCCGGATACGCGATCAAGAATCTGACCATCTCCTCGGCACCTCTCCCAACACCAAGCATTACCCGGTTTTCCAGTCCGAACCCTTGCAGCTGGGTCAAACCGAGATTGATTCGTTGGGTATTGCCAATTCCGCCAGAATCGGGTCTCGATTTCTGGCTTTGCGTTTCTTGGGCATTAATGTCGATCTTCTCTGAAACGGCCTCTTCTATCGGTACGGCTTCCTGTTCAAGTTTCGCGGTGGCCTCATTGGTCGCATCAAGCTCACTTTGTGACAGCTCCGGCCCACTGGCGTCCGGTTCTTCAACAGCATTGGAGCCACCTGTGGTGGGCTCTGTTTCAGCATTCTTCTGCTCAGAGGAAGGATCTTTCGGATAGGGAAAATTTTCGTCCGTCCTGGGCAGCAACACACGTTCGGGGAGACCGGGTGCATCCGGATAGGATAACGCCAGAGACAAGGTGTGCCATCCGGCGTCCGGCATGGATTTTCTCAATTCGCCGATAACACCGGGCCAATCCGGATGCTGCCCCACGTCATGTAGCATCAGCATCGCTCCCTCAGCCTGAGCCTTATTCGCAGGCAGGTACAGGGCCATGACGGCAGCGACATCTCCCTGCCGTCCGTTCAGCCAGAGCACCTGCTTGGGATCGATACTACGGGCCAACTGCAAGAGTTGGGACTTCTCTGAGTTCTCCACCGGTGGCCGGGATGCATCATTCGCGGCCATCGTGTCCTGATCTTCTTTGCTTGAGACATTTTCAGCTGCCGTGTCATTTCCCGCAGCCGGTTCAGGATCCGCTGCCGATACCGACAGCGATGATACCGGCATTAAGAGCAGCGCCAGGACGAACATCAGAACGACCGAAGGTCTGTTCAATACTGCAAATATGTTCCGGCAGTTTTTATAGAAATCCATAGGCGCTTCAGTGTGATGATGAATGATCTTCATATAGAACAGGCTTTTCCAGCTGACCGGCGTCAGCCCCTTAGAGTTTCTGTTGAACATTAAGCATAACAGTATAGGCCCGCAGGCCCCAGCACGTTACAATAGCCGACTTTGTTGCCTGGGGATGAAGTCCCTCCCCGGCGCCTGACATGAACACCAACCCGGAGACGCTTTATCATGGCTGCCCCACTGATTGCCCCTTCCATCCTGTCCGCCGACTTTGCCCGCCTGGGAGAAGAAGTTGAGAATGTTCTCAAAGCCGGTGCAGATATTGTGCATTTTGATGTAATGGACAATCACTACGTACCCAATCTGACCATTGGCCCCATGGTTTGCAAAGCACTGCGTGATTACGGCATTGAAGCCCCCATCGACGTTCACCTGATGGTAAAACCGGTGGATTCCATGATTGAATCCTTCATTGAGGCCGGTGCCACATACATTACTTTTCACCCTGAAGCGTCCGAGCATATCGACCGGTCCCTGCAAATCATCAAGTCTGCCGGTTGCAAAGCTGGTCTGGTGTTCAACCCGGCGACACCTCTTCATTACATGGACTACGTACTGGACAAACTGGACATGGTCCTGCTGATGAGTGTGAACCCCGGCTTCGGCGGCCAGGCGTTTATCCCGGCAACCTTGCAGAAGCTGCGTGAAGCTCGCGCGAAAATCGATGCCAGCGGCCTGCCGATCCGGTTGGAAATTGATGGTGGTGTTAAAGTGGACAATATCCGGGATATTGCCGCCGCCGGTGCAGACACATTCGTTGCCGGTTCTGCCATCTTCAATACCGATGACTACGCCGCCACAATCGCAGAGATGCGCAAGCAGATTGCCCTCGCCGAAAGCGTATGAATCGAGTCCCGCCATCCAATCATGACCTGCTGAACAGGATCAGAGAGCGCCGGTTCCGACTGGCGCTGTTCGACCTGGACGGCACCCTGGTAGATTCCGTTCCGGATCTGGCCGATGCGATTGATTACAGCCTGGCAGGCCTGGGCTACTCGCCTGCCGGAGAAGGATTGGTCCGGCTGTGGGTGGGCAACGGCGCTCCCATGCTGGTGAAGCGGGCACTGGCCCATACTTTGTCTCTTACTTCCACAGAAGCTGTGCCGGAAGAGGTTTACCAGGAAGCCTACCAGCGGTTCCTTGATCATTATCAACAGCACTTTGCCAACCGCACCGTGTTGTATAGCGGCACTCTGGACCTGCTGCGGCACTGGCATGAGCAAGGCATCACGATTGGCCTGATCACGAATAAACCCGGGCAGTTTACCGGACCACTCTGTCAGGAACTGGGAATCTCCAGATACTTTTCCGTGATGCTCTCCGGCGATACGTTACCAGTGAAGAAACCCGACCCCATGCCTCTGCTTCATGCCTGTCGCGAACTGGGAATTCCAACATCGGAAACCATCATGATCGGTGATTCCGTGCATGACCTGAATGCGGCAAGGGCGGCAGACATCAGCGCGGTCTGTGTCAGCTATGGGTACAACCACGGCGCTGACATTTGTGAATCAGGACCCGACTTGCTGGTTGATTCATTGGCGGAGCTTTTGTAAGCTACTGGCTTGATTGATGTAACAGAGCAAAACTGTGAACACAACAACACACCACATCCTCACCAAACCTGTTTCAGGTGCCTCCTTTCGATGGCGCTAGGCGCCTTACATTCTTCTTTCGCCCCGACGATAACCAGCATGTCATCGTCAAGCTCCAATATATCGTTTTGAGTTGATCGATCGGCCCGGATTCTGCCGATTGACGCAATTAGTTCGGACAATTCGCCTGTTTACCCGTGTATCATGAATTGATCATGGACACGAGCTAATCAAAAGGTAACACGACAGGCCCCTGATACAGGTTTAAGAAAATGACTCCTGAGCAACTTGCCCAGTTTAAACAACAAGGATACAACCGCGTCCCAGTGGTTCGTGAGGTGATGGCGGACCTGGACACTCCGCTATCCACCTATCTGAAACTCGCCAACCAGCCCTACAGCTACCTGTTGGAGTCGGTCCAGGGCGGAGAAAAATGGGGGCGTTACTCCATTATCGGCCTTCCCTGCCAACAGATATTGAAAGTCACCGGACATCATATTTCCATCACCCGTTCCGGTACCGAAGTCGAATCTTATGAAAGCAAGGACCCGCTGGCCTTTATTGAAGAATTCCAGCAACGTTTCAAAGTGCCGGATCTGGATCACCTTCCCCGCTTTAATGGCGGTCTGGTAGGTTATTTCGGCTATGACACCATTCGCTACATCGAACCCAAATTAGCGGATTCTGTACCACCTGATGAACTCAATACGCCGGATATTCTGTTGATGGTGTCGGACGAAGTGGTGGTCTTTGACAATCTCAGTGGTCGCCTGATCCTCATCCATCATGTGGACCCGGCAGACGAGAATGGATTGAGCCGAGCGGAACAGCGTCTGGATGAACTGGAAACCCGGTTACGGCGCCCGCTTCCCGAGCACAATCTTCATGTGGAGCACGAACAACAGGCGGAGGAAGACGACTTCCAATCCCGGTTTGCCCAGCCCGATTTCGAAGCTGCGGTGGACAAAATCAAGGAATACGTCCTCGCGGGAGATGTCATGCAAACCGTCATTTCCCAACGTATGTCCACTCCCTTTTCCTCCCCGCCCATTAACCTTTATCGCTCCCTTCGCTGCCTGAACCCGTCTCCTTACATGTACTACCTGCATCTGGATGACTTTTATGTAGTGGGTTCATCTCCCGAAATTCTGACACGACTGGAAGACGGCGAAGTCACGGTGCGTCCGATCGCGGGAACCCGTAAGCGTGGCCGCAATGAAGCAGAAGACCTGGCACTGGAAGCCGAACTGCTGGCCGACCCTAAAGAGCTGGCGGAACATTTGATGCTCATTGATCTCGGCCGAAATGATGTGGGACGGGTCAGCGAAATCGGATCAGTGACGCTGACCGACAAGATGATTATCGAGCGTTACTCACATGTCATGCACATTGTGTCGAACGTTACCGGCAAACTGAAAGAAGGCCTCTCCGCCATTGATGTACTCAAAGCAACCTTACCGGCCGGAACCCTAAGCGGAGCCCCGAAAATCCGGGCAATGGAAATCATTGATGAACTTGAGCCGGTGAAGCGAGGCGTTTACGGTGGTGCTGTCGGATACTTATCCTGGAACGGCAACATGGATACAGCAATCGCGATTCGTACCGCAGTTATCAAGGATCAGGTTCTGTACCTTCAGGCGGGAGCAGGCGTCGTCGCCGACTCGGTTCCCCGGCTGGAGTGGAAAGAAACCCTCAATAAAGGGCGCGCGGTTTTCCGCGCCGTGGCAATGGCACAAAAAGGTCTTTAAACGAATTCGAGAGGGTTGATCCAATGTTGGTCATGATAGATAACTACGATTCCTTTACCTACAACGTCGTCCAGTATCTGGGCGAACTGGGTGCAGATGTGCGGGTATTTCGCAATGACGAAGTTTCCGTGGATGACATCGCCAAGCTGAACCCGGAAAAGATCGTCATTTCCCCGGGCCCCTGCACCCCCAATGAAGCAGGAATCAGCATTGACGCCATTAAATACTTTGCCGGAAAAGTTCCATTATTGGGCATCTGCCTCGGCCATCAAAGTATCGGGCAGGCATATGGCGGCGACATTGTTCGCGCCGGTAAAGTCATGCACGGCAAAACCTCAATGGTGCACCATAACAATACCGGCGTCTTTAAGGGGCTCACAAATCCGTTTGAGGCCACCCGGTATCACTCGCTGGTGATTCGCCAGGATACCCTGCCGGATTGCCTGGAAATAACCGCCTGGACAGAAAATGAAGATGGCTCGGTGGAGGAAATCATGGGCGTGCGTCATAAAGAACTCGATATCGAGGGCGTCCAGTTTCATCCCGAGTCCATTCTGACCCAGCATGGGCATGATTTATTGGCGAACTTTTTAAAGCGATAACGACGGTACAGGACAACAACTATGGATATCAAAGCAGCAATTGCCCGGGTTATTGATCATCAGGACCTGAGCACAGAAGAAATGCAGGACGTCATGCAGCAAATCATGACGGGAGAAGCCACTCCGGCCCAGATCGGTGGCTTCCTGGTGGGATTACGCATGAAAAGCGAATCCATCGATGAAATTACCGGGGCAGCAATGGTCATGCGCCAGCTTGCCAGCGGTGTAGATATTGACGAGCCCTACCTGGTGGACACCTGCGGCACCGGCGGAGACGGAGCCAACCTGTTCAACGTCAGTACCGCCAGCGCATTCGTTGTTGCAGCCGCGGGCGGCAAAGTGGCCAAACACGGCAACCGCAGCGTAAGCAGCAGCACCGGCAGCGCAGATGTTCTGGAGGCTGCCGGCATTAACCTGAATCTGAACCCCGAGCAGGTGGCACGTGCCATCAAGGAGATCGGCGTGGGTTTTTTGTTTGCGCCAGCTCATCATAGCGCCATGAAACATGCGATTGGCCCACGCAAGGAAATGGCAGTGCGCACAATTTTTAATATGCTTGGCCCCATGACTAACCCTGCCAAGGTCAAAAAACAGGTTATCGGTGTTTTCAGCAAAGCTCTTTGCCGACCAATGGCGGAAGTATTGAAACGTTTGGGAAGCACCCATGTCCTGGTGGTTCATGCCGATGACGGATTGGATGAAATCAGCCTCGCCGCCCCTACTCATGTGGCAGAGCTGAAGGACGGCGAAGTGATCGAATACCGCATCACACCTGAAGAGCTGGGTATCGAAAGCAAGAGCCTGATCGGACTGACTGTCAGCAGCGCCCAGGAAAGCCTCAACCTGATCAAGGGAGCCCTTGGCAAAGAGGACGACGAGATGAGCCGGAAAGCCAGGGATATTATCGCCCTAAACGCCGGCGCGGCCATTTATGCAGCTGACTTGGCAGCCTCCCTCAAAGAGGGAGTGGCAATGGCTCAGGATGCAATCGGCTCCGGACTGGCATTGGCCAAGCTGTCAGAGCTGGTCAGCTTCACCGCCTGCTTTAAAGAAGACTAGGATCTATTCAATGAACGATACTCCAACAATCCTCAAGCGTATTGTTGCACGCAAGAAAGAGGAAGTGGCAGAACGCAAAGCCCGGCTACCACTATCCCTGATAAAAGAGAAACTTGATGCTGCCTCACCGGCCCGCGGCTTCGTCCGCTCCATCCAGTCCAAACTGGATGCGGGATTACCGGCGGTGATTGCTGAAATCAAGAAGGCTTCTCCCAGCAAAGGTGTTATCAGGGAGAATTTCATCCCCGCAGAGATCGCCCAAAGCTATGCTGCCGGAGGAGCTGCCTGTCTTTCTGTACTGACTGATATCGATTTCTTTCAGGGCGCAGATCAATACCTGGTTGAGGCCAGAAATGCCTGTGATCTCCCGGTCATCCGCAAGGACTTTATTGTCGATGAGTATCAGGTATTCGAAAGCCGAATGCTGGGGGCAGACTGTATCCTGCTGATTGCCGCCTGCCTTACCCAGGAAGAGATGACAAAGTTCTGTGACCTGGCCAGAGAGATTGGTCTCGATGTTCTGGTGGAAGTACACAATGAAGCTGAGTTGCGTCAGGCCCTGCCTCTGAACACTCCCCTACTGGGCATCAACAACCGCGATCTGCACTCGTTTAACGTGAGTCTGGAGACAACAACCGGGTTATTGGACCAGATTCCTGACGACAAAATCGTTGTGACAGAGAGCGGTATTCACACCCGCGAGGATGTGGAGCTGATGCGCCGTCATCAGGTCAATACATTCCTGGTAGGCGAATCCTTCATGCGGGCAGATGATCCCGGCGCCAAGCTGAAAGAATTGTTCTTCGCTTGATCTTGGAAAGGGCGCAGACAGGTGCGCCCTTCTCTTCTGCGTCTCTTCTTCTCAACCCTAGAAAATCTGATAAGGCTCCATTTCTTCAACCAGCCATTCGTAAAACGCTGTCAGTGCCGGGTTTCCGCGCGAGCGTTTGGGCATGACAAAAAAATAGCGACTCTTCAATCTGACACTGGTATCAAACAGTTTCACCATCGCCCCTGAAGCCAATTCATCTGCCACCAGCAACCGTCTCACCAATAACACGCCACGGCCTCCCAGCGCCAGGCGAATTGCCTGACTGGAGTCACTGATCATCACCCGACTTTTCACTGGAATGTTCTGTTCGCCCGTAGCGGCAACCCAGGCGGGCCAGTTCTGAGATTCTCTGGCATTGTCATGAATCAGGAGAAAGTTTTTGAGATCCGAATACTGCGGCTCTTCCGGGAATTCCTCCCTCATAGACTGACTACATACCAGAAATAATTCATCCTCACACAGCTGCTTGGCAATGAGGTCCGGGTAGTCGCCACCACCAAGTCGAATACCAGCATCCACTCCGCCGTCAGTAAAATCCGACAACATATCCGACATCGCCAGACGCACTTCTATGTCAGGGTACTTTTCGGTGAACTTGTAAAGCCGGGGCACCAGCCAGGCTCCCCCAAAGGAAGGTAGTACCGTCACCGTTATCTGATTGCAGCAACGGTTGGTGACTGCCACGCCCTCTTCAATATGTGTGAAGCCCTTGCGCAGATGGGAAACAAAACGTCGGCATAGGTCCGTCGGCACGATCTGTTTGCCATGGCGTTCAAATAAGGGTCCAAATTCTTCTTCCAGCAGCTTGATCTGCTGACTGACGGCGGACTGACTGACATTCAGATAATTAGCGGCTGTCGAAAAGCTTCCCTTACGTACGACTACATCCAACACCCAGAACGCTTTCAGTAGATGGGGCCAACGCTCACTCATAAGCTCAACTTATATCAACAAAAGAAAATAGCGTTATTTTGTTTTTTCCCTTTCTGGCTTAATGAAGACCATACAGAGGAGGCAAGTTATGAAAGCACGTACCGCGTCACTATTCAACTTCCATTTTTCAAACAGGGAATCATGGTCTCGTCTTCTATTAGAAAAATTAAGACGGGTAATTCACACTATCCAACAATGGGAAATGGTCTCCAGAGAGCGGAAGCACCTGGCTGAACTCCCTTCCCACATACTGAAGGATCTGGGTTTGACGGAATATGACAGAGCCCAGGAACTGAATAAACACTTCTGGCAGCGTTAATGGAGAGACCATCACCAGGGAAAGTATGGCTATGGACAGATTACTGAAGGATCAGCGAGGAACAAAAAACGGGATCAGAAGATCCCGTTTTTTTTAGATGTGAAAGTGGTCAGCGGGTGCCATACACAACCATGGTTTTCCCTTTGACCTGAACCAGCCCCTGATCTTCCAAAGCTTTAAGCACTCGTCCGACCATTTCCCGGGAACAACCGACGATGCGGCCGATTTCCTGGCGGGTAATCTTGATCTGCATACCGTCCGGATGGGTCATGGCATCCGGTTCTTTACACAGATCCAGCAAGGTCCTGGCTACCCGGCCGGTGACATCCAGAAACGCCAAGTCACCCACTTTACGGGTAGTCTGACGCAGACGGGAAGCCATTTGCTCGCCGATGAAATATAAAACTCTGGGATCTTCCTGGGCAATTTCACGGAATTTTGTGTAGCTGATCTCAGCCACTTCACATTCTGTTTTTGCTTTAACCCAGGCACTCCTTGACCCCATTTGATCCGTATCAAACAGCCCCATTTCGCCGAAAAAATCTCCAGCATTCAGGTAGGCCATGATCATTTCACGACCATCGTCATCCTCAATGATGACGGTGACAGATCCTTTAACTATATAAAAAAGAGAGTCGCTTTTATCGCCAGCGTAGATGATGGTGCTCTTGCTGGGATAGCGACGGCGGTGGCACTGAGAAAGGAAATAATCCAAATGCTTCGTCTTGTGCTCGACCGGTTTCACTATCGTGACCATGTTTTTGTCCCATTCACTTACAAACGCTTAGAAATACTCCAAGGAGAAATGCACTCCCTTGTTATCTCGCCGAAATCGGGAAATCTTTTGTTATATCCATCGATTAGCCTTAGTTAAACAGGTAGGTCTGAACAACTAAGCATGCCGAACCGATTCAGGCACCCGTGGTCAGCGTCTCACGACGCGAGGTACCTTCGGCTAAACAATTAGAGTATAGCCTATTATTCCTTTTCTACCTTACACGGGCCCGACCAGCCCGACAGACCGGGGTCTGCCATGTGTAAAGCATTTTCCCAACCAGGCAGATGTGATAACCTGCCTTCCCTTTCAATAATGGAATTTACGGATACAAACTCATGCAGGCAAGTATTACCTGGGGCGGAAACGCCAAATTTGTGGGAAAAACCGGCTCCGGTCACGAAGTGGTAATGGATGGCCCCCCGGATCACGGTGGTGAGAACCAGGGTCCACGCCCAATGGAGATGCTGCTGCTTGGACTGGGGGCTTGCACCTCATTCGATGTCATGATGATCCTGAAAAAATCCAAATCGGACGTCACCGATTGTGTTGCAGAAATCAACGCAGAACGGGCAGATGCCGTCCCCAGCGTTTTTACCAAGATTCACATTCACTTTGTGGTTACCGGCAATGATTTGAAGGAAGCCTCGGTGAAAAGAGCGATATCCCTGTCCGCGGAAAAATATTGCTCCGCCTCCATCATGCTGGAGAAAGGTGGCGTTGAAATTACCCACGATTACGAGATCAGGTCTGCCTGAGAATAAATGATCCCCGTAGGGGCGAACCTATGTGTTCGCCCTTGTCTGAATACCCCGTGATACCTGCTTGAACACACCGTAATAAAGGTCGAACACATAGGTTCGCCCCTACGGGGTCAGATTTTAGAGAGCGCAATCAAAACCGGTATGCGCCACCGATGCCCAGCAAATCCACGTGTTGATGATCCATAAAGACACGTTTAATCCGAAGCAAAACATCAATATTGTCCATAACCTGATACCCAGCCCCCAATCCCAGTAACGGGTCGGTACCACCGTCCAGGTCAGGATTGATGTCCGCACCACTTAACTGAATATCCCCGTCCCAGAGAAACAGCCCCACTTCACCGGAAAGGGTCACCTGAGGATGAACATCCCACAGGAAGCGGTTAGCCACCGTCCATCCATTTCCTGATACGGGATAATGCTTCTCTACGGCCTGTGACAGCTCTTCGTCACTAGGACTTAGAGCATCCAGATCGACGTCTACATCTCCCAGATCCAGAAACCCGATTTCCAGGGCCATCATGTCCTGATACTGATAGCCGGCAACCAGATGAAAGGCCAGCCGGGTGGTATCGTAGGTATTCAATGTCACATCAATATCTGCGGACTCCAGACCACTGCTAAAGCTGGAAGCATCCTGGGAGCCACTGGCGCGATAGGCCCCAAGCTCAAGATACACCTTGTCTTTTACCGCATCCCACTCCCATGCCTGACTTTTAGGTGCGGGTAACATTCCGACCATCAGGAATAAGGCCAAAGTCGTGCCTTTCCCATATCTGGAACGGTTGAGCAGCATCAACCCGACAAACATAGTCAACAGCGTCACCCAATGAACGGCCCCGCCACCGGAGCCTCCTCCTGTGCTGGTGATCGTGCTGGAGGTTCTGGAATCGACGCTGACACCGCCAGGATCCTCGACGCTGCCATTTGCCAGTCCATCCGCATCATTTGGTCCACCGTCCTCAATCGTTAGCTGGACACAGTAATAACCTGTAATCAATCCGACTTCCCAACTGTCATCGCCAGGAGGTGGACAGTATCCAGGGTTACCCGCTGCGGAATGCAGCAGATTATTGTCATCCTCGACAAAGGTCATCCATTCACCGTTTTGGAACTTCCGGTAGATGCTGTTGGCCGGGATAGCAGCCTGTTGCGGCAATACCACACTCACGCTCTGGCCAATCGTCGGCAGTTCGTGGATTTCAAAGTCAAACAAACCACCCACATTATCAAACAGCCTGTCGGAGCTCAGGTCATCCTGCTCTTCAATGTCATCATCATCCAAGCGGGCACCTCCGCTGTTGCCTAACAATGCGAACTGACCAAGACGACAGCGTACCCCCGGATCACACTCGACCAGATAGGACGCGGTCTCTGACGCCACCTCAGGCAGCACGTTGGTCGCATCGATGTTATCGAGATACTCGGGGATACCATCGTCATCCGTATCTGCGGTTCCCTCATCGGCATCACTGGTTCCATCACCATCCGAGTCCACATCGCTTTGCAATACCGGCAAGGCCTGAACCACTCTGAAGTACAAGCGGGCTGTATCCGTGGCACCAGCGCTGTCGGTGACGGTAACCTGTCCCATGTACCGGCCGACACTGAGACCGCTTGGGCTGAAGACCAGATTACGGTTGGTCAGGTTGCCATCGGTATCCACCAGCGAGCCATCACTGGCCGCCCAATTATAGCGATGAGTATCACTGACATTCGGATCAACGATGGTCGCTTTGATGGTGACTGGACCACCGCCTTTGGTCACTTGAATGGTTCCCGTTCCGCCCTGAGTCAGCTGCAGTGAAACTTCAGGCGCGACATTACGCTCCACAATCGTGATCTTATGGAAGGTCTTGGCCCCGCTATTGATGTCATAGATGTCCGGATCAGACTCGTTATATCCGTTCGCCAGATCTTCTGCATTGGTGGTCCGATCATCCAGTTTGACGATCAATATTTCATCCGACTCGGACACGCCATCGCTGATCAGGTTAATACTGACACTGGCTTCTGTCTGCCCGATGTTTGCAGGCTTGGTCAGCGTCACGCTGCCATTGACCAGATCATGATCGCTGCTGTCTGCCGTACTGTTACTGCCGATCACATAGGGGATCGTCAGAGGATAGAAGGGTGACTGGCCGTTCAGGATCACCTTGAACAACACCGTGGCACCTTCCACGCTAACCTGATCTTTGTTGACAGAGACCAGCGGACGAATATTGACGACCTGTAGAGCCGTACCCACATTTCCTTTGTGGTCGACGGCACGGTAAGTCACCAGATTACGTCCGGGCGGCAGCAGTACACTTCCGTTCAGCAGTGCCTGTACCTGGGTATTACAGCAACTGTCGCCGTCCACATTATCGCTGGCAAGAACAGCCATTATACTGGCCACCTGAGCATCTGTGGCAGACGCCGGCAGATCCAGTAACTGCCTGACAGTGACCGGCGTATACAACGCAACCGCATCAAGGACCAGCTCATCCGGCGCAACCACTACCGGTGCGGTTGTATCCACATAATCCTCCTCGTCAGTCGGGTCAGTGCCATCCACGGATTCCTGATAATTGCTGATGGTATCGCCATCCAGATCGCCGTCAGCATCACTGCTATCCAACGGATCCAATCCGACATTGAGTTCATACTCATCACTCATGCCGTCATTATCGTCATCGGTATCGACGCTATCCGCCTCACCATCGCCATCGGTATCCAATTCAACTTCGATGCTGAAGGCTGCCAATGCTGTGTTGGATGAGCCATCAGTGACGGTCAACACAATACTGCTGAAAGTACCCGCCACAGATGCAGTGCCGGTGATAGCTCCCGTGTCAGTATTAAGAGACAGCCAGCTTGGCAGATTCGCAGCACTGACGCTGAGGGTATCCCCTTCCACATCATCCAGGGTTGGGGTAAAGCTGTAGTTCTCGCCCTGCACCAGGCTGGCCGTCGGAGTACCGCTGATGGTCGGTGCATCATTCACCGGGTTGACCGTAATGGTGACGGTCACCACGTCGGAATCATCTCCTGAATCGTCGGCCACCATGTAGGTAAAACTATCCGAACCGTAGAAGTTGGCATCCGGTGTATAGGTGAGTGTGCCGTCGCCATTGTCAGACAACGAGCCATCACTCACGTCGGTGAGAATGCTGATCGAGGTGACATCAATAGTGCCGTCCACATCACTATCGTTATCCAGGATATCCAGCACTGTCGGTGTATCCTCATTGAGACTGTAGCTGTCCGCATTGGCCAGCGGAGCATCATTGACGGACTGAACGGTCAGGGTCACTGTCGCCTCAGCCGACCATTCTCCCTGGTCATCCTGCACTCGGTAGGTTAGAGAATCTTCACCGTTAAAGTCACTATCAGGTGTGTAGATGATAGCCCCGGTGGTTGTATTGACAGAGGTGCCGCCACTGTCAGGAGCTGTAACCACTTCCACAGTGGAAGCATCCAGCGTACCGTCCACATCGCTATCATTACCAAGAACATTGATGGTATGTGCCACATCTTCCAGCAATGTTGCCGTATCATCGACGGCAACCGGCGCATCGTTGACACTGTTGATCGTGATCGTGACCGTCGCTGCGTTGGAAGTACCGTCCGAATCGTCCTTGACCGTGTAGGTAAAGGTGTCACTTCCATTGAAATCAGCCGACGGGGTGTAGGTAATTTCACCGGTGACACTGTCAACGCTGGTGCTTCCACTTCCAGCATCGGTCTGAACCGTTACCGTTGTGGCATCGACGGTACCATCCACATCACTGTCATTACTCACAACATCGATAACAACCGAGTCGTCCTCATCCACTGTCGCTGAATCATCGGTAGCGACCGGCAGATCATTGACGCTGGTGACATTAATCGTCACGGTGGCTGTGTTCGAGGTCGCCCCATTACCGTCTTCAATGGTGTAGGTGAAGCTATCGGAACCATTGAAGTCCGCATCAGGCGTGTAATCCACCTGGCCACTATTAACGATGGCAGAGCCATCAGCCGGTCCGGTCACAATAGTGATGGTGGATGAGTCGACGGCATCACCGCTATCCACATCAGTATCGTTACTCGCCACGTCAATAGAAACCGCGGTGTCCTCAGCCGTGCTGGCCAGATCCGCTACAGCCACTGGCGCATCATTGACCGCATTCACTGTGATGGTCACAGTGGCGGCACTTGAGGCCAGGCTATTGTTATCCTCAACGGTGTAGGTAAAGCTATCAGAGCCGTTAAAGTCGCTGTCTGGTGTATAGGTAACGACACCGGTACCGGTATTCACGCTGGTGCTGCCATTGGAGGGACCGCTTGTCACGGTCACACTCGCCGCATTCAGACTTCCGTCCTCATCGGAGTCGTTATCCAGCACACTAATCGCTACTGCGTTATCCTCGTTGGTGGAACTTGAATCATTGGTTGCGGTCGGTGCCAGATTCGTGGTGGTGAAATTCAATGTCGTTGTATCAGAGATTCCCGCGTAACTGTTACCTGAAGAATCCTCCACCGCATCTGCACCAACCTGGACATAGTAGCTGTGGGATGCATCAAGATTCGCAACCAGGGAAACCGTTAAAACAGTGCCACTGATATTGACCTGTGCAGAGTCGCTGTCATTGCTTTCCACCAGACTGTCATCGTCCGCGTCATACACGGCGATGGCCAAATCACCGCTGCTTCCGGCGGCCACAGACTCGTTGAAGGTCAGAGTAAGGTCAGTATCGTAACGGGCAGTGGTAGAGCCGTCTGCAGGACTGCTACTGCTTAAAGTTGGAGCGACAGAGTCCAATGCCGCCGTATCCGTGACCGCAGTTGCCGCATTTCCGGCAGTGTCAGTGAGAACTACGGATAACGTCAGCGTGCCGTCAGACAGACCACTGATATTGATGCCGGTAATCTGGTCTGTGGCCGTTGCCAAAGTACCGGAACCGGTCACGTCGGTACCACCACCGGAACTGCTGATGGTGTAATCATAGTCAGCACCGACTTCACCGCCGGCAAAGGTAAAGCTTTGACTGGAAGCCTCAGTGCCATTAATGGTCGCATCATCAAAGCTGACGCTCTGGCCACTGGGCGCGGTGGTATCCAGCGTGGCAGTATCGGTAACGGCTGTTGCCGCATTACCAAAGCTATCCGTGACGACCACAGAGAGTGTCAACGTTCCATCACCCAGGCCGGAAAGATCCAGGCCGGTAACCTGATCCGTGGCTGTCGCCAGAGTACCAGAACCTGTGACATTGGTTCCGCCACCGGAACTACTGATGGTGTAACTGAAATCGGCTCCGACTTCTCCTGCGGCAAAAGTGAAGCTCTGGCTGGAGGCTTCTGAACTGTTAACCGCAGTATCATCGAAACTGACACTGTGGCCGCTGGCCGCGGTGGTATCCAATGTTGCGGTATCAGTGACCGCCGAGGCCGCATTACCGGCGGTATCGGTCACCACAACGGATAGTGTCAGCGTACCATCACCAAGTCCTGACAGGTCCAGGCTGGAGATCTGGTCTGTGGCCGTCGCCAAAGTACCTGAGCCCGTGACATTGGTGCCGCCTCCGGAACTGCTGATGGTGTAACTGTAGTCGGCTCCGATTTCTCCGCCGGTGAAGGTAAAGCTCTGGCTCGAGGCTTCTGTTGAATTAATACTGCTGTCATCAAAGGCCACACTGTGCCCGCTTGCGGCAATGGTATCCAAAGTCGCCGTATCGGTGACCGCCGAGGCTGAGTTACCTGTGCTATCGGTCAACGTCACGGACAAGGTCAATGTGCCGTCACCCAGGCCGGAAAGATCCAGGCCGGTAATCTGGTCCGTGGCTGTAGCCAAAGTTCCGGAGCCGGTCACATTGGTTCCGCCACCAGAACTACTGATGCTATAGCTGTAATCCGCCCCCACTTCGCCACTGGCAAAAGTGAAACTCTGGCTGGAAGCTTCCGTACTGTTGATCGTGGAATCATCAAAACTCACGCTGTGGCCACTCGGAGCCTGATTATCCACTGTGGCATTCGTTCCGTCGGAAGTTGTGGTGGCATTACCACCATTATCAGTTGCTGTGACGGATACATTGAGGTTGGAAGCTTCAATGGAACCGGCCGTAATGGTGTAAGTGGCCGTCCAGGTATCGCTGGAGTTACTGGCCGCCACGGCACTGCCTCCGCCGAAGGAAGAGAAATTCACTGTAACGCTGGAGATGGTGTCACTATTGTTATCGCCTCCACCGGTATCATTCCAGGTAGCTATGACGGTATCTCCAACAATATACGTACCGCCTGTGCCTGACGCGCCGGAAATGCTGATGTTGGCATCGGTCACCGTTGGAGCCTGGTTATCCACCGTGGCATTGGTCGAATCATTGGCGAGATTGGTGTTACCGGCATTATCCGTTGCGGTAGCGCTCACGTTCAGGTTGCTGCTGTCAATTGCCCCGGAGGTAATGGTATAGGTCGCCGTCCAGGTGTCACTCGAATTACTGGCCGCCACCGACGCGCCTCCGCCAAAGGAGGAGAAGTCGACGGTGACACCAGAAATGGTATCGGTGTTGTTATCCCCTCCTGAAGTATCATTCCAGGTGGCTGTCACGGTATCGCCGATAATATAGGTACCACTTGTTCCCGAACTACCGGTGATACTTAAATTGCTGTCGCTGATGGTCGGCGCAATATTGTCCACTGTGGCGTTGGTTGTGTCTGCCGTCGTACCGCTCACGCCGTCTGTGTCCGTTGCAGTTACGGATACATTTCGGTTGGTATTGTCCACCGATCCCGATACCAGGGTATAAGTCGCCGTCCAGGTATTACTGGAATTGCTGGCGGCAACCGTTGAGCCACCACCAAATTGTGAGAAATCAACCGTGACACTGGTGATATCGCCGTTATTGTCACCGGCCCCGGTATCATTCCAGCTTGCTGTCACCGTGTCACCGATAATATAAGCGCCGCCGGTACCGGAGGCTCCCGAAATGCTGATGTTTCCAGCGGTGATGGTCGGCGGCACAATACTCAAGGTCACATCATTGCCAGTGCTTCCGAGGTAACTGACAGTTAGGGGCTTGCCATTCAGAGTGGTCGTTGCATCCCCTTCCGACAACCCGTTAAAGGTGCTGCTGACGGAATCACTGGCATCGTTGTTGATGATGACAAAACTGTCGCCACCACTGCCACTATGGCTACCGATTACACTGAGAGTCCCCCCTAGTGTAACGGTGCCGCTGACATCATATTGATCATATGTCGTGCCTGCAGTGGTGCCGTTAATGCGGGCAACCAGGGTACCGCCGGAATTGAGTGTAAAACCGGATGCCAGTGTCATCGTCCCGGGCGAAGACCCAACCTGAATCGTACCGCCGGAGTTGACGACCACGAGACTGGCAAAAACACCAGCCCCTTCCAGGGTTGCCCCGCTGGAAACCGTGACCAGACTGGAAACCGTACCACTGACAGCAACAGTACCCGCCGATACATTGAACAAACCTGAATTGGAGTTGGTGCCCGACAGCGTTAATGTGCCCGCACCGGCTTTGGTTGGGCTACCGGTACCGCTCATCACTCCTGAGAGAGTCACCGCGTTGGCGTTGGTAATGGTGCCGTTGCTGGATCCTATGCTGATGGCGTTATCAATAGTGCCGGTACCGGTCACCGTGAGGTTACCGCCATTCAATGTGATAGTGCCGGAACCGATGTTTGTATCACCGGCAATGCTGACACCACCCGCTGTTACATTCGTTCCTCCGGTCTGGGTTTGCGTACCGGATAACGTCAACGTACCTGCGCCGGATTTGGTCAATGTTCCGGAACCGCTGATGACGCCGGAAAGCGATATATCATTAGCATTACTGACCGTACCGCCACTGGACATAGTGACATTATTATCAATGGTGACACTGGAGCCGGTCACTGTCAGGGTGCCATTGGTAAAGATCACTTCTCCCGACCCCAGATTGCTGTCATCGGCAATGACGATTTGACCGGCCTTAATCGTGGTCGTACCGGTCCAGGTGTTGGTTCCGGTCAGGGACAATTTACTGGCAACAGTTTTGGTCAGGTTCCCACTGCCGGATACCACCCCTGTCAGAATCAGAGAATAGTTTCCGCCGCCACCGTAGATATCAAATGAACCGCCACTGGCACCCATGGCGAAGTTATTATCGATGGTGGTCGAGGTTCCACTGGAGCCATTGGAGGCAAAATTGCCGCCATCAAGAGTAATGGTGCCTGACGGAAATACATCGTCGTTATCGGTCCATACAGTACCCGAGGTGATGGTAATGCCGGCGCTGGAAGACGCTTCATTGCCGGTATTGGTGAACTGCAGCTCGCCGGACCCGCTCACAGTCAGATTCTGGCTGCCCGACATCAGGCCTGACAGGACAAGATTGGTACTGTGGTTTATCGTGCTATCCGCGGCCACATTGAAGGCATTGTTTATCGTACCGCTGCTGGTAGCAGAGAGAGTACCGCCGTTAAATATCAGCTGACCACTACCCAGGTTACTATCACCCGCCACACTCACCGTTCCGCCGGTGAAAGTCGTCGTGCCACTGTATGACTGAGATCCCGTTAACGTCACCGTGCCGTCACTGGTTTTGGCAAGCGCTCCGGTTCCACCGAATGCCGTACTGATACTGGCGGTATCCCCGGTGTCGTTATCCAGTGTCAAGGTCACACCGCCACCTAATGACAGGCTGCCTCCGGACAATGTCATACCTGTCGCCTCACCCAGATCCAGAGTCAGGCTTTCACTCAAACTCGAAGCAGAACTTGCTGATACCGTTTGTCCCGCGAGGCTACTGTCGACGATCAGGGTCTGAGTGCCAGAGCCGTCCGCTGCCGCGATGGCAATGGCTTCACTGAAACTCACGCCATCGGTGGCATCGATACTGGCGGTGTCGGTGGTATTTGTGATGTAGATGGTATCAGAGGTGACCGTGACATCGGCCGTATCTGTACTGGTACCGTCACTCAATGTAAAACGAACCGTTGCATCCCCCGCCGGTGTATCGTTGCGATAGGTGATACGCCGGGTGACATCCTGCACCAATGCGGTGGTGGCCGCCGTACTGGAACTATTGAAAGTAATCGTCAGTACACCATTGGTATTGGTGAAGCTGGCAAAAGTCTGACCCGCATCCTGCAGGTCACTTCCGTTGACGGTGAATAACGCACCTGATGTGTCAAACCCAAATACATCACTGGTGACGGCACTGGGACGTTGCACTGTTAACGACCCTCCGGAATAATCACCATTGCCGCCGTTTAACGCATCCAGTTCAGTATCGCTGACAGTCGCATCACCTCCGGAATCCAGGGTCACAGTGCTACCTACGCCAGCCCAGGCGACGCTGTCGCTATCCAGGTTGGATATTGAAGGTGCGGTGTTCGGTGCTTGCTTGTTGTCAACCGTAAACGACTTGACTCCCATTACCTCGTATACGGCAGGGCTACATCCGCTACCATTTACTTTAAAGTGGGTAATTTGGACTCCGCTAAGGTTTGTTAATGTTGCAGAGTTCGTATATCCACTCCAGGTTATGGTGTCTGTAACAGTTCCACCGCCAGCCTTATAACCGACAATAGATCCACCACTACAGCTATAACCTCCATTTGCAGAATAGACCAGTGCAGTCAACTCAAAAGAATAAACATTAACGTTATCAGCAGAAAAAACCAGAGCACCCGATGTGTCACCATCATTACTGGAACTTGTCTGGTATGACAAATAAAAACCACCCTCAGCGCGACCAGCACTATAAGCATATACATTTTCAGCTGAACCACTAGCCTCACCTGTAAAAACGAGATCTCCATCTGAGGATGTATGCGAAGAGCTTGAGTTATAACAACTACTCGTACAAAAATTACTTGTAACATACTGCTCTGGCGCTAAAACCGATGAGAAGTCCTTCAACGCGATTTCATCGAATGGTTGCTGTGCTTCGATTTGTCCATGCTGGATTTCCAGATCCCAATCCCCACCCAGATTCTCAGCCCCGGTTAAGTCGTTGGAAGCAGCCACATCCACATGGGTATTGCCGGAAATGAGTTCGAGCAGGGCTTCGCCTTTCTCTCCGCTGGCAAGATCACAGCCATAAAATAAGAGGTCCCCTCCCTCACGTATGGCATGGTTCAAGGCATTAAACAGAGTAATTTCATCATGGAGTTTTTCTGCGGTCAGAGTGTCACGGCCCAGCATCACCTGCCCGTCACTGGCATGGGAGACAATATGAACAGCGGCCAGATCAGAGTAGTGTGACAATACCTTTTTCAATTGCTCCAGTCCGGACTCACCAGGATCAATCTCAACCATCTGGACGCCCGGTTTCAGTCCCTTATAGAGCGCACTCCTGTCTTTCACCGCGCCGTCGAGAATGACCAGTTCATTCACGGTTTGCCCCTGGAATAATTCCAGCGTCCCGGTCTCCCCTGACTTTTCATGCTGTGGCTTAGGTTTGACGCTCCCCTGAGACGGATGACGCGCCAATTCCTTCACCAATACCGAGCGAGGTTTTCCATAACCACCATAGCCGGCAGAACGAAGGTAACTGCCTCCGTATCCGGTACCTGCCAATGCGCTCATAGGTAACAAAAAAGTCAACAGCCCATTGAACACCCTGTTATTCATAGCATTACCTCAAGCCCCTTCAGCCGGAATCGCTTTTTTGGGGGCAATTATGTGTGCAGCCGTTCCTTTGGTGTCCTGCCAGAAATCCATTTCCTGATATTTGTTGAATAGGTCCGGAGGGAGAATTGAGCGTCTGGGGTTGAAAGAAACCTTGCGCTTGACCGTATGCAGGCCGCGTACGCCTAAATTCGTATCAAACTCACCTTCTTCGTACTCAACATTATCGAAATCATGGTCGAAGCATCGCTCTTCAAGGAAGCCATAGAGTAGTTCGAGGGTTTTATGGGGATGCTGGGTCAGCAAGTCATAGTCAACCAGTAAAAGCCGGTGGGAATATTCGCCGTAATAGGCTTCCTTCAAAGCTGTCCAGGCACTGCCCACGGTTCCCGTCGCACTCATTTGTGTTTCACATCGGGAGTACACGGTAAGCCGGCTTGCAGGCGAATACATCTTGCTGTAATCGAATGGGTTCTTGCGGTAGATACACTCAAAACTGTCCGCGATCCAGGCCGGATTACGGACACAACAAATCACTTTAAAGTCGTCAAAGAGTTCCACCAACTGGTGCATTCTCGCGGTCCAGTGGCGGTTGGTATCAAAGATGACACTCTTGTCTTCATACTGCCGGTAATAGGCATCAAAGACGGAACGGCAAATGTCCTTTCGCCGGGGTTCGTCAAAGAAAGTATAAAATTCGCTGCCCGCCCCCATCAGTTCAAGGTTGGACTGCATCAGGGCAGCGACGGGACTGCTCATTGCCGCATGAAAACGCGGATTCTGTCGAAGGATACCCGCTAACAGAGTGGACCCTGAGCGGGGAAGCCCGGAGATAAAATGAAATCTCGACATCAATAACGCATCCTTGGGGAACCAGCCCCATTGCATTTCCCTGCCCCCAGCCGCAGTTCCGGACACGGGGAAAAGGGAGCCATAACGGCCCCCATATTTCTCAATTTCGGGGAGGATAAACGCCTTCCATCGTAATGCAGAAATTCGTTATCTGAACCGGCTGCACAATGGAAAAGGATTGCCCCAACCCGGTATCTGCCAGGACGACGGTACCGCCTGAACCACCTCCCCCACCGGAGACCTGAACGCCTCCCAGATACTCCACTCCCTTGGTACCGGCATCCGGGCGATAAATATTTTCAGGCTTGTCTTGAGCTCCCCCTGTCGCAACAGTTGTGGCCAGGTAACCACCAGCAAGTGGGCTGCTTGATGTTGCGTCATCCTTGGACACAGCGACTCCGACCTCTATGCCACCACCAGTGCCACCACCAGAGGGAATAAACGTCGCACTATGGCTGTGCTTGGGTAACTGTGTTTCTGTAAGTGCAACAAGCTGATGGCCGAGCCTGGTACCTATTGGGTAGTTCTGTAATCCTGGAGCATCCCCCCAGCCGACAGGAGATCTGGCACGCATATCGGGCAACTGAAAGGTGATTCGGCCGTCACCGCCGTATATGGTTCCAATCAATGAGTACAATGCCTGGTACTGGCTGATTTGAATCAGTTGCCCCCCACATACTGCCCAGTCTCTCGGTGCCCAGTTGAATCCGTACATCGTAATTTGACCAATATAGCTTTCCATCTCTATTTCTCCCCACTCTGTGGTTGTTGGACTTCCGGTACGGTAAATCGCATCCCCGCGTCTACCCGGAATCTGTTCGCAAACACATTCCCACCGAAAACACCATCGGCAGTTGTCAGCACATCTAACCTCACAGCCCCATCAGAACACGCCACCAGAACGCCATCCGGTTCTCCCACATGGATAACGGTTCCCGGCTGGGTCCCATAGATCGGAACTGTCATCGCCGTCGCCTGAATCAACCCCACAGGAACCTGACGCAGATACAAAATCGCCCCGCCGGTCACACCATTGGCAGCACGGGTAAGATCGACGATCTCTTCGGGTGTCATCCTCATCCAGTCAATGGCCAGATCTTTCGCTGAAGGATGAGGGGCTAGCGGTTCTGAAAGATTGGAAACCGTCATACTGGGATCTGTTAGCTCCTCGTTTAAACGAATCTCCGCAGAACTGAGCGTTTCGACAAACCGGCTCATCGCCTCAGGGACCGTATTGGCCACCACATTGATCAGGCTTGTATAGGTATCCAAGGGATGAATGAGGAACGGGACTCTGGTGACAACGGATCCTTGATCCACTTTTGTCGTCACCCGATGAACACAGAGTTGAGATTCACGTTCAGCGTTTTTTAACTGCCAAAACAGAGGACATGCGCCTCTATAGGCCGGCAACGGTGACGGGTGGAGATTAAATATTCCCAGCTCCAGCTGTTCAATCAGGCTGGCAGGAAAAATATGTCCGAAGGCAAAGGCTATTCCCACATTCACTTCCCAGCGAATCAGGGTATCCTTCAGGTTCTCCGGTTCCTTTGCCGGATAGCAGGCACAGGGAATCTGGTGTTTTTGAAGCTCCGCTGCGAAGTGTTGCTCATCTGCACTATAGGTTCCCGCCAGCACCACACCTCCCAGCATATTTTTTTGCAGAAGGAATGAGACCAAAGGGGCCGCAATCTGACTGGAAGTGAATACAACGAATTTCAGGAATCTTGACTCATTCATATCCACCTTCCTGGCTATCGACTTTCTGGCTATCGACTTCCCGGGATTTGTCAACATGGCTCTCAATGGTCGCCATAAATCCGGGGAGTCCGTTAATGCAATAATAGAACCTCAACCTATCACCGCTTTTGACCAGTAAATCTCCCGGACGATGACTGTGCGGCTGGAAGTTGATGCAAACCTGTTCGTCCGGAAGCGGGTGAGTGATCCCGGAATCGTATTCTCCCACTCTCTCCAGCTCATATGTTTGCACTTCAGAACAGATCAACAACAGCTGCTTGTCATGATCCCGACTTAGTTCAGGCACCTGCACACAGCCACACTTCACCAGCGACGTGAATTCATCCAGGAGTTCCATTTCCATCTTTCTTAGGCTTGCGGGAGTGACTTCAAGTATTTCACCCAGGTCCGTCCGCTCATCCTTTATTTGCTGATTCATTTCTCCTTCAGAGCATCCGGCAACATCTTTCCATTGATCCACATATTCCCGCTGTCCGACATTTAATACCGCTCTGACAGTAACTTTATGGGGAATAAACTCACCATCAGGCTCCATAATGCGGGCAAAGTGTCTTGCAATAACCAGGTGCCCTTCCCTGCTGAAACCATGCTGCATGGCTTCCAACACCACCAGGTGCACGGGCATATCCGGTTGATAGTCGACGGCATCCTGACATACTACGGCGTGGATATAATCCTCAAGATTTTGCTCTGCGAGCAATGCCCGTAACGCCAGAATAGCGCCCGGCTGCATATCGATCAGTGTCACCCTCAGTTCGTCCGGGGTGTATAAATGTTCGTTGTGATAGTAGGCCAGCAGCGGGAGCAGGAGAGGAGCAAAAGGACCACAGGCGGGATATACAATGTGGATGGGACCGGTGACTCTCGACGCCAGATTGGTCAACGCCGCATGGATCCCTCGAATATATGCGCGAACTCTCAATGAATCCAATTGCGTGGTAATGCACTGATCAGGGGACATCACCAATCCGTGACGGGAGATATATTGCTTCTTGCGATGCTCATTGGATATCGGCAGTTTGTAATAGAGACTCGCCTGCCGCTCAAACAAATCCGCCAGCCGCTCATCCAACTGCTGCCGATCAATATCATTTTCCATGATTTCCTGCACTACCAGGACTGCAGCCTGTAGCAGGTCAGGTAGAGCAGACTCCGACTTAGTCGTTACATCGTCAACTTTACAGGGTGCGGCCGTTTCATAACCGGCGATCTGTCGCCGTATATGATCACTGATCAGGCCGCTCATGGTAGCACTCGCCGACATGGACCTCGCATTGCCTGCCAGTCCGACGGAACTCGGCTGAGTTTTAACTCCTACATCACCTTTATAACCATCCATGCCAAATCCTTGCTAACTTGTGGAAGTTTTCCGGACTACCTGAGAGACAATTCTTCCCGGTATACAGCTGAATGAATGCAACAGTGTCACGACGATCACAGCCAGACTAACTGACTGCCTAACACCGCTTACAGAGTGACTTGTCTTGGGACTCTATTTCCATCTGACTTAATCTGTCTGGAAATAGGTGAAGGGCGTGAAGCCTTAAATGACATAAAGCCTTTCGGACATCTCTCGATAGCAACCAACCCATATTCCGTCTCCATGTTGGTTTATCACTGACTGCTGTAAAGCTTGAGCAACAGACAGCCAACTTGAATAAAATATAGACAACATTTTTTGAAACCGTGAAATCCAATAATGATTTTTTTTGTTAAGTTACATTGCCGGATATCCTGCTATGGATACTTTCTGTGTGTTGAAATCAACAAAGCTTAACTTTAGTTTCTGATAGTGCGGAACCAGCCTGTCAGCTACTTTATCAATCTCATTTGAATCGAAATTCTGAACAATATTATGAGCATATGGACAAAACGCATCGTCCGGTGCTTTGGAATTTTTTTGCAGCATCAGGGAGACATCAAGCATCTGCATTGCGGGAATTTTTGCTCCAAAAAATTCGGCAATTCGCTCCAATGCTTCTAAGTCTATCTGGCGATAATCGATGACCCGGATATATTCCGGCGAGCCTCTGCTGCGATGTTCGAACATAAGACACATGAGTTGCTGAAGGACAGCCGCCTGATATTCAAGCAATGAGTCTGTTGCCGGTTGGCCTAAACAATGTGCCACTTTGGTTCCGGGAACCATATGAATACCTGTCAGGCGCTTGTGTGATGCAAGGATCTCTAATGGCTCCCGAATGACGAACACTATCGGAGTCGTTGGAAATGCTTCCCGTATCAAAGAGAAATATACAATATCCCAGGCATTCAGTTTGATCACCGGAGAAGGGTTGAATAGCGAAAGTAGCATCCGTAACGCCCGGACTTTATCCTGAAAACCCAACGACGAATCCAACAAAAGATCTGTGAGAAAGGACGCCTCCGACAACACACTGAAACGCCCGGTTGCCGAGAGTCCATTGGCCAGCAATGTGGATCCACAGCGTGACAAGTGGAAGATAAATCCGGCAGGAGCAGCCTCTTCAAACTCGTTGAAATGCTTCAATAAATAGTCGAGTTTCAGTTTGGGTTTGATCAGGGTTGCAAGCAGCGAACGGCAGGTCAATTGCGAGACCCGATCATCATAAAATGGTGCGAAAGGGAGTTCGGCAATTTTTATCCGCCAGTTAATTTCACCGTTTTGTGAATACCCGGCAGGATACCAGTGATGTCGGAACTGATTTATGTCCGGTTCTATTGATCGACTGTTCCCTTTCAGGATCTCTTCATATAACTGATCAGGCTCCAGACCCGGACGTTTCAGTTGATCGACCAGCGCAGACATTAACACCTGAAAGTCAGAATATCCTGCGCATCGCTTCAGAATTTCTGGTGAATCAATCAGGACATTAAAATCATCAATCAACATAAGCGGCTAATTCCTTTTTGCCCCCCTCACTCCAGACTCGCCATTAAATCCAAGGCCTGGAAATTCATCGGCAGCATATTGAAATACTGAACAATTCTCGGACTGCTTGCACGATTGGGACTACCTCCATGCGGCAAAAAACTATTCCATACAATCAGGGAGCCCGCTGGGGCGGCGATTCGACAAACATCCAAATTTGAGAGATCCATCTGATTGGGGTCTGCCCCCTCAGGCAACTGTTCTAACCATTGCTTCAATTGCAGATGGAATCCAGGCACACATTGAAAAGCGCCCTGATCCTCCGCAACATCGGAGAGATATATCAACCCTTGAGTACTGAAAGATAAAGGCCTGGTGAAATCAACATCCCAATGAAGGCGAGTGCCGGAGAACGGGTAACCATCTGTTTCCGGAGGATTAAACCCGACTCTGTCGATCGTCGGCCTCAACTCGGGATCTCCCCAAATATCCTCATATATCCGACGGGCTTTATCAGATTTCCGGTTTGCATCGAGTACTGTATCGCGAAACATCTGGACCATAATGTTTTGCTGACTGGAATGCATTTGGTACCAGCTTTCAGGTTGATCTGGGTTCATGCCGAGATGTTGATAAATCCTTTCCACAGACTGACGACACTGCTCCCTATCCAGAACACCTTCTACGACCAGGTAACCGTTTTGGTCCCAGAATGACTTCTGTTCCTTGCTAAGAATGCCGCCGGGCTTTTGGCATCGCGAATTCGATATTTCCCCGCTGCCGGTAAGACAACGGTTAATCTCGGAGATAAGCTCATTACTGATCGAACCACCATTTTTCTCCAACACCCACTTTTCGAAACTTTCAAAGTCTATAAACTTCCGATAAAGAAGGCCCACACACTCTTCCATCCCAAGCCCAAGCAGATCCATCAGCATGACATCCTTTTCCCACTCACTTCCGCGCAGGCGTCGATCAAGTCGCCCCTCCCTGTCCAATACGGTTTTTTGCCAAAGCCGCTTAAGGTGCTTAATTCCCAGTTTCCCGGTATCTTCTGAAGAAACCGGATTTTGAAAAGTCTTAGGTGGCTCAGGCCAATAGATCTTATACCCTGGAGGTGAACCGTCTGCCGACTGCCCCAGCATATACTCCAGACTGATACGATCTCCGGGTTTAAAGTGCCTGGCGTCAAGGCACAATGGATTGGTCAGGCAGGATTGCCGGTCTTTGAGCCATAAATCCTGATACACCTGTATTTCCGTTCGCAGTTTTAGACTGTTGTGCTCAACAGGAACCGATTCTGGAATGACCAGGGTACCGTCCAGAAGTCGATGATTCCCTGCTGCTATAGAAATGGAAGCTTCCTGGTTAAGACAGGCAAATATTCCCAACTCGGTGACCGACGGCTCTTTTCCCTCTCCCATCCGATACTCGTTAAACTGCCCGGCATTGAATAAGCACCCGTCGAGAATCACCTGCTGTGGAATCAAGGTACTGCTTTGGTCCCTCAAGTACTGAACCAGGTGACTGAAGATCATTACCTGAGGCTCATTCTTCAGCATCCAATTCATGGTCTCTGAAAGAATGATATCGAACTTTTGCCCATCCGGAGGGTTCCAGCGGGTAGCATCCGCCAGCTCGATTGAGCGAATGCAGTGGCTAATTTCCAGGGTATCGACAACTTGCCTTACTGCCTGAATATTCTCCGGATGAATATCCAGGAGAGTGGCTTGTATGCGGGGTTCATTAAGACAGGCAAGGACCGGCAGCAACAGTAATCCATAGGGTCCGGTACCCGCGTATAGGATGTCTACGCCACCTTTCAACCTTAACTGCTCTGCCAGCGCCAGCGCCACCGCACGGATAAAGGTGTGGGTGCGCATCAGATCCTTCAGGCACTTGGCCGCTTGAATCGGTGACAGCGCCACTCCCGAATCCAGACTCATCCCCAAAGTATTACCGAGATCATCATCTGCAGAGATGCCGGTTATCTCTGCCAAAGCCTCCACCAATGCATCTACGTGTGGTTTGGCCACCGCGGCATCGGGTGAGTTCTCCATCAAGGGCCTGCTGTGCTGCTTTATGATCCGGCCTGCCGTAGTGGACAGAGTGACCTTACTCTTAGCCCTTTCAGATATCTCGGCACTTTCAGAAATCCCGGCATTTTCAGACAATGTATCGGATGTGAATCGATGAGTACTATTCATCAGAATTCTTCCCTGTTTGCTGGCCTGTATTTTCCGTAACAGCCAATCATCGGCGACACAATCAATCACCAGATTAATTCTGTGACGGGTTCCTCTGTTATGAACATGGTGTGTCTGGTCGACATTGAGATACCACATCTCTCCTTCCTGCATCGGCACACGCTGGTCGCTGATCCAGAACTCCAGATGATCGTTACATTCAACAGGTATATGAAGGCGGGCTTCACCAAAGGATACTGATAGCCCGCGGTCCCTGTGAGGTTTGATTTCTGCGCCGGCGTGAAGTCGCATAAAGCGGGCGGATTTGACTGGGCACTGCAGGCTATCCAGCACACGAACAACAGTAGGAAGTTGACTGAGAACAGGAAGGTTCACCCAGTTATTCCCGCATTGAATGGCAAATCCCTGCAGGATTGGATGGGCGTTTTTATGTTCCTCCAGACTACGCAATGGCAAAACATCCCATGTCCCCGAATAGCCACGCTGATTAACGTGTGGAATCCAATCGGTCTCCTTTAGGGTATTCACTTCCTTTTTTAGATCTTCCAGCGGCACCTGAATATCCAAACGGGCGAACAACATCCTGTCACCTCAGAAGCGGTTTTCGATTACAGCTCTTACTTTATTTTTAGTACATTCCCGTGGAATTGCTTCACTTTTTGCTTATCCCTATCTAACATTTTTATATGGGAGACCAGGAATTTGGCATCAATTTGACGCCCGGTAAGGAGGTTGCTTTCGTATAATCAAAGTCCGAAACATGCTTTATGAAAGTCATCATCTTTCTCATATGTTTCGCCACGACAATGATCTCTTCGGTGGCACAAAGCGACGCCATAAAGGACGAGTGGGAACAACCCGGCGAGTTTCAAATATTTAGTTCCTTTGACACGGAAATGTCCAGAGCAGCCCTTACCCGCCTGACATATGTGATGGAAACATTGGACCTCACTCCCTCTCTGAATATTGCTCCCTATCGACGCAGTCTGGCCCTGGCAAACACTATTGGGGATGCGGAACTCATGAGGGTTGCCGATATTCACGATATTGAGCCCGAATTTACAGACCATCTGATTCGGGTGAGTACTCCGATCATAACGGCACGCTTCTATGCCGTTTTTCACAAAGACGTCCCCCATACAAGCGATATCAAAGCCCTGCGGGATCTTCGCATCGGACTCCAGAAAAGTGTATTGATTCTGGAACAAAAGTTCCCTGATGCCCGTATTCACTCTGAAATGCCCGCGCTCTTCCAATTGGTGAGGAGCCAGCATCTGGATGCTGCCATCGTCAGCGCTTACTCACTAGACGTAATCACCCACCAGCCAAACTTCGATGAATCCTTTGTTGTTATCAACATTTTTGATATGCCGCTTTATCTATACATCAATGAACGACACAAAGACCTAGTGCCATTAATCTCCAACGGCCTGCTTCTGGTTCCCGACTAGGTCCCGTCCCCTGGCTATGCCTTAACCCCAATAGGCGTTCCAGGCTACTTTTTTCAATCGAGTCTCCTACTTTTTCAATCTAGCCTCATACCTTTTCCAATCTAGCCTCTTACCAAAATGCCACTTCCTACTCTGTCCGGCAGATGTTTGCGATCACCTATCCGGCTTCCGCCTTGCGAGAGGGTTCAGGATCATGCAGGAATTCAATAAAGGTCCGCGCCAGCTCTTCACTTTCCCCGAGCATCGCGTGACTTCCTCCGGGCACTTCATAAAGGCGGGCATTCGGGATTCGTCGGTGTAAATCGCGAGAATGATGATGGGATAAAATCAAATCGTTGGTCCCTGTTGCCACCAGAGTCGGGCATTGCAATTGCCTGAGACGTTTCAACGTATTAAAACGCATAATGGCCAGATATTGCTTGATATGGGTGACTTTGGAGTTAGGAAGGGAATAGATACGGTTAACGAAGGTTTCCAGCTCAGAATTCATCTCTTCCCCTGCCTCACGGGAAAACATCAGATCAAGCTGCAATTCCCGCCACGACCGGTCCCGCTTAAGGAGATTCTTCAACCAGAATTGTTGTTGATTGCGGGTAAAATAGCGGAAGGATACAGGACTGGCAGACGTGGAAAGCAGTATCAGGTGTTTTACCCTTTCTGCATGGTGCAAGGCAATTTCCTGGGCCACCATGCCTCCCATGGACACTCCCAGTACATGAGCCTGCTCCAAACCAAGATCATCAAGTACCGCAACCGCATCATGGGCCAGGTCTGCCATCGAATAGATTCCAGTCGTATCACTGGAATCCCCGGCTCCACGATTGTCTACCAGAATCATCTGTACATGTGATTCAAGACTGGCCAGCAGCGATTCAGGCCACCAGGCGCGATTGGCCAGCCAGCCCATCAGCATCAAGAGAGGTGTCCCCTCTCCCCGGGTCTCATAGTAGATTCGAACTTTACCGTTAACCGCATATGGCATTTGGGCTCCCCCTCTCCAAATCGGCTATCTTGGAAAAAGTATAGTTCACAGCCCTCTCGGTTGCTCATTTAACAGCAGAATTTACCGCATCAGCCAGAAAATTTTCTATGTATTGATAAAGCCAACATGTGCCACTAACAGCATCCGTTATTTACCATAAAAATGCTTCCCCGCTTGTCGGCCAGAGCAGCTGGAAAATTGTGTACTAGACTAAAATTGCCGGAATTTCTGTTAGAGGTGCACCATCAAACTCATTACCGACTTACCCATCAAAGATCAGCAGGCTTTCAATCATCAGGTGCGCAAAGCACAGCTGAGGACATCCAGGCTATATACGCTGATCGCATTGCTGGCATCACTCCTGTTTCTGGTTTCAGATCACCAGTTTCTGGGGGCACAGTTTCAGCAGGTACTGTGGATACGAGTGGCAGTGACCAGTGTTGCAATGCTGATGCTTTACAGTTTGAAATATGCCTCACTCAAACAGGCATTCATGGCGCTGGCAGCTGGGCTGATTCTGTATAACCTTGCGATTGTTTACGTCGGCGTACTTGCGGCCAATGAAGGTTTGTATGCTTATCAGCAGGGAACCATCCTGATCATTATCTATTGCTGTACTCTGTTCCAGGCCCCTCTGCGGTATACCGCCGTTATTTCATTTACCTGCTGGACCACTTATCTGATTGGCATCGTTGTCTTTACCCATACGGACCGACTGGTTCTGCTGAACAACCTTCTCGTATCCGGCATGGCTGTGCTTATGGGGTTGCTGGCGGTACAGCATAGAGAACGCTATTTGGTGGCCTACTTTGTGAAATCCATGGAGTTGAATGAACAGAAGCAGCAGGCCTCGAAACAGGCATTAACTGATGCCCTGACCCAGCTCCCCAACCGTTACGCCCTGCTGCGACACTTGGAAAGCTTTCAGGGAGAGGTTCCTGAGGATATGCTGATCATGATGCTGGACGTGGATAACTTTAAACAATTGAATGACAGACACGGGCATCACTCTGGAGATCTGGCTCTGCAGCTTGTTGCCGACCGTTTACAGGAGCTTGCGGTTGAAGAGCAGGCATTTCTGGCACGTTACGGGGGTGAAGAATTCATCATTTTCCTACCGGGGGTTTCCTCCGCCAAGGCTGGAAAAACCGCCCGCCGCTCACTGGAGTCCGTGGCCAATATTCGTCACTCGGACATTCCGCCACTCACCATTTCAATTGGAGCCTACATTACCCGGTCAGATGACACTTCCATCGGCGAATGTATCGAAAAAGCCGATCAGGCCCTCCTGAAAGCCAAGGAAACCGGTAAAAACCGTACTGTATTCTATGCAGACAATCTCACAAGACCGCAATAGCCCCGGCCACTTTCTAACGAAACAGACTTAACTGTCTGATTTTCTGGGGGATATAAAAACTCGCTGACAGGCCGGATTATCGGGACGCAATTATTGCTCAATTTTCATACCGACATGGTTGAAACTGTTCACGAACGTGTCAAACTTGGCAGTTAAAATTGTAATTTGGCACGAGCCAGCCGAATTTTGCCAAGAGACTATTTTTTGCTATTCAAGTGGGCTCGTTGTCTGCATAATATGCGACCTTTTCGCAATAGGGGTAAGCACCTGCCGCTCGTTTGAAGCGCAACTTACGATTGAATTTGCGGTGAACCAGTCGATTATATCGGCTTTATTTTTATCGTCTGTTATGAGGGTCTGAGATGTCTGATAAGCTCAAACTCCACGGGTTCAACAACCTGACCAAATCACTAAGTTTCAACATATACGATATATGCTATGCCAAGTCTGAAAAGGCAAAGCAGGAATATATCGCCTATATAGACGAACAATATAATGCCGAGCGTCTGACCCAGATCCTGACCGATGTGGTCGAGATCATTGGAGCCCACATACTGAATGTTTCCCGCCAGGATTACGATCCTCATGGCGCCAGCGTTACCATGCTGATTGCGGAACACGAAGTACCTCCGCCAGCCGGATCTGATGAAGAATCACCAGGCCCACTGCCGGATACCATTGTGGCCCACCTGGACAAGAGCCACGTTACGGTACACACCTATCCTGAAAGTCACCCGGATAATGGGATCAGTACTTTCCGTGCCGACATTGACGTATCCACTTGTGGCTTGATTTCGCCTCTAAAAGCATTGAACTACCTGATTCACAGCTTTGATTCGGATATTGTCACGGTCGACTACCGTGTACGCGGCTTTACCCGCCATGAAGACGGGACCAAGCTTTATATTGACCATGACATCAATTCCATCCAGAACTTCCTGAGTGAAGACACCCAGGAGGCTTACCAGATGATTGACGTCAACGTGTATCAGGAAAACCTGTTCCACACCAAAATGATCCTGAAGGAATTCAACCTGGATAACTATCTCTTCGCCGAGAAAGCAAGCAACCTTCCAGCAGAAGAGTGTCAGGACATTCAGGAACGTTTACAAAAAGAAATGTTGGAAATCTTCTATTCACGTAATATGCCCTGATCAATCCCCCAAGGTGATTTAGGCAGGACATGCAACGGATCAATATTTCCTTGAGTCGAACGGGGCTGCTGATGGCAGCCCTTCTTATTTGTCTCTATTTCATAGCTGAATGGTTCAATCTGGGACTGGCCTACTCCCGCCCGGCAATTAGCCGCGGTGTGTTTTGGCCGGCCATCACCGGACATTTTGTCCACCTCAGCATCCCCCATCTGCTGATTAATGCCGTTGCCACGTATCTGATTATCGACGCCTTTGAAAGCGGCCTGTATCGCTGGCGTCTACCGATCGTCATGGTATTGCTCTGTATTATTATTTCTGCCGGGTTGTACTATTTCTATCCCGGACTGAAATACTACTACGGCCTGTCAGGAGTGCTGCACGGCCTGACACTGGTCGGCGCCGCGTGGTGCTCACGTTACCCGGACTGGGTACGCTGGGTGATTATCGGCGGGGTAATAGCCAAAGTGGGCTGGGAGCAGTCACCCTATTATGATGAAAGTCATATTGCCCGCATGATTGGCGGCCCGGTTGCCGAACAGGCTCACTTACTGGGAGCTGTGGGAGGCATCCTCATTGTCGTGGGAGCCAGAATTACCCGAGCATTTCGCTAAGGCCTGTCAGCATGAATAAAAGCCCGGAATGCGAAAGCATCCCGGGCTTTTTTGATCGCAATGATAAGCGGTGATCAGGAATGGTTTTTGTGAAACCTGTTGATCAGAGAGTCCGGCCTTTCCTTGCTGTCAGCTTTAGACAGAACGTATACCACGGTTTCACCGTTAGGGCCTGAACCGATATCCGTATAACGGTATGTCGCCTCTCCGGTCTGACGAAAATCATTCATCATTTCCAACGAAGAGAAGACATAGATACGACCGTCGGAATAGGTCTCGCCGTAGAATGGTTCCTGCATCATTTTTCCTGCCAGCATATCAACACTGGGAATGCCTTCACGCTTTTTCTTGTCTTCACTGGTCAGTGCGTACACCAGGGTTTCACCTTTGGGGCCCGCTCCGATCTGAGTATACATATAAGGTGTGTGGCCTGATTCCAGAAATTCAGTGTAGAGTCCACGATCATAAAATACATATATGCGGCCTTTTGTGTGAGCCTCATACAGAGAAGACATGGATTGTTCTGCTGTAGTATTTCCCATGGTTCCCTGCATTGTGGAGCAGCCCACTGTGGCCAGTCCCAATCCAGCCACCAGGATAATGTTCGCTAAACGCACGGTATTTCTCCTGCATTGCCTGTTATTGTCGAATTCACAACCTAAACGCCGGTTATGACAGCTCCGTGACACTGTTATGACAATTACAGTTCCGTGACAGCCGTTGCTGAGGCCCTGATCAGGACCCGCGACCCACTTCAATCAACTCCATCACCTTGGGACGAACAATCAGATCCATAGCTAGAGACAGCTTGTTGCCGGGTATCACAATCGTGTCATACCTGGACATAAAGGCATCGGGGATAAGGTTAATCAACGAGGGAAAATCAACCTCCTGATAGTGACGAAAGCGTATCACCACCATGCTTTCGTCCTCTGAAGGAATATCCTGCATGATAAAGGGGTCAGAGGTATCGACCGTAGGGACACGCTGGAAGTTGATATCCGACCTGGCAAACTGGGGAACAATATAGCGAACGTAGTCTTCCATTCGGTTGAGAATAGTGGAAACCACCGCTTCCTTACTGTACCCACGCACATGGGTATCGCGGTATATTTTCTGTATCCATTCAAGATTCACTATCGGAGTCACTCCAATCAGGAAATCCACATGACGCGCCACATTGTATTGCCCAACCTTCAAGCCACCATGCAGCCCCTCATAGAACAGGCAGTCCGTGTTGGCAGGCAAGTCTTCCCAGGGTGTAAAGTTCCCGGGCTGGAACCCCTGCTGCAGGAGCTGTGTATCTTCATCATGAACATAGAAGCGATAACGCCCACTCCCAGTGGCGGCATAATCAGCAAACAGAGCTTCCAATTTATCAATGTAATTGGCCGCTGGAGAAAAGTGGTTCCACTGCCCATATTTTCCTTCACTGGCAAGTGCCGCCATTTGATCGCGGGTATAGCGGTGATAGCTGTCGCCCTCCACCACAGCCGCGTTGATTTTCTCTTCCTTGAAAATCTTTTGCATGGCAAGACCGGAAGTGGTCGTGCCGGCACCGGACGATCCGGTTAACGCGATGATGGGGTGATGAGTTGACATAATGCTAATCCTTTTCGAAGCAGGCACTATAGGTGGTTTTGAACAATATTTCTAACATTCCACTGGACCCACTCCCTGCAAATCCCAAAATCCCGGCTTTCTGTCCATATCCAGGCATACCCAGCCATGCCCAGTCATATCCAGGCATCAGGCCACCCACATTAAGATTCAGGGAGATAGGCAGAGATACCAAGGTTCGGTAAACTGTATAACACCAATGCAAAGGAGAGATTATGCCCGAAGTTCATGACCTTGGACTGATGATTGATTCGCGAATCCCGTTGATCGCCATTCAGAGCCATGAAGAAACCCGCACCCTGGACACCCTGACCAGACTCGCGATAAAACGCGGGCTGCCTCTATTTCAGTGGACGATGACGGATGGACTTCGGCGACTGGGCTTTGGCCTTGAACTGATGCCCGAAGACAAGCTGCAGGATCCCACCAAAGTTCTTGAGCACATCAAGCGGGCCAGTACTGCCAGCATTTTCGTCCTATGCGACTTTCACCCGTTTCTGGATGATGATCCAAAGCATATCCGGTTACTCAAGGATATCGCCATTGCTCATCGCAGCAACGGCCATACGCTGGTTCTGTTAAGTCATGAAGTCAGAATCCCGGCCGAGCTGAAAAATTACAGCGCAAACTTCAGAATGCGACTTCCCGATTCGGACCAGTTGATGAATATCATCCGGGATGAGGCGCAACGGTGGTCTGAACAGAATCAGCACCAGAAAGTAAAAACCGACAACAAAACCCTCCAGCAGATTGTGCGCAACCTCTCCGGTGTCAGCTTCGAAGAAGCCCGCCGTCTTGCCAGGGGCGCAATCTTTGATGACGGCGCTATCACTCAGTCAGATATTCCTGAAATCAACAAAGCCAAGTTTGAGCTGATGGATATGGAAGGAGTACTGAGCTTCGAGTACGACACGGCCCGATTTAATGATGTCGGAGGCCTGGAAGGCTTGAAGCAGTGGTTAAAGCAACGCCGTCACGCATTTATTGATGGCAAGGGTGATGCAACCTCTGGCAGCCCACAGCTGGATCCTCCCAAAGGCATTCTGCTGCTGGGCATCCAAGGGGGCGGAAAGAGTCTCGCTGCCAAAGCCGTTGCAGGTATGTGGAACATTCCTCTCCTGAGGCTGGACATGGGAGCGCTCTACAACAAGTTCTTCGGCGAAACCGAGCGCAATATGCGGGAATCCCTGCAACTGGCCGAGCTGATGTCTCCCTGTGTACTTTGGATTGATGAGATTGAAAAAGGTATTGGCCAGGGTACCAATGACCAGGGGGTGTCCAAGCGGGTTTTAGGAACGCTGCTGACCTGGATGTCGGAGAATACCCATCCGGTATTTCTGGTGGCCACCGCCAACAATATCCGTGACCTGCCACCGGAACTGATCCGCAAAGGGCGTATGGACGAAATTTTCTTCGTCGACTTACCTGAAGCGCCGGTCAGAAACTTGATCTTCAGCATTCATCTGCAGAAACGCGGCCAGAACCCACAGGACTTTGACTGCTACAGACTGGCGGAAAGCACCGATGGTTTCTCCGGCGCGGAAATTGAACAGGCCGTCGTCTCGGCGCTCTACTCCGCAGCAGCCCAAGGGGAAGCTCTCTCAACCCAGTTAATTCTGGATGAGGTGTACAAGACCCAGCCATTGTCGGTGGTCAGATCAGAAGATATCGAAGCCCTGCGTGCCTGGGCGGAAGATCGGTGTGTGAAAGCATAAAACGAAGCGTTGTCCCGTGCAAAAGACTACCTATCCTTTACACGGGACAATTAGCACATTCAACAACTAACCCGACTCTGGCCTGCCACCAACCCTTTGCTATAAAATAGATAATTTGTCACTTTAAAATCTAGAGGAAACTGCAGTGTCCTGGTCAAAAGGAATTTTCGCTCTACTCCTAAACTCTATTTTTCTATGCATACAAGGTTGTTCTGGTTCCGATAATACTTCAAACAATTCTTCAGAAGAGTCTTCATTGCAGATTAAGTCCCTCTCGGAAATGGATTTAACTGGAACTTGGCTACACGAAGTTAAAGTAGACGTTTACGAAAAATCCACCAATAAGTATTTGTCTACTCACTACACGCTGCAGAGATATGTCTTCGAGGAAACAAACTATGGAATAGCAAATGATTGGTGCTGGGGATATGGACATAGACCTCCAGCATACGCCCAGAAGTCAAAAGATTATCTCTACTTATCCGCTGATGATTCGTCTGGCTTTCGTCTTCAATCGGATAATAGCTTACAAAGGACTTCTGAAGAGCCGCACCACCTCGATGAGGCATACATAGATAGAAGCACCTATACACTTCGCAAAATATCTGAGAACGTACAAATAGATAGTGGAACTTTCATACTCAATGGTCCGGTCTCTATTACTGAGTATAGCCATGTCTGCGCTTGGGAAGTGAGTCGAAGCTGGGATATTCACAGATCGATAGAACTTATTGTCCCTTATGGGGATGAAGTGATCAGCATGCGGTTTGAAATTTACGACGACCTATCAGTCGGTAGCTATGGATATGCCACCTTAAATGTTCCCACTACGCTGCCGATCTCTCTTCATATAGGCTCTAACGCCACAGAGTTCGTCAACACTGTGGGCTCTAATGGCTTTTGGCTAACAAACGTCGAAATTAATCTCATTGAATACAACGACGAAAAAATGTCCGGCACATTCTCGTTTACAGGACAGGATGATGGCGAGTATTCAGGCGAGTTCGAAGTCTATTTCGATTTAAAAATTTAATTCTGTCACCGCTTCAATTCACCACTTCCCGCCAATAAATAATGCGGTCGTGTCCACGATACTGACCGAAGGTGGCACGGGAAGTGGGATTGTCGAGATCTCCGTCGGCATCCCAATCATGCTGTAACCACACATCAACCGATGGCGCCAGCTCCACACTGCCATCATTACCCAGACCAGGTGCGGTCAGGTACATTTGCTTACGGCTGCCGTAGTTAAACTTGCCTCCGACAAAGGCTTCTGACGCTCCTGAACTACCGTCAATTTCCAGCTTGGTTTCACCGTCATCCAGATTGTCTGTGTAATCCTGCATGGTGATCCAGGAGTTTTCCGTACTATAGCTCGTGCAACCATCCGCATCGTTCACCACAAAATTACTTCCGTCCCAATACTCCACTTGTATGGGGACCGTCAGGGGATCGGTTTCTGGACCGAAGGCGTTTTCCATATGCAGGCGACCATAACGGATTTGAGTGCCGTCAACTTTCGAGATGGTATATGGCAGGCAGGTTCCTGCGGGAGGATTGGATTGATAACAGGCGCCGTCGTCATCGGTCAGCGTATTGCTATCAAAGATAAGATCGATATCAGCAGCAAAAGGTTTATCCATAGCATCCGGTGTTGAATAGCTACTCTTTTGGAAGGTAAGTATATCGTCCCAAATCTGAACGGCTCGCTTTCCATCCAGCGTAGCTCCTGCTGGATAGATATAACTTCGCCCAACCCGATTATCGTTGAATACAGAGGGGTGAGTATCCATAAGTTTGTTCTCGTACCTCATATCGGGATCACCCAGCTTATAGAAGCTGCTATCGTAATTTAGAGTCACACTTCCGTTACGGTTGTAGGCTGTTATGGTCAACTCAGGCTCAGCGCCAGTGTCGTAACCGAATTCTTGATCCTGGTAGATAAAATCACACATGGAATCATGCTTGAACGTCGGGTCGTTAGCGGTGACATCCAGATAGGCTGGGTAAAAACGACCAACCGTGATTGTTGGGGACTCAGTAACGTTTTGACCGAAATAGTTATCCACGGCAGATGCGGTTAACGAAATAACCCCCACTTCATCAAACGATTGGTCTGTGATGGTCTTTGATCCATTGTCACTCAGCGAGATAGTCGCTTGTGACATCGATATGTTTCCATCCCACCCACCAGACGGTGCTAACAGGCCATGGGAAAGATTAACGGCTCCCTGATAACTTTGTGCCACACTCTCATCAGAGCAGACACCTGACACCGTCATGCTAAACGGATCACCCGCTTTTACAAATTTGCTACAGGTTTCGTCTTCACTGGCACAATCAGAGTTTGAGGTATCGATGGTAATTTTCAGGTGCTCAGGCGTTACAATAATGCCTGCCGCACTGCCATCCAATACAGGCAGACCGGAGTCCGAATCCCCATAAGGAGACACATCATGTTCAAAATCCAACTTTAAAATTTCACCACTGTCACCGTATGTCAGCGACGTCGTAGCAACGCCATTGTTGAAGGTCAACGACAAATTATCTGTCAGAGGCTTATTCTGGTCATTGAAACTTGTCCCTCCAATAACCATGGGGGTGGAAACAGTATCCGCATCTGGCTGCCCTGATGTGTGGATATTAACTGAATACCACGCCTTTAAACTCTTTGAGCCATCAAACCCAGTCAACGTCGTACAGGAAGCCCCGCCGCCCGAATCCTGCCCTATAGCCGTTAAAGTCAGCGTTACGGAATTAGCACAATTGAATGCATTAGGTAAGGACACCTGAAGGCCTGCACTTCTGAAGTCTGTACCGGATGAAGCGGTACCATCAAGCCCAGTCACTCGATCAGTGGCCGTCACCTCCACATCCGCATTCTCGTTTTTATGGTACAGATAGACACTCTGTCGCCCATTTTCCGTTCCATCAAACGTGATACTGCTGATTTCAGTACCGCCACTGGAAACCGAATAGAACTCACTGAGACTGTTTTCATTGGAACTCAGATCGACAATACCTGCATAGGCATCATGAGTTGTCACGCCATCATCGCACATAGCCCGGATCTCGATTTCCGCTCGGGTAGTCGGACAGGCCAGTCCATAGGACGGCTGGGTGATAGCGAAGCCGCCCAGCGTACAGCTCGGACAATCATGAGTGTCTGCATAGATATCATTAATTTCCGAACTATCAAGCGCACTACTGTATATTCTGACCTCATCAATCCGGCCATTAAAATAGCGTCCGGCGAATACCTGGTCCTGACCGATCTGAAGTGGATCGCTATTGGTTCTCAGGCCGCCGGTATAAGTGCGCGTTGCACGCTGCACCCCGTTAACGTATATCGCCTGGGCACCGGATGTATAGGAAATGGCGATGTGATACCAGTTACCCGGCGTGATATTGGCTCCCACACTGTCAAACTCTCTGGTCGTTCCAGTGTCATCATTCCACCACCAATTGATCTCACCGGCAGGGGTAATATGAAACTCGTAGTTCTCATCTTTCGACAGGATACTCATCAACCCACTCCCCGGCAGTGCGTTGGGGTAAACCCAGGCAGTAATGGTCAGCTCATCACTGAGATCCAATAAATCATTATCTGCCACTTCAATATACTGGGTACTACCATTGAAATCCGCGTAGGAACAGGTCCCAGGGTCACCGGCAATCGCCGGATTCGTATTTACAGAGGACGCACCGCCGACGGTACGTCCGTTGAGATCATTACCCGAACTGTCCAATACCTCGCCGGAAGTTCCGTCCCAAGGACCGGACTCCATTCGCCACAAGCCTACCAACGGATTGATACAGGCAGTTCCGGACCCGGACACATCCACGGCAACGTTATCGATATTCATGAACTCGCCACTGCCGCCATATCCCTGAGTGACGGCAAAGCGAATTCGTGTGGAAGAGGAAATATAAGGAGTCAGATTAATACTCGCAGAGCCACTGGTATCATCGGAGTAACTGGCTAAGGTGGTATAGCTGACACCACCGTTGGTGGACACCTGCACAGCAAACCGGTCATTACTCTCAAGGAAACCTTGGGTATAGTAATCAAATGTCAGCGTGACATTATCATACGGCGAGAGATCAAGAGCGCGATAAATGGCAGGACCATCTCCCTGATCATCATCAAACACCAGCCGGTTTCCGCTGATCAGAATGTCTCCGCTACTATAACCGCCATAGTCATTTTCCTCCTGCCAGCTCCCGGCCCAACTCAGGTCTCCCGTGTTATTGCTGTAACTGCTGGAATTGAAGTTATCGGCAAACGTTCCACTAACAGCCCCGGTCGTCAGACTGAAACTTTGGCTCTGATCCGGGTATGTCGTGCTGAGAGTGTAGGTGGTTCCTGCAGACAGTGTTGAGGTGGTCAGCTCTACGGTCGTGCTGTCGACGAGCGTTGCAGCTGTGATGGTGACCCCGTTATCAATGCTGTAATTGGCGGTATTGGTTGCTCTCGATGGTTGTACTGCCGAATCAAATTGCACCGTCACGGTATTGAAGTCAGTACAACTGGCACTAACACTGGCAATGGCCGGAAACTCCCGAACCCAGAACAAATCCTTGGCATCCGAAACCCGGTCAGAACTGTGAGAAAACTCTGTGTAGTCACTGTCGTCCACCTCGATTCCTATCGTGGCACTGGTGCCAGTGGCATCATCATCGCCGTAGCGAAATAGCACTTCCCCGGTTTCATACAGCACAATCTGAACACTGTAGGCTGTCGAGGCTCCGTTATATCGGGGCACGGAGTCCCAGGTCGCCACAAAGCGACGATCTGAACCGCTTCCCAGGGTGTCATAAGTGACGCTACCCCCTAGAGACGGTTCAAGATCATCCCAATACCCCAGAATCACCCGATCTGCCGGTTCTTCATACCCTGGGCAATTGCCCCCACTACAGGCGCTGGTAATCGGCAGACTTTCATTGGTGTAGTCTTTGTAAAAGCCCTGATCATCACCAAAGTGCAAAGCGCCGTTGGAAAGAATTCTGACCTGGGTGTACGCGATCTCCCCCAGATAGAAGGTGAATCCAATATTCACCAGCTCGAAATCATCATCCTGGGGATACGCCGTCAGACTGGAATCATTGGTCCAGGCTACCGCCGTACTGGTCGCATCAAAGGGCGTTCCAGTGATCTCTTCCACCGTATAGGCAGCTTTAGCCAGGTTTGCGAACAGCGCAAACATGAATACCAGATAGCACACCGGCTTCAGTAGCAGCTTCATTTTCGCCATTACCGAGCCCTCACTTCCACGACCCGAACGGCAGCTTCACCGCCAGAACCACAAGTTCCGGTGCTGCGTAGAGTGAAATAAAACTCACCGCCTACTTCGTCTTTGAAGCATTCCACCGTGGCTGAGCAACCAATCAAGCCGGTATTGTCATTGGCAAAATTTATCGCCCCCAGTGCTGGGCAATCGGTAGGGGCCGCCGCATCGCTCGGGTCACTTTCATTGATCGGAAACAGCGTCACCAATGCGGCTTCTGCAACACTCTGAGCGGCATAAAATGCTCGAGCTGACTGTACGTTGATGGAAACACTTTCCGCCGTGGACCGCTCCAGCGCCGTAATCGCCACCACCAGCAACCCCAATACCACAATCAGGAACAAGGTCGCCGGCAACCCCAGACCTTTCTGGTATCCACGGCCTCTAGGGTTCCCAGAGCCTCTCTGGTACCCAAGGCTACCAACAGCCAGTCGACCTTTAGGTGACGGCAGGAAGTCTGAATGATGGACATCAAGGCACATTACGGATGTGTACCTCCTGTTCAGTCTGCCAGGTTTCGTCATTCTTACTCAGAGTATAACGAAAGTTCACCACTGCGTTCCGGACCAGCGAGGCCGGGGTATAATCAAAAGCATTGGTGCTGGTCGATATATTGTCCAAGAGAACCGCTCGTTGCCCTCCAGTTGGGGGCAGCGTAATGCTGCTGTTGAAGCCATAATTCCGATACAGGAACATCAGTCCCCCAACCACACAATAGGCTCTGGGGGAGTCAACAATAAATACCCTGCGAGCCGGGGAATCAGCATCAAACTGATGGTTGGCACTCAAGCTGATCGTAATAGCATCGGTACCTACCGGCAGTGTCGCGGTGGCCGATGTAATGGCTCCGGTACTGGACGGTGAATACAGCGCGGAGGCGCTAACCGGATAGACCACGGCCCTACCGCTCACCGCACTGCTGACCCGCGCACCAACGGCCTCTATACTGTTTCCTGCTGCATCCAGCGGGATAGAGGTATAGTAGGTGCCGGCCAAAATTGGAATGTATTCAATACAGCTATTAGAGGCATTCAGGCGAATGGAGTTTGGCAGTGCCGTCCGCAATTCCCGGGATATTTTTTCAGAGGAGATATAACCGGCCGAAGCCAGTTTTTGGCGGTCAGCAGTATCGACATAACCACCGACAGTGGCGGTAATAAACCGGGTCACAGCAACTCCCAGAATACCCACAATCACGATCACCATCACCAGTTCCGTGAGCGTGAATCCGCGTTGCCGAAGGGTCATCAATAGTTCCCCTTATACGCGGTAAACACCATGACCTGACCATTAGGTGCCGTAATCGCGACCTGGACCCGTTTTGCCCATTTGTCAGCAGACAACCCCATATCAGTACCGGCACAAACAACCGATACGGTCACCCGGTAATCGGTGTAGTTGGCAAAGTTTGCAGTCGTCTGGGAGGTGGGAGCTTCATCGAGACCATCATAGTCGTCGACGTCATCAAAGCTGCCACGATCCCCTTCCTCAGTGTTGATCGTACAGTTGGTCACCGGCGGGTAGCCGCCTATCGGCGTGTCTTCATCAAACCGTTTTCCGACAATCTCATCCATATATGCCTGTGACAGCTCAATCATTCTATCCTGCAATAATATATTGCTACTACGGCTGACGGATGTGCTGATGGCTGAAACAATGGCCGTCAGGGCAATTCCCAGGACAACGATAGAGATCACCAGCTCTATCAGGGTGATGCCATTCTGACGGCATCGCTTACGAATCGCACAGGCCTTCATAAGCATATCCCAGAGAGGAAATACAGATAGGAATGGTCTGGCTGCCCACAACACAGATCAGCGTGTTGACCGGATTACCTCCCGGAGAAAAGGCATCGCCGTTACGATTAAACTGCATCGTGAAGTCAGAAGTGCTGCCACCGGTGCAGCTTGTGGTTCCTGATTCCTTCCAACTTACCGTTACGTCCTGAACGTCAGTGGTGCGGGAAGAGGAAAACGAGTCCTGTGTGACCCCGAGAGTCATCTCATCACTGCTGCGGGAGACAGAAAAGCTGACATTGGACGCCAATGCTCGCCCTAGCGCCACTTGCTGTGCAACCCGGGCCTGAGCGAGTATCAGGTCTGCGGTAGTGCGGGCGGTATAACCGCCCTTGGTGGAAAAAAGCCCTATTGCGGATACAGCTAAGACAGATATAAGGATAAGAACCAGAATCAGTTCAACCAGAGTGAATCCCGCCTGTCTACGCCACATACCACAACAATCAGCATCCGGATGAATCCACCGCAACAGCTGGCTGTGCGGTAATCGGTGCAGTATTGTCTGTGGCAGCATTGGCAGAGGTATAGGTCACCTGGCAGGTACCACCGGTATAGCCGTTAATCGTATAAGTAATGGTCGTGTTCCCTGCAGTACCGCCGCCGGAGGACGAGTAATCTGCTGAGTCAACACCGGCTGCGGCACCTATGCCGGCAGCATTAGCCGTTGGGTATCCATTCACCATTGTCACAGCCTGGCCGTCCAGAGTCACGGACGCTCCCAGGGTTCCCTGGTTTGCCAGTTGCTGGGCCCGAGATATCGCCGCGGCAGATTTCAGTGCCCCGGCAAGCCCTTCGATACTTGCGGTCCTTGCGTCACCGGTCAGGTCCGCAAACTTGGGTAAAGCAAACGCCGCCAGAATCCCCAAGATTACGATTACCATAACCAACTCAATCAATGTAAAGCCTGATTGCTGCTTCTTCACAAGTAGTACCTCTAGCTAGGTAAATTTTACGTTGACTTATCAAAAGTATAGATGGTTTGTTTAAGTCCGTTTGTTAAAAATTGAAAGATAACACCACCCTACTGCCCGGCAGAACCTGAGGTTGCCCCCCTGACCTCACCGCTGGCAGTGTTATATAGCAACGAGAAACCTACCTGTCGCCCGATACCAATCTGGTAAACGCAGACAGTTCCCACTGCCAGCGCTCTTATTTCCAACCCTCTAGCGACGACACCCACTTTAGGTGCTGCGGCGTTTCCCTTGGGTATCAGTTCCCCTGCCACATAATCCGTCAGTAAGGCATAGAAGATTTCCTCGCATGAGTGGTCGGTCATTTCTGCATGTGCGCTCTCGCCTCCAACGGCAACCGGCCACCCCTGATCGTTTACATTCAGCCGCTGTTGTCCAATCTCTATCTCCCCCCCGGCTCCGACAGGACGCCCCCTCGCCAGCCAAGTGATATGGATTTCCCTGAGAGACGCCTCCAGTGCAGACTTCACCTGTTCAGGCTTGAACTCTTCCACCAGATTGATCGTGCTGTTCAGGCTGCGAAAAAACACCACCACAATCAGCGCGATCAGGCCTATAACCATCCATAGCTCCACTCTGGTTAATGACTGCACCAGCCTTCCCATTACGACCTCTCCAGACCAGACATCAAATTTCCTGGCCTGCGATTAGCGATCAAGACCATATATTTCCAAAGCGGGTGTATCCAAAGCATGCATTTCCAGGCCATAAATCAAGCTATCAACGGCCCAATGCCGCTGCACCGAGGTTCCACATTGGCAGGAATACTCCAAGTGCCAGCACCAACACCATCCCCCCCATAAAGACCAACAGTATAGGCTCAATGGATTCAGACAGACGCTTCAATGAGAAATCGATTTCCTCGTCATAAAAATTCGCCACATCAATTAACAGCGCATCCACCGCCCCGGTCTCTTCTCCCACAGACAGCATCTGCATGACCAACGGGGAGAACATCTCAGAGGTCCTGGCAGTACGGACCAATGTGTCGCCCCGTTCAATGCCGGTCCGCATTTCAGCGATAGCCTTGCCGATAAAGGCGTTGTTAACCGCTTCCGACACCAACGTCAGCGCAGTTGTCACGGGAAGTCCCGCAGCCAGCATCATCGAAAAATTGCGGGAAAAGCGGGACAACGCCACCAGCTCAAACAGTGGACCGACAATGGGTATCTTTAGCTTGAAACGGTCCCAGCGGTAGCGCCCTGTCGGTGTTTTAATCCAGCGCAGAAAGGTATACAGCGCCAACACCAGACCGATAACGAGCCACCAGCCATAGGTGGTCAGAAAGTGCGAGGTGGCAATCAAAATCTTGGTGGGCAGCGGTAGGTCCGCACCAAATTTCGCGAATACGCTGGCAAATGCCGGAATGACGAAGAAATTCACGACCAGCAAAGCCACCAGTATCGCTGTCACGACCATGAGCGGATAACGAGTCGCCTGTTTTACCCTCTTACGGGTCTCCCGCTCTAATTCAATGTTATTGGCCAGTTGCTTGAACGCTTCCTCAATCTGGCCGGTGTTTTCCCCCACCAGGATCATCGACACGAACAGATCATTAAACACTTTCGGGTGGGCCCGCATCGCCGTGGCCAGATTCACCCCACCCTCCAGTCTGCGGGCAACATCCTCCAAAACCTCGGAAAGTGTTTCTGATTTAGTCGATTCCGCCAGCCCACGAATAGCTCGGATAATGGGTATTCCGGCTCGGGTCAGCGCATGCATCTGGCGACAGAGAATAATCAGCTCATCCAATGTCACCTTGCGTCGAAACAGTGGATGTTTCCGGATGGCTTCGAACACATCTTTCTGGGCCGCCTTTTCACGAATGCTGGTCGGCGTAATTCCCTGGCGCAGCAGTTCATTGGCAATCACCTCCTGGTTTGCCGCTTCCAGAGTGCCTTCCACCAGGCCCCCTTTGCTGTCTCTACCCTTGTATGCAAACTGCGCCATCGTTCAACCTAACTGAAATCAATCGCCGCTTTTCCAACCCCCTCTCCCAGGGACGCTGAAATTCGGAATACTTCATCGATGGTGGTGACGCCCTCCCGGGCATAATCCAACGCACTTAACGCCAATGGTCGATACAGCTTTGCCGTTTTGGCGGCTGATACGAACTGACTCTGATTGTTTAAGCGTAGGGCTTCCAACAGCGAGTCATTCATTTCCAGCAACTCAAAAACCCCGATTCTTCCCCGGTATCCGCTATTGCCGCATTGATAGCACCCCTTGCCGCGATAGAAATGGTCCGGCAGCCCGGTATGTGTCAGGCCATGCAACCATATCTTTTCCTGCTCTGTCGGCGTGTAAGGTTGCTTACAATCATCACAGATCCGCTTGACCAGTCTCTGCGCCAGCACCGCGGTTAATGCACTGGCGACGAGATAGGGTTCGGCTCCCATATCAATCAGACGCATGGCACTGGAGATGGAATCGTTGGTATGCAAAGTGGACAATACGAAGTGGCCGGTCATAGCAGCCCGTAACCCGATTTCAGCGGTTTCCTGATCACGCATTTCCCCCACCAGCACAATATCCGGGTCCTGACGCAAGGCAGAACGCAAAATAGTGGCGAAATTCAGGCCGATCTTGGGATTCACCTGAACCTGGGTAATTCGAGGCAAGCGGTACTCAATAGGATCTTCCGCCGTGATGATTTTAGATGCCGAACTATTGAGTTCTGTCAGCGCTCCATACAGAGTGGTGGTTTTACCACTCCCCGTCGGCCCGGTGACTAACAGAATTCCATGGGGGCGCTTGATCAATACCCGGATACGCTGCAGCAATTCATCAGGCATCCCTGTGGCTTCCAGGTTCAACATGCCCTCGGTCTGGTCCAGCAGACGCATGACCACGGACTCGCCATAGGTCACCGGCATGGTGGACAAACGAACATCAATGGAACGCCCTTTCACCCGGATATTGAATCGCCCGTCCTGGGGTAAGCGTTTCTCGGAAATATTCAACCCGGACATCAGCTTCAGGCGCAACACCAGAGCAGCGTTAATACGCTTCTCCTTCATGACCTGCTCATGCAGTACACCATCTATACGCTGTCGGATACGCACCACATTTTCATCAGGTTCGATATGGATATCGGAAGCTCTCGCGACAACCGCATCTTCAAAAATGGACTGCAACAGACGAACAACGGGCGCTTCCGAATCATCTCCACCGGCAGCCAGCTGCGCCAGGTCAAAGGCGTCTTCGCCCAATTCATCTTCCAGCTCAACGGCGATACTGGCAATTTCCTCGGTACGCCGATAGACCATATCCAGGGTATTCAGCAGTTCGCTCTCCCTTACCACCGCCTGTCGTATGGGCTGTTTAAGCTGACGGACCAACTCGTCATAGGCAAAGATGTCCATGGGGTCGGACATCCCCACCAAGAGTTCTCCCTGGTCCTCAGAAAGCACAATGGCACGAAAGCGCCTGGCGGAAGTTTCAGGTAGCTTCTTGATCAACTCCTGGTCAAACTGGAAGTGACGAAGCTGGACAAATGGAATGCCAAGCTGCTTGGACAGGAAGCGCAGCAGACTATCTTCATCCATATAACCAAGTTCAATCAGCGCCCGTCCCAATTTGGCGCCAGTCTTCTTTTGCTCACTAAGAGCTGTCATCAGTTGCTCTTCAGTGATGACTTCCCCCTGCACCAGCAGGTCACCAAGACGGATTTTTTTTCTGGGTTCTGCCATAGGTCTGTCGTCTATTTCCACATGGAATGTTTACTGTCGATGGAAAACGTATTACTACCAATCGATAAAGCTTAGCTGTCGATCAAAAAATCTAACTACCAGTAGCATGAGAACCAATATAACGATGCAACTGTTCAATTCGCTGCCGGGCATATACCGAAAGCTGGCCCGTCAGCGTCGGATCAGATAGCGCCTGCTGATAGGCTCTCAAAGCCGAATCCACCCGACCGGTCTGATCCAGCGCTATCGCCAGGCCAGCCCACCAATCTCCCCGCCGGGGATCGGTATCAACCAGCTCGGCATACAGCTTTAATGCTTCTTCATACTGCCCCGCCTGTTGCAGCAGCCCGGCCCTCAAACTTTGGTAGCGTGGAAACTCACGTGCGTTGGGCGGATTGGAATCCAGCAATAACATTGCCTCCGTCTCTCGTCCGGAGGACACCAGCGCATGGGCTTTGATTTCCCGTAAAGCCGCCCCGCTGGATTCGTTCACTTGGTTTAGTAATGTCAGAGCTTCCTGTATTCCTCCCCGCGCTAAAAACCAGGCCCCCAGCTGATAGAGGGATTCATCCATTTCGGGTGTCTTGTCGAGCTGACGTCTGAGCATGTCCTCTGCTTCAAGAGTTTTCCCTTTCTGATACAGGTCCCGCGCTTCACGCAACCTCCTTGCTGCTAGGGCTGATGGGTTCTGAGAAGGTTGAATGGCAGGAGCGGCCTGAGAAACAGCTTTCGCAGGCTGCGTAGCAACTGAAGAAGGTTCCTGCGGATGGTCAACGGAGTTTTCCACAGGATCAAAGGGCGTGGATTCAGTTGTCGTCACTTCCCGCTTCGAGATCGATTTCAGGGGAACCGGCTTTGGTGCCCTCTCCAGTTTCCCAGGCGGTACTGTATCCGTCATTAGCGCTGTTTTTTGCGCAACAGGCTCTGCTTTCGACTGAGTGACGTTTAACGTCCCCTCATCCAGAGAAACCATAGAATCGTTAGTGCTATTTCTCACCTGCTCCTCTCGAGGTGCAGGAATCTCTTCCACTACGGTGCCCGAATCCAAGTTTTCCTGGTGTTGCGGTTCAGCAATTTCAGGCAGGGACACAGTATCTTCAGGCAGGGACACAGTATCTTCAGGCAGGGACACAGAATCTGTGGCGATGCTGGAATCCGTAAGTGCATATCTCTCGGGTTGGGATGATTCCTGATTCACATCCGATTCCTGTGAACGGGAAGCATCAGACAATGCAGGCTTATTTGGATCTGCCAGTTGTGCCTCAACAAACTGGCCCCGCTGCCAACTCAGCCAACCAAATATCACCAGACAGATGACTAAAATCCCTATCGCCGGCCACCACCATATTTTCATACGGCTCCCGACAGGCAGCGCCTGACCGGTTAATCCTGCCGGTAGATGCCCAGCTTGTCTCCTGGCAGCATTCTGCTTATCAAGATCACGCAAAACATCGTTGAGCAGGCTCATGCCCAGCTCCCCAGTAACCAGCCAATAGGCCGGGCGCTTTCAGTATCTTTTACCGCACGCCGCACATGCTTGCCGGACACCTGACGATGCCCGTCACCATAGGCAGCCAGCAACGCTTTATGGGCCAGGATATTGATCAGGCGGGGAACCCCACCGCTTGAACGACCAATCCATTTGATCGCCTTAGGGTGAAACAATCCTGATCCGTTATAACCGGCGAGCACCACACGATGCTGTAGATAATGCCCTACCTGTTCACTGGACAAAGGCTTCAAATATTCCTGAAACGTAATGCGCTGCTTGAGCTGTCTCAGGTGAGGTCGACTGAGTAACTCGTCAAATTCAGGCTGACCAAACAGCACCACCTGCAGTAGCTTGCGGGATTCGGTTTCCAGGTTGGTCAACAGGCGTAAAGCTTCAATGGTGGCATCCGGCATGGCTTGAGCCTCATCAATGACCAATACCACTTGCCGGTTAGATATGGCGTGTTGCACCAGCTTTTCATTAATCTTCTTGAGAAGCTGATGTTGACCGGCCCCAGGCTCGATCATAACGTCCAGCTCTTCTGCAACTGCCAGACACAGATCCAGGGGAGACAACTGTGGATTGGGAATGTATGCGGTCACGTACGGCTCTGCCAGTGTATTCAGCAGACGGCGGCACAACAGGGTTTTGCCGGTTCCCACTTCACCGACAATCTTGATAAATCCCTCCATGGTATCCAATGCAACCCGCACCGTTTGAAATGCGTTCTGGTGACTGAGCGAGTCAAGATAAAAGTGGGTATTCGGCGTTAATGAAAACGGCGCTTCCGTAAATCCGAAATGCGTTTCGTACATAGCCCCCCCTTTCGCTCAGCGATAATCTCGCTCAATGACATTTCGCAGCTCATTAAACCGGCCCTCTGACTTCTGCAGGTCCGAGTTCACCACGGAAGGATCGGAAATAATCGGCCGAATCAATATCACCAGCTCACTCTTACGCTCCGACTGGCGCTTCTGTTTGAAAGCTTCACCCAGCCAGGGAATATCGGCGAGTAACGGCACTTCTGCTGAATCATCTTCGGTGATGTTTTGAATCAACCCGCCAATGACCACGACCTGGCCGTTGCGGGCTTTGATGACACTATCGGTTTCCCGCACCGTGCTCAGTGCCAGTGGCAATATCAGAGACCGGTTACCAATCACAATGGTTTTGGTCTGGTCTTCCACATCACTGACAGTGGGATGCACGTGGAGAGTAATATCGCCGTCGTCGCCGATTTGTGGGGTTACATCCAGCGCGATACCCGAGAAGAATGGTGTGATATCCACTTCCGTAGAGGTTTCATCGCTGTTGTTGCTGTCATTGGTCTGAATACCGGTCACGAAAAATTCGTCGGTTCCGACCTTTATCACCGCTTTCTGATTATTAATCGTGGCAATACGGGGACTGGACAGCACCTGAACCGAACCTTGCTTCCCAAGCAATTGAATGAGCGTGGTGAAGTCATTAATGCGCAGTGCTGCACTGAAAATACCTTCGATACCGGTATTGGTTAATGCGTCGGAAGTTTGCCCCAGTGTCAGGCTCTTGGTGGGATCTCCATTCAGGTCCAACTGCGAGGAGAACTCATCGAAATAGCTCCAGTTGATCCCCTGCTCATACCCTTTACTGAGTTCCACCTCCAACACTTTGGCTTCCAAAATGACCTGGCGCTGCAATATCAATTGGGAGCGCTTCAGAAAATCCTCCACTGAACGAAGCTCTTCTGGAAGGGCTTTTACCAGCACAATTCCAGCGCTGGCATTGGTCACCACAGAACGTCCATCATCATCGCCGACAATGGTCAGCAGGGTCTGTTGCAGGGTCGACCAGAAATCAGATTCTGTTTCAGTGGTAATCCGGGACAACACCGCATTGGAGGTCGTAGTCGCGTTATTGTTATTGTCAGAAGAACCACCGGCACTGGAACCGGAAACAGAACTGGATAGCTGTCCGGAGCTGACCATGATGTCCGATGCGCCCCGACGCTTTATGTTCAGGTAGTTGATTTGGTATATCTCGGTCCGGATACCACCAGGCAGTACTTTATAAATACCGTCACTGTACTTGTAGTCATAGCCGTATAACTGACGGGCCAGCTCCATGACCTGCGCCAGAGTGACATTTTTCAGATCCAGAGACACCGTGCCAGTCACGTCTGGATGCACCACCATGTTGTAGGGAGTCCCCCTGACCAATCCTCGAAAAAACTCCTTCGCGGGTAGTTCATTGACCGTGATATCAAAGCGCTCTTCGGCTTCAGGCAGGCGAGAGGTGGCATTCAGGGGAGGAATCAGTTCACGGGTAACGGCCCGGGGAGGCGCGTCAGGTTTGGCAGGTGCTTGAGAATGTTGTGCCTCGCGTAACTGCTCCTCAATATGCTGTGTATTGTCTGTACTCACCGGGCTCGGCCCGATACCCGCACACGCCCCTAACACCAGGGCCATCGCACCACCACACAAGGTACGCCAGAATCTTATCATTCTACTCTCCGAATACTCGTCACTGCGCCCGCCGAATACTGATGGCATCATCCGTTGCTCCTGACACAGTCGCATACCAACGCACCCCTTGCCATTCCAGTAGCACGCGTCGTTGCTCTATTTTGACCACTTTCACACCGCCACTTTGCTGCCCTTCGGCCATGCTATTGCCATTCAGGACAGCCACTCTACGCTGGGGTGAAAAAATGATGGAATCCAATCTCACAACAGGCTTTTGTGGTTGGACCGCGGCAACTCTGCCAGCCTGCCAGCCTGCGGGTCGGGTCGGGTCTTTCAACAACACGCCGCCAATCGTCTTGGTCGTCTCGATCGCCAAGACCGGAGCTGCCAATATCATCAACAGGCCGTACAGGATCAGCGAGCGGAAAGCGTTTATGTCAAACACCCAGCCACCTCTCATCCAAGCCCAGTGTTTCCAACTCCAAAGTCATTTCCGCGCGTGGGTACTGCTCGACCAGATAATCCAGGCTGATGAGCCGGATCCTTCCGGTATCTGCTTCGATTTTCCGAACGTAACCCAAGGCATCAAAGAACGTTCCTTCCACCACGATTTTGACTTTGTGACTGAACAATACAGCCGCACCTTTACCTTCACCCTGCTGAATTCTTGTGGTGGGGAGTTTTTCAACGCGAATCACCTGTAATCCAGGATTATCCCCGAGCAACGCCACCAAAACCGGCGGTATTTCGTCAGGGGTCACCAAGCGGGAGAGGCTAGCTCTCAACTCATTTTCTTTCTCTTCAAGTCTGCTCCTGAGCTGCTGATTCTCCTCTCTCAGCGCCTGGTTCGGATCCCGCGCCAATGCCTGGGTCAACGTTTCTTTCTGGATACTCAGTGAATTGTTAAGCGTTTGGGCATTGCTCCAGCTTTGGTTCAGCCGCTTTTGTTCCTTCCATTGCGGCCCCCAGGCAAGCTGTAAAAACAGCATCAACAGAACAGCGACGCAGGTCACCAACAGAATGACTTTCTCCCGTTGATTCAGCCGATTGATACGCTTTGCCAAAAGCTTCCAGTTCATCTCCATACTAGCTGGTGCCCCTGTCGATCAATGTAGAAACGTTAGACGAGAGACCATCATTGTCAGCACCAGAGTTCTGACTGGAACCTTCAGGGGAAGTAAGTGTATCCACCTTGAATATCCGGGTGTCATCACGAGTACCTTCCGGCTTTTCGATCTGAAAAACATTGAATGCCCGGCCGCTCAGTACAGGCTCTGTGCCTAGCGCCTTCAAATACTGGGGAATCACATCAGGTTCCTGCGTCTGTCCACTCAGAATCAAACGTTCACCCGCCTGCAGAATAGCGATCCGGTTCAACCACATGGGTTCCAATCGATGCTTGGCCAGTGCTGTCAGAATTTCGCCGAAAACACCCTGCTCGTCTTCATCGTTAACCCCTTCATCGATAATGTCGAGTAGCTGCTGGGTGTTTTTCAATCTCGCTTTGAGCACGTCATTTTCGCTTTGAAGCTGCGTATCACGGGCCCGAACCTCCAGCCGCTTCTGCAAAGCATCAACCTCCTGCTGCAACTGAACATTCCCTTGATCCAATAACGCCGCTTGTTGTTTTTGCTGGTGCACATCCCAGAACAGATAGGCGCTGTATATTCCACCGATAACCAATATAACGCCCAGCACCATCAGCATATTCTTAAAAGCCAGAGGGTCTTTTCTGGGCCTGAATTCCTGGGTGTAGAGATTAACCTGCTGCATGTATTGACCTTTCTTTGGTGGTTACACGCAACGCCGCACCACAGGCGACCCAATGCTGAGCAGACACAAACTGGTCTTCTGCTATTCCCAGCCGATCTTCCGGTAAAGTTTTAATCTCCAACCCAAGGGTTTCATCCAGGCGGGAAAGCAGTTCCGCCTCATGCATAATTGAAGAGGCAATAATGGATCGAGGCGGGGTTTGGCCGAGTTGGCTTTCGAAATAGTCCATGGAACGCTGGATCTCCAGAGCCAGCTGTTGACCAACACGGGCACTGATATCGGGATCATCAAAGCCTTCCATATCGGCTTCAATTCTTCGTGAAAGGTAGACCGCTCCATCTTTGATCAGCAACATCAGGCCACGATGTTCCTGCATAATCATCAGCGCAACAGTTTTCCCTTCCTCCTGTACTCCCAGTACAAGATTCCGTAGCGCCAATTCAGTGATATCAATAGCCTTAAGATTCAGCCCACTGCCGTTGACCATGGCAATGAGTTCTTTAATAAGGGATTTTCGGGCACTGATAACATTAACCTGGGGAGGTTTGCCACGTAGTGCATCTGAGGGGAATTCAAAGGCATCCACCACCGCTTCGTCGATGGGGTAATCCAGGGTATCCTTAATCTTCCAGCGAACCGCCTGGGCCAGTTCATCATCCTCCACAGGGGGGCGCTCAATCTGTTGCCAGCCGTATAGCTCCGGCGGTAGCACCAGATTACAGGACATGCCTTCAAGTTTATGGGTGTTGACGTAGTCTTTCAGAGCTGTGGAACGTTGCGCCGCTTTTGCCTCGATAAAATCGAGCCTGCTGATGCGGTTCCCATCCGCAGCGGGTTCTGCCACTGCGACTGCCAATCCGTTCGCTCGTACTTCAATCCCTACCAGCCCTTTCCTGCCACGCCGAAATAACGGCCAGGACAACAAAGTTAGCCTCTCAAGCAATTGAAAAATAAAGCACCACCTGGAAGATGGTTTTAATATAACTTTAGCTTAGTCCAGTAAGCCATTGTTGCAAAAATATTTTTGTCCAATGAAGGCCTGCAAATCAATCAGCAGCAGCATGCTCTTTATCTGCACATGATCAATTTGAACAGGGATAATCATTGAGTCCGGCAACGTAACAATCCGGTTGGCCTGGGGTAGATTGAGTCAATAGAAATATGGGGTTAACAGACAGTCACTATCGCCGGGTACCATCACTTGCTTTCATCATGTCCAAAAAAACGGTCCCGATATGCGCTCGGCGATACACCGAAGTGCTTACCGAAAGTTTTTGTAAACGATCCTGTTTGATTGAAACCGCATTGTGTTGCAACATTTTTAATACTCAGCTCATGCTGTGCCAATAACGACCGCGCTCGCTCAAGTCTTAGCTTGGTTAATAGTTGGGCTGGAGTCAGAGCAAATGCATTCAGGCATTTTCGATGCAAACTGCGAACGGAGTTACCACTCTCCTCTGCCATTTCATTCACCGATATATCCCTGTTTAGGTTGGCCTCCAACCACGCTATCAGAGACAGCATTCCCGGATCCCGTACCTTGGACTGAAAATCGATTGGCGCGGAGAACTGAGCCTGTCCTCCGTCACGGAATAGGTAAACCACTAGGACTCTGGCCACACTAAGCGCCATCTGAGGGCCAAGGTCATTCATGACCATAGCCAGCATCATATCCACACCTGACATAATTCCCGCAGAGGTCCAGATATCGCCATCGTTAACATACAGGATATTGTTCTGCACCTTCGCCATAGGATACCGGCACTTGAGACGATCGATACCATCCCAGTGCGTGGTCACCTTGCGCTGATCCAGCAAACCCAATTCCCCCAGAAAAAAACTTCCCATACAAATAGACGCTTTGATCTTGGCCCGCTGAACTAAAGCCTGCAAGCGTCCCATAAAATCCTGCTGTTCGATTTTTTTCAGAATTATATGATCCCTTGCTCCGGGAATGAGCAGCAGGTCAATCTCACGAAATACTTCCTCGCATGGCGGTTTGCAATCCAACGCAACACCGGCCGAGGTTCGAGGTGAATGATCCCCGTCGAGGTTGAAATAGTGTAGTTCGTAGCAGGGTTTGTCCATTAAGGCATTAGCGACAGATAGCACTTCCGCTGGCCCAGCCACATCCATGAGCTGAACATCATCAAACAATGCGATAACGACAGTTTTGGGCTTATGCATCAGGAGTTCTTATTCGAAAACGAAAGATTATGGAGCGTTTGGCAGATTTGTCCAACAGATTGGCAGGATATTCATTGTCACCTTTGACTACCATCTCCCCCTGAATTTTCTGGAGCCCTCTCTCTGGGGGAATGTAGTAAACGAAGGAGTAAATAATGCGTCTGTTAGTGGCAGCCCTTTGCATGGGCACAATTGTACTCAGTGGTTGTGGAGGATCATCGTCCTCGGGTGGTGACTCTTCATCTGAGTCCAAGGAAGTTACCTTCTTTTTGGCTCAATCCATGAATGAAACGGAAATAATGGCCCCGTCCCGGGAAAATACATTAGGCCTGTACATCACTGACGGCTCACAGGATGGAACCAGGTTGTTAAAAAAAGTGGTCGTCGCACTCGGTCCCAAAAAGCTCGGTGACAATTGGCTGATCCCCGTTGGATGGTGGAACGAAGAGGAAGCTCCAGTTTCGGCTCTTGCTGTTACTGACGGTACGGCTCAAGGAACAAAAACAATAGGAGAAGTGATAGAGGGAGACATGCCCTACGGTCTGACCAGCTTTAATGGCAAGATTTACTTCTCCCAGGAAAATAACGAAAACGGCCGTGAGCTTTGGGTTACTGACGGAACAGAAAATGGCACGAGGCTATTCAAAGACCTGGTACCGGGGACTCATTACGGCTCACCAGAGAACCTCACCGTAGTAGGCAGAAAATTGTATTTCAACGCCTATTCCAGCGATGAATCAAACCTACGAGTGTTGTGGGAAAGTGATGGCACAGAAGAAGGAACCCGTCAGGTTTCTCCCACGGTTTACTATCCGACTAATCTTACGGCCTTTGGCAACAAACTGGCATTGGGAGGCTCAATGCTATCCGGTCCTCTGGCGTACAACATAAGCCTGGTCCCCACCCCACCAATGGATATTGAACCTCTGATTCTTGATCCGGAATCCGGTGTCGTATCCCGTATTGAAGACTTGTGGACTGGACCAAGCTCATCTTCTCCTCAACTTTATACTGTTGCTGATACTTTGCTGATTAAGGCCAATAGCGATGCTTATGGAAATGAACGACTCTGGTTCAGCAAAGGGGAATCTGGAGACCCTGATATGGTGGATGTGCCAACTTCGGCATTTGCCATAATATATACGACATCTAATGGCTTCTACGGAGTAAACAGATCCAGCCCGGATGAAACCTACGCTGCCCTATGGCGATTAAATGGGGCAGATGATGTCGTCAAGATATCGATGGATAATAATCTTGATTATTTACCCAGATATCTTACTGATTTGAACGGTACTGCCTATTTACAGGCGATGGATGCTATGGAAGACCGGGAACTATATCGAGTCGAAGGCAACGACCTGAAGCTTGTGGCGGATATCAACCCTGCTGGTTCTTCCTATCCATCAGGCCTTACCAAAGTCAACGACGTGCTGATATTTACCGCTACAGACGAAGAACATGGCCGTGAACTTTGGCGCACAGATGGAACCGAAGCAGGCACTCAGCTGCTAATGGATATTTCGCCAGGAACTTCGAGCAGTGATATCGTTTTGAATATCTCAGACGAATCTCTTCTCCACCGATAGTAATCACAAGTATTCTTCATAAGCCCTGTCCTGCAGGGCTTTTTTATTTGACGCTACGTTCTCCCGAACTGCCTGGCCGGATCAATTCCACTACCTAGGATCGAACTCAGCCCCCATAGCACATGATGATAGTGCTGCATAAAAATCACATTTTAGACAAACACAAAAAAGCCCCAATTAATGGGGCTCTTCTTTACACTATTATCTATAGTGCTCGTCAGAACGGAATATCGTCATCAAAGTCGTCGATGGGTTGTGGACTGTTCTGCGGCTGATGCTGGGGTTGAGGTTGAGACTGTGGCCTTTGTTGTTGACCATACCCACCGCTGGAAGCACCACCTCCATATCCGCCGCCTCTTTGCGGCTGTGGTGCTGCTGGCGCAGATGCAGGAGCAGATTGTTGTCCCCATCCATCATCCATAGGAGCTGAAGAGTTATCCATACCACCGCGGCCGTCCAGCATCTGCATTTGCCCCTGCATGTCGACCACAATCTCAGTGGTATAACGATCCTGTCCGCTTTGATCTTGCCACTTACGGGTTTGCAGGCGACCTTCGATATAGACTTTGGAGCCTTTCTTCAAATATTGCTGGGCAATCTCTGCCAACTTGCCAAACATAACAACCCGGTGCCATTCAGTCCGCGGCACCATCTGACCGGTTTGTCTGTCCTTGTAACTTTCATCCGTAGCGATATTCAGATTCGAGACCGCACTCCCGGAAGGTGTGTATCGAGTTTCCGGGTCAGCTCCCAAATTACCAATCAAAATTACTTTATTTACACCACGCGCCATATCGCTCTCCCCATGCCGATAGCCAAAATGAGCTGTCACTCGCCAAAATGAACTGTCACTCGCCAAAACTGGCTGTCAGTCTGCTCTTTTACAAATCAATGAGTTAATTAACTTATACTAATACTGGCAGATAGAGCCGAGCAATCTCACCCTTCCACCTACCCTGCATTCATTTAAATGAGTCGAAAGGGCTAATGATATCGTATCGCCTCAAATCATACTAATCCCGATTTCTTCGTCTTGTATATTGCGAAAAGGAATAAGTTCTAGTGCTGGCTTTGGTAGCTGATTAAATCAAAACCAATTCTATACCGCTTGGATGCCTATCTTGATTTAATAAGCTCTGTTCCTATTATATGGAATTGTTTCAATTTGATCCGACAGAACCCTGTTTCTTAGGAGGTGTCTTTCAGTCTCCGTCTGTTCTCAGACTCTCTCATTGCGGTCTCATACGCTTCGTCTCCAAGTCGCTGCGCTCCAGAAAAAGATTCCAGTTCTCTCAATAATTCCTCAGCTTCCGCATTTCCCCTTTCAATATCTTCTTTTTCCTTTTTAGACAGAGGGTTATCATGTTTACTCATAAACATACCACTGTTTTAGTCACACAGAACCACTATATCATCCGATGTTTGGGAGGGTAAAAGTTAATTGCGGAGATATCGGACATTTCAAACAGTTGACCCGCAATCCATCAACTGTGCTGTCCATAACTTTGTCCAGAAAAGTGGTCGCAACCAAACAAAAACACCCGACACACGTAGCAGGTAATACAAAATAATTATGGGTATCGGAAAGGGTAATGAGCTCCTTTAGCTAGGGTCGATCATCCTTGAATCTAAATACTGAATAAAAAAGTAGAAGACTACGGAACGAGAACCGCTCCGTCAGAGGGGTTGTGGAAGTCCTAGTTCTCTTTCAGTATACCAGTTAGTGGATGTCCCTTTTCTAACTTTCCTCATCCATAGATTATGGACACCCTTGTGTTGATCTGCACATAAAATGACCTCAATGGCCAATTTATGCTAAAAATTGTAATCAGACATTTTATGTCTAGAAACATTTTGCGGGTTTTAAAAAGGCGACTTTAAAGTCGCCTTTTTTATAATTGAACAGACCCGCCCTGATAGCCAAAACGGAAAGAAGCTAGAATATACTGCACTTAAACTCAGCTTATTAACAATTTATACATTAATAGCGATCATCTAGAGTCGTAATCTCTTCGCCTCCATATATCTCATAAACCAACATAAGATCGATTAGATCTAGAATCTTCTTTCGTTCTTCAGGATTAGCTTCAGAAGCCAAATAAGCACTCTTTAAATGATCTTGAATTTGATGTAGATCAGAACCAAACGTCTCGCCTGCCTGCTTTTTTGCAATAGCTGTGCTAATAATTTTTTCCGCTGATGAGACAATTATGTCACTAATATTTTCTTCGACATCCTCAAACTTATATAGCATATATGAACCGTGAAAGGTAAAAGCCGGGGAATCAATAAAGTTATGACACATATTCTTGTAATGTACAAAATCATCTTTTTCAAGGTTCCTAAAGGCAGATGCAGCCCTACGCCTGATATCACCATCAACATCATGAAAAAACTCGTTCAATAGCATTTCGGCACGATCTTTACTAGCAGTCCAACCTATGACATCTCTAGCAACACTTGCCATGATCTTCCTATATACGGGTTTTGTTATTGGATAGGACTCTGCGTTTTCAATAAACCCTTCATCCCGGAAGCTCTCACAATAAATTAGCCATACACCAATTAAGTGCATATTAGCATTATTGCTATTTATCAATTTATCAACCAGTCTCACTGCCAAATCAGGAAGTTGAATAAAAACATACGGGAAAAGGTATATACCTGTATAAGTTATAAGCGGTGACAATGCGGTATGCGTTTCATTAACTTTACAATTATCTGGATCAATCAATTGATAAATCAACTTTGAAAAAAGATCTTTATCCTTATTAAAAATGGCACAAAAAGACTCCATGATACAACAGCGCACACTCACTAATGGCTCATTCTCTACAGAAAATTTAATTGCATCAATTATTTTTTCTTCAGCTGAAGAAACATCAGCAAGCACAATATGTAACGCATCCCACGCACTTCCTCGAACACCATTAAGACCTCTAATGTGCAATTGATCTCCACCTTCTAACAAGCTATCTATATCTATGGATTCTCTTGCCAAATTTGATTCATCAACATCTTCACTAGACTCGCCATTAAGTGCGTACCATATCAATAAATCGAGTATCTCTGAATTCTCAGTAAGATGAGGTTTGCATCTAATCAACCTTGCAATAGCCTCACCAAAAGGCTTTTTAGGATGCCCGTGAGCATGCATAATAACGTCAATAAGCTCAGCATCAGTAATTGAACTATTTTCAGACTCGGAAAGTCCCCTAACAATTTCTCTGACATATGCAGGGTTTGAATCATGAGGTATTTTTAGACTAAGAGCAGAAAACCTTTTCGGGTTCAGTACAGCATATCCATGTAAGCAGCCTGCCAATTCACTTGCTCCGCCTTCTCCAAGAGATCTACCTGATGACCAATCTTCATTGTATTTTTTTATTGCCGAAAGCCAACTTTCGTCATCCATCTTCTCTGTTGAGGATTTTGGTAAAGGGGGGCCTACCCATGAAGCCTCGTTATGGTCAGGTTTTTCAACTTTACCGTTGGGAAATTTCCTACGTAATTGCGAAAGCTTTTGTTTCGTTACATCGTTACGTAACTTTTCACCTACGGTTTCTAGAATACACCATTGTAAATAACCTGATCGGTTTAAATAGCCAATTGCTGTTTTAGTTGTAGTATTCCAGATATTATCACAATCACTTATAGCCATTTGATAAGCACTAAGCGAATAGTTTATTTCAGGCATATAGCTGGTGATATGCTCTTCTATTATTTTAGATTCCTGCTCACTCAAATAAGGCGAAGCAGACTTATATGCGTTTGCCAAGGATAACCACTTGGCCCCATTAAAGCCTGCTTCAAATGCCATTTCACCATCAATAAGATCAGGTAGCAAATATGACAGCGATACAGGTGCAGAAGCTATAGCTTCGAGATATATATGCATAAAGCAGTTATGTTTTTTAGCTGGTAGAAGTAATAAATACTCCTTGGCAACACTGGGCTGCTCAACTGCGACCTGAATAATTGACTTACGATACTTACTCAAAAAGTCGTCGAAGCCATGATTTATACCTGAATAAGCTCTTCGACTAATTTCATAATGATATTCATTAGTATTAACTGCAGCCGTAACCGCAGAAATAAAAACTTCTGTGGTACCTTCAATAAAGGCTAAGGGTGACTTCTTTGCAATTTCGGATAGGGAGTGCGAATCAATAATTGATTCTTTGCCTCCAACTAAAGGGATTTCATCGGGGTTCTCATTACACCATATAGAGAAAACCTTCCTAATGAGCTGTCCACATAGGTCTGGTGCAGAATCAACCCATCCATGAAAATGCAGGGAAAAATTATAATCAGCTAGGCTCTTAAGAAAACATTTAGGATTCTGATCTATCAATTCTAAATATAGCTCTAGTAATGCCGGCGCAGGTTCGCGCAAATGAAGTTTAATAAACCAAGAAAATAGCTTACTTACCAATTCAGGCTTTACTGCTAACGTTTTACGTAATACTAATGCTACACTTTCATGGGATTTCTCTGCACATATAGACAAAAGCCATAAGATGTCGTGTATTTCTCGTTCGCTGCCCTTCGTTAGGTATTGTCGTATCCAACCATTATCTATTAATAGATTGTACCAAGCCCCTGGCGCGAGAACAGCCATCCTAAATAATGAGTGAAATTCACCTTTCTCAGTATTTAACTCACTAAGCAGCCTAAATTCGGTGCTCGTAGGGCTATTAAGTGATCGTAACCACCTAGCTATCGCTGATTTAATATGGTAACGAATCTTATCGCTTGTGAGTATCTGGCATAGCTCTTCCAGATAGCGCTGGCTGTCAATTTCGCGTATAGCTTCTAAGATCTGACGAACTTGTGTTCGCCTAAATAAATGCTGCTCACCGCTACATAACATCTCATCAATGCTAATTTTACTAGTAACAAAGCTTCTCGCGTAAATGTAATCGAAAAAGCTCTCATGGAAAAAGTTAACATTATGCTTAGAAATCGTTATTAGTCCTTCCGACGACAAAATTTCAAGCGCATTTGGATATTGGTCAAGTATTTGAACTGGTGCTGATAGTTGTTGCTTTTCACTCATCCACAGTGAAAGTTCACCAAGAACCTGAGCCAAAGTCCAATTTGGACTTGAGGTGGAGGAAATATGTCTCTGCTTCTTAATTAGGAACTCACGATATAGAGCGGTAGTTGAGCTGAATGAAAAGCCTTGTTCATAAATATTTAAAAAAATTGTTAAATTGATCGGCAGACTGAGCAAATTCTTCTGTTTATCCGTAAATTGCTGTACTTCAATATCTTTTCCTTTTAATAAGGGCAATATTTCACTATCCCAATCCAGTTGTGGAACCTCAATGCTTGAGACTGCGTCTTGGTCATAAATGTCCTTAAGCCTAGCATCGTTGTTTAAGTCGAATGTTCTACAAGACATTACGACTTTTATTGTGCCGAATGATTTGGCTTCTTCTAGCAATCGAAAAAGGACCTTTTTGACATTTCCTCCTCGACCAGAAATATCGCTAACAGCGTCGATTTGATCAATAAAAAGTACTGCAATATCATCAGGAGCCAAGGTTTTAAGAATTGTCACAGGGCTTTCTCGTTGCCCTGTAATTTGCGCCCCTAACTCTTCCTTATTGTTGCATGATAGAAATTGGTCAATACGAAAAGCTAACACAGGTATCTCTTTATCTATCAGCTTTTTTAATACTCCTCGATTGATTCCAGATTTTCCCACCCCTGCAGAACCTGTAACAAATATAATGTCTGCGCCGGATTGCCTGTTTAAAACCATATCGACAACATCGTTCTCGGTCTGCCGTTCAATTATGGTTCCTGAAAAACCAAAGGGTAAGTAGGAATCCAAATAAGCTTCTGTTTCTATATCAACTTTCTTTTTCAGCGTCGAATCAAAAAGCCAGCTTTTAAATTCCAATGTTCCCTTTTTTGCTATTTGTTCTCTCAGATCATCCGTCGTTAGCTTGGTGTTGAAGTTGTCTTCCAATATACCTCTAAGAAACGAATAAGTGCCTTTACCATCGTGAAAGTAAAGGTCGCCATAGCAGTCAATAAAAGTATCCAGTTCACGCTCAGGGATAATTTCAACAATACTTCGATTCAACCAATCAAAAAGAAGTGCATCATCAACGTCCCAATGTATTCTTAACTCAGCAAGCGCTTCAGCCTGTTTTCTAGATAGATGATCTTCTAGCTGGGGTAGATCATCAGCTATGCGTGATTTTTCTGATAATGTTCTGAAGTCTTTGGCATTGTCTTGCGATACAAAAAAACATCGTGCAGTAGGATCATTTCCTAGCCTATTAGCAAACGCTCTTAATATGCCTTCGCTTGCTAGGCTATTAATTGACCAGTTACCTTTCGAACAGTTGTTCTTAGATTGGTGCCACTCTGTTCGGCCATTAACCTCGCAGGCAAACTCAAAGCCAGTGTATTCAGTATCCAGCCCCTCGAATTTAAACCATTTAGCTTTTCCTGAAACAAGTAATATTAGGTACTTAACAATCCACTTTGACTCATACCCGTTGCCAAGTTTATCTGCAATTCCACCCTTAAACATGCTGAGTCTTACCTGCTCCTTTAGAACGCAGTCCCAATTGCTGCTTTGGAACCGTAATGCCCTGTCACCATCCGATATGATTTAAAAAGATAGCACATCCTTCGATGTCTATGTTGGGGCCCTTAACTGACATTTGCGCTTCCACTCAATTTATCCTCTAACCTTATAAAAATAGGTCGTGTAGTGGTCTAATAATCTCGGACACCAAATTAGGTGGTATGATCGCCACCATACAAGAGGTGTTCAATGACCAGAAAACGACGTTCCTTTTCACCAGAGTTCAAGCAAGAAGCCGCCCGTCTGGTGCTTGATCAAGGATATACCATTTCCCAAGCCAGTACTTCACTTGATGTGGGAGAGAATGCCCTTCGACGCTGGGTGAAACAACTGTCAGAAGAACGTAATGGTATTACTCCCAAGGGCAAAGCTCTTACTCCAGAGCAACAGCTGATTCAGGAACTGGAAGCCCGTTGTAAGCGCTTGGAGCAGGAAAAGGACATTTAAAAAAAGGCTACCGCTCTCTTGATGTCGGACGAAATCAATCGTACGCGCTAATAGACCGCTTGAGTGAGCAAAAGCCCGTAGAAATGGTCTGTAAAGTGTTCGGCGTCAGTCGCTCTAGTTATTACGAGCATCGCCAACGTTGTGGTCGAATCAATGTTGAGCATCTGCAGCTACGAGCCAGGGTGAATCGAATATTCACTCAAAGCCGAAACTCTGCGGGGAGTCGAACAATCGCTGGCATGCTCAATGATGAAGGAGTGATGATTGGGCGCTTTAAGGTCAGAAGCTTGATGAATGAATTAGGACTCATCAGCAAGCAACCAGGGCCTCATAACTATAAACAGGCCACACTGGAGCGGCTTGATATCCCAAATCGTCTGGCCCGAGAGTTTACTGTAGCCAAACCGAACCAAGTCTGGTGTGGAGATATCACGTATATCTGGACCGGTCAGAGCTGGAGTTATCTGGCGGTTGTTCTGGACTTGTTTGCACGCCGAGTTGTAGGTTGGGCTATATCATCCAGCCCGGATACTGATCTGGTGGTGAAAGCGCTGGATCATGCCTGGGAACAACGAGGGCAACCTTCAGGGGTTATGTTCCACTCTGATCAAGGCTGCCAATATGCTAGCCGTAAGTTTCGCCAGAGGCTCTGGCGCTACCGCATGGAGCAAAGCATGAGCCGTCGGGGTAACTGCTGGGACAATGCTCCGATGGAACGCTTGTTCCGGAGTCTCAAAACAGAATGGATTCCAAGGTTTGGGTATCGAAGCTTGGCAGAAGCCAGGAGGGATATCGGGAATTACCTGATGAGTTACTACAACCGACAAAGGCCTCATGCATTTAATGATGGAGTTGCTCCGGTTGTGGCTGAAGAAAAACTTAAAACAATGTCCGGGATTGGTTGACCACTACATCGTTCTCCTAGTTTCATAAAGAACGTTTCTGTTCAAAGAACAGTCGTTACTCTATTTTGTGATCCTTATTCTAGGCCGATAGTGCGGCTTGATTTGTCGCAACTCTTATGGACAGTCTATAGTTTATTAAGAAAGCAGGAGGCCATATGGAAATCAGAGAATTGCAGAAATCTGACTACACCGAGTGGGTAATCAGAAATACTTTATATTGGCTCACTCCCTACTCACGATGGCAACTAAGCGACTCCTCAACGCATTGGATAATCCAATTTGAATCCCCTTCCAATGACCTATTCTACGAGCTTGACAAGCTACTCAACGACTACACCCTTAGGGAAAATGTCATGGAAAAGACCTCAACGATTCGCGAGGCAATCACTCTCAATGTTCTCAAGAGTATTCAACAGAGGCTTGAAGCGTGAGGATGCTGCCTTTCAATTTCGACCGCCTCGACAGTGGGAGTATTTTCCTCAGCAATGTGGCGGGCTTCCACTCTTGTTTGGACCAATCAGAATTTGATGAATTTATCGAGTCCTCGGCAACCTCCAATAGGACCTTAAATGATCTACTTCAAAGCAAACTCTTTGTCTCTGACAACGACAACCTAGACGCAACTCAAGCTGCACTAAGTTCGGCACTAGCCAAGAAGCTATTAGGGGAACTCGAATTTCGTCCGATATTCATGATTGTGCCGACGCTACGCTGCGATCACGCCTGTAATTACTGTCAAGTCAGCCGGGCCAATGCAAAAGCTTCTGGCTATGACTTGGATCCGAACGCTATTTCAATCATTGTCAGCACCATCAAACGACTATCGCCCCCTCCCTACAAAATTGAAATTCAAGGAGGTGAGCCACTACTCCGAATGGATTTGATCAAAGCAATCTATGATCAGGCGGAGAGTCAGCTACAGCCAGGTAATTTTGAGTTGGTAATCACCACCAGTCTCTCGTTAATGGACGAAAGCATTCTCTCGTGGGCCAGGAATCGGGCGGTGTACTTCTCCACTTCTCTTGATGGGCAGCAAGAAGTACACAATGCCAACCGGATACTTCCATCTCAAGACTCCTATGAACGGTTGAAACACTCTGTCAAAAGAATTCTTGAAGAATTAGGGGCAAATCGAATTGCCACCGTCACGACAGTAACCAGAAGCCTCCTTGAGGCTCCCGAATCTATCATCGAAGCCCATCTGGAACTTGGCATCAACGAGATGTTCGTAAGGCCGATCAGCCCCTATGGTTTTGCCAATACAAAGCCGTCAACGGAGTACAGTATTGCAGAGTACATGACATTCTATGAGAAGCTATTCAATACCATAATCAAGCACAATCAAGAAGGCATCCCACTAGTGGAAAGCTCCGCTGCTATTCACCTTAAAAGAGTACTGATTCCCGGATACTCACAATATGCAGACCTGAAGTCGCCTAGTGGGTTATTACTTAACTGTGTTCTCTTTAACTACGATTCAAAGGTGTATGGAAGCGACGAAACCAGGATGTTGCAACGGGTCATCGGCGACATCGATTTTTCTTGCGGGGAAGTGAATTCTCTTTCCCTAGTTAAAAATGACCTCTACCAAAAACTGATTAGTTCATCATTCAACCTGGTTCATCCAGGATGCGAAACCTGCGCCTACCAACCCTATTGTGGATCAGACCCTTGTCAGCATATTAGCCTTATGGGAGAGCCTGTTGGAGATAAGTCCCTCTCTGTTTTTTGTCACTATCACAAGAACATGTTTCGCTTTTTGTTAGACCGTTATTACAGCCATCCCCCTACAAGGAATATCTTGAAGGATTGGTGTCATGGTTGAAACCATCCGGAAAGACGTCTTTCAGCTCCCCCCGGAAAATCCAATTGCTGCAGGACACTATTTACTACGCACTACCGTCCCTGATTCCTCCAATCACTATTTGAACCAGATTCTAATTAAAGACGACGTTTACTCTCCTAAGCCTAATTCTCAATGCATTACAGGTGTGGTAAGAAGCTCTGGTCTGCTTGGCAACATCAGCGATGGAGACATCGGTGTTGTTAACGCTAACGGAACCTTACGGGTCATTCTCTCTCGCAATGCAAACCACAATACGGTTCTTGTAACTGAGCGATGCAATAACCGTTGTTTATTTTGCTCCCAGCCGCCTAAAGAAAGAGACGATGACCACTTGTTAGTTCAGGCAGGACTGGCAATAGCGGCATTTCAATCAGATGACATTATCGGCATCAGTGGTGGTGAGCCATTGCTATATCGGGAGAAATTTCTCCGATTCCTGGATTTCGTGATCCTTCATGCTCCATCAACGTCTTTGCATATACTAAGCAATGGCCGCGCTTTCTCTGATACTGGCTTCGCTTCTGAAATCGCTAAGCGCTGCCAAGATACGTCGATTACTTTTGGGATCCCGCTCTATTCCATTCTAGGAAGCAATCACGATAGGTTAGTCGGCGCTCATGGAGCATATAGAGATACCATAAACGGGTTAATTAACGCAGGGAATTTGGGCATTCCAATTGAGTTACGGATCATACCAACCCAACAAAACTACAAGGACATCTCAACAATCGTCGAGTTCAGCTCTCGCTGCCTATCCAACATCGTACAAGTTTCCATCATGAACCTGGAACCTACCGGGTGGGCTAAAAATAGTTGGCATAACCTCTACCTCTCCCCATCATCTTATTTGGATGATCTACGGAATGGGATTGAAGCTGCCATTGAGGCTTCTCTCCCCGTATGCTTATTTAACTTCCCCTTATGCCATATTCCCGAAGATTTATGGCCCTATGCTGTCCAGTCTATCTCCGATTGGAAGAACTACTATCCGAATGAATGCTCTCAATGTCAGCTAAAATCCAAATGCCCTGGATATTTCACATCATCGAGAGGAAAGTTTCATCATCCCCCCAGGAGAATCGAACAATGCGTAAATGGAACTTAGCAGCCTTATTGCCAGGTTTTCTGTCATTAAATAGTTCGGCCTTGGACACGGCTCTCCCACAGAATAGCCATTCCGATTCGGCCAAGTTCCCCAACGATACAATAATTGCTCCGTTGAATTTGAAAACGCCGGATTATATAGCCGCACATCGCAGTCATTCCTCCCATAGAAGTCACTCTTCTCATCGCTCATCTTCCGGGGGGAGCAGTTACTACACTCCCAAACCCTCCTATACACCGCCTCCTACCAAGCAGTCAGATCCACTTGGCCAGCCAAGCAAACCACAATACTCCACGCCAAGCGAGAAGCAGAAAGCCAAACAGGATAGAGCCCTTCTAATAAGGCGTGTCCAATTAGCTCTACAATTACTCGGCTACTATCAGGGGGCTGTTGACGGCATCATGGGGCCACAAACCAGGCAAGCCATTTTTAGCTATCGTATAGACAAGGGACTTTCAGCTTCCGATTTAATAGATCAGGAGCTGCTAAACTCCCTTGGGATAGCAGCACAATGACCAAGCACCTATTCCAGTGGTCTGTATCAGCTTTTTGCATCGCTTGGCTAGGAAAATACCTCATAGCTCCAGGTTTGGCGTTGGCAATTTATTATGATGACTATATAGAACTCTCATCAGCCTGTGCTAACGCGATGGACGAAACGTGGTTTGCAGAGCAGGAGCAAAACGAATCTCTCAACCACACAGCTCAAGTACACTTACTCATTTGTCACGATTATGACAAGACTCGGAAGTTGATGCTAACTGCCGGTCTGTCAGAAGACCTTCTTTCCTATTTGGGCCTCAAAGCACTCGAACTTGATCAAAAGGGGACTGAAGCGTTAGTTCAACAGCATCGGTTCACTGAAAGATGAAAAATCATCTACTCTGCCTCGGCGCCGTCCTTCTTTCCATGCAAGCAGACGCTCTTTCACTTGATGCCAAGCTCCAACGAGTGATCGATACCTTCCAGCTAAAGGCTGTGAGTTGCAGGGTAAATGAACAACTCATCGATCCACAATTAATCCCCATTGGCGAAATTATCTTCAACTCTCCTGTCTTAAGTGGCGATAAGGATACTTCCTGCTCAACCTGCCACATTGATCGATTAGCGCTAACAGATGGATTGCCGGTGTCAGTCGGTGTTGGTGGACAAGGAGAATCAGTAGATCGCGTATACAGCGATGGAATTGTTGTCCCGAGGAATTCCTTTACCCTCTTCGGGCGAGCACATAAAGACTATAAGATCTTCTTCTGGAATGGGGTAATCCAGGAAACGAATGGCCGTATCATTTCTCCTGTTGGGGAAGGTTACCAACTTGGGTATAAGTCTCCACTAGCTGTTGCTGCTACGATGCCCATTTTGGCAAGAGATGAGTTTTTGGGAAGATTAAAGCCATTTGATGAAAACCTAAACCTACGCCAAATCAATAAAGCCTATTATTCAGATAAGCTGACTGCTGCCAACAATGTCATTCAACAAATTATTGAGTCTGATATCTCCAACGAAGCCGATAAGTTGCGGACGGCCATGCAAAAGGCAGGGCTTTCGTCTCTTGATCTTCCAACCATTGGAAACGCACTTGCGGCTTTCATTGCCAAGAAGGTCAGCCTCTGTGAGCAGTCTCAGTGGGAAAAGTACATTGAGGGTGAACAGGAAGCAATCACCGAAGAGCAGAAAGAAGGCGCTCTAGTTTTCTACGGTAAGGGTCGATGTGCAGCCTGCCACAATGGCCCTTTCTTCTCCGACTTCCAGTTCCATTCTATTGGAGTACCCCAAGGAGAATATGGGCCGTATATTCACCATCAAGATATCGGTAGAGCTGACGTAACCTTCAAGGCGATAGACCGCTTTAAGTTTAGAACCCCGCCGCTCATCAAAGTGGCTGAAACAGGACCATACGGGCACAACGGAGAATATAAATCGCTTGAGGACATTGTACTCTTCCATGCCAATCCGATTCCCTATTTTGTGAAACGTGGCTGGACCTCAGATGAAGAACTACTTGGCTATGGAAAAATGTTGAGTGCCCGATCTCCATTGTTGGGCTACATAGAGATTTCTGGTGATAATGAACTGCGTGCTCTCATCGCCTTTCTAGAAACTCTATAGTAAAGAGATCTTAAAAAAATCATGTTGGCTACCACTTTCCGACTAACCATAGACCCAAGCAAAATGAAGCTGGTTAGCTCTCCCTGTCTATCTATAAAAGACTATTAAGCCACCCAGCGGTTCCTCGTGACAATGTATATCCCTCCAATGGCCGCCAGCCCGGCTAATACTTTCAACATCGACGATTGGCTGCTCTTCGCTACACCTGTGACGACTTCCTTAACAAAATGCTCACAGTTGTAATCTAGTAGATCATATCTCACAGACCCTATTGCTTTTCTTGCTCTGGCCACAATAGTGTGGACTGGCTCATGCGTCATGGCGGGGAACACTTTATAAGGACGATTTCCAACTACCGTATCCCATGGTTCCTCCCTAACGGTACCATTTCTGCGAGTATTCGAAATCAACATAGGCTTGCCCGAATGCTGTCGATCTGACACTAAAGCCCAATGCTGATATAACCCCATGTAGACTATCACTATACCAACCATTACAATTCCCCCAATTAGTCAAATTACATAATTTGCTTATTTAGCAAATTCAACAAAACCACAAACATTGCATTTAATCAACATGAAGCCTGGATTAATTTTTGATCAAGTCGTAGGTGCTGTACTGACTCACTACAGGAAAAAAGCGGGTTTGAATCAGTATCAAGCTGTAGAAGGTACAAATATAGGGGTTTCGAGCCTTTCCCGCCTTGAGAAGGGCGATTACTCTCTTACAATGGAGCAGCTATTCGAACTTTCTGAACGTTATGGGGAGTCCATGTCTTCCATCACCCAATGTATTGAACAAACGTACAAAAATGCTCTAGCTCAGGGAATAACAGTTGAGAAAAAAAAGAAGTCGAATACGGGACTACTTTTACTGGGAGCTGCAGCTATTGCCGCACTAATTATCAATAGCTAATTAGACTGCTCCAAACTCCGTGCTTGAAAGTATCATTGCTGGCAACGCAACATGCGATATTGGGGAGAATTGAGTGCAGTTTTTCATGCTTTCAAGGGCTGAAACCCTCAATAATAAGACCCAGAAAGTCAGGATAGTTCACGCATCCAACAAGGAAGCTCGACTAAAAAACTCTTCTTATATGTGCAGATATCGGAACACTTCCAAGAATCGGGCCCGCTGATCCAGAACCTCGATGTACTTCTTCTCCAGATCATTTGGCAGCAGCCCTAATGCAGTACGTGGAAGTTTTGCCGCCAGTTTCAATATCCTTTGGATCTGGCCTCTTGCCGCTCCAGACGGAATACCTACTTTTTCCGCAAGTTGAACGAAATCCCCTCCATAATAGAGTCCTTTTCCCGCTCTTGAGTAGATGTCAGGTTCCCCGTTGCTCAGCAGCTTAAGAGCCATAATTTCGCAATTATTTCCATATAACGCAGTATTGATGAAGTCATATGCAGGAGTCAGCTTGACAGGGCTTCCCACCTCCACAGAGATGTTCTTGAGATGGAAGTCACCATTTCCCAGAATGTACGCACACAGGATTCGATTAAACACAGGGATGGTGGCGGCTAAGCCGGATACCTTCTTAACTGTGTTCAGCACATCTTCGTAACTGGCACAGTCGTACTTTCTGGCGGAATCGCTATTAGAGATCCCCATTACTTGCAGCATATCTTCCTGGTGAATAGGCGTTTCTATCCTGTCATAGCGAAGCGTGATATAGCATAACTCGCCATCTTTAAACGGGACCAGGCCTGACTTCGCTACATCCTGACCAAGCATTCTGAGCAGGGTCATTGTTAGATGCTCATTCTCGGAGGTGTAGGGATACTGCTCCGGACTGGGCTTGATAATATGCGTCCCTTTGGAGTCGACAATCGTCAGATCACCTCGAACAACTTTACACAGCCCTTTCTTCTGAATCCCACCGATGGAATACCGGGGAAATTTCTTCGATACTTCGGTGAATAGCTCGCCTCGATTGAAAGAGATCCTGGGGTCCACTCTGTCGGTCTGAAACAATTGCTTTAAACACTTCGAATGATAATACGGGGCCCGGGAAGTTCCAGGCTTTAAACAGATATTACAAATATTCATTTTCGTCCGGTTCCACAGCCACGAGCCCGGGCAAATCGGCACCGGTGCGTATCAAAAACTTAAACTCATCTTTTTGATCAATCTTCATGGTTCGCGATTGGACTTCCCTCAACCAGCCCTCCGTTAGAAGACCGGAGAAGTATCCATGGAGTCCGTTCGACAGATACGGCTCTTCCTGTAACGGGAGACTCAAGCTAATCGGGCTACCGTCAATTAGGTATTCTGGAACGTACTGAAAACTGAACCGTCCGTCCGGAAGCTTTTTAAGGATCCCCGAGAGCCTTCCAGCAAAAAACACTTTCGCTTTCATCTGATAACTAACATCACGTCAAAACCCAGGAGATCGCCCAGTGCTTGCACGGTTTTGATCTTGGGGCTAACGCCTTTACTTAACTCAATATTCTGCAACGTGGTTAAGCTGATATCTGCCACCTCCGCGGCCGTTTCCATGCTCATCTTATTCGCTTCCCGTCGGCTTCGGACCAGCTTGCCCATTTCCTTCAGGGAGATGGCGTCACCTGGCTTGGTCTGTTCCAGGGAATCAGCCAACTTCAGTAAACTCTGTGATATCTCCCGCAATCTAGGGGCCGTCATCGTTCGTTGCGAAACCGCATCAATTACTTTTTTACCCACAAAACCACCATAAAGATAATTTCAACCAATATATCAATTATATCAAACAAAAAAATTGTTTAATCAATCACACGCCATCTATTTTCCAAATATCAATTGTTTTATTGGCTGTTTATGCAAACCAGTGATAGGCGCCGCTGCCAGCGAGCGCGACGCAACACATAGAATGTTTGGTCATAGGAGGCTTTGTCGCTAAGTGGTTCTTCTAATAATTCAGGTTGTTTTTTAGGGTAGGGAAATGTGCTCTTACGAAACAGTTCATGCTTTCAATCGAACTTATCCGATGGGTGTTCAATAAACAGCATTCCGAAAATGAATTTTTTAAAAACTGATTAATGTCGATACGGGATAAACGCTGAGAGTCCTCTACCTTGAATGCAGGAATTTTCCTGGCGGCTACAATCGATAAGCAGTAGCTTACCCACCTTGAGGTAAGCCGCCACTTCATCGAGTGTGAACATCCCGCCGGTGTTGCCTTTAACATGTTTACCCCGTTAATGCTGCTAGTTCCATAGATATTGGTAATATTGGCAAGGGTACGGCAAGATTGAACATATTATATGAGCATAGGATTTGAGAGGCGCACATGGATCAGCCAGCCCAGCCCAACTCTAGTGGCTCCTACACGGCTAACCTCCTCGGCAACATACGGAGTCACCTAGCCGGACTGCAGGGCTACGATGTGATGGCGTTGGAACTCATCCAGAATGCGGATGATGCGAAAGCCGAAGAAGTCGTATTCGATATCACAGATAGTGGCTTATTAGTGCGTAACAGCGGCCATTTTACCTACTGTGGTGACTTGGACAACCCATGTGGGTTACTTTCCGATGGCAACTATAAGTGTGATTACCACCGAATCACAGATGTAGGCAGCGGCGGGAAGCTGTCACGCGGAGAGAACATTGGTCGCTTTGGTATCGGCTTCGTATCCACCTATCAGGTGACTGATCATCCCGAGATCCGCTCTTCAGGCATAAAATTAGTGCTTCACCCTGAGCGGGGACAATGGTTTATCGAGGCCTTCGATGAACCTGAAGGCACGTCTTTCTTTCTACCCTGGGCGAGTAATCCCAGCACTGAGGCGCGGCTTGCACTTGGCATTTCCCATATAAGCCCTACCCATATCAAACAGCTTGTCACCGATTTCCAGGCAGTTCTGCGCAATAGCCTACTGTTCCTTCGCCATGTTCGAAAAGCAGAGCTACGGCAAAATGGCCAACTCATAATGGCCTGCGATCTAGACAGAAGTGAAAGTTCGGACCTCATTGTCAGTTTCAAGCCTAGTGGCGATGTCGAGCACTGGCATATCCTTCACGCCGATGCAGCGAATGCAGCCCAGCGCCTTTACACTACACACCCTCGGCTGGAAGCATTTCATCGAAGCACCAAGATAAGCATTGGTTTGCGAATTGAACCTGAACCGCTAGCTGAGGGGCTCCTCTATGCGTTCTTACCTACGGAGCAATCCATTGGGCTTCCCCTACATATCAACGCCGACTTCTTCCCTGAGTCTGATCGCAAAGCTGTAATCTTTGCTGGCCATCAGCACGAGCAAGCATGGAATGAGATGCTCATTGATACTGCAGCGGCTGAACTGGCCCGAGACTCCGAAGGACTATTGCAAATGCTTGGTTCCGTCCAGCTTTGGCAGATTCTCAGTCAAGCCTACAATATCGCCAATAGGTCGACAGAACGTCCACCTTGCTTCAAACGTTTTTGGGAGCACCTGATAACCACCGCGCCCAGTGCACATATCGCTGAGGCTCGGGATGGCAGCCTCCAACAACCCAGCGGCGTATTTCTTCCTCGTATCACTTTGAATGAACAGCAGGCAACGGCACTGCTGGAAGTAGGTGGTAAGCTCGTTACCGAAGAATTGCGTCCATTTCAAACGGCGATGAACCAATTGGGCGCGCCGATTCTGACCCTTGAACGCCTGGTTGCGCTACTGGAATCAGCAATGGCGAAACTGGTGGCAGGATCAACGGAAATCGACCAGGAAAGATTGGAGCCATTCTATCGCTCTCTCTGGAGCATTATTAACGAACTTCTTCCAGAAACAGAAACAACTAATCCAACGATAAAGCGGCTTTTAGCTTTACCTTGTGCCGTCACAGAAGATTTGATCGCAGTATCTATCAGCCAATCCTACACTGTGCCTGTCGGGTTAGATGCTTCGCGCATTACAGTATTGCTGCCAAGGCTTGCGATTGCCTCTAGCGTTCTAACAAGGTATCCAAAAATCATCCGGTTGATGAAGAAACTCAATCTCACCGCGGTGATTTCTCACATCGACGATATGTACAAAACCAGTGATATCGCAGATATCATTAGTGTTGATCCAAATGACCTGCGCGACCTTTATTCTCTATTTGCCGAACTGAACCAACGCGACACAATCAAGAACGAGGTTTATCAACAACTCAGGAATCTGCCCATATGGCAAACAAGCCAAGGGCTCCTTAAAGCCACACAAGTGCTTCTTCCTGGTGACTTTACAGACCCCACAGGCCAAGCCAACTTGCTGGACATCTCTGTCCTTACAGACTCAGCTAGAAATTTTCTAACGATAGAACTGGGTGTGGAAACTCAGACAATCGAAACATTTGTACGGACTGTACTGCCAAACCTGTTTGATGACTGCGGACCGCTAGACCCGTCCAAATACAGCCGGCTTATCAATGAACTCGCTGATCACCCGCCACTACTAGACAACAACGATATCCTACGGTTGCTCGCATCACTACCTATCGTTCCCACTCAAGATGGTGGTTGGTCGCTTCCGAGAAATACTTATCGCCGAACAGACGATCTAGTAAAGGTATTGGGAGACGCCCGCCACCTCTGGCTAGCCCACAGCCGTATTCCTGAAACGAGGTCTGTACACACATTCATCGACAATCTCGGCATACGACGAACTCCGAGTGCTAGGCACCTAGTAGATCGAATGCTTTTCATTGCTGAAAAATATAGACCTACAGAAGATACCAGACGCGCAAGTAGTGAGGCGTTTTACGTCTTGTGCGACAACTACGAAAATTGGAAAGAGAATGCGACCTTTGTGGAAGCTCTCCATGGTCTACAACAAACTGCCTGCTTCCCCGCAGATGGGAACTCGGAAGAATGGTACCAATCTGATTCCTTACACGCTCCCTACCGCGCTGAAGCTTTCCGTTCACAAGCCAACATACTTGATTTCAAAAATACTGCACGCCTAAAGTCAGAGCTTCTAGAAAAATTGGGGATTACCATCAACCCTCCAACCCACCTAGTTATCAACCATCTGCAGCACTGTATCCAAACAGGGGTTCAGCCACATGTTTCAACTTACCAGGTACTAAATGAACGTGCGCTAAAAGACGATCCAGAGATTGCTACCCTTAAGGATACTCGATGCATATATGTTGAAAGCCAAAAGACATTCGTTCGCCCTAATCAATTGTACTGGGTCCCCCAACAACTCGGGCGCTATGCTTACATTATTCCGGACACCTACGAATTATTCACTCCATTATTTGAAGCAATCGGGGTAAAAAATTCGCCGGAAGGTAGGGATTTTGTCGACATAATACTCGATATTGTTGGCGAGTATTTCGAGAAATCCAAACCCATGACAGACCAGGACCAGGCTGTCTACGACGTTTGCTTGGTCGGTATGTCCACCGCTTTTGAGCAGGAGGAGTTGACGCCTTCTGATATACAACGTTTGCAAGAAGCCCCAACCATCTTGAACTTGCACGGGCGCCCTGTCTATATGGATGAGGTACTACTTCAGGATAGCGAGTGGCATACTGGCTTTTTCGGCGGAGAGCTCGACCAGGCCTTGTGCAAACCAGAACCGGAGCTGTGGCCATTTCTTGAAAAGATTGGCGTCAGACGGTTATGTGAAAGTGCACAGGTTATACTTGAGTTTGTAGACGGACCGGAAGTGGATGAATCAGAATTTGTCATAAAACTGACTGATCGGGTAGACATCCTCACCCGATTGCTGAACGATAAACCGACAACCGTCCGGAGAAAGATGCGGAAGGCTCTCTCGGATTTGAGGGCCGTTAGCCACGATTTAGTCCGCATTCAAGCCTCTGTTAATGTTGGAGGGGAGCAGGTAACCGCTCCACCAGCCTCAGCGCAAGCGTTCTTCGACCCAGAGAAAGGGCTATTAATCCTTGCGCGTCCGGTTTGCGATCGGAGTTGGGCTCATATTCTCAATGCATTATTTCATCAACTGATGCCCGAGGAGTCAGGCAGTGAAATATCCAAGTTGACACTTAGTGTTCGCCCTTTGATAGGTATGTCCGTAAAGGACGCGCACCTTGAGCTAAGCGATGCTGGTATACCGAAGCTTAACGAGGAAGTTAACAGCTTTAAGGATTTGACGTCTCCCGATCTCGGTGCGATTGGAAGCATTACTGAATCTTTTAGTCCTAATGAAAGTGAAACTGCGACCAAGGCAGTAGAGAGCACTAAGGAACTGGAAGCCCAACCTGACGGCAATGAGCAGAGATTACCCTCCTACGACTCTGAGCCTCAAAGCGCAATAAGGCCGTTAGTGCGACCCAATGGTCGAGAATCCACAGGACTCCCAAACCGGATAGTCGACAAACGAATCAGTCCAACATCCCGAAATGGTGGCAGTATTCGGACAGGACAAAGCGAGCTACACAAGACGAAGTTAAGGCCTAAGCACAAGGAACAATGGGACCGACGGCTGCTTTCCTACGTTCGACAAAAACAAGAGGATTTATCTGACACTGAGGGGCCGTTGGAGCATAACTTGGCTGCGGAAGCCTTAGCTCGTGAAGCAGTATGCGCCTACGAACAAGAACATGGCCGCGTACCAGAACAAATGGCTCAAACACATCCTGGTTACGACATCATCAGCCGCAATCCGGTAACCGGCGAAGATCGGCTCATAGAAGTTAAAGGAGTAAACGGTGAGTGGGGGCACACCGGCGTCGGTCTATCACGTCTCCAATTCAGCAATGCTCAAGACTACGGTGACCGCTACTGGTTGTATGTGGTTGAGTTTGTTTCTGACCCGGAACTTATACGTATCCACCCCATCCATAGTCCGGCAACCCAAGTTACGGCTTTCATGTTTGACGGCAACTGGCGGGATGCAGTAACGGAGGAAATAGCAGATCCTGCCGCACAATTTTTTCCCGGGGTCCGGATAGAGCATAAGGATATGGGTATCGGAAAAATAATAGATGTAGTCACTCGGGGTAGCACAAAACTATTAACTATCCTGTTTGACGGAAAGCCACAACCAACCCCTCACGTGACATTGAACTTGTACCGCATGCGTATTTTGGATGATTCCGATGGCAACAATAATTCCTGACCTGTCTGAAGCACAACTCAAAGACCTAGCATCGCAAGCGGAGGCAAAGGTATACCGGGCTCTGAGAGATAAACTACCTAAGGAATATGTTGTATTTTTTCAGGTTGGCTGGATCTTGCGCCGAGAGGAAGAACAAGCAAAGGATGGCGAAACAGATTTCTTGGTATGTCATCCTAATCAAGGTTATCTCTGTATTGAGGTGAAAGGCGGTGGAGTGGGCTTTGATGCGAACTCTAATGAATGGTTCTCAATAGACCGACACCAAATAAAACATCCCATTAAAAACCCAATCAACCAGGCGTTGAGGGCAAAATACTCCATTCGCTCAAAGCTGAACGAATACCCACAGTGGCACAACCTTAACCTGGGCAATGTACTTCGTGGTCATACTGTCTTCTTTCCTGACCTTGGTAACCCCAACGCATTAGGCCGCCCAGACATGCCTACAACATTAATTGGCTCAGCCAGAACTCTTCATGACCCCAAGTCATGGATTGATAAAGCCTTCGCATACTGGGGCAATGATGCTGGAAATTTCTCGCCGATAGATCGTCGTGGCATTGACGTAATGCGTGAAGTCTTCGCGAGGTCCTTTGTCGTAGCTCCAATTATCGCCTCACAGCTTGTCGATCAAGAGGCTCAAAGACTGATGCTCACACAGGATCAAGTGCGTATCCTGGATTTTCTGCGTTCACATCGTAGGGTCGCTGTAAGCGGAGGAGCTGGTACCGGCAAGACTGTACTTGCTCTTGAGAAGGCTCGCCGCCTTGCTTCAGAAGGCTTCAAGACTCTCCTGACATGTTATAACAGACAATTAGCGGATCACCTCTCTAGCTCTTGTGCTGGTACGAGCAACCTCGAAGTAATGAGCTTTCACCAGCTTTGCTACAGGCAAGTCAAAAAGGCCAATCAGATGTCTGGCCGTGATCTCATCGCAGAAGCTAAAGTGACGTACCCAGGGAAGGACCTCTACGACGTACAGCTCCCCAATGCTTTTGCTTATTCCCTTGAGATTATTCCTAGCCGATATGATGCAATTGTGTGTGACGAAGGCCAAGACTTCCGTGAGGAGTATTGGGTCCCACTCGAACTTTCAATGTCGGACTATGAACGGGCGCCGTTATATGTCTTCTACGACGACAACCAAAATATTTATGCGCGTGCTGGAACCTTTCCTATCCGTGAGGAACCATTCACGCTGACAGCCAACTGCAGGAACACCGCACCGATTCATGAGGCTGTGTACAAACACTATAAGGGCGTCCCCGTTAGCCCGCCCAATATTGACGGCGACGATGTTCTGTTCGAGATGTCATCAGGGCGCGATGCCCAGGCCGTAAAAATCAGTAGCCGCATAGTAGATCTTGTCACTCGCCAGGGGGTTCCTGCAGGAGATATCACAGTCCTTGTGGGGGATGCGCTACGTAAAGCCGATTATTACGCAGCGTTGACGCGACAGACCTTACCCAAACCGGCAATTTGGTTGGAGGAAGGTATTCGCTCCGATAATACTGTCCTGATTGACACGATTAAACGGTTTAAGGGACTTGAGTCTCCCATCGTCATCTTGTGGGGTCTCGATACGATTGATTTAACTCGTAGTATAGAACTCCTCTATGTGGGAATGAGTAGGGCAAAGTCTCTATTAGTGATAGTAGGGACCAAGGCAACATGTACCTCATTTAAAGGGGAGCTATAAGTTGCCATGCACAAAAAATATATGAATTGAATATTTCCCACTCTATTTTATTATCAACTGGCATACATCCTTTGAAACGGATGGCATACCTCCAGTATTGCTCAACTATGCAGCCATCAAAGATGGGTAATGTACCGGGTCAAAACTATTTCATCTAACTGACACTTGTCATCCTCGGACATGTATATTATTTTTCTGCTCAAAAGGTGTACATTATTTCGTAACGGTAGAGTTTAGGTACTTGATTTTATCCTGAACTATTTGCCAAAGATTAAGATGTTGTTAGGCGAATTCAGGGATGTGAATATGCCAAAAAGCAGGTCACCTTCAGATAAGACCATCAAACGTTGGATCAAAATGGGGTTCGGACAAGGGAGCGGTCCGAAATACAAACCATTTTTCTTTGTCAGAGATGTTCCTTCTAGAGGCCGCTCTGCAATTGTCGAAGGGCTCAAGCTAAAACGCAAGCATCATTACTTATCTGATATCGAGTACGCCTATCATGTACTAGCAGAGTTCTCAGACTCAGTCATAGAGATCCGCGAGCAATATGCCCTTCTCCCCGTAGAAGAGACAGTGCAAATAGCTGGAGAGCTGGGCATATCCCATCCGATCTATTCAGCCACTGGCGCACATCGGGTTCAGACGTCAGATCTTGTCTTGACAGTGAAAACAGGCACCTCCCATTCATTACATGTACTTTGTTGTAAGCCTGCTTCAGACATCGAGAAAACAAACCCTAAGGCCGCTCGCACATTAGAAAAAATTTTGATCGAAAAAACGTTCTGGGAGCGCAGAAGCGTCCCATGGACCCTAGCCACAGACACCATGATTCCCTATAACAAGTTCAGAAATCTCGACTTATTTCGAGCCTCGATGGTTGCCCGAGAACTTGACAGCCTGAACTGCAAAATTCCCGAATTTCTATCCGCTGTTCGGAAATATTGGTCTAAACAACTCACGCTGAATCAACTCCTCACAATCACATCAGACAAACTTGGGATTAATAACGGTGACTGCTTCCACCTACTTGGTCAAGCGATTTGGACCAAGCTGTTAGTCTTCAATCTCGATAGCATGCTTATCACTCATGAGAACTACCTTCCAGAACTGCTGAGAATTAATGATACATGCTTGAGCTAAATGACATACTAGCCCCAGCTCCAGACCGCCTTGCCTGCATTGAAGGCATTGTCCGCGTCGTTGCGGTTTCTGATGACAGCACTACTGCTGCCCTTATAAGGCTAGACAATCAGCCAATCAGAGCGCCATTTAACCGCCTACTTCAAACAATTGATCCAGACATCGAATCGAACGGAATCGTTAGACTGGAGACTTTCAGAACCAACCTTGCAGCAAGCAAAGAGGCTCTCTCTAAGTCCAACCTGGCAAAATACGAGCGAGCACTATCAATTATGGAGAACGTGATAGGCAACTCCAGCTTGATATTTGATGCATCGTATCGAGGACGCGAGTTCGCGCGGATCGCAAAACAGTATAATGTTCATGTGCGCACAGTTCGGCGTCATTTCTATGATTATCTTTGGGGGGGGATGACAGACTTGGCGCTTGCTGGCCCACAAAAAACTTCTGAATCCCCTCATAGACAACAGAAACCTGGTTCAAAAAAGCGAGGCCGCAAGTCCAAACTCTTTGAAGAAAGCGGACAGCTTCCGCTACCAATTGTCCGTCAAAATCTCGAAAAAGGAATTCGACTCTATTACTTGAGCGGAAAGCATACCGAACTTGAGTCCTACGTCCTGACTTTGCAAAAATATTATTCAAAAGGGAAGCAAATCACCAGACAGCCAGGAAGTAGGATAGTTGTTGAGGACATTCTTTTACCTCCAAAACTGTGTCCCACTTTCCGTCAGTTCCGCTATATTGCCTCACTCCTTAAGAAAACCGAAGGGGATAGAAAACTCAAACCCCGAATGTCCCATCCCTCTCGGAAAAAATCAACAATACGAGGAAAGGCGAGAGATGGTGTTTTAGGCCCCGGCTATCGATACGAAATCGACGCAACAATAATTCAGATTCGGATAGTTTCTCGACTTGACCCAACCAAGCTAACCAAAGAAGCGACTCTTTATAGCATTATAGATGTGTGGTCTGGCGCTATTGTCGGTTATGCCCTTTCCCTCCAACCAGCAAGTTGGTTTATGGCAGCAAAAGCATTGCGAAACTGCTTTACTCCAAAAACTGATGTTTTCAAACGCCTTGACCTCCCCTATAGCCAAGAGGTGTGGAAATCCAAACATCTTCCCAGTCGCCTTGCGGCAGATCGAGGTGAGCTCGTCAGTGATAAAGCTGGCATAATTCCTGAGTTAGGAATCAAGTTAGAAATCATGCCCCCTATGCGACCAGATCGAAAAGGATCTGTTGAAGGAAAATTCGAGAATATCAAGCACGGCGATAACTTCTATATGAAGCCTGGCAAGCATAATAAGAATGTTCCACGACGAGGCGATGACGGCAAGAAATCAGCGGCGCTTACATTAGAAGATCTAGAAGCAATTATCGTCGAGATCATTATCGACCTTAACAATGATCCAGCTCCGGTGGAACACCTACCTGCAGAAGCCATTAACGCAGGAATTTCAGCGATAACCTATGGTGGACTATTTGAGTGGGGTCTAAATCATAGAGCAGGATTTACACGAAAACTTGATTCCAAAGTCGTCAAAAGCGAACTAATGCTGAAAGATATGGCCTCAGTTACTCCACAGGGCCTTTACTTCAAGAAACACCACTATTTATCAAGCGATCTTCTTTCCTCTGGCCTTATTGAGAGAGCGTCCATTAATGGCAATTTCAAAATCGAAGTTCGCTATGATGATTTAATTAGCTTCAAGATTCATTATCTCGACCCAACGCGACAAGACTGGCTTGAGGCCTTCAACAGCAATCCAGACGTACAGCGCCTAAATGCGTCATTTTGGGAAATCGAAGAGCATCGAGAGAAAGCTGAGCGGCTTGCATTCAAAGCCAAGACGAACAATATCGTGAATAAGTCAGAAAAGGCCAAACGGATCAATCAGCGAAATCGTAACGCCATAGACCGTAGTAAAGCTGCAAAATTACCAAGCTCACGGTCGCAATCGAAACAGGCAATCCGACTTAACACCGACATAGAAATTGCCGCAGAAAGGAGCCGGCAACTGATGGAAGAGCAAAAAAGTGTTGCCGCAGCCATCGCTTCCATATCTGCAGACTACATTGATGGTGGGGAAATGTCAGAAAGGAACGAACAAACCTCCTCAACCAGTCATTCAAAAACAGCAGGCCAACGAGCTCTAGAACTATGGAAGAATGGGAATGCCGATTTGGATAAATGATCAGCCGACATACACTACATACCCCTTACCGGAGTTTTCTGGCAATCCACTTATAGAGACTCTCTCCCCACTTCCTACGGATAGAGACGATGCAATAATTCGTCTTTCTGATATGCCAGCATTTCTTCCAGAAGAGCGGAAACTTCCTGCTGCAATGCGAATGTTCTTGCCCGCTCGGTTATCAAGATTTCTCTTTCCGACAAACCAGCATGTTCGGTTTTTAAATCACCTTGCCATCCAGGTATTTGACGGCTACTCAACAAGAAATCCGATGACTGCTGCCGGACAGCAGCACCTACACCATGCAGCAACGCAACCATCATTCGTCCCAGTCATAGACCCTGGTACAGGTCGTCTCTCCACAATTTCTATGATCTGTGGAATTCCGGGCATAGGAAAATCGACCCTAATTCGAGGTTGTATGAGCATGCTAGGCAAACCAGTAATTCAGCATTCAAATTACAAGAACCAACCATTTCCAGAAACACAAATTTTGTATTTGATGAGAAATGTCCCCGATCAGTGCTCAGCAAAAGCATTCTGCAAGTCTTATGGCGACTATACTGATGCGCTATTGGGAAAGCCGCTATATGCCAAATTCTTTGCAGACAAATCGATGACGCGAACACATTACGTTGCTCAACTCCGCCGTATCGTCGTCACACATCATGTCGGAGCCCTCATACTAGACTGTGTAGAGAACCTATTACTAGGTACACCAAAAGAGGTTAGCGAGTTTATAGCCCTCCTGATTAATATCCGCGATGAATTGCGCGTACCGGTCATCCTGGTTGGAACACATAAGGCAGCTAACATCCTCAAATCTGATCTGAGTACAGCCCGGAGAATTGTCGAGGGAGGCTACCACGAACTCACTCGCCCAGCGTCTCCTCAAGACCCCGACTTCGCGGCATTTAGTGAGATCCTCTGGGGGTACCAATGGGTACAGCGCCCGATAGAGTACGACGATAAAATACGTGATGTTTTATATGACTACAGTCAAGGAGTCACCGGAATATTAATTGCGCTTTTCATTGCTTCGCAAATAGAAGCAATCGACACAGGTATTGAAACAGTCTCAATAGATCTGATTAAGCAAGTCTACAATGTACGCTTTAAACCGTTACATCGTATCATTAACGCCCTTCGGTCCAATAACAAAAAAATAATCCAGCAGTATGACGACCTTTATCCAAAAGCCTTCGAACAACTTAAGGCAGACGCTATCTTAAGCCGAATAGAGGAAATCAAAGCTCAACAGGCAGCAGAACAAGAGCGCTCATTGGGCATCCTATCCAAGCCTAAAACGCCCAAGAAGGATGCCGAAACTCTCCTAGACTCTATTTCAGAAGAGTCCAAATCCCTACCAGAAGTGCTACTTTAAGCGATAATGGAATTGCTGCATGCGTCTACCATTTTTTCCTGTCCCCGCAGAAGGGGAAACAGTATTTTCCGTTGTAGGCAGATGCGCTGAGCGATTAGGAATAGCCAACCACGAACTAATGTCGATTCTAATCGGCCAACGTTACGTCAAAACACTATTTTCTCCCCTCCCTGGCTATTTAGCCAAAATAGCCTTGGCAATGCCGAATGGACATCCTTGGCAGGACATTAGCCTACTAATAAAACATCATACAGCCCTACCTTATTTCACTTATTTTCATCCTAGCGATAAAAGACAATTAACTTTTAAGATGCTCTCTAAGGCGGAGAGCCCTAGGCCAATTATCGTTGGGATGGGACTCACAATGTACCGTACACCCCCATCTCCAAAAAGTCCTCGTTTCTGCCTTAAATGCATCAACGAACAAATTGTAAATTACGGTTTTGCTTATTTTCTAGTAGCACACCAACTTCCAGGCGTTTCAGTTTGCTGGAAACATGATCAAGTGCTCTGTGACGGCTGTAATAATTGCGGCCGATACCCTTTGCCAGGTAAAAAGCTCACAATGCCAGGGCAGTGCCTTTGTAATTCATTCCAGCCAACAGCAGTGTCTACGCATTATGTAACTGCAGGTGCAAAATGGCTTGCTCGAAATAGCGCCTATCTTCTTGACTCCAGGCCACCCGGAGACGCCCCGATCGATAAACTACGTAATGGAGTTATCTTATCTGGCTTTGGGAAAGGTTCTCTTGTGGAATATCCCCGGCTTGCCAGCGCCATTGAGGCTCAACTAGGTCTTAAAGTCCTCAGTTCTATCAACTATTCTGTATCGGAGAATGGTAAGCCCTCTGCCTGGTTACGACGCTATTTTTCTCATGCAAAAACAGGTCGGAAATTGTCCACCATCGCAGGACTGCTTATTTTGGCTGCTGCCTTCGAAAGCATTCAAGACTTCGAGAACAACATTACCATTACTCGAAATACTGCAGATAGTACATCAGTTCCTTCAGAAATAGCGCCACCAGAAAAATGGAAACTAAATCTGCAGAACACTCTAAACAATTATGGATTCCGAATTTCCTCATGTGCAGCAGCGCTTAATACGACTACCTGGAAAATTGCAGCCACAGCACGAGATCAGAACATTCACATCCCTCTTTCCTCACACGCCACCCAACGAATAGGAATAAAGCGCCTTGCTCAGATTATTCGGCAACTTGAAAACGGCATTCAGAAAAAGCAGATTATGAACGATCACAAAGTAAGCGAATGGAGTCTTCTACTGATTGAGTTATCCTACCCAAATCTCAGCATAGTTCGTAAGAAGAAAACTTCAGACATACTCCTTCAACGCCATAGAAAGGTGATCACAGATTTATTGGTCGAGATACCAGATGCAACCCGAAGTGATGTCCTAAAACGATTTCCTGGAATATACGATTACATGATTAAAAAGGATAAAGCGTGGTTTCAATCCATGATCGCCAAAACTAGAGGGCAACAGCCTGACAGGAGAGAGCCCCGGTTAGACTGGCAAGATATTGACTATAAACTGTCAAAAGCTATTACCGAATCGGCCAAATTATTGCTATCAAGTGATATCAAACTAAAACGAATTACCGTAACCACATTGTTGTCAGAGCATGGTGAACTCCAAAGATATACAACCCAACCAGCGCGATTCCCTATGACTACAGAAGTACTCAATGAATTTGTTGAGACTAAAGAACAGTACCTGTTGCGGAAAGTGAGCTGGGGGATAAAACAGCTAATAGCTGCGGATTTGGAAATCAGCATTAATAGCTTGAGACGCATGTGCGGCATTCCTGCACGCAAGCTGGATCCTTATATTGACGAAATCCGCTCATTAATCTACAGATTTGGTGGGCAAGTAGCGAAACGATCAAAGCTAGAGGAATAGAAGAACCATCCCCTTTCAGCCCCCTGAACCATAACCCTCTCAGTGGAACAATTTATCCAGCTTGAAACTTAGGGCTTGATTTTATCCATACTTCCATCTTTGACTGCTATCACTTGTATTTTAAATTCAGAGAGAAGATGTTTACCAACTTCCGGAGGTGAGACACTTTCATCGAAAGAAGCTCAACTAAGTCTTTAAAAGGTCCTGTGTTATTTCTACCACCAGATCTGACTCACTGTATACCTCCCCTAAACTTTTGGCTTACCCAATTGGCATATTTTGCCTCGTCAAGCAATTGAGTATGCTGGGCTTATAGATGAATGCGCACAGCTTGTCTATGTTTAAGCACCTATTATTAGATTGCGTGCTACATTATACCAGGTAAACATTGAGCCTACCTCTTGATTTAGCGAAAGCTCATTATGGACACAATCGATAATTGGAAGTATTCGCCCCCAAATTTTAACCATTGTGATAATTTTAGCTCTATGGAAAAGTTAGACTCTCTTAGTTTATATGGAAAATCTCTCGAGCTATCTGCTAAGTCTATTACAAGCTTAGCCATCATTTGTTATTTCTCAGGATGGCAGTACGTTAATGAGTATTTTTCCACTTTCAACATTAATCGGTCTAGCTTTTCATTTAATGACTATACAGTCTTCACATATTCCTTTTCCGTTGTTGCAAATTTATTTGAGGTCATTACAAGGTTCAAGTGGATATCACTAATTTGGATTATTCCATTTATACTTTTTCTATTAGGGCCTTATATAGCCAAGCGCATGAAGAATATTCTTCCAAGACTATTCATTTTAAAGGTTTGGTCGTGGATTTTTATAATTATTTCAGTTTACTTTTTCTCCAAACAAGCTGGCACGTTAGACGCGGAAAAGGTAATGAATAGGAATGCAAGACCAGTAGACATTATTTTTTCACATAGCTTTTACGACAATCTATCATTAAATAAGGGCGAGAATTTTTCATCGCAAATTATTGAAGATATCAAGAAAGCATCTAGAACTGGAGCATTAGCACTAATATGGCGAACTTCTGATGAAACTATAATATTAATGTTCGGAAGCAGTGGAAAATTCCATGGAAAGCCTATAGAAATACTTAGAATAAATAATAGCGAGATTATCACAGTTTTTTCCAAGCCCTGACAGGGAGGCAAATATGAATAGATTTATTGCTTTTATATGTTTTATATTAACTTCTACAGACTTGTTAGCTGACCCTAACTTAAAGTACAAATACATACAGGACAAGTATGGACATAATTTAGGAGTCGAATATTCAGCAGGCAAGTACGAAATTTCTGGTGAGCTTGCATTAGCAGAAAAAGATAAAAAGATATTATTTATTGAGTGTAAAAGAAAAATAGTTCTGGACAATGAATATTATATGCGTCGAACTGTTAGAAATTGCTCAAATAACATGGCCGAATGGCCACCAGAACTAGTAGAGTATGTAACAGTCTCATTAGGTACAAGTGTTACCTTAGGTGGACCTCCTAGTACTTGCGGTGTTTGCACAGAAATCCCATATGCTAAATTTGAATTGCCAAAAGGTGTTAATATTGACCCTTCTATTCATGTTCTTCCGATTACCCCAACACTAGAAATTCTTGAAGCTTTAGTGTTAGAGCAGACCAATAACCATGATACGAGTAGTGATAAAGATCCCGAAGATCCTTATCATCGTCCTTTTGATGACAAACCAGAATCTGGAGGACTCAACCCTGGTGGTCTCAACCCTGGTGGTCTCAACCCTGGTGGTCTCAACCCTGGTGGTCTCAACCCTGGTGGATTCAATCTTGGCGGAGGTCTTTAATAACAGCGCTATGCTGTTGGTAGTCTGAGCTTGATCTGGCAGACACTTATTATATAAGCATCTGTCAGTTCAAACGATTGAGCTCTCTCACCTTAACTATTACCATCAAGTCTAAACTTAACATTTGGAGTTAGGTATCCGGCATACAAAGCAATATGTTACCGCAGCACTGGGCTCTTGAGCGCAATAGGTATAGCAAAGATAATTTACAAAGACAGTTAGGCTTGGATGCAAATTTAGCCAAAACGAAATATCGTGATTTTGATCGGATAAGAAACACATGGCCCGAGACATAACTCTCGCCTTAAATTGAAGGTATCTCTATAAAGCCAACATACACTTAAGCATGTCGTGCTTACAAAATAATGACATTCGCTACACAATCCACACATACTCTACTAACTTCCCTCCTGACAGTGACAGCGGGTTTTGGCATGCGGAATTCAGCATCGTACCTATAAATCAGTGAGTGACAAACAGTTTTGGCTGCTCAATATTTGTAACTTATTGATTTCCAGCCCTAGTGAGTGACAAAATATTTTGGCACTTGGCACCCAATTACCCCTCGGCTCGCGCAGCCAGAGGGTGTTTATAAAGCGCCTCCTCATCAAGGCACTTTCGATCAATCTTTAAATATGCAAGATGCTCTTCTACCACCAAGGTTACATCCTGCACTCCGGGAATATTACCCAACTGCTGACTCACCTGCTCGGCTGAGCCATGCTCAAAAGGCCTTAAAGGCAAAACAAGACTGGTGGTATAAGGCGGTTCAGGCATGGACATTGTCAGGATCGTCCATACTAAACCTATCGTTGCACAAAGGCCATAGACGGCCGCCAGACCGCCCATATCATAGGCTACACCTCCCAGAGTTCCTCCGAGAAATGCCCCTAAAAATTGCGAACTGGAATATACCCCCATCGCAGTCCCCCGCATACCAGCAGGAGCCACTTTACTGACCAAAGAAGGCAGCGTCGCCTCCAGATAGTTAAATGCCACAAAGAAGCAGAATAGCAACAGAGTAAAAGATATGAAGCCTGTCATACCCCAGATTTCTGCCAATAGAGCCACTGTCAGCAGCAAGACCGCCCCTTGAAAGAAGCGGCGGATTTGCCGGCGTTTTTCTCCGATGATAATTAAGGGAACCATCGAGACAAATGCCCCAAAAATGACGGCCAGATAGAAATACCCGTGTTGGGCCTTCTCAAAGCCAAACTGATTTAACAGAGAGATAGGAATGGCCACAAACAACGCTGTCATCACCAAATGAAGAGAGAAGATTCCCCAATTCAGACGCATCAGCTCCTTGTTCCCAAAAACAGAGCTGAGAGACCCTGTCACCACCTGGGTTTCCAGATGCCTTTTCGATTGAACCGCCTGGGGCACTCTTGTCAGTAACAACATCCCGACAACCGCCAGACCTGCCGTCACCCAGAACACGCCACTTAAACCAAAGCTGGCCGTCAAAATAGGTCCTAACACGAGTGCCACGGCAAATGAGAGACCAATCGTCATCCCGACAGTTGCCATCGCTTTGGTGCGATTCTCTTCCCGGGTAAGATCGCTCAACAGCGCCATCAATACGCTGGCAATAGCGCCAGCGCCCTGAAGTACACGGCCAACAATCACGCCATAGATTGATGAACTGCTGGCAGCAACAACACTACCCAGAGCAAACAGTACAAGGCCGATAAAAATCATTTTTTTACGACCCAGCTTGTCGGACAGGATTCCGAATGGGATCTGCAGTACCGCCTGACTTAGTCCATATACACCGATGGCAAGTCCCAAAAGTGTCGGATTAGCTCCCTGCAAGCTCTGCCCTTCCACCATAAAAACCGGCAGAACCATGAACAAACCGAGCATCCGCATGGCATAAAGCGAAGCAAGAATAGAAACCGAGCGTTTCTCGGCCGGTAGTAAACTATTGGTCGATTTCATACGAAAAAAGACTGCCTGGGCAAAAAAGGCGTCATTGTAGCATTTCATCGGACCCAGTTTAATGTCTCAATCCCTACTCTGAAGGAGTTCAACTTTATTGTAATAATTCGCAGCAACTCTCCTGACAATTTCTGTCAGTATGGTTACAGAACAAGAGACAATGCGGTTAGTAAACTCCTGCCCAGAGCCTTATAATGGCCGGTTTATTTCATCGGGTAAGCAGGATTTATGGACACTATTCAGGTCCGCGGCGCACGCACGCACAACCTTAAGAATATCGATCTCGAACTCCCCCGGGATAAGCTGATTGTTATTACCGGCTTGTCAGGATCCGGCAAATCATCGTTGGCCTTCGATACATTATATGCGGAGGGTCAGCGCCGCTACGTGGAGTCGCTCTCGACTTACGCCCGGCAGTTTCTGTCCATGATGGAAAAGCCGGATGTTGATCATATCGAAGGGCTGTCACCGGCCATCAGTATCGAGCAGAAGTCCACGTCCCACAATCCTCGCTCAACCGTTGGCACCATTACTGAAATATACGACTATCTGCGACTGCTGTTTGCCCGGGTGGGAGAGCCCCGCTGCCCTGACCACGATATTGTTCTGGAAGCTCAGACCGTCAGCCAGATGGTTGACCGTATTATGGCACTTCCTGAAAACAGCAAATGGATGTTGTTGGCTCCGGTAGTCCGCAACCGCAAAGGCGAGCATTTGCACGTCATCGACGGCCTAAAATCCCAGGGATTCATCCGCGCCAGAATCGACGGCATTGTTGTCGACCTGGACGATACTCCGGAGCTGGATAAAAAACGTAAGCACACCATCGAAGCGGTGGTTGACAGGCTTAAGATCCGCGAAGATATCCAGACACGTCTGGCAGAATCTATCGAGACCTGTATAGAAATAGCCGAAGGTATTGTGATTGCCGCCCCCATGGATCAGGAAGGTGAAGAGCTGATCTTTTCAGCCAAATTTGCCTGTCCGACCTGCGGCTATAGCGTCAGCGAACTAGAACCCAGAGTCTTCTCCTTTAACAACCCTGCCGGCGCGTGTAGCGCCTGTGACGGCCTCGGAGTCAAACAATATTTCGACCCCGGAAAGGTTGTTGAACGTCCGGAACTGACGTTAGCGGAAGGTGCAATCAAAGGATGGGACAGGCGTAGTGTATTTTATTTCCAGATGATGAGCAGTCTTGCTGATCACTTCGACGTCGATATCGATACTGCTTACATTGATTTGCCAGAGAGTTTCCGCAAAGCCCTCCTCTCTGGAAGTGGAAACACCAGCATTAAATTCAAGTATGTAAATAGTCGGGGCGATATTGTATTTCGCGAACATCCGTTTGAAGGCGTTATTCCCAATATGGAAAGACGCTACCGGGAAACGGATTCCCAGATGGTCAGGGATGAATTGTCGAAGTTTCTAACCCAAAGATCCTGCCCGGATTGTGATGGCAGCCGCCTGAAAAAATCCTCACGGCATGTTTTCGTAGATAACAGAAATCTTCCTGAAATCTCGCATCTGGCAATCGGTGAAGCCGGACAGTTTTTCCAGCAATTAAATCTGACTGGAAGAAAAGGAGAGATCGGAGCGAAGATCATCAAAGAAATCCAACTTCGACTGCAGTTTCTGATCAACGTTGGCCTGGACTATCTTTCCCTTGATCGCAGTGCTGAAACACTTTCCGGAGGCGAAGCCCAGCGTATTCGACTAGCCAGCCAGATTGGAGCGGGGCTGGTTGGAGTCATGTATGTTCTCGATGAACCTTCAATCGGTTTGCACCAACGGGATAATGATCGCTTATTGGCGACGCTCAACCATCTCAGAGATCTAGGTAACACCGTCATTGTGGTTGAACACGATGAAGATGCCATCCGAACAGCTGACTACGTTGTAGACATCGGCCCTGGCGCCGGTGTACATGGCGGGGAAATTGTGGCCCAGGGCAGCCCAGAGCAAATCATGGCCTCCAGCCACTCTGTCACGGGGCAGTATCTCAGCGGTAAAAAAGAAATATCCATACCTTCACAGCGAGTACCAGCAGACCCTAAAAAACAGCTCGTTGTTAAGGGGGCTCAAGGCAACAATCTTAAAAATGTAACGCTAAAAATTCCTGTAGGATTGTTTACTTGTGTGACAGGGGTTTCAGGTTCAGGCAAGTCCACGCTGATAAATGGCACCCTCTATCCGGTTGCTGCTCAAAAGCTCAATTTGGCAACAACATTAAGTGCAGAGAAACATCAGGCCGTAGAAGGTCTTGATCAGTTCGACAAGGTCATTGACATTGACCAGAGCCCTATAGGGCGAACGCCACGCTCAAACCCTGCAACCTATACTCAGATCTTCACCCCAATAAGAGAACTCTTCGCAGCCACTCAGGAAGCAAGATCCAGAGGTTATAAACCTGGGCGATTCAGCTTCAATGTCCGCGGCGGTCGCTGTGAGGCCTGTCAGGGCGACGGAGTGATCAAAGTTGAAATGCACTTCCTGCCGGACCTCTATGTACCCTGCGATATCTGCAAAGGTAAACGTTACAATCGTGAGACTCTGGAAGTCGTTTACAAAGGAAAGTCTATTCATGACGTCCTGGAAATGACCGTTGAAGATGCCAGGGAGTTTTTTGATGCGATTCCTGTCATTTCCAAAAAGCTCCAAACACTGATTGACGTAGGTCTATCATATATACGCCTTGGTCAGAGCGCGGTCACCCTTTCCGGCGGAGAAGCCCAGCGGGTAAAACTGAGTCGTGAACTCTCCAAGCGCGACACGGGCAAAACACTCTATATCCTTGATGAACCAACTACCGGCCTTCATTTCCATGACATCGATCAGCTGCTTAGAGTACTTCATCGACTAAGAGATCATGGAAACACCATCGTGGTTATCGAGCATAATCTTGATGTTATCAAAACGGCTGACTGGATTGTCGACCTTGGACCGGAAGGTGGAAATGGTGGAGGTGAAATTATTGCTGAGGGGCCACCAGAATCCGTTCAGGATGTCGAGAGATCCCATACTGCGCGTTTCCTTAAACGCATGCTAAACGGCTGACAGATTTACCAAAAAATAACCCAATCAAAAAGCGAACCCAGTTCGCTTTTTTTATACTACAAGTGCGCTGAGCGGAATTCATTCCTTGCCGATAGAGGTTATCACTTCAACAGAAATTGCCGCTATAACTATGGCCTCTATAACTGTGGCCTCTATAACTGTGGCCTCTATAATTTAGGCATAAAAAAACCGCCCATATGGGCGGCTCTTTTTGCATCAGAAGCACGTCGAAGAATTTATTCTTCGTCTGCATCTTCCACGTCAACAACAGGACGGTCAACCAGCTCAACATACGCCATTGGGGCGCTGTCGCCTGCACGGAAACCGCACTTGAGAATGCGAAGGTAACCGCCAGGACGTGCCTGATAACGTGGGCCCAGCTCATTGAACAACTTGGTGACCGCATCACGATCACGCAGACGAGCAAACGCCAAGCGGCGGTTTGCAACGCTGTCATTTTTAGCCAGGGTGATGAGAGGCTCAGCCACTCTTCTCAGCTCTTTCGCTTTAGGCAACGTGGTTTTAATCAGCTCGTGCTCTACCAACGATGCCGCCATATTCCGGAACATCGACTTGCGATGCGCGCTAGTCCGGTTAAATTTACGACCACTTTTACGATGACGCATCTTCTTTATCCTTCAACCTCAGTGAGGGCTCAACTGTGGCCGAACTTCGACGAGTCCGGCCTAATAGCTTAGCCGCCAAGTACCCGATCGTCGCCTCGAAGGCTGGCAGGTGGCCAGTTCTCCAAGCGCATACCCAATGACAATCCACGCGAAGCGAGAACGTCTTTGATCTCGGTCAATGACTTTTTACCGAGGTTCGGCGTCTTAAGAAGCTCGACCTCAGTACGCTGAATCAAATCACCAATATAGTAGATATTTTCAGCTTTCAGGCAGTTCGCAGAACGAACTGTCAGTTCCAGATCATCAACCGGACGCAACAGAATTGGATCGATCTCTTCTTGCTCTTCCACTTTCTCTGGCTCGTTCTGCTGATCGAAGTCAACAAACACTGCCAGTTGCTGTTGAAGGATTGTCGCTGCACGACGAATCGCTTCCTCAGGATCGATAGTACCGTTGGTCTCTAGATCGATGACCAACTTATCCAAATCCGTACGCTGTTCAACACGAGCGCTTTCAACGTTATACGCAACGCGACGAACCGGGCTGAAAGAGGCATCCAGTTGCAGTCGTCCAATTGCGCGAGTTTCGTCGTCCGCAGAATGACGTGCATCTGCTGGCTCGTAACCACGGCCACGAGCGACTTTCAAAGTCATCTTGACTTCGCCGTTGGAGTTAAGGTTGCAAATCACCAGATCCGGATTTGCAATTTCAACGTCGTGATCAAGCTGAATGTCACTCGCCAACACAGCACCTGAACCTTTCTTATTCAGGGTCAGGGTTGCTTCGTCACGGTTATGCATGTTAATCGCCAGATTCTTCATATTAAGAAGAATTTCGATTACATCTTCCTGCACACCCTCAACGGTGCTGTACTCATGCAATACACCCTCAATTTCTACCTCTACCACGGCACAGCCAGGCATAGAAGAAAGTAGAATGCGGCGCAGAGCACTCCCCAAAGTGTGGCCGAATCCGCGCTCAAGCGGTTCCAGTGTCACTTTGGCGTGAGTCGCTGTGATTTGATTCACCTCAATAGTACGAGGTGTAAGAAATTCATTTACTGAACGCTGCATAGATGCCCCTATTGGCTATTCAAATTGCAAGCCTTACTTAGAGTACAGCTCGACAATCAAGTTTTCGTTAATGTCCGCAGACAAGTCCGTTCTTTCAGGTACAGTCTTGAACACGCCTGACATCTTAGCGGCATCTAATTCAATCCACCCAACAGTGCCACGCTGAGCAGCTATATCGAGTGCACCCTTAATCCGAAGCTGATTCTTGGACTTTTCACGAATGCTGACAACATCACCTGGCTTAACGACGTAAGACGGAATATTTACCGCTTTATCATTAACCAGAATGGCCTTATGAGAGACCAACTGGCGAGCTTCAGCGCGGGTAGATCCAAAGCCCATGCGGTACACTACGTTATCCAGACGACTTTCCAGCAATTGCAACAAGTTTTCACCAGTCGCGCCTTTCAGACGTGCAGCTTCTTTGTAATAGTTACGGAATTGCTTTTCCAGAACGCCGTACATACGACGTACTTTTTGCTTCTCACGCAACTGTAAACCGTAGTCAGACAGACGGCCACGACGTTGACCATGCTGACCAGGAGCGGTTTCCATATTACATTTGTTTTCAAGAGCTTTTACACCACTCTTCAAGAACAAATCGGTCCCTTCACGACGGGACAATTTACATTTCGGTCCAATATAACGAGCCATTAAACTGTTCCTCTTCCTTACACTCTACGTTTCTTGGGAGGACGGCATCCATTGTGTGGAATCGGCGTAACATCAGTGATGTTAGTGATTTTGTACCCACACGCATTCAATGCACGAATTGCGGACTCGCGACCGGGTCCAGGTCCTTTAACCAAAACGTCAAGGTTCTTTAGGCCGTATTCAGAGGCCGCATTACCGGCTCTTTCAGCTGCTACCTGCGCAGCAAAAGGTGTGCTCTTACGTGATCCACGGAAGCCAGAGCCGCCAGCTGTTGCCCAGCTCAGCGCGTTGCCTTGGCGATCAGTAATAGTCACGATGGTGTTGTTGAAAGAAGCGTGGATATGAGCCACACCGTCAACAACGGTCTTTTTCACCTTTTTACGGGTACGTGTACCTGGTTTTGCCATGCTCTATACCTAAAAATTATTTACGAATAGGCTTACGTGGACCTTTACGGGTGCGCGCATTAGTTTTAGTGCGCTGACCACGAACTGGCAGACCATGACGGTGACGAAGACCGCGATAGCAACCAAGATCCTTAAGCCGTTTAATGTTCATTTGCACTTCCCGACGTAGATCACCTTCAACGACGATCTTGCCGATCTCATTACGCAGTGCGTCCAGCTGTTCCTCTGACAGGTCTCTGACCTTTGCCTGAGGATCAACACCGGTAGCCTTGCAGAGACCACTGGAAGTGGTGCGTCCAATACCATAGATGTAGGTCAAGGACACAACTGTGTGTTTATTGTCGGGGATATTGACACCCGCTATACGTGCCATCCATCTTACTCCGCGTTTATACCATTGGACTCTCACTCAAATTCAGCCTTACCGTTGCCAGTCGCCTAAATCGAGCAATCACCAACAAATTAAAAGGCGCAGAATAATAGCGCCTTCATGTATACAAATCAAGCAATTTGGCCTTTTTAACATCCATCCTTCCACCGACCTTCTTTTTGACCGGTCGGATGCAAGGTAAGAGGTCTTAGCCCTGCTTTTGTTTGTGTCTTGGCTCTGAGCTGCAGATCACCATAACAGAACCATTACGACGAATGATTTTGCAGTTACGGCAAACTTTCTTAACCGATGCTCTTACTTTCATGACCTTCTCCAATCGTAAGCCGATTATCTAACTAATCCACTCTTGCCGTAATTTTTCAGATTGGACTTCTTCATCAGTGATTCATACTGGTGAGACATCAGGTGAGATTGCACCTGGGCCATGAAATCCATAACTACGACAACCACAATCAACAGGGATGTGCCACCGAAATAGAAAGGCACATTCCAAGAAACCACCAGAAACTGAGGTAGTAACGCTACTGAAGCTATATAAAGCGCACCGAACAATGTTAGACGAGTGAGAACCCCATCTATGTACTTCGCAGTGTGCTCACCTGGACGAATACCAGGCACAAAAGCTCCGGAGCGCTTCAAGTTCTCTGCAACTTCTTTTGGGTTGTACATTAACGCCGTATAGAAGAAGCAGAAAAACACAACTGCAATGGCAAACAATATGATGTATAGAGGCTGACTTGGCCCTAAAGCCTGAGATACAACCTGCAACCATTCCATCCCTTCACCACGACCAAACCACTGCCCCAGAGAAGCTGGGAACAGAAGTATACTGGACGCAAAAATTGGTGGGATAACACCCGCCATATTAACCTTCAACGGCAGATGGCTGCTCTGCTGAGCAAACACCTTCCGGCCTTGTTGCCTACGCGCATAATTGATAGTGATTCGACGCTGTCCACGCTCCATGAAAACAACAAAAGCGATGATAGCGATAGCAAATACCACAATTGCAATCAGCGTTAAAACATTCATTTCGCCCAACCGAGCTTGTTCGAACGTTTTGCCAATAGCACCAGGTAACCCGGCCACAATACCGGAGAAGATCAATAATGAAATACCGTTGCCGATACCCCTTTCAGTAATTTGCTCACCAAGCCACATCAAGAACACAGCACCACAAACAAAAGTAACCACAGCAACAAAGAAGAAGCTGGGACCTGTAGTGAACGTTACTCCTTGGTTGGCTAGGCCTACTGAAATGCCGAATGCCTGTACCGTTGCCAGTACTACCGTTCCGTAACGAGTGTATTGACTAATTTTTCGGCGTCCCGCCTCACCCTCTTTCTTGAGCTGCTCCAGCTGAGGGCTCACCACCGTGAGTAACTGCATGATAATAGAGGCCGAGATATACGGCATAATTCCCAACGCAAATATACTCATCCGCTCGAGAGCACCACCGGAAAACATATTGAACAAGCTCAAGATAGTTCCCTGGTTCTGCTCAAACAACGCAGCCAGCTGATCAGGATTGATTCCGGGCACCGGGATATGCGCACCGATGCGATACACCAGAATGGCCAGAAGTACAAACCAAAGCCGAGCTTTAAGCTCGGCCAGACCTTTGCCTGCGCCTGCAGGTAGTGAGTTCAATTTAGCCATTTACTCCTCGACTTTACCGCCGGCTGCCTGGATAGCTTCCAGAGCACCCTTGGTGACTTTAAGGCCTTTTACAGTAACAGCTTTGGTGAGTTCGCCAGACAAGATAACCTTTACTGACTTGGCGCGTGCATCAACAATGTTGGCAGCCTTAAGGGCAGCCAGATCGACAATGTCCGTACCCAGTGTTTCGATCTCACTCAAACGCACTTCCTCAACAAAACGGCCTTTACGGGAAGTAAAACCGAATTTTGGAAGACGACGTTGCAAAGGCTGTTGTCCGCCTTCGAAACCTGGCTTAACACCGCCACCGGAACGAGCCTTGATACCCTTGTGGCCACGACCACAGGTTTTACCCAGACCACTACCGATACCACGGCCAACACGCTTAGGAGACTGCTTAGCTCCTTCACCTGGCTTGAGAGTATTCAGTTGCATGTTACTCTCCCTCAACCTTTACCAAATAGTTAACTTTGTTGATCATCCCACGAACTGCAGGAGTGTCTTCCACTTCCACAGTGTGATTGATCTTTCTCAAACCCAGACCACGAACACAGTCTTTATGCTTAGGCAGGGTACCGATAGTGCTTTTTACCAAAGTCACCTTAATCTTCTTATCTGCCATGACTTACTCCAGGATATCTTCCACGGTCTTGCCACGCTTAGCCGCGATCTCTTCTGGAGCCTGCATTGCTTTCAGACCTTCAAAAGTAGCGCGAACTACGTTAACCGGGTTAGTTGAACCATAGCATTTAGCCAGAACGTTCTGAACACCTGCCACTTCCAGGACTGCACGCATAGCACCACCAGCAATGATACCCGTACCTTCGGAAGCCGGCTGCATGAACACCTTGGCCGAACCGTGACGTGCCTTGATTGGATACTGCAGAGTATTACCGTTCAAAGTCACATTGATCATATTCTTTCTGGCTGCGTCCATAGCTTTTTGAATCGCAACTGGCACTTCACGAGCCTTGCCACGACCAAAACCTACACGACCGTTACCGTCACCAACCACAGTCAAAGCAGTAAAGCCGAAAATACGTCCGCCTTTAACAACCTTGGCCACGCGGTTGACCTGAACAAGCTTCTCTTGGAGCTCAGCCCCTTTTTGCTCGTTATTTGTCATTTGTTCCACCTCTTAAAACTCGAGACCATTTTCCCGCGCAGCATCGGCCAACGCTTTTACACGACCGTGGTATTTGAATCCGGAGCGATCAAACGCCACCTTTTCAACACCTGCTGCTTTCGCACGTTCTGCTATCAAAGCACCAACTTTACCAGCCGCATCGACGTTTCCAGTTGAGCCAGCACGCAACTCCTTATCTAGAGTTGAGGCTGCAGCAAGAACCTGACTTCCATCAGCACTGGTAATTTGTGCATAAATGTGACGGGGCGTGCGGTTAATAGATAACCGGCTGATACCGAGTTCACGAATTTTAAAACGGGTTTTCTTAGCCCGACGCAAACGAGAATCTTTTTTATCACTCATGACCGCGCCCTACTTTTTCTTAGCTTCTTTAACACGTACTTGCTCGCCACCGTAACGAACACCTTTACCTTTGTAAGGCTCTGGCGGACGAATGCTACGGATCTCAGCAGCAACCTGACCAACCTTCTGCTTATCGATACCACGGATCATGATTTCGGTTTGAGAAGGAGTCTCAGCAGTCACACCTTCTGGAAGGTCATAAACAACTGGATGAGAAAAACCTAAAGTCAGGTTCAGTGCTTTGCCTTGAGCTTGAGCACGATAACCGACACCGATGAGCTCAAGTTTCTTTTCGAACCCTTGAGTAACACCGACGACCATATTGTTAATCAACGCACGAGTGGTCCCAGCCATTGCCCATGCATTTTTAGAACCGCCTTTCGGTTCAAAGGTCAGCTGACCATCTTCTTGCTTAATTTCAACAGTAGAATGAATGTCGATAGAAAGGGCACCTTTGCTCCCCTTCACATTTACTTGCTGACCATCAAGCTTAACTTCTACGCCTGCAGGAATCTGTACAGGACTTTTTGCTACCCTAGACATGATTCACTCCTAGAAAACGGTGCAAATAACTTCACCGCCCACACCAGCTTTACGAGCGGCACGATCTGTCATGACGCCCTTTGATGTAGACACGATTGCGATACCCAACCCACCGTTTACTTTTGGCAGCTCATCAGCACCTTTATACTGGCGCAGACCTGGGCGGCTAACACGAGAAATATTCTCGATTACCGGACGACCCTGGAAGTAACGCAACACTACTTCTAGTGTAGGCTTGGCTTCACCGGACACGCTGAAGTCAGAAATATAACCTTCTGTTTTTAATACCTCAGCAACGGAAACCTTCAATTTAGATGAAGGCATTTGCACAGACTCTTTTTCCGCCATCTGTGCGTTACGGATACGAGTGAACATATCCGCAAGCGTATCTTGCATGCTCATTTACTTACTCCAAACATTTTAGTTGTGCAGCGGTTTCACCGCTTTCACGGTAAAACCGCTTACCAACGGCGCCGCTATATTACCAGCTTGCTTTTTTAAGTCCAGGAACATCGCCACGCATCATAGCTTCACGAAGCTTAATACGGGACAAACGGAACTTACGCAATACGGCGTGAGGACGCCCGGTAACCTGACAGCGGTTGCGCAGCCGACTTGGGCTGGCATCCCTTGGCAGTTTTTGCAGTTTCACCTGCGCTTCCCACTTTTCGTCATCCGAAGCAGTAGGGCTGCTGATGATTGCTTTCAGTGCAGCACGCTTTTCAGCATACTTGGCAACCGTTTGCTCGCGCTTCAACTCGCGATTTTTCATTCCAACTTTAGCCATGGTTCAACACCTTACTTTCTAAATGGGAAGTTAAATGCACTTAACAGGGCTTTACCTTCCGCATCCGTACCGGCAGAAGTTGTAACAGTAATATCCATACCGCGGACCTTATCGATTTTATCGTAATCGATTTCCGGGAAGATAATCTGTTCCTTCACACCCATTGAGTAGTTGCCGCGACCATCGAAAGACTTACCGTTGATACCGCGGAAGTCACGTACACGTGGCAATGCGATGTCGACCAATCTTTCCATGAATTCCCACATACGCTCACCGCGCAGGGTCACTTTACAACCGATGGGGAAACCTTGACGGATCTTAAATCCGGCAACAGATTTGCGCGCTTTGGTTACCACGGCCTTTTGACCAGTGATAGCTTCTAGATCAGCAACAGCCGCATCAATTTGCTTTTTGTCGCCCAACGCTTCACCCACACCCATATTCAGGGTGATTTTCTCAACACGAGGCACCTGCATAACGCTGCTGTAGGAGAATTCCTTCATTAGCGCCGGCACGACCTCTTTTTGATAGAGCTCTTTATACTTAGCCATAATCAGACCACCCAACCCTTACTTATCGACAACTTCGTTAGTCGATTTGAAGATGCGTACTTTTTTACCATCTTCAAGAATTTTAAAGCCTACGCGGTCTGCTTTGTCGGTTGCAGAATTGAAAATTGCAACATTTGAAGCTTGAATTGGAGCTTCTTTCTCGACAATACCACCCGCTGTACCCAGCATGGGGTTCGGCTTAGTGTGACGCTTAACCATGTTGATGCCTGAAACAATCAACTTACCGTCAGCCTGAACACGCAGAACCTTTCCACGCTTGCCTTTATCGCGTCCGGCAATTACCAGGACTTCGTCGTTCTTTCTGATCTTATTCATCCGGTCCGACTCCTATAACACTTCAGGCGCGAGTGAAACGATCTTCATGAACTTCTCACCACGGAGTTCCCGAGTAACCGGTCCGAAGATACGAGTACCAATAGGCTGATCGTTGTTGTTCAACAGCACAGCTGCGTTGCCATCAAAGCGGATCAGAGATCCGTCCTGACGACGAACACCTTTACGCGTCCGAACCACAACGGCCTTCAATACCTGACCTTTTTTAACTTTTCCGCGCGGGATGGCTTCCTTAACAGAAACCTTAATCACATCTCCGATACTTGCGTAACGACGGTGCGAACCACCCAGCACTTTTATACACATAACTCGACGTGCGCCGCTGTTATCGGCTACATCAAGCACGGTTTGTGTCTGAATCATTGGTTATCTCCACCTAACAGCTTTTATTAACGTTGCTCGATTAGACTTTAACGGCACGCTCGACAATGTTAACCAGCTTCCAAGTCTTGGTCTTTGAGTACGGACGGGATTCCTGGACAGTTACCAGATCCCCGATTTTGCACTCATTCGCCTCGTCATGAGCATGAAGCTTGCTGGAGCGTTTTACATATTTTCCGTAAATCGGATGCTTTACACGGCGCTCTACCAGAACGACGATGGACTTATCCATTTTGTCGCTGACTACGCGGCCAGTCTCTGTGCGCACAACACTAGTTGTTTCAGCCATATTACTCACCTGCCTTCTCTTTCAGGATAGTCTTGACACGAGCAATATCATGACGAACCTTCTTCATAAGATGAGTCTGATTCAATTGGCCGGTTGCCTTACGCATCCGCAAATTAAATTGCTCTTTCAATAAGGAGATCAGCTCTTCGCTGAGCTCCTTTTCAGTTTTTGATCTCAAATCTGCAGCTTTCATTTACATCACCGTTCTCGTAACAAAAGTAGTTGAGACAGGCAGTTTTGCCGCTGCAAGCTCGAAAGCTTCGCGTGCCAATTCTTCACTAACCCCTTCCATCTCGTACAGCATTCTTCCTGGCTGGATTTCGGCTACCCAGTATTCAACTGGACCTTTTCCTTTACCCATCCGAACTTCAAGAGGTTTTTTCGTAATTGGCTTGTCTGGGAAAACACGAATCCAGATTTTACCGCCACGCTTAATTCGACGAGTCATGGTACGACGAGCCGCCTCAATCTGGCGTGCCGTGATACGTCCGCGACCAGTCGCTTTCAAACCAAATTCACCAAAACTTACTTTATTACCGCGTTGCGCCAGACCGGTATTACGGCCTTTGTGCATCTTACGGAACTTCGTACGCTTAGGTTGCAACATGTCAGTGCCCCCTACTTAGTAGATTTCTTTTTAGACGCTTTCTTCTCAGCACGAACCTGTTCGATACCGCCCAGGATTTCGCCTTTGAAGATCCATACTTTTACGCCGATTACACCGTACGTGGTGTGCGCTTCATGAGTGGCGTAGTCAATATCTGCACGAAGAGTGTGCAAAGGTACGCGACCTTCACGATACCATTCACTACGTGCGATCTCCGCTCCACCCAAACGGCCGCCAACCTGGATCTTGATCCCTTTGGCGCCTTGACGCATAGCGTTCTGAACCGCGCGCTTCATTGCACGACGGAACATCACACGGCGCTCTAACTGACTGGCAACACCGGCTGCAACCAATTTTGCGTCCAAGTCAGGCTTACGAATCTCTTCGATGTTGATATGCACAGGCACACCCATCAGGTCGCCGATCTCTTTGCGCAACTTATCAACGTCTTCGCCTTTCTTACCGATAACGATACCTGGACGCGCAGTATGAATAGTGATCTTGGCGTTCTGTGCAGGACGCTCGATCACGATTTTGCTCACAGAAGCCTTCTCCAGCTTCTTCATCAGATATTCACGAACCTTGATATCTGTAAGAAGATTAGCGGAGTAATCACGCTTATCTGCGTACCATACTGAATTATGATCTTTCACGATCCCCAGTCGAATACCGACTGGATTTACCTTCTGACCCATTGCTATCTCCTGTTATTCAGATACCTTGATGGTGATGTGGCAGGTCCGCTTAAAAATACGGTCCGCACGCCCTTTAGCCCGTGGCTTGATACGCTTGAGAGTTGGACCCTCATCAACCATAACAGTTGCCACTTTCAGCTCATCAACATCCAGGCCATCGTTATGCTCAGCATTGGCGATAGCTGACTCCAGCACCTTTTTCATAATGCTGGAAGCCTTCTTGGGACTGAAAGTCAAAATGTCTAATGCTTCTTCTACCCGCTTACCGCGCACTTGGTCTGCAACTAAACGAGCTTTTTGAGCAGACAAGCGAGCACCAAATAATTTTGCCGCTACTTCCATCTCTAATTCCTCTTACCGTTTAGCCTTTTTGTCTGCAGCGTGACCGCGATAAGTACGTGTGGCTGCAAATTCACCCAACTTATGGCCGACCATGTCTTCTGTAACGTAGACAGGAACATGTTGACGACCGTTATGTACAGCGATGGTCAAACCTACCATTTCCGGGAAGATCGTCGAACGACGAGACCAGGTCTTAATAGGCTTTTTATCCTTCGCTTCAATTGCCGCTTCCACCTTGTTCAGAAGGTGCAAGTCAATAAATGGTCCTTTCTTAAGTGAACGTGGCACGTGTGACCCCCTTACTTAGCTTTGCGACGACGCACAATCATTTTATCTGTACGCTTGTTCTTACGGGTTTTGTAACCTTTCGTAGGAACACCCCAAGGCGTAGTTGGGTGTTTACCCATATTACGCCCTTCACCACCACCGTGTGGGTGGTCCACCGGGTTCATCGCAGTACCGCGAACGGTGGGTCTAACACCTCGCCAACGCTTCGCACCGGCTTTACCGTATACACGAAGGTTGTGCTCACTGTTAGATACTTCGCCCAGTGTCGCACGACACTCAGCCAGAATTTTACGCATTTCACCAGAACGCAGACGGATAGTTACATATGCACCTTCACGAGCCACAACCTGGACAGAAGCACCAGCACTACGCGCCATCTGTGCGCCCTTACCTGGCTTCATCTCGATACAGTGAACAACTGAACCTACCGGAATATTGCGCAAAGGCAGACAGCTACCTGTCTTGATCGGAGCTTCCTGACCAGACAACACCTGATCACCTGCATTCAATCCTTTTGGAGCAATAATGTAACGACGCTCACCATCTGCATACTTCAACAATGCGATATGAGCTGAACGGTTAGGATCGTATTCCAAGCGCTCTACTACAGCCGGAACACCATCTTTGGTCCGTTTGAAATCAATAACACGGTACAACTGCTTATGACCGCCACCTTGATGACGAACAGTAATACGACCAGAGTTGTTGCGACCGCCTTTCTTACATTTCTTTTCGGTAAGAGCAGCTACTGGCGCACCTTTGTGAAGCTGTGGATTAGTCACAGCCACCACATGCCGACGACCGGCAGAGGTTGGTTTTACTTTAACAACAGCCATGATCTATCTCCTTACTCGACATCAACAAAATCAATGCTCTGACCTGCCGCCAGGCGAACATAGGCTTTGCGAACATCGTTGCGCTTACCAAGACCACGCATTGTGCGCTTGGTTTTGCCTTTGATATTCACAACCTGGACGGACTCTACTTTGACGTCAAATAAAGACTCGACCGCTTTCTTGATTTCAGGTTTCTTTGCATCAGGCGCCACACGGAAGACCACTTGATTGTTGATTTCCGCTAACAATGTGGCCTTTTCCGAAATATGGGGCCCAAGCAAAACCTTGTATAGTCTCTCTTGGTTCATCCCAACATCTCCTCAATTTTCTTAAGTGCCGGAACCGTAACAACCACTTTGTCATGAGCAATCAGGCTCACAGGATCGATCGCCACAGCGTCACACACATTTACATGCGGGATATTACGGGATGCCAAATACAGGTTTTGATCTACCGCTTCCGCAATGATCAGCGCATTATCCAGCCCCATATCTTTCAACTTCGCATTGAAAACTTTGGTTTTGGGCGCTTCAACAGACATATCTTCAACAACAACCAGCCGCTCCTGACGAACCAGCTCGGAGAGAATGGACTGCATTGCTGCACGATACATCTTCTTGTTAACTTTCTGAGAGTAGTCCCTGGGCTTAGCAGCAAAAGTTACACCACCGCTTCTCCAGATAGGGCTACGAATAGTACCGGCACGCGCACGACCAGTACCTTTTTGACGCCATGGTTTCTTTCCACCACCGCTCACTTCAGAACGAGTTTTTTGAGCTTTAGAACCTTGGCGAGCACCAGCCATATAGGCGGTAACCACCTGATGGACCAGAGCTTCATTGAAATCTCTTGCGAAGGCTACATCAGATACAGAAACAGTACCTGCGCCATTAACATTTAACTCCATCTCCAACCCCTCTTATGCTTTAACCGCGGGCTTAACAATCACGTCCGCACCGGTCGCACCAGGAATAGCGCCTTTGACTAACAGCAGACCCCTTTCCTGATCAATCCGCACCAACTGCAGAGTTTGCACGGTGACGTTTTTGTTACCCATTTGACCGGCCATTTTCTTGCCTTTAAAAACGCGGCCTGGAGATTGGTTTTGCCCGATAGAACCTGGAGCCCTATGGGACAGAGAGTTACCGTGGGTAGCGTCCTGAGTAGCAAAATTCCAGCGCTTAACCACACCAGCGAACCCCTTACCTTTTGAACGACCAGAAACATCAACTTTCTGACCAGCTTCAAAAATGCTCAGAGACACTTCATCGCCAGCTTTATATTCATTTGAATCATTTTCGTCGAGACGGAACTCTGTCACAACACGACCGGCTTCGACGCCAGCTTTCGCATAGTGACCTGCCATCGGCTTATTGACGTGAGATGCCTTAACAGCACCTGCAGCAACCTGAATAGCACGATAACCGTCAACTTCAACGGTTTTCACTTGCGAGATTACGTTCTTCTCGACTTGAATGACTGTGACGGGAACGGCAGTGCCGTCGTCTTGAAACACACGAGTCATGCCAGCCTTACGGCCAACCAAACCAATTGCCATTTTTCACCTCTTAGTGTACGGGGCTTTCACCCTCTATGGCCACGTTAACGAGTGTTACACCAATGAAGCAGCGCTTTGCGCGCCTGCCTTGCAAGTTTTAATCAGCCGAGGCTAATCTGGACGTCAACGCCCGCTGCGAGATCTAACTTCATCAGTGCGTCTACAGTTTTTTCTGTAGGCTCAACAATATCCAACAAACGCTTATGAGTACGGATCTCATACTGATCACGCGCATCTTTGTTTACGTGAGGAGAGATAAGTACAGTAAAACGCTCTTTCTTAGTAGGCAAAGGAATCGGACCACGCACTTGTGCGCCGGTACGTTTCGCAGTATCTACGATTTCTTGCGTAGACTGATCGATCAAGCGATAGTCGAACGCTTTTAGCCTGATTCTGATTTTCTGGCCTTGCATTTATTTACTCCGAGTCAACAACGGATAACAGCCATACCCAACAAAAAGGAGCCGCATTGTACGCAGCTGATCATTTTGTGTCAAGGGTACTTTTTAACCTACTCACTAAAGAGCAGGTCAACCATAAAAAAGGGGGAAGCAAAAGCTCCCCCCTTTTAACCTTCGAGCAATATCACTCGAAGATTTTAGCTACAACGCCAGCACCTACGGTACGGCCACCTTCACGAATCGCGAAGCGCAGACCTTCTTCCATCGCAATCGGCGCAATCAGGCTAACCTTCATTTTCACGTTGTCGCCAGGCATTACCATCTCAACACCTTCCGGCAACTCACATGAACCAGTCACGTCTGTAGTACGGAAGTAGAACTGTGGACGATAACCTTTGAAGAATGGAGTATGACGACCACCTTCATCTTTGCTCAGCACGTACACTTCGGACTCGAACACAGTGTGAGGAGTGATAGTGCCTGGCTTCGCCAGAACCTGACCACGCTCAACTTCGTCACGCTTAGTACCACGCAACAGAACACCAACGTTCTCACCTGCACGACCTTCGTCCAGCAGCTTACGGAACATCTCAACACCAGTACAGGTAGTCTTAGTGGTATCTTTAATACCAACAATCTCAACTTCCTCACCAACCTTGATCATGCCACGCTCTACACGGCCTGTTACCACAGTACCACGACCAGAGATGGAGAATACGTCCTCGATAGGCATCAGGAACGGTCTGTCGATTGCACGCTCTGGCTCTGGAATGTATTCATCCAGAGTTTCAACCAGCTTCTTAACAGCGCTGGTACCAATACCGTTATCGTCTTTACCTTCCAGAGCCATCAACGCAGAACCGATGATGATTGGAGTGTCGTCTCCTGGGAACTCGTAAGTGCTCAGCAGATCACGCACTTCCATCTCAACCAGCTCCAACAACTCTTCGTCGTCAACCATGTCTGCCTTGTTCAGGAATACCACGATATATGGTACACCAACCTGACGAGCCAGCAGGATGTGCTCACGAGTCTGCGGCATGGGGCCGTCAGCCGCGGAACATACCAGGATCGCGCCGTCCATCTGTGCCGCACCAGTGATCATGTTTTTAACATAGTCAGCGTGCCCAGGGCAGTCTACGTGAGCATAGTGACGAGTCGGTGACTCATACTCAACGTGAGAAGTCGCGATAGTAATACCACGCGCTTTTTCTTCTGGTGCTTTATCAATACCGTCAAACGCTACGGCTGCGCCACCCCAGATTTCGGAACATACGCGTGTCAGGGCCGCTGTCAGAGTAGTTTTACCATGGTCAACGTGACCAATAGTACCTACGTTTACGTGCGGCTTGCTGCGTTCAAATTTTTCTTTTGCCACAGTTCAATCCTCTCTGTCTCTATATCTCAATTTGACTAAGAAAAAAGTTAATAATTAATCTGGATTATTTGCTACGCGCACTAATCACAGCTTCTGCAACGTTTGTCGGCGCCTCTGAATACTTGGAAAACTCCATAGTATAGGTCGCACGACCCTGCGTTGCAGAACGCAGATCAGTTGCATAACCAAACATTTCCGCCAGCGGCACTTCTGCATTTACCACTTTACCGGAAACGCTATCATCCATACCCTGAATCAAGCCGCGACGACGGTTAAGGTCACCAACCACGTCACCCATATTTTCTTCAGGAGTCACCACTTCAACCTTCATAACAGGCTCAAGCAATACGGCACCACCCTTGCTAGCCAAGGCCTTAGTAGCCATGCTGGCAGCAATTTTGAACGCCATCTCATTAGAGTCAACGTCGTGGTAAGAACCATCATAAAGAGTAGCTTTAAGGCCAAGCAAAGGATAGCCGGCAAGAATACCGTTCTTCATTTGCTCCTCAATACCCTTACCTACCGCAGGAATGTATTCCTTCGGAACCACACCACCCACGATCTCGTTAACGAATTCCAGACCTTCTTCGCCTTCGGCACGGGGTTCGAACTTAACCCAAACGTGACCATATTGACCGCGACCACCAGACTGACGGACAAACTTACCTTCAATCTCACAAGTGTTGCGAATCGCCTCACGGTATGCGACCTGAGGCTTACCAATGTTGGCCTCAACCTTAAATTCACGACGCATACGATCAACAATGATATCCAGGTGAAGCTCACCCATACCAGAGATAATAGTCTGACCAGTTTCCTCATCAGTCTTCACACGGAAAGATGGATCTTCCTGCGCCAGCTTACCGAGCGCGATACCCATCTTCTCTTGATCCGCCTTTGACTTAGGCTCTACTGCTACAGAGATTACCGGCTCAGGGAATTCCATGCGCTCCAGAGTAATGATGTTATCCAGAGAACAAAGCGTATCACCAGTAGTCACGTCTTTCAGACCGATACCAGCGGCAATATCCCCTGCACGCACTTCCTTGATCTCTTCACGAGAATTGGAGTGCATTTGCACCATACGCCCGATACGCTCTTTCTTGCTTTTCACCGGGTTATAAACCGAGTCACCCGAACTCAACACACCAGAGTAAACACGGAAGAACGTCAATGTACCAACAAACGGGTCTGTTGCGATTTTAAACGCCAGCGCAGAAAACGGCTCATCATCAGAAGACTTACGAACCGCAACAGTCTCACCATCTTCCAGAACGCCTTCAATCGCCTTAACCTCTGTGGGAGAAGGAAGATATTCAATAACGGCATCCAGAACAGCTTGCACACCCTTGTTCTTAAAGGCAGAACCACCAAGCACAGGAATGATTTCGTTAGCAACGGTGCGCGCACGAATCCCCTGCTTGATCTCTTCCTCGGTAAGGTCGCCTTCTTCCAGGTATTTTTCCATCAGCTCTTCAGTGGCTTCAGCTGCCGCTTCCACCATATACTCGCGCATCTCTTCACACTTACTCTGAAGCTCCGCTGGAATATCCTGATACTCAAAGGTCATACCCTGATCCGCTTCGTTCCAGATGATAGCCTTCATCTTGACCAGATCAACAACGCCCTTGAACTCGTCCTCTGCACCGATAGTCATCTGCAGCGGCACTGCATTGGCACCCAGACGCTCGCGCAACTGAGACACCACGCGCTCGAAGCTTGCACCAGCACGGTCCATCTTATTCACGAACACCATGCGAGGAACTTCGTACTTATTAGCCTGACGCCATACTGTCTCCGTCTGAGGCTGTACGCCCGAAGAACCACACAATACAACCACAGCACCATCGAGAACCCGCAAAGAACGCTCAACTTCGATAGTGAAATCGACGTGCCCAGGAGTATCGATAATATTTACACGATGCTGATCGAACTGCTGCTGCATACCCGCCCAGAAACAGGTTGTAGCCGCGGATGTGATAGTGATACCACGCTCCTGCTCCTGCTCCATCCAGTCCATAGTGGCCGCACCGTCATGTACCTCACCAATTTTGTGAGAAAGACCAGTGTAGAAAAGCACACGCTCAGTCGTAGTGGTTTTACCTGCATCAACGTGAGCACAGATACCGATATTCCGGTACCGTGCCAATGGGGTTTTACGTGCCACGGTTTTTTGCTCCAAATATTAAAAACGGTAGTGAGAGAACGCTTTGTTAGCTTCAGCCATGCGGTGAACGTCTTCACGCTTCTTAACCGCTGCGCCGCGACCCTCTGCTGCCTCGAGCATTTCTGCAGCCAGACGCGCAGCCATGGATTTTTCACCACGCTTACGGGAATACTCAACCAACCAACGCATGGACAGCGCTTGTTGACGAGAAGGACGCACTTCAACAGGAACCTGATAAGTTGCACCACCAACACGACGGGATTTTACTTCTACCAGTGGCTGGATGTTTTCCAGGGCAAGCTCGAATGTTTCCAGGGGGTCTTTACCACCCTTTTGAGTGACGATATCCAGCGCACCATAGACGATTTTTTCAGCAACAGATTTTTTGCCGCTTTCCATGACGTGGTTGATGAACTTGGCAAGTTTCAGGCTTGCAAATTTTGGATCTGGGAGGATTTCGCGTTTCGCAGCGACTCTTCTTCTTGGCATGATAAGCCCTCAATAAGGTTATTCAGGTAAATCCGGCGCACTTAACAGGCCCGGCCTTACTCTTATCCTAAACAGCTCTGTCGCAACTCAAATGAGTTGATTCAACTAACTATCAGGTATTTAAAAAATTAAGATTTTGGACGCTTGGTACCGTATTTTGAACGACCTTGCTTACGATCGTTAACACCAGCGGTATCCAGTGTTCCACGCACAGTGTGGTAACGCACACCAGGCAAATCCTTTACACGACCACCGCGAATCAATACAACGCTGTGCTCCTGCAAGTTGTGGCCTTCACCGCCGATATATGAAGAAACTTCATAACCGTTGGTCAAACGCACACGACAAACTTTCCGCAAAGCCGAGTTTGGCTTCTTGGGAGTAGTGGTATAAACGCGAGTACACACACCGCGACGCTGTGGACATGCCTGCAGAGCAGGAACGTCACTTTTAGCCACTTTACGGCTGCGCGGCTTACGTACCAGCTGATTAATGGTTGCCATTCAAGCTTACTCCGTAATACAAATAAAACTGCCCTATTAAATAAGGGCAGCAAGTGTAATGTCGCACACCACCTGAGTCAAGGAGCGGATGCCTAAAAAATCATCAACTCAACCCAAAGCATGCCACTAATAGTCGAGACGCCAGTTTCCCAACGCCTCAACCTTGTCTCTCACTACTTATTCAGCTCAGCACTTAATGCCTGAACCACATCGGCAGCACTAACACCACCTTCCTTCTGCAGACGCTTGCGGCGACGCTCGTTATGATAGGCAGAGCCCGTCCCAGCAGGAATCAGACGCCCTACCACAACGTTTTCTTTCAAGCCTCGCAGATGGTCTTGTTTACCAGTTACAGCCGCTTCGGTCAGAACTCGCGTTGTCTCCTGGAATGACGCTGCAGAGATAAAGCTCTCTGTTGCCAGAGACGCCTTAGTGATACCCAACAGAACACGATCGCCTTTGGCTGGCATCTTGTCCTGCATTGCTGCCACTTCATTCTCCTCAAGCAGTTTCACCAGCTCCACCTGATCGCCCTTGATCAAACCGGTATCACCCGATGAAGTCACTTCCACCTTACGGATCATCTGGCGAACGATAGTCTCAATATGTTTATCGTTGATGACAACACCTTGCAGACGGTAAACATCCTGGATTTCGTTGATGATGTATTTCGCCAACTCACCCACACCCAACAGACGCAGAATGTCATGAGGATTGGACGGGCCGTCGGAAATTACCTCACCCTTTTCAACCTGCTCACCCTCGAACACGTTCAACTGACGCCATTTTGGAATCAGAATCTCGTATGGGTCGGAGTTATCAGTGGGCGAAATTACCAGACGCTTCTTGCCTTTCGTTTCTTTACCGAATGACACAATCCCGCTGATTTCAGCCAGAATTGACGGCTCTTTCGGTTTCCGCGCCTCGAACAAGTCCGCAACTCGTGGCAGACCACCGGTGATATCCCGGGTTTTCGAGGATTCCTGAGGAATACGGGCAATAACATCACCAACTTCCGCCATATCGCCATTCTTGACGTTCAACAGCGAATTGGGCGGCATGAAGTATTGTACCGGCGTATCGGTACCCGGGAAGTTCATCTCCTTACCTTTAGCATCCAGCAACTGAACCATCGGACGGATATCCTTGCCTGCAGCAGGACGGTCTTTCGGGTCAATGATCTCGATATTGGAAAGCCCGGTCAGCTCATCAGTTTGAGTCTTGATCGTAATGCCTTCTTCCATCCCAACAAAGTTAACCTTACCGCCAACTTCTGTAATGATTGGGTGTGTATGCGGATCCCATTTGGCGACAACTTCACCCGCTTTAACATCCTGCCCCTGTTTGACGCTTAGCTCAGCACCATACGGCAGCTTATACCATTCACGCTCACGGCCGGCCTGGTCTGCGATAGCCAATGCTGAGGAGCGGGAAACCGCAACCAGGTGTCCATCTTTACGCTCAATGGATTTCAGATTATGCAAGCGAACGGTACCACCGTGCTTAACCTGAATATTATCAACCGCAGAAGCCCGTGACGCAGCACCACCGATGTGGAAGGTCCGCATGGTTAACTGAGTTCCAGGCTCACCGATTGACTGCGCAGCAATAACACCAACAGCTTCACCAACGTTCACTCGATGTCCGCGAGCCAAGTCACGCCCGTAACACATCGCACATACCCCATACTTGGTTTCACATGTAATGGGTGAACGCACCAGGATTTCATCAACGCCCGCTTTCTCTAGCTTTTCGACGGTTGCCTCGTCAAGCAGAGTACCAGCACCGACAACAACAGTCTCACTGTCGGAAGCCGAGAACACATCACTTGCTGTAACCCGACCAAGTACACGGTCACCGAGAGGCACAACAACATCACCACCTTCGATATGCGGGGTTACCAACAGACCTTCGCTGGCTCCGCAATCGATCTCAGTGATAACCAGATCCTGAGCAACGTCAACCAGACGACGGGTTAAGTATCCAGAGTTCGCAGTTTTCAATGCGGTATCCGCAAGACCCTTACGAGCACCGTGAGTTGAAATAAAGTACTGAAGTACGTTCAGACCCTCACGGAAGTTTGCCGTAATTGGTGTTTCGATGATCGAACCATCCGGCTTGGCCATCAATCCACGCATACCGGCCAACTGACGAATCTGGGCCGCAGAACCCCGCGCACCGGAGTCAGCCATGATATATACAGAGTTAAAGGATTCCTGGTCGACCTCGTTACCTTCGCGGTCGATGACCTTCTCAGTACCCAGGCGATCCATCATGGCCTTGGATACTTTATCGTTTGCACGAGACCAGATATCGATAACTTTGTTGTATTTCTCACCCTGGGTCAAAAGACCAGAAGCAAACTGAGATTCGATTTCTTTTACTTCATTATCCGCAGCATCGATGATTTTCACCTTCTCATCCGGAATAACGAAGTCATTCACACCGATTGATGCGCCGGACAGCGTTGCGTACTGGAATCCGGTGTACATTATCTGGTCAGCAAAGATAACTGTTTCTTTCAGACCAACCTGACGATAACAAGCATTAATCAAACGAGAGATAGCCTTCTTAGTCATCGCTTGGTTAACCAGCGAAAAAGGTAGTCCCTGAGGCATGATCTCATTCAGCAGCGCACGACCAACCGTGGTTTCAACCAGGCCAGACTTCTCGTAAAGCTTGCCTTCCTCATCACGCTCGACCGTATCCATCCGAACTTTGATTTTAGCCTGCAGATGAATCTGCTTGGCCCCATAGGCACGCTGCACTTCTTTAATATCTGAGAAGTTCATGCCCTCGCCAAGCGCGTTAACGCGCTCACGAGTCATATAGTACAAACCAAGCACAACGTCCTGAGATGGAACGATGATTGGATCACCGTTAGCAGGAGACAGAATGTTATTTGTCGCCATCATTAGAGCACGTGCTTCCAACTGAGCTTCCAAAGTCAGAGGAACGTGCACAGCCATCTGGTCACCGTCAAAGTCAGCGTTATAGGCGGTACAAACCAGCGGATGCAGCTGAATAGCTTTACCTTCAATCAAAACAGGCTCAAATGCCTGAATACCCAAACGGTGAAGGGTTGGCGCCCGGTTAAGCATTACAGGGTGTTCGCGAATAACCTCATCAAGGATATCCCATACAACCGCCTCTTCACGCTCAACCATTTTCTTGGCAGCTTTGATCGTCGTTGCAAGTCCGCGATGCTCCAATTTGGAGAAAATGAACGGCTTGAACAATTCAAGAGCCATTTTCTTTGGCAGACCGCACTGATGCAGACGCAATGTGGGACCAACAACGATAACGGAACGGCCGGAGTAGTCGACACGCTTACCAAGCAGGTTCTGACGGAATCGACCCTGCTTACCTTTGATCATATCGGCAAGGGATTTCAGAGGACGCTTGTTCGACCCGGTAATCGCACGACCACGGCGACCGTTATCCAACAGAGCATCAACCGATTCCTGAAGCATCCGCTTTTCATTGCGTACAATGATATCAGGAGCGTTCAGCTCCAACAGTCGCTTCAGACGGTTATTACGGTTAATAACCCTACGATACAGATCGTTCAAATCACTAGTTGCGAAGCGGCCACCATCCAAAGGAACCAGTGGACGCAAGTCCGGTGGCAATACCGGAAGCACAGTCAACACCATCCAGTCAGGATTGTTTCCGGAGTCAGCGAATGCCTCCATCAACTTCAAACGCTTGGACAGCTTCTTGATCTTAGTCTCGGAATTCGTGGTAGGAATTTCTTCACGCAGACGATTAATTTCGTCAGGCAGATCAAGATCAGCCAACAATGCCTGGACAGCTTCCGCTCCCATACGCGCATCGAATTCATCCCCAAATTCTTCCAATGCCTCATAATATTGCTCGTCGGAAAGCAACTGGCCACGCTCAAGAGTGGTCATTCCAGGGTCAATGACAATAAATGATTCGAAATACAGCACTCTTTCGATATCACGCAGCGTCATATCTAACAGCAAGCCGATGCGGGAAGGCAGCGACTTCAGGAACCAGATATGGGCTACTGGAGAAGCCAGTTCGATATGCCCCATACGCTCACGGCGAACGTTTGCGGGAGCAACCTCAACACCACACTTTTCACAGATTACACCGCGGTGCTTCAGACGCTTGTACTTACCGCACAAGCACTCATAATCCTTAATCGGCCCGAAAATCTTGGCGCAAAACAGGCCATCACGCTCAGGCTTGAACGTCCGGTAGTTAATAGTCTCAGGCTTTTTAACTTCACCGTAAGACCAAGAGCGGATCATATCGGGAGATGCCAGACCGATACGAATAGAGTCAAATTCGTGAGCGTAGTTTTGATTCTTTAATAAATTCAGCAAATCTTTCATTGGCTAAGGCCTCTGATGCGTCCCAGGGCGGCTGAGCCGCCCATCTTAAATCAGTATTGCAGCACCCAGTCTGCAGCTCGTTTTACTTGGAATGGCTATCAAGCCGGAGACATCAGTTTGTCTCGAGCTCGATATCAATACCCAGAGAGCGAATTTCTTTAACCAATACGTTAAAGGACTCTGGCATTCCCGGCTCCATACGATGATCGCCATCCACGATGTTCTTATACATCTTGGTACGACCGTTAACATCATCGGATTTCACCGTCAGCATTTCCTGCAAGGTGTAAGCTGCACCGTATGCTTCCAGTGCCCACACCTCCATCTCACCAAAACGCTGACCACCGAACTGCGCTTTACCACCCAACGGCTGCTGAGTAACAAGGCTGTACGAACCAGTAGAACGGGCGTGCATCTTGTCATCGACCAAGTGGTTAAGCTTGAGCATGTACATGTAGCCCACAGTCACTTGACGTTCAAAGCGATCACCGGTCCGACCGTCGTAGAGATTAATCTGTCCGCTATCGTCCATATCAGCAAGACGCAGCATTTCCTTAATCTCACTTTCCTTCGCACCATCAAATACCGCAGTAGCCATTGGCACACCACCACACAGGTTACCGGCCAACTCCATGACTTCTGCATCATTCAAAGAGTCGAGATCTTCGGTACGACCACCCACACCGTTATATACTTCGTGGAGGAATCGACGAATATCGGCAGCCTTCTGCTGGGCTTCGATCATACGATTGATTTTATGACCCAAACCTTTCGCTGCAGCACCCAAGTGTGTCTCGAGCACCTGACCTACGTTCATCCGCGAAGGTACACCCAGAGGGTTAAGAACGATGTCCACTGGATTGCCGCTCTCGTCATAAGGCATATCTTCAATCGGCTTGATTGCAGAAATAACACCTTTGTTACCGTGACGACCGGCCATTTTGTCACCTGGCTGAATACGACGCTTAACAGCCACATACACTTTAACGATCTTCAATACTCCAGGTGCAAGATCATCACCTGACTGCAATTTACGCTTCTTGTCTTCGAAGCGTTCCTCAATGCTCTTACGACGCTCCTGCAACTGAACTTCAGCTTTCTCAAGAAGTTCATTCAGGCTTTCATCAGACATTTTCAGCTTGAACCATTCTTCCTTTTCGAAAGCATTCAAGTGTACTTCTGTCAGTTCATCGCCCTTTTTGAGACCCGGACCGCTGATAACCTGCTGACCACTCAAAGCATTGCGCAAACGTTCAAAGGTAGCCCCTTCAACGATACGGTATTCATCGTTAAGGTCTTTGCGGTATTTATTCAGCTCAGCCTGCTCAATTTCTTTCGCTCGCTGATCCTTCTCGACTCCGTCACGCGTAAACACTTGAACGTCGATTACGGTTCCGCGCATGCCTGTAGATACGCGCAGAGAAGTATCTTTTACATCAGAGGCCTTCTCACCGAAGATAGCACGCAGCAACTTCTCTTCTGGAGTCAGCTGGGTTTCCCCTTTAGGAGTCACCTTTCCTACCAGAATATCACCTGGCTCTACTTCTGCACCGATGTATATGATGCCGGAGTCATCCAGCTTGGAGAGCGCACTCTCACCCACATTCGGAATATCTGCAGTTACCTCTTCCGGCCCCAACTTAGTGTCCCGGGCAACGCAGGTCAGCTCCTGAATATGAATTGTAGTAAAACGGTCTTCTTGAACCACCCGCTCAGATACCAGAATGGAATCCTCGAAGTTATAACCATTCCAAGGCATGAAGGCGATTCGCATATTCTGACCCAATGCCAGCTCGCCCATATCAACGGATGGGCCATCAGCCATGATATCACCACGGGAGATGATATCGCCTTCCTTAACCAAGGAGCGCTGATTAATACAAGTATTCTGGTTAGAACGGGTGTATTTGGTCAGGTTGTAGATATCAACACCAGCATCGCCAGCCTCTGTTTCGTCATCACTGACTTTAACAACAATCCGCGCTGCATCGACACTAACAATTACACCACCGCGCTTGGCAACGACACAGACTCCAGAGTCCTGAGCCACATAACGCTCCATACCGGTACCAACCAAAGGCTTTTCAGCACGCAATGTTGGTACAGCTTGTCGCTGCATGTTCGATCCCATCAATGCCCGGTTAGCATCATCGTGCTCCAGGAATGGAATGAGAGAAGCAGCAACTGACACTACCTGGCGAGGTGATACATCCATGAAGTTAACACGCTCAGGCGGCATCACGGTAAATTCGTTCTTATGACGAACGGTTACCAGCTCATCAACCAGTCGGTTATTCTCATCGACTAATGCGCTTGCCTGTGCAATTACGTACTCGCTTTCTTCAATGGCTGACAGATATTCAATATCATCAGTTACCAAGCCATCAACAACTCTACGGTATGGGCTTTCCAAGAACCCGTAGGAATTGGTACGAGCATAGGTCGCCAAAGAGTTAATCAAACCGATGTTTGGACCTTCAGGTGTCTCGATTGGACATACTCGACCATAATGGGTCGGGTGTACGTCACGTACCTCAAAGCCTGCTCGCTCACGAGTTAGACCGCCAGGGCCTAACGCTGACACACGGCGCTTGTGAGTAACCTCAGACAGCGGGTTGTTCTGGTCCATAAACTGCGACAGCTGGCTGGAACCGAAGAATTCTTTTACGGCAGCAGCAACCGGTTTCGCATTAATCAGATCCTGAGGCATCAGACCTTCAGATTCCGCCATGCTCAAACGCTCTTTAACTGCACGCTCAACGCGCACCAGTCCTACACGGAATTGATTCTCAGCCATTTCACCTACGGAACGAACACGACGGTTCCCCAGGTGATCGATATCATCAACAGTACCTTTACCGTTACGGATATCGATCAAAGTTCTCAACACATCAATAATGTCTTCGTGACTAAGAACACCTTCACCCAGAACCTCTTCACGGCCAAGGCGACGGTTAAACTTCATACGCCCAACAGCGGACAGATCGTAACGCTCTTCTGAGAAGAACAAGTTGTTAAACAGATTCTCTGCCGATTCCTTAGTTGGGGGTTCACCAGGGCGCATCATGCGATAGATTTCTACCAATGCTTCCAACTGGCTTCTGGTGGAATCAATTCTTAAGGTATCTGATACAAACGGACCACAGTCGAGATCGTTAGTGTAGAGAGTCTCAACTCTGGTTACGCCAACTTTCTCCAGTTTTTCAAGCACTTCATCTGTAATCTCAGAGTTACACTCGATTACAATTTCACCTGTCTTCGGATCAGTAACGTTATGAGCAATAACCTTACCGTTCATATAGTCCTTGGGCACGCGCAGCCGCTTCATGCCGGCTTTTTCCATCTGACGGATATGGCGTGCGGTAACGCGTCTCGCTTCTTCTACGATCACATTACCTTCATCATCTTTAATTTCGAATGTGGCGATATCTCCCCGCAACCGGCTAGGAACCAAGTCCAGGTAGCAATCGTCACCCTCAATTTCAAATTGACTGTTTTCAAAAAACATTTCGAGCATCTGCTCTGCGGTATAACCCAGTGCACGAAGCAGGATGGTTGCAGGCAGTTTACGACGGCGGTCGATTCGGACAAATACCGCATCTTTCGGATCGAATTCGAAGTCCAACCAGGAACCACGGTAAGGAATTATACGTGCAGAATAGAGCAACTTACCTGATGAGTGGGTCTTCCCTTTATCATGATCAAAGAAAACGCCAGGAGAACGATGCAGCTGAGAAACAATTACCCGCTCCGTGCCATTGATCACAAAGGTTCCGTTTTCAGTCATTAACGGAACTTCACCCATGTATACTTCTTGCTCTTTGATATCTTTGATAGCCTTAGTTGACGACTCTTTATCATAGATGATCAGTCGAACCTTAACTCTCAACGGTGCAGCGTAAGTTACGCCGCGAAGTTGACATTCTGCTACATCAAATACAGGTGTTCCCAGACGATAACTGACATACTCTAATGCCGCATTACCGGAGAAACTGACAATTGGAAATACCGATTTGAACGCCGCATGCAAACCAACGTCCTGACGGTCTTCATGGGACACATTCTGTTGCAGAAAATCGTGATAGGAGTCTAGCTGTATGGATAGCAGGTACGGTACATCCATTACTGCTGGAAGTTTTCCGAAATCTTTGCGAATTCGTCTTTTTTCGGTATAGGAGTATGTCATCGATATTCCCCAGCTTTATGCAAACTGACTCTGGTGCGCTCGAAGGATTTCGACAAAGAGGACTACTTGTCTCAAGTTGTACGAAATTTTTGAAAAAAAGATTTAGCTTACACAACGGAAAACGGCTGACGTCCTAAAACGCCAGCCGAATCCCTGCTTTAGCAGCTTGAAGCAATCAAAAGATTACTTGAGTTCAACCGTAGCACCGGCTTCTTCAAGTTCTTTCTTAGCTTTTTCTGCGTCGTCTTTGCCCAGAGCTTCTTTGATGGTAGAAGGAGCGCCATCAACCAGCTCTTTAGCTTCTTTAAGACCCAGACCAGTGATACCACGAACAACTTTGATGACGTTAACTTTCTTGTCACCAGCAGAGTTCAATACCAGGTCAAATTCAGTCTTTTCTTCTACTGCGGCAGCTTCGCCAGCAGCAGCTGGTGCAACTGCAACAGCTGCTGCAGCGGAAACACCAAATTTTTCTTCCATAGCTTCAACAAGTGCAACTACATCCATTACACTCATTTCAGCAATTGCATTAAGGATATCGTCTTTAGACAGAGCCATGTTATTTCTCCTAAAAGCCTATTAAATTGCTACCGTTATGCCGCATTTTGCTTTTGATCGCGGACTGCCGCTACCGCACGGGTAACTTTGGACGGAACTTCGTTCAAAGTACGCGCAAGCTTGGTAACTGGTGCCTGCATGACGCTCATCAGCAACGCCAGAGCCTGATCCCTTGTCGGGAGCTTGGCCAAGCGATCAATCTGATCTGCGCCGAGCAAATCTCCACCAACAGCAAGTGCCTTGATTTCAAACTTGTCGTTTTCTTTAGCGTAATCCTTCAGCAAGCGCGCAGCTGCACCGGGATCTTCCATTGAAAACGCAAGGATGGTTGGTCCTACTAACGCCTCGCGAACACACTCATACTCAGTGCCTTCTACAGCACGTTTTGCCAGAGTGTTACGCACAACCCGCAAAGAAACGTTTTCACTACGTGCTTTTGCACGCAGATCGCTCATTCCATTGGAGGTTACGCCGCGATAGTCAGCAATAACCAGAGACAAGGCATTACTGGCAGTCTCATTGACCTCAGCGACAATAGCTTTTTTGTCTTCAAGTCTAATTGCCACCGGATTTCTCCTATTTACGCTGGTTTCCCAGCTAGTCGCATTTATCTCAAAAGAGACGTTTACGGCTTTTCGCAATACTGCTTCGCCGTCTGCGCAGGACGTTTAACCCTTAGCGATTTGATAAAATCAAACCGCTGTCAGGACCTGCGGTCTTTGACAGCCCACGGCTTCCGCCGAAAGACTACCAAAACTTTTCACAACTACCTCTTAAACAGAAATAGTTGACTGATCAATCAACAGACCCGGGCCCATTGTTGATGAAATAGTTACTTTCTTCAGATATACACCTTTAGCAGAAGCAGGCTTTGCTTTTTTCAGATCAGCCAGCAGAGCTTCAAGGTTTTGCTTTATATCTTCTGAAGGGAATTCCACGTTACCCAGAGGTGAATGGATAATCCCATTTTTATCAGTACGATAACGAACCTGACCGGCTTTCGCGTTTTTAACAGCTGTTTCCACGTCCGGAGTTACAGTACCAACCTTAGGGTTAGGCATTAGGCCACGAGGCCCAAGGATTTGCCCCAATTGACCCACAACACGCATTGCATCAGGTGTAGCGATAACAACGTCAAAGTTCAGATTACCCTTCTTAACTTCTTCCGCCAAATCGTCCATACCGACAATATCAGCACCTGCCGCTTGCGCTTTTTCTACATTCGCGCCTTGAGTGAACACTGCCACTCGAACAGATTTACCAGTACCTTTAGGCAGTACGGTAGAACCGCGAACAACCTGGTCTGATTTACGTGCATCAACGCCCAGATTTACAGAGACGTCTAGAGATTCTTTAAACTTAACCGCTTTTGAAAGATCAGCCAGAATAGCTACAGCTTCTTCTATTGAATATGCTTTACCAGCTTCAACTTTCTCACGAATCGCCTTTTGGCGCTTAGTTAACTTAGCCACGCCTTACTCCTCCACATTCAAGCCCATACTTCTGGCAGTGCCAGCGATGGTGCGTACTGCTGCATCTAAAGAACCTGCTGACAGGTCCGGCATTTTAACGTTCGCAATTTCTTCCAACTGCGCGCGATTAACCGTACCCACCTTTTCAGTGTTAGGGCGACCAGAACCGCTCTTGACACCTGCGGCCTTTTTCAGCAATACAGAAGCCGGGGGAGTTTTGGTAATAAAGGTAAAGCTACGATCACTATAAACAGTGATTACAACTGGAGTAGGAAGGCCTGGCTCAAGATTCTGGGTTTGAGCATTGAAAGCCTTACAAAACTCCATGATATTAACACCATGCTGACCCAGAGCTGGACCAACAGGGGGGCTAGGATTAGCCTGACCGGCTTTAACCTGCAATTTGATATAGGCTTGAACTTTCTTAGCCATCGATTCCTCCTAATGGGTAATAACGCACAAATGTGCTCCCCGTTCAGACACAAAAAGCCCGCCACACAACATGTAGCGAGCCTGCTTTTTAAAGTCAGCTAGTCTTTTTCTACCTGACTGAACTCCAAATCTACCGGAGTGGAACGCCCAAATATCAGGACAGCTACTTTAACCCGGCTCTTTTCGTAATCAACTTCTTCAACAACACCATTAAAATCTGCGAAGGGGCCGTCAATTACTCGCACCACCTCACCAGCTTCAAACAGCGTCTTGGGTTTAGGCTTATCAGCTCCACTCTCTACCCGTCGCAAAATGGCCTCAGCCTCTTTGTCACTAATAGGAGCAGGACGGTCTGGCGTACCACCAATAAATCCTAATACTCTGGAGGTAGACTTAACCAAATGCCAGGTATCATCATTCATGTCCATCTGAACAAGAACATAACCAGGGTAAAACTTGCGCTCACTTTTGCGCTTTTTACCCTCTTTCATTTCAACTACTTCTTCGGTTGGAACCAGAACCTCACCAAACTGAGACTCCATATCCTTCAGTGCAATACGCTCTTTAAGAGAGCGCATTACATGCTTTTCGTAGCCAGAATACGCCTGAACGACATACCATTTTTTAGACAAGAGGCTTCTCCTAACCAATAAAGCCAGAAACCAGCCAACTAATCAGCGAGTCTATAACCCACAACAACAAGGCCACAAACAATACAAAAGCGACTACTATCAGCGTGGTCTGGGTTAGTTCGGGCCTGGTTGGCCACACGACCTTCCGAATTTCCAACCTAGCTTCTTTTAACAGCACCAAAAAGGACTGCCCTTTTACTGTTTGCGCAGCAGTAAAGGCAGCCACCGCACCTAACACAACCAAACCTAGGACACGGTATAGCAGAGATTGATCGGCATAAAACGAATTACCAACCACCCCAGCTGCAATAAGCGCGAATACGACAAGCCATTTCAGCTTGTCGACCGCGCCTGACGTTTTCTCTACATTAGAGGACATAATATATAACCAGACCTAATAAGGTGGCAGGCCAGGAGGGAATCGAACCCCCAACCTGCGGTTTTGGAGACCGCCGCTCTGCCAATTGAGCTACTGGCCTACCTTAAACAGAAAGGTTACTCGAAGATTTTAGCTACAACGCCAGCACCTACGGTACGGCCACCTTCACGAATCGCGAAGCGTAGACCTTCTTCCATCGCAATCGGCGCAATCAGGCTAACCTTCATTTTCACGTTGTCGCCAGGCATTACCATCTCAACACCTTCCGGCAACTCACATGAACCAGTCACGTCTGTAGTACGGAAGTAGAACTGTGGACGATAACCTTTGAAGAATGGAGTATGACGACCACCTTCATCTTTGCTCAGTACGTACACTTCGGACTCGAACACAGTGTGAGGAGTGATAGTGCCTGGCTTCGCCAGAACCTGACCACGCTCAACTTCGTCACGCTTAGTACCACGCAACAGAACACCAACGTTCTCACCCGCACGACCTTCGTCCAGCAGCTTACGGAACATCTCAACACCAGTACAGGTAGTCTTAGTGGTATCTTTAATACCAACAATCTCAACTTCCTCACCAACCTTGATCATGCCACGCTCTACACGGCCTGTTACCACAGTACCACGACCAGAGATGGAGAATACGTCCTCGATAGGCATCAGGAACGGTCTGTCGATTGCACGCTCTGGCTCTGGAATGTATTCATCCAGAGTTTCAACCAGCTTCTTAACAGCGCTGGTACCAATACCGTTATCATCTTTACCTTCCAGAGCCATCAACGCAGAACCGATGATGATTGGAGTGTCGTCTCCTGGGAACTCGTAAGTGCTCAGCAGATCACGCACTTCCATCTCAACCAGTTCCAACAACTCTTCGTCGTCAACCATGTCTGCCTTGTTCAGGAATACCACGATATATGGTACACCAACCTGACGAGCCAGCAGGATGTGCTCACGAGTCTGCGGCATGGGGCCGTCAGCCGCGGAACATACCAGGATCGCGCCGTCCATCTGTGCCGCACCAGTGATCATGTTTTTAACATAGTCAGCGTGCCCAGGGCAGTCTACGTGAGCATAGTGACGAGTCGGTGACTCATACTCAACGTGAGAAGTCGCGATAGTAATACCACGCGCTTTTTCTTCTGGTGCTTTATCAATACCGTCAAACGCTACGGCTGCGCCACCCCAGATTTCGGAACATACGCGTGTCAGGGCCGCTGTCAGAGTAGTTTTACCATGGTCAACGTGACCAATAGTACCTACGTTTACGTGCGGTTTACTACGCTCAAACTTTTCTTTTGCCATTGCGACCCTCTCCTGAAGAAAACGCTTTGCCGTATTTCTAGTATTGACCCGAAGGACAACCAAACAGTGGAGCTCATGACCGGAATTGAACCGGTGACCTCATCCTTACCAAGGATGTGCTCTACCGACTGAGCTACATGAGCACTCTAAACACTCACCAATTTGAATTAGTGGAGCGGGCGGCGGGAATCGAACCCGCATCATCAGCTTGGAAGGCTGAGGTAATAGCCATTATACGACGCCCGCTGAATAATGGTGGAGGGGGCTGGATTCGAACCAGCGAAGCTTTCGCGTCAGATTTACAGTCTGATCCCTTTGGCCGCTCGGGAACCCCTCCAGAGCAAACGATTCAGCTAATTTAACACACCAAATTCGCTAAAAATAAATGGAGCTGGCGGACGGAATCGAACCCCCGACCTGCTGATTACAAGTCAGCTGCTCTACCAACTGAGCTACGCCAGCTCGTGCTCGCCAAATTCGCGAGGCCGCTATACTACGGAAGATCCCCCCCCGATGCAACACTTTTGCAAAAAATTTGTCTCGCTTCGACATTATTTTTTTGCGACCCCAAAACGCTATTGATTCTTCCCATTAATTGCATGTTCGCCTCATCCTCTGAAACCAGCCAATATTCCAGCTTTTCTCTGGGAAGCTCCTTCATTTCCGCCTGAAAGCCCTGTCTTATTCTTTGCTTTTGCAATAGCTTGGCCGAATCAATATTGCGAAACAAACCGAGGCTAATACCATTCCTCAACTCACCTTGAGCTATAAGATAGCTATCTATTTTTCTTACCTGGAGCTCTTTCAATCGAATAATTGCAGCCTTTCTACTTTCCAGCGGTCTCAAATAGACCCAATATTCCGGCGCGAGCTGCAGTGTATTTTTATGAAGGCGAGTCTCCACCTGCTCCAAGAGAAGCCCTTTCCTCAATTCTTCAGCCTCGACCTCTTCCTCTAAAGGCCCAATCAAAAAGCATAATGCTTCCACATTGCTCTTGACCCCTTTATCAGCAGAAGACCCATCCTCTAGCTTTTCCTTCTTTGCCGGAAAAAGCTTTATCTCACTCAACAGAGTGAGAGTACCTGCATTCTCGTATACCTGAATCCTTGCATGATTAACACTGGCAGAATGCCTTTTCTGAAGCTCAAGCCATTGCACTAAAAACACTATTGCGTTAAGTGATAGCAGCGATAGAAATATCCAACGCACCTATTCGCCCCTTTCCATCCCGGTCCAACCATCTATATAGGCCAACCTCAATCCATCCAAAACAAGGTCCCGACAGTAGACCACCCCTCTTTCAGACAATAGAGCTGCAAACTGCTTATACCCCCCACCGGTACAAATAACCTTCCCCTTCCCAAACCTTTCCAACACTGCAGCAAGAAAACCCGCTTGCATTAAATAAACACCATTTTCAACGCACTCCTTTGTATCCAGCCCCAACCTGTCATCAGAGACATATTCGTATACACCAGCAAGAGAACCAGTATTCCCCCCCAAAGAGGTAAAACACAGCCTCGATCCTGGAACAATATAGCCCCCTTTGTGACAACCTCCATCATCAACGACATCCACGGTAATCGCACTACCGAAGTCAATAATGCAACACCTTTCACTTACCAATTGATACCCAGCAAGACAGGCAAGCCAACGATCCACGCCTAGCTTTTGATAATCCGTGTATCCATTTATTACGCCCACCGCACTTTTAACCACCCCCGCCCAGAAAACATCCTTAACACCCCTGGACTGAAGCAAGCCCGCAACTTCACTTTTTATTGACTCACCAGCAACACAAGCAACCAACGCCTTCGAGACCACATTTTTATCTAGATCCGCTTCAAGCGCACAAAGATCGCCACTTACCGCTGAAAAATACTGCCCCGACTCCCACCGCCTCCATTTTATATAGGTGTTGCCTACATCAATTTCGAACTCAATCATTATGAGAGCCTTACCGATATTTCTCCGGCCGAATAAACCTTCTCCCCGCCCGACACATCCATAATCATATTGCCGCCCCCATCAACCCCCTTGTACACCCCCTCAATAGGAGCTTGAAAACCATGCAAAGTTACGGCTTTCCCAACCAAGCAGTCGTATTTATCCCAATACTGCCGAATAGAACCAAAACCACCTTCAACAAATCTGCCTATCGTTAGCATTACTGTATTTATTAAGCTCAACAGAAGAACATTTCTGTCCAGAGTAACATGAGACTCCTTCTCCAAAGTTGTCCAAGGCTGCCCAATCTCGCCCCCCTCACCATCACTCATAAAGACATTAATACCTATACCCGCAACGACTAAGACAGGCCCGTTATTCTCCCCCTCCACATCAACAAGGATACCAGCTACCTTTTTATCCTGAATCCACACATCATTTGGCCACTTTAAACCAACATCCACTTGGGCCACCTGCTTTATTGACTCAGCGGTCGCCGCCCCAAGCCCTAAACTTAAGCCACTCAAACTTGAGAACCCTCCAGGCAACCGACAAGAGATACTGACATAGAGATTCTTGGCAAACGGACTTATCCATTCTCGCCCCCTTCTCCCCCGACCACCAGTCTGTTCCTCCGAAACACAAACATCAAAGCAACCCATTGGCAGATCCCTGGAATATTCCTTCAAATGGGTATTTGTCGAGTCAACCGAGTCAAGCACAAGAAAGTCCCTAAGAGCAAAGCCACAGCCCTTGGCCATCTTCTCTCGATCAACCACCTTTTCCAGCATATTTATTGGATCCGACAGACGATAACCTCGACCCTTAACGCTCTCCACACCAATACCTGCAGCTTCAAGCTGAGCGATATTTTTCCAAATTGCAGCGCGAGTAAGATTAAGGCGCGCACCCAAAGCCACACCTGAATGAAACTCACCATCTGCTAACATTCGCAACAATTCGTAATTCATCTGCAACCTGCCCCTCAGGGCTTACCAAAGATCATTAAACACACCCTAGGCGGCGGCAAAGTTCTAAAGTATTTTTCCCAATAAATCAAGAAAGGGCATGAATCACAATAAGAGGCAATAAGCTGCCGCCATAAAAACATGCGCAAAAATGAGAACAAACCGAGTACTAAAGGCGAAGTGAAGTGAAGTGAAGTGAAGTGAAGTGAAGTGAAGTGAAGTGAAGTGAAGTGAAGTGAAGTGAAGTGAAGTGAAGTGAAGGCTACCTCACCAGAAAATAGATGCAATCCTTTGGCAGAACCCAGAATCTAAATGCAGGACGATGCCCCAGAGATACAGCCCCCTTTCCGGCAGGCAATAAAAAACCCCACCCAGTGACCTGGATGGGGCTCTTAATTAGAAGCCTGACGACGACCTACTCTCACATGGGCGAACCACACTACCATCGGCGCTGAACTGTTTCACTTCTGAGTTCGGAAAGGGATCAGGTGGTTCCAGCTCGCT
>NZ_MRYI01000019.1 GCF_002260525.1 Hahella sp. CCB-MM4
GATGGGCCCAGATGAGGCCCTGCGAGGGGTGTGAGATCCAAAATGGCCGGAAAAACAATCTGTATCTTCGACCATTTTCGTCGAGAGTATCAATTACCTCAGAATTTTGGGGTTATTCAGACTCTCCTTAGTTCCAGACAGCCTCGTGAATAGATTGGAAGGCATGAGGCAGCCCTGTGTCGCCTTGCTGGCTTCACTGCTCCTGTTGTTTTAGAAAACAGTACTAGGAAAGGTGGAGTCGGCCTTTGCCAGGAAAGGGAATCAATGAATAGCTGTTTATCACTAATCGACCTTTGCGGAAGGTGGGATTCTTGTCTATAGAACAATAGATACTCAGGAGGAGTATGGTCGATAGTGTCAGGTTGTAAACCGTGAAGTTGCTTTCTAGCCGTGACTTCGTTCAACAAGGCTCTAAGCGCCATACGTCGTATATCCTATCTAACTTCCTATACCCACCCTTCAGTGAGGATGGAATCATGAGCACTGAAAAAAACAATGTTGCGCTACTCGACGAAGCCTACCGCTACTGGAACGACAACCGCGAAAAAGCCTTTGAGAAATGGATGGAGCTGATGGACGACAATGTCCACTTTAGATCTATGGCTGAAGGTGCTCCCGGTATGGAATTCACCAAAGCCTGTACTTCCAAAAGGGAATTACTCGACTATTTCGAGGTTCTGGCCAACGAATGGGAAATGCTTTACTACAAAGTAGATGAATTCGTTGCCCAGGACGACCGCATCGTCGCGATTGGCAACACCGGTTGGGTCAATCGCAGAACGAGGAAGCGGGTGGACACCCCCAAAGTCGATGTTATCCGGATGAAGAATTCGAAGATTGTGGAGTTTTTTGAGATTTATGACACGGCTAAGGTGCTTGGGGCGGCTCGGGAGTGAAGTTTATATGGTTGTTGACGGCGGAGTTGAACTTTTTCAACTTCACCGCTCTTGATAAGAAAGGAGTATAGGTATCCCCCGTATATAGGGGGATATTCGCAATTGCCCGTTTTTAGGCTAAAAGTCAGTTATGTATCATGATCCACTTTATATCCTGAGAAGATGCTTCTGTGTTACAGCTATCTTCTACCGCAAAGGAGACTCTTTTTTGGTTACTATGGGCTGTTAGTGCAACACTTAGAATCCCCTTGCCGGCTTCTGTGTTTAGAGAGGTGCACAGTCTATCAAGAGTGTTACAGCTAGCTTTGTTTGGAATTGCTTCATTTAGATAAACACATGCCAAATTTAAATAGTTCTGTGCTAATACCGTTTTTACAGTAACGTTCTCTATCTGAGTGGAGTTTGCCAATGGTGAGGAGAGCAGGCTATATGCCAATAAAATCTTAATGTATTTATTCATGAATTTTCACATGTGATTGTCAATAAATGTTCTATTGTAGTGATACATATCTATAAAGAGAGTGGAAGTCAGACGTTATAAAGGGAAAATCCTTCTCAAATTAGCCGCAGATTGTATCGGTTAACTAAGGCATCGAATCCATTAGCTTTCAATTATCATCGAGCAATTAAGATTCGAACCAAGCCAGTCATTTTAAGGGCTGCATAAAGTCTAATACAACCAGATTGAACTTTTTAATGATTCAAGTTTTGTCGTTGCATTAATCAATTGCTGGATTACTTACATAGCTCCCTTTTTTCGCCATAGAATGATTCCCTATTGTTCTTTGCTTTAGTTTCCTCGACGAGGATATATCCGAGAGGGGCGAGCTAATCTTTCGGATAAGGTCACTTGCCCAAAAAATCAACCTCAGTTCCTATGAGTTGTTTCGGGCAGTTCAAGTGGTCTGTGTCATGTAACAGTATTTTCAACCGGCGACCCATTCAAAAGAGACCCCCTAAAAAACTCCCCACCTTCAAATGGTTCAAAAATTTCGATTGTTTAAATCGAAAAAATTGAACCAATTCTCAGTCCGGTTCTCTAAAAGATTCTCATGTTTACTAACAAAAATACTAAGCGGCATGAGAAAACTATTAAGGTAATTGTAGGGAGTTATGCACGTGAAAATACGTGAAATCATAGTAGGCACAGGCATTGCCGTGACCTCTCAAATGGCGTTCGCTGAAATACCGGTAGGTTTGTTTAATCTTGCCGGAAAAGACAGTGGGCTCTGTTTTCAGAAAACCGAGGCAATGGGGGTGGTTCAACAGGCTTGTTCTGCCGAGTCGCTGTTGTGGAATTCGCAACAGAACCCTGATGGAAGTTACCGCCTGGTGACGAATGTCGGGGAGCAGGAATATTGCCTTAATGTTCCTGGTGCGAGTGGGGCAGACGTCAAGCTGGGCGACTGTTCGGTCACAAAGCCGTTGAATATAGCGCCATTGAGGGATGGTTATAGGATAACTGAAGTCGGGACCGGGCTCTGCCTGAATATCGCGGGCAACAGACTCACAGCAGGGGCGAAGCTGATTCAGTTCGGCTGTACAACAGGCGATAACGAGAAGCTCGACTTCAAACCGGCTGCCAAAACGTTGGTCGGGGAATGGAGTGATACCTTCGAGCTTGGCCTGGTGGCTATAGCATCAGCGATTCTGCCTAACGGGCAGTTGTTGTTCTGGTCTGGCTCTACGCCGATCAGTTTCCATGGCGACGACATTACCTACACTGGAACCTTCAACCCCAAAGGAGAAGACGATGGACTTTCTCATTATGTGGTGAAAGATACTTATGAGATGTTTTGTCCAGCTACGGTGATGGACCGGGATGGTTCCCTATTGATAATGGGGGGCGGAGGAGACCAGTCCAAACGAGACTATGTGGTTTCCTATGATGCAGAAGCTAACGAGTGGGTTAGGGAAAGCAATCTTGTGATACCGCGTTGGTATAACAGCGCTGTTATCCTGGGGGATGGTTCTGTATTTACTGTTGGTGGGGATGGAGATGGTGATCCCAAGCACTCCAACATGGAACAGATTGGTGAAATCTGGAATCCTATTACCCGGGAATTCAAACTCCTGACCGGAACAATGGATATCGGCGCACAAAACTCTCAATATTTTCAGAATATTGGGAACTCGGATTATGGCATAGCTCGTGCGCAATACTACCGCAAACTCGCTATCATGCACGACGGCAGTATTCTGGAATACGCGCCATATAAGAACTTCGTGCGCCACACTGTAGAAGGAGAGGGCAGCTCTACGTTGACTAACACCGGCCGCCAAGATGGACCGAAATACATTCAGGGAGCAACGAATGTCCAGTACAGTGCCGATAAGGTGTTGCTAATGGGCGGGAACGCTGCATTTGGTGTCGAAGACTATAGTGATGAAAAGGGCGAAATTGACACATTCCCCTCGCTTTACTCTGTCTATGAAATCGACCTGAAAACCGGTGTGTCTGTTCGCAAGGAGAACATGCATCATGGGAGGTATTATGCCAACTCGGTAGTGATGCCGGACGGTAATGTCTTCACTGTGGGCGGTTCCCGGGACAGTCACCTGTTCGATACCAGCGAAGCGGTATATACGCCGGAAATATACGACCCGGTGAAAGATGAATGGATGGACGTTGTGCAGCAGCAGGAACCAAGGAACTACCACTCAACTGCAGTCCTGCTTCCAGACGGAAGAATCTGGGTCGCTGGTGGTGGTGCCTGTGGCGATTGTGATTTCAACTACACCACAGCGGAAATTTACAGTCCACCATACCTGTTTAAAGGCGAACGCCCGGAAGTGTCCCTCGTCAACTCGGGGCCTGCTGGATATAACGGAAAAATTGGGTATAACAAAATTTTCGATATCCGCTCTGAACAGGCCATCAGCTCTGTATCACTAATCCGTTTGTCTGCGGTCACCCACTCTTCCAATACCGATCAACGACGTATCGAATTGGATATGAATGACTTGGGCAATGACTACTACCGACTGACCACACCATTAAACTCAAACATTGCGCCTCCGGGATACTATATGCTGTTCGCCCTTAACGAGAATGGCGTGCCCTCAGAAGCGAAAATGGTGAAGCTGGAAAATTGATTTGATGAGTTCCTGACGGAGCGAATCGTCAATATTGAATTCATTGAGAGATGAACCAAAAGGCCAGGGTTACTGGCCTTTAACATATTTTAAAGAGGGAACTATTTATGAAAGCATGGAAACCTGTTGATGAGCTTATCAACGAACTGAAGACAATTTCTGATATAGAATTAGGTGGTCCAGCATCGCCTGAAACGATCATGCAGGTAGAAAGGAAATTAGGCGGTAAATTACCAGTAGAGGTTGTGACTTTCCTCGGTAAATACGGCCAGGTTTTTCTAAACGATGAATCTATTTCAGGAATCTATGACAACGATGCAGAAGAAGAAAGTAACGGAACAATCGTTGGTGATACGGAAGAATGCAGAAAGTTTTTTGGGCTTCCAATAGGCTTCGCCGTTGTTGAATATCATTCGGGAGATTATTGTCTGTGCGTGTCTCTCACGGAAGAAGCTCAAGTCTCCAGTCCTGTTCTTGACTACAACGTCTTTCAACGTAAGTTTGAAGAACATCCTTTGTACGATAGCTTTCTGAAATATTTAATTTCTTATCTAACTCAAGCAGTAGAGATCAATATTGACTAAATTAGGGATGTTCTAACTAGCTAATGTGGAATGCATTATTCTTGCTATGAATTTTTGATTTTATCGTCCGTTGCCAGGCCGACTCAGGCCTCATGTAATACAGGGGGCATTAGGCGAGTGATGCTTTTCCATGCTAGCCGACCTTTCATAGCTTGCCTGTTAACCCTCGCATTAATAACATAGCCCAGATTGGGGTCTGGGCTATGTTGACCGTTTTTTAGCAAAGAAATTACTTCTGGTGAGGCGTTGTAAGTGAACAGTTTGAATTCACAAGATAAAGCAAATGAATGGATGCTACTTCAGAACCAGTTTGACAGTTACGAGAAATACTCGTTGATCATCAAGTTGGCGAATGTGGCAATACTGAGTGGCGCTTATCTGACTCAGCATATTAGTGTGTTTGTTATTGCTCTCCTGTTGGTAATGTGGCTTCAGGATGCGATATGGAAAACCTTCCAGTCCCGTATCGAAACCCGTCTGTTGCAGCTGGAAGCCGGGTTGCAAAACGAGAGTGACGCAAAGGCATACCAGTTTAACAGTGAATATCTAAAAACACGGCCCGGAACTGTTGGGCTCGTGATGGAGTATTTACGACAGGCAGCCAGGCCGACAATTGCGTTTCCACATGTTGTGCTTGTTCTGATGTCAGTTATTCAGTTAATCTGAAGTGATAAAAATAATGCGACTATATAATCGCACTGCACTGCCAAAACCGTTAAATTTAGAGGCACATAAATATTTATGTTGGTTGTAAAGTATTATGATCTATGGCTTTAATGCATGATGTTAATTGGCAAAGAGTGGAAGCGGGATACATATTTCCGACAATGAAATTAAGGCTGCTTTTACATAGGGATATACTAAATTTTACCTACAGGTATGCTTACATATAATACCTGCAGTCTAAGTTCTCGACATGCTATCAGTACTCAGGAATGTCACAGGTACATTACGTTTGGTTGTCAAATTGTTGGTCAATTGAAAATGTTTTGGCTATAACAAACTGAGGGAATCTAAGTTAGAAGGAGGAAAGGAATATGAAACTGACAAACTGGAATGTTGAATGGATGAATCACTGGTTTTCTCCAGACTCTCAGAATCCTGCATGGAGAAAAAGTGCCGAGATTAGGGGGGTAAGTGATATTAATGCGCTTGCTACCCGAGTGGCCAATGTGATCGAATCGATTGATCCAGATGTGCTGTGTATCCAAGAAGGCCCCTCTCGATATTCAGAAGCTGAGTTATTTATTAATGATTACTTGAATGGGGCATATGAAATATTCGGTCCCTCCGGTTCTGGTCAGCAAAAAATGTATGTTCTAGTCAAAAGAGGCGGAACTGTTCAGGCCGTAAATCGTGCCACTCAAAATCCCTTCGTTCCATTTGATGAGCCATGGGCTGTAGATATCAATGGTGATCAGCATTTGGATGAATATGAATTTACCCGAGAGCCTTTGGTAGTGGACGTGACGCTCACAGATGGGCGGGAAATTCGGGTTATTAACGTGCACTTGAAGTCAAAGTATGTACATAACGGTGAACGGCTATGGTCTGATTCAGCTCAGCGTCAGGAGTTTATAAGCAAGGCCTTATTGGCTCGTCGTCGTATTTCTGCTGAAGCAATGAGAGTTCGTGAATATCTAAATGTGTTATTAGAGCAAGATCAAAATCGCTCTATCGTAGTATGTGGCGACTTCAATGATGGTCCAGGTTCAGACTACTTTGAGCGCCATTTTTTAACGCACAACTTGGTTGCGATGCTCGCAGGAAATCCATTTAGGCCTCAATACATGATGAGACATGGTTTTATAGACAGAGTTCAAGCTGGCGATAATTACACGGTAATATTTGATGACTTCGTTGATCTAGTTGTAGATCGAAAAATTCTGCTCGATCATATCCTTGTATCGCCTGGGTTATTTTCTAGCCTGACAGATGGTGGTATTGAGCATGTGGCATTTAATGCCCAGGTCGATAACACGGCAGTCGACCGACAAAAATATCCGAGTGATCATCGTCCTCAATCCATTGAAATAGCATAGGTTCCTGAGAACTATATTATAGTTAGCTGAAATGAGTCTCAGACGAGGTACGGTAATAATTGAAAAAGAAGGGATTTCTGTACATTTTGGCTAATAGTACCTTTTCAGAAGGTGTCTATAAGATTGGTAAAACTACTCGGAGGCCAGAAATTAGAGCCTGGGAGCTTTATGAGAAATCGTCGGGGATACCAGAGCCATTTGATATTGTCCATCAGCGCTTAGTCAAAGATTGCCATGAAGCTGAAAGGTTAATTCATGAACGTCTAAAGGAATATCGAATAAACGAATACCGAGAATTTTTTAAGCTTTCACTTGTTGAAGCTAAGGCTAAAGTAAACCAGGTCGTGTATTTTATAAATGAGAATTTAGAGTACAACGAAAAAATAGCTAGTAATGAAAAGGTTACGATTATATGTCGTCAGTGTCGTAAGAAAAATAAATTGCCAAAGTATGCATTACAACTTTCCCTCAAGTGCGGTAACTGTAAACGCAAGCTTGTAGTTTAGGGGAGTATATAATGAATAATTTAACTTTGGTGGCGTTATGACCTAAAAATCTGTTGATGAAGGAAAATATACATTCTTACGTTGATGTAAAATATACTGAGCTAGTGAATAAATATTGCAAAAAGCTAACTTTGTAGAGTTCATTGGTATAGCTTGGTAGTTGGTATTAAGCCAAGGGGTAGCCCTATATGACGGTCACATTATGAGATAAGGCCTGTCCTGAGCACTTAAAGGACTAATGAGGTACAAATCTGTCTGCCATAAAATCAATCCGCAGCAATACTAAATCACCCTTCCTCCGATATTTCGATTACACTGCACTTATGTTTTGTCACCTTCGGAGTTTCCATGAGTCAGCCTGATAATCGTTCCTGGTTAAATGAATTGCCCCCCGCCTTTGAAGCCTATCGCAGCGGCCGTAAATTGGATGAAGTGGAATGTATTGTTCCTGATCTAAACGGTATGTCCCGCGGTAAGGCGATGCCGATGAACAAGTTTTCGCCTAGTAACCCGGTCTTTCTGCCGATTTCCATTTTTTATCAGACCATTACCGGTCAGGATGTTGAGATGGATATCAAGAACCAGTGGGCTGAGAGCGATATGGTTCTGGTGCCGGATATGTCAACGGCGATGGCGGTACCATGGGCGAAACAGGCCACTTTGCAGATTATTCATGATCTTTATGACCGCGATGGCAAGCCGATCTCCTGTGCGCCGCGGAATGTGCTGAAACATGTTATTGGCTTGTATCAGGAACAGGGTTGGAAACCCGTGGTTGCACCTGAGCTTGAGTTCTATCTGACTCAGCCGAATGTTGATCCCAATGAACCGATAGAACCTCCGGTTGGTCGTACAGGGCGTTCTGGTACTGCACTGCAGTCATACTCTATGTCGGCTATTGATGAATATGGTCCGGTGATCGATACCATATACGACTACGCCGAAGCTGCCGGTCTGCACATAGACTCTGTGATTCAGGAAGACGGGGCTGGTCAGGTAGAGTTCAACCTGACCCATGGTGATCCATTGCTATTGGCGGATCAGGTCTTTTACTTCAAGCGCATTATCAAGGAAGCGGCGCTCAATAACGGCATGTTTGCCACCTTTATGGCCAAACCCATGCGTGATCAGCCGGGGAGTGCAATGCATGTCCACCAGAGTGTGGTGGATCTCAATACCGGCAAGAATATCTTCTCTGATGAGCAGGGGAACGCCAGCGAACTGTTCCGTTACTTTATCGGCGGTACCCAGAAGCATCTGATTGAAGTCATGCCTTTCATTGCCCCGAATGTAAACTCATATCGACGCTTTGAGTCGGATACAAATTCCAGTGCCCCCACCAATATTTCCTGGGGCTACGATAACCGCGCCACAGGCTTAAGGGTTCCCAACTCCGAAGCGCAGGACCGTCGATTGGAAAATCGTGTTATCGGTGTTGATACCAACCCTTACCTGTCGATTGCTGCCAGTCTGGTCTGCGGATATCTGGGAATGATCAATAAAATCGAACCGGGCCCAGCCATAGAAGGAGAGCCGGACGAGAACCAGGATGATGCCCATTCATATATCCCGGCGACGTTCAATGAAGCCTTGCGTCTCTTTGGCAAAGCGAAAGAGATCCATAAGGCACTGGGTGAGGACTTCTGCCAGCTATACGCTGAGGTGAAAAAAGAGGAACTGCGACAGTTTCACCGGGAAATTTCGCCGTGGGAGCGTGAGCATTTGTTGTTGAATGTGTAAAACTCACGACTGAAAGTTTAAAGAATCGGTTCAAGCCTTGTGTGGGCGCTTTCAACCCTGCATGGGAGTGACTGGTAAGGCTTGAACCCTTGGAATTTATCTCTCTAAATGGATGAGTCGGCAGATTGGCTAACAGACTCCAAGATCGTAGCGGCCCGGAATCCATATTCAGTTTCAGGGAATTTGTAGGTGATGTATTTTAATACTGAATAGGCTGTTTGGACGTCCCCTAGTTTTTGAAAGCTTAGTGCTTTCAAGAAGAGAAGCTGAGATTTTTCTTCATCGTTGTAATCGTACATATGCATTGATCGTTCAACGATTTCTATGGTGTCTTCGTAGTCCCCATCGGAATAGTTATTACTGGCACGAATCATCGCGCCATCCTTCACCATCGATGAACATCCACTCAGACCCAAAAGAAGTGTCAGAAAAATAACTCCATAAATACGACGCATTCTATACCCTCTAATTAGCGTGAACAGGCCCTTATGTTCTCGTGAACTATTGCAATAAAAAATGGAGGCTGGAGTATAAGTGACAAGGATGCAAATTTCTTGCTTCTTCTATTTCCAGTCGATGCCAACAGTGCTGTAGGAGAAAAAGCAAGAAATATGGATATATACAACCTTATCTCCAAGTTCATGTCCTGTTTCAGTGAGGACATTGAAACCATGGGAGGCTCAATTGAGCAGGCGGAAGCGTCTTTATATCGCTATCGTGGACAAACTCACTACCTTGATACGGCGATAGCTATATCCCTATATCTCATTGAAAATGGACGAGACCAGGAAAGAGCATACGCCTGTTTAACCGATGCTATGTTCCATAAAGCCTATTGTGGTGGTATGGACTATAAAAAGATTCCCTTGATAAAGTCGTACCACTTTGTCTGTGAAGGATTGAGCCGCTTCCCTGATAGTCCGGACTTGGCTGCCATCAAATCCATGTTTCTCCTGAATATTGGTTCTTCAATGGAAGTTACCTCGTCTCAAGATCCCTCCTCTAACTGGAGAGAGCTCTTTGCTTTGGGAGTGTGCTACGCCCTTGAGCTGGAGCATGAGAAAGCGGAGAGCATATTATTGAGAGCCTTTTTCTATGCTCCGGAGTTAAAGAAGCCATTTATTATTAATCACATAGGAGTTGTGCTTGATTGTCTTGGGCAAGGCGAGCGTTCTGCTCAATATTACAAACATGCGATCGCTTTAGATCCTGATTTCGCCTGGCCTTTCTATAATCTGGGGTTACATGCTGAAGACGTAGGAGACGTTAGCTTGGCCAAGGAATACTCACAAGAGGCGCTAAGCAGGATGGACTTTGAGTATGCTAACGATTTGTATGATAGAACCAATGAATAGTGTACGAGATAACTTCTAAATAGAAAGAAAAAGGGCTTCGACAAGCTCGGCCCTATTGGTTAAGAGTTGGGAAAATGGCTTTGTTCCATATTGAACACTCTATATGACTCCCTGGCCAATTAAAGGTATAGGGGCATTCCCGTGCTAATATAGACACTGTTTATTGTGGTCGCCTGGTATGCCGGGAGGGTGTGAAGCATGAGTACAAATAACGTTATGAAACCCCATGGGATACAGGCGGCTTTTGCCCGGTATACGTCGGCTTTTCAGTCGCGCTTTTCCCGTTTGTCACTGCAGAACCGGATGATGGTATTCCTGGTGGTTCTGGTGTTGTTTCAATCAGTTGTGCTGAGTGGTTTTACCCTGCAGTTTGTTGCGAGAAACCTGGAAGAGCAAATGGGGCGGCGGGCGTTGCAGATGGCTCACACGGTATCGCAGATACCACAGGTGATTGAAGGATTGCAGAAACAGGATCTGTCCCTCGTTCAGCCGCTGGTGGAAAACATTCGGGAGAAGACCGATGCTGCCTTTATTGTGGTTGGGGATACCGAGGGGATTCGATATTCCCACCCTCTTGAAGATCGGTTGGGTAAACGGATGGTCGGCGGGGACAACGCCCCCGCGCTTGTCGAAGGTCAATCCTATGTGTCCAAGGCGGTAGGAAGCATGGGGCCATCCATGAGGGGCAAAGCGCCGGTGTTTGATGAGCAGGGGAATATCATCGGTCTGGTGTCAGTCGGGTATATGCTCAATCAGGTGGAGCAAACGGTTGGTCGCTATCAATCTGCCGTGGAAGTGGTCTCCCTTTTGACCATCGGGCTGGGGATTTGGGTGGCTATCGGTATCACCCGTTATGTAAAAAGCGCGATTCTGGGATTGGAGCCAGAAGAAATCGCACGCCTGTTACAGGAACGTGATGCCACCCTGGAATCTGTAAGGGAAGGAATCATCGCTATCAATGCCGATGGGGAGATCATGACAATCAACAAGGCTGCGATTGATACCATGGACCTGCCGCGCAGCCAGATCTGTAAAGGCCGGCCGATCAAGGATGTGCTGCCCCATGGCGAAATCGCCAATGTCCTGCAGACCGGGCTGCCACAGTATGACCAGGAAATTGTGAGGAACAACCGGGTGTTTATCGTCAACCGTATCCCGATCATTATCGGTGAACGAATTGCCGGGGTAGTGTCCAGCTTCCGGGCCAAAGACGAGATCGATAAACTCACCAACCAGATTCAGCACCTGGAAGAATACTCTGATCTGCTGCGTTGTCAGGCGCATGAATACTCCAACAAACTGAGTACTATTGCCGGATTGATCCAGATTGGTGCTCCGGACCGGGCAATTGAACTTATCAATCAGGAAACCAGTACCCATCAAAACCTGATTCAGTTCCTGGTTGAAGCGGTACCAGATCCAGTGCTTTCCGGTTGTCTGCTGGGCAAATTCAATCGCGCCAGAGAGTTGGGCTTAACTCTGGAAATTGACCGGGAAAGCCATATGGTGGATGTTCCTGAATCCATGTCTCGGGATGAACTTGTATCCGTTTTGGGGAATCTTCTGGATAACGCATTTGAAGCCACATTAAGACGCCCGGATACCCCACGTGAAGTGCGCTTGAGCATGACCGACTTAGGGAATGACCTGATCTTTGAAATTGAAGACAATGGATCCGGTATCAGCCCTGAGATTCGCGATGAGATATTCGTTAAAGGTGTCAGCCAGAAAAACATTGAAGGCCACGGCATAGGCCTCTATCTTGTTAAAACCATTTTGGACAATCTGAATGGCGATATTGTGGTCGAAGATGGTGAAATCGGGGCGCGGGTGACTGCCTACATCCCCAAGAATAAGGCCGGCCAGACCGAGCCTGCTTAAGAATTAGAAGTAGATATGTACAGGCTGAGCCTGCTTTCTGAACTATTGATACTACAGCCTGGGCCCGCTTTCTGAAGTATAGATAGTACAGCCTGAGCCCGCTTTCTGAAGTATAGATAGTACAGCCTGAGCCTGTATCAGACGTAGAGCCTGTAAAAAAGTATATCGATAAACAGCAATAGTTAATGAACCAAGACTCTGACATGACAAAACTGACGGTAGTAATCGCGGAGGACGACCCACAAAACGCTGAAATTCAGCGCCGTTTCCTGGAACGGTTGCCGGAATTTGAGGTGGTGGGTATCGCTCATCAATTGGATGAGGCCAAGGATCTGGTGGAGGTGATGAAGCCAGACTTGCTATTGCTTGATGTGCATTTTCCCGGCGGGAATGGATTGGAATTTCTGCGAGGACTCAGAGCTGACAATCAGGCAACTGATGTGATTCTGATTACAGCCTCCAAGGAGGCCTCTGCTGTGCAGGAAGCCCTGAGAGGAGGGGTCTTCGACTATATATTGAAGCCGTTGGTATTTGAACGTCTGAAAGAAGCATTGGACCGCTACAGTGATCATCACCGTAAAATTTTGGGACTCAGCAATGTTCAACAAGAGGATGTAGACCACCTGTTGCCGCGTAGTGGCGGGGTTAGCAAACCCCAGCGGTTGCCAAAAGGCATTGACCAGCTGACTTTGAAAAAAGTACGCGAAGTATTCGAACAATCACCTAAAGCTTCGTTCAGCGCTGAGCATGTGGGGGCGGAAGTCGGCGCGAGTAGGACGACGGCCCGACGATACCTGGAATACCTGGTTTCGACGAATGAATTGCAGGCGGATGTGGTATATGGCACCGTAGGTCGTCCAGAGCGAATGTATAGTCTTGTCAGCTAGGCTGTATAAATAAATCAGATCACCCCGGTGGCGATTACCACCCGGTTACGGCCACCACTTTTGGCTTTATACAGTGCTCCGTCTGCTTCAGTGTAAAGCTCGTTAAAGGTCGCGTTACAGCCGTGAGTCGCCATGCCAATAGAGGCGGACAGCTGGATATAGCTCCCTTCGAACTGAAGCGGATGCTGGAAAATTTCCTGGCGGGTTCTGTCAGCGATCTTTGAAGCGGTTTCCTGATCGGTATTGCTGAGAAAAATGGCGAATTCCTCCCCACCAATACGGCCGAGAATATCGTACTGACGAAGGCTGTTCCGGATAAGCTGTGCCACATATTGTAATGCGGCATCTCCCGCCTGGTGCCCATAGGTATCGTTGATAGCCTTGAAATGATCAAGATCCAACAGGGCCATTGTCATGGAGGTTCCTGTCCGTCGGCAGCGGCTGAGTTCGGAATCCACCGAGCTGACAAAGCTGCGCCGGTTGGCCACTTTGGTGAGCTCATCCGTCAGTGCGAGTCGATTCAGCTCTACTATCGAATTTTGTAGAGAGTGCTCCAGAGTTTTCTGTTTGGTGATATCTTTTGCCTGAACCAGCATTTCACCCAGTTCGTTGCACTGCTCTGAAAACAGGAACCAGCGCCCATCTATCATATCCACTTCAAATATGCGGAATGCTCGTGAACGCCTTAATTGATGGGCACTCTCGATAAAGTCTTCAATCGCCTTCTGGTCCAGGCGGACACCTTGCTGTAGGGAGTGGGCATGGCGTAAGAGGTCGGCAAAGCGTTTGCCGATAGCATCCTCCTGGCCGTAGCAGAACAATTCGGCAAACGGAGAGTTGCAATATGTGAGAACATCTTCGTGATTGAATACGGCATAGCCGTCCTGGCTTCGTTCAATAAAATCCCGCAATTGCTTTGGATTTGGTGAAGATAGCCTTGCCATATCACTGAGCCTGCTTCAGGGCCATGATGTCTTTAATACTAGGCTAATTAAGCCACAGGTCAAAACACTGAATAGATACTGAGGGTTTGTAAGCTGGGCTCAGTGCGATGAGCGCTAATTAGGTCATGAAGCGAGAATCCGTACCGGAATAAGTGGTCAGTTCAGAAGTTACTTTCGTATTAGGCTCAACACCCCCTAAGTCTGTTGAAAAGAATAATACCTGGAATGGGAAGGAGATCGAGCATGACCAAATCCATCATTATGGCAGTAAGCATCCTGTTTGCAGGAACCGTCTGGGCTGCCGGGAAGACGGTGGTATACAGCGTGAATGGGCAGGACTACGAAGGCTATTATGCGTATGCCGGACCTCAAGCGCCTCTGATCCTGCTTATGCATGATTGGGACGGCCTGACTGACTATGAAATGCAGCGTGCTGATATGCTGGCAAAACTGGGTTACAGCGTGTTTGCCGCGGACCTGTTTGGAGCCGGAGTGCGTCCGACAAAGGTTGAGGACCGGAGGCAGCATACCGGAGAGTTATACAAAGATAGAGCCAAAATGCGGGCATTAATGGAAGGTGCTCTGAGTGCAGCCAGGGGGCAGGGAGGGAACATCAACAATGCAGTGGCCATGGGCTATTGCTTTGGTGGCGCTGCTGTATTGGAGCTTGCTCGTTCGGGGCGGCCCATGAAAGGCTTCGCCACATTTCATGGGGGCCTGACAACGCCGGAGGGACAGGATTACAGCAAAACCTCTGCACCGGTGCTGATCATGCACGGCTCAGCGGATACAGCCATCACTATGGAAGACTTTGCTGCTTTGGCCATGGATCTGGAAAAAGCCGGAATAAAGCATGAGATGATTACCTATAGCGGAGCGCCTCATGCATTTACCGTGTATGGTTCAGATCGGTATCGAGCAGATGCCGATTTGAAATCCTGGAACCGTTTTACGGCGTTTCTAGTTGAAGTCACAAGATAATGCTCCATATTAAGCATTATCATAGGACGAGAAGCGCCAGTGATGGATGATTAACAAGCTACTGAAAAAGGAGTGAAATTATGGGCTTTGCACCTTCAACCATGCAGGTCACCAGTCCATCTTTTGAGAACCATGGAACCATTCCAAGCAAATTTACCGGGGAAGGCGAAGACGTTTCTCCTGAAATTCGCTGGAGTGGGGCTCCTGAGGGGACAAAGGGTTATGCCGTGATCTGCCATGACCCTGATGCACCGTTGGTGTCGGCCAATGGTACTTATGGTTTTGTTCATTGGGTGCTGTATAACATACCCGGTGATGTCAGCGCCCTTGAGGAGGCGGTGCAAAAATATACCCAGGGATCGAATAACTTTGGCAAGCATGGCTATGGTGGACCGATGCCGCCGAACGGTCATGGCACCCATCTATATTATTTCTGGGTTCTGGCACTGGACTCCGCGACGGTGCTCCCCGAAGGTTTAACCATGTGGCAATTGCTGAAAGAAGTGGAGCCCCATGTGTTGGGCATGAGCCGGTTGATTGGTTCGTATAAACGGGACTGATCAAAATTTATCGTCGGCGTTATAGATCAGGGAGTGTCCTGCACTCCCTGAGACTTTGAGAGCCTTCCTGAACCAATTTCCCTGTCTCAAACTGTCACAAACCGGTACCAATGCGGGTATCTCCCAGACTGTTTTTTTCCTAAACTCTTGCCACAGTCATCGTGGAGTTTTGTGCTTGAATGAAAACTACCTATGCCAGTTGTGATCAGGTATACCACCTGTTGTTAGTCGAGGATGATGAAGAGCTGTCCTCGTTGATACAGGATTACCTGCATAAAAATGGATTTGAGGTGACCTGCGTACGGGACGGCCGGGAGGCCGTCGGGGAAATCAGCCGGCTAAATCCGGATCTCGTGATACTGGACGTTATGCTCCCCGGGCTTTCTGGCATGGATGTATGCCGTCAGGCACGTACTTTTTATTCCGGTCTGATCCTGATGCTAACGGCGCTGGACGAAGATATGGACCAGATGCTTGGGCTGGAGCTGGGGGCTGATGACTATATTATTAAACCGGTGCAGCCGCGCTTGTTGCTGACCCGTATTCGTGCTCAGTTGCGTCGGGTCCAGTTGACCATGGAGACCACGGGACAGGTCCATACACCAACGGTTGGTGCCGGGCAAACCAGCAGTAAAACCGGGGTTATCAGCGTACCTCCGCTAACGATCGATTTACGTAATCGTTCAGTTCTTCTTGATGGATATCCTGTTGACCTGACCACCGCCGAGTTTGACCTGCTGCATCTGCTGGCCCAGTCACCTGGCGAAGTGGTGGATCGCGATACTATTCTCCAGACCTTGAGAGGGTTTGATTATGATGGATTGGACCGCTCTATCGATCGCCGGGTATCACGTTTGAGACAGAAACTGTTGACGGATTCCGAGGCGGCTGAATTGATCAAAACCGTCCGTGGCAAGGGCTATCAGTTGTGCGTGGGCTAGTCAATGATGTGTGGTCTAGTGTTGTCCGGAGACGGTGACTTTTCATGTTAAGAGCGTTTTTTCGCCTTCTTCTGTTTATTCTTGTGCCAATTGTTCTGGCAATCTACATGGAGTCTTACAACCCGGTTTACTGGGCTCAGAAACGGACTGCCACTTACTTCTTCACTTCCTTGATCAGGGGACATTTTTCCTGATAGAAGATCGCCTGGAGGAGATACCTGAATCCCTATGGATGGAGAAGACAGACGAATGGGGCCGGCATTTTGGCTACGAGTTGAAAATCGATACATTGGAGGAGGCGTCAGAGCGGTTCGGCCAGACAGAAAAGTTGCGTGGCGGCGAGTTTGTTTTTGCCAATGATGATGACAGCGGTTTTTTGATTCGTCGATTCAAAGACAGCGATTACGCCATCGTTCTTGCCCTGGAGGAAACCGATAGAGAGGAGACCTCCAGAGCGGCCAGTGGGACGCTGTTTCTACTGAAAGACTACTTTGCAAGGTTCCCTGAAGCGGAGTGGCCGGTGCAACTATCCAAGTTGCAGGCAGCATTTGATTTCCCGTTAGAGCTGACGACCCGGGAAGAACTGGCTACCAGTGAAGAGCATTCATTGGATCAGGAAAGACTGTCCGAAATCGATCGACTGGGATATACCTGGGTGGATATGGATAACGATTCGTCGATATTTTATGTGGCAATGGGGAACCCGCGAACGGTTCTGATTGCCGGCCCAACGTTTCCGACCTCGAATATACTGTTTATCCTGATTACCACGCTGGTGGTGACAATGTTGTTGGTCATTTCCCTGGCGTTGCTGTCATGGTTGTTTCCGTTGTGGCGGGATCTGAAAAAGCTGGATCTGACGGCACAGGAGTTTGGTACCGGTCATTTGGAAAGACGAGTTGATATTCGGAAGAGTTCAATTGTTTCCCGTCTGGCACTTTCCTTTAACAGCATGGCAAACAGCATTCAGAAGCTCATTCGTTCCCACCAGCAGTTAACCAATGCGGTGGCTCATGATCTGCGCACCCCCCTGGCACGTTTGCGCTTTGCTGTTGAAATGCTGGAGTCGGAAGAATGTACCGATGAGGAGCGGGTCCGTTATCGTAAAAGCGTCAACAACAGTATCGGTGTCCTGGAGGATCTCATTGATCACCTGTTGGTGTACTCCCGTTATAGCAGGCAGGCTGACATTAATCACTTCAGTCATACTGATCTGAGTGCCCTGATCAGGGAGGAAGTGGAAATGCGGGAAGAGGAGAATGGTGGGTTGAGATGTGAGTTCGTATGTGACGAATCCATGAAGCAACGCACTGTTTGGGCCGATCCACGGGCGGTGACCCGGGCACTGGATAACATGCTCAGTAATGCCTGTCGTTATGCCAGAGCCCGTATTCAGGTGTCGCTCCATCAGCGGGCTGGAAACTGTTACCTGAGGGTAGAGGATGATGGCCATGGCATTCCGGAGGCAGATCGCGAGCGGATATTGCAACCTTTTGCCCAACTGAACAATCCCGAAAGGGGCAGTAGCTCCGGGCACGGATTGGGATTGGCAATCGTCAGCCAGATCGCCCAATGGCATGGTGGTCGCCTCCGCATATTTGATTCCAGTCTGGGAGGAGCCGGGTTCGAGGTATCATGGCCGCTCAGCCCCTGAAAGCTGTCTTTTTCTGGTTTCGGAATACCTGGGAAACACAGTCTCCTGACCCCGGAGTACTTGAGAAACGTTTTTTACTGATATTGGAATACGTTTTCTGATATTGAATAAATTTCCAGGTATCGGAATAGGTTGCCCGATATTGGAAAAAGCCTCCTGAAATTGAACCGTGTTTCCTGCTATTGAAATAGGCTTTATGGCAGTAGAAAAAGTGTCACATTGCCGGTCGTTTTGTCCCCTTTCCGTCACAGATCGTTCCATTCCAGCCACATACTTTGCCTGTCTCTCGATCTAGCATTCTCGTGACAAGTGTTCATTTTGAAACTGCATGGAGTACAGAGGATGACAAGCAAAGCGTATGTGAGATTGGCCGGGTCCGTATTGGCAGCGTCTTTCCTGACGGCATCATTCGCCCACGGGGCTGACTACAGTGTGGGAGGACGATTGGGGACTCAGGGGATCGGTGCCAGTCTGACCCAAAAACAGGACTGGAGCCTGACCGACGGTGATCAATTGCAGCTCCGCTTTCTGGTGGTGGGATTGGATGTGAACGACATTGATGATTTGGAACTCAACGGAAGAGACTACAAGGGAGACATCAGTAGTTATTCTCTGCAGGGCGGAGTTGACTGGTATCCGTTCTCCGGGCGCTATACAGATAACTTCTTTTTCTCTACGGGATTAACCTATTTCGATAATGACATAAACGGCACGAGTAAAGACTATCTGAGTGCCAATATTGGTGGAACGTCGGTGACATCGGCCGATAGGGTGAAACTGAATGCTGACATTGAGCAGTCGTCTTTAGCGCCTTATCTGAGTATGGGGTGGGGGAACCGGATTCGGGAAGAGGGTGGATTGTCTTTCCAGGCTGAGCTTGGGTTTATGGCGCCCTTCAGCGATGCTGATGTAAAGCTGACTGCGACTGATCCGGGCAGCCGGTTATCGGCACAAAATCTGGAGCGCGAGAGACAGAGAATCGAAGACGACCTGGGTGATATCTACGGATTTTTATCAGTGGCGGTGACTTATCAGTTCTAGGGCTATTCGTTTCCAGGTGCTATTTGTTTCTAGGTTCTATCAGCTCCAGGTGCTATCAGTTCTAAATGCTACTGGTTCTAAGTGCTACCAGTTCTGATTCAAAGTAGCTTTAGCTTCTGGCAGTTCTGGTTTTTGTACGGAGATAAAAAAAAGGGCGTGACCTCAGGTCATGCCCTCAAAACCAACGCGGGGGTAACCGCATGGGACTTGGTATAAACGATAAGCTTATTCCTGCATGGAAGCGCCGTATCCAAGCGTTTTCTGGCGATATCTTTTCCACATGCCGCTGGCAATAGGTGCTACAAGAACAAAGGCGGTAATACTGAATATGGTCAGCGTGATCGGGCGTTCCCAGACAAAGCTGTAACTACCGTCGCTGATCAGCAAGGCCCTTCTCAGGTTATCCTCCAGCATGCCTCCGAGGATAAAGCCCAACAGCAATGGAGCCAGTGGGAAATCCAGCAGGCGGAAGATAATCGCCAGCACGGTAATGATTACCATGATCTGAATATCCGCACTATTGAATGACACCAGATAAACGCCGGTGATAGAGAATAGTAGGATCATGGGAACCAGAATCTGGCGGGGTACTGCAAGCAGCCGTGAAATATAGGGAATCAACGGCAAGTTCAGAATCAGCAGTACGATATTGCCCACGTACATGGAAATGATTACAGACCAGAATACTTCAGGGTTGTCCAGAAACAGCCTGGGACCTGGTTGAATGCCATAAGATATCAAGGCTCCCAGCATAATGGCGGTAGTCCCTGATCCGGGAATGCCCAGAGTCAGAAGAGGGACAAAAGAGCCGGAAGAAGCAGCGTTGTTGGCCGCTTCCGGAGCGGCAAGACCTTTCAGACTACCCATGCCGAACTTGAGTTTCTCTTTGGCTTTGGCCAGATTTCTTTCGAATCCATAGGCGAGAAATGCAGCGATTGTGGCACCTGCACCGGGAAGAACCCCCACAAAGAAGCCGAGCACGGAAGATCGGGCGATAACCGGGGCGACCTCCTTCACTTCTTCTTTAGTGAGCTTCATGCTGCCCAGATTGCTCATGGCATCCTCATCAGCTTCAGCGTTTTCATCCGGCTTCAGGATGGACATCAACGCCTCGGCTAAAGCGAAGGTCGCCATCGCCAGTAACAGGAAGCTGATACCGTCGACCAGATCCATACGACCGAAAGTAAAACGGTCGACACCGGAAGAGCGATCGGTACCGATGGTGGAAATCATTAAGCCGAGAACGGTCATCAGCAAGGCTTTCAGTATGTTGCCCTTACCTGAGAACGCAGCAACCGCGCTAAGGCCCAGGACCATCAGGGCAAAGTAGTCTGCCGACTGGAAACTCAGGGAAACCGACGCTAGTGCCGGTGCGGCGACCAGCAGGAATATGGCGGACACTGTTCCCCCGGTAAATGAAGCATAGGCGGCCAGGGCCAGGGCTTTACCTGCGTGTCCCTGCTGGGCCAAAGGGTAGCCGTCGAAGGCGGTGACCACGGTGCCGGAGCATCCGGGGGCATTGATCAATATGGAAGACGTGGAGCCGCCAAATATTGCGCCATAGTACACACCGGCCATCAGGATGATTCCGGAGGCCGGGTCGAGGCCATAAGTAATGGGGATCATCAGCGCAATGGCCGAAATCGGGCCGAGGCCCGGCAGCATTCCGATGAACGTCCCTACGAAACAGCCGATAAATACCATAAACAGGTTGATCGGCATGGTGGCAGTGGAGAGACCGGTAAGAATACCATCTAACATGATTTAACCTCCCAACAGGCTGAACAGCCTGCCCGGTGCCAGATAGATGTCCAGTAACTGGGTCAGACAGAACCAGGACACCCCGACAAATGGAATGGATACGCCGAACAGGATCTTGGGACGTCTTTCTCCCATGATCCGAAAACCGGCGATCAGGAATAATGCCGTACTGACAACGAATCCTATCCAGTCCAGGATCAGGCCATAGATCACCATGACGACCAGCAGGGCAAGGACAGGCTTCCAAGCCAACTGCTGCAGATTCAGTGGCTTTAACGTTGCTGCGGAACGCCAGGACGCCAGCACAAAGAAAAAGGATAGAACGGAGCCCAGTGCGCTCAGGACATAGGGCATGGAACGGGCATTGATCGGTTCGAACTCTTCTCCCGGCAGCAACGCGATGTCGGTGGCGTAGTAGCCGTAAGCTAGAGAGAAGACTAAAAACACAAGCCCGGCAATCTGATCTCTGGAGATGGTCATAGCTACCTCGGAGAGGATGTGTTCAGACAGGATGGTTGAGGTAATGAAGGCAGAGTCGGAGATGTCCGCGCTCTGCCTTGATCCTTATTGATTTATTGCAGGAATCCGAGTTCACGCATCAGCGTGCCCAGTTCTTCTTCCTGTTGTTCGAGGAAAGTGTAGAAATCCTCTGGAGCTTTGTAGTCGTTTACCCAGCCGTTACGTGCACGTACAGTTTCCCACTCATTGGTATCCTGAACTTTGGCCAGTACAGCGGCGTATTCGTTGACTTTATCTTTGGCAAGGCCGGGGGCGCCAAAGTAACCGCGCCAGTTGGCGAATACGGTACCGTTACCCAGTTCTTTCAGGGTAGGCACGTCTGGTGCCGCTTTCACCCGGCTAGGGGCTGTCGTCACCAGGATACGGACCTGGCCGGCACGGGCCATTTCCAGAGCTTCACCGAGGCCGGTGGAAAGCAGTTCTGTTTCGCCTCCCAGAAGAGCTGCCATGGCTTTACCGCCGGCATCGTAAGGGATGTAACGAATTTGGCGAGGGTCAATTCCTTCGGCCTTGGCTGCAGCGGCGGGAACCAAGTGGTCCAGGCTGCCTTTAGAAGAGCCGCCGGCAATCTTAACGGAGCGTGGATTCTTTTTCAGATCCGCAACCACGTCAGTCCAGGATTTGTATTTGGAATCATTGGTAACGATCAGAGCCTGATAGTCGGCGATGATGCCGGCAATCGGAGTAAGATCACGGAAAGACTGAGGGAATACTTTCGTCAGGGAACGGACAACAATCGGAGTGGAATTGACCATGATGGTGCCATCCTGTTGATCCGCCGTCTCGATCAGGTGTGCGATTGCTTTACCGCCGCCACCGCCGGACATATTTTCATAGGAAACCGTCTTTACCAGACCGGATTTGGTCAGGGCTTCTCCTGTGCCACGTGCAGTACCGTCCCAACCACCGCCAGCTCCGCCGGGAATCAGGATATGGAGTTCGTCAACTGCGAAAGCATTTACAGAAGAGGTGAGTGAAGCAACGCCGAGAACCAGGGCACCGGCAACAGACAGGGAATTACGAGAGAAGAATTTCAAATTCATTTTCAGTCTCCGCTTTTTTGTTTTTGTACTTATGTACGTGTATGGGATCTGACGAATAACGCCGTAGTGTCGACACTACGCCCAACAATTCGGAAACTGAATAATCTGTAACTAAAAGGTTTTAATGGCATTTAGCCTATTCTGTTCATACTGTTCACGAAAGCTCTCCTGTATAACTGGAGTCTACTGGTCGGAGGATTTTGGGGTATTGCCGATGCTAGCGCCTGTCGGAGCACGATGTGTTAGTGTGAATGAAGTCTATTTTGCTCTTTCTCATAACTTTTTGATTTCTCAAGTTCTTCCTGAAAGAACTGCTCCAAAGTCGACCATTTTCCTACAACACTGCCATTCTTAAGTCTGGCAGAGATATTTCCGGCTGAATCAAAAAAATACCCAACGTTTTCAGTAAAACTATAGGGCCTAACGGCAAAATACGTGTAATCATCAGACAGTCCGTATTGCCTTTTCAATCGTTCATTCGAATAACATATGTCCCTTGCCTGAAACTTCGAATGATCGATGAGGTTGGCTTGTCCTATTCTGCTCGCAATACCAAACAACTCCATACTGTAGATATGCGCGCCATTCATAGACAAAAGAAGATCGATGTAGTTTTCTGGTATAGCACATGTAACTTTATCAACTTCTGGAGATTTAATTTCCTTAAAAAAGGTAAATAGAAAATTCTTTTCACCAACCCATGGACGGGGATAAATCCTTATATAATCAGATTCACACTGTACTCCTTTATCGACAAAATCCACCATATGAAGAAACAGCGCCTCAGACACATTTCTAATTTGGTTAATCCATTCTCTAACTTCTGGCTCTAAATCCTCGAAGTTACCATGCTTCATAAAATCTGCTCGCTTCATATTCAAATTTCATCATACATATTTGCACATGCATCAATAGCATCATCAGACCAGAGTTCTTGTCGTTTGTTATTTGGGGTTGTGGCTCTTGCATAAAATATGTTGCAAGAAGGATGAATCCTTCTTTGATGTTTCAGTTGTTTCTACGAAAAGCGGAAAGTTAAATCCGCAAAATACCGCGAAATGTCAACTCACAGGTGTGGCTCCGAGTAAAGGTAAGCGCTTTAGCTGGTGGTATTGCAGTGAAAGACCAATGCAGTGTTTCAGCTCTTGAGTGGGAACAACCTGTCCCAAGTTGAACACAATGGCCCGATGACCGTCATATTCAAACAGGTCGCCATAAAGCTCGCGAAAGGTTTCTACCAGTCGGGTTTGGCAGTGGAAATAGACGGCATAGCGTTCGGGAGTGGCAGCTTTCCAGTCTATTCTCACTGTGCTGCCACCAGGGCAAAAATAGCTTGGCTCTCCCCATTTGAGGGTTTCAGTTACCTGATCTATCCCCAGTTCTCTGGCGGTTTCAAGAATCAGGGACCTTATCGATAGCAAAATACTGCGGACGTGGTCGGGGTAGTCCGCAAACTTTTTACGAACTTCCCTATCCTGAGGCGTTATGCCTGTCGAGGTCTCCTGATTCTTCATCACAACACCTGCGTTGTTATTGAGACAGGCTTTCGAAAGCCTGGGCAATATCCCCAAGGATGTCGTCAATGTGCTCAATACCCACACAGATGCGCAGCATTTCAGGACTGACACCTGCGGTTTTCTGCTCTTCTTCGTTCAACTGGCGGTGAGTGGTAGAGGCAGGGTGACAGGCCAGGGTTTTGGCGTCGCCGATATTGACCAGCCGCTTGATCATCTTGAGGGCATCGTAGAATTTGACACCTGCTTCGTATCCACCCTTGATACCAAACGTCAGCAGGGAGGATGGCCGTCCCTGGAAGTATTTTTGGGCAAGCTCGTAGTAACGGTCACCTTCCAACCCCGCAAACTTGACCCATTCAACCTGTGGGTGTTGTTGCAGATAGGAGGCAACAGCCAAAGCATTGTCACAATGGCGCTCCATTCTTAGAGGTAGGGTTTCAATTCCCTGTAACAGCATAAAGGCGCTCATGGGGGACAGAGAAGAACCGGTGTTGCGTAGGGGGACCGTACGTGCTCTTGCGATAAAGGCGGCTTCGCCACAATCCCGGGTGTAAACCACGCCATGGTAAGCCGGCTCAGGTTCGTTCAGTACGGGGAAACGGTCTTTGTGATCCGCCCAGGGAAACTTGCCTGAATCTACAATAATGCCGCCAAGAGTGGTGCCGTGCCCGCCCATATATTTGGTCAGGGAATGCACGACAATGTCGGCACCGTACTGAATCGGATTCAGCAGGGCCGGAGTTGCTACTGTGTTGTCCACAATGACAGGAACACCGTGACGATGGGCCATAGTGGCAATGGGTTCTATATCAACAATATTGCCGGCCGGATTACCGATGGATTCACAGAAGACGGCCTTGGTTTTGCTGTCGATCAGTTTTTCCAATGCCTCCGGGCTGTCCGATTCGGCAAAACGGACCTGGATTCCCTGCTTCGGCAGCATATGGGCAAACAGTGTATAGGTTCCGCCATATAACTGCGGAGTGGTAACAATATTGTCGCCGGCTTCGGCGATGGTCAGAATGGCATAGTTGATTGCTGCACTACCCGCAGACACCGCCAGGGCAGCTATACCGCCTTCGAGGGCAGCCACGCGTTTTTCAAGAACATCCCAGGTGGGGTTCATGATACGGGTGTAGATATTGCCGGGAACCGCCAGGTTGAACAGGTCTGCACCGTGCTGGGCATTGTCGAATTCGTAGGCTACGGTCTGGTAAATGGGAACGGCACAGGATTTGGTTGTGGGATCTGTTTCGTACCCTTCGTGAATACAGATAGTTTCTTTTTTCATTATGGTTCCTTGACGTTGTTGTTATGAATTAAGCAGTGCTCCGGTCGCCATTAATGACAGGATTCGTATACAATCGCCTGCTTGATTCAGCGTTATGGTGTCGTGCTCGTGCAATATAGAGTCGTGCTTGTGCAATGCATCAGCGATTGTGCTTGGTTACCGGGTGACTCGCAAGTCGTCAACGCTCGTTCAGTGAGAGAGCAGGGGAGAGGCAATGGATCCGATAATTTCCGTCAAGAATCTCAATAAAGTCTATTCCTCCGGGTTTCAGGCTTTAAAAGACGTCAGCGTTGATATTCATCGGGGTGAGATATTTGCCCTGCTGGGCCCGAATGGTGCCGGGAAGACAACGTTGATCAGCACGATATGCGGAATTACCAGCCCAACGTCCGGTCAGATTCAGGCCGATGGTGTGGATATCATCAGGGATTATCGAGTTGCCCGTAAGCTGATTGGTCTGGTTCCACAGGAGCTCACCACGGATGCGTTTGAAAGTGTCTGGGCAACGACCAACTTCAGCCGGGGATTGTTTGGTAAGGCCCCGGATCCGGCCTATATCGAGAAAATCCTGAAGTCCCTGTCACTGTGGGACAAGAAAGATAACCGCATCATGGAACTATCCGGGGGGATGAAGCGTCGTGTGTTGATAGCCAAGGCGCTGTCTCACGAGCCAAAAATCCTGTTCCTGGATGAACCCACGGCCGGAGTGGACGTTGAGCTGCGCCGGGAGATGTGGGAGCTGGTTCGCAAGCTTCGGGATGATGGGGTCACGATCATACTGACCACTCATTACATTGAGGAAGCCGAGGAAATGGCTGACCGTATTGGAGTGATCAGTAAGGGCCGGATTATTCTGGTGGAAGAAAAAGCGACGCTCATGGATCAGTTGGGGAAAAAGCAGCTAACACTTCATCTGCAACAGCCCATGAGGAGTATTCCTACCGAGTTATCCGGGTACGCCCTGGAGCTTCTGGGCGACGGACAGACCCTTGTTTACACCTTTGATGTGCATGCCAGTGAAACCGGTATCGGTGAAATTTTGCGCAAACTGAACGAGTTGGGCGTCGATTTTAAAGACTTGAAGTCCACCCAGAGTTCTCTTGAGGAAATTTTTGTGGGTCTGGTACGTTCTGCAGCGCAACAGAAAGAGGAAGTCACCGTATGAACGTATATGCGATACGGGCCATCTACAAATTTGAAATGGCCAGAACCTGGCGCACCCTGATGCAGAGTATTGCCTCGCCGGTCATTTCGACGTCGCTCTACTTTGTGGTGTTTGGCTCAGCCATAGGTTCCAAAATGATTTCTATCGATGGGATCAGCTATGGGGCATTCATCATTCCCGGCCTGATCATGCTGTCGCTGTTGACAGAAAGTATCTCCAACGCCTCCTTTGGAATATATATGCCGAAATTTACCGGGAGCATATATGAGATCCTGTCTGCGCCGGTATCCCCCATTGAGGTGGTTTTGGGATATGTGGGGGCGGCGGCCACCAAGTCGGTGATTCTGGGATTATTGATCCTGGCTACGGCCAGGCTATTTGTGGATTTTGAGGTGTTACACCCGCTGTGGATGTTCTCATTTCTGGTACTTACTGCCGTGACATTTAGTTTGTTTGGATTCATTATTGGTGTCTGGGCAGACGGATTTGAGAAACTCCAGATTATACCTATGATGGTGGTAACGCCCCTGACGTTTCTTGGTGGCAGTTTTTATTCCATTAACATGTTGCCGCCGGTCTGGCAGACCATTACTTTATTTAATCCGGTTGTATATCTGATCAGCGGCTTTCGCTGGAGTTTCTACGGTGTGGCGGATGTCCATGTGGGTGTCAGTGTCGGAATGACGTTTGTGTTCATGCTGCTCTGCCTGACGATTATCTGGTGGATTTTCAAAACCGGCTACAGGCTGAAAGACTGATCCGCTAATACGGGGGAGTGCCACCCCAATACCAGGGCTGCCCGGACTGGCATCAGAGTTACCGGGTCCTTTGGGTTAAATTTACTCCCAGCCTTGTATTCTGGCCCCATACAGCTATCTTTTTGAGAGTAAGCAACAGGGATAACGGTGTTGCATATGACGGAAACCAAACACTCGGGCGACTGGGACAATTGTGAGTCTGGAGATAGTCGCGCTGAGCACACTATTCTGATTGTTGATGATTCTCCGCTAAACCTGGATGTCGCGATGGCCTGTCTTGAAGGAAAGGGCTATCGGGTGGTTGCCGTGGAAAACGGTGTGGAAGCACTGGAGATTGTCGAAACCTTACACCCCTCCCTGATACTGCTTGATATCATGATGCCTGAAATGAGCGGTTTCGAGACCTGCCGCAGGCTGAAGAAGATCGATACTGTCAGGGATATACCTGTGGTCTTTATGACCGCATTGACTGACGTTAAGAGCAAAAAAGAAGGGTTTGAAGCCGGTGGTGTTGATTACGTCACCAAACCATTTCAGACCGAAGAACTGGCCGCCCGGGTTCATACCCACATTTCTCTCCAGACTGCCTATCGGGATCTCAAGGATAGCGAACAGCGCTATCGTCGTCTGATGGAAACCACGCCTGACGCCATTCTTGTGCAGGACGACAGTGGGATCGTTTACCTCAATACCGCGACAGTCAAACTGTTCGGTGTGCAGGAAAACCAGCAGTTGCTTGGTGCATCCCTGCTTGATTTTGTCGCGCGGGACAATCAGGAGATTGTTGAGCAGCAGCTCCGGCATGTCTGCCAGGATGATCAAAGCCAGGCTGTTCCACTGATTGTGGAGCTGTTTCGTGCCGATGACAGCGAAATGGACGTGGAGCTTCGCTGCATCCCCATCTCCTATCATGGCGCGACTTCCCGCATGTTTGTACTCCGGGATGTGACGGAAAAACGCCGGCAGGAAGCCATTATTGAATTCCAGGCTACCCATGATCCATTGACCGGGCTTCCTAACAGGAGCTTGTTTTATGGACGGGTAACCCAGGCGATCAATCATGCCCAGCGCAGTGGTGAAAAACTGGCGATCATGTTTATCGACCTGGATAAGTTCAAGCTGATTAACGACACTCTGGGACATAATGCCGGTGATGAATTACTGCGCATCATGTCCGCCCGCCTGAAGGAGTGCACCCGCGACTGCGATACGCTGGCGCGTATTGGTGGGGATGAATTTGTGTTGCTGGTGGATCAGGCCGGCAGTGAGGCAGCATTGACCCATCTGGCCAGCCGCCTTATCGAAGCGGTCTCCGTGCCTGTCAGCCTGCTGGGCTACACCCATGCAATCAGCTGTAGCGTTGGCATCAGTACCTATCCCGATGACGGTGATACGGTGGAGCTACTGTTGAAACGGGCTGATATTGCCATGTATCGGGCCAAAGACGCGGGCAGGAATGCATTCCAGTTCTTTACCTATCAAATGCAGGATCGGTTGAACGAGCGTCTGAAACTGGAAATATGCATCAAGCAGGCTTTGGAGAAGAAAGAGTTTTATCTTCATTACCAGCCACAGGTGGACTTACGTACCGGAAAGATCATGGGACTTGAAGCGTTGATCCGTTGGGAGTCCGCCGAGCTTGGGTTTGTTGAGCCTTCAGAGTTTATTCCGGCAGCGGAAGACAGTCGCCAGATCATCAAAATTGGTGAATGGGTGCTGCGGACCGTGTGCAGCGACCTGAAAAGCTGGAAGGAGCAGGGCATCTCTCTCGTGCCGGTGGCCATTAATATTTCAGCTCTACAATTTACCGGACAGAATTTCGTGAGGCTGATCAAAGATGTGATCAGCCAATATGATGTTGATGCCAAGTATCTGGAGCTTGAATTGACGGAAACCCTGTCTATGTCCGATCCGGAAGCCTCTGTGGCACTAATGCGCAGGCTCCGGGGTATCGGGGTTTCCATGGCCATCGATGATTTCGGGACCGGCTACTCAAATCTTTCCTATCTCAAGCGATTCCCGGTTAACAAATTAAAAATTGACCGGGCATTTGTCTCAGGTCTAACCAACAGTCCGGACGATCACTCCATTGTCATGGCGATTATCCGGATGGCTCAGGGATTGGGGCTAAAGACAATCGCTGAAGGTGTTGAGACAGCCGGGCAGTTATCTCTATTGGCAGAACAGTGTTGTGATGCCATTCAGGGGTATTATTTCAGCCGACCGATTTCGCTCAAGGATATAACCGCCATGCTGAAGGCCGGCGGTCGTCTCGATCTGACTGAGGTGGGACGCAGCCCTGAGAAGAATACTCTGCTGGTGATTGATGATGAGCCTAATGTCCTTGTCAGCATTAAAAGGACTCTGCGAGGAGAGCCGTATGAGATCCTGACGGCTGAAAAAACGACAGAGGCCTATGAAATACTGGCTCGCCATGAGGTTGGTGTAGTTTTGTCAGATCTGAAAATGCCCAATGAAAGTGGAGTGGAGTTTTTCAGTAAGATTAAGATGATGTATCCCCAGACGGTCAGGATTCTGTTGACGGGATACGGAACCATCGACAGTCTGGAAAATGCGATCAATCAGGGCGAAATATACCGCTACATGGCCAAGCCATGGGATTCCAATCAACTGACGGAAGTCATCTCGTCCGCCTTTACCCAGTATGAGAAGAATTCCCGGACCGATTGGACACAGGAACAGGTTTCTGAATATCCGATCTCAGTAGCCCAGGAGTAGACTTCGTCTGCTCCTGGTTGTAAACACTGTGGGGTATTGTCAGTTGCTTGCCACCAACGTGATTGTTGACGACTTGGATCTTCTTAGCCATCAACGCTTTGTGCTTTTACCCTGGGCATCCAGCAGGTCAGTTTTTGATGCAATTGCTGCGCATTAAAGGGCTTGGCCAGAAAATCATCCATACCGACATCAATGCAATGCTGGCGGTCATTTGCCATTGCATTTGCCGTCAAGGCAATGATGGGAAGCCGGTTGCTGCCCGGGCGTGCTCGTTCCTTGGTGCGTATGGCTATGGTGGTTTCATAGCCGTCCATTACCGGCATCTGGCAATCCATGAGGATTACGTCGAAGGTCTGCCGGTTTAGCTTGCTGAGTGCTTCTTTACCGTTTGTGGCTACCTCGGCGCTAATTTCCAGCGTTTTCAGTAATTCCAGAACATATTCCTGATTGGTGCTATTGTCTTCCACCAGAAGAACCCGTCCCGACAGTGGAGGGTGGATGCCTCCTTTAATCCGGTGATCCTTCGAGGCTAACCGCGGGCTTGGCGGTCGGGCTTTGCGGGCTGCCGGGTCTCTAGCCAACCATACTGTAAACCAGAAGGTAGAGCCGGCATTCATCTGACTTTCCACACCGATTTCGCCGCCCATCAGTTCCACCAGACTTTTCGATATGCTCAGGCCGAGTCCGGTACCGCCATAGGTTCTGGTTGTGGAACCATCCGCCTGGGAGAACGATTCAAAGATTTTCTCCTGTTTCTCCGGAGCGATACCGATGCCGGAGTCTTTGACGGATATTTCCAGCCTGACACCGTGGTCGTTCTGTTCAAGAATATCCACCTCGACCAGAATCGTGCCTTCCTTGGTGAACTTGATGGCATTGCCGACCAGGTTGGTCAGAATCTGGCGCAGCCGGTCGCTGTCACCGATCAATGTTTTGGGTAGATCGGGAGAAGCCCGGCAATTCAGCATGACATTCTTGGCCTGGGCTCTTGGGGAGAATATGTCGAGCAGATAGGAAAGTAGCTCATCAAAACTGAAAGGATGATTATCCAGCTCCAGCTTCCCGGCCTCAATTTTTGAGAAATCCAGAATGTCGTTAATGATGGTCAGCAGGGCTTCCCCTGAATTAACGATGGTGTCCAGATATTTGTGCTGCTTTTCTGACAGGCTGGTATCCGCCAGGATACTGGCCATCCCCAGAACACCATTTAACGGGGTGCGTATTTCATGGCTCATTCTGGCCAGGAATTCACTCTTGGCTTCGTTTGCCTGTTGGGCAAGTTCTTTTTCCTGCCTTGCTTCCTTAATGTGTTTCTTGATTTCCTTTTCCATAAACACAAAGGATTCCGCAAGACGACCAACCTCGTCACTGGATCTGTCGGCCAATGCCTGTACCGCATGGCTGGGCTGGTCATCCTGAATAAAGTCATGGGAGGGCAATTGCTTCGCGTATTCGGTCAGGAAGTCCAGTGGCCGTGAAATTCTCGAGACCCATAGGAATGCGATGAGGATGCTGCCGAGGAAAAACAGGGCGATAATCAGACTCTGGCTTTTCACCAGATTTTGCCCTGGCGCCGCAATTTCATGAACCGGCACCACGACGGTTTGGTACCAGTCAAAGGGTTTGAAATAGCTGACGTATGCGACCACCTGTCGATCATCCGTCGGCCGGGTCTGAATGGCAAACGGATCTTTATAACGATAGATGGCCTGCGATGGTGGATCTTTGATCGATACCTGATCTATCAGCGTTTTCAACAGTTGCTGTTGTTCCTGGTTCAGGCTGGAGGTGATCGAATTGCCTTTATCCAGCGTTGGCGGCGGTACCAGAATTTTTCCGTTGCCGTCGAATAGGAATGCATATCCCGTATTGGCGACGCTGATATCGGGGAAGGTTTTCCGGAGGCTGTCGATAATGGACTTCATCTCCTTGAGGCTTTGAGCCTCTACATACTCGAAGTCCACCATGGCAACAAGGGTCAACTCCCAATCTGCCAAGGGGAGAAAGTAGCCGATGTGGCGGCTCTCCCTGTCGCTGCCGGGTTTACGCCAGTTGAAGATCGCCTTGTCGCCATAGGAATCCAGGTTGTCGTCGCGCATGGCTTGATAGATAACCCGTCCCTTAAAATCCGTCAGTGAGGTAATCGTGGTTGACTCCACGTCAGGGTTGGGGTGGGCCACGATGCGGCCGTCTCGGTCAAAGACAAAGACCTCAACTTCTCCGAACTGGACTTTCCTCAACCAGTCGAGGGAGATGCCCAGGGCTTCCTGCCTGCTCAAGCGACCTGATTTGTACTGGTTAACATAGGCGTCAAAGGCGGATTTGGTGTATTGGGAGATGTTATGCAGGTCAGTCTGAAGACGGGAGAGGATATCTATCTTTTCTCCGGTGAGTCGGTCATAGCCGGCCCTGATGTTAAGCTCTACCAGTTTCAGTACGTTCTGTGCTGATGACTCTTCTGCCTGAAGCATTGCCCGCCCGACGTCCCGATGAGTGAAGTACAGGATGGACAGTGCGGCAATGGACATGATTAAGAGAATCAGTGAGATAATTCTCGATCTTAGCGAGTGAAATCTGAAACGACTGAAAAATTGGCTGGTGGAGCTGGCTGTTTTCAATGGGGCACCTCAATGGCCTTATATATTTCATCAGCTGCTGCCAACCACTCCGCATGCAAGTAAAGTCCGATTTTTTCTGCCGTTTTAAGATTGATTGAAATATTGGGCTCCTCTTCGTACAGCTGATTCAGATCCCTGGGCTTGGCTCCGTTAAAAACCTGGCCCAAATTTGATGCGAGAAACAAGCCGAGTGGCTTGTAATCCGGTTTGGACATGCTCATCAAAATGCCATATTTCACCTGCTCAGAACCCAGTTGCGAGAAGGTGGGGATATTGTGCTTGTTGGCAATTTCGACAATGTTGGTAATGCTTTGCTTATTCACGCCGCCCTGTTCTGTAATATAGAGCGCGTCAGAGTTACGTGCCAGATAGTCAATGCAGGTGAGTACACTTTCGATCGCTTTCTGATTGTCAGGAATGTCGCTCATTGTATGACAGCGAACGATTTCGAATTTGTCTTCTTCTGCAACTTTTTCAATGGTTTCCAGTGCGGTATAGGCTCTACCGGCTTCTGAATCTTCGTAAGCCACCCCCAAACGCTTGAAGCCGATGGCATCATGGAATACACGAATCTGGCGTTCGTAACGATGTGGGGAAACCCTGGCAAAGACATGATTATAACCGGAATCCTCAGCGCTTTTGATGATGCCGGAGCGAATCGGATCTGTGGTGGAAATAACGAACGTTGGTGTCTTGTGTGAGTCGTTAGCCAGATCCTGACCTGCCCAGGTGCCCATGGCAAAGATCAGGTCGATGTCTTTTTGGTAGTTCAGTCGGTGGATGATCGCTGCACTGAGTACTTCCCGGTTTTCCTGAACCCAATCTGCGGAATAAAAAGCATCTGACGGAAAAGTGAGAAATTTGCTCTTGGCATTCTTTCCTACCCAATCCCACAGAGACTTGCTATCCAATTCAGCAGGTATGGGAGTTTTTTCAATCCAACCCAGTTCCATCAATCCGCTTAATAAAGCAAACAGTGAACTCTGGTAGTTAACATAGTCTCCACCTTCGTAGTAAGCGATACGCCACTTTTTTACCACTTCCTTAACATTAGGAGGAGGTGTGCTGGCATAGGCCGACTCGGCATAAGCGGATGTGCACCCCATCCACACCATGCCTGAAATGCTCATGAAAGCAAAGATTGTCCTGACAATCGCCCTGGTGCTCATCGCGTCTCCGTTTGCGTATAGTGAATATATGAACCCTTAAAGCAGCACCATAATTTTCAAGCTTATCATTTTGGTGTATCAATCTCTTTGAAAAGCTCGTCGGTAGCACCAAGCAACAGCAAAGAAGGATTGAACTCAATGATTTCGGCTGTTTTCAGATTCAGCGCCATTCTTGGAGGCTCTTCGAACAGCTGAGGCAACTCATTGGGCTTGGCTCCATTAAATATCTTGGCCATGGTTTGCGCGTGAAACTCGCCAAAGTAACGGAAATTAGCCTGCGACAGGCTGGCCAGTATGCCGTAGCGTACTTCCTGTGATCCGGACTGGGAAAAGGTTGGTATCTTGTATTTATGTGCCGTTCTGACAATTACCGGAAGGCTCTTATTGGTGACGCCGCCCTGCTCAGTGACGTATATGGCATCCACTTTGGGAGCCAGCTGCTGGTAGCAATTGATTGCACTGTGTTCCGCCAGGCTGATATTGCTGATGTCACTTTGCGTATGACAGGGAACGATCGAGAAACCGAGTTTTTTGCCCAGCTCCTGAATGGTGTCAATGGCGGCATAGCTGCGGCCGGCCTGCGTGTCCTCGTAGGCCACACCCAGGCGTTTGAAATCGGTGATGTCATGAAACACCCTGATCTGCCGGGCATATTTGCCTGGGTCGATGGTGGCGTTGACATGGCTAAACCCGGAATCCTCAATACTCTTGATGATACCGGCCGAGACCGGGTCCGTGGAGGACAGCACCAGGGTAGGGGTGTGGTGGCGGTCATTGGCCAGATCAAGACCTGCCCGTGTACCCATGGCGATCATAAGATCTATGTCCTGTTTGGAATTCAGGCGATCGATGATGGTGTTTTTCATTTTCTCGCTGAGCTTGTCGTCCCAGTGAGCACTGTAGTGTGCATCTTTGACGAACTCGATGTAGTCACTGTCCAGCGACTCCGAAAACCATTTCCAGAGATCGGCCGTCTGTTCTCCCTCCTGCGGAGGGATGATCTTGGATTCAATCCATCCCAGTGACATCAGAGATCTGACCGTTGCGGTGAGAACCTGTTGATAATTGATGTATTCTCCGCCCTCATAGTAGCCGATACGCCAGCGCTTACCGTCATTGGTGACCGGGTCAGTGCTAAACCTCTGGCTGCTCGGATCCTCTGCCGACACGGATAGGCTGGTCCAAAGGGTCATCAGAATGACCGCAACAAGAGCAGGTAAATTTGGCTTGATTCTCATACTCCATTCTCCTGTGCACACTTGATGGCGTTGGATTGATGGTTACGCCAGTGTATTGAGGTTCCCCCGTCCATTACTTCTACTGCACATAGTGTTCAATAATCTGATGAAGGTTTGAGATTCACGGGATGTTTCTGCCCCATAGTCCAATACATTGCAAACGCTCACCTTGTTTGCCTGAAACACTATATTTCTCAGTCGGTTGCGCAAGTCCTTGCTATTTTAAGGAGCAGCCCGAGTTTAGAATGTTGTGTTTCAATAGCATAGCCATAATTTGGTTTATTTCCAGATATCAAAATCATTACCTGTAATAGACCAAATTACTGATTATGTTGGCTGAAATACGGCCAAAGATTCTGACTTCAACTCGTGGATTCCATTTTATACACCATGGTAGATTCTCTTGCCGCGAGGATCTGAAACAGAATCACGGTGATCAGGTAAATGGCACCCAGAGTGGCGACACCGATGCGCATATCTGTCAGTGACGCCACAGTGGAAAACACAATAGGTCCCAGCATTTGCCCGATTCGACTGGAGGCTCTGAAAATTCCCAATGCTTTGCCTTCACCGTATTGTTTGCTGACATCCAATTGCAGTACGTAGGCACTCTGCGAAGGCAGTACAAAACAACCGGAGAGGCCTAACAGAACAACCGCCACTGTTGCAGCATATATGCCTTCGAGGCCGGCAAATGAAAGGAATGCCAGGCTGGCCAGAATACCCCCGATCATGATCGGGAATTTCTTACTGGTTGCGCGGTCGGCAAGGCGGCCGATAGCCGGACCGAGCAGGGTGAGGCAGATACCATACAACATCAGGGTTTGTCCGATCTGGGATTCAGCCACTCCAATCCGACTCAGGTAAACCGGAGTGAAGTAGTGCAGAAATCCGATCACACCGATGGCCGCCGGGAAACTGCTGAGCAGTGCAACGGCGATAAAACGTGGATCCCGCAGGAACTGCCATACCGAAATGGAGGACGTTGCAGGAGTCGCGGTTGTTTGCGGAGCCGCTTGAGTATCGGTCTTAACTGCTGGTTGGTCAGATTGATCCTTGCGCAGATACACAATGGCGTAGGTGGCGACGGTGATGACCAGTAAAGCTCCGGTAACAAATACCACCGCGTAACCATAGCGCTCGGCGATCATGGCACCAGTTGCTGCACCACAGATACTGCCGGAATAGAGACCGGCAAAAAGATGAGCCAAACCTTCTGTCTTGGTTTTGGCATTGGTATGGCGAATTACAAATCCCTGGGCTGCCAGTAAGGTTAATCCGTAACCTGAGCCAAGTAGTGCCCGTGACAGGATGAATTGCCAGGCATCCGGAGCCAGCCATGAATACACCCCGCCGGCCGCCGTTAACACCAAGCCGCAGGCGAACGGCTGTTTCCAGCCCTTACGATCCAGCCAGGCGCCGGAGACAAATATAGCAATGCCCACGCAAAGAAACTCAACAGAGATCGGCAAACCCAGCACGAACTCTCTCGATAATCCGGGAATGGCGACGTACAGACGCTCCATATGCAGAGGCAGAATCGACATGGCCAGATCTATTGCAAACAAAAACAGGAAAATAGCCGGGCGCATGGATTTGTAGGTCGGGCCGGATCTGGCTGTTTCGGCGGAATTTGGCGTCGATGTGGCCGGCGACATGCTGCCGTTGAACAGGAGGATTGACAGTTCTATGCTGATTAGGAACGCGATCAGCATGACGGTAATATTATCCGTTAGGAGTGAAATCAAAAGATTTCCCAGATCCTGCGTGGCCAACGTGTTGCCCAGTAGCAGGGTCAGATCTGACTCGATGTCCTGCCATATTGTGGCAAACAGTACCGCATGAGCCGCACCAATGGTCAGGGCTCCACAGATGATGGGGATCATACGGGAGCGCTTTGTCGGTGAGGTGTTTTCAGGCGGGGAGAATTTCACCAACACCGCCAAAAAGATCGAGCTGACAGACAGTACCAGCAGGCCGACAAGGGCTGACTGGAGCAGGGAATTGGTCACGGCCTCCTGCCTGTGAATACGGCCGGACTCCGTGACCTGGCGATCCATGGAAATCAGGATCGTTTCGGAGTCTTCCTGCAGAGGAATCACAACATTGTAGTGATCCTTTTCAGTGGAGTAGCGCCAGTTGCCGGCCGGCATCGGAGCCGAGAAGGTTCCCGCCGTCACCGGGAGGGATTTTAACTGGTAATCACTGGGCAGCATGGTGCCGGGCATGTCCCCCGAGGTGCTGTTCTGGATAGCTCCGGAGGCATTTGCCAGGGAGACTTTGATGTCTCCCTCGGTGCCTGACTGGCGGGTTGCGTTATCAGGCACAAGCAGCGCAGACTGTTTGCTTAGCTGGTCACTCAGTTCAGTCCGGATTTCATTGAGATAGGCATTATGCAATCCTGAATCCGCATCTGATGAATTCGCATGAGGATGGCCGGTGGCCACTCCGGTAGAGGAGATCGTCGTGGACAGAAAGTATTGTTCGTGCAGGCGCTCAAATACCATATAGGAAAGGAATGCACTAAGAGACAAAATCACTGTCAGAAGCAGAGCGGTTTTAATGAAATACTGCAAAGGCTTAAGTGCCTTCATTCGATAATCCTCCCTCATCCGGATTTGACCGGTATCCATAAAGCGGGGTTGGTCCTGGTCGTTAACAGTTGTACGTTAACAGTAGATAGCTGACAGGGATCAGCTCAGTGTGGTCTTCAGAATTTCCACTACCAGATTCTGGTAATTCAGCCCTGCTGCTTCTGCTGCCATAGGGGTGAGGCTCTCCCGATTCATTCCTGGAGCTGAGTTCACCTCAAGGACCCAAGGTTGTCCGGCATCATCCAGAATGATGTCAACCCTTCCCCAGCCCCTGCAGTCCAGCGCATCAAACGCTTTAAGGGCGAGATTCTTCACGGTCTGTTCCAATGCATCAGAGAGCCCGCAAGGAAGCAGGAATTGATTGTCATCTTCAAGATACTTGGCCTGATAATCATAGTACTCTCTTCCAGGTTTCACCCCAACGACCGGTAAGGCGTTGCCATCCAGAATAGCGACGGTGTATTCGCTGCCTGGAATCCACTTCTCGGCGAACACCAGACTGTCATATTCTGCGGCTTCCCGATAGGCGGCCTCCAGCTGTTCCGCTGTCGTGACCCGACACATGCCGATACTGGAGCCTTCATGAGCCGGCTTCACCATGGCAGGCCCTCCAAACCAGGACATGACGGCTGCCCAATCTGTTTCCTTGCTTAAGAGTTGATAGGGGGCGCTGGCGACATTCACAGAATCCCATACCTGTTTCGCCTTTAATTTGTTCATGGCCAGTGCAGAAGCAAGTATGCCGCTCCCGGTGTAGGGTTTGCCCAGCAGCTCCAAGGTGCCTTGGATGGAACCGTCTTCTCCGCCTCTGCCATGCAGGGCAATAAAGGCACGGTCATACTGTTCGGTGATCAAAGGGGACAGACTTTCACGGGGATCTACCATGAAGCAGTCGATGCCGGCGTCTTTGAGGGCGCCGAGGACGTTTCTGCCGCTATCCAGTGAAATGTCCCGCTCAGCGGAAGATCCGCCGGAGAGGACCATGACACGGCCAAAGCTTTGGTGATCGAAGGCTTCATCAGGTTTGCTTGAGTATTGTTCCATAATCTTTTCCCATGTATGTAGAGATGTGCCCAATGAGCCATTTCCCATTGGACAGGGGTTACCTCGGGTAGCGCCCTTCCTGAATAAAATGTCGACCTGTGTCGTTACACGTTTTGCAGGAATCTTTTCCAGCTTAGGCTGGTGGTGGGAGGGCCCAATGAAAGTGTTTGCATGACACTTTCATTAAAATTACTTTCCTGAGAGTAGTCATCGTCGTGCTGATGATTAATTCGGAAAGGAGGTGTGCTGTATCTTCCTTCGAACAGATAATAGGGATTGGTGGTCAGCTTCCAGCCGGTGGCAGTGTGTTGAATCCGGATGCCGGCTTCTGCTTCCTGTTGGCAGCGCATCGGAATGAGATCGATGCTGGAGAAGTCCAGATCGAACAGCTCCTGCGCCACAAGGGCAACGGCCAGTGCGCCGGTACAACAGGCGTGGGTCTCGCGGTTGATGCCACGTTCAAAACAGCGGTTTTCGACCATACCCAGATGATTGATCCGTGCAAAGTTCACGCTGATTCCTTCGGGGAACAGGTTCTGACACCTTTTATTGATGTAGTAACCTATTCTATGAACAAGAGAACCGCCCATTCCTTTGCGGGAATCCTGAGGCTTTTCTCCATTGACGGTAGAACCGAAGATCAGGTCTGACAGTCCGGAAATGGAAAAATCCAGATCAGGGAAAATCACCATGTGAGGCTCTCCGGTAAATACCAGATACCCTCTCAGGGTCAGCCGCCCTTCCGGAATGTATTCCTGAAAGTCCGTTGCCCGGAAGTTGATCGTCAGCTCGTTGATGACATCAATGGCACTGCTCAATGCTGAAAGGTTGTTGGTCGATATCAGCTTTGCCGGCATTTTGCGCGGGTTCCCCAGGTTAACCCAGCTTCCGTCCATACCGTCACTCCCTATAGTCACTGCGTTTGGTTGTGACATGGGAATTTCGGTCATGATCGTCGTTGAGGTGATCTGGTAGGTCCGTCGCAGGTAGTCCGCCACACAAATAAGGCCATTGCCGCAGCATGCAGCTTCATCACCATTCGGTTCAAACATCCTGAAGACAAAGTCCGCCGGAGGAATCACCGGGAGCTTTTTCCAGTACTGCCTGGCTTTCATGATGGAGGTCATGGTCTTAAAGGTGGGGGTCTGAATGACCAGCAGATTATCGCAACCGATACCAAATGAGGTGCTGGTTGCTTTGCCGGCAAACTCTGACCAACCCTCCTCGGCAAGAGGAGAGGATTGAGTGGCATCAACGATTACAAAGTTGTTGCCACAAGAGGTGTATTTTACAAAAGGAATCGTCCCTGACGCCGCATCTATAACTCCTTCATAGTCGTCACATGACATACAAGACTCCTTTTAGTGTGATTGCGTACATCCCGCCATTGAACATAGCACGGGAAGGGGGGACTTCCAGAAAGTTTCAGTGTTAAAACGCAATAATTGGTAAGTAAAAATTATCTACGGTAATCCTTATTTATGTGACTTCTTGTCATAAAAATGCAAATCCCGATACTGTCTAACTTTATGATGGTAAATGATTTTTATGGTTTTATGATGGCCAGATTCGCAAAAAGTGAATGAGTTGGAATTTTTTAATGACGAATGCCTGTTTTTTGCAGGGGGAGAAGCATTTGGATCAAGGATGAAGGGCAACGAAGCCAGCTGGAAACTGAGCTGGTGACAAAAAATTCTGGCATGACAGAGGTTGGCCGTTAAAAAAATATTAAATTTCCTGACAGTGTCTGTAACAGAATGGCGGGTGGAGTAGAGTTAAAGAAAAGTTGGGGAGGGGCCATGGCCGCATATGCTGCCGGTTACCTTTTATTTCAAAACCTCTGAGGAAAAGATGGAAAGGCTCCGCATATCGGAGCCTTTGTATCGCAAAGGATTATTGATCCAGATCCCACGCATCCCGCCAGTAAGCACCTACTCCTGGTTCATAGTGGTTGGCGTTCGGGGAATATATCGTGCACCACCCGCTATAGGGGAATGGTTTGCAGCGATAAACTTTTCCGTCTCTGGCAAGTACCCGGGTCCCTTCTTTATATAAGCTCAGGCTATCAGGGTACTCGTAGTCATAGTCTCCATCCGGAGGCGTTGTGTCGTCTCCGTCCTTCAGCAGGAAGCCCTGGGTTTTCTGCAGTACTTTGCCGTCCTCGCTCTCACCTTTGATAACCAGTGAGTGAGCACCTGCTTCGGCCTTCTCAATATCGATCAGGAAGTTATACGTTGTGTTGTCAACGCTCGCTTCGGCAAACCCGGCAGCTGAACCATCAGGTGCATATATGTAAGCACTGACTTTCATGTTGGTGTTGGTCGACACGGTAAAGTCTACCGCAGCCATTCCGGATTCAATGGTATATTCACCTTTGACGCCTGTGAGTTCCAACTGTGGTTCCGTTGTATCGCCTTTGACGATCTCCACCTCGACCCGCCCGATGTCGCTGTCCGCTTTGGAGAAAATGTCGTTCTGGCCATAGGCGGGGACAATGTCTCCCTGTTTGTTTAACTTCCCTGCGCGTATCGCATCAGACTCTTTGTTAATGGCGGAGGCGAGCAGGAACGGCCACTGATCCTTCCGGCCTTCATCGGCAGAATTGATTGCCAATACTGTCTGTAACCCCGAGTTTTCGCCTGTGGCGTCGAACACACGGGTTTTAACCTGGTCGCCGGGCAGCAGATCGATGGAAGGGTTAATGTCGCCGATATCCTGCCATGGGGATGGGTCGGTAGGATTATCCCCACCAAAATCTACATCAACCACCTGGTAGAAACTGTTGACCGTGTCGCCCACATCCCATACTCCCAGAATAACCTGGTAACCATTGCGGGAGGGGACATCGCAGTTGTGGGTTAAGTCAGTGGGCGGGCGCTGGTTGTTGCCCTGGTAACTACAAAAAGGCTGTGATTCAAATGAGCTCCGGGTCAGTGGTGCATTCGGGTTCCAGCCTTCTTTGGTGATGTAATAACGCCAGTCTCTGGTGGCATGATTGGCGGTGAAATGCCACTGGAAGGTATTGGAACCTGCCTGCATGGGGAGCTTGTTCCAGCGGTTGACGGACTGTTCGTCCAGTTCTGAAAAGTGAGATACTCCGGCGCTCGCGATTTTGCCGTCTGAAGGGCCGGTTTCAGGATAGCGATCCGGACCTTCAACACTCTGTGGTTCCCATTGAACGGCGCCACAGTTCACGTTGTCTCCAAGCTTACATTGGTAGGAGCGGGAGGCCGGGCTGGAAATGTAACCATGTGCGAGTACATCCTGAGCAATGAACGGCAATGTGATCAGGCACCCGAGTACGAGTTTTTTGGTATTTAATTTGTTCACGGTGAATCCTCTCTCTGTATATTGGTAGAGTCCTTTACTCAAGGAGGAAGAGGTATCATATAACGCTGTTAAAATAAGTAATATCGGCAATTTATCTGATGTTTGTAAGACCTGGAGATAAAAGGGCTAATGAAATTGTTCTATGCAATTGGCATGCTTTTGGTATGCCAAATAAAACAATATGTATTTTAATGGTATCTTTTTGGCTGTGGCTGAATTCGGCCAAAAGAGATTAAATGGCTGGCTGAAATGGGTCTTCACGGATTGAGGTGGTGTTGCCGGAATCATCCATGGTCGTCTGAGGGCGGCAGATTTCCGGTGTTAAGCAAAGCGTCGCTGAAAGCTTCTGCCCCGGGACCCAGGGGCTGGCCGAAACTGAATTCTATATAATTTCCGTTCGGGTCCTGTACGCCACAGTAGTAGCCTACAGGGAAGGGATTTTCTCGCGGGGGCCAGATCAGGCAGCCGGCGGATTCTGCTTGTTGGGCAATTCTGTCCACAGCCTCCCGACTTTCCAGAGCAAAACCGAAATGCCGGTAGTCGGTATCTGACAGATGAAGGTCATCTCCTCCATTCATCAGCACAAAGATAAAGTCCTTTTCACGCCCAGGCTCGGCCATCCAGACAATCGATGTTGCTCCATGGTCCCGGCGATGAAATGCCTTCATTCCACAGTAATTACTATAAAACTGGATACAGGCATCGAGGTTCCGGACATGAAGGGCGATGTGGGTCATTCTGGGGCAATGCATGAACGATCTCCTGAGTAAATGGGGAGATGTTGTCACATGAAAGCAGAGCCATGGGCGAGTGAAGCCTGAGATCATGTGAGGCTGAGCTTCATCGTACCTCTTAACGACGCTGCCCCGCAATTTATCCGGAATTATGGTCTAGAATTAAAGGGTCTTCCGCTTTAAATCCGGATCGATAACGCAGATGGTTGTTCCGATGCGCAACCTCCTTTCCAGGATTCTTGTGCCTGTTCTATGTTTGAATCTGGCTGCAGTTGACGGGCTGGCAGCCGACAGCAAGATCAGGGTACCTGTTGTCACTCTTGCCACTCTCGACTGGGAACCCTATGTCGGGCAGGATATGGATAGCTATGGGTATGTGTATGAATTAGTGACCCAGGCTTTCGCACGGGGAGGTTACAAAGCCAGAACTCAGTTCTATCCCTGGGCCAGGGCATTGGATACGACCCAGCGAGGGAAGGTCGATGCCCTGTTTCCTGAGTATTATTCTGCTTCCCGATTAGGGGATTTTGCCTATTCCGACCCTTTCTTAGGCGGCCCGGTTGGCTTTTATATGCGTAGGGACAGTGGAATTGAGTTTTCCATTGATCCGCGTCTGGATCAGCAGTCGGCTCTGATGGGACTGAGTCAGTATAAATTTGGCGTGGTCAGGGGATATCTGAATACTGATGCTTTTGATAATGCCGACTTCCTGTACAAGGAAGAAGTCACCGATGATCTCACCAACCTGCAGCGTCTGTATCACAACCGCGTGCAGTTGATCTTTATCGACAAATTTGTCGCGGAATATCTGATTAACAACCACTTACCCCAGTACAAAAAAGTGTTGGCCTTTCTGGATCCCCCACTGGAGATCAAATATCTGTATGTCGCTTTCTCCAAAAAGGTGCCTGACTATGAGCAGAAGCTAAACGCCTTCAACCGTGGACTCAAGGACATTCAAAGAGACGGGACTATGGAAGACATATATTCCCGTCATGGATTCAAGGAAGTGCTTTGGTATCAAGGCGAAATCTCACGAGTGAGGTAGGCTGTCACCATTGTTCGTCTGGTCAATCTGACTGGGTGATAGGCAGTTCCTCGGGATGGAAATGATCCACTTGAATAGCATCGTCCACTGCCGCTGCGGCTTCAGCAATTTTTTTGGATTCGGATTCTGTGAGTATTTTCAGCTCACGGGCTTGTTGCAACAATTCCTCCAATGGCAGATTTTCGTCCAGTCGATTGTCCTTGAGCGCCTGTTTGAGAGTTTTCTCTGCCGACTCTGCTGCAGTCTTGAGCAGGAAGGCATTTTCCACCCGTCCTATGGGATCATCGGGCTGGGTGCTTCGATAAACGCCGTCTACCAGTCTGTCCCTGGCTACAGAAGGTCTTAGCAGTAGTTCGGCGATAGCGTCTTCTGTGAGGTCATCTGCTGGTTCCATGTGACGTCCGAGTGGAAAAATCACGGTCCTCATGAATATTGCCAGCAGCGGTGAAGGGTAATTTTTTAACGTTTCATGCAGTGCCTGCTGGATATTGTAGAGACAGTGTTTAACAGACCAGTCGAGCAGAGGCACGTCTTCCCGGGGGCATTGATCATCGTGGAAACGTTTTATAACCGTCGACGCGAGATACAGATAGCTCAGGCAGTCTCCCAGTCTTGCAGAGGTTTTTTCCCGGCGCTTGAGATCTCCACCCAGGGCCATCAGTGTGACATCGCTCAACAAGGCAAATGCCGCGGCAAAGCGTGTCAGATGCTGGAAATAGCGCTTGGTGCTGGGATGGTGTTCCGGAACTTCCGCAATCAAACTGCCGGTTAGACCAAGCATCAGGCTTTTTCCGGTAAGCTGAACATTGCGATGGATATGCTTGAAGAAGACGTGATCGAAGGCCTGGAGTCCCTTTTCCCGATCTTCCATTTGAACCGCTTCCATCTCTGAGAGCAGATAGGGGTGGGAGCGAATGGAGCCCTGTCCAAAGATCATCAGGCTACGGGTAAGAATGTTGGCTCCTTCGACGGTAATGCTGATAGGAATCGCCTGGTAGACCCGGGCAATGTAGTTTCGAGGACCCTTGATGACTCCTCGGCCCGCATGAATGTCCATTGCATGGCCGACAACTTTGCGCATTTTTTCCGTGTTGTGATATTTCAGGATCGCGGAAGGGACTGAGGGTTTTTCCCCCTGGTCCAGTAGACCGGCGGTCAGACAGCGAGCGCTGTCCATGATATAGGTGAGGCCACCGATGGGTGCCAGGGCTTCCTTGACCCCCTCAAAAAAGCCTATGGGTAAGCCGAACTGCTCTCTGATTCGGGCATAGGCCCCGGATGTCAGACTGGATAATTTTCCTGCGCCGGTGGCCAGTGCCGGTAGGGAAATGGCGCGTCCCACGGCCAGGCAGTTCATCAGCATCATCCAGCCTTTGCCGATAAAGTCTTCGCCACCAATGAGATAATCCAGCGGTACAAAAACATCCTTGCCCCAGGTTGGCCCGTTCATGAACACGGTATTCAATGGCAAGTGGCGGGCGCCGGTCTGCACCCCGGGAGTATTAGTCGGGATAAGTGCACAGGTCACCCCGCGATCGACAACGTCACTTAACAGCTTGTCCGGGTCATAGACTTTGAATGCCAGGCCGAGAATCGTGGCAACGGGGGCGAGGGTGATATAGCGTTTGTTCCAGTTCAGACGCAAGCCGATCACTTCTTTTCCTTCCCATTCCCCCTTACATACGATGCCTGTATCGGGTATAGCCCCGGCATCTGATCCGGCTTGGGGACCGGTGAGCGCAAAACAGGGTATTTCCTGTCCTTTGGCCAGCCGCGGAAGATAGTAGTCCCGTTGCTTCTGGGTTCCATAATGCATGAGCAGTTCTGCCGGGCCCAGTGAATTGGGCACCATGACCGTGACCGCTGCGGTGATGCTTCGGGTCGCGATTTTCATGACCGCGGTGGAATGGGCGAGGGCGGAAAGCTCCAGGCCTCCGTATTTTTTCGGCACGATCATGCCGAAGAATCCGTTGTCCTTGATGAACTGCCAAATTTCCGGGGGCAGATCGTAACGCTCATGGGTGATTTCCCAATCGTTCAGCCTGGTGCAAAGGTCGTTGACCGGACCATTGATAAAGGCCTTTTCCGATTCGGATAGTTCCGGCTTGGGAAGATTGAGCAGATGGTGCCAATTGGGCAGACCGCTGAATAATTCTCCATCCCAACTGACCGTGCCGGCTGCGATGGCTTCTTTTTCGGTATCGGATAGTCCCGGCAGGACTTTCCTGACCCAATCGAATATTCGGGTGGTCAGGTATTGTTTTCTGATGTCGGGAAGGTTCAGTAAGGTGATTGCGGCAATATAGGCCGCCCAGAGAACCAATAGCCCCATGAGGCTGGGATCTATCAGACTGTAAAGCAGGATGCCGATCGTCAGCAGTAGACTCCAGGCAATGGCTTCTCCCCCCAGATACGCAAGAATCAGAGCTGCCAGTATAAACAGCAGAAATAACGCCATGTCATCCTCCTTGGATGTCTCGAGAAGTTCGTGCTGATCTTTTCTTGGTATTCTCTCGGTACAGGCTTAATCCGACGTTGCCATATCATAGGGCTGAATGCCGATATTTCCATTACCCTAACATCGTGAATGAGAAGAATAAACGGCTTCTTCACCGGCGGTCGTTCTGTTCCTGAACGCAATACGATGGGGAGAAGCCAGTGGGTGAATCTGTATGGCTGTTAATGTCAGGCGGGAGTGAGAATTCCAGGCAGAAGTAAGATGTGTAAAAACGCCAGTTAAGGAAAACGGACAGACACAGGCTGGAGATAAAACTCGGTAGAGAGAAATTGACCAGAGAGAAAGGCTGGTAGAAAGTAAGCTGAGAAAGATAAAAGGGCAGGATCTAGGGTTGATCCTGCCCCTGGTGAGGAACTTATCTGCGCGGAGTGGCAATGATGCGGAAGTCTTTCGGCACCAGGAATACTCCGGGAATGGTGCCCGGATCTGACTTTTCACCCGGGGCCAGGGAAAACTCAAAATGATGCATCAGATGTGCGCATAACAGGAATATCTGCATGCGTCCCAAATGCTCACCCAGGCATCTGCGTGGTCCGAGTCCGAATGGAAAGAATTTATTCTGCAGATCCTTACGCAATGCTCCTTCACTATCAAGGAAGCGTTCCGGCATGAATTCGTCCGGAGCATCCCACACTGAAGGGTCACGGGTGATGCTGTAGTAGTTTACAATCACCGGAGTATTTTTCTTCACGAAGTAATGGTTAATGCTGGTGTCTTTGTTGGTGGCATAGTAAACCGCTGCCATTGGGCTGATCGCCGAATGTCTCAGCACTTCGTTCACAAAAGCCTGCATGTAAGGCATCTTGCTACGGTCCGACATCTTCGGATCTGCGTCAGGGCCGACAACCCGCTCCAACTCTTCGTGCGCTTTCTTTTGCACTTCCGGATGGTTAGCCAAATAGAGTATTGCCCAGCGCTGGGCAAATGTTGGAACGCCTGTTCCAGCGCCTGAAAACTGGGTGAGTGAGCCGTTAACGATATCCTGGTCATGTAACTGGAATGTGTCACGTTCCTCTTTGGTCAGCTTCATTCCGGCTTCCAGCAACCGGTCACACATATCCCGAATATTGTCAGGATCAAAAGACTGACGATGCTCTTCCACGTTTTCGGCAATATAGGCGCTCAGTCCGATAATCCCTTCCTTGAAATTGTCCAGCGAGCGTTTTCTGGTGAGATAAAACAGTGGTCGGCATGGCCCGGGCAGCAGCCCCAGTCTTACTGCATTCATGAAACCGCTGGGAAGAAGGGTCAGGCCATATTCATTGAAACCGTCCTTGTCTTCCTGACTGCAGCGGCGCCCAAAAATAATTTTCTGGATAAAACTGAGGTTGGCCAGCGAGAGGCTTCGGTTGGGATCAAAGGGTTGGCCATGTTGATCCCGCATATATTGGGCCAGTTCCACCGCTTCCTCTCGTAGCGAGCTTTCAACTTCAGCCCAACGACCGGCGAAGTGATCGTGCATGGCGCCGACAAAAACTTCACGGTGTCGTTTCCAGTAGTCCCCGCTTTTCAATTCAAGGAAATGACGCTGAGGTGCTTCCTGAAGGATGTCAAAATCAGCCCGGTCGCTGAAAGTGTCACCCTGATCCACCAGGGCTTTCTTGACTGTCTGCAGGCCGTTCAGGACCAGCAGGTCTTTCCCGGCGATGCCCAACTGGAATACGTCTCCATATTTGTCTGCAAGGCTGCTGAGCTTGAGATGCATTCTGTTGTTCAATAGTGGCTCCAGATTCTCCCAGGAAATTCTAGGTGGTCCCGGTAGGTGTTTTTGTACAGCGGAGGATTCACTAATTGATGAGACGAGTGCTGATTTGGTCTTGCTAAAAATATTCTTCGCTACTGATGATTCCATATCCGCGACTGATGACTTCACAGATGTATCTTCGGCAACGGCTTCTTTTCCTGTTGGGGTGTACATATCTCCTGCGCTCCCTGTTTATATGCCTGTCTGTGTACCGGACGAGGTCATTATTCTGTCGTCCGGATGATGAAAAAATGTCTGCATGGCCCCGTGGTTTGTTGAGGCATCTTTGTCTTCAGGCTATTCCCTCCTGCGGCAGCCTCTGATATGTCCGGGTACGCAGCATCATCAGATTGATTCCTGAGAAGAGAACTACTGAGACCAGACCAAGAGTGATAATGTATGGCTGCATGGGGACCAGCAGCAGAGTTGATATCAAGTCGATCAGAATCAAAACCAGTAAGCTGTTGGAGATCACCTCTCGTTTGAGGAAGCTGCAGACGATAGCCCCTACTGGTGCTCCTACCACTACCACCGGGATTGCGGCATACCAATACTCAACAACACTGGCGGCCGTATCATTGAAAACGAAGTTGTGCAGGTAGGCCCCAATCATTGCGTTGAAGGCCATAATGACAACGGAGGTGGGGGTCGCCACTTTTTCGCAGATTCGAAAATACAGCACCATCACTGAGAAGATTACAATGTCGATGCCGCTGCCCTGCAAGCCACTGATGACACCGCCTGCCAGGCTGGCCGCAAAGATGACTTTCACCTCCCGATAGCCCCAGGCAGGCATTGTGTCATGCCGGTTTTCGCGGCGGATGTTCAGCATTAGCAGCGTCAGCCCGAAACTGGTCAGGATCATACTGAACAGAATCTTAACGGCTGTGGAGGGTATCAGTGGGGCCAGATAGGCTGCGCCCAGATATATCCCAATTGCGCCTGCGATGGTGCTGACCAGAACAATCCTCCATTCTACTGTGATTCTGCGAACGACAATGAAGAACGTAGCTGTGCCCATGCCGACACTTTGAATCATCAGGGAAAACACGTTGGCGTCAAAAGAGGATACCTGCAGCACTTTGGTAAATACCGGGAAAGCGACGGCGCCGCCTCCCAGGCTGGTGCTTCCGGCAACAAAAGAGCCGAACAGCATGGTCAGGGCGACTTCCCAGTGATGTACGACGTAACCCAATGCCTGTAGTGGTCCCAGGCAGATCATCCACACAATCCACACGCAAGCTGCCGTCAGTATCACCGGCCTGATAGTTGAAAGCTTCATAAAGTTTCCAGCCTGGAAAGTAAGCGGGCTCTATATCACCAGTTGTCAGGATGACCGCATGGTGCTCCTAATATGCCCCGACTGAGGCCTGTTGCTGTTTTCTGATCAATGAGCCATCAAGGAACCACTGTTTTGGGAATTTCTCGGTTATCTGCATGACGGGTTTCTTTTGAGAGAAAACCCTGTAGGTGCGGAACAGCAGCATATCTGTCTGATCAATTGAAAACAGGTCGGCAAGGTTTCCGGCGGGTTCCTCTCCCCATTCATCCAGGCTTTTGTAAGTTTCGACCCGGAACAGTTCCCATATCTTTCCGATAGGGGTGCCGGTATTCAGAAGTGTGTCGGCAAACTCTTTGTCCAGGTTATCCTGGGCAATCAGTGAGTCTGCGTAGAGATAGTTCAGTCCGCTGTGTTTTCCCTGCAGAGTGATCATCCGGCGCCATATGGGTTGTCCCTCTGTGAGCGCAAGCATGGGGAGATCCTCGGTGGAAGGAGAGATATCTTCAAAAATTTTGTGGGCGTACAAATCCTCCTGCAGCATTTCCTCTAACAGGTTTGTCATGGTGCCGTCAGAGTTGAGCAAAATCCTTTGCAGTATGCTCAGGTGTTCCTCCAGCTCAAACTGATCATTCTGAGAGCGTAGATTTTCTTTGGATATCTTGATCATGGTGACATTTCCATATGAGCACTAAAAGGGTCTGATAGAGAGCCGGCACAGACAGTCGTGCCGGCTTTTACTACCGTTAGGTGCAGGAAGCTGCTAAAGACCGGTTATTGTTAACAGCCAAATATCATTAACAACCAAAGTATCAGTTACCGGCAATGCTGAAAGCGCTCTGCGTCATTCTCCTGATTTTGAACTGGGGAAGCTTGTGCAGAATCTTGCAGGCGAGATCTCCGGCCTCCAAATAAGCGATCCTTTTCCAATCACTGATATTCGGGAAGTTCATCAGGAAATTTTCAGCTTCCTTGGGCATGCTGTGAGGACCGGTAAGCCTGTATTGAATGGCAAATTGCGGTCCGTGCAGCAGCTTGATGCGCAAACCGGGGTTTTGCCACAAGGCCGGGATCTTGGGCATACAGCCCACCAACTTCGCTATGGAATCCATGTAGTGGCAGTAGTTCACCAGAGAGGCCACCTGTGGAGTGATTCGATATTCATCACGCCAATGCTGAGCATCTTCACGGATGACTCGTCTTTGTTCGGATAGCGAGGGGAGTTCATGCTTGTTACTGCACAGCTGGGCAAGATACCGGGACTGCATTTCAGCAATGGCTGGAACACCGCCCTGTTGTGGCCGCGCGAATCCGACAAACGCCAATGACTGACCGATTTCGGGAATGAACATCTGTTTATACAAATCCCGCATGTCGGAGATCATCATATCCAGGAATGGGAATTCCAGCTTATAACCGGTGCAGAAAACAACGGCATCGATTTCTTCCCGCGTCCCATCCTTGAAGGTCACACCGGTTTCATCAAACATTTTGATGCCGCCAATATGTGGCGTTACCAATCCGTCAGCGATCGGTTTGAATACACGCTCATTCTTGGTGACGGCCTGGTGGAATGATGGTCCGGATTTTATCAGCCACTCACCGCGAATACGCAGGTCCGGGTTACGGCTGTTGATATAGCGGTGGAAGATTCCTTTGGTGATGCCGGCGTGAAAGCGGTGGGGGAGGCGGTTGACGATGCGGGAGGTGAGCCAGGAAGTGTCGATGGTAAAATACTCGTCCTCCTGGAAGGACATAAATCGGGGGGCGACTGCGTGGTATCGGCGGAGTGAGAGGATACACTTGCTGGCAACACTGGATATCTCCGAAGTGATATCGGCAGAGCTTTCTCCCATGCCAACACAGAGCACTCTCTTGCCTTCATAAACGTTCTTATCCCGATAATACTTTGAGTGAATAACGCTTCCGGAAAATTTATCCAGGCCTGGGATCTCGGGCATTTTGGGGTGCTGGAAGTGCCCGGAACATACCGCGACGACGTCAAATTCGGAGGTTTCGACCTGATCGCCGGTAGCGGTCTCAACTTCCCACATTTTGGTGTCGGGGTCCTGTTTGATAGAGCGGACTTCGGTGTTGTAGCGGATTTTGTCGTCCAGGCCGAATTTATTCAGATAGGACTGAAGATACTTGCGGTAATCTGCTTTTGACCAGAATTTAAGGCGCTCGTTGGTTGGCATGAAATCCGAGTAGGCCATAAAGTAGTTTGATATCGTCAGGTGCAGATCGTCATATATTTCATTATGGGAAAATACTCCCCCGGGGTTATCCAGTTTCTCAAAACATATGACGTTGTGACCCTCATCCGTTAATTGCTTAATAGCCGCAATACCAGACAGTCCAGCGCCTATAACAGCTATGCTTTTTTTCATTGTATATCTCCATTACAATTTCTTTATATGATGCGGATGCAATATCTGCGTATAAAATATATTGATGCCTGTTGGACGAAAAATGTTTTTATACATATGTATAACGAGAGCGATATATCAAGCCGCCTGTAAAATATGCTAGATCAGTTTTGCCTATGTTAAATTGTAAAATTGCGACAGATATTGATGGAATTATATGGCCAAGTTTTCTTGCTATTTTATCCAGTACAATACTGTATTGAATAAATGATTGAATGTTCAATAAGTCGACCTGTACCCGTAATTTCTCACTGCCATCCAACAGGAAGTAATCCTTTAATCTCCGGTTATGCCATTTCTGCAACAGCAGGAATATTGGCTCGATCCTCGATGATGCGGGAGACGTTTTCGTTTAAGCCAAATATGACCCGCCGGGTTTCCTCCCAGCCGATACAGGCATCCGTAATCGATACGCCGTATTGAAGATTGTCCTTGTTTGAGGACATAGGCTGTTTGCCTTCATTGATGTGACTTTCCAGCATGACTCCTACAATCGGGCTGCCTTCTCTGATTTGCAGACCGACGTTTTCGGCAACGATAGCCTGGCGTTTGAAGTTGCTTTCCGAGTTACCATGGCTGCAGTCAACGACAATACTCTGACTAAGCCCGGCTGCGCCCAGCATTTGCTCGGCTTCATTGACACAGCTCCGGGTGTAGTTGGGATGTCTGCCTCCGCGAAGGATGAGATGGACATTGGGGTTGCCCGTACTGTTGATCAGTGAGATGCAGCCGTCCGAGTTAATGCCCAGGAAGCGGTGTGCAGACGTGGCGGATTTCATGGCATTGACGGCAACATTGACGTTTCCGTCGGTACCGTTCTTGAATCCTACCGGCATTGACAGGCCACTCGCCATTTCACGGTGAACCTGGGACTCCGTGGTACGTGCGCCTACAGCCACCCAGCTTATCAGGTCGCTGAGGTACTGCGGGGTCATTGGGTCCAGTGCTTCGGTTGCTGCCGGTAGTTCCAGATCAGCCAGGAACAGGAGGAGCTCCCTTGCGTTGTGCAACCCTTGTTCAACTTCAAAGGAGTCGTCCAGGTAAGGATCGTTGATGAACCCCTTCCAGCCGACAGTTGTGCGTGGCTTTTCAAAGTACACCCGCATAACGATAAACAAGTTTTCCTTGTAGGCATCGTGCAGTTCCTTTAACCGATACGCATATTCTTTGGCTGCTTGCATATCATGGATTGAACAGGGGCCGGTTATTACTAATACTCTCGGGTCTTTTTGTTGAATAATGCGGGAAACTGTATTTCTTGATTTAATTATCATTTGAGTTATATCTCTTCCGGCAGGATATATCTCGCGGAGTTTTGCGGGACTGATAATCTGTTGTTCGCCGGAAACATGTACGTTATCGATCTTATCCAGTGAGACTAGCATCCTTTTAACCTCGTTTTGTTTCCATAACATTGTCTGGTAAAAGCCAAGAGCTTGACCTTCAACTTAAGAGTCATATTCAGATTAAACGCAAAGGGAAAATGTCAAATAGTACAATTGCGACAATTTTGAGGATAAAAACGAGCGATCGATCGGAAAGGTATTGTAAAACTGCAAGCTGTGAATTATGTCAAAAATTAAATATGGATGATGTTTAATGATGATATGTTGTTTTGTTGATAAAGGAAAAGACTGTTAAATAAATCGATGGAAGAGCTGACAGACAAGTTGATAGAAGGATTGTCGACGAATTCGAGAGAAAGTTAATGGGACAGGCCTGTGTCGACCCGGGACGAACCCGGTGCGACAAGCGAGGCGCTCAAGGAAAAATTAATCTGTATATATTCTGCGGTATCTGTTTGGGGTAACCCCATAGATATTTTTAAATTCGCGGTTGAAGTGGGCCTGATCGTAGTATCCGCAGCGATAAGTTATCTCCAGGCAGGAAAGTGTCTGGCTGTTGGTCAGCATTTTTCTGGCGACATCTGCACGTAACAGCTTTACCAGTTTCTTGGGGCTCATTCCCATTTGTTTTTTGAACAGTCGTTGCAACTGCCGGATATCCACACCAATTTCTTCCACCAGGGACTGCAGTTCAATGTCGTATTGGTTGGCTGAAATTGATTTTAGTGCGGCCAGGACAACGGAGATGTTGTGGTCGGGCTCTGACAGGTTGTAGGCCAGCCAGGTCTCTATCGCAATGATCCGTTGTTTGTCTGTAATGCAGGATTCCAGGAATTCAAAAAAACGTTTGGGTAGCATGTACCCTATGGCGTAGAGGTTGTGGAAGGTATTATGGAATTTACTGAGGTCGGCATCGAAAAACAGGGAGAAGGTTCCCGGTTTGAACCGGATTCCAATGAGGCTGACTTTTCCCTTGAGTTCTAGCTGTACTTTTTTTGAGTTGGCGCCATCAAAAAACACACCTTTGCCGAGTAGCTTCTTGTTTAACAGTATGTTGCCTTCCAGATTGATTATGACGCCTACCCCCCCATCAGGGTAGAAATCCACCACTTCACTTTGCTCATAGTTGCCTGTGAGCATCAGATAGTAGTTCACATAGGGCGACAACAGTTTCCCCGGATAGATTATTCGGCCCGGTTGAACATCCTTTTCACACTCTGTATTCATCACTTTTTCCAACGCAAATATGATTATTAAGCAGTTGGACCAACCTGTTTGCCACAGCTTTCCACAACAAGGCCAGCGTATGTTGGCCAAAGGATTCACGCGCATCCTTGGATAAGGCGCAGGTGTATACCGGAGCGAAAGTTCATCCAAACTAGTTGATGAAAAAACAAGAGGGGCTGTTATGACGATCTGACACTCATATGGTTCTCTCCTATGGAAGATTGACTAATGATTCCTTCAAACAGAAACACCTCCAGATAGTGCTTCTGTCAGTCAACTGTATCTTTCGAGCGCATTGGAACTGGCCTGTGTTGGCTTTATGAAAGCCAACAAGACTGGCAAACGCTAACGATGACTGTCAGTACGCGACGTGCGCAAGACCTGACTTTGTACCTCTATTTATTATTAATATGGTAACCAAAATTACATGTCAATATGGTGTATCTATTAAAAATGATATAGGTAATTCGACTTTTGGATTAGTTATCACAACCTATCGATCAATCGGGCTGGCGCAAATCACACCCGTACAGGGTGATGATTCCCCGGGTTGTCCTAATCCAGAAGCTGCTTGATACGTGCTTTGAGCATTTCAATTGCAACGCGGTTTTTTCCTCCTCGTGGAACAATGATATCGGCGAATTGTTTCGAAGGTTCTACAAACTCAAGAAACATGGGTCTGACGGTTTTTTTGTATTGTTGGACGATGGATTCCATGGTCCGTCCACGTTCTTCCATATCGCGTCGCAACCTGCGCAGCAAGCAGATATCAAGAGGGGTATCCACGTAAATACTGGTATCCAGGCGTTGTCGGATATTTTTATCGCTTAGCAACAGAATACCTTCAACTATGATGACCTTTCGCGCTTCCATGGAAATTGTCTCGCGGCTACGGTTGTGTTCCTTGAAGTCGTAAACCGGAACATCGATCTGGCGATCCTCTCTCAATTCATCCAGATGTTCGACGAGGAGATCATGATCAAAGGCATTGGGGTGATCATAGTTGGTGAGAATTCTCTCGGGCATCTCCATATGGGATTGGTCTTTGTAGTAAGAATCCTCCTTGATGATACCGATCTGCCAGGCTCCGACCTCTTCCTTCAGTTCTTCGTAGATAGTGGCGGACAAGAGACTTTTTCCTGAGGCAGAGGCGCCGGTAATTCCGATAAAAATGGAGGACATGTTGGGTTTCCAGATCGTCAAAAGAGCCTAGTTTAACGATTCAGCCTTTATCGATGAACTATTTGTTACAGGTCGGCACAGAAAGTTTCGGATGATGTGGAATTGACCAGGGATTTTTGAGCCTGCTGTATGATGGCATCGGTTAATTTCTGGCTCATCGAGCTTTTCAGATCCCAAATGTGCCAATAGAGTTCTATGTCCAGAGGGCAGTCCGGGATCAGTTCAACTACCGCGCCTGAAAGCTGAAGGTTTTTCGACTGTACATCTGGAACCATTCCCCAGGCATGCCCCCGGCAAATAAACTCAAGAAAGGATTCTGTCGAGGGAATTCGATGGGGAGGGTGAACGGGCTCTATCTGGTGATATTTCTGCAAATACAGCTTCTGCAGATCGTCTTTAAAGTTGTATTCCGCATAGGGCGCCTGTTGGATCGACTGCTTTGTAATGCCGTCAGGGAAGTATCGCTCAATATATGAAGGCGCTACGAGACAACGGTATACCATGGTTCCCAGATGAAAACAGTTACAACCGCTTATCGTGGATGAGCTGCTGCTGATACAGCCAATGACTTCGCCGTTATGCAGCAGCTCATGGGTACGATCCTGGTCGTCTACCCTGATATCCATTCGCCACTGGCTTTCCTCGAGCATTGGGGACAAGGCTTCCAGTAACCAGGTCGCCAGACTGTCGGCATTGGTGCCGATTGCCAGAGGGCGGGGAGTCGTTTCCTGCATATTAAATTGTGTGATCATTTCTGTTTGCAGATGATCAATCTGTCTGTAGTACTTCATCAAGCGTAAGCCATCATCCGTGAGCCTGGCAGGAGACTCCCTGATCACGAGAATTTTCCCCAGAGATTTCTCCAGCTGACGTATCCGTTGTGAGATGGCCGATTGCGTCAGAGACAGTCTCCGGGCGGCTTTCTCAAAGCTGCCCTCGTCAATGACCGATGCCAGAGCCTGAAGTTGTCTTATGTCCAGCGTCATTAGCGCCTCTAATGTCTCAGAAATATTATTAACTGTCCTAATTTTAGTGGCTGCCCTAATCTTTGCGCAAATCTTATGTGGACAAAACAAATCTTCTGTGGACAAAAAGAGAAAGGAAAATGGGGATTACATTATTCAAGGGGTTTATTACCGCCGGTAGCCTGATTGTTGCCATTGGGGCACAGAATGCCTATGTGTTAACTCAAGGACTGCGCGGACAGTATGCGTTGACGATTGCGGCTACTTGTATTGTGATTGATGTGTGTCTGATCTATGCAGGGATTGCCGGAGTCGGCGTTGTGGTTGCCGGGGAGCCGGTATTGCTGTTGGGAGCGGCTCTCGGTGGAGCTTTGTTTTTAACTGCTTATGGTGCACGGGCATTATACTCTGCGTTCAATGGACAGAGTATGAATACCGGGGGCAGGGTATTGCATTCGCGTTCGAACGCTATTTGGGTCACCGCCGCTATCTCCTTGCTGAATCCCCATGTGTATCTCGATACGGTATTACTCATCGGCAGTATCGGCGGGCAGTATCCCATGCCGGAGCGGATATGGTTCGGTGCCGGTGCCATGCTGGCTTCGACCACCTGGTTCTTGGTTCTGGTGATTGGTGCGCGCCGTCTTGCCCCTCTTTTTGCGAAGCCTGAGACCTGGCGTATGCTGGATGTTCTGGTGGGGATGTTGATGTGGTCCTTGGCCGCAACCTTGTGGTGGCAGGCTTTTGGGTACTATCCAGCCGTCTCCGGCGGGGCTTCCCTGGAATTCTTTAACGGCTAGCCGGTCAGGCCGGTTGCCGGTGCGGCCATACTGGTAAGTTTGATTTCTGAGGTCTAGACTTCTTATAGATTCGTCGGAATGCAACATCGCAATCTGCGAAAGGGGGAACGTCGTGGATGCGACGATATCCGTTGTTCGTAGTCTGGCAAATGAATTCGTCGAGCTGACCAATACTGCCTCTCTGTTTTGGTTGTGCTCTCTCTTGATACCGGCAGGCGGCCGGAGGGAGAGAGCGGGTCAAAAAAAACTCCTTCATATCTTCCCGATTTCGGCTTTCTTAACTCTTGGATCCGGACATGCCGGATATCTTCTCCTGCCGTGTCCACAGACAAGGCCGGATCAAAGCGTATCAGATTACTTCGTAACAGGCGGATATCCCTTATAGCCTGTCAAAGGTGAGCAACTATGTTGTTGGCCGTTATTCTTGTTGTCATTGTTATCGCGTCCGTGCTGTTTCATGTGTTCAGTCCATGGCATGCCACGGAAGCCGCATCCAATTGGGGATCAATTGATCATGCGTTGTTGATAACGATCGTGATAACGGGGATTTTCTTTGTGGCGGTTGGGATTTTTGTGGCGGTGGCTATATGGCGCTTTCACCATAAGCACGGTAAGCGCGCGGCCTATGAACCCGAGAACCGTAAGCTTGAGTGGTGGCTGATCATCATCACTTCTATCGGCATTATGGGGATGCTGGCGCCAGGGTTGGTGGTTTATAACGATTTTGTTCATGTCCCGGAGGATGCTGCCATTGTTGAAGTGTTCGGGCAGCAGTGGCAATGGTCCTACCGATTGCCCGGAGAGGACGGGGAGCTGGGCACTTCGGAAATAAAGTGGGTATCGGCGGACAACCCTCTTGGGGTGAGTCCGGAGGATCCTAAAGGACAGGACGACCTGATTGTTGTCAGCAATGAGATCCACCTTCCGCTGGGGCAGCCTGTGAAGGTGTTGTTACGATCGAAAGATGTTTTACACAACTTCTACATCCCCCAGATCCGCTCCAAGATGGACATGGTTCCCGGACTGGTGTCCTACTTCTGGTTCACACCTACCAAAGCCGGTAAATACGAAATTCTGTGCGCGGAATTTTGCGGCGTCGGACATTACAACATGCGCGGCATCATGTGGGTGGATGAGGCTGAGGATTATCAGCAATGGTTGGGAAATCAAACCACCTTTGCTTCCTCTCAGAGCAGCAAGTCGATGGCGGCCTCTTCCAATCGTCAGATACAGGGGCGGCAGCTGGCAGAAAATCTGGGGTGCACGGCCTGTCACAGCCTGGATGGAAGTAACAGCCTGGGGCCAAGCTGGAAAGACCTCTACGGCAAGACAGAAACGCTGACGGATGGTTCTACCATTGTTGTCGATGAGGACTACATCAAAGAGTCCATCTCCCAACCCAAGGCCAAAATTGTGCAGGGATTCCCTCCTGTGATGGTGGCCTACAACCTGGACGATGAGAATCTGGCGGCATTGATAGCTCTGATCAAGTCTCTGGCTCAGCCGTCGGAAGAGAGTAAGGATTCCGGTTCACAGGGAGCTACTGATCAGAAGGGTCATGGAGAGAAGACGGACCCTGGAGAGCTGGTAGGTCATGGAGAGCAGGCGGCTCTTGGAAAACGGCTAGTGCAAAACCTTGGGTGTACTGCCTGTCACTCAACTGATGGTCGTCAGGGTGTCGGGCCGACCTGGAAAAATCTGTTCGGAAAGAGTGAAACGCTGGCTGACGGAAGTACGGTGATAGCGGATGAGCAGTACCTTGAGGATTCCATCCTCCATCCTGGGGCTCAGGTGGTGAAAGGGTTTTCTCCAGTGATGCCGACATACTCCATGAATGAAGAGGATCTGGCTGCTGTGCTTGCCTATCTGGAGTCATTAAGCGAGTAAGCCGAAACCTGATTGCAAAAGTTGTGGAAAAGGAGACGAATCAGACAGGGGCATTTGAGAAGAGGACGATGTAATGGCCTATGCAGAACTTGCGGAAACTGAAGAGCTTCACGAACCGAAGAGCTTCATTACCAAATATATCTGGAGTCAGGATCACAAGGTGATCGCGATACAGTACTCCCTGACGGCGATTTTTGTCGGGCTGATTGCATTGGTGTTGTCCGGACTGATGCGCATGCAGATCGGTTTTCCCGGTAGTCTCGAATTTATGGATGCCTCCACCTACTATCAGGCCATGACCATGCACGGCATGATCATGGTGATCTACCTGCTGACGGCGCTGTTCCTGGGTGGATTCGGCAACTACCTGATCCCCTTGATGGTCGGTGCCCGGGACATGGTGTTCCCCTACGTCAATATGCTCAGCTATTGGTTCTATCTGGTTTCGGTTATTGTCCTGATTGCCAGTTTCTTTGCTCCGGGAGGCCCCACTGGCGCAGGCTGGACATTGTACCCACCCCAGGCGATCACGCAGGGAACGCCCGGTGCGGATTGGGGAATCGTTCTGATGCTGGTGTCCCTGGCCATATTTATCGTGGCTGCCACCATGGGAGGGCTGAACTACGTGACGACTGTCCTGCAGGCGCGAACCCATGGAATGACCCTGTTTCGTATGCCATTGGCGGTATGGGGAATATTTGTTGCCACCATTCTCGCGTTACTGGCCTTTCCTGCATTATTTGTCAGTGCGGTGATGATGTTGTTCGACCGGTTGTTGGGCACCAGTTTCTTTATTCCCGCGATCATTTCCCTGGGGCAACCGCTGGATCACCAGGGAGGCAGCCCGATTCTGTTCCAGCACCTGTTCTGGTTTTTCGGACATCCGGAGGTCTACATCGTTGCGCTGCCGGCGTTTGGTCTGGTCTCCGACCTGATCAGCACCCATGCCAGAAAGAATATTTTCGGGTACAGGATGATGGTATGGGCCATTATTGCGATTGGCGTGCTGAGTTTTATTGTGTGGGCGCACCATATGTACGTTAGCGGGATGAATCCCTATTTCGGATTTTTCTTTGCTACCACCACGCTGATTATTGCCGTACCAACGGCCCTGAAGGTCTATAACTGGGTATTAACGCTGTGGCGGGGAAGTATCCATCTGACCGTGCCCATGTTGTTTGCTCTGGCATTTATCCTGACCTTCCTGGTCGGTGGCCTGACCGGTCTGTTTCTGGGGAATGTCATTATTGATGTGCCCTTGTCAGATACCTATTTTGTCGTGGCCCATTTTCATATGGTGATGGGAGTCGCCCCGATACTGGTGGTGTTCGGGTCCATATATCACTGGTATCCCAAAATTACCGGCAGAATGCTGAATGAGAGACTGGGACAAGTGCATTTCTGGATTACCTTCCTGGGGACTTATGCCGTCTACTTTCCCATGCACTACCTCGGATTTCTGGGCATGCCCCGTCGCTACTATGCGTATGAAAACTTTGAATTCATTCCCCAATCAGCCCATGACCTGAATGCCTTTATTACTGTCGCAGCGCTGATTGTCGGCGTCAGCCAGATCCTGTTTTTGTTCAACCTGTTCTGGAGTTTGAAACACGGTCGGAAGTCCGGCGGCAACCCCTGGCATGCCAACTCTCTGGAATGGCAGACACCGGAAACACCACCCAAACATGGTAACTGGGGATACAAATTGCCGGTTGTGCACCGCTGGGCATATGACTATAGCGTGCCGGGAATTGAGCAGGATTACCTGCCACAGACCGTATCCGAAGAAGAGTTGATACGTCTCAGGGAGAGTGAAGGCGGCCAGAAATCAACGGACCAGGAAATGACAGGAAACGCAGATTCCGAGGGAGGTGAATAATGGCGCATTCTCCTCAGATGCGAACCCTGGATCTTGGTGAGCCAGGGGGATGGTCTTCGCCAGACCCGGCGGGCGGGTTGTTATGGCGTTTTCAGGCGACAAAGGTGGCTGTCAGAATATTGTTGGCGGTTGTCACGTCTCTGTTCATGCTCTTTGTGGTGACCTTTATCGGCCGTTCCCAGTTCAGCGACTGGCAGAGTCTGACGGGGCCTCTCGGCCCGTTGGGGAATACCTCGGCATTATGGGTCAACACGGCGTTTCTGGTACTCGCCAGTATCAGTATTCAGGTGGCACGGATGGCCTCCAGGAAACACCTCCGGTCAACGGTGGCTGCCGCAACCGTGATCGCCGGAATGATGGCGGCGGCCTTTATTGTGGGACAGGCAATACTGTGGGGGCGGCTGGCGGAGTTTGGATTTACCGTATCCGTGAATCCGGCCATTAGTTTCTTCTATCTGTTAACCGGGCTCCATGCCATCCATATTGCCGGTGGCCTGATCGCCTGGATGCGCTCTATGGAAAGGGTCTGGCAGCGCCAGGCCATGCCGGTTGTCAACGCAGGGTTAGAGCTCTGCGCAATCTATTGGCACTACTTACTGTTCGTCTGGCTGGTTCTGTTCGCTTTACTGACCAGTAAACCGGAAACCTATGCAGCCATTGCGGCTCTTTGCGGATTGAGGTGAGATCATGGCAGCAGATTCCACTTTGAACCCTTCTACCAGCTCAGGCTGGAAACAGTTATCCCAGGATTGGGCTTCCGATAAAGAAGCCTTTAAGGGAGTACCCTGGGGTAAAGCCATGATGTGGATATTCCTGCTGAGCGACACGTTTATCTTTTCCTGTTTCCTGGTGGGGTACATGTCCGTCCGGATGACGACCACCGATCCCTGGCCGATCCCCAGCGAAGTCTTTGCCCTGGATATCGCAGGACGATCCATTCCCCTGATCCTGATTGCCATTATGACATTCGTCCTGATCTCCAGCAGCGGCACCATGGCTATGGCCGTCAATTTCGGTTATCGGCGGGACCGCCGGAGAACGGCGGCACTCATGGTGATCACCGCGATGTTTGGGGCGACGTTTGTTGGCATGCAGGCGTTCGAATGGAGCAAGCTGATCGCCGAAGGAGTTCGCCCCTGGTGGAATCCCATGGGCGCGGCCCAATTCGGCTCATGTTTCTTCATGATTACAGGATTTCACGGTCTGCATGTGTCCATTGGCGTTATCTATCTGTTAACCGTCGCTTTCAAGGTGTTTCGCGGTGACTATGAGCGACGGGGCAACTACCAGATTGTCGAAATTGCCGGACTGTACTGGCACTTTGTGGATCTGGTATGGGTGTTTATTTTTGCATTCTTCTACCTGTGGTGACCCAGGGAAAATCTGGTAGTTCTGTTCACTCGGGATTAGGAAGACTTCTCTAAGGTTAGATAAAGGGAGACTTCTAAAAGGTCAGAAAAGAGGAGGGTAAGGTGATGCCACATATTGAAGGCCAACAGCACCCCATCGGTCTCTACCTGAAAATCTGGGGATTATTGTTCGTGTTGAGCACCATGTCCTATCTGGTGGACTATTTCCATTTGCATGGAATGCTGCGTTGGTCGCTGATCATCTTGTTCATGTTGCTGAAAGCGGGATTGATCGTTTCGATCTTCATGCACATGGCTTGGGAAAGGCTCGCCATCATTTACGCCATATTGATCCCACCGCTATGCCTGTTGGTACTGATTGGGTTGATGGCGTCCGAGGCGGACTACATTTTCTGGGCACGAGTCTTCTTCTTTGGACAACCCGCCGAGGCGTTGGCAGGTCATCCATAAGAAGAGATTTAGCGGCAGGTTCTTATATCAGTTGTTTGAACTGATGCCACTTGTGTTGCCAGAACACGGCCCAGTGAGGGGAGGCCGCGCCGGTACCGGCGACCTGAAGAGAATGATGATGGCTGACGACCCGGTCCAGAATCTCTTCCTGGGAGGGTTCTACATCCACAAAGAATATATGTTTACCTTCTTTCAGGATCTTCTGGAATTTGCGGAAGTGCTCATTGGGTTCCTGTATGCCGCGTAATCCGCCTTCCCAGATAGAGAAGCCCAGAATGACGATTGACAGGAATATAAACGGAACCCAGCCTGCTGCGGTTTCCGTCAGTCCGGTCAGATAGGCTCCAACCAGAATTACGATGGCAAGGCTGACGCCAACGACGGCTCCAATCTCACCTGAGTGGACGACATCCTTTTTCATAAAAGATGTAACGTCGTGAAGATGGTGTTGTTCGACTTCGGCATCGTTTTCGCTAAGAACATGGATCTGTTCCGTATTGATACCATTAGCTTCCAGTTCGTCTTCAACGCTTTCGAGGTCATCCAGGTCATCGCTGATGTAATAGTGCCGATTCATGACACACCTCCCATCGCATATTTTTAATGATAACCCTGCATCCAGGCGTCTTTATGGTCTTCAGGTTCTCACCGTCGCCCAAAGGCCAAAGGTGCACAACGACGTCGGAATTCACTTTCCTGTGTGCCCTGTATAAGTCTAGCACCACCCTGAACGATTGTCAGAGTGGTGCTGGGGCGTTGAACTGCCGAAAGCCCTATAGTTTCTGGGGCTGGAGCTGTTCTTCAAGTGTTCAGGAGCGGCACTTATTGAAAGCTCCGACTGCAGCCCGCAGATCCTTCAGGTTGATCTCAGTGTGCGTCACCCTGGATTGCAAGTCTCCAATCATTACGTAGAGATGAAGCTTTTGGCTCTTCGCCAGCCGATTGATCAGATCGTCTGACAACACTGCATGCGAGGGAATGGCTTGACCGGTAAAGGGAATCAGCTGTCCTTTATCGAGCCGGACGCCGCTGCCGCTGGCATTCAGATGTATCTCGGAAGATGCGTTGAGAATTAAATGCTGTGGCTGAACGGAGACCCAGATTTGAGAGGTAAACCGGTCATCATCCACTTGAATGGTGTGGGTGCTCAGACGGCAGCCACTTTCGTTGCCGTTCCAGACCTTGCGCAGCTCCCATATTCCGTAGGTTCCCAATATCTGGTCCGGCTTGGAAGGCTGTTCCAGGTTTTGCAGCAGTTTGTGCAATGAGTCCTTGGTATTCTGTTTAGGTGCCGCCGCCTGGGCCACGGCCTCTTCAGTTACTGCGTCCTGCCCGGCATTGCTGGAGGGCATGGCAGTAATCGCCTGTCCTGCCGCAGGTGCCGGAGCACTATTCAGATCTTTGATAATCTCACGATTCTGAATACTGTCTTCCTCCGATGCAGAGGATACCTGCGTCGTGGAAGAGGTTGTTTCATGGGGGCTTTGGGTGGAGGCTTGAGCCGTTTCAGGCGCAGTAGCCACAGACACATAAGTCAAAGCCTTTGCGATGTCTTTTGAAGTGGGCTCCGGGATTGTTGGATCCGCGGCTGCGGTCTTCTCAGTGACAGCATCTTCAGGCTTGTCCGGCGCGGGCGCAGGTTGAGAAGAGACTTCGACAATCGTTTCCTGCGTCGGCTCGTTGTTGGTGTCTTTGGATACCAATGTTTGAGAGCCGACGGTTTCTGTTGTAGCCGGAGCAGATGAGACAGGAGTCGCTTCTTCCAGGATCTGTGCCTGGGATGACTCTGTCTCGATTCCAGGCGATTCCTGGAACAGGCTGCACCCTTGCAGGGTGTTTAAGAACATACCACCGGCCAGCATCAAAAGTGATGTGCGGACATATGGGATAGAGATGGTGTTGATATAAACGGATACAGCATTATTTGCTTCAGACTTCATCCTGACCGTCTCCAGCTGGTTATCGAACTTCGTTATTGTTGAGGTTGTCGGGAGTCGTTTACCACATTGATAACTTCCCTAACATGGCAGGCTATCACCTGTTAGGGCATAAAAATGTTGTCTGTGTCTCAAAAAGTGCGAGAAACGACTGGTTTTTGATCAGACGGGTTTTACCTTGCTGTCATTGCCTGCTCCCCGTCCCAGTGCATTGATTCGTTGTCCTATTGGAGGGGCAACATCGCCATTGATCACCAGATCCAGAATTACCGGATCTCTCTGATTGAGAATCGCTCCCCAGTTGATCTGTCGGAGCTGGTCCATCGTGCAGACACGATAGGATTCGATTCCCATTGCCCTGCCCATCAGGGCATAGTTGACTTCAGGCAGCGTGTTGGCGGTGTTTTCAAAGCCCCGTAGTTTCTGTCCGTGACGTATCGTCCCGAGACTTCCATTGTTCATCACCATAAATACAACATTGAGACGATTCTGCCCCGACACCGTAAATTCCAGGCTGGACATCAATACCGAGCCGTCCCCGGTTATACAGAGTACCGGGGCTTCCGGGTGACCGAACTTGCAACCGATGGATGCGCCAATTGCCCAGCCCATGGTGGCGAATCCCATGGATATATTGACCAGGTTATGTGTCGTGAAGTCGGGAATATTCTGCATCCAGTAATGGGTCGACCAGTAGAAACTGTTACCGGTATCCACGTACACCCGGGTATTGCCGGGAATCTGGCTGCTGACGTAAGTAAATACCTGGCGTGGATTCAACGGGCTGGCATCCGTAATACAATCCTCCCAATGCATGACAGAAAAGTTGTCCGGTTTTTCCCGGGGATTGGGAGGGATCTGTGTGGGTCTGCTTTCCGATTGCCGGTTCAGCTTCATATCTTTTACCAGAGTGTTGAATACCACTCTGGGGCTTCCCAGAACATTCAACCTGGCCATATAGGAACGGGACAGCTGCTCCGGATTGTTACTGACGTGGATCATCCGGGAACTCAGAATGGTGGTGCCGTCCCACCCACAGGTCGCGGTCTCATCCAGGTCCGCGCCCACAACAAATACCAAAGGAGCGGATTCCCGGGATAACGCCAGACGAGCCGATTCGTGCCCGGCGGTTCCGAAGACACCTCGAAACAGGGGGTGGCGAGCGTTAATCAATCCTCTCGACATGGGGAATGTCACGATCGGCCAGTTCAGGGTTTCTGCGATTTTAAGTATCGAAGACATGGCTTCTTCAGCCCCTGGACCGAGAGCAAACACCGCTTTGGAAGCGCCGCTGATCAGGTTTCTCAGCTGATTTAGCAGCTGTTTATCCGGCGTCGCCTCCATTGGGCGGTTGATATAAGGATAATCATTGAATGCGGCTGAGATCGGCATGGTCAGAATGTCGGAAGGGATGCTCAGATGGACTGGCCCCGGAGTCAGGCCCAAAGCGTTGGACAGGGCCAGATGCAGCTTGTGAATCAATTGATCCGGGTGCGATACCAGCGAGTTGTAACGGGTACAACCTTCGAACATCAGCATGCTGTCTATGCCGGCACCGCTGGTTTCCTGCATGGCACCCCGGCCAAAGGTACTGATCGGTGTCTGGGCAGTGATCGCAAGCAGCGGGATATTGTCGACAAAAGCATTGGCAATGGGAGTCAGCAGGTTGGTAGCGCCGGGGCCGGAGGTGGTTCCACATACGCCGATTTTGCCGGTTTCCCGGAAATAGCCGTCAGCCATATAGGCTGCTCCAGCTTCACTGCGTGTCAGAATCCAGCGGGGTATTGGTTCGGCACGGCGCTGCGCCAGCCGGTGACAAAGCGGGTCAATGTTTCCACCCGGGACGCCAAAGATATAGCGAATATCAAGTAAAGAGAAAAAGTCGATCAGGAGATCCGTACAGGTTGAAGACGGAGACTTCATAACACGAGGCAATGGTTCCATGGTTACTCTCCTTTGCCGCAATTCCCGGCATGTCGCAACCTTTGGTCGGAAATGGTGGGCCGACCTTCGGATGTAACACCTATAGGCAGTTTAGCATAGTCTTTTTGGATTACTCGCGAAGCGCAAAAATACCTAAATTGTGAAAATCGATGAACTGATTTGATGTCAGTATGACTGCCAAAGCTGGATTGTTTTGCTTTTGCCAGAGCCAGATAAATATGATCGTGCCAATGCCCTAATGCAGACATGGATGAAGTCGGAAGCTATCATCCCCCCCCCAAGGATAATTATTAAAAGTATAACGATTAAAAGCACGAAGACTAAAAGTACGACAATTATATGAAAAAGGAGTGATTTCATGCGTGTTATGTGTGGTTTGATGATTCTACTTGCTTCATTTTGGGCACAAGCCCAATTGAATTTAGAGCTCCAGCAGGAGCTGCTAAATATGGAGACGGAGGATCAGGGCATTAGAAAAGTGTTTGAAGAGAAGGGATGGGAGAATATTTCAACTGAGCTGCATGAAGAGATGCTCAGGATTGACGAGAAAAATACAAAGAGAGTGAAGGAAATACTGGATCAGCATGGATGGCCCACCAAGGACCTGATTGGCGAGGAGGGGATGCTGGCGGTATTTCTAATAATCCAACACTCTCCGGATATTGATTTTCAACGCTCTATGCTACCACTGTTAACATCGTCCTACGAAAACAATGAGGGAATCAGTGGGCAGGACGTTGCCTTGCTAACTGACAGGGTTCGGGTGAATCTGGGGCAAAAACAGCTCTACGGTACACAGCTTGAAGTTGTTGAGGGCAGGCTCGTTTTCCTCCCCATTGAAGACGAGGAAAACGTGGACCAGCGTCGGGCTAAAATGGACATGATTCCGCTGGCCGAGTATCTAAAGATGGTGGAAGAGGTTTATCAGTCCAGGGAGTGACTGAGAATTCTCGTCATCAGAAGCTGTTTATGCAGGATATCTCTCCCTGTCAGGAGGCTTGCGCTAGTGTCCGGCGATATCGCCTGACTAACTTTGCTGCTCTGAACTGATCAAAAATCAGGCTGGTCAGAGGATCAAGGGATTTATGATGCTTGTTCTGGCTCCAACGATTCAGGTATCGACGAATGGTCGACATGACGGCAAGGCTGCTCATGGTTTTGTCCTTCCAGGCAGGGCGGGGAATCTCCGGGGTAAAACCGCTATTCCTTTGCCATAAATTGGGCAACTCAGGACAAATCGCCAAAGCGCTGGCAATTCCGGCGAGATCAACACCGGCTGCGATCACTTTTTCTGCCGTCTCGTGGCGGCTGATGCCGCCGGTACTCATCACAGGAACCTGGCTGACCGTGGCGATATCTTTAGCGAACTCCAGAAAGTAAGCTTCTCTGGCCAGCGTTCTATCGTCGGCAGTGCGTCCTTGCATTGCAGGGGCTTCGTAGTTGCCTCCGGAAATTTCAATCAGGTCAACGCCCAACGGATTGAGCATGGAAACCACGTTTTTGGCGTCTTCCAGATCGAAGCCTCCCCGCTGAAAGTCCGCAGAGTTGAGTTTTACCGCCACGGCAAAACTTTCAGGTACCGATTTCCTGATGCCACGGACAATGTCCAGAAGTAGTCGGGCTCTGTTTTCGAGACTGCCACCCCATTGGTCATTACGTTGATTCGTCAGTGGAGAGAGGAACTGATTCAACAGGTAACCGTGGGCAGCATGCACTTCGACACCATCGAAGCCGGCTTGATGGGCTTTCTTCGCGGTCGTGATAAAGCGCTGAATCACATCCTGGATTTCCTCTTCGGTCATCGCCCGGGGAGTATCGAAGAGCCCTGAATGTTTACCCAGATCCAGTGGTACCGCGGAGGCTGACAGTGCCTTTCCTCCCATCTTCTTAAATACCTGACGGCCTGGATGGTTGATCTGCATCCAGACCCGGGTGTCATTCTGCTTGGCTGACTCAGACCAACGCTTGAAACCTTCCAGTTCAGTGTTCGCTTCCAGAGCAACCCCGCCGGGGCCTGTCATGGCGAATCGGTCTACCATGACATTTCCGGTGATGATCAGGCCCACTCCGCCTTGAGCCCATTTACTGTAGAGGTTGACCAGCCGCCCATCTGGAACCAGAGACCGGTTGCCAAGATTTTCTTCCATTGCGGCTTTCACCAGCCGGTTCTTGATTTGCTGTCCATTAGGCAGAGTGATGGAGGAGAAAACGTTTGATGTCATGGGCTGATTCCACAGGGTTGTTGGTCATGGTGGTGAGGATGTTAAACTTGAAGTCAGGTTTAAATTCAAGCGAAAATTAAAATCGAATGAGCAGCCAAATGAGCAGCCAAATGAGCAGCCAGTCTGCCGGGAGTCACACCATGATGAGAATCGGTCAGCTTGCCGAAATGACCGGGGTACCGGCATCTACCATTCGTTACTATGAACGGTTGAACATTTTAACCGGTATACAACGGACCAGTGGGGGAGATCGCCGTTACACTGAAGAAGCTGTATTGCGATTGCAGATGATTCGTGGAATGCAGTCTCTTGGATTTTCCCTGGCCGACATACCGGTTCTGCTAAAAGATGAAGGTAAAGAGCTGGATCATCAGCGGGTCATGCAGGCCATCGATATCAGGCTGCAGGAACTTGGAACGTTGATCGATGAATTGACGGCAAAGCACAGTACGCTCGCTGGTATCAAACAACTGCTGCAGAAAACCTGGGCCAGGGGAGGCTGCTTGAGTGACGCTGAACTGAGAGCTCTCACCAACGGTCTTCCCCTGTAAGCTATTTGTTTAGTTGGACATCAGCTTGCTCAGCTGGACGTCAGTGAGCTGTACTCTTGGCCTGGCGCCTGTAGTCTCCCGGTGTGTTCCCGGTCCAGCTCCGGTAGGCCCGGGTAAAACTGGCCTGATCACTGAACCCCAGTTTACGGGCAATGTCCTCCAGGGGAACCGGTGTTTCTGCCAAATAAAGATCCGCGTAGCTGCGGCGTATTTCATTGTGCATTTCACGAAACGATGTACCGGCGTGGGACAGGTGATTGCGTAAATTGCGCGCACTCATATTAAGTTGCTGGGCGGTCCGCTCCAAAGTCGCTCTGCCGGGTGACTTCAGAATATATTCCCGCACCTGGATGGCAATTTCGCTGCTTTCCTTTCTTTCCCTACTTTCATTTCTTTCTCTGCTTTCACTTCTTTCTCTGCCGATGGAGGCATTCTCGCGACAGCGTTCCTTGGCCAGGGAGTAGGCAACCCGGTGATGGTCTACCTGGCTGTGACGTCCAATGAGTGGAAGAGTGACCTGATTGTATTCGCTGCCAAACTGCCAATCGGCATCAGGTGCGATGGCATGCCAGGCGTCGCCGTCCAGTTCACTGTCAAAATCAAACTCGAATCTCATGTTGCGGGAGATTTGAGAGGCGACAGTGTAGATGCTGCCCATGTAAATCTTGGCAAGAAAAGGTCGTGCTTTGCCCATCTTCCAGGTGTCGTGCAATCGGATTCGGGCGTCGGTGCCAACAATGCTGAATTCCATGTCTATGAGAGGCAGGCAAACCCGCAGGTGCTCAACGACCATCTCGACGAGTTTGTAGTAATCGTCCCTGCTCAGCAGTACGTATCCAAACAGCCCGTGGGCAATCAGATCCAGTTGTTGTCCGAACTGGAACGCGGCTCGTTCATCCGCTACCAGCCATTCTGCATGTTCAAGAACCCTGATAACCTGATTAACTGACAGGAATGCATCGGGGTTGTTGAGAGTATCAGCGTCTACCTCGCTGTTGGACAGGAGTACATCAGCGCTTACACCTTTTGATTCCATGAAACGCAGAAATCGGCGTGCATACCTCGTGGAAACGAGAGGAACATCATAGGTTAAAGCGTTAGTCATAATTCCGTTTTCAATAAGTCCTGGTTACTGGGGGCGTTATGCAATACCGGAAGCCGGTATGATTATTTTTATGGTACCCATGGCCAGATTCTAGTGCCCCGACTCTTCAATTGGAAAGGACTCTGTCGATTTTTTCATTTTTAAAATTTGATCAATTTCACGAAACCGGAGATCAGTCCCACAGGTTTCCGTTTTTAACAAAACCCCTGCCGTTTAAGTCAATGACCACAACCTTTGCCTGTCGGCTTAATAGTGGCACTGGTCTGGTTACTTCAATACAAAATCTTGTGTCTGTTTGTGGCACCCATAGCAAGGCACGCAGCAGATGGCATGTCGTATCGCTACCTGTGTTTCATAAAAAAATAGAAAAGAGAGGATGAAACATGAACCATACAGCAACTCCCTTCCCAAGGAATCGATTACGAGCGGCAATAGCCGGCGTCGTCTTGATGACGGCACATGGTGCAGCCAATGCCGATCCCGTTTCACTGGTTCTGCAAATGCAGTGTCCGTTCCCGTTGATTGGCGATCAGCCCATCCTCGCGACCATTAATGCGGACTATCCGGCAGAAGTTAAAGTGGGCGAGAGTCTGGGTCCTATCACGGTCAGCACGATTACCCGGGTTAACGATACCTCTCGACAGGGGCTGTCGCTCATGCAGGCTAAGACTGTGACCGGCGAGGCTACCAGTATTACAACGATTTCCACCGTTAATCGTGATATTCCAAATGAAGTGCTTCTGACGATTGAGCCAACTGCGGTGCCAGAAGTCACCGGAGACTTTGATGTGCCGGCCGTAGGTGATGCGCCGGCGGTTGATTTTACCCTGGCGGATGTGGGCACGGCCAAACTCACGATTGATGATCTGGTTCTTGATCTGGTTAATCTGAAAAGTGACGGTACTCCCGCGAATCCTCCGATTGGCGAGTTCACCTCTGACTGTACTGTCGAGGAAGGGCAGAATAATGTACTTCACACGTTTGAGATCGTCGAAGGCGATGTGAATATTCCTCAGGATATCAGCGTAGATCCGGCTTCTATAGATTTTGGCGATGTACAGCTGGGCATGTCTGAACAGACGGATGTGACGGTCAGCAATAAAGGCGGAGATATTCTTGGTATCAATGGTGTGACGCTTTCTGGCGCGGATGCCAGTGAATTTGTCCAAACCAACAACTGTACCACTCTGGCAGCAGGCGAAAGCTGCAACATCAGTGTCACCTACGCCGCTTCAGAGGAAGGTGCTCAGAATGCTGTCTTGAGCATTGCGTCTGACGATCCTGATACGCCTAATGTCACGATTGATCTAAGCGGCAATGGATTGGTAGAGCCCGTATCCGATATTGAACTGAGCGCAGAGGAAATCGACTTCGGTGTCATTGAAATCGGTAACTCAGCCGAACGTACCCTGACGGTGACAAATACCGGCGGTGCCAGTCTGAATGTCACCAGTGTCGCGTTGGCCAATAATGGTGATTTCATTATCACCGGTACGGATTGCGACATTGTCGCTCCAGAAGGTAGCTGCTCCGTGACAATGACCTATACTGCCAATTCCTCCGATGCCAGCAGTGATGTCCTGACGATTGAATCCAACGATCCGGATGAAGCTTCTGTCGCCGTTGCGCTGAGCGGTAGCGGAAGAGACCCGGTGGACAATACATTGCCTATCGTCATGGATGTGGATGGCAGTACCTATGTGGCTGCATCGGACAACACACTGTCCTTGACCGGCACCATTGACAGCATATTGGACCTGTCCACCGGTATGATCACTGCCGATATGATGCTGAATCCTACTAGTGGCACTTTCCATATTTCCCAATTGTTCCGTAAGTTGACTGCCACGGCATACGTTGAGTTTGAACCCGTTGGGCAAACCACCGGAAGCCTGGTAAACGGTAAACTGACAGCGGACTCCACCGCCTATGTCAAAGTACCGAAAGTCACCGTGAATATCTTCGGATTGCCCATTCCAATTGGCGGAGGCGACAGCTGCCGCACCATGGATCCGGTGACCTTTACCGTGGCAACTCCTGATGGCGAAATCTTCCAGCCTCTCAATGGCGGAAGACTCGTGGGTAACTACGAGCTTCCAGCGCTGGATAACTGTGGATTGCTGACCAGCGTTCTCAGTCAGTTCCTTGCCGGTCCCGGAAACTCTATCGACCTGGACCTGAAGCCGCAGCAGTGAAGGAGACTATTTAAGTGTAAGGCCGAGGCCGCTCGTTGAGTCCTCCCAGCTCTGTATGAGCGGCCCTTTTTTTCAGGAGTGAGAATTCATCAGGGAATTGCACAGGCAGTTCCTGGGTGACGACGCCACGGGCAAGTGCTGAATTTGGCCGGGCATAATAAAAACTAAGATAAAACAATAGATTGGAGAACAGAAAATGAAAGGGCTGAGAAAAAGTGTGTTGTTACTGACAGCCGCTGCGGTTTCTTTTACTGCACAGGCCGAACTCAAATCCATTGATGACACTAAATTGGCGGATGTTACCGGTCAAAGCGGGCTGGTTATTGAAGCCGGATTTGGTTCCATTTCAGGTGTGGATGCCAGCACCGGGGACTTTTATGGCATTGACTGGAGTGGCGCCGGCATCACGATTGATGCTTTCAAATGGATTGTCGACATCGAAGGCGGTTGGGATCAGGACACCAACCTGGGCGTGAATACCCGCCTGTTGCCTCTCCAGGACAGTCTGGTTGAAACACCTTATGCTGGTTTTCTGGCTGAAGATATTTCTATTGCCGGTTCGGTGGATATGACCATCGACGCCACCGCTGACCTGGCCAACGTGATTGGAAACGGCGGCGCGGTGTCTGAAGGCGATGGTGGTATCGGTATTACCTTTGCCAACTCGGATATTAACTTCAGAGTGGGCAATATGGGCGTGTTCGTTGAAGATTATGACGGCCTTCAGATTGTTGGTCATGAGGTCAGCAGCTTTGGCGGCGTGGAATTGATCGGAATGAATATTGATGGCCTGAGTCTGGTGGTTCGAGGTAACGGGCTCTAAGCAATTCGTTTGAGACTCCTAAGCTTTTTATAAACTCTTTAGTCACCCGTTTCCCGATGGATTGTCCGATCCATCGGGTTTTTTCGTTTCAATAGGCCTCTTTAGTTTCTATGGAACAGCTCTATCGTGATTGTTGTTCATGCAAGAGATGCCAATATTGATCAGGATAGCTATCATCACACCATGGATAGTTCATTCTGGATTAAACCGGGTCTTCTGGTATTTTGTGGTGAGGCATTTGATGTGTCTCCTCATGCTCATCATGCTCTACAGGTGGTAATTCCTGAGCCCGGAGCCGATCTGTCGTGCCGATTTGAAAACAGTGTAGTCAGTGGAGGGGTGGTGATAGCGGCGGCCGTCACTCATGAACTGCGTATGTCAGGAGGCTGGATTATTCTGGTCGAACCGCAGAGCCGGCTGGGCCGTAAACTATCAACCTTTTTGGCGACAATGCCCTATAAGCCTGTCAATGATTCCCTTGTTGAGATGTCGCGTTCTAAAGATCCGATGCTCAATCTGGATAGCTTTTTCAGGTTTCTGGATTTGAAGCAAGATGAGATAGCCGAAGAGTTAAGGTCAGATCATTCGCTGGACTCCCGATTGCAAAAATTGCTGTCCCGGTTGGATGCCTGTTTCCAGGGGGAGTGTCTGAAACCTTCCCATTGGCGCGCTTCGGAAATTGCCGGTGAACTGGCGCTATCCGAGAGCCGCTTCCTGCATCTGTTTCGCGAACAAATGGGAGTTGCATGGCGTCCTTATCTGCTATGGAGAAGGTTGATCTGTGCTGTGCAGGCTATGCGGCTAGGAGCAACGGCAACAGAAGCGGCCTATAAAGCAGGGTTTTCCGATAGCGCGCATTTGAGCCGCAACTTCCGTCGACATTTCGGAATCAATATTCGCGAAGCGACCCGCATGTTTTCCTGAAAGCGCCAATTTCTCTAGTGAGAAGCCCAATGTCTTGTGATAAACCTGGTCTCCTGAAAACAGCTGGTCTCCTGAAAACAGCTGGTCTCCTGAAAACACCTGGTATCCAGAGAAGAGAATAGCCGGTTTATTCAATTCACTCATTCCAGAAAGACTTATTCTCTAGCTTGATTATCCAACCGGAGAAAGACATGAACCTGGACGACAGAGAGTATTTAATACCAACGCGAATGCTGGACTATCAGCATCCACAGATGCAGAAGCTGGTGGAGGGGAGAGGTTGGAGAAAGCTGGCGCCGTTCGACGCCATTGGTGCAATATATGCCTTTGTCCGGGATGAGATTCGATTTGGCTACAATAGGGACGACAGCATACCTGCCAGCGCAGTATTAACGGATGGATATGGCCAATGTAATACCAAGGGCACCTTACTGATGGCGTTGCTGAGGGCAGTGGGTATTCCGGCTCGAATTCACGGTTTCACCATATATAACGAACTGCAAAGAGGGGCGATCCCAAATTATTTGATGCCTTTGGCTCCTGAGCGAATTATCCATAGCTGGGTGGAAGTGCTGCTGGAAAAACAGTGGATTAACCTGGAGGGCTATATTATTGACCGGGACTATCTTGACCAGGTGCAGCGGACATTCGCAGACCAATGTGATGAGTTCAGTGGCTATGGAGTCGCCACAACATGCCTGAAGCGCCCTCAGGTAGACTGGTCTGGAAAAGATACTTATATCCAGAAAGAGGGGATCGCAGATGATTATGGTGTGTTTGCACAGCCTGATGAGTTTTATCAAAAATATGGTAGTAATCTGTCAGGTTTGAAGCGGCGGCTGTTTCGCTATCTGCTGCGCCATCTATTGAACTGGAATGTGGATAGGATACGCCGAAAGGGCCTGCCGGTTAGAAAGACAACATCTATAGGGAGTACACATTGATAGCAAAGATTCTGATGATCGCCAGTGCAGGCGTTATTCTGTTATTGGGGGCGATACACCTGTTGTATACGTTTTTCGGTAGTAAATTTGACCCCCGGGATAATGCACTTAAGGCGGGGATGGAACAGGTCGCACCGGTGATTACACGTCAAACGACGATGTGGAGGGCCTGGATTGGCTTTAATGCGAGCCATAGTATGGGAGGCATCTTGTTTGGTTTGATATACGGGTATCTGTCACTGTATTACGACACCCTGTTATTTCAATCGTCCTTTTTACTCGCCACGGGCCTGGCGATGCTGATCGGATTACTGGCTCTGGCGAAGCGTTACTGGTTCCGGATTCCCTTCACCGGCATCAGTATTTCACTGGCTTTATACATTGCCGGAATCATTATCGCATTGGCTTGAGCCAGGACAGAGACTGTAGATTCTTTAGAGCGTGTGGGTATACCCACACGCTCTTTTTGTTCTCGCCTTTTGTTCACATAGCGCCATTCTACTCTTAACGCCAAGTACAACCGGAGGCGGGAGTGTCCATGACGATAGTTGAGTAGTGGTAGGAATAGTCCCCGTCAATCGGTTGTGTACCGTCATGACCCGCTTCAGGCCCGATAATATAGGTTTCGGATTTGGGCAGTCCGGCATCGGCATAAGCAGCGATATCAGTATCTGCATTGCCGTAAGCTCGCACAATGTCCAGGTTTACATCGTTGAGCAAATAGCGGATGTAGTCAGTTTTATACGCTTGGGTTTGCGGTGAAAGCGGATTTTCAGCATTGCTGTCTGTCCGCAAATGCCATTGGAATAACCCTTTGGAGTTGAACCACTGACGTGTGGTTTTGGCCATCCAGTACTGACGGCCAGTCAGATAAATAATCTGGTAACCTTTCTCGACATAGTCCCAGACGACCTCTGAGGCATAAGCGTGCATTTGGGCCGTATCGATGCCCAGATAGTCTCCCACCGCTTCAAAATCATTCAAGGTCAGGGTTCCGTCAATATCAAACAGCACCGCTTTACGGCCAGGCTGTACAACCGTCAGGTAGCCCGTGGCTTCAGACAGATCGCCTTCCACGACCATGCGGATCTGATAGTCACCCTCAGGCTTGTTGACATCCACATAGATTTTGCCGTCACCGTTGGTGCGGTATTCACCCAGATATTCCCAGTTGGTCATGCCTGAACCGTAGATATAAACGTGAATATCTTCGTCTTCCAGATCCTTGTGATAAATACTGGAGTAGTCGAACTTTCCGATCACGGTGGTCGACGTGCCTGCTTTGACAATTTGGTCATGGACCATGTGAAAGGGACGGTGGAAGCTGGATAACCAGCGGCTACCCCAATGGCGGAAGGATTTTTGGGAGGGGCCCGCCAGAGAGGGGGAGTTCACTACGCTGTTGTAGTCCGGACAGTATTCTGCAGAGGAGGTTCCGCTCAGGCTGGTGGCCAGTACTCCGCAGGCAACCAGTGAAAGTGCTTTGTTCATTCGATATATCCTTGCCTGGTCTCATTGTTTTTATGGTTAATCGGCAAAGCCAATTTAACCTTGTTCAGTGATGAAAGAATGTGAAAAAGACCGGATTTTTACAGGAACATGTGAAATTTGGATGAAACCCTGAACTCTTAAGGTTAACTGCCGGGCGGCGTTGGATAAATCGTGATTAAGGGATAGGAATTATGGGTGGGTCTTTAGGGGCAAGGGGCAAGGGGCAAGGGGCAAGGGGCAAGGAGCGGAAAATCCAGGCGAGTCCCGGGACCCGCCTGGAAAGATAAGGATGGATCAGGCTGATGCCATCTTGGAAAAGATCCAGTAGCCTGCCTCATCGCTGTCCATAGCCTGAATAGCCTTCATCTCATCGGGGCTCCACAATTCAGACACAATGTCTTCTGCCAGATTACAGGTGCAGGAAACCAGGTGCACAGTCAGTGCCTGTGCCATGTGGTGACGCTGCTTGCCACGATTCCCACTGAGCCGCTTATAGACACTGCGCACGCCTTCTTCGGCGGTGGTTAACGCGCTGCCGAGCAGTGGTACAGTTTCTTCACCCTTCCGGCGCATTTTGCGTTTTTTCTGTTGGATGATGTAAGGCAAAACCACACTCAATATGTATTTGTGCTGTTGATTTTCACCATCACAGAATTTAACGCCCTGTTGAAGCTGTATTTTCTCCAGGTTTCTGATGTGCTCCAACGTTTTGCAGAATGATACACCGGCGGCAACAGAGCTTCCTAAAGCGACTGCTCCGGCAGTGGCGACAGCGCCAATACCTGTTGCCGATAATGCTACTGCACCCCCGGTTGCGGCCCCATAGGCCAGGGTGCTAAATCCGGTGTTGGTTGCAGTACTGAAAGCGGTGGAGCCGGCATTGATGAGGCCTTTGCCTACCATCTTGGCCATTCCCCAGTCGCCATGAACGTGATCACAACGGTGAACGCTCTTAACGTGTCCCCAGTTGTGCATGTCTACACTAGATCTGTCGAACCATTCCCTGTCGACGTGGTTAAAGGCGTTGTAAATTTTGTCACCGAGTCCCATTAAATACCTCCGGGGCGTGAGACAGATTTATAGAATAGCCAGTGTCAGTGACACAACCGGTGAGTTGTTGTCGATAGACGTGAATGGATATAGTGTTCATGATGCCTAGCGCCAATTTCAGCGCAATCCCGTCATTGTAAATGATGTTTTGTTTTGTATTGCCTGTTTCAAACATAAAAGACTGTCAAATCTGAGCGGTCACCGCGACGGATAACCCTTTGTTCTGCAAGCCGGAGGAAGGAATATCGCGAGCGGGCCACATTGCGAAAAAGACACTTAACTTGTTCATCCTCCTGACTTATTGTTGGCTACCAAATACGGCACCCAGAAATTCCAATAATTTAACGCCTGTCCTGATATCGACACCAACAGCCTGCGTGGACGATGCTCCGCGTCTGAAACAAAACCGAACGCTTCCGGATTGAAATGATCAAGCATGACTGCCGGCCATATACAGGTCGGGGCATGCCTGATTGAACGTTAAGGAGTTAACATGCGGTTAGTTCATACGGCTGTGGCGGGTGTTTTGCTGGCCATGTCGTTCTGTGTTTGTGCGCAAACGGGAAACTGGGAAGGGGAAACGGAACTGGGAGTGTTGGTGACTTCCGGTAATACCAGGCAAACCAATGTCAAGGGGCATGTTGCCTTGAAGCATGATGATGCTCCCTGGAGAAACAGCGCAGATTTGCGGGTGATATACACCGAAGCGGAAGGTCGGACAACCGCGGAAAAATACCGCGGTGAATTGAAGACGGATTATAAATATACCGACAAAAAATACTGGTTCATGCATGAAACCTACGCCAACGAACGATTTTCCGGATATGATTTTGAGGCCTCTGCCACCCTAGGGCTGGGGTATCGGTTTTGGCAGAGTGGTAAGCGGTCGGGTCTGGATGTGTCGGCGGGTGGCGGATACCGGTTTGGCAAATTGGAGTCTGCACAGGTTAACGGAAGCCGGAATGAGCATGAGGCCATTGTCAGGCTTGCGGGTATACTTGATTTTGAGCTTTCTGAATCTGCTGTTTTCCGCCAGAAGGTCAGCTCTGAAATGGGGTTGGAAAAAGAAGATGTGGTGACGGAGTCTGAGACTTCATTGCTGACGAACATTACTGATAGTTTGTCCATGAAGCTTTCATACTATGTGAAATACCGCTCAGATCCACCGGCCGGATCTGAAACAACGAATACAGAAACCGCATTAACGGTATTATATGTTTTTTTGTAGAAAACCATGGAGGGCGGTTGGTGCGCTTGTACTGCCATTCGCCATAGGATTTGCTGTCAACGTAAGGGATGACATACATGCATCAACTAAAAATTGTCGGTAATGGGGAAGCCTTTTCGGCGACCAACTTTAATACCAGTTATCTGTTCAAATTGATAAAAGGTTCAATCCTCATCGATTGTGGATACCAGATTCCTGCACGGTTATGGTTAACCGGCGACCATCAGGAAATTGACCTGATTCTTTTGACTCATTTTCACGCGGATCATGCCTTCGGTATTGTGCCTTTGATGGTCAGGTATCTGGAGGAGAAGAGAACGCGTCCTTTGCATATCTGGGGGCCGGTGGGGGTCAGGAAGTATGTCATGGAGCTCCTTCAGATGGGGTATCCCAATGTGTCCAAGTATTTTCAATATCCCCTTGAATTTGCTGAGTTTCAGGAAGAAATTCAGGACCATCGGACATTTGGGGGGATCAGCATCAGGAGTGCTCCGGCGATTCATTCCATCACCAATCTCGTCTATCGGCTGGATTTTGATGCGGGCTCCTTCTCAGTATCCGGTGATGGAAAGCCCACGGAACTGGCAAGGGAGCTCATTGCAGGGGTGGAAATTCACTTCCAGGAAACCTATGAGATGGAAGATAGAATTCCCAGTCACTGTTCATTTGAGGAGGTGTTGCAGCTGGTCGAAGCCAACGTCTGTGCAGCGGTGGGGATTTCACATATCGCGCGCCATCAGATTGAAGCTATGACTAAGGAATACCGAAGGCTGGTGGAGAATGAACTGATTTCGGAAAGACGATTGTTCATGACCTATCCCGGTCAGGAATTTGAGTTTAATAGCTGACACCTGGGGCGACCATTCCCAGGTATCAGTGAAACCAGATCAGGTATGTGGAAACCGGTTTCTGGTATGTATGAAACGAGACTAAAGATGTCGGGTTTCCGGTGGCGACAACCGCCAGGCGTCATTTCTTCCATCAAAGAATTGTACCGGTGCTTCAGCCAACTCTGAGGCATCGATATCGTCCAGACAATTCAGGCTGACAGAATAGAATGCCCCGCCTACTTCCTTAATATGGCCGTGAACAAAAGTCTTAACACCGCACGTACGACAAAACTGGTGATGGGTGAGGCGGCGGCTGAACTGGTAGTCTGAAAGGGCGTCTTCGCCCGCCAGTAGTTTGAAATCTTCTGGTTTAACCAGGATTCCCCAAAAGCGGCTTTTGGTGCAAATGGTACAGTTGCATTTACCCGTGCCTTCATTGAGATCCATCGCTACTTCGAATCTGACCCGGCCACAATGGCAGCTTCCATGGTAAGTCTTTTTCATCATCCTTAATCCCCTGACATGCAGATAAAGCAGATTTTAGGAGAGGGCTGCTGACACCCTGGTGTCAGTAACTGTCCTGGTCTTTTCCAAGGCAGAGTTCAGTCACTTACATGAGTCCAGGCGTTTGCACCGAGCCAGATCAGGCTGAGTTTTTTGACCACAGCCAGAGAAAACTCCTGGCGAACATTCGGGGACTGATCAGTCAGGTCCAGAAGATCAATGGTGGCATCAGCGACGGTAGTGACGATTAACTGGCAGACAGTGTCCAGGTCCTGGCTGGATATTCCCGGCAACAGTGTGGTCTGGCGGACGTCTGAGGCCAGCTCATGGGCAAAGAACCTCAGCTCGTTACGTATGGCATTGCGCAAGGCCGGTGTGCCGGCGGTACGGCATTGGCACATGAACGTGAAGTGATTGCGGTGCTGCAAGACGAAATCAATGTAGACATCAACCGACTGCCGCATCAATTCCTTGGGAGGCAGGTCAGGCTGCCGTGCTGCTCTCATCAGTTTCCTTAACAACATGCCCAATTCGTCGGCCAGGTTGAGCCCCAGTTCCTCCATATCGCTGAAGTGTCGGTAAAACGATGTGGGAACAACGCCGGCAGTCTTGGCAACCTCTCTCAAACTAATGCTGGTAAGGCTTTCTCCTTTACCCAGGAGATCCAAAGCCGCTTCCATTAACGACTTCCTCGTTTGTAGCTTTTTCTCATTGCGGCTCATGCTGCGGTCGGTTTTGGAGAGAGAAGCCTCAGGTTGTTGGTTTTTTGTGTTCATGTGTTCACTTAAAAATATCGGCTCTGTGTAGATGGCTTAAATCAAATTCAGTCTTATATATAGGAAATATAGTCTATTTGGTCACATAAGCTATAAATCTGGTGAGAAAGTTCAGTGTACAAGTGTTGACTGAAAATTTTCTCTGGAGTACTTTGTGTACAGTTGTTCACTCAATCTAACCACGTCAGGCGAAAAAATGAAAATTTATCCTTCTGCCTCATACCAGGAACCAGCGGGCATCAGCATGTTACCTGTGAGATTGCTGCGTCTTGTGACCGCCGTATTCAAGAACCTGGATGAACAATTCTGGCGACGCCGGGGGTTAATACAGGACTGGCTGGAGCTGGCCCTGTGCGGAATCGATCCATTGCTCAGTCGACAGCGAATGGCGGCTGAAGTGCTTCAGGTGCTAAATGAGACACCGGAGACTAAAACCCTGGTTTTGCGTCCGCCCTCACGCTGGAAGGGGTTTACTGAGGGGCAGTACCTTCCGGTGGAAGTGGATATTAACGGTGTTCGTATGCGTCGTTGTTATTCAATCTCTTCCACATCCCAACAGTTTCGCCGGGAAAGTCTGATCAGTATCACAGTTAAGCAAGTGGCTGGAGGTGTGGTATCCAATTTTCTCAACCACCAGGTTCGTGCCGGGGATATTCTTTATATCGGCGATGCGGAAGGGAAATTCACTCTGGACTCTTCATTGCCGGGAAGAAAACCGGTGTTTATCGCAGCCGGCAGTGGCATTACACCGATGATGCCGATGCTGGAAGCGTTATATGCAGAACATCCCGAATTTGCCGCGACACTGATTTATTACGCCAGAAACCGGCAGGAGCTGATATTTTCAGAGCGCTTAAAGAGGTTGGAGCAGCGTTATACACAGCTCTCTGTACATACACACTTTACTGAGGAAGAGGGGCGTGTAAATAAGACTCATCTGTTACGTGACTGTCCGGATATCGGCTCTTCCGAAGTATACCTGTGTGGCCCTGAGCAATTTATGGCGACAGTCAAAAGCGAACTTTGTGCATTGAGCGATGTTGCGCCGCAAATCCATCAGGAAAGCTTCGGATCTGCTCATTCCATGTCAGCCGAGTGCCAGGACATCGAAGCGAGTGTCAGTTTTGGCCTTTCCGGCAAAGTGGTTCAATCCGGGGGAGACAAGTCCCTTCTGGAGCTCGCGGAATTAGCTGGATTGCAACCTAAATTCGGATGTCGGGGCGGTGTATGTCACGAATGCACTTGTGTCAAAACCCATGGTCGGGTGATGAACCGGTTAACCGGCGAAGTCCTGCCGGATGAGCAGGAATATATTCAAGCTTGTATAGCGATTCCCGTGGGGGAGGTCTCCATAGGCAACTGGTAGCCGAATCGCTGTGGTTGATCCTTCCAACGGGACAGCTTGTGAACAGACTCTAAGTAACATCATTAATTCGGCAGACAAGAACTGCGCAAGCCATTTCTTGTCTCATGCGTCCACTGATTTGATCTGGAGATTTACTTATGGACATGGCATCAGGAAAAGCCCCCAGGATGACGACCGCAGAATTGGAGAGCCTGGGTGAAGCATTGGATCAACTCCGCCAGGAAATAAAAGACGACCTGGGCCAGAGAGATGCGGATTACATCCGGGCGATTGTGCGCAAACAACAGATGGCAGAGATTGCCGGCCGGGCATTGCTGCAGTTCAGCTTCAATCCGGTTTCCTGGGTATTGGGTGTGGGGTTGTTATCGGTTGCCAAAATTCTGGAGAACATGGAGATTGGCCATAACATCATGCACGGCCAGTATGATTGGATGAATGACCCCAAGTTCTATTCTCAAACCTATGAGTGGGACACTATCTGCGATGGTGACTCCTGGCGTCGGACCCATAACTTTGAGCATCACACCTATACCAATATTCTGGGTATGGATCGTGACTATGGGTATGGCCTGTTACGCCTGACCGACAATATTCCCTGGAGGCCCGGACATCTGTTTCAGTTTATCAATTACGTCCTGCTGTCGGTGTTGTTTGACTGGGGGGTGGGGCTGCATGAACTGGAGGTGGAAAAAATCCGCTCGGGGAAAATACGCCTGCGTGACAAGTGGCCGTTTTTGAAAAGTTTTTTGAAAAAGGCCCGAAATCAGGTGGCGAAGGACTATGTGATTTTTCCTCTTCTGGCTGGCCCTTTGGTGATCAATGTAATGTTGGGGAACCTGTTGGCGAATCTGATACGAAACCTGTGGGCGTCGACCATTATCTTCTGCGGTCATTTTACCGAAGGGGCGCAGACCTTCAGAAAACAGGATTGTGAGAATGAAACCCGTGGAATGTGGTACTACCGCCAGTTATTGGGATCCAGCAATTTTACCGGTTCCAAATGGCTTCATATCATGAGCGGCCATCTGAGTTTTCAAATTGAGCATCATTTATTTCCGGATATTCCAGCCCATCGTTACCGGGAAATGTCTCCACGGGTCAGGCAGATTTGTGAAGCCCATGGGATTCCCTATAACACGGGGAGTTTCGGCCGTCAGTTGATGACCGTCTGGGCGAGAATCATCCGATATTCACTGCCGGAAACAGGATCTGCCGGGATTCCGCAAACCCGTTAGCGGATATTGTTGTCAGGCTCGTGTACCGTATACCTGTATCTAGTGGAGCCTATCTATGCAGAATCATGGCAATTCCCGCCCCAGCGCGCAGCAACTTCTGGAGCTCCATCTCAAACACGAGATGGATGCCTTTGACACGGATCGGTTTATGGCGTGGGCGGATGAAGAAATAAGACGCCTCTATGTCTGGCTATCAGCGATTCCACTGAACCACCTCGTGGATGCCGACCAGATTAAAAAGGAGATTGAGAAAAATGTGGTGGAACGGGACGTTCCCCCTGCGGTGGCTGAATGTGCCGGTGAGGCGTCCACCCGCCTGTTTACCTCTGAAATGCATGGAAACACCAAGGTTCGTGAGATTTTTTCCACCAAGCTTTTTGAGGAATTTATCGATAAATTGCTGGAGCTTCAGGAACAGCGCCATAACGGTCTGAACACCCTGATCGATCTGCCGATTTATAAGGAGTTGATTTCAAACGTCTTATATCAGGCTATTTTGCGCTATATCTATGAAACCAACTTCCTGAGCAAGAACGTTCCCGGGGTGTCCTCGATGGTCAAGATGGGGCGCAAAGTGGTCAACCGGACAGCACCCAAATTGGAAAATACAGTTGAAGAGAGCGTTAAATCCTATATTGCCTCCAACCTCGGTTTTTTACTGCGAAAGAGTAAAACGTTTCTGAATGAATCGATGACCGATGAGCAGCTGAAATCGTCGGCGATGGACCTTTGGGATCTGGTTGAAGATAAGCGCCTGGGTGATATTCAGCAGGGGATGGATAGCCTGGATTTGTCAGAGTTTGTGGTTCTTGGATATGAATTCTGGCTGGCCTTCAGAAAGACGTCGTATTTCAGAGACAGTTATGAACTGGTTGTGGATTATGTTTTTGAAAAATATGGCGAGTCTGAACTTGGCTTGCTGTTTGAGGATTTCCAGATTACGCCGGAACGGATTCTGGAGGAAGTGGAAAGATTTGCTCCCCGGTTGTTAACGGTAATGAGGTCAAGTGGGCATTTGGAAGGCGTTATCCGGCGGCGCCTTGAAAGCTTTTATCATTCAGTTGAGATTGAGGCATTGCTCTCCTGAGTCACGTGATTTCAGCGCTTTTTGCACACCTTACTGTGTATATCTACCTGCTGCCTTTCGGGTCAGCAGGATATCTGCATTTTTCATTCATCTTGAGATATGCGTCGTCACCAAACCAATACAATGAAGTTTAATCTCCGTAATCATTGACAGTGCTCCCATAAATACATCAATTTGAACCCATCATATTGCCAACACCTAAGCCTTAACAGGCTTTATGCGAGAGTCTTAAATTCATCAAGACAATGGCAGGATTAGCATGACAAGGGGAACCTTCAAGAAACCAGGGCAGCTGCTAAAAAGTGACGGCATGGAACGTCGGGTCGGCATTGAAGTTGAAATGTCCGGAATTGAATTGCTGACCATTGCCGAAAAAGTGGTGGAGCAGTTTGGAGGGACAATTGCCAAACGCTCGCCCTACGAATATGACGTGGAAGGTACTGCTTTCGGCAAATTCAAGGTGGAGCTCGATTTCGGGTATTTGACCAAGTATGGACGGGAGCGTCTGTCTCCGGGAATGGATAAAGCCGGTGAACTGGAGTTAATCGCATCAGACGCCTTGGGAGCCTTGGCCAAGAATATTGTTCCCTGTGAGCTGGTGGCGCCGCCTATAGAGATCAGCTACCTGCAGGAGCTGGATGGGGTGATTGAGCGACTGCGTAGTGCCGGTGCCCAAGGGACTCGCGAAAGTGCATTGTTTGCTTTTGGTGTCCATTTGAACCCTGAGCTACCGGACCTTCATTGCCAGACAATACTGCATTATCTCAGAGCATTTCTGTGTCTGGCCGATTGGCTGGTATACAAAGAGGAAGTGGTTCTGAGCCGTAAGCTATCCCCGTTTATCCGCGCATTTTCCAACGAATATATTGAGATGGTGCTGGATGAAGCTTACAACCCGAAATTGACCGAACTGATTGATGATTACCTGGAATTCAACCCGACCCGGAATCGGGTAATGGATATGTTGCCGTTGTTTGCCTATCTTGACGAAGAGAGAGTGGTGAATATGGTTGGCAATCAGAAACTGCGCAAACGTCCCACGCTTCATTACCGGCTGCCCAATTCGGATATCGATAATCCCCACTGGGGAATCTGGAAATGCTGGAATGACTGGTGGCAGGTGGAAGAGTTAGCCAATGATCCAGCCAGATTACGCCAGGTATGTGAAGGATATTTCTATAATCATAAGCTGTTGTCCAAAGAGATCATGACGCCCTGGAAGGAAAAAGTTAAAACATGGCTGATCGTCCCGACATAGGTGTTACCGGCCCTGACGATAAATACCCGCTTTCCTGGTGGGCCACGCGGATGGCCGTTTCAATGGCCGGAGGCAATGCCGTGCGGCTGACACCCAACACCTACCGGGAGCATCAGAAAGAACGTTTTCGAGGCATTATTATCGGAGGCGGAAGCGATATCGATCCTTCGTTGTACGGCGGTGAGGATAACGGTCTAAGTAAGATCGACAAAGCCCGGGATGATTTTGAAATTGAGATGATTGAGCATGCCCTGGACACCCACTTGCCGATCATGGGTATTTGCCGGGGTGCGCAACTGATTAACGTTGTTCTGGGGGGCAACCTTCATCCTGACATCCGGCCAATACGGAATCGTACTTCCAACCGTAGAACGCCATTTCCTATGAAAACTGCGATTTGCACGGATATCGGTAAAATCCACGCGTCCATAAAAACGGAGAGATGGCGCATTAACAGCTTGCACCATCAAGCGGTGGACGAGTTGGGAAAAGGATTAAGAATTGTGGCCCGTGATCTCGATGATTTTGTGCAGGCAATAGAATCAGATGTGCATCCCTATCTCATCGGAGTTCAGTGGCACCCAGAATATTTGCAATATATTTCCAAGCAGCGCCGTCTGTTTCGCCGGTTAGTGGAAGAGGCTATGGGCTCCAGGGCAGAGGTGCTATATACCTGAGCCTTATTTCTGTCCACGCGTAATTTCTGTGCATGTGTAATATCGGAACATGATTGTGTTTGATTATTTGCTGATTTTTTCCAGCGCCTTTCTGGCGGCAACGTTACTGCCTTTCTACTCAGAAGTGTTGGTTGTCGCCCAGTTGATGAAGGAACCCGAAGCCTGGTTCATGATTCTGTTGGTCGCTTCAATCGGCAACACGCTGGGGGCTGCGGTAAACTGGCTTCTTGGGCGTTATCTGCTGCACTATCAGGATCGTAAATGGTTTCCGTTCAAAACCAATCAGCTGCAAAGGGCTCAGCAGTGGTTCCAGAAATATGGTGTCTGGTCATTGTTGATGGCCTGGGCGCCGGTGGGAGGAGATGCACTGACGTTCATTGCCGGCATCATGAAAGTCAGGTTCTGGATATTCTTTCTGTTGACGTTTACGGGTAAAGCCGTGCGCTATGCCGTAGTGATCTATTTTACCAATCTGACACTGTTCTAGTGCCTGCCCACACTCTGCGATCAGCTTTGCATGGGCAAGGTCTGTGTGTCCTAAGGCAGTTCCTGACCGGCAGATGCTTCGTAAATCTGGTACCAGTCTTCCCGGGACATTTGCAGTTTGGCTGAGGAGACGGCACTTTCAATTCGCTCCCACGAACCGCTGCCGATGATAGGCAGGATATTGGCGGGGTGTTTTAGAAGCCAGCTCAATGCCACCTGGTCCAGGTGTGCTCCTCCAAGATTGTTACCCACTTCCTCCAGTGCCGTGCGGACATGAGACGCCCGGGTGGTGGTGTCACTGAACAGGCGACCGCCTGCCAGACTGGACCAGGCCATGGGGCAACGACCCAGCTGTTGAGCCTGGTCGAGGGTGCCGTCTGTCAGTGGCGGAAGATGCAGCACAGATACTTCCACCTGGTTCGTGACCAGGGGAAAAGCAAGTCGGGACTGCAGCAGATCAAACTGCCGCGGTGTGAAATTGGACACGCCAAAGTATTTCACTTTACCACTGGTATTCAGTTCACTGAAGGCTTCAGCGACTTCATCTGCACACATTAACGGGTCAGGGCGGTGGATAAGCAGAACGTCCAGATAATCCGTGCTCATCTCCTTTAAGGAGTTTTCTGCAGACTGAATGATATGAGACTTGGTGGTGTTGTAGGATTTGGATTTATGCTGAGGACGCCGGTCAGACACCAGCTGTATTCCGCATTTACTGACCAACTCAATTTTCTCTCTCAAATGAGGTGCCTGTTTCAGTGCCTGTCCAAACAGGGGCTCGCAGGCAAAGTCACCGTAAATGTCGGCATGGTCGTGTGTGGTTATGCCCAGGCTCAGACAGTCTTCGATGCGTTGCTGGATATCGGCCGCAGACATTTTCCATTCCGCCAGTCTCCACCAGCCGTAGATGAATCGGGAAAAAATCGGGCCGTTATGGCATACGGGAATTCTTTGCATGATCAAGCTTCCATATCTGCAGGGTGAGCCTTAATTACCCGGAACTTCCAATACCCCGGCCTACACTTCGCAGGCTCAATATTTGATGTCTGTTCAAGGTCTTAGTTTAGCTCTAATACAGCTTAAAGCGCTGAAACATCCTGAGCTTCAAATAACCTGAAGCTCAAAACCAGCATAAAGCTTCAAACGGCCTAGGCCTCAAACGATAATAGACGTAAAAGTCCGGGACTAACTTATGAATAAGTATAACCACTTAGCGAGAACCTTGGGTGAATTTCTCATGTAACAAAGTCTTTCAGGCAAGTGGACTAAGCTCTTGCTGTGTATCTCCGGACCGAAAGATCCGTTTGAAAAAACTGAATTGAATTTATCCGTAAATACTCTAATCTTTTTTGTCCTTTTAAAGTGATCGGCCACTCAGGCTGACGAACTCTTTTGGTATTTTAATGTCTGTAGCTCCCCCTCTTTCTTCCAGTAGCAAAACAGTATCCACTGCCAAGCTAACTTTTATGTTGGCCTCGGCTGTGGCGATAGGTCCTTTTGCCATTGATACCTACCTGCCGGCTTTTCCCAGTATCGCTGAAGGAATAGGTATTGATATTCATGAAGTCTCCCTGACAATCAGTGTATACATTTTTTTCATGGCCATAGGCCAATTGCTTGGTGGACCGGTATCAGACCGTTATGGCCGGAGACTGGCAATGATGGTCGGGTTGATCATCTTTATTGTATCGAGCCTGATGCTGGCAATGAGTCATTCACTCGCATCGTTATTGTTCTGGCGTGCCCTCCAAGCCTTTGGGGGAGGTTGGACATCCGTATCGATACCCGCCATTGTGAGGGACCGATGCAAAGGCAAAGAGGCCGCGAAGCTGTTTTCCATGATCGGGTTGATCATGATTATCGCCCCGGCGATTGCTCCCACTGTGGGCAGCACTATTCTGGCGTTTTCGGGATGGCGTAGTATTTTTATTTTCCTCGCTCTATATGGCGCAATCGTCGCCGTTAGTCTTTGGTTTGGCTTGTTTTCGAAAGTTCCACCCAGTCGACCCAAACACCAGGAACGACTTCTACGCAGCTACTGGAACGTCATACTGCAGCCTATGGCTGTCAGGTTTATTGTGATCCAGGCGATGGCATTCAGCGTCATGCTGACCTTCCTGACCCATGCATCCTTTATTTATCAGGAATGGTTCGGTTTATCGGCTTATGCCTTTTCCCTGTTGTTTGCCGGCAATATTGTGATCATGGCGGTGATGAATATTGCGGGGCGAAAACTATTGGCTGTTTTTGAGCCGGTGCAGGTGGTTAAATTTGGCGTGTCTGCACAGGTGCTGGCAGTATCGATGCTGGTGGTGTCAGCCCTCTGGCTGCCCAGTCTCTATCTTTTTGCACCGGCACTGATGCTGGCTGTGGGCTCTCTTGGGGCCGTGGCACCCAATATCCAGGCCAGTTATATGCATTTCTTCGAGCACAACAGTGGCACGGCTTCGGCTCTGTTGGGGGCGATTCCCATGATACTCACCGGCCTCATTAGCGGGCTGTCCACGCTGTTGTCAGACGGCACCCTCAATCCTATAGTACTGCTTATGTTGGTCTGCACGATTACCGGGCTGGTGCTGGTTTGGAGAGCCCCTGTTTTCTATCGAAAAGAGCTGGCCAAAGAGTCTTGAGGCCCACACACACTGGCCGATTTATCAAATTGTATTGTCAGGAGTCAGGGTTATGGATATGGGGTTACAGGGCAAAACCGTGATGGTGGCGGCTGCCAGTTCAGGGCTGGGCCTGGCGATTGCACGCCAATGTGCCCGGGAAGGGGCTAACTTGTCGATCATGAGCCGGTCGCAGGAAAAAATTCATGCAGCAGCAGAGAGTATCCGACAGGAAACCGGTGTGACTGTACTGGCACAAGCGGTGGATGCTCTGGACCCGGAAGGCATTCAGGTATGGTTCGACAAGACGGTAAGGGATCTCGGCACACCGGATGCCGTGTTGGTGAATGCCGGGGGACCACCTGCCGGACAGTTCGATGATTTTGATGATGTTGCCTGGCAGGCGGCTTTCGACCTGACGTTGATGAGCAGTGTACGAATGATTCGCTGTGCGCTGCCGCATATGCGTAAGGCGGGCAGGGGCAGTATTGTCGTGATTACCTCATCGTCGGTGAAAGAGCCGATTGATATGTTGTTACTGTCCAATGTTATGCGTACCGGGGTGACCAGCCTGGTGAAAAGCCTCTCACGGCAGTACGCGGGAGAGGGCGTTCGACTGAATACCATTATCCCGGGTCGTATTGATACCCCCAGAGTTCAGGCGCTGGATATTACCGCTGCAGGCAAGAAAGGAATCTCCGTTGAGACCCAGAAGACGGCTTCGGAAGGGGGAATACCTCTTGGTCGCTACGGAGACCCACAAGAATTTGCCCGGGCGGCCTGTTTTCTGCTCTCAGAGGCCTCCAGTTATATCACCGGTACGGCTCTGGTGGTGGACGGAGGATCGATGAAATCGTTATTTTAAGCCAAGTTAAAGAATTGCGGTTACACTTAAACTTATAATGCAGCTCATTTGCAGACAGTGGCCCGGTATCTTATCTGTAAGTGACGGCAGCCTGCTGTACAAATAACTACTTGCTGTACGAATAACTACCTGCTGTACGAATAACTATTAGGTGCGAGTTTAGGTGATTAGAGCGATTGTGGCACTTTACCGGCATGGTAAAGAGGGGGCGGTTGTCCACGCCCATCCTCTACGGGTGCTGGCCTGTCTGATTGTTCTGCTGATGCACTGCGCCATACTGGGCACCAGTGTGTCGGTTGGCTTGTGGTCTATCCTTCTGATTCATACCCTTCTGTATCCTCATATTATTCATCTATTCACCCGCACCGAGCGGGATGAGCGTCGAAATATTCTGCTGGATAACTTTGCCTACGGCGCTTCAATTGCTATCTGGGGTTTTAATCCGCTGGTAACCGTGGCCATGGTCAGCAGTGCCACGATGGCCAATTTCAGCGCCGGAGGTTTACGTCTGTTGTTCTCCGGCACCGTCGGCATGTTGCTGGGAATGGCGATGGTTGCTGCCACCTACGGCTTCTATTTCCGTGAAACTCTTTCCCTGTTTGCCACCATCCTGGCCTGTTCCGCGCTGTATATCTACATGCTGAGCCTGGGTGGGATGTTCTATAAAGTGAACCAGAAGCTGATACGGGTGAAAAACCGTCTTGCCAGGCAGAAGGAGACCCTGCAGGACATCAGTGAGCTGGCGCAGCGGGTGAATGCCCATCTGGAGCTGGACGACATCATGAAGCCCGTCCTGGCCACGCTCCGGCAGATGTATTCCTTTGAGCAGGTATACCTCACGTCTCTGAGTGATGATGGGCAATGTGTGTATATTGAACGCAGCTACGGATCATACGTCTCCCAGGACATTCTTGAAGAAGTGGTCGGTATGGGCTTCTCCACCGAAGAACATGCCAGAAGCATATTTGTATGGCCGCTGTTGAAAGACCGGGAAGTCTATATTCCTAAAGCCATCCGTCCTGATCCGAATATTGCTCCTCCGATTGATATGGAGCTCTATGAACTCAAAGCGCCGATTTCTGTTGCCTATTTCCCTCTCCATGTGGAGAACAAGGTGATTGGCGGTTTTGCCATATTCAACTATGACCAGCCCCTGGACCTGGATGACCTGGCCTTTCACACCATTGGCGAATATCTGGTTCAGGTTGGGACGGCGATCCGTAATGCACGTTTGCTTGAACGGGAAAGAGTGGCTCGCGAGCAAGCGCTGCAGGCGCAATATGCCGCAGAGGAGTCAGAGAAAGCCAAGAGTCGTTTTCTCGCCAACATGAGTCATGAAATTCGAACGCCCATGACAGCGATTCTGGGCTATGCCGAATCTCTGCTGGACCAGAACATCAGTCTCAAGGAGCGGCGTCAGTTTGCATCGACGATCATTCGCAGTGGCCGGCACCTGTTGACCATCATCAACGATATTCTGGATATATCCAAAATTGAAGCCGATCAGCTGGAAGTAGAGCGAATTGACATCAACATTGCCAATCTGGTTGAGGAGTTAAGATCCCACCTGGGGATGCGGGCGAGTGAGAAAGGACTTACTTTTTCAATTACGCCGGTCTTTCCATTGCCGAAGATGTTTGTCTCGGACCCCACCCGTCTCAAGCAGATCTTGTTCAATCTCGGTTCCAATGCCATCAAGTTTACTCATCAAGGCAGGATTGATATTCGGATCGCATACGATCAGGCCCGACATCTGCTGTCTTTCGCGATAGAGGACACTGGCATCGGTATGACGACCGAGGAACTGGATAAAGTATTTGAACCCTTTGTTCAGGCAGACTCCTCAACGACCCGGCAGTATGGCGGAACCGGTCTGGGTCTCCATATCTCACGGGAACTGGCAAAACTGCTGGGAGGAAAAATTATCGCCAGCAGTCGTAAAGGGCAGGGCAGTTGTTTTGTGCTGACGGTTGATCCGGGGCCGGCAATAGGAATGAAATGGCTCAAGAGCTATGAGGAGCTAGAGCAGGCAACAGAAACCACATTGCTTGAAGCCGATCTCGTCATTCCTCAATTAAAAGGCAGGATTTTGTTAGCCGAGGACAACGAGGATAACCAGCAATTGATTTCCCGGTTGCTGAAGCAGGCGGGGCTGGAGGCCAAAATCGTCAGCAATGGCAGGGCGGCAATTGAGGCAGCAGAGCAAGAGAGTTTTGATCTGATATTACTGGATATTCAAATGCCCGAAATGGGAGGTGAGGATACTGCAAGGCAGCTGGTGAAAATCCATACCCGTGTTCCGCTGATCGCCATTACGGCGAACGTCATGAAGCATCAGGTGAATGACTATCTGAAAGTTGGTTTTGATGACTACATCGCCAAGCCGATCAACCGCAGGCACTTCTATCAGGTGATCAGCGAACACTTACAGCCCAAGACCTATGAAAAATCCTGCAGCATTCTGATTGTGGAGGATAACATCACCAATCAGATGCTCCTCAAGCGGCAAGTGGAAGGCGCTGCTGCCCATGCCGAGATCAAGGTGGCCGTGAATGGTCATGATGCGGTGGATATTGCCTCCAGATACCCCCAGGATCTCATCATCATGGATATTCAGATGCCTGGCATGGACGGTATGGAAGCGCTGAAACTATTGCGTAAGCAGGGATATACCAGGCCAATCTATATGCTTTCCGGCAATGCGGCTCCCTCGGATATACAGGCATCCCTGGAAGCCGGTGCCAATGGCCATTTGTGCAAGCCCGTATCGCGAGACGAACTGCGGCAGGTATTGTTCCGCCACTTAGGGTAGTGGGGTAGTAGGATAGTAGGCTAGGTCCGGGTTACTTGGTCCCGTAGATACGGTCTCCTGCGTCACCTACGCCGGGTCTGATATAAGCATGATCGTCCAGATGATTGTCGATGACACCAGCAAAAACCGGGACATCAGGATGCTCCTCCCGGAACAGGGCCAAACCTTCCGGCGCGGCAAACAGACACAGGAAGCGGATTTCACGCGCCCCCATTTCCTTGATCTTATGCACGGCAGCGGTGGCTGAATGTCCTGTGGCCAGCATGGGATCAACACAGATCACCGTGCGCTGATCCAGATCCGGTGGCATCTTCACGTAATACTCTATTGGCATCTTTGTCTGCGGATCACGATAGAGCCCGATATGTCCGACCCGGGCCGAGGGGGAGAGCTTGAGCACCCCTTCCGCCATGCCGTTGCCGGCTCGCATGATGGTGACCACGCACATTTTTTTTCCTTTCAGGACCGGGCTTTGTGTTTTTTCCAGCGGCGTTTCAACCTCGATCAGTTCGGTTTCCAGATCACGGGTTGCCTCGTAGCCAATGAGAATGCCGAGCTCTTCCACCAGCATTCTGAATTCCCGCGTTGGAGTGTGCTTGTCGCGAAGGCTGGTCAGTTTATGTTGCACAAAGGGATGGTTGACCTGGTAAACACCAGTAAATTTTTCCACCAGGGAAGTCAGCGTCATATCCGTGCTCTCTTATCGGTCAAAGGTAATGAACCACATCGAGGTGGTCTGGTTCTCTTCTATCGTTCATTTTTGTCCGGTTAGAACAAAGTGCCATCGGCTCGATATTTGATGGGGGGATCTCCATTGGGGGTTCGGGCGAAAGCCAGCCGGCGCCCTGCCGTCCAGGTGCCGCCTTCCAGAATTTGGGCCTGAGACAGTTTTATGCCTAGGCCGGTCAGACGTTCGTTAATCAGAGGTGAAAGCTCATCAATGACGGCAACCGTCATAGCCCGCAGTTCCACAACCTCGGGATCGGCGGGGTTGAATTCCAGTTGGCTGAAGTCCTCTCTGCGCGGTTTGAGAACCCCCATATCCAACAGCAGGCCTCCGTTGCGGTATTCCGCCAGGGCCGTAAGAACATGATCATCCGTCGTGGTAATGCCGGTGAGATGCCAGGCTTCGGTTAATGAATACAGCATCCATTGGGTGAGTTTATGAAAGGGGATTAAGTTGGCACCGGGCTCGTTTTTGCCCACTCCTGGATATTCCCAGACATCGCCCAGAGGGACTTCTCCCGGGATTCGTTCCGGCCAGATGACAGCCAGCAGTTTCAGCAGTTCCTGGAAAGCGACATCAATCGATAAAGGCTCCTGGGTCATGCTCTTCAGATAGTCGACCAGTCGTCCCAGGCGGCCTTCACGGCCGAATATCGCAGGGCAGGTGGCAACCATTCGTCCTAATTGATGCAGCAATGACAAGCGGGCTTCGAGGCCGATGAGAGGGTTGTCGTCCGATACCTGGAAACATTCCGCCAATTGCTCCAGACTCAGGGAAGTTAACCCCGAAGCGTCGATATGGTAAGGCTTGCGAATGGAGGAAAGGTAGCCGGAACCATAGAGATCCAGGCTTGCAAGACCCAGCCCTTCCGAACGTGAATAGGTATCAGCGGCGGATTTGTCGTTTGTAGAATAATCACGATAGCGCCAATCAGCGCCGGCGCCGGCATCCAGCAATACGCTGACCATGGTCAGCTCGGTGGCACTGCGCTGCAATTCGCTGGACTCGTTTGAACCTTTTTTTTGAGCCGGACTATCGGTAATTTTCTGGGCGATCCCCGCCCAGCGGTCCACGCCGCCAGCGGAAAAATGGCGCCAGCGACTGTGCGGTGGTACTTCCAGATCAGGGTAGTTATCTCTCGCTACCTCAATGACGTAGTCGGCCACCGCCGGGAGCTTTTCGGGGAAGTATTCGTAACCGATCAAGTCTCCACGGCGGGCTATCTCCAGTACTTCACGGCATCGTGAGCGGATGGTGTCGGCACGCCACAGATGCAACTGCACATCGCTGTAGGCGGTGTTGTCGTTAGCTGCCGGTCTATCCGTCTGATTCATATTAATAAGCCTCCAGGTCACGGCCGAATTTCTTGTCCAGATTTTCGTCGCTGACAACTTTACCGTCGGAAAAGTACCCCGCGGCCATCTTGGCATCTATCTCGACTTTGGCATCCTCGGGAATCATATCGTCCGGGATGGTGATGCGGTTTTTGATCTGAATACCCTGGCTGGTCAGAGCGTCAAACTTCATATTGCTCATGGAAGCCATGTAATCAATTCGGGTGACGCCCAGCCAATGCAGCGGGTCAGGCATCAGCGGCTGAAAGCGCATATCCTCCACCCCGGCAATACATTCCGTTCTCTGGAAGTAGGCTGATGCGCGGTCTCCTCCAACCTGACGCTTACGGGCGTTATAAACCAGGAACTTGGTGACCTCGCCCAGGGCGCGGCCTTCCTTGCGGTTATAAACAATAATGCCGACGCCACCCTGCTGAGCGATGCGGATGCAAACTTCTATGCCATGAGTCAGGTAGGGCCGACAGGTACAGATGTCCGAACCAAACACATCAGATCCGTTACATTCGTCGTGCACCCGGCAGGCAACCTCCCGGGAGGGATCCTGAATAGCCGTATGATCTCCGAACATATAAATGGTCGTGCTGCCGATGGGGGGAAGGAAAACGGATCGGTCCGGCCTGGTTATCAGCTCTGGAAACATCCCGCCGGTATGTTCAAACATGGCTTTGCGCAAAGTGGTTTCATCCACGCCGATACGGCGGGCGATCCCTGGCAGATGCCATACGGGTTCAAGTGCGATTTTTGTGACATTGGCCTCACCACTGGGCAGCAGAATCTGGCCGTCTGCCTTGATCAGTCCCTGGCGCACTGCATATTGAATCTCTGGTATGGTGATACGCGCCTTGGTAATGGCGATGGTCGGCCGGATATCCATTCCCAGTTGGATCTTGTCTTTGAAGTCAATGGCTACCCGGTGTCCCCAGGGATCAATGGAAACAATCTTGTCCTGCTCACTCCACTGAGGGTGAGGTCCTAACTCTATGACCGGTTCAGTATTGGTCAGATCAGGCTTGTGCAGGGGGGAAAGATCCCCTTTGGCGACCGCCATGGCTCTGTAAACACAATAGGAGCCCGCATGGGAACCAATGGTGTTTTTATCTGCGGGATTAGTGATCGTGCCGATAATGGGACCCCGATCCAAGATATTGGGTGCCCCCCAGAGTACCGGATGCTTTACACCACTGTGAGTATGTGATGTTAACGAAATGGCTCGAACATTTTTGTTTACTGCCATAGCCCTATCCTCAGCTGATCGGTGCGCCTTCACCGACATGATTAGTCGTTTATTACCCCTCAGGGAAACTGCCGTAATGACTTCCTGGACTGCTCCTTTTTCTTGCCTGTATGTTTTATGTACTACTTTTTTACTTCAATGTCATGACTTCAGCTCGAAACATTTCGCGCTGCATTTTTTATTCCAATCCTTGACTGTTTGGTCAGGATTCAAAGAATACTCCCTCTATCAGCTCATTGAGAGACTATTGTAAAGCCTCTTAGGCCGTCACTAAGTTGTCGATTTAGTCAGTTTTGGTGATTGAATACGCTAAAATGCACCGCAATCGGGCGCTTGGTTGAGTGTGGCGTTTGTCCGCAAACTCTGAGCGGCGCTGCGAGCGCCTGGTGGAGCCTGTTCTGAATAAGCATGCTCTGTATAAGTGAGCTAACATCAAGGGCATAACTATTGCTGTACTCCTTAACGGATAAAGTCTTCACTCACTCCATATTAACCCGGCAGCGTAGCTGGATTAATATTCAGTGAAAGCCCAGTGCTTTATTACAGTATAGTTCTTCTTGATCAAATAGTTCCTGTTGATCAAATAGCTCTTTGTGATCGAATAGCTCTTTGTGATCGAATAGTTCCTCTTGAGCAAAGTGGCCGGTTAGCCAGTTGGTGTCTCTGAATGTCTGATGACTGTCTTCAACCTGCGCCCATGAAAAAAAGCAAAAATGTCCGGAGAATCCATATGCCTGTCTACGAAATTCAACACCCCCTGATTCAACACAAAATTGGCCTGCTACGAAGGGAAGATATAAGCACCAAGAATTTTCGCGAGCTGGCGCAGGAAATTTCCGCTTTACTGACATACGAGGCAACCAAGGACTTTGCGTTGGAATCAGAAACGATCAAAGGATGGGCGGGTGATGTCGTCGTACAGAAGTTGTCAGGTAAAAAAGTGACCGTCGTGCCGATTCTCCGGGCGGGCCTGGGAATGCTTGATGGGGTGTTGTCGCTGATTCCCGGCGCTAAGGTGAGCGTGGTCGGCCAGGTTCGAAATGAAGAAACGCTTGAAGCCAGCACTTATCTTGAAAAGCTGGTTGGCGAACTCGACCAGCGGCTGGCGATGATTATTGATCCCATGCTGGCGACAGGTGGTTCGCTGAATTCCACCATCGACTTGCTGAAGAAGGCCGGCAGCGCGGAAATTCGAGCGCTGGTCCTGGTGGCGGCACCTGAAGGCATTAAAGCTGTGCAGGACAGGCATCCTGATGTTGATATATATACGGCCGCAATTGACAGTCATTTGAATGAGAAGGGGTACATTTTACCGGGCTTGGGGGATGCGGGCGATAAAATATTCGGTACCAAACAGAAGGATGTTTAACAATGAATGACTCCCAGATACAGTCGCCTGTTAACTCAGGGGTTATTGATGACAGGCACCTGAATGATCCTTTGTGGAAGCAGCTATTGGCTGGAGCCCAAATGTTGTTCGTGGCGTTTGGTGCTTTGGTCCTGATGCCGCTGATCACCGGATTGGATCCTAATGTCGCACTATTCACTGCCGGTGTCGGTACGCTGTTGTTCCATATCATTACCGGAGGACAGGTGCCGATCTTCCTGGCCTCGTCGTTCGCATTCATTGCTCCGATCATTGCGGCAAAATCCACCTACGGTTTACCGGCGACACTCGGTGGTCTCATGGCGGCCGGACTGGCCTATATGGTGTTTTCTGCGGTGATAAAAATCCGGGGCACCGATATCCTTGACCGGATACTGCCACCGGTGGTGGTCGGCCCGGTCATCATGTCCATCGGCTTGGGATTAGCGCCGGTCGCCGTGAATATGGCAATGGGGAAAGCCGGGGACGGCTCCGCACAGCTGGTTCCCTATAACACTGCGTTGATGATTTCCATGCCGGCGTTGCTGGTGACCCTGGTGGTTGCTGTCGTGGGCAAGGGAATATTCCGTCTGGTGCCGATTCTGGTGGGCGTCGCCTTTGGTTATGTCCTGGCTGCGCTCTTCGGTGTGGTCGATACCGGTGTCGTAATGCAGGCAAGCTGGCTGGCGCTGCCTGAGTTCGTCGCTCCGGAACTCAACTGGAGTGCCATACTGTTTATGATCCCGGTCGCCATTGCTCCCGCGATTGAGCATGTGGGAGATATTCTGGCCATCGGTTCTGTTACTGGAAAAGACTATCTGCAGAAGCCGGGTCTTCATCGCACGCTGTTGGGGGATGGGGTGGCAACTGCGACTGCCGCAGCTTTTGGTGGCCCTCCCAATACGACCTATTCGGAAGTGACCGGGGCAGTGATGCTGACCAAGAACTTTAATCCGAAGATTATGATCTGGGCCGCCGTCATCGCCATACTATTGGCCTTCGTCGGGAAATTTGGCGCTGCACTGCAGACCGTTCCGGTGCCTGTCATGGGAGGCATTTTGTGTCTGCTGTTTGGTTCCATTGCTGTGGTGGGGCTGAATACGCTGATCCGGCATCAAGTGGATTTGAGCGAGGCCCGTAATCTGGTAATCGTTGGCGTCACTCTGGTCTTTGGAATTGGCGGAATGGTGATCGGGCAGGGGGATTGGAGCCTCAAAGGTATCGCTCTATGTGGAGTGGTGGCGATTCTTCTGAATCTGTTGCTGCCGGTACCGAAGGGGACAACTGCACACCATATTGAGAAAGTCGACGATCTTGTCTGAATCGGGATAGTTATTTACGTTTTATCTGACGCCGGTTTAATCCGGCGTTTTTTATTTGATATAGGCAAAAAGTTGTATCGGAAATTACTTATGCCAAAAGGCTTCTAAAAAAAAGAATGCAGGTTCACCATGAACTCCCCTGCATTGCCTAACCAGCGAAGTAAGAGGTATGGGCGTAGTAATCAGGCCAAGGAAGTAGGTCGGCCACAAGCCGACGACATAAAAAAAACACATTGCATAACATGCAATATAAAGGAGTTCGACTGATGATAATAAAGTCTAAGTACATGTCTTTCGCTCTATCTTCCGTCTTTCTTTCGACAGCTAGCAGTGCTTTTGCGGATAGTGGCAATTTTCTGGACAGATATTGGAGTGGCACTCCCACTCAATTCGAATGCAAATTCGGACGGCTGAGCCATAGTCCAATTGGATTGCCCCGTTGTATGACCGCCGAAAATATCAAGCAGCATCTTGAAATGCTGAATGATATTGCCCGCGCCAATAACGGAACCCGGGCCGCTGGCCTGAAGGGTTATGATGATTCCATTGAATATGTCATGAACACCCTGAAGAGTGCCGGATATGAGCCCAAGCTGGATACCTTCCCATTCAATGCGTTCTATCCACAAGGTCCTGGAACACTGAAAACTGTTGGTGATTCGGGTGTTGAGTATGTCTTCGAAGAAGATTTCAATTATCTGACCCAGACTGATGCTGGTGATGTCACCGGTATGGTGGAAGCGGTTGATCTGGATCTGGGTGCAGACAACGGTTCTACCAGTGGTTGTGAGCCGGAAGACTTTGACGGATTCACTGCTGGGAATATTGCTTTGGTTCAGCGTGGAGCCTGTAGCTTCCAGCAAAAAGCTGAAAACGCAGCAGCTGCTGGTGCAGTGGGTGCCATCATTTTCAATCAGGGCAATACTGATGACCGTAAAGGGTTGATCAACGCAACCTTAAGCGATGATTACTCCGGCAACATTCCGGTATTCTTCGCCACCTACGACAATGGCGTGGCCTGGTCCGAAACAAAAGAGCTCTCCATGAACATGGTGGCTGATGTGGTTCGCGTACAAACTGAAACTGTGAACGTCATTGCAGAAACCCGTGGCGGCGATCCCGACAACGTGGTGATGATCGGTTCTCACCTTGACTCTGTGTTTGAGGGTGCCGGCATCAATGATAACGGTTCTGGCAGCGCGGCCAACCTGGAGCTGGCAATACAAATGCGTGATGCCCGCGTCCATAACAAGGTCAGATTCGCCTGGTGGGGAGCTGAAGAGGCTGGTCTGGTAGGTTCAACTGATTATGTTCAGAATCTGCCTCAGGAAGAGAAAGACAAGATCAAGGTTTATCTCAACTTTGACATGATCGCGTCTCCCAACTATGCCTACATGATCTATGACGGTGACGGATCTGACTTCGGCCTGGAAGGTCCAGCAGGTTCTAAAGCCACTGAAAAGTTGTTCGAAGAATACTTCAAGATCCGCGGTCTGCCATCTGAAGGCACTGAAATCAGTTTCCGTTCAGACTATGCCCAGTTCTTCCAGGACGGTATTGCCTTCGGCGGATTGTTCACTGGTGCTGAAGTGCCCAAGACTGAAGAGCAGGCTGCAAAGTATGGCGGTGAGGTAGGCGTTGCACTTGACCACTGCTATCACCAGGCTTGTGACGATATCAACAACATCGACATGGAAGCTCTGGAAATCAACGGTGACGCGATTGCGTTTGTCACCAGCTGGTTATCCCGCTCCACCAGATTGCTCGACGAGGAAATTGAAGCAGCAAATGCACCCACCATGTTCCGCATGATGAAGTCTGTTGCTTATGACAATGACCACTGGGGCAAATACTGGATCAAGTAAGCGTTTTGCTTGAGCAATAAAAAAGGGCCATTTGGCCCTTTTTTTTGTGTAGTTTCCCGTTTAGCCGACTTTGAGCTCCAGATTGGCTCCCCACTCAGTTTCGTAGCGGCCGACAGCAGTTAACAATGCCTGCAAGGTAGCTGTGGTCGTGTCTTCCGCCAATGCGGCAGCGGTAATCACCTGATCGTTGATTTCCACATTGATACAAGCCAGTGCGTTGGCATTGGTGCCTTCGCTCAGGGCATATTCATCATAGGCATCGACTTTGATCGTTACATGGAAGCGGTTTTGGATTGCTTCTGCCAAAGCTTCGACAGCGCCATGGCCGAATCCTCTCAGTCCGGAGACAATTGCATCCTCTCCAAACTCAACCTGGGCCTGAACGCCTTCATCGGTACGGTGCAAATCATAGGTGCGCAGACGCCAGCCCTTCGGAATGTTGAGGTACTGTTCTTCGAACAACCGATGGACCGTGTGCGAATCGATTTCGCCCCCGGTTTCTTCAGCCGCTTTCTGAACGACTCGTGCGAATTCTATCTGTAACCAGCGGGGCAGGCTGATGTTGTAGTCCCGTTCCAGAATATGGGTGACGCCGCCCTTTCCGGACTGGCTGTTAATGCGTACCACTTCCTCATATCGACGTCCCAGATCCGAAGGGTCGATAGGCAGATAGGCGACATTCCAGATATCGTCCGGCTTGCGTCGGTGCAGACACTTCCGGATGGCGTCCTGGTGGCTTCCGGAGAAAGCCGTAAAGACCAGCTCTCCAGCATAGGGGTGGCGCGGATGTGTACTGATTTCGGTACAGGACTCTACCGTCTCTATAATCTCGGCCATGTTGGATAAATCCACTTCAGGATCCACTCCCTGTGAGTACAGGTTCATGGCCATGGTGACCAAATCCATGTTGCCGGTACGCTCACCATTCCCCAGCAGTGTCCCTTCAATACGGTCGGCACCCGCCATGACGCCGAGTTCCGCCGCGGCCACACCGCAGCCACGGTCATTATGGGTATGCAGACTGATCACAACATGTGGGCGATATTTCATGCTGTCACATATCCATTCAATCTGATCCGCATAGACATTGGGGGTTGCCATCTCGACCGTGGCCGGAAGGTTGATAATTACCGGTTGTCCCTGATCGGGGCGCCAGACATCATTGACGGCATCCACGACTTCCACTGCGAAATCCAGTTCAGTTCCGGTAAAGCTTTCCGGTGAATATTCAAAAGTCCATTCTGTATCCGGATAGTTCTCAGCATGGCGCTTCACCTCACGAGCACCCTGTACGGCAATGCTCTTGATGCCTTCACGGTCCAGGCCGAATACCTGTTCGCGCTGAACCGTGGATGTGGAATTGTAGACATGAACAATTGCTCTCTTGACCCCTTTAAGGGCCTCATAGGTGCGGGCAATCAGTTCGGGGCGTGCCTGAGTCAGTACCTGAATGGTCACGCCTTCGGGAATTCTGTCTTCTTCAATGAGTTTGCGGCAAAAGTCGAAATCCGGTTGGCTGGCGGCCGGAAAGCCGATTTCAATCTCTTTGAAACCGCATTTTGCCAACAAATCGAACATCCGTTGTTTCTGATGAACGTTCATGGGCTTCACCAGTGCCTGATTACCATCGCGTAGATCCACGGCACACCATAGCGGCGCTTTATCGATCACTTGATCAGGCCAGCGACGGTCGGTTTTGCGGATTGGTGTAAACGCTTGGTATTTGCGATGGTCAAAGCTCATGGTCAGATCCTTGTAATAGATTCACTCAATTATCACTATGTCGTGGTGTTACTGGTGGCGGGTGGCTTCCCATCCCGCCTTTCAGAAAGCAAGACCGCTTATGGCAATGTTGTTTTCCGGCGTGCATCCGGCTTGTGGCCGTGGCAACTCTATTCCCTGGTAATTCAAACACCTGGCCTGACTGATAGTCGGGTAGAGGAATAACTTTCACTTTGTGAGTGTGAGGCATAGTGTAAGAAAAGCTCTGCGCAATGTGTTTGCGAACTTTGTTCTGTTTGGATTATATTTGGCATTAAATTTCGTCTATTGACAAAAAATTGGAATTATCTGTCTCTATGTCTGAGAAGCTTGTCAAAATCGATCGTATAGATCGTCGTATCCTGGAATGTCTGCAAAAGGATGGGGGGCTATCCAACCAGGAGCTTGCCGAGAAAGTCGGGCTGTCTCCCTCTCCCTGCCTCAGAAGAGTGAAAGCGCTTGAAGAGGCGGGAATTATTCTGAAGCGGGTAACGCTACTGGAACGCAAAAAATTGGGCCTGGCACTTACCGTAGTCCTCTTGATTGGCATGGACCGCCATACGCCGGAGAGATTTGAGGAATTTGAAAGGCGGGTGGGGGAGCTGTCGGAAGTTCAGGAATGCTATCTGATTACAGGGCAGGACGCGGACTACATGCTGAAGGTAGCGATCCCGGATATGGATGCGTACCATGTTTTTCTGCTAAACAAAATCACCCGAATCCCCGGGGTCAGCGGCGTGCATTCCAGTTTCGTGCTGAGGCGGGTTATCGACAGTACAGAGTTACCCTTGGAATACTGTTAAACAGACATATTATCAAGCAGATAAGAAACACATTAATGGTTCTGCTTGGCATGAGTAAGCCAAGTTGGAATGCAAACCAAGCGAGCATGAATATACTGTTGCTCTGAATATATTAAGTCGGCCCGAATTAACGGTTGGTCTAAGTAAGCTGCTGGCCTGAATAAAAACTGAGTTGGAATGAATGATGGAATACCTGCATACCATGGTGAGAGTGTCCGATTTGGAAGTCTCCCTGGATTTTTACTGTAACAAGTTAGGACTGGTTGAAGTCTCCCGTAAAGACAGTGAAAAAGGACGTTTCACCCTGGTCTTCCTGGCGGCTCCCGGAGACATTGACAGTGCCCGTGAAAATAAGGCTCCTATGGTGGAACTGACCTATAACTGGGATGCTGAGGAATATACCGGAGGGCGAAACTTCGGACACCTTGCCTATCGGGTGGACAATATTTACGACACTTGCCAGAAGCTGAAGGACAATGGTGTGATTATCAATCGCCCTCCCAGAGACGGCTATATGGCCTTTGTCAGGTCCCCCGATAATATTTCCATTGAGCTGCTGCAAAAAGGAGAACCTTTACCTCCTTCGGAACCCTGGCTTTCCATGAAAAATACCGGATCCTGGTAAACGATCAGGGAAACACTTCCTGGCGAATCGTTTCCGACAGCCATTTGGGAATGAAATCCTCCAACCAGAATTCGGTTTTCCACGGAATCCAACTGCCGGTCACGAATCCGACGTGACCGCCGAAAGGCGTCAGCACCAGGGATACTTTTTCAGGGCATTCATCAGGTGTTGGCGCTACATCATCCGGCATGAACGGGTCGTCAATCGCGTGAACCAGTAATGTCGGGGTCTGTATATAGGGCACATATTGCCGGGCGCTGGAACGTTCATAGTAATCCGTTGCCGAGGTGAATCCGTGTAAAGGTGCCACCACTCTATTGTCAAATTCCCAGAAGCTTTTCACATCGGACAAAGGACCGAGATTCTCCAACGTCTGCCAATGTTGATGTTGCCCTGTATGGAGGAACATCGACTTCTTTTGTTCTATACCTTCGGTGAGTTCTGTGATCAGCCGCTTGCGGTAAACCTTGGAGAACCCCTGATCCAAACGGGTGGAGCATCTGGCCAATTCGTAAGGAGCTGAAACAATGACGGCTGCATTGATGATGCTCTGTTTTTCCTGCTCTCCCAGCCACTTACACAGGGCGTTTGCGCCCAGTGAGTAACCGATGGCGATGATTGGCCGCTTAGGGAATCTCTGCCGCATTGTGGTTAGCACGAAATGGATATCGCCTGTCTCGCCGGAGTGGTAGGCCCTGGGCAAACGATTCGGGCGGCCGGAACACCCACGAAAGTTTACTGCGACTGAAGTCCAGGTTTGTTCCAGCAGCGCCTGTTGCATTCCGAGTATGTACGTACTGCTGCTGGAACCGGTCAGACCGTGAAACAGGACGACCAGTGGGCAATAGTCAGTGCCACAATAATAGTCAGTGTCAGAACGCGCTTTCCCGGTGGGTAGGTGATACCAGTCCAGGTCAAGAAAATCGTTATCAGGGAGTGTCAGACGTTCTCTTTGTCGGAACAAATCTGGTGGCTTGCGAAACAGGGGCGCCCAGAGAGTCTGAAGGTGCGCGTTGCGCAACCAGGGAGCAGGTTGGAAAAGCATGAGGAATCCGACTTGTCCTTTTGAGTCTGTTGTCAGTGTGGGGTTCAAGCATACGAGTCACGACCCAAAAAATCATCCTTTGTTTTAATCATGAATCCAGCTACATTCATGAAGTATCCAACGATTTGAAAACAGGAGATATTTTATGGATCCATTCATGCAGGCGGCGATCGAAGAGGCCCGAAAAGGATTGGAAGAGGGAGGCATTCCTATTGGCTCCGTCATCGTTCATGACGGCAAAATTATTGGTCGGGGGCACAACCGCAGAGTACAGCAGGGAAGTGTTGTTCTGCATGGGGAAATGGATGCCTTTGAAAATGCTGGACGACTGCCGGCCAAGGTATATCAGGAATGCACACTCTATACGACGCTGTCGCCATGTCCCATGTGCTCGGGAGCAATACTCCTTTATGGCATACCCAGGGTTATTGTGGGAGAAAACAAAACCTTTATGGGGGAAGAGGAATTGCTTCGGTCCCGTGGGGTTGAAGTCTCGGTACTGCAGAATGAGGAATGTATTGGGTTAATGAACGAACTGATTGAGAAAGCACCTGAGTTGTGGAATGAGGACATCGGCGAATAGCGTTCGTTTGTGGATGACAAGCTGCAGGTTGCCAGGAAAAAACTGCAAAGGTTCCGGAGAAGAGTTTTCTGAGGAGAATCAAACCTATCAGAAGTTGAGCTGAAGGCGACTTCTGTGAGTAACCATGATGGATCATTGGTTGCTCTTTATTTAAAAAGTGAATCGCTATTCAACTTTTGAAAAGGCCGGACTATAATGGCGGGAACTGACCATTGAATAACCAGTAAGCGAGCCCTCTTATGACCGGCAAGATACCGATGGCTGAAACCCACGAGGTTTTCAATCAACCGACTCCCCTCGAAAACTACAATGCTTTCAACAGTGATCGTGTATTGCAGAACTACGTTGAAAAATTTGGCGGGGCCTGGGGGCAGGATCAATTAGCTGCGTACGGCGATAAAGTCGGTCATGAACTGCTGAGAGCGGGATTTGACGCAAACGGCCATAAACCGGAGTTTCAATCCCACGACCGGTTTGGTCGCCGGATTGACCAGGTGAACTATCATCCGGCTTATCATCAGCTGATGCAGTCTGCGATTGAAGCCGGTCACCACAGCCTTCCCTGGACCCATTCCGTTCCGGGAGCCCATGTCGTAAGAGCGGGTATCGAATACATGCACAGTCAGGCGGATCCTGGAAGCGGCTGCCCTCTGACCATGACGTTTGCCAGTGTTCCGGCACTTCAGCATCAACCGGATATCGCGAAGCAATGGCTGCCTAAAATCCTTGTCAATACCTATGATCCCCGCAACGTTCCGTTCTTTGAGAAACAGGGCCTGACGATCGGTATGGCAATGACGGAAAAGCAGGGCGGGTCGGATGTGCGGGCCAATACTTCGAGAGCCCGTCCCATCGGACAAGCGGGTCCAGGGCAAGCGTATGAGATCGTGGGGCATAAGTGGTTTTGCTCGGCGCCGATGTGTGATGCTTTCCTGGTGTTGGCTCAGACTGACGGTGGCTTATCCTGTTTTCTGCTGCCGCGCTGGCGTCCTGACGGCAGCAAAAATGCCATGTATGTTCAACGTATCAAGAACAAGATGGGTAACGTCTCCAACGCCTCTTCAGAAGTTGAATACCGTGGAGCTTTTGCCTGGATGATCGGGGAAGAAGGGCGGGGTGTTCGTACGATTCTGGAAATGGTGGCCATGACAAGGTTTGACTGCATGGTCGGATCTTCGGCCATCATGGGGCTGGCAACCGCACAGGCGATTCATCATACCGGCGGACGAAGTGTGTTCGGCAAAAATCTGCATGAGCAGCCGTTGATGCAGAATGTACTGGCGGACCTCGCCATTGAATCTGAAGCGGCACTGGCCATCAGTATGCGTCTGGCCCATGCGCTGGATAATCCGCAGGATGAAGCAGAACAGCTGCTGATACGCATCGGCACAGCCGTCGGGAAGTACTGGATTTGCAAGCGGGCTGCCCAGCACACTTATGAAAGCATGGAGTGTATCGGCGGTGTCGCGGTGGTGGAAGATAATGTCCTGGCCCGCTTATATAGAGAGTCGCCCATCAATGCTATTTGGGAAGGTTCCGGCAACGTCCAGTGTCTCGATGTGGCAAGGGCTATACAGCGGGAACCCCGGGTTGTGGATGCCTTTATCCAGGAATTGGAGAAAGCGAAAGGCCACTATGAGGAATTCGATACCAGCCTGCATGATCTGAAACAGGTGTTTTCACAACCAGGCGTAGAGGAAAGCCAGCTGCGTCGGGTGGTGGAAAACATGGCGCTACTCTGGCAGGGTGTGACACTCATTCAATATTCTACAGCCGAGGTTGCGGGGGCGTTCATACAAAGCCGTCTCCGTGATGGAGGTCATATGTACGGAACGTTAGGGCAAGGCGCGGACCTTGGAGCAATTATTCAGCGTGCAAGACCAGGCTTATAGCAGAATATTTTGAGCGCGATTTAATTTGCGCAAGCTCTCAACGACATTAGTCTTCCGACCGGTGAGGATCCTGCCGGAAGACTTCGTGAGTCAAGGGGCTAGTCTTTTTTACTGTTTATGGCACTGGAGTGCGTCAAAGCTCTCTTTTGTAACCGGTAACTCGCACTCCAGTAGAACTGAGCCGCCCTCAAGAAAGTAGTAATCAAAAAGTATATTTACGTGATTATTTTCAATACTGATGTCTTCCACGAATGCCCCGCTTGAATCCTTTAAGCTCAGCATCTCACCATCATAAGGGATCTCGCTAATCGTCAGGGTTTGTATGGCTTCAAAGTTAGGACGGGAAAGCAATTCAAATTGCACGGTAGGGTTGAGTTCCATATTGTGCTGGATAATTCTGACAATCTGACCATTCACAATTTCGGTTTGAACCTGGCTTACAGAAGCCGGAATCCCTGTCGTTTCAGTCAGTGCTGAACAGGCGATTGGAGAAAGTAGAAGTAAACAGAAAAGTCGTCTCATATGTTGCCTACTTGGCTTTTTCTAAGTAAGTATTGCGGCGATTAAAGCGGTCTTTGGGGACTGCCGGCCAGTTAGTTTTGCTCTTTAGCTGTGTTTTAAAGTCTGCAAGACTATTGTCCGCAATGCTCTTCTGAAAGTTGTTGATTGCTTTAATGAGTTTTTCGTCGCACTTTTCCTCAACTGTGAATGTATCTTCTTTACTAATGCGAGAATACACATTGATTAAGGCTTTGATTAGCTTGACGTCTATTGATGCATTTTTACCGTCTTTGCCGACAGAGTCTCGTAGCTTGAGAGAGCCCATGAAGGTTGACATGCGTCCTTGCATCGCGTTTATTTGGTAGCGATGAGAATACAGTGTCGTATTATGCAGAATATTCGTTCCCTGATGTGGCCGACTGGTGTGTTAAACATGCTGGCGTGGTTGGCGTTTATTGGATTCTGGACTCCACTCTCTGCTGCCGCATGTGAAAAAATCAGGGTGGTTGGCTCTGATCAATGGATACCCTTCGCCTACACCTCTCCTGATCAACCGGACAAGCCTATTGGTATTGCTTACGATGTGGTACGTCTTCTGGGAGCTGATCTGGGAGTGTCGGTTGAAATCGATGTCGGGATTCCATGGCGGCGGATTGAGCTGGAAATGGACAATGGAACTGCAGATTTATTGGCGGGGAATTACTGGACGGAGCAGCGTGCCAAACGCTGGGCTGTCACCCGTGATTTTGCGTCCGATAAAGTTCATGTATTTGTTCGAAAAGGGGAAGAATTCAGTTACTCCAGCCTGTCTGACCTGATCGGCAAGGCTGGCGTTATTCCTGCCGGAATTAGTCTGGGTCAGGAGTTTGACAGTTTTAAACCCAATCTCGATATTTATGAGGTCAAACAGCACACCCAGATGATTGAGATGCTGATGAAGAGGCGTCTGGACTATATGATTCTTCCTCTGTATAGCGGAAACCTGAAAATCAAAGCACTTGGTTATGGGGAAGGTATCTCCGTGCTACCCACGCCGGTGAGTGTCAATTCCGTCCATTTGTCCCTGTCTCGAGAGTCGTCATGTGTGGTACTGCTGGAGAAAATGAATAGGCAGATTGAGCGTCGTGTCGCCGACGGGAGCATTCAGGCCATTATTTCCGCTTATCAATAGCGTTGTCACTGAGGCGAATCAGTTTATTCGGTCGAATGAAATCGTTGGTTTGTCGTTCATGCCAGGGCACTCGTCTGAGAAATACCAGACTTTACCTTCTTGCAGCCCAACAGTGCCGTCTACCAATTCAAAGCAGCTGTTTTTCCCTACTTTGACAAACTGCCGACCCATATGATCCTCGTAACTGACGATTTGGTCGTCAGGGTATTGGCCGGGTTGATTGTATATCTTTGCCTCCTCAATGGCTTTGGCTACACGCCGATCAAAGTGAGCGGTAGTCGATTTGTCTTCTTCCACCGCGATTTCGCGGGCCATCGTCAGGGCATTGTCCAGTAACGAGGTTCCCAAAGACTCTTCGGAAGCTCTCTCATGATCCGCTTGGCTCGATGAAGGATAAGAGGGAGAAGATGATAGTGAAGGTGGGTTGGCGGGCGGTGGCTGATCGATCGTTGGCACTTCAATGCGCTCTTCATTCGTTGATGCAACCTCAGGATTATTTTCTTCTGCTAAGGGCAATGCTTCAGCGGCAGGAATGTTCTGTTCACTTAAAGGTTGAATCGTAGAAAGAGGTTTGGCAGGTGACGAATCAGTCTGCACCCGGACGTTTGCAGTGTTGGTGTTTTGGCTGGACGGTTCGCTTGTTTCAGGTCGGCTGACCGGCATGTCTGAACCCCAGCCAAGCTCGATTTCCAAGGTGGATTTCGTTGGATCGGTGCCATGGCCGTCAGACGTTTTGAAAGGAATGCTCAATGCCAAAATATGCAAGAGCAGGGCGATAACCAGCGTCCACTTGAGTACGACAGAGCAAGCGCGAGGCTTTACAAAGTCGTCGTTACCCTGTTGTTCAGAAAGGTTCATCCAGGAGTTTGTGGGAAAGTTAAGGTCGCCATCCATATACGGCAATAGATCCATTTCTGAAAGCCGACATTTAACCTTATTGGAACGCCGACAACAACCTGTCCTGAAATAGAAACGATTACCGGTCAGATAGACCGGTAACCTCCCGGTAATTAAAGATTAAGGGATAAAAAATAAGTGATGAAGGATTAAATGTCATAGACGCGATGGAGGTTTGGGCGTTAGAGGAACATACCGCCAGAAGCTTCCAATCTCTGGGCGTTTACCCAGCGGTTATCTTCCGTCAACAAGGAGGCGATGACCCCGCCGATATCATCCGGCAATCCGACTCGGCCCAGTGCGGTCTGTGATGCAATAAACCGATTGAGATCTTCTGAATCCCGTACCGCACCTCCACCGAAATCGGTCTCAATTGCGCCGGGGGCGACGACATTGACGGTGATACCTCGGGGACCAAGTTCCTTGGCCAGGTATTTGGTCAGGATCTCAACTGCCCCTTTCATTGCGGCATAAGCGCCGTAGCCGGGAATGGCAAAGCGGGTCAGGCCGCTGGAAATGTTGATGATGCTTCCTCCATCTTTTATGACGGGAAGTAACTTCTGTGTGAGGAAAAACACACCTTTAAAATGAACATTTGCCAGTTGGTCGAATTGTTCCTCAGTGACGTCCGCGACTTCAGAATGAATGCCGATACCCGCGTTATTGATCAGGTAATCAAAAGTCTCCCGCTGCCAGGTTTGGTGAAGTTCGGTTTTCACGCGTTCCACAAAAGATGCGAAGCTGGCGGTATCGGCAACATCCAATTGAATAGCCACAGCTTTACGGCCAATCCGTTCTATCTGCGAGACGACTTCGGCAGCTTCACCATGCTGGCTGCGATAGGTCAGGATGACGTCATTTCCTTTTTCTGCCAGATGAATGGCAGTGTTTTTTCCAAGTCCTCGGCTGCCTCCGGTAACGATTGCGATCTTGCTGCTCATGATGGGTCTCCAAGTCAATTTGTTGGGTGATTACAACGACAGGATCAGTTTATTGTTGTGATTAATTTGGATAAATATGCTAAAAATGATTTGACTGTTCGAAAATCGATAACAATGGGCCGCTTGAGGACGCTTCACATGACGCTGGAAATAGGCGCTGTAAGTGGGGCAGGAAATAGAAATTGGATATGTTCAAAGGGGATCAGCAGGGGGAGATGATCGATGGACAGATTTGAAGCCATCAGAGTATTTCTTCGGGTAGCCGAGTTGGAAAGTTTTACCCGCGCCGCGGAAGAGATGAATATTCCCAAGGCCACGGTATCCAACTCGATACAGCAACTGGAAACGCAAGTCGGTGCTCAGTTATTGCATCGGACGACGCGCAGGGTCAGGTTGACTCAGGACGGAACGTCATTTTACCAAAGAGGCAAAGACCTACTGGAAGATTTTGATGAACTGGAGTCAATGTTCCAGCAATCTCCTGCACACCTGGGAGGTAGAATCCGGGTGGATATGACTACCGGGCTGGCCAAGAATCTCGTGATACCCAATCTGAAGTCATTGTTGGATCAGTATCCAGGCATTGAGCTGGAGATCAGCAGTACGGATCGTCGGGTGGATATTATTCAGGAAGGATTTGATTGTGTGATTCGTGCCGGAGCGATGTCCGACTCCAGTCTGGTGGCCAGATTTCTGGGGGAAATGCGCATCGTGACCTGTGTCAGCCCCGGCTATATCGAAGAATACGGTGAACCTGAATCGTTGGAGCAATTACCCGAACACCGGTTGGTTCACTATGTTCCTGTATTGGGAAGTAAGAAGGAGGGGTGGGAATACTGGGATGGTAGCCAGTATCAATCCATAGAAGTACCTGGAGCAGTGACTGTTAATAATGTCGAAGCATATAGCTACGCCTGTTTGGCGGGATTGGGAATGATTCAATCCCCAGCGGTGGGTGTTCGCAAATATCTCGACGGTGGTGCTATGGTCGAAGTACTAAAGCAGTATCAGGCGGAACCGATACCGGTGTATCTGGTCTATCCTCACCGGCGCAACTTGTCCAAACGTGTGCGGATATTTATGGAGTGGCTGGCAGAGCTGATCAAAGAGTACATAGAACAAAGTCCGGATGACGCTCGTATCAAACCATAGCTGTGCTTAAGCGTGATTAGTCATGAAACCAGGGCTTGCTGTGCAAATAACCGGAGAGGGAAGTCATGAAAGCTTTGGTTCTTACTGAAACGGCGCGCCTATAGGGCCATACCAGTGAGAAATGCCGGTCCTGCCCCTGCCATTTGGGCATCACCCGCACCAGATTTCCGGCTTGTAAATCCTCATATACTGCACTGACCGGCATCAGCGTGATGCCGCCACCTGCCTTTACAATATTGATGACCAGCGACAGATCGTTGGAGATATAGTGATGAGGCTTTTTCAGAACAGTTTTGCTGCCGTCTTCATGAGCGAGTTCCCAATGGTTGAGAACATGGGTGGCAACCGTCGGCCAGTTTTCCAGATCGTTAATGGATTCTGGTAGCGGGCGACCATTTCTATCCGGTGGTGCCGATACCAGAATAGTATTGATGTGACCGAGAAACTTCTGTACCAGTGTTGAATCCGGTAATTGGCCAATACGAATAGCAATATCAGCCTGAGCCTGTTTGATATCGATGAAGTCGTTACTCAACTCTACGGACAGCTCAATTTCCGGGTATTGTCGGATGAATTGTTGCCAGAAGGCATCCAGCGGGCCGACAGCCAGGTTGGTAGGAGCTAAAACTCTTAAGGGGCCGGATAGACTGTTGAGCGTGTCATTCAGGCTGTCCATCCGTTGATCGAGAGAACGGATAAACTCAGCACATTCGTTAAAGTAGGTTTGTCCTTCCTGAGTCATGGACAATCCCCTCGGGGAGCGGTGCAGCAGGCGGCATTTCAAATGCTCTTCAAGGCTGCTGATGCGCCGTGATACCGTGGCCACGGTCATATTCAGTCTGGCAGCGGCGGCTGTGAGGCTACCTTCCTCCGCGGTGATAATGAAAATTTTCAGCTCATCCAGCATCTTTGCAAATATGTAAAATAGGTTTGTTGAAATGGCTATTCTTGCATAAATGATAGATTGGTATTCTGTGTCTGTACATGATGACGTGTGAATTCATCAGGAAAATGTACGGGATAAATATGCACTAGATAATGCACTAGATAAGGAAAACCCTATGAATGCCTATTGCCTGACAGCACATATCCGGGTTTCGGATGCTGAACGTCTTGAGCTTGCCCGCCGTGAGCTGAGTCATTTGGTACAGCATACCCGGCAGGAAGAAGGGTGTGCGGAGTTCAGGATATTTGAGGATGCAGATGTACCGGGAGAGTTCTGGCTGTGGGAAGTCTGGAATGGGGAAGAAGGATTTAAGGCACATATGGATGCCGCTCATACAAAGCGGTATTTCAACCTCAACCTGACAGAGGTTCTTGAGGTAAAAAGAGTCAATGCACTGGAGGATAAATAGCCATGACACTTCAATACCGACTGATTTTCGCACTGTTCATGTCGTTGGCATTGTCAATTCTGATGACGGCCTGGGTTACATGGATCAACCTGGGACTGGTGGATGGATTTATATTCAAGTGGGGAACCGCCTTTATCACCGCCTGGCCGGCTGCAGCGGTAATATCATTTCTGGTTGGCCCCAGGGTTCATTTATTAACCACCTGGACGATAAGCAAGAAAAAGGAAGCGGAATATGACACTCAAGCGAATCAACCATAGCGAGCTGGGTGAACCGGCAGGACCCTATGTCCATGCAGTCAAGCATCGGGATACGTTATATCTCTCAGGATTGACGGCATACGGTACAGAAGCTTACAAAGCTTCCATCGGTCATCAGGCGAGTGCAATTTTTCGCCAGATAGAAGCCGTCGCCAATGCGGAAGGTTGTGGATTGGAGCAATTGATCAAAGTCACCATTTTTGTGACGGAACTGGAAAACCTGGGTGAATTGCGAAAAACACTGTTTGCCGTTTATGGTGCTCACCTGCCGGCGAGTTCACTGGTGAAAGTGGATAGTTTGTTTGATCCCGAGCTGTTGATTGAGGTAGAAGCCACGCTGGCTATTTAAAAAACTTGATTGAATTTTGGCAGCTTGTTCAGTTTTTTCCACAGACACTGTCATCTCAATGTCATCCTAATATGATTTCTAGGCCCCAGGAAAATGGGGCTTTTATCATCCCTCCCCAATTTTCTCCCCAGCGAAAAAAATCGAACATCTGATTTGGTTATGACTGGACAGTTGTTATTTTTTTATGCTTAAAATTGAATGTGTATTCAATAAAAACAGTTTCGGTTGCTACTGAACCGAACAAAAAGAATCGTTGCCGATCCTCAAAAGATGCTGCAGGTTGCCTGAAACTGCTGGGTTTATTGAACCTGAGGGCCGGCAAAACACACAAATAAAGGAGCCACTATGTCCCTTTCTCGTAGACAGTTTGTTAAAGGCGCCATGTTAGCCGGAGCGGCCGCAGCCTCTCCGTTCTATATCAACAAGGCGCTGGCTGCCACCAAAGAACTCAGGATCTATGCCTGGGCCGGCTATATCACCGAAGATATGCTGGCTGACTTCAAAGCCAAGACCGGTATCAATGCCACTTTCACTCCCTATGGAACTAATGATGAATTGATGAACTCGCTGCGTGCAACTGACGGCACCGGCTTTGATATCATCATGCCGACGGTGGACAGGGTTCCCGGATACGTTGATTTTGATCTGGTGCAGCCTCTCGATACTTCCCGCGTCAAATGGGATGGCTGTCTTGACAGCGCCATGAGCGGCTCCGAAGTTGGAGGCGTGGTAGACGGCAAGCGCTATTTCGCTCCTTCGGACTGGGGGACTGAGGCAATCAGTTACCACACTGAATATGCCAAAGTTGATCCGAAAAATTTGAGCTATGGTGATCTCTGGAATCCTGAGCACAACGGCGGCGTAGCCGTACGTGGCCATTCGGCGCTGGTCGGGATTGGCCTGTGGCTGGAACAGCAGGGCAAACTGCCGCATCCACTGCTGGATTCCTACAAAAACGAAAAGGCCATGCGTGCCAACTTCGATGTGATCCTGAAAACCGCCGTGGAACACAAGGGGATGATCGCCCAGTTCTGGTCCACTGAGAACGAAGCCCAGGGTGCCTTCAGAACCAATGGTGCGATCATTGGCCAGACTTGGGACAGCACTGCATTCAACCTGAAAAAAGAAGGTGAACCCATCGCCTACCGCGCACCAAAAGAAGGTGCTCTGGCATGGATGGAAGGTTTCGTGATTCCGAAGAATGCGAATAATGTGGATGCGGTTTACGAATTCATTAACTGGTACTACACCCCGGAAGCGGGGGCGATGTTCGTCAAGTCCACCGGTTATAATTCCACGTCCAAAGGTGCCGACGCACTGTTGCCTGAAGCTACCAAGAAGTTCTTCCAGGAATCCTACACTGAGCAGGATCTGAAAAACCTGTGGTGGTGGCCGATTCAGGAGCCATGGTATGTGGCTCTGCGTAATGAGTATCAGGATCGATATCTATCTGCCTGATACCGACTCTTGCAGGCTCCTGGGTGTCCCCCAGGAGCCTTTTCATATTCTGGCGCCACTGTTTAACGCTTACTGAGCGCTAAACATTGTCGCTACCGGGTAATTATTCAGTTGTAAATTGGGGGGAGATGATGGATAGCAGTGTTCATCTTGATAACGTGGTCATGCGATTCGGCCATTTTACTGCAGTGCAGAAAACGGATCTTAAAATCGAATCGGGGGAATTCTTCAGTTTCCTGGGACCATCCGGTTGCGGTAAAACCACTATTCTGAACATGATCAGCGGGTTTCTGGACCCCACTGAAGGTGCCGTCCACATTGGGGGGCGTGATATGAGAAGCGTGCCGGCGAATAAACGGCCGACCTCCATGATTTTCCAGAACCTGGCGCTGTTTCCACTGATGACCGTGGCGGAAAACATTGAATTCGGACTGGAAGTGCGTGGGGTGAAAAAAGCCGAGCGCAAGAAAGCTTCAGACCGTTTGCTGGAACTGGTCGCACTGTCCGGAAGCGGGAAAAAGAAAGTCTCTGAACTTTCCGGCGGACAAAAACAGCGTATTGCCATTGCTCGTGCATTGGCGGTAGAGCCCCAGGTGTTGCTGCTGGATGAACCCCTGTCGGCGCTGGACCTTAAGCTAAGACAGCACATGCGGGCGGAGCTGAAGGAAATTCAGCGTAAAACCGGTATTACGTTTATCTATATCACCCATGACCAGGGAGAAGCCCTGACCATGTCAGATCGGGTGGCCGTGATGTCGGCAGGAAAGCTTCAGCAGGTGGCAGATCCGATTACCCTGTATCGGGAGCCCGCCACCGCGTTTGCTGCCTCTTTCGTTGGCGAGAACAATGGTCTCAAGGGGACTGTGAAGTCTGTTGATAATGGACAGGCTGTTATTGATTGCGGTCCTTTGGGGATATTCCCTGGTAAGCAGGTGGGGAATATCAGCGTTGGTGAGCAGGCAACCTTGTTTATCCGCCCGGAGCAGATCTCAATCAACCAATCCAATCAAAGCGCCCATATTGAGGCGAAAATAGAAGAGATCAACTTCGAAGGCTCTTATCTGACTCTGAATGCCAATACGGATTGTGATCGCAGTCTGTCCGTTCAGATCAGCTCTGAGCAGTATACTGACGCATTGGTACCCGGCGCTCGAACCACTCTGTCATTCAGGCCTGAGGACGCAGTGATCATTGCCGGAGGTGATCATGTATAAACAGCTCGCCGAACGATTCGGGGGAGGGCTGGCCGCCGGTATCATTGCGATGATCGCCATCTGGCTTCTGGGGATGGTCATTCTGCCCCAGTTACTGATGGTGGATTATTCATTCCGGCCCAATCTGTTGCCATCTGAGATCGGAGGACCCAAGGACTCCTACTCTCTGATCAACTACGAAACGCTGTTCAATAACAGCATCCACCTCTCAATCTTTTTCAAGACGATCTGGTCCAGCGTGTTGGTGACCTTTCTGACTCTGCTGGTGAGTTATCCGCTGGCCTATTACCTGGCCAAAGTTGCAACGCCCAAGCAGGCAGCATTGTGTATCCTGTTGTTGATCATTCCGTTCTGGATTAATGAAATTCTGCGGACATTTTCCTGGTATATCATCCTCGCCTATAAAGGCCCGCTGAATGCTTTGTTGCTGGCATTGGGCTGGATTGACCGGCCGGTGCGTTTTCTGTCCGGAGACGGTGGCGTCATGATCGGGATGGTGTATGCCTATATCCTGTTTATGATTTTCCCTTTGTATAACGCCATTGAAAGTCTTGATCTCAACCAGATAAAGGCTGCCCGTAACCTGGGGGCCGGATGGATCAGAACCCATTATCGAGTGATTATTCCTCATGCCAAACCCGGTATCGCCACCGGATGTATTATGACGTTCATGCTGGCCGCCGGGAGTTATGCTGTTCCGGCACTGTTGGGGTCACCCGGCAGCCGTTGGTTTACCCAGATTATCTACAACTGGTTTTTTGAAGGCGGTAACTGGAACCAGGGTGCGGCCTACGCTTTCCTCCTGCTGATTCTCTGCATTGGGTTTATTGCATTGATCATGAAAATTTTTAAAGTCGGTCTGGGGGACATCGCGAAATGAAGTCAGAAACTATCCTGCGTTGGGGAGTGCGTTTCTATATCGGCGTGTTCTTCCTGTATCTGTTTACCCCTCTCATTATCATGGGGATTGCCACCTTCAATGACAGCCGGTTTCCGACCGTCTCCCCATGGAAAGGGGCCACTCTGAAATGGTTTGACGTACTGGCCCAGGACGGCGCTATGTGGGACGCCTTGCTCACCAGTGTCATTGTGGCCTTTGGTGTTCTTGTGGTGGCTGTGCCCATAGGTGTGTGTTGTGCGTTGTTTCTGTCTACAGTGCAGGGACGTGGTAAATCCTTTCTATATTCTCTGATGATGTCTCCGCTGTTGACGCCGGGCGTTATCGTGGGTATTTCAACACTGATCTTCTGGAAAGGATTGTCGGTCAGCGGTGGTATGGTTTTGACGGTAATAGCGCAGACGACGTTTATTGCGGCTTATGTCATGTTGATGATACTCGCACGCCTGCAACGTTTTGACAGGACTTTGGAGCATGCCGCGCAGAGTCTTGGTGCAACCTCCTGGCAGACCTTCAGAAGAGTGCTGTTGCCCTATCTGAAACCGGCCATTGTTTCGGCGGCCGTCATCGCGTTTTTGCAATCATTTGAAAACTACAACACCACACTGTTCGTGAAAGGTTATGACACGACCCTGACGGTGTATATCGCCTCCAAGGTGCGTACCGGCCTGACTCCGGCAGTTAACGCCCTGGGTCTGGTGATGATCCTGGCCACAGTGCTGTTGGCGGTGGTCTACGAGATCAAGAAACGAAGCGAAGTGCGGGTCGTGAAGCTGTAGCTGAGCGGCTGAGAAGTTAAGCAACTAAGAGGTTAAGAAGCTAAGAGAGCTACAGCGAAAGTTCGGGAGCGGATGCTGTCATCGATATAACATCTGCGGCCCGAACTGCCGGCGAATGAAGTTTTCAACCGGTTGCAGGGATTGCTCGGTGTGTTCGAAGCACACTCCCAGTCTCGATCCTGTACGCCAGACGACACGTCCCACCAGAGAGGCAAAGGAAAGCCTCAGGGTGATATGCTGGCCGATGTCGATATCGTCATCGGTGGTCAGCATCAGTCCACTCATCGAAATATTCTCAGTGGCGGCATATATATTTTTGGGCCCCACCTCCGCCTGAACCTGCTCAATATATTTGGCTCTAGGGCTGCGTCGATTGCGGCAGACCAACTGTGCTCGTATTTCGTGGGCAAATATAAATCCGATAATAAATCCCATGGAACCACCCATGACGCCACCAAAAAGAGTAAAGCCAACAGCTTCGGCAAACGTCAGGGAAGAACCAGGGAAAAGAATGGAGCGGCCCAGACAGATGACCAAGGTGACGGATCCAAGGATCGCGGCCTGATGGGTGGCCGTTCTGAGTGGGGCCTGCCAGCGTCCTTTGCCGATGATAAAGTACTGGGTATTTAACAGATTCCAGACGACCAGGGTGGAAGCCGTGGCTGGGGATAGCGAATACAGATAAAACTGGGGAGATAGCTGACCTGTCAGACTGACCAGATAAATAAAGGCGATCAGGTAACTGACAGTAAACGACCAGACATAGGCGCGGGCTGAAATCTCATATTGGTCTTCTTCAAACATTTTCTCCGTCATGATGCCGGTCAGGATCGCGGAAAAGTAGAGAACCGCGCTGGACTTCACCCAGGAAAGAATGGCCATAAATGATCCCGGACTGACTCTTTCCAGTTGGGAAATACCAAACAGTTTGACGATAACTTCATAGCTGATGGTCAGGAAAAGTGACAGGCCGACAATGCCTGCCAGCATCAGCCACAGCACTCCCTCAAGTTTGGGACGGGTATCCTTGTACGGGAGTTTGAGGTTGTATCTGAGAAAGCTGCGGCGCTGACTTTCTTCAGAGGCACAACGGATGATCGTCATCCGTGCGATACATTCGTAGATGATATCTTGCAGTGTATACAACTCATCTCCGTAGGATTTTTCTGCCAGCGCGTCCAGGTTGCCTGCTGATAGTGACAGGCCGATCTCACTCAGGCGTCGGTTCTTGTCATCCAGATTCTGTAGAAAGTTTGCCAGGCCTTTGGGTTTATCTGGCGCTTCAGCCTGTATCCTCATCAGCAGATAGACAATTTTGACGTACAGGTGCTGGACAGACTGCTCTTCACCCCCGCCATTGGCGAAGTCGCCGGGAGCTACCCGGTCAAGCAGGATGTTTTTTTCCTTTAACTCGGCAAGTACCGGTGCGATATCTTTTTCCTGGGGAGTGAACGAATTCGGGGTGGTCTTAAGAACGGCGATTTTCTCGTATACCGCCTGGGGTATTCTTGCTGCACGCTGGAGAAAGGTTCGCCAGCGGATTTCATAAGTTTCCGCAGAAGGGATTTTGAGTATCAGGAATACGATGATCGCTGAAGCCAGTATACTGCTGTCGCCAAACTGCAGGCGTATGCCGTGGAGCAGGGGAACGGCGCTGTAGAAATCCACCGCGTAGGATTCCAGGAACTGGAAGAGTATGGTACCCATCGAGCTGAGAAAGAACGCAACGATGGAAATGGAACACGAATAGATCAGATAAAAAGCGGAAAACCGGCTAAAATGGGTGTACTCCTTGGGAGGTCCCGAGTACAGAGTTTTTTCTCTTGAGGGCCATTGATTGAACCTGAGCCCGATCACTCCGAAAATGAACAGGAGCCCAAGGACAACATCGTGCCAGAAGTACTGGATGTCCATATGTTCTGTTCCTGATAATCAAAAACGGATGGAAACCCTGACTGACCGCTGAATAGCAAGGCTGTACGAGATAGCCGCCGTCTACCGACGTCTAATGGTAAGTATAGACGTACTGTGGGAATTTCCAGTACCTGCCGGTTTGAGTAGAGTCAATTCTGTTACAGGTAATTTGCATAAAGTGTTCAATGTAAACATGGCTGTGCTATACTTTTGTGCAGTCATTCATTAAATGAGGTGGAGCCTTGGAAAAATCAGCAGTTCTTGATACCCAACAGAGCTATCACCACGGAAATCTACGCCAGGAGTTGGTAGAAAAGGCCCTGGATCAGTTGAAGCAGGTGGGGCCGGACAAAGTATCATTGAGGGCTCTGGCTCGCGAGATCGGTGTTTCCCAGACCGCACCCTATCGCCACTTCTCCGATAAGAATGCATTGCTCGCGGCAATCGCGGCGCAGGGCTACAACGAACTTAACCGGGTTACCATCAAAGCCTGTGGAGACTGCCGGGATGCGCCGGAAAAAATGATCCAGGCAGGGTTGGCATACATATTATTTGCGCGACAAAACCCGGAACTGTACAAGCTGATGTTTGGTCCGGTCATCGAGTGTCCTTTGGAATATCCGGACCTTGCCGAAGCCGGGCAGGCTTCGTTCCAGGTGATATTGGCGATTTGTGAAGAAGGTGTCCAGGCCGGGCTGTTTACGAATCAGGATGCTTCTTTGATTGCTCATTCCACCTGGGCGATGGTGCATGGAATCGCCAGTTTGTGGATCGATGGCATGTATCAGTGTACGGGGCGTCAGCACGATGACAGCCTGATCACAGACTCCCTGAAGCTTGCTTTGCACGGCGTTCTTAAACGGGACGGAGATTAACTCTCTAGGGGCTGACTTCAGTCTCCTCCTATACTTTCTTTAATTTCAGTATGTGCCTTAATATCAACACTCATCTTGATGCTAAGACCTGCCTTGATACTAAGACTTGGCTTGATACTGATACTCGCCTGAATACCTATTCTTACAGCATGCCAATACTCTTCTGAATAAAAGCATTCGCAACCCGGATAAACTTTCCGGGTTCATCCAACATCGGCATATGACCGCTATCCTTAAACGGAATGAAGTGCCCCCGGACACACTGGTCTGCGATAAATTTCTGTCCTGGCCACGGATACATATCTGAGCGCATTCCGGCCAATACCCATACCGGTATGTCCAGGTTTTCCAGCAGCGGCCGCATGTCGTAGTCCTGATGCAGGTAAGCCCCGAGGCAGGTGTTGTAAGCATGCCAGTGGGCGGCCGGTAAAACATAGTTGGCGACAAATGGAAATTTCCAGAGCTGTTTTACCAGACGCTTTTGGGTGGGGCGGGAGACGGCATATCCGATAAAGTCGCTGAGTTCATGTAGAAATGCCTGTTGAAAATATTTGGGAAGGCTTTCAAAAGGTGTCTCCGGAGAGTACTCCCGGGCCTCCCGATAGAGTTCACCAAGAATCTTAAAACGAGCCTGGCCGTCTGCACCGAACATTCCGTAGCTCCAGTCCGATGCCTGGTGAACAAATGGGGACTGATCGATATTCAGATAAGCGCGTACCCGATGGTCAGGTGCCAGACGGAAATACTGCATGGCGATAAATGCCCCCATGGAAATACCGGCCATGGGAAAGTCACTCAAGTGAAAGTGTTCAATCATATCCTGCAGGTCTTCTGCATAGTTGGTCAGCACACATTCTGAGTTATGACGAACTCCCGCCGACCGGCCAAAGCCTCGCATATCTGGAAGATAGAAACGGTAACGGTGGGAGAGTGGCAGTAGAAACGGTAGCCAGTGTCCCGAATGCATTCCGAAACCATGAAGAAATATTACCGGTGATCCCTTTCCGACAACGCGCACATAGACGGATTTGCCGTCACGCATAGGAATCCAGGGCATAGAAGACTTCCAATGAATTACAACAAACTAAGTATAGACAAGGGACAAGAGAATAGAGGAAGGGCATAGAGTACAGTGGAGGGATACCGTGAACAGGGGAGGAACAAGGAACTGTCCGGCTTGGTCATCCTTCATAGAAGCATCTGCGGGAGCAAAGGAAGGATTTGTCGGAGTACTGCTGAAAAGTATTCAGGAGGCCCACCTGGGAGGTGGCCCACTTCACGGAAGACTTGTGAAGCAGGCCGGTGGAACAGGTTTTAGATGTTGAAACCAGTGGGAAGTTTCTTTTCAACCAACTGATTTTTGAGCTTCACGTAAGCCGGTACCCCGTTTTTATACGGCGGATAGGACTCCCCTTCAATGAGAGGTGCCAGATAGCGACGGGCGGCTTCGGTGATGCCGAAACCATCCTCGCTGATGAAATCCAGCGGCATTTTCTTTTCCACGTTGGCAATCTGGGATAGCGGTGCTTCTCCGATGGACCACAAATAAGGGCTGTCCTGTTCCCGAACAATCACGGGCATCAGCGCATTCTTGCCCTGAATCGCTAGCTCAACGGCGGCTTTGCCGACCGCGTAGGCTTGTTCCAGATCTGTCTTTGAAGAAATGTGTCTGGCGGAACGCTGAAGGTAGTCGGACACGGCCCAGTGATATTTATAGCCGAGCTCAGACTTGATCATATTAGCGATAAAAGGCGCGACACCGCCGAGCTGGGTGTGACCGAAAGCATCCGTGATACCGGCATCAGAGAGAAAACGGCCGTCTTCGTACTGAGCACCTTCTGACACCACGATAGAGCAATAACCGTCTCGTTTGACGACTTTATCCACACGTTTCAGGAACTTATCCCGATCAAAGGGGACTTCAGGAAATATGATGATTTGTGGTGCGGGTTGCCCCTCGTGCTGGGCCAGGCCGCCTGCCGCGGCTATCCAGCCGGCATGACGTCCCATAACTTCCATGACGAATACCTTGGTGGAGGATTCACACATGGAAATGATATCCAGCGACGCCTCGCGAATGGACGTGGCCACATATTTGGCAACTGAGCCAAACCCGGGACAGCAATCGGTAATGGGAAGATCGTTGTCGACAGTTTTGGGAATACCGATGCAGGTGATCGGGTAACCCAGAGTCTCACTGATCTGAGAGACTTTATATGCGGTGTCTGAAGAATCACCACCGCCGTTGTAAAAGAAGTAGCCGATATTATGGGCTTTAAAGACTTCAATAAGGCGTTCGTACTCCGCCTTTTGGGTTTGAATATCTTTAAGTTTGTAGCGACAGGAGCCGAACGCTCCGCCGGGCGTAAATTTAAGAGCGGCAATATCCTCCTGGCTTTCCAGGCTGGTATCGATCAACTCTTCGCGAAGAGCCCCGATAATGCCGTTATGGCCCGCATAGACAGTTCCAATTTTGTCAGAGTGTTGCCGCGCTGCTTCGATGACCCCGCAGGCTGAAGCATTGATGACCGAGGTCACACCGCCGGACTGGGCATAGAACGCGTTTTTTACCGTCATGTTGCTAGGGCCTCTTGTAATACTGGCTCAGTACGAATTGCGGGCGCATCATACGCGAAAATGACCCTGTTTTCATGTCGGGAATCGCGCAATTTTGCCGGAATACCCAGTCGACTTATCCCGGAATGCCCGGTCGTCTTATCATAATACTGCAGGATATGGGTGCAACTGATTGATTTTGTCAGTATCCGGCTGGCATCAGCCCATCCCCTCAGTAATAATGTCAAAGCATCCATTAGTATTTTAGCCATTAAGCCATCAATTTTAAGAAACCATCATGCATATTCATATTTTAGGTATTTGCGGTACATTCATGGGCAGTCTTGCCCTGCTGGCCAAGGAACTGGGTTACAAGGTGACCGGCTCCGACCAGCATGTCTATCCCCCCATGAGCACCCAATTGATGGCCCAGGGAATTGAACTTAGAGAGGGTTACGAACCTTCTCATCTGGACCCGATGCCGGATCTGGTCATTATCGGTAACGCCATGAGCCGGGGAAATCCCTTGGTGGAGTATGTCCTCAATAAAGGTATTCGATACACCAGCGGGCCGCAGTGGCTGTCCGAGCATGTTTTGCAGGAACGTTGGGTGCTGGCGGTGGCAGGTACTCACGGTAAGACCACGACCACGTCGATGCTGGCCTGGATTCTGGATCAGTGCGGACTGGCCCCCGGTTTTCTGGTCGGTGGTGTACCTTTAGGCTTTGGTGCATCGGCAAGACTGGGAGACACATCGTTTTTTGTGATTGAGGCGGATGAATATGACAGTGCGTTTTTTGATAAACGTTCCAAGTTCGTCCATTACCGTCCCCGGACATTGATTATCAATAACCTTGAATTTGACCATGCGGACATCTTTGATGACCTGAAGGCAATACAGACCCAGTTTCATCATGTGGTCAGAACCGTGCCGAGCCAGGGGGTCATTATTTCTCCCAAAGGAGTGAATGCCATTGAAGAGACACTGGCCCGTGGCGTTTGGAGTCCAAGAGTCGTTTATGCGTTGAATGATCCAGAAGCGGATTTGTCTGCCCAGTGCCTGGAACCAGACGGGAGTCGCTTCAGTGTTCATTTGAAAGGGGAGATCGTTGGCACCGTCGAGTGGAATATGACCGGTCTCCATAATGTGCAGAATGCTCTGGCGGCGTTACTGGCAGCACGTCATATCGGGGTAAAACCGCAGAATGGTATCCAGGCGCTGAATGAATTCCCGGGAGTCAAACGTCGTCTGGAAAAGCTGGGCGAATCGGGAGGCGTTGTGGCTTACGATGATTTTGCCCACCATCCCACCGCCATACGCACCACGCTGGAAGGGCTACGTAACCGGGTGGGAAAAACTCCCATCTGGGCGATTATCGAACCTCGCTCGAATACCATGAAAATGGGAGTTCACAAGGATACCTTGCTGGATTCAGCGGAGCTGGCGGATCACGTGATCTGGGCCAACTTCGAGCATTATGATTGGCTGGATCAGGCGGTGGCAGCAAATGCCGGCAAGCATCAGGTTCTGCATGATGTGGATGCCATTGAACAAGTACTTTCCTCTGTGACCGGACCTGCCCATATCGTGCTCATGAGCAATGGTGGATTTCAGGGACTGCCCGGACGTATGAAAAAGCGTCTTGAGCAGACCACGGAGATGTCCTGATGGGTGAGGTTGAGCAACCTTCACAAGATTTCAAAGGAACCTTTACGCTGGCCATCACCGGCGCATCTGGTTTTCAATACGGTTATCGTCTGCTGGAAGTGTTGGTAAAGGCGAACTATCAGGTGTTTGTCATGATTTCCAAGGCGGCTCATGTTGTCGCGGCCACGGAAGCTGACCTGAAACTGCCTGCCCAGGCGGCGAAGCTGCAGACGGTGCTGACTGACAAACTCGGCGCTACAGTCGATCAGATTCGGGTTTTTGGCAAGGAAGACTGGATGGCACCGGTGGCCTCTGGCTCCGGATCTCCTGAGCATATGGTCGTGTGTCCGTGTAGCACCGGGACGTTGTCGGCGATTGCTACCGGAGCCAGTAACAATCTTATTGAGCGGGCCGCGGATGTGGTATTGAAGGAACAGAAAAAACTGATCCTGGTACCCAGAGAAGCACCGTTTTCCACCATCCATTTGGAGAATATGTTGAAGCTTTCCCGCATGGGCGCGGTGATCTTACCGGCGGCACCGGGCTTTTATCATAAGCCTCAGTCTGTGGAAGATATGGTGGATTTTATTGTGGCCCGGATTCTCAGCCATCTGGGGGTAGAGCAGTCATTGATGCCGAAATGGGGACGCGATGGTTCGACTCCCGAGAGTGATAATGGTATCCCCGAATTTTGACGTGTCTCCGAGCATTGGTGTATGTCAGGAAACCTGATGTATGCCGGAAAGCTGATGCATACCTAAAACGTGAGCCGGCGCTGTAGGAAAATCATAGAAAATGAGTATTAACTGGAATGAAACTCCGGCCGCGATCTGGCGGCAGTTGAAGGGCTCTTTACGGGCTGTGCGGACCATTGATCCTATTCGACTGGATCAGCTGCTGGGAATTGACGATCAGAAGCATACCCTGGTGCGCAATACGGAAAAATTTATTGCCGGACTACCGGCCAATAACGTGTTGCTGTGGGGGTCCCGTGGTACAGGTAAATCCTCACTGATCAAAGGTCTTCTCAATGAATACTTTGATCAGGGGCTGCGGATTGTGGAAGTGGATAAGGATGATCTGGTCTACCTGCCCGAAATCGTTGATGAAATTCGTGATCAGCCTCAACGGTTTATTGTGTATTGTGACGATCTCTCTTTTGAGGCCGGTGAGAAAACCTACAAAGCACTCAAAAGCGTTCTGGAGGGCTCCATCGAATCCCCGCCGGATAATGTGTTGATTTACGCGACGTCTAACCGGCGACATTTAATGCCTGAATATATGTCGGAGAATCTGACCTCCCAGGTGGTGGAAACTGAAATCCATCATGGAGAAGCGATAGAGGAAAAGATTTCTCTGTCTGACCGATTCGGGTTGTGGATTTCCTTTTATCCGTTCAATCAGGATCGCTATCTGGAAATCATTGATCATTATTTCAAGAGTTTCTCCGGTGACCGAAATGAGCTGCATCGCAAGGCAATCCAGTTTGCGTTGCAACGAGGGGGGCGCAGCGGAAGAGCGGCCTACCAGTTCTACAAAAACAGCGTTGAAAAGTGAGCGAATCAGAGCCCGCCTCAGAAAAACATCCTGTTAAATCCAGACGCTGGCGCCTGCTGGTGCTGGCAGTGTTGGTGGCCATCAGCCTGTTGCTGGTGGCCAGCTGGTGGTCTGCACCTCATTGGTTGCCTCCTGTGGCTGAAGATCTTGCGTCCCGTGCGGGAGTCAAGATTGTTCACCTTGATCTTGGCCGTCCGGGCTGGGGAGGCTGGCTGATACGCGATGTGCGTCTTGAGCTGGAAGGAAACAGTTTTCGGGTAACGAATCTGGTGCTTGGCTGGAAGTGTTGTGAGAATGTTGAGCATGCCCTTTCGGCTCGAATTGAGCAGTTGAATATTGTGCTCAAAGAATCCGAGACTTCCGCCGAGCCAACTCCCGTGGCGATCTCAGCGTTATTGCAGATGCTTTATCAACGGGTCCCTTTTGTATCCCTTTCGGTTAAGTCAATTGTCCTGTCCCGTCCCAATAGCCAGTTCGAGGATGGATCTGCGTCTGTCGAGGAGCCGGTGGCTAAATTATGGGAGGAGCCCATAAGTGCCGAAATCAGGCGTAATGGAGAAGGTATGGCTTTGGCTGTGGATTCTTCATATGTCGGTCAGGCAATCCATACGGAAATAAATTGGACAAATCCAGATCGCATTCAGGCATCTGCAGCCTTTGCCAATGCCCAGGTTGCACTGGACGGGCAACTGGAGGGAGATGGATTCTGGCAGTTTCAGGGTTCTCATTTTGTGGATGTGCCCACGCTGGCCATCTTTGTTCAACCAGATCTACCTTTGAAACGATATTTTGAGACCTTGCTGTCAAAGGGTGAGTTTCAATTTCATGTTCCTGATGTGTTGTTCACCTCACCATGGGAGCTCTCGGTAAATAATCACCTACTGGCTCAATCGAGCCAGCCCGTAGCAACGTTGGAGGGGACGCAACAGGTAACACTAAATGGACTGAAGACACCCGAACATATTCACTTGGCGCCATTGAAAATGAGTCTTCAGCTGTCTCCGGAAATACAGATGGCTCCCGATATTCTGCCGGTGGATGCTGTGGGACGGGATTGGGAGTTGTCATTGCAGGAGGGCATCGAGTGTGACATTCCTGTGAGTCGTTCCTGTCTACAAAAGCTTCCATTACAGTTTGCCTCTGTACCAGTCCCTGGGAGGATGTCGCTAAACACTCAGGCCGCCATAAATGCTTCGACCACAGAAAGTTTGGGGGTTGATCTGGCCCTGTCGCTAAAACAGCCCGAAACTCTCCCGGCACCTCGTCTCCCAAAAACGCTTGATCTGACTGGCCAATTCCAAGTGGATTTTCAGAAGGAACTTCGTATCAGTAGCCTGTCTACCCCTGTTCTGCGTTGGCAATCATGGGCTCTTCCAGATGGCGGCTCGAATGGTTCGTCGGATAGAAAGCTATCTGCAGAAAGAAATCCACAAACAGAAGAAAAGTCACAGACAGAAGAAAAACAACAAACAAAAGAAAATCTAGTGGTGGATGGATCGGCTCAGTTGAAAAATTTCTCCCTAGCTCTCAATGATGGTCAGATTGCTGAGGTACAAAGCAACCTTGATTTGAATATTTCTCTGTTGCATGGAAGGGAGTCCGCCGGAGTGGAGCTGAAAGCACCGGTTAAGTATTCGCGCAACAAACTTCATATCGATCCGGGAACATTGAAGGGATTCGGATTGGAGCAGGCCGTTGAGGCTGACTTTGACCTGAGTTCACGGAAAGGCTGGGTATCGGCGCAGGGCGGCGGAGAGCTTAAGAATATTGCCTGGATCAGATCCTGGATTCCTGACCTGAGCAAGGACTTGATGATTCATACGGGGCGACTCGACAGTACCAGCTTTGTGAATATTGATCAGCGTCGTACGCCCATGCTCCAGGGACGAACCCGGTTGGAACTCAATGAGTGGGGAGTGGAAGCGGAGCCCCGTTACGTGAAAGGGATGAAGCTAAAAACGGAAGTTCAGTACACGGAAAGCGAGTTGAGGTTTACCTCTCCCGTAGAGGCCGAAGCTGCGTCTGCTCTGGTCTCTGTGCCGATGAAAAATATCAGTGCCAGTCTGCAGGGTAAGGTGAATTGGGAGGCCCAGCTGGTTTGTGATCTTGAACTGCTGTCAGCCCGGCTGGAAACCTTTGGTGGAAGTCTGAAACTGCTGCAGAAAGCCCCATTGGGATGCCCAATGAAAGAGTCATATTTGCCGTTGGAAGTGAAAGATATGGATCTCAGCCAGTTGGTGGCGGTAGAAAATGAGAACGTTGAGGCGACTGGTAGAATTGCCGGTTTTTTGCCGATCAGTGTCAAGCAGGGACAATTTGTGATCTCTGGAGGACAAGTCGCAGCGCAGGAACCGGGAACCATTAAATTGAAAGATGTCCCTCGCTGGCGGGTAATGGCAGGAGAAAACCAGGCGGTATTATTTGCCGTTGATGCTTTGCAGGATTTTCGATACCAGTCGCTGACCAGTAGTGTGGATTATCAAACGGGAGGCAAACTGCTTTTGGGGATCGCATTAAAGGGATCCAACCGTAATTTCCAAAATGGGAGACCCGTGAACTATAACCTGAATATTGAAAGCAATATCATTTCATTGCTTAAAAGTGTCGAGCTGCCTGATTATCTGATCAGAAGACTTGAGCAACGTCTCCAGCATTAGTCTATGTTGTTTAAGTCAATTTTTTCTGGCGCGGCTACAGGCGCTTATAAACTTGATAGACATGATTCAGCTTGTATTCATCCTTATAAGTTATGTTATAAGGGCATAAGCGCAAACCAGGGAATAATCGAATATGCAAAAAATACTACCGGGCGTCGTTATTCTGCTTTTACTGTCGGCTTGTACGCCGAGAGTGGAGGTGGCTGTTCCCGACAAGCCCATCACCATTAACCTTAATGTGAAAATTGAACATGAGGTTCGAGTGAAGGTCGAGAAAGATCTGGAAAACCTGTTTGACGAGGAAGACTCCATCTTCTGATGGACGGCTATAAAGATCAACGGACAGTGTAAGACCAAGAATTGAAGGCGAAAGCGATGAACGGATTTGAGAAAACCATGATGAAACTGAAAGCCATATTACTTGCTGTGACCCTGCTATTTGCCGGAGGTGCCTTAGCACTCGATCTGGATGAGGCCAAGGCTAAAGGCCTGGTTGGGGAACAGGCGGATGGCTACGTTGGAGCTGTAAAACCTTCTTCGGAAGTGAACGCCCTGGTTGCGGAAGTGAATGGTAAGCGGGAAGACGCATACGCCCGCATCGGCAAGAAAAATGGTGTGGCGGCAGATAAAGTAGCGGAACTGGCTGCCAAGAAATTGATCAATAAAGCAGGCCCCAATGAGTATGTAAAAACTTCATCTGGAGCCTGGGTGCTGAAGAAGGAAATTCAGTAATTTGTACTATTCAGACTTTATCTGACAGCACTTGTACGACCCTATCTAAGTCAGGATTGTCCGCTATCGACCCATAGCGGACATTAGGAAAATAGATCTGTCCCGTTTTTGCCCTTCCAGCTAGGCGGCTAACGTCCCATATTCAAAGGTGCCGGCTGAAGTTGGTCTTGGTAATTGATGACCACCATGGAATGCTGGTCATAGTTGTAGGGCTTGAATTTGGGCATGGCAACAGATCCTTGTTGGGTGTTGCCATCATAGCAAAAAGTGCGGAATTGGGAGGTTTTTCTACAGCCTCAACCCCTGCTTGCACTTGTTATGGCTTTCTACATAAACCTTCGCTATTGAGTATTCTCTCACGCGAGGTACTCCTGAAGGTTAATCTATTTTAGGTGTAAGGCTATTTCCGCCGCGCTCCTTGATCTGATGGAATCGAGCGTTGATGCATTCGAATAGTTTTTCAAACTTGTTTGCCGTTTCCTCGGTGACAACTGCATCCGCATCACGCGACATCTTGGTCAGTAACAACCGCGTAGGTCTCGTTTTATGAAACTCTATTCCTATATCGGCAAGGGCCAACTCAACCCGCTTGGCTATTCGAGGTATGTTGTCGTTCAGCGCCAGTTTTTTACCTTTTAGCTCCTTCGCGTAACTTTCACGCACAAGCCCTTCATAAAACTTCGGGTCTAGTAAGTCTTCAATATCGGCCTCCCCCGGAGGGTTTCCGTTAAAGGCTTCGGTGACAAATACAATATTCCGTTCGTTGATCAATTTGGACTTTATGAGGTCATCGCGCGTGGTCTTGGAGTCTTTCTCTTCATCCAATAGAACTACAACATTCAGCTCCTCAGATGAGAGTAACGCTACCATGTATGAAACCTTTTGGGCCCCGCCTGCCGGCGTCATCGTAACCTCTGGGCTCAATCCAGTTTTGCCTTGGTCCGCAAGGTATTCTGAGATTGACGATAGCATCCAATAATCGGTAATACCCTCAACCACCAAGTTATTGGGCCCAACAAACAACGACTGGGCGAGACTGTATCCAAGTGCTGCTTGTATGGGGAATAGGGTTCTTGAGTCTCCACTCGGATCGTTGGTAACTGTGGTCCCAGTTTTCTCGTCGATGTTGACTGTTCGGATCGAATCCAATTGGCCAGTAGGCACCATGAACGGTGAATGTGTGGAGTAAAGTATTTGGTTCCCGAAATCATCTCGAAAATGGGTTAGCAAGTCTGACTGCGATTTTGCATGCAAATATAAGCCGGGTTCGTCCAGCAACAGTATTGCGTCCTCAGCCACATCGCCATCTGTGTCTGCGGAGAAAGTGATGTAGAAAGCAAAAAACGGTAGTGTTCAGAATTCTGTGTCATTTCTTTATCCTATGCAAAAAAGAGATGACTTATGACCACACCTACCTTCGACATGGAAGCCGCACTGCAAGCATTGCGTGAAGGCAAAGACCTGACTGGAAA
>NZ_MRYI01000002.1 GCF_002260525.1 Hahella sp. CCB-MM4
CGGGTTTTACGCTTCTTATTCTGGTATTCGGCTTCGGAGAAGGTCATCTGTTCCATGGAAAGTATTCCTGATGAGTTAGCTTGGCCGTATTATGACTGATTTGGGGAGTTATTCAGAGTCTCCCTAGAAAATACCCCACCACTAGTAGAGCTGCAGATAGTGACCGAGCAAGAGTATTATTCTCGGCTCCTTTTCGTCGTTTGCAAGAAAAAGCACAAGTGTTTGCACTCGAAGATAATGCCGCAGTGAGATCTAGACTTACCCACTCTTTAGAAGTGGCTCACATAGGAAGATATTTAACACAAGAGGTTTTAGAGAAAGCCAAGGATAGTAATCTTAAGAGGATAGGTATCAAAAATGATGATGACGCTGAAGCTGCCACAACTATTGTTGAAGTGGCTTGTATGCTACATGACATTGGCAACCCTCCCTTTGGCCATTTTGGTGAAAAGGTAATTAGGCATTGGTTTGAGAACAATAAGAAAGAGTTCCAAAAACCTTTAATGTCTGGAAGTGTCGATACAAATAAAGAGCTTGAGTTTACTAAACTATATCAAGATTTCTCTCAGTTCGATGGGAATCCACAGGGGTTTAGAATAGTCTCAAAACTACAATGGAATCATGATGAGAATGGATTAAACCTAACAGCCTCCCAACTAGCCTCACTTTTAAAGTATGATTGTTCACCTGAAGGTATTGACTGTAAAGCACCCTCTAAGAAGAAAGCAGGATATTTTTTTTCTGACGAGCATGTCATCGCGTCAGTCTGGGATCGTCTTAAAATGAAGCATATTAGACATCCGCTATCATATCTTATGGAGGCTGCGGACGATTTAGCATATTGTCTGAGCGATATAGAAGATGGATTAGAAAAGGGACTATTAACTGGCCTCAATATATATAATGAATTAGCCTCATCCGGCTCCTCAATAATCAAAGAAATATCTAAAGAACTATCCTACACGAACAGCATCAAAGAGAATAAACTTCACGATTTGCAGACCTTCTTGAAAATTAGAACCAAAGTAATTAACAGCTTAGTTTCTATACTTTCCGATAGGTTCATTGACAACATCCCAAGCATTATCAAGAATAGTACCTCTTCACTCGTCGAACTGTCTTATGAGTCAAAAGAAGTTTTAAGTGTATTTCGAACGCTTGCCAATAGACATCTTTACAACTCTAGAGCAGTAAGAGAAAATGAAATTATCGCAAACAGAGTTATAACTGGTTTGTTAGATGCATTTAAGCCATTACTGATCTGTGACAAAGATAGATTCAATGACATACGAAGCTTGAATTCTGAGGACAAAAAAGGTAATTCTATATCAGTGGAACAAGCTCTTTATAAACAGTTTAGTTCGAAATACATAAGAGTTTACGACAGTGATACCAATAATGAAAGCAATCGTGACATCACCCCCTGTGTAAGAGAGTGGATGGCAAGGGCTCATTTAATAATAGATCAAATAAGTGGAATGACTGATGGGCATGCTTTAAAAAGATTTCGACTAATATGTTCACCTTAAATGTCAGCGCTATTAAGTGAGACTTTATGATCAATAACCTTAAAACATTCAGACACCCTATAAAATTCATACAAGAAATGGATTGTTTAAAAAAATTGATAAACCCTACCCTATATTACAGCATATATTCATATATCCCTCAGTCAATATCTGAAATAAGGTTTGAATCAACTATAAGTCTTTCTAATTTGACAGATCACTGGTTAAACAACACCCTTTCTACTCTTGAGAATAACAGGGAGCTTTCATTTCATTCAAAGGTAACTTCAGAGGATGTGACTTACCATATACCGATGATTGATCTTGGCGGAAGATCTGATGAAATTAAAAACTTACCAGTGTTGGGAGATTTATGTGAATACTGGAATATTAACTTCAGCGTCTACTCTAGCGGCAGATCCTATCACTGTTATGGAGATCGATTAATTAGTGAAACAGACTGGGTGAAGTTCATGGGGTCCCTATTACTTCTAAATATCCCAGGAAAGAATAAGATAATTGATAATAGATGGGTTGGGCATCGATTAATTGGAGGTTATTCCGCACTGCGCTGGAGTAATAATACAAACCATTATAAAAAGTACCCTATATTATTAGGTAAAATGAGTGATCTCGTTTAAAGTTCAATCAATTAAATTTTTATTTATCTGGCCAGTCTAGGTATGGAATTTTGGATATCAATTGCTATCCACCACGATCGATCATCACCTCAAGCCTCCCTCTCCCCTTAAGAAGCTCAATCCCCGATTCAATCCGCCCCAACCGAACCAGTCCTCTTGAGAACCCAAATTCGCGATAGATCATGGCCAGATTGCCCCAAGGAGCATAGTAGGTGATATCGCTGATAGTTGGATCATGCCTTCCGGTGCGTCTTCGGTGGATAGGCGTTTTGGCAAGTCGCTGATCTTTTCAGTTTTGTTGTAGTCTTTCAGTGTCAATGTGATCGGAAGCAGTCATGCGAAATCCCTGGTTGTGGCACTGTTATCCAGGGTTGAGGTTATTTGCTTGCCATTAAAGGTAATGAGAGTCCTAGCCATGCTAGCGGCTGCCTGTTTGGCACACCACCAAAGCGGGATATTGAGAAATTGCGACGCCAGGCTAAAGCCCAAAAATTGCACACCCACCATTCCTGACCTATAACTAATGGCATTCGATGGATGAGCCTCCTGACCTTTAAACAGGAAGCTCTGAAAGCAAAAGCGCCTCAAGGATGTAGCAGAGGCGTCTTAAGGGACATTCCAAGGAGGGCGCCATGCCGAAGAACAAGATTCTGTGGCTTATTTGCACACTTGTTTTTGCATTTCCCGTCAGTGCCAAAGTGGTGAATATCACTCTGGTGCAAGCCAACGATGTTTATGAGATGACGCCTGTCAACGGCGGCCGCTATGGCGGGCTGGCCCGGCTGCAGACGTTGATCAAACAACTCAAAAGTGAAAACCCCAATACCTACACCCTGCTTGCCGGGGATCTGCTGAGCCCTTCCGCCATCGGAACCGCCAAGGTGAATGGTGAGCGTCTGAACGGCAAGCAGATGGTGGCGACGTTCAATGCCATGGGGTGGGATTTCATGACCTTTGGCAATCATGAGTTCGACAATGGTCGGGAGGCGTTGGTCGATAGTCTCAAGCAAGCCCAATTCAAGGTGTTTTCCAGTAACGTACTGGATACTACCACTGGCTTGCCCTTCAAGAATACTTCCGAGACTGTGATCTTTGAGGTTGAAGGAATCAAGATCGGAATGGTCGGCATTACGTTGCGTTCATTGGCCAAGGATTTCGTCACCATTAACGACCCGATGAGCACCGCGCAAAAAGCCGCGACTCAACTGAAGGAAAAAGGCAGTGTTGATGTGCTGATCATGCTGACACATCAGGATCTGCAGGAGGATGTTCACTTTGCCGAACAAATCCCGGAAATCGACCTGATTTTAGGAGGGCATGAACATGAAAATGCCTACCTGCGCAGGGGCGCTAACTTCACTCCCATCGCCAAAGCTGATGCCAATGCCCGCTCTGTCTATATTCATAATCTTGCCTATGATACCCGGGCAAAATCCCTCACGATTGATTCCCATCTGCAGATTATCGACTCCCGTTTCCAGGAAGACCCTGCGGTCAAAAAGGTGGTCAGTGCGTGGGTCAATAAAGCCTTTGAAGCCTTCCGTGAAGACGGTTTTGAGCCGGAACAATTGGTAGCCGTCACAGACGTACCATTGGACGGACTGGAAGCCAATGTTCGCGGCGGCGATACCCATCTGACCTCGCTGGTGGCGGAGAGTGCTTTGTCTGCTTATCCGGGCTCCGACCTGTCACTGCTCAATGCAGGCAGTATTCGCATTGACGATATTCTGCCGCCGGGCGATGTGACCCAATACGATGTGATCCGGATATTGCCTTTCGGTGGGGAGTACTCCCAGGTCAGCATGCCTGGGGATATCCTGGAGAAAGCTTTGGATGCAGGCGACCAGAACAGAGGAAAAGGCGGATTCCTGCACCACGCCAATGTGGAGAAAGGTAAGTCCGGATGGACAGTGAAAGGCATCCCTCTTGACCCTAAAGCCAATTATGCGGTTTCGATCGCATCTTTCCTGATTGAGCGGGGAGATACCGGACTGGAGTTCCTGGTGGACAACCCGCGTATCAAGAACCTCAGTGGAGGTTTAGTGGATTCGCGCTTCGCCTTGATCGATGAACTGCAATCTACCTACCCAGAGACCTCGACCGACGTATCGGCCACCTCAGTGACCTCAGATTACAACTACGCCGAGTAGACCTGCTGCAGTCCGGCATCCCCAGGCCCCTAACTCCCAAGGAGACTGATCATGGATAAGAAACTCAGCCTGAATCCTGCCACCTTTGCAGAGGCGTCCCCTGAGCAGCGTCAGTTGGATATCTGGCGATATGTCCAGCGCGGCCTGGTCTATCCGGCACCGCATGCAATCTTTGCCACTTACTGGCTGAAACGGGATAGCCTCACCCGGCAGGAACTCACCTTCATCATGGCTGAGCTTCGTCATACCATTCATAACAGTCCCACTCTGGGAAGCTGTCACTCATCAGCGGTAGTCGGCACCAGCTTTCCACTATGGAAGCAGTTCTGCCTGGATGATGACCTGCCCATTCCCGAGGGGATGAAACTCCAGTTTCCCAGCGAAGGAGATCCGAATACCTCCACGGTTTTCGAGCGTTCTTCCGGATCCTTTGAGAATCTCCATGGCGACCTCTGGTTTCATATCAAGAGTGATAAACCTGAAGCCTGTGAAATGATTCAGCAGTTGACCACCAAACTCCTTGGCACGCGGGTCACGGACATGGTGGCTCAGCCAGCGGCCTCAAAATCAGACCAGGAAGACGGCAAAAACGGCAAGGTGCTGGGCTGCCGTTTTTCGGAAAACCTCAATAATCCCGCCGACCCGATCACCATTTCCAAACACTCCATCACCGGTGCAGAAGATATTGATCACTTGGGCTCTTCCTATGTACTGGCTCAACGCTTCCTAATCAATTGGGACCAGATCAAAGCGATGAGCGAGGATCAGATCGAAGACCTGATCGGCCGTAAAACCGATGACACCATCATCCCCAACCGGGATACTCGATCCCATATCAAGTCGGCCCGTCTGGAAGACGAACAGGGAAATACGACCCCTATACTCAGGTTGGGCCTTCCTTTCGGTAAGGCCGCACTGTTCAGTAGCGACAAGACGGCACCCAAGGGAACCACCGCCTCCGATGAGCGGGGAATCTATTTTGCCGGCTTTGCCAAATCCGCGCCCATTCTGGAAAACATCATGAACAACCAGATCGGACCGGTCCCGGGTTTTATGAACGATCGCCTGTTCAACAACCTGAAATCCGATCTTGGGGGGCTCTTTTATGTTCCCTCCATCAAAGACCTCGCCCTGGATGTGGAACCCAAATACGACAATGATTTCAGCTGCCTTGAAGACGGCGATTGGAGCCATTTTCCGGGCGTGGACTGGTCACGGCTGGACCGCCATTTCGATAAAGCTTCCGGCAACGGCCTGATGTTCTACAACCACAAGAATTATCTATACCGCATGTCGACGCTTCCGGATGAAGACAAAGGCACTCTGCATCCTCCTACGACCCGGATTCTCAGCCTGCTGGAAAACAGCTTTTCGCGCTGGCAGGACAATTGGTACGTGGACCGCAAGCAACAGGAGATCAAGGGCGATCTCCAGTTCTACATGAATCAATATCGGGGGGAAGATAAACCCGTCGATGTCATGAGTGAGTCCATCATGGTCCGCAAAGGTTGGGCGACCCGGCTGACCCTGCATTTACTGGCATCCCAGGAATACGGTTTTCGCGGACGCCGGATACGCCTTCCCGATGGGACCCTGGTGCCTTATGCGGGCCAGGAACTCACCGACAATACCGAGATCATCAACGGTGCGGACACCTATCGTATCCAGCCCGAGGAAATTATCGTCGGTGCCATGCCGAATCTCTCTCTGGGTGAAGGCCGTTATGTGATGCGCTACCTGACTGACACGGAGCGTATGGACGGCTTCCTGCAGAATCTGAGCGAAGCGTCTGGCGTTGGCCACGTTATCCCGGATTATGAGTTGCTGCTGGAAAAAGGGCTGGGGGCCCTGATTCAGGACCTGAAGGTACGGCAGCAAAGTACAGCGGATAAGGACAAACAGGAGTTCTACCAGTCTTCAATGATCTCTTTAAAAGGGGTCAGCGAGCATATGATTCGTTATGCAGATCTTGCCCGTGCCATGGCCAAGAAAATGGGGGCCAGCCAGATCTGGGAAATTACCAATCTGAAGATCATCGAAGCCCGAATGCGCAAGTTATCGATGGATCGACCAAGCAGTTTTGTGGAAGCGGTTCAACTGCTGTTTTCAGTTCACAGCTGTCTGCACCTGACCGGAGAACCCACCGCCTTGGGGCGTCTGGATCAGATTCTCCTGCCCTACTTTGAAGGGGACAGTATCACCCAGACTGAAGCCCTCGAAATTATTGATGCTTTCTATATCAAGCTGGATGAAAAGGTCCAGCAGAACCGGATATTCATGGAAGACCATCAGCCTTTCGGCAATCTGGCCATGGGCGGCAGCTCCGGTCCCTACCCTCAGGGAGCCTCGCTTGGCCAATGGATTCAACAGATTACCGTCGGCGGTACCATCGCGGATAATGACGACGAATCCAAACCCGCCTATAACGATCTGACCCGACTGTTTATCAGAGCCTCTGCCCATCTGCCATTGAATGCCCCCTGTCTGTCTCTGCGCACACGCAAGGACATACCCGACGATCTTTTGCAGGAAGCCGCAACGGCGATCCTCTCCGGCGGAGCTCACCCGATCCTGCTCAATGACGAATTATTGGTCCCCGGTCTTCATCACAGCGGCAACAATGTCGGTGGAGCGGATATGGAGGAGACCAGTCAAGGCAAATGGCGTTCAACCGTTGAACTCCGATCAGCCCGGAACTATGCCTGTGACGGTTGTTACGAGCCTCAGTTCCCCGGTGAGAACTGGTTCAGTCTAGGCGGATTCTCTACTCTGCAGCCCTTGGAGTGTGCTCTAAACAAAGGGAGAACATATTCGTCTGCCGGAGAGAATTATCTCACCGGACAGGTGGTGTCCTTTACCTCCAAACCGGCGGGAGCAATCAGCTCTTTTGAAGAACTGATTGCACTGTATCTAGAGCACTTCGAATGGTTGAACCGCAAAGCCATTAACGGACAGTTGATGAGCTTCGGGGCCAATACCGCTTTTTGTCCCTCTCCCCTGCTCTCTGTCCTGGTACATGATTGCGTGGAGCGGGGACTGGATTTTTACAGTGGCGGAGCCCGCTACAACATCTATGGCCCCTGCTATATCGCCCTTAGTTCCACCATCAATTCTCTGTACGCCATCAAGAAGATGGTGTTCGACGAACGAGACGCAGTCACCACGCTTTCGGAACTGTTCGAATGCCTCGCCTGTGATTGGGGCTATAAAATGACCGAGCCGTTTGTCAGCTCCCTTTCCGGCGAAGCCCGAATCGCCGCCAGGGCGGACCGCTTCAAACGCCTGCGAGAAATCGCCCTGTCCCTGCCCCGTTACGGCCGCGGGCATCCGGAGATTGATGCCTTGGGCGATGAGATTGTCGCCAACATCGCAGACATTGCAGTCAAAACCTTTACCCTACCGTTGCCCCAAACCCGCGCCCGGCTGGAGGATCTGGCCAGAGCCTATGGCACGGAATCACAACCCTTCGGTATCCAGATTCAACCCGGTGTCGGCACCTTTGAGAACCATGTGGAGATGGGGGCCTGGAACGGCGCCAGCGCAGATGGTCGACGCCAGGGAACCACGGTGGCCTCAGACTTGAGCCCCGCTCCCAGCCCTGCCGATCTGCCGGTCGACCATCAGGAAACGGTCTTTAAATCTTCCCTCTCAGGGTTTGCCGGGAAAGGGGCCAGGGTCATGTCGGACGGTGCGCCGACTGACTTCAATATCCGGGAGGATTTTCCGCACACCGCTCTGGTCGACGTGTTACGGCAATTCGCGCAAGGGGAGTCTTCCAACATTCTGACTATCACCGTTTCCGATCCCCTCACCTTCAGTGAGGCAACGGACCACCCGGAAATGTATGACCTGCTAAGGGTTCGCACCGGTGGCTGGAGTAACTACTTCACGTCAGTCTTCCCGGTCATCCAACAGCAACATAGACGTCGTCCGTTATCCACTCCCGAATAGTGTCGCCTATTAATAGGTGAGGAATACAGATGAGGAGCACAGGAAATGAATACAGGAGATGAGCGATGAACCTACGATTCTTTCTGTCCTTGATATGTCTGGTTTTGGCGATGACGGCTTCCTATCCGGCAATGTCCTTTGGTGCCAATGGTCACCGTATAGTCGCCCGCATTGCTGAAAATCATCTGACTCCGAAAGCCCGCGAGGCGATCTTCAAGATCACCGGTGGAAAACATCTGGCGCAGCTTGCTACCTGGCCGGATGAAATCCGCTCGGACTCCAACTGGGATTTCGCCAAACCCTGGCATTTTGTGTCCATTGATGACGACGAATCATTCGATGGCTATGAGCACAGTCAGCAGGGAGATATTCTGTTGGCTCTGGAGAAATTCGAAAAAGTACTTCAGGAGAAAAAAGCGAGTCCGGAAGAAATGTGGCAGGCGTTGGCTTTCTATATTCACTTTGTTGGTGACATCCATCAGCCCCTGCATGTAGGACGCCGGGATGACTACGGTGGTAATACGATCAAGGTGAAGTGGTTCGGGAGATATACCAATCTGCATTCCGTCTGGGACAGCAGTCTGATTGAGAACGAGCAATTGAGTTTCCGGGAATACGCCAGCTTTCTGGACAATGTCAGCGAAGCACAAATCAAAGCCTGGCAGAACAGCTCTTATCTGGATTGGGCCAAAGGCTCCAAGACCGAGCGGCCCAAGGTGTACAACCTTGGAGACGATGGCGTTGATGTTCCCAGCCTGTCTTACAACTATGCCTACCAAAACAAGGAACTGATTGACGATTGTCTGGTGAAAGGGGGTATCAGGCTGGCTGGAAAGTTAAACGCACTGTTTGACTAACTCCATAGTCTTCAGCGGCTAAATGATTAGCTCTATTGCCTCCACAGGCTAAACGATTAGCCCGATAGCCTTCACCAGCCAAATGATTAGCCTGACAGGCCTTGCCTTTACGTTCTTTACATCCATTACAACCTTTACGTCCTTTACATCCTTTATAAATAGAACACTCCCTTAGGCCAGGGCCAGATACTTGTTATATACCCAACCTGTGTTTTCCGGGGTGTCGACCAGTCGGACAAAACTCCAATCGTCCTGCTCGTTAATCACCGTCAGTCGGGTATCTGGAGGTAACGGACTGAACGTCAGTTTCTCGAACCCAATACCGGCCCCTCCGCGGATGTTAAGCGTCGTGGTCGTGACATAAAGGTGGGCGGGGGTATCCGTATCCGTGTCGTCACCGCGGCTACGTCGTTCATGTAAGAGTGAACGGATGCGTTCCATTGGAAACGCAGGGCCAGGATCAAACTTGCGGTTGGGGGAAATATCCTGATGCCTCACTATGTCGACAATGGAAGGGTAATAATCCAGAAGCGCCTGCGTCAGCCGTTCGACTTGCTCGATCTGTGCCTGGGGATATATTTCCCAGCCTTTAAGCTCACGGCTTGAGCCGGGCATCTGATCAACGATGATCTGCTCTACAGAAAATTCAGGGGTTTGTCCCGGTCGGGAATACTTGCCGTTGGGTTGTTTATCCAGCCAACCATAGTTGGCAATTTCGATACCGATAGAATACAGATTCAGGTTATTCATTCCCTTCCAACTAGAAACTCCCGCGTGCCGGGCTTTGTAGTTGAAAGGAACGATTTGCCAGGTTTCGCCCTTTCTGCCCACCACCAAATGCGCTGACGCATACACTGGCTTGCGGGCTCCCAGACGCTTTTGCTTCTGGGTAGGCGACAGCATCATGTAGTCTCTGGATCCGGCCGCATCTCCTCCTGCTGTGTAATGCATAACGATGAACCTAGGCGGAGGTATCGCATCTCCTACATCCTTGGAGCGACCAAACCAATAATCCACGAAACGATGATTTGCGATTTTCATGCTGCTTTCCATTCCCTTGTAAGTGTTTCCAGAATGGTCGTATTACTTGATACGGCAAAGCATATAACCGGTGATTCAAGTGCTGTTACGAATTAGTGCTGTTACGAATCAAAGGCACACCTACCCAGTTAAGCATACATCACAAACATTGTACAAAATTCACCCAGACCGAAGGGCTGCAGAATTCATCGCCAGCATGACAACCGAAAACTGTTGGAGAACTTTAATCCGCTTGGGGAAGAAGTTCAGCGCTTTCCCTGGTATTGCTGTCATTCCAGACTTCAACACTGGCCACCAGCTCTTGCCACCAAAGTCGATTGCTATATGGAGCTCCCAATGTGAGGATTTCCCCCACGTGTGGGGTCAGCAAATCCACTCCATGGTGCATAGCCAACTGACTGATGCGCTCCAGGGGCTCATACCAGGCATGGAAAGCCAGATCGAAGGTACCATTATGAACAGGCATCATCTGTTTCCCATCAAGATCCAGGTGTGCCTGCAGACTCTCTTCCGGCTGCATGTGTACATCCGGCCAGTAGTGGTCGTAGGCACCGGTTTCCACCATCGTCAGATCAAATGGCCCATAGCGTTCACCGATCTGCTTGAAGCCCGCAAAGTAGCCGGAGTCACCACTGAAGAATATCCGCTGATCACCACTGATGATCACCCAGGAACACCAGAGGCTCATGTTGCGGTCGCTCAGTCCCCGACCGGAAAAATGATGTGCCGGAGTCGCAGCGAGGGTCAGGCCTTCGATGGTCTTTTCCTGCCACCAATCAAATTCGCTGATACGATCAGGCTCAATACCCCAGGACTGCATATCCCTGGAAACGCCCAATGGTACGTAGAAATGTTCAACCTTGCTCTTGAGCTGGCGAACTGCCTGCTTGTCCAGATGATCGTAATGATTATGACTGATCAGCACACCTTTGATGGGAGGCAACTCCGCGATGTTTAACGGCGGTTGATGAAAACGTTTGGGGCCAATAAAACTGAATGGCGATGCACGTTTGGAAAACACTGGATCGAGTAGCCAGTAATCTCCATGAATTTTCAGCAACAGGCTGGAATGGCCCAGACGGGTCAGATGAATACCTTCGTCCGGCAATCCATTCAGAATTTCTCTGGAAATAGGCACTACTGGCATGTCCACCGTGGGTACTGTGTCGACTTTTCGTTCGAACATTATGCGTTTGAGAATCGGCCAGAAACCGCGGCTCTGCTTTTGGCTTTCCCGTTTCCGGCTGTCCTGGGAAGCCGGCTTCATCGGGTTTCGAAAACGCCCCTGTGACTGAATGCTGTTCATATCGAATCACTCTCTACGATTAAGTTAACGACCCAGTGATTGAGTCAGTGCCTGCCTGGTTGTCGAAAATCAACGGCCAGGCCCAGCCAAAAAAAGTAAACTACTCGGTGCAGTTTACCCAAAAAAGGTGAAAAGTAAACTGATAAGTGTAAAATCTGCACACAAACGATATTCGAACAGGCATTCAATGAGCGAGAAAATGACTCTGACCCAGCGTAAGCGGGTCGCCATACTGGCTGCAGCCAAGGAGGAATTCAAAGAAAGCGGATTCCAGAACACCAGTATGGATCGTATCGCCGCGCGGGCTGAGGTATCCAAACGTACCCTGTACAACCACTTTTCCAGTAAAGAAGCGTTGTTTTCTGTCATCGCCCAAAGCCTGGTGACCCAAATCCAGCAGGCCATGGAGTTTCCATTTGATGAGAACCAGGCTATCGATCAACAATTGAGATCGATCGCCCATCAAGAACTTCAGCTACTGAGCGACAGTGACTTCATGGACACCAGCAGAATGCTGATGGCAGAGGCGTTGCGTGCCCCAGAAATTGCGCAGGATATGATGACCCGGATGTCCCAGACGGAGAGCGGTTTAAGTCGATGGATGAGAAAGGCCAGCGCCCATGGCCTGGCCATTGAGGACCCCGACTTTGCTGCTGAGCAGTTCATCGGGATGATCAAGTCATTCGCCTTCTGGCCTCAGCTTCTCAAGGGCCAACCCTTCCCTGATAAAGCTGCGCAGGAAAGAATTGCCGATGAAGTGGTTATGATGATCCTGAGACGATATCAGACTGAGCAATAATAAAGCGGTGTATGTGATTCCCTTAGGGCTTTATAATCACCGCTTACCGGATACCATGAGTTTGATTCAATGGCTGAAGACAGCACAGATACCTGGATTTATTGCCGTGGCGGCAGTGTGGAAAGCTTTCCTGTCAGCTACAGTGATATGGCACTCCACCCATCTTCTATCCGCCGGGTGGAACGTTCAGACAATGGCAAAGCCATTGTGACACTGGATACGACACACTTGGTTTATGATCTCGATGGATTGCCCATCACCTCGGTCAATGACCGCTATCTGCTGGATATCGACTTCAAGGAAGTACTGGCCGGACTAAAAATGTCCGACACTGAATAGCATGATCCTGTATTTTTTAGCACGGTTCCGACTCTCCTAACATGATATTGCATCTCCCTGTATCAGAAGCCACCCTGCAGAAATTTCAGGAATCAGAACCGGCACAGGTCATCGAAACGCTGACCATTCATGAGCTGGCAGCATGCATTGTGATTTCGAAACTTCCTGCGATAACAGCCCCCAATAAGACCAGGGTGGTGGAACAAGCTCTTGCACAACTGATCAGTGAAGCCAATCAGATAGGGCTCAGGGAATTCCGTGCACAGTTGTCCGGAGCAATCACCAGGCGAGATCTTAATGCGGGTAAAGCCTATCTTCGTGACAGCATTCAGCTGATGAGCCAGGAAGAGGTCGCCAAGCGCAACTTCCTTTATAAAAGCGGCGAGTATCGCTGGAATCACCAGGTCCAGGCCTCAGGGCGCAAAGCCAATATTTACCTGGCAGCCCGAACTGACAGAGGAACTTATCTATCCGATGATCAGGACCGGATTCTGAACCAGATCATGTCCGATCCGGATGAATCCGTTGATGTGCAGGGATATGCCGGAACCGGTAAAACCCGCCTTGTCGCCAAACTCACTGAACTGCTCGACAAGGGAAATGTCCTGCTGCTGGCAATGACCTACCCTCAGCTACTCGGCCTTACTTCCAGGATTCCAAATCAATCCAATATCACCGGCAAAACTTTCGGCAATCTGGCAGATGAAATTCTTGAGTCGAACCTGCTCGATCCCACACGAAGAGTCGGAGACCGCAAGCGGAGGAAGTTTAGCCTGAGCTTTCCGGAACTCGCCAGGCAAATGGGTTATCGTTCTCTGGGAAAACTCTCGCCTCAACAGGTTGCCGAGGTGGTCAACAAAACGGTGAATGCCTTCTGCTACACGCAGGACACCCAGATACTTGAGCGCCATATACCGAAGTACGTATTGCCCAAAATCCAGGGAATGCAGACAGTTATAGTGCAAATGGCGGAAGAGCTTTGGGAAACCATAACAGGTGCCAGAGTGGGGCCAGAGTTACCAATCAAGGGGTATCACCGGATCAAACGGCTTGCCCTGCTTCGCGAAAGAATTCCCCGGCGGTACACCCATATCATCATGGATGAAAGCCACGACCTCCCCGCTCCGGTTATTGAAATTCTGGAAAGAAGCCCTCAGGCGGTCATCACTCTGGGCGACCGGTATCAGGCCCGTATGATGACAGGCAACACTCAACGGCGCAGCCCCAACATCAGAAGCCGCACCATGAACCATTCCCTGAGAGCCGGTGACAATGCCAGTGATCTCTATAACGGCATCATCCAACACCATCCGGTTACTCCTCAGGCAAGATTTATCGGCTCTGAAGAGAAATCAACAGAGATTACCTACTACGATAGCTTCAGAGTTCCGGATAAATACTGTGCCATTCTGGCCCCCTCCTGTTGGCATATTCTCAGCGTCATGCAGTTACTGGCGGTCAATCAAAGCGCATTTAATGTCCTTCCCGGAGCATTGGGAGACTTGAAATGGTTGGTTGAGGATGCCATTGCCTTTTATCGATACCGGATAAGACCCAGTCATCGGGATCTGCAAAACTTTGCCTCCTGGGAAGACTATGTACAGAAGCAGACAGACCCGGTGGTCATGAAGGTCCACAAACTTTTTGAAGCCGGCTATGAAGAAAAGCACTTCCAGGAAACGCTCAGCAAAGCAGGTTCAAGCGATCCGGCTAAGAGTTACATGCTGGGCAGAATTGACGACGCCAGAAACCTGGAGTTTGACCGGGTGATGATCATCCGGAGTTCAGACCCTATTCAAAACAATGACCGCCATCACTTGGCGGAGACCATCAACCGCCTCTATACGGGAATATCCCGAGCTAAAAAAGAGCTGATTGTGCCGGGCTACTTGAAGGACTGGTTGACTGATCAAGCCGCGAATAGCAAGCGTTAGCGCAATAATAAGAGAACGGTAAACAGAGAAGGGAGCTGCTGTGCCCCCTCAGTTCACAATTTTGAGGAAGCCTGTAAGCTCTTTATCCGATCAATTTGCTTGATGGCAGCCTGATATCCTGCCTCAATAGCTTCAGCTTTGGATTCAAAACTTCCTTGGTTTTCAGGCTCAAAACTGGGCTGAATGACTACATCAGCCATTGCAAGATCCGGCTCACTCAATTTACAACTTTGCATACGAAAGGTATTTAACAAAAGACGACCGGTATTACTGGTATCTGAACTCTGATTACCGCAATAGATATCTACGGCAATCACAATGTCCGCCCCCATTGCTTTGGTATAGCGAACTGGAACCACTGACAAAACGCCACCATCTACATATGTATGCCCATCAATCGTTACCGGAATAAATGCACCAGGAATACTGGAACTGATCTGAACTGCCTGACCGGGGTTACCGGATTGAATGACTTTACTTTCCCTTTCGGTTAAGTCGGTAACAGAGATGCCAAGTGGAATGGGGAACTCACTAATATCCGTTTGATCAAGATTTCCGTTAATCCAATCAGCCAGAGCTTCACCTTTTACAAAACCATTAGAGGATAAGCGGAGGTCAGCAACATCCCATTCGCTAACTTCGTCCACAATCTGCTCCATTTCACTGTAGCTTTTTCCAGCTGCATAGAAAGTTGCCGCAATTGACCCAGCGGAACTTCCTGTCACAACCTGAGCTCTAATTCCTGCCTCTTCCAGCGCTTTGATCACTCCCAGGTGCATAAAACCTCTGACGCCACCACCGCCAAAAGCAATACCGATAACAGGTCTTTCATTGGATTGTCTGATGCGAAAACTAGAATCAGGTGCCTTCTTGATCTCTTCCACAGGCATGGGTACCAAATCATTATAATGTTGATGTGAAGCGCAACCGGCTACTAAAACAGAGATACTAGCCACTCCAAGCAACAGTTTCGTGGCCACACTTCTTTTAACTAACATCATATTTTCCTTGCTTCAGGACTTCTTACTCACCACCTGACCGCTATCAATCAGTTGTTGAAAGAAGTCATTCATTGATTCTTTCAATGGTCGGTAATGCATTCCGAGCTCTCTCAGGCTCTTACTGTTGTCACCAATCCAGGGTTTATCCACATTGAGGGATACAATCTTTCTGGTCATGGCTTTGTGTACCATAGGGGCCGCCAGCCAAACCAGCCATTTTGGCATAACTTTACGGGGGATGGGGAACCTGTCACCGTATTTATCCAGCAATGCCTGCCCAAGGCCCAATATATTGGTGTTATGCCCGGAAATGATATAGCGGCCTTTAGCTTCCGGAGTAAAAGCCGCCGTGAAATGGGCTTCCGCGAGATCCCGCACATCGACGGCTCCTATACCGAATCTTGGAGCCCCCGCCTTCATGGAACCATCACCAAATTGTTTGATCAGCCTAAAACTCTCGGAAGTTGCAAAAGGGTTAATTCCAGGCCCAATCACCAAGCTGGGATTCACTGTGACCAGATCCCAACGATCTTGGGCTTTATTGATCTTCCAGGCTTCTTTCTCTGCCATGGTTTTCGAATAAGAGTAAGGCTGGTGTTCCAACGAAGAGCTGGTATTCCATACATGCTCCGTGAATACACCATTTAATGTTTTCTCCACATCAGCATTATCGCCATAGATTGCCGCACAACTACTGGTCAATACCACACGCTTCACGGATTCGGTTCGATTAACCTCTTCCAGAACGTTTCGGGTCCCCTTCTGAGCGGGATCGACCAGCTCTTTTTGTGGATCGTTAATGTTGATAATGAAGGGCGATGCAGTGTGAAAGACCACCTGGCAGCCTTGCATGGCTTCTGCGTATGAGCCGGGCTGAAGTAAGTCCGCCTTGAAGAACTTAATCGCACCCGGTGATTTGTCAGCTAGGTCGTTCAGGTATCTGAGCTTTGACACATTATCGGGATCACGCACCGGAGCATGAACCGTCAATCCTTCCTCCAGAAGCTTCTTAACCAGAACGCCAGCCACATAACCGGTTGCGCCTGTTACCATCACCGGAAGATCTTTATTAACCGTCATCGTCATTTGCATCTCTACTTATCACACTGGTCGTCGGACGATTCATGAACCGCCCGACACATTGAAACGTTGGAGATATTTTAATCAGTCCTGCCAATCCGATAACTAGCAGGACAGACACATCATCAATGCAAAAGACGCCAATATTGCATAATGTGCAGTAAGGAAATTAGTGCATGCTCCGATATTGACCCGGAGGCTGTCCGGTCCAGTTACTGTAAGCACGGATAAATGAGTTGGTATCCTGAAACCCCAGAAGAAATGAAATCTCACTCTGGCTCATAGAGGAGTTCGCCAGGTAATGCTGCGCCAATTCTTCACGGGTTTTCTTCAATACTGTCTGGAAAGTTTCCCCTTCATCACTCAACTTCCGCTGCAATGTGCGCTTACTCATTGCGAGGCGACCTGCCACCTTGTCCATTGAACTCATCCCACTGGGTAACATTTCAAGCAGCACACTTTTAACCTGTTGAGTCAGGGTGGCCTCCATATCAAGTTCTGACAACCTGCGCTTCAACTCAGGCTCAAAGCACTCCCACATAACCGGGTTATCAGAAACAAATGGGTAAACGGCATCTTGAGAGGTAAAGGACACCTGGCTGAAGCTCCCCTGACGAATAGGGCAACCGAAAAACTCTTCATAAGGGGCAACATTGTCGGGTGTCCGGGTCAGGATCACCTCTAGGGGCCTGATCTGTTGGCGAGTCGCCATTCGTGCCAGGGTAGTCAGAAACACCGCCTCAGCTGTACCGATACAATGGGGAATTTCGCCCTCAAATTGATAGCACTCCAGACTGGCTGACGTCCTGGATTCGCTGATATCAACTTTCAGCACCATGGGACCGATCAATCGTTTGTATTGACTAAGGCGCTGGAGTGCAATGTTGAGATTGGGGCTGCAAAAACTGGCAAAGATAGGAGGCTCAAAAACTTCCACCGATATGGACTGACCAATCAATAAAGGCAGCTCACGTTCTCCCACTGCCTGATCAACCACTTGCCACATATCAAAATATTCCTCAACGCTCAGCGTCGCTCCTTTTCTGGAGAACAAGTCTGCAGAAAGACCCGCATGTAGCAATATCTCGGACGTATTAACCCCCATGTCCGACAGTAAAATCTTCCATCCGGGATTAACGACAAACTGGCTTGCCTGCTTCATTTACTTGCCCCAACTGTGTCTAGTACTCATATCACTAATGGAATATTAATGGACTCCGCCTATATAGACACTTGCAGAATGTGCCACTTTTTATGCAATGGGTGCCACTATTTATTTATAGGAGCAAGCTATGTAATAGGAGCCAGTTATGCAAATAGAAGCCAGGTCGTTGGCCAGGAATAAATGTTTCCCCGTAAGAGATCTCTGACAAAAGAAAGTGTCATCATCTGATTCAAACCCCACGCTACTCAGTCAATAATGCAGGTTCATGGATGAACTTAGATAACAAGGACGTATTATGATGCCTAAACGCATGGGTATTGCCCTCGCGCTACTCACTCTCCCCTGCCTTCCCTCTGCCGTTTGTGCAGCAGACAAGCCAGACTTGATGCTTGCTGAAAACTTCCAGGCGACCAACAATCTTTCGGATTACTGGATCAGCGAAAAGCTCGACGGTATTCGGGCCTACTGGAATGGCGAAGCATTTATCACCCGCAATGGAAACACCATTCATGCCCCCGACTGGTTTACCCGATCATTGCCAGTCTCCCCTCTCGATGGGGAACTCTGGATGGGCCGTGGAGAGTTCCAACGCCTGTTGAGTACCGTGAGCAAAGACAGTCCCATCGACAGCGAATGGAAGAACGTTAAATACATGATATTTGACCTGCCGTCACACCTCGGTAATTTTGATATTCGCCTACAGGCCATGAAGCATTTACTTGGAAATATACCCAATCGAAATATTGGGCTGGTTAAACAATTTAAAGTGCATAGTCAGGAAGCTCTCAAAGATAAACTGAGCGAGATAATTGCAAAAGGCGGCGAGGGGCTGATGCTTCACAGGGGGAGTTCACTCTATCAGGCCAGACGAAGCAGCGATCTTCAGAAGCTTAAACAGGCGCTTGATGCTGAAGCGAAGGTTGTCGGATACATTCCCGCCAAAGGCAAGTACAAAGGGATGATGGGATCACTTCTGGTTGAAACAGAGGCTGGAATAAGATTCAGGATTGGCAGCGGATTTACTTTAACCGAGCGGTTGCAGCCACCTAAAATTGGCAGTGTGATAACGTTCCGCTATCGGGGCAAAACCAGTAGTAACATTCCGAGATTTGCCACCTATCTTCGGACTAAAGAGCAGATCTGACCATATCGATGCAAAAGAAAAGCTAGCTCGCAGTATGAGCCATACTGCCGATGTTATAAATCTAAAAAAGCGAATATAGATTCCAGAAATGGTATTTAATCCAGCCTAGTTATTTCTATGCAGGTGAGGCAAAAAAAACGCCCCTATTAAGGGCAATGCTGTTCACTTAAGTGTTTGAGTCAGTGCAGGGCTTAATAGAAAATCCGATGATGGAAACATCATCGGATTTTCTTTATGGATTTTCAGCAAGACCTGCTCGACCTCAGTGACCTCTTTAACTTCTCAGACCTCAGCTCATTTACTCAAAACATCCCCGTCGAATGGGTTGAATCTGCACTGCGTTTGAGTGCCTCCGCGACGATTAGAAGGCGCCGACTACCATCAGACCAGGTACTTTGGCTTGTCTTGGGGATGGCAATGTTTCGGGATGAACCCGTGCATGAAATAGCCAGACGTTTGAATATATGCGCGCAAGGCTTAGCCTCTGACAGCCTGCTAGCTCGAAGTGGTGTCAGCAATGCCCGGAAACGGCTAGGTTCGGATCCCGTAGAATGGCTATTTCGACAAACAGGTACACACTGGGGTCATGAGCGTTACCCTAAAGATGAATGGAATGGCTTGAAAGTCATGGCGGTAGATGGGGCGCTATTTCGCACCCAGGATACACCAGAACTTCGAGAGCATTTTGGTTCGGGCAATACATCATCTGAACGGCAAACACCATTTCCCATGTTGAGGCTTGTCGCCCTGATGAACGTGCGCTCTCATATTATGGTTAATGCTCAGATTAGCCCCTATCGTCGAGGCGAAGTTCCACTCGCAGAAAGCTTCTTATCAAGCGTTCCGGACAACTCCGTTACTTTGTTTGATAAAGGTTTTTGGAGTGCCAACCTCATGCTCACACTCAATCAGCAAGACGCTAACCGTCATTGGCTCATACCAGAGCGAAAAGGGCTCGTACATGAAGTCGTTGAAACCTATGGCGATGGCGATGGCGATGGCGATGGCGATGAACTGATTCAAATGAAAGTTTCCCCTCAGGCGAGAAAGAAGAACCCAAAACTCCCGGAAACATGGCAGGTTAGAAGAGTGACTTACAAGACAAAGTCCGGTGTTAAATCGGTTATGACCTCTTTACCTGTTGAGAGATTCAGTGCGGCTCAGGTTGCAGAGCTTTACAAAGAGCGGTGGGAGATAGAGCTCGGATTCAGGGATATCAAAAGCGCGATGCAAAACAATGCCATGACATTGCGAAGTAAGAAAGTCGATTTGGTGTACCAAGAGCTTTGGGGATTGTTGCTGTGCTACAACATCATAAGGCGAGAAGCATCGATGGCGGCGGTAAGCTTTGATCGAGCCCCGTCTGACATTCGCTTCAAACCAGTGTGTGATTATATTGCGGTTCAGTTAATTGTGATGGCGGCTTCCAATCCGATATCTGGAACAGGCCGGCGCTTGTCAGAGTTAAGATCGGGAATTAGTAGTCTGTTTTTGGAGAGGCGTCCGAGGCCTACGACACCTCGGACGGTTAAGATATCAAAGACCCGATATCCAGTAGATCGCAATGCTGCTCCTCTTAAGTGAACAGCATTGCCCTATTAAGGGGCGTCTTAGTTTGACTACAAGCTAGCGACTCTATTATTTCAGCCTGCTGTCATATTCATATTCAGTCTCATAGGTAGATGTCGTCCCTTTGGCTCCCTCATACAAGTGCCTCCAACTGGCGTTCATCACTGGTTGCTCACCTGACATATTCATGGTCATGTCGACCAGGTATCCATTTACAGACATGGCAATCAGGTGAATCTTATTATCCCGGGCACTGATAATTTCACCGATGTTGGTATCCCAGCCCTCTAACTCATTATCCTCATCTGCTGCGTGAGGTGTCCCGCCAGGATATGACGCATAATGGAAACCAGACATTCTTTTGGAGGTCCTATCAATTACAAACACCCCCTTATCACCGAAATCAATCGCCAGTGGCAGGAGGTCATCAAACTTATCGACAACAGACTGATCAAACACCGAGTCAAATGTCACTACACGACGAGCTTCAATCAATATCGCGTCATCTCCGTCATCCAGGACAGGTTCTTCCGGACCCTCTTCTCCCTCGAACTCTTCCGGCTCCTCAGGCGGTGGGGCCATGGCTGCAATAACCGGTGCAAGCTCATCATTATCTTCCGCAATTGATCTACCACTGAGAACACCATTTACGATGCTCGTCTTGATCAGACGGGGAGTTTCCGTGGAACCATCAACTTGTATATCGTTTGACCTGCCGACCGTATCAAATCTATTACGGGAACTGATCCCGGAGCTTGCGTACTTGCCTGCCAATGTCCTGTTAGTACCATACGCACCACCTTCTCTGGACACGAGCAGAGCGATTTTCCTGTTACCCGTGGGGTAGTTAACCATACCTTCATAGAGACCAGCATGACTTAGATATAATCCAATAATAATGTGGTCACGAGCATCCTCATCATTCGCAAGAGGAAATGGGCCGTCCTCAACATTCTGTGTTAGCTGCGTCATGATCGTAGCAGCTGAATCTGCAAAGTCTTCAGCGCTCTGGTCGAAGTTAAGCTCTTCTCCCACGAAGATTAAGGACTCAGGGGCAATAGAGATACCATTCGATGTATCCTGATCAGAGTCCAGGCCGATCAGGAACTTAGCCATATTGAAAACACTATCGGTATCCTCATTTGAGTCTTCCCCAACCAAAGTCGCTGGAGTGATAAATACGGTAGACTCAGTCATCACCGTTTTACCGAGCTCGATACTTCCAACATAGAACGTTACTGTGTCATTTTTCTCACACTGAAGTACGCCCTGGCTGTTAGTAAGCTGTTTCTCACTGGTGCTTGAGCACAAATACTGCAGACCTGACACAGCATTATCAACAAACGTTGCTGACACTGTGTTGTTGGTATCGTTATTTGAGGAGCCTGAATTGTTTCCACCACAGGCTGTTAATAAAGCACTGGCCAGGGCCAGAGTTACTAACGGTCGACGAGTAAGCATTATTTCCCTTCCATTTTATATGAATGCTTCAGGCTGCAGCTCCACTGCAATCCTAAATTTAGCTGACGAAATTTGTCAGGGGCGCATCATAACGAGATAACTTATTCAATTAAAGTGAAAGGGTGTTGTGATTCCAAAAAACAGACCACTAAATAGCCAATATAACAATAGTTTACAATCGCATGGGACTCAGAAATCTTTGCCATATGGTAAATCGGAGAAGACTTGGAGCCGGCCATTCTAGCCGTTGGTACATTGATTCTGGCAATTAGCACACTGGTTCAGGCCGTAGGTACATAGGTTCCGGCAATTGGCACATAGGTTCTGTCAGTTGGTACATTGGTTCTGTCAGTTGGTACATTCGTATAGTATTAGGCAGACTAACCTTACTGCAGCTCCACTATGTCAGTGGAGCCAGAGATCGCTTTATGGGGAAATATGAGCATCTGGAAATGGTTGGAACATCAGCGTATACGATATACGCTCAGTCATCATCCTATCCCTCACGAAACCTGGCATGGGTTGATGCATAAAGCCGACGTTTTTCGCGGTTTAACTGCTGTAGAAAGAGCTCATTTGAGAGAACTCAGCACGCTATTTTTACAACGTAAGAGTTTCAGTGGCGTGCAGGGATTAACGGTTTCAATGGATATGGCTGTGGCTGTAGCGGCGCAAGCCTGTCTGCTAATTTTGAAACTGGGCCTGGATTACTACGATGGCTGGGTTGAGATTGTCATCTACCCTGAAGCCTTTAAAGTCCCCAGGGAAGTAGCCGGCAACGACGGGCTGGTGACACATCAGGAACATATCCTGAGTGGAGAATCCTGGTCACGGGGACCGGTTATTCTCTCCTGGGATACTGCAGTCGAAGATATTTCCGGACACTGTTCAGGCCATAATGTCGTCATCCATGAGTTTGCCCACAAGCTGGATATGCTTAACGGAAGTGCTAACGGCATGCCTCCACTGCATTCCGATATGGTCCGCCAGCAATGGACAACGGCATTCAGCGAAGCGTTCGAGCAATTACAGCAGCAGCTGACTCATCACCAACATCCACATATCAATGCTTATGCGGCCACTTCGCCAGCAGAATTTTTTGCTGTGTGTAGTGAGTACTTCTTTACTTCCCCACGCATACTTCATAGGCAGTTTCCTGCGGTGTATGACCAGCTGAGAATGTTTTACAGACAAGATCCTGGTGAGCGATTGGTAGAAGACCCAACATAGCTCTGAGAATTAATCGTAATAGATTCCATGCCGGGACAATATCTTGGCTTTCGTCCCATCATCTCGAATCATCTGCAATCCTTTGTTAAAGTCGCGAATGATCTGCTCGTGATCCTTCAGTAATTTTGAAACACAGTTGTGAAAATAGTTTCTGGCTAGTGGGGGTAACAGATATTCGAGATTCTTGGCGTCTTTTTTGAATACCGTTTTCAGTAATTCATCCACCCGTTGTCTTTTCTCAACCACCAGGTCAATCCGGTGCGCCAACAGTTTACGAATGTTGGTCTCGGCATTGTAAACGTACTCCATCTGCAGATATGACTTTTCTGCTTCATCAAACTCCTGGCTGACTTTAGAGGCACCGATATGGCCTATCTTATACGGCCTCAGATCATTTAAGTCATGGAAAGTAATCGCTTCGTCTTTACGTTTTAACAGCATGACATCTGCTGAGCCAATCGGTTCCGAATAGTCCAACTTTTCAGCACGCTCGGCGGTATAGTATGCCGCCAGTAAAACATCATATTTTCCCTGGATACTTTTATTCAATGCTCTGGACCAAGGCACAAATTGAAACTCCGTTTCATAGCCTACCCGCTGAAATGCAGCTTCCGTGATCTCAACCAGATAGCTTCCCTTTTTCTCTTCATCGCCAGCTACCACAAGGGGCTTACCAGAGGAGAAAGCGGGGCAACCCAAGACAATGGCAAAAACGATCAACGCTGCTGCAACGAATGATCTCGATTTACCGCGGAACATATATGCCCTCACGATTCGGAATGACTTATAGGTAGGTATCAATCAGCTCAAAAAATTGTCTTATTTTGAGTATAGTCCAAAGTATTTGTCACTAGCGATGGTGGTTTCGGATGAAAAGGGCTCATCCGTCGGCTTTAGGCAACAAACATGTTTATCCGGCTAATGATAGATAAAGGGGGTTGTATAGGAAGCAATTCTAAGAGGAGGCTTTAAAGGTATAAAAAGATATTAAGCTAAGTGATTTGGGTGGACTTGAGTTTAACCGGTAAATTTTCGTTGGCAGAAAGATCTCTGCATATGCCTATATTTTTAGTTGTACTCTGCCCACCGTGCCGCCAACCCACATGCACACCACTCAATTGCCGCCATTTCCATGTCCAGATTCCGGGATTTGGCATAGTTGCGAATGGCTCGAATTTGCTTATGTACTCTCTGTTCCATTGTCTTCACCTTTCGTTATTGCTTAGTTCACTTTTTAACCGCTCTTACCTGTATAGGCGATGAACGAGTGAAAAATACGTCAGGGCATAGCATTTCACTGCACTGATCATCCAGACAAAGATCTAATGCCCTGATTTTTATAAGAGAACGAGCTAAGTCGCTTGAAAACAGCGAGAAATATTGGTGAGCCCGAACCTGATTACTTGAGCAATTTCGAGGCCGGTACTGGGAGAGTTTCGGGGAATTTCAGTGACAACGCCTTCAACGGAATCACCAAAGTAATCGGTCACTATGGCAAATATCCCTTCCCCATTAATAAACAGTTCAACGGTATCGCCAAGCCTTATGGTATTCGGTATTTCTGGATTGTCTGGCGCCAGCTCACACACGTATACAATTCCGCTACCGTCCTGACCTGATACTGCATCAAACATATAAATTCCTCGCCCTATTACTTTTCAAAAACGACCCGCTACGACTCAAACGGGTAGCTGTCTCACGAGGATTAATGTGGCACAGGATTCTGGCTTTATTAGACTGGAAATCTGGCGAATCGTGGCAAAGGATTAAAGTAGGCTGTCCTCTCCGTAATTACTCTCCGTAGCGGTTAAGAAACACTTGCTTCTTCCAATAGCGTTTGGGCTACAACTGAGGCCCATATCTCATATCCATGTTGCCCAGGATGAAACCCGTCGGTTGCCATAAATTGGGGATCAGGATCAGTGAATGATTTGATGACTTCAACGCCGGGTTGATTACCCAGAACAGCTTTCATGCTCCGATCAAGCATTTCTGCCCTCCAGCCAAGATACCAGCGAAGAGGCTGGGGAAGCGCTGGAAACAGATGCATGGGAGGAACACTGGTAAACAGGACTTTCCGCACAGAGAATTTCTGTCGAAGCAGCTCTGAAAGTTGGTCTACCTGTTTTTCCCAGTTACTCATCGAAGTCCGGTCAGTAACATCGTTGACACCGATTGATATCAACCCAACGTCATAATTCTCAGCGGACTCAGATTCTAGCCGCTGTATGAGATCACTCACCGTATAGCCTGTCTGGGCAACAAGTTTCCAAGACACCTTGAAGTGCTCTGAAAGCCGGCTAGAGAGCATTCCGGCTAAAGCCAGATCCTGAGTCTCGACTCCCACGCCCGCTGCGGCAGAATCTCCCGCGATAAGTAACCTGAGCGGTTTTCCTTCTCCCAGATTTCCATATCTTATTCCATCAGGTTCAGGGAGTTTTGGAGTGTCACGTCGTACCCTCCGCCCCTGGAAAATCAGGAGAGGTGCCAGACATAGGGTCACGAGTTGAAAGAACATAGTATCCACAGTATTCCTTCCTGAATGTTCGGAAAGGACGGAATTAGATCACGGAATTTTCGGGTTTGCATCCTACTGCTTGGCAAACAAAGCGTCATTAATGCCACAGATAAAACTTAATTTTGAAATCTATAACAAGTTAATAGTTGACAGTATCAACCTTTTGTCAATATAGTTGACACAATCAACTAATAACTAAAGTACTCAATGATCAATACCAACATTGGCGAATCACTGCACCGTCTGTTACACGCCTATAAGCGGGCCATGAGGCGAGGTCACCAACAGGTGGGTCTTAACCTCGCTGTGTCACATATCCGGTCATTAAAAGTGATTAATCACTATCAGAAAGAAAAAAGAGAAAACTGCACTGCCCAAATTATTGCAGCCCGTCTGCAACGGGACAAAGCGCAAATCACCCGAGTGATTAAAGATCTGCTTGCTGAAAACCTGATTGAGAAACATCAACACCCCGAAGATCGCCGCAGCCAGATTCTGCGACTGACCGACAAAGGGGTGGAGACAATGAAAAGGATCAAAGAAGCCGAAAGACTGGCGGGCATCTGTATGGCCCAGGGGCTTAAGCCTGATGAAGTGACCGAATTCATGAGGCTCGCCGAGGTGATGACAGACAATCTGAGCCCGAAAACAGATTAACGGTTTATTCTCACTTATCTAGGAGGAATCAGATATTGATTCCAAAGGACGCAATATGACCAGACCGACATCACGCGAACTGACGTTACTTCGTAAGCAGCAAGTTACTCCCAATATGCTTCGTCTCACCTTAGGTGGACAAGGTATTGCCAGCTTTCCCGTAGATCAGGAAAGTGCTTATGTGAAACTGATATTTCCTAATGCCGGCTCAGCAAAACCTGTCATGCGGACCTATACCGTGCGAACCCAACGACAGGATGAAATCGACATTGATTTCGTCGTCCATGAAGATGGTGGTCCCGCATCCACCTGGGCCATCAGTGCCAAAACCGGCGACCAGATTATGGTCGGCGGACCCGGTCCGAAAAAGCTGGTGGACAACAACGCCGACTGGTTTCTGATCGTTGGCGATATGACAGCCCTGCCCGCGATCAGCGTCAATCTGGAACAGTTACCGAAAGATGCCAGGGGATATGCGGTGATTGAAGTCATCAGTGAAGAGGATATCCAGGATCTGGAGATGCCTGACAACCTGGAAGTTCACTGGCTGATTAATCCGCATCCGGGGAAAAAAGACGATGTACTGCTCGAAAGGGTACGGCTATTGCCCTGGCTGGAGGGACGTCCATCTGTCTGGTGTGCATGCGAGCTCAACAGCATGCGTAACCTTAGAGACCATTTCCGAACCCAATCAGAACTCAATAAGCGAGACCTATACATCTCCAGTTACTGGAAACTGGGTGTCAGTGAGGAAGAACATAAAGTTCTGAAAAGAGCGCTGACCTGAACATCAGGCATAGCTCACTGGTCGATACCTGTTACTTGCTTTTCAACAATCGTTGTTTGCTCTTCGCTATTAGCCATTTGATTTCCAATAGTTGCTGTTTGGAGACTACCACTTCGCCTCTATTCAACTACCCTTAATCTATTCAGCTATCCTTAAAGTTGTCAGGCGTCGGCACGTCACCAAAACAGGAAAAGGAGGTTTGCAATATGGCTAATATTGATTGTACGGAAGCATTGGTCGCCAACCCGGAAAGATTCATGACTTCCAATGTTGTCATGCAGTGGATCCAGCATGAGAGGCCAGAAATTGTCAGGGTTGGCGCAAAATACATAGAGGGCGCAGGAGTGGCCAATCTCCATGGCGCCCGGGTTTGTTTCTTTTACCTGAAACCAGAACCACCCTGCCTTTCAGTATACTGGTGTCCCTACAGCCAGGATTCCTTCAAAAGCACCATGCTGGGCAATGATGCATTGTTCGCCATGACCCCGGCAGTGACGGGATGCAGTGTCGGCCTGGGCAGTGGTGACGGCGGCGTACAAATGATGTGTCATGTCAATTCGGCAAGAATTGGCGTGGACTGGCGCGGAACAGGCCAGGAGGCAGCTCGTCAGGCTTCCAGCCAGGACGCCCAGATTCGCTACAAACTCGGCCAGGGAGCAACAATTGCCAGCCCCGTTGCCTATCGTGCGACAGACCAAACTACCATGGTGACCTTCCTGGCTTTGCACGGACTTGGCCAACCCTGGCAGTTATGGGGATTAAGTTATCGCAAGCTGGGACCTACCAATTATTTTCATGCAGGATTTACCCAATACTGACCAGATTCAACTGATACTAAAGTGGTTTAACCAGTACTGAAGTAGTGGTGGGGTAAGATAAAGCTCTTCATCAGAAGAAGTTCTTTCTATCTGCTCAGAAGCTTTGAGGACATTCAATATAGGTTTAGAGTTGAGTGTCCGCCCTCTTCACCACTCTCCGCCACTAACCTCACTCTACGTTCTACGACTATTCACGCTTTATCCAAAGGCCATGATCCGGCTGTCTTAAACCGTCTCAAAGCGACCCAAAAAACACCTGATTTGTTAACACTTTCTTAACCTGTAACCGGTTATCTTATTCCGAAATACTTTTATCATGACATTTACTTGGATCGAAAATGAAACCACAGAATCCACTTATCGGTTATTGGCCAAAGGAAATTCCGACATATCTCTCTAACTCTGCCCGATACCGGCCATTTTTTCGTGCGGCTCCCTTCATGCTCGCATCTATGTCACTTATCACTCCGATGACCTATGCAGCCAACTCCAAACAGGATGATTTCGAGCCGGGATTCAAAGGAACTGTCTCGGTCATCATAGGGGCAGGAAAATCAGAGCCTTCTCATGCAAGTGTTGGAGATGACAACAAAGAGATTGATTCAGTCTCCGCCGAACATAAAAAAGAAAACACAGCGATGTTTGGAATTGTGGGGGACTTAACCTACACATTCGATAATCGGCAGACACAGCTTTTTCTTACCTCTCCTGAAATACCTGCCGTATTTGGCGACAGCCTGGTCGAGCTGGGAGTCCGTCAACGACTCAAGAATGAAACCCAATTGAGTTTTTCCTATATCCCCTTTATCAGCGGTGTTGGTAAAGAAGTCTGGGAAGATCCCTATTTGACCGGCAGTGATCGTAAAGAAACAGATCAGGAAATTAATGCTTTCAAATTTGCTGCTGAGAATATTCTGAAACTCCCTGTCGCCATTGAATATACATTCGGAACAGTCGACATTGAGAACGAGCATTCAGGCGCATCTCTCATTGGACAGCCCGGCGGTATTTCCGCAGATGAGGCCAAGCTTCTGAGACGGTCCGGAGACTTCTATCGTGTGGCACTTGGCAGCACTCTTCCACTGAGTGAGAGTGTGTTCCTCTCTCCGCAAATTGGTTACACATCACTTGATGCAGACGGTCAAGCCCAGAGTTTTGGTGGCTATGGCGGAGGTCTTGAACTGACATATATGTTCGGCAAATATGTCCTGACCACAGGCTTGGCTTATGAAAGCTATCAGTACGATGCCAGTCACCCGGTGTTCGCAAAAACCAGAGAGGAAGATCTAATCTCTGCCAACATTTCATTAACGGTTAAAGAACCCTTTGCCTGGAAAAACACTCATATGAGTTGGTTTACCAGCTACAGCAATGAAGACTCCAATATTGACTTCTACGATTCCGAAGAAGCTTCCATTGGTGTTCTGATGGGCTATAGTTTCTGATCTCAAGGGAAGCTTTGGCTTCCTCTTTTTGTATCCTCTCGATGTCGTATTCCCCGTGACTGGCGAGCAGGTATGCAAATCAGGAGGCCAACACTAAACATCCGGACGTTGCCATGCACACGATTAGACTAAATAACAGGAACATAAGACTCAATAACAGCAACATAAGACTAAATCACAGCAACCAAATCACGATTAGAAAGGCCAGGATTGAAAGTGCTATTTTTCACTTGTTCCTGGCTGCCATCTGTGTCCCAGTTTCTTTTCTTTCCCTCGTCGGAGATGTATCAATAGACCCTGTTGTGAATATTGGCTTTTTATCAGGCATGCTGTTCGCCGTTCCCTTCGGCTGGTGGCTGGGACATTGGTATTACCCGGTTAATGGCAGCAGAGCCTCCGTAGAGGTAATCTTCACTTCCAATGTAGTTTCTTTACTCTCCGCCATGTCGTCAGGCCTGATGATAGGGGTTCTGTCCCATCATTTTACGGTCTGGACAGGACTAATGGGTGGTTTACTGGCTTGGTTCCTGGTATTTCCCTTTGTTATGGTTTTGGGAGGAATCGGCGGTATGATTCTGAGACATAGGTTTTGCAGCAATGCCAAACCTTCGCCCCTAACCCTCACGATCGGCTATCCCCCTCAGGACACATAATCGCCGACCATAAGCATCTGTCCACCGGCGTCCTTTAATATCAAACCACGACGCTCATCGGTCTGCAGTACAGCACTGCGAAACACCTTGTTATTTTTACTCGGAAGGAAGACTGGTTTAAGAAACTTAACACGGAGAGATTTAATAAGCCGCCCCTCATGATTCTGGATTGCCTCATAACATTTCGCCATCATGCCGTATCCATGCAGCACTTTCCCTTTGAAAACAGAACGCTTTGCCACAGGCGTCGCCCAATGAATAGGGTTGAAATCGCCCGTTAGAAAGGCAAAATATAAACCGTCATCTCCAGAAACATCCCAACTTGAAACCAGTTCGATATCAGAGTCCGAGATTCCGCTTCCAGGTTTCTTGCTCTCCCTCGATTGACCAATGATAAAAGCGATATAGACATCGATCACCAGATGGTCCTGCCCGGGACTGTGCCCCATCACGAACTGACCATGTACCCGCGCCCGTCCTTCTGCTTCACGGATATCTTTAATTTCCAACTGCAGATGGATATCCCTGCCCCGCTCCAGCAATCGATTGACTCGGATATCACAGCCTTGGTTAATGGCCGAGCTGATCCGATAACGTGTACGTAGCAGTGATTGGGTGATCAGAGGTAACCCATAGTAGGCAAACAGATGCGCCGGTAGCTTATCCTGATAGAGATTGTGCTCCGCCCCACTCCATTGGATATACCGTTCAACAAGGGTATTGTCCGGAGCTTTCACAGTTCTTCGAAGCACTTCAAATTCGACGGGGTTCGTACTCGACCTCAACCCTGGAATTAGCTCCCGCGCCACAACACGCGCGAAAGCTCTCATCATTGGTCCCTGCTGAAGAATAAGAGAATAAGGTATCGCACTCATGATTCGCTCCGTTGCTGAAACGCTTATCCCGATGCGAGTCAATACTGGCACCGTTCCATACAATGTTATCCCTCTCGTACTGCAGAACCCCACGAGTCATTTTTGACCAATAGTATCTGAAGGAGCGTTGAATCGCTCCTTCGACATCACAAAAATTTACCGGATATCTTCTGAAACTTGCCTGATATATTTCTGGTACTTGCCGGATAATTAGATCTTCACCGACTTGAAGATGTTTCCTTTCATCCCAAACAGATAAAAAGCGTCTTCATTCACCAGAGGATCAGCAAAGATGGTTTCGTCCTTGGTGAAGTCAACCTCTTCCCTGACTTTGCCAGTTTTCATATTGACGATTTGCACCCCGCCGGTAAGCTTCGCGTAGATGATTTCCTCGTCATTATAAAATTGCAGGGAGGAATAGGAGCCTTTCTTGATTTTGGATTCAATCTCCCATCTCAACACATTATTAACTGCATCCCAGGCGTACAGATTTCCAAAAAAATCATTAAAGAAAATGGTGTTATCCTTAACAATAGGTTTGCCAACCACAGGGTAATCAATCACCAGAGAGTGAGCCCTGTCTCCCGATCCGGTAAAACATGAGATGCCTCCAACATGGGTATCGATATGGATTTCACCCTGTATAAAACAAACATCATTTTTGACCTGGACCGGCCCATACCAAGCTGAAAGAGGGAGTTCTTTTTTCCAGACCACCGTCCCGTCTTTCAGGTTGAGTTTATAGGCAAAAGGCCTTGTGACACTGAAGCCCTCTCTGGGAATGCCGGTACCGATATAAACGTAATTCCCGGACACCATGGCAAAACCGTCCATATGACCACCCTGGAACTGCCAGATTTCTTCCATGGTATTCGGGTCGATGGCGTAGAGACCATCTCCTCCGGCGGTCTGAAATAGATAGTCTTTACCGTCAACATCAGCGAACACCGGAAGAATTTCTGTATGTCCATTGGTTCGGAAATGGGCAACGATCTGCTTCTTCTCCGGGTCGAACTTATAGATCCCCATGCCATGAGATTGGTGCAATCCTTCCCCGAAATACAGATGACCTTTATAAAGCGTCGGGCTCGGGGACAGGAACTTGCCGAAGAACAGCTTGTTCTTCAGGGTTCCCGTATTCACATCAGCCACGTAGAAATGGCCTTCATTCGTCCCAAAGAAAAGTTCGTCCTTAACAATGGTTCCCCGGGCGAATACACCCTCATCCTGAAGTGATTGAGTCCATATCGCTTGATCCCCTTTCACAGCCTCTTGATGAAATGCCGTATCCGAATTAACCAGGTTCTGCATGGCCAGAGGAACCGGCCCATTCTTAAGGTGGTCATACCCCAGATATCCCGCGTAAAACACAAAGTTCAGCGCAACAGCTGACAAGAGTACCTTGGGCTTAAGCAATAATTCCAAGAGCTTCTTGGCTCCCTCTGCTTTTAGCCGGATGCCAAATAGACCCGCAATAAAGGTTGCAAACAGGCTCAGTGCCGTCCCCACAAAGGCCAAAGGCAGCAGTACCGTTGGAACGATGGCGTATTGCGCCGTCTCGCTGAAACTATTAGATAATGTGGATAGTTCCATCATTTCCGTCAAGCCAAACATTTTCCCCTCCTTTGAACATGTTATGGCAATTTATAATTCCACTTACCGCAGGAATTCCCATTTCTCTGGCTACGATGGCGCAATGCGACAGCACTCCGCCTTTTGAAACAATAATCCCCTTGGCTTTGGTAAAAATCGGCGTCCAGCCGGGGTCAGTGGACTCTGCCACCACAATCGGGTTTGCCGGCCACTGAATGTTCTTCCATTTATTAGGGTCGTTAATGACCAGAATTTCTCCTTTAACCAACCCCGGTGATATTCCTTCACCCTTAAAGTTATCACTGTTTTTTTGCCGGTTATTCAAAACGTTTTCAATTTCCTGAATAGAAGTCACCGAGGAGAAATTGAAGTTCTTCAATAACCTGGATTTGTTCTTGCGCTGTTGAATAAGAGGAAGATGGCTCGCACGATCAAAATTGACAATTTCCTGAGAGTTAAGCCAGAAAATATCATCTGGACACAGCTCATATCTTCTACCGAACTCCATCAGGATATAGCGGAGATGGGCAAAGGGCTTCAGGATAGCCATCTTCCATTTCTCTCTGAGCTCCAAGAGTTCTTTCAGGAGTTTCCACTCTTCCAAAACCAAGGTTTTCTTGAAAGTCTTGAACTGGCTGACTTCTTTCTCGACATCGATAAAGGTATGGTTGTTCTTACTTTTCTCATATTCCTCCACACTTAGATCATAGAAGGCATCCTCTCCCAGTTCGATCCAGCGTTTGGAGACCATATCCAGTTCCCCAGGCCCTCGATGGCCATATTTTTCCAGGAACATTCCACGCAATTCGGGCTTGGCACAGGCCTTCTTGAAATACCGCCCCATTTCATAGGTCTCGGTTCTGACACCATTTCCTGTCCACTGTTTTATCAGCTCCGAAGCTTTATGATCGTCAAAAATATCCGCGAGCAATGATTGCAGGGTCTGGATAGTGGTTTCAGTCAACGAAATCAGAACAAAAGGCCACACCATCGTATCCCGGGTAAACACAGCCATTTCCTTTAACAATCGGCTTCTTAATTCTTCATCTCCCCAGGAACGATAGAACTCCAGATCATTAGGCCGGTCCATGACAGTGGAAAAACTCACTAAATCTTTGCTGGCCAGATTAATGAATTCGCGCCGATGGGTATTCACACTAAGCCCAGTGGAAATCATATTGAAAACAGTTTTTGGCGTGTAAATCAGGGTCTTCAAATTGATTTTCGAAATATGGAATTTCAAATGCGGCCTGGGCAGTGGCTCAATGGAATATGGCATCGGTCCAAAGAAAAGCGGAGCGAGTTTTGTGAGATTGACGTAGTTCTTTCCGAATATGTTATCCAGGATTGACTCACCGTCCTTCACATCGCGAAAGCCCAGGTAGCCGATCTTTTGTAGGGCTTTATCAAATGCTGCGTTTTTCTTAAAGGAGTCGCGCCATAACTCAGTGGAAAAAGTACTCGGATTAATAGAAAGCTCTGCGAAAATCTGGCCGTCCCAAGTAGTGTCTTTGCTGTATTGCTGTTTCAGACGTTCCAACTCTTCCAGACCGACTTTCTTAATCTGTGAAATGGAGTTCTTCGCCGTGATCGGCCGGGCCTGAAGCAAATGTACCTGGTTGTTGCCATCGATTGCCCATTCGATGTCAAAATCCTGATTAAACTTGGCTTCCAATAAAAGAGAGACGTTAACGATTTCCTCAATCTGTTCAGACGTGATCTCCTCGGAGTAGTAGCCCTCCCGGATCTGCTTGGGAGTCTTCTTTCCAGAAACAAGGTCCTCACCTACCCCATTGATGTACTCCAGAAGCCAGCCCTGCTCCTTATTTCTGGGATCTTTGCTGAAGAATACACCTGCATGTTTGGCATCCACCATCTGCTGAACAACCACGTTCATAGGCACGGCTTTGGCGGATCCCAGAAAGTATTTGCGGTAGGTTGACGAAGACTCCTTAAGGATGGAATCAAAACAGCTATTGATGGCGTTGACTAAATCTTTCCAGGTTCTGATAAACAGAAAGGTGGAGTTTTGTCCTGCAAAGCTGTGCTCTTTCGAGTCTTCTCCATCAGCGGAACTCCGCACCGCAACACAAAAGTTATCACCCAGGTTTCGGTTGATTGTTTCCAGTTCTTCCTGGCCTGGTCTGGCATCCAGAATGAAGCCTTCGGGAACGCGTATTCCCATCTGCGTCATCATTGCCAACATATAGGCTTTACCGCCTACCCCGGTTTTTTCTTCCGGTAGAGAGGAAAGTGCATAGATCACAATAATGTCCTTTTATTGTATGGATGAGGTTGTCCGGTAACTCTCAGTAGCAAGACCTGAAACTTTAACATTTTCTATCACCACAAAAATGGTGACAATTTATTGAAAAGAAAGAGTAATTTCAGATCTTGGGAGGCCATCATACAGCGTTTTCCAAGCGGCTCAAATTGATCTTGGGCAGGAATTCATCACCTTACATAGAACGATTTGGTTTGCCCTGTTCATCTGGGAAAAGGATTCGGAACAGCAGCGTCTCAGTACTTGACCATGGCTCACCCAGAGCCTTAATTGACAGACTATCCACTCACAAGTACATTGCCTAAATTCTTTATAACTAGTACATGTGCGACAAGGATACAAATAGGACTTGTATGTCGAAAGTAGAATATTTTATTGGCGGGGGCGGAGATAAATCAGCCCTGATGGGTGCCGGACCTACCGAGATTATGAAGTTCGTTAGGAATTACCGGCAGAGGACTTCCGTTGGTATCCAATGCGAATACCGAGGTTACGAAGACCGCCAACAAATCCTCGAAGAAATTAAAAAGAACTGGAAATCCAAAGCATTTAAGAGCATTCGGCTAACAGGCCACAGTTGGGGAGGCCAAGCCGCGCTGGATCTTACCCAAGACCTTTTCCTCAGTAACATCCCGGTAGACGAATTAATCACACTTGATCCCGTATCCTTATGGCCCTTCGGGAAAGTTGTGGCCGGCAAATGGGTTAATGTTTATCAAAAGCAATCTTTTTGGGATTCCACTATAGGCGCAGTCCCTATTTTGGGAAATGCATTGAGTGCATTAATTACGCTGCCCTCTGCACTTCATGACTCCAGCGATTATATAGCGAATGTTGGCGGGCAACTTGGTAGCGAAAACGGAGCCTATAATATTGAAGTGGAGTTTCCACACTCTGGAGCCCAAAAAATGTATGAGAGGGCTCGAGCAGAAATGATCAATGCCCCAACTAATCCCAAAGCGATTGGAGCAATCTAATGAGACAGGTTTGCAGTTTGTGTCTTGCCGTAATGTGCTTGCTCCTTATTGGCTGTACATCTACTCAAGTGCAGATTTCCTCCAGTGCTCTGAAGAAGGCCAGTTACACAAACAGTGGAAGGAGAAGCCTTGATCTTCCTCTCACTGGTAACTATTTGGCATTTCGATTTAATTCCAGCGAAATCGTCAAACATGTTAGTGCCAACCACGACAACTACTCTTTTAGAGTCATCGCCACCCTCTTCAAGGATGGGAAAAGGATTGATACCTCATCCGGCATACCTCTAACGATCAAAGATGGCGACACCTACTTTGATATGAAGGGACCGAATTATATCAGTCTGAATTTTTATGATTTATCGCTTATCAGCACTGATGGTAAAGAGATTTCCCTAGCAGAGCTCGACTTCGACAGGATAGATTTTCAGTTCCAACAACCTTCCGTCCCAGGCTATTCCATGACCAGCAATATCGTGTCATATAGCAGAAGCGAAGTGTTAGAAGTACTGAGCCAAGAAACGACCGTGTTAAAAGACTCTCTGCGACAGCCCTGATCTACTAGGGAATTAAACAATCGTTACTACAGTTTTAAATACATATTGTCTGGTAGTCTCTGTACTTCCAAAGATGAAATGCTGGTCAGTGAGCCACTACCTCACATGTAGACATCCTGACGTCCTCATAAACTACCGACGGAATCCGGAACTGCGACATGGAGACGGCATGAGACACATCGCCATTTTATTTATTTGCATATCATTAGCTGCCTGCGCAAACACAGTCCAAGATGATTCATTTAAGGTTACAGACGTTCAAGCCGCCGGAACAGACAACGATCAGGTAGAGTTTTGTTCCAACTTTCAACTCGATAGCCAAAAGGCTCAGGAATTCTTTAACCGCTCTCAACAGGTTTCGCCCAGACAGCTTCATGATGAATATTCCTATCTACCGTGCTATGTCCGCGGCATCGGTAAAAAAAGCAATCAGGAATGCCAATGGGAAATCAGAGCTGGAGGTACTGGAGAGACTCGATGTGGATCGGAGGTCTTGCTGTATGGGTGTGAAGAATGTGAAGGTATTCTGAACTAACACTTATAGAGCTTTGTAGAAGTTTAGATTCTATCTAACGATTAGCGCCGATTTGGGATTAGGTTGTCTGACTGAGCCCTTTACTCCTGCTCAAATCTTAAACTTTAGAAAATACCCAAAATCACAAAGGACTAACCCCAATTTCCTATCTTCTATTTGACAAGCGATCAGTTATAATTAATTTTTCACTTTAAGAGATAGAGACAAGTGATTGAATTTTCAGAAGATCAAGTAAACGCTAAAACATTAGCCATCCACTACGCGAAGAAAATGAACGACTCTTTCTTCCTGGATTTTATTTTATCGCGTGCGGACATTACCAATGAAGCAGACGCCGTTAAAATCTCTGACGCCTTCTGGGAGTTAACTGATCTGGCAGTCGAGGATCAGCTTAACAATGTTGAAGTTGAAGGGATCATCGATCTGGAGTATTGGATGTTGAAGCTATTCAATGCGGTGATGGGATACATCACTAAGCGCGGTTATGACGATACCTGGCTCAATTATGCTGCATGAAAATCATCTGCAGATATAGAAGGGTATAGAGGCTCTATCAACATCTAGTGGGAAGAAGCGAATTGCAGCAATTCGACAATTACCCTGCCCCCTCTTCATGCAGAAGGGGCAATGAGTGACATTTTAGATATTCAAAATACCTGAGTTGTCAGGGTATTCGTATTGTACGCTCCAATAGCTCCTACAGTATTCGTTGCGTCATACAAGTGGATCTTCTTCATAACGACAGCAGTCCCCTGCGGAACGACAAGCACACCGACGCAACCTAACAGGGAGTGAGTCCCGATTCGATAATTGCTGGCCCCCACTGTTGCAACAAACCCGGTCACATGGCCTGATGCATCAGTTCGCCCGGCTAAAAATGAGTTTGTTTTCTTTACATGCGCGTAGACCTGATTAACTCCGGCAGCCAGATCCCGACCTCTATTGCTGGTATATTTTGCAATGATGGAATCTGCCGGACCGGGCTGCAATCCGAAACCTCCCACCATGTACACATCGATATTACCGCCGACAAGCGCCTTGAGTTTATCGAGGTTTGCGACCTGTGAATTAACCCTCACATGGGCCAAACCAAATTTTACACCGCCAAGAACGACAAAGGAGATGCCGTCCGTTCGTACAAAGTTACAATTTGCCAGTTCAGCTGCTGTTGCGCAGTTAAGGCCAGTTCTGGTGACGTCATTAATGACGGTGGTTGAATCAGTTCCGATACTTGAATTTGCGAATATGGGTTGCATATGAGTTCCGTTTCCTGTCTAGCCATGAAGTCCTTTCTATGCTGGAATCGCATCAGATAATTGACTTAGGTGATTGACGATTTAGCACAGAAAACTGTGTACCAATAGATATAGGCGATAATCAAAGGCTAATTACCGTCACCTTTTTGGAATTTAATATTTACTCATACAATATTCAGAATAAAGCTCAATGCACGATGACATTTTGTGGGGTCAATGATTCAAACCCACTCAATACAATGCTATGAATTCCCTCATAAAGCCGGCATTGGTTTGGTCACGGATATTTAAGACTCCATCAGATCAAAGGCTGAGAACAACAGGTTGTCTGTATAACGAGCCCACGTTTCCAGGACATATTCGGCCTTTAGGGATAGTGAGTTCCCTTGGGGTGAATTGCATCCAAAACAAAAGTGGGCATTGTCAGGCAAAAGACGTTACAGCCCGCGCCTCTCAGGCCCGGAGAATGTCCGGAAGGTTGAACGAGGCGCTGTCAATCTACGAATTCTGCGGCCACTCATACCGGGGCTGAAACCACCAATAGTCCCCCAATAATTCCAACCAGCACGGTTATCAAAATTTCTCCACTGCTGATAAGGCCCCAAACCTGTCTGGTAATGACTCCAATCGTCCAGGGTATACAAGTGGTCAACACTGGCCCCCACTCTCTGCGTGACAGGCGAGTCCAGCGTATAGGTATTCAATATGGAAATCATATTCTGGGCTCGGCGGGTAGTATCGGCATTTGGAGATGAGGTTGCGATGGAAGCACTGAAATAGGGGTTACTTGCTCCACTTCCTTCAATCAACAGATTCATCAAGGTGTAAACTGTGTGATAGGCGCGATCGGTAAAGTCCGCATCAAAATGCGCCAGCATTGCACTGTCAGTCCGATTTTCTACCACAATAAGACAATGACAAGGGCCAACTCCCGTTGTTGCCAGGGCTGAACGAGCATAGTCCGGGTTACTGCTGGGCTGGAAGATAAAGCCGACATACCCCTGGGGTACAAACAGAAGACGTGAAGGGTTAAAAGTGGCAGTTCGGTGTGGCTGGTTGGAATAATTTATCATAACCAATTTCCTTTATGGTGAGCTCATAGACCTTTTGAGCGATTCCTGGTACCCATATGGTACTAATCCATCTTTCTCGATCTACTAAGCGCATTCCGCCCTACAATTCCGTCATCACGCATACACTTCAATTGTTAAAAAATAATAAATCGATGCTTATCAGAATCTCTTCATGACAAACAGCCGATCCGACGAGTACGGATTCATGAGCCTCTTGCGGCTTTACAGAAGGTTTGTCCTGGGGGATTAACGAAACCACCCGGATCGATTATTCATAAGTAATCTGCACATCATTCATTCCCCATAAACCAGGGAGATACACCTCATGACAGGCATCCAACAAAAACTGCGGCAGCACAATGAACATCAACACAATGGAATCGATACAGGGGGCATAGGCATCCCTTGAAGCATATAGAATCCACCGCAGACAAGTGTGGCCAGCAGGGCGCAGATGCTAAAGATAAAAATGCCACATTGGCGGACTATTCAAGGGAACTGATTAAGACTGCTTACTTATATCACTTGTATATTGAATCACTTTCTTTTCGCTATCTACCTGGCTAATAAACTGAACATCCACGGCAAAGCCGAATTTACTGCTCAATACGTTCTTTATACCGTCAACCTCAGCGCCCGGTAACACTCTCATGGAGAGTTTTCCATCAACATGCTGATGGAGAGAGAATTGGGAAAGCGGAAATTGTTGCAATAAATGCGTGATATCGACGTTGTTGAGCCATAAGCCATGAGCCGTTTTGAACTGCACCGGCGGCCTTCCTTCCAGGTCCTTGATGAACCAGTCATGGCCGTCCGACTCAAGTCGGCCGTAATCTCCGGTTCTGTATCTCAATAAAGGGAGGTAATCGTTAAACCCTCCCGTCACCGTAATCTCCCCTCTCTCCCCAGGCTTAACAGGTATCCCAATAGGGTTCAGTACCTCTACATGGAGTTTTGACTGCAGTAGTCTGAATCCCTCTTTGCCAGGAACACTGCACCCGACAGGCCCCACTTCGTTCAGGGAATACAGATCAATCACCGGACAACCAAACCGATTCTCCAGCTGGCATCTACAACCTTCCAACAACGTCATTGAGGTCGTCAGAATGGCCTTCGGCTGATGCGAAAATGGGATTTTACCCAGCTCACTGAGGGATATCGGATCGCCAGAAATTAAATCCGGTTGATTGGTATCGATATAATTTTGCCTGTCATCAGGATGATGCCAATCATTAGGATGAAAATTGAGCTTAACCAGGCCTTTGTTATTCAGGTAGGGGGAGACGGATGCATAGGTAAAACATTTCTCCTGATACCCTGCCAGCATGATCGCAAGATCACTTTTGAAACCATTTGTATTAACCCCATTCCAGGCCAGGGCCTTTTTATGGAACACACTGTACCGGCCTGCGACAACCGGATGTGAAGGGACAACCAAAGGATGGCCTGTGGTTCCGGAAGTTTCGTAGGCGATTAACCCATCAGTCGGCAGCTGATCAGGCACAAAGCTGGTAATGTCCCGACTCAGATCCGCTCGACTCGTTGTCGGGATTTCCAGGAATGGGCATTGCCTGTTCGCATAGTGGCGATAGAAGGGAACCTCAGAGAAACAGCAGGCGACAAAGTCTTCTAGCCAATCCTGACTGCTGTCGCCCACTGAAACCGATCTCTCCATTTCATCGCGGGTGTAACCCTCCAGCGCTTTCAGGTCACTCGCGCTTAAATGATGCCCCGAGCGGTTTCTAAAGATTGGCGCATGTGGTTGATCAATCAGAGCCTTTAGCCGCGCACCACTCTCCACATCGAGCGTTGGCATTCTTTCATAATCGGTCCACGGAACTTGTTGCATAACTATTCCCGTGCCATCTTGTCAGCCGCTTCTTTTGCCTTTTGTCTTGCCAGCGCCTCCCGTATTTCACGCGCGCGTTCTTCAGCCGCCTGGGAAGCCTTAAGGACCTTAAGACGTTCCTGGGAACTGACGGCTTGCAGGCGGTCTTCGGCCTGAACACCCGTCTCACCTTTCGGCCGTAGTTTTAGAGAACTGAGAACCACTCTGATGAACTCTTCTCGCCGGTCAACATCACTGATATAGACATTATTCGATCCGGCTTGTGTTAACTCTTTGGCAGTCTCTTCAAATAACCTGAGAAGAAGATTCAGGGGAAACTGATAGGCGTCAAAACTTTCATCCGCAAGAAAGTAGGCCATGAGAAGACTCATCCGGTACCATTCACACTGCTGATATGGCCTCCGAAAAGGATCCAGATCAGATGCGGAGACCTCTGTACAGTGCTCAAAGACTGCATCATGGACCACCGCTATAAAATAGGCGGGCAAAGGCGAAGCCAGCCACTCCTTCGGGTATTCAGTAAGCCGATGATGCAAAGTGTTGATGTCAGGCCCTTCCCGGGTTTGAGAGCCATCATTTAAAGTCACACTCACGGAATACTGACCTCATAATGTTTGCGACTGAATGCCTGGGCAAACTCGACCATCGCATCCCAGGAAGACACCGGATAAATAGACCAGCCATGTTCTTTTTCCGCACGCTTCAATAGCGCGTCATGCTTGGCATACCAGTTTTCAGGCGTGGAGTCAGGATAGTCCCAGCCCAAATTCAATACCATGGTTCCACCACCCCTGGCATTTTCCAAAGCCTGCTTTGCGATATCCCAACCGGAGTTACCTTGTTCATCCTCATCAAAAAGTGTTGTAACACCGTCATCAGACAATATAACGACATGTGAATCACGCTCTCTGCGGTTTTCTATATGCGTTTTTCTGAGAACATGGATAGGAAAGGCCGTCGCTCCGCCAAAGTAGTCCGTTAATACGTTCAGGATCTGGTTCTCATTCCTGACAAATCCGTTGGTCACTTTGAACTGTCGAGCGCCGCTCCACAGGGTTACCTGAACAGACGAACCGGCCCTGAGAGCGGAAAGACATAGAATGGCTCCCGCCAGCGCGGTATAGGAAACGTGTTGCTGCGGGTTTGGCATCGAACCGGAACAATCGACATAGAGATCGAGATCACAGGGTATAACTTCCGGTTCGGCACCATAGGAATCCCCCCACTCACGTTGCACGGTGGTCACCCCGGGTATGACAACTGAGCTCATGGACATGGAGCTGAACCAATCAATATTTTCAATGGGCTCGCCAGGCTCCCACTGAGTCGTCCCTTCCGGAATCAGGTCAGCTTTGGTAGGTTGTCTTTTGGATGGAAACGAAACAAGCAAAGGCATTGATCGCTCTTTGTAGTAGCGGATGGCAATATCATGATCCGAGATGTTCAGCCCCGTAGATCTGAGAATTTCGCCATATTCAAATGGTTCACGAAATTGACCGCCGCCGTGAGGGGCATTCTGACTTTCCTTAGGATAGGCAACTTCCCGGGAGGTTCCGTCTCCTGTGGCCTCCCCCACAAGTTCAGGATCCTGGGAGGGATGGACTCTATCCTCCTCTCCTGACTCTCTGCTTATAAGACCGCTCGGGAACTGGCCTTCACCAGCATGTTGGGTATCCATCAATTTTGCGATCTGATCAGCCAGTTCACGCTCTTCCGCCAGATAAGGCAATAAAAGTGCAGCGAACCTGGAGGCTCCTTTTAGCCAATCGGCAGCATAGACTCGAATGATCCTCGCGCCCAGCCAGGCATCCCCTTCCATTGCATCACTATCGCAAACGCCGCCCAACGAGCCTTGTTTGAGCTGCCACAAATTCTCGTAGATGCGCATGTACAGCTTCCAGACCCGGCTATCCGTCGGACCACGGTTAAGCTTTTGGTAGACCTCATCGATGCGCAGACCGAAGTGCCGCTTGAGGTGGTTATTGATCAACAGGTCGGAATACAGGTTTGCCACCATGCCAGCCTTATTCTCAAGGGTTGGCAGATTGACATGAATTCGGGCGATCATCTTGGCATGATCGGTAATGGTGGCAGGTGACAGTATGTGGTGGCCTATTTCATGGGCCAACACTTCTACCGCATAATCCTGCAACTGATACCTGGCAATCGCCTCCAGATCCACCACGACCCGTTGGTCCTGGAGACGTATCATGGCAAAACTTTCTGATAAGCCCTGCTTTGAAGCCTCAACATGCGTTTTACAAAGGTCCGGTGGCCGCAGCTTGGTATAGCGACTCCATAGGGCCAGGGCTTCCTCCCAGGAATCCTGCCATTGAGATATGAGGGAATCCATCTGCTCCATGATCAACGCCTTGCCATATCGTCCATGTACTCTGGAGTGCTCAGGATAATCACCGCAAAAGTCTCCTGGGAGGTCAGTACAACGGTATCAGTTAAACATGCGACCGATGAAAAACCACTGACATCATGTAACCCTGCAATATTGCTAAATGCTGAAAGCACCTGAACATCAACAACCGCAGCTGCATCCTGAAGATCCCGAATATCGGAAGGGATTAGCGTTGAGCCAAATGCATCGGCGTGCAGCTGCCATGCCAGCTCACCTGATTTGATCAACAGTTGCCCCCTGTAATTCAATGCTTGAGGGGGTAAGGGAAACTCACCACCCAGCAAATCACAACGGCCAATGCGCCTTTCAACGCAGTATGAAGAGGGTGTTCCATTTTCCGTGGCGGATAATTTTTTAGCCCATCGACTATTCCTTAATCGGGCCAGATGACTCTTAAGATCAATGTCATCAGACAAGTCGAACAATGCCCGCACAATGGGCGCAGGCATGGTTTCCAATTGATTCAGAGCGGTGTCACGAAAATGTGCCAACCCCGCCATCCAGGCGCATACAAACCCGGCTTGTTTGAACAATTCATATGAGTCCAGTTCGCCGAGTACCTTCGACATCATAGACAACCAGCATAATGGACGCTCATGACCAAACCCCAGCAAATGGCTAAACAGGTTACTCGTTTCTGCGAAGACCTTATGGGGCGCCAACTGAATAATGTTGAGTATTTTAGGGTAATACTCATTCCAGGCTTTGAGAACAAAATCTCGCTTATCGTCGCTCTTGATCCAGTTAAGAGAAACAAGCTCCAGACCATGAATGAACCCCGCATGAGCCACTGGAAAGCTAGTCTGGTTACTCTGACCATCCAGATTGAGCATGAGAGGGTCCAGGCAGTTGACCACAAACCAGTTCAGGTCGTTGGTGTCAAACAGTTGGGACTGGTGTCGAACACTGATCACCATCTGGTTGCAGGTTTCACGTTCGGCCTGGAAAAATAGTTTTAGGGCTGCAGACTTCACAATACCGCCTCAGGACTCAAGCCACTTGAGATAGTTGGTATAACGCTGGTGAAGATATTTGAGCTTCACGACATCTTCATAAATGTGTCCATACATCTTCTTCCCTTCCACCAACTGGGATATTTCCGACTCAATACGATTTAAGCGTTTCCTGGCCTGCTTCGCTGACAGACCATCAAGCCCCTCATCGAACTCGTTCGACAGTTCCTCAACCGGATCGACATTATCCAGGTTAAGCCGGTCAAACTCCCGACAGGAGGAATCAAATAGAAAACGCAGCCACCCGATCTTATCGCTACGGTAGAAAGCATTTTCAGGTAACTCAAAAAACGGCGAGTCTGAATCGGCGAAGAGACGGGAGTGGAAAACAAACGGCAGTACCTGACGGACATCTTCAAGCTCGACCGCATCGTTTCCGCGGAAGTAGGCCAATGCTTTGGAAAATTGCAGCAACGACATCAGTGAGCGCACCGAAATGCCGTTTAACGTTTGGCAGCCCAGGTCCTTTAACCTGTCGCGACCATTATCGATGGCTGCCAGTGTGTGGGCCTTAACACCGGATAACCTGGAGGTGTCTTTGGTCTTGTATTCAAATTGCGAGGCAGAATATTCGGAGAATTCAAAATGACTGCTGAAGAACTCGATTCTCCGTCTTATCCCGTCAGGAATCTCAACAGCTCTGATGGCTGAAGACATATTACTGATTTCATCTTCCGTAAAAATAATTTGCGGAGGCACCATCATTTCCGGTTTCACGCCTTCTTCGACCCGCAGTAACAACTGACTCAGAAACCGCGGATTAAAAGACAATGCCTGCACCACAACATCGATCCGGTCCTTCAAAGCTTCAATCACCTGGTAGGTGCCGCCGCCTTCATCATCGTTGGCGGTCAGATACCAGGCCGCGTCGGGACATTCAAATACCTGATTGTACAGTTCAGCGTAGTTGTCTCCCATCACTGTCAGCAGGGCACTCTGGGTGCGGGTGGGAATACGGTTGTACTCGTCGACAATTTTGACCCGCATGCCCAGCCACTTGCGCCAGGAGATTCGGATGTCTTCAACGGCTTGCGCAGAAGCCAGGTCCGCCGGTAAAGGATTCCCTAACAAATCCGCCACCGTCATTTGAGGGTGACCGTGCTGCATGGCTCTTTTGACTTCTTTGGTGGTATACCCTCCCAGTATTCCCATTAGCAGGGCACTGGCAGTTTTTCCGCGACCCGGTCCACCGATAAACAAACATTTACTCTGAGTGGCGAAAGTCAGGAGAGGCAGCAGGATAAAACTCGAATACGACTGTTCGGTGGGAAGGCTGAGGGTGCTATGACTGTCTCCTGCCCGGAACTGTTGCGGGGGCTTATCGTTATATTCAATATCGTAATGAGGGCTGATAATCGCGTTATTAACAATCCAGAAATACGCCTGCCTCAGCTTTTCGTCCGAACCAGCAGACTGATCCGTTGTCTGATTATCGCCCGAACCGAAGGGGCCACTATAAAGATCCGCAACATCAAAGGGTTTAGCCTTTGCGTGGCTTTTAGGTTTGGTGGGTGATGCAGACAGTCGACCAAACAAATTAAATTTACTCATTCATCAATCTCATTGTTTTCCCTTCCCTCTCGGTCAGTCGCTCTATGTAGCTGCTATCAGAGCCCGCGAACATTTAGGCATCATCACTGCCGGAGATTATCATGCGATATGTATCTGCAAGAATATGACAATTATTCAATTAAATGAAAAATTTAGATGTTGAAGTTGCAGGATGTCATGATAAAGATATAGAACAAATTCAGGCAGAGAGTTATTCCCTTCCCTCTATTAGCTATTCCCCTCCCTCTAATAGTTATTCCCTACTCCCACTAATTATTCCCCTCCCCCTATGAATTATTCCATTTCCCCTATTAACGGCGCCGGTTATATCGACTAATCTGTATTTCTACCCTTACTACTCATTTCCACACAAAAACCAGGGAGGTACACCTCATGACAGACATCCAACAAATACTGGGTGACGAGGCTGAATCGTTATTGGCTCACCAATGTAAAGGAATACCCAAAAACATGCTGGCCCTTCCCGGGCCGGATTTCGTGGATCGGGTGGTGGCGATGAAAAATCGCAAACCCGCGGTACTTCGTCATCTGCAATCGATGTATAACCATGGCCGGTTGAGCGGGTCGGGGTATCTTTCGATCCTGCCGGTAGATCAGGGGGTTGAACACTCAGGGGCCGCGTCATTCGCACCGAATCCGATTTATTTTGATCCTGAAAAGATTGTGGAACTGGCCATTGAAGGCGGATGCAACGCCGTGGCATCCACCCTCGGAGTGCTCAGCTCAGTATCCAGGCGTTATGCCCATAAGATTCCGTTTATTGTGAAGATTAATCACAATGAAATGCTCACTCACCCCGCCATCTATGATCAGACCTTGTTCGCCAGCGTAGACCAGGCCTTCGACATGGGAGCCGTCGCCGTCGGCGCGACGATCTATTATGGCAGCCCCGATTGTCGCCGGCAGATCCAGGAAATCAGCGAGGCATTTGAACATGCCCATCAGCTGGGAATGGTGACGATTCTCTGGGCGTATCTGCGCAATTCAGGATTCAAGAAAGACGGTGTGGACTATCATGTGGCCGCCGACCTTACCGGGCAGGCCAACCATCTGGCAGCGACCATTGACGCAGATATCGTCAAACAGAAACTGGCGGAAAATAACGGTGGATATAAGGCCATTGGATTCGGCAAAACCCATGACAAGGTCTACAGCGAATTAACCACCGATCATCCGATTGATCTGGCACGTTACCAAGTGGCGAACTGCTACATGGGACGCGCTCCACTGATTAATTCCGGCGGGGCTTCCGGCTCCAACGATTACCACGAAATTGTCCGTACTGCAGTCATCAACAAAAGGGCTGGCGGTGCAGGTTTGATCTCCGGACGTAAAGTGTTCCAGAAGCCGGTTGAGGAAGGCATTAAACTGTTGAATGCCTTGCAGGATGTTTATCTGTCGGATCAAGTAACGGTTGCCTAACCGTATACGGGTATCGGGTAACAGTATCCGATACCCTATTCCTTGCGGCTTCCCCTTGAGGTGGCTTACATCAATCAGCCTTCATCTCATCGTAAATCCCGTCACAGGTGGTTTCCTGAATCGCACAGACACGCCGGAACCATGCCGTATGGCCAGATAATTCCTGCGGTATCTGGTGAGAAGCCTCTGCTGTTTCATCGGCGTCTTCTGAGCTCTCCAGAGAATAATCAAGCAATGCCCATTTACCTTCACAGGCAAGTACCTGATTGACTCTCCCAACATCCGTCAACCAGTCGCCATGCAGATCAAGCAATTTTTGGCTCTGCGGGTCCGGCTGTTGATAACCCAGACCCGATTGAATCCTGAAAGTCACTTTGCTTCCATGAATCCATCCCATCCCCGAGTAGGTCTCTCTCTCTGGCTGTCCATATGGATAATCCCTGGCATTCCGGATCTGCAGCCAGCCGTTATGGGAGGCGACGATATCGAAGTCTGCAATGAAATCATATCCATCCGGATTTGGCGCTACTGGCGGCAAGGTGCCCAGCACCGGTGAGTCCGCCGAAGGACCGGCATGGACATTGATCCCTGCCGGATTGTCATCACTGCCCCAACCCGCCAGATCGCAGGTGGTTTGCCCTGCCGGTGGCAAACCTTCGGCCACAGACAAAGGGATCTGACAAGCTGCACAAAACGTCAAGCTGAGCATGACAGAACAGAGTTTAAATCGAATCACTTTCAATATGCCTTTAGAAAAACAGGGGCTGGATCAGCTTTCATCCCAATCCAAATTAAATCGTCTAGGGTTCCACTTTGGTCAGGACATACTGCCAGGTGTCCTGATTGGCATCACGGGTTGCGGCATCCTTGAAGTCCTTGTAGTCATCCCCGTGGATGGTGGTACAGCCTGCAGAATCCGTATTGTTGCGACTGCCGGCGTGTATTTTAAATGTGTTGTTCAAATCCGTAACGCCATTAGTATCAGAGCTATCAAATTTCAGGTCATGATTACTGTCACGTTCCACCCGATTAGCGCCATTGGTCACCGCATCGCTGGAGGGACGGAGGGCCCACTTGGTTCCACCGGCTGAAGAAGGATTGGGGTGACTGGCTTTTATCATTTCCGTGGTTCCCTCGGAAAGTCTGCCCAATTCGGGGACCCCATCGTTGGTCACATCCTCCCCTTCGGCACGCCTGAATCTACCAAGATCCGTATGGTTCTTCTGGTTACCGTCGTATTGAGCGGTTGGCTCAGTGGATACCCTGGTGAACTCTTTTACATGAACCGTTCCGTCACCTTCTTTAGCAATTACTGCCAGGCGATCATCATAGAGGCCCTTGCCGTTATTCACCATAGTGTCGTTTTCCGAACGAAGACCCAGAATAACACTCTCACTGTCTGCTAACGCATCCTTCGCCGACTGGTTGCCCCGAACTTCGACGATACTTGCATACACCATAAACTTTTGTTGATCACTGAGGCCGTCTGTATTGGGCATGGACGGAGGGTTACTTCCCGCTTCATTGATCTGCCTGATCGTATTGCCCACTTCCACGGGAGTGGCATACTGGGCCTGCTCCAGCATAAACGGTTCTGGAGATATCGAAGCTCCCAGCTTACTGCTCACCATACGGTACATGGCATCCTGAACCGCCTGGGGCTGCCCGTCAGTGGCACCATTCAACAGAGCAACGGCTTCGCCCTGGCGACCACTTTGCATTAAGCCGGCCACTCTTCCAGCCGTTTCACTGTAATTATCTGCCGTCAGCGCACTGCTTTGAGAGGGTACAGAAGAAATCCGTGTATGAGTTGCCGCCGCTGCAGCTGCACCACTTCCCTGAATATTCACGTTGACACCTCTGTTTCCGAATGATTGAAAGTGCCTAACTTTACGGACAGTGCGGACGATGTGTAACTGGGGCGATCCCCAGATCGGGTTAACCCAGTATGGACAATACCGGGCCTAACTTATTGCGATAGGCTGAGGGTGACATGTCTGTCCAGCGTCGAAAGGCACGGGTAAACACGCTTTGCTCCGAAAAGCCCAACTGCAAAGCAATGTCGGTAAAATCCACGCTTTGTGCGTCCAGGAAATCCAGGGTCTCCCGGAACTTTGCCCGGTCACAAAGCGTGCGATATCCCAGTTGGCTGCGCTTCAGCATCCTGCGTAATTCTCCCACCTGCAACGAGAGTGTGTCGGCAACTTCTTCGATGGACATCAGGCATCCTCTCCCTTGCACGGCCAGTACCTGCTCCACTCTGTCAACGATGGGTTCACCGTCATGAATGGCCAGAAGACGATCTGATTTTTCCAGCAGGGCTTCGTGTACCGTTGGATCGTACTGGGGCATTGGGCACTCCAAATCCTCAGGATTCAGATATATGGCGTCATGCTCACACTCAAAAAATACCGGGCAATCGAATACTGATTCGTATACCGCAAGCTGTCCTCGATTCTTATGTCTGAAGGTAATACGGGATGCCTTTATACGGTGCCCCAGCATGTTAAGCCCAAGGTGATGCCAGCCGGCAATCGAGGCCTCTACCGCAGGGTAGGCCATCCATTGTCTGGGCCATATCGCATCCCAGCAGAGGGATAGATAGTTCTCCTGTTGACGCAACACCATCTTGCCTACGCGGCTGTAAAGACTCTGGTAATGCAGAACACTCTTCAGTGCAGATAACAGATCAGGAGCACTGGCGGCGAGAAACCCGACCATGCGAAAAGAGGCTGCACTGGCCCGGTGGCCAAACCGTAACCCGATATGAGGGTCGTCCAGCCATTCAGATGCCCTACTGTATAGCTCATTCAGAAAACGGGCTTTAACCCATTCCTGTCCATTGTCGTATCTCAGCTCAGATCCCGGCCCAGCTCTCTGCCCAGCTCTCGGACCAAGGTCCGGCTTAGGCCCCAGTTCGGGAATCCATCGCCAGACCTGCTCTGGCGAAAGGCCCAGCTCCTTGAGATAGTCGAGCAGACTTCTCACATAACCGGCGTTGATTCCCGGTTCGATCAAGTGTGATATGGAAGCAGCGTTCATCATGGGCCAATTCTTATTATTCGGTCGCAAAAATTTTAGGGGAAATTATCCTCGTCAAACCAGCCGTCCATCTCAATTTGATCTTTTTGTGCAATCTCAGACAAATTTCTGCCAATCATCCGTTTTTGTCCTGTGACATGATCCCCTCCGACAAACCCACAAATACCCGACCAATAAGTTGAATAACACGGGGAGAAACCGGGATGACACTCAATCGACGCACTTTTCTGAAAGGCTCCGGCACCGCCATGGCTCTGGGCACACTTCCCATTACAGCACCGTCTGCACAAGCGGACACTCTGGCGATCGAGCCGCCGCCCAGAGAGTCTCTTGCCTCAGCCAGATCCGAGCTCAAGCCCTCTTGGGAAGTGATCATTATCGGCAGCGGATACGGTGGTTCCATTATGGCCGCCCGATTGGCTGAACACTTCGATCTGGCAGTACTCGAACGCGGTCGAGAATGGCATCCCGGCGAGTTCCCGGATACCTTTGGGGGCGTCCTGGGAGAACTCAAAGGCAGTCATCATCCCCTGGGACTTTATGACTACATCCCTGGCGCAGACGTCGATGTTCTGGTCGGCTCTGGTCTAGGCGGCACCTCACTGATAAACGCGAATGTGTTAATCGACCCGGAAACAGACTACTTTTCAGGCTCCGACTGGCCGGAATCGATCCGCCAGGATCATCAGGATGGTATTCTCGACAACTATCGTCGGCAGGTATTATCTGTATTCCACCCTGAAGCTATCCACGACTCCAAAGGGTTGTTGAAGACCCGGCACCTGGATAGTTCGTCTGATCGCCTGCACCAGCAGGGCAGCCCCGTCACCAGCACCAGACTTAATCTCGCCGTCAATATCGAGGCTTTCGATAACGAGCCAAATGACCATGGTGTTGTTCAACGGACCTGCAGTCTTTGCGGAGACTGCGTCACCGGTTGCAATGTGGGCGCCAAGAGCACCCTGGACACCAATTACCTGCCGATTGCCAAACACAAAGGGGCCCGGATCTTCACCCAAACACAGGTTGATACGGTGGAAAAAAGGGCAGATGGCCGATATCAGTTGGCGGGTCGGTTTCTCAACAGCGACGGCTCCTTCCAGACATTCGCCCTGACAGCGCGCCACGTAATCCTGGCAGCCGGGAGCCTGGGCAGCACCGGCCTGCTCCTCAGGAGCCGACTTCAAACAGGATTAAGCATTCCCGCTCTCTTGGGGGAATGCTTCAGCGGTAATGCGGATATTCTGTCGGCCAATTACAACCAGCAAATTAAAACCAACGTACTCGGATTCGGTAATCATCCCCCCTTGGCTGAAGACTACCGGGTAGGCCCCACCATTACAGCAGCAGCCAGATATCATCCGGCTTCCTCCGCCGAGTTCCTGATCGAGGACGCTGCCATCCCCCGGGCGCTTGTAGATGCCTCCCGCTATGCCGCCGCGCTTGATGCGCCACAACTGTCGATTCCCAAGATCAGACGCATATTGAGGGATCTGGCGGGGACATCGACACAAGGTGCCGCGAATCACTCCATGGTGTATCTGGGCATGGGCAAAGATCAGTCCATTGGCAGGATCGAGCTGGATGCCTCGGGCAATCCCAAAGTGGTTTGGCCCGACGCCAAAAATGATCCTGGCGTCAACACTGTCCGCCAGGCCATGCAAGAACACACAGCCACTTTTGATGGCTCTCACATTCAGAATCCCCGGTCACAATGGTTTGGCGGCAACAATCTGATCACCGTCCACCCATTGGGCGGATGCAAAATTGGAACCGATAGCCAGAACGGTGTGGTCAATCACAAAGGGCAGATATTTGACCCGGCATCTTCCGGCGTTCATGCAGGTCTATATGTTTGCGACGGCGCCATACTTCCAGGTGCCGTGGGAGTGAATCCCATGTTGACCATTTCCATATTGGCAGAGCGTATTGCTGACCACTTTATTCGGGACAATATCCAAAACAACATTCAAGGCAATGCCTGAGGAATTGATCATGAAGGTTCTCTCTATTCAGAAGGTTCTCTCCGCTCAGAAATCATTCTCCATATTGAAGACATTCTCCCTCTATCGCCTGCTTCCGCTTTTGTTCCTCGGGCTGCTCACGTTTAACACCCAAGCCGACGGCCTGCGTTTCAGCGAAACCATGTCCGGTTACGGGACCATCGACAACCTGTTCCGCGACATTCGCGTGGATCTGAACATTACGATTGACGACATTGATGCCTGGAAGGAAAACCCCAACCATATGGCTTCACTGCAGGGGCAACTTGTCATCGACAGCACCATCAGCCATCCGGTGTACGGTTATCTGAATATTCTCTCCCCCGGAAATATCGGAACCTGCGGTCAGGCAGACGACTGCTATCACTTGGTGTATTGGATGTACATTGATGACGGCAAGCCCGACGACAGTTACTTTATCGGGATGAAAACCGTCCGCAATGACAGCGGTTTTGATGTGATAGACGACATGACCACCCTGGTCGGGTGCTTCACCCAAACTCCAGATTTACCCCTGTCATCTGCTGTCAGCGACATTTGTGGCAGCCAGCTTCAGTTCGCCTGGTGGGATCCAGCTAACCTTTATGATTTCACCACTTCGTTCGAAGTGTTTGATACCCCTTGGTGGCGATATCTCCTGGTACCGGGCAAGTTCCTCTCGATTGTATTCGGCAATCTGGCGCAGGTGTATTTTCCCTGGATCTGGTTCTAGCCATCTCACATTCGCAAAGGCCATTACCTGTCAGGCAAGTGACTTTCCTTCCAAGCCTGTGAGATAACGAAATGAGATTGTGGGATGCAGAAATAAAGACAGCGACAAAGCGATAGAGAGTCTGACAACACCGAGAACCATATAGAGCCCTATGGAACCATAAACAACCCAGACTAAACTGAGAGAAACCGACTCAATGAATATGCCGATGAAACCGCTGGACCCATCACAGGCCCCATCACAGGAAATTGACGATACCTGGAACCGTTGCCAGTTCAATGTGGAATCGCAGAAGGGACACTATGAAAGTTACTTCCTGCGAGCCAATCACCCCACTGAACCGAAGGCTTTCTGGATTCGCTATACCCTGTTTGTCCCCAAAGACGCGGATCAGGCTGCCATCGGCGAGGTCTGGGCGATCTATTTTCACGGTGATCGAATTGTCGCAGTGCAGGAGGATATTCCTTTCAACGCATGCCGAATCGGCAACACTCCGGTAGACCTCACCCTGGGCCAAAGCCGACTTGAACGGCACAGCCTTCAGGGTCAGGCAAATAGTCAGCAGCATCGGCTGACTTGGGATCTCACTTATCAAGGTACCCCCAGACCACTTTTACTACTGCCGGAAAGCTTCTATGCCCGCCCGCTACCCAAGGCAAAATCTCTGGTAGGAGTGCCTCACGCCTGCTTTTCCGGGCAGTTGGAAGTGGATGGTGAAACCATAGACATCAAGGACTGGTTGGGCAGTGAAAATCACAATTGGGGAAGCAAACACACAGACGAATATGCCTGGGGACAGATCAGTGGCTTCGATCAAGCTCCTGACGTTTTTTTAGAGGTTGCCACTGCCCGTATCCACCTGGGACCTTTACGCTCCCCCTGGATGACATTAGCCGTACTGCGTTTAGGGGGGCAGGAGTCCCATTTCAACAGTCTGTTCCAGGCGGTATCCAATCACGGAACGTACCGCTTTCCGTCAAACGGTGAGTTTGAGTGGCAGTTTACCTGCCAGGGCAAAGGCGTGCGGTTATCCGGTCGCTTTACAGCACCTTCCAGACATTTTGTCGGTCTGCACTACAGAAATCCACCAGGGGGTATTCACACTTGCCTGAATTGTAAAATTGCCAAGGCAGAAATCTCTCTTGAAGAAGATGAGCAGCCTATACAAAGGTTTTCTACTCAACACCGGGCGGCATTTGAAATTCTGACGGGTAGCGACCAGCACGGGGTGCCGATCGCTAATCCCAAGACCTGAACAACTTTTCTCATTAGAGAGCAAATCTATTCAGATACGCTAACCACTTTTATACTGCCAATCGACGCTCGACCAGGCAGTACTCCAGCATCGCAGAGTGCATCTGCTGACGCATTGCCTCAATCCGCTCATGACTCACCAGCGGCCAGGTATAAACCAGACTGCACTTGAGACCTCCGTTAAACTGAAGTATGTGGAGTTCACAGGCAATATCCCCTGCAAGCGAGCTTGTAACAGCGTCGTAATCGGTCACCATGAAGTTGCAGTATTGATGATCAACGTCAATCTGCCCCCGATGACAAAGTCCCAGTCCGTGAACAAAGCCCTCGGCATTCAACAGAGATTTTACCTCTTGCCTGATCCGCCCGGTTTCAGTGTTTTTCTTCCGGTAGCAGTTATGGAAGATACGGGGGAACAGGGTATTCTGATATGTTTTGGCAATCTGCGTGGGCTTTGGTGCCTGACCAAATTCCAGGGGCGTATCCACCATTGAGAGATAGCAACCCAGCTGGTTAAGGTAATCTCTCTGACTTTTCACCCGTGAACGCAATGACACCGCAGTCCTGAGCACAACGGCTTTTCCGGCCAGCCCTTCCTTACGTGCCTGACACAGGAACAGTCCGGCGAGATAGTTAGACACACTGACCCCATTGTTTCTGCATTGGAGATCAAGGGCATGATACTCCCTGGCATCCAGCACTATGGTCGATACTTTTGTTTTACGATTTTCCAGCTCGGTGTTTCGCTGGTAGCTGATCACTGGACATGGTGTATCCGAAGTATCCAGCTCACTGGGTTTATCGGAAAGGTATTCATCAACCGCCGTGGGTATGCCCACCTGGCCGGGCAGCAGGTTTTCGCCCTCCAGTAAAGCATCCATGAACCCCAGCAGATCACGGAGAAGTTCATCATAGCCGGCCGGATCGATCATGACATGATGGCAGGTCACAATTAACCGGTGTTCCGCGCCATCTGGACTGCTTAACAACAGAATGCGCCACAACGCGTAGTCAGCAGCCAAGGGTTCATTGATAGCTTCCTCGTAGTATTGCCAGCACTTATCCACGTTGGAAAGGACTTCCTGCCGAATGCCAATCCGATCGAATTCACCATGTTGCACCAGCCAGTAATCCCCATCATGGGTACTGACGGCGCACTGTAGAATGGCGTATTTGCGGAATAGCAATTCAGCGGCTTTCACCAGAACCTGATAAGGAAAGCGACCTCGAATAGCAATCATCTCACTGCCCTGGGTAGTGCCTCGAGCCAGTTCATGCATTGAGGCCATCTGCGTTTCAATCAGGCCCAATTTCCTTTGTCGTGTATCCATAGTCCACCTCAGCAAGGCTTCAGGTTGCGATAATATCTGTCCACCATCAATTAAAGGCCGGCTCCTGGGCCACTACTTTCAATGTATCCAGGGCACGCTCCTCCTTAGCCATCTGACAGGCGCTCCATATTGCCCGACTGATTCTGGTCAGATCGTTTTTGGGCTGCTCGTTAAAGAGCTTCGGGACCATATGGCGAACCCGGTTCATCCAGTTTGGATAGGTCCGTTTGAACGCGGGTGACCATGGGGCATGCCAGGTGTGCAACCACACTGGCAATGCTTTCTTGCGACAGGTTTTATCGAAAGGAGAAGAAGCGGCATCACGGGGACAATTCCCAGTGCACGCCTCTTTCATGAGATAGTCCGTCAGGTGAAACCGGGCTCGCCGGTTTCCCAGTATCTGAATTCTGATTATGCTGCTTTTTTGTCCATACGCAGTCGGCTCACAGCAGAGTATTCCTGCCACAGCTTTGTAAAAGGCAACAGGAAAACGTCTGACGAAAGCCAGAAGGCAAAGGCCATCAATAATTTGCGGCCCGGTGTGTTGCTCGGACATGATTCCATTCCTCCCTTTGTCCGATCAGAAGTACTACTCAAGCTCTCACCACCAAACTGATCCGGTGTAGCAACCACGGTCACAATATTGCTCCCTTACACCTCATCCAGCAACACTATTAACCTTACAATTTCCAGCAAATCGAAAATTTTCTTCTAAAACAGCCGTTATTTCACAGAACTTCCGACGGGGCTTGGGGGCCTGTTGATCTTGGGTATCGTGCTTCAAAAATAAGCAGGTGGCACCAACGCACTCTCGGTTTTAACGAAGGCATAAGGTTTTAACGAAGGCCCAGTTCTGAACTGTAGACTTTAGGTTTCAACGGAAAGCCTGGATTTCAGCTGAAAACTCGATGACAACGGAAAAGCGCTCACTCTCCTGCCGGGTACAAAAAGACCAATGCATTTGCTCACAGACTTTTTCTACCAGGAAAAGCCCGACCCCGTAGCCATAGTCTTTTGTCTGCTGATAACCTTTTGTCTGTTGATAATCCTTTGTCTGCATGTTGCTGGTTGGCTGCACGGGGCTGGTTGTCTGTATATTGTCCGTCGTATGTAGAGTGTGGATCTCTGTGTTCTGAGTCAGACAGGGATTGGCAATGGTGATCTTTGCTGGGGTGCCGGTAATTTGAATGACAATCTCGCCTTCAGCCGTGTATTGCAGAGCGTTACGTACCAGATTATTCAATACAAGCTTCAACAGTGAAGGCGAAACGGGGATCTTGATGTGCTCTTTCGCCTGTAAACATACTTCGACGGAAGGTTTCTGCAAATATCGGTTGTCCTCAATCACCTGCTCAAGAAGTTCCGTCACATCGACCGGCTGGGTGTCGGTTACGGGAAGTGCTCTCCACAGATCCAGAATGGTTTGGGACAGGGTCTGCATGGTTTTCTGAGCGTTTTTCAGTTTATCCCAGTATTTCTGCTGCTCAGGGGAAATGGCTTGTCTGGCATCCAGTAACTGGATCGCTCCCGAAGTAATGGCCAGCGGGGTTTTTAGCTCATGACTGAGCACTCGCAGAAAATCCTTTTCTTTCCGGTTAGCCTCTTCAAGTTGATGTATCGATTCAATAAGTGAGCTGGCAATGTTGCTGGTCTCGATGAAGCGACTTGCCGATGGTGGTGGTGCGACATTGGCACTTTCACTTCGGAGTCGATTAACCCACACGGATAAATCTGAAATCGGTTGTCTGAGGCGGTAACTGATCCAGAGTCCTGCAGCAACCGCTAACCCAAAGAAGGCATAGAGAGCGATGTACAGGTGACTGTATATGGTGGAGTATTCATCAAACTGCTGTTTCGTGGCGAAGCGGTGGATAATGAATAGTGTCTCTTCATAGCCTGACTCAAAAGGTAATAGGTAGATTACCTGGTCCGGCATCTCAACCAGCAACACATGATCTTTGCTCCAGGACTCGCGACGGAGGATGGCTTTAACATCATCCGGCAGATAATTCTCCCCCCAGTAATACTCGCGCAGCCCCGGTTGAGAATCAGGCAGAAGCGGTGGAAGGTAGTGACTACTGATCCATTCCGCCTCGGTGAACATATAGTACTCCGTGGATTCGTCCAGACTCAGATCCTGAAGGTAGCGACCAAAGTAAATCGTGAGCAAAAACAACAGGCAAAGAACGACCAGGAATCTGCTGACAATAAACGATCGAATACCGGATTTATCCTTCATGGGTCTGACTTCTGTGGTTACTCCGCAACGCCACTCCCGCTCCTTTGATGGTGTGGATCAAAGGGGGCAGATTTTCCAGATTGATTTGTTGTCTCAGGCGGTAAAGCTGGGTTTTCAGTACCGCATCACTGACCTCTCGATCCCCCCAGACGGCATTCTGTAGCTCGCTTCTTGATACAACTCCAGGACTCTGCCGCATCAGTCTGATCAGGAGTTCCCAAAGAATTGAGGAGAGCTGAATCTGATGGCCGTTCCTGATGACGATACGTTGCTCCAGGTCGACATGAAGATCTTCCAGTTGAAAGACTGCAGTGTTTGGACGGTATCTGTTCGCCAGGGCCCGGATTCTGGCCGCGAGTTCCGGAAAGTCAAAAGGCTTGGCCAGATAATCATCAGCCCCCTTGGCGAATCCTGTCAGCTTGTCATCAAGACTATCCTGAGCTGTCAGAAACAATACGGGCATCTGTGGGTAATAGCGTTTCGCCGCCTGACAGACTTCAAGGCCGTTGAGCCTGGGCATCATGACATCCAGAATCAGTACCTCATAGGCATTCTGTTCAAGTAACGACATTGCCATCTGGCCGTCTCTTGCATAGTCGCAATCGATTTGCTCATCAGCCAGATATTCAATGATCAGCTCTGCCAGATCACTTTCGTCTTCAGCCAGTAGGACTATCATGATGTTTGTGTACCCTGTTGCTTCAATTGTTACCTTGCCGTTACCTTGATAGGACTACCCTTTGGGCATTTCCAATGCCGACAAGAGGTGAACCTGATGAATTTTCCACCGCTAACCCTGAAGCTGAATAAAAAATCGAAGACTGTCCATCATACCGCGCCAGACTCATTTGGCCCATATTCCGTTGGGTGGGCCAGTATCAAGGGAATGTTGATGCTGGCAATGATGGCAGGGCTATCCGCCTGTTATTCCGGTGGAGCCGAATCGGCTCAGGCAAGCACTGCGAAATCGGCTTCTGAAACAGTTCAAGCTGCCGATCTGCTCCTGACCAACGGAGCCATTTATACGGTGGACAGCTCAAACTCCTGGGCAGAGGCCGTGGCAATCAAAGGTAACAAGGTTGTCTTTGTGGGCGATAACGACTCTGCCAGGTTATTTGTTGGAGCCAATACCCGAGTAATGGATCTACAGGGCAAAATGGTGATGCCAGGCTTTCATGATGTGCATATCCATGCACTCGAATCCGGATCTGACAGTAACCATTTCATATTGGATTCTGAAGAAACAGATGCAGAGAACTTTATTCCAGATATTCAAAAGTCTGCACGCAGTCATCCGAATGTATCCTGGCTAATCGGATACGGGCACTCACTATATACGTTATTGGATGCAGAACGTTCTCCCTTGGAAATTCTCGATGAAGCGGTGCCAGATCGCCCGGTCATAATCATGGAGCAGACGTCCCATTCAATGTGGGTCAATTCCAAAGCGTTGAAAGAAATGAAAATCGATACTGACTCTCCTGATCCTCAGGGGGGCATCATCATGAAGAACGAAGACGGGTCTCTTAGCGGAATATTGATTGATAATGCCGGAGACAGGGTGATGGAACGGGCGATGAATGCGAATCAACTGACCGCAGAAAGCGACTATCAAAGCCTGAAAGACTACACCATGCCGGAGTTTGCCAAGCACGGAATTACCTCCATTGTAGACGCCAGGGGATATTGGCAGCGTAATCACCACAAAACCTGGCAGCGGCTGGCGGATAACGACGAGCTGACCATGCGGGTTTCGCTGGCTCTGTGGGCCTATCCGGAACTGGATGATCAGGTACAGCTGAACACACTGACGTCGCTGTATCGCCGGGATCCTGACGGATTGCTCAATATTAATCAGATCAAGGTCTACAGTGACGGAATTCTGCACAATACTACCGCCGCACTCAAACAGCCTTATGATATCAATCTGCTGGATATTCCCGGCAATCGCGGACTCAACTATTTCACTCAGGCGCGGATTGAAAAGTACATTACAGCGCTTGAGCCGGTCGGGTACGATTTTCTAATACATGCCATTGGGGATCGGGGTGTCCATGAGTCTCTGAATGCCATAGAAAACGCCGGCACAGAGTCTGGTCGGCATCGGCTCACCCATGTGGAGATGGTGGATTCCGAAGATCTGCCTCGATTTGCAGAGCTGAATGTGACAGCGGATGCCCAAGTTGCCGGAGAGTTTACCCAACCGTCAATGTGGCCTGAAAATGATGAACTCATAGGCGCCCAACGGGCTGACAATATGGTGCCTATCAGAAGTTTGCACGAAAACGGCGCCAGGGTAACGCTCAGCAGTGATTGGAGTGTCAGCCCGTTTAATCCCATGATCGGACTGCAAAATGCTGTCACCCGACATCCACAGGAACTTTCTTTAGTCCAGGCCATTCGAGCCTATACCATTGAGAGCGCTTACAGTATGAGACAGGAAAACCTGACCGGATCCATCGAGACCGGAAAGCTGGCAGACCTGGTCATACTGGATCAGAACTTATTTGATATTGCCCCGGAGAACATCCATCAGACACGGGTGCTGACAACCATCTTTGACGGCGAAATAATTTTCGAGCAGAAATGATCCAGCAATAAAACACATGCTGGTATAAACCCGAAAAGACTCGAAAGCCTCCACAGGAGGCTTTTTTCACCTTATGGCAGCTTTCGCCCATCGCCCCCGCGGAGCTCTATAGATTTATTGGGTGTGGTAGATTTCCCCAGTCCCTGATTTGATCACCTAATGATGGATATGACATTCCGGGCAACAGCCTGACAGAAGCGCATACGTTGCCTAATATAATGAATGTACTGTTATTTTTTTCTTGGATCCGTTGAAACTCCTATCCGATGAGGCATCGGCTGATCCTGAATTCAGCAGAACGGCAGAGATGGTGAAATAAGCAACAAACTGGTCATTTATCGATCTGCGTCAAAATATTTTCCAATCTCTACATTAATATGGTCATCAATTTGACACCTGCCGGAATGATCGGCAGTCCATCCACTTTGTAACCGGAATTGGTACCCTCTATGTCCTGGCTCACTAATGTCGGCCTTAAATATAAGTTTTGGCTGGTAAACGCCGTATCCTTTGCCATTTCACTGGCATTGGTACTGTCGGCCATTGTCATCTCCTACGACAGCAATATTGCCCTGATCTCTGAAAAAGTTGTTTCTGAGCTAAGCACGGCCAGTCAGGATAACAAGCAGCTCCTCCTTTCCGAGATTCCCAAGGATATGCTCTCCACCGCAGGGCAGCGCGTTATTACCTCCAGTGCGGCCAGCATGCCTCAAGTCACGGTGGAAGCAGCAAAAGGCTGGTTCAATACCCGGCCCGACACCATCGTGGCTTATCGTCGCAATGGCGAAGGTCAGATCACCGTCGCTTATTCAAATTCGCCCAGTCAGTGGTCGGTGTTCAAAGAACAGGCCCCGTCCTATGCAACGATTGTTTTTGTCATGATGTGCATTTTACTGATTGCCTCACAATTACTGATCTCGTTCATAGAGCGCCATGTCAACCGACTGAAGTCGGTCATGCTGCAAGCACAACGGGAAGGCGATCTGACATTACGAGTGCCCATTGAATGCAAGGATGAAGTGGGTCAGATGGCGTCCGCTTTCAACCAGATGCAGGAGACCTATCAACGAGCGGTACAGCAGATTTTGAACGCCGTGAATGCCCTGCAACAGGAAGTATCCCTGTTGTCGCAATACTCCACCCAGACCCGAGACCAGATGGGACGTCAGGCGCAACAGACGGAAAGTGTCGCAGAAGCCATGCAACAGATGCTGGAGGCGGCTGACCAAGTGGCACAGTATGCAGAGGAAACCCGCGGGATGTCCGATGAAGCAAACAATATGACCCAATCGGGCGTCAATGAAGCAGAAACCTCCAAAGTCGCGATTGCCAAATTAAGGCAATCGGTTGAGTCCCTGGTCAACCTGACACATCAGCTGAACGAAGATACCCAAAAGATCCAATCTTCCACCGGTGAAATCACCAGTATTTCTGAACAGACGAACCTGTTGGCTTTAAACGCTGCCATTGAGGCCGCCAGAGCCGGCGAACAGGGACGTGGGTTTGCCGTAGTCGCAGATGAAGTCAGGAGCCTGGCAACCCGCGCCTACACCGCCAGTGAAGGCATCGGAAAAATTGTAGGTGATATACAGGTACTCGAGCAGCAGGTCAGTGACGGTATGCAGGAGGGTCAGGAAGATGCCGGAAAATGCCTGGATGGCGCACAGAATACGGTGGAACTGCTCAACGGGGTCAAGAACCTGATGCGGGAAATCCTGGAGAAAAACACCATGATTGCCACCGCAGCGGAGGAACAAAGCGCCACCGTCGGCACGATGAATGACAATCTCCAGGAAATGCGCAATCTGACCCATGACACTTCAGGCATTGCGGAACAGGTGGCAACCAGCAGCCAATCGATCCTGGCTCAGGCTACTACCCTGAATCAACTGGTGAAGGCGATGAAGGTCGCCTGATCCATACTTTTTAAATCCGCGCCCTCTACATTCCTCTCGTTCGCTTTTTCAGATCTTTCAAGAACCTGCGTCCGGCAACTGTTGAACAGAAAGACAGGTTGCCGGGCAGCCCTTGGTACATCTATACGTTACCGGTAACAAAAAGGCTTGCATGTTACCGGTAACATAACTAGCATCATTTCAGTGACTCATGGGGAACCTCCCATTCCCCACTCCTTCAAAAATAAAAACGGAGACAGTTAATGAATAAAATGATTTCCCTGGCGGCCGGTGTTTTGTCTTTCAGCATGGCGCTTTCCGCTTCTGCAGCCGACTTTAAATTCAAGTTTCAATCTTCCGACCCTGCCGGCGTCAAGAATTTCAAAATCCAACAGGAGTGGGCGGACCGCGTCGAACGTATGACCGGCGGTCGCGTAGACATTGAAGTTCTCCCGGTAGGCAGTGTCGTCAGCCACACGGAAACTCTCGATGCCATGGGCATGGGCATTCTGGACGGACATATATCCGTTACCGGTTACTTCTCCGGGAAAGACCCCGCTTTCGGATTGATCGGCAATACGGTTGGCGCCTGGTCCTCTCCGGATCAATTGATCACCTACGTCAATTACGGTGGTGGCTATGAGCTGATGAACGAGCTCTATAAGCCCTACGACGTGAAATTTGTGGGCGGTGGAGCCACGGGCCTGGAAGCATTTGTATCGAAGAAACCCCTGAACGGTGTCGCAGATCTTAAAGGCCTCAAACTCCGGGCGCCGGAAGGGCTGGTGCAATCAGTCTTCGCGGCTGCCGGTGCAGCCCCGGTCAATCTGCCGGGCTCAGAAGTGTTTACCGCTCTGAGCAAAGGCGTGATTGATGCCGCCGATTACACCGTATTCTCCACCAACCAGGAAGCCGGCATGAATGACATCGCCACTCATCCGGTCTATCCGGGCTTCCACTCTCTACCATTGTTGGAAATTGCCATGGGCATGAAACAGTGGAACAAACTGCCGGCGGATATTCAGGAAATCCTGACGACCTCTGCCCGGGACTTTGCTTACGATATCAGTACTCAGCTCAAGTTGGCGGATGTTCAGGCCGTCAAAACAGCCCAAGCCAATCCCAAGATTACGATCCATGACTGGTCTGATGAGGAGCGCAAGAAGTTCCGTGAAATCGCCCGGAGTCAGTGGAAAGAATTCGCCAAACAGTCTCCCAATGCACAAAAAGTGTATGACTCGGTCACCTCATACCTGGAACAACAGGGACTGCTGTAGTCCCTCCCCTCCAGATAATGTGAATTGACCATGTGGGACATCCATCTAGCGATGAGCGATCTTCAGATGTCCCCGCCAACTCGTCTCCCCATTCACTCGCTTTAGCGGAGCATAGGCAGATGTCCGATCTCATTCAGGCGTTGGAAGAGAAACAAAGTCCTGCGCCAACCAATTTACTTGACCGCAGCATCTCCTGGCTGGGCCAGAAATTGAGTCTGCTGTTTATCCTGGTCGTCGCCATTTCATTTTATGAAGTGATCATGCGGTATGTTTTTGATGCCCCCACTACCTGGGTTCATGAAACGGCGACATTTATCGGCGCGGCATTGTTCGTGGTTGGCGGTCTGTATGCCTACGCCAACGATCACCACGTTCGCGTGGTGGTGATCTACGATGCCGTGGGCCAGACAGCACGTCAGTGGCTCAAATTGCTGCACCATCTGCTGGGTCTGAGTTTCTGCGGCATGATGATTTACGCGTCATGGTTCATGATGCAGAAAGCGCTGTTTGCCCCCTGGGGCGATCTGCGACTGGAAACCTCAGGCTCTGCCTGGAATCCCCCATTCCCCGCGTACCTGAAAACATTGATTTTCGTTGCGTTCTGTATTCTCGCGCTGCAGATGGTTTTACACCTGATCCGTGACCTGCGCCAGCTGTTTACTCGTTAAGGAGCGATCGGATGTTTGATTTGTCTTCCATCGGCATTGCCTACGGCAGCCTGCTAATGCTGGGTATGCTGATTGTGCTGCTGTTGACCGGCATGCAGCTGGCTTTTGCCACCGGGCTGGTGGCCCTCGTATTCGCCTTCGGCTGGTTTGGACCACAGGTACTGCCACTGGTCAGCAGCCGGATGTATACCTTTATCGGCAGCTATGTATTTCTCGCGGTCCCCATGTTTGTGTTGATGGCCGCTCTGTTGGATCATTCCGGCATCGCCAGGGATCTGTTTGATGCCATGAACCAGCTCGGCCGAAAAATTCGCGGGGGCGTGGCAGTACAAACCCTTCTGGTCGCGGTGATTCTCGCCTCCATGTCAGGCGTCATTGGCGGTGAAACCGTCTTGCTTGGCCTGTTAGCCCTACCGCAGATGCTTCGCCTCGGGTATCACCGCCGCTTGGCGATCGGAACCACCTGTGCCGGCGGTGCGCTGGGTACCATGCTGCCACCGAGTATCGTACTGATCATCTACGGTCTGACGGCCAATGTATCGATCGGCGATCTGTTTAAAGGGGCATTTCTGCCGGCTTTGATTCTGGCAGCGTTTTACATCATTTACGTACTGGGCATTGCCAAACTGCATCCAGAATGGGCACCGATTCCCTCAGATAAAACGTCTGACAAGACTCCGGACAATAACGCTTCGGACCTCTCACCGGACGAAAATACCCCCAGGCTGGCAAAGGCCCTTTTGTTCCCGATACTCACCGTCGTGATCGTTCTCGGAAGCATCTACTCAGGCATTGCCTCAATCACAGAAGCTTCGGCATTGGGGGTTGTGGGGATCGCCTTAAGCGCCCTGATACGCGGCGAGCTGAACCCCAATATGCTGAAACAGAGCTGTATCACCACACTGCGCAGCTGCGGCATGATCATCTGGATCGGCATTGGCGCAACAGCGCTGGTCGGCGTTTATAACCTCATGGGTGGCATCGACTTCGTGCGTGAAACCATTCTGTCCTTCAGTGACAGCGACGGTCTCACCACGATTCTTCTGATGATGGCAATTCTGCTGGTTCTGGGAATGTTTCTGGATTGGGTGGGTGTTGCCCTGCTGACCATGCCGATCTTTGTCCCCATTGTGGTGGAACTCGGCTACAACCCGATCTGGTTCGGTGTCGTGTTCTGCATGAACATGCAGGTGTCGTTTCTCTCCCCTCCTTTCGGACCCGCGGCGTTTTACCTTAAGTCCGTTGCTCCCAAGGATATCTCCCTGGGTGAGATTTTTCGCTCCCTGCTGCCGTTTATCGGATTACAGATTGCGGCTCTGGCACTGCTTATCGCCTTCCCAGAATTAGTGATGTGGTGGATGTAAGGATGTTGATCACTTTTGCATTCTCTAACGCTTCGACTTTCTAACACATCTGCTTTTTAACACGTCTACTGTCAGGAGATTATCATAGTGGAATCAAATACAACCTCCGAAAACCCAAGAATCGTCGTGATGGGGGTTTCCGGATCAGGGAAGACACACATCGGACAGTGTCTGGCCAGGAAACTGTCATTGCAATTTTTTGACGCTGACGATTTCCACAGCGATGACAATGTCCACAAGATGTCACAGGGAATTCCGCTGACAGATAGCGATCGTGTTCAGTGGCTGGCAGATCTTGCCGACCTGATTCATCGGACTCCCGGCCTGGTATTGGCCTGCTCCGCCCTGAAACCGGAATATCGGAATACCCTGCGGAATGGTAATGACAACCTGGTTTTTATTTACTTGAAGGGTGATTTTGATACGATCATGCAGCGCCTCAGCCAACGTGAGGAACATTACTTCCGGGGCAGGCAGATGTTGGTCAGTCAGTTTGAAACCCTGGTTGAACCCACCACCGACGAAGCCGTTGAAATCGATATTCAACAGTCCGTCGAGGACGTGGTCAACGACTGTCTGAAGGCACTCAAGAAGTGCCACGGCAGCCGAACTACCGTGGGAGACGAGTTTGAGAACCCCACTCAAGCGGGTCAACCAACCAAGAGCCACTGACAGAGAAACTGCACTGTGAAAAACAGAAGACCCACCTTACAGGATATTGCCGACCGGGTTGGCGCCACCAAGATGACAGTCAGCCGCTGTCTCAGGCAACCTGAATTGGTGTCTGAACCACTGCGCAAAAAAATTCAGGCGGCAGTGCAGGAGCTCGGCTACATTCCCAATAGGGCACCGGATATTCTGTCCAAATCCCGCAGTCACGCAATTGGTGTACTCATTCCATCCCTGACCAATCAGGTCTTTTCCGATGTCATTCGGGGGATTGAACAGATTGCAGAGTCCCGAGGTTATCATCTGATGCTGACACACTATGGCTATAGCCCGGACCAGGAGGAACAGAACCTCGCCAATCTGCTCGCTTACAATGTAGACGGGATCATTCTGTCAGAGAGCCGTCATACCGAACGCGCTCTGCAGATGCTGAAAACTGCAGGCGTTCCTACGGTGGAAATCATGGACAGTCGCAGCCCGGCCCTACATCAGGCAATCGGGTTCGATAATGTAAAGGCCGCCCAGGATATGACCTCGGCCATGATCAAACGTGGTTACCAACACATTGTCTATCTGTCAGTGCGGCTGGATACCCGCACGCTCCAGCGCCAGGAAGGCTATCAAAATGCAATGCTGGCTGCCGGACTGGAACCCCAGACGATGCAGTATGCCGCCCGCTCTTCATTCAGTGTCGGCGCTCACTTGATGACCCGCATTCTGGATGAGCTACCTCAAACAGATGCCATATTCTGCACCAATGACGATGTCGCCATCGGGGCCTACTTTGAATGCCTGCGGCGTGGTATCAAAGTTCCCGAACAGATGGCCATTGCCGGATTTCATGGCCACGATGTGGGTCAGGTCATGTCTCCCCAGCTGGCCAGTGTCATGACTCCACGCTATGACATGGGCACCAAGGCCGTTGAGTCATTGCTCGCAAGACTGGAGGGAGAACAAAGCTTTGAGCCGGTAGTTGACCTCGGCTACACCATTTCCACGGGTGGAACGATCTGACTTCTCACAATATCGGTTATTCCACAACCTTAGCTAAATCGCCGTCTCAGCTAATCAGACATCTCAACTAAACCGCAGTATAGCCACCGTCGATGGGAATCGTTGCGCCGGAGATCATGGCCGCTGCATCACTTAATAAAAACAGTATCGGCATGACCACTTCTCCCGGTTCCGCAAACCGCCGCATGGGGATCTGGTTTCGCAGAGCATCGGCTTTCTCCGGGTCGCTCCAGCCCACTTTAGCCATAGGCGTCATGGTCACCGTCGGGTTCACACTGTTAACGCGAATATTATGCGGCCCCAGTTCAGCACAAAGGTTGCGGGTAATCGCATCCATAGCGGCTTTGGAGGCGGCATAACCAAGATGGTCCTTGAGGGCGATCAGACCCGCCTGACTGGAAACATTCACAATCGCACCACCGCTCCCCTGACTAATCATACGCCTGGCGACTTCGCGACTGACTAATGCGGCCGCCCGGGCATTGATGGACATCATCCGATCGAAAGCAGCCGCGGTGAGATCAAGGCATGGTTGCAACAGCGCCAATCCGGCGCAATTGACAGCTCCGTGCAACGGACCAGAGTCCAGACTGATCGCTTCGGTCCCTTCCGGAGAGGACAAATCCGCCTCCAGAACATCGCAACCACAGATTTCTCTTAGCAGGGTCAGTTTTTCAACATTTCTTCCAACGGCAAGAACCTGTGCGTCCGCATCACGTAATGCCCTGACGACAGCCTCACCGATCCCACTGGTGGCCCCGGTGACGAGAATCCTTTTGTGTTTCAGATCATCCAGCATGGCAGTTTCCTATTATCAACGATTCTTCCACAACACTGAAAAAGGCATATATCAGGCATATAGCAGACAGCTATCAGACAATCTGAGCGGCGCTCAGCATTGCTGCCTGTATACGATCCGTCAGAATATCTTCCAGCAGTCTTTGATCATGCTCAAATCCACGGATGCCCTCGGCCAGTTTTTCCGTCGCCATGGCGTCCTCATTGAGCTGCCAGCGAAACTCCTCTTCCTTCAGCGGCTCAGGTCTTTGCTCAACCTTCTGCTCATGCTTCAGCACCCTATCCAGATTCCCATGCTGCGACGCTAACTCTTCCAGTAATGCAGGGCTGATTGTGAGTCGATCACAACCGGACAGAGCAAGGATTTCTCCGGTATTACGGAAGCTTGCCCCCATGACAACGGTAGGATACTGATGCTGCCGAAAGTACTCATAGATACGCTGCACCGACAATACACCCGGCTCTTCCGCCGGTTCAAAGCTCCGCTCCGGCTGGGCTTTCCGGTGCCAATCCAGAATTCTTCCGACAAACGGGGATATCAGATAAACACCGGCTTCCGCACAGGCCCTGGCCTGGGCAAAACTGAAAATAAGCGTGAGATTACACTGAATGCCTTCTGACTCCAGGATTTCCGCTGCCTGAATACCTTCCCAGGTCGCCGCCAGCTTAATCAGGATTCGGTCACGGCTGACACCCGCCATTTCATATAGGCGCACCAGCTTCCGCGCCTTGGCAAGACTGCCTTCCCGGTCGAAGGAAAGTCGCGCATTGACCTCCGTGGATACACGCCCCGGCACTTCTTCCAGAATTCGGGTGCCCATGGCCACTATCAGGCGATCACACACCTCTTCCACCAGGTGTTCCCGGGGAATGGATGGGCTTAAGCCGGCAAGAATCTGCTCCAACAGAGCGTCATATTTACCTGACTGAACCGCTTTTAGAATCAACGACGGATTGGTCGTCGCATCCTCCGGTTCATAACAACGGATAGCGTCGATATCTCCGGTATCGGCCACAACCGTGCTGAATTGTTTGAGCTGCTCGAGTAATGAGTTCATCCTCAACCTCTTTTATTAGATATTTCCCCTAGGCAGATTAACGATCTGACAATGCGTGCATGTGGGGTTTCAGGGATTGATAGATACCGCAGTATTGGGCAAATAGGCGGTCATAATGCTGCTTTCGGGCTTCATCAGGTGTGGCACGCCTGCGCAGCTTGCACCAACGGCGGATTTCACTGACGTCCGCCACCAGACCACACGCCATGGCCGCCAGCAATGCACCTCCAAGAGGCGCTTCCACTTCCTGCTCAATGGTCAGTATCGGATAGCCGGTGATGTCCGCAATAATCTGCATCCACAAGTCCGAGTGTGCAGCGCCTCCCACAACAATGAGTTCCGGGTCCAGGCTGGCCGCCCCCTTGGCTCCGCACTCCATATTGTGGCGAAGTGCAAAAGAGACACCTTCCAATACCGCCCGATATAAATGGGATTTGGTGTGGGACAGAGTCAGTCCGACATAGGCACCAGAAGCTTTGGCATCCCACACCGGGCTACGCTCTCCCATCAGATAAGGAAGAAAGATCAGCCCGTCGGCCCCCGCCGGAGTCTTGGCTGCCTGCAGCTCCATCAACTCGTGGACATCCACATTCCCCAGCAACTGGGCAGCCTGCTTGTCTTCCGCGCAGAACTGATCACGGAACCAACTGATCGACGCCCCCGCCGTAATTGCTCCGCCAAAGATGTAGATATCCTGCTGACCGTTGTGCACATATGGCATACTGATCAGCCCATTACGGGCATCGGTACTCTTGTTGATATAGCCCCAGCACATGCTGGTACCAATCATGGCCACGTGATTTCCAGGCTCAATCACCCCCGCCGCCAGGGTCGCCATGGCCGCATCCACGCCGCCAGCCACCACCGGAGTACCGGGCAAAAGCCCCGTCAGATCGGCAGCTTCTGTGGTCAGGCCACCCACGATATCCCCCGATTCCACCAATCGCTCCGGCATCAGTGATGCGTCAATCCCCAAGGTTTCCAACATATCCCTGGACCAGCAGCGCTGACGGATATCATATACACCGCCGATGTTACCGGCGGAGCTGTGATCCACAGCCAACGCTCCCGTCAGGTGATAATTGACATAGCTGTTGGGTGGAATCAGGTATTTCGTCTGTCTCCAGATCTCCGGCAGGTGGCGTTTCAACCACAGCATTTTGGTATAACCGTAATAGCTGTCCACGCCGTTTCCGGTGATGTCAAAGAGTGTCTGCAGGTCTACATGTTCCCGAACCCAATCCACTTCATCATTGGCCCGGCGATCCATCCAGATCAAACAGGGATGCAGAGCCTTGATATCCGCGTTGACCGGGATGCCCGATCCGCCATAGAGGCTGCTGACACAGACTGCCTTGATTTCCTCAGCGGCCACTCCTGCTTGGCTGACGACCTGACTCAGGGTTTTGTATACCGCATCCAACCATACTTCCGGCCATTGCTGGGCCCATAAAGGTTTGGGTTGTTCTACCTGATAGGCCGCCGAAGCCTGGGCAATAATGTCACCGGCAGCGGACATCAACAGGGCTTTGGTACTTTGGGTGCCGATATCCACCCCAATCACATATGCCATGGCGATACTCCTCAGGGCTTGAGCAGGACCTTGATTGAATCTGTTGAAGATGCCAGTTTGAATGCATCCTCCCAGTCGTTCAGGTTGAAATCGTGGGTCACGATGCCTTTGGAAGTCACCAGCCCACGCTCAAACAGGTCAATAGCGACCGGATAGGTATAGGGCCCCAAATGAGCACCGCGGATATCCAGTTCCTTACGGTCACCAATCACTGACCAGTCTGTGGTGGTTTCAGCCCCAAACACGCTGAATTCAATAAAGCGCCCCAGCTTACGAATGATCTGCAATCCCTGGGTCACAGCCGCGGGATAGCCAGTCGCCTCAATATACACGTCACAACCATAACCATCGGTCATGGCTCTTACTTCCTTATCAATATCATCGCGCTTTGGATTCAATACCACGTCCGCACCGAAGGATTTGGCCAGCTCCAGACGCTCGTCCACCATATCGATGACCACCAACTTCTTCGGCGTTTTCAGTTTGGCGACCTGAATCATGCACAAACCCAAGGGTCCAAGGCCTGCCAGAACAACCACGTCATCCAACTGGATGTCAGCCCGGTTAACGGTATGAATGGCACAAGCCATGGGCTCGATCAGTGCAGAGTCTTCCAGGGACACAGCCTCAGGAATCTTATGCAGACGGGCATTCGCCGGTATCCGCATATATTCCGCCATGCCACCCTCAGCCACATCTTTCTGGAAACCGAAGATATTGTGGACCTCGCACATCCAGTATTTACCGGAATCACAGAAACGGCATTTCCCGCAAGGGACGATTTGTTCCGCAATCACCTTGTCCCCAACGGCGACACCAAAATGTTCTGCCGCCCCTTCACCCAGTTCAGCCACCCGGCCATAAAATTCATGGCCCGGAATCACCGGCGCTTTCAGCCAGGGATCATCGCCGCACCAGAACATATCTGCACCGGAGCTCGCCTTACAGTCGCTGCCACAGATGCCGCAGGCTTCGATCTTGATAATCACTTCATTGACTTTGGCCACTGGACGTTCGCACTGCTCCAGCCGGTAGTCGTTTGGCGCGTGACATACCACCGCCGTCATGGTTTCAGGTAATTTGCTCATCATTTCGTCTCCATGATGTTGCTTTATATTGTTTTATCCATTTGTCTGCAGAGCTCTCTGTAGAACCATCTACACTTTCTGCAGAGCAAAAGAACCCCACAACTCCCATGACTGGGAGCTGCTCTATGGATTCTCAGAAGTTATTTGTCGCGGCTTCGGCTGATATAGATGGCCAACAGGATAATGCCGCCTTTGATGATATTCTGAACGTAGGGAGACACACCCATGAGGTTCAGACCGTTATTCAGGACACCCAGCATCATTGCACCGATCAGGGTGCCAATGATGGCGCCGCGCCCTCCGGCAATGGCGGTTCCACCGAGCACCACCGCAGCGATGGCATCCAGCTCAAACCCGATGCCAGAGTTAGGCTGTCCGCTCATCAGTCGGGAAGTCAGCACAATTCCGGCCAGTGCTGCCGTCAGGCCACTGATGGTGTACACCAACACTTTATACCGGGAGACCCGAATGCCACTAAGCCTGGCGGCTTCTTCATTTCCGCCTATCGCGTAGATGTAGCGGCCTATAGCAGTGTGATTCAACAGAACAAAAGCCAGAATATAGACAACCAACATCACCAGAATCGGCAACTGAATCCCCAGGAACTCTCCCCGACCGAGAATAGAGAAGCCCTGAGGCAACCCGGAAATGGGATACCCCCCGGTATAGATCAACGCCAGTCCCCGGGCAATTCCCATGGTTGCCAGGGTAACGATGATCGGCGGCATCTTGGCATAAGCCACAAACGCCCCATTACCGGCTCCGAACAAAGCACCCACCAAAAGACCGCCCAGTATTGCCACTTCCGGCGGGAAGCCTGCCACCATCAGGCCGGCAGCAACGGTCCCGGATAGTGCCATCACCGGCCCTACAGAAAGGTCAATGCCACCGGTCAGGATTGCGCAGGTCATACCCACGGCAATAATGGCGTTGATCGATACCTGACGAGCCACATTGCTCAGGTTAGTGGATGTCAGAAAGTTATCGTTCACAAAGGCCATGGCGATAAAAATCACCACAAAGCCGATCAGGGGATAAAACACAGGCGACTTACGCCATTTTTGAAGCCGGAGCGCAAATGATGTGTGGCTCCTGTGCTGAATCTGGGATTCAGTGATATTGTTCATCACTTGTACCTCCGGTTGCATATCGCATAATTTCGTTTGAGTTCACGGCATCGCCTTCCAGTGTTGCAACAATACGTCCCTGCCGGAACACAGCCACACGATCGCTGACACCCACGACCTCCGGAAGTTCGGAGGAAATCATGATGATGGATACTCCCAGCGCAGTAAGTTGCTTCATCAGCCGGTATATCTCAGCTTTTGCGCCGACATCGATCCCCCGGGTGGGCTCATCAAAAATCAGCACTCGACATTCATGGTTGAGCCAACGGGCAATGACCACTTTCTGCTGGTTACCGCCGCTAAGGTTTACTACCGGGGTTTCACCATCCGGAGCTTTCACCCGGACTTTCGCCATCAGTTCGTCTACAGACTCGCTTTCGTTCTGCCGGTCAATCAAACCGCCAGCACCCGTATGCTTGCGCAGGTTGTTCAACGTGATGTTCTCGCGAATGGAAAACGGCAGGATCAGACCTTCTTTCTTGCGGCTTTCAGGCAACAATCCGATCCCGAGACCAAGAGCATCTGCGGGTGTCTTGAGTGCTGCGGGAGCACCGTCAACGGATACTACTTTCTGATGCACCGATGTCGCTCCCAGCAGCCCCAGCACCAATTCAGTCCGACCGGAGCCGACCAGACCGGCAAAACCCAAAATTTCACCTTCGTATAATTGGAAACTATTAGCAGGAGCATCCTTATGCAGTTGTACGCAACGAGCATCAATCACGACTCTGGGTTGTTCCGGACGGGCATCCTTGACCGGAAAACTGCTCTCAATCTTGCGCCCGACCATCATTTCCACCAGATCATCGACATCAACTTCCTGCACCGCACATTCGCCGACTTTACAGCCGTCTCTCAGCACGGTGACCTGGTCACAGATCTCGTAGATTTCCTCCATATGATGGGAAATAAAGATCATGCCCACGCCTTGGGATTTCAGGTCCCGCATAATGCGGAACAGATGTTCTGCTTCGGATGGGGTCAGGGTTGCCGTGGGTTCGTCCAGTACCAGAATATTCGCATTCAACGACAGCGCCTTGGCTATCTCGACGAACTGTTGTTCCGCCACGCTGAGGTGATCAACGGGCACTTCCAGATCAATATCAACATTTAGCCGCTCGAACAGCTCTTTGGCCCGAACATGCATGGCCGAACGGTCCAATAAACCAAGACGGTTCTTCAACTCACGGCCGAGGAAGATATTTTCTACCGCATTCAGGTAAGGAATCAGACTGAATTCCTGAAAGATAATGCCTACCCCGGCGGCAATGGCATCGTGATAGTTATGAAACTCACGGGGTTGGCCTTTGATAACGATACCGCCCTGGTCCGGACGGTATATGCCACACAGTATTTTCATCAGTGTGGATTTCCCGGCGCCGTTCTCGCCCAACAGCGCATGCACTTCGCCCTCCTGCAATTGCAGGCTGATATCCGTTAGCGCATTAACACCGGGAAATGACTTGGAAATATGCTCTAGTGTGAGAAGCGTGGACATAAGCTCACCTATGTGATCACTCCGTGTACCCAGCTACTCCTTTATATAAGAGTAGCCGAGTACGATGACATGGGGTAGGTATAAACCTGGCCTACCGCCACTACCAGCTGAAACCGGCAGCCTTGTCTTTGTCGATCAGGGTAACCTCGACCGGTACCGTTGCCGGCACATTGGCTCCCCACATTTTTGCCATGGCGACAGCCAGACCCAGACGGACCTGATCGCGGGGATATTGAGCCGAAGTGGCGATGAACTTGGAACCAGGCTTCATCATGGCCTTGATGGCTTCCGGATGTCCGTCCACACTCACCAGCTTCACGTCCTGGCCACTGGCTTCAATGGCTGTCAAGGCACCAAGCGCACCAGTGTCATTGACACTGAATATACCGTCCAGTCCAGGATTGGCTTGCAGCATGTTCTCGGTGACATTCATCGCCATGTCACGCTCCTGCTTACCATTCTGCTTACCGACGATTTTGATGTTGGGGAATTCCTTCATGGCATCATTGAATCCACGAACACGCTCAAGGATAGGTACGACCGGGATACCGTCGAGAATCGCCACCTCACCTTTCCCGCCGAGCTGCTCAGCCAGATATTTTCCGGCCATGTAACCCGCATCGTAGTTTTTGGAGCCAACGAAAGAATCCAGCGGACCTTCTGCCTGGGCATCTACCGCAACGGTGATCACACCCGCTTCATGGGCGGTCATCACCGCAGACTGTATACCGACAGAGTCTGTGGGGTTCAGCAGGAGGATATCCACTCCGCGCTGCAACATGTCTTCAACATCGCTGATCTGTTTGGAGACATCGTGGCGGGCATCGGTAATGATCACTTCCGCACCCATGGATTTGGCGGCACTTTCCAGCGCTTCCTTCATGGTGACGAAGTAAGCATTGTTAAGCTCCTGAAATGACATACCTATTTTGAGTTTTTCAGCGTGGACAGGACCGGTTAGACCAAGAGTGAGAGCAACGCCGCTAACGACGGAAAGGACTTTGTTTTTTAAGGCAAACATAGCTTCATCCTTTGTTATTTTTAGAGGATTAAACATCTGACACCAGAAATGTTGACGTTTACATTTTCATCCTTAAAAAAACCTGATGTTATCAGGCTTGCTTCCAGCATCTGCCTACTACAACGGAGTCGTTGTCACTCCGCTAGACTTCACAAATGTTAACGTTAACATTTTGACATCTGCTCATGCCGATCAATTCAGCATGTTGTCGTTTTAGCACTTCGTTTTTTTGATTGCAACCAGAAATTTGTTTCACGGAGTGAGTTAAAGCTCTTTTTCAAGCCCCTGAAAGAACTTTCAACCCAATGATTTTAAAATATATTTTCCTTTTATTTCAATAGATTAAAAGAACAGTTTACAGAAGAGAGATTATAGCTGACAAAACATAACTTACTTTTTTGGTAGGACCAGTATCGTCTCATGTATCACTGAAAAAATTTCTGAATAAATCGAAAGACATCACATTCCCTGCAAGATTTTTGACGCTAAACAGAACCCTATGTTAACGTTCACTTTTGGTCGTCAGGCTAAAGTTATATAGCCGACCGTTGATATGCGATATATGAGCCTATGACAACAAAAAATTCCAAAGCCACCATTGCGGACATTGCCCGTCGCGTCAATATGACCACAACAACCGTGTCCCGCGCTTTAAACAAGCCTGAACTGGTTAAGCAGGAAACCCTGGAACGAATACAGGCGGTGGCCAGGGAGCTCAATTATGTTCCCAATGCATTTGCCCGGAATCTGAAAAACAGCAAAAGCGGGCTGATCGGTATCGTGACTGCCAGCTTGTACAACCCGTTTTACGGACAGATGATCAAAACCATTTCCCGTGAAGCCAAAAAGCGCAATTACACCATCATGCTGTTCGATACCGATGCCACGGAATCTATTGAAGCCAAGGCGATCGAAACGCTGCTGAGCTACCAGGTCGACGGCATTATCCTGTCAGCCATTTCCGATGATGAAGACTATAAACCGGCCTACCTGGACCAGTTGCAGCGCTCCAATATCCCAGTGGTGCAAGTGGACCGTCAGTTGAACTCCGCCCCCTTCAGTGGTGTCTATCTGGACAATTATCTGAGCGGTTATCGAGGCGGGCAGTACCTGCTGTCCAAGGGGCATCGCAACATTCTGGCGGTCGCCGGCCCCAAGAAATCCCAGATCTCCATTCTGCGTTATCAGGGTCTGCACCAGGCACTGGAAGACTCACCTGAGCCGACCAGTATCGATGTACGCTATGGAGACTACACTCAGGGGCCCGCCTATGAAGAGGTCAAACGTTACCTCAATGAGGGACACCGCCCGGATGCGATCTTTGCTTTCAACGTGATGATTACGATTGGCATCATGAAAGCGATGAGTGAATTAAACCTGAGCATGGACGACATCCCTGTATTCGGCATCGATGAGCTGCCCAATGCGGATATTTTCAATCTTAAGTTTCCCTGCATCTATCACGATGCTTCCCAACTGGGGGAAATGGCGGTCGAAATGCTCCTCAACCAGATTGATCACCCAGGCACTCGCAGCAAGGACAAGATAGTCCGAGGTGTGCTGCAAGCTCCTGGAAGCTAACGGATTGACGGGAGCCCTTAGACGGGCTCCCGTCTCCCCGGAGGTACCGATCTGCTATTGAACGGAATCCACTTCCACCAGAATAGCCAATCCCAACTCTTCCGGATCCTGCCCCTCTTCTCCGTAGGTTGTAACGAAGATTCCCAAGTCGCCATCAGCGTTCATATATCCGTTGAACATCAGCGTCGAAGGATCATCGTCCAGAGTCATTGTCGTGCTACCGTCTCCACTCACACTAATCGAAGCATCCAAGGAGAACTCATCCGTATTCTCAACCTCCACACTTGAGGACAGTGATGCTTTGCTGACCGTCGAACTGCGTGCAGTGAGAGCCCCAACTGTCTCGCTGGAAAAGGTGAGCATGTTATTAAAGCGCAAATTACTTAAATCTATTGCAGTGCCTGAAAATGCCAGGCCCATAAAGAAAACACGGTATTGCCTGCCGTTCACGGATGGCGCGTTATCCACCGGTAACTTCACACCATAGGCAGCAGAAAAGCTTCCTTGGCTACCATCTTCCCCCTCTGAACTCGCAAATGCGAAGAAGTCATAAGTGTCATTGATGTAACCATCCGTTTGTTCACCGGCAATACTTTCCACATCACCAGTGGATGAGACGACGACAGGAATACCAGAATAGGGACCTTCAGACTGGGTATCATCATACTCAACCGCACCATTAGACTGGCGTGACAACATTCTCTTTGATGCAAGCCCGTAGTCCAGGCCACCAGCACCATCAAACTCCAACTTGTTGGTTTCAGTTTCAACCTCGGCCTGGCCGTTTGAATTTAGAGTTACCCCGAAGTAGATTCGACCAAAACTGCCAACCAGATCAGCTTCAGTCATGTTGACCGGCTTTCTCGCAAAGACTTCTATCGAACGCCCAACCTCATCCCCTTCCCGCTCATCAGGGTCCAGGGCATCCTTCTCACCGTTGTTATCAGTATCAACAGACTGGTACCGCACCCCCGCCTCTTCTGCCTGCAGAATAAATAGCGCTCGATCCTGCACACGCTGCAGCCTGAACAAAGTCGGCGGCCAGCGCCATGCAAAGTCACCATCGATTTCTTCCTCAAATTCTGACTCTACCGCCAGAAGACCATCAGCTGTCAGCAGGCCCTCAACCTCCTCCGTGTCATCGTCGATATCCACATAATAATTAAGAGAATTGTTCTGCGGTGCCAAATCAGAACCTGATAGATTTGCCCAGGCTCCTTCTTCTCCTTCCCAGGTTAATTCCACGACTCCTGCGCCCCCGTCTTCCAGGGAAAAAGCAGAAATCCAGGTATCGGCCGCAAAGGTTCCAATACCGTACTGTCCGTCATCATCGTGAAGGCTGATATTCAGGCCAGAAGAACGATAGTCTCCGACCAAACCAGCTGCATCCCCACCGGTTGTATCAATGATATCGATCTGGCTGTCTACGAACTCCCCGGTTTCCTGCTCCAGTGCGACCAACATATCCGAGAGATCAGCACCAGGATCAGCGGTCAGATCAAACTCCTCGACCTGACCTCGCAACTTAACCACGGAGGTTGTCGTCAGATGGTCCAGGTCCGAGCCCTGGGCGATAAATTTTTGCAGCACGAACTCGGTTACAGGAGAGATATCCACTTCCTGATCGACTACCTGTGCCCTCAACTCTGTGTCTCCCGCCCCTGTGATTCTGACGATAAGGTCACCGGACAAATCAGTCCCCTCCGGCAGTGTCAGAACGTAATCACCAGTGATAGAGGTCACCGTTGTTGCCAGAACTTCACCGATCTGATTCCCATCATTGTCAATTCGGATCAGCTCAACGGTTGCCCCGGTGATTGGCTCAAGGCCTGTAATGGCTGCGGCCACCGGCGAAATCAGGTATCCCGATACGATTTCAAGCAGCCCCGGTTCCCGAAAATAAGCGACCACGCCACCTGGCGCTTCAGCCGTTCCGCTTATCGTCACCTGATCATCGGCATCACTGCCGGAATTTCCATCGGAGCTTCCACTTCCGCCGCACTCCAACTGATCTTGGCTGGCGGAACTTATATCCCTCCTCCAGCCATCCAGAATATGATCCCCCCACGGGGTATGTCGAATATCCGCATCCCCATGGCAACAGACCACCCTGTAGATAGTCTTTCAGAAAGGCAGCATGAAGTTCTGCTGAATGTGATCCAAGGCAAGTCGAACAAGGCCATAGCCAAAGAGCTGAGGATTTCTGAAGGCACGGTGAAGGCTCATTTGTCAGCAGCATTCAGAGCACTGGGAGTGCGCAACCGCACGGAAGCCGTGCTAATGGTGGCGCAGCTGGGTATAACCCTGACTGAATTTTCGTAAGTTGAAAATGTGAATAGTCTTATCATCAAAGCCGAAAAAAGTAATCCGATCATCACAGTCTACTATCGACTGTTTCAACTGGTTGCCTCCACCCGGATCAAAAGACAGGACATCGACCTCAGGATTGTCCACTCCCACACGGTCACCGTACTTACAACAGGTGCGCTGATGTGGGCATACGCCTTTCTCGCTTATGCCACCATCAGCTCCCCAATTCCAGGCATCATTGGCTTTATAGCCTCTATGGTCCACCTGCTGTCACCGCTTCTTTTCCGCGTAACGAACAACGGTCTACTTGTCTGCAGTATCATGCTGGGTGCCGGCATGGTACATCAGGGATCCTTTTCGTATTTCACCGGAGGGTTTAACAGCCATATCCTGATCTGGCTGGGAATATTGCCTATGCTCGGTGGCATCATCATCGGCAGGAAAGGCGTCTTGTTATGGGCCACGCTGATACTCGTTCACCTCATGTTACTGGAGAAACATGAACGGGATCTCTCAAGGAAAAATAAGAATATCAGCGTGCTGCTCCGTGTACTCAATCATGACATCGCCACACCAATCTCACTGATTTCCATGGCCTCAACGGGCCTTCGCAGCAAGCAGGAAGACTCTCGCGAAATGTCGGTCGACATTGTTGAAAAAGCCTGCAACACCATGGTGGAAATATCCCAGAGCGTACGCAACATGTATTCGGTTGAAGCCGGCAATCTGTCCATTACCCCCAGGCCCTACCCGTTAAACGAATGCATTCACAACCTTTGCTTTATCATGCAAGCGAGTCTGGACAAAAAGAGTATTCATCTGAACTATGATTTTGAACAGCATAAAGATTTGATGATATTCGTAGATCCAATCGCCTTTAATAATCAGATAATGGGTAACATTATTTCCAACGCCATCAAGTTCTCATACCGCGGCGGCTCTATAGACATTACCGCTGAGCAGCATCAGGACTATGCAAAGGTAATGATAAGAGACTACGGGGTCGGAATGTCTCAATCACTTGTCGAGAAACTGTTTTCCGTTGAAGAAAACTCATCCCGAGCGGGAACAGAAGCAGAAACAGGTTCCGGATACGGAATGTCCATCATGAAAGCATTCATAGACAAACTGCAGGGAAATGTGGAAGTCCAGTCCTCAGAAAAATCCCCCGATCGTCCGGAATCAGGAACTCTGTTTACGTTATTTTTACCCATCAGGCAGCCATCTCTCACAATGTGAGCAAACAACTAATTCCTCCCATAAAGGCGAGGTCTTTCATAACGGTAAAAGCCATCCTTTTCTTCCAGCGCAATGGTTTTTGCCTCATGCTTGAAATAGCGAAGTCTCAACTGGTCGAGCTCCCGCTCCAGTTCAGGGCCACTCAATCTGGTGGTTAACGCATTGCGCTCTGCCATATAGGCAAGACCGTTATCCCAGCGCTGATTGCGTTTCAGGTCTCGCTCCTCAAGCCGCTGAATCTGCTCATCGGAATATCCCAACTGCTTCCGCAGTTGATTGATTTCTAACTGTCGCTGATCCGGAGACATCCCCCGAAGCTTGCCCTGAACGGATTCGAATCCGAAGTACACCTGGGCAATCACACCGTTATCCATGGCCAGCCTTTCGACGCCGTTGCCGTAGGTATCGTTCAGAGCACTCTGCAACTGAAACAGCGTTTCATCCAGGGAGTTGGCATCAGATTGATCCAAAGTCATGATCACTTGCTGGATCTTCTGCTGCTTCTGCGCCCACGCCTGCTTTTCCTCGGCCCAGATGAGTTCAGCATCCTCTCCAAACATCTGCCGACGTTTGTGCCAGATTGCTCCTTCTCTTTCCAGAAAGGACATTTCACTCAGGGCGAGTTGATTTTCCGCCAACCAATTCTCATAGCCCGCCATTAAATTGATGGTTTCCAGAATCTGATCAGCATAACCAGGAAAAGCCAATGCCAGAATTCTGGCAAAAACGGCCTCCCCTTCCACGGGATACAGTCCAAGAACTTGATCCCGCACTGCCAGCAATTTAGCTTGCGTACGCCGGTTTTGAATGGTGTCTCCATACGTCTCAAGCAGTTCCATCGCCATCGCGTCGATATAGGACTCGATACCCTGGCCAGCAAAAGCCCCAGGCGCCCCCGCAGCAATATTATTTTCAACAACACCGGTCCCTGGCATGTCAGCGACTCCTGATGAACGGGTATCGAGGGATACAGATTCATCCAGGTTACTACCGACAGGTTTGTTCACCCAGTAAACCGCTCCCGCCATGGCACATGTCAACACGGCCGTAACAACAACGAAAGCACGCTTCATAACAGCTCTTTATAATTATTTGAAACTCAGGGATAAGCTGGAATCAGACGACAGGTTCACTACCGTCTGAAACTCAGCTTTGCTCATATATACTTCTTATGAATTACAGCGGCTCATGGATTACAGCAGCGGCTGTAATTTCGGCCAGATCAGATTCGCCAGCTTTCTGGAACCACCTGTGTTGGGATGAATACCGTCAAAGATAATATCGCTGTCATTGATCGATGAGCGAGGATCTACGAACTGACAGTTGGCTGAGGAATAGCTGCAGGCCTGAGCCAGTTTTCCATCCCCGTAATCCACTGCCTCTTCCATGCTATCCAACAGGAACAAGCCGTTTTTGGTGTAGTAGTATCCCAGGTAAATGACGTTATCCACGCCGTCTGCATGCATATCGTTGAGCAGATTGACCGCGTCCACGTACAGATCATTGATGAAGTTTTTGCAGGTGCTGCTCAACTTACCGAACTCATACCACTGAGTCTTACAGTCATAGGGATCCAGCATGATGGCAGGAATCAGGATGTCATTACCGCCGGCATCCATGACGATCGTTTCGATGTCGCTGTTATCCGAACGGGCAATCTCGTATTGATCTGCAATGGAAGTGGCGATGATACCTCCGGTGAGTTCCGCCCCGGAAATGGTGTAACGACGGAAAGTCTGACCGGCATACTCTTCCAGAAAGTCCTGCAGTTCACCTGACAAGGCAAAGATTGAGTCACCAACAGTGACGACCTGATTGTTATCCGCATCGGTTACACGGGGATTACTGGCCAGACTCCCAACACCGCCACAGCCGGTCATTGCAGCTGCGAGCAGCAATGCCAATGATGCTTTTAATACGGTTTTAAGGCCAAAGGAAGGCAGCGAGTGCCTGAAGTGCACAGAGAAGTGTTTCATTGTCGTTTCCTTTTTTTTGTAATTGTTAATGGACTGCGGCAAGACTTTAACAAAAGCCCTCACGCGATAACTGATGACTGGTTAACAAAATAAACAACGTTAATTAAACTTTGTTCATTCCCTTAAACCAGCCCTACTTCAAAAGGATTCAACAATTAATGGGGCTTAGAAGCGGTAATTAGCACCGACATTAAATCGGGTCAACTCCCAGTTAACCTCATTCAGAGGGGAGACAATTGTCGTGCTGTCGGAAAGAAAAATAGTGTCAGTACCATCATCCCCTTCCAACTTCTCATACTCAATTCCGGCGGTAATCGACAGAGATTGATAAATCGGGTAGCGGTACCGTATACCTATCAGATAGCCTTTCTGGTCATCCATGTCATGACGGAAGCTGACGGGATGCGCCAAATCATTCCTGAGATTCCAGTTGGCCTTTGCTTCGTAATCAGCAGCATGGAGCTCAACACGGAGCAGGATATCGTGCTGTTCGGCGAAACTGAACACCACTTCCCCTCCTACCCAAAAACTCCACCACTCAGCGTTATAGCTGCTGTCCAGATCGTCGAATGGCCCCAAATCCGCCGTGCTTGGAGATTCGGACACTAACTGAAAACCATTTCTCACCTGCATGCTTTGAGAAGAATAGGCATACCCGACCATCGGCGAAAGAGTCAGCATGTCGTTCAAGGGCAGTCTGTAGCCCAATGCCAAAGAGAACTTTTTGAGCTTATGTCCATACAGCTCAGAGCGGGAAAAACTATAAAGATCCTCCCGGTTGTCGGAATTCCAATCCCGGTCTTCTGAGGTACCATCCTCAATCATGCCAGCCCATCCCCGCATTTCCCCAAAGACATGCTTAAGAGGACCGCTGTCGATAAACAGGCGCCCTCCCAGTTCGAGAATCACCACATCATCGGCATTGAAGATCAGCTCGGAAAGAACATTGGGGTGCCCGTCAGAATCCGCGATATTCCAGTCCAACTGCCCACTGCCATATCCCAGGTTCATGTAGGCATCCAGATGCCCCTCATATTCTGCTCTAAGATGGGTAGAGGCCACTACCAAGACAATTAACCAGCAGAGCCTCCATGGTTTTTCCAGACAACCAGAATCAATAGTCAGATTTTCAGACACTCCATGCCCCCTTTGAGTTTCATCTGCAAAACAATGGCGAACCCGGAACCTGACTGGATCCGGACAACTATTTCGCGTCAGTCCTTATACTGTTATAGACCAGTTGAGGGGCATTTGAGAACACCTAATAAAAAAGGGTGAGGTTTATCCCCACCCTTTCTATTCAAGAATTCGCCTTTCAGAGCTGTCGATAGGTTTAATGCAACCTCATGAGTCCGTCGCCTCGCCACCGACATAGGAGGGTCCGCCATCGACTTCAGGCACCACCCCCAAATCATCCAGGTTAACCGAAACATCAGATGGAACAGGAGCGGCGGGTTCATTAACGACCAGCGAGCCGCAACCATCGGAGTCTTCATTCATCTTACGCTCGATATCCAGCGCTTTGACCACATATTGCCCTTCAGGCCCAATGACGGTTCCGTCCTTCAGATTAAATACCGGGTACCAGCGATCGGATTCCTCACCGCCAATCTGGACGAACGGAATGCCGTGCAGATCACCAGGGCCGTTATACTGGAGCATAAAGGTCTGTGGACCAACTTCCGCATAGGTAAAAGCCGACCCATCCCGGTGGTTGGCCTCACTATGGGTGTAGGAAAATTCAATCGGCTTGTCGAAGGTAACAGCATCACCCTCGGAATCGACCAGCATGGTGGTTTTGTTCCAATCGTTGGGACCGGTCTCCCACACATAGAAAGTATCAACCTGCTCGGCATCGTATACTTCAAAGGGGTCTGACAGTGTTCCAGCCACCGCCGCAGTCACCATAGGGCCACTTTGAATCCCCCAGGCATTAGGTGAGTCTTCCGGCAAACCATCCGGGAAACTGACAACACTACCGCCCGACGTGAGTGACATCATATTCACACCGGTATTGCTGATGCTGTAATCGTAGGCATCCGCCATGGTTTCTGCCGTCACTTCATATCCACCATCGAAGGTCGATAAATCATCCACGGTCAGCCCGGTTTTGATACAACGATCCAGACAGACAAGATCCAGCGAACCACCGCTGAATTCTGCCTCCGATCCGTTCATGATGGTTTCTTTATAGAAAGATAGGGCACTGGCTCCCTGTTTGTATTGGACGCCACCTCCCAGCTGGTCGGAATACATAAACAATGGGTGACCGACTTCCAGAGTAATGGCGACAGGAGTATCCAGGTTTGTACGTTGAGGCCCCTGCTCTCCCCAGTTCAATCCGGCCACTTTCATAAACTGACCTTCCACATAGCGCACTACCCACTGGTCAAATTCAGTATCAAACAGTGAATCATCCCAATAGTAGAAATCAATTCCGGAGGCATCGCTGAGCGCAAGCGTTTCAATCTCTTTCTTGATCAGGCGGCCCTGGGTTTCTACGACAGTGTAACTTTCATTGGTTCCCCCTTCGCCCCGGGATTCCCGGACGACGGTATCTCCAGTGTCCAGCGCTCCATCCTCTTCAGTCCAGATTCCCCAATAGCTGGCATAACCAAAGGAGTCCACATTACCGTCGCTATCGCTGTCGTAGCGAATGGGAAATCCGCCGTTGAGTTGAATCTCTTCGCCAGTGGCCTTATTAAACATGCCGTAACGCCAGACAGCTTCCTTGAAGTCATCTTTGGCAAGACAGGCCCCCTCACTGTTGCTACCGCCGTTACGGAAGGGCAACTCACTCAGGGAAGACGCCTGCTGCAGCAACACGTTATTGCTGTTAAAGGATACGGCAAACGCCATATTGCGATCGACAAAGTCTCCAGAATCTTCAAAGGCCGTCAGCGCAACACCATCGGAACGATCATCACGCATCACAACGCTGGCCCGGGCCAGATAAGTTCCGCTACCGCCTTCGCCGCCATATTCACCATAGTCATAAAGGGTGAAACCGATAAAACCGCTCAGAGTTTCAACTGTGGCCAACTCTCCCCATCCAAAAGCTTCACCATCCGGATTGGTCGGATCTTTCATCTCCCAATTCAAAACGAAAGAGCCAAAAGGATCTTCTTCGGTGGCACCGGACTTAATCACGCCTTTCATTTTCAGCAACGTGGGCTCGCCTTCCCCCACATCCATTTCCGGCACCCAGGCATGCACAATGACATTACCCGTAGAGGTGTCCTTCGATGAAACAATATAGGCCTCAACGTAATTGGTTGTATTTCCTCCCGTTGAAGACTGTCCACCGGATTGAGACGACGAGTCAGCGTCACCGGATTCGCATTCATCCATATCAATCAGAGCCGTATAAGCCCCTTGCCCGATCATCTCATCTGCATTCATCTGACCCGTAAAGCAAAGAATGGTATTTACCAATTCCACCGGCTCAAGTGCTTCCATCCAGGTGTGAACATGCTGCTCTGCATTTTGATAGTCAGTACCCGCATCGCTAAAGGCCCTTGCCACCGACATGGATCTCGCCGTACTGCTCATTGAACGGGATAGCTGGGCAGATTCGCTCCCGCTATCTTCTCCGGAAGACACAATTTCCAATTGTTCAGGTAACGCATAGGAAGAGGCCGTGCTCGTGGTCGAGGTACTGGTAGAGCTACTGCTCCCTCCGCCGCCTCCACAAGCCGTTAAAAGTATGCTGGAAATAGCGACAGAGAGAAGTGTTGGTTTAAACAGAGACGCATCGATTACCATGATGATTGCTTCCCCTCTATTAAGTAGAGAATGTTTTTATGAAAGTTGGCCTGTTAGGCCATTTCCTATGCTGGGACTGCCAGCCGGGACATGTGCGGTAACTCTAGAAGTAAGATCAGGGGATGTCTCTGTCGAGAAACGGACACTTTTTATCGAAAAGCTTTATAGCGTTGGTAACCCTCTAATTCGACTCAGTAAATTGGGTACGCTAAAAATTGAATCAGGTTGTTTTGTTTGCGACATAGTATGAAATTTAATCAGACACTTAGGTTAAAGAGTGTGTCAGTCTATATCATGGACGTAACACAGCTTTAGCCAAAGGCTACTACCTTATTGATATTATTTATTTTTTAGTGAAGTAATAAGAAGGTTTTTTTTAGCCTGATTATTAATAATACATGGCAGCCCATAACACATTCTGAGGCGAGGCTACCGTGCTCCCTCCATCAAACGGGTAAAGAAATAGTTTTCACCCTTGTTTTTTACCCTATACAGCTTAGCCGGTCGGCTTGGACCCGATTTCATCTCGCCGGTTTCCTCCAGAATATCCGCATCCGCAATGCGTCGACGAAAAGATTTCTTTTCTATGGGTGAACCCAGAATAATCTCAAAGGTTTTTTGCAATTCAACCAGGGTAAACACTTCCGGCATCAGATTGACTGGCACTGAGGTGTATTGAACTTTGGCCCTGAGTCGCTCGTGACATGCCTGCAGTATCTGCTCGTGATCAAATGCCAGCTCCAGTTCACCCACCTGCGTGACCGGCACCCACGCCACCTCTTCAGACCGGCTGTCCATGCTCAGTGTCGTCTGATCACTGGAAATCAGAGCAAAATAGGACACCGTCAAAGACCACCCCCGGGGATCCCTCGATGCATTACCGAAGGTAGCTACCTGCTCCAGGTAGGGAGTATCCACCCCCGTTTTCTCTTTCAGCTTACGATAGGCCGTATCTGACAGGCTCTGGTCCTTCTTCATATCAATGAATCCACCAGGTAATGCCCATTGCCCCTTGGCCGGATGCAGTGCCCGCTTTACCAGCAGAACCTGAAGCTGCTGATCCTGAACGGTAAATATCGCCATATCAACTGTCGCAAGGGGGAGGTCATATTGACGGACGTTGTAGTGCTTCAGGAATTCTTCTTCAGTGTCATAGTCAGCCATATTCGCTTCCGTATGCATCGTTATTAGTGGCAAAGCGCCACTTTATCATATCTTCGGTGAATCACGATTTTCCCCAATCCTGAAATTTCTTTATTTTATAGGTTGACACATAAGTGGCTTTAAGCCACTATTTGCTCAAGCTAACACTGCGGATGGGATTCATCCCGTTAGCCAGACATTGAACAAACCTGGAAAGACCGGGTTTCAATCTCAACAGCAAGGGGTTTGCTGACATGGATAAAAAACCATACGACTTTCTCGTTTTCATCGGACGTTTCCAGCCATTTCACAAAGGGCATCTTGCTGTTATCGAAGCAGGCCTGAAACAGGCTGATCAAATGATTATTCTCTGCGGTTCAGCGCACCAGCCACGATCAGTACGTAATCCCTGGACGGTCGCAGAACGCGAAGCCATGATCAAAGGGGCGTTGCCAGAAGCAGACCGTTCCCGTATCCATGTCGCTCCATTGATGGACATCGTTTACAACGATGAATGCTGGGTCAGAAATGTACAGGCTACCGTCAACGGCCTCGTTACGGCCCACCACGCTACGCCACATAACCGTCCAATGATTGGCCTCATCGGCCATAGCAAGGACAATAGTTCCTATTACCTGAACCTGTTCCCTCAATGGGGAGCCATCAATGTCGACAATTACGAAAGCCTCAGTGCAACCCCTATCCGGGAAGCGGTGTTCAATGGTGGTAAAGACAATGTTGAGCGTTTTCTGCCGAATAACGTAAATCAGTGGTTAAATGAGTTCGAATCGACTGAAGCATACAGCGACATCAAGTCAGAGCATAAATTTGTCGCCAAATACAAACAAGCCTGGAGTGCAGCCCCCTACTCGCCGACATTTGTCACCGTAGATGCGGTCGTCATCCAAAGCGGGCATGTGTTGATGGTGGAACGTAAAGCCCGCCCAGGTAAAGGGCTCCTGGCATTACCCGGAGGATTTGTTGATCAGGATGAAAAACTGGTCGACGCCTGCCTGAGAGAATTGCGTGAAGAAACCCGGCTAAAGGTTCCAGGACCGGTATTGAAGGGCTCAATTAAAGGGCAACAAGTCTTTGATGACCCACACCGTTCTGCTCGCGGACGCACCATTACCCATGCGTTCTACATTGAACTGGAACCCAACAAAGAACTTCCCAAAGTGAAAGGCGGCGACGATGCCCGCCATGCACACTGGGTTCCCCTGGCAGACCTGGATCCAAACCAGATTTTTGAAGATCACTACTTCATCATCCAGGAACTGACCGGGATGCAATAAGGGTTAATGGAACCCCAAGCAAGCCCCCCCAAGAATGTACACGGCTCAGAGAAAATAAATGGGCCAACGAATATAAACGGAAAGGGACAGACCCTTTCCTCTTAAAACCGATGACAGGAGGATTTCCGTCATGACCAGAACAAATCGCAACATCATTTTAAACGTCGACTCTTATAAAGCGTCTCACTACCTGCAATACCCACCGATGACCACTCAGGTCTCCAGTTATATTGAAGCCCGTGGTGGGCAGTTTAAGGATGCCGTATTCTTCGGATTGCAGATGTTTATCAAGGAATATCTGACCTCTCCCATTACCATGGAAGATGTTGATGAAGCCAAAGTTATCCTTCAGGCTCACGGGGTACCGTTCAATGAAGCAGGTTGGCGTTATATAGTCGAAAAACACAACGGTTACCTGCCCATTGAGATTGAAGCGATCCCGGAAGGGGCGGTAGTACCGGTAAAAAATGCCCTGGTTCAGGTGATCAATACTGATCCTAACTGTGCCTGGTTAACCAGCTACGTGGAGACGGCTTTGTTAAGAGCTGTCTGGTACCCTACCACCGTGGCGACCGTCTCCTGGAATTGCCGCCAGATCATTCAGCGTTATCTGGATGAAACCGCCGATAACAGTGATAGCCTCGGATTCAAGTTACACGATTTCGGGGCTCGGGGAGCTACTACAGAAGAAGCCGCTGCAGTAGGTGGGGCCGCTCACTTGGTGAATTTCCTCGGTACCGATACACTCAGCGGTGTCCTGGCGGCCCGTCGCTACTATGGTGCCGAAATGGCCGGCTTCTCAATACCGGCCGCTGAGCACAGCACCATCACCAGTTGGGGGCGTGACAACGAAACCGAGGCCTATGCCAACATGCTGGATCAGTTCAGCGGCCCAGGAAAATTGGTGGCCGTGGTCAGCGACTCCTACGATCTCTGGAACGCCATCGACAATATCTGGGGAGAAGAACTGAAAACCAAAGTCGAAGCTACCGGTGGCACCCTCATCGTGCGGCCTGACAGCGGTGACCCTGTCACCATTGTCACGGAAACCATCGAGCGCCTGATGAGGAAATTTGGCTTTGAGGTTAACGACAGGGGTTATCGGGTACTACCTGGCTGTATCCGCGTCATCCAAGGCGATGGTATTTCACAACAAACCATCGAAGCTATTCTGGAAGCCATGAAACAGCGTAAGCAGAGCGCCGACAATATCGCCTTTGGCATGGGTGGCGAGCTGCTCCAGAAGATCAACCGCGACACCATGAAGTTTGCCATGAAGGCCTCTGCGGCGAAGGTGGCCGGACTGTGGAGAGATGTATATAAAGATCCTGTTACAGATCAGGGCAAGCGCTCCAAGAAAGGTCGTCTGGCTGTAGTGCGTGGCATGGCCGGCGAGATAAAGACAATTCGCAGGGAGGATCTTGGACAAAGAGAGAATCTGCTGGTCCCAGTATTCAGGAATGGGGAGTTGTTAAAGGACTATGAATTTGAAGAAATTAGACAAAGAGCCGCCGGCATCCTGCAAAGTGAAGAGCTAACAGATGATGCTGTAGAGTATGCATAATTCGCATTAGTCATATTGAAGATAATCCCCACAAGCGTGGGGATTATCTCACTTGGAAAGAGAAAATACTCTCTAATAAGTAGCTAATAACTTGGTATTAACCGTATGACCGCTAATGTTCATGCGCTGCAAAGCGACATCACGAAACTACAAGTCGACGCCATAGTTAACGCCGCCAACTCCTCGCTTCTGGGAGGCGGAGGGGTTGACGGGGCCATTCACCGAGCCGCTGGCCCGGACCTGGTGCATGAATGCCGCTTGCTTGGCGGGTGCCGCGTAGGAGAAGCCAAATTCACCAAAGGTTATCACCTGCCTGCCAAATATATAATCCATACTGTTGGGCCCGTCTGGCGGGGCGGTGACAATGGGGAGAAGAACTTACTGGCCTCCTGTTACCGGCGTTCATTGGAAATCGCAATTGAGCAAGGTATCCAGAGTATCGCTTTTCCCTGCATCAGCACCGGTATATATGGCTATCCGATTGAGCTGGCGACAAAGGTTGCAATTGAAACCGTCTTCGACTTTTTGAGTGAGCACAATACATTGAGAGAAATCGTATTTTGCTGTTTCTCCGAAAGAGACCTCATCACTTACCAGAAGGCGCTCAATAATTAAGCAAAATTAACTTAAGCATTTTTCGGATTCAGTTTAGAGAATGACCTTTTATAAAAATGGATACGAACTTCTGGAGAATGCCGTTTCCAGCGAGATTATCGAGACTATTAAGCAGGAATTAGCACTCTCTGCTGTCGCTCCCATTCGTGGAGGTATCCGTAACGCAGAGAAACGATTCGCTTCTATCAGAGCCCTGATAAACTCACCCATACTACCTACATTGGCAAAAGCGTATCTAACAGAAAAAGCTTCCGTTGTGCGCGTCATTCTTTTCGACAAAACCCCGGAGAACAACTGGCTGGTATCCTGGCACCAGGATAAAACGGTTGCCGTCTCTCAGCGATTTGAATTAAAGGAATGGGGGCCGTGGAGCATCAAAGATAACACTCATCATGTGCAGCCACCCGCTTCCGTTCTCAATCAGATGGTCACGTTTAGAATACATCTAGATGCTACAGACGAGTCCAATGGCTGCCTGAAGGTTATTCCCGGCAGTCATCAATACGGCATCCTGACTCAGGAAATGACCAACGACATCAGCAAACAACACAATCCAATTTCCTGCGAAGCAGACGAGGGTTCAATTCTGGTGATGCGCCCACACCTGTTACATGCTTCAAGTAAAGCGATAAATCCTGGCCATCGGCGCGTTCTACACGTGGAATACAGTGACTATCGGCTACCCGAGGGTGTCTCCTGGGCCTGATTTTACTGGCGGCGATGTTAGTTCGACCATCCCATTGATAGAATCACTCAAGTTTCTCACCATGTAAAAATAACCTACCCCATTCTACTTAGCGAAGTACTCCATTATTTTAGTGGCTAGCACTAGAAAGCTACTAACTGACTTTTACCCGACTTCTCGGCAGAGAAGATGAACTAAATCAATTTTCAAGACATGCTTCACTTGGCTTTAGAGCTACGATTGAGGTCACCTCCAGTGGAAACCCATTTGCTCCGACAACGAACCAGCGCAATACACCTTTCTGATATTTGTGCAAATAACCAGAAATGCAAAACTGGGGCTTCCCCTCTTTCTCAGCCGAGAATAGGAAGTTCTCAAGATCTGGATAGCCATAAGGATGAACCGTTTTTCCTATATAGTGCTCAAACTGAGTGGACCTTACAGATTCAACCACCATAGGAACACACACTTCTCCGCAGTCTTCATCACTTAACCAACGAGCGACCAATGTCACCTGAGTTGAGCTCTTTTGCTGCAGCAAATACGGACGTATGACATTAACCAATATCAAAGCGGAAACTATCAGCAAGATGATGAACATCAGCAAACTATGCCAATATTTCTTTTTAGTACCTGTGCTCATCACTAACTATAAACCTTCAATTATGGTGTTACGCAGATAGCCTCTCTGAGATGTTCTTAATATTACTTCACCGTTTCTGTAAACAACTCTGCTACCATGGCGATAGTCCTGATCCGCAATTTTAGTTTTTCCTTCTCCGTTAATATTTGGATTACCATAGGTTGTGTGCCCAATCACTACACTATTGACGCATCCTGCGCTGTGTAGCTGCTCTGAGAGCTCTTCGACGATATTATCAATAACCACCGGAAATATGCGTTCACCACTACGCCTTTGAAACCAGCTTGCCGCAGTTAAACAACCGTGAAATTGGACTCTGGAATCGACGGTGAACTTCTTAAAATTAATATCTGATATGCTTCTTGCCTCATCCGAAAATTCATAGTCACCTCCCTCATCCGAGTAATATTGTGACATTGCCAGTCTGCCTAAAAACCCTACATAGAAGCCACAACTTCTATATGCTTTTTTAGAAAAATTTAAAGATAGAGGACTCCCGTGGCTAACGATATCCAATGATTCTAGCGATCGATCAGGGAGACTATCTATCTCATCGACTATTGCTTTAGCTGAATCAATCTTACTAACCTTAATAAAGGAAGAATCGCCGAGTTGCTCGTAGGACTTTTTAATATTTAAGGCACCAAAGCGAAATGCGCTATTATCTCTTTCGCCACTAAGCTTCCTTCTCCCATTAGGCTCTATTTCCCTGGCCCCTCCCCAATAAATTAGACGAGTTTGCATTTTACCTCCTTGTTATTCGTGGATATTACGCTGAAAACAATGCTAAAGATGGAGGCTTGCTAAGACAAGTCAACCAAACAGTCTACTACTTGGACGTATTGAATTAGGGCAAGTCCGGGCAGTCATCGATATGGAGTTTTAACCCAGGAAATGATCGGCAAATTCTGCCGGGAACATATATCCGTGTCCTGCGAAGCAATAGAAGGTTCTATCCTGGTCATGCGACCACACCTGCTGCATGCCTCAAGTAAAGCTATCGCCCCCACTAACCGACGCATATTGCATGTTGAGTATAGTGATTACAGACTCCCCGAAGGTATTCACTGGGCCTGATCGGCGTTGTCTATTGCTTGATAAGCATACTCGCCAGCATTCCCGGCATAATCCGGTGCAACCACATCCCCACGTAGGCTTTGCCAATACTGATTTCCTGCTTACCGCGGTCAATACTTTTAATCATCTGTTGCACGACCCAATCCGCCTCAACCGCCACTTGTGGAACAGCACTTTTATGAAGCGCGGTACGGGTGAGCGGCGGGAGCACTTCAACGACTTTTACAGATGTATTTCTAAGCTGGTAACGAAGCGCCTGAGTGAAGTGCCGTAGGGCAGCCTTACTTGCGCAATAAACGGGAGCGCTGTGTTTTGGTGCCAGTGCCAATACCGACGTCACATTAATGATATGGCTGCTTTGCTGCTGCCTTAACACCGGCAGGAGCCCTCTGATCAGCTCCACAGGGCCGTGAAAGTTGATCGCAAACTCCTGTTGGATCTGCTCCTGATCAACATTCGACGTGAAGTCGATGACATTCTGAATACCGGCATTGTTGATCAGCATATCAAGGTCCGGCCACTCACTGTGAATATGCCGGATCACTTTCTGTACATCATGATTATTGGCCAGGTCTGCCACCTGAATATGAATTTGCGGATAGGCTTCCTGCAGTTGGAGCATTTCAGCTTCGTTTCGCCCCAAGGCAATCACCTGGTTATCAGCCACCAGTTGCTCCAACAGCGCCCTGCCGATTCCCCGGTTGGCACCGGTTAATAAAATCACATGCCCTTTCATACTCTGCGCCCCGTTGATTTCAGACTTCGAATCTCACAAATGAATTCAGAGCCATCTTGGCAGGACGATGCGATGAGATCCTTAACCCAGGTTAAGATTCTCCTGATTCCTGCGATTTGAGCTTTCGCTTCAGACGGGACAATGCAACCTCGGTAATGCCCATATAGGCAGCAATGTGGTAGGCGGGAATGCGTTGTTCAAGCGAGGGGTATTCTTTTTGAAACTGCTGATACCGGGTCGTAGCGTCATCCAATAACAATTCCGCTTCACGGTCTTCTTTCTTCAGCGCCAGATACTGGGCTTGAGCCCGGGCCAGTCGGTCAAAGGTCACATTGGTGTCGCAGGCTTCCCGATACCATTTAATTGGAATGCTCAAGGCGATCGTAGGTTCAAGGGCCTGTATGGAAAACCGGCTGGGCATGCCGTGAACCAACTCCGTCATCGCCCCACAGAAACCTGGGGCATCAATAAAGGATTTGTTAAACTCCCGGCCATCAGGGGTCGTGTAGACATTACGCATCAGCCCCTGCGCGACAAACCAGAATCGCCCGGCCAGTTGTCCTGCCTCCAATACCACTTCACCTTTACCGTAAGCTTCCTTGCGCAGATGAGGCCGCATCTCAAGCCAGTCTTTCTCCTTCAGGGGAGCCATCGTCTCTAGCACCCTGCGCAGCACCAGAAAGACGTCTTCTTCATCACTCATCATCGGCTTCATGACCGCTATTGTTGACTCCCAGCTTTTCTAACACCTGACGGACGCGATCCTCCAGGCTTCCGGTCAACAAGGTATATTGAACCTTCCTTTTAATCAGCTCTTTCTCAATTTCCGTCTGAAATTGCGCGCGGTTTACCTCTCCTGAACGATCCCAGGAGTCATCATAGGGAATGTCATCGCCACATAGAAAGACAATGTCATATCGGTCTGTCGATTGTTCTGCCATACGTTCCAGCTCCGGCAGGGCATTGCCATGGTAATAACGGGCAAAGTGCCAGGTGGTTAGCGCATTTGTATCCACAAAGAGAAATCCATTACTGTCTTCCAGCAAGCCCTCTTCCCTAACAAGATGGCCCTCTGCAATTTCCAGCAACTGAAAAGGCGTCAGGCGTCGGTCTACCTGATGTTGCTCCCAGTATTCTCGCCCATACTCCGGCATCCAGCATGTATTCAGTCTTGCGGCCAGTTCGCTGGCCAGGGTCGTTTTCCCCGTGGACGGTGCACCAAGAAACACCACCTTTTTAATCAGATCTTTATACACCAGTGGGTGCAACCATTGGCGGTTAGCAAAAGGATCATTTCGAATCATGGTCGCGGATACAGGAACCATGGCCCGCGCTTCATCCACACGGCAATCCACGGCGTTAAGGAAACGACTGATATGATCTCCATAGAATTCGCTGGAGAAAAAATGAGTGATGCTTCGCCCCGCCAGTCGATGCCCGATATAGTCCTCATGCATACGATGAATTTCTGGGGTATCGCCTATCTCCATCGGTCCATCCGGTGCCAGGATGATTTCAATCTGAGGATAAAGGGCCTGGATCCACCCTGCTCGGCGCTCCAGAGAAACATCGATGAGGTCAGGGCATCCATAGATCATCAGGATCAGATGATCCACCTGCTCCAAAGCCTGCTCAATAAGATACTGGTGCCCCTTGTGAAGTGGGGCAAACTTGCCCAGAGTGAAACCGACTTTCCACCCTTCCCGGTTGTTAGCCTTCTGCATAGTCGGGCCTGAGTATCTGGCGCTGCGCCTGGAATCGGCGCATCCATACGAAAAATCCGGTAGTGGCCATGATCAAAAAGGCCGAATAGAGTAACACCGTCGGATAAAGACCCTTTTGCCAGTAGACGCCGATCGCCACTACATCGACGGTAATCCAGAATACCCAGTTAACCAGGAAGCGCCGGGACAGCAGCCATTGCGCCACCAGACTGGCCACTGTGGTATAGGCATCGGGATAAGGCAAAGCAGCATCCGTATAGGTAGACATGACATAACCCAATCCAAAGCTGCCCAAGACAGCAACAACGACCCAAACCAAAATGGCTGTTGTGGTACTGGGAAGCACAATAATGTCGTGATCCTGATCCTGTCCCTGCAGCCAGTACCACCAACCGTATATCTGCATAACGACGTAGATGCCATGCAAAGCAACATCTGAGTATAGCTTGGCATCATAGAAAACGATGATATACAGCGACACCTGCAGCAGCCCCACAGGCCAGCACCAGATGTTACGCTTAATGATCAGATAAACGCAGATAAAACCAGCGATACTGGCGATGATTTCAATCGGACTGCTTCCAAAGAAGCCGGCAATAAAAGACTCCATAATTTGACTGATGCTCTCAGGTGCTATTGTTCTCGCTGCGTTTATAACACCTGTCGAGCATCAGGGGAAACCTCCAATAGCGATCCATGCCGACTGCGACCAATTAGTCGCTTTCCGCAGGCATCCTTGTGCCAAGAGCCTCAATCATTAGCAGACTTTTTTACAGCTCTGACCAGCACTGAAGTATCCATACGCCCCATGCCCTGCTGTTGAAGGGATTCATATTGTCGATCCACGTCTTCTGTTAAAGGCAGCCTGACCCCGTGAGACTGTGCTTCTTCCAGGCATATGCCCAGATCTTTGCGCATCCAGTCAATCGCAAAACCAAAATCGAACTTATCCTGAAACATCGTTTCCATACGATTGACCATCTGCCAGGATCCAGCCGCACCATGCTGAAGAGTGTCCACCACGGCGGGAATAGACAACCCGGCTTTTTCTGCCAATATCAGCGCCTCACTCAGCCCCTGAAGAATACCGGCGATGCAGATCTGGTTCACCATCTTGCAACGCTGACCCTGACCGTTTTCCCCTAACAGTTGAACCTGCTTGGCATAACTGTCCATCACCGGCTTAGCTCTCTGAAATGGCTCTTCCTCTCCTCCACACATCACCGTCAGGCAACCATTCTCAGCGCCAGCCTGACCTCCGGATACCGGAGCATCAATAAAAAAAGCGCCTACCTCGGCACAGGCATCTTTGAGTTCAACGGCCAGATGCGCGGAAGTTGTCGTATGGTCCACAAGAATGGCTCCCGGCTTCAGACTCCCGAGAATCCCGGTTTCACCATAGACCACACTCCGTACATCCTGATCATTTCCAACACAGACAAAAACGACGTCTGCATCCTTGGCTGCTGCCGCGGGTGTCTCGGCGGCGAAACCCTGATAGTCAGAGACCCAGCGTTGGGCCTTTTCCAGGGTTCGATTGTAGACAGAGACAGCATACCCCTTACCTGCGAGATGCCCTGCCATGGGATACCCCATCACACCCAACCCGATAAATGCCGTTTTCAGTGCTGTCATCACTCCGCTCCTTTTCTCAACCTGTAGGATCACAAATCAGTAAGGTGGAAAAGCTTACTCGTCAAATTGACATATTTCAATTTGTTTTTTGATATAGGTCTTAGTACAAACCAAGCAAATTCGACCTCTGCCCACAATACCATGGCGCAGCCTCTTTACTCCGGGTACAATCCCCTACATCATCCAAATGAGCCCCTATATCAGCCAAATATAAGGATAAAGTCTTGTTGTGAGCGAAGCTAAATACCTTGAGATTGCCCGTCGAATTGAGTCATTGATTGATATAGGTCATTACGCTGTAGGGAGCAAACTCCCCACCCACCGGGCTCTCGCTGACGAATTCAACACCACGCCCGTGACGATCGCCAAGGCTTATAAAGTGTTGGCTGAAAATGGCAGAATTGAATCCTTTGTCGGACGGGGAAGCTTTGTCAGGGACCGGTCTCAGCTCAAGCAGGTAATACAGTCTCACTTCGCTGATAACGAGTGGAATTTTTCCATTTTGCAGCCCTGTTATGCGGACCATCTAGAATCTCTTCATACTCAACTGAAAAACAGCTTCGACCAATTATCCAATCCCGGACTCTATGGATACACAGAAGACACAGGTTTTAGTGCTCATCGTGAGGCAGGCTTCGCGTGGATGCAGAAATTTGGACTCCGGACCGGCTCGGCAGAACAAACGCTTCTGACCAACGGCGCACAGCACGCCCTCTCCACGTTAATCGAGCTTTATACAAAACCGGGAGATCGAATCGCGTTAGAAGCACAGACCTATCCGGGAATACTGTCTATTGCCAGTTTTCTGGGGCGTCAGCCGGTGGCTGTTGCGATGGATGAATATGGGATGCTGCCGGAGTCCCTGAATGAAGTATGTCGGGAATACCAACCTGCAATGGTGATCATTATCCCTTCCCACCAGAATCCAACCGGCGCCACCATGTCGGAAGACAGACGCAGAACCCTGGCCAGTGTCATCCAGCGACACCCGTTGTGGCTGGTGGAAGACGACATCTACGGATTTCTGAATGAGTCCCCCGTCACTCCCGTGACAGACCTCATTCCCGAGAAAAGTTTCTACATCAGCAGTCTGTCAAAGGCGATCAGCCCAGGGTTACGGTGCGGTTATATCAAAGCTCCGCAGAACCAGGTATCCCGGCTTGCTTCCTTTATTCGGGCCACAGTCTGGCTGGCTTCGCCTCTGATGTTTGAAGTCGCCAGCCATTTGATCATGTCCGGTACGGCAATCGAAATGGCAAATAAGCAAAGGGATATCGCCCGTCACAGGCAGGAGATTGCAAGACATGCCTTGTCTCCTTACACCTTAAGTGCGCAGAAAACGAGCTTCCACATCTGGCTTTCCCTTCCGGGTAACTGGCAGGCAGACCAGTTTACCCTCACGGCGAAAGAAAGAGGCTTACTGGTGAGCAGTGGCTCTTATTTCAGTGTTGATCTCAATCAGTTCAGCGTCGACCTCAATCAATTCAATACCGAGCCCGGTCAGTTGAATGTTGAACCCAGGCAAAACAACGCCATTCGGCTTTCATTGATGGCCATAGCAGACGAGGGATCTTTCCGGGAGGGCCTCAGAGAACTGGCCACGCTACTGAAAACCGGAAAGAGCGGCTACCTGCAATTCTAACAGGGATACGGTCAGGCTCAGCCACTTCAAAAGCGGGCCTGTTATCTATTTTCTTACCTATCTATGGTTCCTTATTATCAATCTCTCTTACCTATCTATTTTTCTTATCTATCTGCTTTCCCGCCTACTTGCCAAAAAAGATAAAACAACATGACGGGTTAGGTAACAAAAAATCGCATTAGTTTTCTTGCATAAAAAATTAAAACACAAGGAACTACTCGTGAAACCTCAACCACGTCATCTGTTTGTTTGGCTGACGTTTATCAGCGCTTTGCTCCTGATAAACGGTTGCAGCAGTTCTGATTCGTCCAGCGATTCTTCATCCGGCACTTCAGCCACCGTCTCTGGATCCGTCACCAATTACTACACCGGAGAGCCTATCGAAGGGGCTCGCATCAGCCTCACTCTCGAAGACAATCAATCACTCGCGGAATCCGATGCCCAGGGCAACTATACGGTTAAAAAACCAATATCCGGCAACCGGGTGGTTGCTCGCGCCATAGCAGAGGGATATGGGGAATACAGCGTTCTGGTGAATATTGGAGAAGACCAAACGTTAAGCGATATTGATATCGAACTCCTGCCGGTTCATTTCTCAGACGAGTTTGATACTGCGGCCAATACCGTACTAAGAGACCCGGATACCAACTTCGCCTATCTGGAACTCACAGCCAATTCATTGGTGGATTCCCAAGGTAATCTGGCAGAGGGAACTGCCAAGGCGGCTATTACAGTCATTGACCCATCCAGCGACAGCAGCCTGATGCCAGGGGATTATCAAACCCAACCGGTGAACGGCGAAAGTGATTATCTGGAATCATTCGGGGCTGTTTCGGTCAATTTAAGCAATGCAGAAGGGGAAGAACTGAATCTCGCCGGCGGCCAAACGGCTGTCATCAGAATCCCGGTAGCCTCTCTTTACACAGAAACAAATGCGCCGACGGAAATTCCGCTCTATTACTTTGATCCTAAAACCGGATATTGGGTTGAAGAAGGTACTGCCAGTCTGATGACAGATGCGGATACTGGCGAACTTGTCTACGTCGGCGAAGTATCACATTTCAGTACCTGGAATGCTGACCAGCCACTGAAAACCACCACCCTGAACGGTCGTGTGCTGGACCAGTTTGGCAACCCCGTGGCCGGCGTAGAAGTCCGCTCCGAGGGAACCGATTATATTGGCCAGACTCAGGCCGTGACAGACGCCAACGGCTTCTACAGCATCCCCGTCCGGATCAACTCAAACCTGGCACTTTATTTCTTCAGTAATGGCTTGACCGCCGCACTGGAATGGGAGTCCACTAACGGTACCGTAGATGACGTCACTCTGATACCGGCAGCCCTGGAAGTAGAATTGACCTGGGGTGAACTGCCTCCTGATCTGGATACCCATCTGGTAACACCGGCAGGCGAAGTGTATTTCAACAATCGTAAGCTCTCTTCCGATGGATTCCTGGCCAACCTGGATGTGGATGATACAGATGGCTTTGGTCCGGAAGTATTAACGGCCACCACTTTCTCTCTCCCCGGCTGCTATGAATACTATATTGATTACTACACCGGAGATACCCGTTGGGACAGAACAGAAGCCAGGGTCAAAGTGAAGTGGAATGGTGAGACCAAGATCTTTGATATCTCCCACGCCATCGCCTTACCTAGCGATTTTGAAAACCTGACCAAGAATTGGTCAGTATTTAAAGTCGACGTGGACGACCAGCAGAACGTTTCATTGCAGTGGACCCATAAACTCATCGATGGAACCTCCTGCAACCCGCAGGTTGCTGCTGCACCAATGGCTTTAAGCCCAGCTCAGCGTAGAACAGCCACCGACAAGGTTAAAAACAAGTACTACGCGAAATAGACTACTAACCAGGGTTCCGAGCGGAACCCTGGTAACCTATTTACAACAGTTTTCCTGTTTCGAATTGCCTCTAACGCTGCTACATTTGGCCAATTAATCCCAAATTACCAAATGACAACTTTGAGCGTTACGGTATGAAGAATCTTTTAAAATCCCTGGTGGTATTCACTTTCTGCACTGCAGTCATCCCAGGAGTGGCCATGGCCAAAAACAATAAAAGTGAAGAGAAGTCCCTGCCACCCGGCCTGGAAAAGCAACAGTCCAGAGGGAAAGCACTACCTCCGGGATGGGAAAAAAAGCTGAACAAAGGCGCTATTCTCGACCCGGTGGTTTATGAGCAAGGCGAAGTCGTTGACAGAGACGAAAGTACCGGCACCGTCACCATTGAGACTGCAGACAAGACCATTCAGGTGATAGAGAAAACCAGGGAAATTATCGATATCCTGAATTAACCCCCATTTTCCGAGCAGCTCCGGATACGACTCCCAATACAGTTAATCCGGAGCTTATTGAAATTCAGACTCAGTCGGCAACCATTCCAGCATTTCAAATTTTTCGGCCAGCTCCCTGTACTCAGGCAACTGACGGTATTCCCGATACTCTCTGGCAAACTCTTCAGCCAATGGGCTCTTTACTCGCAGACTGAAAGCAATATACATCTGTTTGCTTGGGAAAATCGCTCCCTCCAGAGGAATGACCTTCTCCTCAATATCAGGAATCCCGATCCTATTCCGCTTCAATGCATTGGTACCACCAAATATTGCATCATAGCGGCCCCCTAACAGCATCACGAATAATTGGGCCAATGTGACCGTTCGCTCCTCCAGAGGCATCCCCTTTTGGAGCAACTCACTGGTTTTATCATTCATGTAATACCCGGCAGGGATGGCCACCCGCCAGCGGGACACAAAATCTTCCAATGGCGGCTCATAATGGATTTCATTGACCCGCTCCGCTTTGATAAAAATAGTGCTATGGGAAACATGCAGAATATTATCGGGAAGAAACAGCGCAAATGTTTCTCTTTCGGGGGATCTGGCCACATATGTCGCGGCATCCAGTTCACCGCTCTCCAGCATTTTGATGACCAAAGGCCAGGACATTCGCCGGAATTCCACTTCCCATTCAAGCCGGGAGGCCACCGACTTAACCAGCTCCACATGGAATCCGGTTAAATGACCTGCGTTATCAACATACTCAAAAGGCAGATTATTGGCTTCTTCAAGCCCAACCAACAGCGTTTTTGCTTCTGAACATGAAATTGAGAGCATTAACAGACTTAACATCAGGAATCGCATATCTCCCCCCAAAGCCCACAGTGCCCGCCATTAACAGCTAGTACTCTCTATTAACAACGAGCACCCTCAATTAACAACTAATGCCCTCAGATAACCAAAGTGGCCACGCCTCTCCAGAAATAATGCAATGACACTACAAATTATAGTCTTCAATAATGACACCTGCCTGCGACCCGGATAGGCACTCCAGTCAAAGAACTCGCACATCCTCCTACTTTGCCCCGATGATCCGATAAGCCAAAGTTGGGCTATTCTGAATACGGAGGTGTGAGATATGTCCGACCCCAGCCACATAGTCGATAGTGACACCAACGATGCTCTCTGGCAGTCAGGAAATGCCTGCTCCCTGACTGACCTGCGTGAGGCGTTGGAATGCCGGGCTCAGACCGGAAACCCCATGGTCGGATTTATACTTCCCCGAGCCAATCTTGAAGGGATTAATCTGGTAAGACCTAACGCCCGTCAGGGTTATCAGTTAATTGACTCCGATCTGTATCGTGCCAACCTGAAAAATGCCCACTGTTTCAAACTCGATTTCTCGGGTTCCTCTCTGATGAAGGCGGACTTTGAATACGCCAACCTGCATTGCGCCAATCTCAAGGGCTGCAACCTGCTCGGAACCAAATTCAAGCACGCCAAAATAGAGCAGGTGGAATGGGGAGAAGAGATATTACAGGAACAACAGGCCCGCGAAGCTGAAACCCATGAGGCGGCAATGGATCTCTATGAGCAGGCGGAGGAGGTCTATCGACACCTTCGCAAAGTCTGCGAGGATCAGGGTCTATTTGAAAATGCCGGCCGCTTCTTTCAAAAAGAAATGATCATGCGTCGCATGCAGCTTCCATACATTTCCTTTAAAAGACTGATCTCAAAGATCGTCGATTTATTCTGTGGTTATGGAGAACAACCCCTGCGGGTCATTATATTTTCTCTACTCGTGATACTGTCATTCGCCACCCTGTACTTCTTTGCCGGTTTATCATTCAGCGGGGAGTCGTTGGGGTTCAAAACTCACCTCTCGATCCGGGAAAATGTCCACGCATTCCTCAGCAGTCTGTACTTCAGTGTCGTCACTTTCACGACGCTGGGATATGGAGACTTGGCTCCAATAGGTATCGCCAGGGGATTCGCCGCCCTGGAGGCGTTTATCGGAAGTTTCACCCTGGCGTTATTTGTCGTTGTCTTTGTTAAGAAGATGACCCGATAGTGATTGGCTGCCTGCCCCGTTAAATGATAACAAATTCCCCCCGACTGGATACACTTGCCCGCACACGATATAGTCGCCACTGTTTGTCATTAATTTGAGTATTGGGGACCTCATGAAATTAGCAGGAAAGCTATTGCTTCCAGTCGTATTCAGCCTCCTGTTCACAGGCTGCGCCACCACTAAAACAGGGAAAGGGATCGAACTGGTTAAAGACAACAAGGCTTTAGAAGCACTTCCTATTCTGGAGGAAGCCGCTGCGGATGGAAGCAAAACCGCGGCAATCATGGCCAGCTTCCTATATCTTACGGACGGGCAGATTCCCATCGATATTGAAAAGGCCAAACACTATTACAACGTTGCCAGCTCATTGGATTATGGTGACGGCCAGTACCTGGACTATTTCGTCCCTCAAGTCCAAGCCCGTATCATGCTATTCGACGATCTAACTGAAAACGACGCTGACGCAACAACGATCCTGAGAGGAGAACGCTACTCGGAATACCCTCCCTCACTCCGTCTACTGGCAATGAGCTACAGTGTCGGCAAGGGCGTTGAAAAAAATCTGAAACTATCAAAGCTGCTGTTAGAGCGGGCAATGAATATTGATGACACGCCAGACTCAAATCATATGTATGTCTGGTGGTTGGCGGTCCACCCGGATGAGGAGTTCCGAGACAGCCGGCTTGCCATGGAACTTTTACCCAGCATCCTCGAAGACGTGGATGAATCAAATCAGGCCAATGTTTGGGACACCCAGGCGGCAGTTTTGGCGGCTAACGGTCAATACAAAGAAGCCTTAACAATACAACTCAAAGCACTTGGCAAACTGAAAGAAGATGTAAGGCATAACCCGATGCTCAAAAGACTGGTTCCCTCCTTTGAATGTCGTCTACTGACCTACCAGAGCCAATCGCCATGGCATTTTGAACCGGGAACCTCACCATTCAGCAAACTCTACTTCCATCGATGTGGCATCCAAAGTGATGCGACATCGATATAACCGCATTTCAACTTACTGGGAAATAACAGCATTTCAATTTGCTGAACCAATATGCCTTTTCCCTTCGAGGCCAATGCCATTGGCATCCGATTGACTGTCATCGGCAGAGCGGATGTGCGGAGGGAGAAGGAGTCGTAGAATACAACGCCTTTCGTCCCGGGTATCAGTTGCTTATAGCGTTATTTATCGGGCACACTTTGTTGGGTTACGCTCTACGTCACTTTCCACCCCCTCCCGACAGGTTCTACGATCATGCCGGAATATCCCGATATCACTGTATACATTGAAGCTCTGGAGCAACGCCTGAAAGGCCATGCCCTGACCGAGATAAAGATCAATAACCCTTTTCTTTTGCGCACCGCTGAGCCACCAAGGGAAGAATTTCTCAACATGGTGGTGAAGAAGATTCAACGCATCGGAAAACGAATCGTGATCGGATTCGATAATGATCTGTGGATGGTGTTTCATCTGATGGTGGCAGGTCGTTTCCATTGGAAAGCCACAGGAGCAAAATCACCGGGTAAAAGCGCCCTGATAATTCTGCATTTTGACAACGGTTTTCTCTATCTTACAGAGGCCGGGACGAAGAAACGGGCATCACTGCACCTGATCAAAGGCAATGCGCAGCTATTGTCATTAGATCCGGGAGGACTGAATGTTCTGAACTGCACGCAGGACGAGTTTTCACAGCGCCTTGCACATTCAAACCACACCCTCAAGCGAGCACTAACCGATCCACACATATTCAGCGGTATCGGTAATGCCTACTCAGATGAAATTCTACATGCAGCAGAACTGTCACCTATTGCGATGACTCAGAAACTGAGTCCAGATGAAGTAAAGCGCTTATATGATGCCTGTCAATCGACTCTCGTCCTGTGGACAGACAGGTTAAGAACACATTATGGAGACCGCATTCCGGAAAAGGTCACGGCTTTTCGTCCGGACATGGCGGCTCACGGGCGTTACGGCCAACCGTGCCCGGTTTGTGGCACCGCTATTCAGCGCATTCGTTATGCCACGAATGAGACCAATTACTGTCCCACCTGCCAAACCGAAGGTCGGGTCCTGGCGGATAGAGCCTTGTCCAGACTATTGAAAAAAGACTGGCCCAGAACCGTTGACGAACTGGAAAAGCTCACCGGAAAGAACTGACGATAAATATCAGGTTCTACTCGCAGCAAACAATCCAATAACACTCGAAATAACAGGCCTGACTCTGATAACACACAGTAAAAGGCCGAGAAGCGTCAGTGCAGCGCCCCCCATCTGGATAATACTCAGGCGCTCTCCCAGCCACAGGCTGGAAACCAGTATGCCCACCACAGGAATAAGCAGCGCAAAGGGAGTGACCTGGATTGCCGCATACCGGCTGAGCAACATTCCCCATAAGGCATATGCGAGCAACGTCGAAATGAACGAAACATACAGGATGGTTCCCCAACCCGTCAGCGAAAGTCGTGTCAGCGTTCCCGCAATATCCGGCGACTCAAAGACGTAAGATAAAACCAGCAAAGGAATGGGGGGAATGGCACAAACCCAAACCATGAACCCCAGAAGCTCCACTTTTCCCATGCGCTTCATAATCAGATTGGATATCGCCCAGCAAAAGGCCGCCAATAAGATCAACACACTGCCTGTCCATGAGCCGACAGAGCCATCATTCACCGCAAATAGCCACAGTCCTGCCCCACCCATAAAAATCCCCAGCCATTGGATGAACGAAACTTTTTCTCCTAACACCAGCAGACAAAGAATCACCGTAAAAAACACCTGTGCTTGCAACAGCAGGGAGGACACTCCTGCTCCCACTCCCAGACTCATGCCACCGAATAACAACGAAAACTTCACTATCCCAAGGATCACGCCGACCCCGATAAGGCTCTTGATGTGCTGCCGTGGAAATGGAACAAACCAGACCGCCAGGAGAGCCACCATGGCAAATCTCATTGCCGAAAAGAACAGCGGGGGCATTTCCTCCAGACCAATTTTGATCACGGTGAAATTGGTTCCCCAGATAATACAGACCAGTAAGGCCAACGCCACATGCTTTAGGGCCATGGTTTTCTCCCACAATATCGCGCTACTCAGACATAAGAGAGTCACGCGCCGATGATAAGAACCTGGATATTGTGCTAACCTCCATCAGCATCTATCAAACAAATGTTTTAGATAGTCATTATGAACTTTATAGATATTAAAAAAATCGACTATAACCTGGCCGTTGTCTTCCTGGCGATTTGGAGTGAACGCAGTGTCAGCAAAGCCGCTGACAAGCTTGCACTGAGTCAGTCAGCAACCAGTGCGGCGTTGACCAGACTCAGAGAGTTATGTCAGGACCCACTGTTTATCCGCATGCAGGGAACCATGGAGCCCACATCCCGGGCCATTGCCATTCAGCCTGCCGTAGAACAAAGCATTGTTCAGTTACACCAGAGTCTGACCCAGACCATTGAATTCAACCCAGCTCTATCCGACCGACAGTTCTTCATCGGAATGTCAGACGACTTTGAACTGGCCATCGCCCCACGGTTATCCAAGAAACTGGCCGAGCAAGCCCCTGGCGTTTCTTTGATATACCGACAGACAAACAGGCACCGGGTTGAGCAGATGCTGGAATCCGGACAAATAGAGTTGGCGGTGATCGCCGGAGAGTTGTCCCGCCCCTGGTTAGAGGAAACCCCACTGGGCGAATCCGGGTACGCTTGCGTGTATAACTCCCGCAAATGGGGAATCAAATACCCGATTGACCTGGACGAATTTCTCCGGATTCCCCATATCCGAATCAGCTTTTCCGGCACCTCCGGGGAAGTGGACCTGCATATGAAAAAACTGAATCGTACCCGCCATGTCCATACCTCCCTCACCCATTTTTCCTCACTCCCCTACTTCTTAAACGAAATCAGCAGCCTGTCCACCATTCCGGAACACGCCGCCAGAGTTCTCTGCCAGCATTCCGAGCTGCAACAATGCCCTACACCTTTCGACATGGGACGTTACAACGTCAAGATTCTGCGTCGACGGACTCAACAGGCCGACCCCGGGCTAAGCTGGCTGATCAATGCGCTGATTCTCTGCGGACTATAGAACGGCCTTTCTCCAGGTCATATGGAACCCCACTCCGGGCCAGATAGATCCTCACACCAGGCCAAATAGATCCTCACTCCGGGTCAAATAGAGCCTTCTCTCAGACCCAAATAGAAACTTGCTCTGAGTTAAATAGAACCTTGCCCTGGATCAAATAAATTCACATCGTTCACGCACGTCATTGAATGTGGGACACCCGGGCGTTACGATTAGAAAAGCTTTTTCAAACAGGTTTTCTAATTTTATGAGAATGGTCGAATCCAGCGCCAGTGAACCTACCCGCAGAGCGCTATTGCAGTCAGCCAGCAAGATCTTCGCAGAACAAGGCTTTCAGATTGCCCGAATCCGCGATATTGCTGAAAATGCGGGGACCAACCTGTCTGCGATCAACTACCATTTCGGCAGCAAAAAGGGACTGTATTACGCCGTACTGGAATCGGTCGCACAGACCACGATTGAACGGTTCCCCCTGCTCTCTTCGGATAGCAGTCACCTGTCGCCGGAACAACGGTTTCGATTTCTGGTCAGAAATCTGCTGCGCAGGTTTATTTCCCCGGATACCCCTTCCGTGCTGGCGCAACTCATGACCAGGGAATTGAGTCACCCGACTCAGGCACTGGATGATCTGGTCAATCGGGTCAGCCGACCACAATTCATGACCGCCGCATCCGTCATACGGGAAATAGTCAGCCCTGATATCAGCCAGGAGCAGGTTCAACAAGCGGTCTTAAGCGTATTCGGACAATGCATTGTGTACCTGTTTGCCCGCCCCTTGATTTCCCGGTTACTGCCACAGGACGTGTACAGTTCAGAGCAATCCATAGACCAGATTGCCGACCATATCGCTACATTTTCGCTTGCAGGGCTACAGGCCATGCAGCCACTGGAGGGCTCCTGAAATGAAATACCGATATCCGCTTTTGTTGGTAACATCCATTTTCCTTTACGCCTGCTCAGCACCGGAAAACGATGGCTGGCAGGGCTACATTGAAGGAGATTCCATCTTCGTCGCCGCCCCCGTAGAAGGACGACTGGAATCCATCTCGGTACAGGAAGGTGATCAGGTCGATGCTGCCAGCAGCCTCTTTGTCCTGGATGAAGAGCCCCAACGGGCCATTCTTCACAAGGCCATGGCGCAACTGGAAAGTGCCAAAGCTGAATTGGCAGACCTGGAAAAGGGCAAGCGCCCCCAGGAAATTGAAGTGATTGAGGCCCAATACGAACAGGCCAAAGCCGCAGCCGCCTTATCCGCCAAGCAGCTCAAGCGGGCAAGAGAGTTGTATGCCAACAATCTCACCAGTCGCTCAACTCTGGACGAAGCGCAAACAACCGATGAGAGCAACCGACAGAGGGTTCAGGAAATCGCTGCGCAACTGGAAACGGCGAAACTGGCCGCCCGCCCTGACCAGCTGGAAGCCGCCAAAGCCAGAGTGGGAGCTGCACAGGCAGAATTGAACCAGGCAACTTGGCAAATGAGTGAGAAGCAACAGACTGCGCCATCCTCAGGTTTGGTCCAACAGGTGCTATACCGACCCGGTGAATTTGTCGCTGCCGGTCAACCGGTTGTGGCCCTGCTGCCGCCCAGCCGGATCAAAATCCGCTTTTATGTTCCGGAAACCGCGCTGACCAATATTCGTGCCGGCTCTCAGGTAAAGATCCAATGTGATAACTGTGACGAACCATTCATCGCCACTGTTCGCTATATCAGTCCGACAGCAGAATATACCCCGCCGTTTATCTACAGCCGCGAAAATCGTGACAAGTTCGTTTACCTGGTAGAGGCCTGGCCAACCGTGGAGACTGCAGCCAAGCTACACCCGGGCCAACCCGTGGATGTGTTCGGTAGCAATACCCTGGCAGAACAGATTTCGGAAAACGGCGAGCAATAACATGAATCAGCGTGAAGCCATTATCGAAGTCAAAGGCCTATCCAAATCCTTCGGCGACAAAGTGGCCGTGGATAAGGTCAACCTGACCGTTTACAAGGGAGATATTTTTGGTTTCCTGGGACCAAATGGCAGTGGCAAAACGACCACGATCCGCCTGTTATGCGGCTTGTTAACCGCCGACGACGGGGAAGGCAAATGCCTGGGGTACGATATTCGTAAAGAATCCCGAACCATTAAACGCCAGGTAGGGTACATGACCCAGCGGTTCAGCTTCTACGAGGACCTGACGATTCGCGAGAACCTTGATTTCGTGGCGCGGGTATACAACATGAAGAATCGCCGCCAGGTGGTTGATGAGGCATTGGTGCAACTCGGCCTGGAACACCGTCAGAACCAGCTGGCAGGCGATTTATCCGGCGGCTGGAAACAGCGTTTGGCTCTGGCAGCCTGCATGCTGCATCAACCCAAGCTGCTACTGCTGGATGAGCCGACGGCCGGTGTGGACCCTCAGGCACGGCGGGATTTCTGGGATGAAATACACCGGCTTTCAGGTCTCGGTATTACCGTCCTCGTCTCGACCCATTACATGGATGAAGCGGAACGCTGTAATCGTCTGGCCTACATTGCCTACGGCAGTCTGGTGGGAGAAGGCTCGCCCAAATCCCTGGTGGATGATTCCGGGCTGACCACCTGGATGATCGATAGTGAAGATGTTCACCAGTTGGCCGATGAGCTGCGGGATGTCTCAGCTGCCCAACAAGTGGTGCCTTTCGGCAATACCCTATACGTATCGGGAACAGATTCCAAAGCATTGGAACAGGCTCTGGCCTCCTATGATCAACGTGATGATATCCATATGGAGCGGACTACTCCCAGGCTGGAGGATGTTTTTATCCGGCTGATGCACAGCTCGGAGGAGAAACGATGGTAATCTCATTTTCACCCAGGCGCCTGTGGGCCATCGTCCTGAAGGAATTTGTCCAGTTAAGACGGGACCGGCTTACCTTTGCCATGATGATCGGCATCCCACTGATCCAGCTCACCCTGTTCGGGTTTGCCATTAACTCCGATCCCAAGAAACTCCCAATGGCTGTCCGCAGTGCGGAGTCCACCACATACACTCGGAGCATCGTTCAGGCACTGATTCACACCGGCTATTTCAACATTGTTTCCCTGACCAGTTCGGAGCGTGAAGCCAACAACCTGCTGGCGGAAGGGGCAGTGCAATTTGTCCTTAACATCCCACCACACTTTACCCGTCAGCTATTAAGGGGCGAGCAACCTTCCTTATTGCTGCAGGCAGACGCCACAGACCCGGCCGCGACATCCAATGCCCTGGCCGCCGTGAAGGAAGTGCAGAAAACGGCCTTGCGACATGATCTGACAGGAGAACTGGCAAAACTGGCCGGGACTGACACTGCTTTTCAGATCAATATTCACCGACGCTATAACCCGGAGGGTATCACCCAATACAACATCGTGCCCGGACTGATGGGCGTCATTCTGACTATGACGATGATTATGATGACCGCGCTGGCCATTACCCGTGAGCATGAGCGGGGAACGATGGAGAATCTGCTGGCCATGCCGGTACGGCCACTTGAAGTAATGATCGGGAAAATCGCCCCCTATATCGTGATCGGCTATGTTCAGGTGGCGGTGATCTTATCCGCGGCCAAATGGGTATTCATGGTCCCGATGCTTGGGTCTGGGTTACTGCTGCTGGGCGGTGTTCTGGTCTTTATCATCGCCAACCTGACAGTGGGCATCACTCTGTCGAGCGTTGCCCGCAATCAGGCACAGGCCATGCAGATGTCATTCTTCTTTTTCCTGCCGTCGATCCTGCTGTCCGGATTTATGTTCCCATTCCGTGGCATGCCGGAATGGGCCCAGATCCTGGGCAGCATCCTTCCACTGACACATTTCCTGCGCTTCATCCGCGGGCTATTGCTCAAAGGCAACGATTTTACTTTGGCCTGGGAGCATCTGTGGCCGTTGCTGATATTTACGTTGGTAGTGATGTCGGTGGGATTAAGGCGATATAGACAGACCCTGGATTAAGTGCGATATCGTCAGAGGCCGGACTAACAGCGCTATCATCAGACGCTGACTGAACAGCACTTCGGTCCGAACTAGTTGTTCCGATACACAACAGCCACAACGCTGTGCATGCTTTCAATATCCTCCCGCTGCCGCACCATGCGGCTTTGTTTGGTGAGCAGCGGTTCCAGCACCACTTCTTTTTCTCCCTGGCTGACCAGCGTCAGCACCATAGCCTCACCGGAACGATAGCGGACATATACATGGCTGCCCGGGGTAGGAACCACTTTGGGACTTATGAGCAGGACATCCCCTTCATACATGCGTGGAGACAGTTCCGCTCCTTTTACCACCAGGGCATAGCAATCAGCAGGAATGCTGACACCGTCTTCGTCATCAACTGGCTTGTCCAGCGGACCGGTAATCACATCACCCGACAGTGGAAATACCATCGGCTCGACCGTGTAACTGCCGGGAGACTCCTGTACATCCATGGGACCAATATCATATTGCAGCCAGGCCGGGCTCACTGACAGAGTCTTTGCCATGATTTCCAGCTGGTCCAGACTCGGTTTACGCCGCCCCGCCAGATAATGCCCAACCGCCCCGCGAGTGCATCCCAATGCTCTGGCCAGGTCATTTTGGGTTATTCCGGTCGCCTGCATGCGGTCCCGGATTCTTTCGATCCATATTAAGTTCATGGTGCTAAATGATACGTTGTGTATCACTTCTTGCAATGACACATTTTGTATCCTAAGCTACGATCCAGGATACTATTTGTACCACCCGCTAAAGCCAATATGTGAGCAGGAACTCTCCATGAAGCTGGCAGACTATATTCAAACATTTTCCCGCAGTGAACGGATGCGCGTCCGTACGGAGCTGGCGAAGCGCCACGGTGTCAGCGAAGTCTCCGTGAGGGCGTGGGCCAATGGAATTCGCAGGCACCCCTGTACACTGGAAGCCATCGAAACAACAGAGCAGGCCACCGGGGGCAAAGTCACCCGTCATGACCTGCGTCCGGACATTTTCGGTGAGCGATCCCGGGACGAACAAGGAGCTCCGTCCAAATGACTCTTCATATGACTCCCCGGGATCCATTCCGGACAACCGGAGAACATCCACCCCAGCCCTCTGTCGACAGTGAGCAGCTTTCCGACACCAGAGCCCGCGGGTCTATCGGCAATTCACTCCTGATGCCATTGTCGTGCACCGGATATGTGGCGTTAACCCTGCCCGCCGGCAGTGCCTATCAGGACACCACCTGGTTCCTGCTGTTTGCGGCATTGATGTTTCTGATTGCTTCCATCTATGCCGTCGCATCGCGTCAGGCATTTTATCCGAACACGGACCTGGTCATGATCACGACAACCGGTTTACTGGCTAGCCTGATTGCACTGTTGGGAGCCTGGAATCACGAATCGCTGATCCCCCTGCTTTTGCTCTACCTGTTCTGGGTATACAACCTTTCGGGGCTGACGATACAAACTGCCGGTTTTCTCAGCCTGATGGCGATCATTCTCGGTTTGGGGCTGTCAGCCATGTACCACGAAGACGTTACTGACATTGCCAGCGATGCGGTGATCACCCTGACAGCCAATTGGATGGCCATGCTGACGGTGCAGCATAACCAGCAGCAACTCCAGCAGCTTTTAGCACGGCTTCGTCGCCCAGCCCCAAAAACCCGACATATGAAAGTGAAGTATTTCATTGGAGAAAAGCATCCAGAGGATAGACGGACGCCCAAAGCCAACCGGTCACCTTAGGGCCGGCTCACTGCGCTCGACCGGCAGGCTATTCTTCTTGCAGAAGAGGCGGACTGAAATAGAGTCTCCACCTCTCGATATTCTGCTCAAGTAACTGACCGGTTTCGCCAGAAAGCCTGAGCTCTTCGAGCCGTTTATCAAAATAACTCATCAGGGAGAGACAGGGGGACTTGCCTGAAAATGCAAAGTGAATAACCCCTGTGCTGACAGGGTTCGGGAGGATGGAGACTTTTGATTTTAGCCCGGAGGTTTCCAGATAGGCGCGCCCGGTATAAAGCCCGGTAATGAAATAGCTTGAACGCTCATTAACCAACGCATTGAAGTTCCCTTCCAGGCCGGCCACCCGAAGTACATCGAGTTCATTTTCAACGTACAGATCAAAGTCCTCGCCGTGGCGATCCCCCAAATTCAGTGTGCCGTGCCTGCCCTTCAGATCACTCCATTGCTTGAATTCGAACTCATGCCCCTTAGGCACAAACACGGCCACTGGATTTTCGTAGAACGGCGAACGGGTAAACTCAAGATACTGGCGCCTGTCCGGGACATCCTTGAGAGCCAGAACCAGATCAATTTCACCTTTTTCCGCATTGAGCAGCACACGTTTCCAGGGTCCGACAAACCGGGATTCATAGGGCATTCCCAATTCATCGAGAATAATTTTGGCAACATCGACACTGGCACCAACAATCTGATCGCCTTCAGCCCAGTGGTATGGAGGGTAATTGGGATGAGCCGAGAAGACCACTCGCTTACACTCCGCTGCCAGAGCCTGACTGCACGCGACAATGATCAGTAACTGGCAGCAGTATCGAACACGGTTCATCAGATTGCCTCCCATGGAACAAAATACCGGGGCTCATCTTCCTGAGTGGCCTTATTGTTTTAATCATAGTCCGAAATTGGACTCTGGGGCGATCTCAGTTGCGGGAGGAAATTGAAAGCTATTGTTAAAAGCTAATATTGAAAGGAGAGATTGAAAGCTGAGATTGAAGACACTTTAAGCAGGCGGCCATACGGCCGCCTTATTTATTCCCGGCAATCAAGTGATAGAAAGATAAATATCCACTTCAGATTGGGGATTTTCCGGGCCTTTGAAGCGATGATCATAAAGCTCGAAGTCAACTTGTCCGTTATGCTCCAGGCCATTCTCCGGCAACACTCGCGTACAGGCTTCCCTGAAGGTATTGACTAGTTCCATGACCGGGCCCGTATGGGTCAATACCGCATACCGGTGAGGCGCAACGTCAACAGAAATCATTCCTTCCGGGACCGGTGATCCGGATTTAACCTCAATACCAGCCACATAGCGAAACTCACCACCTTCCGCCGACAGGCAAAGCCCATAGGATACACCGGGCTCAACGGCACCTTCGATCTCACTTTCTCGCGGCAGATAGCGTCCCCACAACGCAGGGATAGTGTCGCTTTCATCGGCACTGCTGTAGACCATCCCAATAACGGTGAATGCAGGTTTTTCTAAAATCCTGGGTTTAGGCATTGTTCTGTTCTCCTTGGATTGTTGCCACAAATAAGCATGGATTTCAGTCAGTGCCCGTTGTTTGATGGCCATTTCATCCGCCAGCTGTCTGGCATGACCTTCCAATATTCCCAGTATTTCTCTTTCGCTTTCCAGTCCACCGTCACATTGGAGAGACTTGATGCTATCCAGCGACACCCCCAGATTTCGCAGCCACAGAATACGCTGAAGTTGCGAAACCTGCCGTTGATCATAGTAACGATAGCCGTTTTCCTGACCGTAACAGGTGGGGAGAAACACCCCGATGGCCTCATAATGGCGAAGGGTTTTGGTGGAAATGCCAAATAACCGAGCCATCTGCCCAATGGTAATCATAGCCACTCCTATCGGATCAACATTTCCAGGCACTGGATACAAGCTTGAAGGTTACCCCAAGGGGAAGGTCAAGCCTCATCCTGGAAAGAATGCCGGGTTAGTTTCCACAGAAATCCGCAGCATATTCGTACACAAAACGGGTTTTGGTTTTCGACTCCGGATCAGTCCAGGTTCCTAGTTCCTGCAACGCCTCAAAGGCCAGCTTGGCCCGACTGACCACCTTCTGGGTGTAATCGGCCGAACTATCCTCATACTTGAAAGAGACTTCAGCCACGAGCGGATGCTCTGTTCCTGTCGGTGCGCCTTTGTACCAAAGGGTAACCGAGATCTCCGCATCAAATTGGCCAAGGTCTATCACGCGGCCTTTATAGACCCGTTCGTGAATATTGAGGTCACCCACTACCGCCAGATCCAGGCTATTGTTGAAGCCATATTCCTGATCAAACCCCGGGAACAGGCTGTTAATGTCCTTCATCTCGTTAATGTTGCGGGTGTTGGGGATAGTGGTTGAATGGCCGTATATCACCTTAAACCCTGAATCCGGACTAATGCCGATATCCTCTTCCAATTTAGTTTCTGCCTGCGATCCGGAAGCGGACAGATCCTCAAAATCAGCGATATAGCGATCAGGACTACGGAACTTCAATGTGACTTCCGACTCCCCATTCTCAACCCTTTCACGGAATGCATAGCCCAGGCGGTCAAGCTCACAGCTTCCTGGGGTGTCAAAGAACTTCACGTCCCGAACCTTTGCCAGATATTCACTTCCAATAACATCCCGGCTGATTGCCGATTCGATGGCTGCTTCAGCCTGTTGCAAAAAGCTGGAAACATTGGAAGCCTCCGCACCGTAGGTAAACTGCTGAGATTGCAGCATCAACTTGTATTCCCTGGATGCAACATCCGGATTTGCCTGTACGCTCATTACCATACCAAGCGATATGACCGGAATGAGTTTTTTCATGATTCCTGTTCCTTAAATCGAGCCCGACAGACATAACGACCGGCCCCTACTGCAAACTAAAAAAATGCCTTACGAAGCCAGTTACCCGCGGGGTTCTGACCAGCCATTAAAAAAATATTGCCCTTCAATGTCGATTGGCAGCATTCTCAATCGACAAGCTGATGATCAATGTTCACGCGAATGAATTTTGAGCGGTTCATCCATGATGGGTTCTTCATTTACGGAGTTCTTCATTTATGGAGCTCATCGTTCATAGAGCCCGTCATTCATGGAGGCTCATCATGAATAAGAGAAACCGAGTTAACCACCAACAACCTCAGGCCTCGTGCTAAGGAGATAGATCCATGAGACTTAATTCATATCTGGTTTTTAATGGTAACTGCAAAGAAGCTTTCACATTTTACGCAGAGGTATTTAGCGGCACAATCACAGGCTCGATGACCTTTGGCGACATGCCCAAAGACGGAGCGGGAGAAGAAGGTTGCGGCAATATGGACATGGAAGCCTGCAAAGACAAAATCATGCATATTTGTCTGGATACCGGTAATGACCTGCTGATGGGCTCCGATGCCATGCCGGGCCAATATGGAAAGCCACAAGGTTTGCATGTGGCCATTCAGGTCGACAGCACCGAGGAAGCCGAACGCCTCTATACAGCGCTCAGCGATGGAGGTGAAATCATCATGCCTATAGGGGAAACCTTCTGGGCCAATCGCTTTGCCATGTTTAGCGATCGTTTCGGGATTCCCTGGATGATCAACTACAGCCGGGCAATGTAGCCCTTACTGTTTCCCATCAAAATGATTATCGCCGGAGCCTTTTACTCCGGCGATATCACTCCATCACTCCGGGCATCCTTGTAATTCACGCCACCAAGACGGCTCGTTACCTTTTCTGCCTGACAGCATCACAGTATGATTGAACTTCATTGGTTAGTTTGTGGGTTCACCAGTGTCTATTTCCCCCTACTTCAATCCTATCGATCAGAGCATAGATAACTGAGGACATAGTTATCTTGCGGACATAGATACCCAGTGAACATAGATATCCTGAGGACATAGATACTCTCAGAACAGAGACACCAACAAGGAGTTACCCATGCAAGATCCGATTAAATTAATGAAACACTGGTTGATGCAGGAAAAGGAAACGCCGAATCAATTTCCTCTCGGCGCCGTACTCAGCACAACCTCCTCGACTGGAAGCCCTCGCTCAAGGGTGATCGGCACCATGCTGGATTCAGAGGGTATCCCGAAATTCCATACGTCTCCCGGTAGCCGCAAGATTTCCGATATAGAGCACAATCATCAGGTGTCGTTGACTTATCCTCTTCAATGTCGTCTGAGATCGATCAGTCTCGAAGGAAAGCTGTCTCTGTTATCGGAAAACGAACTCCGGGAGGACTGGCTGAAATATAGCGATGATTTTCGTAAACATTATCTGGTCTTCGGCGCGATCTCCGGATCGCCTATTGATTCACTGCATGACTTGAGACAGCAACGGGATGCCCTCCCCAAAAAAGCTGAGCAGTTCATGCCTTCAAGCTTTATCGGATATAAATTCAGTTCGATAACGCGAATCGCATTTTATGAGGTACTGCCGGGCGATTTTGCTGAAGCCAAAGTCTTTCATTTTGACGAGTCCAGGGGAGAATGGCAGCTCTCACTTGTCGCTCCGTAGGAAACACCGGCCCCTTGGGCGCTACATCAAAATCCATTGCCATGTTGACACAAATCAACACTCTGACGGCTAAGCCCACTAGGATAATGAATCCACGGAGGGTAAACGCCAATCACCAGAGAACAACAAATGACCAAGAATATCGTCATCATCCAGGGCCACCCTGATCCCAAAGGAGGGCATTTCGATCACATGCTGGGGGATACTTACGCTAGAGCTGCAGAATCCGCCGGACATACTGTTTCAACCATCCATGTTGCCAATCTGGAGTTTCCCATTCTCCGTTCCAAGGAAGACTGGAATTCGGGGCCTGTGATGAAAGATATTGAAGTGGCACAAAGCTTGATCAGGGACGCTGATCATTTGGTACTGGTTTACCCTCTCTGGCTCGGTTCGATGCCCGCATTGGTCAAAGGATTTCTGGAGCAGGTGTTACGCCCCGGATTCGCTTTGGAGAATTCATCAGAGGGAGGTTTTCCCAAAGGAAAATTAAAGGGTAAATCGGCACGTATTATCGTGACTATGGGAATGCCGGCATTCTTCTACCGATTGTTTTATGGTTCTCACAGTCTTAAAAGCCTGGAACGAAATATTCTGCGATTTTGCGGTATCAAACCGGTCAAGAGTACAGTTATCGGATTGGTTGAAGGAATCAGCGGCGTTAAGTGCAGACAGATAAAAAAGAACATTGCCAAACTCGCAGCGGCCGCCCGGTAATTCATGCTCAAGAATTCGTTTTCACTATAGATAAATTGCACAGACCTCTAACGCTTCATATCATCGCCCATCACGCTGAGCCTTTGTCACTAAAGACTCTCAAGACGATTATTGCCTTGCTAATCTCAACTTCCCTCGTTTATGCTGTGACCTGAGCGATTGCAGTCTCAAATGGGACCGTTTCTGCTGTATTTATCACGCCTGTTTCTGATCTGAAACACCCCACCTTATCGCGAATCACATCCAATAAAAACCGATCTAATTTTACGGAGATAAGTCAATGGACATGACTTCCAAAAAGAAATTTGTCTCACGCGATATATTCAACAAAGTTCAATCCCACTTAAAGCAAAAGTTACTCGCCGCTCCATTACATGACGATACCTCCATTGCCGGTTGGTTCATGGGAACAAAAGGCGAGAATCGGGAAATTGTTAAAAAGCTACTCAGCACAGTAGTGGAACGTACACTGGATGGCCGCAAAGAACTTTTCCCAGAGGATCCCGGCTACATCACAGAGAACGTTAAAAAATCCGAGCCATATCTACAGGCCATCCAGGATGTAGAAAGAAAAAGTGACGGGCTGCTTGATATACTCACCGAATATTCCGTACCGTTTTCCAGCCTTCGCTATCAGGGGCACATGACGTGGGATATCACTCTTCCCTCGATCATCGGCTACATATCCGGCATGCTGCAAAACCAGAACAATGTGACTCCTCAGGCATCACCAGCCACAACATTGCTGGAAATTATCGCCGCCAACGATATTTCACAGATGGCGGGATTCAAGGTACGTCCATTGGACGATGAAAATGAGTATGAAGAACCCCGGTCCTGGTCTCATATCACCTGCGACGGCACAGTGGCCAATATTGAAAGTGTCTGGGCTGCACGCGAACTGAAGTACATGCCCCTGGGGATTAAATACTCCCTGGAGGACGGCCAGGAGTATGCTTCTATTCGCGACCGTCTCACACTGCCAAACGGTCAGCCATTCTATCAGGCCAGCGCCTGGCAACTTCTGAACATGAAACAAGATGACGCCCTGATGCTTCCGGCAAAAATGGCCGAATTGCTGAAAGACCAGAATACTGATGAAGCGGAGGTTTGGAAAACCCTTGGAGATGCCTACTCCCTGAATGCCAAGGGCATGAGCTTCTTCCAGCAGAAGTACCTGGCGGCAGAAAATATCAAAGCCCCGGCAATCATCGTGCCTTCCACCAAACACTATTCCTGGGTCAAATCCGCTTCCCTCCTAGGGATGGGCGGTGGTCAAAAAGGCCTGACGGAACAGCAACTCATCGACATTAACGTGATTGGCGAAGACGCGGTATTGAATGTCTATGTGGATGCTGAAGGACGGGTAAAAACTGACTTACTGCAAAGCGTCCTGAACACCTGTAAACAACATAAAAAGCCCATACTGATGAATGTGGCCGTGGTCGGCTCCACCGAGGAAGGGGCGGTTGATCCGGTCGAAAAACTTTTGGCGATCCGGGAGGATTTCCGCAGGCAATCAGAACCCTTCGAATATTCCGTGCATACCGATGCGGCTTGGGGTGGATATTTCCTGGCCTGTATCCGCAAACCGTTCGACATGGGTGACAAACCGCAGACAGGCATACCCGGTGGTTTGTTTGATAACAGCCTCTCCTGGTTCCGCTCTTCTGTATTTGAAAGCATGTCGCAGATCCATCAATGTGACAGCGTCACCATAGACCCCCATAAAATGGGCTATATCCCTTATCCTGCCGGAAGCCTGACTTACCGCAATGAAAAAATCATTAACCTGCTGAGTTTCAGTGCTCCCTATATCAGTTCTGAAACGGATGATGGCGGTATCAACACACGTAACATCGGGGAATCCGGCATTGAAGGCTCCAAACCAGGAGCTGCAGCAACCGCTGTTTACCTCAGTCACCAGACCATTCGCCCGGATCAGCGTGGTTACGGACACATCATCAATCAGAGTATGTTGAACTCAAAACTGTTCTACCTCTATCTGGCGACGCTGGATCTGGCGTTCCCGGATGACCTGTTTGATCTGGCACTGCTGACGCCGCTAACAAAAGAGCAGGATTCCCAGCGCAAAGCCATCGCAGAGGTGCTCTGGAATCGTCAGGTAACAAAGTTGGATCTGCTTAACCATCGGGAGGTCACGTCATTCTTGCGCAATATCTCCGGAGACCAGAACATCGTGGATTACGTTTTCGTGGACAAGAATGATCGTTCACCAGAACGCACACTGACTCTGAACAATGACTTATTTGAGCGGCTCAGCGTACTGCCGGGACATAAGGTATCGCCGGATCAGGTCTTCGTTTCCATGACCACGTTCAACAGGGATGATTACGGGGATGATTTCATGAATGCTCTGGCAGACCGCTTGTACGAAAACGGCGAGAAGGTGGATGCGATTCCCTGTATTCGCTCAGTCATACTTGATCCATGGGCAATCTACACTCACGAGTATGACCAGATGGGAATGTTCAACTTCTTTACGGACATATTCCTTCCCAAACTCCGCAAGGAAGTAAACCAGCTTTGCACGCCGAAATAGCGTTCCCGCAGCTGATCAGCTGCTTGTAACCAGCAGTATCTGAAAAACCGGCCGACGCCGGTTTTTCTTTTTGGGGAATTGGTAATTTTTAACAAAAATCCCGTTAAATTGTCAGCTTCACTATCCGTCATTCTTCCTTAGGCTGATCGCTACTGGATCAGGTTGATCCGGTACCAATCTCAAAAGGAGGACACCATGATGGTGAGATTCATAATAACTCTGATCACTGTGTGCCTGGCCTGGCCGGCCTTGGCGCATCAAACATCCAATCGTCTCGATGTCGGAGGAATGGCGGCACAGTCGGATCTGGTATTCAAAGGCAGAGTGGTCGGTATTGATTACCGGGAATCTGAAGGCAAAGGAGAGCAGAAACCTCTGCCTTTCACATTCGTTACCTATGCCATTGAAGAGGTGCTGTTCGGACAATATTCCGAATCAACGCTCACCCTGCGTTTCCTGGGAGGAATGACCAAAAGCGGTGAAATCATGATGAACACATCCGCTCCATCCTTTGATATGGGGGATGAAGACATCCTGTTTGTTCAGGATAACGGTCGTTCTGAGTGCCCACTGGTCGAATGTTCCAATGGACGCCTGAGAGTCATCCATGGTGCCATCTATAACGAGTATGGCCAGGCAGTTCTTCAGGACCGTAAAGGAGGTATGGTACTCGGAAGATCCGAAAACCTGGACGAAGTGAACACCTATCAGATTGGTGAGCGCAAGTTTCAACGCAATATCAATCGAAAACTGGTTCAGGAAGGCGACGGTGAAGCCTCGACATCCAAAGCCATGGCGGGTATTCAACTTCAGGCAGGAAACATCAGTGGCCTGGTGCGCGAACATATCTTCAAAGCCAATGCCCGCGATCCCTATGGTATGAGCAAGCAAGTACGAAACCTGGACATGACTGCTCCGATTACCGCACCGCAAGCCAGACCGGTCGCGTTACCGGAACCCAAATCACAGGCACAAGCCCCGACCAACGAAGATCCGGCTGAACTTGAAGCCATTCAACACAATGGCGGCAATCCTGTACTGAAGGATCAATAGGCCAGACGCCCCGATAAAGAATAGAGGAGATTCGTTATGAAGAGGTTATTTCGTGTCATGGCCGCTCTCAGCATATTAGTGGCGGCTTCCACCCATGTTAGTGCTTACACCACCACAAGCTGCGGTTCCGGCGATGTATCCTGGAGTTCCAAAGCTCGATTTATCTATGCCTATACCGGCAGCTTTCCCTCAGGCAGCGGATACCGTACAGCCCTGGAAGAAGCTATTGCCCGACTCAACGATAATGCAGCGGGTTTTACCTTCTATATTATCTATACATCCACAGCACCCTCCCTGGGGAACGGCCGTAGCGAGGTATGGATTGAGAATATCAGCCCACCTGCGGTGACCAACTATTGGTGGAACGGATCCTGTAACCTGACTGAAGCCGATATCCGCATGGACAGTTCCGTGACCTGGACCACCTCGACTCTCAAGACCACCAACTTTAACTATGGCGGGTCTGGTCGTCCTTTCCAAACCACGTTATTACATGAGTTGGGTCACGCAATCGGGCTTGGCCATGAAGCGGATGAATACAACATCATGGGACAGGACTGGAACCATATCCACACCAACGGCAGCACTTCCAGAGCCTACTTTGGGGAAGATGCCAGTGATGGTTCCGTCTACCTGTACGGAGCGGGTTCCGATGAAGATCTTGGTATCGTTCACTGGAAATGGACAGGTGCCAGCGGAGCCTACAGTGCCCATGGTAAAACCCGGTTACTGAACCCTTCAACCGGAGCTGAGCTAAGTTATTCAATCGTCGGTGGCGAGCGGCGCTACAACGTCGTCAGGGGACAGTCTGTACGCATGGAACTGACCTACGAAAACAACGGCAATAGCTATCAATATGAGGATGTCAGTTACGTCGCCTCCTCCAATGACTTCATATCCACTTTTGACACCCTGCTGGCCACACGCAATCTGGGACTGTCTCCGGATAATGTCTACACATCGACCTATGATGTCACCATCCCATCCAGCCTCAATTGCAACACTCCCTACTGGCTGGGCGCGATCATTGATGCCAATGGCTCGTTAACGGAAAACAATGAGTGGAACAATGCGACCTATATTCCCATCTATGTGAATTGGTCATTCAGCTGTCTGATTCTGACACCTAAAATTGAAGTAACTCCCATTCAACCCTAATCACGAAATCGCTGCCGCCTATGAAAAGCATCCTCATCAGGCGGCAGCTTTCTTGTAGATTCCCAACTTGTCACCGACCTAAGATTCCCTATCTTCCATTTATCACCGACCGAACGTTCCCTATGTGCCATTTATCACTGATGGTTATTCTTATCACTAAAATAAGCCCGGAAAGTACGTTCCAACTCGCCACTCTGCTTCATTTCCAGAATCACAGAATCAATCAGTTCCCTCAATAACCACCCTTGTTCGGATTTAGTAAACATCATATAGATATCCGTGGCCGGCATTCCCGGAATTGGGCGATAGGAGAGATTAGGTGTCTGCAGATAGCTCTCCCCGATTGCCCTGAAACCGGCAAGAATCTCATAGTTTTCAACAAACAGGTCGATCTGCCCGGACTTCAATCTGGCCAGGAGGTGGCGGTAGTTGTATATACCTTGATTTTCGACCTTTTTATCATCCAGGCCATAGTAGGAATAGTTGTACCCGAGTATGCCTCCCACCCGGTAGCGGGCCAAATCCGACCGGCGGTTAATTACCGGTTGAGGCAGGTGATTTTCCATATAGAAGTAGTAGGGAGTGGTCTGTCCATATACTTCCGATAGCCAATAAGACTTTTCTCGCTCCTCGTTCAGCGTGGCAACCAGCAGCATGTGAATATCGGCTTTCTTCACTGCCTGCAAACAACGCTTCCATGGCATTAATTGAATATCAAACGGCAAGTGATACTGTGAAAAAGCACGCTCGACAACCTCATAGGCAACTCCTTGGAGTTCAGCACTCTTTTTGCCCTTTTCACGTACATAATAGATAAATGGAGGCCATTCGCTGACATCATCACAGATACGGACAGGAGAAGGCAGATCTTCGGCACAGACCAGGGACGAGAAAAAAACAATACCCAGAATAACTCTGATCTTGGGGAGTGAAACCATCTTCAACCTCAACTGAGGTGAGTCCTGTTCCTTAAGACTAGATCACATTCCAATGAGAATGTAGAAAAAATGACAATAAATCATTTTGCAACACATTTTGACCCCTACTACATGAATCCAATTGGTTCATTTAACCCTTCCTCTGACCGAGGCAATTATTGGTATTGGCTACAGCAATACCTTCTCTATCCGTTCCTTTTTCTTTTGATAGGTGTCAATACCAACTGGACAAAAGCAACGCAACATTTAGCCTAGTTTGATAACCGCAAGTCTGTACGCAGCCGGCGGCCATAAAGAGCAAATCGAATTGGAATCGTGGCGATCATATCGCATTGCCAATCAAGGCTCATTTGAGAGCATCAATGTGTGTCTTACCGGACCGGCAGCTTGTCTCCAAAAATAATAAGAGGGATTTTACATGGGCAAGACTGTGCCGTGCGCCAGTGAGATATCTTATTCATCCACACCATCATCAGGTTACTGGACTCTGTTGAGAAACCGTAGCTTCACGGCTTATCTCACCAATCAAATACTGATTAATCTGGGAGACGGAATCTTCGGTCTTCTCGTCACGTTCAGCGCCCTGAAGCTGGATGCCTCCGCCACTCAGCTGGGGCTGATCGTCTCCTGCATTGCGCTACCCCGGGGACTCATGGGACTGTACGGCGGTGTCATCGCCGACCAATATGACCGACGCAAAATCATGCAGTTGTGCGATCTCGTTCGGACCCTGGGCATTGCTCTGGTCGGTGTGCTCAGCTGGTGCAGCCTGCTCACGCTGGTGAACCTGACATTGCTCGCATCTCTGGTCACATTGACTTCCGCCTTTTCCAAACCCGCCGGAAAAGCCATCATGCCCGGATTCGTTGCCAGTTCAGACCTGTATCTGGCTAACGGCATGACTCAGAGTGTGCTATGGCCTTCATTTTTTATCGGCGCATTCCTGGCCGGGTTAATGGACAACATTGCGCTATTCCCCGCCTACGGATATTTACTGTGCGCAGGAGTATTTGCAGTCGCCGGACTGGTACTGTTCATGATTCGTCGTATGACGTCAGAATTGTCCAATCACAGTGTGTCCGGTCCGATTCTGGCGGACATTCTCTCTGGTATTGCCGAGCTGGCCCAACAACGTCCTCTGCTGGTCAGGGTATTGTGCTTTTTAGCATACTCGCTGGTCTGGAGAGGTATGACCCAGGTCGGGTTACCGCTATACACGGTTGAAACTCTGAATCTTCCGGCAAATTTCTATAGCACTCTCATTATCGCCACGGGTCTGGGAGAATTCATCAGTTCCCTGGTCATCGCCCGTCTTGCTGTCACCCGCTCACTGCGTTGGTCATTCCTGGGAGATGGACTTCTGGTATTGGTGATTCTAGGATTGTGCTTCAATAAAGGGGAAGGTGAATTTGCGACCTACATCAGTCTGATTGCCGCGGCGCTGATCGGTGTATCCGCCAGCATTGTCCATATCCCTTTGACGGCCGCCATCCAGACAGATATTAGTACCACAAACAGTGGAAAGGTATTCAGTATCTGGAATACTCTCGGTACCCTGGGAGGAAGCCTGGGAGCTATCATCATTTCGAGCCTGGTCGGTCTGACAGGGATGACGACAGCACTCCTGATTCTTTCCCTGCTAGCCGCGTTATCCGTTTTGGTATGTTATTGTCTGGCCTATCCCGGCGAGAAAAAACCGGCAGGCGTATCGCAGATACCAATCGCCACCAACATGACCGCGGTCTGAAGATGCAGGGTTCAATATTGCATAATCAAAAAGGCTGGTCCGGGTATCTGCCACGACAAACCGCCCTGGTTAGAGGTTGAACCACCATCGATGAAAAGGCATATATACTGCGCGGTATCGTCTCACGGATTTGGTCACATCGCCCAAGTTGCCCCCGTGATCAATTCACTGGCTAGACGTTTCCCGGACGTCAAGTTCAGCCTTCAAAGCGCCTCTCCGAACGAGGTACTGAAGATGTGGATCGAGCCGGATTTCACCCACGTCGAACAAGCTGCCGACTTGGGGTTGCTGATGCATGATGCTGTCACCGTAGACGCAGTGAAGACCTATCAGGCCTACCGGAATCAGTTGGATAACTGGGAGACCGTGGTTGGCGAAACGATTGAGACACTAAGACTTGCACAGCCGGATCTCATCCTGACGAATAACAGCTACCTTCTATCCGACGCAGCTCATGCCCTTGGCATACCCTGCCTACATTTCTGCTCCTTAAACTGGGCCGCTTTATTCCAGCATTACTGCCACCAACTGGATCATGAGGACGAAATCTCCCGGCATCTAATCACCTGCTATAACAAGGCCAGGAACTTTCTGCGAGTTACCCCGGGGCTACCCATGGCGGAACTGAATAATGTCAAAGCAGTTGGCCCTATCGGAAGAACCGGGCACAGGCTCCCTCTTTCTCAACTCACCGGCCGCTCACCGGGAACAAAATTTGTTCTGGTTTCCATGGGAGGCATTCCATATGACATCCCCTACACAGATTGGCCTGCACAGGAGGGAGTATGCTGGTTGATAACCACACCGGAACCTCCGGAGCATCCGGGATTTATCTCCTTAGAGCAATTGGGGCTGGAGTTTATTGACGTAGTAGCAAGCTGTGACGCCATCATCACCAAACCTGGTTACGGTACATTCGTGGAAGCGGCACTACATGCCAAACCAGTACTCTATCTCAGTCGCAAGGATTGGCCGGAGGAACCTTACCTGGTGTCATTTCTTGAAAGTTACGGCCTCTGCCGGGAAATTTCCCCGGAACAATTAGCCCGTGGTAATTTCCTGACAGATGTCCTGGAACTTGTGGAATGTCGAATATCAAAAGAAGCACCAGAGATGACCGGCGTGGATGACATTCTGGCGGAAACAACCCCACATCTTTCGTAGGGGCGCACCTGTGTGTGCGCCCTGCCTTCAAATACAGAGCTGTCAGGAAAGACCGGGAATTGGGCAGACACGCAGGTCTGCCCCAACCTATATGGATTTAGATAACCCCAATGGATTATCTTTCTGGGGATGCCTCTACGAACGGCGATAGCGTCAGGCAGTGATCATAGACGGCTTTGATGTGTGGAAAAGCCTCCATGGGGACTTCAAACCGATAGGCATTGTATACCTGGGGAATCAGGCACACATCCGCATAGGTTAATTTGTCTCCCATACAGTAGGGTCCGCTGGACAACTGACGTTCCAGAGCAGAAAAGCCCTGGGTTATCCAATGATGGTACCACTGTGTTTTCTGGTCTTCCGATAGCCCCATCGTCCCGGTGAGATATTTCAGCACCCGGAGATTGTTCAGGGGATGAATATCGGCTGCGACCTGATACATCAAACTACGGGTCTTTGCCTTCAATACCGGATCCTGCGGCAGCATTGCCGGTTGTGGACAGGTTTCCTCGAGCCACTCCAGAATCGCCAGCGACTGGGTCAGATACTCTCCTTCCGCAATCTCTAAGGCAGGCACCAGCCCTTGAGGCTGGCGCTGCAAGTGAGTTTCCTGACTTTGCTCCCCCAGCCGCAGATCCACCGGAACCAGATCATAGGACAGACCTTTGATATTCAGCGCGATACGAACTCTATAGGCAGCAGAGGAGCGCCAGTAATCAAACAATATCATCATGACTGATCGCTTTTCCGGTATATTCCACCACTGTCTGTTCAATGGCACCGAAGATGGACTGACCATCCGCATCCAGCATTTCGATTTTCACCTGATCACCAAAGTGCATAAACGTGGTTTTCGGAGAGCCTGTGTTAATCGTTTCGATCATACGAACTTCGGCAATACAGGAGTACCCAACACCACCGTCAGCAATAGCCGATCCATGTTCCGTATTCTGTTTATTCGATACCGTACCCGAGCCGATGATAGCCCCGGCGGATAACGGGCGGGTCATGGCCGCGTGTGCAACCAGACGGGCAAAACTGAAGGTCATATCCTGGCCGGCATTAGCGCGCCCGAAAGGCTGCCGGTTATAATCCACGTTTAGTGGCAGGTGAACCTTACTACCTTCCCAGGCGGCTCCCAATTCATCCGGGGTTATCGCCACAGGGGAGAAACTACTGGAAGGTTTGGACTGGAAGAAGCCGAAGCCCTTCGCCAGTTCTCCCGGAATCAAGCCACGCAAGGACACATCATTCACCAGCATCAGCAACTGAATATGCTCGGGCGCCTGCTCCTCGGAAACCCCCATGGGAACATCATCCGTCACGACGGCAATTTCCGCTTCAAAATCAATGCCCCATTCCTCCGAACCCAACGGTATGTCGTCACAGGGTCCGATAAAGCTGTCTGAACCTCCCTGGTACATCAGCGGATCGGTCCAGAAACTCGGGGGCATTTCACTGTTGCGGGCTTTCCGAACCAACTCAACATGATTGACGTAGGCGCTTCCGTCCGCCCACTGGTATGCACGCGGCAACGGAGAAGCACAGTCTTCTGGACGGAATTCGAAAACTCCGGCCAATTCAGATGAGTGCAGGTTAAGCTTTTTATATACCGATTGCAGTTTCGGCTCTGTCTCAGACCACCTGTCCAAAGCATCTTGCAGAGTTCTTGCAATATGCGGGACTTCCACCGCTTGACTTAAATCGCGGGAAACGATGATCAATCGACCATCGCGCCCCTGTTTGAGACTGGCAAGCTTCATAGTGGACCTCCAATGTACGTGTCAGACATCAGATCACTCCACGGGCTTGCTGATCCCGTTCGATAGACTCGAATAATGCCTGGAAATTCCCTTCACCAAACCCGTGATGCTCTTTACGCTGGATAAGCTCTATAAATATAGGCCCGAACAGGTTCTTGGTAAAAATCTGCAGCAGGTAACCTTTCTCGTCGCCATCAACCAGAACCTGATGCTCCTGAATGCGGGCATGGTCCTCAGTGACACCGGGAACTCTGTCAAACACCTGATCGTAGTAGTCATCATTGATATCCAGGGTTTGAATACTGGTCCCTTTCATGGCGTCCAGTGAACCCAACAGATCCCTGGAAGCGAAAGCCAGGTGCTGCACACCTGGGCCGTTATATTCGTCCAGGTACTCATCGATCTGGTTATTCTTATTATCTTTCCCTTCGTTGATCGGAATACAGAAACTGCCGTCCGGGGACTTCAATGCGTAGGAAATCAGTGCGGTCTTCTTACCACGGATATCGAAATAACGAACTTCAGTGAAACCAAAAACGTTCTTATAAAAGTTGGCCCATTTTTCCATGGTGCCCTTATAAACGTTATTGGTCAGGTGGTCGACATTCAAGAAGCCTTTTTCAGGCACAACGGCAGGCTCAGCCAGGTCTTCAAAGTCTTCTTCGTAGATTGAGCCTTTGTCCCCAAAGTGATCGATGAAGTAAATCAGGCTGTCGCCGATTCCATAGATCGCAGGATAAGGTAAATCCTTATCTGCATCTTCAGCAGGTTTAGCTCCACGCTCAACTGCCTGCTCATAGGCATAATGAGCATCATCTACACGCCATCCCATGGAACAAATCGCTGGGCCGTGACGCTCTGCAAACCCACGGGAGAAACCTTTACGCTCGTTGTTCATCAGGAAGTGAATATCGTTCTGATTGAAATACACGATATCCTTGCCCTTAAACTTCTTCAGTTTGGACAGTCCGAAATCCAGGAATACTTTTTCCATGAAGTCGCTGTCAGGGGTGGCAAATTCGGTAAATTCAATACCACGAAGACCCAGCGGGTTATTCTCTGCGTCTCCGGCATGCTGTCGATCCGGTGTAAATTTAGTGTTCATGATTTCTCCTCCGCTTCGGGTCTTTCTTATTTTTTGGATTCAGGTTCGATCCATGACTGGTGATAATCTCCAGCCATGGTGTTTTTGACATGTTCGGTGAGTTGCAGCGGTGCAAAGGTGTCCACCATCACCGCATACTCATAGGTTTCCTGCTTGCCGATTGAGGCTTCGGTTTTCCCCGGCTGGGGTCCATGGGGAACACCTCCCTGGTGCAAGGTGATATAACCGGCCTCGATGCCGGTCCGGCTCATAAAGTCGCCGTCGACGTAATACAGCACCTCATCGCTATCCACATTGGAGTGGTAGTAAGGCGCAGGTATGGCATCAGGATGGAAGTCGTATAAACGGGGTACAAAGTTACAAAGAACAAATCCGCGTCCACCAAATACCTGGTGAATGCTGGGCGGTAGGTGGATTTTCCCGACAATCGGCTGAAAGTCCTGGATATTGAATGCCCATGGGTACAGGTAGCCGTCCCAGCCAACAAGGTCAAAGGGATGCCATTGCAGCTGGTGTGCCTGGTAGTGATCCCGATACTTACTGATCACCTGGAAATCACCCTGCTCTACGATCGCATCCTGCAGTTCGGGAGTCCGGATATCACGCTCACAATAGGGCGCGGTTTCCGACAGCTGGCCGTACTCATTGCGATAGTGCTTGGGAATTTCCACCATGGAAAAGGCTTCCACCACAAACAGCCGCACATTGTCATAGTTATTGAAGTTCAGTTGATAAATCGTACCTCTGGGAATCACCAGATAATCCCATTTGCGAACTTCCAGACGGCCGTATTCGGACAGCAGTTCCCCTTCACCTTCGTGCACAAAAATTATTTCATCCGCATAGGCATTACGGTAGAACTGATCCGTGGGTTCGGTGACCCGAGCGGTATGGATAGAAAGGTCCTGGTTATAGAACAGACGGTTACGCGCGTTGTAAAAGTTTCCTGAACGGTCGGCTTTTCGACTGTCAAGTTTGTAATTCTGTACTAGACTGTCTTGCCAAAGAGCACCATGCTCGATTTCAACCCTCTCCACAGAGGGACTTTTGGTCGGCATGTTGTGGTGATACTTGGTACTGTATACATTGGCAAAGCCATGGGTGGAAACCAGTTCCTCCCGATACAATTCTTCTTCCTGCCCAGCCTGGACGCCAGGGTGCCTGGTATCTTTGTAGAAAGTCACATGGTGCTTGGCAGGCAAATCACCTTGTTTGACGTAAAAGGGCATGAGTGAGGCCTCGTCTGAAAGCTAGTCGATACCACTATTGTCCGCCGTTCTTTAACTAAAAAAAGAATAATATTTGCATCATCACAATCTAAAATTTAGATATAAATATTCGTACAATGGAGACATACAGGTAAGCCGATGAAAGTGGATATGGAAGCCCTAAGGGTCTTGGACACCATCATTCAGGAAGGAAGTTTTGCCAAAGCCGCTAACCGGCTGCACAAAGCCCAGTCAGCCGTGAGCTATCAGATCCGGAAACTGGAAGAACAACTGAATATTGATATATTTGACCGCAGCCAGTACCGCGCGACCCTTACCCCAAAAGGACAAGCTCTATGGACCGAGGCTCGCCGCATGCTGCAGCTGGCCGGGCGCATCGAAAGTCTTGCCGAGCGCTACACGGAAGGCTGGGAGCCCCGACTGGAACTGGTCATAGACGGCGCTTTGCCGATGGTCCCCATCATGGGCGCTCTGAAAGCATTGGCAGACCGGGATATTCCCACCAGAATTCAAGTCAAAGTTGAAGCACTGGGCGGCGTACAGATGCGTTTTGAAAAAGACAATGCTGACATTATGCTGGCCAAAGATTTTGACCCTCACCCTTCTTTGACCGCCGTCCCGTTAACTCCGGTCAGCCTGGTGTTGGTTGCTGCCAGCAGTCACCCTCTTGCCACTGAAAAAAACATTGAGTTGGACCAGTTGCACGATCATGTCGAACTCACCATCAACGACACCAGCGAGCAATCTGTCCAGAGGCCTGATTCCCTGCAGTTTGGGGGAGACCGAGTATTCTATATGCACAGTTTTTCAGCGAAGAAAACGGCGATAGAAATGGGACTTGGATTTGGCTGGATGCCGGTATTCCAGGTCAGAAAGGAGCTGGCCGAGGGCAGCCTGGTCGAACTGAACTACCGACCCGGCTCGCGGGTATCCTTCACCCCCATGCTGGTCTATCGTAATGAACCCCCGTTGGGGAAAGCTGGAGGTATTATTGCTGAACTGGTCGGAAAGGCCTTTCAGCAATTTGAAGGATAAACAGACATTGACATCCCCTCATACATTACTGATTAAATAGTCAGACAGACCTGATTAAATAGTCAGACAGAGTTGATCAAATCGTCAGACAATTGTCTGTAAACCTGATCGACCACAAACGGCATTCGTGTGGACTTCCCATGCGGATGCCCGCCGCATAACAACAACGAGCAGGAGGGTGATATGACTAATCTTACGGAAATACCCGCACCTCTCGCAGCTTCAGGATGGCAGCTGTCAGAGGACCGTAAATCAATACACAAAACCTTTAAATTCGCCGATTTCCGCGATGCTATGAGCTTTATGGTACGCGTATCCTATGAGGCCGAAGCCGCCAATCATCATCCGGAATGGTTTAATGTCTACAATCGGGTGGAAACCACATTGACCACCCATGACACCGGCGGCCTTACGCAGAACGACATCAAGCTTGCCGAAGCCATGGACCGCATCCACCAGCATTAAAATTTAGCCGATACTGAATAGCAAAGGACACACTATGAATTTTTCTGGAAAGGTTGTACTGGTGACTGGTGCAACAGGGGGATTGGGGCCTGCAGTAGTTCGCCATTTCGAAGAGCAGTCAGCTCGGGTGATCGCGTTTGGCCGCTCAAAAGAATCGTTGGATAAACAGTTTCCCGGTGACTCTGTTTCCAAAAAAGCCTGTGACCTGTTGAATGCAGAGGAAGTAAAGCAGTCCGTTACGGAGGTTCTGGCAGAAAACGGCCGGATTGATGTACTCGTCTGTGTCGCCGGTGGCTTTGACATGGGCTGCACGGTATATGAAACGCCCATGGAGCAATGGGAACGCCTGAATGACCTGAACGTTAAAACCGTTTTGAATACGTGCAAAGAAGTTATTCCCGGTATGCTTCAGCAGAAGTCCGGAAAGGTCATAACCGTTGGCGCTAATGCCGCCCACCATGGGATGGCACAAATGGGAGCATACTGCGCCAGTAAGTCCGCGCTGATGAGATTTACTGAAGCACTGGCCATGGAGGTTCGCACTAAAGGCATCAATGTGAATGCCGTCCTGCCCACGATTATTGACACTCCTGACAACCGACATGCCATGCCGGATGCGGATTACGACCGTTGGGTCGCACCGGGCGATCTGGCCGCGGTCATTGGCTTTTTGGCATCCGACGCGGCCAAGGCCGTACACGGAGCGCTTATTCCGGTGACCGGTCTGAGCTGATCTGACGAAAAGGCTGGGTCAGCATATGGCCCAGCCCCAATTCCTCCCGCTTGTCGGATAACCCGATCACGCCAATTTGCATTTCAAGATGTCCAAGTTCGGGTTGAGGCAGGTAGGTTCCGAATAACCTATCCCACCACGGCAGGTTAAAACCGAAGTTGCTGTCTGTTTCCTGACGTATTCGCGAATGGTGCACCCGATGATAATCGGGCGTCACCAGCATCCAGCGCAATTTTGCATCGACTCGCTCTGGCAGTCGGACATTGGAATGATTGAACAGGGAGGTTGCATTCAGCACTATCTCAAACAGTAAAACCGACATGGGAGGCGCTCCGATCAGCCAAACCACCAGCATTTTGATGGCCATCGACAATATGATTTCAATTGGGTGGAAGCGGATCCCGGTCGATACATCAATTTCAGGATCTGCATGGTGCATTCGATGCAATTTCCACAACATCGGTACCCGGTGAAACAACCGGTGCTGCAGATAGATAGCAAAGTCCAACGTTAGAAATGCCAGTATGACCGAGGCCCAATCCGACAGGGCCAGCTTATTGAGCAATCCCCAGCCGGCTTTTTCCGCCTGTAGGGAAGCCCCCATCGCTGCCAATGGAAACAGTAGTCGCAATGCCACCGAGTTCAGTACCACAATCGCCAGGTTAGAAGGCCAGCGAACCCGCCTCGGGTATTGGCGTTGACGCCTTGGAAGCCCCCATTCAATGACTCCCATGAGCAAAAACACCAATAGAAAGGAACTTCCCCTGAGCAAGACCTCGTGTGTTACCAGAAATTCTGACATATCAATAACGCTCAACGTCTCTCACAAGCATTAAATCTATCCTCATCGGAAAAATCCTTTGTTATTTTTCAGTCATTCAATTACTCAATGTTGGACCTGCCAGACTTGAAAAAATTCCAGTTGATTCAAATCAGTAGAATACCGAACAGGATGTCGTCTAATATAGAATAATGACTCAAGATCAAACACCTACTCTCACCCAGGAACTAAGCCTCCTGGAACGTAAGCGCCGCGCATTGATACGGGTGGTAAATATATCCGGCTCACTGGAGCGGTTGCGTCTGGGCTACGAAGCAATGCTGCATCTTGGCCAGAGTGACACGCCTCTGCCCATTAGCGCAATGCAGCTTTTTGACCACCTCGGACGCAAGATACGCAACTTGTCAGATGCCGAAGTCAAAGTCCGCTTGGCAGGATTAGACAAAAAGCTGCTCCGAGCACAAAGTGAAATCAGCGATGCGATACCTCAACTTGCAAATCCCCAAAGCAGCGATGAGGTTTTGGAAAACTTTAGTCAGCAAATACGTGACTTTCAGCGCATAGCACACACGAATATCGCCCTTCGCGTTCTCATTGGGCGCCGCCACATTGAATTACCTCCACTCAAGCTCAACATTCCCGTAGAAAAAATCAAAGCCAATATCACGACAGTTTCGAGCAAGGAGCGCAATTGTCGAACCCGTGTACGGGACCAGATTCAATCTATGCGGGTGGAAATACAGCGCATCATTCATGGAAGCCTATGCTCTGAGACACAAAAGCAGATTTTGGCTGCCATGGATGAAGCTTTGAAGGAAAACATTGAGCATATCCAGGCAGGCAAAAGCATTAACGAGCTACCGACACCTGTGGAAGATTTCCAGCTCAACACGGTTGCCAATCAGACCAGTGAGTCAACTCCCCTGCCTCACCCGATTGTGGAAGAATCCGGCAACACCCCGGCAATGGGGCAACCGCAGAGCCCTCCACAATCCAAGGATCATAAAGCCACAGCGCCTCTCACCCATTCACAGGCTCGCCCCAAGGGACTGGTCAAGCGATTCAAGATCTGGCTTTCAACACCCTGGAATGTGGGCTGGAGAGACATTGATATGGATCAGGACAAAAACAGCCCACCAGCTCCACAGGACAAACGTTCAAAGACTTAACTCTCGGCCTTCATCCCGGTCCCTGGGCTCCAGTCTTTGATCTCCCTGCCATGGACGCTGCCGTGTCAAAGGAACTTGCCCTTCTCACGACCATCCCTCTTACCAGGACTACGACTTTAGTCTAATTTTGATAAGAAAGAATTAAGATTTCCGGCTGATTGAAAACTGAACCGCCTTTGATATGATCTACTTTCTTAATCGTTAAAGATAAGTAAAAGTCAGACTTTATGGTCTGTTGATAAAATAAAAACAAGGTAGATCACTATGAAGCTTAATCAATTAAGTCGATTCGCCGTTCTCGCTTCCTCCCTGCTGCTCGGCACCTCTATACAAGCAGCCACCGTCACCATTTCCTGTGGTGCTGTGGGAACGGAGCTGGATGTCTGCCGGGACGGCGTAGAAGCCTGGTCGAAGAAAACCGGTCATGAGGTAAAGTTGGTATCCACTCCCAATTCCTCTACTGAAAGACTCTCCCTCTATCAACAAATTCTCTCTGCCCAATCCACCGATATCGATGTCATGCAGATTGACGTGGTATGGCCCGGAATGCTGGAAAAGCATTTATTGGACCTAAAAAGCCACACCAATGGCGCAGAGAAAGACCACTTTCCGTCGTTGGTCCAAAACAACACCGTCAACGGTCGTCTGGTCGCTATGCCTTGGTTTACCGATGCGGGCGTACTGTACTACCGCAAGGACCTGCTGAAAAAATACGGCTATGAAGCCCCTACTACCTGGGAACAACTGACCGACATTGCCAACGACGTCCAGGCCAAGGAGCGCCAGGCCGGTAATGAACAGATGTGGGGTTATGTGTGGCAGGGCCGGGCCTACGAAGGGCTTACCTGCGATGCGCTGGAATGGATCTACAGCTATGACGGCGGCACCATTATCGACCCGAATGGCAAGGTGACGATCAACAATCCTCAGGCCGCCAAAGCACTGGATACCGCCAAAGGCTGGATCGGCACGATTTCCCCTGCCGGCGTGTTGAACTACACCGAAGAAGAGGCGCGCGGCGTATTCCAGTCCGGAAATTCCGTGTTCATGCGCAACTGGCCTTACGCCTGGGCACTGTCTCAAGCTGACGATAGCCCGATCAAAGATAAAGTTGGAGTGGTCGCTCTGCCCAAAGGTGGTGAAAAAGGTCAACACGCAGGCACTCTGGGTGGCTGGCAGCTGGCGGTTTCACGCTACAGCAAAAATCCGGATATTGCCGCAGACCTGGTAGCCTACCTGACCGGCTACGAGGAACAGAAGCGCCGGGCCATTGTTGGTTCCTACAACCCGACTATTATGGCACTGTACAAAGATCAAGAAGTACTCGAAGCAACACCGTTCTTCGGCAGTCTTTATGACACCTTTGCCAATGGCGTGGCACGTCCATCAACCCCCACCGGCGACAAATACGGTCGGGTCAGCAACGCCTTCTTCAACTCCGTTCATGGTGTACTTTCCGGCAACGGCAATAGCCAATCTGCCCTAAAATCACTGGAGAAACAGCTTAAAAGGCTGGTTCGCTAATCCGCCACCGGGGCGCTCAATGCAGCGCCCCTAATGTGATTTTTCGGAAACTTTATGAACACACAAGCAACAGAACGGTGAAAGGTATGGCTGACTCCACTTCCCAATCCATCGCCTCCATGCCCTCGCTGACAGAATCGCGCAGGGGCAATTTAAGTAAAAGCCGAGTCCGGGCTGCCTGGACATTTATTACCCCCATGTTGATTTTGCTGGCGTTGGTTGCCGGTTGGCCGCTGTTGAGAACGATCTGGTTTGGGTTTACCAATGCCAGCTTCTCAGATCTCACCAGCATGCAGTGGATCGGCTTCGATAATTATCTGGCTTATGAAGACGGCGAATGGTACGGACTTCTGGCAGATAGCGAATGGTGGGGCGCCGTTTGGAATACCCTATATTTCACCGTCATTACCGTATCTGCAGAACTGGTTCTGGGCACGATTATCGCCCTGACCCTGAACGCAAATTTCGTGGGTCGCGGGATCGTCCGGGCTGCAATTCTTGTCCCTTGGGCCATCCCGACAATTGTCTCTGCCAAGATGTGGAGTTGGATGCTGCACGATCAGTTCGGCATCATCAACCATCTGTTGCTTTCTATCGGATTTATTGACACCCCATTGGCCTGGACTGCAGACCCCGATTTGTCGATGTGGGCAGTCATAATGGTCGACATCTGGAAGACCACCCCATTTATGGCGCTTCTGATTCTGGCCTCATTACAGATGTTGCCGTCAGACTGTTATGAGGCAGCCAAGGTGGATGGCATTCATCCGGTGAAAGTCTTTTTCAAAGTGACTCTGCCGTTGATCACCCCTGCCGTCATGGTCGCAGTTATCTTCCGTGCACTGGACGCCCTGCGGGTTTTCGATCTGATTTATGTGCTTACCTCCAACAGTTCGGAAACCATGTCCATGTCAGTGTATGCACGCCAGCAACTGGTTGAATTCCAGGATGTGGGCTACGGTTCTGCCGCATCAACACTGCTGTTCCTGATCATTGCACTGATCACAATCGCCTATCTATATATCGGCCGTAAACATCTGGGAGGTGAATGATGCAGGTTCTGACTCCACAACAGTTACGTCTGAAACGACTGAAATATATTGCAGGCCGAATTGCCTTCTATGCATTGGTCATTGCGATCGTACTGTTTTCGGTATTTCCGTTTTACTACGCCATTGTCACTTCCATGCAGAGCAGCAGTGAATTGTTTGAGGTGAGCTACTGGATAGACCATTTCAACTGGGAAAACTATCAGGCGGTAATGAGCCAGTCGTCATTCGTCAGCAGCATTGGCAACTCGGTACTCATATCCACCATGGTGGTAGCCATATCCATCCTGTTTGGCCTGACTGCGGCTTATGCCCTTGGCCGGGTGGAGTTCAAGGGACGTGGCCCGATCCTGGCCATTGTCCTGGGAGTCTCCATGTTTCCCCAGGTGGCTGTTCTATCCGGATTGTTTGAAGTTATCCGGGCGCTGAATATCTATAACAACCCGTTAGGTCTGGTGTTCTCCTACACGATATTCACGCTGCCTTTCACCGTCTGGGTATTAACGACTTTCATGCGTCAGTTACCCAAAGAACTGGAAGAAGCCGCGATCGTGGATGGCGCAACTCCATGGGTGACCATTTTTAAAGTATTCATGCCACTGCTGTGGCCAGCCATGGCGACGACCGGCCTATTGGCATTTATTGCCGCCTGGAACGAATTTCTGTTTGCCCTGACATTTACCCTGACCGACGACCAGCGCACGGTTCCTGTTGCGATTGCCCTGATCAGTGGCGGCTCCGCCTATGAGCTTCCCTGGGGCATCATCATGGCGGCTTCAGTCATTGTGACAGTTCCGCTGGTTGTACTGGTGCTGATATTCCAGCGCAGGATTGTATCCGGCCTCACCGCCGGCGCCGTAAAGGGCTAAAACATAAGAAACGTTTAAACGATGCAACAGCACTTTTTATTCTGGAGAGTTACATGACACAAAACCCCGAGTGGTGGAAAGGCGGCCTGATCTATCAGATCTATCCCCGCAGCTATATGGACAGCAATGGTGATGGTATTGGCGATCTGCCAGGTATCACCTCCAAGCTGGAACATATCGCCTCGCTGGGAGTAGACGCGATCTGGCTGTCGCCATTTTTCACCTCACCGATGAAAGACTTTGGTTATGACGTGGCTGATTACTGCAACGTTGACCCCATGTTCGGCACCTTGGATGATTTCAAAACCATGCTGAACCGGGCCCATGAATTGGGGCTGAAAGTCATCATTGACCAGGTGATCAGCCACAGCTCTGATCAACACCCCTGGTTCCAGGAAAGCCGAATGGACAGAACCAATCCGAAAGCAGACTGGTACGTTTGGGCAGACCCCGCGCCGGATGGTTCGCTCCCCAATAACTGGGTTTCTATTTTCGGTGGACCGGCCTGGCAATGGGACGGCCGCAGACGCCAGTATTACCTGCATAATTTTCTGACAGAACAGCCGGACCTGAACTTCCATAATCCGGAAGTCCGCAAAGCTTCACTTGACGCGCTTCGCTTCTGGCTGGACCTCGGCGTTGATGGTTTCCGTCTTGACGTGGTGAACTTCTACTACCACAGCAAGGGCCTGGAAAATAACCCCCAGGCGGCTCCTCTGGATACCCACAACCCGGGTGTAAATTCCGAGAACCCTTATACCTATCAAACCCACCAATACGATATCAGCCAGCCGGAAAATCTGGAGTTTCTGCAAGACCTTCGGGCATTGCTTGATGAATATCCGGGAACCACCACGGTCGGCGAAATCGGTGATGCGGACCCTGTAGCACGCATGCGGGAATATACTTCTCAGAACCGCTTGCACATGGCCTACAGCTTTGACCTGCTACACACAGAACACTCAACAGACCACATTCGTAATGTCATTGGCAACATGGAAGCCGGTATTGAAGATGGCTGGCCATGTTGGGCTCTCAGCAATCATGATGTTCCCAGAGTTGCCACCCGCTGGGGAGGCAACGAGAATCCGCAGAAATTCCCGCTGGCAGCCATGGCGCTACTGTTATCCATGCGCGGAAGCGTTTGTATTTACCAGGGCGAAGAGCTTGGTCTGCCGGAAGCCGAAGTGCCTTATGAGCGGCTGCAGGACCCCTACGGACTCAATTTCTGGCCTGAATTCAAGGGCCGTGACGGGTGCCGTACTCCCATGGTCTGGACCAGCGAATCCCAAGGGGGATTTTCTACCGTGGAGCCCTGGTTACCGGTAAATGACGTTCATCTGGCCTATGCGGTATCTGAGCAGGACAAATCAGCAGATTCGATTCTCAGCCGGATGCGCAAACTGATTCAATGGCGGCAGCAGCAGCCGGCCTTGGTCAAGGGAGACCTGGAGTTGCTACAAGACACCGGGGATACCGTTGCCTACATCAGAACCCATGACCAGCAAAGCATGGTCGTCGCAGTCAACCTGACCGGAAAAACACAGGAAATTGAACTGAGCACCGCGATAAAACAGGTTTTCGAAGAACCTGGCTTTGAATCGCAACTTCAGGGGAATCGCCTGATATTACCACCCTATCAGGTATTCTTCGGCGAGTTGGCTTGAAATGCGAGTTGGCTTGATATGACAGAAAGGCCGTCAAGCAACAGAGGCATTGACGGCCGTCATTTAAGGCGTTGACAACTAAGATGAACAACCGACAAAAATAAATACAGGAGATTCACTCATGGCGAGCGTTACTCTGGAAAAAGTGAAAAAATCCTTTGGGCAGGTGGATATTATCAAGTCTGTCGACCTGGCAATTGCGGACGGCGAATTTGTCGTATTTGTCGGACCTTCCGGGTGCGGTAAGTCTACGCTGCTGCGATTGATTGCCGGACTGGAGGACGCCACTGATGGTGACATCCTGATTGATAACCACGTTGTTAACGCCCTTACTCCCAAAGAAAGGGGCATTGGGATGGTTTTCCAGTCTTATGCCCTTTACCCTCACATGACGGTCTATGAAAACATCGCTTTTGGCCTGGAACTTAACAGGGAAAGCAAGGATACCATTGAGGAGCGGGTGATGAGCACTGCCCGAATTCTGCAACTGGAAAAACTGCTTAAACGCAAACCCAAGCAGTTATCCGGAGGCCAGCGCCAGCGGGTGGCAATGGGTCGAGCAATGGCCAGAGAGCCGAGCATTCTGCTGTTTGATGAACCCCTGTCGAATCTGGACGCGGCTTTAAGAGTTCAGATGCGGGCGGAGATCAAAAAACTCCACGAACGGCTCGCATCCACCATGATCTACGTTACCCACGACCAAGTCGAAGCCATGACTCTGGCGGACAAGATTGTGGTTCTCAATGGAGGGCGGGTTGAACAGGTGGGCACACCTTTTGAACTCTACGAGACTCCTGCGACAACTTTTGTTGCCACCTTTATCGGGTCTCCCAAGATGAATCTGCTTCCAGCTAAAGTCGTTGCCACAGGCAGTGGCCAGACAACGATTGTTCTTCCTCATGCGGGTGAGCTGACCGTCAGCGTCGACAGCAGCAAATTGCAGAACGGTGATCAGGTTCAGCTGGGGATTCGCCCCGAGCACCTCAATTTTATTGCGGCCGGCAAAGGTCCAGACAATTCAACAGAAGTACAGGGTCTGCCTGTTCGTAACATAGAATATCTGGGTAACGAATCCTTTGTTTATGCCGGAGATGATTCCATGGAGGAGCCATTTCTGGCCCGTTTGCCGGTTCCAAGCCGCTTTATTGAGGGAGAACGCGTCCTGTTGGATATTGATCCGGCACATGTGCATGTATTCGATTCCGAAGGTATGGCACTGGTCCGTACCGAGGTCGAAAAATCAATGGCAGCCCAAAGCTGATCAGGCGCCAGCATTCCCTACGGATGAGATTTAACCTGCAGAAAAACAACAAGGCCAAGCATTGAACAGCAGAAATCGAAATGTCCTGACATTAAAAGACGTGGCAGCCCGGTTGGAAGTGTCCACCGCCACCATTTCCAACGCATTCAGCCGCCCCGACCAACTCTCAGTCGAGCTGCGGGAAAGGATTCTCAAAGCTTGTCGGGAAATGGGCTACCACGGGCCCAATGCAGCCGCCAGAAGTCTGCGAACCGGGCGCACTGGAACCGTCGGAGTCGTATTGGCAGATCGTTTGAGCTACAGCGTGACTGATCCGGTAGCCAATCAGTTCCTGGAAGGTATTGCCGAGGTACTCGACAAGCAGCACCACAGCATGCTGCTACTGTCTCACGACCATCTACTGCCGAACCAGAATACTCCGCGTATCGGTTTTTTTGGCGATGGTCTCATCATCTACGGCCTGCAATACCAATCAGACCGGCAGCTACGCCTTCCCACACGCAATGTTGTTACCGTGGACTGTAAATTTGAAGGCATTACCTCGGTACTGGTAGACAACTTCAGCGGCGCTAAAGCATCTGCTATTCACGCATTCAGACATGCCCCCAAACGGGTCGCTATTCTGGGTCTGCGAATGCTGAACAATCATCAAGTGACCCGGCTGAGGGATAACGATGATTTTTCAGAAGTCACTCCCGTGTCCAAGGAACGTTTACGGGGCTACCAGGAAGCCGCCAATGAATGTGACATTACATTGGACAGCCACGACATCTGGCACATTCCGGAAAATGTTCATCACTATGCCTACCAGGCTGCACGGGAAGCCCTGTCAATCAGCCCCCGCCCGGAGTTGCTGCTATGCATGAGTGACCGTATTGCGATTGCAGCAGTACAGGCCGCTCAGCGCATGGGCTTACGGGTTCCAGAGGATATTAAAATTGTGGGGTTTGACGGCATTCCGGCCGCGACAACCATGCACCCGTCCTTAACCACCGTACACCAGCACAGCGTGGAGAAAGGCCGCAAAGCAGCCGAAATATTTCTCGGAATGCGCCCACAACAGGACATTGTCCTGACCAGTGAGCTGATTATCGGGGAAAGTTGTCCCTGATCGACTAATGACGAAGTGGCTCTGGATTCGGAATAATTGACAGCGACGACCATAATGTTGTCCCGAATTATTCTGCTATCATGCGACTCTCTTATTATAAAGATCAGGAACATCATCCATGTTTCAACTATTGCACTTTCATTTAGAAGGCCAGGTTGCCACCATCACGCTGAATAACGGCAAGGTCAATGCGATTTCCCATGAGCTGATTGCAGAATTTCACCAGGCCCTTGATCAGGCGGAACAGGCCAAGGCCGTTGTTGTCATGACTGGACAGGCGGGAATATTCTCAGGCGGCTATGACCTCAAAGTCATGCAGTCGGGTAACGATGCTGCGATGGCCCTGGTAACAGAGGGTTCCCAGCTGTCCCGCCGGTTACTGGCATTCCCCACGCCGGTGATAGCCGCCTGCAGTGGCCACGCAGTCGCCAAGGGAGCTTTTCTCCTGCTTTCGGCAGATGTTCGTATTGGCGTCGAAGGGCCGTACAAAATCGGCCTGAACGAAGTGGCGATCGGAATGACCATGCACTATGCAGGTATCGAACTAGCCAGAGGCCGTCTACCGGCCAGTTACTTCAATCGCTCGGTACTGTGCGCCGAAATGTTCGATCCGAAAACCGCTGTCACCGCAGGCTTTCTGGACATGGTCGTTCCTGAAGAACAACTTGCCGCACAAGCCCAGGGACTGGCGGCTCAACTGGCCAAGCTCGATATGACTGCCCATGGCAATACGAAATTGAAATCCCGGGCAGACTTCCTTGAATTTCTTGATGAGGCCATTGAAAAAGATCGCACAGGATCTTTGTAATCCCCCCTTCGACAGTCCACCTAGGGTGACCACCTACCCTAAGTGGACAACAAAACGATGCACACACCGCACGGCCTCCATATAAAGTCTGACAGATCACGTCTCCTAAGCGGCCAAGAGGCCCGCTCTTCTCGGTAAAGCATTCCAGGACTGCCTACTTCTTAATCTGATTGTCTGGATATTAACCAGCAATGTGCTATGAGTTATAAGACATCCCTACACAATGTCACTTTAGGAGTGCCTAATGAGTTTCATCCGTAACAGCCTCCTCTACCAACTGATTGTCGCGATTCTCATTGGCTCCATATTGACCGCAGGAGCTTCTCTGTATTTGATTCTCACCACCAGTTCTGAAATTAACCAGTTCAATGAGACGGTCCAGAAGGATATCTACCTTGAACGGAAAATCAGCAACATGGTGGTCGACTTTAAAATCCAGGTTCAGGAGTGGAAAAATGTTCTGATCAGAGGGTTTGATTCCGGACAGAGAGAAAAATACTGGGGACGCTTTGTAGAACGGGAACAAAGCATCCAGAAGAATCTGAACGAAACCCTGCCTCAAGTGAAGGATCCTGATGTCAAATCCCTGCTGGTGAAGTTCCAGAGTTCACACCAGTCCATGGGGCAGGCTTACCGCAAAGGATACAACGACTTTGTCAATGCGAACTTCGATCCCAAGGTCGGAGACAAGGCTGTTGCCGGGATTGACCGGGAACCCACCCAGACCCTGCAGGATGCGGCAGAAGTTTATGTCGAGAAGTCGAACAACAATATTGTTTCGAGCAACGCAGCCCTTAGCCAGGCGATTACTATCGCCAGTCTTTCGCTCGGCATTGCGATCATTCTGTCAGCTCTGATTACCTTATTGTTGACCAATGTTCGAATCGTCAAACCCACGAAAGATCTCATTCAGGCATCACACAAACTAGGGCAAGGCTACCTGGTAGAGGTTCCCGAATCACAACGTCAGGATGAACTGGGAGCCTTGGAGAAAGCGCTGAAAAGACTCGTTGAATTCATGGGGGATGTGTCACGTAACCTCACCCTGACATCCACCAGCCTGGGAGAAAATATTACGATCATCAGCAGAACCACTGATGACATCACTCAGTGTTCCAATGAATCCAACAGCCGGACCACCCAGGTCGCAACCGCCATGCAAGAGATGACGGCTTCTGCCCAGCAGGTGGTGGAAAACGCCAATCGCGCCGCGGACGTTGCCCATGAGACGGACTCTATCGCCAAAGATGGGATGGAGGCAATGAACAAAGCCAATGAGGCGATGCAAAACCTTGCCCGCCAGGTGGAAAACAGCGCAAAAACAGTCGAGGACCTGGCGGCAGACACCGAAAATGTGGGCACTGTACTGAATGTCATTCGTGGTATCGCAGAACAAACCAACCTGTTGGCATTAAATGCCGCCATAGAAGCCGCCCGGGCCGGGGAACAGGGGCGCGGGTTTGCGGTGGTGGCCGATGAAGTCCGCAGCCTCGCACAAAAGACCCAGCTCTCCACGGAAGAGATCGAAAAGATTATCGATAACGTACAGACCGGTGCCCGTAATACGGTCAGTGTCATGCAGACAAGCCAGCAAATTTCTGAGGAATGCAGCCAATACTTCAACCAGGCAAATGAGAAGCTTGGCGCGATCAGTCAGGCGATTACCCAAATGTCAGGTATGAATGGTGAAGTGGCTACTGCTGCAGAAGAGCAATTGTCTGTATCGGAGGAAATTGCCCGTAATCTGCAGGAGATCAGTGAGCTGATTGAAGAGGCAGCCAGGGGATCCGGCTCAGCAAGAGAAAAAGTGTTATCACTTACGCAGTTATCGAATGATGCAAAAGCACTGGCAGCGCGTTTTCAGTAAACTGCAGACGTTTTTCAAAGCCCAGATAAAAAAAGACCCTCTTGGCCTAAGCCAAGAGGGGTATTCACCGCCAATGAATTTAACTGTTTTCCAGTTCATTGTGGCTGTTTGGCCACAATTTGATTCCCACCTGGGGAATCTTCGATCCCGTCGCCTCGACTTCGTCTCTACATAGCACCCGTCTGTGACAGAACCGATGGAAGCTCGAATATCTATAACGTAGCAATCACGATGCCAAAAATATTTTTCCCTTTAAATACAAAACACTAAAACATCAAATTAACATTTGGCAGACGCGAAAATAGGAAAAAAGGCCTATAGACGACACATATTTTACTGTTCTGTAAAGAATTCCGACGTATTACCAAGTCTTCACATTGCTATTAGATGGTATAACCGTAGAAATAATCTATAAATATCATATGGTTATACCTTAAAAACGAGACTCTCTATAAATTTAACATCGTACAGGCAACTAGCCTAACCAGTAAAAAAAAATGACAGTATTGACACACCACTAGCAAAAAACACGGCGTTTACCTTCAGTTTGTGAAAATTCCAGCATAGAGCTGGATAAATGACAGGATTTTAGCTTTATTTATAAGGAGGAACTTAAAGCTGTTATAGGCCCGGATCCAGGCTGCTTAAACAACGACAACCAGCCGAGATAGCTGTAATGAAAAAGATCACGTGCACCTTCATAGCCATCCTCTGGATGCTCTTTTCCGGCGCATCAACTGCCGCCAGCTTTTGCTCTCAATTGAATGTTACCGGAAATCCCGAATACCCTCCCTTGCTTTGGCATGACCGGCGGAACCCCGACAAGCTGATAGGTGCAGCTGTTGAACTATTGGAAATGGCGGTGGCCGATGAGGGTATCAAGGTGAACTCTCTTTATGTTGGCCCCTGGTCCCGTTCTCAGGCGGAGGCAAGAGTCGGCAGAATAGACATGCTGACCGGCGCTTTTATTACTGACGAACGGCAAACCTGGATGGACTATGTTATGCCGCCGATGATGTACATGCCTAACGTCATTTTCGTCAAGAAAGGCCATGAATTTGAGCTCGAAACCTGGGCTAACCTGAAAGGTCACCTGGGGGACACCCTGATCAATAACAGTTTCGGACAGGAGTTCGACTTATACTCCAAACGGAATCTGGTCATTGAGGAAGTGAGATCGATAGAGTTTGCCTTCGAGCGTCTGATGCTCGGCAGGACAGATTACGTCATATACGAACTTTATCAGGGTATTGCGATAGCTGAAGCCATGGGGGTTGGAGAAGACATTGTGGCCCTCGACGAACCTATCAGTTCAGAGGGCTTATATTTTACGTTGTCCAAGGCAAGTAAATGCAATTCACCTGAATTCAGGTCATTCCTGGATAACAAAATCTCCGAGCTGGTTGAGAGCAACGTGCCGCAAAATCTGGTAAAGAAGTACACCAATATCTGGAAGGAACAGGCTGCGTTGCCGCGGGTCGATTAGCTCCCTAAGGCTTACCAACCGACCAGAAAATCCCCGGAGTTCAGAGGGAATGCCCCTCCTTTTTCGTCCACTACCTGGAACGGGACGGACTTCAAATGGCCATTGCTGTTCATTCTTACCGCAAAATGCAAATGCGGACCGGTAGAAAACCCGCTATTCCCTGAACGCGCCAATAGCTGCCCCCGGGACACCCGATCACCCACTTTAACCTTAACACTACCTTGCAGGATATGGGCATAGATAGCGGTCGTCCCATCATCATGCAATATATTGACGTAATTGGCTTTATCGTAGAAATAGGCATAGCTGGCGCTACCAATCACGTATTGATCCTTCACCGCCATAACAATACCGCCGCGTGCCGCATGAATATCCGACCCCAGAGGCATGGCGATATCCAACGCGTAAAGATTAGGCTGCTCATTGTGTGAGAACTGCCCGTTAAACCCCTGACTGATGCCATAGGTTTTACCCGGAGCGAAAGGGGGAGAATATTCTTGTGGCTTGGGGATGCTGTCGAGAGGCTCTCCCGGCACATAGTAAAAATCAAGATCCACCGTTTGATTCTGCGGAACTTCCAACAGGGTTTCCGTCGAATCTGCCGGTAGCGTGTGCCTCAGGTAGTCATACTGATCCGTACGAATTTCCACCAGCATTTCCACCGGCCCTGCCCAAGGGTTGGTTGCCACAATATTCTTGTGGCCATCCTGAGACACCATTTTCACCTGAGGTGCATCGATGGTGGGCTTTTCTGAGGTTAATTCCAGTTGCTGGGTTTTTCCGTCAGCTTTCGATGCAGGGGGCTTGTCTGAGAAATGCCAGCTACCGTCTGCCGACTGGTATTTATAAATGGTCTGAGCATTTAGCGGCAGTGACACGCCTGACGCCAGCACAAACACCATAAAGCCGGCCCTTGTGGGCCGGTCATTCCATCTTGCAAATAGAAAACGGCAAAATTCCTTAATCACTAAAGGTATCCCAGACAACCAACACCAGATCATCCGGGCATCATAGCGGGACGGACGGCTTTACTGCAAACCGCACTGAACAGGAAAAATCAATCCATTCTCTTCAACAAATGAATGCTGAACATCCCACGATCTGCAAGCCATACCTGACGGGGCTCCCATCCCCCCAGGCAAGCCAGCATCTGGAAGTTCTCGACGGTGTATTTATGCGAATTCTCAGTATGGATGGTTTCTCCCTTCGCCAGAGAAAACGTATCTCCATTTATTCTGATATTTTGATTGCACCGGCTGCGAAGATGCATTTCGATCCTGCTGTGTTCCTCGTTGAATCGGGCTTCATGCTCAAATTGGTCAATATCAATTTTTGCTCCCAATTCCTGTTCCAGACGTCGCAACAGATTCAAGTTGAAGTCACGGGTCACCCCCTGACCATCATCATATGCTGCCAGCAAAATGTCCTGATCTTTCAGTGTATCCACCCCGACCAGAAAGTAGCTTTTGGGTCCGAGACTCTCAGCCGCATTTCGCAGAAAGCGAATCGCTTCCCAGCGATCAAGATTGCCGATGGTGGAACCCGGGAAAAATCCCAGGCTGCCCCCTTCAGTATCCTCCAGTCGGATCGGAAAATTAAAATCTCCTACGACAGGTTCAACTTCCAGGCCCTGATAGCGCTGCATCAATCGATCTGCGTGATATAGAAGGAAACTTTCGGATACATCAATCGGTAGATAACGGCGAACACCACGGTGCCGATCCAAGAGATATTGAACTTTTTCGCAGTTGCCACTGCCAAACTCAACAATGCGGGAAATTTGCGGGAGGGAACCGGCAATATCGCGGGCAACCCGATCCAGCATGCTTAACTCCGCACGGGTCAGATAATATTCTTCCAGCTCACAAATCTGCTCGAATAACTCTGACCCCCGGTGATCATAAAAGTATTTACTCGGTAACCGCTTGGGGGAATCTGACAATCCCTCTACCACATCCTGATAAAACGCCTGCTCCGGTGTGAAGCTCTCTTCTGACAGCATTATTTCATTCATATCTTGCCAACCTTACCCCTGTCGCCTGCCAGCGTTGGTGGGGATAGAAAAAGTTTCGATAGCTCGCCCGCAACAACTGTTCAGGAGACGTAAACGCACCTCCTTTCAATACAAACTGGCCACACATGAATTTCCCGTTGTATTCGCCCAAAGCACCTTGCAACGGCTCGAAGCCTGGAAAGGCCAGATAGGGGCTCTGAGTCCATTCCCATACATTGCCGTATAGATGCTGCAGGGCGGTATCGGAACCAGGCAGGGGCTTTCCGGGAAACCAAAGCCCCTGCTCCATACATCGTCCTTCGATTGGATAATTACGGGCAGCGACTTCCCATTCAAATTCCGTTGGAAGCCGGGCTCCGGCCCAACGTGCATAGGCATCGGCCTCAAAGTAGCTGACATGGCATACGCTCTCATCCGGATCCAGGGGTAACAGTCCGTGAGGAGTGTAGCGGAACCATTCGTCATCTTTGTTCTGCCAGTAGAGCGGGGCTTGCCACCCTTCCCTGTTGACACAAGCCCAACCGTCGGAAAGCCACCACTGGGGATCGCGGTAGCCGCCATCAGTCATGAATTCCAGCCACTCCCCATTAGTTACAGGCCTTGAGGCAAGGCAATAGGGCCGCAGGTATTGCTGATGTATGGGCGTTTCACAATCATAAGCAAAGTCGCCGATACGACGTTCTGCTGACAATCCCACAGGGACCAGCCCCCCCGCCTGGGCTACCCAGCTATGGGGCGCGGCTTCGGACGTAACAGGCGGCTGATGCAACAGCGTTTTCCAAATCGGATGAAAATGGTGGAAACTGAAGGCGTGAAGCTGGTCCGTAATGAGTAATTCCTGATGCTGCATTTCATGATGCAGGCCCAACTCCAGGCGCTGCCAGCATTCGTTGGGCAATTCTTTGCTTTGCAGCAGTGACAACATGGCCTCATCCACATGCAGCCGGAACTTCATCACCTGCTCCAATGATGGACGGCTTAACATTCCACGATGGGGGCGCGGGTGTCTCTGGCCGAGAGATTCATAGTAGGAATTGAATAAGTAGTGAAACTGGTCGTTAAATCGCTGATAACCCGGCTGATAGGCATCCAGCACAAGCGCTTCAAAAAACCAGGTAGTGTGTCCAAGGTGCCATTTGGCAGGGCTGGCATCTTCCATGGATTGCAACAGCATGTCTTCAGCTGTCAGACCATCGGTGAGACCAATAGTTGTTGAGCGAACTTGCTGATATAGGGATAAAAGGTGCTCTTGTGCAGTCACCATCACTCAAAATCCTATGTGTGGGTTATCCTTATTGGTACTGCATGGGAAGAATCCGCTGACACATCCTGTTCAGTAGATCTTGGTAACCATAGCAGACTCTAAAGGTTTTTGCTTGCTGTTGTTCACATCACCGATATGCTGGCAAATCTGTATGACAGAAATACGACCCGGAAAGTTCCCGAAGTTTCACTTTTCTCCTAACCGGCATAGCTCTATTTACTCGCATGGCTTTACTTATCCGCATGGCTTTACTTACCGACATAGTTCTACTTACCGACATAGTTCTACTTACCGGCATAGCGACATATACTAAAACTCCCCGAGGTCTCTTCAGCCAGAGTGAAAATACACAGACAAACCAGTCAGTGAGCACGAGGGATTTACAGATCTTTCGCCACCCAAAGATAGCAAGGGTGTTTATCAACGGTTCCTGCAAACCATAGCATAGGACCCTGACAGCCCATGTCAGGAGAGAGACAGACTGCCTTATTGACGTTACAATAACCGACCTCAACTCTTTCTATTTTGCACCCTAGATACTGATACCAGGTTTAATTACCCGTTATGTCCACCACTACCCAATGGATATTCATACTAGCCGGCTTGGCTGCCATTCTCTGGCTACTGTGGTTTATCCGTCGGCAACATCAGAAATTGTCATTTCACAGATTGCAGGAACAGGAACAACAGGCCCGTTATCAGGATCACCGCAACAGTGCCATTGAGAGCATCCAGGTCATTGCCAGGGCGATGCTGGCTGGTCAGGTCGAACTTTCGGAGGGCTGTATCAGGGTAAAGGTCTTACTGGATTCAGTCGCCCCGGAGCTGCATGAGGATGAGCGCTTTGCCGTTTTCAACCATCTGTACAGCCAGACCCAGCATATGCCCACCCACGAAGCCCGCAAAGAAGTGGATAAGCGTTTTCTGTTCAAGCTCGACAGACAGCGCTGGCAACTGGAGAACGACCATAAAGTGGAAATCTTGACCGCATCCAAAGCACTGCTGGAACATCAATTCCACTAGAGCTGGTTTTCCTTTTTCTTACTCTTAGACTAAAAAAAGCCCCATCGGCGTGGGGCTAAGACGGGTCACAACAAAACGAAGGGTCTGGGGTTTTCAGGTTTATCAATTAACACTCAGTGCCAGTTTTGTGGAGTGATTACCCCTCTGGCGATCAATTCGTTTTCCAGCTCCGGTTCCAGCTCATGGGCAAACCGACGATAGTATTTCTGAATAATCTTATCGGTAGAAGCCGAAGTCTTATTAATCAATTCAAACCGGGCATTTTCATCTGACAGCCGAAATCTCTGCCCGCAACGGCGCCTGTATTGGAGTTCGAGTTGCTGTAAGTGATATATGCTGGCTTGACTAAAAATCATGGCTGCCATCACAGCTCCTCCTGTGTCTTCAGGCTGTTAAATAAACTATAGACACAAACTGATAAAAATGAGAACCATGTCGCAAAATAATTTTACATCACGTTACTTTTAAGCTGACGAATACGACCAAATTCAGAAAAGCACCGGATTTTCCGGTGGATTTTGAGGGACCGGGCGCGCAATGCTGAACACCCGGCTTAGAAGGCTAACGGGGCTGGGACAGGCTTGTTGCCAGTATTTTCATTTCCTCAGACAACCCTAACAGTTCCTGCATGACTTCCTCAGCACCTTCGGGTGAGAGATGCAGCAATTCCCAAGCTGACTGGGGAATAGGCTGAGCAGGCCCATCACCAATGCCCCTGCTGCGTAATAATTGGGTGGTCACATACAACAGTGCGCTGTACTGGGAGTTTTCCCCGGAATAGTAGGGATTTTTCTGGAAACGAATCCCTGTCACAACCTCATCCGGCATATTCCAGGAATACATCAATTGGCTACCAATCTGCTCCCTGGTCACTCCCAGCAGGTGCTGCTCACAGTTTTCCACATCCACGTGTTGATTGACTTCAGCATACCGGCAAATAAGTGAGAAATGCGGCGGAAATACATGTGCGAGCACCAGATATCCAAAGTTATGCAGCAAACCTGTCAGATAAGCCAGACCAAACTCAGGCCTCTTCTCCTTTGGAATGGCCGTAGCCAACGCTCCACATAGAGTGGCCGTCCATACGGACTGCTCCCAATAGGGCGTAAACCCATCCGGACTTTCCTCAGGAACATCCAGGGTGCGCCCCAAGGCCAGCCCCATTGCCAGATTCATCACCAGATCAAACCCCAATACCCGGACAATTGCATCGTGAACCGAGCGAACTTTTCCGGGTGCAGCATAGAAAGACGAGCTTGCCCAACTTACTACTTGAGCGGCAAGGCTGGGATCTGTTTCAACGATGTCTGCCAATTCAGAGATACCGGCATTGGGATCAACCCGAAGCTTGATAATTCGCTGGGCCGTTTCAGGAAGGGGAGGTAGTTCCAGAGTGTCTTCCAGTCTTTGGCAGATGCGCAGGCCGGTAAAACTCTTGATAGCCGCGTGTATCTGATCAAGGTCGTGGTGACTGTTGTCATGGTTTACCAACAGGTCCGGCAGGCTGACGCCTATCTCGAGAACCTCAGTCTGCCCCATCACCGCTTCAAACAGGCGACGGCTCATGGAAAGATAACGACCGCTGGTGGTCGAAGGTACAAAAATCTCCTCAAGGCCTTTCAAGCGTTGATCCAGTACGACCGGGAACCCGGTCAACTCCGGTAGCGCTGGAATTTCCTGCCAGTGAGCCTGCTGTTTTACCGCGTCGACTTCCGCCTTTTCCAGCGCCCTTAGCTTTCTCCCCAGTTTCTGGTTTAAAGCATCCAGGTCCAGAATGGCTTTCTCCGGCAATACAACCTGTAACCTTCCGCGGTCATCGGTCAATAGCACGGCTCTTACGCGTGAATCTTTAGGGGCTCCATTGGCAGACACTTCAACGACTCTCTCAACATCTTCAGCCAGGGAATCCTGTTTTGCAGTATGATCCTGCAATATCTGGACAACAGCAGAAGGAACGCTCATTCAGTCGTAGACCTCGTATCATGTTTCGTTATCAGCCACACTCTAACGCAAGAATGATGCCCTACTGCGGTGGTTTACTTTTACCATCTACCAGCATACGAATCACTTCTGGCGCTAAATTCCCAATTAATTGTGTGCCTTTTCATTTAGCTTAGCAGGAAACACTGACTATGCAGATGCAGTTCGCTTAATTTTTGTAAGACTATGTGTCCCTTATATTTCCACCAGGAGCTTTGTCATACTTTCCCGTAATCAACCCTCTGTCCAATCCACCGGGCAATCAGAGCACTGACAGCGTCCTGATGTTGCATAACCTGAGTTGAAATTTCCCTGACCTTCATAAGCCATTGCTGGTCACGCTGCAAATCCGCAATCCTAAACTGAATCAAGCCGGTCTGGCGGGTTCCCAGAACTTCGCCAGGCCCCCTGATTTCAAGATCTCTTTCCGCAATGACAAAACCATCATTGCTCTCCCGAAGCACCTGCAACCTCGCTTTTCCTGCCTGGGAAAGCGGTGGGTGGTAGAGCAGCACACAGTAGCTTTCATTCTGGCCCCTGCCGACCCGACCTCTTAACTGATGTAGCTGTGCCAGTCCCAGTCGCTCCGGGTTTTCAATGATCATCAGGCTGGCATTAGGGACATCCACCCCAACCTCAATCACCGTTGTCGCTACTAACAGCTGTATTTCATTGTTTTTAAAAGCCTCCATCACCTGGGCTTTTTCAGAGGGCTTCATCCGACCATGGACCAGCCCAACAGTGAGACCGGGTAGCTTTGCTTTCAGCTGCTCAGTCGTTGCTTCCGCCGCCTGGCACTGAAGCAGTTCAGATTCCTCGATCAGCGTGCATACCCAATAAGCCTGCATGCCTTTCCTGCAGACCTGCTCCACACGTTGGACAACCTCATCCCGCTTACTATCCGGGACGACTGCGGTGACCACCGGGGTACGCCCTGGGGGTAGCTCGTCAATGACCGAGGTATCCAGATCCGCATACGCACTCATGGCCAGTGTCCTTGGTATCGGGGTGGCCGTCATGATCAACTGATGCGGCACGACTCCAAGTCGTTCGCCTTTTCCCCGCAGGGCGAGTCGCTGGTGAACCCCAAAACGGTGCTGCTCATCAACGATCACTAACCCTAATCGTCCAAATGACACGTCTTCCTGAAACAGGGCATGCGTCCCGACCACTACGTTAGCGGTGCCACTCTGCATCTCCGACAGAGTTGCATTACGCTCACTTTGTTTCAGCTTTCCACTGAGCCAGACGACTTTCAGACCCAACGGCGTTAACCACTGACTGAGATTTCGGTAATGCTGCTCCGCCAGGATTTCAGTGGGGGCCATTAATGCCGCCTGATACTGATTTGCCACAGCCATTAAGGCGGCACAGGTCGCCACGACAGTTTTTCCTGAACCGACATCTCCCTGCACAAGACGTAGCATAGGAATCTGGGCACTGAGGTCTTGTTGCACTTCCTCGACCACTCTCTTTTGTGCCCCGGTCAGTTCGAAGGGCAAACTTTTCCGGAACCGGGCGATAAGTCCCGCATCATTCTTCAATGCCGGCGCCCGGTGCTGTTGAATCCGTTGCCTCAATAGCATCAGGCTAAGGTGATGTGCCAGTAACTCCTCTGCCACCAATCGCTGCTGACAGGGGTGACGACCATCTGACAACGCCATCACATTGGCATCGACCGGCGGCTGATGCAGATATCTAAGCGCCTGATTCAACTCGGGCATCTGCCATTTCTGCCGAACTTCCACAGGCAGCCAATCCTTGACAGGTTCCCGGTCCAGCCAGGTCAACGCCTGCTGGCACAACTCTCTGAGACGTTTTTGCTGCAGGCCTTCTGTAGTGGGGTAAACCGGAGTCAGATGGCTGGCGGCCTCCATCGGTTTGGTGACATCCAGCAACTCCGTCTCCGGGTGATACATTTCCAGGCCACTTCGCCCCATGCGGGCCTCACCGAATACACGAAAACGGCGGCCAGCCGTAAAACGTGATTTTTGCTGGGCAGTGAAATAGTAGTAACGGAGTCCGATTTCCCCTTCGTCGTCCCTCAGACGAACCAGAAAACTCCTCTTGCGTCCCATTTCCAACCGGCTATCCACGACCACGCCTTCAATCTGTGCAGGCAATCCGGTCCTCAGCTGGCAAATAGGAGTCACGCGAGTGCGGTCCTCATAGCGCAGAGGGAGATGAAACAGGAGATCCTGAATACTGTGCAGGTGCAGCCGCCCCAGCTTTTCAGCCAAAGCCGGGCCGACACCTTTCAATTGTGTGATAGGTTGCTGGTCAAGCACGTCTTGGTCGCAGATCTATATAGGAATGTCAGTAGTGGTATTAACCGGCCTTTTCCAGAACCCTGCATTGGCCTGCAGCCAAGGCCAACATATCAATGGCTTTGGGACGGGGAAACGTCACACGCCAGGCCAGTCCGACCGTTCGAAACGGCGCCGGACTCGCAAATGGACGAGTGGTCAGCAGTCCGCTCACATACCGATCCTCTCTGACGGCAGAACGAGGCAATACGGTAACGCCAAGCCCTGACGCGACCATATGACGAATCGTCTCCAGAGAACTTCCCTCAGTAATCAGCGTGTGAGGACGATCAGACCGACTATCCCTACCCAGCTTATCCATCCACTCAGGACAGGCTTCCAGAACCTGATCCCTGAAACAATGGCCTGGACCCAACATCAGCATTTCCTTTAACGGAATCTGCTCACTGCGGACTTCATCGTATTGGGTCAGAGGATGATCCTGCGGCATCAGCACGACAAATGGCTCATCGTAAAGGGGAAGAGTCACCACTTCCGGCTCATTAAAGGGTAATGCGACAATGATCGCGTCCAACTCCGAGTGACGGAGTTTTTCTCGCAGAACCGAAGTATAGTTCTCTTCGATATACAACGGCATTCCCGGAGCAGCGCGATGTAGCTCCGGCAGCAAATGGGGAAACAGATAAGGACCAATGGTATATATCGCCCCCACCCTTAAAGGAGTAGAAAGCTGGTCCTTGCCGGCCTGGGCAATATCCTTGATCACTCCGACCTGATCCAAAACTCGTTGCGCCTGGTCAACGACCCGGCGTCCGGTATCAGTGACGGTGATATGGCTCTTACTGCGCTCAAACAGAGTAATTCCCAGCTCATCCTCGAGCTTCTTCACTGCGACACTCAGCGTTGGCTGGCTGACATAACAACGCTCAGCAGCCCGGCCAAAATGCTTTTCTTCCGCCAATGTGACTATGTAGCGCAATTCAGTCAAAGTCATGGACTTGCACCTTCATATCCTGTCATTAGATTTTTCCATCCCTGCTCTGCGGAAATAATTGCGAGCGGCAACAAACCGCTGAGATGTATTGAGATCCAAAAGCAGGGGTGATGAACAACTTTAGCCAACCCACAACAATCGGTTGACCTTATAGTTTACTCAAATGAAACTACACCAAGTTCATAGTTAATGACTAGGATATGCCTGATTGGAGAGTGACGCAATGCACCAACCCCACCTTCTTTTACTTGGATACGGACACCTGAATCAAAAAGTCGCACATGCTTTGCACGATCGGTTCCGCATTACTGCCGTCTCACGCTCTCCGCACAAGTTCGCTGGAGGCCAGCACCTGGCCCTGGATCTAAGAAGCGATTCCCTCTCGGCACTCCCGGACACCCCAGACCTGATTCTCTTTTGTCTGACCCCAGGGCAAATTGATGAAAAGCATTATCGTCAGACATACCTGGAGGCTCTAAAGCGAGTGACCGATCACTACCGGAACAACCCGCCAAAACACTTTCTGTTTGTATCATCGACCAGTGTGTATGGACAGGATGCAGATGAGGTAGTTGATGAGGACAGCGTAACGGCTCCGGACAGTTTTTCCGGCAAAATTCTGGTTGAGGCCGAAACCTGGCTGAAGCAACAACCCTTCCCGACAACCAGTATTCGCTTTTCGGGCATTTACGGAGGGCATAGAGCCAGGCTTCTTCAACAAATTATCAATGGTGAGAAAAGTGACCAAGGCCCCAGTGGATACACCAATCGAATCCACGAGGAAGATGCCGCCAACGTACTGGTTCACCTGCTCCTGTTAGCAAATGATAAAGAGGGGGAACTGGCAGACTGCTATCTGGCCTCAGACAACGAGCCTGTCCGCATGCATGATGTGGTGGCCTGGGTTAGGACTCATACTCCCTGCCAACCAATTCAAGAACACACCGCCACCCCACGACGGACAGGCAGCAAACAATGCAGCAACCAACGCTTGAGGGAGTCTGGGTTCAAGTTTACTTACCCGGACTTCCGAGCCGGCTATGGTGAGATGATCGCCAGAATAACTAAGGTATAAGGTATCGCGCGGATCGATATTAAATAGCTTAAAAAGCAAAAGGCCGGAAATAATTCCGGCCTGGCATTCAACCGTCACGGCACCTCAGGAAGCTACCATCACCGCATCCATTTCAATTTCAGCGCCTTTCGGCAACGCTGCCACCCCAATGGCTGCACGAGCAGGAAACGGCTCCTGGAAATAAGTCGCCATGATTTCATTAACGGTAGCAAAGTTGCTGAGGTCCGTCATAAAGATATTCAGCTTGACGATATCATTCAGATCGCCGCCAGCTGCACGGCACACTGCGCGAAGGTTATCAAACACCTGCCGGGTTTGTGCGGAGAAATCCCCGCCCACCAGCTCCATGGTTTCCGGCACCAATGGAATCTGGCCTGATAGGTAGACAGTAGAGCCGACCTTGACCGCCTGGGAATAGGTTCCTATGGCTTTGGGTGCATCTTCAGTTTGGATAATGGATTTGTTTGTCATCAGATTCCTCGACTTGATCGTCCAGTGGTAATTCAACTGTCTTTTATTATCGAGCCTGAATCAGGAACTGACTAGTCCGAATACGTCACTTTCGAACTTGATAGGGTTCAATGGTCACTTATCGGACTGAGAGCGTGGATACTAATGGCGTACACGTGAGATTGATGTCACCACCAACAGATGACGCAGACGGCGCATGACTCGGGCCAGATGATTTCTTCCCTGCACTTTGATGATCAGGCTGACAACGCTGAGTTTGGCGTTTTGCTCCTCAACATTGATCTTTTCAATATTGCCGTCAGCCAGAGTCACGGCACTGGCAATTTCAGCTATCACACCACGCTGGCGCTCAACTTCAACCCGCAGAGCCACAGAAAACTCATCGGTGATATTTTTTGCCCAACTCAGGTGAACACAATGTTCCGGGTCATTCAGGTGCTTTTTGACCTTATCGCAGGTTTCCGAGTGAATCATCACTCCGCTGCCACGATTAAACAGACCAACAATAGGATCACCAGGAATCGGTTTACAGCAGTGAGCCAGTGTGAGGACCTGCCCATCCGCCCCTTCGATCATTAATGAAGGCTTGGATGTAACCTCATCGAATTGTGCAGCGTCTTCCTGATCGATGTGCTCACTATCAAACACCAACTGACGTGCCACGATATACGCCATCCGGCTTCCCAAACCAATTTCCTCCAGCAGCCTTTCCAGGCTTGGCGCTTGATTGTGCTTCAGCACATTTTCGACCTGCTGGTCACTGATCTCATCAAGACGCTTGCCGAAAGTCTGTAGGTTCTTCTTCAACAACCGTTTACCCAAAGCTCGAGCTTCGGTCTGCTGCTGTTGCTTGAGGAAGTGACGGATATTACTTTTCGCTTTCCCGGTCGCAATAAAATTCAACCACGCGGGATTAGGCTTGGCTCCGGGCGCGGTAATAATTTCCACGGTCTGGCCACTTTTCAGAGGTACACTTAATGAAGCCAGATGCTTATTGATTCGACAGGCAACCGTGGAATTGCCGATATCAGTGTGAATGGCGTACGCAAAATCTACAGGCGTGGCCCCGCCGGGTAGTTCGAGAATACGCCCTTTAGGTGTGAAGACGTATATTTCATCGGGAAACAGATCGAACTTCACATGCTCGATAAATTCCAGGGAGTCATCTGCACGCTCCCGCATCTCCATCAGGTCTTTAACCCATTTCTGCGCCCGGATATGCTGCGACTTGCCGATCTTGGAATCGTCTTCTTTATAGAGCCAATGTGCAGCGATCCCGGTATTGGCCACCCGGTCCATCTCCTCGGTACGTATCTGGATTTCTATATTGACATGGGAACCGAACAATGTGGTGTGGATGGACTGATAGCCATTGGCTTTGGGCAGGGCAATATAATCCTTAAAGCGCCCCGGTACCGGTTTGTATTCACCATGCACCAACCCGAGGAGCCGGTAACAGCTATCCACTGAGTCAGTAATAATCCGGAAAGCGTAAACATCCATAATATCGTGAAAGGAGCGTCGCTTTGCTTTCATCTTCTGATAAATACTGTGAAGATGCTTCTCCCTTCCCAAAATCCTGCCAGGAATGCCGCGCTCCTTCATACGAGCTTCGAGCTTGTGGCGGATTTCTTCAATGACTTCATAGTGGGAACCACGAAGTTTCCGGACGGCCTCCTGAATATAGCGGGCACGCATCGGAAACATGGCCTGAAACCCCAGATCCTCAAGCTCAATGCATATGGTGTGGATACCGAGTCGATTGGCTATCGGGGCATATATATCGAGAGTTTCTGTCGCGATGCGTCGTCGCTTATCAGGACGCAGCGGCCCCAGCGTTCTCATGTTGTGTAGCCGGTCAGCCAGCTTAACCAGAATGACCCGGATATCCTTGGCCATGGCCAACGTCATTTTCTGGAAGTTTTCCGCCTGGGCTTCCGCCTTGGATTTGAATTCAATCTGCGTCAGCTTACTGACACCGTCCACCAGCTCGGCAATTGACTCACCAAACTGACTGGAAATAGCGTCTTTGGGAATTCCTGTATCTTCAATGACATCATGCAGCATAGCTGCGGACAGACACTGGTGATCCAATTGCAGATCAGCCAGCACATTGGCAACGGCCAGGGGATGGGTAATGTAAGGTTCGCCACTTTGCCGATACTGCCCCTCATGGGCTTGCTCAGCATAATAAAATGCACGCTTGACTATATTGATATGGCCGTCATCAAGATAGTGTTTTAGTCGTTCCGCAAGCGCATCTATGGTCGGCACACAATTCCCGCAAAGTTACAATCTGGTACACAACGATGTCTCAACTGCCCCAATATGGGGAGCAGACACTTATAACTTTCAATATAAAGATAAAGCCCGAAAATTCAAGGGCAAAGAGATGTGGCGACTGATTGGAAATGTCTATCCGGGCGATGATCCATCGCCCGGAAACAGCTCGATGCCACAGATGAGTCCGAAAAACGGACTACAACCACCGAACCGATGGGGAATTATTCTTCTTCGTTATCCAGCAATTGCGGGGTGACCAAGCCTTCGGCGATCTCGCGCAGGGCGACAACTGTAGGCTTGTCGTTTTCCCATTCCACTTTTGGATCTTTACCTTCAGTGGCAATCTGGCGAGCGCGCTTGGTCGCCACCATAACCAGTTCAAAACGGTTAGCTACATTTTCCAGACAATCTTCAACGGTTACACGTGCCATAACACACCACTTTTCATGTAAATCTTAGGAGGAGTGGGCTTCACCCACCTGAAGGACCGCGTAGTTTATGCTACTCGGACACAGTTGACAACATTTTGCTCAATTGTGCTGCGTGACGAACACTCTGAGCTTCAAGTGTCAGCCGTTCAGCGCAGAATATGGATTGCAGGTCTTTCAGCGCCTGATCGAAGTCATCATTCACCACCAGATAGTTGAATTCACCATAGTGAGAGATTTCTTCTGCCGCTTCCTGCAATCGACGAGCAATGACGTCGGCAGCATCCTGTCCACGGCCTTCCAGCCTTTGCTTTAGCGCTTCCAGAGACGGCGGGAGAATAAAAATAGATCGGGCTTCAGGTCGCAGGCGTCTTACTTGCTGGGCACCCTGCCAATCGATTTCGAGGATAACGTCTATCCCCTGCTCAATCGCCTGATCGACCCATTGCTGGGAGGTGCCATAGAAATTTCCAAACACTTCCGCATGCTCAAGAAACCCCTGTTTTTCTACACCTTCAAGAAACTCTTCCCTGGAAACGAAGAAGTAGTTCACACCATTTTCTTCCCCCGGACGCATCGGGCGAGTGGTGTGAGAGACAGACACTTTGAGTTGGTCATCCTGCTTCAACAGCGCAGCCACCAGACTGGTCTTGCCTGCGCCGGAAGGGGCGGAAATTATAAACAATCGGCCTTTCGCCATGATAATCAGTCTTCCTGTAAATTCCTAAACACTACGCGCTTTGACGATCTCAGCTCCCGAGACCGCTACTGCTAAAGGGCGCGCATTATAGCGTTTAAACAGGATTTGTGCGCGCCAACTATTGATCCATTCCTATCTGCAGCATTATTCGATGTTCTGGACCTGTTCCCGCATTTGCTCGATCAGAACTTTCAACTCCACAGCAAACTGGGTGGTTTCTGTCACCAGGGATTTAGAGGAAAGCGTATTCGCCTCCCGATTCAGCTCCTGCATAAGAAAATCCAGGCGTCGGCCAACAGGCTCTTTTTTGGTCAACACATCCTTGACCTCATGAACGTGGGCTTCCAGACGATCGAGTTCCTCCGCCACGTCCGCCTTTTGTGACACCATCACCAGCTCCTGCTCAAGTCTGGTGGGGTCCACGTCCAGTTGAAGTTCTTCAAAGCGGGATTTCAGCGCTTCATTCTGACGCTCCAGAATGTGAGGCATTTTCTCTCTCACCTTTTCGACAATCCCCGCAATGCTGTTCAGGCGATCATCCAACATGGGATGAATTCGTCCACCTTCCCGTTCGCGAGTATCAACCAACTGCGAGAGAGCCTGATTGAACAGGTTGACAGCTTCTTCCTTCACCGGTTCCAGATCTGTTTCCTCACTGACCATAACCCCAGGCCAGTTGATAAAATCAAAGGCATTAATATGGGCTGGATTATCCAATAACCGGTTAATCTGATTGACCGCGTGGTTAAGCTCCGCCGCCAACTCCACATTCACACTAAAGCTGCCGCTACCCTGGGCTTCCGGCTGGAACTTCAGCTGGCATTCCAACTTTCCGCGCTGCACATAATGTCTGAGACGATCCCTCAGCGCAGGTTCAATATCCCTTAAAGCTTCAGGGATTCGGAATACCGGCTCGAGGTAGCGGTGATTCACAGAACGCAGTTCCCAGGTCAGAGTTCCCCACTCGCCTCGGGCATCCTGCCGGGCATATGCTGTCATACTGCGAATCATAATTTCTCCACCTTTGTTCCTGTGTTTAACGACAACGGCTGCAACGCCGCAAATTGATGCCAACTTAATAATGGAAACCGGAGACTGTCAACCTGCAGCCGACACACAAACAGATTATTTTTCTACAAGCGCTTCCGATAATCCGCAGTCACCTGCAACCGCCCGCAGGCATCTATAAATTACCCGCGAGCTGCCATAACCTTCTGCAGGCTCCCACAGCTAACTGTGATTGTAGTCTCCATCGGATGATACATCCCAAAATTCGACCTTTCCCTGTTCAAACACATTTCCTGAAGAGACTACCTGTCGGATGATAAAGATGTTATCCATTGGGACATGAGTTCGCCGACTGATCGCCTGGGCGATCGCTCCCAGCATCAATTCAACGCGCGACTGACTGAACACATCCGCCGTAATCATTTCCACTTGAATGGGATGACTTTCATTTTCCTGAAGACCTGCCGCCCTTCCCTGGTGAGCATAATGTCCAGGGGACCAGTACTCCCAGCTGAGATATACCTGATCCACACTGACAGCGACAGTTTCTGCAAACTCTTTGCTAATGCCCTCCAGCACACGTGCAATATCGGTATCCTGTGCTAGAGGCAAGGATTTGATTCGAATAACGGGCATTTAAACCTCCAGTAAAACATTGAGGCATTAAAATAAGCAACCTGATTGTCACGCTATCAACGTCTGTATGCAATGACTAATCATTACACTCAATCTGGAATCAAAAAGAGAGGTGAAGTCCCATGGGTTTCAATTGTCTGGACTGCACGGAACTCATGTCGACATGCACTGGATCATGTTACAATTTTGGCCCTTTGTATGACGGGTGGAAAACCACCTGAATCCAGTCACCCAACTGTTGAGATAAATTTATGAGACCCAGTGGACGCCTCCCAAACCAGCTGAGAGAGATACGCATCACCCGGAATTACACCAAGCATGCGGAAGGTTCTGTGCTGATAGAGTTCGGAGACACCAAGGTCATCTGCACAGCATCCGTGGAGACAGGCGTACCTCGATTCTTAAGGGGCGAAGACCAGGGATGGGTGACAGCGGAATACGGCATGTTGCCCCGTGCGACAGGAACTCGTAACCAGCGGGAGTCAGCTCGAGGCAAGCAACAGGGTAGAACAGTGGAAATCCAGCGCCTGATCGGCCGTTCCCTGAGAGCAGCCCTGGACCTGAAAAAAATGCCGGACATTTCCATCACCGTTGATTGCGACGTAATTCAGGCAGACGGCGGAACACGCACAGCCTCAATCACCGGCGGCTATGTAGCCCTGGCTTTGGCGATTCAGGGACAAATGCAAAAAGGCCTGATTAAACAAGATCCCTTGCAGCACAAGGTGGCAGCAATCTCTGTTGGTGTATTTGAAGGCACTCCGGTTTTGGATCTCGACTATGCCGAGGACTCAAAAGCAGAAACCGACATGAACGTTATCATGACCGATGAAACCGGATTTATCGAAATTCAGGGCACCGCAGAAGGTGCGCCGTTCAGCGAATCTGAACTCAGCGCCATGTTGAACTTGGCCAAAGAGGGGATGCAGGAAATTTTTGCGATTCAGGAAAACGCCATTAAAGGTGAATAGATCCTACAGGGAGACCTGAGGGCAAAGGCAAAAAAGGGCAGCTTCCGCTGCCCTTTTTCATTTTGGACTGTATTCCGCAATTCTGACTGAATTCCAGGCTTACCATGTCCTCAATACTCAATATCATAATCCACGATCAATGGAGCGTGATCGGAGAAGCGGGTTTCCGTATCAATCCAGGCTCTCTTGATAGCGCCTTTCAATCCGGCAGTAGCGATTTGGTAATCCGTCCGCCAACCTGCGTGCTTGCGCCAGCCCTCGGCAGCTTCCGGCCACCAGGTATACTGGTTCTTCTCTTTATTCATTCGGCGGAAGGCATCGATATAGCCCATCTCATCGAACACTTCATCAAACCAGCCACGCTCCTGCGGCAAAAACCCGGAGACTTCCAGCTTGTGATAACGGCTGCTGGCATCCGTCACCAGATGAGCAGTCTGAAAATTACCACAGAATAAAAACTGGCGACGCTTACGCAGAGTTTTCTTCAAGTGATTACCAAATGCTTCCAGGAAGTCCTCTTTCTCCTGCTGCTTGGACTCATCCATCAGTGCACAGGGCACCATCACCGAGGCCACACTGACCGCTTCAAAGTCAGCCTGCAAAAATGCACCATTCATGTCCGCCGGCGCATAGGCAAAACCCATCATAATCGCCTTGGGAATCTGGCGGGTATAAATTCCTACACCGCCGTCGGCCAGTTCCGCTGCATCGAGAAAATAGGCTTCATAGCCCTCCGGCCGAAACTCCGGTTCGTCCAACTCGTAGACTCGCATTCGATGATCCTGAACGCACACTACGTCAGCGTCCAGCTCCTGCATCCACTCGAAGAAACCTTCGGCAGCGGCGCGCTTGAGCCCGTTTACGCTGATTGTTACTACCCTCATAGATGTTACCTATAAAAATTTGCGTGTATCATACCTAATTCGTATTTCGTGCAAAAGAACTCAGGGGCAATCGAGACTCTAATGCTTACTTATCAAAAATCTTTTATCCAATTCGCCATTGACCGGAAAGTCCTGAAATTCGGTCAGTTCACCCTGAAGTCCGGCCGGCAGAGTCCGTATTTCTTCAATGCAGGCCTGTTTAACACGTCAATGGCATTAGCCCAGCTTGGCAATTTTTATGCCGAGGCCCTGATCAACAGTCAAATCGAGTATGATCTGTTGTTCGGCCCTGCCTATAAGGGTATCCCCCTAGTTTCCGCGCTGGCCGTGGCTATGGCTGACAAACACCAAAGCGATATTCCTTACGCCTTTAACCGCAAAGAAGCCAAAACCCATGGCGAGGGTGGCTCCATTGTTGGCGCACCATTACAGGGCAAGGTGCTGATTGTCGACGACGTTATCACCGCCGGCACAGCAATCCGCGAGGTCATCGATATCATTAAAGCCGAAGGGGCCGAACCCGCCGGCGTCCTGATAGCATTGGACCGTCAGGAGCGTGGTCAGAAAGAACTGTCCGCCATACAGGAAATAGAGCAACAATACCAGATTCCTGTACAAGCCATTATCCAGCTGGATCAAGTTCTAGAGTTTCTTAAGACAGATTCCGAACTGGCCCAGTACTATGAACAAGTTGCTGAATATCGCAATCAGTACGGTATCAAAGTCTGAACCTGCATTACTGTGGCAGGCTCAAAGCCCGCCACAGTAAACTCAATCCGACCACTATGGTCAACACTTCAAAACATCGCTTAACCAGTTTGTTACCTTTGGCAATTGACCAATGGGCGCCAATATAGCCCCCTGCCAGAGCCCCCAAGACCAATACCGGCAGCCAGTCCCACTTCACTGGCGCCTGCATTGCCAACACCAACGCTCCGGTACCATTCCAGAACATTCCTACCAGAATCAGTGTATAGGCCACCGCCAACTGGTAGCTCAGCCCAAACCAGGCTACTAACCATATCGTGACAAACAGCCCTGTACCAGAGGTTATTGAACCATTGAGACCACCAATCAAAAATAGTCCGAGTCCGCCAACCAGATAACCCGGAACCCCCAGCTGTCGGGGTCGGTCTTCCATCCCAAGCCTGGGAGAAAACATGGAGTACAACCCCAACCCTAAGGTAAAACCTCCCAATACGGCTTGAGCCCAATGATCAGGGACCTTTAGAATGACATTGGCGCCCAGAACCACCCCTGGCAATCCAGCGGCTAACATATAGAATGAGAATTTTAACGATATTTTCTTTTCGCGAAGATGACGGTAGGTGGCACCCACCCCCAATGCAACGCTGGCGATCTTATGTGTGGCAAGCGCTGGAGCAAATCCGAGCCCGAGAAAGATGAGGGCCGGAAGCTGCAACAATCCGGCCCCACCACCGGCAAGCGCCGAAAGTCCGTTGGCAATCAGGGAAATAACGAATAACATTAGATACATGAAAAAAAGCTGGCTCATACTATTTTGGACGACTCAACATCTGGCCAGATTGAAGTTCTCATATTGGCCTTTTGATACCATGAAGTTATTTTCCACTATAAAAACAATTTCTCTTGCAAGCCTGTTCACCTGCGTTTTATGCCTCTCCGAACTGGCTGACGCAAAATCCTTGCTCTATCGCTACCGTGATGACAACGGAGTCATCGTGCTTGGCAATTCAATCCCCCCCGAATATGCCCGCAAGGGATACCAGATTGTGGACACCTTCGGTCGAGTGGTGAAAGATGTTCCTCCCGCCCTGACACCGGAACAGATTGCTGAGCAGGAACGCCTGAAGAAAGAAAAAGCTCGTCAGGAAGAACTGGCCCGACAGCAGGAAGAAGCGGACCGCACCCTGCTGAGATTGTATAGCCACCCTGGTGACGCCAGGCGGGCACGGGACCGCAGACTCCAGGAACTGGATGCCCTCATCAATCTCAAGCGCAAAAAAATCGAAGCCAATGACAAAAAAATTGTCGACCTGGAATCCCGTGCAGCTGACGCAGAGCGGGCAGGCAAAAAGGTTCCCGAGCAGATTCTCCACGAAATTGAACGCCTAAGCGAGCAGAAAAGCACCATGGAGAATGAAATTCAGAGCCATCAAAAGGATCGGAACGATATAGTCGAGGACTTCGACGAGCAAATTGAACGCTTGGAATATCTGATGAAACAACTTCACAGAAACTAGACGTCAACTCTCCAAACGTTACTCATTTTAACCTCCGTGATAAGAGGCATAAAAAAAGAGCGCCTTTCGGCGCTCTTTATCAGCCCCGATTGAATCAGGCTGCAGCTTCGGCTGCTTTAGCTGCCGTCTTGGCAGGCGCTTTTTTAGCTGCAGGCTTTTTCTTAGCCGGTGCTTTTTTCTCTTCCGGTTCAAATTTGCTAACCAGATCAGAAGTGTAGTCGTTGAGCAGTTTGTTCCACTCGTTCAACTTGGTGTATACCGTATCCAATGCTTTATCGTGAATTTCACGGACGGACTTAACGGAAAATGTCTTGGCCTCTTCTTCCAGCTTTTCCGCATAGTCAAATGGCTTGGCAGCCAGAGCCCGATGTTGTTCTTCGAAACTTTTGATGCCTTTTTCAACAGCTTGCTGAAGTTGTTCTTGATAAGATTTCAATTTGCTCATTTTGGTCTCCTACCATGGTCAATGGTGACTTTGAACCGTAACGGCTCTTGCTTTTTCATCGGCTTACAATACGTACTAAAATTAGAATAATCATACTAAAGGCAAAGAGAATGCAGCGGCACAGAAGGCCGGGACCTCCGTTGATTCAATGAGAAAATATTCTCAGTACCACCGCATGCAACAACTTGCCGACCAACCATCGGAAATCGCCCATGCCAGAGTTTCTGAACTCCTATAGCCCTTTACCTCATTTCTTTATTGCCAGCCTGCTAGGGCTGATGGTCGGCGTTCAACGCGGCTGGGTGAAACGTGAATTGGATCCGGGTTACCGGGTTGCCGGCGTCAGAACCTACACTCTGATAGCTTTGCTTGGAGCCATCAGTACCTGGCTTGGCCAGCTCATCGGTTTCTGGATGCTCGGGGTCAGCTACCTGTGCCTCACCATTGTTTTGGTATCCGCCTATATCACCAGCCAACGAACAAGACTGGACATGAGCATCACCAGCCTGATGGCCAGCCAATTAACGTTTGTCTTCGGTGCTCTGGCTATGCTGGAGTACTTTACTGTGGCAGCCGTTTGTGCCGTCGTGACCACCTTTTTGCTGGACATGAAAGCAGAGATGCACGGCCTGCTGAAAAAGATTCGTGACGAAGAACTGGACGCAGGCCTTAAGCTGCTGGTAATGACATTGGTCATGCTCCCCATCCTGCCCAATGAAGGGTATGGTCCCTGGGGGGCAATCAACCCCTACGAAATCTGGTGGATGGTTGTGCTGGTCAGCAGTATCTCTTTTGCAGGATATTTTGCCATTAAAATTGGCGGGGCAACTCGTGGCGTACTGCTGACAGGATTGTTTGCCGGCCTAAGCTCTTCAACAGCATTGACTCTGCACTTTTCCAAGCTGGCTCGTGAGAATCCTGAGTTAAACCGACTGCTGGCCGCCGGCATTCTGATCGCGTGCGGAACGATGTTTCCCCGGCTCTGGTTCATCCTCTATATCGTTAATCCGCCTCTGGCCTGGGCGCTTCTCTCCCCTCTGGCAGTCATGGGAGTCTGCACCTATGTGCCGGCGTTTGTTTTTTGGAGTCGCCAGAATCAGGTGAGTGTTGCCCAGCCCACCTTGAAGCAAAATCCGCTGGAACTCTCATCCGCACTTTTGTTCGGTATTATCCTGCTCATTATCGTCTTGCTATCCCATGCGCTAAGAGAAGCCTTTGGGGACCAGGGGATTTATATCCTCTCAGCACTATCAGGAATTACAGATGTTGATGCCATCAGCCTGTCTCTGGCACGAATGAGCAAGGCAGCAGAAGGAATAACGACCTCTACAGCGGCGTGGGGCATTCTGATCGCCGCAATCGTCAACTCGCTGGTGAAAGGAGGCTTGGCCTGGAGTCTCGGTAAAACCGGATTGGGGGGTAGGGTGTTGGGCGCCATGATAATCGTGGCCCTATCCGGCGTTATCACGGTTGTGTTTAGCTAAATCCGGTTAGCTGAATCCGCAAGGCAAACCTGGATCCAGCTATTTGGCAGGTCCACTAGTTCTTGGTAATGGCAGGAAAAACCTGTGCTCGGGCAGCGAGCAGCTTTTCCTTCATTTCATCGGGATTCTTAAAGACCTCTCCCTGTTCCGCCTGACTTTGATAACCGCCTCCATGCAAACTGATCAACCGGGATATCCAGAATCTCAAAGCTGCCAGCCTTAACGCGCTGGACCACTGAGCCTTTTCTCCTGCGGTAAGAGGTCGCTTCGAATCGTAGCCGGACACAAATGCTTTCAGTCTTTCAGTGTCGTAACCTTTTCCCAACTCGTAACACCAGTCATTACATGCCACAGCCAGGTCCATCAACCAGTAGTCATGGCAAGCATGATAGAAATCGATGATGCCGCTGACCTTTTCGTGATCGAACAATATATTGTCGACAAACAAGTCGCCGTGTATCCAGCCTTTGGGAGCATCGCCCCATTCAGCCTGTTGATCATGCTGAAACTGAATTTCACTCTTCAGTAACGCAGCATCATCAGACTCAAGATGTGCTTCCAGTGCGCGCTGATGATTTTCCAACCAACCCTGATCGCGCACCACCGCACGGTACTCGCCAATATTCTCAGCGGCCAGATGTAACTCTGCGATCAATTGTCCGACTCGATGGCATTGTTCCTCTGATGGGCTCTCCAACTGACGACCGGATACTCTAGGCACCAAAATGCACTTCTTCCCGGCAACCGTCTGAATGGATTTCCCCTCACGATCTGCCAATGCTGCAGGAACAGGCACCCCAGCCGCGGCAAGTTGCTGCGTCAGGGAAACAAAGATAGGGAGTTCTTCCGGGCTGACCATCTCGAACAGGGTCAGCACCCAGCGGCTGATACCGGCTTCAGTCTGCACATCCACGAAATAGTTGGTGTTTTCTATGCCTGCAGAAATCCCCTCAAACAGACGGACTTCAGGACCTACAAAATATTTCTCCAACAGTGACTGCAGCTGTTCCTCACTGACCTTGGTAAAAACCGCCATACCAACCTTTTTGAATCAAACCAATAATTCACTCACACCATTCAAGAGGGGCTACCACTCCAGAATTTTCCAACTGGGAACCACCACGCTAGACGTGTCAGAGCGCTCAAATTCGCCGCCATCGGCGGGGACGAGATAGTAAGCCGGACCGATCTTGGGCACAACCTTGATTTCCACCAATTGACCATTCACCCGATATTCGTATACGGTCTTGTCCTCACCATAGCGTATCTTGATATCCGCCTCCTCTTCTGCCCACGACACTCCTGTGCCCAACAACGCCAAAATCAGAACAATACAAACTTTACGAATCACAAACGACATTGGTAATCTTCCTCACAGCCTTGGTCCGGCAGTTGCTGTTCAACACGATATTCACTAAACGAGAATCATTAAACAGGCCGAACCATCTCACATTATCTTCTGACATTAGAAACCAGTACCCTCTATGAGTAAAGACACTTCGCCCACGCCCATCATTCTGGTGGATGGTTCCTCCTATTTGTTTCGTGCTTACCATGCACTGCCCAAACTGACTTCCAGCAAATCCCATCCGACCGGGGCCATTCGTGGCGTTGTCAGTATGTTGCGCAGGCTGCAGCAGGACTACCCGAACAGCAAAGTTGTTGTGGTTTTTGATGCCAAAGGGAAAAACTTCCGCCATGAGATGTTTCCCGACTACAAAGCCAACCGCCCGCCGATGCCGGAAGACCTGGCCTGCCAGATAGCTCCGATTCACGAAATCATTCGTGCCATGGGTCTGCCCCTCCTGGTAGTGGAAGGTGTTGAAGCCGATGATGTCATCGGAACATTGGCCCAGGAAGCGACAGACAAGGGTTTGGACACAATCATATCCACGGGTGACAAAGATATGGCCCAGCTGGTCAGCGACCATGTCTCGTTGATCAACACCATGACGGAAACCTTCATGGACCGCCAAGGTGTCATCGAGAAATTCGGCGTACCGCCGGAACTGATAATCGATTATCTGGCCCTGATCGGTGACACCGTGGACAACATTCCAGGCGTCCCCAAGTGTGGCCCCAAAACCGCTGTAAAATGGCTTAACGAAATCGGCCCGCTGCCCACCATTATGGAAAAGGCGGATACAGTAAAAGGGAAAATCGGTGAAAACCTTCGCAATAGCCTGGAGCAACTTCCGCTATCCAAGGAGCTTGCCACCATCAAACTGGATGTGGAGTTATCGGAAAATCTCGAAGACATTCAACCAACCGATACAGACGTTGCGTCACTGTTGGCATTGTATAAAGAATATGAATTCAAAGGCTGGATAAGGGAACTGGAATCCGGAAAAGCGCCAGAGGCCGATCCTCCTGAAAATACTAATGACCGGCCAGCCAGGGAACCTGTGGAAACTGACTATCAGATAGTTCTCACAGAAGCTGATTTCAGCGAGTGGATGACTCGTTTGAAGGCCGCCCCCCTGTTTGCCTTTGACACCGAAACTACCAGCCTCAATTACATGGAAGCAGAAATCGTGGGGGTCAGCTTTTCCATCGAACCCGGAAAGGCCGCATATGTCCCTGTGGCCCATGATTACATGGATGCTCCGGAGCAGCTGTCACGGGAATGGGTTTTGGAACAGTTGCGCCCACTTCTTACCGACCCCAACGTTAAAAAGGTCGGACAGAACCTTAAATATGATGCTCACGTCCTGAAAAACTATGATATCGAGCTGCAGGGCATCGAGCATGACACGATGCTGGAATCCTATGTCCTCAATTCCGTGGCCAATCGCCACGATATGGATACTCTGGCCCTGAAATACCTGGATCATGAAACCGTTCACTTTGAAGATATTGCCGGCAAAGGCAGCAAACAGCTGACCTTCAACCAGATCCATCTGGACCAGGCAGGCCCTTATGCGGCAGAAGATGCAGATGTTACACTGCAGCTGCATGAGAAGATCTATCCGCAACTGGCAAAAACAGGGCGCCTGGAGCAAGTCTACCGGGATATCGAATTGCCCTTGGTTCCAGTCCTTATCCGCATGGAACACTACGGTGCACTGATTGATAGCCAACGCCTGAAAGTCCACAGCCAGGAACTGGCAGAGCGCATGCTTGAGCTGGAAGAGCAAGCCTACGACTTGGCAGGAGAACGTTTTAACCTGGGCTCCCCCAAACAGTTGCAGGCAATCTTTTATGACAAACTGGGATTTGACGTCATTAAAAAGACCCCGAAGGGACAGCCTTCTACCGCAGAACCAGTGTTGCAGGAACTGGCAGAGCGCTATGAACTTCCGAAGGTTCTTCTGGAATATCGCGGTCTTTCCAAGCTGAAATCCACTTACACCGACCGCCTGCCGGAGATGATCAACCCACGAACCGGACGGGTGCATACCTCCTATCATCAGGCGGTTGCCGCCACGGGCCGTTTATCCTCCACGGAACCCAACCTCCAGAACATCCCTGTACGCAACGAACAAGGACGACGCATCAGGCAAGCTTTTATAGCGCCACCCGGCTATAAGCTGATTTCCGCAGATTACAGCCAGATTGAACTGCGCATCATGGCCCATCTCAGCGGCGACAAAGGTTTATTGAAGGCTTTCTCTGAAGGCCTGGACGTGCATAAAGCTACGGCAGCCGAAGTATTCAACGTGGACCTGGATGAGGTCACGTCTGACCAGCGCCGCAGCGCCAAAGCCATCAACTTTGGATTGATCTACGGCATGTCGGCATTTGGACTTGCCCGCCAGATCAATGTGGAGCGAGGAGTTGCACAGGGTTATATCGATAAGTACTTCGAGCGCTACCCCGGCGTATTGAACTACATGAACCGTATACGTACTGAAGCTCACGACAACGGGTATGTGGAAACTCACTTCGGTCGCCGCTTATACCTGCCCGACATCAACGCCAAGCACAAAGGTCTGCAGCAGGCCGCAGAACGCACTGCCATCAACGCTCCCATGCAGGGAACCGCGGCGGACATCATCAAGCGCGCCATGATCAAAGTTGACGAGTGGTTAATGAAAGAAAAGCCGGACGCCACCATGATCATGCAGGTGCATGACGAACTGATTCTGGAAGTCAAAGAAGATGCCGCCGGCGAGGTGGCCAAACGCCTTGAGGAAATCATGTCCTCAGCCGCGGACCTGGATGTTCCATTGCTGGTGGAGGCAGGTATCGGAAATAACTGGGATGAGGCGCATTAGCACTTTCCCTGTAGGAATACAGTAGACATAAAAAAGGGGCGTCTTGAACGCCCCTTTGTTCTTGGTAGATTTCTTATTTAATAGCCTTCGTCGTCACTAAGACTCAAGGAATCCGCAGCTCCCTGAAGCTTCTGGGTATTGGCATCTGCCCCCAGCTTGATCATCAGACGCAGGTCGTTCGCCGAATCAGCATGTGCCAATGCGTCTTCATAAGTGATCTCACCTGCGGAGTAGGCTCTGTACAACGCCTGATCGAAGGTCTGCATCCCGATTTCACCGGATTTCGTCATCAGTTCCTTCAGCTTGTGTACTTCAGCCTTACGAATCAAGTCCGATGCCAGCGGAGAGTTAATCAGGATTTCCACGATAGCCCGGCGCCCCTTACCGTCAGGGGTTGGTACCAACTGCTGGGCGACAATTGCCTTCAAGTTTAGCGACAGATCCATCCACACCTGGTTATGCTGTTCAGGGGGATAGAAGTTGATAATCCGGTCCAGAGCCTGGTTCGCATTATTGGCGTGCAATGTGGCAAGACACAGGTGTCCGGTTTCAGCAAAGGTGACCGCATGCTCCATGGTATCGCGGCTTCTCACCTCCCCGATCATGATGACATCAGGCGCCTGACGCAGAGTGTTCTTCAATGCTATCTCAAAGCTTTCCGTATCCAACCCAACCTCCCGCTGAGTGATAATACAGCCCTGATGCTGGTGGATGTATTCTATCGGGTCCTCAATAGAAATGATGTGCCCTTTGCTATTGCGGTTACGGTGACCGATCATGGCCGCCAACGACGTTGACTTACCAGTACCGGTGGCCCCGACGAAAATAATCAGCCCGCGCTTGGTCATCGATAACTTCTTGATAACCTCAGGAAGCTTCAGATCATCCAGTTTGGGGATATTCGTCTCGATTCGACGCAACACCATACCGCAGAGGTTACGCTGGAAAAATGCGCTGACCCGGAAACGCCCGATCCCCCGGGCACTGATAGCAAAGTTACACTCATGTGCCACTTCGAATTCAGAACGCTGTTTCTCCGTCATGATGGAGTAGACCGTTTCTCGAGTCTGCTCAGGAGACAGGGGCGACTTGGTAATCGGGATCATTTTCCCGTGAACCTTGATGCTCGGTGGAACCCCGGCTGTTATAAACAGGTCAGAGGCCCCTTTTTCCACCATTATTTTCAGTAATTTGTCAAAATCCATAGTTTCACCCGATGGCTATCTTCTGCAGCATGCACCGAATCTGCGCATCCCGCATAACTTCGCTGTTACCCACCCTCTGCAATCTATCCCGTGACATCATTTCATTGTATGACGTCCACAGACCCAAACAAATCCGTCAGATATAGCTTTTGCTTGAGCTCCGATAACGCGCTGACGTCATCATATATTAAAAGTTTTCCGGCATTTTTGCTTTTTCGCGTGCTGCATCCCGACTAATCAGTCCTTTCGATAACAGGGTGCTCAGACATTGATCCAATGTCTGCATTCCGATGTTGGCACCCGTTTGGATAGAGGAATACATCTGCGCAACTTTATCTTCCCGAATCAGGTTACGAATTGCCGGCGTCCCGATCATGATTTCATGAGCCGCCACCCGGCCCCCACCCACTTTCTTCAGCAGGGTTTGGGAAACAACCGCCTGCAGAGACTCGGAAAGCATGGAACGCACCATAGACTTCTCTTCTGCCGGGAACACGTCAACCACCCGGTCAATGGTTTTGGCCGCTGAGGTGGTGTGCAGAGTCCCGAATACCAAGTGACCGGTCTCTGCCGCCGTCAATGCCAAGCGGATGGTTTCAAGGTCCCGCATCTCACCGACCAGGATAATATCCGGGTCTTCCCGCAGGGCTGAACGCAGAGCTTCACTGAAACCGAGCGTATCGCGGTGGACTTCCCGCTGGTTCACCAGACACTTCTTACTTTCGTGAACAAATTCGATGGGGTCCTCAATAGTCAGGATATGGTCGTACCGGCTATCGTTGATAAAATCCATCATCGCAGCCAACGTGGTACTTTTACCGGAACCCGTAGGCCCGGTTACCAGAATCAGGCCACGCGGCTTCAGGGCGATGTCCTTAAACACCTGCCCCATCCCCAGGTCCTCCATTGTCAGCACCTTGGAGGGGATTGTCCGGAATACCGCACCGGCACCCCGGTTATGGTTAAATGCGTTTACACGGAAACGAGCAACACCGGGTACCTCAAAGGAAAAGTCTGTTTCCAGGAACTCTTCGAAGTCCTTCCGCTGCTTGTCATTCATGATGTCGTAAATCAAAGCATGGACTTCTTTGTGTTCCATGGGAGGGAGGTTGATACGTCTGACATCGCCATCCACCCGAATCATGGGCGGCAAGCCGGCGGAAAGGTGCAAGTCGGAAGCGCCCTGCTTAGCAGAAAACGCGAGCAACTCGGTAATATCCATAGTGGTCCCCGTATATGGTTCTTCTCAATTCTTCCACCCGCCTTAGGAACATTTGCAGCCAGGGATTATGGCCAGCCCCTTTATTTTGCAGGCAGGTTAGTTACAATCAGCGCGTCCAGTATTCAGCATCTTGCCTATCTAGGTCTATCCGGGCGCAGATGGCCTGCTTCACCATGCTTATCGGTCACAACACCGGCGCAACGGGAATGCCATACAACGACAGATTAAGTTGGCGATAACGGCTCTACGATAATCGAAATGCTGGAAACTATACTCTAAATAACTCAGGGAATCGGTGGGTTTAGGACGATATCCGCTCTCCGTTCCTAAGCTATTGATACGCATATATGATCAGCATAGCAGACAACATAAATTCCGTAAGCCTCAGAATACAAAATGCAACAAAATCAGCCGGCCGACAAGCAGGGGAAGTCGCCCTGCTGGCAGTGAGCAAAACCAAGCCTTCCGAGGCCATTCGAGCAGCTTACGCTGCCGGACTGAGAGATTTCGGAGAGAATTACCTGCAGGAAGCTCTGCAAAAAATTCAGGAGCTGTCTGATCTTTCTATCCAATGGCATTTTATCGGCCCGCTGCAATCCAATAAAACCCGCCAGGTAGCAGAACATTTTCACTGGATACACACCGTGGACCGTTTGAAAATTGCTACCCGGCTGTCAGAGCAAAGACCTGAAAACATGCCACTTTTAAATGTGTGCATTCAGGTCAATATTGACGAGGAAGACAGCAAATCCGGCGTTCCGCTGGACGAAGTCAAATCCCTGGCTGCCGATATCGCGAAACTCCCGCGACTATGCCTGCGGGGTCTGATGTGCATTCCCAACCCTTCTCACGACCAAAGCACTCTGGCGGAAAGCTTTAGAAAAGTCGCCGCCGTCGCCGAGGATCTGAAATCCCGACACAATACGATCGACACCTTATCAATGGGAATGAGTCAAGACATGGAAGTAGCTATCGCAGAAGGGTCTACGATCGTCAGGATAGGCACCGCCATCTTCGGGGAAAGGGACTACAGCGGACGCTAAATCCTAACCATCAAAATTCACCTGTCTGTCGGCAATCCAATGCGGGCGGCACCAGCAAAAGAGGTTTTCCATGGCAACAGCACATTTGAATTTTATCGGAGCGGGCAACATGGCCAGGGCGATTCTGGGTGGCCTGATCGCTAACGGTTATCAAGCATCGTCCATCTCAGCCTGCGCGCCAAACAGTGGGGAGTTGGACTCACTGAAGGCTGAATACCCGATCAACACCAGCCTGGACAATAATGCTTTTATTGACCATACCGATGTATTGCTCCTTTGCACCAAACCCCAAGTGCTGAAAGCAGCCTGTGAGGGTATACGGGATAGTGTCCAGGCACGCAAACCTCTGATTGTGTCAATTGCGGCAGGAGTTACCATTGCCCAAATTGAGGAATGGCTGGGAGGAGATCTCCCGGTGGTACGTTGCATGCCTAACACTCCTGCACTGGTTCATATCGGCGCCAGCGGCTTATTCGCCAACAGCCGGGTCAGCCCGGAGCAAAAAAATCTGGCCGCCAGTCTGTTCGAATCCGTGGGCCTTGTCGCCTGGGTCCCTGCCGAATCTGACCTGCATACGGTCACGGCACTCTCCGGCAGCGGACCGGCCTACTGCTTTATGTTTATCGAAGCGATGGAAAAAGCCGCCATCGGGCTGGGCCTGAATGCAGCTGACGCAAGAGCCCTGGCCATCCAAACCATGCGCGGCGCGGCCGAGCTGGCATCCCGTAGCGAAGAGTCTCCGGAACAGTTAAAGCGGCGGGTAATGTCTCCTGGGGGCACAACAGAAAGGGCGGTATCACGATTTGAGCAGGAAAAACTGGCAGAGGTTGTAGCGGCAGCCATCGGTGACGCCTGGTCAAGATCCTATGAACTCGCAGGTGAAGAGCCACCCGCCTGAATCCTGTCCCGAATGCCTGATCAAAACGAGTAATAACCGCCGCCAAATCGCGGTTATTACTGTCACTGTTTTGATAAACACTGGAAATTCAGACTTATAGCCACCATTATGACCTCGACCAGAGGTTAACGGAATTCATTCACTATGTTGAGTCAGATTGCTATCTCCACAATTCAGATATTGGCATCGTTCTATATAACGATTGTGATACTGCGTTTCCTGTTACAACTGTCCCGGGCGGACTTTTACAATCCCATATCCCAGTTTGTGGTGAAGGCGACCAATCCATTTGTCATCCCTTTGCGTCGCATTATCCCTGGCATGGGAGGATTGGATATTGCCTCTTTGGTACTGGCGATTCTGCTACAACTGTTAACCTATGTTCTTCTTTTAGCCCTGCGGGGATCTGGCATTCCTCTGACACTGTTGTTACCGCTCGCCTTACTGAAGGTTCTGGATTTAACCGTCCAGGTATACTTCTGGGCCATTATTGCGGTGATTGTTCTGAGCTGGATTGCCCCGGGCAGTTATCATCCTGCAGCGCAACTGCTGTACCAACTGACTGAGCCGGTCATGAGGCCCTTTCGGAAGATTCTGCCAAACCTTGGCGGGCTGGACCTCTCTCCTATTCTGGTATTTCTGGTAATCAATGCCATCAACATTGTGATCAGCCATCTGCAAAGCATGGTCATTCATTAATGAAGCGCTCCGCAGATCGTGTTCACCGCGATCTGCGGAAAGTCGAAAATCTGCCTCCTCTGCCACGAAACAGCCCGCTCTATCAAGTTCACACTTCTACAAAAATACATCTTTCTCAACAAAAGATTACATTCCATTTATTTCTATATTTCAGGCTTAATATATTGATTTTTATGGCGTGATAAGGTTTTATTTCGACTCCTGTCGGTACTAGGGATAGTTGGAACCAAGCCTTAAACTCGGCTACGGGCTCCAGAAAATTACCTATAATTAAGGTCTTAACCGTAAGAAGTGAGAACCGGGATGAAAGGCGGCGGATTAAGTCATCAAGTCGAAGCTTACCAGCAGTGGAAGAAATCACTGATTCGGGAAATCGCCCACTATCAAAGTTGGCTTCGCACCAACCAGTTGTCCTCGGATGACTTGGAGCTAAAGCTCCAGCGCAGTATTCAGCTGCTCCATGAAGATACTCTGACCATTGCATTTGTCGGTGAGTTTTCCCGTGGGAAAACCGAATTGATCAATGCATTGTTTTTTGCCGAGTTCGGACAACGGATGCTGCCTTCGCAGGCCGGTCGCACCACCATGTGTCCGACTGAGCTGTTCTATGATCATGCCGGCGGGAGCTACCTGAAAGTACTTCCCATAGAAACCCGTCAGGAAGAAAAATCCCTGGCCGACCTCAAACGCTCACTGAACGACTGGATTATTTTTCCGCTGGATATGAGCTCTCCGGAGGCAATGCGCAAGTCTCTGGACCAAGTTGCCAGAACCAAATCTGTCCCCTTCGAGGAAGCTCGGGCTCTTGGCTTCGAACTATCCGCACTGGAGCGTGATCCTGCTCAAAGCGGCATGGTAATCATCCCCGCTTGGCGACACGCCCTTATCAGCCTGGAAAATCCACTTCTGCAACAAGGCTTACGAATTCTTGATACACCGGGCCTGAATGCCCTGGGCTCGGAACCGGAACTTACCGTCAGCATGATTCCCAACGCCCACGCCGTCATTTTTATGCTTGGGGTGGACACCGGTGTTACTGCCAGCGACATGGAAATCTGGCGGGAACATATATTTACCGATAATGCAGATCATCGGGCCGGACGCTTTGCTGTTCTCAACAAGATTGACATTCTCTGGGACGACATCCAGGGCGAGGAACACACAGAGCAGGCGATTGCCCAAGTCAGAGGCAAAACCGCGGAGCAATTGGGGCTGGAACCCAAGGACGTATTATTGCTGTCAGCCAAACAGGCACTGATCGGACGCATTAAAGGCGACGATGAGCGACTGCACAAGTCTCAGCTCGATAAGCTGGAAGACTTGCTGTCCAACCAGATTCTTACCCAAAAAGAGCGCCTGATTACCCAGACATTGGTCAACGATGTACTGGGCATGCTGCAAAATAGCCAGGCCATCCTGCAGGGTCGCTTGCAGAACTACGAGGAACGTCTTGAAGAATGTGAACAGAAGGGGGTCAGCTCTGACTTCCTGCGCAATCTGACAGAAAAAACCCAGGATGATTACAACTTCTATTACAAGAAATTGTTTACCCTGCGTTCCAGCCGGAGGCTGATGAAGTCCCAGGCAATGATCCTTCAGCGCTTGGTGGCTATCGAGCATTTCGAGGGGCATGCCAAGCAGACGCGTCAAGAATTGATCAACAGCTGGACGACGATTGGTATGGGTCGCGCCATGGCTGGTTTTTTCCAGTCCATTGAGAATGACCTGAGCAATTTGAATCACGAAGCCCGATTGGCACAAAAAATGGTCAGTTCGATCTACGAACGTTATTCCAATGATCCAAAATCCCGCCATCTACGACCGATTACCTTTAATATCAGTCGCCAGGTTCGGGAGTTGGAGAACCTGAAAAAACGGGCGGAGAGCTTCCGACGCAACCCACGTACGTTGATGACTGAACAAACCATCGTGGTAAAACGGTTCTTTACCGTTCTGGTCAGTGAAGCCAAGCGTATCTACTCAGAAATCGAGGCAGAGACCGAGCGCTGGCCGCAGGAAGCCTTACTGCCAATCCTGCAACACACGATTGAGCAGAAACAGTTGCTTGAGCATCAGATCCGTCGTCTCAAGGAGCTGGCTGCCAACGCGAAGGACACCCGTTCGCAGACTCGCAAACTGCAGGGTCTGATGGGTGAGATTCACGCACAGATCACCGAAGCGGAAAATATCCAGCGTAAGTTACGCCGTCCACCGCCGCAAATGCTGCGACAGAAAGTGGTCAATCTCCCCAGCATGCTGGGATAAGCCACCGGCTCGACATGAAAAAGCACCGCCAAAACGGTGCTTTCCCTCACTTCCTGCTGACGTTACTTTGAAGTCCTCAAAACCAGCAGAAAAAATTTGACACTCCACCTCACATCCGATGACACATACACTTCATCCATCTATCTGTTTATTGGCACATTATCTGCGTTCTCCCTCTCTTTCTTGCACTCCTCCACACACCAGAAGGAATATATATTTCCTTTTAATAGTAAATCGATATATCTATTCATTGATTTTATAGAATAAAAATTCCACAATTCACAAAAATCGAAAGTTCATTTCTAGACTCAAGAAAATAACAAAATGATCGAGACCTGCTGGCATGTACGACGCATCATCCACGTTTGTTAAAACCGCTATTAAGAGCTTGCCGGCCATCCAGAATACTCAGAATTTCTGCCATTTTTGCTCTCATGTCTGAGCGACACACCCGTCCAGGGAAATTGGACAAAACCGCTCTCGTTACGACAAGGATGTCCATCTTTTTAATTGATATTTTCGCAGCAGGCGTGGCTTAAATCGATCATATTCGAAAATAATAGACCCATATTTGTGATCGATTTTATTCTTTATTGATTATTTTGACACAATATCTTATTTTAAAGATCACTCAATGGTTCATTTTGGAACCTATTAAAATAACAACATGATTGAGAAGACAGACCATGCATAATTTGACACCACCACCTTCCATTCTTTCTGCCCTACAACCATCTCATTGCACCAAGTTATCCTCCCGACATCTCCACTCCCCCTGACTTTTCATAAATCCCAAGCATTTACCGCCCCATGGACAGGCACAATGCTTCGTACACTTGAGACCGCAAGTCTCCCTAGACTTTTTTACCGCGCACAGGCATCAACCGTTTCGGTAGTGAAGTAAACAGGCATATCCAGGCCAGGCAGGCCCAATGGTTTCGGTCATACGACTAACCCAACCTGGAATTCCATAATGAGTAGGCAGTCCACCCAAGACGATCCATATGCAAAGGTATCTCCCGGCACCTCATGTGAAAGAATAGAGTTCTATTTTGGTAGCCCTGAAGAAATGCATTACTCACATCAGCACAGTCATCTGGAACTCAATATCCTGCTAGTTGGACAACTCGAGGTTACTTACGCGGATGAAGATATTCTCCTGACTGCCGGCTCTATTGCCTGCTTCTCGGCGTTGCACCCACATTGGCTGCATTCCATTTCCGGCGATGCACTGTCCCTACAGCTGCGCATCCCCCTTTTCACTCTCCCCTGTCTGCCGGACAACGAGCTATTCAGGCAATTCCTGATTCGAACCACTCCCTATATCTCAGATATTTCAAACCTGGTACACCTATCGACTGCCGAGCGCTGGGCTCAGGAACTGGCATGCAAAGATGACCGATTGCAGGAACTTGTCATTGACGAGATAGGATTGATGCTGCGCAGACTTTTGGTTGACACGCCCTACTCAGAAGCGGCACAAGGCCATAGCAAGTCACTGTGCCGACACCTCGTTCACAGTCACAACATGGTGGAGTTCATTATCAGAAATTATCGTCAGCCCATTACGATCAACGACATAGCCGAGTCCGTAGGACTACATCGAAACTTCGCCATGAATGTATTCAAAAAATCTGTGGGCATGTCGTTGCTGGAATACCTCACCAGCCTGAGAGTCAACCACGCCAGAAGACTGCTTCTACACACCCGGGACCAAGTCACCAACATCGCCTTTGATAGCGGCTTTACCTCAATTACCCGTTTCTATGAAGTATTCAGCAAGTATTACAGGGAATCCCCTCTGCAATATCGGAAACAGCATTCTCTTCTTGAGCAGACCTGACTGGCAGCAGATAGATAGCGGGCACAAAAAAGCGCCACCCTGATTAAGGTGGCGCAATCACACAACGTCGGAAGATCAAGCACAGGCTTGGTTCGGCTTACCTGCCGGCAGGCGCTTCCATGTGCCTGAAAACAAATTTAGGTGAAAATCAGAAAGTGTAGTTGAAGCGGGTACGGAACTGGTTCAGCTCGTCATCGTCGCCTACATTGTCAGCTGATGAAGTAGAGCCGGCGAAGGTCACTGATGCGTTGTCAATATCGAACAACGGCAGCGTGTACGCGATGTAGACCGTGGTGACCGTTGGGTCGTCATCAACACCATCAACATCGGTTTCTGAATGGACAGCACCCAGACCAAAGTTTCCGTAGGTCACATTGGCACCAAAGGTGGTAACGTCTGATTTGCTGATATCATCGGAACCCATTGCAGCATTCAGGTTGATGCTCGCACCACCAGCACTTATGTTCCCCGTTACGCCGAAACCGGACTGGTCCACTTCTTTAGGGTCCGCAGTTGTATCTGCAAATTCATATTGGAGCTTTTCATAACCTGCAGAAATGCTGAAGCTATCACCAGAGAAAGTCACACTTGGACGGAGGCCAGAGAAGGTTTCCTGGTTATCCCCGTCTTCGTCCGCATCTCCCCAGATGGTATCCAGTTCAAGAGAAATCATACTGCTGGGACGTACCCGCAACGCGAACTGACCACCGTTATCACCGGCGCGGCCACGAACCTTATTGGCTTGATAAACGACTGCACCACCGTCCTCACCAGCGTGAGAAACCACCGTATCTTTACCCAGAGGGAACAGGTTAATCGCCTCGAAACGTCCCGCCTGAAGATCCCAGGTATCGTTACCGAATTTGATCCACATATCATCAGTCGCAGCCGTTCCGTCTTTCTTCAATAATCCGGAACCTTTACCCTCGACAAAGTATCCATTCAGCTCTTTTTTACCGGTGACATTGACCTCGATCCTTCCACCCTGCTCATAAGTCGTGTCGCCAGCTTTACTGTCAATGACATCAGTATCAAGCTCGATATTGGCACCAATACCAAATTCAGCGTTTGCCTGCGACACCCCTAATGCCAGAGAGAGAGCCAAAAAAGGGAGTGATTTAGAAGGAGTCTTAGTAATCATACTTGCAGTTTTCCTATTGTTGTTTTCATGGTGTATCGGCGTTTTTGACCCAGAAGGAGAGACCACTTCATGGACCAATACAGAACGCTAAGGAACACATCCATGGTAGGAAGGAAACGCTGCGCTGACTTACGTGATATTTAGTAAATATTACGAAATAATAAGTTTTTATTCTGTTTTACACACCCATTTTTACGGGATAGTAAGATTTTGATTTTCGTTATATTTACAACATTCAAAATCATTCCATCACGAAGAGTGTTATTCGGACCCGCTCCCACCCGCAAACAATACTTCTTGCGCAAAAACGAAGGGGTTTATAGACTGCGCGGTTCACACACGCTTTTAACAGGACTCCCAAGCCACAATGCCTGAGACCATTCCACCGGATTCGGTCGGTATCGTCACACCGGAACAGGCGGTGTTTGACGAGCCGTTGCGCCTAGAATGCGGCAAGCAGATTGACAGTTACCAACTGGTATATGAGACCTATGGCGAACTGAATGCCGATCGCTCCAATGCTGTCCTCGTATGCCACGCGTTAAGCGGACACCATCACGCCGCCGGTTATCACAGCATGGATGACCGCAAACCAGGCTGGTGGGACACTTGCATCGGTCCTGGAAAGCCTGTCGATACCAACCGATTTTTTGTGGTATCGCTCAACAACCTTGGAGGTTGTAACGGTTCCACTGGCCCCAATAGCATCAATCCGGCCACAGGAAACCCTTACGGCCCGGACTTCCCGGTCATCACCGTCTCCGACTGGGTGGAAAGCCAGGCCAGACTTGCCGATTACCTGGGCATCGAGACCTGGGCTGCCGTGATTGGTGGAAGCCTGGGGGGAATGCAGGCCTTGCAATGGTCGACCCAGTTTCCGGATCGCATTCAAAATGCACTGATCATCGCCTCAACTCCCAAGCTGACAACCCAGAACATTGCTTTTAATGAAGTAGCAAGAAAGGCCATTACGTCTGATCCGGAATTTCATGACGGTCGTTATTACGAGCACAACACTTACCCCAGCAAGGGGTTAATGCTGGCAAGGATGGTTGGACATATCACCTATTTGTCGGACGCCTCCATGGGAGAAAAGTTTGGCAGAGACCTGCGCAATCAGGCCTTCAAGTTCGGACTGCTGGATGTGGAGTTCGAGATAGAAAGCTATCTGCATTACCAGGGGGAACGGTTTTCCAAGAACTTTGACGCCAACACCTATCTATTAATGACCAGAGTGCTCGACTATTTTGATCCGGCGAGCAAGCACAATGGTAGCTTGGCCAAAGCACTCGAAGCCGCCAAATGCCGCTTCTTTGTGGCCTCTTTCACCACTGACTGGCGATTCTCCCCGGAACGCTCGGAAGAACTGGTGAACGCTTTGCTTGAGGCCAAAAAGCCGGTCAGTTACACGGAAATCGATGCCCCCTACGGTCATGATGCCTTTTTAATACCGACACCTCGCTATATGGACGTTTTCAGCGCTTACATGAACCGGATTGCGGAGGAAAACAAAATTGCGGGCTGATCTAGAGATAATCCGTGAATGGATACGCCCAGAGAGTCATGTGCTTGATCTGGGGTGTGGAGACGGCACTTTGCTGGCCTACCTGAGCGAACATAAAAAGGTGCAGGGTTACGGCCTGGAAATCGATAGTAATAATATTACGGAATGCCTGCGCAAGGGTGTTAGCGTCATCGAGCAGGATCTTGACGTCAAAGACCTATCCAACATCAAAGACAAAAGTTTTGATGTGGTGGTAATGACCCAGGCACTCCAGGCAGTCCGTCACCCGGACATCATGCTCGAGGAAATGCTTCGTATAGGTAAAGAGTGCATTATCACCTTCCCTAATTTCGGATACTGGCGTTTGCGTTTCTACCTGCTGCAAAACGGTCGTATGCCGGTTTCCAAGACGCTGCCCTACACCTGGTACAACACCCCCAATATCCACTTGTGTACGTTCAAGGATTTTGAGGCTCTCTGCTACCAGAAAAACATCCATATATTGAAGCGGACCGTAGTAGACAATGAGCATCGTCAGCGTTGGTTCAATAAGGTCTGGCCGAATTTCCTTGGCCAGGTAGCGATATATCATGTCACTAGGTAAACACCTAAAAGACAACGAACCGGTGATTCATATGAGAGCATTGACCAATTCGCTTATCTTTATTCTTCTCAGCCTGTTTGTCACTTTTGCCAACGCTGAACAAAAACAGGTCTTCGGCGACTATGAGGTGCACTATATTGCACTTCCAACCACTGTTCTGGACCCAGCCATCGCCAAACAATATAACCTGGCCCGCAGTAAAAGCACCGGCTTCCTGAATGTATCCGTACTTAAGAAGCAGGCCGATGGAACCACCCGGGCGATTTCTGCTTTTGTAAGAGGGCACGTCCGCAATATGGTTCAGCAACAACGCGAGTTGGAATTTTCCCGCATCAGCGAGGGCTCGGCGGTCTATCAAATTGCCCAATTCTGGTATAGCGAAGGCGAAAACATGGTGTTTGAGCTTGAGGTCCAGGCAGATCCTGAACAAGGCCCATTCTCTCTGCGCTTCAGTCAGGCCATTTATCCAGAATAACCCACTTTAACTTAACGAATAACATACTGATCCAAACGAAAATCGCTATGGAAAAAATAGTTCTGGCCAGCAACAACGCGGGCAAAATCAAGGAATTCAATCGCCTGCTTGAGCCTTTCCAATGGCAGGTGGTTTCACAAGGCTCTCTCAACGTGGAAGCCGTACCCGAAACCGGGCTCACCTTTGTAGAGAACGCCCTGATCAAAGCGCGCCATGCCTGCAATGTTACAGGACTCCCCGCGCTGGCTGACGATTCAGGTCTGGTTGTAGACGCCCTGAAAGGAGCTCCCGGCATCTATTCTGCGCGCTATGCAGGAGAAGATGCCTCGGATCAGAACAACAACCTCAAGTTGCTTCAAGCCCTGGACGGTATACCACACGAGCAACGTACCGCTCATTTTCACTGTACACTGGTATGGATGCAGCATGCCGAAGACCCGGACCCGATTATCTGCCAGGGCCACTGGCACGGACATATACTGACTCAACCGGCGGGCGAAGGTGGATTCGGCTACGACCCCTTATTCTGGGTCGCTGAAGAGCAATGTGCTTCAGCAGAGCTTGGTCCGGAACGAAAGAACCAACTTAGCCACCGCGGCCGGGCCGTCACCAAACTTCTGCAGATTTTGCAGGAGAGACAAAAGTAACTCCCCCCTCTTATGATTCAGTTGCCATCGCTTTCTCTTTACGTCCATATCCCCTGGTGCGTTCGCAAATGCCCCTATTGCGATTTCAATTCCCACCAGGCTCGCGAGGGAGTACCGGAACAAGCTTATCTTGAGGCCTTGCTGCGGGACATGGATCAGGAGATCGACCGCCTGATTCAAAGCCACACCCTACGTCCATTGACCTCAATTTTCTTTGGAGGGGGCACTCCCAGTCTGATGGACCCGAAAGCCATTGCCGGGGTTATTGATCACGCGCGACAACACATCGGATTCTCTGACGATATTGAAATCACGCTTGAAGCCAATCCGGGAACTGTCGATTCCGGGAAATTCACAGGACTCCGCGAAGCTGGCGTCAACAGGCTGTCCATTGGCATACAGAGCTTTCAGCCACAGCACTTGCACACGCTGGGTCGCATCCATAGCAGTACCGAGGCCAGCGAAGCGATTCACAAAGCTCGTCAGGCCGGATTCGACAATCTGAATCTCGACCTCATGTTTGGGCTTCCCAATCAGACTACAGAGCAGGCCCTGGAAGACATACATACAGCCATTAACCTCAACCCGGAACACATATCCTGGTATCAACTGACCATTGAGCCCAATACAGAGTTTTACCGTCATCCGCCAAAATTGCCGGAGGATGACGCTCTATGGAGCATGCACCAGCGCGGAATAGAAACGCTGATGAGTGCCGGTTACGAACAATATGAAGTATCGGCATATGCCCGCCCAGACAGGCAAGCCCGCCACAACCTCAACTACTGGCAATTCGGTGACTACATTGCCGTAGGAGCCGGCGCTCATGGCAAGTCTACACATCTGGAAGAGCGCAGCATTCGACGTTACTGGAAAACCCGCCTGCCACAGCACTATCTGGCCCGCCTTGACCATTACCGGGCGGGAGAGGAATTTATCGCGGAGGAAGATCTGCCCTTTGAATTCCTGATGAATGCGCTGCGCTTGAAACAGGGTGTTGATCCGGCCCTCTTCGAGCAACGCACCGGCCTGCCACTTGAATGCATTTCTTCTTCATTGAGTGAGCTGCGAGAAAGAGGGTTAATCCACCAAAGCCGACTACAGTGCACAGAGCAGGGATATCTGTATCTGAACGAAGTACTGCAGCATTTTATGTAGCCAATGAATGCAGCCATATGCCAATGTATGGCCACATACCTCGCTTAATGGACCTCCACTTAATCTCAACTGAATTCAATGCTTGCCAAAGCCCCCGGACTGAGTATTAAATATCCACTTGTTTAAAAATAGACAGTGAGACTATGGACGACCCCGACCCGACGACATCCTCGCGATATCTTTGGATAGCCGCATTTGCAACCGTCATGCTTGGCATGACTCTCTTCTGGATAGATCAATTCCTTATTACACCGGACGCACCGGTTGGAATTGTCAGTTTTGAACTGGCCAAACACATTCCTCAGACCCAAAATATCCTTGAGTCCTGGGGCTCCGAAGGTCGTCACTGGGCTGCATGGAGCCTGGTACTGGATTTCCCTTTCCTCTTGGCCTACTCCGCGTTGTTTACGCTTTTAACCCTTAAATCCAGAAGTGATCTCAGGCAACTCTTCACTGTCGGCTTTGTTATTGCCGGGTTCTGTGATGTGGTCGAAAACCTGGCACTGACAGGCATCCTGGCCGGATATGTTTACCCCCAGCTCACCGCTGCGGCCTACTACTTCGCCAGCCTCAAGTTCCTGCTTCTGTTCACTGGCTGGGCCTTCCTGGGGTCTCAAGTGCTGGTATGGCTTTGGGAGCGTGTCCAGACTGTTCCGGCGGCCTCTCAAGGAAAGTCCTGAACCTTCTTTCGCTCAACTGAACCTTCTTTCGCTCAACTGAACATCCTTTCGTTCAAGAGTGACAACGGACCGGTGGCAGGTATCATACCAGCCACCGCTTTTCCCTATCGAAACCTTCCAATTCTAATTGTCTGCCTGGCAGACACCTCTACTCAAAACCCTCGTTTACTTTGTATCTTTTTAAAAGCTCCCATTGTTTTACCCTGCCTATTTTTGCAGACTGCCTGCGGATTATTTATAGTTCTAACAAAATAACACCTTCATATTTGTAAATAACTTTTATAAATAGCTTTTTGTAAATAACTAAGGATACCGCTCTGTGAAAGTACAACACCTTTGCCTCACTGCCAGTATTATCATGTTGACGGCCTGTGGACAGGACAATGAACAACCTGCGCAATCCGCCAGCGACACAACTTCCACCGCCAAGGAGCAGGTTTCCGACTCTTCATCTTGTGGCCGTGTCACCATTGCTGACATGAACTGGAACAGCGCCACCTTAATCGCCCATATTGACCAATTCATTCTGAAGCAGGGCTATGGATGTGATGCCGAGTTAGTCCCAGGCGACACAATGCCTACCGGCACCTCAATGATTGAAAAAGGCGAACCCGATATTGCCCCGGAAATGTGGAGCAACTCACTGAAAGAAGCCATCGATCGCGGCGTGGAAGAAAAACGCCTGCGCTATGCGGGTAAATCATTGTCCGATGGCGGAGAAGAAGGCTTCTGGGTGCCATCTTACCTGGTGGAGGAAGACCCCAGCCTGGCCACAATCCAGGGCGTAATAGCCAAAGCCAAAATGTTCAAACACCCGGAAGATCCAGACAAGTCCATGTTTATGGGCTGCCCTGCCGGTTGGAACTGCCAGATCACGTCCAGCAATCTGTTTAGAGCACTACATCTGACTGATGCCGGGTTTGACCTGGTAGACCCTGGTTCAGGTGCCGCTCTGGCAGGTTCAATTGCCAAGGCTTATGAAAGCAAGGAACCCTGGTTCGGATACTACTGGGCACCGACAGCAGTTCTGGGCAAATATAAAATGGTGAAAGTGGATTTTGGCTCAGGGGTTGATCCGGACGAATATATTTCCTGCACCTCAAAAGAAGGCTGTATTGATCCCAAAGTGACAATGTATCCACCCAGCCCAGTACATACCGTCACGACCGAGAGTTTTGCTTCCAAGGCCCCTCAGGCGTATGAATATCTCACCAAGCGCTCTTTCACCAATGAAGAAATGAATGGATTTCTGGCCTGGATGGAGGAAAATCAAGCAGATGGATCCTATGCAGCAGAGTATTTTATTAAAAATAATGAAGATAAATGGAGCCAATGGGTAAGTGCGGATGCCGCCAGTAAGATCAAGACGGCCATAGCCAACCCGTAAGTTGTTCATTGTAAGGGGCTGACTGCCGGTCAGCCCTATTTCCCCGGAGTACAACATGGCTGAAAAATCCTGGCTGACCGACGTCCCCCATCTGGACCGGGAAACCCTACTAAGCATTCGCCAAACCCTCGATGAAGCATACCGCGGCTTCTCCCGCGCTTACGGAGACACCATCGAATCCTGGTTTGATCCTCTTCTGAGCTTTCTTGTCTGGTTCGAAAAGCTACTACTGGCTACCCCATGGTGGCTCATCATCCTCATTCTTGCCGGCATTTCCCATTTTGCCGCCCGCTCCTGGAAACTGACCATCAGTGTGGTTATATCCTTTCTCTTGATCGGTTATTTCGGCATGTGGGAAGACACAATGCGGACACTAAGCATCATTACTGTCTGCACACTCCTCGCAATCTCGCTTGGTATCCCCATCGGCATTGCCATGGCCCGGTCTGACAGAGTACAAATGATCTTCACCCCCATTCTCGACATCATGCAAACCATGCCTGCTTTCGTATATTTGATTCCCGTGGTGATGCTGTTGGGTATCGGCAAGATTCCAGGTGTCATCGCTGTTGTCATTTATGCTATTCCTCCCGTCATCAGACTAACGAATCTGGGTATCAGGCTGGTGGACAGAGAAGTTCTGGAAGCAGCGGATGCATACGGGGTCACACCCACACAGAGACTGTTTAATGTTCAGCTTCCGCTTGCCATGCCCAACATCATGGCCGGGGTCAACCAAACCATTATGATGGCATTGGCCATGGTGGTTATCGCATCCATGATTGGCGTTAAGGGTCTTGGACAACCAGTGCTCAAATCCATCACCAACCAATACTTCACCCTCGGCCTGTTTAATGGTCTCGCCATTGTGGCCCTCGCCATTGTCTTTGACAGGGTATCCCAGGCTTATGCGCGACGCTCCCAGCAGCATATTGGATCGAGGCAGTAATCCGGCAGTCACCCGGATTGAATAACCATTAGCTGATTGGAAACAGACTGACCATGACAGACAACACGATCATTGAAATTACCGGCCTGTACAAGGTGTTCGGTAAGTCCCCACAGAAAGTCATGCCATTGGTGCGCGAGGGTGTTCCCAAGGACGAAATCCTGAACCGTACCGGACACACGCTGGGGTTGAAGGATATCAACCTCAAGATTTGCCGTGGCGAGATTTTCGTCATCATGGGCCTGTCAGGCTCAGGAAAATCAACCTTAATCCGCCACTTCAATCGACTGATCGACCCTACCGAAGGTCAGATCAAAGTTGAGGATACGGACATCATGAAGCTGGGACTGGCTGATCTACGCCAGTTCAGGCGCAAGAAAATGTCCATGGTATTCCAGCATTTTGGGCTACTGCCCCACTACACCGTAATGGACAACGTGGCTTTTGGCCTCAAAACCCAGGGGGTCGATAAAAAGTCTCGCAATGAAAAAGCCCGACAATGGCTGCAAACTGTCGGCCTGGGGGAATACGGAGATCAGTATCCCAGCCAGCTATCAGGAGGACAGCAACAGCGAGTTGGGCTTGCCAGAGCGCTTTGCACCGATGCCGATATTCTCCTGATGGACGAAGCCTTCTCCGCCCTTGATCCGCTGATTCGCAGTGAAATGCAGGACCAGTTGATCGCCCTTCAGGAAAAGCTGCATAAAACCATTATCTTTATCACCCACGATCTGGATGAAGCCTTACGTCTGGGAGACAGAATTGCCATTCTGCGCGACGGTGAACTGGTACAGGTAGGAGAACCCAAGGACATCCTCCTGGAACCTGCTGACGACTATGTCGAAGCCTTTGTGCGGGACGTCAACCGGGCACGGGCATTGACTGTGGACACGGTAATGAAACCTCCCTCCTGCCGGATTGCCGCGGATTTGATATCTGATGCGATTCGACAGATGAAGCAATCGAAGAGTGACTATGCGTTTTGCGTCAATGAAAAGGGCTATCAAGGCTCCATTTCACGCGAAAGCCTTGAGAAGTTGCTTGAGAAGCAGGGAGACGGCGCCCTCGACGCTTCCGTGATTAACGCAGGTCTGGTGCTATCGCCCAATGCCATTATCGAAGAGGTGATTCCGGATACTCTGGAGTCAGAGTTTCCTCTACCAGTCGTCAATGAAAAAGGTGAGCTGGAGGGGGAAATTTCCCGCCGCCACATTGCCAGTATTTTGAGTGTTTCACATCACGAGCCCGAAGCTTCGAATGAGGAAACCAATGAACCGCCCCCTCAGACAGATATACCGGCTGAAGGGGCCTGATCGTGGATTTGATCAACTGGCGTTAAAGATAATATTCCGGGGCGTGTTTTATTTTTTGGTTTTGTTCCAGATCATGCTGTATCCAAAGCTCAGCCCCTTTCTCTTTCACAAACTTCTCAATCTTATCAATAGATTGGAAAGACTGCTCCTGATTGAAGTTAAAAGAAGGCACTCGACGATACGTCCGGTTCTTGGTGAAATGATAGAGGTCACCAGATAACAGGATCGGACCACTCTGAGGCATATCCAGGAATAGCACCTGATGTCCCGGTGTATGTCCTACAGCCTGTTTTATCACGACACGGCCGTCACCGAAGACATCATAGTCGCCCTGTAGAATTTTACTGTTGGGCTGACCGAAGTTGCTGTATGAATCAGGATTGAACCCAAATTTATTAGCATCCGGGCCGAATGCAGCATCAAACTCTTGCTGCTGAATCAGAAGTGTAGCCTTATTGAATAGATTGGCATTGCCGGTGTGATCACCGTGAAAATGGGAGATACCAAGATACTCTATCTCTTCCGGCTCTACCCCAATCTCCTTCAACTGCGACTGCAGAGGATGAGAAACACTCAGATGGAATGCACCGTCCCAGGCATCAACACCTTCCGGGGTCAGTTGGTCGCTCAGACCGGTATCCCATATCATATCCCCTTTCGGGTGCCTGATCAGATAACAACTGTCAGTCAATTGCTTGGACTGCCCTTCATCAACCCCCGGGGAAAACATGGAGACATCCCGGGACAGAATATTCCCGCAGTCGAATACATAAAGTTTGATGGCATCTTCTTTAGTATTCATCATCCCTGTGCACGCCGATGTTAATGCTGCGACGGCAAGAGTTGCCAACCTGGCAACAGTCCCAATTCTGCTCTGCCTACCTTTCATGGTCTTCTCCCTATGGCTAAAAAACAAATACTCGCACAGAAGATGCGAGTACTGACAGCATAAAGAGTATAATTTTCAACTATTTCAGATATATGAGTACAAATCGGGCAAGATCTAGGAGACTCTGCGGTACAGAAGATCCCATACACCATGACCCAGGCGCTCACCACGCTTCTCAAATTTGGTCACAGGACGGTAATCCGGCCGGGGAGAATACTGATTCGGACCAGCATCATTGGAATACCCATCAGCCACTTCCATGATTTCCATCATATGCTCGGCATATGGTTCCCAATCCGTCGCCATATGAAATATCCCACCCAACTTCAATTTCCGGCGAATTCTCTGAACAAATTCCGGCTGCACAATGCGTCGTTTGTTGTGGCGTTTTTTATGCCAAGGGTCAGGGAAATATAATTGCACCCGATCCAGACAGCCATCAGGAAGACAGTCGTCTATCACTCGGTTGGCATCTTCCCAATAGACCCTTAGATTCTGCAAAGAACGAAGTTCGATTTCCCTCATAAGAGCGCCAATACCAGGCTTATGAACTTCAACACCAATAAAGTTCATTTCCGGTGCCTGCTCCGCCATTTCAGCCAGCGACAGCCCCATACCAAAGCCAATTTCCAGCACCAGGGGGGCCGAACGGCCAAAAAGGTTGTCAGGATTGATCAGTCCGTTATCGACAGTCAAACCCTGAGTGGGCCACAGGTTATCAAAAGCTTTTTGCTGGGAGGCCGTCATGCGACCTCCCCGAATGACAAAACTGCGGATGCTGCGTAACGCCTTATTCTCTTCCATAGCTCTTCAACTGATTACCAGAGGTTTTCGGGACAATTTTCAGGGGGGCCTATAATAGGAAGCCCAGAACAAAAAACAAGCAGTTTTTCCCCTCAAGCTCAGGCTTCCGGGATTTAAGCTGTCAGTTTATCCAGTTTTGCCCTTTTCTGGCACACAAGTACGACAACTCATTACTCTATCCATACCGCTTACAGCACCGTCTTGGTGCATATTTATGGAAACGCACTTCCTCACAGCATAAAAAACGCACAACAAGCGACCTTGTCGTCTAATATTTTTAGGGTCGACCAATAGCGATTGCCCAATACCAGAGCGTTTTTTGGTGCATACCTTTCCATATATGGCATGTTACTCCCAAAGCCGCTTTTCTGGCCTTTAATTTGCTGTGCCTGCTTAGGGTTTGATTACTTTTCGATAAAAAAGAATATCAATTATGGCACTATCAAAAATTCGACAAGCTTATGAACGCCACCAAGAGCGTCAGCGTTGCCTCGACCTGTCCCTGCAGTTACTGGAATTAATTACCCATGTGCAGCAGCATCGGGGGGCAACCCTGGCCATTTTGGCGGGAGACGACTTTTTTGAAATGCGTCTGGCGGCCATCAAGCCTTATGTGCTCGAAGACTTACAGGAAGTTCAACAGCTTCGTAATAACTTGATCACGGATGAGGTTTGGGAAAGCCTTTGCGCAGAGTGGTTCACCGTCAATTATCATTGGCGTCAGGACAGCGCATTTCATAACTTTGAACTGCATACACACCTGATACAGCAACTATTGAAAATCTTTAAGGATTTTCTTCACAGCCCGCTTTTCTCACATCTGGATGAGATGCACCAGCCAATTGCCAAGCTTACACTTAACGAGCTTCCGGAACTGATGGAAACCGCCGCCCAGATTCGTGGTATTGGGACTCACTGCCTTGCTTCAAGTCTGCAGGAAAAAGCATTTGCAGACAGGCTGGGATTTCTATGTCGCTACTTTACCCGATCAACCCAGCATCTAAGCGCCATGCATCATCTGGATGATCTGCTGCCTACAACTCATTCCTGGTACGACATGATGGAAACCTGGGGAATGATTGAACAAAGCATCGAGGAGAGTATGCTGCAGAAAACTCCTGGAAGCAGTTTGGCCGCTGACACTTTTTTTAATAACAACAGCCAACTGGTATTTCAGACAAAGCAATATATTAAAAGTGGATTTAAACGCCTGAAAAGCGCCACTGATACTGAATTAGAGAGCTGGATCAACAATAGCTCCATCAATACCGGAACCTGATGGTGAATGGAATCGAGTAAACCGAGTTCATGGGATTCAACAAAGTTTTACAGAAAACACACTTACAAGGGAATGGATTCCTAGATCGAATTGACTATTTTTTATACAATACAAGTGTCGGCAGATGTTTATTTCGCTTTCGGGCAATAAACAGAAGTCGGCACGTCAAATTCGATCTGAAGCGATCGAAGTTGTCTTCCTAAACCCCATTTAGGAGTCCGATTTCGGACTCCTTTTTTTATGTTTTTCAATTATTTGATCGTCCAGCAACAGGCATTTCCACCATTCGTCGGCGATCCAGCGCCCTAAAACTGAGGGATTCAAGCAAATGTGCTGACGTGATGTTATCGGCTCCAGCCAGGTCCGCAATAGTTCGCGCCACCCGCAGCACACGATGGTATGCCCTTGCCGACATCCCCAGCTTTTGCAATGCCTGCTCTAGCATCATTCTATCGGCTTCACTCAGACAGCAGGCCCGCTCCAAAGCAGCACCGGATAAGTGTTGATTTGCGCCGCCATTTCGTCCGATCGCAACTTCGCGAGCCTTTTTAACCCGATGCCGGATTTCTACAGTCGAATCAACCGCTCCCTGCAACTGCAGCTCCCGTAATCCAACGGCAGGAACCTCGATATGCAGATCAAACCGGTCCAATAGGGGGCCCGAGATTTTCTGCCGATACCGCTGCACCTGCTGCTCCGAACATTGACAGGCAATTTGAGGGTGCCCCGCATAACCACAAGGGCATGGATTCATCGCTGCAATCAACTGAAATCTGGCAGGGAAAGTCGTCTGTTGGGCTGCTCGGGAGATCACGATTTCCCCAGATTCCATTGGCTCTCTTAAAACCTCCAGAACCTTTCTATCAAACTCCGGCAGCTCATCCAGGAACAGGACGCCATGATGGGCCAGCGATATTTCCCCCGGCCGTGGATTCGATCCCCCGCCCACCAAGGCGACGCCTGAAGCCGTGTGATGAGGCGATCGGAATCGCCGCTTACGCCATGTAGACGGATCGATATCCTGCCCGGCAACCGATGCGACCGCCGCCGCATCCAACGCCTCATCTTCAGACAACTCGGGAAGAATCCCAGGCAGTCTGGAAGCCAACATTGTTTTACCTGTCCCCGGCGGGCCGAACATCAGCAGATTGTGCCCTCCGGCGGCAGCAATTTCTAAAGCCCTCTTCGCTTGGAACTGGCCTTTTATGTCGCACATATCAATTTCTGAATTTTCGGCAGCATGATCGTCTGCCCCATTATCCTTCGATTTGTACGTTGAAAGAGCTTCCTGCCCACATAGATGAGCGACAAGAGACGTCAGGGAGGTTACCGGATAAACCTTTAATCCACTCACCAAGGCAGCTTCCCGAGCATTACCGGCAGGAACAAAAGCCTCCTGATCCGCCCTGAAACACTGTAAAGCGGCAGGTAAAATCCCCGAAACCGACCTGATTTCACCGGACAATGCCAGTTCGCCATAAAACTCACATTTGGAAAGAATGGAGTCCGGTATTTGTCCGGAAGCAGCCAGAATCCCCACGGCAATAGCCAAATCATAACGGCCACCCTCTTTGGGCAGGTCTGCAGGAGCCAGGTTGATCGTTATTCTACGCGCCGGAAACTCAAACCCACTGTTGAGCAAGGCGCTGCGCACACGATCTTTGCTTTCCTTGACCGCCGCTTCAGGTAGCCCGACGATGGATAGCCCCGGTAGGCCATTGGATAAATGAGTTTCAACTTTGACAGTGGGTGCAGTCACACCCGCTTTGGCACGAGTGGCCACAATTGCAAGAGACATATATCTTCCTTGATATCAGAGTGAGGCATCCCGCCTCCATTACAGGTATAAATCAATAACCCGGCTTGGACGCCGAGTTATTCAGACGTAGATACGTCAGACGCCAGCTTCTGTTCCAATTCAGTCACGCGCTTTTCGAGAGCTTCCAGTTTTTCCCGGGTTCTGCGAAGCACTTCCGTCTGAACGTCAAATTCCTCCCGGGTCACCAGATCCAGTTTACTGATAACACTGGCTAATGCAGCTTTCGCCTGCTGATGAATATCTTCCTGGGCTGACTTAGCTACGTCAGGAATAAACTGTCCAACCTGTTGGTTAATCGTATTAAGAATATCGAAGGGCGAAACCGCCATGGCTGTCCTCATCCACACAGAAATAGTATTGGCTGGCTAGTCTATCACGGCGTGAACGAGAGGGGAAAAATATGGTTTCAATAACAGGAAAACTGTGAGCTCGGACCTCGCATGCACCACAAATGTGCAGGTGATTTTTTTTGCTCCACAATGAAGCACAATAATCGATCAATAATAACCCCCATGCGCTATAATTGTGCCCTCAGCTTCATGTCTGTACAATTTATAGGATATAACAGACTGTTTTATATATAATTTTTATCTTTGGCATAACAGATGCTTAATCATGCACAAATTCCGCACATTTCCCTGTGCGTGATTGAGCGTCTAACTGTCTTATTTAAATAGGCGGGTATAAGGAGAAAAAAATGAAACTGGTAACTGCCGTAATCAAGCCATTCAAGCTGGATGACGTGCGTGAAGCACTTTCCGAGATTGGCGTACAAGGCGTCACCGTAACCGAAGTCAAAGGTTTCGGTCGCCAGAAAGGCCACACTGAACTGTACCGCGGTGCAGAGTATGTTGTGGACTTTCTTCCTAAAGTAAAAATCGAAGTCGCCATCGGTGATGACATGCTCGACCAAGTGGTTGAAGCCATTACTAAAGCGGCCAACACAGGCAAGATCGGTGACGGCAAAATTTTCGTCGTGGATCTTCAGCAAGCCATCCGTATCCGGACCGGCGAAACTGGCACCGACGCCATCTAAAAAAACTTTTCATCAACGGGTAACAGTTAAGCCTAGTGCGGAGGGCTTTTCATGGACACTAATCCAAATCTTATTTTCGAATTGCAATATGCAATCGACACATTCTATTTCCTTGTCATGGGTGCCCTGGTCATGTGGATGGCCGCCGGTTTCGCCATGCTTGAAGCAGGTCTCGTACGTGCCAAGAACACGACAGAGATCCTGACCAAAAACATCGCCCTGTACGCCGTTGCCTGTACCATGTACCTGGTATGCGGTTATGAACTGATGTACGGCGGCGGCTACTTCCTATCTTCCACTGATAATGTAGGAAGCATGACTGAAGACGCTATTGCTGGTGTGATTGAAGGATCCAAAGCCTTTAACGCAGGAGCTGAAGATTCCGGTCTGCAATACTCTGGTGCATCAGACTTCTTCTTCCAGGTTGTATTCGTAGCAACCGCCATGTCGATTGTTTCCGGTGCCGTGGCAGAGCGTATGAAGCTTTGGGCATTTCTGGCTTTCGCTGTGGTCATGACCGGTTTCATCTACCCAATGGAAGGTAGCTGGACTTGGGGCGGCAACAAAGTATTCGGTATGTTCTCCCTGAACTATAGCGACTATGCCGGCTCCGGTATCGTACACATGGCCGGTGCCGCTGCAGCCCTTGCAGGCGTTCTCCTGCTGGGTGCCCGTAAAGGCAAATACGGTGCTAACGGCCAAGTAAACGCTATCCCTGGTGCGAACCTGCCTCTGGCAACTCTGGGTACCTTCATTCTGTGGCTGGGCTGGTTCGGTTTCAATGGTGGCTCTACTCTGCAGCTGTCTGGCATTGGCGTAGCCAACGAAGTAGCCAGTGTTTTCGTTAACACTAACGCCGCTGCAGCCGGTGGCCTGATCGGCGCATTAATTGTTGCTCGCATCATGTTTGGTAAAGCAGACCTGACAATGGCTCTGAACGGCGCCCTGGCTGGCCTGGTAGCGATCACGGCTGAGCCGGCAGATCCTACACCACTGGCAGCCACTCTGATCGGTCTGGTAGGTGGTGTGATTGTTGTATTCGCTATCGTTGCCCTGGATAAACTGAAAATCGACGATCCTGTCGGTGCGATTTCAGTTCACGGTGTAGTCGGATTCTACGGCGTAATGGTAGTGCCTGTGACTGACGCAGATGCCACCTTTGTTGGCCAGTTGGTTGGCGCATTAACCATCTTCATCTGGGTATTCGTAGCCAGCCTTATCGTCTGGAGCATTCTGAAAGCAGTCATGGGAATCCGTGTCAGCGAAGAAGAAGAGTACGAAGGCGTGGATCTGGCAGAGTGTGGTATGGAAGCTTATCCAGAATTCACTCGCGAATAATCACTTCGCCTGATACCTTGAAAAACCGCCCTTCGGGGCGGTTTTTTTATGTCCAAAAAGCACACTCTCGGCATTCGCAGGGTGTCATACTCTTTTACTTAAAGATGTCATAATCTGTTACTTAAAGTAGCAACAAATCCTTATAGTATTCATTCGCATTTAGATTAAAATAGGCCGGTACTAGAATTCCTCTAGCACCACTCCCCCTGACTATTTATTTCTCTTTTTGATTTACAGGATGACTATGTTGTCGACGTTGATAGGTTCTATCGCCGCGATATGCACCACTCTGGCCTTTTTGCCGCAGGTGTTGCTGACACTGAAAACCCGGGACACAACGGGTGTATCCCTGGTGATGTACAGTGTGTTCAGCTTCGGTGTATCTATGTGGCTGGTCTATGGCGTCATATTGGTGGAGTGGCCAATCATTATTGCCAACGTAATCACTCTGGCGTTAGCAATGACGGTACTTACCTTAAAAATCAGGTACGGCTGAGACTGACGATTTCAGGATGCGAATGACGCCTTGGTCATGGCTTTATGACAATGGGCGTCCCGTCACTCACTAGACGCCACACTTCATCCATAGCGGTATTGGTTAACGCGATACACCCGTCCGTCCAGTCTTCATTCAGAAGTTTCTTAGACATCCCGGCCTTCATGGCATTCGGCCAACCATGAATCATAATCATCCCGCCAGGATCCTTCCCTCTGGATTCCGCATAAGCAATATCATCAGGGTTCGGATATGAAACATGGATCGATTTGTAGTAATGGCTGTTAGGATTACGCCAGTCCAGAGTGTATGCCCCTTCCGGGGTTCTCTCATCCCCTTCAAACTGCTTGTGGCCAATCGGGTCATCTCCCAGAGCAATATTGTAGACTCTGAAAGGCACTCCGTTGCTGATCAGACTAAGCGTTCGATCCCTTTTCTTTACCAAAACCATATCCACCACAGGAATCTCACTCACCGGAAGTGGTTTGGTAACCGGAACAGAGAACGATTGATTTAACGCCAACCTAAATTCCTGTGGATCAGCTCCTACGCCGGAATCAGCATGAAGGAAGGTTGAGAAAATTAATGAAAACCCTGTTGCCAACGTCAGTCTTTTTGTCATCCTTATCATTACAACTTACCGCGTCATTTTCTCTTTATTGAAAAGTGCATTGTCCGATTTTCGGAGCTCCAGCCCTGGAGTAATCAATGGGTGAAATATTCAGACCACAGCGTTCACTGGTCCAGAACTCCCTTCTCTCAAAAGGAGTTTGTGAAGACAAATTAGCATTCGGGATACAGAAAACTTTTCTTTTCCCGATATTTGCTGCCTCTATGTCCTGACTGTGATAGCGGCAGAAAAAATCATCGAACCGACCGTCCGCTATCATGGCCATAAGCCCTGCTTCTATTCGTTTCGCCAAATCCGGCCGCTTAGGCGTGACAAAAAAGTATGTCGGCAATGGTATATATAACATGAGAGCATCATCTACCCTCAATTCAGGAAACTTCGTTACATTGCGATAGAACTCACTATAGACTTCGTTTACCCCCCTGCCAAATGTATGGAATCGACCATTTGCAAGCATCTCGAAGAGTTCTTCGTAGTTGTCGCTGGAAATCACATCGAATCCGGCATCACGCATAACCCGGGCAGTAGACCATTGCGCCCCGGAACCGGTTGGAAGCTGAATGAACTCCTGAAGTGTCCCGATCTGGCGCAGAAGGTGTTGATTCTCCTTCATTATAAGGAACACCCTAAATCCCTGTACGCCCTTACGTATGGGGATACGAATAGGGATCAAGTGCTCTTCCCAATCTGGCTTTGGTGCTTCAGCCATTACCTGAATGACTTCACCTTTGACCAACTCCAGGAATGCAGTGTCCCGGGGCATGACTTGATCAGCCTGCACCACCCTGTCGGCACCGTATTCTGATTCAGTCGCATCCAGAACCATCTGCAGCAGCAACTCAGGATACTGGTAGCGAACATCGTTATCAGACAACGGCCGGTTTATGATCACTCTTCCGGCAATCGCTTCGCCGGTCAGCATCAGCGCCAACATGACTAAAATAATACGCAGGACAAATGCCATAGACAGGATCGCTCTACATATCAATCATCAACATGGCTTCGAGCCCCGAAAACCTCCCTGGCGCCACTCGTTTTTTAAGTATAGACAACCGAAGAGGGACCTATCCATTGCAAGTATTATCAAATGTGACCTAGTAACAATAGATGAGTAGCCACGCGAGAGGCTGTGAGCGTACAGGACAGACATGAAGGGAAACAAGATTCGGGCCTATTTGACCCGCCAATAAAGACGAAAAGCCTCCCTGGTGATACGGCGCCAGGGAGGCTATGGATGCTAGTCTTTATACTTACGGAAGACTAAGGTTGCGTTGGTTCCACCAAAACCGAAGCTGTTACTCATAACGGTGTTAAGATCAACATCAGTAATGGCTTCAGTGACGATAGGAGCATCAGCAGCGCCCTCGTCCATAGACTCAATATGCATGGAAGGAGTAATGAAATTACCCTGTTGCATCAGCAGACAGTAGATTGCCTCCTGCACGCCTGCAGCACCCAGCGAGTGGCCGGTCAGAGCCTTGGTAGAACTGATTCTGGGGATGCTATCGCCAAATGCGGATTTCACAGCCTTCAGCTCAACAATGTCTCCAGCAGGGGTACTTGTGCCATGAGTATTGAGGTAATCAATCGGTGTATCGACTGTCGCCAATGCCTGTTGCATGCAGCGCACAGCACCTTCACCTGATGGAGCCACCATGTCAGCACCGTCTGAAGTGGCACCATAACCAACCAGCTCAGCATAAATCGGAGCGCCACGCTTGAGAGCGTGCTCAAGTTCTTCGACGACCACAACACCGCCGCCACCGGCGATAACAAAGCCATCGCGAGTGCTGCAGTATGGACGTGATGCATGAGCTGCGTCGTCGTTATATTTGGTGGACAGCGCCCCCATGGCGTCAAACAGAACAGCCAAACTCCAGTGTTCCTCTTCGCCCCCGCCGGCAAACACAACATCCTGCTTGCCAAGCTGGATTTGTTCCCAGGCATGACCAATACAGTGTGCGGCAGTCGCACAGGCGGAAGTAATGGAGTAATTCACACCACGGATTTTAAAGGAAGTCGCCAGACAGGCATTGACAGAGCTGTTCATGGTGCGGGTAACTCGGTAAGGCCCTACACGCTTGACGCCTTTTTCACGGAGGATGTCTACAGACTCAACGACGTTGCTGGTGGAAGCACCACCAGATCCCATGACAATTCCTGTACGGGAACTGGTTAAAAGCTCTTCGTCAATCTTGGCATCTTCAATCGCCTGCTTCATGGATAAATAGGCATAACCCGCTGCATCACCCATGAAACGCAGGAGTTTCCGATCAATTTCTTCTTCCAGGTTGATGTCCGGAGTACCACTGACGTGGCTGCGCAGACCCGCTTCCTTATAGCTTTCGTTATAACGAATACCGGACCGCCCCGCCTTAAGGGCTGCCGCAACCTCTTCTTTGGAGTTACCGAGGCAAGAGATAATGCCCATTCCGGTGATCACTGCACGTTTCATTTAGAAACCTCTTTCGTTTTCCATCCTGTCTTATTTGATCTCTGCGCCTTTCATCGAGGCAGGATCAAACAAACCAACTCGTAAATCTTTAGCACTGTATATCGGATTGCCGTCAACCAGCATGGTTGCATCAGCAATCCCCATGATCAATCTGCGGGCGATAACACGTTTAATATCCAGAACATATTCCACCAGCTTCGCTTCAGGCAGTACCTGACCGGTGAACTTCACTTCGCCTACACCAAGAGCACGCCCCAGTCCACGATGACCGGACCATGCCAGGTAGAAACCAACCAACTGCCACATGGCATCCAATCCCAGGCATCCTGGCATTACGGGATCACCAACAAAGTGACATTTGAAGAACCACAGGTCGGGATTGATATCCAGCTCTGCCCGGATGATGCCATGGTTGTAAGCACCTCCATCACTGACTATATGCTGGATACGATCGACCATCAGCATTTGATCAATGGGGAGCTTGGCCGTATCGAGACCAAACAATTCACCATATCCGCAACGTTTAAGTTCGTCCTCGGTGTACGAACTTTTCACAATGTTAGGGCCGGAAGATCCAGGGGCCGTGTTCACTAGTTTCACCTCAATTGGAGTGGCATTGACTCCATATTATTCTGGCGCCACTTTAGTGGCGATTAATGACAGTTTTTTTACAAAGACCTTACCTGCCATCCTATTGAATTCAAGGCTTAAGGTCTATTGGACAAAGGTAGGTTCAAATCACAGACTCAGAATTATTCTATGTCAGGAGCCACTTTTCCATAGCAAAACGGGGCATTACAGCCCCGCTTCAGAACTCTTTCAGTCCAGCCCAAGCTCTCTTTTCATGAATTCAGGTTGAGCCAACGCTCCATGATGAATCGCGCTGTTGTAATATTCAGTCACGAAAGGTTTGTCATTGACATCCTCTTCACGGAAGTAATCCAGCTTCTTACCCTTACCGGCCATTGTGCAGCTCCACCAGCCCGTTGGATATACCGGTTGAGGAAACGGGAGAGTATGAGTATCGTTAAACCCAGCTTCCCGCATATCCTTATGCACATTTTTAATAATGGTGGAGGTATGCAGCAAAGGAGACTCGGTTTGCTGCACCAGCACTCCGCCTTCTCTCAGGGCAATAAAGCAGTTACGGTAGAAATCGACGGCGAACAGACCTTCCGCAGGTCCTACCGGATCCGTTGAGTCCACAATAATCACATCAATGGACTCCGGCTCAGCATCGGCAATCCACTTAATCCCGTCACCAAAGAAAAAGTTCGCCCGCGGATCATTATTGGCAGTGCACAAGTTGGGGAAATATTCCTCAGACACCCGCGTTACACGCTCATCGATTTCCACCTGCCAGGCTTCTTCCACTCCAGGATGTTTCAAAACTTCTTTCAATGCACCGCAGTCGCCCCCACCTACGATGACCACCTTCTTGGGATCGGCATGGGTGAACAGCGCAGGGTGAATCATCATTTCGTGGTACAGAAAATTGTCTCTGTCGGTGAGCATAACGCAGCCATCCAACACCATCAGACGCCCGAAAGTGGCCGTCTCGAATATCTCAATCTTCTGAAATTCACTCTGCTCTTCATGCAGTTTGGATTTCACCTGCAAAGAAAACCCGGTTCCCTGATCCTGAAAGATCTCGGTAAACCAACCTGGAATCTGCTCGCTCATGGTATTCTCCGTGGACAATAGGGTGAACAGTTGGGCGAAATTATGCCCAGTCATCGCCTGCGGCTATATTTTCCAACTCTCGATAATGGAGGCCTATTGTAAGCGTACGTGTACAGGATCAAAGTAGTTTTTAAACAGATTAGGAAAAATTGCTGATTTTTCTGATTTGAACACGTTGCAGTCCACTAAAATTAATCTGTGGCCCGGATGAATTCCCCACGCTTTTATTTCACTATTAGGCCGATACTTAAAAGCATCTGACGCCACATGAAATGTTAGAAAATTCAGACATAGGCGCATAGAATACGCGCAAATCTGACATCCTGACCCTAGAGGGTATTTGCCAATGACTGAATGGAATGCCAAAGACGCACTGAAGACCTACAATATCAAGCATTGGGGTGACAATTACATTACTGTCAATGATGCAGGAGAGGTCGCCATTCAGCCCAGAGGGAACGACTCCCCTCTTCAGGTCAGTCTGGTAAAACTGGCTGACAATATTCGCGCCAGTGGATTGAGCCTTCCGGTGTTGGTCCGTTTTCCGGATATTCTTCATCACCGCGTCAACCGTTTGTGTCAGGCATTTAACAATGCCGCTGATCAATTGCAATACGGCGGACGTTATACTGCGGTTTACCCAATCAAAGTCAATCAGCAACGTCGCGTGGTCGAAGAAATCGTTGCGGCTGAACCGGCACGCAGCGAACAGCAGATCGGCCTGGAAGCCGGTAGTAAACCCGAACTGATTGCAGTGCTGGCACTGAGCCCCAAAAACGGCACTATCGTTTGCAATGGCTACAAAGACAGGGAGTTCATTCGCTTGGCCTTACTCGGGCAAATGATGGGGCATCGGGTATTCATTGTGGTGGAGAAACTCAATGAACTGCATCTGATACTGGAGGAAAGCAAGGCTTTAGGAATTACACCGACAATTGGGATAAGAGCACGTCTTTCGTCGATAGGAAAAGGTAACTGGCAAAATACCGGGGGTGAGAAATCCAAATTCGGCCTGTCATCCTCCCAGGTGATTGAAGTCATGCAGGTACTGGAGGCCAGGAAGATGCAGGACTGCCTGCAACTACTCCATTTCCACCTCGGTTCTCAAATCGCCAATATTCGTGATATCCAGACCGGCCTACGTGAGTGTGCCCGATTCTATGGTGAATTGCGCCGCATGGGTGCTGACATTCAAATCGTTGATGTCGGCGGAGGCTTGGGAATCGACTATGACGGAACACGCTCACGCGGCGCCTGTTCGATGAATTACAGCCTCAATGAATACGCCTATAACGTTCTCAGAACCCTGAAAGAGGAATGTGATCGTACCGGCATTCCCCATCCAAATGTCATTACCGAATCCGGCCGTGCGCTGACGGCGCATCATGCTGTGCTCATTACCGATATCATTGATCAGGAACGCATCACCACCAGCCCGATGGAAGACTTCAAGGATCTGGACGAGCACTCACCGGCCGTGCTCCGTGATCTGCTGGAAGATCTACAGGCTGTGCAGGATCGCAATAACCAGCGTTCCCTGGTGGAGATTTATCATGATGGCGTCCATGCCCTGCACGAAGCTCAGGGTATGTTCATTCATGGTGTGCTGACACTGGAGCAAAGGTCTTTGGCTGAGAAGCTGTATCAAGCTCTCTGCCTGCATTTGAGAACGCTTCTGACACCGGATAGCCGAGCACATCGCGAAATTCTGGACGAGTTGAACGAGAAGCTTGCCGACAAGGTTTTCGTCAACTTCTCACTGTTCCAGTCGCTGCCTGACATCTGGGGAATTGATCAAATCTTCCCTATTCTACCTCTGTCCGGTCTGGATAAATCCCCTAGTCGTCGAGGCGTTATTCAGGACATCACGTGCGATTCAGACGGCCGAATTGATCAATACGTGGACAGTTATGGTGTGGAAACCACACTCCCCTTACCAGAATATCGCGCCGGTGAAAGCAACCTGATAGGTTTTTTCCTAACCGGCGCATACCAGGAAATTCTGGGAGACCTGCACAACCTGTTTGGTGATACGGATTCCATTGATGCCTACTTCGACGGACAGGGAGACGTGGAACTGAAACATAAGATAAGCGGTGATACGGTGGAAAAGGTTCTGCGCTACGTAAACTTTGTACCAGAGCAGTTGGTCACCGCTTTTGAAGCCAAAATCAATGCAACGGGACTGGATGATGATAACAAGGCCCGCTATCTCGCCGAATACCAGGCAGGACTGGACGGCTACACTTATCTGGAAGAGTGACCAAAGCCGACATTGTCAGGGTGGTATAACCACCCTGCACCGTATCGGTTAGGGTGAGACCTCCAAAAATCTCGCCTGAAGAGGCAGCAGCTCTACGGTCAGAGTATTGCCTACTGCGTTGAGTTCTTCTGCTGATTCCAGATCCGTCAAAGATGTATTTCCATCAATGTTATTAACATTAAGCAGAAGAGTGCGGCTACTTTCAGTGACATTCACAACAAATAGTACTTTATCTGCCCCGGCCACTTTGTAATCAACGTATAACGCTTCCCCTTCATTGGAAACAATGTGCTTGCGACTGCCAAGATATAGAGCTGGATGATCTTTACGGATAGCCATCAGGCCTGAAATTCTGTCCCGTAATGCCTTCTGGTTGGCATTGGCTGAAAACACAGAGGCCCCCGGTTCACTGGCAAGGCTTTCTATTTTTGCCGTGCTCCTGGCAACATGATCATCACATAGGCCGCTACTGACACAATCCCCGGTCACTTTGTCGTCAAAACCGTCCACCTGGTCTCCAATTTCCTCGCCATAGTAAAGGGTAATTGGACCAGTGTAAGCCGAGAGAAATGCATAGACTGCCTGGTACCGGGACCAATATGTGGAATCTGACGGATCGGCCAGACCCTCTCTTTGCAGCAGATCACCAAACCTTACCAGGTCATGGTTAGTGATAAAGCCGTTGGGCACCGCATGAGATGGATAAACGTTGTGCGTAGCGAATCCATCATTCAGCGTTGAAGCATTGCGAATATCATAGCCACCTTCTTCCCCGGCAAAGGCCTGGACTATCCGGTAACGCATGGGGAAGTCAAAGGCGCTACAAAGTCCGGGAGCTGAGGTTTCACCATATCCATTAGAGGCAATTCCAGACTCGCCGTCCCATATTTCCGCCACCATGTAGCCAAGAGGATTGACCGTCTCACCGGCCAATTGATATGACACCGACGCAGATGTATTTTCAACAGCCTGACGAATCTCCCCCCAAGCCCCGGTTGGAACCTGATAGGCCTGATCCAGGCGCCAGCCATCAATCTTTAATTCGCTAACCCAGTATGTAGCGACTTCCTTAAAGAAGTCCAAATCATCTGGATAGACAGCTTCCCGCCCAGTAGATGCCTGCCCCTTTCCGCTACGGGAAACGCTTATCCCTTTGGGTGAAACATAATTGTGGGCGTTTTCCTTGAAATGGCCGAAAACGCCATCGAAGAACACATACATTCCCAAGTCATGGGCTTTGTTTACCAACTCCCTGGCATCATCCAGGGAACCGAAGTTTGGATCGATACTGAAATAATTCGTTGCAAAGTAACCGGTAGCATCAAGACGGTCAGCGGCCAGATCCTGGCCACTCAAAGAAACTGATTCGAATACGGGTGTCAGCCAAATCGCATTCATCCCCAGGCTCTGAATATACTCAAGTGAATTGATTACTCCCTGAATATCTCCCCGGTGGTGGCTTGTTCCGTATCCCACTCCATATCCAGCGCCATCGGTATCAATGTAGGCTTCTGTCATTACCTGATAGATTCTAAGTTCTTTAGCCTTTTCATATAACGCAGAGTTGCATGCATAGGGGCTATAACCCTGACCAGAAACACCACTCCCGGAAGAACCACCTCCACCACAAGCCGTCAACACAGAACAAACCATGGCGGTACCCAGTGCACCTAAATACCTCATCACAACCTCTGTAATTTATTTTTTGTAGTACTTCAGGCTCCCATCATCAAGGAGACATATAAATGAGCGCAACGGCCGGGCAGCGAAAATCAGGGGATGAGGCGGGGGAGGGAGAAGTCCTCACCCCGATGAGACTGGCTGGATATCCATCTACTTATAATTGAGAGCATGCTATTTCACAAACAGTTGCTCACAGCATATTGTTTACAGAGCATCTAGGAAGGTTCTATATCATGCTCCGCAGCATCCAGGCTGCTTTTTCATGAATACTCAAACGATCAGACAGCAACGATGCGGTGCTTTCGTCAGCAACTTCCTGGGCATGGGGTAATGCTTTCCGGATTGTTCTGACAACGGTTTCCTGGTCCTTAGCCAGAATCGCCAGCATTTCGTTTGCCGCTGGAACGCTCTCTTCTTCCTGAATGGAAGTTAATTCCCGGTATTTCGAGTAGCTTGCCGGTGCATATTCCCCAAGAGCACGAATTCGTTCAGCAATCAGGTCAATAGCGGCCGCCAAATCAGTGTATTGCAGCTCTGTCAGAGCATGTACTTCCTGAAACCTGGGACCGGTCACGTTCCAATGGAAGTTCTGAGTTTTCAGGTAAAGCGTGTAGGTATCGGCCAATAACGCGGACAGGTCTTCAACAATTCTCTGTCTTGAGCTTTCATCGATACCAATATTAATTGAAGTAGTCATATGAACCTCCCAGTTCCCCTTATGAGTGTGAATTATGAGGTACCTGGCTAGATTTCTAAGGCACCCTTCTGAATTGATTCCAGTGTAGGAAAGCAGGAGGTAAAAATGAATTTTATTAATTCAAATGTTTTGATAGTCAATAACTATAGAAGAGTCATCATGATGGCCGAGAGTCAGGATGACAGAGCCGCTCCAGGCAACCGGATACATATCCGAGCACCGGAATACTCCTTTTCTCCCCGCAATAGCTGGATTTTTCCGTCATATCCGGCAACAAGGTCTGCCACAACAGAGAGTCCTATCCCCTGACCTATGGGGCGGCTGTCCAGCCGCACTCCCCTTTGCAACACAGCTTCCCAACGCTGCTCGGGAATACCGACGCCATCGTCACTGACAATCAATGTAAGACGAGGATCTTCCTGGTTCAAAAATACTGTGACGGATACTCTGTGGTCACCGTATTTGAAGGCGTTCTCTGTCAGATTACCGATAATCTCCATTAAATCAGATTCGTCGCCCAGGAAGCCTGCCAGTGGATCAACATCAAGACTCAATGACATCCCACGGTCTTGATAGACTTTTCCGAGAACACTGGTAATTCTTTCTACGACAGGCTGCACTTTCACCGGCTTGGCCCAGACGCCGGTACTGCCGCTACTCGCCCTTTTCAGTTGATATGTGATGACATCATCCATGCGCCCAACCTGCTCTTGGAGCAGTTGAACTGAGCCTGCTTCAAGCCTGCCTCCCTTATTCAGCTCACCCCGAATCACTGCAAGAGGTGTTTTCAGACTATGAGCCAAATCTCCAAGGCTGTTGCGGTATCTTTCACGCTGCTTACGCTCTACATGAAGGACAGTATTCAAGGCCTTGGTCAGCGCAGCAATCTCTCTGGGATAGTTTTCATCAATGGTCTCCCTCTCAGCTTTTTCGACAGCTCCGAGCTCTCTCACAACCTGATTCAAGGGCTTTTGCACCCAGCCGATCAGAACACCAATCAGCAGCATTAATAGAAGAGACAATCCTCCAAGTCCAATAGCGAGCGTGGTGGTAAAGGTTCTGGATTCCTGACGCACCAGGCGCTGGTCCTGCCATACTTCAAAAACCATAAGAGGATTATTGGCGGATTCGCCAAATCTCACGGGCAACGAGAGTACGAGATAATCATCAACTCCAGACCGTTCCTGAACCCGGATTTTTCCAGGCGCGATATCGGAGGGATATCCAGGCTGTTCAACTGTGATGCCTAGCGCCGAGTGGGACTGCCAAAGCAGATCGCCCTGGGTGGAACGCACTTGACCAAACAGACCGGACTGAACCTGATTAAACCGTTCATCCTGAAGGGATTCAGGCAGCCAGACGGCACCATCAGAGGGTTCAGCCACCGCAAGAAGGCTATAGAGTTGAGCGGTGAGGCGTTCGATGTTGGCGCGGTCCAGACTCTGTTGATAGGCCAGATATAGCACCAGCCCCGCGGCCACCATGAATAAGGGAATCGCAACGGCAAACAGGCCGACCCTGGCTCTCAACGACAGAGGCATGAACTAGCTACCGGATTTGTTAACCGGCAATTCAAACCGGTATCCCTGCCCCCTTAGAGTGGAAATGGGGCGCAAAACACCTTCTGGGTCGAGTTTTTTACGCAAGCGCCCGATAAAAACTTCTATCACATTGCTGTCCCGGTCATAGTCCTGGGCATATAAATGTTCGGTCAGGTCTGTTTTGGAGACGGCCTGCCCTGCTCTATGTATCAAATATTCCAACGTATTATATTCATAGGCAGTCAGTTCAAGAGGACTGCCATTCACTTGAACTGATTTTGCGGCGGTATCCAGAACAATGGGGCCTGCTTCAATCACAGCACTGGTAAATCCGGAAGCTCTTCGCAGCAACGCACTCATTCTTGCCAGCAACTCCGCCAGATGAAACGGCTTGACCAGGTAATCATCAGCGCCTACTTCCAGGCCGTTGACTTTATCCTGCCAATGTCCCCGTGCCGTAAGAATCAAAATAGGAAAAGAGCGTCCTTTTTCGCGCCAGTCTTTCACTACAGCCAAACCATCTTTCTTTGGCAATCCAATATCCACAATTGCGAGGTCGTATGCGGTCTCCATGCCTAAATACGTTGCCTCTTCGCCGTCCTCTGCCGTATCGACGGCATATCCTTTTCGATTAAGCTCTTCCAATAACTGGCCTCGTAACAGAGCTTCATCTTCAACCAACAGGATTCTCATGCATTCTTTTCCCATTCAACATTGGATTCCATCGGGTGCCCCAATATCTCATTTTTCTGAGATAGATCACCGGGAAACGCCCCCATGGACGTTACTGGCAGATCAGCCCATCCCACCAGTTGTTTTGTTGACCGTAAAGGTTTTTACAACACCATTTGGCAGCAATACCCGGACCTTATAGAACTCACCCTGTGTCTCAACACGCAAAACTTTTCCTCCGGTACGACGCTGAACCATTCTGGCGGCTTCACCGGCTGAGATTCCTTCCCCGTTATCTGCCAACAGGTGTCGCTCTCTCGTGTGGATAGGTTGATGCGCAGCATCTCCCCACAGTTTAAACCTGCCGGAATCACTCCCTCGGGGAGCAGAGAATACTGAAGTGCTGAAAATTGCAGCGATCAGTATTCCGGCAATCACAAGGTGTCTGTTAACCATAAATCTGGATATCGTTTATTGAATTAGTAAGGTTCAACCGTGACCCGAATACGGATCCGATCACCAGGCGCATGATCCATACGTGTCCGGAACTCTTGCCCATCATACTGGTAAGTTACCCAATATCCCACTGTCTCATCATAGTATGAAACATCGTAGGTGGTGTCGCACTGGCGCTCGTTTGTGTAGTAAACGTTCGTGTAACCATTGCTGCTATTACGCTGGCTTACATCATGACCAATAGCGGCCCCAAGCAATGCACCAACAGCAGTTCCAACTTGCTTGTTCCGTTTTTTATGGCCAACGGCGTTACCGACAGCCCCACCAATAACTCCACCAAGGATAGTACCGGTATAGTTTTGGTCATTACCGGGAACATGTTCTTCATGACGAACCTGCTCAGTCCAGCAGTTCTCAATGGGTGTACGCTGTTCACGAGTCCTGGTAATTGGCTCTACGTCCACAACGTTCGCATAAGTAACGGCTTTATGAGGACCCTTGGGGCCTTGAGTGTGGCCTGGCTTATGATGCGCCATTGCTGGCACAGAAAGACAAAGCGAAACAGCAAGTGCGGTAAGTTTAATTGCTTTCATTGACGATTCTCCTTTTGCATCGGTTGGAGAAACTTTAACCATTGTAAACTGAATATTGGCTGAATCTAACAGCCGTCTTCACACAGGCTTGATTCTGTAGGGTAACCCTACTCAATATTCACTGAAAATCTCTACCACCTCACCATCCAATCCTGTATCTCTGATATCAGAAAATCCAACGTACTATCGTAGCGTTGGGGATCGGAACTGGACCGACGCATGGCGATAATTCCCTGCAGAACAGTCACAATATAGCGGGCCGCATGGTCAGGCTGAATTCCGCCACGCAGCTGACCGGCTTCTCCGGTTCTCTGCAATGCATTGCGGATCAGGGCTTCCAGCTGCTGGTACCATTCATCTACCCGCTTTTGAGTTCGCTCATCATGCAAACCTCTTTCAATTCCCGCATTCTGAACAAAACATCCCCAACGACCACCTTTACCTGCCATGGCCCCTTGCAGCAACTGAAGATAGCCGATTAATCCTGTGATATCGGCATTTTCCTGCAGCAGGGGGTCAATCAAGCGACGGATCACAGTATTGGAATAGTGATCCAGAGCCAGGTGAAACAGTGCTTCCTTATCCCCGTAGCAGTTGTACAGCGAAAACCTGTTTATACCCAATGTCTCCACCAGCTGCTGCATGGAAGTTGCTTCATAACCGTTCTCCCAAAATAGCTTCATGGCGAGATACAGTTTTTCCTGTGGATCGAATGAAATGGAACGCCCCATTCAAACTCCTCAATTGAATCGCTTCTGATCAATAAACGAGCACATCATTTTTGGTGGTCAGATTATAACCTTTTCTTGACTGATCGTTTATATAAATTATATAAATTCCATATTTCTAACCAATCAGTCAAAAAAGTGGGATACAAAATAATGAAAATATATGAAACCCGAGTTGCCCCAAATCCTCGCCGGGTCAGGATCTTCCTGGCAGAAAAAGGCATTGACATGGAATACGTGGAAATCAATCTGCTGAAGGCTGAGCACCATACCCCGGAATTCAAAGAAAAAAATCCCTTCAGCCTTGTCCCCGTTCTTGAGTTTGACAATGGCCACCATCTTTCCGAAACCGTCGCTATCTGTCGTTACTTCGAAGAAATCCAACCTGAACCGGCGTTATTCGGTCGCACTCCTGAAGAGAAAGCCCTGGTCGAGATGTGGAACCGCCGCAGTGAATTCTATTTTTTCCTTCCTACCGGAATGTGCTTCCAGCATACCACTGACTATTTTAAAGGCCTGAAACAACAGATTCCTGAGTGGGGACAACTGTGCCGCAGTCGTGCTGAGAAGTTTTTCAGCGTCCTTGAACGCCACTTCGAGAACAACGAATTTATGACCGGTGATTATTACAGTATTGCTGATATCACCACACTCTGTGCATTGGAGTTTTCCAAAGTGAACAACCTGAGAGTTCAACCCGAGCAAAAGAATTTACAGCGATGGCTGGAGCAAATGAGAAGCCGTCCGAGCTACTCAGCATAAGCACTGTGCCTTCAAGAAAATCAATCCAAGGGAAAATACATGATCGACCTATACACATCCCCCACCCCCAACGGACACAAAATCAGCATTGCCCTTGAGGAAATGGCACTGCCCTATCGGGTGATACCCGTCAATCTCAGCAAGGGGGAACAAAAAACGCCAGAGTATCTGGAGCTCAATCCCAATGGCCGAATCCCCTCGATTGTGGATCGGGACAACGATGACTTTGTGGTCTTCGAGTCCGGCGCTATTCTGATTTATCTGGGCGAGAAGACTGGGAAATTTTATCCCCAGGACGCCAAACGTCGCTCCCGGGTGATCCAATGGCTGATGTTTCAAATGGGAGGCATTGGCCCAATGATGGGACAGGCCAATGTGTTCTATCGGTATTTTCCGGAGAAGATTCAACCGGCCATTGATCGCTATCACCATGAGGTCAAGCGTCTGTTCACTGTCCTCGACAATCACCTAGCCAAACACGAGTATCTGGCAGACGACTACAGCATTGCTGATATGGCGAACTGGGCATGGGTCAGAACCCACAAATGGTCCGGCGTCAGTGTCGACGATCTCCCCAACCTTACACGCTGGCTGGAGGCCATTGGGGACAGGTCAGCAGCTCAAAAAGGTATCAGCATACCTGCCAGACCCGACCCGGACGCAATAGTCAAAGGAGCCCAGAACATCGTCATCCGCTAGGCTAAGGGAGTTATTATGGGGATAAATCAGCGGCTGAAGGTTTGCAGTAATCCATCGGAGGATACTGCCACAATTTTCTTATCCCCTGTAAAAGCAACGGCAAGGATTGCCCCACTGCTGCCAGGACCCCATTGGCTGCGAGACTTTGCCTTCCAGTGTGCTAACTCTGTCCCATCAGACGTGCTGACAAGATAAATATCACCGCGGAAAGTTCCCAGAACCAACTGCTTGTTGTCTGGCGAAAAGCGGGCGCTGGTGAAGTTTTCGTAGCGGTAATCCAGCTTGGTCAGCGCATCTCCGCTGGTTGTATCCCAAACTACAGCATCTTCTCTCTGCGCCGAAGTAAATGCCATACTGCCATCCACCGCCAGGGCAACGGTTCTTACCTGGTTTGCATGAGTAAAGGTATGCAGGGGAGCGCCATCTTCAACCCGCCACAGTCTGGCAGTTTGATCATCCGAGCCGGTCAGGGCCAGCAATCCATTTTCACTCAACGAAACTCCGTGAACTTCCGCTTCATGCTGAAATTCGTATAACACTGTCCCGCGCTCAATATCAAAATAGGCCGCCTGATTATTCTGCATTCCCAACAAGGCATAACGACCATCCGGCCCGATGGCCACTGAGATCACTTTTGACGGAGCACGCCAGAAATTCAGCGACCTGCCGCTACTCACATCCCATACCAGCAGATTGGTATCCTCAGCAGTAATAGCCACACGACCGGAAGCCGAAATATCTGCCGCACGAAAAGAGGTATATTCTCCTGCCTTGCGATTCCAGTTATATAGACGCTCCGAGCGATTAACGTCCCAGAGACTGCCGCCATGCTGAATGGAACCAATCACTGTATAAGAAGCGTCACCCGCTATTCCTGCACTCAACACTCCCTGGACAGCAACCTCAAACGTTTTATCAGGTCCGGGAGCTTCGCAACCGGTAAGAGAAAATAACGACAGGATAATAGACAAGGCCACAGCAGTTCGCGTTCTGAAAATACGAGCCGTAGACAATAGGAGAGTCACTTTTACAATTTATCCATAGCGGTGAGGTTACAGGGTTCAGCTCAGGAAACTGGACTTGAGCACTTAGTGTAGTTTAGCCAACAGACCTTATAAGACCAAATATCAGGATAAAAAAGAATAAGTTATGTTAAGACTGATCATAACAATGCCAAGCAGGCAACAAAAGGCGGGAGGGCCACTAATCCCATCGAGACCAGCGAAACAGATATCTCGCAGGCCATCGTGGGAAACATGGGATCTTGCTATATTGATTCAAGCAAGATTATTAATTCAAGCGGCATTACTGATTCAGAAGACTTTGATTCAGGCAACCTGATCGGCGTGGGCGGTATGTAGTTTGGCGATCAACATATCTTCCAACTCAAACCGTTCTTCCAGCTTCTCACCCAATTTGGACAACTCAGGCAGCATGGCGTTGATTTCTTCAAGCTCTTCCGGAGTTTTATCAAACTTATCATTAAAATCGAGTGACGCTTCGGTGGTGCGTTGAATTTCTGGGTACAACTTGTGAGCCAGCTCAATGCCACCGTCGTTGAATTCGTGCGCTTCCTCAATCAGTTGTTCGTATACTTCGAAGTGGCCAGCGGACACATAGTCCAAAAGCACCTGACAAAACTGACGAAAAGTGGTGACGGCAACTTCGCAGTCATCAAAATCCCCTCTGCCAATCAAATCACAATAGCGAACTATCAAATCCTGACGTTCGCGCAGCCAACGATCGATAATCTCGCTGACTCCACCCCATTTTTCTTTTGCGCTCTGGCAGTTATCTAGCATGACCTCACCTTTCCAGACCTAGCTCTACTGACGTTATTTTTTTGTGTGAACGTGGCAATACGAAAACAAACAGCCACTACTTTGACACCAGCCCACAAAAACATTTTAAGTATGAAACCAGGTTATCCAGCACCAGAAACCTGGGGTGGCCGCCTGGTAAACTGCCGACCCTGGCTTCACTCTAAACCTAGTGGGCTTACAACAATATTACTGACGAATCAGTGGATTCCACTATACGCGAACACGCGTTCCTGAAACAAGGCCGCAACACATATTGGCACTAAAACCGGCCAAGCTTTTGCAGAATTTTTAGTTTCGGCAATGTTTACCTCATACCAGTACAGCGCTTACCTCAAACTGACACGTTTGTCAGGCATTGCCTTGTTTGCGCATAAAGGTAAAAAGCAAAACTGCAATAAATCCAACAAACGCCAGTGCCGTCCATCCTGGAATACTCACACCAAGGAAGGTCCATTGCACTTCTGCACATTCACCTGTTCCCTTGAGCATCATGGTGATCACTTCACTCATGGGGAACACTTCCAACATATATTCCAACCCGGGACCACATGCAGGGACCTGGTCTTCAGGAAGGCTCTGTAACCATAACTGCCGGATAGCGAGTGACAGACCAGCCAATGCCACCAGTCCACCCAATGAGGTATAAATGATGGTACCCACCTTTTCGGGGCCATGGAGAAACGCGATCAGAAACACCAGACCCAGAGTAACAAAGGCTATTCTCTGCGCCATACATAGAGGGCACGGCTCCAGCCCTTCAACATACTGGAGGTAAAATGCAAACCCCATCAGACCGGCAATGACGGCAAACGCCAGACCGTATATCATTCGATTAGTTAACCACCCGGGCATAATATCTCCTGCTCGCTATAATGATTCAGGGCTGACCCACAATCCCCGTAAGGACGAACAGGATAGGCCATCATATGAACGCAAACAATCCATTTGACGTAGCGCAAGTGCTTGTCTAGGCTCGAATTAATGAAATTTAATCTGTACTGGGACTCCTGCCTTATGCAATTCAGAACCTACCTTCCATCGACCATGATGCTGGTAATCATGCTGTTGTTTACCCTGCACTCCGCAGCAGAGGAAGGTGAGCCGGAGCTGATTCAATATATCGAGATGACACCTTCCTTCGTATTGAATTATGGTCCCCCCTCCCCCAAGCTCAGCTATGCCAAAGTGGATATCTCATTAAGGGTAAACTCCCGGGCTGCTGCAGAAGGCGTGGAACATCACATGCCGGCACTGCGTAATGCCATTGTCCTGCTGTTCAGTAAGCAGACCGAAGAAATCATGGGTAATAATCAAGGGCGGGAGAAGCTTCGCCTGGAGGCTTTAGAGACACTGAAAAATATTTTGCAGGAAGAAGAAGGTAACCCAATGGTCGAAGACCTTCTGTTCACCAACTTTGTGGTGCAGAGGTAAAAGCGAGGGTCTTCCTCTTCTCTCAGAAAGACATCAAGGCCGCTTAACCTATTAGCGGCCCATGGCAGGAAAAGTAGATATCTAGGCAGTTCTTGGGATGGACTGTACCGTTCCGCCGATCTGCTGACCGTCCTCCCAGCCCGCTTCCCAGGCAGCAATCGCCACATCACCGCGATAAGGACATTTTACCCTGTCCATTCCCAACACTCCGGCCATGTATCCCTGCTGATAGGCCTTGTTGAGAGTCTCCAGATTCCAGTTCAAGGAAAGATCGTTCGCCATGGCGACAGTCCCCGGGATTTACCCTGTTTTTTCCATGTGGTTGTAGTCGTTTAATAAGCGCAGCAACAAAGAGATCAGGTACACCAGGTAGGCGTCACTGCAACAACTTCACTGCTTAAACTTAGGCCGATATCGCTCAGAACGAGGATTCGTAAAAATACCTATTCCGGTCTTACAGTTCACAAAACTGTAAATTCGTTTATCGGTTTGTAATTTTTTTTATCAACAAAAAACAACCTATCATGTTCCTTCAACCGCTCACAATCTCAAAGCTGTGAAATAGTGTGAATTGTGAGCTGGTTTACGAATAAGTCAGGTACTGGCGCAAATAGTCTTCAAACGATTGTGAATCAGCCTCCCTTAAAGCCCGTTCATCAAGCCAGGATTGCTCGGACAAGCGCTGAGCCTGTTGCATTTGCTCCGGTGTTAGCGCCTCATCCAGAAGTTGCTGATGGTGGCGTTGTGACATATCCAGAATCCAGTCTGCATATCCTTTTCTTCCACGCCCCATCGCCGTCAGGAGTTTCGCAGATGGCGTTAAGTGACTATCCGTCAGCGTGGCATGGGCATGCTTCAGCGCTTCCTTGTAACGCTCATCGCCATGGCTCTCAACCATGAGTTCGGCGACTTTTTCCATCTTTTCCAGCAATTCGTATCCCCAGTCGCGCAACAAGACTTGCCGATAGTCGGATCGGCTGTCCTTATTTTCAATCCGGGTCAGATAGCACTGAGGGTCACGTCCGCGTTCAACGGTTGCGGCAAAGTTCTGCTCGATCAAACCACATTCTTCATCAGTGATCATGGGGCTTTCATCAAGTAAGCAAGTCAGAAGAAACACATCAAGAAAGTGGGCTTTTTCGGTTTCGATACCAATAGGTGAAAACGGATTCAAGTCCAGACAACGGACCTCAATATATTCCACTCCCCGGCGCTGAAGTGCCTGGATTGGCTTCTCTCCACTCGCTGCCACACGCTTGGGACGAATAGAGTTATAGTATTCATTCTCAATCTGCAGGAGATTGGTATTCAGCTGTCGGTATTCTCCATCGACCCTGATTCCGATTTTTTCATAATCCGGATAAGGAACGTGGGTGGCTTCAAATAAAGTACTGAGATAAGTATTAAGGTGATTAAAGCAGATTTTCAGCGACGACTGAGCATTGTTCTGATATCCAAGACCGCTCATTCGCAGAGAAGTGGCATAGGGAAGTCCCAGGGTATCCGGCCCCATCTCCTCCAACTGGTGTTGGCGTCCATTGAGAAAACTTTTATCCAATACCGGAGAGGCACCGAACAGATACATCAGCAGCCACGACCAACGCCTGAAATTCCTGATCAGACTGAAATAGGTATCAGACTTGAAGTCCTGCAGGGATTGGTCCCCATCCTCAAGCTGGTGAAGGGCCTCCCAGAAGGTATCCCCCATCGAAAAATTGAAGTGTACGCCGGCGATACTCTGCATAATGCGGCCATACCGATATGACAATCCTTTTCGGTACACATGCTTGATCGTCCCAACGTTGGAGCTGCCGTATTCCGCTATACGTATACTGGGGTCTCCCTCCAGCCGACACGGCATGCTCCCAGCCCAGAATACTTCACCATCCGGCAGGTTTGCCTGCACGAATTTATGTGTATCCCGCAGGTCTGTCAGCATGTTGTCGATGCTGTTTTCAACAGGTGTAATCAGCTCCAGCAACGCTTCAGAGTAATCCGTGGTAATACTCGGATGGGTCAACGTGGACCCCAATGCCTGTGGATGATCTGTCTGCGATATTCGACCTTCAGAGTCTGCTCGCAGTCCTTCCTTCTCGACCCCCCTGTGAATATCCCGCAATGCATCCGGCTGACGTTGTAGCAGGTTATCCAATCTCTGGCTGAGGCGTTGGCTCATATGTTACCTCTGAATATAGTGTGGCCACCCGGTGAACCTGGATCTCCCGCGTGGCCAGTAGCAAAACCATGTCCCTGAAACCGGGAATTTCACCCGGTCAGACTGAGACTATGCTCCTGCATTAAAAGTTTCATCCGGACTCCAAAGAATCCTACTGATAAAACTTCGTTTTACGACGTCTTGGACGTCTTGTTTTTTTGCGCCTGCATTAATAATGCACCAAAGGACCCCATGCCGTCAGCATCGGATCGGCCTCTTCCCTTGCCTCCCGATTGCGTCTTCTGAGGTCTGGAAGCTTTTGCCGCACCATTGTCTGAAGCCGCAGGCAATTCGTCGTCCAGTCTCATGCTCAGACCAATCCGCTTGCGAGGGATATCCACTTCCATGACTTTGACTTTGACGATGTCGCCAGTCTTCACCACTTCCCTGGGATCTTTCACAAACTTGTTGGACAGCGCAGAGATATGCACCAACCCATCCTGGTGAACTCCGATATCAACAAAAGCACCAAAGTTCGCCACGTTGGTCACGGCACCTTCCAGCACCATGCCGGGCTTCAGATCCTTAATATCCTCAACCCCTTCCTGATATTGGGCAAAGGTGAACTCCGGCCGGGGATCGCGCCCTGGCTTATCCAGCTCCCGTATAATATCCCGGACCGTCGGAACACCGAAGTGATCGTCAACGTACTCTTCAGCTTTGAGGGCTTTCAAAAATGCTGAGTCTCCTATGATGGAGCCAATATCGCGGGATTGCTTATCCGCAATACGTGCGACCACCCCATAGGCCTCAGGGTGAACCGCGGAAGCATCCAACGGGTTGCTACCCTGCATGACACGCAGAAATCCTGCAGCCTGTTCAAAGGTTTTGTCTCCCAGACGGGCAACTTTGGTAAGCTCTTTCCGGGTTTTGAAGGCGCCATTGCTATCCCGGTAGCTGACAATATTACTGGCCAAAGTGGAGTTCAGACCGGCAACACGTGCCAACAGTGCGGATGACGCCGTATTAACATCCACTCCCACCGCGTTTACACAATCCTCGACTACAGCGTCGAGTGCTCTGGCCAATCGGGTCTGGCTGACATCATGCTGATACTGACCAACACCGATAGACTTCGGCTCAATCTTAACCAGCTCGGCCAACGGATCCTGTAATCGACGGGCTATGGAAACCGCTCCCCGGATGGTGACATCCAGATCAGGGAATTCACGAGCCGCAAATTCTGACGCGGAATATACCGACGCTCCCGCCTCATTCACCATGATCTTGGTCAGCTTCAATGCCGGAGCCGCCTTCATCAGATCGCCTACCAGCTTGTCTGTTTCCCTGGACGCCGTACCGTTTCCGATACTGATTAACTGCACCTGGTGTTTCTGGCACAGAGCCCCCAGCACAGCGATCGCCTGCTGCCATTGATTTTGTGGAGCATGCGGATAAATGGTAGCGTGATCGAGCATTTTACCGGTGCTGTCCACGACAGCGACTTTCACACCCGTTCGCAAACCGGGGTCCAGTCCCATAGTGGCACGAGGCCCGGCCGGGGCAGCCAATAACAAATCCTTGAGATTGCGGGCGAACACCTGAATCGCTTCTTCTTCCGCAGCTTCCCGCAGCTTGCCAAATAAATCCGTTTCAATCTGGGTGAGCAGTTTTACTCGCCAGGTCCAGCGAACCACTTCTTTCAGCCATGTATCAGCCGCTCGACCCTGATCCTTGATATGACAATGTGCCGCGATCATGTTTTCGCATGGGTGAGGCTCAAGACGTGATTCGGGTTCATCGGGAACTCCCAGTGCCACGTTGAGAATTCCAGCGGTACGGCCACGAAATACCGCAAGCGCACGGTGAGAAGGCACATCCTTCACCGGCTCCTGATAGTCGAAATAGTCCTTGAACTTGGCACCTTCCTGTTCCTTACCTTCGACAACCGAAACCTTCAGCAACCCCTGGCCCCACAGATGTTCCCGCAGGCGACCGATCAATTCCGCATCTTCCGCAAAACGCTCCATCAGGATGTGACGAGCCCCTTCCAATACAGCTTTTGTATCAGCGAAGCCGGCGTCTGCGTTGAGGTAATCCTGTGCAGATGCTTCTGGATCAAGGGAGGGATTTTCATAGAGGGCGTCTGCCAGTGGCTCAATCCCCGCTTCACGGGCAATCTGTGCTTTGGTTCGACGCTTGGGTTTGTAGGGAAGATACAAATCTTCCAACCGGTTTTTGGTATCGGCTTCCAGAATTGATTTCTTCAGTTCTGCCGTCAGTTTCCCCTGCTCATCAATACTGCCCAGGATAGACTGTCGGCGCTCCTCAAGTTCACGCAGGTAGCGAAGACGCTCTTCCAGATGACGAAGTTGAGTGTCATCCAGCCCGCCGGTTACCTCTTTACGGTAACGGGAAATAAAGGGGACCGTAGCGCCTTCATCAAGCAATTCCACTGCGGCCTTCACTTGAGAAGAGGCTGCATTCAGTTCATTGGCAATGGTGTTAAATATTTTATCCATTCAAAACCTTTTGAGTACTTCCCGGCAGAATGGTGCGCCAGGGGCTGTTATATCAATTGATCCACTGTCTGCTTTTTTCAATAGCCTGTATGGCTAAATTCAGTGGCCAGGGCGAAAAATAGCCGCCGAGACCATAGTGGCGACAGGGATTAAATTGCGCCGAAGGCAGCCATTATATCGATGCAGACATAAAGCAGAAGACTTGAAAGCGACAATTGAGGGAAAACACTGATCCAGGCAGGAGAATATCAGCCGGCACTGGGCCGGGCTTCAGAGGTAACCACACGTCCATGCACCAGAAAATCACTAAATTCTGTAAAGGTCATTGGCCTGGCAATCAAATATCCTTGCGCGAAGTCACAATGATGCCGACGCAGAAACTCCAATTGTTCAGGCGTTTCCACACCTTCGGCCACCACCTGCATGGAAAGATTGTGCGCCAGGGATATCATCCCCGCCACAAGCGTCTGGTCCTGGGAGCTGGCTGGCAATCGTTCGATGAAAGATTTATCTATTTTCACACTGGAAATGGGTAATGATCGCAAATTGCTGAACGAGGAATAGCCTGTACCAAAATCATCCAGGGCAAAACTAACCCCCATATGGGCCAGCTCCTTCAGGCACTTCACTGTGTACTCCCGGTCATACATCACCGCCGATTCTGTCAACTCGAATTCAAATCCGGTGGTATCAATTTCTGCGTTATAAATAATTCGGAAAACCGTTTCTGACAATTTGCGGTCATGAAACTGGCGGAAGGATAGATTGACCGAACACTGCAGTTGATCAAATCCGCGCTGCTGCAATTCTGCGAGATCCCGACAGGTCTGTTGCAACACCCAATATCCCATCGGGATAATCAGGCTGCTCTGCTCAGCCATGGGAATAAAAGTCTGCGGCGCTAGCATACCGAACTTCGGGTGCGGCCATCGAACCAATGCTTCCATTCCGATAATCCGACCGCTGCTCACTTCAATCTTAGGCTGGTAGTAGACCTCTAATTGATTTCCACGAATTGCCTGACGAAGATCCGCTTCCAGTTCCAGGCGACGCTTCAGATCCCGATTGCGGGCTTCATCAAAAAACCGGTAGGTGCTGCCAGGTTCTTTCTTGGCATCAAACATCGCCTGATTAGCATGTTGCAGCAACACATCGACACTTCTCCCCTCTTCCGGGTAGCTCGCCAGGCCCATTGATATATTGAGCTCAACGTCCCGATGGGAAACCTGGAACGGCTTGGAAAAAACCTCAATCAGCTTATCCGCTACCGCAGATAGACTGAACTCTTCCTCCACATCCTCCAGGATCACCGCAAATTCGTCGCCGCCAACGCGAGCCAGTCCATCACACTGTCTCAACACCTGCCGAACACGGGCGGCAACCATTTTGATCAGCAGATCTCCGCTCTTATACCCGAGAGCCTGATTCACTGTGCGGAAATGATCGATGTTAAGAAACAACAGACCGACCTGTTTATTCCCTCTCTGTGCACGCAGCATCGCCTGGTGCAGGCGATCATAAAATAAATTTCGATCAAGAATGCCGGTCAGAGAGTCCATCTGCTCGCGCAACTGACTGCCGGACCGAGCCAGTTCCCGATACCGGGCCCGGCGAATCGTCCGGATAAGCAATCCTGGGGTAAGTTCATTCTTGCAGAGATAATCTGAAGCGCCCTTCATGATGATTTTGCGGACATGGGATTCATCTCTGGAAGACCCCAGAGCAATGACCGGTGCTTGAGCGTACTCAGCAATCATTCGGAGAAAGCTTGCCTGATCCGACTCAAACAAATGTTCTTCCCATAAGACCATGTCATATTGTCTACGACGCATGACATCCATCATCATGGGCACACTGTTGCACCAATACAGGCGCATTTCTTCCTGCCCGGCCAGCAGGTTACGTATCCACAACAGGTCCGTATGTTGCCTGACCAGTAACAACACAGACAGGCGTCCTGAGGGCTGCCCTGGTCGTGAACCGGAAAATGCAGAAGCCTTAGACTTCCGTAACATAACAGACTCCATCCCGGTGGCGGGGAGATGTTAACCGTAATCTAAATAAACACGTGGATGCTATACAGTATAGATGGTCACGTTGAAACGGGGTGATTCTATTACATTGGGATAATCATTATGAACTAACGATAAATAATCCCAATGAAACTCTCGTCAATTTCTCTGATAAAATGCCGCTTTCCTCAGGAGTCATCATACTACACTCCTGGCCAAACAGGTTTTTCTTTCTTTTCCCGTTCTGATATCTGACAGGTTGTACTTTGGCTCAGCTGAATCCCAGGCAACGCGAAGCCGTGCATTACATTGATGGTCCACTACTCGTACTGGCAGGTGCCGGCAGCGGTAAGACCAGTGTTATCACCCGAAAAATCGCCTATCTCATTAAGGAATGCGGCCTGAAGGCCAAACATATTGCAGCGGTGACTTTTACCAACAAAGCCGCACGGGAGATGAAGGAACGGGTTACCCAGTTGGTCTCCGGCCCAGCTGCCAGGGGACTGACCGTTTCCACATTCCATAACCTGGGAATGAACATCATCCGCATTGAACATGAAGCTTTAGGCTACCGACCCGGCTTTTCCATTTTTGACGAGCAAGATGCCCGAACCATTATTCGGGATCTGATTTTCAAGGAGTTTGCCGACGCTATCGAGGATGTTGACCAATTGCAGGCTCAGTTCTCCGCCTGGAAAAACGACATGCTGACTCCTGAAGCGGCTATTCGCCAGGCAATTACACAGGACGAGCTTACCGCCGCCAGGGTCTACCAGCACTATAACCAGTATCTGAAGGCCTATAACGCCGTTGATTTTGATGACCTGATTCTGTTGCCGGTTCTCCTGTTCAGGGACCAACCGCAAATTCTGCAGAAGTGGCGACAGAGAATTCGCTATCTATTGGTGGATGAATATCAAGACACCAACCTGAGCCAATATGAACTCGTCCGGCAGTTAGTGATTGAAAGACAAGCTTTAACTGTCGTAGGAGATGACGACCAATCCATTTATGCCTGGAGGGGAGCCCGTCCTGAGAACCTAGCCCGGTTGCAGCAGGATTTTCCGTCACTGAAGTTGGTCAAGCTTGAACAGAACTACCGGTCTACGGCCCGTATTCTGAAAGCTGCGAACACCCTGATCGCCAACAACCCTCACGTCTTTGAAAAATCCCTATGGAGTGACTTTGGCATGGGCGAAGAAATTCGCCTGATTCAGGTACGCAACGAGGAAGCAGAGTCCGAGCGGATCGCCTCAGAAATCCTGGCGCTACGTCTGCAAAAGCGGGTTGATTTTAAAGACTGCGCAATTTTGTACCGTGGCAATCACCAGTCCAGGTTGCTGGAAATCAAGCTGCAGGCCAACCAGATCCCTTACCGGATCAGTGGCGGCACGTCATTCTTTTCCCGTAACGAAGTCAAGGATGCGCTATCTTACCTGCGCTTGATCGCCAATCCCGACGACGACAGCGCTTTCCTGCGGGTCGTGAATGTCCCCCGACGGGAAATTGGTCCGGCAACGCTGGAGACGCTTTCCAATTACGCACATCAGCGCAAGATCAGTCTGTTCAGTGCCATCAATGAGGTGGGTCTGGAAGAGGTCATGCGTGACCGGGCACTCCAGCATCTGCGGGAATTTGCCAATATCATTCTGCACACGACGAGCCGCTGTGAGGACGAAGATCCGATCCCGGCACTCAAGCAACTGTTTACCCAGGTCGACTATGAAGAGTGGTTGCTACAGAACAGCACTTCTCCCCAGCAGGCTGAGCGGCGTATGGGGAATGTGTGGTTACTGATTGATCAGGTAGCCCGGATGCTGGAGTACGATCCTCTGGATGAAGAACAGCTCACGCTGAAAGACGTTATAGCCAAACTGCTTCTGCGGGATATGATGGAACAACAGGCAGAGGAAGAGGACGAGGACAAAGTCCACCTTCTGACACTGCATGCTTCCAAAGGACTTGAGTTCCCCCATGTTTTCATTATGGGATTGGAAGAGGATATTCTTCCCCACCGAAACAGCATTGAAACCAACCAGATCGAAGAAGAGCGCCGACTGATGTATGTCGGCATCACCCGTGCGAGAAGTACTTTATGTATGACGTTCTGCGCAGAGCGAAAACAGTTTGGAGAAAAAATCGAGACCACCACCAGCCGCTTTCTGGATGAACTGCCCCAGGAAGATGTGATCTGGGAGGGAGTAGGCCACCAGAGCCCAGAGCGCAATAAAGCAAAGGGAAGGGCCACACTGGACGCCCTGTTCAGGGACCTTGCCGAAGATGGGTCCATGTAACTAACAGCGTTATTTAGGACGGGACGACACCAACAAAAAAGCCGCGAATAATCGCGGCTTTTCTTTATATATAGATATATAGGGCGTCAATATTACCTATATGAGAGCCAATACTACTGACTACGACCTACCATATACTCAACGGTCGCTGCGATTTCCTCATCGCTACAATCAGCACAGGTTCCACGAGCGGGCATACCACGAATACCACTGATTGCATGACTGATCAGAGTATCCACACCCTGTTCGATGCGTGGCGCCCACAATTCGGCATTACCCACCGTTGGAGCACCGGCTGCACCGGTATCATGACAGGCAAAGCACTTGCCTTTATATACTTCCTCGCCAGAGCGTGGACCGCTGGAAACTGCAGCAGAGGCTACCGCCTGGGCACCTTCACATTCCTGTCCGTCAACACAGACCTGACCTACCGGCTTAATACGATCTGCAATCTTTTGCTCGGCCGGGGTCAAGGACCATACAGTCCCTGCAACAAATAGCGCCGCAACGCTTAACAACACTTTCAGAGTCGTCTTCACCACACTACCTCATCACCAGCTATAAATTTTGTAGTGGCGCATTATAACGGCATTGCCGCGGAAATAAAAAGCAGGCCACACCGACATTTGACGGAGGTCATCCCCGCCGTGTCATTACTGGCCGGAAACCTCGGGCGAGGTATCAACCTGCTGCTCTACCGGCGCCGGCGTCACTGATTCAGGCGATGGGGGCATCAAAGGGTTACAGTTTTTGATCGAGACTTTGCCCTGTAACAGAGCGCCTTTGGAATACTCATTGAAGTGACAGGTGTTGGTGGCGGGATCATAATTTTCCACCCAAAGGTTGTCGTCTTTCCACGTGGCGGCAATATGATGCTGACCTTTAGGCACAGAAATGGACATCACACCACCATATCGCTTGACGAAAATCTGTTCAAAGTGAAAGTAGTAGGCCCCCCAACCGATCAATAAGACAATAATCGTTCCGATAAATCCGAACTTCCATTTATCTGCTTTACCGAAGAGGAACAGCAGAGAGATGGCAACAAGAAAAATCACCGCCCAATAAAAATAGGTAATCATGATAGGTCTGAACCAAGCTATGAATGTGAAGAGCACTTTAAGTGGTAAGGTCTGATATTTCCAATCGGAATTTATCTTATTTATCAATATCCCAGGGACCAACCTCCGTCATCAAAGGCAGGCGGGTGGAACATTCGCAAACCAATGGGTATAATGCGCGCCGCTGTTACCGCAGCATCTGAGTTCAGGCTCACAAGGCCCGAACATTCCCCGACGCCAAAAGCAGAGGGGCAGATTTCTCCCCCGGATAATTCCCTTCGTTCAGCGTCACCGGTTTTCCGCATATAATCCGCTGAGTTTGTCAGTTAGACTGACGACCAGAATAAGTATGAACATCTGATCTTTTTATCACCCGGAAACTGAAATGATGCAGTTAACGCCTTATCGAAAACTTATTTTGACCGTGGAGTTTATCGCCCTGGTAGTCCTGATTGGCTCAATGGTGATATTTGGTCAATTCACGGAAAATGGAGAGCCCCCGGCCCCTATTCTGTGGCTGATTCCCATCACCGCAAGCTTTCTGGTGATCTCCGGCTTCTCTGCCAATCTTTACATCCGTTGGATCGAGAGTGCGGATACCCGGCAAGCCAATACAATTCAGCGTCTGTTCATCTACCTATTGATAGCCTCTCTGTATCTGATTTGGTTTTTTGCAATAGGACAGGCATGGCTATCACATCAATTGGTAAGCGCAGCCTCCTGATATTGACGCTGGGGTTACTCCCGTCATTGTCATGGGGCATGAGATGCGGCACGGATATTATTAAACCCCAGGACCTTGAGTATGAGGTTTATCACAAGTGCGGGAAACCGGACTACACCAGTATCGTCGGCTATACACTGGTTGGAGACCGTCAGCGGGAGCATAAGATCGAGCGATGGATCTACGAACAATCCGGGGACGTGATCTATATCCTTGAGTTTGTTGGAGGAAAAGTGACTCGCATCGACTGGAAGCGCTCTCCCAAATAGCCAGGATCAACCCATGAAGACCACCAGCGGCGGTGGCTTATACAGTACAAAAAAGACAGTACAAAAAAGAATACCAATAAAAAAGGGCGACCCATGGATCGCCCTTTTTTACTTTTCAGCTGGATTAGATACTGTCTATCCGCTCCAGTAATTCTTTGGTCTTGGCTTCCATCAGCGCTTGATCGCCTTTGGACTCAACATTCAATCGAACCAGTGGTTCGGTGTTGGACATCCTCAGGTTAAAACGCCAATCGGCATACTCAACACTCAAGCCATCGACAAAGTTTACGGACACCGCGCCAGGGGTATACTCGGCTTCGATGGTTTTCAGTACCTTACCTGCATCTTCGAGTTTGCGATTGATTTCACCACTGGCAGGATATTTCGCCATCCGTTCATCGATCAGGCTGGAGAGAGTTTTTCCGGTAACTGACATCAGGTTAGATACCATCAACCAGGGAATCATGCCGGAATCACAGTACGCGAAATCCCGGAAATAGTGGTGCGCACTCATTTCTCCGCCATATATGGCGTCCTGCTCACGCATGATTTGCTTGATAAAGGCATGTCCGGTCTTGCTCTGCACTGGTGTACCGCCACCATCATTCACCATATCGATGGTGTTCCATGTCAATCGGGGATCATGGATGATCTTGGCACCGGCCTCCCGCTTAAGGAACAATTCCGCCAGCAGTCCGACAATATAATAGCCTTCAATGAAGCGGCCGGTTTCGTCAAACAGGAAACAACGGTCGTAATCACCGTCCCATGCCACCCCCAAATCCGCGCCGTGCTCCAGCAGTGCCTGTCGGGTACTCTCACGGTTTTCGACCAGCAGAGGGTTGGGGACCCCATGAGGGAATGAACCGTCTGGTTCATGGTGAACTTTGATGAATTCAAACGGCAATTTACCTTCGAGCTGATCAACAATCAGACCAGCACCACCATTACCGGCGTTAACTACAATTTTCAGCGGCTTCAATTCTTCAACATTGATGTATCCCATCAAATGCTGGATATAGTCAGGCTGAGCATCTAGCTGATGAAGTTTTCCTGGTACTTCCGCATCCGTAAAGTCTCCTGGAACCAGATCCTTGATTTCATTCAATCCAGTATCTGAACTTACCGGACGGGATCCCTTGGAGACCAGTTTCATGCCGTTGTAATCCTGAGGATTATGGCTGGCAGTGACCATGATTCCGCCATCCATTTCGAAATGGAAAGTAGCGAAATAAACCAGTTCAGTCCCACATAATCCAATATCGTAGACATCCGCCCCCGCAGCCATCAGGCCTTTACGCAAGGCTTCGGCCAATTCAGGGCTGGACAGGCGAATATCATATCCAACCACCACCTTCCTGGCACCGGTGACCTGGACGTAGGCGCGGCCGATACGCTCAACGATTTCCGGATTGAGTTGTTCGGGTACTTTGCCCCGAATGTCATAAGCTTTAAAACCGCTTAAATCCATCAATATGGACTCCTAACTTTGATAATGTGCCCAGGGGCTCCGGGCCACGCCCGGAGCTGTTCCAGATCAGATGTTATCAGGCAGAGACTGTTCCCGCTGAACTTTGCTCATCCGCGCTTGCAGATTGTTCCTGGCTGTTTTGGTTGTCACCGGACCTACCGTGATCTCCGGACCGACCATAATTATCCTGAAGACGGACAATGTCATCCTCACCCAGATAACTACCTGATTGAACCTCAATAATTTCGAGCATAATCTTACCCGGGTTCACCAGACGATGCACTTCACCAATCGGAATATACGTGGATTGGTTTTCAGAAAGCAGGAACTCTCTCTCTCCACAGGTCACTCTCGCGGTTCCCTGAACCACAATCCAGTGCTCAGCACGATGGTGATGCTTCTGGAGAGACAGGCTCGCACCAGGTTTCACTTTAATGCGTTTTACCTGGAAACGAGGGCCGAGATCCACGGAATCGTAGCTCCCCCAGGGGCGGAAGACCTCACGGTGCACTATCGTTTCCGTTCTCTGTGCGCCGTCCAGCCGGTTGACCAGCTTCTTAACGTCCTGCACCTTATCCCGATGCGCGACCATAACCGCATCCTGAGTATCGACGACCACCAGGTCCTCAACTCCCAGCAATGTGACCAACTTGTCATGCCCCCTGACAAAACATCCCTTGGCATCCTGAGTCATCACATCGCCATGCAAAGCATTATCCGACTCGTCTTTTTCATGCACGTTCCACATGGCTGACCATGCACCGACATCACTCCATTCCGCATTCAGTGGAACAGTCACAGCATCCCGGGTATGTTCCATGACGGCATAGTCAATCGAGTTATCGGGACAGTGGGTAAAGCTTTCTGCCGGCAGACGTTTAAAGTCCATATCCACATGGCAGTTGTTGAATGCCAACTGACAGGTATCGTAAATATCCGGCTCATACTGCTTCAATTCCTGAAGATAGCGTTCTGCACTCATCACAAACATGCCGCTATTCCACAGATACTGGCCGCTTGCCAGGTATTCACGGGCAGTGTCTTCGTCGGGCTTCTCTACGAATGCCTCAACCTCGAATGCCAAATCCTTGAAAGAATCCCCTTTATGGATATAGCCGTAACCCGTTTCGGGTAAATCCGGTTCAATGCCAAACAGCACCAACTTGCCTTCCGCTGCCGCCAATGCAGCCTGCTTCAGTGCTTCATGAAAGGCAGGTACATTCTTGATATGGTGATCCGCCGGCAGAATCAGCATGATCTGATCATGCCCGGACTCCAGAATCTGGAATGCCGCCATTGCTGCAGCCGGAGCTGTATTACGACCAAAGGGTTCCAACAGAATGGCCTGAGCTTTACATCCGACCTGCTGCATTTGTTCTGCAACAATAAAACGGTGCTCTTCATTACAAACCACCACCGGCTCACCCAACTCTTCGGGCAATCGGTTCAGGGTTTGCTGAAACATGGTTTCCTCACCGATCAACGGAAGGAATTGTTTAGGGTATAACTTGCGGGACAGTGGCCAAAGTCTTGAACCGTTACCACCTGACAGTATGACTGGAATCATGTTTATCTCCTTAATCCTTTGAAATCTTGTAACTATCCGCCAGCCCATAGATGTGCTGATCTATAGTCGTTTTATCCTATTGTTCTTGTTCCCACGGCATCGTCTCATTCACAGCTACGCTATGAGCCCTACAAATCCGACTCTGCACCAGCCTTTTCTTTCGACGGCTGAAACATTCGGGTCAGATCCCCTCCCAGTCTCGACGACTTTAAGTGTTCAGAAGGGAGTGTGGGCATATTATTCAGAGCACTCTGCCCAAAGGTGGCGGCATATGGCTCTGTCCATGCCACGGACCAGGGATTCAACAATCCATCCACCAATTGCTCCCGGCCTGTTAATAACTCAAATGATTTTGGACTGTTCAGTCCATCGGCGACCCGGCGGGCCAGCCGCTCCAACGCATTTTGGTTCTCCGCAGCAAGGTGCAGGCCGTTGGCTTCTGCAAACACCGCCATCATCACCAACGGTTGAAGGGCAAAATTGTGATATTCCAAGGCCCGTTGCTGACGTCTCAACTCATTAGGGAGATACCCTGAAGCATCTATTTGACCGGCCGCTTCACGGTATTTCGTCACCGCCCAATCAAACAACTCCTGATTCCGCAAAGCGACGCCTGTTGCCATAACCGCCCAACCGGCCCAGTAGTCGTGGTTATTTACTTTCTTCAGCGGCCGATCAGTGTAGTACTGCCGCACTTTGCCAGATAAGCCATATAACCAGGTTTCTATCGATTGTCTCTGCTCTTCGGACACCTCATTGTGAGCCACCCGGTCAAGCTTCAGGTATGCCAGACTTGCGCAGGCTAACGCCCACTTCCTGACCGCTTCACCAATATGGTTGACGTCTTCACTCATCAAGGCATCGGCCTGGGCCCAGTCATCAAGCAGTCTTGTGAGACAAACGGCCGCTCCCGGACGACCTTCCAACAGCTTTTCAGATAGATCAATGCTCCGCTTCTCAAACTCACGCACCTCATCAGTGCTTTTTTTGTAAGCCTTTAATGCTGCCTTATTAAGGTTTGCCCGCGATTTATCACTCCCCTCATACTTGCTGCGCATATCGAGGGAGTCTGTATATGGTTCAGGTAACTCTGCGCACTCTATGGGGCCGGAGCTATTTTCCTGTACTTGAATAAACCCAGCTGGAGCTACCAGATTGCCTGACTTGACCATTCCAGGGTTAATTTTCGCGGTACAGCCCCCGAATGAAACCAGAATAAAGGTAGACAACACCAATAAGCCCGAACGTGAATTCCGAAAAACTCTGGGGTGCATATCACTACTTCCCTGCCACCCGCATGTCGTCCGGACGACGACACATGGTGGCTGTTAGATTTACAGATTCAACCTCATCCGGCAGATTCAGATCCAACGAAAGGAAACGAAAGTCGGCCCATTCCTCTTCAGATTTCAGCTCAACCACAAAACGTCCCCGGCCGTTTACCCGATCACCGTGTTCCAGACGCAACCGCTCATGCCGACGATTGATATACCAGAAAGTCAATTCAGTTTGTTTCAGCTGCGGGTCGGAGAACTGTAAGTCAACAAGGTAGTCGCCGCCTCGGAGGTCCTGATATTCCCCACCACCGTTGAATAGAACTTCCTGATTCCCAGCTTTGACTTCCATGCTTTTCTGCAATACGGCCGGTTGATTCTTACAGCCGTCATAAACCATCGGAATCACCTGCCGGTAAAACTGCATGGTAGAGAGATCATGGTAACTGGGAACCTCCCAGAGCATCATCCTGGGTGGAGACTGCTGAAATTCTTCACTGGGCAGATACTGAATCAAGGTCCCGTCATAACTTCCACCCGCGACTGCCTCGTTAAGGATATCCAGGTGTAGGTCCTCCTTTAAAAAGCCACCAAAGTTATAGTTGGCCGCACCTTTACTGAAACTGGTTCCCACCAAAGTGACTTCCGGAAGACTGTCATCACCGAACAGGCTATCGCTTTCTTCTTCGTCTTCTGAAAATAGATCCCCCTCTTCCACGGGTTCTGTCATGTATTCATCGACGTATTGATTAGCGTAACTGTTCCTGCACAGCGTGGCATGGGCGACCTGCAGACTCCCCCGCTTGAGCATTAACCCGACACGCTTGGTCTCAAAATCCTGCTTTTTCAGATCGGGATACAGTGGATGAAGACGAACGCTGTCCGCCACAAGCTCTGCGGTCATTCTCGCCCCGGTTGGGGTCCAGTGGTGGTCCCGGCGAAAGTAGAAATCCCCTTCACCGGCAGGTTGATTCAGCAGGGGCGTCAGGTCCGGCGTGTACAGACCGATGCTTCTGAATCGTTCCAACGCCCTTCTGTAATTGGAGGCCGCCAACTGAAAGTCAAATTGATCATAACCTTCAGCACTGACTTTCATCGGATGTACCAGCCCTCGAGTCGGCTGATATATCATCACCAGTTCGGTTCCCCTGGCTCTCAACGTCTGAGCGAACCGGGACAACTCTTTCAATGCCGCATCATCCGGGCCAAACTCAGTTCGCAGTTCGGCTTCGGTACGAAACAACCAGCCATCCTCACCTTCTATGAGTGTCTTGAACAACCGAAGATAGGATGAGTTATAACTCTCCAACTGCTCAGCAGCCGGACATATATCGCAGCAAGGCTCAACTTCATACTCAATTGCCATTGCCGGCCTCCCTGCCAGCATCAGCAGGAATGCCGCCAGCAACAGGGAAAACATCTCATAACCTCTGTACATGGCTCATTCGACTCCTGGTTAAATTTGTGAGCTGACCTGGCTTTCAACCCATACCAGCTTGGGACTGGATTTATCCCCACAGGCAAACAGGCTGAAGACTTTTCCTCTTTCCAGATTCATCGGGGCAGCTTCGGCCAGTTTCTGGTCGCCTTCGAAAGCGGCAACAGAAATTTTGACCGCATTGACCTGACGATTTTTGGTGTTGAGCTGACTGACCGATTCAAGAATGGCGGTTTTTTCATTACTGGTTTTGAGGTCCAGAGAATCCACATTGGTCAGGTTGTAGAAGCTCACCAGCGCCTTGCGACGGTTATCAAAGGCTTCATCCTTCACCAACTTGACGACACCACCATCCAGCAGAATCAACGTGTAGTAAGAATCCTTTTCCAGAGTGACGGGATGCTTCTTGCCATCCAGGTCGACTTCCAGTGCCCCTGGATCCAGAAACACATATTTACTGGAGGTAATCGGATCCACTTCACCCATCTCTTTACCTGCAATGGAAGCTTCTTTTACCGGAAGATTAATCTGTCCATTGAAGACACGGATAAATGCCGATCCTGCCGGAGCCTCGGGTCCGTATAAAGCTCCTTCACCGGCAGCCTGGGCCAGAGAGGCGACTCCGCCCCCGAACATCAAAATGAAAAACAGAAAATACTTTGCATGGATTCTCATAAGATTCTCCCTGAATCACTGTTATTTGTTTCTTGGCGGTTAAAGGTATTTGTTTCTTGGTGGTTTAAGCTATTTGAGCTGTTGCCGGCCACAGTAAATGGCAGCGCGTACTCGCTCAGATCATACGACATGGGTATATATCGCTCCGGGAATTCCCAGATCACCACATTGGGTGGACTCTCCAGAAAATCATCGGATAACAGATATTCCATCATTGGAATAACAGGCCCCTTCCCTTCCTGGGCATAACTGATGACCTCAACGCCGGCCTGCTGTTGAAGGGCGCCGACAAAGTTCCAAAGCGGGTTGGCGCTATAGCTGGTCCCAACCAATGCGACTTCGGCAGAACTCTCTCCAAATAGGTCGTCATCCATACCACTTGCCTGATCTTCGCTATCAAGCGGAAAGGTTTCCCTGGGTAGAAGAGGCTCGGTTCCAGGCCCCAGATAGGCAAAATAAGGATCCAGCGGAATGTAATTCAGCAAGTCGCCCTTATGCTCCCTGGGCTTCTGGGACACGGTCTCAAAGGCCTTGGTGTGCCACTCCATATTCTTTTCCTTCGGCTCCAGCTGGCGAACAATTTCTGAGGCGGCAATTGCAGCCCCCTCTGGCGTCCAGTGGGTATCAGTGCGCAGGAACATCCGGGCCTGGTCTTTACCTTCCATCATTCCGGGAAGTAACAATGGCGAGTGAATTCCCTTCGCCAACAGCTTTTCCACGGCAGAGAAATAAAGGTCTTTGTGCCCCTCATATGGCATGCTGTCTTGCAGGTGCTCAGCGTACACGCGGGCTTTCGAAGGTACGATGACTACCGCCAGGTCAACGCCCTGGTTATCAAGGTATTGTTTAACCTGGGAGATCAATTCCAATTGATTGTTGACCCGGTCGGCGAAATCCGGATAAGCCTTGAACTCCTCTTGCGTGAACAACCATTCGTCATTGCCGACGACGACGCCTTCCCGGCCTTCTGAGAACAACAGATACTGGACTGCTGCCCAGAAACTGGTGCCAAAGTTCTTAACAGGAAATTCTTCGTTGTAGTGGCTTTCATATTGTTGTGCCCAACCACCATCAATAGCACTGATTTCCTCTGGTTGTTGAAAATCCCTCCAGGCGCCGAGACTCCAGACTCCCAGAGCGACGACCAGAACGATAAATACGGCGACATATAATTGATGGGCCCACTTTTCCATGATGCTCAATCCTCGTCTGCCCTAAAATTGAAAGTAAAGAAACGGTGAGTAGCTTTGCGCGGAAAGCTTGAGAATAGACAGCGCAAACAGCGGCAACAGTATTGCCGAGACGGCATAACGCCTGACCCAGGAAGTACGGACGATATCTGCCCCGAATTTCTCTTTGAAACCCAGCATCAGAATAAGCAGGTAAGCAATCGCCAGCGTGGCAATCTGCAGACTGTTAACTGATTCCAGATACAGGTCGCTGAATTGCCATTGGCCTGAGAAGAACATGGCGTTGTATACCTTCACAGCCTCTTCGACATTCGCGGCCCGGAAAATGACCCAGCCCAACAGCACCAGGAAGAAGGTGAATGCCCAGCGTACAGGCTTCAATACCTTTCCTTCATGTCCCCATCCCAATGCACGCTCGATGGACAGCCACACTCCGTGCCAGGCACCCCAGATGACAAACGTCCAGTTCGCACCGTGCCACAACCCTCCCAACAGCATGGTCAGAAACAGGTTTCGGTATGTGTTGAACGTACCGTGGCGGTTTCCGCCCAAGGGAATATACAGGTAATCCCGCAACCAACTGGATAGACTGATGTGCCAGCGGCGCCAGAACTCAGTGATACTCTGGCTGATATAGGGTTGATTGAAGTTTTCAATAAACCGGAATCCCATCATCAGGCCAAGCCCAATGGCCATATCGCTGTATCCGGAGAAATCAAAATAGAGCTGGGCTGCATAAGCCAGACTTCCCAACCAGGCATCTGCTGCAGAGGGGTTATCAAGGGCATAAAGATGATCAACCAGAGGTGCAATGGTGTCTGCGATAATGACCTTCTTCACAAACCCCTGCATGAATCTGGCAGCCCCTTCAGAGAACTTGTCCATCGTATGGGTACGTTCAGCAAACTGATCAGCCAGATCCTTATAACGCAGTACAGGACCGGCAATGAGCTGGGGAAATAGTGCTATAAACGCAGCAAAGTCAACAAAGCGCCGGGTAGGTTCCGTGTCTCCGCGGTATACATCCACGATGTAGCTGATAGCCTGGAAAATGTAGAAAGAAATACCGATCGGCAGAATGACATGCATGATTTCAAACGGCTGAAAACCAAAACTGGTCATCACAGCATTCAGGCTATCCACTCCGAAATTGGCATACTTGAAATAGCCCAGGGTAACGAGGTTTCCTGCCACACCTATACCTACCCAACGGCGGGCTCTGGAAGAAGCACTTTCCGCGTTGGCGATATGAATTCCTATCCAATAATTCCAGACCGTAACGGCAACAAACAGCAGCAGAAAATCAACCCGCCACCAGGCATAAAACAGATAGCTACCAATCAGAACCGTCAGAGACTTCCATTTGAAAGGCGTGAGGTAATACAACGCCAGAAAAACCGGCAAGAACAGAAATAGAAACACATTTGATGAAAAGACCATCGCTTCAGCTCTCCGTGCCTGATTCGATTGGATTGGAATCTTCTGACTGCTGGAGCTTGACCGCCTTGGCGTCTCTTATCAGCGCCTCCAGCAAGGTGCTTTGATATGGCTTAAACAATCCATAAAGCTGCAGTCCCATGGAACCGGATGGGAATCGCATATCCAGATCGTATAACACCACTGATTTGGGGTGCTCCGCATGGAAAGGACCGCGACCGTTCATGGCATAACGACCGCCATGAATAACAAGGGACATGTCCATCGTGTATGGATCCATCACGAAATCCCGGTCGGTCTCGGATAGATCCGCCACATGCCCGAGAATGCCGAAACCGCCGTTACGGAACAGCCTGTTACCGTATAACCGGATATCCGAGCTGTTACGCGCCCGCATACCATGCTTACGATTATCAAACGCTACATTGGACCAGAACAGGTTGTCGTTACTTTCATAAACCGTGTAGCCATCACCGCCGTTGCGATAGGCAAGATTGTTGGCAATCACATTCCGTTCACTGGAGCGGTCGAGAACAAAACCGGAGATGGCGTTGTCATAGCTCTTGTTATTGAAGATCCAACTGTCATTGACGGAGCGTGACACAATGATGCCGTGCTTCTTCTTCGTTCCATAAACCACGTTATCAGCAATGAGCAGATGGGACGAATAGTCATGAGGGTCTATCCCGTAGATCACATTGTGATGATAGGTATTCCGGATAACCACGAGGCCTTCTGCCTCATAGCAATAGAAGCCGTAATATATGTCTTCAAAATCGGAGTCCATGATCCAGGCTTGGGGGCCGCCCTGCTTCAGTATCGAGTTTTCGTCTTCACTGTAGTGAGTAACGGTAATACCATAGGATTTACTCTGGTTATAACCAAAGCTGAGAACACGGGTTTTCACCATATACAGCTCACTGCCACCCCAGGTGGTCAGGAACGGTCGAAACTCCTTGGAAGATTTGTAGGCTGCATTTGTCTGCGCTTCTTCATTCCAGGCGATCATCTCAGTCCCCAGAGTGAACATCTTTCCGTGCACTTCCATAAAGGCTCCCCGATCCTGAGACAGCTTCAGGGTTTTGACCTCGCTGCCGTCCAGAACCAGAGTTGCCGTGCGCTCTACCACCAAAGGCAGACGCAGAATAAAAACGCCAGGCGATTCCTCTTCAAAAAATCCTGGGTTGTTTACCGCCTCCAGAATATCTTTCGCCGTTACCGTTCCCGAACGCACAAAAATGGCCTTGGGATGAGATAACTGTCGCTTGGTCCATTCAATCGCACGTTTACCTGCAGTGAACTCCCGCAAAGTGAACTTTTTGAACATGCGTTCGACTTTCACTTCCGGAGCTCCCTGATGAGCCCTTTCCGCAAGACGCTGCCTTACCCACTCTTCGTTATAAATATCCGTAGGCGGCAAAGTGGGGGCAGGCATGTCCAGAGAATCTGCTGGAATATAATCCATCTCATAGGATGACATGTCTGCAGACTCTTCAATGGTGTCACCGGTATCGCCTTCATCCTCAAGTTCGGGATCCTCTGCCGCCAGGCTGGAGGTGGAGATGCCAGTCAGTATCAGCCAAAGGAGGCACGCTCCAGCAAGCACAACCGGATGCCACCGGGTGCCCATGCGTGGAAGTGTTGCGACGACAGCAGATTCAGTTCTGATCATCCCATCCGCTCCTAGAAATTCATTACCCAATCAAATGTAATGCGTTCACGCATCTCGTCGAGATCACCCTCGTTATATGCCTCTCCCGGAAAGAAGGCAGATAACCGCAAACGCAGATATGTATCCAATGCCAACTGGTCAAACATGGGCGCTTCTTCCGACCAGTACCAGCTTCCCACCAGATCCACACCATTACCCAGATCCTTTTCCAGTCGTGTCGGCTGAATCGCCAGTCCATCCACCATCACCCCTGCAGCAGGGTCATCCAGGCGGAACTGGTTATACACCAGGCTGAGATCCCATTCGGGGCGGCTGTAACTCACATATGCAGTCATCACCTCAATGTTATAAAGCGATGCTCTCAAGGCTTCGTTAAAGCGGTGGAATTTGGCTCTCGTCCCTGTGAATGCCGAGCGGTTACTTTCCAGCCCAGTCTGTCGATAGCCCGAGTCATCATCGCCGGGGGCCAACGCATAGTGCGCGCCCAGGGCCAGATCATTCAGTCCGGTGGGACGCCACCTTAGGCCCAGATCAGCCGCCCAACCGTTCACGCTTTCCCTGTTGCCGTTGATTTCCTCATCCCCGAACACATCAAACAGGTCAACTGAGTAGGAGAACGTCCGCCGGTCCTGATAGTCCATGTATCCGCTATCCACACCCAGGTTGACCCAGGTCAACGATGGATCAGTGACGGATTTACCATGACCTTCTGTATGCAGCGTACGGATATCCGCATAGTGATTTCGGGCGTACTGCCACCGTCCCTTCGCGAAAAACCTCAGCAAATCCTCTTCGTCCTCGGATAAATCCGAATCATCGCTACGGAATCGGCCGAGCTTTTCGGCGACACCAACGGTGGCATCAAACAAGCTGGTATCCCACAGCCAGCGCAGCAGCGTAATATCAGAATCAATCCAGATTCCGTCCTCATCCTGAAGACGCTCCCGTCCAAGGCGAATGGATTCTCCCGGATAGTCGGTCAGTCCATTCCAATCCAGCCACAGCTCCCTCAGACCAACAAAGCCGTCAGAGCTGTCTCCTCCTTCTTCGGAGTCGATGAAAACCGTATCTGTTGAATAGAAAGCCTGGCCATAAAACAGCCCACTCCAATGCTCGTTAAACTGCATCTTGACCCGTGGCTTGAGAATCAGACCAAACTCATTGGACTCTCCACCTTCGCGGGTTCCAAGATCACGATCAGCGTCCGAGATAAAAAATGGATTGACGTACACCTTGGAATCGAATTGCGGCCATTCACCTTCTTCCGCATAAGCAGGAAGGCTCAGGGTGGCCACGGTTCCTGCAAGCAGGGAGATGCCCGCTACAGTGAATCCTCTACAAAACTGCAAACCCTTCATGTCTAATTACTTCCTTCCTCTTGATCACTAACCAGAGCAACCATTTGCTCATTCCGCTGAGTCTGTTCCCTGAGGGCGATAATATCTCCCAGGGCAACCGTCTCAGGGGTGACGCTAGCTTTAATTTCTTCCAGCAGTGCTTCTGCCCGGGTGTATCCCTCGGCAACCGCCAATTTGGCAAATGAGTACGCATATCCTGCGTTACGCTTGATTCCGACGCCTTTCCAAAAGTATTCCGCCAGTGCGTAATCTGCATATGGAGTGCCGGCCCGGGCTGCAATCAGAAAATGATCAACTGCTCGCCGGGGATCATCTTTGCCCAGAAAGCCTTTCTGATAAATATTGCCGAGGAAATAGTGTGCTCTTGCAATTTCCTTACTGGCGGTCAAAAGATGCTTTTCCGCTTTTACCGCATCCAACGGAACCAACTTTCCGCTGTAGTACAACTTACCGGTTAACATCTCTGCTTCAGCCAGACCTGCCTCGCGCCCACGCTGTAACACTTCCAGTAACTGGTCGGTGGAACCAAGCACAGGAAAATCCATCATCAGACGAGCTTGTCCATAAAGAGCTCGGGGGAAATCCTTTTCGATCATTTTCAACAGCTGCATGGATTCTGCCGGCCGGGGATGCAGACGATCCCGATCAGCCAGCCACATCGCGATCTTCCATACACGGCCGGAATTCAGGCGCCCACTGATGAAGTGCTCCTTTACCTTTTCCAACAGCGTATCCACATCTCCCAGGTCGGGCTGCTGTTGGTAGATTTCCGCCATTTCCAGGTAGCATTCCGGCACTTCCGGAAGCGCCTTACGACACAGATCGGCGATTTCCTGCTTGCGGTCATCAGCTTCGCCATGCAACTGGTAGTAACGGACCAATGCATAGTTTGCATCCAGATTGCCTTCGTCCATGGCTTGGAGAATCAAAGCTTTAACATCACGATCCCCTGCGGACTCCGGATACGACAGAAACAATTCCGCCAGGGAAATAATGACAGAGGTATCACCCGATTCCAGAGCCAGCTCCAGGTTGTCCCGTGCTTTCTCCAAATAGGATTTGTCTCCATCTTCCAGACGCTCAAGATAAAGCTTGCCCAGACGCCCATAGGCTCGGGCGTACCCAGCTTCAGCAGCCTTGATGTATAAAGCCTCTGTCTTACTGAATGACTGAAGATCGTCCCGATCCCGGTAGAGATCACCGAGCAATACCTGAGCCTCCGGCATACCGAACTCGGCTAACGGCTCCAAGTGCCTGATAGCCAGATCCGGATCGCCATTGTGTGCCGCCTGACGGGCAAGGCCGTAGTCAGGCAGCGTCCCACAGCCAGCCATCTGCAGCATCAGCAAGGCAGCGGGTACAATTACTTTCATTCTCATAATGAGATCCATCCTGATCTTTGATTCATTGCCGTCGGGTCAAACCATCATCTTCTTCACAACCAGATATGTTCTGGTGATCCTGCTACTGACGGTTATCCGCCGCGGCAGATGACATAAAGCCCAACGGCAGATCTGACTTGGTGACCTTTACAGGATGTCCTACAGGGGTGGCCGCAGGCTGATCGTCGAACACGATTCTGGCCTCAACCGATTGACCGGGCGCACCGCCGTTAGCAGCTACTTTGAGTTCAGCTATCGATCCCTGATAGACACTACTGTCGCCCACAATTTCCACTTCAACCCGCTCACCGGGCGCCAGCTCTTCCGCTTTGGAAAAATCAAATGTGGCCAGCACGTACGGCTTGGAATCAGTGGCACCCAGCATCATGACGGATGAACCTTTGGGCAGGAATTGGCCGTCTGCCGCGGGAGTTTGCAATACCACACAATCACAGGGGCTAGTGAGCGTTCCTTTGATATAGGTATCCGTCATTTCCTTGAGGGAATTAGCGTCCATGGAATCTGCCATTTCAGACTTCAGGAAATCGAGAATCGGGGCATCAAAAGTGGCTACTGGCTGCCCTTTCTTCACCTCTGCATTGATACTGACCAAAGGCTTCACCAAACCGTCTCGAGGCATGCTGATATCGTAGGTTTCCGCCATGATGACCGCGCTGTTGGAAGTCGTGGCGAGGTAGGTCTTATACAACTGCTTCGCCACAAAGCCCGCGGCCAACAAGCCAACACTGAAAAACACCAGACTGCCGGCGACAGCTCGCATACGAGCTGCTGCAGTTGTCTTGTCGCCTCCTGATTTACGTGCCTTGGTGAAATTCTCCCGTGACAACGTATTCAGCATATCCCCCACTGTGACCAGCTCACCGCTCAAGTAAGAGGTGATAAGGTAGCGAAGAGCGGAGACTTCCTTCGGACCGACGTTCTGAAATTCAAACCCTATCCTGGATTTACCCGATTGAACGTTACGAGCCTGGAAAGAGGCATCCAGCCCAAGGGTAAAACCATCAATATTGATCTTCAGCACACCTTCATAAAGCTGGCCTTGTTGAAAGTCTTGCTTGGAACAGTGCAGACCGAAACCTCCTGCTGAGATATCGTGCACCATATAACGCTTAACCTTAGTGACGCTGTCTTCCACCACTGACATTTCAAGAACGATGGGCATCCTTACCCTGGCGTACTGCCGCTGCGCCTCGGATTCATGTACGACGTTAACATTTTCTGCAGTATTCATGATCACTTCCTATAATTTGGTTATTCATTTCCGGGAACATCCATACCATCATCCGGCCATGTTCCCTAAATAGCCTCATACTCCCAATACGAGTCATATTGAGCTGTTCTTTTAATGATTTGTTCTTTTTATGATTGCTGTACCGAACGTCTCGCGAATACCTGGTTAAAACCGACTTTCAAACCAACGCAAAAACTATGGCCAGAAATATGCTGACTGAAGAGAAAGTCATCATTCTTGAAGACCACTGATTAAACCAGCCATGAAATGACCCCGAGTCCTTTCGAAGTTTGGTGTTTTGACGCGTCCAACTTTGCTTGTCCAACCGGAACACCACATAGATTTTCATGATCGAGCCGAAAATCTGGTTGTAATACAGAATCAGAGGATACAACGGTCCCACACTGTGTCCGGACGCCAGCAACAAGAATGTCAGCACCGTCCGGGTCAATCCGATCCACAACAGATAAACCAGCAGATAAGTAATCGAAAATTTGACAGCTGCCACAAATGCCGCGGTCAAACCCAGGATACTGGTCCACATGGAGATGCGCTGATCCCAGACCACATAGTAGGCAAACAATCCCAGCTTCGAGGCTCCCAATTTGGCGGCCCGACTGTTCTGCCTCAGGTTGTTCCCATACCAACGAAACATCAGCTTACGACTGGCGCGAACAAAGTTCTTATCGGGCGGATGTTCCACTGTATTGATAACAGCATCAGGTACATACCAGGTGTCATACCCCATCCGCATCAAGCTGTACCAACTGGACTTGTCGTCACCGGTCAGGAACTTAAATGTACCCAAACGCCAGTGGTTCAACTGGTCGTGCTCCACATCCTCAATAAATAAGGGAGAGGTCACCACCGAAGCCCGAAATACCGACATTCTGCCTGTGAGCGTAAGCACACGATTGGACAACGCCATGGAACACATGTTGATGTGGCGTTGGGCAAACCGCAGCTTGTGCCACTCGGACATAACATAGCCACCCTGTACTTCACAGAACTCGTTAGTCGTCAGGGCTCCCATATTTGGAAACAGCTTGAAGTACGGTGCCGATGTGGTTACGACTCCCGGAGCAAGCACGGTGTCGCCATCAACCACTGCCACAATAGCGTTGTCATCCGGCAAATCACGGGAGATTGCCCTGAAACCATAAGCCAGACCATCACGCTTTCCGGTTCCCGGAATGCGTACAAACTTAAGCTTCACCTGTTCCGGCGGGGAGTTCTTTTGCCATAGGGAGCGGATCAGCATTTCATCTGATACTTCCACAATGGAACATACCACCGTTGTCGGCCACCCGGTCCGGATCGCCTCCTTGATCACAGAATCATAGACCATCGCCGTTGTCCGGCTATCGATCCTGAAACTGGTCACCATAAGGTAAACGTGGGACGGAATAACTGTGTCACCAAGGCGTGCTGCTTTTCGCCGGTAGTAGGGATACACAAGATAAAGAAAAATCATCCCGCGCACGAAGTGAGTCAGACCGACTCCATAACGCCAGATCCCCACAGCTCCGATCAGCAGCAGAAAGTGTTTCGACTCAGGAACGAATACCTCTTCAGGCACCAGAAGGGCAAGCCCTCCCAGTGCACTAAGGTACAACAGCCAGCCAGAGGCATTCCTCAGTCCTCTGAGAAACGTCGAGTGCGCAGCGTGCTGCATTGAACAACCTCGTCAGCTATCTGATTAGATGAATGCCTTACCAGCAAATACCTTCAAGATTGTCCACAGTCTTGGTCTTCATGAATCCGACCAGATCTAGAACTTTCTTGTCTGCCGGCATGTTCATGAGAGCCTTTTCGAAGATCTCATCGGAGTTACCGATGATCACGACTTCGGCTTTTTCAAGAGCAGCGTTCAGATCAGAAGTTAACAAAGAAGACACATGAGGAATATGGCTGTTGATATATTCTTTGTTCGCACCGTGAACACGAGCGTATTCAACGTTACGGTCAAAGATCTGCAAACCATAACCCTTACCAATCAACATCTCAGCAAGATCTACCAGAGGACTTTCACGCAGGTCATCTGTACCGGCCTTAAAGCTCAGACCAAGCATCAGAATGTTGCGCTTGCCATAGGAGTGGAGAAGGTCAAATGCCTTGGCTACCTGATAGGCATTGCTATCCATGATCGAAGCCAGCAAAGGATGACGAACATCCATTTGCGATGCACGATAGGTTAGCGCACGCACGTCTTTTGGCAGACAGGAACCACCAAACGCAAACCCCGGACGCATGTAGTATTTCGAGATATTCAGCTTGCTGTCACGGCAGACAACATCCATAACATCACGACCATCAACACCCAGGGATTTGGCGATATTGCCGATCTCGTTGGCAAAGGTCACCTTGGTAGCGTGCCATACGTTACAGGTATATTTGATCATCTCAGCCACTTCCACAGGCTTACGGATGATCGGAGCCGGCAAGTCCTTGTACAGTTCCTGCAACAGGTCACCGGATTCCTTGTCATACTCACCAAGAACCGTCATTGGAGGATAGTCATAATCCTGAATGGCGGTACTTTCGCGCAGGAATTCAGGGTTGGTCGCCAGACCAAAGTCCTTCCCGGCCTCTTTTTGTGCGCAGTCTTCCAGAATTGGAATAACGGTATTCTTAACCGTTCCTGGAAGCACAGTACTACGCACCACAATAGTGTGACGCTCTTCCTTACCACGCAGGGCTCTTCCGATATCCCGGCACACAGATTCCACGTAGCGTAAATCCAGATCCCCATTGCGTCTGCTGGGGGTGCCCACACAGATCATGGAAATTTCACTGTTCTGAATGGCGTCCTGAACATCTGTCGTGCCACGCACGAGCTTGTCAGCAACACCTTTAGCAAGAAGTTCTTCCAGACCTGGTTCTACAATGGGGGATTTACCGCTATTGATCAGTGCAACTTTTTCTTCAGAAACGTCAACACCAATCACCTGATGACCTCGGGCTGCCATAGAGGCGGCGCAGACCGCACCGACGTAACCTAACCCGAAAATGCTGATACGCATAACAATCTCTCCATGAATTTATAAACAAACACACCGAAGCCGATCGATATCGACTCCGAATTGAGAACCCCTGCGGGATTCAAAACTCCCGTTTGATCCGTTTCAGCAAGCTTTATGCCACCAAACACATCAAAACTTACATAAAACTACATTTGGTAACATTGTTATCGTTATAAAACACAGCAATACGATCTGATTTCAGTGCTGTTGAATTGCCGAAAATTCTATCCAACTCGACTTCAACATAGCAAGAAATTGTTAAAAATTTATTATATTTTAACAACTTACAAATTATCACATTAAAAGGACTATGCCCTATATAGAACCTCGAATGCACCATAAATAGGCGCTCAAAGAGAACAAAACTTAGTGTTTTGTTTTGTAAGACTATGTAATATTACTAAACCGGACTAGTCCTTCCGGTTACAAAATATATACAGGACTAGCCCAAATGTTTCCGAAATAAATCCCAAAAACAGGCTGTTAATGACTAAATTGCGCTCACCTTTAGCGCAACCGAAAGCACCCTCTTGTTACCAAGCAAGATAAGTTGATTAAAAAGTTCATTTTGGAGATCGCTTTGGACTAGCCAAAACCCTAATGAATGATTAGACTATGCGGCCTGTATTTTTACGCGCCCGTAGCTCAGTTGGGCGTAGGCGGAATGCAACGCATTCCTGGTTGGAAGACTCCAGAATTTAAGATACAGAAACCTTTCTACACGCGCCCGTAGCTCAGCTGGATAGAGCGCTGCCCTCCGGAGGCAGAGGTCAGAGGTTCGAATCCTCTCGGGCGCGCCATTTCGTTTCACTTCATTCTGCGGTTCGGATTTCCGGCCTTATGAGCACAGCTCTTCAGGCGTTACACCTAAAATTGCGCTGTAATTCCACTCTCGCTTTACTCTGTAAATTCAAAGCAGAGAATCCCCTCTGGAAGCGGCTGATTGCGCTTTTAGAATATTCTTGGCGTCTAGAGGTTGAAGTCTTGAAAACCCATGATTTGGGCTGGGAGAGACGAAGCAGCTTATAGAAGTGACGCCAGGATGAAGCGGCTGGAGAGGGAATCCGGACCTAAGGGCAGATACCTCTTACCCTCAAGTCCGAATCAAGATAATAAGCAATTACTTATTTCTAGAGCGGCTTCTGGCAACCAGACCTATCAGGCCCATACCCAGTATTGCCAGTGATGCTGGCTCAGGCACTGCACGCACAGTGATTTTCCACTCTTCGGTTTCGCCCTGATAGTAATGACCGGTAGGAGTCATCAGGTTTTCATAGTTATCGGTATACTCAGAGGTCCACTGATCACCCCAGAGGCCACCGTACATATTGGTAATGGAGTGAGTACAGGTCACGATAGCACGCAACCAGAAGTCACCGATGTGGTCGTCGGTCAGAGTGTATTCGTCCGAATAGTAAGCGAAGTCAGGGACAGCAGGAGTCTGCCATGATCCCAGTACGGGCTCATAATCAGTCAGTTTGTGTTCACCGTAAGCCACTTCATCGCTTACATCGAAAACACCATTCTGGTCCCAGTCAATCCAACCTTTAAGAAGGTCAGCATAGTGATTACCCACGTTCTGCTTGTGAACGCTGAATTTGAATTGAACGGTTTGGCCCACGGTCAGATCATCACGGCCCCAAGTGGTACCGTTGTCCGTGCTCCATGAAACGCCAAACGGGTCGCCATTAGGAGCGTCCGCAAGTTCCTGCCATGCGGTAGTGTCGTGGGTAGCGCTTCCATAGGTCAGCGGGATAGCTTGAGCGCAGGCTGCGCCAAGTACGAGTGGAAGGCTGGCAATAAATGCGAATTTCATAAGTCCTCTAAACTGCAGTAGGTCTATTCCAATAAGCGCGAATGCTATTAATAAAGCGTCCTGCTCAATCCCTGCGCAAATAAGCAAATACCAGGCCAATTTATATGCTATTGATTTATAAGAAATCTGTTCAAACTTTGTTCTGGATATGTAAAAAAAACAGACTATTTTGATTGAGCGATCACTGAAAACGATACAGTTTGAGCTGCTGATGATTCGGTCACGTGCCCCGGAAATCAGCAATCATTTCCGGGGAAAAGCAGTGAACCTTTCTCACTGCTTCCTCCATGCAACCCTCTATTCACAGGGGACTATGACCTTCGATTCAATATTTCACCCGGTAAACCCAGAGAACTTCAAACCAGAATTCCGCAGACTCCGACATCCACATCACACACTTGCCAGCGCGTACGATTCAGGAATGTTTTAACGTGGGATTTACCAGAATAAGTGGTGACGTTACTCAAATACCGGCATAAAGAAACTGCGCTCATAGCTCACAATACATCGAGTCTCCTCTGCGTACTTGAATGCCGCCAGACAATCCGGATCATTGAAAGAATCTTTTCTGTACTGCTCATATGCCGCAAGGCTTGGAAAGGTGAATAATGCCAGAGCAATGTCATTTGCACCTTCAGAGGGAAGAAAGTAACCGTGATGCTGCCCTCCAAACTTATTAACCAGAGGAATCCATAGCTTGGCATAATGCTCAAACTCTTTTGACTTATAGGGGTCAATCACGTATCTCAAATAACATGTAACCATTCGGTACTCCTGGCTAGCTTGTATGTGGTGATAGTTTTTACGAACATAGATTCACGCACTTTGCAGAATGCCATTATGCCGGGGCCAGGCTCCATAATTAACTGATATACATATTAAAGCAGTTAATAAATCGGCACCCGACACATCCATGTCAACTCCACACAATGAAGGCCTATCGTTTTGTGATGCTTGAATAACCTGAGAGCAGGCTATTAATAGTGTCCACTTGGTTCGCCAGCATCTCCATGGATTCCTCGAAACTCTGTAGCTGACAATCATCGACCTGAAGTCTTTGATATAAGGTGAGCCCTCCTTTCTCATTCAACGACAAGACACAACCGGAACTGAAGCTATCCAGTAAAGCTTGTTGCATCACATGCTTGTATACCTGATCCCTTTCCTCGGACAGTTCGGACACAACCCCCAGCTCCACTTGAAGGTAAATAGAAGAAGCATTGCAAAAGCAACGAACCTCGATGTGATCGACAAAAAGCACATAATGCAGGTTGGCATCCGGCTGGATCATGGCCACCCGGTGGCGCAGGCAGAAGTTATAGAGCAGGCTTTCAAAGTGGGCATATTTGTACACGTTTAACTCCTTGTATAACTATTTCAGAATGGCAGATGAGCTTTATCTCAGGCGGTGGCTCCGAGGTACTTATTAATGGCTGCTACCCGATTGCTGGCGCCAAGCTTTCTATAGATATTGTGGACATGTATTTTTACCGTCCCCAATGAGCGACATAGGGTGTCGGCAATCTCCGGGTTGGACATTCCCGTCACCAACAAATCCAGAACCTGCTTTTCCCGTTTGCTTAAGGAAGACAGGGTTGGAAGTTCATCATCTACAGGCGCAGATTCACCACTGAGACGCTCAAGCAGTTTCGTAACGTAGGCAGGATATCGTCCATGACTCTGCGCTTGAGCCAGCAATGTTCGAACCTCAGGAACACCTGTCATGAATGAGGAGATACTTCCCATCATCCGTCCGACGCCCAATGCATCATGGAAGACATTCAGCGCTTTCTCCTCCCGCCCAATGCGTTTCAAGGCAACGGACTCGGCAATCAGCGAGCGCAACAGAAATAGATCAGCCCCGCATTCAACCGCCCAATCTTTGACCTGGATAGCACAAGTCATGGCCTCCCGGGGTTTATCCATCGCCATATAGACATCAGATCTGGTCAACCATTCATGCATAGAGGTCACGCTGGCGGTGCCGAGCTTCCCTCCAAACACATCCAATTGATGGAGCGCTTCTTCCTTTCTGCCTTTTGCCAGCAGCCATTCAGCTCTGAGCCCTGCCACGGAGAAAAAATTCCTACGAACAATCTTCGGCATCTCCTGCGCCAATAGGTCAGCCTCATCAATTGCTAATTCCGCTTTACGAAAACTCTCCCGGCTGATATCAATGCGCGCCTGAATCAACAACAGATTGAATCGGAGATCCATTGGTATGGAGGCCTCATAGGAGAACAGGGCTTCCCGCAGATAATGCAAAGCGTGATCATGCTCCCCGTTTTCAAGACAACCATAGGCCATGGCCCCATTCATCCAGCCAGCATTGCCTCCGTCACCAGTGATGCCGGATATTCTTTCTTTCACTGAACGACAGAAAGTGTGCCATTGTTCGAAATCCCCACTGATATAGTGTGTCCATCCGAGTGCGGCCACTGACTGGTAAAACGCTGCCTGCTGGGATAGCAAGGCTTGCTCAACCACCCGCGTCAGAGTGATTTTCGCTTCACTGAACTGATTTCGGTACAGTGAGTCGAGCCCCTGACAAAGAACCGTGTGTAAACACCCGCTCTCACCGCTATTCCCACTCTCACCACTATCCGCACTACTCCTACCATCACCACTACTCTCTATGTCTTGTGTACTTTGGGCCGGACTGATCAACTCATGAAAATAAGCCGATTGAAGGTTCTTACTCAGCATCCTGACTTCCTTCAGCAGCTGATGTTGCGAAGCAACAGAATACAAATCATCCGGATGGTCAATCGGATTGCAGGCTATCAATATCTCATCTGCCCGCTCCAAAAAGCCCAGGGCTTTGGCAGGCAAACATTCAAAGTGAGCTTTCCAGGCTTGTAACATCAGTAATAGGGGGCGCTGTCGACTAATGTGATCCGGAATCAGCTCAAACCATTCTGTGATTTCTGCCCACCTTCCAGAGCAAGCGAGTATTTGATACTGCTTTTCAATCATATGGACAGCTGATTGCCAATAGCTGCTCTCAACACACAATGTAATGGCTTCATACAACTTGTTGTTGGCAAGAAACCACCGAAAAGCCTTCGTAAAGGTCATTATTCCCATGTGGGTTTTCCGCCACTCCCGGTGTTGCTTCAGATAGTCCCGAATCGGCCGCAGAATGCGATAGTCGCCCTGAGACTCCGGTATTTTGGCGACGATGCCATAAAAGCCAACAAGCTCCTGAAAGTCTTGATGAGATCCTTCGGGGCAAAAACATTGAGTCACCGAGATCCGATTGAATCGATGAATCTGGGACAAACTCATCAGCATTTCCATATGCTCAGGACTGAGCGGCTGTATCAGTTGATCTTCAATGTATTCCCCGAACTCAGGATAATCCGCAAGCTGCTCAAAGCCGGCGGTACCCGGACCTTGCTTCAACCACCGGGCCACCATTCCACAGAAGAAAACCGGCCATCCTTCTGTCTGACGCCATAGGGAGGCCAATCGGGTGCTCTGCCCGGCTGGACTGGAAGTGGTATACCATCCGTAGGCCCCCTTTTCCTCAAGCGCCTGTATAAACTGTTGACCTTCCTCCAAGGTGAAAGCCAAATCGTTCGAGCATAATTGTTCTATTCTGTCGCAGGGAAGCAGAGCAAATAAGTCTGATGGAAGGCGGGTTCTGGAGAGCATATAGAGACTGATATCAGCAGGAAGAAACCGGAGAACGCGGGCCAGGGAATCGATAACGTCCAGGTTATCCAGAAGTTGAAGGTCATCGATGACCAGCATAACGGGTTCTTCGACCTTACCGACCGCCTCTTCGATCTCATTCACGGTCTGGCTGATCCAGCTGTCACTACCGACCTCATCATTATGACAGGCCATCAGATCCTTATGGGTAGGTGTCTGGTAGCCCTGCTCCGCAAATGCCATGAGAACTCCGCACCAAAACCTGTATGGATCGTTGTCATCGGACTCCATTGTGATCCAGACAACTTTCGAGCGTTGCCGTTGGCTCCACTCCCTCATCAGGGTCGTCTTGCCATATCCCGCCGGTGCAATAATGCTGTGGAGTTGTGACCTGCTACCGACATCGAGAAGTCGATGCAGCCGTTCCCGTGAAACCACTACCGGGGAGGCTAACGGTGCAGAAAACTTCCCCTTGAAATACAGCCCTTTTTCCATTTTCGTCGTCCTGTTTTGTTCTGGTTATTATCAGCTTTGTGTATATCGAGCTGAGGCCACCTACACCTCGCAGGTCTGCATCTGAACTGGATACTTGCTCCAACACACCATCCCTTTGAACATCCTTTTGTTGCCGGCGGTTTAAGCGTCCCACAGGTAGTCCTCACGCGATGTACGACACCAGATTCAAAAAAGTTACATGTAATGGGAATTTTCATGACACCGTTCACATTCGTTGATTTTTTCATCAATCGCTCAAACTCATATCGAATCCTCGAAGCGGCCGAAAAATAAGCCGGTGGATATATGTCCACTGCCCCCTCCTTCCAAAATACTGAACTTACGAGCCGCAGTAGTCTCGATCACGGTTCGTTATTCATCTTCACTGTGGCGGGCTCATCACTAACGAAGTGGCTCGCCGTTACTTATTGGATAAGGGGAAAACTCCATGGACCAAATAGGCACAATCACTTCACTGGGCAGTGATAAATTCCTGGTAAACGATACCGTCATGAGCATTGACGAACTCATCATGCTTCTTGAGCTTGAGCGGGTTGATAGTCTGGAACAGCAGTTGGCAGATGAGCTGCAAAGCATGGCAGAACTGAACGATCTTCTGAAAGAAGCCAATAAGATGCTTTCCATCGCCCGAACTGAAAAAGGCAAGCTGGAAGGCAAAGGCCATAGCGATATGCCTCCTGAAATGATCGATTTCTTTGAAGATCATGATGTCCAACAGGGCCTCAGTAAATACGACAAAGAGCACAAAGGAGTGGCACACGGCAATAAATATCTCGACGATGAGGGCTACGATTTTTGTCAGAACAGCGACGAGTGGGAAACCAGCATCGAAAACCTGAAGGCTTTTATCGACGGCTTAAATAGTCGAAGTCAGGTCCAAATGCTTCGCATCAGTTCACTCATCAAAAAACGCGATGAGTCCCTCACCATGCCTTCCAACACCAACAACAGTCTCCACCAGACCAACCAGGGAATTCTCAACAAGATTTAGCAATGAATTCTCTCACCCGGAACGGGCATGCAGAACTCTCGCAGAAGCTGAGAGTTCTGCATAAAAGTCTTCATAGCGATGCCCTCAGGAGGCATTTATGGCAACCGATACAGAATCACTCTCTTATCAACTGATGGAGGAAATGGAAAAACTGCAGGCGTCAGTCTCAGCGTCATTCCTGAAGACCAACACCTTGCTCGAAAGATATGGATTAAGCCGGGAGTTACTGGGTCCGCTGATCAGTAAATACAGACCCCAACTACCGGACTCAGTCCTGGCAAAGCTGGAAAAGCGGGATAGAGAGTGGCGGGACGAGCTGGAACAGGAGCTCAATGGGAACAGCAACCAGCAGTTTACCAGCCCTCGAAACAGACTGCTTCGCATCAAATTACTGGAACACATTTAAGCAAAACGAGGATATGTCAATGAACCAGAACTCGCAGGATCATCAACAGACCTGTTCAGCTGATGAGATGATTGCCTTGATTCTCGAACAGGGAGGTACTCTGGCCCTGGCCAAAGGTCTCACTCAAGAGGAAATCGAGGCGATCTATACCATCGCCTATAACCTCTACCAACAACGCAAGTTTGAGCAGGCTGAGCAAGTCTTCACATTTCTCTGCCTCTACAGCCACCTTGATGTTCGCTTCTGGGTTGGCCTGGCAGCCAATAGGGAGGCCCTTGGCAAATTTGCGACCGCTATTGAGGCCTACTCCTATTCTGCCCTGCTCCAGCACGACAATCCCATACCACCATTACAGGCAGCCAAGTGTTATATGGCTCTTAATAATCTGGAACAGGCCCGGAATGGTTTGAATGCGGCAATTCACTGGTCACAGGATAAGCCCCAGCACCAGGCCATATTGGGCAAAGCACAATTGCTGCTTAAAAAAATTAACGACCTTGATAAGAGGACGAAGATATGAGCACTATAGGAACTTTTGAAACCGATATAGGAACTTTCGAAACCGACTCGCTGGCTTCTTCATTAGTCGAGCTTCTGCAATCCCAAATACCGACTTCACAATCGTCACGCGCTCAGGACAATTTCGTCTGGGAAGGTTATGTCGAAGGAAGTCAGAATACTGAGAACTCGACTCTGGTGTCACTTTCCTCTCCCAAACCCGGCACGGACCTGCTTTTGTCGTTACAAACGATTCAACTGAAGCTTGATGAACAAGGCATCACCCGTGGCAAAGAGGATGTACTGCAACTAGCCCAAAACAATAAGGAACGACACAAGGAAGTCATGGAAGCCATTCAAAAAGCCATCGCTGAGATGGAGAGAGCCCAGAAGTCCGGCAAAATTGCCAAGGCCTTCGGCTGGATTGCCGCTGCAGCCACATTAGTCGCAGGAGCATTGCTTATGGCCACCCCCGGCGGAGCAGTTGCCGGAGCCATTATGATCGGGCTCGCGGTGGACCAGACAGTTGGCATGATAACCGGTAAAAGCGGGTTATCGGAACTCACCGCGAAGATCGCCGAAGGACTGCAGAAAGCGGGCATGAAAGAACCGGGTAACACCATCTTTGCCACTGTACTGGTGGCAGCCATCCTGATCGTAGCAACCGCCGGGGCCGGGTATATGGGCACGGCTTCCTCCTCTGCCAGTAAAGCATCCACGGTTGCTTCGACTTCAGGTAAAGCAGCCTCTTCTGCTTCGTCCACGGCCGGCGAAGCGGCTGCAGTAGCGTCTACGGCGGGTAAAACAGGAACAGCAGTCATCCAGTGGCAGATGGTTCTCCACCAGGCCAGAAACATTTCTGTTTTTGTTGGGGGCGCAGCAGAGTTTGGGGGCGCCGGAGCCAGCATAGACAGCGCAGTACACGTGCAGGAAGCTGAATTTTCCAGGGCCGACGAAGCAAGGGTCCGCAAGGTCATCAGCCAGAATAAAGCCTATATCGAGAACACCATTGATCACATCAAGAATTTGACCCAAAACAGTGAGAGCACCATGGGTCAGATGATCGATCAGGTTAACCAGCAAGAGCAGACCAACCAAAAGCTAAATCGGGACATGGCCTGACAGATGTAGCTTCAACTGCAATGATCAATCCTTTTCTTTTAGAGGTCAGAAATTATGGATTCAACTAATCGAATAACAGACCCAACCACACAACGGACCGGCAATTCAGACAACTTTGAAGACTTTAGTCTGACAAACCGCTTCCGGGAACAGGAAAATATCCCACTGATATCCCGCTCTAACGAGTCCGGCACAGAGCAAGACAGCACAAGTGATGTGACCATTCTGCCACCTCCCTCTATTCAGGGGGATGATTTCGATGCCGGCAATCTCAGGTCTAAACTGGAGGGACCTTACGGTGGCTTTGATATCTTCAACATTTTTGCAGTCGTCCACGAGATATTAGCCGAAATGCGTCGCCAGGCCAGTGAGTCTAAACAAGACGCTTACCTTGCACAATGGACCGCATTCGAAGCAAAGGCTGAAAAAATCGTTAGCGCAGCAAAAAAGGATTTTACTGCGGCTATGGTGAATGGTGGCATGTCCATGGCGGGTGGAATCTGCGGTATGCGCGCCGGATATTCCGCCTCTAAGCAGACCCGAAATGCCATGAAACTGGATACGGACGTTCCCAAGGCGCCGCAAATCGGATTGGATGATGTATCTCCAACCAGGCCCACGACTGACCTATCCCCGGACTTGGCCGTACTTGGACCGAATGCGCAAGTCAAGAACGGTGATTCCAGCAATCCGCCCCCTGCCAGCAATAAGGACACTGGAGCAGATACTCCCTCTAGAGAAAGTGTCCAGTTCAAACAACAGGCCATGATCACACAGGCACAAAACACCACCAATACGGGTATGGCTTTGGGCCAGTTCTTCACTGGAATGGGCAGCATTATTTCCTCAATACCAACCTATTTTGCAGAGTTGGACCGGGCAGCCAAAGAGCGGGATGAGGCCGATGCGACAAAAGCGCAAGCCGATGTTGAAAGTGAAGCGGATTTTGTGAGATCGGCCGCAGAAGGTGAAAAGGCCATCAGGGATTCCATGGAGCAGTTCATCACTTCAAGATCCCAGATCAATATTAAGCTCATGGCTTAAACTCATCTCTAATCTCATATCTAACCTCCTCCATTTCCCCACAGAGATCCTTCAATGCCTACTTGAAGTGGGGCTTCGATGCCGGCAGGGATGCCGGCTTTCTTTTGTTTAGAGAATCTAGTGTTTAGAGAAACTAGTGTTTGGACAACCTAGTGTTTGAACAAGATAAGGTTTGGACCCGCAGAGCTTATTTGTACCTACTGATTAGATTTATATCTACCGGTCTATTTGCATCAACGTCTCAGAAATTAACACTAGACCCAAGTGAAACAACCATCGATACAGGTCCATTCATGTCGAATATTCCCGTAGGAATAACATCGCAGCCCGGCAGAAGCTTCGCCGCTGAAGACGCTCAGGCCCAGCCCGCCGGACAATGGCGGGGAGAAAGTGTGGCACTGGCGGGTTCTGATAAATCTCTATTTGCCTCTGCTGCAGAAGAGATGTCTTTCCTGCGTTCGGAAAAGAAGGAAGTCGACCTGAGTAAACGGAAAATAGGAGAACGTTCACCTTTGCGGGCAGAAGCGCTGGAACGAGCCCTCGCCTACCTGGAAAAAGCAGCAGATCTCGATAAGGACAAGCAACTCAACCCCTTCGTCAAACAACTACTCGATCAGCCAATATCCTCAAGCACACACCTTCGGCAACTATTGCAGCGGCAATTTGAAGATGTCTCACAGCAGTACATGGCCCTCGCCTACGTACGGGACCAGCTTAGACGCAAGCTAAAACAGCGTAAATCTGAATCCATCGAACAACTCCTGGCCATGGTCGATACCGCTCTGGATGAACTGATGGATGAGAGCGGGGTGGCGATTCAGGCTGGAATGAATGTAACCGGAATCGCGGCGAGCTATGCCGATAGACAGCTGGGAACGCTAAACAACTTGCGCCGTCTCTACCGTGATGCGGTATTAGACTACGGTAGCCTTACTGGAACGTTTCAAAAGATCCTGGCCCAGTATGGAGAGGAGCACTTTTCTGATTCTCTCACCTACCTGATTTCGGCACTGGGTGCAGATCTGGCTGCAGAAGGTCCGTCGCTCCCCAAAGAAAGGCTGGAAATGATCATCGAGGATCTCTACAAGCTGCATTCCCTGGAAAGCCTGAATGACGAATGCTCTGAGTTTCTCTCGCAGCTGCAGCGGATTTACCAGTCATACAGCATTCCCGGAAGGCTGAAGCTGATGGAACAACTACTGGGGCTTCTTGAAAAGAAATGGCTCAGTACAGACCAAACAAGCAAAGTCATCGAAGCATTAAATATTCCCGGAGATATGGCGATTTATTTCTGGCGGGGATTTAAGGAATTGATTCGTCTGATTCCGCTGAAGGTCTACAAAGACCCCTTCGAGCGGGAAAAACTGATTTCCGCAGTCCAGGAGTGCCTGGATCTCTGTATCGAAAATGAAGAGTAATTATCTCAAAACAGACAATATCAACAAGGGAGTTCAATCATGATACAGGCGCCAGCCATCGGCCACACCCTCAACGAGTTTCTATATCAGATTGGCTTTACAGATTTTACCTGGCATGGCGCACCTTTGACGCTGTCATTTGAGCATTCAGGTTCCCTTCATATGGAAATGACTGATCGGGGCCTGTTAATAGCACAGTTAAGAGAAATCAACGAGTACGACTCCGCAAATATCATCGCAAAAGCATTACGCCTGGTGCATTACGACAAGCCATTACCATTGGTCGTTCAGACAGGAATAAAGAGCCACAACCAGCTTGCCTTCATCACTACCCTATCCCCTCAACAGCTCAGCATTCCCGGGTTGACCGAAGCGGTAGGATTGCTGGAATACCTGCATCATAAAGTAACTCAATAGGTGCGTTGATCTATGGACCTGGTGACCTTTACAGAAGGCATACAAAGCATACACGTACAGGAAAGTGGCGCGTCTCCTGTCGATACAACGCCTTCGAAACCTTTTGTTCCTCTGGGCGAATCCGTCGTACAACATACCGAAGCGCTGTTTACGCCTCACTCCACCAACCGGGATATATTGCGCTCACTCCTCATACCGGCCAGTCATGAAGGTGTTGATCCCAATGAATACGATGCCCTGTCTTCAACGACGCTTGCGGCATTGCTGAATATGAAACCTCATTCAACAGATCAAAAGGACTCTGCGTTTCTTCGAACCCTGAAACGGGCTCTGGATGTCCTCGATTCATTGGAACAGGACAGACAACTGTTAAAAAGCAACCTGACGGCACTGGAGAAAGTGTGAATAAGGATCTCAGGACAGAAGACATACTCAACCCACAACAGTATGACTGGCTAAGCGGCGTAGCAACGGTATATCTGCAAACCAGGCAATATGCCAAAGCACAGCCGCTTTTATCGCTACTGGTCAGACTCTATCCGAGTGATCAGAAGCCGCTTATGCAACTAGCCTATCTCCACTACTTACAGGGAAATGCGGAACAGGCACTGAAGTGCTGTGATCGATGTGAGAGTAGTGCACAGGGCGTAAAAGACCGCCGACTCTATTTGCTTCGATCTTTCTGTCACTTAAAGCTGGGAAATAAAAACCTGGCTACGGACAACTACCACTACTTTTCGGCTTCGAGGATGATGCCATGAATCTTGCCCGCCTGACCCCCACCCTGCATATGCTCTCCGGTCGCAAAGACGTGTTGTTTGCAACCATGCTGGTGGCGGTTATTTTCATGATGATCCTGCCCCTCCCTACCGGATTGGTGGATGTTCTTATCGGCATCAATATGGGGCTCGCCGTTGTACTGCTAATGGTCGCGGTATACCTGCATTCTCCACTGGAGTTTGTCGCATTTCCCTCAGTCCTGCTGATTACGACACTGTTCCGTCTTTCACTCTCGATCACCACAACGCGATTGATTTTATTGCAGGCTGATGCCGGGTCCATTATCGAGGCATTCGGCAGCTTTGTGGTCGGCGGAAACCTGGTCGTCGGGTTGGTAATCTTCCTGATCATCACCGTGGTTCAGTTTCTGGTGATCACTAAAGGCTCCGAACGGGTCGCCGAAGTGAGTGCCCGCTTTTCTCTGGATGCCATGCCCGGCAAGCAGATGAGCATCGACGGCGACATGCGCGCTGGCGTAATCGATGTTGATGAAGCCAGGCATCGGCGTTCACAGGTACAAAAAGAAAGCCAGCTTTACGGCTCGATGGATGGTGCCATGAAATTCGTGAAGGGCGATAGTATTGCCGGTCTGATCATTATCGCGGTGAATATACTGGGGGGCATTGCCATAGGCACACTACAGAACGGCATGACCTCAGGCGAAGCCCTGGAACTCTATGCCATCCTGACCATCGGCGACGGCCTTGTGGCCCAGATTCCCGCTCTGTTCATTGCCATTACTGCCGGGATTATCGTAACCCGGGTCACTACGGATGAATCTGAAAATCTGGGGGCTGATATCGCCAATCAGATCTCCGGCAAGCCCCAGGCCATTTTGATCGGTGGGGGGCTGCTATTTGCGTTCGCCTTGATTCCCGGCTTTCCAACGTTCACATTCATTGCACTGGCAGTGACATTGCTCACTGCCGGGTACATGATCCTCAAGAAGTCACGGGCAACAGCAGACCGTGATCACAGGCCACTCACCGCGATGGCTGCGGCAGGGCAGCCTCCGACCAGAGCACAACTGAATGAGGCGGAAGAGTTCACCTTCACGGTCCCCCTGATGGTCGACTTGGCTGCGGATGCAGAAGAGGCCCTGGATACCAACGAGCTGAATGAGGAAATCCTCAAGATACGCCGCGCGCTCTATCTGGACTTGGGCGTCCCTTTTCCCGGCATACATCTACGCATCAATCATTCGCTGAGCGGCGGCTGCTACCGGATACATCTTCAGGAAACGCCTATCGCGGAGGGGGAAATCAGACCTCGACAGATTTTGGTCAGAGACCAGAAGGAACAGCTGGAGCTTCTCTCCATTGAACATCAAAGCGAAGTGGAGTTACTACCCAATGTACCCGCCTACTGGGTGGAACAGAGCCATCGTTCCTCGCTGGAGAGAATGGAAGTCGCCTATCTGACGCCACCGCGGGTACTGAGCTATCACCTTTCCATTATCCTGAAAAAATACGCCCAGGACTTTATCGGTATCCAGGAAACCCGTTTTCTGCTGGAAAAAATGGAAGATCGATATGGAGAATTGGTTAAGGAAGTACAGCGTTTACTGCCCATCCAGAAAATCACTGAGATTTTCCAGCGCCTGGTTTCCGAGGACATCTCTATCCGTAACCTGCGTAATATTCTGGAAGCGCTGGTGGAATGGGGGCAGAAGGAAAAAGAAACCGTTTTACTGACCGAATATGTCCGCAACAACCTTCGCCGCTACATCAGCTACAAATACAGCAATGGCCAGAATGTCCTGCCGGGGTATTTACTGGATCAATCACTGGAAGACTGCATACGTAACGGCATCCGACAAACATCCGCCGGCGCTTACCTGGCCCTGGACCCGGATACGACCCGTCAGATCGTCGAAGTCACTCGGAAGACCGTCGGAGATATCCATCAGACAACTCACAAACCTGTACTCATCACCTCAATGGATATCCGCCGCTATATGAGAAAGTTATTGGAAAGGGAGTTACATCAGTTGCCGGTGCTGTCCTATCAGGATTTAACACCGGAGATTACGATTCAACCGTTGGGGAGAGTTGGGCTATAACCTCACCGCCAATTATTGCTATTGAGCCCAGAAAAACGGCTATTCAAGATTGATCAGTTTGATAGCCCCATTACTTACATCAACACCAAAATCACCATTCACATAGGGCAGAAATCCTTCGCATCCCATACTTCCACTGATATGGTATTGACCAGGTAGCAGATCCTTGGCTTCAACACGAGTTGTCCGTCCGGGAACGGGTTCTCCATAGACAAATGGGAAATCCGTTGGCTTTATTTCCGTGTCTAACTGGTCATCAACGACTTCCCAGTATACACAGTCATTAGCACAGTCTTTACGGGAGACCGTCACCGAAACCACATAGATCGGCAGGTTGTTGCATTCATCAAGAACATCTTCGCTGCTAAAGTAGGTTTTGTTTTCCTTCTGCTCCGCGGTAATCACAAACCAGCGGCTACAGCCAACAAGCGACATCAATATAGTGATCGAAATTAATAGTTTCATTTTAGATTCGGCTTAGAATAGGATTTCTGGTAGGTCTTGACATAAGACGGATTTAGCAAAAAATTTTTTAACACATCCTTGTATAGTTTAAGTCTCGCAGAATGTGTAAGCCCCGAATTTTGCAGGAAAAACTGATTTGGACCTGATCGTCTTGGGTTTACGTTGAAAAACACCACTCTTGAGTAATCCTCAAGAATTTGAGCCTGTTGCTCCATTCTGTAATCAAGCAAATCCCATTTTGAATCTAGCCGATAAAAATAGGCTTTTCCATAATCGCCGAAGTGGAGTAATGAATTACCAATTGCAGATAGTATAGGGTTCAATACTCTATTCTGTTTCTGCCAGACATGTGTCATCTCATGCAGGAAGAATGCTTTTTCATCGACAGAATTAGAAATCCCATAGTCTGCTACCACCTTGCCATCGACATATATGTTTCCGTTGGGTGTCATTCCACTATTGGAAGGCTGGAAAAATACTGCCTTTTGAAAATGAATTTTAACTGCCGAATAGTCTACTGAAATGCCAAAAAGATTTTTCGCCAACGCAACTTCATTACTTGTTAAACTTCGTGCCATGAATACTCCTTGTATGGCCAGGAACAGCTCTTGCTGCTTTAAAAACAGACAAGTATGCCTTCCACAAGATTAGTTGTCTGTAAGAAAAATCTCACTAGACAGTAGGTGAATTGATCTTCCTTGGTGATCGCCACACTCCAGAAAGGGTAATGGATCATAAGCAATCCAAAACTTCTGCAATCTTAAATCCATTATGGACATCAAAAAAATCACTATCAATGAATGCTGCCCTAACACGAGCTCCGGTGGCGAGGTTCCAACGATAGTCATTTATTGTATTGTCTGAGAAAAGCACCTCTACATCACACTCTTTCGCTATATGTACCGCTATTTCCAAGTCACTTCTTTTTTCTGGGAACCCATACATGTCGATCCATAGAGGAAAGTCACCTGCTAAACTGGTTAACACCAAATTAGTCCCAGGCTCTATATCATAGAAGTCACCACAGTTTTCAATGTAACCAACACTTTCTTGGTTAATACCAAATACTCTAGAAATAACATCGCATAAGCGGTTTCGGTCAATATGTTGAGATAAACAAATGCAGTTCACGGATAGTTGTGCGAGTGGCTATAAGATCAGACTGAGAAGTTTACATTAATCCCCCCTCATACAAGTAATAAACTGACGCGGGATCTTCCTCAAGCTCCTCGGTATAGCTGTATTCCGAGTTATCTATAAATAACTCTAACCTTACATCCGCATTTGGCTTACATTTCCTTAGATAAACCACGGTGCCTTCAGGAAGAACAATACCGCTTTCTGAATTAAACGCTATTTAGTTTATGCGGTGTGAATTCTTTCATGCAAAGAACATTATAATCAGAAAGGAATCATCCACTGTAAAAGCCACTGCCAAAAATCAGTACAATGAATAAAAGTCCCCTGATGGTAACAATTAGCGATTTCAGTATTTTTCCGAGCATTTTATTTTTCACAGCTTATTCTTACCCGTTAGAAGTAAGCCTCACGATAAGCTTGTCAACCAGCCAATACAATTATTCGGGTGCCAGAATGCTGTCGTGGATTTTGGTTTAACCATTCAATATATGTTCGAGAAAGTCTCAGATTACATGTTTTCCTAAAAGAAAAATCCGGAGAGAAACGACTTGATAGATATAAACTCCAATATCTATCAAGCCTGTTTAACAGCTTATAGCTGTGAGTTGATAGTAGGCTACTACTGAGAATTAATAGTGGGCTACTGCTGAGAATTAATAGTATGCTCCTGCTGAGCCAGTTCTGCAGAATGAGCCGCTTCGAAAGCTTCCCCTGTATCCTTAAAATGCTGGCTTAGAATCTTTTGATTACCCGTTCCCATATGGGCACTTCTTACGGCATGGTCCCTCAGGTCACCCACGAACTCTTCCATTCTATCCAGATTTACAGCCTCAAATGCCTGATTTTTGCTCAGGGGATTCAATTGAAATTCTTCCTGAAGCTGTTCCATAACCTGACCATGAGCTTTCGCCGTTTGGATAAACTGGGACATATTGTCGATCGCTTTGGTCACACAATTTTCCGTCCTTTGCTGCGTCCCGTCATTTACCAGACCGTTCGGTCGCCATGAGTAAGGAGCCTTTTCACCTACAAGTCTTTGCTGGTAGTTCTCAAAGGCCGCATATAGACCCGCACCCACTGGAATCGTTACCGCCATGGCTTTAGGATCTTTCATCACTCCAGTTTCATTATGGACAGCACCGATTGCAGTCGCATTCGGCCTCCCCAACTTGTTGAACAACCAGATTTTGAGACTGCCCAGGAGGCCGTCCGGAGAAAAACCAGTCGAAATGCTGGCAGGCTCCGGCCTCCCCTCTCCAGCTTCCATGGGTCGGGCAGTATTTTTCCCATGTAGAAGTGTATGTCCGGCATAAGAGGCTGCAAGAGCCCCAAAGAAACCTTGTCTGGATCTTCCCTGGAACGAACATCCGGCTCGGTAGAACAGCTCTTTAACGCTCTTCAGAAAGCTTGCATCCTTATTTTGCCCGCTTCCCATGATCGGCACCCGTGGTTGAACCACCATACCTATGACTCTGCTCATAGTATTTCTCCAATATCATTAGTGAGTGATGAATCAATGCGTGTGCTAGACACGCATCAAGTTAGCGCTTCCGACAGCTGATTCCTGCCGGGAGGACGCATCCGAAGCCCCCGATTGATTGTCTTGAAGAAATGAACTCAGCCATTCAGTCCTATCTATTACGAGTGCCAGAGCGGCATAAAAATCTTCTTCCAGCATAGGACCGGAGGGTACCACCAACAGCAGCACCAAATGGTCCGTCCGCTCGTCCAGGGTCAGGACGAGGCTGTATTGGCCAGCCAGGATGAAGTTCAATTTAAGCGCTTCGCGTAGTAATAGTGTCGCCCCCTCTTTGGCCGATGAGACCTGAGCCACTGGAGAGTAGATTAAGAGCTTCTCTTCCTGCTCTAGATATTCCACGAAGTATTCAAGGCCACTTGTAGTAACAATGCATCTTGAGCTGTGTTCATCCAATGAACAGTCGTCATCGCCGACTTGTTGTAGCCACTCAATGAGATCGTTTTTAGTCATCGCTTTCTCCAAGTCGAAGTAGAGCCATGACTTCTTCAGCCTGAAAAAGGCAAGTAGGCTCTGATTAGATTTCAACTTAGGGGGTAAGAAACAGGAAAAGAATAGGCCTCTAAGACTATTTTTTAATCAATACCGATGCCCGAATTTCACTGGGTGAGAGGTGAGAGGGTCGCTTAAATGATTCACTTCATAGGCAACACTTATTTCCCCAAGATGAAGAACACTTATTGCCATGCATGACAACTGCATGTGCATTTAGACAGGACCCCAAGCTAAATGCACATGTCTGGTTCTTGCTGATTACTCGGGAGCGGGAAGATTGGTGTTAAAGATGTCACGGTGCAGTTTCCATTGCCCCGCTACTTGTTTCCAGACCACGATATACTTGCCTTCGTCGACCACCTGACCTCCCTCGATCTCCAGAGAGTATTTGCCAACCTCATAAGCGAGATCACCGCTACCCTCCACTTCCAGAGTATCCAGATTCATAGCGATGATACCCATATCCATAAAAGACTGAAATGCGGCCTGAATTGCTTGCCTGCCTGTCAGGAAATCGTTGTGAGGAGCCATAAGTTGGGCATTTTCCGTATAGAAAGCACTAATGCCGGCGGAATCCCCCTGACTAAAGGTAGCCATGAATTCTTTTTCCATCGCCAAGATAGCGTTGTAGATTTCCGTTGAACCATTCATATTGACCTCCACGCCCTATAAACCTTGAACACAACCCATAAACCTTGAACACAACCCAGCTGTTTTATTGCTTGTCCTGCATTGCCGGGAGCCTCTCAGCACAATAGTTCACTTAATGATCAATTCTGCTTTATCAATTTATGGTTTATGGATATGGAGATTACAAGTTCAGCCGGAATAAATAATTGTTTAAAGCATGTTCTTCTCCCACGTCTTACCTGTAAGGCGGCTCCATCGAATTTACCCCTGAACCTAACCTCCCAAGTAGCCTGAGCCTAACCTCCCAAGTAGATAGCAGCTGGCTTCAAACCAGCTGAAATCAAGCTGTTTCAGCTTCTTTTATTTGAGATGCAACAATCACAAACACAATGCCTCAGAAAGTGATACCATGAGTCAGCTTAGGGAAGACTAATGAGTGTAACCGTTCGGACATCTCGACAGATCATACTTGGAATGGAACCATCTACCAGCCGCTGAATACGATCTTCGTCTGATTCGTCACGGAAACTCAGAGCAGGAAAATTCCGCCTATTCGCCTCACAGGTGTCGAAATCTATCAAGGTTATCCGACTATATGATATATCCCATATCTCTGGGGCGAATTCAGTATGTGTGCAGATTCTGGCTTTTGGCCTGCTGTGCCATGGAGTTTAATCATCTGGAGTCTTCCGGCAGCACCGCCAGGCGCTGCTTGGATTAACCGGCGGAGGCCGGGGTTCGTGTTTTTGGGATACGAATAACAATTTTTCGAACTCTCTATGCAGGGGAATGTGCATATGTTTAAAAAACTGCTTTTAGCACTCGCCGGTACGGTGGTCGTCGCGATCATTGTCGGGGGTATTGTCGGCATCAAGCTGAATCAGTTTGAAGCCATGCAAACCGCCGGTGCCAATATGGTCATGCCACCAACACCGGTAAACGCTTTTACTGTCGAGCGGGTGCAATGGCAACCGCGGATTTCCATGGTCGGTTCTGTTAAGCCTGTCCAGGGCACCATGATCAATACCGAGATTGAAGGTACGGTGCGGGAGATCAAATTCACCGCCGGTACTGAGGTCAAGGCCGGTGATATCCTGGTACAGTTTGATGACCGGATTGAACAAGCCGAGCTTCACGAAGCTGAGGTAGCACTTGATTGGGCCCGGTTAACATTGGCCAGATCCAAAGAGCTCAATAAAACTCGCAATATTTCCCAGTCAGAATTGGACAATGCCGAAAATGAAGTGAAACAGGCAGAGGCCCGGCTGGACTATTTTCGGGCGGTGATTGATAAAAAGACCCTGCGGGCGCCCTTTAACGGTCGTCTGGGAATACGCCAGATCAGTGTCGGCGAATTTCTGTCGAAAGGCACTCCGGTAGTTTCTCTGCAATCCCTGGATCCTGTGTATGTGGAATTCTCCCTTTCACAGCGGCATTTAGGCGAATTGTCGAACGGATTGAAAGTGAAGGTTTCTTCTGATGCCTATCCGCAGCAGAAGTTCGAAGGTATTGTTTCCGCATTCAACCCGGATATCGACCCCAACACTCGTAATGTCCGTGTTCAGGCCTCCCTGGATAACCCGGATCATCGTTTGCGTCCCGGGATGTTCGTATCAGTGGATATGGTTCTGGCCCACTCTCTTGATGTGCTCTTTATCCCGTCAACAGCGGTGCTACACAGCCCTTACGGTGATGCCGTCTATGTCATTGAAGAGGGAGGCACAGAAAACGCAGAAGGCGAAGCAGCAGCCGAATCCGGCTCACAGCTGGTGATCAGCCAGCGCCTGGTTCGTTTGGGCGAGCGTCAGGGTGACTTCGTGATTGTGGAGGATGGTATAAAAGCCGGCGACCGTATTGTGTCCACGGGGGCTTTCAAGCTTGCCCCGGGCATGTCCGTGTTGATCGACAATACGCTTGCTCCTGATTTCAAACTGGAACCCAAACCGAAGAATACCTGATAGGCCAGCATCCCATGAAAGCGTTTACCGATATTTTCGTAAAGCGTCCGGTTCTGGCATTGGTGGTTAACATCATCATTATCATTGCCGGTATCCAGTCCTGGAATTCTCTCAGCGTGCGCCAGTATCCACAAAGTGAGAACGCCACGGTGACCATCGCAACCCAATATGTGGGCGCCAGCGCCGATGTGGTACGCGGATTTGTGACCACCGCCATAGAAAGGGCTATCGCTTCTGCCGACGGCATCGATTACATCGAGTCGAAAAGCATGCTGGGGCTGTCACTAGTGACTGCCCGGCTCAAGCTCAACTATGACGCCACTAAGGCACTCGCTGATATTACCGCCAAGGTGAATCAGGTGCGCAACGAACTGCCTGCCGGTTCGGAGTTACCTGCCATCAGCGTTCAATCTGCCGATTCCGAGTTTGCCGCCGCATATCTCAGTTTCTGGTCAGACAGCCTCTCCCAGAGCGAAATCACTGATTATCTTGTACGTGTGGTACAGCCGCGCCTGTCAGCCCTGACAGGTGTCCAGCGGGCCGACATTTTTGGAGCGCGTACCTTCGCCATGCGGGTATGGTTGAAACCTGACAATATGGCCGCGTTGAACGTCAGCCCGGCTCAGGTTCGACAGGCCTTGGCTGCCAACAACTACCTTGCACCGGTGGGCAGTACCAAAGGTGCCTACGTGCAGACTTACCTCACAGCCAATACTGATTTGCATAATGTCGATCAATTCAAGCAGCTGGTAGTTCGTGAAGAGAACGACACGATCATCCGACTGCAGGACATTGCAGATGTAGAGTTAGGTGCAGAGGAATACGATACCGAAGTCAGCTTCAACGGCAAGACCGCTGTGTTCATGGGCATTTTCCCGTTACCCAACGCCAATACCATTGACGTGGTCGCGCGGATGCGCAAGGACATGGAGTCCATCAAGAGAGATCTGCCGCCCGGACTGCAAGGGGACATTGGCTACGATGCCTCGGAATATATCAGCAATGCCATCGATGAAGTGGTGGGCACCCTGACGGATACCCTGGTCATTGTGGTCATTGTGATATTCCTGTTTCTGGGGTCTATCCGTTCGGTTCTGGTACCGGTGGTTGCCATTCCTGTATCTCTGATCGGGGCTATTTTCCTGATGCAGATGTTCGGGTTTACCCTCAACCTGCTGACTTTGCTGGCAATAGTACTTTCCGTCGGGCTTGTGGTAGACGATGCCATTGTTGTCGTGGAAAACGTCGAACGCCATTTACGAGAAGGACGCACTCCGGCTGAAGCAGCCCGGATCGGCGCACGTGAACTGGTGGGACCGGTCATCGCCATGACCATGACACTTGCCGCGGTATACACTCCGATTGGGCTACAGGGCGGCCTCACTGGCGCACTGTTCCGGGAGTTCGCGCTAACCCTCGCCGGAGCGGTGACCATTTCCGGTATCGTGGCTCTGACTCTGTCTCCGATGATGAGCGCAAAACTGCTGCGCAGTGCCGAAAGTGAAGAACGTGGTTTCACCGGTTGGGTCAATCATCGATTCGACCGCCTGCGGGACCTATACGGAGCTGCTCTTAGTCGTATTCTCAACATCCGTCCTGCCGTCTACGCCATCTGGGCCGTCCTTAGTTTGATGGTGGTGCCGATGTATATGTTTTCACCTAATGAGCTAGCGCCACTGGAAGACCAGGGGTTCATGTTCGGCATTATTAATAATGCCGCTGACGCCTCTGCGGACCAGAAGATTCATTTTGGCCGGGCCGCTGAAAAAGTGTTTCTGGATGCACCGGAACGTGAATTGACCTTCCAGATCCTGATGTCACCTTCCGATCCCTTTGCGGCTGCATTGGGTATCGGAGGTTTCAGTGGAATGGTGGTTAAGCCCTGGAACCAGAGAGACCGGTCCATTTCCGAAATCGTGCAGGATATGCAGGGTCAATTGAGCGGTATCCCCGGGCTACAGATCTTCGCTGCACAGCCTCCGGCGTTACCCGGCGGCAGTAACTTCCCGGTAGAATTTGTGATCACCTCTACGGCGGAGCCTGAGCAGATGCTGGAGTTTGCCCGTCAGCTACAGGCGAAAGCCATGCAGAGCGGGCTGTTCTATTTCCCACCGGACATTGACTTGAAGTATGACCAGCCACAGTCCGAAGTCGTGATCGATCATGAAAAGGTGGCGGCGCTGGGGCTGAACAATGCGCAAATCGGTGCTGACCTGAGCGCAGCTCTGGGTGGTAACTATGTTAACCGTCTCAATATGGATGGGCGGGCGTACAAGGTGATTCCCCAAGTATCCCGGGTAGAGCGACTCAATCCGGACCAGCTGAAGGACATCTATGTATCCGGACCGGATGACACATTGATGCCACTCAGTGCCGTCGCCTCGATCAAGGATACAACGGTACCTCGAACCCTCAACCGCTTCCAACAGCTCAACGCTGTAAAGCTATCCGGAATGACCGCCCAATTGGATGAGGGGCTGAAAGCACTGGAGAAAGCGGCGGCGGAGATTCTACCGGCGGGATATACCGTCAATTACACCGGTGAATCACGACAGTTGCGTACGGAAGGCGGGAAGTTCCTGCCGGCACTGGGACTAGCCATATTAATGATCTTCCTGGTACTGTCCGTGCAGTTCAATTCGTTCCGCGATCCCTTCGTGATCCTTCTGGGCTCGGTTCCATTAGCCATGTTCGGCGCGCTGATATTCACCACGCTGAAAATGCCCGACCCCAATACTCCGTTCTGGACCACCGGCTGGACCACCACCATGAACATATATGCTCAGGTAGGGTTAGTCACATTGGTGGGCCTGATTTCCAAGAACGGTATATTGATTGTGGAGTTTGCCAACCAGTTACAGCTGCAAGGCAAGGACAAGCTCTCGGCAATACATGAAGCCGCCATGACCCGGTTGCGCCCGGTACTGATGACTTCCGTCGCGACTATCGCCGGTCACTTTCCACTTACGTTAGTGGAAGGTCCTGGCGCAGCCGCCCGTAATTCGATTGGTCTGGTGCTGGTAGGCGGTATGGCGGTAGGAACCCTGTTCACGCTGTTTGTGGTTCCATCACTGTATATGCTGATCGCAAGGCAGCATGAAGAGGGCGAGCTGGAAAGCGAACCTCTGACGCTGACAGAAAGAGTGCCTGGCTAACTCCCTCCATCTCCTCCGGACTGAACTATTTGCCTATTTAGTTATGTCCGGAGGACTTCAACTTTACCCCTCCCCGTTGCGACGGTATGGGTCTATCTCCTCCAGCTCCAGTTTATCCTGGGTTCATCCGGTTTATCCTGAGCCCATCCCGTTTATCCCGAACACATCCAGTTTACCCTAAAGCCATAATAGTGACCGATATGAGCGCCACTCGGCCATTTGGTCTATTGCGTGACTCATTGACACTTTCTTAAGCTCGTCAGGTTTTAAAAACCAGAAAAATATGAAGGAAATTAGATGAGCCTCTTAAGGACATTTTCACTGACAGCACTTTCAGTCGCCCTTGCAGCCTGTGCCAGTAAACCTGTTGACAACACTCCCAGTAATCCAACCTCCGTGCTCAAAGCAAACTATACGTTGAACGGCCTTTATGCACCGGACTTCAGCGGCAAACAGACGGTTTACACGCGAGGGGACAGACGCCGTATCGACAGCCAGACCAATTTCGATAGCTTCCTGATGCGCTGGGCAAACAGCGACAAGAGCGATATTGCCCGGGTCGATAAGAAATTGATCTGGAATCTTGATAATGACAAGGAAAACTACCGTGAGTGCCCGATGAGCGGCTGCACAGAAGTCAGCTTGCTCGATCAGCTTAAAGATCGCACCGACTCCCAGGAAGAGGACAGCGAAGAATACGAGAGCTACGAAGAGATGGGGTGCCAGGTCACATTGGCGAGCAATGACTTTGACGTGACGCCTACTGGCAAGGAAAGAGTCATCGGCGGCCTGAATGCCCATGAATATACTGTGGAATGGAAAACAGAATTTGCAGATCAGGCAGGAAAAAAAGACACCAACCTGGTTAAGTTTGTTTTCTGGACCACAGAACCAACGGCGGATATGAACGCGGCCTGGAAGGTCAATCGCGCGTTCCAGGAATCCTATTTTGAAGAAGCCAAGAACGATCCATTGAAAAACCTTCTGGGTAAAGAAGGCTATATGGCTCTTGCTGCCTTCTCAGGCGATGTCGAAAAAACCGATGCCAAGCAATATAAAGGATTTCTAAAAGCCCTGAATAAGATCAAAGGCTACCCATTGTCCATCAAGCTCGAATGGTTTCAGCAAGCCAATGCCTGTCAGACCCAGCGCTCACCCAAGAGCAAAGAGGGCCTGGACCTGTCAAACGGACTGGAAGGAGCTGCTATGGGCATGGTCGGGGACTTCCTGAGCAACCAGAAAGATAAGATCATTGCCGAATGGAAAAAAGACGCATTGGTTCGCTATATCTATGAAGTGACTTACGTCAGCGAAGATATGGTGAAAGACAGTGTCTTTAATGTGCCCTATGGCTATGTACTGGCTGACCGTCAGTAACAGGTTTCAGGAAGGTACCAGGAAACAAGTGAGGGACGGACAGCCTCTCACTTGTTTTTGAATTCCTTAAGAAAGGAAGGCAGATTCAGAAAGCGCCCTTCCATTGTTCGGTGTCAACGAACCACCGCTCCTCATATATTTTGTCCCCATTGAACTTAAACAGTACAGCCAGCTGGGAACCCGCAATCTTCTGGGACTTCCACTCAACAATTGAGACCACTTCGCTCCCACCTTCGATTTGACGTAATCCCGTGATTTCAAATCCTGGAGGGAGAATTTCCCCAATGCCATCCAAAGCAGCACGAAATGCCTGTCGCCCCTCAAGAATGTTGGTCTGCCCCGGCATGATGAAGGTCATCTCATCCTGATAATCAGCTACCAAGGCATCAAAATCACCAGTCCCAACCGCATTCCATCCTCGTTGTACGATCTCTGCTAAGCTCATTTTTCGTGTGCTCCTCTATTAGCGTCTGCTCATACAGCCTGATAGCCACTCGGTCATCATCAGTATGAGCAGGCCCTGGTCATTGTGTATGTGCTTTGCCCTCACCACCCCGGGAACAGTTATCCGTTACCTTTATACGTAGCGCCTGTTCAGACACCACTTCATTTTTCAGGTATACAGTTGCTTTAAAAGCATAGAACACAAATCCATCGATAGGTAATCATGAATCAGCGGCGATATTCTTACGCCGTCGGAACTGGAATGCCCATATCCAAAGTCGTTCATCCCAGAAGTTGAAATTCGTCCATATTGGCGGGGAACCTCATCAATGACCAATGCAGCCCCATGTCGTTGGCCAGTTTGTATCCTGCACATGAACGTGCCCGCCCTTCATTGAAGGATCCTTGCCAGCCGCCCCATTCCGCCAAATCCAGCCCCTCGGTTAAAATACGATTCGCATAATTTTCCGTACGTTGATATCCGGAGAGCCCATCATTATCATCCCATGCCCCCCTGATCTGGTCCTTCCTCAACAAATCAACTTCCACATCACGAATGCTCTTTGGTAATGGCAAGAACTGCCATTCTTTGTTCTCCATCCCATTGGCGATGACTTTATAGGGTATTTCAGCCGCACCGAATAAATTACTCCATTGGGTAAGGTCAATTCCCGATCCTTCAGCCCGATGTTCCAGAGCCAGCATCTCAACAAACTTCTCACGAATCTCCGGACGCATTCGGTTCAGGCAGTCTACAGCTTTATGGAATTCATCATTGTTTGCTTCCTTGCCTCCAGTTCCTATAGTCGTAAGAATTCGGAGTCGGCTTTCCGCCGCGATAATTAGCTGACGTTTGTCCGGGTTAGCGCCGATGATGTTTGTCTTTGGGGGAGTAGCTTTAGGGAATAACCTGCTTAAGAATCCTTTCTTACTCTGAACCTCTCCTACATTGTCTGCAGCTACAGCGTGCTCTCTGAATTCTGGCTCCGCCGATCCGAACAGCAGATCCTTCTTACTCTCTACAAGAGTTTCATAGATATTTTCATTTAGCTGCTCATTGCTGGCAGTCCTTGGAATATTGCCTACCAGACCAGGAGCAACATGACGATCGTCAGCAGCGGGATTCCTATTCCCCTCAACGTGAAGATGATCTTCTCCTACATTATTTGCCACCTCATGCATAGGATTAGTGGCCTGTCCATTATTTACCGGTATGGTTCCCATAGTTATGGCCTCGTGATGTAAAAATGATTTGAGTGGAGTGGCTCTTGGGACATTCCTTCCTGCTGAACAAACAGGTGAGTGAGCAGTTGCTCTGTATCTGCAACTGTTTCTGCGAAGCTATACAAGAGATTGCCCAGTTCCCGGGCATCCAGGAGTTGTATGGGTACCCGGTAGTTGAGCAGGATATGACGCCGATCACGATCGACGGAAAGCGTTGCGCCCCGCAAAGTTAATTCGTCGCAATTCAGAATCAGAAGCCGGATGAGCAACTCACGATCTTCAAGGTATCTTTGGGCAGAACCAACGGCTGACCAAAAGAGAATATCCTGTTGGTCCAGACTAATGGCAAAGGAAATCTTGCTGTCGCCGACCGTCAGATGACACCTCTGGTTGGCACCCAGCTTTAAACAACTCACACCCCATTGATTATTGAGTTCCATGAGCCAATGATTCACTAATTCGACTTGAGTACTCACCTGAACGCACCCCGATTAATACAGAGTTCTTAGGTTAGCTCTCAGGTTCGGCACGCCCAATTGGCCTGTAGATCTATTTTTTGAGGTACGACTTGTTTTGGGATAGGGGGCAAAGGTCTGGCACTTATTGTTCCACAGACCCTTCTTGTTGGGAGTTTTCTGATGATATCGCGGCTCTGCAGACTTCCATCCTGACACACCAATAAACACCATTCCAGTTCCAGGTCACCCGAATAATATTTGACTCATCCAGATGCTGAACCCACGACCAATACAGGCTTTAATAGGCCTCATTTGCCACCAGCATGACAGGCGCGCTCCTGGTATCAACCGCCAGCATTTTCAATGGCGCAATCGCGAAGAACCCGATGATGTAGAGGATGAAAACAACGACAAACAACACCTTCAGTATTTTCATGGTTTGAACACCAAAGAATTAGAATGTCTAATCGAATCGCCTATCGAACAATACGTGAATCAACGATATTTGTTCCATATCTGCTCGATTCGACCATGGTCAATCAATTGTTTAATTGCCGCATTCAGACGGGGAAGAGCTTCCTTCTTATTGGGGTGAATTCGCAGCATGACATTTACACTACTGACCTGATAACCCACTTCAAGTTTCTGATATGCAGGATCTTGCTGCATTCGATATAGGGCCATGTCTTTGTTAATGATCACCTGATCAAGACGTCCTAACACCAGCATCTCTAAAAGCTGTGATTCTCCCGTCAAATCATATCGTTCAATTTCGCCACTTAGAAAGAGCTCTGTAAAACCCGGGTATTGATAACCACGAACAACACCTATTCGTTTTCCCCTTAAATCAAAAGGCTTAGCAACAGGAAAGCTCTTTCCAGAGCCAAATAGAACAATGTCGATGGACTTCGCATATGGGATTGAATAGAGGCCGTGTGTCTTCTGCCCTATGCGCCAGACAGGATTGACTCCAGGTTCGATATCGACCTGATTCTGTTCAAACAACACTAACCCCCGAGTTATCGGATGTTGATGAAAGATGAACCTATCGCCAGTTATCTCGCTGATCGCTTCAAAAAAGTCCTTATAGAATCCGGTTAGGGCATCTCCCTGAGTAAAAAAGTATGGAGGGAGATCTTTGAGATGACCCAGCACTCTGAATTCTTCTGCATAAACCAAGGAACGGGAGGTCAATATACCCGCAAGCAGAAAAACGATTGTCTTCAGAAAACGAGCCATAGACTAACGCTTCGTCCTATCCTCACATCCTCCATGAAAAGCTAATACCGGCCTACCAGATTCAGGGGCTCTGAAACTTTGGCTTTCTATAAGAATTCAGATTCGTTGATTAATCCCTTATGTTTTATGAGTTTAGTATGAGCGTTGAAAAAGCGATAAGTTTGTTTGAGTTTGACGAGTTAGGGCGAGATTTAGACTGCCTTCATGACGGCTAGTGAAACGTCAATGAACATACTTTTTGGTTTTAATGCAGCTTTTTCATATGAGACCTGGATAAAGTCTCTTTAACTAATCGGAAACAATTTCAAAACCGCCCCCCCCCAAACTAGATCGCCCGGCCGATTATTTTCCCTTCATCCCTCACCTACCCTTTCCACCAACTACTGATATCAACCATCGTCAGCAACGTGGCATTGGGATGTATACCAATATGAATCAAACCGCCGAGGCCTTGCCCCCACTCAACTCCTCCAGAACCCGGTTATTGCGGTCGCTGGTTGAGCGGGCGGATTTCACCCAGAAGCGTGGGCGTGTGACTCAGGCGGTGGGCACCATTGTGAAAGCCTCTATCAATGGGGTACGCATTGGTGAGATCTGTCAGTTGATTGATCCTGAATCCAATCGGGCTATTCCGGCGGAAGTGATTGGTTTTTCCAGACAGGAAGCATTGCTGACTCCACTCAGTGAAATGGAGGGGCTCTCTGCGTCTACCGAGGTTGCTCCTACCGGACACTGTCACGAAATCAATCTCAGTGAACAGGTACTGGGACGGGTATTGAACGGGCTCGGTGAACCGATTGATGAGGGAGATCCATTACCCGATGGGGATTCTTATTCCATCGGCGGAACGCCTCCCAACCCACTGACGAGAAGATTAGTTGAAACGCCGATGACCACCGGCGTCAGAGCAATTGATGGCATGCTCACCTGCGGTGAAGGCCAGCGGATGGGGGTCTTTGCTGCCGCTGGTGTTGGTAAAAGTACCCTGTTATCGATGATTACCCGCTCCACCAATGCAGAGATCGTAGTGATCGGATTGATTGGTGAAAGGGGGCGCGAAGTTCGCTCTTTCATCGAACGGGACCTGGGCGAAGAGGGGATGAAACGGGCTGTTGTCGTCGCCGCGACCTCTGACCGTCCAGCGATGGAGCGCGTCAAAGCCGGTTATGTCGCTACCGCGATTGCCGAATATTTTCGGGATAAAGGCAAACACGTGCTTCTGTTGATGGATTCTGTAACCCGGTTCGCGCGTGCCCTTCGAGAAATAGGGTTAGCCGCAGGAGAACCGCCGGCCCGGCGTGGCTTTCCACCATCGGTGTTTGCCACCCTTCCCAAATTGCTGGAGCGAGCCGGTCCCGGAGTGAAGGGTTCGATCAGTGCTCTCTATACCGTGCTGGTTGAGGGTGACGATATGACTGAACCGGTGGCCGATGAGGTCCGCTCCATTCTGGATGGGCACATCGTATTGTCCCGGTCTCTAGCCGAATCCGGGCACTTCCCAGCGGTGGATATTCTGGCCAGTAGCAGTCGCTTGATGAATGAGATCACCTCACCAGAGCACCAACAGGCGGCGAGGCAGTTGCGACGGCTTCTCGCCAGGTACAAGGAGATCGAGTTGCTGGTCAGGATTGGCGAATATCAAAAAGGCAGCGACCCTCTGGCCGACTCAGCACTTAACTCCATTGATGGGATCAATGATTTTCTGAAACAGCAGAATGCAGATGCCCAGGACCTCGATCAAACCCTGATGCTTCTCAAGAAGGCAGTAAATCTATGATCGCTGATGTTGCCAAAATCAAAAAGCACCGGACTGAACGCCAGGCCAGAAAGGTGAAGGTGCTCAGCAAAGAGCTGGCGGAACGGCGTGAGAACAGGGAGCAACTCAAGCAATCTCTTATTGACTTTACCCTTTGGCAGCAACAGGAAACCGCAAAGCTGTTTAAACAGCTTGCCGACGCGCCAGCCACCTTGATCCAGATAGATGAATATAACAGCAAGGTGTCTGCCTTTAAGGAACGCATCACCAGGCTCTCACTTGAAGTCACACAAGCTGAATCCGAGGAGGCTACGGCAGAGAAACATTTGCAAGACGCCGCAGATCAACTGTTGGCAGCGCAACGAGTGGAAGAAAAGTTCCATTACCTGGCGAAAGAGATGCTTCGCGAGCAGGCCGTTAAAAACGGTCTTTTGGAAGAGAAAAATGCAGAAGAAACCGCTATGGAAAGCCACCAGGGTTCTCATATTCCCCTTTCCGTATTCGATTCCGCAATGAAGGCATGAACAATGGTAGACCGTTCTCAATATCACCCTGACTTAGCGGCTCCCCGCTCTCACCAATCATCGTTGGAGAAAGGGCCTCCTGATACCAAAGGGAATGAAAAAGGGAAGCAATCCCAAACAGCTCCAGGAAAGGAGCCCATAGATGAGTCCGCGCTTGAACGTTTCCAGCAGCTGATTCGACAGCACAAAAACGCCAAAGAAGACGAGCTGACAAATGACAGCGATCCATCCCAGTTCCTTTCAGGTTCAGGGTCCTATTCCCCGCTCCATGCCGGTGCAGATCAAAACTCATCAGTCAATGCCCTGTCTTCAACCCGAGAGCTGGCAGAGCTGGTCTCTTCGCTGGTGGATAAAATGTGGGTCAAACGCTCTGGTTCTCCCCATCAGGAGGAAGTCAGGTTGGACCTGAAGAGCTATCAGCTAGAGAACACCGAGCTGCGCATCAATCGTACCGACGGGTTGCTGACCGTGCAGTTCGCGACCTCTGCGGCCGCAAGTTACCAGCAACTTGCACAGGCTAAAACCCAACTCTTACATCTCCTGCAGCGGCGGTATGGCCAAAACGGAGTCACTGTCAAAATCAATCGGCTGGCCCCCGGCGATCCAACTCATGAGGATTCCGATTCAGAATTTGCCACCCAGCCTCATCCACTCGCATCCCGGCAGAATGATCATGACGAGTATTGAACGGATATCATCACCGACAGTGGTGCGGCCCATGGAATTCCCCAAGGTAACGGAATTGGATGTGGAGTTAAATTCAATGCTACCTGCGGGAGCAACGTACAGTTTGAATTTGGGGTCTAGTCGATTGAGGATCCAACTTCATCCACAGCAGGAACTTGGGTCCTTTACCTACCGACTGGCATTCACGCTTAATCATTTCCCCCTGGAACTGGAGATCGATCAGCCCCTTATCATGGCTCTGGTATCGAGCATTGCCTCTGACCAAAGCCTTGAGTCTCTACCTTTCGATCAATTGCCGGCTCAGCTTCAACTGGCCTTACTGCAAACCGTCATTGCCCCCATTTGCGATCAACTGAATGAATCTGGCGGCATGCAGCTCCATCTGGAAAAAATCATTCCTTTACATCAGACAGCTTTGTCCGGTTCCAGATTGTTATGTCGCTGCTCACTTGGAGATTCAACCGGATGGGTAGCCGTGTCTTTTGCGAGAGAAACGATCCACCAGCTGCAGGAGGTCATTCCATCAGGCAAATTGAGGCTTCCTCAGTCTCAATTGAACATTGGTGACCTGCGTCAGGACATCAGCATCCAGATTGCGGGTATCGCTCTCAACCACCAGCAGATCAGTCAGTTGGAACTCCACGATATCGTTCTTCTTGATCAGAGAGGAGCCAGCAATGAGTTCTCTGGCCCAAGTGTTGAAGCTCGCCCTCTTCAAGTTCAAGTCCGTACCGCCAACAGATGTCTTTTTTATGGAGCACTTCGGGACTCGATGCTCGAAGTCACACATATCAATGAGGAAAAAAGGATGGATAAACCAATCGACGAAATACCCGGAGAAACGATCAAAAACCTGGATGAGATTCCCATGGAGGTGGTATTTGAGATCGCCCGGCAAACCTCCACAATCAGCCACCTCAAATCGCTCGTTCCCGGACAGATTTTCGCGCTGGGAAAACGCCCCGACTCGCTCGTAACGATGCAGGTTAACGGCCAGGCGGTTGCCGAGGCGGAGCTGGTTCAGATCAATGAACGAATCGGTGCCAGGATTACCCGGTTACTGGTGCCACTAAAGCCGGATGCAGACAGGTCCGCTCGTTCTGGCTCTGCGGAGAAAACCATGATGAGCGAAGGGAACGGTGAAAGATGAGCACCCTGCCTGATCCTTTTTATCTCATTCTGGGGTTGGCGCTTATTGCGCTGATACCGTTTTTCGCGGTGATGGCAACCTCTTTCGTTAAAATCGCCGTCGTCATAGGGCTGCTGCGCAACGCTCTGGGAATTCAGCAAATTCCCCCAAACATGGCGATTTACGGTCTCTCCATCATTTTAACTGCCTATATTATGGCGCCGGTAGGTATCGCAACCTATGAGGAGTTTATCGACAAGCCGGTTTCACTGGAGAACACAGAAGAATTAAAGGCAATACTGGATACGGCCTCCAAACCCTATAAAGACTTTCTGATTCACCATGGGAGCGAGGATGAGCAGGAATTCTTCCTGGAGACCGCCCTTGAAATCTGGCCGGAAGAGATCGCCAAGAACCTGGATGAACATAGTTTTTTTGTACTGATTCCAGCGTTCACCGCCAGCGAATTAACCAGTGCGTTCGAAGTGGGTTTTCTGATTTACCTGCCGTTCCTGGCCATTGATTTGATCATTTCCAACATCCTGCTCGCGATGGGAATGATGATGGTGTCACCCATGACGATTTCGCTTCCCTTTAAGCTACTGCTGTTTGTGCTCATGGATGGCTGGACACGCCTGATCCATGGTCTGGTACTGGCTTACCAGTAGTCGATCCGCAGGAGATATCCCATGACTGAAGCCGAAGTCATCCAATACACCTCTGAGGCCCTGATTTTGGTCCTGCTGCTGTCCATGCCTCCAATTCTGGTAGCAACCATTACCGGGGTGATTGTCAGTCTGTTACAGGCCATCACCCAAATACAGGAGCAAACCCTGGCATTCGCCGTCAAGTTGGTGGCCATTGTTCTGACGCTCTATCTGACGGCCCGCTGGCTGGGTATAGAAATCTATCATTTCGCCATTCAAGTATTTGATGCCATTCCGGGACTTTCAGGCTAATGGATATTGAGCATGTCTCCAGAGTGATGTTTGTTTTCTTTCTGTCCTCAGCCCGAATGTTGGCAACCTTTACAATGATGCCTTTTCTCTCCAAGCAGTCTCTGGGGAGTGCGATGGTCCGCAACGGCGTCGTGGCCAGTTTCTCACTTCTGACGTTCCCATTGGTGGAATACAGTCTTGGCCAACAGTCCATCAGCGGTTGGCATACCTTGTTAATCATCGGTAAAGAAATATTAATAGGACTGGCCCTGGGATATGTGGTGAATATCCCCTTCTGGGCGGTGGAGTCCGTTGGTTTTTTTATTGATAACCAGCGCGGCGCAACCTTGGCAAGTGCGTTGAATCCATTGTCCGGATCCCAAACCTCACCCTTGGGTATTTTACTGACGCAATCCTTGGTCACCGTATTTTTCTCCAGCGGCATCTTCCTGCTGATGCTCTATACCCTGTATATGAGCTACAGCCTCTGGCCGATATTCGATTTCTTTCCTGGATTAGCGGCCTCCGCCCCGGCGTTTTTCCTGTCCCAACTGGATACCCTAATGCGCTTAACCGTCCTTCTGGGAGCTCCCGTAGTGATTGCGATGTTTTTATCCGAGTTTGGATTAGCCCTGATCAGTCGCTTTGCTCCCCAACTAAACGTTTTCATTCTGGCCATGCCAATCAAGAGTGCCGTCGGTATCGCCTTACTGTGCCTCTATGCCGGTTTTATCATCCATTACTTCAGTGAATTGTTAAGGGATATGCAGGCACTGGTCACTCCTGTGATCGAACTGCTGTCCTGACCTTTTCTTAAGATCAACTATGAGCGAAAAAACCGAGAAGCCCACCCCGAAAAAGCTACGGGACGCCCGCAAGAAAGGCCAGGTTGCCCACAGCAAAGAGCTTGTATCCACAGCGCTGATGATAGCCATCTACGGATTACTCTTCGCCACCGGCTATCATCTGGTTCAGGAACTGCAGAATTTGATCGCTCTCCCGGCTCAATTCTATGAGCTGCCTTTTCAGGAAGCACTAAAGGAGATGCTCAACGGCGTTGCCGAAAAAACTCTGGGAATACTGATGCCATTTATTTTGCTGGTCATCGTGGTCGCAATATCGGCTAATGTCGGTCATGTTGGACCGCTATTTGCGCTGGAATCGGTTAAATTTGATCTGAAAAAAATCAGTCCGGTTGAAGGCATCAAGAAACTGTTCTCCATGAAAAGCCTGGTGGAACTGATCAAATCGATATTCAAGATCATCTTCCTATCCATATTGATTTACTGGGTCATCCAGTCAAATCTGGACGACATCATCAAGCTGCCCTATTGCGGTTCAGCCTGCGTACTTCCCTTTATTGGACATCTGATGTTTGAACTGGCGGTGGTCTCCATCATCGCCTTTATCATCGTGGCGTTGATTGACTTCCTTTATCAGAAGCACGACCACCAGAAGAAGCTTCGTATGACGAAGGATGAGGTCAAACGCGAATACAAAGATACAGAAGGAAACCCTGAAATTATCGGGCAGCGTAAACAGATCCATAGGGAGTTGCTTGAGGGTGGAATGATCGGACAAATCAAGAAAGCCTCCGTTATCGTCACCAACCCCACTCACCTTGCACTTGGTATCTACTACGACGGTGATAAACGCAGCCTTCCTATTGTGACAGTGAAAGCCAAAAACCACATAGCGCAAAGGGTGAAGAAGATTGCCGCAAGAGAGGGAGTTCCTATTCTGGAAAATGTCCCCCTGGCGCGGGCGTTGTATGCTGAAGCCGAGTTGGATAACTATATTCCCTCGGACCTGATCGAGCCTGTCGCTGAGGTACTGAAATGGGTGGCAAGCCTGGAGAGTCAGGAGCATTGAATCAAAAAAGCTATCCTCTTGGGATAGCTTTCTGGTTTCAAACTTCCGGGACTAATTGGAAGAATTATGGCTGAGCGGCGAACCAGACACTCCCCACACCATGGCCGGTTGTATCTCCTGACTGACGATCACCAACCCAGGTGTATAGAGGCTGATTTTTATAAGCCCACTGATAAGTCCCATCCTTACGCTCAATCACAGTGAAATCACCCCAGATCTTGGCATCAGCTTTCGCCAGGAATGGAGGCCAGCTTCCCGCACAACCGTCGTAGCAATTAGAAACCGACTCACCATCTTTGGTGAAAGTATACAGCGTCATACCTTGAGCGTTTGCGAACACCATACCAAGGGAGGTGTTTACTTTGCTAACAACGCCATTGGCACCCGTACTTTTTTGGCTGCTGTTGCTAGTCGCCTCATAGCTATAAGAACTCTTCTGGTGCTTGTCTTTGGCAAAGTAGTCAACGCTATCCGCTTTGCCTTCTGCGAAGGAATTCAGGCTGGCGAGTGACAGTACAGACAGAGTTACAGCAGCGGCTAAAGTGGTCAATTTCATGTTCATATCCTCTTAGTTGTTACAAATTGAATTTCATTCTTTGTAACTAAGACGACACGGATGCAGCATTTGGATGCGGTGAGATGAAATTTTTTTGAAAATATTTTCTAAGCTGGTGAGTCTCGACTTATATACCAGAGTGATAGCATGGAAATCGTCAAGAGGATCAGATAACCCCTTTAACAAATATCGAGTAACCGACATCCGCTTACTTTTCGCGTTTAGCAGCTTTTCGAAATTTATTTTTGAGCAGTATTCCAATAAAAATAATGACTGCGTAAGAAATGTACTGAGCAACATAGAAAACGATCTTAAACGTTAGCTCAGATCCCTGATCATCAACCATGTTGAAAGCGACAATAAGCCCCGGTGCGATTAGCGGCACCAGCACCGGAAGAGCACCATGAGCAAGAGCGTAGGAAAACTCAATCCCACACCACGAAATCGGGATACTTATCAAAGCCCAAGCGAGTGATATTTTTAGAGAATTCATTTTATCCATTGATCCATACATCCTTACTTGGGCGAGCATTGTATCATTGTGGTCAAAGTGTTTAGCCACACTGCGATTTTCATGGAAGTGCATTAACTACAAGTATACACGGCCCCCAGTCTGTAATACCAAACTGATTCTAATTGGCGTTTTTGGTGCGTGGCTGGATTTTGAGAGCATGCTGAATTAGCTTTGCACGTTTATACACTGCATAGCTTCCCCAAATTCCTCCTACAACAACCAAGGAAATAGTCATCACAGCACCTGGTAAATAGCCATACCTTACAGAAAATGAGATAAGTAGTAGGAACAAGAGGGCTATGGGCAGGAGCTTTTTTAGCCGCCTATCGAACACGTTATATCCTCTATAGATAGTCAGATGATAAAAAAAGCACGTAACGCCTATGAGAATAATTAAAACGATGCCTTCCAGTTCATAAGAGGGGTTTGATATCAACAAGAAAGGAAAGAGGCTTCCAATTACGGACAAAATTTTATGTGCTCTATAGCCGCTTTCTTCCCAGAAAATAGAATAAAGGTGGTTCGAATCACTTTCAGATCTCGAAGACTGGATTACCCATTTAGGAATGAGGAAAACCACTCCTAATATGAGTAGGACAACGCCTATATAAATTAGTAAGCTCATGTCAGCCCATTCACATCAAATCATTACAAAATATCTCCACATCCTCCAGGAGAGTTAGCTGTTATAAAAAGTATTTGCCATCCTTTGAAAAACCCAACATTTATATTCCTACTGCCCCAAGTACAAGAGCTATTAAAAATATCAAAATCAAATAACTAAATCGATACTTCCAACATCTAAAAATAAAAGCCAAAAAGGATAAATATGGTAGATATGGAGCTAAAGAACCAAAATTTAGCCGAATGAGAGCAAAAGAAAGTTCTATGTTGATATACATCCCCCCACTCAACAAACAAATAAAGGTGAACTCCGTAAAGAACTTCTTACTAATTATCAAATCCTTAATTGTACGTGGCTGTTGAACAATTTTATATCGACAACAAATCACTTCATTCATACCTATCAAAATAGACAGCCCAATAGCCATACAAGCTAACTGACTATATCCTTCATCGATAATGTACGTAACTCCTAATAAAAAACCGATAGCACATAGGCTTAACAATGAAATATGAAACTCTAGTGATACACGTTCACAATGATACAACCATCTTTCTTTTAACCTCACGCTATAATTAGAGCTCATTTGAATACACCTAGCATTTTAAACGCGGCAAAGAGCCCCATAAATCCACCAATTAATGTTGCTATCTGTTCAGCCAAGACAACTGTGACACTTAAAGCCACGAGAACCTGAACGATAATAAATGAGATGAGCCAACCTATAAACAAGGCGGCCACTATATTCACAGCTATCTTCATCCACGATTGATGAGAAGTTAATCCGTTAACTATTTCTGTTAATATTGTTGCAATATTGGAAAAAAGATTAGTTGATGGGCTACTTGAGCTTGAATCAGCAGATAACGCCACAGTTAAACCAAATAGAGAGGATATTGATGGAATGTTAATAATCCCACCATTTTCCCCTCCACTGATCCGATATGCACCTACGCCATACTGCGGGTTGATAATGGAATATCCACTCCCTTTCCATCCATTCACTGTAATCGGGCTCTGATGTACAGTTACTTCAAAGCCTTCTTGGATTGCTCGACGTATTTCATTTCGTGCCCCGTCATCAATGTTTATCGCGCTTAATTGTTCGGAATTCGCTTGAGTTAAAGTATAGATTCTCTGTCCCTGAGCCATGGCAATTGCTAAGGCTTTTACTGTACTAACGCCTTCTGCTGTACGTTCATTAGTAGAAAACATCATCTCAGGAATTTGGCTTTCGAATGCGCTACTACGAATGCCACTAGTCCGATTAAACGCCAACCAATCTTCATAACAATTGTTCTTACTTTCCGTATTAGACTGAATCCGGTCTACGTCCATCACCATACCGGCAAACAAATACTGTCTGGGTGCACCAAAGTAATAGGTTACCTGTGCATTCGTACCAAAGGTACCATAGGATGGGCTCCTATAACTCACAACATCCGATTCCCAAGCAGCTAGTTGATCCAAAGCATAGGTCATCGCCATATATCCTATAATGCCACTCTGGAGAATATTCCCCACCAAGTTGTGCTTGGTCAGACCGTTGTAGTTCTCAGATCTTGCCTTTGCCTCAACCTCTTCAAGATCTGTCTTTATTTGAGTAAGCTGTTTTGAGCTCATGCCCTGCATATCAATCCCGACCGCCTGGTATTCACCAGCCACCAGACTGTTCTCACTAAATTTCCAGCCAGCTTGCGGAGAAATAAAGCCCAGACGAGATCGAATCGCCTGACCTAAGGACATTACTGGTGTTGTGGCAACGACTTCACCGTCTTTCGTGATTTCGCCAACCATTCGAATCAGGTTGGCAGGTAATTGGCTCGGAAGTTCGTCCACGCTTGTAATACCTTCAGGAATATAACTGGCGATAATCGCTTCATCCTCAGCAGTAGATGGACGGAATGAAATCGCCAGACGATGACCAACCAAATTAGGCGTTAGATCCTCCAATTCAGCAATTACCGCCCCCCATTCTTCGGGATCAAAGACTCCACCACTGACACTACCTAATTGAAGCCTGAATTTGTAAAACAGCGAACTGGGAAGCGCCGGAGCTACTTGTCTTGTCTCTTCCCGCAGGTAAGGCACCTGAATTTCGGAAATAGATAAGGCCGTGCTGGGTTGAATTTTCTGGCTTCCCAAAACCTGCTCTAAAGTCGCTTCGGCATAATTCGTTTCCAGGTAGTCCTGAAGCTGTGCATTAAATGAAGTAAACTGTTCTTCAATAAAAGCTGAGTTAATTCCTTGGACCCAACCTTCTTCTTCATTCACGATACTTCCCTGTTTAACTTGCGTTAAAAAGGATTCTCCATCAAATGGGATTGCACTCTTTAGGTCGACCCCTTCTGTATAGGTATATCGTTTAAAGCTGGGATCTAAACTTATCCACTTTCCATCAATTTGGGCTTCCACCCATACGTGTTCCAGTTCCGTCTCTTCCAGTGCTCCGCCATAACTGATCTGGCGATGAGGAATACCGCCCTGACTCAAGAGGTTGGCAACCGCTTCCGGATACCTAACGTCTCCGATCCAGTTTTGAACTTCAACTGTGGGTAAAGCGACTGTACCGTATACATAACGGGCCGGAACCCCCGATTTCCTCAAAAGGGCGATCAATAAGCTAGCGGTATCGAAAGCATTACCCTGCCTTGCCTCCAAGGTATAAGAGGCTCCTTGCATAACTCCGTAACTGGGTAGCCAGCGAATGTTGTCATGAACCCATTTATATAGTGTGAGCGGATCTTCGCCAACTTCATCCAATAGCGCCTGAACTTCATCAGTAGTTTGTGTGGCAGAATCTGTAGACAGGTAGACAGTCGGGTCAACTGCCGGCTCACCTGAATAACCCACAAGAGCTTCGACTTGTGATTGATTGAGATAGATGTCTCTGGGTGGGGCAGCTACAAAATCGAAGTCGTTGCTGTAGCTTTGGCTGGCCCTTTCAAGAGGATAAGCCAGAAGATCAGTCAGTTTATCGAGTTCATGTTGTGCCTGATCTTGGTTATCTGCATTTTGAAGATCTTCAAGAGTAGAAACAATTTCTTCCATTTGCTGATTAAAGTTGGCACTAAACATGTTCTGTCGCTCAAGTGCCTTTTTAGTTAGCAGCTTATCTTCCAAATGTTTTCTGTCTTGCTCGAGTAGATCCTGGAACTGATCATTGAGTGGTTCCAGCTGATCAATATACCTCGCCAGTTCCTGCCATCCCTTCTGGTCAACGTTTACGTCGCCACCACTATTTGAAACACGGCTACGCCAAGTTAAAGCTTCTTCTTGAAGCTGCTTGAGCGCTGCACTCAGCGGGCTAATGACCTCCAGTTGATTAAGAGGCTTAGGGGATGTCAGTTCACGGTATGAGGCGTAAACGTATGGGGTGTACCAAACGAAACTGACAACGAACAGTACAAATCCAGCGATGACACGCATTACTCTGCTAGCCGGGTAAAAGGCCGGGCTATTTTTCTCTTTAGCAGAACCAAGATTGATTTTCATTTTCATAACCTCCTTTACCCTTACAATGAATCAACCGGACTACAGAAATTTGCACTGTCACAAAACACACAACGGCGACGATTTAGTTTCCGTTCTGGATAGACGAGTACCGTAAAGGTCTCCTCCTTGGTGACACCGTGATAATCCGTTAATCGAAGGGTAAAGTAATGAACACCTACTTGGTCTTGCGTGGGGGTCCACCTCAGACGTCCTGCGCCAGAATCCATTTGCAATTCCATCCCGGTAGGTGCTTCGATGAGTTCCATGTTTGCAACTGCATATCCATCCGCATCTATTGCCTGAATAGTATATTTGTAGAGCTGACTGACATAAGCATCCGCTTTTGGACGGTTCAGCAATATTGGCTCTAGCCCATTTCCGGAACCAGTCCCCGAGTCAGGATCTCCCGATTCATCACTCACATTGATAGTAAACTTTTGCTGAGTCCAGGCACCAAGACTATCCGTAACTTGGACCGTCATCGTTTGCACAGTGTTGCTCATACTGACATCAGGAAGCCATTCGATAATTGCACTATCGCCAACCTGAGACATTCCAGGGGGGCCACTTAGAAGTTGATAACTCAGGGAGTCACCGTCAGCATCTACAGCAGATATCGTATAACGGAAGGGTTGACCAGCAATGGCTATGACACTGGTCTCTCCCAAGATCCAGGGTCTGCTATTAGCACCGGACAAATCACCAACTGCTATGCTGAACGTCTGCGTCGAAGCTGACCCACGAGAGTCTTTTACCATTACGTTTACAGGAAACAACTGCGCAGCCTGACTGAACTCCGGCAACCAGGTTATTCGATTATTAAAAAGCGATAGTCCAACCGGGCCATCAGTAAGAAAATAACTGAAGCTATCCCCATCATTATCTTCAGCAGTCAACGTGTATTCATATGGAATACCAACTGCGGCCGTCTGTACGGGTGAGCTTGTAATCACCGGCGGACTATTGACGCTTTCATTAACCGGCAGAGTAAGCCTCTGTTCGGCATAACCTCCCTTGCCATCGTGAACCTCAATCAAAGCCTCAGCCGAACGCCCGACCCAATCTGAAGAAGGCAGCCAAGTAAAAAATCCAGAGTCAGAAATTTTCATGCCTTCTGCCGATTCCAGTAACTTATAAGTGAAATCAGTATCGTTATCCGGGTCACTCACGAGGACCTGATATTCATACAACTGACCGGCATAGGCGCTACCATCAGGTATAGACTTAATCCTGGGTGCGTCGTTGTAGATAAAACCGATCGCTACATCGATCACAAAATACTGCTTCGTCACAGCCCCCTTGGAGTCAATGGCACTGATTTCGGCAGATTTGACACCAACATGTCGATATAGAGGAGTCCATTTGACCAGCCCGGTAGTGCTGTCGATCGTCATACCATCCTGCTTCCGACTCAGTGCATATGTGACAGTATCGCCTTCCGGGTCGACAGCATTAGCCTGATATTCATACTTGAAGTCCTCCTTGGCGGAAGTGTTTGGCGTTGTGGTAAACACTGGCGGCAAATTATCCGGTGGCGACACTATGAGTGTGATTACTTGCTCAGTACTCGCACCCGCCAGGTCTGTCACACGTATGGTGATAGTGTAGTTACCCTCAATGGGATTCTTAACACTCAGCCGCCCGGAATATTTGCCGACGAAAATATTGCTAGGTGGATCGATAAGCTCAAACTCATGACTGTCACCTCGATCGGGGTCGCTCACCGTTACTTGTAATCCTGTATTCTCCCCCACAGTTGTTTCCAACACAGAAGAACTGGTAATAACGGGAGCAGTGTTTTGCTTCTGCATCGAGAGTGCATATGTCTGAGAGTCGTGCAGTCCAGCTTGATCCTTTGCGGACACTCTGACGACAGCGGCATGCACACTGTTGTTGCCCGTCAAACATTCGGACACCCCTTCAGGAACAACCAATTCCGCAATCAGGTCGCCTGACAAAGTTGAAACATCCACGGTGAAAGGCACCGTCACTGAGGCTCCAAGACTCAAACCGGAAATAGCCTGGGAACCAAGTTCCCGCGTCTCTCCATCAGATGACTGGAGTGAAACTTTGAGAGTAAAGTCAGAAGTTACAGACGCACGACCCCGGTTTTTCACCGTTACTGCAACAGTACCCGCAGCCTCATCAATCTTAAAGCCATGAACCGTCAAATCCGCCAGACCCGATGCCGGACGGTCAGGATAGGCATTGGCACGGAAGGTATTATATTTCAGCCAGCTCTTATCCGGGTTGAGTGGTACAGTCATATCATCATTGATATTACTGACACTATAGGCATGCTGATTCCAGATGCTTCTCGTTCCCACCCAGGAATCGGAAGTGTCCTCGATGACCCTGATACCTGGATTCACTGGATCATTAAAACTGTTGCTGGCTGCAACAATTTCAGCGTGACCATCATGATCGACATCCACGACAAGCGGATACTCATAGGCAGTCACACTAACATTTTCGATTTCGTATATAACCTCTCCACTTACGCCGTCGTATACGCGCAAGTAGTATTCATCGCCATAGACGATTTCCATACGTCCATCGTCATTAAAATCGAAGGCGGAAGAACCGGTTTTTCCTGACGATTTATCTCGGGTTGGTTGGCTCCAGACAATATCTCCATTGGCATTGAAAACTGTATAGCGGCTACTTCCGGCTACACCTATTTCAGGTATGCCATCACCGTCCAGATCCGCCACCAAAGGAGGGCCACCATTACCTCCACCTACAATTTTCTTATCTTTCCATATGAGACTCCCGTCATGATTATAAAGAGAGAGATATCCATCCAATACATTGACGATCTCGGGGTAATCGTCATCGTCAAAATTGCCAAGCGCGGACGTCCCCTCTCCATTAGTAATAATACGCTTACCGGTATGGTCATATATCGTCGGTCCAGCAACTAACTCCATGTCGCCATCCAGATCAATATCAGCCGCATAGGTAAGAGGGCCAGAATGGTTCTCTCCTTGTGGATTGGAACCATAGCGGTCTTTCCCGAGCCACTTCAGATTACCTTTATTGTCATATAAGGCACGTCCCAATATGATGTCAGGCGAGCCATCCTGATCCAAATCAGCAATAGCAGGACCGCCCCATTGGGCTTGTTCGTATGTATCCGCCTGCCATAACAACTCCCCTTGATAGGACAACGCTGAGAGCTTGCCCTGAATATCTATAATGACAATTTCCGTCGTACCATCACCATCAAGATCAGCTGCAGCCAAAGATCGCAGCGGGTAAGGCCGCACAGTTTCAGCGGTCCAGATATGCTTTCCATCTTTTGCCGAAATGGCTCGCAGGAATCCAGAGTATTGGTAACCACTTTTGCGGAAAGCCTGAAAGATGATAGCGATGTCATCATCTTCATCCAATTTGCCGTTGCCATTAGTGTCTTGCAGAGGTACCGCTATAGGAGCATGCATTACCTGGTTATATTCTGAATGTGGAATCACCTCCCCTGGGATAGGCCATTCCCATTTGATAACGGGTTCAAGCGCTCGCAAATCTTCAACTGGGTCTGAAGCACAATTTAGATTCTCATCCGCACGGTTATCGAGATAAAGCTCAGATCCTATCCAGTTAATCAATCCATTCTTACGGTCGATGTCCATTCCTTCAGGGCTATCGAGAAGACTGAATAACAGCGTATCGCCCTCGTTCGGATCTGTGGCATCGACGTCATATTCATATCGGAGATTCGCATCTCCCATGACAACAGGAGTGCTGATAATCGTCGGTGGCAGGTTTTCGGCAATGGACAGAGTTAGCGTTTGCTGAGTTGTAGCTCCGCGGAGATCTTCTACCTCCACGACAATCTGATAATCACCAGCGGCTAATCCATCGATGTCAGCAGTCAGGCGACCAGTGCGGGAATCTATACTCAGGCCTTCCGGACCCGATATCAGAGTATAAGTGCGGGCATCTCCAGCATCAGCGTCTTCTGCCTCAATTTGGAAATTGAAATATTGTCCGGCCTGATGGCTCAGCTCAGCCTCACTGACGATTACTGGAGTTGAGTTAACATCCTCCACGTTCAGGGTAAACAACCGATTATCAACCAGATTTCCAGGATCCATCACAGCCAACTCTACCAGCGCAGCACGAGCTTGATTGTTTCTGACATCACACTCTTCTACAACCGAGCTAACCGACATACTCACGTAGATATCCCCTGTTAAGAGATGCGGAAAGACACTAATACCTACACGAGAGGTTTCACCGGCTGCCAGCGCTGTCTGGCGCTGGATACCCAGCAGATTGCCGAGTTCAGGCGAGCCTACATAGAAGTACACATCTACCGGAGCTGTTACATCCTCCAAACCTCTGTTGGACAATGCTGTACTGAGCTGATACACACCACCAGCACCTGGCTCCAGGAGGATAGAGCCCAGACGTAAGTCGGAGTGGTTAATCAAACGTGTTTCCGTACTAACCTCGCCATCAACTGAAACATCGCCAATATGGGTGGTGTAACACTGACTGTTTGCTTCCGCAACGGACTGCGTATATTCCGCCGAAGGAGTCCAAGCGATCAGTCCGCTGACCGGATCGATCGTCATAGCCTCTGGTGCCACATCTAACCGATATGTCAAGGAATCGCCATCAACATCGATCGCAGATGCAGAATAGGTATATGACAGTCCTTCAGGCGTACTAAATGTCGGCTCACCTTGCAACATCGGCGCATCATTCACAGGCTGGATTGTCATAGACACAGTAACAATCGTGGAATCCTGGGTGCCGTCGTTGACCAGATAGGTGAAGGAATCCAAACCGTTAAAGTTCTCCTGAGGCTGATAACTCAGGTTAGGTACTTCGCCGCTCAGTGTTCCGTGGGCCGGTGCGTCGACAACTACAAAAGTTAGACTGTCTCCGTCAATGTCAGCTCCTTGCAGAACAACGTCGGCAGAGCTGTCCTCATCCAGTGCCAGAGTTAGTGATTGTGCAGTAGGTGGATCATTAACCGGTGTTACGGCAATGGAAATAGTTGCCTGTTGAGATTGTTCTTGACCATCACTGACTGTAAATACAAAGGCATCTTTCCCGTGAAAGTTCGCATTAGGCATATAGATTAATGCGGGCGCCTCACCGCTCAAGACACCATTCGTCGGTTGATTAATCAGCGTGTAGGTTAATGTATCCGCATCACTATCTAGCGCGGTCAAGGTAATAGCCAGAGCTTGGTCTTCAGAAACTGTCAGCGCCTGATCATTGGCCGAAGGTACATCATTGACGGGCGCTACGATGATATTGACCGTTGCCTCATTGGACTCAAGATCCCCATCAATTACTTTAAAGTGCAGGCTATCCTGGCCGTTAAAATTCGCATTGGGCGTATAAGTCAATTCCTCACTATTTTGGACGATGGTTCCGAACTGGGGTTCCTGAGTCACCAAGAATTGAGCTTCATCTGTATATTCGCCGGAGGCAATCAGCGTAAAGACAGTACTTTGATCTTCATTGGTAGTAACTTCCTGATCCTCGGCCACTGGTGGCTCGGCACCACAGCTGCCTTCTCCCAGATAACGAAGGCGCAGGTAGCCCTTGCCATTTAGCGCATAGTTGGTAATAACCACCTTAGCCAAGGCACCGACCTTATACAGTCTATTAGCACCAGCTCCCTGCCGGTTCGTCCAGACTGGTATCGTAATCTCCTGATTCAGTAACCGGTTCATCGCCTGACGCATTGCACGGCTGTTTTTCACACCCGGTACAGAGTTAACCCAATCCCCCAACTCGAGAAGTTTGTCCTGTGGATCATATGGGTTGACATATTCGCTGGCATTCCCTGGCGGAAAAAGCGAGTTCACCAGAGCACTTTGTTTTACACTACCGTTCCATGACAACCAGATAAAATTGCCCTGGTTCACTCCGGGATACAAGGTGACCGAATCCCCTTCCGCCGGCAGAGAGTTGAGATCAACCGTCAATGGATACAGTGAGCATATATCTGCCTTGTCTGTGTTTATTCCCGACAATTGACCAGAGAAAGGCACATTATTGATCTGCATTGACCCATTCCAGGATTTTGCGAACAAATGACCACGGATAACACCTTGAGGGTTACTCACGGTTGCCATAGGAGCAAGGACGGAACCTTCAACACCGATGTACTGGAGCCGCAATTCCTCGGCTTGGTAAAAGTTGAAAACTACTTTATCAGCAATATTGGCCAGGGATTGCAGACTCATGCCGGACATACCGGTTATCCGGCCATCGATATTGAAAACGTATGTCGCATCAGTGGGAGCACAGGACGAGTCGACTTCGAATGTATGTGCCTGAAGTAACTGCGCGCCCGAGAGGTTAAACACCTGTAGATTGCTGTCGCAGGCTGCCGTCAGGTATAACCCACCCCATAAGAATTCTGCCTGACCGCTCGCCTCCAACTTGGACAAGTCCTGGGAAAGTTCTTCCAGATATGCTTTCGCACTCTGAAAATCAATCTCTGGCGGCGCAGACCCCATAATGGCCGCCCCTTTCGCCATTCCGTACCGTACAGAGTCTCCGATCCCCTTCACGGAGCCTCCAGCAACAATACCTCCATGGTAAACCCGACCACTGGGAAATACGATATTCCCACCTGCAACTAGAACATCACCAGCCTTGTTCGGCTCTAGTTTATCTCCCACACTGTAATTGTTGAGAGCAATATTCCCTCCAACAGCCAAACGTCCTTCCACATCGGAAGAATCAGCCCGAAAATCATCAAATACAAAAGCATTATATTTCTGGGCTGGACCAAAATCTTTGGCAAAAGCACTAAAGCTGAGTAGACCAAGAATCAAAGTCGTAATGAAAGAGGCAACATACTGCATCATTAGGCAATCCTGAGTTCATCCTTTAGGGGTAATCCACAACGAAGACTACGCAGTGGTAATGCGAGGGCGCGATTATACGGGATGGAAACGGAAGTGGAGCTTTTGTTGTGAATCTTTTTTAATGTTTCACATTTCATGAAGATAATAGATGAAAAGAGCAAGACATATTGTCTGAGAAACCTTATACAGCATCTACACTAGCTGGCTAAATTGGCTCTGGATCGGAGGTTAATACCCCCTCATAATTAAACTCAGACCTCAAAAAAATAACATATAGTATAAGTGGCCGAACTAGTGTATCTATTTTATATGAAGCGAGATTCATGCAACCGTTCCTTTAACGGCCCAAGCCCTGGCATTAAGGGCAATACTTCCATCCGACTTTCTGGGAAGTACATCTGACAGTCGGCGTGATATTTCTTCACGCAGGTCATCTCCTATCGACGCGACGTATGCGGATGCCGGTCCGGTTTCTCCCATAAATGGCTTCCAATAGTCATCAAAACTAGCAAATTCCGTTGGGATTTCGACAGCTTCACATTTCACGTCGTGAAAGCCACTATGAACAAACAAATCCGCCAGTGCTTCTTGATGACAAAGAGGGAATCGATTGCCTTCATCCAGTTCTTTCGCCGACTGATCTAACTCTGTTGCCACATCCCAAAAGGAACGCAGAAACTCCATGCCTTTTGCATAATCCCACACGCATGCTGAAACGGTGCCTCTTGGGGCCGCCAGGGAGCGCATTTCGTGAATAGCAGTATCGGCATCCGGAAAGAAGTTCAATGCAAACATCGAAGAAATGCTGTCGTATCCGCCAGGCCGGCTCGGTAGATTTCCAATTCCAGCCGTCGCGAAAGACACCTGATCATGTTGGTAGTTACTCCGGGCAAACTCAATGAACGATTCCGCTGGATCACAACCAACAACAGAGGCTGGATGTGCTTGACTGGATATTGCACCTGTCAGCGAGCCCGTGCCACACCCGACATCCAACCAATGAATTCCGCTGGGTAATCCGAGCCATGACAAGAACCTTGGAGCAATACGTCGACTCCACCGGCCCATAAAATACTCATAACTTGAAGCCTTACTCCACCTATCACTATCATTTGACATCTTGATTGCCCTCCTGTGCCGACGCATTGAATAAAGGAACCAAGCCTGCTCATTTGCCTTTCGATATCAGCAGTGATTATCACTCAACTCGACAACAAAATTCGTCATTAGATTATTCTACACCTGCTGACGAAAAGGAGTCCCCATGTTCTCACCAACTACCGATCCCCCAAGGCAGTTTCTATCAGTTCGTTCAGCCGGGCAAACTGATCAGATATTGAGCACTTGATAATGCCGGCATCGCCTTCCAGAACACACATTTCGCGGGAAATCCGAGTGTCCGCAACGACTTCAAAATATTCGACACCGGGATGATTTTCCTTAATCTGGGGGAGAGTGGCCTTTACCTTATTTTCCATTTCAGGCGCTACGCGTATCAGAACCCGGTAATCATTTCTCAATGAGGTGAGGCCGGACTGAATCATGCCGATCATTTTCTGCTCGTCGTCGATCCCGCCAAGTATTCGCTCCAGCGTCAGTTTGACCAATTGCACTAAATCCGTTTCCGCCATCTGCATCATCTGATTGGCCCGAATACGAGCGGTAATCAAACGTTCGGCACACTCCTGTCGGGCAATGGAGATGCCGTCTTTGTATCCATCCTGCAATACTTGTTCTGCCCGTTGTCTGGCTTGAGCCATGATGCTATCAGCCTCTTTTCTGGCAGCATCAAGCAGGTTGTTCGCTTCGAGCAGAGATTCATAATCAGCCGCCTTGATAATACCGCCATTTGGATTGACTCCTGCCGACAGCGGCTTGATTAAACTGTAACCGGTTTCCATTGTGGATTAATCTCCTGAGCGATCTTCAACAGCAAACCCTGGGCGCGCCCTTGGACTTCGAGAATCTGATGAACGTCATTAACATAGGCACGGAATCCGACCTGCCATTGGGATTGAATTTTTTCTGCATCTTTCTTATCGAAGAAATAGAGCATTCTCTGTATGGCAGGCTTCAACAGGTTGTTTGAAGCAAGTGACAGAAGCTTCAGCCCGGAATCAAATACTGCTGCCCTGGTCTCCTCCCCGCCCAGGAACTCCCATTCATCCAGGTTGATAGCCTTACACAGTGATCCCGCCATAAAAGGCGCTCTTTCGAGCGCGAAACGGTACCCTGGAATCCCCAGACTTTTCTTGATTTCCCGCTGTTGCTGGCCACAGATAATCTGTCTGATTCGGTGATGATTCAGCGCAAGCCCGGCATAAAGCACTACCTGACGGAAAGTATTTCCGGGAAGCAATAGCAATTGCAGCATCGGATCAGCAAACGATTCGGCTGGCACCTCCTCAAGAACTTCCGGTTGCTCCAACAGAAAACGGTTGAGGGTTCGGGTAGCTTCAGGGTTCGCTGTAATGGCAGCCAACTGCGGAGGGCTCAGCCACGGAGTCAACCAACTGGCATCCACATAACTCGCAGGCAGCCAATTAAATTTGGCCATCAGAATGAGCAGATCACTGGATATCATCGGCATTTCACCTTCTTTTCCGCTTTTCTATCCATCCCTTTCCGCCCCTTTCTACCTTAGTTAGCCATTCAGTCTTAACCAATGAGTCCGTCAGCCGATTAAGCCTGACCTGCTGGAATCAGGTGGGTCTCACGTTTTCTAATCCGCAGGTACAGCAAAACATTGCCCGCCAGAGCGCCTGTCAGCAGAACCAGGACAATGCCAATCAGTGTATATAAACGGTCTGTAGAACTGGCCGCCACACTGATGGAAAAGACACTGTTCATCGTCTGGGACGGGTCATTGGAAGCAGATTGGGAAGGAAACAAGGCCACTGAAATATTGTCATAACTCAACCCTTCGATACTGTTATTGACCAACATTTTTATCTGCGGCACAAAGTCATCGAGATTGACGTTGCTGGCATATTTTATGAAAACTGACGCAGAGGAGACTTTCAGAGGCGCTTTCTTGCCTTCAACTTCGGGCATCACAACATGAACTCTGGCTGTAATGACACCATCCAACTGTGACAGGGTTGCCGCGATTTCCTGTGAAAGCCCATAAATATACCGGGCCCGTTCTTCGAGGGGCGAGGATATCAATCCGTCTTTCTTGAACAACTCACCCACACTGGCAAAGTCGTCCCTCGGGAATCCTCGGCTTTTCAGAACCTGGATCGCCCTCGACAGATCCTCACCGTCTACCATCAAGGTTACCAGTTGCCCCTTCTGGTCAGATACCTTTTCGGTGTTGATTCCCCGCTCCAGGAGAATGGAAAGCATCTCATTGCCTTCTTTTTCAGTTAACCCTGAATATAGTTCTTCATTGCAACCTGAAAGCAGGATAAACAACGCCATAGCTAACAGGCGAAAAAGCATCATGGAATGGGTGTGTATTTCAGCAATGACTTTCATGGCTACTGACTCTTAAGCAGTGTATCCAGGTTCTGGGTGCTTTTACTGACCGTTTTATTGATGAGTTCGCCCTGCAAAGTCAGCTTGGCGAGATCAAATTGCAACTTCATCATGCTATTGATTCTCAGGGGATCGGTACCATTCATGGATTCCTGTACTGCACCTACCTGACGGTCATACCCGGACTTCATGTTCTGTAACCCCTGCAAGACTTTGTCTCCCAGAGAATTTCCGGCACTTTCCGCTGTGGTCACGGCATCTATATTTCCATCACCAAGCCTAGAAGGGTCTGCCGGTTGCTGCAGACTATTCTGGAACTGCTCCACGGCCACACTATCCGCACCGACATTATTGCCAGCGCTCTGTTCGGTACTAAGAAGATTCAAACTGTACTGAATACTGATCGGCTCCATATTTCACCTGTCTTGTCCTGCATTGATGGGCGGGTTTATCCCCGATCCAATTCATAAGTCATGATATTGCGCGCCAGACGGGCTGAAACGATTTCTCCACTTACTGACACGCTTTCCAATATCGCCCTGGCGTCTGCCGTCCTGCCTTGTTGAAGCCATTCCAACCCTATGAAACAGCACAATATAGGGTCATCCGATAACTCAGCCGTCGGCATGCCCAACTCGCGACACACACGGGAACGCAGCATTTCCGTAATAGCCAGCCCCAGTGCTGACGGCCGATTACCGGGTCTGATCAGATCAATGGCCGTGAAGACTTTATCAGCCTGATCAATGTCACCACTGAGCATCATGTCAAAGGCCTCATTTGCCAGCTTTTGAAGTACAAGGCTGTCCGTATCGACTTCGGTGATCGGGTTCATTGCATTTTCTGAACGATGCTGGCGAACGTATCCTTGAGGGATTTGATGGTTGTGCTGTGTAGGTTATTGAGCAGTCCCCATTCCTGAATTTTTTGTTGAAAACGAATCAGGTCTGTTGAGCTGTTAGGATCCATACTTTCAGCAAACGACCTTAGTTCGTCCTCTTTCAAAGTTGCCTGCCGCCCCATTGACTCGTTAATTGCTTCAAAGTTAAACGCCATGTTAATCACCTCTGGTTCCGTTTTTCTTCATCCGGCAGATCACCAGATCCACCGCCTCTTCCAGTTTCGCCAGTTTTCTGAATTCTGACGGCTTACATCCTGTCTTCAGCCTCAATTTCAGACTCCGCTGATAGTCCTGCAGCAGCCGGAGCCACTCATCGTGTGTTCGAGTTTCACTATCGTTCATGGCTCTTTACCGCAATATTGATTATTCAAGACCATATCCCGGCTACTCAGCGCCAGCCCCAACCCGGTATTTCACTAACTCCTTACCTCGCTTCAGGACCACCGCATCCTCCTGCACCAGCTCAAGGTAGAACCCGTTCTTCAGGTGGGATCCGAGACCATATCGGCGACCGTCCGCCAGCACGACATAGGGGATAGATCCAAGACTGACACCACGGATATCAATCACCGGTCTGTTATCAGCCATGACAGCCACATCAATTGAGCTGCCAAAAAGGTCATGGTACTTGCGATTGATTCGTTGCCAGGCCTCCGAGTTTTCCAGCTGGATTTCGGAGGAAATGGATAATCGCCCATCATTGGCATTCACGATCACTTCCTTATCCAGATTTTCCTCCCTAATCCACCGCTGCAGCATCGCAAGGCGGCTTTCCGGATTCTCCACCTGATCAGAAATAGCTGTCAGCCCGGGAATATCAGCCAGCAGAAGCGCCTTTACCCGCTGCCATTTGGCTAAATCCTGCTGGACTCCGCTGATACTCAGTTCACCTGGCAGCACGCCAATGGCGACCACCAAATTGTCCATGTCGAACTGTTTCAGAAGGGTTTCGGTGGAACGCTGAATGCCCTCCATGCTTCTGATATCCAAATCGTATTGAATATTCAGGGTCTGCAGCTTTTTTTCTAATCGACCTGTATCCGTGAATGAGTGGACGTATCCCCTTACCAGCCACTGATTTGAGTTCGACGCAGAGGGTTGATGAATGGCCTCAAGCCCTTCAAACCCAGGCTCACTGAGAACCACTTCGTTAACATCAATGATGCTCGCAGGCATCACCATTCCTGCGTCCAGCCGGCTACTGTTAAACACCACGCCACAAGCGACAAAGAAAACAAATATCGATAGGTTAATGAACACTTTGGAACGGCTGAAATAGCCATAACCATCTCCCGCTTGTTGCGTGCTAGCTGTTCTTTTTTCAATAACCTCCAGCGAGTTTCCCGCTTCTTTTTTCTGGGCACTATCTCCATTATCCCCGGCGACATTCTCCAGTCCGGGAAGCTGAATCTCCGGCCATCCTGAATCGGATGGTCCGAAACAAAAATGGAGCAAGCCCACGGAATAAACCTCAAATGCGATAATTTGTATTGCTCTCTCTGACATCGGTGACCCATGGGTGCTCAAGACCAGAGATTCATCCTCACAGAGCAATCTGATGGTATCGCTCACTTCCAGTTGGAATGCCTCTGCCGGCAATATTCGATCGTGAATCACAATATCGCACTCGTCAGAATGCCCAACCCGATACATCCTGTTTTCGAGGTGCATTTCCGCCCCCGCATGGGGTCCGGAGAGTAGCTTGATAATCCATTTCGCTTTGCTCATGGCTGTCTGATTGCCTGATTAATGTTTAGATGATTCAACTTGCGGGCGAAGATTCCTGTCCTGTTTTTCCAGTGCCCCAAGCCAATGTCTATGGATTTACGATGCTCCACCCTTGAACCTGAAGACATACATCCACCGGTCTATTTAAGCGTCCCATGACGTGGATGAGGCTTGTCACAACTACCGGCCGGGGTCAGAGACATCTGTTCCCGGTAATCCCTGATAATGGTCTCCGCATCACCATTGAGTTCCGGATGAGGATCATCACTGGTGATAATTCTGGGAGAGATCAGGAACAGGCGGGCCTTTTTCTGCAACTGGTTACCGTCGGTTCTGAATAGATGACCCAGAACCGGAATGTCACCTAACAGGGGGATCTTGCGACTGGAATTTGTATCCTGGTTAAAGTAATACCCTCCGACCAAAAGACTTCCCTGATCATTCACCAGAGCCTGAGTGTTGATAACACTCTTGCTGATAGCGGGAATTTCATCCACCGCCTGACCAGTCTGTTGCCCGTCTTCGATATTGATGTCCAACTGGATTTGTGAGCGATCACTATCCTTCACAATATGCGGCGTCACACGAACCACTGAGCCCACGGATACCGGGAATAAGTCCACCTCCCGCTCCCCCACCAGACGGACATAGAAAGTCGTACTGTGATCAAGAACCGCTTCGATATTGTCCTGGGTGAGGATGGTGGGTTGGGATAAGACACTGGCATCGCCTTCTTCAGATAAGGCTCTGATGCGGGTGAGAAAGAGATCCTGGGTATTGTCCAGTAACGTTGAAAAACTGGCTCTCTCTCCGACGATGAACGAAAGCTCATTCACCTGACGTGGCAGGACGCTCTCAGAAAAATCCGCATTGGTAAAACTACCGTTGCTGCCATTGATCTGCCATTCGAAGCCCATTTCATCCAGCCGGTCCGTGCTGACATCAATAATGGATACCTCAATTTCCACCTGGCCCCGAGGTTGATCCAGTGAGGCGATAAGCTCTTCGTACAGAGGCATCTTTGATTTGCGGTCGTGGACAATCACCGCATTCAGCCGCTCATTGGCCACCACATAACCTGATGCTTCCTGGCCTCCAGAACGGCTACCATCTCCGTTGTGCGGCCCACTATAAGGCGTATTATTATTCCGGGTGTCATCAGAACGGCTATGCTCTTGAACCAACCCTGTTCCTTTCAGTTTTGGCACTGTTCTGGATGGCGGGGAAACAACTTCAGTCTCCGGAATGCTTCGACCGAGAATAGACTGCAGGGTTGTGGCCACGCCGGGAACAAGAACCTGCTGCCCATCAGTATCGATTCGACGGTCGTCTGCCCAGGCATGCTTGAGTTCAAATACCCTGACAACATAAACATCGTTGGTCGGGTTATCCTCGCTCTGTAGCAAAATATCAGCAACCTCCCTGACCAACTGTGTATACCGGGGAGGCCCGGAGACCATCACAATTCCTTCCTGCACGATCGCTCTTAAAGTAAAACGCCGATCCAGAACACCAAGATCCGCCAACGTGTTAATTAATCGCTGGGAAGAAACAGACTGGAGGTGTATCAGATCAGTCTCCACTTCGCTGGTGTCGTAGACATAGAGGACCTGGCCATCGTAATACCAGAGCAGGCTGTGAATTTTGGCCAGCCGGTCAATGAAATCCCTGGCGGAAGCTTTCTCAAAATTCCCATTGACCACTCCCTGAACTTTATCGCTGATAACGATGGGGGTATTAATGCTGGAGGCAAACTGTTGCAGTAGCTCCCGGATGGGCTCGTTCTCCGCGTAATGGGCATAACTGAGCTTCGCCCAGGGCCAGCCGGCACCATGCGCCTGAGCACCGAAAAACAGGATTACCAATACGATTAGTGACAGTACCCGCCTCATCATCTTACCCATCATCTGTGGAGGCCTTGCAGCCTCATGGAGAAACTTTGGTTAGGGCTAGATTAGGTTTTGAAGTGAACAGGCAATATCAGCCTACCGATGTATTTGTCACAGATATCCGATATTGGAGAGGAGAGTTCTTTTATCAAACCAGCACGAAGGAATAATTGGAACACGCCTGGAATTTAGATCGACTGATATATTTCTTCACTGGCAACGGTCCTTATGCTGATGTTTCCACCAACACTAAGAGGGCCGATTAATGCTATCTTCCATTACGCCTTTCCGGGATATGAAGGAAGCCATCCAGAATTTCCCAGCGACTGTCTGGAATCAGATGACCGGGGGAGGTAATGTGCCTCCGCCTCAAATTCCTGTTCATAACCCTACGTATCCAAAACGAGCCTTTGTTCAGGGACTTCAACAGCAATACACAGCGCCTGCCCAAAGCCCTGTAGCCAATCAGCATTTGGACAACACCAACACAAGAGCGGCCTGGGAGAGAGACCGGGCCCTAGTAGAAAAATTGCTAGGTGAAACCCCTAATGCTCGGAACAATCTGGAGCTATTTGCTGGATTGCTGTGTTCACGAGTGGAGGCGATGCCACCTGAAGTCAAAAATCGAGTCAATGCCTACAGCTCAACCTTTTCCTATGGACTGCATGATATCTTCCATCAATTAAGCCCTGCCGGTGCAGTGGAAGCCTTTCAGGCAGAGTTCAGACAAAACGGCATGAGTGACAAGGCTATTCACATTTTGGGAGGGTTAGCGGTCATCGTCACTGACGCTGATAAAGCGACAACGAGAGCCGCAGCAGCCCAAATCCAAAATCGGCAAACTCACAACATCATGGCTCCCGGCGTTCACGAGAGTTCACGTCATCCATTTCATTTTTGGCATAACCTGACGCATGGAAATATTCGAGGAGCAGTTAACGCTATCTATGAGGGGATACGTGAAAGGAACAACGCTCTTCACGGAGCGACAGCTCAGGGGAATCAATTACCGACAACCATGTTCGGCTCTTCTGCCACCATTATGAAAGTGATGCAGCAGTGTGAAGTCATGGGTATGGATGAGCCACAATCCAGAACCGCTGCATTAGCAGTAGCACAACATTGGCTCGATAAGCGATTGGATTACTCAAATGACGGGCATTCCTTGGTCGAGCTGTTAAATGGAGTAGAAGCTTACTTCAATGGTGATCCTGACATTGCTAACCAAAATGCGGAACAAGAGTTAGCGACACTGGGAAGCGTCTCGGACAATCCTGGGACAGGTTTCCAACCAGTCCAATACTAATTCCCAATGCACTAACTAACGAATGGAGAAAAACATGTCAGTTACAGAAAATATTAATGAATGGCTTGGTCTGTTGGGAAAAGATGCTGGAGCAACTTTCAGACTGGATGAAAATGACCAATGCGTTCTTGCATCGGAAGATGGATACCAGGTAGGTATTTACGTCCCCGATATTAGCGGCAAGGTCTATTTCACCTCAGAGATTATGGAGCTGCCGCAGGAAAACTGCGAAGCTTATTTGCTCAACAGTCTGGCGCTCAATCTGTTTCAACAGGTTACCCAAGGCGCTGCGGTTAGCTACGACCCCAGTTCCAATTACCTCATTTTGAGTTCCACCCAGGATATGCAGTCAAAAGACTACGAGGCATTTGAGGCGACATTGAACAACCTTGCCGGTATCGCAACTGAAATCCGCGAGAACCTGCGCGAATTGGAGCACCATATGCCCACAGGAACTCCTCAGTCAGAGCCGAATGAGTCCTCCGGGATGATTCGAGCTTAACTAAGGGCAAGTTTAACTAAAGAGTATTTATCCCCCCAGAGGCTCCGCCGGAGTCTCTGCCCCACCCTATCAAGCCTCTTAACCTGCCTGTTCAGCCTTATTGATTGGCTTGATTCGTCTGCGCCTGGAGTTTGAGTTACAGGTAAATATTGTAATAGCGATTATCTCACCCCAAGCCTCCCCATAAAAAATTCACGCTCAATGTAACTTTTCTTCATGCGGTGTCGTAAATGGGAAGACGGCCGTCAACAACAACTTTCAACCACTTATTTGAAATTGGAAAACACGTAATGGGTAAATGTATGAATATGACGCAGACATTGTTGGCGACCGCGCTCTCCCTCGCTCTAATAGGCGCATCTCTGTATAGCCGGGCCGACATCGTGGTGGGTAACGACCTGAATTCCGCCAACGGTGCCAATGAGGCAATCAACCAGCTGTATTCCGCAAACAGGGGGACAAACGGCGGTGGCGACCAGAGCCTGCAGTTTGGTGATGTGGTTTATGGTACTGAAGGCGAAGACCTGCTGATCGGAGGCTTGGGAATTGATGTGCTCTTCGGTTACGCAGGAAACGACATCATTATTGGCGGTACTGAGGACTTTAACAGCTCTAATCGTGACCGCGCTTTTGGCGGTCAGGGCAATGATATTTTCGTCTGGACTCCCGGTGACGGTAACGACTTTTTCGATGGCGGGGAAGGCGAGGACATCCTGCTTGTCACTTTGGTTGGAGAAAACACCGATGAATCAGGCGAGACTGATGGCGCTCCATTCTTCAACGTCAGCCCCCCCGGGACTCCCGGCAGCCAAGACTTCGACGGTATATTTACCGAACCCGGCAGTATCGTCCCAACTATCGATATTCTGGCCGCTCCCGGTTTCTGCGAAATTATTGATAACGCCAATGGCGATCTGACCCCACTAAATATTGATCATCTGGTTCAATTTGTCCTGCGCAGTCCCGCCAATGCCTTTGAAACCGCCGTAGCCGCTGATCCAGATATCGATCAAAGCACCTTGGACACCGGTTTAAGAATATCAGTACACCTGAAAAACACCGAGTTCCTGGTTTGTGCCTCAAGAGACGGAACAGAAATAGAAGCGTTCGATTTGACTCAGACACCTCCACAAAAGGTATCGCTCGACAGCTTGCCGGAGACTGCCGCGAGTACGTCTCGTGTCGAGATCCCTGAATTGAAATAAGCGACTTCGATTATTCGCATTGAAGTCGCCAACACACTTTTTATCTCTATCGAGTCACAATAGATCAAGGAATCAACATGATTAGCACCAAACACTCATTGATTAGCACTTTCTTAATGACGCTGATTGTCAGCGGCTGTTCAGATCATAATGGCGTCAACCGAAATGATGACGAGGACAATAGCGCCGGTAATGCGAAGAGCTTTACCTTACTCCAGGGTAATGATCTGAATACCAAGAGCTCGGCGCTGCTTTCCTTCAATCCTGGCGGTCCTGGAGGCTCTTCCAATCAAAGCTTGCGTGCCGGCGATATCCTCCAGGCAGAAGAGTCTGAAGATTCTATCCTGATCGGCGGTCTGGGTGTGGATGTATTGCTGGGCGCTTCCGGCGACGACATCCTGATCGGCGGAACCGAAGACTTTAACTCCAGCGTTGATGGTGACAACAAAGGCGCAGATAATCGGGATCGCGCTTTTGGAAACGGAGGCGACGACGTATTCATCTGGGCACCAGGTGACGGTAGCGACTTGTTCAATGGAGGCGAAGGCACCGACGTATTGATTCTGGGACTTATCGGTGAGCAGCGGGATAGCGACGGTACGACCGAAGGAGCCCCCTTCTTTAACGTCAATCCACCCGGGAGAGATGGCAGCCAGGACTTTGACGGTATTTTCCTGGATGAAAATAATTCCCCGGTGGTCAGCGTTTCAACCTCTCCCGGATTTTGTACTATCGTGGATAGCGGCACCAACGCTACGGAGCTGGAATTGCTGAATCTCGACCATATCGTCAGATTTACATTGAGAGGCGTGGCTGAGGATTTTGAAGCTGGCGTCAGAACAGATGATGACGGCTTGCGCGTTGCGATCAGCACCAAGGATGTTGAATACGTGGTTTGCGCTCCCAAAGTCACTACAAATGGTGACGCAGTCGACAATGTTGAGGTATTGGACCTGACAACCACCCCGCCACGGTTTGCATTACTCTCGGAGTTACCTGATCATGTTGCCAAAATGATCCAGTAACGAATGTACCCTGCCCTGGGCTAACGCCTCAGGGTGGGGCGTGGTTTGGAATTGTCATGGAAAAAGCCTTCGACCCGGACGTACTTGAAAAGCTGTTGGCCCGAATAGCACTCAAAGATCAGGAAGCCTTGGAACAACTCTACAAGAGAGTATCGCCAAAGCTGAACGGTGTCGCCATGATTTTGCTCCATGATGCAGACCTTTCCAACGATGTATTACAGGAAACCTTTCTCCAGATCTGGAACAAAGCCGGTGAGTATCGACGTGGCCTCAGCGAACCCATGACCTGGATGACTTCATTACTGCGTTACAGAGCGCTGGATAAATTGAAATCCGAAAATCGCGAGCAAAAGCGACGGGAACAGCATCAGGAGATCCAACTTTTGTTTAACTCCGATGTCTCGGGTTCTCCACTGGCTGAGATATTGCACAAAGACAGTAATAACCGGCTGCATAAATGCCTGCAGGCTCTGGACGTATTAAATCGAAATGCTATTTTAATGGCCTATTATTATGGCTATAGCCGGGAAGACATTGCCATTCATATTGAGAAACCCATCAATACTGTCAAAGCCTGGCTCAAGCGAGGCCTTGGGAGGTTAGCACAATGCCTGGGTCGCTGAGATACGAAGAGCCTGAGCTCCAGGATCGGCTGGCATCAAGCTATGTCGTCGGAACCATGCGTGGCAAAGCCCGCAGCCGGTTTGAAAAAATCATGGGGGAACGCCCGGATATCGCAAAACGGGTTCGCCAGTGGGAAGACAAGATGCAGCCGCTTCACGAGGCGACCAAGCCTTTGTCTCCCCAGAAAAGAACCTGGTCCAGAATTACCGCAGCGATTAACCATACTTCGGACCAGGTCATTGAAAAACTTCTCAGCAAACTCAGATTCTACAAGTATCTGTCTGCGGCGGCTCTTTCTATTGCGCTGGTTATTGGGGTTGTTTCCGTATCGACTGTCATCACATCACCGGCCGTTGTTTCTCCTACCGGTATTAACTATGTGGCAGTACTGGAAGATACCAATGCCCAAGCCATTATGGTCGCGACACTGAAGAAAACGGATCGACTCCTGTCCTTCGACATACTCAAGAAGCCTCAGGTACCGGACAACACCACTCTCCAGCTTTGGGCTGTCTCTCGTGAAGATGGCAGCACGGCCAGTCTGGGAGTACTGGAACTGAAGGGACATGTTGAGAAAAATCTGACCAAGCCCGAGTGGGCGCTCATCAAGAACGCCGAACACCTGATTGTTTCTATTGAATCAGCAGGAGGTTCCTCCAACGGCCTGCCAAGTACGCAACTGGTCGCCAAAGGGTTATGCGTGAAGGTTCAAGACTGGCAAAGCAAGGCCGGATAGCTGAATAGCTGAATAGCTGAATAGCTGAATAGCTGAATAGCTGAATAGCTGAATAGCTGAATAGCTGAATAGCTGAATAGCTGAATAGCTGAATAGCTGAAAGATAAAGGCTCGGAACCAACAAATAAAAAAATAGACATCCCTGTCAGGCATCCCTGCCGATCGCTTCAATTCCGGAATAAATACCATTTGATGGTTTCGTAATCCTGTTGACTGATCAGCCCCTCTTTATACAGGCGTCGCATTTCGGTTACCGCGATAGGGATTAGCTGCTTGCCTCCCGGCAAACTGAGTCTGGCTTCCTCTATGTTCTCCTGAAGCTTGATAACCAGAGACTTCACCGTATCCTTGTTTGGCTGATTGGCCTCCAGGCTAAACAGGGGAATCTCACTCCCCACAGCCAGGAATTCGTACTTATTCACCTTCAGGCGAACTGCCAAAGCCGCGACTAAACAACTTAAAAGCAGGGTTGGAATCAGCCATAACGGATCGATATCTGTGACGGCAAATACGGTGATCGTCCAGGCCAGTAATAGTGAAGACAATAACCAGAGTGTCCACTTAAAATCCTTCACGATTCTTGGCCGGGATTGTAGAAAAGACATATCAATCACTGCCTCAACCTCCCGCCCTTTTCTGTCAGTAGTTTTTACCTCCAGGTATCGCTGGTTAAAGCGGCTGTATGTATGAGTTCGCCCATCCCGTGTGACCTGGATAATCCTGTCCTGAACCTTCCAGTGTTTTTTCTCTGGAATCGCAGCAGCTTTCACTTCGGACTGGGCGCCCGGTAAAGTGAAATGATCAAGGTTTATGGTATTGCTCATATTGGCGGTCATTACCTTTACTCTTTGTTATTGATCTTATCAGGTTGCATCATCAACCTTAGGGAAGAACAAAACTGTCGGCGTTGTTGTAGTAGTGGGCTCCACTATCCAACCACTCTGCAATCAGTCTGAGTTCCGCCTCGGTGAGCATTCCCATATGCTCCGGCGTGCTTCCCCCACCACTACTGCTTGAAGCATCCACTTCGTATTCATCATCATCAGGATCATCGTCAAACATGCTGAAGAAACGAGCGCTGGCGATCGCTCCACGGGCGCTCATCAATCGACGGGTAAAACAGACATCAGGATTCGGTAAAACCGTCAGCTCCCCCTCAACACCATCTGGGCAGTCTGTGTTCGGATCAACTTCGATCCAATCGCCATCAACGTTCTTCTGGTAGTAGTCCGGTTTGAATAATTCCACATAGGACTGCACCTGACGCGGGTCCCAAGGGGCCGGATCACCACCGAGAAGCAAATCACCACCGGAACCACCACCTCCCGGACATTTGTCCTGAGGATTATTGTCGGCTTTGTCATGGCAACTGGTACAGGATTTCACATCACCGGAAGGAATGGTACGACAGGCATCCCATATCGGCTGGATGTGCTCCAGATAGTTAATGGTCGCCTTACAATCGGCATTCCAATCCGTCAGACAGGTCGAATTATTCACCGGTACCGGTGTGGTCAAATCAGCATAGGTATTACTGAAGGCCAATGAGTCATCCGGTGGATCGCTCCAGAAATCCTCAAACGACAGAATATTGGCCCAGGTCGCTGGAATTTGTCCCAAATAGTCGACCAAGGCCTCTGCCATTGTATCCTGCCAGTTAATCGCACGAATCAATGGATTGGCGTTTGGAAAGGCCATGCCGTCACCCGGGGCTCCAGGGTTTGCGGACGCCAACTGAACATCCGTACGGGCATGGGGAATATCGTTCTCCGGATCATGGCAGCCGTTGCAAGTCAGCACTTCATTCTTCTCCAATAGCAACGAGGCCGGATGCTTCACCAGATAGTTATAGTTGTAATCCGATCTGCCGATTAGATCGACACGCTTCCCATATTTATTAACCACTTCGAAGACAAAACTGGTTTCCGCGGGCACTTTCACCATTGCCGAACCATCAGGTTCAACCATGGCATAGGAGAGAACATCGAACAAACCACGGCCGCCTGAACCCAATATCGGTGTTAAACCGAGCTTGGTGTTACTACCGTCCGTGGGATTCAGCACCGAATTATTCAACACCTCCTGCTCAAGATCGCCGGGGATACTGCGTTTCCCCAATACCCGAATAAAGCGCTCGGAACGATCATCCGGTCGAGTCAAACTTGGATCGCGCATGGTCACAATCCCGCCTTCCGGCGTGGCCATATCCACGCCATCACGATCGTACACACTGCGAATACTGAATGCCGCTGAGTTATCGTCAAGCAATTGATCGAGTTTGACCCCGGTATACGGGTGAGCCCGATCATTGTATGCCCCTATGGCAATATCGGTATACAACGCCTGGCCCTGACCTTTAACCACAGGCAAACGGGTATTGCTACCAGGGTCTACCGCCCAAATTCCATACTGGGGATCACTGATGTTTTCTTCTGAAGCATAGCCCTGGCATGGGGTCGTCAAACCATCCACTTTCACAAGGCACTGAGCCCAACCGGCCAGCAGGCGTCCTGTTCCATCGTTATATGGAGCCACCCCGCTGTACCAGCCGTTAGGGGAAACCTGATTGGGGTAGAAGTTAACCAGCCCGGGGGTCATCGATTCTTCAGCTTCACCGGTAATGCTGTCATCAACAGGCCTGTCAACGGCATAGAAATTCTTGCTATTGATCTTGACCACGTCGCCACCGTATATCGGATTATAGATATGGCGCATGATGGTGATGAGATTACCATCAGGAAGTGGAATAGGATCCATATAGTTGATGAAGGAAGCATCAGAAAACTCTTCATGCAAACTGCCGAAATAACGGTGCAGATTACCCCCGTTAGGAGTGATTCTGTACAGGCTGAAGACGTCCTCAACAAAAATCCTTTCGGTGGTTGTGCTGCCCTCTATGGAAGCCCCACACTTATCATCCACGGTCCATTCTTTAGGTTCGTCCAGTCCTGGGGGAAACCCGCTCCCATTACCCTGGCCGTAGCCCCCGCCATGGGGATGAGTGTTGAAATTGGGATCGTCGATATTTTCCAGGGTACAGTCTTCAAGGACTTCGTAAATGCGTCCAAATCGAATGAAGACCACCTGACCATCATCCATCGTGCTGGGTTCAATATCGTGAAATGCCCCAAAAGTAATCTGCTCAATATTGGAACCATTGGAGTTCATCACATGAAGTAATGACGCCGGCTCATCAAAATCCTCAATGTATTCCCTGATATCGGAGACCCGGTAATCTCCCTTGGAAACCTGCCTGTCTGAGGAAAAAATAATACGGCCGTCATTGGTATATGTCGGATTCGTATCATTACCAAGATTCGCCGTTTCGTTGTCTGCAATAACTCTGCGAACACCACCACTGGCGAAGTTATATTCATAGATATTCCAACTGCTGTGTGCCGCATTTCCGGAAGGTCCATGCGCAGCAAATACCACCTTGTCGCCATCAGGAGAAGCATCCAGATCCTTGACGTCATATGAGCCTCCACCGAAATAGGAGGTCAGTACATCCTTCTCTTCCGAGTCCAGGGCGATCCTGTCACGGACCATCAACCGGGCTCCAGGATTGAACTGGTAAGGAGCTCTGGGATCAAGCGGGGGCCTCAAGTTCAGAGATGAGGTGTCACCCATAGCCGGAAAATCTCTGACCACATAGGCAAATGGACGGTCAGAGGCAATCCCCGTTGCTTCGGTCAATTCACCTTCACAGCCACTGAGGATCAGGGCGGTCAGCCCAACCCACGTAATGACCATACACTTCTTTAGTAAAGTGCCCATGACACTCCTCCACCCCTTATTAGAGATCACCTCAAAAACGGTAGACGTCCCTGCATAGGGATCGTCGTACCGTTCTTGCTTCTTATTGATACAGTCCATACAGCGTCAGATGTTTAACCTGGTAGAAAATCAAACTTGTAGTTCACCGGTGTTGTGGCGACATCTTCTGCCCCAAAGGAAATCATCTGAATCCTTGCGAGCAGTTTGATTTCAAGTTTGTTGTCCCCCAATTGACTGCTGACCAGGTTGATGGCTGATATACTTCCATCAGGCTCAATCACGATATGAAAGACAAACTTACCTTTCAGGTTGGGATCACTACGCAATGCGCGGTTATACAGCGCGTAAATAGCCCCTTTGTGCTGCTCAAAGACCCGTCTGATCGATTCCATATCACGGCCACCATCCACCGTCGAACGGTGAGAGCCACCACCTTTGCCACCACCTCCACCGGCGCCACCAATAGGGCTTTCCACCGTCGAGGTCGAGTGACCGGCGAGTTGAGTGCCTGACCCGGTTCCGTTCATTACGGAGCTACTGACGCCACCACTGGTTTGTGTAGCGGTAGTCGCACCGAGGAGGGAACGAGCGCTCTTCTGGGCAGCACCGGACTCAACATTGGTATTCTGAGCCTGCAGCTTGGCAACGTTCACAGAGCTTCTTAGAGAAGAAAGCTCATTGGCAAACGCAGCCACTCCCATTTTGGACACCTTCTCCTTTGCCGCCTTCACTTCCTTTTTCGGAGCCGTGACCGGCTTCTCCTGCGCCTTTTCCGTAGGCTGCTCCTGAACTTCCTGAACGGGAGGGGGAGGCGGTGGTGTCACCTGGCGTTGCTCAATCAATACTTTGGCCAATGCCGGTGGAACGCGCTCCTTTTCAGCACGGTCAATTTCCGGAAGCGGCAGCCATGGAAACAACAAGGCAATGAGCAAAAGCAGCAGCAACAGCCGCTTGAGAATTTTCTTAAAACGGTCGTCTTCGTCCTGGCTTGACTCCCAGGGCAAAGCAAACTCGTATGGATTTAGTGCTAATGTCGTCATCTAAGCCTCTCAAACTACGTGCTGCTTGATGCAACTCTGGATACCGCCATGGACAGATCCCGGTAATTAACTTTGGCGCAACTCAACATGACACGTTTCAGGATCTCATAGGGAACTTCCTGATCGCCCAGAATCGTCACGGCTCTACCGGCGGCCTTTTCTTCTTCCGTCAGTTCAGCACGCTTGGATGCCTGATAATTCAGTTCATCCATCAGGCCTTTGATCAGACCATTGCTGCTTGTGACCTCCTCCATTGTCGCAACCGGTCGGCCATCAACCAGAATATCTTCTGCTGTAATCATGACGGTGATGGTTTCTTCGGGCTGCTGTTCTGCGGAGGATTCCGGTAGCTCAATATCACGGTTGACCTTAAGGATCTCGTTATTTCCCGAATTGAGCAGCAGGAAGAACACCAGAATGGTAAATATGTCCATCAGCGATACCAGGTTCAGCTTGGCCGGTTTCATCAAAGGATGGCGGCCTCCCTGGAGCTTGAAAGAGACAGGTTTAATATTCATGATTTACCCTTCTTTTTGGGTGCATCGCCCAATGAAATTTCGGGGAAAAGCTCCACATCCACCAGGTCTGTCACCACTACGGTCTTCGCCATTCGAAGCGTATCCATGGTGGAGACAATTGACTGGTAATTCACACCAGCCTCAGACAGTAACAGCGCATCGCGCTTGTCGATGGATTTAGCCGCCAACTGCTTCTTGATCTCCTGCAGAACAGCAGACAAGGTTTTGTAGTCGTGCCGGCTGTCGACCTCCCCGTCGGTCTCCTTTTCAACATTGGGAATGCTTTTCACCAGATTTCCACTGGGGTAATACACTTCAATTTCCGCTTTACGAACAACTACTTCCAGCTGACGGTTTTCTTCACCGCTCGCTGTGGCAGCCCCCGTAAGTTCAGGTAGATTGAGCTCCAGAATCGTGATGTGATTGAACACCATGCTCATCAGCAGTACCGGCACCAATACGATCATCAGGTTCATGAACGCGGTGATATCGATATCCGCTTCTTCCTCTTCTCTACGGTTTGAAAACATGGTTAAGCTCCGTCACAGATCAATCGTCAGACTCACGGGTGGCAACCACGGAACGGTTCCCACGGACTATAGAGTTCAGGAATTTCACACCTGCCATTTCAATACTCTCAATGATTTCCATGGTTTTGCTTTGCAACAGAGAGTGGATCAGCAATAGAGGAATGGCGGAGATCAACCCGAAGGCGGTCGTGTTCATGGCAACCGAGATAGACTGTGACAACAGAGTTGCCTTGTCCGCAGGATCTGCATTGGCCACCGCGGTAAATGCCGCGATCAAACCGATGATGGTTCCCAGCAGCCCCAGCAAGGTCGATACGTTCGCCAGGATGGAGAGGTAGTTGGTCCGTTTTGACAAACGGGGAATACTTTCCATAACACCTTCCTGCATCGCTGCATGTATGTCATCACGACGAGGAGAAGCCCGCATGGTATCGAGCGCCACAGACATTAACCGACCAATAGCGGACGTGTTGTCCTGGGCAAACTTCTCTGCCTCATCATACTGACTCTGGCTAACGAGTGGGTGAAGGTGCTTATAGGCGGATTTATTGGCGGACAAGGCTCGCTTGAGAAATACCCAGCGCTCAACTGATATCGCTAATCCGATGATCAGTACCAGTGCGATTGGGTACATGAAAGCACCACCTTCCTGAAAAAAGGAAACGATCATTGTATAAAAGTTCATTGGCGTAACTCCGAACTACAAACGGTTGAATAAGGTTGTTTTCGTTTAATTGGTTTTAGTTATTCGAGTCAGCTGGTTGTTCCAGCTTGAGCTCGTTGTAAAATTGCATCGTCCTTGAATGGATATCCCGATCCACGACTTCAAATACCTTTCCGGATACTGATGTAATGGATCGATATAACTTCTCCGGGCCTTCCGGCGGCTTCCATGGAATGAAGTAACTGACCGAAGGCTGTTCCCGGTCTCCGACAAATGTACTTTCCAGATCAACGCTATCTTTCCCAGCCGCCCAGCAGGTTTTCCCAGTAAGAAGAACCACTGACAAAACGGCCACTACGGGAGCGCCTGATAACCTACCTCCTCTCACGCATCACCCCTTTTCTTCAGTTTCCGGCTTGGCTTCCGTTTCACTGGAAACTCCTCCGGACTCAGCCACAGGTCGTTGTGGCGGATTATCGATAAAACTCTTTTCTATACCTGTGCGCCTTCGAATCTCGGCAAGCCAGTCTTTTACCTCCTGACTCTTGCCTCCGATCAGGAAGTCGTATGCCTCATAATGGGGTTGCGCCAATTCAGGCTTGTTCAGGTACAGGTCGTATAGAATGGCCAGGTTGAGATGCGCATCCGGACAGTCTTTCCAGACGTTCAATACCGCCATATAGGAGTCATGGGCACCGTCAAAATCCCCTTTCCGCCGCTGGTGCAGAGCCAGCGATATATAAGCATTGATATTGAGCGGATTAATTTCGATGGCTTTCTTGAAGGCTTTCTCAGCCTTGGCTTTGTCCTCACGAATATCCGCTATCAGACCTAGCTTGACCCAGGGTCCGGAGAGACTTGGGAATTCACGGGTTATTGCCCTGAAAGCAATTCTCGCATTCCGATATTCTCCCTTTTGCATTTTCCGATCGGCTTCCTGGAACGCTTTTCGGGCAGCCTCGGGTATCTGAATGTTTTGCTTCAGGTACGGATTTGGGGAAGGTTGATACGTAATTTTATTGCCTTCCGGGGTATATTCCTGGTGTGGCAGGAAGCCAGATTGATTTCGATCCACATCGAGCTTGCTGACGGCAGAAGCTTCATTATTCACAGCAGAAGTGCTGCTTTTCTGTTGCTCAGGAGCGGACGCTGAATCCGTTACCGGCAGTTGGCCCATAGAGGCACAACCGCTCATGAAAACGATACAGGCGATCCCGATTGGACGTAGTGTGTTAATAGATACCATCGCCATATGCCAATTGGATCTCCTGTTTGTTGTACCGTGCCGGAGACAGCTTGGCCATGGCGGCAAAACTTCTCTCGACCCATGAGTTGAGATAACCATCCCAGGATCTCTGAATGTTGCTTTGATGAATCTCTATGGCCAGATCCTCAAATGGGATGGCCTGCTCTTCCAGAATAATTTCGTACTGCTGCATCTCCAGCGCACTCAGCCCCTTCGGACGCGGCGCATCCATCAGCTCGCGGGCAAACTGGCCATAGAGGTCTGCAATATTGAAGGTTGCTCTTGTCGTCTGGTCCAGCACACCGTATTCAGCCGCCTTTTCATACCGGTCCAGAGCGTTCTTCAGCTTCTCGTTCTTACGTGGAATACTCTTGTTCAGGGGCGCACGGAGTGAGACACGATTGAACTCGGTCCGCCAGTAGTCCCCGTATTCGGCATTCGCCCAGGCTGCCAGCCATTTTGAGCGTTCTGTCTGTTTGCTTCCGGCATTGTTATGTCCGTCAATGACCCGGCGCAGCCAGTACAGATGACGATTGAGGTCGTCGTTCTTCTTATACAGATAGGCCACGTGGTAGCGAGCCTCCATCCGGGTATCGAATGGCTCCTCATAATCAAATGCCCATTTCTTGAATTGCCCTAAAGCCTCCATTTCCTTGCCGGCCTTTTCATTAAGCTCAGCTGCAAGGAACAGCGCGTCACGCCTGACATCAGCGGCTGCATTACTGTGGTAAATATTTTCATATTCCATCGCCGCCATTTCCCATTGCTCATCCTGCTCATAGGCATAGGCAATCTTTTGGGGCAGCTTGGCAGCCAGTTTGTGGCGGGGGAAAAGCTTGCGCAGTTCGTTCATTTCAACCAATGCAGCTTCCCAATTCTCCAGGGTCATCAAATGAGTTGCAGCATCAAACTGTGCCACGACACGAACATCGGTATTGGGCGCCTGGGCCTTGATCCGCAGAAACTGATCAACCGCTCCCTGCATATTGTCATTGGCCAGCTCCAGTTCACCCTGCTTGTAAATGGTCACGGCCATTCGCTCTGTGACCTGACGATACTCCTTACTGTTGGCGGCGATGAACCTTAGCTGGTCACGATACCCCTGCTCGGCAGCCGGGTAGTTTTTCAATTCATACTGGCAGTGGGCAATGACGCCATATGCCGTACGGTTTAGCTCCGGATCCACCTTACCGTCTTTGGATACCACGGAAGTGGCCACTTCGAGGGCTTTTTCATAGCGTTTAAGTTTGAACAGCTGCTCTGAGGTATTCGCCAACACAGAGGCAGAACGTTCGTCCGAGCGGAATGTCTGAACAAAGCGCAACTGACTATCAACACTCTTCGCGCGCCAGGCCATCATTTGCTCGCTGTCTTCGCCCGCGCGGGATTTAATGAGCTCAGCCTCTTTCTGGTAGGCCACTATGGCCGCATAGCCTGCCTCAGCACCGTATTTTGGATTTTGTAATTCATAGGCCGTGCGTTCGTAATCAGCTATCGCGGCAGGGTAGTCTTCCCCGTCAAATGCGGCTTCGGCACGCATGTAGACCATTTCAGGAACTTTGGGATCCTGGGGGAAAGTCTGCATATATTCCCCATAGAATTCTGCGGCTTTCAGGAAACTGACCTTCTGTTCTCTGGATTTAGCCGCCGCGTCTCCAGCCCCTTTTGCGTCAGCCAGTTCACGCTTCAGACGCTGACCGCTAGCGTGGTAGTGACGTGCCAGTTCATCAATATAAGTTTTAAGATTGGGCACCACTTTCGCTTTAACATCATCAGACTTAGTGCGCCAGAAATCAGACCGAATACCATAATTGCGGACATAGTTTTCTTTTTCTGGCAACGCCTGCTGAGAGAATTCACCGTCGACATAAGCCCTGATCATTTCCGCATGCATTTCCGGCGCCCGGTCGGAATCGGGGTTCTGCGTCACAAAAGCGCGAAACGAGGAAGCAGAATCCTCATAACGCTCTTTCTCTAGATAGTGCTGTCCAAGGCTGGAATAGAGTATCCAGGTATATTTCGCACTTTGAGGACGCTTGGCGAATGTTGCCGCAATCTTTTCGGCTCCACCGGAATAGGCAAGGCTGATACTCATGACCCGAAGTGTATCGTCTACCAGTGAACGGTTAACTGTATCCAGCTTTTCAATTTTCCCGTCTTCCGGTACCAATCGGTCAAGGACCTCCGCAAAGGCGTCCAGGCCACCGTCGTAATCGCTCAGCTTGAATCTCACCCAACCCAACAGATAATAGGAGCTGTTCAGGAATGCCGATTCCTGCCCAATTGAAATGACCGCCTGATAAGACTTTTCAGCCTCTTGATACTCTTTGTGACGGAAATGAATATCGCCATTACGGAAATGAACCTCCGCAAGACGTGGTGATTCAGCGTATTCCCCAATAAAGCGGTACAACACCTTCTGCGCCTGCTGATCCTGACCGTTAAGATCATAGGCCTTGGCTAACTGATATAATGATTCCGCGTTATCAGGTGAATCAGGGTATTTTTCGATAACCTCCTTATAAGAGTTGATCGCTCCTGAAAAATAGCCGTCATCGGAAGGTGTCACCCCCAACAATTGCTGATAATCACCTTCCATCATATAAACGCTGGCAATCCTGCGTTCAATCTGCTCCTTTAAGCCAGAGTCTTCAACGATCTCCAACAGCTGGCGATATTCCCTTCTCACCTCTTCATGCCCGACTCTCGGTAAGGGAATATCCTTTAAGGCAACGTCATTATTTTGCTGGAGTTTTCCGATGGTGGTCTCTTGCTGCATCAGGCCACAACCACTGAGCACCACGAACAGAGCCAGTATGCTATATCGCATGTTGACTCTCCCCGGATTCCTTTTCAGCATTGACAGATGAGGTATTCATCGATGCCTCATCAGAGCTCAATGAAGGTTCCGAAACGTCAAGATCTTTTAGGGAACGATCAAGAATGCGCACCTTCGCCAGCTGGGCTTCTATCTGATAATGTTTCAGACGCTCTTCATGGATATCAAGTTCTGTCGAAACCAGAGTCAGCATGACCTTTTCAAGCTTGGCGATCAGATCATTGGCATACTTCTCCTTACGACTCACTGTCGCCATCAGGTTTTCAACCTCAGCCTGATAGCTGCTTTTGGCCACAGGTCCAGACTCTTTCACACCATTCAACATGGCATGAGTCCTGCCCAGCTCATAGTTCAGATCATCCAATACCCATTGAACCTTTTGACGATCCTGGGGTGAAAGACTGGATACTCTATTCGCCAGAGCTTTCGCTTTGGCATTGGCCTCTGCTGCCTGTTGAGAAGCTTGACTGAACTGCTGAGTTGATTGGTGGCCTTTTAAGCCTCCCGCACGAGCGCGCAATATGACTTCGAAATCACTTCTCCGTGCTTTCCACTGCCGCAGATTATTGCGAATGGCATACAGATCCCGCAGATCTTTCAACACAGATTGAAAGCTGTGATCGGACATCAACTCTACGAGAAATGGCGAGAGTTTATTGAGAGACACTGATGGTGCTTGTCCGAACCAGTCACTCTCCCCGAGTACCTTATCAAGGTTACGAACGAACAATTCCATCATATCGGCCTGTTTCAGGCTGACTCGTGCTGACTTGATCCAGTCAAGTGCATCACCGTATTGAGTGTCTGCCTCAATAAATCCCATGGCAGCTCGCCCATTCAGGTTCAGTTTTTCGTACACATAAGGCCGTAACAGAATGGCTTCCTGCACTTCGGGCAGGGCTATTGATCTGGTCACCAAAGTATTCAAAGGCGCCAGCGCTTCTTTAAAATCCCCTTTATTGACAGCCAGCCAACTGGCCCCAAGCAGCCCGCGGTTAGAATAGGCGCCATGGCTCTTTACCTGCTCCAACTGAAGCTTGGAATCCGCCAGATCATCGTTTTGTGCATAAAGGAAAGATAACGCCATGTATGCTCGGTCTGACAGGCGGGATAACTCTTCGCTGGCACCGTTATAAGCGATCACTTTCTTAAGAGAATTGACGGAACGATCTATCTCAGCATGTTTACCAAAGGCGATCCCCAGGTTGAAATAAAAATACGGGGCATAAGAGCTGCTCTCGTCAAAACCATCGACAATAGTGTCACTGACGTTAAAGTAACCCAGTTTGATATTCACCAATGCCGCGAGATAACGGTATTCGGGATCTATTTCTTCTGGAAGGCGACCGTTGATATTGGCAAGGTTGGCAGCTGCCCGATTTGTATCTCCACGCAGATACTGCATTTTCCCCAGGTAGAACCATGCCCGGTTTCGCGCCTGTTCTGAAACATTGCCTTCAACAACGCGGGTAAAGATGTCCTCTGCCTGTACATCGAGACCATAGGAGAGACTGACACCGCCTTTCAGCAGCTCTGGATAATTTCCATGGCCCGAAATTCCTCCTTTCTCCTCGGCGTATGCGTATTCCACCAGCGTGTCGAAATAATTCTGCTGGTAAAACTGGAAAAGTATTGCTCCGTATTTAAGATCCTTTACTCCCTGGGCATGCGCGGCCGTACCGGAAATACATACCGTTGCTGCAACACACCATGCAGCAAAATTTCTGCATAGGGATTTAGGTTGAAGGACCAGACCGTACCACATGCTGTCACCATTCCCTGATACTGAATTCTGGCTGTTGTTTGGCTTCAGAATCTGCAACCTGCAGCTCTAGATATTTCGGTCCGGATTCCTTATTGAATTTCAGTGTTGCACCCCGATTGAACTCACGTCCGTTAGGACCCGATCCGATAAAAAACGCAGAAATGGTATGTTCACCGGTATCGACATTACCAAGATGAAGCTTGTGCATCCCACCTTTCGCCAAAGCCATTCTCTCCTGGTCGCTGTACAGGTAGCTGGCCACAACCTGGCTATCGACTTTCAGCCTGACACCTTCAAGCTTGAAGAATTCTCCAACATCCAAAGAAAGAAATACGTTTAGCCGGGTATTGGCAGGAAACAGCATGTCCTCTTCCATTACACGCAAGTCTTTATTCAGCACGACGACAGACTGTTTAAGTTCCTGTATCTCACGGGACAATTCATTTACCGCCTGTTGAGCTTTCTGCCGGCTGCGCTCCACTGAGAGCGGGGTTTCAATAATTCGCTCGACGGCCGGAATACTTCCCTCTTCCGCATCAGCAGCATACGAATGCAATCCGGACAGACTTATAAGTCCGGCCAACAGCATTCTGATTAACGAGCCGGTAAAAGCCCTTAAACCCATTACGACAGGTCTGGATACGACACCGTCCACCATAGTTCTCCTCTGCCAACATCCGGCTAGTAGAATTCAACTGAATTTGTACAGGCGCATTGAATATCAGGCGCAAACTGACCCGCCTAATCCAATAGCTGTTTGAATTGACTGGGGCTCATCCGGGTAGCCCTGTCGTTAGGAATGAATTTCTCTTTGAGGTGTTCTGGTCTCTTTGGACCTTGCCCTTGTGGTATTGGCTTTATGTATCAACCAAACTCTTTTGGGATTATTTTCCCAATTACGCTAACATAGAGTTTTCCAAAAGACTCGCGTTTTCCTCTCCGGATTTTTGATTATGTGAACTATTTCTGAACTTAAAAAAATGATTCTTGAGAGGACTCAAGTTGCTTGGCAGGATGCGACGCATATACGTAACACCCTGTTTTTATTGATATATTTTGTTACAAAAGAAACATTTCTTTACACAGAGGTATCTCAGGAGAGAGATTTAATTCCATACAAAATGGTGCCGAAGAAGCCTTTTCAGGCCTCAGATGAGCTACGAAACCGATGCAAGTCCAGTAGTTAGAAAAATGTTTCCACAGCCAATAAAACCAGGTACCTGATTAATCCATACTGAGAGCCTGAAATAGGTTATTAAGCTGTATGAAACTGTTCCCAGGCATAGCATTTTTTAAAATCCTGTTGGCTCTTTTTAAGAGCCGATTGTGTGGAGTGGTAGTGATGACAACTGCGGCTCTCATTATTATTCCAACATCTGCTTCCGCTCTGGACCTGGATTTTCTTGACCCGGATGAAATGTTCAACTCACTGTTCGATGGCAACGATCAGCCAGTCACTCTTCGAGTAGCAGACCCCTATATTGAGATGCATACCGCCCCTGGTCGTGGCTACCCTATATTCAATGTTATAGAAGAAGGCGAAGAGGTCGTTATTCTGAAGCGCAAGACCAATTGGTATAAGGTCATGTCGCCTGATGGCCAGGAGGGATGGGTAAAAGCCGAGCAGCTCGGACGCACTCTGAAGCCCACCGGAATTCCCGCAGACCTGCCGGAGGTCACCCATGGAGAATATCTGACTTCAAGTTGGCGGGCAGGATTTACCGCAGGTCAGTTTGAGGGGGCCTCAAGTTTCAGTCTTACCTTCGGCTATCGTCCACTTACCTGGGCAGGATTGGAACTAGAAGCCGGAAAAATATACAGCCGCTCCGTCACCAGTGACTACTACAGCATGAACCTGTTGATTGAGCCGATCCACCAATGGGATATCACCCCCTATCTGACTCTGGGAGCCTCAAAGTTTGCATTTGATGCCAGGCAAAAAGTGCTCGTACAGGGTACGGAGGAAGCCGACGCTTTTTCCATCGGCGGCGGAGCAGGATACTACATCGGCCGCAACTTTCTCATCCGTGCCGAATATCGGCAGTATTCAATTTCTTCAAATTCCGATACAACAGGTTTAAGTGAATGGAAAATTGGACTCAATACTTTCTTCTGATGAATTATTTCACTCGGAAGATAACACAATGCGGTATTTACCTCCCTCTCCCCCGATTGGCCATACAACTTGCTTTGTTGTGCGCAATGGGAGTTCCGTTGGCAGCTAACGCCGATGACGCTCCGGCGGATGCAGACAAGCCTGCGCCAGTGCAGGTTATAACTCCGGAAGTGAAGACCCGCACCATCGAAGAATCTGACATCGATACAGAATTCTTTGAAGTAGGCCTCTTCGCTGGAATGCTCAGCATCGACAACTTCAGCAGCGAGCCAATGTATGGGGTCAGCGCATCATTTCATGCCACCGAAGACTTTTTCATTCAAGCCAATTATGGTCTGGCAACGGCAGGCCTGACATCATTCGAAGAGCTCAGCGGTAGTAATGTTCGCCTGTTGACCGAAGACGACCGGGAATATATCTACTACGACTTTCTTCTCGGATACAATGCTTTTCCTGGAGAGATTTTCTTCACCGATCGTCTGGCATTCAATTCCGCCATTTATCTGGTTGGAGGTGTCGGCAATACCGAATTTGGCGGCGAGAATAACTTCACCACCATCGCAGGAACCGGCTACAGGATAATCTTCCGGGATTGGTTGGCCTGGCATGTGGATTTCCGCGACCATATGTTCACCAGCGACCTTATCCGACAATCACAACTGACTCATAATATTGAGATTTCTTCCGGTATAACGCTGTTTTTCTAGTGACACTAAAAGAGAATATTCCGCCATTACCAGGCGGAGTATTCTCTCTCACGACAGCACACTGCGTATATTTGTGAACCAGTACTCACTCAGCCCTTCGTTTCAGTCCACAACCGACTAATTTTTATCCAGCACCGACCTCTGGCCCGGTGGCCTAACGACAAATCTCCCGAAACCTTATAGTCTTGCCAGTCTCATTGCCCTGATGACAGAGGTACAGGACATGGCTAAACGCATACTGCTGATTATCCTAAGTCTGTTTGCAACTCTGGCAAACGCTGAACAATTACTGGTCGGTGCGGAACACAGCTGGCCACCGTTTATCGGAAGGGATCTGAAAAAAGAAGGACTGGCGACAGAAATAGTGCGCCAGGCTTTGAAAACCCAAGGCTATGAATTTCAGATGAAATGGCTGCCTTGGAACAGAGCCATCCAAGGAGTTTCGGACTTGAAATACGACGTCGTTCCAGGGGCCTGGTATACAGATGAACGCAATAAAGAGTTCATATTCTCAGATCCCTACCTTTCAAATCGTATTGTGTTTATAAAGCGGGTGGACGATCCGTTCGAATACGAAGGACTGGAATCCCTGACCGGAAAGAATATCGGAACGATTAAGGAGTACGGTTATCTGGAGAGTTTTATGACCGCGGACAGCTTCTCTCGAAAAGAAGCACGTCGGTTATATATCAATCTACTCCGCCTAACCCAAAAGAAAATCGATCTTGCACTTGAAGACGAAATTGTTGCGCGGTCAATCATCAGGGAACAGGCTTCGAGCCTGAAAGACGATATAACCTTTACGCAAAATGCACTGTCCACCAATGATCTCCATCTGATCATCAGTCGAAAACACCCTAAAGGTCAGGAAATCATTAAGGCATTTAACCAGGGTCTCGCTACCATTAAAAATAACGGTACCTATGACCGAATCTTTGAAGAAATGCTATAAGCCCGTTAGTGACCGACGTGAGACTCCTCTGGTGGATTGAGGAGTCTAAAAAGCAATCTGAGCCTTCCTGAAGCCTAATTCTTTAAGAAGGGAAAAGAGAGCTTCCAGTTCGTCGGTCACGATTGGCTGATCATCGTCATCAGCAATAATAAAACTCTTTCCACTTTTCTCGATGATCATAATGAACCATTGAGTATGGTCTGAAGGATTTCGTAGCAATTCCGCAGCAGCCAACATTCCTGCTTCGGCCAAGGTTTTCGCATCTGCAAGTTTCATTGTCGTATCGCCTCTCAAGATTTGCTTGGCATTTCGGATGCTTCCGATTGCACCAGACTATCCAATGCTTCCCGCAAGGTTGAGAAATACTGTGTCACTCCCTCGATCGGTTTCATTTGGGCCTTGGCTATCGTTTTAAGTGGCTGAAACTGAAAGTCAGCCAGTACGATCCTTGTATTGTCCCGCTGACACTTTGATACAAGCTTGCTCAGAGCTGCGACTCCGCCGGCATCAAGAATCGGCACCCCATCCAGATAAAGCACTATCCCCCGCTTTTCCTCACTTAGCACAGACAGTTCTCCAAATATTCTGTCTGCCGCTGCAAAAAACAGGGGACCGGTTATCTTATACACAGACCAGCCCTCGGGCAGGGCTACCGGGACCATCCGCGAATTCCCGGTGATATCAGTAATCTTGGTCATTTCTGCAATTTCTTTCATAAACAGAAATGACGCCAGCATGATACCGGCAGTGATAGCTATCACCATATCAAACAGAACTGTGAGCGAGAAACAGGTAAAGAACACCCAAATGTCAGCTTTGGGTGCGGTCCTTATCAGCTTCAGTGATTTTGGGGCCTCGCTCATATTCCAGGCGACCATCAACAGCATGGCCGCCATCGCTGGCATCGGCAAATATGCCAACACACCCGCCAACGCGACCAATCCCAGCAACACCACCAATGCATGAACCATCGCAGCAACCGGTGATTCTGCAGCTGCACGCACATTCGCAGCCGATCTGGCAATGGCAGCTGTGGCAGTTATTCCACCAAAAAACGGAGCAACCACATTTCCTATCCCTTGCCCAAGCAATTCACTATTGGCGCTGTGACGGCGTCCAGTCATGCCATCCAACACCATGGCACATAACAGTGACTCAATCGCCCCCAGCATCGCGATGGCAAATGCTGCGGGTAACAGATCCCGCAAGAGCTGCCAATTCAACTCCAATAGTTCTCCTCCGGGACCCGGCTGAAGCCACGGCCATTCGAATGCAGGAAGAAATGGAGGAATCCCCTGCCCTTGGGTTCCATCCAGATAAGTGAAATAAAATCTTGATCCGATAGTATCTATCGGAAACCCAGCCTGATTAAGCCCCCAGGCCGCCAGGCTGCCGATAACCACCGCCGGGAGATGAGCAGGAACAGGTGTACGCAGTTTTGGCCAAATCAGCATGATCGCAAGTGTCAGTATAGCGACGGAGACACCTGACCAATGCGCATCAGGTAAAGCAGAAACCAGCACTTCAACCTTACCCAGATAACTCTCCGGCATCTCTTCGATAGTAAGGGCAAAAAAATCCTTCATCTGAAGCGTGGCTATTACCACGGCAATCCCGCCGGTGAACCCCAGGGTCACAGATTCTGGAATGTACTCAATAAAACGCCCCAGGCGAAGGAAGGCCATCAATATCATCAGCAAACCTGCCATGACGGTTGCCATCAATAACCCGCTCAAACCATATTTTTGGGCTATCGGATACAGGATCACCACAAAAGCCGCGGTTGGACCTGAAATGCTATAGCGGGATCCGCCCGTTAGAGCGATGAGAAAGCCGGCGATTGCCGCGGTATAAAGCCCATATTGTGGAGCGACGCCACTGGCAATCGCCAATGCCATGGCCAGAGGAATTGCGATGATTCCGATGGTGATACCGGCCAGGACATCCCGGGCAAGCCTTTGAACATTGTAGGTTTCAGAAAAGCAGCTTTCCCTAAGTGCATGTCCGATACGTAAGGAGAACAGGTGGGCGCGATGGCTCATTGGACGACTCCGGGAAAGTTGCAGAATAATTGAATGAGCATTATATTCTCATCACCACCTCATTCAATGTTAATTTGATTAACATGCAGAACACCTGAATTGATATCAAAACGCTTAAATTAATGTAGGAACAAGAACGTGGAACAAAGAACTGCACGCCTGACTCTGCTGATAGACCCACGAAAAAAAGCAATATTTGAAAAACTCTGCGCCCAGGAAGATGTGACTCCCTCGCAAAAGGTCAGGCAATTTATACGGGATTACATTGAGCAGAAAGTGGGCCCGGAATGGCAAAATGAACTGGAGAAAAAGCCCTAAAAAAGAAACAGAGAGTTTCGTCTAGCTCAATTCATGCAAATCAGTCAAGTGGACTATCGGCTCGATTACATTTTTTTACTAGAACAAATTTTCACCAACCACTACAATTGCGCTCCATTTTCCCAGTCGATACCCAAACTGCACCATACCAGTCATATGGAGCGGCGGCTTCTTGCCAGCAAAAAAGGAAACTACGTAAAAGACAATGCCCAACCAGATTTCTATTCAACAAGGTTTTCAAGTAGTAGGTGTTGGCGTTCATTCCGGACGCAAAGTGCACATGCAATTCACTCCTGCTCCAGTGAATACCGGCATAGTCTTTACACGCATTGATTGTAATCCCCACCAGAGATTTCAATTGAAAGCCGATTCCGTTGCCCATACCACTTTGAACACAGGCCTCGTCAACGAAGCGGGATATCAGATATCTACCGTTGAACATCTCCTGTCTGCTATCAGTGGGTTGGGAATCGATAACCTGTATATCGACATTGATGGTGAAGAAATTGCCATCATGGATGGTAGCGCCATGCCGTTTGTCTTCCTGTTCAAGGAAGCAGGCCTGGTCACACAGGAATCACCAAAACAGTTTCTCCGTGTCACCCGGGAAATCAGGGTAGAGCATGAAGATAAGTTTGCTGTATTAAAGCCGTATGACGGTTTCCGCATTGATGCCAGGATCGATTTTAATCATCCGATCATCAAGCAAAGCGAACAGCATATGATTCTGGATGTCAGCTCCGAGACCTTCACTCAGGAAGTCAGCCGTGCCCGTACCTTTGGATTCATGCGTGATATCGAATATCTGCATGAGAGAGGTCTGGCTCTCGGCGGTGGCTTGGACAATGCCGTTGTATTTGACGAGTTCCGAGTATTAAATCCTGGCGGCCTTCGTTATGACAACGAAATGGTCCGGCACAAGGTTCTGGACGCGATCGGCGATTTGCGTATGTGCGGCTACAACATGCTGGCAGAACTGCAGTGTTATAAACCGGGACACCATCTCAACAACATTCTGCTGAGAGAACTAATGGCCAATCAGGATGCCTGGGAAATCGTCACAGCAGATCAATTGCTGGGCAACAAGGAAACTGCAGACAATGGTGCTCTGGCAGATCTGCTGTTCCCTGCAGCTTTGTTGAACAAGGTTGAGCTTTAAAATTCCGTCGGAAAGTCTGTCACCCAACAGGCATTCCGCCACTTAAATTGTTTCCTTCCATATTTAATTAACTATTTTTTTATCCACACCCAATGCGCATTATTTTAAGCCGCAAAGGATTTGACTCCGCCGCAGGCGGTTGTCCCAACCCGATACTTCCGGATGGTCGGTTAGTTCCCCTTCCGATTCCAGATTCTCTATCTCCGATCCGGTACCAGGACATTTGTCATGACGAGCACAACATCGGGCTCTTGGTCAATCAACTGACCAAGGGCAAGCTCACCAAATCAGACGGCGCTCACCTGGATCCGGATCTTGTATCAACCCACTATCCCCGCAGTCACCACTGGCGCCCTTTACTGGGACAGACCGGAGCGGCACAAGGACATCTTCATAAACAGGGGGTATCCGTCGGAGATATATTTCTGTTCTTTGGGGTTTTCCAATCCATCCATCGAGTTTTCCCTAACCGAAGAAAACACTCAACTGGCACTGAGAAGCCGACGAAGCAACGACAGGCGTCTGGTCGGAAGCAATGGCACTTTGACACTCAACAACCCAAGCGCCATATCATCTGGGGCTGGATGCAGGTAGGTCAAATCTTGCAGATTGACGAACTTGGTGAGTCTGATCTTCCCTGGGCTCGTTATCACCCACACTTTTATCGTGGAAAAGACCCGAATAATACGCTTTACCTGGCCAGCAACAAGCTGAATATACCAGGAGAATTCCCCAATCTTCCTGGATCGGGCACCTTTCAGTATGCCAGCAAAGAAAGAATCCTTACCGCCCCCGATAGCCTGCTCACCCAGTGGCAGCTTCCCACTTGGTGGTACCCCGATTCAGGTAAGTCACCACTCAGTTATCATCATAATCCTGAGCGCTGGAAGTTATTCAAAGACAGAGTGTTACTGAAAGCAGCCGCTCGAGGACAGGAATTTGTTCTTGATTGTGACGACTACCCTGAAGCATTACCATGGCTGGCAAAGTTAGTTCAGACTGAGCTCGCCACGTCGAATCCAGAGCTATCGATTAAAAAGGCATTGAAGGAGTAAAACATGGATATTAAAAAGATCCAGAGCATTATTGCCGAGTTCGCCACAGAAAGAGACTGGGACCAGTTCCACAATCCCAAAAACCTGGCAATAGCGATGTCAGTGGAGTGCTCCGAATTCCTGGAAGAGTTCCAATGGCTGACCCTTGAACAGGCATCAGAAGTGATGTCCGATCACGACAAGGCGCAAAGAGTCACGGATGAACTGGCAGATGTCGCCGTATATCTTCTGCGTCTGGCGGACAAACTCAACATTGACCTTGAATCCGCCATCCACACCAAAATTGACAAAAATCGGGAAAAGTATCCCGTCGAAAAATTTAAAGGTCTGGCCAGGAAATACAATGAGATCTAAACGTCACTGTCTTAAGGCTTCTTCCACCGATCAATGGCTCAGCGCTGCCGCAGGATTGACGGTATCAGACTCGACTTTTCCTCTCTTCACAAATGACACCACATCAGCGGAGAGTTCATCTACCGCATCCACATGTGGTATGTGCCCGCTTTCAGGGTAGAAAACCACTGTGGGCGGATAGCCTGCCGCACTCAGTCTGAGATAAACCGGTCTGATCACCTGCCCGACCAGATCAGCGTGGCCGGTCAAAGCCGCGTTAGGCAGGAACGAATCTTTAGAGCCGAACATCATCAACACAGGAACCCTCAATAGACTAAGCCGCTTGGTCAGACTTTCCGGATCTTCTTTGCGGGTTTCAACTCCCATTGTATAAATGTCCCGGACACAGGTGGTGATAAATCGATCATACTCGGCCAGATTACCAACAGCACTCTGGACTCTCGACTCCGTAAAAAAAGCAGAGTCCTGATTCAGGGTTAAAAACAGACCTGTAGAAGAATCCTCAAGCTCGCCGCTATCAGGATTAAATTTCTTGTAGTAGTGCAATGCCTGTATTTCCGCCTCAGTCCGAGACATTTCCGCCTCCAGATGCCCAAGGGAGTTCCAGACAGACTTCCATTGGTTCAAATCTTCAGCCAATGATGGATCAAATAACTTTATTGCCTGGCCGTCTGCCGTGCGAAATTCGGATGGGTATTCTTCCAGACCATAGGGCGACTCCAATATCAGACTGGCGACACTCTGCGGATAATCGAGCGCATAGCCAACAGCCCATTGCCCTCCCAAGCTGTGTCCATAGAGATGAAAATTCCCAATTTTCAGATGATTGGCCAGCAACAGGTGAATCACTTCCCGACTATTCTGCAAACTTCTCTGAATTGTCTGCTCCAGATTTCCAGGGATAGACTTACCATAGTTGGGAAGATCGGCGGCAATCACTCGGAAGCCTTCCAGAGCCAATGCCCGAATCAACTGGCTGAAGTAGCCCATATTGGCACAACGCCCGTGTATCAGTACGATAGTGTCCGCATCCTCCGGGTCGTCGTTTCCCCAGTATACATCCTGATAGGCGACCTCCCAGATTCGACTGTTATGATCCTTAATCTTTACGTAGTCCGCAGGAAACGCATATTTAACTCTATCCCTCCAGAAACTGCTTCCCTTTGCCTCGGAGTATACTCTGGGGACAAAATCACCTTCCGGCTGCTTGACTGTGTGAGCACACCCCGTTACCAGAAAAATCAGGATGACCCATATTGAACAATATCCTGACGCCTTGAACCGGCAACCACTCCCTGACATGCCATGTTCCATTCGATGCAGCCAACGCTTTACCACAGTTCATCTCCCGGCTCAGAATCTAGCACTACTTCCACAATATTCAACTCACCTAACTGCTTATCCTTAAAGCGCGACTGAAGACCAGGAATTGCTTTCTGCAGCATGTCTCTTATCTCGGCTTGCCTACAATTGGCCATCAGCCTCCAGCACCCCGGAGAGCACTGCTGAAGGCTGAGCGTCGTACCAGGTAGAAAATGTTCTTTCAGCTGCAAACGAACAGTTTCTGTAGGATCCCAAGATGTTTGGCGGGCATTAATGAGCAACTTATCAACCTGAGCTTCGAACATTTTTTCAAGTCCCTGCCAGCCGACAGATTCATTCTTAATCGTACTGTCCAAGGTACTAGAAATAGTAGAGGCAGTAGTGGCATTCGAAGTCACCACATAATGCTGACTCTGCTCGTTGATCAGGGCTTGGACGGTTGTTACTGAGAGCGGTTCTTTGGACATCCGGTATTCGTCGTCCAGATGTCGATTCTTAAAAGGTTCTCTGTTTATTTCCTCTCCATCAACATTGCCTGATCCCGGATGGTCAACCAATACAGAATGTTCCCGTTTTTCTATTGTTTTTTGCCGCTGAACTGCGGAAATTGTTCCCCCGGATCCAGACTCAGGTGGTCTCTCTTTACTCTCTCTAATTATGCGAGCTGAAGAGTCCCCTTGAGTCACATTACGCTTACCTTGGGGTTGTTCAGGCTTTGCTTCAAGCAATGATACAAAGTCGAGGCGTTGCTGATACCGCCACGCTTCCGGGTTATCATGCTGATTGGGGTAGCGTGTACCCTTGATCCCTGTTTCTTCTGGTTTTGACCAAGCAGAGGAATCTGATGTTTGGTCAGCCCGAAATTCCATACTCATAGTTTCTTCAGGTTAATTTTGATAGCTGCGTATAGCCACATCGCATACGCTTTCCATCGATTTAAATTTTCCAACTGCGCGAATACCGCTCTTCTACGAGACTGTCCCCTCGCCGCACCTGTCGCTTGTTTAATTGCAACTTCAATTCTTTGATTCGCCCTTCCAACTGATCTTTGCGCGCCGATTGCCTGCTCAGCCGGATTTTTGCTTCCTGCAGTCTCACTCCAGTTGCATCCCTTGCATTCAAAGCTTCATTGACTTCCTGCTGTTGGTATCTCACTTGATCATTAACAGAATCGATGTAGGCCGAGCGCTTCTGTGCCAGATGAGAGTCAGGAGCCTCTCCCGTAAAAATTTCCCACTTTGCCAAAAGTGCAGAACGACTCTGCTGCCATTCCTTCAATTTTCGTGTAGCACTTTGAAGCCTTTCCTCGCATTGAGCGAACTCTCGCTGGACAGCCAGGAGTTCAGACTCCAGCTGCTGCAATCGCTTCAGGCAAAGTGAGAGAAGACGCCCCAGATTATGAATCATTCGTCGCTCGTCGCCGGCATGCATCAGTTGTCATATCCTTCTTTGACAGAAACACTTAATATTCGCTCCTGTACAGTCAACATTTCTCTTTACCCTTAACCTTTACCCATTAACCACATTCAACTTATTGAACAATTTCCACCATCTGCTTTACCGTTTCCTCAAACGGATGGCAGGTATGGGCTGATTGTTGCAGCAGGTCGCGAATAGGGTTTTTCTTGGCAATGGCTTCATCAGCTTCCGGGTCAGCACCCGCTTTATATTCACCCAGTTGTATCAACCACTCCAGTTCCTGGTATTTGGCGATCAGTTTTCTCATCTGCCTGGCGCTATCACGATGCTGCGGCGACGTTACCTTCTCAAAAACCCTACTGGCACTAGTCATTACATCAATTGCCGGATAATGAGCCGCAGCGGCCAGTTTGCGTGACAGAATGATATGGCCATCCAACAGTGAGCGAACTTCCTCCGCAATGGGATCTTCCCCTTCCTGTTCTTCTTCCTGCAATACCGTGTAGAAAGCGGTGATATATCCTTTGTCGTTATTCCCAGCCCGCTCAAACAACCTTGGCAGCATTGAAAATACGGAAGGGGGAAAACCTCTTCGAACAGGAGGTTCCCCCAATGACAGCCCAACATCCCTTAACGCCCGTGCGTAGCGGGTGACCGAGTCCATCATCAGCATCACTTTCTTTCCCTGATCTCTGAAATACTCCGCCAGAGCCATCCCAACACAGGCAGCCCTGGCTCGCTCCAACGCGGGTCGATCGGAGGTTGCCACTACAACAATCGAACGTCTGAGGCCTTCATCCCCCAAACTGTCTTCCATGAACTCCCGTACCTCACGCCCCCTCTCTCCTACCAGAACGATCACGTTAATATCCGAGGCAGCACCGCGAGCCAACATGCCCAAAAGGGTACTTTTCCCCCCTCCGGCAACGGCAAAAATACCAACCCGCTGGCCCAAACCAGTGGTAAGAAGACTATCCAAAGCTTTAACCCCAGTTTCCAGAGGCTCAGACACAGGAAGTCGATTCAGTGGATCTGGCGATTCCCTATAGACAGGAACTTGATGGAGCCCCTCCAATGGCAACTCACCATCAAGCGGATTTCCATAGGCGTCGACCACCCTTCCCAACATACGCTCGTCTACCCCGATCCAGTTGCCATGATTGGAGGGGTGAACCTGCATACGAGTGGAAACACCTTCCAATACACCCATCGGCGCCAGCATCAGGTATCGGCCTTGTATTCCCACCACTTCAGCTTTAAGCGTCTGCTGAGAATCCGGATCAACCAGATCGCAAATATCACCGATCCTGGCGTCAATACCGGTTACCTTGAGAATCGTTCCGAACGCCTCCGCAACCTTGCCAACTCTGCGTACAGTTTTTTTCTGACGCAGTTCCTGCAGTATTGGAAAATCACTATCCATTTCGGCGAATGTCTCGATGAATGTCCGCTGTCATATCCTGAATATCCTGTACAGGGTCCACGACCAAAATTCCAAATTCGGATTCAATACGACACCCGAGAGGCCCAAGCTCTGCATCTGAGAATACTTCCAGCCGGGAAATATCAGGATGTTCCTGACGCCATTTACTCAACCATTGTTCTGAGAATTCAAGGTGTTCCGGACGGACAAAAATTTGGAGCTGCCTCTCATCCTGCAGCTCTGCCAATGCTTCGCGAAGCAGTCCCAGAACAGTCTCTTCTGAGGACAATCTGGGTAGCACCTTCTGAAGAATCGCCAAGGATAATTTCACGATTTGCTGGTGTTGATTGTCCAGATGTCCACGAATAGTGTTCGTCACCTCAAGCATCCCTTCATACACTTGTGAACGTGCCTGCTCCATTCCGGATTCATATCCCTTTGCATAGGCTTCACTTTTGATTCTTTCCGCATCCAGCAATGTCTGTGAATGTATCCGTTCAGCAGTTTCCAGAAACTCAGCTGCACTTAGATAGCTGTCTGTATCCGTTGCAGGAATCCTCCTGCCCTGGATCTCAGCCAGCCATTGACCTTTATCGATAAGTCTGACCATTAGTACTCCCTGTTCGTTGTCATTTAACCAGGTTGGATAAACTCGGTTTATCAGCATGCTCAGACTCAGAGTGACTTTGATAGTTCGCGGCATCACTCATAGCAGATAGAAGCATTTCCTCCAGTTGCACATCCGAAAGCTGAGGCTTGTACCTCTTCTGGAATAGCGAGGGTGGAATCAGCAACATCATGCGTTCTCTTAAATCAGGCATATGGCGATGCAGGTAGCTCCACACCTCCTGAGCCCCCGTATAAACCAGACACTGCCCAATCAATGTCAGATTATTGGTCAAGTCAGAGCTGCGTTGACTCAGCTCGATAACCCGCCCTAGAGCACCACCATGATGATCTTTTTTTAAATCCAATAAACTGACATCCCGACGTCTGGACAGTGTATCTGTGTATAGGGAGTCACCCAGAAGATCACGCCAAAACACAACCGCCTGCCGCTCTATCTGGTCTCGTAGCAATGGAGCGACAACCCCTGCTCCAATCCGGGTCAACGTTGGCCCTATCATCTCCATCGGCTGAGCAAGCCATCCGGCCATGGACTGTGGGGATATCCGTTCCGTGCCATCACTCTTGGCAGCAGCCATCGGAGTACTGAAAATACCGTCAGCACCAATTAACGAGTGTTCCAGGATGACCTTCTCAAGATAATACCTGCCACGCTTATCCGCTTTAGCAAGATCAATTAACTCCTTTGACAGGGCATTACTGGAGATATCCCCAGGTTCCACACACCAATCTTCGGACATATCCAGGAAGGACTGACGAACCAGCGCTGAGCCTAATCCACTATCTGACAGGCAATGAAACTCAGAGGACATTCTTGGATGACCTCTGCGCTGTCACCTGAGAAGCTGCCGACATTGAATTACCATAGCCATTTCGAGTGAAGAATTTCACGGTCACCCGGTTCACATCATCAACACCTTCAACACCATCTGTAATGATGGCCTTGATATCTGTCTCATGGATGCTGAGATCGACAGAAGGTTGCTGAATAATCACCACAGAAACGGAGGCCGAATCTTTCTTTTCATCCAGCAATCCCTGCTGCGGCAAGGCAACGTGTACCCTGGCAGAGACAACACCATCGATCTCCATCAGTGTTGCAGAAAGTTCCTGTGACAGGGCATATAGATATCTTGCCTTTTCTTCCATAGGCGATGACACAAAGCCTTCCTTTCGGAAAATATCGCCCATGGACAAACTGTCGAACCTGGGTAATCCCTGTTCACGCAGTACAGCCATTGCCTGCGGCAGCTGATCCCTCTCCACATTAATTGCCCAGTCTTCACCGTTTTCAGCACGCACCTTCACGGCATTAATATTCACCTGCAATAAAGCGGCCTCCACCTCATTGGCCTGCTGCTCCGTCAAGCTGCTGTATAATGCAGATTTTTCACACCCTGTCAGCGATAAAAGACAGAACAACGCGACAATCAAAGTTTTTCTGCCACGATATTCCATACATGGCTCCTATGATTGTTGCCTGAAGAGTTGCTGAACACCTTCAGAAGTTTTGTTAGCAATGTTGGCTGTCAGCTCGCTCTGAAATAAAAAAGAGTGCGCTTTCATTGTGAGTGAGATCATTTCACCAGGCGTCATCTGGTTGGTATTGGAGAGTATGCTGCGCGCATCTCCACCAATCGCATCGATCCCTCCGTTAAGACTGTCCAGTACCTGTATAGCGGCCTTAAAACCTCCACTGCTGCTTGCACTGGCTTCCGCTGCAGGAGCCAACTGCTCCGGGGCAACTTCGTTCAAACTGGCTTCAAAATTGGCAACGTCAAATACCTGAGCCGGCTGAGCTGCTGTCGTGGCAGCAGGCTCATTGACAGCCAACATATCAAATACCTGGGTTGATACTGCATCGACCATATACTTCTCTCCTTATCAGCCACAAGTCATCAACCTGTGACACGCATGGCCCTGGCCAAACTCCATATCAGACAGATAAATCAGACATGGACTCCGGCCTCTATGTCCAAGCCGGGAATGTTTCAACTGAAACACGCCATTCCGGTTATTTACGAGCCAATGCGTCCAGAGCCTGCCCAACACTGGAGGTAGCAGTAGAAGCATTATTTGAGAGAAACTGCATTCGCAAACTCTCCGCGGTGAGCATAGTAATAGTTGATGGGTTATCCTGACCGTTTTCACCAACTTCTGACGAGAGGGTGGTAATTTTGTCGGCCTGGGTATCCAGTGCACTCCCCCATGCTTTGGCCATTGCTTCGTACCAGCTTCCCAGGTCAGAAGACTGAGAATTTCCAGTTCCGGTATTTGCGGTCAATGCAGCTTGAGTGAGGTCATTTGTAGCGACTACGTTCGTCATTTTTAATCTCCTTGTTTCATATTGGTTTACTGGCCCGATCGAGCGGGCTCTCATTGTCATTCATCTGCCTTTTATCACTGGCAGAAAAATCCTGGGAAGCCTTAGCTTTCAGTACAACATGGCTCCAGGTTCCAGCAATCGTTTCTCACCACTGGCAAGAATAACGATGACTCCTTCCGGCTTGATTTCATCGATTATTGTTCCGACGTCTAACTCAGCGCCTGGGTAATATCTGGCATCATCGCGCGTCACAACGTAGGGATCGTGTCCGGTAATGACCCTGGCAATTTCCTTGTCATCTGTCTGCTTGGGCTCGTCCACTTTTTCTTCCAGCTTGTTACGCACAACCACCTGCTGAAGACCTTTGATATCCTGCATTGCACGTGAATGGATAACTCGCTCCAGTTTGTCTTTGTTCGGAAATATTCCTACCAGCTCTACCTTCCCTTCTCCTAACTCTGCGGTCTTACCCCGTAACCCGGAGAGCCTCAGAATCTCACCCACCTGCCCGGCAAGATCACTGGCTTTTGTCTCAATAACCGGCGTGCCGGCCGACGGTGCAGGTAAGGACTCAACAGCTTTAACCTCATCCACAGCTCCAGCTGTCACTTTTGCGTAAAGCTCCCCGCCCCATATCAGCAATCCGCTCACAAGTATCAACATCACAAGAAATATCGAGGTATAAAGCTTCAGTTGTCTGGAAATCGTTCCATTTGTATCAGGCTCTTCCAGAACTCTGGAAGATAGCTCCAAAGAGACATCCGCCAGGTTCAGCATTGTCCCCGCAGCAACCTTTTCCTGATCACCGGGATTCAATATTTTTCCCAAAACCTCCACTGAAGCATCGAGAGCCCTGACCAGATATCCATCTTGACCAAGAACAACCAAACAGTGATGACGGGCAATCTGAGGATCTGCCAGCACCAGATCACAATCAGTACTGGCACCGATCATCACCATATCCAGCTGTTGACATAGATACTCCGCATTTCTATGCAAACCATCTGTAATCTTGATTAGGCCAGCGCCATTGCCTCCATTTGTCCATAGTGCGTTTGGCGATTGATCATCTGAAATCCAAGGTTCCTCTTCGCCATCGAATGTACCTACTATGCTGTCCTTCGCGTGGTTGGCAGCAGGTTTCCCACGACCCGTTTGCCGGGATGACTTGTAGTCATCCGCATCGGCCGCTATTAAAGTTTCATCAGAATACGAGGAGGCTATCGCTGCCGAGTTCTTCACGGCAATCTCCTTTGCATGTACGGCTTTCCGGCCAAAGGCCAGACTTCCCCTGAGTGGACGTTCCTAATCTGGACAGCATGTCCTCTGATCCATCGGGCAACTTGATACGGGGGGAAATCAGGAACAGTCGCTCAGCATTCTGACGAACTTTTGACTCTGAACGAAAAAGCTTCCCCAATATCGGGATATCCCCAAGCAACGGTACTTTGCTGACCGAGGACGTTTCCTCTTCCCGTACCAGGCCACCCAACAAAAGACTGTATCCAGCATTTATTACTGCCTGGGTAGTCACCGAATGACGAGTCGCAACAGGTGTTTCAGTCTCTTCCAGCAGATCAACATTACCATCCTCGACCGCAACGATTAGGCGAATCTGAGTATTCTCGTCTGCTTCAATCACATGTGGTGTTACCCGGAGAACCGTCCCCGAAAAGACTTGAAACAGATCCACTTCATAGGCCCCTTCTACAGGGACATACAGCGACCGGCTACTCTCAATGACAGCTTCCATATCATTTAGCGTCGCGACCTTGGGGCGAGAGCTTACAGACACCACACCTTCCTGCTGCAAGGCATTTATTCTCGTTATGAACTGATCTTTATCACCGACGATTGCGCCAATCTGAAAGCCCGGCAACTGATCCAGAAGCCGCACAGAACCGCCGGCAAGAACATCGACAAAGTTTGCTTTAGTCCCCTTGCTACCAAATAGAACTTCGCCATTGCTCTCATTCTCTGAATATCGCCATTCGACACCCAGACTGCGCAGTTTATTGGTATCTACGTCGATGATTGTTGCTTCTATTTCAATCAGCTGAGAGGGCACATCCAATGCGGTAATCAATTCTTTGTACAGCGGAATTCTGTCAGGATAATCCCTGATAATAATCGCGTTGTGCTGCGTGTCTGCCACAATTCCCGGGCCACTCCCGATGTCATACGACAGCCCCATCAAACTGTTGTCGCCAGCGTGACCGTCTTTCTCTCCCGTCACTGTGTAGTCTTTGCCATCTTTAAGGGTCAGAACTCTGGCTCCCTGCTCCTGACTTCCTCTTGAGGCCAGCCCCTTGCCTTTAACAGATGTTGCACGGGCAGATAGTGTTCTTTCTTCTACGCCACCAGCAGACTGTCCGCGATTACCTCCATACACCGCCTGCTGAAGTATGGTTGCCACACCAGCAACCTTGACTTGCTGGTTACCAACAACAAATGTTCGATCAGAAGCCCAGGCGTATTTAAGTGGAAAGTAATGAAATGCCATATCCTCAGTAGCATCTCGCTCTGCGACAACGCCGACTAGTTTCTGAACCTGAGACACGTAACGAGGTACGCCGGAAATTTCCACCAATCCAGTCTCCGAATCTACACGGGTATAGTTCTCACTATCACTCAAGTGCATACGACCCATCACCCTCTGCAGCATCCGCGCATTTTCAGGGGGCACTACAAGAAACTCCCTACGCATTTCCTCCGCTTTGTAGATATATACCGTCAATCCATCGTAGTAACTCACCAGTCCATTGGAGTTGATAATGCTGCTATAAATTTTTTCAGGTTGACCACGACGTAAGCCGTTCAACGTACGCTTGTCAGCCTGTAAATCTTCACTGAGAACACTGCGCATTCCCTGGTCACCAAGAAAGTCCTGCAGAAAGTTAACCAGTGAGTCGTCTTTTAGCTGATAGGTTGTGTCCTCAGATTTAAGAAACGGTAATGGCTTGGCGAGCACAGTAACCGACATAAACAAACCAATGCACAGTACACAAAGAGCACTTATTTGATGCCTGGAAATAATTGACCGATAGTTCAACGCTTGTGACTTCATTGACTCAAGTGCCCCAGTGGTAAAATTTGAACATTGCCCACCAATTCCTGGTATGCGAGGACTGGTAGTAAGTGAAAATCGTCTTCCAATAGCTGCCGAAACTGCCGCCTGATATCAGCGTTACAAAGCAGCACTATCGGCTTTGGAAATTTGTGGCTCTGACTGATAAAGCCTTTCAAACTCTCTGTTATCTGTGCGTATACATCCGGAGGTAAACTAACCGGCTGGGCAGGTTGGATATTTCTGCATATTTGCCGCACCTGATCCTCCAGGTCGGGATGAATCAGTACAGCCCTCAAGCGATGCTGATCATCGGTGTGATGATGGCTGATCTGCTGTTTAAGAGCCTGGCGCACCAGCTCTGTTAACATGATCAAGTCTTTCTCGCGGGTACCGGCATCAGCGATTGCTTCAAAAACATCCCGCAAATTCCTGATCGATATTCCCTCCTTTAATAACCGCTTAAGAATCTCAGTAAGCCGTTGCGGTGGAACAACTCTTAAAGTCTCCTTGATCAGATCAGGATAAGCCTGAGCCCACTGATTAACCATGTTCGAAGCTTCCTGTATCCCCATGAACATCGGTAAGTACCGGATTAGGGCTGTCCTGCAGTGAATAGCAAGCAACTCCATTGGCGTCAGGAGTCGGCGAGAGTCAATATTTTCTGCTGTCTCCTTTTGCCAGCGACCAGGCATTTCAGGAATAAACGCAGCGGACTGGCCAGCTAACTGGTCTGCAGTCATATCTGAACCCGAAGGATCCGGTACTTGATCTGAACTCAGCAGCCTTGCTGGAATTTGCAATGCATCCTGTTCAAGGGCATAGCTTTTTTCGAGCTCAAGCTGACCTCTTGCGAGCCTGACTCCATAAGACTCCAACTGATATCCACCGGCTGGTAACTGGCGGTCCTCCTGTATAACCGCTGCAGGAACAGGCACTCCATAATTGTCTCTCAACTCACCGATAACCCGATTTAGTTCCAGCGACACTGCAGAAGCTCCGAGTGTATCCAGAAGATCCTTAGAGGCACTGAGAGCTACCGGCGCCAGAGGTTCAATAGCCCTTATGTCATTACTATGGTCCGTTTCAGATTGCGCCTCGGAAGATGCGGCCTTAGCGAACCCAGGAAACCAGCGAAGGACTATAGGGCTGGGGTTTTTCCAGATAGTCCATCCAAGCAGAAGCAATCCAAGCACCAGGAATACTGGCCAGGGAAATCCAGGAATCGTCATCAATAGAAGTGACAGGATTCCACCGATCAAAAATACCCTAGGAAACGCCCCGAACTGCTTTCCAATCGCGGATCCCAGGTGTCTCTCGGACTCGTCAGATCCGGTACGAGTAATTATCAGGCCGGCTGCTATAGAGGTGAGTAGTGCTGGGACCTGAGATACCAGCCCATCACCTATCGTCAGAATGCTATATGTATGAACCGCTTCACCGAATGACATGTCATTTTGAATCACGCCGACAGTCAGGCCGCCAAGAATGTTGACAATCAAAATGACAATACCCGCTATGGCATCGCCCTTAACAAACTTCATTGCCCCATCCAATGAACCGTGCAGCTGACTTTCTCGCTCCAGCATTCGACGCTTCTTCTTGGCATCATCTTTGTCTATCAAGCCGGCTCTTAAATCGGAATCAATCGAAAGCTGCTTGCCGGGCATCGCATCAAGCGTGAATCTTGCGGCAACCTCAGCCACCCTTTCAGCGCCTTTTGCAATGACGATAAACTGAACGACCGTGATAATGATGAATACAACAATACCGACGACCAAATTGCCGCCAACGACCATATTCCCAAAAGTATCAATGATGTCTCCGGCATCTGCTTCAAGAAGTATCAGGCGGGTAATGGCTATGGACAGGGACAACCTGAACAGCGTACTCAGCAGAATCACGCTGGGAAAGCTTGCAAATGCCAATGGGGACGGCACATAGATGGAGAGTAGAAGTAACCCAACGGCAATCAGAATATTTACTGCCACGAGTATGTCGATAACGACGTGTGGAAGCGGCAGAATCATCAATCCGACAATGGCAACAACGCCAAAAGCGAGGACAAAATCGCTGTATTGGCCGCTCATAATGGCAGAGCGTAATCCGTTTCCTGCTCCCACTGATGTTTCAACCCCCATGGATAAAAAGCTCCAATCCTTGAAAACCGATTGTCTAGCGCAAACAAAATTGGCGACTAAACTGAACGAATATGAAAAGGCTGCATCAACGATGACTTGTCCAAATGAGGATAACGTGCCAGTGCGATATTTCTCACGCCAGAATCAGTCTACGTAACCTGTCAGATGAACTACTTCATCAATACAACCGAAATGTATTATTTAGAAATATCACATATTCGCTTTCGCTAAACCTAGGGTTTTACCTAGTTGATGACAATTTGTTATCGAATATCCTGAAATGTTTATGACTTGGCAGATATATACATCCGATTGAATAATGCATTCGGACTAGTCTTATTATGCCGAATATATACAGGTTAAACACAGCCACACTTATCACACATCGATAAATTCATTCTCAATATTATCCGGCTGAGTTAATCTGTTGCAGGTGTTACATAGAAGACGTCACTTGGATCGATAGCACTACAACTATGGTTTAGTCCATTTGACCAATAGAATGACAGGATGTCGCAATTTATTGTATGCACTTAATGTGGCTTGGATTTTCAAGCGCATTAGCACATCAGTCTATTTGACAGAAATACCACAATATTACATGTAACAATATAAATATATTACCTGTAACACATGAGTCTTTTGAGACTTTAAAAGTATAGAATTGAAATTTGATTTTGACAGTATAGAAACATAAGTAATTAAACTTACTACAAGCATACTGAAAACAATGTTAGCTTTTACGCTCTTTTTTTACTGTTTAAAGGATGTAACTAAACAGTATTAAATTAAATATAGCCCATATCTATAAATATGGGGAATAAACTTTATCTCTAATTAGAAATGCATAGCGTCTATGCACGAGTCAGGAGCGGTAGGGAATCATGCTCGATACCAAAGAAAAAATAGAACCGCAAGTAGATAAAATTTTCGCGATTGATTCATTCTCTCAAAGCAATTTAGATCAAGCTCTTTTACTATCGCTGTCGTTACCGGGAGCGATCTTTGATACAGAAGGCCGGTTAGTCGCCGCAAATAGCGCTTTTCAGGCATTACTGCCTGAGAGTGTCGTGACTCAGGATCTATTCCTGCTTTTTGAAGATCTGGACTGCTGCCCAAGCGCTTCAACCAAGTCAATCAATGGCCCTTCCATCGACCCATCATGGAATATTGATTATCCGATAGAGGCCCATAGCAAGTCTTCAGGTCGCAGTTACTTACTTAACGGATCCACATACTCTATCGGCAATGAGTTGCGGCATCTGTTAATTATTGAAGACCAATCGACGCAGATTACAGTTCAGCGTCAAAAACTCGCCATCCATGAGCAACTCTTGCAAACGGCAAGATCCCTCTCTGTTGGCGAAATGGCAACAGTGCTGGCACACGAGCTTAATCAACCACTCGGAGCCATTCATAACTATTTGTCTACAGCTCATCGTCTGGCCCTCAAGGAAAACGCCCCCCAGCAGGTATGCGATGCAATACAACTGGCCAGCCGGCAGGCTCTACAGGCAGCAGAAGTTATTAGCAGAATTCGAGAGTTTGTTCAGGCTCGGGAACCGAAGTTTACCGAGAGCACTGCTCTCTCATTGTTCGAGCGCCCGCTTTCAATGCTAAAAATCGATCTGAATAGCCAACGAATAAAAGTATTACTTGAATTTCCTGATGATCTACCTGCTGTGATAGCGGACAAAGTGATGGTGGAACAGGTCTTTGCCAATCTCATCAGGAATGCCATTGAAGCCATGGATAAAACACCTGCAGAGAAAAGAGTCATCCGCATATCTGCATCATGCGCTTCCGATCACAGGATTGAATTCAGGGTATCGGATGGTGGCACAGGAATAGCGGAAGAAAACCAGCACAAGGTGTTCAACCCTTTCTTCTCAACCAAAAACAACGGGATGGGGGCAGGACTGGCGATCTGTAGAAGCATTATTGAGCTTCACGGGGGCCGTCTCTATTTTGAGAACTTTGAGGACAAATCCGGAAGCACCTTTGTATGCACGCTACCAACGTCAAAGTAGGAATCACATTTCGTTCAAATATAAAAAGTAATATCAGCACATAAAAATAAGAACAAGTGTCTCGACACAACCGGCAAGTCATTAGACTAAAAAAAGTGATAAGACCAAGTAGTAGACACAGGAAATTTGAAACAAGGACTGAATACATGGAAGCCATACAGGTATACCTAATTGACGATCACTCTCCATTTCGCCAGTCAACGGCTTTCGCTCTGGAAGCCGAGGGCATGCACGTGAGCGAATTCGCCTCAGGAAGGGCATTTGTTGATACCCTGCTGGAGGTAAAAAGGCGGCCTGAGAGCGCCTGCATAATCACAGACCTGCGGATGCCTGACGGTAGTGGCATCGAGCTAATGGATAAGCTGTGGCATCACCGCATACAGTATCCCGTCATCATGGTTAGCGGCCATGCCGACATTCCATTGGCAGTTGAAGCCATGCGTAGAGGCGCCGCGCATTTCCTGGAAAAACCATTTGACCAGGAAAAGTTGTTTGAGGCTATTCGCCATGCCGTCACAAGCCCTATGAGCGGACTACGGAACCCTGTCGAATCATTCAATCTATTGTCAAAGCTCTCACCCAGAGAACGACAGGTACTGGAATTAGTCTGCGCAGGAAAGCTCAACAAGACAATTGCGGATGTATTGGGAATAAGCATTAAAACTGTCGAACTCCATAGAGCCAACATGTCCAATAAGTTAGGCGTTAGAAATGTTCAGGATCTTATTAAGCTAACCCTGGGCTATGCCTGAGCATACTGACCAACTATAAAATGGAACGTCCCCGTGACAATGGACCACAACAGTTATCAGACCGAAATAGAGAACACCTCCCCGGAAATTAGATCGTTAAGGCCGGAGCTCCCCTCTATTCCTGACGCTCTTCTTCAGCAGATCAACATCCTGCATAGCCGGGGAATCTATGCAAAAGTCAACGTGGATTCCAAGCTGTCTCATTGGCGCTTCCAATATGAACGTAGAAACGCGAAGCACTGGATTAAGTTGAAAAGTGAAGAGAAGCACCTATGGCTTGCCATCGATAGCGATCACTGGAATCAGCCTGTTAATGACAAACACTGGACCCACTTTCATCGGGACCACCAACCGTTGACCTTTAGCCTTGCACACAAACACCTTCTTGATCATCTCGATGAGTTAACGGGGATCTCCTGGAGAGTAGAGGAAGTTAGCCACCACGAATGTTTTCCACAGGAAAACAGCATGCACCTGAAATTCCTGGTTGAATACCAGGATCAATTGACAGTGGGCACTATGACTCTGTGCCCCAGCACTCTTTTATTGCTGACCAAACGCCCCATTTGGGAGCGAGCAAATCTTCCATTCCAAAACTTTATCAGTGATCTCCAACTGCCTCTCGACATTAGAATGACAGGCGAACCAATAAAATATGAAGAACTTCTTACATTGCGACCGGGAGATATTTTTTTAGCGGGAACCAAAGACGCCTTGCTGAGCCAGTTGAGACTGGTTCATTCCAGCTCTAACAGGCCTCTCTGGAACCTTGCGAAGCATGAAAGGCAGTATGTTCTGTGCTCCATTTTCTCCCCGGCAGTCAGCCCGGAGAAAAGTCTTCAGAATAAGACGACGGCTCTGGCGAGCAGTCATAAAACTATGAAGGATGTTATGTGTATGAATCAGGAAAACCCGTCTCAGCAGTCGCTTTCCAATGATGACTCCCCCCTAGATCCAAAAGTTCAAGAACAGGAGCATTACAAGATTAACGACCTCCCCATCGATATTAATATACTCGTTGGCAAACTCTCCCTTTCTATTGATGAGCTAAACCAACTGGAACCGGGGCATACTCTTAAAATTCCTTCAGAGGACCATACCAGAGAGGCAACACTACTAGCTAACGGTCACCCTGTTGGGAGAGGCGAGTTGGTTATCGTAGGAGACCAGCTGGGCATTCGCATTACCGAGCTGGGTTAAATATGGACGTTGGCAATTTAAGTCCCGGGGCCATCATTATCATGGTCGTCGGTGTCGCCATGGCGCCCTTCGTCGCGGTCATGATCACATCCTTCACCAAGATTGTCGTAGTCCTTTCCCTGCTTCGTAATGCATTAGGGCTGCAACAGGTTCCTCCAAATGTCGTATTAAATGGGCTGGCTCTCATTTTGTCCATCTACGTGATGTACCCGGTGATATTGAGCACTCACAGTTTAATCACAACAGAAATGGAGCAGTCTCCAGATGAGAAAGTCTCGCTGGAGAAAATGTTGACACTAGCCGAAATTGGCAAGGATCCATTGAAGGACTTCCTGATCAAACACTCCAGTGAGTCAGAACGTGCATTCTTTTTTCGCAGCGCCAAGAGATTACTTCCGGAAGATGCGGCCAAGACAGTATCCGACACAGATTTGTTGGTTGTGGTTCCAGCGTTTACTGTCAGTGAGCTCACCGCAGCGTTTCAAATCGGCTTTCTGATATTCTTGCCTTTTCTGGTGATAGACTTGGTGGTTTCCAATATTCTGCTGGGACTGGGGATGATGATGCTAGCACCAACCATGGTATCACTCCCCTTTAAGCTGCTGCTCTTTGTATTTGTCAGCGGTTGGACACATTTAGTCCACGGACTGGTCATTACTTATCTATAGGAAGCAGAGATTGTGGACTCCGACGTAATAAGACTCACCCAAGACGCCTTATGGCTGGTTCTACTGCTTTCGGCTCCCTGTATCATTGCCGCTTCAGTGTCTGGCTTGTTGGTAGCGTTCTTGCAATCCGTTACCCAACTGCAGGAGCAAACTCTTGCATTTACCGTAAAGCTGACGGTGATTGTTGTGACCTTATTTCTCACTGCCGGATTTCTGGGAGAAACGCTTTACCAGTTTGCGGATAGAATTTTCTCCGAGTTTCCCACATTAGTCAGGACCCACTGACCTTGTATGGCTACCCAGGCAATGTACAACGAAGCACTGAATCTGGTTGAAACCACATTGCTGGGCACCGCTTTATGCCTTCCCAGAATTGGTGCGGCATTTGTCGTTCTTCCCCTATTAACTCAGGAATCGGTTCCAGCTCTGGTTCGCAACAGCCTGTTTGTCAGCCTGGCCATCATGGTTTATCCCATAGCCTTTGCAACCATTGATCCGGGATCAATCCCCAGTTATATCTGGCCCTTTATTGTGCTTAAGGAAATTTTTCTTGGTGCTTGTATGGGCTTTCTATTTGGTTCTATATTTTGGGCACTCAGTATTGCGGGGGGAATACTTGATACTCAAACTGGCTCCAATATGGCCAATGCAATGGACCCTATTCAAGGACACCAAACAACGCCCACTGGGCTTTGGCTTTCACGCTTTGCTACCTGGCTATTTATGGTGAGCGGCGGCTTTCTGATCTTCCTTGACGTGCTACTAGGTTCTTATAAGTTGTGGCCCATTCAGGAAATACTGCTTAATTTAAGCCTTCACAGTGCCATGATATTTATTCAGGAATTAGAATTTATTATGACGAAGGCGTTGATGATTGCCCTACCAGGTATGCTGGTCCTGGCCTTGGTGGATTTGTCTCTGGGCTTGATTAACCGCTTTGCTCAGCAGATTAACGTTCTGTCTCTTTCCATGCCGATAAAGTTTTGGCTTTCATCATTCATACTGGTAATCAGTCTGGGGGCAATCGTTGAAGTGGTACTTAAGAAACTTTTTGCAAACCAGGAATTATTAGATGTGATGGCAAACCTGTTTTCCTGACCCAATGAAGCTTTTTGAGTACAACTTAGGATCCGCCTGAAAAGCCACCTAACTTGGAGTCCGGGTTATTAGGCCACTAAAGAGAGTCCTTAGATACTCATAACATCTCTGGAAATTTGTTCAGGTGAATCATTTTCCAGCCAACTTTCCCCTAGGCGGGTCAAACGGAGTTTCGTTTGACGGGTGTAGGCTCCTTCGGACACAGACTGCACATCAGATAGAATCTTCCCTGCATACAGTAATCGTGCCTGGTTACTGCAGTTAAACAACGATATCAAACTGGCAATTGCCTCTTCATAGGCGTCATTTGATAAATAGGGACGCTGGGTTTTCTGCCCATACCAGACTGTCAGATATTCAATCGGGCCCAGGCCTCGCTGGGGAGCTTCCCCCCAATAACTTCTTAACAAATTACTGGCACTGATGGGTGAAGAGTAGTCCCCACCATTAATAATCTGACTACTGCCCCAGGCATTTAACACACCTGTCGGAACATCTGTCCGTTGTACCGCAGTCGCAATAGTTTCGGCCAGGATAGCTTTTGCCTTAGCATCGCCAACTTTCGACAAAAGCATCAGCAACTTTATAAACCCAGGGTATCCATGGTTGCCTAGCTGCTCAGAAAGCTGATTCAAAACACCAAGGCGCACGTCTATATCCGAAATGGCCAGCATAGCCTGCTGTAGTCTGCCAGTCATAAATAACCAACGATCTGATGAAGCACCTTGCTCCGGCTCTTCGATCAATTGCTGAATTTGATGATGGTTCATATCATAACAACTGGACTATCAACTGAGTGGCAGAATGCTCATTCATAACCAGGCAGAAAGTATATATTGCACCCATTGCTGAGCCTGACTCGCCACAGCCATAGAAGCATCTATCTCTGGCAAGCTGTCTTGAGCATAGGGGGACAAATCCCCTGCCCCAAAATCGTTAGACAATAACGAAGAAGCCGGATCCAAAGACGGGGTTTGAGTAGATTCCAAATTCAGCAAATCGACATGAGCGTTCACTGCAGAGACTTCCTCAGCTGCTGTATGAACAACACTAGCCGTCTGATTAGACGGGCTAAGTTCATTCAGCACTGACATTAATCTGCTTGGAGGAGATAGTTCGATACTCATAACGGTGGTTCTTAATTCAAATAAATATTAATGGGTAGATCTCCTGGAGATTCAGACGACATTGGAAACCGGAACCCTAAGTTCTTACTCCAACCACACCCAAATTACCCAACGTTCAATAATATAGACCAAAAAAAAGTTTTGGCACCAAACACAGCAATGAAATCAGCACACAATATACGTCTGACTCTATCGTCTTATAAATTTTAGATGCCCTTATACCATCCTTAAACTCGGGTATACCCTAGCTCAATACACAAGTGCCTGCTGGTACCCTTTGCAGTATATCGACAAAGGCGCATTACGCATCACAGGCCAAGATCAGGGGCATCGATATATGTGTTCTCGGTTAGAGGTTAGAGGTTAGAGGTTAGAAAAACATGGGACAGGAAAAGGGTGCAGATCAAACGGAGAAGCCCACCTCCAAGCGCCTCAAAGACGCACGCAAAGATGGACAAGTTCACAAAAGCCAGGACCTGAGCAAGACTCTGTCCCTGCTTATCTGGCTACTGATGCTCACATATGCAGCCCCCTTGGCATATGAAAGAATTCACTTTCTATTCCTGACCGTATTCCAAACGGTCCCGGCTATCGATAATCAGACATTGATTCACTTGATTATCGAATCAGCTAAGACATTATTGCTCATCATAGTTCCTTGCCTTCTAGCAGCTTCTCTCATTGGAACTTTCATTGAGTTCCTCCAGGTTGGTCCGGTACTGGCATTTAAGCGTGTCACCCCAAACATGAATCATCTCAATCCGGGAGAGGGAATTAAACGCATGTTTTCACAAAAGAATTTTATTGAAGTTGTGAAGGCCCTGTTTAAGACCATGGCCCTGATCCTGATCGTTGGCCTTCTTGCCCGCCAGCGTATACCAGAGTATTTGTTGTTGCCCTATACAGAGTCGCCTAAAAATGCCCTGCTGGCTCATTGGGACACCATTATGCTGGTTGTCTCCAGCGTTATTTTTATTTTCTTTTTTATCAGCATATTGGATATGGGATACCAGCGACACATGTTCATCAAAGACTTGATGATGAGCCGCAGAGATATCAAACAGGAGCACAAGGACAATGAGGGGGATCCTCAGGTAAAAGGGCAGCGTCGTCAGTTACATCAGGAATGGTCACAGCAAAATATGCTTGCCGCAGTACGTAAGTCCAACGTAGTCGTAGTAAACCCCACCCATATTGCAGTTGCTTTGTACTACGACAAAGAGGAAACGGATCTCCCGATGGTTGTGGCGAAAGGCGAAGGATATATGGCTCAGAGAATTCGTGAAACGGCGGAGGAAGAAGGCATTCCCATCATGCAAAACATCGATTTGGCGCGGGGTCTGAATCAGGAAATAGCTTTAGACACCTATATAACTCCGGATTTCTTCGAACCCGTAGCCGAATTACTAAGATGGGCTCAGGAAACCGCACATAAAGCGAGACAAGAAGGATTTCTCACTGCCCATGACGATGGACAAGTATGACAAATAGCATCGGCACGTCATTAAATTCGATCTTAGTAGGTCAGCAGCAAAACTCACAACCCGTTTTACCCAACCAGTTAAACATGCAGGGTCTCTTAACCAGTGATGGCATGTTACATCCCGCATTTTATAATATCGCTCAGTCAGACCTACTAAGAATTCTAGACAGGCTGACTCAGAAGGGACCGACAAAGGCATTATTACGACGTAAGAGAACTCCCCACCAGAAAGCCACTGACAACCCACTCGACAGCACAATGATTGGCATCAGCCATATGCCAGCCCAAAAGCGTGGAATACTCTTCAATCAAGCAGCAATTGAACTAGGAGCACAACAACTGGAACTCCTATATTTGTCAGCCCCTGAAGATTGGCTCTGTATTGAACTAATCAACTCAGTGACATCATATAGCCCGAGATCCAAGCAAGAGCAACTCTTTGACAATATCTCCTCATACTTCGATGACACTGACGATAAGCCAAACCTGACCGATGCTACTGCGAAAAATTTACTTAAAAAGAGTTTGGGGTTTTAGATAGAGTTTCAATTCAGAAGCACTGGCCTGACACCGCCAGGTCCAACATCATCGGACAGGAGTGTCATCATAGGAAGAAACCAGCCGCTGCACTTTCGCTACATAGTCTCGAGTTTCCTGATAAGGTGGAACTCCACCATACCGTGCAACAGCACCCTCTCCCGCATTATATGCAGCAAGAGCCAGTGTTAAGTTGTTGCCATAACGCTTAAGTAATGACTTCAGATGTTTAGCCCCACCATGGATATTCTGATATGGGTCAAAGGGATTGGTCACATCGAGACTATCTGCCGTATCAGGCATTAACTGCATTAAGCCCATTGCGCCGGCGTGGGAAACAGCCAGAGGATCAAAACCGGATTCAACGTGAATTACCGCTCGTATAATGGCTTCTGACACACTATACAAGCGAGCAGCTTCACTAATATAACCATCATACAAATCTTTATCCGCATTCTTAGAGAACAGATCCTCACCCTGCTTGTAGTGTGCCTCCATTTCTACAACAGTGAATTTTTCTTTTGGTATTTCAAAGAATTCTCCACCTCGCTCTACCACAATGTAGTTCTGGTTTATCTCAGATAGCTTCCCATTATCTGGCAGCCTGGAACCCACGTAGTACCTTGATCCGTCAGTAGTGACAATATATTTATCTTCACCATCAACAACATGGTCAATGTAGCTATACGGTACTCCTGATACCAAAGGGCTTTTAGCTCTATAATTTTCGACCAGAATTTTACCGAGTCCCGAGACCTCTCTCATCGTATTGGAATAGATGACTTTTCTAAGCAGGTGATCATCAACAAAATGTCCACGCACCAGTATCTCTCCCACTCCAGCAACGGAAGTCGTTACCGACAGTCCCGAAAGGCGAAACACTTCAGCCACATCGTCGGCGACTTTAGCCATTTTTTCGTTATCAGCAGACCCCGAATCAACAAAGTCTTCTGAAACAGTATTCACAACCTCCTGCTTCATAGGAATAGATTCTTTACTCAAATCATATTCCCACCAGCCAGCCAATAGTAGAGCACTGACAACGGTTAAAAGAGCCGCTCGATAGGAGGGATAGGAAGTTAATGCAGAGAAGCCGGTTAGATGATCATTGTAGAAGCGACATAATTTCTGCCATGGGGAATGTCGAATTTGAAGCACTAACTCCAGATTGCCCAGTGTCAGTTTTTGGCCCACCTGCCAGAGACAACTCTTATCAATAGGTAGCAGCGCCCCTTCAAGGGTGGCCTCTGCCAGCGATTTGATCCAGACCTTTCCCTGCCAACAACTTACAACACAATGCTTATCGAGCAAACCTTCACTGATTCCGCCAAAATCACAGAGACTGTCTTTTCCAATCAAACATACCTGGCTTTCAGCCAGATTTATCTGGGAACCAAGAGCGGATCCTCTATTATCCGAAACTAATATCAATTGTGTCCGGGTTTTCTTGGGCAACATATTCAATGGGCCAACATTGCATATTTATACAGAGCGTTTCTGAGGGATTTCTTTCACTATCCTTCCAGCAATAAATATATAACTGGCCAGGAAAAAATTTAATCGCAAGAGGCTAATGCCTCTTGCGACACTGTACACTCAGAAAGCGGCATTAAGTCTGATAGATCCTGGAAAAGAAAGTTTATCCTGGTCCGCAAAAATCAGCGGAACGACATCCAGGGTCAGATGTTCGTTATATATCCAACGCGCCCCAATCAAGAAAACGGTGTCATCATCACTCTCATTTCCATTGTCGTCATCCGCAGAAGAAAAGTTAATCTCGGAACCAACTTTGAATCGACCTACCTGAGTATCCATCAGGTTATAATAAGCTCCAATCCCTAGAGAGAAATAGGTGTCATCATTTTCAGTTTTATTACCGGCACCGTTATCTTTCTCTACATCATATCTGATCAGAGCGGGCTGAATATTCAGCAGAAAATCACCCATTTCTGCGGTGGCAGCTACACCAAGAGCGATCTCTGAATAATCCGCCTCAACATCGTTATCCCCCTCAATGTGCCCCAGCCCTAATCCACCAATAACAGACCAATAGAGTTTAGCTTGATCACCCAATTGGAACTCTGGCAATTCCCATTTTAGTATTGCAGTGTTCTCATCAGTATCAGTCGACCTATCCAATATCAGTTCAGAATTCGGCATTCCCAAACGAACACCACCACCAATCCCGCTATCTTCCATACTAGTAGTCATTTCTACCGATGCATTCCCAACACCTGAGGAGTATCCAAACTCCTGCAGAAAACCCCTGGTAGGCTCCCTATACTCCAAGTCCTGGGATTGTGCCGCTGCCAACATGCTCAACGAGATACAACCAACGCTTATACCCACTTTCAGAAACTGCTTATTCATACAAACTCCAATCTACCGATTTCCTTTACCGGCTGTTCTCTAGCCGACACTTTTAAATTGCCCTGCGTCGTTAATATCTATCGTTGTGATTTCTTAAAATACGTCGACATTCTTACGAATGATATTGCGGTACATATTTGATACCAGCTTACAATTTCCATCCTGGTTACCTTTGTAGCTATCCCGGTGATTCTGAAGGTAATCAAATAGGCCACACTTCGTTACCCGTTTAGTGAAGTTCTGCTGAGCTGCGGCTGAAAGCATTTCAGAGTCAGAGACTTTGGCGAGCTGGGATTTCCTACATTGATCAATAGACTGATCAAGAGATTTCTTTAACTTACCTGAATTCTCTGAGAAACAAGAAGATAGCTGTGGATACTCGCCATACAAAAAGTCAGCGTTTACAGCTTTTTCAATGGTATTGGCATATTCTTTCTTAGTAATCGCCTTACCACTGACGCATCCCATCATTGCAACTGAGATAACCGCCACCATAACCGGCTCGATTATTTTACGAGTATTGAGAAATAACATTTGAACCTCCCTATTCGTGAGACTGTCGATAAAAGTTGGAATATAGTAGCCGTATAAGCGGACAATTAAATCTGGGGAAAACCCTATCAACTGTTACTTATCTAGGGGTTATGAGTTTTGTTTCTAAAGGATGAATACACACAGATAAACTATGCAATAACTGAAAAGGGCGGAACCATGAGATAGTGTCGATTCCCGCCCTTTAAACCTGCTATGCAGCTTTGGAAGCGTATAAACTTAGGGAAGTGTCTACTTCACTTCGCAATGCATCAATATCTCGAGTCAAACGACTAAAGTCTGTAGCACTAAGCAGTTTTGAGGCTTGCCCCAGAAGCTCATCCATCGTTGAACCATGTTGAGAAGAAGTGCCAAACTGTGAATGCACATCATCTTGCATCTGTTGGGTGAAATTCCCGTTCTGCTGCATCCCCTCATCCAGGACTTTACCGAGAATATCCCCGGCCAGCTGGCCTAACATAGACCCTATGGGGCCTCCAAATATGCCTCCTACTATCCCACCGATAGTCGACAGCAATCCGCCGGAGCCTTCACCACCTCCGCCCAGAAGGCCACCAAGGCCACCGCCACCCAGAATTCCTCCCAGGCCGCCACCGCCAGCACCACCAATAAGTCCACCAATATTCATAACCGTCCTCTTTTCAGAAAAATAGACAAAGCACCAAGATGTTTGAGAATAAACTCCTTGATGCTTCATATACTCTCAAACAGAATGAATTTTTCTATCGGTGAGAACCCTAGCTAGTAAACACCCGAGTATGACATTTGGCTTAGTCAGCCTTATGAAAATATCTGGGGAGGTATACCTCGTCCCAAGGAGCATTGACCTGCCCCACCAAGTCTTCACGCCTCTATTCAAACCATACGCGACGAAAACTAAGTCCATTACTTAGCTGGCCGATTTTAAATCTACGACAAAATTTAAAAACTATTGTCAAAAAGTTATGAATTTATGAGGAAAGACGAGTGGTTTCTGGTGATCGCTACTTTATATTGCTCGCATAAACTGTTTCCGTGGGTCTAGCTAAGGGGTATCGAGCTAGAGGAAAATATAAAGGTCGCATTGTTTTGACGTGGCCTAATAGAACTGACCAACCCAGTTAAGGATAATACCCTTAACTGGAGATGAAGAAATTGACCACACGAAAGAAATATTCAAAAGAATTTAAATTGGATGCCATCAGCCTGGTTCTGGATCAGGGCTACAGTCAAACCGATGCTGCTCGGAGCCTTGGTATTAACTCCACTATGCTGGGGCGCTGGATTAAAGAGCATCGCAAAGAAGACGGCCAAGCCTTCCGTGGCAACGGCAAGCTAACACCAGAGCAGGAAGAGATTCGGCGCCTGAAGCAGGAAAATCGCCAATTGAAAATGGAGAGGGAAATCTTAAAGGAAGCAGCGGTCTTCTTTGCCAAAGAAACGAAGTGAAATACTCGTTTATCGCCCAAAGAAAGAAGACCTGGCCGATTGACCTGATGTGTCGAGTTCTGGGTGTCCCCCGTAATGGCTTTTACGGTTACCAGAAGCGAAGCCGTTCGACTTCTCGCGATGATCCACGGCACCAGGAAATGCTGGAATGTGTACGTGAGATGGCGGAGGCCAGCGATCATAGTTATGGTAGCCGCCGGATGCGAAAAGCCTTGAATATTTTAGGCTTCCCCGTTGGGAGACACAAAGCGCGAAGTTTGATGAAACAGGCGGGAATCCAGGTTCGTTACCGAAAGAGATACAAGGTCACGACCAACAGCAATCACCGACAGCCAGTGTTTGAAAATGTGCTGAACCGAGGCTTCCAGGTAGATCATCCTGATCAGGTCTATGCCTGTGATATCACCTATATCTGGACGCAGGAAGGTTGGCTGTATCTGGCTGTGGTGATAGACCTATTCTCCCGTAAGGTCGTGGGCTGGAGCATGAGTTCACGCATGAAGGCTCAACTGGTATGTGATGCGTTGACCATGGCTGTCTGGCAGCGACGGCCAAAGCCTGGCTTAATTGTCCATTCTGACCGAGGATCTCAATATGCCAGCCAACGCTATCGTCAGCTGTTAAAAGCCCATGGTTTTGTCGGTAGCATGAGTCGAAAGGGGGACTGCTGGGATAACGCGGTAGTGGAGAGCTTCTTCGGTAGTCTGAAGCAAGAACGGATTCAATGGCGACATTACCAGACTCGACGAGAAGCACAGCAAGATGTGTTGCATTACATCACGATGTTCTACAACAGCTTTCGGCTACATTCATATTTGGATTATCAAAGCCCGAATCAATATGAATCAGCCTGGAGAGAACTACGAAAAGTTGCTTAACTGGGTTGTCACAAATCAGTTGACCACGTCATTTAGCCGGTTATTCCATCTCCCGAATTTATCTATCACAATCAAAGTTAGTTCAGAATGCACGTAGTCCCTCTCGGGCAACCGCCTCTGACCAAAATCACTCTTGCAGGGCCATTCTTATAGCCACTTACAATTTCCAATTGATCATTTGATAACAATGCGGCCCATGCCATGTCCTCACTCTCTTCCATCGTTTCATTTGTCCAATAGGTATGATTCTGTATGTCGGTAAAATGCGACCTCAGCATGCCTTCAGATACATATCCTTCAAGACTTCTAAAGTCTGTGCGAGAGGGTAATCTCCAGTCATCATAACCGCAGAGCTTGGTACGGTTGACCAAACTGAGGTAGTCAGAGATATTGCACGCTTCTATCCCTCGGCACAGATTTGGTCCTCCCTGATGGCCAGGATTGGCCTGACTGCCCGGTATAAACCAGGTAAATTCCCCTTGTGGAGATTGAGCATTGGCAATCATCCAACTTAAACCTTCTTTTTCAAGGGATAAACAACCTTCGTTATCGTATTTAATAGGTCCAATTTGAGAATGCCCGGCTAAAACAGGTGTTCCATTCTCAGATCCTGAAATAGAGGCCGCAACACCGCGCGACTCTGGCAGGTTAGGAATCCAATCAATCCTTGTCGGATTAACACAGGTGTCTACAACGTTATTAGTCAATGTTTTTTGTTGAAAGGTAGAGACTTCTCTATTGTTTCGCTTGGATACATCAATACCATATTGGTCAACCTTAACCACATAGATAGCTTGACAAACATTGTTTCCATTCTCAAAGCTTGAATATTCATCAAAGAAAGCAATGTATTGACCGTCAGGTGACCACGTCGGATAGACTTGAGAGCCATTAAATGCCGTTATCCGCCTTAGATTTTTCCCGTCAACACCCATTACAAAAATGTGGTTATTCCGGCTTTCTTCATCGTACATGCTGAAAGCCAATTGTTTGCCGTCTCTGCTGATTGCAAGGTTATGGGGCTTGTGGCTGAGGTTGGTTATAACGTGCTGTCGTGCCGGGTCACCAACTGCGACAAAAATAATTTTGTTGTCGACACTGACGAGCAACCGTCCATTTGGGTGCCAAGTAAAATCGCCGATCTCACCATCAGTTGCAGAATAGCTATTAATAAAGTTGCCGTCTTTGCTGTAGAGCCCAATAGACTCACCCTGCTTCCCAAAGTTCGAGGAAGAGTACCGCAATAACAAAGCAACAAATTGCCCATTGGGAGATATCAATGGTGCCGACAGAGCTTGACCTAAAATGGTGGAGAATCTGGAGACACCGCCTTCACGAAAGCTCACTAGAGATATTTCGTCGTACTGCACCGACCCATTATTGTGGGAATAGATTGCTGCATACTCAGTACCGCTGTACGAAATAGCAACCTGTTCTGCGCCAGGGATCGGCACTGTATGGGTAGTTCCTCTCTCGACATCGAACTCAACAAGATTGTCATGATGTCTGTATAAGATCCTACCATCCAGCGTAGGACTATAATGGATAGCAGCCACACCACGGTCGGAATTGGCAGCCTCTGAACGACGGCAATCCATCGCTTTATCTACACCGCACATAGTCTCCGAGGCTAAACCCGACACCGGTATGAGCATAAACAGCAATGCGGCGAATTTGATCACTATCCTTATACGCATCAAATTAACGACATGTCGTCCTGAAGTTATGAGTGAAATCGACTAGATCGGATAAACATTCTAGGGGGAATAAAAGAGTTTTCACCTAGGGAAAACCCTTGCCCTGTTTCCTTATGAGTCTATTAAGCTTTGCTGCACATCAATGGTAAGTTGCCGTGTCCTGATTGGCATTAGAGATGGTGGGATACACTTTGCATTCTCCCCTCAATCCAATACACATGCATACAATCGATATATCTCACCATGGCTGGCCCCCACCATTTAAAGTATTTCGTATCTCGGGCTAGCCCTAGCTAGGGAACGCACCAATTTAACGTCAGGCGGACAGGCTTGATACTGACAACCACTTGATGCAATCCAGTTCTTCTTTAAAAGCGGGTGAAGAGGTCGCATCAATCACTTTAATTGAGAAATGAATTAGGAGAAATAAAATGGGACTTAGTTTTGGTGGTTTGAATCCTTTTAGCGCAGTATCAAAAGTTGCAGAATCAATTGGCGGTATTGGCAAAGGCAATATGTTTGCCAGCATTGCAAGCGGGATTCTGGATAACGCTCTCCAAATGGCAGGCGAGAAGTTAGGGCTTCCTCAGTCATTAATCGATACAGCACAGTCAGCGGCTCACTTTGCTATCGGTGATATTCCTGGTGGAATCCAAAATATCGGAGAAGTGATCGAAGGACTTCACCAACAATCGCCTTTCGAAGCAGCTTCATCCGAGCATAAATGTAATGATGCGTCTATCGATTTATCAGGTATGATGCTTGAGCAAGGTAAGGGAAAAGGTAAAGACGACAAAGAGGGCAATTGGCTTATTGCTCTAGCGCGCAGCTTAGGTGAAATGGTAGGCCAGAGAGCAGGGGAGATGCTTGAAAAAGCTAATGACATGCATGAAATTAACTCTCGCTTGGATAATATGAAGGCCCCTGGAAAAGGCGCATCAGACGAAGCGAAGGCCGAATATGACCAAGCAATGAAAGATCAAGCCCAAGACTTTATGACTGCGAATTCTGAGTTCCAAGCGCAATCGCAAATGTTCAATATCATTTCACAAACCACTTCAAACGTAATAAAAACACTGGGCCAGGGTATTTCAAACATAGCTCAGAAAGGGTAAAACTACCTCCCCCTCTTTTGAGGGGAACACTCCAATACTTTGGCGTCCCCGCAAAATGCGGGGATTTTCATGTTCACTCTAATCAGCCTCAGACATAAACAGGTGAAAACCTAGTAACAACCCTAGGTTTTATGGCGACCACTAATAACCTAATATCTACAGCACTCATTGACAATGAATTCAAAAGGCAATCGAACCTATTAGGAATACTAATGGACAAATTACTTATAGCCTTTCTGCATCGCTCTATATTACCCGTTTTGATAGTTTTTCTTAGTGCTTGCGGCGGTGGGGGAAGCAATTCAAGCCAAAACAGCAACCCAGATAGCGATGCGGGAAATACTTCTGAAACCAATAGGGGATTGACCGGCAAAATATATTTCGGTGGTACCGGCGATTTTATGGAGCTGGACATTAGTACCGGTAAGAAGAGAGTATTTAGCTCAGAAGAAAGTGAATTAATTGCAATATCCTATAGCGGATCTGAGTACGCGTTGAGAAGAGATAGCTACGGTGGATATACTGATTACGTAACAATTAAAAACTTTCAGGGTGAGATTACCAATGAAACAATCAGTAGCGGAAGCGGAAGTTTTGATTCCGAGCCATTAGTATCTCCTGATGATAAATTAGTGGCGGTGCTACTGCGGGCTGCCGGCAGTTACACCCTTGCAATCTACAATAGACAAGGTGAAATGGTCACAGACTACTCTAGCAGCCAGACGGAGTTAGATAGTTTTACCTGGCTTCCTAATGGCCGACTGGTAATTGCCACAGGCAACACAATATTTTCAGTTGACCCTACAACAACAAATCAACCGAAAGTTATTGCAAAGTTAGCCCATAATCCGCATTTTATTTCCGCAAGTAGGAATGGGCAACAATTGACTTTCACACTTGCAACTGAGTCTGAACAGAATGTATACGTCATGAATATTGACGGCTCTGGTTTGAGACGACTGACCAAGTCTGACAAGCCCGAGGCAGTCCCGGTATGGTCTCCTGACGGAAAACACATTGCCTTTCTTGAAGACGCATATACCAGATATGACTCAGATTACGGCAAATGCGCTTATATATATATCGTTAACTCAGACTTAACAGAAGTAGATATATCTTCTGAACCCAATACAAATAAAGCTTTTCCATTAGTAACATTGAGCAATAACCTCCGTACCCGAGTTTGTGTATTTGCGGGGATGGATTGGAGGTAAGTTTTGCGGCTGCAACTCCTCAAAGAAATCACTTTGTTTAATCAAAGGGGTTTCACTATATACTTCTTAACTCGATTGATACTATTTCCTTTTCTTGTTTTTCTTAACGCCTGTGGTGACGGTGGCACAGGCCCCAGCCAAGAAAACGAAGGCACAGATAATAGTACCAGCAACGCATCATCAATTAATCATCACCTGACCGGTAAGATATACTACGGTGATGGGGGAGAGTTTCTAGAGCTCGATATATCTAGCAGCGAAGAGAGGGTTATTACCACACAAGAGACGGAACTTATCGCCCTGTCTTACAATGGATCAGAGCCCGCAATGAGGACAGATCCTCCATCAACATTTTTAGACGCCCAAGTAGTCACGATTATGGATTTTGAGGGAAATATCACGGGCAATTCCATAAAGTCTGATAGCGATGGTTTTTGGTCACCTCCATTAATTTCGCCTGACGACAAATTAGTCGCCATTATGACTAAAACGACGGGTTATGTTTCCAATGTCACAGTTTATAATCGACAAGGGGAAATAATTACCGATTACTCCAGCTCACAGGATGATATCGACAGTTTTGCCTGGCATCCTGATGGACGACTAATCATTGCAACCGGTAATACTATTTTTGCTGCTGATCCTAGGACAACCAATCAACCTCAAGTCATCAATGCTTTTCAATACCGCCCACATAATGTAACTGTAAGTAGAGACGGACAGAGATTGGCTTTTACGCTCTCCACTGAAAGCCAGCAGAATATCCATGTTATGAATATGGACGGCTCCGGTCTGACGCGATTAACTGTGTCTACTAAGCCTGAAGCATTGCCTGCCTGGTCACCAGATGGGCGTTATCTTGCTTTCTTTGAAAATGCAAGGAAGCTCCAACTGGAGAGGGGTGCCCTTTCATTTACATCATCAGGTCAGATGCAAAAAGAGTGGATTTAACTTCAGAACCAGATACGGAGGAAGCTTTTCCTTTAAAACAAAGGATTGGTAATACCAACAGTTTCTCCCACATTTGCGTGTCTGGGGCAATGGAGTGGCGTTAGGTATAGGTTTATTCAGACTATCCCTAAGCACCTATATATTTAGTGGTACAAGTAACATCAATAAGAAGTGTTATTACCCTTTTCCTGGCGCTGTTGACAGCCTGCAAGATCTCCCACCTTTCATCCGCATAGTTTCTGAGAGAACGACCCAATACTGAACAATACAAGTTTAATTGCTGCATGAAATTTTAAGTAGAAATGACCTTGGCAGAGAGATTCCCGTGACTGCGCGTTACCCACTTATGTGTGCCGTTACTATAAATGCAGACTCTATATCTGGAATCGGAATCAATAGGCGATAGCGATTAAGCACTATAAGAAAAGTAAACCCTCGCCTACCTGCGTTTTTGATATGCCGACATGGACACAATGACCGAAGATCCTGGTCGCACAAGTCAGCTCTCCCTATGTCATACATACCAAGCTCCTAGGGCCTTCCCTATTTAGGGCGCTCCCCAATAGTTTCAACTTGTTGCGGATGCTCTAATCCTCTATTGAGAAGTAGTTTCTATTCTCAAAGAACTTTTCAATTTAACCGTATAGGGAGAGTACCGATATGCAATTAAACGGTGCAAATACTAGTATGAATTGTTGCTGCCCTTTTCCTGGAAAAGAGGCAACTGTTTCAGTAAAACCAGGCGGATGTTTTGGGCAGACCGAATATCACCTCCACGCCGGGGCCGGCAACGACAACATCAATATTCACACCAATCTCAACGGATCAGTTGACGTGACAGTCAATGGGGAGAAATATCACTTCACCCAGGAGCAAGCGAAAAACCTCCATATCCATGCAGGCTCAGGAAACGACAAAGTAACCAGTTCCGGTTTCGCATTATTTAGTCAGCCAAATATCACGATCAATGGCGGTTCTGGAAATGACTCTATCCAAGGCGGCTTTGGAAACGAGCATATTAACGGCGGTTCCGGTAACGATAAAATCGATGGGGGTGCGGGAAACGATGTCATCTCCGGTGGTTCTGGAAATGATCGTATCAAAGGCGGCAACGGAGATGACGTCATTCTCGGTGGTTCCGGCAACGACAAGATCGATGGTGGACGTGGCAATGATGACATTCTTGGAGGTTCAGGCAACGATAATATCAAAGGCGGTCGCGGTGATGATGTCATTCACGGTGGCTCCGGCAATGACAGTATCAAAGGCGGCCGTGGTAATGATGTGATCCTCGGAGGCGCTGGCAACGATAAAATCGATGGCGGGCGTGGCCATGACGTCATTCTTGGTGGCTCTGGCAACGATAAAATCAAAGGCGGTCGCGGTGATGATGTCATTCACGGTGGCTCCGGCAATGATCGTATCAAAGGCGACCGTGGTAATGATGTGATCCTCGGAGGTGCCGGCAACGATAAAATCGACGGCGGACGTGGCCATGACGTCATTCTTGGCGGCTCTGGTAACGACAGTATAAAAGGCGGCCGCGGAAATGATCTCATCCACGGCGGCTCCGGCAATGACAGAATTAGCGGCGGCTTTGGCAATGATGTCATTCTTGGTGGTTCTGGTAACGACCGCATCAGTGGAGGCCGTGGCGATGATGATATTATCGGAGGGTCCGGAAATGATCACATTCACGGAAACCGGGGCAACGACCATATCCATGGTGGTTCCGGTAATGATTGGGTCAGCGGGGGGCGTGGCGATGACTTCATCACTGGTGGTTCAGGCAACGACCATATCCACGGCAATAATGGCGACGACAGTATCCATGGCGGTTCTGGCGATGATCGAATCAGCGGTGGCCGCGGTGACGACCTTATTACCGGAGGATCGGGCAACGATCACATTCACGGAAATCGTGGTAATGACACGATTTTTGGCGGTGCAGGTAACGATAGAATTTCAGGGAACCGAGGTAATGACTTTATCGTTGGAGGCTCAGGGAATGACCGCCTGAACGGTGGTCGTGGTCTCGACATATTATTCGGCTGATTTACCGCTCCACACCTGATTGTTGTCCTAGGTAGTAGACGACAATCAGGTACCTCAAAGTCCTCAATGATTTCGTCTTATACAATTTGATTTAGCGCCCAACAAACTCAAGAAGGAAAGAAATCAGAAGGTTTACATAGAAAGGCCAGATGCCACTGGAAAAACGGCATCTATTAGATAAACGAGAGACGATAATAGGCAGGGCGTGGATTAATAAATCAGTCGAATAGGAAAGGCAACGGCTGAGTACAGTCCATCAACCGCTACCCATGACTTTAGAAACCAATGGCCTCTTTAGCTTTATCCTCCAAGTGGTCCTTAACGGCGTCTTTCACCTGCCCTACGACATCTGGACGCTGACCATCAAAGACACTTTCAACTGCATTACCAGCAATTGCACCAGCTTTTTCTCCAGCCATCTTGCCGAATTTATCTTTTGCCTCGTTGATTGCAGTTTCCTTGAGGTCACCCAGCTCCCGGGCCAAGTTGCCTACCTCAGCAACCCCCATGGTCTTGCCAATAGTTTCCATTGCCTTGGTGGTCGCATCAAAGGCATCCAATTGCTTACCAAATCCAGCCTGCACACCGAGTTTTGCCAGATCGGTCATTTCTTTAGACAACCCCAGATTATCAATGGCATCCATCGAAAAACCGAGCGCCATATCCATGGCAACCTGCCCCATCATCGACTTACCAAGAGCAGCCAGAGACCCTACAGGACTACCGGTTAAAACTCCCGTCAAAGCCACTTCAGTTACTTTCTCAACGACTGCTCCGATAGCCTCGCCCAGGGCTTTGCTTCCGGTCAAGTCCGTAACGGCCTCTGCCACTGCAGCCCCTACTGCTGCCGCCGCTTTACCAATAGCATCAGTAACAGCATCGATCGCATCTTTGACGGCTTCTGCCACACTGGAAGGAGAAGCGGTATTTGCCGCTGCAGCAGCTTCGGCCGCCTCATTGGCAGCATCGTTAGCGCCAGTACCGGTACCCGAACCGACACCACCTACACCCGCATCGCCCATTCCACTATCATGGCCACCATCGTTTCCACCGACACCTCCACCTGCTCCACCAGCGCCGCCGGCACCGCCAACTCCACCTGCCCCATCCATAATAATCTCCTCTTATTTACATCACATTTGATCGACTTCGATTCTCACGAAGCTCATTACTATCAGGTTGGTGATTCATTCGATATCAACTGATCAGCACTAACAACTCATCAGCGCTATAGCACAAACCACACAAAAGGTCGCAAGAAGTGTGACGTGTTAATTGCAGGCTTACTATTAGGTCCATCCCCAGCTAGTGCTTGCCCTAGGAGCATTGAAAATCAGGATATTAAATCCTCCCACCCCTTATCAGGGTCAGCCCTAGCTAGGGAACGCACCGATAGGAATAGGCCCCTCTTCACTGTGAAATAACGGGAGCTTTGCCAGCATAAGTCGATACACATTCAGCGATGATTAAGTGACTTTTAATATCAAAGGGACTAGTTAGAACAGGAGCCAAAAGATGAGCGGTTTGTTTAATATTGCTAGAGAATCAATGGCTAACGCCAGCTTTAATAATGAAGTTAAAGGAATCATGAATGATACCTTTGGTAAGAATAAGAATGAGGTGATGGATGCACTGAGTTCTGTTGACTTGAGTTCGCTCTCCAAAACTGAGCGGACAGCCATTCTGACCACGTTGAAGGAAATGGCAGGGGATCACTACATCCGCAAACAGGACGCCGGTACTCTATCAGAGATGATCAAATCCTTCGGTGAAGAGCACCCTATATTTACCCTTTTTGGGCAGGGATTTGGTGACAAAGCCGGCTTTAAACTCGGCGGTTCATCCATTGAAAATGCGGCAAAGAACCCCGCCAGTTTTGATAAAGCAGCAGATAAAGCACTTGATAAAGCCGAAGGCTGGAACTCCGCCATGGTTGAATGCGCACTTAGCGCCGTCGACAGCGCCAGCCTTTCAATCAAGGAGCGTAGCGCGATCCTCACGACATTAAAGTCTTTTACGGGTGACGCCCAGCTCAGTGGCTCAGAAACCCGTGCGATTCTGGACATGATTAGCCAGTTTGACGATAAAGGAAAAGGTTGTATTAACAACTTCTGGCCATTTCCCCAAATCAACTGCGATAAAATGCAGGGCAACCCATTATTGAATTGCATAATGGGGATTGCTGCAGGCGGTTGCTACCAACCTTCTCCAGGGGGGTGTTTTCCCAGTCCTGACGCGATTTTCTCAAATCGTATTGAAGGTATGCTGGATAACTGCCAGCCAAGCTTCAACCGTGATGCGCTATCCGGTGCTTTCCAGAATGCCGATCTGTCCAAGCTGGATTCCGGGGAACGTCAGGAGTTGATGAGCATGGTGAGTCTGGCTACCTGCGACGGTAGAATCAGCCGCTGTGAGGCTCATGCCATCTATGATGCTCTTCAACAGGCACAGCAACCCGATTGCCCTTGCCCTCATTTCCCAAACCCAGTTGAAACCAACAACTGGAGCGTTCAACAGGACGGCAGCAAGGCGGAGATCGATCTTGGTTCACACACACTGAGCCTTAACGAAAAACATTCTGAAATCTGGATCACCAACAAGGAAACGGGAGAAAAGTCCCGTATTTGGGGCGACCCTCATTTCGATGTTGACGGCGACGGCAAAACAGATATGGATTTTTGGGGAACCCTCACCCTCAACCTTGAAGGTGGCACCAAAATCACCATCAATACCACGCCCTATGCCAAGAACGAAAAGATGACTCTATCCAGTCAATTAACCATTACAAATGGTAATGACTCCATCGTTGTCAAAGGACTTGATCAGAACAAGATTGGCGATATGAGCATCGAGCAAGGTAAAGCAGGCACTCTGTTGGATACCTTTACCGGAGACGGTCTGAGCCTTTATGAGAATACCGAAGGAAAAGGCTGGATGGTGATGGATGGACTTAACCTCAGAGAGGTTACTCAGCAGGATCTGAATGCAACCAAAGGAGCACAAAGCGACTTCAGCATTGCTGAAGGGTTAAAAGCAATGTTTACGTTGAATATCTTTGCCTCTATGCCATTGCTGAGCCTTCTGAACGGCATGTTTGGCGATCAAAATTAAGCTGGTGAGCAAGTACAGCTTAGATCAGAGATGAGCTTCTACATATAGATCCGTTCCGGCCTTCCGGAACGGATCTATTACATTTTAACTTAGTCTTCCCTGGTTCTTTCCGCTACTTCGTCTCCATCTTTGGATGGCGCCGCCACCTCTTGGTCCGCATTCTCTGACTCATCATGACTGGCCATGGTTGTTTCGATTTCCGGGTCACCCCTTGGATCCATTTCAGCAATCAATGGAGATGTCGGCACTGTAGCGGTAAAAGTGTTATGCGCTTCAATTGGAACTGGGCTTCTGACCGTTCTACGCCACAGAAGGTAAACAACGATCAACGCTGAAACCGTCGTAAAATACACGAAAACTCCCATCGGGCCGCGAACAGACATAAACCAGGGAGCAAGCATTGGTCCGATCATCGCGCCTAGGCTGTAACTTAACAAAACGCCCTGATTCCCATTGATAACCTGCTCAGGAGGCAGCTCATCACATGCATGGCTGAGACTGATCGGGTAAATCGAAAACATGACACCCCCGAACAGAAATATAAATACGGCCGTCATCCATTGATTATCGATGGCATTCATCCAGATAAACGCCGTAGCCAAGACCATCGTTAGTCCGAATAGAAAGGCGATCACCATACGCCGATCATATCGGTCAGAGATGCGTCCAAGGGGATACTGCATACACATACCCCCAACAATAACGACCGCCATCATATTGGCGGTGTCTCCGACATCGTACCCGACGGAAGAAAAGAACAGAGGCAACAGTCCGTAGACCACCCCCAACAGCAGGCCACCGCAAAAACTAGCCATTACCCCGGACGGAGTAAGCTTAAACAGCCTCTTAAAAGGCAGCCTGCCATGATCTTCAATCTCAGGTAACTGACTTTTCAGAAGCGAAAGAGGAATGACCGAGAGCGACGCTGCCAGTGCCGCAAGAGCGAATGGGATCAACATCATGATATCCACCCACTTGAGAATCATCTGCCCTCCAGCCATGGCAGCATAGAGAAGGACCATATAGACACCCAGAACCTGGCCGCGAACTTTGGCGGAAGTGGACGCCATTAACCACGATTCAATCACGACAAAGAGTCCACCTGTCGCGAAACCACCGATCAATCTCAGGAATAGCCAAAACTCCGGATACACTGCCAGTCCGAACAGCAGAGACGTACTCGCCAATATCGATGCATAAGCAGCATAGGCCCTGATGTGTCCCACCCCAAGAATTAACTTGGTATTAATGAACGTTCCGGCAATCAAGCCGGCAAAATAGGCGGCAGAAACAAAACCAATCCATTGAGGGGACACTTCTTCCGCCGATAGACGGACAGTGACAAGAGTACTCAGCAAGCCATGACCAACGGAATAGGTCACCAAGCTGATCAGCGGTGCGACAATACCGAAAATAGACGATTTGAGAGGGGCTGGCGACATGAAATCCTTACATCAAATAAACTACATTTAACCTACCTACTGTAGTCGCCATTTTTGAGTTTGAAAACCCCGTAAATGCACGGAGACGCATCACCGTTTCCGTGCATCATTAAGACCTTTAATGGGTCTGCCGACTTTGCTCCAGCCTGCGGGTAAAATACCAGCTTCCAAACGCTACCAGGGACACCAACACAATGATAATGGTAGCCAGTGCGTTGATTTTCGGCGTAACACCGAGCCTGACGGATGAGAAGACTTCAATCGGCAGAGTCGTCGCCCCCGGGCCGGTGACGAAACTTGCAATAACGACATCGTCCAGAGACAAGGTAAAAGACAGCAACCAGGCAGACAATACAGCGGGAGATATAATAGGCAAAGTTACCTTCAGGAAAGCTCTTACCGGCGTAGCTCCCAAGTCAAGCGCAGCTTCTTCCAGGCTCTGATCCATTTCCCGCAGTCGCGAGCTGATAACCACCGTTGAATAGGCAAGACAGAACGTCGTATGCGCAATCCATACCGTCAACAATCCCCTTTCCGCCGGCCAACCGACAATTTGTGCCATGGCGACAAACAGCAGCAGCATGGATAGGCCAATAATGACATCCGGCATAACCAGAGGTGCGGTAATCATTCCTGAAAACAACATTCGCCCCCGAAACTTGTGGAACCGAACGATGACAATTGACGCAAACAGTCCCAATACCACCGCCGCCGAGGCAGAGTAAAATGCTACTTCCAGGGACCTCATGACAGCACTCATCAGCTGCTGGTCATCAAACAACTCAACGTACCATTTTACTGACCAGCCTGACCAAACTGTGACCAGTCGGGATTCGTTAAATGAATAGACAATCAGTACCAGCATCGGAGCATACAGAAAGAAGATTCCAAGCCAGAATACGCCGTTGCTCAGGCTAAAACGTTTACCTTTGGCTGTTTCTTCAATCATGACTGGCTCTCCTTGTTCTGATAGCGGTGGAACAGGGCAATCGGAATAATCAGGATTCCAATCATGATGGTCGCCAGGGCTGAGGCCACCGGCCAGTCGCGGTTATTAAAGAACTCCTGCCATAAGACTTTACCGATCATGATGCTTTCCGTTCCCCCAAGGAGCTCAGGAATAACGTACTCCCCGACGACCGGAATAAACACCAACATGGAACCGGCGATAATTCCATTCTTTGACAGTGGTAGCGTGATCTTGAAGAAACTTCCCCACTTTCGGGCTCCCAGGTCATAAGCGGCCTCAATTAGCGTCAGGTCATGCTTCACCAGGTTGGCGTATAGAGGCAATACCATGAACGGCAAATAGGAATAAACAATGCCCACATAGACTGCAAAGTTGGTATTCAGCATCTGGATAGGTTCGTCCACGATACCTGCCCACATCAATACACCGTTAATAATGCCGTTATTCTTGAGCAAGCCCATCCAGGCATAAACGCGGATGAGAAAAGAAGTCCAACTGGGTAAGAGCACCAAGAGCAGCCATGTGGTTTGCAGGTGCGGGGGAGCTTTGGCGATGGCATAGGCCATGGGGTATCCGAGTATCAGGCAGAATAACGTCGAAAAGAACGCCATCTTGATAGAGTTCCAATAGGCCACCACATAAAGCTCATCTCCCGTGAGCCAGATGTAATTGGCAAAACTCAACGTGATACTCAGGGCATCCTCGGTCCACTGGAACATCGAGGAGTATGGAGGAATAGCCAGCTCTGCCTCGGCAAAAGAAATCTTTAGTACAAAAATAAAGGGCAGCAGGAAGAAAATCAGGAGCCATAAATAAGGGCCGCTAATAATCCAGCGTTTTCCTCCCGGCAACATACGTGATAGATCCAGTTTACTCATAGCGACGATACCGTTTCGGTTAAGAACGCAATACAACACCGCTATCGGCGGCCCAATGAATGTAGACAGGATCTTCCCATGTCGGACGCTCAGCCCGTCTAACGGTGTTCGCCAGGAAGCACTGCACTACCTTGCCACTGGCAAGCTCCACGTAATAGACAGTGTGACCACCTAAATAGGCAATATCATGCACCTTGCCCTTGGACCAGTTGAATTCCTGATCCGGTTTGTCGACAGTCATCAGCGTTTTTTCAGGGCGCAAAGCAAACAACATTTTGCGCTCGTCGATCCCACTACTCACACCATGGCCGATGTAGATCAGGGCATCCAGATCCGGTGAGTTGAGGGTCATATGATCTTCCTCGTCATCCTGGATGCTGCCCTCAAATATATTCACCGACCCGATAAATTCAGCCACCATGCGGCTGGTTGGGCTCTCATAGACATCCACTGGCGATCCCACCTGCTGGATGAAACCTTCATCCATGATGGCAATACGGTCCGCCATGGTCATCGCCTCTTCCTGATCGTGGGTTACCATGACACAGGTCACCCCCACATTTTCAAGAATGTCCACCACTTCAAGCTGCATTTCAGTACGCAGTTTCTTATCCAGGGCTCCCATGGGCTCGTCCAACAGCAACAGTTTCGGCTGTTTGGCCAGGCTTCGGGCCAGGGCAACACGCTGGCGCTGACCGCCAGACAACTGATGAGGCTTGCGGCGGGCATATTTTTCCATGTGCACCAGCTTCAACATCCGCTCTACACGTTCCCTGATCTCATCTTTGGGGAGTTTGTCCTGTTTCAGACCAAAGGCCAGATTCTGCTCAACGGTCATATGAGGAAACAGCGCATAAGACTGAAACATCATATTGATGGTGCGCTGATAGGGAGGTAGTCGGGTGATATCGGCGCCGTCCAGAATAATATTGCCTTGGGTCGGCTGCTCAAATCCTGCCAACATTCTAAGTAAAGTGGATTTACCCGAACCGGAAGCTCCCAACAAGGCAAAGATCTCACCTTTACGGATATCCAGGGATACGTTGTCTACCGCAAGAGCTTCATCATAGTATTTGGTGATATTACGGATACTCAGCAGAGTTTCATGTTCTGCTTCATTCACCTTTTGATTCTTGCGGGCACCGGCTGCGATGGCCATCAGAACTCCCCATTATTTTTTCATTTGAACAGCTATGTCGTTTGAACAGCGTGATTTTAAAACTGAAACTCTGTGGCCAGTCTGCGGGGGAGGAACCCCCGCAGATTTACCCAGATATCAATACAATTGATAAGTTGAGATTTTATTGACCAGACTTGATCTTGGTCCAGGTACGGCTCATCAACCTTTCGATCTTGTTGGGAAGTACCGCAAAGGTGAACAGTTCAGTCCCAGCAGGTGGGAAGATGCCTGGATCGTCCAGAATTTCCTTGTCGATATATTCCCTCGCAGCCTTGTTAGGGTTGCCGTACCAGACATAGTTGGTGATGTTCGCAGAAACCTTGGGATCCAGAATGTAGTTAATGAAGATGTGTGCTTCTTCAACATTCTTGGCATCCTTGGGGATATTCATCATATCAGACCACATGGCGGTTCCCTCTTTCGGGATGAAGTATGCCACCTCTACACCATTTTCCGCCTCTTCAGCACGAGCTGCCGCCTGGAAGATATCACCAGACCAACCGATGGCCACACAAATATCTCCGTTCGCCAGATCGGATATATAGCGTGAGCTATGGAAGTAGGTGATATAAGGGCGAAGACTCAACATCAGCTCCTCGGCTTTATCATAGTCGCCGGGTTTCAGGCTATTTGGATCAAGCTCGAGATATTGCAGCACTAACGGCAGGATTTCACTGGCGGAATCCAGCACGGATACACCGCAGGAACTCAGCTTCTTCAGATTTTCCGGCTTGAACACCATATCCCAACTACCGATCAGGGTGTCTGCGTCCTCTCCCAGCACTTCGGCTACTTTGGCGACATTGTAACCAACGCCGGTGGTTCCCCACTCGTAGGGAACACCATATTGGTTTCCGTCATCATAGTTGTTCAGGCTTTTCAGGAGTTCCGGATCCAGGTTCTTCCAGTTCGGAATTTTTGACTTATCCAGTTTCTGATAAGCTCCGGCTTTAATATGACGAGCCATGTAGTCGCTGGTCGGCACCACAACGTCATATCCGGATTGACCGGACAGAACCTTGGCTTCCAGCACTTCATTGGAATCGAACACGTCATACACCACTTTAATCCCTGTCTCCTTCTCAAAGTTGGCCAGGGTATCTTCGGCTATGTAGTCCGACCAGTTATAAACACGAACTTCGCGCGCTTCGGCAGTTAAGCCGGTGGTCATTGCTGCGACAAGAGCCGTGACTGCGATAGGTTTGTTGAGCTTGTTCATAAGGGTTTTACACTCCTCCGAGTTTCATCCGTACTGCTCTCAGGTCTAACGCCTGAACTAATTAAGTGTCGTTTAAACCGGGTTCACATCTTACCTGTTCACACAGTGATTACTATGAAAGATGCACCAGAGTGGCGTCCAGCGCTTTTCGCGTCAGACTAACCAATTCATCTATCTCGTCCTTTGTAATGACCAACGGAGGCGACACCAGCATGGTATCACCCGTTGCGCGCAGGATGAGCCCTAATTTCAGAGCCTCGTCCCGACACATCGTGCCCACTTTTCCATCGCCTCCTGCCTGATCGCTGAAGTAACGGGTCCGGGTCTTTTTATTTTTGACCAGCTCGATCGCTGCCAGCATTCCCACTCCCCGGGCTTCCCCGACCAGTGGATGATCTGCCAGCGTCTGCCATTTTTCCTGCAGATAGGGTGCCGTCTCCTGCTTCACCTTCTCCACAATTTTTTCTTCACGCAGGATTCTCAGATTTTCCAGCGCTACTGCCGCACATACCGGGTGACCGGAATAGGTAAAGCCATGAAAGAAGTCTTTTCCTTCGGCTTTAAACACCTCTGCGACACGATCTGACACCATGACTCCCCCAATCGGCAAATAGCCGGATGAGAGTCCTTTGGCGATAGGCATGAAGTCGGCTTCCAGATGATAATAGTCGGAACCGAACCACTCTCCGGTGCGACCAAATCCGCAGATCACTTCATCCACGATCAGCAAAAGCCCATACTTTTTCACAATACGCTGGATTTCGGGCCAGTAAGAATCCGGTGGAATGATAATGCCTCCAGCCCCTTGAATGGGTTCAGCAATAAATGCCGCAACCTTGTCTTCACCAACCTCTAAGATTTTCTCTTCCAGGGCACGGGCAGCATGAAGACCGAATTCCTCAGGGTTCATGTCGCCCCCTTCGCCATACCAGTATGGTTGGCAAATATGTTCAATACCGGGGATAGGAAGGTCCCCTTGCTCATGCATGGGTTTCATTCCACCCAGACTCGCACCTGCGACCGTCGAACCATGGTATCCATTGATACGCCCGATCACCGTCTTGCGGCCAGGCTGCCCCTTCAAATCCCAATAACGGCGAACCATACGCAATACGGTGTCGTTGGATTCACTACCGGAGCCGGTAAAGAAAGTATGATTGATATGGGGAGGTGCGATTTCGGCCAAAGCTTTGGAGAGAGCGACGACGGGTGGGTTGGTGGATTTAAAGAAAAGATTGTAATAAGGAAGTTCCTGCATCTGGCGGGAAGCGGCTTCCACCAGCTCCTTTCGCCCATACCCCAGATTCACACACCAGAGTCCTGCAAAGGCATCAAGATAACGCCGTCCCTCACTATCCCAAACATGAACGCCTTCTGCCCGGGTAATAATCCGGCTGCCCTCCTCCGCCAACGCACCACTGTCAGAAAACGGGTGAAGATGGTGTCGGGCATCTTGTTTTTGCCACTCTCGGGTTGTTTCCTCGGGGGTCATGTCAACCTCTATTATTTTCGTAAGTAGTTTTTCATTGATGAATATTCACCCGGCATTAGCCACCGGGTGTATTCGTTATACGGTCGCCAGCAGATATTCCCTTTCCCAGGAGCTGATAACTCGTTTGAAGCCTTCGTATTCAGCCCAGCGGGTTGCAATAAACCCATCGATAAAGCGATCACCGAATATCTCCCGGATATTCTCCGCCTCACTCATTACGACCAACGCAGCCTCGAGGTTAAACGGCAAATCCGGATCCGCCTCTTCTCCACGACGGCCTGACACGGCAGGGCGAGGACTTAAACCTTCAACGATGCCCAAATAACCCGCCGCCAGATTGGCAGCCAGCGATAGATAAGGATTTGTATCGGCTCCAGGCAACCGGTTTTCCACACGACGAGCCTCCGGAGGTGAACTGGGTACGCGCAATCCGACAGTACGATTTTCCTCACCCCATTCTATATTTACCGGAGCGTTACCATCGGCTCCCGGCAGGTAACGCCGGTAGCTATTCACATTGGGGGCAAACATCGGCATCAATAAGGGAATGTATTTCTGTAGCCCGCCGATATAGTTCAGGAACAATTCTGACGCACTGCCATCCTCATTGGAGAACAGGTTATTGCCGGACTTCTCGTCGACCAGGGACTGGTGAATATGCATGGAACTTCCGGGCTCGCCGGTAATAGGCTTGGCCATAAAGGTAGCGCCAATATTGTGCTTTAGGGCAGCCTCACGAACAGTACGCTTGAAAATGAATACCTGGTCTGCCAGCTCCAGAGCATCTCCATGACGGAAATTGAATTCCATCTGGGCGGTGCCCTCTTCATGGATCAAGGTATCAATGTCCAGTTCCTGGGCTTCACACCAATCATAGATGTCTTCGATGATCGGGTCGTATTCGTTCGCCGCATCAATACTGAAAGACTGACGACCACTTTCCTTGCGTCCGGAACGTCCTACAGGGGGTTCCAGTGGCAAGTCCGGATCAGTACAACGTTGGGTAAGATAGAATTCCACTTCAGGAGCCACTATTGGCTTCCAGCCTTTTGCGGTATACAGGGCGAGTACCCGCTTCAGCACTGCTCGCGGAGACAAAGTGATCAGCTCACCGTCCACATCGTAGCAATCATGGATGACCACCGCAGTCGGCTCCAGTGCCCAGGGAACCATAAAGGCCGCCCTTTCATCCGGACGCAGCAGCATATCAATATCTTTGGGATCCAGAATACTGTAGTAGGCTTCGTCGTCAGGATAATCTCCGGTAGCGGTCTGCAGAAGGACACTTTCCGGCAGTCGAATTCCCCGCTCGGCAATAAATTTGTTGGTCGGCATGATTTTACCGCGCGCGATCCCGGTCTGGTCTGCGGTAATACACTCGACTTCAGTAATACGTCTGTCTTTAAGCCATTTCGCTAGCTTTTCCATGTTTATCCATTCGGTTGTCACGCTCTGCACGCATCACCGAATGCCTCAAAAAGTTGTCGTTGTTGGGGGTTTTGCATCACTTGCCATTCAGGGTGCCATTGCACTCCGAGGCCAAATCTGACGCCTTCTACTCGGAAGGCTTCGATTAATCCGTCAGGGGCCGTCGCCTCTATGGCCAGATTGCGGCCAAGTTGCGCGACCCCTTGGGTGTGTAAGGAGTTGACCCTGATACGGGAAACACCCAGGATCCGCTCCAAATCTCCGCCTGAGGTCAGTGTCACTTCATGGGCGTCGGAGTATTGTTCTGCCAGTGTCAGTTCCTTGTTTTCGCGGTGGTCATCCAATTCTTCAACAGTATGGATCGTTTGAAGCAAAGTGCCACCCGCCGCCACATTCATTTCCTGGAAGCCTCGACATACACCGAACAATGGAAGGTTTCGGTCCAGTGCGGCTTTAATGACTGACAAACTTAACGCATCGCGTTGCTGGTCGTAGGCGTGATCACTCGTTCCAGAAGAAATTTGCTGCTGATATAAAGAAGGGTGCACCATGGAATAACCTCCAGGAAGGAAAATACCATCCATTCGGTCAAGCCAGTCAGCAACATCTATCCATTGAGTCATTGCGGGGATAACCAGAGGTACGACCTGAGAAGCTTGCGCCAAGGCAGCAAGGTATTTGTCGCCCGCCATGTGGAACGGATGCGGAGGTACGACTTTCAAGTCACTGATAACACCGACGAGCGGTTTGGAGTTACGAGACATATACGACTTTTCTTATCCAGCTTTCTACTGGTTCCAGAGCCAGTCTGGATCCCATTTACTGAGTGTTTATTTTTTACAACATTACCATAAAGAATAATTAACACAATACAAGAAATCGCTCTTTTGTAAAATATTTCATACACGAAACGACCCTTAACGCCTATTTACTCCCTATTTTGTTAAATATTTTATTCACAAACACTTGAGAATTTACTCAGAATGGGTTTAGCTAGGCTCCAGCAAAACAACTTTTCTGTACAGGAAACGTCTGAGTTTTCCGTACAAGGGGGAAAATCGTGTCAACTGTGCAAATTCGCGAACAGGCTTATATAGATGGCGCCTGGGCGACCTCTTCCACTCAAAAATCCTACATCATTATTAATCCTGCCACCGGCGAGCAAATCGCTGATGTAGCAGATTGCAGTGCAGACGATGCCACCCGTGCTGTCGAAGCCGCACACCGGGCTTTCGCTACCTGGAGCGCAAAAACGGCGAAGGAACGCTCCATTATTCTTCGGAAGTGGTTTGACCTGATCATGGAAAACCAGACTGAGCTCGCCAAAATCATGACCATGGAATGCGGCAAGCCCATTAAAGAAAGCCTGGGAGAAGTTGCCTACGGCGCTTCCTTCGTTGAATGGTTTGCAGAAGAAGCCAAGCGTGTTTACGGGGACGTCATTCCCCCACCGAAAGGTGATCGTCGAATCCTGGCCATCAAACAACCCATTGGGGTCAGCACAGCCATTACACCATGGAATTTCCCCCTGGCAATGATTACCCGCAAGTGTGCACCGGCTCTGGCGGCCGGATGTACGGCAGTCGTCAAACCTGCGGAAGCCACTCCTCTAACGGCACTGGCTCTGGCTGAACTGGGAGAAAAGGCGGGTCTGCCCAATGGTGTATTTAATGTGGTCACTGCCAGTCATGGTAAAGATGTAGGGGCCGTCCTGACTCAACACCCTCTGGTCAGAAAAGTCTCCTTCACTGGTTCTACTCCGGTTGGAAAACTATTGCTGAAACAAGCCGCTGACACGGTGAAGAAAGCCTCCATGGAGTTAGGCGGTAATGCACCCTTTATTGTTTTTGATGATGCGGATATTGATGCCGTCGTCACAGGGGCAATTGCATCCAAATACCGTAACACAGGACAAACCTGTGTCTGCGTAAACCGTTTTTTAGTACAAGACGGCATCTACGATAAGTTCGCCAAAGCCCTGGCAGAAAAAGTGGCCCAGATGCAAATTGGCAATGGCCTGGACGAAGCCACCGAACAAGGCCCACTAATTAATTCAGCCGCCCTCAATAAGGTTACTGAGCTGGTCAACGACGCAACCACCAAGGGTGCCCAATTGCTGACCGGTGGACCACGTCCGGACATCGGAGCCCTGTTCCACGCACCGACGGTGCTGACAGACGTTACCGAACAGATGCGGGTTTTTAACGAGGAAATTTTTGGCCCCGTTGCTCCTCTGCTGCGTTTTAAAACTGAGGACGAAGCCATTCGCATGGCCAACGATACTCCATTCGGACTGGCCGCCTACTTTTATACCCGGGATATGGGTCGGATATGGCGAGTCTCGGAAGCGCTTGAATACGGCATGATCGGCATTAATGAAGGGATCATTTCCACCGAAGTTGCACCGTTTGGCGGTGTCAAAGAATCGGGACTGGGCCGAGAGGGTAGCAAGTACGGTATCGACGAATATGTGGAGATCAAATATCTCTGTATGGGTGGGTTGGAGTAATCCACGTCATACGGCCTGGCGACACCAGCCATTTGCATGTATCGCAGTCAAACATGAAAAGCCGCAGGCGCTGAAGCCTGTATTTTAATGAGTAGAATAAAATGTCTATCGATGAAGTCTCGGCATTCCTTGAACAATATCCCGAAGTCCAAACCGTAGAGTTGCTAATCAGTGATCTGAACGGTGTCATTCGCGGTAAACGTATCGAAAGAGAACTGCTTGAAAAGGTCTACACACAGGGATTCTGCCTTCCCGGGTCGGTCATGGCCCTGGATGCTACAGGCACCACGGTGGAAGAAACCGGACTTGGCGCCGCTGAAGGTGACCAGGATCGTATATGTCATACGGTTCCCGGCACTCTGGCGATCGTTCCCTGGCAGGGCGAAGACCGAGCCCAGGCACTGGTCAGCATGTTTGACGCGGAAGGTATCAACCCGTTTCCGGCAGATCCCAGACAAGTCTTACGAAGAGTAATCGATAGATTCGACAGCCTTGGTTATTCCCTCGGTGTGGCCGTCGAATTGGAGTTTTACCTGGTGGATATGGAGAGAGACGCAAACGGCTCGCTGCAGCCCCCCATCTCCCCAGTCAGTGGACGCCGCATGATCTCCAAGCAGGTCTATTCAATGGACGACCTGGACGATTATGACTTTTTCATTCGTGATGTGCTTGAGACCGCACACGCACAGAACCTTCCTGCAGATACGGTAATCGCTGAATATGCTCCGGCACAATTCGAAGTTAACCTGAATTATGTCAACGATCCCCTGACAGCAGCGGATCATGCGTTGTTACTCAAACGTGTCATCCGCCATGTCGCCAAAAAGCATGGTATGGAGGCGACCTTCATGGCCAAGCCCTATATCAGTGAAGCCGGTAGCGGAACCCATGTTCACGTGAGCTTGCTGGATAAAGACGGCAACAATGTATTGGCTTGCGATGATCCCCTGAGCCATCCCGTCATGCGCCATGCTATGGGTGGATTGCTGGATATGGCTGACTCGGTGCAGGCACTGATTTGCCCCAACATCAATAGCTATCGCCGCCTGGCACCCGGCGCCTTTGCCCCCACCAGTAAAACCTGGGGGTATGACAACCGGACAGCAGCACTGCGAATTCCCTCCGGCGATGTAAAAGCAACTCGTATTGAGCACCGTATGAGCGGCGCAGACACCAACCCGTATCTCGCCGTTGCCATTGTTCTGGCGGGAATCGGTGAGGGGCTCATGAGCCAGATTGAGCCACCGCCCCCGATAGAAAATAACGCCTATGACCAGGATCATCCTGCTTTGGCGGATAACCCCCGTGATGCCCTCCGCGCGATGGAAAAAGACGACAGGCTGAAAGCGTGGTTTGGCGAAGAGTTCCTCCGTATTTACAGTCTCTGTAAATGGTCTGAAGTACGACTGTTTGAGCACCAGATTACGGAGCTGGAATACAGCCTGTTGCTACCTTATCTGTGAACCATGGAAGAAGTAACGTAGCTTAAAGGTCTGCTGATATAATCGTGGACAATCCACTTACATCACTTTTGCCCCGGAGAACCATCGGTCACGGGGCTTATCAGGAGAAACCATGAGAAATGTAACTGTAGCTGCCACGCAGATGAGTTGTGGCTGGGACGTTGATACCAATATTGCCAATGGCGAAAAGCTGGTGCGGGAAGCCGCCGCTCAAGGTGCCCAGATTATTCTCCTGCAAGAGTTGTTCGAGCGCTGCTATTTTTGTCAGAAGCAGAAAGAGGAATATCTGCAATTTGCCACTCCAGCCGGTGAAAATCCTGCCATCCTTCATTTCCAGAAGATAGCCAGAGAACTGCAGGTGGTGTTACCCATCAGTTTCTACGAGCGCGCCAACAACGCCTACTATAATTCAGTGGCGATTATTGATGCAGATGGCTCCAACCTGGGCATTTATCGCAAGACTCATATTCCGGACGGCCCGGGTTATTCTGAAAAATTCTATTTCACTCCGGGTGACACCGGATTCCGTGTATGGGACACAGCCTATGCCCGTATTGGTGTGGGTATCTGTTGGGATCAGTGGTTCCCGGAGACCGCCAGATCTATGGCATTGATGGGTGCCGAACTCCTGTTCTATCCGACCGCCATAGGATCCGAACCCCAGGACACCGACATCGATTCCAGGGATCATTGGCAGCTCACCCAGCAGGGACATGCCGCAGCCAACCTTACACCATTGATTGCGTCCAACAGGACCGGCAGGGAAACCGAGGGAGAGCAATTCATCGAATTTTATGGTTCTTCATTTATTGCTAACGAATTCGGTCAAAAGGTCAAAGAGTTTGATCGCAAAGATTCCGGTGTACTGGTACATACTTTTGATCTGGACCAGACGGCTGGTCATCGTCACGCCTGGGGTGTCTTCCGAGATCGCCGCCCAGACCTTTATCAACCTTTGATGACAAAAGACGGAGGTCGTTGATCCATGGCATTGCCGCTCACCTCCACTCCCCGCGCAGATGGTTTTTACATGCCCGCGGAATGGGCACCACAGTTCCAGACATGGATGTTGTGGCCCGAGCGGCCGGATAACTGGCGATTTGGCGCTAAGCCGGCTCAGAAAGCCTACCTGGCTGTTGCCGAAGCAATTGCCCGCTTTCAGCCAGTGACCATCGGCGTTTCAGCAGATCAATTTGAGAACGCCAGTGCACGTCTGAGCAATCACGTCAGAGTGGTAGAGATATCCAATAATGATGCCTGGGTCAGGGATACCGGCCCCACGTTTGTCATCAACGGTCAGGGAGAATTACGCGGTGTCGATTGGGAGTTCAATGCCTGGGGTGGATTAACCGGTGGTTTATACCAGCCCTGGAACCGAGACGACCAGGTTGCCCAAAAGATCTGCAGTATTGAAAGGGTAGCACGTTATCGCTCTGACGGTTTCGTACTGGAAGGCGGGGCTATTCACGTTGATGGCGAAGGTACGTTAATCACCACTGAAGAGTGCCTGCTCAATCCCAACCGGAATCCTCATCTGAACCGTAAAGAAATTGAAGCGCGGCTTAGAGACTACCTGAACGTTGAAAAAATCCTCTGGATACCTGAGGGCATCTATAACGATGAAACTAATGGTCATGTGGATAACATGGCCTGCTTTGTTGGCCCGGGAAAAATTGCTCTGGCCTGGACTGATGATGAGAGAGATCCTCAGTATCAACGAAGCCTGACTGCCCTGCAGTATCTGCAAAGTCAACGGGATGCAAAAGGCCGTAAGTTGGAGGTGGTTAAAGTTCCGCTACCCCAACCCTTGGTACAGACCGAAGATGAAGTGGATGGCATAGACAAAGCCTTTCACGCATGGCCACGTCGCGCCGGGGAACGTATGGCAGCAAGCTATATCAACTTCCTGATGGTGAATGGCGGTATTATCATGCCGGCATTTGGCGATGCCATGGATGACACAGCTGCCAATATTCTCTCTGACCTGTGTCCTGATCGGGAAATCGTACAGCTCCCTGGACGGGAAATACTGTTAGGCGGCGGGAACATTCACTGCATTACCCAACAACAGCCAGCTAGTTAGTCTGGATTTACCAGCCCGTTAGTTTGGACCTGATAGCCCGGAAATCTCCGGGCTTTTTGTGTGAACGGGCTATGACAAATTAATCCGAATAGATCCTTTTAAAACCGCTTTCACTGAACCCATTCATGCGTTTATTGCCAACCAGAATCACAGGCACTCCCTTAGCCCCTAGCTGATCATATCGACGACGAGCACTGTCATCATTCTCAATATCGTAATCAACATAGTTAATATGATTGGCGTGAAAATATTCCCTGGCTTTCTTGCAGTACCCACACCAGGAAGTGGAATACATTACGACCTGTCTGCCGGTGTCGAACACCGAGGTATCGTAGGACACACTACTATAAGTATTCACTTCCAGCTTGATGGTGTCGGCAGATAAATTCTCTGGCTTTTGATCACTGAAATGAACCTTGCCGCTTTCATCTACCCATCGATAGATTTCGCCCAAAGCCTGACAAGAGAGTCCCCAAAATATCACTATCAATAAAATATTTTTCATAGCATTCCTTGCGATGGTGTCTTAACCATAATTTATACACTGTCCAGTTGATACTTGGACATTTAACAAAATTTTTATCGCATTTTATGTGAAATGTTGTAACATTCTGTCGCCTTATTACTTTCAGCTTAGGCATTATTTCTTAATATCATATAGATCTATTATGGAGCTCAACATGAAGGGAATTCTCGCCCTACCGTTACTTCTTATTGCCCTTTACAGCTCATCTTCATTGGCTTGGGACAATATTCAAATGCCCACCGAAGAAGGCTGCGGAGATATCCACATGGAAATTATGGGGGTATGCGTCTGGAAACCTTATGTCGCGACGAGAAGTATTAGCGATCTTCAACGGGAAATTAGAACTTTTAAAGCCTCAGTCGCTGTTGCAGAAAATAGCACTCAATCAACAGACGACAAAAAAGCCCAGAATTAAGGTTATTCGCCATTAGCGGCAGACCAGCAGTAATGCAGCTCAGCTAGATAATGTCGCGGAAATATGTTGAAGGGGCGAACGGGCCGCCCCTCGACTGCGTTTAGATTCCCAGTTTGTCACGTAGTCCGTAATACAGCGCTCCGATCGCCGTATATGGCACTCGCATTAGCTGTCCGCCCGGGAAAGGAAAATGCTTTAACTGAGTGAAAGCATCAAACCGCTCCGCCTGGCCCTTTAACGCTTCAGCAACCAGCCTTCCAGCCAGATGGGTGGTTGTCACACCATGCCCACTATAGCCTTGCGCGTAGTAGATGTTATCTCCAATTCGCCCAAACTGAGGCAAGCGGCTCAGCGTCAGTAGGAAATCTCCGCCCCAGGCAAATTCAATCCTGACTCCGCTCAGTTGAGGAAATGTACCCTCCAGTTTTTTCCTGACAAAGCTTTCAATGGATGCTGGATCTCCCCCTCCATAGGTGACTCCACCACCATACAAGAGCCTGAAGTCCCCAGTGATACGGTAATAGTCCAGTTTGTAGTTGCAGTCTTCTACACAATAAAGTGAGGGAATTAGGGAGCGGGCTTTTTCTTCACCCAACACTTCCGTGGTGACAATTTGGGTTCCGCAAGGCATGGACTTGGCTGCCAGTTCCGGCACAAGCCCTCCCAAATAGGCGTTACCCGCAATCATCAGGTATTTGCACCGCACAGAACCACTTGAGGTTCTGACTACCGGACTGGCCCCGCGTTCGATGGCAATGACTTTGGAGTCTTCGTAGATCTTTCCACCCAGCTTCTCGATTGCCGCAGCTTCGCCAAGCGCCAGATTCAGGGGATGAATATGGCCACCCGACATATCCAACATGCCACCACAATAGGCTTCAGTATTGACCGCTCCACGAATGGCGTTGCGATCGAGCAATGTCAGCTGCTGATGACCGAAACGTTCCCACAGCTTTTTCTGCTCTTCCAGCTCATGCATCTGCCGTGGATTGAGTGCAGCAAATACTCCGCCTTCCCGAAAATCACAGTCGATGCCATAGGTATCGATGCGCTCGCGAATGATACGTCCACCTTCGAATGCCATATCCCCCAATACCCGGGCCAGATCAGTACCGTAATGACTTTCGATCACATCAATATCACGGCTGTAACTGTTAACGAGCTGGCCTCCGTTGCGGCCACTGGCACCAAATCCAATGCGGGACGCCTCAAGCACAATGACATTGAACCCGGCTTCCACCAAGTGCAGCGCACTGGATAGTCCGGTAAAACCTGCTCCGATAATACAGACATCTGCCTCCATATCCCCGGTCAGAATCGGGCGCTCGGTCTTATCATTACGGGTTGCCGCATAAAAAGAACCGGTATGCTTTGCTCGTTGCGTCATGGTTCAGGCCTCGTAAATTACATAGATTTTTTTGCAGTATTCCGGCACTTCCCAACGCCCTTTGAATCCCGCAGGAATATAGAACTGGTCACCAGCCTTCACACTACGCTGACCACCTTGCTCGTCGTGGATCACCGACTCACCCTCAAGGATCAGACAAAACTCCTGCTCAGAGTAATTCACGGCCCATTCTCCAGCTTGGGAGTCCCAGATCCCGACATGGAACTTGTTATCCGGAGAAGAAAAGTTATTCCACAGGGTTTGGGTTGGCTGACCACTGATCAGCTTGGAAGGATCCGGCAAGTAGGTTTCCGATGTAACTCCCTCTGTTTTGACCGACGCAATATCATCAACAGTTTTCATTTTCAGGTATCCAAGGCTATTAGATCATCAGATTACAGACCCTCATCCTTGAGGGGCCGACCGTTCTTAATCCATTGTGGGCATCACGAATTCTGCTCCCATGTCACCGTCAGGCCAGCGAGCGGTAACGGCCTTGCGCTTGGTATAGAACTTGACGCCTTCCATTCCATGAACATGATTGCTGCCAAACAGTGAACGCTTCCAACCACCGAAAGAGTGGAATGCCATAGGCACCGGAATAGGAACGTTAACGCCTACCATACCCACCTGAATATCACGAACAAACTGACGGGCGGCGCCACCACTGCGGGTAAAGATGGCGGTTCCATTACCATACTCATGGGCATTAATGAGCTTAACTGCTGAGACATAATCCGGTACCCGGACAACGACAAGTACAGGGCCAAAGATCTCTTCGCGGTATATGGTCATTTCCGGCGTCACATGATCAAACAGGCATCCGCCAATAAAGTAGCCGGTTTCGCATCCGGGTATTTCTATCCCACGACCGTCCACCACCAGTGTTGCGCCTTCTTCCACACCCTGATCAACATACCCGGTCACCTTGGCAAGGTGTTCCCTGGTCACCAAAGGACCCATATCCAGACCGGTTTGCTCGCCATTGCCAATTTTCAGGTTGCGGGCTTTATCAGCCAGTTTTGCCACTAATTCATCGGCAATATCCCCGACGGCTACCGCCACGGATATAGCCATACAACGCTCACCTGCAGAGCCATATGCTGCCCCCGTCAGTGCATTGACCGCCATGTCCAGATCAGCATCCGGCATCACGACCAGGTGGTTTTTAGCGCCACCCAGTGCCTGGACCCGTTTTCCATGAGCGCTGGCAGTACTGTAGATGTATTCTGCGATGGGCGTTGATCCCACAAAACTTACAGCCTGGATATCATGGTGAGTTAACAAGACATCCACTGCTTCCTTGTCACCATTAACCACGTTGAAAACACCATCAGGCAGACCTGCCTCTTTCAGCCACTGGGCAACTAACAAAGGTGCGCTGGGATCTTTCTCTGAAGGTTTCAGAATGAATGTGTTACCGCAGGCTATCGCTACCGGCCACATCCACATGGGCACCATGGCAGGAAAGTTAAAAGGAGAGATACCGGCCACAACGCCCAGTGGTTGATTAACGGACCAGGCGTCCACACCTCGACCGACCTGCTCAGTGATTTCCCCTTTCAACAGGTGGGGAATCCCACAGGCGAACTCAACCACTTCCATGCCCCGAATGATTTCGCCTTTGGCGTCTTCAAACACCTTGCCGTGCTCGGAAGAAATCACCCGCGCCAATTCATCAATACGTTCTTCCAACATCATCTTAAAACGAAACAGTATCCTTGCCCGGTTCAGCGGCGAAGTTTCCGCCCAAGCCGGGAATGCCTGTTTCGCGGCGGCAATCACCTGCTCCACTTCCTGGCTGCCGGCCAGGGATACGTTTCCTGTCTGCTCACCCAGTGCAGGATTAAACACCGGGGTCTGCCTGTCGCTGGCCCCTGTGACGTGGCCATTTACGTAGTGATTAATCTGTCGCATGAAACACCTGAATCTTATTGCTTAAAAAAAGCCGTCTGAGACGGCTGTATTAAAAGTTGGGATGGCTTGACCACCCCTTGGGACTTATTCAGTCTGAATATCCGATTGCTCTGTTTAATCCACTGTGTCAATCAGTGCACAGAGCCAATTACTCCACAGCTTTGATCGAGTTGGCTAAACGTTCAATCAACTGATCTACCTGTTCTTTTTCAATAATCAACGGAGGCGACATGGCGATCGTGTCCGCGGTACAACGAACCAGGGCGTCCTCTTTCCAGTAGCAATGATTGAAAATATCATAGCCACGAGCACCCACTTTATCCCGAGGAGCGAGCTCCACCGCCCCTACAAGTCCGATATTGCGGATATCCACCACATTCGGCAGACCTTTAAGGCTGTGTAGACCGTCTTCCCAATAGGACTCCATTTCCAAAGCCCGCTCAAACAACCCTTCTTTCTCATATATATCAAGGGCTGCAATACCTGCCGCTGCCGCCACAGGGTGCCCGGAATAGGTATACCCATGAAACAGCTCGATCACTTCTTCAGGACCTTCCATGAAGGCATCGTATATCTGACCGGAAACGAACACTGCTCCCATCGGTATAGCTCCGTTGGTCAGACCTTTTGCTGTCGTGATAATGTCGGGAGTGACACCAAATCTGTTCGAGGCAAACGCCTGACCTACCCGGCCAAAACCGGTGATGACTTCATCAAAGATCAATAGAATGCCATGCTGACGAGTAATTTCTCTCAGCCTCTGCAGATACCCTTCCGGTGGCAGAATTACCCCGGCAGAACCGGCTACCGGCTCGACAATCACAGCCGCAATGGTGTCTGCACCGTGTAATGCAATTTTGCGTTCCAGATCATTGACCAGATCTGCACCGTGTTTGGGAATCCCGCGACTGAATGCATTTTCCGGCAAAAGGGTATGACGTATATGGTCGACACCATTGAGCAGAGTACCGAACATCCTGCGATTGTTGACCAAGCCGCCAACAGAGATGCCGCCAAAACCAACACCGTGATACCCTTTTTCGCGACCAATCAGACGGGTTCTTTGCCCTTCCCCCTTCGCCCGGTGATAGGCCAGGGCAATTTTCAGAGCCGTGTCCACCGATTCGGAACCAGAGTTGGTGAAGAAGACTTTGTTTATTCCATCCGGAGCATGGCGAACCAGACGATTGGCCAACTCAAACGGTAGCGGGTGCCCCATCTGGAAAGTTGGGCCGTAATCCAATGTGGATATCTGGCGACTGACGGCATCTGTGATTTCCTGACGGGAATGACCCGCATTAACACACCAGAGACCTGCCGTTCCGTCGATAATCTTACGCCCATCCTGGGTTTCATAATGCATGCCACTCGCAGCCACCAACAGACGCGGGTTGGACTTATACTGGCGGTTAGCGGTAAACGGCATCCAGAATGCATCGAGATCTTGAGGGGATGTATTTGCCATATTCAATCTACCTGACTGTTACCTGTATCTGATTCAAACAATGCGGGTCAACGAAACCCACAGCTTAACTGTCTACTACTCTGTTAGCGTGTAGCTATGTTTGCGCGCAGCTATTCATTTTAGGTCTAATTTGGGCCATACCCTTTCACGCACATGACCGTTTGTTATTTTGAACACTCTAAGCCCAGTTTATGTAAAATAAATAAAACATCAATAGTTAATTCCGACTTTTTTCAAATTCCTCCGATGTCCTCTTAATTTCGGTCTAATTGCCATAACAGCGGCCCTTCTGATGAGGATCGGTCATAAAAATCATGCGTTCAATATATTGAAACCCTCCACGAGTGTGGGGTATGGTGTGCTGACTCATTTTTGACAAAGATGGACGAGGTGATCGTGGCAAACGTTCAACATTTTGAATATTGGCAGACATTGGCCAGCTCAATTTCCATTGAAGGGAGGGCTTTTGTTAATGGCACACATGCCGGGGCTAAAAGCGGAGAAACCTTTGAATGCCGTAGTCCGGTTGATAATCGGCTGCTGGCGTCAGTCTCCTCCTGTGACCAGGCCGATGCTGATGATACCGTTGCGATTGCCCGCAAGGTATTTGAATCCGGCGAATGGTCTCAAATGGCACCGGTAAAACGCAAAAAAGTTCTGCAGACATTTGCCGACCTGATTGACCAGCACGCAGAGGAACTGGCGCTACTGGAGACGCTCGACATGGGGAAACCCATTGCGGACGCAATGAATGTAGACGTTCCGGCAACCTCACGATGTATTCGCTGGTGTGCGGAAGCTATCGACAAGATTTACGATGAGATCGCCCCCACTGGTGCCGATGAACTGGGAATGGTAACCCGCGAAGCCGTCGGTGTTGTCGCGGCAATCGTGCCCTGGAACTTCCCCATGATCATGGCCAGCTGGAAGCTTGGCCCGGCCCTGGCGATGGGCAATTCAGTGATCCTCAAACCTTCCGAGAAATCCCCATTAACCGCTATACGTCTTGCCTCTCTGGCTCATGAAGCAGGCTTGCCGGCAGGTGTGTTCAATGTCCTGCCGGGCTATGGCCACACTGTTGGTAAAGCGCTGGCCCTGAACATGGATGTCGACACACTCGTATTCACAGGGTCTACAGGTATCGCCAAACAGCTTATGGTGTATGCCGGTGAATCCAATATGAAACGGGTGTGGACAGAGGCCGGAGGGAAATCTCCCAATATCGTATTTGCCGATGCTCCCGACCTGGATAAAGCCGCTCAATCCGCTGCTGACGCTATCTGCTTCAACATGGGAGAAATGTGTACCGCTGGCTCCAGGCTCCTGGTAGAGGAAAGTATTGCCGGCGAGTTTGTAAAGAAAGTGCGGGAAGCATTCAAAGGTTGGCGCCCCGGGCATCCACTCGATCCACAGACCAATATCGGTGCCATTGTTGATGAAACCCAATTGAACCGGGTTCTCGCCTATATTGAAAAGGGCCGTACAGATGGAGCCGAACTGACCATTGGCGGACAACGTTCCCAAGTGGTGGAAAACGGGTTCTATGTAGAGCCTACAGTTTTTGAAAATGTGACCAACGATATGGCCATCGCCCAGGAAGAAATCTTCGGGCCGGTACTGACCGTTATCACCTTCAAAGACGAAGAACAGGCACTGAAGATTGCCAATGATTCAATCTATGGCCTGGCGGCGGCTGTCTGGACCAGCAATCTCGGTCGTGCTCATCGAATGGCCCGAGCACTGCGAGCAGGCTCCATTTGGGTGAATCAGTACGACGGCGGGGACATGACAGCTCCCTTTGGTGGATACAAGCAATCCGGCAACGGCCGTGACAAGTCCTTGCATGCCTTTGACAAGTACAGCGAAATCAAAGCGACCTGGATTAAGCTGGACTGACGATTAACGGCAACCCAGCGAATCTTTCCAGCACTTCAGATACAGCCCAGGTATCAGCTAGCTGATGATCAAAACCGCCTGGGCTCAGACAGAAAACCGGGTTAGAGCTTCCTGCAGCTCCCGGTTTTCCCGCTGCAACTGCTGACTCATACTGGCAGTATCGTGTGATGAATTCCGGGTTTCTTCATTGATTTCCCGGATATTCTGAATGTTGCGATTGATATCCTCTGCCACCGCTGCCTGCTCCTCGGTCGTCACAGCTATCTGAGTCGTCATATCCCGGATCAGGGCAATGGAGTCCACAATGTTCTGCATGGATTCACTGGCATCCACACTCTTTCTAACCGTCACCTGAGCCCGCTGCACCTGACTTTCCATCGCCCCGACACAGTGTACAGCCTGTCCCTGAATATTGCCGATGATCTCCCTGATTTCCTGGGTAGATGACGCCGTACGCTGGGACAGTGAACGCACTTCATCCGCCACGACAGCAAAACCACGCCCATGTTCTCCTGCTCTGGCTGCCTCAATGGCAGCATTCAGGGCCAGCAGATTGGTCTGTTCCGCAATGCCGCTGATAACCTCCAGGACCGCATTGATGTTGTTCGCAACGGCTCCCAAACGTCCGATATCTTCACTGGTTTCGTTTACCTGCTCCGCCAGGCATCGAACCTCTTCAATGGCCTCGCGCATTACAATACTGCTGTCGGCAGCAGCCCGACTGATATCCTGAGCGGTTTCCGCAGCTTTAGCCGCATGTTCTGCCACTTCATTGAAGGATCCCGTCATCTGCTGCATCGCCGTGGAAACCGAGGCCGCCTGCTGCATTTGGTTTTCCATTTTTACGGCAACATGCTCAGAGGCCTCACTGACATTCAGCCCGATATCAAGAACCTTACCGGACCGATCCTTAATATCCATCAATAGGCCCGCCAGGCTCTCCCGTAGGATATTTGCACAATCACGCAGGCTTTTTAGTTCGCTGGTTTTAACGGAGACGATAACCGTTTCCCGAAAATCTCCCATGGCATAGGTCTGAAAATACGGAACAAATTCGCTGATTCTGCGGGATATTCCGCGCTGAATCTGATCAATAGACACGGAAAAAATCAGAATCATCACCACGACAGAGATCATGGCATTTCGGGCAGTATGCAAGGTTCCTTCAAATTCAGTCGCGACTTGTTGTTCTGCATGATCCAGCTGCTTTTTAATTTGCTGGACGTAATCTTCAATGCGCGAATAGCTCTGCTTGATACGTCGCTGAATATCTGCCGTATTACGCAGCTCCTTGGGAAAGCGCTTGATAAGAGAGCTGATATTGGCCGTTATTTCATCAGCTTTTTCTTCCTTGTCAGAGCTGTCAGACTCCAGTCCCATCAACGCGGCAAAGTCATCCACTTCTGCTTCGTTATAGATTCCAATCCGCTCCATGGATTCAATGGATTCCGCCTGCTGGAGCATCTTCCGGTTGATGTTTTCCAGATCCTGAAGTCCGGTTTCATCCGTGACATTTGCCTGTTGCCGCTTAAAGGTTCGATCCTGCAACATCAACAACAAATCCAAAGCGGCCTTTCTGTATTTTGCCGCTAATCCAGCGTTTTTTTCCTGGCCTTCCTCGCTGTAGTTGATCAGGCTGGACAGCCCATCACGGGTTTCTCGTTCATTTTGAATCAACAGGCCTTCTTCATTTCCCGCCAGCTTCCCGGCCGCCCTCGCTTCCGAAGCCATAAACTCTGCGAATTCAATGAGCAGATCATGAAATTGCCCCAACTGGTTCCGACTATCAGACATGATGAGTTCATCAAGTTGATGAATGGCCGATCCTGCACCTGACAGATCAGTGGCATCGCCACTGCGCAGATAGGCGTTGATACTGGCGGCAACATGGTCATTCACAAATGCCCGATATTCAGAAAACGACCGGCTGCTTTCCACTTGCCGACGCAATTGCTCCATACCCCAGTATGCTGAGAGGCTGAGTACGACAGCCACCAGCAACAACAATCCTGTGCTTACTTTGGACAACGTCCGGATTTTCATTGCGCGTACACTCCCGCCAACAGGCTGACTTCGGTAAAAGTTGAGGTCAGTCAAATAGCTAATAAGTCATCGCGAAAAGAATATAACAGTTTTATGACAGTCCTATGGCGCACCTGTATCAAGGCATCAGGAGTTTTGTCAGTTTTTTGTATCCGAACAAACTGGTCCGAAATCAAGGCTGGAATTACAAGTCGAAAGAACTCAAAAGATAGGTCAAGAGGACTCAAGAGGAAGGGCAAAAAGAGTCAGGAGGAAGTATTGTCCTCCGCACACACCTGTCCCCGACCTCTATTCTTGGCGAGATACAAATGCTGATCAGCAACCTTAATCAATAGCTCCGGGTTGCTGCTCTCCACAGGGACCATGGAGGCGACACCGATACTGACAGTGAGTACATTACAGACTGGCGAAGACGGGTGTTCAATCTGCAGTTCCCGCACCGACTGTTCAATCTGCTCCCCAATATTCACCGCCCCCGGCAGGTCAGTTTCGGGAAGAATAACCGCAAACTCTTCACCACCATAACGAGCGGCCAAATCAGCTGGACGATGGGCTTTCCTAGCGATTGCTGAGGCCACCATTCGCAAGCTGTCATCGCCCTGCTGATGCCCCAGACTGTCGTTATAGCTCTTGAAGTGATCGATATCCAAAAGTACAAGCGAGAGAGGTTTGCCGGCTCGCTTGCAGCGCCGCCACTCCTGACTGAGGAATTGGTCAAAATATCGCCGATTGGCCAATTTGGTCAGACCGTCCAGCATTGCCAGTCTGCGTAACAGATCAGATTGAAATTTCAGCGTCAAATGAGAGCGGACACGCTTTAGCAGCGTTCTTGCGTTAACCGGTTTATTAACAAAATCCACACATCCTGCGTCCCAGCATTCATTTTCCTCTTCTTCCGTGGTTTGTCCGGTGACAAAGATCACGGGTATGGATGCCGTGCGCTCATCCTTTTTCAGACGGCGGCACGTTTCCAGGCCGTCCATACCTGGCATCACGACATCTAGCAACACGAGATCAGGAAGATTATTTTGGCAGAACTCCAGTGCCTGCTCGCCACTGGTGGCCATAAATAACTCATGTTCGTCTGCAAAAATCTGATGGATGACCCGGATCATGAGGGGCTGGTCATCCACAATTAATATCCGCCCACGCCGTTTTTCGACTTCCAATTCTACGTGATCCGGAAACATCTCTGTCATGCAGACTCCTCTACCTGCTTTTGCACATTCTGACAACACGCAAGAGCCACCTCAAAATCCATCCGCTCCATGGCTTCAGCCAGCTCTTCAAATTCTTCCGGATACATGGAGGAATACTGATCCTTCATACCTTCGAATATATCCAATGCTTGAAGGTTAGCCTCTTTTAGCAGACCTTCCAAGGCCATGAGCGCTTTGCCCAGATTTTTCTGCTGCGCCGGAGTACGGGGTAAAGCAGCCTCTTCAGGTAATTCCCGCTCCGAGGCTATAAACGCCTGGGCATCTTCCTGCACCATGGTGAATTGCCATTGTAACTCTGCCAACAGATCCCGAAATCCGTCCACATTGCCCTGCTCGATGAATATCTGTTCCAGATCGGCGGCCAGACCCGCCATGATGTTTGCGCCGATCGTGGCTGCCCCTCCCTTGATGCTGTGCGCCATTCGCCGGTATGTTTCCGGGTCATCCCCTTTCTCCGTGGACTCGGCAAGTGTGTCGATTAACTCGGGGGTTTCCGAAAGAAATTGGCTCAATGCCCGTCGATAGGCACTTGTATTACCCTGCATTCTCAACAAGGCTGTTTCCGTATCCAGCACAACATTGGCATCAGCTGTGTCAGTACTATCAGGCGCTGGACTTTCACTCACAATACCGCGAGCGTGATGCAGAATCACATCAACCAACTGATTGATACTGAAAGGTTTGCCTACATGATCATTCATACCGCAGGCTAATGCTGCCTCCCTGTCGGATTCCATCGCATTGGCGGTCATGGCAATAATCGGTATGGACGTCAGTTGCAGCTCTTCTCTAATTTTCCGGGTTGCGGTATAGCCATCCATACCGGGCATCTGGATATCCATGAGAATCACATCGTACGTGGTCTCAGTATTTGCCAGCTTCTCAACGGCTTTAACTCCGTCATCGGCCAAATCAACCTTCGCCCCCTGCTCCTGTAGCAGTTCTATGGCTACTTGCTGATTGGTAGGATTGTCCTCGACTAGCAGGATTGAGATGCCGCGCAGTCTGGTGCGACGGGGCTTTCTGGAAGGTTGGACCTGTCGCCGGGAATCCTTCATTCCGTCAGCCACGGCATCCAGAATCATAGAGGCCGTCACCGGCTTCATCAGAAACCCATTAACAACCCCCGGCTCACTCGCCTGATGCTTTTCCAGAGCTTCACGCTTATGGGCTGTAATCATCACGATAAGAGGAAGTTTATCCACAGGATAGAGAGCCCTGATTTTCTCGCTCGCCTCCCATCCGTCCATCCCCGGCATAAGCCAATCCATCAACACCAGATCGTATGGTAGATAGTCAGGCTGAGTACCCTGGATAATTTCAATGGCCTCCTCACCTGAACTAACTGTATCCACCTGCCACCCCAGGCTGCTGACAAGTCCCTGCAGAATTTCTCTCGCACTGCCGTTGTCATCCACAATCAGAACCTTGAGATTACGCAGGGATTCATTGACATGCAGCTGGTGTTCCTCAATCAAAGTACAAGGAATATAAAAGCTGAAAGTACTTCCTTTCCCTTCTTCGCTCTCAGCGCTAAGGTCCCCTCCCATCAACGTTACCAGCCGCTGGCAAATTGTCAGCCCCAGTCCGGTACCACCGTAGCGTCTTGCTGTGGAAGTCTCCGCCTGGGTGAAGCCCTCAAAAATGCTCTGTAGATAATCTTTGGAAATACCAATGCCCGTGTCCCTTACCGAGAAGGAGAGAATCAGGATATTTTCACTCCTGGAGAAGGTCTTCACCGATAAGACGACCTCTCCGGATTCAGTAAACTTGATGGCATTCCCTGCCAGGTTAATCAGCACCTGCTGCAGACGCATTCCATCAACCCGGATACTCTCAGGAAGATCCGGATCTATATCAAACAGTATTTCCACAGGTTTACTGCCAACATTGGCAGACAATATGACCCCGACTTCCTTCAGTAGGTCATCAATATTGCAGGGTTGTGGATCAAGCACCAGCTTACCGGCTTCCACTTTGGAGAAGTCCAGTATGTCATTCAGAATACCCAACAAGGCTTTTGCTGAAGACTCAGTTTTTTCCACATAATCGGCCTGTTGGGGTTTCATCTGAGTATTCTTCATCAGCTGCAACATACCCAGAATGGCATTCATCGGCGTTCGGATTTCATGGCTCATGTTTGCCAGGAATTCTGTCTTGGCCTTATTGGCACGATCTGCTGCCAGTTTGGCTTCCTGCAACCGCTGTTCATACACCTGCCGCTCGGTAATGTCCCTGTTAATCCCCAGCATTAACACCGGATTATCCTCAGAATCACGTTCAACAACGGCTGTCGCCTGGATGTACCGGGTACTACCATCGGCACGCACAATTCGGAAGACCGGGTCAAATACGTCGGAACCCTCAAGGGCCCGATACAATTTCTCCAGGGTTTCCTGCTTGTCCTCCGGGTGAAGGGAACGCTCCCAGTAATCATAATAGAGGCCCGTCTCCATGACCTCCTGCGGGACCTGGTAGATATCCATCATTTGCCGGTTCCAATCAAGGGAGTCATCCAGCAGGTTCCAGGTCCAGATTCCAAGCTCCGCCACCTCGGCAGCCTTCACGAGATGATCCCTCATAATCATCATGTTACGACGGTCCAGAACCCGGCTGGAGATATCTGATGCCATCAACAGGTAGCCAGACGTGCTACCTGCTTCATCAAATAACATGGTGACCGACAGGTTTACCTGAAAATGAGAACCGTCCTTGCGAACATAGGTCCACTCTTCTTCATTAGGCTGCTGATGTCGGGACTTGGCGACAATGGTGTCAATTCCAGGCTGCACCGGTTCTTCCAGATCCCGGGAGTATTGTTCTGCTCTGGCCGTCAGCTCTTCCTGCAGATTGAACAGCGCAGGGGTCTGTCGGCCAATCATTTCCTCCGAGTGATATCCCAGCATGCGTTCGGCAGCCGGATTAAACAAGGTGATCACGCCTTCCTTGTCTGTGGCGATAATCGCGTAGCCGGCATGACTCAAAATCGCTTCCTGCAGAGCATGGTAACGACGAATTTCCAGGGTTCGATCGGCAACCTGCTGTTCCAGCGTCACATTCAGATGAAGGATCTTTTCTTCCACCGCTTTCTGCGGACTGATATCACGTATGGTTTTAGCGGCCCCGACGATCTCCCCGTTGGCATCTTTGATGGGTGAGGCAGCAACAGAAACATCAAGCTCTGTGCCATCCTGACGCAGCCTTTTGGTATCAAAATGGGAGATTTTTTCTCCCTTGCTGATTCTTTCTAGAATGGTTTCTTCTTCTTTCACCCGGTCAGGAGGGACAATCAGCTCCACCAGGCGCTTACCGATGGCCTCCTGACTGGTATAGCCAAACATCTCCTCCGCCCCATGATTCCAGTTGGTGACGACCCCTTTCAATGTTTTACCGATGACAGCATCCTCAGTGCTTTCCACAATCGCCGCCAACCGGGCCTGCTCCACACTGACTTTATGCTTCTGCCTCACGTTCAGCCAATACAGGTACAAAAAGCAACCGGCAACCACCATACCGGCGATAAGGGCGAGCAACATGGAAATGACTGACTGAGCTACCTGCCCCTCAATTTTGTCTTCCGGATAGGTCATCAGCAGATTGACCCCTCGACTCGGATTTTCCCCGGTAAACAGGATTTGACGCTCTGCAGCCGTAATATTTCCCTCGGGACTGCTAAAAAACTGCACTCTGGAGGGAACCTCGACCTTTGCAGGTGTAGGGGAAAATGCATCATCCCAACGGAATCGTTGGCCGAGATCAAAGCCAAAGGTTTTATCCAGTTCGGGATGAATCAAGAAGTCACCCTGCAAATTTGTCAGATAGAGCTCATAGCCTTCAGGCACGTCCTGCAATAATTTGTCGAACAGATGAAGAGCCTTAACATTAATGATGACGATACCGAATATATCCCCACCGGTATCCCGTACCGGCGTTGCAACCCGGATGGTAGGCATATGGGGAACTTCGATTTCTCCATATTCCCGATTCAGGTCAATGCTGGAGAAATAGACTTCACCACGGCTAAGCTTTATCGCATTCAGGAAATATCCCCTGTCTCCTTTTGCCTGTAGTTCGTCAGCACTCACCACTTCGATGTTGTCATCTTTTCGATTAACCCTGACTATTTCCTTCCCTTGATCAGCAATCCCGATATAGCGAACCTGAACAATTTCCGGGTGAGCATTCATGTAACTGCTGAATATGGCATTCAGCCGACGAATCCAGAGTGACTTGGTGCTGTTCTCCCAGGTATCGACACCACCATTTTTTGTCGCCCTGACAATTCCCTGAACGGGCGGTACTGAAGCCAGGAAGAGCAAATCCTGGCGATAGTTTTCAAGATCCTGGGAAAGTTTTTCGATTCTGAGGCCGATTTGTCCCTGCATATTTTCATCGAGATGCCGCAGAGTGCTTTGATAACCCAGGCGCCATCCGGCAAATGCCACGATCGCGAATAGCGCAACCAAGCCAATAAGCGCAGCAGAAATGCGAAAACTGAGAGACCGATAGATCTTATCCATAGAACTTAGTCGGAGAATAAATGCCGCTGAAATGTTTGGGGTACTCAACTTAATATAGTTTAAAGCTCAGGTATTCCAATCAAGAAATTCCTGTGGATAAGAAAGATTCGGTGAGATGGTTTCTCCCACAGTCAATCCTGATGGGAAGGGGAGAAACCTGGAGGGTTGCCTGGAAAGATCTAGAGGTGGCTAAAGCTCATTTCTTCGCGAGACATTCTGTGTCCCACACCGGGCCAGGTATTCACTTCTTCATTTCCTCATATCCGGCAGCGGCCTGCTGAATATCTTCGGGAAAATCCTCGAATTCCTGAACCTGTCGAATTTCAATGGTTTCATTATCAGAGCCCGGGCAACGCATCGCCCACTGAATTGCCTCTTCCTTTGAATTAACCTGGATCATCCAATATCCCCCCAATACCTCATTAGTCTCAATGAAAGGACCATCGATCAGGGTTGGCTTCCCTTCTTTGAAACTCACTCTGACTCCCATCGAAGGAGGATGCAAACCATCCAACGCTACCAGCACACCCGCTTCCTGTAATTCCCTGTTATAAGCCATCATGGCTTCTACGGCTGCAACATCCGGCATCGCTCCGGGCTCGGCAGATTCGTACCCTTTGGGAATCATCAGCATCATGAATCGCATGTTTATATCTCCTTGAAGTGCCTGTTTTCTTGCTGAATTAAGCCCCGTTCATAGCTGTTTTGTGAACCGGGCATGAAAGATTCTATAAGTCAGTCGAATAGACCTTAGTAATTTCGACACAGTCTTTTAAAAATTTTCTTACGAAAAGATGAAAAATCGATAAGTTCCAATTTCTAGTACTGCTCATATATAACAGTCTTTCGTGCAGCCAGTCTGGTCTGCCTTTTAATCACTGAAACTTATTACGACAAGGATCGATCAATGTTGAAGAAACCAACCGCCGTTATTTCATCACTGACCATGCCGTGGGTAGCATTATTGGAAGGAATGGCATTTTCTCCCGAAGCTTTTTCAGAAGATAGAGAACGCTGGTCATATTCAGGGAAAAGAGGGCCGGCCTACTGGGCAACGCTCGATGATGACTTCGCCAGTTGCGGGCAAGGCAAAAACCAGTCTCCCATCAATTTAACGCAGTTACTTGACGGCGAATTGCCGGAAATCGAACTTCACTACCCAACCCAGGGCGACAAAGTTATTAACAACGGCCACACAGTTCAGGTCAATTTCCCCTCGGGCAACATTCTGCGGATGGAAGGGCAAGCGTTTGAACTAAAGCAGTTCCACTTTCATTCGCCAAGTGAAAACACCATTAATGGACAAAGTTTTCCGCTCGAAGCTCATTTTGTCCATGCGGACAAACGAGGCAATCTGGCAGTCGTCGGAGTGATGTTTGAACAAGGCGCGGCCAATGAAGGTCTTCAGCCGGCCTGGAATCAGCTCCCTCTTCATGCAGGAGGCCAGGAAACTTTGGATGTCCCGATCGACGCGACCAAATTGATGCCTTCTTCTTTAGAGTATTATCGCTTTAACGGTTCTCTTACCACACCGCCTTGTACTGAAGGGGTGAGATGGCTGGTATTGAAAGAGCCGGTCTCTATTTCGAAGGAGCAGGTTGAGGCGTTTCAACGGGCAATCCCGTTTGATAACAACCGACCCGTGCAGCCAGTGAATGCCAGAGTCATCGTTCAGTAAATTGAATATCTATCAATTTGAGATGCCCCATTTCCTTGGGGCATCCCCTTGTGTCAATTTGATTATATTACTACTTGCTCATGCAGGTTCTTCATAGCCTTCTCAATTCGCTTAGACAGATCTTCACGCAGGGTGGCGATGATATCCCCTGTCTCCTGTAGCCCATCATTTCTGCTGTAATAACTTAGCTGGAAGCGACATTCTGATTCGGATTCCGGATAAAATCTCATCTCCATCCTGGGTAAGAGAGGCTGCAGATCACCTTTTGTTATAAAAATGCACCCAGGGATTGCCTCAACCACTTCAATAGTCAGATGGGCCTTCCCGATTGGCAGTTCCAGAGTTTCTACATATTGCTTGCCAATTTCTCCAGGCTCCAAAGCATTCAATGAGGCGATTTCTACCACACCAGGAAACCACTCCCCATAGTTCTCCATATTTGTCACATACTGGTATAAGTCAGAAGTAGGTTGCCGAAACAGCTCTTCAGCCTGAGCAAGTAAAATCATGTCTTTCTCCCTGTATTGGTCTTTGTCTCTGCCACTATAGAAGAAGAATCACTTTCCAAATAGTGATGTTTAATCAATACTGACTTAACTCTTTGGAAAATCAGAAATGGCCAAATTCAATCAATACAAGGTATTCACAACAGTAATAGAAGAAGGAAGCGCAAGTACTGCCGCCCAACTTTTGAATATATCGCCCTCTGCCGTTAGCAAGCAGATTGCTGCGCTTGAAAACCACCTCAACGTCCAACTTTTTGAACGCTCCAACCGCAACATTAAACCCACAGAATACGGATTGGCGTTTTACCGACACTGCAAACAAATCCTGATGGAAGTCTCACGAGCAGAAGACAGCCTGAGAGAAACTTTGGACGCTTTATCAGGCACAATTAGCCTAACATTATCCAAGTCACTGATTCGGTCCGGAATTTTTGAGTATTTAGGAGAATTCACTGCAAATTATCCCGAAATCAGATTTGATATATCACTCTCGGAGAAATTTGAGGACCTGCAGGAGAATGCAATAGATTTTGCTTTTCGTATTGGCCAATTAGAAGACCACTCGCGATTGATCGCAATCCCTCTTCGAAAAGTCAGGCCGATATTCTGCGCCACACCGGACTATCTCACCAAGCATGGTCATCCACAAAGTTACACAGACCTCCACCACCACAATCTGGCGCTGTTACCGGCAAATTATCTATCCTACCAAGTCAGGCAATTCCTCAAACAGCAACAGGTGAATTTATACTCAATCCAACATCATCGCGTTGATGATATTGAAGCTGGGTATCAAATGATAAATGCAGACATGTGCATTGGGTTGATGTTGGATTGTACGGTTGAAAGGCAACTGTCTGAAGGAAGCCTGATAGAGATTTTTCCGAGTATCAGACTACCGGAGAAAACGCTTTATCTGATGCTTAAGAAGTCAGAGTTCCAACTTCAACGGTGTGTTTTGTTTAAAGAGTTTATAAAAGGGTGTTTTCGGGAGAGTCGCTAAATACCGCTATATGGGTAACTGGTCGCCATGTGGCGGATTCACCTTAAAAGCCCCGTAAGATTGGAGTTGTTGGGTAATGCCGTCCTTCGTCAATCAATTCAAAAATTTATGATCAAATATTTCATAGTCATTCAGCAACTAGGTGATCCTATAACTTCTAGCCAATTTCGAAAAGATCAGAAGAAATGTAGGCTCTACCCAGACAGATGGAGTGAGGTATCAAATGGAGCAATTTCGAACCCTTGAAGACTTGCGTGGCTACATAAAGGATCTTGAAAAATACTACGCTAGACCAACTCTTAGGGATGAACACCCCACGCTCTACTTTAATGTTCAAGAAGGAACAGTCATTCAAGGCATCAGAAAGCGCGATTACTTGTTCTCTCCTTGCGAATCCTGGGTGCTGCCAAACGACAAAATGGGCTTATCCTTCTCTGCCCATTGGCAGCATTTAAAACGCATCTATAAACTTAAAGAAAAATATGCGAAAGGGCGTCCTATAGACGTGTATTGGGTACTCGAAGCGACAGAGATTCCTGACGGTCTACAATTTGTTCCCGACCCCAAGGACAGTCGTCACTATCTACTAACGGTTACAAAAAGAATGCGAGTAGATGAACTGGTTACTAAACTCGAATGGGTTGCCGATAGAATGTCCATTATTCGGGAAGCAAAGGTAGGCATATGATTGAGTATAGATACAAGGAAGAAAGGGCAATTGCACTGCATTATGCAGAGGTCCTAAATGATAGGCTGGCCAAGGAAATTCTTAATAGAAGCGAAGTGTTAAATGGGGATGAAGCACTACATCTCAATAAGTTTTACTGGGCAATGGTAGACCAGGCTATCGCCGACAATGGCGCAGGCGTACCAGTCCTTGAATCTGAAGGTACTGAAGCTTGGATGGAGTATATATTCCATTCGTTTAATGGGTATCTTGTAAGCCACGGATATGCAAGAGAGTGGGAGGAAGATCTATAGCCGTTGCATTGTTCTCTTCCTCCACCACAGCAGTATTCTGTTAAAACAAATCCATAAACCGATAGTACAACATCCCCATTGCTAACAAAGGCGAGCGGAACTTTGCGCCGCCGGGGAATGTCATATGCCGCACTTTTTCGAACACATCTATCCGGTTGCTTTCCTTGTGCATGGCTTCGGCGATCAGTTTGGCGGCCATATGTGTCGCGTTGAGTCCGTGTCCGGCATAGGCCTGGGCGTAATAGATATTCGGCGTTAGCCGGCCAATCTGGGGTAGACGGTTGGCTCCTATGCCAATCATACCACCCCATTGATATTCAATTTTGACGTCCTTCAGATACGGGAACAGTTTGACCAGATCCGGCTTCATGACACCTTCAATGGATTTGGGATCTCTGCCCGAATAGTTACAGCGGCCACCGAATAACAGTCGCTTGTCGGCACTCAGACGATAGTAGTCCAGTGCTACATTCTGGTCACATACCGCCATATCCTGGGGTAAAGTACGCCTCCATTGTTCTTCGGTTAGTGGTTCAGTAGCGATGATATAGCTACCAGCCGGCAGTACTTTGGTTTCCAGAACTCTGTGCAGCCCGGCCACATAAGCATTGCCACAGATGACCAGCTTTTCGGCCCTTACCCGCCCTTTGGCGGTATGGACAACGATACTGGGGCTTTCTTCAATTCTGGTGACCAGACTGTTTTCGAAAATCTGCACGCCCAACGACGCGGCTGCGCGGGCTTCACCTGTGATCAGGTTAAGAGGGTGGACATGTCCACTGCCCATATCCACCAAGCCGCCGACATAGGCATCGGTTCCCACCACCTCATGCATGCGGTCAGCTGACAATAACTCGATATGATGGGGATATTTGGTCGATTTCAACCATTCATAGTCTTCCTTGAAGTCGCGATAATGCCGATCCTTGGTGGCCAGATCGCAGTATCCCATTTTCAGGTCGCAATCGATCGAAAACTTTTCAATACGTTGCTTGGCAATATCGACTGCTTCAAAACCCATTTGGGAGATCGCATCAATCCCTTCCTGACCGATCCATTTACGGAATTGCTCCAGGCCATGGCCAATTCCGCGGATCAGTTGTCCCCCATTGCGACCTGAAGCCCCCCAACCAATCATGCGGGCTTCCACCACAGCGACGCGATCCCCTCTCTCAGCCAGCTCAATGGCGGTATTGATACCACTGAGCCCGCCTCCCACGACACAGACATCCACGATGACCTCACCTTCAAGTGTGGGGTAGCTATCGGCGTATCGCCGGGTGGCCACATAATAGGAATCAGGGTGTGCGTCGCTATGGGTATGAGGATTCAAGTACTTGGTCATGGCTTATTTGTAAATTATCCTGTTCTAACGTTCGGTATTTTTGACACACATCTCTTAAAGTTGCAAGCCCTGTGAACTGGAGGCGCATTAAATGAAAAGTTTACGTTGGTCTCCCCCCACCCTTTTGGTAACATTTGTAAAAAATACTGAATGGCCATTTGTTTTATTTAACGCTCAGCTGCAATCGGAGTCATCCGCATGCGGGCTGGGAAGGTCGCAAAGACTGCCTGGAGGTGACAAGCGTTGGATGTAGGAGCTCGTTTAAGGGCAATTCGCAAACAGAAAAATCTCTCCCAAAGAGAGTTGGCTAAACGTGCTGGTGTAACCAACAGCACCATTTCAATGATCGAGAAAAACAGTGTCAGTCCGAGCGTCAGCTCGCTGAAGAAAGTACTGACTGGCATTCCCATATCCCTGGTGGAATTTTTCGCGGAGGATGTTGAAGACGAAAAGCCTCAAACTGTAGTCTACCCCCCCGCCAATTTATTGGACCTTTCCGTTAACGATATCAAGATGAAACTGGTCGGGAAGTCTTTTGGCCACCGGGCACTGGCATTTATGGTAGAGACCTATGAGCCGGGTGCCGATACCGGCGAAGACATGTATGTCCACGAAGGTGAAGAAGCCGGCATGGTACTGAAAGGACAATTGGAACTCACCGTCAGTGGCGAGATTTATCATCTTAAAGAAGGCGATAGTTACTATTTCGACTCCACCCGTCCACACCGGTTCAGAAACCCTTACGACAAACCCTGCGAGATAGTCTCGGCGACCACGCCGGCGAACTTCTAACAGGTAACACCTATATCGGTCTTCAGTAGGACGGGGACACCGTCCTACTGTTGAATGCGACGACAGTCCTCAATAAAACCGTTGAGATAGTCGATCTCCCGGTCCCGCACCCTGGTTCCCACGTAAATACTTTTCTGCACCCCCTCTGGTCCCAACGGCCTTGATACTATCGGCAGTTGTCCTGCATAACGCCTGATCAGCCAGTCGGGCATCGCACTGACCCCTCTCTGCGCTGCCACCAGTTCCACCATAATCTCAGTGGTTTCCACTTGGGGGTTCTGTCTGGGGGTTATTTCCGCAGGAATCAGAAAGTTGGTATAGACATCCAGCCGCTCATGGGGAACCGGGTAGCTGATCAACACTTCGTGCTGCAGGTCTTCGGGCTCGATGTAGTCCTTCTTTGTCAGGGGATGGTCCTGGTGCAGGGCCAGCTCAAGTTGATAGTTGAACACCGGACGGAATTCCAATAGATCATCCTGTATGGGATCGGGTGTAATCAATGCATCGATCTCATAGTGCTTGATTGCCTGCAGCCCGGAAAACTGAAATCGCTGTCGAACATCCAGGTCCACGTCCGGCCACTTCTTCAGGTAAGGACTCACCACCTGCAACAACCATTGGTAGCACGGGTGACACTCCATTCCGATGCGCAGTCTTCCGCGTTTCCCCGCGGCAAAGCCCGCCATCATTTCCTCTGCCTGCTCCAGTACCGGGAGCACTGTTCGAGCCACCGACAACAGGTATTGCCCTGCCTGGGTAAACTCCAGCTTGCGCCCCTGTCTGGACCAAATCGCGACGCCGGCTCTTTCCTCCAGCTTGCGGATAGCGTGGGACAGGGCCGATTGGGTGAGATGCAGACGCTCAGCAGCTTCGGTCAGAGTACCGTATCGCTCTATGGCCGCAATGATGTCTAAATGAGAACGCTCCAACATGAATTCTGCTCATATAACTGTGAATAAACATCAATTTTATTCACAGTACCACAGGTCTAGGATGTGCAAAACCGTTACTAACCAAACAGCATGGAACTGGACATGGCCAAAATACATAATCTGGGGTTCCCCCGCATCGGTGCCCGACGAGAACTGAAGTTTGCTCTTGAGCGCTACTGGAAAGGAGATGACACGGCTGATCAGCTTGAAGCTGTCGCCACAGCCCTGCGTAAGGAAAACTGGGAAAGGCAAAAACAAGCCGGACTGAATTTAATCCCGGTGGGGGATTTTTCTTTTTACGATCAGGTCTTGGATACCAGCTTTCTTCTCGGCAATATCCCCACGCGTTTTCAGAACTCACCGTCTGTTTCAACGTTGAATCAGTATTTCAGGGTGGCCAGAGGGCTGTCGCCGGATCCTCAGGCAGAGCCGGTACGGGCAGCGGAAATGACCAAGTGGTTCGATACCAACTACCACTATCTGGTACCGGAGTTTGAAGCGGAGACTCAATTTGAATTGAACCCGGAGCGACTGCTTAACCAAATCAAAGAAGCCCAAGACCTGGGCTATGCGGCAAAGCCTGTCATTCTCGGCCCGCTCAGCTATCTCTGGCTGGGTAAAGGCCATAGTGGGATACAACCCCTTGATCTTCTTGAACAGCTTATCCCGCTTTATTCACGGTTATTGAGCGAGATCAGCCGACTGGGCGTTGAATGGTTACAGATCGATGAGCCAATCCTGGCTCTAGACCTGCCAGACAGCTGGAAAAAGGCCTTTGAGGTTACTTACCACCAATTGCGTCATCCCGGTCTCAAAATCCTGATGGCGACTTACTTCGGCCCGCTCGCGGATAACCTGACCACTATCGCCCACTTACCCGTGGAAGGTCTGCACATAGATGCCGTCAGAGGCCGAGACGAAGTCACCATCGTGCTGGATAAGATCAGCGGTTATAAAACCATTTCTCTGGGTGTGATTGATGGGCGCAATATCTGGCGGTCAGACCTGAATGCGCTGCTACAGTGGCTTAAACCGATACACGAAAAGCTGGGGGATCGTCTGTGGCTGGCCCCCTCATGCTCATTGCTCCATGTTCCGGTAGACCTTGAACAGGAAGATCAATTACCCGAAGGAGTCGCCGGTTGGCTGAGCTTCGCCCAACAAAAGCTGGAAGAGCTGAATATTCTGGCAATAGCCTTGAATGATGGTGAAGACAAGGTCGCCGGCCAGCTGGATGTCAACGCCAGTGCCATTTTCAATCGGCGTCATTCATCCCTGGTAAACAACGTTTCCGTCAAGGAGAAGCTGGCACAACTGGGCGACGATAGCTTCTTCCGATCTGACACCTTTGAAGTACGCCGACAACTTCAACATCAGGCACTCGGTCTTCCCCTGTTTCCAACGACCACTATCGGATCGTTTCCTCAAACTGCGGATATCCGCCGTCAACGTCAGCAGTTCAAGTCAGGGGAAATCAGCCAGGAACAGTATCACCAAGCCATGCAGGAGGAAATCCGCAAAGCGGTGGCAGAGCAAGAGGCATTGGATATCGACGTTCTCGTTCATGGAGAAGCGGAACGCAATGATATGGTGGAATACTTTGGTGAACAGCTGGACGGATACTGCTTCAGCCGTTATGGATGGGTCCAGTCCTACGGTAGCCGCTGTGTCAAACCGCCGATTATTTATGGCGACGTCGCCCGCCCCAAAGCCATGACGGTGGCATGGACGCAGTTTGCCCAGGAACAGACTCTACGGCCAATGAAAGGCATGCTCACCGGCCCGATTACGATGCTGCAATGGTCGTTTGTCCGCGACGATCAGCCAAGAGAGCAGACCGCATGGCAAATTGCCCTGGCCCTGCAGGAAGAAGTATTGGACCTGGAACAAGCGGGCATCCGCATTATTCAGATGGATGAACCCGCACTGCGGGAAGGACTTCCATTGCGAAAGTCCGAGTGGAAAAACTACCTGGCTTGGGCAACCAGAGCTTTTCGCCTGAGTGTATACGGCGTACAGCCTGCCACCCAGATCCACACCCATATGTGCTATTCGGAGTTCAATGACATCATCGGTGCGATCGCCGAACTGGATGCGGACGTGATTACGATAGAGACGTCCCGCTCGGATATGGAGTTACTGGATGCCTTCGTTAATTTCAGTTATCCCAACGATATCGGGCCTGGGGTTTATGACATTCATAGCCCGAACATCCCAACCCAACGGGCCATCGTGGAATTAATGGAGAAAGCACTGAAGCATATTCCGGCACAGCAATTATGGATCAATCCTGATTGTGGCCTGAAAACCCGGGGATGGGATGAAGTCCGACCAGCTCTTCGAGCCATGGTGAATGCAGCCAAAGCATTGCGTCTGCGTCACGAGTAAAGTTGATGGGCGGTGTTCTGAAACTTCGGGCACCGCTCTTCGACCTGTTCAAGTTAAAGATCGGCATGCTCAAGCTGAAGGCTAGCGGGAATCTGATGCCCAACGGTCAGGCAGATAACGTTTTCGAACTGGACTGCCTGGTCTCCAGCCAGGATTTGAGTGCCTTAAAATGCATCGGGCGGCTTAGATAAAAGCCTTGCGCCGTATCACATCCCATACCACCAAGTACCTCGAGCACTGCCTGGGTTTCCACGCCTTCTGCTACCACTTCGTAACCCAGGCTATGACACATATCGATCGTTGTCTGCACAATGATCCGGGAGGTCTCCTTGTCACAGATGTCCGTAATCAAGGCTCTGTCGATCTTAATTTCCCGGGCAGGCAGTTGTTTGAGATATGACAACGATGAGTATCCCGCACCAAAGTCATCAATGGATACCTTGACTCCATCGCCCGAGAGTTTGTTCAGGGCTTCGAGCCCTAATCCGGGATCCTCCATGATGGCAGTTTCCGTCAATTCCAATACCAGCGAATGAGGCTGCAGTGACAGGCTCTCCATCTGCTCCTTGAGAAACTTCTCAAGATCCGGTTCCATCAGATTTTTGGCAGAAATATTCACGGATACCGAGTTCACGTATCCAAGCATCTGTAGTTCTTTAAAATCTTCCAGAGCTCTTCGCAGTACCCACCGGGTCAGTTCACGAATCACCCCGGTTTTCTCCGCCAGAGGAATAAAGTGATCCGGAGACACGAACTCACCGGCTTCATTGCGCCAGCGAATCAATGCTTCAATTCCCACCACTTGATTGTTACTCAGTGAGACTTTCGGCTGATAGTAAAGAATGGGTAGATTCTCTCTCAATGCCTGGCGTAAATCCGTCATCAGGGTCAGACGACGCTGGTCATAGCCATCCCGACGCGGAGAATAGAATGCCAGCGGAGGATTTCTTTTACGCGCATTTTCGAGCGCCACATGAGCATGCCGGATAAGCTTCGTTGCATCCCGGCCATTCTTGGGATAAACGGAAACCCCGAAAGCCACACCGACTTCAATATTCAGCCCTTGGTACTCAAAAGGTTCGGCCATTCGCGCCATGAACTCATTGTATTCCTCGCTATGTGCCGTAGGGGCATCCCCTTCCACCAGGAAACCGAAGGTATCGTTATCGCAGGTACTGACCCAGTGACTGCCGTCACTGGTTTTTTCAATTGCCTTCACTCCTCCCAGTTCAGCGGCCAACTGATTGGCCTTCTTACCGATCCTGCGGGAGAGAGACTCAGCATGTACCAGCCCGAGTGTTTTGGTGATCTCCTCAAACCGGGTCATACGCATCAGAACCACAAGGTAGGTCTTCTCGTTCACGGACTTGATATGGTCGTAAATGGCCATCTCGAACAAGTTGCGATTCGGCAGCCTGGTCACCGGGTCATGCAGTGCCATCTGAATTAGCTGCATCTGAGCCTCACGACGCTCCCTGCCTTCTTTCAACGACTGCATCTGGGCTTTCACTTTTTCTTCCCGCTCCTGGTACAGACGTTCCGCCAGGGCGATGGTCAAAATGGTCGCTTCAATTCCGGAACCGATCTGCATACCGTAATCAGCCCAGAATGTATTTGGGAGAATTCCGTACTTATGCGCCATGGTGACAACAAAGCCGGTGGTTAAGGTTGACCAGGCAAAAGTAAAATATATGGCAGGCCGGCTGCCCTGAGCCCAGGCAATCGGCCCCGCCACAATGAGAATGAGCCATAGCGGCGCTGCCAGCAAAGCAGACATGCGAATTGATATCCCATAAGGAATAAACAATGCACCGACAAGATTGATTGCGGAAATAACAGCCAATATTCTCAATGCCAGATCAATCCTGGGAATCACCTTCGGAGTATCCAGAAAAGCACGGGCAAACAGAATGGAAAACAGCGACAACGTGGGTATCGACAACAGCATGGCCTGATGCTGCACCCAGGTGTGATTCGACAATATGTGTTGCGCAAAGAATCCACGCAGACAGAAGAAAAAGACCATATTCCCCAGCAAGGCCAGGGCGTAATACAGATAGGTAACCTCTCGCAACATCACGAAAATAGCAATGTTGAGAAGGATCATCATGGTGATGAGGCCGTAGTAATAGAAGTGCAGCTTGGTTTCAGCCGAAGCGGCTTCGAAAAACGCCTTTTCCTGCCACACCCTTAACGGATACTGCATGGCCCCTTCGGTTTGGGTACGAATATATATCGTCTTGGACTGCCCCGGTTCCAGCGGTACCCGCAGCAGAAAATTCGGATGATCAATTTCCCGTGGCTGGAAAGGATGTCGATCGCCAATAAGCAATTCCTTTTCCAGGCGACCATTGGAAAACAGGAAAAATTCCACCTGATCCAGCTGTGGATACCCCACTTCCACCACATAGTGGCCGACTGTCTTTCCCTGATTATGAAGGGCAAAACGGGTCCAGAACTGAGAACGGCTATACCCGAAATTGGTGCCGCCTCCGGCAATGTAATGCCAGTTCTCCGGCGGCACTTGAGATATGTTGTCGATCCCTAGCGTGAGATCAGGATCTTCGAGGAACTCGAGGGCAATATCATATGGACCAGGCTTCTCAGATATATCGTTAACCGGAAGCGCAAAGCACACCGCTCCCTGAATAACGAGAATAGTTGCGATAATCAGCCTGATCCACATAAGTCACTTCATGGTGATAAGAAAAGCTCACCTCAGTAACTATAGTCGCTATTGAGCTCAAGCGTACAGATGTGCGCTGAAATAGCGCACCACTTATCACATTTATCTACAATTCGCACAAAATTCGAACAAACTCAGTCCTGACAGCAATCAGGTGTCTTTATCCACTGGAATCCTTACTCACAGAAGTCCTTTCTCAGGAAAGAGTTCGTCTGGCAAAGTCGATGTAGAGCTCGCGCAGGCGTTTTACAACAGGTCCCGGCTTTCCATCACCTATCGCATGGCCATCAATGGAGACTACCGGCATCACAAACGTGGTAGCGGATGAGACGAATGCCTCCTGAGCCTGATAGGCTTCTTCCGGAGTGAAGGATCTTTCCAGAATTTCCATGCCACTCTCTTCAGCCAGGGCGAGTATCGCCTTACGGGTGATTCCCGGCAGGATATCCGAACTGAGGGGCCTGGTGATCAGACGCTGCTCACGGTCAATGATGTAGGCATTATTGGAAGTCCCCTCTGTGACATACCCATCCTCTACCATCCAGGCATCATCCGCACCCTGTTCAGCCGCACGCTGCTTCGCCATGGAGGCGGGCAACAATCCGACCGTTTTGATGTCTCTGCGCCGCCAGCGAATATCGGGCAACGTAACCACAGTGAGACCTCTTTCAACCACCGGAGGGCTCAATACGTTACGGCTTTGAGTAAATGCTACTATGGAAGGCTTGGTATCCACCGGAAAAGCAAAATCCCTCGGGGCTGCCCCACGGGAGACCTGCAGGTATATCATGCCCTGCTCCAACTGATTACGCTCAATCAGATTCTTCTGCATCAGGGTGATTTCCTCATCGGACATGGGACAGCTCATGCCGATTTCTCCCAGCGAACGACGTAATCGGACAAGGTGACCGGCGTTATCCACCAGTCCGCCTTCGATCACTGACGTGACCTCATAAACCCCATCGGCAAACAGGAAGCCACGGTCAAAAACGGAGATCCGGGCTTCCGATTCAGGGACGTATTCACCATTCACAAACACAATCGCTTCAGACACCTGCCACCTCTTTAATTACGTCCATCTCGAGCTTTTACGACCATTACAGGAATTTTGGCACGACCAACTACCTTGTTGGCTATAGAACCCAATACCGCCTTTTCAATCCTGGAATGCTTGTGGCTTGCCATGACAATCAGATCCGCCTTCACTTTATCAGCCATCTTCAGAATCATATCTGCCGGTTTGCCTTCCAGGGTGGAAGCCTTGTAGGTAACACTGTCATCGGTGAAGAAATCTTCAAGAAAGGTCTCCAGGTCCTTTTCCGCCTGCTTGAGAGCTTTGTCAAAAGCATCATCAGGGAAAAATGACCCTACCCAGGGATTCTGATAGCCCGGTACCACATGAACCACATGCAAACAGCCTTTCTTGTCCAACAGTTCTCTGGCGTGGGTTAACGCCAGACTGGAAAAACCGTCTTCACACATATCCACAGGAACAACTATTGATTTGTACATAATTAAGCTCCTTCAGGCTACCGCCGTTGCCGATTTTGCCCGGCGTTGGCGCTGTAACGTGGCGACCAATCCCAATAACAGTACCGCAGGTATAAACATCCATTCTTTCGCAGGACGGTCAGACGCCTGCTGGATACCCACAATTTTCCATCCAAAATCCAACCCGGATTTCTGAGCCTGACTACCGAAAACCACCATGTCCACTTCCCAGTCATTTTCTTCTTCCGTCAGCATCAGCCCCATGGAATTCAGCCTGGCTTCTGCACCATCCAGAGCTTCATTCAGGCTCAGCGACACGGTCTTCGACACCTCGTCGCCGTCCAGAGTGACGCCTTCTACATTCAATTGAATGAATTCACCCGGCTGCAGTTTGTCCACAGTCTGATACAGCTCAGTGGCCGGCAGGGTTTCATAGGGTGGATACAGATAATCCATCCAGAAGCCCGGACGGAACAATGTAAACGCAATCAGCAGCAATGCCAGACTTTCCCAGATTTTACTTTTTACCAGCCAATAACCTTGAGTGGCAGCCGAAAATACCAGCATTGCCATCACCGCACTGACGATGGTCAAAAGTAAATCAAACACAGAGTCGATGCCGATCAGCAACAACTGGGTATTAAACAGGAACATGAAGGGCAGAATCGCCGTCCGGATATCATAGGTGAATCCCTGGATACCGGTTTTAATCGGATCAGACCGTGCTATCGCCGCGGCCGCGAATGCCGCCAGTCCTACCGGTGGTGTGTCATCCGCCAGGATCCCGAAATAGAACACAAACATGTGCACCGCGATCAGTGGCACGATTAGTCCATTTTCCGCCCCCAGGGTGACGATGACCGGAGCCATCAACGTTGATACCACAATATAGTTGGCCGTTGTAGGCAGTCCCATTCCCAGAATGATGCAGATAATCGCTGTGAAAATCAGGATGAGAATCAGACTACCGCCGGAGATGAATTCGACGAATTCCGTCATCATCTGTCCCAGACCGGTCAGGGTAACCGTTCCAACAATAATGCCGGCTGCCGCAGTGGCCACACCAATACCGACCATGTTGCGGGCACCGTTGATCAGACCTTCGACAAAATCATTCCAGCAGTGGGCAAATCTTGAGGTCCAATCGGTCTCGCCCCGAAACCACGCTTTTAACGGGCGATGAGTGAGTACGATAGCAATCAGGAACACGACAGAATAGAACGCCGATTGCTGAGGAGAATAGCGTTTTACGGCCAGCGCCCACAGAAGCACAACGATCGGCAGGGCAAAGTAAAGCCCGGACAGTACCGTTGGGCGAACTTCGGGCAAGTGATCCAGCTCAATACTGTCGTCATCTTCCGCCAGTTCTGGATAACTTGCGGCAATTTTTAACAGCCAGAAATAAGCGGCCACTACTGCCAGGATCATGACAGGGTATGACCAGCCACCTAACATGGACTCCAGGAAAGTACTGCCGTAATACACAATACCTGACAAGGCCAGCAGAATGACTATGTTCATGCTCCAAACCATCATACGCTGGGCAATCGTCGGCTTATTCCGACGCTCAATACCCTGCATATTCAGTTTTACAGCTTCCAGGTGCACGATATAAACCAGTGCGATATAAGAAATAATGGATGGCAGGATGGCGTGTTTTACCACCTCGATATAGGAAATCCCCACATATTCCACCATCAGAAATGCAGCTGCCCCCATGATAGGTGGAGTGAGCTGTCCATTGGTGGAGGCAGCGACCTCTACGGCCCCTGCTTTAGTACCGGGGAAACCGACCCGCTTCATCAAAGGAATGGTAAAGGTACCGGTCGTCACCACATTGGCAATGGATGAGCCGGAAATAATGCCGCTCAATCCGGATGCAACCACCGCAGCCTTGGCAGGGCCTCCGCGCATATGCCCTAACAGCGAGAAAGACGTCTTGATCAGATAGTTCCCTGCTCCGGCCTTATCCAATAAGGCTCCTAGCAGTACAAACAAGAATACAAAGGTTGTGGATACCCCCAACGCGACACCGAATACGCCCTCAGTCGTGATCCACTGGTGTGATGCGACCTTGTTTAGACTGGCTCCCTTATGGGCGATAACGTCCGGCATATACTGGCCGAAGAAGGTAAAGATCAGGAATACAATCGCCACCACCATCAAAGGTGGCCCCAATGCACGTCGAGTAGCCTCAAGCAAAGTAATCATGCCGATCACTGCAATAACAACGTCTGCCAGAATCGGTGCTCCCATACGGTTGGCCAATTCATCCCGGTACACCAGCAGATAGAGGCAGGCAACTGCACCGGCAATGGCATAGGCCCAATCGAAGATCGTCACACGATCATGAGCTGAAGCTTTGCGGGCAGGAAATAAACAGAATGTAAGCAACAATGCAAAGGACAGGTGTATAAACTTTGCCTGATCTTCATTTAAAGTGCCGAAATTGAAAATAAACGGTAATGGCGACGCATACCATAGCTGAAAAGCGGACCAGGCGATCAGCAACCCGATCACCATTTTTCCGACAGGTCCGGTCAGGGTTCTGCTACCCGTCTCAGAGCGTAGCAACTCGTCTACTGCAGAGTTATCTGAAGTATTGGTCGTGGATTCCGACATCCTGGACTCTCCATTAATGATGCCTGCATTGGCACAATAGCCTGACAACACAACGGGGCGTTGATATTGAGGCTATATCGGTCAGGTTAAGGAGACAAGCTTCAATTTCGGGCATAACCACGAAACCTGTTAGCTGGTCAGTGTTGACAATGGCGGTATGAAAGGAATTTCCCTGGCCAGCCGGTCATCAGTATTGACCGGACTTAGCCAGGGTATGCCGGCCTTACATCAGGCCTGCTTCTTTATAGTATTTGATCGCACCAGGGTGCAGAGGAGCAGAAAGACCGTCTTTGATCATTTCTTCTTTCTTGAGATTTGCGAAAGCTGGATGCAGCTTTTTGAAGGTTTCGAAGTTTTCGAATACGGCTTTCACCACTTCGTAGACCACTTTTTCAGGAACCTTGGCGGAAGAAACAAAGGTCGCGCCGACACCGAAGGTCTGGACATCGTTATCGCTGCCGCGATACATGCCACCAGGAATGGTTGCCTTACGGTAGAATGGATTCTCTTTAACCAGCTTATCCACAGCAGGACCGGTAACGTTAACCAGAACGCTGTCACAGGAAGTAGTCGCTTCCTTGATAGATCCGCTTGGGTGGCCGACGGTGTAGATCATGGCATCGATCTTGTTGTCGCAGAGTGCCTTGGACTGTTCAGCAGCTTTCAGCTCTGAGGTCAGGGCAAATGTATCATTGTTCCAGCCCAGCTCACCCATCAATACTTCCATGGTGCCACGCTGACCGGAACCCGGGTTACCGATGTTAACGCGCTTGCCCTTGAGATCTTCAAAGTTCTTGATGCCTGCATCAGCGCGTGCAACAACGGTGAAAGGCTCTGGGTGAACGGAGAATACTGCACGCAGATCCTTGAAAGGACCGGATTCTTCAAATTTGCTGGTACCATTGTATGCGTGATACTGCCAATCGGATTGGGCAACCCCCATATCCAGTTCGCCGGCACGAATGGTATTGATGTTGTAGATAGAGCCACCTGTGCTTTCTACTGAGCAGCGAATTCCGTGCTCTTTACGGGTCTTGTTAACAAGACTACAAATTGCACCACCGGTAGGATAGTAAACGCCGGTGACGCCGCCCGTACCAATAGTAATGAAATCCTGTGCCTGGACAGGCGTGGTCATGGCTGCAACGGTAATTCCGACTCCAGCTACAACTGACTTGATTGCAGTACCCACTGTCTTGATCTTCATTACGTTTCCTCTTGTTTCTTTTTTTATCGACATTGACAAACAAAAGCCCGGCGCACCCATATTACTGAGGCCCGGTCTTCGCTCATGGTCCTTTCTACTGAAAGTAACTGAGAGATAATTCTCTCTCTCGATTCACTTCCAGCCCAGAAACTGCGCAATTTTTGTACAGATTTTTTCCCTTTCACATCAATATAGTCCATAGCGAAGCGGTTCACACTAAGTATCGACCACTAGTGACAGTCACTTATAGAAATCTATAGAAAATTAGGCCTATGACCAAAGTCGTATAAAAAATGACTCTTAGTTGGAACGTTATGAAACTCTATTTCAACAGACGGTGCCTGGCCTCCAATGCATTCAGAATAGGACGATTCAGCTGCCGTGCAATGCCTGCAACCTGTTGAACAAGCGCCGCATTATCGGGCGCAGTATCTCCGTGATTAAGGAGCAGATTATTCTCAAACCCGACTCGTACATCACCTCCCATCGCCAGCGCCCCCATACAAACCGGGTACTCAAGCGCCCCGAATCCGCAGACCGCCCAGGGAGTATCATCGCAATGGGCAGCCAGCATGGTGGCAAGATCAGCAGGACTTCCCTGCCCCCGGCGCCCAATGACAAATAGCAGGTGATGTCCGGTAGATGGAATAAACCCTGACATTTTCAGTTGATGATACCGCTGCACATCATGGACGTCGTATAAGATATATTGAGGCAAGATACCGGATTCACTCACCCAGGCCAGAAACTCCCCCACTCCCTGTATGTCACGATCCCCCTGCATGGACTTTCCCTCTCCTTCGGAAACAGGTAGTAGCTCAGCTATGGCAAGACTGACAGCATCGGGGATCACTTTTCGGACCGAAGCCATCTGCTGGGCCGGCGTATATTGCCCCACCGCTTCAGTGGTCATCTGAATAATCAAATTATCCCCCACAGTGTCCTTCACCCGATCGATAAACCGGCGATTCAGATCAGGATCAAGAGAATGGCGTCCTTCATCATCCCTCGCATGCATATGGATCATTGCAGCACCAGCCTCTTGGCAGAGAGCGGCACATTCCGCCATGTCATCCGGCGACAAAGGTAAGCGGCCGTGGTCATCCCGCCCTCTACGTGCGCCGTTGGGAGCTACGATGATCAATGCCGGTGGTAACGTGGGATCTACAGTCATCAGACAGCCTCCTGGTATAGCATGGGTTGTATCGCCTGAGAGGCTCGGTCAACAGCGACGTATAACTTGTCGACCAACTCTTCGAGCTGGGAGGTATTCAAAATAAATGGAGGGGCAAGCAGCACATGGTGACCCAAGCGGCCGTCGATCGTGCCCGCCATGGGATAACACATCAGCCCCTCCTCCAAGGCGAACGCCTTAATCAGTTTATGCATCAGAGTGGTTTCCGGCAGGGGGGCTTTGGTGATTCTGTCTCTGACCATCTCAAGACCAATAAACAAGCCGCGTCCCCGAATGTCTCCCACCAGAGGGTGAGACCCGAAGCGCTCATGCAGCAATGGGAATAGCTGGCCACTCAAGCCATTAACCTGCTCCAGCAAACCATCCTCACGAATGACTTTCTGAACCGCCAAAGCAGCAGCACAAGCCGTCGGATGCCCCATATAGGTGTGGCCATTCTGGAAATATCCGGTCCCTTCGGCGATGGCATCGTATATCCCATCGCTTACCATCAGCGCCCCAATCGGCTGATAACCGGCTCCCAAACCTTTTGCGATGGCGATCATATCGGGAACAACATCATCCTGCTCGCAGGCAAACAGAGTACCCGTACGTCCCATCCCGCACATGACTTCGTCCAGTATCAAAAGGATGTCATGCTGACGGCAAATTTCTCCAACCCTTTTGAAATATCCGGGGACGGCAGGAACCGCACCGGCGGTTGCGCCCACCACGGGTTCAGCCACAAAAGCGAGAATGTTCTCCGCTCCCTGCTCGGCAATCACACTCGACAGTTCTTCAGCGACTCTCTGACCATATTCCCATTCAGATTCGTCATTCCAGCGGTCGCGATATGCATAGCAGGGAGCAATCAGATTGGCGGGGGCCATCAACGGTTCATATGGTGCACGCCGCCACTGGTTGCCACCCACCCCAAGCGCTCCAAGCGTATTCCCGTGGTAGCTCTGGCGACGGGCGATAAAGTAACGCTTACTGCTTTGTCCCTTTTCCAAAAAGTATTGTCTTGCCAGTTTGAGCGCCGCTTCCATGGACTCGGATCCCCCACTGGTGAAGTACACGTGATTCAAATGTCCTGGAGCACTCTCTGCCAGCAGATCCGCCAACTCTTCTGCCGCAGCATTGGTAAAAAAGCCAGTGTGAGCAAAAGGAATCGCCTCTATTTGTTGTTTGATTGCCGCCAGCACCCGAGGGTGACTATGTCCCAGGCTGGAAACGGCAGCCCCGCCACAACCGTCCAGATACTGTTTACCCGTACTATCCACGATATATGGCCCCTGGCCGGACACAGCGACTGGCAGCGGGGAACGGCATTGACGGTGAAACACATGAGACATGAGAAAAGCTCCTGGCGATAGACAAGCCTGTTGAATGACGCCATTTAAAGCGGTTCACTTTTTGTACGCAACGGAGTAATACGCTATCCTCATGAGAATTTCTCATGCCACAATCCCAATCAGGCCTCTCATGCCCCGACGTCTACCACCGCTCAATGCTGTTAAAGCCTTTGAAGCTGCCGCACGCCACCTCAGTTTTACCAAAGCGGCAGAGGAACTTAGCGTGACCCAGGGCGCCATCAGCAAACAGATCAAAATCCTGGAATCCTTTCTGGACACTCCTTTGTTTGAGCGACATGCCGGCGGAATTGCTCTCACTGAAGCCGGCCACCAGTATCTCCCGGTAGTGGCAGGAGTCTTCGACACCCTTTCCCATGCCACCCGCAATCTGAAGGAGCAGGTTGATGCCAGTGAGCCTTTATTGCTAAATGTCATACCGTCCCTTGCCAGTATCTGGCTCCTACCCCGGCTGAAGTATTTCTACGAGCGCCATCCAAACATTCAGGTTGATATTGTCACTGGAGACGGGCAGATGAACTTTGCCAATTCCAATGCCGACGTCGCCATTCGTTGCCTGCATAGGGATCGTGCACCTACCCAGGCAGAGCAAATTTTGCAGGAGCGTTTGATGGTCGTGGCCGCCCCCACGCTGCTGGCAGAAAAACCGGTGAAGACACCGGCTGACCTATTAAGTCACCGATTACTACCTCACAGCACCCGGCCAGGCCAATGGACCCGGGTTCTGGAAAACTTCGATGTAAACCCCGAACTCGGCAATTACGGAGCAGGATGGGAACATTTCTTCATGACCCTTCAGGCGGTCAAGGCAGGTTTAGGTATCGGCCTGGTACCTGATTTCCTGGCAGAGGAAACCATTCGCAGTGGAGAACTGGTGAACGTACTCGGGGTTACCATAAAAAGTGACTACGAATACTATTGGCTGTGTCCAGGCTATAAATCCGGGCTCCATAAAGTCCATGTATTTCATCGCTGGCTTTTGGAAAATCTGCGTTCGTATAGTTAATAGGAGAATCAATTGGAGGTTCAAAACAGCCCTGAGCGGCCGCTCTAAAACCTGAGACAATTTTACTTTGAACTCTACACAGTCTCCTTTCTCTATTTTTCTTCTACACTCTAATTTTTGATCATCTTCATGTAGAATCAATAAAATAGACAAGTCATCGGCTTGTTACAGGCGAAACATTCCTGACCTGCATTATTTTCAACACTAATTGAAGTCAGGCGTGTGAGATCGCCACTAAACAAGAATCAACAGGAGCCCCTATGAATCATACAGACTCATCCCGGCCGGTCGATCCAGATTACGATACCGACTATGAGGTAGGCCAGGATAACGTACAGATGATGGGCATGGATCTTCATAATCCGGTCTTTTTCATTAGTGCAATTCTTATCCTGATATTTGTCATCGGAACCCTGCTATTCCCAGCAGAAGCCAAAGAGGCACTAGTCGGTGCCAGAGGATGGTCGATCGATCGTTTTGACTGGCTGTTTATGATCGGTGGCAATATCTTCGTTATTTTCTGCTTGGCAATCATTGTGTTGCCGGTCGGAAAAATCCGTCTGGGCGGAAAAGATGCCAAACCTGAGTTCTCCACTATCTCCTGGTTTGCCATGTTGTTCGCTGCAGGAATGGGAATTGGCCTCATGTTCTGGAGTGTCGCCGAGCCCATTGCCTATTACACCGACTGGTATGGCACACCACTAAATGCGGAGGCACATACCCAGGCCGGCGCCAGAGCTGCCATGGGTGCCACCATGTATCACTGGGGTCTTCACCCTTGGGCAATTTACGGCGTAGTGGCACTAGCCCTGGCGTTCTTTTCCTATAATAAGGATCTTCCTCTTACCATCAGATCCGCTTTCTTTCCCTTGTTCGGGGACCGGGTATGGGGCCATCTGGGTAATCTGATCGATGTACTGGCCGTACTGGCCACTATCTTCGGCCTGGCGACCTCACTTGGCCTTGGCGCTCAACAGGCGGCCAGCGGTCTGCATTTCCTGTTTGATTTACCCAACACCATCAACACTCAGGTGGCCATCATTATCGGGGTCACCTCGGTGGCAATATTCTCTGTGGTGCGAGGACTTGATGGTGGCGTTAAACTCCTCAGTAACATCAATATGATTCTGGCGGCAGCTCTGCTGCTATTCATCATATTTGCCGGGCCAACCCTGTCCATTTTATCCACTGTCGGCATGACTCTTGGTTCCTATGTGGAAAACATTATCCCCCTGAGCAACTGGGTCGGACGTGAAGACCAGACCTGGTTCCATGGCTGGACTGTGTTTTACTGGGCCTGGTGGATTTCCTGGTCGCCATTTGTCGGTATGTTCATCGCACGCGTATCCAAAGGCCGCACCGTACGTGAATTCATGACTGCGGTACTGCTGGTTCCCACCCTCGTAACATTAATCTGGATGGCAGCATTCGGCGGATCTGCCCTTGATCAGGCCCAGGCAGGCGTTGGCGCACTGAGTGAAGGTATTTCAGAAGTTTCCCTGGCGATGTTCCAAATGCTTGAAAATCTGCCCCTGACATCTATCACCTCATTCCTCGGTATCACCTTGGTTCTGGTGTTTTTTGTCACCTCCTCAGACTCTGGCTCACTGGTCATTGACAGCATCACCGCAGGTGGTAAAACCGACGCCCCGGTTCCTCAGCGTATTTTCTGGGCAACCCTGGAAGGTTTGATCGCAGGAGCGTTGCTGTTCGGTGGCGGAGCTGAAGCCCTTACGGCATTGCAGGCCGGCGCTATCGCTACGGGTCTGCCATTCACCGTGGTGCTGATCCTGATGTGCGTCAGCCTCTACAAGGGACTCAATTCAGAGTACAAACTTCACCACAAAAATAAGTGACAGTTAATCCGTAACTTACCAATATGCCGAAGGCCAGCAATTGCTGGCCTTTTTTATGCTTATTTAAACCTTCTGATGGTCCGGGATGAGGAAAAAAACGTAGAAAAAATGTTCAACTTGTAATACAACTGTCAAAGGAACTGGTTTTTATAGTGGCTGAATGCCGTTTCAATAGGCGGCTGATAGTAATCGTCACTCCAGTGACTTTGGGTTTGCTGAATATTCATCAGCCCAAATATTTTACCCTTTAGAGAGGTGACTGATGTACCCAATGGTGCTCAAGATAACACCCTCGGGCTTGCCACAGTGTTGGCTGGACGTTTACTCCGCGGTAACAGAACTTGTTTGTGAAAGAGTTCTTTACAGCTTTGGTGATGTCTGTGCCACTTTTCATGGTGGTTATAATAACGAAGGTGTTCAATCGACTATCGACGTCCCACAAATCCTTGTAGGCCGCCAGAACCCGCGAGAGCTACGCTCCACTCCCCCCCTAATGAATAAATACCTGTTTTCCAGGGATGGATACCGTTGCATGTATTGCGGTGACCAGTTTCCGCAATATCTTCTCAGCCGGGATCATATCCTCCCGATCAGCAAGGGTGGACGGGATATCTGGACCAATGTGGTTACCGCCTGCAAGCGCTGCAACAGCCACAAAGGAAACAAACTTCTGTCAGATTGTGGAATGGAATTACTGGCCGTGCCTTATACACCTAACCGCTATGAATATTTGTATCTGGCGAATCGCCGCATCCTTGCAGACCAAATGGAATTTCTAAAGAAAGGATTTAGAAACCTGGTGACCTGAAAATCTGAAGCCATAACATACAAGGCCCACACCGCCTCTCGACCATACAGACCAAAGCGTCTGCGGTTTCCTTCCCCCAAAATTCAGCCCCTCCCCATAACGGTTTTCTTTACCATTATTTGGCAGTCGGCAGACTCACATGTTCAATGAATGGCTATATAGCCACAATTAGACTTAACGCTTCCCCTGAGCGGAACTTTGGCAGTAATTGGCTCCACCGGCCAGCAGATGCTTCAGGGCTTGCGGGGCAGCAAATGAAGACCCCTTGAGTAATGACCAGGGCCGCTCCGGATAATCCATCCTTTCGGGCGAGTAACCGGTCAGACAACTGATCGGAACCTCTGCACAGTTATCACCGTCCAGATCGTATCCCACGGGCACCCCGGCACCGTCCCGGACCAATACGGGTTGGTAGACAGCCCTGGCTCGGGCTGACACAAATACGTTTTCCGAAATAAAGTGCTGCAATCCTTCTTCGCTGGCACCTACCGTTATCACCCCTGATGCGAAGGAGTAAGTATTTACCATTCCGCTCCCCCCATTACCGGCGATGGTGAACACGTTCACACCGGTTTCAGCGATATCCTCAAGCAATCTGATGATCTGGTAGCTCAGGTTCCAGGTCTCCTGATCAAGCCCCCACTGACGGACCTGTTCCTTGTAATCGGCTGCATGGGCAACCTGAAGTGGTTTTTCAAACGCACTGGCCAGGGTGGAAGACTCCCAGGACAGCACTAGCGCGTGAATAGGCTCGCCCCAGAATACATGCTTACGGACTTCTTTAAGCTGACGCAGTATTTCCTGTTGGGGTGGTTGCCCCTGCAGCATGACATAGCGCCGCACCTGAATACCGGGCGCGGAGGCAAAAAGACTGACAATATCGCCATGGTAAAGCGGCTCACGATCCTGGTCCCGATCAAGATCCACCAATCCATATAGCCATCTCTGAGTCTTTCTTTCCCCGGCGTCCTTATAAAAGTCATCGCCGGGATAAAAACGATCGACAACTGCCACTTGATAGCTGGCCTGGTTTTCCGTCTCCGGCATCAGACAAGCGGACAATGACAGTGAAAGTCCCAAAATCAGTGACAATGCCATAGCCACCTCAAAATATTTCAATACTGTCATATTTGAATGTAGTCGAAATCGGCTATTTTTTGCGCAGATGTCACAAAAGATTCATACATCCCCCAGGCTTCGTCCTGACAAACGGCGGATTGTCAGGACCTGACGGTTTTTGCTTAAATGCACAGATATCGTTCATCAACTATCACAATTGAAGTAGAGATTATGCCCAGCGCCAGGATTCTTACTGCTACCCTGCTTATCTCGATCTGCCTGCTGCAAGGCTGCTCGGAGGCCCGCCAGAAGCTTTACGTCATGGCGATGGACTACGAACGCGACCAGGCCGGCTTGGAACAAAAATCGGTTGTCGTCAACGGACGTGAAACCGCCTATTACGAGAGCAACGCAGCCCCCCAGGCTGAAACCATAGTGCTTCTGCACGGTTTTGCCGCCAACAAAGAAAACTGGCTTCGTTTTTCGCGCTATCTGACTCCGCAGTACCATATCCTGGCTCCGGATCTGCCGGGGCATGGCGACAGCACCAAGGACATGAATCTGTCCTACCATATCGAGGATCAGGTGCGTTACCTGGATGAATTGATGACGACATTGGGAGTTTCACAATTCCATCTGGTCGGTAATTCCATGGGAGGCGCTATCAGTTCCCTCTATGCGGCACGGCATCCCGACAAGATCACGACTCTGTCCCTGTTTGATCCTGCCGGGATCTACGATCACGAGAGTGAATTCGCCAAGTTGCTGAAGGAAGGAGAGAATCCTCTGATCGTTGAAAATGAAGAGGATTTTGAACAACTCATGAATTTTGCCATGGAAGAACCACCCTTTGTACCATGGCCGATCACCACTGTGATCGCAGAGCGCTCCATTGCAAACAAAGCCATCAACGAGAAAATCTTCGGGGAATTGCTGGAGGACTTTGCTCAACTCGACTTCAAACAACAGATCAGAACCATCTCCGCCCCGACCTTTATTCTCTGGGGTGAGCAGGACCGGGTTATTGCCTGGCAGAATGCCGAACAATTTACCAGCCTGATCCCCAACTCCCGCAAGCTTATTCTTCCCCATGTCGGGCACGCGCCAATGATTGAGGAACCGGAGAAGTCTGCCGAAATCCTGAAGACCTTTATTGAGACGACCAAGGCCTCCCGGAGTTGATCATCCGCCTTCCGAAGGATTAGAGGCAATTAATGCCAGTTTCTGGGGCCGGTTCAATTTCTTGATAGCAGCTTCCCGACGGGAGGCTGCGCTGCGGTCATCCGCCGACTCGATATATAGAACTTTCAGCGGGCGTCGGCCACGAAAGTAGCGCGCCCCCAGTCCCGACTGGTGCTGCACAAACCGACGCTCCACATCGGTTGTGATCCCGGTATAGATTGACTGGTCATCTGCCAGAATCATATACACCCACCAGGCGGACTTCGCTGGTTTGCTCTGGCACGATGTTATAGGGTTTTCTTCTGTCACCGAGCGTGACTTCATGTAGAATTTTCCAGATTACGGGAAGGAAAAACGGCGGATGAGCCCGTATCCTGTGACAACCCAGAGCAATTTTCAAGCGTCCGGTCGTCGGTAACCCGGCATACAGGCGGAGATATTCTGATAATCATATGGAAACACTAGCGGCAGACAGGTTGAAGGTCACATTCTGTGATGACCTGAGTAAAATCAGTCCTTCAGACTGGAATCAGCTTAATTCCGGGAATAATCCTTTCTGTCGCCATGAATTCCTGAGTGCACTGGAGTCCTCTGGCAGCGTTGGTGACAGCAGCGGCTGGAAACCCCGGCATCTGCTGATACACGACGAGCAGGATAACCTGGTCGCGGCTGTTCCCACTTACCTGAAAAGCCATTCCTATGGTGAATACGTTTTTGATTGGGCCTGGGCAGATGCTTATCACCGTCATGGCCTGGAATATTATCCAAAGCTACTGTCGGCCATACCCTTTACTCCCTCCGTTGGCCCACGTATTCTGCTCAGAAAAGGCGTCCCCCTAGAACCGGTTGGTCATGCAATTCTGCAGGCAATAGGGGAAGAACTCTCTGATAAAGGGCTATCCGGCTGGCATTTCCTGTTTCCTGATCCCCAAAGCCAGTCATTGGCAGATATCCCCTCCCACTTACTAAGCCGACAGGGTACCCAGTTTCACTGGTTTAACCGTGGCTACGAAAGCTTTGATGCTTTTATGAATCAATTGACCTCCCGCAAACGAAAAAATATCCGCAAAGAAAGACGAAAAGTCGAAGAGGCCGGGGTCACCATGAGGTGGTATGAAGGCACTGACATTACCGATCAGGTTCTCCAGGATTTTTATCTTTTCTACCGGATGACCTACCTGAAACGCGGTCAAACGCCCTACCTGAAGCCCGACTTTTTCACCACCATCCGCAACACGATGCCGGAACAGATGCTGATTTTGCTCGCTGAATACTCGGGGAGACCGGTTGCGGGCTCGTTGTTCTTTAAGGACCAAACGACCCTATACGGTCGCTACTGGGGCTGCGTGGAAGAATTCGACCAGCTTCATTTTGAATGTTGTTACTACCAGGGCATCGACCACGCCATCGCACACAACCTTCAGGTTTTCGATGCCGGGGCACAGGGAGAGCATAAAATACTCCGGGGATTCGAACCCATTGCCACATACTCTTTACACTGGATTCAACATCCGCAATTCAGGCGTGCCATTGCTGACTACCTCGAGCAGGAAAAAGAAGGCGTTGAGGCCTACATGGCCGATGCCGGCACGATCCTCCCTTACCGAAAGACAGAACCCTCCCCAAAAGACGAGTAGCGGGAACAAGTAGTGGAAAAGATAACGGAAAGGTAAGGGAAAAATTTAGGAGAAAAAGCAGGGGCCACTTGTCCGTTTTTCAGGGAGCATATACGTAAAACCATTTGTTATTGAGCAGAATCTGGATAAACGCTTTGGGGTCATCCATCTTTGTGAAGTGAAGATACGACTTCACGGCAAACTTATCAGGTGCCATGGCCATGTACACCTCGCTGATGGCGTCCCCGGATTCCCACCCACCAACATCTGCCTTGAGAATAATTTTCTGACGCCGCTCGGGCGGTAAAACCGCCAATTGCGTTACATGGGCCAGATATTCCTGCGCTGCATTCGAGAGCCGGGCATTGGGACTGTTCTGATGGAACACCGCATGCGCTATTTCGTGGGCCACAGCACCACGATAGTGCACCTGGTCGAAGGCCTGACCGTACATGGCCGGTACGGATTCCATGCTGGTGATCGCTTTCAGAGACATCAGGCTGACAACACTGCTCCCCCGGTCGTAGCTGCCAAAAGCAACGTAGCCGTAATGCTCCAGGGAATGATTCACCAACTTGATCGAAATATCTTTTTTGGGAACCAACCCATAACCCGCCAAATATCCCAATGCGCCAGCGGCGGCTGAACATATCTCCTTAAAGTTCGCCGGTTGCTCGGATTCGACAATCACCGGTACATCAGCACATGAGTACACCTGCCCTAATGTGGACATACTGAGACACATCATGGTTAGCAATGCCCCAAGTCGGGATATCGCGGATACAGGTAACGATTCAGGTAACAATGTGGCACCATCTTGCGAGTAGTCTGGCCTGAAAAGTGAATACGTGTTCGAAAGGACTTCAGATGCAACAGTAGACTTCTCAAATTTTGCAGGTTGTGCCTTAATGAAGTAGAAGCGCTGTTTTGCATAGATAAAATCAAGGGCTGTTGACGGAGACGGGCATGGGACAGTCAATTGAAAAAACCCAGTTTACTGAGCAGGACTTCGCCAAATTCCGCGACCGGCTCGATAATGAACTGTCTCAATTAAGAAAACTGCTGAATACCCCCGGCTTTGGCGTGGGACAGCCAAGTTTTGGAGCAGAACTGGAGCTTTACGCCATTAATGAACAGGCGCACCCGGTATGCTGCAACAAAGCCATACTGGCGGAATTCAATCATCCGCAGCTAACGCTGGAACTGAACAAATTTAACCTGGAATATAACCTTGCACCGGTCGCTGCTGCTGGAGCCCCCTTTTCCACCCTGCAGACAGAAATGGAGACCATGCTGCAACGACTTGGCACAGTGGCGGCCAACCACCATGCCAGCATTCTTCCAATCGGTATCCTCCCGACCCTGAAAACCGCGGATATCGGCCTGCATGCGATGACCGATGAACCACGCTACCACGTACTGGCCAAAGCCCTGCGGGACAAGCGGGGAAGCGACTTCCATATCCGTATTGCCGGCATTGAAAAACTCAACCTGCATTGGAGCGACGTGACACTGGAGGGAGCCAATACCTCATTCCAGTTTCATTATCGGGTCGACCCGGTAGACTTCCGTGATGCCTTTAACGCCGCCCAACTGGTCACACCTCTGGGCTTAGCCCTCGCAGCCAACTCTCCGGTATTTCTGGGCAAAAAGTTATGGCACGAAACCAGGGTCGCCTTGTTCAAGCAGTCCATCGATTGTCGAATGGAAGACCCACTCTCCATGCGCCTGCCGGCAAGAGTCCTGTTTGGTCACGGGTGGGTCAGAGAAGATGTTCACGAGTTGTTCTCAGAATCCATTTATCTGTTTGAGCCCCTCTTCCCCTTCTGCGATGAAGAGCCACTCGACGCCATGCCGCCAAAATTGTCTGGGTTAAGGCTACACCAGGGAAGTATCTGGTGCTGGAACCGGCCGATCTATGACCCCTCAGCCGGAGGCCACCTACGCATAGAACTAAGGTCCCTCCCCGCCGGTCCGACACCGACCGACATGCTTTCTACCTCCGCGGTGCTGATCGGCCTGATTGAAGCTATCAGGCCTTTTATCAACAGTATTCTGCCCGGTATACCGTTTCGTTACGCCGAACATAATTTTTACCGTGCAGCCAAAGACGGGCTCAATGCCCACCTATTCTGGCCAAACATTGATGCCAACAAACTGGAAGAACGTCCGGTTGTGGATATCCTGGAAGAATTGCTCCCTCTGGCGGCAACCGGGCTCAAGAACCTCAAGGTATCCGCCAATGAAATCTCCCATTACCTGGGCGTTGCCGAACAGACTTTGGAACAGCGTCAGAACGGCGCAATCTGGCAACTGGAAGGCATTCGGGTATTAGAGAGCAGGCTGGGCCTGGATAACGGCCTGATCGAACTGGTCAAGCAGTACCAGGAAAATTACCTCAGGGGGACGCCGGTTAGCCACTGGCCAAAGGTGAAGTAACAAGTGTATGTTAAGAGGCAAATGAAGTATTAACTGCCACCAATTTAGTGGCATCAAAAATGTCACAGTAGATATGGATCTTCAAATCATTGAACAGATTGATTCCCAGGCACTGCAGGGCTCGGTTGAGCAATTCCTTGAGTATCTGGGCCATCCCACGATCATCCGGCTAAAAGGCAAAAATCGCCGTCGACGCCGCATGTTATGTACTCTTTTGCATGGCAACGAGCCCTCGGGGCTTCAGGCAATTTACCATTTCCTGCAACAGGGACTGGAACCCGCTGTGGATATCGACATAGCGATCGCATCGGTTCAAACGGCACTGACAGAGCCACGCTTTTCCTACCGAATGCTACCCGGAAAGCGGGACCTGAACCGCTGCTTCCAACCTCCGTTTAATGGTGATGAAGGCCTCCTGGCAAATAATATCCTGGAGTTCATCAGGGAGACCCGTCCTGAATGTCTGATTGATCTGCACAACACCTCAGGAAGCGGGCCCGCATTTGCCGTAGCAGTGCTCAGGGACGAAAACCACCTGGCTCTCACCTCACTCTGGACGAATGACCTGATTGTCACGGACCTTCGTCTGGGCGCTTTGATGGAAATCAGTGAGCAGAATGTTCCAACCGTCACCATCGAATGCGGCGGAGCCAATGACCGGCCTTCATTGCTGATAGCCAAGGAAGGTCTGCAGCGCTACTTCCAGAATGAGGAGGTTTTAGCTAAACCTCAGGAGAACTATGCCGTCACCTGTTATCGGAATCCTGTCAGGCTGGAACTCAAACCGGGGTTTCAGGTTGCCTACACGGATGATAAATACTGTGATGCCGACATCACCCTGAGTGTCGACGCAGACCGCCTCAACTATGGCTCCCTCCCCCCGGATGAGCCGATCGCACGGCTGGGCCCGGAGGGCCTGCGGGCGCTACAGGCCAATAACCATCTGGGAGAGGATGTACTGGAAAAGCATTTCTGTTGTCGGGACCAGAAACTGTATGCCAGGCATACCCTCAAGTTGTTTATGGTGACGACCAACAAAAATATTGCTGAGAAGGATTGCCTGCTCTACTTCATCGAAGGAGGCCTGGAATAGACGCCCCTTCCTGCCAACGCTCGGCAATATAATCGATCAGGGCTCTGACAGCCGGTTGCTGGTAACTACGAGACAGGTATACCGCCCAAATCGCCGCCCCCATGGTGGAATATTGGGACAGCACCTGCACCAGCTTGCGCTGTTTCAGGTGAGGACCGGCAATATCTAGCGGCAGTAAGGCCACTCCCATTCCTTCCAGAGCCGCTTTGAGCAGTACATTCGCATCATTGGCGTCAAGGTTTCCGGCAACGGAAATTTCCTGAATATTACCGTCCACCACAAAGCTCCATATCCGGGCATCGAGGTGGGTCAGACAATTATGATCCTTTAACTCGGAGGGATGTGTCGGCATTCCTGAGCGCGCCAGATACTCAGGGGAAGCGCACACAACAGAATCCACCTGCAACAACCGCCGTGCGATCAGGTTTTCATCCGGCTGGTGGATGTATCGCAGCGCCACGTCGACTCGTTCGTCCACAAGCTGTGCGATACGGTCTGACAGCAAAAGCTGGATTCTGACTTTCGGATGCAAATGAGCAAAGGTCTTAATCACATCAAACAGCAGGTTTTGCCCGAGCCCGATCGGCGCAGCCACCCGAATATTACCGACCAGTTCTGTATGCAGCACCTGAGCCTGACTCTCCAAAGCGGCTGTAGCATTGAGAATCTGTTCACACAGTGGCAGGGCTTCAGCGCCGGGCTGTGTCAGGCTGACTCTCCGAGTGGTACGATGTAGCAACCGGAGCTTTAGCCAGTCTTCCACCTCGCTGACATGGCGGGACACCTTAATTCTGCTGTAACCGAGGTTATCCGCGGCGGTGGTAAAACTACCGGTCTTCGCCACCTCCACAAAACTGCGGATCGCTTCGATTTTATCCATAATTGTTTCACTATTTGATACAAACAAGTTCTATTTTGATAATTTATCTCATTTTTAGTCTCCAATAAACTGGCTCCAACTTTCAATGAACCAGAAACTTGGAGAATAGTGATGAAAATCGCAATATTCGGAGCCACCGGCTGGATTGGTGGGACCATTGCCCAGGAAGCTCTCAATCGGGGCCATGAAATCGTGGCATTGGTACGTGATACCAGCAAACTCCCTACTCACGATCATCTGACCGGTCAGGCGTTTGATCTCACAGATAACGCCTCACTCGCTTCACTCAACCTGGAGGCAGATGTCGTCATTGCCAGTATTGGCGGACGCGCCGCCGGCAATCATGAAATTACTCCGGACACCGCCCGGAAACTTCTTGAAGAACTTCCCAAAGCCAATATCAATCGACTGTACTGGGTCGGTGGCGCGGGAAGTCTGGAAGCAGCGCCGGGTATCACATTGTTAAGCAACCCGGAATTTCCGGAAGCCTATAAAGGTGAAGCACTTGCCCAGTCTCAGGCGCTTGAAGTGTTTCGCAAAAACAGTGGCAGCGTTGACTGGACCTTTATCAGCCCTGCTGCCGAGATTTTCCCCGGAGAAAAATCCGGTCAATACAGAGTGGGTGGAGACTCACTATTGGTTGACGAAGAAGGCAAAAGCCGGATTTCTGTCCAGGATTACGCCGCAGCCATGCTGGACCAGGTGGAAAACAATGCACATCCCAACGAGCGAATCGGCGTTGCGTACTGATATCTATTGATCCTTACGGGTCCCTATTGACCCTTACTGGTCCTTCCATCCACGCCAGTCTTCCTTTCGGTATCGAAACAGACTGGCGTTTATCGTTTCCAGATACCCTCCGAAGACATTTTTCGTCTATTATTTAACAAGGGCTAATTCACACTATTTTGAGCCCTAATCAGCCTATAAAAACGGCCATAAAAATGGAGGGTACCGCCATGTTGCGAATTCCAGCCTTCAGTGTAAAAGCCGTAGTCGTCATCCTGTTCCTGTTCTCATCTGCAGCAGCCTATTCAAACTGTTCAAAAACTATTGTGGTCAACCAGACCAACTGGCGTCCCTATATGTATATCAATGACAAGGGGGAAATGGCCGGGCTGGATCATGAACTGGTCAAAGCCATACTGGAAACGGCACAGTGCAATTACGAGTTTGTGCAGATGCCTTCCAAACGAGCCTTACTGGAATTGGAAAACGGGCGGATAGATATGGTGGCCGGAGCTTCGATTACTCCGGCAAGAGAAAAGTATGGGCGCTTTACCGCAAGTTACCGTGATGAAACCATGGTCCTGTTTATCCGCCGAGACCAGTCAGGGTACTTTCCTGCCAAGGATCTGGATCAGCTGTTAAACAGCTATCAACTGATTATGGGAGCCGTGATAGGCGCCTACTATGGCGCTGAATATGAAGCCCTGAACCACAAACAGCTCTCCCAGAGAAATCAGTTGGTGCTGCTGAAAGACAATCATGCCCTGCTTCCGCTGCTATTGAATTATCGGGTCGACCTGGTCGTAGGCGACCGGGTCAGCTTGAGCTTTATTGCTAATGAAATGGGGATTGGGGGGCAGGTGTCCGTTCACGACCATGTGCTGAACCGGGATCTGGTGCATTTTCTGTTGAGCCGAAAGTCGACTACTGCCGAAGATGTTGAAAGCATCAATCAGGCGATCAAAAGTTTTCGTTCCTCCGCATCCTATAAGTTGATCATGTCGCACTACGGCCTGGAGGATCACCCGGATAAAGAGGAAATTCAGGAGAGCGCCAACTTCCTATAATCAGCATAAAACTGGGTACTTTAATCCGTAAACGGATGCTCATGGCAATCAGCAAGCGATATGCACAAAAAAGGGGCCGAAACGGCCCCAAATGTAGCACGAAACCGGTCTTTACCAGAGTTTCAGGAATGCCAACAGATCCCACAGATTGATGCGCCCGTCACCATTCAGGTCAAATTGACGATTATCGTCTGTCACCTTGTGGTAGAGCTGTCTGAGCAGTGCCAGCAGGTCGCGAACATCGACTTTTCCATCCATATTGAAGTCCCCTGGTGCTGCTTTCATTGGCAGATCAAGTGACAGAATGAATGGATCATGATCAGAGCTTCTGAACGGCCCGATATCGGTAAACGCATAGCCGTCTTCATCCCGGTAATGGGTCAGCGCCTGGTTATACTGTAACTGATAGGCTTCAGGGGAGTTGATGTTCCAATGGGTCGCATCGACAACATCTTCCAGCAATGCGGGATTCACCAGAATATGATCCAGTGAACCGATCTGACCGCTACCATAGAACCAATAGGAGAAACCTTCAGGATCGAACTCTTCTGCAACATTCACATAACCAAAGGTGTCAGTCACTTCAACCGAGTTACCCTCATTCGCTGCAGTATTCACAGCCGTCTTGATGGTATAACCACGCTCGGCAGCATCATAGCTGGTCAACACCGCAATAGGATCTTCGGCGGTATAAGAGTTGAGATCTCCCAGAATCAGAACCCGCTCAGGCAGATCGGCTTCGGCCAGCGCATTACCCAGCGTTACAGCAGCCGATACACGCAGGGCATTACAACTCCCCTGGGCTGCGTCGGTTTCGGATGGAGAATTCAAGTCTTCATAACATTTCGACCCTTTGGACTTGAAGTGGTTGACCACCACTGCAACTTCCTGCCCGGTTTCCACATGTTGGAAGGTCTGCAACAGGGCAGTACGCATCGCCTGGGTTTCACCATTGCCCAGATCCTGCACCGGCATGGAGATTTTGACCGCATCGCCTTTAGGCGTCACAACAGATGCACGGTAGATCATACCGACAGCAATCGCGTCCGTGCCGACCACTGAGCCATCCGCCGTCGCGATGAAGGTGTAAGCTTTGTCTTCCGACATGTTGGCATTGAGTGCGTCGACCAGGGAATGGATAGCACTGACATTGTCGAAACCGTCATTCTCGATTTCCATGAGACCGACAACATCCGCGTCCAACACTGTCAGAGCATCAATAATCCTGGCCTGCTGAAGGTCGAATTGTTCCTGGTTCTCCGCTCCGCGATTGGCTTCATAGTCAAACGTTACTCCGCCGTCACCGGTCGGTTCGCCGTTGAAATAATTCAAGACATTGAAGCTGGCGATACTCAGGTTGCCCGACATCAGATCCGGAGCAGATTCACGCCCTCCGAGCACCACAATGTCACTCTGCGGATTGATTCTGTACAGCCCGTAGGAATAGTTCAGCGGCCCGGCGGCACTCACCAGATCATTGATCCTAATCGGATTGGCGTAACTGAAGCTCGGGAAGAAACTAAGTTGTGCCGGATAGGAAGAACCACTGCTATCTTCTACATAGATGCGGTTACGGCTATTCGCCGCAATAACCTGTTCATACCCTTCAGTACCCGGTGCGTACAGATCAGTCGGCTGCACTTTAAGAGCATGGCTCAGGCCAAATTCACCATAGCGCCAGAGGTTATTGATATCTGTGACCCGCAGATCATTGACGGAAACCATCATCCCTTCGTAGCGCTCCAGGGATTGATCTTCAGGTAAAGGGAAAGCTATCTGAGCCTGGGTGACGGATGCTCCTTCACCGCAATCCACAATATCTTTCACCGCATTGACTTCAGTTAGCCCATAGCTTTCCGTTACGCTTCCCAGCACCCGGACCTGATGCCCGGTAACCACAGCCTCATTGCTGAGCACGAATATCCCCTCGGAAGTTGAGGCGTTGCCGTCTTCATCCTTAATCTCTTCCTGCAGGAAAAAGCCACCGTCTCGTTGACCGGTCACGACGCCTTCGACCATCACCTCGGTCCCGACCATAGGGCTGGCATCTCCAGCTCCCTGGATACTGCTGATCAAGGTGGCGGCGTCACCACAAACTCCGGCAGAGCTATCATCGTCACCGTCGCCGCCATCATCCTGTCCTCCGGCATAGCTGCCGAGATCATCAAAACTATCGTTGGCAAAACCCTCCCACTGAGCAGAGGGATCAAAAGCATCATAAGGATCCGCATCCCCCGCTCCCACAGAACCCAGTCGGCGCAGCGTATTGTTCTGGGTGCTGGCATCGCCGGTTCCCCATTCACTGCCGGGGTCGACTCCAATTTGTCCGATGGAATCGACAACCACACCGCCATTTAGCAGGGTGATGGCATCATCGCCATTAAAAAATCCCACACCACTGGTAAAATCAGCAACATCGAGAATTTCAGTAGCCGCATTGCTGTTGGCTACCACATAAACATCTCCGTCCGGAAGCGTGCCACTTAAATTCAGCGTGGCACCAGCCGTGCTGCTGCCATTAAAGTAAAATTGAATCTCATAGGCGCTCAGATCCACATCAGCACCGGTGTTGTTATATATTTCCAGTGCTTTGTTATTACTGCTTCCTTCAATATATTCAGAGAAATAAAGATCCACAGCGGCACTTGCCATCAGGGGTTGAACAAACAGAATTCCTGCAATGGCAACACTCAACTTATGCTTGCTGAGATTTATCATTTTCCAGTCCTTGTAATTTGGTTGAGCCCTGAACAGGCAAGTCTTGTACCACCTGCGGGCCAGGGAGGTTTTTCCAGAACCTGTAGTTTCATCCGGCGTTCAGTGCAAATGAGACCTTAACAGGTTCCTGGAATAATAACGGGCATCCTGCGGGACGGCCGAGAAGCATGCCGCAAGTCTGTACGGAAATGATGAAAATTGAATGACTAAAAGATGACAGTTTGAAATGAAATGCCGGCTTGTAAACGCCTAATCCAGTGCGGGAACCAGTTGCACCCTGTTCACATCGAGCTGCCGCAACGGTTCAGCCACAATGTAATCCATAAAGTCCAGGGATTCCCTGGTGAACTGTTTCCCCTCAGTATCCTGTTGCCGAAGCCAGTAATACTCGTTCTGCAAGGTCAAAAGAAACTGTTGAGTCAGCGACACGTGGAAATGGTAACCGGGCCAGATGGCATCCAGCACATTCTCCCCCATACCGGTTCTTTGCTGAACAAGGCGCTTAACATCGTCGCTGTTTTGAAGAATGAACTGTTCAGCTCTCACCAGGGCGCGAATCAGTCGAACCGTCGCTTGTGGGTTGCTGTCCACCAACGCCATGCTACCAGTGAGATTAAAAGTCACCGTATATGGCCTGATCACATCCATGACAAACGCATTCTGTTTTGATTTCTGTAGCGCGAGATAGGACCAGGGCTGCCAGATGGCTACGGCATCGACCTGTCCCTCGTATAGAGCATTGGGCATATCTTCGGGTTGAAGCTCTACAAACGTATTGCTTTCAGGATTTGCACCGCCCAGTAGAAGGAAAACCTCCGCAAAATAGTGACTGGCAGAGCCCCTCACATACCCTATGCGCTTTTTGATGAAATCCGACGGGCTGGTAATTCCGGAACTACGGCGTACCACAAACTGACTGTCATCTGCCGAGGTAACAAAGGTGGAGAGTACATAGAAAGGCTTACCTAATGCTGCCTGCTGGGTAATCACCATATCGGAGCAGGTCGCGAAATCCACTTCCCTGGCAAGCATGTCCTGCATGCAACGATGACCTCCAAGACATTCCCTGAGATTGACCTGTAATCCCTCGGCCTTGAAGAAGCCCTCCTGTTCCGCCACATAGAAGGGAGCCGATAAAGGAGTCTTGGACACAGCAATGGCAATTTCCGTATCTGCCTGAGCACCGGAAGACAACACCAGAAGCCATATCGCCAGACAATAAATATTCAGCAGGACCGATTTCCGGTCTCCCACTACAACGTTTTTTTCCATTCAACAGTCCTGCAAGCTTCACCCTTTCGGCAGGGAGAATCTCTCAATTGATATTTAATACAGAGCCTTGCAGAGATCTTCACTCCAATGTCCTGTGATAGGTTAATCAAATTCTGAATTCATTCTGTGTGGGGCTTCCAGCACTTCTATGCACATCAAAGGGACGGGCGACCCTCATTAAGTAAAGCCACGACAATAACGGTTGTAAAGGGCTATATCGGTTATAAAGAGCTACGATTCACGGACTATAAACCGTATTCCTCAAACAAGCGGGCAGCTACCTGATGGACAATGCCATGTCGGGCCGCCAGCGCCTTACGATCCCGGGAATACCCTCCACCAATCACACAGGCCAGTGGAATTCCCTGATCAAGAGCCATTCGAATAATGTATTCATCCCGAAGCGCCATATCTTCGTCAGACAAATTCAAATATCCAAGAGCATCATCCTGGTGCACATCGGCACCCGCATCATAAAGAATGAAATCGGGCTGCGAAATACTGACAATGTACGGCAGGTGGTTTTCCAGAGCCTTATAGTACTCATGCCCGCCTTCCCCCCGACCGAGTTCAATGTCGAAATCACTCTGAGCCTTACGATGAGGAAAATTTTCCCGACAATGAAAGGAACAGGTAAATATCCGATCATCCCGTGACAGAATACTGGCAGTGCCGTCACCCTGATGTACATCACAGTCAATAATCAATACCCGGTCAACCGCACCTTCTGCTACCAGCGCTCGCGCCACAACAGCAAGATCGTTGAAGATACAGAAACCACTGCCGAAATCCACATGCGCATGATGAGTGCCGCCGGCCAGATGGGCAGCTAATCCGTACTGAAGCGCCAATCTGGCGGTCAACAGAGTGCCTCCTACGGCGGTGTAGGTTCTTTCCATCACCCCTTCGGACCAGGGGATGCCTATACGTCGCATGGCTTTGGCCGGCAATTGATTAAGCCTGAACTGCCGGACATATTCTGGGCAGTGAGTCATGACGATCTCAGCCTCTGACGCCGGTTCCGGCACAAATGTATTTTTAGGCGTCAGGAGGGACCGGCTACGCAGGAATTCGGCCAACAAACCGAATTTCTCCATGGGGAAACGGTGATCAGGTGAGAATTCGGGACTGTAGCAGGGATGATAAACGAGCGGGATCATAACCTTGAAAGCAACGTGATACTCCCCCATTTAGAGAAGGAGTTGGAACTTTTACAGACAATATGACAGGTTGTAAGGGTATGAGCGAGAAATTTGCCCATCAGTCTCATGTAGAGGCTGATAACATGCACATTGTGTGTGGTGAATGCGATAGCAAGAATCGCGTGCCGACGGCCAAACTGTCGTCTGGCGGACGCTGTGGCCGCTGCAAACAGCCTTTGTTCAGCAGCCATGTGATTGAACTGACAGCACACAATTTTCATAAACATCTACAGAATGATATTCCGGTACTGGTGGATTTCTGGGCGCCATGGTGCGGTCCGTGTAAGACTTTTGCCCCGATATTTGCCCAAGCGGCCCAGATTCTTGAGCCTCGGCTCCGCTGTGTCAAGGTTGATACAGAACAGTGGCCACAGTTGGCCCAGCAATACCAGATCCGAAGCATCCCCACACTGGTGTTGTTCCGCGGAGGAAGGGAACAATCCAGGCAATCAGGTGTTCTAAGTCTGCCCCAGCTGCAGCAATGGCTACAGTCGTCTCTCCAAGCATAGGCGGGCACTGTCAAAGGGCTGAGAAAAGCCTTAGTTGGCCAGTGCCACCAGAAACTGACTCGCCACGACCACGATAGTCAGATGCAAACGCATCTTCAGGTAGTCCCAGGACCACAAATCCTCCAGGACAAATCGATCGATTCCAAACAACACAGCAAATCCTGCACTGAAAGCCAAAGGCCGGCAAATCGGGGGGAGCATCAGCGTAAACCAGGCCCACAGGGATATCAGAATACTCGCCCGCATCAGTCTCGCCGGACAGGCGGGCCCATGTTCTTTCAGCGCCATAGGCCAGTAGATTCCTGCCATAAAAGAAAGCACCAGGGCGCTATACGAGTCATAAAGCCAGCGCACCTCGCCGGAGTTGAACATCCCCGCCGCGATGACCAAAGACAGAGCAACGAAAGGCACCAGACCAAAATAGCCATACCACAACGAAAGCTTTTGAATTTTGGAAAATTCCGCTACGGCCGGGTTGCCGCCCTGATTCAGTTCCATCGCCATTACTCGACAGACAATTCCCTGATTACTCAGATATCAACCATTCCCTGACAGATATCTACCCGTTCCCACCAGTTTCTATATTTTCTGTATATGTATTTTCTGCAAATACGTTTTCTGTGTAGATGCTTGAACTTACGAGTCCGCTTTTTGTTAGGATTAGTCAGGAACAAAAATAATTGTCGGGCTACCGGATAAAATTCGTGGCACTATAAATATTGCAGCGCCACAGGAAATATCGCGGTGCCCTAGATGTCTTGGTGATTGCCACATTTAAGTACTCTTAATAATCACCACACTGATGACACGGTGGCCCAGGCTCTGTTGATGTTTCATCTGACCCAGCTTCAAAGAGACAGATATGGAAGATCTCCGGGATATCCAGCGCTCCAAGCAAGGCCAGTACAATATTCGAACCCGTCATCTCGACCAGGATGGCCAACCGCTTTTTACCAATCACCTGATTCGCGAACAGTCTCCCTATCTTTTACAACACGCTCACAACCCCGTCCATTGGCACCCCTGGAATGAAGAGACTTTTGCCCTGGCAAAATCCCGGAATCTGCCTGTCTTCCTGTCGATTGGATATAGCACCTGCCACTGGTGCCACGTGATGGAAGAACAAAGTTTCGATGACCTGGAAGTGGCAGAACTGCTTAACCGTTCCTTTATCCCGATTAAAGTGGATCGTGAGCAACGACCGGATCTGGATGAAATCTACATGACGGCAGTGCAGATTATGACCGGCCAGGGCGGTTGGCCGATGTCGACCTTCCTGACCCCGGAGGGTCATCCCTTTTTTGGAGGCACTTATTTCAGTAAAGAGCAGTTTATTCGCCTCCTGGGGCAGATCTCACAACTATGGAACACTGAAAATGCCAATCTGGTTGAGCAGGGTAAAAGGCTTGCCGAAGCAATAGATCGATATCTCACGCCACCCTCTTCTGAAGCCAGTGTCGGACATGATGTTATCGAAGCAGTACGCGGCCAGCTGCTGCAAACAGCAGATAAGCATCACGGGGGATTTGGCCAGGCTCCCAAATTTCCCCAGGAAGCAACTTTACTATTCCTGCTGGACCAGATTTCCCGGGACGACAGACCTTTACCCCGCATTCCGGAATGGGATCTGATTCGACAGACACTGGATAACATGCTGCAGGGAGGTATCTACGATCATATAGGCGGTGGGTTTCACCGTTACTCCGTCGACAGTGCCTGGCAAGTGCCCCACTTTGAAAAGATGCTGTATAACCAGGCGCAATTGATCAGGGTTTACACCCAGGCATACCAGATTTGTGGAGACCCGGAATATCGTCGCGTGGTGTCGGAAATCATCACTTATGTACTTCGCGACATGCGAAGTGAAGACGGCCTGTTCTATTCCGCAACCGATGCCGACAGCGAGGGCATGGAAGGACGCTTTTTCATCTGGACCTACAATGAGGTGAAATCACTACTGAATAAAGAGGAATGGATTCTGGCTAGGAAAGCCTACGGTATCACCGGCACCGGGAACTTCGAGAGTGCCAACATTCTCCACCTGACAGCCCCAATGGCTACTCTGGCTGAAAATCTGCCCCTTGGCCACAAGACTACGGAGTCCACGACTCGCTACGAACAGTTAATAGATAAACTTCAGCAGATCAAAACCCGTCTCTACGAACACCGCAGACTCCGGGTTCCTCCGCTGACAGACACAAAGATAATCACCGAGTGGAACGGTATGATGATTGCTGCCCTGGCGGAAGCAGCCCGTGTTATGGAAGTTCCTTCATGGCTGAATGAAGCGGTCAGAGCGGCAGAGAAGCTCTGGCAAATTCATCGCCAACCCAATGGATTGTTCTGGCGACTCAGTATGGATCGGGTCGGTAGCGACAATGCCCTGCTGGAAGATTATGCTCATTTGATAGAGGGACTGCTGCAAATCTATGACGCCAATCATGATCATATCTGGCTGGAGCGCACGGAAGCCATGCTTACCACCCTCAAAGAACAATATTGGGACCAGAATAACGGCGGCTTTTTTGTCAGTAGCGGTGATCATCAGGGACCTATGTTGGTGCGTAGTAAAAACCTGGGAGACCAGGCCACAATCTCCGGGAACTCGCAAATGCTCAGTGTATTGACTGCTTTATACAGGCGTACCGGAGACTTACAGATTCAGGCCATCACCAACGAGCATATAGCCGCCTTCGCCCACTCTGTCAGTCAGTACCCCATGTCCTGTCCCTACTTTCTCAAAGGACTGGCGGAGGTTGAGCAACCGAATCCCACCGGTCTTCAATACACGACCGCCGGTCAGATCTGGGCTCAGGCATACAAAACCGAACGAACAGACTCCGGCTTGTGGGAAGTCACCCTGAAGATTCATCTGAGCGAGGGCTGGCATATCCAGACCCATCAATGTAGGGACCCGCAGGGACAGAGCACCCAGGTCCGGTTACTCTCAGAAAACCATCATGAATGCCTGGATATTCGCTATCCATCACCAGAGCCATGGAAGACCAACGATGGAAAGCTACTTGAAATCTATTCCGACCAATGCGAAATCAACTTAACCCTGAAAGTCCATCATCCCGCGCCTGTACGCCTGCAGTTGAATTTACAGGCATGCAATGAAACCAGTTGTCATCAGCCACATACGCTATTATTCAATCTATGGCTATAAACCCAGTTTGTGGTTATAGGCTTGAGCCCCTTAGACCCCGTTAAATAGCTCACTTAGAAGCAGGGATTCCGATAGTGAACCAGACACCGATTATCTATAGCTTCCGCCTCGACAGTGTAGGGGGAGCAACAGAACTGACTCCCGAATCAGATTCAGCCATACGCCAGGCGATAGCCTCCAGTGAACTGACCTGGTTTCATATCAATACACTTCATCCTGATGCTGAGCAGTTCCTGTTAGAGATAATGCAACTGGATGCGCTCGTCAGCGAAGCATTGCTGGCGGATGAAACCCGCCCTCGTCTTGTGGATAACGAAAATACCGCGCTGATCATCCTGCGGGGCGTCAACCTGAATCAGGGGGCAGAACCGGAAGATATGGTGTCCCTACGTATATGGATTACCAAAAATAGCATTATTTCGGCCGGCCGACGTCCATTAAAAGCGCTTAGGGATATTGTTGAGTCATTCACCCAAAACAAGGGCCCCAAAGATGCCGGGGAATGGCTGACTGACGTTTGCGTGGAACTTTATGATCACATGCAGTCTGCTGTGACCGGACTGGTGGAAGAGACTGATAAACTGGAAGAGGAAGTCTTCCACAGCCAGAACGAGAACGTCCGCGAATCCATACTGGATATTCGTAAACGGGCAATGATCTTGAGGCGCTATATTACACCTCAAAAGGACGTCGTGAGTTACCTCAGGGAAAGCCAGCTTTCCTGGATGAATGACTTCTGCCGCCGCCGATTGATTGAGGTGGGAGATTGGCTCACCCGTTACTGCGAGGATCTGGACAGCGTGAGAGAACGCGCCCAGGTCATCAAAGACGAGTTAAATGCCGCCATGAACGACCGCCTCAACCGCAATCTGTACCTGCTGTCCATCGTGGCGGCCGTCGCGCTGCCCCTGGGGATACTGACCGGGTTGTTCGGCATCAATATCGGCGGAATGCCTGGCGTGGAGTCTCCCCATGCGTTTATTTGGTTTTCAATAGCCCTGGTTGTGCTCTGCCTGTTGGAGCTTGTCTATCTGAAAAAGAAAAAATGGATTTAGAAACCATTACATCCACTCCCTGACCTCCCTTTTTTCTTCTCACTTTTGAGGCTTCCGGCACCCTCTGTCGGAAGCTCAATTGATTCGTGAAATTCAATTTTTTCTTGCACTTTGGGATTAAGCATGTTTATGCTTTGTACATAAATGTACATAAAACATAGATTATGTACAAAGATGTACACCCATCAAATGTCGCCCTCACAAGGCAGACAATTACGGAAGTGCCATCATGCCCAACTTTATAAGAACCTATGTACGGTACGTGGATGCCGTTAACCGAATTGTGGGCAGAGCCGCGATGTACCTCATTTTCGCCATGATGGGCATCCTGCTCTATTCGTCCATATCCAAAACCTTCTTTGTTCCGTCCCTTTGGACGTTGGAAATGGCCCAGTTCACCATGGTGGCCTATTACCTGTTGGGCGGTGGGTATTCCATGCAGCTCGGTGACCACGTGCGCATGGATCTCCTCTACGGACACTGGTCCGACAAGACCAAAGCGTGGGTAGACTGCTTTACCATTCTCTTTCTGATTTTCTATCTCATCATCCTGCTTTACGGCGGGTATTCCAGTACTGACTACGCGCTGCAGTATGGAGAAAGAAGCTATTCCTCCTGGCGGCCATACATGGCGCCGATCAAAATCATTGCCTGTATCGGTATCTTCCTGATGCTACTCCAGGCCATTGCCATGCTCTTTAAAGATATCGCCAAAATTAGAGGGGAAGAGCTCTAATGAGTTATGAAATGATTGCTCTGATGATGTTTGCATCGATGATGCTGATGCTCATGACCGGGCAAAGGGTCTTCGCTGCTATCGGATCTGTCGCTGTTATCGCTGCGCTCGCCTTATGGGGTACCGGAGGCTCTGAAATGGGCTTCTCAGCGGCCATGAAACTGATGAAGTGGTACCCGCTGCTCACCCTTCCCCTGTTTATCTACATGGGCTTCATGTTATCGGAGTCCGGCATTGCCAATGACCTTTATGAGATGTTCCATGTCTGGTTCGGCCCCCTCAGGGGCGGGCTGGCAATTGGCACCATCGTCCTGATGGTGGTGGTTTCGGCCATGAACGGACTGAGTGTCGCCGGAATGGCCATCGGTGCCACCATCGCCTTGCCGGAGCTGCTCAGACGAGGCTACGACAAGATCATGGTCACCGGCGTCATTCAGGCAGGCAGCTCCCTGGGCATTCTGGTCCCGCCGAGTGTGGTTCTGGTGCTGTATGGCATGATTGCCCGGCAACCGGTGGGACAGCTTTGGCTGGCCGGCGTATTTCCCGGTCTTCTGATGGCTGGCCTGTTCATTGTCTACATCGTGATTCGCTGCCACCTGCAACCCGAACTGGGACCTGTTCTGCCAAAGGAAGAACGCGATATCCCATTTAAGGAGAAGATCAAGTTACTGCACGCGGGCATCCTCCCACTGATGATTTTCTTTCTGATGACGGGCCTGTTCCTGATGGGCATTACCAGTCTGGTGGAAAGCTCTGCCGTAGGCGCACTTGCCGCAACTGCCGCCGCCATTATCAAGCGCCGCTTAACCCGCGAGGTCATGGAAGAAACGGTCCGCAAGACCTTGGGGATCAGCTGCATGTTCATGTGGATTATCCTGGCCGCATTATGCTTCGGCTCAGTCTTTGACGGCCTGGGAGCCGTCCGCGCCATTGAAGGTTTTTTCCTCGATCAGCTCGGCCTGAGCCCCTGGCAGATCCTGATCCTGATGCAGCTTTCGTTCCTGCTCATGGGCACATTCCTGGATGACACGGCCATGCTGGTTATCGTGGCTCCACTGTATGTCCCTCTTGTGGACGCTCTGGGCTTTAACCTGATCTGGTATGGCGTGCTCTATACCATCACTTGCCAGATCGCTTACATGACTCCTCCCTTCGGTTACAACCTGTTCCTGATGCGGGCGATGGCACCACCGGAGGTTGGTCTGAAGGACATTTATATCTCCATCATTCCGTTTGTGGTGATCATGGCTATTGCCCTGGCTCTGGTCATGATCTTCCCGGAAATTGCCATGTGGCTGCCGGACCAGCACTACGGAAACGGAGGCTACTAGGCCTGGTGGAGCTTTAGTTAAAGAACAGAACATCAACCAGAGAACAAAGTTTTCACTAGAGAAAGAGTATTTATTAAAGAACAGAGATTTAGGGACAGGAAGACGATTGGATGCGAACTCACCAGGGAAGGCCAGTGAAGGAAGACTGCGGACAGTCGGCTCCTTCAGATCGGCTATAGGTTATCGATCAAACCTTCTGCCAAAAATAAGAACTGTTGAAATGAGGTACGCGGCTTAGTTGTAAAGAGACCTTTCCCAATCTTCTATGCTTGCACAACGCAGGAAGACACTGGCAGAGAGGAAAAAACACATACCCGGCGGTAGGGTTTCAACGAAACAAATGCAAAGGGGAACCAGAACATGACCAACAGACGTGACTTTCTTAAAAAAGCAGGCGCAGCCGGTATAGCCGGTGCCAGTGTTGCTGCAATTGGCGCACCGGCAGTGCACGCCAAAAGCAAAATCAAATGGCGCTTGCAGACCTATGCCGGTCCAGCCCTGGCTGAACACGTCATCAAACCCTCAATTGACGCCTTCAACAAAGTTGCCAACGGCGAGATGGAAATCGAGCTGTACTTTGCGGACCAGCTGGTGCCAACCGGCGAACTGTTCCGCGCCATGCAACGAGGCACCATCGACGCGGTACAGTCGGATGACGACTCCATCGCGGCACCGGTAGATGTGGCCGTTTTCGGAGGTTACTTTCCATTCGCCACCCGCTATAGCCTGGATGTTCCAGTGCTGTTCAACGAGTGGGGCCTGAATGAAATCTGGGCTGAAGCCTACGGTGAAGTCGAAGGCGTAACCTGGCTGAGTGCCGGTGCCTGGGACCCTTGCCATTTCGCCACAAAGGCGCCCATCAAAAGTCTTGCGGACCTGAAAGGTAAACGGGTTTTTACCTTCCCAACTGCCGGTCGATTCCTTTCCCGCTTCGGCGTTGTCCCTGTCACCCTGCCCTGGGAGGATGTGGAAGTCGCTATGCAGACCGGTGAACTCGACGGTATTGCCTGGTCAGGTATTACCGAGGACTACACCGTAGGTTGGGCCGACGTCACCAGTTATTTCCTGACCAATAATATTTCAGGCGCTTGGTGCGGTTCCTATTTTGCCAACAGTGAACGCTGGAACGAACTACCTGAACACCTGAAAGCTCTGTTCAAGCTCTGCATGGACAGCTCTCATTACTATCGCCAGCACTGGTACTGGGGTGGAGAGGCCAAACTGCGAACCAAGGGCACGAAAATGAAGCTCACCTCCATTCCGGATTCCGAGTGGGATACCGTGGAGGCTGAAGCACTGAAGTTCTGGGACGAAATCGCAGAAACCAGCCCCCGCTGCAAACGGGTTGTGGAAATCTTCAAAGCCTACAACTCTTCCATGCAAAAAGCTGGTCGTCCTTACCGGTATGGCCAAGCCTAAATAATCTAATGCTCTCGACCTTGGCCCGGAAACTTCCGGGCCCTTCTTCTTAGGTCTTTCCCTTTCCCTTTCCCTTTCCCTTTCCCTTTCCCTTTCCCTTTCCCTTTCCCTTTCCCTTTCCCTTTCCCGAATCATTTTCCGCTGCGAAATCCAGTCTTCAATCTACGGAAGTGAAGTTTTGTCACAAGCGAAAAACATAAGTAAACAAAGTGGATACATAATGAAACATTGATAAATAAGAGGGATGGAAAAGCCGATCGAAATGATCAAAAAAATATACCTAGAATGGCATATTTTTAGGTTGGGTTTGCAAGTGCAATTAGATATGCTCCCGAACAACGATAAATTAACATAATTAACCCAACAGGGCAGGATAAACAATGTCTCAGGCATGGACAGTCGACCGCAACACCGGTATTGCGGAACATCAAACCGGTTTAACCCTCGCGTTTACAGAATCCCACGGTCAGGTGCAACAGATAACTCCCCGCCATGTTCCCAAAGGTATGGATTCCCTGAAAATGGTCCGTCTGATCCGTGAAGGTATGGAAGCCATAGAGTCAGGACTGGGTAACGCTGCTGCACGCAACAGCAGACCTGTAGGAGATGTTTCTTCCGCCACCAAACCCGTTGTGGTAAAACGCAAACGACGATTTGCCCCCAAAGTTGAATGAGCCCTGACACAGGCTTGGTAAGATAGTTTCGAATATGAGCAAAATTACAAGACATACCATCACCACCCGCGCCTCCGATATGGTCGCCTACAATGGCGTACTTCGCCTGGTAGATATCCCACCAACAGAAGACGGCGATATTACCAGCCAGACCCAGGGCCTCCTTGACGATCTGGAACAAATGCTTGAAGAAGGCGGTAGCAGCAAGGCTCATCTACTGATGGCCACAATCTACCTCACGGATATGGCTGACTATGACGCTTTTAATGCCGTGTGGGATGCCTGGTTACCGGAAGGACACGCACCGGTCAGAGCCTGTATCCAGGTGGCCGGATTGGCCCTTCCCGGATGGAAAGTTGAAATTGCTGTTGAAGCTGCATTAAAAGAATCTTCCTGACGAATCCTACCCACTTCTGTGGGAGATTGTCGGGCTTTTGACAAACTCCCACAGAAGCCTGCGTTACAGTATGGCGTTTACCTGATCTCAATGTATTGCGGGTTACACCATGACAAACGCCCCTGCCAACCATACGACACCCACAACCTCCTCACCCCGTATTTTCATTTTTGGCGCCGGTAGTATTGGGTGTTATGTCGGAGGTCATTTGCTAGCCGCAGGAGCCGATCTTCATCTGATTGGCCGCGAAAGACTACGCAAGACTCTGGAAAAATCCCCATTATGCGTATCCGACTATCTCGGATATCAACAGCAAATAACCCTACCCGCTGAACGATTCCATCTGACCGCTGAAGAAGCCTGCAACGCAGACTTGGTGCTGGTTACGGTAAAGTCAGCCGCCACCGGGGAAGCCGGAGATATTCTTGCCCCCGTACTTAGACCAGGAACGCTGGTCATTAGTTTGCAAAACGGGATATCCAATGCCGACACCTTGCGTCGCAAATTACCCCAGTGCACGGTCCTGGCTGGAATGGTACCGTTCAACGTTCTTCAGCAATCTCCCGGGCATTTTCACCAGGGTACAGAGGGACACCTGGCCATCCAGAAAAACCCGTCTTTGTCGCCGTTTATCGGAGTTTTCGATAACGCCGGACTTCCTATCGAAGAGTGTGCTGACATGACCTCAGTCATGTGGTCCAAGCTATTGCTCAACCTGAATAATCCAATCAATGCCCTGTCTGATATTCCATTAAAGGAACAGCTATCACAGAGAGGGTTCAGACGTTGTCTGGCGTTGGCCCAACAGGAAACACTGCATTTATTAAGTCAGGCAGGGATTGATACGATTCGTCTGACGGCGGTACCAACCCCTTGGATTCCCAAAGTGATGAAACTCCCAGACTGGCTGTTCACCCGGCTGGCTTCACGAATGCTGGCCATTGACCCTATTGCCCGCTCTTCCATGTGGGAAGATCTGCAGGCCGGTCGCCAAACTGAGATCGATTGGATTAACGGCGAGGTTGTCAGGCTGGCACAAAACCTTGGAGTGGAAGCCCCCGTGAATAAAAGACTGGTGGAACTGGTACATCAGGCCGAAAAAGGGACTAAAACACACTGGGATGCCGACTCACTTTATCGCGATCTACTCAGCAATTCCTCCACCTAGAGTTCTTTCATCTTACAGATCTTCCATCTGGCAGTTATTCCGTCTAGCTAATTTTCGATCTAGCAACTCCTAGATCCAGCAGATCTTCCATTTAGCTGTTTTCTATTGAGATCATGATTTAGCCATATTCAGGCTATTTCATACCAAGCTTGCGGGCCAGCTTATGTAAGTTACTGGGATCAAGTTCAAGTGTTCTCGCTGCCGCCGCCCAATTGTGATGATGTTTTTCCAGCGCCTCACGAACAGCTTGCCGCTGACAATTCTCCACCTGCAAACGAAGTGAACCTGCGATCTCGGAAGAAAAGGTTCCAGGCGCTTTCTCTTCGAGGGTTTCAGTAGTCACCGGAGGATCAACAATCTCCAAATCCAGCAACACAGGATCCAGCGTCAGAATGGTATTTCGATCCACTCCATGACTAATGGCTTTCAGTGCCGCCCGGCTAACCACATGTTCAAGCTCGCGTATATTGCCAGGCCACGGATATTTCAATACGGCCTGCTCCGCCGCAGGAGACAGACGAAGGCTGCGCACCCCCAACCGGGCGCGATTGAGTTCCAGAAAGTGGCCGGCAAGCACCAGTACATCGTTGCCACGTTCCCTCAATGGCGGAATGGGAATGGGATAAACGGAGAGGCGATGATAGAGATCCGCCCTGAACTTTCCGTCCCGAACCCGATCCTGCAGATTACGATTGGTTGCAGCAACAATCCTGACATCAACGCGACGGGGTTTATCTTCCCCCAAACGCTGGATTTCACCATTCTGGAGAGTTCTGAGAAGTTTAGCCTGCACGGTCAGCGGCAATTCACCAACTTCGTCTAAAAACAGGGTCCCACCATTGGCGGCCTCAACCCTTCCTGCCCGCTCAGTGGCAGCCCCCGAGAATGCTCCCTTAATGTGGCCAAATAGCTCACTTTCGGCCAGACTCTCCGGCAGCGCTGCACAGTTCACATGAACCAGGGGAGCCTTGTTTCTTGGCGAGTGGGTGTGAACCCTTCTGGCAAACAGTTCCTTACCGACACCTGTCTCGCCAGTCAGTAACACCGGTAGTTCAGAATCCGCCACCACATCCAGTTCCGCAAGCAATTTGGCAATCACCGGACTGTGGCCAAGTATCTCGTCGCTGTCGGTAACGGTAGAGCCATTTGCCTGAGTATCCTGACGCAGTATTGTCAGATTGCGCCGCTCCTGCTCCAGCCTGGTGATCCTGATTGCCGCCTCAATCAGAAGGGTATAACGTGCCAGTAATTCCTGGGCTTTGGCATCAAACGTCCCCGGTTCCATCGCGTCCAGGGTCAGAACTCCCCAGAGGTTCCCTTCCACAAACAGGCTGACTCCCATGCAATCATGCACCGGCAGAGGCTCCCCCACACAACTTTCCAACAGCCCGTCGTAGGGGTCCGGCAACCCTGAATCGTGGTCAAAGCACACCGGTTTACGATCTGCCAGGATCGCGGCCAGTCGCGGGTGTTGCCCGACAACAAACCGTCTGCCGAGGGTTTCATGGACCAGACCCACCGTGGCTTCCGGCCGCAGATCATCGCCATCCAGTCTTAATAACGCCACCGCACCAGAGCGGAATTCTGCACGGATAGCCCCCACCAGCCGTTGCAGACGAATACCTTGAGGCAACTCGGTCACCAGGTCAGCCAATAGTCCGGATTCGATCATGGTTAAAAATACCTTATCTAGGGTAATAAACACCCTACCCGATTAGGGTAATAATTACCACATCAAAATTATAATCATTTTATTTCAACAACTTAAAACATGGCACATGCCTTGCCATATATAGATTAACAACACAGACAATGTATCAACACGAGGAGTTCACCATGACATTGCTTGATCAATCTGTTGGCTGGGTAGCACGTAATATCCCCGGCTCTACCCGCTTGTTCAGAGAGTATGGACTGGATTTTTGTTGTGGAGGCCAGCATCCGCTCAAGGATGCACTGTCCGAAAAGGGGATCGATCCGGAGCCGGTATTGGAAAAGCTGGCCGCCTTGCAGGACGAACCGACAAAAGGTCTGGATTGGTCCAAAGCCCCGAGAAACCAATTGATAGACCATATTTTAAGGCGCTATCACGCACGCCACCGGGAACAACTACCGGAGCTCATCCATCTCTCCCGCCGTGTGGAGCATGTTCACGGTGAGCGTCCGGAATGCCCAGTGGGACTGGCCGACCACCTGACCAATATGCTCAACGAATTGGAAAGCCATATGCTGAAAGAGGAGAACGTCCTATTTCCTCTACTGCAACAAGGTATCGGCGGCATGCAGGTCAACGGCCCGGTTTCCGTCATGCGATTCGAGCATGATCAGCATGGCGAAGCGCTGGATACGCTGGCCGCTTTGACCAATGACATTCAACTTCCTAAAGGAGCTTGCAATACATGGCGAGCCTTATATGCCGGATTGAATCAGTTGCGCGACGATCTCATGCAGCACATTCACCTGGAGAACAACATCCTGTTCGTGGATGCTTTGGGAGGTCAGCATGGCTAATTACAAAAAACTGTGGTGGACGCTTTTGATCGTTGTGGCCATCACTTTTTCCCTGTTGGGATATTTCGGCAAGGAAGTTTATCGCCAGGCGCCGCCGATTCCAGACAGCTTTGCCACTACGGAGGGTTCAGCGCTATTCAGCCACGAGGACATTCTGGACGGACAGACCGCCTGGCAATCCGTGGGGGGTATGCAACTGGGCTCCATTTGGGGGCACGGAGCCTACCAAGCCCCTGACTGGACTGCAGACTGGCTGCATCGAGAACTGACCAACTGGCTGGAGCTGGCAGCTCAGGAAGAGTTCGGTACTGACTATCAAGAGCTCAATGAAGAACAGCAGTTTCTGTTGCAGCATCGATTAAAATCCGAGTATCGACACAATACACTCGAAACCGAGAGCAATACCGTGTTGATCAGTGAGCGTCGTGCACAGGCGATACAGGCCACTGCGGACTATTATTCACGCCTGTTCAGCGATGCACCTGAACTTCATGGCACCCGTGAAAGCTATGCCATGAAGGAGAACACCTTACCCAGCGCTGAGCGCAGGGAAGACCTGACCGCGTTCTTTTTCTGGACGTCCTGGGCTGCGTCAACAGAGCGTCCCGGCTCAACAGCGACTTATACCAATAACTGGCCGCACGAACCGCTGATCGATAACCGCCCCACTGCCGAGAACATCATGTGGTCAATTATCAGCGTCGTCTTATTGATCGCCGGTATTGGCGGCTTAGTATGGGGTTGGTCCTTCCTTCACAAAGAAGAAGATGCAGATCTGAAAGCACCGCTTCAGGATCCTTTGTCCCTGGTTCGATTAACACCTTCCCAACGGGCGCTTGGCAAATACCTGTTTCTGGTGGTGGCGCTGTTCTGCTTCCAGGTACTCCTGGGAGGTTTTACCGCTCACTACACCGTCGAAGGCCAGCAGTTCTACGGCCTGGACCTGTCCCAATGGTTCCCGTATTCATTAGTTCGTACCTGGCATATCCAAAGTGCCTTATTCTGGATTGCCACAGGGTTCCTGGCAGCAGGTCTATTCCTCGCTCCCATTATCAATGGTGGTAAGGATCCGAAGTACCAGAAGTTGGGTGTGGATATCCTGTTCTGGGCACTGGTGCTTGTTGTCGTCGGTTCATTTACCGGTAATTGGCTCGCGATTGCCCAGATCATGCCGCCTGAGCTGAACTTCTGGCTTGGCCATCAGGGATACGAATATGTGGACCTGGGACGTTTGTGGCAGATCGGGAAATTCCTGGGGGTCGCGTTCTGGCTGGTTCTCATGCTCCGAGGCATTACCAATACCCTGAAACAACCAGGCGACAAAAACCTGCTGGCATTGCTGACAGCCTCTGTAATCGCCATCGGCTTGTTCTACGGTTCAGCGTTCTTCTATGGTGAGCGCACCCATATTTCGATCATGGAGTACTGGCGCTGGTGGGTCGTTCATCTTTGGGTGGAAGGTTTCTTTGAAGTCTTTGCCACTACGGCTCTGGCCTTCATCTTCTGTTCCCTGGGACTGGTGTCCAAGCGCATGGCCACCACCGCCAGTCTGGCATCTGCCTCGCTGTTCATGCTTGGCGGTATTCCCGGCACTTTCCATCACTTGTATTTTGCCGGCACCACCACACCGGTCATGGCGGTGGGAGCGACTTTCAGCGCGCTGGAAGTGGTACCGTTGATCGTGTTGGGTTACGAAGCCTGGGAGAACTGGCGGCTACGTAAAAGTGCCCCCTGGATGGAACAACTGAAATGGCCGTTGATGTGCTTTATCGCAGTAGCTTTCTGGAACATGTTGGGTGCCGGGGTCTTTGGATTCATGATCAATCCGCCAATCTCGCTGTACTATGTGCAAGGACTCAACACTACACCGGTGCACGCCCATGCCGCGCTTTTTGGTGTCTACGGATTCCTTGCCCTGGGCTTCACCCTGCTGGTGTTGCGTTACATCCGCCCACAACTGGTGTTCAGTGAGAAACTGATGAAAACCGGTTTCTGGTGGTTAAATGCCGGAGTGGTGCTGATGATTGCCACCAGCCTTCTCCCTATCGGGTTGATTCAGTTCTACGCCAGCACCAGCGAAGGCCTCTGGTACGCTCGTAGCGAAGCGTTCATGCAATCGGGCCTTCTGGAAACTCTGCGCTGGGTCAGAACTTTCGGTGATGTGGTGTTTATCGTTGGCGCGTTTGCCTTCTCCTGGCAAGTGGTGAAAGGCGTGTTTGGATTGGAGAAGGACGAGTTACCACGAACTGGTCTAGCAACTGAACTGAAATAAACCATTTTAGCTATCCTGGGTCAGTTACCGTCAGGTTTCTGACCCACATCATTTCCTAAGAATACCGATACCCTGGTCGATCAACTTTAAACGCAACATTTCATCCCAAATAATCTATCATATTGAAGTGCTGAACTTTTAAGGCACTCCATACCCATTCAAAGTTATTAAGGATAATTGATGAAAATCTTACGTCTTGCCGTTTTAGCCTTTGTTGCCTCATTAATGTTCGGCTGCGCCAGCCCTGCCAGGGTAGACCAGATGGTAGCCTCCGGGCATCTTAACTATGACAAAAACCTGCAACATTCCATCGAGCTAACGGACGTTAAAGGTGGCGAATCCACCAATCCTCTCTGGACATCTGAAATCGGCAATCCAGAATTTACCAGCGCTCTCAGACAGTCGCTCCATCAACAGAACCTGCTTGGCTCAGAAGACCAAACCAAGTACGAATTAACAGCAAACCTGATCAGCGTAGATCAACCATTGCTAGGGTTGGATATGGAAGTCATCACCCTTGTGGAGTATTCCTTGACTGAGAAAGCAACCGGCAAATCAATCTTCAAGCAATCTATACAAGCTCCCTACACCGCCACAGTAGGCGATTCATTTATCGCTATAGAGCGCCTGAGACTAGCAAATGAGGGCTCAGCAAGAGAAAATATCAGCCAACTGTTGAATAAATTGGCTGAGTTGAAAATTGATAGCAACCAGGTTGCTCTGGTGCAGTAACCCTCTTATGAAATGGGCCTGGTATCGGATGCCGTCTGGCCCATTATCATTTCAGCTATTTGTGACAGATTATATTTCACCTATGATTTGCAGCAATTAAGGGGTTTTCATCTGACACGGGAATAGCTGTATGGCAGTCAAATACTTGAACATTCCAGTTCTATTATTCTTTCTATTGCACGGTCAGTATGCCCCTGCCCAATCTTCGCCTCCCTCTTCAATTGACGGTTCACCTGAATTTTTTAGCAGCTTACTGAGCCCCGTCCCCTGTTGGTTTAATAAAGATGAAGTCTGGCCCAATAGCGGCTGCTATCGCATGTATGTTCCAGAGGATCATAGCGATCCACAAAGCCAGCCCATTTCATTTCCGGTGGCTATATTCAGACCTGAAGGGAATTCCAGGAAAGTAGCCCCCGTGTTGCATCTTGGTGCCGGTGGACCAGGATCAGCCATGTACCTGGATGATACGGAATCAATGAAATATTTCCTGGATATTCACCGGGGAATGTCTCTGGACCAGAGCCGCGAACTGATTGTCATGGACCCTCGAGGAGCTGGTCTGGCAGACCCATTGCTAAATTGCAGCGTATACACCGATAACGAATTTTTTCGGTGGCAACGAAACACAAGCATCCTCGACGATTATGAAGAGAGTAAGGACGATTATCGGGAATGTATCCGCCAGTTCAAATCCCAGGGAATCAATTTTTCTCATTACAACAGCCTCGCGGTTGCCCAGGATGTGGAAATGCTGCGGAAAGCTGTCGGTGTGAACCAATGGAATCTCATCGGGGTGTCTTATGGCAGCATCTATGCCCAGATCATCGCCAGAGAATATCCCCAGTCCATAAAAACCATGGTGCTCGACAGCGCTGCCTTTCCTCAATTGAAAGGCCACTATCGTTACCTGGAAAAGACTTTGGGGCCGTTGAATTCGTTATTCACTTACTGCAGCGCTTCCGAAGACTGTGATGTGGACATCGACAACCTGCAGCCCCGTTTCTGGAAGCTCTTCAATCAGCTGAATGACCAGCCGCTTAATGTAAAGCTCGACTTTATGGGTGAAGATTCAGACTTCAAGGTTGTCCTCAACGGGACAAGATTTATGTCGAGCATCGTTCAAGGCTTGTACGGCACCCAGGTCTTCCGCGAGCTGCCGGTTATTATCCGGGACCTGGAACACCAGGATACCTCCTCGATCATGCCCTATCTGGTGGACTACTTTGTTTTTGAGCTGGATGAGACTTATGGAGACCTAAGCTTCAGTAGCCATTATTGCTATGAGACCCGCCCATTCACCGATTTTGAACAGATTAAGAAGGATTTGGCCTCTTTACCTGACAGCCAGATAAAGTCCCTTCTAACCATGATTCCCGTAGATGAAGATCTTTGTGAAGAGATGAATGTCATTGCAGGAGATCCCATTGAAGCAGAGCCGGTAAAAACATCTATCCCCACCCTCTTTCTTCAGGGCGAGTACGACACCATTACTCCGCTTGAAGACGTTCTTGATTTCCAGTCAAACTTCTCGAACAGCTATGTTGTATCGTTCCAGGTATCCCATGATGTCTTGGGATCGTCGGCCTGTTCATCGCAGGTTGCTGCAAAATTCATTTCCGGGGATGTTCGCCCGACTTCTCTGACAGGGTGTGATCCAGAAGCCAGGCTACATGAGATGGTTAACAGAAAGGCCCCGGCTGTGCCAGGGGATTTGCTCAATTCAGGAGCGCCATAGAAATTTAACTGAAACCTACTTTAACTCTTCACTCCAGAATCTATTTCTACCGCATCGCCTTCATTGCAGTCAGCTATCAGGGGACAAGTTCTGTCCCCTGATCAGACCTTCTAGAACCGCACCCGATACAAAGTCGCGTAGAGCACAGGCACTACGCAGAGGGTGAGGATGGTTGAGAACAGCAGACCTGCCATAATGGCAATCGCCAGGGGCTCCCACATACGTCCGCCGCCCAGGTACAGGGGTAGCAATCCAAGTACTGTTGTCGCTGTTGTCAGAAGGATGGGGCGACTTCGTTGCTGAGCGGCATTGATAATCGCCTGGGCATGCTCCACGCCCTCATCCAGCTCCAATTTTATTCGTTCCAGCAGCACGATCGCGTTGTTGATCACAATTCCCGCCAAGGAAATGATACCAAGGAAGGTCATGAAGCCCATTTCACTATCCAAAGCCAGCAAACCTGCCACAACCCCAATCAGCCCTAAAGGAATGGTCGTCAGGATGACGAATGCTTTGCGCATGGAATTAAACTGTCCCACCATCAGGATCAATATGACGAATCCCGCCAGAGGTAGTTTATCCACAATCGATTGGTTGGCTTTGCCTGAACTTTCCTGCTCGCCGCCCAATTCAAACTTCATGCTGGTTCCCCAGTGCTTTTGTTGCTCTTCCAGCCAGGGGGTTAACTCTGCAAACTTTTCTGCGGCTGTGATCTCACCTTCAAGCTGAGCGCCTACGGCGACGGTTTTCAGGCCGTTGCGACGGAATATGGTCGCGGTATCCCATACCACTTCGATGTCAGCCACCTGGGATAGAGGAACAGACTGACCGGTGGATTGCACATACACGGAAAGCGACTGGACTTCACTGATATTCTTCCGGCTGGAGCCTTCAACCCGGAATATCACAGGAATAATGTCTTCACCTTCGCGGTATTCCGTCAGCTCCAGACCGCTGATGCCTCCCTGAAGTGACACGGCAATATCCTGACTGGTCACACCGGCACGCAATGCTCGGGGTTGATCGATATGTATCACCAGCTTCTTGATCCGCTGTCCCCAATCATCAGAAATATTCGTCAGACCACCAATCTCCCTCATTTTCTCCTTTAACTCAGCGACCCGACTGAACAGGAGGTCCGAATCCGTTCCGCTCAAGCGGATCTCAACCGGATTATTCACAGAGGGCCCGTTTGCCATGGGCTTGATGGTCGCTTCCAGGTCAGGATGGTGGTCCCAGGCGTAACGACTCAACTTATCGATCAGTTCCGGTACCAATAACGGATCGCTGGCCGTCACAATGATCATGGCATAACTGTTGTTATTGGGTTTTGGGTTGTAGGACGCGATGATTCTGGGACCTGCATTACCAATGTAGCTGACCCACTTGACCACGCCATCCGTGCGGCTTTCATTTACTTTCAGATCGTCGTTGATATAGCGTTCGATATCGTCCACAACCAACTGGGTTTCCTCAATGGCCGTACCTTCCGGTAATTTCAGTTCTACCTGGAAGTAATCACGATCCGACGGGGGAAAGAATATCTTCGGCACATAGCTGAACCCTTTCATGGCCACAATAAATACCAGAACCGTCACCACCAGCGTGGGAACCTTATTACGCAGTAGTGTGTTCAGAATGCGGCGATAGGTCACATAGAAAGGAGAATCAAAACTCTCGCCTTGCTTGGTCACCTTCAAGAAATAGACACAAAGCATTGGCACTACGGTTAAGGCAATGGTCCAGGAAGCCAGTAGCGTAATTGCCACCACCTTGAACAGCGATGCGGTAAACTCCCCTACATTGGATTCCGCCAGATAGATCGGCAGGAATGCCGCAATTGTGGTGAGAGAAGCTGTTAGCAAAGGGACTCGCAGCTCAGTGGCAGAATCGATCGCCGCATCGATGGCTTTCTTACCACTTTCCATCTGCACCATGATGTTCTCCGCCATCACGATCCCGTTATCCACCAACATGCCCAACGCAATGATCAGTGCCGCCAGGGAGATTTGATCAAGGCCGATATCGAAGTAGGACATCACCAGAAATGCCAGCAGCATCGACAAGGGAATCAGTGTGGAAACCACCAAGCCTGTTCTCAGGCCGAGACTGAATAACATCACCACAGAAACCACCACAATGGCCTGTAGCAGGTTCGAAACAAAATCACTGACTTTATTGTCCACTTCTTTCGGCGAGAAGCTGACTAAATCGAAGTCGATGCCATAAGGATATTGCGGAAGCATTTTATCCATCATGCCGGTGACCTGTTCACCCAGCTCGATATTGTTGCCGCCTTCACGCATGGCAACTGCGACCGCCAGGGCAGACTGCCCTGAGGAATGCAGCATGGAACTGGGAGGGTCCACATAGCCACGGTATACACGGGCAATGTCTTTGAGGTACATCAGTCGATCTGTACCGGGGATATTGATGATCGTCTGCCCGATATCTTCCACCGACTCAAAGTTACCACTGGGTTCCAGGGAGATACTTTCATGCCCCAGGGTAAAAGATCCCCCTGAAATGATGATATTGCGGGACTCCAGTGCCTGGGATAACTGATTCGGTGAGAGGCCAAGTTCCGACAATCTGGAATTGTTGTACTCTACGAAGATTCTTTCTTCCTGATCTCCCCAGATTTCCACTTTAGCGACATCAGGAAAGCGCAACAGTTCGGTTTTGACATCATCCGCAACGTCTTCCAGTTCGGCATAGCTGAATCCCTCGGCAGTGATGGTCATCACGATGCCGAACACATCACCGAATTCATCGTTCACAAATGGCCCGACCACACCACTCGGCAGATCCGGGGTAATACCTTCAATTTTTCTCCGAAGGTTATCCCAGATGGGGCGCATATTTTTGTAGCTTTCCTTAATATTTACCGTGACGATGGAAATCCCGGTTCTGGACTCACTCTTAACATAGTCCAGTTCCGGAATCTCCTTGACCGCTTCTTCAATCTGAGCAGAAACCAGCTCTTCTACCCGCTGCGAGCTGGCACCGGGAAAGTAGGTTATCACCTGAGCTGCCCGTACGATAAAACCAGGGTCATAGGCGCGGGGCATTTTGAGAAAGGTCATGGTGCCGGCGACCATGACGACTAACAGAAGAACAATCGTCAAGCGATTGTTCTCGATCGCAAGCCGGGTGATATTCACTTGGTACCCTCCATGGATAACCTGACTTTCAAACCGGGATGCATCTTACTCATACCCGCTATCACCAGCTCGTCACCCTCTTCCAGGCCTGAAAGAATCACAATCCCCTTATTCTGAAGTTGCCCGGTAGTAACCTCCCGACGCTCCACAATTCCGGTCGAGTTCTCAGCGGATTTCACAATCCAGACATAACGCCCGCCTTCGTCTTCCTGAACAGCATGAGGCGGTATATATATCAATCCGGATTCGTCAGCAACCTGCGGCGCCCGGCCTCTTACGGTCACTGACATGCCCGGCAGGATGTTGTATTTATTCGTGGCCGGCATATTGAAAGTTACGCTGAAAAGCTTGGTTGTCTGGTCAGCCCGGGAAGAAACTTCTTTCAGGGTGAGGGGAAATTTCTCACCGGGTATACCGGAAAACAATGCTTCCACTTCCGGGTCTTGCCCTTCGTCAGCGCGAATCATCAAGCTTTCCGGAATATCCACTTTTACCAGCAGGGAGGAAACATCCTGCAGTGCATAAATTGGCTGCATTGCAGAAACTTCTTCGTAATTTTCAACGTAACGTTCAGCTATACGGCCACTGAAAGGAGCCTTTAGCTGGGTGTATTCCAGATTGCGCTTCGCTGCTTCCAGGTTTGACTGGGCGGCAACATCCTGGGCTTTGAGCTTGCTGAAATCAGACTGGGAAATCACGCCTTTCTCAATCAACGCTTCACCCCGGAGAAAGTCATCATGCGCCTGCTGATAGTCCGCCTGACGGCTTTTCAGCTGAATGGCAAAATCCGTATCGTCCAGCTCGGCAATGACATCTCCAGCCTTAACCACTTCACCTTCGTTCACTTTGAGGCTCTTAAGCTTTCCGGATACCCGAAATCCAAGCTCCGCCTTCTGGGCAGCATCCACAGCGCCAGGAAACTCGCGCCAGTTACCCTCTCCTGCCGCGCCGATGGTCATGGTCTTAACCGGCCGCAATGGTTTTTCTTCCACGACCTGCTTGTCATCCGAACAGCCCTGCAATAGGAATATTGATAAGAGTATTGCGGTAAAGCTGGATTTGCTTTGACTGATCATCGTTGCTCCCTAGATCATGAACCTGGTGAAGGGTTCCATTAGACGATTTGAATTCTGATTCTCGAGGTTTAGTCCCAAATAATAGGACAGGCTAAGACAAATAACACAATCAGCTTTACCTCTGTATTACGGATTACCCGGTAATGGGCATTCGCCGGAGTCGCTAATCACAAGTTTTTTTGCCAACTCCCATGATCACCTCCATTGATCCGCCAGCCCCTACCATGGCGAACGGCACAGAAACCAACACCTCTGACAAGCCGGCGTCGGTATAGGCCTTCTCGATTTCATCCCGGTTGAAGCCAAAGCCTTCATGCTTATGCCAATCCCATTGCACCAGATAACCGTCTTTCTTAAGAAGCCTCTGTAACAAGGCAATGGTGTCCTGATACTGGGGAATGAACGCCAACACTGAGGACGCAACGATCAAATCAAAGCCCTGCTGCAAACTTGCCTCTTCATTTACAAGCGCTTCCGACAACTCAGCCTGAATGGTCGTGACGTTCTTCAAACCTTTTTGGTTCAGCACGGATATCATCTTTTCAGACGGGTCAATTGCCACAACCTCACTGGCATGGGGCGAGAGCTTCTCCGTCAACAGACCTGTCCCACAGCCAAAGTCCAAAACTCTGGCCCCTGAAACCTTGTATATATCAATCAGGGTTTTATAGGCTTTTTCAGAATAGGAAATAACGTCCTCATTACTGTCCCAACCTTCCGCATAATCGTCCCAACTATCACTCATTATTATCTTATTCCTTTAGGTTTTACCCGACATATTCTACGGAATTCGAGCTCACTGAATGATCAGCTCATACTCTATGTCTTGAGCCATTTTGCTATAGGCCCCTTTCTCACGGTCATACTGCGCGCTGAATTTCAGCATATGTTTTCCTTTATCCAGCGGCTTCAACATTACCCAATACCCATCTGTAGCAGACGGATATAGCTTGGGAGGGTTGTATTTCCGGGGAATCTTTTCATAGATATCAAAGCACGAAGTAGAAGAAATTCGAGTATCAACCGGATTCCTTGCAACAACCGAATCAAGCGATACCTGAATATTAAGGAGCTTGTCATTATTCAGTGCGGCTAATTTCTTAGCCTCATCACAGGTCATTGCGCCCTCTTTTCGGGGCCAGTAAGCCATATTGATTACTGGGAAAAACAAGTACTTGCCTGCTGGAACGACGCAGGTCCTTTTTATTTTTGACGAGCCGTATCCTCCAGCCAGGAACCAAACGTCCCCCTGTTGTGAAACCTGACAAAACTCGCCAGATTTGTCACGAACCGGGCTGACATCATCGGGTACGGAAAATGCCCACATCCACCATCGATTAGCGTAGTCACTGACCGGGTGCCCGGCAACATAGTCGCTGGAAGATACCATATACTTTTCCATGGATTCGGTCGTACTACCCAGGGATTTCGTCATACCATGGGAGCTCACCAATACCATTGATAGAAGAAAAACAACTCTCTTCATCCTAGCGTCCTTATTCCAATGCACTTATACAAAAAACCTGGGAAAGCCTAACGGTTTCCCAGGCTATTAAAAAGCAAAAATGGATTCTAGCCAGGCAAGCCATCAAAACAGTGAATTGTTTCCAGACCATGATCCCACTCTGCTTTGCTGGCAACAAAGATATGGGCATTGGGTTTCAATGAGATTTTGTCGTCCAGGCTTCCCGCAGGTACCGCAATCAAACGGCCTTCCATTTGAGTACTCGGAAGAGCAGAGCCGCAATGGGAGCAAAAGCTTTTTACGTGACGTGTTGACGGCAGATTATAAACCGTGACCTTCTCTTGACCGGAAACCCAATTCAGCTTGGCGTTGGTCGAAAACAGGTTTGAGGCATGAGCCGAGCCGGTATCCTTTTGACAATATGCGCAATGACACAAGAAGAAACTCTCAAATTCACCTTCTATTGTGAATCTCACCTCTCCACAGAGGCATGAACCTTTAACCCTCTTACTCATATTGATATTTTCCCGATGACTATGATTGTTAGCGGCCGGACCGGATAATTTCATATAACTTTTCAACGACGGGAAGCTCGGCTCCCCTGTTGTCACTGATCCTCGCATGCTCCTGCAGTGAACGCAGGAAATGCTCTTTTCGCTGGATGTAGGTTTTTGCTCTGGAAAAAAAGAAAAATGCGAGTGTGTCGAACAGCCCGGAGATTGAGGTATCCCATATCAATGTCTCGATGGAATCCAACTCTCGCACTTCAAATCCTGATGAACGAAGATCTCTCAGATGCTGATCACTTCCACCATTACGAGCAATACCAAGCTCACGATAAACCCTATCGGCATACCGATCCCAGCTGCAACCGTTCTCATAGGTGAGGAAGAAAAGCCGCCCCACATCTGACGATTGCATAAACAGTGAGTTGATCGCCCGATTCAAAGACTCACATGAAACCCCTGAAAGCGAGTATGCGAATAAGCCAATATCAAACGGTTTTTCCAGTATGAGTGATTCAATTGGAGAATGAACAAACTCGACACCGGGAATGCCTGTCAATCTCTCATTGAAAGCGGAGCGCTTATCAACAGCAGTCGTACACAGGAAATGTGAGGCGAGAATTCGGGTAAGGCGGCCATCTCCAGCTCCTAGATCCAGAAAGTGCAGGGTGTGGGGATGGCTGATTTGGCTTACCAGACTGTTTGCAATTTTTTCCCGGCTATCCGTCCGGGTAGAGTACTGTTCAAACAAATACTCATAACTAAGATTAAACGACCCTGGCCCTTCAGTCTCCATGACTCCAGTCTATCCTTATTTCTGGCGTTGTTATCCTAAATATACAACATAGAATCGGGTGTGGGGTTCAAAATCACTCCACTATTCACACCAGCAGGCAAATTGCTCTCAGGTAACTGTTGCGCTCAGGAGAATAGGGAGATCAGAATTATCTTGGGGTCTCAGAGGTTTCGTTATATGCGCTGGCTAGCTCATTTTCGATCGGCCGTATCTCGTAAAAGAGGCCGCACTCCAGGCAGGGATTCTCTGAGGCAAGTTGCGCCGCCTCATCGAGACTGTCGGCCAGAATAAACCAGAATCCCCCGATGATTTCCTTCGTTTCCGTATACGGGCCATCGGTTATGCGTTGCTTCTGCACCACCTTTCCCTCGTTGACCAACCGCTGCCCGGCCATCATACGGCCTTCATTTATCTGTTGTTCAATCCAGAGATAGAACTTATCTATGGCTTCCTGGATCTGTTCGGGTGACTTGTCTTGATCCCAATGTCCTCTGGAAATCACCAGGTATTCTTTCTGTTTTTCCTTTGTATCCATAACGTTGTTATTCGCTGCTAGCTATCGATGATGGAGCGACCAATGATCAGCTATCTGAGTTGACTATCCTTGCTGCCACGACGATTAATTCCGTTCGACGTCGTTTCCTGCTCTTCCAGGGCAGATTGACACCCGACACACAGACGAATACCTGGAAGTGCTTTGCGACGCGCCTCCGGAATATCACCGCCGCATTCGTCACAGGTCATTGCACTTTCACCGGAGCCCAACCGGCTCCTGGCTCTTGCCACCTCGTCTTCAATACTCGCATCAATTTGGTCCTGAACAGCACCATCACGCGCCCAACCACTGGCCATCGCCTGCTCCTGTTTCAATATTCTGGAAGCCTGAACCATTGCGCTTCCCCTTCGGGTAAGGATCTGCCAAATACTGGCAATTTTCAATGGCTTCAACACATCGAACCGTCATCATTAATCTCCCTCTACTTGGAGAACATTTGATAGACCATTTAACCGATTGATAGATACATATCTGGAGGGTACATTTTGTATCCTCAGCCAATAATGATAGTACATTTACTTAAGGACTAAGCATGAGCAAAAAATCAAAGGAGCATGAAATCTGCCGACCTCCATTGTTCAAAGCCTCACCAGAAAGCATAAAAGCGCTTTCTGAAGCATTTAAAAAAGCAAAGCTCAGTAATAAAAAAAACAAGAAATGGACAATGGAAATTCACAATGGGTAGAACATTCAAGATTTGGTTTGGCCCCGAATTAAAGGAGCTCTTCAATCAACACCCTGAACTTAATAATCTCATCAAAGATTTTGTCGCTTACAAAAAGGGAGCGCTGTTATTCAACGGAGACGGTATCGGCTATATTAATGCTCGATATGTTCTAGGAAGGGATGCCCCTTATGACCTTCCTCCAGTTTGTGTTGACAACGCCTATCATATCCATGCGCTCGAGAAAGATTCACAAGATCATATAATTGCCAAACGTAGATACCCCAAAAACCAGTATAAATGGACAAGCAACAATGCGTTGATTTATTGCACACATTGGACGGAATCCCACAAAGATGAGCAGGATAAATCAATCTTTGGAATTCTGGATTTCGTAACTAATGCACATGTGTTCAACCACAGCCGTAAAATAGAATTAGAAAATCTAGTTGAAGAATTTGAACAAGCAGTTGACCGCGATATAGAGGTAGAGAAATGGTAAAGGCAATAAACCTTTGGCAAACACTACAACCCCAGAAGTCAGGTATCTACTACCTAGTTGCAGTAAAGAATCCATCAGGCATTGCATACGACATTGCCCCCTGGGTTCACGGCCAATGGGAAGGCTTAGAGCAAGAAATTTTAGGTCATATTCGCCTGGGAAACGCCCTGCAGACTCTGACAGGAATGGAATCTCCCCTGGAAACAAAGGAAGCTAAAGGATCTCTACTTTGGCAAACTGGAGAACCTCCTAGAGACAGGAAAATTCTAGCCGTATTGCCTTATGAGTATGATCTAATCGAGTGGGATGAAGAATTTGGATGGCCATCTTATATTGATTCTATAGCTGGCTATATTGTGGTCGATGAACTACTAGATCTGGTAGTACGAGAACTTCCCTTCGGTAAGTAGGTTACTGTTTTATCAGCTACTTTTCGGATCAGACCAAAATAAACCACGATATTTCATTAGGAGCTCTAAATGAGCGGGGATGGCCTATCAATCAGCCCAGAAGAGTTTGTCCAGGAATTCAAAGATTTGAAGGACTATCTGGTCAGTAGCTACTTTTCAAACGAGTCAAGTATCTCACGACGCAAGAAACTGTCGGCTGCAGGGCTAGATGAGAAACAGCTAGAATTAGTAAAGTGCATAGTCGATGAAGCGCTCACGGATGCGCTCTATTCTGTACTGTTAGGTTTGGAAGGAACTGCCGCAATTAGCCAGCATCACATAATGTACAAGCTCTTTGATGAAACCTCAAATGAGCTTACCGGCCAACTAGAATCTCTAGCTTGGGAACAATTTCATGGGCAGAGCACATAACCAATAGCTGCCGATTGTTCTATATTTAGCACAGCAGAATACGAGATGTACGGCTCTATTGTTCATCTCTTTCGTTGTATGGTGTCTGAACCATCTGAATTCCTGTATGTGTTATTTCTAAACAATAGCTTTGTGTTTCTGAGGGACTAGCCGTTACAGGGCATAAAACATTTTTAGAATGTCACCAGAGTATTAGTGGATACCTAACAATACATTTCGAAGATCCTCATTGCTTATCTCAACTTCCCCACCAGAGTCAATCCGCATGAGCTTAACCATTTCGATGAAAGCAGAACGCTGATCTTCAGTCTCCATCGCAGGGCCCAACTTTTCCCACGCTGAGTATGCTCGAATAACTTTAGCTGATCCGTATAAACATATACGTGCTTTAGCATCGGCTGTGCGTTCAGAAATCTCAATTCTCTCCCTAGTGTCGTTAGCGGGACGATAATTTGCTAGTTCACATACAGCCTTCAGAAAATCCATATAAGCCTTTGAACGCAAGTCACGGATGTGCCGCTGGTTTTCAATATGCCTCGTATAGAAATATTGGAGGGAAGCTCCCACAATCAAGCCAATGAGAGATAAGAGTGCACCATCCATTTAAACTGCCCCATTATTCGTCTGTTTAAGATAGTTAGGAAAACATTTGAAAATACTGTTATACACAGACATCGCTCCACCGCTCATAGAGACTGAGATTTACCTTATCCAACCAACAACACCAACAAACTAATCAACAACCCCACCAGCAACGTTCGAAATCCCGTCTTGATCCAAGAAGTTCTGCCGATCTTCCCTGCATAAACGCCCAATGCAAATAGCACCACAAAGGCGACAAGGATCGCTCCGGCTACCGGGTTGGGAAAAGGGTTCGATCCCAATAGGGCCAACCAGATAGGGCTGGCGATGACGGTAACAACCATCAGCGGTGAAGCTCCGTTAACGAAGGCGACCCATATGGGGATAATTCTGGCGGCTTCTGCGTGAACGGTATCGGACAGGTCGGTGATCATCGCCTGCTCCAGTTCATGGAGTGATTTCAGGCGTTCAGCGGATTCACTGATATAGGCGCTGGATAAGCCGCTGACGGCAAGCGCTATGGCAGCGCCAAGACAGGCATGAAAAACGACATTGAGGTCGGTATGGTTGCTGACGTAAAACCCCATGTTGAGGCCCAGCATAGTGAAGGCACCATCAAAACCATTGGTGATCAGATAACGTCGGGCAATTCCCTGAGACTTGGTGAGGCGTATAACGTATTGCAGGTTACTCAGGAAACCCACTTGCCTTAATCCTGAGTTGATTCGTGATTTACCGCCTCAACTTCATCAATGCTATGGACGGTGGCGCCGCTGTCACGAATCATTGTAATCACGTCATCAACCGGTACAAAATTTCCTGAAATTTCAACCATCAGACTCTCAGTCTGACTATCGACTTCCACCACCCTGACTTTGACCTGACAACCTTTGGCAGCGCCGGATACCTGCCGGGCAAACTCCAAGGCATTTGGTTGCAAGGGCTTCAGTACATCCAGCACAACCCGTCTGACAGAGATTTGATCGCCATTCATATTATTCATCCCTATTTCAATAACCACCGGAACGCCTGCTCCATCGTATGATGCGCGTCCTCCTCCAGTATTCGGCCATGGGCAATAATGGCACGTTCAAACGGCCACTCCAGCATTTTCAAAATGCTTTGCCTGGCTGCAGAACGTTTCCAATAGACCAACTTTAACAGATGGTGCCAGCCGACCTTGCCATGGAGTCCGCCCACCTTGAGCCACAACAGAGTTGGCCAGTGACCGGAAGTTCTGAAGTTTTCCACCAGATCACAACTGATCAGTGTGGCAGAAGGTTTATGGTAAAAGACCGTCTCGTGAAGCATGCTGCCTTCGATAGTGAGCACTTCCAAATCATCCACCCAATCAGAATGGGGGCTGTCGGACAATGCATAATCAAACGGTAAGTCTTTGCGTTTTTTATGAAGCTTCGCCGGCCCATGCAGTTTGGCGGTCGGAAATAGCTTTAATACTTCACCGGCATAAAGATGATGATAGAGGTTCGGACAAACGATATGCGAAACCGGCCCCAACTCATCCAGGGCCTTTTTGACCTGATGACTGACAGATACCGGTGAATGCAACAGCAGACTGCCGTTGCTTAACCTGACTACCGTCATTTTCGTGCCGACATGGAATCCCAGAAAATGCTGCGGCGCTGACACGGTCCAGAGATTGTCGGCAATGGGTTCGAGTGTGGTTAGCATAACGGTTTCTAAACTGGGCTTTTTTAGCTATTAAAGCCCAGCTCCGCCGGAATAGCGAGCCCGATCGGATTCATATCGGCAGCAAATTTTCCTCAAATCTATTCTGGAGAGTCCGGCTTGACGAGTCTGGCCTGGATAACACTGTCCCCAATTGTCCTGATACGTCACACAGTTATGCTGTTACGGGACAATTGCTCCCAATCCCGCTAAAGAGTTTCTCTCGGTAAAAAATGACAATTCCCTCTGTTTCAGTCAAATTAAGGAGAACCCAATGACACCAGCACTCTTTATGGATCAGAAGGGGCTGCCAGGAATAATTAAGTTAGCCGGCACCATGGCTTTGGCTTTTTCTATTGCAGCCTGCCATTACGATGAACCTGCTAAAAATAACGGTAAGTCCAGAATCGTCCCAGCCTCTGAGTTGACCGGAACCTGGGAACAAAGAGGCTATGGCCAGATCCTGGAGTTTGCCGAGAACACGGTTACGATATATCAGTACAACCAGAAAAATTGTATCAAGCTGGATGAAGTTTCCCTGACACAGGCTAATGAAATTCTTGGGAAAGTCTCGCTCACTGGCGACGGAAAGCGTTTTAATACCATTCCAGAAAACATACCGGGAGATATTCATTCGTATACCCGACACAAGTTAGATCATCTGCCTCAATACTGCCTTGAGGATATAACCGCGCCTGATACGAACTACCAAGCCAACTATGATGTGTTCTGGCATACATTTAATGACTATTACGCATTCTTCGACATCCGTGAAGTAGACTGGGCTAATACGAACATTATTAGCTGGAACAAGCTGAAAGAAGTTCACAGCAATGAGGCATTCTTCAATTTACTCAAGGAAATGCTGGAGCCTATTGACGACGGACATATCAACCTGGAAAACGACGACGTGTCTTTCTCCCCTGAGGAGGATCCTGCCTGGCTACAGCGACTTCGGACTTATTTCGATGATCAGTACCCACAGGATGAACTGAGAAAATTGTTTGAGGAGCAGGAGGAATATCATGACTTCAGTGCTTTCTACAACGCTTTCCTGCATAACTTTTATCGCAAAGTAGATAACAGAAACAGCGTAAACCTTACTGAGTACCTGGACGACCTGACCTGTGTTGCCAACGACAATATCTGTTACGGCATGGTGGAGAAATCCAGGTCCTTCAGGAATGTCGGTTACCTCCGGGTTGACTCGATGTATGAATACTCAGCGGAACCCCATGCTGACTTCGATACCATTGATCAAGCGCTAAAATCTGCCTTGGACAATGCCATTGAGACACTCTATACAACAGATGCCCTGATTATCGATGTACGTCGCAATCCCGGAGGTTATGACAGTAGCGCTTTGGAAATAGCAGGAAGATTTACTCAAAACCGTCTGCATGCTTTCAGCAAAAAGGCCCGACACCGTGACCGCTACACAGACACCCTACACGTATACCTGAAGTCTAGTGGCGCTCTTCAGTATACGAAGCCGGTGTATCTGTTGATAAGCGGTAGTACATACAGTGGCGCGGAGATATTTTCTCTCGTCATGCGGAACCTGCCCCAAGTGACATTGATTGGTGAACCAACCGGTGGAATTCTTTCCGACAGCCTGACTTTTGAACTGCCCAATGGCTGGGAATTTTCTTTGTCTAACGAGGTCTACATTTCACCTAAGGGGGAGCGTTTTGAGAGCATCGGAATTCCCCCTCAATATGAGGCCCTGTATATGGAGCCGGACGATATATATGCGGGGAAAGACACCGGAATGGAAAAAGCATTGAGCCTGGTCAAATAATCCAGGCGGATGGTCTTCCATCCACCTGATTAGCCAAAAGCTACCGGGGCAGAGATAGGCTATCGCCGAATTCCTGCCCTGGTCTTTACCGCCTGAGATTCAACTCCCATCCACCCAACTGGAGATAACATTAAACTTCTCATCAAGCAGAACCATATCAGCACAGTATCCAGGTGCAATACGGCCATACTTCTGTTCGATGCCGAGAAACGTCGCCGGATACAAAGAGGCCATCCGCAGGGTTTCTTCTAGGTTGACACCGGCATGGTTTACGCAGTACCGAACTGCCGTAGCCATGTCCAGATCTGAGCCGGCAAGAACACCATCCTCCGTGGCAAGTAATCCATCCCTACGGATCAGGGTCTGTCCCTGTAATTCAAACCTGTCACCCTCGATACCTACAGTATGCATTGCATCGGTCACCAGCATCATCTTGCCTTTTGCCTTGGCCCTGAATGCAATACGAAGGCTGGCCGGATGTACATGATGCCCGTCGGCAATAATTCCGCACCAGCTGTCCGGATCATCCAACGCCGCTCCGACCGCCCCTGGATCACGATGATTCAGAGGGGACATGGCGTTATAAAGATGGGTAAAGCAGGTAGCGCCTTCTTCCAGCGCCTGAAGAACCTGGTCATAGGAAGCTTCGGTATGCCCCAGAGAAACCAGTACCCCACGGCGGCGAAGCTCCCGAATAAACCCCGGCGGCACTCTCTCCGGCGCCAGCGTGACCAGGGTAATCCCTTCCGATCCCAGAGAGCATAGAAGATCAATGGCATCCTGCTCCGGCTCACGAATGACTTCTTTACGATGAACCCCTTTGCGGGACGTATTCAGGTATGGGCCTTCCAGGTGAATCCCCCTGACGCCGGGGACCTTTTGCCTGAGAGCCTCACGCACGGCCTGAATGGCAGCCTCCATCGTATCCCGGGTATCTGTAATCAGGGTTGGCAGAAAACCGGTGGTACCAAAGTGACGGTGTGCTTCCCCAATGGTATTGATTGTCACCGAAGATGGGTCATCATTGAGCAATGCCCCGCCACCACCATTCACCTGTACGTCAATAAAGCCGGGGGCTAGCAGATTTCCATTCAGTGCTAGCTTGTCTATGCCCGAAGGCAGTTGATCTACCGGCACAACAGACTCAATGCGTCCGCTGTCTACAATTACTGCATGACCGGATAGGACTTCATCACCTGTGAATATCCGGCCTTCAGTCAAGGCATAAGCCATCAGGCTGCCTCCTGTTTCTGTCTGATCAATCGAATGGCACCATCCATGGCATCGCCCACTGGCGCCTCTATATATGAGGTTACATCCTGCGGCAGCCAGGGCTTAATCACCTGACTTAAACCTCCCATGACACATAATTTCGGCGCTCCCAGCTGTAACAATCTGCGCAGCATCACAGCGGCTTCTTCCGCGAGCGCGGTAAGCAGCTTGCAGGCAACGGGATCACCTTTATCCGCATACTGAAAAACTCTGGGAGCGAAGCTCGCATAATCGCGAGGTTTAGCCTGATCCATCCAGGCCACAAGGTTCTGTTGCTGGTTGGAAAAGGTTTCCATGATATCCCGGGCCAATGGCGAAAATTCAGCCATTCCCTCATAGGCAAGCAGTGAATGGCGGAGCACCATCAAGCCCAGCGTGGCGCCACTGCCTGTATCCGATACAGGAAACCCCCATCCCCCTACCACGTGGAATGCTTTATCCACATATGCCACGCCACAGGAGCCGGTTCCCATAATCAGTATGGCACCACTTTCTCCTCCAAATGCGCCTAGGCAGGCGGTATGGGCATCCGTCATCAACGCAATATCCGCAAAAGGATGAGGATGACTCATCACCAGATCGTACTCTTTTTGTTGCGCGACACCGGCGAGCCCCAAACCGGCGTAGGTTGATGAGAGAATGGATCTGTCCGCCCCGGCGGCAGCCAGTGCTGATTGTGTCGCCGCAATGATATTGGCATAGGCGTATTCCAACCCGAGCCGGGGATTGGCACTACCTGCGGTCCCCTCCCCCAACACCTTGCCCGCGGCATCACAGAGTCGTGCCCGGCAGGATGTACCGCCGCCATCGACTCCCAAGTAATAAACTTCTGAACTCAACAATAAGCTCCTTGCAGACGCAGAGTTTCCTGCTGCACCCACTGATAATATTCGACCAGTTCTAGTTTTCCTGCTGCTGCCTTATCTACAATCACCAATGCCTCAGGATGCATTTGCAGCACGGAGGCAGGCTGCATCGCAGTCATTGGCCCCTCGACCAGAGCCCTGACCGCGTCTGCTTTGCTTTCTCCCGCTGCCAGCAGAATGATCTGCCGCGCTTCCATAATCGTTCCTATTCCCATGGTGATTGCCAGATGCGGTTGCTCTTCGTCCTGGCTGAAAAAGCGGCTGTTGTCTCTAATGGTATCCGGTGCCAATGTCTTGACCCTGGTACGAGACCCCAGACTGGATGTTGGCTCATTGAATCCGATGTGACCATTGCGTCCCACTCCGAGGATCTGCAAATCAATACCGCCGGCAGACCTTATTTTAGCTTCATATTGACGGGATTCCTCCTCCGGATCCGACATTCCGAGGGGAACATGGGTATTCTCCGGGTCAACATCGATATGATTGAACAGGTGTTCCTGCATAAAACGGCGATAGCTTTGCGGGTGGCTGGCATCGATTCCGATATATTCATCCAGATTAAATGTCCGGACTCCCGCAAAACTGATCTCTCCCCGATGATAGCTTTCAATCAGGCGTAGATATAAGGCGATCGGAGTACTTCCAGTTGCCAGCCCCAACACAGACTCAGGCTTCGACTGGAGCTGCCGAATGCACTGCTGGGCGCCATACGAGGCTACATCTGCAGCATTTTCAGCAATAATGACACGCATATTCATCTCCCATTTGGCGATCAGCTTGGCCCCGCTTTCTACAACAAACTATCACCTATCAGGTTGTTTTTGCAGGCATTCCCGACACTTTGTCGGAAAAGTGGTCTTAAGCTGTACACACCAACAATACCATTTAAATACCTATACCGATAATAGAGCAAAACCCTTTCAATTCCAACCCTGTTCTTCATTACATCATCTCGAAAATCGACATAAACGGGCAAAACGCAGCCAAAAACCACTTGCTTGGAGTTTACTATTGGGTTTATATTGGTATTACACAATAAAAATACCATTAATAGTCTGGTATTGGGCAAAGAGATGTCTTAGGTCTTGGATCATCTTGATGGGAGAACAAAAAGATGTGTATAAGTAAGATAAAAAACCATTTGAGCCGACTCACCAAACTGGGGCTTGTTGCCACCATATTTGCAGCGCCTCTATCAAACGCAGCGGACAAACTGGTTATTGAAAGTTGGCGGAATGATGACGCCAAGATCTGGAATGATGTGATTATTCCTGCTTTCAATAAACAACACCCTGATATTAAGGTGGTATTCGCCCCCACCCCACCAGCGGATTATAACTCTGCGCTGCAGGCAAAACTGCAGGCCGGAACCGCCGGCGACCTGATCACCTGCCGCCCCTTTGATACCTCTCTGGCTCTGTACCAGAAAGGCAATCTGGAAAAACTGAACAGTCTCAAAGGAATGGAAAACTACCCGGAGGTTGCCAAAGCCGCCTGGTCAACTGACGACGGTAATGATGTCTTCTGCCTACCAATGGCCTCTGTCATTCACGGCTTTATATACAACAAGGAAATCTTCAAGGATCTGGGACTCTCTGTTCCTAAAACCGAAAGTGATTTCTTTAAAGTATTGGAAAGCATCAAGGAAAATTCCCGCTATGTTCCATTGGTCATGGGTACCGCAGACCAATGGGAAGCCGCCACGATGGGCTTCCAGAACGTAGGTCCCAACTACTGGAAAGGTGAAGAAGGACGTGCAGCCCTGATCAGCGGCGATGCCAAACTGACCGATCCGGAATATGTGAAGGTCTGGGACTTCATGGCCAAGTGGGCTCCCTACATGGGCCGTGGCTACCAGGCACAGAAATATGCTGATTCGCAGAACCTGTTCACCCTCGGTCGCGGTGCCATCTATCCCGCCGGTTCATGGGATATCACCACATTCAATGATCAGGCAGATTTTGAGTTCGGTGCCTTCCCTCCTCCTACTCCGGACGGACAGAAAACCTGCTATATCAGCGACCACACAGATATCGGCATAGGACTCAACGCGGCTTCCAAGCAGAAAGAATCTGCTCGCACTTTTCTGACCTGGATGGCCGGACCTGAGTTTGCAGAGCTTTATGCCAACTCCCTACCTGGTTTCTTCCCTCTGGCCAACCACAGTGTCAACATCAAGGACCCTGTCGCCAAGGAGTTCCTGAGCTGGAGAGGCCAGTGCAAGCAAACCATTCGTAACTCTTATCAAATCCTTTCCCGCGGTACTCCCAACATGGAGAACCAGCTTTGGAATGTGTCCGTCCAGGTACTGAACGGAACCATGAAACCGGAAGATGCCGGTAAGGAAGTGGAATCAGGATTGAAAGCCTGGTACCCACCTCACCAGTAATCCTCTGACTTCAGGGTAAGACTGTCCGGGCACTAAGCCCGGGCAGGCTATCCGACCACCAACCATCTGCTATGGTCTTAAATCGCTGATTCAGTCACTATTGAAAGACTGGGTTCTGCTTGTCCACTCATCAGATGAAAGGCTGGGCACCATGAAATCAACCACGAACCGCACTATGAGTCAGAATCACCCAGAGCCCCAAACCGGGGCTCCCAATAACATTGCCAAACCGTTTCCCTGGCACATCCTGTTTTTCCTGGGACCGGCCTTGCTGATCTACATTTCGATCAGTGTTTATCCTCTGCTGGATACCCTGCGTCTCGGGCTGTTCAGTGAAGATGAAACCGGCGCTACCTTTTTTGTCGGATTGCAGAACTACGGCAATCTGCTGTTTAACGAATTCTGGTCAGAACCCTTCTGGAATGCCCTGAAAAACAACCTGAAGTTTTTCGCCATTCATATGGCGCTTCAGAATCCCATCGGGTTACTGCTTGCCATGCTGCTCAGCTCTCCCAAACTTCGCTTGAGCGGCACCTACCGAACCCTGATATTCATGCCGACAATGCTGTCCGTCGTCATTATCGGTTTTGTCTGGCAGCTGCTGTTGAGCCCACTCTGGGGCATCAGCGAAGACTTTATGTATAACATCGGACTGGGCAATTACTTTGATGCCTGGCTCGGAAAAGAAAGCACTGCTCTGATCACACTTTCACTGATCTCTGTGTGGCAGTTTGTCGGCATCCCCATGATGTTGATCTATGCGGCCTTGTTGAATATCCCCGAAGACCTGACCGACGCGGCCGTGGTCGACGGAGCCAAGAGCCGTCATGTGTTCTGGCACATCAAGCTTCCGCTGTTGCTGCCAACGATCAGCATGGTGTCGATCCTGACATTTGTCGCCAACTTCAATGCCTTTGAACTGATCTATGCGGTGAAAGGCGCATTGGCCGGACCAAACTTCTCGAGCGATATCATGGGAACCCTGTTCTATCGAACGTTCTTTGGATTCCAGTTGCAACAGGGGAGCCCCACCATGGGTGCCGCAGTTGCCACTTTGATGTTCCTGATCATTCTGACAGGCGTCATGATTTATCTGTTCTTCGTACAACGGCGCATCCAGCGCTTCCAGCTGTGACCGGAGGTTTATCATGCTAGCAAAACAAGCCATCGCCGCTCCGGCGCAAAGCTGGAAAACGGCCTTTCTGAATCCGGGACTGCTGAAGAAAGCCAGCGTTCACACGATCTTGATCGTCTATACCGTGATTGCGCTGTTTCCGATCCTGGTCATTCTAGTCAACGCGTTTAAAACCCGGAAAGCCATCTTTAATGATCCACTGGCATTTCCTGATGCCTCTTCGTTTACCCTGGTGGGGTTTACCGAGGTTCTGGAACGCTCAACCTTTGACGTCTTTTTCTTTAACAGCCTGATCGTCACGTTGCTGTCTTTGTTCTTCGTCCTGCTGTTCGGGGCTATGGCCGCCTGGGCGCTGACGGAGTATAAATTCCGCGGCAATCTGTTCATCGCCATACTGTTCGCAATGGGCATCATGATTCCCATTCGGCTGGGGACTGTGAGTATTCTTCAGCTCATGGTCGATCTGCATCTGGTCAATACCCTGACGGCATTGGTACTGGTTTATATTGCCCAGGGGTTGCCACTCGCAGTGTATATTCTGTCGGAGTTTATCCGCACGATCCCCAAAGAGCTGAAGGAAGCCGCACGCTGTGACAATGTCAGCGAATACAAGATTTTCTTCCAGATCGTGCTGCCGTTAATCCGGCCGGCACTGGCAACGGTCGCGGTATTTACCATGATCCCCATCTGGAATGATCTATGGTTCCCATTGATTCTGGCGCCAGGCGAATCGACCCAGACCATTACCCTGGGCGTTCAGCAGTTTATCGGGCAGTTCGTAACGGATTGGAACGCCGTACTGTCCTCCCTGACGCTGGCCATTGTACCGGTACTAATTCTGTATCTGATTTTCTCACGGCAGCTGATCAAAGGTTTGACAGCAGGAGCTGTGAAGTAGAGATAACGCAGTCAGCAGTTCAGTAACACATGAGTATGAGATCTGAACGATCTTTGAAACTTACAGGCAATCAATATTTCATTCGTCCCATACTGCATTAGGGGCGAAAACGTCGAACAATGAGGTGAACAATGGCCGACGTAAAACTGAATCACATTAAAAAGAGCTACGGTAAAGTCGATGTTCTGCATGGTATCGACCTGGACATCAAGCACGGTGAATTTGTGGTGCTCGTGGGCGCTTCCGGGTGTGGTAAATCCACCCTGCTTCGGCTGATTGCCGGACTGGAGGAAATCACGGCAGGCGAGCTGATCATCGATAACAAGGTGGTCAATCACCTGGATCCCGCCCGCCGCGGTATCGCCATGGTTTTCCAGTCCTATGCACTGTACCCGCACATGAGCGTGTTCAAGAACATGGCTTTCGGACTGAAGATCGCAGGACAAGGCAAACGGGCAATCCGGGAAAAAGTCGAAGAAGCTGCCAGAATTCTCCAGATCGATCACCTTCTGGACCGACTCCCCCGTGAACTGTCCGGTGGCCAGCGCCAGCGGGTAGCGATTGGACGGGCCATCGTGCGGGATCCCAACGTCTTCCTGTTTGACGAACCGCTCTCCAATCTTGATGCCGCGCTGCGGGTACAAACCCGGGTGGAAATCGGAAAGCTGCACAAGGATCTTGGCGCTACCATCATCTACGTGACCCATGACCAAGTCGAAGCCATGACCTTAGGCGACAAGATTGTGGTCATGAATGCAGGCCGCATCGAACAATGCGGTTCGCCACTGGAGTTATATAGATATCCACAGACTCAATTTGTGGCAGGCTTTATCGGCTCGCCCAAAATGAATTTCATACAGGGAACCGTCGATCAGGTCGCAACTGAATACCTGGCGCTGACACTCAAGGACGGCGCTCAGGTGAAAGCCTATGTGGACACCTCTGAGGTACAGAAAGGTCAGCAGGTAACGGTTGGAATACGCCCCGAGCATTTGTTCGAGGGACGGGATTTAGCGAGTTCATTGACAGGGGAAGTAAAGCTGGTCGAGCACCTGGGCGAAGTCACCTATATCTACATGAACCTGGCCGACGGCACAGAAGTTGTCGTTCGCGGTGAAGGTGAATCCGAAATCCGCGTAGGCGATAAATTGGAAGCGAGCTTTGCCCCGGAGTCCGTTCATGTGTTTAATATGAATGGCAAGGCAATGCCAAAAGTTCGCCGGTCGACAGAAATTCCTGTAGATAACCCTGCGATCATGACAGCAAGTCAGGCATAATAGGTCAACGACAACACCAGGGACTATTGAAGATTGCACCAACTCATTGAAGAGCAGTATGCAATATAGCAACAGACCCTGGCCTTACATGGGGACAAAAGTAATAACAGGCTATGAATAAACCTGAACAGCAAATTATCCATCCCTATATCAGCCAGATATTCGGAACCCCCGATGAACTTTCCCGCCATACGGCGCCACTGTATCTGCAATTGCAGAGGAAAATTCGTGAAGCGGTTGAGAATGACGTACTCAAGCCCGGCGACGTGGTACCTGCAGAGCGGGAAATCGCATCTGTTATGGGCGTGTCCCGAGTCACGGTCAGACGAGCCATTGATGACCTTGTAGAAGAGGGCATTCTTACCCAACGCCAGGGTGCCGGCACCTTTGTCGCCGACCGTGTTGAACAGCCACTGAATTACCTAAAAAGCTTCTCCGAAATCATGCGGGAACGTTCCAAAAAGCCCGGTTCACGCTGGCTGGATCGATCCGTCGGAATGCCCCATGAAGACGAACTCAGAGCCTTGAAACTGAAGCCGGAAGATGAAGTGGTACGCTTCTACCGATTGCGGCTGGCAGACGACAAACCCATGGCCCTGGAAACCGCCACCATCCCCCGGCGCTTCCTGGATAACCCATTTGAGGTGACCAGCTCACTTTATGATGCCTTAACCGTTAACGGTATCAGGCCGGTAAAAGCCCTGCAGCGACTGCGAGCGATATCCATCGATGAAAAGCGTGCCAAGCTACTGGAGATCCCGGAGGACAGTGCGGTACTTTACATCGAACGTCTGGGTTTGCTTGAAGACGGTGTTCCGGTAGAGTTCACCCGCTCTTATTTTCCTGGCGATGCCTACGATTTTGTGGCGGAAATCCGCAGCGTAACCCATGTCTCCCAAATGCTGGATCAGCCCCCTTCTGACTGACCGCATCTCCGTACAGCTATGTATGACTACAGCTATGTATGACTACCGAAATGTATGACTACCGAAATGTATGGGCTGTCGAATTCACAGGATGAGAAGAGCACCCCATACATTTACAACGGATTAAGGATTCCTTCCTGTGTCAGATTCTATCGTGTCAGACAACCTCATTCCGGCCAATATCATTACGGGCTTTCTCGGTGTTGGGAAAACCACCACGATTCGCCATTTGCTGGACAGCAAACCCGCTGATGAAACCTGGGCGGTCCTGGTCAACGAGTTCGGTGAAGTGGGGATCGACGGTGCCATGCTGGCAAATCAGGGAGCCCTGATCCGGGAAGTCCCCGGCGGCTGCATGTGCTGTGTGAACGGGCTCCCCATGCAAATTGGTCTCAACATGTTATTGAGCAAACGCCCGGACCGTCTGTTGATTGAGCCTTCCGGCCTGGGACACCCGGATGAAATCATTTCCATTCTGCGCGGTGAATTCTATCAACCGATGCTGGAGCTCAAGGCAACGGTCACCCTGGTGGATCCACGCAAACTGAATCAGGCCAAATACCTGGAGCACGATATTTTCAACAAACAGGCACAAGTGGCCGATGTCATTGTCGCCGCCAAAACAGATTTGTGTGAAGCGGAAGATCTCGAGAGATTTCAGGCATGGCTTGAACAGGTACAAAAGAGCACTGGTAAAAAGGTCTCCAGCGCAAACATTATCAAAGGACAACTGGATCCTGAATGGCTCAATCTGGATGCCGCTGAACCGGCACGTCAAAAGCACGAACCTTTACAGCACCAAGCGCCATTGTCAGTGCTCGACCTGCCGGCACAAAGTGTCACCGAGGTAATCCGCAAACAACGTTCTGATAACGGGTATCATGCCTGCGGATGGATATTCCCGGAAACCTATCAGTTCGACCCGGTGCAGGTATTGTCTCTTTTCTATAGTCTCGGGTGCGTCCGGGCAAAAGCCGTTTTGCACACCCAGGAAAACTGGTTGGCCGTGAATGCCGAGGATGGAGTGATCACCACATCAAGCCTGATGGAAGGACAAACATCCCGAGTGGAAATCATTCACGATAGAGAGCTGGATTGGGATTCCATGGAAGCACAGCTCAGGGCAGCAGTCTTATAAAACTGCCCTGGAAGCTCCGACGATAGCGCCTCGACTTACCTGTCCCCAGCGAATTGCCTTATCCCTAACGAAGCCGATAGGGAATCTGACAATAACTCAACCCTTGCACCGGCTGAATTCCCTGCTTCGTCAAATACAGCGTCAGGGAATTCATGGACAGCTCCATATTCGGGGTCGGCCCCAAAAAGATATGCTCCAGGGGCATCTGCCCGGACTCCCGGTCTTTCAGGTGGAATTCCTGATAGGGAACCAGCATGGAAGTCCCCTGCCGGAATTTCACTGAGGAAGTCATGAAATCAGTCACCACCGGTGAAACTATTCGCCACTCGTCTTCCTCCTGGAAGGAAGGATGCTTGAGAATGGCAGCGATCCTCAGCAGATCCACTTCAATAGACCTAAACAGATCCACATAACTGGCACTGTTGTCTTTACTGGTCGCGGCCATGGTTTCAACCGCATCCACTACCTCTGCGATAAGCGTCTGCTGTGCCTTGGGGTTGTATAGGCAGCGGCCCACCTGATACCCCTGCTGTCCGGAGCATTCCAGAATATGAGAGGGTGAAAATCCGATACTCACTCCCTTTCCATGAGTGCTGTAGCCCCGCCACTGGCTCAACAGATTCCCATTCGCCCGAAAAGAGGCCCCGAACAACATATGGCCGTTGGTAATGCGTCGGGAAACCCAATCAAAAAAACTGTTCAGCAATACCGGATTGGTATGACCGCCACTGATACGATGTGCCGTCTCCTGACGAATCAGGTCTGCCGTATGGCGAAGTTCAGCCGAGTCATTCATGTAGCGGATATCGCCGGCCCATATCGTGCCGGATTCCACAATCCCCATCAGTCCGGTATACGAGGTGTAGTGATACAGGGTTTCGGTGGGATTGTCCGAATACAGTTTGGCGCTGATGGATCCGATCATTGCTTCAACCTGCGGCTTAGGATTTACCCTAATGCTAACCGGATATTTCCACGCTGCAACCCGCATTGGGAGCTCTGCAATAAAACACGCATAAAACATGCAATAAAAAAAGGGAAACCCACCGCCTGGGTTTCCCTAACCGAAACTTCGAAGACGAAGTCTATGGGACAATGAAGTCATCAATCTCGCGTGTCATAAGAACTCTATTGTTAAACCGGCGTGGATTTGATTCAACAGACGGAAGCAACACTACTGACAGGTTCTGTCAGGATACTATCAGGCCATCCCGGCTGGGCGCTTCTCCAAACATACGCTTGTACTCACGGCTAAACTGAGAGGCGCTGGCATACCCGACTCGGTAAGCGGCATCGCCGACATTCTGGGTATCCTGATGGATCATCCTGCGTGCCTCGTGCAACCGGATACTCTTGATATATTGCAGTGGTGAACACCCTGTCACTGTTTTGAAGTGAGAGTGAAACGAAGAAGCGCTCATATTCGCTATGACAGCCAGATCATTAACTTCCAGGGATTGGGAATAGTTTCTTTGGATATGTTGAAGGACTCTGGCAAGCTGGTGGTTGTGACGGTCCTGCCTGGCAAAGGATCTCAGTATGTGCCCCTGCTCCCCCTGAAGTATGTGAAACAGGATTTCCTTCGTGACAATCGGTGCCAGTACTTTCGAGCGTTGAGTGCTGCCCAGCGTTTTCACCAACCGTAACACGGCATCATTCATTTCGGCATCAAGCCGGGACGAATAGATTCCGCGCAATACAGCATCTTTAACGGTGGGAAGGTCTTCCTCCAGCTCCATCAGCAGTTCAGTCACCATATTCAGGTCCAGCGCGATGCGTACCGCCAGATAGGGTTCTTCAGGAGTTGCCCGGATCACCTGGGCTTCCAGGGGGAGAGGTACCGTCAGCAGCAGATAGTTCAATGCATCATAGGTATACACTTCTTGTCCGAAATAAGCTCGCTTGCTTCCCTGAGCCACCACATAAAGGCTGGGCTCATAAACGACCGGCCCTCTTTGATTGGTGTGTGAAACCCGAATAAGTGACAAGCCGGGTACTGCTGTCTCCACTTTGCCGTCCTCGGGCATATAGATCTCCACCAACCTGGCGAGCGGTGTTCTTGGTGATCGTTCAAAGTTGAGCATATCCATCTCTATCTACAACCATTTTTTGACGGCCAAGTCGTCTGAGCCCTTCGGCCTTGTTGTAGCATTATGCGTGCGAAACCCAGTATATGCCCAGTGCGGAAACATATTTTTGTAGGAATAGGCAAACATTGCGGAGTTCTATTGTAGTGACCAGATGACTTGCTTCGGCATACTGAAATGGTCAGTCGGCACACCGACTCAATCATCAGGACAGATGCGAGGAAACAAGATGAAGACACGTAAGTTAGGAACCTCCGGTTTGGAAGTATCCGCAATCGGGCTGGGTTGCATGGGCATGTCCGATTTCTACGGACATCACGATGACAAGGCCTCCTCAGACACCTTATTACGCGCCCTGGATATTGGTATTAATTTCTGGGATACAGCAGACATGTACGGCCCACATACCAATGAGTTGCTGCTTGGCAAAGTGCTGAAGGAGTCCGGGCGCCGTGACGAAGTGGTGTTGGCCACAAAGTTTGGCATTCAACGCGACAGTGACGGCCAGTTTCTCGGGGTTTGTGGTCGCCCGGAATATGTACGCCAATGTTGTGAGGACAGTCTTAAACGTCTCGGAGTGGACCATATCGATCTCTATTACCAGCATCGGATGGACTCAACCGTGCCGATTGAAGACACGGTCGGAGCAATGGCGGAACTGGTCAGGGAAGGAAAAATCGGCCATATCGGGCTATCTGAGGCTAACGCAACACTGCTGCAAAGAGCCAATGCTGTGCACCCTATTACCGCCCTGCAAAGCGAATACTCCCTCTGGACGAGAGAGCTGGAAGACTCGATCCTGCCCGCCTGCCGTGAACTAGGTATCAGTCTGGTTGCATACAGCCCATTAGGGCGGGGATTCCTGACGGGAGCCTATAAAAACCGTGACTCTTTCGATGAGAATGACTGGCGCCTGACAAATCCAAGATTCTCAGAAGAAAATTTCCAGGCCAATCTGGCGCTGGTCGAGCAAGTCAACAAACTGGCCGCTGACAAAGGCTGTACTTCAGCACAGCTGGCTCTTGCCTGGTTGCTCCATCAACAGGCAGATCTGGTCCCAATCCCCGGCACCCGAAAAATATCCCGCCTGGAAGAAAATGCCGGTGCTGTGGAAATCACCCTGTCAGAAGAGGAATTGGGGCAGATTACCGCAGGAATTCCCAAAGATATGGTCCAGGGGTCGCGTTATCCGGAAATGGCCATGCAATTGCTTCGTCAATAACGTGGCGATTCAGCTATGTATCTATTCAATCCAGTTACTGTTTCAAGCAGATACGTACTTTTCTCAAGCAGATAGGTATTTTTCTCAAGCAGATAGGTACTTTTTCAACTCGGTACTGATTCAACCGAGTACAAGCAACAATATACTCATCGATAAACGCACCTTTTTAGTGCATTTATCGACTTAACCTCAGTCGCCATATGAGACTAATTGGTGCGTTATATTTTCAATTGAAATTTATAACGCACCACTTTAACGCTCAAGAACTCTCCCGTTTAGTTTCAGAAAATCAGGCTTTCACACTCTCAGCCCAGTATTTATGCGGATTTTTTCAATAATTGAGACTCCGGATGGAAAAGTGTCCTGTTTTTTGCATTAGCAAAATAGAGGTACACAACCCTATACCGTGGAGGAGTCGATGGATAACCTGAAAGTCAGCGACTGCATGAGTCGCAAGTTTGTTACATTCACCCCGGAGATGCCGGTGGTGGAAGCTGCCGCCAATCTGGTAAAAAACGAACTGATCGGAGGACCGGTCATTGATGGTAATGGAGCTCTGGTCGGATGGATTTCAGAACAGGATTGTCTTGGCACCGTTAGTCAGGTGATGTACTACGCCGACCGAGTAGCCACTGTGGCCGATATCATGCGCCAAGACGTACTTGCCGCCAAGGAGGACGACAATCTGCTGGATCTGGCCAGTCTGATGCAGCAGCAGAAACCCAAGATTTATCCGGTGGTGGATGGTCGCCAGAGAGTGATGGGAGTCATATCCAGACGCATTATCTTACGTGAGATGTGTAAGCATATATCCCGCCCCAAATAGCCCCATCCAGGCTATTGATCATGGGATGGCCAGGCAAATTCCACGGGATGACGCGCCAGCAGGGACTTCAGGGGCTGCCCGCCCCTTTTATATTTTGTCTTTCCCAAAACCTAATGCACGCAGTCGAACGGGATCAAGAATCTCAATTTCCCCATAGGCTCGGGCAATGATGCCCTGACTTTCCAGATTCCTGAGAATCTGGTTGGTCGTCTGCCGCGAGATACCCAACATCATACCCAGTTGTTCCTGATGCAAACTGATAACACGGCGGGATTTTCCGGTCCATTCGCCGTATCCTTCTGACATCATCAGCAGACGTCTTACCAGACGCTCTGAAGCAGTAAACAGTGCATTGTCTTCCAGTGCCAGAAACGCAAAACGCAGCTTATTGCAGAGCAACAATCCGAAATCCCGCCAGTATTGGGGGTGTTGATCCAACAATTGAATCAGTTTTTTCTGAGGGGCATTCAGCACTGTGACCGGGCCTTCTGCGATGGCGGTATGGGTCCGAAGCTGACCGTCAAACAAGGCAATCTCACCAAACCAGTTAGGAGGCTCGACAAAGGTGAGTATCGCCTCCTTTCCGTCTTCACGTACGCCGGTAACCCTCAAAGCGCCTTGTACAACCGCATAGATACCATCAGGCTGGTCGCCACGCTCAAACAGGTGTTCACCTGACGCCAATGGGCGGATAACCGACATCTGGATCAGGCTGGTTTTCAGCCCCTCCGGCAACCCTTGAAACCAGGACCCGGTATTAAGCAGTTCAAGAAAGTGTGTCGGGCGTTGAGCAGCAGTCATTCGAAAAAAGGCTCCAAAGGATTATTGTTATTGGAGCCTTCAGTATAACGCTTGTGTTGGGTCCGGCTAGACCCTAATACACCCGACTGTGCGCCGGTTCAGACTTGATGAGGTGTTTTGGCGGGGTTAATACGAGTAGGGCCGACACGCTCCTCAATCGCGCTTTGCAGACTAGGCATCATGCCCATCATGAACAGCCACTCGGCCACGACAAATAATGGCCCGACCACCAATCCGACCAGATCATCCACAAATGCAGGTTTACGACCTTCGTAGTAATGACCAACAAACTGAATTATCCAGCCCACCACAAACAACCCGACTCCTGTCGATAGCCATACCATGGTACTTTCGGCGGCCACTCTATGGCCTCCCCATACCGCCAGGGCCATCAAGCCGGTCATCAGCACCCCGAGACCCACATGCAGGCGCAGGTAGAAGATACTTGAAGCCACCGCCAGCATCAGGGCAATGGTGAAAGGAACGCCCGCAACGTCCAGGGCTGGACGGGACAGCAACACCGCCACGGCAAATACAATCATGGGAATGCCGACAAAGTGAGTGGCAATATTACGGCGATCCCGGTGGTAATCAGCATATTGTGAAAGATGATCAACAAGGGTTTTCATCAAGCAACACCTCCTCTGGTTTGAGCTGAGTATATGCAATCAAGAGGCGTTGATTTGTCGCCTATCTGACAAAGAGGAAGGTTTAGATGACTGCCCGGGATCAGTCGAGTTCGTCCCGGATCACCTTGCGTACTTCAGCCAGCCAGGTCAGCCAGGCTTTTTCAAAATGAATACCCAATCTCAGGGTCATATAAGGTAATAGATACTTTTTGCGCTGTCGGGAGGACAGATGCTCCATTTGCGACTCGAGCTTTGAATACTGCTCTGCGGTTTCACGATGAAGCTGTTCATGTCGGGCCAGTTCTTCGAGCAGTTCGTCTTTATCGCCATGCCGTCCGGCAAACAGTTTTACCAGCAGAGGTTCTTTGATCTTGAATGCCCGTGCCGGCTGCCTGACCCAGGCCTTCAGCGCCTTAAGGCCTGCATCGGTAAGATAATAAACCTTTTTATCCGGCTTACCGGCCTGCTCCACCGCTTCAAATTCCACCATCCCATCGTCATGAAGCTTATGCAGTTCCTTGTAGACCTGCTGGTGAGAAGAGGACCAGAAGTGACCGATACTGAGGTTGAAACGCTTAACGATGTCGTATCCGGTACCTTTTTCAAGGTCAAGCATCGCCAGGATGGCATGTTTTAAAGACATAACTACTCGGAACTCAGTGCCAATGGGCTGTTGTAGGGTATCCAGACACCACAAGCGGCGTCATGATCCGGCGACGTTATCATGTTTGATCCGGAATGTTGAGTATCACCAGTTCACATAATTGTCTGCTGTACGAAAAATTATCACTCACGATCGTTGATTATGCAATTTTTTGCATATATCCTGAAAAAACTTTTGGCACTACATGCAGGAGATCCACATGAGCACAGCGGAAAACAAAAATAGCTCCCCGAAGAAGAAATCGCTGAAACCCAGCCCCATCAGAATCGGTACCCGTTATCGCGCCAGCCGGGTCGAAGGAACCTATGATGCCATCGTTATTGGTTCCGGTATCGGTGGCCTGACAACAGCCGCCTGCATGGCCAAACAAGGGAAAAAGGTTCTGGTTCTGGAGCAGCATTACACCGCCGGTGGCTTCACCCACAGTTATGCCCGCAACGGATATGAGTGGGATGTAGGTGTTCACTATATTGGTGACATGGGGTCTCCCAACACGCTGGGACGAAAACTTTTCGACTACATCACCGATGGCCAGCTCAAGTGGGCCCCCATGGATGATAATTACGACCGTTTCTACATCGGCGATGAGCAGTTTGACCTCCGTCAGGGTAAAGACGGCTTTATAAACAGCATGGTCAGTTATTTCCCGGAAGAAGAAACTGCTATTCGGCGTTACGTGGAGATGCTGAGCAAAGTCGCTTCGGCGATGCAGTTTTTCACCCTGAATAAAATATTGCCCTGGCCGGTCCGCAAGCTGCTGAATCTAGCTACCAAACCCGTGGTACCTGACTACATCAACAAAACCACCTATGAAGTCCTGTCTGGTATCACCCGCAACGAAAAACTGATTGCCGTGTTGACCGGACAGTGGGGTGACTGTGGCCTGACACCAAAAGAGTCCAGCTTTCTCATCCACGCCCTGATCGCCAAACATTACATCCATGGAGGCTACTATCCGATTGGCGGAGCCTCGCGTATGGCAGAAACCATTATTCCGGTGATACAGAGTGCCGGTGGGGATGTGCTGACCTACGCCGATGTCAAAGAGATTCTGTTCGACGGCGATACTGCCGTGGGCGTCAGGATGGCGGATGATCACTGCCTTTATGCTCCCCGCATCATCAGTAATGCCGGGGTGCTGAATACGTTTGAGAAGCTTATGCCGGAATCCATGGCCAAAAAGGCCGGCTACCCTAAAACACGTCCTCATATCCAGCCTTCCATGCCTCACCTGGGCATGTATATCGGGGTGAAAAGCACGGCTGAGGAACTAAAGCTTCCAAAAACCAACTTCTGGATCTATCCCTCCCCGGACCATGACGGCAATGTCGCGCGCTTTATTGAAGATCAGGATAATCCTTTCCCGGTGGTTTATATTTCGTTTCCCTCTGCCAAGGATCCAAGCTATCAGAGCCGCTACCCTGGCACTTCCTCCATCGAAGTAGTTGCTCCGACCACCTATGAACAATTCGCCCAATGGAAAGATACAATCTGGGGTAAACGGGGTGAAGATTACGATCAACTCAAGGATGAGCTGAGCGAGCGTATACTGGCCCAGGTCTATGAAAAGCTACCTCAGCTGAAAGGGAAAATAGACTACTTCGAACTATCGACACCATTGTCCACCGACTACTTCTGCCGTTATACACGCGGTGAAATTTACGGGCTGGACCACACCCCCGAGCGTTTCAATCAGGATTGGCTGCGCCCTAAAACCGCCATTAAAGGATTGTATCTGACCGGCCAGGATATCCTGAGTTGTGGCGTTGTCGGCGCTATGATTGCCGGTCTGCTCACCACTGTGGCCGTTGATACGAGAGCCAGCCTGCCATTAATGAAGAAGATGTTCGTAGATAAGGGCAATCCGGTGTCGCCATCACAACTGGCAGAAGCCTAGATTCCTGTATCTATAGAGAGATTTCTAACAATAGATAGGCTCTTAAATCGATAGATAGCTTCCTAAACCAGCAAATAGATCAGAAAACCAATACGATAGCGGCAATATTTGCATTGAATGCCGCTATCGTGACTACAAATCACATTAAATATCGTTATACTGGGGCCTGCCTAAAAATGGATGGGCCATTCGAGCCCCGAACGGATATAGTCATGCGATTTGCAGTGCTTCTCTTTCTACTCGCCTCACTCTCAGGATGCCTCACCAATCCGGGAGTTCTACAGAATCAATCGCCAGCCAGCCTGGCTCCGCTCACGGATCAGCGTGCATGGATTGTAGGGAGCCTGACAACCGCTCCCGATTCATTAGGAAGAGCGAGCGCTGCCCTGGTTCTGAAAACCAGATCTTCCCTGGAACTCCAGGATTCGACAGATAACAGCTACACACTAAGCTTTGATTGGAAATATTCAGGCGCTTCTAATGCGGTCTTCTGGAATACCAACAAAGAAAAGAATACCGATGACTCACCAGCCCCCTATGACTCCCTGTTCCTGATGGAAATTGTGCCAGGCGAGTATTATCTGGCAGACATTTCGGTCTTTGCCTCACCTTACACAACCCACGCCCTTAACGATTACTACATCCCTGTTGAGTTTGCGCCAGGCACAGTCACTTATCTTGGTGCATTCACTATGGAGACGTTAACTTCGGGCAATATCACAACTGCCCAGATTGCAGTAGAAGAACGGTTTGAATTCGACGTGTCCGAACTGAGACATATGTATCCACAATTGGAAGGCAAGGAAGTGATCAATGGTTCACTGCCTATTACCTATATTTCTCCTTTTGTTGTCAGGTACTAGGCCGTGATCAGAAATAACATGCTCTCCAAGGAATCCAGGATCTCTTTCATGCGCTTACGCGGAATCTTAAATGCCCGGCTGTTCATTCTTTTCATAGTATCGGTCATTCCTACAACCGCCTTCTCAGAATTCTTGAAGGTTCCGAACATTCAGGAAGAAATGTCGAAAATTCACAATATCGGACTACTGCCCCTGGACATCCAGATGATGGAAATTTTTCCCGGTGATCTGGTGGAGCCCCGCGAAGACTGGGCGATTCAGGCAAAAGAAACCACTCAGGCGCTACTCTCGGATTATTTCAGCCAGTCCTCATATCAGCTGAAATCCATCGACCTCAGCGGTCAGGAAAGCCAGGTTGATGAGATTATGTATCTGTACAAACGAGTAGCAGCGACTCTGAATGCAGGAGTTATGGATCAATTCAGTGCTATCAGTTTGCCCGGAAGAAAAGATAACTTTGACTACTCTCTTGGTGATCTCTCATTTCTGTTCGATCATCGCGATGTAGATGCCGTACTCATTGTCATTGGAGCCGATGCTTATCTCAGTACCAGCAGAAAAGTATCTGAAAGCGCCAGCGCCGTGGTCAAACTGGTGTTTGGCGTGGTCGATTTTGCCAACCCCCAAGGCACCATCACCATGGCATTGGTGAACAAAAACGGCGCTATACTCTGGCACTCCAGCCAAACCATGGGGGGCACCGATTTTCGGGATAACAACGTCCATCAGTATATTATGACTAATGTCCTGAACAGTTTTCCCAAGGCACCTCAATGAGATCTGCATCAGTTAAGCGTTTATTATTGGCCGGCATGGTGTCCACACTGCTGACGGCATGTTCGAGCCCATCAGTAAAGCCCATGACGGACCCAGGCTATAAGCCGGATACAGATGACATGCGCCTGCGGATAACTGCAGACAAGCTCAGCAAGCGTATCGAAAACAGTCGCTATCTGTATAAGAACCCGGAAATCCAGAACTACCTGAATCAACTGGCGGAAAGACTGGTAGGCGGACTTCAGGTGGGCGATCTCAAGCTGGATATTCAGATCATTGAAAATCCTGACTACAATGCTTTTGCATTAGCCAACGGACATATTTACATCCATACGGGGCTCTTGAGTCTGGTTGATACAGAAGCGGAACTGGCCGCCGTTCTTGCACATGAAATTGGCCATGTGGTTCACCGCGATGCAACCCGGGCAGCCGATCAACGTCAAAACGCCGCCAATATCTATGCGGGCTTCTCCGCCCTCCCCCTGATCAATATATTCGGCGGCCTGCATATGGCCGGCTCCATCAGCGGCTATTCGAGAGATCTTGAACGAGATGCGGATCATTATGCGGTCGGTCAACTTGATTATGCCGGCTATAACCTGGCCGAAGGGGCAGAAATATTCGCCAAACTGAGTAATGCCACCCAAGGCACCGGGGAAAACGACACGCCTTACTTCTTCAGCACCCATCCGCGCATGAAAGAAAGGGTGGAGAGTTTTCGTATGCTGGAGTCGTCCGATTCCAAAGCCCCAGCACAGAAAAAGGATCCTCTTCAATCATCCCCCGCAACACTCTTTCATGATGTCACCAAGGAAACACTGGTGACTTATATTGAGCTGGGCAAATCAGATCGCGCTGACTCCCTGCTGACCAGACTGAAAAACATTGAAGGGGATACCGCCACGCTTCGCTATTACGAGGCGAAGATTGCTCAGCTGAAGGGCGAAGATGACCGGTATCAGGACCTGCTGACCAAAGCGCTGACACTGGGGGATCTTCCGGAAGTAAGGCGTGAGTTGGGCATCCTCAACTATAAGAACAAAGAGTGGAAGAGCGCCTACGAACATCTGACGCGTTATCTGGAACAGTCTCCCGAGGCTAAAGACCGCATTTTTATTGAAGCCTATTTACGGGAAATCAAAGAACACAAGGACACCGAATAATGAGAGCGATACCGTCGATTATCGTGCTGGTCATGCTGGCATTTTCATCTCTTTATACGCATGCGGAGGAAGCCGTCCTCAACGAGACCATTACCCATGGACTTGACGTGGATTTCAAAGTACCCAAGAACTGGTATCTGTACCCTCGACCCAGAGCGATTGTTTTAACCAGAGATGGCGAGCTGTTGCAATCCGCCTCAATATCCCGTTTCAAGTATGGCAAAAAGTTACCGAATATTGATCGCGCTTTGGAAAAAACGGCCCTGATCAGCGAACTCGGTGAGCTGTATATGCAGAGCATTGAGAACGACCCCGAAGTATCCCGCCTGGAAAGAGAGGCGTTTGAACCCGTTGAGCACGGCAGCCTTCCCGGCTTCACCCTGAAATATCGTTTCAAGGTTGCCAATGGCCCCTGGATGCGGGGCAGGATCTTCGTCCTGACAGGTGAGAACTACATCTATCAGGTATTCTATCGCGGCACGGAGCGCGTTTATTACGAGCGCGGTGAAGAAGGTTTTGAATCGTTCCTGACATCGCTGGACATCCTGAAAAAATAGATCGCCAGCGGGTCAATCGACCAACGTTTCAGGCGTTGCTCCTTCTTCAAACGGCGAAAGTGTGCTTTCCAACCGCAGACTTCGTGGCATTTGCTTGATATGCAGTTCCTCAAGCAGCGCTTTAAACTCAGGCGAATTACGCAGCAGGGTTCTGCCGCCTTCAATCAGAGAGTCAACCTCGCTGTCTTTCAGTTCCAGACTGGTGGGAAGATTATTGAAGAACCGCTTGAAGGAGTCATTCTTGAATGACTCAAAATTGACATCGATAAAGTAGAACTTCTTCCCTTCCTTTTCCATGAACTTCTGGCCGTAGTTACTGAGAAGTAGTTTAGTCTCCAGGTTGTAGTGACGGATCTGCGTATTACTGACCGCATCCACCGTTTCAGCGATACCCGGTTTGTTGGACGACAGATCCATCGGAGTAGACGGCCTGACTTCTGCATTCACCAGAATGATCACTACCCGCTCCACTTTACTCAGTTCCCGGCGGACTGATTTATCCTGAGAAATATAGCCAAAGCTTTCCCTGACAGTTCGCAATCCCAAGTTGTCGCTGATGCCTCCATCCACCAGGTGAATGTAGGGACGACGTTCCTTCTTCAGATATCCCAGATAACTCTGCCGCTGTTCCTCCAGACGTAAATCCTGAAGCCGGTCATCACCAGAAGGAGGCCTGTTAATCATGGATAGGGAGGGGTCGCATTGACCGGCAAAGTTCTTCATTACGACAGGAGGAAAGGCCACCGGAACTGCAGAAGACGCCGTCACTGCCCGGGCGATAGGCAGTTTATCCAGGTCAGAGCAAAACAGATCAAACACATCCTGGGTGAAAGAAAAGCGGTTTCCGGCGGACAGATCGGTTGCATTAATGAGAATGTACGGCCTGCGCTCCAATGGAATATCCCCAAAAGTCGCGCCATTAAAAATAAAGGTATCGTAGTACTCAATCGCCATTTCGGTACGATCAAATGCCGTAAACAATGAGCGCCACCAGTAGGTCGGCGTCAGCAACTGACGTATCAGGGCGCTTTGAATGCTTTGCCTCAGAAAGGCCTTTTCGTATGTTTCAAAAATATCTTCGCCATACAGACCATAATAAGCGGCAGTAAAGCTGCCACCGGATACTGACGAAATCATATCGATCTCATCCAGCAGCCGTCGACGAGTCATCTTGGATGGTAGATAGGTTTCGCGAAGTTCCTGCAGGACACCGTAACTCAAAGCGGCTGCCCGGGTGCCGCCACCGGAAAATGACAGGATCAGCAGAGTATCACCAAAATTATGCTGATGGCTGTAGGTATTCAGATGATAACCCGCCTTCGGATGCGGAGATGACGGTTCATTTTGCGGCTTGTACACACTGCTGCAGGAAGTCATCAATATCGATAGGCCGACAATCAAAAGCTTATCCTTTAGAGCACGACTGACCCCGGTATTACCTGATCGCGCATAGTCGGGACGGAGGCCAAGTTGTGTTAGAAATCCATATAACATAAAAGCTGTAAAACGCATCAGGCAACCAAGTGGCGATTGAGAAAATCGATAAAAATACAATGATTCATTTATAAAACCGATGCGCTATTCCGGAAAGAATTCTTCCTGCATGCGACGGCAGTACGCCACCAGGTTCTCATGTTGTCTGGCCATCTCGCATACATCACTATCAAACTCCGTCAGAATCGTCTGCGCCAGGAATCCATAGCCTGTGGCGTCCAATGAGCAGGGTTTATCTCCCATCATGTAGGCTTTGTCAGCCAGAAACACCGACAGGTATCGCAATGTCTTTTCGGCGATCTTCAAAATTTCATCTCGATTATGACGACCTATCCCCTGAGATTTGGAGGCTTTAACAACCCCACTTCTGGCAACCAGAGGTACCAGAGCTCTGAGCGGAAATGGCAGCCCTCCAAAAAACACCCGGCTGATTTGTTCCCAGCCTGCCGGGTCGACCCATCGCATCCAAACCAGGCACCAATAGAAGTGTTCCTCTAACGCCTTACTTACCAGGAACGCCAAGGCTTTCTGTTCTTCGGTCAGCCAATCATCCAGAGTGATCTGATAATGATCAGTGAGGTACTCGATGATAAAACTGGAATCGGCAATCCGTTTTCCATCAATATCAGCAAAGGGCAACTTCCCTTTTGGGGCTTTCTGCAAATTCCCAATCCGGTTTACAACCTGGTATTCAAGCTTTGCAAGACGCAGGTATGTATGGGTTTTAAGTACAAAAGGACTGGGATCCAGCGTCCCCATACCTTTACCAAAACCATAAAGTGTAATCATTTTCAGTCCTGATGTTATGTGTGGTTTTCTAACCCTGTGTGCATTTCCCTGGCGCTATGCGTATCTTTCCAAGTCCGGAGATAGCCGGAACTCGTCAGACTACTTGATCCGCTGACTTTGCCGATCACCTTCATACTGGGGCAAGTCATCATCAATACGACTCCAGTTCGCCTTGCTGCCGACAAAGATATGCACGTCCGGACGACAGGGAATATCGCTGTCGAGAGTTCCGAGGGCAAATTCCACGACCTTCCCGCTGTCATTTGATGATGCAAATGTCAGACTGGAACCACACTGACGACAAAAACGCCGCACAGTCCCATTATGAGCCTTATATGATTGCAACAAATGTTCGCCTGCCACCCAACGAAAATGCTCTGCATCAGCCTCTCCATAGGTCGTAAACCCGGCGCCATGAAATTTCCGGCACATAGAACAGTGACAATGCCCCATCTTGGGACCGATTTGATCCACTTCATAACGGATTTCACCACAGAGGCAGCTTCCACGATACGGCGGGGTCGTTGGTTCAGACACGGTAAAACTCCTGGTTATCGGTATTAGTCCCGGGGGGATGTTCAATCAGCACACATAATCAGCCAGCTGGGAGAAAACATCAATATTTGGACTTAAACCACCATCTGATAGGAAATTTTGATCATTCCAGTCCGTCGCACAATGTTTAGAATGAAAAGACAATGACTAGAAGGAAAAGAAAGCGAATCGGCAAACAGATTCACTGTGCGGAATCAACCCAGGAGGCATATCATGCTATCCGAACATCAGCCGCTCAAAGGGGAAGTTGTTGCTTTTCTTGGTCCCGTCAACCTATCGGGATTCGAGGATAACAATAACAACGAAATCGATTACCTGACAGACCTGGCCCGGGAAGCCGGGGCGATAGTTCAGTCCTGGATCGATCATAGTGTAACGATCCTTGTGGCCAGCGAACTGGTACCTTCCAACCAGCTTTCAGGGATACCGGCAAGTACCAGAGTCGTGAGCGATTCCAGGTTTATGGAAGTCTACCTGACCGAAGTACTGACCGGTGAAGAATGGGAATAAGGTTAAGAATAGGAATAATGAGAGGGAGCGAATCCCCCTCTCATCTCAGGTTGGTCAGAACTGTCAGGCTTTAAACTGGGCTACATAGTCACTCAGACCCACAGCAAGCCTCTCAACATCCTGTCCTGCGCCGGAAGTCCTTTCCGCTGCCTGTGCTGAAGTTCCCGCCAGATCACTGACCGACACGATACTGGAGGAAATATCTTCCGATACCGCCAATTGCTCTGTTGCGGCCGCGGCAATCTGATTATTCATGTCCGAAATACTTTGAAGGTGGTGGGTGATTTCTTCCAGTGAGCGTCCCATGCTGCTGGCATCTTCCACATTGTCATTCGCCTGTTCCACGCTGGTCTTGATTGAAGACACCGCATGGTTAACACCACTTTGCAGCTGCTCTATTGTGGAGCGAATCTCTTCAGTGGAATCATGGGTACGTTTTGCCAGCGTCCGAACTTCATCGGCCACCACGGCAAAACCACGCCCCTGTTCTCCAGCTCGGGCAGCCTCTATTGCCGCATTCAAAGCCAGCAAGTTGGTCTGTTCAGCAATATCACTGATGACTTTTAACACCGAGCCGATCGCATCACTGTCCGTTGCCACCTTACTCAACACTTGTTCCATATTTTCAATGTTGTTCGCCAGGGAGTTGATCTTATCAATGCTCCTGCTAACGATGCGGCTTCCCTCAGCCCCCGCCTCATTGGCTTGGGTAGTAGCTTCAGAAGCCTGTTCCGCATTTTTGGCGACATCCTGCGCTGTGGCCGTCATTTCTGTAGCTGCCGCCGCCACCTGTTGGCTCTGGCCTTGCTGCTGTTGGGTGGTCTCCAACACCTGATGGGTCACTTCTGCCATGGTCGAAGACGCCTGTTTAAGCTGCTCGCTAGTCTGACCAAGATGCTGGATGGTCTGCTGGAATTTCTCCAATAATCCATTGATTGCCCTTGCGCTCATAGCAATCTCATCTTTACCGGATGCGGGTACCCGTTCGGTTAAATCAGAGGTTTCATTGATGCGGGTAAGCGTATTGGTAAACGCAATAATAGGCTGAGTCAGGGAACGGGCGATGAACCAGCCCACGACACCGGCAAAGGCCACGGCGATGAGAACACAAACCACAGCCAGGGATAGTATCTGGCCACGGAGTTCCACTGAAGGCAGAAAGGCTTCATCTTCATCAATTTCACTCATGATAGCCCACTGCAAACCGGGAATTGAAAGAGGTGCGTAGGCGGAAAGCACTTGTACCCCCCGATAGTCCGGGAAGTGATCGAATCCGCTTTTCCCTCCGATAGCGGCCTCGGTTCCCCGGGATTTCACCGGTTGAAGACCGATACTCGTATTTTTGGCTTTGATGGACTCCAAAACGTCGCCTGCCATCGCCGGCAGCGAAGCCAGTAAAGCAAAATAACCTTCCTGATCTTCCATTAAAAAACGGCTCATACTGCGCATGTTAAAATCCGTTCCAACCAGATAAGTCTCTCCAGAGTCTCCCAAACCGGACTCCTTCCAGTGACCATCATAAGTCATGATGGCGTTGATTCGGTCTATGGGCATCTGGAATATCAAGATCCCGATCTTTTTCCCATTTTCAAATATCGGGGAAGCGATAAACGCCGCCGGGTCTTCATAGGAAGGGAAGTAGGGTTCAAAATCCGTCAACGCAACACTTTCACTGCGCCCCTCCTCATTGGCCATACGGAAGGCCTTACCTATTCCACTGTTCGCATAAGGGCCGCTCTTCAACGATGTCGTAAAATCCAACTCTTTAAATACGGTGTAGACAATGTCACCGCTATCCGGATCCACCAGGAAGATATCGTAATACTCAAACTTCACCAGAAAATCACGGATATGAGGGTGGTACTGACGATGCAATTGCGCATAGGTGCTGCTATCATCCGGTGCATCCAATAAATCCTTGCTTCCCAAGGGGTTTGGGTTGGCCCGAATAAACTGGTATTGCAGCGCCACGGAATCATCATCCAGCTGATCCAAAATACGACCGGCATCCACAGATTTGCCATTGTTGCGGCGGCCGTACTCCTGTTGGAAATCCCCAGTGTAATACTGCCTGAGCTGCTCCTTCATGGAGCTGATACCCGGAAGTCCCTGAGTTGATTTATAGCTGGTGAAGGCCTCTTTGAAACGGGACATGGCGTCAATGATCATTCGATCATTGGAAAGCGTTAAAACTTGTTTACGGATGGTGTCAAAATAACTTTCGATCTGCTGCTTTTTGATATCCCGAATTGAAATAAGCTGATCTCTGGCTTGTTGTTCAATAGTCTGTCGACCGCTCTGATATGATTCATAACCCAAAGTCGCGCTGACCATGATTACCGGAACAATAGCCAGCGTAATGCAGACAAGAATCAGCTTGTTTTTTAGAGTCATCGTGGCTTTCCTCTTACGAAATATGCCACCACTCCATTAGGTGCTAAAAACTACAAGATTCCTTCCGTTCATCCCCTTTCGGTATACCAGAGATCCTCGCCCCATATTGCACGTACACCGCGCTCCCAAAGACACAATGCAGGGCAGACTGTAGAAAGAATAATTCCTGATTCTCATTAAAAAGGTTAGAAGCCGAATGACCAAAAAACAAGCAGTTGCTTTGTAACACAAGGTATCTAAGTCACTCAATTTAACTCCGTTACTTAGACATCTAACTTTTTATCATGTAGTATCCGCCTCCCCGCCCCTTCGTTGGAAGGCGGCGTTATAAAAGACAATTCCCAGCTTCAGGCTTCGAGTCGCCAGACGGCGAAGCTGCTTTCGAATACGTTAAACGCTATCAACAAAAAGATATCAGGTAGCGATAACCCAGAGAATTCAATCCTTATCTCTATGCGGCCCTGAAGAAAATATTATTAGTGAGGTAACAGATGCCCAGTCAGAGCGTTGTCGCTATAGCCAAGGAAAACCTGATCCCCAGCGCCAGCAGAGAAGACTTTAATGCTTTGGAGTCCCAACCCAACTTTGGTGAACAGCGATTTAAAGTTTACACAGCAAAACAATTAGACCAGATTCCACAACTGAATTTACTGACGGAACAACAACGCTTCGACATGAAAGTAGTCGCCAATGTGCTACCTTTCCGGGTGAACGAATACGTCATCAACGAATTGATTGATTGGAGCAACATTCCCGAAGACCCCATTTATCAACTGACTTTTCCCCAGAGAGAAATGCTGGCACCGGAACTGTTTGACCGGGTAGCCAAGGCGATGAATGAGGAAGATAAAGACACCCTCAACCAGGTTATTCGCGAGGTTCGCGGTGCATTAAACCCACATCCTGCGGGACAGATGGAGCACAACATCCCCACACTGGATAACGAAATTGTTCAGGGCGTACAGCATAAATACCGGGAAACCGTTTTGTTTTTCCCAAGCTCCGGGCAGGTTTGCCACAGCTATTGCACATTCTGCTTCCGCTGGGCGCAGTTTGTGGGAGACAAAGATCTGAAGATTGCAGCCCGGGAATCCGGCCAGTTGCAAAGCTATCTCCGCGCTCATCCGGAAGTTACCGATGTACTGGTTACCGGCGGCGATCCTCTGGTGATGAAGACAAAAAACCTGCGAGCCTACCTGGAACCGCTTCTGTCTCCGGAGTTCGACCACATTCGTACAATCCGTATCGGTTCCAAGGCCCTCACATTCTGGCCCCAACGCTTTGTTACAGATAACGACGCCGATGACCTGCTGCGCCTGTTTGAGGAGGTCCAGGCTGCTGGCAAACACCTCGCTCTGATGGCCCACTACAACCATTGGCGTGAGCTGGAACCGGCCATCGCCCGCGAAGCGATCAAGCGCGTCCGCAGCACTGGAGCACAGATTCGGGCACAGGGTCCGTTGCTGGCTCATATCAATGATGATGCCGGAGTCTGGGCTCGTCTCTGGCAGACTCAGGTGGAATTGGGAATCATCCCTTACTACATGTTTGTAGAGAGAGATACCGGTGCCCGCCACTACTTCGAAGTTCCGCTGATCAAGGCCTGGAAAATTTACCAGGAGGCTATGCAACAGGTTTCCGGCATTGCGCGTACCGCGCGCGGCCCTTCCATGAGTTCACACCCGGGGAAAATAGAGATTCAGGGTGTTACGGAAATCAATGGCGAAAAGGTTATCGCATTAAGAATGATCCAGGGCCGCAACCCCGACTGGGTGCAGAAACCGTTTTTCGCCAGCTATGATGAATCCGCCACTTGGCTGAACCACTTAAAACCGGCGTTTGGTAAGGATAAATTCTTTTTCGAAGAGTCCTGAGCAGGACAGTCTGAGAGATTACCCGGCTGGATAACCATTACAGGGTAGCTTCGGCCACCCTGTAATGATCCGGTGAATAGAACTGCAGCTCCTTACAATCCCTTGAACTGCTCATTCACCTTGAATCTATTTGAGGTCACATAGCGCTCGATAGCCTGCACCTTGCGATCCACTTCTTTTAACCGCTCAGCTATCTGACGGGCTCTTATAGAAGCAGTTTCACCATAGTTGAAAAGTGGACGACTGGAATGCGGCTGCTCCAATCCTCGCGGCCTTTTTTCCAGCAGGAAGACACCCGCGATATAAATCAATAACCCCAGACTCCCACTGAAGATAAATATCGTCAGCATCAGAATCCGCGCCAGCCAGACCGGCTGACCATACGCCTCAGCCACTCCGGCGCAGACGCCGGCGATCCACCCCTTGGCCGGGTCCCGGTAAAGACCCCGGTTATACCCGTTTTCTTTGGTTGCTCTACTCATGACTAGTGCTCCCTGGGTCTTTGGTCATCTTGCTGGTTATCCTGCTGGTTATCAAAGGTACGCCAGCCATCGTGTTCCGCATCCAAAATGGTCTCCAGTGTGACCACCCGCTTTTCCAATCGCTCAGCGATACGCAATGCATTATTCAGCAGCTCCTGCTCATCATTGGACAGACCTTTTCTGGCTTTCGCCTGAGTCCAGTAGTGCAAAAGAAGCCACAATGGCGCAACGACCGACAGAAAGATTACCGCCGGGACAAAAAAGAAAGCCGTCAGGGACATTATTTTTCACTCCTGTTTTCAGCGGCCATGCTTTCCTTCAGCTTGGCCAGCGCTTCGTTGACCTTATCGTCACGCTCCAATTCAGCGAACTCGTCCATTAAATTCCTGGAGCGCCCCAGGTCTTCTGACTCAACCTGAGCCTCCATGTCGTCCATTTTGCGCTCATAGGTTTCAAATTTGTTGAACGCTTCTTCCAGCTTACTCCGATTACTGCTACGACGGATATCCATTCGTGAACGCACAGTCCGCTCACGTGCGACCAGAGATTTCTGCTTCGACTTGGCATCGTCCAACTTTTGCTGCAATTGCGCGATTTCTTCATCCAGAATCACCAATTGCTCTTCGATGCTTGTAATTTCCTGGCGGGCTATCTGCAGATTTTCCTCAATCAGGTCTTTTTCTGCGAGGGCAGCACGGGCCAGATCCTCCCTCTCTTTACTCAACGCCAGGCGCGCCTTGCCTTCCCACTTTTCAGCCTCCTGCTGAAGAAACTGTACTCGACGCTCAAGCTCTTTACGGTCTGCGATCACCCTCGCAGAGGTTGTTCGTACTTCGATCAGGGTCTCTTCCATTTCCTGAATCATCATCCGAATCATTTTGGCGGGATCTTCTGCCCGGTCCAGCAATGCTGTGATATTAGCGTTAATAATGTCGCCAAAACGAGAAAAAATACCCATGGACAGTCTCCTTACGTTGCTCGTGATTTAGTGATATCTAAGAATATTCGGCACAGTCGTTACCCCGTATGAGCGATTCCCATGCCAACTCCCGCGATCGCCTGTCATCAGTGTCCTTTGATCATTCAACAGTTCTTCCAACTAACAAATATAATTGTCATTATGGCTAATATATGGTTATTTAAACGATTATTTAGCTATTATTGACACATATGGAAACACATCGTCAGCCTTTAATAGGCAGTTCGGAAATCCTCCATCTTGTCCTGGAACAGGTGTCTCAGGTTGCTCCATTAAACCGCCCCGTTCTAGTTATTGGTGAGCGGGGCACTGGTAAGGAGCTGATAGCTGAGCGCTTGCATTTTCTGTCCCGCCGGTGGGAACAGCCCTACCTGCAGGTGAATTGTGCGGCCATGAATGAAAACCTCCTGGAGTCTGAACTATTCGGACATGAGGCAGGAGCCTATACAGGTGCGGTCAAAAACCGGGCCGGGCTGTTTGAGCGAGCGGACGGCGGCACACTGTTTCTCGATGAGCTGGCGACAGCCTCGCTTCCCATTCAGGAGAAGCTGCTCCGTATCATCGAATACGGCCGCTTCGAAAGACTTGGGGGCAACAAAACCCTGCAAGTAGATGTCCGGGTGATTGCCGCGACCAATGAAGACCTTCCCAGTCTGGCGAGAGACAACAGATTCAGAAGCGATCTTCTGGATAGGCTGGCGTTTGATGTCATCAATATTCCTCCACTTCGATATCGTATGGAGGACATCCCCGAACTGGCCGATCATTTTGCACAGAAAATGTGTCGGGAACTTGGACACAACTGGTTTGCAGGATTCACAGCCCACGCTCAGAAAGAATTGATGGACTATCATTGGCCCGGCAACGTCCGGGAACTTAAGAATGTGGTGGAGCGTAGTGTCTATCGTAATCCCGAACCGGAGGAGCCCATCGGGCAAATCATTCTGGATCCATTTATCACACCCTGGAGAGATACTGACACTAGGCTTCCAGCGAGCCCTGTAGTGAAAGCAGAAGAGTCATCGATACCAGAAACACTCGATCTACGCGGCAAGATTGCAGAATTTGAACGTCGACTTATTTCCGAAACACTGCAAAAGAACCAGTTCAATCAGCGTCGTACGGCGAAAGCACTTGGCTTAACCTACCATCAGCTCCGCGCCGCCTTCAGGAAGTATCCAGATATATTGAAAGGGGAGAACAATGAGTAGAAAGGGGAAACCGACTGAAAAGAAACGATAGACAGCCAAAATTGAAAGCTGCCAGGACGACATAGCGGCAGTCAATATCGCTCTACCTCGTAACCTCCCTTACCGTTTCTCTTCGCCCGATACATTGCATTATCCGCTGAAACATAGATCCGTTTCATATCCTGTCGTTGCGCTTCAAAGGCGATTCCGATGCTGGTAGAGAGCCGTATTATCTGTCCCTCAATATTCAAAGGGTTAGTGGCGATCTGGTGCAGCACCAAGCGTGCCAGTTGTTCAACTTTCCGAATCGTGATCACGGGGCAAAACACACAAAACTCATCGCCTCCCATACGACCGAAAATGGCTCGCTCGGGCAGCAAAGGTTGTACCAGCGTCACCATATGCCGGATAGCATCATCTCCAACAGAATGCCCCCACCGGTCATTGATTTTCTTAAAGTCATCAATATCAAACAGTATCAAAGCACATGAGTCTCCTGGACTCAGCGCTTCCATATTTACATTGACCAGATACTCAAACTCTCTTCGATTCAATATGCCCGTCAGATCATCGTGGCTTGCCAGATGAGCCAGTTTACGTTGCACACTGATGGTATCGGACACAAACAAATAAGCCGTGAAACCAAGTAGTACAGCGGTGTCCAGGAAAACTGAGGAAAACATTGATCTTTGCTGGGCTTCGTCAAGAACGATCAATGGCACACCGTCCCACTTTATCACTAGATGGAACAACCCCGTGGTGACAAGCAAGATAACATAGCGATGTAACTGCTGATGCGTTGGCCACAGCAAAAAGGCGATGGGAAAAACAATAAGCAGGTGCCATATAACACCGGATTCTGGGCCGAATAGATAAGTTGATGAAAAGCAGATATCAAACCAGAAAACCACGCATATCCATACTTTGGCAAACTTTTGCAGATGGTGGTAATTCCATAACAGCGTGCAAACGTATCCGAGACACACCAATCCCAGGTATTCAACATTAAAGCCAATATCAATAGGAAATTCGATGGTTTGAAACAGGCCGTTCAAGACAGTGAGCGGAATGGCCAGCAAAGCCAGGAGATTGGTTATACGGGTTGAGTGGGTCTCTGTTGCATTCAGATTATCTGTACCAATAAGCAGTATTTGCCTTAACAATGACTGCAGCCGGCCTCGGGAGAGAGAAATCGCCTGACCTATCATCAGCATCTGAATACCTACACGTTAATGCCGGCCACGATCCGCGTTCGCCCAACACAGCTATAAACAACGTCTATTGCTTCAATCCAGCTCAATAGTAAGAAAGAACATTTGCGTCTGGCTATGAACTAAACGTCCACCCAACGCCAAATACGACATTTAATCCCATTTCGGAGAGATAAAAAACTGGAGATTTGTAAAAGAAAGTAGAATAAAGCGAGGGGGAGATCGGCCTCCCATCAGCCACTATGGCAGATCGATTGACTTCAATATGAGAGGAAAGAGAAAAGAAGACCAGTCCCGGGACTGTGCCCGGGTCTGCTCCTTCAGTTGACGTTTATCCTTCGAGCGTTTTGCGCTGTTGGATTTCTGATGAACACCTCCCTTACGCATGATAGGACTGCATGCGTGCGGATTGCGTTTTTTAACCTGATTTGCCATGTCTATTCTCCTATAGATTTAATACAAACCACTTTTTGTACTTCAATTTTTTCCACATCCTGCGCACCTCTTTATGGGTGACAACAAACTGTGGACCCTGATCTGTTTCTTCGAAACAGAACTTCTTCGGCAACTCGGTATACAAAGACCTTGGGGGTCCCCGACGACCGATATGCTTCAGAGACTTACCGGTTTCATAGCTGTGATAAAAAATGGTTTTAAAACCCAGCTCATCACGAATGAAACTCACTGCAGCCGTCAGCATTGCTTCAGCCCATTGCTCCGTATGGCTTGTCAGCACCCTTTCGTAGTAGGTGCACATACGCCCGACATCCAATTCATCACTCCAAAGCTTAAAGGTATTCTTCTTGGCCTTTCGAGCTTCAGTGGCATCTTTAAATGCATCCCTGGCTTCCCGAATCCAGTCAGTCTGAATTTCCTCAATGAGCGCAACACCCTCGTTGAAGTCCAGGTCAATTCTGGCCCATGCCAACGTATTACGCTTCCCCCGGTGAACCGGGTGACTGTAGAACTCGAAATGGTCGAAGTCCTTACCGAACAAACAACGGTATTCATGGTCATGCTCATTACTGAAATTCATTTGCAGCACCAGATTCCATCCCGGAACTGACGTCTGATTCCAATGAAAATCCGTCAGACCTCCCCACTTGTCTACCGTCAGCACGTATGGTTTGGACACTTCAGGCCAGATGGCAGCAAATTCATTCGCCATCACCGGTCGGTTTCCAGCCTGGCTGACTAATGGCTTGCACACGGTTTTTTGTAGCAGTTTCGCAAAACGACAACGCTTTAATTCCCCTACCGTCCGGGGACCTCTTTCTTCCAGCTCTTTCTGTAGAAGGTAAGGCGCATAGCGGTCTTTAAAGTACCAGAATAAAGTCCGCTCCTTTGGCAAAGAGCCCATTACCTCCCTGATCATATTGAGTTCCATAGTGATATCTCAATCTCAGATTTTCTAAGTCAGTTTCATCTCGAATTTTTTTGCCTGACCGCTTAGGTAAGGCGTTGCGATACAAACGCATGGAATTTCTCCTGCAATTAACGTTAATTCCCACTAGGGCTTACGAATCCCATAAGCCCACGGGCATGACAACTTGCTCAAACAAACCATGTTGAACATTTTCATTTCATCCCTTTACGCACAGAACCTGTTTCAGCTCATGCACTACTTCCACCAAATCACTTTGATGCTCCATCACCTTATCTATATCTTTGTAAGCACCAGGAATTTCATCGAGAACTCCTTTATCCTTTCGACACTCAACTCCGTGAGTCTGAGCCTCCAGATCCTGGCGCGAGAATTTCTGCAATGCCGCAGACCGGCTCATTTTTCGTCCCGCTCCATGAGAGCATGAACAGAAGGATTCCGGATTTCCCTTTCCTCGAACAATGTAGGATTTTGCCCCCATGCTGCCCGGAATGATGCCAAGCTGCCCTTCCCTCGCACTGATAGCCCCCTTCCGTGTCACATAGACATCCGCGCCGAAATGATGCTCTTTCTGCACGTAGTTGTGGTGACAGTTGATGGCTTCGCAGGTCAACCGAAAATCCGGCAGAAACGGTTGAATAGCCCGCAATACCAGATTCAGCATTTCCTGCCGGTTTATCCGGGCATATTCCTGGGCCCAGTTAACCGCTTCCACGTAATCATGGAAGTGTTCGCTACCTTCCTGAAAATAGGACAAATCTTTATCTGGCAAATTCGCCTGATGCCGACTCATGTCCTTCCTGGCGCGCTCAATAAAGAAACGTCCAATAGCGTTACCAATCCCGCGACTACCGGAGTGCAACATGATCCACACATCCTTGCTTTGATCGATACACAGTTCGATAAAGTGGTTACCACCTCCCAGTGTGCCGAGCTGTCTTAACCAGGTTTCTCTGGGCCGACGCAACATCTTGCTCAGCTTGCTGTGTTTCTCCAGAAGCACGTCGATACCATGAGATAGCTCTTTACTGGCCGCATGCCGGGAAGATACCAACTTATGCGAAGCATTCCCCACCGGTACTGCTCGCTCTATAGCAAGACGCAACGGTTTCAGGTTATCAGGCAACTGGCTGCTTTTAAGTGACAGCCGCACTGCATTCATCCCACAACCGATATCCACTCCTACTGCGGCAGGAATAATGGCGTTACGGGTCGGGATGACAGATCCCACCGTAGCTCCAATACCGGCATGTACGTCCGGCATCGCGGCGATGTGTGAGTGAATAATCGGTAACTGAGACAGATTTTTCAGCTGCGTCAGCGCTCTAAAGTCCACATCTGCCGTATAGATTTTGACGGGATGTGCACCACCATCTCTGGATTTATTTAATTCAATGTAAACAGGCATACATTTTTCCTTGCCCTGGAATCAGTCTGACGCTTATTTCGGGCCGAGCGAGTCCCCGGCCGGTAGTCAGACCAATTTCAATGAGAAAACAAACCGCCTAACGCGGTATATGAGAGCCTGGTTCGAGGGTTATTAACGAAGACTGGAAATTCAGCCCTAAAACGAAAAAACCCTGGCAGATCACTCGGCCAGGGCTTCTTTGGGATTCCTGACTCGAAAGGCTCTTGTTTTGCCTTTCAAGTCGAGACACTTGAAAGGCGTTTAGTTGAAATCGTTAACTTGTTGAACTAAATACACTTTCAAATGCCTCCTTCATAACTGTTTGCAGGTGACGATTGTCACGATTGATCTAAATAATGGCCGCCTATGATATGGATCGTTATTCAGAAAGCAACCTTTTATTTAAACCAATCTCTTATAACGTGAGATGTTTTAATAATTGGTATCGATTATTTTCAATATCAGCGCTCCATTCCGGCAGCCACAATTCCACATCCGATCAGCATTCCTCCTGACAGTTTCTGCACACATAGCTGTCCACGAGGGCTACTCAGAAATACTCGGGCAGCCTTTGCCAGCATTGTATACATCACCAGAATAACAAACACGATCAGCAGGAATACCGGACCCAACATCAGTAATTGGGGAATAGCCGGTAATTCGGGATCAAGGAATTGAGGGAAAAATGCGATAAAGAAACTAATAATTTTGGGGTTCAGCATCGTCGTGGCAAATCCCTGCACAAAGCTTCCTGGAGTTGATGTTGCCAGGCGCTCAGAACCATTTTCATTCTCAGAGGAATTGACGCTGTTGGACGAGAGCAGCTGGCGAATGCCCAAATACACCAGGTAGGCAACTCCACACCATTTCACCAGAGTAAATGCCAGCGCCGACGAATATAACAAAGCACCGATGCCGGACAATGTCAGGATCAGCAACAGCGCATCAGCAACAACGACACCAAAACTCGACAATATCCCCGCAGAGACACCCCTTTGCAGAGTGTTCATAATGACAACCAGCATTGAAGGCCCAGGCATCAACGTAATCAGTATCGACGCTACAATAAAACCAAGCCACATGATTCTACCCTCTTATTTGTTTTGCCTTATCCCTTCTCTGATTCACCTTATCTTTTTATCTTATCTCTTTACCTCAGTAGCCCCAGATTGCCCGTATACCGGTTTACCAGTTTCTTGCTGCCGTATAGAGCAATTCCGAGATACTCAATTTCTTCGGGCAACGTTTCGCTCAAACGTTCCTGATACTCTTGATTGCTGCGCGTATTCAGGGTGTCACTGGTTAGATCCACCACCAGTAACTCTGGCTCGTGTTCACGGATTGCTGCACGAAGTTGATTAAGGAGTTCGCCGGTTCCTTTCAATACCGGCATCGCCATTTTGGTAATGCCTATATGGGGAAGCCCCGCACCATCTGTCATATCCGTCCCTATGAGTTCAGGCTTCAGTTTCCCCAATGTCAGGGAAAGCACCGCTGTGGCATTGGCCATCAGTCCAACAGGCAACGACTGATCCACTACGATGGCCCATTTATTATCAGAAGTATGTGATGTGATTTCCGGCATCGGATCCTCTGCTTATTCCCAAATATGGTTAAGGGTTATTTGATGCCATTACTCTATCGGTGAAACCAAAGATTGATAATATGGGTTAATTGAATTTTACTGTTCTATTAATTAGAACAGTAAAATGACTCCCTATGATTGATGAACTCAGGGCGATGGCAGTGTTCGCCAAAACGGCAGAATGTGGCTCATTTCGCATGGCAGCCAAGGAATTACACCTATCACCCTCCGTGGTAAGTCACCATATATCCCAACTCGAAAGACGACTTGGTGTGGCGTTGCTTTACCGGTCTACGCGTCGCTTGTCGCTCACCGACCACGGCACGCGACTCTTCGCGGCAGCAAGACAAATGCTGGCAGCTGCGGAAACTGGTTTAAATGAGATTAAGCAAACCCAGGAAGAGGCATCCGGAAAGCTTCGATTGACCCTACCCTCGATGCTGGCCAATCATCCCGTCACCCGACACATAGCTGCTTTTGCAAATCGCTATACTCGAGTATCTCTGGATATTAATTACAGCGATCATCCCCAGGACCTGATTCGAGACAGTATTGATCTGGCAATACGCATCGGACCGCTCAAAGACAGCTCTCTGAAATCACGAAAGTTGTTCGATATGCCTCGGGCATTGGTGGCTTCAACCAGTTTTCTACAGAGACAAAGCAAGCTGAAAAAGCCTGAGGATCTGACACATTGGGATTGGATTGGCCTCTCCACACGCTCGGGGAGAAAGGACTTGCAGCATCCCAAACGAGGAGTGCTCAGCATTGAAATCAAACCAAGAATCAGTGCGGACAGCATGGAAGCCGTTTATCAACTCTGCCTGGCCGGACTTGGACTATGCACTCCCCCCATGTTTATGGTGGAAAAGGATATACAGGAAGGACAGCTGGCCATGGTGTCTCCTCCCTGGCATCCGCCCTCTCTGGGGGTTTACGCCGTCTGGCCGCCAAATGCTTCATACAATCAACTTGCTATGCGGCTGGTAGCGTTTATGATCGATCAGATTGAGTCTTCTCAAGCTGGCTGACCACGAAATCATCCGCTGGAGGCTTTCGTACGGCCTGAAACATTGCTATGGCCAAAAGCGTTATGTGTAGAGGCCTTCATATGAGAAGTGATCTTGTGCGCCAGCCTGGGCAGCAATGACAACGGTAAATCATGTCCCCATCCCGGAATCATATCGAGGTTGGCATGAGGAATATTTTCCTTTAACCAATGCGCCGCCTTAGGTTTTACGAGAGGATCAACACTCCCGTGCAGAATCAGGGTCGGAGCGGTGATGGCTTTTGAATAGTCTTCAATACTCCCCGTCGCCATAATCGCGCGCATCTGACGCACAACACCCATGGGCCGATAACTGCGCTGATAGTCACGGGCAATCCGTTGTAATATTCGATCTTTGGGAGTGGCAAATCCGGGGCTTTTTACCGTATCCCAAAACGCCAATCCACGTTTTAGAGCTGATTCCTGATCATGCCCGCGAATGCCACCACCATTAATTCGCCATAGCGTGTTTAAATCCGGCGACGGTAACTTTGGATGATTGTTTGACGTCATTAGCAGAGACAGGCTGAGCACATCAATCTCGGCATGGTTCGCCAGCAATTGAGCAATCATTCCCCCCATGGAAATGCCAAGGACATGGGCCCGCTGAATATCAAGACTCTTCAACAATGCAGCCGTATCTTCGGCCATGTCATGTAACAGATAGGGAGCATCAATTTTCAGACCCAACTTGGTCCGCAGGTAGGCAATGGGTGCCGGAACCTTTTGATGAAACTCCAGTTCCTGAGACTTGCCGATATCACGATTATCAAAACGAATAATTCGAAAACCTTCTTCCAGAATGGGCTCCAGCAATTCTGGAGGCCATGCCGTCATCTGTGTCCCCAGCCCCATGATCATGACCAAAGGCTCACCTTTTGGATCCCCCAACGCTTCATAACAGAGCTGAATTCCGTTGGCGGTTATAAATTTTTCCTTAGGTCGATAGAAAGGGTGGGAATAAGGCGTGGACATCAGTGTTCGGCTCTCCTGAAAACCGGACAGACTTTAGCAAAGTTGGGCAGCCAAACAAAGCGCGGATCCTGCCTGTTCATCCTAAAGCCCCGAAGTTCAGGCCACAGACCAGCACATCAGCCCAAAGCCTCGAATTTTTGACTCCGGAAAAGCAGGATAATTCCCCTCATGAACATGAACAATATTTAACCAAGCTACCCGCAACTATTCGGCGTATGAAAAGTCATACGAGACGTAAGTTGTTCGTATAAAAAAGTACGGATAATGATTGTGCACATGCTTATGGAGGTCTACAAAATGAACGTCAAACAGTCCCTTGTTTTAACCGCTTCTTTGATTTTTGCTGCCGGTGCAGGAATGGCCAGTGCGGATAGTGGGGAATTCAGCGTTGCCAATCAGCGTAGTGAGTCACAAGTTTACCAATTACAAGGTGAAGCACTGGCTCAATACTACATTGAGCAGGGCGAAGCTACTGCTGCTGGGCAAACAATGAGTGAACCTATGATGACCCGTCAGGAACAATTCGCTAATGACGGCTTGACTGCTGCCCAACGGAAGCTGATGGAAATTGGTAATAATAACTGATCGCCAAGGTTCCCGTACCTAGAGACAAACGCGCCGTGAATGGCGCGTTTTAGTTTCGGACCGGTGAATTACCCTTCATTCACATTTCGGTTCTTTTTGATTCGCTCCAGCACCGCATCAGCAGCACTCCCTGAACCTATCCCGGCTTTCTCAAGCTTGGCATCCAGGGCGTCATCAGAAAATTCATTGCCCAGGATCTGCACCGCTTCCTGATAATCTTCAAACTCACTTTGGCGGGTACGAATCCGATCCAGTGATTCCTGCATATCCATGATTCTGGCTCCCAGAGAGTTAGCCTTACAGGTCAATGTGGAGGTTGCTCGCTGTGAGCTCTGTGTCGCCTGTACCAGACGTAACTCCCGACGGTAATGCTGTATATGGTTCGCAGCGGCATTGAGGGATTTGCGCAACTTGGCCTCATGTTCCTTCAGTGTCTGAAGCGCCTTTTTCTCGGTAGCAAGCGTTTTTTCCTGATCAAAAATCCATTCCGCCAACTCTTTCGCCAAGCTATCAAGGCCTTTATCGAGAGCCTCTCCGGCCTGGCCTTCACGCTCCTGGATTGACGACAGTCTTTGCTCATGGACCCGCTGCAGCCGGATTTTCTCCGCCATCACCTTCGCCAGGTCATGCTTGGCCAGAGCCATAGCATTTTCACAGTCATAGATTTCCTGCTCAAAAATCCGAATCGCGTTAGCGTCCACTACTTTCTCCGCCCCTTCGCGGGCTACACCCCGAAAGGCTGTAGTGATTTTCTGCATAACATACATATGAACCATCCTCCTGAACGACTTCTATCTCAATATCAGTCTGCATATTCACGCAGAATCTGATTGGTTTTGGCTTCACTGATCTTGTGCAACAAGCGTTGAGCCTCGTGTTCATCACGCATGGTTTTCGAGAGCGTGATGGTGGAACTCACCAGAAACATCGTGCTGATGCCAAAGTATCCTTTGACCAAAAGGTCTGCCGGCATAAAAAAAATACCAGCGCCGACAGCAATCAAAGCGATGGCAAAGGACGCTTTAACGTAAAAGAGCCACCCCTTGGAATTACTCTGAAGTTCATCAACTGACATCTTGCTTTCTCCTGTTGGGTTATGACCCGATCAATCACTCAGGCCTCTTCGTTGCAGCTAATGTCTCCAAAACCCATAGAATTTAAAACCGAATTGAGAAAGATCGCACTCAGCCCATCCAAGGGTATTATTTTTCGATACCTGGGAGCGTTAATTCGAAAAGTAAGGATGTGTTTATTTTGATCTTCAACAATGTTGACACTGTATATATTCACTGAATACAATGTTTACACCTATTACTTACTATCCTTCGGGGATTGGCTCATGAACGCGATAAAAGATCTGGACATTCACTGGAAGCTGATTGTGCTATGGCTATTGCTGTTTGCGCCGGTATTCATTGCCAATGCCCAGGAAGCTCCGGTTTATACCGAAACCGTCACTCTTGAAAAGGTTCAACGCTCTATCGATACCAGCGGCCTGCTGGTGAACCCATCCGAACAATCCCTGGCATTCAAAACACCCGGCATAGTGTCACGCATCTTTGTCCGTGAAGGTCAGTCAGTGAAGAAAGGGGATATCCTGGCGGAACTCGATAAGGAAGAAATTCAGGCACAACTGGAACAGGCACAGTCACTGTATACCAATGCGGAGAGAACTCTGCAGCGGGTTCAGAAACTTTACCAAAGCAAAGTGGTATCACTGGACCAATTGCAAAGTGCCGAAACCGGCCTTGATGTGGCCGATTCCAATCTCCGCATTGCCAAATTCAATTTCAAGCATGCCACCATAAAGGCTCCGGGTAACGGGCGCATATTGCGCAAGCTGATCGAACCCAATGAATTGGTCAATGCACAGGTGGGCGCTTTTATTTTCGCCAGTGATGAAGCCGGCTGGGTCATCCGCGTGGGGTTGAATGATCGCGACATCGTGCGGATCAAAGAAGGGGATCTTGCCCGAATCCGGGTCGACGCTTACCCGGACAAAGAGTTTGACGGCACCGTATACGAAACCGCTGCCAAAGCCACCAACAGCACCGGCACTTTCGAAGTGGAGATCCGCGTGGCCCCAACCGAAACCAGACTACTCTCTGGCATGGTAAGCCGCGTCACTCTGACTCCCTCAGAATTTGAAGAGTTGGTGTTGATTCCACTAAGCGCCATTATTTCCGCATCCGGGAATTCTGCTGAGGTGTTTACCCTGGATGCCCAGAATCGGGCTCACCTGACCCCTGTCACTCTGCGAGATTTTTCCCGTTCACATGTTGCCATCCTGACCGGCCTGGAGCCGGGAGACACAGTGGTAACCCGCGGGGCTACCGGAGTGGTTGAAGGGCGCAAGGTATTGCCTGTACGGGAAGTTGCCTCCCTGCAATGAACATGAGGAGCGTCATGTGAGTCTGTAAGACGTGTGTGGCCTTGGTGCGTATGGGATTGATCGCTCTGCGCACCATCTTTTTCTCTGATGTTCCACCCACTTTAGACTCCGCCATCCTCCGGATTCATCAAAATTCACACACGTGATTTTCTCACGTCACCAACCAATGATTATCAGTCACACAGGAGAGTCACGGGATGCGTTTGCCCGAACTTGCAATTCGTAATCATGCTTTTTCCTGGGTCGCAGCTTTGCTGCTGATCGGTTTGGGTGTGGTGTCATTTATCACAATGCCGCGATCTGAGGATCCTCAATTCGATTTTCCGACAACACTGACCACTGTACTTTACCCGGGCACCAACCCTGTGGACATGGAACGGCTGGTGGTTGACCCGATAGAGGATGCCATCAACGAGTTGGAAGATCTTAAATCCGTCCAGACAGAAATTCAGGATGGCTTGGCCCTGGTTCGGGTGGAATTTCTCTATGGAAGCGATCCAGAAGACAAATACGAAGACGTCATTGGAGCGTTGCAGGGCATCCGTGGTGAATTGCCTCAGGACCTGAGCACTCTGACCACCCAGAAACTTTCCCCTACCGATGTGGTTATTATGCAGGTCGCCCTGACATCAGCGACTGCCACTTCCGAGGAATTCAAATATTACGCAGAACAACTTGAGACCCGTCTGGAACGGGTCAGTGGCGTCAAACGCGTTGATATCAAGGCAGTGCAGGATCTTGAAATCCAGGTTAAAGCTGACTGGGTCAGACTACAGCAACAGGGAATATCCCTGGATGAGCTTGCTGCCGCCGTCGGAAAGGCTGCGTCCAACCTGCCCGGTGGTTATGTCAATACAGACGATCGCCGCTTCAGCGTCCGCAGCAGTGGTGATTATAAGGACATCGATACATTGAGCCGCACCGTGGTTCGTGCCGTGGGAGATCATGTGGTCTATGTGGAAGATCTCGCGGACGTCCATCTCAATGACGCCACACCCACCTATAAAGCACGTTTTCAGGGCACGCCAGCTGTATTTCTTGCTGTCGTACAACGTAAGGGCAGCAATATTTTTGATATCACCAACGGCCTGAACCCCACTTTGGAGGACTTTAAGAAACGTCTTCCGGAATCTTTTGAATTGCAGATCGTGCATGATCAAAGCCATAGCGTGGAAGAACGCATTAACGGCTTTTTCAGTAATCTCTGGCAAGGGTTAATTCTGGTTGGGTTTGTGGTTTTAGTCGTACTCGGACTACGAGCCTCTCTGGTCATCGTGCTGGCTATTCCCTTTTCCATCGCTATAGGACTTGGCTGGGTGGATCTGACCGGATTCGGCCTTCAACAGATGTCGATTGTGGGACTGGTAATAGCTCTGGGTCTTCTTGTGGATAACGCCATTGTGGTGACCGAAAATGTCGAGCGTTACCTGCGTCTGGGACTATCGAGAGAAGAAGCCGCCATAAAAGGAACCCAGCAAGTAGGATGGGCGGTCGTCAGCGGAACCTTCACTACGGTTTTGGCATTTGTTCCTATCCTGTTAATGCAGAGCGGCTCCGGCACTTTCATCCGCTCCATGCCGGTCACCGTCACCCTGACACTGATTGCCTCTTTGTTGATTGCACTGAGTATCACCCCGCTTCTTGCCAGCCGATTCCTCAAACATGGGGCTTCGGCCAAGCAACCCGGCAAAGTTCTGGCGTGGGCGGAAGGATTTTCCGAAGGGCCCTATAGCCGGGCACTTCGCTGGTCCTTGCGGCACCCGGTGATCATTCTGATCATTGCGCTGATGGTGTTTGTTGGAAGTGTCAGCCTGTTTCCCAAGGTCGGCGTCAGTCTGTTTCCCAAGGCGGAAAAGTCCATGATTCTGGTGGATATTGAGACTCCCGAGGGCAGCACTTTCGGATTTACACAAAACGTGGCCCACAATCTCGAACAGGATCTCCTACAGCAGGACATGGTCCAGAGCATTGCCACCAACGTGGGCAAAAGCAATCCACGGGTGTATTACAACACCATGGATAGCAAGCAACAGCCGAACTACGCCCAATTGCTGGTGCAGCTGGAAGAACGACCTTATCCCGAAATCGAATCCTGGGTGACAAACCAACGCCAGCGTTTCCAGGAATTTGCAGATGCCACGATCCGCTTCAAGGAATTCAACCAGGGACCGCCTTTACGAGCCCCCATTACCATGAGAGTCGTGGGAGACAATATCGATGCGTTGCGCAAGGTCGCCCAGGACGTCGTGGACATCATTGAAAACACGGAAGGAACCGTGAACGTAGATACCCCGATCAGCCGGCATAAAGTGGATCTGCGGGTGAATATCCAGCGTGACAAAGCCGCTTTATATCAGGTCAGCCTGGATACCATCGACAGAACTATCCGCGGCGGATTGATTGGTCTGAACGTAGGTACACTGCGTGATGAGCAGGGTGAAGACTATCCGATCATGGTGACCACCCGGACTGGCTGGGAACCAGAATTGGAGCAGTTTGATCGTATGGTGGTTCCCAATATCAAGGGAGATCTTATCCCTTTGAAACAACTGGCAGACATTGAGTTGGAGACAGCTATTCCGAAGTTCCAACACTACAACCTGGAACGCATGGCAAGGGTTACTGCAGATGTACTCCCTGGTTATCAAACGGAAGTGGTGACCAACGCCATTGTTGAAAAGCTGGATAATTACCCCTGGCCCGAAGGCGTATCCTATGCCGTGGGCGGCGAACAGGAGAACCGCAAGGAATCGTTCGGCGGCATGGCCAAAGCCCTGATCATTGCTGTGGTTGGTATCTTCGCTGTATTGGTGATGCAGTTCCGTTCCTTCCGCCAGCCGATGGTGGTGTTCGCAGCACTGCCGTTTGCTTTGGTTGGGGCTATCCTGGCGCTGTTCCTGACAGGCAACACGTTTTCCTTCACCGCTTTCATTGGCTTAACCTCCCTGGTAGGTATCGTTGTGAATAACTCGATTATCCTGGTGGACTACGCCAACCAACTGCGGGAAGAAGGCATGAATGTCACAGACGCAATGGCTGAATCCGGCAAAACCCGATTACTGCCGATCATTCTGACCTCTTTAACGACGATTGGCGGTTTGCTACCACTGACTCTCACCGGCTCATCCATGTGGGCACCATTGGGCTGGGTCATCATTGGAGGACTGGCCGTCTCGACGCTGCTGACGTTGTTTGTGGTCCCCGTATTGTATCGCCTGTTCGAAGGCAAGGGAGATATCAGGACAGAAAACCAGGGAGAGAACCAAGAAGGGAACCAAGAAGGGAACCAAGAGGAAAACGGACAGCCCGCCGCTTCTTTTTGACCGAATGGTGATTGTGCCGGGGGTAGACTTACACAGTCTGCCCCCTCGCTATCGATGAAATTTCTTTTCTGGTAATAAGCTCAAAGAGCTCCCAAATTCACCAGCTTGGTATGGATCGCTTCAGCCATCTCCCTGTAACCCTCTTCATTAAAGTGAATAGGATCAGACTTCTTGGAAGAATCCTTCATCAGCTTCGCCACTACATCATTTTCGGCAGCCACATCCAATTCTTCCTCCAGCTCAAAATAGAATTCCGCGGTTCCAGGAATTAATCCAAATTCCGGTACGCCTACCAAAAGAATCTGCGCTCCTTGCTTCCGAATCATCCTGATCATTTCAGCCAGATTCGACTTGGCAGTCAGCTTACTTGCCCGTTTCAATATGTCATTACCCCCCAGTTCCAGGATCACCAGATCAGGCTGATACGTCTCTAATACCGCCGGCAATCTGCGTAAACCCTGATCTGTCGTTTCTCCAGGTACTCCACTGCGTATCACCTGTCGACCACTCAGTTTGGCCAGGACGGAAGGATAGCTGCTGTCCTCCGATACCCCCGTGCCATACGTCAGGCTATCGCCAAATGACACAATAATTCCCTGAGAGGGTACATGGGCCAGCTGTTTTGATTCTCCACACCCTGCCAGCACCAGCAAACAGAAAAGCTGAAACATCACAAAACTCAACGGTTTCAATTCAGACCACCTATCCAGACATCTTTCATTGAGTGTAAACCACTTGAACACTATTGCCGTAACAGATTACGGATCCTGAAATAAAGGTGTGGGAATCCGCCTATTCAAAAATTACAGATGGGTGGAATTCCACACACAGAGACTTTTCGAGCATCGAACAAAAAACATAACTCGTTGTTTTAACTTATATAATTATAAATAAAAAAGTTGGCCCAGGGGTTGCTATCCATGTATCAGGTCGCTCACGGTCGGGTGAATTTCCAGGCTTGAGGTGATTTAAACAAAAAAATTTTGGCATGAATACAACAACAATGACGAGAGGAAAATCCTATGCGTTTTAAAAGTCTCATCATGGCCGCTATCGGCACCTGTCTTTCTCTTTCTGCAATGGCAGCACCTGTCACCATCAAATTCTCCCACGTCGTGGCTGAAAACACTCCCAAAGGACAAATGGCGATCAAGTTCAAGGAATTGGTGGAATCTCGCCTGCCCGGCAAGGTAGAGGTTAAAGTCTTCCCGAATTCACAATTGTTCGGCGATGACAACGTACTGGAAGCCATGCTTCTGGGCGACGTACAAATGGCTGCGCCTTCGTTGTCCAAATTTGATAATTACACCAAAAAGCTGCAGATTTTCGATCTGCCATTCCTGTTCAAAGACATGGGCTCAGTTGAGCGCTTCCAGAACAGTGCATCCGGCCAAAAGCTGCTGGGCTCTCTGGAGAAGAAAGGCCTGGTCGGTCTGGGCTACCTGCACAATGGTTTGAAGCAGCTGTCTGCCAACAGCCCGATTGCCAGTCCATCAGACATCGCCGGGAAAAAATTCCGTATCCAGACTTCCGACGTTCTGGCAGCCCAGTTTGAAGCAGTCAAAGCGGTTCCTGTAAAGAAACCTTTCTCTGAAGTCTTCACTTTGCTGCAGACCAAAGCCATCGACGGTCAGGAAAATACCTGGTCCAACATCTACTCGAAAAAATTCTTCGAAGTTCAGGACTACATCACTGAGTCCAACCACGGTTTGCTGGACTACCTGGTAGTGACTTCCAAGGAATTCTGGATGGGTCTGGATGATGACACCCGCAAAGTTATCAAATCCAGCCTGGACGAAGCCATTGCCCACGGCAACAAAATCGCCGCGCAAAAAGCAGATAGCGATAAACAAGCCATCATCGCCTCCGGTCGTACCAAAGTTTCCCAACTGAGCGATGCCGAAAGACAAGCCTGGGTGAAAGCCATGAAACCGGTTTGGAAAAAGTTTGAAAGCGAAATCGGGGCAGACATGATTGAAGCGGCTGAAGCCTCAAATCAATAAGTCGACATGGAATTGCCTGCACTGAGATGTCGGTCAGGCAACGAGTGAAACGGTGGCAGGGCTCACTACCCTGCCACATTCCAATAACCGGATAGATTCCGAAAACCACACTAGCCTGGGTTCCAATAATGACAAAACAGGGTCTCATTACGCTGGGTCGTGTCATCAATCGCCTCGAGGAGAGCATACTCTGCATTCTGCTCGTGGCCATGACTTTGCTGGTATTTTTTGAAACGTTACTACGCTTTGGCTTTAACACCGGTCTGCTCTGGGCAGAAGAAGCCACTCTTTATCTTGGTGCCTGGATGGTTCTGTTCGGGGCTTCTTACGGTGTTAAGGTAAATGCCCACATTGGCGTGGACGCTTTCGTAAAACTGCTGCCTGACGGCCCTCGTCGCGGAGCCGGCTTTATTGCCGTTCTGGGTTGCCTGGTCTACTGCGGCATATTCATATACGGCGCATGGGTCTACCTGACAAAAATGCATCTCATCGGCATTGAACTGAATGACATCCCCCTAGAGAAGTGGATCGCCCAAAGTATTCTGCTGATTGGCTTTGTGCTGTTAGGGATCAGATTTTTGCAACTGCTGTGGAAAATCATCAAGAACGAATCCAAAGGCTTTGAGTTTGTCGACGAAGCCCAGGAGAGCATGCATCTGGCGGATGAGCTGAAAGAAGATTCGTCTTCCAACGCTCAAGCACCCACTTCAGGAGATCGTTCATGACCACGGCCGTCCTTTTCTTACTCCTTTTGATATGCATGCTGCTGGGCATGCCGATCGCCATTGCACTGGGCCTTTCCAGCGTCGTGACGATTCTGTTCTTTTCCAGTGACTCGCTGGCATCCATCGCCCTGAAGCTGTTTGAAGCCACCTCCGGCCACTACACCCTGCTGGCGATACCATTCTTTATCCTGTCCTCAGCCTTCTTATCTACCGGAGGTGTGGCCAGGCGTCTGATCGATTTTGCGGTGAACAGTGTCGGACACATCCGTGGAGGATTGGCAATGGCGTCAGTCCTGGCCTGTATGCTGTTCGCAGCGGTTTCCGGATCATCTCCAGCCACCGTTGCCGCGATCGGAACCATCGTAATTGCCGGTATGGTCCGGGCAGGTTATCCACAAAGTTTCGCCGCCGGGGTTATTGCCAATGCGGGCACGCTGGGGATTCTGATTCCACCGTCCATCGTCATGTTGGTTTATGCTGCCGCTACGGAAGTCTCCGCCGCCAGAATGTTTATGGCCGGTCTGATTCCCGGAATCATGATGGGTGGCATTCTGATGCTGGCCATCTATATCGTGGCACGGGTAAAGAAGCTTCCTGCCCAACCGTTTCCTGGAATAAAGCCACTGCTGAAATCAGCGATCATTGCCCTGGGTGGCCTAATGCTGATCGTGATCGTTCTGGGCTCCATCTATGGAGGCATTGCCAGCCCCACAGAAGCTGCAGCAGTTGCAGCGGTGTATGCCTTCCTCGTAGCCGTCATCGGTTACCGGGATATCGGACCGCTGAAAGGTATTCCATGGCGTAAAGAAGGCGAAGGCATTGGCGCAGCGACAGCACGCAACACCGTTCAAATCCTGGCAGCCATTCCCAAGTCTTTCATTAACAAGGAAGTCAACCATGTGGTATTGGACGCTGCCAAAGTCAGCCTCATGCTGCTGTTTATCATTGCCAACGCCATGTTGTTTGCTCATGTACTGACCACCGAGCGCATTCCGCATGCCATTGCAGAAACCATTGTCCACTGGGGACTCCCGGCCTGGGGCTTCCTGATTGTGGTGAACCTGTTGTTGCTGGCAGCCGGAAACTTCATGGAGCCATCTGCCATTCTGTTGATCATGGCACCGATTCTGTTTCCGATCGCAACCCAACTGGGCATCGACCCGATTCACCTGGGTATCATTATGGTGGTTAACATGGAAATCGGAATGCTGACACCACCGGTGGGGCTCAACCTGTTTGTGACGGCGGGCATCACCAATCGATCCATCGGCTGGGTAATCAAAGCGGTACTGCCATGGATGATGCTGTTGCTGCTGTTCCTGATCATGATTACCTACATTCCGAAGATATCTCTGTTCCTGCCTGAGTTGATTGATCAACTACAGGGCTATAAATGATATCTCTCCCATAGCAACGCACCCTCGCCTTACCGCTGTATTGTTATAGCATTTTAAGGTGACTTCGGGGCAGGCTTCCCAGCTGCCCCTTTTTTACTTGTCTTTTTGATCTCATCCCTTGAGATACGGTTTTAACCTCTCTAGACTGGGCCTTATGGCTAATCGTTCCTCCAATGTTGTCGCTCCGAGTGTTCCAACCCTGGTCCGATTAATCTGATGATCATCATTGCCTCAACCTTCGGGCCAGAGGCGTCAAGTTACACGCACCACATGATACGTGCACAATAATTAAGGTGACATTTATGTCCGATTCCCAAGCCCGGGTAGTAAGTATTCACTACACTCTGACTAACGACCAGGGCGACGTCCTGGACAGCTCCATCGGCGGCGATCCATTGAACTATCTGGAAGGCGCCCAGAACATCATTCCCGGTTTGGAGAACGCACTGAAGCCACTGGCCCAGGGCGATAAAACCAAAGTTTCTGTTGAGCCAGAAGAAGCTTATGGCGAACACTCTCCTGAACTGGTCCAGGAAGTACCATTGGAAGCATTCCAGGGCGTAGAGAAAGTGGAAGCCGGTATGCAGTTTCACGCACAGACCGAATCAGGTCCACGAGTGATTGTCGTGAAAGAAGTTTCTGAAGGAACCGCCACTATTGATGCAAACCATCCTCTGGCGGGTCAAACCCTGCACTTCGAAGTAGAAGTGATGGAAATCCGTGACGCGACTTCAGAAGAACTTGAGCATGGCCACGTGCACGGCCCCGGTGGGCATCAGCACTAATTAGCCTTTCTGGTGCATTTGCCACCATGGAACGGCCTGGCACAACAGGAAATACCCTCCTCTATATCACAATTGGGAGCTATGCAGTCATTGCACTCTCAATTGTGCTGATTCGAGAGCATATTCTGTATTTTCGCATTGGCTTTGTGCTCCTGCTATTGGGAGCACTGGTCAGTGTGATTACATCAGTCATGTCACTGCGCCGCCTGCTTAACGGTCGTTGTCGAACAAATGGCAGCACTGGGTTAAATGGCCTCAACCTGATTCTCGGCATAGGTCCTTTTGCGGTTCTTCTGACGAAAATTATTGCCGCCAGCCAATATCCGGTGATGCACGACATCACAACAGATACCACCAACCCACCGCCATTATCTGCGGCGTTATTGCTAAGAGATGCCACGGACCATACCACGACTTACAATCCCGCACTGATCGACATGCAGTCACAGTCTTATCCTGGGATCAAGCCATTAATCAGTCCGCTACCCGCCACAGCTCTTGCCAGAAATATACGGCACTATATGCAGGAACATGGCTGGGAAATTGTTTCGTCAGATGATGACAATCATCTGATCGAAGCGGTCGTCACGACACCGTTGTTTAAATTCAAAGACGATATCGTGGTTCGGCTGACTCCGGAGGACAACAGCACCCGGGTGGACGTCCGCTCTGCATCGCGGGTCGGAAAGAGCGATCTGGGTACTAATGCGGCAAGAATTGAAGCGTTATTATCCTCACTACACTGATCAATTTATTTCATCGCCATCGTTTCACTCCAAGCTGGGCTTCACTTTATAGCCAAAACTCACCTCGCCGCAGTACTCACCCAATCCATAAATAAATTATTGAATAAAGACACAAATACTATATTTTATTTATAAATATAGTGACCTTATTCTGGTCTCTCCATGACTTAGCGACCAGGAACCTACTATGACACTATTCCGCCTGACACTATTCCGCCTGACACTCTGGCTATTAGCTCTTTGTCTGCTGTGTGCAGAGAACATATGGGCGGCAGGGAATAACGCTCCTGTCAGATTCAGCTATATCGAAACCAGTCAGTCCAAAGGAGCCCAGGAGGCGATGGTGGTCAAGGGAGGCAGTTGGTGGAGTAGACGCCACTTAACCCACGGCGCTGTCCTCATCGAACACCCACAGGGCACCCTGCTTTATGACACCGGCCTGGGGACCAAAGTGGATGAACAATACGCAGTGAATTCATGGCTGACCAAACAACTGTTTGCCTATACCCAGCCGCATCCTGTTGTCACTCAGTTACAGGAAAACCATTATCCCGTGGAGAACATCGATGCCATTATTCCGTCCCACCTGCATTGGGACCATGCCAGCGGGTTAGTGGATTTTCCCGGAACTCCTGTCTGGGTTCAGCAGCGGGAGCTTGAGGCTGCTAGAGCGGGAGAAAAGCCTTCATTCCTTGACTCTCAATTATCTTCAGACACCATTAACTGGCACTTCATTGAATTGACGAACACCCCCTTTCTCGGTTTTTCCAACAGCCTGGACATTTATGGCGACGGCAGCGTGGTTTTAGTTAATCTTTCCGGACACACCGCCGCGCAGGTGGGTCTATATCTCAAGCTATCCGAAGATCGTCAGTATCTGTTCATCGGTGATACAACATGGACTTTGGAGGGCGTGATCAATAACAAACCGCGACCCGGCATGCTCAAGCTGGTGGTGGATCTTGAAGATAATCAAACGCTGGCAGAAGAGCGGATTGCACAAGTCCACAAGCTCTATGAGAGCCGTCCGCAACTTGCGATTGTGCCAGCACATGACGAGCGGGTTGCGGCAACGCTTCCCCATTTCCCGGTGTTCAGCTCAACCATGAATTAAACTCACTTAGCCCTTTTAACTTTCTTAACCCTCTTAACTAACTTTGCCGGAAATACTATGGACCTGAGATCACTTCGCTATTACGTTGCCGCCGTCGAGCAAAGCAGTATTACCGCAGCTGCTGAGCAGTGTCATGTGGCTCAGCCCTCCATCTCCCTGGCAATCAACAAGCTCGAGGAAGAACTGGAGACCACACTCCTGCAAAGAGGAAAAAAAGGAGTTCAACCAACTCCAGCAGGGCGTGAGCTATATCTGAAAGCCCAGAGGCTCCTCGCAGAAAGCGAAGGGATTGTTCGCTACTTCCGGCAGAAACAACCCCTGAGCATTCTCACCCTTCAGATGGATATCACGCTGAGCCTTCCCCGAGTCCGTTTTCTGCTTGGCCGTCTAAGTCAACTCCGAAATGACTATCAACTTGAGATCACCCGAAGCCGGCCTGATGCGGATATTCGAATTACCCGCCAGGATGATCTTCCTGAAAACTTCCATTTTTGCCCACTGTGGGAGGATGAGTACTGCCTACTGCTGCCACTGGATCATCCTCTCGCCACCAAGGAATCTATCGAGATACATGAATTGCAGCATCTGCCGATTATCGAACGAACCTTTTGTGAGCGCTCACAATTGTGGGAAGAATTTATCTCCAGCTACCAACTTAATCCGCACATCACCGCTCAGACAGATTCTGAAGAATGGGCTCTGGCACTGGTAGAGTCGGGCCTTGGCGCTTGTATTGCCCCAGCGCCAGACTCTCCGGGAGAACGCCAGATCAATATCCGCCCACTATCCACCATACTGGGTTTACCCAGAGTCACCCGCACTCTGGGAATCGCCTGGAACCCGATAGTCTCCCCTTCCATTCAAGAGTTCTTCGGTGAGTGGCGTCATTTATAAATCCCGGGACACTTCCATCTGAGAATTCGCCCCTTTTATCGCAAAAACAATCATCCGCTTAGGTGAAGCCAGCGTATAAACGATCATTCATTGCTGGCGACTAACAGGAACTGTAGGCTATGGTTAAAACGAATAACGTCGTTGTTCTACCACTGAGCCGAACTATGGATTCTCATCCCAAGGCACACCAGACTGCTGAAGACGCTGCCAAAGTCGATCATCTGGCCCCGCTGATTGAAGCAGTCGCCCAAAGACAGGACCGGGCGGCATTCCGTCGTCTATTTCAGGATTTCGGCCCTAAGATCAAGTCGTATGCGATCAAACAGGGAATGCTGGAATATGCCGAAGAACTGGTACAGGAGGTTATGGTTAATATCTGGCGTCGAGCACGTCAATTTGACCGCAGCAAGGCCAGCGCCTCCACCTGGTTGTTCGCCATTACACGCAATGCGCGTATCGATATGCTGCGCAAGCTGAACCGGGTCTCCGGTGAAGTCCACGTGGAAAATGACTTCCTGTGGTCACTACCCGGCGAAGACGAGCCCACTTCAGCCTTTCAGCATGCGGTATACAGCAAGCTTTTACGAGAATCGCTGGATGAATTACCCATTGACCAGCGAGACGTCATTGCCAAGGTATATCTGGAAGATAAATCTCATCAGAGAGTGGCCAATGAACTTGAACTGCCCCTTGGTACAGTAAAAAGTAGAGTGCGTCTTGCACTCCAGAAACTGAAAGTGATTTTGCAGGAAGTATAAGTATGGTTCAGCATCACCCCAGTGATGACACTCTGGTTGAGTATGCCGCCGGGAATATCAAGTCTCACTTGGCGTTATGCGTCTCGGTTCACCTACAGCACTGCCCACAATGCCGGACCCAGGTCCAAAAGCTCAGCACACTGGGTGGCGCGCTGCTGGAAACACTACCTTGTGAAGCTATCGATGATGCCATTTTCGACCGTATTCTCGAACGGGTCGATTTGGTACATCCGGAACCGGCCGTCAAAGAAGATGCCAACCCTTTAGGGGCCTGGTTGCCGGATGGTCTGGCAGATCTCTCCTGGCGCAAACAGTGGTTCAAGCTCTACGAATATGTATTGGAAGTTCCCAAGCAGGGTCGCTGGCGGCTGGCACTGCAAAAAATATCCGCTGGCGGTATTGCCCCCGTTCATGGACATTACGGCCGTGAAGTCACAGTTGTACTACAAGGCGGATTTTCCGACGAAATGGGCGTCTATGATGTCGGTGATTTTGTGATTCGCGACGGTAACCATAATCACCGCCCCCGAGCCCTGGAAAACACGGACTGCATTTGCCTGGCCTATATGGAGGCTCCAGTACGCCTGACAGGCCCCGTGGGGCGCTGGCTGGAAAGATTCAGAGATATGTTCCTCAGCCAGGAAGACCTGGCTTCTCAATCAACCTGAGACTTGTCTAACACCTAAAGTTTTATCTACTTGAGTTCGCAACACACCAACAGGCGGATCACCCATCCGCCTTTTCTGCAAAAGTTCATGCGAAATTCTGATAAAGATTCCTTATAATCGTCCACTCGCAACTTCATTTTATAAAGTTTACTAACATTTTGGTGCTGACCAATCTCCAGACGTCACTTGGGTAACTTACTCCTAAACCAGTATCAAAACGTTAGAAAACTTAAAACTTGGAGGCGTTAGTAGCACTAATGAGCATACCTAAAATTGTCGTCGTCGGAGGCGGCGCTGGAGGACTGGAATTAGCCACCCGTCTGGGAAGTAAGCTAGGAAAAAAGGCGAAAGCCGAAATACATCTGGTGGATACCAACCCGACTCACCTCTGGAAACCATTGTTGCATGAGGTGGCCACGGGTTCCCTTGATTCCGGAATTGATGAAGTCAGTTACCGGGCTCATGCCTATTACCACCATTTCAATTTCCATTTGGGCAGCATGAGTAACCTGAATCAAACGGACCGGATTATTACACTGGCTCCCACGATGGATGGAGAAGGACGGCAGGTTCAACCGGAACGCACCCTGAAATATGATTACCTTGTACTGGCCGTAGGAAGTAAAACCAACGATTTCGGAACACCGGGAGCAGCAGAGTACTGCGCTTTTCTCGATAGCCGGAAACAGGCAGACCGCTTCCATCGACAGCTTCTGGATACCTACCTCAGACTCAGTAACGATGCAGAGGAAGGCAAACCTGTGGTGCTGAAAATCGGTATCGTGGGCGCAGGTGCCACCGGCGTTGAGCTGGCCGCAGAACTTCACAATACCACCGCCTTGCTACGTGCCTATGGGCTCAAACTGGGAGCGGACAATCTGCAGGTGACCATTATTGAAGCGGGTCCTCGCGTGTTGCCAGCGCTGCCGGAGCGAATCTCCAATTCTGTTGTGGAAGAACTGGGTAAGCTGAACATTTCGATCCGTACCAATACCAAGGTCACCCGAGTCACCGATAAAGGATTTGAAACAGCGGATGGCGAACTGATTGAAGCCGACACCCGGGTGTGGGCGGCAGGCGTAAAGGCTCCGGAGTTTCTCGGGACGATAGAAGGACTGGCCACTACTCGGAACAATCAGGTCGAAGTTAAACCCACTCTGCAATCAACCTCAGATGATCGCATATTTGCTATCGGTGATTGCGCCAGCTGTCCGCAGCCGGATGGTTCACGGGTTCCACCACGGGCCCAGTCTGCGCATCAGATGGCAAGCCATGTGTACAAGAATCTGTTAAACCTGTTCAACCAGCAACCATTGAAAGGGTATATCTACAAAGATCATGGTTCTCTGGTGTCTCTCAGCCGCTATTCAACGGTTGGCAACCTAATGGGTAATCTCACCGGCAAATCGATGATGATTGAAGGTAAAGTGGCGAGAGTGGTTTATATATCACTATATCGATTGCACCAGATTGCCCTGCACGGCTACATCCGGACCCTGCTGATCATGTTTTCAGCCAGGATTAATCGGATTATCCGCCCCCGTCTGAAGCTTCACTAGGGCTGAAATCGTCAGCTGTCAGGTATAGACAGCAATTCGATATGAAAATCGTCCTGGACAGATAAACAAAAGCCCCGAATTTCGGGGCTTTTTCTATTCGATTTCCCGTCCTGAAAAGCGTTGATCCTGATTTCAGAACAAGACAAAACGGCTTACATTATTTGCGTCTGAATAACTTGGCAATCCCGTAGAACCCGGCCACGATTACGAACCAGAACTTCTTCAACAGCAACAGCCCTGCCGCCAGCAGTCCGGTTTTGGCGAGTACTTTACCGGCAACCAGAGCTCCGATGCCGTAGGCGGCCACTTTATCGACATCCGGATTGAATTCGTCATAGCGATATCCGGGGTCAAAATGTGCCACCTGCATCACTGAATCCAGGCTACCTTCGATCTCCTGCAGCTGGCTCATGTCCGCAATAAAGTTCAGCGACAGAACGCCTTTGCGCCCCAGGACCCGAAGGTTGTAGTTGAGAGTATGGTCTGGATCGTTACCGAATTTCAGCTCCTTGGCCCAGTGAAGTTTATGCTGAGTAGCATCGTAATAAGGCTTGGCTGCCCAACCGACCAGCTCAATCGTCTCATAGCCCTGCTGTGTGCGGTATTCACTAGCTTCACGAGTATCTGCCTGCATGTCCTCCAGCAGATCATCATAATCAATATCCCTGGCATCGGAGTCGTCGACATAACCTTCTTCAGAGTACTCAATCAGAACCCCCCATGCCCCTGCATCCAGCGGCGAGTACTGGGCAGGAAAAATCATCCCCAAGTGAGTGTCATCAGGCGGATTACCCCAGGCTTCCACCAGGACACGCTCGGCGTCTTCAGGCGACAGATAGTAATACTCATCACCCAGGTTCAATGAAGCAACCTTATTGGGAAGGGTCACTGTGCCTGTCTGCTTATTAAGACTCGAAACAAATTCTGTAGCCCAGGCATAGTACTCGGCTTCTTCCTGGCTCATTTCCCCAGAGGATGGCTCATCAGCAAAAACCTGCAGGGTGATCACTGACAACAGGATAGACAGAAGAAGGGTGAAAAAACGATGCATTCGCATACTCCTTTAAATACAAATTTCCCTTGATCAGACCCCGATGATCCAGGGATTCTGACGGGTGAATCGCGAAGTATACCAGCATTAACAAATTTTCATGTTAAAAAATGACAAATCATCATTCAGTATCAAACCAATGGTCTTTCGTTTCCCAGATCCGGTTCTCCAAGATGTTTGAAAATCATCCTTCGCGCATCAACACGCAGCTTTGACGCAGCATTCCAGTCACTTCCTTCCGGATTTATGGGAGGATACAGGCAAACTTGAATATCTCCTTTGTGGGGATAGAAGTCCTCGGCCCTCATAATGGATCGGGTACCTCGAATGACCAAAGGAACAACACATACTCCGGCTTCAGCCGCAGCGACGAAGGCTCCCATGTGAAAGGGGAGTAACCCTGGCATACGGGTAAATGTTCCTTCAGGGAAGTAAACCAATGTCAGGCCCCGCTGCAGGGTTCTGATCGTCTTTCTGGCATCGGCAATTCCCTTTTGCTTATCAAAGCGTTCGACGAATTCCGTCTCCAGACGATTTAGAAACACTCGAGGAAAAAACTGGCGTTTTAACTCCCCTTTAGCGACAAATCCAAACTGGATCGGTAACGCCGCTGCCACCACTAAACCATCCAGGTAGCTGGAATGATTTGCCACAACGACACAAGGCTTGTCGACCGGCAGATTTTCAAGCCCCTCAACCGAAAGCCGCCATCCAGCCATTCTGAGAAATATTCCCGCCATCCGATGCCCAAAAGCTCTTGCCCTGTGCGGATGTCGGATGAGCGCTATCATCGTCCAGACAAATGGTGCCAGCCCCCAAAACAGACATTTTACATAGAAGGCATAGCTGTCTTTTCTTATCCTCCGGTTCAGGCGCTGGATCGCAGGCCGCCACGCCGACATAGCCATCCGCAGTATTTGCCACACCACCGGTTTTGGCTTTCCCCCCAACTGATCATGCTCGTATAACTCCCGCATACCGGATCGTCGGATCTTGCCACTTGATGTTTTCAATACAGAATGCGGAGGCACCAGCAATACATCGTCAGGCGGCATTCCTATAAGATCTGAAGCTATTCTGATAATGGCTTCGCGCAATGAAACCAGGGCATCACTCTCCTGCTCCCGGGTTTCCGCCACGATCACCAGTTTCTCCGTACCTGATTGCTGATGGGATGATCCAAATACCGCGACACACCCCTTGCGAATCCCGTTCAGATTGCCAACAGCTTCCTCTACTTCATGGGGATATATATTTCGCCCGCCACGGATCACGATGTCTTTTACCCGTCCGGTCAAGTACAGGTCACCTTGAGCGACATAGGCTAAATCCCCTGAACAAAGCCATTCCCCCTGGTAGAGCTGTTTTGTTGCCTCTGGATTGCGGTAATAGCCACGGGTTGCCGACGGCCCCATGAACTCCAGGTGTCCCTGATGACGGTCAGGGAGCTCTTTGCCGTGATCATCCACAATTCGCACCTGATACCCCGGCAAGGGATGTCCACAGGTCACAAATGACAGCTGGTGTGCATCATTCTCGGTCGCCGGAACAGCCACTCCGCGAGAGGTAAATGCCGCCCTTTGAATATGGTCAATCACCGGCAATCGACCCAGAGGCGGAATTGTCAGATCCACTCCAACTTCTGCCAGACCATACACTGGAGCCAAAGCATCCGGCCTCAGTCCGAACGGGCCAAATTTTGCGGCAAAGAGCTCCAAGGTTTTTGGGCTCACCGCCTCAGCCCCATTGAACAGAATGCGGATACTGCTGAGGTCCAGACCTTCCAGGTCCTGATCAGGAATCTTGTTCAGACACAGTTCAAACGAAAAATTCGGCCCACCGGAAATCGTGCCCCGATGTCGAGATATGGCCCATAGCCATCGGGCAGGATGAGCCAAAAACGCTAACGGCGACATTAAGACCAGGGGCATGGCGTGATACAAGCTATTCAACCATGCACCGATCAGTCCCATATCATGATACAAAGGCAACCAACTGACGAAGGTGTCAGTAGAATCCACCCGGGCAGCTTCCCCCATGGCTCGGATGTTGGCCAATAAATCATTATGAGTCAGTATCACGCCTTTAGGTTGCCCGGTACTACCGGATGTGTATTGCAGGAAGGCAATATCATCTTTACTAACCGGCATGGCATAAGGTTTAAACTCACCCTCCTTCAATTCCTTTGGCGACATAATCAGGTCAAGAGACTCCACCTGGGCTTTCATCAGGCCGGCAAGCCTCCCCACTTCAGGTAACGTAATCAGAATACGAGTCTGTGCATTGGAAAGGATCTTAGTGTGCCGCCTGAGATGATCCTCCAGCTGAAATAGATTGGCCGGCGGATATATTGGTACCGGAACCGCTCCCGCCATCAGGATACCGATAAAACTGAACAGGTAGTCTTTTCCTGTGGGCAACATAATCGCTACGGTATCACCAGGCTGTATATCCGCATGTTGCAGCCCCCCCGCCACACATTGACCACCGGAATACAGATCTTCATAGGTCATAATTTCCGGCTCATTCCCCTCACCATAAAGATACAAATGAGGTCGGGCAGCATGCCGCTCTCGATGCCAGGTGAGGACTTCTATCAGGGTGTCTGCCATATCAGGAACATCATCCACAACCTCTGACATTGCATAGGCCCCAGACTTTCTAGCAGTATACCTACCCTCGGGCTGATATGGTGATTGCAGAGCCTCCCGCACCATTCGAAGTAAATCCTGCGGAGTTTCAGCTTCACTCAGAGCTTTCTCAGGAAGACTTATCGCAAAGACTTGCTCAAGCCGTTGTATCAGTTCGGCCCGCGACAGGCTATCCAGACCGAGATCTCGATCGAGCTGGCTGTCCAGACGAACCTTTAAGGAGTGTTTTCTCTCGGGGTGTGACTCATCCAGCAATTGGCGAATGGTGAGCAAAACCAGTTCTGACGCATCCCCCGACAATGGCGGATTCTTCGCCATTCCAGAGCTGTCATGATCGTTGCCGGATGCTTCGTCATTCATAGCTATCCACCCGTGGGACGCTAAACATTTACAGGCAAAAGTGGCAATATATAGCATAGCACTGACGCCTATCGCTCGCTCTTCTTTCACAACGGAATGGATGTATGCCGGACAAGATCCAGATTGAAATCACCACCAGATGCAACTTCGATTGCTTCTACTGCGCCGGCAGACATATGCCCCAGAAAGATATGCCGTTGGATCTTGCATATAGCATTATCGACAAGCATGTCCGTCCGGGTATGGAAGTTAATCTTCAGGGCGAGGGGGAACCAGTCCTGGCCAAACACTTCTGGTCGATCGTGCAGAGAGTGCATGAAAAAGGCGGGTTGCCTTATATCATCACCAATGCAGGTTATACGATCACGCCCCAGATGGCGGAAAACTTCATTCAATACTTCAATAAAGTTCACGTATCTCTTGATACCACTGATCCCGAACGTGCCGAAAAAACCGGCCGACACAATATCCATCGTGTAATGGACAATATCCTGAAATTCGGCGATCTGTTGGGAAAAGAAAATGTCGGTATCGTTATTGTCAGTATTGGCCGGAAGGATATCGAGAGTGTCATCAATTTTGCTACCCGCAACGGAATCAAAAACGTGTCCGCCCAGTCGCTGCAAACCAAAGACGACTACATGATCAAATACAAACTTGACTACAAGGAGGACTACCACCTGAAATGTCCCTACCTTGAGCGGGACATTATGCGTTACTTCAATGTGGAGGGAATTGAATTACCGTGCTGTTTTATCAAAGATACCACTCAGTATGTCTCTGCCCAGAAACTCAGGGAACAGATGCACAAAGGCATAGTGCCTCAGAGCTGTAAAGGCTGCCGTTTTATCCGCAATCAGGAAACCAAGAAAGTTATCGTACGCACTTCCTGAATCCACCTTAATACCGGCCATTACCATTCAACCTCAAGCCTCAGATATTCACCCAGCCGACTATCCTATATTGACAATAAAATGTTGATCTGTCATAAATCCGCGCTGATGGACTAACGCCCCTCTTACACGGAAATTGTTAGTAGCGAACTGACTCGCTAACCCACATCTCCCCAATAAAAATACAAGCTATCACCAATATCTCAATCAGTGCGTGTTACAAACGCCCTGGAATGATTTGGCTTGTGCATAACAATTCTTCATCAAAAAGGAGTATGAAGTTGAAGACACTCAACAGGATATTTACCCTTGGCTTATTGACCTCCGCGACACTTGTTCATGGCCAGCCCATAACAGAAGACCCAATAACAGCCACTATCAATACTGGCGATAGTGAAATGGTGATCAACTCCCAATATGACAACTTGGGGGCTTTCGAATTTTCCAAAACCATCGCCGGAAATCATGCGGAAATCACCAACGCCAGAATCTTTGACAATGCTTATTTCGAGGCAGCTTCCGGCTCAAAGATTGAAACTGTCTACGCTAACGAAAATTCAGACATTAAGGTTGCGGCCGGTTCGGAAATCAAGGCGGTATTGGCGGGAGATAATTCAACCACTACCGTACAAACAGGTAGCAACGTCACCACCATTTCCGGCTATAAACAATCAACGATTGACGTCTTTGGCGGAGACATTTCCTGGCTCCAGCTTTATGGTCAGTCCTCTGCCAATCTCTTCTATGCAGACGACCTGAGCTGGCTGGTTCTCAACGATGACTCGCAGGTCAACATCTATGGCAAGGAATTCAACTATTCCGACGGACACCTCTCAGGAGTCTGGGAAAATGGTGAAAGTTTTTCTTTCTGGGCTGTAGAGAATGTACTGTTACCCGACTCTGCGATGCCTGAAGGCATCAACTTCCATTATGTAAGTGAACCGGCATCTTTAGCATTGCTAACAGTGGGAATTCTATTGCTACGCAGGAATAGGCGCGGAAAGCTGTGTTCTTGATTATGTATTGAAAATAAGGGACTGGGGATAATTCCCAGTCCCTTTTCTTAAGCCATATTATTGAGCCTAAACTCGGTACAGATCTACGCGATAAGTTACGTTACGATCTAGAGGTACTAATTAACCACTGACCTCAATTCGTCGAAACATCACGTCTGTCCGCAGCACATACTTAACACCACTCTCAACCGGCGCTCCTTGATGCATCAGCAAATGAGGGAATACCAACGCCATTCCCTTTTCCGGTTTGATCTTCTCCCAACGGAAATCAATCTCTCCGCCTTCATAGTCATCATTGAGATAAATCAGAAACGAAAGCTGACTGGTTTCATCCTCATTCCGGCAATAGAATCCGTCTTTATGCCATTTAAAATATTGACCTGGGGTATAACGGTAAAAGCGGAGCCTTTCGTTAAAGCCAAGCAGGGACCATTCCTCCAGGTCACTCAGGCAAGGTTCTGCTTTTTCAAATAGTCTTTGAGCAAGCCCCTCATCATCAAGAATTACACGGTCATTGTTCCGTATGGCTTTGAAGATTTGCTGCCCGTTTGCGGTTTGAATGGCCGCCTCTTCGTATCCTACGCGATTGCTCAGCCCGATGTAGTAGTCACACTCTTCTACTGCCAGGAATTCCTTTATTGCAAAGATTCCAGCACCGTAACTTATTTTTTCCATTGTTCTGGATTTTCCACAGGTTCTGCTTACTCTTTTCTCCAGTGGTCAAAAAGAGTAAGAAATAGATCTGATACCTTTCCCAACGTTCATGACAGAACTTTGCATATCCTGGTATAAAAATAGGTGAAAAGTCTATTCAAGAAATGACACTTGTTTGCCTCCGCCCTACGTCTGTCAGGCTTCAAGTGCTCAGCTATACAGGATCTTCCACATCGCCGGCATCATCACCCGCACCAAGCGAGCTTCCAGCTAACGCGATATTAAGGGCAATGGTCTTAGCTTCAGCGTAGTTCATTACCTTACCACCGGGTTGGGGAAAGGCTTTTTCGTAATCTTCCTTGCTGCAATAGAGCGCTAATGCATAGGGAATGAATTGGTCAGAAAGCTCTAGAGAGGCAATCGCCTGCTTTACTTCTGCTCCGCTAAATCCCTTCTGTTTCCCATGGCGCTTTCTCAGCTCAGGGCCTAATACGCCGATGTATTTTCGGATGGCTTCCTTTCTTTTTACTTTATCTACGATATTCATTGATTACCTTGTCCAGCTGTCCCCAATTCACACGTCAATGTCTAGGTCGGCCCGCTATTTCTCGTTGTCTCGAGCTCAAATCCTTCCCAAAACGACAGATATTGTCTTTTTAAATCATACAATTAGTAAGCATTGAATTTGTTCCTCTGCATGACAAAGCAGACTTAATGAAATCTATAAAACCAAGGAAATAGATTCGATGCTTCTTGCAGAACATCAACACCGATCGACAGCATTAATAGGAGCGCCATTTGAAATCACAATTACGCCTTATTCTCTCATACTTAGCAATTGTTTCATCCATGGCTCACGGAACCATGCTGGATTCCGTAATAGTTTCAGGGAACGATACTATAATAATTGATAATCGCGTTTCACCTGTCACCGCTATGGATTCGTCCACGATCATAGCTACCAACGGCGCAAAAATAGGACGTGCAGAAAGTTACGACACCTCTTCAATATACGCTAATGCAGGCTCTGATATAGCAGGGCTCTATGGACACAACAATACCGCAATATCTACAAAACAAGGCTCCGACGTATCCTGGATTTATGGGTACGATAATACTTCTTTATCAATCGAATCCGGCTCTGATGTAAGCTACATTTATGGATATGACAGTACTTCTATATCAGTCGAGTCCGGTTCTGAAGTAAGTTATATTTATGCGTTCGATGATTCGACTGTTAGAGTTTTTGGAGGCGATATTTCTTATCTGGATATGTCTGACCACTCTACTGTCGATATATTTTACGTCGACGACCTTAGCTGGCTTACGGTGGGTGATAACTCTCAAGTTAATATTTATGGACGGGAATTTGAATATTCACGAGGACATCTCTCTGGCGTTTGGGAAAACGGAGAAAGCTTTTCATTTTGGGCTCTTAAAAGCTTAGGGGTGGTTGAGCATTCACTACCAGAAGGTATCGTCTTCCACTACGTAGATGAACCCACAGCTATGGCAGTCCTAGCCGCCGGTCTACTCTTCCTGTTCCAAATCAATCGTAAGAAACGGCTCATCTAGAATCACTAACTACCAACACTCACTATCTCCGCATTGGAGTGAGATAGTGAGTGCAGCAACCGCTTAATGCTTTGGCTTGATTCCGGGCGATAGAAGAAGTAGCCCTGAAACACTTCACATCCGTGTTTCATCAGGACTTCCCATTGTTCTTGAGTTTCAACACCCTCCGCCACCGTTATCAAGTCGAGATTTTTGGCCAGGTTGATGATAGTCAGGCAAATCTGGCTGTCCTCTTCTTTAGTGGCGCATTCCTCAACGAAGGACTGATCAATTTTCAGAATATCTATAGGCAGGCGTTTCAAATAATTGAGAGAGGAATAGCCGGTGCCGAAGTCATCGATGGATATTTTGATGTCCAGATCTTTCAAATCGGACATAACGTCGATGCATCGATTAACATCTGAGAGTAGAACCCCTTCTGTGATCTCTATTTCCAGATAACGCCCTTCAATACCGGCAGTTTCAAGTTTTTCTTTGATGGAAGGAACAAGCAGATCTGACACCAGATGCTTTCCGGATATATTGATCGCAACAGGTAGCAACGATAACCCTGAGTCAATCCATTCAGCAAGATCCTCCAGCACTTGATGGATTGCGAACTCCCCTAATTGAATGATCAGGTTGGATTCCTCGGCCAGAGGAATAAAATCTGCCGGTGAAATGCTCCCTTCCTTAGGATGATTCCACCGTAGCAACGCTTCCAATCCAACAATTTCTTTATGCAACTCTCCCCGGACAACCCTGGTACATATCTTGGGTTGATAAACCACAGAGAACTGACCAGTCTTGAGGCCTTCCTTCATTTCCTGCTCATAGTTGAAGTGTCGGCTTGCCTGCTTGGCCATCTCCGGTTCGAACACCTGCCAGTTATCACGCCCCCTTTCCTTGGCGTTATACATGGCGATATCGGCATGTTGAATCATGCTGTCCGCCTCTGTTTCACCATAGATAGATAAGGCAATACCGATACTGGTGGGAATATTGATTTCACGGCCATTAATTTCCACGGGAAAACGCATAACCTCCAGGATATCGTCCGCTTTCTCACAGACAATTCTCCGGTCAATATCGCCGGACAACATAACAACAAACTCATCGCCACCCCAGCGGGAAATGACATCCGTATCGCGAGTGACTTTGGTCAGGCGGGAAGACACTTCAATCAACAGCTCATCACCGGCCTTATGCCCGAGGGTATCGTTGATCTTCTTAAACTTATCTAGGTCAAGGAAAAGAATAGCGACAGACTCTCTCTTCTGTTCAGCACAGGATACCGCCTCGATCAGCTTTTCCATCAGATAAGTCCGGTTATAAAGGCTGGTTAACGGATCGCTGTAGGCGAGGAATTTTAGTTTATCCTGCAGCTTAACCTGACGGGTGACGTCCCGGATGTGCAGAGTGAATTCATTACGCAGCTCATTATCCAGTTGCGTGCCGGTAATGGTGATTTCCGCTGGAAACTGCAAATGCGAGCTGCGCTGCAGGGTAATCGTGTTGCGACGATTCAGTAGTAATCCCTGAGATGATGAAAATAATTGGCGCAGACTGCTGTACACTCTAAAACGGTCGGCAGGCAGAACAAAGCTCTCGATGAAGTTTTCACCCAGCATCTGCTTTTTAAGACAACCAAAGGTTCTTTCTGCGGCGGGATTAAACTCGATAATATTGCCATCCAGATCAATGGAAATGATGCAGTCCATCGAGGAATCAAGGATTGCACTCTTACGTTTTTCACTGGAACGATATTGCCCGATAGCATTGTCTCTGAGTTCTATTTCCGTATTGACCCGCTCGATCACTTGATTGTACTTCCGGGCAATCTGACCCACCTCGGTAAACGGTTCTTCTGGAACCGGGGCGGAAAAATCCCCCTCATCCTGCTGCCTTTGCATTGAGGTCAATAGGTCAATCAATTCTGTGGTGGCACGATGCTCTGAGACATTCAGTCCCTCTTCTTCCGACTTTGCGAGCACTCTCAAGGGAATATAACGGTCGATGGTCCTGATCAGGACATAGCTTACTGTAAAGCAGTACGATCCTATGCTCATCACTCCAATCAACTGGACAACCAACTGTTCTGTGCGCTGCAGACCGGTACCAAGAAGCTCGGTTTTACCGAAGATCGCCACCGCAATCGTTCCCCAGATCCCCGCAAACAAATGAGCTGGCACTACATCCAGGGCATCATCGATTTTCAGCCTTTCAATCCATACGCCACCGAAATAGACCACGATCCCGGATACCATCCCGATCAATGCGGCTGATGAAGGGGATACCGCATGGCAGGAAGCCGTGATGCCCACGAGGCCGGCAATGGTTCCGTTCACGATGGCAGAGACATCCATATACCTGTGCCGAATGAAATGCAGAGTGGTTGCCAGTAAGGCTCCCCAAACGGCTGACTGACAGGTGTTCAGCAATATCAAAGGCACTTCTTCTGTGAGTTTAAAAGTGCTGCCGCCATTGAATCCAAACCATCCCAACCAGATCAATAGCGTACCAAGCACCGACAACGGTAGATTATTTCCCGGAGGCAGACGGACTCCACGATCAAATCGTCCCAAGCGTGGCCCAATGATGATGATAGCCGCCAAAGCGACCCAGCCACCCACTGAATGCACCACTGTGGAACCGGCAAAATCAACAAAGCCCATATGCTGTAACCAGCCGCCAGCTCCTTCATAGTATCCAGCCCAGGCCCAATGCCCTGCGACGGGATAGATAAACGCACTGAGCACCACCGTAATGGCCAGATAACCAATAAAGGTCATTCTCTCCGCAACAGCGCCGGACACCAAAGTCGTCGCGGTTCCACAGAACATCATTTGAAACAGAAAAAAACTGACCTGATAGGGATTCTGTGTATCGCCGAAAAAGAACCCTTCAATACCGATCACACCTGATACACCAGTTCCAAACATCAGGGCGAAACCAAACATCCAAAAGAAAATGGAGGAGATGACGAAGTCAGAAATATTTTTGGCAGCAACATTGATACTGTTCTTACTGCGAATGCGTCCGCTTTCCAGACACAAAAAACCTGCCTGCATGATAAAAACAAGAATGGCTGCCATCAGCAGCCACAAGTGTTCAGCCATAGCTTTATCCAACTCACAAACTAAATAATATGGTGCGCATCCAAAGCTCCTACATTCGATTCGCCCCGAAATAGGGCGATAACACGACGTATGCTCCGATATTCATTCCGATATATGCGCCGATAAAGCAGGAGCAATTTATATTCCAAAGTAAGGCTGAGTCGGTATCGCCGGTAGCGGGTTTGATTGGAACTGCGCTGCCGGGAGATTGGAGAGGTCCAACAAAAATATGGGCCGAAAAGAATATGGACCAAGGAATACGGGCAGCCCCGACATTAACTTCCGCCGGGGCCACGTTGCTTAGATGTCTACGTCCTCCAGATACAGTATTTCAGGTGGCTTTTCCAGAAAACCTGCCAAAGCTTCCATCACTCCATTTTGACTGATGGATTCAAGATAAGATTCATGATGAGATCTGGAGAGCCAGCGCTCCTGGAAAAGCATCGTACGATCGTCAGAACTTCTCTGCACACTGACGCCGAAGCAACCGGGAAAACTTCTAACCCTAGGTAGGTTTTTCTCAAGGAATCCCATTAGATCATCGTACTTTTCCGATTTGACCTGAGATTTCAAAATCACCCATATGCTCATGATTAATCCTTCCATACCCGCTGCATCTGTAACGCTGACTTAACTTCATCCGCTTTGTCCTGAGAGGACAGCCGGGATAATAGCGCCAGTGCCGCCTCATAACTGACGACACTGCCATTGGAGGTAAGGACATTGCCATCTATTACATAATTACGGTTGTACTGAACCTTGACCTTGGGATAGTCATCCGCCATATCGGCTTCGCCGCCGGCCCAGGTAGTTGCATTACGCCCGTCCAGAACACCGGCTTCAGCCAATAACCGCGCCCCAGAACAGTTACTGGCCATCCACTCGGCTTTAGTAGAGGTCTGGCGGATATAGGAGATCAAGGCTTCATTCTCCAGCAGAGGTCCCATGTTATAACTGCTGGGTAACAACAGGACATCCACCGCGGGACGATCACGCAGATAGGCATCGACTTTCAGCTTCAACCCCTCTTCTGTGGTGATCGTATCGCTTTCACCTACGTTGATAGTGATGGTCTCATAGTCCGAAAACCAGCTCTTGCGACTGGCGATGCCAAACACTTCGATGGGGGCCGTAATATCCGAGGTCAGCACGCCGTCAAAGACAATAATCCCTATCCGTTTATCTGCCGACCAGCTCTGCGATGAGCAAATCAGGCAGAAGAGAGCCAGCAGAATCCTGCTTCGAGTTCCGGTCATTTCCATACAGTTCTCCTGTTGTTTGTAATATTGACCCTCAGGATTCTATTGGTCGATTCCCTGTGATTAAATGTCATCACATTCTTAATACTTGTGAATTATTTTCACGAATGGACAAACTCAACCTGCTCAAGTTATTTCTTGTCGCCGCGGAAAGGGGAAGCTTTGCCGCAGCAGCCTCATTTCTGGGCCTGTCACCTTCCACGGTCAGTAAGGCGATTGCGCGACTGGAGGAAGATCTTCAACTGCACTTGTTTCACCGCACCACACGAACGCTGACACTGACTGAGTCAGGGCGGGCCTATCAGCATACTGTCCAGCAGCTGCTGTCTGAATTGGATAGCTGTGAGGAGATGTTGCTACGGGAAAATGGTGAGCCGAAAGGACGCTTATCTATTAACCTGCCAGTATCCTATGGCAGATGCTATGTCATGCCTTTGCTGGCGGAATTTAACAAGCAATACCCTGAAATCGAACTCTCCTTGAGTTTTGATGATGCCTATGTGGACTTGGTTGAACAGGGTATCGATGTCTGTGTCCGAAGCGGTACGTTGGAGGAATCCACCCTGATTGCGAGACAGCTGAGCCCCATAGACATGTTAACCTGTGCCTCGCCAGCCTATCTCAGGGAGAATGGAGGCATCTCAGTGGAAGACTATGCTCGTCATCCCTGGATACGTTTTCGCTTTCGTCAAACTGGACGGGTAATGCCGGTGATGGTTTCGAAGAATCCAAATCCGTTGGTCACAACCAGTGGCATCGCCTATGCCGGGCATACCAATCTGGACCCGGGCCGGCAATATATTGTGGATGACGGGGAAGCCCTGGCAGACTTGTGCGCGCAAGGTCTTGGCCTTACTCAACTGCCACATTTTATTGCCAGAGACTGGCTGCAAAGTGGCAAAATCGTCCCCATTGCTCCCTGCTTGCGGCCCCCGGGTTTTGGTGTCTGGGTTATTTACGCTAAACGGACGTTCCTGCCTGCCAGAATCCACGCTTTTGTCAGCTTTCTTGAGCAGGCCGTCCGCTCACGAGGCGAAACTCCCCTGCGCACATGGGCAGAAGAGTTAACGCCCGCGATATAAAGTGGTTCGGGGAACGGAGCCTAATGATCCTTGCGAGTGATCTTATCCAGAACCCCCATCACAAAGGCTGACAACACAAAAGTGAGATGGATAATCACATACCATTTCAAATAGTCTGTATCCACATTCTCCGCATTTACGAAGATCTTCAGCAGATGAATGGATGAAATCGCCACGATGGAGGCGGCCACCTTGTTTTTCAGCGTGCCCGAGTCGACCTTGCCCAGCCAGCTGAGTTTCTCCTGGCCTTCATCGATGTCCAGCTGGGAGACAAAGTTTTCGTATCCGCTGAACATCACCATCACCAGCAGACCACCTACCAGAGCCATATCCACCAAAGACAGCACCAAAAGCACTAGATCAGCCTCTTTCATGGTGAAGATGATCGGAAGATAGTGGACCAACTCCTGAAAAAATTTGATACCAAGCATCAATAACGCCAAGCTCAACCCCAGATAAATCGGAGCCAGAATCCAGCGTGCGGAATACATCAGATTTTCTATTAAACGTTCCAAATTAAGGTCTCCCTAAGATACCCGCCCTATATATGGGATTTCACAGGAAAAACTCAAGCGTTTTACCATTTATCCTTCACCAGGAACCGATGGTCAGATCAAACTTTCCACATTGGCAGGTGAGTGCCATATTTGTACACTAATACAGGCGTTTGACGAACATATTGCCATCGTGGACTCACGCGCTTGGGGAGAATCAGATACTACTGGTTAACAAGAGGACCAGGCCCTATGAAACTTATCGGCTCCTATACCAGTCCCTTTGTTCGAAAAATCAGAGTCATGCTGCTGGAAAAAGGCATCCCCTTTTCCCTGCTGGAAGACCTTCCCTGGAGCGAGGATTCCAAAGCCCCTCAATATAATCCTCTTGGGAAAGTTCCAATACTGATCGACGAACAGGGCAAAACCTGGTTCGACTCTCCTGTCATTGCAGAATACATTGAAGCTCTGCATACCAAACATATGTTGATCCCCCCGGGAAAAATCGGTGCGGTTGAAGTCAGGCAACTGGAGGCATTGGCCGATGGTATTGTCGAAGCCGGCATTGCCATTTTCCTGGAACAAAAGCGGGCAACTGAGATGCAGAATCCCGAATGGCTCACCCGTCAGCACGGGAAAATCAAGCGTGGCATTGATGCGCTGGAGAATATTCTGGGAGACAATCTCTGGCTCCATGCAGAGACCTTCAGCCTGGCCGATATTTCGGTGGGCGTCATTCTGGAATGGTTGAATTTCCGACTCCCTGATTTAGGCTGGCAGAGTGATGCGCCTAAATTAACCGCCTATCTGGAGCGCTTAAGGGAACGGCCATCGTTTCAGGAAACCCGCCCTCCCGAAATCTAGCGCTGCTTTCAGTTTCCATCAGCAGCGCTCGATTAACATCTGTAAATGCAGCCGGCTAGATGCCGGCTATTTTGTTTTCATGGTGATGGATTTTCGAAGCCATGAACCTCTGGTGATTGAGACTCTAGTGATTGAGACTCTGGTGACTGAGCTCCTGGTGATTGGAATTCTGGTGGCTGGAATTCTTGGGACTAGGAAATCAAATAGCCTCCGTCCACCGGCATACTGATTCCCGTGGTATAACTGGCAGCGTCACTGACCAGATATAAAACGGCACCCGCCATTTCCGATGGCTCGGCAATTCGATTCAAGGGCACATGCTCAAGCAATTTCTTGCGGATAGCATCGTTCTGGGTAAGAGCCGACGCAAACTTGGTATCGGTACCGCCCGGTAACAGGGCATTGACCCGAATTCCCAAAGGCGCGCATTCCTTCGCAAAGGTTTTCGTCATACTGATGACTGACGCTTTGGTGATGGAATAAATGCCCTGAAGTGCCCCCGGAATGACGCCGTTAACCGATGCCACATTGACGATTTTGCCGCTCTTCTGTTCCCGCATGATCTTGCCGGCTTCCACCGACATAAAGAAATATCCGCGGATATTCACATCAACGGTTTTTTGAAACACCCCCAGGTCCGTGTCCAGGACATGACCAAAATAGGGGTTAGTGGCCGCGTTATTGATCAGGATATCTAACCGGCCGTGAGTTTCGCGGATATGTGAAAACAGGGCCGCAATCTGTTCCATCTCACCAATATGGCAGGCCATCGCCTCCGCTTTACCGCCGGCTTCACGGATAGATTGGGCGACCGCCTCGCATCCATCCAGCTTACGGCTGGAGACGATCACGTGAGCCCCATACGCAGCAAGCGTCCTGGCTATGGATTCACCGATGCCACGACTGGCCCCAGTCACCAGGGCAATCTGGCCGGTTAGATCAAATAAATTGTTTTCCATGATATTCGTGCCCTCTTGTTCTAATGGCGACCACCTACCTGTAGGTCACCAGAGAGCGGTCAGCTCCCTGCTGCAGGTAGGCATAATGATTGAAATAGCCCACGGAGCGCCGGGAGCCACTATAGAAAATTTTGGTGATAGAGGTGTTGGCAATGGACCAGTTCAGCTGAATTGCCGCCAGTGGTGACAGTTGCAGCACCGAAGCCAGCATACCCGCAATGGGTCCACCGGAAGTGACTACAGCGATATTCTTGCTGGAGCCTGCCATTTCGATAACCCGTTCTGCCGCTCCACTGACCCGCTCGACCACATCGTTCCATGACTCCATGGCTTCCCATTGATCCTGGCTTACCCAGGTGTCCACCACCCGCTCAAATACTCTCTGGAAGTGGCGTTTCCGGTCTATCTCACCGTTGATAAATGCAGATATCTCAGGCTCATGGGACAAAACCGGAAGAATGTTGGCCATAACTGCCTGGTGATCAAACTCGTTAAATCCCGAGTCCTCGATCACTTCCACCGAGCCGCTGTCTATGGCATCCAGCGCCAGACGAGCCGTGTCTCGTTGACGCTCCAAAGTACCGGAAAACCAATGATCAATTCGCAGACCTTTGGCTGCCAGGTATCGCCCACAGTGGGCGGCCTGCAAACGTCCGGTATCAGAAAGCCGGTCATAGTTGGAACTGCCGAAGCTGGCCTGCCCGTGGCGTATCAGGTATACCGCTCCCATACGTATCTCTCCTGGTTGATGCCTTTACCCTGATTTATGCCTAGGCCTGACTCAGACTGGAAGCTGAAATCTTGTCCCGCAGATAGCCTTCCAGATATTTCACCACCTGGATAAAACCGGCAAAGCGTTTGTCCTGGGTCTGACCATGGAAATACCGGTAATAGATCTGCTGGATAATCACCACCAGACGGAAAATTCCGTAGACTTCATAGAAATCAAAACTGTCGATATTCAGTCCGGATTTTTCCAGGTAATAATCCACCACCTGACGGCGGGTCAGCATGCCGGGGCGATGTGTGGGCTGTCGCCTTAACAGGTGCAGTGGTTGGGGATCATCTTTCTGTATCCAATAGGCCAGACTGTTGCCGAGATCCATCAAAGGATCTCCGATGGTCGCCATTTCCCAATCCAACACACCAATGATGTTCATCGGGTTTTCCGGATCCAGCACCAGATTGTCGAAACGGTAATCGTTATGCACCAGACACTGACGAATCTGTGCTGGTTGATGCGCTTTCAACCACGCCATCACTTCGGCGTAATCCGGTGCATCATCCGTATGGGATTTCAGGAAGCGATCACACCAGCCACTGATCTGGCGCTCCACATAATCGCCGGGACGGGCCAGTTCTTTCAGGGAAGTCTGTTCCCAATCGATCTGGTGCAGGTCTACCAGCCTGTCCACCATGCTGTAGCATAGCTGGCTGCAATCGTTTTCGGACAACTGCAGATCCTTGGGAAAATCAGCCCTCAGGATGACTCCCCGTAGACGCTCCATGACATAGAATTCGCTGCCGATGACCGCATCATCGTCACAGAAGGCAATCATTTTGGGGACGTAGGGATAGACATCCTGTAGCCCCTGCATCACGCGGAATTCCCGCCCCATATCATGGGCAGACTTGGCTTTATGACCAAAGGGAGGACGACGCAATACAAACTCCCTGTTGCTGTAGGTCAACAGGTATGTGAGATTCGAGGCCCCGCCCGGAAACTGGCTGATGCTGACATCGCCCTCCAAATCGGGTACCCGATCTTTCAGGTAGGTATCAATAGCCTGAACATCCAGTTCTTCCCCAGACCGGATCTCACCGGCACTATCAACAACACTCATTGGTTATCCTCTCTCGCTGTTCGTATGCAGAATGTGATCGATCTCAGGCAACCCTGGGGTTACGGTGATCCTGGTCATCATCCTCATGCTCTTCCTGGCTCAGGGACTTCGCATCCCAATCCTTATGCTTGGACAACAGGCGTTTGCCCAATGAGCGCAAACTGGCCAGATATACCGAGGGAACGTAGCGCTTCAGCAGCCAGAGAGGCCGGTAGTTTCGATGGGGGAGAATATAGAAATCCTGCTTTGTCACGCCATTGAAAATTCTCTCCGCGACGTCTTCAGCAGAAAGTTTGGAGGACGCAAACAGCTTTTCCAGTGTTTCATGTACTTGCGGTGCGCCCAGGCGTCCGTTCTTGGCCAGGTTGGTGGCAAAAAATCCGGGACACACCACACTGGTGCCAACGCCATAGCTGGCCAGTTCCCCGACCAGCGTCTCAGAGACCGCAACCACCCCAGCTTTGGCCGCATTATACGAGCCCATTTCAGGCGAGTGGATTAAGCCCGCCATTGAGGAAATGTTCACCACATGACCGGACTTCTGTTTCTTGAATAGCGGAATAAAAGTCCGGCAACCACGCACGACTCCCATCAGATTGATGTTCAGCACCCACTCCCAGTCTTCCAGGGGAGCGGTATCCATGGCACCGTGGGTGGCAACACCGGCGTTATTGATCAATATGTCCAGACCGCCCCAGGTCTGCAAAATCTGTTTCTTCCAGGCCTGAATATCGCGAACCTTGGTAACATCAACGTGCTGATAGAACGCCCGGTCTTTGGGTAGTTGCAGGGATCTGACGATGCTCTCACCCGCCTCGTCCTGAATATCCGCAAAAGCCACACGCCAGCCACGGCTAAGAAACAAACGGGCCAAAGCCAACCCCAGGCCACTGGCGGCTCCGGTAATGGCAACCCGTTTTTCAGGGAATCGTTGCATAACAGTTGTCCTGTATCAGTGCACTATGGCCGGAGTAGCACCCCGGCCTGCTTGGGTTATTTGTTATATTTTTTCAGTTCAAGCTTTGCGATCAGAGCACGGTGGACTTCATCCGGACCGTCCGCCAACCGCAATACCCTCGCATAACCAAACAGCGCGGTCAGAGGGAAGTCATTGGAAACACCGCCACCGCCATGCATCTGGATTGCCTGATCCACAATACGCTGGCAGACATTCGGCGCTACCACCTTAATCTGGGAGATATCGCTCATTGCGGCAAATACCCCATGCTTATCGATTTTATAAGCCGCCTGCAGCGTCAAAAGACGAGCCATCTCAATATCGATACGGGCATTGGCGATAATGTCCGGATTACCACCCAGTTTGGCGATTGGCTTGCCAAAAGCGATCCGCTTGGAGGCCCGCTCACACATCAATTGCAGTGCTCTTTCGGCCGCCCCCAATGCGCGCATACAGTGATGGATACGTCCAGGTCCCAGCCTTCCCTGGGCAATCTCAAATCCGCGCCCCAAACCAGCAATGATGTTTTCTTTGGGCACACGCACATTATTGAAGTGCACTTCACCGTGCCCATAGGGCTCATCCAGCTGACCAAACACCGGCAACATGCGCTTGATATCAACGCCTTCGGCGTCGCGGGGCACAATCACCATAGAGTGTTGCTGATGTCGACTTTGATTGGGATCGGTCAATCCCATGAAGATAAAGAACTGGGTATTAGGATGGCCTGCGTTGGAGGTCCACCATTTCTTGCCGTTGACGATGACCTCGTCACCATCGGCCACAATCGTCCCCTGCATATTGGTGGCGTCAGATGAGGCCACATCCGGCTCTGTCATGGCAAAAGCTGAACGGATCTCCCCTTCCAGTAACGGCTTCAGCCACCGCTCCTGTTGCGCTTTGGAACCATAACGAACCAGAACCTCCATATTGCCGGTATCCGGCGCATTACAGTTGAAGACTTCCGGTGCAATAAAGGAATAACCCATTTCCTCCGCCAGAGGGGCATATTCCAAGGTACTCAGGCCGGGTCCGAATTCCTCTTCCGGCAAGAACAGATTCCAAAGACCTTCCTTTTTGGCTTCAGCCTTCAGTTCTTCCATCACCGGCGGTTGTGTCCAGGTCTGTCCGGGCTCAGCCAGGTGTGCGTAATAGGCTTCCTCTGCAGGAACAATCCGTTCCCGTACGAATTCCCGAACACGCTTGATATAGGACTGTGCCCGTGCCGAATGTTCAAACTCCATAAATCACCTCTCGCCCGAGGATCCGCTATAGGACGGATACCGTCATGAATAAATAATTGGGAGTGTGTCTGCAGACCCTCTGTGGTTAAACATTAGGGCAGGGCATATAATTAAACAAATGAATAATACAAATACTTAAATATAAAAATCATGCATATTAGTCGTATCGACCTGAACCTGTTCGTCGTCTTTGAAGCCATTTACAGCGAAGGCAGCATTACCCGCGCGGCCGAAGTCCTGCACCTGACACAACCGGCTGTCAGCCATGCCCTGGGACGGCTGAGAGAGGTTTTATCAGACGACCTGTTCATACGCACCGCAAAGGGCATGAGACCAACCCCTTATGCGGATCAGTTGATCGGTACCGTCAGACAGTCACTGAATCAGCTGCAGAGAGGGTTGCAGCAAAGTGTGGAATTTTCTCCGGAACGATTGAACACACAATTCCGCCTCAGTGTGCGGGATATGTTCGAGGCACTTTTATTGCCGGAGTTGATCCGCAACTGCCGACACGCAGCACCCGAGGTGACGTTCAGCTGTACCCGGGTTCCCCGTGAACAACTGCTGCATGACCTGGCCAGCGGAAGGGTGGATGTGGCCGCAGACATACTACTCGGCCATGATGAAAGCATCGTGCATGAAAAACTCTCCCAGGATCACCAGGTTTGCCTGCTCAGAAAAGAACATCCGGCTCTGAACCGTGATTGGTCGCTGGCAGAAATGCTTAAGTGGCCTCACGCCCTGGTCTCCTCAAGGGAGCATGGGCCGGGCTATGAAGACGTTCAGCTATCCCGACACGGGCTACAACGTAAAATCGGGCTGCGTACTCCACACTTCTTCAGCGCTGCCCTGGTTGTTGCCCAAAGTGATTTGGTGCTTTGTGCCCCCCAACGTTTTGCGGAGATTCTGCATCGCCGGTTAGGCCTCGTTATCAAGCCATTTCCAATGACCCTGGCACCACTGGAGCTATATCTCTACTGGCATCATTCCCTGGATCAGGAACCTGCGCACCGCTGGCTACGAGAGCAAGTGAAACAGGCGATGGGCAATATTCATTGGCCGGAAGCCGAATCACCTGATGAATAAGAAGCCGAATCACCTGATGAATAATAGGGACGATTGATCAAAAAACAGGCTTTCGGTATTCCCCTACAGCCAGATGGGACTATGTGACGCATACTCAATCTTGCCTTGATTAAGTGGTTCCGTGCCCCCTAACGGACGCTCTGAATTGCTTGATAAGCACCAAGTGCTCTCCTATGCGGGACGAGATCGTCTATCTTGTCCCGTTTTTTTTGCCCTTCAGACCTTAGCCTGTGATCAGGAAATTAAAGTGAGATCTTTTGCCAGGTACGATACAAAATCTGCGTATCGTTGGCAGCGCGGTGGGTATCAACTCCCAGTTCATCGATAACGGACCGGCGCACGTCGACCCAATTATTCATTTGCTGGGGAGTTAAAATGTGGGAAATGGATTCGAGGCGAAACCGACACTCCAGCTTTGCAGCTTTGTACAGGCGATGCAGCCAGAACGAATCAAATGCCAACGCATCACAGTAGGTTACTTCTGGAATCAGCTCATTCAATGCATGAGCCACGTCGATAACATTGTGGCCGTCAGCTTCAAGCTGATCACGACTGATACCATGAATTTTTTCAGCTTCGGGAGACCAATCGCGCCATAGAGGAGCCGGTTTAAGCAACCAGCTGTGGATGATCCCATCGGGCAGGCAAACTGCCACCTCAATAGGATAGCTGCAAATCAGATCGAGACTGGATGCCTCAAAATCAATGAAACATGGCGCCACTCTGTCCTTGGGGCTGCTCTCTGCTTCGAATACCTGACCCTGCTGTTCTTTCACCACTCTCTCTTTTTTTAAATCTTTTTTTAGGGCGGAAATAATACCCCCTGTGCGCCAAAATGTCTGGCTTCACCGCACAGATTGCCTAAGTGATTTCCCTTACTCCCAGATAGAAATCCGCCCCCGCAATAGGTTAAACCCTGTTCGTTCTACTTCATTTCTCTGGCGCTGTTACTGTATCTGAAATCTCCGGAACAGGTTACTAAACCCAACATTACTCCAATATGCACCTAATGGGCAGACGTTAATGGCGTTGACGGATTATTCCGGACAAATCCGGATAATGGAGTGAATATCACCTGCTCACCGGACAGCTCCGGCCAGTACACCAACATCAACTGATGCCCCTGCTGCTGGCTGTAATAAATCACTGACATGATACCGGGTCTCTGGGTCACCAGATATTTGATGGTTTCCTTATCGCGATGTTTGGAAAGATCCACCAGTACCGGGGAAGGAAATTGGTCAAATTTCTCTGAATCCACTAGCTGGCGGGTCAGGTAATTGCGCAACTTCAGAAAGTCAGGATGATTGGGCGCTGCAAGAATTTCCTCCGCTGTACTGGCCGCAGAAGCCGTATCAGCCGCCTGGGAAGAGACCTTGAACACCGTTGTCGCTGACCATCCGGCATTGGCCTGCACGTCTGTTGGCATGGAAACAGCCATTGTTCCCGCCAGAATAGTGCCGCTCAGCATCAGAAAGGATTTGTAGGGATAACGTCGGCGAGGTACGTCAACACGAACCCGGGCTTCCATTTTCTTGGGCTTCATGTGATGACGGTAGTGCATCAGCATGGCAGTGGCCATGATCAGCAGAATAACAGCCAGGACTGTGACTGAAGCAAGACCTGAAGTACTCATTTCAAAACCTCCTTCCAGACATCACCAGGAGATACTGGCACGGCTGACCCGGGCTCAAACTCCAGCATGGTGTCCAGCTCTTCAGCAGATCACACCAAGCAGCCGTGGAAGGACTTGTTTCGGCACTGTACTTCGCTGTCGCCATCACCCGCTAAGGAGTTGATACCAGAGAAAATCCCGCTCTCCTGTGGCACCTGGCGCGGCCACTCATGTCACTTTGGCGCTCGAAAGACAATACATCTCTCTCGGGTCCAATGATGCTCCAGCGTCATCAGCCCTTACTAATCGATATAGCAGAAAAACTCTGAACTGTCGTTTTTTTGCTTAAAAAATAATCGTACCAATATGTAATATCTGAGCCGCGATAGCGCTAAAATTCAGCATAAGCACCCATAGCGCCGTGTTACATCAGCCAGTTACATCAATAGGGGCGAATTTTTGTGCAAACGCCTGTATACTTTGCGCCCTTTTTTCATCTCCACCCGATATTTGTACCGATAACATGAGCAGCACACAGCAAAACACAGAAGCGAAGACCCAAGGCCCGAAAGAACTAAACGAGCCGCAAGAGCCAGTAAAAGTAGTCACCATTTTCAGTGGCGGCATGGATTCCTTTACCCTGCTGAACCAACTGGTGGCCGAAGGCAAAGAGGTCTATGCCCTGTCCTTCAATTATGGACAGCGCCACAGCAAAGAACTCCAATGCGCAGAGAAGGTCTGTGCACAGCTGGGCGTTCCCCACAAAACAGTGGATATCACCAGCATTAATAGTCTTCTGGCAGGTTCATCGCTGACGGATGATATTGACGTTGCTGAAGGGCATTACGCCGAAGAGAACATGAAATCCACGGTGGTCCCCAACCGAAACATGATCCTGCTGTCGCTGGCGATCGGCTATGCGGTGTCTCTAAAAGCTGAAGCGGTTTATTACGGAGCCCATGGTGGCGATCACGCCATTTACCCTGACTGCCGTCCTCCCTTTGTGGAAAAGATGCACGAAGTCTCCCTGTTGGCGAACTATGAGCCGGTAGCCGTCAAAGCCCCCTATCTGAAAATGACCAAGATCGACATTCTGAGAGAAGGCCTGGCATTAGGACTGGACTACTCCAATACCTGGACCTGCTATAACGGCCGGGAAAAGGCCTGTGGTAAATGCGGTTCCTGCGTCGAACGCCTGGAGGCTTTTGCCGAAAACGGTGTCACCGACCCCCTTCCTTATGAAACAGATCAGGCCGGCGCCTGAATCACGGCTAGTGGAATAACCCCTGTATGTATCGGGTCAAAGAAATCTTCTACACATTGCAAGGCGAAGGTGCCCAACAGGGACGTGCAGCCGTGTTCTGTCGCTTCAGCAAATGTAATCTGTGGACTGGCCGGGAAAAGGATCGGGCCAATGCTGTCTGCAACTTCTGTGATACCGATTTTATAGGTACCGACGGCCAGAATGGGGGCAAATATGCCTCCGCTGAGGAACTTGCCGCTCGTATCGATGAACTTTGGCCACAAGGACATGCAGGCAAGTTTGTGGTCTGCACAGGGGGAGAACCTCTGCTGCAGCTTGATTCCACAATGATAGAGGCCTTACACGCCAAAGGGTTTGAGGTAGCGGTGGAAACCAATGGCACCCTGCCTGCTCCCCCCGGCATCGATTGGATGTGTGTCAGCCCCAAAGGCACAGCACCGGTGGTGATTGAGTCCTGTGACGAACTCAAACTGGTATATCCACAACCCGAGGCCCTACCCGAACAATTTGCCCACATTCAGGCTTCCCATTACTACCTGTCACCCATGGCAGATCCACTGGTACGAAGTGGGGATGACGACGTTAAACAGTCCAATACCCAGGCTGCACTGGAGTATTGCATGCAGCATCCCAAATGGAAGCTGAGTGTGCAGTTGCATAAGATTTTGGGAATCGAATAGCCATACCTCAGTCCGTCAGGGATAACTTGTGATATTCAGACGTTAAGTTGCCAAAACGCTTATCCGTGCGGAATACTGCGTATTGTCCGGCTCGTGAAATTCCATCAGCATTTTGAATTCGCCGGTTAGCCTCAAGTGTCAGTGAAGTAAGCGTCCATGCAGATTACCCTTGCCCTGTTACCCATTTTTATCCTGATCGTGATTGGCAATGCCATGCGGCGTTTGAACTTTCCCGGAGATCAGTTCTGGAGCCCGGCAGAAAAATTTCTCTATTACTTTCTGTTTCCCGCCATGCTGGTGAACAAGTTAACCTACGCCAGCCGGGAAGGCTTATTGCTGGATAAACTGTTCTACGCAATTGCCCTAGCGTTTATCGTCGGTACGGTAATGCTTTGGGGTATGCAACGCTGGATAAAGTGGTCTGGACCGACCTTTACATCGATCTATCAAGGCGGCATCCGCTTCAACAGTTATGTTGGGTTGGCGGCGGCACAATCCCTGATGGGCGATCAGGGACTCGCGATTGCGGCCTTAATGATGTCGATCATGATTCCATTGCTGAACCTGCTTTGTATTGGCAATTTTGCCCTATACGCAAAACAGGCTCAGCCTGGCTGGCGGGGGATTGCCAAGGCCATTGCCACCAATCCGCTTATCGTAGGCAGTCTGGCAGGTCTGTTATTCAACACATTGGGTATCAGGTTTCCGGATACCGTCGATCAGGTATTGGATCTGGTAGGAAATATGGCTCTTCCGATGGGGCTGCTATGCGTTGGTGCCGCTTTGAATCTCAAGGCGCTGAGCAATCAGGGCAGCAGCATGATCAGCGCCACCCTGTTCAAACTGATCCTGTTTCCCTGGGTGTTTGTAGGGGCGGGGATGATCGTTGGCCTTCCCGATATTACGCTGACGGCATTCGCCATCCTGGGGGCTTTGCCAACCGCTACGGCATCTTACATTCTGGCCCGTCAGCTTGGTGGCGATGCCCCGCTGATGGCCGCCATGATCAGCGGCCAGACCTTATTGGCCATGGCCAGCATGCCCCTGATGATTCCACTGCTGCAGTGGTGGATTAACAGCTAGACCCCAGAATAAATCTGGGGCCTACATTCGAGTTAAGCTGTTGTAGCAGAGCGTGACTTTCTCCCGGAGCTTTTAGCCGCTTTTGAGGTAGAACGCTTGCGGGTCGCGGACTTCACCTCTACCGGAACCCCATTCAAGGCAGCATTGCCGGAGAGCTGGTCGATAAACTGCTCATCGGTCAAGTCGTTCAGACTGACACCTGCATGTTCAGCCGCCGTTTTCCAGTTAACGCCTTGGCGCTTATGACCCCAGCCATGAGGGATACTGACAACCCCTTCCATCATATCGTCGGTGATCTCCACTTCGATAACCACCTTCCCTACCCGCGAAGTCACCTCAGCTTCTCCACCGTCCTGCAGCCCCAGCCTGCTGGCATCCCGGGGGTGAATCAGAAGGGTACAGCGATTCTTTCCTTTCACCAGGCGGTGACTGTTATGCAACCAGGAATTATTGGAGCGGACATGACGACGTCCGATCAGCAGCAGACCATCGTCGGACGTTTTTTTCAGCAGCTTTCTGACCCGTGTCAGATCCTGCAGATACATTCTGGGAGCCAGCTGTATACGTCGATTACGGGTATACAGCCGCTGCAACAGAATGGGTCGCAACGGCCCCAGATCCAGTCCATGTGGATGCTCTGCCAGCTTGGAAAGACTCAATCCCTTGGGGAGATCCTGATACTCCTCATTCATCGCCCCAGCTTCCCAGAGTTGCCTCAAAGGATGCTTGATATCGAACACCTGTAGCACTTTATCAACGTGTTTACCCCAATGCTCGGAAGCCGGCAGTTCACGGCCATAGGGTCCCAGTTGCAGATAGATATCGGCCAGTCCGTCCGGCCCAAGAGAAGAGAGAATACGATGACGCAATTCAGCCTGAACAGAGGATTTGAAATCCCGACTACTCAGGCGCCGGGCCAGCTCAAGAAAAATTTCCCAATCATGGAAACTACCAGGGCTGGACTGAAATACCGGGGGCGAATATTTAACGGTATTCCTCACCGCCACTGACGTGAATACCACATCAATATAGCTGTGCTCTAAGGGACCCGTAGGCGGCAGAATAATATCCGCATGACGGGAGGTTTCGGTCACATACATGTCCAGACTGACCATGAAATCCAACTGTTCCAGGGCCTCATCCAACTTCCCGCCATTAGGAGATGACAACACCGGATTGCCTGCCACGACCACCATGGCACGTATCTTCTCGGGCCCTTCGGTTAGGATTTCTTCTGCCAAAGTGGCGGCAGGTAACTCACCCCCAAATTCAGGTAAGCCACGTACGCTACTTTTATATTTGCCAAAGTGACCTGTCAGCCCCGCCATTCCGGTAAAGGTCACCAGATCCAGGGCCGGCAGCGTAAACATCAGACCACCCCGGCGATCCATATGGCCGGTCAAAATATTCAGACAATAGATCAACCAGGTGGATACCGCCCCAAATTCCTGCACGCTGGTTCCCATTCGTCCGTACAGCAATGCCTGACGTGTTTCTGCCAGTTCCCGGGCCAGTTCACGAATACGTTCAGCAGAGATTCCTGTTGCCGAAGCCACCATTTCTGGAGAGTAGGCATCACTGGCCAGGCGAAGTAATTCGATATCATCCAGGTGATCCTGCAGGTGTCCAAGGTGCAACAAGTTTTCCTCAAACACCGTATGCACCATCGCCAGCAACAACAGGACATCGGTGCCGGGCTTGATAAATATATGCTCATCCGCCAGACGGGCGGTTTCAGTTCTGCGTGGATCAATGGTGATGACCCGGCCACCACGGGCACGAATTGCCTTCAGACGCTTGTCGGCACCAGCTGCCGTCATCAGGCTGCCATTGGAGGCCGCGGGGTTGCCACCGATACAGATAAACAGATCAGTGCGATCAATGTCAGGCACCGGAAACATTCCCTGATGTCCAAACATCTGGAGATTGGCCAGCATGTGGGGCAGTTGATCGAGAGACGTGGCGGAAAAGCGCTTTCGCGTCGCTAAAGCGCGCAGAAATGGCACCATGAACAACATTTTTCCATGGTCATGCACATTGGGATTGCCGAGATAGACACCGACCGCATGCTTGCCGTGTTCCTCCCGAATCTGTATCAAGCGCTGGGCGGTATAGTCCAAAGCTTCCTGCCAGGTGATTTCCTCCCAACCATCACTGGTACGGCGTAACGGCTGACGCAAGCGGTCCGGGTCGTTTTGAATATCCTGCAGGGCCACAGCCTTCGGACAGATGTAGCCTTTACTGAAAGGATCCTCCGCATCGCCCTTGATGCTGAGAATTTCCTCTCCCCGGGTTTCTACCTTGATGCCGCACATTGCTTCACATAATGTGCAATTACGAAAATGCAATTCCGGTACAGCCTGTGCGGTTTGATCCATGACCCTGTCCTCTTATTTTTTGTTGAGCGGCATGCCCTGTATCTGATTTAGCCTCATAACCATGGCGATTGACAAGGACAGCACGTATTAGACCAAGCATCGTAGAAACCGACACCGCCGGCTGCCAAGAGCCTAACGTGCCAGTTTCTGGGGTAAACGGGTCGACAGAGAATCAGACACACATCAGGACTGTCCCTGAATTCTCTCAACCACACTTTGATGACGGGACAACAGGCTTTCAAGCCGGGTAAGCTGTGCCTCCATGTCGGAGCCCTTGCGAATCCCGGTAAACTCCACACCACAACGGCACTGTCCTCCAAGAGATTTCACATGCCGAATCTCTCCCTGAACCTTTTCCAGGGATATTTCCCCGATCTCCATTTTGAGATAGAACGATAAAATCACTGTTTGACCGACCTTGAGCAAGTGATCACTGTCAATACAAACACCTGAGTGGTTGAAATCTGTGGCGCGGACCTCTGTCCAGCTGTCTCCGAATATTCCTTTTTTATGACGAATGTTGGCTTGCAATTCGATGGCGGGAAAACGACGTGCCCGACGTCTTTCCATTTGGGCTGCGGTTGATGAATTCACCTAACTTCCCCTGTAATCAGTTAAATTTTTGAGTGTATGCCGTCCGGCGATTGCGACTCCCGGCCTGACCAAAAGAAATACCGATCCATCATTCATTATTATCATTGCTCTTTTTTTATAGATCCTGGGTGGTAATGTATCCACTTGATATCAGTGTTAATTTTCAATTTTGTTAATTAGCGCAATTCTTAACACCGTAAAATAAAATAGGCAGATGACAGACTGTTTCCCTGATCCCGGCTATTCAAGTGACGAGCAAATCCTTGTTCAGATAAAGGAATTTGAGCGGCAGCTGGCGCTGGAGAACGAACCGGCGCTGAAGAACAAAAGAGAAGGGAAGATTGCCCTATACCAGAGGCGATGGAATCTTCTAATGGCGGAAATGACGCTTCGTCATGGGCCTGTCAGACCATTTATACATGAAATCTCCGAACCGCTTTGGCCATCCCAACCAGATAGCGAAGACTTACTTCCATACTCATCTTCTGATGGCCGGATTCCCTTGCCTGCCAACAGCCAGCAACTTTGGGCTCAGCATAAATATTCTGTGATGGCACGAAGCCCCTCCTTGTATCAAAGCATCGGCCCGGAGCTCGCCAGGGGTGCCCTGACCATCCGGGAGCTATGGTTGCAGTTGGAGACCTCCCTGCAACAAGCACCGAATGAAGGGGGACTTCGTAATGCAGTGCAACACATGTGGGGCTACATCAAGTCCTCAAGTTCTCTCAAACCGGATACTGCTCCCTTGCCTCACCTGTTCAGGGAAATTCAGCAACAGGCACTCAGGCAACAGTGCCAATATCTGTTACACTCCACCGCATTAGGGGAATTTGCCTATTGGTGCTGGCGCCTGTATCCCGATAATGGGGCGCTCACTTCCACTCATTCGACGGACTCTGCATGCTGAAACTCAATCATCGTGTCCTGGGGAATGGCCCGCCCATGGTCATGCTCCATGGGTTATTTGGTTCCATGGAAAATCTCGGGGGTATTGCCCGGCTGCTGACAGATCATTTTGAGCTTCACATGCTGGACCTCCGCAACCATGGCCGCTCGCCTCATCACCCACAGATGAATTATGCCTGCATGGCAGAAGACGTGTATCACTACATGCAGTCCGCCGGTATTGAACGCGCCCACGTGCTGGGGCACTCCATGGGTGGTAAAACGGCCATGCAGCTGGCACTGGCCTACCCTGAGCGGATGGACCACGTCATTGTGGCAGATATCGCTCCGGTCCAATATCCGCCGCATCATGACGGTATATTGAAAGGACTGTCACTGATAGACACCTCCTCTCTTCAGTCCCGACAGCAGGCAGATGAGTTATTGAAGCCCTACGTCGAGGAAATTCCCATACGCCAGTTTCTGCTGAAGAACCTGGTTAAACAGGGAGCCGGAGGGTTCCAATGGCGTATGAATCTCGACGTGATCAACAGCCAGTATCAGCAGATCATGGCTGGCCAAAGCAGCACCCAACCGTTTACCGGGCCCCTGTTGTTTATCAAAGGGGGCAAGTCAGATTACATACAGCCTCAACACAGGGAACATACCGCAAGGCTTTTCCCCAATGCGGAAGTCAAAATCATCCCCAATACCGGACATTGGCTGCATGCCGAAAAACCTGAGCTGTTTACCCGCGTGGTGAAACGCTTTTTGCAAGTGGAGGACTGACAGATTCATGCATAAGAGTATCCTGATTATCTACACCGGCGGCACCATCGGCATGGTCCGTTCTCCCATGGGATATATTCCGGTTGGCGGCCTGCAGAAGCTGATCGACCTCAAGATCCCTCCCCGGATTGCAGTGGATATGCCGTCGTATGATCTGTACGAATATCCCGACCCGATCGACAGCAGTAACATACGCCCCCAGGATTGGCTACGCATTGCGCGCGATATCAGTGATCGCTATGACGACTATGACGGTTTTGTCGTTCTCCATGGCACTGACACCATGGCTTATACCGCTTCAGCTCTGTCGTTTCTGCTGCAGGGCCTCACTAAACCGGTGATCGTGACCGGTTCACAGATCCCGTTAAGCGAGCTGCGCAATGATGCCCAAAGCAATCTGGTAACGGCCATTGAACTGGCCAGCAGCTACGCCATTCCGGAAGTCTGTCTCTACTTCAACGGCCATCTATTGAGAGGCAACCGCAGTAGCAAGCTGAAAGCGACCGGTTTTGAAGCCTTTGAAAGCCCCAACTACCCTGAGCTGGCCAATGTAGGCATCTATATTGAGCTGAATCATAGTGTCTTGCTGCCGATACCTGAGGCGACCAATTTCCAGTTGCCGGATTACGATCATCACCAGGTAAGAGTCATTTCTCTTTATCCGGGAATGGAAGCTGAAGTTATCCGATTATTAGCACAACCACCTTGCCGTGCCCTGATTCTACGCACCTATGGCGTCGGTAATGGACCCAGTATGGATAAAGAGTTTCTGAAGGCACTGGAAGATGCTCACCATCGTGATGTAGCACTGGTAAATTTGACCCAATGTACTACCGGCAGTGTTAAATCAGACAGTTATGCAGCCGGTTCAGAACTCGCCCGTACCGGATTGGTCGCCTCTGCTGACATGACGGTTGAAGCCGCTTTCACCAAACTTCATCACCTCTGCGCCATGCAGCTCAGTGCTGAAGAAATTCGCCTTCAGGTTGCCGCTCCGCTCGCCGGAGAGTTAACCATCAAGACAGAATAATTCCTTCCCTTATACACACTGGCCTCCGGTAATTTCCGCGAAATCAAACAGTTCCCGGAGGCCTTTCCGCATCGCAACCGCCCGACACATTGACCTGCATCAACAGGCACGACAAAAGGGTTGCAGTCTTCATCATTTTGCCACATCCTTGGCTCACAATTTGATCAGAATCTCGGCATCGTTCGATGCCCGTATACACAAAAAAATAATAATTAAATCAAGCACTAATGGTGTTATCATGACAATCAAAGAAAGCAAGCACGGCTTACCAATTGTTATTGATGTAGAGGCGTCCGGATTCGGCCAGGGCAGTTACCCTATAGAGGTGGGTTTCATTGGCAGCGACGGAGCCTCGTTCTGCAGTCTCATCAAACCCCAATCAAGCTGGACCGCATGGGACCCGGAAGCGGCCAAGGTTCATGGCCTGACACGGGAGATATTGGCCGACAGAGGACGAGAAGTCAGCGATGTCGCCAATATGCTGAATAACCACCTGCGAGGTGAAACAGTCTATTCAGATGCCTGGGGGCAGGATTATGCCTGGCTCTCGCTGCTGTTTGAGGAAGCAGGTATTCTTATGGAATTCAAACTTGAGGCATTGAATTCCGTGATGACCGAATCGCAGAAAAATGTCTGGCACCAAACGCGTAAGCGAGTGGAACAGATGTTGGGCCTGAGACGACACAGAGCCAGTTCCGATGCGAGGATTATCCAGATGACTTATCATTGGTCCGATGGTTCGGAACTGTGCAAGTCGCATCACGCGGCGTTGGGTGCGGCCTGAGAACTGGATATCCAAACCTAAGGATCCAAACTTAAAGGTCTAAACCTGTAGATCTAAACTTAAAGAATTAACCGCTATTGTGATAACGGCACTTGTCCCAGAGCTTTGCATTGGGGGCTAAGTGCCTGTGTGTATCTGAATGAATCTGTTAGAAACCAATCAACTTCCATCATCCCTCATATCCCGAACCAGACATGCGTTATCCAGCGGAGCACTGGTGTCCATTCCCACCCAATCGGTGCAGATCCGTGATCATGAACTTCCATTTGTCCTGCGGGTACTCTCCCGCAACAAAGAGCGACAGGCAGCGGCAACATTAACTGCTGACGGTTCCGCCCCTACAGGAAAAACCAACCCTTTCCTGCCCTATGAACAGGATCTTTATGTCGGGCACTTCAATGATAACTATGTCTGCCTGTTGAATAAGTTCAATGTGGTACCAAACCACTTCCTGATAGTGACGGCAACATACCAGGAACAGAACCAGTTACTGACACCACAGGACTTCGAAGTATCTCTGCAGGTTTTGAAAGAGTTACCGGGGCTGGTGTTTTTCAATGGTGGGAAGCTTGCCGGCGCTAGTCAGAAGCACAAACATCTGCAGGCAATTCCTTTCTCTGAAGCGTCTGCTCCGGAGTTCCCTGACAGACTGCTGGTCTGTCCTTTGTATGACGTCCTTACCCAGACATCATCACAACAGGTACAGTCTCCGGAATTACCATTTTTGCATCGCCTCAAGGTCGATTATTCCCCTGACCCAGACGCGCTTCATCAAACTTATCTTCAATGGGTTCAGGAATTGGGGATAGCAAACGATCCACAAAGCTTGCCGGGAGCCTATAACCTGCTGCTGACGAGGGAATGGTTCATGATTGTTCCGAGAAAACAGGAGCATTTCGCAGGAATGTCTGTCAACGCCCTGGGATTTGCCGGTACCTTGCTGGCAAGAACACCTGAGCAACTGCAACAGATACAGGAAACCGGTCCACTGCACCTGCTATCTCGTGTGACTTTTCCCCAGCAACCAGGATGATCAGGAGGCGACCACCTGCCCCCGATACATTCTCACCTTCCCTGAACCATTTTCATTGCCCGCTCGCTTGGGCTTGTCATCCTTCACTATCTTCTGTCCCCGATAGGTCCGGTAATTCTGCCCTTCATCGGGATACCCGAATGAGGGAGGGTCCAGATCCTCTCGCGAGAGTGAAATATCTGCTAACTGGATAGCGGCGTAGGTGAGGTCTTTGGTGATATTACATGTGGAACGAGTTGCCATGCTCACCATTTCATCCAGAACATTTGGACTGCTGAGCTGCAATACTCCCAGATTTTCCTCCCTGAACCGTTTCCGCAGCAATTGCAGTAGATCGATCATTTCTTTATTGAAGACCATAAGAGCCACCTTGCCTTATTTAAACTCGGTTTTATCCTTTACCTGCTAACGCTAGTTTTTCCAGGCAGACAGCACGAGTTATCAAATCGGAAGGTATAAGCCCAGCAACGCTTATGCCAACTAATTGGCCCAGGAATGATGAAATGATGTCGATCTGTTGACACCATGCCACGCTTGGCCTGACAGGACATTCTTACTAGCCCTTATTACCTAGGGGTAAATCCCAGGTAGCCGGACGGGAAACTGATTGCGCCATAATGAGGCAATGAATGCACCAAGAAGGCATAATGCGCACCGCATAGGTGCAAACAGACCAAATACAGGTGCAAACAGATCAAATACAGGTGCACGCATATCAACAGACGTCACCGGTGCAATCATGGCGTCATGCCAACTGTCAGAGTAAACTCCGAACATTTGGCGTACACGAGGGTTTGATGAACTGGATTCTCAGATTCCTGCAACCGCAGACGGTCTGGCAGTTGGTGGTAATGGCCCTGATGGTGGTAGTTACTCCACTGGCCTGGCTGCTCTATTCTACAGCAATCTCGCTACAAACACTGACCATTGACAGCCGCGAAGTCACCCAGGAATCTGTCACGCTTGCAGAAAGTGGCCGTAGTGCACGTGCCGCCCTCATCGATATGGAACGTATTGCCAGGCAGTTTGTGGTATTGGAAGACAAGACATTACTGGACCTTTACAGGACTTCCGCAGAATCCCTGCTGACTCCCCTTCATACGATTGGGAGTACCTTAAACTCTTACCGCGCAGATCAGCTGGTAAGGGATATAGAGCAAGCTGAATCCATCCTCTCGAAGTCCCTGCAAAACGACAGCGCCAAGAGTAAAGCTCTGGCACAAAGTCTGACCAATCTGAGTGTAATCCAGGACAGGCTCGACCAATTGATTTCACTGACCCGTCAGCATACCGAGGCATTGTTAGGTGCATTGGGATCCAAAGCCTCCGATGTGCGGCAGAATGTTTTTCAGTCCGCCCTGATACTGGTGCCGATCACCTTACTATTGATAGCACTGTTTACGGTGCTGATTGTGCGCCCGATCAGGCATCTTCGTCTGGCTATCCGCCGACTGGGCACTGGTCAACAGAGACAGATCCAACTGTTTGGCCCCAGTGAACTGGTACAGCTGGCGGAAGAACTTAATTCATTGCAGCACCGTCTGGCCCAGGTAGAAGAGCAGAAACAGCAATTCCTGCGTCACGTTTCCCACGAACTTAAAACGCCCCTGGCCAGTATTCGCGAGGGGACATCATTGTTACAGGATGAACTTGTAGGTGAGTTATCGTTACAACAAAAGGAAGTTGTCAAACTGGTCGATGAAAATGGTAAATACTTACAGAAACTGATTGAAAACCTGTTACAATTCAATCGGTTGAATTTTGACACCCAAAACCGCCAGAAATCCCCTGATAACCAGGATAAATCGCCTTTACCCACGGATGCTCCAGCCTTCGATCTGAACGATCTGGTCACTCACACGGTACAACAACATTGGCTGGCACTTTCCCAAAGTGGTCAAAAAGTCTGTATCGGGGGGCCTCAGGTGTCTTTACACTGTCACCAGGAAAAGTTACGCACGACTCTCGACAATTTAATATCCAATGCCATTGCCTATGGAAGCAGACGTGGCAAGATATGGGTAGTATGGACGGAGAGTGCAAATCTTCTGGAAATCCAGGTGCGAAATACAGGAGCACCTATTCCGTCATCTGAGGCTGATTATATTTTTGAGCCCTTTTTCCAAGGGTCGGCCAAAAGGTCCGGAGCGGTAAAGGGGTCAGGTATTGGTTTGTCGGTGGCAAAAGAAAGTATCCAGTCTTTGAAAGGTGACCTGCAATTATCCGACAACCAACCGGAAAGCATTTGCTTCAGCATCTGCCTGCCCTATTGAACCACGGATGTGATATTCGCCAATCGAACATCATTAAAAGGAATGTCATGATATGTTGGCAACACTGATATGAACCAACGTGTACTACTAAAAATCATTCTGTCTCTCAGCTTTGTTCCGGGAGTAACAGGATGTGCCGGGTTGCAGGACTTGCTGATGGTGGAAAAACCCAAGCTCACAGCAAATCAGCCCTCGGAGGACAGCATCGACGGTTTACCTCCGCCCTCGGCCATTCCGGCAGAACATATGCCTTCGCTTTCCTGGATGGATAAATATGGAATCGCGGCGTCTTTTACTCCCCAGGAACGACAAGCCAGACTGGTGACGATCAACGCCTTGATGCAGGAAGCCGCCACATCTCAGGATCATCTTAATCTGGCCATGGAACAGGCGACCATCCTGAGTGTTAATGAGAAAGATCATACTCAGTGGCGTAAGGCCCTGGAAATTCTGAAGAACGTCAATGATGATCAAAGCACGCCGGAACTCAGCCGCTATAAATCCTGGCTGACCGCCGAGCTGGATCGACGTCTGGAAAATTATAAAACGTTAGGCCACTTGAATAAGCGCCTGCATAAAATGGAAACGACCAACAAAGCGCTGGAGACTGAAGTATCTCAGTTAAAAGAACAAATTGATGCTCTGACCAATATCGAGCAGAACCTGACTGAGAAAAAAGCCACGCAAACGGAACCTTGATTCATGCCAGTTAGTCCCCCTCATATTCTTCTCGTCGACGATGACACCAGTCTTCTTCGACTGCTCACCATACGCCTGGAATCTGCCGGTTATCGCGTTTCCACCGCAACATCCGGCGCCGCAGCGCTAAAACAACTGCAAGGAGAACCTGTTCATCTGCTGATCTCGGATCTTCGCATGGACGGCATGGACGGTATGGCGTTGTTTTCCGAGGTACAGCAAAGGTACCCGGGTCTTCCGGTGATCATCATGAGTGCCCACGGAACCATTCCCGAGGCGGTGGCCGCTGCCCAGCAAGGCGTTTTTGGTTTTCTGACCAAACCGATAGAAAAACACCTCTTGATTGAATCTATCGAAAAGGCACTGACCCAATCCCATCACCATCTGTCCGACAGCTGGCGACAGGACATTATCACCAACAGCAAAGCCATGGAACAGCTGCTGGAGCAAGCCAAAATGGCAGCCCAGTCAGATGTGAATATCCTGATCACCGGCCCCAGCGGTACAGGGAAAGAAGTTCTGGCACGTGCGGTACATAAGGCCAGCCCAAGGGCCGACAAGCCCTTTGTCGCCATCAACTGTGGAGCCCTGCCGGAGCAACTGCTGGAATCAGAACTGTTTGGACATATCAAAGGTGCCTTTACAGGTGCGGTCAAAAACCATGTTGGTCTGTTCCGGTCAGCAGACGGCGGCACTCTGTTCCTGGATGAAATCGGGGATATGCCGTTGGCACTACAGGTAAAACTTCTGCGGGCACTGCAGGAACGCCAGGTCAGGGCTCTGGGTTCGCTGGAAACGGTTCCCATTAATGTCCGGGTCATCTCTGCTACCCATCGGGATCTGGACGAAGCCATGGAATCCGGCGATTTTCGTGAGGATCTATACTACCGGCTTAACGTGGTGAACTTCACACTACCTCCTCTGGATGAGCGCAGTGAAGATATTCCGGCACTGGTGCAGCATATTCTTGCCAGTCGGCGTGAACAGCGGGAAGGATTTGTTAAGGGTATTGCACCGGAAGCATTGGCACTATTGTGTGAAGCACATTGGCCAGGCAATATCCGGCAACTGGTCAACGTGGTCGAGCAAACCATCGCACTCACCACCACCCCGATTATTGGCGCCGCACTGGTTAAACAGGCACTGGCTAACCGCGCTCCTGAGTTTCCCTCATTCAATGAGGCCAGAGCACATTTTGAGTCAGGTTATTTACAGAAGGTGCTTGCCATCACAAACGGCAGTGTCAGTCAGGCAGCCAAGCTGGCACAAAGAAACCGTACGGACTTTTACAAACTATTGGCGAAATATGAAATAGATCCGGCCATCTTCAAGAAACAATAATCCACCGAACTGGAATTAAAGGTGAAGTGGCCGGCAACTCAAGAAAAGAGTTCAATAAACGACATCAACAGGGCTAGAAAGACAAGTCTTTCCAAGACGCTAGATCGGTTGGCATCGAATAAACATCAACACCAACCAAGAGCTGATAGCTATCAGCTCCCTGCAGCGGTAGCGTCACCGCTATACAGAACAAATTCCTGTTTGCTGATCTGACCGTCCTGATCCGCATCGGCAGAGGCAAAGGCTTCTGCTAATGCGCTGTCGGCAGATGCTTCTTCCTTGGATAGAGCACCATTCTTGTCAGCATCCAGAGAAACGAATTTTGCTTCAGATTCCAGCATTTCCTGCTTGGCTTCGCCAGCCAAAGCGTTACCGGCGCCTGCTACCAGAGCGGTGAGAGAAAATGCTGCAACAGTTTTTACTAAAGAGTTCTTCATCGAACTAACCTCATCTCGAAAATTTCAGGTGGCGGTAGGAAGATATTGACCGACACCCTCATTCATTGGCGTTATAGGAAGGGTCCCCTTCGGCTATTCACTGGCTTTGGCTGCGAGAGACTTTGCAATACTGGCCACAATCCAAAGAATTGAATTTCACATCCTTGCGAAACCCCGTCCGATTCCCTATGGACACCAGCTTACCAGTGGGCACCTCATCGGCTTCCCTTACTGATCAGGTATATATCAATTTGAATGCCAGTTTTATTTATTTCTTATAAATCAATAGGTTAAATGTTTTCCGAAATATATTTGACGCGAAAACCAAAGAGAATCTGTCGCCAATCAGCGACAACGGCAACATCCATAAAAAAATACCTTTTTATTTCAATGAGTTATATGTCGCAAAAATGCGACATATCACTATCTTAAGCGTTAAGAAGGAATTTCAGAGCTGCTCGCCCCTACTTCGGGGTAACCCTCCACAGCTGACCATCATCCCCGTCGGTCAGCACGTAGATAGCGCTGTCAGGACCAATTTCCACATCACGAATACGGGAGCGCCGCTCCTTCAGATAACGCTCTTCGCCCAGCGCTTTAATTCCTGACATTCGAACTCTTGTTATCAATTGATACTTAAGGGCACCAACAATCAAATCACCATTCCATTCGGGAAAAAGGGAGCCTCTGTAGACGGCAAGTCCGGAAGGGGCAATGGAGGGATCCCAATAAAAAACAGGCGAATCCACCCCGGCCATTTCTGTTTTATCGGTAATCGCAAAACCGGAATATTCCCGGCCGAAAGTCACCAAGGGCCACCCGTAGTTACTACCTGCTTTGATCAGATTCAGCTCATCTCCTCCGCGGGGGCCATGCTCATGCAACCACAAACGGCCGGTTTCAAAGTCAAACGCAAGTCCCTGAGGATTACGATGCCCATATGAATAGATTTCCGGCTGTGCATTCGGCCGGCCATAAAAAGGGTTGCTCTCCGGAACGCTGCCATCGTCTCGAAACCGAAGCACTTTCCCATTGTGGCGACTGAGATCCTGAGCATATTCCCTTTCCCCTCTCTCCCCGACGCTCATGAACAGATAGCCTTTATCGTCAAAAGCGATTCGGGAACCAAAGTGCCTTCCTTCGGTATTCACCGCATTGGCAGTAAACAGAATGGCCATGTTGTCCAAACGGTCACTATTCAGCTGTCCGCGCGCCAGAGCGGTGGTGTAGCCTCCGGCAACTTTGCGGGTGAACGTCAGATACACCCAATGATTACTGGAAAAATCGGGGTGAAGCGCCACATCCAGCAATCCTCCTTGTCCCTGCACAGTGGATTCAGGCAGTCCTTGGATCCAGCGAAAAGATTTTGTCTTTAAATCCGTTCTCATCAGAGCGCCACCTTTCATGGTGATCAGCATCTCACCATTCGGTAGAAAGGCCATCCCCCAGGGTGAATCCAGAGCATTCAGAAGCACTTCGACCTTTAAGCCGGCGTGAGCACTCACGGCAAAAATCTGAAATAAAAATAGAAATATGATGTATCTGAGCCTACAGGATTGATTCATAAAGACATCTCAAGAGTTTGCCGGATGAAAAGTTCAGAAGTTGATACGTTACAGCCCCGCAAATGAATCAGTCTGGCTTGCAGCTCTCCACTGGAATGCTAATTTTTATATAGGTCTACAACCGCTCCGCCAGCCTGAGAGGTTTCCAGTACTGATGCCCGAGCCCAGCATTGATCAGCTTTCCCTGCCGACCCCCCGGGTGATCTTATTCGACTGGCACGGCACTCTGGTCGACACTCTCGATGCCATGTATAAAACCATGGAAGAGATGCTTCCCCAGCTGGAAGAACTCAACCTGGTGCAACAATTGATTCCTGAAGAACTGTGCAGAACACCTGACGACGTTAAACTGGTCCGCTACATTCGCATATTCCGCAAGCTGCACCCCAAAATTCTGGCCGAACGCAGGATTTCCCGCACAGAGATTTTTAATGCCATCTTTGGTGACAACACGGAAGCCAAGCGTATCGCTCACCAAGCCTACAACCGCTGCTATCGTCATCACTATGGAGATGTCACTCCGTTTCAGGGTGGGCTCTACGACTACCTATGCACATTACATAAATTGGGAATCAAGCTGGCCATTGCGACCAACCGCAGCCGTGAATTTCTGGATCATGAACTGGACCTGGTGGAAGACGGCCGCTGGAAGCCGCTGTTTGACACAACGGTCTGTGCAGACGATGTAACCGAGTACAAACCGGCACCGGATGTCATTCACCAGGCTCTGACAAACCTGGGGGAACCGGTTTCTCCCCATGTCTGGTACGTCGGAGACAGCCATACGGATATGCTGACGGCGTATATCGCGGGCATCACACCCGTCTTCTATAACGGTGCTCATTGGGAGGAACGCTGGATAGACCGCATCATTGCCAATAAGGAGCATAACCCTGAAGCGCCCAGGTTGGTCGTCGACAGCTTTGAGCAGCTCATGGACACCCTGGAGTTTTTGCAGGACCAAAAAGGGGCTGCCTTTGAAATACAGCTCCGAAACCACCGTCCACCGGCCTGGCCACCCAAAGCGCCACCGCCCCAACGCATTGAGCCCGACTGGCACCCCAATGCTTACAGAATTCCTCCGCCGAATCTGATTCTGTTTGACTGGCATGCGACGCTTGTGGACACCCTGGATGCCATGTACCACGCAGTCGACGATATGCTTCCTCTGCTGGAGAAGCTCAACCTGATTCAGCGACTGATCAAACCGGAACAAAGCAAAACACCGGAAGATGCCAGGCTGGTGGAACATGTCCGCCACTACCAGCAGCTGCACCCTAAAGTAAAAGCAGACCGAAAGATCTCCCGCACCGATATTTTTGAAGTGTTATTCGGTGAAGATCAGGAAGCCAAGCGAATCGCTCATAACGCCTTTAATGAGCATTACCGCAACCACTACGGTACCGTCCTACCATTCGAACCCCAGGTTCGTCTGATGCTGGAAGGACTACGGAGCATCAAGCTCAAAATAGGCGTGATTACCAATCGGGACAGAGAGTTCTTCGTCCATGAATTGGCAGCTGTTGAGGGCAGCGGCTGGTCACATCTATTTGATGTGGATATCTGCGGTGATGATACCGCGCAGAGGAAGCCACATCCGGACCAGATTTTTCTGGCGGCCAATAAGCTTGGTCTGGAGATTGATAAGTCCATCTGGTATGTGGGAGACAGCACCACCGACACCATTGCTGCCAAATCCGCCGGGATTACCAGCGTATTTTTTAATGGCGCTCAGTGGGATCTGACTTGGCTACAGAAAATTTTTCCGGGGACAGAGAGATTTCCACATAAGCCGGACGTCGTGGTGAATGATTTTTCCGAATTCTGGGCCCTGATCTTAGCCTGCTACAGGGGTTAGAAAGGCACTCTTAAAGAAATTGTTCAGGCAGATTGAGCCCGACTCTGAGTGGCCAGCAATATCCCCATGCTGACAAACAACCCACCCGTCACACGCTTGAACCAGCGCATCCGAATCGGCTCAAATAACCATTTCTGTGCTTTACTTCCAATCACCGCATATCCCGTCAGCACGGAAAATGACATTGCCATGAATATTCCCGTCAGTACCACCAACTGCGGCAACATGGCACTTTGGGTACTGATAAATTGTGGAAACAATGCAGTGAAGAACAGAATAGCCTTAGGGTTGGTTACCGCGATCAGAAAGGCTCGCCGAAACAGTTCCCAGCCGCTGACACGCATTGCCGCGGTTTCAGAATTCTGTTCAGGGACTTTCATAAACTCCCTGGCACGCCAGGACTTGATTCCCAGGTAAATGAGATAGGCGGCACCAATCAGCTTCAACACCGTAAACGCCAATCCTGAAGCTGCCAGCACGGCCCCCAGTCCTAAAGCAGACAGCACGGACACTACGGCAACCCCAATGACATTGCCAAGAATGGCAAACCAGGTCTTCCTGACGCCAACCTGGGTACCGAGCGTAATCGCCAGGAGCACCGCAGGGCCCGGAGACACGACGGCACCGAAAGCGACGAGAACATAAAGAGAAAGGGTAGCGATATCCATTGGCCGGTACCGTTAGTTGTTATGATGATACTGTTAATGAGATGAAATATTTAACAGCACCGGCCCACATTAGCAATCAGCATTCACCGCATCAGGTGAATCTCTATGAGATTTATTCCAGTTCCGACATTCATTCCAGTGTATAAGCGGTTTTTTCCAATGTTCCGGAAAGACTTTCAATGAACTTGAATTGATTCCAGGCAACCCGAACGATGTCGTTGTTGTTCAAACGTCGACGACTACTGACAGGGTCATCGTTGATAAAAGTTCCGTTAGTACTTCCCAGATCACTGATAAACACATCAAACACCCCATCCAGGTACTTGTTCACTTCCACGTCAATCAGCGCGTGATTTCCACTCACCGCAATGTCGTTAATCTGGATGTCAGATTCCGGATGACGGCCAATCTTGTACTGACCGGGCTCCAGATTAAATTTGTTAACGACAACATCGTCAACCAGTTGTGCTAATACAGGCATGAAACTTCCTCCACGCAAGGTTCTGTTATGACTATTAGTGGTGCGCCGCCAGCAGTGATACAACAATATTCGTGATGATCCAATAATTTTGATGAACCAACCATTTTGATGTACCAATGCTGATAGTGACGCAGCCGGGCTATTTATTGAATTCGCTTTTGGTTATCAGAACAGCTCCGGGTATCAAGCCATTTCCTTTCCAAAATCACTGACCAGCGCTTTACGGATTGCTTTCGACATTTCGTCGGCGCTCTGGAATCGTTTGGCCGGATCCTTCTGCAATCCTTTGTTGATAATTCTTACTGCACTGGCTGGAAGATCACTCCGAACCTCCCTCACGCTTTTATGTTTTTTGTTGAGTATCTGTATGGACAGCTCCGGCAGAGTATCGGCCTTGAACGGTGTGGCCCCGGTCAGCAGTTGATAGAAGGTCACCGAGAGACTGTACAGATCAGCGGTGGCCTTGATTGCTTTACCTTTTAGCTGCTCAGGAGACATATACAGCGGGCTTCCCAACACCAGACCAGTACGGGTCTTGGAATCATCGGAAATCCGCGCAATACCGAAATCCGATACTTTCACCTGGCCGGTTTCAGGGTTGTAGAGCAGGTTAGAAGGTTTGATGTCCCGGTGAATGACATTTCGCTCATGGGCATACTGGAGCGCATCTGCCACCTGAACCATCAACTCATAAACCCGCGGGACTGGAAGCAATTCATCTGCCCGACAGAATCTATCCAACGGGCTGCCCTGTACATAGTCCATGGCAATATAGGCGAGATCCGCTTCCTCTCCCACATCATATACCGTCACGATATTAGGGTGACTAAGACGACCAGCCGCCTCAGCTTCCCGGAAGAAACGTTCCCGCAGATCCTCAAGCTCACGCTCATCATACTGTTGATAATTCAGGGTCTTTATTGCCACCAGCCGTGCAATCTTGGGATCCTTGCCCAGATAGACAATACCCATGGCTCCACGGCCGAGTTCCTGCTGAATTTCATAGCGTCCCAATACAGGCTTCACGGAAGCTTCCGGCAGTGCCATGGTCTTTGCCATCGCCAATCCGGTTCCATGTTGAGTGAGCACATTGCTGGCGGCTTTCAGATTATGAAGACGCTCTTTAACATCCCGGAAAGCACCTGTCTGTTCCAGAATGGCCTCATAGGTGCGCATCGCGGCATCGTATTGGCGTTTCTTCTCCTGCTCGATAGCAATGCTATAGCAAAGATCCAGCGCCTCATCTGTGGCATAGCAGAACTCCAGGGAATCCATGGCCTGGTCAAGGCGTTGCTGCCGGTAGTATTGCCCGGCCAGTTTCAGAGCAAGATCATGTTGGTTCTGCTGCAGAATCTGAATTTCCTGATGCGGACGAAGCCAGAACAGCATTAACAGGTAGCCCAACCCTAAAAACTGGATCGCAGATCCCAACGGCCACCATTGTCCTTGAAGAGTTAACATGCCCACTTCAGTCACAGTGAGCACGGCCAAAAGCAGCAGTGTCAGCCAGAACCCGGCTGCCAGCCCCATCCTTGCCAGGCCCCACACCAGATATCCGCACAGCAACAGAATGCCCACACGTTCCACCAAGGGGAGCCAGAACGGCGTGGAAATGACGGTTTTATTGGTAACAGCAGAATTGGCAACAACAGATTCTCTCTGCTCGAATCCTTTTATCACTCCAGCCCACCAGGGCTGTTCGTTGACGATAATCGGGTAGGAAGCATTACGCACAGGCACGACGGGGCTCAGCGACTGCGCAGAGGAAAAGAGTTGCTGATCCAGGAATTGAACAGATGCAGGGCGGCCGGGCAGCATGATTAACAAACATGCAAAAATCAGCACCAACGTACGGATGCTATAGAACCGCCAAAGCCTGCCCATTAGAGCAGGCCGCCCCGTCTGATTATTTTCGGCCAAGGATTAACCCTATGAATTGCATACAGATCTGTCCCCTAACTCTAGTCTTAGAGTGGCCCTGCGAACAGAGCGCTTTTGCAGCTTTGTGTTACAAAGTGTGTCAGCTAAAGTACCGGCCTGCTCATGAACGATTGGCGCTGAAGTCCTTTTACCCTGGAGCGTTTAATCCTAGAGCGCTTCATCAAAAAAGATAGCATCCCGCCACTCTTTCAGGAAGCGTGCGCGCTTGAGCCGGTCCAGGTACACCAATAATGTGGGCTTCAGGCCAATGGGCTGGTAGCTGGTGGAATACTTTTCATCAATGGCCGCCCTGGAATATGTACCTTCAGCATCGGTTCTCAAGGGAACTAATCCACTTTGACTGGCCATAATATTCTGGGCTTCCGGAGATAGCAGAAAGTCCAGGAATACGCCGGCCCACCCGGGCTCTTTGGCAAGTTTGTGGATAAAAGCCACACGGCTCATAACCAATGTATAATCCTTGGGCAATAAAACCCCCAGTTCCGGATGCTCCCGGATTCGGGCCAATGCATAAGAGCCCAGCAGGTTATATCCCAGCACCAGCTTTCCATCGGTGAGATCCCGCAAAATATCATCCGTACAGCAATAGGTCTTGGCATGCACCCTCCCAAGACTTTCCAGCAATCGTCCATTCAGACTGGATCGAATGGCATCCTGGGTGGCAAACAGGTAGCCCACACCGGAAATGTTCACATTGTAGGTACCAATTCTATTGGAATAGAACTTAGAGTTTGATCGCAATAACTCCGTTAGCCGTTCATGACTATCAGGCAAGGGTTGATCGACAAACAGGTCTTTCCGGTATGCGAACACCACCGGTTCAAACGTAAAACCGAAGGCTTCATTGCGCCAATTAGCCCAGTCAGGAAGACTGTCTGTGTATTCTGATTGATAGGGCTGCGCCTGGCCGTCATTGACAAGCTTCGTCTGCAGATCCATCGCAGAACTGATGATCAGGTCCGGTTGTGGCTGCCCAGGTGTAGGATCATCCGCTTCGCCTGCCAGCACCCGGTAGAGCGTGTTACTCTGAAACTCTTCATAACGCACCACTATACCCGGATACTTTCTGTTAAACGCTTCAATTACCGGCTGTATCGCCGCTCGGTCAGTCGCGCTGTACAAGGTCAGCGTGACGGCTCCAGCCAAGGAAGGTACGCAGCCCAACAAACTGAATACGATCCATAAATAAAAACCGCGAATGCTTTTCCGATCAGTCATAAAGGTCATTTCACCGGCAGACAGAGGCGAACGCGAAGCCCGACAGGATGAAGATTCTCCAGAACAATACGGCCCTCGTGAGCTTCCAGCACCGCACAGGCAATGGCCAGCCCAAGGCCGGAACCAAGTACCTGATGTTCCTGAGCCTGCTTTTCACCAAGACGGGAAAAGCGTTTCAGTGCTTCCAACTGAAAGTCCTTCGGAATCCCCGGCCCTTCATCATCCACCCATATTTCAACCCATTGCCTGTCATCATCTGCTGGGACATTTTCAGGCACCCTTCCCGGCTGCAACTGAATGGTCACCTGATTATTTTCCGGCCCATATTTAATGGCGTTGTGCAGCAGGTTATTCACAGCCTCGCGTAAGCTGATGGTATCTCCGGCGATTGTGATATCTCCGGCCTCATTGTGAAAACCAAACTCTACACTGGTATGAGCATGGTCCCTGACCGTCTGAACGAGGATATCCTGCAATAGTCCTGTCAGATGAATGGATTCCGGCTGGAATGTGTCCGCCCGGTGCGTCACAAGCGCATGGGTCAGCAACTGATTGGTCAAGCGATTAAGCCGCTGATGCCCGTCGTTTATTTTCATTATCCGCTGGGACAGTTGCTCCAACGTTTGGTCATGTTGTGCAAGATTGATTTGCGCCTGCACAGTGCTCAGAGAAGTTCTGATCTGATGGGCAGCATTAGCGATGAACATCTTGATAGTGTCCAGATTTTCCTGGAGACGGCGCATGAACATGTTGATGGTTTCAACCAGAGGAGTCACTTCATCGGGAGTCTCAATGGTCAGGGGAGTCAGATCCGTGGGCTCACGCCTCTGAATTTCCCGACGGATAGCGTACAACGGCCCCAACGCCCGGCTGATTGCCACCCAGGTACCCGCCAGGGCAAGCAGAATCACCAATGACAGGATGCCCAATGCACCCAGCATGATTTCTCGAAACAATTCCGTACGGGCTTGCGTTGTCTGTGCTACCGCCACGGTGACCCAGCCACGCACATTTTGTTCAGTCAGGAACTTTTCCTGCAGCGCAATGCGGACAGACTCACCCTTATACTCAGCGTTGTAAAACACAGGGGTACCCGTATGCGTCTCCACATCTCTGACAGGCAGGTCCGGGTACCCGGTCAGGTACCGGCCTCCGGGCCCCGTAATCCGGTAATACACTTTGTCATCCCGCGCCAGGGCCAGTATTCCCATGGCAGCATAGGGAATATCCACTTCAATACGGCCACTTTGTTCCCGCACGCTGTCGAGGATGGCCAGACCAGCACCTGTCAGCAGTCTGTCATGGGACAGGTCCGACGCCCGCTGAGCATAGATCCAGACCCCAATCCCCAATACCAACAGGGTCACCATCAGCAACAGAAACATGCGAATGATCAGTTGCCGATGCAGGGAGCCGCTATGAGGAGAAGAAAACAGGATGGTATCAGTCGTCAACATGAGCCAGATATCCCAGGCCACGGACAGTTTTGATCACCAATGAAGAGCCGGTCAGCTTTTTTCGCAACCGGGCCACATTCTGTTCCACAGCATTAGGGGTGGGAGCTTCATCAAACGTGTAAACTCTCTGGTAGATCTTTTCCTTGGTGACAATGTGGTCCAGGTCGCGCAGAAAGCATTCCAGTAACTGGATTTCCCGCTGCCGAAACTCCACCTCCTGACCATTGATCAGCACTCGATTAGCATCGGGCTGAAACACCAGGTTTCCACAACGAATTTCATTACTGGCCAGCCCCCGTTCACGTCGCAACAACGCCCGGCAACGTGCCATCAGTTCGCGGGAATCAAAAGGTTTGACCAAATAGTCATCTGCCCCGAGATCGAGCACACTCACTCGGTCGTCGATCGCCGACCGCGCAGTCAAAACAAGAACCGGGGTAGGATCCCCCCGCTTTCGCATTGCCTTCAACAACTGGTCTCCGTTTTTTCCGGGCAGGTTGATGTCCAGCACCAACATGTCAAAGCTCTGATACTGCAACACGGATTCTGCTTTTTCCGCACTGTTTACCCAATCCAATGGATGTCCCTGATGTCGGAAATACTCCGCAATCGCTTCAGCCAGCTCAGGGTTATCTTCAATCAATAGCACTCTCATGCTTTTGAGCATAGATGAACCCCTTCCGCTTGAAAAGATCGCTCCGTGTCAGCGTGCTGTCAGCTTTCCTGACTTACATTCAGGCTTCGAGCGGACACAGGTCTTCCAAATCTGTGTCCAAACAAAAAAAAATAAAATCGGAGACAGTAATATGCGAATTTCCAAGCGATCTCTCCTTTTGGCAGCCGGAATACTCACATCATTTCAGGCCGCCGCCTTCGACCCCAATAAACCTGAATGTATTGCCCCCGCCAAGCCAGGGGGAGGCTTCGACCTGACCTGCCGCATCGTCTCAAACGGATTTTCTGACGCCAGCCTCTTACCCAACCCCATGGCCGTGACCTTTATGCCGGGAGGTGTAGGCGCAGTCGCCTATAACCATATCAACGCGATTCGCCGGGGTGACGGCAACGCGTTAGTTGCCTTCAGTTCCGGATCACTGCTGAACATTGCCCAGGGCAAGTTCGGCCAGAACCTGAATGAAAACGATGCCCGCTGGGTGGCTGCAGCCGGCGTGGATTATGGCGCCATCATTGTGAAAAGCGATGCTCCCTGGAATACCCTGCAGGAACTGGTCGCCGCCATTAAAAAGGATCCTTCCAAATTTGTTCTTGGTGCCGGTGGTGGTGTCGGCAGCCAGGATTGGATGAAGGCCGCCATCCTGATGAAATCTTCCGGCGTCGACCCCAAGAAAATGCGCTACGTTGCCTACGAAGGTGGCGGTGAAGCCATCGCCGCTCTGCTGGGTGGCCATATTCAGGTGTATCCCGGGGATATTGGCGAAATGAAAGGACAACTGGATGCCGGCACCATGAAAATCCTGGCCGTCATGTCACCAGAACGGCTTCCGGGGGAGTTCAGCAAAGTGCCCACCGCCAAGGAACTCGGATATGACGCGGAGTGGGTCATTCTACGTGGCTACTATCTGGGTCCAGACGTCTCAGACGACGCCTATACCTACTGGGCAAACCAATTCCAGAAAGCCTATGAATCACCGAAGTTCCTCCAGGTGGTTAACGATAAGGGGCTGATCCCTTTCAAGATGGCAGGCACTGATTTCGACTCCTACGTCAAACAACGAGTGGGTTATATGCGAGACCTGGCGAAAGAGGCCGGTCTGATTCAGTGAGGTAGCCATGTACGACCGTATATTTGCGGGCGTGCTGCTGGTGCTGTCCGGGCTAGTCGCCTGGGCAGCCACTCAGTTGCAGGTGCCCTTTCAGTATGAACCTCTTGGTCCGAAAGCTTTTCCGCTGATTTTGTCGGCGCTGATGGCTGTTTCCGCCATATGGCTCGCAGTCAAACCGGGTTCCGACAGCTGGCAGATGGACAAAGCCGTGCTGATCCGAATCACCCAGGCGCTCGCTATCCTGTTAGCCTATGCCTGGATGTATGACCGACTCGGTTTCATCACCGCCACAATCATTGTGGGTGGCGTGTTTTCCTGGATGTTCGGAGAGAAACCCCTGCGCGCCGGCGCCTACTCTCTGGTACTCAGTGTATGCAGCTATTTTCTGCTAACCACGCTTCTTCAACTTAACGTGCCAGCCGGCCACATTTTTGGAGGTTGAGATAATGGATGTCCTTAGTTATCTGGCAACCGGGTTTGCCGTTGCGCTTACTCCCCTGAATCTAGGGCTGGTGCTACTGGGCTGTTTTCTGGGAACCCTGATCGGCTCTCTTCCCGGAATTGGTCCCATCAATGGCGTTGCTATTCTGTTGCCACTGGCCTATGCGATCGGCCTGCCGCCGGAATCCGCACTGATTCTGCTGGCGGGAGTGTATTACGGCGCGGAATATGGCGGCCGAATTTCCAGCATTCTCCTCAACGTCCCCGGCGACGCGGGAGCCATCATGACCACTCTTGACGGTTATCCCATGGCGAAAAGAGGTGAAGGAGGCCGGGCACTGGCTCTGTCCGCAGTGTCCTCGTTTGTCGGCAGTATGATTGCCTTGATCCTGATGGTCGGACTCGCCCCCATCCTGAGTCAGTTCGCCATTCGTTTCGGCCCATCCGAATATGTGATGCTGATGGTATTCGCCTTCAGTTGCCTGGCGACGATGGTCGGTAGCCGTCCGGTGAAAACCCTGATTGGCGCACTGATCGGGCTGGTGTTGGCAACAGTGGGTATCGACTCCGGCACCGGAGTACTGCGTTTCACCATGGGGATTCCCAATTTCTTTGACGGTGTGGATTTCCTGGTCGTGGTGATCGGTATCTTTGCCATCAGTGAAGTACTGGTATTACTTGAGCAGTGGGTCAAAAACGATCTTCAGCTAACCCCTGTCGGCAAGAGTTTTATCAGCGTGGCAGACATCATGAAAGTGAAATGGGTGCTGGTAAGATCCAGCATCATTGGCTTCCTGATCGGTGTGCTACCGGGAACAGGGGCATCCATTGCCAGCGCTGTCGCCTACGGTACGGAAAAACGGTTTGCTGAAGGCAATGATGATCAGTTCGGCAACGGCGACATTCGCGGCCTGGCAGCACCTGAAGCCTCCAATAACGCCTCGGCGGCGGGTGCGATGGTTCCGATGTTAACGCTGGGTATTCCCGGCAGCGGGACCACTGCGATCCTGCTGGGAGCCTTGTTGATGTTCAACATCACACCAGGACCTTTGCTGTTCGAACAGCAACCGCAAATCGCCTGGGGTCTCATTGCCTCAATGTTCATCGGCAACTTGGCACTGCTGATCATGAACCTGCCGATGATCGGCATCTTTGTCCGTCTGCTGTCCATCCGGCAGGCTTACCTTGTCCCGGTTATCGTGATGCTGACGTTTGTCGGAATCTATTCAATTCACGGTGACACTTTCGACCTGTTTTTCATGACCATTCTGGGAATTTTCGGGTTTATCCTGCGTAAGCTTCATTTCTCTCTGGCTCCGGTCATCCTCGGTCTGGTGTTGGGTGAAGTGCTGGAGGAAAACCTGCGTCGCGCCCTGGCCATGAGCGGTGGAGAGTGGTCCATTCTGTTTGATAGTCCGATCAGTTATGTATTGCTTGGTGCCACGGCTGTGGTTCTGGTAGTGCCGACACTTGTCAGCCGCTGGAAGAAGCAGCGGATACCAGACAACGTAGCAGCGACTGATTGACGATTCAGCGTCACGACCTTCCACCGGATATCAGAATGAATGCGATGGTATCCGGTGGCTTTTTCACTTTATTTTGCTAAACACAGATACCAGCATTGAAAACGACACCGAGAAATCTATATCTGGTTGCACGTACCCTTGTCCTGGCCACAATAGGTGGGACTCTTGGGCATATCGCCGGTCTTCCCTCCGGGTGGCTTCTCGGCAGCCTGATTCTTGTCACCGGAGCAGCACTGTCCGGACTTCGCATTTCAGTTCCCGAGAGCTCAAAATACATTCTCAGTATTGTCTTGGGTGTATCTATCGGCTCCAACGTTGATGACCAGATGATGTCACAACTGTCGCACTGGTTTTCCAGCTATCTGTTATTCGCCCTTATGTTGCTGCTGCTTCTGTGGGCCGTTTACCTGTTTTATCGTAAAAAAATGCACTGGCCTGCGGCGGATGCTTTGTTCTGCAGCGTTCCAGGCAATCTGGCCATCACCCTGACCATGGCTCTGGACTCAAGCGCCAGCAGCCAAAGAATCGTATTGGTCCATAGTATCCGGTTGGGTTTCCTTGTGGCAGTCGTCCCCTTCCTGCTCCCGCTTCTGGGGGAACCACAGGTATCACTGGAACAGACCTCCTATCCTTTTTCCTGGGAATTGCCCATCGCTCTCGCCTTAGCCGTTCTGGGCGGCTGGCTGGCGGCCCTGGCCAAAATGCCTGCCCCGTGGTTACTGGGCGCTATGACGATCACTATCGTCCTCAAAATTGGATTGGGATGGCAGCTTCACATCCCTTCTTCGCTGATGATTGTCATTCTGATCGGATTGGGAGCACTCATTGGCTCCCGCTTCAACGGTCTAAAGATCCGCCACTGTTTGCCTGAACTCAAAGCCGGATTGGGTGGCTTGATAATTACCCTGGCTTTCTCCATCGGCTTCGCCGGGCTTACCAGCACCCTGTTTCCCATACCTTTCTTAAGTGCACTTCTTGCCTACGCTCCCGGTGGAATAGAAGCCATGGTGCTGCTGGCAACAAACCTGCAACTGGACCCGGTTCTGGTGGCGTCACATCATCTCATGAGAGTGATATTCATGAGCTTTCTGGTACCCGTTTTACTGAGATATTTTGTCGCCGAAAACCAAGAAATGACGAAATCCGATTACGGTAGCTAACGCTTTACGGCAACTAACACTTTACGGCTACTAACAGGTTAGGACGTCTAGCACTCCCCAAATAACCGTTGACTCCTCACCCCGTCCATCTCACAATTCTTCTGTCGGTATCAACTGATACTGACGTCGGGGTTGCGATCACCCCGTAAGGCACAGGCCCAAGATTCGCATCCTTATCACCTGTTTTAGGAGGATGTGTAATGCCTGTTCTCTATCCATCATGCTCACCTGATTCTATCGTCATATCCCCGGAACACCTTTATCATTTAATTGGAACACCCTGGTCTCCTGTACTCCTTGATGTTCGTATAAGTGAGGATATTGAGGATTGCCCCAGCATCATTCCAACTTCCAGACTCGTTTCTTATACGGACGTCAGCACACTGCTGCCATATATTGGTAACCAAAGCGTCATAGTCTATTGCCAGAAAGGCGGAAAAATCAGTCAAGGCGCTGCCGCCATTCTTCGTCATCAGGGTATTCACGCTCAAAGCCTTACTGGTGGACATCTGGCGTGGCGGGATCTCGACTATCCTCTGACGAAATTAAACAAACTGAATGGGACTGATCCCCAGGCTCCCTCATATTGGGTCTGTGGCACGCATCCCGATCCGGCAACACTAGCCTGCATTTGGCTGATTCGGCGCTGGATTGATAGAGAAGCCGTGATGCTTTTTGTCGAGCCTGGAGAGGTCGCAGCTACAGCAGATAAGTTCTCCGCCCGCATCATTAATGGACAACCTCCTGCAATGAGTGATGCGAATACTGAAAAACTAACGTCGCCAAACTATCACCGATTAACCGAATTATTTGGTTTAAATCTTCCTGCCCTGAATGACATCTCGAAAACCGTGGACATACGATGCATGAATAGCAACCTGGAACCGGCCTGTCCGTATCTGGCGGGGGTGATCGAAGGTATGTACTTCTGCCATAAAGACGACATCAGTCTGGTGGAAGCCAGCCTCCCTCTTTTTGATGCCTGCTATCAATGGTTTCTGAACCATCGCAGTTCTACACCATCACAATGGAGAGCTTCGTAATGAATGAAACCTCGCTAACCATTGCCCGTAATTCCACTACCAGTACTAGCCCCGGCAACCACCCCAGTCTGACAGATGCTCTGATCGTGTGGTTGCGCATTGGTCTGATGTCTTTTGGCGGACCTGCTGCTCAGATTGCCCTGATGCATCATGAAATCGTTGATCGCAAGGGCTGGCTCACCGAACAGCAATATCTTAACGCACTCAGCTTCTGCATGCTCCTGCCCGGCCCCGAAGCCATGCAACTGGCCACCTATGCCGGTTGGCGACTGCATGGAACGATAGGGGGGTTATTGGCCGGGTTGTTGTTTGTGCTGCCCGGGGCGCTGGTGGTCCTATGCCTTGCCCTGATCTATGCCTATTTTGGCGAAGTACCAATCGTCAGCTCACTGTTCGTCGGCATCAAAGCCGCGGTGGTGATTATCGTTATTGAGGCATTACATCGGGTCGCCAAGCGTGCTTTGAGCCAACGACAGAATTGGATCATGGCCGGTCTGGCATTTATTGGCCTGTTTTTTCTGTCGATACCCTATCCATTACTCATTCTGGCAGCGGCTATCTATGGTTTCTGCTTCTTCGCCAACAACCATCAGTTAATGGAGCCTGCTGTCCATCACCAACACCCTGCTGTCCATCACCAAAACAAAGTCGGAAAGTTGCTGAGAACGCTCATCCTATGGACCACCCTCTGGTGGCTGCCGATTCTGCTGTTAAGCCTTACAAAACAGGAGCTTCTGACAGAACTAGGTATATTCTTTTCAAAGCTGGCGGTCGTCACCTTTGGAGGAGCCTACTCAGTGCTTGCTTACATGGCACAGGATGTCGTGACACAGTATGGATGGCTGACCGCCAGCCAGATGATGGATGGTCTGGGATTAGCTGAAACCACACCCGGCCCGTTAATTCTGGTGACCGAGTTTGTCGGTTTCATGGCCGCCTTCAGCCAGGGCGGCCTGGGACAGGCTTTGTCGGGCGCGCTTATCTCCCTGTGGATGACGTTTGTCCCCTGCTTCATGTGGATTTTTGCTTTTGCTCCCTATATTGACCGAATCACCCAACAACCACGATTGAAGGGAGCACTGAATGCCATCACGGCAGTGGTCGTTGGCGTCATACTGAATCTCAGCCTGTGGTTCGCCATGCACGTATTTTTCCAGCACGTTAATCTTCAGCATGTGGGGAGCATGCAGGTTTGGGTACCACAATTAAGCAGTATTCAATGGCAACCTTGCCTGCTGGCCGTACTCTGTGCCGTGCTGATATTCCGGTTCAAGCAGGGAATTGCATTAACACTGATTGTCTCTGCGGGAATTGGGGGAATTCTGTCCGTGTTATAGACTATTTGTAACGGCGAGATTCAATCTCGTCGTTACGCCCCAGGCTTTCGATACTCTCCAATAACTTCAATGTCACCCACAATATTGTCGTTTAGAGCTTCAAGTTCCTCTGCCGGCACCCACCATTCAGTATGGTGAGACGCGCCAACTTGCTCAATATTGTATTTGGACATGAAGGCTTTCTTTACAAAGAACCGGGTTACATAACCGACGCCACTATCCTTAATATTCCATTTGGTGGCGATCTCCTTCGCGTATAGTTCATTGGTTACCGGATAGAATATAGGTTGATCAGGTAATCGAGGTGGCCATCGCTTGTAGCCTGACTCTTTAACTAATTCCAACTCTTCTGGCCCAGTTGGCCTGAACATTTCAACTACTTCTTCCATATACCACTCGAATCTCTCTAACTTGACGACCAAAACGATACTACCTCTCATCCTAATAAGTCTATTCTTACCTCGGCTGCCAAATGTTCAAGTCAACGACCAAATCGCGCAGTAAGCACATCCAGCTCTCCGGCCAAGCGTGATAGACCTTCAGCACTTTCAGCTATCTGCGATGCTTTATCCGATGAGCGATGTGCCAAGTCGTTAATCGAAGTGATATTCTGGTTAATCTCTTCCACAACGGTGTGCTGCTCCCTCGCTGCGGCGGCAATTTGAGCACTCATTTCATTGGCAATATCAATGGCATTGGATACTTCTTCTATGGCCTGGGAAGTTTTCTGGGAGTATTCCACGGACTGAACGGTCTTATCCGAAACTTGCTCAATGACCGATACCATCGCCTGGGTACCGGCATTCAACTTCTCAATCATCTGGTGAATTTCTTCGGTGGATGCCTGGGTCTTTTGAGCAAGGCTGCGGACCTCATCAGCGACTACCGCAAAACCTCTTCCCTGTTCACCTGCCCTGGCAGCTTCAATCGCTGCATTCAAAGCCAGCAGGTTAGTCTGCTCAGCAATTCCTCGGATAACGTCCAGCACAGCCCCTATCCCCTTGCTGTCTTCAGCCAGACGCAGCACCACTTCTTTGGCATCCTGCATACTTTCTGAAACCTGGCTGATAGCCGCAGCGGCAGCACGTGTTACCGCCTGGCCTTCTTTAGAGGCAGCATCGGCCCTGGACGAAGCCTCAGATGCCTGGGTAGCATTCTCTGCCACCCCATCCACTGTCGAGGTAATTTGATTGATGGAGGTTGCCGCGGTTTCAGTCTGACTTTGTTGCTGCTGAATATCGCGGTTGGTTTCCAGCGTAATCTCCGAAAGTGATCTTGCCGATTCCGCCACGTCTCCGGAAAGACTGGCAATTCGCCCAAACGTTTTGTTGAGCTCTTCCACAAAACGGTTAAAAGCAGAAGCGATACGGCTGACCTCATCACTCCCCTCAACATCCAGCCGCTGAGAAAGGTCTCCACCCTCACCGGAGATCCCCTCCAGTGCCTGAGCCACCCGGTTAACTCTTCGATGGATCAAGACTCGATACAACCCGGTTATCACTGCCAATACCACCCCCAATATAATGATCAAAGCCACCACAACCTTGGTTCCCAGAGCCTGGCCATTCGCTATCAGTTCATCAATATTGATATCCACTTCCAGCACCCCACGGACATCGCCCAGCTTCCAATCATTCTTAGGGGTATCGGGACGCGAGTTATGGCATGCGACACAGGCTTGGGCCACCATTTTGTCTGCCACCGCCACTCGCACAATAGAACTGCCATCGCTCGTACTTTCTACCATGGAGTATGTCTTGTCCGGGTTTTTGTTCAGATTCGTCCACGCCTCCTGACCAAAACTGTCCAACCGTCGATCTGCTCTGTTGGGGAAAGGGAATGCACTGTAGAGTTTGAGGGTCATCCCCTCCTGGGAAAATTCCGAACTCAGGTCATGAATCATCGTGGCCGGTAACGGAATCGCATTCTTGTTTTGACTATGATCAAAAGAAGCCGTCAGCGAAGAGTTGCCCAAGACCTTTTGCACAACATTACGGGTGTAGTACCCACGCAATGTCTTGAACTGCTGGACCATCTGCTCAGCCGATGCCGTAGCCTCCTTGACGGCGTTGGCTTTCATCACACTGGGAACATAAAAATAAATAGCAATAACAGAGAGAGCAAAAACGCCAACAACGGGAACGGTGATCTTCCAGATCAGAGAGTGCGATTTCATAGCAGTCACTCCTGATATTCATAGGGTAATATCTAGTGTAGTCCCCGCATGACAGAATATCTTGTTCTATATAGCAGCCGCGACGGAAATGGCTATCGATACCAAAGACTTAAATTATCTATAGGTGTATCAGTTGGTAATAATGGATTTTTGAGGTCAATGATTTTGCGATGCTCCAATTGGGCGCGATTAATCGCATCGGAATAGAATGCATTGAACAATCGCTCGAAATCGCCGTTTGCAATAGAGGTATTGAGTCCGGCAGAAATAGCATCATGCAGAGGTTTGTTTTGTCGGTTCACAAAATAGTAAACGGCTGCGGGGTACCGGATCAGCAGGTGGGAGTCGACCTGTAAGTTGTCGTGGGCCTCTACTTCCGGCCATATCTCAATCACCGCTCTGGGGAAAGCATCTACGTGTCTGGCCCCGATCATTTTGAACATTGCCTGGTAATTCGAAACACTCTCGACCATGAGCTGGTTGGATCTGAGAATCTCAAGATCCGGCCAATCATGACCTTGTACGAATACAACTCCCCTCAACTCTGCCAGTGACGTTATTCCCGCGAGTCTATCGGCATTGTCAGGATGAACGATGCATAGCCTCCAGCCGATCAATCCTTTGTATATGGGAACTTTGATCGGTAATAACTCGATTTCTCTTTCCTCGCTGGTCATTGCCCATAGAACATGAACGCCCTCATTGTGCAGCACCAGATTCATCGCCCGCCCCTGGGGAATAATCTCCTTACTGGATTCCAGTGTGATGTCTGCACCGCTGTTCCTGAGAGCCATTTCCAGCAGCTTCACCGGATACTCATTGCGCTGATCAAATTGAGTATTCGAGCGGGCATAAATGGCGACTTCCGCAGCCTGTCCACTCCCGGACATCAACAACCAAAGGGACATGACGCTTGCAAGCATCCAATATATTCTCACCTGGATAACTCCTGGAGACGGACTGATTCTCATCTAGAGTAGTGTAGTTAATCTTGACCATGGGGATGAAATAACCACTGGTTACATTCCCCTAGGGTTGACCCTAGTTGACGCAATCCTCTTCCGGAGAAATCCCTCCACAGTTCACTGCTGATATTCTGGCGTTACGACGATAAATAGAGAAACTTGAGCGATTGCTTTCCCACGTTAAAAAGGGTCTGACTCAGTGAGTCAGACCCTACCACTTCTAATAACAGTTTATGCCTGAGCTGTTGCCTTTTGTCCAAACAGAACCTTTTTACCTTCCTCTGTCACCGCAGGTCGTTTGGTCCACGGTCTGGCTCTTTCGTACGCAGCCATAACAGCCGGACGTTCAGCCATCGCCTGGAACCAGCGCTTCAGGTGAGGGAAATCATCCAGATTCTGCTGCTGGTTTTTGTACGGAACTATCCAGGGGTAAATCGCCATATCCGCGATGGAATACTCATCCGCAACCCATTCATGGTCTGCCAAACGTCTATTCAGCACACCGTAGAGCCGATTAGTTTCGTTGATATAGCGGTCCATCGCGTATGGGATACGCTCTGGGGCATATTGAACAAAATGATGGTTCTGGCCGGCCATGGGACCAAGTCCACCGATTTGCCAGGTCAGCCACTCCAGCACGGACTTGCGCTCCCTGACTGAGGCAGGTAAAAAACGACCGATCTTTTCCGCCAGATAAATCAGGATAGCCCCGGATTCAAAAACCGTTATCGCCTCACCACCGTCCGTAGGGTTTTGATCAATGATCGCAGGCATCCGATTATTGGGAGAGAACGCCAGAAATTCGGGCTTGAACTGATCGCCGGCGCTGATATCAACAGGCTTGATGTTGTATGCAAGTCCTGCTTCTTCAAGAAAGATAGTGATTTTGTGACCGTTCGGCGTCGGCCAGTAGTAAAGATCAATCATGAATATTCTCCATTACACCGCTTCCGGGTAGTTTTGCGGAAAAAGGGCTCTCATGGCCTCTTCATCCCTCTCTTTTTTGAACTCAATGTCCTTTCCAACCTCTCTCGCCCGCGCAACGGCAGGCCGCGCATTGACCGCATCAAACCAACGCTTCAGGTTAGGAAATGGCGTCAGGGCGTCTTCACCCAGCACCACTGGGGCACGATCAATCCAGGCCCATGCGGAAATATCGGCAATGGTGAAACCGTCTCCTACGATAAATTCCCGCCCTTCCAAATGCTGATCCAGCACCTGGTAATGTCTTACAGCTTCCCGGTGATAACGATTGATGGCATAGGGAAGCTTTTCCGGAGCCATATGTTTGAAGTGCACAGCCTGACCGGAATATGGACCAATCCCTGTGCCTATGAACATTAGCCAGGAAAGTAGTTCAGCACGGTTTTCCAGGTCCCCCCTCAGCTTTCCGGTCTTTTCAGACAGATATAACAATATCGCTGTCGAATCGAAAACCCTCACACCTTCATCTTCGATTGCGGGAGCTTTTCCATTGGGGTTAATCGCCCGAAAGGCTGGTAAATGCTGCTCTCCCTTTAAGGTGTCCACTGGCGCAATTTCATATGGCAGGCCAGTTTCTTCTAAGTACAAGGCAACCTTCATTGGGTTGGGAGTATGGTGAAAATAGAATTTGATCATCGTGGCATCCTGTCGTTTGAGTGGGTACGAACATCAACTTGAATGATCATTCAAGCACTACTTGAACGATTGTTCAAGATCTTTTTGAACATTCATTCAAAATGGCGTTATAATTCTTTCAGCTAATCCGAGATTAGAAACCGTGTCCCGAGAACTGACGCTGTATGGCCAAAGCACAATTCGATCGTGAACAGGTAATCCATGATTCTACCCAGTTGTTCTGGCAACAGGGATTCAGCGGAGCCTCAATGCAACAGGTATGTAAGGCTACCGGCCTGAAACCGGGCAGCCTGTATCTGGCATTCGGAAGCAAGGAAGGGTTGTACGAAGCCGCATTGGAGCACTATGCAATACAGGCGCAGGGAAAAGTCCGGCAAACTCTGGAAAATGCCCCCTCCGTTGGCGAAGGCATTTGTCAGGTACTGAACCAGATGGTGGAAGACTCAAAGCAAGCCGATTACTGCAGCTGCTTCCTGATAAAAAGCCAACTGGAACTGGCCACGATGGGGGGAGAACTGCTGGAAAAAATCAGTGGTTACCTTGGAGCTATGGAAGAGCTGTACACAGAATTTCTATGTCGGGAGTATCCAAAGGAACAAGCCCACCTCTATGCCGCCAGCCTGATGCTTCATACTTACGGTATCCGTGTTTATGGCTATCTAGGACGCTGCCCGAAAGCCATGCTGAAGGCGCTGCAGTCTGGACTGCCCTGGCTGCCATGGGATAAGTGGGCAACCCACGCCCAATGAAAAGAGCGACTCTCGGACTCCTGACGATATTCGTTCTGCTCACCATTGCGATGGTTTCATCATGACAACCCCATAATCCAATCTCTCACCGACATAATGGCAGGATCCTTCCGTCTACGTTCTGGATAAACCAGGTGAAATGGCTCAGCCTTGAGTTCAGGCCCAAATGGTTGAACCAGACGGCCGTTTTCCAGCTCATCCATAATCAGAGCTTTGCTCATCAGCGCAACGCCTTCGCCGTTGAGGGTTGCAGATACAGCGTGGGTTTCATCGGAAAATATCGGACCTGCTGAGATGTCGAGGCCGGGTACTTTGGCGAAATGCTGCCATATTTCCCAGTCCACAGGAACACTCTTGGCATTGTTGGGCTCGAAATGAATCAATGGATAACGACATAAATCCTTCGGCTTGCGAATATGGAGCTTAGGACTACAGGCAGGAATAAATCGATTATCGAATAGTTTCTCCGCGACCAGTCCAGGCCAGTCACCTTTTCCATAACGAATAGCCAGATCGGCAGTTACTCCATCCAGTTCCACGACTTCGTGAGTCGCGTGGATTCGCAGATCCAGTTTAGGATGTGATTCTCTTAATCTGGAAATCCAGGGCAATAGCCAGCGAACAGCAATGGCAGGTGTAGTCGATAAAGTGATGGCCTGCCGTTCGGGCTTGGTTTTCAGGCGCTGGACGACAGCGGCAATGCTATCAAACGAGTCACTTAAAACGGACTGCAACTCTTTTCCCTGCGTCGTGAGGATCAACTGTCTCGGCTTACGCACAAACAACGCAAGGCCCAGCTCATCCTCAAGCAGGCGTATTTGGTGGCTAATGGCTGTCGGTGTGACAGACAGCTCTTCTGCCGCACGCTTGGCGCTCTGATAGCGTGCAGCTGCCTCGAAGGCTCTGAGAGCAGATAGGGAAGGTATACGATTTGCTGCCATAGATGAATTCATCTCATCCATTTTGAAAATATTTATCGTTTGTCGATATACAGAGTATCTGGCCTCATAGAGAAAGCTGTCAACTGACAGATGAATCATTCTCATCAATTTTTGGAGGCTATATGACCCGGATACTACATCTTGATGCCAGTGCGCGCCCTGGTCGCTATGGTACAGAATCTCATGGCTCTCACACTCGAAATCTGACCCATCGGTTCATATCCCGCTGGTTAAAATTCCGGCCGAATGACGAAGTGATTTATCGGGATATCGGGGCAAAGCCACCAGGCGCAATATGTGGAGATTGGATACAGGCCGCTTTCTCATCATCGGAAAATGCAGAGCCCTGGATGGAGAAAGTTCTGGCGGAGAGCAACGAGTTGGTGGATGAACTGATTCAATCAGACATACTGGTTCTCGGAATTCCCATGTACAACTTCAATGTACCTTCTGCTTTCAAAGCCTGGATAGATAATATTGTACGCATCGGACGAACATTTGAATTCGATCCCAACCTGGAGATTCCTTACATTCCCCTGTTGGCCGATCGTCCACGCCGCGTGGTATTGCTATCTTCACGCGGCGGCTACGACATGGGACCAGGAGGGGCACTGGCCCACATGAACCATCTGGAGCCCAGTGTACAAACCGCCTTGGGATTCATCGGCCTGACCGAGATCGATTGTATTGCGGTGGAATACCAGGAAGAGGGAGGTGAACATTTAACACAGTCCGTTAAAGATGCAGAAATACGCGTCGACAGGTTGGTAGACGAACTTCTTTCCGGGCCTGCATCCACAGATCGAGAGCCAAGCAACATGGAACCCGTCTACTCAGAGATCTGAAAACATTACAGCCAGATCATGCTGGCAGGTGGGTAGGGAGGTTATAATCTAATAGATGAAGTATCTTCCCTACGCACCCATTGAGACCATTTCAACTCGAGAACATCCATACCGCCGACATACTCCTTCTCAACAATCCAGAATGTGAGCGTTCTACTTCCTTGTTTAAATCCGTGAACCAGCTTGATTAAAAAGCTCCTTTGATCTGCAGAAGACAGCAACATTCGGGTAAGTTCACCGGCCTGGCTATGCATCACATAATCTGTAGCTCTATCTTTTTTCCGCCAATCGGTACTTGGGAGAGATAGAAATTCCCGCAATCCCATCAGTTGCCCTTTTTTATCCACCGCCTTCACAAACCGGCTACCAGAATCATGGTGGTTTAAAACAAGGCTCCCCTGATCACTGATCAGCATTTCCATATTCTCTGCCAGCCCCTCATCCAACCAACTGGGAACAAACTTGGAGGTAGTGTGAATAATCGCGTGGCTGGTTTCGTGTTTTACGACTCGAAAAAACCTCTCCTTGTCCTTTCGCATGTATGTCGCAATGATATTGAGTCGAGGGAAAAACATCCCTCCGGTACGCCCATAGTAGTGGGTTATGTTTGCCCGGATAAACTCGTCGTAACTGTCAGCATCCTTGAGGATTTTTACCTTTACCGGAATGGTTTGGTAGATATCAAAGTACAGCTTCCGGTCAAAAAACTGATAGACGTTGTTTACGTCCTCTTGAATTCGAGCCACATCCTCTTTTGATATATCGACGCCGATACCCTCAACGCTGATATCAAGCTTCTTCCAATAGTTTTTTTCCGTCTTCAGCTCAACTTGAGTCTGACCAAGTTGATCCTGTTTTACATCGCTATAATGCACCCTTCCGTTTTCATCCACATGACGATATATCTCAGCCGTGGCTACTGGTGACAATATAAAGAAAATGGCAGCTATAAATAGATTCCGCATACTTCCCGGTACTTCTTGATACTCAGCTTTCAAACCTGAAACGCTTTCAGCTGTCGAGAGTATGCCGCCAGAGACTCAAAGTAAATTCACAATCACTATTCGCCATAAAACTTCCGATAAACCTTCTCCCATTCCTCCAGCTCAACCGCACTGTGCAGACAAATCGTCAATCGCTCAAAGCGCTCTGCGGCAGGCTGCAGTATCTCCAGTGCTTCATGTGCCACGATCGAGTGAGGGGTTTTGCTGGCACCGGTTCCAAGGGCAGGAAAGGCAATACTCCGGAAGTTATTTTGCTCCGCAATAGCAAGGCTGTTTTTAAAGCAATCTCCCAAGACGGATAGAGTGGAGCCTCCCCATTGATCTCCGCCAGTCCATAGAGGCGTTACTGTATGGATAATGAATCTGCAGGGTAAATCAAATCCCGGAGTAATGACTGCCTGACCGGCAGGACACTGGTCAGAGAGTTCCTGGCAGGCTTTGTCCAGGTCAGGACCTGCCTTGTCATGGATGATGGCGGAAAGGCCTCTGCCCTTACTAAGGTATTTATGTGCGGGACAGACAATGGCGTCAACATCCAACTGCGTGATATCGCCCTGAAGCAATTCAATCATTTTGTGAGGCTCCTTTACCTGGGTCGGCGCAACCCGGATAACACTTGGACGTGGCATAGCCGACTTGCCCAAGGAGTATCATCCGACGCTGACTTTAAGTATTGCACAGTAAACCGCATTGCGCAGATTCAGGGCATGACACGGATCAATCGAAGTCACATTCAGGTTCGCTACTGGTCGCTGGCCGCTGCTGGACGCTAATGGGTAAGCAGGATTGAATGAGGTTGGTATACTGTAGTGCAGGTACGTTGAAGCATAAGCACTGAATCCACCGGGAATCCAAACTGTAGCAACCTCAGGGAGATATTGTGGACCAGATAGAAATTGACACCGTCAGTGGTGACGAAATCACCCCATGGCTGGAGGACATGGCCAGACTGCGTTTGCAGGTATTCCATGAGTTCCCATATTTGTATGAGGGAAGCTTCGACTATGAGGCTGATTATCTTCGCAAGTATGCCCGCTCGAAAAACAGTGTGTTTATCCTGGCCAGGGTCAACAATCAGGTGGTTGGCGCCGCAACAGGCCTGCCGCTCAGAGACGCAGATCCTGAGTTTCAGGAGCCCTTCACTGAGCACGGACTGGAGGTGGATCAATACTTCTATTTTGGCGAATCAGTGCTGGACAAGAATTTTCGGGGTAGGGGAATCGGCCACATGTTCTTCGATGCCCGGGAGGCGTTCGCCTGGCAAAATAAATTCCGGCTAACCACTTTCTGCGCAGTGGAACGCCCCGAAAGCCATCCCAAACGCCCGTCTGATTACAGGCCACTGGACAAGTTCTGGGAAGCCCGCGGTTATCAAAAACACCCTGAGCTACGAACCAGCTATAACTGGCTGGATATCGGTGATACCGAGGAAACCGCCAAACCCATGGTGTTCTGGATTAAGAAGCCGGTATAAGTTCCCCGATGGACTGACGATGGTCAGTCCTCGCGATATTCCTGCCGGTTAATCCCATATTTTTTCAGCTTGTCATACAGGGTTTTACGGGGTAGTCCCAGCGCCAGCATGGTGTCCTTGATACTGCCATGATTGGCTGCCAGTGATTCCCGGATCAACGTTTCCTCATAGAATTCCACTTTTTCAGACAAGGTCTGGCGGCTCTGGATTTCCTGATCGTTCAGCATCTGCTCCATTTCAAAAGAACAATCCTCCCCCATGATGACGTAGCGTTCTGCCAGGTTTCGCAACTCACGCACATTTCCCGGCCAGTCATGGGTCAACAGTCGATGACGATGTTCAACACTGATCGGTACGGTTTCCCGCTGATAACGGGCCGCCGCAATCAAAGCAAAGTGTTCAAACAGCAAAGGCACATCATCCAGGCGCTCTCTCAGAGGCGGAATTTCCACCGCCACCGTATTGAGACGGTAATACAGATCCGAGCGGAATTCCCCTTGGTCCGCCATGTCTTTCAAGCTGACCTTGGTGGCGGCGATTACCCGGATATCCAATGGTATCAACTGGTTCGAACCCAGCCGTTCAACCTTGCGCTCTTCTAGTACTCGCAGGATCTTTACCTGAAGGGTCAGCGGCATGCTCTCAATTTCATCGAGAAACAGGGTTCCACCATTGGCATGCTCAAATTTGCCGATCCGTTTCTTGTCCGCTCCGGTGAAAGCTCCTGCTTCATGGCCAAACAGCTCGCTTTCGATCAAATTTTCCGGCACAGCTCCACAGTTGATGGCAACAAAATTACCATTGCGACGATTGCTGTGTTCGTGAAGATAACGGGCTACCAGCTCCTTTCCGACGCCGGTTTCGCCCATCAGCAGAATATCTGCCGGCGTGTTCATAATTTGCGTCAGAACCCGCCTTAACCGCTGAACCGATTGGGTGCGCCCCAGAATCCGGGGACCGGGAAGATTCTGCTCCTGCAGCTCTCTTTTCAGATCCCGGTTTTCCATGGTCAGGGCTCGTTTCTCCAGGCCCCGTTTCACCGTATCCAGCAACCGTTCGTTGCTAAATGGTTTCTCAATAAAATCGTAGGCGCCGGTTCGCATGGCCGACACCGCCATGGAAATATCTCCGTGGCCGGTAATCAGAATCACCGGAACATCCCGGTCGATCTGGTGCACCTGCTGCATCAATTCCAGACCATTCATACCCGGCATATTGATATCCGAAATAATGACGCCGTTCCAATCGCTGGTGATCTGTTCAAGTGCACTGCGGGCATTATCAAAACCTTTGGACTGAATGGTCTCAAGTTCCAGGGTCTGGCACAGGGAGTTGGCAACATGGCGATCATCATCGATGACCAGGACCTGCATATTGGCGAGCAGTTCCGCGTAATCATTCTGGCTATCTGAGTCTGGCAATGGCTTCCACCGTTAAGTCATTTTTCAAGTATGCAAAGCAGGGCGATTGCCCTCATCTATATGTAATTTAGAGCCAAATCTACCAACCGGCTATTTTGTCATCCACATATCCGGTTTGGAATCGGCCGATTCCTCGCGCTCTTCCTGTACATCAGCCTTGCGCAAGGTAACAATAAAAACAGCCCCTTCTCCCGGGACATTCCGGGCGGTCAGGCTCCCGCCCATGGATTCAACAATCCGATGGGATATCGACAAGCCAAGGCCCAGCCCCTGGGACTGCTTTTTGGTGGTGAAAAACGGTTCGAACAGATGAGATAACGCTTCATCGGAAATTCCCGGACCACTGTCCTGAACCTGAATCAGTACCTGATCCGTATTTTCAATCACCTTGATACTAAGCCGTCTAGACCCATCCAGCGCGGCCTCTCCTTCGCTTTCAACCATTTCAGCGATGGCTTGTACCGCGTTGGTGATCAGGTTGATCAGCACCTGTTCCAATCTCACCATATCCGCCAAGACCAGGACATCCTGTTCATTGACGTTCATGATCAATTCAATACGATGCCGACGAATCTCGGATTCTGTGATTTTCAAAGCAGCGGTGATACAGGCTCCCACGTGAATCGCGCCAAGGGACTCGGACTCCTTGCGAGAGAAGACCTTCAGCTGGCCGATGATGCTGGCCATATGATCAATCAGATGCACAATTTCCTGCAGGTTCATCTGCGCTTTGTCATGCAGCTGTCGATCAATAAATGCCTGGGCATTCTGAGCATAGCTCCGCAATGCCGTCAGGGGTTGGTTCAATTCATGATTGATCCCCGCAGACAGCTGACCCAGCAGCGCAAGTTTAGCCGCCTGAACCAATTCGTCCTGGGTTTGCTTGAGGGCCGTTTCCGTACGCTTACGCTCCTGCACTTCATTCTGCAAACGTATGTTTGCCTCAGACAGATCCTTGGTCCGGTGTTCCACCCGCTCTTCAAGCTGTTCCTGTGCATGCTTCATGGCCCGTTCCCGGCGATAGCGCTCCAGTAACAGCATGACCAGCAATACAATGACCAGGAACATGGACAGACTCAGCAGAAGCACATTGCTGACTTCCTGTTTCACCCGATCCAGCGGCATCAGCAGTTTGACCTGCCAACCGGCTTCGGGCATGTCAGCTTCCCTTTCCAGATAGGTCTGTTCGTTACCGGGATCAGTTCCTACTGTAACAAAACGGGCTCCTGTGCCGAGGAGTTGAGTAGGGGCTTCTGCATTCTGATAGGTAATGGGTTTCAATTCCTTATCGGAGTATCGGCGCTCCAGATCCAGCACTAACTCTTGCGCCGGTGTCAGTGGACGGGTATGGCGGAATCGCCATTCCGCCCGGGTGGAGATAAAAACCACACCATATTGATCCGTCACCATCACTTCGAAACTGTTCTGGCCCCAGGGGCTCGCCCACTGCTGCTCAACATCGGACAGACTGATTTTGACAACCACCACTCCAACGATGACATCATCATCTGAAACCGGAAATGAAAAATAAAAGCCACGTATATCGGACGTGGTACCAAGGGCAAAATAGCGGCCGGTGCGACCTTCCATCGCATCACGAAAATAGGGACGATAACGAAAGTTGTTGCCAACGAATGATTTAACACTGCGCCAGTTATTGGCAGCGATGGTGGTGCCTTCTGAGTTCATCAGATAGACATCGGAAGTTTTCCCAATCTGGTTGATGGATTCAAGGTAACGATTGGTTTCGTCGATCACTTCCGGATTATTCGGATCCTGAAGGGCTATCAAAAGGCGGGGATCAATCGCCAGTATGTGGGGCAGAGATTCATACTCCGCCAGAATCGCCTGTAACCCGGATACCGCACGACGTAACTCATAGCCGGCATCCCGATCCAGATCAGCGACTGCAGAACGATGAGCCCAATCCCGGGTGAGCATACTGATCGCGGCTGCCAACCCCATTACGATCAACAACAGCACTAGATTTTGCCGATATCGGGTCATGGACAAAAGGTGTTACCTCGGATTGTTATTATCATAAGGCCACAAAATCTTGGCGCCACAGAACAGCCTGTCATCATTATGCCATTCTTATCTCAATGCTGCCTGCCTATCAGCCGAAAGGCTCATCGTGAGAAAATGCCACATGCCATTATTCAAATGGCCTATTCCATTGATATATCAACAATTCCCCATTATTTGATCGTGACAACGCCTCGGGTAAATTCTCTTTAATTGCGCGTTCAGCCGGATTACACTGACACCACGCAGCAACGCCGTGGGCAGTTTTTATACGGCGCTCGTCTGTTGGAACCTGTTGAATGCGGTTGTTTCACCGGAGGTCGTTGACAGGGTTTCCGATATTACGATTTGAATAATTTAGCCCAAGAAAGGGGATACCAATGAAAAAAATTCTGGTTTTAGGATCCGTAATCGCGTTGGCTTCTGGTTGTGCCAGCATGTCTGAACAAGATCGTCAGTCCTTGGCTGAAGCCACTCAAACCGCCAATCAGGCAGAACAGGCTGTAGCATCTGCTCAAAGCACTGCCGATACGGCTCTGAGCAAAGCCAATTCTGCACAGTCTCGCGCGGATGCTGCTTATGCTAAAGCGGAAGAAGCCCTGGCAGCAGCTCTGGCGGCACAGAAAGCTGCAGAAGAAGCCAATGAGCGTGCACGCCGCATGCTGGAAAAAGCCAGCCGTAAATAATCAACGGATCTTTGTGTGATCGGCGCGATTTCCGCGCCCTTGATCATTGCACAACAGCCAGGGATGGCGATGTTTCCATCATAATTCCGACGATTGAAGGGATACCGCTGTTTTCTTCCAGCATCTTCTCTATTGCATCTCCATCCAGATCATAGCGTGAGGCAGGTATATTCAGGCGGGTCAGAGCATTAATAAAGTATCGCTTGCGCTGTACCATGGTGTCGTCCGAATCCGCATGAACTTCCGCCCATAGACGACTGCCGTTGACGGCCAGTTTCACCGGCTGTTTGATAATTCGCACCGGTGTATTCTTGGCAGTGATGCCTACCAGCTCCTCAATATCCCAGTTATACAGTCGAATACAGCCGTGACTCACCCGCATACCAATGCCCACTCCCTTATTGGTACCGTGTATCAGGTAGCCATTGGAATCCAGCAGAAGAGCAAACGGCCCCAGAGGATTATCAGGCCCGGCGGGTATTGATGCCGGTAACACCTCACCGTCCTCACGAAGTTTCTGCTGACGTACAGACTCGGGGGGATACCAGGTAGGCTTTTCGAGTCCCATTTTTACCCGGGTGTCCATTTCCGGTGTGGGAAAATCCAGGGTGCCGATACCAATCGGGTAGGTAATGACTTTCTTTTTGCCCGGAAGGTAGTAATACAGACGATATTCGGGAAGGTTCACCACAATGCCTTCCTGTGGAGTATCCGGCAGCAAAAACTTCCCCGGCAGGACGATCCGATCTCCGGCAGTGGGTAACCAGGCATCAACCGAAGGGTTTGCCTGAATCAGTTCATTGAAACCAAAATTATATTCTTCCCCCAGATCGACAAAGGTATATTCGCGCTTGGCCACAAGGACCTTTTCCTCACCGATCATTGGCTGACCTTTCTGCCAGGCAAATTCAGCCCCTTCGGAGAGGCTTGCAAACATCAGCGTAGCAGACAACAAAAGGCCCAGCCTTCCAGGGATAAAACTCTTTATTGCATTCAGCATGACAAATGTTCTTTATACTGGGTCATTCGGTTGAAACTTTCTCAACATCCCGCATTGTCAGGCAGGACGCGCGTTTGTGCAAACCTTTCTATTGCGCCGGTTAGACGTGACATGAGCTCGCCATGGAGAGGATAATCCGAAAAGGTTATACTTCGCCCCTTTCACATAATTAACTGCCAAATTGACGCTTGATAGGGCAACTTTACCATCGGCGCTAAAGGCAAAAAATCAGATAACACCGAAGGCAAGTTCATGAAACAAATCCAGATAGCTGAATTCGGAGCCCCGGACGTACTACAGTGCGTTGAGGTGGAAATTCCCGAACCCCAGGCTCACCAGGTCGTTATCAAAGTGAATGCAATGGGTATCAATCCCATCGATTACAAAACACGTCGCGGGCTTGGCTTTGTTGCCGAAAAAGCAAAATCCAGATTGCCCTGGGTTCCAGGCTATGACGTTGCGGGAGTCGTATACGCAAAAGGCGCTGCCGTCACTGGATGGGAAGAAGGACAACGGGTGTGCGGTATGGTGAATTTTCCATTACCGGCAGGCGGATACAGCGAGTATGTGGTGGCGATGCCTGAAATGCTGGCGGCAATTCCCGATTCAGTCAGCGATACCGATGCTGCCGCATTACCTCTTGCCGGACTGACGGCATGGCAGGGGCTGTATGAAACCGGCAACCTGTGTTCCGGGCAACGCGTTGCCATATTGGCCGCGGCCGGAGGTGTCGGACATATCGCCGCACAGTTGGCCCGCCACAGTGGTGCCCAGGTTTGGGGAACAGCCTCTGTCTCCCACCATGATTTCCTTGAGGAAATGGGCATCAAACCTGTGGATTATCACGATGAAAAATCGCTGGAAAAGCTGAAAGACATGGATTTCGTCTTCGATGCCGTCGGGGGAGAGACCGGAATCCAGGCACTGGACTTTCTGGCAACCGGGGGCACTCTGGTGACACTACCGACCATCACAGCAGAACAGATCATGCAGGCGGCCAAGGAAAGAGGCAAACATGCGCGTGGGTATACTGTCCACCCGGATGCCAAGCAGCTGCAGACACTTCTGGAATATATTGCAGACAAACAACTGCAAATCAATATCCAGAAACGCTTCCCTCTGGAAGAAGCCGCCCAGGCACATGCGCTGTTGGAAAAAGGCCATACGCGCGGAAAAATTATCCTGGCCGTCTAAGGGACCCCGGCCAAAGTTCCAGACGCACTATTTTTAGAACCTCTTTCTTCCGACCCACTTTTTCAGGGCCACTTCAAGCCGCTTTTTCAGGTCCATTTTTACCTCTCCTTGGTAGCCGGCAAGCCCGGCTACCGAGAAATCACCTCAACAAAACCTTTTATCACTTTAAAAACTGAAAAAAATCAGATCTCTACTATAGTTACTCCATCGGTTTTCTTCCTTAACTTTTATTAACCTATTCTGTATCGATGGATCATACGAATGCTGGCAGTATTTAAGAGGTGCGTAACGGTTGCCATTGGCGGCTTATTGATTGGAACCAGTTCCGGATGTGAAGACACACAAGGCTCGACAGCCTCTCCGCCGGACACTCCCTTAACCACTCTCGAACAAGGCTGGGATCAACAGACCCGGGATACCATGCATCATCTCGGTTTCGGCTCCCGGATGCTGCCTTATGATTGGTTCCTCCACCTTGAACAAGCTGGTAGCAATACCCTGATTCGGGATGATGCCTTCCTCGGTAAACTCGGATTCATTCCAGCCAATTCAACCAGTCAGAACCCCGACGCACTACCCGTGGGGTTGAGCAAAGCCGTGGATGACCAGGGCACCACCTGGGTGGGACTGACGTGCACCGCCTGCCACACAGGAAGCTTTACCTACAATAATCAGCAGGTCATTGTGGACGGTGGCGCCGCACTGATTGATTTCCCCACATTCGAAGACAGTGTTATTAAAGCGCTGGAGGCCGTCCAGAAAGATCCCCAGAAGCTGAAAGCCTTTACCGCCAAAGTGATGGGCGGCCCATCAGATGGCAAAGCCCAGGACAAAATGCAGCAAAGCATTAATGCAAGGCTGGTCCAGTTGCAGCAGCGGCAAAAGATGAATCATTCCGATACGGCCTACGGGCACGGCAGACTCGATGCCTTCGGTCAGATATTTAACGCCGTCGCCGCCGGCATGCTCAACATCCCGGAAAATGCGCGTCCGGCAGACGCTCCCGTCAGCTATCCGTTCTTATGGAATGCCCCTCACCTCGATCTGGTGCAGTGGAATGGTTCCGCGCCGAATGCCGGTCCGGGGCCACTTATACAGAACGTGACAACTGCACTGGCAGTTTTTGGCACTGCAGATGTGCAGAACCATTCCGGACTCACCGGCTATCCCAGCTCTGTGGATTTCGAAGCTTTGGGAACTCTGCAGGAGAATTTTTACAAACTGAAAGCTCCCGCATGGCCAGTCGAAGTACTTGGCAAGCTCGATTCGCAGAAGGTCGCCCAGGGCGAACAATTGTACAAAGAGAACTGTGCCGCCTGTCATAAAATCAGCCAGCGCAGCCTCAACGAGCAAGAACTCAAGTCGACTCTGGTGCCGGTGACAGAAGTTGGTACCGATTCCACCATGGTCGAGAACTTTCTGAATGCCACCTCCAAAACCGGCGCATTCGAGGGGCGCAAGCAGTTGGTCTATATAGGCAACACTTTCGGTGCCACAGCCAACACCATTGACCTGGTGGTAAACGCTGCTATCGGAGCCGCCCTGCGTCATCCTCTGGAAGCAACAGTGGATTCAGTCAAAGGCTACCACAAGGTTCTCAGCGCTTCGGTCAATACCAAACCGGATTATTACAAAGCCCGTCCACTAAGTGGTATCTGGGCGACAGCTCCCTACCTGCATAACGGCTCAGTACCCACGGTCTATGACCTTCTGCTACCTCCAGAGCAAAGACCCAAGGATTTCCACGTCGGCAACAGGGAGTTGGACATTAACAAACTCGGCTATCAAACCACGGCCGGAGACAATACCAGTCTCTTCGATACATCCCTGGCAGGAAATGACAACCATGGACATATTTACGGTACTGACCTGACTGATGCCCAGCGCTACGCGTTGATTGAGTACCTGAAAAGTATTTAAAACCCAAAAGTTATAAAAAATTCAGGTGGCAGTGCCCGATTCTCAGGAATCGATCATTGCCCACCTGGGCCACAAATTCAGACGATTATCAACTGAGGTTCACTATGAATTCCCGCGGAATCGGAGGCCACTTCTGGTCATGGTTTGTAAAGGGACTGAAATGGCTGGTTATTTTGGCTCTGGTGCTACTGCTGGCTGCCAGCATTACCTTCGCCTGGTATGTTTTATGGCCGCTTTCCAGCATTCCTCCCCAGGAAAACTTCGACGAACTGGTGTACCTGGACCAGGGATGGGGTGAAACCCGGGATTCAGAGGCTCGCCAGACCTATTACTACACACCCCAAGGCACATCAATGCCTCAGGGGGCCTCAGAAAGCGCCGTACGATACGATTGGTTTTTAAATCTCAGGCTGCCATTCTCCGATCAGCGTTTTGCCGATCCGGATCATATGCGCCGCTATCGTTTCCTGGTCGACCCCGCTCCTTCTGATGAAAACCCTGATCAGCTACCCGTGGGGTTTACCAAACACTTTGATCCCAACACCGGCGACAACGTTCTCGATGTCACCTGTGCCGCCTGCCACAACGGGCAGCTCAGATATACCAAAGACGGCAAAACCTACGCCATCAGGGTAGACGGTGGGCAGGCCATGCATGCGATCAGTGACACCACTCGGGGATCCTTTGCTCCGATGCTGGTGGCGTCTCTTATTTACACTGCGATCAACCCCTTCAAGTTCGACGAGTTTGCCAAAGGCGTTCTCGATGAACGCTATCCAGAGGGTAAGTCCGCACTGCGCAGCAAACTGTGGGCCTCTATCAAACACTTTGTCAGCAGCCCCCAAAACAATCCGCTGAAACACCTGTATCCGGTGGTGGAAGGTTATGGGCGTACTGATGCTCTGGGGCGTATAGGTAACACGGTTTTCGGAGACCATCTGATTGCCGGCAATTATCAGGTTGGTGCTGCTCCTGTCAGTTACCCTTACGTATGGAATATCTGGAAATTTGACTGGGTTCAATACAATGGCTCAGTCGCCCAGCCTCTGGCCCGAAACATCGGTGAGGCATTGGGAGTCGGAGCACGAATCCCATTAATCAACGACACCGGCGGCCCGCTGCCTGCGGAAGAGCGATTCCGTAGCTCGGTGCGTATTGCCGATCTGCAGCGGATCGAACATACCCTGCAGACACTGCAGCCTCCCAAATGGCCGGAGGATCTGTTCGGGAAAATCAATCAATCCCTGGCCTCCCAGGGAGGTCAGTTGTTCGCTCAGCACTGTCAGGGTTGCCACGGCCCTCATCCTGCCAATGCCGCACGCCAGAAATCCCTGGCACCACTGAAACCGTTCCCCGGACTGGAATGGCAAATAGAAGTCATTCCGGTGTCGCATATTGGCACCGATGATTCCACCGCCAAAGGATTCCTGGAACGTCGCTACGATCTGTCAGCGACCGGCGTGACCGACAAAGACATGCAAAGCGCCCTTCGCCCTCTGCTCTACCGGCAGTTGATTCGGGAGGTACGCTTCCGGCTGTCTGACCTGATTGACACTCGTCAGACACAAGGCCTGGATAACGGCTCATTGCCCGAATTGCTGGATCAATACCCCGCAGAGTCACCTGAGGTGGTACTTCCGCAGGCGCTGTTTGCCTCCATTGAGGAAGAAATCTCCCGATTGGTTTCACCGTTACCGGCTATCCCGGATGCGAGAACCACGCCTCCTGAGCCCTATAACTGCAACCTGTCATGTCAAACCGTCGCGTTGCTCTGGAATATGAAACATGGCCAGGAAAACGCTGAAATCCAGATGGAGACCCTGGACATTAGTACGCTGACGGAAGGCGAAGCCCTCAATGTGGTCGGCATCATGATCAAGAACAAGTTTTACCAGGACAACAACGTGGCTTTTGAGGAGCAGCAGTGTCTGGAAGGCTTTGGCACGCTGGATCTTCCACAACAGATTCTGGGATACAAACCCCGACCACTCGAAGGCGTCTGGGCAACTCCGCCGTTCTTGCATAACGGATCAGTTCCCTCCATCTATCAGTTGCTTTCTCCCCCCGAGACCCGCAGCGACATGTTCCTGCTGGGACAACGTGACTATGATCCGGCTAACCTGGGATACCAGCTCATCACTAAAGACAGTGAAGGTGTGAGCAAAGAAGGTTTCTGGATGGACACCAGCATTGACGGTAATCGCAATACCGGTCATGCCTTTGCCGCAGATCCGGATCTGTGGGCTCAGCATCTGAAAGCCCCCAAGGACCATCCGTTACCGACCGGCGTCATTGGCCCGTTGCTGACGCATGACGAACGTATGGCTATATTGGAATACCTGAAGATTCATAAGGACGAACCTGCTACACCAGCCGGTTACAAACCTCCGGAATGCCAATTAATGGGGGCATCACTATGAGCAAAGACAGCCAGGATCAGGCTTCAGAACAGGAAGAACCGCTGTACACCACCAATTTCGAGGACGTTCAGAAACAGGAATCGAATTGGATTAAGAAAAGGCGACATGCAGCGGGTATCAGTGATTCTGAAGCCCCCCTGGTTGGGCTGGGATGTTCCGGTGGCGGAATCCGTTCTGCCACCTTTAACCTGGGCATTCTGCAAGCCCTTTCCCGGCGCGGACTGCTCACTCAGGTAGACTATCTGTCCTCTGTTTCCGGAGGCGGCTATATATCCTCGTGCTTTACCTGGTTACGCTCCCAGATTCCTGTGGATAAACACCAGGATATGGGATCCACCCTGCTTAAAAACGGCCATGGTACGGTTCTGGATTGGCTCAGGGCACATGGCAGCTATCTGATCAACGGCCGGGGGTTTTCCGGCTGGACCCTGGGCGCCGCCATACTGGCAGGAACCCTGCTGAATCTGTTTGTCCTGCTGCCCATCCTGGTTGGATTGCTGGCCGCCGCAAGTAATGACTGGCATATCATTTCATGGCCGTTGTGGCTCCACTTGCCCGGAGCGCGGGCCATCGGTGGTCATGATGGTTTCATGATGATATTGGTCACAGGCCTGCTCAGTCTGGGATTATTTATACTCAGCATTTTCGTATTCGCACTGACCACCACTTCACTTATGCGCAGAATGGTATCGGAAAACTCGGTGCGCATTCTGATGGGACGATTACTAGCCGTTGGCGTCATTGCCACGGCCCTGGGTCTACTGCCCGTATTTGCCGGAGTGGAAGAAATGGTGTTGCACTATTTTGACCACCAGGGGTTGGGTGTACTGACGCGGCACAGCTCTTACATCATACCATTGGTCAGCGGCCTTATTTCCGTGAAGATGGCGCGACAGCGAGCGGGATCCCATATGGGCAATGCACTGGCAATCACCGGTTTATCGCTGTTCTGTTACGGATTGCTCACCGCCCTCTACCACCTATGTGACCATTCCGCTTTTGTGGAAAGTCCCGGTTATTTTACCTGGCTGGCCCTGTCACTGGTGCTGGCACTGATCTGTAATATCAATGGATTGTCTCTGCACAGTTACTATCGCGGAAGACTCACGGACGCCTATATGCCGGTCATTGACGGCGAACCGTCATTTCCGCCACCCTCACAGTTTCTGCTGACCGACATCAAGCCGGAAAACGGCGGTCCTCTGCACATTGTGAATACAACACTGAACACCACCAGTTCAAAACATGAAAAGCTGCGCAGCCGCAATGGCGCATCCCTGTTCCTCAGCCCCCTGTATTGCGGATCTACCGCAACCGGCTACCGGCATACCAGCAACTATCTTGAAGGTCGGATGACCCTGTCCAATGCCTTCGCCATTTCCGGCGCCGCCATTGACCCCAACACCTATGTCACCAGTTCCCGGGCGCTCAGTGTATTGATGGTGCTGATCAATGCCAGACTGGGATTCTGGACCCGCAACCCCAAATCACTTCATCAACATCGCTGGCTGCCGGAATGGTATCGCTTTATGTTCCGGGAAATGCTGGGGGTAGGTTTGTCAGAAACCGAGGCGGATATTCATCTTTCCGATGGCGGTCACTTTGACAACATGGGGCTGTATGAACTGATCAGACGGCAGTGCCGGTATATCATCATTTCCGATGCCAGTGCGGACCCCAACACGACCCTAAGCGATCTTGGCAGAACCATCCAGCGAGTACAGGCCGACTTTGGCGCAGAAGTTGAGCTGGATATTCGTCCTATCACGGACGTCGACAACCAGGGTCGACACAAGAAACCCTATGCTCTGGGAAGCATCACGTACCATGATGGGACCAAAGGACAGCTCTTGTATGTCAAAGCGGTGATCAGTAACTATCCAAGTGCGGATGTATATTCCTACTGGCGCGCCAATCCCAGTTTTCCAGATCAATCAACTGTGGATCAGTTCTTTGACGAAATGCAATTTGACAGTTATCGTCGGCTCGGTCTGGACATACTTACGGCTATGACAACATCAGATACTGGCACAATCGCCGCCTTATTTGACAATTTGTCGGAAAATAATGACCAGATAGATTATTGTAAAAATGAATTTGTGGCTGACATACAAAAAGAGACTGTCTAAACTTAGTCCAAAAGGTCTACAAGGAATTACCTTGAAATAGCTGAGCGAACTCGGTGGAGCAGGAAATCCTATGCCAGCCAGCCACTTCCATGCCTCAAACCGATTAATTAGCCCGGCCATAACATGATCGATGTTGTGATTTTCAAGTCTCGCTGCAGCCCCCCCAAACTCGGTGCACGACAGCCTTTTCTAAAAGGGCTGTTTCTGATCTTATTGTTCCTGGGCTGCCTGAGTGCCGGAGCGGCCGATCCCCAGAAGCCATCGCATGAAGTGGCCCGACCGGTATTGTTAACTTCGGAACTTACCAGCCTGGCATTGGGTCCCCACCTCGATCTCCTGGAAGATAAAACCGGCGAACTGACCTTTGCCGAAGTCCGCGACCCTGCCAATAAAGATCGGTTTCTCCCGATCGGAGACGAATCACCCAATTTCGGATTTACAACATCAACCTGGTGGGCACGGATGAGCTTAATCAATCCTTACCCGGACGCTGTAGATGTTGTATTGAGGCAGGATTATCCACTGATCGATTATCTCGATTTCTGGTCACAGGATAAGAACGGTAACTGGACCAAAATCGCCACGGGAGATAGAACCAACTTTGATACTCGCCCCGTCAACCATCGAGTTTTTCTCTTTCCTGTCAGAGTTCCACCCAACAAAATCCAGACCTTCTATTTCCGCTACAAAACCCAGGGAGCGATGAATATCGGGCTATTCGTCCATTCTCCGCTGGACCTCATGAATCTGATCAGCGAGGAATACCTGGCGCTGGGTATCTACTACGGTGGATTCATCGTGCTGACAATTTACAACCTGATCATGTTTATCACGGTGCGGGAGCGGACCTTTGCCCACTACCTGCTTTATGTGGTGAGCTATGGGTTGTACATGTCCGTACACAACGGCCTAAGTTTCCAATATCTGTGGCCGGACAATACCTGGATGGCCAACCACAGCCTGCTCATTCTTCTCGCGCTGTCACTGACGGGAGGGTTGCAGTTTACCCGATCGATACTAATCTCGCGGGTCGCCTCTCCGAGGCTGGATCGTATTTCTTACTATCTGCAGATTCTCTGCATGGTTTGCATGGCGTTGTCTCCGTTGGTGTCCTACCACACAATGATCATTCCCCTGGCCGTCCTCACCTTGGTGATTGCCGTCCATATATTCGCCATGGCGGTTATTGCCCTGATGAAAGGGTCTGGCGCCTCCCGTTACTACATGGTCGCCTTCTCCTCGTTACTGATTGGGGTGGTGATCTATATGCTGAAAACCTTCGGTATTCTTCCGCACAATGCCTTCACCCAGAATGCGTTCCAGATCGGTTCACTGATCGAGATGGTGCTGCTCAGTCTCGCAGTCGCCAGCCGGCTGAATGAATTCAAGCGCAAAACCTACAAGGATGCCCTTACCCAGCTCTACAACCGGCGCTATTTTGACGATCAGATCAATATAGAATTTGACCGTGCCAGACAGCATGAGCAACCCCTATCCATGGTGGTCATTGATATAGATAACTTTAAACACTTCAACGACACCTTCGGCCACGCCCAGGGAGACAGCGCGCTGAAGACAGTGGCAGGTATTCTCAATGCCACGGTGCGTAAGCCCAATATTCCGTGCCGCTATGGTGGAGAGGAATTCGTTCTGATATTGCCGCAGACCAACCATCATGATGTTTCCGTCCTGGCAGAAAGGATTCGCCGCCGCGTGGAAAAAGGCACAAAGGGTACTTTGAATCTGACCGTCAGCCTGGGCCATGCCACGCTCAGCCGTGATAACTTCATTAGTGCCAACGACTTGTTTGTGGCGGCTGACTTTGCCCTATACACAGCCAAAGAGAATGGCAGGAATCGGGTAATTGATTTCGATATGTGCGAATCCAAACGCACAGGGGAACATTTGCCACCCGAGGCAGTGGAGGAAGTACAAGCGACTCCCTGATGCCTATTCACAGATATAGGATTAGGGGTTACAGGACGATCTGCATTTCAAAAGCGTCTGAGCACACCGCAAACCTGGGAAAGATATCCACCTCCAAAAAGGTTCAGGTGGTTCAACAAATGATAAAGGTTATACAGGGGCAGACGCTCCCGCCAGCCGGTCTCCAGCGGCCAGGCTTCATCATAGGCTTGGTAGAAGGCTTCCGGGAACCCACCAAACAGAGCTGTCATTCCCAGTTCAGCTTCGCGCCAGCCGAAGTACAGTGCCGGATCGATCAATACCGGTTCACCCTCCGGCCCCGTATGAGCATTTCCAGACCACAAATCCCCATGCACTAACGATGCGGGTTGTTCGGGAACCAGGCTCGGAAGGCGATGACATATTCGTTCCAGCTGCTCCATGTCCCCTCGCTTCAGATACCCCTGCTCATGGGCCAGTTTTCCCTGCATCATCAATCGTTGCGCGGCGAAGAAGTGGTAACCATCCCGAATCCACGAATTGGGTTGCAGCGTGGTTCCGCAGAAAGTCGCAAAATCCAATCCGAATTCAGGAGCCGTGTGGCGATGCATTGCGGCCAGCTGCTGACCGAACAGCTCCCAGTAATTGTCTTTTCGTTTGCCAGGCTCCAGGTACTCCAGCAGCAAACAATGATCATCGTAATAATACGCACGGGGAATTCGAATAGCGTCGGTGTCAGCCATTATTTTGAGGGACTTTGCCTCACACTCAAACATGCTTTCATGGGCGTTACGATTGTGCTTTAAAAAGAAGCTCTCTCCCTTATCTGTGCGCACCACGCCCGTGTCGTTGATACAACCGCCGCCAACAGATTCACGCTCCCTGAGACAACCTTTTTCATTATTTTGCAGCCAGCTCTCCAGGCCAGACAATCCGGACATGATGCCCTCCTTTTGATCCCCAAAGTGACGGTTTCTTAATTAGAGGTTTCTCCTTGGCAGCCGATTTCGTTCTATACTGATCAATAAGTGTGCAGTCGTTGCATTATGCCCACGGCCTATCGCAACACTGACCTGGCGGCTCCCCGTGCAACCCACATCCAATGCTGCTACGGCCAGTCCATGCAAGCTTACCCCGCTGTACAACCAATCGGCTGACCACATCGGGGCGTACAATAAAAAGCGCGTTTCCTCTAAATCGAACGCGAGGTTATCACCTTTCACAGTAAAGGTTGAGGTCATCGGCCACAAGCCACTTGTCCCTCTCCTGAATGTGAGTTTCAACAGAGGAGTGCAGTCATGTTTGACCTGCTCGATCATTATCGGGTCAATGAGTTGCATGTCAGAGACGATGCAGCCACTGGCCTCAAGTCATTTATCGCGATTCACAACACCCGCTTCGGACCCGCTTTGGGTGGATGCCGGTTTATCTCCTACACCTCTCCGGACGATGCCTTACTGGATGCACTGCGTCTGGCCAGGGGCATGAGCTACAAAGCCGTGCTTGCAGGAGTCCCTCAAGGGGGTGGCAAATCCGTCATCATGAAACCCAAAGGGCAGTTTGATGCAGAAGCGATCTTTCGCAGCTTCGGACGTTTTGTCGACGACCTCGGTGGCCGCTACATCACCGCTATCGATTCCGGTACCACTGCGAAGGAAATGGACTGGATCAGTAAAGAAACCCGCCATGTCACCAGCACCAGCTCAGAAGACAATCCTTCGAATTATACCGCCCGTGGCGTATTTGAAGGTCTGAAAGCTGCTGTCCGGCATAAACTCGGACAGGATCGGTTAAACGGTATACGCGTGGCAGTTCAGGGCATCGGAAATGTCGGCTACCAGTTGTGCCATCTGCTGCATGAGGCCGGGGCCAGCCTGATCGTCAGCGATATCAACCAGGAAGCAATCAAACGAGCACACCAGGACTTCGGTGCTACAGTGGTATCTGTTGACGAAATCTACAGTGTGGAATGCGACGTGTTCGCTCCCTGCGGACTGGGCTCCATCATCAATGACCAAACCCTTTCTCTTCTCAAATGTGCCGTTGTGGCAGGTTCTGCCAACAATCAGCTGAAACATCATGAGCATGGTCAGTGGCTTCACGATGAAGGGATACTGTATTCGCCGGACTATGTCATCAATGCCGGTGGCCTCGTATATGCTTCTCTGCATCACCTTGGCAAGCCGCAACATCTGATTGAAGAAAAAACCAAACGAATTGCCCATACCCTGTCAGAAATCTTCAAACAATCAGAACAAAAGGATCTGGCCACCAGTGTGATTGCGGACCAACTGGCTGAGCAGCGCCTTTACCAGAAACTTTCCGAAGCGGCTTAGGAGGCGAATGATGATGCAGAAAACTTTCGATTTCTTCGTTCCCTACAATCGCTTCATGAATGAACAGGGACAACTGGAACAAGCCCTGCCTGCCTGGAGTCGAGACCAAAAAAGGTTACTGCAGGCTTATGAGACCATGGTGCTCATCCGCAACTTTGATCAGAAAGCCGTCGCTCTTCAGCGCACCGGCAAGATGGGCACCTATCCCTCGATCCTGGGGCAGGAGGCCATTGGTGTGGCCATCGGTCAAAGCATGCGCAAGGATGACGTCCTCATCCCGTACTATCGGGATCTGCCCGCTCAATATCTCCGGGGAGTGCGACTGGTCGAAACCTTGTTGTACTGGGGTGGCGACGAGCGTGGGAGCTGTTATCAACAATGCCCGGAAGATTTACCCAACTGCGTTCCCATCGCAACCCAGATGTGCCATGCCGCCGGTGTCGCCACCGCATTCAAGATCCGTGGTGAGAAACGCGCTGCCGTGGTGACCTGTGGGGATGGCGCCACCTCCAAAGGTGATTTTCTGGAAAGCCTGAATGTCGCTGGGGTTTGGCAGCTTCCCATGGTGATTGTGGTCAATAACAATCAATGGGCGATCTCAACACCGCGCAAAGTGCAGAGCGCCAGCCAGACAATTGCCCAGAAAGCCATCGGTGCCGGCATTAGCGGCATCCAGGTGGACGGTAATGACTATTTTGCCATCACTGACGCGGTTCAGAACGCGCTGGAAAAAGCACATGCAGGCAAAGGCGCTACATTGATCGAAGCCTTATCTTACCGGTTGGGAGATCACACCACCGCAGATGACGCTACCCGCTATCGCAGCAAAGAGGAACTGAAGGCCGGTTGGGAGAGGGAACCTGTACAGCGTCTTCGGCAATACCTCGTCACTCAGAATCTCTGGTCCGAGGACAAGGAAAAGGCCTTACAGGCCAAAAGCGCCGACATTATTGAGACGGTCGTTCAGGAATACTTCAACACGCCGCCCGAGCCACCGGAATCCATGTTTGATCATCTGTTTGCCGACATGCCGGCGACGCTGGTGGAACAAAGGATCGAAGCCAAATCACTGGCCGGATACACAGACAACCAGCCCGGTTCTCATCATTAGGAGGTGGTCAAGATGAATGTTGCAGCAAAATCAGCCACCACTGATGCCAGTGTGGTTACCCGCAAGGTCACCATGGTCGAAGCCGTCAACATGGCGTTGGCCAGGGCCATGCATGAAGACGAAAATGTCGTGGTCATGGGGGAAGATGTCGGGATAAACGGAGGCGTTTTTCGTGCGACCGTTGATCTACGGGAAGAGTTTGGCCTGAAACGCGTCATGGACACACCGCTTGCCGAAACCCTGATTGCAGGTATGGCCGTCGGCATGGCAGCACAGGGTATCCGTCCTGTGGCGGAAATCCAGTTCATGGGATTTATCTATGCCGCCATGGAACAAATGGTCAGCCACGCCAGCCGAATGCGGAACCGAACCCGCGGCCGGTTAAGCTGCCCCATGGTACTCAGAGCGCCGTTTGGCGGCGGTATCCACGCCCCCGAACATCATAGCGAAAGTACTGAAACCCTGTTTGCCCACATTCCCGGCCTGAGAGTGGTCATCCCAAGCTCTCCCAAAAGGGCATACGGACTCTTGCTGGCAGCGATCCGCAATAACGATCCGGTCGTGTTCCTGGAGCCCAAGCGTATATACCGGGCAAGTTCGCAGGAAGTGGCCGATGACGGCCGGTCTCTTCCGCTGGACACCTGTTTTACCCTGAGGGAAGGTACTGATATTACCCTGGTATCCTGGGGAGCCATGATTCAGGAAACACTGCAGGCAGCCGATCAGCTGGCGGAACAGGGCATCAGTGCAGAAGTCATCGATGTCGCTTCAATTTCCCCGCTGGATATGGTCACCATCAACTCCTCTGTCGCCAAAACCGGTCGTTGCTGCATTATTCACGAAGCAGCCCGATCCAATGGGGTAGGCGCGGAAATAGCCGCCGGCCTGGCAGAATCAGCACTGTTCGATTTGAAAGCGCCGGTGAGCCGGGTCACGGGATATGACACGGTCATGCCTTATTTCCGCAACGAAATGCACTATATACCCACTGTTGAGCGAATCTGCGAAGCGGCCACGGTGCTTATGGAGGAAGCCATATGAAGTTCTTCAAACTACCGGACCTGGGCGAAGGACTGGCAGAAGCCGAGATCGTTGCGTGGCATGTTAAAGAGGGGGACGAGGTAAAAACCGATCAGCTCCTGGTATCCGTGGAAACGGCCAAAGCCATCGTCGAGGTTCCCTCTCCCCAGAATGGGACGATTGCCGCCTTATTTGGAGACGCCGGAGACGTCATTCACGTGGGTGAACCGCTGGTGGAATTCCAGGGTGCCGGAGAGGATACCGGCACGGTGGTTGGCGAGTTAAAAAGGGCCACCAGCATCACGGAGGACCACTTTATCATCGGCGCCGCCTCCCAACAGAGCTCCTCCCACCGGGCACGTGCGACACCTGCCGTCAGAGCTCTGGCCAAACGGCTGGGAGTGGATCTGAATCTGGTTAAACCTTCTCAAGGGGATGTAATTTCCGCTCTGGATGTGGAGAAAGCGGCCGAGATGCAATCCAGTTTTGGAGAAGCAGAACCGCTCCGGGGCGTCCGTAGAACCATGGCCAGGAATATGGCCAAATCCCATGCGGAGGTGGTGCCGGTTTCTCTTTATGATGACGCTGATATCCATGACTGGCCGGGCGATACCGACATTACCATGCGTCTGGTTCATGCGATCGCAGGCGCCTGCCAGGCCTCACCGGCGCTCAATGCCTGGTTCGATGGCCATGGGCCTTCCAGGCGACTGTTTGAAGCCGTGCATATCGGCATCGCCGTTGACTCAGAGGACGGACTGTTTGTTCCGGTGCTCAGGGACGTCAACACCCGGAAACTGAATGATCTTCGTAAGGGGCTCAATGCGATGCGCGCTGATATCAAGGCCCGCAAGATTCCACCCCAGGAAATGCAGGGAGCGACCATTACATTGTCCAACTTCGGTACCATGGCAGGTCGCTATGCCAGCCCTATCGTAGTACCGCCGCAGGTTGCCATTATTGGCGCAGGTGTTATTCGTGAGGAAGTGGTCGCCAAAAACGGCGAAATGCAGATCCGGCGCAGGCTGCCGCTGTCCCTTACTTTCGACCACAGAGCGGCTACTGGAGGAGAAGCGGCAAGATTTTTGGCCGCAATGGTAAAAGATTTAGAACGGGCTACACTTAGTTAAAGGACGAGAGAAACCCTCGCCAGACACGCCACGATTGCTCTCGTACGTGTGTAGTCGGCGAAGGTCGTTCTTTATCTGCTGCGCTTAGCGGGGTCCTGTCAGGCTCCGCTTTTTTTTGTCTGATCGAAATGAGTCACAGAACATCGATCACAGAAACAGGTTATCGGCATAAAAACCGCAGACTTTAGGAATAAATGGAACATCCCCGCCACTCACCCCAATCAACAGTTCAAAACCCTTCACATCTGTGCCAGTATTTCATCCGACACCCAAAAACAATAACAACCGCCCTTATGCAGTATCCGGGGGTGCCGCAGCTTGCTAATTACCCCACATGTATTTTACTTGGTAGGAGTTGAGACCGAGCAGGAGTTTAAAACCAAGTAGGTGTTTAAAAACCAGGTAAGTATTTAAAAACCGAGTAGGTATTTAAAAACCAAGTAGGTATTTAAAAACTAAGTAGGTGTTAAACCCGAGCATCGCTGCCCTGAATAGTAGTAATACGGAGCCCGAATGAGCTTTAAGCCCAAGGAGACCCTGACAGAACAGGTCGCCCAGCATCTTGAAAATATGATTGTCCTTGGCCAGTTACAGTCTGGTCAGAGAATTTACGAAAACGCCATGGCCAAGGAACTTGAAGTCAGCCATGGGTCGATCCGCGAAGCGTTATTGTTGCTGGAAAAACGCTACCTCGTTACTAACATCACCCGCAAGGGGACATTTGTCACGGAACTCAACGAGCAGTTTGTCTCCAGCCTGTATGAAACCCTATTACTTATTCTCGGGCACACGGGAGCCAAGCTGGTCCGCGGTTGGCAAACTCACGACATGGAACGCATGGAATCCCTTTATACCCAGATGAATGCCTGTTTTGAAAAAGGGGATCTGCTGAATTTCCATAATCTGGGCATTGAATATACCCAGGCCTCTTTGGCTTATGCGGACAATCCATTTCTGGTGAATATGATCAACGATCTGTGGCCGTCAGCAAAAAGATGCAGTTTTCTGGCATTGAGGCAGGGTCCGGCGGTGATTCATGACAGCCTGGAGTATATGCGAGCCTCCCTGGATGCAATAAAACAACATAATGAAGCCGGGCTTCAATCTATACTAGAATCATATGCCCAAGGCCAATGCCAACTGATCATCGAATGTATTCGCGCTCAAACCCGTCAATGATAATGAACGTAATGCCCATGGCAGAATCACGGATTCTGTATCTTGCCGCCTTGTCCCTTCTCCTGGTTATGCAGGGCTGCTCAATCGCCCCCACAGGAAAAGCTCAGCCAGAGCCACTTGTCATTGCTCCCGAACCACAGGTTGAGGAAATACCTTCGAAACCTGTCGAAACGATCATCGAAACCAAATCCGCTCCAATAGAACAACAGGCCAGTAATTGCGTCTTTCACCCTAACAAGGGGATCGCCGAGGTGGAAAGTGTGGAGCAGGGCAAATGGATGATGAGGTTTTATCCGGGGGATATCGCTTTTATCCACCATTCGGAAAACGGTGAGACCCAGCCGGGAGAGGAATTCCGCGCCTTACGCTATTCCCATACCAGTGGGCCCTGTGATGAAGACTATTTTGAAATATTGGGGGCGTTTAACTGATCTCTCTTGTTCAATTATCAAGTTTGAGATGACTGGTGTCCGGTGCAGGAGGCGGAGCCGGGGCTTTCTTCTGTCCCATATCACTTCCAGCGGGTGCCAGACTAAGATGGCTGGTATCCGGTTCAACGGTAGGCAGATCATCAGCTTCCTCAGCTAATTGAGTCCCCGCCGGCGCCACATCCCAAGAGACATCCTGTAAAATCGTATCCACTTTTTCTCCTGCCACAGGTAGTGCACCTGGTGGTGTCTGAACACCTTTACCGCCTTCTTTCGCAGGTGGTCTTGCTTCCGCAGATGGCACTGCCTGGGAAGGCGGCTGTGGAGACGGCGCAGGCTTTGCGGCAGCCGATGCTTCAGCAGGAGCAGGCTGGCCCATCATACGCAGTTCACATCGGGCACCATTTTTCTTCAGGATAGCCAGATATTTGTTTGCCGTCGCTTCATCCAGACGGTTACGCAATACCACCGAGCGACCGGAAAACATCTGCTCCACCTGTGCCGGTGAAGCTTTGAATAGATTCGCAACATTCTGTTTGACCTGTGCCAGGTCAAAACCGTCTATCAGTTGACCTGAAAAAACCAATTCGTATTGGGCCACGCTCTTCTCCCCTCTGTTTCGTTTAATGTTAAACTCTGAACATCAAGATCGCCAGTGAACCACATTTCCTAATGCCCCAATTCCAATAGAAACAAGGAGCGATTCCATGGCATTAACCGCATCCAACATGCTTCCCCTGGGCACCAAAGCGCCCAACTTCAATCTGCCGGATCAGCAGGGATATCACTGGTCTTTGGCGGATTTCAGTGATGACAAAGCATTACTGGTCATGTTCATCTGTAATCATTGTCCCTATGTCGTACACCTGAAATCCGCACTGGCAAAATTCGCCCGGGAGTATAGTGATAAAGGACTGGGTATTATTGCGATCAACGCCAATAACGCAGATGCCTATCCGGCTGACTCGCCACAAAACATGGCCCTGGAAATCGAGCGTTATGGCTATGTATTTCCTTATGTTTACGATGAAACCCAGGAGGTTGCCAAATCCTACGATGCAGCCTGCACACCGGATTTTTTCCTCTTCGACGGTGACCGCAAACTGGTGTATCGTGGTCAATTCGATGGCAGCAGGCCCGGGAATAATGTGCCCGTCACCGGTGAAGATCTGCGGGATGCAGTGAATCAGATACTGGCTGGTCAGTCGGTAATTGGAGAACAGACTCCCAGTATGGGCTGCAACATCAAGTGGCGGGATGACTAGATCAATGTTCATGCGAGACGGTAATCACCGTCTGCTTAGGGGGACATCTTGGGACATGTAATATTTTCTCACGGCAAGGAAAGCGGTCCCTGGGGAAGCAAAATCCGGTACCTCTCGGAACTTGCCCTCAAGCTTGGATACACTTTCGAGACCATCGATTATCAGGGCATGCATGACCCTGACCAACGTGCGGAAAAGCTATTGGCTCACCTGCGGGAATCCGATCCTCACCGTAGCCCTCTGGTACTGGTCGGTTCCAGTATGGGCGCTTATGTTTCGCTGGTCGCATCCCACCAATATTCAGTAAAAGGCCTATTCCTGCTTGCACCAGCCCTGGGACTCCCTGAATATCGACATCCCCTGATTCAACCGGTTGCTGATTTTACAGAAGTCGTTCACGGCTGGTCCGATCATCTGATCCCCGCAGCAACCGTCAGTGAGTGGAGCCAACAACATCAATGCACCCTGCATCTGGTCAATGACGGTCACCGCCTTCAACAGGCCTTGCCTCAACTGGGCTTCTGGTTTTCCCAGTTTCTGGAGCATATTAACCGGGTAGAAGGGGTTACAAACCGGGTGGAGGGGGTCACAGGCCTGACGGATAACTCCCACCACTCTATATCAACCGCGACACAAAGCTGAGAGGCCATCCATGCCATTAACTCCCGATGAGATCACTTCGATAGTCGACCACATGAACCAGGACCATGCCGATACCATCGTGAATTATGTGCGCTATTACGGAGGTGTCGACGGCGTCATTTCGGCCAGCCTGCATAGCATTAACCAGAATGAAATATATATCGATGTGGTGGCTCACAGCTTGTCTTGCCGGCTGGCCATCCCCCTCATTCGTCCTCTGACAAGTGTGACAGATGCCCGTATCATTCTGGTGGAAATGGCCAAGCAGGCACGATCGGGATTGCATGACGAAGCCGAACAAAAGTAACTCGATCACTTCGTCTCACCCACTGACATTATCCACATGACAGACGCGAGTGATATGGCCATCCAATTGAGCAAAATCCTGGTCACCATCGCTACCGTGATGGGACTGGCCTGGATTGCCGAGAGAGTCAGCACACGGGTCGCCGGTGTTCTGGCAGGCTTTCCTCTGGGCACTGCCATTGCGCTGGCCTACATCGGTATCGAACAGGGACCGGAATTCGCCGCTGTCAGTGCCCGCCATACATTACTGGGGTTTATTGCCGCCCAGGTCATGACAACTTTCTACTGGTTGTGCCTGAGATTTCGATACCATGTGGTCATCGCTCCAGCCGCAGCCGTTGCCGCATTCGCCGTCACCAATGGCCTGTTAAGCCTTATTTCAGGGGACCTGGCCAGCAACTTTGTTCTGGTGGTGCTGGCAACGATTGGATTCGGTTTCTGGTATCGGATAATTCCCAATCAGAACATACAACAGGCGATCAATCTGTCGACTCTGGCAGTATTGGTGAGAGGGGCCATCTCAGCCTGCTGCGTGGTGGCCGTAACCTTGTTAGCCTATCTTGGAAGCAGCACTATTGCCGGATTGTTTGCGGCTTTCCCGATCACGTTCTTCCCCTTGCTGTTCATTATCCATATCAACTATGGACAACAACCCGTCTACACCCTGATCAGATACTATCCCCTGGGGCTCGGCTCGCTGATTATTTACAGCCTGCTAGTGGCTCTGAGCTACGATTCCTGGGGGATAGCAGCTGGAACGGCTATCGGATTGGCTGGAGCAATTGCCTATCTGGGTGCTTACCACCAACTGAGAAAATGGCTATCCGCTGAGCGCACTGCTTGATGGGGAGGCTTCCGCTGCTATAACCAGTCACCAAAAATCCTTTTGCCCCCGATAATAAATCTTGCAATTGGTTATTTTTTAATCTATCCAATTAGAATGGGTAAAGAGTATGGCGGGCTGGCCAGATGTTGAGTTATCGAGAAATATGTTGTCCCTATTGCGGGGAAACCCAGACGGTGACCCTGGATTGCAGTGCGGAAGTACAGGATTATTACGAGGACTGCCGTGTTTGCTGCCGTCCCATATCCGTACACGTGATATGCAATTATGAAGGTGAAGTGGAAACCCTGGTCATTAAGACCGAGAACGAAGTATAGGTTATAAAGCCTGTTGCCCACGCGAATGGATGAAAACCTGCATGGGCTATTGGGTTACCGCTTGACCTACAGGCAATCAAACTGGCTGGTTTCATCAAACGCCACTGAAACCATGTCATACCCCAACTCGGACAAATCTTTTAGCAGCGGACGGTTGCTGATGATTTTCCGGCATATGAATTCCACTTTGGCGACCGCTTCATCATCTGCCAATCTGGCCTTATCCGCCCGGAAGTCCAGAACAATATACTTACTGGCCCCATAAGCATCTGCACGAACATGTTCAACACTCTGGTATCCGATCAGATACACATCATTCGTTTGTTGATCAATATCCGCCAACGCCGCATGCAACACCGAATAGGGTGCAGCGAATACATTGGATGACAACATCAGAAGTGTACTTAGGAATGTGATGATTAACTTTCGCATGGCGTCCTCGCGTTGTAACAGTTTGTTACAGACCATGAGGACATACTAGTTTGAATTTCTGGGTAATTCAGCCTATTTGAATAGCTGTTTTTCAATTATTCACAATGCTGACAATGACTTGCCGCACCTTTGATGTATTTTCGCCAAATTTCCGTCATAAACAGCAAATGGCTGAAACTTCATCAGATTTTCATAGAGGCTTCATCCAGGCAAAGCGACCATTCCTGAGCCAACATTTCCACTTGGGTGGGATAGGAAGATAGTTGCGTCTGCAATCCCTGCAAATCGAATTGAGCGACCAAACCCTGCAGGGTTTGAGCGTATTCATTCAGACCATCAATGTCATATTCATGGGCTCTTTCAGATATGCGTTCAGCAAATTCCTGAACCCTTTGCAGATCCCCACTGTCCTTGAGATCCTCCCATTCAGACCAGAGGACTCCGCGCAGCTCTTCCAAAATCATACGTTTTTGCACAATCCGGGTTTCCAAATTGACTTTGCTGTCGGTCTTTTTGGACTTGTCTTTTTCCGGCGCGGCCTTTTCCTCTTTTTCTTTCTCTTTTTCCTTATCCTTGATTTTCCCTTTGGCAGTAGAGGACTGTAACGGCAGATACTTGGCTACGGCGCCAAACAGAACAGCCCGTTCAATCGGCTTGCGCAGGGCGTCAGCAAACCCAAGTTTTGACATACGCCGGCTCTCATCTGCCAGCGTTGAACCAGTGAGGGCTATGACCGGAATATCATAAAGGTCGTCATGCTCTTTGATGATCCGGGTAGCATCATAGCCATTCATATCCGGCATCCGTAGATCCATCAGGATAAGATCAGGATGTTCACTCGCCGCCAGATTGACCCCGGCACGGCCATCCAAAGCCTCGATTACCGTCAAATTGGTGCCCTGGAAATATTCTTTGATCAGCTGCCGGTTCATATCCACATCATCGACCACAAGAACCTTGGCAGCCTTGAACTTGGGCGGCTTCACACTCTTCATTTCTGAAGACAGTTCTTCCTGGCGGCTACTCACCGCCACATGATGCAAGCGGATTTCGAAATGCGAGCCATGACCGAGGGAACTTCTTATCCCGATTTCCCCGTTCATCATCTCAATCAGCTTCTTACTGATTGCCAGTCCCAGCCCGGTTCCCCCGTACTGGCGGCTGCTCTGGCCTTCATGCTGCTCAAATGCGTTAAAGATCCTGGCCTGCTGGTCCTGGGCGATACCGATGCCGCTGTCCTCGACACCGATAATTAACTCCACAAAGCCTTCCTCGCCCGGCAGCGTGGTAGCGGAGGCACTCAACTCGATATAGCCGGCGTGAGTAAATTTGATCGCATTGCCCACCAGATTAAAAATGATCTGCCGCAGTCTGACCTCATCCAGCACCAGCGAGTGAGGCAACTCTTCAGACAGTTTGATTTTCAGTTCCAGGTTTTTCTGGGCAATCCGGGCAGAGAAGATCTGCGCGACATCCTGCAGCAATCGATGAGGATCCACTGGGGCATATTCAATCCTGAGCTTGCCGGATTCGATCTTGGAAAGGTCCAGAATGTCGTTAATGATGGTTAGCAGCGCCCGACTGCCTTTCTTGATAGCATCCAGATAGGACTTCTGCTTGCCGTCGGCGACCAGTCCCTCGAGCAATTCCGTGTATCCTATCACCGCATTCATTGGCGTGCGGATTTCATGAGACATGTTGGCCAGGAATTCACTCTTGGCCTTGTTGGCCGAATCCGCAGCCTGGGCCAGATGTTCGGCCTGTTTCATTGCCGCGCGCAAGCGCTCTTCACTTTTTCGCAAGGCTTCTTCGGAACGAATCCGTTCCGCAACTTCGTGGGATAACTTACGGTTCCAGTACAGGAAGATAATGATAACCACAATGGCCACCGTCGTAATCCGCCAGACCAGGGTGTAATCGATTTCCTCTTCGTAGCTGAACGTAATCCACTTTTTATAAATCGACTCCCGTTCATCCGGGGTAATGGTTTCCAGACCTTTATCCAGAATCCGTGTCAGAATCGGCCAGTCCGCCCGCACCCCAAACGCAATATCGTTAGTGTAGGGGGTAATGCCGGTCAGCTTGATATTACTGACTCCCAGATGGTTTACCAGATAGCTGATACTGGGAATATTACTGATCAGGATGTCGATATCCCCGTTTGACACACCAAGAAGCCCTTCTTCCAGTGTATCCACAAACACCAGATTCAGGTTGGGATGGCTGATCAGCAAAAAATCCTGACTGGCATAGTCTTTCACCACCGCGACTTTTTCATCACCCAATTCTTCCAGTGAGCCGATAAACCGGGTTTCTTCACGCACAGCCATAACAATGGGGTAGGACAGATAATATTCAGAAAACAGCATGCGGCCTTCGCGGCGCGGAGTCACCGAAACCGCAGCGATCACGTCCAACTCATTGGTAGTGACAGCATCAAGGGTCTCAGACCAGTTGCTTCTGACTTTGCGCTCGAACTGGTAGCCAAGCCGCTGTTCCAGCAATTGTACATAGTCAGCCACAATGCCCTGATAGTTACCTTCCTCATCCACCATTTCAAATGGCGGCCAATGGGGATCACCGGCAATTCGAATGTTGGGATGAGCCTTTAGCCACGAGCGCTCGAAAGGCGTCAGGATATCCGGTGTTTCCTCTTCATCAGTCTCAGCAGACACAACGGCAGGAAACACCGCAGCAAATGCCACGATGATAAGGATGGTGAAAAAAGACCTGAATTTCATATAACTGGATTACTGGGCAAGTTCATTTCTCCGCCTGGCCTGCTGGGCTCCAGGTTGCCGTTATTATGGCACGTTTATCCGGATGAGGCATGCTAACCGCCATACCGGCACAAAAGCTGAGGTAGGTCTATAAACTTTGGACTACGCTTAGGGAAAGCGGTGGTGAATCTAATCCATTCAGAATATTGAACCTTGTTCACCTAACCATTAACCTACGCTTTCGGGAGGATTCCATGGACACATCCACTCATAATCTTCGCGGTTTATTCGAACAGCTTGGTCTGCCCGGTGACCAGGATTCCGTTACGGCCTTTATCGAAGAGCATGCACCTCTCTCCAATGGCACGAACCTGTCGGATGCCCCCTTTCTGAACGAATCACAGAGGGACTTCATACGGCAGCAGTGGGAACTGGATTCAGACTGGTGCGAAGCAATAGATGAGTTGGATGCGCTGCTCAGGCATTAACAGAATGAATACATTTCGTAACCATCGATTTACATTAAATTGTCCATATCATGAACACCATCTTGGTATGCAAAAAATTATCAGTATATGATGGGCGCCGCTTAGCTCTATCCATGAATCTCTTGATACTGTGCCCTCATCAGAAACCACCCGTCAAAAAGGATATTCCACGGTGACAAACAGCCAGCGGAAGCAGGGGAGTTATCCCTGGCTTAATGCCAAAATTCTAGGCGCTTACCTGATCATATTGGTGGCGGCTCTTGCCGCTCTTGGCTCACTTGTGATCAATCAGCAGGTTGAGCGTTGGCAGACTTCGGTTTCAGCCGGCCTCGATCTGGTCGGCCCGAGCCTCCACGATGCAGCCCAACAGCAGGATGTTATCCAGATCAAAGCCATTCTTGCAGCGTTGTCCCGAATTGCACCGTTTGAGACTGCAGAAGTTCGCAAGACGACCAGCGATTTCCGGCTGCTTTACCCGGACACTCCGGAACAGGCGTTAAACGATTCCGGGTTGCACCGGGGATGGTTGACCCTTTGGCCCTATTCCTATCGTTTTGGGGACGGCCAGTACGAAGTGATTATCACCCCCGACCCGGATCTGCTGGAATCATCCATAATCCAGCAGTTTTTTACCTTGGCATTGATAGCAACAGGCCTTCTGGCAGCGGCCGTAGGTGTACATGGCTTGTACTGGCAATGGTCCGTACAACGTCCACTGTTGCAAATTCTCAAGGAAATTCGTGACGTCCGGCTCGAGCGCCCCGCCCGCCACCTGCTGGCAGCTCACAGGCATCAGCGTATGATGCAGGAGATGGACGAGCTAGCCAGCTATATCAACCAGTTATTACTGGTGATCGACAACCAGCAGCAGAACCGTAAACAGGTGGAAGAACAGCTTAAAGCCCACCAACGCAATCTCAGCAAGATCGTGCAATCCCGGACCGCTGAGCTGGTTGAGCTGAATAAGAAGTTTGTGCAACAGCAGTTCGACGCCAAAACCTCCGCTTTGGAAGCCAAGCAAGCCCGTTGGGAGGCAGAAAAAGCCAACCAGGACAAAACCCGCTTCCTGGCGGCGGCCAGCCACGACCTTCGACAGCCGTTGCATGCCATGAGCCTGTTTGTCGAAGCGCTGCGCCCACAGCTGACCAACTCAGCCGCCATTTCCATTCATGACAACTTGAAACGCTCACTGGAAACCATGAAGGAGCTGTTTAACGCGCTGCTGGATATTTCCAAGCTGGAAGCGGGCGTACTGCAACCCCAAATAGAGCACTTCTCTGTACAGCGGATTCTGGACCGTCTGGAAGTTGTCTATCGACAACAGGCTATCGAAAAAGATCTGGATTTGCGTATTGGCCAAAGCCACTACACTCTCCACAGCGACCCGCATCTGTTGGAGCAGGTCATCAGTAACCTGGTGGGCAACGCCATCAAATACACAGAATCCGGCTACGTGTTAGTTGGCTGCAAACGGTACAAAGACTCGATCCGCTTCATGGTCTGGGACAGCGGACCGGGGATTCCCAAAAACGAACACAATTCCATCTTTAAGGAGTTCGTACAGTTAGCCAACCCCGAACGGGATCGCAGTAAAGGTCTGGGGCTTGGTCTGTCTATCGTGAAACGTACTTGTCAGCTACTGGACCACGAGATTCGATTCCTTTCAACTCCGGGCAATGGTACGAGATTCGAGATCATTGTCCCGCTTGGACAGGCTCCCGTCATCAGAGAGACTCAACCAACCTACGGCGCAATGTCATCCATGAACCTGCAGAAGGTACTGGTGATTGATGACGACGCCGCCATCCTGCTGGGAATGAAGGCCTTGCTGGAGTCGTGGGACCTTAAACCCATCCTGGCCCGATCTGTAGAAGATGCCTTGCGGGTATGCGGTAGCCGGCAGAATAAACCTGATCTGATTATCAGCGACCTTAGGCTGGGTAATGAAGTGACTGGAGTGATGGCGATTCAGCGCATGCATCAGCATTTCCGTTCCAATGTCCCGGCCCTGCTGATCACCGGAGACACCTCTCCAGAACGGATACGTTTGGCTTATGAATCCCCATATCCTTTGCTGCATAAGCCAATCAAACCGGCCCAGCTGCGCTCCGTGTGTACCTCGATTCTGCAGTTCAATACCGCAGATTCCGCACAACAGGCTTAAACGCCCCCGGCTTTCGTAGCGAGGTTCTCCCTGAGCCATTTGACGAAGCTCTCCACCGGCGGGGAGCTTTCCGAATTGTCCGGGAGAACCAGAAAGTAGCCGTGGTTGGAGTGGACAGTAAAATCCCGAAGAGCAACCAGTAGCCCGTCATCAATCAGATGATCAACCAGAGTTGTCCACCCCAGTCCGACTCCTTGACCCGCCATGGCAGCCTGCACCAGCAACGTGTAATTATTGAATTCCAACACAGGCTCCCCGGGAATGGTCGAACTTTTCAGAGACCGGAATAAGCCGTTCCAATCCAACCAGCGATGACCAGGCTCCGCATCCAGCTTGAGTAATGCCTGTGAGGACAGTTGGGTTAATGAATCGATTGGGCCGTGCTCCTTGAGATACCCTGGACTGCATACCGGAAAGACCTGTTCAGGTATCAGCATTTGCGAAACACAGCCCCGGTACTCACCATCACCGAACAGAATCGCCACATCCGTCTCACTCCCGGCCAACTCAAATTCGGACTGTGACGTCTGTATCCTGATATCCACTTCCGGGTATTTTTTTCGAAATTGAGGCAGACGAAGCAAAAGCCAAAAAGCGGCAAAAGCGAAATCAGTTGCGACATTGATACGTGGAAATTTCTTCTGATACCGGATTTCATCCAGAGCTTTACGAAGAGTGTTCAGACTACTTTGAGTGGCTACAAACAGCTTTTGACCAGCCTCTGTTAATTCCACACCGCGATACACCCGGATAAAAAGCGGAACCTGGAGATGGGCTTCAAGCCCTTGAATCTGCTGACTAATTGCCGGCTGAGTGGTATTCATTTCACGGGCGGCAGCGGTAAAACTCAAGTGGCGGGCAGCCACCTCAAAAACGTGCAGACTTTGTAGCGGCGGCAGGCGGTCGTCATATGGCATAAGCTGAGCTTATCTCTTGAATAAGATTTCAGTCAGTTTACAGCATCGTTTTCCTTAGACAATCTATAAACAGCAGACAATCCTTAAACAACAGCCAATTATTGTCTGAATGACATCAATTCAGCTTATTGCAAATATCTCATGCAATCTCAGTTTCGAAACATCGTCATAAAACACAGCCACTGAACAGGACATCCACCGCATCATGAGACAACCTAACATTCTTTTTATCATGGCTGACCAGATGGCAGCGGATTCCCTGCCGGTATACGGCCATCCCGTCGTCAAGGCGCCAAACCTATCAGCCCTGGCCAATAACGGCGTGGTCTTCGATTCAGCCTACTGCAACAGCCCCCTCTGCGCTCCTTCACGATATGTGCTGATGAGCGGCCAGCTGCCTTCCAAAATCGGAGCCTACGATAACTCAGCAGACTTTCCCGCGGATGTTCCGACCTTCGCCCACTACTTGCGGGCAAGCGGTTACAAAACGGCGTTGTCCGGAAAGATGCACTTCTGTGGTCCGGATCAACTACATGGCTTCGAAGAGCGGCTGACCACCGATATCTACCCGGCTGACTATGGGTGGTTTCCGGACTGGGAGGACTTTTCCCATCGGCCCAGTTGGTATCACAACATGTCTTCGGTTACCCAGGCAGGTCCATGCGTCCGCACCAATCAGTTGGACTTTGACGATGAAGTAGTATTCCACGCAACCCGTTATCTCTACGATATCGTTCGCAGTAATGACCAGCGCCCCTTCTGCCTGACCGTCTCCATGACCCACCCGCATGATCCTTATGCAACACCGAAGGAATACTGGGATCTCTATGACAATGACGAAATCGATCTGCCACAGGTGCAGATTGCCCGGGAAGATCAGGATCCTCATTCAAAGCGCTTGCAGTATGTTTACGGCTTATACGACCAGGAAATCAGCGATCAACAGATTATTAATGCCCGAAGAGCCTATTACGGGGCCATCAGTTATGTGGATAACAAAATAGGGCAGTTGCTAAAGGCACTTAGAGAGACAAGATTGGCTGAGAACACCATTATCGTGTTTTCGGGAGATCACGGAGACATGCTGGGAGAACGCAATCTCTGGTACAAAATGTCCTGGTTCGAACGGTCTGCCAGGGTTCCCATGATTGTCCATGCCCCAGCCAAGTTCCGGCCTCATCGGGTGCAGCAGTCAGTCTCCACCATGGATTTACTCCCCACCTTCGCAGCCCTTGCCAATCACGGCACTGAACCGGAGTACGCCATGCCAATCCAGGGAAGAAGCCTGATGCCTCATTTGCAGGAGTCCGGCGGACATGATGAAGTGATCGGAGAATACTTTGGCGAAGGAGCCGTTGCTCCGTTGTTCATGATCCGGCGTGAGCAGTACAAATATATATGCTCTGAACCTGACCCTGAGCAACTATTCAACCTCAAAGAGGATCCACAGGAATTAAACAATCTGGCAGAGGATCCATCCTACGCCACCCTGCTGGAGGAATTCAGACGGGAGGCAACAGGCAGATGGGACAGCCCCCAACTCACCCGTGAGGTTATTCAAAGCCAGAAACGGCGGAGACTGATTTTCTCAGCGTTAACCAAAGGCAACATCGTTTCCTGGGATCATCAACCTATTTTCAAAGCCAGTGAAATGTACATGCGTAACCACATTGACCTGGATGACCTGGAGAGAAAATCAAGATTCCCGAAAGTCGAGTAATCCAACTAATGCCGAAGTTTGCGGCCCAACAATGTATGAGGAGCATCGTTATGGCAAGACAAAACACAATTAATCCCCCGGGCACCCGCTGCCAACGTCTATTGATGGCGTTTTTACTACTGGTCAGTGTGACTTCCGCCAGTGCAACGGAATGTGGCGAGGTAAGATTTACCGATCCAGGATGGACGGATATCGGCGCCACTAACGGGGTTGTGACGACATTGCTGGAAGGACTCGGCTACAAAACCACGATTACCCTGCTAGGCGTCCCCATTGGATTTGAAAGCCTGAAAAACGGTGAAATAGACATCTTCATGGGCAACTGGATGCCTGCCCAGCAAAAGTTTATCGATAAATACGGCAACGATATCGACATTATCAAAACCAACCTTGAGGGGGCCAAATTTACATTGGCTGTACCCACTTATGCCTACCAGGCAGGAGTGACAGATTTTGCAGACCTGGCAGCCCATTCAAAGCAGTTTGACCATAAAATCTACGGCATCGAGCCCGGCGCACCGGCCAACCAAAAGCTCCAGACCATGATTGATCAAGGCGATTTTGGCCTCAAGGGATGGAAAGTGGTAGAGTCCGGTGAACAAGCCATGCTCAGCCAGGTTTCCCGAACGGTCAAACGCGATAAATATATTGTCTTCCTGGCCTGGGAGCCTCACCCAATGAATGTAAACTACGATATTCGCTACCTGACTGGCGGAGACAAATACTTCGGGCCCAATCTCGGCGGCGCTACCGTGTACACGGTAACGCGCAAGGGATTCAGCCAGGAATGTCCTAATGTGGGCAATTTACTGAATAACCTGCAGTTCAGCCTGACCATGGAAAATGAGATTATCGGTGCTGTGCTGAACGATGGGAAGAAACCCGCCGACGCCGCCAGTACCTGGTTGGCCAGCCACCCATCGGTACTGGATGCCTGGCTTCAGAACATTAAAACCATTGATGGAAAGCCAGGTCTGGCTGCCGTAAAAAATCATTTGGGTATCCATTAACCCTTACTGCCAGGAGACGCCCGTGTTGAGCACCGGTCTATGCTGATCAGAACACTTCATCACAGGCTGCCCTGGCTGAAACAACTGGATGCACCGACTCTGCGAGCAGATATTTTTGCCGCATTGACCGGTGCATCTCTGGCTATCCCCCAAGGTGTTGCCTTTGCCTCTATTGCAGGTCTGCCCCCGGAGTATGGTTTCTACTGTGCGCTGGTTGCACCGGTTATTGCCATTCTTCTGGGGTCATCCTGGCACATGGTGTGCGGACCAACCACTGCCATATCGGCGCTCCTGTTCGCCACGTTGCAGGGTCACTTCATCCCCGGCAGCCCTGAGTTTATTGAAGCGGCAATTACCATCACATTCCTCGCCGGGCTATTGCAATTGGCATTGGGGATCTTGAAGTTCGGCAGCCTGACCAACTTTGTATCCCATGCAGTCATGGTAGGATTCATTACCGGAGCAGCCTTACTGATAATACTCAGCCAGATCCGCCACCTGCTTCAGATTAGTTTGCCCCGGCCAGAGCACATTATTGACTTCGCGGGAGGCTTTATTCCCGCACTGATGACCTTCAATTCCTATGCATTGGCCATCGGTCTGACCACCTTTGCCTCAGCACTGCTGATCAAACAGCTGGTGCCAAAAGCGCCTCATTATCTTTTAGCTCTATTGTGCGGCTCGATACTGGGCCATTTCCTTGATGCCGGCCAGCATGGTGTGGAACTGGTAGGCAGGCTAGAGGGCGTTATTCCACCGTTCAGTATTCCCCATATCTCTCTGGAGCAGGTTAGAGAACTCGCTCCAGGTTCAATTGCCCTCGCCCTGGTCGGATTATTGGAAGCCGTATCAATTGCACGGGCAATCAGTCTCAAGAGCGGCCAGAAAATCGACGCCAACAAAGAGTTTATCGGGCAGGCCTGGTCCAATATCGGCGGAAGTTTTCTCTCGTCATACATGAGCTCCGGATCATTCACCCGAAGTGGCGTCAATGTGGAGTCAGGCGGTCGGACACCGTTCGCTGTTATTCTGATGTCAGTATTCTTATTTTTGATTCTCTTCTTTGTGGCCCCACTGTTTGCACACCTACCCATCCCCGCCATGGCCAGCGTCATCATTCTGGTGGGCTGGCGGTTAATCGCTTTCGCTGAACTGCGCCATTACTGGCAGACCAGCAAGGATGAACTTGCGATAGCATTGGTGACGCTCACAGGGTGCATAGGAATCAGTCTGGAGTTCGGCTTATATTGCGGCGTGGGATTGTCCATTGCGCTGTTTCTCAACAAAACGGCCAAGCCTTATGTCAGAGTATTGGCACCGATGAAAACCGCGCAGGGCACTTATTTTCACAATATTCAACGCTTCGGTCTGCCTACCTGCCCCCAGATCAACTTCATCCGGCTTGATGGTCCGATATATTTCGGATCGGTGGACTTTATCAGTCACCAGCTACAGGAAATCGCAAGCACTTACCCTCTCGCCCATCACTGGGTCTTCCTGTGTCGAGGTATCTCCAACCTTGATATGCAGGGGGCTCACATGCTGAAAGAGCTATTCCTTCAAAAACAGAAAGAAGGCAAGCAGGTACACCTCGTAATCCGCTATGTATGGCAACTGGACCGGTTTCGGAAGTTCGGTCTGCTCGACGTGGTAGGGAGTCATCGGATTTACCCGGGAAAGGGAATTGCCATCAAGCAACTGGTACCGATACTTCAGGATGATATATGTGCAGGCTGTTCAAGCCGGATCTTTGATGAATGTTCCGGGAAGCCAAACGAAATATCGCCAGCTTTTCCGTCCAAACCGGAAATAACTGGCGATAAGCAGAACAATTAACAGTTCAGAAACGATTAAAAGTTCAGACAATGCCTGACTGTATGAGAGGCGGATCAGAGCAGCTTCAATTCCCGTGCACGATGAACTGCCTGGGTACGATTGGCAGCACTCAACTCTCGGAAAATCGCAGCGATATGCGCTTTGATGGTACCGGGCGCAATGCTCAGATGAACCCCAATCTGCTTGTTCGACATTCCTTCTGCGAGAAGGCTCAGTACTTCCAATTGACGGGGAGTTAAGCTGATATCCTCATTAATGGGTCGATCACTCTGCCGACCACTCAATAACTCATGTGGAACGTAGATACCACCGGACATCATTAATTGGATTGCACTGGAAATGACCGCGTTGGAGGAGGACTTGGGAACGTAACCCAGTGCTCCCAGCTTGATTGCCTCCTGAATCAGGTGACTTTCCTCGCTGGCGGAAATTACTGCAAAAGGTGTGGAACAGTAGGTCTGTTTAAGGCGGTTAAGCAACTCCAGACCCTGACTGTCCGGCAGGCTGAGATCCAGCAATACCAGATCGACGGGACCCAAACGGTCAAGCCATTGCCTGACCTCAGCTCCAGAGGCTGCCTCATAGACTTCCGCATCGGCATACATTCCCTGAATGATCATTTTCAAGCCGCTTCGGAAAATGCCGTGGTCGTCCGTGATAATAAACTTCGTGCTCATGGTAATTCGCAATCCATCTCAGTGTGGTCTCAAGTGTGCGACCTGACGACCGGAAAAACCATATTTTGCTCTCAAGAACAGTGTTCTCAGGAGCTACATTGAGTTGCCTAGACAGTCGGTCGATGGGTCACATTCAGTCTGCGCAACGACTGATGCAAAATTAGCCATTCTTCAAAATCAAGCGTCAATATGCAACCCGTCAAATGCCCTATATATATCATTTTTACTATACCAAATGGACTAGTCCTTTTGGTATTTTTTATACAGAGCCAGCGCTATCAGCCTTTTCAACGCGGTTACGACCGTTTAATTTTGCCCGATATAGGGCCTTGTCTGCCATTTCAAAAACGCCGTTGAGGTTGGCATTTCCGGAAAAACCGCAGATTCCGATTGAAATGGTAACTTGTACTCTCGCATTACGAAAATGAAAAGGCAACCGGGACACCATCTCTCTAGTTTTTTCCATGACAGTGACAGCAGTTTCCACATCCGTTTCAGGAAGTAGTATGACGAACTCCTCCCCTCCATAACGGGCAATAAAATCCGTCTTCCGAATCCTGCGGGAGATTTCCTTCCCTATCAGCTGGATAACCTTATCTCCAGCGAGGTGGCCATAAGTATCGTTAACCGTTTTAAACTTATCAATATCCACGACGACCAGGGTGAGCGGGTTCTTATAGCGGCGCCAGCGTTCAAACTCCTGTTGGGCACGCTGTTCGTAGGCCATTCGATTCGGAAGCCCCGTCAGAATATCTGTGATGGCCCTCTGTTGCTCCTCCACCAGTTGCTTTTGCATATCACGGGATTCCGACTCCAGCTGCCGCAAACGGTGCTGTAGATTTTCAAGCTCCGCATTCAGCCCGGCATCACGCTCCGATTCCTTGTTCATAAACTGGGTAAGCGTTACCAGGATGGAATCCAGGTTCGTATTCACAGAAAGCTTGAGTTGCTCGACATTCTCCGCTTCATGCATGGATTCCTGCATATGCCTGACATACCTGCGCACCGCCTCCTGAAGCTCAGAACTGTTTTCCTTCGAGGCTGTCTGGCTGGCCTGACTACTTTCAAAAAAGCTCTGGATACTGACCAAACGATCATCCAGTGACTTGAGGAACGATTCAAATTCCTGCTGTCCCCGGCCAAACGCCGCAATGACGAGATTGGCAATGTCGTCCAGGGTAGGAACAAGCTCATACCAATTCAGACTGCCCGCGATCTTCTGCTGAACTTTTTGCGAATCCGCCTGCATGGAATCAGGCAAGCGCAGGTGCTGGACCAGATGGCTGAGGGTAGCACTGACATGGTCGGCAATGGCGGAAAATCCAGGCTCAAACTGCTCCCCTGAGACAGGCCGGGGTTCACTCGCAGAAATTTCCAGGGCGTAGGGCTCAGCGGTCTCGCTCTCTGTATGCGCAACGCTTTCAGCCTCTTCCAGCTCATCGACCCCGGGAATTTCTTCAGATTCCGGTGACAACGTTTTGGCCCCGGGTGATGAAGCCCCCTGTCCGGCAAACAATCTCCCGAAAAATCCCTGTGATGGAGCAGCGCCGGACTGACCGGCGACTTCCTGTAAGGCATCCCCCAGAAAACCTGCATATTCAGATAACAATTTAGGGTAATGTCGAAGATCACTGATTTTGCTATCCAGCTGCTTTCCATAGCGCTTTAGAGCTTTTTTCTGCCCTCTGGGAAGCTCCAGCTCCAGCAACCGATCCACCAGACTGGAGAAGGCCTGGAGAATGCCTTCAGCTGTCACAGAACGACTCTGGTCCAGCGCAAGGACGGACTTTTCGACATTGTCCAATGCGCGGTTAAGATCACTGGAAGAGGGGGACTCCTGTCTCAATAAATTCCGCAGCTTGTCGAGATCTGCATCCATTTTGGAATCCAGACCCTGGGCTGCCAGGCTTACTCTGATCAGCAATCGCTGCAGAGTGTTCATCTGCTCTTTGAAATCAGATTCCTGGCGTTCAATTTCTTCCAGTTTGTCAAAATACTTATTTTTCCAACGCTCGTTTTCAGAAGTCATAACGCGATGGTATTTCCCCAAAATACAGCTGTTATTGTGATGGGCGACGGCGACGTTTAGTGCCGTGCTCAGTCATCTCCCGACCCGCTTTGGTCCGCCTGCACTTTACCGTTTCTTTTCCGGGCTCGGGGATGCGCACGATCATACACCTGGGCCAGGTGCTGAAAGTTCAGATGAGTATATATCTGGGTAGTGGCAATATCAGCATGGCCCAGCATTTCCTGCACGGCTCGTAGGTCCCCGCTGGATTCCAATAGATGACTGGCAAACGAATGTCGAAACAAGTGGGGATGGAGACGCCCAAAATACCCTCTGACTTGCGCCCACTGCTTCAGGCGCAATTGAATACTGCGATGACTCAATCTCTGGCCGTGACGATTGATAAAAACAGCCGTCTCTTCCGCCGACGTCATGTCTCGCCGCACGTCATACCACTGCAGCAAGGCATCCCTGGCAGCAGAGCCTACCGGAACAATTCGTTGTTTGCGGCCTTTACCAAGTACCCGGGCAATCCCTTCCTCCAGATCCAGGTCCTGCATATCCAGACCTGCCAATTCCGCCAATCGAATACCGGACGAGTAGAACAGCTCTGCCATGGCCGTATCCCGTGCATCAAGCTCATCTTCCGGCGCTTGATCCAGTAATTGTTTGGCTAGATCAACATCCAGGGTCATGGGCAGTTTTTTGGGGGCTTTAGGCGCTGAAAGTCCATTGGCGGGATTGTGCTCAGCCAGGTTTTCACGTATCAGGTAATCGTAAAACCGTCGAATGGCGGATAGCCACCGCTGCAGAGATTTACTGGATAGACCCTGACGATGAAACAATGCCAGGGCCTGACGGAGATCTGCCAGTTGCAGTTGCGGCCAGCTTGAAACTGACCGGTCTTCAGCATAGGAACGCAGACGCTCAAGATCGCGTTGGTAACTGCTGACAGTATGCGGGGAATAGCGGCGCTCATGGCGGAGATGATCAACATAGGCATCAATCTGCACCTGCATCTTTATCCCCTTTTTATACCCTCTAAGTCGACCAATCTATGAGGAACCAGCGGTTCCTTCCTTTGCCAGCAGAGGAGGCAGCATTCGGCTCAAAGAGTCGCTGATGTAGGAAAGAAACAATGTGCCCATGCTGCTCTGGAAATAATCGCCTTTACGGCTGCCAATACTCAGGACCCCGAGAGTTTCACCATATTGCAGGGGAATCACCGCCGCAGAGGCCACCTCGTTAGCATCTCCTCCAAACAGCATTTCCTTTTTACCGTCATCCAGGCGTCCACAATAGGCACGGCCACCATCAAGCAGATCCCCCAGGACATCCCGGCTTTTTTCAAGGTCTTGCATGATAATGTTACTGACGGGATAGCGATTTTTATCTCCGAACAGAATCAGGCTGCAGAAGTCCACATTGAAGTCTGTCAGGAAACTGTCTTCCAGAACAATCACCATTTCATCCAGTGATTGAGCCTCCAGCAGGTTCATCAGGAGACGTTTGCTCTTCTCAAAGAAACGGTCATTATGGCGGGCAGTTTCAATCAAATCGTATAACTGCCTTTCGTACTTGTCCCGTTGTTCACGAAACAGTGTGACTTGTCGTTCAACCAGAGAGATGGCACTTCCTGAACGGTGGGGCAGCTTGATTTCACCAAGCAGATATTCATGCTCCACAAAGAAATCCGGATGAGCACGTAAATAGGCGACCACTTCTTCCGCCGTCAGCTCCCCCTGATCATTGGGGCGTTTTGCCTGATTTTTCATTCATACTCCACTATATCTGCTCGGGGAGTCCCCCACCTGCCGATGTTGTTGTCATTTTTGACGCAGGACACCTTCTAGTCGACGAACGACCCAGCCGGTGAACTACCGATAAATACGAACCTGCGCTATATACGAACCTGGCCTTCAAATACACGGGTTGCCGGGCCAGTCATCATGACTGAATGACCTTCACCTTCCCAACTGATCTTCAGATTACCACCAGGTAACTTTATTTCCACTTTTTCATCCAGTAGACCCTGCAGAACTCCTGCGACCATGGCTGCACAGGCACCTGTCCCGCAGGCCAGTGTTTCACCCGCGCCGCGTTCGAACACTCTAAGCTTAGCAAAACGACGGTGAACCACCTGTAAAAAACCAATATTGGCCTTCTCCGGAAACAGTTCATGGCATTCCAGAGCCCGCCCCAACTTATGAACCGGGGCACGATTGATATCTTCCACCAGCAATACACCGTGGGGGTTCCCCATGGAAACAGCCGCCAGTTCATAGGTTCGCTCACCTACTTGAAATGGATATAGCAATCGGCGTTCTGAGAAATTAATGGGGATTTGCGCTGGCTCCAGCCTCGGAACCCCCATATCCACCGTGACCGTTCCATCCTTGTTGGCCAGCAACTCGATGATGCCGTTCTTGGTCTCTACCCGGATGCTCTTCTTGTTGGTCAGACGGTTATCCCGAACAAACTTTGCGAAACACCGGGCTCCGTTACCACACTGTTCCACTTCAGAGCCGTCCGCATTGAATATCCGGTAGCGGAAATCAACATCCGGGGTGCCAGGAGGTTCGACCAGCAACATCTGGTCAAAACCGATACCGAAATTTCGATCAGCCAGTTTCCGCACTTGATCCGGACGAAAGTGAGCGTGCTGGGATATCAGGTCGACCACCATAAAGTCGTTACCCAATCCATGCATCTTGGTGAACTTAACCAGCATCTGCACCCACTTACCCGGAATGACCGGATGCATCAGGCAGCAGGGACTCAGCAGCATACAATTCCTGCAAGGTCTCGCGACGTCTGATCAGGTGCGTCTCGTTGCCATCGACCATCACCTCTGCCGCCCGAGCCCGGGAGTTGTAGTTGGAACTCATCGTGAATCCGTATGCCCCGGCTGACCTTACTGCAAGCAGGTCTCCCGGTTTGAGGTTCAGCAACCGGTCTTTACCGATGAAGTCACCCGTTTCACAGACCGGTCCGACAATATCAAAGCTGGCTTCAGTACCTTCCTGATGTGGCTGAACCGGAATAATATTTTGCCAGGCGCCGTAGAGGGAAGGGCGGATAAGGTCGTTCATGGCCGCATCCACAATCGCAAAATGCTTATGCCCGTTGTCTTTGAGGAACTCGACCCGAGTCAACATGATGCCCGCATTTGCCGCAATGGAACGCCCGGGTTCCAACACCAGGGTAAGACCTGACTCTTTCATTCGATCCAGCACCGCAGCGGCATATTCCGTCGGATGGGGAGGCGACTCTTCGTTGTAGGTCACACCCAGTCCACCCCCGAGATCCAAATGACGCAGGGGAATACCTTCAGCTGCCAGCTGCCTTACAGTTGCTAGCACACGATCCAGTGCATCAAGGAACGGCGCAATTTGAGTCAATTGAGAGCCGATATGGCAGTCAATGCCCATCACTTCCAAATGGGGAGACTTAGCAGCCCGACGATACAGCTCCAGAGCTACATCAATATCGATACCGAACTTGTTCTCTTTCAGGCCGGTTGAAATGTAGGGGTGGGTCTGTGCATCCACATCAGGATTGACCCGTAGAGAGATCGGAGCTTTTTTCCGGCATTCCGCAGCCACCTGTTCCACCAGACCGAGTTCGGCTTCGGACTCGATATTGAAACAGTGTACACCGACTTCCAGTGCCCGACGGATCTCCCCAGCTTGCTTGCCAACGCCAGAAAAAACCACCTTGTCCGGACTGCCCCCTGCGGCCAGCACTCTTTCCAGCTCACCCTGGGACACGATGTCAAATCCTGCACCCAGCCGGGCCAGGACATTCAGCACTGCCAGATTGGAGTTCGCCTTCACCGCATAACAGATCAGGTGGGGATAGTCCTGCAGGGCAGTCTGGTAAGCATGATAATGCCTTTCCAGAGTGGCCCGGGAATATACATAACAGGGAGTGCCGTATTGTTCGGCAATATCTTGAACGGCAACATCTTCAGCAAACAGCTGATTTTGCCGGTAATTAAAGTAATCCATAATTCGACTCAGCAGTGAGACAGATCATGCAACTGTCGACTTCACCCAGGTAAATTACCAGGTGCCACCCAGACGCCGTCCGGGGCTGACCACTGCCAGAGCTCCTGAGGCAATTGCAAGGGGCCTTTCTGGCCACATGACAATAACCCGAGGCAAGCTGCTACAACGATGGCGACGCCAATAATCCGCATGAACTATCCCGAAATTCAATCAAATTGGGCAAGTATACCGGGCACTACAGCCAATAGAAACACCGCTGTCATGTTTAACTGTCAGTGGTTGCGGAGTATTTTCAGCCAGTGCACAAATTTAATTACTGCGCACTGCTCCCTGGTCGGTGGGCAGCTGTCTGGCAGCATTGATACTGCTTTCAAGCTCCAGCTTGTATTTAACGTATTCAATGGTTTGCAGGCGAAGGGATTCCCCCGCCAGACTGTGGGGCAGACTCAGATCAGTCAGATAGCAAGGTAGCGGCGGTCGATGATCAAATCGTCCCTGCAGGTAGTGGGCCAGCGCCCCCACCACCTGCTCCCCGTATTCCAACATGCTGAACTCCTGGTGCTCGCAATAAAGGTTGAAACCCAGACGGTCCTTCTCAGTCAGGTTACCGATAGCCTGTACCTCGATGTATTTTCCGAAGCCCTGCTGACTCATCACTCTCACCGGCGTGGGTTTGTATCCCTTGGAATCATTGAGCAGCTGGTAGAACTCGATTTCACTGGCTGCCATATTTTCTGCCAGGGTATCGTGCATTTGCTTACGTTCCTGAACGCTGTACAGGAAGTTGGACAAAGCGCCGAGGAAGGTTTCAACGGAAGGCACCAATACATTACGCCGCAAGACTGATCCCCGCTCATCTATAACGATCAGTTGCAGAACCTCTTCCTGCATCCAATAAAAGGCCTGAATCGCATTCGGACGCATGCTGGCGAAGGCAGCTTCAAGAGGATCCCCTTTCAGGGCATAAGCATCCAGTTCAATGGCACGGAACTGTCGCTGAGGCTGCTCCAGATAACGACAAAGTTCAGGATAGGCGGACAAAGAGGTGAATCGGGGTTGCCGCCCCTCAAATTGGAGCACAAAGTATCGCTCTTCCATCTCCAGCAGATATCGTTTCGGCGTGTCCGACTTGAAGAAGCATTCCATCACCTGCTGAAAGAGTTTGCTGACCCGACTGGCAATAGCTGAGGCCCTTGATGCACAAAAACAGAGCACGGCAATACCAGGTACTTTATCGCCATACTGCTCAGCTTCGGCCAAAGCGGCAAGAGTATTATTCAGACTTTGGACCAGCGTATCACCGGACTCATAACGCTGAACCATCACCTCGTTCCAGGAATTGACCGTCACCTGATCCAATGTCAGTACCAGATTGGACCGCTCAGATGAATACCCCAGAGAATCATTACGATCACTGAGTTTATGCAGACCCCGCTTGGTCAGATCCAGCATCGGATCAACACCCACATTCACATAGAGAATCGAACCCCGGATCTGAGCCTTATCCCGATAGGCCTGCTGGGACACTTCCGGGAGCGGCAAATGCATCAGCGTCCGCAGGCTGGTGATGATCTGTTGCAGCTCAAACAGGCTGGCCTGCGTTTCCCCGGCCACCAGGCTCACACTGGTGGCTGAGGTCAGCAGTCCATTGACGTATGACCACACGATCAATTCGATCAGGCTGTTGGAACGCTTCAGTGCAGGGTAGAAATCCGCATCGTTGACGTTAGCCAGATTACGATACAGCAGCCAGCCATTCTGGCTGGAAGCAAGCACCTGACTACTCAAATGATGGAAAGACAGGTTGTCTTCCGCAATATTGGGAGCGATGTTCGGATTAATCATTTCAACCTTGCCGGCTTTACGCTGGAAGGTTGCATAGAGCTTACGCCCCAACAGGTGAATGTCACGAGCACTGATCGCCACCGCCAGGCCCTTATCCCTGGCATATCCGGAAAGAAAACGGTAACTGCCGGTCAATTCGTTGACGACACTGCGTTTTTCCCGCATGACTTCGTCCACTTTCCAGCTATTCCGCTGATCGAGATAACGGATGTCCGTATCAGACCAGCCCCACTCCGCCACCAGCTTTTCCATGATATTTCTTCGCCAGCTCTTCTGGTGTGCAGGTACCAGCCGGGAAAGATTCTCTCCCACTTTGAGGTAAAAACTGCGTCGAACCAGATCCAGCCGCTGCCACTCTTCGCGGGCACTCAGAGAGGCTTCAATACGCCGGTATATCATTACGTATGGGTCCAGTTCATCCGGGTCCATCTCATCATCGAATACCGCTTTCTTGAAGGTCACGCATAATGGGGGAACCGAACCGTCTTCATTGGCATAGGCCTCTGCCAGAACCAGCTTCAACACGGACTTATATGGGGAATCGATGCCCTTATACAGCTGCCACATGCCCGCCCCAACAAACTCATTGGGAGGTATTCGCCCACACCCGCCGAAGTCGATGTAGTCGCTGCTGCGGACAAAGCGCTTTTCCAGCAATTGTTTTGCTACTGCCAGATAATTCATTTCCTCCCCGGCAGGTATTAACCACCATAGCGGATACGCCCCGCCCAACCAGATTCCAGTACGGTAGAATTCATCCAGTAAAAGAAAATGCTGTGCGGTTCCACAGTCCTCACTATCCACCGTCGCCTGCTGCCGGCCGCTCCTGAATTCCTGGGCATCCATGAGGAAGATGTGTATCTCCGCTCCCATTTCCTCGCCCCATTCAGAAATCAGCCTCGCCTTTTTCTCCAACTCGGCAATGGCGGCCGCATCCAGGCCATGGCGATAACACAGCCAAACATCCAGATCACTACTACCTGAGTGAGCAATAGAGCCGGTACTCCCCATCAGGAACAGGCTGACGATATCCGCCTGGACCTTCTTGCCGGATTCTTTGAAATTGAATGACCGGGACAGGCGTTGTGCCTGCTGAATCACGTTCTTGTCCGGTTGGTAATTATGCAGGCGGTGGGGCGTTTTACGGGAAACATATCCCGGCAGAAGCGGGTGGTTCACATGAACCAGCAACGGTAAAAGGTCCACGACCACTTGCTGACGGGGAGTCAGTGCCATACGGGTGCGCTGAAGCCGGCATTCAACCAAAGAAAGAAAGCGCTGTGTGAGCGTCTTCAATACTTTGCGGTCGACACCTTCGTTATAATCGGGGTTTATCTGCCTGCGCACATTCATGGCTAAGAGTATAGCGGAGGAAGTAACAATCTCCGCCAGCCTAAACATGCCACTTTGTAGTAGTAGTGTTACCAAAAGCACAGTGCACTTTATATTTGGCGGTAAAATAGGTTACTTTTGCCTGCAGTGTTGTGAACCCTAGGGGTTTCTACAAGGAAATACGCAATAGAGGATCTTATGAAAACATTGCGCCTGTTTTTATTGATGCTTGGCCTGGGCCTTTGCTTTCAGTCATTTGCCAGCGGACTCCGCGCCCCTGAGGGAGCCGTCGTACTTACCGTAGCCGGTAACATCCTGAAAACCAACGAAGACCATGTGGCAGCATTCGATCTGAACATGCTCGACCAACTGCCCCAACACTCAGTCAATACAACAACCCCATGGTTTGATAAACCCAAGACATTCACCGGCCCGCTGGCAAGGGATGTTCTGAAACTGCTGGGCGCGTCCGGAACTAACGCCAGGGCTGTCGCTCTCAATGATTACCATATCGATATCCCCACCCAGGACTTTGACGATTTCGATGTGATATTGGCAACACGTATCGACGGAGAAATATTGAGCATCAGGGATAAAGGACCTCTCTTTATCATTTACCCCTTCGACCAGATACCTGAGACCCGAAATGAGGTGTTTTTCCAACGTTGCATATGGCAGCTTGTTCAGGTAATTGTTGAGTAGATTTGATGCTGCAGGGAGGAGCAAGATGTTGGTCAAAAGAATTCGATGGATCGTTGGTATTGCACTGGTTACAGCAACCGTCATATTAGCTGTCGCTATATTTTCTACGATCGGCTCGTTACGTGAGGGAGCCCTGGAAGTAAGAGTCGCCAAGGACGATCTGTACTGGTCCATACATCAGATCGAATCCGAAGCGATGAACTTGCTGATCATCGCCCACACCATGCAGAACGGAGAGCACCCTCCGGAAGATCTCAACACCCGTTATTCCGTATTGTTGAGTCGCACAGATCTTTTCAAGGAAGGGGAATTCCGCGAAGCGGTCAATATCCTGCCCGATACTCGCGATCTCATGATGACAATTACCACGCGGGTGGAAGCACTCGGGCCGCTTATAGAGAGCGCTTTAAAAACACCAGACGCGATTCCCCCGGCACTGATAGAGAAACTGGAAATCATCCGCCGCACTGCCAGGGATCTGACCCTCACCGCCCATAAAGAGCACGTGACACACCGGGTTATCAAAAGGGGTGAACTGACAGACACCTTCTACTATACAGAGGCTCTGCTGTGTGTATTGGCCGGCGTGATCGTCATTAGCATGGTTTCCCTTTACTGGCTCATGTACCTGGCCAGAAAAGCGCAGTTGGATGCAGATTTTCAACGTCGCCGGGCCGAATCCAACAGTGACGCCAAAAGCAGATTTCTGTCTAACATGAGCCATGAGCTGCGTACCCCTCTGAACGCAATCATGGGGTTCGCCCAGCTTATCCAGCTGAACAGCCGCAATCTGACAACCGAACAGACCCAATATATCAATCAAATATACAAAGCCAGCGAACACCTGTTGTCGCTAATCATCGATATTATGGATCTTTCCAAGATAGAGAGCGGCCAGTTGAGCATCGAGCTAGCCCCATGCCAGATCCAACCGGTCATCAATGAGTCCGTCGCAATGGTGCGCAGCATGGCCCAGGCCAACAGCATCAGTATTTACAAACCCGATCTGCGTCAGGACTACCTGATCAATGCCAACCATACCCGTACAGTTCAGGTACTGACCAACTTCCTGACCAATGCCATCAAATACAACCATAAGGGCGGCTGGGTCAAAATCGAGCTCGATCATAATGCTATCACCGGCATGCTGCGAATCAGTGTTGCCGACAATGGTATGGGCATCGCCAAAAAAGACCACTGCAAGGTGTTCAAACCATTCGAGCGGCTTGCACATGATCCGGCCATCGAGGGAAGCGGTATTGGCCTGGCCATGAGCAGCCAACTGGTCCAACTGATGAATGGACAGATAGGCTTCAACTCCAAGGAAGATCAAGGCAGTTATTTCTGGCTCGAACTCCCCGTTCTGGAGGTCGTTACTGCGCCATCTGAGGAGACAGCAACGACAGGGTCCGAGAATAAACAATTCCCGGCTCATTCGTTGCCGGAGTTTGAATATCTGGAAGGCCTCAAGGAACTCGCCAGCGGCCTGAAAACAGTCCTGTACATCGAAGATAACGACTCCAGCATCAGGGTCATGGAAGGCCTGTTCGACAGTTTTGCCAATATTCGCCTGATGACTGCGACAACCGCTGAGCAGGGTTTAGACCTGGCACGCTCCTGCCTGCCCCAGTTAATCCTGCTGGACTTGAATCTTCCAACCACTTCTGGCCTGGAGGTCTGCGCTTTATTAAGAAACGATCCCCGACTGTCGGATATTCCTATCATTGCGGTCACCGCCAATGTGAACGGCAGTCAGGAAGCCAGGGAGCAGGGCCTGGAATTTGACGAGTTCATACTCAAGCCGATAGATATTGCCTCCACAAAATCCATCATTCTTCAATATCTCGGCCAGTATCAACCTTCGCGGAAAGACTTATCAGTTCAGGATTGAAGTCAGTACAGGATTAAAGTTCGCACAAGGTAGTCAGGCAATGGAGATTACCCCTGAAGTCGCGGACTGAATTTTTATAACAACAGAAATGGACGCAGGTATGGATACGTCATCTCTCTCATGCAGGGTTTGTCATAGCGATGCCCTATACGTGGGTGCAACGGATTTTAACAAATCCGGTAACGATCACTTTGAGCACAGACGTCTGTTTCCAGTCGCTGAAGATCAGGTCGCATACTATCGTTGCCAACACTGCAAGCTCATGTTCACCCCCTATTTCGACGACTGGAATGACAATGATTTTCGACAACGGGTATATAACCACGAATACCTGTTGGCAGACCCCCCCTTTGCCGGAGAACGGCCAGCCCGTCTGGCAGATTATCTGGCAGGCTTACTCGGAGATGAACATAAAGACCTGGCAATGTTGGATTTCGGCGGGGGATCCGGACAGCTTGAAGACTATTTAAAGGCTTTGGGGATTCAGAACTGCACCACTTACGACCCCCATCATCATGAGAACGACACCAGACCCGAACTCGAATTCGATTTGGTTACCGCCTTTGAAGTCGTGGAACACGTCAGTGATCAATATGACCTGTTCAGGGACTTGTGTTCGTTGGTTGCCAACGATGGGGTGCTGTTGATAAGCACCCTGTTGCAGCCGGATAACATCGACACTCTCGGCACTGACTGGTGGTACGTTTGCCCCCGAAATGCCCATATGACTTTTCACACCCGGGAGAGTCTGCAATGGGTATTGCAGGAGTACGGCTTCACCCTGCATTCGCTTAGTGAAGAGCTGCACATTGCCTATCGACACCCGAACAGGCTATCCGAGCGCTTTGTCAGCCGGGCTGGCATTGTTCAGGTGAACAGCCAGCCCTCCCCAGAAAAACAGATGGCTTAGCGAAGCTATCTGTCAGCCAGCCACTTCCGTGCCCGGGCAGCCGCTTCCCGCACCTGCTCCGGCGCGGTACCGCCGATATGGTTACGTGCATTGACTGATCCTTCCAGAGTCAGGACGTCGAAAACATCCGCATCAATGTCCTGGCTGAATTGCTGCAATTCCTCCAGGGTCATTTCGCTCAGGTCACGCCCTTCCGCTACGCCAAAGGCTACTGATTTACCGACAATCTCGTGGGCATCGCGGAACGGTACACCCTTACGCACCAGATAATCAGCCAGATCCGTCGCGGTGGAGAACCCACGACGGGCAGCTTCTTCCATCACCGAACGATTGACCGTCAGGGCAGGCATCATATCGCCGTAGGCCTTCAAGGATCCCTTGATGGTATCAATCGCATCAAACAGGGGTTCCTTATCTTCCTGGTTGTCCTTGTTATAGGCCAAAGGCTGGCTCTTCATGAGCGTAAGCAATGAGGTCAGGTGACCGTATACCCGACCGGTCTTTCCACGGATCAGTTCAGGTACATCCGGATTTTTCTTCTGCGGCATGATGGAGGACCCGGTGCAGAAGCGGTCCGGAAGATTGATAAAGTTGAACTGAGCTGACGTCCACAGTACCAACTCTTCCGAAAAACGTGACATATGCATCATCAAAACGCTGGCAAAGCTGCAGAACTCAATGGCAAAGTCTCTATCGCTCACTGCGTCCAGGGAGTTTTCGGCTATCCCGGAGAAGCCCAGAAGATCGCAGGTGATTTGACGCTGGATGGGGTAGGTGGTTCCCGCCAATGCAGCAGCCCCGAGAGGCAGAATATTGACCCGCTCGCGACAATCCTGAAGACGCCCGTAATCCCGTTTCAACATTTCTACCCAAGCCAGCATGTGATGACCGAAAGTCACCGGCTGAGCAGTCTGCAAATGGGTAAACCCGGGCATAATGGCATCCGCTTCACGCTCCGCCAGCCCCACCAGACCTTCAATCAGGCGCTTCAGTTCCTCAGTGATAACGTCAATCTCGTCCCTCAGATATAGGCGAATATCAGTGGCGACCTGATCATTCCGCGAACGTCCGGTATGCAGTTTTTTCCCGGTGATACCAATTTTCTGGGTCAGACGAGCTTCAATGTTCATGTGCACATCTTCAAGAGTCACTGACCATTCAAACTGGCCGGCTTCGATTTCTTCCTGAATTTCATTGAGCCCGGCAATGATCTGGTCTCTCTCTTCGTCACTTAACACACCGACTTTGGCCAGCATGGTGGCGTGGGCAACAGACCCCTGGATATCGTGAAAATACATTCGCTGGTCGAACCCAACTGAAGCGGTAAAGCGTTCAACAAAGGCATCTGTGGCTTCGGTAAACCGGCCACCCCAGGGTTTATCGGTGGTATCCTGCTTTGTCATGGTGTTCAACTTGCCCCATACTGAGAGAGTTAACAGATTCGTCAGGCATCCCATACCATCAAACAGAGCTGACGGGGAGCCTGGGCGAGGTTGGCGATTATAAGCGTCTGAGTCTGAATTTTCTAACACTGTGTTTGCTGCCGACTGTGTGTCTCGCAGGATTCAAAAGCCTGCAAGCACACTAAGAATGACATTTATAACCCCCGGAAGACTTTAATGGAGCCCACAGGCAAAACGGAAACACCCAGCAGTTTTTTCCTTCCCAACCTTTGCACTGTCCAGGCCCTGTTGTTTCTGGTACTTGGGACGGAGACCTGCGCTCTTCTGTTCACATTGATCAGTTACGGGCTGCAATACTTTAACTGGGACTATTTCGCCCTGACCTCCCTGTTCATGCTATGGGTAGTGCTGACTAGTGCCGTCATTCTTTGCCAGTTACGCAAGTGGGGCCAGCAGTGGAGTATCTCGCAGCAGGCTTTGCTTACCTATGGCATCGTCATCGCCACCACAACAATCTATGCCATCCTGGCCGGCTCCTTCCGCAGCGTGGGGGAAACCGGATGGGATTATTGGTTCGTTCTGCAAGCCATTCTTATTGCCGCCATTCTGACCGGTGTGCTATTGCGTTACTTCTATCTGCAACATCTTTGGCACCAACAGCAGCGCTCTGAACTGGAATCCCGGGTTCAGGCATTACAGGCGAGGATACGCCCACATTTTCTGTTCAACAGCATGAACTCTATTGCCGGACTGATTCCGGAAGACGCCGAATCAGCTGAAGAGGCCGTGCTGGACCTGGCTGAACTGTTCCGTGCGGCACTGCGGGAATCCTCCTCCCTGGTTCCGGTTAAGGAAGAACTGGGAATGTGCGAACGCTACCTTCGTATCGAAAAACTTCGTCTCGGACCCCGACTCAAAGTTGAGTGGAAAATCAAACCTTTGACCAAAGCAGCCCAAGTTCCCCCACTGACCCTACAGCCTCTGATCGAGAATGCCATTTATCACGGTATTCAGCCCAACCCTCAAGGAGGAACGATCAGCATCATGGCCCACGAGCAGGGGCAGTGGTTGTATGTATTGATATCAAATCCCATTGCCGAGAAAACTGATCACAAGCATCAGGGTAACCGGATCGCCATGAATAACATCCGCAGTCGTCTGCTGGCGTTCTTTGGTGATCAGGCAGTGTTGAAAACCAGCCAACTGGACAATCAATTTACCGCGACCCTCCGGGTACCCTTAACCCGTTGATATCCGGGGAAACTCCCGGAAAGTGGCCTGGGTTTGGTCTATACTGGGCTAACTGTTTAAGAACATGGATTGACCAGCTAACTCATTGATGTATCAGCATGATAAAAGTACTTATCGTTGACGACGAACCTTTAGCCAGAGCCAGATTACAAAGGCTGCTGGCCGATTCCCCTTATCAGGTCTGTGGAGAAGCCGCTGACGGCGAGCAGGCCCTGACCCTGAACCAGGAACAACAGCCGGATGTCATCCTGCTGGACATTCGCATGCCCGGCACTGATGGTCTTGAAGTCGCCAGCCGTCTGGCTACCCTTGAGCACCCTCCCGCCATAGTATTCACGACAGCTTATGATGAGTACGCCCTCGAAGCCTTTAAGGTCCGGGCACAAAACTATCTGTTAAAGCCCGTCAGAAAAGAAGACCTGTTTGGAGCCCTGTCCAAGGTCACCCAACTGACCCAGGCTCAACAGACATTCATGCAGCAGGCTCAGAATCAGGAGACCTCGAATACTCATTTGGTCTGCCGCAGCGTCCGGGGCGTGCAACGCATTCCCTTGGCCGACGTTCTCTATCTACAGGCTGCTGATAAATACGTCACGGTCGTGCACAAAGCCGGAGAAACGCTCAGCGATCAATCGCTAAAAGAGCTGGAACTGACACTCAAACCTCATATGTTGCGAATTCACCGCAACACCCTGATCAACCATCATTATCTGGATCGGCTGCAAAGACTTCAGGACGGCCACTTTGAGGTGTTCCTAAAAGGCGTGGATCAAGGGCTCAGCGTCAGCCGGCGCCTGGTCAGCGAAGTCAAAAGCTTTCTGAACGAACAATGACAATGACGGCGTCAAAGGGTATTCTTGCAAGCCTGAATGCAGGTACCCGGATCATCCGGACGATGCCCTGACGCACACCAATTCACCCTACGACTGAACGCCGACAGAATCCTATGACCATCACTAAAAATCGCCTCGTCATCGCCACCCGGCAAAGTGCTCTAGCCATGTGGCAGGCAGAATATGTCAAAGCCGCATTGGAAGAACTTCACCCGGGCCTGGAAGTGGAATTACTGGGACTGACCACCAAAGGCGACAAGATTCTGGATGTACCGCTGGCCAAAGTCGGCGGCAAAGGACTTTTCGTCAAGGAGCTGGAGCAGGCCATGCTCGAAGGCCGGGCAGATATCGCCGTACACTCGATGAAAGATGTCCCGATGGAATTCCCAGAAGGTCTGGGACTTGGTGCCATACTGAAAAGGGAGACACCAACGGACGCCTTTGTCAGCAACACTTTCAGTAGCGTGGATGAGCTGCCTGAAGGATCAGTGGTCGGTACCTCCAGCCTGCGCCGTCAGTGCCAACTGGCAGCAAGACGCCCGGATCTGAAAATTGTTTCCCTGCGAGGCAACGTCAATACCCGCCTGGCTAAACTGGATGCAGGCGAATTCGACGCCATTATCCTGGCAGCCTCCGGCCTAAAACGCCTTGGATTTCATGATCGGATCAAGATGGAAATGCCGCCGGAAGAAAGCCTTCCTGCCGTGGGCCAGGGAGCGCTGGGTATTGAATGCCGTATAGAAGACCAGGACTCCTTGCATTTGATCGCTCCCCTGATTGATGAGGAAACAACCCGCTGCGTCAGCGCCGAACGGGCCATGAATAACCGGCTCCAAGGCGGTTGTCAGGTGCCAATCGCGGGCTATGCGCAATTACACGGAGATCAACTGACACTTCGGGGGCTGGTCGGCAGCGTTGACGGCCTGACCATTATCAGCGATACCGCTAGCGGCCATGCCGATGAAGCAGAAAAAATTGGCCGCTCTCTGGCAGAAAACCTTCTCGCCCGGGGAGCAGGGGACATTCTGCGAGAAATCTACGGTGACTGATCTTTGTCATGATGACCCCCTCCAAAACGGGAAAAGTGCTTTTAACACGCCCCGAACCAGACAATGACAGCCTCAAAACCCTGCTGACCAATCAGGGTTTTGACGTTAGAGAGTTACCGCTGCTGCAGATCGAGCAATTGCCCGAGTCTCCGGAAATCAGGACTCTGGCAATGAACATTGACCAATTCCAGGAAGTGATTTGCACCAGCAAACACGCGGCAAACTGGTTAATGCAGTTGCTGGACACCTACTGGCCGCAAATTCCCGTTGGTATCCGCTGGTATGCAATGGGATCAGGGAGTGCCACTCCACTTATCGAATATGGTCTGGAAGTAAGCCTGCCTGTTACCGGCAATACCAGTGAGGATATGTTGCAGCGCCCGGAGTTACAGAATCTGGACCAGCACAAAGTTTTGCTGGTCAAAGGAGAGGGAGGCAGAGATACCCTCGCCCAGGGACTGACCGAGCGTGGTGCCAGTGTTGACACTCTGGAACTCTACCGGCGGACCCAAGCCGAGTATCCGCATGAGACATTGAAAGCCGTATTCGGGCAATGGCAACCGGATCAGATCGTGGTACTATCCGGTGAGGCGCTGGATAGTCTCTGGTCCCTATGCCGTAAAATCGGCTATGCTTTAAAATCAACCAGATGCATTGTTCCCAGCCAACGGGTTGCCGACAAAGCCAAGGCACTAAATCTGAATGTCGCAGTTGCAGCCTCTCTGCATGACGAGTCCCTGGCCGATATGATCAATGCTTCCCTGAATCAATAGAGTCAAAGCAACCACTGGAACCAACAAGAAATAACACGAATAAAGTAGGAACGAGAGTGACGGAAGAGACCCCAAACCCCACCCTGCCTGCCACAACCCCGGCAGAAACTGAGACAACACCGGTTTCCCCGCCTCCTTCATCGGCCTCTCAGTCAGCCCCTCCTGTGAGAGCCCCCAGAGTATGGCCACTGTGGCTGGGAATGTTAGTTCTACTGGTCGCCCTGGTATTGGCTTGCGGCTGGTTCTGGATGCAATTGCAATCATGGAATAACAAAGTGGATCTGGCCATGGAACAAAGCCAGTCCGGTACGACCATGATGAATCAGGTCAGCCAGCGTTACGAAACCAAGTTCTCCCAATTAGATTCCTCTCTGCAACGCCAGACCTCCCAACTGGAAGAAGTCAGAAATCAACTGGACCAGACCGCCCGGCGTATTCTAACCGTCGGCGAGACCGGAAGAACCGACTGGCTGCTGGCTGAAGCAGAATACTTACTGCGTTTAGGTAATCAGCGCCTGCATATGGAGAGGGATTACGTGGGTTCTCTGGCCATTCTTCAGGCAGCGGACCAAGTATTGGCGGAAACCAAGGAAGCAGCTGTTTTCCCTGTGCGCAAGGCCTTGGCTTCTGAAATTGTTAGCCTGGAAGCCGTTGCTGATGTGGATCGACAAGGTATATATCTGAAGCTGGAAGCGCTGATTGAGCAAATCGAAGGTCTCGATCAACGCTTGTTCTTCCAGGACGCACCTCTTTTGACAGAGACCGCCACCGAGGCGGATAGGGAGGAAGAGGAAGGCACTTGGTATGACAGGGCCCTAAATTCAGTCAAGAAACTGGACAGGTATTTTGCAATCCGGTTCCCCGAGGATCCGGTTAAACCTCTGATGGCCCCTGACCAGATTTACTATCTCCGCCAAAACCTGCGTCTGATGCTGGAACAGGCGGAACTGGCACTCCTCGACAAAAACCAAGCGGTGTACGATCAGAGCCTGCGCAAAGCCGAGACCTGGATTGAGAATTACTTTATTACCAATAGCCCGGTCACCAAGGCCATTCTGAAAAACGTTCAGGAATTGAAAGGACACAATATTGATCCCAAACTGCCGGATATTACTGAATCTCTACACCTGCTCAAAAACCTTCTAGAGACTGTTTACAAACGCAGTGCCAGTGATGCCCAATCTTTTATGACACCACAATCAACAGGTGACGGAGCAGCTTCATGAACCGTACTGCCGTCTATCTCTTGATTGCCCTGGCCGCAGGATCAGGGCTGGGCTTTCTAATAAAACTGGACCCTGGTTACGTACGCCTATCCTGGTACTTTGTCCTGATTGAAACGAATATCTGGATCGGGCTATTCCTCCTAATAGGCTTTTATATTGCGTTGCACTTCGCTATCCGTATTCTAGCTCGTACATTCGGAATTAAGGCCGGTTGGGTACAGTGGCGCCACTCGGTAAAACATAGCCGTGCCCAGCGCACGACAACCCGCGGCCTGCTGGAGTACGCCGAAGGTAACTGGAAAAAAGCCCAACGCTATCTGGCCGGCAGTGCGGAGAAATCCGAAACGCCGCTGATCAACTATCTAGCCGCGGCTCAGGCAGCCAACGAACTCGGCAATGAAAAGGAAAGTGATCAACTCCTGCAGAAAGCCTTCGAAAGCACGCCCGGCGGTGATGTCGCCATTGGTGTCACCCAGGCTCAGCTACAGCTAGCCCGCGGGCAACTGGAACAATGCTTATCCACACTGCTGCGCCTGCGTAAACGCACTCCGCATCACCCTTTTGTACTGAAGCTCCTGCAACAGGTTTATAGCCGTCTCAACGACTGGCAAAAACTGGGACAATTGATTCCGGAACTACGCAAATACCGTGTTCTGAAAGAGCAGGAGCTGGATCGTCTGGAAAGTGATACTTGGCTGAACCTGCTCAAGCAGGGCACCGATGAGGCACTGAAAGCCAATCGTGCAGAAGTGTACACTCAGCCTTTGAATGAAGTCTGGGATAAGATGCCTTCCGGTCTGCGTAAATCAGATGACATGGTATATGCCTATGCCTCCCAATTGGTCAGGCTCGGAGCAAGCGGCCATGCCGAAGCATTGATCCGTAAACAGCTTCGTCTGGAATGGAGCGAGGAACTGGTCGGCTTCTATGGAAAAATTGCCACGCCAGAGGTGGACAAGCAACTTCTGAATGCTGAAAGCTGGCTGAAAGAACGTCCCAATGACGCCGTACTACTGCTGGCTCTTGGGCGGCTATGTCTGCGTAATCAGTTGTGGGGCAAGGCTCGGGAGTATTTTGAAGCCAGTTTGAAGCTCAAGAAAAGCCCTGAAGCTTATGCAGAGCTCGGCAGATTGCTTTCTCATATGGATCAGCATGCCACTGGTGCCAGCTATCTCCTGCACGCACTTGAGCATGGAACACCACTTCCTGAACTGCCTATGCCACCTCTCAAGGCACAACAGGCCTAGTAGCCGGGTAGGAAGCTCCCCCTCTTTAGCGGGGAGCATATTCCAGCACATCGGAGAAGAAGTGCTGTGTCGGAAGCCCCACTGGTGTTAAAGCATCTAAAGCAGTGTATACCATCGTGGGAGAGCCACTGACAAAGATCAGGGAATTATCCCAGGTATGACCTCTTGCCAGTACTTCCCTGACCAATTCTGCATGGTGCCCGGGCCATTCGTTATCCTGATTGTCTGCACTGACCGGCACAAACGTCAGCTGCACTGTCTGGGCGGCCCACTCCTCCATCCACTTGCGCAAATACATTTCCTCGCGCTGGCGCACTCCCCAATAGAGCGTGATATTCCCGGAGAAACCATTATTGAGAAGATATTCCGCCAAAGACTTCATTTGGGCAAAGCCGGTACCGGCTGCGACCAGCACCACATCCGTGTCAGGCACCGATGATAGGTGACACTGACCTAATGGCAGCATGACTTTTACAACCGGGTTGTCTCGCAGATAGCTCAAAATGGTGACCGCACTCTGCTGGTCAGGATGCACCTGTATATGCAACTCTATCTCCCTGCCTCCGGGAGCATTCGCAATTGAGAAAAACGCACTATCCAGACCTGGTATCAGCAATTTCAGATACTGCCCGGCAAAAAATTCCGGAAGCCGGCCGGCCGGAGCCAGCAATGTCACTCTGAAAATATCCGCAGACAGTGACTCAATTGATTTGACCTGCATCGCTAACTTATTAGTTTCCAATTCCTTCGGCCCCCACAAGGCATTTAGTTCAAACTCACAATCGCTGGTTGGCCGCGCTCGACACAACAGTACTTGTGCCGCTCCCTTCCGTGTCACATTGACCAGCGGATCATTCTCTAATTCTCCACGATGCAAGACGGCACTACAAACATGGCATACGCCGTTATCACAGGCATGGGGTATCTTATAATCCTGCTCCAAAGCCGCCTCGAGTACCGCTTTGCCGCTCGCCACCTCGAACTGATGGCCGCTTGGCTGAAAACGTACCTTAAAGGCTTCCCGCATAGCTCAATCAATCCCCAATTCTGACCATATTTCATCTATACGCTGCTTAACTGACGGATCCATGACGATCGTCCGCCCCCACTCACGACTGGTCTCACCGGGCCATTTATGCGTCGCATCCATGCCCATTTTCGACCCAAGGCCGGAAACGGGTGAGGCAAAATCCAGGTAATCTATGGGTGTATTTTCAATCATCACCGTATCCCTCGCAGGATCCATGCGTGTTGTGATGGCCCAGATCACATCTTTCCAATCCCTGGCATTAACATCATCATCTGTCACGATAACAAATTTGGTATACATAAACTGTCGCAAAAACGACCAGACCCCCATCATGACCCGCTTGGCATGGCCTGGATACTGTTTCTTCATGGTCACAACAGCCAGGCGATAGGAGCATCCTTCAGGAGGAAGATAGAAATCCACAATTTCAGGAAACTGCTTCTGTAGAATCGGCACCAGCACTTCATTCAGAGCAACACCCAGCACGGCGGGTTCATCTGGTGGACGGCCGGTATAGGTGCTGTGATAGATGGGGTTTTTACGTTGAGTGATGCGTTCCACCGTAAAAACAGGGAATTCATCCACCTCATTATAGTAACCGGTATGGTCGCCGAACGGTCCTTCCGGCGCAGTTTCACCGGGATGGATCACCCCTTCCAGTACTATTTCCGCACTGGCCGGCACCTGCAGGTCATTGCCGATACACTGTACAACCTCGGTCTTGTTACCACGCAACAGTCCGGCAAAAGCATATTCCGACAAACCATCCGGAACCGGAGTAACGGCACCAAGAATAGTGGCAGGATCTGCTCCCAATGCTACGGCTACCGGGAAAGGCTTATCAGGATGAGCCTCACACCATTCCCTGTAATCCAGCGCACCGCCACGATGACTCAGCCAGCGCATGATCAGTTTGTTGCGGCCAATCAACTGCTGCCGGTATATCCCCAGGTTCTGACGAGGCTTGTTAGGCCCTTTGGTCACCACCAAAGGCCAGGTAATTAAAGGCCCTACGTCCCCCGGCCAGCAGGTCTGGATGGGAAGCTGATGCAAATCTACGGCGTCGCCTTCAAGTACCACTTCCTGACAGGGTGCGGAGCGAACCTCCTTTGGCGACATATTCATCACTTGCTTGAATATGGGCAACTTGCTCCAGGCATCCTTAAATCCTTTGGGCGGATCCGGTTCCTTGAGGAAAGCGAGCAATTGACCGATTTCCCGCAGGCTCTCTACGCTCTCAGCCCCCATACCCAGAGCCACACGCTCAGGAGTACCAAAAAGGTTACCCAGCACCGGCATGGAGTACCCTTTGGGGTTTTCGAAAAGCAACGCCGGACCACCACGGCGTAAGGTGCGGTCACAGATTTCTGTCATTTCCAGGTTTGGATCCACCGGCGTTTTGATCCTTTTCAGTTCGCCGCGTTTCTCCAGAACCTTGATAAAGTCCCGTAAGTCGTCGTACTTGAATCCCATACCTGCTTCCAGAGCATGATTTGATAATCGCCGCATAGCCTGCGGATGTTTTCGTCATGGAACAGAATTTCCAGTCCCCTGACAGCAAAAAGCCCCGGGGATACCAGGGGCTTCGATGATATCGCTCGATTATTAATCGTCGATGATCAGGCAATTACAATTTGATCACTATCGCTTCTTCATTGCCTGGAAGAATTCGTCGTTGGTCTTGGTGTCCTTCAACTTATCGATGAGGAATTCCACTGCGGCGATATCGTCTTCCATGGAGTGGAGCAGCTTCCGCAGGATCCAAACCCGCTGCAGCTCGTCTTCCGACATCAGCAGTTCTTCTCTTCGGGTACCGGAACGACGGATATTGATTGCCGGGAACACACGCTTCTCAGCAACACGGCGATCCAGATGAACCTCCAGGTTACCGGTTCCCTTGAACTCTTCGTAGATAACCTCGTCCATTTTGGATCCGGTATCAATCAGGGCCGTCGCCAGAATGGTCAGGCTCCCGCCTTCTTCCACATTTCGGGCCGCACCGAAGAAACGTTTCGGGCGTTCCAGAGCGTGAGCATCCACACCACCGGTCAACACTTTACCGGAAGAAGGGATAATCGTGTTATAGGCACGCGCCAGACGGGTGATGGAGTCAAGCAGGATTACGACATCTTTCTTGTGCTCTACCAGGCGCTTGGCCTTTTCGATAACCATCTCTGCGACCTGAACGTGACGGGCAGGCGGCTCATCAAAGGTACTGGCAACAACTTCGCCCCGCACCGTACGTTGCATTTCGGTGACCTCTTCCGGCCGCTCATCAATCAGCAGCACCATCAGATGACATTCCGGATTGTTACGGGTGATGGACTGGGCAATATTCTGCATCAACAGAGTTTTACCAGCCTTTGGAGGCGATACAATCAAGCCACGCTGACCTTTCCCCACCGGAGCCACAAGATCCAGAATCCGCGCAGAAAGATCTTCGGTACTGCCGTTTCCGGCTTCGAGTCTCAGGCGTTCTTGTGGGAATAGGGGGGTGAGGTTTTCGAAGAGAATCTTGTTGCGGGCGTTTTCAGGCTTGTCGAAATTGATTTCATTAACTTTCAACAGCGCGAAATAACGCTCTCCGTCTTTGGGAGGCCGGATCTTACCGGCGATGGTATCTCCCGTACGTAAGTTAAAACGACGGATCTGGCTGGGCGAGACGTATATGTCATCCGGGCCGGCCAGGTATGAGCTGTCTGCCGATCGGAGGAACCCGAATCCATCCTGGAGAATTTCAAGGACACCATCTCCGTAAATGTCTTCGCCGCTCTTGGCGTGCTTCTTCAGAATACTGAAGATGACATCTTGTTTACGGGAGCGGGCCATATTGTCCAGCCCCATTTCTTCAGCGATGGTGAGTAGTTCTGGAACGGGTTTCTTTTTAAGTTCAGTAAGATTCATAGGATTGAAAATGATTGACCTGACTAGAGAGGACGTTGGGTTTAGTCGGAAAGATTATTTGCTTTGGGTTAACTGTCAGACGCTTTCTTCGGGTCCACGCCCGCAAGACAAACGTCTTGTGACAAATGTCATTCTTACAATCTAAAAACACTCGTCTTGGAATTCTTTGCGATGAGAGGGGGGACTTTCACCGCGATAAAATGAAAGCAAAATCAGTATAGGTTGATTTATAGCCGCCGTCCAGAAAATTGCAAATTTTTCAGCGGGGAGATTTTCCCCGCTGTTTGAATCACTTATAGATTGCTGTCCAAAAATGCCGTCAATTGCGACTTGGACAGGGCGCCTACTTTAGTTGCATCAACGTTTCCGCCTTTGAACAACATCAGGGTAGGAATACCACGGATACTGAACTTGGGAGGAGTTTTCTCGTTTTCGTCGATATTCAGCTTACAAACTTTCAGACGATCACCGTATTCTTCGGCAATCTCTTCCAGAACCGGGGCAATCATCTTGCAGGGACCGCACCATTCTGCCCAATAGTCTACCAGCACCGGCAGATCTGACTGCAGAACTTCGGTCTCAAAAGAATCATCAGTAACATTCACAATTTGACTGCTCATAAGTTTATTCCTGGGCTTTAAAAAATTCGGTTTGACTCAACTGCAGAGGAAATTAGGGTTAAGCGTTTCCACAGTTTGTTCCAGTGGCAGAATACTAAACAGCATGGAACCTACAGGCAACTATAAGACATACATACGAACCAGATGCCGGATCCCTTTGATACAGACACTTGTTTTCGCGCGCACAGTTGAGAATGAACTTAGGGATTGCTTAAATATAAGGCTTCCAATCTGGATTTCAAGGGCCTTCATGACAAACCCCACCGCTGCTGCGGAAAACCAACCGACTTCCACAGCTCAATCTGATCTTATTGCCGCCATTGATATGGGCTCCAACAGCTTTCACATGGTCGTGGCACAACTGGTACACAACGAGATCCGTCCTCTGGAAAAGCTGGGGGAGAAGGTGCAGCTGGCCGCCGGCCTGGATGGCAGGCATTTTCTGGATGACGCCTCCCAACATAGGGCTCTGGCCTGCCTGGAACGCTTTGCACAGCGCTTACAGGGCATGTCAGACAAATCTGTTTTGGTGGTCGGCACCAATGCCTTACGGGTCGCGAAGAACACCAAAAGCTTTCTGCGAAAAGCAGAAAAGGTTCTCGGACACAAAGTCTCCATCATCAGCGGCCGGGAAGAGGCCAGACTGATCTATCTGGGTGTGGCCCACTCACTGGCGGACGATGCCGACAACCGGCTGGTGATTGATATCGGAGGCGGAAGTACAGAATTTATCATCGGGCAAAGGTTTGAAACCAGAGAACTCGAGAGCCTGCATATGGGATGTGTCTCATACCGGGACAAGTATTTCAGCGACGGCAAAATCAGTTCTGTACAGATGGCCCGCGCAGTCGTGGAGGCATCCAGAGAGTTACTCAGCATTCGTAATCGCTATCGAAAGGTCGGCTGGCACCATTGCGTAGGCTCTTCGGGCTCCATCAAAACCATTGCACAGGTCCTTATCGCCAATCAATGGAGTAAGGGCGATGCCATCACCATGGAAGGACTCACTAAGCTGCACAGTGAAGTCGTCCGGCTCGGGAGCATCAGTCGCCTGACCAAACTGGGCGTCAGAAAAGACCGTTTATCGATATTTCCATCGGGTCTGGCCATTCTGCTGGCAGCCTTCGATGTGCTGAAAATCGAGGAAATGGAGTTCTGCGACGGTGCTTTGCGGGAGGGCTTGCTATACGACATGATCGGGCGCAATCAGCATGAAGATGTCAGGGAAAGAACCATTAACAGTCTGCAGGAGCGTTATTTTGTCGACCGGGATCATGCCCGGGCCGTTGCCAATACTGCCGATTTGTTATGGCAGGCACTGCACAGTTCACTGGAGCTCAGTGAAGACCATCGGGATCTACTGCGCTGGGCTTCTGAGCTGCATGAGATAGGCTTGGCCATTTCCCATTCACAATTTCACAAACATGGCGCCTACCTTGTCCGTTATTCGGACCTTGCCGGATTCAGCCGACAGTCCCAATTTGCCATGGCGGTCATGGTCAGGTTTCACCGACGCAAAATCAATGATGTCGTATTCAGTGAGTATTGCACAGAAGATGCTGAAACCCTGAAACCACTTTCGGTTCTTATACGTCTGGCAGTTGTCTTGCAGCGGACCAGAAGCGGAGAAGTTCCTGAAGGACTGACGGCCCAGGGAAGCCGGAAGAATCTGCACCTACAATTCCCCAAAAACTGGCTCAAGGATCGTAGCCTGATACTGGCGGAACTGGAGGCAGAACAGGGTTATCTGAATAAGTTCGGCCTCAAGTTAACCTTCGACGATAACTGATACAGGGACTGTCACGCCTAGGATGAGAGGCTTTCCAGCTCCTCATTCAAGGCCAGCCATTGCTCTTCCACATCAGACAGTTCCTGTTTGACAGTCTGTTGGTCTGCTAAGGCCTGTTTGAGCTGGTCCTTGTTCTGATCCTGATAGAGATCATTATCTGACAACCGGTCTTCCACCTTGGCCAGCGTTTCATGCAGAGACTCCATTTTCTGCTCCAGCTGCCCGATTTGTTTCTTCAAAGGGCTGAGTTTCTGGCGCCGCTCAGCTTCTTCGCGTTTGCGGGCTTTCTTGTCTTCGGCACTCTCAACATCTTTGCCCGCTTCAGCCTCACCATTAATGTCATCGCCATTCTGACCGGCCAGACGCTCTGATTCCTTCTCAGCAATAGCCTTCAGTTTCAACAGGCGAGTCAGCTCAGCCTCGTAGTCTTCCAGTGAACCATCGTAAGGCTCAACTTTACCGGCATGAACCCAGACAAACTGGTCAGCAAGCGCCCGTAGAAGATGACGATCATGAGAAACCACTATGACGGTTCCCGGATATTCCTGCAGCGCGATATTCAGGGCGTGCCGCATCTCCAGGTCCAAGTGGTTGGTGGGCTCATCAAGCAGCAATAGATTCGGACGGTTCCAGGCAATCAGCGCCAGGGCGAGACGAGCTCTTTCTCCACCGGAGAAGTTTCGCACATCCCCAGTCGCCTGATCTCCGGGAAAACCAAATCCACCGAGGAAGTTTCGGATTTCCTGTTCGGAAGCCGAAGGCCGCTGCTTCTGCAGCATTTGCAACGGAGTAGCGGTGACGTCCAAAGCCTCCAGCTGATGCTGCGCAAAATATCCAATCTTCAGATGCTCTCCGCCAGTACGATCGCCGGATAACAAATTGAGTTCGCCAGCCAGGGTTTTGACCAGTGTGGACTTACCTTCACCATTGGCCCCAAGTACACCAATCCTCATCCCTGGCAAAAGGGTTAGATTGACCTTATCCACTACCGGTTTCTGGCCATAACCTAATGTAGCATTGTCCAGCACCAGCAAAGGACTGGACATCTTATCACTGCAAGGAAGTGAGAATTTAAACGGGGAATCTACGTGAGCCGGCGCAATCAGCTCCATACGAGCCAATTCCTTCAACCTGCTCTGGGCCTGGCGTGCCTTTGTCGCCTTGGCTCCGAATTTGCGGACATAATTCTGGATTTCCGCAATACGGGTCTGCTGTTTCTCATGCATTGCCTGCTGCTGGGCAAGACGACTGGCTCTTGCCACTTCGAACTGACTATAGTTGCCGGTATAAAGTTGTAGGCAGCGATGTTCAAAATGCACGATATGCGTCGCCAGATGATCGATAAAATCCCGATCGTGAGAGATAAACAGCAAGGTCCCCGAATAACGAAGCAGCCAGTTCTCCAACCAAACCAGCGCATCCAGGTCAAGGTGGTTGGTCGGTTCATCCAGCAGCATCAGATCAGAGGGGCACATTAGCGCCTGAGCCAGATTCAACCGGATACGCCACCCTCCGGAGAAGGATGCCACCGGTTGTTCCTGCTGTGTGCGACGAAAACCCAGCCCTTCCAGCAATTGCCTGGCACGCACTTCAGCGGTATATCCGTCAATGGCATCCAGAGCCTGATGATAATGGGCCACAGCCATACCATCACCATCCGCTTCAGCCTGCTGCAGTGCTGCCTGAATACGACGCAGTTCTTTATCACCGTCAAGCACAAAGTCGAGAGCCGAGCAGTCCAATGCCGGGGTTTCCTGCGCCATGTGGGCTATTCGAGTGCCTCCCGGCATTCGGACATTTCCTGAATCGGCCGTGAGCTGCCCCATGATCAAGCTGAACAGGGTGGATTTACCACACCCGTTGGCACCTACAATAGCTATACGACTGCCAGGATTGATCGTCAGATCGACGTTTTCCAGCAGGTATTGCCCTGAACGCTGTATGGATAGATGATTGATAGTTAACATGGCGGCGGATTCTATCATGCAGCCCGTCGGGTGAATATGCCCGGAAACGTACGCAACAGGAAAATTGGAAAGAGGTCTATGGAAGGTATATTGCACAGGCATCCACTTCGACTTGAAAACCCTCTGTGGGACTATGCTTGCGCCCGTTACGCCAATCCCGAACTCAGGGATTTATGCTTGCATTTGCAGGAGACCCGGGGGGCTGACGTGAATCTGGTCCTGGCTGCCGGTTGGGCAGCGCAAAAAGGGCATTGCATGGAAACCGCCCGCCTCCACAGCCAGGTGGCAGATTGGCGTCATCATATTATTCTCCCCATAAGACAGTGCCGCCAAAGCCTTAACAAGCAGCACTGTCAGGAACGAAGGCTACGGAATCTCGCATTGAAGCTTGAAATTCGGGCTGAGCAAGTTGAGCTGGCATTGATTTTTTTCCTGCTTGATCAAGAGATTAACGCCGCTCAGAAAGCCCCCCAGGGAATACCGGAGAAAAGCCAAGACATTATCACTATCTGTAACCAAAACCTGCTTGACACTTTGACCTGCGAGGGCCACGCTCACCCAGTAGTGGACGGGGAAATAGAGCGGCTGTCATTTCTGCTGATCACCGGCAAACTGTCCAGCTAAGTTTAAAATGGAACAAGAGCGATTGACTGACGAATGAAGTGGATTTTCAGATTACTTACTATTCTCTCCCTGTGCGTGGCACTGGCGATTCCTTTTTTTATTAAGGGAAAAGGCGGGGATGCCATGTGGTCTTTGCCTTTTTTAAGGGACCAGAACACCCCCACCCTGATTCAGCTAGACAAACGACTGCCTGAAGAGGAAGTGGTGAGAGAAGTCTTCAAATGGAAAGACAGCAATGGCGTTTGGCAGTACAGTGACGAACCGCCACCTGAGGGCACCGCAGTTTCCACACTGTCCGTCAGCAATAAAGCCAATATCATTCAAGCCACCAAAATCCCCAAAGATGACCCCACCACTGGTGAGGGGCAGCCACTTGATATCTCTGCTGATGCAAAGAAAACTCTGGAAGAAGCCGCCGATGAAGATGTCCTGTCGTTAGACCGGGCTCTGAACATAATGGAAGAAGCCAAAGCCGTACGAGAATTGATGAATGCCAGGAACCAGCAGCTCAAGGAAGTTGCCGGTGGCGATTAATTCACCACGGGGTGGTGCTGCACCGTAAAACAGGTTACCTTACCGACTTTTGCCCCAATCCAATAAAGGAGTAAATATGAAAAAGGCCCTAGCCTGCCTGAGCGGTCTTGCCTGCGCAGCAATGCTGAGCACTGCCACTCTGGCTGAAGATAACAAAACCGGGCTGGAAACCGAGCAGCAGAAGATTGGCTACAGTTTTGGACAAATGTTTGGCCGCCGTCTGGGCGACAGCATGCCTGAACTGGATATCAATTCCTTTGTCATGGGCATTCAGGATGCCTACTCCGGTAATCCTTCAAAGCTCACGGACGAAGAAATCGCCGCCTTGATGCAGGCCTACCAGACACAGCAACAGGCCAAACAGCGTCAACAAATGGAAGAACTCGCGAACACTAACCTTGAAAAGGGCACCGCGTTCCTGACTGAAAACGCCAAGAAGGATGGTGTCGTCACCACCGAGAGCGGTTTGCAGTATAAGGTTCTGACCAAGGGCGATGGCAAAAATCCTGCTCTGACTGATACCGTCGAAGTTCATTACACAGGCACCCTGATTAACGGTGACGTATTCGACAGCTCTGTCCAACGTGGCAAATCCGTAACCTTTCCGGTTAACGGCGTTATTCCTGGATGGATTGAAGCCCTTCAGTTGATGAAGCCCGGCAGTAAGTGGCAACTGTTTATTCCGGCAGACCTGGCTTACGGTCCCAGCGGTAATGGCCGCATCGGTCCTAACGAAACTCTGCTGTTCGAAGTTGAGCTTATCGCCATCAAGTAATCCCGCTTTAATGCTCCCCGGCAATCCTGCCCGGGAGCATCACTCCTTTTAACAGATTTGACTTATAACAAGTTTAATCTGATTCGCGACCTCTATATTTCTACCTATAATTAATAGGGTCTGTTGGCGTATCATCTGGCATGATACTCAGTAACTACCAGCACCGTTTTAACTGGCCCACTGACGTGGATGATGAGGCAATACTATGATCAGAATAGGCATCAATGGATTTGGGCGTATCGGTCGTAATGTACTAAGAGCCATTTACGAATCCGGTTACCGGGACATGATGCAGGTTGTGGCAATTAACGACCTGGCAGATCGCGAGACCTGCGCCCATTTGTTGGAATTTGATTCACTGCACGGCCACTTTCAGCAACCGGTCAGATTAAGCGGCGACTTGCTGGAAGTCGGCAAAGATGCCATTACCTTGTTACAGCATAAAGAGCCGCTGGAGCTGCCTTGGGCCGTGGCAGAAGTTGATCTGGTCATGGAGTGCACCGGACGCTTCAACAGTAAAGATAAAGCCATGGCCCATATTTCCGCCGGCGCCAGAAAGGTGCTGGTATCGGCGCCCTGCAAGGATGCCGATGCAACCGTCGTCTACGGGGTTAACGAACATATCATCGAATCCGGGCATCAGATCATTTCCAATGCCTCCTGCACCACTAACTGCCTGGCTCCAATAGCCAAAGTGCTGCATGAGAATTTTGGCATCGAAGCCGGTGTCATGACGACGATCCATAGTTATACCAACGATCAGAATCTGCTGGATCTGGCTCACCCCAAAGACCTTTGCCGGGCCAGAGCGGCGGCGATGTCGATGATACCGACCAAAACCGGGGCTGCCCAGGCAATCGGTCTGGTTCTGCCAGGGCTTGAAGGTCGTCTGACCGGTATGTCAGTTCGGGTTCCCACACCCAATGTATCACTGGTGGATCTGTCCGCCCACGTGACCCGGGAAGCCAGCAAAGAGGAAATCAACGAGGTCATGCGCGCAGCCAGCCAGGAAATGCATGTCCTGCAATACAATGACCGGCCATTGGTTTCCTGCGATTTCAATCACAACCCCGCATCAGCCATCTTTGATGCCAATCATACCCAGGCTCATGGCCACATGATCAAAGTGCTGGCTTGGTACGATAACGAGTGGGGCTTTTCCAATCGCATGCTGGATACCGCACTGACCATGATGAGCGCGTGAGCAATCACGCGCCTCCCTCTTCGACACTGACTCCCCCCATTCTCCCGATATTTTCTGAACGCTGACAGTCACAATAGCCGCCCGCTGAAGTTAGACATGTGGCACTAGTTCACATTATTGGCGGGAGTAAATTGAACGCTGTTTTTCTTACTCCTACACTGAGTTTCGCGAGGCTGATTAAAATAACAACAAGATGCACCGGATCAGCAACCACCGGTCCGGCGCCTCATGGAGACTCAAATGACAACAATAAAACAATCAAGCTACTCCTACTGGCGTTTCGTCGTCGCCACGCTCATCGCACTAGGCGTATCAATTCAATGTGCACAAGCCGACCTCCCTACCAAAGCTACAGCAGCCGGTGACAGTATCACCATGGGCTTTGCTGCCGATTGCACGGGTAACATCTGGTTTTGGGATCTCTTCTGCCTGCTGGGCGGGGATCAGCCGGAACACTCGTGGTTCGATGGCTCAGCGTCCAATGTCTATAGCGTCTATGACCGCTACAAGAATCTGGACAGCACCATCAAGGCGAATAAAAATGCCGCTGCATCAGGCTCCGAAATGAGGGGTGGGAGCAACAATTTTGCCACCCAGGCAAATAACATTGTTGCCCAGACCACCAAGCCGGACCATGTGGAGGTTCTGCTAGGAGGTAACGATATCTGCAACCGGGGCTGTACCGATCCCGCCAACTGCAACGATCCCCTATATACGGACTCCCAGTGGCGCAGCTCTGTGCAGACAGGACTGGACACCCTGGTAGGTAACTTGCCCAGTGGCTCCACCGTCCACCTTGGCAGCGTGCCCAGGGTTCAGGACCTGCGTGCTGCCGGGCTGGCTCTGCAGTCCAAGAAGAGCTGGACCGTCAATTGTGAAAGCCTGTGGTCCACGTTTGACGTGTGTCGGATAGCCACCAACGGCGGCACCATGAACGGTGAGTCTTTCCAGCAACGCTATAACGGTGTCAATCAGGCGCAGCGTCGCTATAACGAAATCCTTGCTGAAGAGGCAGCCGCCTACAACAGTAACAGCAATGGTCGTAATAGCCGCGGCATTGAAGTCGTCGCCGACTATGTGGATGAGAACACTCCGTCAGCCGGGACTTATGTATTCGGCCCCAATGACATTGATGGGGGAGATTGCTTCCATCCGAGCATCCGCGGACAGAATCTGGTGGCTGACACTCTTTGGAACAGCAATCCGGACAACTGATCCGGTATCCGCTCACATGATGTAAGCGGATACACCGCAATACCTTGACGAATCGGCCTCGCACCCTCCCTGTCAGGTATTCATAAGTGTCTATGAGGTTTAGCGTCTTTACGAGCTAATAGGTCGCTTGTGAGAAAGCTGCATCAACGGACTTCCACCATAACATGCTGCGGCAGTCCGTTACGGAAATACATCAGCGAAACGGACCCCGGCTCATCAACGAGATGGGAAAGTGAATCCCACAAGGGATTTTGTCCTTCGTGCAGCCACTCATCGCCCACCCGCAACAGGACATCATTATCCTGCAGTCCAAGCACCTGAAAAAACTCCATATCACTGACTGATTCAAGACGCATCAACCGGAATCCCTCAACCTCATGTTCAGCTGAATGAAATCTGGTGGCCAGTTGTTCCTGCTGTTCCAGTTGCACCAGCAACCAGTCACGGCTTATCTCGATGGTGCCGGAAGCAGCCATCAGTCGCCTCCCATCCATAGAGGCATCGGGCAATTCACTATCAGAATCTTCGAGTGGCTGATCATCCTGCTGAGCACTTTCCTCTCCATCAGCAGCATCAGAGGATTTTGGCTCGAGCTCTGTATTATTCAGATTACCTGCCTGGCGAATCCCCTGTCGATTAAGCTCCCAATCAATCCAGCGCTGGTACTCCTGAAGGGGTTGCGGTCCACTGACATATAACCCATTAATAAAAACAACGGGGACATTGGACAAGCCGAGATGTTCGCCAACACTGATATCCGCCTCAATCTGTTCGCGAAACTTCAGGTCTTGCAGACATTTGTCAAAGCGATCCTCGTCCAGCGCCATCTGACGGGCCAAAAGCCGGTATCGGCTGTCAGACAGATCATCATAAAAGCTGAACAGACTTCGGAAATAGCTCCAGTATTGCTGCTGGTCTCCGGCACATCGTGCAGCATTGGCTGCAATGCGGCCATAACGATGTATTTCCAATGGATAGTCAAACGCTTGCCAGCGCAATAGTTGCCCGTATTGATCGCGCAACTGCTGCCAGATCTCCTGCTGCCTGACACAGTGAATCGACTGAAAACTACAGAAAACCGATAACGTCACCGGCGCATTTGTCAGTCCATCAACAGGAATGGTGGATTGGGGCAACTCGATTCTTGGAGGTAAAGGTGGCTGTAGAAACACTTCCAGGTGTTCCGGAGTCGATTTCATCTGCAAAAGCCTCCTCAACTCCATGGCACGCAAATCAAACCGGGCTCTTTCGAGATCATAGAGAGGTAATTTTATCGACTCATCTACTTCTGCCAGGGTTATGACATCTCCGTCCAGGCTGGCCGCGATACGCCCGGGAGACGCGTTTGCAGCAACACTTTCAGCAATGGATTGGGCTTCCGCTCCGTCACTTCCTAATCCGCCCGCTTCATGACAGCCCACAATCAGACCGACACATAGGACCAGTAATACTTTGAAGCTGTGATGAATATGGTCGTTCCACACACCCGAGAATGGAGTCTTGCACTTATGCACGTTACTCACCTTTTATAGTTTTTATATGCGAGAAAGCTCTTAGATATATCAACTTTAGATGAACAGCGTTTAGGTTACTGAGAACTGCCCCTAAATTTGCAGAGTGCAGCGCCCAGCGATCACGCTTTCATGCTGTATTAAATAGCACAATTTTTAACGCATTTCGTATTTCTCACAGGTTTTTCACAGGCGTCCTTCAAACTTCAATCATGAGCTAATAACTAATTGGAGAAGTCTTATGAAGAAGTTCGTGCTGATGATCATCGTTGCGCTGCTGGCTTCAATGACGGCAGTGGTGAAGGCGGAGGAACCCTACGCTGACGTCGACAAGGAAATGATTGAGCTACTGGCATTAAATAGCGAACAGGCCTCAGCCTATATCGAGATCATGCAAAAACAGCGCGAGGAATTTCTCGCACTTAAAACTCGGGATTGGCAAGAGGAACTGGCGCTGTACAAAGAAACTTATGCCATGCTTGAGCCCGTGCTGACTAAGAAACAACACGCCCAGTTTGTCGCCATTATCAACAGCGTGGTTGAATCTACGGCAGAAGAAGAGTTTGTGGCAATGCGGGACTAAGGTTGTGTCGTTGATCGCGTTTATTCCAGACATAAAAAAAGCAAGCTATGGTGGCTTGCTTTTTTTATGGAATCTAAGCGCGATTAAACAGCGACAATATTCTCAGCTTGCGGACCTTTTGGGCCTTGAGTAACTGTGAACTCAACCTTCTGGCCTTCCAACAGAGTTTTAAAACCTGAGCTTACAATGGCACTGAAGTGTGCGAAAACATCGGGACCAGACTGCTGTTCAATGAAACCAAAACCTTTTGACTCATTAAACCATTTTACGGTGCCAGTGACTGTATTAGACATAAAATAATAACCTGTAGAAAAATATAGTGGTGCCTTCAAAAGGCATGAATAGCGACAAAAATCAGACTGGAATTTAGAAACTACAGGACGAAGGACTACTAAGATGCTACGCAATGGAGAATATAAACAAGAGGCTTACTTTCTAGCTCACTGCACAGTATAGAGGGCGGAAGTTTAAGTCAAACAGTTTCTTGAATATTCTCAGGCCTTACTATGGAGTTGCCTCCTCAAGCTCTCTAGCTTGGTTTCGGAGGTTGATTACTATTGACAGCTTCCTGTAGCAAGGTCGCTTTATTTGTTACAGGAGAACCCGGACAGGTGCTTATAGAGCAAGTGGGTCATCTCATTAGGCTTGACCCCGTTTGCTTCTTGGGCAATATAGCAGAAGTGAAAATATTATAGTCTGGTTCAATACCTCAGGTGACACGTGTCAGTGAGCAATTGTATGGTATGGGTCGATTGCAAAAAGTTAAAAATAGGTGCCTTTGTGATTGCAGAAAAAATCAAAAAATTCGGATGGTATTTCCAAGAAGTGTACGGAGACACTGAAAGCGGAGAGCAACCGTTTTATTACTCGATCGGATTCGAAAAAACACTAGGTCAACCAGAATTGCTAATGTTTGGACTCCCCAAAAAGGCAGCCCACTCGATAATGAGCCACTGCTTTAACCTTATGAAAGATGGTGAAACGCTTGAGACAGAGAAACCTCTGAGTCGTGTAATAAAAGATCCTTTCAATGTATGGTTGAAGCCTATCCGCAAAGACTGTTTTGACGAATATCTAGGTATAGCAGTCGATTACTATGGCAACGATAACTTTCGGGCCAACCTGGTTTTCTTTCCGGATAAACAACATCTATTTCCTTGGGAAGAAGGCCATGTAGGAATTTCCCAGCAAGAGGCTCTTGAGCTTGTATAAAAGCAAGCGAAAGGCAATGTGTCAGCAGCACACTCTGGTCAGTCTTAATTCAACGTAAATTATGTGAAATGTAAGGTCTGACCCCTTGCCTTTCATCACTCTGTTATAAACATATGGAAGCCGGCTGTGGGCTCAACTGGAAAGTGGGTATGATTCCGGTTAGCGGTGTAGGTTTATAGAGAACACATGCAGGAATTTATTGGTATGTCTCAGTCGCTACTATTTAAAAATAGCTCACATAGAAAAATCAAACTCGTGCTTGAGCCATGGTCAGAGGAATACCCCCTAAATGACGGAGTGACTGTCAAAATTCAGTCTGATAAACAAACCACTTCTTCAATAGAAGTTGAATTCGACGGCGAAGATATCATTGTCTATGGCTGGTCCGATGAAATGTCGGTTTGGATAGATGGTGCCAAGATAGAGCCAACATTTGAATGAGGTTACTCATTATATTGGTCCAAATTTCGGAGTCTCCACTGAGTTACCTGTCAGTACCAATAGAAATGGTTACTGATCACCCCGCCCAAGTTCGTCCAAATGGCCAATTTGATTGTGCAGTTATGACTTATAAAATTTGGAAGCTGCGCAGACACAGGCACGTGGAATCTGCTTGCAGCCGTTTGCGGAAGAAGCCTCGAGCAACAGCACTGAATTTTGATTTAAAAGGAAGCAACATTTGTTAATGGTCAAATGGGTGGTTATTACAAAGTCGACAATACTTGACGGTTGCCCAATTCACTTTGACGACTCAGAGTTCATGTACGGATATTCCGTTGTTTTTGCGGGTGATTCAGAAATGGCTATCGGTCTGGTAAGAGCTTCACTGCTAAAGGAGGTCAAGCTCGAGCTGCAAGAAATTATTGAGTGCAAGCTATACCAGGCGAAAGACTGGCAGGATAACTCCAAAATCAGCAGGCGTGTCAATGAAGCCTACGAGGAAGCCTCCCAAACCGGCGAGCTGGTCTATGGCCCATTCACACCTTCTCTTGATTTCATCGAAGCAAAACAGACCGGCTGAAGCGTCTCGATCTATTTTGGATTATCTCTATTGCTGAATTTGGGTTTGCCGACCTTCATCAAAAGCGTGGCAATTGTGACCACCAGCATGATCAGAAAGGCGTATTGGCCAGAGACGTTAAAGAACACCCAGGCCAATCCGGCCAGTGCAACGCAAATCAATAGGAATAGGATGTTTTTTAACATCATGCATACTCAAAGCTAGACGGCAAAGTCTTGGCAGGAATCCATAAGCACACAATCCTAAAAGAAACTGAATGACTTAAAAAATCAGCAAGATGGTCTATTCAGAATTCCGAAAGGCTATCTTATCAAGTCATTCCTTACTTTGGCTCAAGACTCGGCCCTTTTTCGTACGAGCAAAGATGCCGGGATACATTTGATATGGGTAACTACCCAAAATAACAGTGGATCGATAAAGATGGGATTCAATCTTTAACTGCGATTACGTCAATGTTTTCTGATCGCCCGGAGCAGACATTGGAGAAATAGATCTGTCACCTTTAGATCTGCAGGGTCAGGCTTGATTCCGGCCATTTTATTCTGCCGGATCTTACCCGCTTTAATTTATATTTCTCTTTAAAATTCAAATGGTTAAAAAACATCTTTTATACGATTTTACTTGACAAATATTTACGAGGGTACTACTCTCTTTCACGGATCTGAACGTCGACTTAATCGGCTATTAGGATTCACCCGGGGCCCCACAAGGCCCCTTATTTTTTTATAGTCTCACAATCCCTTCTGGGTCGTTTGTTGACGCAGCCTTACATAATATACCATTCAATCTGTTGAAATATTTATGTCCAGACTTCTTTTTCATATATGAAGATGGAGACTGCCTTTGATACAGAGCAAAAGCAACAACATCCGCCGCTTGTATTAAATAAGAGCTTCTAGAGTCCTTAAAAAATGGGTCCTCTACCAAGTTACCGATTGTTAAATTTCTATAACCCTGACCATAAATAGCTTGATTCGGTATTGGATTATATTTCCTCATTTTTCGAAGAAGTTGCTGTATTTTCTTAGCGTCAGTATCATCTGGAATAATCATTCCTCGTTCATCAGGGTTTGCTGGCCCAGGAAAATTACGACGAGACATCGTATTTGAAAAGCGCTGAATCAAAGCTTCCCATGCTTTGTTCATAACATCGTAGTCGGCAGGCTTGTTAGTCTTATCAACAACAATATTTATAATGCTAATATCTTGGAACGCAGCAATTTCATTAATAAAAGCACGAATTATTGTTAACCTGTCATTTCTCTTTATTCTAACCAAATCACCAGGCTTGTTGATTAAGTGTGCAGAATGTATTTCTTCGCGCATTAATAGCCCAAAACTATTTCGCATCCTTTTTCGAAAGTCGATCAATTTATCCAAATATTCATTCCATCGAAGCTCATGAATTACCAAGCCTGATAAACAGAAATAACGAGTTGGACTGCCAACCAGACCACTATCACCACTTTCGTCAACATACATGAAGTACATAATCTTCCATATTTTTGCATAGTGTGACTTTAGAAAAATCATAAAAGTCTACTTCACTCGATTACAATATAGCATCTCCCCCAATGTCTGCTTCGAGCGAGAATTAGATCCTAACCTCATTCAAAAAGCCCCCCAGGCAAAGTTGTTGCATTCAACTTCCAAGAGTATGTTTTTACTATCACCATGACCGACAGCAGGGAAACAGGATGCGACACCATGACCGATAAACTTTCCTCTACGCTCAGATCAAAGCTACGAGACGTCATGCACCAGCAGGCGTTACCTGAGAGCTTTGAATCCACCCTGGAAAAAGGCATCTTGCCGACGGCGGCTTACATCGCGCACCATCATGATTCAGAAAAAGCACCAATATGGGGCATTTGTGGTGCGCAAGGAACTGGGAAGTCCACTTTGGTGCACTTTCTTCAGGTCATATTAGAAGAACAGTTTCACCTGAAATGCATATCCCTTTCACTGGACGATGTTTATCTATCCCGGGCGGCCCGTATAAAGCTCTCTGAGGACATTCATCCTTTGTTTGCCACCAGAGGGGTTCCCGGTACTCACGATGTTGAACTGGGTATGCAGACCCTGATATCCCTGCAGAATGCCAGCGAAGGACAAAAGGTGCAGATGCCCAGGTTTAACAAGGCGACCGACGATTGCGTTGATAAAGCTCAGTGGCCGACAGTCACCGGCCCCTTTGATGTGATTCTGTTTGAAGGATGGTGCGTCGGCAGCCAACCACAACCCTCTGATCTTTTGACGCCTCCGATCAATCAACTGGAAGCCGATGAAGACCGGGAAGGCACTTGGAGAGACTACGTTAATCAGCAATTGAGAACCCGTTACGCGCAATGGTTCGGGCTGCTGGATCACTTGATCCTGCTGAAGGTTCCGGGTTTCGAACAGGTGAAGGAATGGCGGTCATTACAGGAGCATAAGTTACGTCAATCCTATTTGGATAGGGGCGATCCCATACCCGATAGAGTCATGACTCCCGGCCAGGTGGAACGATTTATCCAGCACTATGAGCGATTGACCCGCTGGAACCTGGAAACCCTTCCTTCAGTTTCAGATGTGGTATTGGAATTGCAGGAAGACCATAAAGTCAGCCAGGTGAGGTTTCGCTGAGGTCGGTGATGCTGCCACACCTGGTTATTACATAAACCGGTGATTGCAGCACCTATCGTTTTTCAGGTTGATATCAGCCGCGGTCACCATAACTGAGAGCAGGGTGTTTGATACAAGGAAGCACCCAAACAACAGCATGAGCCAACTACTGATCTCAACTGACCTGGATGGAACGCTGCTGGACCATCACAATTACAGTGCAGCCGCTGCGGAGCACGAACTTGAAGTACTTCGCCGCCTGAATGTCCCATGCATTCTAAACACCAGCAAAACCTTCGCCGAACTCATTGATCTCAGGCCTCAGCTTCAACACACAGACGCATTCATCGTGGAAAACGGTGCTGCGGTTTACATTCCCAAAGACTCTTCTCAAGGCACTAAAGCCCCGTTCGAAAGAAATATAGCCGAACTCGCGAAACAGGAATGCCTGGAAGAAACAGATCGATTCTGGCGCAAAGCATTTGCCCCCAAACGGGCCCGCATGATCGACATCATCCAGGAGTTGCGGGATGGATACCGGTTTACAGGCTTTTCTGACATGACGGTTCAGGATGTCATGGACCTGACCGGACTTGCCGAGACCCAGGCTCGCCAGGCCATGCAACGGGAATATACCGAACCGCTCCTATGGCAGGATTCCCCCGCCGCACTAAAGAAATTCGCCAATGAACTGGCCGATATGGACCTTCAAATCCAGAGGGGTGGACGTTTTGCCCATGTGATGGGGCTGTCTGACAAGTCCCAGGCCATGCTCTGGGTCGCCGATCTTTACTCAAAAATCTGCGGTGACTCAGTGATCACGATGGCCCTGGGAGACGGACAAAACGATGTCGGCATGTTGAGCAAAGCAGACATTCCCGTCGTCGTGCGATCACCAGCTCATCCTCCCCCTCAGGTCCCGGGGAGAAACGATGCATGGCTGACGGAGCACACAGGCCCGGAAGGCTGGGCAGAAGCAATACGAAAAGCTCTGGACCGGCTCGGATACACCGGCACCTAGGGAAATTAAGCCATAGACGCTAATCACAACCACAAAAGAACAGCACACAGCGGGAGCCCATTATGGGGGATTTTTATCAAAACGGTATTATCACCACCTTACATAACCTGTCGCAGCGTCCCCTGGAGGAACTTGAGGCTGAACTGGTCCAGTTTTCCAAAACCAGGCCCTTGGCGCTGATCCTTCCCTGTCTCTATTCTGAGCTGGAAGGCGAGGCAATGCCCAATATCATTGAGCATTTGAAACAGGTTCCCTATCTCACAGAAATTGTTATCGGCCTGGATCGGGCCGATGAACATCAGTACAGAGAAGCCCTGAAGTTCTTTTCCGTATTACCACAGAAACACAAGGTGCTATGGAATGATGGACCAAGACTACGGGCTGTGGATAAGACGCTGAAAGGAGAGGAACTTTCCCCACTGGAGCCCGGCAAGGGCCGCAACGTATGGTTTTGCATGGGCTATACACTGGCTTCCGGCAATGCAGAGTCTGTCGCCATGCACGATTGCGATATCCTCACCTATGACCGGGAATTACTCGCCCGGCTGATCTATCCGGTAGCCAATCCCAACTTCAATTATGAATTCTGCAAAGGCTTCTACTCCCGCATAGCCAACGGCAAAATGAACGGACGGGTCAGTCGGCTGCTGGTCACTCCACTGTTGAGAGCATTGAAGAAAGTGTTCGGGAACATGGACTACCTGGATTATCTGGATAGCTACCGCTACCCCCTGGCAGGCGAGTTTTCATTTCGCCGGGATGTCATGAACGACATTCGCATCCCCAGTGACTGGGGACTCGAAATCGGTGTTCTCAGCGAAATGAAGCGTAACTATTCAAATAACCGGCTATGCCAGGTCGATATTGCCGATGTTTATGACCACAAACACCAGGATCTGTCACTGGAAAACGAAGATACCGGTCTCTCCAAAATGTCGATCGATATCACCAAGGCAATCTTCCGTAAACTGGCGACGAACGGCATTGTCTTTAACCAGGAGACCTTTCGAACCATCAAGGCAACCTATTTCCGGATCGCCCTGGATTTCGTCGAAACCTATCGCAACGATGCAGTGATCAACGGACTAAGCTTTGACGTACACCAGGAAGAACAGGCCGTAGAGCTGTTTGCCAGCAATATCATGAAAGCCGGTAATCACTTCCTGCAATTTCCTATGGAAGCGCCGTTCATATCCAGCTGGAACCGGGTGATCAGTGCTTTTCCGGGCGTTCTGGATCAACTGACTTCGGCGGTGGAAGAGGATATGGCCCAATACGCGGAATAATCACGAAATCGCAGGCATCGATTTTCCAGACTGCCTGGCAGGGTACAAGAAGGAAACAAACAGGAAATAAAAGCGCCAGCCACAAGCAGAAGACTATCAAATCAGTGTGAACAAGCCCTAGAGGAGCTATATGGAACGCAGTCATTTGTCACCCTTGGAACAACGCCTGATCGGCCATCTGCAGTTGCTGTATCCGGACCTGGACGCCGCAGAGTTTGCCAAGGAATGCCTGCATCAGTTCGGGCTGGCAGCGGACACGCCCTCGCCGACGCCACACCGTAATCTCTGGGACCAAAGCGATGCCCTGGTGATTACCTATGGGGACAGTCTGCGCAGGGACGATGAGGCGCCTCTGCATACCTTGTCCACATTCTTCAACCGGCATCTGCACGACTGTATTTCCACGGTACACATACTGCCGTTTTTTCCCTATAGCTCGGATGACGGATTCAGCGTCATGGATTACACCACCGTGAATCCATCCGTCGGCAACTGGGATCAGGTTTACGGGATTACTGAAAAGTTCAAGGTCATGGGCGACCTTGTCATCAATCACTGCTCCAGCCGAAGCATGTGGTTTGAGAACTATAAGCATGGAATTGAGCCGGGGGCATCTTATTTTGTTGAAGCCTCGCCAGAGGACGATCACAGTGCCGTCGTACGCCCACGCACTTCTCCCTTGCTAAGGGAAGTGAAAACCGCCGAAGGTGATCGCTATGTGTGGTGTACCTTCAGCCATGATCAGGTGGATCTGGACTTCAGGAACCCAAAAGTACTGTTGGAATTCCTGAAAATTATCCGGCTCTACCTCGACAAAGGTATTCGCTGGTTCCGTCTGGACGCGGTGGCCTTTTTGTGGAAAACCCCGGGGACTCCATGTATTAACCTCCCCGAAACCCATGAAATGATCCGCCTTCTGCGGCTGCTGGTCGAACACTTTGATCCGAATTCAGTCATCATTACAGAAACCAATATTCCTAACAGAGAGAACCTTACCTATTTCGGGAATGCCAATGAGGCTCATCTGATTTACAACTTCTCCCTGCCACCACTACTGATCAACACCATGGTGACCGGCTCCTGTCTGCATCTCAAAAACTGGCTGATGACGATGCCGCCGGCGCAGTATGGCACCACTTATCTGAACTTTATCGCCTCTCATGATGGTGTGGGGGTCAGGCCCACTGAAGGGTTATTAAGCGAATGGGAACTGGACACTCTGATATCCACCATGCTGCGGTTCGGTGGTAAGGTCAGTTCACGAACCACCATCACCGGAGAGGCCAAGCCATACGAAATTAATATCAGTCTATGGAATGCTCTTTCCGGCACGGCCCAACACGGTCCGGATCAATGGCAGTTCGCCCGCTTCATGTGCGCCCACGCGATCATGGCTTCCCTGGAAGGTATTCCCGCGTTTTATATCCACAGTCTGTTTGCGACGGAAAATGATTATCAGCGTGTAGAGCACACCGGGCATTTCCGTTCCATCAACCGTCATATCTGGCAGGTGGAAAATCTGGAACAGGCTCTCGAACATGACACCCATAACCAAAAGGTGTTTAACGCGATTCGAAAACTGTTGAAGATTCGTCGCCAGCAACCAGCGTTTCATCCTAATGCTGTGCAATACACGCTGCATACCGGTGAGGCACTGTTCTCATTCTGGCGTCAAAGTGCGGACCGCCGCCAGAGTATCTTCGCCATCCACAACATCAGTGACCAGCCCCAGACGTTCAATCTGTCGGAACTCAATCTTATCGCCACCGACCAATGGGTGGATCTCACCACTGATAAGGTCTTTGAGGATCGGGTTGCCCAGGTCACTCTCATGCCTTATCAATATCTATGGCTGACTAATCGCCGTTACGGCGGTACTGAGCAGCCGTAATGAACTGACCAAACGTCTCACACCAGACCACGGCGGTGGTGAAGTCTGCAGGATTCACTCCCGCCGGCAGTTCTACGACAAAATTCTTAAATGTTTTGATGTCTCCAACTCTGACCATACTGGATTTCAAAGCATTAAACTGATCTTCGGTTTCAACAAAGGAGGGCGATAGATACAGCTTATAATCAGGCCCTGGGGCCAGCTCCCCCTCTAAGACCGCCGATCTGGGGCCGATCGAGAATTCACCTTCTCCCCAATGTAATCCATCGCTTCCCGCGAGATCCCGACGAAAACGACCGCCAAACAACGCCTCACCCGAAACTGCCGAGATCTCATCCTCACTTGGAGCGTCTGGTGCAATAAGAATAGGCAGGGTGTATATTCCAGCAGCAAATCCCAGGAACAGAACCAGGCCATGGGAGATGATAAGCAGCAGTATTTTTTTCATCAGAAGGATTCCTGAAGCTGTTTTCTTGTGGGTTCATGATTAGCTTACAGCCAGTCTGCGATTTATGGCAGTAAATGCCGTCACCCCCTAGACTTAGAAAATGATGTCAGGTCATCGCGGTCCAAAAGACGCAATCTGAACAACAGTGTTTCGAAAGCCGGCTGTTACAGGCAATGTTGTTAACAACCATTGTGGCTGACAATGATAAGACTTGGATGGTTCATTCTTATGTCGGTACTCTCCCTAATCTCCTTTGCGGCATTTGGAGAGGAACAAGTACGCATCCGTGCTCCCCAAGGTCCAGGGGATGCAGCTTTCGCCTACTACAAGGACCTGTTACAGACCGTACTGCAGAACACTACCGAGGACTACGGCGAAGCACACGTGGTCGTAACAGATTTGAACGTGTCTCAGGCGCGGTCATTGCTGCTCGTCAGGGACAGCAACTATCTCGACGTTGAGTGGGCCGGAACCAACCGCGAGCGGGAAGAAATGCTCCGGGCAATCCGGGTACCGCTGAATATGGGGCTATTGGGAGAGCGCTTGCTGGTCATCAAAAAATCCCGGCATGATGAGTTCGACAAAATCACTGGCGCTCAGCAACTGAAAACTCTCATCGCCTGCCAGGGCCAACACTGGCCGGACAGCGATATTCTGGAACAGAACCAGTTCACTGTGGAACGAATCATCGTTTTCGAACTGATGTGGGATATGCTGACCTGGGATCGCTGTGATTACTTTCCACGTGCAGTGATTGAAGGCTATGTGGAGGTCAACAAATATGGCAGCGACCGGTTCGACACCTACGACCGGATTCTGATTTCCTACCCATTTCCCATGTTTTTCTTTATATCCAAAAAAAAGGAACAGATGGCCCAGCGCATTGAAAGCGGGTTGCTCAAGATGCTGCAGGATGGAAGCCTGCTTTCATTTATGGAGCACCATGAAGCCACCCAATCGGCCTTTCCGCTGTCCCGCTATAAGAACAGCCTCCGCATCAAAATTGATAATCCTTTCCTGAGTGACGACACACGCCGTCTGATGAAATCACTTCAATTACCGGACCGTCTGTTTAATGGGTCACTCCCCGCGCACCAGGCGCAGGGATCAACTAACTAATCATGCTGATCCAGTAGATTCGATAGCTAGTCACAGCGATTCGATAGTTAGTTACGGCGATTTGCTAGCTAGTCCCGATGACCCGTTAGCTAAACACGATGACCCATTCATCAATCAGCCCCGATCATGGCCTATATCATATCGGTCCAACAGGGGGACCAGCTCTCTGAAGATTGCCTGTCCCAGATATTCCTGCTTCGGGGCCTGATCGTCTCGCTTTGACACTCCCTGACTGTCGATGCCCAAAAGATGGAGAAAGCCCCCTGTGGGTCTGCGTAATGCGTCCACAAGACATTGCACAACCTTCACACCTTCTCCGCCTCCCGGTTGCCGGGTGGCCAGAATTTCATCGGGGGTTTGTCGCTGGCTCCCACTCTGGCTGACCGGATCACCAAAATAACAGGCGTATGGATTCTTACCTCCCGGACAAAATGGTCGACTACTGTCCGGGCTGAAATAGCGCATCATTTCGGAACTGTATGCCCGGGAATCATGCACCGGAAAATCATATTCCGTTGTCTGGTTCAGTATTTCTCCCAAACACCCCGGAGCCCCGACGGGAATCGTATTCAATGGCAGGTGGGTAGTAGAATCACCAGGCATATCAACCACCTTGTCCCCTGAAACCATGAGCAGCATATTCTTCTGCTGATCGAACCCGAACAGGCTCATGACCGATTCGCCATAGTGATCCTGCGCCCCCCAGATCTGTTGTTTGGTAATAAAATAGCGATTCTGAACGGTGCCCTGAATTTCGCAGACCGGTTGATTCCCCTGATAACGCTGCCTGATGTGCGGGGACCCGGAAGGCTCCACTGCTTCCAACTGATCAAAAGCGTTGTATCGAAAATGGCGGTTTATGCCCTCGGCATCGGAACCAATCTCCGCTAACCGGCCCAGTGGGTCGTAATGCATACTCTGGGCGTGGCCATTTAGAATTGACCGAATAAGGTTACCGTCACCGTCATAGGTGAAATCAATCTGACGATAATGGTGGGGTCCGCTGATTCCGGTTAGCTGGGTTGGATCGAGCAAATTATCGTATTTAAAAATAAGCACACTTTCGCCTTCATCCGTACGATTGACCAGCTTGATGATGTTGTCCAGAGAATCATAGTCAATCGCCTGCGCGCGGATGCCTGCGCCATCCCTGTTCCGACGCGGATTTTCTCCGTCGCAATAGTAGTATTGCAACCGCCCCCGGGCGTCATACTCATAACTTTCATCACGCATTAGCGCCCCTCCTTGCATGGTAAGACGCCGCGCGATTTTACCCTCGGAGGTATAACTTTGCGTCATGACATAGGTATCTCTTCCCGGACAGGTAATCGAGCGCGACCATTCCCGACCGAGTTCGTCATACTCCAGCATCGTGGTGATAAAGACATTATGATGAAGATCATGAAGATCACATTGGGATAACTTACCAAATCCGTTATAGCTGAATACCGCCTGGGCATGCTCATATTCAATCCGCTCCAGACGCCCGCACTCATCGTAGTAGTTTCGCTGGAGCTTCCTTAAAGGATCCTTATATTCGGTTAATAATCCTTGCATGGAATACCGGTAAGCAGCCTCTTCCATGAGACCTCCCTGCATCCAGATTTCCCGCCGGAGCATGCCGGAAGGAAAGTAATCCAACAGGTGTTCACTTTCGGTACTGACATCAAGACTGCGAATTAACTGACCACTCACCGGGTGAAATTCATATTGGTTCTTCCTGATTTCCCGTTCTCCCGGAATCAGGCGATCCGTATACTTTCTGGTCAATCTGGGGTCATATCGGTATTCAATCGATTTTCCACTGGGCGTTTGTTCACGCATAGGCCGGGACATACCGCCCTCATAATCAAATGTGGTTTTCCTGCCGCCGACCTTCCTTTTGACCAGGCGGTCCAATCCATCAAATTCCTGTCGACCGATACACAGATCATTTATCCGGACTTCCGTGACCAGATCACGTCGACTATGAGGGCTGTAGCAGTAAACAATATCCGTATCATCCGGGAGGATCGTAGTCACCAGACGGTCGGCATAATCATATTCATAAGTGGTGATCTGTAACGACGCATCGGTTCTGGAGATACAACGTCCATATCCATCGTATACATAGAGCGTTCGACCAAGTGATCTTTCCTGCGCCCCCAGATAATCGACCACTATCGGTTGATCGAACAGGTTTTTGATCGTTACTTTTTTAGCGGAGCAGTTGACAGAGCTGTTGGCAGAGCAATTGACAGACCAGGATGCTTCAGGTCTTTCTTGTTGGGCATAGGCTGCTTGAGCGCTATCTTCCTGATGACAGCTCTCCTGGATATTCTCCTCCGGGTTATTTACCTCACCGGCAGCTTCACCCGATACAGTCTCCTCCCAGGAGGTTTCCATGCACAGTACAGGATCCCATTCCAGGCGTTCCTTCACTCCATCCGGTCTCAGGACACTGCACCGTTTTCCCCAATCATCGTATTCATAGGAGGAAGTCAGAACCAAAGCGTCTCCATCCATCCAGTCGATACAGGTTTCTTCCACCAGTTGGCCCAATTCGTTATAGCTGGCCTCATAGATCGTGCGAATCACGCCGTCAGCCTGATTCACATCCTGGGACTCAATTCGAAGGATTCGATTAAGGCCGTCAAACAATGTCCGTGTCTGAACGCCGGTTGCATCGATGGTCAACAGTTCCGCCTGATCAGTATCACAGGTCGTCAGTCTATAACGGTAGATTCGACTGGCTTCATACTCGGTACCGCCAGCGGTGGTCTCACGGATCACCCGCCCCAATTTGTCGTACTCAAACTCCATACAGACATCTTCATCGTCCTGCATTCGAACAAGCCGTCCTGTCAGCTGACAGCGATGTTCAAGCAACTCCCTACGTCTACCGTCGTAACCCACTATCGACTCACGAATAGCCAACTCACGGATAGCCGATTCACGAACAGGCAACTCACGAACAGCTAATTCGCTGATAGCCAATTCATGGGCATGGACAATATATCGGTATCTGTGAGTGGTTGTGAGATGATTCAGCGTTTCTGACAACGCCACCAGGCGCCCATGCATCCCGGCATTAGCTGGATCGTCCCAATATTCCATCTCTTTGTTCACGCGAATGACATCGTGCCCGATACCTGTTTCCCACAAACTTTCATGCACTAAACGGAGAAAGTTGGGATACCCTTCATGCACCGGAGGAAATTCCATATATCGGTAACGGGTCTGCATCACCGGAGCCGCAAGAGCCACATGGGTGACAGGCGCCGGTGTCACCGTGCTTTCCTTGACCCATCGAACGAATCCCAGAGGATCAGGAGGACAGCCGGGCTCTCCTTCTAAGCCATAGTAGCTTTTGACTTCCTCAACACCACACGGTGAAAGACGACGCAAGATATTGCCAAACTCATCGTAATCAGTTTCGGTGACTTCCTCGTGCCGGTTTGAGGTATCAAAGGAAAGGTAATAGCTAACGATTTCCCGCCTCGGCAGAAGACACTGAGAGGGTTGGTTTTTATAGGGTAATCCGGGCAGGATAGGGTATTCGTATTTTTTGCGGCAAACCTTGCCGTTCTGGTTGGTCACTTCAGACAGCAGTACATGATAGCGGTTGTAAACCCGGCTGATGGTTCTCACCGCCCGGTCACCATCCTGATGGTGGCGCATCAGCGTCTCGACCATCCCATATTCATACTCACCGGCCACCTTATGGAGATTATCCTGATAATCATTCCAAACCAGATGAGGAGCATCATAGCCGAGGAAGTTCTTCGTGGTATAACGATAGGTGGTTGTGGTTTCCGGCTGCCCGGAGCGGGGCGTGCTGATAATACTCACCACATAGGGCATATGAGGCATGGGGGCATAGGCGGGCAAAGTGTGGCCCTGCTCCTGATACTGAATGATCTCGGCACCCCCCATAGGCGTATCCACCCGGGTGATGAATAGCATTCCTCCCATGTATCTATATTGATAGCGCCAGCTGGCCAGATTATCCACAGGAAGTCGAATTGCCACCGTGCAGTGATTCTTCAATACCAAGGAGTAAATGCTCTCCTTGGATGTGTCCGGGTGCAGCGTGATTTTAACCTGTTGCTCGCTCTTCTCTGTTTTCAGCAGGGTCTGAACATCATCACGCACGTCCTTCAACAGCGGATGGCCCTGAAAATCCATATAGCGAAGCTTAAGTGAATGACCTTCGGGGGTAATCACTTCAGTAGGAACATAGATGCCGGCTTTGAACTGGGTCAGTTTTTCAAGCATCCCGGACTTATATTTGATCAGCAGGTGGTTACCGGTTTTCTCCACAAGAAAATTTTTGACTTTCTGATCCAGGATATCCAGATGGTGACCACTATCCAGAGCTCTGAATGTTTCCCCACTAGAAAGTGTCAGGCGGTATTTTTCGGGGTCATACGAACTCAACCGCAATGACCAACCAACTCCCAATCCCTTGTCCTGGTTTTGCAAAGAGTTGAACATCAGGGAAAGAGGCCAACGGAATTCCGGACATTGAATAGGGCCGATATCAGATAAAGATACGATCGTGGTATATAAACCTGTTCTGGGATCTACCCCTGAGTCCAGAAAACTTGAGCAGTTGAATGCACTGGAGTGTATTGCAGATATGCGCTGCGGATTATTTTTATTCATCTTTTCATATCCTTATGGAAAGCTGAGGGTTATTGGGGGAAAACGGCAGATTCCAATCTATTTTCCATACGACTGATACCCTGTGTTCGGGTCAGCTGAGTTATTTCCAAGATGTCAGCTTTATAGATGTATCTACGAAACACAGGGTAAATCATCAGCGATCAGGAAAAGGTTTGGTGATGTGGACTGGCGAGTAGTTAACAGGGGGCATTCGAATCTCCTTATACTTGTAATCCCTTTAGCTCCCTCAAGCGCAAACGGTAGACAATTCATTGGCGGTGAATCCCATCTACCTGATTTAGAGGAAATTCCAGTTTGAAGACATCAATAGGGGATGTAAAGATCCGATCATTCCGCGTTAATATTTCGTCAAATTAATGAGAAGATGTCCCAACCACAGACCGAGCTCACCGGCACCTTCGCAACGTCCACGAGTTCCATGGAGTCCCGCTGCATGAGAGAATTCTCAAACGCCTTTATAATCCGCTAGTTGTGAATGGTTCTTAGACACAATAGGAATATTTTCGGTCAGTAGCATAGAAAAATTGTCTAACTCCGAATCTATCTCTGCAATAACCAGGATCGAACAAGACATACAATTTTCATTGTAATGATTGATGACACAGACATGACACACATTGCGCTCCTCGGTGATTCCGTATTTGATAATGCTTCCTATGTCGACCCAGGTGAGTCGGTATCAGATCAACTTTCGGCGATGGTGGATCGAAACAGCAGCATCAGTCTGTTGGCAATTGACGGTGACATAACTTCGGATGTCACGAAACAGTTACTTAACCTGCCTCAGGATGTGACTCACTTATTCGTCAGCTGCGGAGGCAACGATGCATTACGTGCTGTGGAAATTATCAATAAATCCGTATCTACCGTCGGCGAAGCTCTCGAAGAACTAACCCTAATTCGCGAAGCATTCAAGGATCGTTATCGGGAAATGTTGAGCAGTATTTTAAGTAAGGCGCCAAACCTTACAGTATGCACGGTTTACAACAGTGTCCCGGGCATTACTGAAAGGGCTTTAACGGCATTGGCATTGTTCAATGAAGTCATTCTGCAGGAAGCCGTCAGTCTCGGTTTGCCTGTGATCGATCTCCGTATTCTTTGCAATGAAGAGAGCGACTATTCGACTGTATCGCCAATTGAACCTTCGGCCCAGGGGTCCGCAAAGATTGCGGCGATGATTGATCAACTGGTTCGAACTCATGATTACGGTGCCAATGAGAGCCGCATTTATTCGGCTCTGAACAACCCCAACATCAAGCTCTGTTGATAACCATCACGTAATGGGAAAAAGAGAGAGAAGAACGTATATTTCCTAATTATCCGCACTCGAAATATCTCCCAGGTGATATCAGGAATGAACAGGTGAAAATTAGCATCAGTGAAAGATGTCTTATTATTGACTGTGGCACATTCAGACCTCGCTATGAGATTCCAGTAGCTTCGATAGCAGGATGGAGTTTCAATGCAGAAGAAAATGGCGCGACCTATTTTGCGTTTCAATTGGATAGCGTCACTCAACACGTGAGCATTACCACCGAGAGCGCATCCAAACTCGAGAATGTTATTGAGCAAATAACTGAGATTTTGAAATACCCTCCCAAGGTATCAATCGCCCATTCCCGTTGTTCCCTTGCCAAGACATTGATAAGGGCGGATGCGGTCCTGACAACAACACTACTGACAGGCATACTTGGTTCAATGCTGACTGGATAACAAATGCAAAAACAAACATCACATTACAAACGTGAAGCATTAATCATGCTTTTATTTCCGGTCGTTCTCCTCGCCATTGCCATATTGGCCGCCATTTTACCCTTGCTTAAATCTTCTTCTGAAAGAGATGGCTCTGGAATAGGTAGTTCCGAAATAAATAGCTCTGAAATAGATCAATGCCTCGACCAGGGCGCTATGTTTGATGAAGTACACAATAAATGTGTTAAAGCCCAAAACGCGGTGAGTTCTCCCTGATTATCCGGCATGCCTTTGGCTATCTCTGTGTATGATTTAGAAACTTGTCCGTTATACTCAAAGAGAACCTCTATCTGATACCTGATGTGACCACCATAACCACTCCCAATACCCCACAATTCGCCGAGGAAATTTCGCAGATCATCAATGCACATTTCGTTGCAGCTCATGATCGGGTGCCGGGGTTTTATCGACGCCACTTTGTTTCGCTCAAAGGGATCTCTGCCCGGCACTGGAAAAACAAGAAGGATATTCCCCACGATCTGATATCCGTACCGAAAACATTCTGGAGAATGTCCTCCCGGTTATGGAAAAAAGGGCCATTGGCGCCTATTCCCCTGTCGGGAAAGGAAGCAGAGTTATTGCTGGTCTTGGAGCAAGAGCTGCTTCAGCTGTCCCTATTACAGCAACAGTTGAATCAGGTGATTGAGCGTTGGATTCCCGAATGGGAGGCCTGTGAGACCATGTTGCAGGAGCCGTTGACAGATCAGCAGTCAGAATTGATCACAGAGTTTCTGCGTGACCGACTGGGCAGATTTGGAGGCACCAGGGAAGGTGGCCGGGATCTGCTGATGTTTCTGTTGATTGGAGGCCTCGGGCGCCAGGTGGCAGGTCATCTGGGTAGCCAGATCACGTTCGGCAGCGCCATGGCAACTGGAGCGGCGCTGGCCAATGGCGTGTATCTCTCCCAGCAATCCTTCTGGGGAGTCATCTGGGCCAAACTGACCGGTATACCCGCCTGGGTCGGCTGGGTAGGAGCGGGTAGCGGTATGCTGGCGAGCCTGGCCGCAGCACCATTGCTGTCTCCGCTGGCGGAACTGGCGATCAATCGCCTCCGGGGCGAGCGCTACTTACATAAAATGCTCGATCAGATTGAGCGTGAGAGTTTCCACAACCGGGGAGACATGCTGGACATGATGGGGCCATTGGGCTCACTCAGCCAGATGGCCCCTGACCTCCTGGCTTTGCTCAAACAAATCAGACTTTGACAGAGACATTCCTGCTGATGCCTTGAAATCAGTCAGGTCCTCTTTCCGTCTTTGACGCTTGTTTAGCGCTCTGCGATAATCCGCGCATGATCTACATCGATATTCACATTGTTTCGCGAATTGAGGGCATTCCTGGTGGGGTGCCCGTAAATCGTGAAACCAGCAACTAAGTTCGCGATTTAGCGACGCAACCCCGCCGTCACACGGACGGGGTTTTGTCACGCCTGTAGGTTGTATCCCGTTCGTCTATGGCTTATTAACGGAGTACAAACCAATGACACAAAATATCTACGATACCCCCTCCTTTTTTGAGGGTTACAGCCAGCTTCCCCGATCAGTTGCCGGATTTGACGGTGCCCCGGAGTGGCCTTCCATCAGGAGCCTGATTCCGGATCTGAAAGATCGCAGAATCGCAGATCTGGGCTGCGGGTTCGGCTGGTTTTGCCGCTGGGCTCGCGAGCAGGGTGCTTCAGAGGCATTCGGTGTTGATGTTTCCCAAAACATGCTGTCCCGGGCAAAGGAAATGACCAGTGATCCCGAAATCCATTATGAACAGGCTGACCTGGAAAAAGTTTCTCTTGCCGAGTCCTCTTATGATCTGGTCTATAGCTCTCTGACGTTCCACTACCTGGAAGATCTTGAAGGCTTAGTAGCGAAGATACACAGAGCTTTAAAACCGGGAGGCTGGCTGGTGTTTTCAGCAGAGCACCCGGTTTTTACCGCACCTTCCAATCCAGGATGGACTCAGCTTGATGATCACCAGAACCTATGGCCGGTAAATCAATACCTGGTCGAGGGGCCAAGAATCACCAACTGGCTGGCCGATGGCGTCACCAAGCAACATAGGACTTTGGGAACTTACGTGAACATGCTGCTCAGGCAGGGACTGATGCTTCGACATCTTGAAGAATGGAAGCCCACAGCGGAGCAGATAGAACAGCAACCTGAACTGAAAGTTGAGTTAGAGCGACCAATGTTTTTCATCGCTGCGGCGCAGCGCCCGTCTTAATTAAAAAACGCTCTTCAATGTGAGAAACAGGCCGGAGTTGTCTATCCGAGAGGGTAAGTCTCCGGCCTGCTTTCTCTTATGGCTGTCCAGCTGAAGAAGATTTGATAGCTGTCGAGTAAATCCGGGCTATTCGGCCAAAGGTGCCGCTGGCAGGGGATTGTCGTCGTTCGCTACTGCTGTGTCAGCTTTTGCGCGACGACGCGAAGGCCACTGGGACACGATCATTCCAAGCAGCATCAAACCACACCCAAAAAATGCCTGACCATCCAGATGTTCATTCAGCAACCACCAACCGCCGATGGCTGCAAATACGGCTTCCAGGCTGATAATAATCGCCGCATGGGAAGCGGGAACCCATTGCTGACCAACCACCTGTAACGTAAAGGCCACGCCGACAGACATGATGCCGCCGTAGGCAATTGGCCCGGCTGCCGCCAGCAAGGTATCAGGTGATGTGGGTTCAAATACCAGGGAAATCACCAGACTGATCAGCCCGCAAGCAAGAAACTGGATGATGGATAGTTGAATCGGGTTGTATCGGGGCGACAGCCATCCCAACAGCAGCACATGACCAGCCCAGAATAATGCCCCGATCAACTGCAAACTGTCCCCATAGGAGAGGACGAAGTCGCCTCGAATGCTGAGGAAGTACAGTCCGGTGACCGCCAGTATTGCTCCGAGCCAGACTTTGGGTAGAGCCCTATGCCCCCAGAACAAGGCAATGATCGGTACGATCACAATATAGAGACCGGTAATAAATCCAGCTTTACCTGCAGTCGTGTATTGTAGCCCGACTTGTTGCAGACTGGCTCCGGCAAACAAAAACAGACCTGCGAGAATTCCTCCCAACAACAGGCCACTGGAGGCCGGTTTCTTCGGGCTGACACGCTGAAAGCGGGGCAGGATATACAACAACGGCAGAAGTGAAATGCCGCCCATCAGAAAACGCGCAGCATTAAAGGTAAACGGACCCACATGTTCCATCCCTTTTACCTGGGCAACAAACGCCATCCCCCAGATAACGGCGGCCAGAATCAACAGAATTTCAGCTTTTAACGTTTTCATCTTGATACATCCATCAGACATAAAAGAACCTGAATGACTATCAGGTCTCACCAGCGGGTGGCGGATTGTATCATGATCAGTTTCCATGCAGACTAGGCAAAAATACCTGCAAGGCATCTGAATTTCCGCAGGAACAATACCGCGTTTCAGACGCCCTCTGTTTCGAATTAAAACCGACAGTATCGATGTTCAACGAAACCCCAAGTTCCCATGCCAAAATAGTTATCACCGGCGCTTCCGGATTTCTCGGCGCGCACCTGTGTCGGGTGTTTGCAAAGGACTATGATGTGGTCGCAGTCAGTCATCGGATGGCGCTGCCGGAAGCTCTGGCTCCTTACCGGGTAAGACTGGATCTCACTGACCAGCCTTTGGTGAATGCCATGCTGGATAACATGCGGCCAATCGGGGTGATACATGCCGCAGCCCTGTCAGATCCCAATACCTGTGAACAGAATCCAGATCTGTCGATGGCACTGAATGTCGAAGTCACCAGAAACCTGGCCAGCAGCTGTGCCTATAGGGGACTCCGTTTTTTATTCACCTCCACCGACCTGGTATTTGATGGGCAGGAAGGTAACTACGCAGAAAGCCACAAAGTGAACCCGATCAATGTCTATGGCGAGCACAAGGCACTGGCAGAGGATTTGATCCGGGAAATACATCCGGCCTCCATCATTGCCCGGCTGCCCTGGATGTTCGGCATCGGACTGACCAAGTCATCCGCGCTACAACATTGGGTTGAACAGCTCTCCCGGCAGGAGACTCTGCAGGCATTCAATGACGAATACCGTTCTGCTGTTACTTATTCTGTGGCGGCAGAAGGCCTTTCCCACTGCTTTCACCATGCAGATGGGGAAACCCTCCATCTTGGGGGCATCGAAACCATCACCCGCTACCATTTACTGACTCAACTGGCAGCCCTGCTCAACCAGAATACTGAACTGGTCCGGGCGCAATCCCAGTCCGATGTTGTTATGGCTGCCAGACGTCCAAAAGACACCAGCCTGGATAGCCGAAAAGCGCGGGCTCTGGGTTATAAAACGCCGTTTTTGAAGGATATGCTCCTGCAGGCTTTATCGACCTTGAATGAAAACTCCCATAAGGCTTGATGCAGTCCTGTTAATATGAGACACGTTTACTGTATATTCGGACAGACCATCGGCAACCATCAGGCTATGGGCTACAATTGGCCTTTCACAGACACCAGGCGTTTCACAAACAGGTGGCCTTTCCCAAACAGTTGGCCTTTCTCAAACAATAAGCACCAGGCGTCTTCTGCTCCCGGCCATTTTCACTAAGTTTAGGAGTTTCATGCTTCAGGTTATCTACAGCCACCGACAGGAGCATCTTGTTAATCTGCTGGCCGCGACACTGCGTGAACCTCTTTCCCACCCATTGATGAAAGAAACCATCATTGTACAAAGCCAGGGGATGGGTCGATGGGTACAGCAACAGATGGCGGAGCATAGCGGCATTGCGGCTAATCTGGACCTGGTATTGCCAGCACAATTCATGTGGCAGCTCTATCGGCTGGTATTACCGGAAATTCCCGAACAGGATATCTGGAGCAAGAATGTTCTGACCTGGAGGCTATATCATCTTCTGCCGGGGCTACTGGACGATCCGACATTTCAGGTGCTCGCCCGATACCTTCGACAGGACTCACCCGACCTGAGGCTTTACCAGCTCAGCCGGCAGGTTGCCGACGTTTTCGATCATTATCTGATTTATCGACCTGAATGGTGCCTGCAATGGCAATCTGTGGAGTTTAATCCTGAATCACTGGGGGAAAACGCCTGGCAGGCGATACTCTGGCGTCAGCTTAATACGGACACCAACGTCCCCCATCGCGCACAACTAAGTGAGCAGTTACTTTCAGGTTTAAGCCAGCTGATTCAGGGAAAGGCGACACAGCCCGAGGCGAAAATCCCTGCACTACCGGAAAGAATCAGTATCTTCGGTATTCCCTATATGCCGTCCGGCTATCTCCAGGTCATCACGGAATTATCAAAGAAAGTACCGATCACACTGTTCCAGTTTACCCCCACACCACAATATTGGGGCGACATCACTTCCAGGAAGACGATTACCAAAATCAGGTTAAGTGACACACCCGAAGCAGCGGAATTATTTGAGGAAGGGCACCGGTTGCTAGCCTCCTGGGGAGTGCCGTTAAGGGATCATATCGACCAACTGATCAATCTGCCCCAGGATGACATTGGGGTATTTCCCGAGTCGGATATTACCAGCCCAACCATATTAAACAGGCTCCAGAGAGACATTTTTTACCTTCGACAAACTCCATGGGAGGACCATCCGACACCGGACCATAGCCTGCAGATTCATAGCTGCCACAGCCCATTGCGAGAGGTTGAGGTACTTTATGATCAACTACAGGCACTGTTTCAGAATGCACCGGATGATGCCCCGTTGGATCCGCGGGACGTGGTGGTCATGACTCCGGACATCGGTACTTACGCCCCATTTATTGAAGCAGTATTCGGCGCACAGCAAGGCGATCGGGTGATTCCCTGGTCATTGGCGGACTTGAGCCGCACCAGCGACACGCCCCTGGTGCAAATTTTTCTGTCATTTCTGGATTTACTGCAGGGCCCCCTGAATGCCCCGGACGTCATGGGAATATTGGAAGTTCCAGCGATCACTCGCCGACTTGGCTGGGATATGGAGCAACTGGAACAGGTACGTCGCTGGGTTAACGAAGCCGCCATAAGATTTGGCTGGGACGCCTCCAGCTCGAACGATACCGGTCTTTTCTCCTGGCAGGCAGGTCTGCAGCGCATGCTATTGGGCTATATGCTGCCCCAATCAATGGAACTCTATCAGGAGCTGGCACCTTACTCCCATCTGCAAAGTGCAGATGCGGAAACCCTCGGTGCGCTTGTCGCTCAATTCGAATCCTGGCGGCGCTGGCATCAGCAGCTGAAAAGGCCACAAGCTCCGGACGCCTGGGTACATTTATTACAGGATATCGTTGAGGAATTATTCGCCCCACAAGAATCTGTTCTGGACAGACAGGAAGCCGCCGCGGTGGAGTCGATACGGGAAGCGGTTCAGGAATGGGCAGAAGAGCTGGCCCTGGCGAATATCCATACAGAACTACCCTTTGAGATCGTCAAACAGGAGTTGTCCCAACGTCTCGATGGTCCTAACCGGCGCCAACGCTTTTTGAACGGGACTGTCACTTTCTGCGCCATGGTGCCAATGCGTAGCCTGCCGTTTAAGGTCGTTGCACTGCTCGGAATGAACCAGGAGCTGTTTCCACGTCAGGACCAGCCCATGAGTTTTGACCTGATCGCCAGAAGCCCCCGCAAAGGTGACCGCGCCAGACGGGATGAAGATCGCTTCCTGTTTCTGGAAGCCCTGTTGTCAGCACGGGAGGTTTTCTATCTCAGTTATGTCGGCCGCAGCATCAAGGATAACAGCGAGCGTGCACCTGCAGTGGTGATCAATGAACTGCTTGATCTTATCAGTGAACAGGGTGATTCCGAGTTGGCACAAAGCCTGATCCGGGAGCATCGCCTGCAACCGTTCCATCCATCCTATTTTAAGGAAGGGTCCGGCACTTCCCTGAAAAGTTATCAACAAGACTGGTGTGCGGTCTCATCAGATGCGGATACCCTGCTCGAAGATTCCCCCTTTGTTGAAACCCCGCTTGAGGCCCCTGATCCTCCCTGGTTTGGCCTGGATAATCCATTGTCATTGAATTCGCTGCTCAGTTTCGTTGGCCACCCCACACGTTATTTTGTTCGCCAGAGGCTGAATATTGAACTGGAGCAGGTCTCCGGTCTGGAGGATAGCGAGCCTTTCGAACTGGCCGCATTAACCGGTTACCGGATTCGCGAGCAATGGATGGAGAGAGTTGTCGCAGGTCAGTCCCCCGAACAGATTGAAAAAGTGTTGCGGGCCAAAGGGCAGCTCCCGTTGGGAGAATGGGGTGAACAGTGGCTTTCCCAAATGCGGACCACGACCGCAGAAATGACCGCCTACGCAGAACCATGGCTCCAGGGTAAACCGAGCCACCTTGATTTTGACCTGACAGAATTGGGTGTCCCACTGCATGGCCGTCTCAATGGCTGCAGGGAGCAGGGAGTGCTGAAATTGTTCGCCGGTTCACTAAGGGGCAATCGATGGCTGCAGAGCTGGGTGGAACATCTGGTGTTGAATATCCTACAGCCGGAAAAAGTTCACCAACGGATGCAGTTGATCGGTTACAGCAAAGGTACGATTGATAGCTGGCAGCTCCCCCCACTTCCTCGTGAGGAAGCGCTGGGGCACCTCCAGCAATTCATGCAGCTTATCCATCAATCCGGCAGCCGCCCGTTACCGCTATTTCCGGATACAGCTCTGGCTTATACAGAGGCATTAACCTCCGGCAAGGATGCTTCGAACGAAGCTCAGCGGCGCTGGTACAATGAAAGCGCCCCCGACCGCAGTGAACTTCTCCATCCTTACAACAGGCTGGTCTGGCAACAAATCGAGCATCCCCTGGACGAGGAATTCGAGTCCCTGGCCAGACAAATCTGGACGCCGATTCTCCAGCACCGGACACGAGGTCATTCGATCGATACCGGTGATACAGGGGAGGAGAGTTAGTGGAGTCCTTAAATCCCCATTGTATTCCCCTACACGGTCGTCAACTGATTGAAGCCAGTGCGGGCACCGGTAAAACCTACACGATCACCACGCTGTATCTGCGGGCCATCGTGGAATCCCATCTGGATGTCGCCAATGTACTGGTGGTGACCTTTACCCGTGCCGCAACAGACGAACTGCGCAATCGGATTCGGGAAAGACTGCATCATGCCTGGCAGGCACTACAGACTGACCCAGCAGAAACAGATGAATGGCAATGGCTGCGCGAAATCGCCAAAAACCATCCGGACGCCGAACAGGCTGATGGTGCAGATGCTCTGGAAAAAACCCGCTGGCGTCTGCAAAAAGCCATTCTGGAGATGGATACCGCGGCCATTTACACCATTCACGGATTTTGCCAGCGAGCCCTGCAGGACCATGCTTTCGACAGTGGCGTCCTGTTTGATACCACACTGGAACAGGATACCAGCCGGCTGTTGCAGCAAGCCTGCCAGGAAGTCTGGAGAGAACGGTTCTACAAGCATCCAATACTGGCACATACCGCCTTTGAGCTCGGATATCAGGGGCCTGATCACCTACGTGACATACTCAAAGGCTATCTGAATAAAACTGATCTTCAACTACCGGAATTCAACCTCGACATTGACGGCATAAAGCAGCAATCCCAGACCCTCAAGCAGCACTGGCAAAACGAGGGTCATGATGCACTGGATCTCCTAAGAGAAGCTGCCCAGGCAAAAATCATCAGCGCGAGCGCCAAAAACTATGGGCCGGCCACGTTGGACGCTTTGCAGGAACAAATGGATGTCTGGTCAGGGTTGGAAGATGCTCTTTCGCTTCCGAAGCAATCGATCCTGCTGACCCAGTCATATCTCAATGAACAGGTGTTGAAAGCAGCAGTGAAAAAAGGACTCGATGCCCCCCAGCATCCCTTGTTTGAAGCAGTGGAGTCCTATCTGGAATACGGCGAACAATTAGCTCCCTGGCTTTTGGTCACGCTCCTGAAAGATGTGCGCTCTGCTTTTTCCAGACTCAAGCAACAACGCCAGGTATTGGGTTTCGATGATCTCATTACCCGTCTCAGGGAAGCCGTCAAAGGGCCTCTGGGCGATCAACTGTGCAACACCCTGCGGCAGCGCTATCCCCTGGCCATGATTGACGAGTTCCAGGATACCGATCCCGCCCAATATGCCATCTTCAATGCCGTCTACCCGGCTGATCAGAATACCTGCGGACTACTGATGATTGGTGATCCCAAGCAGGCGATCTACAGTTTCCGTGGCGCGGATATCTATGCCTATCTTCAGGCCAAGCATGACACGCCCTCCCGCTTCACCATGGACACCAACTGGCGCTCACACAGCCAGCTGGTCAATGCCGTCAACCGACTGTTTATGTCCAACAGCAACGCATTTCTTATGGGGCAGGACATTGAGTTCTATCCGGTCAAAGCTGCCGGCCATGCAGATGCTTCGCCACTGATGCTCAACGATAAACCCGTGCCCCCTTTGCAATGCTGGATGTGGAACCGGGAGGCAGATGAGCAAAAGAAATCTCTCGACAAAAAACAGGTGGTGCCGGTCATAGCTGCCACCATTGCCAGCGAGATTTCCCAATGGATCAACCTGGGACAGGTGGGACAGGCCCGGCTCGGAGACAAACCACTGCAACCCGGTGACATTGCGATTCTGGTACGCAAAGGCACCGAGGCACTGGAACTTCAGACAGCGCTGCAGGAATGCAATGTCAGCAGTGTTTTTCTGAGCCGTGAATCGGTCTATCAAACCATCGAGGCGGAAGACCTGTTTTACTTGATGCAGGCACTACTGGAACCGACAGATGAGAGCAGGCTGCGCGCGGCACTGGTCACACATAGCTGGGGCTACAATGCAAACCGGCTGGAAACACTGGCCAGGGATGAACGATCCTGGGAAAAACTGCTGCACGAACTGCTGATGCTTAGACAAGACTGGCAGCGCCACGGTTTCATGGTGATGTTTCAGCGTTGGCTGCATCAATATCAGATCCCGGCTCGATTACTGTCCCGGCCCCAGGGCGACAGGGCGCTGACCAATCTGCTGCACCTTGCCAGCCTGCTGCAGGCCGCCCAAAAGGAAGCTCCTACGCCTGAATCCCTCTGTATCTGGTTTGTCAGCCAGCGCGAGGGCGCCGGTGGACAGCAGGATGAACATCAGCTGAGACTGGAAAGCGATGATGATCTGGTGAAGATCGTCACCATTCATAGTTCCAAGGGGTTGGAATATCCCCTCGTCTATTGTCCGTATATCGCCTTGGGTTCAAACTGGCCCAGTGCACCCTTCTGTATCCATGACCCGAACCAGGACTTCCAGCTGGTCATGGATTTCGGTGACCGGGAACAGGCACAGACCCAGGCAAACCTGGAGTCTCTGGCTGAAGACCTGCGACTGCTTTACGTTGCCATGACACGGGCAAAACAACACTGTGTGTTTCCCTGGGGCGCTTTTAAACAAATGCAGAATACGGCTCTGGCCTGGTTGCTTTACGGGGCGCAGGCAGATACCGCAAACAGCGAATTTCTGCCGGATACCAAACAATATCCTTCCGACGACGAAGGGATATTCGCTCCTCTGATTCAATTGAGTGAAATCGATTCCGGCATTGCCTGCCTTCCCATGCCGGAACCTGGATACGTGCGTCAGGATGGCTCATTGGATAACCGTTCGCTGGCAGCACTCGCCATCAAGCGCCCGGTGCAGCAACGATGGTTCCAGTCGAGCTACAGCCAACTGGCACAGTACAGCCATGATGAACGGGTGACTGCAGCCACCACCCGTGCGGAAGAATTGGGCGAAGAAGAAACCATCCGCCCTGAAGAGGCGGCTCACCCCATCGAGAAGTCGCTCCTCAGCTTTGCCGCGGGTAGCCTCAGTGGCCTGTGCCTGCACAGCATCCTGGAACATATCGATTTTGCCGAAATAGATCCGTCAGTCCACGATGAAGTCATTGCCCGGCAACTGGACTTCTACCGGCTATACCCGCCAGAGCAGACTCCGGACTGGACCCTGGCCCTGCGAAACGATTTATGGAAGGTGCTAAACACCCCCCTTGTTCAGCCTGATTCTCAGGATCGGGGGTCGTTTTGCCTGCATCAGATTCCAGCTTCTGACCGCATTGTGGAGATGGAGTTCTTTCTTTCGTTCCGGGATTTACAAGCCCGCCGAATTAACGATTACCTTCAGCGCTTCTGGAACGACGATGACAACATTCATCTGGACTTCGCCAATCAGAGCGGTCAACTTCATGGATTTATTGACCTGATTTTCATGCACGAAGGCCGCTTTTATCTGGCGGATTACAAGAGCAACAAGCTCGGAGACAGCGCCTCTGCCTATGATCAGGAGGCAATGACGATTGCCATTCGGGAGCATCGGTACGACCTGCAGCTTTTGATATATTCCCTGGCTTTGCATCGCTATCTGGAAGCACGTCTGCCGGATTATGACTACGACACTCATTTCGGCGGTGCCTATTATCTGTTTTTGAGAGGAATGACCACAGAGTTGTTTTTGAAAGGGGAGACCACAGAGAACCCCGACAATATTGCCAGGACCAGTGGCGTATATTTCCATCGCCCGACCAGGGCGGCTTTGGAAGAATTCAGAACTATCGTCCAGGGGGAAGCGTCATGACAGCGCCATTTATTCCTCTGATCGATCTTGCCAGTGCTGCAGGAATCCTGCGTCCACTCGATCGCGCACTGGGGCTGATGGTGGCTGATCTGGAAAGCGGACACCGTACCGAGGGACTGACTCAGGAAGAAAGGGGCCTCCTGGCGCTGACCACAGCCCAGGTTTCCCAAAGTCTGACTCAGGGGCATTTGTGTCTCGACCTGAGCCAACTGGCGGGAAAACCAATCTGGCCCGGCAATCAACGCTTGCAACAATGGTTGCAGGATAATCACCATTCCTGGCCGGTTTGGCCGCCTCTGGAAAGTTGGCTGGACTTTCTACAGGGTTGTCGGCAAGTCGCTGAAGCTGGCTCCATATCTTCACCGGACGACATCTCAGCAGTTGGACTGCTGTGTCTGGATGAACGTCACCGTCTGTATCTCAGTCGCTACTATGAAGCCGAGTTAGCCCTGGCGATCCACTTTAATCGACTTCAACAGACCCGTTGTGATCTGGACCAGGTCAAAGCCCGTGAACTGCTGCAGCGATACTTCGCGGATACCAATGGACAATTGGCAGCGGACAATCGACAAGCCTTGGCCGCGTTATCCGCCTGCACCCACCATTTCTGCACAATTGTTGGTGGCCCGGGTACCGGAAAAACCACGACGGTTACCCGCATACTGGCGATGCTGATGGAGCTTAACACTGCTCCACACCCTCTGCGGATGGCTCTATCTGCACCAACCGGCAAGGCAGCTGCCCGGCTGATGGAATCCATTGCCAAAGCCAGGAACCAATTGCCGGCTTCAGAGGAAATTAAAAACGGCATACCGGCGAATGCTTCCACACTTCACCGCTTGCTGAAGGTCCGCCCGGACGGAAAGGGGTTCCGCCACCACCGGGATAATCCTCTGGCTCTGGATCTGTTGCTGATAGACGAAGTTTCCATGGTGGACATCCAACTGATGCGCTCCGTCCTGGATGCCCTGCCACCTCACTGCCGGTTAATACTCCTCGGTGACAGCGACCAATTGGCTTCGGTAGAAGCCGGTAATGTTCTGGATGATATTTGTCGCCACCGGGAATCCTTTGGCCTCAGTGATCATTTCATGACGTTCGCCGAAAGTCTGGGCCTCAGGCCGACACTGGGTACTGCGCATAATCCGCCACCGCTGACTGACCGCGTTATCCGACTGACACAGAGTTACCGCTTTACTGCCGACAGCGGCATCGGCCATCTCGCCAGATCAGTCAACGAAGGTCGTGCAGATGACGCCGTATCCATCCTTCTGGATCAACAATGGCCGGACGTCCACTGGCAGACGTTACCACCAGGGGAGCCGGTTCCGGTCGCTGTGCTCAAACCTGCGTTAGAGGCCTATCATGAATATCTGCAGTCAGGCACGGTCATTGAGGCTCTGAAGGCCTTTGACCGTTACCGAATCCTATGCGCCACCCGCGAAGGTTATTACGGCGTGGAAACGTTGAATCAACTGCTTGAGCAACATCTTCAGCGCAAGGGCTCCATTCCCCGCAATGTTACGGGCGCTCAAAGCCACTATCGGGGACGACCGGTGATGGTCACTCACAATGATTATCGAACCCAACTGTTTAACGGCGATATCGGCCTGATCTGGCCTGATGAACAGGACCGGTTAAAAGCCTGGTTTACCGATGACCAGGGCGAGGTGCGCTCCGTTCCCCTGTACCGTCTTCCCAGGCACGAAACCGTCTATGCGATGACCATTCATAAAAGTCAGGGCTCGGAATTCGAGCACTGTACTGTGCTAATGCCGGATCCGGAGCAATCACTGCTTACCCGGGAGTTACTGTATACCGGGATCACACGGGCTAAAAAGCAGGTCAGCCTGTGGGGTAACAAAGCCTCCCTGAGAGCGGCCGTTCATCGAAAAACCAATCGCATGTCCGGGTTGGCGGAACGCCTCTGGGGAAAAGCGGTGATTGCCGGGGCATCCTCCACTATTCTGCCACCAACCTCATCTTCCGGGGATAAAACTGACAAATCCGGTTCCTCCGGCGAGCAACTGAACCTCTGGTAGCCCCTTCGTTTCATCAAAAAACTCTCCATATCCGTGTATTCACTGACGTGGAAATTCACTATGGGCAAATTTTAACCAGATTCTAATCTTAATATGACAGTTCATGATTTTTCATGGCTGTCCACAATTGAACCCGCTGTAACCGAGGTATCTATGAGTCCTGTCAAACACTGTCTGCCAGTGCGCCAACTGGCATGTCTGATGACATTTATCGCGACCTTTTTTTTCACGGTATCGGCTCTTTCGGAGGATAAATTCAATCTGGTCACAGAGAATTTCCCACCGTTCAATATGAGCCTTCAGGACAATAAGTTTGAGCACAAGGACGAGAATATCCACGGTATCAACACCGATATTGTTAAAGAGTTGTTCAGACGCGCCGGTTACGACTATCGCCTGAAACTCAGAAACTGGAACTATGCCTACAACTTCGCCCAGCGGAAAGCTTTTCGGGGAGTATTCGGCACCACCTATACCGAGGCGAGAAAACCCCTCTTTAAATGGGTCGGCCCCCTGGCCACCAATGACTGGGTACTCTTCGCCAAAAAGAATTCCAGTATCAAGCTGAAAAAAATCGAAGATGCTCACCCATATATCATCGGATGCTACAAGAATGATTCACGCGCCCAGTTCCTTAAACAGAACGGGTATAACGCGTCGGAACTGGAAGATGACAGCCTGAATCCCAAGCGATTGGATGAAGGCCAGGTGGATTTATGGATAACCAGCACCTCCTCTGGCCTTTACTACGCCATGCAGGCCGGCATTAATACCATTGAGCCGGTGTTCACGATCAAAGAAACCCAACTATATCTGGCGATGAACCTGGACACACCGGATCAGGACATCAGTCGCCTGAACACCGTGTTAAGTGGTATGCGTGACGATGGAACCGTTGAACGCATCCTCTCGTTATATCGCTAGCTTTTTGTGTACCGAAAGCTGCTTGTATACCGAGAGCTGTTTGCATACCGAAAGCTGAATTTCAAATCCTGTATCGATAGCTGCTATCGAGTATAGCGATCTCTACGGCGGGGCCATCTGGTCCCGCCGTCTTCAGCTCCCTTATCCCGCCCGGAATTTCAATGAGCCCGGATATATCGACTATGCTGATATAAGTATCCATCCGCCACCTTAGCCATATGTGGATCAGCCCCTGACATGTCGGTATATACAAGGACTTAATCTTGCGGAAATATCTGGTTGCCTGCAGTATTTTTATCTTTGTGACAGGGATCGTTGAACTGATTCTGTTTCAGGAGATTCGCCGCCAGGAACTGATCCAGCACCGGAACACTCTCAGCCAGGCAGGGGAAATTCGCGGCATTCTACAGTCCGAACTGAACGCCACACTGCACTTGGCCACCGGGCTGGTTTCCTACATTCAGGCCAACAAAGGCATCATCAAGCCTGACGACTTGTCTTTCTGGCTTGAGAGTCTGATCCGCCAGGGCAAATACATCCGCAACATCGGCCTGGCACCAGGCAATCGCCTGACCTACATATATCCATTGGAGGGCAATGAGGCCGCGCTAGGTTTGTACTACCCCGACCTGCCTCAGCAATGGCCCGCAGTGGAGAGAACCATCAAGGAACGTCAGGCCAAGCTGGCCGGTCCAATTGAGCTTGTTCAGGGTGGTAATGGGTTGATCTACCGGGTTCCCGTGTTTCTGGAATACGATCAATACTGGGGACTGGTCAGTACCGTCATTAATGCAGACCATCTGTATGATGTCGTCAGGGAAACCGCCGCCGAGCTACAGTTGGGAGTTATTCTCAAGCGAGACACCGACATCGGCACCCAGACTTTTTTCAAAACGGGCGACTACCCTTCGCGGGCTAAATCCAGCCTGACCATACAGCTTCCAGGAGCCGTCTGGACCATGGACGCTTTCCCTCTTGGCATTGTGTCAGCCGAACAACATTACCGGGCACTGCGCATCTGGGGAGCCATCGGCTCATTCCTGATCTCCCTGTTGGTGTACTCATTCCTGAGTGCCAGGGAAAAACATATCCGGGTGGAAAAAGATAAACAGCATGTGGAAACACGTTTCACCAGCGCCTTTGAAATGGCACCTATCGGGATGGTGATCGTTGATCATGAACTGAGAATCGAGTCCGCCAATGCGGCATTTCACCACATGATTAAATGTGAGCCGGGAACACTCATCGATAAGCCCATCATGAAACTGATCTCCCCTGCATTTCTCAACAAGACTCTGGCAGAGCTCAATGCCTCCCTGAGTCAGGAACGGGGACCCCAGTCCTGGGAAATGACTCTCTCCAATATTGATGGAGAACCAGTCGATATCATGTTTCACATGGCCGGTCTGCAGGGAAAGACCAAAGGCAGCAGGAAATTGCTGCTACAGATTCACGATATAAGAGAGCGTAAACGGCTCGAGCGCATGAAGAATCAGTTTGTTTCCACTGTGAGCCATGAGTTACGCACGCCCATCACCTCAGTCAGCGGTTCCCTGTCACTTCTCGCCAAGACTGACATCCTTGATACTGATCCCAACCGCGCCCGAGACTTGATCGGCATTGCCATCAGGAACAGTAAGCGTCTTCAATTACTCATCAACGACCTGTTGGACATGGAGAAAATATCCGCAGGAATGCTCAGCCTGAAAATTCGCCGACTTGATCCTTCCGATGTGTTAAAGCAAGCCGTCGAAACCCTGCAGCCATTTGCAGACCAATACAAAATAACGATCGAATCGAAACTGCCTGAGCAATCCCTGCATATTGAAGCGGACGATTCCCGCCTGCTTCAGGTATTGGCTAACTTCCTGTCAAATGCCATAAAGTTTTCCTGTGAAGGCGGCACTGTGACCGTTGCCCTGGAGACTATCGAACAGCACGCCAGACTATCCGTCATCGACCACGGTCCCGGCATCACAGAAGGTTTTCGGGAGCGTATTTTCAACCGATTTTCCCAGGCTGACAGTTCCGATAGCCGCATCAAAGGCGGTACTGGGCTGGGCCTTGCAATCTCCAAAGACCTGGTTGAAAAAATGGGAGGGACCATCGGGTTCGAATCTGAGCCCAATGTTGAAACACGCTTCTACGCGGAGTTCCCCTTATCTACTGAACCTTACTCATCCGATGATTTCCCTTTATCCACCGAATACTCTTCACCAGACGGACTCTCTTGACCAGACGTACTCTAAACTTGACTGGAAGAGCATTAGGAACCCCGCCCGTATCCCCCTTTACTTTGTGTTGATTAATTGACATGGCTCTTCTTATTTGTCGCGAGGAACGATTAATCGAGAGGTGCTTTATTTGAGAGAAGTTATTAATCGAGAGGCGCTACTAATCGGCGGAAGCTAAGTCACCCACAGCACACATGAGCTATCAAACAACCTATCTTCATAGATATTTTTAATGACGTAAATGCTGAGAAAAAAACGCTTTCGACGTCAGTGGTCGAACGTTTTTTGTGGCCATTTTAAAAATTCATAACAGAAAACTACGCACTTCAATAAGCAGGAAGCCAAGATGTCATCAGTGACTCGAGCAAATATGCTCAACATCCAAATCAATAAGGTCTTCTCTGAAATCATCGATGAATCCCTTAAGTACTGGGCCAAGAACAGTAAAGGCTTTATTACCGATATGGGTTACAAAGACCTGTTCGTGATTACCGATCGCTGGGAATCCCAAATTCGCAGGATCAACAGGGACCTGAACTCTCTGGAACATGGAGCCAGGTTGGGTTTCAGCCAAGCAAAAGGAATGCATGGATTCAATGCTCATCGGACGAGGCAGTCTGCCACCGATAAGCTGAAAGTCATCAACGCCGTACAGGACAATGCAGGAAGAGCGTTAAACGCGGTTCTGGATTTGATTGCCGCCATACGCCGCCCCACCGACAGGGAGTGGATCGAGGGGCTGAAAAAACTGATCGACAATGCGGAAGGGTTCCACGGTAATCTCCACAAAATTGAAGCTACCGTGAAACAGCACGATCACGTACTGTATCAGGCAGTAGGCAGCGGATTTCGCGAAATCAGGGAGTTGCAGCCGCCTCCCGCAGCGACAGGAAGCATCTTTAAGATTCTTATCCTGTTATTGCTTTTCATCCCCGCCATGCGAAAGCTGGGCGGTTCAGAAAAGAGCTGATCCCGCCTCCCCCGGCCACTACCGGGGGAGAAACCCGTCGATACGTTATGCCGTTGCCAGGTGTTTCAACGCCGCCATTAAAAATTCCCAAAAGCTGGCAACGCTTTTAACATGCACAGCTTCATCCGGAGAGTGGGCACCGCGAATCGTAGGTCCGAATGAAATCATATCCCAATCAGGGTAGTTCGCCCCCAGAATCCCACATTCCAAACCGGCATGTATCACCTGTATTTTGGGCTCGAATCCCATAACTTCCTGATGGAGTCCTGAAAGGGTTGCCAGCAGGTGGGAATCCTTATTCGGCGCCCAACCGGGATAGGGATCATCGATGGCCACCTCAGCTCCGGCCAGCCTGAACAACGCTGCCACGCTTTCAGCCGCTTCATCCCGTGAGGAATTTTTGAGACTCCGTGTCAGACACTCAAGCTTGATATGGTTTTCATCGATGGTGACAGAAGCCAGATTGTTGGATGTTTCCGTGACTCCATCAAAATCTGCACTCATACGGAAAACCCCGTGAGGGCAGGCTGCGATGGTATCGAGCAATCGCTGCGCCAGGGCATCTTCCAATAGCGACTGCGGTTCACAGGGTTCCACCGCGAGACTGATATGAGGCTCAACCGAGCCGAGCTCCTGGATGAACAATGCCTGCAGTTCAGCCACCATGGCATTAACTCTATCCACATCAGCCGGCAGCACCGCAACATTGGCAAAGGCTTCGCGGGGAATGGCGTTCCTCAACGAACCACCGGTCAGAGACGCCAAACGTACTCCGTTCAACTCCTTTTGCAGGGCAGTCGTCACCCTGGCGACCAGCTTCAATGCATTCCCCCGTCCCCGGTGAATATCGATACCGGAATGGCCACCACGCAACCCTTTCACTGAAATATGCAGATAAGACAGATCCGGCTCGGCTGCCTGAAGTTCAAATGGCAATACAGCAGTCACATCCACACCGCCGGCACATCCGATATAGAGTTCGCCTTCTTCCTCTGTGTCCAGATTTAACAGCAGCTTGCCTTTAATCACGCCCGGCTGAAGTCCCTTGGCTCCTGTCATACCGGCCTCTTCATTGATGGTCAGTACCGCTTCCAGAGGGCCATGAACAATTTCCCCACTGGTCATGACTGCCAGAATGGCAGCCACTCCGATACCGTTATCAGCCCCCAGAGTGGTTCCTGAAGCGGTTACCCATTCTCCGTCGACATAAGCCTTGATAGGGTCTGTCGAAAAGTTATGGCCAGTACCCTCGTTTTGCTGGGCCACCATGTCCAGATGACTCTGCAACACGACACCCGGTGCGGACTCATAACCAGGAGTGGCAGCCTTACGCAGAATCAGGTTACCGACAGCATCTTCATCAATCGTGACCGGAAAGTCGGCTAACTTCTCCCGAATTCTGCGCTTGAGTTCGGCTTCTTCGTTTGACGGGCGAGGGGTATCACAAAGCAATTGAAAGTTTTCCCAAAGGGCTTTGGGTTCAAGTTCGGCAATAGACATAGAAATTCCTGTAACTGACTCATTAGCCTGCTCATTCAGGCGGCTTATGCTCATTCTCTAAACATTCGAGACCGTTTCTTTCACAGTTCTGAACTAAATCCTTCACTGTTCTGGTCTCAGTAGTCGCTTTACAAAATTTGTGGCACTACATAAAAAATGGCATGACATGGGATATTGTGGCACGACATAAACAATGACATGACATGGATAGCGGCATGACCTGAATAGTCGCACAAAATGACTCCAGGCTGGAATCAGGAGTTTCCGGATTGCATCGGCAAAAACCAATATTCCCCTGCCTGCTCCCTGCTCAATGCCAATAAGCGGTCACCAAGGAAGCGACCTGCCGGGCCCTGACGATCTATATCGCCGTAAGCCAGATAAAGGGAACCTTCCCGATCCCCCCCTTCCTGCAGATTCAACTGCTTGAGCTCTCCGGATTTCAGCAGCTCTCCAACCCAGGTCAAAGGCAGCCAGGAAAACCCCAGCCCCTTGCGAACCATATCCACAGAGGTGCTGGCATGGGTCACGGTCCAGCGCTGCTCCGCACCCAGCCATCCCGTACTGCGTCCGGCACTGCCGGAGTCGCGCATGACAATCTGCCGGTGGTCAGCCAGATCCTGCTTGGTCAGCGGACGGTCGATCTGATGCAGTGCATGACCGGGACAGGCAACCGGAACAAAAGGTATATCCATCAACAGATTGCCGATAAACCCCTGGGGGACAAAAGGCGTCACAACGAGATCACAGATACCTCGTTTTAACAGATCTTCAGCGCCAGAAAGAACGGATTCAATCAGCTCCACCCTTGTATTGGGATAACACTCGGAAAAATCAGCCAGGGCCTGATACAGGGTCTTCTGGGGAAAAATAATATCCACCGCAATCTGAATCTGGGCCTCAACGCCTTTGGCCAGACCCTCAGCCACCTGCTCCAATTGAACAGCCTGGCGCATCAGGCTTTCAGATCGCCGCAGCAGTAATTGACCCGCTTCAGTAAGGACGGCCTTACGACCTTGAACTTCAAGAATTTTGACGCCCAGCATGGATTCCAGCTTGTGCACAGCATGGTGCACCGTGGATTGGCTTTTATGTACAGCTTCAGCGGCCTGGGCAAACCCACCATGGGTGATAACAGCATGAAGCATACGCCATTGTTCCAGCGTAGATTTCAGCATTGTTCGATCTCTTCGAAAGAATGTCGCAATAGTATGAGATTTTTTTTCGATTTTATAGCGCTATATTCAGTTCATCAGTCACTTCCCAACGAGGAGGTCCAAAATGACCATGCGTAAATTGACTCGCGTTGTTAACGCCACCCCAACTACTGATGGCGCCGGGGTCAAAATATCCCGTATTGCCGGATTCTCCGTTCCGGACCTTGAGCCGTTTCTGATGCTTGACGAGATAAAGTCTGCTGATCGAAACGACTTTGTCGCGGGGTTTCCGGACCACCCTCACCGGGGCATCGAAACTCTGACCTACATGAAGCAAGGCGGTTTTGAGCATCGAGACCATCTGGGGCATGTAGGCTCGATACGCAGCGGAGGCGCGCAATGGATGTCTGCCGGGCGCGGTATCATCCATTCTGAGACACCTTTACCGGAAGCTCAGGCCATGCACGGTTTCCAGATCTGGATCAATCTTCCAGGCAAGGACAAGTTGAAACCGGCCGAATGGCTGGACGCCCAACCGGAAACCATTCCGGAACTCACCACTGCCGGAGGAAAACTGCGTGCCGTGACGGGACATTGGACAGTGAACGGCCAGAGCATGACATCACCGCTGACCTCTCTCACCCAGGAGGCCAGTCTGCTTGATGTGGAACTTTCGGCTGGAGAAGAAGTCATTCTGGACACCAATGGTCAGCATCAGTTGGCTGTGTTCGTCTACAAAGGACGGCTGGATTCCACCATCGGTCTGCAACGGCAGCAACTGGGGATTTTTGGCCCGGGAACCCAACTGCACCTGACAGCCGGCGATAGTGGCCTGGGAGCCCTGGTTCTCAGCGGCCAGCCCATAGGAGAACCTGTTGCCCACTACGGCCCCTTTGTCATGAATACAACAGAGGAGTTACAACAGGCCATGCATGACTATCAAACCGGTCAATTGACCGGGTGACACTCGCCGTGTGCTTGCCCTAAAATGCGCGGATCTTTTAAAAGTTACACAGGGTCTGTCAACAGACCCTGGCCGCCGGTGCTTACTGAGGAGAGCATTTCATGCCAAGGGCAAGTGAGATTAAAAAGGGTGAAGTGGTTGAACTGAACAACCAACTGCTGATCGTTAAAGATATCGAGGTGCATAGCCCGAGCGCCCGTGGTGCTGCGACGCTTTATAAAATGCGATTCAGCAATGTTCGTACAGGTCTCAAGTACGAAGAGTCTTTCAAGGGAGATGAGATAGTAACGACCACGCTACTGGAACGTAAGCCGGTAACGTTCTCCTACATTGATGGGGACGATTATGTCTTCATGGATGCTGAGGACTACAGCCAATATCTCCTCAAGAAAAACGATATCTCTGATCTTCTGCCCTACCTCACAGAGGAAACAGAAGGTATGCAGGTACTGATGGTCGATGGTCAGGTCATATCACTGGAATTGCCTCAAACAGTGGAAATGGTCGTCATGGAGACCGCTCCGGCCATGAAGGCGGCCTCTGCCAGCGCTCGCACCAAACCTGCCACATTTGTTACCGGGCTGACCATCCAGGTTCCCGAATACCTGGAACAGGGTGAAAAGGTCCGAATTCATACCGGTGAGAAACGATTTATGGGCCGCGCCGATTAGGCTCTCTGAGGGGATGGCGAACACCTGTAACCATCCCCGCTTTCCATCCCACCCTGCTCCAGATCATCAATTTAATTAAGCATAATTGGCCGCAAGCTTCTAAACTCTTAATACATACCAGGCTATCTGGTCACCCCACAAACCCAAATCCAACATGTTCATGCAGAAGTGGTGAGCCCGGAACGATACTATGAGCAGCGCGAAGCCGCCTCTTTCAAAAATGGACAAGAGCAGCACCCTCATAGAAAACAAGCTGGCCAGAACCTGGCCTTCCAGAATCATGATTATCGCGACTCTGTTTATGATTCTGGTGACGACACTGGATGCTGTTTTCGAAGGGTACCAACAGCTCCAGGTCGAGGTACAACATCGGCGGGAAATGGCCAACAACACACTGGATGCCATTAATCCCAGTGTGGCGTCGGCGGTATTCAATGATGACCTCCCTACGGTGAATCATCTGCTCGATCATTTGATGTCCTTTCCCAATATTCTCTATGCCAGTATCCGAAATGATGCAGGCATTGCCGTGGCTGAGAAGGGGGATAATTCTGCCGCTGACCGACATATTCAGCTGGCCAAAGGCCTTAATTGGGTTGTCGATGACGAACAGGTGGAGGCTGGGGAGATTACCGTGATCGTCGATGCCGATGTTTCACTACCCCATATTCTGAACCTGATGCTGCGGAAAAGCCTGTTGATGCTGTCGGGTCTGTTAATCATTGCATTGGGTATTACAGCCGCGTACCACCGCTTGACCATGCGGCTAAGAGATCTCAGTCTGGCAACACTGAGAATTTGCGACGGGCATACGGAGCAAAAAATCCCCTATCAGTCCGAAGCCGACGAAGTCGGCGATATTGCCAGAGCGATTCATAAACTCTATCGCAATGCGGAAAACCTATACGACCTTCAGGATCGGCTGGTTCGGAATATGACCCAGAAAAGTCAGGAAATTATCTCCGCCAAACGCGATGTCACCACACTAAACAGAACCAACAATCTGTTTCTGGCTTCGGTGAGCCAGGAAATCCGCTCTCCACTAACCGCCATCCGAGGGGCTGTTACCCTGTGCAAGAATGGTATGGCCGGGGCAATACAGGAGCAGACTCTGAGTTTGTTGAGAATTGCAGAGGAAAACTGCCTGCGGCTGGAGGACCTGATCCAGGAGGTCATGGATGTCTACGAATTACAATCCGGGAGCCTGGAACTGGAGCTACGAGAGGTGGATCTCAAGTCGGTCATCCAAAGGGTAGCTGCGCGCTGGGATCCCAGAGCACGACGAAAGCTGCAACGTATCAATTTTGATGCATTCCTCGACATTCCCAACGTCCTGGCAGACTCCATCCGCCTGGAGCAGGTACTGGATATTGTGATTGGCAATGCCGTGTACTACTGCGGCAATGGCTGCAACATCCAGGTCACACTGTCTCATACCGAAGAGCAGGTCCGTATTTCGATCGCCGATGACGGCCCGGGAATCCCCATGAGACTCAGGCCTTCACTGTTCCACATTATCAGCGAGGAAAAAGAGTCACAGACGCGGATGCAAGGCCGGGGTGTCGGCCTGGGGCTGGCAAAAGGGATCATGACCACCATGCAGGGAGATATTTCCTACGAATCCATGTCCGCAGAGAATATCAAGGACTCCACCCTCAACTCGGGCACCACGTTTTTTATCGATTTACCGATCTACAAAAGAGAAGACGCATAAGCCTTCAGCCGCTTACAGTGGAGGCTTTACGTGTCTGCCGGAGTCCTTGTGTGTCTAGTGGAGTCCCTGCCTGGGCAGGTAGCGGGAACCGTCGAAACGGTCAAAATAATGGCCAAGCAGAGGATGGTCAATCTGACGGTCTTCAAGGCTAGTCCGCAAATTACGCTCAGCAACGTAGGTTACATAATCGGATTCATCTACCAGAACATGGTACCAGGGCTTGTCTTTGGGCGGGCGAGACTTCGCCACGCTTTCATACCAGGAATCTGTGTGATTGAAACAGGAATCCACTCCTACCACGACCCCCCGGTATCCGAAAAGGTTGTGCTCGATCAACTGTCCGATATAAAACCGTGCCTTAACCATGACCACCCCCGTCCATAAAACTGCGCAATATCCCTTATCACAGTGTTAAAGCCTTTAATGAGTATAGTTGTTCAATCAAAAAATGCTTTATTAAAAAGATGAGCCGGGCTGTTGGAGGAAATCGATTTCTTCGGCGGTCGACTTTCTTCCCAGGATGTCATTGCGATGGGGATATCGTCCAAATCGATCAATAATCGCTTTGTGGCGAATCTCAAAATCCAGGTTGTTTTCCAACCCCGGCTGGTTGAACAACTGCATCGCTCTTTCGTGAATGAGAGCGGATTCACTATGCATGAAAGGCAAATATAGAAAAGCTTTGTGAGTCGCATCCAAGGACTGGTCAGCGCCAGCGGAGATGGCCGTCTGAGCCAGCACCAGCGCCATTCCGTCGGCTGCAAAGGCCTCGGGCCGATCCCGGAAAATATTTCGGGAGAACTGATCCAGAACGATCACTTCCGCCAGCCGCCCCATTGGCTCTGTTCTCCAGGCTTCACACTCACCGGCGCAGGCAGCCTGATGAATAGTTCCGAAACGACGGGCGATGGTGCTATCCAGTTGATGACTTTTGCGCCACCAGTCTTTAGGGTCTAACTCCTGAAACCAGAATTCCAGAACCCCTTGCGCCTGCGATGCCAATGTAGACATTGTCTCTCCTTGTTACGGATATTACTGAAACCTTTATTATGGGGTATGCTCTCTAAAACTGATGAGCAACACAACCCTGGCGAACCGACGGATGGGAGAAGCAATGGCAACAGACTCAAAAGACCTCGCATCCAGACTGGCCAAGCTGAACAAGGCGGACATGGTGGACCTGCTGCTGGAACTCCACGGCAGGCATCCGGATATTGATAACTATATCGACCGCTACCTGTTGAAGAACGCCCCCCAGGAACTCGCCGAGAGTCTGCGCCAATCTATCGCCAGACATGGACGCTCCAGACGTTTTATAGAATATAGTGCCTCTTTCAGCTATGCCTCCCAACTGCAGCAGTTATTAAGTGACATACAGAGCTCCCTGCTGCCGGACCATCCCATGCTGGCTTGTGATGTTATTGTGGATTTCATTGATACCCACGAAAAAATCCTGTTACGCAGCGATGATTCAGCGGGGGTCGTGGCCGACGTCTATCGCGAAGCCACGCTGTTGCTCATTACCTCCATCAAAACCGCCCGTAAAACCCATGATTTTGAGGAAGGTTACTGGCTGGGCAGATTTGATATCTGGCGAAAACGGGATCCCTATCACTTCTACCTCGATATGCTCAAAGACATAGCCGGGGCCTTATCCCAAGAGGAATTGGGACGCCTGGCCTGGCGCTATCGGCAACATCTGAAAACCGCCCCCACAGACTGCTACGCCGAAGACCAGAAACGACTGGAGGCGCTGGTCGGACTCAGAGCGGTAGCGAAGGCTCTCAAGAACCCAATGCTTTATGCTGAAGCGCTGACACTATATAGCAGCGAGCCAAGCCAGCCGGATCTGATTGATGTTGCCCGGAATTACCTCGACTTCCTCCAGGCAGACGAAGCCATTGGAGTACTGGAAAAGTTGCATCCTGCCACGAAGGAAATCCTGGAACTGCTGTTAAGTGCTTACCGTCTGAAGGATGATGAACTTGCAGAACGAAATCTGCTGAACCGCTTATTCGCCCTGGAACCCAGTACGGAAAACTTCCAGGCCTTATTGGCTTCCACTCCAAAATCCGAACATCAACAAGTGTTGAATACCGCCATTGCCAAAGCCGAACAGGCGGATAACGGCACCCTGGCAGCCAATCTGTTACTGGAGCTCAACCAATCATCCAAGGCACTGAATCTGCTGCTGCGGCAGGGCGATCAGCTGCAACAGTATTACTATGGCGACCTGTTGGCACTGGCGGAGAGTTTCAAGGAAAGTAAGGTCCCCTTGGGGGCAATACTGTGTTACCGGGCATTGCTGGAGGACATATTGAACCGCGCCTACAGCAAAGCTTATTTATATGCGGCGGACTATGTTCAGTCACTACTGGAATTGGACAGGATCTGTCAGGACTACGCGCATCTGCCCAACCATAGTGAATATCTTCGCGAGTTACGTCTTAAACACGGTACAAAAAAAGGTTTCTGGACCAGGGTGGATGGGTCAGTCCTGCTGAAGGGGCTGTAACCGGCAGGCAACGATCATTCTGTCTGATCAGAGGCTCCCATATGGGCGGCATATTGTGAGGTGACGAACGCCACATAATGATCCAGGTTTTTTTCACGCTCCAATTCAAAATAGTCAGAATCCATTTCCAGGGCCAAAATCCGATCCAGGCGAAATTCCCTATATCCCTGACGTAACCGGCACCAGGCAACTAAGGTCCAGGTACGCCCCCAATAGAACAGACCCAGTGGTTCAAGGAAACGCTCGCTGATTTCACCATCCGCACGCTGGTACCTTATTCGAATCACCTTCTGACGCCGAATCGCCGAGCGTAGTTCTTCGCCATACTGGGCAACCTTTTTATCCACAAAGAACTGCGGGGAATGAATTTGAGTCTGGTCACCCAGCCGTTTCAGATGGGGTGGCAACTCTGCCAGAATCTTCTGCAGTGCCTGAGTGGCCGCCTTGCCTAAAGCCCGATCACTCCAGGCCTGCACCATCCTCATCCCCACCAGCAGGGCTTCCAGCTCCTCTTCCTGAAAATTCAATGGTGGCAAGGTAAACCCCCGCATCAGCCGGTATCCCACCCCCGCTTCACTCTCTATCGGAACCCCGGAACACATCAATGCCTGCATATCGCGATAGATGGTTCTCTCGGTCACTTCCAACTGTTCTGCAATGGCGCGGGCGGTAACCGCACCCCGTTGGCTACGCAGAATCGTAACAATCTGGAACAGGCGATCTGCTTTACGCATGGGGTACGTACCCTTTCCGGCAGGTTAAAAGAATAATCAATCGCAGGAGGCGATGCTGACAGCGACAGGAAGATGCTGCATGTTCACACTCGCCGGGTCAATACAGGACAGTGCAGCCTTGGTTAGCGGCGATACCATAAAGGCTTTGTCAGCCGCAGCGGCGGTTTCCTGATCCTGCCAGTAAATGATATCAGTCCACTCCTCATCACCGGCCTTCCGGCACAGGCTTCGGTAGAGAAAACCGGGCTGTTGTTTTACGAATTGCTGAATACCCTCATTGGCCTTCAGAAAGTCCTGCTCCGTGGTTCCAGCCAGCAACTTGAACTGCACCATCTCCACAATGTTGGTTTGAACGCTTGTATCAGACATATTTCAGATTCCTTGTAAATTCATCATGCGTAATCCGCCGGAATAAATTAATCCATATCTACTGACAGCATTCTGTCAGTAGGAATCAGGCAACAATGAAAATAACTGAAGAGCAGGGGCAGCTTTCAGCAACACTAAGGGCCGACACTATCACAAACCGGCATTACCAGAGGAAAATCGTCAGGGCTTACCAAATACCCGATACACGGCATATCCTGCAGCAAGGAACATCCCGCCCATAAATAGTAAAGCGATGTCACCGGCCCACAAGGCAGAGAAAGAATTGATACGGGCCTCCTGAGGTTGTTCCGGTTGATAGGCTACCGACACTGAAACCCCTTCTTGGAGAGGGCCCTCAATCAGTCCATAGGCATGCTCGAAACGAACCGTCGTACCCGATTCCGGGGAATATCGAATCAATGCTATATCCGTCCAGTTGCGGGTTTTATTGGAGCCTGAGCCCATTTCCGAATACTGGGTGGATATATTTTCCACAGTCCCGGTGGCTGAGGCTGCATTTTCAAGAAACTGCCAGGTATCGGCCAAGTCATCCAGGCCAAAGTACAAGATAAAAAGGCCTGCTATACCGAAGATCAGACTGCCGAATAGAATGGGAAGAGGGGTTTTCACGTTATTCAGTCCTGTGCGATCCGTTTTGTCCTTCTTATTGACACTATAAAGTATTCAATACCGCATGGGGTATTCAATGCGGTTAGTGAACAATATCGTTTCCGAAGATTGATGACTGATTTGGCAGCCTAGTGAATGTCGTTCCTGAAACCAAAGGTGATCCGGGCAAAGTAGCTGATAGCTGGAGAGTAAAAAAGGAGAGTATAAAAAAAGGGTCGACAGGAGGTATCGACCCTAAAACCTTCCCGAGGGTATGTTTAGCCAACGGAAGTCCGAACGCTAAAAGGGAAGACGCTCTATTCGGAAAGGTGGTGACTGTTTCAGGCCATCCTGGCTGATATCATCGGCAGAACAGATAACAACAGCAGGGAAGCCATGGTGAGATTGAACAACCGCAGCTGTTTTGGTTCGCTCAACCAGTTTCTGAGGGCTGCGCCTCCCATGAGCCAAAGACCCACACAAGGAAAGCTCACCAAAAAGAACGCCGAGGAAATCCATAGGGACTGCATCAACACTTCACCATTCACCGTGGTAAAAGCGGCCATTGCCCCCACAGCCATAACCCAGGCTTTAGGATTCACCCATTGGAACATGGCAGCCTGAACAAAGGTCAACGGACGATCATTATCCGTGTCAGACGGACCACTGCGAGTGGTGGCAATTTTGTAGGCCAGATATAGCAGGTAGCTGATGCCAACAACCTTAATGACTGTATGCAGCATGGGAACTTCTTCGAACAACGCCCCCAGGCCAACTCCCACCGCGACGACCATGGCAGGGAACCCCAGACAAATACCAAAAAAATGGGGCAGGGTCCGATAAACCCCGTAGTTAAGACCAGAGGTCATAACCATGATGTTATTGGGTCCGGGAGTCACTGTGGACACCAACGCGAACAGTAATGCACTCAGCAAAATTTCCATGAGAAATTCCAAGCTATATCTGTGTTTATTCAGGTGTTCTGGGTCAATAGAGACCATCTGTTGCGTCAGAAATCCAGAGCGTGTGCCCTGATACTTCTGACGTTAACGGATCAATCCTGCCAGAATTTCTTGTTCAGCTCTCTTTGCACCTGGTGGGTGCTCAGGCCGATATCATCCAGAATGGAATCCGGCAGCTCCGCCAGTTGACGACGGGTCTGATAGTTATGTTTCCACTGGGACAGCATTGCCATGACCGGATGACCGATGAACTGGCCTAACAAGCCCTGCGTCCTGCTGGTTAAAGTAGTATTTACGAAATGAGATGAATGGCTGATGCCGTCAACTCGTGCGCTCATGTTATGCCTCCAAAACTTGATCTTAATCTTCAATTTTTCGCAATCACTGCGTTGAAAATTCTAACGAGTGCTCACGATGTGCCTTATTCAAACTGACTGTGGAATACCCTGCGGGGCGGGACTGGTTATTTTTGTTAGGAGGTCTTTTAGGTCCATCACAGTGGCGGCTTCCACGGTGATCATAATAACGGGACGAATTGAACCGTTACAGATTCAAATACTATAAACATTGACCATGACAGATGAAGTAATTACTCTTCTGTTATGGCTATTTTTTAAGAATCTGTACTGGTCACATCCGAAATCATCAGTACAGATCGTTTTTTACGGGCTGACAGGGCACAACCATGGAAACCAATCTTTATGCACAACTGGCGGAACAACTGACCGAACAGATTCGGGAGGGTGTATTTCAGGTGGGAGACCGGATGCCGTCCGTGCGTGAACTGTCCCGCCGTCAGGCCGTCAGCATTTCAACCGTGACCACAGCCTATGGACTGTTGGAAGAACGGGGCTGGGTGGAATCCAGACCAAAATCCGGCTACTACGTACGCAGACGCCATGAGGAATCCCTTGCTGTTCCCCGGCAGATTCGCACCATGCCGCGTCCGCGTCCAGCCACCACTTCCCAGCTGGTCATGGAAGTTCAGCGGGACGTGGCGGCAAGCAAAGGGGTCAGTATGTCCGCCGCCATACCGGCACTGGATTTCCCTATCGTCAAACATGTACAAAGGACCTTCACCCAGATTTCCCGCACCCGCCGCCTGCTCGGAATAGGCTATGACAGCCCCGAGGGCTTACCGGAGTTGCGCCAACAAATCGCCCGCCGAGCCGTGGATGCGGGCGTTTTTGTCTCCCCCGAAGCCATTATTACGACCGCCGGCTGCCAGAATGCCATGGCTCTATGCCTGCGGGTACTGACGCAACCCGGAGATATCGTGGCCGTTGAGTCTCCCAGCTACTATGGTTTGCTGCAGATGATCGAGGCCTTCGGTCTCAAAGCGCTGGAGATTCCTGCCAACCATGAGACCGGGATCAGCCTGGAAGCATTACAGTTGGCTTTAGACAAGTGGCCAATCAAGGCCATACTGAGCGTTTCCACGTTTTCCAACCCGTTGGGCAGCACCATTCCCGATGAACGCAAGCAAGCGTTGATCGATCTGCTGGAGCGTTACGATATACCTCTGGTAGAAGATGATATTTACGGAGATCTGTATTTCGGCGAGCGACGGCCCAGAGCGGTCAAGGCCTTCGACCCGGACGGACGGGTGCTGTTGTGCTCCTCACTGTCAAAGACCATCGACCCGCAGTTACGTGTTGGCTGGGTCATGCCGGGCAGATACTTCGAAGAGGTGGTACACAGGAAGTTTATTAACTCGATCGCCGTTCCTTCACTGCAACAGATGGTCGCCGCTGAGGTTCTGGCCCAGGGAATCTACGAGCGCCACCTGCGGCAGGCCAGGGAAACTTATCGGCAGCGTTATCTGAGACTGCTGGATCTGGTGGCGGAATACTTTCCCCAGGAAACCCGAATTTCCCGTCCCGACGGCGGCTTGGTTGCCTGGTTTGAATTACCCGCAAAAGTGAACACCACAGAGCTGTATCACCGAGGACACGCAGAAAGCGTTTTTATTGCCCCCGGAGAACTGTTTTCTGTTACCGGGCAATACCGCAATTGTTTCCGCCTGAATTATGCCCAGGGCTGGACACCTGAGCGGGAAGACGCGATCCGCAAGCTGGGTATGTGGATCAAAGAAGCCCTGGGCCGCTAGGATCTCTGACGCTTATATGAAGGGCCGGGAGAGGATGAAATGATGACCGAGCATACAGAAACATCCAAACATCGGGAAAAGCGGGTCGCCTGGTCACCAAAATGGGGCCTGAGAAATCCGCATATCCAGTCAATGCTGGCCTCAATCAAGTTGAGAGCACCAGTGGTCCGCCGACGCGCCCGTGAGGTTCTGGATAAAGCCGAAGAGGTTCTGCTGGAGTGCAGTAGCGGGGCTAAAATCCATGGATTGCTCAGCCGGCACGGCGACCAGCCCAGAGAAACAGCCGTTCTGATCCATGGTTGGGAAGGCTGCGCCGATTCACTGTATCTGCTTTCCATTGCCGGCGTACTGTATCGGCAGGGGTATGACATTTTCCGTCTGCATCTCAGGGACCACGGACCGACCCATCACCTGAACCCGGAAATGTTTCATGCCTGCCTGTTGGAAGAAACCTGCGAAGCGCTTCAGGTGCTGCAATCCCGCATTGATCCGCCCCAGTGGTTTCTCATTGGTTTTTCCCTGGGGGGCAACTTTGCTTTAAGAGTAGGTACCAAAGCCAGGGAATATGATCTCAAGATGCGTCGGGTCATCGGTGTATCGCCTTTGCTGCATGCAAAAAATACACTATGGGCATTGGAAAACGGGCTCCCCATCTACCGCGGTTATTTCCGTAAGAAGTGGCGAAGGTCCATAAGCCGCAAGGCAGAAGCTTATCCCGAACACGTAGATACGGAAGCATTCTTTGCCGGGGATAACCTGACAGACATGTCTCAATATTTTGTGACCCACCATACACCTTTTGACCGGTTGCAGGACTACTTCGACAGTTATGCGCTTACCGGTGCCACCCTGGGACAGCTGCAGGTTCCTTCCACACTGATTCTCAGTGAGGATGACCCGGTTATTCCGTTGCAGGATCTGGCAGAAGTCCGGGGTAATGAGTTCCTGGACATCGTGCGCTCACCTTTCGGGGGGCATTGTGGATTCATCGAAAATTACCGGCTGGATGCCTGGGTCGACCAATTTATCTACGAGCTATTACAATCAGAACGAGCCATTCGCTAAAGAGAAGTCAAATGAGTCAGAAATCCAAGTTCACGTCCCTTGCCGATCTGAAGAAGTCCATGGGGGTCGAAGACAGCCCCGCTGAAGCAGAATCCGGTGTGGTCTATTCCACCTCTCAGGGACGTACCTGCCCGGATTGCGGACAGCCGGTAGTGGCATGCACTTGTAAAGCACCCCAAGCGGCTCCGGGCGATGGCAGGGTAAGAGTCAGCCGGGAAACGAAAGGCCGCAAAGGCAAAGGGGTCACGTTGATCACCGGTATTCCACTGGCAGGTGAAGAGCTGAAATCCCTGGCCAAAAACCTAAAGCAGAAGTGTGGGGTGGGCGGCACAATCAAGGATGGCGTCATTGAAATCCAGGGCGACCACAGAGACTTACTGGTGCAGGAGCTGATCAAACAAGGTTACGACGCCAAAAAATCAGGGGGCTGAGCCCCCTTTTGACATCGTTAGCCATTAGATTTCCCTGAGAGGCCGGTCAGGTTTGGCATAGCTTAACCTGGCCAGGTGTTCGCTGCGGTGGTATCGATCCAACCCTGATAGCGCCAGAGTGCCCGCCTTTTCGATATCGACCATCCCGTCTTCCCTGACACAATCATCCGGCACCAGAACCTGCATAATTTCACCAATAATCAATTCTGTCCCATTGATGGCCAGATGATGATGTTCACGGAATTTCAGTCCCAGACGAATATTTGCTTCCCGCACATAGGGAGCTTTCCAGCCATCCTGCCAGCATTCTGTCAGACCGGTCGCCTCAAATTCCGATACCTCCTTGGGGTACCTGGCAGATGTCTGGTGAGCCTGCCGATAGATGTCCTGATGAATGTGATTCAGCGTGTACTCTCCCACTTCCAGAATATTCTCCAGACTATGACGGCCCACCGAATGAGGCCGGATAATCATCGATAGCAAAGGAGGATGTGCCCCAATATGGACACAGGAGCTGACCACGGAAAGGTTAGTCTGACCTGAATGGTCCACGGTCCCCAAAAGATTCGCACTCTTAAAACCGGACAAAGAATTTACAAAAGCAACTCTGTAAAGATGCTCCATATTTTCTATGGCCAGCCGATCAATGAACATTAATGAAATACTCCAGCACAGATAAACGGGTGGATAAGTACTAAACGGGTGAATAGTTACTAACAGGTAGAGAAGTTTTAACGCCATTCCATGTACGCAGCAACCCAGCAAGGGGTTCACTGAAGTGGAACAGGCCTGCCCTTTTCCCATGTGGAGCAACATTTTCCCCAGTTGAGCGCTATAGCCATTGACTCAGCTTCGTCTTGCGGTATCGATAAATAACAATTATTATCATTTACATTATACTTATAAATTAAGTTTTGGACGGAAGACAACCATGATGCCGACATTCAAGCTTTCCACCGTGAAAGCATCCCTGGCGACTGTTTCTGCGGCAGCGCTGCTGACCGCATGTGCAGGCAATAATGCGCAGCAGGCGGACCAGGAAATCACGCCAGTAACAGTGGCAGAGCACTACGCCGATATGGCCTACGCGGAATACAGTGATTCCCTGGAAACGGCCAAAGCATTGCAATCCCGCATTGCCACCTTCCTCGATAACCCGACTTCTGAAAACCTGGCGGCAGCGAAAGAAGCCTATCTACAGGCACGGGTGCCATACCAGCAAAGCGAAGCTTTCCGCTTTGATCTGGAAAACGGTCACGTGACTCCTGGTCTGGATGAAGACGGTGGTCCTGCCAGCATTGATGACTGGGAAGGACAAGTGAATGCCTGGCCTTTGGACGAAGCGTTGATCGACTATGTCGACGCAAGCTCCTATCAGGGCGAATACAGTGCCCCGGCCAATATTATCAACAGCTTCACCACATTGACCGTCAGCGGCGAAGATTTGGATGTCAGCAATCTCACACCGGAACTGCTGGCCGGCCTGAACGAAGTCGGCGGCGCTGAAGCGAACGTTACTACCGGCATTCATTCGATTGAGTTCTTATTGTGGGGACAAGACACCAACGGTACTAATCCTGGTGCAGGACAGCGTCCGGTCAGCGATTACTATACTCAGGCTTCGCAAGGCGCCTGCACCAGCGGTCCGGAACAGGTTGATGCCAAGGTCTGCCAACGCCGGGCACAATACCTGCGGGCGGTCACCTCACTCCTAGTTAGTGATCTGACCGAAATGGCAAATGAATGGACTCCGGAAGCCGGTGCCACCAAAGGCACTCTGCGCAACGACTTTCTTTCCAGAGGGGATGGAGTGCAGAGAGTTCTGGACTCCATGGGAGACCTGGCCATCGGCGAACTGGCCAGCGAACGCATGAAAGTGGCCATCCTGTTTGGCAGCACTGAAGACGAGCATGACTGTTTCAGCGACGCCACTCACATTGCCATTTTCAATAATGCCCAGGGCGTCATTAATGCCTACACCGGAACTTACAAGCGGGTAGACGGCACTGTGGTCTCCGGCCCCAGCCTGTCAGATCTGGTTCGCATGAAAGACAGCGCCCTGGATACCGAGGTACGCGCTCAACTGGACCTGATTTCTCAGCATATGCAGGCCATTGTGGATTCAGCCAACAACGGCAAGCACTTCGACCAATTAGTTGGTGGCAGCCAGGATGATAAGAAACTGGTGCTGTCAGCAGCTGAAGCGCTGGTTAATCTTGAAGAGCCTCTTAGCGACGGCGTTGGCAAAGTACTGGCTGTTCAGGTCGCCGAGTTTGATGCCGGGACCTGCCCCACAGATAACGTTTCTGATTGCGGATAACAGACTAAAGCGGCCTGAAGGCCGCTTCTAGCTTTCTGCAGGGACGCAGTATATACAGGATCAAATATCAAAAAACCAAAATAACGTGCTGTTGAATAAGGTTTTAACACTCAGATGAAAACAACTTTTCCCCAGGGACGCAAAGGCGTCCTTTTTGCGTTTGCAGTCACTGCCTCAGGCGCTTCCCTTTACGCCGCTCACGCAGCTGCTGCCGATCCCGCCAAGCTGGGCGGTGAGACGACCGTTCAGGCCGAACATGCAGGTGCTTATTCATTGAACTCAGCCAACATGAGTGCCCGACGTAAAGGAAACTTTCTGATCGGCAACGATTTTTTCGAAGATCCCTGGGTAATAGCACCAGCCACAACAGACCTGAGGGATGGTCTGGGCCCTGTCTTTAATGTCAGTGCCTGCCAGAGCTGTCATTTCAACGACGGCCGCGGACACGCTCCAAATGCATTGGGCACCGGCAGCGTGCAGGACGACGTGGACAGCCTGTTGGTCAGGTTGAGCCGCCCAGCCATAAGCCAGGCAGAGCAGGAAAAGCTTCAGCAACCACAAGTCGGTAACCTTGGAGAGCCCGTTTATGGTGGCCAGCTACAGGATCGCGGCATTCCTGGCGTGGCGCCCGAAGTTCGTATCGGAGTGACCTACACAGATGTTCCGGTACGCTTCAGTGACGGCTTTGAAATAACTCTGCGCAAGCCGCAATGGCATTTCAGTCAGTGGGGTTACGGCGTACCACAGGACACCACCACGTTCTCCGTCAGGGTGGCTCCGCCGGTTATTGGACTGGGATTACTGCAGGCCATTCCGGAAGAATCTGTTCTGGCCATGGCCGACCCAGAAGACAGTAATGGCGATGGCATCAGTGGTCGTCCCAACCAGGTCTGGCATGTTGCCTCCTCGAAGAGCACCCTGGGACGCTTTGGGTGGAAGGCCGGACAACCGACCGTCAAACAGCAGACAGCCGGAGCCTTCAATGGTGATATGGGCCTGACGACATCTCTGTTTAAACAGGACAGCTGCACTGAGAGTCAGCCTGATTGCAGAAAAGCTGCCAACGGCAATGATGAAAACGGCATTGAAGTGCGTGATGACATCCTGGACTTTGTCGCATTCTACGCCAGCAATCTGGCAGTTCCTGCTCGTCGCAATATGAACGATCCCCAGGTACAACAGGGTGAAAAGCTGTTTCAGCAGGCGGGTTGCCAAAGTTGCCACGCCGGTCCTTATGTCACTCCGAAACTGGACAAGGATCAGATCGAACAATCAGAACAGACCATTTATCCCTATACTGACTTATTATTGCACGACATGGGATCTGCCCTGGCAGACTTCAAACGGGATAACCAGCCCGCACCTGCCAACGAGCCGGTCGAATTCGCAGCGACTGCCAACGAGTGGCGCACGCCTCCATTATGGGGAATCGGTCTGGCTCAGGTCGTCAATGCCAATGCCACCTTCCTGCACGACGGTCGTGCGCGGACACCTATGGAAGCGGTACTTTGGCACGGTGGGGAAGCCCAGCAAGCGAAGGATAAGGTATTGACCTTTAACGTTCAGGAAAGGGCTGCTTTGGAAGCCTTCCTGCTGTCACTCTGACAGAACCAAAGTCACCCTGATAGAACCTAAGCCACTCTGACAGGACCAAATTCACACTGACGGGATTCACTATGCGCAATTGCCTGCTGATTCTTATTTTGCTTTGCTCAACCTTCAGCCACGCAGCAGAACGTGAGCCGGAGGCTTACCTGAAAATGCTGAATCAAGCCCTGAAGCTGATTCAGCCGGCCCATCAGTTGTTCGCTGATCAGGCAGAAGAACTGCACAACCAGATAGGTCAGCTGTGCCAGTCCCCCTCAGAGGATTCGCTTCAGACCACCAGGAACCAATGGCGAAAGACCATGGAATCCTGGATGAAAGTATCCGTCATACAGTTTGGTCCGCTATTGGAGAACGACAGTCGTTTGAGGATACAGGCCTGGCCGATCCGAGCCCGACTGCTGACCATGGGCATCAAACAACTGGAAACCGCAGAAGCACCACCCACCCTGGAGCAGATAGCCCAGGGAACGGTCGCCGTCCAGGGCCTTCCGGCTCTTGAAGCCCTACTGTTCAGAACCGATGCGCTATCGGGACTGCAACAAGGCCAAGCCTGTGCTGCTGCACAAACCATAGCCGAACATCTTATAGTTCTGGCAAACACTCTCAACCAACGCTGGCAGAATGAATTCGGCCGCGATTTTGCCGACCCGGTCAACACACCCGGTGGCTTTGACACCCCTCAAGAAGCCTTTGATGAATACATGAATGGACTGGTGACCGCGGTTCAGCAGATCAAACGCCGTAAACTGGAAGATCCTCTGGGTCTGGCAGGCAAACCCGGCAAAGCGGGCGCTACCGAGTCCTATCTGAGCGAAAACTCCCGGGACAACCTTCACAACAACCTGACCGCCCTGATTCTGTATCTGACAGGCGGAGAGGGCTACGGGGTCGATGATGACCTGATAGCGCAGGATCCCGACAGTATTGCCGTATTGGTCCTGGATGACCGTATCAAAGGGATTACCAAATACAACAAGCAACTGACCATGCCCCTGGAAGCCCTGGTCAAACCAGCCACTCCAGAGGCGGAAGCTCAAAGGGAAGTGGCTGAGTCAATCTTCAAGGAACTCAGCCTGCTGAACAAAGCGTTTGAAAATCAGATTTTTGAAGCCTTGGGGGTAACCCGGGACTTCAACAGCGAGGATGGTGACTGATATGCAGGTTACTCGCAGACAATTGTTACAGGCTGGCCTGCTCGCGACAGCCGGTCTGGTGATCCCCGCACTTGGACGTACAGCAGATAACAGCAAAGAAAATCTCCTGTTGTCTTCCGTTACTGACAAGGACGACAAGAACTGGTGGGTGCTGAGCGACTCACAGGGAAATATCCTGGCTCAACACCTGCTGCCAGGACGTGGACACGGCAGTGCACGGCATCCTTCAGGTAAATCAGCAGTCATCGTTGGACGCAGGCCCGCCACTTTCATGTCTGTGGTGGAAGTCTCGCCTCAGGGAGAGTACAAGTTCACGGATCTAACCTCTGCTACCGGCCGCCACTTCTTTGGTCATGCCGTGTATTCAGTAGATGGGAAGTTTATCTACACCACTGAAAACGACTTCGACAATGGGCGAGGCGTCATTGTGGTTCGGGATATCAGCAACGACTACAAAGTAATCGCTGAATGGGAGAGTGGCGGCATCGGCCCCCACGAGCTTCGCATGATGCCGGATGGGCATACCCTCGTCATCGCCAACGGAGGCATTCTCACTCGCCCGGATCAACCCCGTGAAAAGCTCAATCTGGATACCATGAAGCCAAACCTGGCCTATTTGGATACCCGGACCGGGGAAATGCTTTCCAAACATGAGCTGCCTGATCACCAACTCAGCATTCGTCATATTGATGTGGCCGACACTGGTCGTGTGTGGATAGGTTGCCAATATGAAGGCATGGCCCTGGACCCGATGCCCCTGGTTTACCATCATGACCTCAATCAGGGTGGCCTGCAGGCAGCAGAGGCGTCAATGGATACCTGGCGAGCCTTGAAACATTATACGGGGAGCGTCGTTGCCGATAACCAACAGGGAATCATCGGGATCAGCTCCCCCCGCGGAGACCGGGTTACGTTCTGGGATAACCAGTCAGGTAAACATCTCCAGGACATCAAGCTCAGGGATGTCTGTGGCCTGATCCCCAGCCCCAACGGAAAGCAGTTTGTAGCGACAACAGGGAAAGGAGATATTGCCATAATTGATGCCCAAACTCTTGCTGTCACCAGCGAGAGTCGCACTCCTGAGTTGCATTGGGACAATCATTTGCAGGTACTGGCGTAAGCCCCCACACAGCCGGAAACATGATCGTTGTCAGAAAGCGATGACTTTGGGAACAGGAAAAAGTTCATCTGAGTGGCACCCGGCTGTAGTTTTCTGCTTCATCACACAGTAATCTTCTCCCCTACATCAATACTGATCTGAAAAAGCAGGGGAGAAGACTCTATGACATGGGACGCGTGGTTCACGCTGGGTTTGCTGGCGGCAGTTCTGATCACGCTGATTGTCACCGAGATCGCCCCTTACCTTGCGATGATGGCCGCACTGACGCTGTTAAGCCTGAGCGGTATTCTCAGCGCACAGGAAGCGCTCTCCGGGTTCAGCAACCCTGGCTTGATGACGGTAGCCGCGATGTTCATTATTGCCGCAGGGATGAAGGCATCCGGCGCATTGCACGGTATTGTGGACAAAGTTCTGGCTCGCCCCAAATCCATTCCGGCCGCCTTATTTCGTCTCTGCGTTCCCACAGTATTTCTCAGTGCCTTCCTGAACAATACGCCGGTCGTTGCCACATTGATTCCCGCCGTCAAAAGCTGGGCGGACAAGATCGATATCCCTATCTCCAAACTGTTGATTCCGCTTAGCTATGCCTCGATTCTGGGTGGAACCATCACTCTGATCGGCACCAGCACCAACCTGATTGTCAGCAGCCAGTATGAGCAGCTTACCGGTCAGCCTGCCTTCCCGCTGTTTTCCATTACCGTTATCGGGTTACCCGTGGCGGTAACAGGCATCGTTATCATGATGTTGTTTTTCCCCCGCTGGCTACCCGGGCGCAAAAGCAAACCTGCATTCGCCAAGTTACGGGAATTCACGCTGGATGTGACCGTGGCCACCGACGGACCTTTGGTCGGAAAGACCATTACAGAAGCAGGCCTGCGTAACCTGAAACGGGTATTTCTGGCAGAGATTGAACGGGACGGCAGCCTGCTTACCGCCGTATCGCCCCTGGAGCGCTTGAAAGGTGGCGACCGCCTGACATTCGCAGGTGATACCGATGCCCTTTCAGACCTTTTGTCTATCCGCGGTATTGTTCCTTCCAACCATGTCGGAGAAGTACCGCTGGAAGAAAACCGTCCGGAGCGCTGTCTGGTGGAAGTCGTGCTATCGCCCCATTCGGCTGTTCTGGGTCAGACTATCAAGGACAGCCAGTTCAGAGACCGCTATGCATCGGTTATTCTGGCCGTCGCCCGTAACGGGGAACGGGTGAGGGGGAATCTCGGCTCTATAACACTAAAGGCAGGTGATACCCTGCTATTGGAAGCCCGTCCCAACTTCGCCCGGCAGCAGCGCAATAACCGGGATTTTCTCCTGGTTAACGATCTGGAACGGGAGTCTATTCGTCACAGTAAAGCCGGAATTGCCTGGGTAATCCTTCTCGCCGTCGTACTCAGCGCTGCCAGCGGCCTGACCTCCATATTCAACGCCGCCCTGGTCGGTGCAGCCGCTATGCTGGTGTTGGGGTGCTGTTCGGTTTCCCAGGCCCACCGAAGCCTGGACATCCCGGTTCTGGTGACCATCGGTGCCTCGTTTGCCCTGGGTAATGCACTCTATAAAACCGGTGCAGCCAATGCCATTGCCGATCTGGTGGTTTCCATCAGTGGCGGACAGCCATGGCTTCTATTGATCGCCATCTATGTCACGGTCTCTCTGCTGACGGAATCCATTACCAACAACGGCGCTGCCATCCTGATGCTCCCCATCGTGCTCCACATTACCGGGCAATTGGCATTGAATCCGATTCCTTATGTGTTCTGCATTATGATGGCGGCTTCTGCCAGCTTTGCCACACCTCTGGGCTATCACACCAACCTGATGGTGTACGGGCCGGGTAACTACTCCTTCAGGGACTTCCTGAGAGTGGGGATTCCCATGAACATTTTGATTGGACTGGCGACGGTATTGATCATCGGTCTGGTGTTTCCGCTGGTTGGCTAACCCCTATTGTCCCTCCTGAAATAAATCCTATAGAATCCTGAGTGTTTGTATCATTTCAAACACTCTCAGATCCCGTTCACTCTTTACCAACATCTGCTTGTTGGCAGGAAAATAACAGTAAAGGAATAAAAAGGAATGAAGACGAAGTATCCCAGATTCATATTCACCAGCGTTGTTCTAGTGGCATTAACGGCCTGTGGGGGCGGCGGAGGTGGCAGCTCCGATTCGAGCCGGGAAAACACGTTGGTGATTACAAGCTCCAACGCCACAGAGGTGGCGAATCAGGTGACCTCCAGCGAACTGCCCATAGATAACCTGCGAACCACTTCTTCAACGTCTACGCTGAATACCCAGCTCCGGACCCTGGCTTCCGATTCTCAGGAAAGAAGCTCTCTGGCAACGGAAAATTTTGCCTGCAGCAATTCAGGCAGTGGCACAGTCACCTACAATGCCTCCGGAGCCAGTTCAGGTACTGTGTCCGGACAAGTGACGCTTAATAATTGCAGTGATGATGGAGAGTACACCCTTGACGGCAGCCTTTCCGTCTCAGGCACCTATTCGGAGTCTGGCGAATCCGCTGATCTGGACATCACCGGCACCCTGACCATGACCGAACTGGCTACCTCGAAGTACCTGAAACTCTCCAGTATGCACTTCGACCTGAGCTATGCTGGTACGTCTATGCAGTATTCCCAGTCCTATTACGCATCCGGAACAGCCATCGATGGTTCTTTCAGTGTCGAGACCACCGAAGCGATCCAGATCGATGGCGGCACCTTTCCAACCAGCGGCAAAGTTGTCGTGCATGGTGCGGAAGGTTCTTCCCTGGTCATTGAATTTGATTCCAGCGGCTCTGGCGTCTACCTGAGTGTTAACGGCGGCGCAGCAGAGTTCTATACCTACGAAGCTCTGGCAGCTTCACCATTGGACTAACGACTGCTCACACGAATTCAAGCAACGTCCTGTCTCACCGGGCGCTTTCCTCAGGAAGGCGTCCGGTGTTCCAACGCTACATCTTCATGCAGCTGCAGTTCTTTATTAAGCTGGGTTTCCACCGCCTTGGGTGATGAAGTTTTCTTCGCCAACAAACTGTAGGCCACCGGTACCACAAAGATGGTGAACAGAGTTGCCGCAGATACTCCCCATAGAATAACCGTACCGATCACCGAACGGGTTTCTGATCCAGGGCCGGCAGATATCATCAGAGGGACAGCACCCGCGATAGTGGTGACCGCCGTCATGAGAATAGGGCGCAGCCGGGCAACAGAGGCTTCCACCAGAGCATTATCAAATGTCAGCCCCTGATCTCTGAGCTGGTTGCTGAATTCCACAATCAGAATACCGTTTTTGGCTGCCAGCCCCACCAGCATGATCAAACCGATCTGGGTATAGAGATTGAGGGAGTTACCTGTCACGTACAATCCCAGCATTCCCCCGGCTACCGCCAGAGGAACCGTCAACATGATGACAAAGGGATGAATATAACTCTCAAATTGTGCGGCAAGCACCAGGAACACAATCAGTATCCCCAGCAGCAACGTGGTATAAACCGCCGTGCCGGCTTCCCTGAAGTCTGCTGACTGCCCCTTGTAATCAATCTGGGCATAATCCGGCAGATTATCCCGAACCAGACCTTCAAGGTAACCCAGGGCATCGCCAAGGTTGAGATTGTCATCAAGGTTCGCCTCTATAGTCAGCGCCCGTAGTCTATTGAACCGGTTTAAGGATGCAGAGTCTGCATACTCCTGCAGGGTTACCACATTAGACAGGGGAATCAATTCGCCCGAGCGACTGGAACGAACATAGATGTTTTCAATGCTGCTGGGGGTTCGCTGCAGATCCGGCTCCCCTTCCACAATGACACTGTATTCCTGGCCGTTATCCAGGTAGGTGGTGACTGTGCGGCCTCCAAGCATCGTTTCAAGTGTCCGTCCAATGTCCTGAACCTTCACTCCCAGATCCGCCGCCCGGTTGTAATCTATCTGTACGGAAAGGAACGGTCGGGTTTCCTTATAGTCAAAATCGACGCCATCCAGACCAGGATTATCTTCATCAATCTTGCTTTGCAATATATCCCGCCACTCCGCCAATTCCCGGTAAGTACCTCCACCAATGACAAACTGTACCGGTTTCTGCACACCGCCGCCAAAGCCCTGCCGCATAACAGGGAATGCACGCACACCCGGCAGATCAGACAGCTTTTTACGGACTTCCGCCATGATATCCCAGGCAGAACGACGTTGATCCCAGGGCGTCAGCGTCACGATGGCAAAACCGGAATTAAAATCTTCAATATTGCCCCATCCCCGGGGAGCCCTGACCAATACCTGCTGGGCTTCGCCACTATCAACCAATGGCAGCAGTCGCCGCTCCACTTCGTTCATGTAGTCCAGCATGTATTCGTAGGTAGCGCCCTCAGGACCATTCACAATGATAAAAAAGGCCCCACGATCCTCTTTTGGCGCATACTCCTGGGGAAGCTCCCGATACAGCCACCAGGTTCCCACACAGAAACCCGCCAATAACAGCAACCAGAGCCATCGCACCTTGAGGCACCACTTAAGCGTCTTACCATATAGATTTTGCACCCCTTCAAAAAAGTGGGTCTCTTTCCCCTCAGATTCAGAGTTACGATGGATACTGTGCAAAGGCGGGAGAATCTTGGAAGCCAGGGCAGGTGACACGGTTAGCGCGACAACGCTTGAGAATGACACGGCTGCCGCAAGGGTCAGTGCAAATTCTGAAAACAGACGTCCCACATCTCCCTGCATAAACGCGATTGGCACGAACACCGCAACCAGCACCAGCGTCGTTGCTACCACGGCAAAGGCAATCTGGCGACTTCCCCTGAAGGCCGCCACCAGTCTTGTCTCACCATGCTCATGCATGCGACGGTCAATATTTTCGAGTACCACAATGGCATCATCCACCACCATCCCAATCGCTAATACCAGCGCCAGCAGGGTGAACATATTAATGGTGAATCCAAATGCATAGATTGCAATAAAGGCAGCAATCAACGAAATCGGCACCGTAACAGCCGGCACCATGGTCGCCCGAATACTGCGCAGGAACACCAGAATCACCAGTACCACCAGTCCAATGGCAATAAATAAGGTCTTCACAACCTCATTGACGGCCTCCTCGACGAACACTGACGAATCGTAGCTTGAGGTTAAAACCATGCCTTCCGGAAGGCCCTTATTAACCCTCTTTGCCTGGGCTTTGACCGCTCGGGCCACATCAATGACATTGGCATTGGACTGCTTGCTGATGCCTATCCCGACCCGGGTTACGCCATTGCCACGATATATGCCACGATCTTCTGTGGCCCCCAGTTCCACCCGGGCAATGTCTCCCAATCTGATCAGATAGCCGTCTTCACCGGCACCTAGCACCAGATTGCGGAAATCCTCAGCTGTATTGAAATTCCGCTCAGTCCGAACCCGGAACTGCAGGTCTCTGGATTCGATACTACCAGCGGGCAGTTCCACGTTTTCTGCCCGCAATGCCTGCTCAATATCCGACACCGTAAGACCACGGGCCGTCATGGCATTGCGATCCAGCCAGATACGCATGGCGTAGACCTTGCCACCGCCAACGCGAACCCGGGCGACCCCGTCCAGGACCGAGAAACGATCGATCAGGTAACGCCGGGCATAATCGGTGAGTTCCGGGACGGTCATGCTTTCCGCTGACAGGCTCATCCACAGTATGGTGTCATCGCTACTATCTTCCTTGGCAATGTCCGGTGGATCCGCTTCATCCGGAAGATTATCAACAATGCGGGATACGCGGTCGCGAATGTCATTGGTGGCCGCATCAATATCCCGATTGATATTGAACTCCACCGTGATCCGGGAACGCCCATTGCTGGATCGAGAGGAGATCGTGTTGATTCCTTCCACGCCGGATATCCGTTCCTCGATGATTTCCGTAATACGAGTTTCCACGATATTGGCAGACGCACCGGGATAATCCGTTGAAATGCTGACGACCGGAGGATCAATGGCCGGATATTCCCGCAACGGCAAACGCTCAAAGCACAGGTAGCCGATCGCAATCAACAGTAACCCGACAACAGACGCAAATACCGGACGTTTGACGGAAATATCGGATAGGATCATGGGGTTGATTCCGACTCACCGGCCTCCCGAAGAACCTTGGCGATATCGAGATTGCCGTCATCGACGGCCAGAATTTTGACCGGGTTGCCGTCGGACACCTTAAGTGTTCCATGGACGATGACAAAATCTCCGGCTTCCACGCCTTGGGTGATTTCCACCAGACCCGCCTTGCGGGTACCAATAGTCACAGTGTGGCGCTTGGCCCTGGCGGGTTTTTTCCCTTCTATTGCATAGAGAAAATGCTGGCGCCCAACGGCGAAAACGGCACTTTCAGGCACCACAAGTGTGTCACGAGGTTTGGATTGCAATGAGAGCTGCATCAACATGCCGGGGAGCAACTCCCGACGAGGATTGGCGAACCAGGCCCTGGCTTTAACCGTCCGGGTAACCGGATCGATGCGGGATGAGATACTTTTCAGTTCCCCGGTAAATAACCTGCCTGGGTAGGCACTGGTAGAGGCATCCACCTGTAACCCGGTTTCCAACTGACTCAGGTACACCACGGGGATATCAAAATCCACCTTCATCACACTGAGATCATCCAGTGTTGTCAGGACATCGTCTGGTTCCACCAGAGCACCCTCACTGACTTCGCGCAGGCCAACGACACCATTAAATGGAGCCGTAATTCTGTGGGCGGAAATCCGGGACTTAATTGCCTCAATATCCGACTGGGTCTGGCTGACTTGAGCCCTGGCCAGATCGAGATCCGCCTCACTTCCCACCTTACGATTGAAAAGCTCTTCGGTTCGACGCAAAACACTCTGCCGTTCCTTCAGGATGGCCTGTTCCGATCTCAAATTAGCCTGTTCTTCCTGATCATCCAGTTGCACCAGCAGCTGCCCCCGCTTCACCTGCTGGCCGTCTGCAAAGTGAATACTGACAATCTTCTCCGTGATCTTGGTGGTGACCGTGACAGACTCATTGGCAGAGGCCGTGCCCAGTGCTTCAATGTTATCCACCATAGGAAATTGCTCAACAGGTGCCGCAATAACGCCTGTGGGAGGTTTACCAGCCGCCAGCAGTTCGTCAGCCACCACCAGTAACAATAGGGAAATGAGGAAACGTAAACGGATGCAGCAGAACTCCGTTTTGCCTGAAATCATCTGAAATTCCTACCTTCAAAGGAATGCATACGCACAGTTTTCTATACGCTGAGCATAGAAGTTTCAGTTTGCCACGGATATGGGGGATTGATTACTTTTTATTAATCATCTATCTGTCGCTGAAGCCTCTGACTTTTCTTTTGCCTGAGAAGAAATAACACCGGTTCACAGCACCTCAGAAAAAGATCGTGAAGATCTCCGGGGCCTGGCTCAACAGGCTGGTAAAACTATTCCTTTGGCTTGAATTTGGCCGCATCCACGATCGACCACAAATGGGCGATTCCCCCGATAATTGCGGGTACAACCAGGAACCACAGGGCATAACCCCCAAATGCGACAATGGCAAAAATCAATGCCGCCAATATGCGACCTTGAACCAACTGCCCAAGCCCTGGGAAAAACACATTACATATTGCCGCCAGAACATTACCACCAGATCCTTGACCTGACATAAGTACTCCTTGGTTTTCTGCTTGATTCTCTAATTAACTGTTTGATACCTAATTAGATATGAAGTGACCTGTCATTGTCACCGGGAAATTGAGGTTGCCATAGTTACTTTAAATAGTTTCTAGGGTTACTTTGTTTTATAGATAGGCGTTACTTCATTTAATAGATAGTATTACTCCCTTAATAGATAGTATTGCTCCATTTATCAGAATCGAATCTCTTATGGCATTTATTCCATCCCGCGTATTTATTCACTATCTGGAACAACTACACCGTCTTCTCAAAAACATCGAAAATCAGTGTTCAGATGAAGCCTCATTACTCAAAACCGGACTTGCAGACTCGATGTTTCCCCTGGCCCAGCAGGCACGCACAACGATCGGTTTTTCGCTGAGAACCTGCTGTCCTCTGGCGGGACTGGATATTGTCAGCTTTGACAGTCAGGAAACGACCTTTCTATCGCTTCAGAGCGATCTGTTGAAAACCCTGGATTTTCTCAGGAGCATTCCTGCGGACAGCTTTGCCGGTTATCAAGATCTCCAGATTACAACCAGAGCCGGTTTTGCCGATCATGAAATGACAGGTGAAGACTACTTACAGCTATACGCGCTGCCGAATTTTTTCTTCCACCTTTCCATGGTATACGCGATCGCCAGAAAACAGGGAATCACCCTAAGCAAAGGAGACTTCGACGGCTTTCACCAGTATCCGGAAGGATTTTCCTTCTAGATCATGAAAACCAGTACCCCGCGAGAGAACGCCAATCTATTTCAGGGCACTAAATTTAAACTACGCCCCTTGTAGACGCCTAAAGCCCGTAACGATTCATGGTTGCCTGTCGCCCCAGCTCTATTTCAATTTCACGCAAAGCTTCCTTTACATCGTCACTGACGCCACCGGTCTCAAATTTGAGACCGTATTGGCTGCCCACTTCAGTCTCATTGGAATACACCAATTCGAATGGCAGGCCGGTAATTTCGATCAGCTGTCTGTCTTCACGCTCAAATTGAAAACTGACCATGCCGCCATCAACATTCGGCAACCGGCCGTTAACAAAAATCCCCAGTCCATTGCGATTGAAATTGATCGAGTCAGCTTCATACTGTGCCCCACCAATTTCCAGCAGGCTGTTGCTGAAAGCTGGGGGACACAACAATCGCGGTAGTTCACGTTTCTCAGTGAAACCAAATGAGTCCCCGGTGTCTTCAGTTGCCATAATTTTCCCTCCTTGCCGGAATCTGTTAACGCTACATGTCGGTTAACAATTCATCGTCATTTGCCCCCTTGAGTACAAGACCTTTGTTCAGGTACTCACGAAGATCCACACCATAACTGCCGTTCGCCAATTCATGGGCAATAGCATAAGGCTGTTCGTTACGATCCAGCGCATTGCGATTTAAATCGACTACCCGTTCCCGACAGGTTTGTTTCTGGGCATCCAAAACCATAAGGACTTTGGGCTTCAGCTTATTGTTTTCATCCGTCGCCAGTACAATCGCAACCTCTCCGTTGGACATCTGGACGATAGACCCAGGAGGATAGATGCCAATGCACTTGATAAATTCGAGCGCCAACTCCTCATCAAATTGCGACCCCCGACACTTGTAGATGATATCCAGCGCTTCCATAGAGGCCCTTCCAGAGTCATAGCAGCGATGGCTGGTAATGGCATCGTAACAGTCTGCCAGTGCCACAATCTTGGCAAAGTAGGGAATCTGGTGTTCTTTGAGTTGCCTGGGGTAACCCCGCCCATCAACCCGCTCGTGATGGCTATGGGCAACGTCAATCGCAATACGGTCTTCAGAAGTCATCGTCATGAGCAGATCCCGGCCATATGTTGTGTGCATCTTCATGATTTGGAACTCTTCGTCCGTAAAACGACCTTCCTTGTTCAGAATATCATCCGGAATTCTGGATTTTCCCACGTCATGCAACAGACCGGACAAGGCAATTTTGCGTATATCGGATTCGTCGTGCCCCAAATGACGGGCAAAGGTTGTCGCCAGAATGCACACATTCAGTGAATGCTCAGCCGTATAATCATCTTTTTCTTTAATTTTGGTCAGCCAGGCAAGTGCATCTTTGTTGCGCAACACACTGTCGACCACAGTGTTTACGGTTTCCCTGGCCTGGTTCATATCGATCATGCGCCCCAGACGAATTCCATTCAGGATGCTTTTCACTGTCCCCTTGGCAGAGGTATAGGTATTTTCGGCCTTGGGTAATTCGCTCTGGACATTAATCTTGTTGATGTAAGCAACTTTATGCTGTGTCGGCGGAGGGGAAGCTGTTCCAATGGGCTTTCTTGATGCGGAAGAGGAAGGGGAAGAGGCGTACTCCGTCTTGCGACGCGTTACACGGGCAAACAGCCCCTGCTTTTCCCGACGACGCTCCCTGGTCGCAGGAGGAGGCGGTGGAGGGCTGTTGACAATTTTGGCTTCGACAAAAACATACTCACACTGCCGTTGCAGCGCTTCAATATCGTCCCATGAGGTAATCACGAACCCCTGCATCAGAAAGTCGGTTTCTATCCATTCCCGGTCCAGCCGGACAACATGCATCCCTAGCTCCAGCTCCTGCACGGAAATCTGGAGTTCTTTGCTTTCAGCCATCGGATACCCACGCTATCGAACTTCACCGAAAATACTCAATAATCAGAGATCATTCCGATGAAAACAGAAGCACAAAGGCTACCTAATAATATGTAGACCATATCCCGGGTTCTATCCAATAGCCTGCCTGTGGCTAGAGGATAGACCCGATACATTGTGGGAACCTGGAAGAATCTGAGAACAGGGGCGAAAGGCTATCGAAAGATGTGAACAGGCCCTAGTCTGCACATTTCACGCATAACGTGGTTTCCGGCATGATGGCCAGACGTCCTGGCTGAATCTCCTCTCCGCAACTTTCGCAAACACCGTAACTCCCTTCGGCAATTCGCAGCAAGGCGGACTGTATGCGCCGGATGGACAGTCGGGTTTCATTACCTAACTGATCCAGCACTTCATCATTCTCCCGCTCCTGAGCCTGCTCAGCGGAATCACTGGAATGCCCCTGAGTGGCGTCCTGCTTTATTTTTTCCAGCCGGGCTTCCAGCTCAACCAAACGGGTACGAAGATCTGTTTCTATCTGCTCTGTATCCATGGCAATGCTCTTCACAACCATTTTTCATTCATACTTGAGCCAGCATAGCACAGAGTTTCATTTTGGCTCTGTTCTGAACACAGACTCAGGTTGGTCCAAGTAGGTTATACTGATAGCGGGTTGAACCGACAATGACCCTTAACCGCATGTGTAATGACGATTTCTGGACCCGGTAAATGGATAGGTAAGTATGCTTGTCGCTCTGTTTTTTATCCTATGCCTGATCATCCCATTTGATGCACTTTCCGAGCCTGTGAGTGAACCGTTTCCGTGGCATGGGCCGATCGCAGGCCCTTCAGCCCAGCCGGATAAACACATTATCTTCATCTCTCAAGACTCCAATAATGGAGGTATTTCAACGCTGTTTCGTCACTTCCAGCAGGCTTCGCAAACACTGGGCTGGCAAATTGAATATGTAGACGGCAGGAATGACCTATCCAGAATCAAAAAAGCCTTCATCGACGCGAAAACCTCCCCGGCCGATGCCGTCGTCGTAGGTGGAATTTCCTTCAGCAGTGTAGAGGAGGAAATAATATCCGTAAAAAAGCCGGAAAGATTCTCGCTGGCTGGCACGCCACTGCCGAGCCAGGCCCAACTAACGAGCTTTATGTCAACATAGCGACCCCGTCGTTAGAGGTCGCGCGTCTCGCTGCAGAATATGTGATAAAAGACAGTCAGGGCCCTGTCGGGGTTGTCATTTTTAACGACTCCCGATTTGAAGTCGCCAACGCCAAAACAAATCAGATGGCAAAGATCATATCTACATGTGACCGATGCCGGGTTCTGTCTATTGAGAACATCAGTCTCGGAGAAACTCTGACAGAGGTTCCAAAAGCGGTAGACCGACTGATTGCCAAATTTGGATTCTCCTGGACACACAGTCTGGGCATCAACGATTTGTATTTCGATTCGATTACCTACCCACTCCGAAAACATGGGCGGCAAGACGTTCGGAACATTTCTGCAGGAGACGGCTCTTTCCTGGCACTGAACAGGATACGCAGTGGCCTGTCCACACAGGTGGCAACCGTTGCGGAACCAACCGGTCTGCAGGGATGGCAGTTAGCTGACGAGCTGAATAGAGCCTTTGCCGGTATGCCGCCAAGCGGCTTTGTCAGCCAGCCGATTCTGGTAACATCCGACACGCTTCACTCCTCCGATGTTTATGAATTGGGTAGCGATATCCCCTACAAGCAATGGTATCAGGCCATTTGGTTTGAGTAAGGCGAGCAGGCTTCAGTACCGATCAGTCCGAGCTATCCTTTGTAGTTAGCGGTAATTCAATTTATCACAGATGCCCCCATATTCCGGGGAGTGAATGGCAAGCGTCCCCCTCCGAATTTGCCATCAAATGTCACTACTTTACCTGCAGGTCTGGATTTTCAGATCTTACTAGCTACACTACCCGCCCTTTGAAACAAACCACCCCATTGGAAATAAATAAACATGGAATTAAGAAGTCTTCGCAAATTCTTTTCAACGACCCTGACAGCACTACTTCTGGCATCGGTATTATCAGGATGTGCAACTAATCGCTACGTGAACGCCCCAGTCAAAGACCACGAAAAGTTCAGCTGTGCAATCACTGAGAAAGTTTGCGGTATACAGTTCAGCATTGGGCATGTTGCTTACAGGGTGAATAAGATCGGCGAAAACAAATATCATACGGTCGGCGAAGTCAGGTTTGACCCTGAGGCTACCGGAGAACTGCATGTCACGTTTTATCTGCTGTTTATGGACGAGGAAAAGGTGATTTTCGAGCGCCGGGTGAAAACAGCGACGGCAGATGGCGTTTTTGAATTTGATGTGGAGACTCCCACTCCTGTGGCAACATCCACTTTGGAAAATGTACGTCTGATGATTAGAAGCTAGCGTCTCTTCCATCTCCCTCACACCATATTTGGAAAGGCAACTACCTCAGGACGAATTGAGGAAACGGCCTTTCCGAACTGTCTTAGATCAAACCCTCCCCTCAAACTTGTGCTAAGTTTCCTTATACAGGACACACACAGTTATAGCTAATCCAGGCTGGGAGATTATGTCGACTGATAGCAAGCATATATCTATCAGCCCCCTCCAGGCGGCAGTCGGAGTCATGAGACTTCCCTTTCTAACCTTGACGGTCATCTGTATCTTTCTAGGAGCCGCTTTAGCCTATCATGAGCAAGGCTCCCTGGATGCGCTCCGAGTAATCTTCATCTTGATCGCCGCCTTATCTGCCCACGCTTCGGTCAACGCTCTGAATGAATATGAGGACTTCAAATCAGGCCTGGATATGAACACCCATCGGACGCCCTTTTCCGGTGGCAGTGGAACATTACCCCGTTCACCTCAATATGCCGCACTGGCCAAATGGTTAGGCATCATTTTAAGCCTGTTGTCTCTGGGAATCGGCGCATGGCTGGCCTATATTTCAGGTCCCTGGTTATGGGTTCTGGGGGCTCTGGGCCTGTTGTTGATCTGGAGCTATACCAGCATTCTGAATAAAAATCCCTGGCTCTGCCTGATTGCTCCCGGCGTGGGTTTTGGGGCTTGTATAGTGGTCGGCTCAGAATATGCGCTTACCGGCGGGTTCAGCTGGAGTGGATTGGTATCCGGCATCACGGTTGGATTGATGGCCAGCAGTTTACTGCTGCTAAATCAGTTTCCCGATCGAGAAGCAGATGCTGACGCCGGCAGAGATCATCTTATTATCAGATACGGATATGAAACCGGCGTCAAAGTCCTGATCGGAATGCTGACGGCGGCCTTCTGCTTTCTGGCAACCGGCGTTCTATGGAAGGCCCTGCCGCTGGCAGCAGTGATATCCTTGGTTCCTTCAGGTCTGTTCATCAGAATGCTGCCATTGATTCTGGATCATCCCAACAATACGGAGAACCTCGTTCCGGCGATGAGGCAGAATGTTCTTCTGGTGAACATAACACCTCTTTTACTGGGTATTGGCATCATTTTCGGATAGCTGGCTGAATGTCCCTATCCAGCCAGGGAATCCCCTAGGTCAGCAGATCCACCCCACAGTTCAACTCTTCAAACCAGTCCAGGAAAGCCGCCACATTCTGCTTACCGATGAATGCCTTTCCATGCTGGGGAACCATCACCTCCACATCCAGTTGACGCACCTTTCTAACCCACGCTCGGCAGGCTTTATTGGACGCCATATAACGGCGATGAAAGCCTTCCATCAGCGGAATATGATCATCCATATTCTCCACCGGCAAATGGTCCTGTCCGGGCGTCATAGCTGCCCCTACATCACCTGAAAACAATATTTTGCTGATAGGATCATAAAAATGAAAATTACCGACAGAATGCAGGAAATGCGCAGGAACGGCTCTGATGAAAGACTTTCCTAAACGGATATTGGCTCCTTCATCAGGAATCTCCACCATGCGGTCATCGAGAGACTTATGCATCTTACCGGAAACAAAACCTGATACCAGATGCGGCAGAAAGCGGCTCCACAAACGTGATGTCACCACTTTGCAATCCGTATGCATCAGCCAGCGTGGCAGTGATGTGATAATGTCCGGATCCTGGTGAGAGGCAAACACATATTGCAGAGAATGAATAGAAATATGCTTGGACAATTCTATCGAAAGCGGTGTGTAGGTCAGTTCACCTCCCGGATCAAACAGCGCAGCCTCTCCATGGTCGACAATTACCAGCTGGTTACTCGGAATAGCCTCGCCTTCAACCAGACCGGTAAAGAACAGACAGACATGCCCGCCCTTGTCATATAGCTTCACAACTTTCTGAGTCATACACACACTCCTGTGGGATAGGGGGAATCCAAAAGGGGCGCTATTCTATGGCGACTCTTTCGCCCATGTAGCTGACAGGGATCAATTAAACTCCAATTAGGATTGCGACTTATTTACTATAAGCAACAGCAGCAGGGACCGCTGAGAAAAACGGGATAAACTAAGAGCCTGGAAACAATAAATTTCTCAACTTTTGGACACAGAGCACAATGCCGCAGACAGCCCCATTGATCGACACCATTAAACGAGTACTCAAAGCTCAGGGCAAAACCTATGCGGATGTCGCACTGGTGCTGGACCTGTCTGAGGCCAGCGTCAAACGGCTGTTCGCAGAAAAGAACTTCACTCTGCAAAGGCTGGATAAAATCTGTGAATTTCTCGGCATGGAAATTTCAGATCTCGTCAGAACCATGGAAGCCACTGGAGATAAGCTGACTGAATTTACCGAGGAGCAGGAAAAAGAACTGGCAGCCGACACCAAACTTCTGCTCTTGGCGGTACTGCTACTCAATAAATGGTCTTTTGAAGAAATCACCTCGACCTACCAGATGGATACGCATGAAGGCATTCAGCTTCTGGCCCGGCTGGACCGGATGAAATTGATTGATCTGCTGCCGGGAAATCGGGTCAAACTCAAAATCTCCCGAAACTTTTCCTGGCGGAAAAACGGGCCTATCCAGCAGTTTTTCGAAGAACAGGTACAAGCTGACTTTTTACAGTCACGTTTCAATAAACCTGGGGAAAACCGGATATTTGTCAGTGGAATGATATCTCGAAGATCTAATGAAGAAATTCAACGGCGAATGAAACGATTGAATAACGAGATTCTGGCCTTGCTGGCAGAAGATGAGGCATTACCTGTGGAAGAGAAGTTTGGAACTGCCATGGTAATGGCTTTACGTCCGTGGGAACCGAAATTGTTTGAGGCGTTACGCAGATCGCCCTCAACCAAGAAATTCTGAATTTAAATAATCACTGATGACGCGTCGCAGAACCAGAAAAACCTCAGATTCTGCGACGCGCACGCTTACAAAGGTGGATCCTCTCCTTTAGACCGCTTCAAAGGATTGATCTCCAATTTTCTGGAAACCATATCCTTCTCCATCGGCAGGACTCTACCTCCAACCCTTTCCAGACCGATATCCTTCAACAGATAGTCTTCCAGATGTTCGACGCCTCCAATTCCAGGACCGGCGAACAAACCAGATACTGAACGGGCCAGAAAACGCTTGAACTTACGCATAATGTATTCCTCTTTAAAAAGGACCGGGAATACATCGGGGAAAGGAACGAAAAAAGAGTTGAACCAGGCCGCGATGAATTCCGCGGCCGATAGTGTACTAAGGGGTTATCAGCTCACGGACAAGCAATGCTGTACGACAATCTCGTACGCGCTTGGTAATGGAATGTTGGATTTGATACATCCGCATAACGCTTGTCCTTAGGTGAACTGAACAGTTAATAGACTCTATTTTAGATTATTCAACAATACGCACTATTACCTAACACGTCTTTTTCCATAGATATCTACGACGAAAAACCTTAATGACGGATCAATTTTTCAAGTAGATGGCAGACACGGGCAACATCGTCTGAAGTCGTCTGCCAGTTGCTGAAAGCGGCCCTGATAGCGGCATGGCCTTGCCATACTCCGGGAGTCATAAAGACCTCACCTGTTTGGTTGATCTCACTCAGGAAACGAGCGACATCCTCTCCCTGCAGTGCTGCAGGCTTAAATACCACCACATTCATCTGGCATTCCTTCAGCAACGAAAAATCGTCTGATGACTGTAACCAGTTCGCAAACTGTCTGGCCTGCTCACAGTTGGCACTAACTATCTGCCTGACACCTTCCACGCCATAGGCTTCCAACGACATCCACAGAGGTAGTGCACGGAACCGGCGGGAGTTTTCAATTCCCATGTTCATAAACGATGGTATCCGGCTTTCTGTTTTCAAATAGGCCGCATCCGCTGAGCAGCTCTCCATCAGCAATTGCTGGTGGCGGGTGAAGAAAATGCCACAGTCGTATGGGACATTCAGCCATTTGTGCGCGTCTGATGTAATGGAGTCTGCTCTTTCCAGCCCCGCACTCCAAGGTTTCATCTCGGGTATCAGGCGGGAAAACAGGCCAAAGGCAGCGTCTACATGCAGCCATGCCTGGTAACGCTGACATAAATCCGCAATTGCCTGAAGGTCGTCGAAGTCATTTCCAGTGACCGTCCCTGTACTGGCTACCACAACCTTGCCAGGACAGGTGGATGCTGCCAGCTGACGCTCAAGATCGGAGACATCCATCGCCTCTGAATTTTCAAGGCATGCAACCGGACGCCAGGATTTACGCCCCAGTCCTACCATTGCAAGGCATTTCACTGTACTTGCGTGAGGCGTGGCACTGAACACTTCAATATCAGCGTTGGACAAACCTTCCTCCGCAATATCAATACCCTGCTGCAGACCGGCATGTTGGCGACCACAGGTGAGTCCCAGTAAATTTGAAGCGGTGGCGCCGGTTGTCAGTATGCCGCTAAATTCGCTCGGTAGATCAACCATGTCCAGCAACCACCCAATCGTCTGCTGCTCAATTGCCGAAGCAATGCTGTCTCCTGCGCTGCCGACATTCTGATCTATTGTAGAGACCAACCAGTCTCCCAACTGTGCAGCAGGGGTAGCGCCTCCGGTAACAAAGCCCCAATAACGGGGGCCGGCCGATGCCGCCAGGTGAGGAGCGATCAGGTTCCTGAACGCCCTGAATGCCCCTTCAAAACCATTACCGGTTTCAGGGGAAGGCCTGCTTTCGGGTATGGGGTCACTCATATCAGCAACCGGCATGGATTCCAGTTGCCGATTGAATTCAGCCGCCCAGCGACTAACCAGACCGGCATGGTCTTCAAACTGGCTGAAATCAATCACCATGGGGGACAATGAGGGCAACTCTGCTGACGGCTTATTTGACACAATCCACCTCCTGACAGGGGTACTTATGGATAACAGGTCCTTTTAATGGTGTCGTGACAAAAGCTTTGCTTAAAGGTACAGATCGGATATTTCGTCGACGAATCTGTCATGCAGATACACCAACAGCCAAGGCATAAAACTAGACAGAAAATAAAACAAGATAGGAAATAGAACAGGATAGGGAATAAAACGAGATGATAAGTTTATTGGGCAATTCGAGAGAGGGGCTGGAGAGAATTCCAGCTCCCCTTACCGGGGAACTGGAAAATGATGACTACATACGACGATGAATACGGGCAGCTGTCTTAGCCCTTTCATCAAGTTTGGCCATAATTTCGCGCATTTCCTGTGCTTCAGCTGCCGCCTGACTACGCTTTTGGGATTCCATATCAGCCTTTTCCGCTGCAATAGCTTCCCGGATACGTTTTTCTTTGGCAGAAGAGCTGGACCGGCCAACCGACAATTTCGGCTTTTCAAGCGTTGTCGATTCTGCGCCCGATTTACCGGAAGCAGACGCTTTCTGGGCGGTACCGGTCACTTTACCGATAGCAGAAGACACTGACTTCTTGCCAGGAGCCTTCCGGTTGGACTTCAAACCAGCCCGACGTCTGGCTTCAATACCGGCAATCAGCGCACGCATTTCAGCGGCTTCCTCGGTAGACCTGGTCTGCCGTAGTGGTTTGGGGTCAGCCGCTTTGGGCTTGACCGCAACTTCCACTTTTTCCTGCCCCGCAGGCTTTTCGGAACCTGCAGATTTGCTGACAGGTTCAAAATCATCATCCGGATCTCCGGATTCCATGGCCTGTTTCAGCTCTTCAAGCTCTTGCATAACGGCATTAGCCGCTTTGACTTCAACTTTGCGAACAGAACCGAGGACAGGTTTGATCGGCAATGCGCCTAGATCTTCCATGGCTTCGGCCAACATTTCGCGCAGTTCTTTGGGATTATCGGAATAACCCCATTCTTCCAGCTTGAACGCATCAACACCACTTTCACGCAGTGTTTCAAAAAACTCGCCCATGGCGCCTTCCGACTCTTTGGTCAAAAGACTATCCCAATGGTCTTCCAATGACTGGCGGGTGCTTCCTGCAAAAATTTTTCCTGAAACCTTATCGGTAGCAGTAAAAACGATCACCAAAAACCTCTTCTCTATTGACTCATAAATCGGCACAAAAAGGCCGCGTATTATATAGGGAAATTGTTAAAAGATAAGGATTGACGAACGTCTAATTTTCGGCAGGTAGCCCCTCAACAGGTGAAGTCTTCATACGAAACATTCGCGCAATCAGTCAGTTAGCCAGTTTTTTGAAAAAAGGTAAAAAAATGAAAGCGTTAGGCTAAGTGATACTACCTATCCTATATCCGACATGGAACACGGGGAGGTTGCGAAGGTCATGATCCCACCTCCGGAACCCCCTTGGAGAAAAATTTGTCGATGTTATTTGGCTTGGAAATTTAACTCCCGCATCAGCAGCGAGTACTCACCGACAGAAGGACTGCCTTCCGGTAAGGATAAACGAACACGATGACCTGATCCCGGGGCAGCATCAACTGACTGTCCCTTCGCATTCTCAAGATCCTTCAACTGAAAACGCACATTGCCGGAGGGAGACATCAATTCCAACGTATCCCCCACAACAAATCGATTCTTAACATCTACCAGAATATCGTGGCGAGTTTCGTCGTATTCCACCACTTCCCCCACAAATTGCTGACTGCCCAACAGCGAGGTTCCTGTTTCATAGTTCTGATATTCATCATGCACATGACGACGATAGAATCCTTCGGTATAACCCCGGTGGGAAAGCTTCTCCAGAGTATCCATAAGCTGCATATTAAACGGCCTTCCCGCCGCCGCATCATCGATGGCCTGCCGATAGACCTGTGCCGTTCGTGCAACATAGTAATGGGATTTGGTACGCCCTTCGATTTTCAGTGAGTGCACACCGATCTGGCAGAACTTCTCCACGTGCTGAACGGCTCTCAGGTCTTTTGAGTTCATGATGTAAGTACCATGCTCATCTTCAAAAGCGGGCATGGTTTCTCCGGGACGTCCTTTCTCCTGGAGCAGGAACATCTGATCCGTTGTTGACCCATCTCCCAATGTTGGGCTCTGATCCGGAGTCCAAAGTACCGGCTGTGCCCCCTTCGTATCCGGCTGTGCATTTTGTGTATCCGGCTGTGCACTATGCGTAGGGATAATATTGCCCGCGCTGTCCTGCTCCCCCGGAACAGTTTCATATTTCCAGCGGCAGGCATTGGTACAGGTTCCCTGGTTAGGATCACGCTTGTTCATGTATCCCGAAAGCAGGCAACGGCCGGAATAAGCGATACACAGAGCTCCGTGGACAAACACTTCCAGCTCCATGCCGGGAACACGCTCGCGGATTTCAGCCACCTCCTCCAGAGAAAGCTCCCTAGACAAGATTACACGCTCAAGCCCCATCCGGTGCCAGAATTCCACCGCCGCATAGTTTACGGCATTGGCCTGGACCGACAGATGAACCGGCATATCCGGCCAGGTTTCGCGCACCATCATAATCAGACCGGGATCCGACATAATCAGGGCATCCGGCCCCATTTCCACAATAGGAGCCATATCTTTCAGAAAGGTTTTCACCTTGCTGTTATGGGGCGCAATATTGGCCGCCAGATAGAATTTCTTGCCCGCCTGATGTGCGATATTGATACCCTCTGCGAGGGTCGGCATATCAAAGCTGTTTTCTCTGACCCGCAGGCTGTAGCGGGGCTGCCCTGCATACACCGCATCCGCACCATAGGCGTAGGCATATTGCATATGTTTGAGGGAACCTGCAGGAGAGAGAAGCTCGGGCTTGAACATGTTTATTGACCGCTGGAAAAAATAAAATGGCGAAGCATTTTACGGATCCCTCAAAAAGCCTTTTTGAGGCAGGTCAAATTCACAACGGATTATCCGCAATACATTAAAATTTGATAATTCCTTGCATCATTGAGGGAGATGACACTAGGGTAAAGGTAGAGAATACATTCTTCAGCCACCGGCTAACGATTGTATCCGGTGCTGAAGACGGGAAAACGCGTTTAAGGAAGGGTGTCCACAACCCTTTGGAGTGTGAGGCAACGTGTCGAAACATCCTATGAACTTTTGGCAGGATTACATCAATACCGCTGTAACTTTCCGGCGTGAGTTGCATCGACACCCTGAACTGGGATGGTCAGAAAATCAGACTGCACAACGCATACGCCACCGGTTGACCACACTCGGCATTCCCTGGCGTGAGTGCGCAGGTACGGGAACGGTGGCGACCCTCGCATCCGGTCGTCCGGGACCGCATATCGCCCTGAGGGCCGATATTGACGCGCTGCCGATTGCTGAGCAATCCGGCGTCGACTGGACCTCTCATCATGAAGGCTGCATGCATGCGTGCGGACATGACGGCCATACTGCCACGCTCTATAACACCGCCCAGTGGCTCAAGGCCCACGAAGAACTCTTACCCGGTCCTGTCACTCTATTGTTCCAGCCGGCGGAAGAGGGCGGGCATGGCGCCAAACGAATGATTGAAGACGGTGCCCTGGAGGGGGTTCAGAAAATCTTCGGATGGCACAACTGGCCGGCCATTCCCTTGGGGCAGGCGGTATGTCCGCAAGGTCCGGTGATGGCTGGTAACGGAGTATTCAAGCTGGACGTCCAGGGAGCGGGGGGACATTCAAGCCAGCCAGAACTATGCCGTGATCCCGTCCTAGCAGGTTCGGCCATCGTGCTGGCACTACAGCAGATAGTCAGCCGCCGGCTTCCCGCCCAAAGCGCAACGGTGATCAGTATTACGTCATTCGACGCCAAGAGCGGCGTCACCGTCATCCCCGACAGAGCCATATTGGAAGGCAGCTACCGGCTGGTAGACCCGAATGATCAGGAGACGATAGCCGGCCTTATTAAAGAGGTCGCCGAGTCCACTGCCCGAGCCTATGGCGTGACCTGCCATGTTGACATTCATCCCCGCTACCAGCCGACCATCAACCACACCACCGAAGCCTCTCTGTTCAGAGGGATTCTCAAGGAAGAATTCGGCCCGGACGTTATTTCCAGTGAAGTTCGGGTACCGATCATGGCATCAGAAGATTTCAGCTACTATCTCAATGAGATACCCGGGGCTTTTGCATTGATTGGCTCCGGTACTGGGGAAGTACGTCATAGCGTGCCCTGTCACAGTCCGAAATACGATTTCAATGACGCGTTGATACCTCACGTCACGCGCATCTTTACCCGTCTGGTGGGAGCACCGCTGCCCGAGTAAAGGTGCAGCCTCCCGCCGGATAAGTTCATTACTGGCTGCAATAACGCCAGCTATACAAGCCGATTTCACCATCGGCATATCAGGGGTGTTTCCCGGATATTCACCGTTTGCTGACACGGTCTGAATCCTCTGGCGCGAAACATCTTCATTCATTAGCTCAACCCTGGGGAGGGCTGCCATGAACGTGTTTGAAAAGTGGGAATCGGATATCCGTGGCTACTGCCGACTTTATCCGACGGTATTCACCAGTGCTTCCAATGCGAGGCAAGTGGATGAAGCTGGAAAATCCTACATCGACTTCTTCGCCGGTGCCGGCGTTCTCAATTTCGGACATAACAACGAGCGCATGAAAAAGGCGCTGATTGAGTTCATCGAGAACGATGGGGTCGCCCACAGCCTGGATATGTATACCACTCCCAAACGACGATTTATCGAAACCTTTGTGCAGACGATTCTCGAGCCCAGAGGTATGAACCACAAAATGATGTTTATGGGACCAACCGGCACCAATGCAGTGGAGAGTGCTATGAAGCTGGCCCGCAAGGTTACCGGACGTCAAACCATTGTAGCCTTTAACTCTGGATTTCACGGCATGACCCTGGGGGCGTTGGCCGCCACAGCCAACAGCTATTTCCGCAACGCGGCGGGCGTGCCACTGAACCATATTCTGCGTCAGCCTTTCGGTTGCGAACGCCCTTGTGTGGGTTGCGACCTGGGCTGTGGTTTGCAGTCGGTCGATCGTCTACGGTCTTTCTACGCCGACGCTTCCAGTGGACTGGAGCCTCCGGCAGCGTTTCTGGTAGAGGCCATTCAGGCTGAAGGGGGGGTTCACGTTGCCAGTCAGGAATGGCTGCAAGCCATTGAAAATCTGGCTCACGATCTTGGAGCCCTGTTGATTATCGACGACATACAGGCAGGCTGCGGTCGCACAGGCTCCTATTTCAGCTTCGACGGCATGGGACTGGATCCCGATATTATCACCCTGGCCAAAGGTATCGGCGGATTCGGAACACCTCTGGCCATGAACCTGATCAAGCCGGAACATGATAAACACTGGTTTCCCGGCGAACATACCGGCACTTTCCGGGGTCAGGGCCTTTCTTTCGTCGCAGGAACCGAGGCGCTTTCCTATTTCCAGGATGACACCCTGATGCAGGATGTCAGAGGTAAAGGAGCCCAAATACAGGAATTTCTCCAAGGGATCTGCAATGAGCATAGTGCACAACATTTCCAGGTTCGCGGGAAAGGGATGATGCAGGGTATCGACTTGCGGGATGGCAATCTGGCCAAGACAGCCGCTTCCATCTGCTTTGAATCCGGCCTGCTCATTGGCGCCTGCGGTACGGGGGGTAAAGTCCTGAAACTGATACCGCCTCTGACGATACCGGATAATGACCTGAACGAGGGGCTTTCGATTCTGTCAGACGCAATTGCAAAAGCATTGGAGGCGGCATGAAACAGCGAGACGATATGACCTTTCCATTCGACGAATATGTCCGCCGTCTGCAGGCACTTAGAGAAAGAATGGAGCAGCGACTGCTGGATGCGGTCGTCATCACCGACCCGGAAAACCTGATGTATCTCACAGACTACCAGACCACGGGTTACTCGTTTTTTCAGGCGCTTGTGGTGCCGCTTGAAAACGAGCCTTTCATGATTACACGTGCCATGGAGGAGTCCAATATCCATGCCCGGACCTGGCTGGAGCTAACACGCCCTTACCCGGATACGGGAGATGCCATACAGATGCTGGTGGAGTCCTTGCGTGAATTTGGACTCACCGGGAAAAATATCGGTTATGAACGAAATAGCTATTTCTTCCCCGCCTATCATCAGGACAGCATCCATACCACCTTCCTTGATGGCCGTCTGATGGACTGTTTCGGCATTGTGGAAGAGGGCCGGGTATGCAAATCTCCGGTGGAAATTGAGATCATGAAAAAAGCGGCCCATGCCACCGAACAGGGCATGCTGGCAGGTTTTGAAGCAACTATTGCCGGTGCCACGGAAAATGAAATTGGCGCAGCGATATCCAATGCCATGTTCAGAGCGGGAGGCGAACCTCCGGCAGTCATGCCTTATGTCACATCGGGACCACGCACGATGATCGGGCATGCCACCTGGGAAGGGCGCACCGTACAACCGGGCGAGCACGTTTTTCTGGAAGTCGGCGGCTGCTATCGGCGATACCACACTGCGATGATGAGAACCGTCGTGCTGGGGGATCTCAGTGACTCCATGCACCACGCCCAGGAGCGTATGAAGTATGCACTGGATGAGGTTAAATCACAGATCCAGCCCGGGCTGACAGTCTCAGATGTGGATAACCTTATACGCAATATCATTAACGACAATAAGGTTGGAGCCCGACTGATAACCCGCTCAGGCTATTCCATTGGTATCGCTTTTCCACCGAGCTGGGACGAAGGCTATATCGTCAGTCTGAAACAGGGTGACTCTCAGGTGCTCCGCGAGGGAATGACCTTCCACATTATCCCCTGGATGTGGGGGGTCGACGGGGATAAAACTGTCGGCATCTCAGATACCATTTATGTTACGGACCGAGGCTGCAAATCCTTTTTTAGTCTGGACATGGATTTTGTTGTGAAACCCGAATCCGGAGTCCGTGCGAAAAGCCAAACCAATACCTCCAGACCCCAGACAAAATCTGCGCCTGTACAGAACAATACAAGTGAGCAGAGCAATACAACCGAACGGGACAATACGAAGGTTGCCGATTCGCCAGGCGGTAATGGCAAGAACCGCAAAGGAAAACGGGAGACTACGCAAACTGCTTCCCCGGACCACTAATCCACAGAATGACCGAATACATTTTCGGTGCCTCCAGCTATAGGAGATTGACCATGCTAACAGCCATTAATCCAACGACAGGAAAGGTGCTGAATGAGGTCGAACCAGCCACTCCTGAACAATTGGAAACGATCCTTTCCCGCGCAGACAGTGCATATCAGACATGGCGGACCACCCGTTTTGAGGAGCGGGCAGAGATACTTCGCACAGTCGCAAAATTAATGCGTGAGGACACTGAGAACCTCGCCCTCTTGATGACCGAAGAGATGGGTAAACCCATCCGGGAAGCCAGGGGTGAGGTGCAAAAGGCCGCGTGGTGCGCTGAACATTACGCCGATAACGCTGAGTCTTACCTCAAGAGTCATGTCATCGGTTCAGATGCGGCTCTCAGTTATGTACATTATCTCCCGCTTGGCCCCATCCTGGGAATTTTGCCCTGGAATGCGCCCTTCTGGCTGGCGTTCCGATTTTGTGCTCCCACCTTGATGGCGGGGAATACCTGCGTCATGAAACACGACCCTCATGTGCCGGCTTGCGGAATAGCCATCGGAAAACTATTCGAAAAAGCCGGCGCACCGGTAGGGATATTCCAGAACCTCCCCCTGGAAACTCCCAAAGTGGAATCCGTCATCCGGGACAAACGCATCAAAGCCGTATCATTCACCGGTTCAGATAAGGGCGGAGCCGCCGTTGCCTCGATTGCCGCCTCGGAGATAAAACACTCGGTCCTGGAACTGGGAGGGTCGGATCCATGTATCGTGCTGGCAGATGCCGACCTGGAGCAGGCAGCGGACGTCATCACGCTGTCCCGAATCATCAACGCCGGTCAGAGCTGTATCGCGGCGAAACGAATTATCGTCGAGGCTCCTGTCTACGATGATATGGTCCGCTTGCTCAAGCTGCGATTGGAAAAACTCAAAGTGGGGGACCCCAGGGAAGAATCAACAGATATCGGTCCGATTGCACGAGCCGATTTAAGAGATAACCTTCACCGCCAGGTACTACAATCCATCGAAGCGGGGGCTAAATGTCTTCTCGGTGGTGATATCCCCAACAACCCGGGATACTTCTATCCAGTCACATTACTGAGCGATGTAACAGAGTCTATGGTCGCGGCCTGTGAAGAAACCTTTGGCCCTGTGGCCGTCGTGATGAAGGCAGTCGATGAGGAAGATGCCATTAGAATGGCCAATAACACAGATTATGGGCTGGCAGCAGGCGTATGGACCGATGCGAAGAAAGGCGAAGCTCTTGCCCGTCGATTGGATACCGGTCAGGTGGCAATCAACGGTATTGTGAAAACCGACCCACGTCTCCCTAGCGGAGGAATCAAACGCTCGGGCTTTGGGCGCGAACTGGGCCCACATGGAATCCATGAATTTGTGAATGCTCAGCAGGTCTGGGTGGGACCGAAACAGGAATAGGAATTGGAACAGGAATTGGAATAGGAATAGGTATCCAAGCTAATGCAAAGAACCTCCGGGCTAACCGGCCCGGAGGGTTTCCAAGAACAGCTGATCGAAGCAGCTTTCAGCCAACGGTTCTGCTTTCTTGACCTGCATCTGCTCCAATTCGGCCAATAGATTGAACAGAAAGTCGTCGATAACCCCGACTCGGGGTATCGAACACTTTTCCGCTGATATCACTTTCAGGTGCAGCAGTTCGTCGATAGCGACACGAACGTTCTTACACGAGACCGTTCCTTCCACTAGTTTCCCAAAAGGAACAGGAGGCATGGCCGAAAGCTCTGGGTCTGACGTCCACAATGCACACAATGCTGTCCTTAGTATGTAAAAGTAACGCTTCAACGGTGATTCTTCGGCTGCCTGTAACTTACGCCAATCGTGTCTGGCCATCGAGCTGTAATGATGAAACAACGCTCTGCGATCCAGACTCTTGAGTGCCAGTTGCCGCAACCTGTGAAGGAACAGCTCGTCCATCCGGTACACCACAGGTGAATGCAGCCACTCAAGCAAAGTGGGGTTACTTTTGCGCATCAGCAAAAGTGCTTTGCGCAGGTCCCAACCATTGACATCCAGCTCATCCACGATAGGCTCTTCAATCACATCACGTTGGCGGCTGATCGATAAATACCGGGTTTCCGGATGCACGTAGATGAACCGCACATCATAGTCACTGTTGGGTGAGGCGAATCCCCAGGCACGGCTTCCTGATTCACAGGCGTAGAGAATGTCCACGCCGTGCTCCCATTCTATCCGCTCCAATGATTCCAGTATTCTGTTATCCATTGTCTTAGCCCTACTGCTCATTTCACTTATTAACTCGTCACTCTGGGCAAGCATCATGGTGACTACCTGCCAGAGTTATCCATTGTCTGGGCGCTTTTTCCATTCATGGCTTTCCCAGACATCGCTTTCCCTGTAATGGTAACCAGATCATTCATCAATCCTTCCAGTCCTCCGTATACCGTCAGATGACCGATGCGATCCGCGACTTTTTCCAACGCCTCAAGTTCCTTCAAGCGCAGTAACACAGGATTTCCTTCCATCATTTTGGCTGTGTTATGCAAAGATCTAGTCGCTGCCGTTTCTTCTCGACGGCGGATCAGATTCGCTTCTGCCGTTTTCTGAGCCTGTACCACTTGGTTCAGGATTTCCTTCATCTCTCCAGGCAGGATGATGTCTTTGACACCCACCTGTTCCAGTTCAAAGCCCATCTCCAGAAGCGGCTCAGCGACCGCCTTGCTGATGGATTTAGCGATGGCGTTTTTATCTGCCAAAAGCTCATCCAGGGTACGTGTACCAATCGCTTCTCTTAATGCCAGCTGTAAGCGGCGGTAAACATAGTCACCAGGATTCTTCACCTTTGAAACCGCTGCAACGGCATCCTTGAAGCGATAGGCGGCATTCAGGTTAAGGCGCAGGCTCACACGATCCTTGGTGAGAATTTCCTGTCCAGACACTTCCACACTTTGCCACTTCATTTCAATAACCTGGGTGGTCAATTCACGATTGAATGTCCAGTATCCGTAGCGGCCTGCTTTCAGGGTTTCTTTCAGCTCACCATCCACGTACAGCAACCCTACTGACTGGTCAGGAACCGTGATTTTTACCCAGGCTCTGCGATTACCGACGGTATCCAGGCCCAGACGGTCCAATTGAGACAATAACGTGGACGTTAACCGATATTGCTCAGCGATATTGATCATCTCCACCGTCACATCGGTCGCGGTTTTCCAGGTCACCAACCTGGCTCCAGGTTCCAAAAGGCTTTTGATCTGCCCATCCCGACGAACAATCCCCACTTCATCCTGGCCGACCATGATCACGTCAACTTCATTGCGAAAGGTTTCGAGGGTCAGCAACACATCCAGTTTTGAGTGCTGAACTGCCACATCTTTCAGCGAAAAGGTTTCCGCCTGATAGCGCTTGTTGGCTCCCCAAAAACGATAGCGTCCGGCGCTTAATACCTGGACCAGATGGCGGTCCCGGTACAACAAAACTTTTTCATCATCAGCTACATCGATTTTTTGCCAAAACATCTTACTTCTCCTTGGCTGTCCTAATTACATTCTTCTGTCCCAATAACACCTGAGCTGCCTGATATGCAGCACTGCTGTTTAAGGACCTGCGAGGGGAGACTGGTTTACCTGCCAGGGACATGACCAATTCACCCTGAATTCAATCCTTCCCTGGTTTGAACATGTCACGGGCAGGCGCCCACAATCTCTCGACTCACAGGTTTTGTATGCCTGATTCCTGCCGACAGCCTGACTGACAGAAATCTTCATACCGGTTTGGGCCGAAGCCCACTTTCATGTTAAGAGAGGAGTCGAACCTCAACCTTTCGGTTTACCGTGGCTGTTTGAGTGGGATTCGAACCCACTACCAATTGATTCTCAGTCAACTGCTCTACCCGATGAGCTATCAAACACATGAATGTCCCGGATGTCCGTTTCGGCGCACCCAGCGGCTCTGTCGGTACATCCCAACCCAGCGGGAGGATGCCAGCCTGATCTTCAGAATCAGCGCTGCTGCCAGATACCACATTCCCTTTTTCTATTTCATGGTGCGTGCCAATTGTCTGAAGTTATTCAAAGAAAATATTTATCTATTTGATTTATATGACTTTATTAAACAAAGGCTGTAATAAACATACATTTGACCCAAGCCCGACACCTATCGATAATGATCAAATTCAATCACCAGTTATCTTTTTGGATCATATGAAAACAGTTGTGATAGGCCTGCTCGGCACGGTAATGGACAAACGCGGAAAAGGCGTTAAAAGATGGAATTCCTGGCGCCCCACGATAGGCATATTTATGCAGGATGATCTGCTGGTCGATCGGGTAGAGCTCCTGCATGACGATCGGGATGAACGTCTGGCTAACAATGTGGGGGCTGACATTGAATCCCTTTCGCCGGACACTGAGGTTGGCCTGCATCGCATCAAGTTCAAAGATCCGTGGGATTTCGAACATGTGTACAGCACACTGTTGGATTTTGTCGAACGCTATCCGTTCAAGCCGGAGGAAGAGCGCTACCTGATCCATATCACCACCGGAACACACGTGGCACAGATCTGTTGGTTCCTATTATGCGAAGCCAACTATATTCCGGGAGCTCTACTGCAGACATCTCCGGGGCGGGGAGATAAGTCCGTTGCCGGCAACTATCATATTATCGATCTGGACCTTTCCAAATATGACGCTATCAGCTCCCGCTTTAAGCGCCAGCAACTGGAAGGCACCGAATTCCTGAAATCCGGTATTGCCACTCGAAATAGTCGTTTCAACAGCATGATTCAGCAGATCGAAAGGGTGGCCATTCGCTCCCCTGCACCGATTCTAATTACCGGCCCAACAGGAGCTGGCAAGTCCCAATTGGCAAGGAAGATCTATGAACTGAAAAATATGCGTGGGCTGGTTCAGGGGGAGTTCGTCGCCGTGAATTGCGCCACATTACGGGGAGACAGTGCCATGTCAGCGCTGTTCGGCCATAGTCGTGGCGCTTTTACAGGCGCACAAAGTGCCCGCAAAGGCCTGCTGACAAAAGCCCATCAGGGACTCCTGTTTCTGGATGAGATCGGAGAGCTCGGTCTTGACGAACAAGCCATGCTGCTTCACGCCATCGAAGAAAAAACCTTTTATCCCGTTGGTTCCGACAACCCTGTTCTCAGCGATTTTCAGCTGATCGCCGGCACTAATCGAGACCTGCAAAAGCAGGTTCAGGAAGGCAGTTTTCGTGAAGACCTTTTGGCCCGCATCAATCTCTGGAGTTACCAGCTTCCCGGCCTGAAAGACCGCAGAGAAGACATCGAACCCAACCTGGAATTCGAACTACAGAAAGCAGAGCAGCAATTGAGTCACAAAGTCAGTTTCAATAAGACGGCAAGAGAGCGGTTTCTGGCTTTTGCCAATCAACCGGATTCCTTATGGTCGGGTAATTTCCGCGACCTCAATGCGGCGGTACAACGCATGGCAACACTGTCTGACGGCGGCCGTATCAATGAAACCACCGTAAAGGAAGAATGCGAACGCCTGCAACGGTTCTGGCACCATACCCAGGCGGCCGGTTCGCTGCCCGCTTTAGAGGAAGTATTAAGCGGAGAACAGATAGAGGACATCGATCTGTTTGACCAGTACCAACTACGCCAGGTTATCGCCATCTGCCGGGACAGCCGCACAATGTCCGATGCAGGGCGCCAACTGTTTAACCGCTCAAGGTTAAAGAAGAGCTCCAGCAATGACTCACACAGGCTACGTCAATACCTGACCAAGTTCGGGTTGAGCTTTGAAGATTTGCAGGATTGATTCTTGTGCACCGGGCTCCCTGAAAGTGAAACACCGTCTCACCATCATGGCCTTTTCGTAATTTGTCACAGCCATGCAACCTTTTAGAATGCTCAAAAAGCATCCAGATTCAATGGATGACGATATCAGCAATATTTTGGGGCAACTATTTTTGAGGAAAGCTATGCAACAGTGGATTCAAAAACTCTGGCGGGAAAATAAAACGTTTCTGGCTTTCATCATGCTCATGTTTGTGTTTCGCAGCGCGGTAGCCGACTGGAATGAAGTTCCCACTGGCTCGATGAAGCCCACCATCGTGGAAGGTGACAGGATCTGGGTGAATAAGATGGCTTACGATATCCGCGTTCCGTTTACCCATATCTCTCTGTATAAACTGGCCGATCCGGAGCGGGGAGATATCGTGATATTTGACTCAGAGGTGTCGGATAAACGTCTGGTCAAGAGAGTGATTGGTGTTCCGGGAGACACCATCGCCATGCACGACAATAAGCTGTGGATCAACGGCAACACGGTTAGCTATCAAGACACCCCTGAGTCCCAGGAAAAAGCCGTCGATCCGGATACGGATCAACTGGAGTTTCTGCCAGGCGTTGAGCACTTCGTCCGAATAGAAAAGCAAAGTTGGTCGTTTTCCAATTTTCTTCCGGTTGTTGTTCCTGAGGGACAATATCTTGTGCTGGGGGATAACCGGGATAACAGCGCCGACTCACGGGTGATCGGGTTCGTACCAAGAGAGGAAATCGTGGGCAGATCCCGCAGCGTCGTATTGTCATTCAACTATGACAATTACTACATCCCTCGGGCCGATAGATTCTTCCACACACTTTAATACCCTCAATACCCTCAATATTCTCAATAATTCCCAACCAACGGCCTCACTCTCATCATATCGCTACCGGAGACAGACTCTGGTAGCGAATATCTCCAGCTCTCTTCATACTCAACTCAGTAATTTTTGATACTCAACTATCTAATTCGATAGATTTTCTCCTTCACACAATTCGTCAAAATATTAAATATTCTTATTAATCATAAACATACAAAATCACTAAATACTGGCACTCTTCTTGTTATTAAGAAAAAGATAAGAAGAGAAGAGAAGAGAAGAGAAGAAATGCAATCTCTCTCAATGTACCGATATGAAGAGCAATAAGCAGCGCCGTCTGGAAATAATAAAGTTACGACGTCTAAAGCGAGCACTTCGGGAGAAATCAAAAAGCGACCTTCCGACCTGGGCTTTACCGTTGAACGCTGTCGGAGCTGATCGCGTTGCCCTGAAACACAACAATACTTATGGTCCGCTTCCTGAGTACTATGTGGATAAGCCTTTTATCTGTGTGGATTGTGGAATGACTGAAGTGTGGACCGCACAGCAACAGAAATGGTGGTATGAAATTGCCAAGGGAAATATCAATACCACCGCCATTCGCTGCAGCGCATGCCGCCGGCGGGAAAAAGAACGTAAGGCAGAAGCAAGACGTATCCATCTTGAAGGCCTGGAAAAGAAATTGACACAGATAAAAAGCAGTAAAGGAGAACAATATGCCCATTGAAATTACCAACGTGGAAAAGGGCGTACCGATAAAAAGCTGGACGGTCGGCGTACCCTTCGAACCGGAAGCCCGTCAGCAATTGAAAAATATTGCATCGTTACCCTTCGTTCATAAGTGGGTAGCTGCCATGCCGGACGTGCACCTTGGTAAAGGGGCCACCATCGGGTCGGTAATCCCAACGTCAGGAGCCATTATTCCTGCAGCAGTCGGAGTGGATATCGGATGCGGCATGATGGCAGTAAAGACTGATCTGCAGGCCATTCAGCTACCGGATTCACTGAAGGAATTGCGCAGCAACATTGAACGGGCAATCCCTCACGGTAGAAAGCCCGGAAAAAGAGATCCCGGAAGCTGGCAGAACCTGCCCGACGATATTGCCGGTCGCTGGAACAGTGAACTTGCGGATCGCTTCAAATTACTGTGTGAAAAGCATCCGGTGTTGAAAAACACGAATAACGCCAAGCATCTGGGAACTCTTGGGACCGGCAACCATTTTGTGGAAGTTTGCCTCGACGAAAACGATGCAGTCTGGATCATGCTGCACTCCGGATCCCGCGGGGTGGGAAACCGCATCGGCGAGCATTTTATTCAGTTGGCGAAAAAAGAAATGGAACGCTTCTTCATCCAGCTGCCTGATAGGGATCTGGCATATCTGGCAGAAGGAACAGATTACTTCAACGACTATGTTGAAGCCGTCGGCTGGGCTCAGGACTACGCGCGAATTAATCGTCAGTCCATGATGAGACGCGCCCTGGACGCCCTGGCCTTTACCCTGAATAAGCCGGTTATTGCCGAAAAGGAGGCTGTGAACTGCCACCACAACTATGTGCAGAAAGAGCATCACTTCGGTGCCAACGTCTGGTTAACCCGAAAAGGAGCGGTGAGCGCACAGGAAGGCCAGCTAGGCATCATTCCGGGGAGTATGGGGGCTCGTTCCTTTATCGTACGAGGTAAGGGGAATGAGGAGAGTTTCTGCAGTTGCAGCCATGGTGCTGGGAGAGTGATGTCACGTACCCAGGCCAAGAAAATCGTCTCTCTGGAAGAGCATGCCCAGGCAACCTCTCATGTGGAATGCCGTAAAGACGCTGCCGTCGTGGATGAAACACCAAGGGCATACAAAGACATTGATGCGGTGATGGCGGCACAGTCAGATCTGGTTGAGATTGTGCATACCTTGCGACAAGTGGTATGCGTAAAAGGTTAATCAAGGCTATGGCTGTACCGAACAGGACACTGAGCCTTCAGGAACATAGACATAATGGAAACAATCATCATTGATGGCCGCCTGGGTGAGGGCGGAGGCCAGATCCTCCGTTCTTCGTTGACTCTGGCAATGCTGTTAGGAAAAACGCTGGAAATTCATCATATTCGTGCCGGCCGTCCGAAGCCTGGTTTGATGCGCCAACATCTTACCTGTGTGCAGGCAGCTCAACGAATCAGTAACGCTGCTGTCACCGGAGCCGAGCTGGGCTCCACCCGACTGGTGTTTTCACCCGGCCCAATCAAGGCAGGGGATTACCAGTTTGATATCGGCAGCGCCGGCAGTACGACACTGGTATTTCAAACCATATTGCTGCCGCTGATGCAATGCGGTGAAGCCTCTACCGTAGAATTTATTGGCGGTACACATAATCCCGGAGCGCCGCCACTTACTTTTATCAAACGCTCTTTCCTGCCATTGCTACGAAAGATGTCAGGAAATGTTGAACTGGAAGCCAAGCGTTGGGGATTCATGCCTGTTGGAGGGGGTCATTGGCGCGCGTTGATCAAACCCTCTCAATTATCACCCGTTGAATGCCTGGAAAGAGGTGAATTGGAGAGCTCAAGACTGACCGCTTATGAGGTTGGACTTCCCAACAGGGTGGCTGAAAGAGAACTTAGAAAATACAAAGAGGCTACTACGATACCGGTTAACGAGTACCGTGTCAGGCAGCCGGTTGCAGGCTCCCCGGGCAATTTACTCACCCACGATCTGGTATTTGAAAACAGTAACATCTGTTTGACCCATCTGGGTCGACCAAGAATCAGTGCTGAAAAGGTCGCAATGGAGTTACTGAATAAGGTTCAGGAATACCTTGCTACAGATGCGGTTCTTGAAGAACACCTGGCAGACCAGATGATGCTGCCAATGGTCGTAGCGGGTGGGGGGTGTTTCAGCTGCACACATTTGTCGCTACATGCCGAAACCAACATGGAAATTATCAGCCGGTTTACCGGAAGACCGTTGTCATTTGGCAATAGTAGACTGAGCTATTAAACTTTCATGGATTAAAATATTGGCGATACAGCTGATCGTAGCGGCCAGATGCCTTGAAATTATTCAGGGCGTCGGCCCATTGCTCGGGTGTAAGCATTTCAAATTGCCTGCTGGCCGCAATCCATAAGGGAAGTGTCATCAGCACTTCCCCAAACTGCAGCTTACTGTCGTTCTTTATCTGGCTCCAGCCATATACGGCTTCAGGCTGCGCAGTAAAAATCAGCGAAACATCTCCCCTCTCAAGGGCTTTATACAGCTCTTCTCCCGTTAGAGAAATATAGGGGATATTCATCGCATTCAGCTTTTCTTCCTGGGGAGTTCCCTGAATCACCCCAATACCGCGAATGTCCCGAGCTGCTTCGAAGCTGTCGGGAATAACCTCACCCTGAACGCCGATGAACATAATCGGTACGTCAAGGACTTTACAGAGCCACTGGTATTTGTCTTCTCGGGACGGAGTACGCCCCAAGGGAAAGATTATTCCCCTGGGATCCTTCTGGACCATATATTGAGCCCTGATCCATGGTAGATAGTGAACGACAGGGTTGAGCCTGAGATCATTGCTGAGCGCTGCTACCACTTCATTCAGGAAGCCGGGGGCTTGCTGATTACTGGAGGTGTAAATCGGCTCGTCTTCCAGATAAAAAGCTATCTTCTCGTGGGCCAATGCAGAAGGGACTGCAATATACAGGCAACATAGTACGATAAATCGTTTCAAACCCATTGTGGCAGCCAACGCTTCCTTTACCAACATGACGAAGATTTACATCTTCTAACTATAGACCATGCCTCCGAGCATCAGAGTACGTATATCAGATTTATGGTCTATGGAAGGAATGCACCTCTTCCGCACTGACAATACCCGAATCAGCCCTTCAGTTGTTCCAGGGCGTTTTCCAGTATTCCCACCGTGCGATCAATGTTATGCAGCTTGTCCAGACCAAACAGGCCAATCCTGAATGTCTGGAAGTCATCAGGCTCATCGCACTGTAAAGGAACGCCTGCGGCAATCTGCAATCCGAGCTCAGCAAATTTTTTCCCGTTCTGAATCATCGCATCCGTGGTATAGCTGACAACGACTCCCGGCGCGCCGAAGCCATCTGCAGCGACACTTGTGATTCCCCTTGAAGCCAAAAGCTCACGGACCTTTCGGCCCAACTCGAGTTGCTCATTCCGGACCTTATCGAATCCATAATCCCGGGTTTCCAGCATGGTATCGCGAAACTGTTTCAACGCATCGGTTGGCATCGTAGCGTGGTAGGCATGTCCACCATTCACATAAGCCTGCATAATCTGATGCCATTTTTTCAGGTCGCAGGCAAAGCTTGTACTGGTGGTAGTTTCGAGTTTTTCCAGAGCATGCTGGTTCATCATCACCAGGCCGCTACAGGGCGAAGCGCTCCACCCTTTTTGTGGTGCACTGATCAGGACATCAACATTGCAGGCCTGCATATCCACCCATACCGTACCGGAGGCGATGCAATCCAACACGAATAGTCCGCCGTACTCATGCACCGCCTCTCCAACGGCTCTGATGTACTCATCCGGCAAAATGATACCTGCAGAGGTTTCAACATGGGGGGCAAATACCACATCGGGCTTTTCAGCTTTGATCGTCGCCACCACCTCATCAATCGAGGCCGGCGCAAATGGGGACTGGGAACCTTCATCGATCCTGCGGGCCTTCAGCACCTTGGTATCGTTGGTAATCTGGCCCATTTCAATGATCTGCGTCCAGCGGTAGCTGAACCATCCGTTCCGGATAATCAGCGCTTTACGTCCGGTGGCAAACTGTCGTGCCACCGCTTCCATGGCATAGGTTCCACCACCCGGCACCACAGCGACGGCGGAAGCGTGATAAACCTGTTTGAGGGTATTGGATATATCCCGCATGACCTCCTGGAAGGATTGGGACATATGGTTCAGTGAACGGTCTGTGAAGACGACAGAAAATTCCATCAATCCTTGCGGATCAACGTCGGGTAGTAAGCCTGGCATGGTGCATCTCCTGAAATTATTCTTTTTATTTGTAACATATCCTTTAGCAGGATAGGGACTGGGATTATAAGAACTCCCCGGGCAGGAGAAAACCCCGGGGAAAAGAGCGACTATCAGTATTTAGCCAATACCACTGCTGCTGGTACCGCCGAGCTATTGTGCGGGTATGACCCCATTCCATACCGGCAGGCTAAGATCTTCCGGTTCTTCATTAGGGCCACCGGTGCGGGCCTTATAGGAACCTTCTTCGATAGGAATACGGAACAGGGCTGTGGACTTTCGCTCTTTGTCACTGGGCTCCCTGACTTGATCCCAACGTCCGGGTTCGAACTGGTTGATGACGGCCTCGAAAGCGTCATTGAATGTCTGCTTATCAGTCACTCTTTCAGCTTTGCCGTAGAGTACCGCTGACTCATAGTTGGCACTGTGATGATAGGCCGATTTACTCAATACCCATTCGTCGGTCACAGCAAACGAGATACAGAGCTGCTGACCACTTCCCATGACCTTCGACATCCTCCCACCGTTCAGCACGTGGACATAAAGATCATTTTCATGACGCCAAAGCGTAATGGGAATACAACGGGGTTCACCCTCTTCCACAAAAGCGATATGCCCGGTTTTCAGGCGATCGATCAGAGCATAAACCCGTGCCCGATCATAAGACGCCCGCTTGGTTCCCCGACGTACCTTACTACGGGGACAGCAAGTCATTGCTGGTACAGAGTTTTCCTCAGCTTCGCAGTTTTCAGTGACATCCACCTGCATGGAATCATTCCTCCCATTGGACATGTTGATGATGGAGGTATTAAAGAAAATATCTGATACCATAAACAGATCCAGATTCTGATTATTTATGGAACCAGTGACAGATGCCCCTGGCGATTACGACCGACCTGACCATTGACAGCAACCAACCCTTGCAGGTACAGCTGTATCAGCAGCTGGCTCAACGCATTATCGATCAGCGTTTTCAGCCTGGCAGCCAAATGCCTTCATCACGTCAGTTGGCTGCAGACTTGGGGATCAGCCGAAACACAGTATTAGCTGTCTACGACCAGTTAAAAGCAGAAGGCTTCCTGCAGACTCAGAGTGGCCGTGGCGTGTTTGTTCACAGTGATATTACTTCTGTGCTTCGTTCTCCACTTGGTTCCAAGACTCCTCGCCGCAGCATCTCTGCTCTCAAACCTAAGATCAACACGCTAAACATTGACCCGATCCGGACTTCCGACCTGGATAACAACCTTCCATTTACTCCAGGGCTGCCGGACATCCGCGAGTTTCCGATACGTCACTGGAACCGGGTCATTCATCATCAGGAGAATCGCCGCCCTCTAATGGGATATGACGGCATGCAGGGATATCTCCCGCTGCGCCAGGCGATTGCCGGCTATCTGCGTTCATCCCGGGGAGTACATTGTCATGCGGATCAAGTAATCATCACTAACGGTGCCCAACAAGCTTTATCCCTGGTGGCAGATATCTTTCTGCAACCGGGGGATTCCGTGTTGATTGAGAATCCAGGATATCGTGGTTCCCGCTACGCCCTGGGACGATATGGCCACAAGTTGGTACCGGTGCCCCTGAAAGACCAGGTCCTGGATGTACATTCGCTGCCCATGGCCGGGCAGGCAAAACTCTTGTATTGCACTCCAACTCATCAGTATCCCCTTGGTGGCATCCTGGATCTTTCACAACGGCTGACCTTGCTGAATTGGGCCATCGAGAACAACACCTGGATTATTGAGGATGACTACGACAGCGAATTCCATTTCTACAACAAGCCCATTGCAGCCATGCAGGGTCTGCTGGATAACTCACCTGTCCTTTACCTGGGAAGTTTCAGCAAAACCATGATGCCATCCGTGCGCATTGGTTATCTGGTCGTACCGGAATTTCTGGTGGATGATTTCGTGGCGATGAAACGTATCACCAGTGGAGAAAGCCCGCTATTCATACAGGCGGCACTGACTGAGTTTATCGAAAGTGGCCAGTTTGTACGCCATCTTCGCCGAATGCGTCAGCTATATCGCGAAAAGTGGGAGTATTTTCAGTCTCTGGTAATGACCAGCCTCGCTGATGTTCTCACCCCGGTTGCGGAAAGTGCCGGCATGCATCTGGTTCTGGAAGGTCAGTTTGATGACCTGGCACTCTGCCATTGGCTGCGTGAGAAAGGATTTGGAAGTGCACCGCTCAGTGCACATTTTATCGATGGGCATTCGGAGGGAAGTCATTCTCCCCGCTCCGGGCTGGTTCTGGGCTTTGCCAGCGCTAACCAAACTCAAATGCGGAACTGTGTTGAATTGATCAGGGAATGGTTTGACGCCATGCCCTGATCAGTACTTGCTTACGATATCGCGGCTCCGTTCACCCTGAGCTTGTCGAAGGGTCCTGCCGACCACTCTGAAGTCGGAGCTCAGTCAACCGGTACCAGTCCACTTTGCGGGTCGCAAACATCCCTATGGCAAGCAACACGAACAAACCGAATGAACCATAGAGCAATGCGAAATCCTGCTCCTGCAGCAACGACAGCAAGTATCCATAAAGCACTACCAACATCACCACCAATGCCAGTGTCCGGTAACGGTTACCGCTGAAATAGCTGCAATACCAGCCAAGCTGGCAGACGACTGCAGAGCTGGCGATGATATAGGACAGCCATACACCGATATGCTCAGATAACGACAAAAACAACAGATAGAACAAACACAGCGTCAACCCTGTGAATAAATACTGGATCGCGTGTATCGGCACACCCGAGAGCACTTCAAATAACCAAAGACAGGCAAAGGTACAGGCCAGGAACAACACTGCATATTTCACACTGCGCTCAATCGTCTGGTAGTTGCCGGTATACTGGGGCGCCATCACACCAACAGAAGGCAATGTATCCTGGGTCCAGGAGGGTTGATCAAACATCCAGGAAGCCGGCAATCCTTTCGCCAGAAAGGGAATATTCCAACTCCCCGAAAAACCTGCCTCATCAATGTCACGCCGGGTAGGTAACCAGTCTCCTTGAAAGCTGGGATCTGACCAGTTGCCGGTAATCTCCACCTGACTCTCCTGGCCGATAGGAGTGATGTATAGTCCGCGGCTACCGTTCAATACGAGACTCGCTCTGAACGGGATGCGGGTTTCCAGATCCGGAACACCACCACTCAAACGGGCATGTATACCCTCCGAATTTGCCATTCGGGTCCCCGGCTGTGGTGACAAAGGTAAACCGTTCCACTCAAGAGTCAGTGGACTTTGGACGGCACGCACATCTCCCAGAGCAATGGACAGTACAGCTTCATCCCACAGCACCTTATCCTGTGGATCCAGAGAGGAGAGAGCCTCCTGCACTTCAAACTGCCCGGATAACTCAGCCCTGGCCTGATACAGAGGTACTTCATAGATGCCCCGATAACGAACCTCGCTTTCCATATTCACACTGACATCCAACGAAGAAGGGGTCACCATCAGATAGCGCCGTTTGGTGTAGCCGGAAGCATACTCGCCGCCTGCCGACTTGATTTTCGACTCAATCGGAATAATTAACAGGGGGCCGGTAAGTGACTGCTCTCCTCCCCACTTATCCGTAATTTCCGACACCACGGAGTCATATCGATTGGCCCGTTCCCAAATGAGATCCTCCACTTGCGATACCGGAATCTGCAACAGCAATATCAAAAAGGCGACCATCAACGCCTTGGCCAGGGGCGATCCGGTCAGGCGCTCCCGAAATCGATGCTTTAATGCTTTGTCTTGTTCACTCACCAGGATTCTCCTCTGTTATCCCCGGTCGATTACAGCAGACAAATCCGGCAAACCCCGGTAACAATCATGGCCAATTATGGCAGGGCGCACATATTGATACTCACAGCCCAATGGTGATGCACTTGTAACAGAACAGTGGCCTCCAAAGATGATAAATGCTCCAATAGACGCCATTCCTACAGACGACTAAAGTAGTGACAGGCGATAAGGACAGGAGAACGACGTGAGCAAGGTATTACGGGATAAATACGAAGATCTTGAACTAACCCCCGGACAGGGCAAAATCAGTGCGGCCATGTCCATTGGCATCGGGATTCTGTCACTATTCGGAGCCTTTTGTTTTCTGCTACCGGAGCTGTTTACCACACCAGACTTTCGAGGGTTCTACAATGCTGATGTATTGAGGGTTGCCCTTCAGATCAGCATCGCCATCGGGTTTGGTTTCGGTCTGTACTCCATGATGAAACATCGCACCATGAAGTATGGACTGACCGGAATGCTGTTAGCGACAATTGCAGCCTTGGTGGGATCCGGCCGTATCGAAGCACCGGACATTGATACCCGTAATCTCTATGTAGGATTGGACTACTTCATCCTGACTCTGTTGGTTCTGGCTTTGGTATTCATTCCCCTGGAGCGGGCGTTTCCCAAAGTGAAGGAACAGAAAGTCCTGCGCAAAGGCTGGGTGACAGACATCAAATACTTCATGTTCAGTCATCTGGGCATCCAGTTGATCAGCTTTTTCACCATCATTCCCATTCAGGTGTTTCTGCACCAGGTAACCACCTGGGAATTCCAGAAAGCGATAGCTGCTCAGCCGCTCCTGCTTCAATTCATTGAAATTCTGTTGGTTGTGGATTTCGGTACCTATTGGATTCATCGGGCGATGCATGAAATTCCTGCCCTGTGGAAAATACATGCGGTACATCATTCTACCGAGCATATGGACTGGCTTGCGTCTTCCCGTCTGCACGTGTTCGAAATACTGGCCAACCGCTTCGCAGGATATCTGCCAATATTCGTGCTGGGCTTCGCGCCTTCAGCCTTATACGCCTATCTGGTCTTCGTATCTTTCCATGCCATTTTTATCCATGCGAACGTAAAATTCCGCTTTCCGGTTTTGCGCTGGGTATTGGCGACACCGGAATTTCATCACTGGCACCATTCTTCGGAAGAAGCCGCCATCGACAAGAACTATGCGGGATTCCTGCCGCTATATGACTGGTTGTTTGGTACCACTTACATGCCGAAACAACTGGCCAGCCAATATGGTACGGTATCTGACGATATACCCGACGGTATCGTTGGACAGTTTCTCTATCCCTTCAAAAGCTGGTTTGGTAAATCTACCAATTAACGGATTAACGGACTAAGCCGGACTTGGCAGATGCCTGAATTGCCGGTTTGACCTCTATCGCCCGTATTCCCGATGAGTGACGACCTGATCCTTCTATCTGCTGAAGGATCAGGTCCACAAACTCCTTCAGATAAGGCTTGGCTGTCTCAGCACGAAAAGCCGCATGCCAGGAAAAATGAAAACCATAGTTGCCGATACGCACTTCCTCCACCCGCCCATCGGCCAGGGCATTGGCAACCAGATTTCGAGGTAAAATGCTCATGCCGTCACCGGATTCCACCATGGACACCAAAGCCTCAAGATCCTGAATTCGGTGAAAGCGGCCCAATGTGACATTGTTAGGCTGTAAATATCGCTGATGCAGATAGCTGCCTTCCAGTTTGAAATAATAGACAAAGTCCTGCCCCTGCAAATCATTTACTCTAAGGTAGGGCTTTTTGGCTAGTGGGTGTTTCCGGTGAACGATGGCAATAATTTCATCGTCCTGCAGTGGAACATAGTTCAAACCGCAAGTGGGCAAAGCCTCCCCCAGAATGGCCAGATCAATCTTTTGAGCTGTCAGACTTTCCAGCAGACGATCCACTTGAACCACTTCCAGGTCAACTTGTGGATAGAGCTTCCTGAATCGCCCCATAACCGGGCTCAACCAATCACTCTGGTGGACCCGGTCAATACTGATTCGAAGCCGCCCACTGGCCCCTCCACTGAATTTTGCCATCTGCTCTTCCATCACCAGGATATCCTGCAGAATGCGCTCCGCATGACGATAGAAACTGTGGCCCGGCTCAGTCAGTACCATGGCTTTTCGGGTACGCAGGAACAAAGGAAAACCCAACCGGCTCTCCAGCTCCATTAACTGCTTGCTTAATGCGGGCTGCGACAAGTGCAGCTGAGCGGCGGCGTGGGTAATGTTCTTGGTATCAGCGATGGTTTTCACCAAGCGCAGCTGCTTGATATCAAGGCGCAGCATGGAATGTCCCCGGTACTGGATCAATAAAAGCACAATGATCTACCGGCTGGCTGCGCCTGACAAGGTTTCAGTTCAGGATGATGTCTGAAGGAGGATGGTAATGGCAGCGACAAGTTGAATTACCAGTGTCACCGCGTGGGATATCTGTCTGACCCTATGCTGCTTACCAAGTAACGCCCAAATGTAAAACAGCCTCACGACAACAAATCCAATCCCCAGCCAATAAGCCATGGACATCTGACCCGCCTGCTCCACAAAGAATAACAGGAACAGAAACAGCAGAGATTGCTCCAGTGAGTTTCCGTGTACGCGTATAGCGACTGTCAGAGGTTTAACTCCGCCGTCACCATAGCTCACCTTATGCTTGATCCGCATACGGGAAACATTCAAGGATAGAGCAATTAAAATCAGTGCCAGAATGGCAGCAATATATCCCGTGAAATACAAACCAGCCTCCATAGTATTATCTGAGAAGTTAACAGACCTTGTGATAAGACTTTAGATCACTCGGAGGACAGCGTAAAAGCACATCTTTTCATGCCCACCATAACCTGAGGTTATGGTGAGTGCATCCATTACTGCAAAGGTGCCAGATACCCCATCACACCACTCATCAGTATCTGAGCAGCCATCGCGGATAACACCAGACCGGTAATTTTACTCAGCACATTCAAGCCGGTACGGCCGAGCAGAGCTTCGATAAAGTTGGCAGTAAACAGTATGGCACCAAGACATGCCAGTGCCAGCAACAAACCAACAATGCCGATCAACATATCCCAACCCTGTAATTCCGCACCGTAAACCAGGATGGTTCCGATGGTCGCCGGGCCAATAATATAGGGTACGGCCATTGGTACGACAGAAACATCATCACGTTCTTCCAGGGGCACATTAGTGGCGTGGGTGCGGGTACCGTCCTTCACCAGACTGATTGCAGACATCATCAGCAGAATACCGGACCCAATACGGAAAGAATCGAGTGTGATGCCTAATACATCAAACAGATCACGGCCAAAGAACAACAATACAAGACTGATCGCGACCGAAGCGATCAGAGCCTTACGGGCCACATGGTTGCGGCTTGCCCGGGATTCACCCCGTGTCAGGGTCAGAAACATGGACAGCACGAAGAATGGTGCAAACAGGAAGAAAAATTTAATCCAGGTGGAAATTAACAGACTCACAAAGCCCCCCTTACAGTGGTTTCACAGTGGGGCGCTTTTTCGGACCGTTAGTACAGCCTCCAGGTTCCCCGGAAAAGCGCGTATTCTATTAATCTGGCTGATGGAAAAGCATATGGCAAATGTACCTACTAGAATGACTTTGCCTGAGCAATCTATCCAACCAGCTTTTACCCCTTATTAGACAAGTAGTGAGGTCTAGATGAATAAGCGTTTTCTGTCCTTTGTGTTTGGCTCTCTGATCATTTCCACTGCTGCGGCCAATCCTCCTGTGATGAAAAATGATCCCAAACGGCCCGTCGATGAAATAAGCCGGGATTTAGGCATCACACCGGATCAATTTATCGAGTGTTTTAATAACGTCAACCCGACACCAGGGGGAGCACGTCCTGAGTCCAGTGAAAGGGTCCACATGAATAAGAGCGTCCTGTTACCCTGCTTGCAAAAGGCTAATCCTGCCATTACCAATGACTCCCTGGACACGGTCATGGACCGTTATCGCCCCGGCGGCAGGGAAGCGCAAGAGCCAAGGAATTAACTAATATCCAGAGTGGTGCTTAACCCTGGTGGAAAAGGCTAGCTCTAATCGTCGTCAGAGCTTTCCAGGCTAGTACTGATCGATATTTTCAAGCGACGGCGTTTTCGTCCGCGGGTTGGATATCTTTGTTCTCTTTTTTCTCTGGGTTCTCCGGGTTCACGGGGTTCCGGCGATGACGGATGTCCGACTCTGCTTCATCCAACAACTGGTGGCTGGCCTCCACACTCAGGCATAGTGCCGCCAACTCACCCAGCGTCCGGTACGATATAAAATTCAGTACCCGACGGCAGCCGTCCAGCAGTCGATATATGGAAACAGGATCAAGCCCCTCCAGGTTTTCCACATCTATATCCCAGCCGTTGGCAAAGTCCAGTAACGACTGTTGTTCCTGGGTTTCCAGATGCACGCTGATGCCTTTGGCGATATGCGAGAATTGCAGCAGAATCTCTTTTCCATACTGGGCATACTGGTTAATCGCAATTTCCAGCCCATCGGGAGAACCTTCCGTACCTTGTTCCCGCAGCAAACTGTCAAGAACGATGATTAATTCCGGTAACTCAAACCAGATGCTGTTTGCCTGCCTAAGCTGAACAAGTGTTTGCCGTAGATGTATCGCTTTTGACTGGACTCCAGACTCCATCAGATCAATCGCAACCGCAATTCTGTTACTCAGTAACCTATCCATGGAATCAGACAAACGATCCTGAAGTTCCTTGAATTCCCGTCCCCACTCCTGGTAATGGGATTGGGCTGCATCGAGGGTGCCGGCTTTTAAGCCAAAGTCCTCATTGTCGATGGAAAATCCTGCTTCCAGATACCCCATCGCCCGCCGGGTTGAGCGGCATTTTTCGACTGTCTGCCAGAACAACTCAAGCTGCGCTTCAATTTTTTTCAGGTTTTGCAGGTATTGAGTTCGGGCGTCTTCCAGTGACATCGGGTCCGCAGCACTTGTCCGCAGTTTGATGATTCGCGGACTGTACATGCCGCGCAGATATTGACTGACCGCCTTATCCACTGCTTTTTGCTTCTGCTCCAGTTGCAGGATTTGCTCAGACGGTGCCAGCGCTTTCTCCACATCCTTGAGCCCTTCCTGGCTGTAGATTCTCAGTGTCATCGTCTTGCAGAGTAAATCAAAGCAGGGCATAAGCTTCGCCGCAGGAAAATCATGCTGCCAGATGCCCTCAAAGTTAGTCGCTTCGGCCATCGCGATTCGGTCATTGTTTGCCGGGTGAGTATCCCAAACCTCAGTTTGCTGCTTATCCATTTCCTCTGCGATGTGCTGTCGCTGCTCGGAGGTCAGCTGACTGCTTAGAATAGCCGCCAGGTGCGGCAGACTGTCCGGTAGCCGGCTATCGTTCCAGGTGGCCCGCCACAATTGTTCACTCTGCTGTCTTCCGACAATCAGGCAACGTATAGCCTCGGAGATTTCTCGAGTCATACAACTTCCTGCCACAAGGCTTCCATAGCGGTCGGCATCATATTCCATCTCCCGGGACATCCAGCAGGTGGTACGAAGATTAAACAGGTACATATATTTCATCAGCCAGCGGGTAGCCAGGATCATATTCCGACACAGAAATATTCCCATCTCGACGACAAAGACCGGCGAGTACTCGGACCACTTTTTCAAACGTCGATCCCAGTTATCCTCCCCGAAAGCACAGTCCCACATCCAGGCGTTTACATTATTGATCACCTGGCTTGCAAACATCGCATTCCGTTGAGTGAAGTGGCCAAACTCATGGGCAATGATGCCAAGAAACTGTCGACTGTTGAGACCTGCCACCAGAGGCAGGCCGACGGTCAAAACCAACTTCCCCTGCACCAGACTGAACAACCCCTTTTCCGGAGCCACACTGGCATTCACTTCGTCATTGACATAAATCGCCACCGGCGCCGGAATGCCCATGCGCTCCGCCAACAGCTCAATCAAGCGGTAAAAACGTTTATACCTGCTGCGGTCCAGAAGCAGATCGGGGGATTCCTCCTCTCTGGTAAAAAAAGGTTTGGCCAGGAATAGTGTAAATATGATCCCTATGACGATAGGAATGAGATAGGCAATGAACAGAAAGAAATTCGGTGTCTTATGATCAAACAAAGTCAGCAGATATACCGCATAGGAACAGGTGACATACACCGACCCCAGCACCAGGGAAAAATAGATAGTGGGAGCAACCAGACTGATCAGCATCACTGAGATGAGACCCAGCTTATAGGTCAGGGTAACAGGCAACTGATGAATTGGCTGCCGAAAGGTCTGCTGGAATAACTCCACCAATTCCCGGGTTTCAGCCCGCTGTTGTCGAATATCTGTTTTTTCGGCTGCTTTAGGGGAATCAGAAAGAGGATGCTGTTTTGTTTCAGGGGAATGGGGATGCATCTCCGCCAATAGCCCGATCTTACCGAGCACTTTGACGTACCGCCGCGCCTGCTCTTCAGTAAGCTGCTTCTTCAGCATGACAGGCTGCGCAATGATCCTGATGGCTTGGGCTTCCGTTACATTCAGGTGCCTGATCAGGCTGCTGACAATGGTTTCCGGATCCCGATCGGCCGCCCCGGCGCTGCGAACGAAATAGCGACTGGCAGAATTCCCTTCCATATTTCCCCGTGTTCAATCAAAAATGTCAAAACCAGACTTTTGTCATCTTTATTCAATAAACCATTCAAACGATACAACTTGTATCGTAGATTGACTGCCCGAAATTTACCCCAAGCTATGGTGGTTTACCAGAATTCCCCTTTCCAAAAAGCTTCAGTTAAGATGATCGGCTAGTTTTTTTCGATAAACGGTTAATCAACAGCGGGCAGCTCCCATGAATAAGAACTCGATTGCCAATACCACGACCAGTGCCTCCGCCGGCAATATCAATAAGTCCTGGGTATGTGAAGCGATCCGGAAAATCAACGCAGACTATAACCGGTCATCCGATACACATCTGATCAGAGTTGAGTTGCCATGCTTTGATGACATTACACTTTACCTGAAAGACGAATCCACCCACCCGAGCGGCAGCTTGAAACATCGTCTGGCGCGATCCCTGTTTCTTTATGGTCTCTGTAACGGATACATTCATGAAGACACGACTATCGTCGAGTCCTCTTCAGGGAGCACCGCAATCTCCGAAGCTTATTTTGCACGCTTGTTGAACCTGCGCTTTATTGCGGTGGTTCCGGAAACCACCGCGAAGGAAAAACTGGATAAAATTCGTTTCTACGGCGGTGAATGCCATAAGGTGCCGGGTAAAGACATCTACACCGAGGCCACACGCCTTGCCGGCGAGCTCAACGGCCACTACATGGATCAGTTCACTTATGCAGAGCGGGCAACGGACTGGCGTGGCAACAACAATATTGCCGAAAGCATCTTCCATCAGATGGGTAAGGAATCCCACCCGATACCTGACTGGGTCGTCATGAGCGCCGGCACCGGTGGCACTTCGGCCACTATCGGACGTTATATCCGGCTGAATCCGGAGTTTTATCATCGCACCCGATTATGTGTGGTAGATCCTGAAAACTCCGTGTTCTATCCCTATTTCCAGAACAGAAACCCCAACTTGACCAGCGAGCACGGATCACGAATAGAAGGGATTGGACGTCCACGGGTAGAGCCCTCCTTCCAGCCGGATGTCATCGACCGTATGCTGAGCATCCCTGACGCAGCTTCCATTGCGACCATACGCTGGCTGGAAGGCATTCTGGGCCGCAAGTGTGGAGGTTCCACCGGCACCAATGTCTACGGAGCCCTGCAGTTGATGCAGGAAATGCAGCACACCGGCACCAGCGGCAGCGTCGTCAGCCTGATCTGTGATAGTGGCGAGCGTTATCTGGACAGCTACTACGATGACAAATGGGTCAGCAAGCAGGGTCTGGATCTTGACCCTTATCTTCAACAATTACGCACCATTTGTTCCTGACAGAAAGGTTTATAGATGGTCTCAGCGGCGGATCAGGCCGCCGACCATCTCACGTACAAACCTCCACCGCGCCACCATCAATGCGGTGAAAATCAACCCACATCCCATTGCCTGGGTCGCCGCCATGGTTTCTCCGAACCAGATTGCGGCGAGGCAGGTCGTCAGAACAGGCTCCAGAATCATAATCACGGCGGCGTGGCTGGCAGATGCCAGGCTTTGAGCGTATATCTGGAAAAAGAATCGCATGCAGGTGGCTATCACGGTGCTGGCAAACAACCACCACCAGATATCAGGGGTGACGGACTCCGGCCAAGTCTCAAACATAAAAGACAGCAAAAATGCCACCACTCCGACCGTTAACAGTTGAACCGCAGTCAGTGCAATGGGGGACATTCGCCTCACCACCTGGGAGGTGTAGGTAAACTGGAATGAAAATACTAGTGCCGCCACTAGAAAAAAGAGGTGCCCGCCATCAAGGTGCAGACCATCTTTCAGCGTTAACATTGCCAGGCCAGACAGAGCGATCGGCAACGCAATCCAGCTGGTACGTGCAGGACGTTCACCATAGAGAACAAAAGCCACAATCGGAACCAGCACCACCGCCAGACTGGTGATGAATGCTCCCACGCCCAGATGCTGGGTATACTGCAGACCAAAAATCCATACACACAGAGCCGCTGAAAAGGCCAGACCTGACAAGAAAGCTGATTTTCGTTGCGCCTTATCCAATGAATTCAAACGCGTTTTGCCTGTCAGGACCAAGATGACGCCTGCACCAAAAAAGCGTGAAGAGATGAATAATAACGGCGGCAGACCTACCAATGCTTCTTTGGAAAAGATCCAGCCGGCAGCGGCCAACAGGGTCACTAAAACAAGTATCAAATCGGCTTTCAATGATGATGAAAGGGGCACAAATACCTCAGGATAAGTGTTTTGCTTTACCTAACGGCAACTTGCGTAATAAAGCAAAATCGATTGTCGGACAGCCCATGTTTTTGCGCCGGTTAGGCTACACCTGGACTTCAGGCTATGGTATACAGTTCTCTTACACAAAAAATAATTTTCAATAACGAAAAGAAATCAGTTCAAGCTGATCCTGTATTACAACCAATAATCGAGGCAACGAGAGCTATGGCTTCGACCACTCTAACAGAAATAAAAATCAGGACCGCGTCGTCTCAAGATGCTGGTATTGTAGCGGAACTCGCTGCACAACTTTATTCGGAACTGGACCTCCATGGCCAGGAACAGATTGACCAGACAAAACTCACCAATACGGCTCAAACCCTGCTTGAAGGCCACAGAATTGTTGCCTTTATCGCAGAGGAAGATGGCCTCCCTGTAGGATTGATTACCCTGCATCGGTGTGCAGCCCTGTATGCCGGCGGAGAGTTCGGAGAAATATCCGAGCTTTACGTCACCAGGGACCACCGCAAAATGGGTATCGGACAGGGCCTGTTGGCAGCGGCATCCCGCTTTGCCAGCTCACAGGGTTGGGAGAGACTGGAGCTGGGTGCGCCGGCGGGCTCCCGCTGGGACAATACTTTCAGTTTCTACGAAGATTACGGGTTTGCGGCTATAGGGCCCAGATTGCGTCTTCTTCTGAACTGACAAATCCTGGACCGGAACTCTGCGGAGTTCCGGTTTTATCTCCAGACGATCGAACTTAACAACCAAAACTGCCCGCCCCCTTATCTCAATTTATCCATATCCAATTCTCAATTTATCCACATCCATTTCTTAATTTAACAACATCCAAAAAGCACTAACCGGCATCACGCACAGCCACTGCCTGGGTTAATGCACTTGGACACAGCCTGTCATGTTTCCGTCATGTTGCTGTATTAGGTTCTGAACAGACTCAACTGTCGACCCACATTCCTTACAGCATTAACAGGATCCCATATGAAACTTTCAGGATTACGCAGTCTGATGGCTGTGGTGATTTGCGTCTCCGCGACAACGACCATCGCTGCCGAGTTTGGTGCAAGTACCTTACCTTATTCTGTTATGTCCAGACTGGACAATGGTACCGAAGTCCACAACGGGGGGTTTGGTTCAGCCATGACAGCACACCCGACAAAACCCGATCACTTCTATGTGTTAACAGATCGCGGACCCAATGCCAGTTTCACCGGGCCTGCAGGTAAGGGGAAAAAATTCCCAGCCTCCGACTACACGCCTCAAATTGCGGAAGTTCAATTAAAGGCAGATGGCTCCCTAGAGATTGTCAGGACCATTCTGCTGCAGACGCCCAGCGGCAAACCTATTACAGGTCTACCTAACCCGGAAGGTATGGGCGCTACAGGAGAGGTCCCCTACGATAATCAAGGAAATGTTTTGGGATTTGATCCTTACGGATTGGACTCCGAAGGCCTGGTTGCCATGAAAAACGGGACCTTCTGGATCAGCGATGAGTACGGTCCTCACATCGTTCATTATTCGTCAGAGGGCGTGGAACTGGAACGCATCAACCCGTTCGGGTCCGGCACAGGTCATCGCAAACTTCCAGCCGTTTTCGCCAATCGACGCGCTAACCGTGGTATGGAAGGCCTTGCCATCACGCCAGATGAAACAACCCTGGTCGGGATTATGCAGTCGACCATGTTCAATCCTTCCAAGAAGGAAATCAGCAACAAAACCCTGACCAGAATCGTGACATTCGATATCGCCAGCGGAAATACCAGGCAGTACCTTTACCGACAGGATGCGGACAATCTCTCCAACTCCGAGATTGCGGCCATCAATGACCATGAATTCCTGGTGATAGAGCGCGATGGTGGTTTTCTCGGCGAGAAGGCCAAATATAAGCGTCTCTATAAGATTGACTTGAGTCATGCCACAGAAGTGGGCGGCGATTTCCACGCGGCTACCGGTATGCTGGTGAGTGGCAAGACCCTGGAACAATCCACCTGGGAAGAATTGGCTCAGGAAGGTATCCAGCCGGTAAAAAAAGAATTGGTTGCGGATATTCTGGCAGACCTGCAATACCCGCATGACAAACTGGAAGGACTCTGGATTCGCAGCGCCTGGGATATTGGCGTCATTAACGATGATGACTTTGCCGTCACCGTCGATGATCAGGGTGTTGTCACACAAAAGATATTGAACGCTACCCACAAAGTGGACGCCAATACTTTGTACACCTTTAAGTTGAGTAAGCCGTTGCTGTAAAACTAGGCATCCGTTCTGATTAAAACGGCTTTATGCCCAGAAAAGCCTTAAACCCAGTAGAACTCTACGCCCAGTAAACATAGGCGCGGACACTCCGCGCCTATCCGAACGAGATGACCTTACTTAATTACCTTCGTAATTAAACTCCAGGATGGTGACCGTCTGTTTTAACTCAATATTGCCGGAAAATACCTGACTGTTGTTGCCATAGTAGACCCTGACAACATAAGAGCTCGCTGCACCAGCATAATGGTTCAACTCCACTTTATAGTGGCCGAGGGGGGCAGCCTCTTCCCAAAAAATGTTCTCTATAGCTTCAGTGACACTTGTATCCACATTATCGACATCCAACTGACCGGTCAGGTCTTGGCAGACGGCCTTCCTGTTTGCAAATGAGATATGATTTCCGCAAGGGTCAGTCACATGGATATCCAGGTCGATAGCATCTGACGGCCATTCCAAATTTACCCTGACCACCCCGGATCCTCCTTCCAGATCATCCTGAGGAGGGGCCTCACCTAAATCCACCTCGTCGTATATGAGTGCAGTTCCCTGGGCCACATAGGGCTCTCCATTAACACTGTAGCTGACGTTCAAACCGAAAGTCTCAATACCTTCACCGGTTTCGTCAGCCAAAATAGGTACGCGAACTTCCTTAAGCGTCTCACCAGGAGCAAAGGTCACGGTGCCGAATGTTGCTTCGTAATCAACGCTGTCCATTGATGTGCCGTTAACCGTTTCGAAATCGACCACAAAGTCAGAGGCTTGAGCAGGAGACAGGCGGATCTGGAAGAGAGCGTAATCTGCGCTTTCTGCAACGACCACACCTACCACCGTCACCAGGCTGGATTGCGGTTCAACCCTGACTGAAACAGTATCATAGTTAACATTTCCGGAAGCATCCTTGACCGTCAGCCTAAACTTCAGCAACTCAGGGCCGGTAATGTCAGGTGTAATAAATGCAGGGTTGAGTGCGGTTGGATTGGCGAGAGTTACGTCGGACCCCTTCAGTTGATTCCAATACACTGCCGTAATATCGTCCATGCTTGAGTCTGCTTCTCCATGAAGAAACAGCACCACATTCGGGTCTGCGACCTGATCGCGCCCTGCATCGACAGTGAGATATTCAGCACCACTGACGGGAGCCGTGGCCAATGCCTGAATGCTGCCACTCCCACCTTCGCTTTCGGAATCCCGATCACCGGAAGCACTGTTGTTGGATTCTTGCTCATACCTATCTGAGTCCAATGAGCTGCTGGACTGGCTGCAACCATCCAATATCAACGTACCCAACAACAAAACTAAACCGGTAGCAATGTTTCGCATGATTTGTGACATGGTGATAATCCTCTCCATTGAATTCCCCTGGTTACATTTCATAGCGCAGGCCGGCCAACAGCTGGTAAGCAGACACATCGGAGTATCCGCCCGTCATGCGGGCCTCGATAAACGTGGACAGGCCGTTGGTAAACACTGATACCGCACCAATGCCTGCCTGATAAAAAAACTGGTCCTCTTCGTCTGCTTCAACTTCAAAAACATTGTTAGGATCTGTATCGAAAGCAAAGCGACCCACGACATTACCCTGGTCAGCAAAGGCTTCACTCATCAGGGCTATATCAGCCGTTGGGGTCAGGACACCCCATTCATAACTCAGGGCATATTGGCCCTGAATACCCAGGCTCAATGTCAGTTGGTCCAGCTCTTGCTCCCCTAACTCAACCTCCCATCCTTCAGCTTCGTTTTCCGTGTAGCCATCAATTTGGCTATGCAGGTACGCAGCTCTGGCATAGGGGTATAGAGTGAGAGCTTCATGGGACCAGAGATACTCAGCCGAGGTACTTAGATAAATCTGGTCACCACTGGTTTCACCCTGAGCTGTAACATCCAAAGTACTGGTCGGTTCCTCGTACTGAATGTGACGCTTGCTGTCATAGTTACTGGTGCCATAGCCAAGTTGGCCGGTTAGACTCAAGTTCCCGGATTGATAGGTCAGATAGCCAATCAGGTTGAGGATATCGGTATCCACTTCACCGCCGTCGTCACTGTACTCCAGATCATTCTGGGTCCAGCCAACAGCTCCACCTGCCACGAGTTTCGACGTAACACGATAATCCGCCCCGACAACCAGGCCGTTGGCGTCGTAGTCAAAACCGCTTTCCAGATCAGTTGTATCCTTTTTCGCCCCTTCATGAAGAATGGTGGCGAAGAAGCCCAAACGGGAAGGTGAATCATCACCGGCAGCACCGCCAGTCAACGATTCATTCATAGCGATACCGTTAATGGAGAAACGATTGATACCTCGAATCAACTGCGCAGTACGTTGGCCCACAGCACTGCTTTGATTGGCCGTCGCTCCGGAATTGCTGCGCATCAGTGCAACAGTTTCCTCAGGCCCGATCTTATTGACGATTCCATCAATGCGGTCTGGGTCTGTCGCGCTCAGTTCCAGCAACGCCTCACAACGTTCAAGCGTTTTCCGGCTGCCGGAAGATAGCTCATCTTCCGGTGTCGACGTCAGTCTGATGCACATATCATCCAATGCACTGGCCACGCTGCGGTCATTACGTCCAGCAGTAAATGGTGTCACGATGGTGTCTGCCACATTGATACTGACTGTGGCAGCGGTCTCGCTGACCTGTTCATCAGAGGCGATCAGGGTATAGGTGAATGAATCTGCGCCCAGATAGTTTTCATCTGGTGAGTATTTGATAGAACCGTCGCCATTGACGGTAATAATGCCATGGGCTGGTGATGTAGTGCTGTCAATGAATATACTGTCGCCATCCGGATCAAAGTCGTTCCGCAGGACATCAATCGTAATATCCTTGTTGACCGGAACAGTCCGGCTATCGTCCACAGGAACCGGGGCCGCAGCGAGGGCAAGTGGAGACAACAGTATAAACCCCGCCGGAACCAGCCAACGGAAAGTATGCAGAGAGTCTTTCTGAATCATCAGTCATCCTTGCTCTTTGTAAGGTTATAGCTTTTTGTAGGGTTATCGTTTTGCTTGTTTCATTTGGCAGTTAACAGACTGCCTGTCGTTATTATTTGAGTACCATGCACTTCCAAGAGAATGCTCTTTGAAGCTCAAGTGATACCGAATAGACCTTTTAGGATTGGTATAGTCGACGGCCGTATCTGGTATTTTAAAGACGCTGTCCTGCCACACACCCATGACAAAGGCGTGCTGGCTGACAACTGTTGGCGGTGGAGTAAGATCTAGTTATTTAGGTTTCTAGTTATCTATATTTCTAGGTATATGTTCGTGCTTACGATCTGTCCTGATCGTCAATGTTATGCATCATGCAAAGAGGTGGCATTTTATCTTGATAAAGAAGTGAGGGACATAGGCCAAATGGTAGACCAGTTCTCAATCATTCCATTGGAGGAGGGCGTTAATCCAAATCCAACCCTCCACGGCCAAAGAATGAACCCAGCGATCTCAATGCCAACGCAATGGCTTTGAACGGCATATCAATGATGAAATCCAGAATATCGATAATGTCGGAATCATATCCCTCACTGTTCTTTGGCTTAATAAAATGTGCCAGCAAAAATCCAACAATCACTCCGATGAGAACAAATACATTGAACCCATGAACAACAAGATCAAAGACCAGATAGCAGGAAAGAAAAAACAGACCGACGGCCAATATATATCTCAAGGTGTGCACGATATACTCCTTATTCTGACTTATCCGAAGTATCTTCCAAAAACTCAAGGTCTTTTACTGTAACAAAAGAATTACCATCAACCTGATTCTTCCGGTTCACAGTCACGCTACTTGGATAGCCATATTGGTCATCATAGACGACCTCGACCACTGCTTCGGTGTCTTTGAGTGAATTGAATGCAAAAGTAAACAGATCATTAATTGTGGCAAACTCACCGTCTTGATTGTTATTCAACGATCCAGGTACAACCACAAAAGTTTTCACTAAATGCGTTCTACCCATCCTTGATTCCAATTCAAACCTGTAATTCTTGCCATATGAGATTATCTGCCATTGATTCTTGGCAACAACCATCTCTTCAATTTTAGATTCACCGGACTGACAACAACTGGCAAGCAAAACAAAAGCTAATAACAGGAGAATGATTCTCAAAGCCTATACTCCCCCAATATCCCAGCTACTGAGAGGTGGAGTATAAAGAAGGGAGAATGTATATTTGTCACCTGCCACTTTGAATACATAATCCTATGGCTCCAAAGCGAGATAGCTTGCCATCCCCCATAATTACCAACCGATGTCCTCAATGATACTTTCGAATAACTGGACCAGGATTAGCCACATTCATACCTTGCTCCCAATTGACCCAGATTTCACCGTTGCTCAGTACATTCAAACCAAAGTTTCCAGCATTTAGTTCGATATCATTAAGAACCGTTGGTAGTCCCCAGATGCCATCTCTATAAATTGCCGCCTTGAGATCCGAGTACTCATACCGATCCCTTTCTCGCCATACCACTGCAAAGCCTCCAGATGGGAGAGCCTGAAGCTTGCTGAGAACGTATCGAGTATGAGGATCCAGAGCATATGGTTCACTCCATTCGCCACCATCCGCGTATTCAGAGGTATAGAAGTCCCCACTCATCCAAGAGCTCCACGCAATCAGGGCCCGCCCACTATCGTCACTTACTAGTGAGATCGAATTGTTAGCATTTGCGTCAGTCACCTTTTTGGGGTCACTCCATCCGGCTTCTGGCGTAAAACTCGCCCACTGAATTCCCTTACCAGTAAATTGAAAATCTCCCCATACTGCGATGGCCTTTCCTGGAGATATAAAGGACACCTTGGGAGACTGTGAAGTAGCGGTACTAAGAATTTGGGCTTCCTCCCATCCTTCTCCCGCTTTGTAATAAATGGCTTTTACACTCCCTTCACCTGTACTGGTATCCCATATGGTTAACGCATTTCCATCATCATCTATATCAACGTTGACCCATCCCCAATAATCGTCTGACTTATTGCTAAGTAATGTGGGATTACTCCAGGTTTTACCATTAAATGACAAGCCTATGAGAATTCCATTTGAGGGCTCACTACTACCGACACCAAAAGACAAAATTCCTTGCCCCGAATCATTGAATGCTATCTGTATATTGTTAAGCCGTTGATCATTCTCAGTTTGATAGAGCAAAGAGGACTTTATCTCTCCAGACTCAAACGAGTAACTTGTAATCCACAGTTCTCTAGTATCATCAACCCGCTTGATCCATAAAAGCTTAGCGCTGTCATCTGTTAGGGTGGATACTGAAATGACACTCAGTGGATCACTACTTTCAGTAATCTTAGCCATATCTACCAGATTACCCTCATCATCATATCTGGAAACCCAAGCGACGTTCGCCTCGTACCAGAAAAGAATGCCATTTCCGTTTCTATCCACAGAGAAAATGAGATTGTCATCAGATATCGAATGTTCTGTGAGAGGCTCGACGTCTCCCCAGGAACCTTCGATTTCAAAACTCCATATATATGCATCTCCGAGCGTATTTTGCTGTAGATCTGATATATCTGCGCTTAATCTGGCAGTATAGGATTGCCCAATAACCAAATCCGAAATTGGTGTCAAAAATGCGGACTTTGAGTCCTCATCATAACTAATCAGGGCAGGTATGGGCTGTTTTCCGTTACTTAATACAAAGGCAGAATCGGTGATTGATGTGGGCAACATTCTCTCACTGAAGGTAGCGCCTATTGTTAAGTTGCCGGCTGTCGTTCTGTCGCCATTCTTTGGTTCGGTAGAGATAACCCTAGGAGCTGTAGTATCGAAAACGGAACTATCTAAAGGTGCATCGTCATACGCATCGTCAATACCATCTCCATCATCGTCAGGATCAAGGTTATTACCGATCCCATCATTGTCAGTATCTACAGATTCCATTCCATCAAATGGCAAAGCATCCAGCGAATTTTCAACACCATCATTATCGATATCCGGAGTGACAATAATCCCTGAAAAATAGCTGGCAATGACAATTCCCTTTATGCTTTTCAATCTTATGATTGCAGTCTGGTTCTCGATCTCATCAAGTTGCCTGTCCAAAAACCAATAAGTCGAATCATCTAATTGGTCCATCAGGATCTCATCGCCATCACCGAATTGAGCAGTTGCATATGCAGCTCCTGTGGCCGAATCCAAAATTGCCTCTATACGCGCACTATGAGTATCGTTAAGTGATGGCTTAACTAACAGATCGGTAAATTGTGGGAAACTATGCCCCAATTGATCGCTTCCAATCTCATTTGACATCAATGCTGCGGTTTCGAAATAGTGATTCAGAGCGATATCCGGACTAACGACAACTCGACCATCCATAGTTAAATTGGCAACAATATTTGTAAGATTGGAAGAAATAGTGTCGGCAGAAACTTCATCCGATAACGCTTCAGCCCGTGCTCTTACCTGGTCTGAAATTGCAATCCCGTTATCTGGATTCCTATCCTCATCAAGGCTTTGAAGTAATTGCATTATAGTGATGGCAGAGCTATCTGAGGCTTTTGATGCACCGGTCAATGAAACTGGCGTATGTATAACTTGACCAACTACCGGTACAGAATTCAACCTGATATTTCCGATTCTGAACTCGATAGATTCCCCCTCACGATAATGAAACTCACCCTTGGAGTTAGTAATACCGCTTGTTGTTGGTGTTTCATATGAAACACCCTTAACTGCCGAGTCTACCAATTGACCGGTTAAAATAGAGGGCGGAGACCCAGCGTTATTCTCTGAACTTCCACCACCGCCTCCACCGCAGGCAGAAAGCAAAGAGACCAGACTTAAGAATGGTAGATACTTTAGCATCGAAGATTCCTTTTGATACAACATCCTGGCAGGAAAATTTAGAATTAGAAGAAGCTACGGCGAGTTAATAATCTCAAAATTATGAGAGGGCATACTACAGACTAAGCAAGCCCAAAAGTGGCCACATTAGACAATAATTAGTCACGTTAAACAAGATATCTTCAAACGTACGTATCTTATTCCTGTGTACAGAGAGTCTGACATAGAATAAGGAGAAACCTCACCAACTGATCCGATGAGAGTTTCTCCATAACAACTTTCTCAATAAAGGTCGGTTCAAGTTTAGTATTTGGCTCTGGCCGTCCATTTAAGGAAGATCACCAGCGCAGTTAATAATATAACCTCGAAGGGGCTGCCTGAACCGCCTCCCGATTTCTTGTAATTGTTAACTGCCTCCCACTGGTCCTTTTTATGGCCATTGTCGTCGGCTGCCGCCAAGTTAGTCGAATCAGGTGACTCTCCAATAACATCATTCATGGAAATGGCATTAGACAAATTAAACTCTTTTAGCCCGTCCAACACTCCACTGACTTCCGTGCCGAAGTCTTTAACAGAAGAAACCAGGCTTTCGATGGATTCTTCATTTCTTCCATTTTCCTGGGTAGCAACAGGTGTCATGTAACGGGAACGGCTGTCCAAACCGGAGGCTCTGAAAATTACCGCATTGCTGGGAAGGTGGACTATAGTACCCTCTATTACCGAGGTGGTTGTCGTTTTCACTGACGGAACCGTAAATGCCGGAATAATGGCAAAATCCATTAATGCAGAAAAACCGTTACGATCACTACGTTGATCTTGTTGATAGGTGATCACTGTCAAAATATCAACACCATAAAGCTGTCTGATTTCCTCAAGAGAATGCTTTTCATAGATATCACTTCTGTTAACGACAATGACTCTATTGACATAATCACTGTTTTTCAAAAGCTCGGCTTTAAGGGTTCCAGCCGCCAAACGTAAAGTTGAATCCGGAACCATAGAGGTGTTGTTAGACGGGACCATTAAAATTCCAACGGCTGCCGGAAACACTAAGGGCTTTTTATTTTCGGATATCAGCGAGTCTTTCACCGGACTAAGAATCTGATCCAAGTCGACTGAAGCAGAGTTGCGGGGACTAATGGCACATCCCTGCAACATGATGAGAGGCAGTATAAAAACCGCCAGGCTTTTTAGAATTCGCATGTTTCTTATCCCTGTAGTTCTCATTGTTGTCGTTTGATGAATAAGAGCTACATGATACGAACAGCGACAGAACACTGAACGATGATGAGGTAAGTGCAATCAATCACACCTTTGAGTATCGTTCAGTAATACTTAATACAATTTTGGGGCTTATAATTCCCAGCCTCTGAGCTACCAAGTTATGTGATAGAGAGCCCTATCGTTACGAGAGAATTCCCAGGGCTTTCTCTATTGCGAAAATATCAACGCGTCACCGATAACTTAAAGAACCAATAGTAAAAATTAAGAGCTTTTCGTGCATTTATACCTGATTGGACAGCTCGTTCTTCAGATCGTCTCTTAACTCATCTGCTGGCATGATCCAGCTTGAATCGTCCATCGACGAAGGGAAAACATTGACCTGCAAGCCGTCGCGTTGCAGTCCGGGAATCCATTTATTCAGGAAGTGGGGGAGCGCGATGCTTTTGGGAATCAATCCCTCATTCAGGTCGCTGGCGTACGCTTTGGCGAAATCCTCAGCGGGCCAGATAGGGAGGTATTCAATATCCTCTTCTTCCGAAAACAGCTTCAAAAACTGGTCGTCGCCATTGATAAGAATCCAGATCTCTTTGCTGTCCACCATGTCCACCAGTGAATAGTCATATCTCTCATCACAACTTAGTTTCAGTATTTGCTCAATCTGATCTTGATTCATGTGCTTTCTCGACTTATCAAAAAGAATGCTGGCGCTCTATGAAGCGAGCTAATTGCATGCGGGCTTTGCCGCTTAGGATACACCTGTGAGGAATGGATTGCGCTGTAAAGTTTTGGTCTCGCTCCTCTGTTCAAGCCACCTAGTTCTATGAGGACTGTAACACCAACGGGAAAGGTCATTAACAGTTGGTTCAGGTGAATACCAACCTGAGCCATGAAGGAGAGGGCGGGATATGAATAATAATTTTCGAAAGCAGTAACTTATCGGAATCACCTCTCTTCAAACATGAGAGGTGATTCCTGCGCGACCATTAACAGACATCGGCATCCTCAACTCTGAGGATCGCCAGGTTAGGCGTACCCGAAGCCGTCGTACGACTTAATATTGCTTCGATATAGTAGGCATTCCGGGTGAAGTTGAAGCTGGTCGAAAAGCACCCGTCACTGACGGTAAGGGTTTGAAAACCAGCACTCGGTGCAACCGTATCACTATCAAGAGACAGTAGTGTGGTTGTGGTGCCCGACAGGTAATTGTATTCCCTCAAATACAATCTCACTCTGGCTCCCGGCCCGTTATCCCTGAATCGGGCACTGAGGCGTTTGTTTACCCCGCCGTTTTCCAAATCACCTGTGGCCGTGACGTTGTAGCGGAGGGTTATGCTGCTGTTTGCCGGGGCCGCTGGCAGAATCCCTGTGTAGCCGGAGCTCATAAAGAACTCACTTAAATCGGCTTCGTCCACCACACCCGCCGAGCCTACAGAGGTCCAGGGAGACGCTGCCAGTGCTGTACCTGCCACGCCGGTCATAATTGCCGCACCGGCAATTGAGATCAATCGGCGTTTCCATGAAACAGAGTTCTTCAATTGATAGTGGCTATCGGTGACTTTTTCCTGGTATTTCTTCATGTTGTTATCTCCCTGTCATTTTTACATTTACTGCTTCATTGCACGATTCGCCTCAGGTGATTTCACTGCCTGAAAAACACCTGACAGGTACACTGAATCGAAATGACAGGATAAAGATATCCCTGCTGATCCTCCGTGACATATTGCAGACTAAAAGTGTGAGAAATACCCAATTCAGCCGTTCGCCAGCAGCCCCTTGAGCTTATCCGGATTTCGCATGATATAGATATTCGACAGCTTATCTCCATTCCAGGCAAAATGGACGCAGGACGAAACCTCCTCCCCCTGCACCACCAGCATTGCAGGTTCTCCATTTACCTGGCGGATTTGAATACGTGAATCCGGGCTCAAACCGCGACGAACGGCCTTGATGAATTCCAGAATGCGGGACGCCCCATAAAGAGGCCGAATCACCGCAAGCGCTTTGCCGCCGCCATCCGAGTACAAGATGGCATCTTCTGCCAGCATTGATAGCAGCTTCGCGTCATCACCGCTGGCCATAGCGTTGATGAATTCACTCATAAGCGTTTGATGTTGACTGTTGCTCGCTTCAAATCTGGTGCGATCCAGTTTAAGAGCCTGACGCGCCCGACGCTCTATCTGTCGGCAATTGCTCGTGGATTTTTCCACAATCCGGGAAACTTCTAGATGATCAAATCCAAAGACTTCTCTCAACACGAACACCGCCCGCTCCACCGGGGTCAGCTTTTCCAGGAGGTGCATAAATGCCATGGAGAGCGACTGGTACAACTCTGTCCGTTCTGCCGGGCAGGGCAGTTCTTGTTCCTGATCAGCCAGGGGTTCCGGCAACCAGGGTCCGATATAGTCCTGGCGGGATTTATCCCGGCGAAGGTGATCAATGGCCAGCCTCGACACAATGGTTTTGAGAAAGGCTGCAGGAGATTCCAGAGAATCCAGATCTACCTCGTGCCATTTCAAAAAGGCTTCCTGAAGAATATCTTCGGATTCCATCACTGAGCCTGTCATGCGGTAGGCGATACCAAACAGCAGGGATCGCTGCTGTTCGTACAATGATTCATGAGTTATTTGGGTTGGGTTATCCACAGCCAATATTTTATCCTCTGACATCAGGCTTTCTCCACGCCGATTGATTGTACCTTATCGGAACGTCCCATCATGATTCCACCAGCAGTATTAACCTGAGCGAGATCATGCCCACCAGAGGTGGCTCCTTTCAACCAGGTATAAATTGGCCAACCGGTTGATAATTCCCATTTCACTGAGTAGAAGGTCAATCTGCATATGAATTCCTTCAGCCAGCGACCACCTGTGCGAATTAGAAAGAAGTTATTCGGCCGGTCAGCACTATCGGTAAATTGTACCAACCCAGCAGCTCGCCCCAGCGATAGGCAGCGCATCACATAGCGGAACCGGAACGGCTTCACTGGCTTGCCCAGCAATTGACGTTTGATTGCGCCACCAACATAAGCACCATGAGGCATTGCCGTAACACAGCCCATACGGTGAGGCTGATCATCTGCACCAACCACCCTGGCGCTATCACCTACAGCATAGACTGCCTCGCTGGAAACAGATCGTAGGAATGGGTCCGTCACCACTCGTCCGATCTCATCCACCTCCAAACCAGACTGACCCGCCACCGGGCTCACTGAAAACCCTCCGGCCCATAGGCACAGATCATGTTCCAGCCACTCATTATTTCCCAGTCGACAACGCTCTTCAGATACTTCTTCAATAGATTGTTGTTCATACAGATCAATGCCCAGCTTCTGGAAGCGGGAATACAAGTAATTTCGGGCCTCTTCAGGATAATCATCGGCAATAACAGAACGGCTCACCAGACTGACCTGAAGCTGGGAGTACGCCTCCGCAAGCTCAGTGCTTATTTCCAGGGCTCCCAGCCCTCCACCGATCACCGTTACCCGCCCTGCTCTGACAATCTCCACCGCAATCTCCAAAGCCTGCTGGTAAGTATTCACACAGTGGACATATTCCGCCACCCCCGGAATGGCAGCTTCATCCATCGTGCTACCCAAGGCGTAAATCAGGATGTCGTAATCCAATACTTTATCACCGTCCGGTGTAGCAATTTCCACACGCCTTTCGGGAGTTTGCAGAGCCACCACTCTTGCCTGAATAAATTTTACCTTATCGCTAAACACCTGTTCGTAACGGAGACTGGCAGGATTTCTGCCGGCCATCACTTCATGCAGGCGAATGCGCTGTTCGAAGCTACTTTTTGCATCCACAAGGGTAATTTCGATGGGTTTACGACAATTTCGTAAACGACTGATGGCCATCATGCCGCCATAACCACCGCCTAGTACCAGGATTTTCGTTTTGCGCTCATCTTTATCTGCCATTCCCTATATCTCCTGCATCATTCCCACTGACAGTGAATGCCTATGGGACGACTTAATGTGAGGTGCTCTTGAATAAGAGACGCAGGAGACACGGGAAATGTGACATACAATTTTCTATAGATTTTCCATTATTGATAGCTAACACCTATTAAATAGTTAGCAACTAACAATTTTAATTATTAGATAGACGATACCTATAATGACTTCCGTATTCAGGACAAACCATTTCACACAAAAGAATTTTGAGGAGTATATCCATGTTAGCGAACCGCGAAGGACAAAGAGTTCCACAGGTCACATTCAATCTGCGTGAAGGCGATAAATGGGTACAGGTCACCACTGATGATCTGTTCGCCAATAAAACCGTCGTATTGTTCGCCCTGCCGGGAGCATTCACACCCACCTGTTCATCAACACACTTACCCCGCTATAACGAGCTGGCACCGGTATTTAAAGCGAACGGTGTTGACGACATTATCTGTCTGTCCGTAAACGACACCTTTGTCATGAACGCCTGGAAGGAAGACCAGAAAGCCGACAACATCCATTTCCTGGCAGATGGAAACGGCGATTTCTCCGAGGGCATGGGCATGCTGGTGGAGAAAAAGGACCTTGGTTTCGGTAAGCGTACCTGGCGCTACAGCATGCTGGTGAAAAACGGCATCATCGAAAAAATGTACATCGAGCCGGACGTACCGGGCGACCCATTCCAGGTGAGTGATGCCGACACCATGCTGAACCACATCAATGCAGAGGCCAAATTGCCACAGCGAGTGACCGTATTCAGCAAACCAGGGTGTCCACACTGTGCCCGCGCTCACAAACTGTTGACTGATCGTGGTGTCAGCTTTGAATCCATCACTCTGGGTGTGAACGGTCTGAGCTACAGCTCACTTCAAGCTGTCACCGGGATGGGTACCACACCACAGGTATATATCGACGGAGAACGCATCGGCGGTGCCGACGACCTGGAAGCTTACTTCGCTGCCCAGGCCTGATGCCTCGCGGTAGAAATACTGACTCAAGGGATGCTCGATTGAGACAAGGATGTCTGTTCTACGTAGTGATCTGGAGCCGGTCTCAGTATCCATTTGTATGAACTATTGAAAGCAAATTGAGTCTACTCAATTCAGGCTCCAGTTCTTCCACTACTATTTTCAGATGTCGAATTTCCGGAAAACGGACAAAAGCTACAGGACAGACCCATGATCACAAAACAAGTTGATGTTGCCATCATCGGTGCCGGAACAGCAGGCATGGGTGCCTACCGTGCCGCACGAGAACACACTGACAGCATATTACTCATTGAAGGAAATCAATACGGCACAACATGCGCCCGGGTCGGCTGTATGCCCAGCAAACTGCTTATTGCCGCTGCAGAAGCAGCTCACCACCACCGTCATACAGATATGTTTGGGGTGGCTTCCAACGACCCGGAAATTGACGGTCGTAAAGTCATGCAACGGGTACGCGCCGAACGGGACCGCTTTGTGGGCTTTGTGAAGGAGTCCGTCGAGGGCTTTAAAGCCGAGCATAAGGTGATGGGCTACGCGCAATTCACAGGACCAAACACTCTCAAGGTTGGTGAAGACTTAGTGGTCGAAGCCAAAAAAATAGTTATCGCAACCGGTTCCCGCCCTAACATCCCCGGATTTCTGCATGGAGCCGGAAACCGACTGGTAGTGAATGATGACATTTTTGAGTGGGAAGAGTTGCCCGCTAGCGTTGCAGTCTTTGGTCCCGGAGTGATTGGTCTGGAACTTGGACAGGCACTCTCCCGTCTGGGGGTTGATGTCCGCATGTTTGGTGTAGGCGGCGCTATCGGACCGATAAAGGACCCGGAAATTCGCGATTATGCAGAAAAAGTATTCAACCGGGAGTTCTATCTGGACCCGGATGCCAAGGTAGAAAGTCTGGAACGTACAGAAAATGGTGTTGAAATTACTTACCAGCATCGGGAAAAAGGTCTGATCACTGAAACCTTTGATTATGTTCTGGCCGCCACTGGCAGGCGCCCCAATGTAGACAATATCGGTATCGAAAATGCGGGCATCGAGCTGGATGAACGAAACGTGCCGGTGTTTGACCGTTACACCATGCAAACACGCAGCCTGACGGATTCAGGCGGATCCAGGCCAAGCCATATTTTCATGGCCGGGGATGCCAACAATGATCTCCCCCTGCTACATGAAGCCGCCGATGAAGGCCGTATAGCAGGAGACAACGCGGGACGCTTCCCGGAGGTTCGTTCAGGTAAACGTCGTACAGCACTGGGTGTGGTGTTCAGCGATCCACAAATTGCCAATGTCGGGCTATCGATTCAGGAAGTCCAGGAGCGTTGCCGCAGCTGTTACGCGACAGGACATGTCTCCTTCGAGGACCAGGGGCGCAGCCGGGTTATGGGTAAAAACGTCGGACTGTTAAAGGTTTACGGCGAACAGGGCACTGGTTTATTCCTCGGTGCAGAAATGGTCGGGCCGGGTGCCGAACACATCGGGCACTTGTTGAGTTGGGTAGCCCAACGTCGACTGACCGTATCAGAAATACTGGAGCTGCCGTTCTATCATCCAGTGATTGAAGAGGGTGTGAGAACCGCCCTGCGCGACCTGAATAGCAATCTCCAGCTCGGACCTGCTGTCATTGAACGTTGTATGGACTGTGGTCCCGGCGCATAAAGGTGTACAATTTTTAACCGTAAGGCTCCAGCTTATATCCACCTGGAGCCGGGTGGCCAGAAGAGCAGATAGCCCCGCCCGCCCACAACAAGGGAGATAAGCGATGAACGAACATATCCTAGTCAGTGACTTCATGGACCGGCAACCTGCAGTGATCTACTGCAATACTCCACTGACCAAAGTAGTGCAGGTGCTGATCAACAAAGGTATTACAGGGGCTCCGGTCATAAACTCCAAAAAAGAGGTTTTGGGGTTTATCTCCGAGAAAGACTGCATCAAAAGCCTGCTCAACAGCAGTTATCATGCGGAAGAAGCCACATCCGTCAACGATGTCATGAGAAAAGAAGCACTGACGTTAAAGCCCGATGACAGCATTATCGACCTTGCCCATTTTATGGAAGACCACACACCAAAAGTCTATCCCGTTGTGGATGAAGGCAAACTGGTCGGGGTGATCTCCAGAGCGCATGTGCTTAGGGCACTATACAACCAGCAGACCGGTTCCGGCAGAAAGAGTCGCGCCGCCTGACACTGACAAGGGCAGTCTACTCAGACTGTCCTGTCAGACCGTGAGCATCCATCGCACGGCGATGGCACTCGACAAACGCCTTTGGCATGCGGGCGGGGCGCCCGCTGGCCATATCGATACAGGCATATCGGCATTTAGCCCTTACCAAAGTGCGACCATCCCGGCGACGTACGATCTGAAATTGCCTGGATGATGTCAGGCGACCATCGCAACCCGTAATCCAGGTGGCAATCATCAGCTCTTCCCCTGCATAGGCACTGGCCAGGTAATCAATTTCCGTGCGGGTGATTGCCATCGCCTTGCCAGATTCCTCATGGGCCTGCCAATCCATACCCAATGGTTCAATATGATGCCAGCTCACTTCCTCCATCCAGCGCAAATACGCCGTATTGTTGGTATGACCAAGACGATCCGTATCCTCTTCTACCACCTGAATCGGACGCGTATGGGGATTGGCTAAATCCCATTCAATTTCCATGGTCATATCCAGGATCAGCTTTTTTGCAGTTCGGCGATAAACGCCTCAGATTCAGCAATGGATTTCTCCATATCCTTAATCAACCGGGCAACATTGGTTTCCACCGATTTCAATTCTCCCTTCAGACCATCAATGGCACGGGCATTTAGGTTGTGCTTGAGGTAAAGCACTTGGTCACGCAGAGCATTCAGTACCGGCTCCATACGCTTTTCCGCTGCTCGCATGGCGCCGATCAGACTGGCATATTTACGCTTGGTTTCACGAAGTTTATTGGCACTATCCTGACGCAGTTTGCTACTGGTATAGAGATTCAGCTCTTCTTCCCATTCATCAAACAGAGCTTCAGACACATCTTCAACGGCATCAATCCGCTTGCTCACATCATCGGCAGCGTCCTGACTGTCTTCGTAAGCGGCATTCAGTTCATCGTACTGGTCCTGAAGGTCCGTATCCTGTTTACCAAACATCTGCTGGAATTGATCCAGTGCCGAACTGAATTCCTCTTTGGCATCCTGTTGAGCATCCCGGGCAGCCTCTACTCTGTCCACCATGATATCGCGTTTGTGAATACCCACTTTTTCCATAGCGCTGTAATAAGCGCTCTGACATGCACTGAGGGATAAGATTGCCAAAACGGCCCAGGACAGTCGCCAATATTTCCGGATCATTTGTCATCCTTTTTCGTTATAAAGTGTTGAATTTACTAGCCCAAATCCACCTAGGGTTCACCCTGGATTTCGTACGGTACTCTTACTATATTGTGCGCTCCAATTGAGGAGGTTCGGTCTATCTACCGTTTATGGACAGAATTTATACCAGATTAAAGGACTACGCTATGAACGCCAAAGTTTTATGCTGTACAGCCGGTCTTGCTTTGACCACTCTCACGCTTCCCCTTGCAGCCTTTTCAGCCGTCCCTTCACAGCAAGGGACGCAAGCATACATCATCTCACCTAGTGATGGAGCCAAAGTACCTTCTCCTGTCACTGTTCAGCTCGAACTTCATGGTTTCGGAATGCCTTCTGCCGAATCACAGTCTCAAAGAGCCGGCCACTACCACCTGCTGATAGACGGAAAAGTTCCTGATATGACAAGGCCGTTGGGAGGGAATGTGAAGCGCTTCGACGGCCAGACCGAAGTATCACTGTATCTTCAGTCTGGCCAACATACCTTGCAGCTGGTCTTCGTCGACCATAATCATCGACCAGTGAATCCGCCCGAGATTTCCAATCTGATATCTATTACAGTGGAATAATCATCGTGGTATAAAAGCGGTTACCTCCCCTACAGACGGAGAGCCACTGCAACGGGGTAATCCGTCTGGTATAAATAACGACTTAACATTCGATATTTGGCATTAGTGGCATTCCTACTTGCATAATATGCTCAAAGGCTTAGCTTATAAGCCTTTGTCCCTAAATACTCTATTCCAAAGAATTCAGCATGACATCCAGCGCCCAGTTAACCAGTTTCCAAGCCCTCCTCAGTCTCTTGCGCTATGCTCGCGGCTATCGTCGCCGCATCATTTCCGCCAGCCTGTGCTCTATCATCAATAAGCTCTTTGATATTGCGCCGGAGATCCTGATCGGTATAGCCATCGATGTGGTGGTCAATCAGGAAGAAAGTTTTGTTGCCGCCATGGGCTTTTCCACGCCCAAGGAACAAATTCTGATATTGGGCCTTCTCACTTTTTTCATCTGGGCCGGAGAATCCCTGTTTGAATACCTGCATCTGATCCTGTGGCGGAATCTGGGCCAGCGCCTGCAGTCCGATCTGCGCCAGGATGCCTATGACCATATCCAGAGGCTGGACATGGCGTTTTTTGAGGCCCGTAGTTCCGGTCAGTTGGTGTCGGTGTTGAATGATGATGTTAACCAGCTTGAACGATTCCTGGACGGCGGGGCCAACAATCTGATCCAAGTCTTTGTGACAGTTGTGGCCGTCGGCGCGGTGTTTTTCGTTCTATCTCCTTTTATTGCGCTGCTGGCCTTTACGCCTATTCCCATCATTATCTGGGGAGCCTTCTATTTTCTGCGTAAGGCAACACCACTATATGCGGATGTCCGTGAAAAGGTCGGAGGGCTGGCTTCACGTCTGGCGAACAACATTGGCGGTATTGCCACCATCAAGAGCTTCACTGCAGAGTTGATGGAATCCCAGCGCTTACGGGAGAGCAGTGAGCGCTATGTGGAAGCCAATCGTAAAGCCATCGCCGTCAGTTCCGCGTTTATTCCCGTGATTCGTATGGCCATCCTGGCCGGCTTCCTGGCCACCTTTACTATCGGCGGCTTTATGGCCCTAGAGGGTGATCTGAATGTGGGCGCCTATGGCGTGTTGGTATTCCTGACCCAGCGTCTCCTGTGGCCTTTGACCAATCTGGCTCAGACCGTTGACCTGTTCGAACGGGCCATGGCCAGCACCCGTAGAATTCTCGGGCTGATTGAAACCCCGATAGATGTTCGAGATGAGGGTACCCGCACTCCTGATGCGCCAATCAAAGGTGAAGTCAGCTTTCAACAGGTGGACTTTGAATATGCCGCTGGCGCCGGTGGTGTTCACCGGGTGGATTTGAACGTCAAGGCCGGGACCACCCTGGCACTGGTGGGTGCCACCGGATCGGGCAAGTCCACATTGATCAAACTTCTGTTACGGTTCTATCGCCCTCAATCCGGCCACATCGACCTGGATGGCATCCCTATAGAACAGTTGCCACTGAAAACGCTCCGTGGCGCCATCGGCCTGGTCAGCCAGGATGTGTTCCTGTTCGAGGGTACGATCCGCGACAACATCTCCTACGGTCATCCAGGGGCCGGAGACGATGCCATCATCGATGCCGCAAGAACGGCGGAAGCCTGGGAGTTTATTCAACGTCTGCCACAGGGATTGGACACGCCAGTAGGCGAGCGCGGGGTCAAACTTTCCGGCGGCCAGCGTCAACGCTTGTCCCTGGCCCGGGCACTGCTGAAAGATCCACCGATCCTGGTGTTGGATGAAGCCACCAGTGCAGTGGATAACGAAACCGAAGCCGCCATTCAACGCTCACTGAAACGAATCGCTCACGGCCGCACCATCGTAATGATCGCTCATCGTCTGTCCACCATTGTCCATGCGGAAAACATCGTTGTACTGGAGCATGGCAGAATTGTGGAGCAGGGGAATCACGAGCAATTGCTGGAACGTCGCGGCGCTTACTGGTCGCAGTGGCAGGTACAGACAGGTGGTGTTCTGGACGATAGGGAGGAAACCATCGCAGATTCCGGGCAATCCCCCAATCCGGCGACCACTTGATTCTGCCAAATGATATAAGGGTTTTACGCTATAGACCCGAGCTTTATTTAACGGCTTACTCGGTGATCGTCACACAATGTTAACAATAACACTTAGGAAAAAACCTATGACATTCAAGTTGCGTTCTCTAGCCGCTCTTGTTGCTGGGGTTGGTCTCAGCCTTTCCGTCAACGCTGCCGACACAATTAAAATTGGTATCGCCGGGCCTCAGACCGGTTCTGTTTCCCAATATGGTGAAATGCAATTTAATGGTACTCACGCCGCCATCGATATGATCAATCAGGCCGGCGGTGTCAACGGAATGATGCTGGAAGCCGTTGAATATGATGACGCCTGTGAACCGAAGCAAGCGGTCGCAGTAGCCAACAAAGTGGTTAACGACGGTATTCAGTTCGTAGTAGGCCACCTCTGCTCCAGCTCTACCCAGCCTGCAACTGACGTCTATGAAGACGAAGGGGTTCTGGCTGTTACCTGTTCCACCAACCCAGGCATCACTGAGCGTGGGCATCAGTTTATCTTCCGTACTATCGGTCTGGATTCCGCCCAGGGTCCCACCGCTGCCAAATACATCTCTGAAGTGGTCAAACCCAAGCGCGTTGCCATCATCCATGACAAGCAGCAATACGGTGAAGGTATTGCCAGCGCGGTTAAAGCAAGCCTGGACAAATCAGGCGTCAATGTTGTGGCCTTTGAAGGTATTACCGTTGGCGACAAAGACTTCTCATCCCTGATCGCCAAATTGAAAAAAGACAATGTGGATTTGGTTTATTACGGCGGGTATCACCCAGAACTGGGACAGATCCTGCGTCAAAGCCATGCTTCCGGCTTCAGTCCCCAGTTCATGGGACCTGAAGCTGTGGGTAACAAGGAAATTTCAGCGATTGCCGGTGAAGCGTCAGAAGGCCTGATCGTAACCCTACCTTCCCGCTATGACCTGGACCCACGTAATTCCAAAATCGTGGATATGATGAATGCCAAGGGTCAGGATCCCACCGGTCCTTTCGTCTGGACCAGTGTTGCCGCCGTACAGGCGATGGCCCACGCCATGAGCAAAGTCGGTGCGGACGATTCTTCCAAGGTGGCGGATGTCCTTCGTTCCGAAACCATTGATACTGCGATGGGTCCATTGACCTGGGACAGCAAAGGCGACCTGAAAGGATTTGAGTTCGGGTTGTTCAAATGGCATAAGGACGGTACTTCATCGCCGCTGTAACGCCATCGGCATAATGAGCAACATACTAAAGGGCTGATCAATTCAGCCCTTTTTTATTGCTGGATCAGTTAGTGGCGAATCAGTAGGGCACTTCCATTGCGTCACATAAAAACTTCACTAACGGCCCCGCTGCGGCAAAAGCGCCGCATACGGTTTTAACCAGGTTAGCCTTTTCTGCCTCATCAGCAGGGTACTCTGACATAGCAAAAAAGCTTTTCCGCTTAATATCCTCAAGGTGTTTTTCATCCGCTGAAAATCCCTTCGGGGGTCGGCTGAGCCCATCTCCCGATACGCCTCCATGAGCCTTCAGTAGTTTCTTATCCGTAATCACCTGCTGCCACTGTTCTGGTTTATCACGAATCCGCTCACGGATCTTCAACAAGGATTTTGGTTCCGGCATCCAGATGCCGCCACCACACATCATACGGTCTGTTCCGAAATGCACATAAAATCCCGGCGTATGCACATTCTTATAAAACTGATGACGAAACTGTGCCGCTGCGTGGGTTTTATAGGGCGTTTTATCCTTGGAAAAACGAGTGTCCCGGTAGATTCTGAAAATTGAACCGCCGTTGAGACGGGGATCCGCGACAAAGTAGGGTGAAATCTTCATCAACTCCGGTTCCATGGCTTCAATGAAGGCCACTAAAGGTTGCTGGACATCCTGCTTGAACCGGGTTTTGTTTTCTTCAAACCATTCCCGATGATTGTTGTTGGTTAATTCGTTAAAGAACGCCAGAAATGAGGGGGAGAATCCCGCAGCCATAGTGATAGGTTCCTTGGTCATTCGAGTCATAGGGTCTGCAGCCGCGACACCCAGAACCCATTCCACAAACGGGATCCTTCAACGGCCAGAAGTGATTTTGTCTCAATTCAGGGATGTAGAGAAGATCCTGACACTATGCTGACATTGCTTTTCGGATGACATCGGGATAGCCGTTTACCAAAGCATCAGGATGATGCTGGTAGAATCCGCGCTGCTTCAGCAACTGATGCATGCGGGGCAGATGATACCCTGGCACCGTCGGCAAGGCGTGATGTTCACAATGATAGTTAACACCGTGTGGGGCAAAAATAAGACGTTCCCACCAGCGGGCAATGGTGGTGCGGGTCGTGTCCCTGACATCTTCCGAGGCCAGGGCCGGCATCGCGGCATGCTCTGCGATTTGCCGAATTCGAAGAATAAACGGGTATCCGAACAGGAACGCCACCCACCACCATAACAGCAGCTCAAGATGCCCAAAATAGCCTAACAGCATCGCTGCAGAACCATGCACCAGCAGTAACTGACTGTAGTTCACCAGCGTGGCGTGTACGACTTCTTCCCGGCTCACTTCCTGCTTTTGAACACCCATGGATATGGCATTCCCCGGCCTTCCTGTATTTACGTACAACATCAGACCAATAAAGCTCTTCAGCCCGGATCGACCGGTAAAATCCCGCCACATTTTGCGCCGGAAGCTCTGCCTTGTGACCGGGTAGGATTTGATATTATCCAGATCAGGGTCGTCCAAAGTTCCTGTCCTGGTATGGTGGATAAAGTGATATTTGCGATAAAAGGGTAAGGGAACCAGAACCCACATGCCTGCAAACCAGTGACCGGCTACATCATTCAACCAGGGTGTTCGGAACCATGATCTGTGGGCACATTCATGCAGTAGTACACCCAGCCCCATTTGGCGGTTGGAGAAGATCCAAAGCAGGAGTAGCAAAGTGGCGATATTGGGAAATAGGACATAAAGGACGCTCACACCAGCAATCATCCCCCAAGAGACGATAAATCCCATAGTGCCCCGGAAATTAGACCCCGTTCTTAATTCTTTTTGTTCTTCTGCTGACAGGAAGTTTGTTATTTTCATTCCTATGATCATTGATGTGAACGTTCATTCACTCTAAACCCCGACCACAGAGTTGATAATGGGGATAACTTCCAAAAGACTGACAAAAACGCTCAAACTTTGATCGGGCCGAGATGCTTATTCAGGTTGTATGGATATTCGTTCAGGTCGTAGGGATACTTATTTAGGTTGTAGAGATACTCGTTCAGGCTGGTGAAGCACATTCGGTTAGTGAGACTACTCCGGCAGAACATTGCTGGTATTTTCTTCTTTGTCCAGACTCAGGTACTGGAGCGCGATTTTACGAAAACGTCCTTCCTTGGCCAGCTTGGAATAGCCACGGTTGAAATCCGCCACGATATCCAAGGCGTGAGGGATGGTCTTCGCCACAATCAAGTGCAGGCCATGAACGGTAATTTTGCGTCGGTGAACCAGAATATCGTGCCGTTGTTGCTCGGAAAAATCACTTCGCAATATGTCCAGACCAACCAGGTAAGAAGCGGGAAACGCATCCAGGCGACCCACTTTCAACATGTCGAAGCCGATTTTATCTGAGTTGATCATAATGGGATGAAACTGTCGGCCATCGACAGCCTCCACCCATTCCTTGGAATACTGGTATCCGAGTACTCCCCCAATGTTATATTGACTGAGGTCGCCGTAATCATCCCAATCGAAGTTACTGTCACGCCGGTAGAAAAAGACGTTGGTAGTGACAATTACCGGAATGCTGTAATAGAAATGCTCACGCCTTTCTTCCCTGTCAGCCCATAGATAGCTGGCATCATAATGACCATCCTGAGCCTCTCCAAAGGCGCGTTTCCATGGTAAAAAATCGAGTTCGATATCGTACCCGGCATTAGCAAAGCTTTCCCTGAGGATAACAGCCGCCATTCCTTCATCAGGCAGGTCTTGTCCGATATAGGGTTCCCAATTACCGACCGAAACCCGCAACGTGGGATCTGCCATCGCAGCCCCCGCGATAAAGAAGAATGTGGCAAGAAATATCCCGGCTCGCTTCATCATTCGAACTCCCGCCATTCCCGGTTTTCAATTGGCCAGTCATATTTTCTGCCACTGATAATTGGGGTTAAACAGCCAGTTATTAATTCTGTACTTAAATTAAAGATAGACCGCTAGATGGGTAATGCCAAAGGAGGTTCCTTGAGCAAGGACAATTGCTCGCGTAGCTCCAGGATATGTTCTCCCCAATACCTTTCCGTATTGAACCAGGGGAAATTGCGTGGAAATGCCGGATCTTCCCAGCGACGGGCCAGCCATGCACAGTAATGCAACATGCGGAGTGTCCGCAGCGGTTCAATCCACTTCAATTGTCGTAGAGGAAATTCATAGAACTCCTCATACCCTTCCACAATCTCGCTGAGTTGCTGAACCTGGAGATGGCGCTCCCCGGACAGCAGCATCCAGATATCCTGAATCGCCGGAGCCATGCGCGCATCATCAAAGTCCACAAAGTGAACATAGTCATCACGCCAAAGCATATTGCCAATATGGCAGTCTCCATGAGTTCGGATACAACTCTGCAAATATTCTTCATCCAGACGCTCCCTGAGAATGGCCAACAGATCCCGGGTCAACGACCCGTAGGCTGATTTCAGACTATCCGGAATAAAGTGTGCGCTGACAAACTCCACACATTCTTCACCATAAGAGCGAACATCAATGGTGGGGCGATGCTGAAAAGATGAAGTGGCTGATACAGCATGTATCCGTCCCATCAACCGACCCAGAATAAACAGATTATCCATTTGATCGAGTTCCGGTGCGTGACCCCCTTTGCGGGGATACAGGGAAAAATAGAATCCCTCAAAGGAACGGACACTCTCACCATCTTCTCTTCGTAAAGGGGTGACTACCGGGAGCTCATGGCTTTCCAGTTCATAGGTGTAATCGTGCTCTTCCTTGATCTGCGCATAATCCCAGCGTCCGGGACGGTAGAACTTGGCAATCAGGGGAGAGGCGTCTTCCACTCCCACCTGGTAAACCCGGTTTTCATAACTGTTTAGAGGGAATATACGGCCATCACACCATAAACCCTCCGCTTCCACCGCATTGAGGATGAATTCAGGGGTGAGCTTTTCAAAGGGATGTAATTCGCCTGAATCGGAGGTCATTGGGTCTGTCAGCCTATTTATGGTACTTGGGAGCTACAGTCTAGGGCTGTGCGTTGAAAATGTCATTCAGCCTGGGAGTTTCTGTCACCAGCCGGACATGAAAACTCAGCCGTTTTTCTGCGATATAGGGAAAGCCGTTATGAAAATCTACCGACCAGGCCAGACTGGGGCTTTCAGGTACTTCGGTACGGGTCCAATAACGGCCGGACATGGTTTGCGGAAAATAACGTGTATCAATGTCCGGATAATAATTTGTCGGGTGATCAAGCAACCGGAGTTCATGCGCTTCCGGCAAACGCCACTCATGGGATCCACAGGGTTTTTCCTGGCGCATTTCGTCGATAAACCCTTGTGTGTCGCAGCTGGTACCGTAGCAATCCCCCTGGTCCTCACTACCGGCTTTGATATCGTCGGCTCCTTCAATATTGTTTTCTGGATCAGAAAAGAACCAGGAATAGGTATGCTCACGATCCTGCCATCCGCCATCATCACGCTTGACCTCCCATAACAAGCCGGTCGAGCTGTCATAGACACAGGTCCAGAAATCAGCATCCGCCGGCAGCAGATTGCCCTCAAAATCCACTTTGTAAAAGCGTTCCTGTCCACTCTCCACGTTATCTGATGCTATTTCTACGGATGAATGGACGGGGACTTGAGGAGGAGTACTTTGCGAAACATCTGAGGGCAGAGGAAAGGTCAGGGATGAGGAAGAGGAGCCCGGGTGAAGTAACTTCCAACCAAGCCATAACAACAAAAAGATTCCAATCAGGAACAAAACCAGAACAATGACCCGGGATCTACTCAATCAACCACCACAATGTTCAGACTTTTACATAAATTCACGCAAATCGCGCGATCCGCCCACAAAGCAAGCATTGAGACTGTAACAGTAACACTATATGATCCCGCGCTGAACTTTTCAGCTATAGGTTTTGCAAATGCTTCAAGTGGTTAGATCAACACTCTGGACGCGATTCACACCATGGATGATCTTTTCAGGATTCTTCTTCTTTTCAGCCAACACTTTAGCTTCTCAGCCTTTGGATAAGGCACTGCAGTCCAACCCGGACGATCTTTTTGCCATTCACGGTTCCAATACCATCGGCGCTCATCTGGCTCCGGCTTTAGTGACTGAATACCTTCGTCTTCATGATGTTAAAAAACCACAGCTGAGCAACACTAAAGTGGAGAACGAACGTTACATTACTGCCAGCCTGAACAGCCATCAAAGTAAGGTTGTACTGGCGGCCCATGGTTCCAGCACCGGATTCAAGGCCATAGAAGCAGGTAATGCAGACATCTGGGCCTCTTCCCGTCCTGCCAAAGACAAAGAAGTCGATGCTTTGAGGGAAAAGGCCGACCTGTCCTCCATGTCCTCTGAACATGTCATTGCTATCGACGGTCTGGCGATTCTTGTACATCCCAAGAACCCCATTAAAAAGCTGACCAAGGCGCAGTTAGAGCAGCTATTTTCCGGCACGATCAAAAACTGGAAGGAACTGGGCGGTAAGGACCAGAAGGTCAATATTTATGCCCGTGATGAGGCTTCCGGTACCTGGGACACATTCAAAACACTGGTCCTGGGCAAAAACAAACTGGTTGATACAGCCAAGCGCTATGAATCCAATGACCAACTGTCTGATGACGTCAGCAAGGATCCCGGCGGAGTCGGATTTGCAGGCTTTGCCAGCATCCGCGACAGCAAGGCGGTTGCCATAGCCGACAGCGATACATCTCCTGCGATTCTGCCCAGCCGCCTGAGCATCGCCACGGAAGACTATCCGCTGTCCCGGCGACTGTTTTTCTACACTCTGGGAGTCCCCCAGGATGCGGTGGTTAAGGACTTCATCGACTTCGTGCTGTCCAGCAAAGGGCAAAAGGTTGTTGGCGAAACCGGCTTTGTGGAGCAGAACCTTCTCGCGGTGGAGCCTCAACTGGACGATACCGTCCCCGAATCCTTCAAGCGTATGACGGCCAATTACCAGCGTCTGTCAGTCAATTTCCGTTTCACGGAAGGCCGCACCAAGCTTGATAACAAAGCCCAAAGAGATATCCAGCGGGTTGTGGATTTTCTGAAGGACAACAGCCGGGAGGCCCGCGAGTTGATGCTGATCGGTTTTGCCGACCAGCAGTCCAATGAATTCCGTGCCCAACAAATCTCTGAGCTGCGTGCACTGTCTGTACAGAAAGCCCTGAAAAAAATGGGGGTTGAGGTGAAAGCCTTCACCGGTTACGGTCAGTATATGCAGGTTGCTCAAAGTGGCGGCCAGACTGGCGCCAGCCGCAACGGACGCGTGGAAGTCTGGATCAAACGCTAAGTGCTATGCTCTCTCAGGCCGCTGTTCAGGCGGCCTGAGCGGGATTACCCTACTTACGAACCGCCTTGCCTTCCTTGTCAAACAATCGCCTTTCCTTATCAAACAGATGACACCGCGCCGGCTGTCGTCTCACCAGATCCCCATAGCTCGGCTCAAAATCCCTCGGCACTCTGACTGTCAGGATCTTTCCCCTTGTCGCTTTCACGTTGAATAAGTTATTTCACCGCACCGAACGACAGTCCGCGCACCAGTTGTTTCTGGCTCAGCCAGCCGAAGATCAGGATCGGCGCACAGGCCAGGGTCGAGACGGCGGAGAGCTTGGCCCAGAACAGTCCTTCGGGGCTGGAGTAGCTGGCCACCAGGGCGGTCAGCGGAGCC
>NZ_MRYI01000020.1 GCF_002260525.1 Hahella sp. CCB-MM4
GCATGCGCAACCCGACCGCTGCAGATCACCGCAAGGGCACTGGTCGACAGGTGTCATTTATTATCGAACACCGACGCCGACCGAACTATACGGACTGGATGAAGCACCGGGTGGATAGCCCCAAGGGTAAGGAAATTTACAGCCATCGAATGTCAGTGGTAGAGCCGGTGTTTGGTAACATCACCACCAACAAAAAGCTGAGCCGGTTTAGCTTGCGGAGTAAGAAGAAAGTCCAGGGCCAGTGACAGTTGTACTGTCTGGTGCATAACATTGAGAAGTTGATGAATTATGGGACGTTAGTTAATTAGCTGGAAAGCCACGAAGGCCTACGCAGGGCCTCTGTAACAGTGACTATAAGGCCTGCTTTACCGAAACAGGAACGATTGATTGCACTGGGCGGAAACCTGGGGCAAAGTTGGGAAAATTAAATTGATTAGGAAAGTCTGTGGGTAAACCTGTTTTACGAGGTTTTTTCTACAGGCTCGTTAAATGGCCGGGGGCCTAAGTCAGGAACTATTAAGATTATGGTAGGACTACTTTGTTAATTGTTAATCCAAAAAGAGAAAATGAATCAATTGAAGTGAAGCCATACTGGTATAACTATTATGCAGGTTATTCACATACTTTTACTCAAAAGATTATCGAAACGGCCGATCTTCCAGATGCTGCACTCTTATTAGATCCATGGAACGGTGGTGGGACTACTACATTAATGGCATCAGTAAATGGGTTTAGTTCCATAGGAGTAGACCTTAATCCGGTGATGAAGGTAATAGCATCGGCGAAGCAAACTGTAAAAAGTGATATAGAAATCATCAATCAGAAAATAAAAGAAATCACTACAAAGATTGAGCCGTTATCGAGGAATGACGATCATTTAAATGTATGGTTTGATCCCTTAACTGTAAATGGTATACGTAAGATTGAGCGCTGCATCACAGGAGAGGCGGAATATGAATCGACAGTAGATAAGGTCGATGCGCTAACAAATGTTCAATGTTTAATGTATACCGGCCTATTCAATTGTGTTCGAAGCTATCTATCCGAATTTATCCCCTCGAATCCCACCTGGGTAAAGAAACCCAAAATTGACGAAGATAAAATTAGTGTTTCATGGGGCGAATTAAAAAAACAGTACATCAGGCATGTTAGAGACATGGTTAAAGGGATATCAATTTCTGATCATCAATGGCCGAAAGATACTGCCGACATCAGAATAGCTTCTTCATCCAAATTGCCCTTAGAAAATGCTTCGATTGATTTTGTTTTAACCTCTCCACCATATTGCACGAGAATTGATTATGGAATTGCTACTTTGCCAGAGCTATCTATTTTATGTGTAGGTGGAGAAAAGGAAATAGATTTAGTTAGAAGGCAATTGATGGGAACTACTACGGTTCCGAAAGAGGCTAATTCTGGTGTTAAAAAGTTAACAGGAAAATGTGTTGCTTTTCTTGAATCTGTCAGGACACACAGCTCGAAAGCGTCAGAGACTTATTACTATAAAAATCTTTCTCAATATTTTTTATCTTTGGGAGCGTCTATAAATGAAATTGAGAGGGTTATGAGGCCTGGTTCTGTTTTTGTTTGCGTCGTTCAAGATTCATATTATAAAGATATACATTGCAACCTACCTGAAATTATTTCAGAAATGGCAGAATCTAGTAAATTAAAGCTTCGAGAAAGTATAGAGTTTGAGAGCAGACGAAATATGGCCAACTTAAATATAAAATCCAAAAAATATCGAAGCAAAAATTCAGCGTTTGAGTCAGTGCTGATTTTTGACAAAGGAGAGTAATATGGGTAGTGATGATTTAATTCTATCTCTCGAACAAAGTGTCGAAAAAGTCCATACGCAGAGTTTGGATTTGTCATTTAATGAACTGTTGGACATGTATGTGGACGGAGAGCTGGATATCAACCCGGATTATCAACGCCTTTTTAGATGGAGTCAGGGTGCGCAATCAAGATTTATAGAATCTCTGCTCCTGGAAATGCCGGTTCCACCAATTTATGTTGTGGAGTCTGAGACAGGGAAATATCAGCTTATCGATGGATTGCAGAGGTTCTCTTCATATCTTCATTTGCGGGGGAAGTTGGTAGCAGATCACCTGGAGCCACCAATAGTAGAGGGCGATTTTTTGGAATTACAGGAGTGCGATATCGTTCCTGATTTAAATGGCTACAAATATGATGACCTGCCAACTTCTTTAAAAATAAGATTAAAGAGAGCATTTGTCCGTGTTGAGGTTGTCAGAAAAGGGAGTGACAGTAAATTTCGTTATCATATGTTTAAACGCTTAAATACCGGTGGCGAAGCGCTAACAAGCCAGCAACTGAGGAACTGCACAATCCGGATGCTCGATTCAACTTTTATTGATTTCGTTATAGGTAAAAGTCGATCAGAAAATTTTAAGGCATGTATTTCTAATATCTCGAAGCAGCAAGGATTGGGATCTTTTGATCAAGAGTTGGTTTTGAGATATTTCGCTCTAAAAAACTATAAAGACAAATTTGTTCATGATGTGGCCGATTTTTTGACTGAATACATGGAGGCCGTTTCAGATCCAGATAATGGTGAAATAATATTCGATTACGATCAAGAAGGCATGGTTTTTGAAAAGCTTTTTTTAGTTTTAAATAAGGCCCTTGGTGATAAGTCATTTGGTCGAGTCGGTAGGGGCGGAGTGCAGTCTAATTTCTCCGTTTATCATTATGAAGGTATATGTACAGGCCTGCTTAGCAGGCTCGATGAAATCGACCCTGAAAATCAAGCTCATATAGATGCACTAAAAGAAAGTTTAGAGAATATAAAAGCCAACGAGGAATTCATTAGTGTAACAACCGGTGGTGGAAAAAATTCACCCGGCCCACTTAATAAAAGAATTCAGATAGTTATTGATAAGCTGAATGATTTGCAGCTATGAGCTTAGAGCACTTTCAGTTACAAATAGAGTCTGAGCGCGAGTGGCGAGAAGACGAAATTAGATTTCTTGATAATACCCAGAGAGATATAGCCTCTGAAGATGATCAAAAGAAAATTCGACGATCAATACTTTGTCTTGTTTATGCTCATATAGAAGGCTTTGTCCAATTTGCTTTCACCTTATATGTCGATGAGATTAATAAAAAAGGATTAAAGTGCTCAGATGTAAAACCAGTTATTGCAGCTGCAACTTTGCACCGTGAATTTATTGCTCTCAATAACAAAGATAAAAAAAGCGCAATTTTCCGCCGTTCGTTACCTGATGACACTTCCCTGCATAAGCTATCTAGGCAAGTAGAGTTTGTCGAAAATATAGCTCTAATACAGAATCACCCAGTTACGATACCTGAAGGATATGTCAATACTGAAAATAATGTTGGCCAACAGGTCTTGGAAAAGCTCTTATTCCAAGTTGGTTTGGAGTACAAAGATTTGAGAGATATATACTCTCCATTAAATCGACTGTTAAACGTTAGGAATGATATTTCTCACGGAAAAAGGAAGCAGGGGATTGAAGATAGAGAATATCAAGAGTTTATAGCTTGTTGTAAGTCGGTAATTAGTGGAATATCAAGGCGTCTAACTACTGCGTACGGTAGAAATGAGTTTATGCAGGCAGTGTAATCATTTAACAATCACATGCACAGGAAGCCAATTACGCGCCGCCAATTGTGGTGCGCTTCGCGCACTCTACCACAATTGGCTTTGCTCCATTGGCTCCTGTGATGTGGGCGTTGAGGCTGTAGAAAAACCTCCCAATCCCGCACCTTTTGCTATGATGGCAACACCCAATGCCTCCTCCGTCCAATCAACCAACAACTGACCCGACGACAAGTCTGCGAAACAAACAGACCTCGCAAAAGCATTACAGGCCATTCAAAGCCCTTAATCCTGTCATTGCAAAAACAAAATCTCGCCATTGGCCTTTATCCATATAGGAACCAAGCCGCTTGTTTAAATAATCAAGACAGATTTTCTTCATCCCAGCCTCCCCAAAACCTGAAGATGAGAAATATCACAGGACCTTAGATGGATTGAAGTTAACCCAAAAGACAGAACACACAAGCTGTTCCCGACAAAACCAAACGAGGGAGAAAGCCAAGCTGCGAGAGAGATACGAGGTGAGAGTTATAAATTGCCCAACATCCATTTCAGCGTCCTTAAAACAACCGATCACTGATTAAACTATAGTCAAAAATTCCCAAACGCCCAAAATGAAACGACTCTTGGTTGAGCATTAACTGCACAATCTCAATTTCAGGCAGTACACCCAAATAGCATCTGAAACCCACACTGCCTAGCCCTTCGGACAAGGGGCCGAATCTCTTCCATTGCCTGTTACCCTGATGGGCGGACACATAGGTCCGCCCCTACTTATTTCTCTGCCACTGGATGTAAACGAGAAATAGGATAAATCTGCTTTTGTGGGAAGGTGTGAATTCCCCGCCCCGCTAAGCTGAGCGCACCAGTCTCCTATACCAAACAACCTACTCGTTTACCCCTATAGAATGATACATAACGATCTCTTATGGTTTTGGCCAGCTAGTGATGTACAGCCAGGATAAAGGAGATTTCTATGGCAATTTATTTGAAGCACCACCAATTGGCCGTGAAAGGAAATATGACTGCGGAGGGCTATAAAGACTGGAATCGTCTGGATAGCTTCAGCTTTGGCAATAGCCGCCACATCACTATGGAAGCTGGTCACATGTCCAACTGCGAAGCCACCCGCCCTTCCCTCACATCTGTTTCAATCAGCAAACTGATGAATACCGCCTCTTCCTTGAGCTATTCAAAAACCACCATGAGCTACACCGCTGCAGACAGAGCTAACAAGGGTGCCTCTCCTGAGCGTGTCGGCTACGACTTGGAATCCGGTAAGAAACTCTAATTATTAGCGAAACCCTGTATGCAAGTGCCTGACCTACCGGGCACTGATGGACTTATGACTTTCTGAAAAGGACGCGTAATGCAGAATAGCAACCTTCCCGCTCAACATGATCTCATCCCATTTGAAAACCCTTTGCCAAGTTGGGGAGCGTCACAAAAGTACACTGGCAAGAAGCTGATGATTACTAAAGAGGCTCACACCTTCATGCGTAGACTGAATACGTATGAGAAGATAAAGGTCTACCATGAAGCTCTTAAGCTAGTCAGCGACGGCGGCTATGGGTGGAACAGTAAGGGCTTCAGAAAAGAGCCTATGTTCATGCGCCAAAAAATGTGTCCGGGTGGGATCAGTTTCATGTATAGCGTGAACCCTGAGATGATAGTCATCAATCGAATGAGGTTAGAACGAGGCGTTACAGATATTAGTACGCCCGCCAAAGAGCAACAAATGGGGTTATTTGAGATAGAACGTACATCAGGAGTTCGGTGGCGTGAAGGAATAACAGAGCGTGAAATCTCAATGCTTGAAAGCGCATGGGGAACCCCGAGACCAGTCCCAACCATCAATACAGAACATGTTGCCATCAACGGAATGTCAAACGACCTGAAAAAGGCTAGATGGCTAATGGGCGTTCATATGGATACCGCATACTGGAACGACAATGCGAAAGCTTATACTCTCGTCTACAATCCCACTCGCGGCAAACTTGACCTATTTGAATGCGTACAGGACAAGGTTTCAACCTCTAAAGTAGCTGAACTTTTAGCAGTTATGCTGATAGAAAGCCAGCAAAAAGGCGCAAAGCGAAAATGGACAGCCCATAGTCAAGGCGGCATCATTTTGACCCGAGCTGTTGAGCTGGTAAACATGCGTGGTATTCGACTTGATGGACAGCGAGTTTCCATTCATGCAGGAGGCAACCATAAGACCCGCGCAGAGAATGCTTTTAAACAAGCAGGGATAACCATAGACGAAATAAGACGCGACCATCCTAATGACTTGGTTCCCAATCTAGCAGGTATGAATGACCTCTCACCAGGTGCGTTCTGGCGTAGTATATGTAGTATCTTACTTGTGTTTGGCGACAAGCGCCCTGTTGAAGCTAGCCCACATACGCTACCTTATCTCAGCAGAGAGTCGGCAGTCAGACACTTACAGATGAACGGCTACCATAAGAAAGCAGAAAAGCTTGCAAAGCTAACCATGAAGGATTTTGGCTTGTCATGATTAAACAGCTAGTGAAGCCGCTCTTAACGGGTAAAGGACCGAACTTTTCAGATCTAACCCCAAGGCAATGCGGAATAGGTGATTACCAGCTTCGGTACAAGTTACCGGGTAATGTTCTTAGAGTAACCAAGAACAAAGAGCCGTGTATTCCTAGAGTTAATCTTTCTACCGATTTGTTTGATCCCTACTCGGAACAATCATATAACCGCGAGTTTGTACACGTTGGATTTGAGTGGTGGGCTTATAAAGGGCTATTCTTTCAAGGAGACTCTGGTCAGTTAGGCCGATTGACTATGAATATTGATGTCAATCGTGCAGCTACTCACACTCCAATAATTGAAGGCGATCTTGATAGCCTGGAAGCATACCTAAAAAAGGATTATTGGGACTATTACGAGACAGAAGAGAACAAGGACGGAAAGGCTGGAGCTAATTGGCAGGCAAGGTACGAATTCGACAATCCCGACGAAATGATCGAAAAAGGATATATACCACCGAGTAGATTAGTGCTGGTCAATTTACCTGAAGTCTATGTCAGGGAGCTTCTAAATGGTGAGAAGTGGTTGTCCTACTCCATCGGTGGAGAAGGCATTCCCGGTACAGGTGTTACACTGTTTTGGGCCTATCCGTTGAATGAAAACTACTATCTGACAGTTAGCTTTCGAATGTCTTCAGAAATAGGTGACGAGGACCTTAGGTATCAGCGTATGTCCGAGGACGCTCAGCGTATCATGTCGATGGTCGAGATGACTAAATGCTAATGGGCTGGAAAGGTCGTCTTATATTGAAGTTTCCAAAACAAATCAAGTAGGGCCTGATATTGCCAATGCGTCTTGAACATCCTTTACATTGTCCGGCACGGGAATTCGATTAAATACCCTCTCCATGAGATAGCTTCAGAGTTGCAAGCCATGTTGCAGATCCTAGATATCTAGCAGAAAAAACGATCCCAGAGTTCACTTTCACGTCATTTGTGGGAAACTTATTGCAGTGATTGGCCACTAACTTGACGTAGTGCTTTGAAGCTCCGCTTACGAAACCAGCACCGCTTATTCCCGACTCAGCTTGAGATAAATCCCCAAACCAATCAGTAACCCTACCGCTCCCAGCAACATCCAGACAGCATTCTGCAATTGGCCGGTTTCGCCGAGTAACGACTTAAACATCAACAACAGCGATTCGATGGATACAGCTATGAGAATGGCCGCCATGAACCGGGTGATGGTGCGTCTTGTGGAGCCATCGTGGTGAATATCCTTATGCAGCAACACCTCTTCTTCGATAATGGTTTTTCCAAGATCAAATATGGCCAACCCAAGGGTCACAAGAATCACAATACCAAAGGCTTCCGTCGCCATGACTCTGTGGGGATACAGGACGCCGACGAAGAGATCGCCTGCCGAGTACACCAGAAGCCCCGCCACCAAGATCAACATTCCTCCGATGATTCCATAGATAAACTGAAACAGAGGATGAATCTTGCGCCGGTATTCATCACCGTTTAGGAATGAAATCAATCGTTCCAGATTAAAGTTCACAATAAGATAGCCGAGAACTTCCTGCTTTTGGGTATCCGCATTCAGCCGACTGAATCGATGCACGCCAGATATGGATAATTTGTGTGTCGCACTGGAAAGATAGGGTTCTGTCATGACCACATCGGGTTCTGCCGTGCTGGCCAGCTTGAAATACGGGCGTTCACTACGATCGCTTCCCTGGCTCAGAGAACGCCGGTTTCGTTCACTGACATGGTCACCGAAGGCGGTATTGAATTTTTGAATACCTCCGGCATCCACACTGTATAAGAGTTCAACAAAGGGATACTGTCGACTCAGGTGTTGGGCAATATCGATCTGGGCGTTGTAATCATCCAGTAATGCAGCAGACGTAATACTAGTGGTGATGGATTCAATCAATTGTTCGATCGTTTCCCGATGGACGCGATATTGACTGAACAGATGCAGGTAGTTCTGGTGGGAGGACATGGCTACGGGTTCTTGTCATTGTTAGCATGAGTTATCACCATATAGCCCTATCGAAATATTGAATATTCGACCATCACCTATCAGTGACTGTACGTACCAATGTGACTAAAAATCACTCAAAAATGAACATTCCCTCAATTTAAGGGCTTCGGTGATAACGTTTTGCCCTCATATATTTCATAAATTTTTCCTTAAGAACCAATAACGTGCATCGCTATACATTTCCCGCATGACTAATGTCGAAATTTCGATTGTTCCTTTGATTACATGCAGATTAGGCTTATTGCTCGTTACAGAGACCGGCAACGGATATTTTGCCGGTATATTCTGTCTGACACATCATCGTCTGGATTGACGATTTCTCAGATAAAAAAACAATCAACTATTCATCGATAACAACAAGTCATTCCAACATAAAAAAGGAAGACAAAACTATGAAGAAGTCGTTAAGTATCATTGCCGGGGCTATGCTCTCATTGGGATTGGTTAACGTTAACGCGGCCACATTCAAGGTCGCCATGGACGCCGACCCGGTTTCTCTGGATCCACATGAGCAGCTTTCAGGAGCTACCCTGCAGATGTCCCATTGGGTATTCGACCCACTGGTACGCTGGACTCAGGATCTGACCTTCGAACCACGTATCGCTGAAAAATGGGAGCGTATCGACAACCTGACCATGCGGTTCCATCTGCGTAAGGGCGTCACCTTCCATAGCGGCAATCCGATGACGGCAAAGGACGTAAAATGGACCTTTGAACGTTTGAAGAATTCTCCCGACTTCAAAGCTATTTTTGATCCATTCGCCGAACTCAAAGTCATCGACGACTACACTATCGATCTGGTCACCAAAGAGCCTTTCCCACTGGTGCTGAACAACGTGACTTACCTGTTCCCGATGGACAGCGTGTTCTACACCGGCACTGATGAAAACGGCAATGACAAGAGCATGGTCGTCAAGCACGGTAATTCTTTTGCTTCCCGTAAGGAATCCGGTACCGGCCCATTCCAGGTCACTTACCGTGAGCAAGGTGTACGGGTGGAATTTACCCGTTACAACAACTACTGGGATAAGAAATCACCAGGCAACGTAGACAAAATGGTTCTGACTCCAATCAAAGAAGATCCAACCCGCGTTGCAGCCCTGCTGTCAGGTGACGTCGACTATATCGCTCCAGTACCACCAAATGACCTGAACCGTATCGAACACAACAACGGTTCCAAACTGATCACCATGAGCGGTACCCGAATCATCACGTTCCAGCTCAACCAGGAACGTCGTCCTGAATTCAAGGACCCACGTGTTCGTCTGGCGATCAACTATGCCATCAACCAGGAAGGCATCGCTGACAAAATCATGAAAGGGTTCGCCACTCCGGCTGCTCAAATGAGCCCGAAAGGCTACCTGGGTTACAACGCTGAACTGAAACCACGCTATGACCTGAAAAAAGCAAAAGAGCTGATGAAGGAAGCTGGTTACGAGAAAGGTTTCAGCATCACCATGATGGCGCCTAACAACCGCTACGTGAACGACGACAAGATCGCTCAGGCAGTGGCCGCCATGCTGGCCAAGATCAACATTAAAGTCGATCTGAAGACTCTGCCAAAAGCGCAATACTGGCCTGAGTTCGATGAGCGTGCGGCAGACATGATGATGATCGGCTGGCACTCAGATACAGAAGATTCCAACAACTTCTATGAGTTCCTGGTTGCCTGCCCTAACAAAGACACCGGTCTGGGTCAGTACAACAGCGGTAATTACTGCAACCCGAAAGTGGACGCTCTGATCAAACAGTCCAATACTGAAACTGACCCGAACATCCGCGCTCAAATCATGCAAAGCATTGAACGCACACTTTACGAAGACGGCGCTTTTGTACCACTGCACTGGCAGGATCTTGCCTGGGCTTCCAAAAGCAATGTTAACGCAGGTGCTGTGCTGAACGTCATGGACTTCCCATACTTTGGAGACCTGGTCGTCAAGTAAGGAAGTTCAGCCCTTTAGCCAAGCTCTAACGAGCTTGGCTTCTTTTTGCATTCGTAAGCTTTATAACACGAGCAAATTGCAACCCATTTGACTGGTCATCGAGATGTCTTAACGTCTTTCCGCCGGTCATGGGGTTGCATTACCAAAACAGCTAAGAATATCAGGTATATACCCCGCTATGTTGGCGTTTCTAATTCGACGACTGGCCCAGGCCTTCGTGGTCATGTTTGTGATCAGTCTTATCAGTTTTTCCATTCAGGATAACCTTGGGGATCCTCTCCGGGAACTTGTCGGTCAATCCGTATCAGAGGCCCAACGGGAAGCTCTGAGAGATGAAATGGGACTGAATGATCCATTCCTGACCCAGTACTGGCGTTTTGCCAAAAACGCCGTTCATGGAGATCTGGGCACTTCATATTTTTTCAAGCAACCCGCCCTGGAAGTTATTCTTAAGAAACTTCCGGCGACCCTGGAACTGGTGTTCGGGGCGACATTAATCATCGTACTTCTCTCTGTACCTCTGGGAGTGTACTCAGCGATAAGGCCAAACTCCTTGTTTTCCAAGGCGGTGATGGGCTTCAGTATTGTCGGCATCTCCATCCCCGTGTTCCTGACGGCCATCATGCTGGTATATCTCTTTGCCATAGAGCTGGGGTGGGCCCCATCCTATGGACGGGGAGAACTCGTTCATATGTTCGGCTATTGGGATTCCGGATTCTTTTCCGCTGATGGCCTGGCGCACCTGATACTTCCCTCGATTTCACTATCGTCCATCATGCTCCCCCTATTTATACGGCTGATCCGTGCCGAGATGATGGAAGTGCTGCAATCCGAATATGTGAAATTCGCCTGGGCCAAGGGAATCAGCCCCATGCGAATCTATTTTCTCCATGCCCTTAAAAATACCATGTTGCCCGTTATTACAGTGGGCGGGGTGCAGATCGGAACCATGGTCGCCTACACCATTTTGACCGAGACCGTATTCCAATGGCCGGGCATGGGCTTTTTATTCCTGGAAGCGGTAAACCGTGTGGACACTCCTCTGATCGTGGCGTACCTGATCGTTGTAGGGGCCATCTTCGTGGTTACCAATACCATTGTTGACATCATCTATGGCCTGGTTAACCCCACGGTCAAACTCACTGGCAAACAGTCGAATTAAGGAGGCCTCCATCATGCACAGTATTGAAGCCACCTCCCCCAGTGTGTGGAAACGCTTTAAAGATTCTCATTTCTGGCACAGTTTCAAGAAAGACAAAGTGGCCATAGTGAGCTTCGTTATTTTCATGAGTTACATCCTGATCAGCCTCTGCGCTCCGTTGATTGCGCCGTTTGATCCTTATGATATGACTCAGTTCGATATCATGGACTCGGAAATACCGCCGACCTGGCAGGAAAACGGCGATGAACGGTTTGTTTTCGGTACCGATTCCCAAGGCCGGGATATGTGGAGCACCATTCTCTATGGCACCCGTATCTCTTTAACCATCGGTATCTGTGCCGTATTGCTGCAGGCTTTCCTGGGAATCATCATCGGGCTCGCTGCGGGATATTTTGGTGGTCGGGTTGACAGCCTTCTTATGCGTATCGCAGACGTCCAGTTGTCATTTTCCACCTTGATGGTCGCTATCATTGTCCTGGCGGTCTTCCAAGCGGCATTTGGTGCCGAGTTGTACCAGGACCTGGCGCTCATAATGTTGGTCGTGGTGATTGGTATAGCTGAATGGCCACAGTATGCACGGACTATCCGGGCGTCTGTATTGGCTGAGCGCAAAAAAGAATATGTCGATGCCGCCAGGGTCATGGGCTTGAAATCCGGCCGGATCATGTTCCGCCATATTTTGCCGAATACTCTCTCCCCTATTCTGGTTATTTCCACGGTACAGATCGCCAATGCGATCATTTCTGAAGCCTCCCTGTCCTTCCTGGGACTGGGTATGCCGCCTTCACAGCCTTCTCTGGGATCACTGATCTCCAGTGGTTTTGCGTTCATCTTCTCCGGATCCTGGTGGATCACCATCATTCCCGGTATCGCCCTGGTGGTGTTGGTACTGGTAATGAACCTATTGGGTGACTGGCTCCGCGATGTGCTCAACCCCAAACTCTACAAAGGCTAGTTTCAAGAATTAGGTATAGGTGTCGCACATGGCATTGTTAGAAGTTAAGAATCTGGAAGTAAAATTCGGGCTGCGCACCGGAGAGGTAACCGCTCTCCGGGACGTCAGCTTTACCCTGGATCGGGGACAACGACTGGGTATCGTGGGCGAATCCGGCGCGGGTAAATCCGTTGCCGCCTTCTCCATACTGAACCTGATCAGCCGTCCCGGTTATATCTCCGGCGGAGAAATACTCTTCGACGGTAAAGATCTGTCCAAGCTGTCCGCTAAGGAAATGCGTTATATCCGCGGCAACCGGATCAGCATGATTTTCCAGGATCCGATGATGACCCTGAATCCTGTGCTGACAGTAGGGGCACAAATGGTAGAGTGTCTGCAGGCCCATACCAAGGTCAGCCCGCAAGAGGCACGCCGCATTGCGCTGGAAAAACTGAAGCTGGTCCAAATCCCCTCACCAGAAAAGCGTCTGGATCAATACCCTCATGAGCTTTCCGGTGGGATGAAACAGCGGATCATTATAGCCATTGCTCTGCTGCTGAACCCGGACATCATTGTTGCAGACGAACCTACAACAGCACTGGATGTCACCATCCAGGCTGAGATCATGGACCTGTTGCTGGAACTGTGCAAAGGCCAGAATCTCGGGCTCATTCTGATCACCCACGATCTGGGAGTGGTATCCCAGGTCACCGAGCAGGCCATTGTTATGTACGCCGGGCGTATCATCGAACAGGGCCCGACCAAGGAAATCATCAATGATGCCCAGCATCCTTATACCCAGGGCCTGATCAACGCTCTGCCTCAACAAGGTATTCCCGGTGAACGACTGAACCAGATCAGAGGCTCCATGCCTCCCCTGCATCGGGTCCCCAATGGTTGCGCTTTCCACCCCCGGTGTGATTATGCCGATACCATTTGCGAAACCGAGTTACCGGGTTTCACCCAGTCTGGCGGCTGCAAGGCGGCCTGTCATCTGGTGGCCGGCCGCATCAGCCTGAAATCGAAAGCCGAAGAAACTCATTGATCAGGGTCTTTGAATATCATGACATCCTTAGTAAGTATCAAGAATCTCTATAAGAAGTTTCCGATTCATGGGGACCTGTTGGATCAGGTCAGTTTCTCCGGCGGCAAATTTCATCTGAAACATGAATACGTGCATGCGATCAACGGCGTTAACCTCAATGTAGAACGAGGCGAAGCACTGTGCGTAGTTGGCGAGTCCGGCTGTGGTAAATCCACCGTGGCCAGGACTGTGATGGGATTGCTTTCCCCCAGCGACGGCGAAATCCAATACGAAGGCAAACGCATCGACAATCTGTCTTCCAGTGCCATGATGCCCTACCGCCGCAAAATGCAGATGATTTTTCAGAATCCTTATGCATCATTGAATCCTCGCATGACGATTACCCAGACCCTGGAAGAGCCGGTTCGCTGGCACCAGCCCAAACTGAACAATGCCGAAGTCAAAGAGAAAGTGGCAGAGGTCATGCAGTCTGTGGGGATTGATCCGTCATGGGGCGTTCGCTTCCCTCACGAATTTTCCGGCGGCCAAAGACAGAGAATCAGTATTGCCCGGGCACTGATTGTAGACCCGGAATTCATCGTGGCAGATGAACCCATTTCCGCATTGGACGTATCCATCCAGGCTCAGGTACTCAACCTGATGATGGACGCCAGGGAACAACGGGGACTGACCTATCTCTTCATCACTCACGACCTTTCAGTTGTCGAACATTTTGGCACCCGTGTTGCCGTTATGTACCTGGGCGCATTATGTGAAGTTGCACCAACCCGCAAACTGTTTGCAGCTCCCAAGCACCCCTACACCCAGGCGTTGCTCAGCGCGATCCCCCGCCTGGAAGACGAAAAACCGGACTTTATTCGTCTCAAGGGAGAAGTTCCCACGCCAGTAAACCTGCCAAGCGGCTGCGTATTCCACGGACGCTGCCCACACGCCAACGAGCGATGCAAAAAGGAAATCCCCAAACTCATGGACGTTGACGGCACCATGGTCGCCTGTCATGCCGTTGAGGAGAATCGATTAGGGTAGAGATTGGTATCCAGATTTTCAAAACTGAATATCCCGTCACCATAAACCCGGTTTAATCCACGCTGGAACACTGGACGCTCAGGCTGGCATGGCCCATAGTAACTAGGCTTAATTCAAGCGGGCCGGTTATGGATGGAAATTCCGGCAAATGGTGACGAACTCAACTCTTTAGTCGACAGACTGTTATGGAAATTCGCTGGTTAGAAGACTTTATCGCGCTGGCTAAGACACAGCACTTTTCACGTGCTGCCGATGAGCAGAACGTGACACAGCCTACGTTCAGCCGCCGCATAAAACTATTGGAAGAAGAGATGGGCGTGCAGCTTATTGACCGCAATACGCTGCCGTTAACCCTGACGCCTGCGGGAGAAATATTTCTTACTGCCGCAGAGCGGATTACGCGCACATTAAGGGATGCACGGGAAGAATGTCATGAGATCAAGGAACAACAGGCCAGCCGCCTGGTGTTTGCGACAACTCAAACCCTATATCTCTCTTTGTATAACCCCTGGCTGGAACCGCTGTGTCGTGAACTCAGCATTGATCTGGAGCTGAATCTCCGATCCACCGCCTGGACTGTCAGGGACTTCTCCCATGCCCTGCTTGAGCAGCAATGCGATTTCATGCTTTGCTACTGGCATCCGAGTATCGATTTATTCGTCGATGCAACGGCGGATGTCTTTGATTTCGTCAAAGTCGGCGACGAGAACCTCCTTCCCGTGACCAGCTGCGATGAATCTGGACAATCCCGACATACCCTACCGGGTACCCGGCGCAAACCGATTCCATTTATCGACTACCACGACAACGCTTTCCTCAAGCCGGTGGTACATTATGGTATCAACCACTCCGCCAAAGAGGTTCACCTGACAACCGTCAACCAGAACTTTCATTCTGTCAGTGTCAAAGCCATGATCAAAGAGGGTTTTGGTATGGGATGGATCCCCGGACGACTGGCTAATGAGAGCCTGAAATACAAAGGGCTGCAACTGGCAGGCGGACCGGAATTCAATATCCCGTTGGAAATCCGCCTGTACAGACGCAAGGACAACACTCACGTGGGCCTTAACCGGTTATGGTCAGAACTGATCAAGACCCAACCTTTTACAGCTGACTCACGTTAAATCCTTTTTTCTCCAGCGCTTCGATCACACTGCGCGCTCCAACCAGGTGGCCGGCTCCTACCACCACAAAGCAGGTCTTGTGCTCCTTGACGCACTGCTGCACCGAGTCGGCCATTGGCCCGTTACGCTGATAAAACAATATATCGTATACAGGGGCCGATTCAGGGGCTTCTTTCAGAGGATCCGCAATGGCGATCCGGTACATGCGATCAGCGTCACCTTTGATCCAGGCATCTTCCATTTCCGTCCACATTTTTTGGTAGTCATCCATCTGTTCGAAGCTTTCACGAATCGCATCATCATCTTCCGGGAGCTTACTGATGAACTCCATCTGCTGCCGGAAGGATTCTATCTGTAATATTGGCTTATTCCCTCTGGCCAGACGCATGAAATGGAAGTCAATCCCCTTCTCAGGGATGTACCCCAACTGGATGGCCTGAAGGGAGGCCAGCATTAATGCGACAAAGCCCGGGCGATAGTGCTGGACCGCCTGTAACGGCACACCAAACTCATCCAGACGTTTTTTAATGACGGACATGGTCTTGGAATTGACGTGTTGCTCGAGGGTTTCCCCCTGCGGGAAAGTCACTGTCTCCATCATGATTTTCTGCTGTTCTTCCAGCGGCACCGCCTGATCGTCCATCTCCACCATCAATACCGGACTATCCTGGTAGGCAGACATAATTTTCGACCTTAACGGGTAAAAATCATCGTCTCCAAAGTGAATGGCTCCCAACAGATAGGCTGTCCCCGCAGATGATTCCGCTTTCCAGAACAGTCCTTTTTTGCTCCCCTCCTCTGCCCAAATCACTGAAGCAAAAGCTAAAAACAGGACTCCCAACCAGTGACAACGTGATCTGACAGCCTTCCTAAATCTCATTTTCTATCCTCAACACTGATGAATAATTCACATGAATCGCATTCCACCCCTCACAGGGGGATATACATCACGGAAAATCAAAATAGCGGACTTTGCCGGTGAACGAAAGCGGACAACAGCAGGCAAAGGTGCAGAGTACAAAATTCCTCACGATTTGCACTGAAACGCATTAGTATTTACCCTTATAACAAGCTGTACAGTAATTAACCTAAACTTCACCGCTTCGTTCAGTGAGGTGAATAATGCCGCAAGCCAAAGTCATGAGCCTGCCGCAGACGGTCAATCGTCATAAGCATGATCATTATCAGTTGGTCATGGGGCTGACAGGTTCTGCAGAAATCGATATGTGTGGTCTTGCCGCTCATCTCGATGTGAGCCATGCCTGCATTGTGCCCACAGATACTTACCATGACTTTTTTGGCCGCCCCAGCAACCATGTGCTGGTCATTGATCTGGAAGAAAGTTCACCGGCTTTTCGTGACCCGCAGCACCCTGATTACGAAATTCTCAATCCCCTGTTTGAATCTCCCAAGCTGGTCTCACTGGACCAGGGTATGCGCCAGCTGACTCAGGTCTGCATACAGGAAATCCAGCGTGCCGAGACCGATCAGGCACTGCGACATCACATGGCCTGCACCATTATCCGCTGCCTGAGCAGAAGGGTTCTGCCCGATACCAAGCCTAAAAAAGTGCCCCTGCTCGATATCAACCGAATCGACCACTACATATCCCAGCACATGCAGGATCGCATCAGCATTTCCAACCTGGCTGACTGCATCTGTGTAAGTGAACGCCACTTCTTTGAACTGTTCAAACAACAGACTGAACAGACGCCGCACCAATACGTTATTCGTATGCGACTGACTTATGCGACCCGTCTGATACGTGAAACAAATCTGTCTTTAGCCGAGATCAGTCAAAAATCCGGATTTTCCAGCCAGAGTGCTTTGACAAACAGCATGCGTAAATATGAAGGATTTACACCAAAACAGCTTCGTAATAGTTTCAATTAATCGATAACCCCCTCCAACAGCCCCTACAGCCCCCAAATCACAGTTTTCTGCAAAACTGACGCGGGATTTTACAAGACCGTGTAATTCGTCTCGCGCTAGATTTATCTACAGTATCTCACGTTGCCCGGCGGCCATTCGATGCCGGTCACAAACTTGTCATTAACAACAACAATTGTTCGACAACTCCGAGGCCATGTGCCACCCCATGTCGAGCTTTGGACGGAGGAAATCCATCTATGTTCAAGGCGTCCAGCGCTCTCGCTGAAGACTTACCAAATCAACCCCTGGACCAACTCTGGCAGCACATCACCGTCAATTATGCCGTTGATGAAACCGCCTATCTGAAGGAACTCCTCCCCCTGGCCCAACCTGATGCTGACGGCATCGGCCAGATTACAGAGGTAGCGACGCGGTTGATTGAGAACGTCCGTAAACAGGACGATTCCGTTCACATGGTCGATGCCCTGTTACAGGAATACAGCCTGGATACTCAGGAAGGCATCTTGCTGATGTGTCTTGCGGAAGCCTTGATGCGTGTACCGGATAAGAAAACCGCTGACGCCCTGATTGAAGACAGGCTTTCCGGTGCAGACTGGGAAAGGCATATGGGTAAGAGTGAATCCACTCTGGTCAATGCTTCCACATGGGGACTGTTGCTGACAGGCAAAGTGGTCAAACTCGATCGTCAAATTGACGGCCGCCCGGCAAATGTCCTGAACCGTTTGGTAAAGCGTAGTGGGGAGCCCGTCATCCGGGCCGCCATGCACCAGGCAATGAAAATCATGGGTAAGCAGTTTGTGCTTGGCCGTGACATTCAGGAAGCGCTCGACAACGGTAACAAATACCGCAGCAAAGGCTACAGCTATTCATTCGACATGCTGGGCGAAGCTGCTCTCACAGATCACGACGCCAAACGCTATTTTGATTCCTACAAGCAGGCGATTGCTGCCGTTGGTGCAGATCCGTCCAACTCACAGAAGCCTGGCTCCTCCAGTATTTCAATCAAACTATCTGCCCTCCACCCCCGCTATGAGCAGGCACAGGAATCCCGGGTTCAGACAGAGCTGTACAACACCGTACTGGAGTTACTGAAGTTTGCCCGTGAGCAGAACGTCAGTATCACGATAGACGCTGAGGAAATGGACCGCCTGGAACTGTCATTGCGGTTGTTCGAGAAGCTCTATCGCTCCTCCGTGAACCAGGGCTGGGGACAGCTCGGGCTTGTTGTCCAGGCTTACTCAAAGCGTGCACTGCCGGTTCTGATATGGCTGACGGCTTTGGCAGGTGAACAGGGAGACGTGATTCCCGTACGTCTGGTGAAAGGCGCTTATTGGGACAGCGAAATCAAACTGTGCCAGCAGAAAGGCTTGTCCGGCTACCCGGTCTTCACCCGCAAGGAAGCTACCGATGTATCCTACCTTGCTTGCATGAAATATCTGTTCAGCCAGCAGACTGTTGGTCGCATCTATCCCCAGTTTGCCACACACAATGCCCACACCGCGGCATGTGTACTGCATTATGCCAAGCAATCGCCCAACAGGCCTTTTGAATTCCAGCGCCTGCACGGTATGGGAGATGCCCTGTATAAGACGATTCTGACTGACTACAACTATACCGTCCGTATTTATGCGCCGGTAGGAGCCCATAAGGACCTGCTGCCTTATCTGGTCAGACGCCTGCTGGAAAATGGAGCCAACTCTTCATTTGTGCACCGTCTGGTGGACGCTGCAACTCCGATTTCGAGTCTGGTCCACCATCCGGCCATCGAGCTGCAAAAGTTTACCCATTTGTACAACAACAGAATTCCCTTACCTGGAAATATCTATCCAGACCGTCCCAACTCGGCAGGAGTGAACTTATTCGTGGAACAACAATATCAGCCCTTGCAAGAAGAAATCCGGCTCTGGGATAACACCCAATGGCATGCCACCCCGATCATCAACGGACAAGCCGACAGCGAAGGTGCCGGTGAGACCATCGTCAGCCCATACAATCGGAACCAGTCTGTAGGAACGGTTTTATGGAGCGGACAGCAACATCTCAAAGCGGCGTTGGACAGCGCAGAAAAAGGCTTCCCACTGTGGAACGACACCCCAGCGGAAAAACGCGCCGCTATCATTGAAGCTTTCGCGGATAAGCTGGAAGCCAACTTTGCCGAAATAATGTCACTCTGCTGCCGGGAAGCGGGTAAAACCATGCAGGACAGCATTGACGAGATTCGGGAAGCCGTAGATTTCTGTCGTTACTACGCGCAGCAGGCTCGGCGGGAAATGACCAAACCGACAGTTCTGCCGGGACCAACCGGAGAATCCAATGAATTGTACCTGGAAGGCCGCGGAATTTTTGTCTGCATCAGCCCCTGGAACTTCCCACTGGCAATTTTCACCGGCCAAATGGTCGCAGCCCTGGTTGCCGGAAACGCGGTTATTGCCAAGCCAGCAGAACAAACCACGCTGGTTGCTCATCGCGCCGTACAATTGTTGTTTGAAGCCGGTCTGCCAAAAGAAGCACTGCAGTTTCTCCCAGGTGACGGCGCCAAAATCGGCCCGGACCTGATTTCAGATCCACGTGTTGCTGGAGTTGCCTTCACCGGCTCCACCCAGACAGCCCATGCGATCAATCGCACCATGGCTGCCCGGGACGGCGCTATTGGCACATTGATCGCTGAGACCGGTGGGCAAAACGCCATGATCGTCGACAGCACGGCACTGCCGGAGCAGGTCGTCAAAGACGTTGTACAGTCAGCCTTTGCCAGTGCGGGCCAGCGCTGTTCCGCGCTTCGTGTGTTGTTCGTCCAACAGGACATTGCCGACAACATCATGGAACTTCTGAGCGGCGCTATGCAGGAATTGAAGGTGGGCGAGCCCGGATTATTGAAGACTGATGTAGGCCCTGTCATCGATGCGGAAGCCCAGACCAAACTGATCAACCACATTCGCAAGCTGTCTCAGTCCTCCAAGTGGCAGAGCCGGGCCAACCTGCCGGAAAACTCGGATCAGGGTTATTTTGTTCCTCCCTCAGCCTTTGAGATCAACGGCATTGAGGAACTGACTGAAGAACAGTTCGGCCCCATCCTGCATATCGTTCGTTATAACGCTGCCGAGCTGGATAACGTTATTAAGAGTATCAACGATACAGGATTCGGCCTGACACTGGGAATTCACTCACGCAATGAATCCACCGCTTTGTACATCGAAAAGAATGTCAAAGTCGGCAACACCTATATCAACCGCAACCAGATTGGTGCTGTGGTAGGTGTTCAACCATTTGGCGGCCGGGGCCTGTCAGGCACCGGGCCAAAAGCCGGAGGTCCGCATTACCTCCATCGCTTCACCAATGAAAGGACTCGAACCATCAACACGACAGCTGTCGGCGGCAATGCCACTCTGCTGTCTTTAGGGGTGGAACACGTTTGATCCTTCAGCCCCTGAAGCCCTATCACTGGGCTTCAGGGGCTATATGCCATCACTTCTTACAATAAGGCACAAGCGTACCACCTAACTTAAAACAACAAAAAGATCGATCGAGGAGTACTTCGAATGATAGAAAATCAATTTGCCGTGGGGATGACCTTCATGGTGTATTTGATTGCCATGTTGGCAATCGGACTCTGGGCGTATCTGCGAACGCAGGATATGTCTGACTATATTCTTGGCGGTCGTAACCTGGGCCCCTTTCCTTCGGCGTTAAGTGCCGGTGCCTCAGATATGAGTGGATGGTTGTTACTCGGCCTTCCCGGTTACGCCTATGCTGCTGGTTATGAAGCCAGCTGGATTGCTATCGGCCTGTTGGTCGGCACCTGGCTGAACTGGCTAATTGTTGCACGTCGTCTGCGTATTTACACCAAAGTCGCCGGTGACTCGCTAACCATTCCCGAGTTTCTTGAGAACCGTTTCGAAGATCACAGCCACGCACTTCGCGTTATTTCTGCCTTTTTCATCCTGTTATTCTTCCTGTTCTACACAAGTTCCGGCCTTGTTGCCGGAGGCAAGCTGTTCGAAACCGTTTTCGGCCTGGACTATCACATTGCCGTAGTTGCAGGTGCACTGGCCGTTGTTTCCTACACATTGTTTGGCGGATTTCTGGCCGTTAGCTGGACAGATGTTGTACAGGGTCTCCTGATGGCAGCCGCTTTGGTTATCGTCCCCGTCATCGCCTTGAGCTCCGAGGGCGGCTGGGCCGCTGCCAACACTGCCATGGCAGCCAAGAACACAGCACTTATGGATGTCTGGACCAACAGCTCCGGTGAGCCATTGGGCATCATCGCCATCCTTTCCCTGCTTGGCTGGGGCCTGGGTTACTTTGGCCAGCCACATATTCTGGCCCGTTTCAAAGCGATCCGTTCCGAGAATGATATTCCTGCTGCACGTCGCATTGCTGTCAGCTGGACGGCTTTATCCCTTATTGGCTCAGTGGCCTGTGGCTTCGCAGCGATCGCCTTCTTTGACGCACCTCTGGAAGACTCAGAGAAAGCATTCATGCTCCTGATCAATGCCCTATTCCATCCGGTAATGGCGGGTATCCTTCTGGCAGCCATTCTGGCAGCCGTCATGAGTACAGCGGATTCTCAGTTATTGGTTTCTTCCTCTGCCCTGGCAGAAGATTTCTACAAAGCCATGTTCCGCAAAAAAGCAACGCAGAAGGAACTGGTCATGGTCGGACGCGCCGCGGTCATTGGGATTGCCTTGATTGCAACAATGATTGCCATGGATCCAGAAAGCAAGGTACTCGGAATGGTCAGCTATGCCTGGGCCGGCTTTGGAGCGGCATTTGGACCCGCTTTGATCCTTTCATTGTTCTGGAAACGAATGAACCGGAACGGTGCCCTGGCTGGCGTTATCGTTGGGGGGATTACAGTTGTGGTCTGGAAACAGCTTAGCGGCGGAGTTTTCGATCTGTATGAAATCATCCCAGGATTTATCCTGGCAACAATCGCCATTATTGGAGTTTCCATGGCGACGGGAGAGCCTTCACACAGTATTCAGAAACAGTTTGATGAAGCAGTAGGTTAACCTTCGGTTTAGCCCGGCTCACGCCGGGCTCTTTTTCACTCTCGCATTACATGCGAACGCCTTCAAACGACATATAAATTTCGACTTCCTGAGTTGCAGGGCCAAGATTCTTGGGAATTCCAAAATCTTTAAGCGCCAGCTTTGTTGAACCTTCGAAGCCCTGACGCACACCGCCCCATGGATCCTCTCCACCACCGATACGGGTAGCGTCAATCACAACTTCTTTGGTGACACCACGCAGAGTGAAGTCACCAACGATTTGCGCCTTGCCATCCCCCACAGGCTTGACGGATTTGCTGACAAATGTCGCTTCAGGGAATTTGTCCACCAGCAAGAAGTCAGCACTGCGCAGGTGCTTGTCCCGCTCCGCATGGTTTGTATCAACACTGCTGGTATCAATGGTTACATTGACTTTGGAAGCGGCAGGATTGCTCTCATCAAAGCTGAAAGTACCTTCAAAATCGTTGAAATTCCCGACGATATAGCTGAACCCCAGGTGACTCACCTTAAATTGAATAAAGGCATGCTGCCCTTGAGTATCAAACTTATAGTCTTCGGCAAACGCCAATGTATTAACCAGGCTGGTTCCAGTGAACACTGCAGCCATCAGCAACTTCTTCATTAATCATTCTCCTTTGTGTTTCACAATATATTTGGCAATTCAGATGGATTGGGTTATTGAGCTTATCGACGCCGCCCCAACCCAGACAAACAACATCGATCGAATTCAGGCAAACTCTATTTTTCCGGACGAAGCATCCGTACGAGAGTCTTATCTTTGTCAATGAAATGATGCTTGAGTGCAGCCAGTCCGTGGACTACCGCGAGAATGACAAGAGTCCATGCCATCCATTCGTGAATTTCCCCCGCTATGTCAGCCATACCGTCAATGGTTGGGAATAACGCAGGCACTTCAAACCAGCCGAATACGCTGACAGCACGGCCTTCCGCTGTCGGGATGACATAACCCACCAATAAGGTCACAACGATGATGAGATACAGCCCACGGTGTGCCCACTCACTGGCATGCTTCTCCATTGAGGATAATGAGGACAAAGCTTCCGGACGTGGATTAAACCAGCGCCAAATCAAACGGAAAGCGATAAGGAAAATGAGTATCATTCCAATACTCTTATGAATTTCCGGAGCATCGTGATACCAGGGGTCATAGTAGGAAAGTTCCACCATATAGACACCCAGGCCAAATAGCCCAAAGACTGCCAGGGCAAAAATCCAATGGATCAAAATGGTAAGCCAACCGTATCCTTTGGAAGAGTTCTTTATCATTACCTATACCTGAAATTCTGATACCAATTATCAATGAGTTCTTCACTGACCAGAAGCAGCCTCATTTTCAGCGTATTTAAATCGATAATAATTCGTAAAAAAAGTAACTTTTTTGTCACTTAGCTTTCTAAATTTTCGAATCCTCGATGTATTGCTTCCCAGCCCAGATTCGTCGCAAGTATTTAATATTGACTGAAACCAGGGTAATTCCCACAAGCGTTAGCATTCCTCCCACTATCAGTTTCCATCCCAATACATCATCAAACCAGAATATTCCAAAAATGGTGGCCAGTATGGGAGCCAGAAGAAGCATGGGGGTCACCAGGGAAACGGGATATCGCCCTACCAGATAGTAAACAATCCCATGACCGATAACGGACGCACCAATAGCGGAATATACAGGCGTCCAGAAATCCGACAACTGAGAGTGACGCAGGGTCTCCCATTGTCCGGATTCAAATATCAGTGATAAGAGCAAGAGCGAAGGGGTCGCAACAAGCGCGATCCAGGCCTGAAGACGGAACACCCCCAGATTCGGACATTGCCTCATCAGAATGGTCGCAACTGCCATCACAAAAGCCGCTCCGGCAACCCAGAACAAAGCATCCAGATGATCGAATACAATGGGATCGAAGCCAATGAGCATAACCCCGGCCAAAGCAATAACAATTGCCAGCAGTCGTACAAAAGACAACTTTTCACGGAGGAAAATAGTCGCGAGAATGGCGGAAAAAGGCACATAAAGCTGGGTTGCAATAGCAACAGAGGCGATGTTGCCCCCTGCATTCAACCCCATAAATATCATCCCGAAATGAAATACTCCCAGCAGGAGAGCCACCCGGAGCAATGGCTTCATCACACCCGGTGCAGGCTTCAGCCACGGCAACATAATTATCAGCAGAAAGGCAAAGCGAATCGCCGTAAAGAACAAAGGTTGAAAATGCGTTGCGCCTTCCTTACCCGCTATGAAATTAAACCCCCAGGCAAAATTCGCCACCAACACCAGCAATAAATCTGACGGATTCATCGGGGACACTCTCTATACTTCATACTGATTTTCGTCCTTGTAGATATTTGGATAATTGATGCCTCGCCGACAGATGGGCATCGGGACCGATCAGAATAGCTCGGCCAATTTGCAGTCAGTTTGCAACGTTGATATTCGTCGGGATTGAACAGTAGACGTAGCAGGCGTCAGCAGCTCGACATTAGACCGCATTCCACCTGTATGGGCTTCTTAAACTTTGGTCGAAATTATTCAATAAGCATAAAATATCAATTAATACAATAGTCTAGATACGGGAATTTACGTAAAGATTTAATTTACGGCATTGGCTATATTGTATACAGCTCAACAAGAGGAGAAGCACAATGGAAAATCAATTTGACGAAGATATCGTTGTTCCAAGCAACAACTAATTTTTAACTGCCGACGACTCAGCGATTTGTTTTTTACACGTGCGTAGAGTCAGTTTCACTTGAGGCGAAAGACGACTGCAAGGACGATCATCCAGATTACCGTCAACCAAGGCCACCAGAGCCTGCGGAAATCAAAAGGACTACCACAGGATGTCTTCGCCAAAGAGTGAAGCCTAATTAACACTCCCCCTGCCTATCCCCAACTACCCAATCGATTCCCAAACACCCAAGCTCTTCTCAAACATTAGCCCCCCTACACCAAACCCTTCGAGTTTCAACTATTTCAGCAGACTCTTAATTGTGTAGATATCGAACCTTCCACTCTTTCCGGTGATTTGCATGGTAGGCTTCTTGTCTGCCAGAAACGGAGCGGGTTTTGGGCGCTTCACCACGACTCTTTTTACCGGCGCGGCAAGGGCATAAGGAAGCAATGAATCACTATCAGAATCACTTCCTACCAAATCTTTGAACACCCTCATTTCCTTTTTTACCAGACTGGTTTTCTGTCGCTCAGGGAACATCGGATCCAGATAGATCACATCTGCTTGGGTATTCCAGTCAGTCATTCCGAAATGCAACGACATTCGACCCACAACTTCTACCGTCTCCATATGTCCCGATTCCAGCGCCCGTTTCATGCCATCTTTCAATAGACAATAAACCACAGGATGTCTCTCAAACATATCCACTCGACAACCAAGAGCCGCCAGCACAAAAGCGTCCCGTCCAAGACCAGCCGTGGCATCAAGAATGTGCAGGGACTTTACCTCCCCCTTAAGACCTACCGCTTTGGCAATCATCTCCCCACGTCCACCACCATGCTGTCGTCGATGCTCCAGCGCGCCGCTGACAAAATCCACGTGCACAGGACCAGGAGCCTTTCGATACCAGCTCAATAAAGCGGTAGCCTCAGCCCCATAATCCATCACATAGACGGGATCATTGGAGGGTTGCGGGAGCTGGTCGTATGGGACATAGAGGTAACCATGCTCAGTGGCAAATGCAGCAGCATCCTCCCCACGTTCTGGAGCACTGGCGGTTACATAAAAAGGGGGTACCTGGTTTGGCGGCGGTAGATCAGACAAAGACGTCAATCCCTACTAACTCTCCAGTGTCCTTGTCCTGCGCCAGGGTAGATTGGTTGGATTGGTACAAGTTCAATGCCTGCTGATTTCCTAGCGGAAGTTCATCCTGTTCACGCTGTCGCCGAAAACGGTTTTCCTCCACGCCCTGAAGAGCTTCAGCTCGACGGACCTCAGGCTGAGACAGAACCTGCTCCGCGGCATTGGCATCAGCTTCGAGCGCGGCCGCTCTCTCTGCGTCAGCGGAAGCAGAACGCTGCTGCAGCTCACGTCGTTGTTCCTGAGTATTCTCAGTAACGTCCCGACGGCTCTGGGGAAGCAACGGTAATGAACTGCCAATTCCACTGATCATAGATTTCCAGCCACTGTCCTCGCTGCCAGCTCTCCTGAAATTAAGGGATTAAATTCAATCAGCCCAGGTTCGGGCTTAACCTCAAAATAAACACCTTAATTGGGACAAAGTATAGTCAACTTTTGTAAAAAGTATCCGCCCGGATATCAGTTGAACGCCAGCCATCCCAGCAATAACACCCCAAGCAAAAGCCGGTATATGACGAATGGCATGAAGCTTAGTTTTTCCAGAAATTTCAGAAATAGATGAATACAGGCATAGGCACTGATTGCTGATAAAGCCGTCGCAACCGCGACTACTGTAAACTCAGAATCAGTTCCGGTTTCAGCCAGCTCCAGCCCCTTCAAAAGCCCCGCCGCCATAATCAGAGGTATAGACAGGAGAAATGAATAACGGGCAGCAGTATCACGATTCAGCCCGAGAAACAGCGCCGCAGTCATGGTAATACCTGAACGAGAGGTCCCAGGAATCAAAGCCAGGGCCTGGGAAAAACCAATGACCAGTGCATCCTTGAGCGACAATTGCAGCATATCGCGAGTACCTGTTTTACGGTCAGCCACCCCAAGGAGAACGCCAAACCCAATAGTCGCGAGGGCAATGACCAGCGCCGAACGAAGGTTTTCCTCGATCCAGTGTGACCCAAGCAGACCGGCCAGACCTGCGGGAATGGTTCCAAGTATGACAAACCAGGCCAGACGAGCCTCCTGAGATCCTCCCCGCCCTGTGACTTGTCGAAGCCATGCACTCACCAATTTAAAAATGTCCTGACGAAAATACAGCATTACCGCAATTAAAGTACCGACATGAACGGCAACATCAAACAGCAACCCCTGATCTTCCCATCCCAGAATTTGTGAAGGGAGAATAAGGTGGGCTGAACTCGATATAGGTAAAAACTCCGTCAATCCCTGGATAAGGGCCAGTACCACAATTTCTAACCAAGACATGCAATTTCCTTAATGGGAACAAATAACATCTATATGCTAACGAGATCAGGGACTTGGATATCAGCGTCCCGGCAATTTTTTCCAGGTAACTTCATCCCGGAGATAAACGGGCTGCGCATCAGCCGGTGTCACTACTCTGCCTTCGGCAAAGTAGCTCAACGCCAGCTTTCCGACTGAAGCCGCTCTTGGGTACCAATCAGAATCCTGAATCGCAATGGATTTCTGGGTATCGATGGGAAATTCTTTAAAATAATTCAGGCCGCTGCCTACAGCTATAGTGCTGATGTCTGCCGAGGGTAACTCCAGCATTGAGGGAGGAATAACTTTCTCTTCGCCCACCAGTTCAACAGAACCATTCACTACTCGATACCAGGCTGCATAAACTTCATTCATCCGTGCATCAAGCAGAGACAATATCCATCTTTCGCCGGTCGATGGATCGGCATTTCCCGACTCTGCCTTGAACACTTCAGGTTTGGCCACCAGGAGCCCTGAAGCCATTGCCTCCAGTGTGCTCACGGGTACCACAGGCAATTGCCTTGAAAAAGCCAGCCCCTGAGCCAACCCTGCGGCAATTCTCAACCCTGTGAATGAACCCGGGCCTCTGCCAAAGGCAATGGCATCAACGTCTGACAATGTTATTCCCGCCTCCGTCAGCACTTCATCCACCATAGGTAACCCAAGGCGGGCATGGGATCTTGGTTCAAGCGTATAACGTTCGACAGTCCTGGATTCAGTTACCACCGCAACTGAGCAGGCATCGGTAGAGGTATCCAGAGCAAGGATATGAGGCATCAGGATTTTCTGGGTAGGATTTCAATCAGGCGCCACTTATTTTGTGGCGCCAATTTACTTATTTCTAACAGTATCTATCAGGATAGACCTTCAAACACTTTCTCACGAATCTCGTCTACTGTTCCCACCCCTTCTACACGGAAGTATGTAGGTGCGGAAGCAGGATCCTGAGCAGTCCAGTCCTGATAATAATCAACTAATGGTGCCGTCTGAGAATGATAGACTTCCAAGCGCTTACGGACAGTCTCTTCTTTATCATCTTCACGCTGGATCAGAGGCTCTCCGGTAACATCATCTTTGCCTTCCTGCTGAGGTGGGTTGTGCTCGACGTGGTATACACGACCACTGTGCTCATGTACACGACGGCCACTCAAACGGCTGACGATCTCTTCATCGTCAACAGCGATTTCCACCACATAGTCAATTTTCACACCCGCTTCCTTCAGAGCTTCAGCCTGAGGAATGGTGCGAGGGAAGCCATCAAACAGGAAGCCCTTGGCGCAGTCTGACTCCTGGATACGGTCTTTAACCAGAGCAATAATCGTTTCATCAGACACCAGGCCGCCGGAAGCCATCACTTCTTTGACTTTAAGCCCTAGTGGTGAACCGGCTTTCACTGCTGCGCGCAACATATCTCCGGTAGAGATTTGCGGAATACCGTATTTTTTCATGATATTTTGAGCTTGTGTGCCCTTACCAGCGCCTGGGGCACCCAATAATATGACTCTCATACCAAATACACTCCTAATCAGAAATTATCGTTTGTTTGCACAGTCCAGGGCGAGATCCGCCAGACTGGCCGACGACTACCGTTGATATTGTTATTGTGGTATTGCCGGCATGGTGGGACCCGCAGTGAGCCAACCAAAGCCACTATTTCACCCGTATTTCGGGTGGGAACATAGGGGACTTACGTCGCAAAGGAAGGGATTATACGGATATCGGCGGGCAAGCTGAAGCCTTGTACCAAATTCCCGTCATTCAAAAAAATTATGGGCAGAAAAGAAAGGGTTTGCTGACAGAAAATCACATCCCTGCAGCCAGATCGGTCAGTGCAGCACTTGACTGTTTCAATTGCTCAAATACTTCAAACGTAATATCTGCATCCATTCCCAGACGCCGTGTATACACTAACGGATCGTCCGGCATCAGATCATCCCCCAGCTCCAGCTCTTTTAAAAGGCAGTTCGCCAACTGGATCAGGGCCACGTAATCCTGGAACTCACCTTCATAATCCTTTTCCTGATGATGTGCGGCTGTGGCACAGACTTCTTCCGGCAACTGCCATTTTTCCAGCAAAACAGATCCCAGCTGTCCATGTCCTACCCCTACCAGCTCTTTAGCACTTCCCATACCCAACACCTGTTTTTCCAGTGTTGCGAGTTCCGTAAAGGGCTCAGATGCTGCCAGTTTATTGAGCATACCGAATTCGGGCTTGAACAAATGACCGAGTAACAATAATCCAAAGTTGTGTAGCAGGCCGGCAAGATACGCCATACCCGGATCCACACGCTTATCAGGCACGTGGAAGGCCAACCTTTGAACAAGCAATGAACAATGCATCGCATGCTTCCAGAAATTTCTCAGTCCAAGAGGGCCATCTTTGGGCAGGTCAAATGCCTTACTCGCAGCAATGGAAAGCGCAATCTGACTGACCCGCTCAAACCCAAGTACTCGGGCGACGGCATCTTTGATGGTTTTAATTTCACCGCGATAGCCATAGAGAGCAGAGCCGGCCTGGCGTAACACCTGGGCAGTCAAACTTGGGTCCTGCTCGATAATTCGAGCCAAATCATCCACAGAAGCATCAATATCCTGAGTGATCTGCAGAATTCTCGCTGCGACTGTCGGCATTGGCGGCAGGCGATAAAGCTTATTCAGCCGCTCTTTGATATCGAAAGATGCACAGGCAGCTTCAGCTTTTTCATCCGGAGTTTCTTTGTATTCCTTAGTGCAAACACAAGCACTCATTTTAAGAGCACTGCCCATCATCTGCTGAAAACAGTCTCGGGATAAGCGTAATAATGTCGTGTGACTACCAGACTGAATATATATCTGCTGCTTGCTGAACAGTGTTTCGTCACATACCGCATGAACGCCATAGGCTTTGGCAACGGGCGGGTGCGACCCCGGCTCACAATCCTTGAACAGCCTGTCTGCCTGATGCTGGGCAATACGCTGCAAATTGCGGCGGGTCATTTGATTCAGACGTTCCAGGTCCATCTTTTTGCCTAAAGGCGTGATCGACATGACCACTCCCTTGGCATCCACCAGAATTTCAGCAACGGCCACTTCATCCTGAACGACTTTTGCTGCCTCGATGGCAGCTTCCAATGTGCCGACCCGGTCATGGTGGAGCTGCTGGTAAGACAACCCCTGACGATTAAGATACTGCATGACTCGGGAAGCGACTGGCACTGCTGGTACTCTCCTGAACTACGTCGATAAACTCACTTTGCTTGGAGGGCCTGCAGCCGTTCAAACCTGACTATAAAACTCAGCCACAGGCTCCCTACCATTAAGTTTAGTCGCTGTAGATTTCTTTACAGTGCCAATAGCGTCACATGTTGGGGTAAAGGTAGTTTACCGCTTGTAGCCTTTTTGTAACCCCTACAACCCTGCTAATCTATTGCCTTGAATTAGCAGGATTTATCCTGTGTTACGCATTCCTGCCGCCACACCGGCCATGGATACTTTCAAGCCCCGCTCAACGGTTTCTTTGTTGGTTTCCCCTTCCGCCCGGTCTCGGACCAGCAATTCGACCTGAAGGAAGTGCAATGGGTCAGTGTATGGATTTCGGACTTTCAAGGATTGTTGGAACACAGGGTTATCCCGAAGCAGCTCATCCTGATGCTTGAGCCTGTTAATCAATTCCACCACTTCCCTCGCCCGCGCTCTCAACGCAGCCCCGAGCGAATGCAATTCAGGGCGCACCAGCCGTTCCTCGTAATAACTGGCAATGTCCGGATCAACCTTGGACAGCACCATTTCCAGCATATCGATGTGGGTCTCAAAGAATGGCCATTTATCCAGCATTTCCTGCAACAGCTCGCTTTTTCCCTGTTCAACAGCCTTGGATAGAGCCTCATCACTCCCCAGCCAGGCCGGTAACATCAGGCGCATCTGGGTCCACGCAAATATCCATGGAATAGCACGCAGGCTTTCAACGCCTCCTGTAGACTTGCGACGAGCCGGACGGCTTCCCAATGCAAGCTTACCAAGCTCCTGTTCCGGGGTAGCGGAGCGAAAATATTCGACAAAATGCTCATGCCCGCGAACCACACCTCGATATGACTCCACAGCAACACCTGCCAGATCACTCATCATCTGCCTCCATGCTGGCAGAGGTTTAGGCGGAGGTGTCATCGATGCCTCCAATACAGCTCCAAGGTATAAGTGAAGATTCTGCTCTGCTACTTTTGGCTGGCCAAACTTAAAGCGGATCATCTCCCCTTGTTCAGTGATCCTGAAACTACCATTCACTGAGCCGGGAGGCTGGGAAAGTATGGCCCGGTTGGCAGGACCGCCGCCTCGACCGACAGTCCCTCCACGACCATGAAACAGTGTCAGTTTTACCTGATGCTTGCCGGCTACATCAACCAATGCTTCCTGCGCCTGATACTGCGCCCAGGCTGCCGCCATCTGCCCCGCATCCTTGGCTGAATCCGAATAGCCGATCATGACTTCCTGCACTCCACCGGTATACCCTCTATACCAGCTGTTGGAGAGCAGTTTATCGATACTCTCTGCCGCATTCTCCAGATCATTCAGCGTTTCAAACAATGGCACAACCGGCATAGGGTGGCGCATACCGCACTCACGCAACAGCAAAATAACAGCCAGTACATCCGATGGCGCTCGTGCCATGGAAATAACATATGATCCCAGACCTTCTGCTGGCTGGTTGGCCACTACTTTACAGGTTGCCAGAACTTCTGCCACTTCCGGGCTAGGCTGCCAGTCTGTGGGAATCAATGGGCGCCTCCCTTGCAGCTCCCCTACCAGAAACTGCTGACGCTGTTCTTCAGTCCAGGATGCGTAGTCTCCCAGCTCCAGGTAGTGACATAATTCCTTGAACACATCGGCATGCCTATCCGAGTCCTGTCGAATATCCAGTCGTACCAGCTGCAGACCAAAACACTGAGCGCGACGAATCACATCCAGCAAAGGCCCGTTGGCAATCGACTCCATACCACAATCCATTAATGAGCGATAACACATCATCAATGGTTCCATGAGTTCTCTGTTTTCCAGCAAGACTTCCCCGGAAGGGTTCTGCGGAGGAAAATCACTCGCCCAGTCCCGGGTTGCTTGGAGGCGCTCGCGCAGCTTTGCCAGTACCTTTCTATATGGCTCTCTGGCCTGCCCTGACGCCCGCGCAATTTCACCATTACAGGCTGTCATCGAGAGTTCTGAACGCAGCCTTGTGATGTCGCGCAAATAGAGGTCCGCCGCCATCCAGCGACTCAATGTCAGAACCTCCCGCGTAACTTCCGAAGTGACATTGGGATTGCCGTCCCGGTCCCCGCCCATCCATGAAGCAATTCGAATCGGGGCAACGTCCAGGGGCAGGTTCACGCCAGCATGGACCTTAAGCGCTTTTTCCATTTGTCGCATAAACGTCGGAACCGCGCACCATAATGAATTTTCTATGACCGCAAATCCCCACTTGGCCTCATCCACGGCAGTGGGACGTTCGTAGCGGATTTCATCAGTATGCCACGCTTCAGCAATCAGGCGACGCAACGTTGCCACCAACGATTCGTACTCAGAATCGAGAAGGTCATCCCGATCGAGCGCTTGCAGTGTTTCGGCAATCATGTCGTATTTCTGAATCAGCGTACGTCGGGTGATTTCTGTCGGGTGGGCAGTCAATACGAATTCCACCGACATATCCTGCAGTTGCTTGACAATATCTTCGCTACTCAGGCCTTTACCTATTAGTCGATCAAAGACAACTTCCAGCGTATCGATTCGATTGTGAACCAGCTCGTCCTTTGGAGCCCTCCGACGAACCGTGTGATACTGCTCTGCTATATTAGCCAGGTTCAGAAACTGGTTAAATGCCCTGGCGACCGGAACGAGCTCATCATCCGACAGACTTGCGAGCACATCCTTTAACTGTTTCCTCTGATTGGAATCCGAGCGGCGATCGGCTTTTGCCGCCATTCGAATTTTCTCAATCTTTTCAAACATCTCATTGCCGAGATGGTGACGAATACTTTGCCCCAGCAACTCCCCCATTAGACGGACGTTCTCACGTAAATCCGGATGTAGTTCCTTCGTCATATTAAACCTGCCTGATGATGAATAACGCCAAATGTCACATGTTATAGCTGAACTCAGACTCTGAATCTGTGAGATGGAAAAAACGTACCTTCACAGCCTTGTGCAGAGACCCGGAATAGTGCAAATCCCGGAATCAATTTGAGACAACTCGCGACGGATAAACAACAGGATAAAGAATTCAGTAACTTCTTGCTATTAAGATGTTTATGACAAATTTCCACTCACACCACCCGCTCACCGGCAAACCTTAAAGGGTGGAAATTTGCAGATCATTACCGGCAGCTTGCTGATCGATCGTGGCAGGAATACGCTCCCAGCACTTACTGTACTTAACAAATTCCGCACCAATTAATACAGATTCAGGCTGGCTGGCCCCAGGTTTGCTACTAGACTTATAACAGGCTTATCTCAATGAGCATTGGGATGAAAATCGCCATCACGGAAAGCAGCGTTTTGGTACTTACAGCTACCCGGGATTTTAGGTACATGCGCGTATGGAGACCCGGCTGACCACTGCCTAAACTAAAAAGCATAAGGATATTATTCGTCATGGATCAGCTGTTGATACGAGGTACTCGTCATGAAAATCAGCACTCTGGTGAGAGAGTGGGAATCCAACGCTAAAGCCCGGCTTACGCACAAAGAATACAACCTGAAACTGGAACTTGAAGACGCTGCAAGAATTGCCGCTTTGGCGGAGATGTACCCAAAGCGCCAGCAGGAAGATATTATCCGTGAACTGATCTCTGCTGCCCTTGACGAGCTGGAAACCAGCTTCCCTTACGTCGAAGGTAACACCGTTGTAGCAGAAGATGAAATGGGCGATCCGCTGTACGAAGATGTCGGTCCGACTCCTCGCTTCCTGAATCTCAGTAAGAAATATATTTCTTTGTTAAAACAGGAAATTAAAGCAGCCAATAACTAGGCTGTTATCAGTTTCATATTATCCCGGTCCTCACTAAGTGCCGGGATAATAACTCCTCAAAGGTCAGATTCCTTCTTTCTTGGCCTGTTCCCAAAAGCCGTCCATCTGCTCCAGCGTTGCCTCGGTCAACGGAGTTTCTTGTTCCTGCGCCAGCGCCTCTACCCTTTGAAATCGCCTGATAAATTTATCATTCGTGCGTCGGAGAGCCATTTCAGGATCAACTTTGATAAACCTTGCCAGGTTGGCACAAGCAAAGAGGATGTCGCCAAATTCCTCTTCAATATGTCGGGCGTCCCTTTCTGTTGCAGACGCAGATTCGGATACATTAGCAGAATCTGAAAGCTTCAAAGCCTGCTCAAGTTCATCCAACTCTTCGCGGACCTTTGCCAACACGGGAGCAACATCAGGCCAGTCAAATCCGACGCTAGAGGCTTTTTTCTGTATCTTCAGCGCCCTGCTCATCGCCGGCAAGGCAACGGGAACATCGCGCAATAATGACGCAGGTTGCTTTTCCTTTGCACTATTCGAATGCAAAGCCAGCCGCTTTTCCTCAGCTTTTATCCTGTCCCAATTGGCGTTGATTTCAGCCTCTGTAATTTTTCGACCGAGCTCTACCCGGCTTTCAAGAGTCCCTTCGGGAAAGACATGTGGATGCCGACGGAGCAATTTACGAACGACGTTATCGACAATATCGTCCCATTGAAAAGAATTCTGCTCCCCTCCCAATCGCGCATAAAACACCACTTGAAACAGCAGATCGCCCAATTCATCCATCAAGTGCGGCCAGTCCTGCCGCTCAATGGCATCTACGACTTCATAGGTTTCTTCAATAGTATGGGGAACAATGGTTTTAAAACTCTGCTTGAGATCCCAGGGACATCCGTCTTCGGGATCTCTCAGCCGGTCCATTAGATAGAGAAGATCATCAATAACATACTTGTTGGTACTGTTTCTGTCGTCAGTCATACCACCATCCTTCACTCCGCTATTCCCCGCTATGAGCCCTACGGACATCAATGACGTTGGATAGACGGCGTATGCGGTCCAGCACTCTGGCCAGAGATTCGAGAGAAGCAACCTCAATCGTCAATTGCAAACGGGCCGTATTCTGTTTTTTATCCGACTGAGTGTTAACCGTCGTGACATTGACCCTTTCATTCGCCAGCAGGATCGTTATATCCCGCAACAGACCGGAGCGGTCATAGGCATCAATCAGAATATCCACTGGATAGGTAAACTCAGTATCACCCCAACTGACTTCTATAATGCGGTTAGGTTCTGATGATTGTAACTGCAGCGCGTTGATACAGTCCTGGCGGTGGATCGAGACGCCACGACCAACCGTTATATAACCAACGATCGGATCTCCAGGTAACGGCTTACAACAATTCGCCATCTGGGTTAGAAGGTTTCCAACTCCCAGTATGTGTATATCGCTGCTCTTGCTGGTTTCCGCAGTCGAACCTGGCAGCTGAAGACTAAGCTGATGCTCCTTGGGCTCCAGCATCTTCTGGGCAATGTGCGCAACCTGCATGGGTTTGAGATCGCCGGCACCGATGGATGCAAACATATCCTCAGCCGAGTGCAGGTTCACTTTCTGGGCCAGTTCCTCATAGGGAACTTTTTCCAAGGACAGTCTTTTCAACACATCCTGCAGAATCTCGCGGCCATCCTCGATGTTCTGATCCCGATCCTGCAGCTTAAACCAGTGCGTAATCTTTGCCCTGGCCCGTGACGTAGCCGCATAGCCAAGATCCGGATTTAACCAGTCACGACTTGGCTTGGCCTGACCAGAGGTCAATATCGTCACCTGATCCCCAGTTTTCAGGACATAGTTTAAGGGAACGATTCTGCCGTTGATCTTGGCGCCCCGGCAGGCATGACCAACCTCGGTATGGACTTTATAGGCGAAGTCTATAGGCGTCGAACCTGATGGCAGGTCAATGACATGCCCTTCAGGGGTAAACACATAAATGCGATCACTGACAATATCATTGCGCCACTGCTCCACGAGATCCGAAGTTTTTGCCCCAAGCTCTTCCTGCCATTCCAGCACCTGACGTAACCAGGCGATCTTCTGTTCATACCCGTGGGACTTCTGTTGTGTATCCGTGCCTTTATACAGCCAGTGAGCACAAACTCCCAGTTCAGCTTCCTCATGCATTTTGTGGGTTCTGATCTGAACCTCCATCACCTTCGCATGAGGCCCTACCACGGCAGTGTGCAGCGACTGATAACCGTTTTGCTTGGGGTTGGCCACATAGTCGTCGAATTCATGTGGGATATGGCGCCACAATGAGTGCACCAACCCTAGCGCCGAATAACAGTCCTTTACTGACGGAACCAAAATTCTGATGGCGCGGATATCGTAGATTTGAGAGAAATCGATGCCCTTGCGGTGCATCTTTCGCCAGATACTGTAGATATGCTTTGCCCGACCCGATAACTCCGCTTTAATACCGTACTGATCCAACTCATGGCGAAGGACTGACAAAACCTCCTCAATGAACTTCTGCCGGTCTACCCGACGTTCGTCCAGCTGTTTGGCGATTTTCTTATAGGCGGTTTCATGAAGATAACGGAATGAGAGATCCTCCAGTTCCCACTTCAGGTAACCAATACCGAGCCGATGAGCCAAAGGTGCATAGATATCAAAAACTTCCCGCGCAACACGGTGACGTTTGTCGGAGCTGGCATTTTTGACGTCCCTGATTGCACAGGTGCGCTCCGCCAACTTAATCAGGGCAACCCTGACATCATCAATCATGGTGACCAGCATGCGCCGGATATTATCCACCTGAGTCTGGGTTTGCCCCAGCACCGAACCTTGATAGGGTTGATGGATATTGGATATTGCAGCCATCTGCAACACCCCTGAAATGAGGTGCACGACTTCAGAACCGAATTCCTTTTCAACGGCTCCAAGACTGAGCTTCTCCTCCCTGACGGCTCGATAAAGCACTGCCGCGATCAAGCTGGCAGTATCCATTTGCAACTCAGCCAGAATCTGGGTCATTTCCAGACCTGTCACAAAGCTGGTTGTGTTCTCTGACCAGATATTGCCGGATTTTACCGCTTCTGACTCAATATTTTTTGCCAGTACACAGGCTTGGCGAAGAACATCCACGTCTTCAAGGTTTTCCTGTTGTTGCAGGCGATCGATCCAGCTGTCGATATCAACCGAACCATCTTCCAGAAGCGGGTAATCTTCGCGAACTTTAACCATGAATGTCTTTCACTTTTTTGTTGGTCATTGTAGCAGCGTTGACGGAATCAGGTGGCTTTGGGAATCCTTCCTCTTTCAACCCCAATGGCATAAATGGGTCCTCAGGCCCAAGAATTAAACCCCTGGAATCTTTATGCCTACCGATCCTGCCTATAATTCGCATAGCGGTATTACGTGCCTCTCTCCGTCAGGAGAAATTCAGCCAATAAGCCTCACTCCCTGCCAACGACACGTGATGAGGTCTGACTTATCCCCTTTCAAATAAGGCCATGGACTCCACATGAGTGGTATGCGGAAACATGTCCATAACCCCCGCTTTGAGCAATTTATATCCCTGTTGCGCCAGAATTCCGGCATCCCTGGCCAGAGTCGCCGGATTACAGGAAACGTAGACAATCCTCGCTGCATTAAATCTACCTATGGACTTAACAATTTCCTCTGCTCCTGAGCGGGGAGGATCAAGCAGTATCTTGTCATACTCGCCATACCACGGGTGTTCGTTGCCGCCAGCCATTGGCAAATGTAAATCCGCAGCATGGAACTCAACGTTTTCTATCTGGTTTTTGCCGGCATTGTGGTATCCCCGCTCCACCATCGCCTGGCTACCCTCGACCCCAACCACATGACCGGATATACGTGCCATCGGTAGAGTAAAGTTACCCAATCCGCAAAACAGATCCAGAATCCGATCGGATTTCTCCGGGGCCAGCCAATCCAGTGCCTGATCGAGCATTTTTGCATTGATTTCGCGGTTTACCTGAGTGAAATCCGTCGGGTGGAAGTCAAACTTCAACTGATGGGCAGGCAGACTGTATTCAAGTAACTCCTGACCATCCGCAGGCCACAGCTTATGCACGGTATCCGGTCCTTTTGGCTGCAAATAAAGCGCCAATCCGGTATCTGTAGCAAAAGAGATCAGCTTATCCCGATCTTCCTCAGTCAGCGGGTCCATATGACGAATAATCAGCGCGACGACGTTGTCGCCAGCGGCTACTTCTATCTGGGGAATCCTCTGATAACAGGACAGGCTGCGGACCAATGCTTTCAGTTCAGGAATGCGCTGGCCCACCTGTTCAATCAAGACCGGACAGGAATCTATCGCCGTCAGGAAATTACTGAAGCGCTCACGGAATCCCACGAGAACTTCGTCCCGCTTAATCACAAAACGAACCCCGAGTCTTGCTTTAGAACGGTACCCAACACTCTGACTGGCGATAGGTGCAACCACTTCCTCCGGCTTCAGCGCTCCAAAATGTTGCAGGTGATCAAGCAATACCTGCTGTTTGTGTGCGATCTGGAAATCAAGACTTGCGTGCTGCATGGAACAGCCACCACAGACATGGGCATGAGGGCATGGCGGCGTCACTCTCTGCGGGTGTTCATTGGATACGGAATCCACCGCCAGCTCATCATATTTACGTTTGCTGTTCACATAACGGGCCGTCACCGTTTCCCCAGGCATAGCTCCGTCCACGAACAGGGTCTTGCCGTCAAGATGAGCGACGCCCCGGCCCTCGTGACTCAATGACTCAATCTCACAGGTTACCGGGGTAGTCGGCATGGCTTTACGGCGTCTGGACATCAGATTTCTCTCTCGCTTTGATTCACAAAAGACCGGGGTCTAGGTAAGAAAAAAGTGTCGCATTATAGTCGTCTGAGGCCAGCAGTGTAAGGCTTAATCCCCAATTACAGCAGAATCGGGGACAATACATCCTGGCCTCAGAGAATCTGAGATTAGAGATAAGGAGGGTAATCAGGCATTTACTGTACTATCAATTTCGTCATGAACAACTATCAATTTCGTCATGAACAACTATCAATTTCGTCATGAGGAGCTATCAGCTTCATCATGAGGAGCTATCAGCTTCATCATGAGGAGCTATCAGCTTCATCATAAAAAGCCATCAGCTCTGTCATGAAAAAACACCGGTAGACAGATAACGATCGCCACGGTCACAGATAATGGCAACTATCACGGCATTTTCCACTTTCTGAGATACTCGCAGCGCACCCGCGATAGCGCCACCCGAGGATACGCCACAAAAAATACCTTCTTCACTGGCGAGCCTTCGCATGGTCACTTCAGCTTCTTCCTGACTGATATCCAAAATCTGGTCAACTCTTTCCGGTTCAAATATCTTTGGCAGATATTCCTTAGGCCAGCGCCGGATTCCAGGAATAGAAGCGCCTTCCCCCGGTTGTAATCCAACAATTTGAATTCCGGGATTCTGCTCCTTCAGATAGCGTGAAGTCCCCATGATAGTACCGGTGGTCCCCATGGAGCTGACAAAGTGTGTAATCTTACCCTGGGTCTGCTGCCAGATTTCCGGACCCGTTGTCCGATAATGAGCAAGAGGGTTTGCAGGATTGGCAAACTGGTCAAGCACGATCCCTTCACCACGCTCTTCCATTGCCTTGGCCAAATCTCGAGCCCCTTCCATCCCCTCTTCCCGGGAGACACTAATAATTTCTGCACCATAGGCAGACATGGCAGCCCGACGTTCTTCGCTCATATGAGCCGGCATGATCAGCACCATCCGATACCCTTTCATGGCTGCTGCCATTGCCAGTGCAATACCGGTATTGCCGCTGGTCGCTTCCACCAGGGTATCGCCCGGCCTGATTCGCCCCTGGGCCTCAGCTTCCTGAATCATGCTCAAAGCCGGCCGGTCTTTGACCGAGCCCGCCGGATTATTGCCTTCGAGTTTTGCCAATATGATATTACTGGTATCTCCAGGGAGCCTCTGAAGCCTGACCAGTGGCGTATTCCCTACACATGTTTCAATTGTCGGATAAGACATAAACCTTTTGACTCTTTGCTATATATGTAACCAGACCTAGGTATGTAACTAAACCTGGGTATGCAACCAATCCCCAATTAAGTAACCAAACCTAAACGTACCTATGCGCAGTCGCCGTAACTTTGTCTAAAGCATCAATCTGATTGGCAACGGCTCTTTGGAAATTCCGTGAAAACAACCATCATGATAAGCAATTCACCGAAATCCTGTTATATTCTTTTCCAATATAAAAAGCATGCTTTCATATAAGAAAACAGTCAATATAAGGAAGCACCGCAAAGGAAAAGCTTTCCCAGCTACCATTTTTTTCGACCAATTAACTAACCTGGAAGCCACTTTTTAGGTAAAGTCTCTCGTATGACTGAAGGCGAAAAAGTTTTATGACTATCACGACCCGAACTGCCGTGGCGTCTACAGGGAACTGACAATAACAACTGAAAACTGACACTCATGAAACACTGGGGTATCAAAACCAAAGTTATACTGCTCACCCTGATACCAACTCTGGGTATTGCGGTGATCATGTCGACGGCATTCGTCTATACCCGATTGACGGACCTCAATCGCTCACTCCTCGAACGGGGAACCGATTCCGTCCGTCATATGGCAAATGCCGCGGCCTATGGAATGCCGGCAGGTCAGCATGCACAACTGTCCTCACTGACCACTTCGGTTCTTGAGGAACGGGATATTCGCTCCGTCACCATTTATGACCGGAAACGCCAGATCCTTGCCCATGCGGGGCCAAAGCTACTCGAACCGCAGACCATTCCTGCCAGTCTTGCTAACCAGTTAACGATTTACTCCAGCTACGAAGTGTTGCGCTTCAGCATGCCTATCTGGCGTCAGGCTCCCCCCGATCCCTCAGCCACCCAGGAAAACGCCACTCAGGGCAACGGTGCCTTCACCCCCGCAGAATCACAGGAAAATCTTGCCGGATGGGCCGTGGTTGAAGTAAGTCGGGCACCTACGGATCTTGCCAAATACCAGACACTGTTATTTGCCATCGTCGCAGTCACGCTGGCGGTCATTTTATGCACCTATATGGCACTTCGCCTGAGCCGGGATCTTACCAGACCTTTGACAGACGTCTCCGATGCGCTTAACAGGATTCGAGAAGGCAAGCTCGATACTCGTGTCTTTATTGAGGCAAGCCCGGAGCTTGCCAACCTGCAGGATGGTATCAATTCCATGGCGGAGGCCTTGGAGAAGTCCCGTATCGAGATGCAACAGAATATCGACCAGGCGACGGAGGACCTTCGCGAAACCCTTGAGACAATCGAGATACAGAATATTGAACTGGATCTGGCACGCAAAGAGGCGCTTGAAGCCAGCCGGGTCAAATCCGAGTTCCTGGCGAACATGTCCCACGAGATCAGGACCCCTCTCAATGGGATCATCGGCTTTACCAAGCTGTTGTCAAAGAGCAATCTGGGCATTCAGCAAAGGGATCAGCTCAATACCATTTACAAATCCTCTGAAATTCTGCTGACTATCATCAATGACATTTTGGACTTTTCCAAAATAGAAGCCGGCAAACTGATATTGGATAACACGTCGATGAACCTGCGCGAAATCGTGGAGGACGTGCTGACCATGTTGGCACCCGGCGCCCATGAGAAAAATCTCGACCTGGCCGGCCTGATTTATTCGGATGTACCCGAATATATTATGGGCGACCCTCTCCGGATGAAGCAGATCATCACCAACCTGGTCAACAACGGCATTAAGTTCACGCAGAGCGGAGAGGTCGTGGTCAGAGTGATGCTTGAGGACGAAGATGAGCATCACCGGTCCACCATCAAAGTCACAGTGACTGACACCGGCGTAGGACTATCAAGAGTCCAGCAAAATACTTTGTTCAATGCTTTCAGTCAGGCTGATGCGTCAACGGCCCGCCGCTTCGGTGGAACCGGGCTCGGACTGGTTATCTCCCGCCGCCTCACTGAGCAAATGGGAGGTAGCATTGGCGTTGAAAGTGAGCTGGGCAAGGGTTCAACCTTTTGGATTGTTCTACCTGTTGATATTGCTCCAGATCAGCCGGAATATGATGCAGGCCAACCCGAACTGGCAGGCGAACGTATTATCTATCTGGAAAATCAGCCCAAAACAGGCCTGGCAATCCGGCACACGCTGCAGAAATGGGGTGCAGAACTCAAGACGGTCGATAACATTTCAGAACTGGTGGAAAGCGTGGGAGAAGCCCAGCAGAAAGGCCAGGGCTATGCCGTCGCACTGATCGGTATCACGCGACATCATCTACGCTCCACTTCTTATCTGGAAGCAATAAGACAACTTGAGTATTCCCTGGACTGTCGTACTCTGGTGTTGACGCCAACAATTACTCTCGGCCTGGAAGAACCCCCTATTTTGGCCGAAGCCTCCAACTACCTGATTAAACCCCCGTCCCAGAGACGTCTCGGCAATGCATTGACCCAACTAATTACAGGCGCTCCTGTGGAAACCCAAGAACTTGGTCTGGACGACGAGCCTCCGCTTCAGGAAAGGGACTATAAGCGTGCGAAAGTTCTGGCTGTTGATGACAACTCAGCCAACCTCAAACTGGTTGAAGCCTTCCTGAATGAACTCGGGGCGGAAACCGACATTGCCAACAGCGGCTATGAGGCGTTAACCAAAGCCAAGCTCAAGAAATACGACATCATTTTCATGGATGTTCAAATGCCGGGGATGGATGGAATTGAAACCACCCAGAGAATTCGTCAGTTTGAGTCCGGCAAACGACACACTCCCATCATCGCTCTCACCGCACACGCGTTGACAGACGAGCGACAGCACTTGTTAAAAAGCGGCTTCGACGATTATCTAACCAAACCCACCAATGAAGAAGAGCTTCAGGGCATTATTGCCAGACGGGCGGGTATTCATCTCACCCTACAATCCCAGCCTAAAGCCAATACACCAAAATCTGATTTAGGAAAAATCAAACCATCGGTTAAATTCGCCACTGAGCCATCAGTCGATTTACAAAATAGTATTGTCCTGGCGGGGAATAAAGCGGACCTGGCTGAAGAATTATTCTCCATGCTGCTGGAAGGCTTGCCAGAGGACAAGACTTCTATCCAGAAAGCCTTTGAATTACAGGAACAGGAAATTCTACTGGAGCGGGTTCACCGGCTCCACGGTGCAAGTCGGTATTGCGGAGTTCCCGCTCTGCGTAGAAAGGCCGGAGAGCTGGAAACACTGATCAAGAAAGGGCAGCCACACAAAGACGAGCTGTATGCCCTGATAGATGAGATTGATCGGGTACAGTACTGGGCTGAGCGAAATGACTGGCAAAATTCTCTTCGTAACTTCCATGTAACTCACCAGGCTACTTGAGAAGCATCCTTTATTGCATAACAGCAGACTGCCCTTAACATAACGGGCAGTCTCACGGTTGATTCCAGGAAAACGATCAATTCCAGAAGAATAGTCATTTCCTGGCCAGCTATCAGTTATTGGCCAGCTATCAATTATTGGACAACAGCACAGCCTGATCCAACAGCTCACGCATTTCCCTGACAGCCTGGGAAAACCCGGAAAACAGGGCCTGTGCCACGATACTGTGCCCAATATTCAACTCGTTGATGCCGGGTAAGGCGGCTACAGCCTGCACATTGTGATAGTGCAGCCCGTGCCCGGCATTTACAATTAAACCAAGATCACATCCAACAACCACACCTTTTCGGACAACTTCCAATTCCTGTAGCTGCTCGGCTTCATTGACAGCATCAGCATAGCGACCGGTATGAATCTCAATGGCCGGAGCACCACATCGCTTGGCAGCTTCAATCTGTGCAGGATCCGGATCAATGAACAACGACACTTCAATTCCGGCATCTGCCAATCGTTTGCAGGCGTTCGCCACTCTTGCTTCCTGACCAACAACATCTAAGCCACCTTCAGTGGTCAATTCTTCGCGCTTTTCCGGCACCAAACAGCAATGAGCCGGCTTAACCTTTTCCGCCAACTCAATCATGGCATCAGTCACCGCCATCTCTAGATTCATTCGCGTCGTCAGTGTTTCCTTCATTACCCAGACATCCCGATCCTGAATATGGCGACGGTCTTCCCTGGGATGAATAGTGATCCCATCTGCGCCGGCCTGCTCAGCCTGCAGCGCAGCCAACACAGGATCAGGATAGCGTGTACCCCTGGCCTGGCGTAACGTCGCGACGTGATCGACATTGACTCCCAGCAATACCCGTTTTGTCACTTTTCACCTCTTTACACTCTAATTTTTAATTGCATGAAATTCTCAATTGCATGCCCTGATGGGTTACATTGATTAACTGACAATTTCATTGTTAATTTGCGCATATTCCGATGACAACATGGAACTAAATCCACTTCACAGAAATTAGCCCGGCGATCTACTTACTCTGCCTCTGAACCTCAATAAATTGCTGCATCACCTTACGGGATTGCAAAACCCGTCCATCCAGCAATTCATTTATCAAATTACGGCATATTTTCTTCGCCGCCTGCAATACATTTGAGTCTTGCCAAGCCCGTTGTGCAATTGCCAGCATTGTGGCCCCATCGACCCCGGTATCTTCTATAGAGTCAACCCTTTGAACGCCCGAGTTCAACCCCACCCGATAGGTACCGTGGCTTACCACAGGGCTCCCTGAAGTACTTTCAAAACCGAAATCAATACCAAGACCCAACTCATCAAGCAACGCCAACTCAAACTCCCTTAGGGAAGGCTCAATTTGCTGTCCTGATGCCAGCGTACTTAGTGAGGAAATATAATGTGAAAACAAACCAGAGACACCCCCTTGTACCGGGAGCAGCTTGAGGACAAGCTCATTCAGATAAAAACCGGAGTAAAGAGCTAATCCGGAGAGACTGACCTTCAACTCGCCGGGTTCAACTTGCAGGAGAGTTTTGAGCTCCGAGTGACCACCGTAGGCAACCCAAATCTCTTGAAACGGCTGGAACAGGGCTGCAGAGCCTTTACGGCCTCTCCCACCCTTTACGACAACAGACAGTCGACCGATATCTTCGCAGAAAAGATCGACAATCAAACTGGTCTCTCGGTATGGGCGAGTATGCAAAACAAAGGCACGCTGCATGTCCTGCATTAACTTACCAACCTCCAGTATTACCTGCCTCCAGGCAAGCCAACACCCAATCCCGAAAAGACTAAACCCCGACTACCGATCGTCATAACCCAGGCTTTTAAGCGCCCTTTCGTTATCACTCCAGCCAGACTTAACCTTAACCCAGAGCTCAAGCATCACCTTATGCTCAAACAGACGCTCCATGTCCTTACGTGAATCAATCCCAATCCGCTTGATTCGTTCACCCTTGTGGCCGATGACAATCTTTTTCTGCCCCTCTCTTTCCACCAGGATTAACGCATTGATTCTCAGAAGCTTACCTTCCTGCTTGAATTGCTCGATCTCAACGGCCACTTCATAGGGAATCTCTTCCCCTAACTGACGCATCACCTTTTCCCGAACGATTTCCATAGCCAGGAATCGTTCGCTACGATCTGTGATCTGATCTTCAGGGTAAAAATGGATACTCTCGGGCAACGCTTCGCCAATCACTTCTTCCAGCTTGTCGACGTTCGTTCCACGCTCAGCAGATATCGGGATGATATGAGAAAAATCACACTCCGAATTCAAACGCTCAATAAAGGGCAGCAGGCGATTCTTGTCTTCCAGGCGATCGACTTTGTTTATTGCCAGAATCTTGAAAGCCCGGGCAGCAGCCACTTTATCCAGCACATACTGATCTTCGTCCGACCAGTGATCACGATCCACCACAAAAACGATAACATCAGCATCTTTGAGCGCCGTTGATGCTGCTTTATTCAGCACCCTGTTCAAAGCTTTCTTCTCAGATCGATGCAGACCCGGAGTATCTACATAAATCGCCTGGCAATCACCTTCAGTCTTCACTCCGAGGATCTGATGACGAGTAGTCTGCGGCTTGCGGGACGTGATACTGATTTTTTGTCCGAGAATCCGGTTTAATAACGTTGATTTACCAACATTTGGCCGCCCAACAATGGCGACGTACCCACAATGGGTGGAAGGAGTCTGGTTCACTTATCTACACCTAATTCAGCCAAGGCTTTTTTGGCGGACTTTTGCTCCGCCACCCGACGACTACTGCCTGTTCCTTCTGTTGGCTCTTCCAGGCAGTCAATGACACACCTGACATGAAAAGTTTGTGCATGGGCTTCGCCCTGCACGGAAATCACTTCATAACGGGGAAGGTTCAGCTGTCTAGCCTGCAAGTATTCCTGCAAACGTGTTTTTGAGTCTTTGGTCGTGTCTTTGAGGTTCAGGGCGGCCAGTCGTTGCTCAAACCAGTTCAACACCCGTTCAGTACACACTTCAAAGTTGCTATCGAGGTATATTGCCCCTATCACCGACTCAAGAGCGTCCGCAAGGATGGACTCCCGACGAAATCCACCACTTTTCAGCTCACCTGATCCCAAACGCAAATAATCGCCCAGGTTAAATTCACGGGCAATTTCCGCCAGCGTCACTCCCTTGACCATTCTTGCACGAAGCCGACTAAGCTGCCCTTCCCTGGCTTCTTCAAAACGACGGTACAAGTGCTCTGCGATAATGAAATTGAGCACTGAGTCCCCCAGGAACTCAAGCCGCTCATTATTCCGCGTACCATAACTACGATGAGTCAGCGCCAGGGTTAACAGGCCAATATCATTGAACTTGTACCCAATGGCGCGTTGGAGCCTATCTAGCTTTTCGATCACTTATTATTCACTTCCAGATGGTCTTTAAATGAAACCACCGCATCAATGTTCTTCACAATATTAGTGCGCACTTCGTACTCGATATTGATGTACATCTTCGTTTTATCACGCACAATTTTAATATTGTCATGGTTAAAGTTACGCACATTGTTAATCATGAAATGCTTATCCAAACGTTTAAGGATTTCCTGATTACTAAAATTTGCCAGCTTTGCTTCACGGCTCAGCCCCTCCAGAGAAGAGTTAACCGCAAAATTATCAATGTATATAGGACCAATTTTCACTGCGAGAGTGATAAAGCAAAGCAAAATGAATATCCATGCTAAGGTCACATACATTGATGCACCGGTTTGCTTATTACGCATTATAGAAGCCTCTTAGTTTCAACCACTACAGTAAGCATAGTCAGCAAGCGGTTGTTTTTACAGGGAACATCCAGCCAACTTGTGCACAATTCTGAGAACAGGACCTTAATCCAGGAGCCCGACTCTTGAGAATGACGGTATGGACAGCATTTTTTCCCAATGCATCCAGATGGCAAACGCCCGCCCTACAATATTTTCATCAGGCACCAAACCAATAAAGCGACTGTCCTTAGACCGATCCCGATTGTCGCCCATCATGAAATAATACCCTTCAGGGATGGTCCATTCACCATCTCCCATGACGTTATGGTCATTACGCTTGATAATACGATGTTGACTTTCACCCAGCATCTCTTCAAATATCAGTTCCCTGGGAGCACCTGCAGGCAAGGCAGCCAAAAGTTTTTCCGACACTCTCTCGCCGTTGATATATAGCTCTTTATTGGTATATCGCACGACATCTCCCGGAACACCGACCACTCGCTTGATATAGTTAGTGATATTGTCTTCCGGGTTTTTAAACACCATAACATCACCACGCTCCGGGCTTCCTATGTCAAAAAACTTATACCCGAGCACAGGAACCCTCAGACCATACTCATATTTGTTGACCAGGATGAAGTCCCCTACTTCCAGGGTCGGCAGCATGGATTGCGATGGAATCTGAAATGGCTCGACCAGAAATGATCTCACCACCAAAACCAACAGCAACACAGGAAAAAAGGACTTGGCGTATTCCACAGCAACAGGTATCTCCCCCGCGTCAGTCGCGTCCGAATCTGCGCTGGCGGCAGCCCGTCTGGCTCCGGCAAAAAATAGCGCGTCCACCAGCCAGATCACACCTGCGATACCCGTTAATAAAACGAGAATAATTGCAAAATCAAAATCCATGACATTTCCTGTGAGATTTTTATTTGATGACAGTTCGTCTCGCGATCAGCAGACAACCAACTTTGGCAGTTAATTGTCTACCTTTAATACAGCCAGGAAAGCGTCCTGAGGAATTTCAACACGCCCAACCTGTTTCATCCGCTTCTTACCTTCTTTCTGCTTCTGCAAAAGCTTTTTCTTCCGCGACACGTCACCACCGTAACATTTGGCCAGAACGTTCTTACGCAAAGCTTTCACCGTGGTTCGAGAGACTATTTGCCCACCGATGGCAGCCTGAATTGCTACGTCAAACATCTGTCGAGGAATAAGATCCTTCATTTTTTCCGCGAGCTGACGACCACGGTAAGGGGCATTGTCCTTATGTACAATCAGGGCCAACGCATCGACTTTATCCCCATTAATCAGGATATCCAGACGCACCAGCTTAGCGGCCTGAAAGCGGACAAAGTGATAATCCAACGAGGCGTATCCACGGCTGACCGACTTCAAGCGATCAAAGAAATCCAATACGACTTCTCCCATCGGCAATTCATAAGTCAGCGCGACCTGAGATCCCAGAAACTGCATATTCTTCTGTATACCGCGTTTCTCCACACAGAGAGAAATCACGTTGCCCAGGTAATCCTGCGGCACAAGTATATTAGCCTCAACAATAGGCTCTCTCATTTCCTCGATAAGCCCGGGATCTGGCAATCGGGAAGGATTGTCGACCATCAAGACTTCATTCTTTTTGGTCAATATTTCATAAACAACCGTCGGTGCAGTGGTAATCAGATCAAGATCGTATTCCCGCTCCAAGCGCTCCTGGATAATCTCCATATGGAGCATACCCAGAAAGCCACAGCGAAAACCGAAGCCCAGAGCATCTGAGGTTTCCGGCTCAAAAAACAACGACGCATCATTCAGCGTCAATTTTTCCAATGCTTCACGAAAATCTTCGTAATCTTCAGAGTTGACGGGAAAGACCCCCGCATACACCTGAGGCTGAACCTTTTTGAATCCGGGAAGAGAAGTGACATCCGGTGTTTTGGCAAGGGTAATGGTGTCCCCGACAGGCGCTCCATGGATGTCCTTGATACCGGCAACCACATAGCCAACCTCACCAGCCTTCAATCCTCCGGTTTCCTTACGCTTTGGAGTGAATACACCTATTGATGTGACAGGCTCCTGAATCCCGGTGGATTTGACCAGAATCTTATCGCCCTTTTTCAGCTCACCGTTCTTAACACGCACCAGCGATACAATGCCGAGGTAGTTGTCGAACCAGGAGTCGATAATCAATGCCTGAAGATCGGCCTCGGGATCACCTTCTGGAGCCGGGATCAGTTGAACAATCTGCTCCAGCGTCTCCTGAATACCGATTCCTGCCTTGGCACTGGCTTCAACCGCGCCAGTTGCGTCGATACCGATAATTTCTTCAATTTCGTGGCGCACCCGGGCTGGCTCCGCCTGAGGCAGATCCATTTTATTCAATACCGGAATAACCTCGAGCCCCATTTCAATAGCGGTATAACAGTTCGCCACAGACTGGGCTTCTACACCCTGGGCAGCATCCACGACCAGCAGCGCCCCTTCGCAGGCAGCCAGAGAACGGGATACCTCATAGGAAAAGTCGACGTGTCCAGGCGTATCAATAAAATTCAATTGATATCGCTCGCCATCCTGAGCATCGTAATAAAGCGTGACGCTCTGTGCTTTTATGGTAATACCACGCTCCCGCTCAATGTCCATGGAATCAAGCACTTGCTCGGACATTTCACGATCGGTCAATCCCCCGCAGAACTGAATAAAGCGATCTGCTATGGTGGATTTCCCATGGTCGATATGGGCAATAATGGAGAAATTTCGAATATGTTTGAGTTTACTCACAGACAGCTAACACTCGGACGCAAATTAAAGGCCGCAGAATTTTACCAGCTCCCACATTGAATTGCAGTGAAATTAGCATAAATTCCGAATTATTCGTTGACCGACCGGCCAAACAGACTAATGCCTATATGCTCTGCCCATAAGTGAAGAAGGAAAATAGGGGCGGAACCGACTCCCCCCCTGCATCAGGACCAGCAATCTGCCAGCTCTTAATCAACCTTCATCACAATGAAGGCGGGGTTGCCATTACGAATGATCAATACGGGCAGAGACTTATTCTTAGGCAGATCTTCAACCACCGAATTGAAGTCCTCGACAGTCTTAACCTCATGATTATTCAGACTGCTGATAACATCATTTACGCGGATTCCAGCAGAAGCTGCCGGCCCTGGATATATATTTGTCACCAGAACACCACCAGATACCTGTAACTGAGACTTCTCCGCATCAGTGAGATCACGCACATCCAAACTTAAGGCATTACCCTGAGCTTCAGCTTTCGCAGGTGCAACAGTGGGTGAACCGGATTCACCAGGCAACTGACCTATCATGACATCGATCTTGATCTCACGCCCATTTCGCACGACATTCAGCTCAGCTTTCTTGCCTGGGGCAATCCGGCCGACCAAATGCGGCAACTCAGATGACAGCCCGATATCGGTCCCATCAAAACCGGTAATTACGTCTCCCGGCTGCAATCCTGCCTGATCCGCAGGAGAATCTTTCATCACCTGCGCCACCAGGGCTCCCCTGGGTTTATCCAGTTTGAATGACTCAGCCAGATCCTTATTTACTTCCTGAATGAGAACACCTAACCAACCACGTTTGACTGTGCCGGTCTCTTTTAATTGAGTCATGACGTCCATAGCGACATCGATAGGAATGGCAAATGACACCCCCATAAAACCGCCCGAGCGGGTATAGATCTGGGAGTTAATCCCCACGACCTCACCATCCAGGTTAAATAATGGGCCTCCAGAGTTACCGGGGTTTATCGCCACATCAGTCTGGATAAAGGGTACATAGTTCTCATTGGGCAGACTCCGCCCCTTGGCGCTGACGATTCCGGCGGTAACTGTGTAATCAAAGCCAAATGGCGAACCGATCGCGACAACCCATTCCCCCACCTTAAGCTTCGATGACTTTCCAACCTTCAGTACCGGCAGATCATCAGCATCCAGCTTCAATAAGGCCAGATCGGATTTTGCATCCGCACCAACCAGAGTGGCTTTCAGCTCGCGACGATCCACCAGCCTTACAAAAATTTCATCGGCACCTTCAACCACATGGTTATTGGTTAATACATAACCGTCATGAGAGACAATGAATCCAGACCCCATCGACTGGGCCTCCCTTGGAACACCACCTCCACGCGGGAACTGATCGCCAAAAAAGTGGCGAAAAAATTCGGGAATTTGTTCCATGTCCGGGGCATTTCCAAAGAATTGAGCATTCCCGTCATTAACTCTTCGGACAGTACTGATATTAACAACGGCAGGAGAGACTTCTTCAACCAACTCGGTAAAATCGGGAAGATCCACGGCATTGGCAGACAGCGCCATAAAACCGATCCACCAACCGAATACAACAATAGCTAACCTTCTCATTCAGTAGCTCCATTTTGATATTGCGAACCAGGGTGACAGTCTGCTGACGTTCAGACTCAACAAGACAATTAAGCCTGGACGTCAGCAGACTCAGGCTTGGCAGATAACCCGAGTTCAACCCAGTTAACCGAGTTCAGCCCAGTAGAAAAGAGAATTCAGATGGAAGGAGATTATCTATCCAAGCTTGCGTAATAATTGGGGATGGTATGAGGGATTGCAAGAAAGTCTAAATGACAATGTTTTAACCAATATCAGGCCAAGAGCCAGGCCCAATACGCCTATCAGGGCAACGACAGGGTCAGGAAAAGAGAATATTGCTTCGGCAGCACCGGCACATACAATCATGGCCAGAAGCGGCAAGAGATAGGCAAGAATGGAGGCTTTCAAAAGCGCTTCTTCAGCGATTCCCACCAGAACCCGATCTCCCACATTCACATCCAGAGTTCTGCTCACCTTTACCTGACTGGACCTGCCACTTGAGACAGAGTTCAGCATCTTCTGGCCGCACCCTTTACTGGCAGAGCATGACTGACAGGCAGACTCACGCATGGTATTAATCCATGCGTAATCCCCGTCAATAGCAACAACTTTGCCCTGCTCTTCTATCATGATGACGACTTCAGTGATTTCATATGCATATTGTCCGCGACTTTCTTAACGGTCTCAATAGGCACTTCGCCAACCACGGTGACGACATAGCGTTCATTCTCAATATCCAGGTACCGGGAATAAGCTGACGTAGCCCCCATTTTTGATGCCCCTTCCGGCATTCCGGCATCGGCCATAGGCTCTACAAAAACACTGAATAGAGTGAGGCCGTCGGTATACACGCGACTACGGCTTTTTTCCGGCATGATGTGATTTGTTTTAGATACATAAGGTGCCGGAGAAAAACCATCCGGCAGCCAACCCGGCTCCCAGGCATGAGGAATCGGTTTTTCCACGGCCTCTTGATGCCGGGTCAATTCGCCAGGCTTCAGCTCAATAAATTCCTTTTCACTGATATCCCCACCAATACTTAGCTCAGTAAACTGGAAGCGCTCGAGTACCTCGCCTTTCTTCCCGGTCAGCATTGACTTGACCAATAGCCCCGTACGTTTCTCCAGCCAAAGCAGATAACTGTAGCGGAAAGCATCTTTAGCCATCAGAGCCACTTTTACCACCTCATGGCCGGCAAGACGCTCAGCTCCGGCAACAGAGATGCTGTACACGGATGCTAAAGGGGCTATATCACCGGTGATACCAGCAGCAAATGGACTGGATGGCAGAGCCTGTTCAAGCTCAACCTGCTCATTACCCGGAAAAATACAAACCACATGTTCGCCGTTACGTACAATTTCCCTCGGTTCTCCATCCAGGGCAACAAGCCGCTCCTGTTCAAGCCCGTTCTTGAGCCGGTGTGCCACCCGCATACTACTCATTTCATCGCCGCGGCTATACACGAAGGTGCCAGTGTAGGATTCATTCTTCCGGGCCTCCACCATCATAGCCAGCCAATCAGCAGGATCCTGGGACCCCATGGCATGGCTTGGCACACTTATCACCCACAACAGCATTACCGAAAACATCAAACGTATCATTGACTGCTGAATCTCTCGATCATATATCCTGGTCAACATGCCAACCAATTCCTGGTTCACCCCTGATTTCATCCCGAATACTATTTATCCCCGGTCGACACTTCTTCGGTGACAGACGCGTCACCACTGGAATCAACCTCTGATTTATCCGCCGCCACGGCTTCTGGATTTTCCAGAACCGGTTCATAACTGGTCAGACGAGCATAAGGCACAATACTTCTGCCACCGTTAAGGGCCGCGTTGCCTGCGTGCTTCATGAGATATGCATTAAGACGCTGCTCATGCTCCTCTGAAAATTCGACGACATCTCCCCCGGCACTTGAAGCCACTTCAGTTCCGGCATTCTGAGGAGTACTCTGTTCCACTATCTGCGGCTGCTGTACGGTATTGCCCTGCAGATCAATAGTCTGCACGGAGAACACCACAGCAAATGCCACCGACGCGGCAATTGCAGCGCCTCCCCACCAGGGAAAACGACTTGAGGTAGCAGCAGACTTGACTGGTTCTTCACCATTCGCCTGATTTGCAGACTCTACAGCCTCGCTCTCGGGAGTGGCACCATCGGCTATCCCCAATTCCTCATCCAGGCGACTGGCAATACCTTCACGCAAATCGATATGCGCCCAGGCTGATTCTTCTTCACTCATACCAGCCCGGATCTGATGATAACGACACCAGACTTCCATGACTTCATCATCATGAGCCTGGGCCAGTATACGCCTCAACTCAAGATCATCAGCTTCATTGTCCAGCAATGCTGACAAAGATTCTTTCGTTCTCTCATTCATATCTTTCACCTCAAAATTCTGAAGCCTCGCTCTTGCTCGACAGACTCCAAAACTTTCTTTAATTACCCACTCGCACCTTAATACCGTATCCCCTTAACCTACTCGCACCTTGTTATCCAACAGTGGAGCTATATGTGTATCGACCGCGTCCCTGGCCCGAAATATCCTTGAACGCACAGTCCCCACCGGACATTGCATGATATCGGCAATTTCCTCGTAACTGAGCCCGTCAAACTCCCTCAATGTCAGCGCTGACTTCAGATCTTCCGGCAGATTTTCGATGGCCTTATAAATTGCCGACTGCAACTGATCACGGTGCAATTGCTGTTCTGGCGATTCAATGTCTTTCAACCCGGCAGCACTTTCATAAAATATGGCATCCTCCACCTCAACATCGGTCCCGGGAGGACGGCGTCCACGCGACACCAGGTAATTTTTTGCCGCATTAATCGCAATTCGGTACAGCCAGGTATAGAACTGGCTGTCACCACGAAATGACGCGATGGCCCGATACGCCTTGATAAATGCCTCTTGCGCCACATCCGCCACTTCAGCAGTATCGTGGATATATCGACTGATAATCGCCATGACCTTGCTTTGATACTTTACCACCAGCATATCGAAGGCCCGGCGATCACCTCGCTGAACACGCTCTACCAACTGCTGGTCCAGAGATTTTCCAGAGACGCTGCTTGCTTCCAATGTTTGTCTACACTCCAATGATCGCCGCTGATCCGAAATAGATTCGACAAGCTGTATCGACATAAGTTCCCGCCATGTTTATTTTTTCAGATTCACTGAAGATATAGACATTCGGCGGTCCAGATAGTTCACTGATAGTCAAAGTGTTAGTATAGATCCCCTTTCTCCCGGAGAGTTAACGATTGTCCATGAGCCCCAGTTTTGAACATGATGTATTGATTATCGGCAGTGGTGCTGCCGGACTGGCTGTAGCCCTCAACTTACCTGACTCCCTGCGCGTGGCGGTTTTATCCAAAACCACGCTGCAGAGCGGTTCCACACTGTGGGCCCAGGGAGGTATTGCCGCGGTATATGACGACCAGGATAGTGTTGAATCACACATACAGGACACCCTGAATGCCGGTGCGGGACTCTGCCACGAGGACGCGGTCAGGTTTACCGTGGAAAATGGCCGTTCAGCCATTGAATGGCTCATCAGCCAAGGGGTTCAATTTGATACTGAAGATCCCGGCTCGACGACCCATAACTTCCACTTGACCCAGGAAGGGGGACATAGTCACCGCCGCATTCTTCATGCTGCCGATGCTACGGGACAGGCACTCTCCGGATCACTGACCGACCGGGCTTTGGAAAAGTCCAACATCCAGATTTTCGAGCACCGCGTGGGCATCGATCTGATCACCCATCGCAAGCTATTTATGCCGGGCAATCGCTGTGTCGGCGCTTATGTCCTGAACAATTTGACCGGCCATGTGGAATTATTCCGGGCTCGATTTGTCGTTCTCGCGACAGGCGGCGCCAGTAAGGTTTACCTGTATACCAGCAACCCGGACGTTGCCACAGGCGACGGCATTGCCATGGCATGGCGCGCCGGATGCCGGGTGGGCAATATGGAGTTCAATCAATTCCATCCCACCTGCCTTTATCATCCTCAGGCAAAATCATTCCTGATAACCGAAGCTGTCCGCGGTGAAGGCGGCAAGCTCCTGCTACCCAATGGCAAACGGTTTATGGACCGCTTCAGCGACAAAGCGGAACTTGCTCCCCGGGATGTTGTGGCTCGGGCCATCGACCACGAGATGAAGCGCTTGGGTGCCGACTGCCTGTACCTGGACATTTCCCACCGGGATTCAGACTTTATCAAAAGCCACTTCCCCACCGTGTATGACCGCTGCCTGAAATACGGCATTGATATCACCCGGGATCCCATCCCAGTGGTACCGGCAGCTCACTATACCTGCGGAGGAGTGGTGACGGATCACAACAGCCATACCGATATCAATTCCCTATATGCCGTCGGTGAAACCGCCTTTACCGGACTGCATGGCGCCAACCGCATGGCGAGCAATTCACTGCTGGAGTGCTTGGTGTTTGGTCGGGCCTGTGCAGACGATATTGTCCGCCGACTGGATTATTCTCCACCACCGCCTGACGCTCCTTCCTGGGATGAAAGCCAGGTCACTGATTCCGATGAGGATGTGGTGATCTCCCATAACTGGGACGAGCTGAGGCGTTTCATGTGGGACTATGTGGGGATTGTCCGCACGGATAAACGCCTGCAACGCGCAAAACACCGCGTAGATCTCCTGCATCAGGAAATCCGTGAATACTACAGCAACTATAAAGTCAGCAATGACCTGCTGGAATTGCGAAATCTGGTCACCGTAGCGGATCTAATCATCTGTTCTGCCATACAGCGCCAGGAGAGTCGGGGCCTGCATTACACCCTGGATTACCCCAAACCTGTTGAAAAGCCTGAAGACACCCTTTTGGTGCCAGTCAATTTTTCTTCAGAGAGCTGGTAGAAAAAACAGAGCAAGAGAGCGAAAAAAGAGAACCGGGCCACAGCGAATAAGAAAAGATTTTCAGTCGGAACGATCCGTTGACTGGCTTTCTTTACTCTATGCGGCCTAAAAGCCATGGAGGATTCGCCATCACGCGGTTACAATACGCGGCTTGGTTCATAACTTCACATTTTGGTTCACTACCCATATATGCCGCTCAAATATAAAGCACCTCGCTAGCCCCAACGATAGTGGGTGCAAATAAAAGCGGCGAGAGCAAGTATGAGTATCCTGGGCGGGTAACCATAAGTGAGCAAGAATAGTGGGAACAGGTAAGAGGTACACATGAGTTCTCAGGCTGATATTAATAAACTGTTCTGGCACAGCCGTAGAGGCATGCTGGAGCTGGACGTTCTACTGGTTCCGTTTCTAAAGGAAGCCTACTCCGACCTGCCAGACGAAGATAAGCAGCGGTATGAGCGCCTGCTTGAATGCGAAGATACCGACATGTTCCAGTGGTTTATGCAAAAATCTGTTCCTGAAGATCCAGATCTGGCACGTATCGTTAAAATCATTCTCGACCGTGTTCAGCCCAAATACGATTAATGTCAGGCCCTCCCTGACCATCAGTCTGCTACTGAGCATTTTATTTGCCAGTCTCTGCACGATCCTGCACATCGCCAATATTCCCCCGTTGTGGTTATTGCCGATGGTTGGTGCGATGGCCTTGCACTGGCTCTATGCTATTGGACAGCATGGACTGCTTCTTTGGCCGAACAGTGTTACCAACGTCAAGCTGACTCTGGATTCAAACGGCGAAGTCGTATGCAAAATCCGGTATAAACGAGGTAACTGGGTACCGGTATCGCTGGATGGCGACTCTCTTGTCACCGCGCCCCTGACGATTCTATCCGCCAGCCCCGCTATCGATCAGTCAACAAAGCCAGGGATTGACAGTCAGGAATCCTGGTTAAAAATTCTATTCGGAAACCTCTACAAATTCCGGCGCCAGCTCATCATACTGACCCGCGATAACTGCGACCAAGACACTTACCGGCGCTTAAGAGTACTTCTGCGTATGGCTCCCATGAGCTCAACCACCTCCTGACAGCCGGATTAAAACAAATTACACTCAGCATTTAATCATCAGCCGGACGGCTGCAACCCGTTTCAACTCCCTCTATGCATTAACCGCGATTACATGGAGAACTTAATGCCGGTCACCCATTTTTGGAATGCCATCAACGAGATCTGGAATTCAAATGAAAGCAACCAGAACGGCCCTACACTGTACCCACTGAGAAGCTATCGACTGATTTCCATCACCGGCCCCGATGCGGAAAAATTCATGCAGGGACAATTTACCTGCGACATGGCACTCATCACCGAAAAGCACTCCTCTCTGGGTGCCTGCTGCAACAACAAAGGTCGCATGATTGCCCAGTTTCGCCTGGTGAGAGTCGAATCACAGAGCTTCTTGTTACGCTGCCCGGAAGACATTGCAGATGCCTTGCTTCAGCATCTAAGCAAATACAAAGTATTTTATAAATGCGAAATGACGCCACTGGATGATTACGGAGTTCTGGGAATCTGCGGGGATGAAGACATCATTAGCCAGTTGTTTGGACAGACGCCAACAGAGGTCAACGCAACCGCTCGCAGCAAACAGATGACGATGATCAGAGTTCCCGGCGACCAGCCCCGTTTTGAAATATTCGCAAGTTCTGAAGCCATTTCACAGCAGTTTCCCTCTCTCCTGGCAAACAGCTGCCTGGCCGATGAAACAGAATGGCAGTTACAGGACATCAGAGCCGGTGTAGGAGAAGTCTTTCCCACCACCCAGGAAGAGTTCATCCCGCAGATGATGAACCTCCAGAGTCTTGGTGGAATCAGCTTCAAAAAAGGCTGCTATACCGGACAGGAAATTGTGGCCAGAATGCAGTATCTGGGAAAACTTAAAAAGCGGATGTATTTGCTTGCCATCGACAACGCCCAGGGAGACATCGGCACCAACATCACTGGAGATAACGACCGGGTGATCGGCTCTATTGTGCGAGTGGCGACCAACACTTCGGATCAACAGCTGGCTTTGGCTGTTCTGGATAACGCCAGCGTTGATGCAGGCAGTCCTCTAAAATTGGAAAATCAGCCAGACTCTCATTGCCACGTACACGAGCTGCCCTACGAGGTTGAGCAGAGCGGAAGTGCTCGTCCTTCACGGTAACAAAACTCCAACGATTTGGACTTTCGGGTTTCGGGTTTATTTTGCAAAATCTGCTATAACTATGTTGGTAAAGGCAATTTCCCGGCAATCTGCCTCAGTGGCACAAATCCGGTCAACGGAGAAATAACGGGAATGAGCCTCAAATACTTAGTTTACTGATTTAACTGGGTTTATTGATTTAACTGATTTTTTCCTCAGCAGTCAGATATTCGCGGAAAACTCGATGCCCGAACTAGAAAGCAAGATCAAAAAAGATATCGTTGACGCGATTAACAGCGATAAATTAGTGCTCCCCACCCTGCCCGAAGTTGCCCTGCAAGTCAGGGAGGTGGCAGAAAACCCTGACTCCTCGGTCCAGGATCTGGCGAGCGTGCTCAGCAACGACGCCGCCATGACCGCCAGAATCATCCGGGTATGCAATAGCCCTCTGTTGCGCGGTTCAAGAGAAATCTCCAACCTGCAGATGGCGGTAGGCCGCCTGGGTATGGCTTACACTGCCAATCTGGCAACAGGTCTGGCGATGGAGCAAATGTTCCAGGCCACATCTGAAATGATCGACAAACGCATGCGGGCGGTCTGGCAAAACAGTATGGAAGTGGCCGGAATATGTCACGTCCTGGCCCAGCACTACACAAAACTGAAACCCGATCAGGCGACACTCGCCGGCCTTATCCATCAGATCGGCACCTTACCTGTGCTCGCCTATATTGAAGAAAACGATATCCAGATTAACAACATTATCCTGGATAATCTGATTGATGGCATGGCCCCCGCCATTGGCAGCTATATTCTGAAAAAATGGGATTTCAGCAAAGAACTCCAGATCGTTCCCAAGGAACACTGCAACTTCAAACGCGAAGTGCCGGAAGTGGATCTGGCCGACGTCGTCATGGTAGCCAGATTACAAAGTCTGATCGGAACAGATCATCCGTATACCAAACTGGACTGGACTCAAATCAGTGCGTTTAACCGCCTGGGTCTGGATCCGGAAGTGGACATGAACGAAGCCGAAGACTTGAGCGAAGAAATGGAAGCCGCCATGTCTCTGCTATCATCCCAGTAACCGGCAAGCTAAAGAAAATCGAAAAACCAAAGGTGATTCGGAATTTAAAAGGAGGTCAAACGACCTCCTTTTTCTTTGTCTTATCCAGCAAACCATGCTCATCCAGCATATCCTTGGGAGGCAGGCGCCAGTCGATGGCTTTTTCCTGATGATCCTTCAGATAAGCATTAGCGGCGGAGAAGTGCCGACATCCCATAAACCCTCTATGGGCGGACAACGGAGATGGATGGACAGATTCCAGCACGAGATGTTTCTGCCGATCAATAAATGCACCCTTGCGCTGTGCGTAACTCCCCCAGAGCATGAAGACCACATTCTCACGCTCCTCATTAACGAGCTGGATAACCCTGTCCGTAAATTTCTCCCATCCACGCCCCTGGTGTGATGCAGCCTGGGCCTGCTCCACAGTTAACACGCTATTCAGGAGTAACACTCCCTGCTGCGTCCAATAACCCAGACAGCCATGTTCAGGCATGCTCACGCCGAGATCCTGGTGGATTTCCTTAAAAATATTTACCAGTGAAGGAGGCGGCTTTACCCCAGGCAGTACGGAGAAACATAATCCATGCGCCTGCCCGGGACCATGGTAGGGGTCCTGCCCCAGGATCACGACCTTCACCTGATCAAAGGCCGTGCTATTGAGGGCATTGAAGCAATTCTCAAGGCTTGGGTATATCACTTTTCCAGCCGCCTCTTCCTGAGACAAAAAAGCTTCCAACTGCTGCATATAAGGCATACTGAACTGATCAGCAAGCCGGGCATCCCACCCTGTTCCTGGTTTTAACGCATTCTGTAAAAACGACATATCTGAACCCTTCTGACGCTTTAAGCCAACCTTCCTCGAACTCCCTATCTCACAAACTCACCCTTAAACTCCCTGGGGACGCATATGCGGGAATAGAATGACATCGCGGATGGAGGGAGAATCTGTCAGCAACATGACCAGCCGGTCAATCCCAATCCCCTCACCTGCCGTTGGCGGCATCCCATGCTCAAGCGCCACGATATAGTCTTCATCAAAGAACATTGCCTCGTCGTCTCCCGCCTCTTTTTCTTCCACCTGCTTGCGGAAGCGCTCGGCCTGATCTTCAGGGTCGTTCAATTCAGAGAAGCCGTTGGCAATTTCGCGGCCGCCCACAAAAAATTCAAAGCGATCCGTCACAAATGGGTTATCGTCGTTACGGCGCGCCAGAGGAGAAACCTCAGTGGGATATTCAGTGATAAACGTCGGCTGCATCAAACGATGCTCAGCGGTTTTCTCGAAAATCTCAATCTGGATCTTGCCGAGACCCCAGGTCTCTTTCAATGGAATCCCCAGACCTGAAGCGATCGCTTTAGCCCCCTCCAGATCATTCAGTTCTTCCGCTTTGATGTCAGCGTTAAAATGCAGAATCGACTCCAACACGGTCATACGCTGGAATGGCTGTCCGAAGTCATAAATAGTCTCTTCAATAACTTCGCCGTCTTCATTGCGCTTGGTATTCCGAACTTGCGTAGTACCCAGCACTTCCTGAGCCACCCAACGCAGCATCTCTTCCGTTAGATCCATCAGATCCTTGTAATCTGCATAGGCCTGATAGAATTCGATCATGGTGAACTCTGGATTGTGACGGGTAGACAAGCCTTCGTTACGGAAGTTACGGTTGATCTCGAATACCCGTTCAAAACCGCCCACGACCAGGCGCTTCAGGTAAAGCTCCGGAGCAATCCGCAGGAACATTTCAATATCCAGGGCATTGTGATAGGTCTCAAACGGCTTGGCAGTAGCACCGCCTGGGATCACCTGAAGCATGGGAGTTTCCACTTCCATGAAATCACGCTTGGACATGAAATACCGAACTGCTTCAATGATTTTCGAGCGAATTCTGAATGTCTCACGGGTGTCCTCATTGGCCACCAGATCCAGGTAGCGCTGGCGATAGCGCACTTCTGTATCAGACAGCCCTTTGAATTTGTCCGGCAGCGGACGCAGAGCCTTTACCAGCAGACGTGGGGTTTCCATATCGATGTACAGATCCCCTTTCCCGGATTTATGCAAAACACCTTCGGCGGCCACGATATCCCCAAAATCCCAGGACTTGACCATCTCTTTTTGCTCAGGTGACAACGTTTTGTTGTTCACGTAAAACTGAATACGTCCGGTAGAGTCCTGAATCACGATAAAAGGACCACGCTTGGTCATAATGCGACCGGCAACCTTCGCGCGAATACCCATACCTTCCAGGGCTTCCTTGTCTTCTTCCCCATAACGGGCCTGCAGGTCGGCGCAATTGGCATCTCGACGGAAATCATTCGGGAATGCCTGTCCCTGTTCGCGAATCTTACTCAGTTTGGCACGTCGCTCCGCGATCAGTTTATTTTCTTCAGGTGCCGAAGTTTGATTGTCAGTCATGATTACCCTATTCCACTTTTATTCCTGGCATCTGGCGAGTAAACGCATCATGCCAAGTGATTTCATTGCTAATTCGTTACTGATTCTCATCGCTACTATTAAGTTTAAGTAGCCACTTAATTCCGTCAGGACCGGCAACCTCCTGCTCGAACAGGCATATGCCGCCGATCTCTGTGAGCATTTACAGGCCTTGCTTCAGACTCGCTTCGATAAAGTCATCCAGATCACCATCCAATACTGTCTGGCAGGATGAAGTTTCTACGTTTGTCCGCAAATCCTTGATTCTAGACTGATCCAGAACATATGAACGGATCTGGCTGCCCCAACCGATATCTGACTTGCTATCTTCCACCGCCTGGGCCTCACTGTTCCGTTTTTGCAGTTCCAGCTCATACAGCTTTGCTTTCAACTGCTTCATACACTGATCTTTGTTCTTGTGCTGGGAACGGTCGTTCTGGCACTGCACCACGGTATTGGTCGGCAAGTGAGTAATCCGTACCGCAGACTCCGTCCGGTTAACGTGCTGACCACCAGCCCCGGATGCCCGGTAGACGTCGATGCGAAGATCTGCCGGATTGATTTCAATATCAATATTGTCGTCAATTTCCGGGGAAACAAAGACCGATGCAAAAGAGGTATGACGACGGTTGCCCGAGTCAAACGGTGATTTCCTTACAAGGCGATGTACGCCCGTTTCGGTACGCAGCCAGCCATAGGCATATTCACCCTGGAAATGTATGGTGGCACTCTTAATACCTGCCACTTCACCAGGAGATGCTTCAATAAGCTCTGTTTTAAAGCCGCGACGCTCGCCCCAACGCAGGTACATCCGCAGGATCATGTTAGCCCAGTCTTGGGCTTCTGTTCCGCCGGAGCCGGCCTGAATATCAAGATAGGCATTGTTGGGATCCATTTCCCCGGCAAACATACGACGGAATTCCAGCTCTTCCACCCGGGTAGTCAAGCTGTCCAGCTCACCCTCAATTTCCGAGACTGCATCAGCATCCTGCTCTTCCACTGCCATATCCAGCAGTTCCCTGGCATCCGCCAGACCGCTGGTGACCGTTTCACAGGTTTCGACGACCGCTTCCAGAGACGATCTTTCACGCCCCAGGCCCTGGGCACGATCTGGATCATTCCATACGTTGGGATCTTCAAGTTCCCGGGTTACTTCGACCAGACGTTCTTTCTTGACGTCGTAGTCAAAGATACCTCCGTAAGGATTCAGTACGCTCACTGAGGTCTTTAATTCGGTTTACAATCGGGGCGACTTCTAACATGAACAGGGCATCTCCGCGCTTATTCGATAACGATGGATCAAAATGTGGGCGGCTATTGTAAAGGAAGTTGTGAATGAGTTGTAGCGGGAGGATGAACACGGCAGTCATTTGAGCTATCAACAACACCGGCGCTCACCCTGAGCTTATCAAGGAGACAACAAGGAGCAGAGTTAGGAATCGAAATAATCCCGCATTTCCTCGTCAATTTCCTGACGTAGCGACATTAACTTGAGAGCATAATCCCGTAGCTGGATTTCTTCCTCAGTGCGTGGAGACCACTCCGGAACGCCGACGGGCTTGGAGTCCCGATCCACCGCAACAAAGATCATCACACAGTGCGTGGCTTTTTTTCGTTCCTGTTCAATCGGATCACGGCAATACACATCAATGGCCAGATGCATACTGGTTCGTCCGGTATAGATGACCCTGGCTTCTACCTCTACCACCATGCCGATGTGTATCGGGCATATAAACCGGATTCCGCCAACATAGGCTGTCACACAATAACGACCACTCCAGCTTGAAGCGCAGGCATATCCGGCCAGGTCAATCCATTTCATGACCACTCCACCATGAACCTTCCCGCCAAAATTCACATCCGTTGGCTCCGCAAGAAATCGGAGGGTCAGGCGATGCTTGTCATTTTTATCATTGGATCCGTGGGCAGTTGACATGGGGACTCCAGGCTCAGCGTAGGTCTTCGTTACCAATTGTGGGTCTTGGTTACCAATATACAGTACCACCATTTAACCACCCATATATCTCTCCCTCCATTGGCGAAAGGGTTTAAGTGATTTCACTAAGCTCGCGTCTCTTCCGGCCCCCTTCTCCACTATTTCAAAAATTTTTCCCTGCTGGTGTCACATCTCCCTCCTCTAAACCGTCTTATCTGCAACCACTGAATTTCATAGAAAGCAGATGGCTTAATCAAACCAAAACGATGAACGAGGTATCATATGAACGAAATCAGATTCGATTACAGAAAAGAAAACCCTGCAGCGTTTGAAGCATTGATACAAGTAGAAGAGGCGATTGCAAATTCCTCACTGCCCGCAAAGCTTAAACATCTGATTAAGCTCCGGGTTTCACAGATCAATGGATGTGAATTCTGTATCGATATGCACCTGAAAGAAGCGCGCAAGGATGGCGAGAGCCAGGATCGTCTGGATAAACTGGTGGTTTGGTCGGAAGTGGGTCTTTTTTCCAGCAGCGAAAAAGCGGCTTTGGAATGGGCCGAAGCGCTGACCACCAGAGGAAGCGCCAGCGATCTGGACAGCATATATTACAAGCTGGCAGAGCAGTTTGATGCCAACCAGATTGCCAATCTGTCACTGGCTATCGCCATGATCAACCAATGGAACAGACTGCAGATTTCATGCGCGCACAAACGCTTCTAAGCGCTTAGGCCTCTATGTTTTAGGCCTCCAGGCTCCCCTTTCGGGGAGCCTGTCTATCTTCAAATCCGAACGATTTTCTCAGGAACCGACTTCAGAAGCACCGGAATCGGAGGCAGTCCCAGTGGCTGTAATGTGAAGACGCTTTGGCTCATTTGGCATCAGAGTATTCAGAATAATTGCCGTCAACCCACTGACCGTGATGGCAGAACCAAATATGTTCTGAACTATTTTGGGCATTTCCTTTAACACATCCGGCACTGTTGCCACTCCCAACCCCAAACCGAATGAAACCGCCATGATCAACATGGTCCGGCGATCAAGGTCCAGGGTAGCCAGAATTCTGATTCCCGCAGCCGCGACTGTTCCAAACATCACCAATGTTGCACCACCAAGAACGGGCTTGGGCAATTGCTGAAAAACGCCACCTATGATCGGAAATAAACCTAACACCACCAGAATTCCCGCTATCCAAAACGCCACATAACGACTGGCGATCCCGGTTAATTGAATAACACCATTATTCTGACTGAAAGTAGTATTGGGGAACGTATTGAATATGGCAGCAATCATGGAATTGATACCATCTCCCAGCACACCACCTTTGATACGGGAACGATAGAGATCACCGTCAATGGGCTGCTGAGATACCATGGAGGTGGCAGTCAAATCCCCCGACGATTCAATAGCCGTAATCAGGTAGATCAGTGCTACAGGAATAAAAGCTTCTATATCAAACGAAAATCCATATTTGAAGGGTAAAGGTATTGCCAGCCAATCCATCGAGCTGACTTTTGAAAAATCGACTTTCCCCAGAACTGATGCGGCAATAAATCCCAGAATCAGCCCAAAGAATATGGCACCTGAGCGAACATAAGCATTACGACTCTGGTTCAAGACAATAATCACAGTCAGCACTCCGAAACCAAGCGCCAGATTCTGTAAGCTGCCAAAATCGGGAGCTTTAAATCCTCCCGCCAGATCCGTCATTCCCACCTTGATCAGAGACAGCCCGATGGTAGTGATCACAATTCCCGTCACCAGCGGATTGATAAATGTCCTAAGCCGGTCCAGGAACTGACTCAGGAATATTTCAATAAAAGCCCCAAAAAAGCAGACACCAAATATCAGACTAAGAATTTCTTCCGGTCCACCTCCCCGCCCTTTGGCGATAAAGCCGGCGGCCAACACTGAACTGAGAAATGCAAAGCTCGTCCCCTGCAATGCCACCAATCCAGACCCTACAGGCCCGAACTTTCGGGCCTGGATAAAGGTTCCAACCCCAGACACAATCAGAGACATACTGATCAGATAGGGCACTTCACTCCCCAAGCCAAGAACGCCACCAATAATCAGCGTGGGAGTGATAATCCCTACAAAACTGGCTAGCACGTGTTGCAGGGCCGCCAATACTGCGGCAGGTATAGGGGGCTTATCGTCCAGCTTATAAAGAAGCTCTGATTGTGGAAGTTCTGATTCTTGTTGTGGTTCGGCCATGACAATTCTCCAGAGCATTAGCGCTATCTATTTTTTAATCAATTGTTAGAACTAATCAACCCAAGCAAATATTTGACCAAATGGTTAACTTTCATTTTCCTTTGTAGTTTTCGTGAGGCTGGGACAATAAATCTTCTGTCGATAAAGTGAGTCAGGCACCAAATTTGTGCCTGGCTGGAAGGTCTGCGCTATGAGCAGGCATAGAAAACTATTGGGAATAGTCTATTACTTGAAACGACTTAACCAGAGATTGATGATGGCGAGCAGCAGAATCACAACAAACACCACAGCTAATCCTGACCATTTGATCAGCGTCGCATAACCTGCGATATCAGCAACCCAGTCCAATCTCACAGGCCAAGCCGAAAACACCTTACTTAACAGTACGTTTTCTGCAAAGTCAGCAACCATAGGCAGAAACGGCAACAATCGAAGATATTGAATTCGATCTTTTCCAGAACTGAGAGGCTTGATCACATACGTCAGCAGCAGGCTGAGAGACACTGAATAATAGACAGGATAAATAACGTCTACTGTCACCGCTCCGAGCATATAACTCTGCCGGGCCGCTTCGCTGTATTCGGCCAATATCCGATAAACCACATCCGCGTTATAGAAAAAGTAGGTATCCAGAATCGGCGCGCCATCGGTATCGACGACAGCCGGAAGTAACAGCAGGGGGAAAACTGGATAAAGAATTGTCAGAGCAATCAGGACTTTTTTGGTGGCCAACTGATCTTGGATTTTTAATATCCGATATAGAAGGCTCCAGAGAAGACGTTTCCGAGTACCAACAGGCATTTACCTTTAATCTCTACAATAAGCGATAAGAAAACATATCATAATCAGCGACTCTGCCGAAATATCACACGAATTATTGACCAACCTCACTCTCGACTCGGAAAAAGCCCTCAACGCCAGTCTTGTACTCAATGCGACTTAAAATACTCATCCCATTTCGCCTCCGCCTCATCACCAAAAAGAATCCTGCAAGCCTCCTTTAAACCAGGAGCAGCCTCCACGATTTCGTTTCTGACGACTAGCGATATCTTCGAGCGGCGGCGGAGGAAATCTTCCAGTTTGGTGACCATTTCCCGCCTGGCGGCGAGCTCAATTTCACAGCGCAAATACTCGGCGTTTTCAATCAGTAAGTCAGCCTTAGTCGGATCGGCGCGAATTTGGTCAAGCAGATGAAAGGCGTGAGCACCATAGCGGCGCCATAGGCGGGTCGAAAGTTGTTCTGAGGAACTGGGAGACGTGTGTTCATTCAAACCCATTAGAGCAGCCTGATGAAAAAATTCATCACGCGTGGTATCAGAAGGCTCTCCGTACCAAATCTTTTCCGGATACGGAATGGGAATACCAAGCTTGGCAACATGGTCACAGATCTCATCCCCCACATTGATACAGTCCGTCAGCTTACCTCCATAGATACTGATATGGCGACTTTCCTTATCAACATCGATGGCATGTTTGCGGGATAATTGCAGCCAATCGGTAGACTCCCCTTCACCACCACCAACCACCAAGGGCCTCACACCACAACGCTCAGCCACGATATCGGACTCTGTCAGAGGCTTGGGAAGGTTGAGCCGGGCGTTAATATTTTCCAGAATGAAATGCCGGTCTTCATCTGTTACATGACTGTAGGGGGATTCCATTCGGGTATCTGTCGTACCTATACAGGTTTTTGGCCCCATGGGGATAACAAAGAACAGCCGCCCGTCATCGGCAAAGAACGTCAAAACACGTTTATTCGGAGTCAGGCGGTCGACAATCAGGTGGACCCCCTTGGAAAATACATGCCGGTGGCTAGTGGTTTGCCCCATCATCTTATTGTGCTCATCAACGAAAGGACCACAGGCATTGATTAGAACTTTTGCCTGGATCGTCAACGGCTCTTGCGTCAATGTATCCCTGGCTTCAATCGACCAGAGACCGCCAAACCTTTTTCCTCCGAGAGACTCTACATAATTCGCTGCCACGCATTCGCAGTCCATTGCAGAGCGAATAAAGTTAAATACGAAACGGGCATCATTATCATGAAGATAAGCATCTGAATATTCGAAGCCTCCTGTGGCCCCCTCAGTATTAACGATACTTTCTTCCTGGCGAATTCGACCTGGAGACATATATCTTGGGAACCGGGTAAAGCCGTTTCCCATAAACCAGTAAAGTACGGCTCCCAGATATAGAAACCAGGGGGGATAACGAAACCCTTTTTTAATCGTGGTAAAGAAACGAATTTCCTGAACGGTAGAGGGATAGCTGCGCATCAATCGGTTTCGAGACATACATAGCTTACGCACCAGCCCAAACTCATATGTTTCCATATACTTAATCCCCCCCCAAGCTAAATTGGAGGAGTGCTGGCTGGTAAAACCGGCAAAGTCTCGTTTATCAATCAGGGCGACTTTTAAGCCTCTGGCAGACAATGCAGCAGCGGAAACGGCACCATTAATTCCACCGCCAAGCACCAGGACATCAAAAATCTGGTGTTGCAGTTTCTGAATATTATTCTTGCGTAATTCCATTCAACCCTCCTGCATCCACTTGTTAAGTGTAGACGAGGAATGCCGGAGGGATAAATTTGGGGTTTGCCTAACTAACTGAAGAGGGGTAGGAAATTGGGCAGTGCCGCTTAAAGATATAGGGCACTGCCACTATTTGATCAATCGAATGACCACTGACCAGAGCGTGGAGCTATCTTAACTTCGTTCATTAGGGCCTGCTTCTCACCAGCCTCTAATAGATTAATATTGAACCAGACTGTAACGCCGCCGCCATTACTTTCCTGAGTCATTGCGAATCTATAAGGTAGAATGGTCGCCTTACCGTCTTTCAATTCTACCGGTATTCCTAATGGGTAACCTTCGCCCATGGCACTGTGAGCACGCCAACCCGAAGTTCCGACCCACTCCATGCGGGATAGCTCGTATTCCCCTGGTTCCAAACCTACAACCTCAAAGGATGAGGAGTCGCTAGCTAAACCGACTTTTTCTACATCAACCATATTGCCATTCTCATCTTCCTTTGAAATAACAACAATATAGCGTCTTACCCACTGCTCTAATGATTCATTATGATGAACCTTGGGAATCACCAAGACAGCAGAATTTGAGGTGTTTGCCGGAAACTCCTTTGTCGCACATCCTGCAAACCCGATGACAACGAACAAAAGAAGAAATCTGATAGACATATCCCTAATCACTTTACGACTCCTTAAAAAACTTAAATACATGACAAACTTTCAGGGCGGGAGATTATGCCTGATCACACAGGCTCTGAATAGTCCACCAGTAGCTGCAGATTGGACTCACCTCGGAAGTGATTAACGTCGAGCTTGTACACCAAATGAACCCTGCTCCATTGGTCATAATCGACACCAGGATCAACATTGAATTGAATCCCATCAACCAATCGCCCGGTTCGAGGTTCCGACAGCGTCAACTTCAGGTGATGTCCACCCACAATCCGCCAACTTGCCACTTCAAACTCACCATCAAAAATTGGCTCCGGAAATGCCTGCCCCCAGGGGCCGGCCGTGCGCAATTGCTGCGCGGATTCCAGACTAAGCTCATCGGGCGCCAGTTCACCATCAGTTAAAATGGTGGCCTGAAGATCATCTTCTGTCAGCGTATTCCCAACCTCTGCAGCAAATGCCTCTGCAAATAAGGGAAACTTTTCCGACTTTAGCGACAAACCCGCCGCCATGGCATGTCCACCGAACTTGTTCAATAAATCCGGGTGTTTCTTGGCAATGGCATCAAGACAGTCCCGAATATGCAATCCAGGGATAGAACGGGCAGAACCTTTGATTTCATCCGTTTCGGTGGCGGCAAATGCAATCACAGGACGGTGAAGCCTATCCTTGATTCTTGACGCCAAAATACCAATCACTCCCTGATGCCAGGACTCCTCATACAGACACACTCCTGGTGGCATATCCGTCCCTAGCTCCCCTAGTCCGGACAGAATTGTCAAAGCCTGTTCCTGCATGTCTTTTTCGATGGCCTTACGCGCATGATTCAGTCCATCCAGCTCCTGCGCCATTGCACGGGCTTCCACCATACTATCGGTCAGGAGACATTCAATACCAAGACTCATATCTTCCAGTCGTCCGGCAGCGTTTAATCTTGGAGCGACAGCAAACCCCAAGTCAGATGCAACCAGATTGGCAGGCTGGCGATTCGCCACTTCAAGCAATGCAAGAACACCCGGCCTGCAACGGCCTGCACGAATTCGCTTAATCCCCTGATCCACCAGAATACGGTTGTTACCATCAAGCGACACAACATCCGCCACAGTCCCTAACGCGACAAGGTCCAATAATTCCGCAAGATTTGGCTCTGACAATCCAGAACGTGAAAACCAATGGTTCTCACGCAGCAGCCGACGAACAGCAAGCATCACATAGAATATGACACCAACACCCGCCACTGCTTTGCTGGGAAAACTGCACCCTGGCTGATTGGGATTCACAATGGCATCGGCCTCAGGCAGTTCATCGCCGGCCAAATGATGATCCGTCACTACAACCTTCCAGCCCAGTTTCTTGGCAGCTGCAACTCCCTCCAAACTGGAGATGCCGTTGTCCACAGTCACAAGAACATCAGGGTTTCGCGAGGCAGCAACTTCTACAATCTCCGGTGTCAGGCCATATCCATACTCAAACCGGTTTGGAACAATGTAGTCTACCGACCGTGCTCCCAACATCTGTAAGGCCAGTATCCCGACAGAAGTACTGGTTGCACCGTCAGCATCGAAATCGCCGACAAACAAAATACGTTGCTGCTGACACACCGCCTCTGCAAGGATCGCGGCGGCTTCGTCCATACCTTTCAGGCGTTCGGGCGGTATTAAACGATTCAGGCTGTAATCACAGTCTGATGATGACACTATCCCCCTCGCAGAGTATATGCGTCGGATAAGAGGGGGCAGTGAGTCTTCCTGAGGAGAGTTCGGCGCCGGCACAGGCCGACGCACGATCTTCTTTTTGAGTGTGGATGTAGTGGTTTGCGACATGCCGAATTAGATCAGGTCAGATGCTCCTGCACAAAACTTTGTATTGCCTGCAAATCATTCTCGATAACCGTAAAGCGTTCCTCGCGCTCAAACAGGTCAGCCATGTGATGTGGCAACTGAGGCTCAACATCCACCCCCGCTTTTTTCACCGCTTCCGGAAACTTGGCGGCATGTGCAGTTGCCAGAGTTACCATCGGCACTTTGGCATCCCGACGACATGCGCGGGCTGCAGCAACCCCAATCGCCGTGTGAGGGTCCATGATCTCTTCTGTTTCATCAAACAATTGCTTGATCACCGCCAATGTTTCACTGTCGTCTACGCGGTGAGAATCAAACAACTCGCGGGCCTGTTTCCAGCGATAGTCTTCAATGGAAACATCCTCTGAGTTCATCCGAGTCATCAAGTCAGCAATGGCATTTCCATCCCGACCGAACAGATCAAACAACAAACGCTCAAAGTTTGAGGATACGACGATATCCATGCTTGGTGACAGGGAATGCTGCAGAGGATGCATCTGATAGAGATTCTGACTCATGAAGCGATGCAGAATATCGTTTTGGTTTGTGGCAATAACCAGTTGATTAACCGGCAGCCCCATATTGCGGGCCAAATAGCCGGCAAAAATATCGCCAAAGTTTCCGGTAGGCACGGAGAACGAAATACTGCGATGCGGCGCTCCCAGACTGATACCCGCATGGAAATAGTAGACGATCTGGGCCATGATACGCGCCCAGTTGATGGAGTTTACCGCCACCAACTGACGATCCTTAAGGAAAGATTGATCATTGAAGCTGGCTTTCACCATACGCTGACAATCGTCAAAATTCCCTTTAACGGCAAGATTATGAACGTTATCGCCCGGCGCAGTCGTCATTTGTCGACGCTGCACTTCCGATACCCTGTCATGAGGATGAAGGATAAAGATATCCACATGCTTGGAGTGTCGGCAACCTTCTATCGCGGCTGAGCCGGTATCGCCGGAGGTAGCGCCCAGAATTGCCACTTTCTGCTGGCGTTTTTCCAGGAAATGATCAACCAGACGACCAAGTAACTGTAGTGCATAGTCCTTGAACGCGATCGTCGGCCCATGGAAGAGCTCCATCACCCATTCATTTGACGCTATTTGCTTCAGGGGAGCACATGCTGTGTGGGCAAATTCTGCATAAGTTTCTTTAACTATTGCCGAAAACTCTTCTCGACTGATGCATCCTTCCACAAATGGATACATGATATTCACAGCCAATTCGTCATAAGACAAGCCATTCCAGGAAGCAATCTCCTCCATGGTGAACTTTGGCAAAAACTCAGGAACATACAATCCGCCGTCCGATGCAAGCCCGGTCAGCAGGACTTCTTCAAAGTTAAGGGCCGGCGCCTGGCCGCGGGTACTGATATATTTCACGATATTTACCTTTGAATCTCGCTTAGGCTGCCGGCTCTCCGACAGCCTTGATTATTCAGATAATTCCAGACCTGATCTTTCCACGTCAGGGTTCAGTTCAGCGTTGCTACCCTGATACGCATAACTTCACCCTTCACTTCGGACAGAGCTTCAATCGTCTCAATGGCATGGTTCATATTTTTTTCCTGAACCCTATGGGTCACCATGATCATCGGAATCAGACCATCATGCTGCTCGCTTTCTTTCTGGACGATTGACTCGATGTTGATGCCATGTTCACTGAGAATCTGTGCGACTTTCGCCAACACGCCAGGATGGTCCTCCACCAGAATCCGCAAATAGTAAGCACTGACCACCTCTTCCATCTCCACAACCAAGAGATCTTTGAGTTGGTCATCGCTATGCCCCAAAGAGGGAACGCCTACATTTGCACCCTGCTTGGATGCCCTTGCGATATCTACCAGATCCGCAATAACAGCAGAAGCTGTAGCTTCTGCACCAGCACCTGCTCCGTAATAAAGTGTCTGACCGACTGCATCACCATCAATGACAACGGCATTCATAACACCATCCACCTTGGCGATCAGCTGGTTTTCAGGAATCAAAGTGGGGTGAACACGCAATTCAACTCCGGACTCCAACCTGCGGGCAATCCCCAAATGCTTTATGCGATATCCAAACTCTTCCGCATACTGCACGTCTTCTGGAGCAACCTTACTGATGCCCTCGGTATAGGCTCTATCGAACTGGAGAGGAATACCAAAAGCCACCGATGCCAGGATCGTGAGCTTATGGGCAGCATCGATACCTTCCACATCGAAGGTAGGGTCAGCTTCAGCGTAACCAAGCGCCTGAGCTTCCTTTAACACATCCTCAAAGGCTCGGCCTTTATCGCGCATTTCCGTCAGAATAAAGTTTCCGGTGCCGTTGATAATACCTGCCAGCCAGTTGATTTCATTTGCTGCAAGGCCTTCACGTAATGCTTTTATTACCGGAATGCCTCCAGCCACTGCAGCCTCAAAGGCCACCGTAACACCTTTTTCCTTGGCCAAAGCAAAGATTTCATTACCATGCTCAGCAATAAGTGCTTTATTTGCAGTCACTACATGCTTGCCGTTATTAATGGCTTTGAGAATTAAATCCCTCGCAATCGTCGTTCCTCCCAACAACTCTACGACGACTTCCACTTCAGGATTTTCCGCCACAGCAAAAATATCGGAAGTAAACGAGGTTTGCCCCAGTTCGCATGCAGGGTTGGGACGTCTGGATCCGACCTGAACAATTTCAATAGGCATTCCGCAACGGGCAGCAATTTCGCTTCCATTACGAGTCAGAACATTAAAAGTTCCACTACCTACAGTGCCCAGACCGCACAGACCAATTTTCATTTCTCATCTCCACAAATACAGCAGTTCGCTTGAAAATGCTCCGCTAACACGAAGCCATTGTGATTCTTATTCAGGTTTTCAGCCAGCAACCAAAGTAAATCAGTGAACTACTGACAAAAATGCCTTTATTCGCTAATCAGACCGTCTTTTCGGAACATAGACTTAATGCCCCTAATCGCTTGACGGGTTCGGTGCTCGTTCTCAATAAGAGCAAACCTCACATGATCATCACCATAATGACCAAACCCAATCCCCGGAGACACAGCAACTTTGGCCTCAATTAACAATTTCTTTGAGAACTCCAACGAACCCATTTCACGATATTGTTCGGGAATTTTGGCCCAGACAAACATGGTCGCCTTGGGAGGTGTTACCTGCCACCCTATCGAGTTCAACCCGCGGCACAGAGTATCTCTGCGTTGCTGGTACATATCCCGAATTTCTCCAACACATGATTGATCCCCCTCAAGAGCCGCAATAGCAGCAACCTGAATAGGAGTAAACGTACCGTAGTCGAGATATGACTTGATTCGAGCCAGCGCAGCAATCAGTTCGGGATTTCCACAGCAGAATCCAACCCGCCAGCCGGGCATATTGTAACTCTTGGACAAGGAAAAAAACTCGACTGCAACCTCTTTAGCACCTTCTACCTGCAAAATTGAAGGAGCTTCATAGCCGTCGAAGACAATGTCCGCATACGCGATATCCTGCACAACCCAGATTTTATGCTCGCGGGCAATCGCAACCACTTTTTCGAAAAAGTCCAGATCGACACATTGAGTAGTAGGATTTCCGGGAAAGTTCAAAACCAGCATTTTAGGTTTAGGCCACGACTGAACGATGGCCTTTTCAAGTTCCGCGAAGAAGTCTACATCTTCGTTCAGAGGTACATGGCGGATATCCGCACCAGAGATCACAAATCCATAGGGATGGATGGGATAGCTGGGATTAGGCACCAATACTGCGTCACCTGGGCCCATCGTAGCGAGCGCCAAGTGAGCCAAACCTTCTTTCGACCCTATTGTGACAATCGCTTCAGTTTCCGGATCCAAATCCACGTCATAACGCGTCTTATACCACTGCGTTATCGCCCGCCTTAACCTTGGAATCCCCTTTGACTGAGAGTATCTGTGGGTATCCCCTCTCTGAACGGTCTCAGCCAGTTTATCGACGATATGCTTTGGTGTGGGCTGATCTGGATTCCCCATCCCAAAGTCGATGATATCCTCTCCACGCGCTCGCGCCTGCTGCTTCAACCCCCCGATGACATTAAAGACGTAGGGAGGCAGGCGGCTTATGCGCGAGAATTCCATTATCGACTCCAAAAATTCAGTGTATGAGGGCGGAAGGCCATTGAGAACAGGGCAAGATACCTCCCCTTCTGCTGCCTGTCAATGTAGCGAGGGCACGCCCCGCAAGGCATTTACGGAAATCGAAGCTAGTAAGCCTCAAAATGACAGATGGCGAACTTCATTCAACCTGCAGACTAGAAAGTTTTATCTGAAACAAGATGGGTTGATTTAAGAGGAAGAAGTACTTTGAATGGAAAACGACTTAGAAAAAAAACTAAAGCTATGCCCACCCAGACATTCACATCACGCCTGAGTGGGCTTAAGCATAGCAATCTTAATTGGCGGCCAGCCCCAGCCCTTTAGCCAGAGACTCGGCAGGCACATACCCTGGAATCAGGCGACCATCATCCAGAACAATAGCAGGCGTTCCAGTGATCCCAATCTTATTTCCTAGTTCGTATTGATCTGCCACGGGATTAGGACAGTCTTTAGCTTCAGGGACTTTACCTGCTTTTGCCTCTGTGATCGCAGCCTGGCGGTCATTAGCGCACCACACTGACACCATCTTCGTGTAGCTGCTTGACCCGACACCTGCTCTGGGGTACGCCATATAGTTTACCTGGATACCCAGCTCATTAATTTTTGCAATCTCTCTGTGCAATTTACGACAATATCCGCAATCGACATCCGTAAACACGGTTACTTTCGCTTTTGGCTCACCTTCAGGCTTAAACACCACCATCTGGGATTCCGGGACCGCATTGACAAGCTCTGCACGAGTGCTCTCACGACGCTGTTCAGCCAGATTGGTAATCCTGCCATCCTCTACTTTGTAGATATCTCCAGCAACAAAGTACCGACCATCTGAGCTGATATAGATCATATTGGGATTATTGGACTCTACTTCATAGAGCCCATCCAAAGGACTTGGACTGACTTTTACCACTCTCAAGCCCGGCACGGCTTCAGCCAGCCGTTGCTTAATAACAGTTACCGGATCATCGTCCGCATGGGCATTCATCCCTGCCGAAAACACCATACCTAGTATCAATACATATTGAAAAAGCCGCATGCCCTAATCACCAACTTGTCGTTTATCCTAAAGAGTTTAACTTACACAATAGTACGGTCTACTTCCATGACATCTACGTAACCTTTGCACTCACTCCCGACAATTAATCTTTCCGGCTTTACACAGATTTACAAAATAGTCTAACCACGAGGATGATGCTGAGAATGCAATCTCTGAAGACGAGCCTTGGCCACATGAGTGTAAATTTGCGTTGTCGACAAATCACTGTGCCCCAATAATAGCTGAACCACCCTCAAATCTGCGCCATGATTAACCAAATGAGTAGCAAAAGCATGACGCAAGGTGTGTGGAGTAATATTCTTTCTGATACCACTCCTTTGCGCGTACAGCTTAATTCGATGCCAAAATGTCTGCCGGGTCATCTCCCTTCCCCGCATACTTGGAAATACCGTTGGATTTTGTAGATCCGACACCAATAACGGCCTCACAGCTGTCAGATATCCCTCTATAGCTTCAAGCGCTGCTTCACCCAGCGGCACTAGACGCTCCTTCCCTCCTTTCCCCAGTATTCTTAGCACCCCCTGCCTCAAATTTAACTGTTCCAGCCGCAACCCGACCAACTCAGAAACCCTGAGGCCACTGGCATACAGGACTTCAAGCATCACTGCATCACGATGCTCAATCTCAAGCTCTTTATCAGGCTCATTAAGAAGGCTATCCACCTCCGATTCTGACAACGCAGATGGCAACAAGCGCTGCACTTTTGGATGTTCAATTTTTAGCGTTGGGTCTTCATCAATTATCTGCTCCCGGAGCAAATAGCGGTAGAATCGTCGCATAGTTGTAAGCAAACGTGCAGACGACGAACTCTTCGAGCCCTTCTTCATCTTCTCAGCTAAATAAGCCAGCAATTCATCGCGCCCAACCACCCGCAGACAACGATTATGTTGCTGAAGCCACTTAGACAGCTTTCTAAGATCGGTACGGTATGCCGCCTGAGTATTTTCCGACAAACCAGCCTCCAACCATAAAGAATCAACAAATCGATCAATCAGACTCGAATCATCCACCCTTCACCTCTATCGACTCCGACAATAAAACACTTTGTAATTTCAATCTGGAGGAAATCTTCTGACAAACACCACTTTTTCTGGACACAAAAAAAGGCGGTTAATACCGCCTTCTTTTTTAAGAGTTCGCTAGAATTAGTCAAGCTTCTCTTTAATACGAGCCGCCTTACCGCTAAGGTCACGCAGGTAGTACAACTTAGCTTGACGAACGTCACCACGACGCTTCACTTTAATGCTATCTACCAGGCTGCTGTAAGTTTGGAAGGTTCTTTCAACGCCTACGCCGTAGGACATTTTGCGCACGGTAAACGCGGAGTTTACACCACGATTACGTTTTGCAATAACCACACCTTCGTATGCCTGAAGACGCTCGCGGCTACCTTCAACCACTTTTACGTTAACAGTAACTGTATCACCCGGAGCAAACTCTGGGATCTCTTTATTCATCTGTTCAGCTTCAAGCTGACTGATGATTGGATTTTTGCTGCTCATGGCTCGCTCCTAAACTGATCCGACGGATTCTAACTATTTCATGTTTAACTTTTCATGCCGGATTTGCTCAACTATCTCGGATTCCTCCTTTGATAGCGTTCGCCCCTCCAGCAAATCTGGTCTGCGCTCAAGCGTGCGTCGAATCGACTGCTCCAATCTCCAGCGCCTGATTTTTTCGTGGTTACCACTCAATAATACTTCCGGCACCTTGCGGCCCTGATAGACCTCCGGTCGAGTATAATGAGGACAATCCAACCAGCCGTTTTCAAACGAATCCTGTTCTGCGGATTCATGATGTCCAAGCACCCCGGGAACCAGTCGCGCCACACCATCCACTACGGCCATGGCGGCAATTTCGCCACCACTGAGCACAAAATCACCAAGCGACCACTCTTCGTCAACTTCGCGCTCAATTACCCGCTCATCTACTCCTTCATAACGCCCACAAAGCATAACCAGTCCTGGAAGACTGGCGGCAGACCTTAGCATTTCCTGCCTGATAGGGCGTCCTTGCGGACTTAGATAAACAGTCTTACTTCCTGGTGGAGCCGCATTTCTGGCTGCATCAATTGCTGCCACTACCGGTTCCACCTTCATTAACATCCCAGGACCACCGCCATATGGTCGATCATCAACCGTCCGATAATTATCGGCAGCATAGTCCCTGGGATTCCAGGTATTAACCTGAACCAACCCTGATTTGACAGCTTTGCCGACCACACCCTGGTCTGTCACTGCTCTCATGGACTCCGGAAACAGGGTTACGATTCCAAAATACACTCTAAAAATCCGGATCCCAATCTACAGTGATCAGCCTTTTTTCAAGCTCCACATTTTGGACAACCTGACCAGGCAAATAGGGAATGAGTCGCTCTCGCTCATCAATACCATCCTGAGTTGGCTTCACCACCATAACGTCATTGGAACCAGTTTCCATCAGATGATCCACCACTCCAAGCTTCTCGCCTTGAACGGTAGACACCTCAAGTCCTTCCAGCTGATACCAGTAAAAATCTCCCTGCTCCAGCTCAGGCAACTGATCAATCGCGACTTTAATCACTGAACCGACCAGCATTCTTGCCTCATCCCTGTCAGCAACCCCTTCAAGCGAAGCTACAAGACCTTTGCCCTGCCGCTTCCCTTCCCGGAGCTTCGACTGTTTCCGGGATGAATCAGGAAACTCAAGTACCCATGACTTATAAGAGAAAATATTCTCAATAGGCGAGCTGAAAGACTGAACCTTCACCCACCCTTTAACTCCGAAAACGCCGACGATTTTGCCAAGCACAACCTCATGGTCACTCATCCGCGTCTCCAAACAGCACAATCAAATCTGATTAAGCTGCTTTCTGGCTTTCTTTTACAAGAGTCTTAACACGGTCTGACAGCTGTGCGCCACGCCCCAACCAGAACTCCAGACGCTCGCTATCCAGACGCAAACGCTCTTCCTGACCGCGTGCCATTGGGTTGAAGAAACCCAGGCGCTCGATATAACGACCATCGCGGGCATTACGGCTGTCTGTAACAGTCAGGTGATAGAATGGACGCTTTTTAGATCCACCACGTGCTAAACGAATCGTAACCATCTCAGTTTAAATCCTGTTTTTTCGTATAAATAAATCTTGGCCGCGGGCGCTAACAATTTTATTGCCAAATCGGCTCACTACCTGAAAGGGCGCATATTCTACGCAATTATTCAAGCATTGAAAACTACTTTTTTCGCTTATTTCTCGTAGAAACGCATTCCCTTCCGAGACGCTTTTAAAACCGCCCCATTGGCGGCATTCCACCACCCGGAGGCATCATCCCCTTCATTCCGCGCATCATATTCATCATGCCGCCCTTTTTGGAGAACTTTTTCATCATTTTCTGCATTTGCTTATGCTGCTTCAGAAGACGATTTACATCCTGAATCTGCAAACCAGAGCCTGACGCGATACGGCGCTTACGAGAGTTATTGATCACATCAGGGTAACGTCGCTCATGAGGCGTCATAGAATTTATCAGCGCCTCCATATGAACAAACATCTTCTCATTCAAATGCTGAGAAGCCATCTGACTCACCTGCCCCATTCCCGGCAATTTATCCAGCAGACCGGTCATACCACCCATATTTTTCATCTGCTGAAGCTGGTCACGAAAATCTTCCAGATCAAAGGATTTTCCTTTAGTGACCTTCTTAGCCAGTTTCTCAGCTTTGGACTTATCCAGTTTGCGCTCAGCTTCCTCAATAAGAGAGAGAACATCCCCCATACCAAGGATTCGAGACGCTATACGGTCAGGATGGAAGGGCTCCAACGCATCTGTTTTTTCACCCATACCGAGAAACTTGATGGGTTTGCCAGTAATAGACCTGACCGACAGCGCTGCTCCGCCACGGGCATCACCATCAGCTTTAGTTAGGACAACCCCGGTCAGCGGAAGAGCTTCATTGAACGCTTTGGCTGTATTAGCAGCATCCTGCCCCGTCATCGCATCCACGACGAACAGAGTCTCGACAGGGTTTACCGCCGCATGAAGGCGCTTGATCTCCCCCATCATCCCTTCATCTATATGAAGGCGACCAGCTGTATCAAGGATAACCACATCGTTATAACGGCGCTTAGCTTCCGCAATAGCCCCATTAGCAATATCTACAGGATCCTGGTCGGCGGTACTGGGAAAGAAGTTTACTCCCACTTCTCCAGCGAGAGTTTCCAATTGCTTGATAGCCGCAGGCCGATATATATCAGCACTCACCACCATCACCGATTTCTTGCGACGCTCTTTTAACAGCCTCGCCAGCTTGGCGACTGACGTTGTTTTACCAGCCCCCTGCAGACCCGCCATCATAATCACTGCCGGCGGCTGAGCGTTGAGGTTCAGGTCTTCATTACCCTGCCCCATAACACGAACCATTTCCGCCTGAACAATACGGATAAACTCCTGCCCAGGGGTCAGGCTACGCATAACCTCTTGACCGACCGCGCGCTGCTTGACGCCATCAATAAACTCTTTGACAACCGGTAAAGCGACATCCGCTTCCAGCAGCGCCATGCGCACTTCGCGCAGGGTTTCCTTGATATTGTCCTCGGTTAGCTTGGCCTGACCGGTAATTTTTTTGAGACTGTCGGAAAGACGTTCCGTCAGACTATCAAACATAACATGCGTCTCCAGAGTTGATCGGTGCAAGGTTGCGGATTATAGCGAACCCATCCCGATACTTCATTAACAACTATTGATCTTTGCTTTCCGGGAGCATCCTTTGGGAGATTTCCGGCACTTTTCGCAATTCAGCCCACGATAATATGTACAAAGTGGGGCGCTACTCCTATGATGGGGCAACACAATCTGCAATTAAATCCCATTTAAATACAAAGATTTCCTTAAGAAGTTTCTTAATGAGCGCGATTACTCTCAGCATTATTGCCATCATTATCTACACCACTGCGACGACCATGCAGTTTGCTGTTTATCAGGGAAAAATCCCCCAGCGCCCTTACATCGCCTTAATCATGGGCGTTTTTGCAGTACTTACACACGCCATGGGACTGTGGCCACACCTCTCCACCCCTGCCGGCCCAGACTTCAGTGTTTACAATACTCTGTCCGGCATCAGCCTGGTGATTAGCTTCATCGTTATTCTTTTTGCCGTCAGTAAACCAGTCCATAATTTAAAGCTCATAATTTTTCCCACATCAGTTGCCGCCATCATCATTGCGATCAACGGAAGCGGTCCACAACTTGTTGTCTCAATGGACCAAACCGGGGTACTGATACACGCTGCACTCTCTGTGGTGGCCTACGCGGTTTTCTGCCTCGCCGCCATACAAGCTGTACTTCTTTATGCTCAAAATCGCCAGCTAAAATCCCATTTAACAGGCCGACTTATTAAGGCTCTACCACCACTACAAACTTCAGAAGCCATACTATTTGAAATGATCTGGACAGGGTTCATTCTCCTGACTCTGGCAATTGGAAGCGGCGCGCTATTTGTAGAGGACTTGTTTGCCCAGCATCTGGTTCATAAAACGGTACTCTCAGTCGTATCCTGGATTTTGTTTCTTATCTTACTGACAGGCAGAAAACTCTGGGGTTGGCGAGGGCTCCGTGCCGCACAGATTACCATCATTGGCTTCGCCATACTGATGCTGGGGTTCCTGGGCAGCAAATTTGTCCTGGAAATTTTGCTAAACAAAACACCATGACGCTTGACAGCCACACTCCCGCTCCTATCATGTTAACCACTGTTATTTCAAAGGATTCATCACTTCCTTGAACGATTCATCTATCCCGTTCTTACTTTTCATACTATTCCTTCTGATTGTGCTGTCCGGCTTCTTTTCGAGTTCAGAAACCGGAATGATGTCGCTCAACCGATATCGCTTGCGGCATCTTGCGAAAAACGGCCATCGAGGCGCAGCCAGGGCAAACAGACTTCTTCAACGCCCCGATCAATTGATTGGCGTTATTCTGATAGGCAATAACTTCGTCAATATATTGGCATCGTCCATAACCACCATCATTGCCACCAGGCTTTGGGGTGATGTAGGTATTGCGATCGCAACGGCCTTGCTTACCATTGTTATTTTGATATTTGCCGAGGTTACCCCAAAAACTCTAGCGGCAACCTACCCCGAGAAAATTGCCTTCCCCGCATCAGTCGCACTACTTCCGCTGTTAAAGCTGATGTACCCGTTTGTCTGGTGTGTAAACCTGCTCTCCAACTCCCTTTTGCGCATGCTTGGCATTAAGGAATACGCTGAGGGAACAGATCATTTATCCCGAGAAGAGCTGCGTACACTGGTACATGAATCAGGGACTCGCATCCCCAAGCGACACCGACAGATGCTATTGAGCATTCTTGACCTGGAAAAGGTCACCGTAGAAGACATCATGATTCCTCGCAGTGAAGTCACAGGCATCGATATTGAAGACGATATAGATGAAATTGTTGATCAACTAAAGGCAGCCCAACATACACGCCTGCCGGTATATCGTGGAGACATCAATAATATTATCGGGATCCTGCACTTGCGAAATGCCGCCAAGTTCCTGGCCCAGAATGATGCTAACAAGGCCATGCTGCTACAAAGCTGCAGAGACCCTTACTTCATTCCAGAAGGCACTCCTCTGCACACTCAACTATTTAACTTCCAGAAAGAAAAACGTCGGATAGGTGTTGTTGTTGACGAGTATGGGGACGTTCAGGGGATTGCCACCCTTGAGGATATACTTGAGGAAATTGTTGGGGAATTCACAACCGATATTGCTGCCACCAGCCCGGATATCACCCCCCTTGACGCCAATCGCTTTCTTATCGATGGCTCTGCAACTGTCCGCACGATCAACAAAGTGCTGGGATGGAAATTGCCAACCAACGGCCCCAAAACACTCAACGGGCTTATTCTTGAGGTATTGGAGGCAATACCTGAGTACCCAACCTGCCTGAAACTCCATGGTTACAATGTGGAAATCAAGCAGGTTAAAGACAACGTAGTGAAAGCAGCCATCGTCGGACTACCTGATTAATATCGCTATTAGCTGTAGCAATAGCGATTGTTGAAGCCTCTATATAAGCCATAAGTCTAAAGAGAATCTGCTTAAAAGATCAAATTATAAGCAACTCCTTGACTATGAATTGCGCTAACACTATCTAGTTAAGTGTGAGATAAAAATAATAAGGAGGCTTCCTAACCATGATCTTGGAACACACTCTCGGGCTTTTCACCCATCCGGATGAAGAGTGGCAATCGATTCGCGAGCAACACGCCACTACCGGACGCCTATACGTTCAACATACGATTCTACTGGCCCTAATCCCTACGATTGCCGCCTATATCGGTACCACTCAAGTGGGCTGGCAAATCGGTAGTGATGAGATTGTTAAACTCACCCCCGGAAGCGCACTTAACCTATGCGTGCTGTTCTACATGGCCATACTGGCCGGTGTTTATATTCTGGGCAAATTTATTGACTTTATGGCCGTCACTTATGGCGCCGATAACAAACAGTATCCACATGGCGTCGAACTGGCTGCCTATGGCGCAACCCCCTTATACATTATGGGCGCAATGGCAATTTATCCGAACATCTGGCTGAACATGCTTACTGGCCTGGTCGGAGTCTGCTACTCGGTCTACCTGCTCTATGAAGGTTTACCGATTTTGATGAAAATCCCCAAAGATCGCGGCTTCCTATTTGCAAGCAGTGTTCTGACGGTGGGCTTGGTTATGCTGGTCGCTCTGATTGCTACCAGCGTAGTCATCTGGAGCTTTGGCATTGGTCCGGTTTACACAACCTGATCGACATGTGACAATAGCTTGTAAATTACTACCGGAAAAGGAAACATCTTCCTTTTCCGGCAACTAAAATGACTATTAAAATATAGATTACAATAGCTTGGCAGCATGATTAATTGCTGTAGATTTTTCCATATAAAAACGTACAATAGTCATAAAAATCATAAGTAAACACACCGCCGAACGCTACTAACAAACAGGGCTGCTTTGCAGTTGGTTTTGATGCCCAGTGGGCGCGACGGGAGAAGTTTATGAACAAGGGGAGCGGTGTCAGCTACATGCATGAACACCTCAATGCACGTACCAGCCCCTCTAATGAGAGTCTGAAGCAAAGGATTCGCAACAACTCCATATCTCTTTTATCCGACCACCTGAATGCCATGTTCGATGGCATTGACGATTCATTTTTTGAACTTGCCAACCACGCCCATACGAATAATGAGCAGAATCGTTATTTCGAGGCTATGCGGGAAGTACGCATTAAAAGAAAAGGCATCGAAAGCTTCCTGCAGCAGACACTGGAAGACGCTTTTGAAATCCCACCGGAAGCCGGCGAGAAGAATCAGGATTCTTCCGATGACATAGAGATGGAAGACCTAACCCTTGTGCATAATGATGCATTAGAGGAGTCTGTCGCCATTGAAAGCATGGTGAGCAAGGCTAAAGCCAATTTTTCCGGCTCTTTGATGCAGTTTCAGACAAGGGTTTCCACCCTCTATTCAGACCGCAATAACACCAAGCAGGTAAATCCACTGGACCCGGAGTTAATCTGCCGGGCCTTTGCAGAAGTGTGCAGCGGCCTTGAAATAGAAATTAAGGAAAAATTGATTGTTTTCAAACAGTTCGACAGACATGTGATGAACTACCTGGTTGAACTGCTGGATTCCGGTAACAATATTCTGGTCAAAGCAGGCATCCTGCTCAATTTAAAATACACGACCACCAATAATCGTAGCCAACCTACCCGTTCACAGCCCTCCAATGAATCAAACGACGGGGCAGAGATTCTGGGCAATGACAATTTCCCACCAGAGAGTGATGTCTTTGAGCAGGCTCAAGAGCTATTAGCTTCTCTTCGCTCTACAGGCGACAGCAGCCAAACTTCATCCCCGGTAAAACAAGGCGGCAAAAGCCACTCTCGACAGGGAACGACTGAGCAGACCGCTCCTAGCGGCAACCAAGGGCGCATATACGGTGGCACAGGCTATTCTGGCCCTCCACAGCTCGTAGAAGGCCCCCAACTTGTCAATATGCTAACCGGCCTTCAGGACTCAATGATTGCGGACAATCTCGCAGAGGGTCCTGTCGTAGCCGTTGACCTTAAGGCCGCAGTTAAAGGCATTCTTGATGAACAAGCCAAGACGTCTGAGCGCCCGACAACCATTAGTCAGGTTGATGAAGACCTGATCAACCTCGTCTCAATGCTATTTGAGTTCATCCTGGACGACTACAATTTGTCTGCCCCCGTGCAGGTAATGATCAGCCGTCTCCAGATTCCAATATTAAAAGTAGCCATCAGAGATAAAAGCTTTTTCAGCAAGCCAAGTCATCCTGCCCGCAAACTTTTGAATGCACTGGCCAAAGCCAGCATTGGCTGGAGTGACGCCTCCGAGAAGACCAGGGACAAGCTGTATCAACAGATCCATGACGTTGTCCACGCTATACTGGAAGACTTTGATGGCGACATCAGCCTGTTCGAGCGCTTACATGAAAGCTTTAACAACTATCTTTCAAGAGAAGAGCGCAAATCCAAACTGGTAGAACAGCGCACAAAAGAAGCGGAAATTGGCCGAGTAAAATCTCAGAAAGCCAAGCTCGTCGTCGACAGAATTCTGTACGAAAAAATTTCCAGCACAGCGATCCCACAAGTGGCACTGGATCTTTTAAAGAGTGGCTGGAGCCGCGTAATGTTTCTGGTTTACCTCAAAGAAGGACGAGGACATCGTTTTAGTCAATGCGTGAAGGTAGTTGATGAACTGATCTGGTGTCTACAGATTCACTCCGAGGAAGAAGCCCGCAAACGTTGGGTGCAAGTGGTTCCCAAGTTGCTGAAGAATCTGAAAGTCGGACTAAAGGAAGTTGCCTACAACACAGGCCGTCTGGACGAAATGCTCCTGGACCTGAAAAAGCAGCTGACCCAGACATTCAAGCAGCAGTCTGTAACTGCGGCACTGAAAGATTCTCCCAAACCACCACCGCTTACAGACCTCAAAGCAGCTATTGATGCTGCCGAGAAGAAAAAGGTCCACGTTAATGACGCTTCGCTGGCTCATTACCTGGAACAGATTGACAGCCTGGAGACAGGAGAGTGGGTGGAATTCAAGCTCGTCAATGGCTCCAGGTTCCGCTGTAAGCTCTCGACGGCACTGGAAGAATCTGACAGCCTGATTTTTGTAAACCGCCTTGGCCTCAAAGTAGTGGAAAAAACTCGCGCAGAGCTGGCCGAAGAACTCAACAAAGGCACCATGATCATCCTAGAGTCAGGCATGCTGATAGATCGCGCAATCGATTCGGTGATGAACAATCTGCGCAAAATGTCTGGCAAGGTAGCCTGATAAAATACCCGCATTGAACCTGGCCTTTTACAATCGATTGACTCTCCCTACTGATAAAGCGGGCATTAGCCCGCATTATCACATTAAGACATATGCTATATTCGCTTTCGGATTAGGCCTGCCTAACCTTCTGCTACAGACAACCCTTGTCAGCACGCCTTCGACATGAGCAAGATGTACTCAAACCACAGTTATTTAATATACGCATTCGTCATTTCAATATCTGCGCATGTCATATTTCTATCCCTATTAATCAAACAACCGGTTAAGGCGCGACAAAGCACGACCATGACACTTTCTCTGGCGCAAGGGCAAACCTCAATTCCGAGCCCTTCCACCAGCCCCGTTAACCCCCTCCCGTCCCCATCCAAGCCAGCAGACAGCTCTCGTCCAACCGATGACAGCCGGGATATTCGCGACAATTCGCTTCCTTGGAAGTCAGAATCCACCGACGCCTTCCATGAACTGAGCAAGCAGTCCTCCAGCAAACCTAACTTATCCTGGATAGACAACATGTTCAGCCACCGCCGCCCTCAGGACAGCGCGACTGGCAATAAAAACCAAAAGACCAATGATGAAGATGAGATCAAGGACCTGCTTAAAGCAACCCCTTCGACACAAAGTGAGTTCTGGCCCTACCTCGTAAAGCACTTGGCCAACAACAAATACCATGACAAGCAATACCCCTTCAGTGAACTGCAGAACGAACGTATCGTGGTACTTGAACTTGGATTTCAGTCAAACGGCATGCTGGTAAGGGCAAAAATCGCGAGAAGCAGCGGGGATTCCGAATTGGACGCCGCAGCAATCAGAAGCGCCTACGCAGCCAATCCGTTCGAGCCTCCACCCTCATCAGACAGGGCATTCGACTACAACTATCTCGTTCAGATTATATATTCCCCCAAAAAGCCAGAATCAGATGGATAATTAGCTTGGAGCGGACGAGAGTTCAATAGAAATTGAATGGGGAAAATAGCGGGGAGAGAGACCCGGGAGCACACTTCAAGCTGAGAGCACTCCCGGGATAGAAAGAATTATTCGCTGGCTGCCGCTACGGCGTTCTTCACCATGTCCTGCAACTCACCCTTTTCATAGAGCTCGCTGATAATATCGGACCCTCCAACCAGCTCACCTTTGATGTAGAGCTGCGGGAATGTAGGCCAGTTTGAATAGGTCTTGAGATTTTCGCGAATCTCCGGATGCTCCAGGATATTTACATAAGCGAACTTCTCACCACACGCCATCAACGCCTGGACAGCTCGAGCAGAAAAGCCACATTGAGGAGCATTTGGAGCCCCTTTCATATAGAGAATGATGTCATTGCTGGAAAGCTGCTCTTTGATGACTTCAATAATATCCATAGATCCTGAACCTGCTAACTTTGATTGGATGTCTTCACATTATGGGGCCTCGACGATTGATTACAATACATTCGAGATATCGAAACAGTTGACTATTTTACTATGTTTTTATCCTCGCAACTACCAACACAGGCCTCATAACATTGCTTCGTGATTCAACTATTAACGAGGAAATATCCGATCAGGAGCAATGCTCCCGCTAAATTGCGAAGTGACACAATAATCTATACTATAACTATCCGACAGGCAGCCGGGGCTGCCTTTTTTTGTTGGTTTTTCGGGTATGCATATAACTCACTGATTTAGTTTGCAGGACATGCATGGCGCCCATTGTATAGAGAGGTTTGACAGGAATGCCCGCTGCACCGTTGATGAGCACCTATGGCAGGCTGCCTATTTCCTTTTCCAGGGGAGAGGGCTGCTGGTTATACGATACCAATGGAAACCGCTACTTTGATGCAATCAGCGGTATAGCCGTTTGCGGTCTGGGGCACTCTCACCCCGCAGTCACCGACGCCATCACCAAACAAGCCGCACAACTGACCCATTGCTCTAACTTATTTAAAATTCCCAATCAGGAGTCTCTGGGTGAGCTTCTGTGTAAAGTTTCAGGAATGGATAATGCGTTCTTCTGCAACTCCGGCGCGGAAGCCAATGAGGCCGCCATCAAGCTGGCTCGCCTGCATGGAAAAAAAAGAGGCATTGAGAATCCTGCCATTATTGTCATGGAAAACGCCTTCCACGGCCGCACCCTGGCAACATTAAGCGCAAGCGGAAACAGGAAAGTTCAGGCAGGCTTTGAACCTTTAGTGCGCGGCTTTGTGCGCACCCCATTTAACGACACCAAAACCCTTGAACATATTGCTGACTCAAACAGCAATGTTGTTGCCGTGTTTCTAGAGCCGGTACAGGGTGAAGGCGGTGTAACTCCGGCAGATGCCGAATACCTTAAATATGTTGAGAAAGTTTGCCGCGAGCATGAATGGCTCCTCATGCTGGACGAAGTCCAGACAGGTAACGGGCGCACAGGCAGTTACTTCGCCTTCCAGGAATATGGTATTCACCCGGATGTAGTGACTACAGCCAAAGGACTGGGAAATGGCTTCCCCATTGGCGCCTGTCTTGCTCGAGGCAGTGCAGCTGAAGCATTCCACCCAGGGAGTCATGGCTCAACTTTTGGCGGCAATCCGTTAGCATGTGCTGCCGCATTAGCCGTCGTCCAAACTATCCAGAAGCAGAATCTGAGCAACCGGGCACGGGAGCTGGGAGAAAGGCTTATTAGCCAGTTTGAAAGCCAACTGGGTGGTGCTGATTACATCAAGCAAATCCGTGGCAAAGGGCTGATGATCGGAATTGAGATGAAGGAGCCCTGTCCTGAACTGGTTCCATTGGCTCAGGCTCAAGGCCTACTGATCAATGTTACTCAGGATAAAGTCATTCGACTGTTACCTCCCCTTGTCATGTCTGATGCGGATGCAGACTATCTTGCCAATACCCTGTGTACACTGATTAAGCTGTACGCTGGCGACGATAGAAAACGCCCCCGCTGACCTAATACTTCCAAAGCGATCAATCCCGGCATGTTTTTCATAATGCCGGGCGAGATCTATTTCATTATTGGACAAGAATAGGTATAACCACGTACTCACTTCCAACGGAGATCAAGAAAACCGATGAGCAGCAGACACTTCCTCACCCTGGGAGACCTGACGCAAGATGAGTTGGGCAGCATTATCAACCGCGCGATCAAGCTGAAGCAGGACCATCGCCAAGGTGTCCAGTACATGCCATTTACCGGCAAAGTTCTGGGGATGATCTTTGAAAAATCCTCTACCAGAACCCGGGTCTCATTTGAGGCCGGCATGAGTCAGTTCGGCGGCTCAGCGATTTTCTTATCTCCCCGGGACACCCAACTGGGTCGAGGCGAGCCTATTGAAGACAGCGCTCGTGTACTGTCCAGTATGGTGGATATCATCATGATTCGGACATTCGAACACAGCAAGCTGGAGACATTTGCCAAATATTCCAGCTGTCCGGTCATCAACGCCCTGACAGACGATTATCATCCGTGCCAGCTGCTGGCCGATGTACAGACCTACGTTGAGCACCGCGGAAGCATCCAGGGCAAAACCGTGAGCTGGATTGGTGACGGCAACAATATGTGCAACTCTTATATCAATGCGGCCCGTCAGTTTGATTTTAACCTGGTTGTTGCCTGCCCTGAGGGATACGAGCCAATGCAGGCACTTGTCGATGCCAATCAGGACAGAGTGACCATCGTCAGAGACCCTGCCGAAGCGGCACGCAAGTCAGACCTTATTGTGACCGATGTCTGGGCCTCCATGGGACAGGAAGAGGAACAAAAGCAGAGAGAACAAGCGTTTGCTGACTATCAGGTCACAACGAAACTAATGGACCTGGCCAACCCGGATGCCCTGTTTATGCACTGTCTTCCTGCTCACCGGGGCGAAGAAGTCAGCCATGAAATGATGGATGATCCACGCGCGGTTGTCTGGGATGAAGCGGAAAACCGCTTGCACGCCCAAAAGGCCCTGATGGAGTTCCTGATGTTGGGCAAACAATCCTGATCTATGAGCGAGCCATTCCTGCTTAAAGCTTCCAATATCAGCTGCGGCTACGGAGAAAAACGTGTCGCAGAAGATATTTCCTTTCATTTGCATCAAGGTGAAATTGCCAGCCTGCTTGGCCCAAGCGGCTGCGGCAAAACTACTCTGCTAAGAGTTCTGGCAGGTTTTCAGCCGGTTTTCGGCGGCAGCATTGAATTAAACGGAAAAGTACTGTCGTCAGAAATGATCACCCTGCCACCCGAAAAACGTCAGGTTGGTATGGTGTTTCAAGACTATGCGCTGTTTCCCCATATGACGGTGGGCCAGAATATCCGCTTTGGATTAACCAAGCACAACGGAAAACTGGCTCAGGCAGACCGAATTCTTTCAGAAATGCTCGAATTGACGGGGCTATCGTCCTATACCGACGCCTATCCCCATGAGCTGTCCGGCGGCCAACAGCAGAGGGTGGCGCTGGCCAGAGCACTGGCTCCCGACCCATTATTGCTGTTGATGGATGAACCATTCTCCAATCTGGATGCGGAGCTACGATCCCGTCTCAGCCTGGATATTCGCGATATCCTGAAAAAAAGAGGGACCACCGCCATACTCGTGACACATGATCAAAACGAAGCGTTTGCGATGGCAGATCATGTCGGCATATTGCATAACGGGACATTGCAGCAGTGGGATACGCCCTACAATCTCTATCATGAGCCCAGCAACCGGTTTGTTGCGAATTTTGTCGGTAGAGGCGTTTTAATCCCCGGCACGATGATTGAGCCGGATAAAATTAAAACGGAATTGGGAGAAATCGGTGGAGACCGCGCCTACCCCTGGGACCAGGGCGAACTGGTTGAAGTGCTGATCAGGCCGGATGATGTTGTCTTCGATGAGCGATCAGGGCTTAAGGTCAAAGTGATCGACAAAGTCTTTGCCGGATCTTCCACTTTATATCGCTTACAGCTGCCCTCAAGCCGAAAACTGGAGATCTTAGCTCCCAGCCATCAGGATTACCCTGTTGCCGGTGAAGTCGCCATACGTTTGGCAGCGGATCATCTCATCGCCTTCAGAATCTGACTCTCTTCTCCCCCCCCCCTCAAATGGCAGGACCATATTGGGCAGGACCTTATTTCAGGCACAAAAAAAGGGCTCAATGTGAGCCCTTAAATGAAACAAGGAAAGTTCGATAGAACTACAACCTCAAAGAGTCATCCCTTACGATGCAAAGTATGCCGAGATCACTTACACAAGTCTGTTGAATTACTGTGGCCTAGTGTAACGTTAAGTAAACTAAACCGTCCAAATTCAATCAATTACGTTGGCTGCTTGCGTGGCCATACAAGACTGAACTTCGCCCCGCCCAGATGATCACTTCGCCCGACAAATGCCTGACCTCCATGCCAGTATAATATTCTTCTTACAATCGAGAGACCCAACCCATACCCACCGGAGCTACGAGTTCGACTGTCATCCAGCCGCGCAAAGGCGGTAAACACTTTTTCCCAATCACTTTCCGGAATTCCCGGACCATCATCTTCCACATCAATCCGACAGGTATCTGAACCAAAACTGGCATTCACCACTACCCGGGATTTGGCATAGCGCGTGGCATTCCCAACCAGATTCTGCACCGATCGATGTATATATCTGGGCTCCACTTCAGACATTTTCCAACGGTCAGAGCCCTCACTGATATTAGCGAGAATAGACATCTCAGGCTTCACAGATTGCTGTTCCTGCACCACCTGATTCACGATATCCAGCACATTTGCTTCCTGGAAATCCAATATGGGGCCACCCTGCTCCAGACGGGCATATGTCAGAATCTCATCGATCAGCTCATTCAGCTCCTGAATATCATGATCAATACCTTCCAATTGCTTGGCACGCATTTCTTCGTTAGGAGTGTCCTCAATCATCTGCACACCAAAACGAATACGCGCTACAGGGGTTCGAAGCTCATGCGAAACAGCATGAATCATTTCTCTCTGCACCCCGACAAGACGCTGAATATGCTCAGCCATCCGATTGAATACAGTGCCCAGCCTGCCAATCGCATCGAAGCGACTGTCATCCACCCGTGCATCAAGCTCACCACGGGCAATACGACTGGCCACAGATTCAAGTTTCCGTAACCGCCGCTCCAATTTATCGAGCAGTAGATAAAGCGTAGCGCCAATGCACAACAGCCCCGCAACAACCAGCGTCAGCAATACTGGCCAGGCCCATGGATTAAACGTGGGGATAGGATCGACTTTCAGGTAGTTCTCTTTATCAAATGCCACGACCAGGGTATCTCCACTTCGCCCTTGTGATGGCAGCAACGCCCAACCGTTATTGAGAAAATCACTCTGTTTAATCGGCTGCCAATCTGCCAGTTCAGCCAATGGCGCCAGTTGAGGAGTCAGATTGAAAAATGCTCCCAGGTCCTGCAAGGTCTTTTCCCGATGCTCATTTGCCACTGCCCTCACCTGCAGCGCGATCAGCTTTGCGGCCCACAATGTACTTTCCATTGGAAGGTCGGAAAAATAAGCAGCGAACACGTGATTGAAGTCTGTTTGCGCAAAAGCGTGCAGACCACTTTGATGGGAAACAACCAGACTCTGTCCGTAGGCAAGTCGTTCCTGCTCCAACCGACTGAGAGAAAGATCAGAAAGGGATAACAGGTGAAATTCAGATTCTTGCGGCAGGATGGAGGCCAGAAACTCCAGACGATCCTCTGGAGAAACCTTCAACCAAGAAAAAAGAGGCTCAACCCGCTCCTCCTGATATTGAAGGTAGCGGACTTGATTCAGACTATGAAACAACCCAAAGGCGAGCACGGCATAGAAGAGCAACGCCACAGCCACACCGGCAAACACCCTGGAAAAAACATTGTTCACGACAAGGCAGCCTGTCAGGCTTCTTTAACGAATAGATAACCTTTGCTGCGTACCGTTTTAATCCGTCTGGGATGAACCGGATCGTCGCCGATTTTGGGACGAATCCGTGAAACCCTGACATCTATTGAACGGTCTTGTCCATCGTATTCAATACCACGTAGTGCGGTAAAAATTTCTTCCCGACTAAGCACTCGACCAGCGCTACTGGCAAGCAACCACAACAAGTCAAACTCCGCACTTGTCAGGTCAATACTGTCATCCTCCAACCAGGCTTCCCGCATGGAACGGTCAATTACCAGGTTATTGAACACCAGACGAACCGGCTCATCAGCTGATTCTTCTGCGGCACTCACCGCCTGTGGTTCGCCCTGTTCTTTCACCCTTCGCAGCAATGCACGAATTCGCGCCAGCAAGACGCGCGGGCGAACAGGTTTGCACATATAGTCATCTGCGCCCATCTCCAGTCCCAATACCTGATCCAGATCGTCAGTTCTGGCGGTCAGCATCAGTATGGGTCCGTGATAGGACGGTCTGACTTTACGACAAATGGATAGCCCGTCTTCACCGGGCAACATCAAATCCAGCACAACCAAGTCGGGCTGTTCATTCTGGATGCGGTCAACAGCTTTCCCCCCATTGGGCTCCACCGAAACCACCAGACCATTGGATTCAAGATACTCTTTGGTCAAATCGGCAAGACGTTCGTCGTCTTCGACAATCAAAATGCGCCAAGCTTCGTTCGTATCCACGGTGTCCGTTACTCTTTCTTGTAGAATTGAGAACCTTCCCTGCCATTCTCACTGCGTATTCCTGTGCAGCGCCCCATTGATTCACTCATTCACCCGGTAAACAAATCAGTCCCGAGTGGTGAAAGTGCATAAATCTTATAATTATTCGTGACTTATATGAAAAATAGCACTTTTGTACACATAAGTATAACCAGTCTTACAAAAATTACCCTAAACGTCTTAATTTGTTGAGATATGTGTCAGGTTAACACGTTCACAGAAATCTCTAAAAAACCTTTCCGCCAGATAATTTTTCGCGATTATCCCGCCAAATTCACCCGTTGTCATGTAGTCGTCATCTAATCGTCAACAACCTGTCAACTGGCAGCCATAGTATCCGCCAGAACTGATACTTATAAGAGAAATACTATGCACAGATCAGGTCCAAGCGTTCGCGTACATAACATTTGCCCTAAAGCGGCCAAGCTGCATGTCCGGGTTGCCGAATCTGAAGCAGATGTTCTTGCAGCTCAAAGGCTGCGTTATCAGGTTTTCACGGAGGAATTCGGCGCTAATCTGCACGGTGCCCAGGATGGCATCGATCAGGACCGTTTTGACCCCCATTGCGACCACCTTCTGGTAGAGGATTTAATCAGCGGACAGATTCTCGCCACCACCAGATTACTCAGCCAGGATCAAATGCCGAAAGCTGGCAGCTTCTATTCAGAAGGCGAATTTGATCTCTCCAACATCCATCGTCTTCCTGGCAAAAAGCTCGAAATCGGCCGCACCTGTGTACATGCTGATTTTCGCAATGGCGCAACTTTGGCGTTATTGTGGAGTGGCATTGCAAAATACGTCATCGACCACGATTTTGAACATTTGATTGGATGCGGCTCCATCAGCCTCACTGACGGTACCCAGGAAGCCTGGTCTATCACGGATCAGCTAAAACGCCGCTTCCTGCTCGAAGAAAGCAAGCAGGTGACCCCAAAGCTGGCACTCCCCCGTTCTGATTCAGAAACCACAGAGCCGGTAGCGATTCCGCCGCTCATTAAAGCTTACATGCGCCTGGGCGCGAAAATTGGCGGCGATCCATGCTGGGATCCGGACTTCCGCTGTGCCGACCTGTTCATACTATTGCCGATCAGCGCTCTGGAAGCCCGTTATGCAAAACACTTTCTCAAGGATCAGGAAAAGTCCGATACCACTGCCGCTTGAGCACAGCGCTCCAGGAGACTGATATGGAATACCTGCGACTGATTTGCAGAAGCATATTGCTGATCCCTTATCTGTTCTGGGGATTCACTCTGGCCGTATTTATCAGCACATTAAATCGGATCAGGCACCAACCGATCAATACAACCCCCATTGCCCGCTGGTGGCTGTCCGGGCTTTGCCGGGTACTTAGTGTGGATATTCAGCAGTACGGTGAGCTGGAAGCTTCTTCAACCATGATTATCGCCAACCATATCTCCTGGTTGGACATCCCGGTTCTGGGAGCGATGAAGCCTCTTCACTTTCTATCCAAGGCAGAAGTCAGAGAGTGGCCATTGATTGGATTTCTGGCGGAACAGGCTGGAACCCTGTTCATCAAACGCGGTGGCGGCCAGGTAGCTAAAGTGCAGGAAGAGATTGAAGATATTCTATCTCAGGAGAAGACCGTTCTGATTTTCCCTGAAGGCACAACGACTGACGGTCAGACTGTCAAAAAATTCCATCCCCGTCTGTTCAAAGCGGCACAGGCGACCTGCCGCAACGTTCAGCCGGTGACACTTCACTACAGACGAGAGGGAACACCAGACAGCCTTGCCCCCTTCATTGGCGACGACGAGTTTTTCTCCCATCTGATCCGCTTATTGAAGGCACCACCAACAGAAGTTTATGTGGTGGCTCACCCGGCACTCGGCGTCACTGCCGGGACCGATGTGACCGAATTGTCCCGTGACGCTCACAGGCGCATCGAGCATACACTCCAGCACATGGTCTGGCAGAATCAGCCACGTGTGATAACGGAGGTATCAGGAGAGAGCATAACCCTGTTTTAACTCTTCATCGGTGGCTTCTCTCACCGCTTTGATTTCCACTTCAAAGTTCAATGAGAAGCCTGCCAGAGGGTGGTTGGCGTCAATAGTTACCTGATCCCCTCTAATCTCAACCACTTTCACAACATGGCGCTGATCTCCGGACTGAGTCTGAAATATCATGCCTGCCTGCAGATCTGACACACCATCAAACTGACTGATATGCACCTGCTGAACCAAGTCCTCACGGCGGGGTCCGTAGGCCAGCTCAGGGGGAACCGTAACCTCCAGCTTCTCACCGGGCTCACGGCCTGACAAGGCCTTTTCCAGGCCCAGCACGACTTGCTTGGTCCCTTCCATGACGACCAGGGGCTCTCCTCCGACGGAGGTATCCACCACCTCACCATTGTCGTTTTTCAGGCTGTATTCGATGGTATAGACTTTGGGATTCATGTCCTGCGTTACTCTGTGACGAATAAAACCCCGAAGTCTACCACATATATCATCATCAGTGATTCACCCCATGGCGCTGCACCGGCCTTGGAACGGCTACCCGATTCCCACCGGAGGCCATTAACTCTGCCACTAGCAGACGCTGCTCCAGTCGTTCCTTGAAATCAACAGGCTCATCCAGCTTCATGCGTCGAATCAACGGCATCAGCTCTGTCGGCACGGTTTTGATCATCAATGCCCGGAAAACACATTTGATCATTCCGGCCCTACTGGAGGTTTTCGCCTTGAGTGACTTCAAAGCCTTGCCCAACTTCAGTTCATCATCAGTGAAACTGCAATCAAACGGGAAAGGTGGGAAGTACCCCATTTCACTGTATTTCCGATAAATCTGCTGAAGTCTTTCCGGCGTGTTATGTCGATACTTCTCCGGCAGCACATAACCGGCAGGCACTTTGCCCACCCTTTTGGCCTGCTCCAGCAACTGCTCCTGGAACCTTGAATCTGCTACTTTGATCAACTCGATATAGATATCCTTATCGGACTTGCCCAATAGGTCGGCAATGCCATATTCAGTCACCACAACATCGCGCAGATGGCGCGGAATGGTGATATGACCATAGTTGAATACGATATTGGAAAGGATCTGTCCACCACTGACCCGCGTCGATTTAAGCTTCAATATTGATCTGGCATCAGGCAGCTCGTGCGCCATCGCAACAAAGTTGTATTGCCCTCCAACCCCACTGACGACACGACCATCAGCCAGCCCGTCAGATACAGCACCTCCATTCAATGTCACCATCATGGCCGAGTTTATAAACCGGGCATCCTTTCTCTGCGCCCGCTTAAGGTCCTGGCGCCCGAATTGATGATCGTATAAATGGTTAATGTAGTTGACGCTGGTCATGCAGAATTTTTGATGCTCCTCATCAGTGAGGTTCATCAGATGCCGATAAAACTCTTTGGGTCCGAGAAAGAAACCGCCATGGGCGAGAATGCCACCTTTCAGCCGGTCTCCAAGCCCCTGCTCTTCCAGAATCTGCCGAGTATCGGAGTCATTGAGATCCGTTGAAACCGGCTGTCCATTAACCAGGAGAGCTCCGCCTTTGTACTCCACCTGATCATTCAAAACACCAAACTGCTTGAGATATTGAACATCCCGGGATCGCAATTTACTGTTGACCAACCCTTCCTCGGCAAGAGTATCTAAAGTGGCGAGGGAAATTTCCTGACTGATTGCCCGCCGATTCAGCAACTCCTGCAACTGGGTATCGTCATAGACCTCTCGCTTCAAGATACCTGCGTGATACAGATGCATGAATCCGTCCACCAGCATTTCACTGCAGCCATAAAGACCTTCATGAAACGGCGTAAAGCCTCCCCACTCTTTTACAATGGGGAATTTCTCAGCCAGCTCCAGATCCTCTGCCAGGGATTGATAAACACCATTATTCTGTTGCCGCAGAATACAGTTATAAACCAAAGCACTCCCCAGCGAGCCGATACCGACCTGCAGAGTTCCCCCGTCTTTTACCAGGGCACTGGCATGGAATCCGATCATGTGGTCCACAGGGGAAATTGCCATACTGGGGGCACCGAAAAGCGCGTAGTCATAATTCGGATTATCGATAATCATGCCCGCTGCCTCCGGCTGGAAAATCGCATGATTATGCATAAATGGCAGGTTTCGATTCACCTCCCCCACAATGGCGACCGGTTGCCCCTTCCGTTCCCGCTCTCTTAGCATGGGCACCAGATCAATCGAAAGATCAGGATTGCAGGAGAAGCTGTAACAGGTCTTACCATCTATCTCCTTCTTCGCAACCATCTGCGCCACCACGTTCACTCCAGCCAGCATTAGATCCCTGGCGGCGTGGGTATAATTCGAGCTGACATAATTCTGTTGCTGTGAAGGCGTTTTCAGGTAGCTTCCAGCCTTAAAGAAAAATTCCTGAATTTCCACGTTTGCCGGCAGCTTTCCTGCCCGAAGGTCCAACACGTAATCCAAATCAGGAACCCCGGCAAACTCCCGTTCCACAAATGGTCCGAGGAAATTGGATTCCAACTTGCTTTTACCTGAAGGCTTTTCCAGAGAGAGAGCTGTCACGATTCTGAGTGTAATATCCGGGCATTTTTTTGCCCGCTGATATATGGCATTGGCCAACAGTACCGGCTTCCCCAACCCCAGTGGCAGCCCCAGCACGACGTTCTTCCCCACCTTTGTCAATATCGCATCTACGCAGGCTTCAATATCCTTAAAATATTGAGGAGCTGTATCGCTCATTATTGTGCTTCCTTATTCTTAGATTTATTAACCAAGTGTCTGCTGACTGTGCACAAGCATCACCCGTCAATGATCATACTAGAATCTGAGGAGCAACCTGCAACAGAGCCACGTCAATTTTTGATGACATAGTGACATCTATGGAGCAGGAAAAATTGAGATAAGAGAAGTGGGAACGCTTAAAGATCGGGAAAGGGAAAAGGAAACTGTTCAGGAGATGTCTTTTTAAAATTTCCAGCCGAGCGTCAGGCTAACACCCTCGTCATTGACATCCATAGCATATTGGGCAGGCTGAAGACCGTGCCCCATGGTACGGCCGTTGAACTGTTGGGCAGTGGTTTCATCTTTTCTGAAGATCAACTGGTTGACCACCAGCATCAACGCCCGACGTACACACTCACCGGTCTGAGAGGATTGTTGCTCCCCGGCTACACCTTGGGTCAGCGAAGCCGTGTAGCCGGTTTGCCATGAGAACATGTTGTCATCAGATGCGCTCTGCAATACTTCTGCTTTCGCCTGGACAGCTTGTCCAGCCAGGTTCAGCAGCAACAATATTGCAAAAATTCTTACTAACATCCGACGCCTTCCGTATCCACAGGTTCATTTTGATGATTCCTATGATACGTATTCGCCCGGATCATTCCGTGATCAACTTAGCAAAAAGTCGTATTTCCGTCATAAAAATTGATTTTCTACGTCAATTTTCGATCACAACTCTCAATCATGATTAATCAGAACGTTGACCCAGCCACTCCGCACTTAGCGTCCAGGTGTTCTGGGGAGCACTACTTCCGGCAAACACACCCGCATGCCCTCCAGGCACCACACAGAACTCCTTGTCTTCCGTAGAGACGATATCAATGACTTTGTGGGCCGCCTTAATACTGACCAATTTGTCGGAATCTCCTGCAAAAGCCAGCACTGAGCATTGTATGGAAGAAAATTCCGCTGATGTCTGCCCCATCGTCATGCGCCCTTTTGCCATCTGATTTTCCAGCCCCATCTTGACCAGCATCTCCTTGATGGTTTGACCCGGGTAGTCAACCATCTCATCGAACCACTGACTGACCGTGGTGTGACTGGTAACAAATTCGCGATCCCAGAAATTCACCAGAAGCTCCAGCGTGCTGATCACCGATCCCATAGGATTGGTTAATTTAAAAGCCAGGGAGTTCAACCAGCCTGGAATATGCAGATAGCGGGCAGGCAAATCCAGGAGAGAGAAGTTCAACAATCGGGAAACAATATTCGCTGGACGATATACCAACGACAGAACACGCCCAGCCAAACCACTTTGGTGCATGTCGATCGGGCTGGCCACGGTAACCAGATTGCGAATATGCTCATCTTCGCTGGCGGCGGCATACATCAATGTCAGCAAGCCTCCCATGCAATAGGCAAAGAAGGAAACCTCCTGCTCTCCGCTATGATTGCGAATACTTTGCAAAGCTGCCGGCATCCATTCCATGACATAGGTTTCCAGAGACAGATGAGAGTGGTCTTCGGTAACCTCCCCCCAGTCAATGAGATACACATCAAATCCCTGGGCCAGAAAGAAGCGCACCACGCTTCGTTGAGGAAGCAGATCGAATATCATGGATGTCGCAGCCAACGGCGGCACCAGCACCAAAGGTACCCGGTGTTGACGGGGGCTGACCGGGATCACATCATCTCCAACGGTTATTTCCGACTCCTCCAGGGGAAGATAATGACGAACGGACATGATGCCATCGCGATAAATTTCTTCATATGGCGTCAGATTGGCAACAATAAAGTTTTCCGAGTAGAGATAACGCTCCAGGGCATTCAACGTTCCCCAAAGAACTTTCTCCGACCATGCCGGTTGATCATTTGCTGACATTTATCGCCTCTCGCTCCGCTGCTTTCCATGAATAGTCCCGGGATTTGTGCCGGTTTCAAAAATAACTAATGAATATGAAACCGCATCATACCGAAGGTCAAACGTGAGGCAATGACATAGGCGAACATCCCGCGTGGCGAAAACTGCCAGACGGGATGTTTTTTAGTCGGAGACGAGTCTTTCGGAGATTGGCTATCCGAGACTGGTTACTCGAAGATTAACTACCCGAAGATTGATAACTCAAAGTATCACCACCTACAGAAGAGAATCACCACCTAGAGAAGAGAAAGTCTCCAGGGAAAAGTGATGCTCAGGGACAGGGGTATGTATATACCTGATGAACGGATTCAATATCTTCCAGCATTTCAGGAGACAGCTCCAGATTGATGCTATCAATATTTTCCTTCAACTGGGCCATACTGGTGGCACCAATAATGTTGCTGGTGACAAAGGACCGTGAAGTAACATAGGCCAACGCCATTTGAGCCAGACTCAGGTTATATTTATCCGCGATGGACTGATACACCTCTGTTGCCGCTTCTCCCTGGGCGTTGGTGTATCGACTGAAGCGGGCATACAGGGTAATCCGCGCATTGGCAGGACGCTCACCCCCGATATACTTTCCACTTAATACGCCAAATGCCATTGGCGAATAGGCGAGTAACCCCACCTGTTCACGGTGCGCGACTTCCGCTAAACCAACTTCAAACGAACGGTTAAGAAGGCTATAGGGATTCTGGATACTGACCACTCTGGGCAGATTACTCTGCTCAGCATGATGCAGAAATTTCATCGTTCCCCATGGCGTCTCATTTGAGAGGCCGACATGACGAACCTTGCCTGCTTTGACCAAGTCTTCCAGAACTTCCAATGTTTCCAGAATCGGCGTGGCATCCTGGCGCTCTTGATGCTGATAACTTAGCTGGCCAAAGAAGTTTGTGGGCCGATCGGGCCAATGTAGTTGGTACAAATCCAGGTAATCCGTTTGCAACCGGGAAAGACTGTCATCCAGTGCTTTTTCAATATGCTGACGATTCAGCCGGGGGCCTCCCCGGATATGCGACATGGCATCAGAATATCCAGCCACTTTTGAGGCCAGGACAACCTTTTCGCGATTCCCGCGGCTGGCCAGCCAGGTACCGATATACTGCTCAGTTCTCCCTTGAGTCTCGGCCCTCGGCGGAACCGGATACATTTCCGCGGTATCAATGAAGTTAATCCCCTGGTCCAGCGCATAATCCAACTGTTCATGGGCCTCTGCTTCCGTATTCTGCTCCCCCCAGGTCATGGTTCCGAGACAGATGGCACTGACATCCACATCGGTTCTGCCCAATTTCCGATATTGCATCTTGAAAACTCCTGTTCTTCTTTGTTTTAGCCAACCCCGCACCATCCACCTTGCGATCAGAGATCTCCAAGCATCGGCGGCCCAATAAATCAGATACGAGAGATAAGCATATTATGAACACCGATGCCAGCATCGAAGCCCCGAAACGCTTCTTCCCTTTTTATCCTCTTTAATCCTCTTGCATCCCCTTCAATTATCTTGCTTTACCTTCCATCCCCGCTCCCAACCCAAAGCCAGCAGGCCTGATGACGTCATCATTTTGCAATAGTCCTGACGCCTGCCTGTAACAAGGCTGAAGCATATTGAAGCGGTAACACATGAGAAACGGGCAACCATGGATAACGCATCTGCCAAATCAATGAACACCATTGCCGTCCAGGTCAATTCGCCGCCCTCCAGACGTCGTCGCATTGCGATTGTGACGGAAACCTTTCCACCCGAAGTCAACGGTGTGGCCAATACCCTTTATCAGCTTACCCAACGCTTAAAAAACGACTATAGCGTTCAGGTGATCCATCCAAGACAACCGGCTACCGAAGACGCATCTGACGACCTCCACCACATCAGGGTGGCTGGCTGCCCGATTCCCGGCTATTCAGAGATGCGTTTTGGCTTCCCCTGCAGGAAAAAGCTGCTCAAGTTGTGGCAGGACCATCGTCCGGATGCCGTTTATGTGGCAACACAGGGGCCACTTGGCTGGAGTGCTGTCAGCGCCTGTCGAGAATTGAATATACCGGTATCCAGTGGATTCCATACCAATTTTCACCAGTACAGCCGCCACTACCGCCTGGGATGGCTAAGCCGTCTGATTGGTCGCTACTTTATCCACTTTCATCAGTTAACCCGACATACCCTGGTACCGACACGTCAGACTGCCGCTGCCCTGGATACCATGGGCATCAGCAATACCTGTGTATGGAGCCGCGGGGTGGACGGCCATCTGTTCCATCCGGACAAACGATCTGAACTGCGCCGCAAGCAGTGGGGAGCTGATGCCAGCACCCCCGTGTTTATCTATGTCGGCAGACTGGCCAACGAGAAAAACGTCTTTCTCGCATTGAGCGCTTTCGAAAGGGCTCAGCAGCAGGCCAGTCACGCCAGGATGGTGCTGGTAGGAGGCGGACCGTTACAGGAAAAAATTACCCGCATGTACCCGGATGTGATCTTTGCTGGTGTACAAAAAGGTGAGTCGCTGGCAGAACACTACGCCAGTGCGGATATATTTTTGTTCCCCAGCCTTACAGACACTTTCGGCAATGTCGTCCTGGAAGCCATGGCCAGTGGCCTGGGCATCGTCAGCTTTAATGAAGCCGCCGCCAGAGAGCACCTACACCACGACGAGAGCGCATTGCTGGCACCGTCAGGCAACAGTGATCTGTTCTGCCAGCATGCGCTGTCTCTAGCCATGCGCCCCAGCCTGTTAACACGGCTTCGCAGTAAAGCCCATCAACAATCCAAATCCATGGATTGGCAACAACTTGCACGGCAATTCGCTCACTTACTACTCGACCAGGATATTCAGGGAGCTCCAAATGAAAACGCCAAACGCCTCAGAGCTGTTTCGACGAGCCGATGATATTGAACTGCAGCTGTGCCGTCAGGCCATTCAGTGGTCGCGGCATCACGGCCTGGAGCCGTTCTTCCGGGGCGTCAGCCGCCTGGGAGACGGGGCTTTCTGGTACGGTGTTATCGCCGTTGTTCTCTTGCTTGAAGGTACCTCCGCTGCTCTTCTGACAACCATTGCCGGGCTCGCCTCAACGATTATTTACAAGCTCCTTAAAGGCTGGCTGGTCCGCGAACGCCCCTACATCACCCACTCAGGTATTGAATGCGCAGCCAAGGTATTGGACCGGTATAGCTTTCCGAGCGGCCATACCCTGCATGCTGTCTGCTTCACCGTACTTCTTACCTACATCAATCCGATACTCGGGTTGATCGTACTTCCCTTTACCCTCTGTGTGGCATTGTCCCGGGTGGTACTCGGACTTCACTACCCCAGTGATGTTGGCGCAGGGTCTGTGATTGGAATCCTTATTGCCAGCACGGCGATCACTTTTATGCCTTTTGAGCTCTAGCGACTGTGCCTTTTGAGCTCTAGCGATCTAGTGTTTGAAGACTCTGAAACAGGTTTCGTCCGATACAAATAACCTGTACAGAGACGGGTACCCTATTCAAGGGCAAAGAAAATGGTAAGACAAAGAAATGGTGGCAATCCCTGCCGGCACCATGGAGAACCTACAGAGTCACATCTCACACAAATTGGCATAATTATTCATCAGGTCATTCCAAATCAGTCTATAGGCAACCACGATGGGCGCGCCGTCGCACTATAGCGCTCCCGCAGAGCCCGTCTTGAGGGTGGCAAAACAGCTATTTCCCCGAAAAACTCATTAAATTTCGGGTAGATTTGTCCTTTCCCCTTGATTTCACCATGGACCACCCTGAGTTGATTACAGTACAATCCGAGCCAACCCGTAGTGTCGCGGGGAGCCACATTGCCGCGGCAGACGATTGATTACGAATAATAACTATTCACTAACACCTTGGTAGGGAAAGACTTTGACTATGCCGCAGGCCACTGCCGACTTGTTTGCGTCGCCGTGCTTGCAGTTCAAGGGCAGTATGGTCCCTTTGACCACTCTTGAGCTGTTATATTTCGACCCTGAAAAGTTTTCTCAAGCTCTTCAGGAAAAAATCCGCCAAGCTCCCAACCTGTTTAAAAACCTGCCGCTGGTCCTCAGCCTTGATAAATTTGCAGAAGATATTAACGACCTGAACTTTCTTCAGATCAGGGAGTTGTGCTCAGCCCAGAACCTACAGCTGATTGGAGTGCGGGCAACGGATCCCACCCAGATAGCTGCCGCTGAGTCTGCCGGATTGGCCGTATTACAGCCCTCCCGTGGACGTCAGGACAATACAGAAGAACCATCCCAAAACTTACAAAAAGAGCCACAACAAGAGTCACAGCAGGAACCGCAGGCATCCCCGGAAGCAGCTCCTCAGGTTGAGTCACCTGATAAGGAAGTTCTTGATAGTGCTGCGCCTGCCAACGGGCAGACAGCCAACAGAATCATCCGCACTCCGATCCGTTCGGGCCAACAGGTATATGCTCCCGGCGGCGACCTGATTGTCATGGCACCGGTCAGCGCCGGAGCGGAAATTCTTGCCGATGGAAATATCCATGTCTACGGTCCGCTTCGCGGACGAGCACTGGCTGGCGTCCGTGGTAACACGGAAGCCATGGTGTTTTGCCAAAGCCTGGAAGCCGAGCTGGTATCCATCGCCGGACAATACAAAATAAGTGAGGACCTACAGGGCAATCACTGGAAAAAACCATCTCTACTGAAACTGGAAGACGATAGGCTGGTGATCAGGGAACTGTGAAACAAGTCTTTGACCCAATGGGTTAACTGACAGTGACTGACACCGGCATAAACGATTAAGAACTATGTACAAAGGGTTACTACGTTGAGCAAGATTATAGTTATCACTTCGGGTAAGGGTGGCGTAGGCAAGACCACCACCAGCGCATCGATTGCCACCGGGTTGGCAAAACGCGGACACAAAACCGTGGTCATTGACTTCGATGTTGGTCTGCGCAACCTGGACCTGATCATGAACTGTGAGCGCCGGGTTGTATACGACTTCGTCAACGTTATCAACGGCGAAGCCACCCTCAATCAGGCACTGATCAAAGACAAACACACAGACAAGCTTCATATTCTCCCTGCGTCCCAGACCAGGGATAAAGAGGCTCTCACCAAAGAAGGTGTCGAGAAGGTACTTAACGAGTTGGCTGAGACCTTCGAGTACATCGTCTGCGACTCGCCGGCAGGTATCGAACACGGCGCTCTGATGGCCCTGTACTACGCCGATGAAGCGATTGTAGTGACCAACCCTGAGGTTTCTTCCGTCAGGGATTCGGACCGCATTCTGGGCATACTGCAAAGTAAATCCCGACGGGCGGAAATGGGACTGGATCCGGTCAAAGAGCACTTGCTGTTGACCCGCTACAGCCCTGAACGAGTCATCAAAGGCGAAATGTTGAGCGTACAGGATGTTGAGGAAATTCTGGCAGTTCCGCTGCTTGGCGTTATCCCCGAATCCCAGGCTGTGCTGACGGCTTCCAACCAAGGTGTTCCGGTCATACACGACGACCTGAGCGACGCTGGACAAGCCTACCAGGATGCTGTTGCCAGGCTATTGGGTGAAGAAAGGGAACACCGTTTTCTCGACATACAGAAGAAAGGCTTCTTTAGCCGCGTATTTGGAGGGAAGGCATGAGTTTCTGGGACTACTTCCGCAGTACAAAACCGACCACTGCGTCTGTCGCGAAAGAACGTCTTCAAATTATCGTCGCCCACGAACGCAGCCATCGAAGCCAACCGGACTATTTGCCGCAACTACAGCAAGAACTGCTGCAGGTCATCAGCAAATATGTGCATATCAACCAGGAAGACGTTCAGGTCCAGATCGACCGCAATGACGACTGTTCGGTACTGGAATTGAATATCACGCTTCCGGAATAAGATAGCCTTTCAACCTGCTGCATTGCGGCAGGTTTTTCCTTTTATGTTGTTCTACCCTGCCCCCAAGTTTTCATGAGCTTTCAATGCAACATTCCCGGCTGTTCCAATATCAGGAAATTTGTACCCTGTATCATTTTGTGACAATCAGTAGTGCTAGTATAAGCCCTCGTATAACACTAATAACAAACGGCTCAGAAAGCACTGATCATCAGAATCTTTCTAATGATATCGGCATTCTCTGACCGAATAACAACCTAAAGAGATCTCTGCCGGGAGAGGCAACTTGCGCACATTCTTCTTTTCGCTGTTAACCTTGCTTGCGGCCGTTGCAGCAAGCGCAGAAATTCCCCTGGAATCCCCCGATTGGCACCTCGACTTTGAGAAACAGGGCATCAGGATATTTACCAAAACCCAGCCTGATTCCGACTTTGAAGCGTTCAAGGCTGAAGCCATTCTCGACACTCCCATCACCAACATCATGGCAGTAATGGCCAACCCGAGCTCCTGTGTGGAATGGGTTCACGGCTGCCGGGAATCCTGGGGATTTGAGGAACAAAGCTTCAGCAAACGATTCGCCTATTCGGTCAACGACCTACCATGGCCGGTCAAAGACAGAGACTACGTACTGGAAATCAACACCCACAAAGACCAGGATACCGGTGCAATTGTCATGAACATGTTCGCAGTGGATAACAAGATGCCTGCCAAAGATGAATATGTACGCGTAACGGCGCAGGAAACCCACTACTTCTTCTATGAATTGCCAGACAACAAGACCAAAATGGTATGGCTACAGCACACTGAGCCAGCCGGTTCAATTCCAAGCTGGCTGGTGAATGCACTGATTGTGGATATTCCCTATAAGTCTATGCGCGCACTTGAAGAAGTGGCCAACTCGGAAAAATACAGCAATGCGGTTATCAACTATGATGAGAGCGGCGCGATCATCGGCGTGAACAATACAGCATCCCAATAAGAGGCATTTCACCAAAATACCTCTCTGAGCGCCTCAATGGCGCTCTTTGTCTTTTGAACTACTGCCCTTCAGCAAGCAATTTGAGCATATCGTAGGAGGTAATAATCCCAACCACTTCGCCATCTTTTTTGACGAATATACGATGCAGATGCTCTTCCATCATTCGTTTAGCCACTTCCGTCACCTCGGTATCTTCGTCCACCCAAAACAAAATAGGCGTCATGATATCCCGCACTTCCACAGGCATCCGCGACATTTCCTCGAAGATAAACTGCCTCAACCGCCTGGCTTCCCGCTGCTCCTCGGGAGTCATTTGATTATCATAATTGGTATCCACGTGGTTCAGATGGAAGTCTGCAATGTCAGACAACGTGGCAATACCCACAATGCGATTCCGTGCATCGACTACGGGACTCCCAGATATACCGTTTTCCGCTAAAAATCCTGCAAACTTCTGCATAGTCCAGGTTTCAGGAACCGATTTCACATGCGGTGTCATGATGTCTTTGGCGAGCAATGGCATAGCGATATTTCCGTATTATTTTATTGTTGAGTGCCTGTGGTTTGAAAAACGATCTACAAAGAGAAGACTCCACAACCTTGAGTCTGCAGATTATTCTTAATGATTCATCTGCAAATTGCACGCAGTTCCAAACCCCGCTCATCACGAATCTTCTCTTCGGTTCGTTGCGGGTTGGCACCAGACAGCTGTGCGCAGCAGCTACACAAAAAGAATGCTATCATTCCGGGTTTCCCAACATTGTGATTCAGGTGAAGCATCGGTGAAATGTATTCTTCCACGCAGTCGTGCCATCGATGACGATGAAAAGGCGCTCCGCAGACAAAGTATTCTGGACGCTGCCAGCCGTTTGTTCCTGGCCCGACCTGGCACCCTGCCATCGGTTATCGCCATTGCCCAAGAGGCCGGACTGGCCAAAGGTACGGTGTATCTGTACTTCAAAACCAAAGAAGAAATATTTATCAGCCTGCTCGCCACTCACTACGAAACCCTGGTAGGACTGCTCGTGCAGCTTACACTGTCTTACTCCAACAACTTATCTCATTCTAACGGCTTATCTCTCTCTAACGACTCGTCTCACGCCAGCAACCTATCGCATCCGGACAATTCAGAGCAGTTGATACCAGCCCTTGTGGATCAGGTGATCGATTTCACAAACCAGCACCCGGATTTTATGCACCTGGCCACCATGGCCAACTCCGTTTTGGAGCAAAATACAGAAGTGAGCATAGTGCTGGAGTTTAAATCCATGCTGGTGGAACGACTCAGTGCTCTTGCCGGCAACCTCGCCACCTTGACCACACTGAGCGAGAACCGTTGCAAGGATCTTCTGATACACACTAACGCCATGATCCTGGGGTTGTGGCAAATGCAGAACCTGCCTTCGGATGTCGCCGAAGCAATTAAAGAGCGACACTATGAAATCCTGATGCCCGACTTTGCACCCACATTGCGTGATGCGATGACTCTGCTTTGGCAAGGGGCAATGAAGCAAGCCTAAGGGGCGCGCATTTTTTTTCAATACTGCACCGTATTTTCAATACCGCCCCATAATATTTTCAATACCGACCTATAGTGACTGTCGGCACATTTCTTTCAAAACAGGGCTTACAATCTTTTTTTTAATTAGGTTATTATTTCAGTGAAGGTGGAGTAAAAACTCCACTGGCTTGTTTCTTAAAAACACTGGCAGGGAGTGAGTTGTTGGCTCTAACCCACCTTATAACCACTACACTGTTTTCTATTCTGGCACATGCCACGTGCCCCGCTCGCACCTCAACTCGCATACTCTCTGACTCTGTGACCATACCTCTGGCGAAGGAAACCCAATATGGCGCGAACCGTCTCGCAAGAAAAAACCTACGTGCTCGATACCAATGTTCTGATTCACGACCCTAATTCGGTACTGAATTTTGAAGAACATCATGTAGTTATACCACTTACGGTTCTTGAAGAACTGGATAAACTGAAAAACGGTAAATCCTCCATCGCCGCGGACTGTCGGCAGGCAATCAGACTCATCGACAAACTCCTGGGTGATGCCACTCCGGAAGAAATAGAAAAAGGCGTTGATATTGTCCGCAACGAAAAGTCACCACCGCAGGGCACCATTTCGATTCTTATGGACCTGGACGGCAGCCATAGAGTTCAGCTGCCGGAAACTTTAAACGACAACAAAATCATCAACGGTCTGGTCACACTAAAGGGGAAACACAAGCACCGACCAACCATCCTCGTCAGCAAAGACATCAATATGCGCCTCAAGGCCCGGGCCTGTGGCGTGGAAGCGGAGGATTACCATACGGATCAGCTGATCGATGACATCGATCTGCTTCCGAAGGGCTATGCAGAATTTTCGGCAAGTTTCTGGGATAACATCAACAAAGTCGAAACCATGCAAATGGAGGGGGTCACTGAACATTTAATCCCTCGCCTGCCTGAACTGAAGGAGCTGTCCGTCAATGAATTTTTGATCGACGATCAGGGATTTGTCGGACGGATTTCCCGAGTGGATACCGATCATCTGATCGTACGCGATCTTTCCCGGGATCGTTTACTGGAACAGGAAGCCTGGGGATTGGTGCCACGGGATATCTATCAGGCGATCGCTCTTCAGCTGCTGCTGGACCCGGATATTCACCTGGTCAACCTGACAGGTGCTGCCGGCTCAGGTAAAACCATTCTCGCTCTCGCCGCAGCAATTGAGATGACAGTCGCCAGCAAACGCTATAAACGCATCATTGTCACTCGCAGCACCCAGGGGCTGGATGAAGATATCGGCTTTCTACCGGGAACCGAAGCGGAGAAAATGGAGCCTTGGCTGGGAGCCATCACCGACAACCTGGAAGCCCTGCACAGTGATGATGAGAACATGACCGCCAGTGTGGAATACATTCTGCAAAAGGTTCCGATCCAGTTCAAATCACTGAACTATATTCGGGGACGCAGCTTCCAGCACAGCTTGATCGTGATTGACGAGTGCCAGAACCTGACGCCGCATCAAATGAAAACAATCATTACCCGCGCCGGCACCGGCAGTAAGGTCATCTGCCTGGGCAACCTGGCACAGATAGATACAGCCTATCTGAATGCCCCCAGCTCAGGGCTGACTTACCTCACCGAACGTTTCCGCGGATTCCAGCATAACGGACATGTCCACTTGCGAGGTGTACCACGCTCCGTATTGGCTGAATTTGCCGAAGCCAACCTCTAGAAATACCGTCCTCCGGCTGCATATTTCTGCAGCCGGAGAGTTCCACTGGTCCAAAATTTGGTTATTGCCGTAACTTAGCTCTGTTTTCCTTTTTGACGAACTTTCTATTCTTATGCCACGAATTCTGCATTGGTTCCGCAACGACCTGAGAACACTCGACAACCCTTCCTTGACCGCTGCCTCGATAGACTCACAGGGCGATATCATTTGTTGCTATTGCATCACGGAGTCCCAATGGCTAGAGCATGACATGGCACCAATTAAGGCCGACTTCCTGATGAAAAATCTGGAGTCTTTGCAAAGGTCTCTTGCTGAGCGCGGCATACCATTATTTATTCTGAACACTGACAACTTCCAGGATACCCCAGGACACCTGCTTTCCTTCATGGAGCAACACCAATGCGAGGCACTCTACTTTAATGAAGAGTATGCGATTAATGAGCGCCACCGGGATAAGCAGCTTCATCAGTTGCTACAACAAAACAGTTACCGGGTTAAAAAATTTAGAGACCAGTCAATCCTGCCCGTTGGCAGTATCAGAACACAACAAAATACGCCCTATACTGTTTTTACCCCATTCAAGCGCTCCTGGTGGAAGCAGTATGACGAAGCAGAACTGACTCTTTGGCAGGCTCCACAGGGGAATCCCCCGAGCCTTCCACCTGACGGCCACGCGATACGACTGACGCAAATAGGCCGCAAGGACTCATCCCAATGGAACGCCGGTGAGGCTGCGGCTCATCAAAAGCTGGAAAAATTCGTACAGAACTCAGCCACGAATTATCATCGACACAGAGACCTGCCATCCCTGGATGGTACCAGCCAACTTTCTCCTTACCTGGCTTTGGGAGTTCTGTCTGGCAGGCAATGCCTGCATGCTGCACGCCAATATCAGGCCAGAGTCTCTTCCGCATCGGAAGGCATCGACTGTTGGATCAACGAACTTATCTGGCGGGATTTTTACATCAACATATTGTTTGATTTCCCAAGAGTCAGCATGCATCGGGCTTTCAAACCGGAAACCGAACATCTGCAATGGCGGGAATCGAACGAGGACTTCAAAGCCTGGTGTGAAGGCCACACCGGAGTACCTATCGTTGATGCTGCCATGAGACAACTCAACACCACCGGTTGGATGCATAACCGCCTGCGAATGATCTGCGCCATGTTCCTGACCAAAAATCTGCTGATCGACTGGCGCAAAGGCGAACGTTATTTTATGGAGAATCTGATCGACGGCTACCTCCCAGCCAACAACGGGGGCTGGCAGTGGAGCGCTTCAACCGGCACAGATGCGGCCCCCTACTTCCGCGTATTCAATCCCGTCAGCCAGAGTGAGAAGTTCGATCCGGAAGGTTCCTTCATACGCCAATATGTTCCCGAGCTGAAACAACTACCGGACAAGAAAATTCACTACCCATTGGAACAGAGGGTTACCAGCATCGATTACCCAAAGGCGATAGTGGATTTAAAACAGAGCCGACAAAGGGCCATTGATGCCTTCAAAGCATTGAAGGATTAATTGATCAAGCCTTCGCCTGACATACAGAACATTGGGGATCCTGGCGCAGACGAAACTCACGCCAGGACAACTGAGCGGCATCAAAAGTCAACAGACGCCCGACTGCCGGTTGCCCGTATCCGGACAATATTTTAAGTGCTTCCAACGCCTGCATGGTACCGATAATGCCTACCACAGGGGCGAGTATGCCGGTCTGTGAGCAGGTTAGATCTTCATCACCAAATGAACCATACAGACAGTGATAGCATGGAGAGTCAGGCTGACGAAAATCGAATACACTGATCTGTCCTTCAGAGCGGATCGCTGCTCCGGAAACCAGTGGCGTTCCAGTCTCCACACACGCCTGATTGATGGCGTCACGGGTACCAAAATTGTCAGTGCAATCAATCACGACCTGCACCCGCCTCACCTGTTCCAGCAGTTCATCGCCTTCCAGCCGCCGGGTGATGGTTTCCACCTGTACATCAGGATTCAGACCGGCAATAACCGTCGCTACCGATTCTGCTTTGTTCTGCCCAATCCGGTCCTGAGTATGAGCGATCTGACGTTGCAGGTTACTTAAATCAACTTCATCAAAGTCCGCCAGCAACAATTTTCCGCAACCTGCTGACGCAAGGTACATGGCCGCAGGACATCCCAGCCCTCCCAGCCCAACGATCAGTGCACTTCCGGCTCGCAACTTTTCCTGACAGGCTATATCGAACTCAGGCATCATGATCTGCCGGCTATAGCGGAGTAGCAGGTCATCGTTCATTGGTTCTCGAACTGAAGAGGAAGTTTCACTCATAGGGCACACCGTTTTGTGAAGCAATACTTTAATTATTGCAGCTTTGTTGCCAGGATTATCACAGCAAGGTCGTCAGACTTTTCTACTATCACAGCAAGATCGTCAGATTTTTCGATTAAGGCCGCCAATAACCAACAGTTATACGATCCTGGCCTGCCAGATCGCTGATGGTTTCCACCCTGTGATATCCTGCATCCTGCAGAATGAGGCGAACAGATTCGCCTTGATCGTATCCATGTTCCATAGCCAACCAGCCACCTTCATTAAAATGGGGTCGCGCTCCGATCGTGATTTTTTGAATATCATCCAGTCCACTGGGGCCTGATACCAGAGCACTCGTGGGTTCAAATCGAACATCCCCGACACTAAGGTGATCGTCATTCTCTGCAATGTAAGGTGGATTACTGACGATAAGATCAAACTTCTCGCCAGCCAGCTCATCAAACCAGTCAGAATATACGATCGCAAGATTGTCCAGACGATGCTGCTTCTGATTGTAACGAGCAACCTCCAGCGCTTCTGAACTCTTGTCTGTGGCCACAAGAGACCACTTAGGACGTTCGGAAGCCAATGCACAGGCAATAGCTCCAGTACCGGTTCCCAAATCCAGCACTCGGGCAGTTACCGGCAGATCCTGTGACAAACACCACTCCACCAGGGTTTCAGTATCCGGGCGGGGCACCAGCGTCGCCGCGGTAACCTTCAAAGGTAATGACCAGAATTCACGGACCCCGGTAATATGAGCTACCGGCTCTCCCTGGCAGCGACGCTCAACCATCTGTTGAAACGCTTCCAGATGCTCGCCCAATTCCCGGTCATCATGGGTAAACAGGTAAACACGCTCAACACCCAACAGATGGCACAGCATCACCTCTGCATCCAACCGCGAACTGTCGCTGCGAATCTGCTGTTGTGCCCATCTCAGGGCTTCGGCAATTTTCATCGACATTAACGCGGATCAGTCGCTCAGTGAGGCCAGCATTTCGGCCTGATATTCCTGCAACAGAGGCCCAATCACAGGATCCAGATCGCCCTGCACAACTTCTTCCAATTTATACAGCGTCAGGTTGATACGATGATCAGTAATACGTCCCTGAGGATAATTGTAGGTACGTATCCGCTCAGAACGATCACCACTTCCTACCAGGGATTTACGGGCTTGAGCCTGTTCCTGGGCTTGCTTTTCCTGGGCCTGGCTAAAGAGTTTGGCCTTCAATAAAGACATCGCCTTGGCACGGTTCTTATGCTGGGACCGTTCGTCCTGACACTCCACCACAATACCGGAAGGTAAGTGAGTCAGACGTATCGCAGAATCCGTTTTGTTAACGTGCTGACCACCAGCTCCTGATGCCCGGTAGGTATCCACCCTCAGATCAGCGGGATTGACCTCCACCTCTTCCACCTGCTCCCCTTCCGGCAGAATAGCCACCGTACAGGCAGAGGTATGGATACGGCCTTGGGATTCCGTTTCCGGCACCCGTTGCACACGATGAGCGCCAGACTCAAACTTGAGCGTACCGTAGACATTTTCTCCGGTTACCCGGCTGATAATTTCCTTATAGCCACCATGCTCACCAGGGTTTTCGCTGACAATTTCAACTTTCCACTTTCTGGCTTCCGCATAACGGGAATACATTCTGAACAAATCACCGGCAAAAATGGCAGCTTCATCACCGCCGGTTCCAGCCCGCACTTCCAAATAGATGTTGGCACTGTCCATGGGATCCCGTGGCAGCAGCAAAATCTGCAGTTCCTGCTCCAGAGCTTCCAACCGAGGCTCAGCCTCAGTAAGTTCCTCCTTCGCCATTTCTCTCATATCAGGATCAGAGTCCTTCAACAGAAGCTTCGCTTCTTCAATGGAGTCCTGGCAACTGCGATAGCTTTCAAAGCACTTCACCACCGGCTCCAGTTCAGCATATTCCTTAGACAAGGTTCTGAACTTGTTCTGATCAGCAATCACATCGGCATCCGACAACAATGCACTGACCTCTTCATAGCGGTCCTGCAGTTGTTCAAGCTTCAACCGGATTGAATCTTTCATATATGTATAACCACTCAAATAAAATTTCTAAGTGTCGTCGACCAAATCAGAAGACTCCGCTTACCCGGAATATCCGCTATCAAGGGAGGTCAACTTAAACCATCGATGGAGATATGAAGGAAGTTAGAAGACAGATGACGAGGATGCCAGCTAATCCTGCCTTACCTTATCGTCCGGCAACTGAAACAGGTCTCTCAACCAGCCTGTTACCTCAAGACGCCCTTCGGCAGAAGCACGTCGCACCTGCACGGTAGGGTGATGAATCAGCTTATTGGTCAAACCATGAGCCAGAAGTCTCAGTACCGCTTCCGGGTCATCGCCTTTTTCCAGACGCTTCAGAGCTTTGGTCAACTCTACATCACGCAGCCCTTCGGCCTGATCCCGAAACGTTTTCAATATTGATACGGAATCCAGAGCCCGCAGATGATACATGAAATCCGCAGCGCCTGCTGCAATCAGATGCTCAGCCTCTTCCGCAGCCCCTTCACGGGATTTCATGTTGTCGTCGATAACCTGACGCAGGTCGTCAACGGTATATAGATAGACATCTGCCAATTCATCTACTTCCTGCTCGATGTCACGGGGAACTGCAATATCCAGCATAAACATCGGACGATGCTTACGTTTTTTCAACGCTCTTTCAACAGCACCTTTTCCAAGAATCGGCAAAGGGCTGGCTGTTGAAGCGATCACGATATCCGCCCGCTCCAGATAGGTGGGTATATCAGATAGACCGATGGCACTGCCATGGAACATGTCCGCCACATCCCGGGCTCTTGATAATGTGCGGTTCGCCACGATAATCGATTTAACCCCCGCCTGGTGCAGATGTCGGGCCACCAACTCAATGGTTTCCCCTGCGCCGATCAGCAAAGCGGTATTGGAAGACATATCAGCAAAAATATGCGACGCCATACTAACGGCAGCAAATGCCACGGATACGGGATTCTCTCCAATAGCCGTCTCAGTGCGGACCCGCTTGGCAACAGAAAAAGTATGCTGAAAGAGTCTGTCCAACGGACCGCCAAGGGTCCCAAGATTGCGGGCTGTGGCATGTGCGTCTTTTAACTGCCCCAGGATCTGAGGCTCGCCCAATACCAGAGAATCCAGGCCACTGGCCACCCGCATCATATGCCTGGCAGCTTCTTCGTCTTCGTGTACATAGACACAACGTTTAAGATCAGACAGGCTGACTCGATGGTATTCACTCAACCATTCGAGCAGGCAGTCTACGCCGGCACTTCCCAGGGAGCTGTATATCTCGGTCCGATTGCAAGTGGATACAACGGCCAACTCCTCCACTCCGGGACGAGCAGCGGCCAAAGGAAGGGCTTCCTGAAGCTGCTCAGGGCCAAAGGCAACCTTCTCCCGTATCGCCACGGGAGCGGTTTTATGATTTATTCCCAGCACAAACAAGGACATTCGGTATATCTGGCCCCGACAATATCAGAGAATGCATTCACAGTTTCGGGCATCTTACAGCCACCATCGAACAACAGCCAGATACCTCTTTAAGATGCCGACCATTTTACCCGGGTATTTTTTTCACACAACTTTAATCCAGTATAGATCAACGAAAACTTGACCTGAATCGGGTTGATCCAGGCATAAAACGTCTACCTGCGTTACGTGTCCGTAATGCAAAGCTGAACGGTTTGGCTATGCTAACCGGATGGACTGTGGTAGTTTTTTTCAAATTCAGGATCTTTGGGCTGTGACACAACTATTTATGAGCTTTAGACTTTCTCCTTCCCTGTTGCTTGGGAGCGCGTTGAGTATCGGCGTATTACTCCAAAGCGGCTGCAGTACACTTTCGGCGGGTCATGATAAAAACGCTCAGATGCTCGACCCGATAACACAACGTCAGATTCCCGTCATCAACCAGATGACAGAGGATGAATTTGGCCCATCGCCTGACGAAATATCTCCACACCCCAGCCAGTTCAGCAAAGATGTTCTTTATGACCTGCTGGTTGCCGAACTTTCAGGACAAAGGGGTGCACTAGATACGCTGGTAGATAACTATGTGGCGACCGCTTTCAGAACCCGGGATACCGGCGTCATCAAGAGAGCTATAAATGCCGCGCAGTACGCCAAAAATGAAGAAGCGTTGACCGAATTGACCCAGCTCTGGACCGAAGAAGAGCCGGAAAATGTCGATGCTCATCAGTTGGCAGCATTCCAGCTCATCAAGAAAAAAGACTTTGAAAACGCACTATTCCATATGGAAAAAGTGCTGGACCTGGAAGGCCCCACCACATTTGACCGGTTAGCTCTACATGCCAAAAATCTGGGGGATGAAGACAAAGCCGAACTGCTCAGGCTCTACTTTATTATTCTGGAACGTCATCCCGACAATGGAGAACTCCTATACGGCTATGCCGTTCTACAAGAGCTCAACGGACAGTATGAAGAAGCTCTGGCTTCCACGAACCGGCTGCTTGAGCAGGAAGCTGAAAATCCTGCCGTCATTTCCTTACGCTCCCGCTTACTGAAGGAAGTTGAAGGAATAGATGCCGCCCTGGCCTATTTAAAGAAAGAAACCAAACGCCTGCCAGATGAAATGCAGCTGGGTACCCTCTACGCCCGGACCCTCATCGAGGCCAAGGATTTTGAAAAGGCCGAGATCATATATAAAGATCTGATGGAGCGTTTTCCTGATGCACCTCACCTACGACTGTCCTATGGTCTTGTGGCGCTGGAAAACAACAAGCTTGAGTTAGCAAAACAACAGCTTGAACAGTTAATCAGCGAAGGGCAGCACCTCAACGAAGCGCACTTTTATCTTGGACGCATCGCTGACCAAGAGGAACATACAGACGAGGCCATCGGCCATTACCAGCAGGTGACAAGAGGCGGCCATTATTTTAATGCCCTGGCACGCTCTGCATTTCTTTTGATCCAGTCCGGACGCCCTGATGAAGCTGCCGTTGCCTTTAGTGGCGCCAGACAGAATATGTCGGCACAGGCCAACCAAATCTGGGAGCTGGAAATCAATCTGATGGTGGAATTGAAGAATTTCGCCAGGGCGCTTGAGCTGGCGGATCTAGCGCTGGAGGAGTATCCCGAAGACGTACAGCTGCGCTATGCCAGGGCCATGATCCGGGATAACCAGAACATGCTGCCAGGTATGGAAGAGGATCTACGCTACATTCTCTCAGAAGATCCGGAGAACTCTGTGGCGCTTAATGCTCTGGGCTACACTCTGGCGGACAAAACCGATCGTCATCTCGAAGCCTTTGAACTCATATCCAAGGCCCTTCAGCTTGACCCGGAGAATCCCGCGATCCTCGACAGTATGGGCTGGGTTCAATTCCGCCTGGGCAATCCCGAGGAAGCATTGGATTATTTGCAAAAAGCCTATTCCCGCTTTCCGGATCCTGAAGTGGCAGCCCATCTGGGAGAAGTACTCTGGACCCTGGATCGCCACGAAGATGCCAAGCTGATCTGGCGTGAAGCCAAGGAGGCACAGCCCGACCACCCACTGCTAAATGCTACACTAGACCGTCTTAACATTGAGCTTTAGCCGTTCGGAAAATTAATATTTAAGCGCCCTGGTATTCATGTTCGCAAATAATCTGGCATCCCAAACCAAAGGGAACCCTTTGGTATTTCTGGCTTTAATCGTATTTTCATTCTGGCTGACCGGGTGTGAAACCACTCCCAAACGCCAGACCAGCAGCCAGACGCCAGCAGATTGGCAGGAACGCAGGCAGCAACTGACGGATTTCAACCACTGGAATCTGCAGGGAAAACTAGCCGTCAGGCAAGGCGACCGTAGCGACAGTCTTGTCATCAATCAATGGACCCAAATAGAGTCCCAGTTCAATATCCACGTATCCTCTGCCCTGCTCGGCCTGGGGGCAACTCAGATCGAAGGGAATCCGAACTACATCGGCTTGCTACAACCCGATGAGGCTCCTCTTTATTCAGACTCCCCTGAACAACTATTACAGGAAACGCTCGGCTGGAGCTTGCCACTGCAATCTCTTGCCTATTGGATCAAAGGCATTCCTTCCCCAGAACATCCGGCAGAAATGCAGTTCGACTCACAGGGACAGCCTTATATTCTGAGCCAATCAGACTGGCAAATTGAATTTGACCGCTTTCTTCCCTTCGGTGCACTTCTGCTTCCCCATAAAATCACCCTGACAAAAGGGGATATCCGTCTAAAGGTTGTCGTCACTCAATGGACAGCAATATAGCAAGAGCACTCGATAACAAGAGCGCTTTGCAGCAATCTGTTAAGGATTGAATTCTTTTGTGGATTGAATCTCTTGTGGAATGAACAACGGGCACCGGTATACTTACTCCCTCTATTAATATGATCAGCCCCCAAGAACAACCATGTCTCAGATAACGTTGCTGTCTCCGGCCAAACTCAATCTTTTTCTACACATTAATTTTAGAAGACCTGATGGATACCATGAGCTGCAAACGCTTTTTCAGCTTTTGGATTATGGCGATCTTCTGACATTTAACCTCACAGATAGCAGTGACATATCGATCACGCCTGAAGTTAAAGGCGTGTCATTGGAAGACAACCTCATATATAAAGCAGCGACAAAATTAAGAGAACAGGCTGAAGCAGATGGCAAGACCTTCAGCAAGCCAGGCATAGAGATCTTCATAGGTAAAAAACTGCCGATGGGCGGAGGGCTTGGTGGCGGGAGCTCTAATGCCGCAACGACGCTTATTGCCCTCAATCATCTCTGGAAACTCAACTACTCTCTCGATCAACTTGCGACTACAGGCTTACAACTGGGCGCTGATGTTCCGGTGTTTGTCCATGGAAACAGCGCCTATGCCGAAGGCGTAGGAGAGCATTTAACGCCCGTTGAGCTACCTGAAATATGGTATCTGGTCCTTCACCCGGGAGTACATGTTTCAACAGCAAATGTTTTTTCTCATAAACAGTTGACAAGAGACACACCAAAAAGCAAAATAGCGCCCGCTCTTGAGGGAGATCTCAGAAACATCGCAAATTACTGCGATCTGATGTCGAATGACTGTCAGTCAATCGTATGTCAGCTTTACCCTGAGATCCGCCAGGCGATTGATTGGCTAAGTCAGTTTTCGCCAGCTAAATTAACCGGTACAGGTGCCTGCATTTTTGCAAGCTTCTCCGACAAACAGCGAGCGGATAATGTACTCTCCCAACTGCCGACAAATTATCAAGGCTTTGTCGCCAAGGGTATTAACAAATCACCTGCCTTTGAAAGGTTGTAAAAATCTTTCGGCAGCGGTAACCACGCTAAGAAGTTACCAGCATAAATATGTTACTGGGGTGTCGCCAAGCGGTAAGGCAACGGGTTTTGATCCCGTCATGCGCAGGTTCGAATCCTGCCACCCCAGCCAATCTCTTCTCAAAATCCATAATAGCTATCCGTTCCGAACCATAAGAAGGTATGTGCCGTGTCTAAACTGATGGTTTTCAGCGGTCGGGCCAATCCCGAACTCGCACAGAAAGTTGCCGATACTCTTCATATTCCACTGGGTGATGCCACCGTCAGCCGCTTTAGCGACGGCGAGGTTAACGTGGAGATCAATGAAAACGTTCGTGGACGGGACGTCTTTATTATCCAGCCGACCTGCCAGCCTACTAACGACAACCTGATGGAACTGGTTGTTATGGCAGACGCCCTGCGCCGAGCTTCAGCCGGACGCATTACCGCGGTTATCCCCTATTTCGGATACGCCAGACAAGACCGTCGTCCACGATCTTCGCGGGTACCAATTAGCGCTAAAGTCGTTGCTGACATTCTTACCGTTGTTGGTATTAATCGGGTTCTGACAGTGGACCTGCATGCCGATCAGATCCAGGGCTTTTTCCATATTCCTGTGGACAACGCCTATGCGACAACCGTAATGCTGGATGATATCGAGCGCAAGAACTTCGAAAATTTCGTTGTGGTCTCTCCTGATGTTGGCGGCGTTGTACGTGCCCGCGCATTCGCCAAGAGACTGGACGATGCGGACTTGGCCATCATCGATAAGCGCCGCCCGCAGGCCAATGTCGCCCAGGTCATGCATATTATCGGTGACGTGCAGGATAAAGTGTGCATTCTGGTTGACGACATCGTGGACACTGCCGGCACACTATGCAAGGCCGCTGCAGCGCTGAAGGAGCATGGAGCGAGCAAGGTTATCGCTTACATTACCCATCCAGTACTTTCAGGCCCGGCTATTGATAACATCAACGGCTCTGAAATGGATGAATTAGTTGTCACCGACACCATTCCTTTGAGTGACAATGCGAAGAATTGTGCTAAAATTCGCCAGCTTTCTTTGGCAGGCTTGCTGGCAGAATCGATTCGTCGTGTTTGCAACGAAGAATCCATCAGTGCAATGTTCAGCTGAGAAAGAGCATAAATGCTTTCCGATAAGGCTTCCGTATGGAAGCTTTATCATTTTAAACCCGATGAAAATCGGATAATTGCTGTCGGATCTGGTCGCGGGTTCGATTAGCTTTAAACTGAGGAAATTGAAAATGACTACTGATTTTACTTTGGTCGCCGAGAAGCGTGACGCAGAGGGGAAAGGTGCGAGCCGCCGCCTCCGTCGTGTAGAAGGCAAAGTGCCTGCAATCATTTATGGCGGCCAGGCTGAACCTGCTGCTATTTCCGTAATGCACAAAGACTTGGCTCACGCTCTCGAAAACGAAGCTTTCTATTCTCACATCCTGACTCTGAAACTGGATGGTGCAGATGAATCCGTTATCCTGAAAGACCTGCAGCGTCACCCATACAAGCCTGTGATTCTTCATGCTGACTTCCAGCGCGTAAGCAAAGACCAGAAGCTGCACGTGCATGTGCCTCTGCACTTCACTAACGAAGACAAGTGCGCCGGCGTACGTCAGGGCGGTGGTTTGATTTCTCACCAGCTGTCAGAAGTTGAAGTTGTATGTCTGCCCGCTAATCTGCCAGAATTCCTGGAAGTTGACATGACTGACGTTGCGATCGACCAGATCGTTCACCTGTCAGACCTGAAACTGCCAAAAGGTGTCGAACTGGCTGAATTGAACAAAGGTGCTGACCACGACCTGCCAGTAGTAGCTGTACACAAAGCAAAAGGCTCCAAATCAGATGAATCTGAGGAAGAGTCTGAAGGTGGCGAAGAATAAGGCGTCATGTCGACACCTGTTCGAGCTATCGTGGGGCTGGGTAATCCCGGCCCCGACTACGCCTTGACCCGCCATAATGCCGGAGCTCTCTGGGTTCAATATCTGGCGGAAAAGTATGGTCAGCCGCTACGCCAGGAAAAACGCTTCCACGGCTGGTATACCAAACTTCCCTTACCCAAAGGCGATCTACATTTATTATTCCCTTCCACATTCATGAATCGCAGTGGCCAGGCAGTGATTGCCTTGAGCCAGTTTTTCAAAATTGATCCGGAAAATATTCTTGTCGCTTACGATGAGCTTGACCTGAATCCTGGAACTCTTCGCCTGAAAATGGGTGGAGGCCATGGTGGCCACAACGGCATCAAGGACATCATTCGGGTGTACGGCGGTAATCGAGACTTTCCCCGCTTGCGCTTTGGAATCGGTCACCCAGGTGATAAATCGAAAGTAGTTAATTATGTGCTCGGGCGCCTCGGATCAGACGATATGAATCTACTGGAAGACTCCTTTCGCGATCTTGATGGTTACCTTGGCAATATCATGTCTGGCGACTGGTCTACTGCGATGAACCATCTACATCGGACCGAAAAATAGCCTCACAGGCGAAGCATCACTTCTTTTTTCCTTTATGTCTGGCGACAGGCAGCTTTCAGGCATGGTCCTAACGGGTCTAACCACGTATAATTCTCGCCCAATTTTCCAGGAGTCAGCAGACTCCGATGCAACACGATTCGAACCACATTTGAGGACACACCATGGGATTTAATTGCGGCATTGTTGGCCTACCTAACGTAGGGAAGTCCACCCTGTTCAATGCACTGACCAAAGCCGGTATCGATGCTGAGAACTTCCCTTTCTGTACCATCGAACCCAACTCTGGCGTCGTTCCCATGCCCGATCCTCGACTCAATGCTCTGGCCGAGATTGTAAAACCTGAAAGAGTCATCCCTACTACCATGGAGTTTGTGGATATCGCAGGTCTGGTCGCCGGCGCCTCCAAAGGAGAAGGGCTGGGTAACCAGTTTCTTGGCAATATTCGTCAGACTGATGCAATTGCCCATGTAGTGAGATGCTTTCAGGATGACAATGTCATCCATGTAGCCAATCAGATTGACCCTGCTGCCGATATCGAAGTTATTAATACAGAACTTGCCCTGGCGGACCTTGATACAGTGGAGAAAGCGATCAAGCGGGTCGGCCGCAATGCCAAAGGCGGAGACAAAGACGCAAAATTTCAGCTGGCCGTTATGGAAAAAGTTCTTCCGCACCTCAATGAGGCCAAACCGGTAAGATCTTTGAACCTTCCCAAGGAAGAACTTCTAGCCATTCGCGAACTATGTCTATTAACCCTTAAACCAACCATGTACATCGCTAACGTGTCTGAAGATGGCTTCGAGAACAATCCATACCTGGACATTGTTAGTAAGATTGCAGAAGCAGAAGGCGCCATCGTTGTTCCTATCTGCAACAAACTGGAATCAGAGATTGCTGAACTTGAAGATGACGAAAAAGCCGAATTTCTTGCTGATCTAGGCATGGAAGAACCTGGACTTGACCGGGTAATCCGCGCGGGATACAGCCTCCTGGGCCTTCAGACTTACTTTACGGCCGGTGTAAAAGAAGTACGCGCCTGGACTACCAAGGTTGGAGCAACCGCTCCTCAGTCTGCCGGAGTGATCCATACAGACTTCGAGCGCGGCTTTATCCGTGCAGAAGTGATCAGTTATGAAGATTTCATTCAATTTAAAGGGGAACAAGGTGCCAAAGAAGCAGGAAAATGGCGCCTGGAAGGGAAGGAATACATTGTTCAGGATGGCGATGTCATCCACTTCCGCTTTAACGTGTAACCGATTGCATAAAAGGCTATTGCCAGGGTTGACATCCCCCCAAAAAAACCTGAGAATACGCGCCTCAATTTGCAGTGGCTAGGTAGCTCAGTTGGTTAGAGCACAGCACTCATAATGCTGGGGTCGGCGGTTCGAATCCGCCCCTAGCTACCACTCAAATTTCGAAAAGCCTGCTAATTTAGCGGGCTTTTTTTATGGCCGACCCTTTATATTTTAGCCGGGGTCGACGCAGGTGGCCTGCCCGTTCGAATCCGCCCCTAGCTACCACTCAAATTTCGAAAAGCCTGCTAATTTAGCGGGCTTTTTTTATGGCCGACCCTTTATATTTTAGCCGGGGTCGACGCAGGTGGCCTGCCCGTTCGAACCCGCCCCTAGCTACCACTCAAATTTCGAAAAGCCTGCTAATTTAGCAGGCTTTTTTATGGCCGACCCTTTATGTTTTAGCTGGGGTCGACGCAGGTAGCCTGCCCGCCTAGGCGGCCCCATCCGAATCCGCCCGCGGCCATCTTGGTCTAGCTATCACTCAAATCTCGAAAAGCCCAATCACCCAATCCTGAACCCTATTCCGCTATTCCCGCCTTAAATTCCAGTTTTTTGAATAGACAGCCTCATAAAAAAATGAAACATTCTCTTCTTTAAAACAGCTTTAAGTTTTCTCGCTCTACACTTAATCAGAATTGTTATAGCTTAACTTAGAATAATCGGCTGGATAAGTTGCATGCACGCTCGCCAATATCAACGCACGTTTATCAGATCCAAAAAATCACCTTCCCTCATCATTCTCCTTATTACGACAATCTGGCTTTACCTGATATCTCACTCTGCATCCGCTGACGACACGCTCAAGTTTGTCATGCAAGATTCAGCTCCAAAATATCTGGTGCAGAACAATCGCATTAGCGGCCTGTGCGGGGACATCTATATGGCCCTCAAATCAAGGCTAGAAGAAAAAGGAATCAAGGTTGTCATTTTTAAGGAAAAGCTTCCCATCAACCGTATTCTTATGATGTTGGAAACCGGCGCCAGTGACGCGTACTGCGGCGCAGGAAGAAATCCAAGAAGAGAACAGCTTTTTGTATATTCGGCTCTTCCGGTGTACTCAGTCAGCAATGTCGTCGCTGCGCACAAGAATGAATCCTTTAATCCAGGTAATTTTGAAGAACTGGCTGCGTCAAAAGCCTTGGTTGGTGCTTTACTGGGAACATCTTCCGCCGCTTACCTAAAACAGCAGAAAGATGTCATTGTCGATGATCACTTCCATAGCCTCGATAATGCTCTGGAGGTATTAGCCAAAAACCAGTACGTGCGCTTTTTCTATTATCACGACTTGGGCCTGAACTATCTGGTCCCAAGAAGTGGGCTACCTCTTCGAGTGGTGCCCACAAAATTCCGCTCCACCCCACAGTGGTTTATCTACAGCAAATTAACTCCAGAGCACCTGAGAGTTGTACTGGATGACGAGATTACTCAGATGACCGACAGTGGAGCATTGTCCCAAGTCACTCAACCATACCTTAATTAAGCAGTTCAGCTTCTTCACCTGGAGCCTGGGAGACCTGTACTCGACCTATTGATAACTGCAATCGTGCTGAATAATTGTTAAATACTGAAAAACCGCTTACGCATCAGCTCAAGATATTCCCATCATCGCCGATGAAATATCTAACTTGTTCACAAATTCTACAGCATGATCAATTATCACCCTGTCGCAAGGATGGTCTTATATTGCTTACTACTCGTTCGATATTCCTCTTTTTAACTTTATTCTATACGGTCTCGGCTTGGGCTGAGGTGGTCCATGTCGTCACCACCGACTTCCCTCCTTATTCCTATGAACGCAACGGAAACGCTGGCGGCATGGCCACTGAAATTGTTGAACAAGCACTGAAGAAAGCTGGTCTCGACTATGATTTAAAAGTCTTTACCTGGTCGAGGGCTTACCATACCGCTGTGCATGAAAAAAATACGCTGATATTTTCCATTGCCAGATCAGCGGAGCGCGAAAACCTTTTTCAATGGGTGGCAAAAGTAGCCCCTTATAGAATCAGACTCTATAAACTGGCATCCCGAGACGACATTAGAATTCAGTCTCTTCAGGACGCCAGGCACTATATAGTGGGAGGAGAGTATTCAGACATTAAACAGGCCTACTTGATAAAACAAGGCTTTGAAGCCGGCAAGAATATCCTTTTGGTCGCCAAAGATGAACTGAATATACGCAAGCTGTTTGCCGGTAGAATCGATCTGATCCCCTTTAATGAATTTAGCCTTCCCATCATGCTGAACAAAGAAGGGCATAACTTATCCGAACTGCAGCCTGTACTTGACCTGGAGGAGATATCCTACGACCTCTATGTAGCCTTCAATAAAGAAACCCCAGAGACATCCGTCCAAGCACTAAGGGACGCCATGCACAGGCTCCGTATAAGTGGGCAAATTGCCAAAATTCAGGATCGTTATCTGGACCACCGCACAGTATCCCTTCCATCGGACGTCGGATCGAAACCGCCTGCAGATTGACCCTTGTCAAACTTCCGTAAAGAGCATTGGCGATAATAATTATCGCCAATCAGGAATGGAGAGAATCATGAGCCTCAAAGACGATTTTCAAAAACTCAAAGAAGACCTCGCTCAACAAAGGGACGAACTGAGAGTACAACTCAACCTTGCTAAAGCCGACCTAAAAGATGACTGGGACGAGCTGGAACAGCGATACGAACAGTTCCGGGAAAAAATTTCACAGGTATCCCGTGAAGCGGAGCAAAGTGGACAGAATATCAAAGAAGCGACCCATAAATTTGCTGAAGAACTAAAGAAAGAATACGAGGACTTCAAACGACGTCTTTAACAGGCCCATTCAGCAAAAATAACGCGCTTACTGCTGCAGAGTTCCCACTCCAGAACGCCGGACCAGCTATTGGATGCATATATACACAAAAATACATCCGACAGATACATCCTTTTATCTTAAGCGCTCTGTCTATAAACTATACTAATTGGGCAGGATCAATTGATCCAGCCCCTTACTGTTAGTCACGCCGAAGCCTGACTCGTTTCGGCAGGCACCGATAACCGGCGCTCAAAATTCAGTTTGGTGACCAGACGACACAAATAAGCACAAGAATAGTGAGTCGCGCATGAAAGAAATCTGTACTGTACTTGCTTACCTTTTAGCATTTACCTGTTCTGCTGCGATCGCCCAAACAAAGCTCGATGATCCCAAAGAAACCCTGAAAAATGAGTTTTGGGGTAAGCTATACGCTAATGGCGGTGAAACCCTCATCTGCAAGAAGAAATTTTCCAAGAAAAGCATCCTTGTTACTGAGAGCTACATCTATTCAACACTCTGGATGCGTGACAACCTTGAGTGCGGCACACCACGACAATGTCGCGAACATGATGCCACTTACCGAAAACTGACCAGCGATTTGCATAACATCTATCCTGAAGACGCTCGCTTTGAATTGGAAAGGCGCGCAGGGAAATTTGAAGAGCTGGATGCTTCAGTACCAATCAGTGAGTGCAACATCAGACGGGTATTCGGCGTTATTGACCCTCCAGACGACGTCAAGGGAGATATTGCCCGCAGCCTGCTCTACATGCATGTCACTTACGATTTACCCCTGTATGGCGATCTCAATCAGCTTAAGCGCTGGAATCGGATCGACCCCCCTTCTCCAGCTGAGATTGAGCGCAATAATCAAATCAGGGAAATTCAGGGCAATGACAACCCGTTTATCGTCAATCCAGAGGCGGCTGACGACATCAAGCTGCTTCATTAATCCCATAATCTGCCATCAAAACTACTCATGCAATTCTGAACGAAAAGAGTCCCCTTCATTTCAATGCAGGCTGCTTAATATCGACTTTTATGCAGCACCGCTGGCGATATCACCTGGGAAGACTCACTTTCTATAAGGCTCATTACGGACGATGACGGGCATCTGGAGCGCGTTCTAGCTGCCGCCCAGGAGACCCCGGAGGCCAACCATCTTTGCGGAAGCTTCATCGATCACGTTCTTCTGGGGTAAGTTATCGCCAGCAGGTGCGGGAATTGAGGTATCAGAAGACGGGTAATGCAGGACGATGCCCCAGAGATACAGCCCCCTTTCCGGCAGGCAATAAAAAACCCCACCCAGTGACCTGGATGGGGCTCTTAATTAGAAGCCTGACGACGACCTACTCTCACATGGGCGAACCACACTACCATCGGCGCTGAACTGTTTCACTTCTGAGTTCGGAAAGGGATCAGGTGGTTCCAGCTCGCT
>NZ_MRYI01000021.1 GCF_002260525.1 Hahella sp. CCB-MM4
ACAGCAGGTTGTACCGGATCAGGGAGAAGTAGATGGTCATGGCCAGGGGCACCGCCATCCAGACCAGCAGGACCAGGACGGATGGAGACAGCATGGCCAGACCGATGCGGTTCTTACGGCGATGTTCGCCTTGAACACTGTCTGATCCTGAAGTTGTGTGAATAGCCGGATTGCCGGCCTGAATGCTCGAGGTACTCATTCAATTAGCTCTTTTATCTTTATTGAGTAACGAAGCCCGAGGTACCTCTCAGGCTTCGTGAATTTCCGACGGATGAAACATCCTGGAAGTTTAGTCACAGCGAGCGCGCTTGATTAGTCGTAGCGAACGCGCTTGATTCAAAGTCGTCGCGCTGAATTAATAGTAACGGGCGCGCTTCATTTCGCGTTCGGTAACCGACTGTGAGTTTTTCAGTGCCTGATCAACCGACATCTGTCCGGCCAGGGCTCCAGAGACGAACTTGCCGACCTGGGTAGCAATGGACTGAAATTCGGGTATCGCCGCGAACTGAACACCCACATAAGGGGAAGGTTTGAGTGTGGAATCCGCAGGGTTAGCGTTATCCATTGACTCAAGAGTTTTGGCAGCAAAAGGCGCTGCGCTCATGTAATCCTGGTTAGCATAGGTGGAGGCACGGCTACCGGGAGGTACATTGGCAATGCCGTATTCTTTCGCAACCAGGTCGCTGTAATCCTTGGAGGTCGCCCAGGTCACAAACTTCTTGGCCGCATCTTTGGCATCTGAGCTGACAGGTATTGCCAGTGCCCATGACCATAACCAGCCGGCACCTTTATCGGTCACCTGCTTCGGCGCTAATGCAAAGCTAACGTTATCCGCTACCTTGCTCTGAGATTTATCAGTCACGAAAGAGCCGGCAACAGTTGCGTCAACCCACATGGCACATTTACCGGAATTGAACAGCGCCAGGTTCTCGTTGAAACCGTTGGAAGAAGCGCCAGGAGGACCATAGTTTCCAACCAGATCCACATAGAAGCTGACCGCATCATGCCATTCGGATCCATTAAACTCCGGGTGCCAACTCTCGTTGAACCAGCGTGCGCCAAAGCTGTTGGCCATCGTGGTCATCAGCGCCATATTTTCACCCCAACCGGCTTTACCACGAAGGCAGATACCATATTGGTCGTTCTCCGGCTTGTGCAGGGTCTTGGCAAATTCGCGCATTTGCTCCCAGGTGGGTCGTTCCGGCATTTTAAGACCGGCTTCCCTGAATAAATCCGTACGATAGTAGGTCATGGAGCTTTCGGAATAGAAAGGCAGACCGTACAGAGTACCTTTCGCAGACAATCCATTGCGCACCGCAGGAAAAATATCGTTCACATCATAGCTGGCAGGCAGATCTTCCATAGGAGTCAACCAACCCCGATCGCCCCAGATAGGCGCTTCGTACATGCCGATGGTCATAACATCGAATTGACCGCCTTTGGTGGCGATATCGGTGGTGAGGCGTTGGCGTAGAACATTTTCCTCCAGCACTACCCATTCGAGTTTAATATCGGGATTCGCTTTCTCGAATTTGTCAGACAGTTCCTGCATGCGAATCATATCGCCGTTGTTCACTGTACCGATGGTAACCGTGACTGCCGCAGAAGCTGCCAAAGAGGAAAAGGCCAATGAAGAGGCCAAAAGAGTATGGATCAAATTTTTGTTCATAATTGTCGCGCTCCAAAGCTGACTGCTAATCAGCGGTTCTTATCTTTGTTATCAACCTCTCCCTGAAACCGGAAGGCTTCTGGAAGAATGAAGGTGATAACATTACACTCCGCGACACTGGTTAAAACAAATCCAAAACCTACCGACTTTCTATACTTTATTGCACTTTCGAAAAAACGATAAAATGAGAAAAAAGATCTAAAAAGACGCAATAGTATTTTCACATCATACACTTAGCATACAAAACATCACATTCTGTCGAATAAAAAGAGTATTAGTTTTGGTTGTAAATTAATCGGCATAGCGTTATATCTAAAAGCCGAAAAGCCCAGTTTTACGACCAAAACAAGACTATGAACACGCAATCCGGGCGCCAGACAGAGCCTTCTTATGAGCTGATTAAAGAACAGAGTCCTAACTCTGTTCTTTACCGGCAACATGGATTCCCTAACCCATTGGTTCGCTGGCACTACCATAAAGAATACGAGCTACACCTGATCACCGAGAGTTCCGGAAAAGTATTTATCGGTGACTATATTGGAAACTTCTATCCCGGAAATCTGATCCTTACCGGCCCTAACCTGCCCCATAATTGGGTCACTCTACCTGTTGGAGATGAGACCTATCCAAACCGGGATAAAGTGCTTAACTTTACTGAAGAATGGATTCAGGAAACCAAGTCAGTTCTACCCGAAATATCCACATTGGAAGAGCTACTGAAAAGAGCCCGCTTTGGTATACAGTTTCATGGCAAAAGTACCATCCGACTGGCCTATAAATACTTCAATGAAATTTCCGAAACCAGCGGCCTAAAGCGGCTCTCGACCTTCTTGAGACTGATGTGCGAATTGGCCGACACCCAAGAGTTTCAACTACTGTCCAGCGAAAAATTTCTTACCGTCAGAGGAGAGAAGAATCAGCAGAGAGTCAATCAGGCTCTAAACTATATTCTGGCGTCCTATAACCTCGATATCAGCCTGGAGGAAGTTGCCGACCATTTGGGGATGAAGCCCACCTACTTCTCGAAATTTTTCCGTCAGGCAACAGGGCGTCGATTTGTGGAATTCGTGAATAGCCTGAGAATCACCCGGGCTTGTGACCTTCTCGCTCATAGCGAACTTCCCATTACGGACATATGTTTCGATGTGGGATTTACCAATATCTCAAACTTCAACCGGAGGTTTCATGCACTTAAGGGCATGACACCATCAGAATACCGGAAGCTTTCTATTGTCGCCGTTTCGCAGAATGAATCTATTTAAATGGCGAGATAATGGAAGGACAAAATGCTTCAGTAAATGAAGCGGGTCGCGACAATCCCTTTTTCTGGGTCTCAGATTTGTCGCTGTAAGTCGGGACGACAGCCTTAGCTGCCGCCCCATATAACAAACAACCTAGAACTACTCTGCAGCCCCCAATTCAGCTACAGGAACTTCCTTTTCTTTTTGAAGTGGGTTGGGCATCAACTTCACGCGAATAGAAGTCTCGATCTCATTGGCAATTTCAGGATTTTCTTCCAGATACTTGGAAGCATTGGCCTTGCCTTGTCCGATCTTATCTCCTTTATAGCTATACCAGGCGCCGGCTTTATCGACAAAACCTTCCTTTACCCCGATATCGATGATTTCACCGGTATGGTAAATACCGCGCCCATAAAGGATCTGGAAGTCAGCCTGCCTAAACGGAGGGGATACCTTATTTTTGACGACTTTCACACGGGTCTCATTACCTATGACTTCATCGCCTTCCTTCACCGAACCTACACGGCGGATATCCAAACGTACTGAAGCGTAGAATTTCAGCGCATTACCGCCAGTGGTGGTCTCGGGAGAGCCGAACATAACACCGATCTTCATCCGTATCTGGTTGATGAAAATCATCAGACAGTTTGCCTGTTTAACGCTTCCCGTCAGCTTACGCAGCGCCTGAGACATCAAGCGGGCCTGAAGGCCTACATGGGAATCTCCCATTTCACCTTCGATTTCAGCTTTAGGTGTCAGAGCTGCCACCGAGTCGATAATAATGACATCAACAGCACCGGAGCGGACCAGCATATCTGCAATTTCCAGGGCCTGTTCACCGGTATCCGGCTGGGACACCAGCAATTGATCAATATCCACACCCAGCTTCTCAGCATAGATCGGATCAAGAGCATGCTCGGCATCGACGAAGGCACAGGTTTTCCCCTGGCGCTGGGCTTCAGCAATCACTTGCAGAGTCAGAGTGGTTTTACCAGAACTCTCAGGTCCGTATATTTCGACAATTCGTCCAAAAGGAAGTCCACCAATTCCCAACGCGATATCCAATCCGAGTGAACCGGTAGAAACCGAAGGGATCATTTCACGGGGTTGCTCCCCCATTCTCATGACAGCGCCTTTTCCAAACTGGCGTTCGATCTGGGATAAAGCGGCGGATAGTGCCTTCTTGCGATTGTCGTCCATTATGAAACCTCTTTAATTCTGAATTCTGACTGCGCTGGACAAAGTCCGATAATCCTGGCCTGTAACCAGCTGGGGAAGCCTTCGGCCCTATGTGGCTACAGGCAAATTACTGTATAAATTGACAGCATTATCCATATTCAGGGTCAGGATTACCAGACCTTATCTGATTATTTATTCTTCTATTCGAAAAACACTCCGGATATCCGTCAACTACGTTCGCTCTGGATCCTGGAGATAGCTCCTACCAACGCCTGCTCGATGGAAAACTCCCTCACCTCTTTCCTGTCGCCTTCGAAATGAAAGCAGTGGGAGTCTATCTTGCCGTTCAGGTTCCAGGCCAGCCATACCATACCGACCGGCTTATCCGGTAAGCCGCCACCAGGTCCAGCAATACCGCTTACGGCAATACATAGCTCAGCGCCGGTTGTCCTGGCCAATCCTTCCGCCATCCCGGTCACGGTTGCCTCACTCACGGCACCATGCAAGGCCAGTGTCTCATAGGAAACCCCTAACCAATGCTGCTTTGATTCATTGGAATAGGTCACCAGACTTTGCTCAAACCAATTACTGCTTCCGGCCACACTTGTGATGGCATAGGCAATGCCGCCACCGGTACAGCTTTCTGCAGTTGCCACTTTATAGCCTTTCTGTTGCAGCAACAGACCCAGTTCGGCTGCAAGCTGTTCGACTTTGTCTGTATTCATTCCCACCTCGTTATTGATGTCATTATTACGGAGTGCCCTGCATACATTATGCAGATAGAGATACCTGATCGATAAATTTCATTTCACGGGCCTGTACACCTTTATTAACCCCCGTGCCATCCCGTACAATTTCGCGTTCGCCCAACAGGATTTACTGTCCGGCGTCCCGCGAACGAATCTTATATTTCTCAACAAGATACTATAAAACTGGACCAAATGACCGCCGCAGCAAAGGAAAAATCTCAACATACCCCAATGATGACCCAGTACCTGGGCATCAAATCCCAGCATCCTCACCAGATAGTGTTCTATCGCATGGGGGACTTTTATGAGCTGTTCTATGACGATGCCAAAAGGGCGGCAGAACTGCTGGACATTACGCTGACTCAGCGTGGCCAATCAGCCGGCCAGCCAATTCCCATGGCTGGAGTCCCATACCACGCAGCCGAAGGCTATATTGCCCGCCTGGTGAGGCTGGGCGAATCCGTGGTTATTTGTGAGCAGGTCGGCGATCCCAGTACCAGCAAAGGCCCCGTAGAGAGACAGGTAGCCCGGATCGTTACCCCCGGAACCCTTAGTGACGAGGCCTTTCTGGAAGAAAGAAAAGATAACCTGCTGATGGCTCTTTCTGTAAGGAAAGACTTATTTGGCGTGGCCACACTGGATATCAGTGGGGGCAGATTTCTGGTCCAGGAAGTTGCCGGTGTCGATGCACTGGCAAGCGAGCTCCAAAGGCTCAAACCGGCAGAGATTCTGGTTAGCGAACAATTTCCCTTTGAAAACGCCCTTGAAGGTTACTTAGGGGTGCAAAAACAACCTCCCTGGTATTTCGACCTGGATTCGGCTCAGCGTCTGCTTTGCCAGCAATTCCAGACCAAAGACCTGACAGGATTCGATTGTGAAGAGATGACTGTTGCTCTGGAAGCAGCAGGGTGTCTTCTGCAGTATGCTCAGGAAACTCAGCGGACCCAACTTCCCCACATCCGCTCAATGGTTCGTGAGCGCCAGGAAGATGGGATTATTCTGGACGCTGCCAGCCGTAAAAACCTTGAGATAGACACCAACCTGGTGGGCGAGTTTAAACATACTCTGGCCTGGGTCATGGACAAAACCTCCACGGCCATGGGTAGCCGATTACTACGCCGGTGGTTGAATCAACCCTTGCGGAATCAGGAACAGGTCAAGGAACGTCAGTCCGCTGTTACCGAGCTTCTGGAAACTTATCAATATGAAGAAATCAGGGAACTGCTGCGCAAAGTCGGTGACGGCGAGAGAATACTATCCCGGGTAGCTCTGGGCTCCGCCCGTCCAAGGGACCTGGCCCGACTTCGTGACACCTTGCATTTACTGCCTGAGCTACAGGAACTGATTAAAAACCTGGGGGCAGAACATCTGGGTAGATTGGCCAATGAAATCAGCACCTTCCCGGATCTGGCAGAACTACTCACGAATGCCGTAGAAGAAAACCCTCCCGTGGTTATCCGGGATGGTGGCGTTATCAAGAATGGCTATGATAAAGAGCTCGACGAAATTCGTGGTATCAGTGAAAACGCCGGCGCTTATCTGGTGGAAATCGAGCAAAGAGAAAAGGAACGCACCCAACTGTCATCCTTGAAAGTTGGTTATAACCGGGTTCATGGATACTTCATCGAACTTAGCCGTTCTCAATCTGATCAGGCGCCGGCAGACTATATTCGCCGCCAGACTCTTAAGAATGCTGAGCGCTTCATCACTCCGGAACTCAAGGAGTTCGAAGACAAGGCACTCAGTGCCAAAAGTCGAGCCCTCAGCCGCGAAAAGCATCTCTATGAATCCTTGCTTACAACCTTGCGTGAGCAGTTAGTGCCATTGCAAACCAGTGCCAAAGCACTGGCAGAACTGGATGTCTTGAGCAATTTTGCTGAGCGTGCGGTCAGCCTCAACTTTACGGCCCCTGAATTCACCGATGAGGACATCCTCCACATCGAAGGCGGTCGCCATCCGGTTGTAGAACAGGTCAGCCAGGACCCCTTTGTTCCTAATGATCTCGATATGAGCGACCAGCACCGAATGTTGATCATCACCGGTCCCAACATGGGCGGTAAGTCGACGTTCATGCGCCAGACTGCGGTCATCGTAATACTTTCATACTGTGGCAGCTATGTTCCCGCCTCTAAAGTACGTCTGGGGCCCGTTGATCGAGTTTTCACCCGCATGGGGTCATCCGATGATATCGCCGGTGGGCGATCAACGTTCATGGTGGAAATGACAGAGACAGCCAACATACTGCACTACGCCACCCGCAACAGCCTGGTACTGATGGATGAGGTGGGTCGTGGAACAAGCACCTTTGACGGTCTGTCTCTCGCATGGGCGTGCGCTGAGCATCTGGCACAAAAAATCAGCGCGTTTACGCTGTTCGCCACACACTACTTTGAACTGACAGCCTTACCTGAGAAGCACCCGTCTGTTGCCAATGTGCACCTGACGGCGACTGAGCACAATGACCGGATTGTCTTCCTGCATACTGTTCACGAGGGACCGGCCAGTAAGAGTTACGGTATTCAGGTAGCCCAGTTGGCCGGTGTCCCGCAGAAGGTGATTTCCCAAGCCCAGAGGCAGCTGAAAGCACTGGAAAATGGTAACCACAAACCTGTTGTCCAGGCGTCACCTCTACAGGATGATCTTTTCGCCAGCGTGGAACCCAGTGAGGTGGAGACCGCCCTGGCTGATGTCGATCCTGACAGATTAACTCCCAGGGACGCATTAAACCTGCTCTATGAATTGAAAGAAAAATGCCGGACATAGTGGATTCGAATAACACTTACCTGATATTCCGGTAATGTTTATCCGATATTCCGGTAATAGCACGGGGATCAGCGGGTTGCCTGAGTATGGCGTGTTCTCTAAAATACACCACCTGCGCAGGCAACCACATCGATTATGTAACCGGGCACCATCTATTGCCGCGACTATATTAGAATAGGGATCACACCATGACTTTTGTTGTTACTGAGAACTGTATCAAGTGTAAGTACACCGACTGCGTAGAAGTATGTCCGGTGGATTGCTTCTACGAGGGGCCGAATTTTCTGGTTATCGATCCTGACGAGTGTATCGATTGCGCGCTTTGTGAGCCGGAATGTCCTGCTGAAGCAATCTTCTCCGAAGATGAGCTGCCAGAGGACCAAAAAGAGTATATTGAGATCAATGCTGATCTCTGCCGCACTTGGCCGAATATCACCGAGAAGAAAGATCCTTTGCCAGATGCTGCAGATTGGGATGGTGTGAAAGGCAAGCTCAAGGATTTGGCTAAATAGTCCAGCCCTTTTGATCTCCTTCGTAGGAGGTGGCTTAAGAACGTCAGTAAAAGGAATGCGATGCATTCCTTTTTTGTTTTAATTTAGAGAGCTACTGCTCGCCGCATCGTTCCTGATACAGGCTATTCATTTTTTCCCGGTATGAGGCAATTTCGTCGTCAGTCATATATTCCTGACCGCCTTCATCGTTAAAGCGGACAAACGCGTAATCCTGATTCACGATATTTTTTTCCTTGCGGAGCTCTTTGCAGTACTCATCCACCTTCTTTTGTCGTTCCTCGACTTTTTTCTTCTGCTCTGCTCTTGCCTGGTCCTGCTGCTTGAACTGCTCATAAATCCTTTGGTAGTTCTGATTAATCCTTTCGGCATCCTTTTTTTGAGCGTCAGAGACTGAAGATTTTATTTGCACCCTTTCAGTCTTCTTGCCTTGCGGCTTGTCACCAAAATGTACCTGACCGCTTTCGTCAACCCATTTATAGATTTCAGCGCTTGAAGCACCAGAGAAAAACAGCGTCAATGTTATCAGTACGGTGTTGAGAAATTTCAGGTTAAGGTCCATCACCAAACTCTTCTGCAATATCCAGTTCACTATATGCCTTGTGCTTGCCTGAAGGATCCAAACCTTCTGTTGTCGCCTGATAAATCTAGCGCCAGGCTCTTACTGCGGTAATCCAACAACACACAATATCAGCAATTCTAAACAGAGTTGACGAGGTTGCAACCACCATCAGAGATTGTTCAGCATCTCGCGAACCGGCTTGTAACTACGTCGATGGATCTCAGACACCCCTAAAGTTTTCAGAGCTGAAAGATGTTGCGCCGTTGGATAGCCCTTATGTACAGCCAGCCCATACCCGGGATAGACCGCGTCCAGTCTTTCCATTTCCAGGTCCCGCTCCACCTTGGCCAATATGGAAGCGGCGGATATTGCTGCCACCTTACTGTCGCCCTTCACTATTGCTTCAGCAGGGATGGCCAACTTGGGCAGTTTATTACCATCAATTTGCGCATACTCTGCCGCGGGCTCCAGTTTTTCCACCGCCCGTTTCATCGCAAGAAGACTGGCTTGTAGAATATTGATGTCATCAATTTCCTCAACCGTACACCAGGCCGTCGCCCAGGCAAGCGCTTTCTCCTTGATTTCATCTCTTAGAAACAGCCGCTTTTCGTGGGTCAGTTTCTTGGAATCTTTCAATCCTGCTATCGGGTTTTCAGGATCCAGTATGACGGCGGCAGCGACAACAGGTCCGGCCAAAGGACCTCTTCCAACCTCATCCACTCCGGCAATGAGCATGGTTCCCGTTTTGAAGTTATCAAATAAACTGATTTGTGATTCGGTCATAACTTAGACTGAGTCATACCTTAATTTAATTATGCCTTAGCTTTACTCATGTCTGGCTTGGGCTGTATCAGAAGAAAATTGGGACTGAATCAGCTTGGCGATGGATTCAGCCGCCACTTTGTCAGCATCCTGTTTGATCTGAAGATGGAGGTCCGTAAACTTCTTCTCAAGAGATTTACTCTGCTCCGGTTGAAGGGACGCCAATACCGCTTTACCCAGAGACTGAGGGTTCGCATTGTGCTGAATAAGTTCGGGGACCAGGGCTTCGTCTGCCAAAAGATTGGGCAATGAGATATATTTCGCTTTGAGCAGGCGCTTCATAATCCAATAGGTCAATGGGGCCATTTTATATGCCACCACCATCGGCCGCTTAGCCAGCATCGCTTCCAGCGTTGCTGTCCCGGAAGCCATGAGAATCGAATCAGCCGCCTGCATGACGTCCCTGGAATGCCCATCCATTATGATCAGCGGCAGATCGACTCCCGCCTGCTCCAACTGCATTTGAATCTGTTTCTTTCGATGAGGATTAGCCGCCGGCAACAGGAACGTCAACTGCGGACGACGCTTGTGCAGCCAGAGCATCGTTTGAATAAACACAGGCCCCAGCATTTTAACTTCTCCGCCCCTTGAGCCCGGCAGTACAGCAATAATCTGTCCCTCTTTCGCAGAAACACCCAATCGTTCCCGCGCCTCTGCTTTAACAGGATGGAGGGGCATCATTTCAGCCAGCGGATGCCCGACAAACTGTACGGGTACTTTATGCTGTCGATAAAATCCGGCCTCAAATGGCAACAAAGTAAGCATCAGATCCACAGCTCGTGCGATCTTGAATATCCTATTCTGACGCCATGCCCAAACCGAAGGGCTGACATAATGAGCGGTTTTGATACCCTTTGCTCTCAGACGAAGTTCCACACCGATATTAAAATCAGGAGCATCAATACCAATAAAGACAGCGGGACGACGGGAGGTGAAGTGTTCAAGTAGCTGGCGGCGCATTGAGAACAATTCCGGCAGCCTGCCAAGAACTTCTACCAAGCCCATGATCGATAGTCTTTCCATGGGAAACAGCGAATTGAAGCCTTCGGCCATCATCTGCGGGCCCCCAATACCCTCAAACCTGGCACTGGGAAAAAGCTTTTTCAGTTCTCTGATTAGACCGGCACCTAGCAAATCGCCCGACGCCTCACCGGCAATGATGCCGATTAGAAGGGGGGTTTCAGGATCAGGTATCGACACTAACGAACGATACCTCGTGTTGAAGCTTTCAGGCTATCAACAAATATCTGAACCTCGGGGAATTCACCTGCGGTTTCGGCAAGTTGTTCAAGAGCCTGCTCTAAGGTGAGATTCTGGCGATAGAGGATCTTGTAGGCACGGCGCAAGGCTTGCATAGCATCCTTTGAAAAGCCGCGTCTTTTCAAACCTTCATAATTCAGACCATGAGCGGTGGCAGACTGTCCACCGGACATCACGTAAGCGGGGACATCTTTAAGCACAATACTGCCCCCGGCACACATACTATGTTGTCCGATTTTGCAGAACTGATGCACCATGGTGCCGCCGCCAAGAATAGCCCAGTTACCCACATGGACATGACCAGCCAAAGTCGCCATATTAGCCAGGATGGTGTTATCCCCTACGTTGCAGTCATGCGCAACATGCACGTAAGCCATCAACAGGTTGTGATTACCGATCCTGGTAACACCTTCATCCTGAACCGTTCCCCGATGGATAGTGCAGCTCTCCCGGATAATATTATGATCGCCGATCTCCAGTCTGGTCGGTTCGCCTTTATATTTCTTATCCTGATTAGCCTCACCCACACTTGAAAACTGGAAGATCTCATTATCGCGGCCGATCGTCGTGTGTCCGTTAATCACAACATGAGAATGAACGACTGTCCCTTCTCCGATCTCCACGTCTGGACCGATATAGGTCCAGGGACCAATTTTCACATCAGCGGCGATCTTGGCACCTTCTTCAATAATCGCCTGTGGGTGTATTGACATTAAAGTTGTCTCTCAGCCGTCAGAATATCTGCAGAACAAGCCAACTTTTCATCAACCAGTGCTCTACAGCTAAATTTCCAGATTCCACGTTTATCAGCGACAAAGTTTGCCTCAAGCATTAACCGATCTCCCGGCACCACAGGTCGCTTAAAGCGCACGTTATCAGAACCTGCAAGATAATACGTATATCCGTCCGCAGGTTTTTTGCCTGTTGTCACAAAACCAAGTATTCCAGCCACTTGCGCCATGGCTTCGACAATCAAAACGCCTGGAAAAATGGGATGATCCGGGAAGTGCCCGGTAAAAAACGGCTCATTAATCGAAATATTTTTATATCCGACTATAGATTCACCCGACTTGATTTCGACAACCCTGTCCACCAGCAGAAATGGATAGCGGTGCGGCAGGTATTCTCTAATCTCATTAATGTCCAGAACGGTTTCCATGTATCAATGGCCTCAAACAAATACGCGAACGCTTAACTCTTCGAATTCCACCCCAACCCTTGAGGGTTAGCGGTTTTTTTCGAGATCCCTGACCCGCCTTGCCAACTGATCCAGCTGCCGAAAGCGAGCCACATTTTTTCGCCAACTTTTATTCGGCTCCACGGCGGTACCTGAGGAATATACACCGGGTTCTTTAATGTGATGTGTCACCAAAGTCATTCCGGTAATCTGGACCCTATCCGTGATTTCCAAATGTCCCGCAATGCCGACACCGCCACCAATCATGCAATGACGACCGATACTGGAACTACCGGACACTCCAACACAGGCAGCCAGCACCGAGTAAGCCCCGACCCTGACGTTGTGTGCAATCTGTATCTGGTTATCCAGTTTGGCCCCCTGCTCGATCACGGTGTCATCAAGCGCTCCACGGTCAATCGTAGTACCGGCGCCTATTTCCACATCGTCACCGATAATAACGCCGCCAAGTTGCTCAATCTTAACCCAATCGCCCTGGTTAGGGGCAAAGCCGAATCCATCAGATCCAATAACAGTACCGCTGTGGATCAACACCCTGCTGCCTATGCTGACGCCATGGTAGATCGTCACGTTGGGCCGCAGCTGCACAGCACTCCCCAGGATGGTATCACGCCCGATATAACATCCAGCGCCTATCGTTGACCCCTTACCGATTCTAACGCCAGATTCGATAACGGCATTGGGACCAACAACACAGTCACTTTCAATGACTGCGTCCTCAGCTATATGAGCGGAAGGAGAAATACCGCTCAAAGTAGACAGCACTGGAGCGAAAAGTTGACTAGCCAAAGCATAGCCCATATAGGGGTTGCTCATCATCAGTACATTGGTCGAACACTGTTCTGCCAGCTCTGGCTGCAGTATGACGGCTGCAGCGTTTGTCTGCTCCAGGTATTTGGCATAGTTTTGATTGGCTAAAAAACTCACCTCCGAGGAACCGGCCGACTGCAATGTTGCCAGACCGGAAATAACAACAGAGCCATCTCCTTTAAGGGTAGCTCCGATTTTGTCGGCGATTTCAGCCAAGGTCCATTGAGACATGGATCAAACCTGCAGATTACAAAAATACTTACTTGCTGTTTAATGCTTCAATAAGTTTAGCAGTAATGTCCATACCTGAACTGGCATGAACAACGAGCTTGCTGGGCAGAATCAGATCGATTTTCTCTTTTTCGGCGATTTCCCGAATAGCTTCATCCACTTTAGGCTTGGACTCTTGCAGAAACTGCTCTTCACGTTTGCTGATAGCATTCTGATATTTGTTTTTCAGGAAGTTAAACTCCTGAGCTTTACTCTCCAGCTCAGTACTGAGTTTAGTACGCTCAGACTCACTCATGATCGCCGCATCTTTTTTCAATCGATCCTGCAGTTTCTGTGCATTTTCACCTACTTCACGCAGGCGTTGTTCTTCGTCGACAAAATCTTTCTTCAACTGTTCACCGAAAGCTTTGGCTGCCTTGGAGGAAAGCAATGCAGTCCTGAAGTCTACTACGGCGATTTTCTGTTCAGCACTCGCTGCCATCGCCATCGTCGACAATACTGCTGTCAGAATTAATGCGGTTACCTGACTCAATTTCATTATTTTCTCCTTTTATCTCTGGTGTGCCGGAAGGTATATGATTGTTCGCCTGGCAGCAACATAATCAAATCCGATTCGAAAACTGGCATAAGCGACCGAGCGCTACGCAGGGGCACAAAGTATAACTTATATGGTTTCTATCTAAAGCGTCTGTCCCAAACGGAACTGGAAGAACTGTGTCTCATCGTCTTCCTCACTATTCAACGCTTTACCTAAACTGAAGGACAGAGGGCCAACTGGTGTAATCCAAGTCAATGCCACCCCCGCAGAGAACCTGAGTTCATCGATTGTAGGATCATATCCGCGGCTGGTATCAAACACATTTCCACCGTCCAGGAACAAGACACTTCGAATCTGTGAATGGTCTTTCATGACTGCAAACGGGAAGATCAATTCTAGACTAGATTCCACCTTCACGTTTCCACCAAACGGATCGGGCGTCAAATCACTGCCATCCGGATCCGGGGTACTTGTAGGCCCTAAAGAGTTGGACTCATAGCCACGAACGGAGCCAAAGCCACCAGCAAGATAGTGTTCAAAAAACGGCAGCCTATCCTGATCGCCATAACCATCGCCATAGGCCAGCTCTCCCCGAAGATGCACGGCCCATTCATGATCCTGGGTCACAGGGTAATATTGATCATTGTTATATGACAGCTTGTAATAGGTATAGTCACTGATTTCAGGCAGAGCGATCTTAGCAGTCAGTGCCTGCGACATCCCCTTCGTGGGAAATAAGCCCCGGTTCAGGGTTGAACGACTCCATGATGCGGTAGTCTCAAAAAATGTATAGCTATTACCGTTTTCCTCAAGGAAGTTGGCAATCTCAAGTGCCGGAAACTCTGTGGTTTTAATCCTGGTATGAGTAACACCCATACCAAAATTCAGGCGCGTAAACGGATCTATCGGATACCCGAAGTTAACTGAACCGCCCATGGAATCAGAAACGTAGGATGTAACATCCTCCTCATCGTAGTCTGTCTCTTTATAGAACAGACTGAAACCACGACTAACGCCGTCAATCGTATAGTAGGGGTTTGTATAGGAGAAGTTGGCACTTTGGACTGAGGCGCTCTTATTTACCCCAAGAGAGACTCTCCGCCCTGTTCCCCAAAAATTCTTCTCTGAAATACTTGCTCCGACAACAACTCCGCTGCCTTGTGAAAATCCGAGGCTGGCAGAGAGGCTACCGGTGGGTTGCTCCTCAACGGTGTAATTAACATCAATCTGGTCATCAGTCCCAGGCACCAGAGGTGTTTCTACCGTTACGGTTTTAAAGAATCCAAGTCGCTCCAGTTTGGACTTGGACAACTCTATGAGATCCGTCGAAGCCGCTGCGGCCTCCATTTGAACCATTTCCTGCCGCAATACTTCGTCGCTGGTGGTGACATTACCGCGGAAATTAATTCGCCTGACATAGGTCCGATTTCCCGGCTCGACATAAAACGTGACTGTCGCGGTGTTATCATCATGGGGCTCTGGAACGGCATTCACACTGGCAAAAGTGTATCCCTCATTCCCCAGCCTCTTGGAAATGGCATCCGAAATAAAGGTGAGTTTCTGGCGCGAGAAAACATCTCCAGGTTTGGCAATAATAAGTTTACGCAGTTCTTCTTCGTCGACTTTGAGATCTCCTTTCATCTGTAGATCCCGTATAGTGAACTGCGGCCCTTCCTGAACATTGATGGTGATAAACACCTGCTCCTTGTCCGGAGAAACAGAAACCTGGGTCGATTCAATACTGAACTTGATATATCCGTTATCGAGATAGTGAGAACGAATCCGCTCCAAATCACCATTAAGCTTTTCTTTGGAGTATTGGTCATTGCTCAATATGCTGGACCAAAACCCAGTCAGCTTTAATTCTATAAGGTCGCGCAACTCTTCATCTGAAAAAGCGTTATTACCGACAATATTGATATGGTGAATCGCAGAAACAGGTCCTTCCTTGATATCAATTTTCAGTTTGACCCGATTCCGGGGAAGCTCCTCGACCTGAGCATCCACCGATGCGTTATACCTCCCCTGGGCGACATAACTACGGAGAATTTCAAGTTCAATCCGCTCCAGAGTTGAACGTTGGAAAACCTCACCCTCGGCCAAACCGGCTGTTTTCAATCCTTTCAGCAGCTCGTCGGTCGGCAGGTTTTTGTTTCCCTCAACTTCGATCTCACTGATCGAAGGACGCTCGACAACCGTTATTACCAGCGTACGTTCCTCACGCCCGACTTTGATATCGGTAAATAGCCCGGCAGCAAACAGGCTGCGGATTGCCTCAGCCAGACGTTCGCTGTCAATTTCATCGCCAACGCTGACAGGAAATGCGCTGAAGACACTACCCGCCGATACCCTCTGGAGACCTTCGACACGAATATCCTCAACTCTGAAGTCTGTATCAGAGGCACGCACACAAAAAGAGAGCACCAAGGCGAAAACAAATAAACTAAATCTCATGAATACAACACGTAAATTAGATTTGTAGGGAAACCAATTGCTACATTCTGGAGAGGTCGTTATAGAACGCGAAAAGCATGACAAATGCAATAATCGCCATACCGATTTTCAATCCCAATAGCTGTTTTTCTTCTGAAATAGGCTTGCCTCGCACCAGCTCGACAAAATAATAAAGGAGATGCCCGCCATCCAATACCGGAATAGGTAGTAGATTGAGAACTCCCAAGCTAATACTCAGATACGCAAGAAAGCTCAGAAAACTTTCCACACCTGAACTGGCAGAAGCACCAGCAACCTTAGCAATCGTGATCGGCCCCCCAAGATTTTCAATTGAGATGAGCCCCATTACCATTTTCTTGAGTGACCCCAGTGTCATGGCAGTCATATCCCAAGTCTTATTAAGAGCCTCACCCACACTGGCCAAGGGTCCATATTGTACGGTTCTTAGCAAGTGTTCAGGATATTTCGGAATCTGGGGGCCAGCTCCGATGTAGCCTGACACCTTCTCGTCCAGTTCCCGGCTTGCAGGTGTCATCAACAGTTCTACAGTCTCTTCCCCTCGGCGTACTTTCACATGGAGCAGCTTCTCGGGCGAGGACTTGATGACATCGACAAATCCATACCAATCATCAATGGATTTACCGTCAATGGATATGATTTGATCACCCTTTAACAAACCTGCCGCCTTTGCACGGCTGTCTGGCTCGACCACGTCAATAATCGGCAATAATTCAGGCCTGAATGGCTCAATTCCGAGAGCCTTCATGGGATCTGGCTCTACGACCCCCACCAGCCACTGATCAATCCCCAACCTGTAAGTATTTTCCTGACCACTATCAATTGATCTAACCTCCAGCTCGATCTCGCCAGAGTCACCCAATCGTCTTAAAAACTGAATATTAACGTCCGCCCAGCTGGCTGTAGCGACCCCATCTACCGCGACAATCTCATTGTTCGGCTCAAGCCCAGCCATTTGGGACACCGATTCAGGCGAGACCTCGCCAACCACAGGGACTACCGTTTGGGTACCGAGCAGAAACATGAACCAATAGGCCAATATGGCAAACAAGAAATTAGCAATCGGCCCTGCCGCGGCAATTGCGATACGACTTAATACAGGCTGGCGATTAAAGGCATAGGGTAGCTCTGCCTCACTAACATCCCCTTCCCGTTCATCCAGCATTTTGACGTAACCGCCCAAAGGAAGAGCGGCCACAACAAATTCGGTATTGCGTTTATCTCTCCAGGTATACAGAGGCTTTCCGAAGCCAATGGAGAATCGCAGGACTTTAACTCCACATCGACGCGCCACCCAAAAATGGCCAAATTCGTGGATACTTACCAACACTCCCAGAGTGACGATTAGAGCGAGGATGGTTTGGATAATCATCATGAAGATACTATGTCAGTGGCCGGCTTCATATGTGAGTTAAATTTCAGTTATATTCATCGGCAGTTTTCTATCCAGCTGAACGCCTGTTTTCGAGCCATTTTATCCGCTGCCAGCACTTCATCCAACGACTGTGCCGCATTAATTTCCACGATTGAAAGACAATGCTGAATAACTTCCGGTATTTGCATGAATCCGATTTCTTGGCGCAGAAACGCTGCTACAGCAACTTCATTAGCAGCATTCAAGATTGCGGGGGCAGTTCCACCGGACGCAAAAGCCGACTCAGCTAACGCCAGACATGGGAATCGATCTCTGTCAGGCGGAGAGAAATTCAGCCGAGATACCTTAAACAGATCAAGAGAAGCCACACCTGAGTCAATTCGATCAGGCCAAGACAATCCATAAGCGATCGGTGTTCGCATATCCGGGTTGCCCATTTGAGAAATAATGGACCCATCAGAATACTCCACCATTGAGTGAATGATCGATTCCGGATGAATATGAACATCCACAAACTCAGGGGAGATATCAAATAGCCAGCAGGCTTCAATAAGCTCAAGTCCCTTATTCATCAACGTGGCAGAATCAACAGATATCTTCTGTCCCATCGACCAATTAGGGTGTTTACATGCCTGGGCAGGAGTCACTTCAGCCAGCTGACTGGCGGAAAAATCCCGAAACGGGCCTCCGGAAGCTGTCAGCAACACCCTCCGTACACCACACTCAGATAACTTAGTCCCGTTTGCCAATCTTTGAGCAGACATGGGCAAACACTGATAAATGGCATTGTGCTCACTGTCTATGGGCAATAACTCTGCACCGCTAGCATGCACAGCATCCATAAACAGGCGCCCTGTCATGACCAACGCCTCTTTGTTGGCCAACAACACTCTCTTTCCGGCATGAACCGCCGCAAGCGTCGGCGCTAATCCGGCTGCTCCGACAATTGCAGCCACAACGACATCCACATCCTGAGAACTGGCCACCGCTTCCAGGGACTCCATCCCACAAAGAACCTGTGTTCTAATTCCAGCGGTGTCTAGTCGTGCAGAAAAATCAGATACATCCACCTGCTCAGCCAAAACGGCATATTCAGGTGTATATAAACGACATAATTCGAACAGGCGATCAAGGTTGCGATGGGCCGTCAGTGCGTAGACCTTAAACCTTTCCGGATGCTGCGAAATAACACTTAACGTGCTTTCGCCAATAGATCCGGTAGCTCCGAGGACAGTAACTCGCTTCACACTCATCAACCCTGAATCCATCCGGTCACCAAAGCCAATAATACAAAAATTGGCGCAGCTGCCGTCACACTATCTATCCGATCGAGAATTCCACCATGCCCCGGCAATATCTGACTGCTATCCTTGATTCCTACGACCCTTTTACCCAGGCTCTCCAACAAGTCGCCAATAATTGAGAATATGGCAGCTGACAATGTCATCATCCATAATACTCCGGTTTGCGAAGGGGATATTTCCATAAGCGGGGAAACAACAAACGGCAGCACTGAAACAGCCACCAACCCACCAATGGCCCCCTCGACAGATTTACCGGGACTCACCGCAGGCGCCAGCTTACGACGCCCAAATGTTTTACCGGCAAAATAGGCCCCTATATCGGCAGCCCAAACGATAAGAAAGATATAGATAACAAGCCAAATCGTTGATACTTCAGGGTTCACCTGCACCACACCGGCCCTGAGACTGACCAAAGCCTTCCAGGCGGGCACAATCACCAACAATCCGGCCAGACATCGCAGCCAGACCGGTTGCCAGATTGCAGTTGAAGAGGGAAAGTTTAGAATCAGATAAAACGCGAACAACCACCAGACTGCCGCAACTCCCAGCACGACAAGTGGTGATAGATACCAGGCCAACACGAGACACCCGGCAGTTACCAATGCATAAAGCAACCTAGATGACTGGCGCTCCCATCCAGAGATCCGTGCCCACTCCCAAGCTCCAATAGTCACGATTCCTCCAATAAAGAGAGCAAATCCGAGAATATTGGTAGCAAACACCCCAATCAAAAACAGAGGCGCGATAATTAAAGCGGTAATTACCCTTTGCTTTAACACGGCGAAGACTTAGCCAATGGACTTATCAGAAACTCATCGCCAGATTCAGACTTACCACTCAAACGGTCCACCTGATCATCGGTCTGCCCAAAACGGCGCTTCCGCATAGAGTATGCAGATAACGCCCTTTCCATCTCTTCGTGACGGAAGTCAGGCCAAAATACTTCAGCAAAATAAAACTCTGTGTAGGCAAACTGCCATAAAAGAAAGTTACTGATACGCTGCTCGCCCGCGGTTCTGATGCACAAATCAGGCGCTGGACAATCTCCCAATTCTACGTATTGCTGGATATGCTCGTCAGTCACCTCTTCTGGCTTCAACTGACCATCAGCAACTAATTGGGCAATTTTTCTGGTTGCCTGAGTGATATCCCAATGCCCACCGTAATTGGCTGCAATTGCCAGGATCATACCCGTATTACCGGCTGTCAGGGCCTCGGCATCTTGCATATGAGCCTGCAAGGTAGCATTGAACTTACTGCGATCCCCAATAATTCTGAGGCGGATATTATTGCGATGAAGCTTTTTTACTTCTCTCTGCAACGCCATGAGAAATAATCGCATCAGAGCACCAACTTCATCGTCCGGGCGCCTCCAGTTTTCGCTACTGAAAGCAAAAAGTGTGAGAACTTCAACTCCCCGCTTTGCACAGGTTTCCACCACAGCCCGAACAGCTTCGACACCGGCTTTGTGGCCGGCGATGCCCGGCAAACGTCTTTGCTTGGCCCAGCGATTATTGCCATCCATGATAATGGCGACATGCCGGGGCCTTGAATCCGCAGTCATTGGTATTTCAGCGGAGACCATCAGATACTCCCTCACCAAACCTTCTGGCTCAGTTCATTCTAGTCTTAGTGGCCAGCCATCAGTTCAGGCCGGCATAAATACACACTCTGAAAATGCGGAAGGCAGCCATGCTTCCTTCCAAACAAATATGCCCTCATACCGCTGCCAGCAGTAGAGGGCATCAGAAGATTATACAGCCATCAGGTCTTTTTCTTTATCACCCAAGGCCTTTTCAACTTCAGCAACATACCTGTCGGTTAGTTTTTGAATTTCGTCCAAGGCACGCTTTTCTTCGTCCTCAGAGATTTCCTTTTCCTTTAGCAACTCCTTGATATCGCCATTGGCATCTCTACGCGCATTACGGACTGATACCCTTGCGTTCTCCGCCTCATTCTTAGCCTGCTTTACAAGCTCACGACGCGTTTCTTCAGTCAGCATCGGCATAGGAACACGAATAACAGTGCCAGCGGTAGCTGGATTCAGGCCAAGATCAGATTTCATAATGGCTTTTTCGATCTGGGGAACTAAGGCTTTCTCCCAAGGAGTTACCGTCAGCGTCCGAGCATCTTCAACAACCACGTTCGCAACCTGTGGGAGAGGAGTATCACTGCCATAGTAGGAAACCATAACTGAATCCAGAATCGCCGGGCTGGCTCTCCCTGTGCGAATCTTAGCGAAGGCGTGACCCAGAGCTTCCAATGCCTTTTTCATTTTTTGTTCAGTATCTTTCTTAATATCGTTAATCACCTGATTCCCCTCTTTCGATCAGCGTACCTTCATTCATACCGACAACAATATTGATCAAGGCACTGGATTTATTCATATTGAACACGCGAACCGGCATATCGTGATCGCGACACAGACAAATGGCTGTCAAATCCATCACGCCCAGTTTCCTTTCCAGGACTTCATCATAGGTAAGATGGTCATATTTAACAGCATCCAACACTTTCATTGGATCGTCTGAATATACTCCGTCAACTTTAGTCGCCTTAAGAACCACATCAGCATCGACCTCGATACCGCGCAGACAAGCCGCAGAGTCAGTAGTAAAAAATGGATTTCCGGTGCCGGCACAGAATATGACCACGTCCCCTTCTTTCAGGTCGCGAATAGCGCGGCGGCGGTCATAGTGCTCTACCACACCACTCATCGGAATGGCCGACATAACCCGGGTGGATATATTTGACCGCTCCAAAGCATCCCTCATGGCCAGGGCATTCATTACCGTCGCCAGCATTCCCATATGATCACCGGTCACTCGATCCATCCCGGCAGACTGCAAAGCAGCTCCGCGGAACAGGTTGCCACCACCAATAACCAGTCCGACCTGAACACCGATGCCGATCAATTGGCCAATTTCAAGGGCCATCCGATTCAGCACTTTGGGATCGATGCCGAAATTCTCGTCCCCCATCAGGGCCTCGCCTGACAGCTTGAGCAGTACACGCTTATATTTTGGTGTTTGTGTGGGTGATGGCATATTTCTTAACCTAGCTAACCGAGTATTTGAAATCCTTGCTGCACTGGATGACAGCCCACTACGCCTGGATAACAACTATATATTCTATATAACAACTACATATTCTATCGATCGACATCATCCATGACGGCATTCGCTGTCCATGACGTCTATAACCCTGGTTCTGGCTTACAAGTTTTCCTTCCTGGAGTCGCCGCCAAATTATACGGCGTCAATCTGGTTGACGTAAGTTTACATCAGCCCGACAAGTAATCCAGAACACTAGCGAATTTTGGCCCCAGCCGAGCAAATTTCCAGAGTTTGCCTGACAAACCCGGATCTGTCGACCGCCTGGCCCAAATACTAAAGTGGCGAGAGCAGACCAATCCACTCTCGCCACATAACTTGCATTGCAGTGCAACTTAGCCTTTCAGCTGAGCAGCAACCTCGGCAGCGAAATCGACTTCTTCTTTCTCGATACCATCGCCAACTTCGTAACGCACCATGGAGACAACTTCTGCTCCAGCCTTTTTCACCAGATCACCTACTTTAGTGTCTGGATCTTTCACGAAAGGCTGTTCCAGCAGGCTGATTTCAGACAGGAACTTGCTGATACGACCATCAACCATTTTCGCCACGATTTCAGCAGGCTTGCCGCTTTGCTCAGCCTGTACAGAGTAGATTTCACGCTCTTTGGTGATTACATCTTCACTGACATCATCACGAGAAATGTACTGTGGATTTACGGCAGCCACGTGCATTGCAACGTCTTTAGCCAACTCTTCAGAGCCGCCTTTCAGACCAATCAATACAGCAATACGCTTATTACCGTGGACATACGCACCTACAGTATCCGCTTCAACAAACTGTAAGCGACGAACATTGATGTTTTCGCCAATCTTCTGAACCAGACCAGAACGCTGATCTTCCAGATCACCTGCCATCAGAGCTGCCACATCGGTCTGCTTGCTTGCAAAAGCCTTCTCAACAACCGCATTTACGAATGCCAGGAAGTTGTCATCACGGGCAACAAAGTCAGTTTCACTGTTAACTTCAACAACAAGACCTTGCTTATTGCTGTCGTCAACCATAACAGCAACAACACCGTCCGCAGAGATACGACCAGCTTTCTTAGCTGCTTTCATACCACTGCTTTTACGCAGGTTTTCGATCGCTGTTTCGATGTTACCGTCAGCTTCAACCAGAGCCTTTTTACACTCCATCATACCAAGACCGGTACGCTCACGAAGCTCTTTTACCATGGATGCTGAAATAGCCGCCATTTTGAAATCCTCACTTGTCAGGTATTAAATCTTGAAAAAAAAGGGGACTACTCCCCTTTTTTGATTCTATGCGCCAAAGATTACTCTGACTTTTCTGCCGCTTCTTCAGATGCTTCAGCCGCTTCGTTGATTTCAACGAACTCGTCACCGCTTCCGGCAGCTACAGACAAACCTTCCAGACAGGTGTCAGCAACAGCTTTAGTGTAAACCTGGATGGCACGAATAGCGTCATCGTTACCAGGAATTACATAATCAACCCCATCAGGATCGCTGTTGGTATCAACGATACCGATAACAGGAATACCAAGCTTGTTTGCTTCTTTAACGGCGATACGCTCATGATCAACGTCAATAACAAACAGCGCGTCAGGCAGACCGCCCATATCCTTGATACCACCGATGCTGCGCTCGAGCTTTTCCATCTCACGGTTCAGCATCAGAACTTCTTTCTTGGTCAACTTATCGAAAGTACCATCCTGACTCTGGGTCTCCAGGTCACGCAGACGCTTGATAGACTGACGGATAGTTTTGTAGTTGGTCAGCATGCCGCCCAACCAGCGATGGTTTACATAAGGCATACCTGCACGAGCAGCTTCTTCTTTCACGATTTTGCTGGCCGCACGCTTGGTGCCTACGAACAGGATCTTGTTTTTCTTTTCAGCAAGACCTGCCACGATTTTCAGCGCATCATTCAGAGCAGGAACAGTGTGTTCCAGGTTAATGATATGAATTTTGTTACGCGCACCGAAAATATACTTGCGCATTTTTGGGTTCCAGAAACGGGTCTGGTGCCCGAAGTGAACGCCTGCCTTCAGCAGGTCGCGCATACTTACTTCTGCCATATTCAATTACTCTTCAATGTTTGGGTTAAACCTCCATGCATCCCATACTCCAACCCATCCAGGCACCCGAAGCATGTGTCGATACATGTGCGTTATTTTGGAAACAGTGGCTTTTACCGATTACTCGGCCACGCCGACAATTTTTCCGGCGCGCTTTATACCACATAAGGGATCATATTAAAAGAAAATCACCAAAACCAGCCCATACCGATTATTTTCAGATATTATCAATCGCCCCTATCAAGGTCATAAAAACCGTTATATCAAGGCCTATTTCTCATCGGGATACGATATAGGTACAATACGCCTCCTGAAATAACCTACTGAATCTGTCGGATAGCCCAAACGGCCCGCCCAGATTTAGCGCAATCCGACCGGAAGACATGAAAGTAACGATTAAAACTCCAGAAGAAATTGAAAAAATGCGCGTTGCCGGCCGTCTGGCCGCCGAGGTGCTGGAAATGATTGAAGAGCACGTACAGCCCGGCGTCACCACCGGTGAACTGGACCGTATCTGCCACCAATATATTACTGAAGTGCAGAACGCCATTCCCGCGCCACTGAACTATAAAGGCTTCCCCAAATCCATATGCACCTCAGTCAATCATGTTATCTGCCACGGCATCCCCACTGATAAGAAGGTGCTCAAAACCGGTGATATCATTAATATTGACATCACCGTAATCAAAGACGGCTATCATGGCGATACCAGCAAAATGTTTTTTATCGGCAAACCGTCTATTGCAGCCGAGCGTCTGGTCAAGATTACCCAGGAATGTATGTACAAAGGCATCGAACTGGTCAAGCCGGGCACCCGACTTGGCGATATTGGCCATGTCATACAGAAATACGCCGAATCCAATCACTACACGGTCGTTCGCGAGTACTGCGGCCATGGCATTGGAGCGGTATTTCACGAAGAACCCCAGGTAATGCACTATGGCACACCCGGCACAGGCATGGTTTTGAAAGAAGGCATGACATTCACCATAGAACCCATGATCAACCAAGGTAAACGCCACTCCAAGCTGCTGCCAGACGGCTGGACGGTGGTCACCAAAGATCACAAACTATCCGCCCAATGGGAACACACGATCCTGGTTACCGCCACAGGACACGAAATTCTGACCTTGCGTAAGGAAGAGACTGTCTAGTGACTTCACAGGTCGAAGCCTCATCCAGCCCATCTTCGGTTTTCCTTGGAGTGGAAAAGAGTCTGCGCACCCAACTCAGGTTTGCTAAGGACAGCTATGCAGAACTGACCCCAAATAAAAGAGACGCCCTGGCATTTCTTAAAAATGCACTTCAGGAAGCTAACAGGCATCTCAACGGCTTATACAAATCAGGTTACCCGATCAGGGAACTGGTTCTTGCCAGAGCCTACTTCATGGACCAGATCCTTAGCGCCCTGTGGTCAGAATGTAATTTACATCAGATTTCAGGAACCGCATTGCTGGCTGTGGGAGGCTATGGACGCGGAGAACTATTCCCGCACTCGGATATCGATCTACTTATCTTGATGGATGACGAGGTGGACCTGGCGGAGATCGGACCGACACTTGAACGCTTCGTCACTTCACTATGGGATCTAAATCTGGACATTGGCCACAGTGTTCGAAGTATTTCAGAGTCCATCACCCAGGCGAAAGCCGATATCACGATAGCAACCAACTTACTGGAAACCCGCACCATTGCGGGTGAAGAGAGCTTACGCAGCCACCTTAGCGAGCGCGCGTATTCTGATGAGTCCTGGACTGACAAGAAGTTCTTTCTAGCCAAGCGGGAAGAACAGTTGGCCCGCCACCGGAAATATGGCGATACCGATTACAACCTGGAGCCCAACGTTAAAACCTCTCCTGGCTGCCTGAGGGATATCCAGACCATTGGCTGGATTACCAAGCGCCACTTCGGATTTGAGCGTACGGGCAACGAGGCAACCTACGACTTCCTCACAGACGACGAGTTCACCATGCTGCGAAAAGGGGAAACCTTTCTGTGGCAACTGCGCTACGGTCTGCAGATGATCGCAGGGCGCAGCGAAAACCGACTGCTGTTTGACCACCAGCGAGCTCTAGCCACCATGCTCGGATATTCCGACAATGAGGAAGGCCTGAGCGTTGAACAGATGATGCAAAAGTACTACCGCTTCGCTCTGGCTCTTGGCGAGCTGAACGACGTGGTCTTGCAATATTATGACGAAGCCATCCTTCACCCGGACGACGAAGAAGACATTAGGCCTTTGAACCGCCGTTTTCAGGTTCGTAACGATTATATAGAAGCCATCAACAATCAGGTCTTTGCTTATCAACCTTTCGCACTGATCGAGATATTTCTGCTGATGGCACAAAACCCGGGAATTAAAGGCATCCGTGCCAGCACCATACGGTCCATCAGAGCCCACCGCCATCTAATCGACAACAGTTTCCGCAACGACTTGGCCAACACATCGCTCTTCATGGAGATTCTGCGCACCCCACACCCATTGCACCGCACTCTATCCTCCATGAAACGTTACGGCGTGCTAGGTAACTATCTGCCAGAATTCGGTCGCATTATCGGAAAAATGCAGCATGACCTGTTTCATATATATACGGTTGATGCTCACACCATTCGGGTCGTACAGAACATGGTCCGACTCCGCAGCCAGGAAAGTCAGAAAGATTTTCCTCTGGGGGGTCGCCTGGTTCACCGGCTACCCAAACTGGAACTGCTTTACATTGCCGGCCTTTACCATGATATCGCTAAAGGGCGCGGCGGCGACCACTCAGAGCTGGGAGCAGAAGACGTTGAAGAGTTCTGCAAGCGCCATCACTTGAGTCAGCGTGATACCAGCCTTGTGGCATGGCTGGTCAAGAACCATCTCTTGATGTCAATGACAGCACAAAGAAAGGACCCTTCAGATCCGGAAGTGATCCACGACTTTGCCAACAAGATAGACACCCAAGTACACCTGGACTATCTCTATACATTGACGGTCTGCGATATCAGCGCCACCAACCCCAAACTCTGGAACACCTGGAGAGCTGCTCTTCTAAGACAGCTGTATACCGAAGCAAAACGTGCTATTCGCCTTGGACTGGACGCACCACCGGATAGAATAAAGTGGGTTGAGGAAACACAGTCTGAAGCAAGGGAAATTTTGCATAGACAGGATTTCGACGACGCCCAGATAGACACATTGTGGAATACGCTTGATGAAGACTACTTTCTGCAGGACTCCACCAGTGAGATTGCCTGGCAAACCTCTGTTATTCTTCAGCACCCCGACCCACTACAACCACTGATCCGGGTACGTGAAGCCCGAGGCGGAGAAGCCGAAGGATTTCTACAGATCATGGTGTACCAACCTTCAAGGCTTGGCCAATTTGCAGCCATCACCAGCGCTTTGGAAGCGCTGCACCTGAATATTCATGAAGCGAGAATCAGCAGCTCATCGGACACTTACAGTCTTTGCAACTTCGTCGTCACCCCTTCAGATACAGGCAGCAATCTCAGCAAAGACAGCATCGCCATTGAACTGAAGCAACAACTCAAGGATTTTGACGATCCGGCGATTATCAAGCGACGGACACCGAGGCAACTCAAACACTTTGCCTTCCCCACCGAGGTCACCTTCAGCAACGACACCACCCATCAACGTACGGTGATGGAGGTGATCACCCCTGACCGCCCCGGCCTGCTGGCAAGAATCGGGGGCATTCTTCTGGACCACAAAATTGAGCTGGTGAAGGCACGAATTGCCACCCTCGGCGAACGCGTAGAGGACGTATTTATTATCACCACCCCAGAGGGAGAACCGCTAAGCGATCCGGACCTGTGCCTGGCACTCCGGGATGACCTTTGCGCCCAGTTAGACGAACAAAATAATATCGACCACTAGTATCGGAATTCACACACTCATGAATCGAGACCTGAATCTACTTCAGCCCTATCCGTTTGAAAAACTTGCCAGGCTCAAGGGTCAGGTCACACCACCGGCATCGCTTCCCCACATTGCACTTTCTATCGGGGAGCCAAAACACGAACCACCATCTTTTGCATTGGAAGTGTTACACAACAATGCCCATCTGCTGTCCAACTACCCCACCACGAAAGGTACAGAAGAACTCAGAGCAGCCATTGGTAACTGGCTGACAGAGAGATTTAACCTTCAAGGAGTTGATGCAAACAGCCAGGTGCTACCAGTGAACGGCACAAGGGAAGCGTTATTTTCATTCACCCAGGCCATGATAGACCGGGAAGCGTCCAATCCGCTGATAGTAAGCCCCAACCCCTTCTATCAGATCTATGAAGGCGCCGCCTTTCTCGCAGGAGGCAAACCAAACTTCATCCCCTGTGAAGACCATCTTGGAGGCATGCCGGATTTCGATGCGGTCCCCGAATCAGTCTGGAAGGATTGCCAACTGTTGTTCATATGCACGCCTGGTAACCCTACAGGCAAGGTTATCCCCCTTGAAACCTTGCAAAAGCTCATTGCCCTGGCAGACGAGCATGATTTCATTATTGCGTCAGATGAATGCTATTCAGAGATCTACTTTGACGAGGACAACCCACCGGTTGGCCTGTTGCAGGCGTGCGCCTCTACAAATCGACACGATTATAAGCGCTGCGTGGTATTCCATAGCCTTTCCAAGCGTTCCAACATGCCGGGGTTACGCTCCGGATTTGTCGCCGGAGATGCCGACATCCTCAGCGACTTTCTGCGATATCGAACTTATCACGGCTGCGCCATGCCGATTCCCAGTCAGGAGGCATCCATCGCGCTATGGCAGGACGAACGTCATGTCCTGGAGAATCGCCAGCAATACCGGGAAAAATTTTCCCGGGTTATCGACATATTGAGCCCCCTATGGCCAATATCATCTCCGGAAGCCGCATTTTATTTATGGCCGGAAACCCCAATTGATGACGAAACCCTTGCCCAACGTCTGTTTGCCGAACAACATATCACTGTTTTGCCAGGCCGCTACCTTGGAAGAACAGTCAATGGACGCAACCCAGGTGAGAATAGAATACGTATGGCTCTGGTTGCCTCGGTTGAGGAATGTGTTGAAGCCGCAAATAGAATCAGAAACCTAATCGAAAAACTTTAAACACTCAGGTAACAGATGATTAAACTTTACGGGATCCCAAACTGCGACACAGTCAAAAAGACCCGCAAATGGCTAAGTGAAGCAGGCATAGAGTACGAGTTTCATGACTACAAGAAACAAGGAGTCCCGACAGACTCACTACGTCAGTGGCTACAACAAGCAGGCACAGAAGTCATAGTTAACAAGCGCGGCACCAGCTGGCGAAAACTAAGCGATGAAGAGAAATCTCTGGTAGAAACCATTGAAGGGGCCATATCGTTGCTGGAGAGTAACAGCTCCGTCATCAAGCGGCCGATAATAGAAGCTGGTTCAGATTTGATTATTGGGTTTAACCCAGACCAGATGGCAAGCCTGAAGTGATTCAGGACTGGAATTTACAAACAAGCAGATAAAGAAACAAAGGTATTAGATATGTTGGCATTCGGCCTTGGCGTAGGCACCAAGAACAGTAAAGGCGATTGGTTGGAAGTGTTTTATGCCCAGCCTTCCTGGACCCCCTCAGCAGCAATTGCCGAGCTTGTCGGCTCATTGCTGAGCGGCCAGGGAAATCGCACCCTGGAACCAGACAACCAACAATTATCCCAGCTGGCAGAAAAACTGGAGGGAGTTGATGCAGAGCAGGCTCAAATTGCCAAAGCACTGCAGAATTCAGCGCGCCCGGTCGTTATTACCGTGATAGAAGAGGACAGCAAAGCCTCCAGTACACCTGAGGTTTACCTGAAGCTTCAACTCATCTCGCACAGACTGGTGAAACCACACGGCATCAACCTGGAAGGCATTTTTGGCCTTCTTCCCAATGTGGCCTGGACCAACGAAGGCGCTGTAGACCTTGAAGAACTGTCAGCAAGACAACTGGCAGCCCGTGCCAAAGGTGGTAGTTTACAGGTTAATTCCGTAGATAAGTTTCCAAAGATGACTGACTACGTCGTCCCCAAGGGGGTCCGTATTGCAGATACATCAAGAGTTCGCCTCGGAGCATATATCGGTGAAGGCACCACCATCATGCACGAAGGTTTCGTCAACTTTAATGCAGGAACCGAAGGCACTTCGATGATCGAAGGACGTATCTCTGCCGGAGTCATGATTGGCGAAGGCTCAGATCTGGGCGGCGGCTGCTCCACCATGGGCACCCTATCCGGCGGCGGTAACATTATCATTTCCGTAGGGAAAAACTCCTTGATTGGCGCTAATGCGGGCATCGGCATTCCACTGGGAGATCGCTGCAGAATTGAAGCTGGACTGTACATTACCGCCGGCACCAAAGTGGCCGTTATTGACGATTCAGGCAACGTTGTGGACACCGTCAAAGCACGCGAACTGGCTGGCCAGCACGATTTGCTGTTCCGCAGAAACTCTGTATCCGGTCGAGTGGAAGTCGTCACTAACAAATCAGCCATTCAGTTGAACGAAGCCTTACACGCGAACAACTAATCGGTTTATCGATAAACATACGGACAACAGGAAATTCATCCTCCCATGTCAGACACCTTATCTCCTACCCTGGAGCTGGCGATTGATCTTATACGCCGCCCATCTGTCACGCCTCACGATGCCGGGTGCCAGCAACTGCTCACAGACCGACTGCAGTCGCTCGACTTCAAAGTGACAGATCTTCCCTTCGGTGAAGTGGAAAATTTCTGGGCACGCCGAGGCACGGAAGGCCCTCTGCTGGTTTTCGCCGGGCATACAGACGTCGTCCCAACCGGGCCGGAAACTCACTGGGAACATCCTCCCTTTGAGGCAGTGGTAAGAGATGGTGTCCTGCATGGAAGAGGCGCTGCCGACATGAAAGGCAGCCTGGCTGCCTTCATGACAGCCTGCGAACGCTTTATCGCCAAACATCCGAAGCATAAAGGCTCTATCGGCTGGTTGATCACCAGCGATGAAGAAGGCCACGCAGTCAATGGCACAGTGAAGGTGGTTGAATACCTGGAATCCGTCAATGAAAAAATTGACTGGTGTATCGTCGGAGAACCCTCCAGCACTCACACCGTCGGGGATGTCATCAAAAACGGCCGCCGAGGCTCTATTGGTGCCAATCTAAAGGTGAAAGGCATACAAGGCCATGTAGCCTACCCACACTTGGCCGACAATCCGATTCACAAAGCCGCCCCTGCCCTGCACTCCCTGGCTTCCGAACACTGGGATGAGGGCAATGCATTCTTTCCTGCTACCAGTTTCCAGATTTCTAATATTTCTGGCGGCACCGGTGCAACCAATGTTATTCCGGGCGAGTTGGATGTGATGTTTAATCTGCGCTTTTCGACCGAATTGACCGCGGATATTATCAAGGAAAGAGCTGAAGCAATCCTGCAATCCCATAACCTGAGCTACGAAATTAATTGGCGCCTTTACGGGGAGCCGTTTCTAACCAGCGAAGGGCCATTAGTGGAAGCTGCGCAAAAGGCAATCAGCCAGGTGCGCGGCATAGAAACCAACCTGTCCACTAGCGGAGGCACTTCTGATGGCCGGTTTATCGCGCCTACCGGTGCCCAGGTGGTTGAGCTGGGACCTATCAACGCCACCATACACCGGGTCAACGAACAGGTTCTGGTAAGCGAGATAGACCAACTTTCCGAAATATACGAAACCATGCTGGAACTCCTGTTACTGGATTAAACTCAGCATAAGAGGATCTTCCTCCCTACAATGGCTAAGAATATGTTCCAAAGACTGAAAATGTCCGGCATGGACCAGAGTCGAGCCTTTCAATGCTTTGTTACGGGAGGAATCACCGGTATGTGCGGTATTGGAACACTCTTATTACTGGAAACAGACAAACAAAATCTGGCTTCAGAGATCACCGCACTTCTGGCTCTTTTGCTGGCAGCCACCGGAATTCTGATGGCCGCCATCGGATATGCCCGTATTTTAATTCTTCGCCTGACACAGACGACCCGAACCAACTCCATGGGGACTGAAAATGACTAGCTCCGAACGTTTTCCTGATATTGAAATCTATGTGCTCAATACAACTCTGGAAAACATCATTGATTGGTTAAACACTGAGCTGTCAGAGGTTTCACAACCAATCCCACAAGGCACCGTGGTAAAGCTGACAGCGGTTTACCACGGGCAGACCATCCCTATCACAGTAACACCAGGGGCTGCCGGGAAAAAATTTACCAGCGTCATTTTTGATAGCGACGCCACTCCCTGGGACACGGACCTGGACTGCGCACGTGCAGCCTATAAGCACTTTGAATCAGAAATTCGCTGCTCTGCCAGCAGCTGGGTTGAAGAGGAAGCAGAAGATGCGCCGGAACTGTGGTGGAAAGTGAACGATCAGGGAGAGAAAAAGATCAATTGGCATTAAAAAAGGCTCCTTGAAGGAGCCTTTTTTGTAACCTTCTTTCAAAACAGGAATATCAATTCCTTAAAGGCGAAACATCTTCAGCCTGAAGACCTTTATCCCCTTCAACCGTTCGAAACCTTACGCTCTGTCCCTGACGTAATGAGCGATGACCTCGACCACGGATTGAACGAAAATGAACAAAAATCTCCTCACCATTATTACGAGTAATGAAACCAAAGCCTTTGTTGGGATTAAACCATTTAACCTCACCAGTTTCACGGTCATCATCACCATTTAGACCCGCATCATCTTCATAATCGGCTGCCGATTCAGAATCTCCTGCGATCATGAATGCAGGAATAACAGCAGCAACAGCAAATACGACAGCTGAAATCAGGAATATGGTGATACCAGATCCACTACCAAGTATGGAAGTTAACCCTTTCAACTCCCCATCCACCACATATTGTGGCGCCATACCCAGAGCTGAAAGTACACCTGTTAATATAAAAGGGCCTACCAAGCCTACGACAATTGCAATGACAATAGATTTATTTATTTGATTTTGCTTCATTTACCTAAAACTCTACGCTGAATTGAATGACGAACATAATCAGACAACCAGACCACCGCAGAATCAAACAACACCGGCAACCTCTAACTGAATGGACTATATGCAAACATATCCGGGATCCCTCCGGTCTGATGCAGACTTTCTGTTATCGTAACTGCCAGGCGAACAACGAAGCCTTCCGGCTTCATACTTCTGTTTCTGCAGCGTTCATGGCAAACTCACTGGCAGAAAAAACGCCAGCACTAAATATTGTAGACGGTTCTGGCGAATTTCCCGCATATTCAATCTGTTAGTGAGTAAAAAATCTGCGGTCAAGAGTTACCGACCCAACAGATTCCGCTATGATAGCAGGAAGTAAGCTAACTTTCTCCCGACGACCATCCTCAAGGTGTTCTCTCTCATGGATCAAAGAATTAACGATCTAGAATCAAAAGTAGCCTTTCTCGACGACCTGGTGCACTCGCTGAGTAATACCGTGTATCGCCAACAAAAACAAATAGATGAATTAACCCAAGCACTTGAAAGGCTTAGTGGACAGGTCAAAAATATGCGCCCTCATTTAAGGGACCCTTCAGATGAGCCGCCTCCTCCGCATTATTGAGCACTCTGCAGAATTCGTGTGCAGATGCCCCAATAAAACCCTCTCGCTGGATACACGTCTCATGGATACAATTAAAAACAACAAAATTTGCATAAATCACTATGCTAAAGGGGTTTTTATTCGATGCGGCATTCAGTTCAGACTATTATTTTAATCAAGTCAGTTGTGATTGGAATTCAAAACCTCTGAACCAATTACCCATTTAGTGTTAAACCATTTCTCTTAGAATCTGTATGTCAACACTTGCAATAATACCTGCTCGAGGCGGCTCAAAAGGTATCCCGCGCAAAAACTTACGCCCGGTAAATGGAAAACCACTGCTATTTTACTCCATACAGGCATGCCTGATGGCGGAAGAGATAGATGCGGTAGTCGTTTCCACTGATGATGATGAAATTGCATTATTTGCAGAGAGATTCGGAGCAAAGGCACTTATCAGACCCCAAAGCCTCTCTGGTGATGAGGTAACAATTGACCCGGTTGTAATTCATGCGACAGAACAAGCTGAGCTGCAACAGGGAACAAGCTATGACTTTGTGATTACAGTCCAACCGACATCCCCTCTTATCAGGTCAGTTGAACTCGACGAAGCGCTACTGAAACTTAAACAGTCCGATCAAAGCGATAGCATTTTATCTGTAGTAGATGATAGGCATTTATGCTGGACAACTGATGGAACAGGAAAAACGATTCCAGAGTATGAGAAACGGGTTAATCGACAGCACTTACCCGCCAGATTCAAAGAAACCGGAGCCCTGATTGCCTGTAGAAGAAATATCCTGGATTCAGGAACTCGAATCGGAAACAACATTCTTCTCTACGAAATGCCGCCCAGTAGAAGCTTCGACATAGACTCTTACACTGATTTAGTACTGTGTGAAGCAGTGCTTAGAAGAAAGAGAATCGCATTTGTCGTGACAGGTAGCAAAACCACGGGTACCGGGCATGCATATAGGGCCCTGCTGATTGCAAACGAACTAGTCCATCATGACCTGTGTTTTATTATGCACGCCGATGACACTGTTGCGCTTGATATAATCCGCAGCCATAACTATGAAACTCATGTATCGCAAGACATACAAACAACTATCCAATACTTGAAGCCTGACCTTGTAATCAATGACACGCTGGATACAGCCGTAGATTACGTAAATTTCCTCAAGCACCTGCATGCCAAAGTAGTGACCTTTGAAGATTTAGGTGGTGGTGCTGATATCTCTGATCTGGTTATTAACGCGCTTTACCCATCCTCAGCAAACGACCGCGATGATTCTAGAGTAAAGACAGGCCCCCAATACTTCTGCTTGCGAGATGAATTTATCCATTTACCTCCCAAGAAAAATAATAGTGATGAAACTAATCTACTCCTGACATTTGGCGGGGTGGATGAAGGAAACCTGAGCCTTAGATGCCTGAAATCAGCTATCAAGGTTATCAAGGAACTTCATATCACATGCAGAATCACAGTTATTGTAGGCTCAGGTTACCAGCACTTTAGCGACCTGACCAAAAATGCTCAGAAATATCAAGATATTGCAAGTATAGAAATCATCCAGAAAACCCAAAGAATATCAGATTTCATGGTAAATGCTGACTTTGCAATTACCTCTGGCGGACGAACCGTTCTTGAGCTTGCTTCAACGACAACTCCCATGATTGTCATCTGCCAAAATCAACGAGAAACCTCTCACGACTTATTAAAAACCAATCCAGGAATCATAAACTTAGGTTTGAGAACTGACGTCATTGATTCTCAAATTGAAGATGCCATAAACAGACTCCTGTCTGATAAGACATTTCGCTCCTCGATGGAGGAAGAACTTCGAGATGTGGATCTCACTCGGGGAAAGCAGAGAGTTATTGGGTTAATTAACGATATTCTAGGAAACTAACAATCATGGTTACCTTTGAAATAGGCAAATTCACAGCCAGCCCCTATTCCCCCTACATCATAGCGGAGGTAGGAGTTAACCACGAAGGTTCATTGGAAACTGCCAAGCTGTTAATCAAGCAAGCAAAGGATGCAGGGGCCCACGCAGTCAAATTCCAGTCCTATAAAGCAGAAAAAATCGCTTCTAAATATAGCCCAGCATACTGGGATTTAACTAAAGAACCGACAAAAAGCCAGTATGAGCTTTTTAAAAAGCTGGATTCCTTCGGCGAGCAGGAATACGAGATTCTGGCGGACTATTGTCGCAATATTGGCATTGATTTTATGTCAACGCCTTTTGACCTGGATGCCGTAGAATACCTAACACCATTGGTACCGGCCTTTAAGATCGCATCGGCCGATATTACAAATACACCACTGCTAAGGGCAGTGAGCAAAACTGGGAAGCCCATAATAGTTTCCACCGGTGCTTCCACATTGGCGGAGATTGAATTTGCATTGCAAACCTGCCGGCAGGCTGGAGCAAAAAATATTGCGCTCCTACACTGTGTACTAAACTACCCTACGCCCTTGGAGCAAGCCCAGTTATCTAACATTCAAATGCTTAAAAGGGTCTTTCCAGAAACAGCAGTCGGTTACTCAGACCACGTTATTCCCGATGAAACAATAAGCGCTTTGGAAGCCGCTACTCTGTTTGGAGCCTTAATCCTTGAAAAACACTTCACTCACGATAAGAAACTTCAAGGAAACGATCACTACCATGCAATGGATGCCACTGACTTAACTAGATTCGTAGATAAACTGGCTACCTATAGGGACCTTATTGGCTCCGAATCCCAGCATCTAGAAAACCAGACAGCAGCCAGACAACATGCACGCCGCTCGGTCGTAGCAAACAGGGATATCAAGCAAGGTGAAGTGCTAACCGAAGATAATCTGACAGCAAAGAGACCCGGACACGGGATCAGTCCAATCCATTGGGATGAGGTAATTGGAAAGCAGGTCAGACAAGACATAAAAAATGACACCTTAATTTCATGGGATATGTTGATTGGCTAAGTCGACTATGAATAAAGATCTGCCTGAATATATTCTTCTTACCGGAGGTAAAAATAACTGTGGAGACTTCCTGATAAAACATCGTGCCAAGGAGCTACTAAAGCAGTTACGTCCAGATAGAAGTTTCCAGGATTGGGACGCTTGGCATCAAATTACCGATGACGATCTAGAAGTTATCAACAATTCCAAAGCTTTGGTCCTGACAGGCGGACCTGCTATTCAAACTCAAATGTACCCCTTGGTTTATCCTCTTACTGACAACCTGAGTAAAATCAAAGTACCAATCATATGCTTCGGATTAGGGGCCAAGCCCAACTCAACTATTCTGGAACTGGGCCATTCTCATAAACTCTCTAACAGGACTCTGGATCTCTTAGATCGAATAAATCAAAGCGGCCACATATCAAGCGTCAGAGACTATGTTACGGCCAGACTACTCGAAAAGTACGGATTCTATAACTTCACTACAACAGGTTGTCCTGCTCTTTATTCGCTGACCAATCAAAGTAATCAGACTACGCCAGACATCAGGCGCATTACGTTTTCGACTAGCGCTAACTTTGCACATGACAAAAATCTGGAATCACAAATGAAGAGGATAATTTTGTCATTATCAGAAATAGCGGGAACTACTCTGAACGTAGCTTTTCATCACTCACTTGATAGCACTTACCTGAACACCCATAACGCCAATTCAAAGCTGTTCTATAAGCAACGAGAGCTAAAAGAATGGCTTGACCGCATAAATGTCCCTTGCATCGATATTTCTGGCAGCGTGGATAATATGCTGGATCTATACAGTCAAACAGACATTCATGTAGGCTATCGCGTTCATGCTCATATTTTAATGTGCAGCTGGGCTAAAGACTCCATTTTGATTGCAGAAGATGGCAGGTCTACTGCTCTGAAAGAGGTGATATCCAGCGAGATTTTAAATGCTTATGAATATAAGCACTTTTCAATTTCCAAAAAGCTGGAACGCTTAACTGGGTCCTTCATAACCCTAAGGAAGGTCTCATCAATGGTTCCTGAAAGAATCTGTAAAACAGTAAAGCAAATCATTGATAAAAATCACCATGAATCCAAAAGGGTCTCCGCGCTAATCAATACTCAACTTAATGTTATGAAAGACTTCATTAGGCAGATGCCATAAAACAAGATGCTGAAGTCTACACTTATAAGCCAATCTGCGATTTATTTATTAACAAATATCATAAATAAGTCCATACCATTTTTACTGCTCCCGGTAATTACCAGATACCTCAGCCCGAGCGAATATGGGGTATTGGCAGTATTCCAGGTTATTGTTTCGTTCTCCTCACCTTTTGTTGGTCTAAGTCTGCACACACATATAACCAGGAACTTCAAAAAGTCTACCGAGCAACACCTGAGGAGCATCATCAGAAAGATCATTGCCATACTCATATCTTCGACAGTATTGGCTCTATTTCTTATATCTACATTTATTGCAATTAATACAAGCCTGGAGATATTGTCACTTCCTTTTTCGACCGTATGGTTAGATGCAGCGCCTTTAGTATCATGCCTATCTGCATTTAATTTGATCTCTTTGTCAATTTACCGCAATGAAGGACAGCCAAAACGATATGCCTATCAAGAGATAGCACGTACACTTGTGACTGCGTCAGCCACTCTTTTTCTTCTCATCAATCTTGAATTTGGTTGGTACGCGATAATACTGGCCCAATTACTAGGGCTCATGATCGCTTCAGTGATTGGGCTCCTATATTTACATAACAAAAAGTATTTGAAGCCTAGTCAGGAAGAGGGAACAGAATTAACCTCTAATATCCTTCGGATCAGCATTCCAATGATCCCTCATACTCTGTCATCAGCGGCAATAATGTTAATAGACAGACTGTTCATATCTTATTATTTAGACTCTCAGAGTGTCGGAATATATTCCCTTGGTTATCAGATTGGCTCAATCACATCTATCCTGATAGATTCATTCATATTAGCCTGGTCTCCTTGGTTTTATGCATACTTAAACCAGAATAAAGACAAGATTTACCTGGTAAAAAGAATTTATTTGTGTGCTATTTTATTCTTGGGAATTGGTGTTCTAACATCAATTTTGTCTCCCTTAGCGATAAAATTAGTCACACCTGAGTCCTATCATGGAGCAACGATCATCGCGTCAATGATTTCTCTGGCAGCCATTCTTCATGGTTTCTATAAGCTTGTTTTCCCGTTTTTAGTTCATGTCGGTAAAACTGGTTTTTTAGCTCTAAGTACCACTACAGCCGCAATCACCAACATTGTATTTAATATCCTCCTAATCCCAGTTCTTGGGCTAGAGGGAGCCGCGATAGCAACAGCCCTATCATTTGGAGTTAGTTTTCTTCTTGTTTTTCTCAGAGCAAATTATTTATTTAAGATGCCTTGGTTTTTAAATGACGGCAAAAAATAGCCCTATCACGCTACATCAGTTTTGTAAGGCTTTCTGGGAACTGGAGAGTCGCCACAATTTACTGGATCTCAAAGTCGGCGATGTTTATATCTGGCAGGCGGTACGCATGAACGCGTATTACTTGATTGCACAGAAAAAAAACGTTCTTGAGCAACCTCACTCTACTCCATTGAAAACCAGCTTCAACCATAAACTCAAGAGGCTTTTGAGGAAGATTTCTAAAATTGTTAGAGACCCCATTTTTAATAAGGTGCGGATGATTGATAACAAAAATGCCGCCACCTGTATCGTCGAACACCCCCGGACAAAGCACTACAAAAATACAGTTTGCGACATATATACAGAGAGCCTGCTTGAAGATCGAGAACTCTCCTCCAACTTGCTGTTATTGGACAATAACACCAACCAAAAATCCCAAAAGACTTACCACCCCTGCAGGAGAGATCTTGGCTTTACTGATGCGATATCAGATGCTCTGGGAACTGTGATATCAATAGCTCTAAGTTTTTCGTCAAATGCGATAAAACTACGTAAACTTCAGGAAGCCATCATTAAAGAGTTTCAGATCAATGCACTCCCGAAAAACTATCTTTTAACACACTACAGCAAGTTTGTTGTAAGAAGATTTCTGATAAAAACGGTTTTCAGAATTTATCAAATCAAGACTTTATATATAGTTGTCTCCTATCAGCACGCCGCCATTATTTCTGCTGCGAAAAAGCTAGGCATTAAAGTTATAGAGTTACAGCATGGCACATTCTCAAAGTATCATTTAGGTTATAGCTTCCCTAACTTACAAACCACACTGCATTATTTCCCCGACTATTTCGGTTGCTGGAGCGAATTCTGGCGGCAGCAATTTACAAGGCTGGCGTCCCCTGCATCAAGCTATGTCCATGGGTTTCCCTATTTATATGATTCTTTGGCGAAATATAAGAACGTACAAAAGATTCCCATGACTATCGCCGTCGCTTCCCAAGGCGTGCTGGGTAACCGCCTGGCTTCAGTACTGATGAGTCACGCCTATCGACTCAGGAAATTTAAAATCACCTACAAGTTACATCCTGGGGAATATGGTAGATGGAAGGAATATGAGGCCTTCAAGAATATATCCCTTCCTGACAACATCACTGTTGTCGAAGATTGTGACCTATACACACTCCTAGCAGAATCTGAATTTATAATCGGCGTCTTCTCTACCGCAATCTTTGAAGGACTGGAACTTGGAGCAAAGCCGGTGCTGGTAGACTTGCCAGGAATTGAATATATGGAAGACTTACTGGTCACTGGCAACGCATTACAGTTTAATCAATTTTTAGACGAGTACGGAACCAATGCCTGACACTCCTTTAGTTTCTGTCTATATTGCCACTCACAACAGGGCCGACCTACTCTCCAGAGCAATAGATTCGGTATTGAATCAATCCTATAAGAATATTGAAATTATTGTTGTTGATGATGGCTCAATTGATCAAACACCACAGAGACTAGAGCAACTGTCAATCAAGATCGACAACCTGAAACACTTCAGATTTGAGGAAGCACGGGGCGCTTGTGCCGCAAGAAATCTCGCAATTCAGGAAGCAAGCGGACAATTTGTTACTGGGCTCGATGATGATGATGAGTTTTTGCCCAACAGAATTGAGGAGTTTGTCCGGAATTATTCACCAGAATACAGCTTTATATGCTCAACTCACTACTCCAGAATTGATCATCAGCTAGTGCCCTCTCCCCTACAAAAAAGAGAAGTCTCGCTTTCGGACTTTAAGAAAAAAAACTACTGCCAAAATTTATTTGCCGAGAGGAGCAGAGTACTTTCAATTGGAGGCTATGACACCACATTGCCTGCTTGGCAGGACTACGACTTTTCTTTCCGACTGTGCGAAAAATTTGGCGTTGCACTTAAACTGGACAACTGCTCATACATCGTAGATTGCACAGCTGCCGATCAACGAATCAGTACCAGCCCAAAGACATTGGAAGGTTATCGGATGTTCATGGAAAAGCATGGACACAAACTGACAACAGCAGAAAAAGACATGCAACTTGCTAACAGTCTATTCAACCGTCGGGTATCAACCACATTCATCGAGTGTTTTACCAAAGTTCATTACAATCCAGCACGCTACAAGCTTTTTAAGCTTTACGTTCTCACACATTATCCCCGGCTATACTATTTTCTGGTGCATACAGCGCGGCACTGGACTAACTTTACTGCCAAAAAGTAGTAACTTGTATGAGAATAGTATTCAGCACTCTAACCAAAGAGTTAGACCTTCATCAAACTCCGGTTGTAAACATCGAGCAGCCTGCTCGCGACTGACAAAGAATCCAACTTAAGACTGACCAATCGCTCACGACCGGATGTTCTATCGAAATTTTCTGCAAACGCCAACGCTTTCTCCAATGCGGAGGCCACATCCTCAGCGTCTTGCCTCACGACAAAACAACCTTGAATATCCTCAAGTAGCCAGCTGACATCACCGACATCTGTCGCAACGATGGGGCATCTACAGGCCATAGCTTCTTTGACAACATTCGGAGATCCTTCATATAAGGATGTCAGCAACATGACATCAGCGGCGCAATACCACTGAGCAAGCTCCGATTGGGACAAATTATATATAGGTATCAGGGCAACCGATCTATCGCCCAGCTTTTGCAATGACTTTTGTGCTAACAGATAATTTTTTTCCGGCCTTGAAGGATCCGAAGGGAAAAGTATGACCTTTTGATGAGGAGATAAATCCAGTCTCTTCCTCGCTATGCTTTTACCAATACACTCAAAACGATCAAAGTTAACACCATTAGGAATTACAGAGCCTTTCACCTTATCAGGCAGCATTGCCAGCATGTCTTCGGACTTAACAATGACCTCACGGCTGAAAATTAAGGCGACTATACGGCTGATCGCTCTCACAACGATTCCAACGGCAGACAAACGACCGTCAGCCTTCCTTTTTCCATACAAGTCAGTTCCCATCAAAGAAAGAACCAAAACGCTTCTCCGTCCACAACCGAGCCCTGCAATCAGGCCTGAAAGACCATAATGGGCATGAACGACATCAAAATATTCTTTCGAAATCTTCCTTCTCAGATGTACCACAGACTTCAAATAATCCGCCACTCCTCCTCCGTCTATGGTGTAGTATTGAACGTTAACTCCCTGGCTCTCTAACGACTCACCCTGAGCAAGGATCAGTGGCGAAGGCATGCCTTTGCTTCGAGACCGACTCACAAAAAGTACATTCATACAAAAACCGAGCTATCGAGCGTTACAAACCTTTCTCGTGATGTAACCAGATTCATCTGATACTCCCAGTTCCTTATGGAAACCAAGAGCCATATCCTCATCGCATGGTCCACTTGGCCACTTTGGTGCTCCTTCCAGATTTGTTGGATGAACTCTCGCCGGATAAATCTCTCAACCAGCCCTGAATCATCGAACAATTTACTGTATGCCCACTCCCGCAATTCACCTCTCAGCCATTTTGCCAGAGGAATTGAAAACCCCGTTTTTTGCTTTGAAAAATACAGTTCAGGCGCTTTTTCCCTAACATAGTTCCTTAACGGCAGCTTGGTTGTCCCATCCTTGACCTTGTCACTGACCTGCAGCCCATTAACATACTCAACCAGTCGATGATCCAACAGTGGCGCCCGACACTCGAGCGAGCTTGCCATAGATGCGATATCCACTTTAGTCAAAATGTCATCAGGCAAGTACATACATTGGTCTATTTCAGGCCAACGGGAATCCCTCGGCCCAGTACAAGCCTCATGGTATCTATGGTGAATAGATTCCGAATGGAACCCCCCCTTGGACAACCGCTCAGAGAATCCAGGCATAAAGGCCTTATTTTGCCAAAACTCATGAAACATATGGCTCCTGTTATTTCCCTTTGTTTCGAGCCTCCCAGCACTTGCAACAAAGTCAATGCCGCGCTTTAAGTTTGCCCCACAGGGTAAAGTTTTGACCAAATTGGCAATAGCACATCTAATCCCATAGGGTACCGTGCCCAGAGCGGCATAGTATCGCTCTAATCCGTAGCGGTTGTATCCAAAAAAGACCTCATCCCCTCCATCTCCGGAAAGAGCCACCTTCACATCCTCCCGAGCGGCCTTGGCGACCAAGTACGTTGGAACAAAGGAATAGTCCGCAAATGGCTGCCCATAATGTCTTGCCAACTTCTCTGATAGCTCGCCTAACCTTGCATCAACCTGAATGTCCCGGTGACGACTTCCTATAACCTTGGAAGTATTGCTGGCGATCAAGGATTCATCCTCTAGACCGATATAGGCATTGTTGGAAATAGTATAGGTTCTAACAGGCTCTCGGGATAAAGATGCGGCACTCAAGGCCACCGTAGTGGAGTCCACTCCGCCGGACAAAAACACACCAGACTCAACGTCAGCGATCAGCCTCGATTTAACAGCATTATTTAGCAAATCACTGAACTCTTCCGAGTCAAACGATCTCTGTGCCCCCATTTGAGGATGCCAATATCTGCTTACTTCAATGCTATCAAAAGTCTTAGAAACTCTAGCTGTATGTCCTGCCGGCAATGAATAGCAGTTCTTGTAAATAGTTAAAGGCGATGGAACATATCCGTGTCTCAGGTATTCGCCCATAGCCAAGTCATCTACAATGGGTGAAAATGATGACAGGTGCCAAAATGCGTGCAACTCGCTCGCAAATGCCAAACAGTCTTCGCCAACATAATAATATAGCGGCTTTTCTCCAAATCGATCCCTAGCGAGAAACAGCGTATCGCGCTTTACATCATAAATTGCAAAAGCGAACATACCGTTCAGCTTGTGAACCATGTCTTCAGCGAACTCCTCCCATAGGTGAACCAGGACCTCTGTATCACCATGGTTTCGAAGAACATGTCCTTTCCCAGTCAGGAAGTTTGCAAGCTCCTTATAATTATAGATTTCACCGTTGAAAGTTACCCAAACAGTCCCGTCCTCATTACTCAGAGGCTGCCGGCTTCCTTGCAAATCGATAATGCTGAGACGCCGATGTCCCAGATAGGCTTTATACGGCTGCTCACACTGAGCCCGACTTAGTACCCCCCCACTTCCAGAGCCGGGATTAAAAGCTGCAACACCGGCATCGTCGGGGCCTCTATGCTCCAGAGACTCGACCATGCGTAGAACTTCAGTCGCCCTGTTAGCAGGCGAACTACCGTATATCCCGGCAATACCACACATTAAAACACCTCTATAGAACGTTCTGACTGAAACCGGAGCGATTCACTTCTTTGATACTAGGACATAAAAAAAAGGAAGGGGCGTATTCCAGCCATATATGAAGGCACGTCGTAGCACTTACTTTTTCGAGTTGGAAGAAACCACTTCTTCTATTTTTGAGATGACAAACTTTGGCATATCAACCATTCCCGACAACATCTCTTCAGCTCTAGCGCGAAACTCTTTTTCCGGAACCCCTAACACATCACGCACTGCCGAAAGAAGCTCATTTTTGTTGAGTGAACGAACGTTGTTTACCAACTTATATCTAGTCTCCTGTTCATCTGTGTATCCACGCCCTGTTTCTGCACAGTACACTGACGGCACCCCCAAGACTGCAGCCTCTGAAGCCATCGTTGCGCTTTCTCCAACATACAACCGACAGAAAGCCAACAAGTGGTGAATATCTTGAAAGTGTCCGCGGTACCGGTACTTTTCATACCTAGAAGGAAGTGGTGCCTCCGATGTAATTATGACGTTATTATCCTTCAGTTCCTCCAGCAGGGCATCCAACAGATCGGTATTCCAACCTTTTTCTCCAATATCGTGATTAGCTTGCCAGGAAACCATTCTGATCAAGACATTAGGTACATCTCTTTTCAGCCCGCAGGCTAGCGCTATGTCCAGGTTAGGCTCAAAATAAGGTCTTTGGAGGTAGGATAATTCATGGTATCCCGGGTAACGATCACCTTTCCCCTTGGGCAACCACCCTTGATAGCACCTGGGAACATATATTTTAGTTGCAAACGGATAGGTAATCCTGTTTTGAAGTGATGCATTTTCAGTGTCATAGAACACTATTGATGGAGTACCACTAAGAACCCCCGTATGCGTAATGAAGGTACCACCTATGGCAATCATGACATCAGGACGGTACCTACGCACCACTTTGTATAAACGCCAGTCTCTGAATATTAGTTCCTTCAAAAGCCCGAAAAGGCCAGTCTGTGCTTTTGACAGCATCAGATGCTTTTCTCCGAAGGAATCCAGCAGCTCAAGAGTACAATCCTTGTCTCTGCTTGTAACAACAACATCATCTCCCCTCTCTCGTAGGGACGTTATGATGTTCTTAAAAAAGTGAGCATGTGCTGGGTGGTTTACATCAACAAGAACTCTCAAGGGTTAACTACCTTTGGTATTTTTACCTTCCGAGTACAAGAGCAAGGTTACCTGTTCAGATACAAGCCCAATCAGAAAAACCAATACAGAGGTTATTAACAGCAGTGCACTCATATTAGTGAACCTGTTAAACATCATATAGGTATAAAGGTAGTACCCCACCCCCACACTGAAGAAGAAGAAACTGATGGGAGTAAACATCTTTAATGGTGAGTACAGAGTCCCTATCTTAAAAATGATGAGCAGGAATCTGATCCCGTCCCGGAGAAGATTTATATGACTCTTGCCAACTCTTTTTTCTACTTTCATAGGCAAGTAGTAAACTGAATAACCAGATCTGAAGAAAGCCATAGTGGACGTTGTCGGGTAGGAAAAACCGTTAGGCAATAAATAAATAAATTCTCGGAATTTATCTGCCCTTACAGCCCTAAAGCCTGAGGTAAGATCTTCAATTTTATGTCCAACCATCCAAGAAGCTAGAGCATTATATAAAGAGTTTCCTGCCAAACGACCAAGACTTGCCTGCGACTCACTCCCTCGACTACCTACTACAAGATCATAGCCTGCAGAAATTTTTTCAAGCATCGAAGGTATATAGTCAGGGTTATGCTGGCCATCAGCATCAAGAAAAACAAATATTTCTCCCGTAGCATTCCGTGCCCCCGTTTTAATTGCACTTCCATTACCCTGACTGTATGGGTGAGAAATAACCCTTACCTTATCGAATCTTTTACAAACTTCCACTGTATCATCAGTAGAACCATCGTCCACGACGATGATTTCTGACACGTCTTCTATAGCTACTAACCTCGGAAGCAACCCAGTTAAACCCGCGGCCTCATTTTTTGCGGGAATAATACAACTGACACTTTTATTCGATTCCATTAACAATCTTCTTTTATGAATGGTTTCCAGGGAAGCTTACCGTATCCAGAACTAAATCAAGTAAAAAACGCAGATAGCTCAGTACGACAGACAGAGGCCTCTATTCATAGCCAAGAGTACCCAGCAAGTCAAATAGTGACTAATTGTGTCACTTACATGAAACCGGCAAAAATACAGAATCTATCGATGTATTAGCATCAGCCAGAACTCCGGCATTGCCGCATTGCCAGGTTACCCCACCATCAGTAGATGCGAAGGCAATCGTACCATTGGCAATTGATGCATTGACCCCACCGGGTTTAAAAGTTGCCTGAATGACAACTGTTGCTCCCGCAGGAATTAACGTCATGGCTCCGACATACTTACCGTTAGTTATAGCGTTTACGTCAGCCAAAACAGGAAATGCCCCTGTTGACTGATAGGTTTCTGCTACAACAGTCCTGATTCCTCCAAGCAATTCCAAAGCTTCACTTACCTGTGACCTGGCCAGATAACTCTGATAGGCTGGTATTGCTATCGAAGCCAAAATTCCAATGATCGCCACCACGATCATCAGTTCAATGAGAGTAAACCCCTTCTCCAATTTAGCCATTTCTTCCCCCGAAACTTTAACCACTTAATAAAACAAATCAAAATTCGGGCCAATATTTAGTTAGTCTGGAATATCAAAGACTGAACAGTTTCCAATTCATGCGTATATTGACAATCTTGCCCTTTACTCTCACATAACACTCGGGCCTTCTCATACAGTTTCTTGGCTTCGAGAATATTGCCAGCCAAATACTTTCTCTGGCTAAGGCTCAATAAGATGTCCACTCTTTCCTTATAACTTAAGGCAACCTCCAACGCGCTAATCGCCTTATCCGCCTCCCCCACTTTCTCGTACACTTGCGACTCAAGTATGCTCAGCTCAGCCCCCCATATCTGATAGTTGTTATTAGATTTTAGAGCATCGAGCATAATTAGAAGCTCATCATATTGGACAACCATGCATTGCCCAGAGAGTTCCTTATTCACTAATTCCTGAATAATACGGACCGTTTCCAAATAGTATTTCCCCTGGGAAAGCCTATTTTCAATGACTGATAATGATGGTTTTTCAACATCTTTCTTAGTACAACCAATTTCCAACCAAAGCAAAATCTTACTTGGATCATCGGAAAAATGTTCGTTTGTTTCCTTATAGAATCGCGCTGCTGCATCAGTCATTCCCAAATTGTTTAGATACATGCCTACATGAGCATGAGCACGATTAGATCCTTTGTTGTTGTTATAAATATAGATGGCCAGCTTCAGTGGATTATCCCACACTCGAGAGAGAAAACTGGATGTAACAGCTAGATTCCCCGCCCATACAACTGCCAGAAAAATTACAAGGTATGATGCTATAGAGTGCCCCTTTTGCCTCAAAACATAAAAGGCGTCTGTTACTAAGCACAATATAATCAATATAACACCAATAGAAGCCAAATAGTTGCGATGCTCAAAGTATAACTCTAAGGGAATAATGGTGGATTCCAGAATATGCCATATATAGAAATTCAGAATCCCAAGAGAAATAACCGGCAGACGTTTTCTTATCAATATAGCCAGCCCAATGGATCCAATATGAAACAATAAACAAAACACCGTCTCCAACGGCTGAAACAATCCCTTTGAAACAGGGTAATTATCAAAAATGAACTTGAAGCTCTCGGCCCTTGCAAGCGATATTGATTGCAAGTAGTCGAGCAACACTCTGGTCTCTGTAAGCATTCGCTCTACGGGACCAAAATCTCTCTGGACATATCCCTTTAAAAGATAATCAAAACCTATAACAGCAGCCATCACAACCAACAGGACAGGAAGATATATCAGGCATAATCTGAGCCTACCAATAAGTAATGAAACAGGTTCAGTACGAAGCACGGTCATTTCCAGTGCAACAACCATCCCCAAGGACAGGATAGCGTTCTCTTTGGAAAGTATCCCCAGGACAAGAAGAAGCAAAGCAACCAATAGCTCCGCCAACAATCTTACAGTCACCTTATCGCTCCCACTCCTTCTTATATGTATGTACATAACAAGAAACATCAGCGAGAAGAAAGCGGACAAAAGCGTCATCCTTTGAACCACATAAAAGACGGATGAAATTTGCATTGGATGAATCATCCATACAACGCTAACGACTACAGCAAGGGGAGTTGATCCATATCGGGTGTTTTTTAGAGCAGACGCAAGAAAGACATAAAGAAGAAGGGAGTTAAGAATATGAATAACGAAGTTAACTACCTTGAAATCAAATGGTATATCAGGCCAGCTTTGATGCTGAAAATAGAAAGAAGCATAAGATAACGGACGCCCTATATCCCCTAAATCGAAGTAAAAAATATCTTTAAGAGAAGTGAGCTCATTGAATGCAGGAACAGAAGACAGTCCACGAAGATTAGGGAAGTCGTCCAGTAAAAATCCCCCATACAATGCGGGATAGAAAATATAGATGGCAAAAAAGACACTAAGTAGAAGAACAGTGCAGGAAACGAACTTATTTTTTATCATATTCTTACAGTTAAAAAAGAAAAGCCCTCACATGTGAGGGCTTTTCTCAGTGTAGCTAATGAGCTATTACTTACAAGAAGACGGCAGGTATTGGTCACCAACAGTGTTAGTGGCAGCGGAATTACCAAGCTCACCACAATCCCAAGTAGAACCACCATCGTCAGAAGCGATTGCAAATATTGCGCCTTGGATATTAGCGTTAACCCCAGTAGCCTGCAGTTGTGCAGAGATAACGAAGTTACCGATGGTGCCTGTGATCGTCATGAAGTCAACATATTTTGCAGCGTCGGTACCAACACCACCACTGTATGCACCAGCACCTAAATCTGCCAGGCTAGGCACAGTACCAGTGTTTTGAATAAATTCAGCAGCAGGCGCCTTCAAACCAGCAGTCAGGTTCACAGCTTCAGTTACCTGCGAACGAGCAATATAGTCTTGGTATGCAGGAATTGCTACGGCGGCCAAAATACCGATGATTGCAACAACAATCATCAATTCAATCAGGGTAAAACCTTTTTGTACTGATTTCATAAATCATTCTCCGAATATCGAGCTATAAATTTTCGGCCAAGCGTGACCGCCCGCACCTTGCCATGAACGAAGCAGTCTTCATGCCAAGTTTTCCAAAAAACTCTCTGCTGCTTTATTATCAAACACTTAAGACAGTTATATTTTATCCACACCAAAGACAACCAGAGTCCTCGAGCTGCCCCGCAGCGTTTATAAGTGACAATTTTTGTCACCCTGACTTTTTAGGACACATAAATCTTAAAATGCACCTTTCCAACTCCAAGGATAAGGCCTAAACTTTTGATTATTTGAACAATCTTACCGGTCCATTATTTTATGATTCTGACAACTTCCAGTGAGCAACTATGAACACGCAGGCGCCCTCCCCCTTAACTGGACTTGCAAGAAGATTTGTCCTGGACAATTTAATAGAAGAACAGGTTGCAAGAGACGCCCAGAAAAGCTCTATTACGAACAAAATCCCATTTGTATCCTATTTGGTACAAAACCAGCTGGCTGACCCAAAACAACTGGCTTACTCAGCGTCAGCGGAGTTTGGTGTACCAGTATTTGATCTCGACAGCGTATCCACGGAGCAGATTCCAGAAAAGATCGTCGAAGAGAAACTGATTCGAAAACATCACGCTCTTCCGCTTTTCAAACGCGGCAACCGGCTATTTATTGCAGTCGCTGATCCAACTAATCTCCAGGCTCTCGATGAGATAAAATTTCACACCGGCCTGAGCACCGATGCCGTTCTCGTCGAGGAAGACAAACTATCCAGCTCCATTGAGCGATATCTTGACTCCCAGGAACAACCTCTGGGCGATTTTGATGACGGCGAGCTTGGCGATATTGATATTGAAGCAGGGGACGATACAGATCGCGACGATGATGCATCTTCTGATCAAGATGACGCCCCTATCGTCAAATACATCAACAAGATGTTGCTCGACGCTATAAAATCCGGAGCATCCGATATTCACTTCGAGCCTTATGAAAAAACCTATAGGGTGAGATTCAGGACTGATGGGATTCTTCACGAAGTCTCTAAACCATCCATAAAGCTCGCGGCCAAACTTGCTGCCAGGCTAAAAGTCATGTCGCAACTGGATATATCCGAGCGACGAGTTCCTCAGGATGGCCGTATCAAGCTGAAACTATCCAAAACAAAGGCTATAGATTTCCGGGTAAACACACTTCCTACACTGTGGGGAGAGAAAATCGTATTGCGGATTCTTGACCCTAGCAGCGCCAAACTGGGCATAGACGCACTTGGTTATGAAGAAGCTCAGAAAAAGATGTACCTTGATGCTCTGGCACAACCCCAAGGCATGATTCTAGTGACAGGCCCCACCGGTAGCGGCAAAACAGTATCGCTTTACACCGGCCTGAATATTCTCAACACGACTGAGCGCAACATATCCACTGCAGAAGATCCGGTTGAGATTAACCTGGAAGGAATCAACCAGGTCAACGTTAGCACCAGAGTGGGACTGGACTTCTCTTCCGCACTGCGTGCTTTCCTTCGTCAGGATCCCGACGTCGTCATGGTTGGGGAGATCCGAGATCTTGATACTGCTTCTATCGCTATTAAGGCCGCTCAAACCGGACACTTAGTTCTTTCAACCCTTCACACCAACAGCGCCCCTGAAACTCTGACGCGCTTAATGAACATGGGGGTTCCTGCATTTAATATTGCCACATCTGTCAGCCTGATTATTGCTCAGCGTCTGGCAAGGCGTCTTTGCAACGAATGCAAAGAAGAAATGTCTGTTCCCGAGCAAGTGCTTAAGGAGGAGGGCTTCACAGATGAACAAATTAAAACAGGTTTTAAATTGTATACACATAAAGGCTGTGCTAAATGCAAGGATGGTTATAAGGGGCGCGTAGGTATCTACGAGGTTGTCCGAATTACTCCAGCAATGCAGGAATTGATAATGAAGGAAGCCAGCTCTATTGAAATTGCTAAGCAGGCACAGGCAGAAGGCTTTAACAACCTCCGCCAGTCAGCCCTCAAAAAAGTTATAGACGGACTGACAAGCCTCGAAGAAGCGAATCGTGTGACGAAGGATTAATTTTATGGCTCAGGCAGCACAAAAAGCATCTACCTTTGTCTGGGAAGGTACAGACAAGAAGGGGCAAAAAACCAAGGGTGAAGCCTCTGGTTCCAATATCGCCCTGGTAAAGGCACAGCTACGAAAACAGGGTATCAACCCTACCAAGGTCAGGAAAAAACAGCAGAGTATTTTTAGTAATAAAGCAAAGAAGATTACGCCGTTCGACATTGCTATTTTTACTCGACAAATGGCGACAATGATGAAAGCGGGCGTACCTCTTGTTCAATCATTCGATATTGTTGCCGACGGCCTGGAACATCCGTCCCTGCGAACTTTAGTTTTAGATATCAAGAATGAAGTTGCTGCAGGTAATAGCTTCGCTGGAGCACTCTCTAAGCATCCCAAACATTTTGACAGCCTGTTCTGTAACCTGATTGATTCTGGCGAGAAGTCCGGTGCATTGGAAACCATGCTGGATCGGGTTGCCACCTACCTTGAGAAAACAGAGACACTCAAGAAAAAAGTCAAAAAAGCCATGACCTACCCTATTGCAGTATTAGTCGTAGCAGTCGTGGTCACCGGCATTCTGCTGGTAAAAGTGGTTCCCCAGTTTCAGGAACTTTTCCAAGGCTTTGGCGCAGACTTACCTGCGTTTACCCAGTTCGTAATTAAAATATCAGAAGCACTGCAAGAATCCTGGTACATCATCCTGGGAGTCATGATTGCACTGGGTTATGCCTTTGCTGAAGGTAGAAGAAGGTCAGAAAAGTTTTCCGATGCAGTTGATGCCTACATTTTGAAGCTGCCTATTATGGGCGACATTCTCCATAAATCAGCGGTAGCAAGATTCGCCAGGGTACTGTCGACAACCTTTGCAGCCGGTGTTCCTCTTGTCGATGCACTGGATTCTGTTGCTGGCGCTACAGGAAATGCCGTTTTCCGCAAAGCCGTATTTAAAATTCGCGATGAAGTATCAGCAGGTACCCAATTGCAGTTCAGCATGAAATCCACCGGTGTATTCCCTGCCATGGCCGTCCAGCTAACGTCAATTGGTGAGGAATCGGGCGCTCTGGATGATATGCTGGAAAAAGTCGCCGACCACTATGAAGCAGAAGTGGATGATGCGGTTGATAACCTGACAGCGCTGATGGAACCGATGATCATGGCGGTACTGGGCGTTCTCGTGGGCGGCCTCATTGTCGCCATGTACCTGCCGATATTCCAGCTCGGTTCAGTCGTATAAACCCCACTGTTTGTCTAATAGCCTCGCTCAAGCGAGGCTTTTTATTTATGTAGTCTCAGAAATTATGGAATCCATCTTTACCCAACTTAACCAGAATCCAGCCCTGCTCTACTTTACCGTTGTTATTTTCGGCTTAACGGTAGGCAGCTTTTTTAATGTCGTCATATTCCGTATGCCAAAGATTCTGGAGCAGGAGTGGCGGGCACAATGTGCCGAGTTGATGGAACAGGAATTACCTGGAGATCAGCCAAAAATCACGCTATCCACTCCCGCCTCAACCTGCCCAAAATGCGGACATCGAATCAAGCCATGGGAGAATATTCCTGTCGTGAGTTATCTTGCCTTAGGCGGTAAATGTTCTGCCTGCAAGACCAGGATTTCGATGCGTTACCCTATCATTGAGGTGATAACAGCAATCCTGGCTACCGTAGTGGTATGCCAGTTTGAGCTATCATGGATTGGACTTGCAGCCATCGCGTTCAGTTGGGCGCTGTTGGTACTCTCGATGATTGACTTCGACACCCAGCTTTTGCCTGACATTATTACCCTCCCCCTGCTCTGGGTGGGACTTCTAGTCAACACCCAAGGATTCTTTACCTCACTCGAGGAAGCCGTATGGGGAGCTGTTTTAGGCTATATGGCGCTTTGGTCGGTATACCATCTATTCAAGCTTATTACCGGAAAAGAAGGCATGGGGTTTGGGGACTTTAAACTTCTTGGGGCTCTTGGTGCCTGGCTCGGCTGGAAGATGTTACCGCTGATCATTCTGCTTTCTTCACTTGTCGGAGCCATCGTTGGACTGCTACTCATCGCCGTCATGGGAAGGGACAAGAATATTCCTATCCCATTCGGCCCTTACCTGGCTGCCGCCGGCTGGATCGCCATGATGTGGGGAGACGACATCGTATCGGGATATCTCAATTTACTGAATCCCTCCTGATAGGTAGCATTAAAAGCCCGGCATCCAACAGATAAACCATATCGAACTCTATGAATAACACACTTGTTATTGGCCTGACCGGTGGAATAGGCAGCGGAAAGTCCGCAGCCATGGCCGCATTCCAGTCTTTGGGAGTTCCGTGCATAGACGCGGATCAAGTGGCCAGAGAGGTTGTGGAACCAGGTAGTGCCGCATTAACCAGTATTGCAGAACACTTTGGAGCAGATGCCATTCTCCCCGATGGGGGCCTGCATCGGGCATATCTGCGTCAAAGAGTATTTGCTGACCCCATTGAGAAAGTCTGGCTGGAAGCGCTGCTTCACCCCCTGATTAATCGCCGGATTCGCGACTGGCTTACCCAATGCAATGCCCCTTACTGCATTCTCAGCTCCCCGTTATTGCTGGAAACCAGGCAACATGAGTTAGTCAATCGAATCCTGTTAATTGATGTTCCCGAGCACTTGCAGATCTCACGAACCATGGGACGGGACAGTAATAGTGAAGATCAGGTACGTGCGATTATGGCCGCCCAGTCGCCACGGACGTTTAAACGCTCGAAAGCCGATGATATCATTCTTAATGATCAGGATCTGACACACCTATCCGATGAAGTAAGTAAGCTTCACAGACAGTACAAGCAATTAGCAAGAGAATATAAGGCCCAAACATGACCACAGTGCAATGCCCCACATGCAAAAAAGAAGTGACATGGTCAGAAGAGAGCCCTTATCGCCCATTCTGTAGCAAACGTTGTCAATTAATCGACTTAGGTGCCTGGGCTTCCGAGGAATACCGAGTGCCTGAGTCACAAACTCAGGATGAATGGTCTGAGACGTCAGAATCTATTGAAATCCCCAGGCACTAATTTCCCGTTATCTTCTGGAACGTGGGTAGCCGAAACAAATTCCAATTAGTCAGAAAAATAATAGAGAATACACTATGCCGGACTGCCTGTTTTGCTTGATTGCCAAAGACCACGAGCCGTCCTCGTGTGTATTCGAAGACGCAGACTGCAAAGTTTTCCTGGATATCTACCCCGTCAGCAAGGGACATATGCTGATCATTCCCAAGAATCACTACGTTACCTATGATGAACTCAGTGACCGGTTACGGGAAAGTCTGTCCAAGGTTACCCACCTTATGTGCAAGGCGGTAATGGCGTCAGATCTGGCCCCGCTGGGATACAATATCCAAGTGAACAATGGTACGGCTGCCAACCAGCACGTACCCCATCTGCATATTCACGTAATCCCTCGGTATAGAGGTGATGTCATCAAGGTAATGACTCACTTTCTTTTACAGGCACCTGGCATATTTATCGGGAAACGGAGTCATAAATCGCTGTCACCCGTCGTTGACATCATCCGGTCAGCCATTTCAGATTTAGAGAATCAGCCAACTATATCAACCGGGTGATTGCTGTTAGTCAGTTTGTCTAGAGTGCGCCATCAAATGGATAACCGTCATGCCTGATCAGATTGTATTGGAACCCATCGGGGCTATTCGATCTTGCTATCCCGAAAAATTCGGAGTCCCCCGACAACCCGGTCTGGTTAAAAGTGCCAATGCATTCATTCATTTTCACCCGCCCTATAGCAACCCAGAGTGCTTTACCGGACTTGAAGCTTTCAGCCACCTCTGGGTAACGTTCCAATTTCATAAGAACATTGATCAGGGTTGGAAACCCCGGGTAAGACCTCCAAGACTTGGAGGAAACAAGTCCTTGGGAGTGTTTGCCACCAGAGCCCCCTTCCGACCAAATGGGTTGGGGTTGTCAGCAGTCAGCCTGATAAAAGTTCATACAAATGAGGAAGGTGTCTGCCTGGAGATCGAAGGGGGGGATTTTGTTGACGGAACACCGGTACTCGACATCAAGCCTTATGTGGCCTATACAGACGCTCTGGAGGCGACATCCGGTTTCGCTAAGGACAAACCCCAAGCAAAACTACCTGTAATATTCGAGCCTAAAGCGACTATGTTTCTGGAGTTGCAAGGCCAAGGGTATAGAAACCTGAAGGACCTGATTATAGAGACGATCAGCCTGGACCCCCGGCCTCAATACAAAAACTCCGACGATAAGAAAATTTATGGATTGGCCCTGTTTGATCTGAACATCAAATGGCGGGTATCAGCAGGCACAGCCTACGTGGAAAGTATTGAACCCGGCAATCAATGAAGCAGGGCTAATTTACTGGGAACCGGGATCACTCTCAGGAAATTCTGTGGCGTACTTTTCAATCCATTCCCGGGCTGCTTCCTCCCCGGACAACATCCTTTTCTCATTTATGTAGACTTCTCGTTTGTAGTGCTCGATATGGCAAATCTGCTCGACCATTCGTGCGGCATAGGCGTCTTCCAGACTCAGAAAACTCAAGCCTACCTCATACCCCAAAGAGGTGTAGTGACACCACATCACTTCTGCAATCATTTCAAAGGGTGGCACCACAGCTTTAATAACCACCTTGACCTTTTCTCGCACCGGATACGGCCTTGAGGTGGTGCAACACATTCCTCCGCTACTGATATTCTGTAACCTGGTAGCCTGCTCTTCGGTGGGAGTGGCGGCATCATCCTGGCTTTTTTCAATCGCTATCGGAATGTCCGTAGGGTGTCGAATAAACTGACGCATACTTTGACCGGTCATCATAAGGGGGCTCCATAAAGAGAATTTCCCTGCCCTTTCTTATACTAATTAGGCCATGACCCGCTAAATTTCAACACTTGCACGTTACAATACAGACAATTTTTGATATTCAGTCATATTATTCAGGCGCTCCTGTCCTATCTAAATGCTCCGTCAAACATATTCACTCAGAGCGCCTTCCTTGAAGCGCCGGACAATCCCGGCCAATTCCTCATAGCGTATGGGCTTGGTCAAAAACTCATTCATGCCCGCCTCAAAACACTTTTGCTTTTCACCGGCAAAGGCATTGGCGGTAAGTGCAACGATGGGAATATTTCTGTAGGGTTCATTGCTGGCCCGAATGCGTCTGGTCGTGTCATAGCCGTCCAATACCGGCATCCAGCAGTCCATGAATACCATGTCAAAATTGCCGGTACCCAATTGCTGCAATGCAACTTCTCCATTTTCTGCCATTTCCACACGACACCCACACTTTTCGAGCATCTTGCGGGCTAGATTTCGGTTAACCTCATTATCCTCAACCAGCAACACATAAAGCTCCCCGTGCGACGGACGTGTCTGCTCCAGCGATCTGGCAAGCGAGGGTGACAAGACCATTGCGGCATTAGACCTTCTTCCAGTCACCTGATCGTATAGAACATCACGAACAACCAGCTCTCGATCCACCTTACTAAGATAAGCCGAGGCACCCGACTGATGGTACTTGGTAATCGTTTCCACTTTTGGATGCGGGGACAACACTAGAATCGGCACGCCTTTATGCTCTTCCTGCTGACGAATATCCCGAATCAGAGCTGTCATTTGATCTATGGCAACATCTTCACTGTCAGCGATAGTTTCATCCAGAATAAAGGCATCATAGGGCTGTCCGGTATCCCTGACCTGATCCAGAAGCTGCTCCACATCCCTGATATTCTTCGCCACATCAATCTGCAGCCGATCTTCTTCTCCCAGCTGTTCAATAATGGCGCGAAGACTAAGCTCGTTTGTATCAGCCAGTAACAAGTGCCCAATCTGCAACGCCGAATCTTCCGAAGAGGTGGATAAATCCTCTCCAGAAAGGAGTCCCGCTTCGGTTTCAAACCAGAAGGTTGACCCCTTGCCTACTTCACTCTCGATCCCGAAACGGCCGCCAAGAAGCTCAATCATCTCGCGGGCCAGAGCAAGTTTCAGCCCAATCCCAACCTCAGGGAGACTCTCAGCTGTCGCAGCCTCAAAAGTATTGGCCAGTATCCTGCGCTTGTCTTCAGCACTGAGTCCTGCCCCGTTGTCTTCAACTGCCATACGCAGCGTCAGGGTTCCCCCTGAACTGGACACAGGAACCACATGCAGTACCACCTGCCCTTTAATGGTCAAGCTGATTGCAACACTGAGTAGGCACTCCAGAATTCGCAACAAATTCACCCGATCCAGAATTACCTTCTTGGGAATTGCCGCATCTACATAACTTTCGATAGTCAGACTCTTTGCGTCAGCCTTACCGGAAAGACTGGCAATGGTTTCCTGCAGCAGCGACTTCAATTCCGTTGGGCAGGAATCACTTTCCAGCGCCCCGGACTCAAGCTTGGAGAGATCCAGCATGTCATTCAACATTGCCAACAGGGATTCCGAACTTTGCTGGACAGCAGAAATATACTCACGTTGCTCATCAGTCTGGGCGGTGTCCTGGAGCAGACCGGAGTACCCAAGTATATTGTTCATTGGTGTGCGAAGTTCATGGCTGATATTCGCGATAAACAGGCTCTTATTGTGACTTGCCTGCAACGCTTCTACACGCTCAAGGTGAGATTGTTTCTCGGACTCGTGCAACTCACTGGCCTGAGTCCTGACGCGCCCCTGAAGTCCATTGATGAATTTGACAATTTTACTCAACTCATCCGCCAAGGGTGGCTCCTGGCGATCCAAAACCAATTCCTCGGGATCTGAGCTTTTCATGCTATGGGTCGAATGGCGGCAGATTTTTTCCAGGTGCCGCATAATCAGATAGCGAATCATCAGCAGAAGAAATACCGCTATCAGTAAAATCTTTATCAACTGCAGGACCAGCGTTCGGCCAAAATAGATCAGCGTGTCCTGATGTAGTGACTCCAGAGACACCAGAACAGTCAGATCCCCCAACCACAACTCTGGTTTGGTCTCCTGATGCATAGGATATGTACGGCTGATAGACGGCTCCCCCTGTGGTGGAGAGCCTAGCGTGAAGGTGGTGTCTATGCTGGTGACCAGAGTGGCATTATAGATACTGGGGTGCTTGAGAATACCTTCCAGAGTACCCTCGATCGCGGTTGTATCAATACTCCAGATACTATGCACCAGACCAGGCTGAATCGCGCTGACGGTATTATCAAGCCCAGTCAACAATTCATCCATTTCGCGCTGATACTCTGACCAAGTCAAAAAGACGGTACTGGCTATAGCAATAACGATACTAAACCCCAGAACTCTAACCGCTGTTTTCGCACTTAAAGGGTATGATCTGGCGCTATCAAACAGACTCAACCACAAAACTCATTCTCCATCCAAGATCGCCATCGCTGATTATTCATCAGGATTACAGGGAAACCTGACACAATTGTCCTATAACGCCGGGGGATATTACACCCGCAACTATCTTCTTACAGTCCTGATTTTAACCACTTTCTTTAATATAAAATCCAGAAGTAGGCAGTAGCGAAATCAGATTTAAAAGTTTGATTATGACGAGTCCTGGGTCTTGTATACCCGCCCGCTTAACATTGTAGCAGCGCACCCGGCGAATACTTAATTTACTAGACAAAATCGTCCCGGTCAGCCCCCGTACACCTCAAATAGTTATCCCATCCCGACATTGTGAATAGCAAGCTTCGGAATCACCTGCTATCTTACCCTCCAAACACATTGAAATAGCTGTAATTTTTGTGAAGGAGTCGTTTTCTTGAATGAGCACCTGGTGATTGGGTTGGCTGCCATTATATTTTTTGGCGTTACCGCCCAATATGTCGCATGGAGGCTTAAACTTCCTTCAATCCTGCTGCTTCTGATTTCCGGATTTGTTCTTGGCCCGATATCAGGCTTATTGTCACCGGACGAGCAATTTGGCGAACTTCTGTTCCCTGCAATCTCTTTTGCCGTGGCAATAATTCTGTTTGAAGGCGGCCTCAGCCTGAAAATCAGAGAGCTGAAAATGACCTCCGGCGTTGTCAGAAAGCTGGTCAGTATAGGCCTGGTGACGACTTTCATCCTGAGTTTTCTGATTTCCAAATTCACCCTGGATATTCCCTGGGTACTGGCCATTCTGTTCGGTGCCATACTGACGGTTACAGGTCCGACCGTGGTCCTCCCGCTTTTGATGCTCATCAGGCCCAAAGGACAGATCGGCTCAATACTGAAATGGGAAGGTATACTCAACGATCCAATAGGCGCTCTGTTCGCCGTGCTGATCTTTGAAGCCGTTGTATCGGCTAGTGTCGGTCAGGCAACAACCCTATTCCTGTCAGGGTTTATGATCACGATATTTTTGGGAGCCCTTATGGGACTGCCAGCCGGCATGCTGGTCGCCACTTCTCTAAAGCACCACTGGATACCGGAGTTTCTCAATAACGCTTTTACTCTGGCAATCGTGATCACCCTGTTCGCTGTTTCCAATTTGATTCAACCTGAAAGCGGCCTGTTCAGTGTCACTGTAATGGGTATTTATCTTGGCAACCAGCGCCTGGTATCGATACGAAATATTGTTGGTTTTAAAGAGGACCTAAGGGTTCTGTTACTCTCATCGTTATTTATTGTTCTGGCTGCCAGACTTCAATTTTCCGATCTGCAACAGATCCATATTGGCAGCATCATTCTGTTGATCATGCTTGTGGTTGTAGTACGGCCTGCAGCCGTCTGGCTATCTTCTATCGGTTCAAACCTCAGCTGGCAGGAAAGGGTATTTCTGTCATCCATGGCCCCGAGAGGGATTGTGGCAGCCGCCGTCATATCATTATTTGCAGTTCGGCTCGAGTCGATGGGCATAGAAGGATCTGAAATTCTTGCCCCCAATATGTTCCTGATTATCGTCGGCACTATCCTCATATATGGACTCGCCGCCAGACCACTGGCCAAAACCCTCCATTTATCTGATGACAACCCTCAGGGGTGTGTAATTCTCGGCTCCAACATCCTGTCCATAGCCCTGGCCAAAGCTTTAAAAGCTGAGGGAATCAGCACCACCATCATTGACGCTCAATGGGCCAACATCAAAGAAGCCCGCATGGAAGGCCTCAATACACTCAATGCCAATATTTTGTCCGAAACCGTTCAAGAGAAAATCAATTTTACGGGAATGGGAAAATTTCTTGCCCTGACTTCAAATCTGGAACTCAACTCCCTTGCCTGCATCCGCTTTTCAGATATTTTCGGCCTCAAAGAAGTTTATCAATTAGGTGAGCCTGAAGATAAAGACAAGCCGGCACAGTGGATTCCTGATGACTTGTCAGGCGTCGCTCTTTTCGGCCCCAATTCCACCTACAACGAGTTAATCAAGCGAATTCATCACGGAGCCAAAGTCAAACGAACTCCGTTAACTAAAGACTTTAGTTACGACGACTACAAGACCCAAAACGAAGGGAAGAACCCAGTTCTGTTATGTATCGTGACAGAAAATAAAAGCCTGCTATATGTTACCGTAAACAAAAAAATCCAACCCAAACCCGGGCAGGTCATTATCAGCCTGATTGATAGCTAGATTAACCTGATAATAATTCAAAGAAACCGTTATCCATGACATTACAGATCCGAACCTCCAAGCATAGATTGGCCTGTATATTCAGTGCCACTCTGATATCCCTTTTTTCCGCAGCGACAAACGCAGACGCACCGGGCCGTTACATGAACCCTCTGACGGCCCCCATATTGTTGCCCACTACGAACATATTCGGATTACCGGATTTACAAACCAGGGAACTGTCTCCGGATTCCAGGTTTGAACTGTCGCTTTCGTCACACTTGGCCAACACCTATATTAACCGGTCTGCCGGAGAGGATGACGCCATTATTGATGGAGAAATCATGGTGGCCGCCATTAAAGGTCGCTGGAAATTAAATGAGCATTATGATGTATCTCTATATGTCCCTTACGTCCAACAAGACGAAGGTCAGCTGGATAACCTGATCTATGACTGGCATGAATGGTTTGGCCTGCCCCAGGGAGGCAGAACGGAAGCAACCAACAATCAGTTTAAGTATCGGTATCGCCACAACGGACAAACCTTAATGGAGTTGAACGATTCTGAGGCGGGGTTGGGAGATATTCGGCTGGGCCTTCAACGATCATTTGTCTGGGGGGAACAAACCTGGCTGGCCCAAATGGAAATTAAAGCTCCAACCGGAGACGCAGACTACCTTAACGGAAGTGGCGCCTGGGATGCCTCACTGGGCCTGGGGTGGCAGCAGGAAGTGGAATCACAGCTTGGCCGTTTCTCCCATTTTGCAGCAGCAGGTTTGAGCTATCTTGGAGACATGGACCTCCGTCTATCCAGTGCTCAAAACAACTGGGCGGCTAGTGCTCGTACGGGGTTTCACTGGCATGCACTGCAATGGCTGACAATCACAGCACAATTGGACACCCATTCACCACTTTATGACAGCGACTTGAAATCGTTCAGCAGTTTTCCGTTACAGCTTACCGCTGGCGGCCGCTTTATCATTAATAGGAGCACCGACATACAACTGAGCATGGGAGAGGATCTCAATACCGTTGTCTCCCCCGATTTTGCAGTCAACGCCGCAGTTAGTCACAGATGGTAATTAACGATAAAAAAGACAGTCTTGGATGATTAATCATTAGCAATGCAGTTGAGGCCGGCACGACGTATCGATAATATGCCCCATAATCTTTAGGTTATTGATGATGGCACTCAGCCGACTTTTCTGGAGTTTAACCAAATTATGAGACGATCACTGCAAATCGCCTTTCTGGCAGGCTTACCGCTGATTGCCGCCGGAACCGCACATGCGACTGAGCTGGATTTGAATATCAGCAACAAAGCCGCCAATGCCCAAATCAATATGATTCCCGACTCGCGTAAGTTTGATGCCGGTGTAGGTTATATCTATCACGAGAGCAGTACGCACATTTTCAATGCAGACTTTCATGCTCGCGGTCAGACGGCGATCGGTAATCTGCCAACCACCGTTGGCGTAGGCGTTCAGGGAACCATTTTTGATGAGGACAATCTGGACGGTTCAGCCCTAGGTCTCGGCGGTAACGCTCATATTAAAATCCCCGCCGTGCCGGGATTGGGCTTAAAAGCAGCTCTCCACTACGCGCCGTCTATCACATCCTTTGGCGATATCGACAGACTGGTACGCTTTGACAGCCGAGTAACTTACCGCATTATCCAAAATGCAGATATTTACGCAGGTTATCGTATTGTCAGGACCAAAGTGGAAAACGCCGGCAACGAAACGCTGGATGAAAACGTGCACCTGGGCTTTACCCTGCAATTCTAAGTTTTGCTGATCAGCGCTAATCCTGTTGAAGGAACCAATCCCCCGTTTATGGGACTATAGGCCCGTTTAAGGGGCTACAGTCCTGATTTGGGGAATGATAGGCATTATCTGCCCATTCCCCTTTTCCTACCACATCACAATATCCGTCGCTGCCCCTTTTTGTCACCTTCCTGACCCTTTAAACTAGCAGTTACGAATCATTCGTCACATGCACTTGAATCAGCCCTTGTCAGCGCTAAGATCCGGATAATAAGACTATGCACACACGGAACTGTCTCATTAGGTTTTTGGGGATTAAAGTCGTCTCAGACTTCCGCTCAACCCTACTCCCATTAATGATAATGTTCAGCCTGGCCCTGACCGGATGTGGCGGTGGCGAAGAGTCCCTGGACGGCTTGGGCACCTTCGGTTCCCCTTCAACCAATAACGGCAATGGCGTTGATGACCCCGTCGCTTCCAATGAGATCAACCTTAGAGTCGAAGCCACAACCGGAATGCGCTCAGCTACGGTGTCACAACGGCTTTTCGACTTCATGACTCCCGCCAAAGCCTTCGCAATCGATGCGGGGAGCAGCGTCAGTGCCGATATCAAAGTCAGGCACCTCAGCCGTGATGGCGAGGTTCTTTATGACGGAGTCATTGATGAGGGAGATTATTTTATAGTCGATAATGAAAACGGCACCTACACCATTGTTTTTGATGGCTCATCTATTCCAAATCGCATGGATCTGGCGATCATCGCCACCCTTTCCAACGGCACCGTACTGAGACGTGGTCTTCCCAATACGGCAGAGGGAATAGTAATTAACGCAGCGACAGAGTATGCGGTACAGCAATTCTATTCCAGCTTCAGCAGCCAGTCAGAACTGGACAATCTGCTTTCCTGTACTTCCGGATGTGACGGCCAATCCGAGACTCATATGCTGAACTGGCTCGCGCTGAATAACGCGGTAATGGATTTCGAAATCACTATCCCAGACGACTATGACCTGGATGAAGCCATTGACCTGTTGGACAGTAATTCGCTGGTGCAGGACTATGTTGATCAATTCATCGATACAATCAAAGAAACCAAGGTGGAAAGCATCGATAACTCCACCATTGCAAAGGCACTCAGTAACCGGTCGGGAAATTACAATTCCGTGCTGTTTGCCATGGGCCTGAATCAGGGGCTGCCAGATGAATCCGATGCAGACAACAAGACCGTCGTATTTTCCAACCAGACTTCTGACGTACTGACCAACACGGCTTCTGATGTTACCTCTTACATCTATCCCAAGATCGTTATCAGCACAAGCATACTAAGTTTTAACCCTGTCCTGATCGAACAGGTACCGTGGTCACGAACCTCTCTGACCCAGCTCAGCGACAACACCTTCGATACCAGCAGCACCATTATCGATACTGAAACAAACCGCCAGGAAGGCACCGTATTTACCTTTTTGTCGCCTAAAGGCCACTTTGACATGGCTCGTCTCCAAACCCAGACGATTACTCAGGAGACTTCAGCCAGCCCCACCGGATGGCTGAATAATCCATTTTTCACCCGTTACTACAGCACCAAGTCAGCCGATGCAGATACAGAGACCTCTGAAGGTATTGCTTCAGCCTATATTTCTGACGGACTGGTATTTCGGTTGTCGGAAAACTCTAACGGTAAATATGATCGTGAAGAAACATTGGAAAAAAGCCATACCTTTGGTTGGCTGTACTCACTGAAAATGACTGATAGTGATGATTTTGATATCGAAACCCTCGATGAAGCCGACTATGGCGTTGTCAGCCTCACCCAGAAGCTGGAAACCACAAATCCCATGGAGCTCAGAGCAGGTATAGAGCAATGGAGTGTTAACGGAAGTACACTACAGGTCACGCAGCCTACATTAGGCGGCGGAGATCCGGAGATTTTCAAGACCTATGAAACAGGACGTAATTCTGATCTGTCAGCAAATGCTGTATCCATCGTCGCGACCAATGATGGCAGCTATAACCTGAGCGCTATTGCGAGCCCATCGAACATTAATACAGGAAGCGATAAGTTTACTGGCAGAGTCCAGCTGAATAATTGGAACAGTGCAGGTGATGATCGAGGGGACTGGACCGGTGCCAGCGATCCCCTCGGAAATATTCTGGTTCTGAGAACCAACTCTGAAGAGTCAGGACAAGGTATCGCCCACGCCGTGAAAATCAGCAAGACCAATGTCAGTCTTGCCGGTAATCGTTACTACCTATTTGGAAACAGCTTCCAGTCAACCGATATGGAAACCGTACTGAGCAATTTCAATTTATCCACTCTCGAATTCGATTCCAGCAGCAATGCGACTTTGACTGTTAAAGAGCTTAAGGTCGCTCAGACAATCGGCGACCAAATATTGAGCGAAACCACCAACAATAGCGCAGCCTATACGACCCAACCAACCACCTCACCGGCCTCGAATACCAATCCGGACTATAGGAACCTACTAAAACTGGAATTTTCAGATCCTACCGGTGGAGCAGATAACTTTATCCTGGAAGGTTTTGTTGGAAGTGAAGGTAAAGTCCTCGTTCTATTGATGCGCTACGGTCAACACCTTGGTCTTTTATATGGATTTCTCGAGCAGGAACTGACTGCCTCTTCTGAGTAATCTCAACTTGACCTGTGACCAGCCCTCCTCCGGGGATAACTCCTTATCCCCGGATAAAATACTGATCTACAGTAAACCCAGTGCGCCATATTCGCGTATATGACAATTGATTTTTTCTAAAAAGAACCTATTTTCAACTACATAATAAAAAGATCAATTTGCAGAATAAGCCGACCAAACAGGGTTAACAGTATCTATATGATTTTAAATGCGAACCATCTTGTATTTTTCTTTTTCAGCGCCTTAACAGCTGCATTTTTAACTCCACTTAATATTGAGATACCAAAACCGAAACCACAGCCTGTGTCGACAGAGCCACAGGTAGATCTGGACCAGGCATTACCGGACTTTGGAAACATCAAGGATGTAACACAGAAGAAAGATGCTTTCTTCCAGTTTTTGAACCCTTTGGTGTCCTATGCTAATCAGCAAATTTTAAAAGATCGGGAGTTTGTAGAAGCAATGCAATCTAAAGCAAAGCTTTCTCCCAAGGAAAAACACAAGTTGGGCGGATTGGCGAACAGATATCGGGTTCCAACCACCAATGGATTCGATAAACATTTCTATTCCCTGATGCTTAAACGAGTGGATACCATTCCCCCAGCACTTGCATTGGCACAGGCTGCCAACGAATCAGCCTGGGGAACCTCCAGATTCGCCCGGCTGGGCAACAACCTTTATGGAGAATGGTGCTTCCGCAAGGGCTGCGGCATAAAACCCAGTCAGAGAGCAGCAGACGCATCCCATGAGGTGGCCAAGTTCGACAACGTCTACGAATCCATCCAAAGTTACATGCTAAACCTCAATCGTCACGACTATTACGCAGATTTCCGCACGGTTAGAGAAAGTCTTCGTAACTCCGCAAGCCCATTATCAGCAATCACTCTCACAGAGGGGCTGCAACGTTATTCATCAAGAGGCAATGAATATATTGCAGAGTTGCAAAGCATGATCAGAATAAACAAACTGGAAGAAAGGTATACTAACTAAAGAAAGTTAGAGAATATGAGGAGTACCGCCTCTCGAGCAGGAGTGTCTCATGGTGAATAAAGCACCTGATAAATCATTCAGTTCAGGCAAACTCTGGAGAAAGTTGAAGAACGCAGGCAGCGTGGCCGGTTTTACGGCTGTTGAGTCTGCGCTGACCCTATTCTATACCTCCACTGCCAAGGAGACGCCTGCCTGGTGTAAGTCTGTGATCTATGGCGCACTGGCCTATTTTATTTCCCTGATTGACGGTATACCCGACCTGACACCTATTTTGGGATATACAGACGATATCGCCGTCATGGCGGCTGCTCTGGCAACTCTCAGCCAGTACATAACTCCTGAGATCAAATCCAAAGCAAAATCGAAGACAGAAGCATTACTGGGATCCAAGCCGACACCGCAGCTAGAAAAGTCCCAGCCACGATCAGCATCGGGTGATTCAGCTCATTAGGCTATTGGCCAAGCTTAGTTTATATTTTCATTGCTCAATGCCCCTATTTTTCCATTTTTGGAAATTCAGCTCCTTTTAATCCTTAACCTCAACCTAAAATGATGGGAAAATCCCATCAGCAAAATACAGCTCGATTGCTATTTGTCATTAAACTCCGCATTTTTCATTAAAAAATGCTTCATTAATCAAAAAAATACGACATCTATGCTTAGCTTTCTACCGCACTGGCTTCGGGGCGTTCTAACGCTTACCTCAATAGGCCTATCAACGATTACACTATTTCCACTGGTGATTTTATTCGCATTACTAAAATTGATTATACCGATAAAGTTTTCGCGAAAAATATGCACCATTATCCTGATCGAAATCGCAAATCTCTGGATAGGTTTCAATAACCTGCTCCTGAGTGTCATGCATGATATTCAATGGGACATTGAAGGCCTTGAAGGGCTGAATACAAAAGATTGGTATTTCGTCACCTGCAATCACCAATCCTGGGCTGATATACCCGTGGTTCAAAAAGTTCTGATGCGAAAAATCCCCATGCTGAAGTTCTTTTTGAAACAGGAGCTTATTTGGGTACCATTCATAGGTATCGCCTGGTGGGCCTTGGATTTTCCTTTTATGAAAAGATATAGCAAAGAGGAAATTGAAAAAGATCCCTCACTCAAAGGAAAAGATCTGGAGACCACCCGTCATGCATGCGAAAAGTTTAAATTCACTCCGGTCACCGTTTTTAACTTTCTGGAAGGCACTCGTTTTACCGAAGAGAAACACTCTCGCCAGAATTCCCCCTACAAATACCTGTTAAAGCCCAAAGCCGGCGGCGCTGCATTTGTTCTGGGTGCAATGGGAGACCAGCTCCACACTATGCTGAATATTACCATCCATTATCCTGGAGATGACCGGGGATTCTGGAGTTTTATGTCCGGGAGGATTAGAAGGATTGTGGTTCGCATTCAAAAGGTCAACATACCCTCACAATTCCTCGGTAAGGACTACATGAATGATGAGCAATTCCGCTCAGCTTTCCAGGAGTGGGTATCGAAACTATGGCAGGAAAAGAATGAGCAACTCGCTCAACTTCACGAACAATTCCCGAGATCAAGTTAACCAACTTAGATCTTCCCTGACATCATTTCGACAATAAAAAAGGCGGGAGATCCCGCCTTTTTTATTTGGTTTGTGGTCGATCAGCGACGGCCCGCTCTGCGCAATGCAGCAGGCGTGAACTCATCGGAACTGGACTCCACATCAAACTCATATCCCTTTGGCTCTTCATTGGTCAAGCCCAACACCAGATACCGGCCAGAGAGCAAGTCATACAATGCTTCTGCCGTGAACCAGGATATTTTCTGATCATAGAAATAAATGTGATGACCTTCAGCCACACGCCACAGATCTCCGCGACCGTCATAGTGATCCACCAGACCAATCTGCCAGGTATCCTCGTCAACGTAGAACACGCGTTTCGCGTAGATATGACGGGCTCCAGGCTTCAAAGTAGCTTCCAACACCCAGACACGATGAAGCTCGTAACGTGCAAGGTCCTGATTGATATGCCCAGGCTTGATGATCTCATCGTATGACACTTTTTTGGAATTCAAGTGATAGGAGTTATAGGGGATATACACTTCCCGCTTCCCTAACAGTTTCCAGTTATAACGGTCTGGAGCCCCGTTAAACATGTCAAAGTTATCCGTGGTACGCTGACCATCAGATGCAGTTCCAGGACCATCATAAGCAACCTGTGGCGCCCGCCTGACCCGACGTTGGCCACTGTTATAGATCCATGCCCGGCGAGGCTCTTTTACCTGATCCAGGGTTTCATGAACCAACAGTACATTCCCCGCCAAACGTGCCGGCGAGGTGATTTCCTGTTTGAAGTAAAAGATAACGTTTGGATCAACCGACGGATTGTAGTCTGTCAGAGATGTACGATAGCTCAGCTGCTCGGAGAACTTCACAGGCGTGAATTCTCCATTAGCCAGAGGAGTCATCTGAACAACATTCCGCTTCAGACTTCCGTCCCTCCAGCGGGTGATGTGGTTCCACATGATCTCAAGAGCCTTATCACGCTCTGATCCACTGGGAATGGGGAACGGAACAGAAAGCTCATAGTCGTTCATTCCGTTACCGTCAGCAACCAGCTCAGCCGACGTAGCATTCTTCTTTGCAGCATCATAGATCATCTGCTCGTAAGCCGCTGTGCGATGGGTCGGAAAAACCTTGATCTTATAGTCAGGGTATTTCTTCAACATCGCCAACTGTCCTACAGACAGCTGATCTTTGTACTGATCGGCATTTGCAGCTGTAATCTCAAATTTGGGAGACTCGCCGGCAAACGGATCAATGTAATTAACGCCGTCAAATCCTGCTGGGGGGCTGGCCAATCCGCCATCCCATGCTGGAATGGTTCCGTCAGCATTTCCGGCTTTTTCTGCTCCCACAGGCGTTAGCGTGTCACCCAATCTTGCAGCTTCCTGTGGAGACACTTTCCCCCAGGCAAGCGAAGAGGACAGCGCCACTGCAATGGCACTGTATTTTAAAATAGCATTGAATTTCATTGAGGTTACCTCATAAACCCTTGGTTTGTATTGTAATTTCCTAGAAAGACACGCCAACGCTGGCTGAAACAGTGTCTCTATCGTTGAGGTAGTTAAAAGGTTCGCCCCCAAAATATGCCACGTAACCTATGGAAGCCGAGTATTTGTTCAGGTAGAGCGCATTCAGCGTCAAGCCGACTGACTTGCTCCCTTCTCTGAAGATAATCGGGCCGTAGCCATATACGTCATGGCTCAATGACAGAACCGGGGTTAAATTGATACCAGCTGCCACGTCAGGATAATCCAGCGAGAAACGCATGCGGTAACCAGCGGACAGATCCGTTACGTAGCCATCGTCTACGCAGTAGCTGGGATTGATGTTAACCGAAATACTTTCACATTCATCGTCACTACCCGTTGTAACCGGTCCAATACCAAAAGTACTGTCACGACCATAACGCGAGTTATCAGGGATACCATCAAGGTAGACAGCACCGAATTCAGAAACAAACGTTAATCTGCTAGCACCAAGCACCTGGTCAAAAAACTTAATGAACGTAATTTGCGCCTGGGTCATTGGAAATTCATCATATCCACGAATGACTTCTCCAGGAGACCAGTCATCGACAAATGCCCCATATGACTGTCCGAGAGAGGATGCCGTCATCTCAAAACCGTTACGCGCGACAGGCATGTCAGGACGATGGGAGATCTCACCACCGATGGACCACCCACTGTCAGTGCTGGTATTGAAACTAATGGCAAACTGATCAATATCTTCTGGATAGGTAATATAGTATCTAGCAGTGGCTACATCATTTTCAGTCTGACTGCTGATAAAGTTTGCGTATGGAATGGTGCTATGAGTTCGGGTGAAATAGAAGCCAAATTCTGTATCACCAAGATTTGCAGCATACCAACGAAGAGCAAGTCCAAATATTCCATCATTATCCGGCTCATCATCGCCGTTTCGCGCTACATAAGCCCCCTGAGCATCTGCTAACGCCTCGGGAATCTGACCGAATAAATAAATTGGACCACAGCCATCGGTGGCTACATCAGTGTTTGAATAAAAAGTGCCGCAGGGATCTGGCTCAGTTTTTTCCCATTCGAACTGATAAAATGCCTCTACAGTAACGTCTTGGGTTAAGCCGACAGAACCATAAAGCATGGTCACAGGCATCAAAACATCTTTAACTTCAGCGCCAGGAGCTCTGGCAGCCGAGAAATCAACCGGGTTGACGGAATTAATACCACCAAAAATAAATGTGCTTTCCCCCCAACTGACCACCTGCTTACCGAAGCGCACGTTGATCGGTGTATCACCCGCATACAAATCCGCCCATACGTAGGCATCCAGAAAACGCACATCTGCGCCAGCCTGATCCAGGGTTTCTTTTCCTAATGGGCGAGTCTGTCCCACATTGTCATATGCCCGCCCCTCATCCATTAACTCAACGTCATAAAAATAACGTAGTCTTGTGAAGGCACCATAATCTTCATAGCGAAGCAAAAGATCGGTAGTTCCCTTCAAAAGCTTTGAATAGGTTTCACCCTGTTTGAAATTCCAGTTACCATTATCAGTATTGGAAGTTGAAGCCCCGGTAGTACTACCGGCGGGAACACCGAGGTTCCCCTGACCAAGTTGAGCATGATCCCGATCTTCTACACGCCAGCTCGCACCCGCTGTAAGCGTGGTATCCAGCGACCCTTCTATATCGCCTAGATAAAATTGAAACGCGTTTGCGGGAGCAGATATGGACGCCGCCACGGCAGCCGCAACCGGCAGCATTGTCCATTGATGCCAACGCTGATTATTTTTCGTCATCGAACGCTACTCCATTATTTTTCTATTTCTTCCTGCAGAAGCAAGAAGTTGCTTGATGTAAACCCGATAAGAATGTTGTTTTTGTTAGTTCCCGCCAGGCTCAGCCGATACAGAAATCACTAAAATGGACCCTGTAAAAACACAACAGGCGGTACTGCGACGCTAAAGCCTCCTACACACTATAGTCGCTAATTTACTTATACACCAATGCCTGATGAAAAAAACGCAAGTCACGAATAAATAAGAAACTTTGCGTAACTGATCGTATGAATTTCCGGACAACATTACGACGTTAATACCGGCCAGAGATAAAGCTTGGTAAACTAGGCAAACAACCGTTTAAATTTGCGGAAATAACAATCGAAATAAGAGAGCAATGAGAGGAAGGTCATGAAAGCAACAGATGTTGTTATTGTTTCGGGGGCTCGGACCCCAATGGGTGGATTCCAGGGAGCACTAAGCTCCATGACAGCCGTTGAGCTTGGCACCATTGCCATATCCGCCGCCATAGAAAAAGCCCAACTAGCCCCTTCGGATATCGAAGAAGTCATTATGGGCTGCGTCCTTCCAGCAGGACTCAAGCAGGGCCCTGCCCGCCAGGCCATGCTGGATGCAGGTATCCCCAATACCACAGGCGCAACGACAGTCAACAAACTTTGCGGCTCCGGCATGAAAGCCACCATGTTGGCCCATGACCTCATCAAGGCAGGAACCAATAATGTCATGGTCGCAGGCGGCATGGAGAGTATGTCCAACGCACCTTATATCCTTGAAAAAGCCCGCTTTGGATATCGCATGGGGCACGGAGAAGTCAAGGATCACATGTTCCTCGATGGCTTGGAAGATGCCAAAAGCGGCCGTCTGATGGGGTCCTTTGCCCAGGAAGTGGCGGATCGCTATAAGATCTCCCGCGAGCAGATGGACGAATTTGCCATTCGCTCCCTGACACGCGCTCAGGATGCCATTGAGAAGGGACTGTTCAAGGACGAAACCGTTCCCGTAACTGTCTCTTCCAGAAAAGGCGAAGTGACTATTGAGCACGATGAACAGCCCGGTAACGCCAAGCTGGATAAAATCCCCACTCTACGTCCGGCCTTCCAGAAAGACGGTACAATTACCGCCGCCAATTCCAGCTCTATTTCAGATGGAGCCTCCGCTCTGGTGTTAATGAGCGCAGAGGAGGCTGAGCGCCGAGGGCTCAATGTCATGGCCCGGATTGTTGCTCATAGCACTAACTCTCAGGCACCTGAAGAATTCACCATTGCACCGATCGGCGCTATACAGAAAGTATTGGATAAAGCAGGCTGGACAAAGGACGAAGTTGATCTATACGAAATCAACGAAGCCTTTGCCATGGTAACCATGCTGGCAGTTCAGGAGCTGGGGCTGGACATGGATAAGGTCAATGTTTACGGAGGCGCATGCGCCCAAGGACATCCGGTAGGATCGACAGGCTCCCGCCTGATTGTCACCCTCATGCACGCGCTGAAAAATCAGAGCAAGAAAAAAGGTGTAGCAGCCCTCTGTATCGGTGGCGGAGAAGCCACGGCTGTCGCCATCGAACTACCCTAAGCGGCCTTTAGGACTATATACCGAGGCGGTTGATCCGCCTCGGTTCTCATGTTGCCTTTTCTTAAATATACGACTCGTCACCTATTCCTGAGGACAGCTAGCCACCTGAACTGAGTAGACTTCAATACTACGGTCTATGCGGTGACGCCAGATATTCCCTGGATTGCATTTCAAGGAGACGACTCTCAGTTCTTTCAAACTCGAACTTCAAACGCTCTCCCCGATAAATCTCATGGATGGCAGCTTCTGCCGAAATAATCATCTTTACCCGTCGATCATAAAATTCATCAACCAGATTGATAAATCGGCGTGCCTGATCTTCAATATCCGCTTTAAATACAGGGACATTGCTCACCAGCACAGCATGAAATTCACGGGCAAGCTCTATATAGTCATTCTGGCTTCTGGGACCGTCGCAAAGCTCCCGGAATTCAAACCAGACAACATCTTCTGCTCGTTTGACAGCATTCAAACGTCGGCCGTTCACCTCAAGCTGAATGCCATGACTACCATCTTCAAGTGCCAGGTTCTGATAACTTTTTTCAAGACTGGCGTTAGCCTGACCGTCCAACGGAAAATGATACAACTCGGCCTGTTCTAACGAACGTAGACGATAATCCGTACCACCATCGACATTGATGACTTCCGTATGCTCGTTCAGCAATGCAATCGCAGGCAAAAAACGCTGCCGCTGCAAACCGTCCTTATACAGGCCGTCAGGAACAATATTGGAGGTGCATACCAGCGAAACGCCTCGTGAAAACAACGCTTCCATCAAAGTTCCCAGGATCATGGCATCGCCGATATCCGTCACAAAAAACTCATCAAAGCAGATAATCCTGGCCTCCTGGCTGAATCGGTCAGCCACTAACTCCAGAGGATTTTTCTCCCCTTTCAGCGCCTTAAGCTCCTGATGGACTTTCTGCATGAATCGATGAAAATGGACCCGCATTTTTCTTTCAAAGGGCAGGCTTTCATAAAAGGTATCCATCAAATAGGTTTTACCGCGCCCTACTCCGCCCCAGAAATAAAGCCCTCGTTCTGGAATCGATTTCTTCTTTTTCCACGTAACTTTACTAGCCAGCCTGGCCAGTGAGCCCTTGGATTTCTGCTCTTCTTCAGACTTTATCAGTCTTTCAAATAGATCCTGCAGCTTCTTGACCGCCATTTCCTGGGCCGCATCATAACTGAAGTCGGCTCTTTCCAGATCTCTTCGATACTTCTCCAGTGGAGTTGTCACTACTTACACACCTCACCACAAAGGTTTTTTACAATTTTTTCCAGAGTTTGCCCGTTACCCAAAAGCGACCATATTTTGCCTATTTCGCAGAATATTGGCCACAGCATCGCTAAATTATACGTAACTTAAGGATTTAACGGCATCGGGATATCCCACTTGCGACCAAAAGCTACCAGCGCGGCGTGGAAATAGCCCGAGTAAAGTCGGTATACTTGACCTGAATTTGGATTGAACAGCTTGATTGAGCGAAACAGTATATGGGTTCTACTATCGTAATTGCGGCTATCGCATTTTTGATCGGCACCGGGATAGGCATTCTTCTGCATAAGCTTCTGCATTCAGAAAGCGCTAAGAACAGACGGCTGGAAAGCCAAATGGATCAACTGCAGGACCAGCACATGCGCTATCAAGCCGAGGTCACTGAGCATTTTACCCGAACAGCAGAAATGCTGGGTCGGCTGAATGCCAATTATCGGGAAATATTTAATCATCTGGCAGTGGGAGCTGAGCGCCTGTGTAGCGACACAGAGTTCAAATCACTGGTAGCATCTGCAGCTCCCAGCAAACCGCTTCGTACAGAGAAGCTATCGAAAAATGAGAGATATCAGACCGAGCTGTTTGATCCCCCCCGGGACTATGCCCCTAAGAGTAATCCCAAGGAGAAAGGAACTCTGGCAGAAGACTTCGGCTTCCAATCTTCTGACCCATCCTCTCCCAAAAAAGACAAAGCCAGCACCGAATAGTTTTCTTTGGGACATTATGGCAGCAAGGGGCTTTTCTCCTTGCTGCCGACGGATTTTAAGCCGGATTGCTCAACTCAAAGTAATCGACAACAATACCAAACTCTTCGCGAATAGCCTCCCCCAACAACTGCACACCGTAGCGCTCAGTTGCATGATGCCCAGCCGCCACATAGGTGACCGCCTGTTCTCGGGCACTGTGAGTTGTTTGTTCTGAAATTTCCCCACTGATATACACATCCACGCCAAGGTCTGCAGCATTATCAATAAAACCTTGGGCACCTCCTGTACACCAGGCAACAGTTTCCAGATTTTCCCGCCCTCCAGAGACAATCAAAGGTGCCCGACTTAAACAATGACTCACATGCTCGTTTAATTGAGAAACCGTCATAGGATTGGGTAGCTTTCCATACCAGAGAAGATTGGGTGTTCCTGCGGCAGTATGTTGCCCCTCAACGATCAGTCCAAGTTTCTTAGCCAGGCCTGCGTTATTGCCAAATTCCGGATGAATATCCAAAGGCAAATGGTAGGCTATCAAATTGACATCATTTGCCAGCAGTGTCGCTAACCGGCGTTTTTTCATTCCCACAATTGAGGGGTTTTCTGATTTCCAGAAATAACCATGGTGCACAAGAACGGCATCAGCATTGACTTCAACTGCTCGATCAACCAAAGCCTGAGTAGCCGTAACTCCGCATAAAATTCTTTTGATTTCGTTCCGACCTTCCACCTGGAGCCCGTTGGGACAATAGTCCCGGACCAATTCAGGTTGCAGCCACTCATTTAGTCTGTTTAAAAGCACCTCGCGTTGAACCAATTCTTTCCTCCCACACCACTTATATCAGTATCTAGCAAAATCTTTGGTCATTATGGCAAACTTGCCTGTATCCACAAGCAACGGCATGCAATATCGTAAACGAAAAAACGATTCGTGCCTCCAGATCATTTTTCCTCTATTATCTGACTTGGCAATATGTTGTTTTTAAAGAAGAACCAAGCCTGAGCCATTAGCCTTAACTATTAACTTTCCAATACTCTCCATCAGATGGCCAATATGCAAAAAAGCAGCACCCGTATTCTCATATCCATCATCATCGGGCTGTTGATCGCGCTAACCTATCTGACATGGAACCTTTACCGTCAAACCCATTCTTCACCTGTATCAGGTTTCAGCTATGCCAAGGCTGTAGAAAATGCCGCTCCCTCTGTCGTCAGCATTTACAGTCAATCTTCAGAAGTAGATGACAAAGGACTCTGGAATAACCCTCTTTTCTCCGGTTATGGCGAGCGTCTGAAGAAACCTGAACAATCAGCCCCCCGTTTAGGCTCTGGTGTCATCATTGATAAATCCGGACACATTCTGACCAACTATCATGTGGTCCGGATGACAGACAAAATCCGTGTAAGCCTGGCAAGCGGTAAGACTTCTCCGGCTACCATTGTCGCCGAAGACCCAGACAGTGATCTTGCAATTATACAGATACCAGCAGATCTGATCGCCGACACAGAAGCCTCCACATCACCCGGCATGGGGCGCCCGATCAAGACAAGCGGAGCCCAGCCCAAACCCGGAGATGTTGTGTTGGCAATAGGTAACGCTTACGGTGTGGGTCAGGCGGTGACACAAGGGATCGTCAGTGGGCTCGGCAGAAGTAATTTAGGATTAGCCAATATCGAGAACTATATCCAGACCGATGTAGCCATCAATCCTGGCAGCTCAGGCGGCGCGCTAGTGAACCCCAACGGGGAGCTGATTGGTATCGTTACAGCTGTGTTTTCTACTGATGGCACTTATCAGGGAATCAGCTTTGCCATTCCTGCAGAAGTAGCTCTGAGAATCGCGGGAGAGCTTATTCGCAGCGGCAAAGTTATCAGAGGTTACCTCGGCGTGGAGATGCACGCCCTGACTCCTTATGAAGCCGATTTCTTCGGTCTGGGGAATACAAATGGAATGCTGGTAACAGGCATACATGACGGGAGCCCTGCTGAAGAGGCAGGACTAAAACCTGGAGACGTGCTTTTAAAAATCAATGGAAAAGTAGTCGCTTCCGCCACACAAGGACAACAGGCCGTGGCCATGACTCGGCCAGGAACCTCGATATCCCTGACCGTTTTCCGTCGGGGAGCTTTACTGGAAGTGAAACCTATTGCGGCCAGTCGACCCGAAGAGCATTGAGTTTACGCCAATCCTAAAGAGCCCGTCACAGATTTCAAAGCCTGCAGCAACCGGCCATTCTCATCCTGCGTTCCAACGGTGAACCTCAGACATTCGGATAGCATCGGATGAGAGCCATCAAGGCACTTGATCAGTACGCCCTGCTCCTTCAGCCCTTCAAAAACTTTCTTAGCAGAGTGCGGAAGCCTCACCAAAATAAAATTCGCTTCGCTGGGAAACACTTTGAAGGACGTATACTCCGACAACGCATTGTAGAGACTTTCACGATCCCGGCGTAACTGTTCAGTTTGCTCCAGGAGCAAATCAAAGTTTTGCAGCGCGTTCAAAGCGACAGACTGAGTAAGGCTGTTGATATTATAGGGCAGCCTCACCTTATTGAATTGCTCAATCCAGACCGGTGCCCCATATAGCATGCCAAAGCGAAGACCTGCCAGCCCAACCTTGGAAAAAGTCCTCATGATCAATACATGCTCATAGTCGTTCAGCCAGGACATATAGTCTGCATCGGTAAACGCAGTATAGGCCTCATCAATGATGACCACCCCTGGAGAAGCCTCAACAATCGCCTTCAAGGCCTTGTCGGAAAACAGGTTTCCCGTTGGGTTATTCGGCTGAGCAATAAATACCAATGACGGCTTGTGCTGCTCAATGGCTGCAACGGTTGCCTCAATATCGATCGAGTAGTCACTACTGAGCGGAACCCCAACATACTCACTACCAGTAAAGGTCGCGATCATTTTGTACATCACAAAGCTGGGTTCCAGTGACAGGATTGTACGTCCGGGACCACCCATTACCATTGCGAGAATCTGAATGATTTCGTCTGAACCATTACCGAACAATATGTCGACGGACTCATTCAGCCCGTACAATGATTTCAATGCAGCTTTAATCTTGGATGCTTCGGGATCCGGATAACGGTTAATTGCGGCGGAACTCAAAGCACCACTAACATCGCCTTTCAGGGATTCAGGAAAGTCATACGGATTTTCCATCGCATCCATTTTCAGCATACCGACTGAAGAGGCTACATGATAAGCAGAGATTGCCCGAATTTCCGGCCTTACCCAACGTTCCACTCTGCTTTCATTACTCATGATGTAGCCTCAAATAAACAAAATTATTCTGCAATTACTGTTGAACCCGGTCTTAATCTTCGATGATGCGATACTCGGCCGATCTGGCATGCGCTGTCAGCCCTTCTCCGCGAGCCAGAACAGATGCAGTTCTTCCCACCTGAGACGCACCCTCTGCAGAAAAGTGTATGATGGATGACCGTTTCTGGAAGTCATATACACCTAACGGACTGGAAAACCGGGCGGTACCTGACGTAGGCAGCACGTGATTGGGTCCAGCACAATAGTCTCCCAACGCTTCAGCGGTATAACGCCCCATAAAGATGGCACCGGCATGGCGAATACCAGATAGTAAGGACTCAGGATTCTCGACGGATAACTCCAAGTGTTCAGGAGCAATCTGATTAACGACCTCAACCGCTTCGTCCAGATCCCTGACCTTTATCAATGCACCCCGGGCTGAAAGGCTGGCGTCGATAATGTCACGCCGCTCCATTTCAGGCAGCAGTTTTTCCACAGAGGCTTTTACTGACTCCAGATAATTCTCATCGGTAGAAATCAGGATCGATTGAGCATCCTGGTCATGCTCCGCCTGGGAAAACAGGTCCATGGCAATCCAATCAGGGTCAGTCTTACCATCGCACACTACACATATTTCCGAGGGTCCGGCAATCATATCGATACCTACCGCCCCAAACACAATCCGCTTGGCGGTTGCCACGTAGATATTTCCCGGCCCCACAATTTTATCGACTCTGGGAACAGACTCAGTTCCATATGCCAAAGCACCGACAGCTTGCGCCCCACCAATCGTGAACACCTGATCCACCCCTGCGACAGCGGCAGCAGCCAACACCAGTGAATTCACTTCGCCTCCCGGAGTGGGCACTGTCATGATAATTTCACCTACCCCGGCGACCTTGGCCGGTATAGCGTTCATCAGGACAGAAGAAGGATAAGCGGCTTTCCCTCCAGGCACATAAATACCGACACGATCCAGCGGAGTCACTTTCTGACCAAGAACAGTACCGTCTGCTTCCGTGTATTGCCAGGAAGTCTGGGCCTGCCTGTCATGATAATCCCTTATCCGCTGTGCGGCTTCACGCAGAGCCTCCTGCTCTTTGGCTGGCAATGATTCCAGAGCCGCCTGCAGCCTATCACGGGATATCTGTAAATCAGCCATGGACGAAACAGCCATTCTGTCAAAGCGATTGGTATACTCCACAACAGCTTCATCACCACGCCGCCTGACATGCCCCAGGATATCTTCCACCGCATGATTCACATTAGCGTTAGCCTCTTCTTCAAAAGCCAATAGATTTTTCAGCTCTTGCTGAAAGTCAGTTTGACGAGTATCGAGTTCACGCATTTGAGATTCCTGGTTTTTTTTAATCAACAGCTTTAATTTTCTAGAGGCTGACCTTTACATTCACTTCAAATGAATCCAGGCGAACACGAAGGTTCGCCCTTACAAGGTCTCAGCCTCACTCAACCGCTTCAGCGATCAAATCAACAATTGGCTGGATCAACTTATGCTTCATTTTCATTGAAGCACTATTAGCGATCAGTCGGGAGCTGACATGACAAATAAGATCTCGAGCTTCCAAGCCGTTTGCCTTCAGCGTATTACCGGTATCCACAATATCAACGATTTCATCGGCCAACCCCATCAAGGGAGCCAGTTCCATTCCACCGTATAACTTAATGATGTCAGCCTGAATACCACGGCCGGCGTAATATCGCTTGGCGATATTCACAAATTTTGTAGCGACTTTGATTCGCCCGGTTTTTGGTTCAGCACCTTTTATCGCGGCGGTCATCAATCGACATGTAGCGATTTTCAGATCTAAAGGCTCATGAAGGCCTTCGGAACCATGTTCCATCAGAACATCTTTTCCTGCCACACCCAGATCGGCGACGCCGTGTTGAACATATGTCGGCACATCAGTCGCCCGCAAAACGACCAACTTGACGTTCTCTTTGTTGGTTCCAAATATGAGCTTACGGCTTTTCTTTAAATCCTCTTCCGGCTCAATTCCGGCAGCCGCCAGTAAAGGCAAGGTGTCGTCGAGAATTCTACCTTTGGACAACGCAATCGTAATATTTGAATTCATGACCCGTTTCAACTATTGCGGGGGAGCTTACGTCCCCAGAATTTGACGGGTGAGCGAGCTATAGCCCACAACACCCTTGCGGTAATTTAGCGGTTACCCTGGCAAACGCCTGATCTTACCACCCAACAACTGCACCTTTTCTTCAATGCACTCGTAGCCGCGGTCGATATGATAAATACGATCCACAACGGTGTCACCAGTAGCAACCAGTCCGGCGATGACCAGACTTGCAGAGGCTCTTAAGTCTGTCGCCATTACCGGCGCACCCGCCAGTATTGGAACCCCTTCAGTAATGGCAGTATTGCCTTCCAGACGAATCTTCGCTCCCATCCGGATCAACTCATGCACATGCATAAATCTATTTTCAAACACTGTTTCAGTCACCGCACCAGTGCCTTCTGCGACAGCATTCAAAGTCACGAACTGGGCTTGCATATCGGTTGGAAACGCAGGATATGGAGCGGTACGAATACTAACCGCTTTGGGTGCATTCCCTTTCATATCAAGCTCTATCCAGTTGCTTCCGGTATTGATATGGGCTCCTGCTTCTTCCAATTTCAGCAATACTGCCTCAAGCAAATCTTCACGAGTGTCCTTCAGTTTGACGCGCCCTCGTGTAGCAGCTGCAGCCACAAGATAGGTACCTGTTTCAACTCGATCAGGGAGCACATCATAGTGACAGCCGTGCAGTCGTTTGACCCCATTAATTTCGATCGTGGAAGAACCATGACCTTTAATATCGGCGCCCATTTTAATCAGACACTCAGCCAGGTCGATGACCTCAGGCTCACGGGCAGCATTTTCGATAATGGTCTTACCATCCGCCAGAGTCGCAGCCATCAGGATGTTTTCAGTCCCGGTAACGGTGACTGTATCCATGTAGATATGCGCACCTTTCAGTCGACCATCAACCTTCGCCTTGATATACCCACCTTCAACAACGACTTCCGCCCCCATGGCTTCCAGTCCCCGGATATGAAGATCCACCGGCCTGCTTCCAATCGCACATCCGCCGGGAAGCGACACTTCAGCCTGCCCAAAGTGGGCGACCATCGGCCCCAACACCAGTATGGATGCGCGCATGGTCTTCACCAGCTCGTAGGGTGCCGTCAGATGTTTTATGGTGTTAGCGCGCACTTCAATACTCATTTTTTCATCAATGAGTAATTCCACCCCCATACGACCCAACAATTCGATCATCGTGGTAATGTCATTCAGGTGCGGCAGGTTGCCAACAGTAACCGGCTCATCGGCCAGGAGCGTGGCAGCTAGAATTGGCAAGGCAGCATTTTTAGCGCCGGATATACGGATTTCCCCGCTCAGTGGCTTACCGCCATTGATCAGTAATTTGTCCATGCGTTTTACCTGGTTGTCATGATCCCGGAGATCCCGGAATTATTGATTGATTTCAGACCATTCTGACGGCGTATAGGTTTTGATTGACACCGCATGAACAGTACCATCAACAATCAAATCATTAATACAACCGTATACTGCCTGCTGTTTTTTGACAGGAGAAAGCCCCGCAAACCGTTCGCCAACGGCAACCACTTCATAGTGATAGCCGTCTCCGGATACCTGTACATCACAGTCTGGAAGTTTCTCTTGCAGAATTGTTTGCAGCTCTTCAGGCGACATTCGATACAACCTCAAAGGAATTTTTTACAGGCGCGCAATTCTACCCTATTGCGGGCATGGCACCCAAATTAATCCGCTGTATGAAATGAATTAATGGGATTATTGGAAAGGAATTAATGAGCTTATTGAATAGGAAGCACTGTATCAATGCCGCTCACACGGGCAACTTCAAACATCTTGCCAGACAATCCGGTGACTCCCACTTCAATGTGATTTTTCTCAGTAAAAGCAATCCAGCGCAACAAAACCGATAGCAGTACACTATGAGCATTCTCCACACCGGAAACATCAATACTGACCTTCTTTTCAGAGCGGGCGCCATTGGACAAATAGCACTCCCCCTCATGCATTACATCGACACAGTTATCGAAATCAATGTGCCCGGACAAGGATAACCTGCCACCTTCATGGCTGGAGGCATCAGCATCCCAGGAGACCTGGTAGTCAGGCATATCAGGCAACTCCTCTGGCTATGGCAACCATTTACTGCTGATCCTCTTCTTTAGCGCCATTTTTAACTTCATCCTCATCCAAGTGGCTGGACCAGTTGGATACAACCTGATCAATATTGCCATTGTATTGAGCATACTGCTGTTCAAAGCGGTCCCTGAATGCCAAACCAACATTGACACCGTTGACAATGACGTTTTCCAGCAGCCACTTTTGGAGATCAGTGTTTTTATACATGGCATATATTACAGGGTACTTGCTCCCGGTAGCCGTCGTGACCTCCAGATCTACTGTGGCACGCTCTTCATCTCTGGGATTAACGTCGGCAGTTAGCACACTGATGGTAAAATCACCACTTTCAACCAGAGTTTTTCCATAGGCGTTAAACAAGCTCTTTTTGAACGCTTCCACAAAGGCATTCTTCTGATCCTTTGTCGCCTCTCGACGGTATCGCCCCATCACCCGCGCGGCAATCCGACGAAAATCAACAGAGTCAGACAAAGCAGACTCCATGACGGCATAGAATTTTTCGGGATCTTCATCATAAGTCCCGCGCTCCTTTTCCAGCTTATTAACAAGGAACTCAGTACTGTCTTCGACGGTCTTCCTCACCTCTCCAGCGATGTCAGCCCGCGCACAAAATGCCACCAACAACATGATGACCAAACTAAATTTGCTCATTGCTTGCTTCATATGCAATTCCAAAAAACGATTCCCATGAATTGAGGACGCCTGTTATGACTCTAACTCATCATAAAAAGTTCATGAATGCGTAGTTATAACTTGCTGGTGGCGAAATCACTGATCAGTTTCTCCAGATTCAGTGCGCTCTGAGTACTATCAAAAAAGTCTCCTGGCTCCAGAGCGTCTTCATCACCACCAATGGATACGTTGATATACTTCTCACCCAACAAACCTGCGGTACTTACTACGGCAATGCTGTCCTTACTCAAATAGTCCACATTGGCGTCGATATCCATTTCCACCACGGCTTTAATGGAACGACCATCGAGATAGATATTGCTGACCCGACCAATAGTAACCCCCGCCAAAGACACTTTTCCGCGAACTCTTAGACCACCAACATCGTTAAATTCTGCATACAGTTTGTAAGTCTTCTCGGTAGGTCGCAGTGAGAGCCCACTGACTTCCAGCGCCAGCAGGAACAAGGCAGCGATACCCGCCATAATGAATAGCCCCACCGATATTTCCATTGTGCGCAATCGCATATCTAAAAATCTCCAAACATGACTGCAGTCAAAATAAAATCTAATCCCAGTACAGCAAGTGAGGAGTACACCACCGTTTTTGTCGTGGCAGCACTGATCCCCTCGGATGTCGGCACAGAATCGTATCCCTGAAATACAGCTATCCAGGTACACACCACGCCAAACACAACACTTTTGACAACTCCGTTAAGCACATCTTCCTGGAAATCTACGGCAGATTGCATATTGCCCCAGAAAGAACCTTCATACACCCCAAGCCAGTCGACACCGACCATCATGCCGCCCCATACGCCGACAACACTGAATATCATGGCCAGCAAAGGCATCGCGACAAATCCGGCAGCCAGACGCGGCGCCACAATCTGCTTAAGCGGATCCACCCCCATCATCTCCAGGCTGGAAAGTTGCTCCGTGGCTTTCATCAAACCAATTTCAGCCGTCAACGCTGAACCGGCACGACCAGCGAACAATAATGCAGTGACCACAGGCCCTAACTCGCGCACCAGAGTCAGTGCAATCATCTGCCCGATAGCCTGCTCGGAACCGTAATCGACCAGGATGTTATATCCCTGAAGCCCCAATACCATTCCGATAAACAGCCCACTGACAATGATAATCACCAAGGACAACACACCGATGGAGTGGAGCTGCTTGATAAACAGCGGCACACCTTTCCATCCGGGAACACCCGTCAATGAACGGACCAGAAACAACCCTGCCCGCCCCAGAGAAGCGACCGATAGCAGCCCTTTCTTACCTGTTCGCTGCAGAAAATCCAGCATCCTGGTCTCCTTGCAACAGATCAGCGCCATAATCCCGGGCCGGGTAGTGGAATGGCACAGGGCCGTCCGGCAGACCATTGAGAAACTGTTTCACAAACGCACTTCCTTCCTGCTTCAACTGTTCAGGCGTACCCTGCCCCATCACTTTTCCATCGGCAATAATACATAGATGATCTGTAATACTGAGTGATTCCTGAATGTCGTGAGAGACGACAATACTCGTGAGCCCCAAGGCATCATTCAACAATCGGATTAACTGCACAATGACTCCCATCGCAATGGGATCCTGTCCTGTAAAAGGCTCGTCGTACATCACCATTTCGGGGTCAAGCGCGATTGTTCTGGCCAGCGCAGCCCTCCGCGCCATGCCTCCCGAGAGTTCGCTGGGCATCAGGTCCCTGGCTCCCCGCAATCCTACGGCCTGGAGCTTCATAAGCACCAGATCCCGGATCATTTCCTCGGGTAGCTGGGTATGCACTCTCAAGGGAAAGGCGACATTTTCAAAAACCGTCAAATCAGAAAATAATGCACCGGACTGAAACAGCATCCCCATGCGTTCACGTAAGAGGTACAACTCTTTCCGTTTCAATCGGGTGACTTCCTGACCATTAACCTTAATCCGACCCTGCTCCGGCCTCAATTGGCCTCCGATCAATTTGAGCAAGGTGGTTTTACCTGTGCCACTGGGGCCCATAATTGTCGTGATTTTGCCCTTGGGTACATCGATATCAACATTATCAAAAATCAACCGATCACCGCGGGAAAACGACATTCCCCTTATTTCGACATAGTTGTCGGATGCCTGATTCATGCATTCCTCAAATATATGAAGCCAGAAGACCCCATGCGCATTGGACAACCCGCAGGCTGTTCCTGGCCGCAGGGCAAAGTTAGCAGCGCCAACTTAAAGCGCGGAATATACCAGATCGTTTATAAAAAGGCAGCCGCCAGGGTAAAACCAGTTAAAAGTGTTAACGAGCTTTCAGTTGCAGCCGGTTCCATGCGCTCTATAATACCGGACCAACCTGAACAAAAGCCTAACGGGCAACTTGTTATCTATCCAGCCATTCAAATGGGACTAATCGTTGGAATGACAGACCATAGCCACGAATACATCAAGGCTGCCATACGCACCATTGAAATTGAAGCCGAATCTGTAACCGCCCTGAAGCATCGAGTGGACGAAAACTTTGTCAAGGCCTGTGACCTGATCCTATCCTGCGAAGGCCGGGTGGTTGTTACCGGCATGGGCAAATCCGGACATATCGGAACCAAAATAGCCGCGACTCTGGCTTCCACGGGAACCCCCTCATTCTTTGTTCATCCGGGCGAAGCCAGCCACGGTGACCTGGGGATGATCACCCCAAAGGATGTTGTCCTGGCATTGTCCAATTCCGGCAACACTGCTGAAGTAGTAACCATCTTACCCCTGATCAAGCGAATGAATGCGCCCTTGATCAGCATGACCGGAAATCCGAATTCCACCATGTCCCAGATGGCTGATGTGAATCTGGATGTGAGTGTCGCCTCAGAAGCCTGCCCGCTAGGTCTGGCGCCAACCTCCAGCACTACTGCCAGCCTCGTCCTGGGGGACGCTCTGGCAATAGCTCTACTGGAAGCCCGCGGATTCTCTGCGGAAGACTTTGCCTTCTCTCACCCGGGTGGCGCACTTGGTCGACGACTGCTTTTAAAAGTGTCCGACATCATGCACTCCGGAGATCAGATACCTATTGTCAGAAGTGGCGAGACCCTCAGCAATTCATTATTGGAAATGACCCAAAAGGGATTGGGAATGACTTGCGTGGTAGATGCCGACAATAAAGTATGCGGTATATTCACTGACGGTGATTTGCGCCGCTCACTGGATAAGGCGATAGATGTGCACAACTGCCTGATTGATGAGGTTATGACAAAACAGTTCAAATCGGTCTCTAAAGACACGCTAGCCGCAGAAGCTTTGTCACAAATGCAACAAAAAGCCATTGGCGCCATGCCTGTCGTAACGGAAAGCGGCGAAGTCATAGGCGCCTTTAATATGCAGGACATGCTCCGCGCCGGCGTAATTTGATAGAGAGAAATTTGACTGATGGAAAACGACCTGAACCTGGACAGACTGTCGCAAGACCTGTTGGATAAACTGAAGCACATCAAACTCCTGGCTCTCGACGTCGACGGAATACTGAGCGATGGCACGCTCTTTTTCAGTGCTGATGGAGATGAAGTAAAAGGTTTTTCCATCCTCGACGGCCTTGGCATCAAGCTGCTGCAGGATAACGGAGTCACTGTCGCCATCATTACCGGGCGCACCTCTCCTCTCACAGCAAGAAGAGCTGCAAATCTAGGTATAAAACACATTGCACAGGGGCGGGAAGACAAAAAAACGGCACTCCTGGAACTATGCGGAGAGCTAAAACTGGAGCCCGCCGATTGTGCCTATATGGGGGATGACCTGCCTGATCTCAGCGCCATCAGGCATTGCGCCGTAGGATTTACCGTACCTAACGCGCACTGGTTTGTTCGGCAACATGCTGACCATTGCACTCAGTCTAAAGGTGGAAAAGGTGCAGTCAGAGAGGTTTGCGATATCATCCTGCATGCAAAAGGCAGACTGGAATCCACTCTTGAGGCTTACCTTTAGTTCCCCCTGGAATAGACAGACAGCCGCGACGTAGAAGGAGATCCACACCCGCAATGAAACAGGCATTAAAAAACAACATTAAACTGGTGATAGGCGCTTTAATCATTTCGGGGATCGTTCTCTATTCTATCCTCACGCCAAATACACCAGTGAGCCTGTTTCAGGAAGAACCGATGCTCGACGATGAACCGGATGCCTTTGTCACCGGAGCCGAATACAGAACCTACGATGAACGTGGCAATCTGGAGAGCGTGCTACGCAGCGAACGGGCCAAGCATTTCCCACAGACCAACATTGGCCTGCTGACAAACCCAAACCTGCAACTCTACCAGGAAGGCGAACCCAGCTGGACAGCAAAGTCCAGCGAAGGACAATTTGACGTACAGAAGGACCATGTTGTCCTGATGGGTAATGTCCAGATTCAGGGTACCGATCGCAAGGGAGAAAAGTTTTCCATGCATACAGAAAAGCTGAATTATGCGAACAAGTCCGGCTTTATCGATACCGATCAACCAGTTAAGATTACGTCCGATACCAGCGAGATTACAGCTGTCGGCATGACGGCCGACATTGCACAGAAAAAAATCATTCTTCTTTCCAAGGTAAAAGGCCAATATGTACAACCCAAGTAAGCGCCATGCCCTGCTGTTTTACCTGATGCTGGCCTTGAGTCTATTGTCCCCCTTAAGCTACGCGATCAATCTGAGCAGTAGCAGTGATGAACCGATCAAGATCCAGGCCGATCGGGCAGAACTGGATGACATAGCAGGCAAGTCAACTTATACAGGCAATGTCATCATTACCCAAGGCAAGTCCCGCCTGGAAGCCGCAAAAGTTATTCTTGTATCTGACAGCAACGGCATTAAGAGTTTTTTTGCCAGCGGTGAGCCTGCCCATCTGGTTCAGTACGATCCAGAGACAGACGTGGTCACTCAGGCATATGCACGGGAAATTCGATATGAGCGTGATGAAAATCGGGTAACCCTCAAACAGAACGCCCGCCTGGAGCAACCCAGCAGTTCCTTCCAGGGTGAAGAAATCATATATGACACGGTCAAGCGTCTGGTGACCGCAGAGTCAGCTTCAAGTGGAGAGGATACCGGCAGGGTTGAGATCATTTATCAACCGCCTAAGGCAAACCCGCAATGACCGTGTTATCTGCCCGTAATCTGGCCAAGGCTTACAAAAAGCGGCCTGTCGTCAAAGATGTCAGCGTGGAAATCAATAGCGGTGAAATTGTTGGATTACTTGGACCTAACGGGGCGGGTAAGACAACATGCTTCTACATGGTCGTGGGTTTGATACCTTGTGATAATGGTGCCATATTTATTGATAATCAGGACATTACTACCCTGCCCATGCATGGGCGGGCACGTAAGGGTATTGGATACCTGCCGCAGGAGGCTTCGGTATTTCGCAAACTCACGGTAGAAGAAAATATCTACGCTATCCTGGAAACCAGACACGACCTGAGTCGCAAGGACCGCAAGCACAAAATGGAAGAGTTGTTGCAGGAGTTCCACATCACCCATATCCGTAAAAGCCTGGGCATGAGCCTGTCAGGCGGCGAACGCCGTCGAGTGGAGATTGCTCGGGCCTTGGCAACGGAGCCGGATTTTGTCCTTCTGGATGAGCCTTTTGCAGGTGTTGATCCAATCTCAGTAAATGATATCAAGCAGATCATTGAACACCTGAAAACTCGGGGCATTGGTGTACTCATTACTGATCACAATGTTCGCGAGACCTTGGATATTTGTGAACGCGCCTATATTGTAAGTGAAGGATACATCATCGCCAGCGGCAGCCCCGCAGAGATTCTGGAAAACCAGAAAGTGCGGGAGGTATATCTGGGAGACCGATTCAAGCTTTAACGGGAATACATTCTGACTACTGGCACTCTGGTATGAGCCGGAAAAAGATGTAACCCTGTAAAAAATATAGAGAAGTACAGACTTGATCTGTACAAAAAAAGAACACTCACAATGATTTTTCAATTAATACCAAATCGGCCATTGCAGAACTTGTTTATTTATAATAGAAAGTGATACAAAATCTGTGCCTATTTTGGTGGTTAGCATTAGATGGTTATGAAAACATCATTGCAGCTGAAGCTTGGTCAACAATTGACCATGACGCCTCAACTGCAACAAGCAATCAAATTACTGCAGCTCTCAACGCTAGATCTGCAACAGGAAATTCAGCAGGCGCTTGAATCCAACCCCATGCTTGAGGTGAACGAGGACGACGAGCCCAGCAGCAATCCTCAAAATGATGAGATTACCGAGCGTTTGGTTGCCAATGCCAAGGAATCTGCATCTGAAAGCGCGTCGTCCAGCGAAGAACCATCTTATTCAGAGGACGATAACTGGAACGAATCAATTCCCAATGATCTGCCAGTCGACACCGCCTGGGATGACGTCTACCAGGGCAGCAACACCAGCTACAGCAGCGGGTCGGAGGATGATGAATTTGATTTTGAATCCAGAAATAGCAAAGGCGAAACGCTGCAGGACCACCTGCTTTGGCAGCTTAACCTGACCCCGATGTCGGACACCGACAGGGTTATCGCTATCGCCATAGTCGATGCGGTCAGTCCCGATGGCTACCTGACCCTTACCGCGGAGGAAATTCACAGCGGTCTCGAAACAGAGGGCGAGGAAGGCATTGAACTCGACGAGGTACAGGCTGTTTTAAAACGGGTGCAGCAGTTCGATCCTCCTGGTGTTGCAACCAACACCCTGCAGGAGTGTCTCCTGAACCAACTCAACCAGCTACCCAAGGATACTCCATGGCTTGGCCAGGCCAAGCTGGTGGTAAGCCACTACATCAACCTGCTGGGCAACCGCGACTACGCTCAGTTGATGCGCCGCAGCAGGTTGAAAGAAGAAGACCTTCGCCATGTACTCAAACTGATTCAGGGTTTAAACCCCAAACCTGGCCAAAGCATCCAGGAGAGCGAAACAGAATACGTGGTCCCCGACGTCATGGTTCGAAAGACCAACGGACGCTGGCTGGTCGAGCTTAACCCGGAAATTTCTCCCCGTATCAGGGTTAACCCCGGCTACGCCTCTCTGGTAAAGCGTGCTGACAGCAGCGCCGATAACACCTACCTGCGTGACCAGCTTCAGGAGGCCCGTTGGTTTATCAAAAGTCTGCAAAGCCGGAACGAAACCCTGCTGAAAGTTGCGTCACAAATTGTCGAACATCAGCAAGGATTTCTGGATTACGGAGAAGAAGCGATGAAGCCGTTGGTTTTGCACGACATCGCAGAAGCTGTTGAGATGCATGAATCAACAATCTCCCGGGTTACCACACAGAAATATATGCACACACCAAGAGGTGTGTTTGAGCTGAAGTACTTTTTCTCCAGCCATGTCAGCACAGATTCCGGAGGCGAGTGTTCGTCTACGGCAATTCGGGCTATTATCAAAAAGTTGGTGGCGGCCGAATCCCCTAAAAAGCCATTGAGCGACAGTAAAATTGCTGCTTTACTGGGAGAACAGGGAATTAATGTGGCACGCAGGACCATCGCCAAATATCGGGAGGCCCTGTCCATTCCACCTTCCAACGAACGTAAGCGACTGATTTAATGTCTGAAATAACGCCTGAAGGAGGTTATCAAATAGATCCACGTCAATTGGCCACATCCTGGATGTGATAGTATTTTCATGGAAGTGCAAAGATCGTAATGCACCCTATCTTGGCATTAGGAGCTACATATGCAAATGAATATTACCGGACATCATGTCGAACTGACTGAGCCACTGAAAGAATACGTCAAGAGCAAGTTTGACAAGCTCGAGCGACATGTCGACAACATCAGCAATGTCCAAGTCACGCTTTCAATTCAAAAGCAGCGTCAGATTGCCGAAGCAACACTGCATCTCAGTGGAGCCGACATCCATGCCAATGCTGAACATGAAGATATGTACGCCTCAATAGATGGCCTCGTAGATAAACTCGACCGACAGATATTGAAATACAAAGAAAAGAATGTAGATCGCGCACACGGTGCATCTGCACGATAAATTGATTATATGACTGATAACGCCATTACGATCGAATCGATCATTTCGCCCGCCCTGACCCGCTGTCAGGTCGCGGGCTCTTCCAAAAAGAAAGTTCTGGAATTTATAGCCCAACTGGTTGCCCAGCATTATCCCTTTCTCGACGAAAATGCCCTGTTTACCAATTTAATTTGTCGCGAAAGACTTGGCAGCACAGGAATCGGCCAGGGAATAGCTATCCCCCACTGCCGACTGGAAAACTGCGACAGAGTGATCGGTGCACTGATCACACTGAAGGAAAAAATTCCCTTTGACGCTATCGACAATGAGCCAGTAGACCTGCTGTTCGTACTCATAGTTCCTCAAGAAGCAACAAGTGAACATCTTGACCTTTTGAGCCAGCTGGCACAAAAGTTCAATGACCGTAGCTACTGTGAAAAACTGAGAAACTGTGAAGATGACCAGGGACTATTTGAGATTGCCATGGGCAGTTGACAGACTCCAGCAATAACCTCCTGTCATCGTTAAGAAAACTCTCACGGGTAGACTCAGTCAAAGAATTATCATCAGCCCCTCCACAGATCGGCAGGGAGCTGATATAAATACATAGACCATTTGAAATTTCATACGTCTTCAGCAACAGGACAGGCAATGAAGCTGATTATTGTGAGCGGCCGCTCCGGATCGGGAAAAAGTACTGCGTTACATGTTTTGGAAGACATGGGCTACTACTGCATAGACAATCTTCCGATCGGCCTGCTAGGACCTCTCACCAAAGAAGCCCTCTACGAAGGCGCAGGCCATGCTGACAAGATTGCCGTCAGCATTGACGCCCGAAACCTGTACAGAGAATTGGGTGATTTCCCTCACATATATAAACGACTGCAGTCTGAAGAGGTGGATATTGAAGTCATCTACCTGGATGCAAAGGACGAAACGCTGCTTAAACGGTTTCATGCCACTCGACGCAAGCATCCCCTCAGCAGTAAGAGCGTATCCCTGAAGGAAGCGATACAACAGGAAAAAGCCTTACTGGAACCTATCGCCTCTCTCTCCAATCTGTATATTGATACCAGCGACCTGTCACTTTATCAGCTGCGCGATCAGGTAAAGCTTCGAGTATTGGGGCGGACAGGCCAGGAACTGGCACTGCTGTTCCAGTCGTTTGGTTTCAAGCATGGAGTACCTTCGGATTCAGACTTCGTTTTCGATGTCAGATGCTTGCCCAACCCTTATTGGGACACCAGTCTTAGAAGTTTCAGGGGGACAGATCCTGAAATCATAGAGTTTCTGAAAAAGCATCCTGAAAGTGGCCAGATGGTGCAGGACATTGTATCTTTCCTGGAAACCTGGATACCTCGCTTTCAAAACAGTAACCGAACTTATATGACTGTGAGTGTAGGATGTACAGGGGGACACCATCGCTCAGTTTTCATCAGCGAACAGTTGGCGGAACATTTTCGACAGAAATATGATAACGTCCAGGTTCGCCATAAGGAGTTGGCCCAGTAATCACCATTGAACCGACCACCCAGATACCCCTTAAATAAACCTGACAGGTCTAAACCTGTTTTGACTGCTAACCAGTTTGTTGCAAATAAAGCATGATCCAGGAAAAAGTTACGATTATTAACAAGTTAGGCCTTCACGCCAGAGCAGCAGCCAAGTTTGTTGGCACAACGGGACGTTTCTCCAGCATGGTGAAAGTTTCCAAGGGGAGCCAACAGGTTGATGGTAAGAGTATTATGGCAGTTATGATGCTGGCAGCCAGCAAAGGCACAGAATTGGAATTGCACATAGATGGGCCGGATGAACAGGAAGCCTACGACGCGATAAAGTCACTGATTGACGATTATTTTGGAGAAGGAGAATAAGGCAGGAAGCCTTCCAGATAACCCTAAGCAAGCGAGCGATTCACAATCCACATGAATAAAATCAGTCAATTCACTGATTTTACTTACCTTATTCAAGTTCATAACTTACACTTTAGATACAGCTAATTTATACTGTGTCCGCATTTTCGACCTTCACTTGGTGTTAAGCCTGATTCTGGGCATGGTTGACAAGGCGAACAAGCTTTCCTGGCATACGCCCCAAAGGATGTAACCCAAGCCCGGACAATCACGATGTCGCAAACCGCTGAGAAAAACTCCACCAAAATCAGAATGCGATCTCTTTCAGAGGCGCTGGAAAGCGGTTCTCTGCAACAGGTCACCCGCATTCTGAACAGCGGCCTTTCTCCCAGCGATATCGCACACCTGCTGGAGTCCTCCCCTCCTAAAGAACGTAAGCTACTTTGGCAACTGGTAGACGATGAACTGGAAGGCGAAGTTCTTCAGTATCTGAGCGACGAGATCCGCTCTGACTTCCTCAGTGAAATGAATGCTCAGGATGTTATCGACATTGCCGAGGACTTTGAGGTTGACGATCTTGCCGACCTTCTCCAACAACTTCCTGAAGCCGTCATCAGCGAAGTACTGGATTCTATGGACAGCCAGGACCGGCAGCGTCTGGAAGAGGTTCTGTCTTATCCGGAGGATTCGGCCGGCGGCTTAATGAATACAGACATGGTCACGGTGCGCCCTGACATTACCGTGGACGTGGTACTTCGCTACCTGCGTAGCCATAAAAGCCTTCCAAACATGACCGACAGTCTGGTAGTGGTCAATCGGAAAGATATGTTCATTGGGGTATTACCGGTTACAACCTTGCTGGTGTCCAGCCTCAGCTCAACTGTTCGTGAGATCATGCGTACAGATGTCGATGGTATTCCAGCAACCCTGTCCGATCGGGAAGTCGCCTTGCTCTTCGAACGCCACGACCTGGTTTCTGCTCCAGTTATTGATTCAAGCGGTCGCCTGCTGGGAAGAATCACCATCGACGATGTGGTTGACGTTATTCGGGAAGATGCCGATCACGAAATCATGAGCATGGCGGGTCTGGACGAAGAAGAGGACATGTTTGCCCCCATCATGAAGACCGCTAAAAGTCGGGCTGTCTGGCTCGGAATAAATCTGATCACAGCCTTCCTGGCCTCTGCCGTCATCGGTATTTTTGAGGAAACCATCGCGAAAGTCGTCGCACTGGCAGTACTGATGCCAATTGTTGCCAGCATGGGCGGGATTGCCGGCAGCCAGGCACTGACTCTGGTGATCCGAGGAATGGCGACAGGAAAAGTTGCCCCGAGCAATATTCGCTGGCTGATGAACCGCGAGCTCCTGGTGGGCGCTTTCAATGGCACCCTCTGGGCGGTTGTTGTCGCAACGGCAGCCATGGTCTGGTTTAACGACATGACAATTGGCCTCCTGATCGCCTCAGCCATGCTGATTAACCTGACCGTCGCTGCATTGGCAGGTACCGCCCTGCCATTGATATTGAAAACCATGAAAGTGGACCCGGCACTGGCTGGTGGCGTCATTCTGACCACAGTAACGGATGTGGTGGGGTTTATGTCCTTCCTGGGACTGGCCACCATCGCCTACGCCTGATTTATTCCCGTTAAGCTACACCTAATTTATTCCCATTAACTTTATTCCCATTAACCAATGTCTAAATGAACTATAATAGTAATCCGCCGGTGAAATCGGCACGAACTTGTCCTACAACGAAGAGATTAAAGAGAGAGCATGCACGCTGACCACTCTGATGGAGACGACCATTACTCCGATGAGGAATATGACTTCGGCCCCAGCAAAACCAGCAAGAAGAAGGCTATGCAGGCCTTACAGGACCTGGGCAAAGAGCTTGCCCAGCTCCGGCAGGAACAGCTGGACGAATTACCCATATCAGACAGGCTGAAAGATGCCCTGATTGACTACCAGAAATTCCCCAGTCACGAGGCAAAACGCCGTCAGCTTCAGTATATTGGAAAGCTGATGCGCGACGTTGATGAGGAAGAACTGCAGCCTTATCTGGATAAATTCAGGGAAGGGTCTACCACTCAGACCGCTTTGCATCACTCGGCAGAAAGGTGGCGTGAACAGCTGTTGTCGGGAGGTAACGAAGCACTGACAGAGTTTGTAGATGAACACCCCGGTGGGGATGTACAACATTTACGTCATTTGATTCGTAATACTCAGAAGGACATAGAGCAAAACAAAAACCGGGGAGCCGCGAAAAAACTTTACCGCTATATCCGAGATATGCTGGAAGAGAACGCCTGAAACGCAGGCCCTCTTTTCCCTGAGTGGAAGGAAGGCCTGTTAAACCTGAGACAGAATAACTTTACTTGACACGCCGGTGCTGTAGTACCGGCATTTTACTTCTGACTTGATGAGCAAAGTCAGGATCGATAGTTCCTACCACCATTCCTTCACCCGCCTCTCTGCGGCATTCCAAGACACTCCCCCAGGGATCAACAAGCATGGAATGTCCGTAGGTTGTACGTGTAGAGCTGTGCTGCCCGCCCTGCCCGGCAGCCACAATATAGACTTGATTTTCAATGGCCCGCGACCTTAGAAGAGTTTCCCAGTGGGCTTCACCGGTACGATAGGTAAACGCGGCCGGTACAACCATCCAGTCAGCACCGGACTCAGAGAGTTTACGATATAGCTCCGGGAACCTCAGATCATAGCAGATCGACAAACCAACCCGACCAACCGGAGTATCCACCACAACAGCACGATCTCCAGGTTCAAACCATTGTGATTCACGGTACTGTCCATGCTGATCGTCCACGTCAACGTCAAAAAGGTGGATTTTATCGTAACGCCCGACCTCTTTTCCGTCCGCATCAATCACCCAGCAAGCGGACCGCACTCGATTCTCAACCGTGCTGCCGTCCGGACGCACGGAGCAAGGCAAAGATCCGGCAATTATCCATATCCCATGGGAACGTGCGAGCCCCCTTAAAAACTGTCTGACCTGACCATCGGGCGAAGACTCTTTCCGCCCCAATTCAATCGAGCTGTAGCTATCCAGCATGGAGAAGTTCTCCGGCAGCACCACGACCTTCACGCCCTGTGCTGCAGCCTCTCCAACCCAATAAGCCACCCGCTCCAGATTGAAGGCGATATCTTTACCACTGACCAGTTGAATTGCGGCAACTTTACCCCTTGCCACAGGGCTTGTTGATGCTTTTGTCTCGATATTCTGACTCATACTATTCAGCCTTGGATTTACCCGTCTCGACTTTTGGCGATTTGGACTGATCAAATATCTGTTTCAACTTCATCTCAGGTTTCTGGAAAGTACCCTTTATTTCATAAGTTGCACTGGTCAGACTGCTCAGAGGTTCACCCAATAGCTTATCAATCAGATACAGAGCCCCGCCAACCTGAGGCGCGCCAACCAGAAGAGCGGCAAGCGGCAAATTCTGGGTCACTGGCAGAACAACCACCATCTGCAGATCCAGAGAATCATCCACCAGACTGGTTTTTCCAGTAATCTTATAGGCGCTTGAGGGCCCCTGAATAGCCAAGGGAGTTTCCATGGAAATGACCCCCTCCTGAATCCGGGCATTCCCCTCTATCCTGTCATAGGCCAGACCTTTCTTATAGAGATCAGAAAAATCGAGCTTCAACCGACGAATGATGGAATCAGTATTCAGTATACCGAAGATACGAAACAGGTTTGTTTCCGTGGAAGCTTCGTTAATCACACCGGATTCCATATTCATGGACACCTGGCCGCTAACCCCCTCCCAACTGAAATCCAGCGGAGGACGACTCCATACCAATCCAGCATTCATCGAGTAACTTTCTGCGCTCAAGGGCGCATCATCCGACCAGTTCTGATAAAGATCAGCAAACTTTTTACCGGAGATTTCCCCTGTCAGTATTGAGTTATGAACACCTGTTTTCGGCTCATACAACCAACTCAATCTGGCATTGAGTACAGCTCCGCTAAGCTTGCCAACCACCTGATTGAATACGACACCGTTATCCCGCTTTTGGGCTGTCCAGGACCAGGCTCCATATTCCTGTTCACCCAGCTTAAAATCATTGATACTGAACTGCCCTAGCGGTACGTCTGAAGGCAACATTTCGCCAGTTTTTTCATCAGATTTTTCGCTCAGATACAGTCGATCAAAATTTGCCGAAAGCACTTCTTCATCAGATAGCGGAAAACGAATCACGCCTTTTACCCTGTTCTGATCATCCACAGTCAGTATCAACGAATCTTCTTTATGGGTCAGGGACAAGGAGGCGTCGTTAAAAATCTCATCTGAAATTTTCACGCTGCCAATATCGACATTCACTAGGCCAAGCCACTCCGGCCACTGAAAGTTTTTATCGGAACGACCAGAGGACTGCCTGTTCAGATAATCCTGCCAAAGATTTGCATCGAGATGATCCAAACGGCCGACCACATCAACACCTTTAACCGGTATGTCATCTTTTCCACTTTGCAGTAACTTCACCAACCCACGATTGATGCCTTTCGCATCACTGAACAACTGCATCGACATCAGATTTTTTACACTGACATCCAGCAGGCCTTGCTGGCGATCGGAGTTCCATTGGTAGCGGGCTTTGAGGGGACGGGATTGATTCATCGTCTTTTGCAAAGGTGGAGGTAACAGAATGCTTGTACCCACCAGGTCAGAGTCAAACGTCAGATCAAATTTGGTCTTCTTTCCACTGTTAACCGCCAGACGAAAGTCATAATCAAACTCCCCCTGCAAAGGCATGTCCTCTCCCAGATCAGCCCGCTGCGCCACAACTTCTGCCGGCGCTTTCCCTGACACGTTCAATTGCACACCTTTGCTGTCCGATGACCAGTCACGGGTACTCAGCTTCATTATCGCTGGACCACCAAATACATCGGCTTCGAGCTTTTCTGCATAAACCCCCATATCAGAATCAAACTGAAACGCTCCCTTCAACCCCAGCAGTCCCAGCTTATAATCTTCCAGGTAAAGGTTCATATCCTTGAATTCCGCTCCCAATTGAACCTTGGTTTCCTCACGATCCAAGTTGGTTTCGACGGCCAATTCAATTTCACTGTCGCCATTGATATCCCAGCCATTCACCACAGGCTTGGTATGTTCTGCCACGGGAGACTCGAATAACCAGTACTTCCAGTCTTCTGCATCGGGATTGAGTCTGGTATGGATTTTAAGCAGATGCTCACCGTTGACGGTACTCGCCATTTCCAGATCAACATCTTCGACATGACTGACAGCAAGCTCACCAGAGTACACGGTGCCGGTTATGTGGCCGTCATCAATCGACAACCTTCCGTCAAAATCTGTCAGCACCGGCCAAGCCTCTGAAAACTTCAATGCCGCATCTTCCAGATTAAAATACATCTGAGAGCGATAAGTGCCCTTTTGCGCATGACTGCCGACTGCTCCGGAGTATAGATATCCTCCTTCTGTAATCGTGCCCGCCAGCACTGCGTTCTCCAGCCAGCTGTATAACTCGGGACTGACAATATGCCCCGGCACAAAGGTTGGGGTGAGCGTTGCGTCCGTGTTTTTGATACCAATCGCCAGCTCAAAACTGCCTGTCTCTTCAGCGAACTGCGGGATAAGAATGCTGAACTTTCCCCTGAGATCCGCCCGCTGGTGATTGGGGTTATTCAGGCTGATGTTCTGCCCACTGACATAGGTATAGTCATCAAACAGACGCCACCTAACCACTCCCTCTCCGTATTGGAATGTCCAGCGATCAAAAAACAACTCTGGGAAATTGAGTGATAACTGGTCTCCGTGGAACATGACGACACCATGGTCCCCCGTGGCTTCCATGTATCCGGAAATTTCCTCCCCTCCAGGTGCGCCACCATGAGGAGCCACCGTCACGGATTCCAGCTCAGCAGCAACCTCTACATCGCCGTGCTGATTGCTGATCTTCAGGTTGTTCAGCCAGCCTTCTGGAGAATAATTCTGTATCGACCGGTGCAGCTTATCAGGCAGTAACCCGGAAGCTACCGCTAAATCTTTGAGAAAGCCTACATTTATACGGTCAAACTGCAGCTGCCAGGCTTCCACATGCTTGCCACCTGCATTAGAGCTTTCACCTACATTTGCGCTCCCACCTGCATTTGCACCGCCGCTTGAGCTACCGCTACCGTTCGAGCCGAGCTGCATATCCGCGACTAACCGGCCAAGCTCCAGAGACTGCCCTTTCCAATCCATCTGCAGATCTGAGGCCCGCATGTGCCAGTCATCGTCTTCTTTCTCAACGCGGAACCGGCCTGCAATATGCTGAATGGGATCCTGGGCTTCGTATTGGCGTTGCCATTGAACGTCAGTTACATCGACTTCGGTCGTCAGCCCCTCAACCTGCCCTCCGCCAATATGTATCCATGCACTGCCCTTAGACTGAAAACCGGTAACACGTGTTCCCCTGGATTCCAGCATTTCCATTAACGGGTTTAATAAGGCACTGTTGCGCCAAGCCAAATATAAGTCAGCATTCAGGCCGTCAGCACTTTGATCAACTCTTTCAGCAAGCGAGAATATTCCGAGCGGTTCATTGTCATCCAATTGATGTATAAAACCGGAAGCCTGTAATCCCTGCTCACCGGTCTGCAGTTTCATTATGGGAATGAGCCAGGTAGTCGAGGATATGTTGCGAAACTTCCAGTGAATGCGGATATCCCGGAATTCAAAGGTCGGTGAAGCCAAGAGGTCATTGAAGCCCTCCCACTCCCATTCCGACTCTTGGGTATCAGATAGCGCAGGAAACCCGGTTAACGACCAGCTGCCATCAGCATTCTGCTCCACGTTGACGGCAACATCACCCAACTCGATATGTCGGAACACCAGGCCCATATTGAAGAGGCTGGCCACCACATCCGGTTGAATCATGACGGATTTCAACTCAATGATATTGGTGCTTCCATCTGTCGGATCAACAATATTAACGTCCGCCAGCTTAAGCACAGGATCGAAACCGTCCCACTCACCTCTAAGGTCGCCAATATGGACAGAAACCCCGGTGAGTTCATTCAGTTTCGCTTCCAGTGAATCCTTAAAGGCTGCCACTGAACCAAAAAAGTTGCGCCCCAGGGCAATATAGGTAGCCACCACTACTAAGAGAGTAATGGCGAGATACCACACGGCCTGAGTGGCCTTGATAACTATGGATTTAAAAGTCATGGAGTCAGAATAAAAAACTCGGATTAACGCAATCTGAACCAAAAATCAGGCAAAAATCCAATCCGTCCCTTGGTCCCGTTGAGAAGGCCGGGATTATTGGCACCCTTCCAAAGGTCGTTACTGCAGAACGACGTCAAACTGCTCCTGGGTATACAGCATTTCCACCTGGAAGCGAATTCTTTTACCTATAAAGGTCTCAAGGTCCGCCACACTATCTGATTGCTCATCCAAAAGCAGATCCACCACTGACTGCGACGCCAACACAAGGTAGCTCTGGGCATCGTAGGTCCGATTAATACGCAGGATCTCACGGAAGATTTCATAACATACAGTCTGCGAAGTCTTGACCGTCCCACGTCCATCGCAAGCCGGACAGGGTTCGCACAGCATCTGTCCCAGGCTTTCGGTGGTTCTTTTACGGGTCATCTCCACCAATCCCAGTTCACTGACGCAACTGATTTTGGTTTTAGCGTGATCCCGTTCCAGCATTTTCTCCAACATTCTCAGCACTTGGCGCTTATGCTCCTCGTCCTCCATATCAATAAAGTCGAGAATGATAATGCCGCCCAAGTTCCGCAATCTTAATTGCCGGGCAATCGCTCTGGCCGCCTCAAGATTGGTTTTGAATATGGTTTCTTCAAGGTTTCGATGCCCGACAAACGCCCCGGTGTTCACATCGATCGTTGTCATGGCCTCGGTCTGATCAATAATCAGATATCCTCCGGATTTGAGCTGCACCTTGCGGCTGAGAGCCTTTTGCAACTCATCTTCCACACTGTACAAATCGAATATGGGACGCTCTCCCGGATAGTATTCGATTTTAGACTTGATCTCTGTAACAAAGTCTTCCACGAATTTATAAGCTTTCTGATAGCTCTCCCTGGAATCTATACGGATTTTTTCGGTATAGGGGCGCACCAGATCCCGCAACGTGCGGATATATAAAGGCAAATCTTCGTAGATGGGTATAGGGGCTTCCGATGTCTTTATCTTTTCTTCCAACGACAACCACAGCCGCTGTAAGAAAACGATATCCACCTCAAGCTCTTCAGCGCCAACTCCTTCCGCCGCAGTACGAATGATAAATCCATTCGCACCAGTATTCGACTCCCCTTTTTCAACACAATTCTGTATCAGGTCACGTAGACGATCCCGCTCCTGCTCGTCTTCAATTCTCTGGGAAATACCGATATGGTCGTTCCCCGGCATATAAACAAGGTATCTGGAAGGCACTGAAAGTTGGGTGGTCAACCGAGCGCCTTTGGTTCCGATCGGGTCCTTGGTTACCTGCACGACCAATGACTGGCCTTCCCGAAGCAACGTGCTGATGTCAGGATGCTTGCCATTCTTATCTTCCTGGTTGGGACTGATAATATCGGAAGCATGTATAAATGCCGCACGTTCTAGCCCAATGTCGACAAACGCCGCTTCCATCCCAGGCAGAACCCGCGCAACCTTGCCTTTATAAATATTACCGACAATCCCACGCCGCTGGCTTCGTTCTATATAGACTTCCTGTAGCATCCCGTTCTCGACGACTGCCACTCGGGTTTCGACGGGTGTCACATTGATCAGGATTTCTTCACTCATGATGATTCATTGATCCCATCTTGATTCCAAACTTGTTCAGAAGCATGGAGGTTTCGCATAACGGCAACCCGACAATAGAAGAATAGCTGCCGTCGATTCGCTCCACAAAAACACCTCCATGCCCTTGTATTCCGTAGGCTCCAGCCTTGTCAGCCGGCTCACCTGTATTCCAGTACCATGACATATCCTGCCGGCTGACCGGACGAAACTTAACCCTGCTCTGCACGATGACCTGCTCTGACCTGGCACAATCCAAAACGCAGACAGCGGTGTACACATCGTGCCAGACGCCAGACAACATAGATAGCATGCGGCATGCGTCTTCAAAACTTTCCGGCTTTCCAAGAATTGAGCCTTCGGCAACCACGGTTGTGTCCGAGCCAAGGACAATCAATCGCTCATATTGCCGGACCAAGTCGCTGTGGACCGCCTCAGCTTTAGCCTTGGCCAGACGAGCCACATAAACATCAGGCATTTCGCTCTCGATGATGCTCTCATCGATATCAGCATGATGTACCTGGAAATCGACATCCAGCATCTTAAGTAAAGATTTTCTGCGAGGTGAGGCTGATGCAAGTACCAGCGTTCTATCCATGGTAATCCTGTATTAGTATCAAAATATCCGCCCTATCGATCAAAACGATTCAGCACCATTCTCACCAAAGGCCAGAGCATCGCTGAAGTCAGGGCCGCCAGCATGTAGGTCATATCTGACGCCGGATGGCTGATAAAGCCACCAATCCACCGATACAGCATCATGACAATTCCCACAATAATGAATACCACAAAAGATTGCTGAAGTGCCGGATATAGCTGAAGTCGCTGAATCATAGTCAGCACCAGATAGCTTTGAAGGCCAAGCGCCAGCGCATGAACCCCCAGAGCACTGCCGACCAGGACATCCCAGAACAAGCCTACCACCCAGGCAACGATAATGCCGAAGTGTGCGGGATGTCTCAGCGTCCAATAGAACATCACAAGAGATATCATTTCCGGACGTAGATACACCCAGATACCTGACAGCGGAAGAACGCCTAAGCAGAAGGCCAGAATGAAACTGACAACAAATAACAGGTAGTTTGGATCGTCCCGAGCCATCGCCTCAACCTTATTCAGTTGAAGCTGGCTGCCCGGCACCCTCTGCCGGCAGATTCTTTTCGCCTGCAGCCGGCTTACGGAACACCATGAGAATATGGCGGCTCCGATTCAGTTCCGCCAAGGGGCGCGCTTCCACCCGGGCAAAGGGCTCACCCGGATCGTGCACAATTGAGCTGACAACGGCTACAGGGTAGCCTGGAGGAAACTTTCCCCCCAAGCCTGAACTGACAAGGAGATCCCCTTCAATAATGTCGGCAGTATCCGGGACATTTGCCAGCTCCAGACGATCCAAGGCTCCGATTCCCACCAGAATACCCCGAACTCCGTTTCTATTAACCTGGATAGGAACAGCGTGATTGCTGTCTGAAATCAACAGTACCCGTGATGACAATGGAGTAACCTGGGTGACCTGCCCAAACAAACCCTGAGAGTCCAACACCGGCTGGCCGACATAGATACCATCATCGCTGCCTTTGTTGACAACAACCTGATGGGTATAGGGATCCGGACTGACACCGATGATTTCAGCCACCAGCACAGAGTCGTCCACAACGGACGACGCATTCAGCAACTCTCGCAAACGGTTTACTTCCGCAGAAAGGGACGCCAGACGCTGTGATTTTGCTTCCAGGATGAGCATCCGATTACGTAATGCTTCATTTTCCTGCTGCAGATCCGTCCGCGATTTCATTGTGTCTTCCGTCCACTCCAGCAAATCATCCGGAGCGCTGACAATCCACTGTACCGGAGCCACAACTGTCGACAACGCCTGTCTTAGTGGAGCGGTAAGATTGAAATGATAATCAGCCAGAATCAGGCCGACCGATACAACGGCCACTAATATCATTCGCGCGCCAAGGAAAGGTCCTTCAACGAAGATATTCTTAATGCCTGTTCTCCTGTTATCTGTCTATTGGTCGAGGAACCATAAAGATTATATGGAAAAATCCGGAGAACTGGCTCCGGATTCTTGCATAAGCACCTGCGGCCGATTTTTAAACCCACTGTTTAAGAAGCAGCTTTAAAGAACCGTGCTTTAACAGTTTACTCCATAAAGAATAGACCAGAACCGCGCTTATCAATAACTTCCAGCGCTCGTCCACCGCCACGTGCTACACAGGTGAGAGGATCATCAGCGACAATCACCGGTAAACCGGTTTCCTCAGTCAGGAGATTATCCAGGCCGCGCAGCAGGGCTCCGCCACCGGTAAGAACGATACCCCGCTCAGCAATATCCGACGCCAGCTCAGGTGGAGACTGCTCCAGGGCACTTTTGACAGCCTGCACGATCGTCGCGAGAGCTTCCTGCAGGGCTTCGAGAATTTCTTCACTGTTCAGGGTAAAACTACGGGGAACCCCTTCCGCGAGGTTACGACCACGCACATCGATTTCACGCAGTTCCAAACCTTCGTAGGCACAACCGATTTCCTGTTTGATTCTTTCCGCCGTTGCGTCACCAATCAAACTTCCATAATTACGGCGAACATAGGTTGCAATGGCTTCATCAAACTTATCACCGCCAACCCGGACAGAATCAGCGTTCACAATACCGTTCAGGGAAATGATCGCGATCTCAGTAGTACCGCCACCGATGTCCACCACCATGGAGCCGCTTGCCTCTTCTACCGGCAGACCAGCACCAATAGCAGCAGCCATTGGCTCTTCAATCAGATACACCTCACGGGCTCCGGCGCCCAATGCAGATTCGCGAATCGCCTTGCGTTCAACCTGTGTGGAACGGCTGGGAATACAGACAAGAACCCTTGGGCTCGGCGTGATAAAACTGTTCTCGTGCACCTTATGAATAAAGTGCTGAAGCATCTTCTCAGTGACATGAAAGTCGGCAATAACACCATCTTTAAGGGGGCGAATCGCCGTAATATTGCCGGGTGTACGACCCAGCATGCGTTTTGCCTCGGCACCCACAGCTGCCACACTTTTTTGGGCGCCCTGATTGCGAATGGCAACAACGGAGGGCTCATTTAGAACAATCCCGCGACCGCGTACATAAATCAGAGTGTTGGCGGTCCCCAGATCGATAGATAAATCGCTGGAAAAAAGTCCACGTAATCGTTTAAACATCGAGTGTTAGAATCCGTAATTATTCAGGTTGGGCATGCTGCGGCAACTTTAACAGTGGCGACGTGACAGAGCAAGCAGCATTTGCCCGCCACTACGGGCTCTTGGGGCCACCCAAGTGCTTGATTGCAGGTCGCTGCAGCTGCATTAATTCTTATTAAATATAAAATCGCCGCCTGGCTTCCGTTACCCATCGATGCCGACGATATCCCGCCCAGGTGCCCCTAGAGCCGAAGAAATCCTTCGCAGTTCCTTTACACTGACCATAGACTGACAATTATAATAGACGGTTTTTAGACTGAAGGCTGGCGGAAAACCATATTTAACGCCCACCACCCCGCATTTGAGAACCTTATCTCATTGTAGAACAGCCAATTAGTTCCCTCCCTGGGCTGTCATTTATATAGGGGGCGGAATGAAAGAGAAAAGAAAGATGAAAGAAATGGGGCAAATGGAGCAAATGGAGAGTAAAACGTGACAATTCAATCAGATGAGCTGGTCAAAATCGCTTATCTGGCCAAGTTGCAGATTGACGCTGACAACACCGCCAGACTGACCCGTGACCTGGACCAGATTCTGAACTTTGTTGATCAGATGAAGTCTGTCGATACCACCCAGGTGGAACCTTTGAGTAATCCACTGGAGATGACCCAGCGCCTGCGCAAAGACGAAGTTACTGAAATCAATCAACGGGACGCCTTCCAGAATATTGCGCCGGCTACCGAGGCAGGCCTTTATCTCGTGCCCAAGGTAATTGAATAGAAAGGTTATTGAATAAATCTGGCATTGAATAAGACTTGGCCACCGAACGGGATTATCCGGCAACGCTGCATACAACGACCGGTGCCATATAAACGTTTCAACAAGAGTTCACCATGTTACCAGAATCCATCAGCGAACTACTTAAAGGCCTGGAGAGTAAAACTTTCTCATCCGAGGAAATCACCCGCGCCTACCTTGATAAGATCAAGCAACATAATGATACCCTGAACTGTTTTATCACGGTCACCGAGGAGCAGGCTCTGGCCGCGGCGAAAGCCTCGGACCAGCGTAGATCTGAGGGCAAAGCCGGCCTCATTGAAGGTATCCCGGTTGCTCACAAGGACCTGTTCTGTTCAACAGGAGTAAAAACCACCTGCGGATCACGGATGCTGGAAAACTTCATCCCCCCATACGAATCCACAGTGACTGGAAAATTTGCCGAAGCAGGCGCTGTCAGCCTGGGCAAAACCAACATGGACGAGTTCGCCATGGGCTCTTCTAACGAGAACAGTTATTACGGTCCTGTCAAAAACCCCTGGAACATCGAGTGTGTTCCCGGAGGTTCCTCTGGTGGCTCTGCAGCAGCGGTAGCAGCAGGTCTGTGCGCCGCAGCGACCGGCACGGATACCGGCGGATCGATTCGTCAACCAGCGGCTTTTTGCGGCATCACCGGCCTCAAGCCCACCTATGGGAGAGTGTCCCGCCTGGGAATGATAGCGTTTGCCTCCAGCCTGGACCAGGGCGGCCCCATGGCACGAACAGCCGAAGACACCGCTCTGCTACTCAATGTTATGGCAGGCCACGACCCCAAGGATTCCACAAGTTCAACTCAAGCCGTGGAAGACTATACCGCATCCCTGAATCAGGATTTGAGCGGCACCCGCATCGGACTGCCCAAAGAGTATTTCTCCGGAAACCTTGACGCAGACATGGGCAAAGCTCTGGAAGCGGCGATCAAAGTGTATGAGTCTCTCGGTGCTTCGGTTGAGGAGATTTCACTACCACATACTGAGCTGTCCGTACCGGCATATTACGTCATCGCTCCGGCGGAAGCTTCCGCCAACCTGTCTCGTTTTGATGGCGTACGCTACGGCCATCGCTGTGACAGCCCTAAAGACCTGGAAGACTTATACCGTCGCTCCCGGGCAGAAGGCTTCGGCGCGGAAGTTCAACGCCGGATTCTGGTCGGCACCTATGCATTGTCCGCAGGCTATTTTGATGCTTACTACCGTCAGGCCCAGAAAATTCGCCGTTTGATCAAAGAGGATTTTGTCCGCGCATTTGACCACATCGACGCCATTCTGTGCCCGACAACACCAAGCACAGCATTTAAGATCGGAAGCAAGACTGACGACCCGGTACAAATGTACCTTGAAGACATATTCACCATTCCCACCAGTCTCGCCGGCCTGCCGGCAATGGCACTGCCCTGTGGCGAAAAAGGCGGAATGCCCGTGGGAATGCAATTGATCGGTAACTACTTCAACGAAAGCAAACTGCTGAACATGGCACACAAGTTCCAATTGGAGACTGACTGGCATCTACGCCGCCCGGAACTTTGATCGCTGCAGTTACTGACAAAAATACAAATTGACGACCTGAATAGGTCCTGACCTGATAAAAGAGGTTACAAGATGGAATGGGAAGTGGTCATCGGGCTTGAGATCCACGTACAGCTCGCCACCAAATCCAAGATTTTTTCCGGCTCCAGTACTGCTTTCGGTGCTGAACCGAACACCCAGGCCAGTGCCGTTGATCTGGCCATGCCGGGAATGCTTCCGGTTATGAACCAAGAAGCCGTGCGCATGGCGGTTAAATTCGGCTTGGCGATCGAAGCAGAGGTTGCTGAGCGGTCAGTGTTTGACCGCAAAAACTATTTCTACCCGGATCTTCCCAAAGGCTACCAGATCAGCCAGCTGGAGTTCCCGATCGTGAAGACCGGCCATGTGGACATTCACCTGGACGACGGCACCAAGAAAACCATTGGTGTCACCCGTGCTCACCTCGAAGAGGACGCCGGCAAAAGTCTGCATGAAGATTTCCACGGCATGACGGGTATCGACCTGAACCGTGCAGGCACTCCACTACTGGAAATCGTCTCTGAGCCAGACATCAGAAGTGCCAAGGAAGCCGTGGCTTACCTGAAAAAGATCCACTCAATTGTGACCTACCTCGGTATTTCAGATGGCGACATGTCACAAGGTTCCATGCGTTGTGACTGTAACGTATCCCTGCGTCCGAAGGGACAGGAAGAGTTTGGCACCCGGACGGAAATCAAGAACGTCAACTCATTCCGCTTTGTGGAAAAAGCCATTAATACCGAAATCGAGCGCCAGATGGATATTCTGGAGAACGGTGGCAGCATTGAGCAGGAAACCCGCCTGTACGATGCAGACAAAGATGAAACCCGCTCCATGCGGAGCAAGGAGTTCGCTAACGATTACCGATACTTCCCGGATCCTGACCTGCTGCCAATCGAAATCGATCAGGCATATATAGAGGAAGTACGGAAAACACTCCCTGAACTACCGGAAGCTAAAATTGCCCGTTTCTGCAACGAATACGGACTGTCTGACGTGGATGCCGGCATCCTTGCTGCCACTCGCGAACAGGCGGATTATTTCGAAGCGGTGGCGGCGAAATCCGGCGATGCCAAAATGGCAGCCAACTGGGTGATGGGAGAGTTGGCGAAATACCTGAACCAGAACAATCTGGACATCGCCCAATCCCCGATCAACGCCGACGCTCTTGGTGGCCTGATCCTGCGAATCAAAGACAATACAGTCTCAGGCAAAATCGCCAAGGATGTATTCGACGCAATGTGGAACGAAGGTGGTGAAGCCGATGCAATCATCAAAGCTAAAGATCTCATACAGGTAACAGACACCAGCACAATCGAAGCCATCGTGGACGAAGTTCTGGCGAACAATGCTGCACAGGTTGAACAATACCGTGCTGCCGAAGAAGCCAAGCGGGGCAAAATGATTGGCTTCTTCGTCGGACAGACAATGAAAGCTTCCAAGGGCAAAGCCAACCCTCAGCAGGTGAATGAGATCCTCAATAAGAAGCTGAATGGCTGAAACGCATTCCAATCACACAGCCAAAAAAAGGGACCCTCGGGTCCCTTTTTATTTCTTCAATTTGAGCAGAAACTCAATCAATCACTTCGACTCGCGCGATCTGTCTTTTGGGCGACTTCAGTAACAACAATAACGGAATCGCAGACAGAGTCACAAACATCATCAACCTGAAATCCTGCAAATAGGCCAGCGTTAGCGCCTCACGAGTTACCTGCATATTCAGTGTGGCCAGGCCCTGCACTGAATTCAGGCTATACACCCCAGCCTCAACGGCCTGCTGTAGCGGCTGACTGAACGGGTGAATATAATCCGCAAAGGCCGCATGGTTAATCTGAGTTCTCTGGGATAAATAGGTAATCACCAGGGATATACCAATACTGCTTCCGATGTTACGCATCAGACTGAACAGAGCAGTTCCCTCATTACGGTAATGTGGTGAGAGAGTCGAAAACGCAATGGTCGACAGTGGAACAAAGAGAAAACCCAGCCCGGCCCCCTGAGTTATACCGGTCCATATGATCTCCCAACTGCTGACTTCAGGAGTAAACCTTGTCATTTCCCACAACGCAAAACTGGTCAGCAGCAGACCGGCGAGAATCATATAGCGCGCATCCACCCTTCCAGACAAACGCCCGACAGTCATCATGGCGGCCATGGTGCCAAGCCCTCGCGGAGCCAGGATATATCCCACATCGATCACCGGATACCCCATTAAATTCTGCATAAACGGCGGCAACAGAGCCATGGTAGCCAGGAGAATGACTCCCACCACAAAAATAAAAATCAGGCCCACACTGAAATTGCGATCCCTGAACATTCCCGGCTCGATAAACGGATGCTTATGGGTAAAGATATGCGCAATGAAGAGATAGAAGCCCAGCCCGACCAGCATCGCTTCAATCACCACTTCTCTGCTGGCAAACCAATCGAGCGACTCTCCCCTGTCCAACATCATCTGCAGGGCACCAATTCCGAGACTCAACATGGCAAACCCCATAAGATCAAAACGTTTGGTACGGTCAATCGGAGTCTCACTGACAAAAGCCGCCAATCCAAACCACGCCAGCAATCCAAAAGGAAGGTTGATATAGAACACCCAGCGCCAGTTATAGTATTCGGTCAGCCAGCCGCCGAGCGAAGGCCCCAGAATCGGCCCCACCATTACTCCAACACCCCACATAGCCATTGCGGAACCGTGTTTTTCAGGGGGATAAGTATCCAATAATACCGACTGAGACAAAGGAACCAGGCAAGCTCCGAACACCCCCTGAAGCATTCGGAAGATAACGATCTGATCCAGGCTTTGGGCCGCGCCACACAACATGGAAGCAACTGTAAAGCCGACGACCGACCACATGAAAACCCTTTTGCGACCAAGCCGGGCTGTCAGAAAGCCGGTTAAAGGCATAAAAATCGCAGCGGCGACAATATAGGAAGTCAGAACCCATGAAATCTGGTCCTGGGTCGCCAACATGGAGCCCTGCATATGAGGCAGAGCCACATTGGCTATGGTGGTATCCAGAGCTTGCATGATGGTTGCCAGCATCACCGATACCGTGACAAAAACCGCTTTGCTGCCTTCTGATTGCGCAGGCAATGCGGGAGAGATCGCAGCAGACACAACTTCTACCTCTAGAGAGACACGCCCAGCAATTGGCGACGATAACCGGTATCGATCTCAACGACTGCGCTTAAACCTGCCAACAGTTGCGCCATGGCCCCATCATCAATCAACTTGATTCTGACAGGCACACGCTGCGCCACCTTCACCCAGTTACCGGTCGCATTCTGTGCCGGAAGAACCGAGAACTCAGCCCCGGTCGCAGGACTCAGGCTTTCCACTATCCCTTCCCAGGATCTGTCCGGGTAGGTGTCCACGCGCACCGCAACAGTTTGTCCGGGACGCACATGGGTCAGGTCGGTTTCAATAAAGTTCGCCTCTATCCAGGGTTCTGCACTTGCCACCAATGCCATGATACTGCTACCGGCTGAGACATATTGGCCCGGCTGGGGAATCTTGCTGACTCTCCCTCCAATAGGCGCACGCACAACAGATTTTTCAAGATTAAGTCTGGCCTGATCCAATTCAGAAAGAGCGACCAGATAACTGGGATGGCTTTCTACCGGAGCATCAAGATCCCCACCAAGAGACTCGATAATCCGCCCAAGATCCTGCTTGCTCGCATTTAACTGCTGGAGCGCTAACTGGGAGGTTTGCTGGGCGTTCTCGAGCTGAGAAGCAGAGACATAATGCTTGGCGATAAGATCTTCCTGACGCTTTTGTTCCTTTTTGGCAAAATCAAAGCGAGTTTTCGCCAGATCCACTTCAGCCAACTTTTCCCGATAACTTGCCTTCAAAGCCAGTAAATCTGTTTTCACCTGAGCCAACCTGGCTTCCGCTTTTTTGACCGCCAATTCAAATGTCGCCGGATCAAGCTGCAATAAAGGCTCACCGACATTGACCACCTGATTTTCACGGACCATCACTATCTGAACCATACCGGAGACGTCAGAGCTGACAGAAACTTTGTCCGCTTTAACATAGGCATTATCTGTCTCTACATAACGCCCTCCCAACAGATAGAACACGACTGAGGCTACCGCAACAATCAAGGGTACAACGACCAGGAGAATCACCCTTTTATGGGAACTCCGGTCGGCTTCAACCTCACTCATTACTGCTTTTTCTGCAGGAGTTGGTGCCATGCTCATAAAAATCAAACTCCTCTGAATATATGGGGGTAATGCAAGCTTATCCCTGCATTAAATTACTTCGGATCCTTCGCATAGTTTCCATGAAGGCCTCAACCTCCTGCTCTGACAATCCCTTCAAAGCATTTTCCCGTATGACAGCTGCCACTTCCTTAACTGCCTCAAGATGAGGTTCCGCTCCGGGCAGCAGATAGAGCCTGTAAGCACGCCGATCTTCAGGATCTTTTCGGCGCTCCACAGCTTTCTCTTCTTCAAGCCGATCAATCAATCGCGCCAGAGTAATTGGCTGTATATCCATCAGATCTGCCAGTTCCACCTGTCTGACACCTTCATGCCGGGCAACATATATCAATGTTTTGGCCTCAGCGTGCGTCAGTGAGCTGAGCTCCAGTCTGCTCTGATATGCCCGACGAAGCAGCCGGGCAACATCGTTCACCAGGAAGCCGAGACTATCTTTCTGCAATTTCATAAGCATTCCATTTAGTAAGCTTTGCTTATTATATGCATAACTGATCAACAATCAATCTCTCGTTACATTCGGAGTTTCACCTAGATACCCACAACTATCAGCTGCAGCTCAGCATTCGAGAGAGGGATCAATAACTGAAAAGAAAGAACAAGCAACTGAAGTCACCTCCAATAAAAAGCAATGAGGCACTCAGCAATAAAACTGTCTGAAAAGGAAACTGGAAAAGGAATTGGGAAAGAAAGTAAGGAAAGGAAAGGAATGGAAAGAAAGCTAAGTCAAATTCGGGCGCTGAATGTCAGCGCCCGATCAATTCTGAATCCTATAGATCAGGAAACCTGGTTTCTCGAGTTCAGGCTATTGGGTGTGCCCACAAATCATATTCATCAGCCTCTTCCACCTCTACTCGCAGAATATCGCCAGGCTTGAGGTGAGTCTGCCCATCAAGGAAAACCTGCCCATCAATTTCGGGAGCATCCGCTGTAGACCGGCAAACGGCTCCTTCCTCAACCACCTCATCGACGATCACATCGATTTGTTTGCCCACCTTGGCTTGCAGCCTCGCAGCACTGATACGCTGCTGGACAGCCATAAACCGTTCCCAGCGCTCCTGCTTAACAGATTCTTCCACCTGATCCGGCAAAGCATTCGCCGCAGCCCCTTCCACAGGCGAGTATTTAAAGCAGCCAACCCGGTCCAGTTGAGCTTCTTCCAGAAAATCCAAGAGAATCTGGAAATCCTCTTCGGTCTCGCCAGGAAACCCAACGATAAAGGTGGATCTCAATGTGATATCAGGGCATTGCTCCCGCCACTTTTTGATCCGGTGCAACACTTTTTCCGCATGGGCGGGGCGACGCATATTTTTCAGAACCGAAGGCGAGGCGTGCTGGAACGGAATATCCAGATAGGGAAGGATTTTCCCCTCTGCCATCAACGGAATGACATCATCAACATGCGGATAAGGGTAGACATAATGTAAACGCACCCATATTCCCAGTTTGCCCAACTCTTCACAAAGTTCCTTCATCCGGGTTTTGACCGGGCGGCCTTCCCAGAAACCGGTGCGATATTTCGTGTCCACGCCGTAGGCACTGGTATCCTGAGAAATAACCAGCAGTTCTTTGACACCATTGTCCGCCAATCGCTTAGCCTCACTCAGCACATCGCCGATAGGTCGGCTGACCAGGTCTCCCCTGAACGAGGGAATGATGCAGAAAGTACAACGATGATTACAGCCTTCTGAAATTTTCAGATAGGCATAATGTCGGGGAGTCAGTTTAATACCCGTATCCGGCACCAGACTCATGAATGGATTAAAGTCCGGCTTGGGAACGACCTCATGCACCTGATTCATTACTTCATCATAAGCATGGGGACCACTGACGGCCAAAACATTAGGATGCACTTCACGAATGACGTCCTCCTTGGCCCCCAGACAACCAGTCACAATGACCTTGCCGTTTTCCTGAAGTGCTTCCCCGATAGTATCCAGCGATTCTTTGACAGCACTATCAATGAATCCACAGGTGTTGACCAGAACTACATCTGCTCCCTCGTAGCTTGGGGAGATTTCGTACCCTTCTGTACGAAGCTGGGTCAATATACGTTCAGAGTCTACTGTATTTTTGGGACACCCCAGGCTCACAAAGCCGACTTTTCCGGATTTAGAGGTCATTACCACCTATCTCATCGTTAATGCTGCGTCAAAACAGCAGCTGATCAAAAAACGGGCGCTATTCTACCCAATGACGCTTCAATAAAACAGGCGGACAGAAGGGAGTGTTATTCTTTTGTTTCATCAGAGCCTGCACACTAATTCCTTAGAACCAAATTCCTTAGAACCAATCTGCAGCATGTACTTTCAAAATATTCTAGAAGCGCAACAGCTCTGTTACACCAAATTGCAAAAAGATGTAACAAAAATACTACACATCCGGTGTAAAACGGCGCAAAATGTGCCAACAAGATCAAAAACAGATCAATTTCAAGCTGATAAACTAGTAATAATAAAGTGAATTATCAGTATGCTTTGCTAACTGATTAAAGTGCTCCGTAGCGCTCCAATGGCAGGAAGCTGATCAGGGTTTTGTACGGGAATGTCACCCGCAACGCCTGAGCACTGTTGTTAACAGGTAACAATAAGCTAATGCAAAAGAACCTAAGACACCATTTCAGAGTTCCGGCCGATTTCATCGCCCATCTCCGCACCAATAACGGAGATCAACTTGAGGCCGATATCGTTAATGTTTCACGTGCCGGTTTAATGATTTCCTGTGACCGGGCAACTCTTGAGCTGTTGATGCCAAATGCACTGAGCTTTGCCCCCCTTCAGCCAGGTTGCGTGACGGTGGATTTTTCTCTTCCTCTTGATGAAGAAGGTTTGGTAGCGCTTTCCATGGAAATGCTAATGGTATACACCCGTCGTCTTTCCCGAGATGTGTTCACTATTGGCCTCCAATTCAAGCATCCTACATCTCAGCAATCCGACGTACTTAATACCTACGTCAACGAAAACAAATTAAGAGCCTGATTTAAAGGGATATTTAGTCCTCTTTCAGAGAGGAATCTTTCTCTGTGAGCCTATACTGTGACGGGCCGGCAGCGTTGTGCCTGACCCCTGCTTGGCCGCTTTGACCTATAAAATCATATATCTATATCAAAGCATTCTAAAAATCCCCCTTCTTATAATAAGTCTATTTTTGGTATATTAGCGCACTGTTTAAATTATGGGCGCGCTGTCGTCGTTGTCGCAGATGTAGCGGCAATATTAGACAATAGCGGGAAACTTCAACGGATAGTATTAGAAGATGACTGATTTTAATCTGACTCACCTCAAGCAACTCGAAGCGGAAAGTATTCACATTATTCGTGAAGTAGCCGCCGAGTTCGAACGTCCTGTGATGCTTTACTCTATAGGAAAAGACTCCTCAGTAATGCTTCACCTGGCGCGTAAAGCCTTTTACCCGGGCAAACCACCCTTTCCGTTGATGCATGTCGACACCACCTGGAAATTCCGGGAGATGATTGAATTCCGTGATCGCCAGGCTGAAAAGTTTGGTCTGGATTTGATTGTCCATATAAATGAAGAAGGTGTTCGCCAAGGTATCGGTCCATTTACCCACGGTAGTGCCAAGCACACCGACGTCATGAAAACCGAATCCCTCAAGCAAGCGCTGAACAAATACAAGTTTGACGCGGCCTTTGGTGGCGCCCGTCGGGACGAGGAGAAATCACGAGCGAAGGAACGGGTGTATTCTTTCCGTGACAGCAACCATCGCTGGGATCCGAAAAACCAGCGTCCAGAACTGTGGAATATCTACAACGGAAAAATCAACAAGGGCGAAAGTATCCGGGTATTCCCTTTATCCAACTGGACTGAGCTGGATATCTGGCAATATATCTATCTGGAAAATATTGAAATCGTTCCTCTTTACTACTCTGCCAAGCGTCCGGTCGTCGAGCGCGACGGCATTCTGGTCATGGTCGATGACGACCGCATGCCTTTGAAAGAAGGCGAAACGCCAATGATGAAGGATGTACGCTTCAGAACACTTGGTTGCTACCCCCTGACCGGAGCAGTCGAATCCACGGCTGATACTTTGCCGGAAATCATTCAGGAAATGCTGCTCACCACCAGCTCCGAGCGTCAAGGCCGTGTTATTGACCACGATCAGGCCGGCTCTATGGAGCAAAAGAAACGCGAGGGCTATTTCTAAAGCTGTACGAGCTTTTGGAAATGCATTAGGGCTAAAGAATCAGGAACCAGAATCAAGGCTATGTCACATCAATCGAATCTGATCAGTGAAGATATTCTCGAATACCTCAAGCAGCACGAACACAAAGAGCTGCTTCGTCTGCTGACCTGCGGCAGTGTCGACGACGGAAAAAGCACCCTTATCGGCCGTCTGCTGCACGATTCCAAAATGATCTATGAAGATCAGTTGGAAGCTATCAAAAAAGACAGCGCAAAAGGCGGCAACGCAGGCGAAAAGCTTGACCTGTCCCTTTTGGTGGACGGCCTTCAGGCAGAACGTGAGCAAGGCATCACCATCGATGTTGCCTACCGCTATTTCTCCACTGCCAAACGCAAGTTCATTATTGCCGACACCCCAGGGCACGAACAGTACACCCGCAACATGGCAACCGGCGCATCAACCGCGCAATTGGCCATTATCCTGATTGATGCCCGCCACGGCGTGCTCACCCAGACCAAGCGTCACAGTTTTATCGCTTCCTTGCTGGGTATTGAGCACATTCTTGTCGCGGTCAACAAAATGGACCTGGTTGACTACAGCCAGGAACGTTACGAGGAAATCAAGAAGGATTACCTTGAGTTTGCCAAGGGCATTACCCTGCATGACCTCAAGTTCGTTCCAATTTCCGCCCTGGACGGCGACAACGTAGTAACCAATTCCGACAAAATGTCCTGGTACACAGACCAGCCATTGATGGAAATACTGGAAACCGTTGAAATCGCCAAGGACAAGAACGTCAGTGATTTCCGTTTGCCGGTTCAGTATGTCAACCGTCCCAACCTGGATTTTCGTGGATATAGCGGCACTATCGCTTCGGGCATCATTCGCAAAGGTGATGAGATCATGGCCCTGCCCTCCAGAAAGACCAGCACGGTGGAATCTATCGTGACTTTCGACGGAGAGCTGGAAGAAGCCTTTATCGACCAGGCAGTCACTCTGACTCTGGCAGATGAAATCGATATCAGCCGCGGTGATTTTCTGGTTAAGCCCGATAACGTGCCACCGGTGTCCAACCGCCTGCGCGCCCATATTGTCTGGATGAGTGAAGATGCAATGCTTCCCGGCCGGCAGTATTACATCAAGCACGCTACAACTCTGGCGACCGGTTCCGTTAGTAAGATTCACCATCTGATTGACGTCAATACAATGGAAGAGTCTTCCAGCGACAAGATGAATCTGAACGAAATCGGCTTGTGTGAGGTCACGCTGAATCAACCACTGGCATTTGATCCCTACAATCGTAATCGGGGCACAGGCGCCTTTATCATTATCGACCGCCTGAGCAATGTCACCATCGGCGCCGGTATGATAGAAGCAGCGGTAGATGATGCGGACATCACGGCATTCGCCCCGATCAGCGATGCAGAAAGAGAGGCACGCAACGGTCACAAGCCTGGCGTTATCAGTGTTTCAGGGAAAGTCGTAGATAAGCTGGCCCACGCCCTGGAGCGCAATCTGTTTGAACGCGGGTGCGCGGTCATTGCTCTGGAACAGGCAATCTCAGCTGAATCCATAGACGCTCTTCAGAAGGCAGGACTCTTGGTCATCCTGACCCAGGAAGTAGAAGGCATCTCTTTTGTGGCGAGCGCTTCTGCGGATGACGAGGCAAACATCTCCAAGGCACTCGGACACATTATTGGAGAGCTGAGAAAAGGACACTACCTCAAGTAGCCACTTTTCACCTCCTACCGTCCAGCCTCCTTTTAGAGGCCCGGAAGTATCCGGGCCTCTTTAGTTATACATGCTAAAACAATTCTTATGCGCACCAGAGCGACTATTTTAGTTTGCATAACAATGAGCACCTTTAGTTTGTATAACCATGAACAACAGTTTGTATAACCATGAGCACCACTGACTGACAGCCATTAAGGGATTTTCCGTCCTTTGAAAACGGCATAATGCCTTGCCAGTCCGCCCGAAAGATTTACAATGCCCCCTTTGCATCCCCATAAATGATTGAGGAGTCTCAATGGCTATTCGCGAACTTTGCATTCAAACGCTGGAAAAATTCGCCGAAGAAGAACCCAGCCAGATCAAAAATCCGGACAGCCTGCCACCCTCTAACGCTGACGTGGATTCGGTATACCACACGCTTCGACGCCTGTTTGCCGGCAAAGCGGGCAAAGGTTTCGGAAAGCTACACATGCAGGCCGAGCACACTGTTGTCGGCCCTTGGATAAAAGAGTGGTATGAAGGGAAGATACCCTTTGCCTCGATGACCAAGAACGCTCTTGGCGCTATCAAAGAACGGCTGGACCCTGTTCCCCTTGTCACCCAAAGCTATTTGATGTGGGTACATGACCAGCAAGGTGAGGCGCGCAACCTGTTTCTGTTTATCATTGAGAGCAGCGTTACCCAGGCCATCACCTCTGATCTGACGCTAGAGCCCATTGAACACCTTGACCCTCAGGGCATGAGCTTTGGTATCCGACTTGAGCTTGGCCCTCTGTTTGATCCGGCCAATGCAGAAAACAAAGAGGATGCAGTCACTGTTTATCTGCAAAAGAGCATGCGCAAACTAGGCGAAGCCGCCTGTCACGCGTTTGGTTTCGCCAGCTTGGTCGACACAGCAAAGCAGACGGAAGCCATGCTGACCGGGATAGAACGCTTTACTGAGCAATTGGACGCCAAGACGGCTGCTCAATTTAAGAAGAAAGCAGTAGAGTTTTGTCACGATCAGGAAAAAATGGGGGAAGCCGTTGAGCTTGATGAGCTATCACTGAGTCTCGACGAACAGCAGCCAGAGCGGTTTGCCCGCTTTGTTCGTGAAAACCTTCCTGACACACCGACAACCATGCGCCCGGACAGCCGAAAACTGAAACAGTTGGTAAGATTTGCCGGACGCGGACACGGTGTCAGCCTGTCATTCTCTTCAGACGTTATCAACGAGAGCATCATCTACGATGACAGCAAGGACACGCTGATCATTACTGATATCCCCAAAGCGCTGAAAGCCCAGCTCAAACGATACCTGAGCCAACAGGGTGAAGGTTCTGAAAGTGATGGCGAAGAAGGCTAAAAGTCAGGACAAAGTGGTTAAAGGTCAGGACGAAGGGGGCTGAAATCCAGTCCTCAGCCACGCAACAAAATCCTCAATTCCCATAGGGCGCGCGATAAAGTATCCCTGCACGGTATCGCAGCCGATATCCACCACGCAGTCGAAAACATCTCGGGTTTCCACCCCTTCTGCAACCACCTTCATGTTGAAATCACGCGCCAGCTGTATCGACGAACGAACAATGGCGCCGCCATGGGAGTGGCTTGTCGCCACCTCACTGACAAATCCCCGATCGATCTTCAATTCGCTGAACGGGATTTCCTTCAGGCGATCAAGCGAGGAATACCCGGTACCAAAATCGTCGATTGACAGGGAAAAGCCTAACAAATGAAGCCGGGTGAGCACCTCCAGCATATTGCTCCGGCGCCTCGATATCCGTGATTCCGTTACTTCCAACGTAATTTGCGAAGGCGATACGCCATATTTCTGCAGCAGCTCCTCAAGAAGATTGGGGAGCTCACGGTCCTCCAGGGTTTCCACCGAGAAATTTATCGCATAGTGAAAGTTCGGCCATTCGGGCTGTAGACGCTTGATATCCTGCAATACCAGCATTAAGAGCTGAAAGGTCAGACGGTCCATCAATCCATATTCTTCGGCAACAGGAATAAAGAAAAATGGTGCCAGATAGCCTCGGGTGGAATCCTTCCAACGAGCCAGTACTTCCACACCAGTGACTCTTTGCCGGTGGACATCCCATTTGGGCTGATAGAACGGGCAAAGCGCCGTCTCCAGGTCTGCCTCTACACGTTCCGGGGAAAGAGGACGTAAAGCAATCGGGGTGGATGTGTCTTCATAGTGATGGGTTTCTCTACCCAGAAGAAGCGATTTCAGCTCTTTCAATTGAACCGGCTTTTTAAGCCTGCCCATCATGTTAAGAGACTGGGACTCAGCCAGATGGTGGACAGTATCGAGAACCCTCTGATCTTCCCCACTGACGATGATAATCCCTCCCTTGAACTCGATCGCGGCAAGTTCATTTAAAAAGGAAGGTCCGTCCAATTGCGGCATGCGGAGGTCACATAACAGCACGTCCGGCTGATTTTCCCCCTTCTTGATTAGGTCAAGCGCTGATTTACTGCTAGAGGTCGTAGTGACTCTTGCAACGCCAATTCGCGCCAGCTGATGCTCCATGACCTTCAGCAGTGTTGGGTCATCATCGACCACAAGAACGGTTAAGTGCGATAGCACATGGCTCCCCTAATTCACTTAATTGCCTGCCAGGCAGTGTTTGTCTGCGCCACACCAGCGTCTGCTGACACCAAAGGCTGCGCCTGACATTACAACACGCTTGCTCACAGACTCGAACATACTTGTGAAAAGCATAGTTCTCCGCCTTAAAAAAGTCATGCCAGGTACAACGGAAAACAGACAGACTTCAACTATTCGGTCAAATCTCTTACCGGCTTCTGCCAAATGTCATGAGGTCATATCCACTTGCTTACAAATCCTCTCACTAATCATTCGCACGGCCTCTTCTGCAGGCCTGGCTTCTGAAAAGTAAAATCCCTGGATCTCCTGACACCCGAGTTTCTTAAGATATTCCAGCTGACAGGCAGTCTCCACACCTTCAGCAACAATGTTCAGTTTCAAACCATGAGCCATGGCAATAATCGCGTTTACAATACAGGCTTCATCGTTGTCCTGGATGTCCTGCACAAAGGTTTTATCAACTTTCAGCGTATTGATAGGCAAGCGGTTCAGGCAGCTCAGAGAGGAATAACCGGTACCGAAATCATCAATGGCAATGGTCACCCCATAGCCTGCGATCTCGCGAAGCTTACCAACCAGGGACTCCAGGTCAGACATGATCATATTTTCGGTCAGCTCAATCTCCAGATTCTCCGGGGGAAATTGAAGCTCATCCAGCATCCCTTTCAGCATTGGAACGAATTGTGGGTGCTCAATCTGAGCCATGGCGAAGTTCACTGCCAGACGTATACTTCCGTAGCCTTCATCCAGCCACTTCTTGACCTCGATACAGGCATTCCGCAACACCCATTCACTGATATCCACGATCAGTTTGGTCTCTTCGGCCAGAGGTATAAACTGCCCGGGATATAAAATACCGCGTGTGGGGTGATGCCAGCGAACAAGCGCCTCAACCCCAATAATCTCTCCATTGGCCGAGCTGATCTGGGGCTGGTAGTAAACCCGAAACTCTCCATTTTCCAGAGCCTTTCGCATGTCCCGCTCAATCTCAAGACGATTAGCGGCGTTCACCACCATAGAATCAGAAAAGAACTGGTAACCCTCTTTCCCCCGCCCCTTCACATGGTACATGGCAATATCGGCATTCTGGATCAACTGCTCCATGTTGGTTCCAGCTTCGGGATATACCGCGATTCCCACGCTGACGCCGACAAAAGCCTCATGCTCACCCAGCATGAAGGGCTCCTTCAACACATTGATCACCTTGCGGGCAACCTGACGGGCATCCTCCCGCCCACTGATCTCTGGCAGCAATAATACGAATTCATCACCACCAAACCTGGAAAGCGTGTCTCCTTCCCGCAAACACTTTTGCAGCCTCAGAGCGACCGATTGCAACAACCGATCTCCCATGGCATGGCCCAATGTATCATTCACCACCTTGAAGCGGTCGAGATCGAGGAACAGCACTGCCAGTCGATGCTGACGCCGCCGACAATGTGCTATCGCCATATTCAGACGGTCTTTGAACAAGGCACGGTTAGGGAGTCGCGTCAGCAAATCGTGATACGCCTGAAAATTAATAAAGTCTTCGGCTTCTTTTCGTTCTGTTATATCCCTGGCTGATCCATAGATACCTATAAAATATTGTGGATCGTCTGATTTACCGGGCAGATTGTCAGCCTCTGGGCTCGGGGCTTGACCCGCCTTCGCTGCAAACGTATCCCGGGTGATAGGGAATACCGTCAACTCAAAATGGCGGGTAGCGTGCTTGTCTCCCCGAGGGCGGATATTGATTTCAATGTTGCGGATCGTGCAATTGCCTTTGTCGAAATCCTTCGTACTTTCTTTCAACCGAGCTAATTCGCTGGGGTCCAAAACCATACGAAAGTGTTTTCCGACCAAATCCTTTCGCTTATATCCCAGCAGAGCCTCAGCCTTATTATTAACAAAAGTGAAGCGCCCTTCCCGGTCGAGCATAAATACGATATCTGGAGAGCTGTTGACAATATAGCGGTGCAAAACACTCGATTTTTGTAAACGCTCATGCATCGTGGCATGTTCGCGCTCCAGCTGACGCTTCTGCAGCACTCGCTGAATGGTCGCCTGCAACTCTTCCGGCGCAAACGGCTTTTTAATGTAGTCTTCAGCGCCTCTTCGTAACGCTGTGCTCACCGCCGAGAACGAGGTTTCACCACTCACCACAACGATGGAGGTGCCGATGTCCCGATCAGCCATGAACCGCATGACCTGATGCCCGTTAAGGTCATCCATGCGCAGATCCAGCAATGCCAGGTCATACCTTTGTTCAACCAGCATCTGGCAGGCCTTTCTCCCGCCGGAAGCAGTGTCCACTCTATATCCCATCCGCTCAAGCAGCATCTGAAGACTATCCAGCATGCGCTGTTCATCATCCACGACAAGTATTTTGGTCTGCCTACGTGAGTCTATGGGTGTAGCTTCCTTTAACATTACTCAGGATTCTCTATGCTGAACACGACAACTGTCACTGATTCGAGGACTCCTTCCCGTCGCCAGCCGGCTTCGCGGGAAGAAGGAGTTCAAATTCAGTGCCAAGCCGACTGCTACGACAACTGATACTGCCCTTCATATCATTAACCAGATTTCTTGATATGCTGAGCCCAAGACCAGAATGACCTTCGCCTTTAGTGGTTTTTCCAGGTTCAAACAGATTGGACAGGATCCCCTCCGGAATGCCGGAACCAGTATCTTTAATCACTATTTCAATAAAATTTCGACCATTGACGTTAACCTGATGATCCGTACGGATGAGCAGATCCCCGCCATCCGGCATGGCTTCAACCGCATTTTTGATCAGGTTCACCAACACCTGCCGAAGATAGCGGCGCTGTCCGATTTGAGGCTGTAACTTCTCATCGAGCTCTAATTCGCAGGCAATACCATGACTGACAAAACTGGATGAAGAGAACAGCTTCACCAGATCTCTGATTTCACGATTAACATCCAGGCTACCGGTAGCAACCTCCTCCGGATCTCTGAGATCCCGCAATCGCATCAGGATTTGGCCGGCGCGATCTATCTCTTCGCGAATAATGACCAGTTCCTGCTGTTCAATTCCCTGGTCAGTCAATTTAGCAGATAGTATTTCCAGATAATTGCGCACGATTGCCAACGGGTTATTGGCTTCATGGGCTATTTCACGAAGACGCATTTGCAGGTCCTCATGAGAGTATTCAGCGGCGATTTTTTCGGCGGCCTGCAGAACATCCTTACAACGGTTACCCGCAGCGTTGGCAAATAGCTGCAGAATTCGCCGGAGAGAATCCGAAAGCTCAGGAGACTTGACCGAACCCAGCACCATCACCCCTACCGCTTTGTCTTTGGAGTGCATGGGGACACACACCATATCACTGGTTTGCAGCATACTCAGGAAGTGTTGATCAACTACCGGTAGCTCTTCCACCGAACCCTGCCAATCAGAGGATGTCAGAATCCTGTCTTGCAACACCGCTGCTGCCAACAGACTTCGGTCAGGTTTCAGTGGAACCTTCAATTCAACAGGCGGACTTTCTTCACCTGCAGTCAAAGCATCCTCTACCTGGTCAGACAGCTGATTTTGATTCCAGAAAAGTAGTGCACCTTCAGATTCGTCGGTAAGCAGAATACGTACAGCCGGAAAGCCGAAAAGCAGGTAGCCGACCTCTTCAATCGCGCGATGCACCTGTTGCAGGGACATTGCCTCTTCCAGATGCTGCTGGGCAGATCTCACCAGACTAAGTGCGCGAATATGCTTGGCCAGTAGAATTCTTTGGCGTTCGTCACTCTCCTGCCCAACCTCTGCATCGGTATCGCCAGCCAATTCTATTTGCAGTGACTGGGCAACAGAGAGAACCTCTTCCCTGATACGCTGCTGAATTTCCTCTACCAGGGCCGGCGTCAATCCAAACAGTTTTTCAGCGGAATCCAGTGCACTGTTGCCTGTACCTGACGTCTCATCCCTGCTTAAATGGCTCGCCAGATGTATAATCTTGACCAAGTGATGAGCATCCAGGACCAGGGAGACCGGCGCTCGATGATACTTGATCGCTGCGGTCGCGAAATCGCCCTGCCCCCACTTACCTAACAACCAGGCACCCACCTCGGCCTGGTTCATTCCAAACGTTTCGCTCTCATATTGCAGCCATCTGCTGATATCTCTACCGCTATCCTGCAGTTCCGCAAACTCCGCGGGAAAATTATTTTTCAACACCAGCTCGCCAATGTTATGCAACAAGCCGATCAAGTAGGCATGTTCCGGCTGCGGGTAGCTGGTTAACGTCGCAATAGCCTTGGCAAATAGAGCTGTCGTCAGAGAATTGTTCCAGAAGGATTTTAAATACTGGGTTTGACTGGTATTGAATTCGGAAAAGAACTGTTGAATGGAAACCGTTATCGCAATGGTTTTGATCCGCTCAGTGCCTATCACCAAAAGCGCCCGGTCAACGGACGTCGCATGATTCTCCCGCAAGTAGGAAGGGGAATTGGCAACCGCTATAACCTTCGCCGCCATGACAGAATCCCGGCTGATAATTTCGGATATCTGCCTGAAATTAAAAGAAGGGTTCAGGCAGGCATCAAGAATCTCAGTCAGCACATGTGGAAGCGTCGGCAGCTTATTGACTTTTAGCTCTTCAAACAGAAGGTCGTAACGACTTGTCATATAATAAGTCCGCAATATACCCTGTGGACTAGGCCTTTTGATTTATCAGCTACCAAATCAGATGATCAACATCGTCCGGAATTGCTAAGCAGCACACTTTTTATAGCCCAAATTGATGATTGAATTTTTGTAGAGTTCAGGGTATCTGAAGATTACTACGTCTGACTATCCATGCAAAGGCCCCACCGCAACAAACGCGTGTTTTCATTGCGTTTTGTCTGCATTTTACAATTGTTGATGTTTAACCGGCTAAAAATCGGACAATTCGCGCTATCCTCTGCCATCTGCCGACATAGCCGGAACGTTCTACATAACGCGGATACAGGCTGGTAACCTCAACACTTTAGACTGATAACAATTGCAATGGAGCCTGCAGCCTAACGACAACTTTCGGAGCAACTTTTTTGAGTAGAGACGTTCAGAACGTGATTTCGGAAATCCCGGGCAAAACGGACAAACGACCGCGAGTCATCGCCGTCACCAGCGGCAAAGGTGGCGTGGGAAAAACCAGCGTTTCCGTTAATCTGGCAATCGCCCTTGCCCGCACATCATCAAGAGTCTGCCTGTTTGATGCAGACATGAGTCTCGCCAACGTCAATATTATGCTGGGGGTATCCCCCCACTTTACTCTGGAACATGTCCTGACTGGTGAAAAGAGCCTTGACGACATCATGATTTCAGGCCCCAAGGGGGTAAAAATTGTTCCGGGCGCCTCAGGGTTCGTCCATTGCGTGGATTGGGACCAGCATCAGCAACGGTTGCTGGTTTCCGCTTTACAGTCTATGGAACCCCAATTTGAATACATCATCATTGACACGGCCGCCGGCATTTCCCCCAACGTAATGCATTTTATCGGCGCAGCCCAACTGGCAACTGTGGTCATCACGCCAGAACCCACTTCCCTGACAGATGCCTTTTCCCTATTGAAGGCGCTTAAACGCCGGGGTTATAAACGAGGAGTACAGGTTATCCTGAACATGGCACAGGATGCCCGTTCTGCGGCTCGCATCTATCGACGGTTTGAAGCCGCCGTGGACAAATACCTCGGCCTGCCCACAGAGTTCATGGGGTCAGTATGGATGGATCCGGCGATGCGCAATGCGGTATCCAATCAGCAACCCGTCACCCTGCTCCCGTCTTCAGATCCTTCCTGCCGAACCTTCTTCCGGCTGGCACAGCGCCTGGTTGAGATTTTTGACCAGAGGGATTTATCCAGGCACTCCTTCGCAGCTTATTGGCAACGCCTGATCCGGCACAGCATTGGCAAACAGAAACAGACAGCCACTCCTCAACAGCCAGCCCATGCAGATACGGCAGAATCCCGCTGGCAGCATGCACGCACAGGAGTATCTGAGTTATCACAGCATCCGGATACCACACCGGAACAAATCTTGGAACTGATGACGATCTGTCTTCGGGATTACAAAAAGCCCCTTGGCGGCGATTCTGCGGAACTCGCCCTGGCAATCCTGCACAAGCTACAGCCGGATGACCTGAAAGACGAACAGAAGCTTCGGCTTATCCTGAGATCCGAGCAGTTGGCCGGAAAGCAGGAGGATCCAGCGCTATTGTCTGCAGAAAAGCATCAGTATGATGAGAAGGGGTTTGGTGACCAGGAGCATTTGATCAGGAAAATCCGCGCATCTTCCTCCCAGCAGACACTGAACAATCTTCTGGAATCGATCAGATACGCTTCATTGGCTCGAAACTCAGACTGATCCAGCCGCAATTTTACGCATCTTTTCCCACCACTCAGGGGGAGCAATGACAGCCCCGGCATCATCCATGACAGGATAGGCCTCGCCTATAGCGTCACACTTGGCGGCATATACCGGGTGAGTCCAGCGAAAGAGAAAGTGGTGATATTCTTCATCACTCAGCCTTTGCTGCTCGTAGTATCCTGCATTATCCCGTTGCCTGTGAGCCTCTTCCAGAATAATGGCAGCCGCCACGGAGACATTGAAAGAAGCCACCATTCCTCGCATCGGAATGATCACATGCTCATCTGCCAATTCTGCCGCTTCCTGACTGACACCGTGCTTTTCCGCCCCGACCAGCAATGCGCAAGGACTGACATAATCGATCTTTCGATAATCAATAGCACGCTCAGAGAAATGGGCCGCATAAATCCTGTAGCCTTGGGACTTCAGTAACTGGGCAGCTTCAGCGGTATTCGAGTGCCTATGAAGCTCCACATAACGTTCACTGCCCTTGGAAGTTCCCTTGGGAAATCGATCATGCTCCCAGGGCCATACCATGTGTAGGTGGGCAACCCCAACAGCATCTGCGCTGCGCATCACCGCGGCAATGTTATGCGGCTTGTGAACCTTCTCGGCAATCACACGCAGATCAGGCTGGCGCTGATCCAGCACCTGCCTGAATTTGTGGAATCGGGATTGATTAATCATGAATTGAAAAGAAGAATTAAATGACGGCTATTTGTCCGACTGTTATTTATCTGATTTCACAGGCGGCCTGGGAAAGCTCGCGACGGTTCCACCTTTGGCATTGCTGACCTTTGCAGTTCCCTGCTGTTCCACCTCATCTATTCGAATAATGGAGGTCATTGGGATATAGGAACGCTTAACACCGGCAAATTCATTCTTCAGCTTCTCCTCACCAGGATCGACCAAAAGTTGCGAACGCTCACCGAAAAGCCAGGTTTCCACCTCGATAAAACCATATAAATCACTGTTATACACCTTACTGGCATATAACTCGTATATTTCATCTTCGTTTATATATATAACGCGATAAATCATTCTTTGTGTCATGAATATCCAACATCTAGCAAGTGAGACACGTTTCGAATTCTGAATGTAGCAGCGTATAGCTACTGTAGCTATGTATAGATGGCATCGCCATGAGCTACAACTACAAAAGCTGTATAGACAACGTCTTGTATGGGACAGTATCGGCACGCGCTACAAAGAGGTGCGCGATAATAGCACAATCCCCAAAAAATATACCTAGGGAGACTCTGAATAACTCCCCAAATCAGTCATAATACGGCCAAGCTAACTCATCAGGAATACTTTCCATGGAACAGATGACCTTCTCCGAAGCCGAATACCAGAATAAGAAGCGTAAAACCCGTCGG
>NZ_MRYI01000022.1 GCF_002260525.1 Hahella sp. CCB-MM4
GGTTGTCTGGTCAAAGCAATTGCTTCACGCTTGAACTCTGGACTATATTTTTTGCGTTTGCTCATAAACACTCCTTTGGCACATTGTGCCTCTTTTTAGAAGTGTCCGCAGTCACGGGGTAGAACCCGACTGAGAGAAGTACCATCCAGGATTGATGTTAGCTCCAGCAAAACGAAATTGGGTAGTCACTAGAAATGGTGCATCTAGAAAAGCGAGGTGGATCTGCGAAAGGTCACTTGGCAAGAATCTTCTGAGATGGAAGCGGTAAATTTCACCGTCGATCCAGTCACGAGAGTAAAACGTACTCATTGATCAGCTCCTACAGTAGGCACTGAGTTGCCGGGACTCGAAGAATAGAAGGAGAGCTATCTCCTCTATTTTACTATCAGATTCTGTGCTTCTATAAAATAGATGAAATTGCAGCTAAATCAAATAATTTGATGTTTCCCTTTGGTTCGTACAAGGATACTAATAATTGATTACTCCCGTTGCTTTGAAAGCTAATGCGTCAAGACTGATTAAATAATTGATCGATTGCCTGTAGTGGCACTTCAAAAATATCGCCGTTTTTGCTGCTTAGAAGTCTCCAGGCCAAGAAGTATTTCCGGATACCGGCTGATGTGTGCGGTGACAGTCTCGGGCATGAGTTAATCAAGGCCGGACCGGTGGAGTCCTATGATTGGGGTAAAAAAGGATAGGCGGTCAGCTACCTTGGATAAAATTAAACTGAAATGCTCTGCATTAATAACTACTCTATATATGGATACCCAGACTACAGTAATTTGTAGCACTTTAATTAAGTGGGTATTAAGAGGTCGCCTAATTTGGTGTCCGGAACCATTAGACCACCACGCGAAACATGCAGCCAAGGCTGATAGATTTGATGTTGCGATAAATTCAATACCGGGCGCGTGCGAGATCACAAAAGGAAAAAGGAGTTTACATTATGTTGACCATCATTGAGCAAACTGCTGATAATCTCCTGCAAGAGATTGACATGAACAACGATATTAGAAATTTAGGTGGGACAGAGAGAATTGTTGGAGATGCCTTTCACGTAATTGTCACTTCGCTCCAAGAAATTAGGAGTACGACTCGTGTTCCAAATTTTGGAAGGGACGATGCTCATGACCTAATCATCTCAATGCAAACACTTTCCGCAACCTGTGAACTCCTCAGTTACAATCTAGATTTTATTGCCGCTCGTAATGTTGCTTCACATAACCCTCAGCAAGCGGCAACTCAAACCATCACTTCTGTGAAGAATTGGATCTCAGCCAAGCTTATCCCTTTAATTAACGGTATTTGGCAGTCTGTTTGGGCCGTATTAGCAAAATATGTCACCCCCAAAGAGTGGACGGTTTCTGGCGAGCTTGGCACTCCTGTTCTTGGCCTTGCCAAGGCAACTGTTGGGATTACCTTCGGGTAGGGGCTACTTTAAGTCTTGGCTTTTCCCAGATGGCTTGACCACCTCATCGTGGATCATCTTGATCTGCAGAGCTATACCCTTACTGCGAAGTAATTCGTGGAAAGATAAGGAAGAATGGGGGGGAGCTAGAGATTAAGACTTAATAAGCTGCAGCCTGGTCAATAAATAATCCTTCCGTTCCTTTTAAGCCCGTTTTGTACGGATTCAATGGGAACCTCAAGACGACTCTTATGAGTTGCTACTGTTCTTATTCGTGACCTAAATGCAAATGGGATATCTCAACTTCGTCTTATGATCAACTAATCGCCTTCGGGTTGAAGATCTAAGCACTTATGCTTTCCTGGGAGTTCATATGACCATCAAAATAGTTTTCCATCCCACAGACGACCAAGACGAAACGATTAGAAACCTAATCGAAAGTGGGCTATATCGCGATGAAAGCGACGTTCTCAGTGAAGCATTGCAGCTTTTGAAAGACAAACATGCAACGCTACGTAATCTGATTATGGAAGGTGAAAATAGCGGAGAGCCTATAGATTGGTCTGCTGAGGTTTTTCTTCAGAAAGTTGGTTCTGGCAAAGACTCCTGATTGCAATACCTTTTAGCTAAGGGGGGGAGATAAAAAAGGAGGGGAGTCCTTGAACAGGATAGCAGTTGGCGCAGACAATTTCGGCAAAGCTAGCTTAAACCAGCAGAAATGATTTATTGAGCAATTGATACGTGGCAATAGTGTCAGCCGATGGTCATGACGGCCACTGCTGGCTTAAGGTTCGCCGGGCTAACCGCCATTTTTCCGACCATTGTGTAAATCCCCCGTGTACAATGGTCCTGTGTCGTTGCCGATTTTCAGAATCTGCAGCGACAAACAGATTTTTGACCTATCCCTAATTGGTAGGGCCACTATGGAAACGCTCCGACCTCTGATCGATATTTCGGGCGGTACTGCCCGCTACCTGGTGGAATTACCATGCTTTAAACCCGGGCATAACCTTTCTCCTCAGAACGGCTTGCATGCAAGCAACGATTGGGATGCTTTGCTTAAATTTCTGAACCTAGATGGGCATTCTGCGAGCACGCTCCGTTCTTATTCGACCGCATTGGAGCAGTTATCCCTGTGGATTATTCTGGTACGACAGGTGCCGTTATCCGGCTTAACAAGGGCCGACTTAGCGGCATACTACGAGTTCATCAGTTCACCCCCAGAGCATTGGGCGGGTCCCCCTAGAAAGAAATTCAATAAGGATGGATCTATTAATGCAGCATGGCGACCTTTCCAATTGCCTGCCACAGGTAAGATTGGCATGGCCTCTGGGACCATTAAACGTGTACAGAGAATTCTTAAGGCTTTCTATGCCTATATGGTTGATGAAGGTTATCTTCTGGGTAGTCCGTACGTAGCTCCCTCCATTAGGGGGATTCGTTCTCCGCCCCCCAAAAAGAAATCGAACGTTCGATTTCTGGGAGAGCGTGATACGCTCTTTATTGAAAAGACACTGCGTGATTCATTGTATGACGCTAAACGATTAAGAAACAAACGATCCTATTTTAAGGCCCTCAGGTGCTACTTTGTTTTTGAACTTTTTCTGCACACAGGGCTGCGTATATCCGAGGCTGTAACTTGCAGAATGGGTGATATTAATGTCAATAGGGTTGGCAAAAACCGGGTATTTTCCATGGAAGTATTCGAGAGAGGCCTTGTCTACGGGAACACACGTAAAGTATCGCTAAGTGAAAGTTTCATCCAAATTCTGAAAGAGTTCCGAGTTGGCCTGAACGAGGTTGTCTCGTCCTCTGATTGGCAACTGATGGCACCCATGCCCACCTATGGTGATCCGATGCCCCTAATACCCACCATCTCGGGGAGGAAGCCCGTTACTGCTCGCCAAATTAGTACGATATTCAACGAAATCCGGCAGACTTGTGTGGAAACTATTGATCGTCTTAACGAAGAGAGGCTCAGCGAAGATCAGCAGCACGAACTCAGGCAAATGCGTTCAACGCTTAGCCGTTTTACCTGCCACTGGGTGCGGCACACTTATGCCACAAGACTGTTGCTGCACACTGGAAACGTCCCATTCATTCAGGAGCAACTCGGCTATGCTATCCCCACGACAGTTCAAGTTATCTTCAATACGATGAAAAAACTAGGGGATGGGGATCAGGCTGACATGCGAACGACTCCCCGGGAAAAGTGAGCCAATGAAGTGGCCACTAAGTATGCGCAGAAAGATTTTGCATAGGGCTAAAAAAGCGCAATTGAATAAATTGTGACAAGCGTGAATGTAACTCCAGGAACTTTTCAAAATTCCAACTCGCGGGACATATCGACATAAGCCATGCCGAAATAATTCGAGGTAAAACAAATCTTGATCCAGATAGGAAGTTTAAGCAAAGGCTAGGAGAGAATGTTTACATTGGTGTGTTACGAGCTGCGAAATGTAAAAGCGAACGTGATAGCGCTTGGAGCAATCTTAGAACTATGATCTGTGGCGGTGGGTCTCGTTCGGCCTTTTACTATGAATTTATTCAAGGCATATCTGAACAGTCCTGCTTCAAGCTGCAGATTGAAGTACTTGAGAAGCCCAATAATCTTGATGCACCTGGTCTACCATCGGCCGAATATAATCGTCATTTTGTAGCCTATGGGCTTGCCCAGGGAACCCAATGGGACTGTAAGTGGCCGGAGAACTTGGACGAGATTTAAAATACCAAAAAAGATAATAATGTAGAAGGCTTTGTTTCGAAGGATATGGTGTAAACAGCATTGAGAGAATTTATCTATATCCAGTATTTTTTAGTTGTGGTCATTGAGTCTGGGACCAAATTTCCGACCTCATAAAATTAATATTCCTTGCCAAATCAGAGCTTGATCAGACGCTCAATTGCTTTTATGAAAATGGCTTTATTGGAATCGCAGATAAATATTATAAAAATTCTTTGTCGGACAGTTATGCTGCAATAGCTATTCAGGACTGTTTATCTTGTGGCGGGAGAGGTTTTTCAATGCTTCAGAAATAACCTCTTCCGGCGGCTCATCATAAATGACTGTCGTGGATGGGTTCTTATGACCGGCAATCTTCTGAGCGACCTTCAGAGACTTGCCCTGACTATGAATCACATCAGTAATGAGTGAGCGCCTTCCTGAATGGCTCGAGGCCTTCTCGATCCCGGTCCAACCACGCAGCATTAGGGCCATATGCTCCTGGAGAGTATTCGGCGAATAGGGGCCACCTTTCTGCGTGATGAAAAGGGGATCCGAAGGTTTCAGCGACGGATTCTTATCTAGACGGAGCTGCAGATAGACATTCAAGGCGCTCCTCAGGTCGGGATCCACCATGGGCAAGTCGCGTGAATGACCTGATCGCTTTTCAACGGGTGGATAGAAGTCCTCCGGATGGATCTCGGCACCGGCCTTTACCAAGGCTTCAATCTGACGCACTGTCTGGGCAAACTGGTCGACCGAGAAGCGGACACTACGGCGCTTGTATATAGATCTGGAGCGCCCAGTGGCATTTGCACCTTTGGTAATGGCAGCCGGCAGTGCCATGATGTCATACAACTGGAAAGTCTGATTGGCTTGACCAGGCGGGCCGGAAAGCTTGGCCACTTCCTTAATTTGCAACAGAGCAATCTCTTGAGCTCGCAAGCCCAACTTGAAACTGATCTGCATGATGGCGATGTTTTTTTCCGGGTGGCGGTGACTGCGGATGGCATCGAAAAGTTGTTGCATCTGGTCTGGGGACAGCACCCGAGCTTGTCCGACTTTGGCCATAGGGGAGCACTCTAAATAATCCGTAATAATGCCATTTTAACGGATTATTGAGGATTATCTAGCTTAGCATGTAACAACTCCCAACCAGTAAGCTCATATTGTAAATAATGTAGCTCCCAATCATGAATTCTCTGAGGCACCAGGTAGATAAGCAACGTTGAGAAATTCGAGAAACCATCTCCGCACTAAAATTTCTCCGACAGGATGAGCAAGTACTAGGTGCATCCTTAATCAGAAAGTAGTTCGAACTTTGTCACTATCACTACCGAGCATGCTGGGTAGGTTTAAGACGTCCGCCAAAAATATCAAATGAAGGAGGCAGAGCGAAGCAAATTTCATCCATATAGACGGTATTAATCGCGTGAGGCCGTCATAAAATGCCTAACCATGCGAGGTTATCGATTACACGAGTCCTTTGAAAACAGACTGGTCGGGGAATTAAGTACTTTAGTTGGAAATTAAGCACTTTAGTTGGCGAAAATTAAGTACTTTAGTTGGGCGTCCAGTAACGGTACCGGATTTCACGCACACTCACATAAGACTTCGCATAATGGACACGTTGATGTTCACCCAATGAAAGGCGGCAAAATTTTCAAGTGCCGCCTGAAATGTCGCGGCGACTGAAAGGAGATCCCGAGCCGGGATAATATCCCAGCCCGGCGAGGAATTTGCACATAACGTATATTATGCGGGCTTGACAGCGGAGCTGTCGAAGCCAGGAAGTTAGCCCTCCTTCAGGGGTGCGTTACCTCGTAACCCTTCGCTCCATTCCGGACGGGTTACGCCATAACCTTTTTTGATTCGACGATATTTCGTGACACTTCGCATAAAGATATTGCGATAGTTTTGCTTTGTGATAGGGTTATGTTGCTCAGTACGATTTATGAGCAAAAAAAACCCCACGCAAATGCGCAGGGTCTTCGCGGTCACTGACTGTTGAATCTTGGCGGATCTCAGTCAGTTGGCTATTCAAAAACCCAGGAGGGCTTTTGTGTATAGTTGCAACTAACTTAGTACAGCGAGATTTAAAAGTAAACAAAAGGTTGATAACCATAGGTTAACAACAAATAGTTGAAATTGATTGATAGCAGCTAATTGAAATTGATTGGTGGCAGTTAATTAAAATTTCCGTACAAGTCGGTAGCGATTTCTCAGACGCCCCCCCTGTCTTCTATAGGAGTTTATCTTATGAAGGCAGAAAATATTGAATTTGAATTAGTTTTTGTTCGTTCATATGCTCGCATTCGGTTTGGCAAGGAAGAGCATGTCCGAGAGCATTATCGGTCTTTTCCTGGAGACTAAAAGGGTGATTAAGTAATTTATTGGCGGCCCTTGGCCGCCTTTTTTGCGCGTAAATATAGCGACATGGCCGTTTAATCGGCCATCATAGGCGGCCTCGGGTTCCTGGGGCCGCTGTTGTTCGGTCCGCCGAAAGCAGAGCCCGCCAGGGCGACTCCCAACTGATGAGACCACCGAGGTGCGGACGCCCGTCCGCCTTATAGGCTTCCGCGTAGCGGGTCACCGCGGCGAAGCGCGGATCTTGGTTGGTCGCCCCGTTAGTAATACGGGGGGAAACTCTCGTTCCACTCCAAACCCAGCATACTCCACGAAACAAGATCGACTGACTCTCACGAAGTGCGGGGCAGTTGGTCTTTGCTGGGTCAAAAAAATCCGACCGAAGGGAGGTGAAACGACGTTTAGTGTCGCTCCAAAATGTATGATTAGATCTCTCTGAGGTACTTGGTCTGGCAGTACATTAGCCCAGATCTGAGCATCTCTTTTAGGAACTCTTTGTCATCGCTTGGAAGCTTCTTTATCTCAGATAACATGACTTTAAATTGGTCGTCTGCATCAATCTCGTTCTCGGCAAACAACAACTCATCAGCAGTACACCCCAGTGCAATAACCAGTCTCTTGATGGACACAGCTTTAGGATCGCTACCATGCTCAATCTTGGTGATAGCTCCCTCGGTTAGCCCGGCCTCATCGGCCAGCTTTTTACGTGACCAGCCTTTGGCTGCTCTTATCCGTTGTAAATTCTCTGCAAGCGTCATGTTCTGATCATCATCTTTAGTCATGGGAATTACTCACCTCAGTAAATGATAAGGGGTGTTTTTTTATACTGCAGTGTTGACATATACTGTAGTAGTAAACAAAAATATACCGCAGTAGTGTTGACAGGATTCTGGATAACGCTGCTAAAGGCAATAAAAAAGCCCCTCAGTTCGCACCTGAGAGGCTTTTAGGATGGGTAACAGAGTTCGCACCTCTGGCACCCGGTTGTCCGTCGCTAGGAATTGAAGGACCAATACATGGTAGTCGAAAACCATCCGGCTTGTCAGCCCGCTTGTGGCGAGACATTCATTGATACTCTGTCGATCACGTTCCCGTTGTCGTACGTGATGGAGTATGCAGAGTTCGGGCGTAACATCACGTTCGAAAACTATCAGGACCGTGATCTGTGGTTCCTTCGGGCCATGTCGATCATGCTCAAAACCATCTTTGGCAACCTGTTCCACCTGGAAAAGGGCGTTGCCCTGGGCCATCGCCGTAACAACTTCGCCAACTCCATCCCCTTTACCAAATCTGCCGGATTCATTGCCTTCGGTGGCAACAATATTGTCCGTGGCCGGGATGGCGAGGAAACCGGGCGCAGGGCAGAGCGGGCGCAGATCTATCTGACCGGGGAGGGCTGTGCCCTGGTGAACAAGTTCCCTGAAATCTGGGCCAAACTCCGCGAGTTCTGCGAGCAAAGGGAAGGGCGCATCACTCGCCTGGACGTGGCCCATGATGACCACAACGGGCGTTACTCCGTGCATGACGTGCGAAAGTGGTATGACGAAAAGTTGTTTAAATCCACTGCCGGCGGACGCCAGCCAGAAGGCCACTTTATCGATGACTGCGGCACCGACAAGGGTTGCACCCAGTACGTGGGCAATCGCAAATGGGGCGGCAAGTACTTCCGTTGCTATGAAAAAGGGAAGCAGCTGGGCGAGAAGGCCTCTCAATGGGTGCGTTATGAAGTGGAGTTCAGAAACCGGGATCGCGAACTCCCGTTCGAGATGCTGACCAACCCGAAACCCTTCTTAGCCGGGGCCTATCAGTGCCTTGCTTTTATCAGCGATGTGCGGGAGGTGGTGAAGACCATCTCAAAAAAGCAACGGATTATCTATCGACAGGCGGTAGATCACGCGAAAACCGCTGTCGGCAAGCTGCTTAGATACATGACGGAAAAAATGGGGTTAGCCCCTGAGCAGATTTATAGCGACCTGGTCCGGATGGAAGGCGAGGGCGATAAGCGTTACCCGTCCCGGCTTCAGCACTTCGCTGATCATGAGGAAGCGTCGGAGCCGTTCATTAAACCGATCGAGCAATCCCACCCGTGGTTGTTCGATCCGAACTACCAACCCAATCCCGCACAGCGGGCAATACCGAGGTAAACAACCATGAGTCAATTAGGACTGATGTTAAGAGGCCGTGTCGCTGGGACGCGGGAACAAAGAGGAACCAGTGGCGGCGGCAAGCCATACCACCGGATCGAGCTGGGCATTATTGAAGATGTAACCGATGGCTATGGCCGCATCAAAGAGGTCGTCCATGATCTGCGATTGCCTAAGGCTCTGGCCAACGATCCTGCCTTTATGCGGTCGGTCAGCGATCACCAGGATCAGATCGTGGAAGTGAAAGTCTGGGCGGAAGCCTGGGCCGGAAATAACGGGGCGCGGATCACCTATCACGTGCATCCGGAGGCCAAGTTGAATCCGATTGGCAAGCTGAAGGCGGCCTGAAATGAATCAATACGCTCTGGTGTGTACTGAGCTGGATACAGGCGGCGCCTGTATCTCGCAGCAGTGGCAGCAGGTGTACCTGATACCAGCCGAGTCTGGCACAGCGGCAGAGCTGTTCCTGACGGGCGGATTCTCAGCGGAAGCCATGGGAATCGGGTTCGGCGGCGCAATGACGTTGTTCGTCGCGGGCCTTGGTATTGGCTTCGCATTGAAAGCACTTAGGAGAATATAAGTATGTTGAAAGTAAAGGAAAAGTTGAATAACACCTACCTGAAAACAGGTATTGCTGTAGCAGGCTTCGCGGCGAATGCGCCAGTGTTCGCGGCAGATGGCCAGCTGGATACCACCTCAGTGCAGGCGGGTATCGATGCAGCCAAGGCAACCGGGCTCTCGGTCGGCGCCATGGTCGTGGCGGCGGTGGCTTCCATGGTGGTCGTTGGCATCGTGATTGGATTGGTTAAGAAAATTTGATCTGGTCAATGCTCTACGGCGGACTCCTGGCTTATTGCTTCCTGGTGGGCATTAAGCTTGGCAACACCTAGGGGTCTTCGGACCCCTTTTTTATGGAGAGAATCATGCAAAGGCTGATGATTGGCGTGTTCTTGTTGCTGATATCGGCGGGGACATTGGCTGATTGGGAAAGTGCTGGCGGATCGAATGGGCAAGCGAGGTGTCAGAAGGCTTATTCCACTTATACCGGTGCGGGCTGGAAGGTAAAGATGAATTATAACGATGCAAATCAGAATTGTTTATTTTATCTCTGGAAACCGATGGAAAGTGATCCGTGTGAGTCGCCAGAAACCTGGGATAACACGACTCAGCAATGTAAAGGACCCGATCCGGACCCTGACCCCGATCCGGATCCGGATCCGGATCCAGATGATGACGATGACGATGATTGCCAAGATAAGGCGGGTCAGCATGCGGGCTATATCTATGAAGAAAAAAGCAGCATTAGTAAGGGCGGTTGTCAGGCTTCCTGTGCTTCAACCGGTCAAGTGATCGAATATCAGGACGGCACCACGAAGCCCATCTATCAGTGTATTTATACCGGAGAGGAAGCCGGAAATGATGACGGCACCGACAATGATAATCCTGACGGGGGTGATGGAGGTGACGGCGGTAGCGGTGGTGGCGATGGAGGCGGAGATGGGGGAGGTGATGGAGGTGGCGATGATACTGGATCTGGTGGCGGTGATGGAGGTGGAGATGGTGACGACTCTGGTTCAGGGGATGGTGATGATACTGGTTCTGGCGGTGATGATACCGGCTCGGGGGGTGGTTCTGGTGGCACTGGCGCGGACCTCTGTCAGGGCAATGATCTGTGTGATGATATCGCCCACATTAAGGCAACTAACGAGTTGATCGCCGATAACACAGCCAGGATTCATGATGATCTAGGAGAAATCGGTGAACTCCTGGAGCTGAAAAACGATCATCAGGACAAAGAGCCGGGCAGCTTCAATAGTGATGGAGAGCAACGTATTGCGGAGGCGGAAGCCAAATTGCAGGGCGTGATTAATGGCATTAAATCAGAGTTCAGCAGCCTGTTTAATCTGTCGTTAAGCTCCGGGTCGATGGCGTGCAGCTTCACCATGGACTTTTACGGCGAGACGCTGAGCTTCTGCCCAAATCAATACCAGGAACAACTGGCGATCATCGGGCCGGTCGTGATGCTGATTGGCGGGTTGGTCTCATTAAATATACTGTTTAGGTGATGCAATGGACGCGATCTTCGAGTTTTTTAACACCATTACGGATTGGCTGACCACGGATCAATACAGCTTCTGGGAAGAGCTGGTGGCTTACGTGTTGGTCCAGGTCACGATCTGGAAAATTGAATTTATGATCTGGTCCATGCAGTTCTCCTGGGGTGTGGCTCATGCGATCCTGGATCAGCTTAATATCTCCGCCCAGATTAATCAGTTATGGGGTAACGCTGACGCCACGGTGGCCGGTTGGCTGACGTTCCTCCGGGTGCCGGACGCCATGAACATGGTTCTGAGCGCAGGCGTGACCAAGTTCGTGATGCGTATGGTGGGCTTTGCATGAGTATCGTGATTCGTCACGGCTCTAATGGAGCCTTTAAAACGGCTAACTCGGTAGGCGAATACCTGATCCCGGCGATCCAGCAAGGCCGCATTGTGGTCACCAATATCCGGGGCGTCTCCCGGCAACGCTGCTATGAAAAGTTCCCCGATCTGCCGGAATCCATGGACATCATCTATGTAGATACGCAGACCACGGAAGGCCGCCTCCATATGGCTAAGTGGTTCCACTGGGCGCCGCCCGGCGCGCTGTTGATCTTCGATGAGGCCAGCTCGGTGTTCCCGAAATCCTGGCGGCAGTCTGACCTGGACAAGCTTAATTATCCTGGCGGCACCGATAAAGCCAAGGAAGATGATCGGCCGGAAAACTGGCTGCAGGCGTTCGAAATGCACCGTCACTGGAACTGGGACATCGTACTAACCACGCCCAACATTAAGAACATCCGCGACGACATCCGCAACACCACAGAAATGGCGTACCGCCAGCGGAACCTGGGCAGCCTGTCGGAAAAGCTGGGCCGCTTCAAGGAAGTTCAGCACGATGCCGCGAAAAACGGCTTCAGTGCTTCTGATGCTATCTCAATGACTGTTAAAAAGGTGAATAAGGATGCCTTCGATCTCTACGACTCAACCACCACGGGCATCGTCAAAGGCAGCCAAGCCGGCCAGAGCCTACTTAAAAATCCTAAGGTTCTCCTGTTACTCGGCGTGCTTATGGCTTGCCTCGGCACTGTCGTATATCTGGGTGCCCCTGGCTTTACTGGTGAGCCAGATACGACAACGAACACCTCAAAATCGGCTGAAACCACTGGTCAGGTGGTTACTGCGACACATGTTCCAGGGCCTGAAATGGTTCCTCGGGTTCATCCTGGTAAGGTTGTTGGCGTTCCTCATGATCGTTTACCTAATGGCCTCCCTGTGGCGGGCGTTCCTGTAGTGGATTCGTTCTAGGATTATCAGTTGAGGATCACGGGAACGATCAACGATCTGGTTCAAATCGAGGCGACCAAGGGTGATGACACTATCTTCCTGGATCGTCGGCTGTTGTTCGAAATGGGTTATGTTTATTATGCCGTGAATGATTGCATCGGTCGGCTGGTCTGGGAGAACCAGGCGCGCTTGGTGATGTGCTCATCACGCGATGAGTTCCGCCAGGAACAGGACGGGAAATCTGAGGCCGATTGGAAATCGGTCCAGAGTTCCACTTAAGAGACGGAGCGCTGACAAGGAGCGCGGCGAGTAATCGCAGCAAGCGACGTTCGGCGAGCCGGAACGGATACTGAAGTTGAAAAAGGAAAGCAGATGGATCGGGAAGATTGGTTGATCGGGTTGTTCGTTATGGTCGTGTTCAATGGTGGGACGTGGTTGTTAACGCAAGATCCGTATATGACAGGGTTGACGTTGTTGAGTAGCTTCCTGGGCGCAATCCTGATCTGGGGATTGTTTAGCAGCAATCCAAGTCAGTAGTGAACCGGTCAGAATCCACGTAGGCACATCCATAACTTCGCATAATGGACACGTTGATGTTCACCCAATGGAAGGCGGCAAAATTTCAGATGCCGCCTGAAATGTCGCGGCGACCGAAGGGAGATTTCGAGCCGGGATAATATCCCAGCCCGGCGAGGAATTTACACATAACGTATATTATGCGGGCTTGACAGCAAAGCTGTCGAAGCCAGGAAGTTATCTCCTCTGGGTTTTTGGCAGCCCTTTCGGCATCAAAGAATCAGGTCCAGTAGTCCGTCTGTCACTTCAAGGATGTATTCAACAGCTATAGGAGGGGGGTCGGTGCCGTCATTTTTTGGCAAGTTTGTTGAGGAGTTGCAGGAGGTCAGCAGAGTTAAGATTATCAGCCAGACAAGTTTTTTGACTGTCAGCTTGATCAGCGCGCCCCTCATGAGCTTTAGTAGACTATCTTCTACAACTTTATGTTTTTTAAGGTTTTTGAAAAGTTCGTTCAGTTTTTTCATTGCCATCTCTCCGGTTGGGCTGCTCTTTTTTGCCTACATATTAACCATATCACCATCGAATTACATGGGCAATATATGTGTTATAAAAATGTACTGCAATAAACAGAAATCGAAATTAAATTTGATTAATGAGATTTTATTTTACTGAAATCTATGTGGCTAAGTGTTGGGTAGCGTTATTTGCAATATTCTATTAATTGCTATTGACACAAATTGATTTTGTGGTGCATATTTAAATTGGAAGATGGAAAAACAGAATGCGTACTCTGTTTTTTGTATGAATAAATTTACTACTGAGGTATGGGATCTTCTACTTCGAAGGTGATCATTAAAAATGTGTGAGGAGCAAAATATGAGCTCTGCTGTCGCGAATGGCGATATTTCTGTTAAACGAAAAAAAACATCGCAGAAGTCTAGCCAATCTGTTGAACAGGCCCTTGGCGAAGGGGCTGACGTTATAGGCTTTAACGATGAGAAGAAAGAAAAAGCTGTAACGGTAAACGTACGTTTGAGTGGAAAGAGTTTGAAAGTTTGGAATCGTTTAGCCGATTTGGAAAGCGAAAGAAAAGGCAAATTCTCTCCGAGCCAGACAATTAAAGAAGCAATCGCATTGAGGTATCTATATGAAACAGAAAGAAAGAATGGTAGGGAGGTGTATCTGCTGATCAATAATCAGTACATTTCGGCCAATGACCTCATGGGGTTTTAAAAGAGAGCCAAGCTAATTAGCTTGGCTTTTTTTTTACGGCTGATTTTATTCTTTGCAGACCGATAATCAACCGACTCCAATCAATCAAGTGATTGGATAGGCTGACAAGTTCAGGAAGAGGGTGATCTTATGAATAGCAAGCTTGGCATTCGGAGGGTGTGGGTGTGGTTATCCACGCAGTGTTCAACTCGAAATAGGTTGGGAGAAAGTAATGGGCAGTCAGTCCTTCTATGGTGGAGTTTTAGATGTAGTCATTAAGGGAATGAAAGGGCTCAAGGAATATGATGGCGAGAGCGTGGAGTGTAAAGAAGAGAGCAAGGATGTCTGTGATGTTTATGAGGTGATGGAAGAGTTGCGCGAAATGTTAGTGGAGGAAGGTGGAGTAGAGGTGGAAATAGTCGTGGAAATAGAAGATTAGGGTCGCAATGTCTTTCTATGGTGGTGGAAATGATGTTGTGTTTAAGTAGCCAGCGAGTGTGTGAGTAAAAATCTTCATGAACCAGGCATGAAGATTTTTACTATATAGTTCAGGGATTGATGCTGCGAGAGTTCTAAAAATAAAGCGAAAAAGCAAATATCAAAAGCGATCCTTGGGGGTCGTTTTTTTTGCTTCGCCGAAAATCGATTACGACGTAACTTGGATTGACGAACTAAAAAACGGTACGTTGTAACCTTTTGATGTTGTAGTCGCGATATTCGTCATTAAAGGCGGCCTCGGGTTCCTGGGGTCGCTGAAGTCCGATCCGCCGAAAGCAGAGCCCGAAGGGCGACTCCCAACTGATGAGACCACCGATGTGCGGACGCCCGTCCGCCTTATAGGCTTCCGCGTAGCGGGTCACCGCGGCGAAGCGCGGATGCAGGCTTGGTCGCCCCGTTAGTAATACGGGGGGAAACTCTCGTTCCACTCCAAACCCAGCATACTCCACGAAACAAGATCGACTGACTCTCACGAAGTGCGGGGCAGTTGGTCTTTGCTGGGTCAAAAAAATCCGACCGAAGGGAGGTGAAACGACGTTTAGTGTCGCTCCAAAATGTATGATTAGATCTCTCTGAGGTACTTGGTCTGGCAGTACATTAGCCCAGATCTGAGCATCTCTTTTAGGAACTCTTTGTCATCGCTTGGAAGCTTCTTTATCTCAGATAACATGACTTTAAATTGGTCGTCTGCATCAATCTCGTTCTCGGCAAACAACAACTCATCAGCAGTACACCCCAGTGCAATAACCAGTCTCTTGATGGACACAGCTTTAGGATCGCTACCATGCTCAATCTTGGTGATAGCTCCCTCGGTTAGCCCGGCCTCATCGGCCAGCTTTTTACGTGACCAGCCTTTGGCTGCTCTTATCCGTTGTAAATTCTCTGCAAGCGTCATGTTCTGATCATCATCTTTAGTCATGGGAATTACTCACCTCAGTAAATGATAAGGGGTGTTTTTTTATACTGCAGTGTTGACATATACTGTAGTAGTAAACAAAAATATACCGCAGTAGTGTTGACAGGATTCTGGATAACGCTGCTAAAGGCAATAAAAAAGCCCCTCAGTTCGCACCTGAGAGGCTTTTAGGATGGGTAACAGAGTTCGCACCTCTGGCACCCGGTTGTCCGTCGCTAGGAATTGAAGGACCAATACATGGTAGTCGAAAACCATCCGGCTTGTCAGCCCGCTTGTGGCGAGACATTCATTGATACTCTGTCGATCACGTTCCCGTTGTCGTACGTGATGGAGTATGCAGAGTTCGGGCGTAACATCACGTTCGAAAACTATCAGGACCGTGATCTGTGGTTCCTTCGGGCCATGTCGATCATGCTCAAAACCATCTTTGGCAACCTGTTCCACCTGGAAAAGGGCGTTGCCCTGGGCCATCGCCGTAACAACTTCGCCAACTCCATCCCCTTTACCAAATCTGCCGGATTCATTGCCTTCGGTGGCAACAATATTGTCCGTGGCCGGGATGGCGAGGAAACCGGGCGCAGGGCAGAGCGGGCGCAGATCTATCTGACCGGGGAGGGCTGTGCCCTGGTGAACAAGTTCCCTGAAATCTGGGCCAAACTCCGCGAGTTCTGCGAGCAAAGGGAAGGGCGCATCACTCGCCTGGACGTGGCCCATGATGACCACAACGGGCGTTACTCCGTGCATGACGTGCGAAAGTGGTATGACGAAAAGTTGTTTAAATCCACTGCCGGCGGACGCCAGCCAGAAGGCCACTTTATCGATGACTGCGGCACCGACAAGGGTTGCACCCAGTACGTGGGCAATCGCAAATGGGGCGGCAAGTACTTCCGTTGCTATGAAAAAGGGAAGCAGCTGGGCGAGAAGGCCTCTCAATGGGTGCGTTATGAAGTGGAGTTCAGAAACCGGGATCGCGAACTCCCGTTCGAGATGCTGACCAACCCGAAACCCTTCTTAGCCGGGGCCTATCAGTGCCTTGCTTTTATCAGCGATGTGCGGGAGGTGGTGAAGACCATCTCAAAAAAGCAACGGATTATCTATCGACAGGCGGTAGATCACGCGAAAACCGCTGTCGGCAAGCTGCTTAGATACATGACGGAAAAAATGGGGTTAGCCCCTGAGCAGATTTATAGCGACCTGGTCCGGATGGAAGGCGAGGGCGATAAGCGTTACCCGTCCCGGCTTCAGCACTTCGCTGATCATGAGGAAGCGTCGGAGCCGTTCATTAAACCGATCGAGCAATCCCACCCGTGGTTGTTCGATCCGAACTACCAACCCAATCCCGCACAGCGGGCAATACCGAGGTAAACAACCATGAGTCAATTAGGACTGATGTTAAGAGGCCGTGTCGCTGGGACGCGGGAACAAAGAGGAACCAGTGGCGGCGGCAAGCCATACCACCGGATCGAGCTGGGCATTATTGAAGATGTAACCGATGGCTATGGCCGCATCAAAGAGGTCGTCCATGATCTGCGATTGCCTAAGGCTCTGGCCAACGATCCTGCCTTTATGCGGTCGGTCAGCGATCACCAGGATCAGATCGTGGAAGTGAAAGTCTGGGCGGAAGCCTGGGCCGGAAATAACGGGGCGCGGATCACCTATCACGTGCATCCGGAGGCCAAGTTGAATCCGATTGGCAAGCTGAAGGCGGCCTGAAATGAATCAATACGCTCTGGTGTGTACTGAGCTGGATACAGGCGGCGCCTGTATCTCGCAGCAGTGGCAGCAGGTGTACCTGATACCAGCCGAGTCTGGCACAGCGGCAGAGCTGTTCCTGACGGGCGGATTCTCAGCGGAAGCCATGGGAATCGGGTTCGGCGGCGCAATGACGTTGTTCGTCGCGGGCCTTGGTATTGGCTTCGCATTGAAAGCACTTAGGAGAATATAAGTATGTTGAAAGTAAAGGAAAAGTTGAATAACACCTACCTGAAAACAGGTATTGCTGTAGCAGGCTTCGCGGCGAATGCGCCAGTGTTCGCGGCAGATGGCCAGCTGGATACCACCTCAGTGCAGGCGGGTATCGATGCAGCCAAGGCAACCGGGCTCTCGGTCGGCGCCATGGTCGTGGCGGCGGTGGCTTCCATGGTGGTCGTTGGCATCGTGATTGGATTGGTTAAGAAAATTTGATCTGGTCAATGCTCTACGGCGGACTCCTGGCTTATTGCTTCCTGGTGGGCATTAAGCTTGGCAACACCTAGGGGTCTTCGGACCCCTTTTTTATGGAGAGAATCATGCAAAGGCTGATGATTGGCGTGTTCTTGTTGCTGATATCGGCGGGGACATTGGCTGATTGGGAAAGTGCTGGCGGATCGAATGGGCAAGCGAGGTGTCAGAAGGCTTATTCCACTTATACCGGTGCGGGCTGGAAGGTAAAGATGAATTATAACGATGCAAATCAGAATTGTTTATTTTATCTCTGGAAACCGATGGAAAGTGATCCGTGTGAGTCGCCAGAAACCTGGGATAACACGACTCAGCAATGTAAAGGACCCGATCCGGACCCTGACCCCGATCCGGATCCGGATCCGGATCCAGATGATGACGATGACGATGATTGCCAAGATAAGGCGGGTCAGCATGCGGGCTATATCTATGAAGAAAAAAGCAGCATTAGTAAGGGCGGTTGTCAGGCTTCCTGTGCTTCAACCGGTCAAGTGATCGAATATCAGGACGGCACCACGAAGCCCATCTATCAGTGTATTTATACCGGAGAGGAAGCCGGAAATGATGACGGCACCGACAATGATAATCCTGACGGGGGTGATGGAGGTGACGGCGGTAGCGGTGGTGGCGATGGAGGCGGAGATGGGGGAGGTGATGGAGGTGGCGATGATACTGGATCTGGTGGCGGTGATGGAGGTGGAGATGGTGACGACTCTGGTTCAGGGGATGGTGATGATACTGGTTCTGGCGGTGATGATACCGGCTCGGGGGGTGGTTCTGGTGGCACTGGCGCGGACCTCTGTCAGGGCAATGATCTGTGTGATGATATCGCCCACATTAAGGCAACTAACGAGTTGATCGCCGATAACACAGCCAGGATTCATGATGATCTAGGAGAAATCGGTGAACTCCTGGAGCTGAAAAACGATCATCAGGACAAAGAGCCGGGCAGCTTCAATAGTGATGGAGAGCAACGTATTGCGGAGGCGGAAGCCAAATTGCAGGGCGTGATTAATGGCATTAAATCAGAGTTCAGCAGCCTGTTTAATCTGTCGTTAAGCTCCGGGTCGATGGCGTGCAGCTTCACCATGGACTTTTACGGCGAGACGCTGAGCTTCTGCCCAAATCAATACCAGGAACAACTGGCGATCATCGGGCCGGTCGTGATGCTGATTGGCGGGTTGGTCTCATTAAATATACTGTTTAGGTGATGCAATGGACGCGATCTTCGAGTTTTTTAACACCATTACGGATTGGCTGACCACGGATCAATACAGCTTCTGGGAAGAGCTGGTGGCTTACGTGTTGGTCCAGGTCACGATCTGGAAAATTGAATTTATGATCTGGTCCATGCAGTTCTCCTGGGGTGTGGCTCATGCGATCCTGGATCAGCTTAATATCTCCGCCCAGATTAATCAGTTATGGGGTAACGCTGACGCCACGGTGGCCGGTTGGCTGACGTTCCTCCGGGTGCCGGACGCCATGAACATGGTTCTGAGCGCAGGCGTGACCAAGTTCGTGATGCGTATGGTGGGCTTTGCATGAGTATCGTGATTCGTCACGGCTCTAATGGAGCCTTTAAAACGGCTAACTCGGTAGGCGAATACCTGATCCCGGCGATCCAGCAAGGCCGCATTGTGGTCACCAATATCCGGGGCGTCTCCCGGCAACGCTGCTATGAAAAGTTCCCCGATCTGCCGGAATCCATGGACATCATCTATGTAGATACGCAGACCACGGAAGGCCGCCTCCATATGGCTAAGTGGTTCCACTGGGCGCCGCCCGGCGCGCTGTTGATCTTCGATGAGGCCAGCTCGGTGTTCCCGAAATCCTGGCGGCAGTCTGACCTGGACAAGCTTAATTATCCTGGCGGCACCGATAAAGCCAAGGAAGATGATCGGCCGGAAAACTGGCTGCAGGCGTTCGAAATGCACCGTCACTGGAACTGGGACATCGTACTAACCACGCCCAACATTAAGAACATCCGCGACGACATCCGCAACACCACAGAAATGGCGTACCGCCAGCGGAACCTGGGCAGCCTGTCGGAAAAGCTGGGCCGCTTCAAGGAAGTTCAGCACGATGCCGCGAAAAACGGCTTCAGTGCTTCTGATGCTATCTCAATGACTGTTAAAAAGGTGAATAAGGATGCCTTCGATCTCTACGACTCAACCACCACGGGCATCGTCAAAGGCAGCCAAGCCGGCCAGAGCCTACTTAAAAATCCTAAGGTTCTCCTGTTACTCGGCGTGCTTATGGCTTGCCTCGGCACTGTCGTATATCTGGGTGCCCCTGGCTTTACTGGTGAGCCAGATACGACAACGAACACCTCAAAATCGGCTGAAACCACTGGTCAGGTGGTTACTGCGACACATGTTCCAGGGCCTGAAATGGTTCCTCGGGTTCATCCTGGTAAGGTTGTTGGCGTTCCTCATGATCGTTTACCTAATGGCCTCCCTGTGGCGGGCGTTCCTGTAGTGGATCAGTTCTTGGATTATCTGTTGGGGAACCCGGGAACGAACAACGGTCTGGTTCAAATCGAGGCGACCAAGGGTGATGACACTATCTTCCTGGATCGTCGGCTGTTGTTCGAAATGGGTTATGTTTATTATGCCGTGAATGATTGCATCGGTCGGCTGGTCTGGGAGAACCAGGCGCGCTTGGTGATGTGCTCATCACGCGATGAGTTCCGCCAGGAACAGGACGGGAAATCTGAGGCCGATTGGAAATCGGTCCAGAGTTCCACTTAAGAGACGGAGCGCTGACAAGGAGCGCGGCGAGTAATCGCAGCAAGCGACGTTCGGCGAGCCGGAACGGATACTGAAGTTGAAAAAGGAAAGCAGATGGATCGGGAAGATTGGTTGATCGGGTTGTTCGTTATGGTCGTGTTCAATGGTGGGACGTGGTTGTTAACGCAAGATCCGTATATGACAGGGTTGACGTTGTTGAGTAGCTTCCTGGGCGCAATCCTGATCTGGGGATTGTTTAGCAGCAATCCAAGTCAGTAGTGAACCGGTCAGAATCCACGTAGGCACATCCATAACTTCGCATAATATATATTATGTTAAATACACTGCAAACCAGAAACCTCAACTGTATATCGTTTTATGTCTCAACTAAGGTCTTGATTAGATAGATTAGCCTGAGCTGGCTACTACTTCTCTAAGGTTTAAGATCAGTTAGTCGGACCAGCTCTGAAGAATTTTCTATTTCAGTGTTATATCATGGTCATCATAAATCGTGGGGATTGGCTGGCGTTTGTGTTGTGTCGACAGGTATATACTTACCAGCCTCTTTGCGATGTCCCGGTTTGTATCTTTACCTTCCAGGAAGTCATCAATTTCATCATAAGACAACTTTAAAGCATCTTCGTCAGCTTTTTGAGGAGACAACTCTTCCAGGTCGGCAGTCGGAGTTTTACCAACTAATATTTCAGGAGCGCCCAAATAGCCGGCTAGCAGTCTTACCTGCCGCTTACTCAATCCAAAAAGTGGCGCAAGGTCGCACGCACCGTCGCCATACTTGGTATAGAAACCAGTGATATTTTCAGCTGAATGGTCGGTACCTAATACCAAGCCACCCACAATGCCAGCAATTTCATATTGAGCAACCATCCGCATTCGCGCCTTCACATTGCCTTTTACGAAATCGACTTTGTTTGGATCGGGCGCATCCCCTCCTATACTGTCCATAGCTAGCATAACATTGGAGTGCAAGCCATCCACGCCGTCTTTGATATTTACCGATACCGAGCGACTTGGCTTAATAAAGGATAATGCGAGTTGTGCTTCATCTTCATCCTTTTGGCTATCATATGGTAGACGAACAGCTATGAATTTGTAGTCATTCGATTTTGTTTCGTCATTAAGCTGTTCGACTGCCAGTTGAGCTAAACGCCCACAGGTAGTGGAATCAATGCCTCCGCTGATGCCCAGTACCAAACATTTGGCGTTCGCGTTTAGCAGCTTGCTTTTAACGAATTGAACTCTACGATTTACTTCAAATTCCGGCTCAATTGTTGGCAGGACACGCATTTCCTCTCGAATAACAGCTTCCAAAATTTTACTCCTCATGTATTTTTTGTGGTTGTGCTAATCACAAAAAGAGACTCATTAGTTGTTCTGAAAAATGACGTCAAGAACATTTCCCATGCTCATACCTCACAAGCTCAAGTGCTAAAATGTCGTAATGCCTGATTTTTGGGGTAGTTATTCCACCCTCTTCTCTTCTTGTCATATATATCGCTTAATATTAACGAGCCATCAATATTAATTCATGTGTCTTAAGTCCAGGCTGTAGCAATTGGGCTTTTCCTTCTACCCAATCCTCAAACCCATTCAGCCACCAATGGCTTAGAGGATGGCCGCTTTGGCCTGCAGGTAGGCTCAACAACGCGTTTTCCCCTTCACTTGGAGAAATGGCGAAACTTTCAGAAGCTCCAAAACGGGCTAGGTTAACATGGATCACATTGTTGTCTCCCGACAAGGGGCTGCTCGGAACCTTGAGCCAGTTGCCTACGACAGGTAAGGCATTGGCAAGTGGGTGTCCATAGTGGCTTTTGTTTATATCACCCCAGACCATCGAACCATTTCCGATCTCTTGCCATGAGCGCTTCAGGGTATCCAACGTGAATAAATGCCAATTTTCATAGCTTCCTGGCACCCACTTATTATTGAACATAAGCGCTTGTACTGTTGCATCCCAGCGGGGGTTCGCACGCCGATAGATGGCACCAGGCCATTGCTGACTTAGTTGTTCATCAATGCCACTAAACAGCTTTTCATACACATTTTTTCGCCATGTTGATAACAACGCATAAGCCACAGAGTCTTTATCTGCCTTCCCGTCCCATTCTTCAAGAAGTGTCTGCAGGTGTTCGATATCTAACTCACTATGAGTCTTTGTGTGTTCCAAACTGCGCATCAGCCATACTTTCCATGACTGCGCAAGCATGGCTGTATTATCAAGCTGTACCTGATACAGCGTGTCCGATGAGACATCTGTAAGTTGCTCGAGTTTAGAGGTGATCGCAGTAGCTCTGACCCCCATGTCTGCACCGCCGTCACCTAGATACTGCCCTTCCTGTTCAAACAACATCCGATTGTTAGCGGAAACAATCATTCCGCTAACAGGGTTGATTTGCGCCGGGTATTTTTCTTGAGCTAGCGGCGTGCTATTCCATCCGATATTTTGTTCAGTATCTATTGGAAAGGAGTCTTGTATACCTTTCAAAGTTCTATCCGGTAGCAGGCCTGCCAGCGTCCAGGCAATGTTGCCCTGACTGTCAGCCACCAATATATTTTGAGCGGGGATTCCAGAGTGATTGGCTGTCGCTACAACATCATAAACGCTAAGGGCTTTATCCAGGTCCAAAAAATTCAAATTAAGAGAATCTGGAAGCTGAATGGCCCACCTCATGGCCATGTCACCCAATGGCGTGTAAACAGCTGGGCCCCATTCGCTCTCTCTCACGGTCAGTTCTTCTGGCTTACCGTGGTTTACGAACAAGGTTTCGTTGTGTTCTTTAAATGAGTTCTGGGATGAGGGTAGTTTTATCCAATCAAAGGTATCAACATAGCTGTTGGTTAATCCCCAGGCAACGTGGCCATTATATCCGCTGACCATAAAAGGTACGCCAGGTAAGGTAACTCCTGTTAATTGTCGTTGTTCATTCTGTTCGCCGTACTCAAGCTTGGCCTTATACCAAATGCCAGGAAGAGATAAACCAAGGTGCATATCATTGGCGAGATAAGCTTTACCATCCCTCTGGATTAGCCATCCATTGCTCCCTTTCATGCCTTCGTCCATACCTGAAGCCGTTGCATGACTCCCCTGCTCTGATTGCGCCCACCATTCTGGTGCGGTTTCGGGGACGGAGGGTGGCACTGGTGTATAGCCGCTTAGTGGTTTATCCCAATCACTGGCGGTGGGAAACAGAAATTGTGTTTGTTCTGGATTACTATTTTCTTTAATCCACCCTCGCATGTATTCCCTTCCTGCCTGATGCCCTTGCAAATCGAAATACATGGCGGCAATCACCAACAGAGAGTCTTCCGTTTTCCATTTTTGCGGCTCTGTTCTTAAGATCCAATATTCAAATGGTCGGCTCTGTAGGCCTTCCAATCCGGCATTGACTCCAGAAGTGTATGAACTCATTAACTCTCGTTGTGTTGGAGGCAATTTATCAAGCTGACGCTTTGCTTGCTGTCTCAAAAGCCATAGACGTCTTTGGCGATCAATTTTCAATCCACTCTTGCCAATCAATTCCGAGAGCTCGCCGCTCGCGCTACGACGGAGTAAATCCATCTGAAAAAATCGTTCCTGACTATGAAGAAAGCCAAGCGCATAAAAGGCTGATGCTCTATCGGAAGACTGAATATCAGGAACCCCATTGTCGTCCCGATAGATTTTCACGTCATGGTTTAAATCCTCGACTTGAACACTGCCATCCAGCTTAGGCAAACTAAGTTTCAATGCCCCCCATCCTGTTGCCAGTATCAATAGCACTAATAAAACCGAAATACCCAGCAGTGGCTTTATAATCCTAGCGATCAACTTCATCCTTCCTTTGTATATGCCCACTATTGCGCTCTTGCATGAGAGCTCTGAAAACCATTTATAGACCCTTCGCGTTCCTGCGCGACTTCCGAGAGCCCATTGATAAGTTCTGCCGCTAAAATGTGCGGTGATTCATCAAGAAAGAAATGGCTTCCGGGAATCGATACGCTATGGAATGTAGAACTGGTACATGATGACCAATTGCCAACGGCGTCTCTGGTGGTCAATGGATCTGACTCACCTGTCAAAGCCAGAATAGGACTTTCAAGAACAGGGTTCGGATCATGTCGGTACGCGTCCATCAGACGGTAATCGGATTGAATAATTGGCGCATACCAGGCCAGAAACTCGGGAGATTCCAAGAGCTCGCCAGGTGTGCCCCCGAGTTTATTCAGATAACTGGCTAACGTCGCCATATCAAGCTGATGCACTTGATTCCTATAATCGCCACTTTGAGGGGCATTCATTGCACATACTACCAAGGCCATTGGCGCTTGCCCTTGTCTCTGCAAATATCTTGCAGCTTCATAAGCCACTAATGCCCCGAAGCTAAACCCCATTAATATGAATGGCTGTTTCGATGAAATGCTATCCCCCGCTTCTTGAGCAAGCTCCACAAGGGACGATGCAAAGTGTCGCTTGAAACGGCTACCGCGTCCCGGGTATACAAATTGACGCATCGATACTTCAGCGGGGAGCTCTGATGCCAGATTCCTGAACGTGTTATCGCTGCTGCCCGCATATCCGAATACAATCAAATTCATGCTGGCTGTACCTGTGTTGTCAGACTGGTGGCGAGGCGACGCCGTAACACCTTTCTCTGTATTTTTCCAATAGAGGTGCGAGGGATTTCATCCTGACGACAGCAGAAGACTTTATAGCGAAGTTTGCCCAAGCGAGGAGCCAAATACTCGTTGACCTGGGTCATGAGTGAGGGTGATTGGGCGCCATCTTCAGGTACAAAAAAGACACCAACAATGCCGGAAGCCTGGCATATCGCGGTTAGCCCGGCGCTTACGCCAGCGAACCCGTCGATATCGCCTTCAATCATATAGCCGGGAACTGAAAGACCTTCAATTGCGTCACCTTCACGATCTGTAAGGTACAACCGGCCTTCATGAATCAGCGCATTATCTCCAGTGTCAAACCATCCCTCATCAGACTGGTGTGGTTCATGATGCAGATAACCTTTCGTCACAGAGCCCCCCCTGACTTGCAGGCGGCCAATCTCTCCCTGTTCAACAATACCTCCATCATCCGAAATGACGCGCATGCCGGCTCCAGGAATAGGACTCCCCAAATCTACAAATCCTCTATATCTGTGTCGGTTGCCATCGGACCATGTAATACCGGAGCAGGTCTCAGACATGCCAAATGCAGGCCTCAGAGCATTTGGGTTTAAGCCGCATTCACTGAACTTGTCGGCACAGACTTCCATCTGATGACCAATACTTTCCCCCGCATTCACTAAAAAGCGTAAATGCCGGAGATTCCAGGTCGGATTTATATCCAGCTTCGACAATTGGCTGAATACATGATTGGGCACCCAGCCTGCCGTGACTTTGTACTCGGACAATAGTTCGGGAAAGCGTTGAATATCAGCTCTTACCCAAGAGTTATTAACATGAATCTGTGTCGCTTTGGCACAAATGGGAAGAATACATAGGTAAGCCAATGAACCGACATGATCCATTGGCATCCAGTTGAGAAATACATCTGAAGAGTCAAAGCGATTCATCTCGATACTGCCTGCGGCCATCGAGATCAGAGCTTTAACAGTTTGTGGCACTAGCTTGGGTGTACCGGTCGAACCGGACGTCGGGAAAATTAATGCGATTTCATCGCCGGTTAGTGCCCTTTGCAGTGAAATGTTTTTCGGGGGGATCGTGTGGAATGTTTCTGCATCCACCACTGTAATCCTCTCCTGGGGATAACGCTCTATTATCCCAGAGAAAGTATTAACATCCGCTCCTGTTGCAATGATTGCTTTAGGTTTGATGGCCGCCAGTGCATTTATCATATCCTGAGTGGAGGCAGGCTGTGCCGGCAACGGCTTACTGGCGGTAATTGGTATTGCAGTAGCACCGACCAGAATGCACCCCCACAGAGAAAGTAGAAATGCCGATGGCTCTTCTACCCTTAGGATGATGCGATCTCCTTTTTCTATACCAATGTCTAGTAGAACCTGGCCAATAGCTGCCGCTCTTCTGTAAAACTCCTGGTAATTCCAATGGCAACGCTCACCAAGAGCATCAATGAACCCAATGCCGGAATGACTTTTGCCAGCTTCGATTAAGGCCTGTTCAAGTGACTCCACTTTCCACAGCGGATGATTGGGTATATTCCCTTCTACAATCGCCAGACTCATCAGCTTAAATCCTCCAAGAGCAACACATGAAACGATAGAGGAGATGTTGCCTTTTTCACTAGCTGATCATAGGCCTCCTGGTCAGGCAAAATCAGGTTGCATGAGCCCGGATCAACCTGCAGTTTATCCTCGGCCAGCCTCCATTCTCTCTTCCAGGTGAAATCAACTCCCTGGTTTGGTATCAAATCCACATGGCGATAGCGCTCTGATAGCGGTAGTAGCTCTACCTCTTGCGGTGGCTGGTGGATTGTTTGCCTGGCACCTTTTTCATAAAGACCGTCTCTGTCAAACTGAAAGCCATAGGGGATAAAGTTAAGTCCCGCATTGCTGGCATTAATCAATAGCCGCGCTGACTGAATTAATGGCGTTTCTGTGAATGAAATACTGCGGCGATCCCCGCATATGTAAGGAGGTAACTCTCCGGGTATTGCGCCATGTTCAATGATTGCGTAAAGCTCAGAAACAGGATCACCATGCTGACTGGGCTTCATCCACCAGATCAACTTGTTGCTCAAGTCACTCCTTAACCAATTAAGCATTTTCTGCTCCCTCTACAGCTATTTCAGGTGTTTGATCCTTACTTCTTGATGCAATCCAACCCGCTAAATTAGTCACAACCAACGTTGAGACGAATATCAGGCAGAAGATCCATCCAGTGAGCTGAATGCCTACCCAGTCCGACAGCCCTCCCCCCAACAAAATGACAACGACCATGCCAAGCGTTGCTAATGACTGAGCGCTTGATGTGATCGCACCCATGGCGGATTCAGGGCATTGAACAATGAGGTTTTTTTGGCAGAAGGTGAAGGCGACTTCAAAGACAAATAGATATAGGGCATAACTGAGCAAGCTCGCCCAAATGATCGGAATCATTAGTGAGGCTTGCATAAACGCAATGCTGATCAGTGCAATCAGCCAGGGTAATCTTGTCCAGCGACTAGACTCACTTTGCATAAGGAATGTGACGAACAGAGCCCCCAGGAAGAAGCTGACGCTAGCCATCGCCTGCAGAATCATGACCCCTTGCTCGCCAAGTTGGAGTAACTCTATTGGTAATAAAGTCCGGGCAATATTATGGAAGCCTTGAAGCAAAGCAGTTGTGAGAATGACCCACACAAAGTGCTGACGAAGGTCTGGCGTGGTCTTGAGCAGCAAGAAAGCTGAGCGAAAAGCTCTTTCTGGTTTTGAGGGGGATGAAGTTTTTGAGTCGTTTGTTCTTTTCCACAATGTGTAGAAAAACAAGCCGGATATCACAAAAGTTAGTCCATCAATAACGGCTATCCATTGAAGGGAAAGCACCTCTATGAGAACTGCGCCCAATAAAGAACCTACGGCAATACCGACAAAAGTGCCTGTACCGAATAAAGATGCCGCCCGCCCCAGTAGATCCTCCGGAACCGACGTTTTCAGCGCAACGATTCGTGCAGACTTGCTGACACTTTCAATTAATCCACGAACTGCCAACAATCCGAAGACCAGCCATAACTGATCGACCACCAGGCCAATGGTGACAGAAACAACGACTCCCAACCATTCACTGTACGCTGCGAGTTTGGCAGCGGGAATTCGCTGTAACAAGAAGCTTACAAAAGGGGCAGAAAGAATAATGGCTCCCCATTGAACCGCAAATACCGCAGAGGCAAGGAAATTGCTCTCGGTTTCCCGCCAGATGTAAACAGAGAGAGAAAGCATTAACAGGAAATTGCCGATAGTACTGACAAATACCGCAGACCAAATGCTTTGTAGGTTTCTATTACGTATGGTTTCGATTAATAAACTCACTGAGCCAATTCTCCTTTTGGTGTGAGTTGATATTGAGAGGCATCAATGTGGTTTGCACTGAGAATGCGCTCCAGGTGCTGGGCAATCCATGGGCAAAAACTGGCCATCAATTTTTTATGTGATTCGACATCCTGATTTGGCGAAACAGCCCATACCATGGCCTGGTGACACTCATCTGCCTTTTCGGGATATTGTTCAGCGAATACTTTGTGGCACAGGGCAAGATCACGCGTATAGCAGTACTGTTTCTCCATGGTTAGTTCAAACGCAGCTCGTACGATCGCCTTCATAATCCATTCACACAGGAACGTTTTCTGTCCCTGCCAGTACGGATCAACCAACCTTCGTTCGTATTCTTCCCTTCTGTTGGGCAACCACATGGCTTCGCCCATTATCTCGCAACCCGGACGGTAAGGAGCTAATTTATCCTCATAGTTCACCCCCCAAATATTCAGGGACTGGGTTTTGATGAAAAATGGCCATACTCCCAAGTAGTCCCCGAGAACTTCATGCTCATGGCAATAGGTCCATTCCAGATTGGTCACGCCCGGCAGTTCTTCACGAATTTTAGCAACGACAGTTTCATTCGGGTCAGATTCAGGTATTGAGCAATGGTCATCCAGCACCGCAAAGGCGTCCAGATCTGAGACTCCTGATACAAATGTTCCTCTTGCCACCGAGCCTCGTACATACACAGCTTTTAGTGCGTCAGGGTCTGACACCTGTTCTCGGAATGCCTCTAATATCAAATCGCGTAAGCTCTTTGATACATGATCTGAGGAGGTGTCGTTAACAATATACCCCTCCTCATCTAGTGGGAAAAAACGGCCATGAGATTGAGCATTAGTCATTGCTTTGGCCTTCCTTCTCTAGAACATCTAACTTTTCAAATACGGATATGGCCACTTGCACGGCTCCTATTGCTGATGGCCAGCCATTAAACAGTGTTCCCACTTCAATCGTGCTGACCACCTGTTCACGGCTCCAACCTAGCTTCAGCGCTGCGCCGACAAAAAACTCTATCAGGTCGTCAGACTGACTTACCGAGGCCAAAGACAATGCCAAAAGCACTTTAACCTTGTCTTCCAAGGGATGATCAGCAGAAAAATGCCTTCCTAATGACTCAATCAGGTGTTGCTTGAATGCCGGTCCATGTATCCGCATTCCATGCAGTAAGCCGTGAGGGTTACCCATCGGTAGTTCCAACTGGGAGATAATGTGAAGTCCGTGTTCGAGACGTTCATTGTCTTTACTACTCATGTACCGATTTCCTTGTATTTGACACAGCTCTCTTTCTACGGGCTTCCGATAGGGCCTCCCGTCTTCGATTTCGATGGTTGCTTCGCTGTTGCGGGGCTTGAGTTTGTTGCTTGGGTTTCGTAGAGGTTTCAATAAACCTGCTTAAGGCCCTGATGTTCGGGTACTCAAATAGGTCTACGACAGCGATCGGAATGGGCAACAACTGAGAAAGTCGCTCACTTGCTTGTACCATCATCAATGAATTGGCTCCAAGCTCAAAAAAATTGGTGTCGCAGTCCGGCGGAATGGACAGTCCCAATAGCTGGCTCCAAAGATTAGACAGAGTTACCTCAAGCTCAGTGCTGGCGACTGTCTTAGTGGTAGGATCAACTTGTAGCGAATCCGGCAATCGTCGTCGATCTACTTTTCCACTCGCTGTAAGAGGAAGGACTTCCACAACAGAAAAGACTGCAGGAACCATATAACTTGGCAGCTTAATGGATAGAATTTGCTTCGCTGCGACGGGATCAAAGCTCCCTGGGCTGGATTCTTCAATCCACGCCACCAAAACGGGGTTGCCTTGATGCTCAACAACGCTGACAGCAGCGTTCTTAATTCCTGATAGCTGACCTAAATGGGCATCTATCTCACCCAGCTCGATTCGGTTGCCTCGTAACTTTACCTGAAAGTCCATTCTGCCCAAAAAGCTCAGCACCCCGTCACAACGCCAGCGGCCAAGATCTCCGGTGCGATAAAACCGAGTTCTGCGTCCATCAGGCATTAATTGCCAGGTAAATGCTTGAGACGATTGCCCCAGGTATCCATCTGACAGCCCGGGACCGGCAATACATATTTCTCCAATTGCCCCGGGCGGCAATATCTGCCCATTCTTATCCATGATCAGAATCAGGGTGTTAGGATTGGGGCGGCCCAAAGGTACGGTGGTTTCAGCTTCATCATTGGTCCCAACAACATGGGTGGCGCTAGTCATAGTCGCTTCTGTCGGACCATACTGATTAACGATTTTGACGTCATCGCCGAACAACTCTTTGGCCCCTCTTACGTCTTCCCCTCTTAACCGCTCGCCGTTTAGCATCAGCACGTTAAGATGCACATTGTCGGACTCTATGCTGTCAGACTCTACACTGTCAGATCCTTCGACCATTAGTGCACGAAGCATGGTGGGCACCATGGATAAAACATGAGTCACACGATGGGTTCGAAATGCGTTAAGAATCCGGGAAGGAGTTTTTGCGGCATCATCATCAATCAGAACGGCACAGGCACCACAACCCAAGGTGGCAAAGAGATCGCGAACAGATGGATCAAAGCTGAAAGAGGTTAACTGGATGATTCTATGCGTGGCACCTAATCCGAGCCACTGAATCAAATATGCCAGATCATGTGTTACGCCACCATGCTTTATAGGCACACCTTTGGGAGTTCCGGTAGAGCCTGAGGTAAACATAACATAGCAATTTTGTTCAGGGCTTACGCCGATCGGTAAAGGGTCGGTGGATTGTCCCTCGGTCAGGGAGTTTACATCCCGCTCCTGAATGCAGAGCTTAGGTTGAACCCGATCCAGAATTAATTGCTGCCTTTCTTCTGGCCACTGGGGATCAATTGGAACATATACTCCTCCAGCCTTTAGTACGCCGTAGAGTACAGCGATTCGGGCGGCACTGGCAGGCATTTGGATACATATTCTATCCCCCGGGTTGAGCCCTTTCTGAACCAATCCACAGGCCACTTGATTAGACCACTTATCAAGTTCGCGGTAGCTCATGTAGCCGGTATCCCACACTAATGCGGGCGCATCTGGCGTTTTCCTTGCCTGATGGACAAACAGGCCGTGCAACGTCTTATCGGTGTGATATTCCGGCGCATCATGCCCTGATAGAGCACGTATTGTCTGATAGTCGTTCTTCGATATGAGCGACATCTCTCCGATCAGGCAATCAGGTTTATCCAGCATCTCCTGAATAAGATTTTGCCAGCACTTCGCTATCCACTTAACGGTTTGGTTACCATATACCGTCTCTTTGAATGATATATAGCCCTGTAAATCCAGGCTGCCGGTCTGAAAGTGAATATTGAAGTCATACTTGGCCTGTTGAGCCATATGATCACATGGGACAACCGTCAGTCCATCCAATGCTAATGAACCTAAACTGCACGGGTCTTCTACAATTTGAATCTGAAACAGTGGTGGAATACTGGCGTTGCGAACAGGGTTTACTGCATCAACAATTTCTTCAAAGGGTAAATCCGCACCAATCTGCGCATTCCGAAATGCATTGCCCCCCCGAATAATGGCCTCTTTCACTTGGATGTCGCTGCTAATCCCCATTCTTACAGGTACGGTATTAAGCAAAGGCCCAATCACCCGAGCGCTGTCTGAGTCATCGCGCAAGGCTACGGGAACACCAAAGACCAAATCCTCTTCGTGAGAATAACGGTGAAGTAGAATGGCCCAGCTAGAGAGTAGGATTGAAAATGGTGTAAGCCCCAGTTGTTGAGCCAGGCGTTTAACTGCCCCCCAAGCCTCTGCAGGCAGCATCAATGGCTGATGACCGGCGATTTCCTGTTCTGCAGATGTGGTTGGAAGATTGTCTACGGGAAAGACCGACATCTGTGGAGCATCCGACAAGATATGCTGCCAATGCTGACGTAACTTCGGGTAATCGGCTTCTCTTTGTTGCGATATCTGTGCGAACTGAGGCGCTGGTTCCAGAGAGGATTCGTTGTTCCATGCAGATTTCAATTCGCTGATAAAAATGGGCAGTGACAAACCATCAGCGGCAATGTGGTGCAAGTTCACCACTAAATAATGGCAATGTGCATTGGTTTGAATCAAGGAAATACGGATGAACCTGTCTTTCCCTAAATCAATCGGTGTAGTGTAGAGACGTTGCTGTATAGATATAAAACTGGATTCATCAGCCTGATACTCTTCAAATTGCACCAAAGGCTCATCCTGATCCAATTGGTAGTAGACCCCCGAGTCCATTTCGACCAAACGACTGGAAAGAATGGGGTGTCGGGACACGACCCTTGTAAATGACGTTTTGAGCCTTTCTACGTCCAGTTCACCGTCAATTCTCCAGGTCGCACTCATCAGGTAATCGCTACTTGCACCGTCTTTGTGCCACAAGAACCAGAGCCGCTTTTGCATGGCAGACAGCTTGTTCAGCGCAAACATATCTGTTTGAGAAACTGAATCAAGTTCACTCTGCCCTCCCTGCTGAGCAATTAAAGCTGCAAAATCCTTCAATCGTGGGGCGGTAACCACTTGAGTGACGCGTGCTGGAATATTTAAGTCCTGGCGAATTTGCCTGACCATATCCATCGCCAGCAGAGAATGCCCGCCTAGGGCAAAAAAGTTATCGTCCCTCTGAGTGACCGGATGAGCTAAAAGCTCTTGCCAGATCTTGGCAATCGCACGTTCTGTTTCCGAGAACTCTTCGCTCAATCCCTTCTCGTTCTTATTATCTAACGACTGTATTAAAGGCAGTTCTACCGGTAATCTGTTGCGATCAACTTTTCCGCTTCGAGTTAATGGCATCTCTGAAAGAGAGATAAAGCGAGAGGGAACATAATAATGAGGCAAATGTGGCTTGATAGATTCGCGCAGCACGTCTTCATTCGTTTCCGAATGCTGACTGTTGTAATAGGCCACTAGAATCTTATTCTGTTGGGCATCCTGTCTGACAACCACCGCACAGCTATCCACGACGCCCGTATCCATTATAGCTGTTTCAACTTCACCAGCTTCGATACGGTAACCATTCAGTTTAATTTGAGTATCACGCCTGCCAAGATAGTAGATCAGCCCGTCATGACCTAATACGGCTCTGTCTCCTGTCAGGTAGCGTTTCCCGGTGAATCCAGATCCATCTTCGAGGAACGCCTTGGCCGTTAACTGGTCGTGACGAAGATAACCCAGTCCAACGCTGTCACCATCTATCATCAGTTCACCAGTCGCCCCTGCTGGCAGAGGCTGCCCATGGTGGTCGACCACCGTTAATCTGGTTCCAGGAATTGCCTGACCAATGGCCACAGGCTCTGACTGTTTAGATAAATCTGAATTCAAGCGGTGCCAGGCGACAACATCGGAGCACTCTGTGGGCCCATAGCTATTTATAAACTCACACTGAGTCGGTCTATGTTGCTGCCATTGCCGAAGTGGGTTAACCGAAATAGGCTCTCCACCTAACACAACATGTGACAAAAAATCCAACTCCTGATACCCGGAGTTCCTGGCTTCCTTTAGTAGTGCATTAAAAACTGTCGGTGTGCAGTTGACCAAGGTGGCGCGATGACGCTGAATTGCATCCAAAACCTCTCTGGTGTCGAATTGGGCCATCGCAGGAAAGACCACCCGCCCACCGGAAATCAGTGGTGTAAACAGGTTTTTTTGAGTTAAATCGAATGACGGATTGCTGATAACCAGGGTGATGGTTTCAGAATCAACACAGCTTTTCTGGTACCAGTCCAACAGCCTCGCCACACCACCGTGAGGAACAACGGCTGCCTTAGGTTTTCCTGTAGAACCGGAGGTGAAAATAAGCCATGCGGGATCTAAAGGTGTCAGCTCTTCAGGTGTCCAATTCTGGATACCTTCGCCGCGATCCGGAATTTCTTTGTCACTGTGCCGAATACCTTCACCGCTATTCTGAATACCTCCATCATTATCCTGAATACCTAGACCACCGTCCCGGCCACATTCACCAATGGGATAATTGTCTCTATCGAGGACCATATCCAGGCAGGCTTCTTGTATCATCATGGCTTTACGTGCCTGAGGCATGGTCTCGTCAATCGGCACGTAGGCAGCCCCTACCGACCAGATGGCCAGCGCGGATGCCAGCCAATCCAGCCCGGGTCCCATTGCTATGCCTACAATAGAACCCCGACTGACACCACGCTGTTTAAGCCAGTGATGGACTTGTCCCACGCTTTCCCATAATTGATTATAGGTCCAGTGGGTTTCTCCCTGAACGGCTGCAATAGCCAGGGGTTTGATCCTGACCTGTTCCTGGATTCTGCGTAGTGCAAGCTCAGGTCGAGCTGTTAACTCATCGCTCGAATCCTGCTCCGACAGTGCGATTTTTCCCAGGGCGAGATCCGGTTCTTGTACGACCAGTTGAATCACATGCTTAAAGCTCTGCTTGATGCGCTCGACCTCATCAAAATGGAGTGCATTTTTGTCGTATTCAAACAATGCTTTTGGGTTTATACCGGGGATCACCGTCAGCAATAGGTCAAACTTTGACTGACTCGGCATATACCGAATCAGGTCTATCGACACACCTTCCAGGCATAAGTGGTCTCCTGGCTCGCCTTCATAACTGAACATGACAGAGCTAACGCAATCGGAGTGCTGGCGAACCAGCTTCTCGTATGAAGCATGGCTGTGTTGTATGCCAATCTGCGATTGTTCGGACAAAGCTCGGGAAAGCTCACGAACAGTTGTGGAAGGTGTTAATTTTGCGCGACTGAACAGAGTGTTAGCCAGAAAACCGACTCGATAGAAATCATCGCTGCGATTACGGTTTGCGTAAGGTGTGAGCAATACAACATCGTCGCGTTGATACAATTTACCCAAGACAATGTTAAAACAAGCGTTTAGCCAATGTTGCAGACCAATGCCACTCTGCTCAGCCGTGCGGTTTAACTGATGCCACAAGGACGACTCGAATGATAATGTCGTTGATGCTGAGGGGCGGTTATAGAGATCTGATGGCTGAAATTCTAATGGTTCCGGCTCGTCAGTAAGTAGTTCGGACCACCATTTCTCCGCCTCGGGAGTGCTTACTTCGGGAATAATAAACGGGACATCCTTTCCGTGTATTTCGCCTCCCCGGTACCGCTGGCTTATGTTCTTCAACATAACACCAAGACTCCAGCCGTCAGCAGCCGTATGATGCACCACCAGAAGGATGATATGTTCAGCATCATTCATCCTGATGAATTTTGCCCTTATCGGAGCGTCGTTCGACAAATCAAAAGGCGTCTCAGACAACTCTCGTAACCACTCAGTCACTGAGCCTGATTTGGCTTCTTCCGCTATGATCTCGGGTGCGCTTTTCCCTATTTTTTGCGCGAGTCCATCATCGGTTTCTATCAAGCGTGTTCTAAGGGCTGGGTGTGATCCTATTTCCTGATTAATAGCGTCGCACAGTCTTTGGGTATCCAAATGACCGGTCAGCTTAAGTCCGAAAGCTATGTGGTAAGCATCACTGGCGTTGTATTGTTGGAGTAGCCATAAGCGTTTTTGCCCTTCACTAGCCGGGTAGGATTCCAACTTACCAGAGATAAAAGCGATCAAATCTGACTTGTAGTGACGCAGCTGCTCCTTTAGATGCTCGTCAACGACACCTTTGGAGGCTTTGATTCGTAAATTGCCGTCTTCTACCTGCAGCCTGACACCTAGCTTCAATAGCTGGTGATAAAAGTCTACGACTCCATTCATATAGAGATTTCCTCTAACTCTTCCTGAAGCGGTTGTTTGTCCAAGTATTCGATCAGTGCGTCAGCTTGCTCTCCGAGCACTCGGTGCGTAAGCAATAACGTTAGTGGGATGTCTGCTCCAAAGTGCTGATTGAGCTTTTCTCGAAGCTGTAGAGCGAGTAGCGAATTGCCGCCGAGGTTTATGAAATGCGAGTCTCTATCTTGAGGTGGATTTCCAAGTACCGATGCCCAAATGTCCGCCAACTGCTTTTCGTCCTCCCGCAACTGAGTACCGGATACAGTCTCCTCCATTGCGGGCAACTGTAATGCTGCCCTGTCTATTTTCCCATTGGGTGTTTGTGGGAAAGCCTCACAAGGGGACCAAATACCTGGAATCATCCATTCCGGCACTTTAGATGCGAGGGCTTTTCGAAGAACCTGGCTGTCAGGAGAACGCTCATCTGTTGCGTACCAGGCAGCTAAAACATCATTCCCTTGAGAATTGGGAACGACTTTGACCACGGCTTTTTCAACACCGGGGCAACTCATAATTTGGCGCTCGACTTCACTCAATTCGATTCTATAGCCGCGTAGCTTTACTTGATGATCCAGTCTTCCCAGATAGAGAAGTCGTCCATCCTGCAGACGTCTTACGCGATCACCAGTTCTGTAAGCCTTGTCTTCCAGATGTTCCAAAACCGCCGGAACTTGAAATGCGGCCTGGTTTAATGAAGGGCGATTTAAGTAGCCTGCTGAAACCTTGTCGCCGGATAGCCATAGTTCCCCCGCCACCCCGTCAGCAACAGGCTGTTGATGTCGGTCAAGTATATAGCCGCGTGTGCAAGGCAGTATTTTGCCAATAGTGGCGATGTCACCAATGCGCCGCTCTCCACAAGTGGAGTAAACGGTGTCTTCCGTCGGGCCGTATAAATCAAACAACCTGGGCAATCTAACCGTATCCAGCAATCGCTCAACCAAGGACTGGTGGAAGGGTTCGCCCGCAATCAAGGCAGCTTGAGCTGTTTTGGGGAATGCGTCATGCGCCAATAAAACCTCAACAGCCGACGGCACCGTGTTGACGAGAGATACATCCACAGGTGAGCTGAGAAGATCGAGGATCGCGTCAACCATGACGCATGTTGTCCCAAGACAGAGTGGCACGAATAGCTCAAAGACCGATAAATCAAAACAGATGGAAGTTGAGGCCAGAACCCTGTGCCGCTCTCTCTCTGTGAACTGGCTCTCAGCCCAGCTTAGCAAAGCCGAAATATTTGCGTGGGTGACCTGAACCCCTTTGGGTTTTCCTGTCGAGCCTGATGTGTAAAGCACATATGCAATGGCTTCGGCTGACACCGGGGTCAGTCGTTGTACGATGTGAGATTGCGCTTGTACTGGCTCAAGACAATTCAGGTGAGGAAATTGATTTGGCCTATGGGTGATCACCAATCGACATTCACTATCCTCAGTAATCAATGACAGCCGATCTTGCGGATACTCAAAATCCAGAGGTACATAGATAGCGCCGATGGCATGCACAGCGAGAATGGCCGCGGGTAAATGCCTGTCTCGTGGTAACGCAATCGCTACTCGATCGCCATTGTCGATACTTTGTTTACGCAAAGCCCGAACGTAGGATGAAACAAGGTTGTATAACTCTAGATAAGTACACTGCCCGTCTGCATCCTCCACAGCTATAGCTTCAGGACTATGATCGGTCTGTCGCTGGAAACGAGTGATAACATCCTCAAATGGCACTGTTTCATTCTGAGGTTGCCTGAAAAGTAGTCCAAGTTCAGCCATCTCGTCATTAGACAAGAAGTTTATTTGCCGCAGTGGTCTATCGGGATTCTGTATTCCTGCGATCAAAAGATTTACTAAATGATCGAGCATCCGTCTCGCATCCCGATGTGCGATGAGCACAGGATCAAACTCCAGGTCAAATACCACCTCATCCGGAGAAGGGAACACCATCAGCGAAAACGTGCTTTGTGACGCTACCATCGGAATGTCAGCAGGGGGTAACTGCCCTTCGGGCTGGCATGAAAACAGCGCGTGATACAGTTGATTGCGACCTGGCTGAATCTGGCGAACTTTGTCGAGGAAAGTGACATAGGGAATATTTCGGTTCTGCAACACAAGCTTGGTTTGTTCTACTGTCTGGCAGACAAGCGCACGCAAGCTGACACTGTCATCAATCGATACCGGCATCGGCACAACATTCACTGCGTTGTTTACCCAATGATGCTGGTCGTGACGACGAATAGAGGTCGGTATGCCCAGGGAAATCACATTTCCTTCACTATAGCGTGCAAGCAGTCCGGCAAACGCTGCAGACGTCAGCGAATGCATTGTTGTCCCGGTTTCGCTGACAAAATGATATAACGCTGTGCTCATTCCGTGACTGAGCCGATACCGGACGCTGGCAATTTTTTCGGGAATACCAGGTTTTGGCAGATTGAAGTCGATATGCTCCGGGGCATCAAGTAACGCTTCAATCAGCTTGGGCTGGACTTTGGCTTCTACGTTGGCGACTTGTGATAAAGCTCCCAACATTTCCGGCAGCGTAACACTATTGGACTTCACCTCTTTCCCAAGCAGGCTGCTGGAAAGGTCGCGGATAAGAGTTTGTGCGGCGGTGGCATCCAATGCAATATGATGAACTGAGATGGCAATTCGCGTACATCGACCATCCTCACACAGCAGCGCACAGCGCCATGGAGCTTGATTGTTCAAGTTAAAAGGAATGGTTCTAAATTCGGTAAGCCAAGAGATTCGACGAGAATCGCTCCAGTTATCGATAGGCAGCTCAGTTATGTCAATCCGGGTGTCCGCCACCCACTCATTACCACGAAGGACTGCGCTGAGTTGGGGGTGGAGTTCGGCAATATTTTGAAGCAACCTCTTTACCGCCCGAGCCTCCATGGGATGGTCGAGCTGTAGCTCGGTCGCGAGGTTAAAGCACGAGCTTTCAGGAAAACGCTGTTGGTGTAACCAAATCGCCTGTTGCCAGGGAGTCAAGGCCGTCGATTTTTGATATGAAACAGCATCGACTTCCATTGTGCGTGCAGGAAGTTGCTCTAAGTTCAGTTCTATCTGTGAAATCGTAAGCTCATCCAGAAACCACTCCAAAGGAATGTCTATTTTTAGCTGATCCTGTATCAGTGCGTGCAGCTCCAGCCTCAGTAGTGAATCAATTCCCAGGGATGATAAAGTCTGATGAGGGAGAGCTTTAATTCCCTTTGAGACTAATACCCTGCCCAGCTCCGAGGTAGGTTTATCCAGTTTGTTTTCAGAGACGCTTCTTTCCTGTCCTATCGATACAAGGCATCCCGATTGCCAGAGTTCAGACATATGTCGACGTCGAAGTTTGCCGCTGGAGGTTTTTAATACCCCTCCGGGTTTGAGTGCTACAAAGTGCGCGAGCATGAGGCCGTGTTTTTCCGAGACTGCTTGTCTTACAGCCTCAAGGGCGGCATGGTGATCGAAGCGACGAATCGCTGTACGTTGCAATTCCTGAACGACGACTAACTCATCATCAGCCAGAAAAGCGGCGCCGTTTCCGACAGTTAGACCGGGATAAGCTTGCTGTACGGTGTGTTCTATATCTTGAGGGTAATGGTTTCTACCTCGGATAATCAGTACTTCTTTCAGCCGCCCGGTGACAAATAACTGGCCATTGCGTATGAACCCCAAATCGCCTGTACGTAACCAAACCTGATTACCTTCATTCGTTATTTGGCTCAGGAGATTCTGATTATGTTCAGGAGCGTTCCAATATCCTCGACTGACACTGTCCCCTTTTAGCCAGATCTCCCCCACCTGGTTTTCAGCGCGGCGTTGGTGACTGTTCGGCTCCACAATGGCCAAGTCCACGCCATCCCATAACTGACCGCTGCTGACTAACGAAAGCACCGGGTGGTCAGTATCGGTGTCTGCAATACCTTCACTCAGTTTCTTGCTGCAGACTTCCAGGCGCTCAGCCCCCCTGGCAGCACCGCTACCAGTAACAAACAAGGTCGCTTCAGCCAGGCCATAGCATAGGAAAATAGCCTGCTTTTTGAGGCCGTGAGGTTTGTAAGTGTCTTGAAAGCGCTGTATCGTATCGCTTCTGATGGGCTCTGCGCCGTTGTATGCGACTTCCCATTTTGATAAATCCAGACTGGTCCGATCTTCCTCGCTGACACGGCTGACACAGAGCTCGTAGGAAAAGTTGGGGCCGCCCGTGCAAGTGACCCCGGCATTTGAAATCAGTCTCAACCATCGAATCGGCTTCTGCAAAAATGCCATCGGAGGCATTAGCCAGCAGGTGACGCCGAGATAAATGGGTTGCATGACATTACCCACCAACCCCATGTCATGGAATAGGGGCAGCCAGCTCGCGAAAACGGTGTGGTCCCCATTCCCCATTCCTTTTTTGATTGCCTTTTGATTAGACATCAGGTTCTGGTGTGTGATTACGACACCTTTCGGATCCCCTGTAGAGCCGGAAGAATATTGAAGAAACGCAATGTCCTGTTCGTTTAGCTCCGGGGATGTCCATGCTGCAGGATCAAGGCTTACTGTATCGTCGAGATAAAGCAGCGACAGTCCAATATCCCCGCTCTCTCGAATGACATCCGATGACGTCTCCAAATTGGTGAGGATTATGGAAGCCTGACAGCTAGCGATCAGCTTCTCCAGCCGGTCCGTTTTAGAGCGGTTATTTCCCGGGGGATAGGCTGATACTGCAATTGCTCCCGCATATAAACAGCCAAAAAAAGCCACAATGAAATCTATCCCAGGGCGAAATTGAAGTAACACCGGCTGCTTGTGCAATTCCTTTTGCTGCAAAAATATGGCTACTTGACGAGCCCTTTTATCCAATTCGCTAAAACTTAAGGAATCACTGACCTCTTCACCATCCGCTAAGAAATTGAATGCGGCTGTATCAGGCCGATGTTCGGCCCAGTATTGAATAACATGATGAAAACAGGGAAGCCTTTCTATTTCAGATGCCATTGCTATCCACCCTGTTCGAGCCGTACTTCTTTCTGAACTCAACGATTTGTGATGGTGGAGTTCGCCATGAGCCACAGTGTAGGTTTGAAGCCTGATAGCCGCGCTCCAGTAGCGCTTCGTAGTGAACTACAGCATGATTCGGGTCGACCAAGCCGAGAGTAGACGGATAGTTAAATTTGCCCGAAAGCAAACTGGAGAGAATACAGCCTGTGATGTGGTGAGCATTGTCATCATCTACTGGATACTGCAGCGCCCATTCCAGTTTTTTGGGCACATAAATCCTGTGTTGAATTTCACTTGGTGCTCGCAACGCGCCGCCTTCTGTGAAAAGGATATCGCCTTCATTATTGAATCGTTCGATGGCTTTTTCCGCGTCGAAGCAATGGGGGTCTGAATCATCCACAATAAGCGTACCTGGCCTCAGGCGTTCGACATCAACAACATTCGGCACATTGGTAGCTCCAATTAGCGTGGTCGACTCGTAGATTTCGTCGGGGCAAACGCGTTCCGAGGGAATAAACCGCAGCTTTCCTTCGTAATGCAGTTCTTCTCGGATATGCTGCATGAGAGCTTCTATCTCATCTTTTTTAGCGTACAGATCACAGAGAGTAAGGCTGCGCGGATGAGGTAACACTTTAAGCATCAGCGATAGTGTCGCCGTGCCCACTGATCCCATACCAATAAAACTGACATCCTCTTGATCAAGCTTGCGATTCGCCTCGCTCAATATCTTTTTGACGGAGAGAACCACGGCTGAAGTGGTTGTCGCATGTCCTGTGGTGATGATCGGTAAGTCGTCGTTGTAATTAATTGCCTTACCATAGGAGGTTGCGGAAGGAATTAATCCTGTCAATGAGACCGCCTTAGCCCCTATGGACTTAGAGATTTTCAGACTTTGTTCAACCAGTCTGACAATATCGTTGCTCTGGGAATAAATTTGCCCATAGGTACGTGGCAGAGTCAGTGTGGCAATACGTCCCTCCGGTAGCTGACGAATGTTGCTTAGTAAAGGCAAGTCACCACAAATGCCATGGGTAATATCCCTGAGACTGAATCCGTTACCCACAACACGGTCGTTTAGGCACGTAATCGATACTGCATCCACTTTTGGCTCTTCACCTGCAGCAAATAGGGTTAGTAGTGGTCTTTGATCCAGTGTCAGCCAAGAAGCCGGAGAGGTTTCCAGGACCTCCTGCTCTGCATTCACTTGTTTAGCCTTCTGCGAAAGCTGTTGCAGTAATCTGGCTTTGATTTCGGGAGAGAGTTTGGACAAAGTAGCAGTGTTGGTCATGTCAAGTTCCCTTAGACGTCTAGACTGATTGAGGTGAAGAAAGTGTGGCGACCAATTCGCCCAAATTAGCTAAGCTGGATAGGGTTTTGTCGAGAGGAACACCAAAATCGACCAGGCAGGCGATCTCATTGACACCGATGGAACTCAATTTATCAATCAGCTTTTGGCATTTGCTTTTTGGTCCGAATAAGGCGGCTTGCCCGAAATATTTTTCGAATGCAAATTCAAGCAATTGCTGCTTGTTGGTATCCACATCCTTACGAGTGTTCTCGTTCACCAAATTGTCAAATTGCTTTATGTATCCTGACAGGTACTGCATCATTGGTTCTCGTACCTGTTCTTTGGCTCTTTCCAGATCATCATCGACATAAGTATGCAGCATGACGGTTATGGTGCCGCCGTTAGGATCAAAGCCAGCCTGCTCCCTCGCCTGCCGATAGTTCTCAATATTCTGTGCGAGGAGATTGATGGAATTGCCAAGCATACAAAGCACATTGGAACCTCGCTCTCCAGCTCTTTTCCATCCCTCTGGAGAACTACAGGTCAACCAATACTTCAATTCAGGCTGAATCGGCCTTGGGTAGGTTCTTACCGAGATTTTTTCGCCATCAACCCCTTCTACTTCTAAAGATTCCCCCTGCCAGAGACTTTGCATCTGGTCCATTCCTAAAGCGACCAGTTCACGCCTTTCATGCCATGCTTCCGGACGCATTGCAAAATCTTCTTTGTTCCAGCCACTGGCCAGGGCCAGTGACACTCTGCCGTTAGACAGATTATCAACCACTGACCATTCTTCAACGATACGCATTGGGTTATGTAGTGGCACGACCACACTACCAGCTCGCAGCTCGATTTTTTCCGTTTTCACCGCAATCGCAGCGGCTAAGACTGATGGGTTAGGATAAAGCCCGCCAAAGTGTGTGAAGTGCCGCTCAGGTAACCAAATGGCCTTGAAGCCATTCTGATCTCCGAATTCAGCACATTTCAGAAGGAAAGAGTACTTGTCGTTTGAGCATTCTTCACCCGTGGCTGAAAAGAAGAAAAGACTAAAGTCCATATCGTTCGATTTGGCCGTATAGACTTCTTCCTTGCCAAGTTGCTTGGACCGTTTACGCAATAATTCTCGCTGTTCAGGAGATAATGCAGCGAGCTTTTCTTTTAGAAGCTCACTCATGTTCTTTCCCTTCCACTTCCAGCAATAAGGCGTTGATTTCGGACTCGGACAGGTCGTGCATATTGGCCAGCAACGCATTTAGTTCTGAATCATCGAGACCGCTTATCAACTTGGTCTCGACCAGGTGGGTCAGATCATTGATGGTGGCAGCACTCAACAATTCGGTGAGTTGCACCTCGCATCCAAATTCAGCATTGACTTTGCTAACAATCTGTAAAGCCCAAAGAGAGTTGCCCCCCAGGTCAAAGAAACTTTCATCGGGATTTATTGAAGGGACAGCCAACACTTCCTGCCATATTTGTGTGATTTTTTGCTGTATGTCTGCCTGATCATTCGCTGGGTTGTCTTGCTGTAGATCCATCTTTCCATCCTTTAGTAAACCTTTGCCGTTTTCCTCATTAACTGTTGAAGTTAAATTCTGAATGAGGGTCTGAATATCCTTTGAGGAACTGTACTCCTCTCCATTTTTCAACAATGAAATGCTATTACTCGTAATCAACTCAACGATGGCATCGGCGTTAAAGCGTGTCGTATCAATATTCCGCTCTACCCAATAATATTTTCTGTCGAAGCTGTAACCTGGAAGGCCGAACTTATCCAGATCTATTTCATTGGGTGCCAGTGATTTCCAATCTATATCCAAGCCGCAAGCCCAGGCCTCACCTGCGGCCGCAATTAATGCCGAATATGAGCTTCCCGGCTGGGAAATATGAGGCTGGCTCGAAATGAAAGTCGCATTTTCTTGTCTTCCTTGGGTCAAAGTCGTCAATACATTGCCGGGCCCACACTCAACGACGACATTAGCTCCCTCTGCAAGTGCGAACCCCATCCCATCAGAAAACTGGACGGTACTTTTGATCTGGTCAGCCCAGTATGTACCGGATGTCGCCTGTTCGGCTGTTAGCGGCTTGCCTGTGACGTTGGATATTATTGATATCGAAGGCGACCTCTTGTGAACCAGATTGACCGCTGATTCAAATTTTTGTGCTGCTTCCGACATTGAGGATGTGTGAAAAGCATGAGACGTATGCAAATAAGAAAACGCAATGTTCAGACTGCTTAACGTCTCTGTCAGAGATTCAAGTTGTTGCCTTTCACCTCCAACCACACAATTTTCAGGTTGGTTAATAACGGCTATTTCCACACCGTGAGGAAGATGTTCCCTTAGTTCAATCGCACTCATGAAGACCGAAAGCATTTGACCGGGGGTAGCCTCTTGCATCAGTTTTCCCCGCATACAGACCAGGCGCATCGCATCGTCGAGCTCAAATACACCAGCCAGACAAGCCGCAACCCATTCCCCGATACTGTGCCCAACCATCACATCCGGTCGTACGCCCATTTGCTCCCACCACTTCGCTAAGGCCCAGCTAGTGGCGAATATCGCAGGTTGCGCATATTCAGTACGTTTTAAGGTTTCTTCGTCATGTGAGAGCAGGTTTAAGAGCTCTCCGCCTCCGTGCTTGCGCATCGAATCTGCTGCAATATCGAGATATTGTCGATATATGGCATTTTCGCGATATAGCGAAAGCGTCATGTTAAGATGCTGAACGCCCTGCCCTGGAAAGGTGAATAGAATCCGACTCTCAGCATGACTTACCTTTGGTGAACTGCATTGCCCCAATCTTTGTTGGGCCTGATGAATGTTTTGAGCGCAGACTGAAAAACGAAAAGGGAAATGCAGTCGTGTATGCGCAAGCGTTGCAGATATCCCCGGTAAATCAGCATCTTTGGCTTTTGACAGATAACCAGATAGTTGCCTGCACTGATTTACCAACGCTCCAGGTGTCTTGGCAGAAAGCATTAGCAGCGAGGATTGCGAGTTAGCTCTGAGAGGTGCGTCTTGAAGGTCGGGTTTCAAGGGTGGCTGTTCGACAACGAGATGAACATTCGTCCCCCCAATACCGAAGCTGCTGACAGCAGCCATCCTTGAGTTGGAGTTGTGCTGCCAATGTTCGGTCTTTTGTGGAATTCGAAAAGGCGTTTGCTCGAGATCAAATGCAGGGTTTGGTGTATCGCAATGGGCCAAAGGAGGAATGACCCCATCTCGCACGACACAACAGGCTTTAATCAGTCCCGTCACCCCCGCGGCAGTCCCCAGATGCCCCACATTGGCTTTTATAGAGCCCAACGCGCAGAACGCCTTTTTGTCCGTACGCCCTTCCCATGACTGAACAAGTGCCCTGATCTCAATTGAGTCGCCAAGGGCCGTACCTGTCCCATGGGTTTCAATGTAACCGATATCTTCTACATCAACTTCAGCGACATCCAAAGCATCGTTGATCACCCTGGTTTGACCGCTCACGCTTGGTGCGGAGTAACCAACCTTGTCATTTCCATCGTTGTTTATCGCACTTCCGCGAATAACTCCATGTATTTTGCTACCATCTCGAATGGCATCTTCAAGCCTCTTCAAGGCAACAACCGCCACACCGGAACCATCTATGGTGCCATTTGCGGCATGGGAAAACGGACGACACAAGCCGTCTGGAGAAAGAAAACCTCCAGGGATGGCTTTCTGGGACTCAGGCTCAAAGGCGGGAATAGCGGCTGAGCCGGCCAAGGCAACATCACACTCCCATGTCAGCAAACTGTTACACGCCAGATGTACTGCCAGTAGAGAGGTTGAGCATGCCGTATTGAGGCTGATGGCTGGCCCGCCTAACCCAAGCTGATAAGCTAGAAACGTGGCTGCGCTATCTTTGCGGTTAATCATTTGCAAGTAGTCACCACCTAACGATTGTTGATGGCGGCGGCTGTGTTGTAAATGCTCATCCAGATAGCGTGAGTGTCGTAGTCCCGCGAAAATTCCCGTACGTAGCCTTGCATCTTCATGGCAGGCATTAGCTTGCTCAAGCGCCAACCAGCACTGTTCCAGCAGGATGCGGATCTGCGGATCTAATGCCTCAGCCTCAATCTCGCTAAGCCGGAAAAAACCTGCATCGAAATATTCGGGGTTGGATATAAGTGGTCTACGATGAATCCATAGTTCGCCGGCACTAATATCCTGTACTGTTGGAGAATGCTCCGGTATCGAAACAATCCCTTTTTTCAAATTCTCCCATAAAGTTTCTACACTAGTAGCTTCAGGGAAAACTCCTTGCATTGAGACTACTGCTACATCCATTGTGAACCCAACTTCCTTCTCATTGTCGAGATTAAGGTCATCCAAATACCTAAGTGCAGGTAAATTGACCAGCAGACCACTGCTGTAACCTTCCTGTTTGATCAGGAGGGCTTCAATCCTGCTACGCAAGCCTTTTAAAACCGCTCGAAAGGTTCTCGACCGGCCATAGGTCAACGCAATTACGTACCACTCCAAAGTACCGAAAGTACTCAATGGCTATAAAGATTTTATTCATTAGGAATGACTACAATTGCCGGCTGGCATTTGGCCTTTTCTTCACTCGGGATAAAAGGCGAAAGCTGTAGTTTAGATTTGACAGTGAGTGGTTTTCAGGAGGAGGTCGTTTACTTCTGTGTCCCGATTATTCCTTCCCGATACACTGCCCTTCATTCCCTGAATAATGTAACAATATCTTAACAAACATCTGATCGTCTATATTTTTCTTTCAGTTTTTTTACAATTTTTTGTGCACTGAAAAGGTGCAGAGCATTGCTTTCAATGGTCGGTTAGTGCAATCGTTAGTCTATAGTCTGCAGATACCAAAACAGCGCATGCCGAACCAAAAAAAGTCGCCCATTTTACTGGGAATTTTACAAAAGGTTGTTTAGATTATATGGTCTGCCAAGAATATCGACACGAAGCATGGAAAGGCTTTAGCAGTATGTATCGTTTGACGGAAACAAGAAGCTCCCGGTCATTTATTCGCCCCCTCGATATTAAAAACCTACCCAGCTGTCGAAGTACGATCTGCGTTGTCTGTGAGTTCGAACCGGATCAATATACTACTGGGCTTTACCAGCATTACGGGATCAATTTCCCTCCTCGTATACAATCTAGTGTCCTTAAACGGCAAGCTGAATTCCTGGCCGGCAGAGTCTGTGCACAAAGCGCATTGCAGGAGTTTGGATATTCACGCTTCGATGTCATCCAAGGGAAAACCAATGACCCCATATGGCCGGTTGGACTGTCCGGTAGCATCACTCATAGCAACAATTATGCAGCTGCACTGGTTTGTAAGAGTCATGCCTATGCTGGTGTGGGTATTGATATTGAGGACAATATTGAAGGATCTACCCGGGAAGCAATGACACAGCTCGTCGTAAATAAGGATGAGCTCTGTTATCTAAGGTCTGTAACCACTTCAATCGTTTCGCTTGACCGTCTGCTCACTTTGGTTTTTTCAAGTAAAGAAAGCTTTTTTAAAGCAGCTTTTAGCTTGGTGGGACGCTACTTTGATTTTTCGGCTGTTCACATTACAGAAGTCGATTTGATAGAGAGGACCATTACACTACAAATCCAGGAAGCTCTTTGTGAAGAGCTTCCCGTTGGAAGTCTAGTGAAGGCGCACTACCAGCTTTTAAACTCATCCACATTAATGACCTTCGCTTTTCTGGAGCACAACTAGCCTGATGGGCTCCAGGTTAGAACACGCCTTTGGTTATTCCCATGGAAACTGCCCGGTTTGCAGGTAACGTCTGATATTTTCAATATTGTCCTGATCACTAAAAACCTCCCTATTGGCTTTTAAAGCCAGGGGTTTAGCTGACTGAATGTTGTCAGCCAGAGCGCTGATATACTGTTTGTAACGACTGATGGCAATCTTATTCATCCTCTTCAAACGAGAAAGATATTGTTGTAACACCCGCTGGCTATTCTGTTCGCACTCATCTACCAGGCCCCACTGCTTAGCCAGCTCCGCTGAAATTGGTTTCGTCATCAGAGTAAGTTGATGGGCTTTTTGGAAAGAAGTTCGTCGTACCAGAAATGGGAGAACGCAGGCAGGCATCAATCCGAATAAAAGCTCGGAAAGACTGAACTGAGCCCCGATATCGGAAATCACAATATCACAACACGCAACGAAGCCGACTCCTCCTGCGTTTACTCTGCCGCATACATGGGCCAGGGTAATAAAGGGGCCTGTTGCCATCAATGTCCATAATTCATAAAGCTGCTCTGGCATTGATTCATGAGGAATACCTCCTTCGTCCGAAGCGGTCATGGACTCCAGGTCGCCGCCGAGACAAAATATCTCAGGCAATCCCTCAAGAACAATGATGGTGATATAGCGTTCACGGCATAGCTCTAACACCTCGTGACACTCATTTATCATCTCATGGTTAATGGTGTTGTCAGCGTCAGGACGATACAGCTGCAGAAAGCATACAGCCCCTTCAAATCGCACTCTTATTGTCTGATACACTTCAGACATTGGTGACCTCCGGCGTAACCTCCGTTAAGGAAAAATATCCTTTGTAGCCTTCCATGTAGACAACAGCCCTGATTCCGAACAGCAGTTTGGCAATGCTGCGGGTGACAAATAGTTCGTCATAGCCAGTAACGTGTACTCTGGTTCCTACCGGGGCTCGACTATTCCATTCTTCGACAGTCCTTTGTGGTGATAAAATCTCTTGGCTTGTAGCGTCTGACTCTGTCCTCCGATTCTGTGTCGTACCAGGTGTGACTCTGTTACGTCTCCGCCTGGGCCTCGGGCTTTCTTCGCCAGACTGTATCGCTTTAACCATTTTGGTCAAAATATCCCCGCCGCCAATTTCTACAAAGTCAGTTTCTCTCTGACCGAGAAGGTAGCGAATGCTCTGTGTCCATCGTACTGAATGGGTTATCTGATCTGCCAACGCCTGGCGTATATTTTCCGGGTCATGTGGTTGTGCCGAAACATTGGAAACGACCGGGATTCCAGGAACGGAGAACTTGAATTGGTTTAGAAACTCAGCAAACTCTGTTCTGGCATTTTCCATATAGCGCGAGTGAAAAGCGCCACTGGTGTTGAGGGGGATGAACATTGCCCCGGCCTTTTCAAATATCGGTTGTGCGTCTTCCAGATCTTTCTCCAAGCCTGACAGCACCGTCTGCGTAGGGCTGTTATAGTTCGCGATATCGATATCGATCAGATTGTTTTCAGTCAGACATCGCTCAACATCTACCTCTCCCACCCGCACGATGGCTGCCATTGCCCCGCCAACGGCTTTACTCATCAACTCTCCCCTTTTCTTTACCAGGGAAAGCCCATCCGCAAAGCTCATGACTCCGGCGGCCTGTAGGGCGTTATACTCTCCCAGGCTGTGTCCGGCCAGGAAATCCGGCGCCGTTCCTCCCCGTTGCAGGTGCTGGAGGTATAGTAAGGCATTCGCCACATATAGGGCCGGTTGAGTATATTGGGTTTTGTTCAGTTGATTGTCCGGGTCTTCAAGACAGAGTTTCTTTATGGAATAACCGAGAATCTCATCGGCCTGTGCAACCAGATCCGGGTAATCATCAAAAGCAGTTTGCCCCATTCCTTTACTTTGCGAGCCCTGACCGGGAAATAAGTATGTGGTCATAGTCCTATTCCTTCTATTCCTTTTCCTATTGTCGGTTATAGAGTTCCGTTAACTCCAGCTCCGGCAAAAATTACAGATGTGTTGATACCACCGAATCCAAAAGAGTTGCTCAATGAATAACGGATTTGAGCTGGTTTTGCCTGGGAGCCCACCAACATGCAGTCGTCATCCACTGGGTTGACTAAGTTAAGATTCGGATGAATAAACCCGTTCTGCATTTGCAGGATTGTGGTGACGGCCTCAACAACACCGGCGCTGTACAGGCAGTGCCCCGTCAATCCTTTGGTGGAATTAATCCATGGGCCTGTTTTTCCTGATCCGAAAATGGCCTGGATTGAACGTAACTCCGTTTCGTCACCAAGGGGGGTGGAAGTGCCGTGGGCATTAATATAGTTAATTTTCCCAGCATCTATTTCTGCTCCACGGAGGGCTTCTTTCATAACACGGATTTGGCCTTCCATAGCGGGATTTGCCTGTCGGTTTGCGTCAAGGCAACTTTTGCCCGACAGCATTGCAGCCAGAGGTGCCACTCCCCGAGCCTGGGCGCTCAGTCGGCTTTCGAGTATAAGGCAAGCACTGCTTTGACCTGGAATAAAGCCCTCATGTCCGCTATCGAAAGGCCGGCAGGCGAGTGCCGGATTTTCTATGAAGCCAGTTCCACCCAGTGCACTGATTTTATCGAACCCCTGAAAAATCATTGGGGATAGTTCCGATATTGGGCCGACCACCAGAGCGATATCCGACTCCCCTGCCTTGATTAACTGAAATGCCTTAATAAGTGCCACGTTACCACTGGCCGAAGCACCACCTGTCGTCAAACCTTCTCCTCTGATTGAGAAAATTTCACTTAAAGTTCCTACCTGATCTGTATCCATCGAATGGAGAATGAAGCGAGGCGGCAAATATTCTGGACGATCCCCATAGGTCCGATGCATCTGAGCAATGTAGTCGTTGGTCAGGTTGTTCCCGGCAACGATGACACTAACACTGTCTTCTGCTGCAACATGTTCTGACAGCCTAGCCTGTATCCAGGCTTCCATTGCTGCCAGAATGGAGGCCTGGATAGCAGTTGGAGCACGACGGCCGGCATTTAGAGCCTTCTCTTTCAGCACCGCTGGAATCGATTGCCGGGAGTTAAGTTGCTCTTTGAAATCAAAAGCCTCCAAAAAAGAACCTACGACCGGCATTTCTTCGGAGCCGTAGGTCACCATTTTTATCGAATAGTTTGCTCTACCTGATTTCAGCGCATCCAGGAAATCTGTAAGGTTGGGGGCAATGCTGGAAAATATGCCCATTCCTGTTACCACGACAGACATCATTCACCGCCTTAGGCTGATTCGTGTAAGTGCTTGTGAAACAGATCCACCAAGCCGGCAAGATTGTCGACCTTCGCTAATGATTGAAGAGGAACCTTGATTCCAAGATCCTCCATTGAAAAGGTGACAACCTCCATCCGATCGATGGAGTTGGCACCTAGATCCACCAGGCTTCCATCCATGCGAATCTGTTCACGGGTGACTCGTGGCAGAACCTCTTCGATATTGTCTCTGATGACATCAAAAACTTCGCTTTTATCCATGTTATTTCCCTTTTCCTTTTCTACTTTTATTTGTTAAATCCGTGGTTATTCCGTCGGTACGATATGTTCTTCGAGTTTCTGACGAATGGTTTCTGGTATTGGTCCGGGTTTCTTGTTCTCGTAGTCAAAATGAACAATGGTGGTCTGCCCGACGGCACAGAGCTTATCGTTCTGCATCAGTTGTTGCACAACCGTGAGAGAAGAGTTACCAAGCTTTTTTATCCCCGTCGATATCTGGACATCGTGTTCATAGCGTATCTCGTTGCTGAACTCGATCTCATACTTCACAGTAATTAAATTAGCCTTGGATAAATCACGTCCCGGCATAAACAATTCAAATATCGGGTCCCTGGCCTTCTCAAACCACACAGGTAGAACCGTATTGTTGATATGCCCCATGGCATCAGTTTCTGAGTATCTCGGGGATAGTTCGTAGTAGTACATCAGTGATAATCCTTCAAAATGGGTTCAGGTCCATTGGTATTTGCGATGGTAGTCTTCGATCCCGGCAAGGGCCAGGAGTCCTTTTCCGGCCATCGTTTTCTCATAGATGTTCTTAAACGGTGCAATATCAACCGGCCGGTCTTTTATGCCAAAGGTCCACTCAGCATTCAGTTTAAGCAACGACTCATATTCTTCCGTATTTAGAGCGTATCGCTGTTCAAGGCGATCCTTTATTTTCATTTCAGCGAGTTTTTCTTTGGCTGAATGTGGGACAACCCCGCTAAAAAACTCCGAAGAGCAGCCCGAGCCGTACGAAAACATGCCGACACGTTTCTCATCGTCAAAGTCTGCATTGTCGATAATTCCGCACAGGGCGAAATATAGGGTGGCGGAATAGACATTGCCTACATCCTGACAATAACTCAGTGAGGGTTTGACCCGCTTGGAAAAATCGATGTCTATTACGTCCGGTTTGGTACGATAGAGTGAACGCATCACTTTCCGGTGGGCGCCTTTTACCATACCGCAAAAGGGTGTGTGAAAAGCCAGGTAGTCAAAGGTGTGGCGAAAATCAGAGTCTTCCACTTTCTCTTCATATCGCTTGTAACAGTTTTCCAGACAATCCAGGTAGGAAAGCAATGACAAGTCAGGATTTCCTGTTTCCAGTTCCGTCTCCGGTCGGCATGTATCCATGACTTCATAGCTGTGCTGGCCTATCGCACCAAAATCCATTTCCAGTATTTGCGGATTATCGCTGACCAGCATGGCGACAGCGCCGATTGATTGCGTGGGCTCTGCGTAGTTAAGGTTCGCATGACGCGCGATATCGGTTGCAATCACCAACACCTTACCACCGGGAGAAACTCCAGAGGCCACATAATTAACGGCTTGTTGTAAAGCAGCCGTGCCACCAAAACAGGCCTGTTTGACTTCGAACACCCTGCATGCGCTATTGAGTTTCAGATAGTCATGAATATAGGTGCTGATTGACTTCCCAAAGTCCACGCCGGATTCAGTGGAGGTAATCACCATTTCGATCCGGTCTTTCTCATCCGGATCCATATTGTTAATCAATTTTACAGCGGCGTTAACGGCACAGGTGACCGCATCTTCATTTGGCAAGCCAACGGACTTCTTGTTCATCATGAGATTGTCAAACCGATCGATTTGCAGCTCTCTATGCTTAAATATTGTTAAAACATCCATGCAGGCGACACCGGCATAAAGATTAATTGCCTCAATACCTACTCTCATTCCTTTTTCCTTTTCTTTTTGGCCTTGTTTTATTCAGGTTTGCTATAGCAGTAATGCGAAAATGCAGATCAATCCACACTTGCATATGTCATTTTCCCTGACGCTTTCTCTTGGTGGCGACTTATAAACTGGTTAACTATTTCATTAAATTCCCGGTGATGAGTAACGCAGGCAAAATGTCCAGCTCCTTCAATGCAGTGAAACCGGCTGCCCAACAATGATTCGTGCAGGGTGCTGTTTACATCCCGGTTACTCAACCGGTCCTCTGACCCGCTAATAATCAGCGTGGGGGCTTTAATGTCTTTCAACATTTCCCGGGTTGAGGTTCTGGTAAAACCGTCGATATAGGTCAAGGCATTGGCTGAATCCAGGCCGATACTGCCTTTAATCATCAGGTAGTCTTTGTGAAGTGTCGCATTGTCTTGTAAGGACTGGTCATTGAATTCCTGCCACAAATCCCCCCCGACCGATACGATGCTGCCAGCCAATGGATCTGTCGGGCTGAATCTGTCCTTGAGCTCATAAAAGCTGTTTGCGATTGTCAGGGTTTTTACCATCGAGCCGTGAACGGCCGCCAGGCATTGAGCAATCTGACCTCCAAAGGAGGTCCCTACCACATCGACAGGCTCATGGATTTTCAGAGCTTTCAGTACCTTTACAAGGTAGTGGGCAATTGTTGATGGAGAGACATCATCAGCGGCGTCGCTTTCACCGTGGGCAGGAGGATGAACGATAACGATGCGGTGGTGTTCAGCGAAGTATTCCAATTGGCGAAACCATAATTTGGCCGTCATACCAAACCCGGGTATAAACAACAATGGACTGCCCTGCCCCAGACTGATGGTTTCCAGTTTGACCTCTGGGGATACTGGAATTTGCTGGATTTGACTCTCTACCGGGAGATTTTGCAACAGCGTAGATATCGAGGTCAGTCCTTCTTCGCCCGATGGCAAGGTATTCAAGATCTGTTTGGAAGGTTCTTTTGATCGCCGGTTCATTAAGGAATCGAGTTTCCCCTGGTGCTTTTCACACAAATAACCTGCCACGGCATCGATCGTGGGATGTTCAAAAAACAGCGTCCCCGGAATGTCACTGAAGTCATTCTCCAATGAACGGGTCAGTTCCATCACCATCATAGAGTCCATACCATAGGAGGATAAGTGCTTCGTCGCATCTATGGACTCTGCAGGGATCCCCGACTTTTTACTGAACAGCTGTAAAACCGTTTCGCGGACAAAATCAAAGGTGTCAGGAACCTGATTCTCACTCTCCGATATTGACCCTTCCAGGGCTTGTTCCGGCGCCCATAGATTGAACTGATTAATTAATAGAGGCTTATGTCCATAGAGAACCACGAGACGACTGAGACCGTTTAACAATCCATAGTCCAATGCTTTTAAGCCTTCGGAGGTAGGCATCGGTAACAGTCCAAGATTCTGTTCAAGCCATTCAAGTTGGGCTGTCGCCAGTGTCATACCGCCGTCTTGCCAAAGGGGCCAGTTAATAGACAAAGTGAGACCTGAACGCTTACCTGCTTCGACTTGTGAATTTCTATATGCGGCAAAGCTATCCAGAAATCCATTGGCATAGGCATAGTCGGTTTGTCCTGCATTTCCCGCCACGCTGGTAAGCGAAGAGGCCATAACAAAGAAATCCAATGAATGATCTCCGGTAAGCTCATCAAGTAACATCGCACCTTGAGCTTTGGGGTTCACTACACTGGCAGTGGACATAAGCCGCTTATTGATCAGGTAATCATCGTCGGTGCGGCCTGCACAATGAAATATCCCAGTGAGACTGCCGAAGCACTCTTGTGCTGCTGACAACATTTCGCTGACGCTGGACCGGTTGCTGAAATCGGTTCTGAAATATCTGACGCCGGCCCCCTGGCTCTCGAGTTCACGAATCACTTTGAGCTTGCCTTCATCCATCGGTGAGCTACCCGCCAGAACCAGACGAACATCCCCGTGGGCAGCGAGATGACGGGCAAATATAACGCCCAATTTGCCCATGCCTCCGGTAATGAGATACACGCCACCATGCTTGAAGGGTGAGATGCGGTACGAATCTGACTGGAGAGGATCAACAACCAATGTTGATACGTCTAATGCCCTCAGACATTCATACCGGCGGACGCTCCCTTCTGTACATATATCAGCTTCTATATTTGTATCATCTGTGTCAGCCTCGAAGAATTCAGCCAGAATTGCTTCTATAGGAGGAAATTTGTCGGTCACTCCTTGAAAATGGACATATCGGCATTTCAGTTGGGGAGATTCCTTGGATAGAGACTTCAGAAAAGATGATGTTGCTTTATTCCAAGGATTAACAGTTTGGTTAGTGTCAATGCAGATTAGCCGGGTTTCATTTTTGACCCTGGAAACCAAACTCTTGAGTAGCGTAAATACTCTTTCAAATATCCATCTGCCCGGATCTTCTGCTATAGCGGGCATCGTTAACAATATATTGGAAGGTAAAGCTTTCCCGGCCAGTAATTCCTCAATACACCGGCAAATGTCATCGTCGCTTTTAAAGCTCAATTGTGCAGATGTTATGCAGTCCTGGATTTTTCCTTCCGCCAGTGACCAATGAACAAAATGAGGGTGAGGTTTGTATTTGGCAGGTAGTCTGTCCGACACCACACTGTTCTGACCAATATCAATGGCCAGGAGAGAGCATTCGCAATCAAAGAAATCTGCTATCGGCCGTACCTTGTGATTATTTGTCGGCTTGCTGTCAACTCTGGCGAGCATCAACTCTGGCGTCGTCAGCCCGAAGCCCTTCCGATCCTCATGCTCAGGTGACTCTTTCCATAGACGCACACAAAACTCAGTCAGTTCGGCCAGAACTCGTCCATCGCCTGCTATAAGCGTGATATTGAAGTGCAGAAGGCTATTGTCCTGATTACTTTGATTCTGAAGCCGCCGACTAAGAGCGTAGCATGGCTCGTTAACTGGCGCATAAACGCAGATCTTACCGAGCGAAAATGGGAGATAAAGGCGATTGGACAATTCACCCGACACTAGCGCAGTAATTGTCTGCAAAGCACCATCCATAATTGACGGGTGAAGGTAAAAGTCTTTGGATGAAGAACTGATTTCAGTGGGAATCTCCAGTTGTCCGAGTGCCTGTTCACTATTAAACCAGAGTTTACGTAGTGGTCTGAAGGCCGGCCCCAGATGTAGCCCCCGAAGACCAAATTGATCGTATATGGCATTGTGTTCCAATATTCGATCGAAACTCTTCATTAGAGCTTCTACCCTGAGTTGATTCGGAGTGGAAATTGAATGGTCAGTATTAAGAATCGTCCCTTTGCAATAGAGTTTCTCTCCGGAATGTAACTCAAAATGATGGGATTGAGTTGCTTCGTCTTTGACCCGAATTGAGCAGGCGACTTCCAGGCTTTGATCACGAATGATAATTGGCTGCCCCCACATGATATTTTTCATGACGACAACATTCAGCCCGGTATCTTCGCCAGTAGAGCGAACCATCTCAAGATGAGCCACTCCAGGCAGAATCTTGTCCTCCCCTACCCGGTGATCGGCAAAGAAGAATTCGTTACCGGTGAATTTAATCCTGTATTGAGGCTGCGCTGTCGTGGAGCAGTTATGGCCAAGCATGGGATTGGTGGATGCGCCTGAACACCCTTCGATATTCCCTGCCCAATAGAATGCCTTATCGAAGCCGGGACATGGCAGCGGGGTGCGACGACCATCTCGGTGTAGTTGATAACGTTGCCAGTCGATAATATTTCCGGCGCGCCAGAACTCTGCCAATGCGAGGAGCCTCTCATCCCTGGACAAACCATCCAGCATGGGGTGTCCACCCTGGCTGACCGGAATCGATTTCACGTCAATCGATATTGGATCAATGGAAGTACTGGCTCCTAGGGCCTTCTCCCCGCTCAAATAATGTCCGATCCCATCAATAAGCTCGGCCATCGAAGACACGATAAAGTGTACGCGAGTAGATAACTGAGGGCGGCCATGAAGTAAGGTGAATGCAATATCGTTGAGAGTCGGCTCGGCGTTATAAATGGCAGACCCAGGGTTTGTCAGATAATCCCTGATACTGTTCAGATACTGTCTGAGTTGGCTTTGGCTCGCAGCCGAAAACGCTATCAGGCAGGGCTCTGATCGATGAGTCAAAGGTGGCGTCGGCCGACGATAATCCTGAAGTACCAGATGCACATTGACACCTCCGTAACCAAAATTATGCAGGCTCGCTATAACTGGGTTATCAGTAGACGACTTCCAATGGCGGGCATTGGAAGGAAAGAAAAACGGCCCCTTATCCATTGCAAAATATGACTGGCATTCATCAGCGTGCAACATGGGTGGCATCTGTTGATTCTTCATCGCCAGCAGAAGCTTAATCAAAGCAACGACACCAGAGGCTGTCTCCAGGTGTCCAATATTGCCTTTGATGCTTCCTACACCAATGGATTGTGCTGCGGTCTCGTCCGTGTCAAACACATCGTGATAAGCACTTAACTCTGCAGAGTCCCCCATGACATTTCCGGCGCCCTGGGCTTCAATATACGTGGCCTTTGAAGGTGGTATGCCAGCGTCAGCGTAGGCATCGCGAATCACCTGAGCCTGCATTTTGGGATTTGGGGTTGTCAGTGAGGCGCCGTGTCCACAGTGTCGGACAGCACTGCCTTTGATCACGGCGTAAACAAAGTCGCCGTCTGCCAGCGCTCGTGAAAGTGGCTTTAAAAGAACTGCTCCGGCACCTTCTCCACTCAGATAACCGCTAGCCTTCTGGTCAAAAGAGCGAACGCTGCTCTCGTTGCTAAGAAGCCCCATTTTTCGATTTGATATAAATGTGGTTGGGCTGAGAATCAGGTTAACGCCACCTGCCACTGCCTGCTCACATTCGCCCGATGAAATAGCTCTGACTGCCTTATGTATCGCCAGGGATGAGCTTGAACAGGCACAGTCAATGGCCAGACTTTCTCCTGTCCAACCATATATGTACGAGACACGGTTAGCCAAGATTGCATGAGTATTTCCCGTATTGGCATAACCATGAGTTCGGTCGTTGCTGTCTGTAATGAGACCAGCGTAGTCAAGGCGGGCGACACCGACATACACCCCGGTATGGCTACCATTCATGGCTTCTCGACTATACCCGGCATTTTGCAGGCACAGCTCAACGACTTCGAGAAAGATCCGCTGTTGGGGATCCATCAGTCTGGCTTCACTGGGAGAAATATTGAAATATAGCGGATCAAATAACGCTGCATCCCTGATGAAGCCCCCATAGTTGCAATCGGTTTTGCCGCTATGAGCCAAAGGGGCTCCGTAGATCTTCTTCCAGTCCCAGCGGTCCTGCGGCACCAGATTGATCATGCTATGACCTTCTTTTAATTGGCGCCAAAACTCGCCAATGTCTTCACTACCGGGAAAGCGACCGGCGATACCTACTATGGCAATGTCGTCAATCTGTCCATTCCGGGTTGGTCTTTGCTTCTGCGGGTTCGTCTGCTCCGCTTTTTGGTACTCTCGTCTTTCCTGTTCTTTCTGTTCTTCCCGGTTGTCTTGGGTATGCGCCAATTCTTGTGCGAAATCTTGTGATAAATAGGCAGACAGGGCGGAAACGGTTGGATATTCAATAAAGATTGACGGGGCGACGGCCAGATCCTTGTATCGCCGGTTGATTTCGTTGGCCAAACGAGTCAGCGATATAGAATCAAATCCAAGCGCCACAAGAGGCGTATCCAGGTTTTCTTCAGTGATATCAACCTTGAGAAGCTCATATATCTTATTGCCCAGCCAGGATAAAAAATTCGGATCATTCTCAATATTCGATCCGCTTACTTCCGCTTGGCTTTCTGTTTTATTGGAGCCTGTTGACGGTAAACCATGGTCGGATTCCGGCTCTTGGTGCTTTGCGGCGATTTCTACGACCAGTTCGTCAAGTGTAGCGTGCTGCAAAAACGCCGCTGGGCTCAGTTTAACGCAGGGAAAGCATTGATTGATCTGGTTGGCCAGCCTGGTCAATGTGATCGAATCGAACCCCATGGATAACCAGGGCTGCTGTGAGCTTATTGTGTCTGGTTCGATTTTCAGAATATCAAAGATTAGCTCTTTTAAATCTGATTTTACTTTTTTGGCGACATCACCGCTCTGCTGCCTTTCAGCTGCCTGACTTGGTTCGCCGTTGCTTACAGACAGGGCAAGATTCAGCTCGTTTTCATCAATCTGATGTGTATTGAACAAGTGTTCCAAGGTCGACTTGCCCAGTCTGCTGAGCAAGACATATTTGTATTGCTCGATCTCAGGCGTTATGAAGTTCGGTGGGCAGGTTTTTGCCTTTACTGCATCGATATGTTGTCTTGCCTGAGGCCAGGGATTAGGGCCCTGCAAGCGAAACAAGGAAGGGTAAGAAGGCATATTGAGGAGCTCCCAGTAGAGGGACCAATTCTCCCGGGGATCAGGAAACGCGCCGAACTTTTCAGCAAGAGATATAGGATAAAGTTCATCAATATTGACTCCCTCCCAACGTTCCAGAGCGTCTAACATAACGCTACGTAATGGCGGCTCCAGCTCTCCACTGAGGATATGGCTGAACCATCTGGACTGTAACTCAGTGACTGGAAAGATATTGGTCGTAGCTCTTCTGACCGGTTTGCAGACATTTCCGATATAAGCCAGTTTTGGAAGGTCTGGGTGAAAGACTCCTTCGTATAAGCCATTCTCAATTGACAACTCGGGAAGGAAATCCGGGGAGGAAAAGTGATAGCCAGTACAGAAGACAATTGCGTCAACAGCCTGACTGGATCCATCAACATAGTGAACCATGTCGCCTTCAATACGACTCACCGCTGGCTTGATATCAATGTCTCCCTTTGCAACCTTACTGACGACATTGTCATTGATATGCAGCACGCTATTCTGATGTGAGTGTTCCGGCAATAATCCACTATCTTCAAAATCCCGCATGAAGTCAGGCATGCTGGCACGCCACTTTTCCAGAACTTGATTCCGTGGAACTTTGCTCAACACTGCCCGCCTGATAGGGCTGACAGTGCAATCGTTGGGTATGAAGCCGACGATACGGGGCATGATCCAGTTTTTCTTGCGCAGGCTCCAACTAACTTGCTCAGATGTCTCGGCTACTTCAGCGACAATATCCATGCCACTGACACCGTTACCAACGATAAGAACGCGCTTTCCTTTCAGGATCTCCGTATCGTGATAATTACTTGAGTGGACGATCTCTCCGGTAAAGCTCTCCAAACCGCTGACTTCAGGTAACAAGGGCGACCAGTAGCAACCGGAACAAATGGCTACCGCATCATACGTCTCCGTTAATTCAGAGCCGGAGTCCGAACTAAATACCACCTCCCATTGAGTTCCGTCATAGGCCAGTCGACTCACTTCATGGCGATATCGTATTAACGGCTTCAGTTCAAAGGTTTCTGCATAACGATGGAGATAGCGGTTAACGTCTTTGACCGTTGGAAACGTATCAGCCTCCTCCTCAAACGGAAAATCCGAGAAGTGACTGGTAAATTTTGAGCTTTGAAAACGTGTATTTTTATAGGCACCACCGTAATGTCCGGGGCGAAAAACCCAAATTCCTCCAAGCTCATCCGTCTTTTCAAAGACTGTCACCCGATGTCCATTTTCGGTCAGACATTTAGCGGCTGCCAGGCCGGCAGGGCCCGCGCCAATGACCAATACACTGCACGATTGTCTGCTTGATTCCATGATGACTCACTCCTTTTGAACTACAGATCGGCCAGCAAAGCGGCAGTTGTTATCGATTTTTCGGACGGGACATTCTGAACTGCTTGTGTGCTTTCAGTAGCTGGAGGCTGCTGCATTTCTTTCTGTACTTTCTCCTTCTGTGCCTTCCGGTCCTTTGGTGCTGACGGCCAGAGTTCCCTGGTGGTAAAAGGATAGGTTGGCAGAGGTACCCTGTGACATTGCTCATTGCCATACAGAGCCGACCATTGGGGCAAATGCCCACTCAAGTAGTGGTTTACAAATCCTTCAATTTTCCCTGCATGATCAGCCTTCTCCAGTTCTGACGGTAAAGTGCGGGTTTGTTGTGGCTTGGCACTTGTTTCCGTGGCTCCAGTCCGACCGTCATTGATCATCAGAAGAAGCGTTTCTTTGAGTTCATCCAGACTGCTGACGACCAAAACCCGTCGGAGTGCAAAGTGACTACGACCAATTTGCAGCGTGTAGGCAATATCCTCCAGGTTGGTTTCTACCGAGCTTTGTTCAAGCCAATGAAACAGATCTTTCATTTTTTGCATTAGAGCGGTTTCGTTTCTGGCTGAGAGGGGAATAATCTGCGCCCTTCCCTGTCTGGATTTTGATTGCCTTTTGGAAGGGGCCTCTTCAACAACCACATGAGAGTTGGTTCCGCTAAAACCGAATGAGCTGATAGCTGCCCGGCGCTTTTGGTCGTTATTAGCCGGCCAGTCCTTCAGGGTCTTGTTGATATAAAACGGACTGTCATCAAGATTGAGGTGCTCGTTTTCTTCTTCGGCATTCAGAGACGGTGGGATTTGCTGATGAGCGAAGCTTAACAGTACCTTGATAAGACTCGTAATCCCGGCCGCCATTGTCGTATGTCCGACATTGCCTTTGACAGATCCAATCGCACAGAAGTGACGGCGCGAGGTAAATTCGGCAAATGCTTTGCGCAAAGCGTTGATTTCGACGGGGTCACCTAGTGCAGTGCCGGTACCATGCGCCTCTACCAGGGATATGGTGTCTGGATCGATCCCTGATTTGTTGTAAACATCAATTTCCAACTGCCTTTGGGCGTTTACGCTTGGCGCCGTAATGCCATTGGTTGCTCCATCCTGATTTACTCCGCTTCCTTTGATGACACCATAGATGTGGTCGTTATCAGCGATTGCCTGAGTCAGTCGTTTAAGCAACACAACTCCGACGCCTTCGCTGACCACAATGCCATCAGCTCCGGCGCCAAATGGCCTGCACTTTCCTGTCGGCGAGAGCATGTTCGACTGGCTTCCCTGAATATGCATTCGAGGTGAGTACATCATATATACACCGCCAGCCAGCGCCATATCGCAGTCGCCGTTGAGAATGCTCTGACACCCTGAATGGACTGCCACCAATGAAGAGGAGCACGCAGTATCAATCGCCAGGCAGGGACCTTTAAGGTTGAGATGATATGCCATTCTTGCCGCCAGTATAGAGGGAGCCAGGCCGGTAAAGGCGTGAGAAGTACGATCCAGTGATGCCGATGTAAGCACCTCGTCGTAATCACTGAAAGTTGCACCTACATAGATTCCGCAACGGGAGCCTGCCAAATCCGTGTCACTGTACCCTGCATCCTCGAAAGTTTTATAGGCTTCCTGCAAGAACAGCCTCTGCTGAGGGTCCATGATTTCACCTTCCAAGGGCGAAACATTGAAGAACTGGTGGTCGAATTGGCCGGGGCTATTTATAAATCCGCCCCATTTGCTATAGCTCCTACCATCTGCGTTCGTGTCTGAGCTAAAGGTTTCCCGATAGTCCCATCGACTAAAAGGAATTTCGGTGATACTGGCTGTGCCGGAGGCAAGATTGCCCCAGAACTCTTCTATGTTGTTCGCTCCGGGGAACCGGCCTGACATCCCAATAATGGCAATATCATTAGAGTCTTGTTTCGGAGCTTGGAACGGGTCGATGGATTGTTCCGGGGATGCCGCTTTACCCGTCGGTCTCAGCCTGACCCTAGAGGCCTTCGGAGTCTCATCAATCAGTATAGTGTCCCCTTTCTTTCGTTTTCCCCGTAACCGAATAGTGCCGGTGTTGGAGCTTGCTCTCACCGCCACAAATTCTGTGGCTGTGCTTTCTCTATTTAATGTCTCGCTCTTGTATTCAACAGGCTTTTCTACTGCAGCAGCTTCAACTTTTACCGGGGGCTCTACATCGATTTCAATAGGTGCGGGCGGCACGACATCAAGGACGTGCTGGGCTAACTTGGATATGCTTGGATAGTCATAGAGAGACGTTACCTCCAGAGTTGCATTTAGATGTTTATTCAAATCCCGGATAATTTCGACTCCGGAAATTGAGTCAACGCCCAGACTGGAGAAGTTCTCTTCAAGATCTTCCTGGCTGATGTTTTCATGCAATATCCGACTGACGATTGCCCTGATCTGTTCGATAAATCCATGGAGGTCGCCGGACCTGCTACCAGCTTTAGGTTCTGCAATCAGATTTTTCTGGTCGACCGTTTCTTTCGAATTGTTGCGTTCTTTCGGGGAAACTGAATGCAAAAGATGTTCTGCCAGCTTATCTAGCGTTGGGTAGTCATATAACGCTGTGACCTCCAACTGAGTCTGCAACGTTTTATTGATATCGCGAATGATTTCAACTCCGTTGATGGAGTCCATTCCCAAAGCATGGAAATTCTCGTACAGGTCATCGTCATTTATCTGTACCTGAATAATACGCTCAAGTATTTCTCCAAGTTGTTTGCTCAGCTGATCTTTGTCTCCCCCAAAAGAAACTGACAGATAATCTTCCGCCGGTTGCGGGTGATGGGACCGCACGTCAGAGTGGTCCTCTCTATATGAAAGCTCTTTATATGACGACTCCTTATTGGAGGTTATAATAGGCGAAGTTGACACTTGAGTTGAGACTCTTAACGGTTGCTGTACTCTCCCCTGGTTAAACTTTTTCAGGCTTTCGAAGTGAGCCTGAAGGCGGGCTTTTACCTCTGGCTGTGAGAAAGTCTGTCGATGCATCTCTAGCTCAAGGGCAATGACGTCCGGGAGTTGAGCGTTAATTTCCCTGGTTAAGCCTTTCTTCAGTGTCTCCAGAGTCAACTGTGGTTTGTCGGCAATCTGAGTGGCGATCGCGATTGCCTCAGGCAATACTTTCTCTGTAGAAAAGTACAGCAGCTCGGGAGCCATGGACCTTAACTCTTCCCCCCGATAGCTGTTTGCCGTGTACATCATCCTGGCGGACAGATTCTCACCGAATCGCCTTTTCAGGATAAGTGTCGCTCCCATTCCAGGTGTGAAACCATATTTTGTGAAGTTGGCACTATAGACCCCCTGCTCGGCCAGAATCACGATATCGCCATACAAACCGAATGCCAGCCCTCCGCCGGAGGCGTGCCCCTGAATGGCTGAAATCACCGGCACTTTACAGTCGAGCAGGCCTCGATAGACAAATGGATTGTCTGCAAAAGTGCCTTTATTCTCTGACAGATCGTTGAGCATTTCCGCAGTGCCGCCCATACAAAACACATTATCGTAACCTGTCAGTACAACCACTTTGACATTGTTGCTTTGGTTTATTTGCTGAAATATGTGGCGTAATCCAGCCAATAGTTTATCGGTTAACATATTGCGATTGACTCGATCATGCATTTTCACCAAGGCAATACCGAGAGCGTTGATTTCTACCGAAACCTCTGCGCTTTGATTATCGAACATCGGCTTTGTTGCGGTACTATTTTCCGGAGCCGGAGCCGGAGCCGGAGCCGGAGCCGTAGAGGGGATCGCAGAAGCTTCTATACGTCCTTCCGATCGTGTTGCGGGCAGCTGATCATACCAGTGACGCTTACGCTCAAATGGATACGTCGGTAACGAAATCGTGCAAGCTCCCCCGGTTTCGTACCAATGCTCCCAGGCAGTGGAATCGTGACCTTGTTCAAAGCAAGCGGCCAACCATTGAAGACGTACAAGCCCCCCTTCATCGTCCGTCTCTGTGTTTTCAACTAACAGCCGCAGTTGTTCCTCCATCATGGCTTGCACATTCTCACCCTGTTGAGCTCCTTTCAGTGCGACGTCAAAGCTGGAGACTCCATCCGGTGTTATGGCTTTTAATTGACCTGATTCGAGACATTCAGATAGCTTTTGTCTAAGCTCAGGAACGCTATTAACAACCATTCCCAAGCGTTTTTTGAAGTGCTGTCTTCCAACCATCAATGTATAAGCAATATCGATCAGCCTGTTTTGATCACCGTTATCTTCCAACCATTGGTGGAGATTCCTGATAGCGGTCATTAATCCAGTGTCTGTTCGGGCAGACAGAGATATCATCTGTGGTTTATTGACCAAAGGACTGTCTGCCGGCGATCGGCTCGGTGCTTCATCAATCACCACATGTGCATTGGTTCCACTAAATCCGAAACTGCTGATGGCAGCCCTCCTGACAGCATTGTTCTGCGGATGCCAGGGGGCCAGTGTGGTATTGACGTAGAAAGGTGTTGAGTCAAAATCGATTTCGGGATTGGCGCGCACAAAGTTCAGGGAAGGCGGCAAGGCTTTATGCTTCAATGACATCAATACCTTGAGCACACCTGCAATTCCTGCGGCGGTTACTGTATGACCAATATTGGTTTTGACTGAGCCAATCGGACACATCCCCGACTCGCCTTGTGCCCCATAGCTTTGGCTTAACGCATCGATTTCTATGGGATCGCCGAGCTTGGTTCCGGTGCCGTGGGTTTCAACATAGTTTATAGAACCAGGGAGAATGCCGAATCGCTGGTACAGTCCCTTTTGCAGTTCGGCTTGTGACTTTACGCTAGGGGCTGTTATGCCATTGGTTCTTCCGTCCTGGTTGGTCGCGGAACCTTTGATCACACCATGGATGTTGTCTCTGTCTGCGATGGCCTGGTCCAGCGGCTTCAACATGATCACCCCGACCCCTTCACCAGGGGTAAACCCATCAGCCCGGGCATCGAACGCGTAGCTACCACCGGTCGGAGATAGCATGCCAGCTTTGCTGGCATAGATGAAAAAGTCTGGTAGCGTACGGATAAATACGCCACCGGCTAAAGCATAATCACTTTCACCACTCCAGATACTCTGGCAGGCGAGGTGGACGGCTACCAGGGATGATGAGCAGGCGGTGTCCACTGCCAGGCAAGGGCCTTTGAGGTCCAACAGATATGCGACCCTGGAAGCAAGGATCGCATTCTCATTTCCCATAAATGCCTGGGCTGCATGGCTTACATTTGCCTGATGCATTTGGGTCTGATAATCACCATTCCCTACCCCGGCAAATACCCCACAACGGCGATTACCGATGCGATGACTGGCATAGCCTGCGTCTTCCATGGCTTCCCAGGCCTGCTCAAGGAACAAGCGTTGTTGAGGATCGGTCAGTTTGGCTTCCTTTCCGGATATATTGAAAAATCGCTCGTCGAACTGATCTATCTTGTCGAGAAAAGCCCCCCACCGGCTATAGCTTCTGTTTTCAATACTGTGGTCAGCATCAAAGAATTCTTCGATGCTCCAACGATCAGGGGGAACTTCCCCGATCTTTCCGGTTCCGGAGGCAAGCATGTCCCAGAACTCATTGACATTATCAGCGCCGGGAAAGCGGCCAGACATACCTATTACGGCAATATCCCGGGATTGCTGAGAAACGACGGACGTTCCTCCTGTATCCCTTGAAGTCTCTTGAAAAATGGGTAGATCAACCTGATCGGCGACATATGGTGCAAGCGCTTTAATTGAGGGATAGTCGAACATCCTGTTGGGTTTAAGCTTGATCGATAGCGCTTTATTGATTGCCTCAACCAACTTGACGAGAGTAATAGAATCAACTCCCAACTCGGAAAAGGATTTATCCAGATCATCAGCCGTCAGCTTTCGCTGCAGCACCCGCTCAAAACAAGCTTTCAGGTGGTATTCAGCCTCTTCGGACCTGTCTTGAACGCTTTCTATATCCTGGCTGTTCCCTTCTTTGGAGGTTTGTCGTGCCAGCTCCTTTAATTTTAGTGCAGCTTGTTGCGGGTCGAGTTTCTTTGTCTTTACCAGGTTCAGTACGTCCTGTGCACTCATGCGATTGCCAGTCATTGCTCACTTCCTTTTCTTTTTATTCCGTAATTTAAGTCAAACGACTTAATCAATAACCAATGTATCGAGTTGGGATAACGCATCCTCTAGAGACAGCTCATCGTTACCCAGCTCGGTCAGAAGGCGAATCAATTGAGAATCTTCTGCAACAGACTCAGGTGCTGAGACCTCTTCCGCGAATCGACTTTCTGCTGCAATATATTCAGGGAGGCTAGCTTCCGTAAAAGGGTCGTCCTGTTCAAAATTTTTTCCTGGCCAGTATTCCTTTCCGTTAAATGGATAACCGGGCAACGCGATTTTTTCGGGCGCATCCGCAGGATAAAGTTTGTTCCAGTCCATGACGGCACCCTCCAGCCAACGGGTTGCAAGCTCTAAAAGCTGTCTTTCTCCCAAAAACATGGTGGTATCCTGGCGGACCCAATCACTCTTAACCATCACTTCGCTGTTGTGGCCGCTGGCATAAGCAGATAGTTCTTTCTCCAGCTGATCTACCGACGAGACGATCACTGCAAGCCTCTCCGGCATCTGCTGACGGTTCACCTGTAAGGTGTAAGCCAGGCTATCCAACCGAAATTTCCGTTCATTGTGCCTTGCAGAATGGATATAAGTGACCAGATTTTTCGCCTGTTGCCTAAGCTGCACCGGGCCTCTGGCTGAGAGGACAATCAAGTGCTGAGGCCGCTCTTGGTATCTGGTTCTTGATATTGCCTCATACTGTTCCAATACAAGGTGTGCATTACTACCATTGAATCCAAATGCGCTGATTGCAGCTCTTCTGGGACAGCCGGGCTTGGTTTCCCATTCCCTTAGCTCTTGATTAACCGAAAATGGACTTCCGGCGAAGTCGATAAGACTGTTCGCTTCGCTGAAATGTATAGTGGGAGGGAGCTGCCGGTGCTCCATTGCCAATAATATCTTGATGAAGCTGGCCATGCCGGCAGCGATAGCCGCATGTCCAATATTGCTTTTTACAGAGCCGATTGAGCAGCTACCGGGTGGCAGGTCACCAAAAGCAGAAATCAGAGCTTCAACTTCCAGGGAATCTCCAAATCGGGTACCTGCACCATGGGTTTCCACGTATCCGATTGTGGCGGGGTCAATGTTGTGTCTGGCATAGACAGCGTTCAGCAAGTTGGCCTGGGCCTTGGCGTTCGGCGCGGTTATCCCGTTGGAGCGACCATTCTGATTTAATCCGCTGCCCTGGATAACGGCAATAATTCTGTCGCCGTCTGCGATCGCCTGCGACTTTCGCTTCAGTACAACGGCACCGACACCTTCGCCGGGGACAAAGCCATCCGCACTATTGTCGAATGGGCGACATCTTCCTTGCTTTGACAATAGCCCGGCAGCATCACACTTTTCATAAAACTCACCAGTATGGGAAAGGAATACTCCTCCGGCCAGCGACATATCGCATTGGCCGTTACGAATGCTCTGACAGGCAAGATGAATTGCCGCCAACGAAGACGCACAGGCTGCATCTATTGCCAGACAGGGACCCGAAAGATTCAGGTGGTAAGCAATGCGTGACGGTGCGACTGACGTTTCGTTCCCCCAAAAAGAAGCGGCTGACATCGGTTCCGTTCCGGCTTTCAGAAGATCGTCATAATCCCCCCCCGTTATTCCTACGAACACTCCACAGGAAAGAGCCTCTTCAGCAGTCTTGGCATATCCGGCCTGTTCCAGTGCCAGGTAGGACTGTTGCAGGAAAAGTCTCTGTTGTGGGTCTGTCTGCAGCGCATCCTGAGGAGACATATTAAAAAACTCTGCATCGAAAACAGCAGCGTTATCGATAATTCCACCATTCCTGGCGGGAGGAGACGCAAGACTACCTTCTCGCCAATGCTTAATCTCTCTTACCGAATCCACTCCTTGCGCTAGATTCCTCCAGAACTGCTCAGCATCCCGGGCTCCCGGAAACTGGCAGGCAAAGCCTATAACCGCGACTTCATCGTCGCCGGATACCCCTGAAAGTCCGGTTGTATCGCTGAATTCTGCTAAAGGCCGAGCTAGTATCGGCTGACAGCGGACAACCGCCTTGCCAATGTTTTCCCGGTTTTCAAGATAGCGATAGGCCTGTTTAATCTTTTCGAAATCAAACACCTGGCTAACGGTAGGGGTAATCCTGCTTTCCCTCAGATATTGCGACATTTCATCCAGGTATCCGGGGATTGCTGTTGAGCCCCTAAGCAGCATTTTCCGAAGATCGATGCTATGAAACGACTGGTTATCGTTCATCTTCGACAAGTCTATGGAAGTCGCCCCCCTGAGACCGGTCATGGCAATTTCGACATAACGGCCACCGTATGCCAGGCAGTTAATACCCTTTTGTATGGCATCTCCGGCGAGGGTGTTAATGACGATATCGACGCCCTTTCCAGCGGTCATTTCCATAACCTGTTCAGCAAAATCTGTTTCACGGTAGTTAATCACCCGTGAGACTCCCATTTTTTTGAGATAGTCGAGTTTGGCGACCGATCCGGCTGTGGCATATACCTCAAGACCTGCCTGCAACGCGAGCTGTACGGCAATTAAGCCGGTGCCCCCTGTCGCTGTCTGAATAAGGATTTTCTCTCCTGGATGCATCATCACGGATTTAAATATGTGATGAATGGTCAAAAAGACCACAGGAAAAGCGCAGGCTTCCTCGAAGGACACCTCTTCCGGCTTGGAGACCACAAGTGAAGCCGGGCTGTTAACCAAGTGCGCATGCCCACCTAATTCACTTCCGGTTAAAGCGATGACTGCATCCCCAATACTTACATTGGAAACATTTTCGCCAATCTTACGGACTACTCCCGCGACTTCGAAACCTGGTGTGAAAGGGTATTCCGGCATCGTAGGATATAGCCCCCTCACGCACAGCAAATCGCCGAAATTCAATGAGAATGCTCTGACTTCTACCTGAACCTCCTCCGGCCCGGGTTCGCCTATAGACAGAGGAGCCAGTGAGATGTTGGCGATATTCCCCGGTCGGGTGATCAGCACTCTACTGTTACCATTAACCGGCAGGATTGTCTCCTCAAGATTTGTCTCATTAATGACCGATGTCGATACCTTATTAGCGACGGAAGATTCAATGGGGGCGGATTGACGGCCAGGTTGCAGCGTACTCAGTGGACTGGATGGATTAGGCGGCTTGGTTGGCTTTTGAGGTGTTATTTCCTCCGTGGACAACAGGTGTCCGGCTAGTCTCCGGATGTCTGGATAGTCAAATATCGCGGTAGTCTTGAGGCTTACCCCAAACTCATCGTTTACCCGGTTCACCAATTCCACACCAGTAATAGAATCTACGCCATAGTCAGCAAACCCTTTATCTTCCGATACGTCCTGTGTCGACATCTCCATGGCGGATGCGACCAGTGCCTTGAGTTTCTGAACTATTTCATGCGAATCTGAAGTCGAAGGTACCTGCTCCCCTATTACGTCTCCCTCAGAGGAGGCAAAATCCGCAATGTTCTCGGTCACCAGATAATGTGCCAGCCCACGGATGTTGGGGTAATCGAAAATAACAGTGGTCTTCAGGTTGATGCCAAAGGCATCATTTATCTGATTGACCAATTCAACGCCGATAATCGAATCGACACCATAGTCCGCAAAACCCTTATCATCCGAGAGGTCATCTTCTTTCAACTCCAGCACGGCGGCTGTAAGCTGCTTCAACCGTGTAGCCACATCGCTGATGCCAGTGCTAGCATCTCCGGCATATGTAGTTTTTGAATAATCACGGGGTGTATGTGATGAGGCTTGGAATATTGGTCGCCCACTGATTGTGATGCTCGAGTTTTCAGCAATGATGACATTTTGGCCAAAGTCCTCGCCGCTCGAGGGCAGTGGTTGCACGACAACTGAGTCTTTGAAGCCCGCCAACTCCAATTGATGTCGCCAGCCGGCGCTACTCAATAGTGGTGAACCAGGTATCCTCGCCTGCTTGTCGTCAAACAGCCACCAGCCGGGCAAAAGTCCGAAAGTCATGGTATATGGACTTTGTGCTGCGGTCAGTTCATTCAATATCAACCAGCCGTCACTCAGCAGTAATGACTTGATATGCACAAGTGAACGGCCAATATTACGAGTGGCATGAATCACATTCGTAGCCAATATCAAGTCCAGGGTTCCAGGCTCTATGCCCTGTCCGTCTATCGGTTGATCGACATTAAACAGGGAGAATTCGACAAAGGAATATTGATCCCCAAAAGTCTTGCGACCATGTTTAGTGAACGCCAACGAAATATCGGTGTAGAAATACTGAATATGCTCGCTAAAGGGCGCAATGGCCTCCAGCACTGACCGGCTTGTACCACCTGTGCCGGCGCCTATTTCCAGAATTCTGATTTTCGGCCCACTGTCCCGACTATCTAGCCTGCCCTTCAAATAACGAACAACGGATGCTGCGACCAGTTGATTACAATGATCAGCCTGCTGGTTTCCGTTATAGATTCCTTCGACCAGGTGAAGAGAGGCGTTGGGGAACATCACATTGCTTGCCGCTACCCTGCCGGTTAATATTTCCGGGTATTGTGAAAGACAATGCTTGAGCAGTTTAACGTGCGGAATCAGGTCTGGGTAGCTCGTCAGCAGCTTGTCCAGGGCGCTGACTTCAGTCTTCTGAAGATTACTGTCGGCCACTAAAGCCGAGGTTGTGAAACCCGCTGATGTCCTTTCCAGATAACCGCCCTGAACAAGAATGTTCAGTAATTCGCCAAACAGCTGCCCATGATCAGAACTTAGTTCAAGTCTCTGTGTTAATTCGACCATCGACCATGTCTGTTCAGCCACCTGGAATACCCCCATTGACTGAAATACACTCAACAATACCGGAGGCAACGCAGAAATAAGGGCCTTGTCCTGGAGGGTCTGACGCTGCACAAATAATGTATCCGCCCTGGTTGTCAAAAGGTCCGGCGAAAGTACACGCAGCAATGATTGCTCGTCCGAAATGGAGTCTGGCTCCGGAGGTGAAGCACTGGACACTGTCCCCAAACCAGTTATCAGCGGACTTAAGAACTTCTCGGTTGCATTGATCGCCACAACCTGGCTGTGTGCACAGGCCAGAACTCTCGATATAGCTCGAATTCCATCCGGTGTACTGATGGAGAGTATACCCTGAGCAGCCAGCCGATCACGATAAGCCTGGGTGGATACGATTCCCACCTCGCCCCAGTATCCCCAATTGATAACCTTGACGGGATAAGGCTCCAGATCGTTAAGATAGTTACTGTAAGCATCTTTAAAGGCGCACCCGGCAGCATAATTACTCTGCCCTGCATTGCCCCAGAATGACTGGGCGGACGAAAAAATCAGCATGAAATCCAGCTGATGGGCGACCAGCGCCTGGTGAAGTATTCCCAACCCTTTTACCTTAGGATCCAGGGCCGAAAGTAGCTGTTCTTCGTCCATGCTAACCACAGACCTGTCCTGCAGGACGATAGCTGAGTGTACTGCGCCGTTGATGTTCCCAAAATGACCAGCCGCTTTTGCCACAGCTGCTTTCATGCTGTATTCGTCACATGCATCTGCCTGTAGATACAGGACCTCAGCACCCAGTTTTTCTAATTCGGCGACGGCTTCCTGTTTCTCCCCAGACAAGGGGGAGCGTCCTATCAATATCAGTCGTGCGGAAAAGTGTTGCGCCAGGTATCGGCTGAAAGCCAGTCCTATACCGCCAAGCCCTCCAAGGATCAAATATACTCCACGGTGTTTGTACTGGTGCATCTCACCGGAATCGCCAGGAAGTGGTGAGGGAATCAGATGTTGCTCGAACTTTGTTCCCTGGCGAAATGCTACAAGCTTTCCTGAGTAAGCGTTGTCTTCTTTAACCTGGCGAGCAATGCCTTCTGTACTGCCAGCATCAAGATCAGTGTCGATGATGCTGAGTCGCCATCTTGGAAATTCTCGACTCAGGCTACGGGCAAATCCATGGCAACTCGCGCCATAAGGATTCGAACTGAATTCTTCCGCCACTTTTATGGAATTGCCGGTAATCACTTTCAGAGAAAGTGGCACCTGCGAGTGATGCCGCCCCAGGAATCCAGCGACTCTATACAGCATGCGTACACCAAAACGCTGGCTTAGTTCAATTTTTTCTATTTCATTCAAGGTATCTTTCGGGCTGTTCCAGCATCCTCCCAGAAAATAGATCATCTCCGGGCTGTCGATTTCGCTTAACAGCAGTTCCAGGGAAACTGGATCGTTGACTCCCAGTAACCAGGTATTTTCATCTAAACGACTCGACTGATCAGACAGTTGTATCCTGGACACTCTATCGTCTTGATGCTGTCGAGCTATCGATTCTGCCAGGCCTGCAGCATTCTCCGGATAGATAAGCCATACATTTTGATGAGAGGTCGTTTGTATTCCTCTATCAGCCGGTTCCGAATGATGAGCTGCGGGTCTCCAATGTGGGGAATAGAAAAACTTCGACAGTTTGTCTTTGGATTTCCGTAAGCAAATATCAGTGATGCGTACACACAATTGACCGGCTTGATCAAGCAGGAAGGCGGTATACTGGCCGCTACCATCTTCCCTGACATAGCCGATACAACTTGAATTCAGGGATTTGAACTGCTTGATACCGCCAATAGAAAATGGCAACAGGGGGCCTTTCTGTTGGTCCTGCATGCCGGCAATCATCTGGAGAGCGCCATCCAGCAATGACGGAGACAGTTGATAATCCCCGGAATGGCCTTCTGCATCTTCGGGTACCGTCAGCACGGCCAGGGCTTCTTGATCAGAAGATGCAAGACTCTCAATGGTGGAGAATAGCGGACCGTATTCCAACCCGTTTGAGGCAAACTGCGGATATAGAAGACTTGGATCTATAACATTCGATAGTCTCCGGCGGATTTCTTCGATATCGAAATGGGAAATGTCTTGCTCAGAGACGATATTGGCCTGAAGCCTACCTTGGCTATGTAATATTTTTTTCTCACTCTCGAAGGTATAAAACTGGAAAGTACCCTCATTGCCGGTAAAGTCCAGCGCTATGTGCACCAAAGGATTGCTGTCAGTCACAACCAGTGGACGCAGCCATACCATCTGGGAAATACGATACTTAGACGTCACCTCCAGCTTGGCTAATGCTTCAGCAACCATTTCAACCTGCGCGGTACCTGCCAGCATGAAGTCTCCACCCACACGGTGATCCCGAATCAGAGGCAAGTTTATTGTCAGGAGCTTGTCGAACACGACCCCATGATCCATGCTTTGGGTAGGGTTCATGTTATCCAATAGAGGGAAACGTCCCCCCCTGGCGTTTCCGGCTTGCGGTAGTGACTGGCTGATCCAATAGCGGTCACGCGCGAACGGGTATAACGGTAGGGAGGTTTTCGCATATTGCTTCCCTTGGTGTAGATCACCCCATTCAACAAACTCACCTTTGATCCATTTCTGTGCGATTTCCCATAAGACTGTTTCTTGAGAGGGGCGATTGCGCTTGGAAACTGGTGTTGTTGTCTCTCCAATTTGTCCCGCCAGATAATTCCCGGAATCCTGCAGTGTTCGATTCAGAAAGTCGTTGAGTCCGGTCAACAATTGATCCACGTTTTCTGCCACAACTGCCAGGCGGCGATCTAGCTCAGGACGCCCGGTCTGAAGGTTATATGCCAGTTGGGCGAACTTTTGCGGAGACGAGAATGCCCCGGCATTGGCTGTGATAAAATCACAAATATTCCTGACGTATTCATTAAGCTGTGCTTCCCTCAACGCCGAGATGACAAATAATTGTGTCGTTGGCTGAACCACCTGGGTTTCGAGCTGAATATCATCCCTCGGGGTGTATTCTTCGATTATCAGATGGGCATTGGCTCCACCGGCACCAAACGAGCTGATGGCGGCTCTTCTCGGGTAGGGCGAATATGGAGAAAAGGGAGAATATGGAGCGTGCTCACCATTTTGAATCCCATCGGCTATATGCCAGGGCTCTAGAGTCTGCTGAGGTTTAAACCGGGTTTTCTGCCAGTCAATATTGCCGTTGAGTTCTGATGAGTGCAGAGAAGGAACGATTTTTTTGTGCTTTAGCTGCAACAGCACTTTTGTCAGTGCGGCCATCCCGGCAGCTGATTCCAGATGACCAATGTTGGATTTTACCGACCCGATTGGCACTGACTTTTCCTGTTGATGAGCGACGCCCTGCTCTTGCCGGGTGAATGCTCTTTCCAACCCATTAATTTCAATGGGATCGCCCAGAGCCGTTCCGGTTCCATGAGCTTCCACATAACTGATTGAAGAGGCCGGCACGCCCGCCTTTTCCAATGCAGCAGAGATCAGCTGTCCCTGAGCGACAGGATTCGGTACTGTAAAGCCATTAGTCTTTCCGCCATGATTGACTGCACTGCCTTTGATAACCGCGTGTATATGGTCCCGGTCTTCAATCGCTTTTTTCAGGGGCTTCAACAACACTGCCCCTACACCTTCTCCCGGTACATAACCGTCACCTCCGGTGCCAAAGCTCCGGCAGCGACCATCACTGGAAATAAATCTGTCTTTGGTCAATAGCTGATATTTCCAGGGATGAAGAGACAGATTTACGCCTCCGGCCAGGGCGATGTCGCAATCCCCCATGGCAATACTGTTACAGGCAAGATGAATGGCACTGAGCGAGGACGAGCACATGCTGTCCAGCGTCATGCTAGGACCATTGAAGTTATAGTGATAAGACACGCGATTCGCGATGGCGGCAAAAAAAGCTCCGCCTCGCTGGGATTTTTCATTCTCAAACAATTGATAGTGACTGTACATCGCCCCGACATACACCCCTACTACCTGTTCATTCAGGCTCTGCTTCGTATAGCCGCTGTCCTGGAGCGTATGCTCTGCTATCTGCAGAAACAGACGTTCCTGCGGGTCTATAAGACGTGCTTCCTTGGGAGAAATATTAAAAAAGAGCGGATCAAAGCAATCCACATCATCGATAAATCCTCCCCATTTACAAATACTACCCTGTTGTTGCTCGCTGGGGTTTTCATAGTCACGCCAGTCCCAGCGCTGTCGGGGGACTTCGATTATGGAATCCCGGCCATTACACAAGTTGTCCCAAAACTGATCTAAATTCTCAGCATCCGGATAGCGACCGCTAACGCCGATAATGGCTATGTCAGTGAGGTCAGACTGATCTGGAGTCAGGCCTGATTCGTCGATATTTACACTGACTTGGGATACATCATTGTTGATTTCAAGATGACTGACGTTTTCTGGACTGGAGTGGCTTCCCAAGAGCTTTTCCAGTGCCTGACCATGATTTTGTGTGATGTACCCCGCCAGTTCCTGCAGGGAGCGGTATTCAAAAAACAACGTCTTTGACATTGGCCCAAGATCAGACTCAAGCTGACGGTTCAAGTCCGTGATCATGATCGAATCGATTCCGTATTCGTCAAAACCGGCATTAACCCTGATGCGATCCAAGGGCAGCTTGGTCACATCGGCAAGCTGTTTCTTCAGGTACTCCAGTGCGGCACTTTCTGAGATTTGGCTGGACTTCATCGATTCACTTTCCTTGTTTTTGTCAGGACTGCTATCAGCGTATTCATTTGAGCTACTGGGCGGGTGAGAGATCTCTAATGACTCATGATCCAAGCTCTTACTAAAAGCCTTATGCAGTTTGTGTTCGCGGGCATTAAATAGCAGGTAGTGTCCGGGCTCATTGGCTAACATTTCGCCGAAAGCGAATAGCCCTTGAGAGGTTGCCAGGGGGGGCATGCCCAACCAGTCATCAAGATAAGCAAGAACATTGGGGGCTACCTGCATCCCACCTTCTGCCCATAGAGGCCAACCTATTGAATAGGTTCTCCCCTGCCGCTGATCCTTTTGCCTTAGCTCTTCCCTGTATGCACAGAAGTGATCCATGAAACTGTTCGCAAAGGCGTAATCCGTTTGCCCTGTATTCCCAAGTACGCCTACAAAAGAAGAAAAGCAGATAAAAAATTCAAGCGGATCCCGCCTTGTATGGAAGTCCAGCCATTGTGTGCCGGCGACTTTGGGGGCAAGCACCTGTTCTGAATGATCACGGGTTTTGTTTATGAGAAAGGCATCCCGGTTCAATCCCGCAGCATGCACTACCCCTTTGATATCGCCATATTTTTGTCGAATCTGATGTAAGGTTTCACGAACTGAGTCATGATCGGAGATATCGCAACAAAAATATGCGATTTTGACGCCTTGATCCTGAAGCTCATCAAACAGACGGCCTTTCTCTCCTTTTAACGGGGAACGCCCAAGCAAGACAACCGGTCCTTGAAAACGACCTGAGAAATACTTTGCGAATACCTGTCCCAACCCTCCCAGCCCACCGGTTACGATAATGACGCCATAAGTGGAAAACACTAGCCCGCCTACGTTGGCATCGGAAGCAGACAATGGAGATGAGAGATTATTCTCATTAGCTTCGTTGACCGAGTGCAAGTAGCTTACTTCTCTCAGATCGTGACGATACCTTACTTCAAAATCCCATTCTTCGCCGCCACCTAGCTCCGTCGATAGCCATTGAGTCACCCTCTCGACTCCCGCTTCATTCGGTGCGGCTACCGCAACCGTTTTTAACAACTGTCTTGGGTTTTCATTGTGCAGAGCGCGGGCAAATCCGCTGAGGGAGGAAAAATAGCACGACTCCAGAGACGTACTTTGCTCATATAAAAAAAGCGTCTTGCAGGCTGCTTCTGCTGGGTGAGCCAGTCGGCTTTTAAACCACAACATTACCGGATAAAAGCTTTTGTCCAATCCGGAAACTATCGTCTCTTCATTAGCTCCTTCATCAACAGACTTTGGTGAAGATGGAGAAATTGACGGGCTGAATATGGTCAGGTCAGGCAATAGCCCTGTATTTTTTAGCTCATCAACCAAGCGGATGACATGAGACTCATTGCTGAAATCGAGGGTAAAGCGATCGTCAGTTACTCGGGAATATTCCTCTCCTGGAACCGCCATCACATGACGCTTCATTCTGCTGCCCAAATCTGTCACGGCATCATGTAAAGACTCAGCTGCATCCTGCTGCATAAACGTCAATAACACCTGGCTACCAAGTTTACCCACCTTTTCCGAAACCATACTCTGATCACGCCATAGCACTTGATGGAGCCCTGCTAAGGTGGCTGAAGGCAGCTGATCCTTTGAGGATTCTTTCAGGCATATGGTGAGGCTTTTAAGACTTGCCAGAATTTGTCCGCGTCTATCGGAGATGTCGACGTCGAACTGTTTTAACCTGCTATTAAGAGCGTTTCCTGATATGTGCCTGACATGAACCAGACATTCAGCTGTTAACGGCCTATAGAGTGCAAATTCCTCTACCTGATACGGGAGATATTGATCGTTTGAACGCTGACCTTCAATTAGAAGACAGGTTTGCAACGCACCATCAATCAGCGCTGGAGGAAGACCCATTGCGGGATTGATACTGAATTGGAGATCTTCAGGTAAATTAAGTTGCGCCAAGCCCTCCCCATCACCTATTTTCAGGTGATCTATGGGACGAAGCTTTTCACCATAGGAAAACCCTTTGTTTTTTAGCCGCTGATAGCAATCACTGAATGTGAGATGCTGAGAACAGCGCCTGCGGATTGTATCCAGGCCAAGCACTTCAAGATCTTTCTTGGGAGACTTGCGGAACTCTATCTTTCCCTCAGCGAACCGACCTGCCCCATTAGAGAATATAAAGCCCAGTGGAGTGGATAAGTCACCGTTAATGTTCAGGTAGAGAATTTGCTGATCATTTTCGGCGACAAACGGTTTGAGCCACCTGACTCCACGAAGGGACATCTCGCCGACACCAGACATGATCATTGCCTGTCGAACAATAATGCTGACGTAAGCCGCTGCCGGAAGCACTTTCCTGCCCGATACCACATGATCCTTCAGGTAATATTCGGCTCCGCTAAATTGCAGTTTATATTGCCGTGCTTGATCTTTGTCGGTGCCGATAAACTGAAGCGGCCAGTGCCTGGCTGATGAGGTTTCAGGGTCAATTCTATTTGTGCGACTTTCAGGCTGACGGACATTATTACTGTCTGCCGTAAACCAATAGGAAGAACGATCGAATTGATATTTAGGAATATCTACGAAATTCCCACTGCCACTCAGGAGAGCCCGCCAATTAATATCGACACCAGAGTGATAGAGCTCCGCTACCAGGCTGTACAGTTGCCTGATTTCATTATCGATCCGTTCTGACTGGCTTTGGTCTGTCGAATTGTTGAGCGAGCGCAGGTCATGAAGGCGCGGCATAACGCCCAAAGAAAGACCATGCGTATAGGTGGATGTCGACCAATTCCTTATTGGATTGCTCAGTGACAGCCACTGCCCTGCTGAGCTGGCAAGGTTCTCCCAAAATGTGGGTTCTTGGGCGGAATCGGCAGTATTTAACTCGATCTGGGGCTTATTGAATGAGACCTTATGCAATACCTTGAGATAAGAACAGTCCTCCGATAGCAGCTCATTATGGTCAAGCATTTCGCCCAACTCGCAGACCAGGTCAAGTGTATCCTCCAGGCTGATAACGCCCGCAGCGTTCGCCGCTGCGAACCATCCTAAGCCTTCCGCCTGAGTACCTTGGGGAATAACTCCCAGTTCTTTAAACAAGGCAAACTGTGCCAACTGGATACTGCACCAAGCCGGTAGTCGATAAGAGTAATCCGACATCGGCAATTGATTCTCACCCCATAACGCCTGCGTCAATGGAACTTCAAACCAATCTTTAAGATATTGAGCACACTGGTCCAGACATTGTTTGAACTCAGACTGGTTGTCGTAAAGATTTTTTCCCGGAAACGATGTTGAACTGTGCGTAGGGACCGATTCAAAAAAGCATTGGAGTTGTATGCTCGAATCCGGGGACTTAATCGAATCAGCAGGTCTCAGTTTTGAAGTCAGGTCTTCACGGGAATTTCCATGAAAACAACGCCGAAACTCAAAATCAGCCCTGTTGACGGCCGCACTGAAACAAATATCAGCAAGGTCCATAGACCTGCTCTCTTCTCTTGTGAGGAATGCCTGATATTCTTGTATTAACCGATTCAGGCTTTTTGGGGTCCTGGCTGACAGTTTAAGCAGATAGCCACCCGCTGGTCGGTTAACATTATCCTGTTGTTTCCCCGGTTGTTTCCGCTTCGCCCTGGGGGCTTCTTCCACAATCACGTGTACGTTAGTACCGCTAAAACCGAATGAACTGATGCCTGCTATCAGTTTCGTTTCCTGCCATGGGCTAGCATTTTTACCCAAAATAGTGAGCCCGGTCAGAGACGTAATCTGTTCATTTCGGGTGTGATAATGGATCTGAGGGGGAAGCTCACGGTGCTGAATTGCCATGACGACTTTGATTAATCCCGCGAGTCCGGCAACCGCTTCCGTATGGCCTATATTGGCTTTGACCGAGCCAATGAGCATATTTTTGTCTCGGGGGGAGTTTTTGGTCTCGCCGTATACGTCGTTCAGCGCCTCGATTTCAATGGGATCGCCCAGTCGTGTGCCGGTACCATGCATTTCTACATAGGAAACCTGATGGGGCTCTATCCCGGCCGCAGTCAAAGCAGAGTGAATGACCTGTCTCTGTGCAAGGCCATTTGGCGAGGTCAGCCCATTGCTTCTACCGTCCTGATTAACGGCGCTACCCCGAATCACTGCCAGGATATTGTCCCCATCCTTTTGGGCCTGGGATAACCTTTTCAGCACAATGACGGCGCATCCTTCACTACGTACGTAGCCATTTGCTTGATGGTCGAATACCTTGCAGCGACCATCCTTGGCCAACATTCCCGCGCCGGCGAAAGCGTTTGTCAGCTCGGGGGACAAGATAAGGTTGACACCACTGACCAACGCAGCCTCACACTCATCATTTTTCAAACTTTGACAGGCTAAATGGAGCGCTGTCATGGATGAAGAGCAAGCTGTATCCACAGATAGTGTCGGCCCCATAAAACCGAACGTATAGGCGATCCGCCCTGCAGCTGTTGAGGAGGAGTTCCCGGTCGCGTAATAAATCCCGCCTCCGGAGTTCTCAGAATAGCGATTTTGCAGTAACTCATAGTCGTGAGTGAAGATGCCTGTAAACACTCCAATGGGGCGTTTTTTAAGGTCTTCAGGATCTATGCCGGCATCTTCCAGTGCCAGCCATGACTGCTCCAGTAGCAAGCGTTGCTGAGGGTCTAGATACTCAGCTTCCCTGGGCGTTACCTGAAAGAAAGCCCCATCAAACAGATCTACCTGATCAAGGAAGCCGCCATGGAGGTTTGTCAGTGAGTTTTTGGTCAAATATTGTCTTGCGATCCCGTCAGGTACTTGTCCAATGGCGTCTCCACCTTCTGAAAGCAGTTGCCATAGCTGTTGGGGACTATCGACCTGTCCAGGAAAGCGACAAGACATCCCAATGATCGCGATGGGCTCAGCTTCAGGCTTTACATCTTTTTTGACTGAACTTTCAGATGGAGACTTGGACCGGGCGAGATTCTCTACAATTTCTTCTACCGAACCATGTTTGAAGAAAAAAGTCGGTGGAATGTTGCTTCCTATCGCTTTGTTGATACGGTTTCGCAGCTGCATCAACGCCATGGAGTCTATCCCCATGTCTTTCAATGGCCTGGAATGCGCATAGCCAGTGCCTTGCTGATTTCCCGTTAGATCCAATACCTCCGACTTGATTATTTCGGATAATGCCGCTGCATCCAGGTTCACAGTGCCTGTAACCAGCTGACGATTATCCTTCCTGCCCAATGCCAGTAAATCGTATTCGATTAGGACACCGGTCCCCAGGTTTTGTTTGTCTTGAGGTCTGAACCCCTTCACTAATCCTCGAACCTGTGCTCCATGTCCTCGATGGAAAGTTACTAAAGGGTCGACAGCGTCGCCCTCAGACATTACATATTGTTCCAGTTGTGCTTCGTTAGTTCCCGTAAATGCGGTACATCGGGTAACAGCACACACTTTAGCGATCCTGTCATCAGACATGGAGATTAACAGTGCTCCCGAAAGAAGCTTGTCACCGATCCCCATTTCCCGATATTGGGGGAGTACGTTTAACGCAATCAATTGAGTGATCGGTGCGCCGTCGCGATGAATCCTATATGCATTGATGTAGTCTCCCTGATGGACGTCATCAGGTGACTGTATTCTTTGTGAGTACACCACTCCCGCGATTTTGCTGTCGATCGTTAACAGCCAGTTTCCTTCACGGCAGTATGAAAGCCTCTGCAACAGGTTATGCCGCGTAACCTGTAAGTGATCAGTCCAACATAACTGTTCCAGCTGATAGAGTTCGTCCAGGTCTTCCAATGTGGCCAGACGAACCGCGTAAGGCGCATGGCGGAAATGGCAGACGGCCTGGGTGGTCAGGCGGCTGTCTTCCGGGTAACCTCGCCAGATCTCTCTATCGCAGAACATTTGCCGTTGCGCAGCAGTAACAAGAAGATCCCAGGCGGATATTGAATGCTGGCGATCTATCGCAACGAGAGTATTCATCCGACTTAAAACAGACTGCTGTTTGATGTGCTGTAGCGAAGGGCTATCGTGACTCTGTTTGACCGAAAAGGAAGCTATACAAATAACGCCATGATGTCCCCCGACCGCTTTCCATTGCTCTACCCGTCCTGCGTGGTTAAAACCTATACGGCTATACCCAGGCAGGTGATCGATGAACAGAATCTCGTCTTCCTTGTACAGCTTTCTCGATTCAAGTTCCTGCTTTATGCTGAATAAATCAGCCTTTCCAGGTTGCAACAGAAGATGGTCGACACCCTGCTGCGTAAGCAGAGATCCGGCTCTTTCAAGATCTTTCGCGTTATTGTTAACTCCAACCAATAACGGCAGGCTTTCAGATTTGGAACCGTTCTCTTTCAGAAAACTTGAAATCCAGGCTAACATCGAGCCGTCGCCACAGTAGCAGTCAACTATGACCTTGGGTCCTGAGCCCTCCTCGTCCTCTTGAGTTACTTTCAGTGCTTCACCCAGCGCCTGCAGAGCATGTTCTGTATTGAAGCTCGGGTTCTGGTGGTTTCCGGGGAAGACCGGCAAATGGTCTGGGGGCTTGATCTGGCTACTGTCATTCTGTAAAAACTCGTCGAGTAAGAGGTATTGGCCTGCAAGCCCGATTTCCTCGTCTCCAGCGGCCATCTGTTGATATAGATCGATGCCCGTATCAGTCATGACCAGATTATTTCCATCTGGTTTTGCCCAACCCACTTTAAGGATTAATCTTTCCAATAAATCTTTTTGCCCAGAGTGAGTCAATCCGATAGAGATGTGATGTATGCCGTCATTCAAAACCTGAACCCAATGCCGGCTAACGTAACAAAACAAAGGAAGCAAGAGCGCTGCATGACTATAGGCATCACCTTCCGATGGCTTGTCGTCAAGTTCTGTCAAAACACGGGAAACAAAGGAAATCACCACGTCCGTATCTTCAGACTCACGTTGGGCAGCTGAAAGTGCGGAATCAAAGTCAATACGATAAAGTGTCAGCCACTGCTCAAGTTGGGCCATTCTCTCAGGACTGATGTGAAGGGTAAGGCAGTTATTTTGATCTGTTCCCAGACATCCCTGTGATATCAGAAAGTCAGTAAGTTGGATAAAGCGGATGAGATCAAGTCCCAGCTCAGCAGCAAGCCTGGGAGCCGTATATTTGGCTGGAGATAGGAGGAGTTCAACAACCCGCAGACGACGCAGAACGGCCACCACGGGGACAAACCCATAACCAACAACGTATTCAGACATCTTGTGTTTCATTCTTATAGTTCCCTGTCCCTGAATAACACATTTGCTTAAATTGTTTTTATAGCGCCGAGAAAAATTCGGCTATAAGCAGGCGGGCCAACCTGAGCTTCCAATAATCCTGGCCCGCACTTAGCGAGATTTAATCAGTTTTAAATCATCTCCTGTTCTCTGGAGGATTTAAGGGCATAACGGCATGCTGGCGTATGACGACTACCATCAATGGGGAGAGCGCCGTAGGTGAACTACTTGCGAAAGAAGAGTGGCCTTCGATAAACCTTAATCTGTCGCTCCAGGCAGCCGGAGAGGTAGGCGGTTTACCGATGGTGATACTGCTATTGGCCTCTTCCTTGGGCTGGTCATTGACCTAATTGGCTTACATGCCTGCTTTAAGACCCCTTTCAAGCCAGGAACAATCCTATCTTTAAAAGGAATATTTTCTAATATATGAATAATTTTTCCGTCTGAACAATGCCACTAAGGTATAAAGTATTTCTTACTAGGGAGTATTTACTAAGTAGTTCTTCGGAGTCTATCGGTAGAATTAACTGGCCACCAATTGAACCATTCTCACGTGTTTTGATATCAGACAGACCATCAAAAATGTCGCTTTAGTTCGAGAGATACGATCTATGAAATTGACAGCTATTTTAATTAATGATGTAAGTCCTATTGAAGTAGGAAAAAGTAACTAAGCATCCTTTATTGCCAATATTTGTAGCAATTGCGCATCTACCTGAACACTTTGAGTGTCTGATCACAAAACAGTCAACACCAGAAAAATTCAACTCCTTCTCTGACGGTTTTTGATCAAAAAACGCGCAATCATAATTGCACCTACATCAAATAAGGGAGTTATGATTATGCCGTACAACCCCAGTACTCACGGATCTTTCGATAAATATCTGGTCAGCAATCTGAATGAAGCCATGAAAGAATATGCTCTGGTTATTGAACCGACGCTTTCCGTTCAGGGCGGAACTCAACCTGGTATTAAGAACATGACCTTCGACCCACCAGGTGGTAAAGGCAATATAGCGGTACTAAGAGAAAAGAAGGTGGGTGACCAGACCTCGTTCAAGTGTTTCTATCTACCTTGGAAAACTAAAAGTACCACATCCTGCACGCTGAATGGCGACACTGATGCCTGCTTGTTCTTTACCTCCACTCTGAATGGATGCCGTTTATCAGTTAAATATCACGATGGCTCCAAGAAATCGGTCACTGTCCTTCATATTGCCGGTAATTTGGAAAAACAAGTTGTGGGTAAATGGGGGACTTCGAACAAAACCGGGACATTTGCACGGGACATTGATCAAAAGGCACTTATCGGCAATGGTCCCAATACTCGGAAATTCTCCATTACAGACAAGGAAGAAAAGGACTATACCAGGGATCGGGCCGCCTTTATCATCGGGATCAGAACCCCGTCAGGCGAGTGGAAGTTCTATACCCAGGTGTTTAAGGATCTGTTTATGGGAAGTTTTGACGATAAAATTGTGGAAATATTTGTACCGAAAAAGCCGATTCTTCAGTAATGCTTTGGTACTGATACTGTTGGCCTTTCACTGAATTAAGTGACTCGACCGATACCTGCATTGAACCTAAAGCCTCCCTGGATCTCCGGTGGAGGCTTTTTAATGGCCTACTTATCCCTTGAGCGTTCAGACATCGGACGGGTTGCCGTATGGGAGCTCTTCCAGTGCTCCTCATCGAAGTTGATCGTTTTCAGTTCGGCCTGGCCGGGCTCCAGTTGTCTATCAATCTCAACGTGGAGGCCTTGAGATGCAAGTCCTTCCCGAATGGTACTGAAATCGCCGCACCAGGATTCCTCTTCCGCCTTGTCTCTGGCGGGTGAGCGCTGCGAGCCACTCGCCTCATTAGCGACCACTCTAAGTTGTAATCTCTGTAAATTGGCAGGGGCACCCAGCTCTACCCCGTAGGTCGTAGCGGCATTTTTGGCAATCACTAAACGGCCGTTTTTAACGAAAGCAGTATCCATGCTCTCATTCAGCGAGTATCCCAATTTCTGAAACGCAGCAAATAAAGCCTTTCGCTTAGCCTCACTATTTCTCGCTGCCATTTCGTGTTCATAGAGTTTGGCCAAAGCGGCTGTTGCCGACTCGATTTCCTGAATCCCGGCAACCTGTGGATTCTCGATAATGTATTGCCCAGTCTTCTCCCTTTCTACCCCGAGGTTTTCGAGATCCTGACATATGGCCAGGTACAATCGAAGCTTGTTCCGCTGATTCCTGGAAGCTCTTATGAAGTCACCGATATCTATGCATAGCGTATCAATCTTCATGTCCAGTTGCTGGGATTCTGAAGACTCTAGCAGGAGGTTGGCACGGTTCAGAAACGGCTCTTTACTTTCATCATTGATATCTGCGGCTTCCAGCTCTGACAAGATGGTTTCAATCCGACGTTTGGAAGCGCTTTGTTGGACCAGACCTGAGTTATTCAGCCACGTGGAAAAGTCCTGGCTTTTGAGATCTTTCTTCAGCCGCTGACTGAATTCGCGTGACTCATCATCCTGTACATCCCTATCGGCTGTTTGCAAGAAGGTAAATGCTTCCCGAATTGCCGTTTCCAAAGCATCAATATCGAGACTGGAAAGCCAATGCCCTCCTTTTTCGTATCTACCAATTTTTTCAGGTAGTGACAAAGAACGCTTCTCATACATATAGCGCAAAGATGAAATGCTTGATGTTAAGCGCCGGGATCGCTCCCTTCGTGACAGCGATTGTTTTCTCGCCTGCGCTTCAAGCTGCTCTTTTTCGTTGCGCAGGAAATCGATCTGCGAAGGTATTTCTGTTCTGATGCGCCGATATTCGCCGGCATCCAAATTTTGATAAAGATTTAGGCGAGCCTCTATTTCGCCTAGCTGTTCCTCACTCAGTAACTGATGCTTATTTGCGTACAGTCTGATTTCCCTGACAACGGATGCCAGCCGGGAAACATGAGAGGCTTTAATTGCTTCCATTTCCTCACGGGTGACGATTCTGACTACCTTAGGTCCACTCATGTGCCAACAGCCTTTTTAATCATATCCTCGAGCTTTTGCTTTTCCTGGGCATTATCCTGATACCAGTCATAGCAATTAATGCGATGCATCAAAGGGATGGATTTCTCCAATACCCTTTGGCGCCATATGTCACGAGCTCGAGTGTTGTGAAGTAGTGAGTTTATAGGAGCATCACATTCAATTCCGAGCCCGTATTGTCCGGTCTTTGGATTAATAATCGCGAGGTCCACATTGAAAGCATCTTCGTTAGCCCCTCTCTCCGGCTGAAATCCCAGTGACCGGATAAATTGCTCAACGGATTGAATAAAAGTATCGCCGATCTCGTGATAGCCCCCTCCCCTCTGAGTTACTGACTGTGCGAACCGGAAGATACGGCGCTTGGCATGCTTGATATCGCCGGAGGATATCTTTGAGGCATACTCAAGGTAGGCCTGTATGAAGTCGCGGGGTTTGGTGGGAGATCGCCCGGTCGCCAACATGTCGGATATATCCCGCAATGGCATTGAGGTCGCTATGATCACCTTATGACGTGCCCGGGTCACCGCCACATTCAAGCGTCTTTCACCGCCTTTATGTCCCAATACACCAAAATTGCGGCGGAAAGAACCATGCTCGTTCAAGCCAAAGGTGGTACTGAACAGGATGACATCGCGTTCATCGCCCTGCACGTTTTCAACATTTTTGACGAAGAAGCCCATGTCTTCACCATTCTGCTGCCGATCCTGCTCACTCAGGTATGCCTGGTAGAAATCGGGGTTTTGCTCGGCATAAGCCTGCAATGTGTCCTCTATCAGCTCCGATTGCTTCTTGTTGAAGGTGACAACTCCCAGACTTGGCCGCTTTTTAGGTGCTTCCTTCCAGATGTCGGCAATCAGCTCGACAATTTTGTCCGCTTCTTCCGCGTTTGTCTGATCCGTATAGACGCCATTAACATGATGAACATCGATTGGTTTCTCCCGGATAACGACTTCTTCCGGGTGTAAGGCAGGAATATGCAGCTTTCCTGAATAGTAAGCAAAGTTTGAGAAGTCAATCAGCGCTCGATAGGCGGAACGATAATGAATTTCCAGCGTCCTTGTAGGAAGCACGGTTTTTCCCAATACCAGGAGGTCGGGACAATCTTTGATTTCGCGACGATTCCAGGCATCTTCGTGTTGGGATACTTCAGCCTCGGAAGCGTCTTCATCCAGCTCCTCTATACTGTCATCTTCATCAAGCTCGACACTGCTTGAAAAGAAACTGGAAGGAGGCATTTGCTTCTCATCTCCACTGATGATGACGCGCTTAGCCCGATACAACGCAGGAATGGCAAAGTCCACCATCATCTGTGAAGCTTCATCGAATACAACAACATCGAACATCCCCGCCACCCGAGGTAATGCCTGGCTGACAGCTTCAGGGCTCATCATCCATACCGGTCGCAAATCCGTGAGCCCGAGTTCGAGGCCGAGATCGATAAACTCCCGGAGTTTTTTGTACCTTTCTCCGCGTAGGCGGGTTATCTCATTCCATTGGGTTTCACTTCCCAGTGCTTCCATTGGGATGTCATGAACCAATAACGACTGGTTCAGGTGGCTTTTCTGCTCGTCAAACTCGGCGAGTGACAGGAGCTTGTCTTCCAGCTCCTGCTTGCCAATCAATAACGAAGGAATATTTTCCTCTATGCGCAGCTTCCAGCCCAGATAGGTTTCCCTTCTCACGCACTGCTTCAACTTCAAACCTAACTGGCTTGGCGGGAGACTGTTGAGTTCCCCTTCCATATCACGCAGTTCTTTAAATACATGCAGGACAATAGGATCAATAGTCTTGGTGCGTAACCGAAAACGCTGAAAGGTTTCCAATGTATTTATATCGCCAATAATCTCAGCAACGCCCTTAAGATCCGCCATATTTTTACCGATCCACTGGCGATGCTGCTCAATCCAATCAGCGTCCATCCATACGGTTAACTTATCCAGAGCATTCAGACTATCCTCGCGTGCCTTTGCCCTGCTTAGGGTTTCGCTAAAGAGCGTGACAAAGCGATCAACGGATTCTTTACTGCCTGACCGTAACATTGTTTTGGCTTCCCCCTGGATGGGGCAGACTTTTACCGCTTTACACAAGTTGACCATCATGTCCGCCTGAGTGATCACAGGGGATATCGCCCGCCTGAGAAATTTCAAAGTCTGATCGGCTCCAGATTCCAGAGGAGTGGATAGTTTTTCCAGGCAGCCATTTAAATTCCTGCGCAATGGTGCCAGCTCAAGCTCAAGTCGATTTGCGTCGCGCAACGACACGACAGTGTCCTGGTCATAGGACTCGTTCAATTTTCCGAGAAAAGAGCGAATTCTGAGTTTTCGCCAGAAGCGTATTGGGCTGAACCTGGCGAGCCCTTCAGCGGGTTCACTCAGTTGCTGACATGCTCTTAACAGCTTTTGTAACGACCCAATATCCATCGAGCTTAACGCGACGAAAAACCGGTCGTCATGAAAATCAGCATTGAGCTTGTCGAGTTCCTGGTAACTGTTTCGTAGTTGCTTGAGCGTATCCTCGCCCTCAGAGCGCTCATTCACTTCGTCATAAAAGCGATCGAACCAGATGGCCTTTTGGGCTATTTGTCTATCATTGAGAGATTTAATCTTTGGCAAATAGGTGTTGTCCCAATCAACCAGGTCCATCAGGGCTTTATTATCATAGTCGGAAGAAGTTGCCTCCGTAATCGCTGCACGCTCATGCTCTGCTTTCTGAAATTCATCGAGACTGCGTTTTATGGCATCTATCGTGGCTATATCAGTACTAAAAATTGAAAAGCAATGCAGTGAACTGTGCTCATAGTTAGAGTTCAGCCAGTCGCTAGCAAGAGAGGAGCAATGATCTTCAAGCATCCCCAAAGTTGCCGGTGTTACTGACTTCAACAATTGTCTCAGCCTGGGTTGTACCGGAATCTGATCCGAGCTCTGCGAGTCAATATCAATGAGTTCGCATATGATTTGACGATAGGTCAACCCGCTGAGTTCATCACGTTGACAGATCGCGGTATGGCGCTCATTGAGCTCCGTTTCCAACTGGTCAATAGTACCGGCGACAAGCCCCCTATTCTGCCTGATATGCCCTGCCGTTAAGCTATCGGATCGTAGGACTTCAGGGACTTGTTCCCTGATCGTGCGTATCACCGATTGGCGATCTTTACCTATATCCGTAATGGTTAATATCCGATGGCTAAGATTGACTGCCTCCAGACGCTTTTCAACCACACGTAACGCCGCCTGTTTCTGGCAAACCACGAGGACTTTTTCCTGCCTCCCGAGACAGTCAGCAACGATATTGACAATTGTCTGGCTCTTGCCGGTTCCCGGCGGCCCTTCGATCACCACGCCCGGAGCAATCCGACCCTGCAGTACAGCTTTGTCCTGTGAAGGGTCTGCCGGAACGACATTGAAGCGATCCAGCTCTGAGCTTGCTTCTGCAGTGCTTTGAACCGGTTCAGGCTCGGTGATTCTTAATAAGCTTTCCAGAGCTGTGCCCGTAATTGGCATGCGCTGCAGTTGCCGTAAATCCTCGGCAATGGCCTGTCCACTGAACTGCGCGTTGAATATGACGGCTGAACCGTGGCCCGCGACGGTTTCGTCCGGGACTTTATAGGTCGTCACAGGATGCGTCTGTAACCCTTGATGAAGTAGAGGTACCAGAGTACCAACCGCGTCCATCACTTCACTGATATTTAACTTTTCTCTTTCCAATACTTCAGAATGCAAGCTACGCCATTTCTTGATGGTTGCCCGCCCGATCAAGCCTTCGAGCGCTGGATTGATGCGCATTTCGGCACGGTCCATGTCGTAACTCAGGGTTAACCTGGCCCGCGAACCCACGGTATAGCCCATTTTGATCGGCCAGAGAAATATCGGAGCAACTCGGGGGCGCCCGCCCTGCTGCCCTGCTATCACCAGGAACGGAAATCCCAGGTACAGACTATCGATTCCTGTGTCCCGCCGATTATTGGAGGCGGCTTGATGAAGGCGCCATAGTCGACGCTCGAGAATAGAATCCTGCTGAAAGGTGTGAGGATCGACCTGCACAGGATTATCATTCCGGCTTAAAATATGATCTATCAGTGCTGTTGCCGGCTTTAATGCAGAGTTTAGTTCCGTCATGTCGATGCGGGCACTGGTCTTGGCAATCGTTAGACGCACCAGAGGTCCACGCATCACCGAATTGGCAACACGTTTTTCGAAGAAGCTCAGGATATTGGCTGCATAATCCTGTTTTGGCGGCGCAGCCCATGCGTCATCGCTCAACGATAATAAAACGATCGCACGGGAAAGGCTGATTCGGCGTTGAACTCTAAAATCATCCGCCCAGTGATTTAGTGTCGGGTGGTCACATCGAGCGAAGTCTGCGATCTTTTCGTCAATGGCATCGTAAAGTTCACGCCTAGGTAAGATAACGAGTCTGCGGATTTCATCAGACTCCATTGGCCGTTGTTCATATTTTTTCGTCAGCTCAACCGCTTCCTCCACCACCATATTCAGCGGCGTAAACTGCTCGGATTTTGCGCAAAGCAGTATCACCAGATCTTCTTCATTCAGGCGGGGTTTTTCCATCAGGTTTGCCAGGGCGTCATGTCCTGATGAAGGGTAGAGTTCCCGTAGACGGTCTCGCTCCGCTTCAAGATTCGCACGAGAGGTCGCCAGTGAAGCGGTTTTTAAACGGGTTTCATCCAGTTCGATTTCAAGCAGCCTGGCGCGCTCAAGGACACTACGGCGCCGATAATACAGTCGTACCAGCCAGGGCTCCCGTTCCATGCTTTCCAGGTGAACGGGTAGCTCCCCGGTGATAATGTCAATTCCCTCTTCGGGATGATCCAGCAACCAAGCGGGCATCACGAGTGTTCCCTGATTGACCAGGGGAAGCGCCTGATTAAGCTCCATAAGAGCCAGCGCATATTTCCATTGAGGCGCCAAATTAGCGTCCGACATCAGATGGCGAACTTTGGCCGGAATGGTAGTGTCGCCGTAGTTACTCTGTAACCAGGTGGCAAGTGCTCCGGTCTCGAAACATTGTATCCCGGCCTCCCAATGAATGTCGGTTGCCAACCCGAGAGCCAATTGCTCTGCGTTCGTATAGTTAATATCGTTAACGCAGAGCGTTTCATTTGTTTTTGCAATGTCAGCCTGTCGGTGCTCTTGGGGAACCTCAACAAGTTCATCATTCAGCCAGCGCTTGACCTGCTCCCATTGCCAGCGCTGAAGTGGGTCCCTGGCCAATAATCCCTGGAGCAACGGCTTCAGCTTTGGTGGAACAGTGTCTGGAATTTCTATCCCTCGAGTCACCACATGAATGGTAAAGGCGCGTTCGTTGATTCCCTCAAAGCAGCTACCAGCAGTTGCCTGCTCAAGAAGTATCATGCCCAGCCCCCACCAATCGGATGCGGTACTGACGCCACCGACTATGGCCTCAGGGGCGGAATAGCGAGTAATGTCCAGTGTAGCGACCGTGTCCAGGTCGAAATCAGATAATCGCGCCGAACTGAAATCGGTGATCACAAGATCCAATGGATCCGGGCGACGAATCAATATGGCTCGCGGACAAATGTTGCGGTGCCGCACCCCCATTTCAGCAAGATCATGCAATGCACGCCCAAGCTCCTCGGTAATCCGCCTGAATACCTCCAGGTCCCCCGAATGAAAGTAGTCATTCTCAACCAACGATCCACCATCAATCCACTCAATGATTTCAAAGGATCGATGGTTCCAGCGACCGGTTAGGAGAATATCCGGAACATGGTCATGGTCGGTGTTACGCAATACATCATAAATACTGGTATCAGGCTCGTATTGCTCATGGAAAAGAACGAGGAAACCGACCTCGCCGGCGGTATTTTCGACGCGGAAACAATCCCGGGACTTTCCGGTTGAGGTAATGTGCTCGCGTATGACCCAGCCTTCAATGCATTGTCCAATGAGTGGGTCTTGATGTGATTCAGCTGCTGTTGCTGTTTTATTATTTGTGGAAGCGGGCGCAGTTGCAGATCCTGATATCAGTGTCGACACCTCAGGAGCGGCAGCAACATCAGCCCCGCATTCAAGACACATAAATTCATCGTCAGGGACTATGTGCCCGTTTTCGCAAACCCTTACAGCTGTCTCAACGGTCTGTTCCTGGCTGCTGCCAGGGCTTTCCTCGGGATTAGGCTCAACAGCACGTCCCTTTAGAGTGGGAGCGACATCGGCCAGCCGCCAGTTGCAGCTTCCACCTGAAGCAGTTGTGGCGGCACAAAGCATTTCCGACATTGGACGCTCGGAACCACAGCTGGGGCAAACGCGTACTAATTCCATCAGTCCTTCTCCGGTATCCGTGTTTGAGTGTGACTGATTTCGTGTCCCTCATTTGAAAGCTCTGCGGCCAATTTATACATCAAATCCTGCTCTCCAATTCCAGCCAGCCATATCTCGTCTGTATCTATCCTCGCGTCGAGGCCCCGTTCGGACTTACAAAGGACCTCCATATCAGCAAAAGCAGCTTTACCAAGGTCAGTCAAAAGGTGCAGCTGCTGATTATCGCTCCCCATCCAGGGCTTGGTTTGCGCCTGCTGGAAATCAAATGGCCCGGATATCAGGATATCAACCAAAGGCGCTAATTTTTTTAGCTTTTCTTCTATGTCAGCAAAGTGATATCCCGAGTAAACCAATGTTGAGACACTTGAGTTTGATTTGGTAAAGCAGAGGATGCGTAAAAGTTGCTCAAATTGATCAAAGGGCTCGCCGCCGCTGACCGTGAGACCATCGGAATTCGGGAGCCAGGATAACATGGCCTCTTCTACTTCGCTGATGTTCACCTGGTTTACATCCGTCGCCCAGGTGTCCTTTGAAACACAACCTACACAATGTATTGAGCAACCCTGAAACCAAATACCGATGCGCCTACCCGGCCCCAAAGTCGTCACCGGAAAATGCATTCGGGACAGTGCAATATTCATTCATCCGAACCTTTCAGTCTGATGTTAATCCCTGCGCAGAACCAGAGTCGTATTTGAATCATTGTTGAGTACTGATTCAATGGAGAAGGCATCGCCAGGATTAGGATCGATATCAAACAATGCTCGGGATAACGGATTGATAAAATGAAATTCCAGTTGGTTTCGTATACCTCGACCGCCATTATTAAGATCTGAAATACACAGTTGCTGAAGGCTGGCTTTCGCCATGTCGTCTATTTTCAGGGTCAGCTGCAACTGGTCTTCAATCGCCGCAACATGCCCGGTGATCATCATTTCAAAAATGTCTGCGGCAATATCCTGTCTTATAAAATCAAAGACGATAATATTTTCCCCGATTCTGTTTAGAAGTTCCGGACGGTTGATCTCCAATTTGAAGTACCGCTCTATCTCAGACTTCACTTTGACTTCGATATCCCTGTGCTGATCATCTGGGGTAACGTTAGGTTCACGGATGCCTTCGACGGTATTCTTGTAGATGCCCAGATTCGACGTAAAGACAATAAAGGTTTCGGAGAAATAGACCCGGTCACCTCTCCCGCTCGTCAAGATCCCATCATCCAACACCTGAAGAAATTTATCGAGAATGCGGGGATGCGCTTTTTCAATTTCATCAAACAGTACAACACTGAACGGTTTTTCGCGCACCGCATTCGTCAGTTCTCCGCCGACATCGTATCCAACATACCCGGGAGGGGCACCAATGAGACGTTGATCGGCGTGCTCTGCGCTGAACTCACTCATATCAAAGCGGATATAGGCCCGCTCATCCCCAAACAGTAGACTGGTAATGGTCTTGGCGAGTTCGGTTTTCCCCACGCCGGTGGGTCCGGCCAGAAAAATAACGCCTCGGGGTCTGCTGCCTCTTTTGGCTGCGCCAATACCGGTGATCGCTCGCTTGATAATATCCAGTGCATGGGTGACGGCGTGATCCTGCCCTTTCACCCTTGCCTTGATAAAGTTATCGCCCTGGCGAATTTTATCTCTGTCGATCTTTTTCCACGGATCTTCTGTAACGCCGACTTTGTATCGTCGTACGGCATCACTGATATCGTCGATGCGAAGGTGTTCAATATGAGCCAGTGTGGTAATAGCCTCCAGATCCAGCAAAAGGAGGCTTTCAGTTTCATCAACAAACCGGTCAATCAGATTCTTCTGCTGCGGATGAGGTTGGTCCTGAAGACCACTTAGCAGAGTATTGGCCATGGCACGTCTAGCGATATGATCCGGCTTCCCTATGGGGATATGCCGCAGTTTAGGATTGCCAACAACGAACCAATCGGGAAGATCCCCTTCCTTGTCCACAATCCAGATAACAGAATTGTAAAAACCACGACGCTCCTCACCATGAGGTTGCAGCCTGGCATGTTGGGATAACACCAGCGCCCGGGTAAAAGCATTGTGCTCGGCTTTGGATAAATGGTCCGGTGAAATACTGTATTGGGAGGCAAAATCCGCGATAACTGCAATCGGAGCTTCTTTGTAATGTGTCAAATGCTCAAGTGATTGAGTGAATGCATCAATATTGTAGTTCGCCTGCTCAGGCTGTGTGATTGACCCCAGATTACGAAGTAGCTCCTGCTTTTCTGTCTGGGTTCCTGAAAAGAAGGCGATATCGAATCCAATAGCAGGGTTGTAGTACACGACGTGTTGATAGCCCAGCGATTGAAGCTCTAAGGTCAAATGCTCTCTTAAGGCATACCACCCCAACTGTCCCTGTCCATGATCATATAGTTGCCAGTCTTTGATATTGCCTGATAATACAAAATGACTTTTTAAGGGTAAGAATCTGATTAGGTCACGCAGCCAGCGGGGTTTTTCGTACACTTCCATATTCCGGATTTATCGTTGATTAACAAGGGATATTGAGATATTCAGACCTAACAGATTAGATCATATTGTACTGAGCTCCAAGACAAACGATGACCTGTTGGTCTGCTTAGTCTTAAGCGACTTCGTTTGAGTAATCGTCCTCACCGACGTTTTCGGGTAAAAGCGTGCTAACATGCTTCACTTCAAACTAGTGATGAGAAGCTGTGCAAAAATCGAGCATCGCGTGCAGGATTTACTTCCAGAATGGTCTAAACTTTTTAAGATGAAAGCAGTTTTTTCGGCTATATCCCTATTGTTGTTTTGTGCTGTTTTGGCCGCATGTTCCACTACGCCTGAAAGAAACTATCAGATCGCTATTGCAAAGCCGTCTTCCTTGCCCTCTTCCTCCTCTGCCCACGTTTCTCGCGATGTTCGAGCTCTTCTTGTAGACCATTATCAGGGATGGCGTGGTACGCCCTATAAGATGGGAGGACTGAACAAGTCAGGGGTCGATTGTTCTGGATTTGTTTACATTACCTATCGGGAAGTCTTTGGAATGACTTTGCCCCGTTCTACAAGGGGGTTATCCAATATCGGTAGTGGGGTTTCCTTGTCGCAGGTAGCGCCGGGCGACCTGGTGTTTTTTAAGACCGGCACCAAACAAAAACATGTCGGTATCTACCTGGGAAAAGGTGATTTTGTTCATGCATCTACCTCTAAAGGCGTCATAATCTCAAATATACATACTCCCTACTGGACTGACGCCTACCGTGAAAGTCGACGAGTTGCAAGGTTCTGATTTCGATATCTCCCCCTTACCCCTCCCGGCCTTCCCATGCATAAAAGTCATTTTCGACTATAGTTAATTACACTTTGTTGTATTTAGGCGTATAGAAATGACCGCCCTTAAAGCCTGTTTGAAAGCTATACAGGCAGGTCTGTTGTGCCTGGCCTTTCAGTGTTCTGCTGCCGATAGTGACGCCAAGCATAAAATCCACTGGCTGATGGTGGAGTGGCCTCCCTACACATATATCGACCAGGACAAGCAATGGCGGGGGTATGGCGCTCATTTTCTGTATAAGATTATCGAGCAACTCCCTGAGTATCAGCATGAACTCCTCCAATCCAAATTTTCCTACCTGACTAGCGGAAAATTCGTCAGGGACCGCAACGTTTGCGCCATTGGGCTCTATCCAACTTTAGAGCGCGAAGAGGTATTAACGTTCTCTCTTCCTGATCAGATATTTCCGCCCATGCAACTATGGATGCGGGATGACACATTTATCAGACTAGGTAAACCAAACTATCTTTCTCTGAATCGCTTAATGGAGGGACATCTTGGGATCTTAGGAGTGAAGGCGGGAGTTGCATACAGCCCTGAACTACGAACCGTCATAACCAGATATGAGAATACTGATAGTGTATTGCGCCTTACCCAAGCAGAAATGACGGGTCCTTTGGTAGGAATGCTTCACCACGGCCGAATCGATTTCATGATTGAGTACAGTGACATGATGCAATATACGCTTTCCGAAGCCGAAAATCGGCATATGAAAAACATTGTTCCTGTATCAATTGAGGAGGAAAAAGATAATTTCCACTATACAAGAATAGGTTGCCCCAAGACCTCATTGGGGCAGGAGATCATTGATAAGATCAACGTCATACTCCCTTCCCTGTATGTTGATAAATCATACTGGGAGCCTTTTATGAAGTATATGACGCCACAGCAGCTGGTTGATTTTGACTCTTACCTGAAGCGACTTATCAAATCTCCTGAGGACTGGCGCTATAGTCCTCCATAGGAACCCTAAGATGACTCAGAGATTAGGGAAGCAATATGATCTCACAAGGCATGCTCTCGTGACCCGATACAGGAGGCTACTTGGTTGACCAACATGTCTTTGAAACGTTTCGCAAAGGTCTCGCATTCGGACAAACTAAACTTATCCCCTGATGAAGGAAAAAAGACTCGCACATCAGCTTTTTCTATATCTGAAGACTCTAGTTTCAAGTAGGTTAAACCAACCCTTCTCCCTTTAAAAATATTGCTTTGCTCTGATGTGAGTGTATCCAGTTTCACCTTCGTGATAATTCTGCATCCGTAACAGTTTTGACGAAATTTTGTCAGAATTCTATCTGCAGCTAATTCCCAGCCGACAGACCTGTGAATTTTTCCATACGTCATAATAACGTCTGCATAATTCTCTGCCGGCTTTGAATAAATCAGCTGAAAATACTCATATTCATCCGCATTGTACTTAATAAGGCAGTTGATGGTTATAACAGAAAAGAGTGCTGCCAAAATCGCAACGATCACCCTTGGTGTTAGAATTTTCATTCTGTATCTCGCTTCAGTTGACGAGAATGTCGTACCCCCAACACACAGCTAGCGGTAGAATTTCTATCAATTATCTCTTGGAGGTAAGCAGCTTTTCTTTTGCACAGGTTTTCATCGAAAAAAGTTCCAAGAGAAGGATAATATATCCTAAGATCGAGCACATCTTTTCCTTTAGAATCAATCTTTACGTAATTGAAACCAACTCTCTCGCCGTTAAGTATATGAGCCTGCTCCAGCGAAGGGCTCTTGACCTGGAGCTTTGCAATAAATTTACACTTACTACACCGCTCTTTTTCAATGGATTCTGTAAGGTTGGCCCCTATTTCCCATCCATTTCCATTCTTCACTTTTCCTAACACTGCAACAATACTGTAATTTTCCTCCGGCGGGCGTATATAAACCAATTGAAAATATTCTGTGCTATTGAAGTGAATATAGATTGCTATTATAAATATAATCTCAGCGAGAATTATTAACCTATATATCGCCTTTCGGTTCTTTTTCCATTTCATAAAATCATTAGCCTGTATGCTGAAGGACATTATAAGAGCTGAATTCATGAATAAACAGCCAGGAAGACTTTCCAATAACTAGGGAGAGTCTGAATAACCCCAAGGTTCTGAGGTGATTTTTACTCTCGACGATATATGGCCGAATATTCAGAGTGTTTTTCCGGCCATTTTGGATCTTACACCCCTGCGGGGCGTCATCTGGGCC
>NZ_MRYI01000023.1 GCF_002260525.1 Hahella sp. CCB-MM4
AAGCGCGAGCAGATATTTTTGATTACATCGAGCGGTTCCATAATCCTAGGATGCGGCGTAGAGTTGCCCTTCAGGATCGGAAGTTATCAGCCGTTTTAAAACCGTCCGTGGAAACGGGGTAGAACCCGTCACAAGAATCGTGTGTCAGTGAAGTACTTTATTACTGCGGTAAGTCAGATCAGGTTTCTCAAAACATTCTGCCTATTGATATATTGAAACAGGACCGCGATACGGCTGCTGAACGAGTGTTTATTACCTGTGAATGTCATTTTTACAATATTCTTAATTTACTTTGGCCCAAAACCCTCTGGACTACGCTGAGAGACTGTTATCCAGAAATGCCCCCCATACCTATTAACGTTGACTCCGCCAGCATCTGGATCAGATTCTCTGAGATCTGTCCTGGTGGAGACTTTTTAACGGACACAATTGGAAGATGGGCATATCGGAATGGTTATAGCGGTGTCAGGTTCCCGAGTGCACGTGCTTTCGAATTGGTAAGCAATCGACTTCACCACTGTGGGGCGACTCTACGAGACATTCTCAATGGTAGCCCCATAGGTGATGATTCGATCTACATCGATGATGTAATGGAACAGATTAACCATAGAGCTACAAATGTAGTTCTTTTCTCGGGAGCAGTAATTCTTAATGGAATTACAAGATATCGAGTCGCTTATGCTGATGGCTCTACATCAGATTGGATAGATAATAAACTACAGACTAAGCCAATGACGGAAATCGAATCTTTAATCGTAGAATCTGGAGGTTACTCCTGCTCTTCATTACACACTTATTGTCGCGAAGACTTAGTTATCGACCCTAAAGACCAACCACCACCATGGATCCCATAGATAAGTATTATTTGAAGTAATGACCCCTAGCCAATTATTTCAAGGCAATATGAACTCCCGAAAAAGCATCAATGCTTTTGTCTTCTGCGAGATAGCAAGCACTTGATCATAAGATGAATTCGAGAAATCCCAAAATTTAGGCTACCTGAGCTGATAGAAGGGTACCCGAGGCCCCTGCTCTGTATTGTATTTTCAGTTATTCGCAGGTCGGCAAGAGTTTCATGCGTTACACAATGCCGTTCCTGGTTCAGGAACTTGGAATGAAATAAAGCAGAGAACCTGCTTCATAGAATATTTCTTGCGTCAGGGCACTTTTCTGAAATCTTGATGGTAGCTAAATTGTGCAGGCGCTGCTTGCACAATTGCCCTGGTGCGACATTCAGCTCCTAAATATCGAGAGAAAAGCACAACCAATTTTAAACAGATCTAAAGCTACAGGGTAAGGATCATCATTAGAGTTTTTGATTAGCCAGCCCCCGCCCCCATCAATAGTTCCAGATCCAGAATTCATGCCTCTCTTAAAGAAAGATTCAATAAAATTGAAGACCATTCTTGATTCTGGAACTGAAATTATGCGCGATTATGCGTCCTATGCATAATTATGCAAAGGACGCATAATTTCAGTTTTTAAAAAACTAGGCCAGATAGCAAAGCTGACCTTGACCTGACAGACACCTCCTAAAAACCGGTCACTGTCAGGTCTGAACCATTCACATCAGGCCACTGATGTAGGCGGCTGCCCTTTCAACATCGAGCTTTTCCCGAACAAATGCCTCTCTTATCACGTCTTCAGAGAGGGATTCATCGAACTTACCTAGAGGCTGTGGCTTTATCTCGGCGGCCAGATCGTCTTGTGTGCAGTTGGTCAGGTAATCATGGATCTTACCGATCAAATGCTTTGGGTCACCGGTATATTGCACCATGACGCACGGCCCCATCCGTTCAGCAGGGTAATCGTTCAGCGTGGCCAAGATCTTCAGCGTATCGAGCATGCGGTCGTCATCCCAGATAAACCAAAATAAATTTCTGTCGTCCTGGACAAAGTGTCTTGTATCAACATGTCGATCATGAAAGTACTGCCGTGCGCGAGCCACCAATTCAGCAGATTGTGAATCACAAAAACGAGGAATATCATCGCGTAAATATAACTCGCGCATACGTTGACGAATACGCTGATGAACGGGCGCGGACTCCCCACCAAACGTGGGAGCTAGACCACTCTTAGCTCTGACCAGCGTCATCACCTTGGCCTGAGGGTCGATTGACTGAACCGCCCATCGGCGACCACTGAATATTAATAGCTGGCCTTCCATATAAGGGGTTGTCACGGGCAATGTACCAAGGGTTTTGCCTTTGGCTACTAGTCGATACTCCTCCGGCACTTCAAATGCAGTGTAAAAGGTATGGCTACTAACGATCCTCTCACCGACATCATCGACTATGAGTTCGCCAGTGGGCAGTTGTCGAACCACTTGATTGGCGCCAAGGCCCCTTAATACTCGGGCAAAAAAATCCGGAGTAATATTCTGCCAAGGCCCTTGCTGGCAAAGAGTTCTATATGCGCTGGCCGCGTTAATCCCCCCTTTGAATGCAATCATCGAAAGAATCTGCTGTACCAATGTGGAAAGGTGTAACGAATACTGATCCGGTGGCTCTACCCACCGTTCCAGCATCAGCTCAATTACTGCGATAGCCTGAAATAACTCAGCCTCAAGGAGGTCAATTGGTGATGGGTTATGACGATCACCATGACCTGTGACCAGCAATCGTAGTATGGCTGGCGTTCCCTCTCGGCGACCAGAGCGTCCCAATCGTTGTCGGAGGCTGCTGACATTCGCTGGCGCGCCGATTTGCGCAACGGATGTCACCTCGCCGATATCGATACCAAGCTCTAGCGTGGAGGTTGCCACCGCTGTTGTAGGTTTCTCTCCGTCCTTCAAGCGTTGCTCAACAAAGTGCCGAACATCTCTGCTCAATGAACCATGATGGGCGAAAAACTCCAAAGGTAACCCTCGGGTTTCACAAAGTTTCCCCAGCCGGTCGGTGATTTCCTCTACGGTTCGCCGACTATTGGCAAACACCAAATGGCTACTACCTCGAAGCCACAGGAAGAGATCCTGTGCCATTTCAATGGATACAGGCAGGTCATCTTGTGGCGGGATGTATGATTTCAGCATCAACTGTAGCTGCAGCGACTCATGCGCAACATCCAAATGGATTCCTGAGCGACTTCCATCCGGGCGGAGGAAGCCTAATGCCATATCCGGATCCCCAATAGTGGCGGACAAGGCTATCCGACAGAGAGGCCGACCAATAAGCTGCTCCAGACGAGCCAGTAGCGACAGTAGTTGTTGGCCTCTTTCGCGACCAATGAACGCATGAAACTCATCAATCACCACATAATGCAGATTCTGCACCCGTGCTTTGAGTTCGTGAGCTCGGGTCACAAACATGGCTTCCAGAGACTCCGGTGTAATCAGCAACACTCCCTGGGGCGACTTCCATGAGCGCTTTTTCAGGCTGGAACTGATATCTCCGTGCCAGGGGGTAATTGCCGTCCCAGAACTCTCACAAAGCAACTCCAAGCGCTGGAATTGATCATTGATCAGGGCTTTCAGGGGGCTTAGGCATAATACTCCGTATCCACATTCAGGCCCGCTATCTTCCAGCCAACTGATAACGGGTAAAAAAGCGGCCTCAGTTTTCCCTCCGGCTGTAGGTGCCGTGATGAGGATGTCTTTGCTAGCATCAAGGATTACGGGAGTTGCTTTTTCCTGGACCGCACGCAGCGACTGCCAGCCCTGACGGTATATCCACCGCTGGACCCCATGGCTGAGCCGGTTAAAGCTATTTGACTCACTCACAGCTTAAAGTTCTCGAGACCACCTGTGTTGCTCTCACTGGCATCGTGAATGTCATGCTCTGAGGGGCGATCCTCCTTAATGCGGACCTGCTCAATAAAATCGCGCCAATGTTTAGCAGGATATTGCTCAAGCATCGAAAGCAGGTTCACAAATCCTCGCACGGTTTCCCGAGGGGTTTTGAAATAAGCCGCCCCGATAGTTTTCTGGCAGTGATTCATAAACGCTTTCAGGCCTTCATCATCAATGAGATATTGATCCGAGTCTCCACCAGCGAAAACATTCCGAATATTACCAAGGAGGAGGAACAGCTCTTCTGGAGTGAGGTTCTGCAGATGGATACTGGGTTGATTGAAGTCGACAAGTCCGGACTGCTCAGCAAAGCGATTCGGTGCCAAGCGCGAAGCTAAGGCGTCATATGAGCATAATCCGCGGCGAGGATCGAATAACGCTTCTGGTGTGATGCCAATTAATACGCCTAAGTTCTGGGCGCCGGCACCGGATTGTAGAGTGTCATTCAGAATCCGCAAGATCATCTCGTAATTGGTCGTTCGGGATTGAGAATTGGCTATTTTGAAGAGATTGACTGCTTCATCGAGCATGACAAACAATCCCCCGTAGCCAGCCATGGTGACGAACCGAGTCATCAGCTTGAGTGCATCGTAGATGTTCGAGTCATCAATGATGGTGCGGACATCCAGCTCCTTCCGAGCCTCTGTCTTAGTGGTAAACTCTCCTCGCAACCACCGCAGTGCAGCCGCCTTCAACGATTCATTACCCTGTTCATGGCCACGGCAGAAACTGGCGACCACCCGGGCGAAATCCCAGCCCGCCACCAAGTCCTGAAGCGAGGATAATCGCTCTTCAATAACTTGATCCGCCGAGACAGCTTTTTCTTCTGCATCTTTGAGGGCTTGTGCCACGAACATTTCGATGATTCCTGCCAGGGCATTGCCCTCTGGACGGTTGCGTGTGGCCATATTCGAAATAAGTTCTGAATACAAACTTCTCGCCTGTCCCCCTGATGCTACCAGTCTGCGTTCGGGAGAAAAGTCTGCATGGACGGTCACGAGCTTATGCTCAAAAGCTACTTGTCGCACCAGATGCAGGAAAAAGGTCTTCCCAGCGCCATAGTCACCAACAATCAATTTGAACACCGACGAGCCATCCGCCACAGCTTCCACGCTTCGTATCATGGCCTTGATCTCGGGGGCACGCCCAACCTGGATAAATTGTAGTCCTTGTGCTGGCACAACACCCGCACTGAGCGCACGTAATATGCCGTCACGTACACGGGGGCGTATTTTCTTCGCTGTCATTGTTATCTCCAAAATTTTGTACTTACGCCGGCATCACGTCGCGGTAGACTTCAACCGGGTCACCCAGCTCAAGCAGGCTATCTCCCAGAGCTTCAAAGGCTGCATCATTAATCGCTTCCAATGCCCCCTGGGCCAGCAGGTCAAGCTCACGGCATTTTGAAGTGATCTGGTCCATGCTCCATTCCTCTCCTGTCAACAGCCATGAGGCTAGTTCTTCATGTGCCGGGTCAAGTCGGCCTTCATGCCAAACATCACTGGCCGAGTTAACGTCAGCCTGAGCTTCCTCTATCTCTGGTTCATCCTGAAAAATGCGATGCAGGACGTCCTGGACCTCTTTAGTGGATTCCGCATGAGCTATAAGTGCCGATTCATCGAGGCGAATTTCACTTCCCTGATCTTGATCTGTGGTATCTGGTGTTAATGTTTGTGTGGGACTGACAACTGAGGTATGCAGGTATTGGGTGACCAAGGCTGGATCAAGACCTAGCCGTCCGTAGAGTTTCTCAAGTTGCTTGATTTCGCTACTTGGTAGCTCTCCGTCAGCTATCGCCACACTGATCAGCGTTTTACCGATCTCATTTCTTTGAGAGTCTGTAAGAGTGTCAATCTGTTTCTTCAATCCAGCGGTGCTTGGTGGGTGTCCTAGCCGCCAGTCAAGATAGGCTTCGAGGTATTCTCGTTCCCTGGAGTTTGGATGTGCATTGACTATGCGCTGCAGCGCAGTTTTCTCGTTACGATGAATGTTGCCATCTGCTATGGCAAGAATACAGCCCATATGTACTGAGAGGGCAACCCATTGGCCTTCTGGTGAAAGTTCACCTAGCCGTGGCCCACGATATACAAGGACGGTGTCCTCAGCTTTGATGGCTGAAGAGGTAATTTGTGGATCCGGAACCAATACGTAGCCACAGGTTTCTAATGCAGTGGCCATTTGTTTCATCTGGGCGGCACTTACCTTTTCTTCCACGGGTATACCGATCAGCTTACCAAGTGTAGTGACATCCGGTGATCGGTGCTTTTCAATAAACACTTTCACCCGCTGGATAACTTGGTGCAGCTTAGGTACTGAATCAGTGGGCACTCCTGAGGGCCACGCCGCAAGGATGCCCGCAATATCTTTCTTCGCAACTGATTTGGCCAACGTTCGGAGTGCAGGCATTACCTCTTCATGGACTGCTATGAGCTGAGATATGGGCCGCTTTAAACCAGTGGGGTCGCACCAACTATCTGGCACTTGCAACTGAGACACGTCACCCAATCCCCGTGATGCAGTATTTACCCACAATTGGAGTTTGGTTTTGCACGAAGGTACCTTCAATCCGCCTTTAGTTGCAGTTTCATATACTGCTTTAAATAACGAACGGAGCACCGGGTACTGCTCACGGATGGTCTTGGTTCTGCTAACCGGGCCAAAGCCCAATATCCAATGTAAAGCCCAGTCAAAATCCAATGGAGTATCCGGAGTGGTATTGGCCACTTGCGCTATCGCATACTGGGCAGCAATCGATTTGTTACTGGGGAATGAGGACTTTCGTTCACCTAAGCGGTTAGGCCAGTATACAACGTAGATGACATCCAACAGCTGAGTGGAATAGCTTTCGAAGCTACGGTTGTGTGCGAACAACTTACGAAGGCGTAGTAGTTCACCAACAATGTCAGAAAGGTTTTGATCCCTCTGTTCAACTGAATCCTGGCCTGCGTCGCGTAGCACGTAGCGCTCGAAGCCATAAAAGTACAAAAAAACGTACCCTAACTCATCTGTATCCCCCCTTCCTTCACATAGCCACGTTAGGTACCGATTACGCTGAGCGGCGTTGATTCGCGAATAATTCGGCCAATAATCTAGAGGATCAGCCAGCTTCACTTTTTTCACGGGGAGTTTGGGGTTGATAACCGCCGGTTCTTCATCGAACGTTTGGTCTGAAGTGTTACCGAGATAGATCAGACCTCCAAGCTCATAACCGTGGACGCTGACGCTTTCTCCCTTACCAAGGAATCTGAACTTTTGCTTTGTCTGCTTGGGAATCGAATACGACGCCGACCCAACATTTACGGTTCTGGATCTTGGCTTCTCAAACGACGACCTGACTTCAATTGTTGTGCTGATCACAGGCTCTTCTATCTTTGCGCTGGGCGGTTTTCGTGAGCGGAAAATTAGATATAAGGCAATAGGAAGTCCTATGAACAATACTATGATCCCAACCCCGGGATACCCTTGGCTGCCCAGAAGTCCTACTGTAAACAGCCCCCCTAGAGTGGTAAGCAACGCATACCACAATTTCTTTAATAACGACTTCATTCCCAATTCGTCCCTTCACTCTCTGTAATCTGACGTTTCCTATACTTCGGCCAGCCATTAATGGCAATGAAGTGAAGCGCCTCAAGGTTGTTCGAATCTTATTGATACGTCGAACCCCTAAGTCCCATCATTCTGCGAGATAACCCACATCAATTGCTTATTCTTTCTATGGCTACTCAGACTCACCCCATCAAAAATGTTGGTGAACAATATGATTTTAGCTAATTATTTGAGGAGGAAAATTGAGACTGGCTTTAAGACCAACTTTTCCCGTGAAGTAGGCTACTTTTTGGACATTCTTAATAAGCAGCATTCATCGACGACCATCGATGTGGCTAGAAGAATGTATCGGGATATTGCATGGACTTGGCTGTTTGCATCGCCTAGGGGGGAGAATCGCAGCAACCTTGATGTTGGCTCACCAAGGCTGCTGACCGGCACTGGTTTCAGGTATACCTGCCACAGCACCCATAAAAGAGAATTACTCTCATGAACGGTTAGAGACTGTAACAACCCTTGTTTAGCGAAGCAACATGCAAAACGCTATTACCCTGGCGATAACGTTGAACACCAGACGGCTGTAGTCCGTTAGTTTGAACACTTCTAAAAAGGGCGCAATGTGTCAGAGGGATAGGTTATTTATAGGCTAACTCTAAGGCCTTGAGTACAACATGTTTCGGAGGGGAAGTGATGTCTGGCAATAGGGGCTGCCCGTCACTGATCGTTATGCGAAAGCTATAGTCATGCTGAAGGTTTGTAATTCGATAACTATTGTCCTTTGCGGTTCGAAATATTCCCCATTCCAGGTCGTTCCATTGGGCAACTTCCTTTTCCGTTCCATCAACATTGGCAATCGCTACCAACGCTGTTTCAAGCCGCTCCACTCTCTTCTGAGCTTCTTCAAGCGCCTTTCGGGTCGTCGTTTGTGTCTGCAGTTTCTGATTCAGGGACTTCTGAATATCTTTGTTTCTTTCTCGTTGCTGAGCGAGGTTTTTCTTGGCTTTGGCAAGTTCTTTGTCTTTGTTTTCAGATTCTCTGATGTACTTTTTCCAGCTTCTTCTGTAAAACCTGAAGTTGCCGGGATAACGCCATGATCTGATCATCCTTGGTAATTTCTTCAAGTCTTTCAATAAGCTGAGCTGTTGATACTTCGGTCTGCATACCCTTCTCGGAACCTAGCTGGGATCAATCGAAGACTATTTCAAAAAATGATCAACTTCAAGCAAGGAGGGGCTTGCTATTGATCATCTATGCACCTCGGAAAGCGTACATTCACATTGTTGTACGCAATCAACCGAGAGGTTGCTTTTATCCTAATTTACATGGGCTAAACCTGCTGCAACCTATCTCTACTACGACAATCACCGTGGGTATGATTTGTCTCAATAGCCTAAACGGCTACACCTGCTGCAACAAAGTACTTCCTACCCTTTCCGAAAAGGTCAAAAGTCTCAATAGCCTAAACGGCTACACCTGCTGCAACGCAATGCTGTACTCTGCGCATGAGATGAGCAGCACACTGTCTCAATAGCCTAAACGGCTACACCTGCTGCAACCGGTCTTGATAATATTCAACCAGACGGCACATACACGTCTCAATAGCCTAAACGGCTACACCTGCTGCAACAGCACCCCTTTTTTTCCTTTGGGATACAAGAGATTATAGCCCCAATTCGGCGAGTCGAAACTTTTCGACTGAAAATACCAGTCTATTTTGCTGATTTTGCCCAATATGGTCATCTAACCTATTGATTCTATTGAACTGGTGAGACAAGCCTCATGCCATTCCTAATAAATATACCCAATCTGTTTGATTTAAAGGCCCTTTACCAGCCAAACGCCTGCGAACACCAATATTAATGATTTATATCGCCAATTTTGGTTTGTGGTGCAGGTTTATAACTCTGGAGTATGAGCAGAGCTTCTCGCCTGCCAGGCTCATACTACGATGATTCCTGGGAAACAGCCAACGGCTTCTCCGCTTGGTGTCAGGGATTTGGCTCGACAGTCCGCGCATAACCGGTACAGCGTTAACCGGTCACCTTCTTCCAGGTGCGTTTTTAGATTCTCATAGAGTTCTGTCAGGGCTTGGCGGTCCGGGACGGCAATTTCATAAACCGAATACTGCACCCGCTCACCATACTCTCGGAGATAACGCCCCACACGATCCCGGGAGCGGTCATCGCTGATGTCGAAACAGACGGCATAGACTTCCCAGCGGGGTTAGCTCTTCTAGTCTATCTGAACGATTTGTCCGGGCAGCCATCATCTGTAAACTTCAGTCAATTTTTGGACGTAGCCAACAGGGAGATGGGCTTAGTGTGCACTGAAAATCTTTATATCGTAAAAGAGGAGTTGTATCGGATGGGGAATGCGACCTCTCCGCGATTATCAAAAGTACGCTCAAAGGAAATTACGACGATTGAAACGAATGGTATAGAAATAATTGTCGCGAATGGCAATGGCGTCAGTGTGTTTAATAGAGAGGGTCTGGACCGATGCCCACTCGTTGGCTGGGTATGGGAAATCAGCAAAGGGACACCATTCCCGCCGGGCCTCAAACTTGTTCAGGATGGGTCTTTTGACCATCACATGATAGTCCCTACACAGAATATGCCACTGAGCAAGTACATTGGGTTGCTTGAGCAAATGGCGATACACTGCAAAAAAGCATTTAAGAAACTAGCATAGGTTGGCACATGAGAGAATTAGAACTGAAGGTAAGTCGATCAGCCTTCAATATGTTGTGGTGTTCTCTGCACGACAGGGAAGCAGCATTGCTACGAGTAGTGGAAAAGTACGGAATTGACTCTGATGAGGGTGCTGATGCATTGAATGATGTGACGGCCTTAAGATGCTACATGGCGGAACTCAAGGATCAAGCAGAGAAGGTTTTTGACGCCAACGCCTTTATAATCGAGGATGAATATCTCTGAAGATAGAGTGGCCCATTCGGGCAGCAATCACAGGGTATCCTGACAGGCTGGCCGGAGGCAGGTTGCGCTCCAGCAATGGCGTGGCCGCCTGCACTACCGGTAACGCCGAAACCCCTTCACTGTCGAACAGTTGATAGCGGCCCAATCCGAAGGCCCGGCGTTGCCCGATGCCGGTATATTGCCCCAGAACAAACAGCGAATACGTGGTATGGCTGAGCCGGTCGGTGGCAAGCTGGATTTCGCCGCATAAGCCGCCGACAGGCTTGGACTGTCCGCTGTCGTTTCGATAGGATGCATCTACCCAGAACAATTGGGTGGCTTCGGGGATCATATCCAACACTTCACCGCCGCTTCTGGCAGGTGTCGGCACCCCACGACGTCTGATCAAATCTGCGAGGGCATCATAAGTCCGGTCAGCTAACAATGAGGACGTCAGATCTTCCCGGCAGCGGCAGTAACGCTGCTCTCCCTTTAAACCCTCACGCCTGGCCTTGTCCCGTAGAAGCCGGACTGGGCTGAGCCAGCGCAAGGTCAAGTGGCTGCCCCGTAGCATACCGGTGTCGTCCGCTAAATGCTGTGCCGAATATTGAAAAAGGTCCTTCACCCTGGTGACGGTGGCACCTGTCCACAAGTCTTCCAGGCGGACGCACATCAGGTTGTCCCGTAACGGCATACGATCATCCAGCCCCGTCAGGCCTTCCGGTAATGCGTGTAATCGAGCCATGATTTTTGCAAGTAATAGCTCCGCGCCGGCAAAGGCATACACCACAAAGCGATAGCAGTCTCCGGGAACATACGTGCCCCGTCCTGATTCTGGCGCATCCAGGGTGAACAGCGTATCCAGATGATCTCGGGTATCGGTGAGTCGACACAGAAAAGCGTACAACGCGGGCTGGTGGAAAAAAGAGAAATGGGCCTCGGTGGTAAACCTGAGGGTGACCGTCATGGCCCGCAGAGGGAGCAGTGTTTCCAATGGCAGCAGACTTTCTTCGGTTTGGGGCTTCTCCATGGTCGTCCTTCCACGTTAGATACAACACCCGAAACAGGCTCGGACTGCCGCAGAGGACACGGCGCCAGAACCTGAAGAAGATATTAGACCATGTCGAGGGAAACGCAATTTTGGGTGAAGGAATAGGATAAAGGCGACCCGCAGGAGGACATTGCCGACCACGTTTAACGGCTAAGCCTGCTGCAACCTCTAGAAGCTCTTGGTATTAACGTAGAAACACAACGTCTCATTAGTCTAAGCGGCTATACCTGCTGCAACCTACGCTGACCGGTGGGAACTGGGCTACGCTGACGTCTCAATAGCCTAAACGGCTAAGCCTGCTGCAACTGTGTGATGTAGGCACCTAGTACGCCAACGAATGTAAGTCTCAATAGCCTATACGGCTACGCCCGCTGCAACATCGCCGGTGGCAAACGATACGTAGGTAGCCTTGCTGTGTCTCAATAGCCTAAACGGCTACACCTGTTGCAACCTCCAACAGAGAAAAACGAGATCATTTGGACAGAGTCTCAATAGCCTAAACGGCTACACCTGTTGCAACCTCCAACAGAGAAAAACGAGATCATTTGGACAGAGTCTCAATAGCCTAAACGGCTACACCTGTTGCAACCATCCTCACCCTCTCTGGCTGCAAAAGCGGAGGCGGTCTCAATAGCCTAAACGGCTACACCTGTTGCAACACGTAAACAGGAACGTGAACGTTGTATGGCGGTCCTCAATAGCCTAAACGGCTACACCTGTTGCAACGGATATAAAGGATCTAACCTGAAAATCACTATTACAGTGTCTCAATAGCCTAAACGGCTACACCTGTTGCAACCATGGATTGGCGGGAACTCGTTTCCTGGTATCTGTCTCAATAGCCTAAACGGCTACACCTGTTGCAACCTGAAACAGTGATTAAGATCTTCAACCAAGAAATTGGTCTCAATAGCCTAAACGGCTACACCTGTTGCAACCTTCTAACTGGATTTTCCATTAAATGGATTGAGTTCGTCTCAATAGCCTAAACGGCTACACCTGTTGCAACAGCACCCCTTTTTTTCCTTTGGGATACAAGAGATTATAGCCCCAATTCGGCGAGTCAATAATTTTCGGCTGAAATCCCTGCCGTTTTTTGCCTATTTTGTACTTCAATCTCATCTAACCTGTTGATTTGGTTGAACTGGCGAGACAAACCTCATGTCATTTCTGAAAAAGAATGTTGTCCTCTTTGATTCATCACCCCTTTTTCGGCTGAAGGCCAAACAAGGCCTGGTTTGGCGCTTTATATCGCCAGTTTTAGTGGGGACCAGAGCATATAAACCAGGCTTCTAAATAGCAGGGAAATTATGGTTCAAGAGCGTCATTTCTCTTATGCTCAATCAGTATATATTTTGATCAGAAAATTATAACACTTTGCCTGCATCCTGGAATTCCTTTGCTACACTTTTTCTCGATAGCGGCCTGGAAATGATCGCCGGGCGTTGTAGCTAACGTGGAAGGATGACTATGGATAAGCTCGAAACCGAGGAAAACAGGTTGCCCCAAGGGGAACTCCCCCTTGATCCAACAATCGTCACTGTCTTGAAGTTAAACCCCTGTCTATCGCCTCCCTCTTTTTGTTTTCCCCCATGACTATTTCCTATTTCAGCCAACGGATATCTGTTGATCAAGCCGCGTTCTTTAGACAGAGAGTCGGCACCTGTAACGGAATGAGGGAGAATCGTTGTGTCCAGAGTCAGAAAAAGCCTCTCGAAGGAGGATCTCGCGTCACTACTTATTGACGACGATCCCTCCGGTCAAAAGCAACCACCAAGCTGGGAAACCTATCATTGCGAGCTGAAGACTCCCCTGTATGGCGGTGGTGTTGAGGCCGGCGTTGTCGATGAGGAGATGCCGGTACGGGCAACGGAAATCCGGGGCCAGCTTCGCTTTTGGTGGAGGATTGCCTGTGGGCCTGACTCCCCGGAAGACATGTTCCAACAGGAAACGGCTATCTGGGGAGGTATCAGCAAAAAAGGCGCGACGGCCAGCCGGGTGGAGATCAGGGTCACGGATTATCTGCAAGTAACCACGGAACCAGCATTTAAGTGCAATAAAGGCAACGGTGGAGCTAAGATGAAGGCCCACTCGAAATATGGCGAAGGCTACGCCCTGTTTCCCGCTCAGGGTAAATTAACGCCCGACAAAACCGCTGTGGAAAAGGCACCAGACAAATTCGCCATTCCCGGACTCACGTTCAAGCTGCATATTCGTTTCCATGATAAGCTCAAACCGTCTTTAACTGAGCAACAGAAAGGCCAGGTAAAGACCGCATTGCGCTGGTGGGTATCCTTTGGCGGCGTGGGTGCCAGAACCCGAAGAGGCCTCGGAGCGCTCAAAGTTGAAGGTCTTCAGCCTGTCACTGTAGCCGAGGTTAAAAGTCGCAACGGCGATATTCGATTTTATCGCTCCGATAACCCCGTACAGTATCAAGTTGCGGTGCAAGCCTGGAAGAAGGCCATCCGTCAATTGAAAGGTTTTCGTCAGTACGTTAGCAAAGATGAAAACTCTTGTTCGTCAGCTTGGCCAGAAGCGGATTGGATACGAAATGTCAGTGGATGCAGCCTGCCAAGGCATCGACCAAATAACGCCTACAATCTTTTTCCCAGGGCGGTATTCGGGCTCCCCATCGTATTTCACTTTAAAGATGGGCCAGATCCAGACAGTAATAACAATCCTAAGCGAAAGGACCCTATCGACCATACTCTTGAACCCGCTGACGTATACGACGCAAGCGGCCTGAAACAGAAATACGAACGAATGGCAAGCCCACTGATTCTGCGCCCCTACTGGAACGGCGAAACCTGGCAAGCCATGGCGCTACTACTTCCCGGCTGGCAGAAAGCCCTTAATCAGCCGTTGAAATTTCGCAATCAGGAATACCCTGAATCTCCACAGCACTGGCCGGAGGATTCAGCGGCGCAGAGAGATTGGGCAGCCACTATCGCCCCGATGAAAATGAGCTCTGCGACAGACCCTCTGAGCGCGTTTATGGACTATTTCGGCGGGGTGAAGTGATGGCGGATTATCTGCTTAGCATCAGTATTGGCCCCGTACAAAGCCTGATTGACGCCGGCCGGCGAACCCGTGACCTGTGGTGTGGTTCCTGGCTATTGTCGGAATCGGCCAAGGCCGTAGCGTTAGCCTTACACCAATATCAATCCGGTTGCCTGATTTTTCCTTGTCCCGATAACCCGGATCAGGAGCTGCTACCGCAAGTCCAGTTTCAGGAAGAGGCCAATATTGCCAATGTGATCCGGGCGTTAGTCACCGCCAATAGCGAAACAGACATTCAGACACTGGCCGAAGATGCCAGCGAGGCGGCAACGGAACGTTTAAGCGCCCTGTGCGAAAACGCCAGAAAAGCGCTTGGCATCCTGCCCATTCACGAAGAAATCTGGAAGAACCAGCAACAGGACATTCTGGAATGCTTCGCCGCCTGGGTGGAGTGCCGGGAGGACTATTCTGCCGCGTCCCAAAAACTGAGAACCTTGTTGATTGCCCGTAAAAACAGTCGGAATTTTTTACCGATGGGCAATACCCTCCCCGGCATTCCAAAGTCTTCCCTGGATGGTGCCAATGAGTCCGTGATCAATGTGCCTCGGAGGGAACGAAACAAAGCGCGGTACCTGACAGCTCTGCGAAGGCTGGGGGGACTTGATGGCGAAGAGCTGGACGTTCTCGGTGTTACCAAACGCCTTGCCGGAACAGCGGAGCAGTTTACCGCATTTAGCCGGATTGCTGCGGATAGCTGGCTCAATACTCTGGAAGACGAATGTCGGGAACAACTCCGCAAGCAATACAAGCCACTGGTTGATTGCAAGCTGGCAACTGAGGTCAAAGGCAATGGTGGAATCTATCAAGCCTTTCCCTATGATGCCCAATTACTGTTTCGATGCCGGCTCGAAAACGCCCTGGGAAGTGCCAGTACCAAAGATATTCTGCCCTTACTGCATCATCTGCAAAGTGCCCTGGACACTTTAGAAAGTCAGCCGGTCCCCTATGGGGTACTGCTTAAGGCCGACGGCGATCATATGGCAGCGCTGTTGAACAAAGCGGAAACGGCGACGCAGTCACAAGAAATTTCCAAAGTGTTGCACGGTTTTGCTAGTGAAGTTCGGCAGGTGGTTCAACGTCATCGTGGCCATGCGATCTATGCCGGTGGCGACGACGTGCTGGCGTTTTTGCCTTTGCAACAAGCCCTTGGTTGCGCAGAAGAACTGGCCAGCAAATTCAGTGACACCATGAGGCCCGTTGCCAGAGATCTAGGCCTGACCCTGGAGCAGTTTCCCACACTCTCGGTCGGGCTTGCCATCGGACACATTATTCAGCCGATGCGTCGATTACGAAACCGTGCCATTGAGGCTGAGAAAGATGCCAAGGGAAATGACCGCCCGCAGCCCCGCAATGCTCTGGCGATTCACCTGGGCATACGATCCGGGCACGAGTTGAGCTGGCGTTGCCGTTGGGACGATGAGGCATCCCTTAGCGCCATGGAGCAATTTATACAGGCATACCGTCATGAACAGTGTCCTTCCCGTATCGGCTACGATCTGCGAGCTGTTGCTGACCGTTTGCAGTGGGTTAGTGGCGAAACTTTGCCCGGTATTCATCAAGCGGAACTGGAGCGCATGCTGGACCGAGCCAACCTGCCCGGAGGCGATGGTCTAAAACTGGCTCAGGCACTGAAGGAGACGCTGCTTGCGCAGGCCCAAAGCACAGGCATTTCCGCACTCTCGGACCAACTGATCATTGCCCGGTGGCTGTCCTCAAGAACCAGTGCCGATATAGGAGTGAAGGAATGAACCGGGATACCCAGCAGACTTACCTGATAGAGCCCACCGCACCGTTGATTATCCGTACCGGACGGCCGTTCGATGAACTATCCGGAACCGATCCGGCCCGCTTCCCGCCACCTTCCACGCTCGCGGGGGCGTTACGCACGGCCCATGCCCGCTGCATGGGAAAAGCTCTGAACCCGGAACTGGCAAAACTGGCCGTTGCCGGCCCATTAGCGGTGATGACGGACCTGGATGGCAACCCTCACCGGGTGTTAGTGCCACAGCCGTCAGATGCTCACTACTATCATGACGGCCATCAACGGCAACTGGTGAGAGCCGCCCCCAGAGCGCTGGCCAGTGGAGAGGGTTGCGACCTCCCCGAGGGGTTATGGCCACTGCAATTGGAACAGCAGTTCCCGGGTAAAGTTTCCCCAGGGCCGGATTGGTGGGCGATAGAGGACTTGCTGGCGTGGCGGCGAAACGACAGGTCATTGTCGTTTGGTCAGGTTGAACAGAATGGCTGGATGCCGCCGCCTGATGATATTCGCACTCATGTTGCCATCAATCGACAAACTCAGGCATCGGAAGCCGGCAAGATTTTTCAGACGGCCGGACTCAGCATGTGGCAGTCCCCCCATTCACCACAATGCTTGCCACAGTTTGCGGTTGGTTTACTGGGGCGCATCGAAGGCAACATTGAGCCTGGCGTACTCAACCTGGGAGGCGAACGACGCCTGGCCAAGGTAAAGCCTTGGCAGAATATCTGGCCCGGGATACCCAGTGCCTTGGTATCTGATATTCAACAAGCCGGCGCCCTCACATTGACCCTGTTGACTCCCGCCCTGTTCAGCGCCGGATGGATTCCCGGCTGGCTCGACCGCGACTCTTTGCAGGGCATCCCCCCTGGATGTTCCCGTTTGCGCCTCAAATTACGGGCAGCGGCAGTCAAACGCTGGCATCCCCATTCAGGCTGGGACCTGGCGGCCAACAGACCTCGAGCCAGTCGCAAAATGGTGCCTGCCGGTGCCACCTATTGGTTCGACATACAAGATGATCACGCCGACGACATCGAACGGCTCTGGCTGAATCATCTCAGTGATGAGAATCAGGATCGCCTGGATGGTTTTGGTCTGGCCCTGCCATTTCCGTATGTCAGAGCAATGTCTTAAGTCTTCGGAGTATTGACATGGAATTGAACACCTACCATTTGTACACTCACACGGTTCTGCATTGTGGTACCGGACAATCCGTTGGCGTTGTAGACCTGCCGATCGCCCGTGACCGCGCCACCCACTTGCCTTTGGTTCCCGCCTCCTCCGTGCGGGGCGTATTACGGGAGGCGATTACCGAAACCAAAGGTGTTGAAGTCGCCAATCGATTGTTCGGACCGCAAAAGGTCTCCACCAATGAAGACAGTTATGCAGGTGCTCTGTCCATCGGAGATGCCCACCTACTGCTGCTTCCGGTCAGGGCTCTGCAAGGCATTATTGCCTATGTGACCTGCCCGTTTATCCTTAAACGCTATCGCAGGGACATGAAGCTGAATATGGACGTCCCCGTGCCCGAAGGCGGCACAGCATTGCATGCCGAAAAGAATCAAAACCTCCTTATTAACAAAGACGATTCGGACGCTAGCCTGATTGTCCTGGAGGACCTGGATCTGAAGCCGCAAAGACATGACTGCGCGGATCAATGGGCGGATGTTATCGCCGCTGTTATTTTTCCTGGCGAAGAGAAGGAAGTGAGAGATGCCCGCGACGATCTCACGCAACGATTTCTGATATTACCAGATTCGGTGTTTATATTTCTGGCCGAAACTGCGACGGAAATCCGCACCCGTATTCGGATCAATCAGGAAACTGGCGTGGTGCAGAAAGGAGCGTTATGGAGCGAGGAAAATCTGCCAGCAGAAACTGTGCTTTGGGGAGGCTACGCACTGACTGAAAGCCGAAGCAGGGAAAATAACGCCACTGCGGAACAACTCGCTGTCCACATTCCGACCACCGAGTTGTTGCAGTTGGGCGGGAACGCCGGTATCGGCCATGGTCTGGTGCGGTTTTTCAAGGAAGCATCAGGAGGCAGCCAATGACACAACCCCACAGCCATCAAATTGCAGCTGTCGCCTATGAACGGGTAGAATCCCGTAAATATGACCATCAAGATCAACAAAAATGCTACGGTGCCCTGGTACATAAGCTGCCCGCCATGATCCTGCAAAATGGGTTGGCACATGCCACCGGATTCCTACTGGCTAAGGGAAAAGAGGAGCACCGGGCTGTATTAGAAGACCTCAGGAATATATTTAATCAGACCGGTCACCGCTACGAGGATGATCAAGCATTTCATCAGGCGATCATTCAAGCCGATCTACAAAAAACAATGATGATCACCCGTCATGCACTAGAGGTTGCCGGATGGATGCGTCGTTATGTACAAGGCATTCTGAAAATCAACTCGACGGGTGACAGTGACAAGCAAAATGAATCTGAAACAGCGAAGGAAGCGGATTTGCAGGAGGCGTCACAATCATGACTTTATTGATACGCCAGACATTGCGACAGTGCTTTGGCCAAGCTGCCGAGGCCCATCCAGGATTATTACTACAAAAGGGTCTTCCGGAAATTGAAGAGAACGGCAATGGTCAGCCTCAGGAAAATGAGTCAGGAGAAGCCTCTCCAAAAACCGCACACATAAAAAGAATGTGCAATATCCTGGCCCCGGATCGCTACATGAGGGCTTTTGACCGCTGGAATGATCTCACAGCCGATTCAACGCGTTTTGAGCGCTGTGTGATGAAGCTGGAAAACCGTATGTTGATCGGCTTGTCCGGAACCGGTGCTCTGGAAACCGGCTGTACTCTCAGTCATTGCCACGGTATGCCCTATATTCCCGGATCCAGCATCAAAGGAGTTGTTCGCGCTTGGGCGGAAAAACAGTTACCCGGGAAGCAGAAGATCATTCAGCAATTATTGGGAACGCCCCAAAATGAGCTACTACCGAACCTCGCCGGTGTGGTGAACTTCCATGACGCCTGGTGGATACCGAACAATCAAAAGCCATTTGTTCAGGAAATCGTGACCAGCCACCACAAGGATTATTACGCCGACGGTGGAGCGACTCCTGCCAGCGACCTGGACAGTCCTGTGCCTAATGCTCTAATCGGTGTACGTGGCAGCTTTTTGTTTGTCCTGGAAGGCAGAACCGAATATACCGGGCCTGCCATGAAGATGTTGAAAAGGGCTTTGCAGGAAAATGGCATCGGGGCCAAAACGGCGTCGGGGTATGGGTATATGCGACCAGATCAAAAACAGGAAAATCGCCTGCAAGGAGAAACTCGGCAGCGCATGGAAGAGCGGGAAGATGCCCGACTGACTGACACGCATAGGATAATTAAGAATCTGACCCAAATGCTAGAGAAGAAGGAATCCAGTCATGCTTCCGGTCATCTGCGTCAAGCTCTCAAGCAAGCAATAGGGGGCGCCACAGGCTGGCCACACAGCGACCTTCTCGCATTGCAACAAGTCACTATCGATTGTGTTCGCTATTGGGACCCCAGAAAGAAAAACCGCAAATTGAAAGAGCTGAAAAAAGAGGTGGAGGATCTGTTAAATGGAAACTGACACTACCGGGACCTGCTTTTTAAGTTATAAACGGGAATGCCATGAACAGGCGGCCAAGCTAGTTGAGGCACTACGGGACCATGGAATTCCTGTGTGGCAGGATATCAATGATTTAGCGGCGGGGGTGACGGAAACCGAAATCAGGCAAGTGCTTGAGGCCCCAAATACCGCGAGTGCCATTATGCTGGTATCCCCGGAAGTTAAAAACTCTGACATGATTCGCGAAGTGGAAGCTCCCGGAATTTTCAAGCGTTTCAATGACAAGAATGGGTTCTTTGTTGTCTTGGTGGCCGCTGAAGGTGTGGATTATTCCGATATGGCGGACATCCTCGGACCTCGGACCGGCATAACTGCTGTCAGTGGTGTGAACAGTTTAAAGACCGTCGGAGCAGTAGAGCAATCGTTTGCCACAGAAGTAGCGCAAACCGTATTAAAAAACCGTTTACGGGAAATCTTAAAAGCACTTCCTTCATCAGTGCCAATCAAGATTCAAGTCTGTACACGCGCCTTAGTCAATGAGCCCGGTATCGCATTATGCGTAGATCTTCGTCACCGTTTTGACAACCGACTGGCAAAGGAAAATGCCTGGGAGGATTTTATCAAGCCGGCAATAGCCAATCTCGTAGAACAGTTACAGCAGTCTCCCAGGAGACCTGTAGAACTGAGCGGTAAACTTTCCATCCCGGCGGCAACGGCCTTGGGGGTTGCATTTCTATCCATAGCCGGACTCAAGGCTGGCTGGTTAAACGATAACGCAAGTACTGGCAAAGCACCGGAACACTGGGGATTGTACATTCCCAAAACGGCCAGCGGGTTTATCACAGACATTGAACCTCAGAGTACATCAGCGGATGATTACGCTCTGCTGATATCAGTAAACGGAGATGTCATGGACGATTTCCGGCACTCCAGCAAAAGCTTATCTCTGCGAGCCATCGTTCACGTAAAGCCAGAGTATAGAGACGATACTGGAGTAGAATTGACCGCAGGCGCAGCCACGGACATTGCCCTTATGGCAGTTGATGCGCTACGTCGTGCCAAGCAACAATACGGTAAAAGAGGCACGGTACATCTATTTATGGCAGTCCCTGTTGCCCTCGCCTTTATGGTGGGCCAACAACTAAATACTTTTGGAGAGGTTCAAACCTACGAATACCTCGCCGAGGCAAAAGAGCATCCTTATGTACCTGCTGCCAAGCTACAGCCCTCTGGGTAATAACAACGGGAAATCCTCCAGGTTTAAAACTTTCCACTCGCCGAAACGATGCGTACAACTTGTAAACCTCCCATAATTACTGGCTCTCATAAATGGAGCCTTCCAGCCTTTGATGTTCCCGCGAGCTCAAACCACAACTGGTCGGGGAATTAAGTACTTTAGTTGGAGAGATGATCCGACAACAAATAGAAGCTAAAACTAAGATAAAATTAAGTACTTTAGTTGGCGTCGAAAAATCTAAGTGATTGATATATGGAAGAACCTTGTATCGAAGACTTAAGTACTTTAGTTGGGCGTCCACACTGGACGCGTTCCTCCCTACATTAGAGGTTTCACCCCGTATTACTAACGGGGCGACCTCGCCCCCCCCTCTTTTTCACTTTCTCTGCACCCCTGCGCATTAGAACTATAATTTGAATGTGACGCATTGCAGGAGTCGCTGCAAAGCAGAAATTCAGATGTGCGCTTATTAATTGCTGAGCACCCTAACCCAGGCCGGAAAATGGAGAGAAAAATGTTGCATCGCTATAAAGTGCTGTGTTGTTTGCATCTCTTGATAACTTTCGCGATGCCGGCTATGTCAGAAGAACGGAGTGTGACCTTAGAGTCATCGGAATACCCGCCGTTTTATGGCAAGGAACTTCTGAACCAAGGTGTCATTACTGAAATTGTCGTGAAGGCCTTTAAAAAGGTCGAATATAAAGCCGATGTACAATTCAGACCATTCGCAAGAGCGTTGAGTGATGGCAAGGATGGCAAAATCGATGGGGTTATAGCGCTCTGGCATACGCATGAACGCGAGCAATGGTTCGCTTTTTCAGATCCGCTACCAGCTAATCAAATTGGATTTTATAAAAGGAAAGACAAGACCATTCGTTATAAAACGTTATCAGATCTGGCCCCTTATAGAATTGGCGTTGTTACAGGGTATGCCGTGCCGCCTAGGTTCAAGGAAGCAAACTTAAAAACCGAGGATGTATCAGAAGACTACAAGAATTTATTGAAGTTGCAGGGCAATCGATTCGAACTAACTCTAATCGATAAGTGGGTAGCGCAATACTTGATTCGCAACAGGTATCCACACCTTGAACAGGAATTGGAATGGATGGAACCACCTTTGGAAATCAAACCTCAATATCTTGCATTTTCCATAAAGTCTCAAGGCTATAAACAACGGTTGAATGACTTCAATGAAGGGCTCCAGCAATTGAAAAAGACCGGTGAGCTCGAAGCTATTTTGACGAAGCACGGATTTTCTGAATAGCGACACCCTCTACTCCATCTCTATAGCTTCCAGAACCTCTACACCTTCGTTTCATGGGGAACAGACCTCAAAATCATGCTTGGTGAAGTTTTAGGAAGAAGATTCAGCTGGCAGCTAAAAACACGCACCAGATTAGACCTTTGACATCAGTGCAGCCTATATTACCGTCCTGATGAATGTCGTAACGGCAAGAATTAACCAGTAAGCCAACGCTATCAGGCTTAGACTCACGAGTATTTTAGGAAAGACATGAAGCGGTACGAACAGCTCGCCAATGATATAGCAGAACTGATTCGATCAGGTGTATTGAGTGCGGGGCAACGCGCGCCCTCGGTCCGCCAGGCCAGTAAGAATTATGGCGTCAGTGCCTCAACCGTATTCCAGGCTTATTACTTGCTGGAAAACAAGGGATTGCTGCGCGCAAAGCCCAGATCCGGCTATATTGTGTGCAGCCAGCCGAACCATCATGTCCCGGCGGTGGAACGGGCCCAAACCACATTAACTTCCACCCCCGTCGATGTCAGCAAACTGGTATTTTCTGTCCTCGGTTCCGTCAGGGACCCCTCTATCGCCCCCTTTGGATCAGCCTTCCCCAGCCCTGCCCTATTTCCCATGCAACGCTTGGCAAAGTCGATGGCCAAGGCGACCCGGATGATGGATTTGAGGTCACTGGTGTCTGACCTCCCTCCAGGTAATCAGATGTTACTCCGGCAAATAGCCCTCCGTTACGGTGTTATCGGCGTCAAAGCGCCCATTGATGAGATCATCGTTACCAATGGCGCCATGGAAGCACTGAACCTATGTCTACAGGCAGTCACACGCCCCGGAGATCTGGTCGCGATTGAATCTCCAGCGTTCTACGCAAGTCTACAGGTTCTGGAACGTCTCCAACTGCAAGCCGTCGAGATCCCTGTGGACGCAAAAACTGGCATTGACCTGAATGGGCTTGAAGGAGCCTTTAAGAAACACCCCATCAGGGCCTGCTGGTTTATGACCAATTTTCAAAATCCTGTTGGTGTCTCACTGACGGAAAGAAAGAAACAGGAATTGGTGAACCTGCTGCATAGATACCAGGTTCCACTCATAGAAGACGATGTCTACAACGAGCTCTTTTTCGGCAAGACACCGCCCAAACCGGCAAAGGCGTTCGATCAGGAAGGTCTGGTTATGCATTGTTGCTCCTATTCCAAGAGTCTGGCCCCGGGCTACCGAGTGGGCTGGGTATCTGGAGGAAGATACGCTAAAGAAATAGAACAACTGAAATTGATGACTACGATTTCAGCTGCCATCCCCTCACAAGTGGCACTCGCTGATTACCTGGAATTTGGTGGATACGACCGCCACTTACGAAAGCTCAGAAATAATCTCGAAATCCAACAAAATAAGATGCGCGCAGCGATTACTCGGTACTTACCCGAACAGACTCGGGTATCCCGTCCAGAAGGCGGTTACTTTCTTTGGCTGGAGATGCCTGAACAAGTAGATTCCCTCAAACTCTTCAATTTGGCGCTGCGCCAGGGCATTAGTATTGCGCCAGGCCCAATATTTTCGGCGACCCGAAGATTTCGGAACTACATCCGGCTCAACTATGGTTATCCATGGGGCCCGAATTCTGAAGCTGCAATGGAAAATCTGGGCAAAATTGCCCGCTCTCTATGACTCTCCCAATAAACTTCAACGCTCACGAGTTTCAAATTTTCTAACCAATTCACAGTCTGTTCTATCTCTGGATAGAACTCTGCGATTCTGTGCTGCTCTGAAACTGATATGCTTTAATTTCGCGAAACTGCATCTGTTCTGAGTCTGCACCTCTAACCAATAATTCCGCTCGACGTTTTTCTGCACACCACCCATCCGTAATCCTGTAGCCGACAGATGCCACCAGGGTAAAGAGTAACGATTATGAGCGAGCTTATTCCAGTCCATAACCTGCCATCAGAATCCATGAGATTTTTTACTCCCGCAAAGATACATACCCGGAGTTTTACAGGTTATTTTCGTCGTCTCAGGATACTGGGGGTACTTTCTCTATTCATACTATTCTTCGGCACTGCGTGGATGGATTGGAATGGACGTCAGGCCGTACTTTGGGACCTGTCAAAAAGTAAATTTCACATCTTTGGCAGCACTTTCTGGCCACAGGATTTTATTCTTCTATCAGCGATTCTGATCATTTGTGCATTTGGCTTGTTCTTCATTACCGTCCTGGCCGGCCGGGTTTGGTGTGGATATAGCTGTCCTCAAAGTGTTTGGACATGGATCTTTATGTGGGTTGAAAAAGTCACTGAAGGTGATCGTAACCAACGTGTAAGGCTCGACAAGGCCGCATTCAGTGCCAACAAGCTCCTACGCAGAGCCGCGAAACATGGCCTCTGGTTATTAATCAGTCTTGTTACCGCCCTGGCTTTTGTAGGTTATTTCACACCCATTCGAGAGCTGGTTACTGATCTTGCAACATTCAAACTTCAGGGTTGGCCCCTGTTTTGGACCTTCTTTTTTACCATAGCCACCTATCTAAACGCTGGATGGTTGCGTGAAAAAGTCTGCTTTCACATGTGCCCTTATGGTCGCTTTCAGTCCACTATGCTTGACGCCGACTCCTTAGTGGTAAGCTATGACTCGGCACGCGGGGAAAATCGCGGCCCCAGAAAAAAAGGGGTGAGTCCCTCTCAAGTTAATTTGGGAGATTGCATCGACTGCTATATGTGTGTCCAAGTATGTCCAACCGGCATCGACATCAGGGACGGACTTCAGATGGAATGCATCGGTTGTGCTGCTTGTATCGATGCCTGTGATTCAATCATGGATAAAATGGGGTACGAACAAGGTTTGATTAGGTACACCAGCGAAAGGGAACTCAGCGAAGGTAAACGCCAAATTATCAGGCCTCGCTTGGTTAGCTTTGCGGTCGTCTTACTTACAATGATCGCATTGTTCTTGTGGGCATTATCCGCCAGATCTTTGGTTACTCTGGATGTTGAAAAAGATCGCAGCCTTTATCAATTCAACGCGGACAATGAAATAGAGAACACCTACATACTAAAAATACTCAACAAGTCGCAAATTCCGCACACCTTCGCTGTAACGGCGTCCGGCCTCGAAGGCTTGGGGATCACGGGATCTAATATTGTGGAAGTTGATGCTGGCAGCATGGTTGAGGTCTTCGTATCTCTGGCAGTGCCTCCTGAAAACATCCATGAGAGGAGCTATAAAATTCAACTTAACCTCACCGCAACGGATGATTCTAATATACAAGCCAATTCAGCCAGCATTTTCACTGGACCGGTATTTTGATAGCAGACAGGTTTAGGCGGTGTCGATAACCAAAGACAGTATTGTCAGATCAGTGTGGTACTGTATCGAAAGACGGGGCCTTAAATAAAATAATGTTGATCTCGCAATATACACCCCCTATGTCTAATTATTTCTGCAGTTTGGCACGTAAATAGTTAGCGATGTAGTACTGTTTTTTTGAACTCAACCCCCAGCCTAAATTTAGCCGTTTGCTACCCTCAAGAGATATGTATTTATATTGACCTGAGGAATTTTCAGTAACTCTATCAATTGTTCTCCAGTCAAACCGCCGATACCAGCCTATGGAACCAATGCCGATAAATACGAGGGCTTTTCCGTTTTCAACGGAAACTAATGTACGGCCAAATAGGCTCATTAAGCAGAGAGTAATAAGAACGATACTACCAAACAAAAACGGCAGGCCAAATATGGACAGAACAGGATCAAACTTGCCACTCACTAGTTGGCTACCGTAAATACCCGAAAGAGATCCTCCGGCCCACACTAAAGTAAACGGAACAAAGAACAGTGCCATCCAACTCCTATGTGACCCGCCCACTGTCCAGCTATTCCCTCTGTCCTCAACAGATGTTCCGTGGACTGGATAGAGAGGATCAAAGCTCTTGCTCGGAGTGGATTCAAGTAATGCAGACAAAGACGTAAGGTTCTCACAGCTTGAACAATATGCCGTATCTTTAGTCACATTAATATTTTCAGTTTTAATCTTTTGCTTACAGCTAACGCAGATGACTTCCATATTTAGATAACGCTTCTCCTAAAATTTAACATAGCCAGCAAATGCTCGGAGCACGCAGTGCGAAGACGCTGCATCCAGTTTTTTGCCCCCCCTAACAGGAGTAATGATGAGTTCTATCCAGTTTTTTGCCCCCCCCTAACAGGAGTAATGATGAGTTCTATCTTCTTCCTCTGATAACTCGGCCATTCCAGCCTCCTCATCAATCTCCAAGTAGCTGTAATAAACGGAGAGAACGCCTTGATCGAACCTAAATGTATACCAATCATTTCCCTCCGTACCAATGGAGATAAAAGAGCCATCCTTTACGTATTGGGAGATTGGATGATAAAAGGCATAGATTTCTTGGTCCGAGAGACTATCCATCCAGCCTTTTTGAAAACCAACGATATTTCCTTCATTATCGTTGCTCATACTACATTCGCCAAACCATCCAGCAATCGCTGCCGCTTCTTCAAGAGTCCGTGATTTATGAAACCCTTCAAACTTCTCATGGTCATTGCCGAAACTTTGGCGAAATAAACTAAATTCGTTGTACTGATGTTTTAGAGCTTCCAGGGCTTTCAATTTGTGCTGATTGGATATAAAGAAAGAAGTTTCTTCTAAAAAAGCTGATATACCCATCATTTCCTCCATCATTTTCAGTTGACTACTGCAACGCCCTCAAACAGCTGGCACTTTCACACGTTTATCCCTGCAAAACAACAATAGCGATTTAGCGAATTGGAAACTTCACATGATATCTATGGAAGTTTGACGCAATTAAGAGTGAGGGATGAAACGTGGCAGCCACACGCCTCTTGTTATGCACTTTCATATCGGCATAATGCACCGGCATTTTTGACTCACTACGGAAATCTTTCATCATGCGAACATTTATCAGGCTGACCTTGGTCATCCTATGCCTCTCTTCGGCCGTCGTATACTGTCACCCCGGCCGACATGACTCTCAAGGCGGTCACTACGACCGACAATCCGGCGAATATCACTGCCATCAGGAGCCGTGCTTTTCCAATCAGCAACAAGTTCAAGCCGCAACAATAGATGCTGAAACGAACGGGCGTGCCTTTTCCGCAGTGTATCGCCGTGAAGATTGGAAGCATTGGTCTGACTTGGATCATAATTGCATGAACACCCGACACGAAATACTGAAGGCGCAGGCAAAAACGCCGGTGACATTGTCCGATAATCGCTGTGGCGTTTCTGCGGGCACCTGGGATGACCCTTATAGCGGCAAGATCTATCACCTGGCCAGCGATTTAGATATAGATCATATTATCCCGCTGAGATGGGCAAATGATCATGGTGGATATGTTTGGTCATCTCAACAGAAGGAGGTCTACGCCAATGACCCTGACAACCTGCTTGCCGTGGATGATCGCTTAAACCAACAGAAAGGAGCCAAAGGTCCTGATGAGTGGATGCCACCCAATCACCAATATCGTTGCGAATATATAGTGCAGTGGACCAAAATACTCAACAAGTACTCGGACCTGATAATGACGTCGAAAGAAAAAAGGACTTTTAGCCGGCAGCAGGAGGCCTGCGGTATTTCACCCTGATCACCAACTGACACTATTGTCATCGGGTAAGTAGTATTTGCCTACCCTAAAAATGAAGCAGCATTATCTGGATTTCTTAGAATACCGATTCAATATTCTTGATAGATTTTGCTGCATCGCTTGTATTGCACTTCGAAAATATTGAAGTCGGTGAGTTGTACATTTTGCTGGATGAATGGTGCGAAGATGGCGTCAAAACAAAACCTGCAGACCTTCCCTAATTAGCGGCATTCAAAATTAGAACTTTCTAAGCTTAGCAAAAATCGGTGAGGCGGGAGGCCTCACCGTATCGGAGGTTATTTAAAAACACTTGGCGGGCAGGTTTAGAAGCCATAACGAGTGCAAGGATTATAGGGGTAGCTTCCAGGTACTAATCTTTCACTACTGAGCCCGCCTCATGAAAACCTAAATAATCCCGGCATTAAATGATCATTCCACCGGCAAAATAATCCAATAGTCGCCCTGCTCTCTGGTGGTAATCCACCTTCCCTGCAGCGGCCGTTTATCCTGACTCAGTCGTTGATTGGTAAAGTGTTGGTTGACCAGGTAAACCTTGTCGCCGAACTTGACCGAACCTTCGCCTTCCAGCTTTTGAATTTGCCACAATTGCTTGGGAGCATGTTCGCCACGCAGGTAAATATTGAAGTAAAAACAGTCATGAGATTCATTCCATGCGCCGAGATAGTTAAACGAGCCGAGACCTTGTTCGTCAGAAACAATGCGCAGGACATCGTTGTGGCAAATCTCTTTAGGGTCCACGACATCGGCTGCCAGGCAAAACAAACGGGGTTTACCCTCTTGACCAAGCGTCGGAAATTTCTGCATCAAATTCAAATCGAATGCAATACCATGAATAGACTCTGGGATGTAGCTGACCGGACCCGCCAGTTCAGCCAACTTAAAGTCACTCAAGATATCCCCGTTTTGGTTTTTTAGATAGAAGCGGTCGCCATAACTGACGGGTGAACCCATCTCGCGGCCAAGGTTGAGGAAACCGATATCGCCGGCATCGCTCCTTGGTGTGTCCCGTGTGATGGTGTGGTCAAATTTTGGCGCTGCTTTGGTACGCTCGCCAAACTCGGCTGTTTTGCCGGCCATACCACACCAATCCAGTACTGTGCTGATCACCGATGTGTGATCAAAAGGCACATCCGTTTTGGAGCGGAATACGGTGCCTTTTTCAATTAACGGAGAGGCCAGAATAGCGGGAACCCTGCCGCCGAAACGGTTGAACTCAAATCCTTCTTGCAGCTTAAAGCCAGGTTGACCATCCCCCCATGGAGGCGTTGCAGACGGTGGTTTGACATGGTCGAATGAGCCGACCGGCTCATCGAAAGTGATGATAAACAAGGTCTTATTCCAGGACTCCTTGTTGGCTATCAGGCTTTCATAAATGGATTTGACGTAGTTCTCAGCTTCATTGAGATTACCTGGTGGGTGGTAATCGTTACCCATGGCAGTAAACGGGCGATAATAGCTTCGGTCGACGGTTGTTTTGGATATCGTCCAATAAGGTTCTATGTAACTGTATTTGGGTAACTTGCCAGCTCTGGCCAAGGCATGGAAATCGTCGGTCTTAGCGAAATGTGAAGCCGCATCCGGAATATTTTCTCTGACTTGAGAATAAAGCCGGTAGCTGTAACATGACTCAACTTCACCGGAAGAGATTTCATAAAGATAGTCTGCGTAAGGCGATATTTCGCTGAGCTTTTCTTGCAGCCATTTACCAAAGTCGCCGAGATAAGGCAGGATCTTCGACACCTCATTGCCGTATTCGATCAGTCTGGAGATCTTTTTGGGGATCATCGAGGTTTGGAAAAACACCTTCCAATCGTGCCCCCCCTCTTCAAGCGCATTCCATAAGGTTTTTTCCGGGAAACGGTCGTCCCCTATCCCCATCCCCAGGATGTCGCTGAGTTTTTGGGCATAAGGGTTGTCTTCCAAAAAACCATTATCAACCAGGCCATGGGCATCACCAGTTAAACCGAATGCCCGGTTGGTGTTTGTCTGGGAAGGCACAGAGGAGAACCATTCGTCGCAAACAGCATAATGTTCAGCCAATTGATTGAGCACCGGCAATTGCTCAGGAGTAAAGCTCTGCATCACCATATCGGCCATCGACTTGATTGCATCTTCTTTATACCCCCCCATTCGCAACATATCCGCATAGTCCTGCATATAGCCTTTCATGGTCGGGGTGTCACCCGTGGCCACATCATGCTTGCCAAATAACTGCATATTGATATGGTGATACTCTTCACCTGGGTGAATGTCCGGCACACTGGCGCCGATGGCGCCTCTTATCGGCGGAGAAGAAATATCGAGTTTTGCTACGTCATTGGTAAACGATGCGAGATCAACCGATTGCAAACCACGATACTCATCGCCCGGTGTTACTGGAGGGATATTGCGCTGTGGGGATTTATGCTGATACAGCCAGCCGAGTACCGAATCAAAAGACCGGTTTTCCAACATCAAATGCACTACATGCTCAATTTTATTCATCGACATAACAGATACCTTTGTCCTTGTCATCCGGAGAGAATCTGGATAACCCTAAAGTTCTGAGATAATTACAACTTTTGACGTAAATGGCTGAAGATATAGCATCCAGCCCAAACGGTGACGCTCCAGCAGATGACGGAAGTTGAGGATTGTGGTTTCATCCGGTAGTCAGTCTGACGTTTCTTATTCTGGTGTTCAGCTTCGGAGAAAGTCACCTGTTCCATGGGAAGTATTCCTGATGAGTTAATCGGACCGTATTAGGACTGATTTGGGGAGATGCTCAGAATCTCCCTGGCTACTCTTTATAGACTGAATATAGAACACTTATAGATTGAATATAGAACACGTGAAAAAGAATTCCATTGCATATCGCTGGAAACGGCAGAACACAAGGACTTGATTTGTAGATGGATGGCTTGTTAGTGAGCTGGACAGTGTCTGCAAGCGTTCCCTACTTAAAGTTTTGCTTCCCTAGATTTCATTGGCAGCATATACAACCTTAAAGTCGCTTGCTCGACCACGACGCCCCATTAAAGAATAGTCACGGGCATACAATGCAGGCTCAATACCTCTATCAACTACCCTTATTGCAGAATCGGAATTTCCTCTATTTGAAAAATCACTCTTCCTGAATCTCGGGCCATAGTTACTATATAGTGTTCCTTCATAGCCCGTCACCTGGATGCCTGGATACCGATCACGCATTGCATCACACAAGTCCTGTGCATAGCACCTACCATCATCATCCCGCGCAACCCCGCTATTGCAACAGAATAGGCGAAGGTCCACAAAATCCGTTCGCAATCCCTCTTTGTATAACGTGCTAGCTAAATGCTCTGGGGTATAGTTCTTCCATACATCACCTCTACGCGCGCCGATTAACTTTATACCATTATAGTGGTGTCGTTCCGACCGACCATGTGCCATGACATACAGCGTATCGGCGGTGGTAAGTTGTCTTAGTGCCCCTAATCCGAACAAGTGGCGCAGACCTTTTCGATTTAGTCCGTGACTATCCTTGTTAATGAGAATCGTGACATCTCCCCCTATTTTCTTGAAACCTTCAACCCAATCCTCGGCATTTCCTAGCATTTCATCGTTCGGTACGGGTAAAAATATATATGTCGGCATCTATTAACGACTCTTCTGGTTGGCAAGTGAGCAAGCTTAGAGCTCGCACTAACTCAACAGAAGACATCATCTGGAAACATGATGTATTGTGGAATAACACTTGAATTTTCGTGCGAAGAGCGGCCACCCCTATTTGCACTAAAATTTAATCGGGACTAAGACTACAGAGGGTTCTCCAACCTCGCACCGGAAATATAGAATAGTGCATCATGGATAAATGGATCGGCATTCAAGAATTCGTTACTGCTACCAAATATGGCTCATTCACATCAGCAGCCGAATACCTAGGTACAACCAAATCAAATATCAGCAAGAAAATCACCTACCTTGAGACTCGCCTGGGGGTCACATTGCTACATCGGAGTAACCGACGCTTGGTACTGACAAGTGCGGGCGAGGTATATTTCGAGCATTCGGCCAAATTGCTGAAGACGTTAGAACAAAATGACCAATTGGTGATCGAAACACAGGAGCATTTATCAGGGCCTATTGTTATTTCTTTACCTCCTGGAATTGGAGAATCACTGCTGATGGAACCAATATGCAAGTTCCAGCAGTTACACCCTGACGTCACCTTCGTTACAAATGTCTCGATCCAATGTATTGATCTGGTTGAACAGCCGTTCGACTTGGCATTTCGACTATCTCCCACCATTGATCCAAACCTGATCGCACGACCACTTAGGCGAGCGCCATACCGTTTATGCGCAAGCCCCCGATTCATCAAAACACATAGTCCTAATGAGATCCAAGATATCACTCGGTTACCCTGTCTCGCTTATTCGGATCAACTTTCCCCCAAGAGTGTAGCTTGGTCGTTCAAAAATCCGCAAAACCAGCAGGCTTTTCAATTAGAAATTAATGCCTGCATTTACTCAGATAGCGTCACTACCCTCGTTCAGGCATGCCACAAGCATGCAGGTATTCTTTTTTGTTCTGATTTTTTTGTGGCCAAACATATTGCAGAAGGTAGTCTCGTATCCCTATTTGAAGAATGGATAAACAACGAGAATCAATTATGGCTGGTGTATCCGGACCGGAAATCGGTCAAACGCAGAGTGCGGGCATTTATAGATTTCGTGCTTGAAACAGGCTTCCTGTAGATTCTCTTCGTGCTCACCGAATAACAAAACCAGTCCGATTAAAATAACATGGAACCTATACGGCTGCATTCACTGAAGTTTCCTCTGCATAACCTCTGGGCTCCACACAAAACACGGTCAGATATGTACTGATTTTGAAAACATGTAGTTTCCAAACGAGGTCTAATCATTCCTTTTTTAAGTTGTAGAATGCCGCCCGCTGAAGTTCACAACCTTCTTACTGAGGGTTAGAGCGTACTTTAAGCATCAAATGAAATTGGATTTATATCTAATCTCTAATCGGATCATTAATTTAAAACACAAAGGATAGTAAAAGAATGAAACGCATCATCAAGAATTGCGCTACATTGGCTGGCCTGGGGCTTTTCGCAACGTTACCTTTCCAAGCAATGGCGAAAGAAGGCGCTCATGGGCGCGCTTACTATGGCTTCACCAACGATACGGGACAAACACTGTACATAAAGCTGTCTGAGAATAACGTTACCTACGACGAAATGTGGCTAAAACCTGGAGAGGGTTTTCAGTCTAAAAACCGAAGCGACACGTTTCTCGTTGACCCTCCCCTGACAGACCGTGGTAAATATCTCAAATACGATAGTTTCGTTAAAAAAGGGAAGCGTGAATATCACAACCTTGAGCTGAGCGTCATAACATTGGGTGGTAAAGTGCTTGGCACCTATTTTGAGAGAGTAAAGCTTGAGCGCCCCGGCAATGGCTTTAATGATGATACGGATAAGCACGCTCTCTGCAAGATCAATACGACAAATATAGATTCCTTTCTCAATGAATTTTTAGACTGGAATGTGTTCTCAAAAGACCGCACGGATAACGGCTATGGTGCCGACGGTTACCACTGCACCCGCTATTTCCACTTTTATTAATAGTGCTATAGTCACTATCTATCTATAGCCTTCATCTGATATCTGAAGCCACTGCCCTTTATAAGGGTAGTGGCTTTTCTCACGCATTTTGCTCCTAACCTTAACCTGCCCTCAATATTTAATCCAACCGGCTAAAGAGGTGCGCAATTAAATGAATTATTATCTTTTCACCCGTTTATAGCGGCGACGATTGTTGTGGCTGCATTGCCTATTGCTACAATCACCAGTGTATCGGCGGACGCTTCCTCATTTCCATCTATCTCTTTGATTCAGGATTTGACTGCGCCATAGGGAACGCCAATCGTCGGCTAAGCTAACTTTTCAATACTTCCAGCCTCATAGATTGAACGGTGTTAAAAATAATTCCTGTCAGCATAAACCCAAATTAACAAACCATCGTAATTAGATAGTGCTTACAGGCGACCTTCTGTCGTCATGTATTCATTAAGAAAGGAAGTGATTGAACGCCAAGACTTTTTATGCAGGGCAAGAGATTTCAGCCCGGCCGGTGTTCCATCCTCGTGGGATGGCCAAAATAAAAAACCATCCTCCCTCCCAAAATACCTCAAGGAAAGGGGATTTTTAAATGAAACTGTACAAACGCAATATTTTACTCGGGACATTGGCTGGAATTTTCTGCGTCGGCCTGGTTCAGGCAGATTCCGGTGAGCCGGAGACTGCCAGTGGCTCGCGCAGCACTCTCCACAAAATTGTGGGCGGAGAGGAAGCCACACCGGGTGAATTTCCTTTTATGACATCACTGCAACTCAGCGGTTTTGGACATTACTGTGGTGCATCGGTTGTTGCCGACTCTTATGTCCTCACTGCCTCTCATTGTACCGAGGGGAAATCACCTAGTGATTTTAAAGTAGTTGCCGGGATGCATAACCAGAATGACTCGAGTGGCACCCAGTCAATTCAGGTTACTAAAATCATCAATCACCCCAGTTATGACATCGCATTACTGAAACTGGTAGATAAAGTGGATGACCGGTATACCCGTATCTCTCTCGGTGACGACAATGACGTCTACGACGGCATGACGACCACTGTGATTGGCTGGGGAGCTTTAAGTGAAGGTGGAGGTGGATCAAGCACCTTGCAGAAGGTAGATGTACCGGTTGTCTCACTGGAAGATTGCCGCGACGCTTACGGAAATTCCGTTACTGAAAACGATATTTGCGCAGGATTGACACAGGGCGGCAAGGACTCCTGTCAGGGAGATTCCGGCGGACCTCTGTTCTTTAATCAGGCGGGAGAGTTTCGTCAATTGGGGATCGTTAGCTGGGGAGAAGGCTGTGCCCGACCAGGCAAATATGGGGTCTATACGTCCGTACCAAAGTTCAAGACGTGGATTTTGTCCAACATAGACGACGGAGGCAGTGACCCCCTTCCCAATCGATTGGAAAACGGTGTCCCGAGAACCGGATTGGCTGGCGCTTCAGGCGACATGATGTACTTTATTCTTGAGGTGCCTAAAGGCGCAACCGATCTGAGCTTTGAAATTTCCGGCGGCTCAGGCGATGCGGACATGTATGTAAAAGCCGGCAGCAAACCAAGCAAATCGGACTATGATTGCCGCCCCTACAAGAACGGGAACAATGAGACCTGTGCCGATATGGCGGTGACACCAGGAGACTACTTCATTATGTTGCATGGGTATAGTAGCTATAGTGGCGTCAGCCTGGTTGGTTCATACGCCGGAGGTGATGACGGAAAAGAAGGCAGCGGCAAAGAGAGCAATCTTTCAGCAGCACGAGGTGAATGGCTGCATTTCAGTGATCGTATACCCGAAGGCACCAGAACGCTAACCGTTATTATATCTGGCGAAGGCCGTGGCGACGCCGATCTATATGTGCGTCAAGGCAGTAAACCAACAGATACTGAGTACGACTGCCGCCCATACAAAAATGGCAATAATGAAACCTGTGTTTTCGATAATCCTGCCGCGGAAGAATGGCATATGAGCCTGAAGGCTTACAGCGAGTTTAGTGATGTAACTCTGGAGTGGGTTTCCGAGTAACACCGTTTAATCAGGCAATTCTATATTGATCAGCCAGGGACTCGGCATGACATGAGCGGCACAGGGATGTGCTTTCCAGTCAATCTAGACAATACAGAGCTGCTGTTTAGCGCAGCTCTCCCCTTTTTTATAAACAATGAAGATGGCGTGATATGTCATTCAAGCCAGAAAGGTAAGTGCCCTCCCGCACGTAGTGATAGCCTTCACCTCTTATCATTTGCTTTTTCCCTGATCGATTCGCCGATATCAAAAAAGCTAACCTTGAAGGTATTAAGGGGCAGCACAAAAGAGTTACCCCGTACCAACCAAGAACCCAAATGATCAGTTACGGTGTTTAAAAAATAGTAGACCCAACCCTACGACCTGGAGTTGCTCTGGCGAAAGCAACAATTCATCGGCATTACTCAATATAAAGCTCTAGTGAGATTGGGTTGCGTAAGATACACGAAATCAAAAGGTTACGACGTACCCAGCCACCACTTGGTGCAGCAGATTACGGGGTATCTTTTTGAATCTACCAAAAATCCCCCCCCTCCCTCTTTATTTTCGACGACATAGCGGTTATGCCGCAGATGCCGACGCATTATGCGACTTCGGCACCCTGGCATTTTGTCCTGAGATGGTTACTTGTCCTGAGAGGACTACTGAGGACCTGAACCAGCCTTAAGTATTTCCGGCAAGGAATCCGCGCTATCCAGGCTATAGGGGTACTGAGGTGTATCCGAAAGTACCCAGGGACTCCCCGAGTCCTTGTACGAATCCGTTGCGGATCGTCCAGTGTATCGATTGCTTGCAATGTCGGCGTCCAGATACCCTCCCCCATGATTCCAGTGAGGTTTGGTGCTGTTTTCAAAGAAGCTTGATTCAAGCCGTGCCTGAGCTTGCTGATCGACGCTGATGGCGAAATACGTAACGTTGCGCCAGTAGTTGTTGAATATGTGTGCCCGGGTATTGGAACCGACAATTTTCGGATTTCGCCCAGATACGTTATTCCAGAAGTTGTGGTCCAGGGTTACCTGGGTGTCCTGAACAAGGCTGGTGTAATGGTGCTGGTTACCACACACCAGAGGGTTATAGCCATCGAACTGATTCCAGCTTAATGTCACGTTCTGACTGTTCTTCATGTCCACGTGGCCATCACTGATGTTTTGAAACTTAAGATGGTCCAACCATATGTGGCTGCTGTTATCCAGGGTGATGCCATCACCCGCTTCTACCAGTCCGGGGTTGACGTTTTTAATGGTCAGATTACGAATAATGACATTTTTTGAGTTGCCAAGCGTAAAACTGGCCCCGGTAATTTGCGCGTTAGGGCCAAGTCCGATAATTGATTTGTTCGATTTTACATGAATATGCCGGTCATTACGGTTTCGGTATACCACTGAGTCTGTATTTGATCCCAGCTCTGTACAGGTTTGGCTCCCCACAGGCACGCGGTAAAACGTTTTATTGGAGTCACCAGAATAGCTTGGGCACTTAATGGCACAAGCCACTTGTCGACGGTTCGCGGTATGACAATTGATGGTGGTATTGTCGGGGATGTAAATCACTCCAGGCCGCTCAGAAGATACTGCGGTAACCAGCGCATCACAACTTCTGACAATCACCCCAGTTGCATTGCCTCCCCCAGTGGTTGTATGAAGCCCGTCTTTTCCCGCAACAGACGCAAAGCCGCCCATGTCGCCCTGTTCTCCACAGGTTGAATCGACCGGATTGAAATACCAGCGTTGGGAGGCGTTGGCTTCATCAGCATTCTGGTAAATATTAGCCCCTCGATAAGAGCCAGCCACTGTCAGAGACAGTCGGCTGCTCCGGGACACAATGTTATAAGCGCCATTGGATGATTGTTTTAGCCGCCATTCCTGATTGGCACTTCCGGTGGGATTCCATTGTATGATGTTGCCTCCATTTGATGTTGAAGAGCCCAGAACATCCAGATTCATGCCACTATGGGCGGCCCGAATAGTCCAATAACCGTCAGCTGTTTCATGGAGGTAGAAATGCTGGTTGGAACCTCCCCGGTACTCCCAGCTAATGACGTTGGCCAGCGCGTCCTTCGACTTCTTTTCAACGTCAATCGCCGCTCCCGAACTGTAATTGATAATACTGTAGAGTTTTCCGCTAACAGGCATTTCGGAGCAATTTTCCGCGAACACCGACGTTGAGCTCATCGCCAAGCCCAATATTCCCGCATAGAAACAGCCGACCTTACCCAGTGCCTGACCACCAACGGCGCACTTCACAAACATAAATAGATCTCCCTTGTTATTAGCATCTGTTTAGTTCCAGAAATAAATCTAGTGCGATTCAAATGCACCAATATCGGGAGCTGAACCGTTATACGAACGACCCACATTGACTCCTGCGTCAATCAAGTCACTGCCTCTGATCAGGTGAAAGTAGTCGACATCAGGAAGGCTTCCATCAGCTTTGCGTGGTGCCAGCAGGTCATCGATATTGATACTGGAGAAGTCATTAGAGTCAGTGGAAGCTGACTGCCAACTGTTATTGGAGATATTCGTAGAGCCGGCCTTCAGGCTGTCACCCGAATGTCCATCGTAAGAGATGGTGTTTTTGACGATCAGTTGTTGAGCCGAGTTAGAATTGCTGAAGCTTATGTTCCTGCCATTTTGGTGTGCTATGGCATTGTATATAGTGACCTTGCCGCGGTTGCTATTGTGATCATAGCCGTCGTGAGAATTGCCAGCGGCGATGGTGTTAATGTAAATGGCGTTGTGTTTGAGATCCTTTGTATCGCTGCCACCTGTTTTGAAACCATTACCGTCGCCAGCGACAAGATTGTTGTGCATGTCGTAGCCGTTACGAATTGCCCAGGTGTTTTCGTAGGTGGTGGTGACATTATTGGCGCCACGAAGATACCCATCGAATCCATCGTCAAGGTTATTCCAGGCACGACATCCTTCGAATTTGTTACCACTGCCCACGTCCAGCTTTGCGGCAAAACCATCGGCATTCTCCAGCGTGGAATCAGCATTAAAATACGAATCTACATTCTTAATCAGGTTGTGGCTGGCACCGTTCCCCAGCTGCAGACCGGTATCGGAGTTCCGCGAAAAGGTTGAGAATTCAATCGTATTATTAGAGCCGCTTATGAACATCCCGTTATCGCCGGCATTCTGCACATCAATACCGTAGATGTACCAATAGTTGCCCCCTAGCTCTAAGCCCCGATTACTGGAGCGCTCAGACATACTGGAAAAATCAAACAAAGGCCTTCCAGAGTCGCCAGGATATTTGCTCAATTTAATCGGATTTGACGCGCTGCCACTTTGATCTATTTCGATGGTGTCATCGAAGTAATAGGTGCCTGCGCGGATATAGATAATATCGCCCGCAGAAGCAGTAGCTATTGCTGATAGGATTTCTGACTCCGAACCCACTACCACCCCATCCGTTGGATTGCCTCCGGAAGAACTGCCTGCGGGAGTTGCCTTGAAAGCACTGGAGTTGTGATAGGTTCCATCACTGGCGAGAAATTTGACCCAGAACCAGTAGCTTTTTCTGTTAATCAGATTTGAGGCTGTGTAACTCTGTACACTCGGGCTGACTATCGCAAGACGGGATCTGCCTTTTGGATTGGCGTCGGTATCATAATAGATTTGATAAGGAGACCCGGTTCCGGCATCTGACCAGGTGAGAGACACCTTCCTGTCACCTGCCGCCCCTGTCAGTGCAACTGTACTTACAGAGCTATCACCTGCCGAACCGCCGGTACTCGAAGATACGCCAGAAGGTACTGAACATTCCTTTATAGATTTCGTAGGAATGGGATCGCTTCCAAAGGTGCCTGCTGAGCATGAGAAGCTTCCGCTCAGGACTTTATAGACAAACTTTCGCGAGGCCCCGAAAGCAACCTTTGTGGTTTGACCAACGGAACAAATGTCATTGGTTTTACAAATGGTTGAATATCCGTCAGGACGATTGGTGGCGGCCTGGGATTGAAAGGCTACCAAGGCCAGTACTAGTGCACTTTTACTAAAGATAGGCCCTTTTAATGTACGGCTGTACATCTTGATATACATGTTAGAACTTCCTTGAATACCGGTTTTGGCGATGAATAAATATTTTTGCGAGTGTACCTATTCTTGTGAGTGTACCAATCCGGTCTGAAGGAAATGTATGGGGCAAATAACTCTATATATGGACAAATTGACTGTTTGAATGGAAAGCAAATCCAGTTTCAAAAAAGGAAGAGGGTTATCTGTATATTGGCCGACAAAATCAAGTAAGCCCGCCCTGGCCGCATTCCTTCCACACTGGATGCTTGATTATCAGGCACCAGCGCTAATCAATACAACAAAAAAGCACTGATGTACATAACACTTCTCATAATACTTCTTATTAATATTGTGAGTGGTTATATCTGCACATCATCCGAGAAAATAGATATTTACATATTCTGCTCGCTTTCTCTTTCAGCGATCCGAAAGACTGGCCACATCCGTAATAACCCATTGATCATCATCCATTTTTCCTATCATGATAGTATTAGTCCGCAGTCATTTATCCTTCATATTTTCATGTAACAAAGTATTCCATTTTTAAAGTCATTTTTTTAACGAGATTAAATAAAATAAACATATAGACAATCCTGCTACGTTTATTGATTTTTTTGCCAACTCTTTCCAAATAACGACATGTGCATTTGACGTCTATAGAGAATTTATTATTAATTCCTCACGCTTTAATACGTATTTCAATATTGCTTTGATTGACTCTATTGTCAGGCCTAAATTATGAATTGTAGTTCGCAGCTATGGGTAGCTTAAGAAAACTCGATCCCCTAAAGCCGGGGTATCCCTTTAACGCGCATTTGGTTGCTGGATTAACCCCCATTTACAAGGGAGGGGAACTCGATTTCTGGATAGACCGCCCCAAGGGGTTAAAGGGTTATGTGATTAATTTGACGGTTTCCGGTTCGGGGCTGGCTTTTCCCAATAGCGCTTCGCCAGTACAGGTCAAAAAGGGCGATATGATGCTGATTCCCACTCAGGCCACGCATGATTACGGACGCCATTTTGACTGCGACTCCTGGCATCACCGGTGGATCTATTTTCGGCCACGAGCAACATGGACAGAATGGCTGAACTGGTCTCGGACCATTAATAATGTCGGATTCCTCAAGATTCCTGACGAAAGTTATGAAACCATCGATGAACTCTTCCAGACCGTAGATCACTCCAGTAAAAACGAAACTTTTCTTTCTGAGGAGTTCTGCTTGAACCTCTTGGAACAAATATTAATTCGATGCCGGGAATTTGATCATGCCCGGCCATGCACCACGATAGATCAACGAATACTTCGTGCCTGCCATTTCATTCACGAAAATCTGGCAAGGGAATTATCAATACGAGAACTGTCTCACATAGCCTGCATGTCCAGTTCCAGATTTTCCCATTTATTTAAAGATCAATTGGGAGTTTCGGTAAGGCAATGGATTGAAGATCAACGTATTAGCATGGCCCGTCAGTTGTTAATTACATCCAGTCTTCCTGTAAATCAAGTTGCTGTCTACTTGGGCTACCAGGATGCTTTGTATTTCTCCCGCGTGTTCAAAAAGAAATTGGGAGTCAGCCCTCGAACATTCAGGGAAGGCATGCATAAATCTGTGATTAGTATAAAGCCTGAGAGAGGCGTAATGTAATTCCACGAACACCTGTTATTTGCTTAGCACCTCCCAGCTATCATGCCCGCCCAGCCTTTCTTGGATTACTAGAAAACATTTTATCACCTACTAGAATGATATCTGGAAGGCTACGACCGCTTAATGGTCAGGATGCCTAAGGGAATTTCAGGAGGAATCGTAGCATGTCGAATGACCAGCGCACTTTGATCTCAGCTTGGCTATTTGTTGGTTTGTTAGTGGCATTTCCGTTCGCCACATCCGTTCGAGCGGCTCCCTATGTGTCAAATACAAGTTATGTGGCGACAATAAACACGCCCATAGAAATAAATCTGGATACCACGGATAGTGACCAGGATCTGCAGAAGTTTGTCATCCTTGCCTCACCCTCTCACGGCATACTATCTCCACTTTCAGCACTGCCGGGGCAATCAGACAATCATTCAAAGTGGCTTTACTCTCCACAGGAGGATTTTGTTGGCATAGATGTGTTCGAGTTTTATGCCCTGGATTCACAGGGAGAAAGAGCTCAAGCCAGGGTATTCATTTCTATTGAAGACGCCTTCATCAATCGCTACTCCTTTTCACCGGATAGTGGCTACAACGGCGTATCACATATGTATGGTCCCCGCGTGGCTGATGCCGTATACGGCGCGGGAAAGCCCATCAACTTCCCCTATATCCAACCCGGAGATCGTATTGAAATATCTTCAGGTGTCCGTGACAGAACTCTTCGAATCTGGGGACTTCAAGGTACAGAAGATCGCCCCATCGTGATCATTAACAAAGGTATGGTTGAGCTGGAGAAAGGCGGACACACGATTGAATTGGATGCCTGCAAATACGTCCAGATTATGGGCGTAGGTAATGACAATCTAGAGCAAGGCATCCATGTTCATGACGGAGCGACCAAGGGAATACGCATGGGCGAAGCTTACACGCAGTTTATTGAGCTGGCGTACCTGGAAATTGACCACACCGTCATGGCAATCAGTTTTGGCAGCAAGTATCCATTAGGGGGCAACCCACCAATCACTGATGGGATACACATTCATCACAACAACATTCACGACATTGAAGAGGAAGGATTTTACCTGGGTAAATCCGCGGATCAGGCAGGTGGCGCTTATTCGACAACCCGTAATCTGACGGTTGCCTACAATCACTTGCAGGATATTGGATATGAAGGCATTCAGATTCGCGGACTCAGGGAATCGAACAATCGCATCCATCATAACGAAGTGATTAACACTGGCTGGCTGCACAACAATGGCCCCAATGACATGCACGCCATTTATGGGACCGACGTGCATCAGGTGAAAATTTACAACAACATGATAAAGGGCTCGGACAGGGCTGGCATCTATATCAAAGAATACTTCGATACGGGCACCTCTCATTTCGAGGTCTACAATAATGTCGTGATCGATTCCGGCAGACTGGAAAGTGGAGACAAGGGGCACGGTATATTGATTTCAGCCGGTCATAGTGCCGACTTATATAACAACACTATCGTCGGTGCGCGTGTATATGGCATCAGTTATTACAGCAATCTGGATAGTGGTTATATCAGCAACAACCTGTTGGTTGATATCCAGGATATGATCAGCCCCGTTCGCGACATCGGCAACAACGATATTGTGATAGAAGGCAACCAGTATTACGACACCCCATCCCAGGCTCAGTTCGTCAATCCGACGCTGGATGACTATCGCGTGGCTTCGATCAATACCAATGTCGTTGATAATGCCACCCCTCCCCTTATTGCGACGACGGATTTCGCAGACAATCTACGCCCGCAAGGCCCACATGAAGATATCGGTGCTCACGAAAATCTTCTGCCTGTCTCATGGGACCAGACGTTCTTCTATTCAGGCCCCGGCCCCTTAAAAGCTTCTTTGGCAGGGTACGACCCGGAAGCTGACGACATTACCCACACTCTGGCCGTACCACCTGAATACGGAGTTGTAACCCTGGAAGGCGCAAGCTTCGTCTACAGTCCTGCCCTGACCTTCCCAGGGCAGGACCAGTTCATAGTTGAGCTAAGCGATGGTTTTGAACGATCAACTTTGGTGACGATCACCATTACTAGCAAATAAATCATCCGCTGGCTGAGTTTCAGTGGCTTTCTAAAGGCCGCTCGCTCAGCCAGCAGATCGTCTTTATGAAGAAGCTTTTTTCGGGAGGGGAAGAAATCGGCGTACACGTTTCTGATATTGCTCATAAGGCTGTCCGATTTCACTCACCAGATCTTTTTCCTCAATGGGAGTAATGATGAGGATATAAAGGGTGGCCATCAGGGACAGGAGAAGGTGCCCGACCGTCATATCCGGACTCACCCACATCACAACAAACCAACATAAACTGATCGGGTGGCGGGTAAAACGATAGAGATAACGGGCACTAAAACCCGTTGGTTGTGCTGATCTTTTACAGTAGCTCAACCACGCCTGGCGAAGCCCGAAGAAAGACCAGTGATCAATATTAAAAGTGGCAAACACCATGACCATCCAGCCACACAAGTAGATGGCAACCAGGACTGCCCTGATGTATTCATTCGAAAGGGACCAGATGGAAATATCAATAGGTCGCCAGAGATACACAAGCAGATAAAAGGTCACGCCTGACACCAAAATGTAGGTACTTCTCTCAGCCGACTCCGGAATGAGCTGCGTCCACCTACGCTTGAATGCCGGTCGCGCCATCACCGAATGCAGAACGAAATAACCACTGACCAGGAGAAAGTTAACAGCCAAAGATGTCCAAACACCTTCAGCGTAACCGCCGTCGATTCCTTTCGGAACAAAAGCGTTGATAAGAAAGCCCACCATATAAAGCAGGGAGCTTAAACCGATCGCATATGCCAGCACGGCATAGCTCATTAAGATGATTCCTTTCATGTCGTTTTCTCTCAGAAGCTAATTTCCCTATTCCTCTGACATACTACTCCTTCGTCAGGAAAAAACTATGTGCTGAGAGCAAGCGCCGAGGTAGGACAAAGCTTTAAAAAGCATCTGGCGGCCAGAGCTTTCATGTGTCCTGGCTATACCTCTAGGCTATGGTTTTTTGGTTGCGTACTTTGAACTATATTATTTTCACAACCTGACCTTGTGCTGCGCTTAGGGCTGCGGCATCAAGCACCTTCAGCACCTCGATGGCTTCATCCGCAGCTACAGGCGGTTCAGTCCCATTTTTCACAGCTTGGGCAAAGGCCGTGTAGTAATCATGATAGCGGCCTTGCTCCGATGGAATCATTTCATCGCCCCGCTCTGTTCTCAAGTGTCCCCAAAACTCCTCTCGCTCGTAGCCCCAGGTTACCGGATCGTCTGTTGGTCTTTTTCCATTAAAAATGGCTTTCGCCTGGACGTCAGTACCGGAAGCGACGTAGCTGCCAAGCTCTGCGTATACATGAAACTCCCGGGCAACAAGATAGTTGCTCTTACTGGCGGAAAGATGAGAGCTTACTCCGCTTTTATGACGGAGCGTTAAGGTAAAACCAACATCAGTTGACCCTTCCGGCAGATCGACGCAATCCGTTTGAGCGAAAACAGAGGTCACCGGACCTAAAAGCCACAACATCTGATCAACCAGATGACTGCCAAGATCGCGCAAAACGCCGCCCGAAGGCCCGGGCTCAATTGTTTGCGGATTATCAAGGTCCATCCTCGAATGAACCCGCCAAAGAGCACCGAGCCGACCGCTATCTATCACTTTGCGAAGCGTGCGGATATCGGCGTCACATCGACGGTTATGAAATACACTGAGAATTACGCCCTTTCTCTCCGCTGCCAACTTTAACTCTCGGGCACCTTCAGCCGTTGGGGCAAAGGGCTTATCGGCAATAACATGTAGTCCGGCCTCGATGGCCTGAAGCACCAGTTCCCGCCGGGTTTCCGGTGGTGTGGATATCGTGACCGCGTCAACACCCGCTTCGATCATCTCGCGCAGACCGGGATAGATCGGAATGTCCGGCCACTCCTGCTTAACGGCCGCTATTCGTGACGGTGAGCGGGTGACGATTCCGACTAACTGCACTCCTTCGGCGGCCTCAATAAAAGGCGAATGAAAGTATCTTCCGCCGTCGCCGTAACCAACTAGCCCCAGTCTTAACATGCTGATTCTCCGTTCTAAGAGGCGATTCAATTCAAGTATTTGTTAGCGGTGAAACCAGTGAAGTTAAGGGCCCTTCATTTCTTCAGCATCCATTCGTGATCAGGATCATTCTTGAACTTCCAAACCCTTTTTGGACCGGCCATAACATTCAGGTAATAGAGATCATAGCCATAGGGAGCGCCGACGGGGTGATAGCCCTCCGGCACCATGACCGCCTGGCCGTTTTCTACCGCCATGGTTTCATCCAACGTGCGGTCATCGTTATAGACTCGCTGAAAAGAGAATCCCTGGCTTGGATTGATTCGGTGGTAATAGGTTTCCTCCAGGCAGGACTCTTCAGGCATGTTATCGACACTGTGCTTGTGTGGCGGATAACTCGACCAGTTGCCTGCAGGAGTGAAGACCTCCACGACTAACAGACTGTCAGCGCCGTCATCCCAATCCGGTAAAATATCGTGAATATAACGGGTATTTGCACCCTCACCCCGCACCGAGACTTTTTTCTCATCCGGTGCAATCAGTCGGGCAGAGTGATTACCGTGGCCGGGCGCCTTACACACTGCCAACTCAACATCGGTTAGTGCAGTCAACGTCCACTCATTGTCGTTGGGAACATAAACGGCGTAAGGCGGAATCTTTTCAAAAATGCTCATTCGCTGACCGATACCTGACCATAGTTGCCCTGCAGTCTGAACGTCAGCTTTACCGCTTAGTAACACCAGACAGACCTCGCAATCACCAGTCGCCTCAGTCAGCGACTGACCTGTCTTGAGCGTAAAAACTTCAAAACCGACATAGGACCACCCGGCAAGTTCCGGGGTTATTTGCAGAACTCTGCCATTGGCGTCTGGTTTAGTGGGTTTGACTAATAAACGAGACATCGTATTACCCCATCGTCGGCATATTGAAATCAGCCCCCGTTCGCATGCCGGTTGGCCAGCGACTCGTAATGGTCTTCATCTTGGTGAAGAAGCGCACTCCATCCGGACCATGCATGTGTAACGGACCAAATAGGGACCGCTTCCAGCCACCAAAGCTATGAAATGCCATCGGTACTGGAATTGGCACGTTAACACCGACCATACCGACCTTGATGTCTTCACTGAATTTGCGCGCAGTATCTCCATCACGGGTAAAGACGGCAGTGCCGTTGCCATATTCATGGTCATTGATAATTTTCACAGCTTCGTCATAACTGTCGACTCGAACAACCGCCAACACTGGGCCAAATATTTCCTCCTGATGTATGCGCATACCAGGCTTCACATGATCGAACAGTGTCGGTCCCACAAAGAATCCTTTACCTTCGTTAATATGGGAAGTATCTCGCCCATCAACAACCAGGGTTGCCCCCTCACCCACGCCCAGATCAATGTAATTGCGAACTTTGGCGGCGTGCTCGGCGGTAATCAAAGGCCCCATGTGAGGTTCTGGTGTACTCATTCCATCACCAATTTTCATTTTGGCTATTTCTTCGGTCAGGTCGTGTATCAAATGATCCGCGGTCTTTTCTCCCACACAGACTGCCACTGAAATCGCCATGCAGCGTTCACCCGCCGAACCATAAGCAGCTCCCATCAAAGAACCAATGACCAAGCTGGGATCTGCATCGGGCATGACCACCATATGGTTCTTGGCTCCACCCAGCGCTTGTGCGCGTTTACCGTGAGCACAGGCAGTGGAATAGATGTACTCTGCAACAGGTGTTGAACCAACAAAGCTGACCGCCTGGACCTCCGGGTCGGTGAGTAACGCATCAACCGCTTCTTTATCGCCATTGACGATATTGAAAACGCCATCGGGCAGACCCGCCTGTGTTAGTAGTTCAGCAAGGCGATAAGTCGTGCTTGGATCTTTTTCGGACGGTTTCATGACGAAAGTATTGCCACAGGCAATGGCGATCGGAAACATCCACATAGGTACCATCGCAGGGAAGTTAAAAGGGCTGATGCCAACGCACACTCCCAAAGGTTGCATCAGAGAATGACTGTCGACGCCCCGGCCAACGTTAAGACTGTGTTCGCCTTTTAGCAGGTGGGGTATGCCACAGGCAAATTCCACCACTTCCAGCCCACGGATCAGTTCACCTTTGGCGTCTGAGAAGACCTTGCCATGTTCGAGGGTGATCAGTGTTGCCAGTTCATCCGCATGGGCCTCAATCAATTCCTTGAATTTAAACATTACCCTGGCGCGGCGCAGTGGAGGAGTCTTCGACCAGCTCTCGAAGGCGTCCGCTGCTGCCTTTATGGCCGCCTGTGTTTCCTCGGCGGTCGATAATCCAACCTGAGCGACGATTTCAGAGTTGGCCGGATTATGAACATCGAGTATCCGACCGCTGTTGATCGGTGATGACTTGCCATTGATGTAGTTTCCGATAACGGTCATAAGGTTCTCCAATAATGCTCTGTTATTTGGGTGCTCTGTCGATAGCGAGATTTCACCCTGGTTGTAGTTCTGGTTTGGCCTGGATTGTTGCTCTGAGCAGACTTGCCTAATCAAAAGTCCGCTGAAAAGCAGCGCTACGGTTGTATTTTTCCCTTGCCTGCTCCAAGCGATCGGGGCCTCCTGTCTGGGGTACGGCAACGTCCCACCAATGACCACCCACACCGGTGCCGGGAGTCGCGTCAGTATCGATAACGATCACCGTAGGTATGTTACGGCCTCGCGCCGCCACCACTTTGGCTTCGAGCTCCGTGATCGACCTCGCTTTTTCGGCGTACGCCCCCATCGCCGCGGCGTGGGCGACAAAATCGATTTCCGGCTGCACTTCGATATTGGTGTCCTTATACATGTTGTTGAATTCAGCGCCACCACACTCAATTTGCAGACGATTGATACAGCCGTAACCACGGTTGTCTGTCAGTACGATGGTAAAAGGCACCCGCCGCATGACCGCAGTTGCCAGTTCTGAATTGGCCATCATGTAGGAACCGTCACCAACGAAGCAGATCACCTCTTTATCCGGCCGCGCCAACTTAATCCCCATAGCGCCGGCTACTTCATACCCCATGCAGCTATAGCCATATTCCATGTGATAGCCTCCCTGCGCAGCCTGCCAAAGCACCTGTAACGCACCGGGCATGGTTCCTGCGGCGCACATAACGACGCTGTTGTCTTGGGCAACCCGTTGCACGGCACCAATCACCTGTACGTCAGTAGGTAAAGCGACCGAGTCTGTCGACGGAGCGGAAGTGACTTGAGCGACTTTATCGAGCCAATCAAGGCGCGACTGCGTATCAAACATCGGTCCACGATAGCCGGAAAGCTCCTTGGAAAGAGCCGCCAAAGTGGCTTTGGCATCTCCGACACAGGGCATCGCGCCATGCTTACCGGCGTCATATCCATGCAGATTGATAGACACCAAACGCCGCCCTCCGTTTTTAAACAATGCCCAGGACCCGGTGGTGAAATCCTGGAAGCGGGTGCCGATACCAATCACCAGATCGGCCTGTTCACAGAGCTGATTGGCACACTGGGAGCCGGTCACTCCGGGCGATCCGAAGTTGAGAGGATGCTTCCAGTCGTTTGCCCCCTTCCCTGCCTGGGTTTCAACAAAAGGAATATTGTGAGTTTCGGCAAAGGACGCCAGCTCAGCCTCGGCTTCTGAATAAATCACACCGCCTCCCGAAACAATCACCGGTTGCTTTGCAGAACGGATCATCGAAACAATATCGGCCAATTCTCGCGGATCAGGTAGCGGGCGGCGGATTCGCCAGGTTTTTTTCGTAAAGAAGCTCTCGGGATATTCAAATGCTTCTGCCTGGACATCCTGGCAGAAGGCAAGACACACTGGGCCGCAGTTGACTGGGTCGGTCATCACCGATAAAGCTCGCGGCAGGCAAGTAAGCAAATGTTCCGGTCGGGTAATTCGGTCAAAGTAGCGAACCAACGGGCGAAAAGCGTCGTTCGCACTGACGGTACCATCGTCAAAGTCTTCAATTTGCTGGAGTACTGGATCAGGCCTGCGGTTGGCAAAGATGTCGCCGCATACCATTAACAACGGCAGACGGTTGACGTGGGCCAGCGCTGCAGCTGTCACCAGGTTGGTGGAGCCTGGTCCGATTGATGAAGTAACCGCTTGCGCGCGCTTTCGTTTATGGGTTTTGGCGTAGGCGATAGCGGCATGTGCCATCGTCTGTTCATTTTGTCCACGCCAGGTTGGGAAAGCCTCCCCGGCTCCATGCAGGGCTTCGCCGATACCGGCGACGTTACCATGTCCAAAAATCGCCCACATGCCTTCAATAAAGCGCTCCCCGTCTTCTGTCATTTGGACGGACAGCCACTTGATCATTGCCTGTGCGGCTGTAAGCCTGATTGTTTTAGCCATTTGCCTGCACCTCATGCTGGTATCCTCGCATCGCTGCGAATCTTGCTTCGTCCCAAATGTCGCAGAGGCGACGAAAGCGGCTCGTCATGTCTGCAACAGCTTCTTCGTCAGAAATTTTTCCGCTCATCCACGCCCGTGCCGCATCGCCGAATATGGTACGCCCCACGGCGAATCCTTTGACCAGATCAAACTTCGCGGCAATGTCGAAGCTTGCCTGCAGTTCTGCTTGGGGGGCATCCAGCCCCAGAACAACGATTCCGCGGGTGTGCCGGTCATGGGATTCGATGGCATCAATTACGTTGCGCCAGGCGTTTTCGTCAGTCATGGGCTCCAGCTTCCACCAGTCGGGATAAACGCCCAGTTCGTAGAACTGATGAATCAGTGCCGCCACCGTTGTGGCATCAACCGGCCCGACTTTCGAAGGGATAATTTCCAACAAAAACTCCAGCCTGTTGCGGCGAGCGCTTTCAAACAGCCGCTTGACGGTCTCCTCCTGAGCAGAGCGAGTGGCTTCGTCATCATCCGGATGGCAAAAACACAGTACTTTGACAACGTTTTCTTTTGCCCATTCCTGCAGGCCACCAAAGTCAGCACCCAGCTCGGGCTCCAATCTCAATGGCCGTGAACCGGGCCATTCTGTCGGCCGGCCAATCCACAACCCGGAACCGGATGCGGCATGCAACGCTGCTTTACCAATCCGGTTGTCGCATAGGATGCCGTAGCCATCGCGACTGTCCTGCACGGCAACAGCCGCTTGCAGGCAAAGCTTCTTGAAAGCTGCACCTTTATCCGGGTGATAGTCGGCCATTTCCTCCAGCTGCAAACGATGATCAAAGGCAAAGACCCGCATGGTCGACCAGTCGCCCCCATTGCGGGTATGGCGGGTGGTCGCCCAATGAATCTGTTCGAGTGTTTGCTCGTTACGCAAATCTGTACGAACCACTCCTCGGTTAAGGAAAAAGCTTAATTCTTTGAGGCTTGGATAAGCCGGTGTGCAACCGTGCCGGCTGACCGCAAAAGCTCCGCAAGCGTTGGCATAACGTAACGCCGCAGGCCAGCCTTCATCGTCCATCCAGCCTTTTAACAATCCAGAAAAGAAGCCGTCACCAGCTCCCAGGACATTAAATACCTCTATCGGGAAACCCTCACCGGTCAGTCCGTCATCTAACGAATCCGGTACGGTCTGTTCCAACGCCACCGCGCCAAGAGAACCACGCTTACACACCAAAGTGGCTTCCGAATGTTCTCTTACCCTGCGCAGGGCTGATACGGTATCCACTGAACCGCCAGCAATATGAAATTCCTCTTCAGTACCGACAATTAGATCAAACCAATGCAGCGTCGAAAGCAGTTTTTCGGTGACTTTTTCACTGGCCACAAAACGGCTTTCTCCCTCCCCGTGGCCGGCAACCCCCCAAAGGTTTGGACGATAATCGATATCGAGTGCGGTGCGGAGTCCATGTTTTCGAGCCAGTTGCAAAGCTTTTACAACAGCCGCTTCGGTGCGGGAGTGGCTTAAGTGCGTTCCGGTTACGACCAGGGCGCGAGCTGAAGCGATCAGCGATTCGTCAATATCGTCCTCGCAAAGAGCCATATCGGCACAATTTTCCCGGTAGAAAATCAGAGGGAACTGATCTTCATCGCGGATTCCCAGGATGACCAGGGCTGTAAGCCTTTCCGGATCAACTTTAACGCCGTCTATGCAGACTCCTTCACGCTTTAATTGCTCAAGAATAAAGCGCCCCATATGTTCATTGCCCACCCGTGAAATGAGCGCTGATCTTAAACCCAGCCTGGCAGCGCCGCAGGCGATATTGGTTGGGCTGCCGCCGATGTATTTTTCAAAGGAGCCCATATCTTCAAGTCGGCCACCAATTTGTGTCCCGTAAAGGTCAACGCCTGCACGGCCGAGGGTAATGACATCGAGTTGCTTGTTCATAACGGTCAAAATCCTGTCTGCAATAGATAGTTTCGTGATGCGGTCAGGTCGCGAAGTATTGAGCCGGCGTTGCGAGGATCTCGCTCCTGCTCAATAGTGATGTAACCGCGATAACCCTTTTCTGCCAAAAAGGAACGGATGGCCGGGTAGTCGATTGCGCCCTGCCCGATAGCGCACATGACACCCTTCGCACAGGCGTCAAAGAAACGGATGTCTTCCTTCATCACCTCGGCATAAACCTGTGCGTCGATGTCTTTGAAGTGAATGTAATCAACCCGTTGCCAGTAGCGGCTCAATGCCTCCCTGGGATCCATGCCCGCATACAACAGGTGACCGGTATCCAGGCATAGGCCCGCCGTGTCCAGATGGATGTCCTCCACAATCTTCGCCAGCTCATCTTCGAATTCGATGTAACCACCGGCGTGAGGGTGAATCACTGCACGAATGTTGTACTTGTCTCTAGCCAGCTCCGAAATCGCACGGATGTTGTCGATAAGATTCTGCCACCGGGTCGAATCCAGGCGCGGCGCCCTATCGGAATGACCGGCAGCGAAGTCACGTTCGTCGTGCCCCCAGTCCATCACCGTCAGGTAGGGCGCTTGGGGGCCGTCTTCTCCATGTTTTATTGGCTGTTTTTTCAGTGAGCGGGTCTTCTGCGGCCGAGGCAGTTGGCTCAGCAGCCCGCAGATCTCATCTGTTTGTCGCAATAATTGATCACGGTTGGTAATACTGACCAAGTCATCAAAAATAGTGCCGGCAACGATGCTCAACCCTCTATCCCGCAGAGCCGAGGACAGAACGCCCACGTCCAGCGGCATATAACCGTAAGGTCCAAGCTCCAGACCTTGAAAACCAGCCTTAGCAGCCTCATCCAGCACCTGAGTCCAGGCTGGCAGGTGCGGATTCGAAATGTCATCCACTCCCCAGCAACAGGGCGCACAGGTCAAAGAAATGGACATCGTCATCACTGATCTCTCTGTTCTATTCAGCAGCCTGAAAAAAGCAATCGTTTAAAAAAGTCCGCAAAGCGGGACTGGTATTGCTTTGCGGACAAGTGGTCAGCGAATGATGGTCGCCTGGAGAGCGTCAATAGACGACTGAATACCGGCTTCGGTAGACATCGTAAAATCTTCCATCTCCAACGAAACCCAGTCGTTGTAGCCCATCATTCCAACCACCGAGAAGAACTCTTTCCACCATTGCAGATCGTGCCCTGCACCTACCGCAACATAGTTCCAGGATCGGCTGGCAACGTCAGTCACCTCACGCAACTCAAGCAAGCCGTTAATATCTGCCAGACCACGTTCTATGCGGGTATCCTTGCCGTGAACGTGATGTATCGCATCGCCTAATGCTCTCGCTGCGGCAATGGGGCAAGCCCCTTTCCAGAACAGATGCGAAGGATCGAGGTTCATGCCGACCATAGGGCCGACTTCATTGCGAAGACGGAACAGGGTGTCCGGATTCCAAACCAACATGGCGGAGAAATTTTCCAGTGCATACTTTTCCACGCCAACCTGGGTAGCCAGGCTGACCAGATCGCGCCATAAAGGAAATGCCCTGTCTTCCCACTGGTAGCGATCTCGCTCCGGCATTTCATCCGGCCAGCTCTTGGTGTACACCAGCCAGTTAGGCACCATATCCCCGGGTGCAGCCTCCGGTAGACCGGACATGGTGACAATTTTCTTCACTCCGATTTCGCCCGCCAGACGAATGGTGTCTTCCATCTCACGACGGTGGCGTTTGCCCATCTCACCCGGATCGAGTGGATTGGCAGAGCAATTCAGTGCAGCAATTTGAAGCCCGCGAACTTCAATTTCTTTCAGTTTTTTTCTCAAAAGAGCCTTGTCTTCGAGAAGTTCCTGGGCTCGGAAATGCGGGGCCCTGGACCATCCGCCGCCAGTCATTTCCAGCCCTTCAACACCCAGGCTGACACACTTGTCGAGCATGTCGGTAAACGACAGATCACCCATGACATCGGTACAAATTGACAGTTTCATCTTGCGTTTCCTCAAACAAAATTATTGATAATCAATCCACACCGCGCCGTCATTGGCTGAACGGACGCAGTTTTCCAGCCAGCGGACACCTTCGGTGCCCGCATCGATGCCGGGATAGTGATGGTCTTGTAAAAATGCTTCGTCACCGCGCAGCTTGGCGTCGATGGCTTGGGCAATCCAAAGGTAGATGTTGGCCCAGCTGTCGCCGAGACCTTCCGTGTGCAAGGCCCCCATACGGTCAACAGCCAGACTTTCGTCTTCCAGATAAGGCATTCCGTGATGCAGGATGCGATTCGGCTCTCCCTGCACTTCATAAATCAGCTGATCCGGGTGGGAATCGGACCATTCGACAGAGGCTTTGGCCCCAACAAAACGGTAACGCTGGGAACCCATATTCCCCGCATTGACCGAAGACACCCAGAGTCGTCCGCGAGCGCCATTGTTGTAATGCATCAAAACTGTCGCATGGTCTTCCAAAGGCTCCCTGCTCGGTATAAATGCCTTACGATCACACATCAGTCTGTCGATTTTCAGATGTGGCAGCACAACTTCGGACAGGTAGTAGAGATGGGTGCCAATGTCACCAAGAACAAAGGTTGAACCTGCAGTTTCCGGATTGGTGCGCCACTTCACGGCTTCCGGGGCATCAGTATCATCGCCGGCGTTAAATCCATGGGTGTACTGCATGTCAATAATTCGAATATCACCAAGCATTCCCCTGGCCACCATGGCAGCCATCTGATGAACCAGAGGGTGGCCGGTAAAACCGTATGTCACGCCGACGATCAGGCCCTTTTCTTCCGCCAGTGCGCGAACTTCTTCGCACTCCTGTACCGTAAAGAACAATGGCTTTTCACAGATCACGTGAATTCCGGCTTGCAGCAGCGCTTTGGTAATCTCAAAATGAGTGAAGTTCGGTGTCGCAACCGATACTACCTCCACGCCATCCTCAAGGGTGGACTCTGCGGCGATCAGATCCATGTATGTGGCATAGCAGCGATCTTCCACAACTCCCAGATTGCGGCCGAAGTCCCGACCACGTTCGGCATCCAGATCAAAAGCTCCGGCTACCAGTTGATAAGTCCCGTCGCGTAGGGCTCCGGTACGATGCTTGTATCCCACTTGTCCGGTACGGCCACCACCGACCATTCCCCAACGCAGCGGGCGAGAAATTGTGCGTTCACCATTAATCATTCTGTTCACCGTGAATCATCAAGTTCACCGAAAAAATGAGCCAAACTCCTGCTGTCTTGAATTTATCTGCCAGCGAGTATGCTTATGCTTCGTAAAGCGCCGGTTTGGATATCGTGTTAACTGCTTCATAATGCCCACTGGTTACCGCTCGCAGCGCAGCATCAGCTGTCAGCGTCGAGACGTAGCCATCCCAGGCACTGGGGCCGGTGGCTCCACCGTCACGAGCGGCGGCAATCCACTCACGGAATTCCTGGTCGTAAGCCTCGATAAAACGTTCGCGCCAATCCACCGGAATGCGCTGTCGAATGCCATGACGGTCAGAAATGACTGTTGCCGGTCTATTCGGTAGCGCCGCCACCCCATTTTCACAACTGACCTCACCGCGGATGTCGTAGCCGTAGTCGATATTCACTGAAATTTCGACGTCGACGATGACACCACTGGCCATGCGTAGAAGAACGAGCGTCGGATCCCGTAATTCGCCTCCACGGGAAGAGCGTTTAGGAATGCGTACTTCGACACCGACAATTTCGTCAGACAACAACCAGCGGGAGATATCGGCGTCATGCACCAGGGTGTCATTGAGCGGCATTTCGGAGGTATACAGACCTTCAGGTACGCTGGCGTTGCGATGTACTGAGCGATACATGAGCGGGGCACCAAGATAGCCTTCATCAATCACAGCTTTCAGGTTTCGGTAGTCCGCATCAAAGCGCCGCATGAAGCCGACCTGGATCAGACGACGTCCTAACGCCACTTCGGCCTCGATCACCTTCAGAGCCGCGGCCTCAGAAGTCACCATCGGTTTTTCGCAGAACACTGGCTTTCCAGCCGCGATACAGTCCAGCAACTGCTCCTCATGGGCAGCGCCCCAAGAGCAGATCACGACGGCTTCTACCATGTCTGCACGAATCAGTGCCTGTGGGGTATCAAACACTTCTGCCCCTGCCGGTGCAGCCTGGGATGCCCGTGCCTGATCGATATCACTGACAGCGACGACCTCAACATCCTGCAGCACCTTGGTCAGGCGACGAATATGGTCCTGGCCTATCATGCCGGTACCTATTACTCCAACACGTAAAGTCATAACGTCACCTTCACTTAATGTATTTGTCGATGTAGCGCTGCATTTCGTTGCGCATGAATATTCCGCTTTGATCAGCCTTTTCTTCCCAGGCAAATACACAGGCCGTCATGATGCCGTCGAAGCCGATCTCACCTAAGGTGCGGTAAAAATCGTCCCAGGGGACTTCACCCTGCCCCATATTCAGGTGCTGGTGTACGCGGGCAGTCGAACCCGGCGGATTGATGATATAACGCAGGCCTGAACTGGCTTTGTGGTTGAAGGTGTCGGCAATATGCACGTGGGCCAACACATCAGCACACTCTCGGAGCATGGCCACAGTGTCATCACCGAAGTAGAAGGTATGCGGTGTACAATAGAGGAACTTCACGTTCGGTGAATTCACCGTGCGGATCAAGTCCACCGAAGGCTGCAGGGTTTCCACCCAGTCTTCCGGATGCGGTTCGATATGCAGGTTGATGCCTTCACGCTCAAAGATCGGTACCAGTTCTTCCATCGAACGCCACCAAGCGTCTTCACAGGCTTCGATCATTGAGCCGGTGTGGCAGCAATAACAGGTGCCCTTGTCCGGATGAGGTCCGCGACCGAATTCGGAATTCATGGTGTCGACGCCCATCTCAACAGCAATCTCGATGGCTCGCTTCCAGTGCCGGACGGCAGCTTTGCGCTCTTCCTCATCGTTGGATGCCCACCGGTACATCGGCAGTAAAGTGGCAATACCAACCCTGGCGTCAGCCAAGGCTTTTTTGAATGATTTGATACGATCCGGGAACACACGCGGAGCCTTGAACCATTCAAGAAAGTCGCCGCGCGGACTCAGTTCAATCCAGTCGTAACCCAGCTCAGCCACCTTTGACGGTAACTGTTCCAGACTTAAATGCCGGTGCATAAAGGGGTCTAGAGTAATCTTCATAAGAATTCTCCATATAAGAGCTAGCGAAAAATATTCTTTGGATCGGGCGTCAACCGGACGATTGACGCCCCGAATCAGTGTGCCGGGGGTGGCGGATGACCTTCATGAGCCGACATATAGCTCTCGATCTCACCTTCCAGATCGGCCATGGCTTCACCTCCGGCCATCAGATCCGTAATCTCCTCGCGAGTCTTTTCGCCCTTACGGAAGTCGGCCGCCAGTGCTCCGCGAATCAAGACAGCAAAATGATCTCCGACCGTCATCGCATGCATCACCTGGTGAGTGATAAAAATCACAGCCAACCCGCGCTTGCGTGCTTCAAACACAATGCGCAGCACATGGGTGGCTTCCTTTACGCCCAGCGCAGCGGTGGGTTCGTCGAGAATGAGTACCCGGGCACCAAAATGAACGGCTCGGGCAATGGCGAGTGACTGGCGCTCACCGCCGGACAGCCCCCCGATCAAACGGTCGCCGTCATCGATGCGTGTGATCCCAAATTCCTTGACCGCTTTAACTGCCGTTTCGTTGGCTGTTTTCCGGTCAAAGATGGTGAAAGGCCCAAATTTTTTGGTGGGTTCAACGCCGACGAAAAAGGAGCGTCCGATCGTCATTAGAGGAAAAGTGCCCCCGAATTGATGGACCGTGGAAATACCCCGGCTAGCGGCATCCTTTGGACAATCGAAGGAAACTTCCTCTCCGTCCATAAGCATCTGACCGCTGGTGGGCTTGTGAACACCGGCCAGGGTTTTGATCAGTGTTGACTTGCCCGCGCCGTTGTCGCCGAGCAAACACAGCACTTCACCAGCATGGACCTTTAGCGAGATGTCATGAAGTACATCGATCGGTCCGAACGACTTATTAACGTTTTTCAATTCAAGTACAGGGTTGGTCGTGTTCATGCTGCCGCCCTCGTAGTATTCAGTTTTTGTTTTTCCTTCTTCGGTTTACTGCCAGTCAGCGCCATCTTGCGGAAGCTGTTGTTCATGACGACCGCCACCAGTAGCATCACGCCGATGATCAGGCTGGACCAGTTGCGGTCGATATCGGTGAAATAAATACCTTGGGTGACCACGGCAAAGGTCAGGGTTCCGAAGAAAATTCCGATGATGGAACCAAAGCCTCCAGTGAGGAGCACGCCGCCAACCACCACGGAGACCACGGCGTTGAAGATGTAGTTCATGCCGCCGGAAACCTGAGCGGAATTGAACAGGATCGCTCCGCACATTCCGACAAAGGATGCACTGGTGGATGACAGTACAAATAGCCAGATCGTCAGCCTGTCGGTTGGAATCCCTGCATTACGGGCACTGTCCCTATCACCGCCCATGGCGAAGATCCAGTTTCCATAACGTGTGTAATGAACAATGAAGAAGTAAACGGCTGTCAGGCCGATCCACCAAAGGATGATGATCTGATAACTGCCACCGACAAGGTTACCGAAGATGGCTTTGCTCCATTCGGGGGCCGACAATGCAACACTCGCATTCCCTGTCAGTAGAACGGATGCACTGAGGATGACACCCTGCATAGCCACAAGAGTGCCAAGTGTCACAATGAGTGACGGCACCGAGGTACGCACGGTCAGCAAACCGTTGACCAGGCCCACGGCAACACCAAGCGCCAATGCCCCCAGGATGCCGACAATGATCGGTAGCTCATAATAGCCGGAGAGAATCGCCACACTCATGGAGCCGGCGGGAATCATCGCACCGATGGAGATATCCAGTTCACCTGAAATCATCAGCAGACCGACAGGCAGGGCAACCACACCAAGATTGGCGGCAAGGTTGACCCAGCTGGCAGCGCCGATAAAGTTGCTCAATTGCACGCCACCAAAGATAACGAAGAATAGAATGACAGCGACAAAGCTCATCACCGAACCAGCTTCAGGACGGGTGACGAATTTAGACAGAAATTGAGTTTTCATCGTCAGGCCTCACGCTTTCTTTTTGCTTGAATAGCTCAGTGCCGCGCGGCGGAAAGAGTCGTTGGTAATAACCGCTACCAACAACAGCGCACCAATGATGACACTGCCAATGTTCGGATCGAAATCGGTGAAGTAGATACCCTGGTTAACCATGGCAAAGGTCACGGTGCCCAGCAGAATGCCGATGATTGAGCCGAAGCCGCCTGTCAGTAGTACGCCACCGATGACGACACACATGATCGAGTTGAAGATAAATGCCTGGCCGCCGGCCACTTGGGCGCTCTGGTATACCATGGCCTGAGACACACCGACGAAGGCTGCGCAGAATCCGCTTGCCATAAACAGACCGATGGTGAGCTTCTCAGTTGGAATGCCGGCATTGCGGGCGCTTTCCCGATCACCGCCCAGAGCAAAGATCCAGTTGCCGAATGGCGAAATATGGAGGATGTAGAAAAACACCGCCACAAATGCCAGCCACCAGAAGATGGTGACCTGGAACATCCCGCCGACAAATTGGCCCAGCAGCATCTGCGACAATTCACTGGGCACAATCGAGGCACTGGTGGAACCGGTGAGCAGTACCGCAAATCCGAGAGTTAATCCCATCACGGCGAACATCATGCCAATCGAAACAATCAGTGAAGGCACCTGGGTTTTCAGGACCAGATAACCATTGATGAAGCCGACCAGCATTCCAAAACCCAGCGCTGCTATGATGCCGACGGGCTCCGGTAGACCAAAACTTCCGGAGGTGATGGCAAGCGTTAGTGAAGAAGCGGGAATCACCGCTCCAATGGAAAGATCCAGTTCGCCGGCAATCATCAGCAAGCCTATCGGCAAAGCGACGATGCCAATTTCAGCGGCAATGTTTAACCAACTGGCAAAGCCTGCCGGAGATAGGAACACCTGCCCCGCGGCGAAAACGAAGAATAGAAATACCGCGATCATTCCCAGGAAGGATCCCATTTCAGGGCGGCGTGCCAACCGGCCTAATTGCGGCATGCTGAAGCGGCTGGCGGTCGACATGTGCGCGGTTTTATTTTGATAGACTGAGGCCATGATTTTCCCCTGCATCGAAGCTGTCAGATTGCTTTAGCCAACAGACAGCCCGGAGCTAACTGTTGTGAGTTCTTCATAGCTGGGATTAACGGGTGCCTTTTTTGACGCCATCCAGAGTCGCATCGACATTGGAGGCATCAACAATACCCGGACCGGTCAGAATTTCCCGAGTGGGCACACTCAAACCGTAGTTAACATATCCATTGAGAATTGAGACCGCGAGGAAGCCTTGCAGGTAGCCCTGTTGGTCAATGGCAAACAACTGCTTACCGGACTTGATGTTGTTGAGAATGGTTTCGTCCATGTTCAGGCCACCGACCTTGACCCGCCCCATTTTACCGGCCTGCATGACGCCGTTAATGGAAGCGTTGGCATCAACGTTGCCGATGGTGTAGATACCGGTTACCTGGGGGTTTTTCAGCAGGTAAGCCTTCACGGCCTGGGCTACAGAGGTTGCGCTGCCAAAAGAAGTTGCCGGCAACGGCAGAGTGTCACCCGTACCTCCAGCCTCCTTAATGCCGTCGGTCATACCTTTACAGTTGGCTTCGATGTTGGCGGCTCCTGGCAAGGTATTGATGCAAACCAGATGTTTCTCGCCCTTCTTGGCAAAGTATTTCCCGGCGGCGACGCCTGCTTTGTAGTCGTCACTGCCGACATAGTTCATCGCTCCAAGGCGATTAGCGGCACCGATGCCACCGGCGTTATAAATAATCAACGGGATCCCTGCCTTCACAACAGCCTCAAATGCAGGTTCCATCGCTTCGGGCACCCAGTTTGGACCGACAATGGCATCCGCTCCCTGTGAAATAGCCTGACGGATCAGTTCTGCCGCATCGACGCCGAGGTTGTCATAGTTCTGGGGACCCAACCAGGTTACCGAACCGCCTTGTGCTTTCACCACAATGGCCGCATCTTCCGCGCCGTGCTTCACAATTGACCAGAAAGGATCGTCCGGTTTTCCACCGATCACAAAGATATTGGCAGCCATGGTAACCGTCGTCGCGCAAGCAGCGATGGTGGCTACAACAGCCTTTGAAAATTTAGTAGTCAAGGTACTCATTGTTATTTTCCTCTTTACTTATTGTTTTCACCCGAACTCTACGAAGGGTTATTTTTTGTACACAACCAAGACTAGCAAAATGGAATTTTTATGGAATAATAATTCACTGGAAATGATACGATTGTGTCATTTAATGTCATTCAAAATGACACTTTTTAGAAGTGATAATTTATGGATGAATTAGCTCCAAAACATGAGGGAGCGGTATATAAGCCGGGAAGCTGATATAGAAGCTAGAAAGCATTATTAGAATAAAAATGAGGTTCAGCATGAAAAGGCCAACCATCGCGGATGTTGCCGCCGAAGCAGGCGTATCGATATCAACGGTAAACCGAATTCTTGGTGGCAAGGGGTCTGTGAAGAACACCACCATCCAAAAGGTGCAAAGTGCGGCTGAAAAGGTCGGCTATTATGGGTTGGGTGTTATCAAATACAGGCTCAACGAGGCAACTCCCACCTACCGCTTTGGCTTTCTCTTGCAACAGTCTCACCGCCCCGTGTATCAACAGTTCAGTAAAAGAATCGTTGAAGCCTGTCACCGACGTAATAATGAGATCGTCAAACCCCTGGTCGATTTTGTTGACCTGTTGACACCCGAAAATATCGCCGCCCGCCTGAAAGCCCTGGGGCATGAATGTGATGCGGTTGCTGTGATCGCCGCCGACCACCCGGTCATTGGAAATGCCATTCGTGAACTCAAGGAAATGGGTAAGCCGGTGGTTTGCTATATTACGGACCAATCCTCTCCTGATCGTGCAGCTTATGTCGGAACCGACAACTGGAAGCTGGGCCGTACCGCCGGGTTTCTCATGTCCAGAATGACTCACAGACCAGGCCGTGTGGCGGTTTTTATCGGCCACCACCGGTATCAATGTCAGGATGCAGCCGACGCCAGTTTCCGCTCCTATATCCGGGAACACGCTCCCAACCTGCTGATCGGAGAAAGCCGCCCTACCCACGAAGTCCCGGATCAGGCCTATCGTATGGTTAAAGATCTGTTGGCGAACAGTGAAGACCTGATTGGCATTCTGATTGTCGGCGGCGGCATATCCGGCGTCTTGAGAGCCCTGCGCGAAGTCCCGGTCGAACGCCGCAAGAACATCGTACTCGTCTGCCGGGATATGGGACCTGAAACCCTCAAAGGCCTCGGCGAAGAATTAGTCACCGCCTCACTCTGCCATCCACCGAATGCCACGCCGGATTTACTGGTGGAAACGATGATTGATGTTGTTAATCAGGACACCATTGACTCGCCCATTCAGCGAACGATCCCGTTTGATATTTTGACGCCGGCTAATATTTAAGATGCCGATTCGGGAAACTGGGATAGCTCTGAGGATTAATAGACGCTGTTTACTGGGATACCGATTGGATCGACACGCTCTACTCTACAACTAAGCTAGACCGGCAATTTCAAATTGGGTCAATTTATGAACTGGTGGATGCCATTCAAAAGACATCATTCGAAGAGCAGCTCAAAATGTTGGCAGCTTCAGGCAAATATCGCCATCATCGAGCGGCGGAGGATGTCAGGATGATTTATGAGGCCTTCACGGTAACTTTGAAAGGCGTTTTGACTGCATTGAGATAAGGGCGGGAACGATGTCTAGGACTGGTCGCCCTTCCTCCCTTTACACTAGCTCTCGATCAAAAATGAGTCCTTTGAGATTGAGGACATTCACCAACTCTCGAAATTCATCCGTACAAAATATCCGAGAATACTTGTCGAAATCGGTTTTAATTATCAGTTTGTCTGTGCTGTTATTTTCAAAAGCGATTCGGGTTACTCCGACTTGAACGCCATCCGCAATTTCCGCCTCACTATTGATTTTATCTACGCCCTCTGCTGCCATTACATTGAACACATACCAAGTTCCATTTTCCGTCGAAACAGGAAGAAACTCGCCATAACTTTCCAGTTGGCCTTTCATATGATCAAAAGCCGTTTTAGAAAAGACAAGGTGGGTATACCAACAAGATATATCAGGTACTAGGCTTTCTTTGGCGGTGTCGTCATTTTGTTGTAGTGAACCTGATACATCTTTCCAGCTGCCAGCCAAAGACTGACCGGGAGTAGACCCGCGCATTAGCCTGACAACAACCTTCCCTGGAATATGTAGTGACATATAGTGCTCAGAGTTCAATTCAACTCGGTAAATAGTCATTACTTTTCATCCTTACGTTCTTCATAACATTGGCGGAAAAGTTTAACCCAGAAAGCCGATTGTTCTAGATCAGACCGTTTGGTAGTTTCCATTTCGTTTATACACATTAGCAGCAGGGAACACTGCTTCCTCTGTCATAAATGGACATCACTCAAGGAGCAGAAGAATTATGACGATTTGTATTTACTTCATCGACACCGTTGACGGTAATACCACCTCTAAAGGCGTCCATAGAAGCGTAGCCAAGCAGCTACACTACCCCATCCCCACCTCTTTCGAATTCAACAAGAGATAAGTTTCAATGATCGCACAAGAAGACCTCTACATCATGGATGTCGTAGAGTTTGGAAAATACCTGTTTAGAATGGGGAATACCACCTGGCCTGCATTCACTGAACAAAGAGCCAGAATAGACGTTGTTATCGTAAAGCAAAACGGCATAGAAACGGTTATAGCGAACGGCAATGGATTCTCTGCATTTGACCACTTAACTCCAATTATGAGAAAACCAGGAAAGAAGGTCTGGCGAATTATGAAAGGGGCGAATCTTCCAGCAGAGCTAAGGTTGGTAAAAGATCTTCGACCTGGCCACGAAGGTCATTATATGATTGCCCCCTCACGAAATATGCCTTTAAAAAAATTCCTAGGACTTATGGAAGAGTTGGGGTTGGATAAGTCACGAGTACAAATTCTTTCAGAAGGAGACATAGCAAATGTCAAATAAAGGTATTCATCCTATCGTTAGCGAATACAACCTGCTTTGGGAAGCACTAAAGTATTATGAGCAGCGACTGGAGCAGTTGTCGTTTGCGGAAACAGATGAAGATCAGCAACTAACATACGACGAAAAGCTCCAAGACATTGAAGGCATCTTGGCTTCGCTTAAGTTGGCAGCGAAAGAGGATTATGACTTAGATCTTGAATAGAAGTCAGACGCATTGAAGCCCTAGCGCTATGTATTTAAAAGCCACCACTACCGAACTTGATAGTTCTGTATCCTGGGGCCGAGCCCAAAAGGATAGCCACGAGGAGAATAAATGGTCGGTAACGACGAGAGCCATTTGAAGAACCAGATTCATCGCCTGCAAATACCCTGCAGGCGGCATTCAGCCCACACGCTATGTCCCGAGTTCAACCAACGGGGGCATGAAGCCTGTCTTTACAGAAGCCTATCTTTACAATAGGCAATCTTCCATCATTTCACTTCGGCGACCTGCGCACTGTAGTTCACCGGAATCCACTCAAAAGCTCCGTTATCCCGCTGTACATGTCCAATACCTGGGAATGGAATATGTGCGGCACCAATCAGGTAACCACCTTCTACCGCATCATTAAATGCGGCCAGTCTCTGGCGGGCGGCTTCCGGTGAATTGACGTCGAAATCGATGGTGATTTCAGGTCTGGCGAACTGAATGTCGCGGATATGCAGCAAGTCACCGATAAAGCGGATCCGCTGCCCCTGGCTTTCCACTTCGTATACGGTATGGCCGGGAGTGTGACCATGAGTTGCAACCGTGCTGATGCCAGGGAGCAACTCTCCGTCTTTGCTGAAAGCTTCAACTTTTTCTGCTTTCAAATAGGGAGTTACGGATTGCTCCGCCCATTCGAAGCCTTTCTTGAGCGTATCATTCACTTTGGCCTTGTTTTCCGGATTCAGCCAGAAGTCGACATCTTGCTTGTCCGCGTAGACCGTTGCATTCGGGAAAACCATTTTGCCGCTACGGACCAGACCGGAGGAGTGATCGCCGTGAATGTGTGTGAGTAGCACCGCATCGATTTGCTCTGGTTGATATCCCGCTGCCTTGAGGTTTTCAACCAGATGGCCGCCGAAGTCGCCGAAAATCTCTCCCGCACCTGTGTCGACGATGGCAACGTGTTCCCCAGTGTCGATCACGAAGGTGTTGATTGAGGTTTCCACTTGCGGACCCAGGTAGTGGCGCGCGAGCAGCCGTTTTACTTCTTCCGGTGTGGTGTTGTTCATTAGTTTTGAGAAATCGACCATCACAGTGCCATCGGAGACTGCAGTAATTTTAAAGTCGCCGAGCCGAAAGCTGTAATGGCCGGGGTTTGTCTGCTTGGCGTCAGCTGTAGCGCCTTGATCTGCAAATGCCGGGAGAGTTGCCAGAGGCCCGGTCACGGTCAGTAACGCTGTGCCCATCAACAGGCTGCGCGCGAGATTTGTTTTCTTGTGTGATTTAAGGGCGGCTTGAAGAGATGCCAACATCATGGATTTCCTATTCAATATTCATATTCAGACTTTGACGCTTTCGCCATTGCCTTTGACCGACGGCAATGATTCAATAGCCAGAAATATTGTTCAAATTGATTAATACGATAATGAGTATCATCGAAAACGATTTTAGGGGTGTTGATCTTAATTTGCTGGTAACACTTTTAGTGTTATTGCGGGAACGCAGTGTGACCCGCGCGGCGGGAAAGTTACATATAGGGCAGCCAGCAGTCAGTGGCGCGCTGTCCCGGCTGCGGGAGCTGTTCGATGATCCGATTCTGGTGCGTACCGCTCAGGGTATGGAGCCGACGGTAAAAGCACTGCAACTAGAGGCGGACTTGCTACCAGCATTGCGGCATATCCATGCAGCCCTGTTTGATCAGGAAGACTTCGATCCGGCTACCAGCGAAGCCACCTTTACCGTGGGAATGGCAGACTGGGTGGAAATCTGGCTGGGGCCGAGCCTGATCTCCAGGATACACAAGCTGGCACCGGGCGTGCGCCTCGCCATCAAGTCTGTCGACCCCTTTCAGGGGCCGAGCACGCTGGAACATGACGGTATGGATTTGGGTGTTTCCTGTTTCATGGATGGCGGACCCGCGTGGATGCTGCGAAAACATTTGTGTTCCATGGGCTTCCAGAGTGTTTATGATGCGGCCCTGATCAACATCACGGAGCCGCTCACCGTCGAAGAGTATGTCAGCCATCCACATTTGATAGTTTCCTATAAGGGCGCTTTCGAAGGCAACGTGGATAAAGCCCTCGAAGAACTAAAGTTAAAGCGAAACGTCCAGTTCGCATTGGCACGATTCGCCGCCCTGCCCTCGATTCTCAAACAGGTTCCTGCCTTGGCCACTATGCCAAAAGCCGTCGCCAGCTCGATTAGCCTCTCCACCGGGCTACGGTCGACTCCGCCGCCCCTGAATCTGGCAGACGTGAATATCGATATGGTCTGGCGTGCCACGAGGGATAAAGACCCCTCGTTACGCTGGCTCATGTCGGTGATCGAAACCTGTATCAAGGAGGTCTTAGCACTTTGTTCCGACGAGTGAATCAAACTCTCGATGCGCTTTGTCATCGATCAGAGTAACTCCCATGGATATCGGGCTCACCAGAAACCTTAAAATCAACCAGTTCCGTCTCATCGCGGCTACCGCTGAAACCGGGCAAATCAGGCTTGCTGCGGATGCCCTGCCACTACCCGGCCGCCTCTGCAGCCATGACGGCTATCGGGCTCAATTTCCAGAGCTTTAGCGTGCCGAGTAGTGCCAACTTTTAATTTTCAGACCATCTTTTAACCTTTAGGCCAACTTCTAACCTTTAGGCCAACTATGCACACCATCCACCGGAATACGGGGCAACTCCAATCCAAAGCAAAACTGGTCTCCCTTAGACACATAGTATTTTCTTGGCGTCACTGGGTACCCATAGACTGACACCTGAGCAGATGCTTTATCGGAAAAAGAGTGTGCCCACATCGTCAGGTAATCACGAAAATCCAGCCCAGAGGCGTAAGAAATCGCAATCACCAGCCAATCATTATTTCTGATGCTGCGGGCTTCATCATAACTGTATAAGGAAAAGCCCAGTTTATCTCTAGCTGCAAACCAGGATTGTTCGCTGCCCAGGGCGGAATCGAAATTGCGCTCGAGGATATGAAGTCGTGGTATCAGATTCCATCCGTCACCCAACTCTCCTCCACCTTGAGCACTCATTATTATTTGAATCAAAGTGCGTTCGCCATTGAGATTCTTATCCCGGACATAGGCTATAGGGTCAGGCTTAGTGACACTCTCCTTCAAGTCATTAAAAATATTATCAAACTCGAGCTCCTGACATTCAGGTGCCTTGCCCGTATCCAAATGATATCGATACTTGGAATAGTAAGAATAAGGGTTTGTGGTGGCGTGGATATCCCAACCATCAAACCTGAATCTTGCGCTCTCCAGTCCATGCCCAAGCTCATGAAGATCTCCATGCCCTAGCGGATTGAAACTCCACCATGCATCGTAAGGATTCCCCCCACACCCGTGACCGCACTGAGCCTGATCGGCGTTCATGTGCTTAACCAGGTCTACGTGGCTTATTTCCAAGTTATGCGCAGATGCAAAATCGTGTATTTCAGGTATTACATCAATTCCAGCCCCTTTGAATCCAGCCAGAACATGTGGAAAGTTATAGGTATAGCGCATCGTGCCGGCCGCGAGTGCTGAAGCAGTTTTCCAGCGATCATGGGCCATGGATTCGCGCATTTTCTCCAGCGAAGAATGCACTTCAAAGCCAGGCGTTACAAGTTCGGCCCAGTCGTACCAACCATTAGCTAAAGCGTTTTCAAACCTGTCATTGTCCAGCTCGCTTTTCCAAAACGGATGCTCACCGACATTGTTGAAGCGCAGGGACACATTTGCCCCATTCCCGTCAAACTGAACCTGTATGGGACCTCCATATGTCGATGTGAATGAAATAGTTTCCCCTGGCGCTATTTTAAATGTGGGGGTCTTCAGAAACTTTGGGCGGGTATAGCCATCCTTCTGGTATTCGTGGGTTGAAGTGGGCCTCTGAGTATTAACGAATACCCCAAGCCCTACATCCGTATTATCTTTCCTGGTCACTGTGAGCGTTTTCCCTGGCAGGGCATAAACACCGGCAGCTCTAAAATTAAGCCTACTTTCTATATTGATCGTCTTACTGACCGGTGTAACATGATCAAAGTTGCTGCGACTGAAGTTCCCCATATCCGCCTGAGCTGAATTCAGGTGTCTATAGTTATACACGGCATGATCAGCAAAAAGAGACTTCATAAATGCCAAATCGTCGGTGGCGTCCTTATCCATTGGAAAACTGACCGTTGAGCGAAAATGATCGCCAATGAGTGCTAACAGTTTTTCATATCGATGATTTTTACCGGCAAACAAGTTTATCTTATTTGTGTCCAGGTCATTCATCGTCTGACGGACTTCCTCTGCCCCTATATAAAAATCGGAATACAATCCTTCAATCCCAGAGCAGTCTTCTCCATTACATGAAGACCAGTCGAAGGCAAAATCTTCGTGCAAAAAGTGATTCAACAGGGTTCTGACTCCCTTTATTTCTTCCGGCAGCTTCCCCATATGATCCAGGGAATTATAGGCATTCAGGTACAGCTTGTCCCAGGAATTTTCCGCCTGATAGGTCACATTGAAGATCTGAAACAGCCTGCTGCCCAGTGGGGTCAGTCCACCATGTAAATGCATGTATAGTACTGGTGTGCCCTGAGACATGGCTTCTGCTACGGCATTGGAAACGGCTTCTACATCTTCTGTGGCACTACTCTGGGAAATCACCAGCAAATCCGGTTTGGCTTCCAGGCATCCTGCCAATCCTACACCGTCGCAATCTCCGATGGCGTTGTAGTTCACATTCCCCTCGAATCTGTCATCGAACCATTTACGAGTCTGGGTGGCATCTGGAAACCAATAACTGTTATCCATCTGGGCAAAAACCAGCTTCAGTGGCCGCTCAGTAAAGTCGTCACGGCGAACCAGCCAGGTGACGGCGTTTTGCATGAATTGATGCATCTCTTCATTGATATCGGCAGGATGAACCATGTTTCGCACAGGGTTACTACCCATGACCAAATATCGGGCGTTACTTTCTCCTATAACTGCAAGCCCTCTCTGAGCCGCTGCGCCTCCATTCTTTGAAGCATTAGAAACTAAAACAGCTTCATTCAAGCCAAAACTGGCTTTAAGCTGGGCAGCATAACGAGTGGGATCCCAAGTGATAGACGTCAGGCTTTCTTCTTTGACACCACCACTCGCGTCCAGATTAAATAGGGCTATCCTGGCCTGTTGGTACTGGTTACGTATATTTTCTATCGTAACCATCTCCGCTTGGACCAAATCCATGCTGTTCCCAACCAAGCGTGCATCACCGGTTCTGATTGCTTCTTCCACTGGATCATAGGTCACCTCGAGATTGAACGATAAATCAGCACTGTTGTGACCATTGCTGGCCCGGATGATGATATTCTTCGTAATGCCGAGATCATCAGCCCCAGGGGTACCACTGACGACACCGCTGGTTGGATCGATATCAAGCCAAACAGGTCCGTTGACCAATTTAAATCGTAGCTTCGCACTTTCAGGATCGGCTGCTACAGGAGCAAAGATAAACCTTTTTCCTTCCTGCGCTGTTGGCGGTGATCCGGAGATAGTCGGGTACCTATTGGTATCCTTTTCTGTTGCGCCATTTCCTGATCCACCACATCCGTTTAGCCCGACAACACTTGCCAGCAACAATGAACTCAACCACGGATATAACTTCATAAATAAATCCCCACTCATCCCCCGAAAGTTAACGGCTTGAATGACCAATCTTAAATGGTGGTTTATGCCACTCTGTTTTTACGGAACCGCTATAAATCCTTTTCAATAACGGCTTTCGCAGCCATGATGTCGGTCGGGCTTAAATTCCAGAGCATTGGTGTGTCCAGCAACTCCAGTTTTGTAATTTTTGGCGCACCGTCAGGTGCGACCAGGGCCACGGACCATAACTTGAAGCTATCCTCGCTGTTTTCGTTCAGATAATTGTCCTTCCAGACCGTTTGTTGCCATGTTTTACGGGCACTTTCCTTTACCACTCTGTATAAAGTAGAGCCGTCTTCGTAGGTAACTTTCAGAGTAAAATCACACCCTCTAAATCGGCAATAGTTAAGGTACTCCGGCTTATCAGTTTTTGAGGTGTCTGTGTCGATTTTGTCTAAGTCCTCCTGACTGACAGCATCAACATATTCGATGGCATTACCGACATATCTGATCGGCTCATAGAATTGCGATACCTCAGCAGTGCCGGCAAAACTATAGGTGAACATGATGAAATCTGTGGTTTTGTTAAATGTGACTGGGTGTTGCCCCTTGATATACCTCTGCGCATAATTCTCGGTTTTAGGGATGAAATCCTCCCATTCTCCTTGACTGTTAACTTTCTGAAAGCCGTCATTCGATGAGTTCATCCTCGAGTGATTCAGCCCCCATTTCTGCATTTTCCCGGCATAGAAATCGGAAAATAGCGCAAGCGCTGCACCGGGGTCTTTTTGATCGTCCGCAGAGTGCATCGGGTCGAATCGATAACAACGGCCCTCTGAGTTCCTTTGAAAAAAAGCTCCTTTCCACTCGTCTCTACAGATGAAGTGAGGGGAAGTCGGAGGGATGAGGGGGGATCTGAAGTATCCCATGAAGCTGTCGTACCCCCAGTTAGAGCCCTTTAAGCTGCCATCAACATACGGATAGAATGGGCCACCTGTTTTCTTGTATTCGTCGATGGAGTGCGATAACCCTAATGCATGCCCACCTTCGTGCCACAAAAGCCCTATAGCAGGGTCTCCCATTGATGCACCGGACCCTTGATAAGAAACTCCTCCACGAAGGCCTTTGACTTTATTCTCCCCGGCTTTCGTGTGGTCGATGAGTACCGATGGAGCGTAAGTGATTTTGTTAAGAGCCATATCACCTGTCGCATTTTGAATTTGCCAAACCATATCCAATATCGGCTTGGCTGCTCTTGGATCTGAGGCTGAAACAACCTTCTTAGCAGGAGCGACTCCTGATGGAGGCACGATCAGGTAATCAGATCTGAACTCTCGAAAGGGATGATTGATGATGTATGATCTTGAGAACGGCAATCCTGACGAAACCTGCCCAGCATTCATCGGGTTCGCGAACATGATTTTGAGATCTTCAATATCGAAAGGGTTATTGCTGTCGTTCACCCCATAGATGAGAAAAGGGAGCGATTGGATGATAACTTCCATCTCGGGATGAAGGGCTGGCGTTATTGATATAGACTCCGCCCTGCCTTGAGCAACAACTCCTATTTTAACGCCCTTAAAAATATCTTCTGCCGGGATCAGGGTTGACCAGGCATTATCAGAGTACGGAGCATCCCCACCCTCCGTCTCCGGGAGGTCTTTTGGCTGAGATAAATCCAACGAGGAAACAAGCTGATGCTTTTCGTCAAAAAGCTGAATTTTAGCGGCCTGCACCGACTCCTCAAAGGTGACCAGTATCAGGGTGTCTCTATTTTCAACCAGCTTCAGATCCCCTGAGTATTTAATATCCCAGCTCAAACCGCTCGGAGGAATAACGTGAGACTGAGCAAGCTCAATCGAGCGGATTTGTGTTGGACTCAATACGTCATTTTCGTTGCTGTTATCACCACCACAGCCGGACATAATACATGCCGCTGATATTAGTGTAAGAATTGCCATTGAACGCTTCATTATGTACCTCATTGATTCTGCGTCATTGTCATGTCGGCACACCGGCCGCCAATATTGAGAAGACCTTCCGGGAGTGGATGACTGTTTTGCTCTACATCGTGCCCCCTGCGGTTTATAAGACCGACCGATCTGACAGGCAGCCCCTCAGGTAGAGTTGCTTGAACAGCGCTTTTTGAGCTGACGAATCACTATCTACTCTGCATCCACATCCTGTTCCGGTAGCGTTGGGGGGATTCCCCAAAATGTTTCCCGAACACCTCGTAAAATCGCGTCAAAGAAGAAAAGCCACTATCAAACGCAATTGAGGTCACATCCTCATTGGTGTTAATCAGCAGTTTTTCCGCATAACGAATCCGCAAACCGGTAATACATTCCAATAAAGACATCCCCATGACCCGCTTGAAGAGACTCATGGTGAAGTTTCGATGCAGCCCTAAATGATTCGCGATTTTGTCGATCGTCAAGTCGTCACGGTAGTTTTCGTTGATATAGGACAGCATTCGGTATACATGATGACAGGCTCGTCCACTGGTCGACCTGGCTCGTGATATTTCAGGGGGCGTCTCCCCATATTGGGACAATCGCCTCAAATACAGCCGAAACTCCTCTGCCGCGATCTCCCTCAACGCCGGATCATCGCCCATCAGGTCGGCCATCTGACGCTGAAGTTTTTGAATGTCGGATTGATCAGAGACCGATAACCGGAAGATCGTGCCCAATAAGAGCTCAAGCTCAAAACCCTTGCATAACCGAAGTTCCAGGGCATAGAAAAGGGGCATACTGATCCGCAGTATCGATGCGGCGGAGTCACCGGCAATCAAGCGTGGACGCTCTCCCATATGACTCCACAACATTTCTCCAGCACTCAATTGAACGGTCTTTTGGTCAACCAGAAAGGTTACCTGGCCCCTTATCACCCAATCGATCTGGTGGCCTGAATGATGCTGCCCTGAAGAATGATTCCCTGATAATTGATTAGAGCGCTCGACATTCAAAGAGCCCGCAACCTTCGAAGAACCGGTAGCTTTCGAAGAGACCTCACCAGGATTAAATAAGTGGATATAAGGCAGTTCCAGATCCTGCCCGCAATCAACCGTTAGTGTGTCCAGTCCTTTGACATTGGTTTCCTGAATGATAAAACTGCTATTACCTTTCATGTTCCAACCATCTCGTTTTTATTCAAAGAACAGGCGCAGGTAGCCCTGGCATCTCCTGGTGATATGCCGAATGATTCATCAATGGATATTGCGCTACCTGAGACCGACTTAAGTGTTCAGCCGGCACCTATGTTTAACCAGGTTCTGTGTTTAACCGGCTTCTGTGTTCAACCGACTTCTATGTTTAGCTGAAGGCGTATGAGCGTCTTTGCTGAACAGCACCCTAAATCGCGCAATGCAGCCTTCGCTCGTCATCATTCATCAGTACCAGCGGCGGCCATGCAAAATCATTTCGTGATAGGCATCGGTCAGCTTTCTAACCACCTTTTTATCGGTGTTTTTATTAAGAGCCAGGTACAGCTCAATGTAGGAATCAAGACGGTAGACTTCCATGATCTCTGGATAGCCCGACTCAAACGCCAACTTGAAAGAACTACCCCGGGTCGTAGCCCAGATGTCAATCAGGTCATAGTTCAGGCGGTAAGGATTTACGTAATCCTCTTTCTCCGTCCGCACCGCTATTCCTTTTTCTTGCAGGAACTTTGTCACGGGCGAATTGCGATGACCGCCGATTTTTAATCCACGCAAGTCATTCAAACTGTCTACGCGCACATCGCTGTCACGCTTGGCGTAAAACGCCCAGTAATCCCGGGCAATCGGCCCGATCCATAGATAATCATTGGATAATTCGGCATCCTTGCTAGCCGCAAGATAGCCGGTATTGGCCTTTGCTTTGGCGCGTTCAAGCCCGACTGTCAGATTGCGCAGCTTAAGTTCGTAATTGACACTGGCTGCCTGAAAAATATCTTTAACCATCTGTACGGCTGTGCCCGTGACATATTCGGCTCGATGCTCCCATTCATTGCCACGAGTGCTGTAGCTGAACATACCGTTGGTATTGGTATACAGAACAACTTCGCTATTTCCCGCCCATACTGTTCTTACTGACATTAACAGGGCGATTCCACAACATATAACGAGATACTTAAACATGGTCATCTACCTCTACTTAGAGCACCGAAATTAACCTCAGGAAAACCCGGTACAATTAATTACGACACTGCACAACCAATTACGACACTGCACTATCGATTACGACATTGCACATTCGAACATCCCGATCAAACGCAGGAAGGTTCAGGCGTTAGGTTGAAAGTTTCTTCGGCCTCGCCCGACACGCTGATATCTGCGCAGAGGGTTAATCCGGACCAGGGAGATTGGAACTGCTCATCCTTGTCCATGCCATAGTTGCCGGTGGTGACAAAGAGTTGTCTGAAGCCAGGTCCTCCGAAGGTGCATCGAGTGGCATGACGAACCGGCAGTTGAACTTCTTTTAGCAATGAGCCGACGGAGTTGTATATGCTTACAAGCCCCGCATCCCAATGGCAGACATACAGATAACCGAAACTATCGACCTTGAGCCCATCCGGCATCCCTTTATGCTCCGGAATAGTGATCAATACCCTCCTCTTCAAGATGTGTCGAAAGTCTGGAGCCAACGTGTATTCGATGACCTGGCGTTGAAACATGTTGCTCACATAAGCCCGACGCAGCTTGCGATTGAAGGCGATACCATTGGTTACAGAGAAACCGATGTCCAACTGAACGATCTTCAAACTGTCGTGCAGCATCAGATACAAGGAACCATCTGAGGCCTCCAGCTCCCTTTCATTCATGGAGCCAAACCAAAGGTCACCACATGGGCTGACTACACCGTCATTCAACACCAGATCCAGCAGTCCACGGACCGGGTTACCGAGAAGCTTGAGCTGCCTGAATCTTTCATCACATCGAAAGATTCCCTCCTTCGTCACCAGAATCCATGCGTCGGGTCCTGCGCTGGCAATTGCAGTGACAGGCACATCCATGCGATACCCTCTCACTTCTCCCTTAGTCAGATCTGATTGGTAAATACGGGCATTGCCGGCATCCACCCACACCAAACTGGATTCGTTAACACACACCGGCGACTCACCGATCTCGCAGGGGTGACCCTTCAGTGCGCTAAACTCTGAAAATTGCGGAATCATCACTTAGTCCTCTATCTTAAAGAACTGCCAATAGAGCGGAATCAGTGGCCGATCATGACCACCGATAGGCAAAGGATAAAAAGGGGGTGAACACCCGATACTTAGGGGGTAAGTATCGGGGTCACCAAACGTTGCTAAAGCAACGAAACCTTAGGGGGTTAATCGGAATCGGGCATTGGCCCAGTCAGCGTGATCGCAGTTCCCACCATCACCACCGTCGTGCACGATTAATTTGACCTCAGTGGCTGAAGACGGGATCGGCACACTGATCCTTGCAGGGTTGTCAAATCCGGTGAGCACTTGACTCTCATAGACTGAGTTGCCATTTATCCTCACTTCAAACTTAACGGACCCTTCGCCGTATATTCTTCCTTTGACTTCATCGTCAATGCCAATATCGGCAGAGAATTGGTTGTATTTTCCAGCATCAATGGTATAGGTCACTTCTGAGTAGCTATGTACACCTAATCCTTTTTCGTATTGAGTACCACGGATTGTCAGGGGGCCCTCTTGTCCCTCTATTTTCTCACCATTGGAACGATTTTTTTCAATCGGTCCCCAGCCGTTTACACTTGAATCCTCCTGGAGATCACTGACATATTCATACCTTTCTTCGGGAGCTGACGTCCTGAACAAACTGCCATCACCCGGGTCTTCCGGATGAATCCAGTTAGTACCGCCATCAGGGTCCATCGCAAAACCGATACCGGAAGTAGGGCCACTTAGGCCACTACCATTACTAATACGCAACTCAAAACGGTGCCAGCCGGGAGATAGCTTCAGATTCTCCTTCCATGTCTCGCTATTCCACTTGCCATCGTTTAAGACCTCATTTCCATCAATCAGAAGCAGGACTTTGTCATCCATATGCTCCTTGAAGGAAATATAGCCGTCCTCATCATAGATATAACCGCTGAAGATCTCAGTGGTATTTTGAGCAATATTATCCTCAGTTTCGCTCAAATCGACAGTGATAGCCGTTTTAGGATTCGCTGCGGTTTTGTTGAGGTTTCCGGAGACAGTCCCGTAATACAAACCTGGCTGGTCGGCATCAACCGACGGCAGACGTAGTTTGGCATCGGCCCAATCAGCGTGATCGTGACTATTCCCGTCACCGGCGTCTTCTACCACTAATATTAATTGATAATTACCAGGCTCGAGAGATACTTCAACTTTCTCAGCGCCATCCTTTCCAGTTAACTTATTAGTACTTTCGTACACCTTATTTGTTTCATCATCAACGTAGACTTTGAATATGACCGATCCATTGCTACTTACTTCATCATCAACCCCTACATAGGCGGAGAACTGGTTGTATCCTTTTTTGGAAATGTCGTAGATTATTTTTGAGTATGCGTGAACACCCAGCCCCTTATCGTATTCAGTTCCATTAATACGAATCTTATTTCCGCCAGCACCTTCGTCTCCGCTACCTCCATTGCTATGGTTTATCTGTATTGGTCCGTATCCATTTTCATCATCTGTCGGATCGAGATCACTCAGGTACACATAGCTTGCCCCGGCTGGAGGACTCGGCACTTCCACGTCAGTGCCTTCGTACTCAATCTGTTCCAGGAAAGCGACCAAGCGAGCTCGATCAACAGCATCGGTGACCGTATGTTCAGAACCGGTCAACAGCACCTGATCCAATGTCTCAGCCTGGCCGTTATGGAAATAAGGAGCACTGCCGGCCAGTCCAATCAAGGTAGGTGTTTCGATAGCGTCCAAATTGCCACCACGCCGACTACCGGAAGATGCCTCAATGGTACCTACGTCATGAAATGAATTGTCGGTATAGAACGGACCCGAGTGACAGCTCTGGCAGCCCTTGGAGCTGAAAAGTTGTTTACCTCGTTGAGCCTCCGATGTCAGTGAACCATCTTGGTTACGATAGGGGCTGCGAGGATACTTATTGAGACTACTGACATAAAAGGCCAGATTATCCAGATCACTATTAAGACCGGCTTTGGGATTGCCCAGTGGATCAGAAGTCTCATTGAACTCTGCATCACTGAGAAATCCTACACCGCCGAATCCGGATCGGATGTCATTCTCGAAATCCTGAATTTCATCGAAGTTGGCGGTCCAGTGAACGTTCCCGTTACCCATTCCCCGACGCCCAAGTAGACTGATGCTGTTACGCAGACCTTCCCCGCGTTGAGTGAAATCCCAAACCCGGCCGTCAGAATCTCCTCCCGTATGACAGCTGGCACAGGATAGGTAACCATCACTGGACATACGTGGATCCACCGCGTTATAGAAGATTTTCTTGCCAGCCAACACTCTGGAATTAAGCTTTTCATTAGCCACGGTGGGGAATTCTTTTAAGCGGGTTATCTGACTATCTCCCAGCTCAAGGTCGCTGACATCGAATACGGTGATTGTGCGTGACAGGAAGCCATGTACAAACAGGAAATCCCCCGCACGTACCAGCCCACGGGGAGCGTCTCCGACCGTAACAATCTCATTAACCCGGTTGTTGGTATAGGCATCCCGGACTTCGACACTGTTCTGCCCTTCCATTGCCACGTAAACATAGTCACCCAACGCGCTGAAAACCACTGACTTAGGCTGCGCCCGATTGTCGAAATCCAACTGTTTCTGCCGCACTTCCAGACCAGTTTGCAGGTCTATCTGGGAGACAATGGCTCTAACAGTTGTCTCGAAAGTTAAGTCTTGATCTTCATTGTATGCCCCTCGATCGACATTCGCTTTGTTTGAAGGCACCCAGGCAGTGCGACCATCAGGAGCTATCGTGACAGAGTTCAAATAGTTTGGAATACCTCGACTACGATCCGGCCCATCAAAGGTCTCGGTATCCTTTGCCAAAATAATGGGATCCGCATATCCCATATTATTGATATCCACCTTCACTACCTCAGCGTGATCCTGTGGAGAAACAAAGCGGGTCACCAGCGCATAGCCGGAGTTGTAGTCCACGGCAATTCCACGAGCATGCAATCCAACATCCGCCCGGTCGATTATTCTGTGGCTCGAGGGGTCCAGTTTCAATAATTCTCCGGTGGCCTGCAGAGTCACGAGCGCAGCCGTCTGGTCAGGTGAAAAAACAATGCCGTAAGGTTGTGAGGCCCGGGGCAAGGCTATCTCCCCCCGAATACTGCCCTGTTCGGGATCCAATATAGTGATACTGCTGCTGTCCTGGTTCACCACCCAGATATCGCCATTAGGAGCTTCTGCCAGCGTCCTGGGACGTTCACCCACATCAACTATCCATTCCTTGTCAAAAGGCGAGGTGGCCGACATTGCACTGACGGAGTTGTTATCTTCATTCACTGCAATCACTCGATAACCTGCATGAATGAGGGTGGATGAAGTAACAGGACGAGTGGGTGTGGCGGGTTGATATATCGTTACACGAGTACTCTTACTGCTCTCCAAGCCGGATTCACGCACAGTCACTGCTGGATTCCAGTGGCCTGGCTTGGTATAGGTATGGCTGACAATGGAGCCTTCTGAAAAGGGCGAGCCGTCGCCAAAGTCCCAGGAGTACTCGACTGTACCGCCGTCGATGGGGGCAGCATTTGCTCTGAGCGTGATCGTTTGTCCCAATGCCGAGGTTCGCGGTACCTGAATACTGATATCGTGCTCTGTAACATCACCAGTGGAAAAGCTGAATGAGTACTCCGACTGAGCATTACCGGCAAAATCCTGAATCCCATTCAGCGTTACCTCATAAATCTGATTGGGCTCCAGTTCTTGTTTCGGGCTGAAATGTACAAATCCCAGATTGACGCTATAAAGACCTGGCAGGGGAGTTGTTTCGCCCTTTCGTGTCACTTTAAAGGTATTGCTGTTGACAGATTCCATCAGGATAGAGTCTGAGAATGCGATGCCTATGCGAGAACTTAGCGGGACTTTGACCTCACTCTTACCCGGTACTGTTCTGTGGACTTGAGGAGGCAAAGTATCCGGCTCAGTTTGCTGAGCAATCAGAGCGCTGCCTGATCCATGATCGTTACCCACCCAAACCAAATTACCCATTGGGAAAACCTGACCGTGATCGGAATGGCTAAGGTCGTGGACATCAAGTGACCCAGTCCCCAATCGGGTGATGTTATCCAGGTCGCCAATATCAAGGACCGCAATGTCTTCCTGGTTGCCGAGAAGCAGCCGGTCATCCTGAAGATTGCAATATAAATTGACAAATCCACTATGGTCTTCATTAACAAGCGCCATTGGGTTAGTCGTAGTGTCATAGATTCTCAATGGGTTACCGTATGACCGGGCTCCAAAATACGCTCTTTTGCCGTCCCAACAGGAGGAATAATACTTATCAGGCAAGCTGGACACTGATTTGGTCAGCGTCGGGTTGACAGGATTACTGATATCAAGAATGGAGAAGCCATCGGTCGTTTCCATGCTGGACAGATACAGCTCATTCCCCAATGCAAAAACAGGCCCGATATTGAAACCGCCCAGTTCATTTTTTGGTATCGTTTTGACTACAATGGGGTTGTGAACATCGCTCGTATCAACAATCGTCAAACCATCAGGACCACGACTAACGTAAAGATATGGCGCCTGCCAGAAAAGCTGCCAGGAAACACGAGTGTAGTCTCCATAATTCACGTTATCGATTCTGAGCCTGCTGTCCTGAACCGGATTCTCCACATCACTCCAATCCCAAATTTCTATCCCTCTTCCGGTTTGAATTGCCACCAGATTATTCTCAGCGAGGCCTATTGAATGCGGCTCCCGGAATTCAGCCGTACGTAAGTCGTTGCCGGTTCGGTATTCGGAGGTGTTGTCTGGTTCATAAACTCGTTTCACGAGTTCAAGATTTCGAGGATTTGAAGCATCCAGGGCAATCCAGCCTCCAGGTCCACGACCACTATCAGGAGCAAAGATGCCGATCAGATATCCATTGACCATTGTGGCAACATTAACGCCGTAGTCTTTTCTATAGGGGTAATCTGGCGGTAGGAACCCCGAATCACTTCCGTCTTCAGCGTTGTCAACGGATGGAGAAATCTGGGTAAATACCTCACCGGGGCTGTAACTCAGATTCCCCAGTCCCGGGCCTTGCGCAGATAATGCGCCGGTTGAACTCACCGTCATCGTACAAACCAGGCTCAAGCGTTTTAGCCATGGGGGTATGAGCGGCAAGCTGTAACTTGCAAGTTTCATTGTTCACCACCTTGTCATTGTTGTTAAGTATTGTTCTGACAGCTAACGTGAAAACATCTGTCATGGCCCTTTGTTCTGGCTATAGACCATGGCAGCGTTGACCCTCCCTGCTTGGGTCAATCCTTGATGTTACTTTCCCTCCTGGGTGATTCCCTTTAGTGTTGTGGTTTGAATCAGGAGCATCGATAAGATGCCCCTACCCCTGCACACCAGCCTTCAAACAGCGCTGGTCGTGATTCCTTTCCGGGTTATTCTTATTTCATGGTTGCTCTTATTTCATGAACGCTCTTATTTCATGAACGCTCTTATTTCATGATCGTTCTTACTTCATGGTCGGCATGACAAAGTCTGCCGCTACCCGTCCTGCATCCGGCCATCGGGTGGTCACTGTCTTCATGCGGGTAAAGAAGCGCACGCCGTCGGGTCCATGCATGTGCAAGGGGCCGAACAGGGAGCGTTTCCATCCGCCAAAACAATGAAACGCCATAGGCACTGGAATGGGGATATTCACTCCTACCATGCCGACCTGGATCTGGTCGGTATATTCGCGGCTACAGGCTCCATCACGGGTAAAGATGGAAGTCCCGTTACCGAATTCGTGTGCATTGACCAGATCGATCGCTTCCTGAAGACTGCTGACCCGTACCACGCACAAAACAGGTCCGAATATTTCCTCCTTGTAGATCTTCATGTCCGACGTCACCTGGTCAAACAGGGTTCCTCCGAGAAAGAATCCATTGGAGGTGTACGCCAGGGGATGGTCCCGGCCATCGATAATGAGATGCGCCCCCTCCTCTACACCGCTTTGGATATAGGAAGCGACCCGGTCCCGGTGTTCTCCCGTGACCAGTGGGCCCATGTCATTTTCAGGCTGCTCATCATAGCCGGGGCCGACATTCAATTTGTCCAGGGCTGCGGAGAGCTTATTGACAACCTGGTCGGCCGTTTCATCGCCCACGACGACCGCAACCGAGATAGCCATACAGCGTTCCCCGGCTGATCCATAGGCGGCACCCATCAGAGCGTTGGTCACCTGATCAAGATCGGCATCCGGCATAATCACCATGTGATTCTTGGCGCCTCCCAGTGCCTGAACCCGTTTGCCATAGTGGCTGCCCGTGCTGTAGACATACTCTGCAATAGGCGTGGACCCCACAAAGCTGACGGCTTGCACCAGAGGGTGAAACAAAATCTCATCGACAGATTCTTTGTCTCCCTGAACCACATTGAACACACCTTCAGGCAGCCCCGCTTGCTGAAGCAGTTGAGCAAGCTTCAATGACAGAGTGGGATTCTTTTCCGACGGCTTAAGTACAAAGGTATTCCCCGTAGCAAGCGCCAGTGGGAACATCCACATGGGAACCATGGCTGGAAAGTTGAAAGGGGTAATGCCGGCACACACGCCCAAAGGCATCATCATGGAGTGAGAATCGATTCTGCTGCCCACATCCCGACTGTGTTCACCTTTCTGCAGGTGAGGAATGCCGCAGGCAAATTCAACCACTTCCAGGCCGCGAATCAATTCCCCTTTGGCATCGCTAAACACCTTGCCGTGCTCCACAGTGATCAGCGTCGCCAGGGTATCCAGATTTTCTTCCACCAGCGCTTTAAAGCGGAATAGTATCCTTGAGCGATTTAACGGGGTGACCTTCGACCAGGTTTGAAATGCCTGATGGGCCACTTCAATAGCCTGTGCCGTTTCCTCTGCAGTAGAAAGAACAACCTGATCCAGTTCCTCACCGGTGGCAGGGTTAGTAACGCGAGCTAGATTTTCTGAATTTGAAAGGAGGAAATCTCCTCCTACAAAATTACCGATCATAGTATGGCTTCCTCGTACCAGACTTTTTTATAAAGTTCGATGATGTCTTCTTTGCTTGGAACTCTGGGATTGTTAGCCGGTGAGCCGGACGCAATTGCCTGCTCTGCCATCAGTTCCAGATTGTCGAAATACATGGCCTTGCTGATACCAAACCTTTCCAGGGATGGCACTGATAACTCGTGATTAAGTTCCTGCAACTCCAACAACAGGAGTTTCACCGCGTCACTATCACTACGTTCCCGTCCCACCAATCCCATTGCACGAGCGCAATCCGCGTATTTGGCGGTCTCGGCGGGGATGGAATAGGCCGTGATATGAGGCAACAGCATGGCGTTGCTCATTCCGTGTGGAACATGGAAATGAGCACCTATAGGCCGGCTCATGCCATGTACCAGAGCAACAGAGGCGTTGGAGAAAGCCATGCCCGCCAGGGTCGCCCCCAGCATCATTTTTTCCTTCGCGTCTAGATTCTCGGGGTTGTACACCGCCTGCCTGAGGTTAGGAGCAATTAACTCCATGGCGAGCAAGGCCAGGCGGTCTGTAAAAAGGCCGGATTTACGACTGACGTAGGCTTCAATGGCATGGGTTAATGCATCAATTCCCGTGTCTGCCGTAATTCTTTTGGGTGCGGTCAGCGTGAGTTCATAGTCAACGACCGAGGCAACCGGCAGAAGACCTGGTCCCATGCACAGCATTTTTTCACTTGTCTTGCTGTCGGTAATAATGGTGGCTCGTGTCACCTCAGAACCGGTACCGGCCGTGGTGGGGCAAGCGATCACCGGATAGGATTCCTCGCTTACGATATGGGGCACTTTGAAGTCCTGCATCCGCCCACCCTGGCGGGCCAGCAACGCAATCGCCTTGGCGCTGTCAATCACACTTCCGCCACCCAGCGCCACGATGCAGTCGAAGCCGCCATGACTAAACATTTCCACTGCCGGCAGGATCGAGTCTTCTGTCGGTTCGGGCTCAGTGTCCAGATAGCGGTCGCATGTCATCCCGTCATCCAGAATCGTTTTGCATAAAGCATCGACTTTGCCTAATGAGGCCATCACGCCGTCACTAACCACCAACGGCTGGCTGCAACCAATATCACGCACCAGTTGCGGCACTTTCTTAATCGCACCCGCCCCCGTTTCCAGGAACTTGGGTAATATGATTCTCTGTGTCACTTGCTTCACGCTCCTTTAGTAAAATTCGTACAGAGTAAAATGCGTACATTTACCGTTAATTTGAGACAGCAGTGCCCGTACCTCTCATTCGCATGAGAAGCTCCTTTAATCTTTCCAGGATTAATTTTTCCTTAGGGAGTCCGGTACCGAACGGTTACTAACCCGTTCGCCAAATAATACTTTTGACCATTTAGAGCCCCTTGTTAATCAATTCGCTGATGACCTGATAACGTTTAAATCGTCGTCCCAAAATGTCGCGCTTTTTCGGATCCGGAGAGAAAACCTGATAGTCTCCGCTCATCTCCGCCACGGCCCTGGCGAAATTCGGATAGAACCCTGCGGCGGTTGCTGCCGCCATGGCAGCCCCTTTGGTTCCGCATTCATTGCAACGATTGACCCAGATGTCGATTTCCAGCACATCTGCAAACAACTGGCTCCAGAATGCGCTTCGAGCCCCTCCACCGCTTAACCGGGCAAGATCAACATCGATGCCGGCCTTACGTAGTTTGAGCAAGTGTTCCAAGTGCCCAAACACAATGCCCTCGTAAACGGCATACAGGAGGTCTGCCTTGCGATGCCATCCTGACAGGCCAAAGAAACTGGCCCCTGCTGTGGCAGAATCACTGGATCCGTACAGATAGGGGTGGAACAGCGGTAACTGCTCGGTGATATCCACCTTTTCCACCATCGCGTTACAGTAGTCGAATACCTTTTGATTCAGGGTTTCAGCCACTTGTTGCTCGGTTTGGAAGAATTCACGGACGAACCATTCCAGATTGGACGCTGAGGTCGCACTGTTTTCCATGGCCAGGTATCGCCCTCCGGGAAACACACTGGACATGAACAATTCATCTGAGGGTAGATCCCTTGTCACCACCTGATTGATGCTCCAGGTTCCAGTGATGATCGAGGCCTCCGACACGTCCCAAACGCCACTACCCAAGGCACTGGAAATGACATCGAAAAGCCCGGCCACCACCGGTGTTCCCGGCTTCAGGCCTGTAAGACCCGCCGCCTCCCCGGTTACCACGCCCACCACATCTTCAGACTGCACCGGGGGTGCCACCTTATGGGTGATCTCCTCCAGATTGAGCAGCTTCAACAATGGCTGACTCACTTCATTTCGAGTGAAATCGAACAGGCCCGATGCGCTCAGATCGCCGTAATCGGTACTGCACTTTCCGGTCAGGCAGAAATTGATGTAATCCTTGCAAAACAGCACTCTGCCGATATTCGAATACACTTCCGGCGTATGGCGTTTTAGCCACATCAGAAGCGCAGCCGTCTGTGACGGCCACAGTCCCTGCCGGTTCAGTTCCCGTATTTGCTGATAGGAATCGGACTTCTGGAACTCCTGAATCAGCTCATCGGCCCGGTTATCCAGTGATTGAATGCCAAGCAAGGGTTTGTCTTTATGGTCAAGCAGATAAGCGCCGTTTCCATGTCCGCTGACACCAACGGCCTTGATCTGGTCCGTATGGATTGAAAGCTCCGTCAGGACACCCTGGACAACTCCGACAGTTTTGTTCCAAAGACCGTACATGTCCGATTCAGAATGTCCCGGCTGGGGAAAGCGGGTTTCCACGCGAGTGGCCCTACTGCCCAACTGTCGGCCTTCCCTGTCAAAAACAGCGGCTTTGACGGCGGTATTCCCGCAATCTATTCCCAGAATGTACTCAGCCATAAATTGCAAACCTCTTGCTCCGACCATCTAGTTCAGCTGTGATAAATACCCAGAGCATCGCTCACGGTAGCGTTATCATGGATCATCGCCATAAAGGCCTGGACAATCTTGTGTGGATTCGGATGCTGATAGATATTCCTGCCGTACACCATGCCTACAGCTCCCTGATCCAACAGAGCGCGGGATTTTTCGAACACCTTTTCGATGTCTTCCTTACCACCGCCACGAACCAATACCGGGCAGCGGGAAGCTTCCACAACCTTATGGAAATCAGCCGCATTATCAGTGGGGTCAGCTTTGATAATATCGGCACCGAGTTCCCGTGCGACCCGCGCAAGCGTCACAATCTTCTCGCAGTCACCGTCCACCATATAGCCGCCGTTGCCACTATTCGGCTGCATGACCAGGGGTTCGATCATCAGCGGCATACCATACTTCTCGCAGTCCAGTTTTACCTTGCTGATATTCTGGATACATTGACGGAACAGATCAGGCTCATCGGGCAGCATGAACAGATTCACCACCACACACGCGGCATCCATCTGCACCGCTTGCAGCACCGGATCCTGGTCATTCTGCAGCAATGCCCACATCACACGATGACGTTCGGCGTTATATGGGTTGCCCAGATCTATTCGCATGACCAGCGCAGGCTTGTCCTTGCCGTTCACATTCTGCAGCAGATCAGCCTGCCCGTATGTCATCTGGATCGCATCCGGGCCGGCCCCCACCAATTGGCCGACCACCTTTTCCATATTCTCCAAACCGTTGAGAAAAGACGGTTCGTTACAGACACCATGGTCAATGGCCACATCCAGACATCGCCCTTGATTGAACAGGCGATTCATACGGACTTTCTTAGTTAAATACATAGTGTTTATCTCCAAATACATCGGCTAAACCATCCGTTTCAGGAAGATCCAGATCGATTTGATAGCCGTTATGGGTGTTCAGGTATTCAGCCGCCGCCCGGTATTCCGCCTGGGTTCTGCCATAATCCCAGTGCAACTCCTTCGACATGAGGCCGGTTATTTCTGCCAGGGCTAAGGGAGTCACCAGGCCTTCAATGGCAATGGTTGTGCGTCTTTGCAGGAGGTCCAGGGGCGTCTGGACATATTCCCGATGGATCAGGTAGCCAAGTTCGCGTCGACTGTAGGAGGGTATATATTCCAATGCACTATCCGGCGCCTGGCGAATATGGTTAAGAATTTCAAGGCACGTGGTGCCGTATCGCTGCAGAAGAATATCGACTCTGCTGACCGGCACTGAATATTTGAAACTGACTTCAGTGAGAAAACGACTCAGCTGATTAAAATCTTCAGGATAATGGCAGCCCCCACCAATTTTGCGGGTTTTCGTGGACGTAATACGGATCTTGTCCATGTCCAGCAGTATCTGGTCTGTTACCTGCTCGGCAAGCGCCCGAAACGTCGTCCATTTTCCACCGATCAATGAGTAAACCCGAGGTCCGGATGTTCCGATCTGATCGACCTTGATGGCATGGCTGCGGGGAATCTGCCCGGTGGTTTCGGTGCTGGCGGCCACCAGTGGCCGCACACCACTGAAACGGTAGCAGATATCGGATTTATGGATTTCAATCGAAGGAAATATGGTCTTGACCGACGCCAGGATGTAATCCACCTCCTCTTCAGTGCAGAGTGCGGATCCAGGTTCCTGTACAGGGATGTCCGTGGACCCTATCAATACCTTTTCAAGAAAGGGAAACATGATGCAGACACGGTTTTCACTGTTTTCGTAGTAAACCATGGCGCCGTTGAGCTCCCGATGCAGTTCGGGGTGGTCGACGATAATATGAGAACCCTTGGTGCCCGACAGGTATCTTGAGTTGATGCCTGCCGCCCGATTACAGTGATCCACCCAGGCCCCTGTGGCATTGACAATAACCCGGCTGCGCAACCGGCGACGAATCCCCGTCTCGGTGTCTGCTACAACCACTCCGTCATCATCGATGGACTCAACCAGGGTATAGTTCAGGGCATGGGATTTACCCTGCTGTTGATCGCCGTCCTGCAACAGCTCAATGGCTAGCCGCTCCGGGGCACTGATCCAGGCATCGTAATAGACAGCACTGCATTTCACCGAAGACGAATAACTAGGCCAGCGCTGAAAGGTATCACGAGTACCTTGAAGGCGGTGTCTCGGCATTTGCTGATCTTTACGGGTAAAGAAGTCGTAAAGACTCAGGCCCAGTTTGACAATTAACGCACCGCGATCCGTTACCTTATTGTTGATGCCGAGAAACCGGAGCGCTGCGGAAAACAGACCACTTGTCCATGAGTAAAGCGGAATATTCGTTTCCAGAGGACGGACATAATGGGGAGCGTTCTCCAGCAGCCGGTTGCGTTCGTACAGTGATTCCCGCACCAGTTCAAACTCAGCATTTTCAAGGTAACGCAAACCACCATGGATCATGCGAGACAACGCAGAGCTGGCTTTACTGCAGAAATCATCTTTTTCCACAATTAATACTTTCAACCCTTGCAGGGATAGTTCCCGATAGGCTCCAATTCCGTTGATACCACCACCGATGATAATGGCGTCAAATGCCTCACCATCAATGAGACTCTCAATTGCCCTTGGCTGCCGCATTAAGTCTTCCATAAGATCCCCTGGCATTAACCTATGAGTTGGTGGATATCCGGTTGATATGTCTGCTGACCGACATAGAGATCAAATCCAGAATTTCGTCGTTGAGCTTCAGATTGCCGGCGCGCGCATTTTCCGACGCCTGGCGGGCGTTACGTGCTCCGCATAACGCGTAGGTGACTCCCGGTTGGGCCAACGTCCACGCGATGACCAATTGTGCAATCGAAATATCCAGATCATTCGCCAACGGAGCCACTTCCTGGCAAAACTCCTGCACAATCTGCAGGTTTTCCGGAGAAAACAGAGGGTCTGTCAGACGCTGGTCATCACCGCTGAAGAGCGTATTTGAAGTGATCTTTCCAGACAGAAGCCCAAGAGCTAACGACGAATAACTCAGGCAGGACACTTTTGTATCAATGGTATGCGGCAGAATTTCTGCCTCCAGTGCGCGGTCGATCATGTTGTAACGCTCCTGGACAGCATCCACCGGCCCGAATTTCTGGTACTCCTTCAGTTCGTCAATAGTGGCGTTACTGATACCAATCGCGCGGATTTTTCCTTCCCTCTTCAGTTCCAGCAAAGTCGACATGGTTTCTTCGATGGGCGTGGAAGGATCCTGCCAATGGGTGATATACAGGTCGATATAGTCCGTCTGCAGACGTTCCAGGCTTTGATCCAGCTCGTAACGAATGGATTCAGCTCCCAGAAACCGGTGCACATCCTTGCCTTCCTCGTTAAAGAAATACCCGCCTTCGTTGGTATGCCAGACCAAACCGCATTTGGTCGCGAGGATAACCTTCTCCCGCTGCCCCTTGATGGCCTCGCCCACCAGTTTCTCTGAACGCCCCAAACCATAGGCCGGAGCGGTATCAATCAAAGAAACACCCTGTTTAATTGATTCACGTATGGCTTCTATGGACTGTTGTTCGTCTGTACCTCCCCACATCCAGCCACCCATGGCCCAGGTACCAAGCCCGATCACTGATGCGTTAATGTCAGTTGAACCAAGAACTCTCGTTTTCATAAGGCTGTTTCCTTCAATTTTTCCAATACTGATTTCGCAGTAACGTCGTCCGACACCAATGTATTGACCATCTTCCCTGCCAGTGCGGCGGCGATCGGGTCGACTTTTTCAATGTTAGTGGCGACACCTATACGGACCGGTATCTTTTGCAATTCCTCGATGGTCAGGCCGACCAGCTTTTGATTCAGGCTATCGAAGCAGGAATGTCCGTTGATATTGATGAGGTGGGCCAGAATCTCACCCACACAATGGTTCTCATGAATGACATGGCGCTCTTCATCGGACAGATTTCGTAAATCGAAGTAACTCTCCGAACCTTTGGCGACGGCACCGATACCCACCAAGGCGATATCCGCGTTACGCGCCAGGTCCATGACTTCCTTGCAGGAACGCATTTCGATCAGGACGTTTCTGTCTTCCTGGGTATCTGCGAACAAAGGCGCATGGATTTTCAGGGAATGTCCGCCGAGCTTTTCTGCCAGGGAGTACGCCAGGTGATTGACGTCGGTGTAATACTTGCCCTGTACCCCACCTGTGGCAGGTACGACTGTTACGTCGTACTTCCGGGTGGGGCGAATTGCACTGATTATCGCTGCCATCGCCTTCCCGCCACTGACGCAGATAACGTCCCCGTCCCGCAGTTTTTCCAGCAGAAGATCAGCGGCAGCCTCCGCCACAACGCGCAGGTTTACTTCCGGGTCTTTGCTTAGTGCCGCGCAAAGCACGGCGTCGGCCAGACCTGACTGCTCCACCAGTTTGCGCTCATATTGCACGAGATCCGCATGATCGAATTTGAGGTTGATTTCCACGAGCCCTTCTTCCCGTCCGCTACGGATAATCCTGTTCACCTTCGCAGGCGAGAGAGAAAGGGTTTTCGCGATTTCCGACTGACTGATGCTGTCCAGGTAATACATGGTCAGTACCTTACGGGTAAGCCTATCGACGTTTCTTGGTGTGCTGTTTATTACCACGTTTCTTTTCCTTAAAAGGTTGTAACTATATTTTTGATCTTTTTATTAGCCTGATTACCACTATCGAACTTACACAATGCGATCCAAAGATCAGCTGGCCTTTTTGTGTAACAGATGATCCATTGCCACCGCCGCCAGCAGAATCAAGCCTTTAATAAAGTCCTGCCAATATACGGAGACATCGAGCAGAATCAACGAGCTTGAAACCACGCTCAACAATGCTATGCCCAGGATGGCGCCAAATACTGATCCCTGGCCGCCGTTGAAGCTTGCGCCACCAATTACCGCAGCGGCGATGATGTTGAGCTCCAGTCCCACACCAAAATTTGGGGTCGCTGCGCCAAACTTGGACATATAGATAATTCCCGCCAGACCACAGAGAGCCGAACAAAGAACGGTCACTCCCAGTTTTACCCGGTCTGTACGTACGCCGGAGTATTCCGCGGCCTTTTCGTTGCTGCCGGTGTAAAACACTTTTCGGAATGCCGTGGCATTGCGGAGCAGATAGTCACTGATGATGACAACCACGAAGAAGATGATGATGGAAAACGGCACGCCGAATAATGTGCCCTGACCAACGTATTTGAATTCAGGCGGCAGGGAGAACAGCGAGATGGGCGTCCCCTGGGTGATGATCATGCTCAGCCCTCTGGCCAGTCCCATGAATGCCAGGGTGACAATAAAGTGATGCAACCCGATCTTGGTGACACATAGCCCCATCAACATACCGATAAAAGCACACAGCCCAATGGAAGCCAGGCTGGCCAGCCAGGGGTCCATACCCGACACAAATAGTTTGGCTGCAAACACCATCGCCAGACACATGACCGCACCCACGGACAAATCGATCCCCCCGACGATAATGAGCAGAGTCATGCCCACTACCACGATGCCTTCTGTCGAAAAGGACAACAGCATTGCCTTCATATTTGCCCAGGTCAGGAAATAGGGCGAAGCAAAGCTCATTGTAATAAAGAGTCCGATAATGATCAGAATCAAGGTGAATTCCCGCATATTCTTGGTACGGGAAAGCAGGCTTGACAGCGGATTTTGCGATTCGTTGGCCAAGCCTTTGTCTAGCAGCACTTCATTACTCATCTTATTCTCCGTAAAATCCCGGTTACCCATTGGCAGCAGCCAGTCGCGAAGCTGCGACGCCGGACGCCAATTGCATAATGTTTTCTTCTGTAATGTCCTCCCCCTCAAGAATTCCTGCCGAACGGGACTCACACATCACCATGACCCGGTCACTCAGACCGATAATTTCCGGTAGCTCGGATGAGATTACGATCACTCCCACACCGTTTTCCGCTAACCGGCGAATCATTTTGTGGATCTCAGACTTGGCACCAACATCGATGCCACGTGTAGGCTCGTCGAGGATGATGACCTTGGGATTGATGGAAAGCATTTTGGCAATGGCAACCTTCTGCTGATTCCCTCCACTCAAAGAGGAAACCGGCGCGTTCATACCTGCCGATTTGAGATTGAGTTCACGGGTCAGTTTTTCCGCTTGCTGGAGTTCCATGCGACGGTTGATCAAGCCATATCTGGAAATTTGTTCAGGACTGAGTGCCGAGACGTTGGCGGCGATGGACAGATCCAGGAAAACACCACTTTCCTTGCGATCTTCCGAGAGATAGACAATACCCGCTGCAATCCCATCCTGGTAGTGATTGATATTCAACGTCCGGCCCTCAAAAACGATCGTGCCATGCCGTTTTTTTTGCAGGCCGCATATGGCTTTCACCACTTCAGACCTGCCGGAGCCGATCAATCCGGATATCCCAAAGATTTCCTTCTCATGAACATCAAAACTCACGTCCCGAAAATAGCGGTCGTCCGACATATCTTTCACTGAAAGCATCACCGAGTTCCGGTTTACATCACCGTCAAACTTCTCCGGATACAGATCTGTCAGCTCACGGCCCACCAGGTAATTCACCACTTCATCAGGTGAGGTTTCCTTGATATTTTTCGTGACCACATAGACGCCGTCGCGGAACACGGTCACCCGATCGCATTGTTCAAAAACCTCTGCCATCCGGTGACTGATATAAATGATGCTCATCCCCTGCTCTTTCAGCTTCTGCATGATCTTGAACAATACCTGGGCCTCATGGTCGGTCAGCGCAGCAGTGGGTTCATCGAGGATCAGAATTCGGCAGTCCAATGTCAGCGCTTTAGCTATTTCCACCAATTGCTGGTTGGAAATACTCAGCTCCGCGACTTTCATTTTCGGGTCGATGTCTGCCAATTGACGAATGGCGTTTGTCGCTTCCTGGTACATTTGTTTGAAGTTGACGAAGAACTTTTTCGAGGCACTGACCTTCGCCATTAAAATGTTCTCCGCCACACTGACATCCGGACACAGTGCTATCTCTTGATGCACAAACCCTACTCCCAGTTTCTGGGCTTCCAGTGGACCGGAGATCCGCATAGGTTTGCCGTTAAAGAAAATCTCACCTGAATCCGGCTGATAAATTCCATCGATGATCTTCATCAACGTAGATTTCCCGGCCCCGTTTTCCCCTGCCAGAGCATGGATTTCTCCGGGCATCAGGGTAAAGCTCACATCCGAAAGCGCCACTGTACTCCCGAACGTCTTGCGAAGATGTCTGATTTCTAGGACCGGTGTCTGCTTTAAAGCATCCATGGCCAACTCCTGAATGTATTATGTTTATTGTCGGGTATTTCAGTAGCCGCCGGCCGGACAACAGCCGGCGGCAAAGGCCTTACTCGTTTATTCCTTTGGTACCACGTTTGGACAGATATTTGTCCCAGTAGAAATCGTCCGCGTTAGCTTTGGTGATAATTGCAAATCCGTTGTCGACGAAAGGTACGCCCATGGGGTTGAATCCAGCGCGTTTGTAGTCGTTCATTGGGTCAATCATGTTGCTGTGTGCAGCCATGTACAGCAGCATCATACCCATATACCCCTGAACGCCCTGATTAGGGTTCACCGCACCGAACACTTCACCGGATTTGATCATGTCGAGAATCTTCGCATTGACGTCCGCATTCATGACGCGGATTTTGCCGCCGAGTTCTTTTGCCGCTTGTGCAGCTCCCAGGGCAGAAGTCGCTTCCGGCATGAATACGGCTCCCAGGTTCGGGTGTGCCTGGGCAATAGTCATCAGAGCGTTATAGGCTTTGGTGGCATCCGTATTACTCGCCGCCCGCGATACCAGCTTCATGTTGGGCCATTTTTCTTTCATTCTCTCTATAAAGGCAGAGACCCTTCTGTCGTGATTATCCTGGCCGGGGTTTTCCAGCACGGCATACTCGCCTTTCCCACCCATGGCCTCGGCGACCGTATCAGCCGCGTATCTGCCTTCCTGGTAGTTGTCGGAGGTAATAAAAGAAACACGATTACTGTTTGGAGAGTCCGCTGCGAAGGTCACCACAGGGATGCCCATTTCGGCAGCTCGATTGATCGGCTCAATGAAGGGATCCGGATTCATCGGATGAAGCAAAATTCCCGCAGGCTTTTTCGCCAGGATCTGCTCAAAAGTTGCAAGCTGCTTGTTCACATCATATTCGGGCGTACCGGTATATACCGTTTTACATCCCATGGATTGAGCGGCCTGCTTCATCATTTCATAGACAGGGAACCAGTATTCCACCCCACTGACCATGACGTTCATGTAGTAGGTTTCCCCTGGTTTGCAACGGAAGGGCTCAGCAGAGGCAGTTTGGATGCCTCCTGCCAAGACCGTCATTGATAGCGATACCGCACAAACTAACCGTTTTACCTTCGTGTTTAGCCGTAACAACTTACTCATTCCACTCACCTTATTTTTTTTCAAGTGGTTCTGATACTGCGTCTTCTAAAACGCACCTTATCGCCATTGCAATATTTCACTTCAGTGATATATATTGCATCGCAATGAAATATCTTCCATGCCATGAAATATTAATCACGCATTTTTATCGTGTCAATTTGAAAGGGGCTTTTTTTTAGCAAACTGGATCTCACATTTTGAAAGACATGAAAATACGTCACATATAACCAACTGATAATAAAGAGAATTTAATGAGGAGCGATTATGCAAATCGGTATCCCCAAGGAACATAAACCTCACGAAAAACGAGTCGCGGCCAGTCCCGATTCGGTCAAGGAGTTGATAAAACTGGGTTTCACCGTGGTCGTGGAAAATCATGC
>NZ_MRYI01000024.1 GCF_002260525.1 Hahella sp. CCB-MM4
GGTTGTCTGGTCAAAGCAATTGCTTCACGCTTGAACTCTGGACTATATTTTTTGCGTTTGCTCATAAACACTCCTTTGGCACATTGTGCCTCTTTTTAGAAGTGTCCGCAGTCACGGGGTAGAACCCCATAGTGATATCTTCATCTGGATATATCTATGAGAGTCGTTTTGCAATTGCGTGCTATGGATACCCCATCTGGATAATTACAATGAAAATCTTCTTGAAATTGAGCCTAGTGCTACTAATGCTAGTGGTGTTGGTCATAGTGTCAGCAACTCTCTTTTATGAATATAACGAGTCTGAGTCATATAAAGTCCTGAGGGTAAATTGTGAGATGATTGAATTGTCCGGTATTTTAAACAATTACTACCGTGAGCATGGAGAGTACCCAATGAACCTCTTGGCAGTTCAAAAGTCGGCGACTGAGAGTATAAGATGCGGCAGGGTTGTGACGATTGAGGGCGAGTCTATTAGCGATCCATGGGGGGACTCGTATGTTTATGATAGGCGAGGGCCTTCAAATGTGGGGATGTATTCAGACAATCTTGCGGATGAGCAATTCGATCTCGTAAGTGGGAGTATGGGTCGTAATTGAAGCGGTGCTGGCACTGCAAATACTCCCACGGCAATATACTTTGCAGCACGTAGTTTATCTCTTCAATTCAACCAGTTGTGCTTTTCACCAATCCTTTAGTGTCGAAATTCACCCTGATTCGCCTGTGACATTCCCGTTTTATCGACTATAAGTTCTTTAGATGGATGGTGAGTGCGCGGGAAGAACTGGACGCGATGCCAATTGATATCTGTCCAATTCTTACCTGAACAAGCGGTGCTGGCGCTAAATTTAAAGTATTCCGATATTGAATTTACAACATGAGATAGAGGGATAAGGCATATCTCTTCGGGTGTACCCCGTTAAGAGCTTCACCCGTGAGAGAAATCAGATCACAAAGGGGGAATGTTATGTCGAATGAAGAGAATGTTCTTACCGGAACCTGTTTCTGCGGTGCTGTTGAGCTCACTGTGACAGGGGAGCCGGCAGCGATGGGCTACTGTCATTGTGAATCCTGCCGCAAATGGTCTGCGGGGCCGGTCAATGCGTTTTCCCTGTGGAAGCCGGAGGCTGTGAAGATCACCAAGGGGGAAGAGCATATCGAAGGTTTCAAGAAAACCCAGAACAGCCTCCGTAAATGGTGCAAGCTTTGTGGTGGGCATATATTGACCGAACATCCTCCCATGGGGTTGATCGACGTATACGCTGCCACGATTCCTCAATTGGATTTCAGGCCCGCCCTTCATGTGCATTATCAAGAGACTGTTCTACCAATAAAGGACGGTCTGCCAAAACAGAAAGATGTCCCCGCGGAACTGGGTGGATCCGGTGTTCTGCTGCCTGAATAAACGGAGGCCTATATGACTACAAAAATTGCAGTCATTCAGAAACCTCCGGTATTGCTTGATCGGCACAAAACCATTGAAGCAGCCCTTGAATCGATTGATGAAGCTGCCAGTGCCGGCGCTTCATTGTTGGTTTTCCCGGAAGCCTATATATCTGGCTACCCAACCTGGGTTTGGAGGTTACGCCCGGGTGGAGATATGGGGCTGTTAAGTGAGATACATGCCAGGCTGCGTCAGAACGCTGTGGACCTTGAAGGGAACGATCTGGAACCTTTGCAGAAAGCGGCAGCCAGACATGGTGTGACGATAGTGATTGGTGTTCACGAGATAGATAGCCATTATTCCGGTACCACTTTGTTCAACACTGTTGTGGTGATCGGCAATGATGGCTCTATCCTTAACCGCCATCGGAAACTCATGCCTACCAACCCGGAGCGTATGGTTTGGGGAATGGGGGATGCAAGTGGGTTAAGGGTGGTCGATACACCAGCCGGTCGCCTGGGTAGCCTGATCTGTTGGGAAAGCTATATGCCGTTAGCACGTAGCGCTCTGTACGCCCAGAACCTGGAGATATACGTGAATCCCACTTGGGACTGCGGCGAAACATGGCTGACCACATTACGTCATATTGCTCGTGAGGCAGGGTGTTGGGTCATTTCAACAGCCACCGCTATGGAGGGGTGTGACGTGCCGGAAAGCTTCCCTGAGCGGGACCAGATCTTCAAACCTGACGAGTGGATTAACGACGGCGGAGCGGTTGTGGTGAATCCAAGCGGCGCTGTGATTGCCGGACCATTACTGCGGGAGAAAGAGATTCTCTATGCTGAGATTGACGCGGAGGTGGCACGACGGGCACGGCGGTCACTGGATGTCTGCGGACATTACTCCAGACCGGATGTTTTCTCGTTGTCAGTGAATCGAAAACCGCTTCCACCGGCAACTTTCACAGATTGAGGAGCAGCATTCTTTAAATCCTTTACTCGCTGTCTACTCCAAACTGAGCACAGAACCTGGTTAGGGAATAGCAGCATAGTGGGAATTGGGAAAGAAGAGGGGAGAGCGTTGGTGGGCGCAAAATTATCATGTTGATAATTTCACAGCTCCCACCAACCTACCGCCGATGCCGCAGATACTAATCCTTTCACGCTTCAACGCTTTGTCGAAGTGTAATGTCAGCACCACTTGGGTTGTCTGACCACTTCTGGTCGATTTGTTTCCAGACTTTTACAGGACACGCTTATGCTTAGTTGTTCCTTGTATCTGCGAGCCCGAAGGCTCTTTACACCGCAGCAGTTCTCTCATCAAAAGTTACGCCTGATAGTGGTGGCTGTCAATTGAGAATGATGGTTTTTTAATCACTTGAAATATTGTCACTTTCTCGGTGAGCCATAGGTAAAAATATCAGGATTGAGCCGCATCCGAATGATCAAGAATCAGAGCCTCTGTTTCGGTAATTAAATACTCGATTCCATTTTCTCTGAGTAAGACAACCGACTCTGGGTCATAATCTATATCCATCAGAGGGCTTAACAGATACCAGACCATGTCATAGTCCCGCGTCATTCCATAGGTGGCTTCCATAAGTGCGGAAATCACCAGGGAGTAATCACCAAGCTCTTCCCTGAATATGTCTCCCAACATCACCATCACTTCATTTTTGACCCAGGAGGCGTCACTGTCCCTGACGGAAGAATACTCAGCCTGGGAGACCCACTTGAAGGACACGTTATTGAGAATATTGACCAATTGTCTGGCGGAAATCATTTGCAGAAGCCTGCTTTTTTCCGCCAGTGTTTGTGACAGCAGTTTCTCAACTCCCGGCTTCCGGTCCATTCCACGGAGTGGTTCAGACCGGCCCCATATCCCTTTGAGACGGGCTAACCTTGGCTTTAAGAGGTCGCCCTGTTCCACGTATTCAAATATCTGCTCAAGCTCTTCCGGGGAAATCGGATCCATAAAGAACGAGTAGTAGTCACCGGCTCCAGAGCGGGTGGGGGACTTACAAAACGATTGCCATTCTTTTAAAAGTACTTGATTCATAATTGTCAGGGTTTCGCTTCCGGCAGTTGAGTGGGTAGCAGGCTTCTATCGATTTTCCAACGATCCAGGAGTTCAAGCAGCTTGGTATTGAATTCGTCAACATTGTGACTGGCTTGGATGATAGCACGTAGTTCTCGGTGAAGAGTACCGGACCCTTTACCGGATTGTTTCTCGCCACCCACAATTTCTGTGTGGCCGCCCCGTGCTCCGGAATGTTCGTGGCCAAGGTCGTCCGGTATGGTCCATTTTAGTTTTTCGGTTTCTGAAGTAAACCGATGAACCTCCTCCATCGAAACGTTCCAGGCCTTTATCCGCTCCATCTCACAGACCATCAGCCACTCGTGTTTAGCGCCGCCGTTTCGGATGCGGTCTGCGATGGAGTCATAAAGTTTTCTGTCAGCAATCAGCAGTCGAAGTTCTGCTAGAGACAAGCTGTCAAACCATTTACTGAAGCCTTCATTAAGACCGGGAATTTTTCCGTTGAGCAGTAAATCATCTCGTGAACGGGTCGTTCCCAGATGGGTCTTGATAAAGAGATCAAGGTCATCACCAAATGAGCCACTGGCTTTAAGGCGGTTGATTTCTGCCGGGCGGTTGGTCGCACTGATACGGCTCAAAGTATCGGTAAGATCGTTCAACAGGCTGAGAGTCTTATTGAGGTCAGAACCTCCAAGATCCATGACGCGCAGGATCAGATCGGCATCGATACCGGAGCTTTGAATAAACTGCTTCTGGAACGATGTCAGATTGTTGGCAAGATGTACAAACTTGTTGATCAAATCCGCCTCTGAGCCCGGGCGTGTCAGAATGGCACTCAATGCAGTCTGCATCAGGCCATCATCAAAAGAATTCCTGCATTCATGGAGTAGGGAAACCTTGGCGATAAAATCACTGTCCGCACTAAGCCGAATGATGAGCTGCACCGCACTGGGACCTGGAGTGCCAGCGGCCAACTGTGAAATCTTTTGAGCGGTCTCGATGCGGGTTTTGGCATCCACCGTGTTCAACAGATGCTTTGTAATATCCTGAAGTTGGGCGGCATCTGCGGCAGGAATAAGCCTGGTCAGTGCATCCAGCGTTGCGGCCCGAGAGCTATCCTGAGAGGCGACAGCATCGATCAGGCGAGCGGTGAGGGCGGAGTCGCCCAGACTCTCAGCCATTTGTTTTATACGCGGTACAAGTTCACCGTAGTCGGATAGCTCCAGCAATTTATTGAGTGCGTCCAGTTTTCTGATGCCACGGGGCAGATTAGTGGCAATGGCTGCCAGGTCGTGGAGCCTTGCCGCTTTCATATCAAGATTCAGGCTGGATCGTAGAACTTTATTAATATGGTTGGCGGCTAATCCGGAAGTTTCAAATTGACGGATTTGAGCATCTGATGCCGTGGAAAGAATTTTATAAAGGGTCTCGGCGCTATCAGCAACATTATCCTTCCTGCTTGCGATCGCATCGGCGATCAATCGAACGGAACTTTCATTTTCGAGTAGCTGCGCCGTCTTGGCTAATGGCGACAGCAATGCCTCAAAATCATTTCGTTCGGAAAGACGCTTGAGAATGTCCGCCCGGTCGTCCATGGGTAATCTGTTTTTCAGTTCGGCCAGGTCGAGAATTCTTTGGTGTGCAACGCCAGGATCATCACTGGAACGTAGCAGTCTTATCATATAATCCGGATGTAATAGCGCCTTTTCCAGCTTCGGCATGGCGTTTGGAGTGGCTTTCGCAGCTTCCATGAAGGCTTCCAGCTTCCTGGCGGTATCCAGATGATTCGCTGAAAGGTTAGCGATAGAGCTGATCAAAGTGGCTGCCAACTGATCATTACTGGTCTGACTGATACAGCGGGTGATGATCGGGGCAAGATCGGTCAGATCGGAACGTTTTAAGAGATTGCCAAAGGTTTCGGTATCCCCCTGTGCCTTGAGAGTGGTACTGATGCTATGAAGCTGATCAATAAATTTACTGCGTTTGTCCGGGTCCTTATGTCTGTTGAGAACAGATCTCAAGTCTGCTTCTCCCAGATCAAGATCCAGCAGTTTTGTGGCCTCGCTATCGCTTAGCGACTCAACCATTTTTTCATATTTGGTTCGGGTCGCTTCTGTTCCACTGGTGGCCACGGCGGTTTTCAGGTCGGCCTTATTAAACATCCTGGCCGGCTGGTCGAGGTATTGGGGACGGGGTAGAAGCCCGGCCTGGATCTGCATGCGCACCAAAGGAGTCAATTGATCGACCTCCGCCATACGCTTCTGTAGATTCAGGAGAGTACGTTGCGCGAGTTCCAACTCCATATGAAGCCGCTTCTGTTCCGCGGGGTCCTCTGATAAACGCAGGCGTTCACCCAGTTGTTCGATCATGCGGTCGTGGGCGTCGATCTCCAGATCCAGCTTGTTGCGATACAACGCCACCTGGACATCCACAGGCAGATCTTCCCAGCGTTGTAAGTGACCTTCGTCCAGAGAGCCGATGTGTTTTGCCCAGCGCGGGTCCTGGGCTTGCATGGCGTGGATGCCTTCCTCCCGCAGAACTTTGGGGCTGGCTCCCTCGCGTATAATCACCACGGGCTTTCCGCCGAGAATGACGGTGACAGCATTGCCCGAATCCGACTGGGCATAATGTCTAAATTCTGCGTCACTCATCACCAGAATGGGAACGTCGTTGAGCAAATGACGCTGATCGGGCGGTACCAGGGCCATCAGCTCATTGCGCATCTGTTGGGTATCTTCAGCGCTGCGCTGGATGGACTGGCCGTGCTCCATGGCATCGTCCAAGGCTTTGTTAAAACGCTTCAGGTCCAGTGAAGGGTCTTGTGCCATGGCCTGATCAATGAGTTTCTGGCGATTTGCCGGTGACAGCTCTCCGTCCATCTGACGTATGCGGAATTCCAACAGCGCGGCATCCGGGAGAACAGACAGGATACCGCGTAGGGATTCCGGGACGTTCTCCATCATTTTTTCGCGTTGCTGGCGTTGATGTACAGCCTCTTCCTGCCGGCGCGAGTGGGCGTTATCGACAGACTGTTTTATGCTGGCTTCGAAACTGGCCCGGTCGATAGTGGGGTCGATTTTCAGAGCGGCTTCAAACAGCTCGTTCAAACGATGGCTGCTGGGGGCTTCACCCTCGCTCATGGCGCTGCGCAGGATAGCAATCTGCTCGTCGCTGAAGCGTGAAAAGAGCGCAGCATCAGCGTCAGGAACATCCCGTAATACTTCAGAACGTTGTTTCTGCAGGATGCGAGTATGGGCTTCTTGTGCGAGCCGGGCACTTTGTACTGCACTGTTGAGGTTTTTCAAAAAGGTAACGGCATCGAGTTCCGGGTTGCTCTCCCGTGCCGCCCTTAGGAAGGAGTCTGTTTCTTCTGCGGTCAGTCTGCCCCGCGCCATGGCCTCAGCCAGTTTTGGGAGTTGAGCGTCGGGCAGGTGTTCAAGGCCTTGCATGGGAATATCTTTGAGGACATTGCGAACCGGCTCAGGCAGCTGTTGTATCATCCGTTCCCGCATCTGGTGTTGCGCGTCAACGTCGCCGGTATCGTCCAATCGTACTCTTTGGCTGTTGGCTTCTATGGATTTCAGCAGATCATCACTGCTGATTTCAGGGTTTGACTGGCCAATACGTTCAAGCAATTGTCTTCTGTTATCGCTACTGCCGGCCAGTTGGCCGGACTGCATCATCGTCACCAGTTGCCGTAATGCGTTGCTATCCATTGATTCCGCATACCGGCGTACATCATCGGGTAATTGATTGAGCATGTGGCGGTCCTGATCGATCTGGCGCCGCATATCTTCAATAGACGGCGGATCTTCGCCTGCAGCTTTGGCGGCGGCGCGCAGGGCATTGAGGTCGCTGTCCGTTAGTTCACTGGAACGTCTCGCTGCTGCCATCAGATCGTTATATCGCTGTCGCGGAATGGCCGATGCGCCTGCACGACCGGCGGCACTAACCATATCTTTGAGTCCGGCCTGACCCATACGTTTAAGGGCGTCCTTAAGGCCACCTTTATAGGTACCGGAAGAAACCTCGATCAGTATGCCCGTAGCTTCCCCGGCAAGCCCCCCAAGTCCCTCGGCAATGCCTTCCTTGATGATGTTGCGACCGGATGGTCCTAAAGCTCGGCCGAGTCGCGAGAGCCGGGTAATATCGTCGATATTGTCAAGGCCCTTTACCAGCCGGCTGTTAATCCGGTTGCCCAGGCTTTCAGAGATGCCGGCGCTCACGGCGGATATGGCTCCACCTTTAACGCCACCCAGCAGGATTCGCCCAAAAGCGGCGCCGGGCCCATCCTTGTAGGTGTCATCCTGCAGCGCCGTGTTGGCAGCCATGCTGACGCTACCCACGAGAGCCTCTCGAGCAATCAGGCCACCGAACTGGCCGAAAGTACCTTCCAATGCGGCGCCCACTTTTGATAAAGCGCCGGTTATCTGAGCTGCGGGTCCCATACCTTTTGCAATGGCTCCGCCGGCACCGGCGGCGGCGACCTCAATGGCTGTACTGGCCGCATCGACGGCTGCTTCTTCCCAACCGTAACGCTCTCCCCGCATGCCGCTCTTAACCGCCATGGTCAGCAGGCCGGAGCCTAAAGCCACGATAATACTGGCTAGTACAAAGCCCACACCGAAAGCCATCAGGATTACCGTCGCCGCTATTGCCAGAGCTGTAATACCTGCCAGCATCAGGCCTTCCTGCCGATCCAGCTCCGACTTGTAGCGGTCACCGGCCAGACCGACCTGGCGGGAACGGTCGAGAATCAACGCCCGGTCGCCGGTAAATATGGGAGGCGTGCTGCGGCCGCCCCGATTTGGCCCTGGAACAAAAATGAGGCCGGCAATTAGAGGACTGATCCTGCCATCGTGGGTGAAGACATCCTCAGGACGTTCGGGCAGGGGAATTTCGTCCCCGGTATAATTGGGGTCCTGCATTCTCAGGTCACGGCGACGACGGGCTTCGTCGAGCAACATCTGCCCCATGCCCTGATAGTGGCTGTCGATGGTCTGGGCTTCGTCAGTGCCTGACATGGTCCAGCGTGCCAGCCCACCGGTGCCGCGTCGGCGTTGTTGCTGATACCTGAGAATGGCGAGTTCGATACGATCCTGATCACTCTCCGGATTGCCCCGGGCCAGAATCTGGATTTCATTGGCCAGATCACCTGAAACCTCACCTCCCTGTAACCAGCCATAAACCGGATCTCCCTGAATACGGGCTTCTTCCTCTGGTGAGCGATGTTGAATACCCAGGTATTCATCCAGGTTTTCGTTATAGCGGCTTTGCCAGTCTGCCCGGGCCTGATCAACCTCGGTTTTGCTGCGGTTTTGATAGGTCATCCGCAGCAGGTCTTCGTTGGTACCTCCGCCACGGGTCGCCATACGAATACCGGCGGTCAGGCTGGCGCGGCCCTGGCTGATCAGCTCATAACCGTACTGGGCATCTTCCTGGGCGTGGGAGCGGCGTTCGCCAGAGGGGCGGTCGGTACGATAATCCTCGCCACCGGAGAACATCCGTGCCGTACGTTGTGCCATGTAGGCCACGGCACCACCAGCTCTTTGCAGGTCTTCATCGGTAAGGGTCGGATCGAGTCGCTTGGCGACTCTGGCCATGCGTTCTTCATGACGTTGACGGAGTTCCTCAAGGCGAGGCCGAAGCTGATCCGCACGTTCGGGATGCTCTTGGATCTCACGTTCGATATTGGCAAGCTCCGGATCTGCAAATGCCCGGGTGACTCGATTGGTATCGGTTTCGGAAGGCCTAAAGGTAGATTGCTCCGCCCGCGACATTTCATAGGCTTGGCTGGCGGCCAGGGTATCTTGTGATTGCCAGCCTCCATTGATAGCGGCCTCGGCGTAATCCTTCACCCGTTGATCCACCGGCACCTGCTGTACGGTGTCTCCGGTATGAACGTAGCGGTCAGCCAGTGCCCGATCGAGATAGATTCGCCGCGCGTCAGTAAGACTGAGGTCCTCACCATTTTGCTGATCAGGCGGGCGATGGCGTTCGGCAAAATCCATGATAGCCTGGTCGGTCAACGACTGGATGGCAGCAGGGTCCACTTCCAGATACCTGGATTGACCGCGTTGTAGCTCTTCCCTGGCCATCTGCTCAATACGTTGTACCGACTGGAAGATTTCGTCGCTGCCTCTACTGCGAGCATTGGCCAGATCCTGCTCCAAGCGGGCCGACAGCACCATTCCCATATCACCACGCAGATAACCTTCGTCCATGCGGGTTTGGGTATCGCGCTGGAACCAGGTTACCCAGCTGTCATTGATTTCGGCGACGAGGGCGTCAATAGCATCATCGCCGGCAGCGGTGCGCTCAGTTTCATCCAGTCCCTGGCTCAGTGCCCGTCGGGCATCTGCGTCCAGTCCAAACAGGGTCAAGGAATCCTGGATGGAAGCCCGGCGAGCATTAAACCGGTCGGAAGCGGAGCTTGAAAAGAGGCCCCTGGCGCGCTCGGCAGCATCCTCACTGAGACACTCGTCAAAGCGATTGAACAGGTCCCCCTTATTGGCATGATCAGAGCTTTCGAAAAAGAACTTCAATGCCGGTTGGGATGGCCATTGGAGGTCGCCGAGGACAGCAAAAATTTCATCGTCGTCAGCGTCCGAGTAAATAAGGTAGCCTGCGGTCAGGCCGGTCGTTGCCCCCAAAGTGGCGACATTCAGGATAACCAGACCGGTAGTGACGTCTGGATCGGGTTTTGTTAATTCTTCATCCAACTCCTGTGCTTTTGGGTTGAGGTATTCGTCACATTCCGTCTCTATTTGCATGAAAATACCTTCGCCGGGGTCATTCATGCGGGTCTTGAAACTGTCGACGCCCTGGAAATAGTTACGGCCGGCGCCGCCGATACTCTGATTCAGGCTGCCGACAAAATTGCGTATCAGTCTGGCCAGGGCTCCGTTTTCCTCGTCACTTGTGGAAAGGATGCGCTCAGCCATTCTCAGGGCATAATCCCGGGCACCGGTAATAGCCGTCATGCCGCCGTCGCGCATGCGTCCCGTCACCTGGAAACCGAAAGTTTCAAAATCGAATTTGGTGGCCACCACCGTATCGGATACCTGCTGCAGGCTTTTCTCTGCAGTTTCACCCAGACTGGCCATCTGGTTTTTGGCCGATTCACGTGCCTGAGCGATGGTCATTTCTGACTGTTCGACCATTTGTGCGTATTGCTGATCCGGCAGGCGGCGGGAACTCTCCCAGGCGGCCTTCAGGCGCGGTGCCAGTTCTCTTTCATTGAGGAATTGTCCTTCCGGTAGCATTTCCGCGACCCGGACGATCAGTTCCGGATAGGCCATAGCTAACGTGGCAGCGGTATTGTTCATCATCCGTTCGCTGACTTCGCCCTGGTCGCGGAAAGCTTTAGCGGCCTGACTGCCAGCCTTCTGCAGGCCCTCTACCAGCTTGGGCTCCAGCTCTTCGTCCAGGTAAGAGATGACGCCGTCAAATTTATTGATGAGGGTGTCTCCGTGTTCCCCCAGACTGATGGCTAGTGTATGGCGTGCATCATATACCTGGTCCTCTGTACATTGCTGAGCTTGCCCTTCGCGGCTACGAAAGGACTCCGACAGGGGAGTGGAAAGACTCATTGCCGCACGGGAAAACTCAGATTTGTAGCTATCAAGCGCATCAGCCTGATTGCCCAGAGACTCCTCAAGTTGGCCACGTGTGGTGTTGTAGAGACTGTTTAAAACCGGAGTGATGCGGTGGGCGTACCAGGTACCCAGTTCGTCTCGATCACGTTTTTGGGCGACTTCATTATCCAAATCCGTCTTAGCCTGGGGCATTGTCTGTTGTGGGCCATTGGCCGGATCAGAGGTTCTGGGAGGGTCGCCTTGAGTCTCCTGTAGGGCTTCCGTGCCGGGAGGAGGGTCTAGAGCGAAGGCTGCACCGTTTTGTTCGATGTTGCGGATATTGTTTTTGGCCGTAGTTAGGTAAGGGGCAAACTCCTCCTGCAAGCGAATATTGGCCTGTTCCAATTCCGAGCCCGGTTCCATCAACTGGTACATGACCTGATCCTGAGCCTCAGTCTTGCTGGTTTGCAGCTCTTCGCCGGTTAATGTGTGGGCTTCTGAAAGATGGTTAAGTTGCAGATCAACGGCAGTGGTCAGATCCGTTTTGGCCTGGGCCACTGCAGCCCTTACACGGGCAATACAGCCGCCGGCAAAGGCCATTATTTCGCGGGCGATTTCATCAAAGGATTTGCGGGTGTCGCGCGCCAGATTGCCAATGCGCCAGACAATTTGTCGCTGTCCGTCGCGTGCGGCATCTACCACTCTCAGCACAGCAACCTGGATTTTAGCCTGGTGCATTTCCGGCGTATCGCCTGTCTGACGCTGTATCTGGGTGCGTCGCTTTAGGGCGCTGGCTGGCGGGGGTGGTACCCGGGGAGCCCGGATGGTACCGGTACGGGCAATAAGTTCCACGGGAAGCGCCGGCTTCTTGGAAATCGGTTGTCGTTGTTCCGTTGGCTGCACCGTATCACCGGCGGGTTCGGCCTCGGAGTCTCCCGATACGGACTGCTGAGCATCGTCAGGAATGCACTGTTGCAGGGTTTCATCATAGGTTCCCCCCTCTGGTGCGTCTCCAGATGACATTTGTTGTCCGTCTTCACCTGCGGTGCCTTCATCTGGCGCCGGCTGTCCACTCTGGTCCGGTCCGGACCCGGGAGTGGAAACATCCGATTGAGGTGTTTGCGCATCCAACTGACTCTGGTCGGCAGAAGTCAGAGACATATCCTGATCACTCACGCCGGCATTGGGGTCGTAGCTTGTCATCGGTTCCGGCAGACTCATGTATTGTGGCACGGAACACATGGGATACTGGTCCGGAGATGACCATGGATCGCTGCTGGATTGGTCCCTATCCGGTGGACGACTGCGACGACGGGTATCCTCGTCCTGTCGAGAGCGCTGGGTTGGCTCGGTCATGGCAGAGTCTCAACGCCTACTGCAAGGTGGCCGGCGCATCAGCGAATTGAATTGCCCCTGAAACCATTCGATAGGCTTTCGGCAGCCAAACCCATCGGGTCTCCACCCAAACCAGACCGTCATATTGAACGGCACCGCCCTGTGCATTCAGCCAGCGCCAGCTGAGCCAGATCCACTGGGGTTGCATCCAGCCTGAGACATTGCGGTAACCCTGGGCAAATTTGTCACTGAACTCATTGGACCAGCGCAGCAGGCCAGCATTGGCCGCCGTGACTTTAAGCTCGGTGTAATCAGGACCGGGGTCGGCCACGGGGGGACGGAAATAAGCCTGCTCCACTTCCCTTATCATCGCGTCGGCCAGGGAAGGGTCGAATAATTTGATCAGCTCCTCTCTTGTTGGTTTGAGATGTACCGTACCCACCGGATTGTTGAGCTGCTCGATAAGCGGCACAGCCACGTCGGCTAACTGTACCAGTGAGAGAATCAAAGACTCACGGGAATCCCGCGCGCTTTCGAGTCTTTTCCCCACCTGGGCAGCCAGTGCTGCAACCTGGTGATCCGGATCGTGAGCAAGGCGATGGGTCTGGGGGATGAGGTCCAGCCGCTCAGTTTCCTGCAGTGCCCAGAGACCTAGTAATCGGTTACGGGGTAATGAATCAAACAGGAGATCATTAACGTCGGTTTCGCTCAACATGGGAAGATGTTGTACCAGGTGTCCCCTTAGCGTCGGCGGTAGGGTTGCCACATCGAGCACCCTGAGCCTGGCGACTGGGTTGAAGCTGTATATCAGAATGGGTTTTCTGCCATGCCAGGTCCAGCTGGCAAACTCGGGTTCGCCCTTAAGCAAGGGACTGTCGGCCGCCTCACCAGTGGATTGCCAGCCCAGCCGCTGCAGGGTTTCTCTAATTTGTTGAAGGGTGAAATCCGGTTTGATCAGCAGAGATTGACCAATTGCATAGTCTTCCATCGTCAGGTGTCCTGAGGGGAGGTCAGTGGTGTTTCGGAAATTGTTGAGTTCAAATGCATCAACTGATTAAGCTTGCCGGGCAACTCACGCCCCAATTTACGGTATTCGGCGTTAAGCCCTACCAACAGGTCATTTGCTGCGATCGGTCCGCTACCGGCATGGGTCGCCGCAGCGAGAACGACGTTGCGCAACTGGCCGCCAGTGAAATCGCAGTAGCCGGCTAACAGTCGATAAACCTCATCTCCGGGACCCCGAGACCCCAGATGACTTTGCCAGAGTTGCTGGCGCTCCTCGAATCCGGGGATAGGAAACTCAATAATCAGGTCCAGGCGACGGGTAAAGGCCGGGTCGATACGCTCCCGGTTGTTGGATGTCAGGAGAACAATGCCGGGGTGGTTTTCGATTCGGGTAAGCAGAAAATGAGTCAGCATATTGGCAAAGCGCTCGCCGGTTTCCTTGCCTTCTGTACGTTTGCCGAAAAGGGAATCGGATTCGTCAAAAAGCAGGACCACATCGTTGGCGGCAGCCATGTCCAGGACTGCTGATAAGTTCTTTTCGCTTTCGCCCACATATTTGTTCATAACAGCGGAAAGGTCGACGCGATAGAGTGGTGCCCCCAGGCGGGTGGCGATGAAATTGGCCGCCAGGGTTTTTCCGGTGCCACTTTCTCCAACAAAGAGGGCACGAACCCCAGCGGTTTGGGTCTGCTTCAGCGTGGCGCCGAGGCCCTGCCACAACAGCTCGCGTTGCTCAGCCCGTGCCAGCAGACGCTCCAGTTCACTTTCTACCAGGGGAGGTAATACGATGGCGTCTCTTGGTACCAGACGGGTGTCCGGTTGCGCCAGTAGTCGCAGGCGTTCAGAACCCAATTGAACGCGCGCTTCCACAATATGATCAGACCCAAGCGGAGCCTGATTACGCTCGGCGATGAGCCGCGCTTTGCCGGCAAGTTGCCCAATGATGGGGCCACTCACCAAGGCGGCAGCGGCCCGTTCAGCAACACCAGGTTTTATGGGGTGTGAATTCTTCTCCAGCGCTGATTGCCATAAAGATAGCCTTTGCCGGAAATCCGGTAGCGGCATGACCAGCTCGGTAAGCCCCGGCTGGTCAATCGCTCCATCGGAGCCAACATGAAACACGATCGGATGGGAAGGCTCCGACATTTCTCGGTGAATAACTTCACCCGGACCCAGTTTCGGGGAAAGTATCGGCAGCCAACCGGCATAGCGTGCAGAAGCCACTAGAGCTGGTGTTTCCTGCCATAGGGAGTCAGGTACTGTTAAAGGTTTTAAACCCATCTGGGCGGCAATGGCCGAGGTTAGGATATGTCGTCCACTACCAGGGAACCCTCTGATGATGAGACCTTTGGCGTGCCCCTGATCCAGCATTTCGGCCAAAACCGGGATCTGTTGCCGAATAAGTTCTGGTAATAGCTCAACGGACTCTTCTTTCAGCTCCGAGCATCCCGGCCAACAGTCCAACTGATCCGTCATCAGTGCCCAAAAGGGAGCTGAAGTTCTTAGTTGGCGGAGAGGCAAAGGGCCTTCTCCGAGCCATGCAACCAATCCTTTTTCAACCAGCGGATGATATAACCATCCCAGCAGCGACAGCGGTTGCTCCGGAAAAATTGACTGTAGCCAGGACTCCACCAGATGCACTGTTGGATGAGGTTGTGGGGAAGGGGCTTGTAGCTGATGTACAACCAGGGTAATCAGATGGGAACGCTCCACTTCTCCCAACAATGTGAGCAGAAGAACTTCCTCCATTGGCAGATTGTGATCTCTGATCAAGAGTTCCAATGGCCCATGACCATCAGGTGGCCAGGATTTTTCAAGTTGTTCCTTCAGCTGGGGGGCGCTTACGTTGTCTTCTATATTCAGCAGTTGTCTGGCTTCATCGTTGAGCAACTGAAGCAGGCCGTTATCTTTGGGAAGTGCCTGGCACCAGAACTGTGCAAGAGAGAGTCTCGCCAGAGCCGCCATTTTTTGCCATAGCTTAATCGGGGTAGCGGACATCAGCTGCCTTGCTCCTGAAAATGAAACTGCACGACCCGGCCCAGCCATGGGAGCCAGCCCGGGTTAACGTCCAATCCCGCGAGGCGGACATCAAGACGAACCTGGTTCATGGGAGCGAAGAGGTCAATATGACTGGGGCTGGCCTGTATTCGTGCGGAGACATCGAGCAGTTGCGGATTCCACAAACTTTCCGGGTCATACCATTGAGCCAGTATTACCTTTAAGTGCTCTGCCTCCGGCAGCTCAGGCAGGGAAGATAACGGGTGTTCCTTATCCACTCCCATTTCGGCGAGGATCAATTGGGCAAGTGGATCTTCCAGATCGAGATTAAGCATTTCTGCCAGGCGAAACAGCCAGAACCAGCCGGATGGGTAGATGGACCAAAAGTCGGAAAGTATCGACTGCATCTCGGGGCGGCGTAGGACATTCAATAAATAGAGGACGCCACCCTGGTGCGTATTGATGCCCTCTATTTCAATATTTTGCAGAGGCTTTGAGGCAGAAGAACTTGGTTGTACCGACCATGTTTGGTGGAACTGTGGTTCCGCCTTCTCCGTTTGGTCTGAAGATGCTTTTGTATCCGGATAACCTTGAGGGGATAAAGGCTGTGCTGGTGGAGTCTCCGTATTATCGGCAGGCTCCAACGTGGAAAAGTTGGTTGGCGCGTCCCCCGATTCGGTGCTTTGTTCCCGGGGGGACGGGATATTCTGTATCGGGGAGGCTTCCTTGAATTTTTCTGCGGTCTTATCAGCTTCAGAGAGGGTTATGGAGTCCTTGGCGAATGACTCTACTTGAGCCGCGGGCTTGGGAGAAGTTTGCCAGGAGGCGTTCTTTGTCGTGCCCGGTACTTGATTGGGATGGTGTGTTTCAGTCTTATCTATTTCCGGAAACTGCTGACGACGCCACCAATGGTACACGGCCTGCAATGTTTCCTTGGGGGCCTGTGCCAGAGCCAGTGGCCAGAATTGGCGTGCTACCAGCCAGAAAACCCACTGCTGACGGGCACTTTGAGCAGGCAGCCCGGCGAGGCTGTACTGCCACGCCTGACATCGGCTGGAGGGTATGTCTGTCAGATCGATAGGGGGAGGCAAGTCTGTATACGGAAATTGCTGAAGCCGGTAGCCTCCCTGATAGGTCAGCTCAATGCACAGGGCTTCAGCATCGGCATCGGTCAGTGTTTGCCAGAAGTGCTTCAGTAGCCCGCTGTAGTGTAGCCTTTCAATCACTGCGGCGGTCTGATCAATGTATTCGGCCAACAACGTTCTGAGTGCTGAAGAAAGGTTACCGCTAAACAGATGGGACCAACGCTGCCAGTACCAGTGTTGACCGGCGGTACCCATTAAAAGGTCTGAAACCAACGCGGCCAGCAGCTCATCCAGAGTGGCGAAACGTTTGATATTATCTGAATTGCCTGTCTGGGCAACCACCTGCCGGACTCCTGACTTGACTGCTGCAACTGCCCGGTGTGCCGGCGCCTGAATATGCAGAGAGCGAACAAAGACCCAGGCATGATCACTGGGCTCGGGCCAATCCATCAGTGTCAGTTCCCTCTGGATCTGGTCACAGTGTTGCCTGTGCCCACGTATCCGCAATCGGTCAATGGTGGTGGCATCGAAAGGTCGCATGGGAACTATTTTCCTGAACGACCCTTACCGACCACGGCAAAGCGGCTGGTAATTGCAATATTGGGAATTACCATATTCACAATTCGCACCTCAGTACTATCGTTATCATCGTCTTCAACTGTCAGTTCTGCCGCAACTTGCTGGCGTTCATCCAGAAGTTTTAACTGAGCGCCCTGAACCAGGCGGCGATTGAGTTTGACGCGGAATCTTTCACCTGGGTTGGCCCGTTTTGGCGGTAAAAATACTTTGCCGCGAACAATTTCCTGTGGGTCTCCCAGCGAGGCGTAAATCAGTACAGCACGAACCAGATTCCGGAGCGCCGTTTTGCTATTGGCGTCGGCATCATCGCTGAGTTGCTTGAATAGCCAGGCGATCAACTCAGATAAGGTCCGGGTGGCTTTGAAATCGTCCTTCTCTGCGGTTTCAAGCCCTGGCCAGTAGGCGACCTGATCAACCTTGATACGGTCATCTTCGGCAAGCTGTCCCCATTGCAGACGCAACGAGCCGGGCAGCAATGCCAGCTTTTCCAACAGGCAGTAGGTACATTGTTCCAGACGGTCGTGCAGCAGTTGCGCCTGCTGGCGCAGCTGGCCCCGTCCGTGGGACAACAAGTCCTCCAACGACATGACTTTGGCTGCGGTACGCTGGGTACTGGAGGCACTCTTGTAAACATCGGGAAGTGCCCGATTGGACCATTGATTCATGATGGTCTGGGTTTGTTGCTGTACCGTCAGCAGACGGGCATGCAGAGTTTCTGTCTGGCTATAGCTGAACATTCGCTTCGGACGTGACTTGAAGCGCGCTGTCCTGACCTGATTGATAAATTCAAAGCGATGGAAAGGAGGTAGTTTAGGCTGTAGCGGCTTGAGCACGGCCCAGTCATCCATCGGTAATTCCACTACCGCATCAAAGAAGGTATCGAGCTCGTCCGGCAGTTCTACATCGGTATGCCAATCGCAACCGGGTACAACATCGTCTGGATTCTTATGCCGCATCTCCAGGGGATCAACCAGCGTTTTAGTCACTGGTGTGCTGCGTTCGCGTACGTAGTAGAGACCCTGGACAGCAGTGGTCAAAATGCGCGAGCGCTCCTGGTTGATGTCGTATACGGAGCGCCAGTCTTCCTCGAGCAAACGTTGGGCGACACCGAAATCACCTACCTGTTCATCGAAAACCCTATCGAGGTTTTCCAGGGTTTCGCGCGCGACCCGAATGAGTCCACTGAGTTTGTCGATCTGTGCCAGCTTGCGGGTATGCTCCCGCAGCTTGCCCTGCAGTTTACGCTCAATGTTGTTGTAGCGGGCCTCGCAGATCGCGATCCATTGGGTCAGTATCTTGCCGGCTTTAAATAGCGCATCGTAGCGGTACTGACTAGCCACCAGGCCACGAACCTTATCGAAACTTGGTTTGGGGTCAGGGAGCGGTTCTTCATTGAGGATGCGATTGGCTTCTGTGGTGATATTGGACTCCAGCATCGCCGGATCAACCAGCCCGCTTCCGGAGATCAGGCTTTTAAGTTTGGCTCTCAGAGCATTGGCATCAGTGGGGTCGAACAAATCTGCAAGGGTCGCCAGCAGATCCTGCATGCCGTAGTAGGCCTTTTGATATTCGTTTACTTCGGGGCTGATATGGTCGAGCACACCGAAGCGGAACTCCTTGGGCTGGTAGGCGGGTTTGCTGATCGGGCTCTTGCTTAGATTCGCCAGTAAGTCCAGACGCTTTTTGTTAATGCCGAGTTCAAACGCGGAATAAGTCTGCGGCTTGAAGCTCAAGAAGGATTTTGAGGTTTTGGCACTGGTATTCAGGGCTGAACTCAGCAGGTTCTGGCTGAAAATCTTCTGACTGTAGTTGGCCTTGCTCGAACCGCTGTCGTAAATGGAATAGGACGCGGAGGGTTGAGTACTGGAGTAGGATAGGGCGGAATAGCTATCGGCAAAATTGGCTTCCAGCAACAGCGCGTTGGCATTCAAGCTTAGGGTTCCGCTGGTGGCCTCGCCAGTACCGGATTCCGTCCCTCCGGATGTACCACCTTCTGTGGTTGTTGGGGCGGCAGAGGCTGTTCCGCCAGAAGCCTGATAAATGACCTCTTGGGGAACCATATTGGTGTTCAGACTGGCATAAGGAAGCCACCTGGCCACCTGTAGTCCGTTGCCGTCGCCGGCAACACCCCCAGCAAGGGAGGCCAGCGAGACCGTTTGTGTGTCCAATTGCTGGCGTTCCAACAGCACCAGATCCCGGGTTTTCTCCAGACGGGTGCGGATGGCCCGGATCTGGTTTTCAATTTCTTCCAGATCAACCAGGGCGACGGCGTATTGAATCACCAGTCCATCCTGCTCTGGCGTGGGGATCGGGGGCGGCACAAGGGTACCGTCAACATTCACCAGCCAGCCGGTATAAAATTCCGGTGCTTCAGGATTACTCAAACTGTAGGGATAGGGGGCAATAGTGTCGCCGGGACCAAGCAATTCCTCCAATGCACGTGAGCGCACATTGTTGAATAAATCCGTTGGAGTCAAAGGCGGAAGCGCTGGTTTTGGCAGGTCCATCTGTTTGAATTGTTCCGGATCAAGCACTGCGTGCTCTACCTCGGTATTGGGGGCAGGTAGGGGCGCTTCTCCGGACGGCAACACGTAATAAAGATAGTCGAACTGTATACGCCAGCGCCGCCAGGCGTTATAGGCTCTCATGTAGAAGCGGTAGATGTCGCTGGCGAGTTTGGCATCGATTGGTGGGATATTGAGGAGGTCCGGCCGAAAGTTTGACTCATCGATGGCCAACAACAGTCGAATACGATCACCTGCCGGTTGTCGTAAGTCGATCACTCGTCTGGGCAGATGGCGGGCTACAAGATCCCTGACTGTATCGGTGGGTACCGGAACCATATCAATGCTGAGATGGCTGGGGAACCACGGGATGTTGGGCGTAACAGAATCCGGCTGCTGTAGCCATTTAAGCGGCAATTGGCCCGCCGCCGGCAGGAAATCCAGTTTCAGATTGGCGTCCAGGAATGTGTCCAGTGGATCTGAGTTGGCTGGCAGGGAAAAGGCGCGCATGATATCCCGGAAGGCCGCATGAACCTGATTCATCAATGTATGGTAACCAGCGTACGGCACTGCTTCATAACGACCCGCGGCAACCGATACCCACTCAATGGTATGAACATCATCTGTTGTGCTGACAGCCACCATGGCCAGGGGCACCGATTGCTGGAATCCCTGTAGAAAGGTGCCGTCAACCCGCTCGGAGGCGATCCAGTTTTGCAGCTGGGCGGCTGGTGTTGTAGTTACCAGACTGGAGGCCACGGCAATGCGTTTGAATTCCACTGTGGTGACCGTGACCAGTCGTGAGTCCCGCGTGGGGTCGAATTCGGCCCGCTGGCAGGGTTCAACCGTGGGGCTGTCGATGGTGTGCTGACTTTGCCGCAGTATCAGATAGTAGACACCTGTTGCGTCTGTGGTGGCCGTGCGAGTCAGGTAATCGTCGACCATGGCCTGCCAGTTGGCCCTTAGGGGGCGAGCCGTGGAGAGTGTCTGTCCTTTTGCAGTGACTGCCAATCCCGGGGTAACAATAAAGCTCTCACTGTCGGCCAGACTGCCGGAGGCTCGTGTTTCCAGGGTCAGGCCATAAATGATTCCGGTGGAGTGGGTTCCCAGAAGGGGCTCAAGTCTGGCATCCGCATAGGCCTGCCGACGGTCAAACTCCTCTTCTCCCAAGTGACGTCCCGGGAAAAGATGTAACCGCTCCAGCTTGGAATCGCTGGCTATCGGGCGATGTAGGGCGATAAATGCCATGTTCCTTCTCCTGTATACCATCACAAAGCGGCAGGTGGCCAAAGCCACAGGATCAACAGATCAGCAACGCTTATGAATTCAATTTGTTCACCAAATCCACCCATTGGTTTTGCAGCTCTCTGGGCATATCGAATGAGCCGGCCATATTCACAATCGTCTTTCCGGTTGCCACAGCGGATGGGTCGATCTGCATCAACTGATCGAGGACTTTTTCCAGTGCTCCGGTTCCGGCGCCCAGCCGTAACGTTTGCCAAACCACGGGATCATAGTGGCGCTCGATACGCAGCAGGAGATCATTGACCAGTCTCACGGTGCGGGCGTCTTCACCAAAAGCGTCGAGCAACTGTTCCACCGCAATATTTCCATCATTGGTGGTCGGCGGCCGGACTTGGGCGAGAAGTTTGAAATTCAGGAATCGCAGGAATACGGTATCTTCATCCTCGATGATGACCCCGTCACCAGTCCCGCCCGTATCACCGGGTGGTGTGTCGCCGCCTCCGCCGTCATCGGGTGGTGTATCCCCACCGTCGCTCGGTGGTGGAGGAGGCGGTTCGATACCCAATGCCAGGATGATGCCGCTGACACTGGTTTCTGCTGCGCGCACCGGGCGCCGCACGTACACCAGGGTTTCACCCTCGAATTGGTCCCATATGGCTTGCCAGACAGTGGCATCCGTGTCGATCTGATGCACCGGCCGTGTGGGATAAAGCTTCAGCCTTAGCAGATCCAGTTGGGGGAGGTCCCTTGTGGTCGGGTTGTAATCCCGTTCCAATTGGCGCGCGAAATGGCCGTACACTTGATTGCTCAGTGGCACCAGGATCACCACATCCGCATCGTCCCCCCGTGCCAGATCAATATTCGGCAGTGCCATGGATTCGGCTTTAATCAAGGCAAGTTCCGCTTCCCGAATCGGGGCAATATGCACATCAAAATAGTCAGGGAAAAAGCGTTGATAGCCGTTGACCGGGTCTACCGAATCCTTGGGCAGGGAACCGGCCGGTGGCATCAGGTCGACATAATCACGGGCAGCAAAATTGTTATTCAGGCTACCGGCGCTTCGTGCGGCCAGTATGTCCACCATCAGTGCTTCATACTGACGCGATAAATCACGCTGAAGATCACCGGGACATATTTCGGCGCGTAGCGGATGACGAAGTAGCTGAGAGTCAAGCCACTGCGGTGTATCGTTTTGAATGGCCAGAATCCCCAGGGCGATGCCGTCCTCGGGGATGAAGGATTCTGCTTCCGAATTGCCCAGTAGCTCGCGTATCAACCCCGCCCGGACATGCAGTGAGTCCAGTTGGGCAAGTCCTGTGGGAAGCTGCACCAGCCCCAATTGAACCGACTCGGTGACCAATGCATAGTCCGCTCCGCGTTTTGAAGCCAGATCGGTGGGAAATACCTCGGCAATGTCGGTGGCGACCTCAACATAGCGCAGCACCACGGCGAATAAGGCGCGATTGAAACGACGGTACTTGCCGCTATTCATCTGGCTGATCAGGGCTCTGTCACCTAGATCCACCAGCAAAGAGCTGCCCAGGTGAAGCACCCGCCCAGCCGGAGTGATCGCCTGACCGGGATTAACGGTTAATAGTCCGTTAAATTTGTCATAGCTGATATCGAGGCCGCGCAGAATACCGTGACCCAGAACTTTACCGACTTCCCGCAGGCGCTGGTCGAGATAAATCTGGTCTCGTTCCAGGTCTTCTGCCGTTAGCAGGCGGCCATCAAAATAGTGAGTACGGGTCATGCGCGGATCAATGTCCGCAATGTTCTCCAGGCGTTCCCCGGCTGCCAGAGGATCGCCAAGAGGCTGAAAGGTGATATCGCTCATTGTGGCTCCTCCGGATTAGGGCGTGGGTTGATCCTGAAGCCAGGCAAGCTGGCTGGCAGTGATCAGGAAGGGACGCACCAGGTTGTTCACCCCGATACGTTCCGGATTTACGATGATGTTGGTTAAATCTGAGGTGTCTATACTGATTCGGGCCAGTAGTAACCGAGCTCCTTTCTCCAACTGATCGGAGAGGTTGTCGGTGGACACTCCATGGGCGTCGAGTGCCCGTAAAAGTCTCGCCTGCAGTTGGAGACGCTGTGCCGCAGATTCATTTACGGCTTCAAGTTCTGTCAGGTACGTCTGTTCCTCGTCCGTCAGGGGGGGATCGGCATCGCTAACCGGGGTATGGCTGCCCCAGGGCGCAAAGCGAGTATCAGCTGAAGCGGGCGGTAATTCAGGAATCAACTCAAGATAGACACTGTCAGCCGTGCGACTCGGTTGAACCGGGTCGGTGCTAAGATTCAGTTTGCTGGTTAGCACGGGTTGACGGGCCACAGGACAGTCTCTATGGCGGATAGTGACTTTAAGCCAGAGAAGGTTGTCCGCCAGGGCGAATCCTTCGGCGAGCTCTGCTTCACTTTTGGCATCCAGCCATTGCCGCAAATCAATGCAATAGGTCTCGTGGACCAATACCTCCCGCCCTAGACCATCAACCGCAATACCGGGAGTGACATGAATGCGAACCGATACCGAATCTGTATCGTTTTCATGGTTATCCGGTTCGATACGTACATGCAGACCAGCAACGGTGCCATATCCATGCATCCAGTACTGGTGCCGGGTGAGCCGTCGGCGGTGATAAGCCTGTTCATCCCGGGTGGCTTCAAGTCCGAGCATCATGCCGGCTTCATAGGCTACCCGCCGCAGGGGCTCCGCCAGATCGTCATCCTGTTCCAGGGTGGGCAAATCATCATAGTGTGTCATTCAGCCTTCTCCTTATGCTGTCGATGGCTGGGCATTGATATCTCTGGGTGAGAAGGCGGCCGGGTTTATCAGCACGTCTTCAAGACCGATTTGAGTCGAATTCAGTTCAACCGGGCTGGGGCCGGGTTCCACTTCAATAAAGGTATCCACCCGCAGCAACGGAGATGTCCCCAGAACAAAAGGTCTGTCGGTCTCTATCAATTGCCACTGCAGATGAGCAGGCATCTGTTGCAGCAGGCATTCAGCGATGACCGTTCGTTTATCCCGCCCGGCACCGTTAAGAATCACACTGATGCGATGTGCATATTCCTTGAAGAAGCGAGCCGCGGCGGCTCTTTCATCTTCGTCTCCCAGTTCCGGCGCAAACAGGGCAAAAAACTCTTTGGCATTGATATCCGATAAAATCAGGCTGTCGCCGACAATACTGTTGCCGCTCATACCGGTACCCAGAGTCAGTGGGTGATCGCGGTCATCCATGTTGCGTCCAAGGATGGTGGCGAGTGTCCGCCGCAAGCGAAAATTCTCGACAACAACGACTTCGCCTCTCTCGACACCGCCGTCGCTGGCGATGTCCAATGCCAGACGCAGACCTTGCAGGGTTCCCTTAAACGCCTGTATCAGAGTGGCCTGGCGAACCCAGCGACGTTGCCGCGCCTCGGGCCAATGAACTGGCAGGGGAGCGCCGAGTGATTCACTCAGCCAATGCAACTGGTCAATCGGCCCGGCTATGGGATGCAGCAATTGCTCGCTGGCGGCAATGCGTCCTTCAATAGGGGTTAACATACCTTCAAACGAGGCCAGCAGGCGTTCCCGGATATCAGCGCCATTGGCCCGGTTTTCGGAGTCTGTCGGATCTACCGACAATTCCTGCCGATACAGTTCCGGAAGGTAGGCCTCCTGATAGGAAAACCGTGGATAGTAGGCGCGGATGGCATACAGGGCTGGGCTTTGTTTGCCATTTCCATGGAAGTGCACTTGCAGTTGCAGGTAGCGGCCCCGTAGCTGACGTACCGCGCCGCCTTCCCGTTGCAATAGAATTTCGAACACTCCGCGCTCGTTTGGCGCATAGCCGGAAAACGGTTGTTGGTAGGCTAATTCGGACGGTAAGCCATTCCAGACAGGTGACGGTTGATCGATGATTTCAGCACCGCCGCGCTGCTCTGGCGTTTCGAATACCCGGGCTGAAATCTGAATGGAACACCCGGATGGGATATAGGCATCCAGATAAAGCCTGTGCCACAAAGTTTCGGGAGTTCCGGAATCCAGAACCTGTTGTAGCAGTGCACTGGCTTCCAGGTGGTAGTGCGGTTGCCTTAAAGCATGCAGCTCCCGGGGACGTTCATCGAAACCGGGGTAGTCGGGGTCGGGGTCTGCCTGATAGCGGACCTGGCCATCAGCACAGGAACAAAACCGTGGTACTGCCTGGGACAGCATGGGATAGCGTTCGTTTATCCTCACTGCCTGGCCTAATTCTGAGCCTTCAGCGGCCTTTAACTGGACCACCGGACAGTCCCGGCGGATAAAATCCGTATCAGTGGGTTCTTTAGGGGCCAGTAATGCCAGGCGATTTTCATCGATCTTCATCAAATCGATGGAGAATGGAACGTTGCCGGCCAACTCAAACCATTCAAAAGGTCGGTTGGCTATTTCGTTAAGAGGGCGCTTGCCTATGCGTTGGGCGCCGGCACTATCGTGTACCAACAGGTAGAGATAATGCTGGTCCCCTGATACGGCCAGTGCAGACCAACCTGCTGGTAGTGGAATGCTCCATTGCTGTTGCAGAGAATTGGGATTGATAATATCCGGCTCAAAGCGCTCTCCCTTGGGAGCGTAGGGTAGCGGGAGCGGCTCACCCATACACAGTGCGAGGCTGGATTCTCCAACACTCCAGGCTCTTTGCTCCGGGTCGAGCCAGACGCGGACAGCTGGTTGATCGACGGTACAATCGCTTTGCCAGCGGCGTGCCAGGTCAAAAACCAATACACCGTGTTGGTCAGAGCCGTTACTATAACCGGCAACAAGACGGCCACGACCACTAAGAAAAGCATCCGTAAACTCGCCTGCCGGGGCTACCACCGGGTTCAGCTCACCATCAAGGAGCGGTAGATAGCCCCTGCCACTGTTAAACTCTATAGCTGTACGATCAACGGTAAAGCGGGCAATCTGGCCGAACTGATCTGCCAGTAATGGAGTTGCGTTTTCCCAAGCTGTCAGGGCGGAGCCGAAATCAACCTCCGGTAATCGCAAAGTCTGGTTCTGGGCAAGCATCAACGCCTGGTGTTTGCCGTGCCACAACAGCCGACTGGAGCCTTGTTCAAACTCCTCGGCTTGGCGGAACAGAAAATAGCGGGTGTTATTGGTATCCATCAGCACACTTCCGGAATAACGGGCACGGCAACCCCATTGTCACTGGAGCCATCGCCACCTTTTAGTCCGCCGGGTAGGGCAGGCGTATCGCCAACCTGACCAATGACCACTCCGACTCCTTGTAAGTCCGGCAACTGGTAGGGCTCTAAAAGGAGTCCTTCACTGGCGCTGACCCTTTTCCATTCCCCATCTTTTTCTGCAAACAAGGCGACAGGATTAACCGAAAGCACACCCGCAACTCGGGCAGCCTGGGTCAGTAGTTCATTGGCCCTGACCGTTTTTCCCATAGCCCAGCCACGCCCCTGGGCACCCCCGGGGGCCAGCAACCAGAGATAATCGACCATGGCCTGCTTGACCGCCTGAATAGTGGTTTGCTCGGTCTTGGCGTCGAGCACCTGGATGACCAGGCTGACCGCTACGGGGATAAACATCGGACTCAAAACATAGAGCTCTGTTCCCACCAGGGTGCGGGCAGAGACATATTCAAATACGTCCTTTAACAGTCCTTTGGTGGGTTTGGGGGTATTGCCCAGCACCCGCTCTGCGGGGGGAAGTACGAACAGGCTGACGGCTCCGGGAACCTGGTAGTTTGCTGCATCCAGTGTGGCGCCGGGTATAAAGCCGGGGATGACTTCTGCTCTGGCTACCGGGTTAATCGGGTTGTGGCGAGTGATCAACTGAAAGTCTTCAGCCGTGACTGCCCGGTTACGATGGGTCAGGAATGTAGGGATACGGCGTTCGGCTTCTTCTACGGTTTCAGCATTAACACCGCCCTTTAGCGGCCACTCGTGGCGCAGTTTATGTCGGGACTGTCCGTTGACGATTTCCTTAATGGTCCCGGCGGGAAGATTCCCCGTAGTGCCACCGCCGTAGCGGTAGGAAGCAATACGGATACCCGCGCCGACCGGGGGTCGCATTCCGGATCGCTGACCATCGCCGAAATACACCAGGCCGGTTTCCCGATTCAATCTGAAAACCCGCGCTTCGCCACCCTGATTGGCCAGTTGGTCCACTGCCTGCCAGCGGACCCAGGTGCCGCGATCTTCCACATCAAGGGCCAGGGTGTTGGTGTCCACGTGGGCATCCGGAAGGGCGACGACCTGATCCGGGTGCCCGCTTCCCAGGCCAACCATACGATCAGTGCGCATTCCCTGGGCAACAACGTCGATACCATTGAGCCCGATATAGCCCAGCTGCAGGTCCGGTTCATCCGGGGAACGCATTCTTATCCAGAAGGCCACCCGCTGAGCTTCGATTGCGTCGTCCAGTGCCGGTGGATAGGCTTTGGTGCCGTCAAACATCGGGTCGGCATTGGCAAAATCTCTAAACAGCGCACTATTCTTGGGCAGTTGCAATCTGACGACACCGACCTGGCGTCCGCCAAGAGAGGTATCTGAGAGCTGTTCCAATGGGAGATGACGAACACTGCCGTCATTGGCGAGACTGATCAGTTCCCAAACCAGAGCTCTGGCGCTGGTTTCTGTCACCGCATCACCTTCCACATTGTCAGCCGGGGCGAGGGCGACATTCAGGCGGATTCCAGCCAGGTTGTCGCGCAGTAACCCAAGCTGGCCCTCCAATTGTTTGGGGGCAATGGCGGCCAGATAGACAGATTTATCCAGACTGGGGGTAAGGTTGATAATGTCCTGACCGACGATCAGACGTTTGGGTTGATAGGGCTTGGGCGTTTCGCCTTTACGCAGGCCGTACTGCTCGTGAAGGTCATTCAGGGTCATGCCCAGTGCTTCAAGATCGTCTGTCGACAATGCTTGTTTGATCAACACCTGCAGTGTCAGAGGGGTAGGCTGGATTTCACCTAAAACAGTTACCGGCTGCTGGCCTGCGCGCAGTTGGGTGCCGTCCTTGACCAATGACGGTAACTGGATGCTGGTGGGACCGGCGTCGATACAGACAACACCTTTGGCTGGGATGGCTGGTCTCAAGGGTATTTGCAGCAGGTTTAGGAAGATCCGGCGTTGACGCTCAGGTATCAGATTAGCCCGGTATAAAATGGTTTCGGTCAGCCAGGAAAACAAATCGATAACCGTGTGAACCGGATCCCCAGGAGACACTTGGGTCAGTTCGGGCAAATGCGCTGCAAGCCGTGCCTTAGACTCGGCGACCAGGTCGTCGAAGCGTCGATCATCCAGATTCGGGACGGGTAACGGCATCTTCTATTCTCCTTGTGTCACCGTACGGCGCCCAGGTTGAGGGTTAGACCCAACTCAGCGGGCTGGTTCAGGTGTTTCATGCGGTAGCGAATCGTGATGTGAACATCTGCCAAGTGAGTGGGACTGGGCATGACCTCGACACTGTCCACGAAAATCCGGCTTTCCCAGAGCTGTATCGATTTCCGTACGACTCCGGCAATAAGGTTGCGCGTCGTTTCGTTATTTGGCTGATGCACAAAATTTAATAAACCGGCACCAAAATCCGGTCGCTGCAGGCGCTCTCCCGGTCGGGTCAACAGAATATTCAGCAGGCTTTCGCGGACACTGGTATCAGCACGGGACCACCTTATCCTGCCGTCTTCGTCGACGCCGTTGAGAGGCCAGCTTTGAATGTTGGGCATGGGTATCGGCATAACGGCCTCACTTACCTATCTTGGGAAATGGAAGGCAGATACGAACCCACGGCAGCCAGAAGAACACAATGTTCAACAGAACGATCATGATCATGAGCAGTATCATCGCCACCAGGGTGATGACCGGCAGGCTAAAGCTGCAGATCCACTGAATGCCAAGTCCGGAATTACTGTTGTTCTTGACCAGATCGGGGCCTACACCTTCCTTGGTGTTGAGGCCGTTGATCATGTCAAAGGTATCGCCCGGAGTCAGGATGCTGGCGCCCTTAGCCAGACCACGCTTGAGATCGCGCAGGCTGGGCATCTGGATGAGGGAGGGGCGGCTGGCTTCCGGATCAAATGGTGCTGCTACCCTGAACTGAAAGGATCTGGCTTCAGGGTCGGCCCACTGAATCTGTTCCTTTCCCGCATCATTCAGCGAACGAACAAAAGGGATAACTTCAAAGACATCTTCTTTTTCCTGCCCGAATTTGGGCAGGGGGATTTCTTTGGTTTTCGCCAGGGTCTGTGTGGTGAAGCGTTGGTTAAGCGCATGGCGGATTTCCTGGGCGTCGCTGGCAACCATTTTTAAACTCAGGTTGAGAGTGCCGGAACCACTGGAGTTGGGTAAAGCATCGAGGCTGGCTGATGGATTGACCGCCAGTTTTTCCTCCTGTCGGATCACCCAGGCCACCAACGGATTGTCGCCCCCTTTCTGGTAACAGGATTTGAGATAATGCAGCAGACTGTATTTGCGATAGGCTTTGTATTGTTGAGCCTGGACAGGCCCATAGCCGGCGCGCCTGAGTATTGCAGGTATCTTGCTTTCATCAATGAAATCCAGATGATCGGCTATGGCTTCCAATACCGCATTTTCGGCGACATCGGTTTTGCCAAGATGGTAGCGCGTGACCCACAGACGCAATAGCTCGAACATGGCCTTACTGGGAACACCGGTCTGCACCGGAGTATTGTGGATTGTCCGCCAACTCTGGTTTTTACCCTCGCGGTATCCAAAAGGCCAGGGGAGTGAGCGGGCCATGTAGTCTTTGGCTTCATTCATTGATTGAGTGTCAATCGCTGATTCAGCCTGCCGTTCGTAATAGAATCCACCCAGAGGAAGGTAACCGAACAGCAATGTATGGCGTTTACCGTCAGAGTCCCGTGAATTCAATACATGCAGTGGGTGAATCTCCTCTCCGCTGTAGGCGGGCTTGTCGTTGCGGGCATGAAGCACTCCATTGCGGCACAGACGCCGGTCCAGATCCGGGTCACGTAGCTCCGCCGCAGCGCTTTGCCAGCCCAGGGCTTCTCCTTCTTCCAGCATCCATGCCTGTTCGATACCGTTCTGGCGGCGCCGTATAACAAAACCCGCACTGGTAATCCTCGCCGGGTCCAGTGCGGGTAGGCCAAAGCGCTCACATACCACCTCGCAGCACACCAGATGAAAGGCCCGGTGGGAGGGAAGCCTGAGTACCGGCTTGGTATCATGGCGGCTGTGTTTTTCCTCTTCGATCCAATCGCCAAATGTCGCCTGGGAAAAACGTCGCTGCTGGATGTCTTGTCTGAAACGGTTGACGAAGTCCGGATCAAGATAACGCAACAGGGCACTATGGCGATCTTTCGCAAAGAAAGGCGCCTTAAGCCGAACGTTATGCAGTGTCTGCATCATATTCATTGGAGAAGCTCCATGGAGGTACCGTTATAGTTCTCTATTCTTCGTCTCATGACTGTTGTCGTGCCGTTTATTGTCTATTTTCTTGTGTCTTTGCCTTTTGTGTTTCCTAACCTTTGTGCGGCCTGCGTTTTCAGCTCTTACCAGATATTGCCTGCTCCCGGCGTATAGGTTGTACCCACGACCGAGGTCGCAATCACCGTATCGGCCTGTACTACGCCACTGAAGCGCGACATGCCGGCATCCACCTGTACCATGCTGGCGGATACGCTGACCTGAGAGGCGTTGATGTTGACCGGTCCACTGGAATTGATATCGATCGAAGAGGAGGTCAGGGTAACTATCTGGGAGCCTCTCTCTATCTGTACCTCACCGCCGTTTTCTTCGGTCACCGTGACCCGGTAACCCGAGCGGGTACGCATTTCGACTTTGGGGCCCTCATTGTCATCAAATTCCACCACTGTGCCGGCAGGGGTGCGGATCACATATTGATCTTCCTGTGCATTGATATCTTCGGGAACGCTACCGTTGCCACACCAGATACTGCCTAGTACCAATGGGGTGTCGGGATTCAGAAAGCCGACCACCACAATTTCGTCGTTACGGGGTATAAAACTGGCTCCATAGTTATTGCCGGCCGAAGGCGCCACCACACTGGCCCACAGTTCAACCTGGGCGGTTTGCAGCTGTACTTTGATGCGACCCCGCTGATCCGGATCGGCATTGTCGGTGACACGCGCCAGCTGCAGGCTGTTGAGTTGTCCCAGGGTATGGACATTCATTGGTCTGGACTCCAGTCGGCTCGGTTTACTTTCAAATGGGTTTCAAACCCCCCCTGATTGTCAAAGCGGTGGACACAGTGAACGACCTGGTAGCGGCCTGCCAGACGAGGTGAAATACCCGTCAGCTCCACCTCGCGTCCACTGTGCAGGGCTGCTTCTCCCTGACAGACTACCGAACCCTGTACAAAGCGCTTGGCCTGACGATGGAAATGGGCACGGGCGTAGGCTTCGGCTTCCGCATTACTGCGGGCGAACGGATGTGGGACAACCTCCGTTCCGTCCCAGCTTAATTGGCTGAGCGCCCTGGCGGCGGCCGTACCTTCAGGGGCAGGATCAAGGGAATTGGCTTCAAAGGTTGTTGCTTCGTCATCGGCAACGTTGTAACCGGAGACAGTTGTGGCCGTTGGCTGGTGGTTGAGATCTACTAGCAGGCGGATCTTCAGCGCGTTATCGTCTGCATCCAGCGATATGGGATCGGGGTCTTCCTCTTCCGGCTTGGCGCGTAACTGGTCGCCATTGAGTCTAAGGGCGATATCGAAACGGGACAGCAGGCGCATTAAGAAGGCAAGATGGCTTTCATTGAGTTGATGCCAGTGGCTGCTGATGTCGGATACGTTTACGTCGGCAGTCAGACCGGCTTCACTGGCCAAGGTATTGACCACATCATTGGGACTCATATCCTCGAATGCCCGGCTGTCACGCATCCGAGCCAACTTATGCAGGCGATCCTGGAGCAGCAGCGCCAGTGTGGGGGCACCTTCTCCATATTGCTCTTCAATGGCGGTAATATCGCCAATGAAGATCCTGGTTTCCTCATCCTCTCCCATGAGAATTTCTATCTCATCACCCAGTTGCAAGTCGGCTAATGTGAAATCGGGATCGTCTTCACCTTGTGGCCGTCCCCAATTGCTCAATGTCAGCTCTGCATGCCCGCAGCCACTTAATGGTAGGTTGATGACCATACCAGTAAGGGCTTCGTGAAGATCTTCCCGAAGCTCGCCTCCCACTTTGAAGTTGGGACGTGAACTGACAAAGGCTTCTTCTGTCATACCCGGCTATTCCACCTGCTTTCCATCAACGCCATCTGTACACCCTCAATGTCACCTATACATCCTTAATCTATTTGTAAACGTTCTTGTCTTTGACGAATGCGATCGAGGGTTTCCCCCAATTCAATTTCGGCCACAGAGAGTGGCTGCTGATGTGCACTTGGTTGTTCTTCCATTGCTTCAACCACGGGTTCCTGAATATCTGTGACAACTTCATTAATAAATACCGGCATATCTCAAGTCCCCTCCTTCAATCGAAGCCGACACCAGGGGCGGCCGGCGGTAGGGATTCCTGGTGGCTGTATTGCCAGCGTTTCTGATAACTGGCATTAACCGGCTGGTCACTGCTGGATACCCTGAGTGGCGTCGAACCGTTAATGACACCGGTGGCGTTCAGTTGCTGGTTCAATTCACCGGTGGCGTTAAATGCTCCTTCAATGCCGGTACCCAGACTGGAAGAAGCGCCGAAATTGAATGCGGGAGTGACCCTTACCTGGGCTACGGAACTGGCCGAAGCGGATACACCGGACTGGACAGATGCTCCCGCACTGGCGGACACACCAGCACTGGCACCTGCTGAAAATCCGGAACTGACACCGGCGCCTGCCGAAAAAGAGGCACCAACGCCTGCGGATGCGCTGGCTTTTATGTTGACCGAGGCTGATAGAGAAGCACTTGGCAGGGCTAACATTGAGCCACTGGGCAGGCGTGGATTTTCACAACCATTGAACATGGCATTGTCCCGCCAGCTACTCCCTTTGCCGTCGCTATTGCCCGGCACTGGGCTGGCGGATTGGCCTGCGGCCTCATTAGCTGGATTGGTTGCACCCTCACCGGGAGGCTGATCTCCGGCACCATTGCTGTCAGCATTGTTATCTGCGGCGCTGTCGGCATTTCCGGTGGGGCTTAATGTGGGTGGATCGTCAGTTTGGGCCGCGGCGACCCCTTCGGTACGTTGCCGGAACTGAAACCGGTCTTCCTTCAGTTTAAGGGACAGAGTGGCCCGCAGAGGTCGCCCTTCTTTGGAAAAAAAGTCGAGGGTTTCCTCGTAGCTTTCGACGAGTCCAATGAACTCAAAACTCCCCCATTGAAACAGACAGCGACGCGGTGCTTTTTTCCGGTTATTGGAGCCGGCTCGGGGTTTCAGAAAGGTTTCAGCAATTTTTTTGGTGAGGTTGCGGACATCCGACCCCTGTTGAATTTGGTTTGCACTGGAACCCTGGGATGATGAGCCGCCGCTGGAGGGCGAACTTCCGGAGTTTGAAGAGGCGCTGTCCGAGGAGCCGGTTCCCTGATCGCTGGAGTTGTCCACAAAAGTGGTGTCGAAAATGAGTTCAACAGTCAAACTGGAAGAACTCTTGTCGACAAACTGCGCGGCACGGCTGTTACCGTTTCGCTGGTTTTCCTTCAATGTATTGGAAAGGCTGACCTTCAGTGTGGTCGGATTGAACTGAACGTCGATGGCTTCGTCATTCTGCGGGGTGTCATTATTTCCGGTTACCGGGATCAGTTTGCCCCGTTCAGGAGTGGTCATGTGGGTTGTCCTCCTGAGCTGTTATCGTTGGATTGGGCTGGAGCGGTTCTTTGCAATTCCAGCCCCTCATGAACCAGATGAACTTCTTCGATCGCCACCTGGTTGGCTGTTGAGTTGAGGTCCGGTCCTTTAAATTTGGTAGGCAATACACCGTGTAGCCGCCAGGTCATGACTACCTGTTCTTCGGTTTGAACCTGTCCCGACTCAGCATTGTTTCCCTGGTTCAGGGTGGGATTGCCGAGCACCTCGATTTCGCCATGCAGGCGGTAACCGTAATTGGCACCGCGAGTGGTGGCATCAAACCAGGACCAGAGATCATTGACACTGGTCACGCCCCGTTTCAGCACCATGGGCGCAAACTTGGTGACACCGATACGCTGCAGCTCACCCCAGTTTCGTCCGCCTTCAGCGAGGGTCTTGGGTTCCATGGTGAGTTCAAAACCAGTTACTTCACTGAAAGAGCCGCTGCACAGGAGGTGATTGTTGTCACTCTGATAAAGGTGAACCCGAAATCGGAAGGGGACGAATTCAGCCAAGGTACAGCCCTCCATTCCAATATCCGTCGACATTGCTGAACGTCAGGCGCAGACGTTCTATGGGTAAGGCGGGTGCGATTTCGATCTCAAACAACATAACGCCTTCGTTTGCCGGTATCTGACGGATCTGAAATGCATCTTCCGGCAATATTCCACGCAGAGCCCCCCGTTGATGAAGGTTCCGGAAGAAGCGATCCATTAACAGGCGCGGGCGAGGGTCACGGTAATCCACATTAAATACCAGTTGCTCTCCCAGTGAGCGCAATGCCCGCTGCAGGTAACCGAAAAAACGTTGAATTTCTGCTGAGCGATATCCGTCATAGCGACTGTCATTGACGGTGGTTTTAATATCCGCCGCTGGTAGAGCCGGTACCGTCAGTCGCTCATCATCTAAACGCAGCTGGTTGCGGCAGAATCGAATGACACTGAGTCCTGGTTTATCCCGAAACGCCACGGTTTCGGAAACTGATAGCGACGGATAGGGGCGGGCGGCTACCTGAAGTGGCTGGTCTGCGATGGATGCCCAGACCCCGATACGCTGTGCGCGGTTGGCCTGTTGTCCGGCGATGGCCCCCACTGCACTGCGCAAAGAAAAGGCCGGACCCCGCAGGTAAGGAAATATCAACTGCAGTTGGCGTAAACGGTGAGCCTGCTCCGTTTGCTTCAGAGAGTTAAGAACTTGTACTGCCGCGGGATCCAGTCTTGGCGTATCCAATGCCTCGGAATAGGCCAGGGGCATTGAAAGCAGTAATTGCCAGTCCGGACGGTACTGGCCGGTTGTTCGCAGCAACTGCTGCAGTACGGTCGAGAAAAGCAGAGGGTCTGGTGCTTCGGGAATTTCATCATCGTTGCGCCGTTCCCGATGATCATCGTCTAGGGAATCAGTGCAGGGGACAAACTGCGGATCAGGATTATCCAACCTCACCCGGGGAATATCCGGCAGTTTGGCGGGAACCTGCAACCGCTCCAGATCCGGAAAAGCAATGCTGCCGACGCTGTTGATGATCAACAGAGTGGCCAGCCCCCGTAATGTCAGGACATCGTGAACCTGGGTATTTTCCGCAGGAAAGAATCCGGACTGGCTCTCGGACTCCGGTACCTTGACCAACCAAAGCTTGACTCCTCCGTTAGCAAAGAAGTCGTCTACGCAGGGTGATAACCAGGCTCGGTTACCTGCCAGGATACTGCGGTACTGAGTCGGATTGGCGTGGGCATCGGGAAATATGTCATGAAACTCCGCGCTGCTGCGCAAAGGCAGCGGCAAGTGATGTAATGACTGGAGAAAGGTATCGGCAGTTCCTGCCTGCAATTGGTCGACGTGACTGGCATAGCCGGATGCGCGCATTTCAGCCAGTACCTGTGGCATGGCCAGGAGACGTTCCAACCTTACCCGGCCAGGGCAATGGCCGAGCATGGCTACCTCCAGGGCAGCCGGTCGTGGTTGTAACGCCTGGGGTGTCAGCGTGACGCGAGCAGCAAGCAGTTCCTGCATACCTTACCTCTCATACACCTTTCATCTCTCATTCATCGAATTATCTCGAGGTTCCCTCAGCCCTGTACCGAATGTTCCGGGCTGTCAGACCTGCTCGATGTACTCTACCGCCAACACCAACTCCTCAATGGCAACATCACTGCCTCCCTTGGCGGTCAGTGTGGGGCCGGTCCATTTGATCGGCATGGCGTTTTTGAGCTTCCAGGTAACCACTGCGGTTGAGCTTGTAGGGTCCTCGCTTTTGAGTTTGATAGTGACGTCTTTCTTGCTGATCGCTCCCGCACGAACCTCGTCCAGCCAGGCGCTGATATTGCTGGCGCCGACAACGCCTCTCTTCAGCGTGACATCACCGGCCTTATTGATCGCCGGGATCTTGGTGACATAGTTGGTTTGCGCATTGCCGCGGCGGTATTCTGCGATAGTCACTTCGGCATTGAGGCCGGAGACCTCGGAAAAGCCGCCGGCAACGTCACCTTCTGTGCCGTCGTTCAGGTCCACCAGGTAGTTGAAGACGCTGTATGGGGTTTCTCGAAACTGAGCCATGGTGTGATTCTCCTGTTACCCGTTGCTGTCAGCGGTTTTCTGGCCAATACGGAAAATGACGAACTCGGCCGGCTTGACGGCAGCCACCCCGATTTCACACACCAGGCGGCCGTTATCGATATCGTTCTGGGTCATGGTGCTGCGGTCACAGCGCACGAAATAGGCGGTCTTGTCGGTTCCCAGAAGGCGACCGTTGGCCCATTCGTTGTAGAGGAAGCTTTCGATGGTCAGCCGCACGTTGTCCCAGAGCCGTTCGTTATTTGGCTCGAATACGACCCACTGAGTGGATTTTTCGATCGACCGTTCCAGATAAAGGAAGTAGCGCCTGACATTAACGTATTTCCATTCCGGATCTGTCGACAGGGTTCTGCCACCCCAGACACGATTGCCACCACTTGTCAGTGTACGTAGACAGTTAATGCCGGCCGGGTTCAGCAGTTCCTGTTGGAATCGGTTGATATCCTGGGCAAAGCGCAGCGCAGAATAAATCGGCTCGTTGGCCGGTGGCTTGTGGACACCACGTTGCACATCGGTATTGGCATAAACTCCGGCAATAAATCCGGAAGGTGGGAGGGCGATGCTGTTAACTTTGCCACGTGGATCAGACACTTCCACCCAGGGGTAGTACATGGCCAGGCGGGAATCATCAAACAGGGCGCCAAAGTTACGGGCTTCTGACAATGCCATGCCTTTGCGCGCATCGACGATTCCGACTCGGTAACGCATCTTGCGGCAGTGCTTACGCATTTCAGTGACAATGGCCTGATGGTTGGTGGAGTCTGCAGCGGCTGCGGGTACTGCGACGATGGATACGTCTTCAATATCCTCCAATGCGGCGAAACCGGTACTACCGCTAACCTCGTCGGTGACTCCGGCATAATGAATGGCTACAGGCGCGGAGCCGTCGTTGCCTCCAGTCATGGTAATCAGGTAGCGGGGGCCATCCAGGTCCAGCGGATCGACAGGTGACATTGCTGAGGAATCAAACATATCGTAGAGGGCCAACAACACGTCTCCGGCAGAAATGCTGGCGTCGAATTCCACACCAATAGGACTGGTCAGCTGATCAAGGCGTTTCTCCGGGGTCGGATTAATGACATCTGCGAGTGTTCCTTTTCCTGTGTGTCCGGTGTTGATAGGGCCATAGTTATAGATAACCGGCGCATCCTTTCCACCGTTATGGACTGAAAGGGAAAACATCCGCTGTGCCATGACCGCACGAACCGAGGAGGGGGCAGCTCCGAGTGCGGACAGATAAAGTGGAATCGCAGTTCCAACTCCCTGATTCAGACCGCTGCCATCAACGGTGAAGATAGTGCCCGCGGCATTTAGTGTGCCGTAAAGAGTGGTCAGAGTTCCCCAATGGTCTCCCACGTGAAAATCCGAGAGATCGGTTTCCTCGCTTAATGTTAGAACTGCAGCAGTACCATCGGTCAGGGCGCCGCTGGTGGGATTCTTGGCGGTCACCCGGGTGTAGCTGACGGTGGCGCCTCCGATAGTCATCTCGGCAAGAACCAGATGATTTCCACTATCGGCGAGATCAGTGGCTGCCATTTCGGTACCATCATTGGCATCAATTTGTGCAAGGTTATTCAATATTTGGAAATGGGTGCCAACCCTTTGCGCAATGCAGCGAATATCCATCGGAAAACGCGCTCCATCAAGTCCATCGGCGGCAATGGCTTCAGCGTTTAACCCTGTTGCATCTAGGTAAACGATGTCGCCCTCGGCCGGGGCACTTGTTGCCACTGAAAGTAACAGGTTTTCGCTGTCCTGCCATTCCACCTCCAGAGTGAAATTACCCATCGAACCCGGAAAGCGGGCTTGGAAGGTGACATCATTGTTGGAATCCGTGGCTGAACCATAACCCGCCGTTGGAGAGGCATAGTTGGTTGCGCGGGACACGAACAGCTGTTTGCCACCTTCATCGAAAAAGGCTTTAGCCGCCATGGCGGTGTAATTTAGTTGGTCGGTTCCGCCAAAGGTGAGGTCTTCAACATCGCCAAACATTCGCCGGAATTCATTGAAGCTGGTCACCACTTCTGGCCTGCCGCGAATCGGACCGAATCGGGTTGGACCCACCATGCCTGCGACACTGGTGCCCACACCTTCGATCGACTTGGAACGGAAACTGACTTCCTCTACATACACACCCGGTGCTAGGTATTCAGGCATGATATTCTCCTTTCACATGGGTCAACTCGGTTGAACGGTTAAGTGATCCTTACTGGCGGATCGGACGATTAACATCTCACCGGGGACAACCTGTAACCCGATGGGGTCGGAAAACGAATTTTCGCTGGTGGTACTTTCCAGCTCTGCGGCTATCAGGGTGGACGGGTCTATGGGAGTATCCTCCGTGGCACTCTGTAGAGCCGTTACCGCAAGGGTGGCATCGTAATGGTCCTGGCCTGCAGATAGCGGGGGGACTTTGGGCCAGGGAATAACCAGTTCGCCACGATAATCCGCCTGTCCTTTATAAATCTGTGGCTGCGGCACTCCCGGTATGGTGATCGTCAGGGTGGCGATGGCCCAAGGTACCGGGCTTCCATCACCACTCCAGCGTAATGAGGCAAAAAGGGCGCCTGTCTTGTTGACCCGACTACCGATAGGAGTCGGGTAGAGTACAATGCCGTGGCCGTCGGCAGCACCGGCGGTTAAGGAAAATGTTCTGGCGTTATAAAACCCTTTTGGATCTGTTACCTGACCTTCTAGGGCGTATGGAGACCCTGCCACAAACGTGCGCTGGGCCTCAGTGGCACGACCATCGACAATATCCTGGGTTGGTTTTCGTAACAGACCGGTTTTACCGGCGGACTGAATTACCTTCAAATCTTTTGGATAAGTGCTGAACTCTATGGACAGGGAATGAGCAACCCGGTGCATCTGGGTTGTATCCGTATGGGTACTGCCGTCCAGCCAGTAAATGACATCGGAGGCATGTAGGACATTGGTCTCGAGCACCTGGATCTTCATAAGCGCCCCGTTGGAAACACACGTGATTTAACGTCTTCGCCTTCAAGCCGTTGCGGGTTCAGTCGCAGGCGAACGGTTTTTGCTGTGTATGCCATGGTGGATGTATAGGAGGATTCAAAGACATCCCAGATGCGCATCAGGTCTTCAGTGCTCATTTCAGCAGGGGTGACATTCAACAACTCCATTTGACCCCACTCGTCGTCAATGTCCTGCACGTGGGAAATGTCGATTTGGCCATGGTTGGCAATTTCCACCATGGCCCAGGCCATGAGATCAGCTTCTATAGTGGCGCTGGTGGCGTTGGCTATCAGTAGGAAATGGAGATTAACCGGTAATTCCGGTCTGGGACCTTGATTGTTTCCGGGGCCCTGGGGTTTGAAAAAGCGTGTGCGGCCGTGATCATCGATGGTGATCCGGTGAAGGTAGATGCCCAGTAAATTGCCGCTCAATTTTGAGGCAATATCCTGGCTGCCTAATAGTTTTACACTGGCATTGGTAGGACCTGCACTTAATTCGGCAGGTAACCGGCTTTTAAAAAAGTTTTCAAGGGCCGCTAGTGCGCCTTGCACACCCTTATACGAAGCCATGACACATCCCTTGGCAACAAGCTAGACATTATTATTTTTAGAAAATGCTTGCTCGAACGTGTTTACTTCGGATGCCCGCTACAGCGCGAATAAGGAAGGCAAACAAAAGACAACAAACACACCGCGTCCCACGCTGGCGCATTGACTGTTTCGTGTTCAACTACATTTCACACTAATACAAAGTTTGAATACCGACAAGGGCTTTTTGGAAAATTATTTAATGCCCTAAATTAGTGGACAATCATTCACTGTTTCTCATAAATGCGTATCTATTGGCGTTGGGCAGTGATGAACGGCGATAAGGAAATATTTCTGAATTCTGATAGCTCTTTTTTTAAATAGACTTTGTTGGTAGGAAAGGTACCACCCCATATTTCTACTAGTACCGTGTTATAGCAATATCTTCTGGGGATACAGATTAATTGATACTATGTCAGTTAGAGCGATAATACTCATCAGTTTGATGAACTGACTAGCCAAGACTTTCTCTAAGTTCCCAAAATAAAGCTTCTCAGGTTTTTCTTTTATGCTGATAGATAGAGGAAATTCTGGCGTTGTTCCGTGAATATCTTAGACTTTTAGGCATACAAAAAGTCTCAGAAGCAAACATGGTGAAAAACAGATGAGATTGGCAATCCTGTTGCTTGTTATAGGGTTAAGCGGGTATTCGCATTCTCAAGAGGTGACTTTTTCCACTTTCCAGGGCAATGATCCTATTACACAAATATCTGTAGACATCATGACAGATGCATACCAACGCATGGGATATACTCTGAAGGTCCTTCCTCAGCCCGGATATCGCTCTCTTCTTACGGCAGACAGTGGCTTGATCGATGGTGAGCTATTCAGAGTCAAGGGTATGGACGAAATTTATAAAAACCTGATCAGAGTGCCTGTAGCCATCGCTGAGATAGATATAGTCGCTTTTTCAAGGAAGGAAAACAGTATTGTCATTACTGGTTGGGAGAGCCTGACCCCCTATAAAGTCGGGTATAACCGTGGCGTTAAGGTCATCGAGGATAATTTATTACCTCCTACTCGTATAGAGCCCTCCAATACAGTCGAAAATGCCTTGAGAATGCTGGATGCCGGAAGAACGGATATCGCAATTGATGGACTATTAAATGGTCTGAAGATCATAGACGATTTAGGTTTCGACAATATCGTCTCTATAGAACCGCCGTTGGAAGTTATCCATAGCTACCATTACCTTCATAAGAAGAACCTTCACTTGCTCGAACCTCTCACCGAGGTATTAAGGGAGATGGAAGAGGCGGGAGTGATTAGTAGTCACCGAAACAAGGTATTAAGTGAAATTAGAAAGGCGCCTTGATTCTTAAAGCTATCAAAACTCTCAGACGCTGAAAGTGTGACGCCTGATCCTCACAAAGCGATGAAGTTGGCAGAGTAGCAGCTCTGGAATTGATCACAGATCGAGAAATCTGAATATTTATTACTTAAAGGTGTAACTGTTCAACGTTTTAAGCTAATAAGTTCCTTGGGGCTTATTTCCATTGCAAAGTCACCGACCTCGCGCTATCACTACTAGACCGGGCAGGGAACCCAAACAGCCCGGACAGGATGTTCTTAGTACTTCAGGAAAGATGGAGGGACGCCATGATGCTTCAACGCTATTTGTTTTTAGTACTCTTGCTCGCATTTTCCCACGCCTTCGCCGATCCGATTCAGGACGGAGTCTCAACCAGCTATAAGGTTGGCTGGTATCCTAACTATTATGGTCTAAGCGGGCCTTTAACCTGCCCAAAAACCTGCCGTGCCTGGACTGGAGGGCGGGCCGAGAGTGAGTTGGCTCCTTATGATGGAATCAAGCGAACCTATGTGTGCAAATCCAATAAGTTGGATGTTCCATCGCCGGCAGATATCGATGCCTGGCTATATGGGAATCAGTTTGATGATAAGACAGCCTGCTTTATAGGCACCCCAAATCAACAGGTTTTGGTGAGTGAACGGTATCATTGTCTTTGTGTTAATGCTTGTTCAGGGCCTGATCTGATAATACGGAAGGTATATGACCCTGTTTGGGATGCAACCACAGGTGAATCCGTCATTAAGATTGTGGTTACTAATGCGGGAAGTACCAGTACATTGGCAGCTACAGACGCTCGTGTGTTTGACCCTGGGACTGGGGCTGTTGATATTCAGCCGGTAGGTGTTCTGGCTCCAGGTGCATCTATCGGGGTGACATTCCGTCTTGGTTATTGGGTCTTTGATCCGGACGCAGAGTTGCATTTTACGGTGGATTATTCCCAGAAGATTGATGAGTGCGATGAGAGTAACAACACTGCTGTCTATAAGAAACAAGGATGAAATCCACGAACTATCCAATAAAAAGCGGCGCTAGAAATAGCGCCGCTGGCCATTTTGAATTGGCTGTCAAGATCTATATTAACGCTGTCTTATGAGCTACCTAGTATTCCAATTATTTGTTTGGAAACTTGTTGAAATGCCCTTTTTACCCTCATAAACATGGCTCCAATTTGCAATCATTGAGGGCTCTTGACCGGACAAGTCAAACGTCATATCAACAAAATATCCATTGAGCGAAAGTGCAACTAACCGAATTTGATTGTTTTTTGCACTTACTATCTCACCGAAAATATAAATCCAGTGCGGAGTTGATATATCTTTTTCAGGGTCTGAAGAAGAGGGGGCTCCATTGACCATGGCTATATAGGGTATACCTTGCAGGTCCTCAGAATTATTGAAAAATCTGAATTGTCCTATTTGGCCGAGATCAATATCGATTGGCATATACCCATTAAAACGATCAACGACTGCCTGATCATATACCGAATCAAAGGCTACAATTCGTTTTGCCTCAAGCAGAATAATATTACTTTGATCATTTTCTTGAGCGGAGCTTCCTGTTAGCACGCCATCAGAAAAATGAGCGTTTAACACCTTGGTTGCACCGGTTGAACCATCAACTCTTAAGAAATCTGTACTACCAAGCGAACTAAGGTTTTGTTGTTCATTAAGCCCCGAATGCGCATATTTTCCCGCCAGGGTTTTATTTGTGCCTTGAACATGTCCTCGCCGGGAAACCAGCAATGTGACTTTTCTATCAGCATCACCATAGTTGACCAGTCCTTCATAAACCCCTGCGTTACGAAGGTAGAGCCCAACGCGAAGATGATCATGGGCATCATCTTCTTTAACTAATGGGAAAGGACCATTTTCAAGGTTCTGGGTGAGTTCGGTCAGGACTGTATCAATGGAGTTAGCGAAATCCTCGACGCTTTGATTGAAATCAACGTTCACGCTAGTATCGATAAGGGAGTCAGTGGCAATTGATATCCCATTGGATACATCCTGATCGGAATCCAGGCTTATCAGAAATCTCCCCATGTTCAATACTCCAGCGGTATTCTCATCTGTATTCTGACCAATCAAAGTAGCAGGAGTGATAAATACGGTGGAGTCTGTAATGACAGTCATACCAAGCTCAATGCTTCCAACATAAAATGTGACGGTATCGTTTTTGTTGCACTCAAGCATACCTTGGTCGTCGGTGACTTTCTTTTGATTTGAACTTGAGCATAAATATTGCAGTCCCGAAACAGCGTTATCGACAAAGGTCGCCGATGCAGTGTTATCCGTCTCATTTCCCGACGATGATTGCTTATCGTCATTGTCTTTGTGATGACAGGCTGTTATCAGTGTGCTGACTAGAAGCAGAGATATCAGAGGATGTTTGGTTTGCATAGTTTCCCTTCCATTATGAACAATATGATTGGTCTGCATTGGCGGTCCAATCCATAATTTCCTGACGAGCACATCGTTAATTAATCATAATGAGATAGGCTGTCAATATAAAGTGAAAAGCTGTTGCGGTATAAATTATTGTGAGTAGCTTGGAAAGGATTGGTGTTTACGTGTCGATAGTCTATGAAGGGCCTTTGGATATCAGCGGTTCAGATCTGAGGGCAAAAATAGTATACCTCTAAACGGCTTGATCTCTGCATGAAAAATGGGCCAGTTGAAGTGGGGGATTAATAGCGTCGTTAGTCTTGTCTCAGAGCTGTGCTCACGAAATCTTATGAGATTAAGGTTGTGTTTGAATGAAAAACTACAGTTACTCATTTATCAGGTGTTAAAAGTGCTTCACGGTAATGAGGGGGAGTAAACTGAGCCCTTACCAAGAAATATCCGATTGCTCTCAAACACGACGACATATCATATTGAAGTGAGCGGCGAGGTGATTCAGAATAGCGCGTGCAAACACTGTATTGCCTTTGTGAGTTCTTGATGAATGCCATTTAAGGTAAACATTGCAACCTTTTTTATTGATTGGCCTGTCGAAGTCTGCCGCAATTGTCTATTCTCCAGGTGACATTCAAAAAAAATTATAACTGACTGAATGGATTAATATCTTTATTCGTGAGTAGATGGTTGGGAAACCTTGGTGATAACCAGTAGATGATCTTCCGAAAAAGACCAAGCTGGATAACGACAATCGTTCTGATCCTGATGCTTTTCATTTCCGGGGGGAATGCTTATGCCCGTTCGGAATACGAAATAAAGGCGGCTTATCTCTATAACTTCATTAAATTTGTTTCCTGGAAGAATGAATCCGTCGAAGGCGCTGGCGAGATTAATGTCTGCATACTCGGCAAAGACCCTTTCCAGGAGCTGATTGATCCCATTAATGGCAAAACCATCCAGGGTAAGCCCATTAAGCTGTTCAAATTTGATTCTATGACTGTTGCTCCAGTCTGCACGGTGATATTCATCAGCGATTCTGAGCGCAAGGAATTTGAAAATATCCTGACAACCCCCGCATTGGAGCACGCCTTGACGGTGAGCGATATAGAGGATTTTGCCAAAAACGGAGGAATGATCGGGTTTGTTCAGGTAGGGAACGTGATTCGCTTTGAAATAAATCTTCTCAGTGCCAGAAAGTCCGGGGTCGCCATCAGCTCGAAGCTTCTTGAGCTGGCGCAGGAGGTGTACCAATGAGGCTAAGGTGGTGAAATGACTTGGTCTAGATTACCGATAAAAACAAAACTGATATTGCTGACATTCATTACCAGCGTTTTCGGCATTCTTATATTGAGTGCGAGCCTGATCTGGTATGAGAACCTGACTTATAGGCAACAAATTAATCAGGAGCTCAATGTCATCGGAAACATGCTGGCTGACCGAAGTAATGCGGCGCTGGTGTTTGGGGATGTGGCTCAATTGAAGGATAACATCAACAGTCTCAAGTTACGCGAGTCGATCACTCTTGCCTGTATCTATGATGAGAATAATGGTGTTCTGGCCACTTTTACCCGTGAAGGAGAAGCGGTTTGTCCTGAAAAACCGGTGACTACCAATGGTGTATTTAAGGATAACTATTTCTATACGGTTCAGGACATTGTGCTGGACGAGGAAGTCATTGGCCGTTTGTATATTCAATCCACCCTGGATGAACTTCGGCGCCACCTGCAAAATTATGTAGCTACCGCCACCATTGTTTCAGCGTTAGCTGTTCTTGGGCTTCTTATTATTTCCGCCATACTGCAACGTACCGTTACCACGCCGCTGCTGCACCTTTCGGAAACTGCGACTCGAATTGCCAAAGACAAGAACTATCGCCTCCGGGCTGAGCTTGAGAGCTTTGACGAAATTGGAGAGCTGACCAAATCCTTTAATGCCATGCTGGAAACGATTGAGTACCAGAATAAAGAGATACTGAAGAGTTATGGAAGTCTGGAGCGTCAGGTGGAAATCAGAACGGCTGAGTTAAAAGCGGCCAATCAGGAACTTGAAGCCTTTAGTTATTCTGTCTCTCACGATCTGCGTCAACCTCTTCGGGCCATAGACGGGTACGGTGAAGCCATTCTGGAAGATTGCGGCGAAAGACTTGATGATCTGGCCATGGAGTACTTGGGTCGTATAAGGTCCGCCAGCGGCCGGATGAGTATGTTAATAGATAGTATGCTGACCTTATCCCGGGTTACCCGACATAAGCTGGATTGCACGGAAGTCGATTTGAGCGGCATGGTGGAGAGTATTGCCATGGAGCTCAAATCCAGCGAACCGGATAGGAATGTTACTTTCAGTATTGCGCCGAGCGTTAAAGCCAAGGGGGATGGAAGGCTGCTACATATTGCGTTATCCAATTTGGTGGAGAATGCCTGGAAGTATTCCTCCAAGAAAGACAATGCGCATATTGAGTTCGGCGTTATCGGAAAGAGGGAAGGGGCTGTCTATTTTGTGAAGGATGACGGAGCCGGCTTTGATATGAAGTATGCAGATCGGCTATTCGTCGCGTTCAACAGACTCCATACGCCCGCAGAGTTTGAGGGTAGTGGAATAGGGCTGGCCACCGTATATCGCATTATTACCCGCCATCGAGGGCGGATCTGGGCAGAGTCTGAACCTTCCAAAGGAAGCACGTTCTATTTTACATTGAATGTATAGACAAATTTTGCGTTGAATGTTGAAGAAAAGGTGTTTATAAATGGGAGGTTATGTCACCTTTAAAGTGTGTGCCGGTTAAATAATATTTGTATAAAAGCCCCTCTTGAGCCTAGACTCAAGAAAGCAGGTAATTTGATCAGGCCCCAAAAGAAAAGGTTAATTGGTCCGCGAGTTATAAAAAAGTTTATTCTTAGTGCTGGCGCAATTCAGGACAAAGAGTTAAGTTTATAGGTGACTGACTTAATTGGACTTTTGATGCTTTATCACTGATTGGAAACAGTGGGTTTGTTAGTCTATCGGCAATACAAGCATCGAGGTGTAGCAGGTATCCGCTGAATAAGACCTAAAAATATGTCGTTATACAACATGCAAGCCGCGATGAAGGAACAAAGAGTTACCGACAAGCTAAGAGTATTGGTCGTTGACGATTCGGAAGACGACGTATTCCTTTTGATTCGGGAACTCCGAAAAGGAGGAATCATTCCCGAATACCAGCGCGTGGACTCCGAATTAACCCTGCGGCAGGCGCTTAAACAATCCTGGGATATTGTTATTACTGACCACAATATGCCCGGTTTTTCATCTGAAGAGGCTCTTGAAGTCGTCAAGAGTGAAGGCCTCGATACTCCCGTTATCATCGTTTCCGGCACCATTGGTGAAGATATCGCTGTACGCGCGATGAAGGCCGGAGCCCACGACTATATTATGAAGGACAACATGGCCCGGCTATTGCCCGCTATTCAGCGTGAGTTGAAGGAAGCCGGTGTTCGCTATGCCCGTAAGCAGGCAGAGCAATCCCTGCATCATATGGCCTATCATGACAGTCTGACGGATCTGGTGAACCGAAGAGAATTTGATCGGCGCCTGAGATCGGCTTTGGTCAGCAGTAAAGAACGTGGATTGGTCCACATGCTGCTCTACCTGGATCTGGATCAGTTCAAGATCATTAACGATACCTGTGGCCATATTGCAGGGGATGAATTACTCAAACAGATTGCGCGGATTCTATCCCGCCACATACGTGAGAGTGATACTCTGGCACGTTTGGGCGGCGATGAGTTTGGTATTCTTCTGGAGAGTTGCGGCAAACAGCACGCGATTGAGCTGGCTGAAACTCTAAAGGAAGAAGTTCGAGGCTTTAAGTTCGTTTGGGACAATACGCCATTTGTTGTGAGCCTGAGTATCGGCATCGTTCAGATCACCAAGGCCTATACCAATGCCACTGAAATTCTCAGTCATGCTGACATTGCCTGCTATGCCGCTAAGGACCGGGGAAGAAATACTGTCCAGATCTACCAGGTCCAGGACACTGATATGCAGCGCCGGCATAGTGAAATGCAATGGACTAGCCGCTTGCGAATGGCGTTAGAGCAGAATCAGCTCTTTTTGTGCCATCAACCAATGGCCTGCTTGTCGGATGAGACATCAGATGATCCGCATACTGAATTTTTGTTGCGACTCAAGGATGGTGATGAAGTTGTACAGCCAGGCGCTTTTATTCCAGCAGCTGAGCGTTATAACCTGATGCCGCTGATTGATCTGAGAGTGATCGAACTGGTATTTCAGTATCTCGCGGACTCCGGAAAAGGCTATCAGGACAGAGGTACCTTTTTTGTTAACTTGTCCGGTAATTCATTGAGTGACGACCAGTTTTTCGTCAAGATCCGGGAACTTCTCAACCAGTACAAAATTAAACCTGAACGTATTTGCTTCGAAATAACTGAAACGGCAGCCATTGCCCATCTCTCTGATGCGGTTGAATTTATTCGAGAGATCCGCGATGAAGGATTTAAATTTGCCTTGGATGATTTTGGCTGTGGTATGAGTTCCTTTTCATATCTGAAAACCATTCCAGTGGATTTTCTGAAAATTGATGGGGGCTTTGTCCGCAATATGCTGAATGACCCTATCGACATCAGTATTGTCGATGCCTGTAACAAAATCGGTCATGCCGTCGGACTGAAGACGATTGCTGAGTTTGTGGAAAATGATGATATCAAGCAGAGATTAAGGGAAATGGGTATCGATTATGCGCAAGGATATGCGATTGCCAGGCCCAAACCTCTGTAAATAAAAGAAAATGTGATTTTTTTTCGCAGATTTTTCTATCTGCTGCTACTCTATTTTATTAAAGCCTCGTGACCGGTAGGCAAGCATATGGATGTTGCTTATCGTTGGTCCGCCAACTATATCGTTAGGCCATAATAAAAAAGCTTCTATTATGAAAAAGGTACTGATCTTCACCAGCATAATGAGCAGCATCTCCCTTGCCTGCTATGGGGCAGATGATCTCTTTGATGAAGGACTTTGGGAGCTTTCTCCGGAAGAGCTTGGCCAAATCAGGGTCACGAGTATTGCCTCTGGAACCCCCACGCCATTGGATAAAGCGGCTGCAGTAGCGACTGTTATTACAGCTGAAGACATAGAAAAAATGGGGGCTACAGAACTCGACGATGTGCTTGAAACTGTACCAGGACTGCATGTAAATAAGTCATTCCAAGCTTATTTTGCCAAATACACTTTTAGGGGAATTTCTGGTTCTACCTATAACCCTCAGGCACTACTTCTTATCAACGGTACTCCTTTGACAACACTGGCAATTGGAAATCGCTACACGATCTGGGGAGGAATGCCGGTGAAATCCATCAGTCGAATAGAAGTTATTCGTGGTCCTGGATCTGCCTTGTATGGAGCAGATGCGTTCGCAGGGGTAATTAACGTAATTACCAAGACGGCAAGAGATATCGAAGGAACCCAAGTGGGTGCAGGCGCTGGAAGCTTTGATACATATTCCAGTTGGGTGTCTCATGGCTCCAAGTCCGGCGACCTGGAGATAGGGGTAACCCTTGAGTACACAGATACCAAGGGGCAGGACGGCACTATCGAGGAAGACCAGCAATCAGCATTTGATACGCTATCTGGCCTTAACGACTCTCACGCTCCGGGGGAAGTAAACCTTGGGCGACAGCAGGCCGAAGCTCATCTGGATGTGAAATATAAAGAGTTCAATCTCAGAGCCGGTTATCAAGGGCGGTATCATGTACAAACTGGCGCTGGAGTTGCTCAGGCTCTTGACCCAGAAGGAGAGTATAAGAGTAATCGGGCGCTTATTGAGCTATTGCATACGAATAAAGACTGGTTTAAAGATTGGGAAATATCATCGCAAATAAGCTACTTCTTCGGAGAGCAGGATCCAACATCAACTTCTGTAATATTTCCGACAACTTTTGGAGGGGCGTTTCCCGATAGAGTGTTGGCGGAACCTGGATATAAGGAGGAGCATGTCCGGGTACAAGTTTCTTCAATATTCAAAGGGTTTGATCAACATATTGTCAGGGCAGGCCTAGGTTATTTCTGGGGTGATGTATTTGAAACTACAGAGCTTAAGAATTTTCTGCAGGATCCAGATGGAAATTTAGTTCCCAACCCTGGGGGCTTCGAGGAATTTGCAGATAAAGATGAGGTCTGGTTGCCTGAAAAAGATAGAACCAGCCACTTTGTGTTTGTTCAGGATGAATGGCAGTTTTCAGAGAATTGGCTGCTGACTTCAGGGCTGAGATACGACCACTATTCGGACTTTGGTGATACTAGCAATCCGAGGGTGGCTCTTGTTTGGGCGACTACAGATACAGTTACAACCAAATTGTTATATGGAAGAGCTTTTCGAGCTCCTTCCTTCTTGGAATTGTTTGCAATTTCAAACCCTGTATCTCTTGGTAATCCAAACTTGGATCCAGAGACAATTGACAGTTACGAGTTTGCAGTCAGCTATCAGCCAAACAATGATTTGAGTTTGAGCGGAAATATTTTTTATTACCAGATCCATGACTTTATTCAATTTGTTGATAATAAAGCTGAAAATGCTGGGAAAAGAAAAGGGAGGGGATTCGAAATTGAAGCCAGCTATAGGTTTAACGAGTCTTTAACCGCTTCTGGAAACTATGCATATCAAAGGTCTACAGACGAAGACACTAATACTGATGTCGGTGATGCCCCAAATCACCAAATATACGGAAAATTGGGATACGACTTTAGTAAGGATTTCTTCCTCACAACGCAAATCAACTGGATTGGAAAACAAGAGCGAATTGATGGTGATGAGCGTGATCCGGTTAGCAGCTATGCTACGGTTGATCTTGCCGTGAAGCGCCGAAATTTTGTGCCTGGATTAGATCTATCTCTATCTATTCGCAATTTGTTTGATAAAGATGGATTTGAGCCAAGCCCCGGACCTGCTGCGGCTATTCCCGGAGATTTGCCACTACCCGGAAGAAATATTTATGGGGAAATCGCATACAACTTTTAGATTGATACAAGGAAAGATATGGGGGCCCGAAAGTAATCCTGCGCCAGATCCTCTGGGCCAACCCATCTATGCGATAAATGCAAAGGACATTAAAGGATTATTTGCTTTTTACCTATAAAATACTTGACCTTATTGGGCATTACCTTAAATGCGTTCACCAATGCTCGATTAACTCTACCGTTTATATAAATGTGCTCACCTTTCATAACAGCATCAAAGCCTTGCTTCGCGACTGTATCGGAGTCCATCCATCGCCATTTAGGAATGTAGCTGAGAAATTCTTTTACCCCCATGGTCTCGTGGAATTCGCTTGAGGTCAGACCCGGACAAAGGGATAAGCATTTAATGTTTGACGGTCTCAGTTCAAGATCCAAAGCCTCTGTCATATGGAGTACAAAGGACTTGGCAGCATTATATAGGCTTCCAGGAAATTCAGGAGCGAATGCAGCGATAGAAGAGACATTAATGATCCAGCCTTCTCCACGTTCCTTCATCCCAGGAGCGAATCTATGGCATAGCTCTGTAGGAACTGTTACTAGCAAGTTAATCATAGAAGAATGCTCCTCCCATGTTCCTGCCATAAAGGGCTTAGGAAGAGCATAGCCCGCATTGTTGACAAGGGCGTCTATCGAAATATTCATTTCATTCAGGCGATTGTATATTGACTCGACAGCATCTGGAGTATTCAAGTCTGCAGAAAGAATGGTGTTTTTATTCCCATAGCTGCGAGAGAGTTCACTCGCTAGTGAATCAAGCCGGTCCTTTCTTCGGGCGACAAGAACCGTATCAAAATTGTTGCTTGCGAAGACCCTAGCAAAGGCGGCCCCAATGCCTGAAGAGGCGCCGGTTATCAGAACTGTTTTGTTCTCTGTTGAGCTGTCGTTCATCGTCAGACCTTAGTAGTTTATTGAAGATAGATTACCAGCTCCGCTTGTGCGGGCCTGAGTATTCGATGGATTGGCATCGCATGGGAAAAACGCTACCTTCCGGTTTTTCCATGCCGTCCAAATAGCATGGAACCATTCCAGCAATAAAACAGGGTGTGAGGTATAGCTGATACTCTTCCGGTGACATCCCGAAATCGGCACCGATCGCAGCAGCCAGCGCAGCTACGTTCACAGTCTGTCGCTTGTGCTGTTTAACATATTTGTAGATATCGAGTGCTAATTGAAAGTGCTCTCCCGAATCAAAGCCTAGTGATTTTGCCTTTTTAACAATATGAAGGACCCTTTCGTCAATTCGAGCCAGTGGTCTACCATAACCATAAATAATCCGGTACTTTTTTAGAGACTCATTAATTAGGTCTTCTAGTTTTCCACCGCTATCGACGGCCTTGCGGGTATTAATAAGAAAATCTATAGCACGTCGGTCCGGCCTTCTTCCATAGATGGATGCTTCGGAAATAGATAATCCGCTCATCAAGGACAGTGAAGGAGTGCTGCGCGAATTTGCTGCTAGTTCGGTCACATGATTCGGCCAAATGCTAGGATCGGGATAGCTGGTACAGACCCATATATAGTTCAGCATTTTCAATTGTTCTTCACTGTAGCGTTTGCCTGTTATCGAGTAGAGATACAGGGAAAACCAATCCAAATCACCCAGTTCCAGATGTAGATCCTTACCGCGCATAACAACGCGTTCACATAAGAAGGCTTTTCCCATCGAAGTGACATGACTTTTTTCCTGTAACATCAAGTCCTGAATGCTCATAAGCCGAGCTCCTCCTCGTTGGGTAATTCGGTTTTTCCTGGATCGTTAGTTAAATGAATATGCTCTCCGTAGAACGGGAATGCTCGCCACCCAAGGTGTCGCTGCTCAATAGCATGAGCTGCAGCCCCTGGCAGGCGTAACATTAGATACAGCATTGTGGCTGCATGCGCGTCAAACCCCAGAGCATGGAATGCGGCGGCGGATACCCCCGTCATGGATAGAGGTATACCGGTGGTGGCTTCCAGCGGCTTACGGGTTTCCTGTAGGAAGTGCAAACAGCCGCTTTCATCGTATTTGGTTAGAGCGGATAGAGTTTGCACTACAGGAGTAGGGCAGGATACTCCGTTAGGGTCGAATCCCGGCGCGTGTTCCATGGGTTTCCAGATATCTTCACGCTTATCTTCGACTGGATCTGGGAGTTTTTGCAGCCACAGCTCCAGGTCGGTCCCACATGTGTCCCATAAGGACATCAGAATATAGACTTCGTGAGCGCCTCCGCATTGCCCGGCGCCAACGGAAAGAGCGCTCATCAGGGACGCCGCATGGGTCGCGCCACCCACACCACCGTTCATCGCCGCTCTGATGCTAGGTTCTCTAGGGCCTAGATTGGTCAGCGCAATAGCCAAGGTTTCCAGTAGATTGGCCTGCTTGGCGGTTGGTTTTTCGCCTTTGAACAGCAGAAACAGGTATTCGAACCATGTTGCCTTGGAAAGAATGTCTCCGTAAACATCGTAACCATGGCAATAACAGTTTTTGGCGGCGAAAGGGTTATCAGCCTCCGGCTCTTCGAACCAGATTTTGGTCTTATAACCGAATGAGTTGCTCATTTTTCACCTCAATGATGTCTTCTGAAAGTTTCGGGGTTCCGCTGCTGCCGGCCAGAACTTTTGTCCGCATTTTCATTGGTGGGACTTCGTTGCTGTCAACCAGGACGTCAAGAACGAATGGGCCAGGAGTACGCAGCTCAAACGCGATTTCTTCTTCGTCCAGATCGTTCAGGGAGTGAATCTGCTTGCCGCGGATTCCCATGGCGTTTGCCATTTGTGCAAAGTTGACATGAGGTAGCTCATGACCAATGCTTTCCGCGCCACCGAGGCGCTGACCATGTTTGATCATGCCCAGATGGCTGTCATTGAGGATGACAAAAACAATACTTAGCTGGTGTTCCATGGCAACAGTCATTTCCTGGCCGCTCATCAGCACGCTTCCATCACCGGTAATGCATATTACCGGTCGTTCCCGGTCTGCGAAGGCCATACCTACTGCTGCGCCTATTGCCCAGCCCATTGACGCGAATCCCATGCCGATGTGGAACAGCTTATTCTTATCGGTGCGCAGATTTTTGGTCTGCCAGTAATGGATACCCCAAAGGAAACTGTTGCCGGTATCCATTAATACGGGGATTTTAGGCGGACAGAGCTGGCTTAACTTAAAAAATAATGCCTGAGGCTTCACCGGGGAGGTATTTTCAAAGCAAACATCTTTATTCGCGTACTTCACATGTACTGGAAAACCGTCAGCACCGGTCTTGTCTTTCGGACGTTTGTTCTTGTTCCCCAGCTCCAGATACTTACTAAATGGTCGAATCATCAGCCTGGGAGATCCAAGAAGAGTAATTCTGGATAGAATGGACCGGCTCAAATGGTCCGGATTTCCGGATAGATGTACCAGACGGTTAGAAAAAACGGCTTCCGGGTCCCATCCACCTGTGGTGATCTCATCCAGGGCCGTACCGATAGCGATGACACGCTCAGCATTCTCAGGGGAGAGCGCTTCCTTGGCGCTTTCATGACCGCCGAGGCCGAATACGCCGCGGTAAAGTGGGTGATATTCAGAAACCAGACCTTTACCCATTGGAGTGGTCACAATCAGGAAATTTCTGGATTCCGCCAGCATCAACAGTTCATCCACTGCGCCAGCTGCACCCTCGCCGATAACGATGGTCGCTTTTTTAACGTAGGCCAGGTCTTTGAGTATCAGATGGAGCCCATCTGAACTGGGGGCAACTTCATGGTTGATGAAGGCACGCATATTGAGGCTGCGCGAATTGTCATTGACCTTCGCGCGCATGATGTCCAATGGAACGCTCAAGTGAACCGGCCCGGCTTGGTTGCTGAGTGCATAGCCGATGGCCATTACCAGCTTGTGTTCCAACTGGGCCGCGTGGGATACGAGTGTATTATAACGGGTGCAGCTATCGAAAATGCTGACGGTATTAATGCCGGTACAGGAACCTTCCTGGAAAGCACCAAGGCCAAAACGTTCTATCGAAGGTTGGGCGGTAATTACCAGCAGCGGAATACCGTCAGCGTAAGCGTTAGCTACGCCGGTAAGAAGATTGGTGGCACCAGGGCCTGAAGTGGAAATGCAGACACCGAGATTGCCTGTTGCTCGGGCATAGCCATCCGCCATAAAGGCAGCGCCGGTTTCATGGCGCGCGAGGACCGCCCTGATACCTCCACGCCGCTCACTCCTTGCCAGCGCATTATAAAGAGGTTCAATACTTCCGCCAGGAACTCCAAATACATACCTGACGCCGAGTCTTTCGAGATAACGAAGAATTAAATCGCCGTTTTCAATCATAACCTCTGAACCCCATAGTTTAGATACATCGTATGAAAGGTGGGCTATTGTGACGTTTGTCGTCGCCAATGGAAGACGGCAATTGTTAATTCTTGAAAAATCCTTTTAAATTTCAACAATATAGGCCATATGGCCTACGTACTACCCTACTACACCTCCTGGTTCCCACCCAAACTTTCTCAGGCTAACCTCACCGGCCCAGCCTAGGCAAGATGCATAATGAGACCTAGGTCATATGTGTGGTTAAAAAATGCTCTAAAAGATAGGTGGGCCTTGGATTTCGGTGAAACGAGAAGGGGTGTCAAAGATTGCAAAACACTTCTATTTTTGAAAAATCAGTTATTACTGGTAACAATAGAGTTCACTTCTTTGGGGGCGATTTGCACTAATGTGGGGCGTTAGTCGCTTGGAAAATTTTACTTATCTTAGTTCCAAATGACGTAATAAGAAGATCGGTACCCCAGCATTAAAGTCATAAATTGTTAAATAGGATGTAAATACAAAAAAAGCCCCGCTATTAGGGGCGGGGCATAGAAACGCAGGTCTGCCGGTTAGATGTCACCGGTATTGCCAGAAGGAGTCACAAACTGACGACCAGTAACTCCGGCGGAGCTGCGCTGAAATCAAGTGCCATCGCTATGCTGAGCAGGGTGATGGTCACAATAGAAAAGGCAAACACCTGTCGGGCCCATCCTGAAATATCTATTCCCTGACGATATCCCCTCAGCGCCATGGCCAGCCACCAAAGGCTGGTAGCGCACGCCACCACCATAAAGGCCGCACCGGTGTAACCACTCAAGGGCAGTAGAATGGTGACAAGGCTAAATACGGCGATGTACAGGACGATATGTCGTTTGGCTTTGGTGATTCCCTTGGCCACCGGCAATACTGGGATATTGGCGGATTCATAGTCATGGAAGCGGAAGATCGCAATCGCATAAGAATGGGGCATCTGCCAGAGACAGAACATTACCAGGAGAATGAGAGCGCCGGCATCGCATTGCCCGGTGACGGCACAGTAGCCGACTACCGGAGGAACGGCACCGGACAGAGCGCCAACCATGGTGCCGTACACAGAGCGGCGTTTCATGTACAAGCTATAGAGCCCGACATAAACTCCATAGCCCAGAGCGGCAAAGGCAACACTGACGGCATTGGTGTATACCGTCAGCAAAGCAAACCCCATAGCTCCCAGAAGCAAGCCGTGGCACATAGCCGCGAGTGGGGACATTTCTCCGGTTACCGTTACCCGGTTACGGGTACGCTGCATTCTGGCGTCGATATCTCGATCTATGCAGTTATTGATTGCGCAACCGGATGCGACCACCAGGGACAGCCCGATCACTGTAGCCATGAATAGCGGCCAATCAATCTCGCCACGGGCAGCTAAAAAGAAGCCCCCCGCAACGGAGATTAAGTTGCCGGCAATGATGCCTGGCTTAGTAACCTTGAGATAACGTCTGATCATGAGGATCAAGCTCACATGGACATCATCATGTTGTTGGCACTGTAGATAATCCACACTGACAGTCCCACGACCATAACAATGATCAATGCAGTGAACAGAAAGGCAAAGGTGTTAGCCCTTCCTGACTTCGAAAAGTTAAGGTGCAGAAAATACTTGAGATGCACCACCACCTGGACGATCGCCATCAACACGATTAACGGAATCGTGGTGGATTTTGCCAGATGCCCGCTCATGACGGCCCAGAAGGGGATAATGGTAAGAGCAACAGAAAGAGCAAATCCCACAAGATAGGATTTTACACTGCCATGATCCACTTCATGTGAATGAGACGAATGTGGAGAAGGTGAGGAATGCGCATTCATGAGGCCACCCCCATCAGATATACAACGGTAAATACACAGACCCAGACAATATCCAGGAAGTGCCAGAACAGGCTCAGGCAATTCAGACGAGTGACCGTTTGCTGCCCTAAGCCTCGTTTCAGGACCTCCAGCATCATGACAACCATCCAGATCAAACCTGCGGTTACGTGAAGACCGTGCATGCCCACCAGGGCAAAGAATGAAGACAGGAAGGCGCTGCGGTTGGGACCGTTACCTTCCAAAATCAAATGATGGAATTCGTTGATTTCCATACCGATGAAGATGGCTCCAAGGGCAAAGGTCACCAGCAACCAGGACATGGTAGCCGGGCGATTTTGCCGATAGGCGGATATCATTGCAAAGCCATAAGTGATACTACTGAACAGCAGTGCAGCGGTTTCCACTCCGACGTATTTCAGGTCGAAAATATCTTTACCGGAAACACCTCCTGCGGTGTTCATATAGAGCACTGCGTAGGTGGCAAAAACCGAAGCGAACAACAAGCAGTCGGTCATCAGGTAGATCCAGAAGCCGAAAATGGTGTTCTCACCGGTATCATGGTGATGTTCGTGCTCCTGGCCTTCCACCTGGCGGTGGGCTTCGTCGGCCAAAAACTCGGCTCTAGTCAAGGTACTCATGCGGTGGCCTCCTCAACCTTGTTTATGTGCTGGGATTCAACCTGTGCAATTTCATCAGGCTGAACGTAGTAGTCCACATCGTTGTCGTAGGCGCGCTGGATCAGAAAAGCAACAGACCCTACAAGCCCTGCCAAAGCCAACCACCCAATGTGCCAAACGGCAGCAAAGCCGAATGCAGTGATCGCAGCGGCGATCAACACACCGGCAGCGGTATTCCTGGGCATGTGAATCGGCTCGTAGCGATGGGGCCTGCTGTAGGCGATTCCCTTTTCCTTCATATCGGTAAATGCATCGATATCATGCACGTCCGGCAACTCGGCAAAGTTGTAGAACTGAGGGGGAGACGCTGTAGACCATTCCAAGGTATGTCCGTTCCAGGGATCACCAGTAAGATCACGGTTTTGTTCCCGGTCACGGAAAGCCAGATACAGCTGAATGAACTGCAACACGATGCCGATCATGATGATAAAAGCGCCGATGCAGGCAATATACAGCCAGATATTCCAGTCAGGGTTATTGGTATGATTGAGGCGGCGGGTCATGCCCAGGAAGCCCAAGACATATAGAGGCATGAACGCAACATAGAAGCCAATCTGCCAGCACCAGAACGCGGCTTTGCCAAGACGCTCATTAAGATGGAAGCCCATGGCTTTGGGGAACCAATAGGCGAATCCGGCCAGATAGCCGAAGACGGCACCGCCGATAATGGTGTTGTGGAAGTGAGCAATCAAAAACAGGCTGTTATGCAGCACATAGTCCGCTCCCGGTACTGCCAACAGAACGCCTGTCATGCCACCGATAGTGAACGTTACCATGAAGCCGAGGGTCCAGAGCACGGGGACAGCCAGACGCAGACGTCCCCGGTACATGGTAAACAGCCAGTTAAACAACTTCACTCCAGTGGGCACGGCAATGATCATGGTCATGACACCGAAGAAGGCATTGACGTTGGCACTGGCGCCCATGGTGAAAAAGTGGTGCAACCAGACGATGAAGCCAAGAATGGATATTGCTCCGCTGGCCCATACCATTGAGTTGTAGCCGAACAATCGCTTGCCGGTAAAGGTCGAGATGACTTCTGAGAAGATGCCAAATGCCGGAAGAATCAGAATATAAACTTCTGGATGTCCCCAGGCCCAGAACAGGTTGATATACATCATGGCGTTACCGCCGGCTTCGTTGGTAAAGAAGTGGAAGTCGAGGTAACGATCCAGGGTTAACAGGCCCAACACAGCCGTCAGAATGGGGAAAGAGGCAACGATCAGAATATTGGCCCAGGTGCAGGTCCAAGTGAAGATTGGCATCTGCATCAGCTTCATTCCCGGGGCACGCATCTTAAAGACAGTAACCAGGAAGTTGACCCCGGTAAGCAGCGTTCCTATCCCCGATATCTGCAAGGCCCATATGTAATAGTCCACGCCGACGCCGGGACTGAACGAAGTCTCTGAAAGGGGTGGATAAGCCAGCCAGCCGGTCTTCGCAAATTCACCCAGACCCAATGACAGGTTGATCAGGATAGCGCCACCTGCGGCCAACCAGAAACTCAGGTTGTTCAGAAATGGAAAGGCCACGTCCCGTGCGCCGATTTGTAGGGGCAGCGCGATGTTCATCAACCCGATCATAAACGGCATGGCCATGAACATGATCATGATCACACCATGGGCGGTGAAGATCTGGTCATAGTGTTCCGGAGGCAGATAACCCTCAGCGCCGCTGGTGGCCATTGCCAGCTGAGTCCGCATCATGATGGCGTCTGAGAAACCTCGGATCAGCATGATCATGGCCAGAATAATGTACATCACCCCCAAGCGTTTATGATCGACGGATGTAATCCAGTCGCGCCAGAGGACGCCCCATTTTTTGAATTTGGTGATGGCAAGTGCAACAGCGACACCAGCAATACCCACAATGGCCAGCGTGACCATGATAATGGGTTCATGATAGGGAATTGCATCGAGTGTCAATTTACCAAGTAATGACATAGTAACTCCTAAGCCCCCTCTACATCTGTGACAGCAGGTTGGGCAGCTGAGTGTTCACTGGAGGTTGCTTCTGTATTGGACATTTCAGGCATATCGGAATGATCAGACATATCGGAAAGCTCAGATTCGCCGGACGAATGAGGCGAGTGCGTATTCCAGTCGTTATAGTTCTGCATGTATTTATTGATGATCTGGTGGAAAAGACCGTCGCTCACAGAACCGAAATACTCCACAGGATGGTTTTCACTCGGCTGTGCCAGCTGTCCATAACGGACATCATCAAGCATGGGGCTGTCTTGCTTAATCGACGCCACCCATTGGTCAAAACCTTTGTTGTCAGTTGCCCTGGTCTCAAACTTCATTCCGGTAAACCCGGCACCGCTATAGTTGGCTGAAAAACCTTCATAGGTTCCAGGCTCGTTGGCAATCAGGTGGAGCTTGGTCTGCATGCCCGCCATGGAATATATCTGGCTGCCCAGTTGCGGAATGAAAAAGGAGTTCATCGTGGATTCGGAGGTGATCTTGAACTGCACCGGGACATCGGTCGGGATTACCAATTCGTTCACCGATGCAATGCCCTGTTCAGGATAGATGAACAGCCATTTCCAGTTGAGTGAAACGACTTCGACCGTCAGAGCATCACTCTTCTCTGCCAGTGGTTTGTAGGGATCCAGCGCATGGGTGGAGCGCCAGGTAATGACTCCCAGTATCAGGATGATGGTGATTGGTACCAACCAGACGATTGTCTCGATCTTGCTGGAATGAGCCCATTTAGGCGCATAGACTTCATTTCTTCCCTCGCGGTATTTCCACGCGAAGTAGAGGGTCATGACGATGACGGGAATCACCACCAGTAACATTAACAGGGTCGAGATAATGATCAGGTACTTCTCGTCGACACCCACTTGGCCCTTGGGGTCGAGTACACCGCCTTGACACCCTGCCAGTGCGAACACAGCAGACGTCAGTGCAGCGCTTTTCAGGCTACGAACTAACACGAGGACATATCCTCTCAGCACAAAGTTTGACGACAACTGCCTATCGGACAAAACAGGCAGCATGAAACACGCAAAGAGGACGCGCAGTGATCAAAGTTTCAAGAGAACTCGGAAGTCACATGTCCGAACAGGAATGAAGTTTAAGGCGAAAAAACCTTATACCGGCAAAACCTGGTCAGATGCGGTAACTATGCGTGAGGTCTGGAGTAGACCGGCAGATTCAGCCGGCGAGGGGAGGTGCACGACTGCCGTGGATCGTACGTGGCGCGGAGCACAACGCAGGAGTCGGTGGCAGCAAATTGCGCAGCAGCCTGAGGAAGGCAGCACGCAAAGTCTTTACAAAAGCGAGTAATAACAGGAAGTGCCGGAATACGATAAAGTTCGATACCAGCAGCCACGCAAGGCACGTACTTACGCCAAGTTCCAGAGCGAAGCTGCTCTCGGGTGCGGGCAGAAATTCAGCAACATCAAAGAATAGTCCAAACAGTACCAGCAAGCCGACCAAGCTGAATACAAGGCAAAACAGTGCTGCATAGGCAACCGTCGCCCGCTGCTGCAACCAGGGAGCAGTCGAGGTGGTTTTGTACAATGATGCAATAGGACTGTTCGCTTCCAAACTACTCTTCCTGCGAATAACGACGTATGGATTGCGTGACAAAAAAGAGGTGGTCAAGGCCATGCGGGCATTGACTGGGCGCGAAGACTACCAAAGATTGATCAATTACACAAAGTCTTATTTCCATCGCTGTGATCCGTCATGAGGGCCAAAAGCGCTTGCAGGTTTCAGGGATATTCTGTCGCTTATGGAGGTGTCATCGGCGGATGACTACTTGATATGACGTTCAGACTTACGATCCAAATAAGCCTAAACTCAATCAGAACATTTGATATCGATGAATCAAGCTTGATCACCTTGGGGAACAGTTCAATGGAAAACTATCCATTTATATTTATGGGGCACGGTGTGGGAAATTTGTCGGATGACTTTGAAGCCCACATTCTTTTTACCAAGAAACCCTCTGCTCAGGCAATGGCGGCAATACAGAAGCAGCTGCAGGGGTACGGTGAAATTAATTGGGGGGCTAACCGAGCATCATTTCTGTTGTCTGATCGGGAGCTTAAGGGGGCTCTTAAGTGTGATCCCACCTATACAGACAATCCTGAAATGGTGAATGACCCGAAGATCTATGAGACCTTTGGACTGACCCAGGATAAATTGAAGGAGACTCAGCAACGCCTGACCCATTTTTATTACGACTTCCAACATACTCTGCAGGACATTCACAAAGACCAACCAGTCTCCCTGTGTGTCACAAAGCAAGGGCCCAAGGTCAAGCTCACTCCATGGCATGACTGGAGTGAACAGCAGTTGCATCGGGCATTTGATATGCTTCTGAAGTACTTTGATCGGGAAGATGTGGTCAGTAAAAGGTTCAAGGAATATTCAGAAGGCTCTTATTACGATTCCAACGCGATTATCCTCTGTACATTGCTGGGCACGGTTGTCAGAAAGATCTCAGATGTAAAGAAACTCTCGGCAGAGGACATTGAAAAGCTTGTAGAAGTCATTAAATCAGCCGTCGGCTACTCAGACTGTGCCGATAACTTTTTGCTCGGCGCAGCGTTATATCTCAATGGTACGGAGATGGATGAAATCGTCAAAGATTATCCTGAAGAGGCGATGGCCGCACTGGAAGAGATCAATGAAGAGTTTCCACTGGATGAGGCGTTTGAAGATCTGATCTGACCTGAGCTGCTATAAAATGCCTTAACCATAGGTTTGAAGGATGGGCAACATGGAAAAATATACCGGAGGTTGCCTTTGTGGCAACGTACGTATTGTAGCCTCAGGGGCTCCTTATCGGGTTGGACTTTGCCACTGCCTTGATTGTCGCAAACATCATGGAGCCCTTTTTCACGCTTCAGCCATTTTCCCTCAGGAAGCCGTGAGCATTACGGGAGAAACCCAGGACTACGCTGGAAGATTTTTCTGCCCCCGCTGTGGCTCGTCTGTTTTTTCCCGAACAGGCGACGAGATTGAAATCAACCTGGGGTCTCTGGATAGTCCTGATCAATTGACGCCAACATACGAACTTTGGACTGTGCGCCGAGAGTCCTGGTTGCCTTTGTTCCCAGGGATGAAGCGTTACGAACACGATCGCGATGACGCCAGTCGAAATGAAAATTAGGCCCGCAGAACATCTAGTCCGGCATCTTCAAATAGAAGGCTTTGGTCAGGGAGACGAATTCAGGCGAATACTCCCCGGTAGAGGAATGAATCGTCAATGTACTATGGACGCAGCTTTGGACTCGTTTTTCCAGGCATAACAACGCTCTGATGATGTCTTTTTCCGGGCCGGTCCGGACATCACACCGCTTGGCGGGAAGCCAGCCGATTTTTTCTCCCTCGACCAATAATTGCTCAGCACTTGCAACAGGCAGTATGCAATAAAACCCAGCACTTGGAGCTGCGAGGTCATCCACAGCCTGCATCAGTTCGGCAAAACTCAGGGTGTCGTTGTGGCGAGCAAGGTTACGCGCCGTGCCAGAGGCTTTGAGGCTATTGGAAAAGTAGGGTGGATTACTCAGTATTTGCTGGAATCCCTTCTTTTCCCGCCAGGTGCGGATATCCCCCCGGATCACCGTTACTGAATCGGGCCACGGACTGGCGGCGACATTTTCCACGGCCTGTGCCGCAGCTTCCGCATCCAGTTCAAGGGCTGTAATGGGCAATTGACCCTGGGTGCGCTGAGCCGTCATCAATGCTATGAGACCCGTCCCAGTGCCAATGTCCAAGATGGCTCCCGCCATAGGCGCAGATGCCCAGGCCCCAAGGAGGATGCCATCGGTGCTGACCTTCATCGCGCAACGTTCATGCTGGATCGAAAAAGATTTAAAGTGAAAAGGACGACTCATGCCAAGTATTGTATGCCGATAGCTCGTAGGGTTTAAATGCTAAAAAATAATTTGGAGGTCCGTGTCCCTCTAGGCGAAGCCTCTGTCTCACAACGTTAGCCTCGTGAGGCAATCTTTCCTAATAACCACTGTAACCCCGACAAATGCTGTTGATCGTGACTACAGAGATAATGAACTAACCCAGCGACTGTGAGCTTTCCATATCCCTCAAAATATCCCACTCTTTTAAGCTGTGTCTCTGTCAGGGTTTGAATAAGTTGTAAGGTTTGCTGGCGCGCAGAACGAATCTCTTCAAATACTAGTTTTGGGTTCGCCTGGGCGTAGTTCTTCAGTTGAACCAAGCCATACCCGTCAAGAGAATCCAACGTTGGTTGTGACTCATTCAGCATGCGCCGAAATCGGATATGGTAGCCATCGATTTCCACGTCCCGAATATGGCAGATCTGTTCAATAGCATTAAGTGATTCACTTGGAATACCTTCCCAGGAGTCAGGTGACCAATTCCATGTGCTCATTGGAAATGCGTTAAAGAATTGCTCCAACTGATCCGGAAAAGCTTCGAGGGCTTTTATTGTCGTTAAATTCAAGTCCATTCTCCGTGTATGGCTGTCTCTGTGGGCAGCTAACTCCTTAATATCTGCGCATACTGGTGCGCAGCAAAAGCAATCTTATTACACCTGATTTGTGTTCGAGGCAAGCCTGTTTCTACTGAGCGGGTTCGGGGAAGGGGGGTAATTTGGATGGATTGTTTGGGAGTCGTGGCTTTATGGATCGAAAAGATTTATAACTGTACATAAGTACAGTATTGCGGTAATCTGCCGAAGTAATTTTCACAACCTTTTCAAAGGAGTTGCTATGATCAAGGGAAGTTGCTGCTGCGGAACTGTTCAGTTCGAAATAACCGAAATGCCAAGCATGATGGGTACATGCCACTGCAGTCGATGCCGTAAAGTGGGCGCAAGCACCCTAGTGTTTGTAAAGTCCGAAACTTTCCGAATTACTTCGGGCCGCGATCAAATCTCTACCTTTAAAGCAGAGCCTCCCTATAGTTATGACCGGTGTTTCTGTTCAAAATGTGGGTCCGCGTTAGGCGAGGTCTTGTCGGAAGGCACTTCGTTTCCCGTCGTGGCTAACTGCATAGACAGTGATATTGAAATCGAAAACCAGTTTCACGAATTTGTGTCAGAAAAGCCAAGCTGGCTCAAGATTGGAGATACCGCAAAGCAATTTGAAAAGCACCCTATAGAGTCATAGGGAAGGTTCGCAAGGGGGCTAACAGGGCATCTATACATTTTGATCGTAATTGTGGCGTGCTGCTCTAATCTCGTCATGGTGATCATTCGCCCATGATACGAGCCCCCAAACAGACTTGGCTAAACCCTTCCCAAGCTCGGTTAATTCATATTCCACTTTAACCGGAACCTGCGGGTAAACAGTACGTTCCACAAACCCGTCCCGCTCTAACTCCCGTAATGTTTGCGTTAGCATCCGCTGGGAAATTCCCTCGATTCTTGATTTCAGGGAATTGAACCGGTCAGGCCCATCCACCAGGCAGAAAATGATCAGTATCGACCACTTATCGCCTATCTGTGCAACGACATTTCGAATTGGGCAGTCTTCGCTTTGTATGTAGATCTTTTTACCCGTTTCTTTATTGGTCGCCATATTTCCTCGCTGTTGCAGGTTATCAAAAGGTAACTAAGGCAGAATATTCTGCCTAATTGTGGGGTAACATTCAATGATGTATCTTAGTATATATTAGTAACCTTAACTATAAATGCTAAATTAAAGGTGCCCCAATGACTCACTCCCTGCTCAATATGGCTCTGAAAGAATATGCCTCAAACAAAGTTGAATCGGACATTGATCAGTTCTCTCCCCAGTACGTAAAGGTTGGAAAGTTCGACATAAGATATGTACGTCACGAGAAAGCGAACGCCCCAACATTGGTTTTGCTGAATGGGTTGCCTCAAAGCATCAGAATGTGGGAAAGCGCGTGGAGTGTACTTTGTCAAAATTTCAACCTGCTGGCATTCGACATCCCTGGGTTTGGTTTGACCAAAGCCGATGAAAGCGACATGTCGCCCAGAAAATTAAGCCAGGTAGTCATCCAGGTCTTTAATCATTTTGGCATTTCAAAAGCCCATCTTGTAGGACCGGATGTTGGAGCGCCGATTGCACTTGCGACCGCAATCAATTATCCAAACCGCCTGGAGAGCATTAACATCTTTGACGGGCCGGGTAGCTATCCGCCCAAAATGTCGCCCATTCTAAACGCTGTCATCAAACTTCGTGTTGTCCGGTGGTTGGCAAAAGGGCTAAACAAAAAGTCCGTCATGGAAACGAACTTCAAAACGGCAGTGAAAGAAGGCTACCACCACTATCGGCCTACCAAAAGAGCCATCAAAGAATACTATGACATTGCTTTCGATGAACAATCCCACAGATGTGCCATTTCATTCTTTGGCACCTATTCAAAAGATCTTCCCTGGATCGAAGAACGATTGAAAGAAATTCGCATTCCGACACTAATTACCTGGGGCAAGCTCGATCCGTTCGTACTTGTGGACAATGCAGACTATCTATCCAAACGGATTCCGTTAAGCAAAGTCGTTGTCTTCGAGAATGCGTCCCACTTTTCATCTGAAGATGCTGGAGCGGCATACCAGGATGCCATCATCAACTGGTGTCAGCGTGAATATAAGCAAGTCTATTTAGATATCAAAGGCAGTGAGCCTGCCCATAAGACTCCAATAGGACACGGAGTTTTGTCGTAAAGTGCAAAACAATTGAAATCGGCGGACAAAATATAAAAAGGACATCGATTTATCATCGTGTCCTTTTTTCAAATATCCGTCAATTGTGGCTTCTGTCTGAGGACGAATTCGTCCCTACAAAAAAAATTTGGGGAAGGGCGCTTGTAGTCAGATTCGTGCAAATAATGGCGGGTTTGATAATGTGTACTAATTCAGACTTTATCTGACAGCACTTGTACGACCATATCTAAGCCAGGATTGTCCGCTATCGACCCAAAGCTGCCATTCGAGCAATGTCCTAGGGGGGCTTCAGCTGTGGCCATGTTGTGAAGATGGTGATGGCACAAAGCGTACATTCCTCGTCATCGGAGTAGAGGGTTAGGTTTGAGCTACCAGAAATGCTAAACCCCATAGAATGAGCCCGACCCCTCCTAACTTAGCCAAAACCGGACCTTGTGGGATTAGCTTTTCCGCCGCGACAAAAAGGGTTAATAGGCCTATCCCGACAAGGTTCATCACGCCAAAAACGAATAAAAGCACCATTAGTGCCCAGCAACAGCCCACACAGATGACACCATGATGCATTCCCATGACGAATGCCCCACCTGAACCGGAACGCCACTCAGTCGTCAAAAAACCAATTGGCGCTCTGCATCTTCCCAAACACCGATCCTTGAGGCTCGTCCACTGAGTTACGCCGACCAGTATCAGAATGATCGCAATAGCTGAATCATTTGTCATAACCAGCATATGGGAGATTTGTCCCAACCATTGCAGCCACCATTGCAAGCTTGCTGCGGCGAAACTAAACAGACTCCACACCAGAAGATAAGCAGCGATAAAGTAAAGATTATCTTGCTCGGTTCCATTCCTGGCGGAAATTTTGTTGTGGACCAGGATCATCGGTATGGCTGAGGGAAGCATCATTGCTCCCATCATAACGGCCCACATGAGCCAGACGAAAAATGCTTCTTCGAATGTCCAAACCGACTGCATTGGCATCATGAGCCGGACCCAAGGTTGATCCATGTTGGCGTGCGACCATAGCAAAAACCCCCAGGAAGCCAGTAAGATCAGGAGCAGTGCAACTGCACTCCGCTGGTGTAGTGAAACGGAACTGAGAATATTCAAGACCAGTAGGCGAACACGGTAGAAAAGCCACAGCGTTCTTGATAGGCCCATTGGAAAGGGGCATCCGATAGCGACAGGCTAGAAACCGATTCTCTGCCCGGATGTTCGTGACCCGGAATACCGCAGGATACGGTGCCGTCGAAATCTACAACGCTATCAACATGCACCTCGGCGATATCTCCGATTTTTATGGTCTCTGTTCCTTCTGAGTGATCAAGCTCAATACGCGCCTTGTTGACACCCAATACCTTGGATATGTTGCTGGTAAACAGAATATTACCTTGTGCTTTACCCTGGAAAATATCGCTCAGAGCCTGCATCTGGGAGTCATCTGCTCGCTCGTCGATATAGATAAATACACTCCAAGGGCTTCCTTCTACATCATCGTGATACGAACCGGCCATGCAGACAGCCAAGCCAGAGAGATCGGTGTCGCCAGACTGGCCTTTGTTAATCGCCCACGACAGGATGAAGTCACAGTTCCCGTAGCTCGACAAACCTCCTGGAACATCATTTTGCCTACGGCATGGACAGATAGCGTCACAATTACATGCTTCGTAGTAACTGCCTTCGATACGGTATTTGATTTCAGAAGACATTTAGACCCCCATGTTTATCGGTACCCCCGCTGAGTTGATCACCTCTCAAGGACCGCTTAACACGAAAGTGTAGCAGAAGGATTTCATGCGTGTTGGCGTTCTTACTCTAGAGAATAAATAGCGACTCGGTTTTAGTGACCTTATCCCCGTTTTAGTACCGTTCTATGATAGAAAATTCTGGCTCAGTTAGTGAACATTTTGGAACTAAGTTGTAACAGTTAACTTGGTTTAAGCGGTTGTGACGGGGGCATCGACTTATCATCGCGTCCTTTTTCAAAAGACAGTCATTGCCGCTTCTGTCTAAGGCAGATTCGTCCCTACAAAACAAAATTGGGGGAAGGGCGCTTGTAGTTAGATTCGTGCACATAATGGCGGGTCTGATAATGGGAGATATGTTTAAAGTAGGGCGTCAGGTCGTGCTCAAGACCCCAGGCTGTTGCCAGATCATCTCGATATTCATCGGGCTTAACTTGTGGTGGTGTTGATGGTTTTAGTTTGGCGGAAAACTGCTGTAGCTTTTCATACTCTTCGGCACAAAGGACATTAAAACGAGATAGAAACTTAACCACGTAGCCCACAACAAGCTGGCTCATGCTGTCCAGCCTCTTCGCCCAGACTTCATCTGGTACGAAACCCTCGTGCCAAACTGCAAGAGCAACCATCACCAAGTCATCCACAGGCGTATCTACCAATCCACTATTTGCGACTCGTTCCAGGGCGTTATGTACTTCTTCGCGATTTAGCATAGTCCAATCTATTCCGTGTGACTCTTGAAGTAATTAATGTGTATATGTGTACGTACGTTTTTGTGAATGTAGTGATTCGAATTCCCGGGATTTTTACACTGGAATCAGTGGAATGGAGAAGGTATCTTCGAAGCCTTGAAATTGAAAAGCGTGCGTACGCGATATTCTAATGTTATGCCGAAGAGAATCTAATCTGATGCCTGAGCCAGATCCAATGAGAGTAATGACATTTAAAGAACCGAAAGATCTCGGCCAGTGGCTCAAGATGAATCATGCCTCTGAAAGTGAACTTTGGGTAAAGATATACAAGATAAATACTGGGATCCAGAGCGTAACTTGGAATGATGTTGTGATAGAAGCTCTCTGCTGGGGTTGGATCGACGGTATTAAGAAATCAATCGATAACCAGGCCTACCTGCAGCGCATTACTCCCAGAAAAACAGGAAGCAATTGGTCTAAAAGGAACACAGAACATGCGGAACGTTTGATGAGCGAGGGGCGAATGATGGAGTCTGGATTAGTACATATCCGGGCAGCAAAAGCGGACGGACGCTGGGGAGAAGCTTATGTCGTTAGTGAAATGGAAGTGCCTGCGGATTTCCTGGCTGCACTGGAAAACAAACCAGATGTGAAAGAGTTTTTTGAAACTCTCAATAAATCGAGTCGTTATACTATTGCATACGGATTGATGAGCGCAAAGAAACCCGAAACCAGATTAAGGCGGTTTGAAAAATTCATGAACATGCTTGTTAACGAAGAAAAGCCTTAGCAAGAGGCTAACGTTACGAGATTATGAATCATAAAGAAGATTTAGAATTAATTAGTGAGTTGATCGGGCATACATGCGAGCGAACGCTCGCATGTAATAGCATTAAATTGCGTTTTGGCTGCGAAGTTGACCCACGAGGAACCTCATATATATGGATTGATGCACCATGGGAACTGCAGACTGAAACCGAATTAGTAACTGAGTCACTTGATTATCCTGCTGAAGATGAGGAGTTTAAAAATTGGAGTAATAAGTTAAACCCTTTAAATAAAACGGTTCTTGTTTCTGTAATCTTCACTAAAGGAAAAGACCTTCAACTTGAATTCGAGGGTGGGTACTATCTTTATGTTCCATATTCTCCTAATGAGCCAGATGACGATGATTGGTATGAACATTGGTATGCAAGAAAAAAATAGTTAACAAGTTGGTGCTGCAGACAAACTGCAAAGCAGGGCGTTATGTACTTCTGTTTGATCTAGCATTAGCCAAGTTGTTCGATTCGATTGTTGATGTAATTTAGATGGCCTCTGATATCGTTGTTCTGACGGTAACTGTGTGAAAGAATTCATGATGGCTGGGTAGAAGTCTACATCTAAGCGTAGCTGCTTCCTACACGGTTTACACGAAGTATTGCGATAACAACTGAACCCAGAAGAACTGCGAAGACTAGACCATGATAGAGCCAGATATTTTGATTAAAGAAAATTTCGTTCACGATGCGGATTCGTTGTTTGACTATATCAAGAATACTGTTGATTGGGATGAAAGGATGAAGTCTCGAAAGACCGCTAGCTTTGGAGTCTCCTATAATTATTCAGGTATTACCTATCCAGAGTCAGAAATGGTGCCGGAGCTAGAAGATATTCGTAAAAAGATCAGATCAGAGATTGGCTTTCTGCCTAATAATTGCTTAATCAACTACTATCTCGATGGTAATTCTACAATGGGGTACCACTCGGATTCTGCGGAGGAGCTACTACCAGAAACTGGAGTGGTAATTATATCCCTAGGAGCGGAAAGAGAAATTTCGTATCGAAGTAAAACGGATAAAGATACTAAATTTGGCTACATTTTAAAAAACGGTGCGCTGCTATACATGAGTAAGCAAGTACAAGATCACTGGTTACATGCAATACCTATGGCATCGAATTGTGGCGAACGAATAAGTCTAACTTTTAGGTGCATAGTAAAGTAAAAACATATTGTAAAGTGAGTTCAGATCAATATGGCTCTACCAAAGACTAAGTCTCGTAGAATAATAGTAGATGAGATGGTCTACCGGTACGCAATTTCCGTTTCCAAGAGAGGGGATGCATCGTTCGATTTAAATATTACAGTGCAGAATGAAAAAGATAACGCAGGAAAGCTTTTTCTAAAGGGATTGGTTACCAGAGATTTCTGGCTGGATTTTTCTGATTTAGTAGGCGAGGGAATAGATCGTAGTAATTATCCAACGATTACTCCAATGCATGTTCAGTATTTTATACGTAGAGCTTTGGACGAAGGGTGGGATAGGGCTAAGCCGGGCAATTTTGTTTTGGCCGTCAGCAACGAGGACTTAGAAAGATCCAACCAAACGATGCAAAAGGCTAAATCCCAACGTTGAGTGTTGTAAATTTAGCGAGAGCTATAGGGTAGTATTAAAGGTATCTAATTTCTTTTTAAATGAACCTGGTGAGTCTCTTTAACATACACATAAGAACCAGCCGGAAATCCGCATCTTAGCATTGATCACTCCTACGCGGTTTACACATGAATTTTGCAATAAGAAAGTTGGCCCAAAGCTGGGTCATAAGTAGTAGCTTCTATCTAATTCAATAAATTCAGGATAATCAATGAGACTGACTTATTTCTTTCAAACCAAGCAAGATGCGGAAGCGTTTTTCCTTAAAGCTGTACAGCTGTATACAGGAGATGTTGAAGGAATCGAAATTGACGGTGAAGAATTTAGCATCATACCGAGTGAGTTAAGTGAGCTTTGTGTGATGTGTTCATGGACCAGTGATGAAGATGGGATATACGTATTCCTTGATTTTGATGGTGATTCGATGAAGATCGCCGATCAAATAAAGGGACTCATAGATAAAATCGTCGCGCCTGCAAATGTCTCTTATTGCAACTGGCAGGTGGGTAAACGATTAGGTGTTATTGTTGACGACAAAGAGTCCGACCTACTTAAACTATCCTGGCCAGAAGTATGGGAACCTTTACCTGAGCTGAGTGATGACTATAAGTACTCTTATCATATCTATGCACTTTTACCGTCAAGCTCCAAAGAGTATATGGGGAAATGTCTTTCATCACAGCAACAGGTAAAGCTCCTAAAACACTGGCTTGATTTCGGCGGGCTTCAGATTAACGACCTCGATATGTACTCTTGGAGTGATGGAGGTGATGGCAACTACACACCCGGCTCTCTCGAAAATATCGTAACGGCCATCTATGGAAATGGAATGGAGCAGTGTGGGTATATTCGAATAGCGAATTCCTGGGGCAACGAAACAGATAAAGAGTTGTACATAAAGCGCCTAATATTGGACCTTTTGGTGCAAGATGTCGAAATCAGTGATATCGGTGATATCGGGTACGTGGGAGCTGGGAATGGTTTAAAGATAGTGAGCGATGGCGGAGTTGATCTTCAAGTAAACCTGAATAGGAAGCTGTTGGAAAAAGAGCAAGCAGCGTTTGTCGAGCGTTATATGGGGAGTGATATTTATAAATTTGTCGATGCCGCTTTCGTACACTTATTTGGAGTACCTCCTGTATTATTGGTCGTTCATGAGGTGCACGATGAAACTACTTCTTTTGAAGATGCCGACGAATTAGAGGGTTATGTCATGACGCTGACAAATGCTCTTAAGGATGGCAACTATAAAATATCTGCGGTAAAGGCAAACAAAGAGCTTGAGAAAATAGGAGTGCTTAAGGAGATGAAAGTGCGAGGCGTGAAGTCGCCAAAGAAAGCATTTTCAGACGAGAATTCACCATTCGGAGTAAATATCCCGAAGTCACATCGTAAGAACGACATTGAAGCTAGGGAGACTCTGAATAACTCCCCAAATCAGTCATAATACGGCCAAGCTAACTCATCAGGAATACTTTCCATGGAACAGATGACCTTCTCCGAAGCCGAATACCAGAATAAGAAGCGTAAAACCCGTCGG
>NZ_MRYI01000025.1 GCF_002260525.1 Hahella sp. CCB-MM4
GGTTGTCTGGTCAAAGCAATTGCTTCACGCTTGAACTCTGGACTATATTTTTTGCGTTTGCTCATAAACACTCCTTTGGCACATTGTGCCTCTTTTTAGAAGTGTCCGCAGTCACGGGGTAGAACCCCAGTGACCTTGGTCCCAGCTCGTTTATACGTTCCTTATCGATAACATTGTAGTGATAGATTATGTATCCACTCATGTAACTTCCTTATGTAATTCCTTTGAATCTATTTTTGCTGCTTGGTTTTAATCTCTACTCTCCACAGAGTATTCTTTCCTCACCGGCCTCAATATGAGGGGGACTCATTTATCGCCGTTAAGATGTCATTTTCGTATCTGCAATTTGGAACGTTGCTTTCAGTAAGCTGTATTTCTTCTTTTATTTCTTGGGCTTTTCGAACTATTGATGCGACCGAGGAAGGTCTGACCGTCTCCAGGAGAGAAAATTTGATGACAAGCCATGGCCTTGTTTTTTGACTGTCTATCCAGATTTTCAAAAAGCCCTCGGGCCATAAACTCTCCTCTACCATCCAGTTGTAGGGAGCTCTGTTCACGACTATTTTTCTGATTCTCTTCTTCATGAGATAAATCTATCGGCAATATCTAACGCATTTTCATGATTCTTTCGATTGAGATCTAGTAGGCTTGTCAGATAGTCCCTGTGTTTTTGCTCGCGACAGAGAGTTGGGAGTAATTTCAGCAGATTTTGCTTGGTGAGTTCGAGGCCATTATACGTAGGCGGACGAGCATTGAGGTGAGAGGCTTCTATGTCATCGAAAACGGTCACCTCTAGTGGCTCTGCCAGAGCTATTTCTTCTATCCTTGGGAGCAGCTCTCTGCGGAGTTTTGCAGCAATAAGAAATAATGCGCTGAAAATGATGAATGTATTCATTTCCCCTTGGTCTTCTTCAACGTCATCCTCATCTTCAAAAGGCGTCCAATCAATCAACTCATAGCGGATCATGTCCAATAGTATTGCGCCACGTGCCAATCCATTGTCTGCATATTCGTCCACATGAGACAGATAACCCCGTAAAGACCGACGATCTGCAACAGCCTCGCCGCAGGAAAAATTGAGATACCAGTTTTCCTGCTCCTGGCCAATAGCGATCCAGTCGAGCCTGTCTGGTTCGCTCCATTGCTTTCTCATACTTTCCTTTATCGGAAGTGCATTTGAAAAGGCGTCACTATATAAGGCGCACATTGCATCGATGATGTCTTCATAGGTTTTCATGTGAGATTTATTACTCGATTATTGTTTGGTCGCTTCTCAATTATAGAGGACACACAACCGATGCTACCCGAGGACTGGGAGAAAGTGTAATTATGTTATTGATTTTTAATGAGAGTTAAACGTGCAGGCTGTGTCAAAATGGAGTTTGTCACAAATCTGGCAACCGGGAAATATCCATTCCGCACCGGTTGTCGGTTTGTGACAAATCAGTACGGGGTTGTTTGTTATTTATGGAGTTATAGATTGTGGCCAATAAAAGGAAGGCAAAATCCCTGAGAAACTGAGCAAAAGTATCGGTGGGCCGGGAATAAAGTAGTAGCCAGTGACTTTTTAATAATCAAATTTGCTCCCTCCCTATTAATGTTAGAAAATACCCCTCCTTTTTTCGCAGCTAGCAGATGTAGCAATATCTAATCCTTGAAATAAGACTCGATCCGAGCGGGAGAGAATGAATGCCTTCGCGTAAACAACTCGCCAATGCTATCCGTGCCCTGAGCATGGATGCAGTGCAAAAAGCCAAGTCAGGTCACCCGGGTGCCCCCATGGGGATGGCAGACATAGCCGAAGTATTGTGGCGAGATTATCTGCAACACAATCCCGCGGATCCATCCTGGATCAACCGTGACCGCTTTGTCCTTTCCAACGGCCACGGCTCCATGCTGTTGTACTCCTTGCTGCACCTGAGTGGCTATGATCTTTCCATTGACGACCTGAAGAATTTCCGTCAACTGCATTCCAGGACTCCCGGACACCCTGAATATGGCTATGCGCCTGGCGTAGAGACCACCACTGGCCCTCTGGGGCAGGGGATTGCCAACGCTGTCGGTATGGCCTTGGCTGAGAAGATCCTGGCAGCTCAGTTCAACCGCGAAGGTCACGACGTTATCGACCACTATACCTACGTTTTTCTGGGAGATGGCTGCCTGATGGAAGGTATTTCCCATGAAGTCGCTTCTTTGGCCGGTACTCAGGGATTGGGCAAGCTGATCTGTTTCTATGATGACAACGGCATTTCTATCGATGGTGAAGTAGAGGGTTGGTTCACCGACGATACTCCTAAGCGTTTTGAAGCTTATGGCTGGCAGGTTATTCCTGGCGTTGACGGCCACGACAGTGATGCCATCAAGGCTGCTATTGAGAAAGCCCGTGGTGACAGCGGTCGTCCGACACTGATCTGCTGCAAAACCATTATTGGTTACGGCTCTCCCAACAAACAAGGTAAAGAAGAGTGTCACGGTGCGCCATTGGGCGATGACGAGATTGTGGCTACTCGTGCGGCATTGGGCTGGGAACACCCTGCCTTTGAGGTGCCTGAAGATATTTACGCTGAATGGAATGGCCGTGACAAGGGTGCTCAGGCGCAATCAGCCTGGGGCAGCAAGTTCGAAGCCTACCAGGCTGCCCATCCTGAGCTGGCTGTCGAACTGGTGCGTCGCTGCAAGGGTGAACTGCCAGCAGATTTCGTTGCCAAGGCCGACGAATACATCGCTGCCTGTCAGGAAAAAGGCGAAACCATTGCCAGCCGTAAAGCATCACAGAATTCCATTAACGCCTATGCACCATTGCTGCCTGAATTACTGGGCGGCTCGGCTGATCTGGCAGGCTCCAACCTGACGCTGTGGAAAGACAGCAAAGGGGTAAGCAAGGAAGACGCGTCCGGTAACTATATTTTCTACGGCGTCCGTGAATTCGGTATGTCTGCCATGATGAATGGTATTGCCCTGCACGGTGGTTTCGTTCCCTACGGCGCAACCTTCCTGGTATTCATGGAATACGCCCGCAATGCGGTGCGCATGGCGGCGTTGATGAAACAACGTTCCATCTTTGTATTTACCCACGACTCCATCGGTTTGGGTGAAGACGGCCCAACCCACCAGCCGATTGAACAAATTGCCAACCTGCGTACCACTCCTAACATGAGCACTTGGCGTCCATGTGATGCGGTAGAGTCTGCTGTGGCCTGGAAAGCGGCAATCACCCGTGAAGATGGTCCAACTGCGATGATCTTCTCTCGTCAGGGACTGCCTCATCAGGCCCGTACTGATGAACAGCTCAGCAATGTCGCCCGCGGTGGATATGTGCTGAAAGACTGCGATGGTCAACCGGACCTGATCCTGATTGCTACTGGTTCTGAAATCGGCCTGGCCGTTGATGCTGCCGCGAAATTGTCAGAGCAGGGCAAAAAGGTACGTGTGGTATCCATGCCGTCCACTGACGTGTTCGAAAAGCAGGATATTGCTTACCGTCAGTCGGTATTGCCTTTGGAAGTGACTGCCCGTATTGCGATTGAAGCAGCCCATGAAGACTTCTGGTACAAGTATGTAGGTCTTGACGGACGCATCATCGGCATGAGCACTTTTGGCGAGTCAGCGCCTGCCAACCTGTTGTTCGAAGAGTTTGGCTTTACCGTTGACAATGTGGTCGCCCAGGCGAATGAACTGTTTGATTCCCTGGACGCTTGAAGTTAACCCCGTAGTACGGGGAAGAGTAGGGATGTTTTAGCGTTATGTTGCGAGTGGCAATCAATGGTTATGGACGTATCGGGCAATGTGTCTTGCGCGCACTCTATGAGTCCGGTTACCGGCAGTCCATGCAGGTGGTGGCTGTTAACGAGCTTTCCGATGCTGAAACCATTGCTTACCTGACCCGCTATGACACCACCCACGGTCCTTTCCGTGGGGAGGTGTCCATACGGGATGGTCACCTGATGGTAAATGGGGATCATATCCGTCTGGTCAGGGAGCCCGATCCCGGAAAGTTGCCCTGGGGTGAGATCGGTGTGGATCTGGTGTTGGAATGTACCGGTGCTTTTTCGGACCGGGAAACCGCACAGCGTCATATCGATTCGGGTGCAGGTAAAGTGCTGTTTTCTCAGCCGGCAGAAGCGACCGTGGACCACACGGTGGTATTCGGTATTAACCAGGACGGACTCAAACCAGAACACACCATTGTCTCCAACGCTTCCTGTACCACTAATTGCATCGTTCCTATCATCAAGCTATTGGATGACCAGCTGACTATCGAAAGAGGGGTGATTACCACCATTCATTCTGCGATGAACGATCAGCCGGTCATCGACGCCTATCACCACCATGACTTGCGTCGTACCCGTAGCGCTATGGCTTCGTTGGTGCCGGTCAACACCGGGCTGGCCAAGGGGATTGAGCGGTTGTTACCCCACCTGACCGGTAAATTCGAAGCCAATGCGGTACGGGTTCCGGTAATTAATGTATCCATGATGGATCTGACCGTATGTGTCAGCCGGGAAACCTCGGCGGCAGAGGTCAATGAAATCCTGCGCGTAGCCTCAGAGCAACAATTTGACGGCATTATCGGTTATACCGAAGAACCCCTGACTTCCTGCGATTTCAACCACGATTGCCGTAGTGGCATTGTGGATGGTAATCAGACCCAGGTGAGTGGTAACCGCCTGATCAAAGTCATGGCCTGGTTTGATAACGAATGGGGATTTGCCAATCGAATGCTGGACACCAGTGCATGCTGGTTCAATTTATGATCGGAAACAGGGCCTGTTTATGATGGGCATCAGGGCCCGTTCACACGAATTAAAATAGCCCGGCAAGCCCGCTGGGCAGATAAAAATTATGGGATGGTCGAAAGACATACGGGTCGAAACCTTGGCCTGATAACGAACAACTACGAAATGTATACATTCAAAGTTTTACGATAGAACTTAAGAGGTTTACCACCATGTCTGTAATCAAAATGACCGACCTGGACCTGAAAGGCAAAAGGGTCCTGATCCGTGAAGATCTCAACGTCCCAGTGAAAAATGGCAAAGTGACATCTGACGCCCGTATCCTGGCTGCATTGCCAACCATCAAGCTTGCCTTGGAACAGGGCGCTAAAGTGATGGTCATGTCTCACCTGGGCCGCCCTGAAGAAGGTGTATTCTCTGAAGAGAATTCCATGAAACCGGTAGGAGAGTATCTGTCCCAGCTGCTGGGTCAGGATGTTCCTGTATTGAAGGACTATCTGGACGGTGGATTCAATCTGGATGAAGGTTCGTTGGTCCTGTTCGAGAATGTTCGCTTTAATCCTGGCGAGAAGAAGGACGGTGAAGAACTGTCTCAGAAATATGCCGCACTTTGCGACATTTTTGTCATGGACGCATTCGGTACCGCTCACCGGGCTCAGGCTTCTACCCATGGTGTGGCGAAATTCGCGCCGGTTGCCTGTGCAGGTCCTTTGCTGGCAGCAGAGCTTGAGGCTCTGGGTAAAGCGCTGGGTAATCCTGCTCGCCCGATGGTGGCAATTGTGGCCGGCTCCAAGGTGTCCACCAAGCTGGATGTTTTGAACTCCCTGTCTGATATCTGTGACTCCTTGATTGTGGGTGGCGGAATAGCCAACACATTCCTTGCCGCGGCTGGCCAGAAAGTCGGTAAATCTCTGTGCGAGATGGATCTGCTGGATACCGCTAAAAATATTGCTGCCAAGGTGAACATCCCTCTGCCTACAGATGTGGTTGTGGCCAGTGAATTCAGCGAATCTGCCGCAGCGACCACCAAGCCGGTAGCTGAGGTCAATGATGAAGACATGATTTTGGATATCGGGCCTGACACCGCCGCACAACTGGCGGAAGTACTGAAGTCCGCCAAGACCATTTTGTGGAATGGTCCTGTAGGCGTATTTGAATTTGATCAGTTTGGCGGCGGCACCGAAGCTCTGGCAAAAGCCATTGCGTCTTCTGGAGCCTTCTCTATTGCCGGTGGTGGCGATACACTGGCGGCCATTGATAAATATGGCGTTAAAGAGCAGATTTCCTATATCTCTACTGGTGGCGGTGCATTCCTTGAATTTGTGGAAGGCAAGACACTGCCGGCGGTGGCGATGCTTGAGAAGCGCGCTGAAGGTTAAAATTAAGGCTTTCCAGTTATATTTTCAGAAAGTGGATCTGATTAAAGACGGATTGTCTTTTTAATAACTGATTATCTTTTTAAAAAGAACTAAAGGGTCGATACCGGCTCCCCAGGGAGCCGGTCTAATAACTTACTAATCAATTAAGCAACTGAGGGGAAGATCGATGGCATTGATTACCATGCGTCAGCTTCTGGACCATGCCGCAGAATACGAGTACGGTGTTCCGGCATTTAACGTTAACAACCTGGAACAGATGCGGGCCATTATGGAAGCTGCCGATGAAACCGACAGCCCGGTGATCGTGCAGGCTTCTGCCGGAGCCCGGAAATATGCAGGAGCGCCTTTCCTGCGTCACTTGATTCTGGCGGCAATTGAAGAGTTTCCCCATATTCCGGTGGTTATGCATCAGGATCACGGTACCTCTCCTTCTGTTTGTCAGCGTTCCATTCAACTGGGCTTTTCATCTGTAATGATGGACGGTTCCCTTGGGGAAGACGGCAAAACTCCTACCAGCTACGAATACAACCTTGACGTTACCCGTCGTACCGTTGAAATGGCTCACGCCTGTGGTGTATCCGTCGAAGGTGAGCTGGGTTGTCTGGGCTCTCTGGAAACCGGACAGGCGGGCGAGGAAGACGGTATTGGCGCAGAAGGTACTCTGAGTCATGACCAGATGCTGACGGATCCGGATGAAGCAGCAGACTTCGTTTCCAAGACCAAAGTTGATGCTCTGGCCATCGCGATCGGTACCAGCCACGGCGCGTATAAATTTACCCGTCCACCCACGGGTGACATTCTGGCGATCGAGCGTATCAAGGCGATCCACCAGCGTATCCCCAATACCCACTTGGTGATGCACGGTTCCTCTTCTGTACCCCAGGACTGGCTGGCAGTAATCAACGAGTTCGGCGGAGAAATTCCTGAAACTTACGGTGTTCCTGTGGAAGAGATCCAGGAAGGTATCAAGCACGGTGTTCGCAAGGTGAACATCGATACTGACCTGCGTCTGGCCTCCACTGGTGCGATTCGCCGTTTCATGGCACAGAACAAGTCTGAATTCGATCCGCGTAAATACCTGACTCATGCGACCAAAGCTATGAAGGATATCTGTGTGGCGCGTTATAACGCATTTGGTACTGCTGGTCAGGCGAGCAAGATCAAGGTGATCTCCCTGGATGATATGACCCAGCGTTATATTGCGGGTGAGCTTGATCCCAAAATCAATTGATTGAGTGATAAAGAGCCTCTCCTATCGCGGGGCTCTTAACTGAACAAGAGCCACCAGGTATCACGCCTTGGTGGCTTTTTTATCAGCGCTCTAAACTAAATATAAACAGCATCTGCTATGCTGACAGACTTGCTGGCGCTGGCCAGTGATACTGACTTTTACCTGGATGATGTAATGACACCGTTTTGGGATAGAGAGAAATTAAGTGCCCAGCTGCGCCCGATATCATTTTCCGATGCACCGGAGATGACCGATATCGAGGAGCGTTATTGCCGTTACTATCGGATTGATAAGGAAACGCGTATCACCGGAACCACGCATCGTCTCGGCTATTTCGAGGCATTGGGATTCCGGCTGGCCATGCATGTTTATTCTCCACCTCGTCCCCGGGGGACGGTGTTTGTCTTTCACGGCTACTTTGACCATGTCGGGCTATACGGCCATATGATCGAGTATCTGTTGAGAGAGGGGTATTCTGTCGTTGCCTATGATCTTCCCGGGCACGGCCTGTCCAGTGGTGAGCCTGTATCAATCCAAAGTTTTACCCAATATCAGAAGGTGCTTGAGGCATGCCTTGAGTTCTGCAAAGGGCATGTTCCTGAACCCTGGCTGGCGGTCGGGCAGAGTACGGGGGCGGCAGTGTTGGTGGACTATCTCTGCAGCCATCGGTTTTCCAGTGAGACCAGCCCCTTTCGACATTGGGTCTTACTGGCACCCCTGGTTCGTCCATTGGGTTGGCGCTCAGCATTATTTCTGCATACCTTTCTGGGACCCTTCCTGCGTACCTGGAAGCGGGTGTTCATGCCGAACTCCCATGACAATGATTTTATCCGATTCCTCAAGGAGAAGGATCCCTTGCAGTCCAGGGCTGTCTCCATTGACTGGGTCGGTGCGCTCAGACGCTGGGTCAAGGAAATTGAGGCATCAGACCCTCTGGCACATCCGGTCACTATTATTCAGGGGCAGGATGACACGACCGTTGACTGGAGACACAATATTCCCCAGTTGCAGAAACTATTGCCGAATGCCGATGTAAAGTTCCTGCCGGAAGGTCGGCATCAATTAGTCAACGAGTCTGTGCCGATTCGCAACCAGGTATTCGAGTGGGTGGCTCAGGCGTTTAATGACGCTCTCAATGACGAGCAACCGATAGAGGCCAAACCTTCCTGAATAGAAGCCGACTCTTCCTGAGAAGGACTCAGTCAGCAGTCTTTTGAGGTGGGGTGGGATTTTGGATCGGGATGTAAATGTAACGAATTGTATGCGGAATACGTTGCACTAATCGACGTTAAGGCAGGAAATATTAACAATGGCTAACATTTCTTAAGCTTCTGTTCAGGCAAAATAGGGCACTATATGTGTCATCCAAACGTTATTCGGAGAATCTTGAATGAAATCTAAAATAGTCGCCCTGGTTGTGGTTGGTGCTTTGGCATCCGGTTGCCAGACCTATGATCCCTATACCGGTGAGAAGAAGACCTCTAATGCGACGGCAGGAGCTGTTATTGGCGCTGTGAGCGGTGCTGTGATAGGAGCTGCAACTTCCAGTAAGAAAGACCGTGCCAAAGGTGCACTGATTGGAGCTACTGCCGGTGGCGCTATTGGTGGTGGTATCGGTTACTACATGGACAAGCAGGAAGCTGAACTGCGTCATAAGCTGGAAGGAACCGGTGTTCGTGTTGTTCGTAACGGAAATGAAATTACCCTGGTCATGCCTGGTAATATCACGTTTGACACCGGTCGTTCAGAAGTTAAATCGGGCTTTTACCCGACCCTGGAATCAGTTGGTCTGGTGCTGAAAGAATTCGATAAAACGATTATTGAAGTGGCAGGGCATACCGACTCTACCGGTGGTGCCGACCTGAACCAGCGTCTGAGTGAGCAGCGTGCACAAAGCGTTGGCCAGTTCCTGGTGACTCAGGGAGTTGCTTCATCTCGTGTGCAAGCGGTCGGTTTTGGCCCCCGTTATCCGGTGGCGACCAACAAAACGGCAGAAGGCCGTGCAGCTAACCGTCGCGTTGAACTGAAATTGCTTCCTATGGAAGGCTGATCAGTACAACCCTGACAAAAAATGCCGCTGATCAGCGGCATTTTTTTTAGATTTCGTACTCCACTACTCTGCGTTCTCCGCGCAGGGCTCCCACAATCGGTTTTACCTTTTCATGCTCGGGGTGGGTTTCATAGGCTTCCAGTGCTTCCTGGTTGGAAAAGTCGACCTGCATCACCACATCGGAGGCATCTTCTGACTGACTGGTATTGATACCAACGGTGATACTGATCATTCCGGGAATCTTATTGCGCATGGATTCCAGAGCCTGTTTGATCTGGGCTGCATCGCGGTGTTTTTCCTCTTCACTCTGCGCTTTCAAGCGCCAAAGCACTACTCTTCTGATCATGATATTCCACTTTCTTGGTAAAGGTTATTGTCCTTTAAAGGGATGAGTCCTGGCGATCAATTGATATTTTGCCGCTGAAATCTGGCCATTGGCGCCAGCGGAGTGATCGCCTTGATCCTGTCCAAATGTATTTGCCTGGTACTGTCATCACACTTGTACACAAGCCATTCCGTCTTGTCCGCCAGGGTTCTGGTGGTAACAGCCTGTCCTCTTATTCGCTGCTCGTCAATGGTTTCTATTGTTATGTCATAGTGGTAAAGACAGGCAATTTCCAGAAAATCGTGGCGGTCGCAGGTAATTGGTTTGTAGTCGCTTGTCATTTTCCAGTCTCCTGTTCCTTTCCGGGGGTGCCGTCAAAGTGTCAGGCCAATGCATCAGGTAAAAGTAAAGAATTTCCCTATCATACGCTGATTTAGCGGATTTCATATAGTCGTAAGCTTCCAGCCCGCAGGTTTTCAGCCCCATTGATACAGGTTCTGATTCCAGGTAACACAGGTTCTGATTCCAGGTAACACAGGTTTTGATTCCAGTTAACAAAAGAAAGACAATGCATTTTCCACTTTTGCTCAGCCAGACATAGGAATACGGGAAGCTTGATTCATGACGGACAGTCTATTATTTCGCATTGGAGTGCCTTTAGGATTATTTATCATCATGTTTGGCCTGGGAGCGACCTTGAGTCGGGCGCAGCTCTATGTGGCCGTTAAAGATCGTGCGGCTATGGCGGCGGGTCTGCTCTCACAGGTGATTCTGTTACCACTTATCGGAATCATTATTGCCTGGCTGGCGCCGGTGTCGGTAGAGTTCAAATACGGGATTCTGATACTGGCATGCTGTCCCGGGGGGACGACGTCCAATATCTTTACTTACCTGGCGCGGGGAAACCTTGCGCTGTCGGTCAGTCTGACCACCATCAGCAGTCTTCTGTCTTTATTAACTCTGCCGGTAACTCTTGCTCTCGGCGCTATGGTGCTGTCACAACAGGCTGCACCCGTTGATATCCCGCAGGGGTATATTATCAAGAGCCTGTTGGCGGTCACTGTTGTGCCGGTGTGTCTGGGAATGCTGATCAGATTCAAATGGCCCAACCTTGCCAATTGGCTGGAGTCGAGAATTACAGTGTTCAGCAGCCTGTTTCTTGCAGTGTTGGTAGCGGCGATAGGAATTAAGGACTGGGAAGTGCTGTATGGCAACATGCCGACACTTGGGCCTTTTCTGATGCTACTCAGTGCATCGACAATGTTGCTGGGAACGGCGATGGCCCGAATGGTCCGAGCCGGACGGGCTGATGCTGTGACCATTGGCCTGGAGGCGGGCATTCAGAATTCCGGTCTGGCCATTTTTATTGCTCTGTCGGTGATCGGCAATGAGCTGATGTCCATTCCCGCTGCTATCTATTCGGTTTCCATGTATATCTGCGCCGCTGTAATGATTTCCATCGGGCGGCGGCAATATCGCCGCGAATCAGGTATTCAGGTGGCTTCGTCCCGTTGAGCTTCGTCGGAAGTCCTGATACCGGATAACCAGGCCAGGGCTGGTATCAGGATTCCCCATACGGGCAGGTAAACCATCAATAGTGAGCCCCAGCCTACCGGGGCATCAAGAGCACCTAACAGATGAGCCGAATATAGTGAAATGGGGGCTCCCAGTATTCCGAAACCTGCAGCAAGCAGGTAGCGGCCCTTTAACCATTTCATGCTGTGATTGAAGCTTAAGGAAAAACCTGCCCACAGACAGGCAATCCAAAGTGGTGGATAGCTGGCCGATGGCTGTAGCCGGTAATCAATTAAACCGGTTCCTATCCAGATGGGCTCTACTGCGAAGGCGATTAACAGGCCGATAAAGGCCATGCGCATGTCTGCCTGTATTTGTTTTCCAAATATGAAGCTCCAGGCCATCAGCGCCACAAGTGCGGTGGGAGAAGGCCAGTCCGCTTGATGAGCCGCACCCACAACAGACGAGTACCAGAGGGCTGTCATCAGGGTAGCATTTCCAATCATATTGATTTTGGTCGTCGAAGACATATGGCGGATCTCGCTGAGTCATCAAATTTTGGCGGATGGGTTGGGACACCGCATTGCTGCGCTATGCTTAAATAACCTGAGGACATAGCCTTTGATTAGATTTTGACCCATGTCTGGTGTTTAAGTGGGTCATTTTAGGGGACGATGCATGATGTTTGAAGCCGCGGAACTCGGACGTAAGCTTACCAAGGCGGAATACAGGGAATTGGAGCCGGTATTGAGGGAGCAGTTGCTGTTGACTCAATCAGCACTCCAGAAGGCCAACATTCCCTTGTATATTCTGCTCGAGGGGGCGGACAGTACATGTAAAGGGGAGGTGGTTAATCTGCTGAACCAGTGGTTTGACACGCGTGGGTTGATTGTTAACGGGTTCGGTCCCAAAACCGACGAAGAAGCCAGGCGGCCTCGTTTTTGGCGGTATTGGCGTAACTTCCCCAGTCGGGGGCAGATTGGCGTGTTTTATGGCACTTGGTATACCGGAGAGCTGATTAAGCGGGCTACCGGGAAGCAGGAAAAGGATGAATTTGACAGCCATATGCAGCGAATTGAACAAACAGAAACGCTGCTTTCCCTGGACGGGGCCCTGATACTGAAATTCTGGCTGCACACATCAGAAAGCGATCTCAAGAAAAACCTCTGCAATGTTCTAAAGGCGGAAGGTAAAGGCTGGGTTGGCGCACCGGCTGACCAACACATCCTGAAGAACTATCGACGTTTTATCAAAGCGGCGGAAAGGGCTGTGAGGTTGTCCGATCAGGTAATGGCTCCCTGGTTCCTGATTGAGGCGGGCAATGACCGGTACCGCAATGCCACTCTGGTCAGAACGGTTATTGAAACTGTGCAGAAGCGTCTGGGAGATCTTAAAGAGACTCAGCAGAAGCATCGACGCAAAAGCGATAAATTGCTCGGAAATAAACTGCTTTTATCGGACGATGCCACCATTAAAGTTCTGGATCAGGTGGATCTGACCTCAAGCCTGGAAAAGAAAGACTATGAAAAACGTCTTGAGGAGCTGCAATCTGAACTCAATCAGCTGAGTTGGAGAGCCTACCATCAGGGAATTAGCATGATTCTGGTATTTGAAGGCTGGGATGCGGCAGGAAAAGGAGGCGCCATCAGAAGAATTATGCAGGCGGTGGATGCCAGGATCGCACGGGTGATTTCCATCGCGGCTCCCACCGATGAAGAAAAATCCCACCATTATCTGTGGCGTTTTTGGCGTCATGTTCCCGTGGCAGGAAGACATACGATCTATGATCGAAGCTGGTATGGCCGGGTGCTGGTGGAAAGGGTGGAGGGATTTGCCAGTGAGTTGGAATGGCGCAGGGCCTACTCTGAAATCAATGATTTTGAGGAACAGATTGGCGCACGTGGCAATGTCTTATTGAAGTTCTGGCTGCATATTGATAAAGATGAACAGCTTGAGCGTTTTAAGGCGCGTGAGGATATCCCCTATAAAAACTATAAGATTACAGATGAAGACTGGCGTAACCGGGAGCGATGGCAGGATTACGAAAATGCGGTTCATGATATGGTTGTACGCACCAGCACGGACTTTGCCCCATGGACTCTGGTGGCCGCAAACAGTAAGCATTATGCCAGGATCCGGGTTTTGGAAACGGTCTGTGAAGGGTTAAAAAAAGCACTGGATAACGCAGAGGATTGAAGGAGAAGTGCATGATGGCTGTAACGTTGGAGAGAATCCGCCAACTGATCAATAAATTCAAGCGTCAAACAAAGTACCATCTGGCTACTTTGCTGCTGTTGTTATGCTCATCGGTCGCCGTGATATCCAGGGCGGACTTTTATGGTCCCGTTGAAATATATTCCGATAAGGGGGAGCTGAATATTGAGGAGCGTGCGAACGTGGTCCAGGATCGGGTTGTGCTGACCTTGAAGAACCTGGAGGAATCTGACCTCCACTGCGAAGTTCATTTTATGAATGGGCCTGAGTTGATTATCAAGCGAGTGGGCTTTGTGACTGCCGGTAAGGAAATTCTGTTTTATGCACCATTGCGGCGCACAATCGTTAAGATTGTGGTTGATTATACTTGCAACGCGATTTGATGAAATCCTGAAGCAGGAACGCGTATATCCCGGTCGGAATCTTTCATTCTGCTATTCACCAAGGGCTGAAAATGATTAAAAAAGTGACTTTGGGGACGCTGCTATTAGCGTTACTGGTGTTGGCAATTATTGTATTGCGCACGTTTATGCTGACACCGGATTCGCTTCCTCTGATTGAGCCGGAGAATCTTGAGGTTGATTCTCAGGAAGCTGTCGGCCGGTTAAGCCAGGCGATACAGTTCAAAACCATTTCCCAGGTCCTGCCTGCCAAGGAGGGGAAGCCTGCCAAAACTCTGGTGGATGAGAATGTATTTACTTCGTTTCACCAATATCTTCTGCAGGCCTACCCCAAGCTTCATCAGCATCTGGACAGGCAGATTCTGCAAAAATTCAGCATGCTCTACACATGGCCTGGAACTGATACCAGCAAAGCGCCGATTGTATTGATGGCCCACCAGGATGTGGTGCCTTTTGCAATGACGAATCTTGATGTGTGGAAATTTCCTCCTTTCTCCGGCGCCATTGAAGAAGGGTATATCTGGGGTAGGGGAACCCTGGATGATAAGTCCTCCATGATGGCCATCATGGAGGCTGTTGAGAATCTCGTGAAGACTGGCTGGCAGCCTTCCCGCACCATTTATCTCGCCTTCGGTCATGATGAAGAAGTGGGCGGTACAGGCGCTGCTGCCATTGCTGCCTATTTTGAGAAGCAAGGTATCAAGCCGGGTATGGTGCTGGATGAAGGTGGTTTTGTCATGCGATCCGTTATTCCCGGTGTCAGCCAGCCTGTAGGTTTGATCGGTATTGCTGAGAAGGGTTATCTCAGCGTTAAGCTGAAGGCTCTTGGACAGGGTGGGCACTCCTCGATGCCACCACCGCATACCGCCGCCGGCATCATTGCCGCGGCAGTGGCCCGACTTGAGCAGAATCCGCCCGCAATGCGGCTAGATGGGGCGACCCGGGAACTTTTTGACGCAGTAAGTCCCTACATGTCATTCGGTAAACGGGCGGTGTTTGCCAACCTTTGGTTGTTCGAACCGGTGGTTTTATCCATTCTGGAGTCGAAGGAATCCTCCAATGCCACCGTGCGTACGACTCAGGCCGTAACAATGCTGAACAGCGGCCAGAAAGACAATGTACTGCCTTCATCTGCTTCAGCGGTGATCAACTATCGACTTCTGCCGGAGGATTCTGTGGAAGTGGTGATGGAGCATATTCGTCAGATCGTTAATGATGATCGGATCAGCATTGAAGCATATCCCTATGCCAGTGAGGCCAGCAGGGTCTCCAGCACCGACAATCCACTTTTCCGTGCTCTGGTGGGAGTTAGTCTGGGCGTGTTCCGGGATCAGGAGGTGGTGATGGCCCCGTACCTGACGATTGGGGCGACCGATGCGAGGCACTACCAGCGCGTGTCCGACAACCAATATCGATTCCTGCCGATTCCCCTAACCGGAGAAGATCTGCCACGGATTCATGGGCCAAACGAAAGAATCGCCGTTGATGATTATCTGCGTATGATCCAATTCTATGTTGCATTCATACGGCAGTCGGGACGGGAGTAAGAAGAATAACGCTCTAGCGTTCCTGAATCTGATAGAGAGCCAGCTGGGCTTGCTGAGTGAAATGGCAGAAAGCTGAAAAGCGGTCCTCAAGATTCCTCAGGTATTGTTCTCCACCATCCGCATAAATGATACCGATCACGCGCCTGGAGGCTACCAGACAGGCGTACATCGCAGGGACCTCGCCAATCCAGCGATCAAAATCCGGGCGTTTATAGAGGCGCCAGTTCTTGTCTTTGGGGTTATCTATCAATCCGTTGGGCGGACGCTTGGCGATGGCGCTGAGGTAATCATCATTACCCAGCGAGATGGTAAAGTTCTCCCGCCAGCTTTCCGCCTGGGGCCCTAATGCCAGCTTGGAAACATAGGTCGAATCGGTACCGGTCAGCGTCAATAGTGCCACTCTGGGCATACCTAATGCCCGGTGAATACCCTCGACAACGGTTTGCAGTATCAGGTTGAGATTCGGCTTCTCAACCAACAGGTCTGACAGATCCCGCAGAACAGCCAGTTGTAATTCAGGGTTTGGTTCATAATGGTGCAGGTTGGTGGCCGAGGCCTTCATTCCAACACCAGGAATATGGGGAATGATCTTATCCAATCCATAGTCCCGCACCAGTTTGGCTGTTTCCTCGGCGTTTTTTTCCAGTTTTGTGCCCAGATCCTGTTCAGTTATATCCAGGGTTAAGGCCAGATTCTTGCGATAAGGAGCGACTTTTTGCCCTTGCCAACCTTGATCAGCCGCATCAACCAATCCAATAATCTGGCGGATGGCATGGACCAGGTCCGAGTCTGTCGATCGTCCTGATACTACTTCCTCCACCAACGATCCCAGTTTCCACTTTCGCACCAGCCCCTGTGTTATGAGGTTAAAGCGGATTCCCAGTATTTGATCCTGTGCTTGCACGGGGGTGAGGCGATTTAACGCCTGATCGTAAGCTTCGGTTTGAGGGGCTCGCGAACACCAGAATGCCAATTCACCTATATGGCTGAGGAGGGCAGCAATAAAGACTTCTTCGCGGCGTTTGGATTCTGGTTTTGTCAGCAGGTTTCTGGCCTGTACTGCAGCATGCATGGCTTTGGCCAGCGTCTTCAGCAGTCTTTCCCGGGGCGATTTTCCAAGCAGGTTTTCAATTAATAAAGAAGAAATGGCAATGCTTTTGATTGTTTCATATCCAATCAATGAAATAGCCCGGCTCACAGTATTCACCTGCCGATGGGACAGGTTATAGAAAACGGTATTGGACAGCCGTATCACCTGGGATGTCAGGTCGGCATCTCGCAAAATGACTTCAGCCAACTCCTGGATGGAGCTGGTGGAACATTCTGTAAGCTCGTTGATTTCCCGCAGGGATTGAGCCAATACGGGTAACTCTATCTGGCTAAGGTAGCCGACCCAGTCTTTGGGATGACCCGGGTCGTGACCAGATGGGCCCATTCTTACCATGTTAGCGCCGCCTGTATTACTGCCAGTGTGAAGGGGAGGTCACCCTGAAATCCGGATCACAGGGTGGAAACCGGTTAAATTGGACACCCGTAATTATGGCAAAGATCCGGACAAACGATTAGTACAATTTTGTGATTGTCTGAAATGTCAGGTATGTATAGGTAACTAACATTTGAATTCAAAATAATAGTCTATTGAACTGAAGCATTAAAACCCGTCTTTTTAGAAGTATCGGTTTCAAGCAGTGCTCAACCGAATGCTTGAATACTTTCCCTGTTGGATAAAATCTGTCCATTCCACCTTGCAGATTAACTGGGATGTCGAGACAAAAAGCAAAAACATCTCTCTATATTCTTCTTTTTAATCAATGGGATATTTTTTATTAAAGATGATGTGCTCTTCCGTTGAAAGTTTACATCTGGGCTGAACGTTGAATGTCGAGCCCTTGCTTAAAGAGTCTGTGAGTAAAATATTTTCTCTTAATCAAGCACTTGCCATGCCTTATGGGTTTTGTCATTCTGTTATAGTTCAAAGTAAAAGTGACTGTTTAAAATAAATCTCAGGTCGGAGAATCATGACCGCCTGAGACTTTGAGCAGGGTTTATTGAGAGTTTCATTTAAGAGGCTCGCCGTTGGAAGGAGGAAAGATATGAACAACAACAGACAACTCAAACGGTTAGCAGGAATCGTCTGCCTGACCTTGGCTGGCATGGGGCTGACAGGCTTAAGTCACGCTGATACCTGGCGTTACGCGCATGAAGAATACAAAGGAGATGTTCAGGACGTCTTTGCTCATAAATTCAAGGAGTATATTGAAGACCACTCCGACCATAGCCTCCAGATATACAGGTTTGGTGAGCTGGGTGAATCAGATGACATTATGGAACAGACGCAGGCGGGTATTCTGCAGTTTGTAGACCAGTCGCCAGGCTTTACCGGAGCATTGATTCCAGAAGCGCAGATCTTTTTCATCCCCTATCTGATGCCGACGGACATGGATACCGTGGTGAAGTTTTTCCGTGAAAGTGAGGCCATCAACAAAGACTTTGTTGAACTTTATGCCGAACAGGGACTTGAACTTCTGACAATGTTCCCTGAAGGGGAAATGGTGGTAACGGCAGATGAGCCTGTGACCAGCCCAGCGGATTTCAAAGGCAAGAAAATGCGGGTGATGACCAACCCGTTATTGTCCTCCACCTATGAAGCATTTGGGGCTACCCCCACACCTTTGCCTTGGGGGGAAGTGTATGGTGCTTTGCAGACTAACATGATTCAGGGACAGGAAAACCCTATTTTCTGGATTGAATCCGGTGGTTTGTATGAGGTTTCTCCCAATCTGATTTTTACCCGTCATGGATGGTTTACGACCGCGATGATGGCGAATCAGGATTTCTACAACGACCTGCCTGATAAAGATAAAAAGCTGGTTCAAAGTGCGGCTGACTATGCATTTGAAGAAATTATCAAACATATCGACGGACTGGCGGAGAAATCGTTGAAGAAGATTATGGATGCCAGCGATGACGTCACCGTCACCCGTCTGACAGACAGCCAGATCGAAAAGTTCAAGGCCAGGGCGCCACAGGTAGAGAAAACCTTTATCGACATGACTGGCGACAGTGGCAAAGCACTCCTGGAGCAGTTCAAGGAAGATTTGAAACAGGTGTCCGGCAGTTAACGGCATCCTGAAGAGGTCATCCTGCTCCGGTTGTGCTTACGAGGTGGATGACTCTGTTTTTCGAAGGCCTGAGTCGGTTCTGATGGAGTGAAAGGATATGAGTGATCAGGTTCCCGAGAGTTATCAGTCCGGATTGCCCGGGTTTTTAGGGACTCTGGATGTTGCTATCAGCAAAGTGGAGGCTGTCATTCTGGCGTCAGGTGTTCTGTTAATGGCATTGAATACCTGCGTGAATGTGGTGGCCCGATTTGGTTTTGGAAAAGGGTTGTTCTTTTCCGGAGAGATAAACCGCATCCTGATCATCATGATCACCTTTGCCGGGATCGGTTATGCCGCCCGGCATGGACGTCATATACGAATGTCTGCGTTATACGACACTCTTCCCGTCATCGGCCGTAAAATCCTGATGGTGATCATTGCCTTCTTCACGTCCGCGGTCATGTTTTTCCTGTGTTATTACTCTGTCGAGTATATTGCGGAGCTATTTGACCGCGGCCGTATTCTGCCTGCGCTGGGATTCCCTATCTGGCTGATCTATCTCTGGGTGCCCGTCGGGTTTGCGGTAACCGGGATTCAGTATTTTCTCACCGGCATCAAGAATCTCACCTCCAGGGATGTGTATCTGTCAACGGGGGTGCTGGATGGGTATGCGGACACTGAATCTGAAGTCTGACCGTCGCCGCTAGATGACTATGTTATTCGGATGCAGATCTATGCCATTAAGAAGATCTGTCATCAGGAAAACGTGTCATGGACGACCTGCCATTGACAGATTATGCCGTCAAGAAAAGTGCCATCAAGAAGAAAGTGCCATTAAGAAGAAGTGCAATAAGTGCAATAAGTGCAATAGAGTAGCGAAGTAAAGGAAGTTCTCATGGCAATGACCCTGATTCTCATCATGATCGGAATGCTGTTACTCGGATTCCCGATGATGGTTCCACTGATTACCGCAGCGTTGGTCGGGTTTGTCATGATGTTCAATGGCCTTGGGCAGATGGACACCTTCATTCAACAGGTGTTGGGAGGGATTCGCCCGGCCTCTCTGATAGCTGTTCCTATGTTTATTCTGGCCGCGGATATTATGACCCGAGGCCACTCCGCCAACCGGCTGATCGATATGGTGATGTCATTTATCGGTCATATCAAAGGTGGTTTAGCAGTCAGTACTGCGGCTTCCTGCACACTGTTCGGTGCTGTTTCAGGCTCCACCCAGGCGACGGTGGTTGCTGTCGGCTCACCATTGCGCCCGAAGATGTTGAAAGCCGGCTATTCTGATTCGTTTACGTTGGCGCTGATCATCAATGCCAGTGACATCGCTTTCCTGATTCCACCCAGTATCGGCATGATCATCTATGGAGTGATATCTGAAACCTCAATAGCAGAACTCTTCATCGCGGGTATCGGACCCGGTCTGCTGATATTGCTTTTGTTTTCCGCCTACTGTCTGGTATATGCACACCTAAACGGCGTACCGACAGAACCAAAAGCCTCCTGGCCGGAGCGGATGAAAGCAGTGAGAGATGCTGTATGGCCGCTGATGTTCCCCGTGATAATTGTCGGTGGAATCTATGGAGGAGTGTTCAGCCCGACTGAAGCGGCAGCCGTTTGCGTCCTATACGCCATTATCCTGGAGTTCGTGGTATTCCGTTCCCTGAAGCTTCTGGACATGTACAGTATTGCCAAGTCTACCGGCTTGATCACGGCAGTGGTGTTTATTCTGGTTGGGGTGGGTAACGGCTTTTCCTGGATTATATCGTTTGCCCAGATACCCCAGACCATTCTCGATGCGGTTGGAGTGAATGATATGGGGCCGGTAGGCGTGCTGATTTCCATTTCGATCGCTTTTTTCATTGCCTGCATGTTTGTGGATCCGATCGTTGTGATTCTGGTTCTGACGCCCATATTTGCACCGGCCATCGAAGCGACGGGTCTGGATCCGGTTCATGTGGGTATTCTGATTACCCTGCAGGTGGCGATTGGTTCCGCCACTCCGCCTTTTGGCTGTGATATCTTCACGGCCATCGCGATATTCAAGAAACCCTATTGGGAAGTGATTCGTGGCACTCCACCCTTTATCTTTATTCTGATATTTGCCGCCGCCCTTCTGATAGCCTTTCCGCAGATTTCTCTTTTTCTGAGAGATATTGCCTTCAATTGAGCACAGAACAAATCGAACAGGAGGACGAGCCCATGTTCAAGAAGATTCTGGTCGCTGTCGATGGATCCAAATCTGCCCTAAACGCACTTGAAAAGGCGATTGGCCTGCAGAAGTTGACTGGTGCAGAGCTATATCTTCTATGTGTATTTAAACATCACAGTCTGTTCGAAGCTTCGTTGTCGATGGTCAGGCCCAATGAGGTGCAGATACCTGATCAGGCACTCTCGGAGTATGCCCGGGAAGTGGTTGAGCAGGCGAAGCAGTTTGCTGCCGATCATGGAGCTGAAAAGGTAAGAGGATTTGTGAAAGGGGGGCGTCCCTCAAAGACGATTGTCAGCTTTGCCGCTGAAAAAGGAATTGACCTGGTCGTGCTCGGAGCACAGGGAACTCATACCGATAAGGATGGCATGCTGCTCGGTAGTGTCTCGCAGCGGGTGGCCAGTCTGTCTAACGTTCCGACGATGGTGGTTTGATGTCGCAGGGAGGAAGCTCAGGTGGCAGATATTTGATGTTTAATGGAAGCTTGATGATTTGTCGTTGATGGATAGGGGCAGAATAGATCAGATATCATAATTCACCACATAGCTCTCCTTGCTTTCCCGTACCCAGTTGAGCATGTCTGAAGCCTGCATGGGCCGGGCGTAGAAGTATCCCTGCATACCGTCCACCTGGCGCAGGGACAATTGATTGACCTGAAAGTGATTTTCCACTCCTTCAGCAATCACCCTGAGCTCGAGCTGTTTGGCAATGGCAATAATGGCATCAATGATGGCGGTGTCTCCGCCTTTCGGCATGAGTTGCTGTACAAAGGAACCGTCAATTTTCAGCTCATCAATAGGGAAGGTGTGTAGATAGGCCAGGGAAGAATAACCGGTGCCAAAGTCATCCACGGAAAAGCGAAACTTGTCCTTGCGTAGCCGATGCATCAGGTTAATGGTGTCCTGGACATTATCCATGAGCATGCTTTCGGTAATTTCCAGTTTGAACCTCCGGGGAGACAGCTGGAATCTCTCAATAATGCGTTTCAATGAGCATTCCAGAGTGTTGTCGAATTGTCCGGCGCTGATATTGATGGCGATGGAGAAATCATCTTCAATCAATGATTCCTTTTGCAGCTGCAACAGCAGGCTGCAAGCATCCTCCAGTACGGCCTGCTGCAGGTGATGAATGTGGCCGGATTGCTCCGCAACCGGAATGAAATGTACCGGAGATATCAGGCCTTTTTCCGGGTGACGCCAGCGGATCAGAGCCTCTGCTCCGATCAGGGAGCCTTTCATGTTGACCTGGGGCTGAAAAAAAGCACAGAAGTGACCCTGCTTGATTGCCGCTGAAATTTCGCTCTCGATCTCCAGTCGTTTATCAATCAATTCCTGCAAAGCCGGCTCATAGAACGCAAAGCAATTGCGCCCCATTTTTTTGGCCCGGTACATGGCAGCATCAGCGTGTTTAAGAATGTCGTCGGTGGTAACGTCGTCCCCTTCAATTAACTTGATGCCGATACTGCCGCCTATTCTGTAGTCGCCGTTACCAAGATGGAAGGTATGCGAAAGATTGGCCAGTAGCTTTTTGGAGACGGATGTGGCCTGGCCCATCACCCTGTTTAAATTCTTTTCAAACGATTCCAGGATAATGACAAATTCGTCTCCACCAATACGGGCGATAGTATCTGTATCCCTGAGCAATGGTTTCAGGCGTTGGGCAACCTTGATCAGAAGCTGATCCCCCACATTGTGGCCGAGGGAGTCATTGATTCGTTTAAAGTCGTCCAGGTCCAGGAACAATACCGCCCCAACGACTTTGTGCCGCTTCACTTTATCGATGGCTCCGCGCAACCGGTCAATCAACAGGCGGCGATTCGGTAAGTTGGTTAATGGATCATAGAATGCCAGTTGCTCTATGCGCAGGTCCGCCTGCCGCTTATCCGTAATATCTCTGGCTACCCAGAGCAGGTGGCGTTGGTCCGGAGCTTCGGCCAGGTAGTGGTTCACCCGGACAAAACGCCCTTCGAAATTACACTTGCCTTTCAGAACCTCCAGCTCATATTCAAAGATCTGAACTTCATTGGAATCGAGGCATTTCTTGATTGTCCGCATGAAGAGCTCGGCCTGTTCAGCTGGCATTCCTTCGGTAGCCTTTCGTCCGACCATGTTGTTTGAACTATCTTCGAGCAGTTGGGGATCGCCTCCATAAAAGTCCACATAGCGGCCTTCTTCGTCGATGATGATGGCCTGGTCCGGCATGACACTGGTAAGGGCCTGAAGTTTCTCATTGCTGTTTTTCAGGCAAGTAAGAAGTTCTGACTCCCTAAGGGAGGTTTTGTGTTTTTCGATGGCGAGACCGGAAAGGTGGGAAAATTGTTCTATGAGTGCCAGGTCGACGTTGTCAGGAGTTTTAACCTCGGTGTAGTAAATTGCGAAGCTGCCCAGAATATCGTGCTGGGAGGAAAAGATCGGCATTGACCAACACGCTTTTAACCCATACGGCAGTGCTATATCCCGATAGTCTTTCCAGAGGGGATCATGCTCAATATCGCTGACAATGACCTGCCTGCCTGTAAAGGCAGCCGTACCACAGGAACCGGCATTGGGACCGATAGCCACTCCATCGATGGCTTTACAATATTGGTTCGACAGGCTGGGGGCAGCACCGTGCCATAGTTGTTTCCCTTCAAGCAGTAGTATGGAGCTTTTGGCTTTGGGGGAATCAAACAGTGACTCGATCAATTGGCAAATCGTTGTGAGGCACTCTGACAAGGGTGCACCAAGAGCAACGACCTCGATGATCTTCTGTTGGGCCTTCAGCAAGCCCGAAAGCTGGTTGGCATTCATGAATCCGGCTTCAGGTATTCTTACTAGATAATCAGTATAGACCGGTTTCGGTGACTTCAGCCCGCCCGTGGCGGCATATGGGTAATCGGGCGTAAGGGGCTGGAGGATTGAAGGTAAGAGATTCGAGGCCGGAAAGATCACGGACTGGAGAGTAGGAGCTAAGAGGCGGGGCTTTATCCCGGTCCAGCGGTGTAGGATTCCAGCAGCATCAATAATATCTTTTTGGCTCTACGGGCAGATTCTTTCAGGCAGGCTGTATGAGCACTGACAATGGCTCCATCAATTAACAGGCAAATTTCCTTGGCCAGCTCGTCGGGCTTTTGAATGTCCGGAGGGAGCAACTGGGTGATGTAATCGACCATGGACATTTTGTGCTGGGCTGCCAGGCGGTGGATAGGGTGGGATTGATTAGAGAATTCTGCACTGGCGTTGATGAAGTTGCAGCCAAAGAACTTTTCTGAATGGAACCACTCGTCCAGTATATCGAAGAGTGCCAGGATTTTTCCTGATGGGGTGTCTGCATATCTTTCGCAGGAAACTGCTTCAACCCGGTTTCTAAGCCATTGGTCAAACTCCTGGTGCCGCATTTCAAGCACTGCCTGGATCAATTCATCCTTGGACTTGAAGTGCTTGTACATGGTGGTTTTGGAAACCCCCGATGCAGCTTGCACCTTGTCGATTCCCGTGGCGTTGAAACCATGTTCGTTGAAGAGCTTCATGGCGATCTGAAGCAAATGTTCCCGTCGACTGGTCGTCATTGTACGTCTATACCAACCTGTGATGTGTCATTCCAATCGGTGATGCGTGATACACATTTTAGCTCCGGGACGCAAAGTGATGAAGTTCTTCATTGCAGAACCTGTATCTCAGTGCCCTTGGTCTCGGAGTTCTTCGTCTGCGAGCTATTTCTCACGAAGCTATAAATGCTGGAGCCAAATGATTGCACAACCGGGAATTCCTGTACATTCCGGGAATGTACTTCAGCAGATGCCGGTCAATTGATTTGCAAGAGACTCCCTGGCTCGGAATATTCTGGAACGGACCGTTCCAATCGGAGTGCTGGTTATCTCGGCAATGTCGGCATAAGGCAGACCGTTTTCCTCCAGCAATAAGAAAGCCGTGCGCTGATCCGGAGGCAGGCCCTCAATAGCTTTCTGCAACCGGTGCTGAAGCTCTTTTCCCAGCACAATACTCTCGGGCTCATCAACCGGCTCGGATGGTTGGTTGGCAATCGCCAATTCAGAGGTTTCGTTGTCCACAATAGGGAACTTGCTTCGTTCCCTGTTCAGGTGAATATAGGACGTATTGATCGCTATACGATACAGCCAGGTATAAAAGTTACTGTCAGACCGGAATTTGCTGATGCCTTTGTAGGCCCTGATAAAGGTTTCCTGGGCGACATCCACCACCGCATCACGATCCCTGATGTAATTGGCAATGGCGTGCATGATGCGAGTCTGGTAGCGGACGACCAGCCAATCAAAAGCCTGGCGGAAACCTCTCTGGGCTGCAGAAATCAGTACCTGGTCCGAATCCTGTGGGCTGAGCCTTGCCTGGCATTCGAAGTTATCGCCTTTCTCAAGTTGGCAGAATTGTTGATCAGAGCCGTGCCATTGTTGATCAGAGCTGTGCTTCTGTTGATCGGGGCTGTGCTGTGACTGATCGTGACGGCGCCATTGCTGGAACTGGTCCATCTCAGGTTTCCTGCAGCATGCGGATGTATCCATGATTAAATCCTCAAAATTTGGCGTTATGTCTGTCAGGCCTGTCGGTAGGGGTAACTGGCCGTTTTCGACAAGCGGTGATAAAACATCGCAATCAGCACCAGTACCACGCTGCCGGAAAGCACTGGGAACAACAGAAACAACGTATTCTCATGCCCCATAAGCACCACCATGGGGTCAGCTCCGGCTGGTGGATGAATGATTTTGAACAGTACCATCAGGCTGATAGCCAATGCCGTAGCGATTGCCAGGGTCCAGGGATCCGGCCCGGATACTTGTGATGCCAGCATCCCTATCAACGTTGAGAGCAGGTGTCCCCCAATCACATTGGCTGGCTGGGAAAATGGACTGGCTGGTGCGGCGAACAGCAGAACACAACTGGCCCCGAATGGCGCCATCAGCAGAGGTGTGTTGCTGGCTCCGGAGAGCGCTGCGAGAAGAAATATACCGGCTGCACCGCCGATGCCGGCCAATATTGAACTTTTTACTCTTCCATCAAGTTGAGCTTTCCACTGCCGCATTGCGGGCACTCCTGCATATCTTCTATCTGAGATATCTTCTATCTGACATATCTGCCATTGACTTATATCGATGACTTTTGGGGTGTACAGAACTGTACACTGCGGGTTTATCCTAGGTGTACAGATCTGTACATGTCAAGAAAAAGATGTTTTAGAAAGATGGATATCAGATTTGTGGGAACTTAGTCGGGGGGCTTCTGTCTATCAAAAAGAACTGGCTGACACCGGATCTAAACCAGCAATACACCTGGCTCTAAACCGACAATAAATCCTGTTCTTAGCCAGCAGTACAACCAGTTCAAAATCAACAACTAACCCGGTTCTAAACAAACAATAAAAATGGAGCAGCCTCATGAATCAGTGGAATCCCAGAGTGTTCTCTAAACGGCATCGTTTCCTGGTCGTTGAGGATGAAGCGGATATTGCCGAGTTGGTGGCTTTGCATCTCAGTGATCTTAACGGCGATGTGACAACGGTAAGCGATGGAGCCTGTGGCCTGGATAGGGCGCTGCATGATAACTGGGATATGGTGCTGCTGGACCTTCGCTTGCCAGGTGTGGATGGTCTGGAAATCTGCAGGACGCTGCGTAGCCAGGCCCGCTATGTACCGGTCATGATGGTGACCTCGAGATCCAGTGAGCTGGATAGGGTGCTCGGGCTGGAAATCGGTGCGGATGACTATCTTGTCAAACCCTTCAGTATGATTGAGCTGAAGGCGCGGGTGAAAGCCTTGCTCCGGCGTAGTGGTCAACAGACTCCTCTTATGTTGCAGGAACAGCTGAATCACGGGGAATTGATGCTGGACCGCAACCGTCGTCGTGCGAGGATTGGTCATCAGATGCTCGATCTTACCGCCAAGGAATTCGATCTACTCTGGTTCTTTGCCAGTCATCCCGGGCAGGTGTTCAAGCGTTACGAACTCCTTGATGAAGTTTGGGGATACGGGCATGACGGTTACGAACATACCGTCAATTCTCATATTAACCGCTTACGCTCAAAGTTGGAGTCTGACCCCACCCATCCAGACTATATCGAGACCGTATGGGGGGTAGGATACCGTTTTCGGGAATCGGTCACTCACTGATGAAGTTTCGGGTACCTGTGTATGGCCGCATCACCATGGTGATCAGTGGAATTGCCATATTGACCATGTCCGGATTTATGGCGCTTGCCGTCTGGAGTAGCGACAGATATCACCAGGAGGCGACACAGCGCAGACACTGGGGGTTGGCGCAGTATATTCTGGAGCACTTGCCGGCTCCTTTGTTTTCCTCTCAGGGAGAGGTGGATCAGTCAGTATTGGAGACCATTGCACACAACACCATGATGATTAATCCATCAGTGGAGGTCTATCTTCTGAACACCGATGGGGAGGTACTCGGCCATGCATTACCTGATCTGGAGGTTGTGCCGGTGGGTGTGGATATGGCGCCGGTGATGGAATTTATGTCTTCGTCAGCGGTTTTGCCCGTATTCGGACAAAATCCACGTGATCAGGCCACCAAGAGTATTTTTTCTGTGGCTCCGGTGGAAATTGGCGAGCGGCTGCAGGGATATCTGTATGTGGTACTTGCCAGCCAGAACAAAAGCTCTCCGCTTGTTCGAATGGCGGACCGCCATACGCTGAGGGTCGCTCTGGCGGCAACCTCGGCATTGGTGCTGTTGGTGAGCCTTTCCATATTTTTCAGTTTCAGAATGATCACCCGGCCCCTGCGCCAAGTGACCCGGCAGGTACGGCAATATCGCTTGTCCCATCTCGGAGAGGGGGCGAAAAGTGACTATACCGGCGATGAAATGGAGGAGCTTGAACACTCCTTCGCATTGATGAGTCGGCGTATCCAGCAACAGTTTGACCAACTTAACCAGGCTGATCAGTTAAGGCGTGAACTGGTATCAAATGTCTCCCATGACCTACGGACCCCCCTGGCTTCCATGCAGGGGTATCTGGAGACGCTGATGTTGAAGATGGACCAGTTGACGCCTGCCAGGCAGAAGCAGTATCTACAGGTGGCCTATCGTCACACCTGCAATATGAATCGGCTGGTAAGTCAGCTATTTGAGCTGTCCAAACTCGAAGCCGGCAGAATCGAACCTCGCATGGAAGCGTTCTCACTCACGGAATTGTTATTTGATATCCGACAGGAATATGAATTGACGGCGCAGAGGAAAAACGTGTCCCTGGAGTTGGATGTCGTCAGGCAGGACCTTCAGGTTATTGCTGACATCGAATTGATTCAGCGGGTACTGCAGAATCTGCTGGATAATGCTTTAAGGCATACTCCACAGGGAGGCTGCATCAATATTCGGGTGGAGCCCTTGGAAGGTTCCGTTCAGGTCAGCCTGAAAGATTCAGGGAGTGGTATTCAGGCGAGAGACTTGCCTTATGTGTTTGAACGCCACTATCAGTCGGATGCCGGCCGCTATCAGGGAGAGAGAGGCGGCGCCGGTTTGGGGCTCAGTATTGTCAGGCGGATACTGGAAATGCATGGCGCCAGCATTCAAGTGAAATCCGCTGAATCCCGCGGAACCTGTTTTTCGTTTTTGCTGCCGGCGCCTTCTGGATGATAGGGCTGCTCTCTGGGATCAGGTGACAGCGCCGACTTCCAGTAGCGGAGAGGCGTCCAGATCTGAAGCGTCCATCATATCCGCGACTTTCGCCAGGCTGGCAAGAATCAAGTGCTGTTCCCAGTCGGATAAACCGTCAAAGCGCTCAACAAAGGTTTCCTGCAGTGGTGTGGGTGCACTGTCGAGCACTATATGACCGGGCTCGGTCATCACCACATACATTTTTCGTTTATCGTCCTGCCCGCGGATTCTTTGTACCAGACCTCGCTTTTCCAGCCGGTCAACAATGCTGGTCACCGTAGCCTGGCTCAGGCTGATCGCCTGCGCAACGTTGCTCATGGTGGTGGTTGTGGAATCTCCGATAGTGCGCAGTACGAGCAGTTGGGGAGCCGTCAGGCCGGTTTGTTTGCCCAGCTGTTTGGAGCGGAGGTCGGCGGCTCTGATGATGCGACGAATTAGAACCAGAACTTCATCATGTTTGCTCATAGTAATTTAGGATCCTACTGCAATGCCTGAAAGGGCTGTCTACGGGTGCCGGAAATGTTATTGCTGGCAAAGGGCCTGGTCTCGCTAATGACTCGAGGCATGAGCTTAGATGTCAAAGGGGATGCTCTCTCCAGGGGACTTATATTAAGTGGTTTGACGCTATTTTTCTAACATTCCGTTTGTCCTTGAAAACATTAGGATGATGTCCATATGCGCGGAAAAGGGCACCGAAAAAAATCTGCCCCGAATATCCCTGAAAGGTACGGGAAATCGTCATCAATATTTTGATATATGAAGATTTTATTTCAAAATATTTATGCTTATACAAAACAGTATGTTAGGTTGAAAATGCGTCTATATTGATTTGAGATGAAAATATAGTTGGCGTATTATCGTCCAGCTATACATCAAATGACGCGGAGCGATTATGTGTGGCATATGCGGAGAAATCCGCTTTGATAATCAACCACCTGACCTTCAATTCATTCAACAAGCAAACTATCTACAGAGACCCAGAGGTCCCGATGCGGAAGGTCTTTGGGTACAGAACCATGTGGCATTTGGTCACCGGCGTCTCAAGATCATGGATCTCTCCGAGGCATCACAGCAGCCATTGTATGATCCTTCCCTGGGACTCGCTGTCGTATTTAATGGTGCCATCTATAACCATCCGGAGCTGCGGGAAGAGCTTCGCCAGATGGGATACCGGTTTTATTCCGAGGGGGATACGGAAGTTGTTCTCAAGGCCTATCATGCCTGGGGACGGGACTGTGTAAAGCACTTTAATGGTATGTTTGCCTTTGCGGTTAACGAGCGGGAATCCGGTAAGACGCTGTTGTTCAGGGACAGGCTCGGAATCAAGCCACTATATTTTCATCGCGATACCCACCGCATCAAGTTTGCCTCTTTTCTGCCGGCCCTGGCGAAAGGGTTGGAACAGACTCCCGCGATCAGCCCCAGTGCGCTGAACAAATATCTGAATTTTCATTCTGTCGTACCATCGCCGGAAACGTTGTTTGTGGGGATACACAAGGTTCCTCCCGCAACCATCGTCGAAGTCCACGCGGATGGCACGGTGCTGCAGGAGTCATACTGGGAACTGGCGTTTGCTCCCAACGAAGACGAAATCCAACTGACTGCCCAGGACTGGCAAAGCCAATTGCTGGAAGAGCTTTTTGCTGCTGTCAGACGTCGCAATGTTGCCGCCGTGGACGTGGGAGTCCTTCTGTCTGGGGGGGTGGACAGTAGTCTTCTCGTGGGCTTGCTGGCAGAAGTGAATCCCAGCGGATTCCAAACGTTCTCCATTGGATTTGACGCCGTTGGAGGGGAAGCTGGAGATGAGTTTCAGTACTCAGATATCATCGCAGACCATTTCGGCACCCGGCACCATAAGATCCGCATTGCAGAAGATCGTATGTTGGAGGCATTGCCTCACGCCATCCGGGCGATGTCCGAACCCATGGTCAGTCATGACTGTGTGGCTTTTTACCTGCTGTCCCAGGAAGTCAGCAAGTACTGCCGTGTGGTACAGAGCGGGCAGGGAGCTGATGAGGTATTTGGCGGCTATCACTGGTATCCGCCGCTGGCGGGCAGCCGGGATCCATATGCGAGTTATCGTGAAGCATTCTTTGACCGCACTCATGAGGAGTACCTGGAAACCGTGCAACCGGCCTGGGCCAGTCATGACTCCGCCGGTGAATTCGTGAAGTGCCATTTCTCCAGTCCTGGAGCGGCTGATCCCATTGATAAGGCATTACGGCTGGATACCCGGGTGATGCTGGTGGACGACCCGGTAAAAAGGGTGGACAACATGACCATGGCCGCAAGTCTGGAGGCCCGGGTACCGTTTCTGGACCACAAACTGGTGGAGTTGGCTGCCCGGATACCCGCGCCATTGAAAGTCAGGGATGAAGGTAAATGGATTCTGAAAGAAGCCGCACGCAAAGTTATTCCTGCCGCTGTTATTGATCGTCCAAAGGGCTACTTCCCGGTACCGGCACTGAAATATCTGCGTGGTAATGTGCTTAACTGGGTCAAGGAAGCGCTCACAACACAGGCAGCGCGGGAGCGGGGGCTGTTTAATCAGGAATACGTCGATCGGCTGTTGTTATCGCCTGACATGCACATTACACCACTACGTGGCTCCAAACTCTGGCAGCTGGGGCTGCTGGAGTTGTGGCTGCAACAGCATGATTTTTAGGGGGAACAAACGTGGCTGCACATCCAAGAAGTCACCATCACCATCATGACGAACGTGTGTTGCGAAACCAGGTGCCTTCATTTCAATCCCTGCAGGCTGAACATCTGCGTGCCGATACCGGGGATGAAGCACCTGAGAATGTGATTGTTCACTGTGGCTGGGGACGTCTGTTGCTGGCTCACACCTTTTCCGATCCCGGCCGGCTGGCCAAAAGCCTGACTGAAGAGTCCACCGGTGATCGCGATATTGCCATGTATGTTTCCAATCCGCATGTGGTGTTGAGTCATGCGCCTCAGGCGTTGTTTCTTGATCCGTCAGACACCCTGCGTTTATGGATGAGCCAATACAGGCCCAGAACCCAGGCGCTTCCGGGAGTGACCGTACGGCGTGCGACCAGCACCCAGGATGTGGATGCGATCAATGCCATCTTCAGCCAGCGAAAAATGGTGCCGGTCCCGACCGAGCACGTGTTGGGGCATCGGCGCTCGAAAGAAGTGGTGTATCTGGTTGCTGAAGAGCTGACGACGGGGCAGGTGATCGGTACTGTCATGGGCGTGAACCATGTCCGGGTGTTTAATGATCCTCATAAAGGCTCCAGTCTGTGGTGCCTGGCAGTGTCGCCCGACAGCAAGACTCCAGGGGTGGGGGAAGCGCTGGTCAGATATCTGGCCGAATACTTCCAGGCCCGGGGCTGCCAGTTTATGGATCTCAGTGTTCTGCATAACAATTACGAGGCCAAGGCTCTATATGAAAAGCTGGGGTTTCAGACCGTTAAGACCTTTGCCCTGAAAAAGAAAAACGCAATAAACGAAAAGCTGTTCGTTGGCCCGGATACGGATCTTAAGTTGAATCCCTATGCCCAGATCATCGTCGATGAAGCCATGCGTCGGGGCATAGAGGTCAGTGTGGATGACCGGGAAAACAATTTGTTTACCCTGAGCTTTGGTGGGAGGCATATCCGCTGTCATGAGTCATTGTCGGAGTTGACGACAGCTGTGGCCATGACCATCTGCCAGAACAAGTTGCTGACTCATCGGGCCTGTAGTCATGAAGGGCTCCGTACTCCCTGCCATCAGATGTATTCCAGTCCGGAAGATGCGGAAGTCTTTTTGCAGGAGCATGGATCGGTGGTGGTCAAACCTCTGGACAGTGAGCAGGGGCAGGGGATCTCAGTGGACATCCGCAATAATGACGATCTCCATGCGGCCATCGCCGCGGCAAAGAGCGTTTCCTCCAGGGTGTTATTGGAGACCTATCATCGAGGACAGGACCTCCGGGTGGTGGTGATCGGGTATGAGATGGTGGCAGCCGCCATCCGTCGTCCTGCTGAGGTCTACGGAAACGGTCGGGATGATCTGCGAACCCTGATCGAAAAGCAGAGCCGAAGACGTTCTGCCGCCACCGGGGGAGAAAGCCGGATTCCGATGGATGCGGAAACTGAACGGTGCCTGCGGGAAGCCGGATATCAATGGGATGATGTCCTGGGCTCGGGGGATCATCTTGTGGTGAGAAAAACGGCGAATCTTCATACCGGCGGGACGCTTGTGGATGTGACGGATACGCTTCACCCGGAACTGCGTTCGGCGGCTGAGCGTGCGGCCAGGGCCATTCAAATACCGGTTGTGGGCATGGACCTGATGGTGCCTGACCCGGAGCAGCCTGACTACGTCATTATCGAGGCCAATGAACGTCCCGGACTTGAGAACCATGCGCCTCAGCCAACCGCCGAAAAGTTCATCGATCTGTTGTTTCCGTTAACACATTCACCGAGAGGGTAGAGCAACGGGGTAATGATGCATGTAAGTCAGTGGCATTTGTATGCAGGCTGGAACGAAGCATATGGAAGTCGGTAATGGGGATATGTAAGGAATCCCAGGGATCTCGGGATTTCATTCAGGGATATTGGATTCCAGAAGGGGAATCAACGAGGGGAATCTATAAGGGAGTAGGAATCAAGGGAGGGAGAAAGAGGAATTAGCTGCTTGTGCAGTCAATCCAGTGGGCACTTTTGAGAGTATTAACATGAAGAACCACGATCAGGGGGTAACAAGGTGAATCAACCAGAAAATGCACCCATTTTGGGAGCTGATGTCGAATACAGTCTTGATTCTGAGTACCTGACTAAAACGTTACTAGAACTGCTGGCCATTCCCTGTCCCACAGGATTCACCGATGGTGCGGTTGTTTATGTCTGCGAACGGCTGGTGGAGTTGGGAATTGACTATGAGCTCACCCGCCGAGGAACCGTTCGTGGGCTGCTGAAGGGCCGCAAGAGCGCTCCACAGCGGGCGGTCGTCACTCATCTGGATACGATTGGCGCCATGGTGAGAGAGATCAAGGATAACGGCCGGTTATGCCTGACTCCGGTCGGTCATTGGTCCAGTCGGTTTGCCGAAGGTGCCAGGGTCACCATATTTTCTGATGACGGCATCTGTTTCCGGGGATCGGTACTGCCTCTGTATGCCGCCGGGCACCGCTACAATGAGGAAGTGGACCGCCTGCCGGTCACTTGGGATCATGTGGAAATCCGGGTGGATGAGATTACCTTTTCCAAGGCCGATACGCTTCGTCTCGGTATCAAAGTGGGAGACTTCGTGGCATTCGATCCCAACCCGGAGTTTCTTCCTAACGGATATATTGTCTCCCGCCATTTGGATAACAAGGCCGGGACGGCGGCATTGCTGACGGCCTTGAAAGCGATCAAAGAATATAACCTGCCCGTTGCCATGGATTGCTTTCCAATATTTACCCTGACCGAGGAGATTGGCTCAGGTGTGGGGCATGCGATCGGGCCGGATGTCACTGAATTTGTCGGGATCGATATCGGTCCGGTAGCCGAAGGGCAAAATGCCAAGGAAAATGGTGTAACGATAGCCATGAAGGACTCGTCAGGCCCGTTTGATCACCACTTGACCCAACATCTGATCCGTACCTGCCAAAACAATAATATCCGCCACCAACGGGACGTATTCCGATTCTACTACAGCGATGCGGTGTCAGCCGTTCAGGCCGGCCACGATATCCGGCATGCGTTGATCACGTTCGGCACCGATGCGACCCATGGCTACGAACGTACCCATATTGACGCTCTGACAGACATCGCAGACCTGGTAGTGCGCTATGTGCAGACAGACCCTGTAAGGCCCCATGATGCACAATCCAATATTCCTAAAGAGGATTTCCAGGAGCAGATTCCCTGGCAGAAAGAATTGCAGATGGGGGGGACGTCCGTTCCCAATGTGAAAGAGCTGTTTCACGATCAGCCGGGTGAGGATAAGTGAGCGGAGAATCCTAGGATTTGGCTGCCAGCTTTTTCAGGACCCTGGATGCGGCCACAAAACCAAAGGTTGCTGTCACTGCGGTGGCAGCGCCAAATCCAGAAGCGCAGTCCAGTCGAGTGCTTTCATTGGGTCCAGGCTTACTTTGGCAGACGGAGCCGTCAGGCGAAGGATAGACCTGCTGCTCAGTGGAAAAAACGGCTTCAATGCTGAAGCGTCGCTGGGGATTTTCAGGAAAACCGTAATCCTTGCGTAGTTTTTTACGAACCTTCGCCAGCAGCGGGTCGTGGTAGGTACGGCTTAAGTCGGCATATTCGATCAGGGTTGGATCGGTTTGACCCCCGGCTCCACCGACACAGATCACCTTGATCTTGTTGCGACGGCAATAGGCCAGGAGAGCACATTTGTGGCGAACGCTATCGATAGCATCAATCACAAAGTGGAACTCTTTACTGAGCAGCTCAGCCACGGATTTTTCGGTGACAAATTTGGTGATTTGCCGGACGTCGCACTCGGGGTTGATTTCCAGTATCCGCCGGGCCATGACGTCGACTTTGCTTTGCCCGACGGTTGATTTGAGGGCATGAATCTGTCGGTTTGTATTGGATATGCAGACGTCGTCCAGATCAATCAGAGTGATGCGTCCTATGCCCGACCTTGCCAGGGCCTCAGCTGCCCAGGAGCCGACTCCACCAATGCCGATGACGGCAACATGGGACTGGCGAAACCTTTCCAGTGCGGGAACACCGTAGAGTCGTGCAATACCGCCAAAGCGGGTGAGATATTCGGGAGAAGCCTGATCTGACATGGACAACCGTAAAAAAATTCAGGGTATGACGAAAAACAGACGCATTATAGAGAAAATACAACGGTATCTCGACATCGACGGCCATAACTTTGCCAATGCCCTCTGGTTAGGCTTTACTTAAGGTATCTTGCCAGCGCTGGATGGTGAAACAACAAAAATAAAGTTTGTCGTTAATAATGTTATGAATCCACGTGTTATGAATCCACGCTTCCGTAGGAAATTCTCATGACTATACCTGTGTTAATTTGTGATGACTCAGGTGTCGCACGTAAGCAGATGGCCAGATCTCTCCCCGAAGGATGGGATGTCGAGATCAACTTCGCTCAACATGGCGAAGAGGCATTGAAATTGATTCGTGAAGGCAAAGGGGATGTGCTTTTTCTGGATCTGAATATGCCGGTAATGGATGGCTATCAGACACTCGAGGTAATAAGCAAGGAAGAGCTTCCCACTGTGGTGATTGTGGTATCCGGGGACATCCAACCCGATGCCAGAAGCCGCGTCATGGCTTTTGGAGCCATCGATTTCCTTAAAAAACCCATTGTGACTGACGAATTGGTGACTGTGCTGACACGGGCGGGCATTTATTCGGCAGATGAGCCACATGAGGATGTATCAGGAGATGCCCGCGACCAGGCATTGGCCTCTCAGGGCAAGTCCAGCGAGCTGGAGGCTTATCAGGAAATTACCAACGTGGCTATGGGGCAGGCTGCCGATCTGCTGGCCCGATTACTGAATGTTTTCGTGTTGCTGCCCATACCCCAGGTAAATCTGCTGGAAATAACAGAATTGAAAATGGCACTGCAGTCGACCCAGGACGAAGACACGATCTCCGCTGTATGCCAGGGGTTTATCGGAGCCGGTATTGCCGGTGAGGCACTGTTGCTGTTCCATGACTCCAGTATGGCGGACATGGCCAAGCTGATGCGCTATGAAGGCAAAATGAATGAGTTGGTCGAGCTGGAGCTGATCATGGACGTGGCCTCTGTGTTAATCGGCGCTTGTACCAAGGGCATTGCGGACCAGATGGACATATCTTTCAGCCAGGGGCATCCGGTGGTGCTGGGGCAGCATGTGGATGTGGGCGAGTTGTTACAGAACAATACCTGGCGCTGGCGGCAGACTCTGGCGATAGAGATCTGCTATGCCATAGAGAACTACAATATACAGTGCGAGTTACTGCTGCTGTTTACTGAAGATTCGTTGCCGGTGTTGAGAAACAAAGTGGCTTACTTACTCAAATAGTTTGATTCGGACGGGAAATATCGGATTCAGACAAGTACCTGCGGATGACTATTCCAAACAGGGGTTATTAATATAAGGCTATGGCTCAGGACAACAATATAGATCACATCGCTGAATTCCATTGGCTGATGGATATGCTGCAAACCATCGATGTCGGGCTGGTGGTGTTGGACAGAGAGTTCAAAATCCAAACCTGGAACAGCTTTATGGAGAACCACAGTGGACTGCCTCCACATGCTGTTGCGGATAAGGTCATATTTGATCTGTTTGAGGAAATTCCACGGGAATGGTTTATACACAAGGCCCAATCAGTGTTCATGCTGAAAAACCGGAGTTTTACCACCTGGGAGCAGCGTCCGTTTTTATTCCGGTTCAAGAACTATCGTCCGATTACCGGCACAGAAGAATTCATGTACCAGAACATCACCATATCGCCGCTGATCTCGACCAGCGGCGAGGTCAATAACATTTGCATCATCCTCTACGATGTCACCGATATCGCCAGTAACAGTAAGCAATTGGCCAAAGCCAATGCCAAGCTTGAGATGCTTAGTCGTACAGATGGATTGACGCAACTGAATAACCGCCGCTACTGGGAGGAACGTCTGGAGGCTGAGTACCGGCGCTTTAAGCGCACCGGTAAGGCCAGCACGTTGATCATGTTTGATATCGATCACTTCAAAAAGGTTAATGATACCTATGGGCATCCTGCGGGGGATGAAGTTATTCGACAGGTCGCCGGTGTGTTAAGGGAAACCATGCGAACGACGGATATCGCCGGAAGGTATGGCGGCGAGGAATTCGGCCTGATACTGATTGATACCGATGCCTCCAGTGGTAATTCGTTCGCTGAACGGTTACGTACCAGAGTTGAGGAGCTGATCGTGTCCCATGAGGACAGCGATATCCATTTTACCATCAGCCTTGGTATCGCTGAGGTCAACCATTCAGTGGATGACTATCAGGAATGGCTGGAACGGGCGGATACGGCCTTGTATCAATCCAAGGAAGGTGGTCGGAATCGCTCCACAATATACTCTGGTCGTTGAAATGACGATGAAATGCCAACAACCGCTAAAAAAACGTCAAGAAGCTTTGCTTTTGATAATCCATTTCGCTACAGTCTTGCGCTCCTCAAAAGTGCCATCCATTTACCATGAAGCCAAACCATAGGGGTCCTTCCAAAAACCCGACGTTGCACCTGGACGCGCAATTGAAAGTACGGCGCGGCATGTTCAGTCACGAGTGGGTGAAGGTACAGGTATTCAAATTCAGCGCAGACGGAATGACGGTCCGGACGGATGAAGATCTGCCTGCGGGTAGCCGGGCAACTTTTTCAATCCTGCTGGCCATGGATTTCGGCGATATTCGCATTGATAAGATTGAAGCCCGAGTTAATGGCCGGGAGAAAGTGTGCAGCTGCTTCGATTACACCCTGGATTTTGTCCTGGGATCCAATGCGGTGCGCCGGGAAGCGATTCAGTCCAGTCTGCAAAAAATTGAATCGCTGCTTTCCAGCTACGACTCTCTTCTAAACAAGATCCGTTCAGGCCCCTTGTCCGGCAGCATATAAGCCCTTCGCGATTATCTGACCAGCATTCCAGGCTGCAATACCACGGGTTACCGGGCAAAAGGGAAGGTTGGAAAGTCTGCCATGAATAACATGCGCAGCAGACTGTTAAAGATGGGACAGGATAGGGCGAATGCACAAGCGGACCCTACATAAAGTTCACTGCCCCTGGATTTCACAATACGCTAACATGGCCGTTTGCCGTTTATTCAGGAGTTCCCAGTGAGCGAGCCGACCACCGGTAAGGCTAAACCAACAGGAAAAAGAAAAGAGCAGACCAAAGCGCCGGCGTCCCGTACCAAGCGATTTCTTAAGTTGGCGGGAATGACTGCGTCTGTCGCTGGTAGTTATGCCGCCGACCGGGTTATGCGTCGTTTCTCTGAACCTGAGAATCAGGAAGAAAGGCAGCGTGAAGCCTATGGCAAAATGGCCAACCAGATTGCCGATACCCTGGGTGAACTGAAAGGGGCGGTAATGAAAGTGGGGCAAATTGCCTCCCAGACCCAGGACTTCCTGCCCAAAGAATTTTCTGAAGCCCTCCAGCGCCTGCAGAAAGAAGCCCCACCCATGGCCTATTCGGTCATCCAGAAGCAAGTGATTAATGAACTGGGAGCGCCGCCGGAAGAGTTATTTGCCTCTTTTGATCAGGTGCCATATGCCGCTGCATCTATTGGACAAGTGCACCGGGCGCAAACCCGGGAAGGCAAGGATGTCATCGTTAAAATTCAGTATCCTGGTGTGGACAAGTCGGTCAATTCCGATCTGAAACAGCTCAAACTGACTCTGAAACTGGGCGGTTTGCTGAAATTGCCCAAGGAAAGTGTGGATCAGTTATTCAATGAGATCCGTGAGCGTTTGAATGAGGAGCTTGATTACGAAAATGAGGCTCGCAATATCAAGGCTTTTGTTAAGTTCCATAAAAAGGACAAAGGCCTGATCATTCCCCAGGTGGTGGATAGTCTTTCCTCTCGTCGTGTCCTGACCATGGAATGTGTGGAAGGGGATCACATCAGTGATGTGACCACGGAAAACTATTCCCAGGACACGATTAATCTTATTGGCCAACGATTGTTTCGTACCATGGCCGACCAATTGTTTAAGTTTCAGGCGATCCATGGGGACCCCCATGCGGGCAACTTTGCGTTCAGGCCCGATGGCACCGTGATCATGTACGATTTCGGTTGTGTTAAGAAGCTCAAACCGGAAATCGTTGATGCCTATAAAAAGGCCCTGGTGGCAGGGTTGAATGAAGATTACGACGCGCTTGATCACTACTTGATTGACCTGGGTGTCCGTGTTGGAGACATGCCATCCGTGGATGAAGACTACTATGCCATGTGGCGGGATATCTTTATCGTTCCCTTTGCGGATCGTGACCGGCATTACGACTTTGCCGAGGCCAATCTGCACAAACAGGTGGCTTCCAAGGCATCGACCATATTCAAGTACATGGAATCCTTTAAACCGCCGGTTGAAAGCATTTTTATCGACCGGATGATCGCGGGACATTATTGGATGATGAAGCGACTTGGCGTGCAGGCTGCTTTCAGGGGAGAGCTTGAGCGCTATCTGGAATTAGCCTGATTCGGGAGGCGCGAATCGGGTCCATACGAATTTGTAACTACGACCTTCGCATATTACCCATTGCAATAAGGTTCTCTAGTACCGAGAATACGCCCGCATCAATCGGAGACGTAAAATGATTTACTTGCATTGGATACTTCTGGGGTTGGCGATCCTGGCCCTGTTAGGAGTGGTATTTGAAGAAGTTACCCACATCAACAAAGCCAAGGTAACCCTATTTTTCGGTACATTGTCCTGGTTACTTCTATTCATTCATGAAACCATTCACGGCAACTATGAGGGAGTCCAGCACGGACTGGAATCCAACATCAGCGAGATAGCCAGTCTCTGGCTGTTCCTGGTCGCCGCCATGACCTTTGTTGCCTATCTCAACAAAAAGGGCATGATTGAAAACCTGATTTACCTGTTCCTGCCACAGCATATTTCTGAAAAGAAGTTGTTGTTTCTGACGGCCATATTCTGCTTCCTGTTTTCCTCCCTGGCCGACAACATTACCGCCACCCTGGTGTCGATTGCACTGGTGCTGTCACTGAATCTACCCACAGCAAAGACGCTGCGTTTTTCCGCTCTGGTAGTGTTCGCCGTTAACAGTGGCGGTGTGGCGTTGATTACCGGTGACGTCACAACGCTGATGATTTTCCTTGATAACCGTGTAGGTATTGTCGACCTGATGATGCTGAGCTTACCGGCTCTGATATCCGTATTGATGGTGGCCGGAGTTCTGTCATTTGGTCTCAAAGGTGATGTTGCGATCCAGCGTCACCCGACAACGGTACGTCGTGTGGACATGGCCATTTCCGGGTTATTCCTGCTGACAATTATTTCCACCATTGTGCTGAACGCCATCTTTAAGGTCCCGCCTGTTCTGACCTTCCTGTTCGGTATGTCGATCATGTTCCTGATCGCGCGATTCTTTAACGATGACAACGATCTCGATCCAATTCTCGAATACGTTCGGATCATTGAGTTTGAAACCTTGCTGTTCTTCCTGGGGATATTGTTGATAGTCGGTGTGCTCAAAGAGGTCGGGGTATTGAACTCTTTAGTGGAAATATACAGCCTGAGTTCTCCGATGATTGCCAACTATCTCATGGGGCTGTTGTCCGCTTTGATTGATAACGTGCCTTTGACGGCAGCCGTATTGAAATCCGGCATCGATATGACCAAGGCAGACTGGCTGGCATTGACCTATTCTGTAGGTGTCGGTGGTTCGTTGCTGGTGATTGGCTCGGCGGCAGGTATCGTGGCCATGTCGAAGGTGAAAGATCTGACCTTTGCCGGGTATGCCCGTTATAGTGCAGTGCTGTTGTTTGCCTTCACGCTGGGTTATATCAACGTCTATTTCCTTGGGCGTTTGTTGGCATAATCGATTGACCCCGGAGTATTCACCGCTCCGGGGTTCTATCCTGCCGATGGCTTGGACCGGGTATCGGTATGTTTCCAAAAACTATTCATACACTTCCCTGTGACCTTCCTGAAGATAACCATGTTGTCGTTGTGTCGGCTGACCTTGATGGTTTTACCGAAGCGGAACAGGCCTTGTACCATTCCTGGTTGACGCCCCGGGAATCAGCCAGGGTTAATGCCATTAAGTTCCCGGAAGCCGCACAGTGCAGTTTGCTCGGACGTGCCATCGTCAGGGCTGTTGCCGCTCAGTGGCGGCATACTTCGCCGGACCTTGTTGAAATCTCCTATCAGGAGAGCGGCAAACCGGTGCTGGACTCAGTCGGCAATTCATCCCTGCATTTCAGTATTACTCATCACCGGAATCAGGTGGCGGTTACCTTTGCCCGGAATCCCTTGGGTGTTGATCTGGAAAGTCCTATGCAGGAAGACAAGATTAAGCTGGCTCGGCGCTATTTTGTGCCTCAGGAAACCGAATTCATGGAAGCGCATAAGGGGCAGGAACGCAATGAATACTTCACCTGGTTATGGACCCTGAAAGAGGCGGAAGTTAAACGTATAGGCGGAGCAATGGCCCATGTGATGGGGAAGGCGGGATTTGAATTCCTGCCACCGGAGGGTGCTGCTGGAATCAAGGCAATCAGGCGGATTGGCCATCCGGAAGACTCTACCTCCTATCAGTTGTACAGAACCCAGGTTGGAATGTTGCTGTCACTGGCCTGCTCAACCCCTTTCATTACTGGCACCAATCTGTGGATTGGTCGTCCAAATACCGGGTATCAACACTCTGTTCCGAGCCTGCTGGCTCAGACCTGAAACCTCCCTTGAATTATTTGCAGTTGACCCTTACCGTCACCAATGTAAACAGGGTAAACTTTCCTGACTTTCATCAAACATAATAAGGCTTGGAGCGCGTCAACTCAGGTGTAGCGCCTTGAAAACTAAAATCCAGGTGCAATCCAGGTGCAATCCAGGTGCAATCCAGGCGTAAGCCAGGCAAGAACCAGAGGTCTACATGTCAGAATACACAACCCTCAACGTTACCCAGCATAACGCGATCGCAACAGTTGAACTGAACCGGCCGGAAAAGGCCAATGCCTTGAATATGGCAATGTGGGAAGAACTAAAAACCGCAATGGAGTGGGCGGACCAGGAAGCCTCCGTGAGGGTGGTGGTGTTGCGTGGTGCCGGTAAGCACTTCTGTTCAGGCATCGACCTGATGGATTTTTCTTCCGTCATGATGGCCAAAGAAAAGTGTGAAGGGCGTAAGCGGGAATCCCTGCGTCGGATGATCCTGAAGCTTCAGAGCTGCTTGTCTGCCATTGAAGATTGTCGCAAGCCGGTCATTGCCGCTATCCATGGTGGTTGTATCGGTGGCGGAGTGGATATGGTGGCATGCTGTGACATGCGATATGTGAGCGAAGATGCCTATTTCCAGATCAAGGAAATTGATATCGGTATGACCGCTGATGTGGGAACCCTGCAGCGGCTGCCTCACATTATCCAGGACGGACTTATGCGCGAACTGGCATACACCGGTCGTAAAGTAAAAGCCGATGAAGCTATCCGGGTTGGGCTTGCCAATCATACCTACGCCAACCAGGAAGAGTTGCATGCCAGCGTGGAAGAACTCGCTCATGTCATTGCAACCAAATCGCCCCTCGCTATCCGTGGCACCAAGGAAATGATCAAATACACCCGGGATCATTCTGTGGCCGACAGCCTTAACTACGTCGCCACCTGGAATGCTGCCATGCTGATCAGCGAAGATATCCAGGAAGCCATGATGGCTCAGATGCAAAAAAGAGAGCCAAAATTCAAGGATTGACGCCTGGCAGCAGGTTGAATTATTAGATCCCTTTGGCATGCCGGTTGTTTTTTCGACAGGATGAAACGGCCGGTTTGTTCTACACTCAGATACATGTAAAGGGCTCTGGAGGGATGAACTGAATGCGGCACTGGATCGTTTCCATATTGTTGGGGACCCTTATCACATCGGCATCCTGTGTAGTCGCCGCCGAGCCTCTCAGAATCAGGCATCTCAAACCTCAATCAAACGAAGATATCCGCAACTCTTACTTTGTGTCTCTATTGCAGGCTGCTATGGAGATAACGAAGGAAGAGTATGGCCCTTATGAGCTGTCTGAAAGTAACGAGTTCGTCTATCAAAGCCGGGTGTTCTGGCTGCTGGAAAATCAACGGGAGTTCGATGTTGCCTGGTCGATGACGTCCAGTGAGCGGGAAGAAAAAGTAAAGCCCATTCGAATACCGCTGATGAAAGGATTGCTGGGAGTCAGGCTGTTTATCATCAGGGATGATCGGCGGGATAAGTTCAGCTCGGTGGAGTCCCTGGATGACTTGAGGAAGCTGACGGCTCTCCAGGGACATGACTGGCCGGATACCAAAATTCTCAGTGCCAACAAATTACCGGTTCGGACCATTCCGCAATACAGTGAGATGTTTAAACAGATCAGCCAGGGGAGGTTTGATTACTTTCCCAGAGGCGTGCTGGAAATATACGGAGAGTTGGAGGCCACCCCTTACCATAATCTGATAGCCGAGCCCCATTTGCTTTTGACCTATCCTGCGCCGATCTATTTCTTTGTCAACAAGGACAACAAAGTGCTGGCAGAACGGCTGGAGAAAGGTCTGCGGGAATTGATTGCCAACGGTGAGTTTGATCGGTTGTTTCGGGAACACCCCGCCCATCGAAAGGCTTTGCAGGATATGCAATTGGAGAAGCGTCGGGTGCTTCGCCTGAGTAATCCAGGATTAACACCGGAAACACCCCTTGATGAACCTGATCTATGGTGGGATGTCTCCCTGTTTAGCAAGACCCCAGCACTGTAAGATCGGGCTGGAGTCCGCAGCCGCCGAGAATAACTTCGCATAAAAAGCGGGTGATCTGGTCGATGTCTTCTTGTTCGTATTCCAACTGATTGGTGATAGTCAGTACCTGGGTATTGAAGTCGGCATAATGTTGGGTCGATGACCAGATCAGAAATATCAGATGAGTGGGGTCGACCGGGTTCATTTTGCCCTGGACAATCCAGCTCTCAATAATTCTGACCTTTTCCCGCATCCACTGCCTGGTACGTTTGCGTAGATGGTCGTGCAGGTGGGGAGCTCCCTGAATGATTTCCATGGCGTATATCTTGGAGGCTTCCGGATAGGTCATGGACATTTCCACTTTGGTTCTGATGTAACGGGTGAGTACCTGGGCTGGATTGTCGCCTTCTGAAATCTCCGCCAGAGTCGAGTTCCAGAGTTCAGTAATATTTTCCAGCATGCAGCTGTAGAGTTTGGCTTTACTCTTGAAGTAATAGTGGATGTTCGCCTTTGGCAGATCTGCCCGATCGGCGATTGCCTGCATGCTGGTGCCTTTATAGCCGTGGCGGACAAATTCCAGTTCTGCGGCACGCAGAATCTTGCGTTCGTTCTGGGATCGGATACTGTCTTTATGGGGTTCCGATTCTTTCACGGCTTTCGCTCCCTTGTGTCGTCCTGCGTTATCGACTATTGAACCTGCATTCGCACCCATCAGGCAGCCCTCTCGCCTATAACTGAGGACGGTAGGGCTGGCCGAGTGCCAGCGGGGTGTTGAGTTTGGAGCGCATGGCATCACTGGCGATGACCATCAGCACCACAATTGTGGCGGCATAAGGCAACATGGCCAGCAGGTTGGGGGAGATATCAAATCCAAGCCCCTGGAGTATCAAGTGCATGATACTGGCCAGTCCGAACAGATAGGCACCCAGCATCACCCGTTCGGCTTTCCAGCTGGCAAATACCACCAGCGCCAGGGCGATCCACCCACGGCCGGCGGACATACCCTCCGTCCAGAGAGGAGTGTAAGAGAGAGACAGATATCCTCCGGCAAGGCCCGTCATAAGGCCGCCGAAGAGCACAGCAGCGTAGCGGACTTTCATCACCGGCATACCAATCGCGTTGGCGCTCTCCGGGTTTTCTCCCACCGCACGAATGATCAGGCCGACACGGGTTTTGCGGAAGGTCCAGTAGATCAGCGCGAATAAAACCCAAGACAGATATACCAGAGGGTCATGGGAAAACAGCACTTTGCCAATGATGGGGATATCACTCAGCAGTGGTAGTTCCCATGGGCCAATACCTTCGATACCCATACCGACATAATTTGTGCCGAGAAAAGCAGACAGGCCGATTCCGAAAATGGTGAGTGCCAATCCTGTTGCCACTTGATTGGCGACCAGCGTAATGGCCAGCAGGGCAAACAGTCCTGACATGGCCATCCCGGCGATCATCGCAGCCCCGAGTCCAACCCAGGTGTTGCCGGTAATCACCGTGAACATGAAGCCGACAACCGCGCCCATGAGCAGCATCCCTTCCTGGCCCAGGTTCAATACACCGGATTTCTCACACACCATCTCACCCAGGGCAATCAGTATCAGTGGGGTTCCTGTACGTAAGGTGGCAAAAAGAATATTGGTAATCAGATCTACATCCACGTGGAAACTCCTCAGGAACCTGCGGTAACCGCTTTTGCGGCACTGGATTTCAACTTGATGCGATAGCCGATAAACAGATCGCAGGCCAACAGATAAAACAACAACATGCCCTGAAACAGGCCGGTAATGGATTTGGGCATGGACATTTCCATCTGCACCATTTCGCCTCCCAGAAATGTCAGACCGAGCAGCATGCTACCCAGGAGAATTCCGACCGGGTGCATGCGGCCGAGGAAGACGACGATGATGGCGCTGTAACCATATCCGGGGGAAATGTAGGGAGTGAGCTGTCCGATTTGACCGGTCACTTCCGATACACCTGCAAACCCGGCCAGGGCGCCACAGAGCAGAAGTGTCAACCAGACCAGACGCTTGGCCCGGAACCCGGCGAACTGGGCGGCTTTGGCGTCCTCTCCCAATACACTGATCTGGAAGCCAATCATCGTGCGTGATAGCAACGTCCAGATCACGGCCAATAATATCAGGGCGAAGCCAAGACTGATGCTGACACGGTAGTCCTCAAACATGGAGGGCAGGGTGGCGTAGTCTGAGAAGAGGGCGGATTCAGGAAAGTTAAAGCCCTCAGGATCTTTTAGTGGGCCATGAACTGCGTACAGCAGCGCGTTCAATGCGATATAGTTCAGCATGATCGTGGTCAGAACTTCATTGCAATTGAAACGGGTTTTCAGAAGGGCTGCTACGGCCGCCCAGCCCAATCCGCATAGGGCGCCAAACAGGATGACCGCCGGCAGAACCCAGGCGGATTCAATATCACCCATCTGTAATGCCAGGTAACCACCGCCGAGGCCGCCGATAATAAACTGACCTTCTGCGCCGATATTCCAGACCTTGGCCCGGAAACATAGCGTCAACCCAAGTGCGCACAGCATCAGGGGGGCGACTTTAACTCCAAGCTCCGACCAGCCATAGAGATCCGACAATGGACTGACAAAAAAGGTGTAGAGAGCATGAGTGGGAGACTGCCCAAGAAATGCGAACAGTAAAGCGCCGCTGAACAATGTCAGTAGGATTGCCATGACAGGCGAAAGATAGGCCATCAAGCGAGAGTCGGATGGGCGTTTTTCCAGTCTAAGCATAGGAAGTCTCCTGCATTTCGGCAGGTGAAGACGAGGAATCGAATTCCCCCGTCATCCACTGACCCAGCAGCTCGATAGATACCTGATCAGTGGGGTGGATAGGTGACAGGCGGCCATCACAGATAGCTCCTATGCGATCGCAGATCTTGTACAACTCTTCTATATCCTCTGATAACACCAGAATCGCGCCGCCCTGATCTCGTAGCCGGATCAAAGCCTCGTGAATAACCAGGGCCGCGCCCACATCGACGCCCCAGGTGGGATGGGAGCACACCAGCAAATAAGGGTGCTGGAGAATTTCCCGGCCGATAATGAATTTCTGCAGGTTACCCCCGGACAGGCTTTTAGCCTGTGCGCCTGCACCGTCGGATTTAACCTTGAATTCCGAGATGATTTTGTCGGCCAGTTCCCTGACCTTGTGATAGTGGATCCAGCCAAACCGGGACAGTCCGCTGAGGAATCCTGTGAGTAAGGTATTCTGCGCGAGTGAGTGGTTGGGAACGGCACCGCGTCCGAGTCGCTCTTCCGGTACGACACCGATGCCAAGTTTGCGTCGCTGGTCAGGATGAAGTTTGCCAATGGGTTTGCTGTTTAGGACTACTGCCTCGGACTTACATTGTTCTTCACCGCTGATCAGCCTTAGCAACTCTTCCTGCCCGTTTCCGGCGACCCCTGCAATGCCCAGAATCTCGCCGGACCTGACGGTAAATGAAATGTCTCGGATAGGGGTGGAGAACGGATCTTCTGATTTGAAGGTCAGTCGGTTCACTTCCAGGCAAGGTGTGCTGCCTTCCACTTTAGTGAATTGTTTGTCGAATGGCGTGTCGTCCCCCACCATTAGACGTGCGATCTCTTCCGTGGTGGTCTGTTGAGGATCACAGTCACCGGATACTTTGCCGGCCCTGAGAATCGTGGCGTTGTGGCAGAGTGCGCGAACTTCATCCAGCTTGTGGGAGATAAACAGAATGCTGCACCCCTCGGCAGATAATTGCTGGAGAGTTTCGAAAAGCTTGTTGACCTCCTGGGGAGTCAGAACCGAAGTCGGTTCATCGAGAATCAGGAGTTTCAGGTCCTGGAGCAGACAGCGGACAATTTCAACTCTCTGCTGCTCACCGATAGACAGGGTATGGACGTATCGGTCCGGATCCAGCTTCATACCATAGCGCTGGGATACATCGACGATCTTTTGTTTCAGTTCGTTCAGGGAACCGGTCTTTTCCTTTGGCAGGCTTAGGGCAATATTTTCCGCCACGGTCAGGGTTTCGAACAGGGAAAAATGTTGGAACACCATGCCGATTCCCAATTGGCGCGCATGGGACGGCCCCTGTATATCGACTTGATGACCTTCCCAGATCATTTCGCCTTCATCGGCTTTTACCACGCCATAGATGATCTTCATCAGGGTGCTCTTCCCAGCCCCGTTTTCTCCCAATAATGCGTGGATTTCTCCCTCTCCCACACTGAGTTTTATTGATTGATTGGCGATACATCCCGGGTAACGCTTGGTAATCCCCAGTAGTTCCAGCCTGTTCTTCATTTCAAATAAACCTGACCAGTTAGACAAGAATTGCTCAAAGCAATGAGCGAGCCAATTATCGCGTAAGTGAAAATGAATTGCATTGTGGGATTGGGTACCTCGCTGATTTTCTTGTTGTTATTGCTCAAGCACTGGTATGACTTGATGGAAATTAACCCGTTATCAGCGATGAAATGATTGCGCCAAACATGGGCAAAAAAGCCCTTTTAGGTTTCACATTGGTGCGAGCTGATCAACTGGTCAAAAAATATTTGATTGCAAATAAAAGACTATGCGTTAATCAATCACATGAAAAGCTATTTATTATTCTTTTTAAAACATAGAGATATATTTTGTATAACAAAACAATCTTATGTGTCATATATTTGAGGAGTTGAAAAGTTGTCTGAATGGTCAGAAAATTGCTTGATGCTGATATCATCAATGCCATCCAGATAAAGGCTATACTTAATTACGTTAATGGCGCGACAGGTCGCACAATTAAATTACCGGTCGCATCAACAATTCGGCAAGACGGGATAACGTGCCCAAGGTACACATTGACTGGAATACCACGATTGTCCGGAATACCAGGATGGCATAACTGCACGACATAGCTACCGGCATTAATATGGTCATAGTAAATGTCTGCTTCTAATAATAGATGAAAGAAAGGTTGCCTGTGATCTCATTTTGTTTAAACGGTGTATGGAAACAGGAACTCGATGTGGATCCGTCGATGACCTTACTACGATACCTGCGTACGGTGCAGGGACTGACAGGGACGAAGGAAGGCTGTGCTTCCGGCGATTGTGGGGCTTGTACTGTGTTGCTCGGCTATGCTCCGGATGGCGGAGACGGTGAGTGGACGTATGAGAGTGCCAATAGTTGTATCACACTGCTCTCTCAATTAAATGGGAAAGCGATACTGACCGTAGAAGCTCTGGCTGACGGCAGTGATCTGCATCCGGCACAGAAAGCCATGGTGGAATGTCATGCTTCCCAGTGCGGATTTTGCACGCCGGGTTTTGTCATGTCCCTGGCTGGTTTGCATCATCAAACTTCTGTTGAGGGCAAAAAAAAAGCTGACCGACAGGAAATCGTAGAAGCGTTGGCCGGGAATCTCTGTCGTTGTACAGGGTATCGCCCCATCGTTGATGCCGGCGAGAAAATGCTCAGTATGCCTGACAACCATGTGGATATATGGTGTCCACCGGCAAAGAACGCGTCTGCAGAGGTAAATAGCCCTTCTGCTACTGAGGGAACATCCTTTCCCTATGTCCCTAAAACAGAGAAGGAGTTGCAAGGACTGCTTGCTCAGGACCCCAATATTAGGCTGGTCGCTGGTGCAACGGACTTGTCTCTTGAGGTCACACAGCAATTCAAATCCTTGGGCAATACAGCCTATCTCGGAGATATCGCTTCCCTGCGAACAATTACTGAGACAGACCAGTCATATGAAATTGGAGCGGCGGTAACTTATACCCAACTGGAGCCCCTGCTGGAAAAACACTATCCCGAGTTTGGTGGGCTCTTGAAGCGACTGGGGTCTCGTCAGATTCGCAACCAGGGTACCTTGGGGGGCAATATTGGAAATGCCTCACCGATAGGCGATACGCCGCCGGTTCTATTGGCGTTAGGGGCTGAAGTTCAGTTGGTAAACGGCCAGGGGGAAGAACGCTGGTTGCCTCTGGAAAAATTCTTTATTGGATATAAACAAACAGAATTACAACCTGGCGAGTACATTCGTCGTATCCGCATTCCTAAGCTTGGTGAAGAGGAAAGCCTCAAGGTCTATAAGATTTCTAAGCGTCTTGAGGACGACATTTCCGCAGTGCTGATGGCTGTCTGGACCAAGCATGACCAGACAACCATTAAGGATATCCGGGTGGCATTTGGCGGTATGGCAGCCATACCTGCACGTGCCCCGAATGTTGAAGTGGCGTTACGCGGAAATGCCCTGTCACAGCAGACCTTTGAGCGGGCTGGTGAGCAGGTGAAAAACGACTTTGCTCCGCTGACGGATGTGCGTGCCAGCCGTGAATACCGGTTGCAGGTGGCAGCCAATCTTCTACAGAAATGCGGCTGGGAATTGATGTCTCCCGGGCAGTTGAATCGTATAGAAAATATACATGGCGATTTCTCCGGGGAGGGTAAGGCTCATGCGTAAATTAGTGGATACGCCGGAGCTGCGCCGGGTTCGTCCGGTGAAAGGCCGTGTCGGGCAGAATTCAGAGCATGAAAGTGCCGTCAAGCACGTGACCGGCAAAGCCCAATATGTTGATGATCTTCCGGAGATTCAGGGTGTTCTTCATACTGCGGTGGGGGGGAGTGCTTATCCTCATGCCCGTATCGTTTCCATGGATTTATCCCGAGTGTTATCCGCCCCAGGAGTGGTGGATGTAATAACCGCTGGTGATGTTCCCGGTCATTTGGATATCGGACCGGTATTTCCCGGGGATCCCGTGCTGGTCGAACGGGAATGCGAATATATCGGGCAGCCAATATTCGCCGTAGCCGCCACCTCTTTTGAAGCCGCCAAGCAGGCCGTTAAGCTGGCGCGAATCGAATATGAAGAACTTCCCGCAGTTCTGGATGTCAGCGATGGTCTGAAAGATGAATTTTTTGTCCGTCCTCCGCACTCGCAAATCAGCGGCGATGCTGATAGCGCAATTCAAGCAGCACCATTTCGTTTAAGTGGCCGGCAGTACGTAAAAGGCCAGGAGCATTTCTATCTGGAAGGACAGGCCAGTATGGTCGTGCCCACGGAAGATGGTGGCATGATGGTGTACACCTCATCCCAGCATCCTACAGAGGTTCAAAAGCTGGTGGCGGAAGTACTTGGGCTTTCGATCAATCAGGTCCAGGTGGAAGTCAGACGGATGGGAGGTGGTTTCGGAGGCAAGGAAACCCAGGCAGCACCCGTTGCCTGTATCGCGTCTATCCTGGCCAGTCGAACCGGCCGGCCAGTGAAGTATCGCATGTCCCGACAGGATGACATGGTCATGACCGGTAAGCGTCACGACTTTCTGAACTCCTACGAAGTCGGTTTTGATGAGAGCGGACGGATTCTGGGCACTCGGATTAATGTCAGCGGTAAATGCGGAAACTCACCAGACCTGTCAGATGCAATTGTTGACCGCGCCATGTTTCATGCCTGCAATGCCTATTTTCTGGGAGAGGCGAATGTAACCGGCTATCGCTGCAAAACTCATACGGTATCGAATACCGCATTTCGCGGCTTTGGTGGCCCTCAGGGAATGATGATCGGTGAGCAGATGGTCGAAGATATCGCCTATCACCTGGGGATAGATCCATTGGAAGTGCGTAAGCAGAATCTGTTCGGTAAGGATGAGCGGAATACCACGCATTATGGTCAGTTGGTGGAAGACCTCATGCTCGGTGAGATGATGTCTCAGCTGGAGGATGAATCAGACTACCAGGCGCGGCGGAAGGACATCATTGCTTTTAACCAGACCAGTCCATTCTTGAAAAAGGGTCTGGCCCTGACGCCGGTGATGTTTGGCATTTCATTTACTGTCCAACACTTGAATCAGGCCGGGGCACTTCTGCATATATACACTGATGGCAGCCTCCATTTGAACCATGGTGGTACAGAAATGGGGCAGGGACTATTTACCAAGGTGGCCCAGGTTGTTGCAGAAGAATTCCAGGTCGACCTGGATCGAATTGCCGTATCTGCCACACGGACAGATAAGGTTCCCAACACCTCGCCGACGGCTGCCTCTTCCGGCTCTGACTTGAACGGCATGGCTGCACGGGACGCCTGCCTGACTATCAAAGCTCGACTGCTGGAATTTGCTGCAGGCCACTATGGCGTTAATGAGGATCAGGTTCGATTCGAAAACAACCATGTGGTGATCACAGGATCTTCTCAGGCAGATGAGTCTGGAGAATTGTGGGTTTCCTTTGCTGATTTCGTGCAACTGGCATATATGAACCGGATATCGCTATCGTCCACCGGTTTCTATAAAACGCCCAAGATTCATTACGACCGAGAAACCGGTAAAGGGCGTCCGTTTTTCTATTACGCCAACGGAGCGGCTGTTTCTGAAGTCATCGTGGATACTTTGACGGGGGAATACAAAGTATTGCGGGTGGATATTCTTCACGATGTAGGAAGTTCCCTGAACCCGGCAATCGACATCGGCCAGATTGAAGGTGGTTTTGTTCAGGGAATGGGATGGCTGACTACGGAAGAATTGCAGTGGGATGACGCGGGCCACTTAATCTCCAACAGTCCGGCCAACTATAAGATTCCAACAGCGGGGGATATTCCGGAAGACTTTCGGGTCACGCTGGTTAATAACCACCCTAACCCTGAGGCCACCATCTACAGGTCCAAAGCGGTGGGTGAACCGCCCTTTATGTTGGCTATCTCCGTGTGGTCAGCTATTCGAAATGCTGTCGCCAGTCTGGCGGATTATCGATACGCGCCACCCCTCGATCCCCCGGCGACTCCTGAAAGAGTGTTATCCGCCGTAACCGCCACCCGGCAGCATCTGGCCCAGCAAAAGGCCAAGATCGAAGAAGGTGCCAAATGAGCGAACTCAATTGGAGTGAAGCCATTCATGCCTGCCAGAAAAGTGGAGATGCGTATGTCATTGCCACGGTGCTGGGATGCAGCGGCTCTACGCCCCGGGAACCCAGCAGCAAGATGGTGATCACGGAGCAGCAGACTTATGACACCATCGGTGGAGGTCAGCTTGAGTTTGCGGTCACTCAAAAGGCTCGTGAGCTGCTCATAAAGGGAAACGCTGCCCAGGTGATTCAACACTTTCCTCTGGCGGCCGGGCTGGCCCAATGTTGCGGCGGCAGTACAACGGTCTTGCTGGAAGCGATGGCTGCCTGTCCTTTCAGAGTTACCGTATTCGGAGCCGGTCATGTAGCCGAGGCGCTGATGACGATCCTTCAGGGATTGCCTTGCAAAGTATTGTGGGTGGACTCTCGTGCAGAACAGTTTCCCCCGGAGCTGCTTGCTAACGCAGGAAGCGAAAGCCGAGGAGGAGACAAGGAAGGGAATATCACTGCACTTGTCACTGATGATCCTGTCGATGTGGTCTCCGACTTGGCACCGGACACTGATGTGCTGATCCTGACACATAACCATCAACTGGACTTTGAGTTATGTCAGGCGGCTCTCAACCACGGAAGCCTCCGGTATATAGGAATGATCGGCTCTCAAACCAAGTCAGAGCGATTCCGTAAACGTCTGGCCCGGAATGATTTCACTCAGGAACAGATCGACCGTATTGTCAGTCCGGTGGGACTCTCTGAGGTGCCGGGCAAGTTACCGATGGAGGTCGCCGTTTCTATAGCAGGACAGCTCATTGCGGTTGAGCATCAGAACCGGGAAAGACCGGTCCGGCGCGGGCTGGGATGGAAAGAACTTAAGTCCACCCTGGGTGATCAGGCCACTCCTCATAAGGGCGCGATCAGCCTGTCTCTGAAAGACAAAAGCTAACGCATATATCCAGGTTTCATTATTTATTAAGGCCGAACAACCATGGCAAACAAAATCGAATATAACCGGTTTTCCTCTCGTTTCACTGACTTGGCCAGCAGCCGGCTGGGTGGGCAGGCATTGAGTTGCAGTGACGATTTTTTCGCGGAGATGGAGAATCTTCTCAGTCCTAAACCTGCGGTATTTATTGAAGACAAATACACCCATCGCGGAAAGTGGATGGATGGCTGGGAATCCCGTCGCCGCCGTGATTCCGGATACGATTGGTGTGTGATTAAACTGGGGATGCCCGGGGTGATTCGGGGGCTGGATGTGGATACCAGCTTTTTCCTTGGCAACGCTCCCAAGTCAGTGTCAGTAGAAGCCTGCAGGTTGCAACAGGATCCGGACGAGAATACCCAATGGATGGAAATCCTGCCTCGTACAGAAGTGGAACCCGGAAGCCATAACTTGCTGGACGTATCCGATGATGCGACCTGGACGCACATTCGTCTGAATATTTTCCCTGACGGTGGTGTTGCGCGGCTGAAAGTTTATGGCGAAGTGACGCCGGACTGGGACTGGTACCTGCCTGGAGAACCGATTGATCTGGCGGCGATCGTGAACGGCGGTCGCCCCTTGCTGTGCTCGGATATGTTTTTCAGCCCTATGGAGAATCTACTGATGCCGGGTAGGGGTAAGGACATGGGAGATGGATGGGAAACCAAACGCCGTCGTGGAGGGCGTGACTGTGACTGGCTGGTGCTGAAACTGGGGGATCTGGGACGCATCGCCAAGGTGGAAGTGGATACGGCTCATTTCAAAGGGAATTATCCGGCTTCATTCTCATTGGAGGCGGTCAGGCTGGAAGCCGATGTCGAAGTCTCAGAGACAAATGTGGATCAACTTAACTGGATGCCGGTGATCGACAGAATCCCTCTCAGTGCTGATCGTCAGCATCGATTTATGAATGAAATCCAGAATAGCGCTGAGGTTGTCAGCCATGTGCGTCTGAAGATATTCCCCGACGGGGGAGTCAGCAGACTGAGGGTGTGGTGTTTGCGTGGATAGCCGTTTCGATATGAATGAAGGCCTGGAGCGCTTCAATCAACTCGATGAAGCCGAAGCAGTTGCCATGATGGAAACATGCTGTACCGCAATGCGCTGGTGCCGGGAGATAGCCTCCCGGAGGCCATACTCTTCGCTCGAGCAGATGCTGAAGGCGGCAGACGAGATTTGGGGGACAATGGAACAGGATGATGTGCTTGAGGCCTTTTCCGGACACCCCAAAATTGGTGATGTGAACAGTCTACGTGCCAAATATGCCCACACAGCCGGTCTGGCTGGCGCTGAGCAGGGGGCGGTGAAGCAGGCTTCTGAGGACGTATTGCAAGCGCTTAAAGCAGCAAATGACGAATATGAAGCACGCAATGGATTTATTTTCATTGTCTGCGCCACGGGTAAGAGCGCCGGGGAAATGCTGGCAATCCTGCAGCAACGCCTGGCCAATGACCGGCAAACAGAGCTGCGGATTGGCGCTGAAGAACAAGGAAAAATTACGGCGATTCGGTTAAGGAAGTTGTTTGAACGTCAGCCAGACCAGGGTTAACAAACAGGCAAGAAACAGCAGCTTGGTAAGAAATAGTAATTAGGTGAGGAATAAAAAATGGCAAGCCCGATAACAACGCATGTTCTGGATACCCAGGCCGGACGTCCGGCAAAAGGCGTTCCGGTTCAGTTATATCGCAAGGAGCAGAGCGAGTGGGTAGCCATCGCCGATGGTGTGACCAACGACGATGGACGTATCGCTGATTGGCTGGATGGGCAACCCCGAGTAGCTGGTACCTATCGTATCCGTTTCGATACCGATGCTTACTATGCCGCTAAAGGCGAGCGTTGCTTTTACCCTGAAGTGCAAATCGATTTTCGTATCGAACATTCCGATCAGCACTACCATGTACCTTTGCTGCTTGCAGCACATGGTTTTTCAACCTACCGCGGTAGTTGATGTATGGCTGTTTTGAGTTTGAAGCCTGAGCCGTTAACTGCAGAGGCTTTTTCGCCGTTTGGTCAGGTGCTGGAGATTTCCGATCAGCAACCTCTGTTGATTAACGACGGAAACACTCTTCGCTATGACTCGTTAGCGCCGGTAGAGCTTTCAGGCCCCGATGACTATGGTGTGATGAATCTCTTTCGTGCCCGTCCGAGAGATCTTCCAATGCCAATAAAAATGGTGGAACGGCATCCCCTCGGAAGTCAGGCGTTTATCCCGCTTTCCGGCGAGCCCTATTTGGTATTGGTGGCGTTACCCAAAGCCGGGGAATCTGACAATATCCCGGATCCGGAATCGCTTCGATTGTTTTTCGCCAGGCAGGACCAAGGCGTGAATTATGCCCGGAACACCTGGCATCACCCGGTATTGGGATTGAATAAAACCTGTGATTTCCTGGTCGTCGACCGCAAAGGGCCGGGAAGCAATTGTATAGAACATTACTTTGATGAATCGTTGGAAATATCCATCGATATGAATGAGGCAGCAACGTCATGAGTTTAACTGTACTGAGGGGCGAAATACTCAGTTTTATGGATGACCCGGACAAGTCCGGAGAGCAGGGATATGTGCATTTTCATGACGGTATCCTGGTGGTGGAGGGAGATAAAATTAAAGCTGTCGGTCCTGCAGAGGATCTGTTGTCCTCCGTTTCTGCTGACACGGTGGTGTTGGAGTATCAGAACAAGCTGATCATGCCGGGATTTATTGATACCCATATCCACTATCCACAGGTGGATGTTCTGGCTTCTTATGGCGAGCAATTGCTGGAGTGGTTGAATAACTATACCTTTCCTACCGAGCGCCAATTTTCTGATCCGCAGCATGCAAGGGAAACGGCAGACTTTTTCCTGGATGAGTTAATCAAAGCCGGCACGACGACTGCTCTGGTGTTCGGCACAGTACATCCCCAGTCTGTTGAAGCATTTTTTGAGGCTTCAGAACTGCGTAATACCCGAATGATTTGCGGAAAGGTCATGATGGACCGTCATGCCCCGGATTTTCTCTGTGACACCGCCGAAGCAAGCTACCAGGATAGTAAGGCCTTGATTGAGCAGTGGCATGGGCGTGGCAGACAGTTGTATGCGGTGACTCCTCGGTTTGCCATCACCTCATCCGACGAGCAATTGCAGAAAGCGGGGCAACTGCTGAAAGAGTATCCCGGGGTCTTTATGCAGACGCACTTGTCGGAAAATACCGATGAAGTGGATTTTGTGCAGAAGTTATTTCCCGGCGCTTGTGATTATCTGGATGTGTACGATCAAAATGGATTGTTGTCTGGACGTAGCGTGTTTGCCCATGGGATTCATCTTTGTGAAAGAGAGCATGCAAGGCTCAGGGAAACGGAGTCCAGTATTTCATTTTGTCCGACATCCAATCTGTTTCTAGGCAGCGGCTTGCTGGATCTGGCTCAGTTGGAGAAGGAGCAGGTGACCTACAGCATGGGGACGGATGTTGGTGGTGGTACCAGCTTTTCGATGCTACAGACACTGAATGAAGCCTATAAAGTCGCACAAATGCGTCAATACAAGTTGTCACCGCTGAAGGCGTTCTATCTGGCCACACTGGGAGGAGCCAGGGCACTGAAACTGGACCATCTGATAGGTAGCCTGCAGCCTGAACGGGAGGCAGATTTTATCGTATTGGATTATGCGGCCACACCGTTGATAAAGCGTCGTTTGTCCAAGTGCAAAAACCTGGAGGAAAGACTCTTTGCCCTGATGATTCTGGGGGATGATCGCAGCGTCGCAGAAACCTGGGTTGCCGGACAATGTTTGTATCAACGAAGCCAGAATGACTAAGGGGGACTAATGGAAGCGTATCTGACCGACTGGTTCTCGCTATTCTTTCGATGGTTTCATGTCATCACCGGGATTGCCTGGATCGGGGCAAGCTTTTATTTCGTATGGCTGGATAACAGCCTGGAAGAACCGCCCCAGTGGAAAAAGGACAAGGGAATTAAAGGTGACCTTTGGGCCATCCATGGCGGTGGATTTTACGAGGTGGCCAAGTACCGTCTGGGGCCGGAGAAGATGCCCGAGCATCTGCACTGGTTCAAATGGGAAGCTTACACCACATGGTTGACCGGCTTTGTACTCCTGTGGATTGTCTATTATCTGGGCGCGGATCGTTACCTGATTGATGCGACAACGCTTGCGCTTTCTGTTCCCGAGGCCATTGGAGCCGGATTAGGGTTTCTGGCTGCTGGATTCATTATCTACGAAGGCCTGTTACGAACTCCGTTACGTTACAATGGCCTAGCCTTCGGCATCGTGCTCTTTATTGTGCTTGCTGTTTCCAGCTATGTGGCCAATTTACTGTTTTCTGCACGGGGCGCCTATATCCATGTGGGAGCATTAATGGGCTCTATCATGGCGGGGAACGTGTTGTTCGGCATTATGCCGGCGCAAAGGGGACTGGTCAGCGCGGTCGAGAAAGGTGAGAGTCCGGACCCGGCATTGGGAGAGTTCGCTAAATTGCGTTCAACTCATAACAATTACCTGACGCTACCCGTATTGTTCATCATGATCAGCAACCATTATCCGATGGTGTACGCCCACGAGTATGGCTGGGCATTGCTGGTTGCCATAGGAGGTATCGCTGCCTTCGCCAGACACTTTTTCAATCTTAGGCATAAAGGTGTGAACAAACCTATTATCCTGGTGATCGGTGCAATTCTACTGGCTGGTGTCGCAGCCGCTATTGCGCCGACAAAGGCTCCTATCAAGCCTGCGGATGAGAGTTTTACAGACACCAAAGCAATAGCCATCTTCCAGTCACGCTGCGTTACCTGTCATTCGGCCAACCCTACGGATGAACTATTTACGGCCCCACCTGCTGGCTTAACTCTGGATACACTTGAGCAGGTCGAAAGTGCCGGATATGCCCGAATCAAAGGCGTTGTTGAAACTGGATATATGCCATTGGCGAACCGCTCCGGTATGACGGATGAAGAACGTGCTGCAATTGTTGGCTGGTTGTCGGAGAAAGGAAAAAAAGGTCAGTAACTTAAAGTCCGGATCTGAAGAAGTATGAGCTTTAAGATCCGAGACTTTTAACTTTCTGAATATTACCTTTACAGTGAAGGTTCTCAGGTGTTCTTTTATGAAACAGCCTCCTCGAAAGATAGACGGCGCTATTGTTGTCGAATGGGCTTTGTCGGGAGATATTCCCTTTGGATGGATTCCTGATGACTCGGGCAATATTGTCGCAGAAATATTTGGGTTGGCAATTTGCCAATATAAAAAATCTGGTAATGTGTATCGTTTTAGCTGTGATGCCGATTGGGAGACTGAACAGGACTCAGTCTACAGGTCTATAGAGGAGGCGAAAGCTCACATTCCAGCTCAATATAAAAACACTAATATTCACTGGCGCAAAATGATTGAAGAATAATGGAAATACTTTTTCTCGGAACATCGTCCGGCACCCCCACAAAACAACGTAATGTCTCAGGGTTAGCAATCAGAAAAGCCAACTCAAAAGCCTGGTGCCTGGTTGATTGTGGTGAGGGTACTCAGCATCAATTGCTTGAAACAAACCTGACGTTAAAGAATCTTCAGGCCATTTTTATTACCCATATTCACGGGGATCATTGTTATGGTTTGCCGGGTTTACTAGCCAGCGCAGCGATGCAGGGCAGGGACAAAGCATTATGGTTGGTTGGGCCTAAGAAGATTCAGCAATATATTGAGGCCGTGATGAAAACTACGGATTTATGGTTGGGCTTTGATATTAAGTTTGTTGATGTGGAAGGCCTGTCCGATGCCTTTCAAGTTGCGGAGTTTGAGGTTGATGCTGTCCGACTTTCCCACCGTGTCCCTTCGTATGCCTATTCGTTTACAGAAGAGACGACACCTGGAAAACTGAACCAGGAAAAACTGAAGTCTGACGGAATTCCGGCTGGACCCACTTGGGGCAAGATTCAATGTGGCGAGGATGTAGTCTTGGATGATGGCAGAAAAGTGATCGCGGAAGATTATCTGTTACCACCGGAGACTCCTCGAAGAATAATTGTTTCCGGAGACAATGATGCCCCCGAGTTGCTATCCCGAGTTGCTGGGCAGGCAAGTGTATTGGTGCATGAATCCACCTACACACAGGAACACCTTGATAAAGTCGGTTCCGGCCCTCAACACAGTTCTGCAAAGATAGTTGCCGAGTTTGCTGAAACCTGTCATCTACCAAATCTGGTGCTGACCCATTTCAGCCCCAGGTATGTTGTGAACGGCGACCCTGGTCACTCTATAAATGACATTGAAGAAGAAGCCAGATCCATCTATTCCGGAAACCTGTTTTTGGCAAATGACCTTGAATGTTATGAGCTTAAGAAAGACGGCCTTTTAGTAAGGACGAAATAGCTCATTAAGAGCACAATAGGATAAAGCATGATACCGCCTGAGCTGATTGTCATGGAAAGAGAGCATTGGGTCGTCAATCATCGTGTGGGATCGATTTATCCCGGCTACTTGATGGTTGCATCCAGACAGCGGGTCAGTGACATTTGGGAGCTGAACCAGGAATCACTGGCGCAACTTGGGCCTGTATTGGCCGAAGTGGAACGCTCTGTCAGGTTGGTTTATCAACCGTACAAGGTTCTAGTGTGCAAACTAGGCTTTTCAAAGGGCTTTGATTGTCATTTCCATGTTATCCCTGTCCATGATTGGGTCTTGTCTGAAATTGCTTCACATCATTATTACAGTAATGAGCCGGATGGAAATGATGTGATGCTGTATATCAATAGAGAGTACTGTGAAAATCAGTGTCTGGAAAAATCCTCCCGGATAGCGTTAAATGCCGCGGCTGAGATAAAAAACATATTAAAACCATAATCTCGGTGTTGAAGGAGGTTGGATTCCATTCCGGCCTCCCTAAGTAAGGCATGAATCAGGGTTGGTTAGCCAAGATGGCACTGGAAGTTTATGAAAAACTAAGGAAAAAGGGATATTTGTTGGCCGGAGAACTTAATGATCTGGCTCAACGGGCAAGTGTCTACTATCACATGTACGAAGATTCCGGCGGAAGAAATGTGTTTCCGCTGATTGCTGCTCATGGGGCGCTATGGGCATCGGGATACTTTCGAAAGGGAATGCTGACGGGGAATATACTGTCCCTGCAGTTTTGCGCCAGTAAAGGACTCCGTCAGGAAAAACTGGCTTCACTTAATCTCTTTGCGGACAGATTTCGGGACATCAATCGAAAAGTCTGCGCAGAGGCCTACGCGCTTTACTACTACACAAAAATCTATCGTGCTGCACCTGAAAGCAGGGCCGGTTTTGGATTCAGCCCGGCGTTAATCGATGCTTTGGTTGCGTGCCATCACTCCTATGAGAGCCGTTCGGCGTTCAGCAAGGACCGTCGATGGAATTTGTTTCATGAATTCTTTCTGTGGGAACAGGAGAATATTGTGGTGCCACTGGTGGAGGCTGCCTACCAAAGCTTTCATTGGCCTGTCATTAAATACCTTGCCCTTCGTCCACGAATCGATTTTGCCTATTTTGGCTGTGGCAATTGCTTAAGATTTAAGGATTTTAGCTCAAAAGACGAACGCATTGAGAAAGGTATGAAAGCCTACATGCGCGCTGAAGAAGTTGGATTGACGTGGGTGGCTGAATCTCTCAAAAGGTATGGTGTACTTCCCAAGGTGTTCTTCAAGGACACGGTGTCCTATTACGGAAACCTGGAGCGGTGTTGTGAAGCCCGGCTGGGGATTACGATACAGCCAATATAATGCTCGGTATGCAAGGTAATTGGTGTGAAAAGATCAGGCAGAATAGATAAGGATCTGAAATAAATAGAGATCTGAAATAAGGCCGATCTGAAATATAAAAGGATCTGAATAGAAAGGAGAATCTGATGTTTACCGGTATCGTGCAATGTGTTGCCAGGATTGTGGAAGTCAACGATAAGAGTGGCATTCGTACCTTCGAAATTGAATTCCCTGATGGGTTCTGTCGAGACTTGGAAATTGGAGCAAGTGTCGCAATTGATGGTGTCTGCCTGACGGTTACGGAATTGTTGTCTGATATGCGGGTTAAGTTTGATGTCATGCTGCAGAGTCTCTTGATTACAACTCTGAGCGAATACCCGCCTGAGACTCAGGTGAATGCAGAACGGGCTGCCAAAGACGGGGCTGAAATTGGAGGGCATCCATTATCGGGACATGTGGATTTTAAAACCTCGCTCCTCTCCATAAACCAGGTCGAGGATAACTATTGCTTAAGGCTGGCCCTGGAAGGCAATTGGAAGCGCTATGTATTTCCCAAAGGATACATCGCCCTTAACGGTGCCAGCTTGACGATTGCCGAAGTTAACAAACAAGAAGGTTGGTTCGAAGTATGGTTGATTCCTGAAACCCGACGAATGACGGTTTTTGAATCAAAGGGGGTTGGCAGCCAGATCAATGTGGAAATTGAACGTGGTACCCAGGTGGTAGTCGATACGGTGAGGGATACTCTGGAGGAAAATTTGGGAGCATTGTTTCCTCTGTTTGAACGTTTGCTCGAAGAACAGGGGGTCGATGTTCACTCACTCGGCGCGGACTCAAGGCTATTGCCTACCGCAGCTGACAAGACTTAGCCATCATCGTAGGGGTTAATGACTCTTCTATCTATATAGGACAGCTAATATAGAGCAGCCTATTTTTGTGGTCTATATTTAAACTAATACATATCCATCTCTCTTGCCTCACATGGCCCTGCCCAATTGATATGGGAAAGGAATCCAGGGGAAGAACAAATGAAATCCAAGACGGATTCAGGACGGTAAGCTGAAGACTGTGTAGTACTCAATCCTCGTAATTAGATAGCGACAAGGAAATTGGGGCGTATCTCTATGTGGAATACGGTATTTAGCCTTTGCTTGAGGGTAATGTTCGCCACTCTGATATTAATGGCTCCTCCTGTCATGGCAGGAAACAGCTCGAGACTGGATTTGACTCCAGCCGAGCTACGCTGGCTGTCCGCTCACCCTATTGTTTCCATAGCTTACGATGGTTATTTTCCTCCCTACAGCTTTCTGAATGACGATGGTCAACTGGAAGGATTTTCAGTTGATCTCATGAAAATGGTCGCCGATAGAATCGGCATAACATTTCAGATTCATCCAGAATATCAATGGAAAACACTCTATCCCGCCGCACAACAGGGGCAGGTGGACATGGTAGCGACCATGGTGGATCGAGACGAGCGACACCAATGGTTTACTTTTACGAAGCCATATATCTTCAAATCCCTAGTGGTGGTCACCCAGGAAGACGATAGCGGCATTAATCAGCGTGAAGATGTTGCAGGCAGAACGATCGCTCTGGTAAAGGGTTATCAGTATGAGAAACAAATCCTCGACGAATATCCTTCCATTACGCCCTTTCATGTCGACACAATGTTGGATGCCTTGAATGCGGTATCGGTTGGCAAGGCGGATGCGGCGATAACCTTCCTTGGAGCAGGCCATTATTACCGCAACAAATATTTTCTTACCAATCTCAAATATGCCGCAATCTACGATAAACGTAGTTCCAATGAGAGCATTGCTGTCAGAAAAGACTGGCCTGAACTCGCTTCTATGCTCAACAAGGCACTGGAATCCATACCGGAAGCCGAGCTGCAGCGTATACGGGCCAAGTGGCTGCCAGTGGACTACTTGGAAAACCTGGTTGATATAGATCTTACTGAAGCTGAAGAGCAGTGGATAAAGGATCACCGGACTATACGATTGGGAGTGGACCCTGAATTTGCTCCTTTTGAGTATATGGAGGAAGGTAATTACCAGGGTATGGCTTCGGACTACATCAAACTGCTTAGTCAGCGTCTTAATCTGAAAATGGAAGTTGTCGGTGGGCTTTCGTGGAAAGAAGTCATTGCCGGTGTCAAAAATGGCGAAATTGATGTGCTTCCTGCTGTGGGAGTCACCGCTGAACGCCAACAGTACCTCGTTTACACAGAGCCCTATATCAGCTTTCACCGGGTCATCGTCACTCGGAACGATACTCCTTTCATTGCGGGCCTTCAGGATCTGCAAGAGCTTTCCGTGGCCGTCCAGGCGAATACCTCACATCACGGCTATTTAAGTGAAAACACAGATATCCCCCCCTTATTATATGACACCCTGCAGGAGTCCCTGCTGGCGGTCTCCGGAGGTGAAGCGGACGCCTTTGTGGGGAATGTGGCATCGGCTACCTATTGGATCAGGAAACTAAGTCTGGCCAACTTGAAAATTGCTGCGCCAGTATCGACCGAAGTGCAAAATCTGCATTTTGCGGTAAGGAAAGACTGGCCGGAGCTGGCTTCTATTCTGCAAAAGGGGGTGGACAGTATCAGCCCAAGACGACGAAAGCTAATTTCGGAGAAGTGGCTGTCTCTTGAGTATGACACCGCCATCAATTACACCCTGGTATGGGAAGTTGCCATTGGTTTCTCAATTATCGTATCGGTTGTCGTGCTATGGAATATTCTGCTGAATCGCAAGGTCCGGCTCCGGACTTCGCAATTGGTTTATTCAGCCAACTATGATCAATTGACGGACTTGCCCAATCGATTTCTCATCCTTGACAGACTCACCCAAAACATCGGGGATGCCCGCCGAAACCGGGATCGGGTAGCGTTGATCTCGATAGATATCGATGACTTTAAAAAGATAAACGATGCCTTCGGTCACCAGGCAGGTGATGTGATATTGAAGGCGTTTTCTGCACGCTTGAAAGCGTCATTGCCGGACATTCAAAACATTGGCAGACTCGGTGGCGATCAATTTCTGGTGATTCACAGTCAAGTCGCTGATGCTTCGGATTCCGCAGCGCTGGCGGAGCAGATCATAGCCTGTACCCGCCGTAGTTTCAGCACATCGGCCCAGGATGTCTCTCTCACCGCCAGTATCGGTATTTCGTTGTTTCCTGACGATGGTGATACTGCTGAAATGCTTCTAAAGCACGCTGATACCGCTACTCATCATGCCAAAGAGCAAATGCCGGGACGCTATGCCTTTTATACAGAAAGCCTGATTCGCAAAGTGTCCCGAAAACTGGAGCTGGAGCGGCATATACATGGTGCATTGGAACGCAATGAGTTCGAAGTATATTACCAGCCAAAAGTATTGCCGAAGTCCCGCAGGGTTGTCAGTTTCGAGGCCTTACTGCGCTGGCAGAGTGACGAGCTGGGGTTGGTTTCCCCAGCGGAGTTTATTCCGGTGGCCGAGAGGAACGGGCAGATTGAAGAGATCGGGCTTTTTGTCCTGAAAGAATCGCTTGCGGCTCTGTCATCGTGGCGTAAGCGATATGCATATGACTTTTCCGTGGCAATAAATCTGTCTCCGGTCCAGTTCCGGTCAGATGATCTTATACCTTCCATTGAGTCGTTTATTCTGAACTATGGACTAAACAGTAAAACCGTAGAATTTGAGATCACCGAAGGTGTTCTGTTGTCGGGTTATCCCAACATTGAAGAAAAACTGAAAAAGCTCGAAGCTATGGGAGTTTCTCTGGCTATGGATGACTTCGGGACCGGATATTCTTCGCTGAGTTACCTGCGCAAATACAAATTCGACACTCTGAAAATCGATAGAGAATTCATCAGCGACCTGCCTACGGAAGAAGCCGACCGAAAACTTGTCTCGGCCACAATTGCTATGGCTCATGAGTTAGGTATGACGGTGGTTGCCGAGGGAGTGGAGACGGAAGAGCAGAATGCCATCCTTGTGGAGCAGAATTGTGATTTATTACAGGGTTGGTTATTCAGTAAGGCGCTTCCATTCAAGGAGATTACAGAGTTGTTGGATGGACAGTATGAGCGGCGTGGGGAGACGGTTGTATAAAACGTATTTCAATCGCGAGTTTTTAGTCACGTGTGTTAGCTAAAAACAGCTGATCCGAAGCAAGTGTTTTCTGTAGTTTAATACCAATCGAGAATGGTGACCCGCGTCTTTTCGCAGGGACGCGGGTGAGACATAGAGTTACCTGGTCTGTTAAAGAGGATCAATACCTGCCAATTTTAAAAGCCAGGAACTGTGTAAATTGCCCACCTGAGTTAAAGTTATTGTCAGATACCAGAATCAACGTACGTTCTCCGCTGGGCAAGGTAGGGCCGAAGCTGATGCCTTCAATGTTATCCAGAGGCAGACCCAAGTCGGCCAGGTTCAGCAAAAGTCTTTTCTTCATGCTGCGCACCCGGCGGGCATCTTCAATCGAGTCCAGGCCTTTCACATTCGAGGCTCCCAAAGTGGTGGTCAGGTAGAGCCTGATCGAATTACCCACACCGACAGAAAAGGATCGCTCCATAGCGATGAAGGTGTGTGGCGCTACTGATAGAAGTTCCACAAGTCCATTGGTGGAGAAAGAGCCGGTAGGTATTGGCGCATCGGTTACCGGATCGGTTTTGTAAATATATTCACCTTTTGCTTTACCGTTATCCCGGTCCAGCATCAGTATGCGTGACGAGCTGCCAGATTCAATGGATGCCGCCGGGCCGTCCTGCACCAAGGCATTTTCGGTGGCGGTGTATAAGTACTCACGGTTAAAGGAAAAGGTCAGGCTTTCAAAAGCGAGATTATTGCGGATGCCATGGTTTGCATTGGGCAGATAAGCTTCGGGCAATTCAAACTCGTCTAATGGCTGACCTTGACGGTTCATGACTCGAACAAAGGGGGCTAATCCGGCGTTAGCGTCGCCTTCACTGGTCCAATACAAAAGACCGGGGAAGGGGGCAATTCGAATGGATTCAGGATCGATTGCTCCGGCTTCGAAGGAGCTGCCATCGGCATCCAGGATTTCAGTCATATGGGTAAAAACAATATCTCCATCATCTAGATAGCCGTCGCTCAAGTCCATGGTCAGTTCGTAGAAACGGGCAGGCCCGATCTGGGCGCGGTCATCGCAAATAGCGATAAATGAGTCAGCGGAGGCATCGTAATCAATTCCTGAGAGTCCACCCAACTCGACACCGTCAAACACATAACCCGTTGGGAACGTGGCTTCGCCGATAAACTCAAGATGACGAATTCCGTGGCCGTGGCCTGGATATGCTAGTGCTGATGTTGAGCACAATAACGCTGCCATCAATGAAGTACATTGTTTCCTTTTCATACGGTAAACCTCGTAAAAACACATCGCGAACATTTATTTCCAGACACCAGAACTGGAACTCAAGACAATAAGCATTCAATGGTGCATGAGGATGATGTCGAAATAATGAACTTGTTGTGACGAGCCGGTGAAATGTGTACTTTTCGCAGCTTGACTTTGAATCTTCCGGAGCGAGTACTTGGGTAATATAGATATGAAACACTCAAATGATGAATAAGGTTCCTAACTTGCTATTCATCTGCAGTCGTAATCAGTGGCGTAGTCCAACAGCAGAAGAGATATGGAAGAAAGACCCCAATTTTAATGTCAGGTCTGCGGGCACAAGCCAGAAGGCACGGAAGACCGTGAGTTCAAATGATGTAAGCTGGGCTGATATCATTTTTGTGATGGAAAAGAAGCATAAGAACAGGTTGTTCGCTGAATTTAGCAGAATGCTTGAATTCAAACCGGTTTATGTTCTTGATATACCTGATGAGTATAAATACATGGACCCGGAATTGGTCTCTGAGATCGAGGAAAGAGTTGGGTTAATTCTTGGGAAGTAGATGGGCAGGATGGATAACGAAAGAAAAATTCAATATTGGGGAATTGAGACGGACCCTGAATTTACTCCTCCAAAGGAGTATAAGGTGGAACGCTCGCGAATAATGTATGTTGAGAATAAATCGAGTGGTCTTGAGGGAGAAGCAAGAATAGGCAGAGTCTATTTTTCCAAGACGGGAAAGACTCTCTATTATCGCGGGCTAAAGTTTCAAAGCTTAAAGGGGAACGGTATCAAGGCTAATTACTATGAGGTTGATAGTCTGGATGAATATTGGATCTCAGGCCCGCGAAAAGATGAGAATAATCGCTTGTATGGTGGAAACCGAGGAGTTGTGGTTGATAAGGATATTGAGGACGAATACAAAAAACTCATCAGTTAAGCTCAACAAAAACAGTAGGTATTGAGCAAGGTCGACAATCAAAGTTTGGCTAATACCCAGTGTCTTCAATATGAACCACTTCCAATTTTCCTGCTATACCTCTTGAAGGCTTATCATGAATCTCGATGCTATAGAAAAAGTCCTGGTTTGGTTACTGATTTTCGGAGTACTAATTTATGAAATATGGTTTTATCTAAGGGGCAGGTCATCTCTAAAGTGGAAGCAACATCCTGCAAAAGTTGTCTCTGTTTATGTAAATGTTCGGGACAATGACGGAACTGAAGAAAGTAGCCCTTCCATTAAGTATGAATATTTCTTTAACGGCAGTCTTTATACAGGTAAGAGATATGCATATGGTGATATCTGGTCCAGAAATTATGGGGACTCCACACGAAAAATATCGAGCATTCATGTCGGGAGATCCATCGATATTTATGTCAACCCCAAACATCCTAATCAATCTGTTGTGCGAAAGGGTTATACCGGGAATATTCTATTGGAAATAGTATTTCTGGGGATCGCATTGGTCGGTATAGCTGTAAGTTGATATTGCCCAATATGTTTCAGGGGAATATCTGGCTTCGCGTCGATATGATAACGGAAGTGGAGACTACGTGGAAAAGATTGAAAACCTACCATTATTGAAAGTAGAGCCTGTTGACTTCAAGAGAGCTCTGACGGTTGTAAATCGATCAAAACGCTTTGTTATCAGCGTTCCGAATTTACCCGATGGTGGTGAGCCATTGGTATATCCAGAAAGCAGCGAACGTGCTGGTCAGCTAATGACAAAGGGATCGCAAGGAAAACCAGATAGAGGAGTCGTTTTTTTTAACGGTAAGGATAATGCTTGGCAGTCCGTAAAGGGAGGCGGAGCTGACACAATATTGGTAAACGATGTTTCTACCCACCAGGCAAATCTCTTGCTTCAAAAATATAGAGAACTGGGTGCAGGGGTACAGTTGCTCGGGTTAGCGGAGATTAAGAAACTTCTTTCATACGCAGCTAATGAACTAGGTATTGTTGATTTCTACAATAAACAGCGAGTTAGTGTGGAAAGGGATATGGTGGTTATCGATGCCAGTAATCCATTCTTTATGGAAGTGAATAGTTCTGTTTTACATAAGGCGATTTATGTCCCAGATGGGTTTGCTTTTGATGGGCCTGTAAAGCAGGTATTTCCCAATGGCGCTGTTATCGTCAATAAAGGCAAGTACTCTTGGGGAGTTGATTCAGCGGTATTTTTGAGAAGCTACAGGGCTCTTGTTGGCCGTCGTGAAAGATTACTAGGTAGTGTGGAAAGGGAATTTGGACTCAGTGGTAGAACGAAACGAGTGTGGATATAGATAATCCAAGGCTTTCAGAAAATTAAAGAGATCTTTTCCTTTGGTATGTCCAAAAAGCCCGGTGGGAGGAATTGTGTGTACGGTCATTTAATCTTATCGAGTATTTAGGAAGGGGTTCTGGGAAATAAATCAGGATTCTGGGAATGCTCCTTCAATGGAGTATAAGGTAGAGAGCAGATCATCCTAATTGAAAAATAGTTTCGGAACGCCAGTTGGGAATGACATATACAACTGAAATGACAGATTTTCATACAGACAGGACATTGTCATGAATGATTTTGACCCTGACGTTGCTGAACACCTTGATACTACGCTCGGAATGGAAGAAGACCAGAATATTTGGTCATTTAAAGAGGAGGGGTTCTGGGTCTTAAAGTTCAATAATCAACCTAGTTTGGGAGCTAATTCTTTTATAACAAGTGGATTGGGTAGGTATAAGCTTACAATGGGGTCTGGGGGGAATATTCGGCAAGAATTGATGATAACTGTATGGGAGGAGTTTGCGGATCTGCACCCGGAAAATCAGCTTGTGTCGTTGTCCTTAGACTTCATTGAAAGGCATATTCCAATTCCAAACCACCAAGTTATTCCGTGGCAAGGAGGAGGGTGTTCAAAACTCTGTGTCAGCCAAGTCAAAGATCGATATGAGCGTCCAGCCGCCCTTCAAAGTGAATCGATAGCTGCGAGAGCGTGAGATTCCAGTTCTGCACCGGATGCGTCCACCGTTCTGTGGCATTCAACATACCAGCGTACAGCAGCTTCAGCAAACTGTTCTCATTGGCAA
>NZ_MRYI01000026.1 GCF_002260525.1 Hahella sp. CCB-MM4
CTCCTGTTACGACCGCAACCATGGTGTCACCCTACTTTTTGGAATCCAATAAAAAAAGCCGCTGCCCTCACGCGTTACGCGCGAAAGCCGCGGCTCTCGAAATGCTTTACTTGATGTTGAGCGTTGTGAACGCTAACGACTGCAACAAACTTCTGAAGAATACGCCTCATCCCTGGGGATGTTTCCTTGTTCGTTAAATGATCTATCAATTTCTTCGGTAAGAATGGCAGTTTAATGATGAACTATCACTAAAATCAACCCCAAAAATCATAGCCTTAAAAACAAGCGACATAAATATGCCCGTCGAACGCAATAGGCAAAGTAATGACTACGATTACCACGTTAACAATCGTTAGTTATCCAATATCAGAAATTGGAAACCTTTCTCTTATATCCTCTCTTCCGAGTCGATAGTGTACAGAGACTTTGATATGTTTTTGTGCAAGTTACCCTATACATCACATCAACTATTCTACGGGCACTCATCAAGCCAAATAATTCAACACCACAGCCGGAATAAACAACACAAACCCTGCCAATATCACAACCCTTTCCCAACCGGTGAGCCCTTCACTTTCCTCTGAATCTTCGGACGCTTCCCCAATGGTTTGCAGTGCTTCCAACTTTTCAGTGGTGGATGAGGCAGGTGAAAAGAGTTTACCGATTTTCTTGCCCTTCTCGGCCATAACATCTTCCGGTATCGGTTCATCGCCATCGAGGTCTTGATCATCGGGGTCGGTTTCAGAATCTCGATTCTCATCAGAAGATTCCTCTGCCTCATCGGAGGGCAGAATCGCGCCGTAGCTGATTAACGCCCATACCAGGATTCCAACCGTGACGACGATGGTGACAAAGGTGGACCAGCCTCCCAGGCGTTCCGCCAATCCAGGCACCATATATTTTCCAGCTGCCAGGATCAGGCAGGGATATAGAATCAAGAGAAGTATCTCGCCCAGCCCCGGCATTTCGTCATCGAATAAGCTGGCAATCACATTCCAGAACACATAGGCCGTCAGCAACCCGAGATACCCCAATAATAGCCATTCCATCATTGGGACTCCTGAGGTTTCTTTTGCTTATTCAACGCCGTTATCTCCTGGTGCAGTGGGGTGGGAATGAACAGATACTCCAGGCATGAGTCTTCCCCATCAATAAAAACAAAGCGCCCATCAGCCAGTTTTGAGATGTAGTGAAGTACCTTGGTCAGAAAGTTTTCCGACACTCTGTATCCGGGTTCACGAAACTTCCAGCGCATGTCTTTGCCGTTCTGCTGGAATTCAACCACACAAAGCTGAGTCTCCTGATCCTTGATCGAGCGGATTTGCGAAATCCCCAATGTATTATTGGTCGCTCGAATCAGATCACTCATCACTTCGGCATGAGTACCTTCATCGTCTTCCACTTCTACCCACAGGCTCGCACGATAATTGGGAAGTATCTCGGCCAAAGCCTCCTTGATCTGTGGGGTATGATATTCATAGTCTCTCGCAATATCTTCGAGAGACCTGTCATCTTCCCGCTGGATGTTCAGGTTGTGCCGGCGGCAAAGAGCTTCAAGTTTGTGCAATACAGCGAATGCTTTCCGCTTGTTCTGGAGACGCTCCTCCTCCGACATCTCCTCTTCCTCATCCGGCTCATCGCCTTCCAGATCAGAGAGTACTTTTACCAGATTGGCTGCGGCCTTTTTCCGCTCTTCAGGATCCTTACTCCCCACCTTGGTGAAACTTTCGAACAGGATCTCAGCCGGATTGACGACATCGTCAATTTCTTTCTTGAACTTAATGGCGATTCGGGAGAATCCCAATCCAAATAACAGAAAAGATCCCCAATAAACCAGGCTGGTATAGGGTTGCCAGTATTCCGATAGCAAGACATAGGAAACCGCCCAGGGAGTGAGCGCAGACAGCGCAGAAAACACAAAGACCTTAATAAACTCTATAACATAGAACAGTCTGAATAACTTGAAGACGTTCATCGATTACCTTATTGAATGGTAGATTCCGTTGTATTGGATCTTGCTTTAGCCGGAGACACCAAGGAGTGCGAAAGCACCGACACTCAACGTTATGTCCATGTCGAAATCCATAACAGACTGACGCCATTAACTATAGGTTAGCCGAATTGAAAGACAACGCAGATGCTGTAAGCATTTGATGAGAAAAGTAACGATTGGTATCAGGGGAAAAATAGGTACCATTGAGAGGATATCTATCAGCCGGTACTGATATTGAACAATACGAAGACTCGACAGTATTGAGAATGACGAGTATTGAGAATGACTAGTATTATGAATAAATGGTATCGAGAGTGAATAAAAAACAATCAGAACAAATAACGAAAGCCAGCGTCGCCGGCTTTTGTCCTATGCGAATCCTCTCATGCTAGCATGATTCCACAAGCGCTCTCAGTTGTTCATTCCGTACCTGAAAGACCTCAAATAATCCCATAGCTCTGAGGCCTGGTAGCAATTCCACTATATCCCGTCGCGCCATAACGCGATCACTCTCTGATACGCGGGAATCGGACAATACCCTGGCACTTGCGAGAAAAGCCCCCACAGATCCTTTCCGGATTGTTACGCCATTAATCTCCACAGTATTTTGATTATCAGGCAACATCTCTTCGGCTTTCATAATTGCTCCCTATATAAGTGATGAGAGAGCTTATTCTGGTATACCGATGATGGCTCTGCTACCTTATTCAGGACATTCAATAACACGATTCAGCCATGACAATTCCCCTGATTAATCCTGCGCTCGTGGACTCATCCAATGGGGCAGTTATTGTCGCTGTCATGGAGAAGGGCCCGATTTCACGAACAACCGTTCTCCACAACCACCATCGCGGACAACTGTTCGGCGCAATCAAAGGACTCATCAGCGTAGATACCGAGCGAGGAAAATGGGTGGTTCCTGCAACACACTCAGTCTGGATTCCGCCGGGAAGCCTGCACGCCTTCTGCTCACATGGACCATTCCACGGTTGGAGTCTCTACATTGCTGAGGAAGCCTGCCACTCCCTTCCCCACCAGCCATGTACCTTCACTACTACGGGATTATTGAGAGAAGCCATTCATCGATCAATTCACTGGAATCATGAAGCACTTAATGAACCTCAGATGAGAATAGCCCGAGTGATTCTTGATGAGATTCAGTCCATGCCCATGGAAAATCTGGGATTGCCTTTACCTGAAAGCAAACGCCTTCTCCGGGTAACGGATGCCTTGTTATCAGACCTATCAATAACACTGAGCCTGACCGAGTTGGCGGACATATCCGGATACCCCACACGCACACTTAGCAGGCGATTCAAACAGGAAACAGATTTCAGCCTTGGAGAATGGCGTCAACGGGCCAGGGTTATTCGCGCCTTGGAATTATTGGCTGACGGTGTTCCCGTAACGAGTGTTGCCCTGAGCCTTGGCTATAACAATGTGAGTGCTTTTATTTCCGTATTCAAAGAACACTTCGGGGTAACGCCGGGTAGATATTTTGATACTCTGCAGAGTTAGCTCATGAAAATATCCGTTATCGAATTTAATTTCGCTCGGCTAAGAATTTCATCAACAAAGAACGCTGTCTCCTGATTCGCGGACTACCGTCTGCAATCGATCCAGATTCTGTTCATTGGCATTTGATACAAAATCAGCTATTCGCTGATAGTGTTCAATCGTATCGAACAATTGACACCATCCGACGATGGTGTCTTTGCCACTCGCAGTGAAGGTCATGGTTAAAATAAAGTGGTGACCTGAGAAATGCTCGATCACCACTTTTTTACCCGGAACGACTTCCAGGAACCGACTTTCATTTGGGTAGTCCCTAGCGTCTGGCCCGTGCATAGTGAAGCGCCAATATCCTCCCTTACGAAGATCAAATTCATAAAATGAGTTTGTAAATCCATCCGGCCCCCACCAACGGGTAAGATCATCGGGGTTACTGAAAGCCCCATAAACGACCTCGCATGGCGCCTTAATCAATCTTTCTCTTGTATCAGCGCGAAGACTTTCGGGTTCTGGATTTTCCGCCATGGCTATAGTCCTACGATGCATTTAATGATCTGACGATAAAGATTCCCAATTTAGATTGTATTATTCAGCTTTTTATTCACCTTTAGGGAAAGCAGACATATCCATCCACATGGCTTCCCATATATGTCCGTCCGGATCGGCCAGATTGCGGTTGTACATAAAGCCATGATCCTGCGCCGGATTGATATCAGCGGTCCCCCCGTTTACGGCTGCGGCTTCGTTCATTGAATCTACGTCTTTGCGACTATCACACGAGATGGCAAGCATCACTTCACTTGAGGTCGTTGGGGGTATCGGGCGATCGGTGAAAGTGCGCCACTTATCATGGGTCAGCAGCATGACGTTAATGGTTTCACTCCACACCATGCAGGCTGCCGTATCGTCTGTAAACTGCGGATTATTCTCAAAACCGAGAGCTTGATAGAAAGCCATTGATGCTTTGAGATCAACCACGGGCAGGTTTACGAATATCATTCGGGACATTGTCATTCTCCTTCGATTATTGACTGGGTATCGCCTGTTAGCAGGTTTGTTTCCTGATAGTCGTAGGGGGAATCGGGAAATCGACAGGTAGGCAAAAAAATTTTTGGCTCAGTCACAATCACCAAAAATTCAGGCGAACACCCCAGGGTGTTCAGCCAACAGAATTTGATTTTATTTCTCTACAAATCATTCAATCCTTTCCCATCGAGAATCTGCTGCATGCACTTCTCTACTCTTGAATCTCTGGTTTTGGATTGTTTGGGAGCCGAAAAGTGAAGAAGGTAGGCTCTTTGTCGACCGGGAGTTAAATCATCAAAAGCACTTTTAAGCGCCGGCATCTCATCCAGTTTGTTCTGAAACTCCTCTGGAATGACAAAATCCTCAGTTTTTTTGTACTCCACTTTCAAACCGGACTTTTCCACTTCGACGGCTTCATTGATGTAGTTTTTCAGAAGGGGTTCCAATTCCGCAATCTGCTCAACACTGGTGAATGGAATCCGTCGCGCCGCCTGTGTATTCTCTCCTGGTTTTTCCAATAGACTATTGGAATCCTTCAACAAAGCGCCTTTGGTAAACAACAGAGCGCAAAAATCCTTGAATCCCTGCACGATCAATACATTACTGTCCTGAAACGTATAACAGGGTTTTCCCCATTTCAGATCTTCATCCAACTGACAATCAAGAATGATCGTTCTCAATCTATCAAATTCCTGCTGCCAGTTTTTGGCTTTGCGTAAATAGGCGTCGACTTTAGGATTCATGCTATTCATTTACCGGCTCCCTGTGATGCGTTTATTCTGTATTTACTTGCTCTCTGTATTTACTGGCTCTTTGTATTTACCGACTCACTCTTTGTTTACAAGCCCTCTGGGCTCACTTAGAACTCCACGCTTGCGGCAGGTACAACTGAGATTCCGGCTCCAAAACCTGACATATGCTGCAAGGTCTGACTATGGTGAGCGATAATCTGTTTAGCGGTCAGTATGCCGTTATCGGCTGTGGAGTGGCAGTCAGATACCAGAACGACTTCAAACCCCAGCGCAAGCGCCTGGCGAACAGTGGTATCGACACAGAAGTCGGTTTGCAAACCGCAGATAACCAAACGGGAAATTTTCTTCTCCTGCAGAATGCTATGAAGTTCCGTCTCATAGAATGAATTAGGTGACTGTTTACGAACCCGCTCGTCTTCCAGAGAAACGTCCAGATCAGCAGCCAATTGCCAACCTTCTGCGCCAAACTGTAAAGGCCCGGAGCCTTCTTCATGTTGAATCAAAATGACCGGAGAGTTGTGTTCTCTGGCTTGGTGGCTTAATCGATTGACCCGTTCTATCAGGTTTTCGATATCAAAAGCGGCTTCTTCGCCCGAACACAGGGCTCGTTGAATATCAATGATAAGTAGAGCTGATTTGGTATTTTGCGACATATCCCTTGACCACAATTTTTATAGATTATTGTTCAGATATTGCCGCCTATCTCTGCCGGAATCAAGCTCGTAACAATCCCCAAAAAACGCAAAACAGTACTCCATATCACCTTCATGACACTCTTAATATTCATCCCGCCGGTTAGCACCATTGTCATTGGAGCAAATGTCATTGGAGCAAAACCCGGGATTCCAAATTTCCTTCGATAGCTTTCTCTCAACTACCACTAATACGGACCACTGGAAATACCGTTCTGTGACAACTACGCTTTTATCTATACCGAACGGGTTGACTGGAAGGCAGTGATTGCCAGCGGAGTTCGGTCCGAATTTATCAGGAATGATGAAAGGACCTGACAATGAAGAGTTCTATGTGGGGCCGCCTGCGACTTGATCTGTTCAGCCGGCCCGCGGAGCTGGAAATGCTTCGTAATGTGGTTGAATATGCCCCCAACGCGATCGTATTGATCGAAAAAAGTGGCGAGATTGTTCTGATCAATGCCCAGACTGAAACACAGTTCGGCTATTCACGCGAGGAATTGATCGGTCAGAGGGTGGAAATGCTGGTTCCGCAACGGTTCAGGAGCGAACATCCCAATCACCGACATGGATTCTTTTCCAATCCTTCACGCAGGTCTATGGGCGCCGGGCGAGACTTGTACGGTCTACGCAAGGACGGCATTGAATTCCCTATTGAAATAGGCCTGAACCCGATCCGTGCCAATGGAGAATACCTGGCACTGGCCAGCATCATTGACATCACCGAGCGTACACGGGCTGAAAAGCGCTTTCGACAGGTTTTGGAAGCCGTTCCCAATTCCATCGTGCAGGTAAACCGTGGCGGCACGATCATGATGGTTAACAGTCAGGCCGAAAAGCTGTTCGGCTACACCAGAGACGAACTTATCGGCCAACCACTCGACCTTCTCATTCCGGAAAGATTCCGTAGCCATCACGGAAGCTATCTGGCCTCGTATTTCAACAATCCCCAGACCCGGATGATGGGGAGTGGCCGAGAGCTGTATGGGAGACGCCGGGATGGGTCTGAAGTTCCGGTCGAGATCGGTCTGAGTACAATCGAATCTGTTGACGGGTTACTGGTGCTGGCCAGCATTCTGGATATTTCTCTGCGTAAGCGGGCGGAAGAGAAAGAAAAAATCGTTCTGCAGGAACTCTTACAGGGCATATCCGTATTGGCATCCACCAGCGAACAGATTATGGATTCCGTCAATCAGGCAGCCTCCACCACCCAGGAAACGGCTACATCCATTAGCGAAATTGCCACCACAGTACAGGAAGTGAAACAGACCGCGATAATGGCTGGACAGAAAGCCAAAGCCGTCACAGACAGCGTAGAGCGAACACAATCTGTTGCCAAAGATGGCAGCGAAGCCGTAGATGAAACGCTTCACGGTATGTCGCAAATTCGAGAGCAGATGAGCGCCATTGGCGAGAGCATCATGCGATTGAGCGAACAAACGCAAACGGTGGGAGATGTGGTGTCGATGGTGAGTGATATGGCAGAACAGTCCAACCTATTGGGTGTCAATGCCTCGATTGAGGCCGCCAAGGCTGGGGAATTCGGCAAAGGTTTCGCCGTCGTGGCCCAGGAGGTAAAGGCCCTGGCGGCGCAATCCAAGAAAGCGACTGCCCAGGTAAGATCCATACTGAGTGATGTGCAGAAAGCCATGACCAAGGCTGTGATGGTGGCCGAACAGGGAAGCAAAGCCGTGGAAGCCGGCTATCAGCGGGCTCAAGTCAGTGGGAAAGCCATTACCACTCTCAATCAAAGCTTAACGGAATCCAGTGAACTCGCCATTCAGATTGCAGCCACCAGTAAACAGCAAAATGTGGGAATGGATCAGATATCAGATGCAATGGCCAACATACGGCAGGCCAGCCAGGACAATGTCAGCAGTATCCAGCAGGTCGAAAAAGCCGTGCGGAGCCTGCACGAATTGGGCAGCCAACTTAAAAATATGACGGATAGCTTCGACCAACTGGAGATTCAGCCGAATGTACCCGGGAACGAAACGTCTTGACCGGAGAAACCGGCTGGATTAATCCGGCTTGCGCACCACGATTTCAACCGGAGCAAGTATCCCTTCCCGGACAGCCGAAATCATATTGCGAAACTTTTCCGCCATACTGTCACCAATCAGGGTGTGAAGCCCCAGCGCTGGCAGCCCTGTCATGTCATTCGTCCTGGCCAGAAGTTCATCAAAAAACTTCAAGGCGAAATCTCGCCGGTGATTGACCGATACCCAATCAAAGCCTGCAGCATCCAGGGCCTGCCGATACTGCTCTACTGTGGCCAGGTAACTGGTATCCATGGAGGTTGCCCAGGGCACGGGATAGGTCGGCTGTCCCTGACGGATCTGCATAATATCGTAGATTCCGAACACCCGGCCCGGACGCAGAACACGGGATATCTCTGCGAACAAGCGGGCCTTATCCTCGATATTCATCCCGACATGCAACATGTAGCCGCCGTCAAAACAGCCATCGGAAAATGGCATCTCCAGCGCACTTCCGCTGATTAACGCCACCAGATGTTGAAGCCCGACCCATTCAGACAGCTGCCCGCCGGTTTCAACATACTCCGTAGTCAGATCAATCCCTGTCACCCGGCACCCGAGATGATGTGCCGTGTACCTGGCGCCACCGCCCAATCCACATCCGACATCCAGCACATGGTCCTGCTCCGTGAAGCCCAGCTGTTGCAGCAGGTTTTCCGTTGCCGCCCTGCCCCCAATGTGAAACTCATCCACCGGCGCCAGATCAGTCACAGATAGCGCTGAAATCTGCTTGCCCGCAGAAACCAGAGCGGTTTCAATTGCATTCAATAAACTGCCGTGATGGTAGTGTTCGGTGACAGCATTCTCAATAGACATGGGAAAGGCCTCCTGTAATCTGGCTTCATCGTTTCAACTGTGCACGGAGCGACTGATGGCCCTGAAAGGGTCTGTTGATCTCGATGAAACTTTGTCGATGAAAACTCTATCGATTAAACGTTCCCTGTAAGGCATTTTTTAACTTCGCTGAAAGACGTCATAATGTGGTATCCCGTTGTGGATTTCACATAGTCAATATCCTGCCCATTGTTTAGCCACTTGTATTCAATGGGATTGAGTTCAGAATCAAAATAGCGATCAACCAACGAGGTCATGATCTCATCCACCCTCGTTTGATTATTCAGTATTGAGTATGCACGAACCCGTTCCAACTGAGGCCAGATCCTGAATTTTTCGGCAGTTTCAGCGGATTTATTCGGGTGTATCTCGGGAAGCACATATCCCTCTGAATTCACCCCGTGCTTCTCTGCCGCAGCCATTAGGTTTTCAGGCGTTATCTTAGAGCTCAGGTTTGGCATTTCAGATTTCAGTTCATCCAAAAGACAGGCCCATTCATACGAATGACCTGGCTCAAACCACAGGGTGTCACCGGCACTATCCACGGTTTCCTTGATCAGACCCAGATCCTGATCAAAGAAGTGCTCTTCGATCACCAACAACAGATTCGATACCGCATCCATAATTTCAGTATCTTGAAATGCACGCCATGCCATCAAAAGACATTCAAATAGATGCATTAACGGGTTCTGGCAGATGTTGTCCTGACCTTGTTTTGAGATTTCCAGGAGTTCTTCTTTATTGGCAATCAGGGAAAATAGGTACCTTAGTGTTTCGTACGCACTCTCCTTAACGTCATGGTTCTTTGTTTCAATAAACAAACGGGATTCTGCATAGACAATAAAGGCATACTCATAAAGATCATCCGTCTTGGACAACGAAGACATTCGATCTTTCCAGTATCCCTCTCTTTTATAGAGTTCCCGGGTGTTGTTATACAAACTTACAGCAGACTCAAGGCTGTCGGGGGCGTTATACAAAACACTATATTGAGTCAGAAAATAGACACACCTGGTTTGACAGAGTAAACGAGCCTCACTCGTCTGATCGGGATGCTTGAGATCTTCGCCCACGATTTTTGAGCAGCTCAGGGCGTGACTTACAAGTTGATAATATTGAGCCAAAATATCATCGAGTTTTTTCATTTCCATCTTCACTTTCGCACACATAAGATCGGTCGAGAAATACAAATGTAACAAGAGATAAGCCCCACCACACCTCTTATTATGTTAATCCCCAGAAGGAGCTGTAAAAAGACAACGCTAAATTGAATGCCACATCGAACACTTTTATTTCGGTAGAGCCATGTGGCAGGCAGTTGATGATCATGACAGAAGAAAACCGGTGACAGCAGAATGCTCCCTAAGAACTGAGCGATGTATCAAGACTCATGACCCTAACGGAGTTTCTATCGCAGCTTGTTGACAACTTTCTCCCCTCCCTCTACTTTGCACGGTAACAACACTCCAAGCGAACCTGACAGGCTAAGGTACGACCTCTGCCAGTCGGTACTTCGGGGTAACCCCGAGGCTATGCGTTAACCATTCATTTCAACGCCGGTAAGGCACTGCGCTATAAGCGCAGCCGGTTACCGGCTACTTCAGCGGGTTGGAGTGTTGTCTTTTATCTACCTCCAGGGACGACAACCTCAGAATGAACTACAAACGTTGGGTCGCCAGTTGTCTGGCGGATGCATTCATTATTGGTCCCCGGGACTCCTCCGCCATTCTGCTGCGCTGGTCAAAGGTACTGGGAGAGCAACCAGAGTGGTTGCGCAGATTATCCAAAGAGATCCTCTCACCTGAAACGGCTCACCATGAAAATCTGAACTTTTCCATGGTGCTGGAGCGGATCCAGGCATCGGAGGATTTCGATGAGGCCTTCTCGGAAAGTGATCAACCGCCCCGGGTTCGATATGTATACCTTCCCGAGGCAGAGTATTCTTTCAGTGCGGAACAGCATGAGCTTCCAAAGCTGGCAGGTATATCCGACGTCCTTAACTGGCTAAACCTTACGGTTAATGATCTTGAATGGCTTTGTGGCAATTATCGAAATGCACCCGGTGCGTCATCGAAACTGGCCCACTATCACTATCGTTGGCTGGAAAAGCGCCGGGGTGGCTCCAGATTACTTGAGTCCCCCAAGCCTCTGTTGAAAAGCATTCAGCAAAAAATACTTCACGACATACTATCTGCTGTCCCACAACACCCCGCCGTACATGGCTTCCGGGCGGGGCATTCCTGCGTTTCACATGCACGGCAACATCTGGAACAACCGTTGCTGCTCAAATTCGATCTGAAGGATTTCTTTGCCTCTATTCACTATCCAATGGTTTTTCAGGTTTACCGAAAACTGGGATACCCGCCTACCGTCTGCAGAATTCTGACCAAACTATCGACCAACGTCAGCCCTGTAAAAATCCTGAAAAGCCGCCCCGACACCTGCATCGATAAGGACGATAACTATTTTCGCCGCCCACACCTTCCTCAGGGAGCTCCAACCTCTCCGGCATTATCCAATCTTGCCGCTTCGAAACTGGATAAACGCCTCACCGGGCTGGCTGATACCATGGGATTTCGCTACAGCCGCTATGCTGACGACTTAGTGTTTTCCGGCCCACGACTGAAGCGGGGATCTATCGACAAGCTACAGAGTTTGGTTGGCGCCATTGTTCTGGAAGAAGGCTTCTTGCTGAATACCCGGAAAAGTGCGGTAGTGGGGCAAGCTCAAAGACAACAGGTAACGGGGATTGTGGTGAATCGCAAAGCCAATATCTCCCGACAACAGTTCGACCAGATGAAAGCGATTTTGCATCATTGCATTCACCAGGGGCCTCACCACCAGAACCGCGATCAGGTACCTGATTTCCAGGCACACCTGAAAGGAAAAATCAGCTATATGCAAAGCATCAACCCTCAACGGGGTAACAAACTGATGAAACTGTTCCAGCAGATTCAATGGCAGAATGCGGATTAATTGAGCCATCAATATCCATCTAAACGGCGTTCAGACGTCGTGTTTCCTATGCACTCCATGGACCATCTGCTACCTTAAATACATAGATTTCTGAATTTTCCGAGACAGGAGGGTTAGCCATCAACTCTCCTGCTTTTATAAGCAAGAATAAAAAGTCCTGAATGGAATAGGGACGAGACATCCCACTGCATCCTTGTGGCGAGTGTAGGTAATGCACATAAAAATAACATATGTAGCGCTTGCAGCCATTGTCTGGCTGGGGTCGACCGCTCACGCGGAAGAGCCAGTATCTCTCGCCGTCTGGGAACGAGAGCCTTACGTGGGGAAAAATCTCGAAGATCAGGGATATGCCATCAAAGTCCTGAAAGCCGCCTTTGAGGAAGTCGGTCTGGAAACTCAATTAACCTTCCAGCCCTTACCCAGAGCTCGGGAAAGTGCACTCCAGGGCATCGTCGACGGCTACTTCCCCCTGGTTATCCACTCTGAAGACGATGCAGACTTTTTACTGTCAGACCCTTTTCCTGGCGGGTCTATCGGTTTACTGAAGAAAAAAAATTCATCGGCCCAATGGCCGTCGCCCGCTCCCCGGACCCTGCCAGAAGTCCAAAGCGCCTTGAAAGGTTATCGTCTCGGTCTGGTATCCGGTGAAGACATCAATTCTTTGTTTGAAAACGCCCCGGCTATTCAGAAGGATTATGTGCGCACGGATCTTAATAACCTGGATAAGCTTTACCGTGAGCGCATCGATTTCACCTTTATGGACAAATACACGGCCGCCGATCTGATCGTGCTACAGCGTCCACATATGATCGGTAGCCTGGAGTTCATCGACCCGCCACTTTTAAATACCCGGTTCCAGGTGGGATTTCCCCGCAACAAGGAAAACCATTTCCTGCTTTGGCAAAAGTTTAATACCGGGCTGAACATCCTACAGGAAAGCGGCAAACTGGATCTGATCATGGCGGAACACGGTTTTGGCCAAAAACCGACACCTCCTCCTTCCAAAACCATTCTGACAATCGGCACGGTTAACAACGCCGATATGAAAGTCATTAAAGAGCTCTCTTCCCGATTCACGAAACAATACCCCGACATCCAGCTTGATTGGCGGGTGATGAATGAGAATACATTGAGGAGGAGATTACTGAGTGATTTTGCCATCTCGGACGGCAAGTTTGACGTCATGACCATTGGAACTTACGAAGCCCCTCTGTGGGCCGAAAAAGGCTGGTTGGTTCCATTGGACAACCTGCCTGAATCCTATGATGTGAATGATATTTTTGAGACAGTCAGGGAAAGCCTTTCCTATCAGAGCAAGCTTTATGCATTACCGATTTATGCAGAAAGCACCATGACCTATTACAGAAAGGATCTATTTGCCCAGGCAGACCTGAAAATGCCACGGCAGCCTACCTGGTACGAATTGCGCGATTTTGCAGCCCGACTGCATGATCCGGCCAAGAATATCTATGGGATCTGCCTGAGAGGTAAAGCCGGCTGGGGTGAAAATATGGCCATCATTACCACCATGGTGAATACCTTCGGTGGACGCTGGTTTGACAATGACTGGATACCACAACTCACCAGTAAGCCCTGGATCAAAGCGATTCTGATGTATAAAGAGCTGCTTAACCGCTACGGACCACCGGATGTCACCCGAAACGGATTTAATGAAACCCTGAAACTGTTCGCTGAGGGGCACTGCGCGATGTGGGTGGATGCAACCGTCGCGGCTGGGTTGTTGTTTGATCCCAAACAATCGAGCGTCCACGACAAAGTCGGCTTCTCGGCTGCCCCTATCGGTACGGTGGTAAGAGGTGCAAACTGGCTGTGGTCCTGGGCTCTGGCCATTCCTGAGTCATCACGGAACACCGAGGCGGCCCTGAAATTCATCACCTGGGCAACGTCCAAAGAATATATTCGAATGGTGGGCACCAGCAACGGATGGGTATCAGTACCTCCGGCCACTCGTCAATCAACCTACGAACACCCGGAGTATCGTCAGGCAGCGCCATTTTCCGAATTCGTGCTCAACGCCATCCAGACAGCAGATCCGGTTAACTCAACGCTGGAACCGAAACCCTACAAAGGCATTCAATTGGTGGGGATTCCCGAATTTCCTTCCATTGGACGCGCCGTGGGCTTGAGCATTTCAGAAGTTATCGACAAGAAAAAGACGGCCCAGGAGGCCCTCAAGGAATCCCAGCAACTGGTGCAACAGCAGATGCGGGATTCCGGTTATTATCAGTAACCACCATGAAGACTATCAGTAACTACTGTGAAGACTATCAATAACCACGGCGAAGACTACCAATAATCATGGTGAAGACTTTCAATAATCGTAGTGAACACCGTCAATAATCGTGGCGACGACTGGCTCCATGCTGAAAGCAATAGTCTAGGGGAAAGCCGCCCTGGCGGGACAGCTACCCTGATGGAAGCAGTATCAGACACCCGCGTCAGTAGGCATCCACACCTTTCTGGCGTAGCCGTTCGGCAATGTTGTGCGAGGCCTGCACAAATTCTGACATTCGGGCCAGTTCACGATCCAGGTTAAACGTCCCTCCGGTCAGCTTTTTCTCCAGCATGAACGCCAGTTTCTTACCGATAAAATTACCAATCTGCTGGAATTCTTCCACCTGGAGAAACTGAATTCCCCGGTACGGAACAGGCTTGGCGCTGGGGTTTTCAAAGTCAGCGCTTTTGATCGCCTTTAGTGTGATATCGGCAAATTTTGCATACTCACGGTAAGACGGGTTCTGGTACAAGGCATAACGGGTTCCCGGAGGGACTTGGGATATCCCGAAATTATTTTCTACCAACTGATGATAGTTATCAGAGGTGGCCCACTTGACGAAGCGCCAGGCGGCTTCTTTTTTGGTAGACCCCTGGGGTACGGCAAATCCCCATGACCATAACCAGTTCGTACCTCTATCGGTCAACTGTGAGGGTGCCGCAGCATAACCGACTTGTTGGTAGAATTTTGACTGGGCTATCGCTCCGCCCGCCGCCGTTGAATCTACCCAGATGTCACACTGACCAGATACAAAGGCCTGGAGATTCTCTGAGTAACCATTATCCCAGGGCGTTTCCAATCCATATTTTTCCATCAAGCCAAGGTAGAACTCGATCGTATCTTTCCAAGGTTTTTCTGATAATGCAGACTGCCAGTTCTCATCGTACCAACGCCCCCCGAAGCCGTTCAGCATTGTCGCCAGAATGACAATATTCTCCCCCCATCCTGGTTTTCCCCGTAAACAAAGTCTGCCGTTTTGCCCACCAGACACCCGCTTGAGCAGTTCCAGCGTCGCATCAATATCTCTCCATGTTGGCTGGGGAGGAATTTGCAGATTAAAACGCTCAAGAACATCCTTCCTGTAGTATGTAATTGAGCTCTCCCCATAGTAGGGTAAGGCATAATAGTCTCCCCCATAGCTGAAGCCTTCGATAATCTCGGGGATCCAGCTTTTCATTTCATGATCAGATTTATATTGGTCGGGTACCGGGGACAAACGTCCTTTGCTCCCCCAAATCGGAGCTTCAAACAGGCCAAGCGTGTAAACGTCATATTGGGCATTGCTCAGCTTGCTGTCATTGGCCTGCATCAGTCGCAATACGCTCTCATCGACGATTTTCCAGCGAATGTTAATATCTTTATTCTGCTGTTCGAAGTAGCTGGACAGCTTCTTCATATTCAACATGTCGGCGTTATCAACCGTTGCAACAACAATTTCAACCGCCCGGCACTGAGCACTTGAGAAAATGATTAACAGACAAAATACCAATAAGGAGGTTAAGTGATCGCTATGGTTTAACTTCATGTTCCTTCCCTCTTGTATTACTGCTACCGATTGCAGGTGCCAATATGCAAGCCGGTGAATACTTCTGTTATGGCAAAAGAAGCCCGTCACCCGAAATTCTGATATTGAACGGGCTTGTATTTTGCCGATGAAAGGCTTGGGGAAAATCCTGTCCGATAAGGTCGCTCAGAGAAATTGCAGCTACTGACTACATCCTCTGATTACCCTGACCACTCAAACCAAGTGATATTAAGGCAGCTATGTCAGCTCCGTACCTTATGTCGGGACAGGTCTGCCAGGGAAACCTGGAGGCATGAATTCCGAAGGACTGAAATCTGGAAAAAAACCAGAAATTTCGGGAAATTAGTGATGATGTTGTCTTTTATAGTTTTCATGACGGCACCCTGATTTTAGTTATTCTATTAGTATGACCTGTCCTCTAATCCCCAAAAACCATTGTGGGTTCCTCGCTCGCTGGAGATTTCGAGACTGTCTTTATTACACATTGAGTCAAGCATTAGCACAAATACCTATTCGACTTATTACCTATACATTTTTGCCTTCTGTCAGATGGCAGTCGATTTTTTCATTCACTGGGAACGTCACTATTTACTACCTCGAATGGGTCACGCTTTTACCAGCACCTTGTGGTGTTCGACCAAAAAAGTATCGATTTGAGGTCAATTTATGAGTAGTTCCTGAATACCCATCACGTTAGAGTAAAAAGAGTCGAGAGCACGAAATTCTGTTTCCTCTTTTGGAACACATAACAATAAAAACAGGCAGTATATTCATGATTGGTTCCTGTCATTTTTCGATTCAGGAAATAACACACCATGGACCGGAGCAATCTGCCCCCCTTCAACTGGGGCATGGCAGCACTGACTCGTTGCGATACGCTTCCAGCGATATGATACGGGGCACTGAAGTACCTCCCTTTCGCCATGAACTATGTCACCAGATAGACCTGATCCTGAGTGGAGGGGGAACCTTCCTCGTCGAACAAACCGAAATGTCCCTGTACGAAGGAGATGTACTCTGGAGCTTCAAGGGGCATCGTCCGCAACTGCAAAACCTTGCCAGGGATGCCACCATGCTGCGTATCAAAATCCCTATATTCCATTCCTTTGAGTTGCGGCTATGTAAAAGTTTTGAACTGGGGCTTTTCTACGGCACCGCCTACAGGCTGTCTGTTTTAAATGAAGTGGATATTCATCAGGTACAGCGTCAATTGGATGACCTGAAAACGAAGGACTCCACCTTAAGGGAAATTGCCTTTGAGGAATTCAAACTTTTTTTGCGACGACTATCTCAGGTCGAGACGCGCAGTCCTGCCATTCCTTCCCTGCACTCAGTACGAAGCAAGGCTTGCCACCAGGCATACAGAATGATGGTGTACATCTCGGAGAATTTTCGGGAGGATCTCTCAATAGATAAAATTGCCTGCTATGTAGGACTACATAAAAACTTCGCTATGAGCCTTTTCAAGAAAGTCATGGGGGTATCGCTACTGGAATACATCACCGGTCTGAGAGTTCGACATGCGGAGAAAATGCTGATCAATACCAACGACAATATCACCTCCATTGCCTTTGCCAGTGGCTTCTCCTCTCTGACCCGATTCTATGAGGTCTTCGGCAAGTATTATGGAGATTCACCACAGCGCTATCGGAATAAGCTGTGGTCGCAAATGGAAATGTCGTCAATTGGCGATGCAAGATAGCGAGTTTCAATTTTATCGGTGCTGATTTTTTTATAACCAATTCAAAGCGCTACCGTCCGATAAATTATTAGAGAATTTCCTGCCAATCCTTATAATCTCCGACCTTTTTCCTGTCCGCCGTAACGGACACGACACATCCCTTGGAAACACGTTCACTATGAAGAAAGCATCCCCTTTGGCATTACTGCCCTTGGCGTTATTTCTCGCTCTGTTTGTCGGAAGCGGGCTTTGGTACCAATCAGAAGGCGTAGATTTCGCGTTTTACCAGATTTCTGCACCTGTGGCGATTCTGCCCGCTATATTCCTGGCGGTATTGCTGGCAACGGGTTCTCTGAACTCAAGAATTGAAACCTTCATTAATGGTGTCGGCGACAATACCATTATTACCATGGTGCTTATTTACCTGCTGGCGGGAGGCTTCGCCAGCGTTGCCAAAGCTGTCGGCGGCGTTGATGCCACAGTTAATTTCGGGTTGAGCATCATCCCCCCGTCTCTGGTATTGCCGGGTCTCTTTGTGATAACCGCCTTTGTAGCGACCTCTATGGGAACGTCTATGGGCACCATTGCCGCCATCGCACCAATTGCTGTGGGTGTTGCTGAGGCAACGGAACTCCCCCTTCTATTGACGACCGGCACGGTCATAGGGGGCGCCATGTTCGGTGATAACCTCTCGATCATTTCCGATACCACAATTGCCGCGACCCGCACCCAGGGTTGTGACATGCGTGACAAATTCAAAATGAATTTTATGATCGCTCTGCCTGCCGCCCTGCTCACCCTGATCTGGCTTTACTTTCAAAGCTCGCATGCGGTGGTCGACGCGCCTAAGGACTATGAGCTGATTCGAATCCTTCCTTATGTGGCAGTTCTGGTTCTGGCAGTTGCCGGTGTCAACGTTATGCTGGTGCTGTTCAGCGGCATCGTGCTGGCCGGTGCCATAGGCCTCGGCCTGCAACCGGACTACAGCGTGGCATCATGGTCAAAGGATATTTATGCCGGCTATACAAGCATGCAGGAAATTCTGATCCTTTCCCTGTTGATTGGTGGCATGGGCGCGATGATGAAAGCCCAGGGCGGACTCGACTGGCTGGCGAATACGATTGACCGTATCAGCCGTCTGGGGGGCCGTGAGAAACATACTCCTCGTACCGGTGAACTCAGTATCAGTGCGACTGTGGCCATCACCAATATCTGTACTGCCAACAACACTGTCGCGATTCTCATCAGCGGAGGACTGGCTAAGGATATTGCAGAGCGCTATCAGGTAGATCCTCGGCGCAGCGCCAGCTTGCTGGATATTTTTTCCTGTGTGGTTCAGGGAGTTCTCCCCTATGGCGCGCAAATATTACTGGCTTCCTCTCTGGCTAAGGTGTCGCCCTTGGACCTGGTGGGGAATATTCATTATTGCTGGTTACTCGGACTGGCAGCGATAGTATCCATTGCCATCGGATACCCGAAAGGTGCTTTAAAAGCCCTGTCCTCTCCCGCCTGACGTATGTTTCCCAGAAATAAAACTGGCCCGGCAGTATCTATGCCGGGCCAGTCAGTTATGATTTAAACTGCGCTATAAGCTCAGCCGAATTCTTCCGCAAATTTTTCCAGTCTGTCGACCATCTTGGTAGATCCGACAAACAATGGACAACGCTGGTGCAATTTAGTCGGCTCGATATCCAGAATTCGCTGCCCCGGATTTGCAATCGCACGTCCTCCCGCCTGCTCAATCAGAAACGCCATAGGGTTACACTCATACAGCAAACGCAGCTTGCCCTGAGGATAACGGCTTGAGGTTGGGTAAAGGTAGATTCCGCCCTTGATCAGGTTACGGTGAAAATCAGACACCAGTGAGCCTATGTAGCGGGAGGTATAGGGACGATTCGTCGCATCGTCTTCCTCCTGACAGTACTTGATGTATTTCTTCACACCGTCAGGAAAGTGGACATAGTTGCCTTCGTTGATGGAATAGATGGTTCCATCCTGGGGAATTTGCAGATTGGGGTGAGACAGGCAGAATACCCCGATAGTCGGATCATAGGTAAAACCGTTGACCCCGTTACCTGTCGAATACACCAACATGGTAGAGGATCCATAAATAACATAGCCCGCTGCGACCTGTTTATGGCCAGGCTGCAGAAAGTCCTCTTCGGTAACGTGGCTGCCTAATGGAGAAACACGGCGATATACCGAGAAAATAGTACCTACGGAAACGTTAACATCAATGTTTGAAGAACCATCCAGCGGGTCAATCAACACCACATATTTGCCGTCAAGATTCTTGGTTTCCTCAAATTTAACGAATTGCTCTTCTTCCTCAGAGGCAATACCGCACACAACGCCACGCTGGGCCAGAGCATTCTTGAATCGCTCATTGGCATAGACATCAAGCTTCTGCTGCTGTTCACCCTGAACGTTCTCATCTCCCGCAGCGCCGGTGATGTCAGCCAGGCCGGCTTTGTTGATTTCCCGGTGCAGAATTTTGGCCGCCAGGCGGATTGATGAAAAAAGAGAAGTCAACTCACCGCTGGCATCGGGGTACTCATGCTGTCGGTCGATAATAAACTCGCCGAGGGTTTTTATGATTTCCATACTGGTACTCTGTTTCGTGTTCGTAGGGATGGTTCTCGAATGAGCCTATTGTGACGAAGGCACGGGAAGAGATAAAGCCCTCAATGGTATACAACCATCATCTATATGGCGGCGTAGAGTTCTCCATAGGCAATATCACAGGCAACCAATATCAGCAGCAGCGACATTGCCATGTTCAGATATCTGAAATATCCCGGCTTGATATACCGGCGAATCATTCCTGCGCCGATAAACGCCCAGATCCCCGGCGCCCCGACTGCCAGAATGGAAAGTAAAGCGGAGCACAGAAATATTTTACTACCGACGATGTTTTCCGCCGGAAACTGGAGCGTTGCAATCGGCAATGTAGCGATCAACCCCTTAGGATTCAGCAACTGCATCAACAGACCTTCCCTGAACCCCACCATGATCGGTTCCTGAGCCTGATCAGAAATTTTCAGGTTTGCCATCCCCAGTTTGATGCCAAGATAAAAGATATATCCACATCCAAGAATGCTGATCACCAGCCGGTTTCCCTCATCGACCAGCCAGGCTCCGGTGTATCCGAACACCATAAACATCAGGAACAGAGCACAACCGACCCCCAGGTAAAAGCTGACAGACGACCTGAAACGTCCATTCATTCCCAAATTCAGGGCAAGCAGGTTCACAGGCCCGGGCGAATACATAATGCCCACGGCATAGGCAAAGATTTCCAGCATAGCGCTTACTCAAACGGTGGTGTTTATCAATCAACCAGTGGATCTGGTCAGTTGCGAGAGGACGTCGATCTTAGAGGCGGCTGACGCCGGTAACATTCAATTGGTATTGATGGGGCGTCATTCCATAGATGGGCTTGAAGCGCCGGTTAAAATGGCTGACATCAGAAAACCCGAAATCGTACGCCACATCATCCGGCGGCTGGCCCGACTCCAACGCACGACGAGCTTCATTAATACGGCAGTTCAAAATATATTGATGCGGCGTTATACCGAACTGCTGGCGAAATAACCGTAGAAAGTGATACTTGGACAAATGACAAACCTGACTCAAATCATCGAGAGCCAAATCATCTTTCAGATGAGCATGAATGTAGTCCCGAGCTTTCAGCAGCATTGTGTCCACTCTTCGCACCACACTGTCCGCCTCATACTGCCCTACTCCCCGGGCGATGCTCGCAGCAATCTGGTAAAAGGCCAATTCCAGCTCGGCACTGCTGGGAGACTGTTCTGAAAAAAGCTCGGCCAATGCCAGAACATTTCGGCGCAGTGTTTCGTTCTGAAGCAGCATATCCCGGATCTGGAAGTCCCTGGCCTGCCTGACGCCCGCGCTTTCAAGCAACGGTTCAAATTCCCGGGGATGGATGTACAGCATACTGTAATGGAGATCGTCATCTCCGCCCGAACACCCATCATGGACAGCACCGGGACTGATAAAAATCACATTGCCGGGATGACTGCGATGAAACACTCCTTGGCTAAAGAAATCCTGCCTGCCGCTCAGAGTCACGCCTATTGAGTATTCTTCATGCGCATGCTTGTCATAGGTAAAGTCATCCATTGCGGCATGAAGGACTGTCACATCAGCCAACTTTCTGTTTTTGGCAAATTGAAACTGATTACGGGCAGTCATTTCATCCTCCATCCCGACACCACAACAGGCATCATCACAACAATTCGAAACTGTCTTTTAATCTTACAAATGCAATGGACTCCTATCTTGGACAAAATTGCTGACTTTGCCTTACCCACAGCTTAACTGACGATGCCTCATATTTCACATGCAACCGATAGTGAATCATGCGCCCCCCGAAATTAACGTTCTCCAGCCTTTTCCGACAAATGATGTTGCATCGAATTACAGTACCAGAGCATGGGCTCGCCCCCCAATAATGTCATTTTCAAACCATCCAGCTCTCTTGGCGGTCCTTTGCGCGTGAGTGAGAAAATCTATCACTTCGATCAATAACCTAAACTGGCCAACGTCGTCCCGGACAACCTATAAATAGATCACGCAGTACCTTTCATATGCACGAGAAGGAGACGACGCTATGTCTGAAAGTAAATGGTCTGAAAGTAAATGCCCGATGCACCACACCGGTGGTGCAGGAACCTCAAATCGGGACTGGTGGCCTAATCAGCTTCGGCTTGAAATTCTTCATCAGCGTTCTTCACTGTCCAATCCCATGGATGAAGATTTCAATTACGCAGAAGAATTCAAAAGTCTCGACTACGATGCGCTGAAGCAAGATCTTACGGCGCTGATGACGGACTCCCAAGACTGGTGGCCTGCAGACTTTGGCCACTACGGCGGTCTGTTCATCCGAATGGCCTGGCACAGTGCAGGAACCTACCGCACCGGGGACGGCCGTGGCGGAGGCGGCACCGGAAATCAACGCTTTGCTCCCGTCAACAGTTGGCCGGACAATGTAAACCTCGACAAAGCCCGCCGACTCTTGTGGCCCATAAAACAGAAGTACGGACGCAAGATTTCCTGGGCCGACCTGATGATCCTCGCCGGTAACGTCGCCCTGGAATCGATGGGATTCAAAACCTTCGGCTTCGGTGGAGGACGCGAGGATATATGGGAACCGGAAATCGACATTTATTGGGGAAATGAAAAAACCTGGCTGGCTGATGAACGCTATTCCGGTGACAGGGATCTTGAAGATCCGCTGGCTGCGGTGCAAATGGGCCTGATATACGTTAACCCGGAAGGTCCCAATGGCAATTCTGATCCTGTGGCGGCAGCAAGGGATATTCGCGAAACATTCGCACGGATGGCCATGGATGATGAAGAGACTGTTGCCCTGATTGCAGGTGGTCATACTTTCGGGAAAACCCATGGTGCCGGTGATGCCGCCAACGTTGGCGCAGATCCGGAAGCTGCATCGCTGGAAGAACAGGGACTTGGCTGGAGAAGCAGCTTCGGTTCGGGCAAGGCGGGAGATGCTATCACCAGTGGTCTGGAAGTCACCTGGACCCAGACTCCAACCAAATGGAGCAACCATTTCTTCGACAACTTGTTCAAGTACGAATGGGAGTTAACCAAGAGCCCTGCCGGTGCTCAACAATGGGTACCCAAAGGCGGAGCTGGAGCTGGAGAGATCCCGGATGCCCATGATCCTTCGAAACGTCACGTTCCCACCATGCTCACGACGGATTTATCATTACGCTTTGATCCTGCTTACGAGAAAATTTCCCGGCGATTCCATGAAAATCCGGATGAGTTTGCCGACGCTTTCGCCCGCGCCTGGTTTAAGTTGACTCACCGGGATATGGGACCTCGGGCGCGCTACCTTGGACCGGAGGTGCCTGCCGAAGATCTTATCTGGCAAGACCCGATTCCTGCTGTCAACCATCTGTTGATTGACGATCAGGACATCAGCACCCTCAAGAGCAATATTCTGGGGGCCGGATTGTCCGTTTCCGAGCTGGTTTCTACCGCCTGGGCATCTGCCTCCACTTTCCGTGGTTCAGACATGCGGGGTGGTGCCAACGGAGCCCGCATTCGTCTGGCCCCGGCAAATGAATGGGAAGTCAACGAACCAAATCAGTTGAAGAAAGTGCTGCAAGCCCTGGAGGGCATTCAGCAGGAATTCAACAGTGCCCAATCAGACGGCAAAAAAGTCTCCCTCGCTGATCTGATCATACTGGCAGGCTGCGCGGGAATCGAGAAGGCCGCCAACGATGCGGGACAAAAAGTGACGGTTCTTTTTACACCTGGACGGGCAGATGCTTCACAGGAACAAACTGACGTGGACGCCTTTGCCGTGCTTGAACCTGAGGCAGACGGCTTCCGCAACTACCTGAAAACCAAGTACTCAGTTTCTGCGGAAGCGTTATTGATTGATCGTGCTCAGTTGCTGACCTTAACTGCACCTGAGATGACGGTGCTGCTTGGCGGTATGCGGGTGCTCAATACCGGTTTCGGCCAAAGCCGGCATGGTGTTTTCACTCATCGCCCAGGGGTACTCACCAACGACTTCTTTGTGAACTTGCTGGATATGGGTACCGTATGGAAACCGACTTCGAAAGATGGCGACCTGTTCGAAGGGCGTGATAGAAACTCGGGAGATCTGAAGTGGACAGGCACTCGGGTTGATCTGGTCTTTGGATCCAACTCCCAACTTCGCGCGCTATCAGAGGTCTATGCCACTTCCGATTCACAGGAAAAATTTATCAAGGACTTTGTGAAAGCCTGGAACAAGGTCATGAATCTCGACCGCTTCGATCTCAACTGATCCTGAAAATACTGATCTAGAAAATTAAACCAGGGTGGCCTGTCTTGGGCAGACCACCCTTTCCAGCCTGTATCTCCAAATTATCCCTTCTATATTCTATTTAGACTGAGCACAGTACTCTAATTAGACAGAGCACCGTCATTATAAGTAGACAGAACACCGTCTCGCTGCCTTCCAGAAGCCCTGCTTTTGTCTGCCCCAGGCTTTTACCAGCCAACCTTTTGTTCTCTCCCGACCAGTACAGAGACATCCTGGAATTTGTAGCTTCCATCAGTTAAAGAAACAGCAAGCAAATGTCAGTGAATTTTACACATCTTTGCAAATTGCTCTCTGAGCAAATTGGGTAATTCTATTGAAAGATGAGGAATTGACTTTTATGGCTCGCTTATTGCTTTTGGGAAATTAATCCCAAATGAAAAGAATAGCAACTTCAAAGGTGTCAGAATGAAATCAATCACTCGCCCCCTTATGCTCAAAGGTACTTTTGCAGCCTGCATTGCCCTAAGTCCACTATCCTTTGCTGGTCCGCTAGGAGTTTATGAAGGTGGCATAGACTGGGAAGCTGGCCTGGCACAAGGCGGATGCCTGACAGTTCGGGATGCTGTGAGCTGTTCAGCGCCTTTACTCAATTACCTCAATGGGCTTGATCCGACCACCAAAGTAGCTGACGGAGGCTATGTTCTCCCGACTCCACAAGGTGCATTGGAATCTTACATCGTTCTGACTTCGGGCGGCGGGGCTCAGGAAAACTCTGACACCGATCCCAGCCCTGCGGAAGTGGAAGATGGATTCAAGAGCAACGACACCACCAATGATGATTTCTTTGCCACCGGCCAGACCGGCAGCACCGCGGGCAACCTCAACGATCCGGACAACAATGACCTGGGCAACCTGGACTCCACTCTGGATGCCGATTCATTAGGAACCTGGGACGTGGGTATCGAGTGGTTGATCAATGCTCTGACCATTGACGGCATCCGCAGAGAGCTGACCATCGGCTTTGATTACAACCAGCCACAGAACACCACCACGTCTCTGGACTACTGGGCGCTGGTAACTGTCAGAGATCTTGACAATCAATTGGCCGACATCAACTACGAAATCGGTCAGGTCACCGGCCTCACCTATGACGCCTATGTCACCGAGGAAACCTTCAACAGCAAGCCTGAGTCTTCAGACTTTGCCACGGTTAACGGCGTAACTTGTATCGACGACGATGGAATACTGCCAATTCTGCCGATTCCTGGCGGCCAATGCCCGGCAGGTTATGAAACCGCGATCGACAACGCCCAATCTACTTCTGACACTGAAATATTTGCGTTTCTCCCAGAGCTGAATGCCATGCTGGAGGCATTGCTGGCCCAGGGCTATGACACCATTTCCACCCGGATGCTGTTCGGTTGTTTCGGCGGCACTGCAGGTGGCGATTTCCAACCAGGCCTTGGCTATCTGGAAGATGAAGGCAATGGTGGCGAAACCACAAATTGTGAAACAGGCGGTTTTGCCGATGTGTATCTTCTGGCCGGTGCCCCCATGGATGAAACCGACGTGCCTTCTCCCGCTACCTTGGCACTATTTGGTTTAGCCCTGGCGGGTATCGGATTCAGAAGAAAGCTGAAAGCAAAGTAAGACGGACTGCTACTCCGTAAATAATAATTACTCCTTGACATAAGCAGCAGATAATTAAACAGCCCGGTTTTTGCCGAGGCTGTTTTTTTATCCTTTTCCCTCTCCTATATCCCAGATATTAGCTTTAATAAAACAACACTATGTGTTACGTTGCGCGCATTTGAAAAATGGGCCTAAAGGGACTTAGCTGTGCGAATAAACTTTAATCTAATCATAACTCTGATTTTCTTGAGCCAACTGGCAGGATGCGGGAGTAGTAAACAAGCTTCCACAAACTTAGACGAGTCAGCAGACAGCAACGATTTGGTCTCTGAAGAAATAATAGAGACTCCAACTACATCCACTTCTACCTTTGTATGCGAAACTTCAGAAAGCGATCATGCCATAGACTCAGATGCCGTTTCTCCAGTACCCACCCTTTCCGCATTGGAATTTTCCGGCCTTGCCAAGATTCAGAACCGATGGCTCATAGATCAGCTAACTGACAGTTTTATCCCTCAACAGAATCTTCTACTGTCTTCTTTAGAAAACTGGTGGGTAACAGCCATCATTGATGCTGCCTCCTATGGTAATACCCGTGCCGAATTTGAGCAGGCCAGATCAGGTGAACTTTCAACCTCACATCCTGGAGACTGGCTTGCCGCATTTAATACTTATCTTGGCGATCATTCACGAATCACAGAAGCGGATAAACCGATCGCGGATTTTTGGGTTGCATCACCACACCCATTAGCAGAGCAATTTACACAAGACCTTAAATTCGCATCAGGTGAAGAGGGTCACTATCTGGATTTCACACAGCAAAATGCCCAGCTTAGAATCGAAATTTCTGATGCGTTTGGCGAAGAGACCCTACAAGCACTAAACGACTTAGACGACTCTTACAGTCGTGCTTTGTTTATTGCGAAAGTCGACCACAAGTTTATCTGGGATGCCCAAGATCAAAGAACCTTTGATGGTGTATTTGAATCTCCGGACGACACATGGCAAGAAGTAAGTTTAATAGAGCTCTCAGGCAACTTTTACCAGTCTGACACTGAAGACTATCTGATTCAGAAGGTAAACAGTCAGACAACAGGATTCTCCCTGTATAAGTTGGAACCAAAGTCCAATGTACGGGGCCTTATCAAAATGGATATTGCCAATGCCTTTGATGATTTGAATTCACTGACTTGGTCTCCTATTGATCACGTGATTCTTCCTTCCTATTCAGTCAATGAGGAAGAAAACGCTTCATACGAACCAAAAGACCTCTTTGAGCATTCAAGCAGTTTATTACATGGAGATCTCCGTAGAGCATTTCCCACTGGCGGGCTCTACACTTCAAATATGAAGTACTCCGGTGCAGCAACAATGGAGGAGAGTGGCCTCAACTTCACAGGGCAATCAAGCCATTTATTCCGATTTGATTCGGCCAACTGTACATACACACTCACAGGGGTAACCGTATCAACAGGACTCACAGGATTCGGGCTCACTGGCACCGGTTCATCTTATTGCACAGCCCTCACTCCAGACCTAAAACCATTCTTCTGGGTACTAGTCGACGATAACTCCAGCGCCATTTGGGCCGTTGGGTATGTCGGAAGTTTAAAAGGCCGATCGCTTGGAACTCAGTGCAACAGTATTGATGAGACCTGATCACTCACCAACACATCACCATCAGTGATAACTCAAATATGTTTATATAATTTTTCGAAATCCGTCTATCTCCTGATAATAACCATCAAGAGGCAAGGCAAGCAGGTTAGCCAAGCCATCTCGACTTAGATTGATATATTAGGAGATAGACAAATGAAAGCACTGAAACTGAAATCACTTATCGCTGTTGCTCTGGCTGTTGCTACTTTGGGTGCCAATGCGGAAAGTATTGCTGATCGTCGGGCAGAGAAAGACTTTACCGCTGACGCCGTACCAGCTCCTTACTCAGGCACTCACACTGTATTGCGCGGTGAAATCATCAAGCGCGATAACAGCAATGTTGAAGTCGCGGCCCAAAGCGAACAGCACATCAATGTTAAGCAGGAAGGCTAAGACACTAGCCGGCGGTCAGTCGACCACTGTAGGAAAGCAGGAATCCCAAAAGGGGCAGCCTGAATCCAACATAAAACTGATAGACCCCATTCTCCACGGCCTTATAGGCCGTGGTTTCTGGAAAAAGCCATAAAGGCAATGTGATTCCAAAAATCTTTGCCCTCAGGCACCTCCAATACCATCCTCCCTTTCGGATCTCAACGGTAAGATGGAGTTCGACAGCTCCGATTTTTTCACGCCAATACCCATTGTTGTCAAAGGTTCCAACAGGGACAAACACCGACGTCATTCCGGAACGGTCATCAAACTGCCTTTGCCACTTCATTTCACCTTTTTCATGAGCAATCGTGACGCTAAAGTCATGAGTCCCTGCTTCAGGAATATTTAATTTTCTTGCCAAGCGGCGTGCAATATAGCCAGAGATCCCCTTCCCATAGCGAACCTCTACTACGCCGCTCAGTTTTCCTCCCTGGCTATGCAGACTCTGGAGTGCCGGATGCAATTGTTCGTAGTGCTCACCAAACCACTTTCTGGCCGGGCTCTCTTCAATCACCTTGTACCACCTGTCATTCTATCGATTAGGATTTCAGGAACCTTACACACCTGATGCCATTGGGTGCTGCATAATTATTAACGTACTGTCTGACCGGAAGACAGAATAGCTATCTGAATCATCAATGTTCAAGACGAGCTTTCCACTGCTGGCGGGCAACCTGGCTCTTGGCAAACTCAAGAATTTCGTGGATAAGGTCCAGTATTTCCTGATCCAGATCGGTCCAGGCAGCTTCCCCGGTTCTTAGACTTTCCCGCAAACTTTCTGCTTTCATCAGATCCGGCAGCTCACCAATCAATCCGGCAATGGTATCAATAACAATTTGTGCAACGGCCGTTTCCAGTTCCCTTACCAGTTGATCTCCCACAAAAGGCACAGATTTCAGCCTGACCAGATCTTCGTTGTTCCGCATGGCCGACACAACACTTTTCCTGAGCTGCACAGAGAATGGATGGTCTGCTTCGGAATGCATCGCTTGGGCAATGCTGCTGGTTATCAGAGCACCTGAAGCTGAAAGCCTTTCCAGCCTTGGAGTCACCAGTTCATTGATGATCCGGTGGTTCAAGGTGTTGTCATGTTCGATATCGCGCTGGATACCGCTAAGTACCTTGATAATGACCCGATCACTCAGCTCTTCAAGCAACACGTCATAGTAGAATGCCAGAAACTGATAAACCGACGACTGGCGAATATCGATAATACGATATTTGTGTAGACGGTAAATGATCGAAAATACCCGAAGAAATCGGAGCATACGGGCACCGGTTAAAGGAATACAGCCGACCAGGTCATACCAATGAATAAACGGATAATAGAACCATCGATGGTAAGTGGCATGCCTGACCGCCACCAGCCATCGAATGCAAAACTCGCTGAGAAAAATACTGACGAAAACCGCATCAATCACAAAGAAATGCATTTTCAACCAGGTTAACGGGGGTTCAAGCAGAGAGACTTCCGAAGCAATAAAGCTCTCAATAAAATCCAGCCGGTAAATCGAATCGATAATGATTAAAGTGAGATTGATACCTAGCAGCAACAGCATCATAAGATCCACAGCGAACCAGATGCCCTCTTTGCTCTGCCGCAAGTGCTCAATATCAAAACTTAAAAAGCGCTTTTCTGGTTCCAAGAGACCCCCTCAATTACTCTAACGGGTTCCACGCTATCATAATTTCCGCCCAACACCTGAAACGTCTGAATGAGAATTATCACTTAAAGCACATGGATCACAGGCAGAGATGTCGTGATTCGACCCCTGGATGCCGCATCGGCAATGTGCACCGATGGATGCCATGCTAGAATAAACTATGTTGCATAGGGTCTCTGACCCATTCATTTTGTTAAATTGCTGCCCGGGTATCTCATGCAGGCTGAACAACTTGAAATCCTGGATTTCCTTCATCGACACCCCCCCTTTTGTGATCTCCCTGAAGAAACCCTCGGGTGGATATCACAGAACATTGAAATCAGCTATTTCAAAGCCGGAACACAAATACTCCAGTTTGGAGAGGAAGTGGATGCGCTCCATATCATCCGCAGTGGGGCCGTCGAAGTATTCAGACGCAACGGCGATCTGCACAACCGCCTCAGCGAAGGCGGTATCTTCGGTGAGTTTGGTCTACTGCGTAACAGGCGCGTCAGATTCCCGGCCAAAGCACTCGAGGACTCCCTGGTATACCTGATTCCTGAGACCATCTTCAACGAACTGTTTGAAAACCATGAATTGTTCGCTGACTTTGTGGAAATCGAAGATCATACCCGGTTGCGCCATGCAGTATCCCGGAAGGAAGATGCCAATGAACTGATGACATCAAAGGTGGAAACCCTCATTGCCCGGGAGCCGGTGACCGTCAACATACAGGCAACCGTGCAGGAAGCCGCTATTCTGATGTCTGAGGAAAGCGTCTCTTCCGTTCTGGTCGTCAATGAGCGAACGGGAGATCCAGCCAAACAGGCTTCAGCTTCCGGCTATCTGGCCGGTATCGTTACGGATGTGGATATCCGTAAGAGGCTGGTGGCGGCCGGCTTGAGCTATACCACTCCGGTCAGCGAAATCATGACCCGTAATCTTGCCAGCATTGAACACCACCAGTTTGTATTTGAAGCATCACTGGCCATGCTGCGCAAGAACATTCACCACCTCCCGGTGCTCAAGAAAGGTCATCCTATTGGCATGATCGCGTTGTCGGATATTATCCGCTATGAATCGCAGAACAGCCTCTTTGTAGTAAGCAGTATTTTCCACCAATATACCGTGGAAGACCTGAAAGCCCTGGGAGACGATGTCAAAGCCTGTTTCAGCCGCATGGTTAATGAGGATGCCAACTCTCATATGATCGGCAGCGCCATGTCGATCATTGGACGCAGTTTCAAACAACGACTGTTAGAACTGGCGGAAGTAGAACTCGGCCCTCCTCCGGTCCCCTATTGCTTCCTTGCCCTGGGATCCATGGCCAGGGAAGAACAATTGATAGTCACCGATCAGGACAATGCCTTGATTCTGGATAACCGCTTTGATCCCGATCGGCATGACGGTTACTTTAAGGCATTGGCAAAATTTGTCAGCGACGGTCTGGCTGAGTGCGGCTATACCTATTGCAAAGGGGAAATCATGGCCACCAATGTCAAATGGCGCCAGCCCCTACACGTATGGGAAGACTATTTTACTGAGTGGATAGAGAATCCCACTCCAGAGTTTCTCCTGAACAGTTCAATCTTTTTTGATCTGGACGGAGTTTGGGGCAAGACCGACTGGGCCGCACAGCTCAGGGAACTGATCGTCAGGGAAGCCAAGAAAAGTCCACGCTTTCTGACCTGCATGGCCCGCAATGCCCTGCGCCGAACACCTCCTCTTGGCTTCTTCAAAAACTTTGTCATGGAGAAGGACGGGCGACACAGCAACTCTTTCAACATCAAGCGCAGAGGCACCGCACCTTTGGCAGACCTGATCCGGGTTCATTCCCTCGCCTGCGGATCCACCGCCCGGAATACATTTGATCGATTACAGGACATCATTGATGCCGACATCCTTCCTCACGGTCACGGACAGGATATTCGCGATGCCCTCGAATTCATTGCCATGGTACGCATACGGCACCAGGCACTTGATCTGGAGGCCAACAGAACACCGGACAATAATGTGGAGCCGGAAAACCTTTCAGATTTTGAACGCAAGACATTGAAGGATGCATTCCAGATCCTGAGCAATGCCCAGAAGTTCGTCCGTTTCCGTTATCAATCTCAACGCTCCCGGTAATATATCGTGCTCTATCTGCGAAAGAAAAACGCCTTTAACGGAACGCCATATTCGAAGTCATCTCCGCCGGACTGGGCAGCGAGATTCAAAAAACTCGCCGCCCAGGCGAAAGATCCGCGCCTGCAGAGCTTCTATAATGCCGGAACTGTCGACGGCGATACCCCCATTTCGAAAGTTCCACTGGTTGCCATGGATTTTGAAACCACCGGACTTGACCCGGAGAGCAACGGAATCGTCAGCATCGGTCTGGTCCCTATGGATCTGAACCGTATTCGTTGCAGCGGCGCCCAACACTGGATACTCAAACCACGCGAAGAGCTGAGCTCTGAATCAATCGTCATACATGGGATCACCCATTCAGAGGTCGCCCGGGCTCCTGACATCATAAGGATATTGGATGAGCTATTGAAGGCATTGGCGGGCAAAGTGGTCGTGGTTCATCACCGTGGCATTGAGCGGCCCTTCCTCAACGCAGAACTGCTTAACCGGATTGGGGAAGGATGTGAATTTCCAGTCATCGATACCATGGAACTGGAAGCGAGAGTTTACCGGAGTAAACCTCGGGGAATCGTAGACCGTCTGTTAGGCAGACATCCCACCTCTATTCGACTCGCCGACAGCAGAGCCCGTTATAACCTGCCTTTTTACAGCCCCCACCATGCGCTGACAGACGCGTTGGCCAGCGCAGAACTTTTACAGGCCCAGATAGCCGACCGCTACTCTCCAGACACCCCGATCAAAGAACTCTGGAAGTAATGTTCCGCATACTCCGGTCGCTTTCTCAGGCCAATTTTGCGCATCATTCCTACTGTGAAGAAAAAAAATTTAACTTTTTCTCTCATCAACCAAAAATTCTCGAAAAATATAATACTTTGATTTAAAAAGAGAATCTATCGAAAGAATACTCGCCGACCATTTTCCTCAAAAAAAGTTCAGCAAAAAAATTTCGCACTTTTTATAAAACTTTTTTGCAAGGGGCATGTCTTATCTACTGCCACATACGGGGAAACAAGAAACCCCGGTATCAATGCTTAATTGACTATATATAAAGAGGAATTTTGATATGAACAACAAACTGGTATCTGGTGCAGCTGCAGCAACCGTTCTGGCAGGCGCAATGGCCTTGGCTTCAGGATCTGCACTGGCCGATGAAGCCAAAATGGAAAAATGCTTCGGGGTTGTCAAAGCCGGTATGAATGATTGTCAGGCAAACGGTCACAGCTGTCAGGGGCATGCTTCTAAGAGTGCTGATAAAGGTGAATGGGTTCTCGTACCTGCCGGTCTTTGTGAAAAGCTGGACGGTGGTTCTCTGAAAGCCGGTATGTAATCGGCTTTCGTCCGGAAGGGGAATCAAACCTTCCGGACATTCCCTTTTTCTCCCGAAATCAAATTCATCCAGGCCAACGACCATGTCTACCTCACTCTCCTTACAGGCCGGTATCGGTATACGAGCTCCTTATTTCGCATCTCTGCTGGAAAACCAATCTCCGTTGGGATTTGTTGAAGCCCATAGTGAAAATTATTTTGGCAACAGCCTTTCCAGGGATGCGCTGAGAAGAGTCAGAGAAAAATATCCGGTAAGCCTCCATGGAGTGGGTCTTTCATTAGGGCGGGCAGACGGTCTTGACCGAGAACACTTACGAGAACTAAAAGATCTGATAGCCGATATCAAACCCTGTATGGTTTCAGAACATCTGGCCTGGAGTGGTTATCAACACAGACACGTGCCTGACCTGCTTCCGGTTCCCTATGTTGAAGCCTCCCTGCAGATATTTATTGATCACGCCAAAGAAATGCAGGACATACTTGGTCAACAGATATTGGTTGAGAATCCCTCAAATTATCTGGCCTTTAAGGCCACCAGTATGGAAGAGAGCAGTTTTCTTGACCGACTGGCAGGGGAAAGCGGCTGCGGACTTCTTCTGGACGTCAACAATCTCTATATCTCCAGTGTTAACGTAGGAGTCGATCCCTACCGGTACATCAGCCAGATCAACCCTGCTCATATCAGTCAGTATCACCTGGCAGGCCATATATCCAGCAGCAATCAAGAAGACAGTTTTCTTATCGACAGCCATAACCGGCAGGTGTCGGATCTGGTGTGGGACCTTTTTGAATATTGCATTCAGCATATTGGCCCACGACCAACACTCATTGAATGGGACAGCGACTATCCTGAGCTTGCAGTTCTATTGTCTGAAGCAGACAGGGCCACCGGGATACTAAACAAGGTGGAGACGACCAATGAACCTACATGATCTACAAAAGGATTTTCTGGACTATCTCTATCTCGGCTCTGACAACATTACGAATGCCATAGAAGACACTTTTCTGGCTCGATTATCGATTTACCGCAATAACGTCAGTACAGGCATCACCAATTATTTGAGAGAAGTTTTTCCGGTCACCGAAAAGTTGGTAGGCCCCGAATTTTTTGACGCCATGTGCGAGCGATTCCTGGCACAAGACCAGCCCGGGACCGGAGATATTCACCAATATGGCAGCTCCCTCCCTGAATTTATGGCGACATTTGGTCCCCTGTCGGCACTGACCTATTTACCAGATATTGCCCGACTGGAATGGCATCATCACCGGGCCTATTACGCCCAGGAATTTCCCGCCCTAGATCTCAATATGGGGCAGGAAGCGTTACTGAACTACAAACCAGATCTAAATGCGAGCGTATTCCTTCTGCGCTCACCCCATCCGATCGATACGATCTGGCAACAAGTGCGTGAGAATGAGGACGGTATAAAGGTGGATCTTAATGCCGGTGCGGTTGCCTTACTGATATTCCGGCACCGCCAGCAGGTACAGATCTGGAATCTGTCTGATGCAGCCGCTGCACTCCTGGAGGCAGTAAAAGCCGGACACACCTTGAGTGAATCCATCGAGGAAGCATTTTCCCATCCGGGCAGTGAGATGCTGCAGGAATTTATATCCCAATGCCTCCAGGCAGGCATTATCTGTCAATCACAACACAGTCAAACCAACCGCTGACATTCAATCTGGCGGCCAAGTTACAGGAGAAAAAATATGCAGGCCCTCATCAATTCCTATCAAGGCACACTGACGGCGGTGGATAAATGGCTACAACCATTGGTCATGCTGGTAGTGCGGATTTTTATTGCTTATGCCTTTTTCAAATCAGGAATGCTGAAGATAAAGGATTGGGACAGCACATTGTTCCTGTTTCAATACGAATACGTCATCCCCATGATTCCGTATAAAGTTGCCGCAGTGATGGCAACAATCGGCGAACTGCTTCTACCCGTGTTGCTCGCTTTCGGATTTGCCGGCAGGCTTGGCGCACTGGGCTTGCTGGTGATGACGCTGGTGATTGAAACCTTTGTCTATCCCGGTACCCAGGAACATTATTACTGGATGTCAATTCTCGGTCTATTGGTGGTCACAGGCCCTGGATTCTTGTCCTTGGATACGTTGATCAAGCATCGTTTTAAAAAGGCTTGATAACGGTCCCTGATCAGTAATTTCAACCCAGATCCGGTTGCCATTCAGTCGGCGACACCCCAATTTTTCGGGTGAATACGCGGGTAAAGGCAGCCGGACTCCGGTACCCCACTTTGGGACTGATTGATTTTACTGATCGTCCCTGTCTCAATAACGTTCTGGCAACACTCAAACGCCAGTCGGTTAGATAATCCAGTGGCGTCATCCCTACTTTCTCTTTGAAATGCACCGCAAACCTTGCCCTGGACATACCAGCTTCAGCCGCCAACTCCTCCAGTGTCCAGGAAAACTCCGGTCTGTTATGTATCGCTGTTATCGCCTTGGCCAAGCGCGGATCACCCAGGGCGGAGAGCGGTCCTGCTGGGATAACGTCCTCCTCCATCACATACCGCAATAATAAAATCAGAAAGTATTCCATCAAACGGTCCAGTGCAGCTTGTCTCCCACAAAGATCTTTAAATGCTTCACTGAACATGAGATCCAACGCAGAGGCCAGGCCACTTACTTCCTTTAAACGAATGACCAGCACTTCCGGTAATGTACCTAACAAAGGATTGGCCGACCGCCCCCCCAGATCTACTGATGCACAAAGTAAATTCGCTCCCTGTTCGTCAAGAGGAATAAAGCGATGGTAAAAAGGCCTGGGGTAGAACAGCACCGTTGGCTCCGATAGCTCCATAGTGCCTTCATGACGGTCAGCTACCAACAGCCTCCCTTCACGAAGTAAATGAATATGACCAACCCCCTCACACTCATCAAACTCCGTGACCTTACATAGAGGTCCAGAGTTAAACACCCGGGCAGTCGGAGCAAAATGAAGAAACACCGGGGACAAGCGGTCCATATCTATTCTCCGCAATATTCACTGAATATTAATCAATTAAAAAAATGCCAATTCAATACTATCTGCAAATTATTCGAGACAAATAAATCCAGATAGTATCGCATTCTATCAACTCTTCAACCATCCGTATTCATTTTTAAGGAGAGTTATATGGCACGTATCAACCCAGCCACAACCGATCTTGTCGATGCTACAACCCAGGCGACACTAGACGCTGTCAAACAAAAACTTGGAATGTTGCCTAACATGTTTGCCACCATGGCTCATGCTCCGGCAGCACTAAATGGCTATCTGGCATTGTCAGAGGCGCTGGCAAAAGGAAAACTGACCGCCGCCCAGAGGGAGCTTATCGCTTTAGCAACAGCCCAGGTCAACAGTTGCCACTACTGCCTGTCTGCCCACACTGCCATTGGCAAAGGTGCTGGTTTGTCTGAGTCTGCAATGCTTGATGCCCGCGCTGCGCGCAGTACCAACCCTTTCAACCAGGCTATTACCACTCTGACAGACAAGTTGGTGCGTCAACTGGGAGTATTGAGCAATGACGATCTCGATGCCGCTAAAGCAGCGGGCATTGATCAAGAGCTGGTCATGGAAATTGTGGCCAACGTGGCTCTCAATATTCTGACCAACTACACCAACCATGTCGCAGAAACTGACATCGACTTCCCTGTGGTTTCACTGGAACTTTGAAAGATAGATTCAGAAAAGGGAATACAAAGGAACGAGGAGTCTGATGATGAATCGCAATTACAAGATATTTTCTGCCATGCTGATATCCCTGGCACTTTCCGGGCACTCAAACATGGCATTATCCCAGGAAATGTCGAACAAGACCTATGGAACCATTGTGGACAGCGAAGGTAATATCCGGCTACCCGATAACTATCAACAAACCTGGACCCATTTGGGCTCCTGGCTGGTGGGAGATCCCCAAGCGCCAGGACATGGTTTCCATGACGTTTATACCCAGAAAGATGCGGCCAAAACATATCTGGAAACAGGTGAATTTCCTGATGGATCCGTGCTGATTAAGGAAGTAAGGGCGGTGGAATCCGGGGCCAAAACAACAGGTCAGGCAAAGTGGGCCGGAAATACCAATATCTGGTTTGTCATGGTCAAGGATCAGCAGGCCCGTTTTAAGGGAAATGCTCACTGGGGTGAAGGTTGGGGCTGGGCACTTTTCAAAGCGGAGAACCCTTCAGCCAATGTATCCCAGGGATATGCGGAAACCTGTCTGGGCTGCCATGCTCCAGCCAAAAATACCGACTGGGTTTTCACAGAGGGCTACCCTACCCTTCAGCATTGACGGTTTTGGTTTCAGGCTAATGAAAAAAGGGATGGCATCGCCATCCCTTTCAAGTCCTTCAATTGCAAATGCAATCCGGCATCAGAATGATTTGGTCAGCTGGAATGCCAAACCGTAAGCACTCAGATCATAGGTTCCCTTCACATTCGTGAGGCCGACCTGTTGATCGTTCACATTGTAGATATGCTCATCCAAAGGCACATCATCAATCAACAGATATCCAAGAGCACCGTCCAGCACCAGATCATTCTCCATCCGGTATTGAGCTCCAAGCGTGATCCACTGACGATCAGTTGATGGAACCCTTGCGGTCCGGTATTCATTCTCGACAGGGGAATCGTCATAGGCATAACCCGCTTTCACCGTAAAACGCTCGGTGTAGTCATAGGAAACACCAACCGAGAAAGCCCAGACATTCTTCCAGCGCTCACGTACGTGGCCGATCATCCCCTGCTGTCCAGTGGAGGCACCGCTGATGGTGGAAATCTGTCCAATACCGGCCTCTTCACGGGTGAAGATATCCAGATTCTGGAAACGGGACCAGCGAGTCCAGGTAGCTCCAGCGTATAAAGACCACTGCTCATCCAGGTCATGTTTCAGACTGAAGGTGGCTGTTTCCGGCAGCGTCAGGGGAACTTTCGCTTTTTCGCTCAACGTGGCGTATGCGACAGGAGGCAATGTTCCCGTCGGCGTGGGCACATTGGTCAGCTCCGCATCACCTTCCAGGGTGAGGTCTATTTTGGTCCGGAAGTTAAAACCTAACGTGGTGGCGTTGGTAGGCTGGTACATCACCCCGAAGTTCCAGCCAACACCGTTGTCGTCACCAGCCACTTCAAAGTGGCCTTCTTTCAAGTAAGCAGAAGGAATATTGTAAGGTGGTAATGAGTAGGCAGAATACTCCTGGGCCTTACTCAACTTGCCGTCCAGGTGGATAAAGATCATCCCCAGACCGACAGAAAGCTGATCGTTCAACTTATAGGCTACCGTCGGCTGAACCGCGATGCCCTGAACTTCTGTTTCATCAGCAAGGAAACGTCCCAGAAAATCCTCATCATACTCACCCGATACACCATAAGGGGCAAAAACGCCGATACCTGCGCTGACGGATTCATTGATGGGAGTACTGTAGTACAGGTTGGGAATGGCTCTCAGACTAACATAGTCACCACCGTCGGTACCGGTAACAGGCTGGCCGATGGCATTGGTGGCAGAACCCTCAAAGTCGGAGCTGACATCCAGAAAGGTGATGCCCCCTGAAACCTGAGCCTTCTCCAGATGGGTCAATCCGGCCGGGTTAAAGTACATGATAGTGGCATTTTCCGGATTGGCAGCCGCTCCAGCGTTAGCGGTTCCCATAGCGGAAGCACTCTGTTCATTGAGTGCATAACCTGCGGCGAACGCCTGGCCTGAAATTGTGGAAAGCACAGCGGTGCCAAGAAGAGAAACCTGAAATAGCTTGGTCTTCATAATTAATACTCGAAGTGTACACGTCTGATGATGGCACTCCCGGGAGCAACAGAGATTTATTCTTATTGGGTGTCACTGGAGTGCTGACAGCTATCGCCAGTCGATGGCATCAAGCCGATCTTCCAGGGTTGTTCTCCGGGAACAAAGGGCCGCAATTATACAGACATACATGTGAATTGCATCACGTTAAAGTATTACCATTCATAAAGTTACAGGGTGTTACAAGACAAATATGACAAATGTGGCGGCTGAATATACTCTGTTAACCGGATCATATTTCAGGTGTCTGGCTTCATTGGTTAAACCTGTATTCCCAAATTCGGCCAAATAAGAATTCGAACATGCCCCACTTCCGATTTCTGGTTAATCCCAATCACCTTATATCGTCTCGCTTCCGGCATTTTTGCAGCCTGTTAGCAGCGGGGATCACTATGGCTACAGGGATCACAGTGGCTACGGGGATCACAGTGGCGCAGGCTGACGAAGGCGCGAGCTCCGTATCTGATTCACAACCCACGGAAACCGTTATCATCGGGGTAGAGGCAGGCTCCTACTTTCCACATTACGACGACAGTACCGGTGAATATGAGGGGTTTGGCCGCGCTTTACTGGATGAATTTGCCCGCTACGCCGGCATCGAACTGGAATACCGGATACATCCGCTCAAACGACTGGCAGTATCGGCCATCTCCGGCCAGGTTTCGTTGCGCTATCCGGATAATCCCTATTGGGAGGCAGACCTTAAGGAGGGCACGGAGATCACCTACAGCCATCCGATTGTGACCTATGTCGACGGCACCATGGTGCCTCCCAATCGACTGGGTCAGGGCCTGGATAATTTCTACAAGCTCGGAACCGTATCCGGATTCACCCCTTGGCCATACTTCGCGGCCATCGATGAGGGGAAAATCACAGTCTCAGAAAACAACTCCAGAACCGGCCTCCTACATCAGGTCTTAATGGGACGTCTCGATGGCGCTTATCTCTCGATCGTGGTGGCCAATCATCAACTGACCTACGGACTGGAACAGCCCGGCGCATTGATATTCGACCCCACCCTTCCCTACAAAAAATCCCACTATCATCTGTCGACCTCCACCCGGCCGGATCTGATCAGAAAATTCAACGCATTCCTGCGGGAGGAGTCCGCAAGAGTCGTCCAGATCAAAAGCGATTACAGAGTGGAAGAAGGGCTCTCTTTTATCCCCGACTATTGATAATTTTCCATCAGTGCACACGATCTTTGTTTACTCCAGAGACAAAGGGAATTTCATAGCGCCCGATGTCAGTGCATACAACCTGTTGGCCATTCTTGCCGCCCTATGACAGTGCACTTTTTTGATATCCTTCTCTGCCCTGTGGCTTTGTTTAATAATTTTTTTTTGACAACCCGCTTTTTGGCCGGCCGTCCTATTGAACAGGCAGATCATTTGTAGCAACATAGTGTGACGTCTAAGCCGTACCACCGTTGTAGCTGTAAACCCGCGACATAGCACTGCACAACGTATCGAGCGTACTGCTGTCCCGCCTTGCGTTGAAATCCAGGTCTCTTATGACCCGCGCTGTGTCTCCGGCCAAATTTATCATCCTGACCGGGAGTTTCTCTCTCAGCCTGTACCCGTTGTAATGATCAGGAAAACGTATCAGTGAACTTTTGATGGAATCATCAGGATCACTGCGGTTTGACTTACACGGAGCCGACCAATGAGTGTAGACGTCGCCCTGGACAACATCCGGATCAAGGAACTGCCCACCATCAACCTCGGTGGTGGTGTTGATCTCGACCTGGATAATATCCGCATTAAAGAACTTCCCACCATCGACATCGACCTGGATGCAGATCTCGGGTTGGACAATATCCGCCTGACAGAGCTTGCGCCCATAAACGTCGGGATCACCTCTCTGCCCCTGATAAGGCTGGACACTATCCGGCTGGAAACCGACAGCAAGGTTGATCTTGGCCTGGATAACGTCAAAGTGGATCTGGGATTGGACAACATTCGTATCCGGGAACTCCCGCAACTGGATTTCCAATTCGGCCTGCGTCCGATGCGTTTCCATTTTCCGCTCAGTTACAAATTTTGCCTGACCCTGTTCGGGTGCCGCATTGTGCAGTTTGAAACCTGCGGTGAAGGTATGATCGTGGCGGAAGACTATGTGGCACATAAAACCGAAACCTGCGATTAGGCAATAACAGGAGCTGGTTATGAAAACAGCCTATACCGGAGAACCCGGGCGCGACTGGCAGTTGGAAAAAGGACCTTTTACCTTTATCGGAAAACCGGGAGAGTGCATCGGTGAGCTGACGTTCTCCAATCCTACGGACGATAAGATAAAAATACGTCGCCTCAGTGTTGAATCCGTCACGGATAAAAAACGCAAGGCCCCGACTCTGGACTCCGCAGAGTTATCCATGCAACTGAGGATTCCTCCTCAATCCACCATCACAGCCCAGGCGTTATTAAACTTTTCCCCATCGACTCCGCCGGGTAACTATGAGGTTAGACTCGTTTGCGGAGACCGCTCGGAAACGGTACACGTCCAGATCCTGGAAAACCCATCCCTTGCGCTGAATCCGACACATACTGTTCTGCGGGGAGCCAGCGGCGATACCTTAAGCTGTAAAGTCCGCATGGAAAATGCCGGTAATGTGCCGCTTAGCGTCGGCGATGTCGGGATGGTCTGGTTTCGGGAACGAAACTGGATCGGGCGCACCCTGGTCTACAGCCTGCGCGAAGCGGCGGAAGATGAGGACTACGAAGCATTCGCCAATCGTATACTTCATGATTTCAAGGCTTCCATTATTCCACCGGTGAGCATTCAAATGGAGCCGTTACCTGATGAAACCCTGCACCCTGCAACGGCGCTTGACCGGACGCTGACCTTTACCGCCCCACCCGGCCTGCAAAAGGGACGAACATATTCCGGTTTCGTCAAAATCAATATGACTCGGATCTGGTTGGAGCTGTACTGCAACGGGTCGCCTAACTCCAGTAAACGGAGATAAGTCAAAGGAGAGATACGATGCACCAGCACACAGCCACCATAGGTAGTGGATGCCACTCTCATCCCGATTGCCCTCCAGAGAGTCTATCCCTGCCTTCCTGCAAGAGTCTTATTCTGCTGGCTCCACGCCTGATCAGCGCAACCATTAATGCAGGGGCAGGCGTCATCAAGAAGACCTTCGACGGTTCGCTTAAAGAAAAAGATTGCTGCCACCCCCACCATGAAGACTGCTGCCACCCTCACCATGAAGACTGTTGTCACATTCCGGAAACCCACTGCCCGGATCAGTGTGTCGGCGTAGTGCATTGGCATGGATGTGTTGGCGATACCCTGCAGCATCACCTGCAGGTGACTAACACCGGCAAGGAGGCTCGAACATTTACGCTAGAGGCCACCCCTTTCCCCTGCACAGATAAAAAGGTCACTGTCACCCCAGCCTCTAAAAAGCTGGCTCCCGGGGAAACTCTTAAGTCCGTGATCAGCTTTACCATTCCTGAGGAATTGGCCGGAAGTACCTTTAGCGTGGCCGTCAAAATCCAGGGTAAGTACGAGCAATACCTGAAACTCATACTATGTGTGAAGCCGCGCCAGCATTGCTGTACGGTTGTGGAGCAAGGGGAAATTCCCAAGCGTATCAAAGCCCATCACTGGTACCACCATTTCCAGTGCGAGGAGCCCTGCTTTGAAGCTATTCCGGAAAATCGCGTCAATAAACCCGGCGCTAAACGGGAGAGCAACTGAAATGGAAAGAATAACTGAAATAAGAAGAACAACTGAAGCGGAGAGCTCCTAAAATGAAGAGCACGCCTGAAATGAAAGAGAACTTCTTACCGGATACCGAGCCATCTGCCGCAGCGGCTTCCGATACCCAGCTATCATTGCTGGCACAAAACTACCGCAGACAGATACAACAGTATTGGCCGAGATTCCAAACCTACGCGCGTCAAGGCCGCCAACTGGGTCAACGCTACAATCAGGCCGGTCGCCAATTGAAAAATAAATTTGCCAGCGGTTCCTGGCAGCTTGATCAGCAGAGTTCACTGGGGCTGCTGATACTGCCTATTGAAGCTGGCATGCTCATCAGCCGACATCTGCTGGCTCTGTTGGAAGACCTGCTGGCGGTCGGAGAACATCGACTTGGACTCAAGGAACTGGAAAAGGGACTGGCGGACAGGCCACTTCCCACGCTTGCTCTCAAAGCCAGGCCCGGCGAAAAAATTGAATCCGTATTTCTGATTCAAAATGACCAGCCGCATCAGGTCACTATCGAGCTACAACCTCAATCCATGGTCGGCCAGGAATCGGGTCCCTGTGACAGTTGTGAGTTTGGCTTTTCTCCCCAGGCAACAACGCTGGAGGCAGGCGCTAACCAAATGGTTCGCCTGACAACCCAGGTCAGTGAAGACGCGGCAGAAGATATCTACCAGACCCGGATAAATATCCTGGGAATGGAAAACAAAGCATTCTGTATTCAGCTACAGGTGTTTTTATAAAATTGATCTATTATTGATCCTATTACCCACAGGACATAGGTGCTCTTATGACAACAACGACAGCACCCAGACACAAGCAAGGTAGTGCCACACAAAGGAAATCACGGGCCGGATCAGGGAAGGTAAAAGCGCGTCCAAAGCCTCCCCCCAAACGATCCGAGCAGGAGACGGAAGAAAATATCCGGCACCTGCGTGTTGATGCCAACGGCACCTCATTTCATGTTGCGGTTGCCTCTCCCTCCCAAAGCAGCCATGACGGTGACGTGCCTGAAATTTTCTGTCTTCACGGCTTCCCCGAAGGTTGGCAAAGCTGGCGTCAATTGATGGACTATCTTCCCGAAGCCCGGATTTATGCCCCGGATCTGCGAGGATATCCAACCTCGGAATATCCCAGGGACGGCTACGATGTCTTTACCCTGACCGATGATGTGCGTGAACTGATGGCCAGGTTGAACGTCAAGAAACCGATTCTGTTGACCCACGACTGGGGCGGCGCCCTGGGTTGGATCTTCGCTCATCGCTTCAGCGACTTGATCAGTCGCCTCGTTGTGGTGAACTGCACCCATCCCAAAACGCTGGTAAGAGCGGTTTTTCAATTGGATGACTGGCAAACATTTCGCATTCCCTGGGTGCTACCCTTCCAGCCTCCGGTCATTCCGGAGTTACTGCTCACCACCGCAATTGGTCGCAGACTATTGGAGCTCTCCTTCACCCTGAGGGAAGGCCCGGATGGCAATATGAACCGGCAACTGGTCAAGGAAATGGTCAATCGATACCAGCACAGAAAAGATCTGCGGGGTGCCATCGAATACTACCGGGCCGTTGTCAAAACACTGGTTATTCCAAAATTGCGGAAAGAACTGGAAGAGGTCTACCAACAGCCGATTCAAGTCCCGACAACATTGGTCTGGGGAATGACGGACGAAGCCCTGTCCTCCAAGGTCGCGCAAAAGAGCGAAGGCGATGCGGGTTGCCCGGTGGAATGGCGTCCTCTTCACGGTATCGGGCATTTCGTGGATCTGGAAGCACCACAGTTACTGGCTGAAGAAGTACGGCGGCTGTTTTAGCTGCTTTGACGCTTCTATTGACTTAGGAAAAGAAAGGGACCTAAGCAAAGGCATGGAATAAATCAAAGATATGGACTTGAGCAGAGGATGCTGACTCATAGATGGATATTCTGATGGAAAGAAATAATGCTGAGGATCACCGGTTCAGGACTTTGTAGGGCAACACTATCCTCCACGCCGATCGTTGCCATCGACGTATCCTGAACCCCGACGGAGCCAATCACAACGACGTTGATAACAACAAGAAGGTGATGTCATGGCTCTCAATAAAAACAAGGTTCGCCATGGTGCGAACCATGACCGGGGAAACATCTCACCGTCCACACCATACCAACAATGGTGCCAGGGAGGTGATCATGAAAAGGATCTATGATGTTGTCGTAGTAGGCTCAGGATTTGGCGGTGCCATCACCGCCTGCCGATTGGCCCAGGCGGGACGTTCAGTCTGCGTATTGGAAAAAGGAAGGCGTTGGGGCCGCACGGAATTCCCCCGCGGCCCGGTCGAGGTTTCTTCCAGGGCTCTGTGGGATCCCGCAGAAAAGAAACAGGGACAGCAGGGCTTTATCGAATATGTCCCCTTCAAAAACATGGACGTGGTTCAAGGCATTGGGGTGGGCGGGGGATCACTGCACTATTTCAATGTTCACATCCAGCCACCGGCGTTTATTTTTGATTCTCCCAAATGGCCATCCTCGGTCACCCTGAAATCCATGCGTCCCTATTACCGGGTCGCGGCCGACATGCTTGGAGCTAAAGGCATCACACCGCCCTACGCCCGGGCACTCCCCTCCCGAACCAAAGCCTTCCAGAATGCGGCAGAACGCCTGGGACGCCGGGCCGAGCTTGTGCCTATCTGTGTGCATTTTGGGGACGACGGCAAAGTTTCCGCCGGAGGCAGGCCACAGAATGCCTGTGACTATTGCGGCAACTGCCTGCTGGGCTGTCATAACCATGCCAAAAACACTCTAGACCTGAACTATATTCCACTGGCCGAGCAGAACGGGGCGGAAGTCTACCCCCTTCATGAAGTTACCGCGCTGATTCCATGCGATAAGGGCTATCGTGTTGTCTTCCGGGACCATGCCCGCGAGGATGGTGAAACCCGTGGAGAGGTACAGGCACGTCAGGTCGTCCTGGGTGCCGGAACCCTTGGTACCAACGAATTACTCTTACGCTGCAAAAAACACCTCAAAACACTGCCCAATCTTTCTCCCCAACTGGGCCGTCGGTTTTCAGGCAACGGCGACTTCATTTTTGCCGGCGCCTATCTTCCCGATCAGCAGGTAGAGCCAGGCCGTGGCCCCGGCATCACGGCCGGTATTGGCTTCGCGGATGACGAAGGACAACACATCTACATTGAGGACCTGGGTTTTCCGGATCCCTTTGTCTGGTATTTCAACGCCATGATTCCTCAACCCACCCGTCCGTTAAAACGTCTTCAACAACTCCGACGCTACCTTTACAAGGCCTGGGGAAGAGATGCTGAATTTCAATTGGAACGTCTTCTGGAAGAGCGCTTCCTGAATCACTTCCTCCCTTATCTCGGCATGGGAACTGATGCGGCAGATGGTGTGCTGAAGCTGAATCATCAGGGTCGTCTCAATCTGGATTGGTCCTATAAAAACAGTCGCGCCATGTTCAATACCATGCTGGGACATATGCGCTCGATCAGCGAGGCAGCAGGAGGCGTTTTCATCAACAGCTTTATGTGGCGTTCCCTGGTTTTCAAATGGCCATTCCACAAGACCCTTACCGCCCATCCGCTGGGGGGCTGCGTCATGGCCGACACGCCGATGCAGGGAGTCACCGATTCCTGGGGCCAGGTCTGGGGCTACCCCGGCCTCTTTGTCGCAGACGGTGCGCTGGTCCCGTCTGCCATTTCCGTCAATCCTTCCGCCACCATCTCGGCACTCGCTGAGCGGGTGGCATTTCATATGATTCACGGCCGGGAAATGGAGGAAAACGATACCCATACCCCGGTAAATCACCACCGGCAGAGCTCGAAATCAGCCGCGCCAGCCAGAGCTTCGAAGGGCTCGGCTACCGCCAAACGCTCACGAACAAGACCCAAGAAATCACCCGCCAAAACAGAGGTGTCATCATGAACGAGACATTACAACGCTGGCTCACACTTTCACGGGAAGAACTGGATGACATCTACAGAAAAGCCAAACCAGGCTCAATTCCCCAGGGGGACACCCAGGGAACGGCCATTCTGGCAGGCGGACCGTTCCCGAGACTGTTCGCCACCGTTGCTCGCCTGTTGGCCTGGCAAGGCAAGGTATTCGACTTGTTCAAGCCTAATTTCGACAGTGGCGTTCTGGTCAACAAAATATCCCCGGCGGGTATCAATCTGATAGCAGCCAAGGTCTACCGGGACCACAGCTGGATGGATGGTAAGGACACCATTGTCATCGACTATTCCAAAACTTCGTTGTTTGCCAGACAGATCCGGGACGAGATCCGCGAAGTGGAACCTGGACTCTATCTCGGGAAGGTCTGGTGGGGTAATCACCGTATCCTCGATTTTGCACTGGAAACCAATACATAAGGACATCAACAATGACCAGTCTTGTCACTCACTTAACCTCTGTGCCCAGGGAAACTACGGGCCTGCTGAACCGGCTGAAAGAAAAAGCCAAAGGCTTCCTGGATATGCCCCAGAATGCCATCAACCTGTTTGTCCCTATTGAAGAAGACAAAGAACCTGCATTACGGGAGGTTCTCGAAGCCCTGCAGGAGGATACTCATCACAATGCCATCCTTCCCCTCGCCCACTTCTCCGACTCACTTCATTTCGCCCGATTCCTGATTTATGAAGGCCCGGAACATCCCAAGGTCTATGGGTCATATCTTGTGTTTATCGCCAATGTGGATGGTCCAGTGGACAGCTTTTTGCAGCAACTGGTCCACAAATCTTCCGCCGGGCTGGACGCAATCTTCAGCGCCTGTCGGAATTACCCGCCCAAAAGCAAGCGTACCCGGAACGCACGCATGAAGTATCTGCAACAACACCTGCTCCCGGCACAGGCTTTTTATGTGAATACCATCGGACGCGGAGTAAAGCAGATTCAGGATGAAGAGCGGCTACGGCAGGGCCTGCAGGAATACCTCAACACCCTTTCCCACCCCGTGGAGCTCTCGGCCACTGAGTTGCGCCTGCAGATCATCAACCATGTTGCGAAATCACCTGATCTGTTCTGGGCGTTGGAACCGCCAGTTCGCCCTTCTCTGCTTTGGAAAGCCAAAGAGAACCTGCGTTTTATTACGTTGGCCGGTTTGGGCGTGGTGGTCGTGACCTTTACCTGGCCGTTGATCCTGGGCTGGGTGGTAGTTGTCCAGATCAAGGAGATGGGAGACGAAGAGCTCACCGACAGGGCATCCCTGGAACGTCTGAATCAGCTCAGGGCCGATGAAGATTTCGCCGTTCATAATCAGTTTTCTGCGGCAGGTTCCCTGAAACCCGGACTGATTCGCCGTCTTACCGCCCGTTCCGTCTTGTCACTGGCACAGTTCAGCCTTCGCCATGTTTTCAACAACGGCGATCTTGCCGGCATTCCTCTGCTCGGGCTGGACGGAGTCGACACCATCCATTTTGCGCATTGGATCATGCTCGATAACGATCAACGCCTGCTGTTTGCCAGTAACTATGACGGGAGTCTTGAAAGTTACATGGTGGATTTCATCGATAAGGTCAGTTGGGGACTCAACGTGGTATTCAGCAATGGCCAGGGCTACCCCCGAACCAACTGGCTGTTCTTTGACGGCGCACGCAATGAACAACGCTTCAAGGACTATCTGGGACACCATCAACTGTCGACCCTGGTCTGGCATGCGCCATACAAACATCTGTCTGCCGTAAATATTGCCAATAACGCCAAGATCAGAGCAGGCCTGCGCGGGCGCATGAATGAAAAACAGGCCAAAGCCTGGCTGCAGCGGCTGTCCTAAAAATGACAGCTGAAGAAGACTGTACTGGGCCTGCCTTAGCGCAGCGCTGGATATAACGCAGTGCTGAATATGGCGCTGCCCTGGCAAAGGCCGAACAACAGATTGCAATGAGAGGAAGCACCTTATGAAAGATGCTGTGATCGGAAAGATGACCTACACGCTGGATGCCTCGCAAACCGATAGCCAATTCCTAAGCTATCCGAACCCTGTAGACCTGAGGGAAATCCAGGGACTTGTGGTACGAGGCTACGGCAACCTGCCTGCCGCCTGTTTCGGTTTTTTCACTATCAACTCTGCCGCCAAAGCCCGAAAGGCTCTGAGCAAGCTTCAGGCCCGCCTGACTTACGCGGAAGAGCGTCCTGCACTTGAGGCGATTAACCTGGCCTGGACCTATCAAGGGCTGATCAAGATAGGTGTCAGCAAAGAGGTTGCGGATGAGTTTTCCAATGAATTCCGCTCCGGTATGAACACCGAACATAAACGTCGGATACTGGGAGATGAGCAGCAAAATGCGCCGGAACACTGGCACTGGGGTGGTCCGGACACCCCTTCTATCGACTTTCTGCTGCTCTGCTACGCAAAAGACCAGGCGGCTCTTGAACAACTCTATCAGTCGCTGAAAGAGGCCCTGGCGTCATCTGCCGTGGAGGAAATCCTGTGCCTGGATACCCAGCTTCTTCCGGAAGCCAAAGAGCACTTTGGTTTCCGGGATGGCATCGCGCAGCCTTTCATCAAAGAATTCGACCGGCAGGGCCGGAATTTCACTCCGGTACCGTTGGGCGAAATACTGCTTGGATACCCTAACGGTTATGACCGCTATACCCAGCGTCCATTAATACCGGCAGAGCTGGATTTCAGCAACCAGCTCCCCCCGGATCCAGAGGGCTCTCCGACCCGGGATCTCGGCAAAAACGGAACCTATCTGGTATTCCGCCAGATGTCTCAGGATGTACCGGCATTCTGGCGCTATTTGAAAGAACAGGCAGGTTCAGAGGAAAAAGCTATCAGGCTCGCCTCCAAGATGGTGGGGCGCTGGCCCAGCGGAACCCCGATGGTTATGTCTCCGGAGCAGGACGATCCCTCAGTGACGGACAAAGATGCGTTTGCCTACCATGACACTGACCAACAGGGGTTCAAATGCCCACTGGGTGCCCATATTCGCCGCACTCACCCCAGAGACTCATTACAACCTGAACCCGGCTCGGAAAAATCGGTCGCCTTCAGCAATCGTCACCGCCTGTTGCGCCGTGGCCGTCCTTATGGAGATCCCTTTCATCCCACCATGGATCCGATGGAATATATGAAACTATTGGATCAGGACCAGCCATCGACAGAACGGGGACTTCACTTCATTTGCATTAACGCCAACATTGGGCGGCAGTTCGAATTCGTACAGCATACCTGGGCAAACAACCCCAACTTTAACGGCCTTTACCAGGATCCTGATCCAATCATCGGCAGCCGGTCTTCCTATGGCCTGCCCCAGAATCACTTCACACAACAACAATCGCCCGTGCGCAGTCAGATCAGGGAAATGCCGGAGTTTGTCAGAATCAAAGGCGGGGGCTATTTCTTCCTGCCCAGCCGCAGTGCCCAGGCATTTATTCTGAGCGCAGGAGTAAACACCTGATATGAAGACTCTGCCCCAATGGATTCACCAGGGAGCCACTCTGGCTGCCGGTATTGTCAGGCGGCTCGACCCTTATTACCGGGACAACTTTGACCGCTACCTGCTCCCTCCTATCGAAACGCTGGCTCAAGCCGTCATCCGGGCACGTCTTCGGGACGAAGGACTCAGTCTGGGTCAGGAGTTGGTCAGAAATGACGAAGAGCAGACCACCAACGACATTGCCGACACCATGAACCGCTTTCTCATCAAACACTACCGAAACACCGGCAAAGTCGCTGAGCGGGCAGGCAACACCAAAACTTACGGTTTACTGAAAGCCAATTTCAACATAGAGCCGGATCTGCCGAGAGAACTGAAAATCGGCTTATTCAAGCAGCCGAAATCATTTCCTGCCTACGTCCGCTTTGCCGGGCCCGGCCCTTTGGTCACCCGGGATATCGACAACAATGGCATTCTCAGTATCGGCATCAAAGTGATGGGGGTTCCGGGTCGAAAACTGCTCGACGACGAAAAAGCCACCCATGACTTTCTCGGCATCAGTTCCCCCACGTTTACCACGCCAAATATCTACGAAAACCTGAAGCTCCAGCAGGCAATTGAAAAAGACGCGCCGGCCTGGTATTTCCTGAATCCCCTGGATTCCCATTACCTGGATGGGGTTATGCAGGGCCTCTATGCCCGCACCCATGCCAATCCGCTGGAGCTGACTTACTATAGTTGCGTGCCCTATCGCTACGGCAGCAATCGTGCCGTGAAATATGTGTATCGTCCTCGTATTTCCGGGAAATCCAAAGTAGGCAAACTGACCGAGAACTATCTGCGGGAAGCGATGGTCGCCACTCTGGCTCAAAAGAATATGGTGTTCGACATGTTCATCCAGATACAAGTGGATCCTGTTTCGATGCCACTGGAGAACGCCTCTGTGGTCTGGTCCGAGCGGAGTTCTCCCCTGATACGAGTCGCCACCATCGAAATACCGAGGCAAACCTTTGACAGCGCCGCCCAACTGGCTTTTGCCCGCAACCTGACATTCAACCCCTGGCATGCACTGGCTGAGCACCGCCCACTGGGAAATCAGAACCGGGCACGGAAACACATTTATCAGGCAACATCAAAAATGCGGCAAGGCATCAACAAGGAGCAACATATCGAACCCACAGGAGATGAGGTGTTTATTTAGGGACTGTTCGTCCTATTTGGAAAACCACTGACCCAATCCAGAATAAGAATCAGGAGGTACATTATGGGTCTTACTGATTTTATAGACCGTGGCACCAACGTTATTAAAAACCTGCCCTATCTGTATGAGGTGCTGTCCCCCATGGACACGGATGCACCCTATTCAGAAATGAATTCACACAACTATGCTTCCAAGTGGAAATTCACCGACATGATCCGGAGCAGCCTGCTTCCTATCTATGCGCCCTTCAAAGGCGTTCCCACCCTGCCCTTTGAGAAACCGGATCGCCCGCCCATAGAGGATAACCAACAATGGTTTTTCCTGAACGGCATCTGCACCAATCAGGACGTTCTCAAGTTGAACGGCAAAGCGTTGGCAGACTTGTTCGGAAGAACCATATACCTGCTACATAATCCCTCCGACGGCATTGTTCTTGATCTGCTGGAATGTGCCGTAGGGCGGACCATGCAGCCGGTTTCCACCCTGGACAACAGTGTCGCCGCCATTCTGGAACAGGCTCTGGAAGCACACACCAAAGTGGTTCTGATTGCCCACTCCCAGGGGGGAATTATCAGTGCCCGTGCGTGCCGGATACTGGCCGAAAAGCTGGGGGCGACGGAACGCGGAGACTGGCTTAAAAAGCTGGAGCTGTATACCTTTGCCAGTGCCGCCACCAGTCTGGACATACCGGCCATTTATGCCGAGCATTACTTCAATACCCAGGACTATGTGGCCAGAATCGGCGTTGCCGGAAACCCGCAACGCTTTTCCGGTAAAAAATTCGAGTATGACGCCACGGGCCACTTACTCAATACCCACTATCTACCCCATTTCACCGCGAACGCATACAAGAGTAAAACCCGGGCCCGTAGCCGTTTGTTTACCTATCTGGATCCCAGAAGGAATGGGGGGTAATCCTCCATTTCTTCAACATTCCCACCTGAGCCTTTCCCGGGCAACTGGACGATATGGTCCTGTTACGACACAATCTGTAGAGTCAACGATGAAAATTTCGCCTGACGGAGATCGGCGAATCGTAATCCGGAAACGGGTGAATGGACGCAATACTGAAGGACATTTCGCATGTATCCAGGTGTTTGTGTTGCCAGACTTGTCATCCTGGCTCTGCTATGGTTTCCCATTATCAGCTCCGCTGAAGAAGCTCGTGGAAACGTCAGCATTGCCATTGGTGAATGGGAACCGTTCATCAGTGAATCCTACCCCCACTTCGGCATCATTCCCCACATAATTTCTGAAATATACAAAGATGCGAATATTGAAGTGACCTATGGTTTCTTTCCCTGGAAGCGCTCTTATTCCCAGGTAAAGGACGGTAAATGGAACGCGTCGGCCATTTGGGGCAGAACCCCGGAAAGAGAACAGGACTGTCTGTATTCGGACGTCGTTTATACGGGTGAGATTGTGCTCTTCTATCGCAAAGAAGATAGACCCATCACCTGGAATGGAAACCTGCAGGATCTGAAAGGGCTCTCCATCGGCCTTCCCATGGGCAGCGCCAAAGCCCAGCCGCTGCAGGAAGCGGAAGCACGAGGTTTGATTGTCTATGACGTGAGCGTCGACCACGTGGGGATTTTCAAGAAACTTCTGGCCGGCCGTTTTGATGCCGTGGACGAAAACAAGGCCGTCGGCCTGTACAACCTCCATACCCAGTTTTCCAATAGAGAGCAGGACATGGTGGCATTTACGGCACCGCTTGAATCATGGGACTACCACGTCATATTTTCTCGCGCGTTACCAGACAACCGAAAATACCGGGACCTATTTAACCAGGGCCTGCAGAGAATGAAACAGGATGGCCGTTTTCACCAGATGTGGGAGGCATTCTACCGGGGGGACTACAACTAAATTTCCTCATGACGACCTTTCTTTCCATTTCCGAACAAGCCTTTCCTACCGGGAAAACCTAACAACATTAATCGGTGGCAGATGATGGGACAAACATTGCCAATGATCTCCCTGATCTTCGGATACCCAGAGATTACCGGTGGTCGAGCCAAAGGCTAATACCTTCCCGTCAGAGTCGACATCCAGTGCGTGGCGATAGGTCAGGTCGTAGGCCTTTTCCTGAGGCAAGCCATTGCAGAGTGTTTCAAAAGTCTTACCCCCATCACGGGTACGGGTCACCACCAGCCTGCCGTCAACGGGAACACGGGTTTCATCTTTCACTCCGGGAACAAACCAGGCGATGTCCGGATTTAGCGGATGCACTGCCACTGCAAATCCGAAAACAGACGGAAATACATCCTTGATCTCATTCCAATTCAGGCCACCATCGATGGAACGAAAGATACCATTGTGATGTTGAATCCAGAGATGGTCGGGAGCTGACGGACATCTCACCATCCGGTGAGGATCCTGGCTTCTTTGTTCAAAAGCCTGCTCCGGCGGCATATATGCGGCCCGCAGCCCTTTTCCAACCAACTCCCAGGTTCCGCCTCCATCCAAGCTTTGCCAGACACCCCCGCAGGAGATGGCCAGACTCAGATGTCGGCTATTATCGGGATGCACACTGATGGAATGAATACCGGGATGGTCATACCCTCCCCCAAACCAGAATTCCCGCTCAGGACGCTGCCAAAGAGGTTCGATCAACTGCCAGGAACTGCCATTGTCCGCGGATTTAAACAGACCGCCGGGAATAGTACCGGCCCAGAGCACTCCAGGTTCGTCAGAGCCTCCGGTCACCAATTCCCAGATTTGTTCCACCGAGGGAGCGTCTTTAACTGATTCTCCAGCTTCAGTCGATTCTGCTGAAACTGAAGGGCTGTCCTGTACCGGAAATCTGGGCGGTTCGATTTCCTCCCAGTGCGAGCTACCGCCGGAGCGCCTGTGCATCTTTACGCCAAAATGCCCGAGGTTTAAAGCAACGTACTGGTATCCATTGCGATGATCGTGCAGCAGCATCGTCACGGGATCGCCAAGGAATTCCGGATCGCTTGCCGTCCATTGCCCGGCAGCGTTGCGTTCATAAATAAACAGACCTTTACGGGTTCCTACTTGAAGCTTCAGAGTCATAGCCGTATCCCTAGTTTATTATTTTCATTTCCGGAAGACTGAAATCTGTCGACGCTATTCTTCCAGTATGTCGGCGCTTTCTTCCAGCCTGCCGACGCGATCCCCCTCTGCCTCTCAAACTATCTTCCAGTCTGCTAACGCGGTCCTCCAGCCTGTTAAGGCTATCCTCCGGACAGGGCCTGTAACACATGGACCTCTGATGCGGGTTGGACCGGATCAGACAATCCAAGACGATCTCTTATCATGATGCCATCCACAAACACGGCAATGTTTTTACGCAAACGATGCTGATCGTCCAGAATATAGCCGGCCAAACGCTGATTACCTTCAAAGGCCTGCGCTAACGCTTCCGCAACGCTTTCCGCGTCAACATTTTGGGGAGGACAATCCAGATAGCGTTCCAGATTGGGGGTGAATATCACTTTGGCCATTGCAGTTCCGCTCACTTTTTAGCCATATGATAAAGGCGATCATAGCATATGCCCCTGGGGTAACAAGTAGTAGCCGGAGAAGCAGCTCAGGTATTTATCCCCGCTTTCCACGATCTTGCCACGTTCTTTCCAGGATCTTGCGAAGTCTTTCCATAACCTTTTCATAATCATTACCCGGGTAATCTGCCGTTTCCAATCATGGATAAGGAAATTGCAATATGAATAAAAACAAACAGGCCTCAGGCACTGTCCTCAGGCATGGCCTGGCTTTAGTGTTCTCCGCCTTGCTCCCGTTTTCTGCCGCCTCCCAGGCACTGACCCTGGAAGTTGACCAGATCAATGTCAGCCAGGGTTATGTCAGTTCACAACCCATCGAGGTGTTGGGCAACATGGCCTTGTCGGGCAGCCAGGACAATTGGGATGAATATATAGAATTCTCGCCCGACTCAGACAGGTTCAGAGGTGATTTCGTGTTCGAGCTTCCGGGAGACCTGAATCCAGATACTCTGACCTCACTGGTGGTCGAGGCCAATTTCATGGGCGAAAGCCGTAACAACCAACGCTGGCTGTTCAAAATCCGGGACTTCCAGAACAAGCGTTGGATCGTTCTTGGCGACAACACCGAAGCTGAGGAATGGCAGTGGCATAACTTCTGGCTGGAAGTTCCCGGAGATGTTTCCCGATTCGTCAACAGCCAGGGACAGCTGAAAATACGCTATCAGTCCAATAACGACCAGGATGTCAGTAACCTTGACTATATGGCACTGGAAGTGGCCGTAGCGGATACTGATCCCGGTGACGGCGGGACAGATCCTGATGGGCCGGGTCCAGATCCTTATTGGTGGCAACCAACACCAGCGGACAATCTTAGCTGGCAGTGGCAGCTCCAGGGCGACATCGACCATAACCACGATGTCCGTGTTTATGACGTGGATCTGTTTAATGTCAGTGCCAACGAAATCGCCCAGTTGAAAGCGGAAGGACGCACCGTCATCTGCTACTTCAGTGCAGGTACCTATGAAGGCTGGCGCGATGACTGGAAAGAGCATTTCAGTTTCATCACAGACGATTCCTATACCGGCTCAGAGCCTCCTTTTGCCGGTAACATGGCCGACTGGGATGAACGTTGGTTGGATATCCGCCGTATCGACCTGCTGACGCCCATCATGACTTCACGCCTGGACCTGGCGGTCGAGAAAGGCTGTGATGCAGTGGAGCCGGACAACGTCGATGCCTGGACCAACAGCAGCGAGGTAAGACTGAGCCCGGCCCTGACAGCCGATGACCAGTTAACCTATAACAAGTGGCTTGCCCGGCAGGCGCATGATCGTGGGCTCTCAATCGGATTGAAGAACGATATCGAACAGCTCGCAGATCTGGTGGATGACTTCGATTGGGCATTGAACGAACAATGCTTCCAATACAACGAATGCGAGGAATATTCCGTCTTCGTCAACGCTGATAAGGCGGTCTTTGGAGTGGAATACCAGGGCAATCCGGCAGATTTCTGCCCACGAGCCAAACAGCTTGGTCTTCAGTGGATGAAGAAAAAGCTGGATCTTTTCGGCTGGCGCCAAGGGTGTGAGGATTACTAATATCCTAGGCCTAATTTCCAGGTTGGGGATCTCCCCAACCTAGGATAGCATGGGAGCCCGGAGGGTTTATCCATGCACATCCTGGTTATTGAAGATGCTGAAATTTTAAGGCAAAGCCTGGAGACAGGGCTGACGGATGCCGGTCACCAGGTCGATAGCGTTGCCGATGGCAAAGAAGGGCTGATGCGGGCACTGAATTACCAATACGACCTGATACTGCTTGATATCATGCTGCCTGGTATGGACGGCTTTCAGATCCTCAGCAAAATCAGGGAAAAAGACAGTGATCTTTTGGTTTTGATGCTGACTGCCAGGGACGCGGTGGAAGACCGGGTTCAGGGACTCACGCACGGCGCAGACGACTATCTGGTCAAACCCTTTCACTTCTCTGAACTGCTGGCCAGAATTGAAACGTTGTTCAGAAGGCGCTTCGGCCTTAAGCAAAATAGTATTACCGTAGGACACATTACCCTGGACACCAACACCAAGTCGGTAAAATCGCAGAATGCGCCCCTGAACCTTCCTCCCCGCGAATATGCGCTGCTGGAATATCTGATGCTGCACAGGGACCGGGTGGTTTCCCGAAGCGAACTGGAAGAGCATATCTACGACGAATACATTGACCCGATGAGCAATGTCGTGAACTCAGCGGTATCAACCTTGCGCAAGCTAATCGATCTGCCGGGACAACCTTCACTGATCAAAACCCGCCGGGGTTTCGGCTATCAAATGAGCGAATCATGAAATCCATCAGACAGCAGGTCGTCCTCACCACTTTCAGCGTCATGCTGGCGTTTCTGCTTATCCTCTGCCTCACCAGCTACTTTCTTGCCCGGGAGTATCTGATCAACCAGTTTGACCAGGAGCTCCTGGCCGATTTCCAAAGTGTCGTGGGGATGACCAAAATCTGGCCCGACGGCGAAGTCTGGGTGGATCTGGACAGTGAAGTGCTGACCGCCTATGCCGAAGATGGAAATAAACTTTTTGAAGTCTGGACGGGAGACGGCACAGAATCGCTGGATCGCTCAGTTCTGCTGGAGCAACAGGATATTCATATCCATCGCCCGATAAGGCCGGCAGATAATCAACCGGCAATCTTTGATACCGCATTGCCGGATTGCCGAAACATACGAGCCGCGACCCAGGTTCTCTACCCTCAGTGGGGCTGGGACAGCATTACTCCTGAGCTGCAAGTAACTGAAGAGATCAAAGAAACCAAAGTAGAAGTGCTTGTTGCCCGCAACCGGGCGCCCCTGGACCACGATCTGGCCATGCTGCTGATTTGGTTCATCGGGGTAATGCTATTTCTTCCAGTGCTGCTGTTTGCTGTAGTCTGGTATGGCGTCGGAAAAGGCCTTACTCCATTGAAACGCCTTACCCATCAGGTAAGCGGAATTCAGTCCACCAACAAACTGGAACGTCTGGATGCTCAATGGCCTGTTGAACTTCGTCCACCGGCAGAAAAAATCAACGAGCTGCTTGACCGGCTGGAAGAACATTTTCTGCGGGAAAGAAGGTTTACCTCTAGTGCAGCTCATGAACTTCGCACTCCTATCAGTGAGCTCCAACTTGCCACCGAAGTTGCCCTGCTCGCCAAAGACCAGCCTCAGCGACTGCTGACAGCTGTCCAACAGGCCCATACCCTGGCCGGGAAAATGGCCGAATTGGTAAGTTCTCTGTCCCTGCTATCCCGTCAGCAAAAGGATGAATACACCCTCCGCAAAACCACCGTCGATCTGGTCCGCACGATACAGGAGGTCGTCGCCCAGCATGACTCTGCCATGAGGCAGAGAGGGTTGACCATCTCCGCGGAATTTCCGGACTCCCAGTTTCTGTATTCAGACCAGACACTGTGCCAGACAATAGTAAGAAACCTGATAAACAACGCAGTCAGTTACGCTCCGGAAAACACCGATATCAGTGTGGCTCTCAAGGTATCAGGAGAGAAGAAGGACCATCTGCTGCTTCAAGTCAGCAATATCTGCCCCCAGATCCAGGAACAGGATCTGAGGCACATGTTCGAACCTTTCTGGCGCAAGGAAACGGTTTACAGCCACCAGCATCATTTTGGGCTGGGACTGGCCATTACCCGCGAAGCCTGCGACTTACTGGGTTTTCAGCTTAATGTCAGCAAGCCTGCGGCAGACGTCATCGAGTTTTCCGTCGCGGTGAAGTTAACGGACTGAGGCGGCCTGAATTTACTTCAGTTTTTCTAGGCCTGTTCGGACAAATAAGTCCACCGCTGCCGGACACCGATGATATGAATCACGCCAAATGACAAACAGATAAGTGAACTCCAGATCCAGAAATCAGTGCCTAAGCTCGTCACGTAAGGATGATCTGAAAGTACCGGAACAAAGAATCCGTAGAGACCGCGAATACTGTATACCGCCGTTATCAGTACAAGACAGGTCCGTAGAAAAGGCAGCCGAAACAAAATGCCGGCTCCAGACCAAGCATAAAGTCCCCAAGTGGCCAGCACACCAGTGATTCCCAATGTTACCAGCGTGGGATAAAGGCTCCCCTGCTCAGCCATAACCGCCATATCCTCACCGGCGCCGAAGAATCGATACCAGTCCGGCCCACCGGCAATCACGGCTAAATGCAACATGGCAGCGACAAAACTCAAGACGCCTGCGACGGTTAAAAATCCATTTGTCTGTTTCACAAAAATCTCCTTTTAAGTCCATGAACAGAATGCTGAAAATGCGCACTATACCACCAAAAGTTACATTTAACTTTGTTAAAGTCACGCCCAACATGCGCGTCAACAAAGAGACGCCAACAGACCCTGACCCTGGCCTGAATAATAAGAAGCAACAGACATGGCTTTCTCCCTGAAAATGAACATATCCAATCGCCTGATGGTTGTCTTCTTGACGATGTTTTGTCTTGGAAACTCAACCTTGATGTATGCCGATGATAACGGATTGAATCCCGAAGACCCCGACTGGGTGTTACAGAAAGACCAGGACGGTATCAAGGTCTACTTCAAGCGCGTAGCAGGCTCCAGCGTCAAAGCTTTTATGGGCAAAGCCATCATTTCTGCCTCGATGAGCAGTATCCTGAAGGTTATGCAGGAAGCGGAAACCTGTGTGGATTGGGTTGAAGGGTGCTCCGAAGCCATCACCCTGGAAGGGGGTGAGTTCAGGGAGTTCTACCAGTATGCGGTAAACAACCTCCCCTGGCCTGCCAGTGACAGGGACTACGTTATTAAAGTCCAGGCCAATGACGACCCTCAAACCGGAGTCGTGGAAATCTACTTAAGCGCCGTGGAGGGGTTGGTGCCCAGAACCCGGAACATCCGGCTGAAAAAGATGGATATACGCTATATTCTCAGCCCTATCGATGAACACAGTACCGATGTCACCTGGGTTCAACACACCGAACCGGAAGGCTTCATTCCCGGATGGCTGGTCAACATGCTATTGCTGGATATTCCCTATCACTCCCTCACCCGGCTCGAACAAGTCGCCAACCGCCCAGAGTATCGTTCGGCCAGGTTTGTTTATAACGAGCAACATCAGATTATTGGGTTTGAGTGATTTTAATATTCTCATCCCGAGATTTTTAATGGGCTTGTGATGCATCACTTGAGATTCTGGCAACGTTAAAACCTTCCTCAGGAACAGGTTCTACGAAGTACTTTGTGACCTGCTCAAACATCGCTACCGTATCTGTAGCCGTCCTTTCCGGTTGTGCAACACGCCTTTTTTCGATTTGCCTCAGACAGGTTTCATTCGGGACATCAATGAACACCAAAATATGGGGAGCATTAACGGCTGTGAAGATTTTCTTAAACCACTCTCTCTGTGACACAGTATTAGCAGGAAAGTCCATCACCACATCCGTGCCTACAGCCAATATCGACTGGACCAGCTTTTTAATTTGGGGCTTTAGCAGACTGGAGTATTTTATATAGTCATCCAGCGATGAAATCTTATTCGGATAGATAGATTCAAGCCATTCATCCTCTGAAAGTAAAACGGCATTCCTTTCACGGGCAATTTCAGCAGATTTAGTGGATTTCCCCGCCCCCATCTTACCGCTGAAAAATATTAGTGTTCCTGTCTTCATTTGACTTCCGTTTTGTTACCCAGATGGGCGGACACATAGGTCCGCCCCTACATATATAATTCTTGCTGACGCGAATTAGCTGCATCTCTTTGCGTAAACATCCGGAACCCATAGTTCCATGAAGGTTTGAGGGTTGGCTAATGCCCGAAATCCGAACTGCTCATACAGTGCATGAGCGTCCCGAGTCGCTAGCACCATGCGACGAAAACCCTGTAATTTTGGATGTTCAATAATGGTCTTCATTAGCCATTTGCTTAATCCCTTACCTTGATGCTCTTCCAGAACGAAGACGTCGGCTAAATAGGCGAAAGTTGCTTCATCTGTAATCATCCTGGCAAAGCCAACTTGCTCTCCAGTATCCAAGAAAACACCAAAGCATAATGAATTTTTGATCGCTCTGGACATTGTCTCCATTGGTATGCCACTTGCCCAATATGACCGGGATATGAAGCCATGAATGACAGATACATCCATGTCGTCATGGTTAGTGCTAATTTTATATCCTTCAATCAAGGCTCATACTCCTAAGTATCTTAAGCTTTAACAAACGAATTGAACTAGTCACTAAATAACTACTTCTGTGTGATTGGGTCAGTATATGGAGTCCAACCTGACTCTATTCTTTCAATCAACAAAGTATCATTCCACACTCCCCTAATAGGCAGGTATTTCTGTTTATCACTTAGTTTCCCAATCCTTTCCTCTTTTTCTCCATCCCATAGCCACCAAGTGGCGACTTTTCCTGAGGTTCCTACTGCGCCAGCTCTAAACAAGGGAAACGGCTTCAGCTCTTCTTTAACTGAAAAGTTTCCTACTATTTCAAAAATGCCCCTATTTATTGCAGCTGTCAGCGGAAAGAAAGTCGAGAATCTTACAGAATCATTCAACACTCCTTCCAATGGAGAAGGTCGGTTCTTGTATGATTTGTCAAATATCCTCAACAGTGCCCCGTACCGAGGCTGCTTATGTGTATATTGGGCGTAAGTTAAGCCTGATGATGTCTTGATCTCGACCAGATCACCAATTTTTATTCGAGCCATAGCTATACCTAAAATCGAGTGCAGCCGACCGGAAATCTGCACCTAGTTCTGTGGATTCAACCGAAACAACTAAACCAGGGTTGTAGCATCGCTTGCAAGGGCTATAAGTGCAGATAGGCAACCCTCGCGTTATGGTTTCAAAATGAGAACCAACCTAACGCGAGGCACCTGAGTTCTTTATTCGCACTTTTAGGAATTGCTGGTTAGCTATCGTTCAAGAAAGTTGTCAGTCCTCTTTTTCTCTTGTATCACCATTAGGATCTGTGGCTGAGAGGGTGTAACTATACCGGGGCCCCAGCTTCTCTGTGCGACATCGCCTTTCATTTCAAGGAGAGCTTTTCTATTGCAGCCTGAGCACATTTTCTCACACCTTTGTTAGGATCGAGACTCAATTTTTTCAACATGCTTTGTGTATTTTCATCACCAATATCCAGAGCCGGAAATAGTGCATTGAGAGCATTAAATCGGACGGTCGGGGCTTCATGACTGGTTAGATCATACAAGCGAGATATAAAATCAGCCGTGTTGTACAGTTCAAAAGGCAGCTCACTAAGAATCCAAGCGGTAATCGAGACCAAATTAGGATTATCGGAGTCTAGGAGGGGGAGTAGCTGATATACATCTAAACCTCTCCGAATGCGATCAACCATTTCATTTAAACGATCCCCGATATCATCTTCGGTTTCAATAATTTTAAGAATTTCGATATCAATCATTTTCGATTCTTCTCAGCTTTTTTATGAATTAAGGAAAGTTTCCTCTTGGGATATTCCTTGAGCATGAGCTTTCGGTTGGGTTGCTGAGCCAGTTCCTAAATTGTCAAAGGTGGTGCGGATGAAGCAACAGTGGCTCGGTGGATACTGAATGAGAAACGACAACGTGAGTACATTTCTGTACTTATGCACGCTTCTGAGGTGCATCTGAGTCCACATAATCAAAGAGGGGGGCTCTTAGAGTTACCGTATGCATCGGTCGCGAGGGAGTTATCCATTTATTCGAAAGAAAGTCGCTGGTAGAGATCTTTAATCCGAGCCCACCGCCTAATCAAAAAGACCAGCCTCAAATGAGGCTGGTCTTATGACTGTCAAACTGTGGGACAGCAGTGCCCTTAGGCCCTCTTTTTAGCGCTACCTTAGACTGTAGCCGTTGACGAAATAATAAGACTACCTCCAACCATTAACTTTTCCAACATGGTCGACATCTCTTATTAACCTTTCTATTTCCCCAACATTTATTCCTTTTTTCTCCTTAAGAAGAGTCAGACTCCTCTTCAGCATATCGAATATCATCGACTCTTGCTTCTCAGCACTTGCATTCTTAAATTCTTGAAAATTAATATTGAGCCTATAGTCCATTTCTTTCTTTGAAGAGGAATATTTGGTTATTTCCTTAAATTCATTATCCTCCCTCAAAATAGCAATGCAATCCCAGTCAACTAAGTTTACTTCGTAGCTGCCCCGAGTTATTTCATCATTTATCGCATTTTCTACTTTCTTTCTAGCCGCTCTAAAGTTATCTGCGACATCTGCCTGAAGCTCTCCTCCTATCCAAAGTTTCATATTGTTGGTCCTAATAGTCACTTTTATTTAGTCTTGGTCTTTTACCACCATTTTCGGCTTTATATTCGAGAATTTTTTCATGCTGCCACTTATGCATTTCTTTTTTTGTTCCAGACTCTTGTTTCACATAGTCCACATTATTTTCTTTTAAGAATTTTTTACTATAACGTTTTTGCTTGTTATCGCCAAAACGATCTTCCCCGCGAGTCGTTTCACCATATTTTGAAATCAGAAAATGGGACACCCAAAAGACTGATCAATTAACGATTTGGACCCACAAGTATTATTTTTCCTACAAAGCTATTGTTGATTGAATTGATTCAGCTTATTTTTAATATGGCCTCAAATTTCCTAATTCCCATGGAGAGTTTATGGATACAAACAATGAGACTCCAAGAATGGCAGAGAACCCAGCAACCAATGCTGATTCAGGAAATGTTGTTTGGTCGCCTATAAAGTCCATGTGGTATTTGTCTCATTTAATGATTGGCACCATAGGTGGAATAATATTTTTTAGCTGGTCTGCATTTTCTCTTTTCATAGTGTTTACCGCATTGACGCTTTGCCTCGGCCACTCTTTAGGTATGCACCGCAGGCTGATACATAACAGTTATGAGTGCCCCAAATGGATGGAGTATCTATTCGTGCATTTGGGCGTCCTCGTAGGAATGGCAGGACCATTTAGCATGGTTTATCAGCATGACATTAGAGACTGGGCACAAAGAAAGTCGGAATGTCATCCTTTCCTGAGACATGGATCCAGTTTTTTCAAAGATGGATGGTGGCAATTAAACTGCGATTTACGGCTAAATAATCCGCCGAAGTTTATTCCTGAGATGAGAATTCGAAATAATAAAATATATAGATTCATGGAACGGACGTGGATGTTCCAACAATTACCATGGACAGTACTTTTCTTTTACATTGGAGGTATCTCTTGGGTTATCTGGGGAATCTCTGCTCGTATCGCAATATCCGTGACTGGACACTGGCTGATAGGCTATTTTGCTCATAATGAAGGAAGTAGGGATTGGCATATTAATGGTGCCGCAGTACAGGGGCATAATGTTCGCTTTGCAGGATTAATTACGATGGGAGAAAGTTGGCATAATAATCATCATGCTTATCCTGGCTCTGCGATGTTGGGCATTTACCAAGGGCAAAATGACCCAGGCTGGTGGGTACTTAATGCATTGAATAATCTTGGACTGGTATGGAATATTAGGCTTCCAAAAGATTTGTCCAATCGTTCAGAACTTCAAAAGATCCACCATGAAGGTGTAACAATACGGAACTACAAGCTCCCGAAGCCTTGTAAGTTTATTTCAATGGTAGGTAAGGTTATGCCCCCCGGCTGATAGGCAGTTTAAATACACAAGGGGTATCCTTTTAGTGCCCATTTCTACTTGTAATACGTTCATTGGTTACCCAATTTTAAACGTAAACCAGTTGTTATATTTTGCCTCGAGTAGATCTGCTACTGCGAAGTATAAGTCTACGTCTTCAATTAGTATTGGTAGCTTTTCTATAGAAGGCGCGATCACTTTCATTACATGGCGCGGTTCAACAAAGCGTTTTATCACCTTCAAAGTCTTTTCTCTATCGTTGACTGTGACAATACTAATATTGTTGCATCTGGGTTCTACCCCGTTTCCACGGACGGTTTTAAAACGGCTGATAACTTCCGATCCTGAAGGGCAACTCTACGCCGCATCCTAGGATTATGGAACCGCTCGATGTAATCAAAAATATCTGCTCGCGCTT
>NZ_MRYI01000027.1 GCF_002260525.1 Hahella sp. CCB-MM4
CACTAACTCAAGACTATTCTGTGTCTCCACAACCGTCTCAGCTAGCGCCCACAACAAATTGCTTGATTAACTTGTTAAAGATCTTCTCGCCCGGGCATTCATCCCGATGAGGCGCGCCATTCTACAGCCTTGATTCTCAATGTCAATCTGTTTTTTTAACTCCCTGTTTGGCGCTGACAATCTGATGGAAAAATTCGCTCTCATATTGTCGTCTCATCCTTGAGTTCTGCTTACCCGAAGCCCTTGTTTCTCACCCCTTTCGGGTGGGCTCCGCTGCAGAAGTGGGGCGCATTATACGTCCCTCCTGATCCTTTGCAACACCTTTTTGGAAAAAAGTTTAAATTGGATGAAATCACCTGATTCAAACCATCAGGAAGAACTCATTTCAGAATCTGCGGGTAACTTATAAGTGAAGCAAATCCCGGCTGGATTTCAACCCAAATCCACTTCAATTAATGATACTTTCTCCTCTGCCAGTCCTCGAGCAGACTCGGTGCTTTCTGAACGAACCAAAACCACCCCCATTCTTCTTTTACCCGAGACTTCAGGTTTACCGAATAACCTGAGCTCAACTCCCGGACTACTAACCACCTTATCTAAAGCAGAAAAGGAAATGCTTCTAGACTCACCTTCTACTAATAACGCAGCAGAAGCAGATGGGCCATAGAGTTGAATATTGGGCACGGGCAACCCAAGAAGCGCTTTTACGTGCAGGCAAAACTCAGACTGATCCTGAGAAATGAGAGTTACCAACCCAGTATCATGTGGCCGGGGAGATACTTCGCTAAAATAAACATCATCGCCTTTAACAAATAACTCAACCCCAAACAGACCGAAACCACCCAACGCACCGGTCACGGCTTCTGCGATTTCTCTGGCTCGTGTCATTGCCAGCGTAGACATCGCCTGAGGCTGCCAGCTTGTACGATAGTCTCCATCAATTTGCTGATGCCCTATAGGCTCACAAAACGAAACCCCACCACTATGCCTGACCGTCAACAGAGTGATTTCATAATCAAAATCGACAAATCCTTCGATAATGACTTTACCTTGGCCCGCTCTGCCGCCTTCCTGTGCATATGTCCATGCGATTCCAATATCGTCGTCAGATTTAACGACACTCTGCCCTTTACCTGAAGAGCTCATAATTGGCTTTACCACACAAGGAAAACCAATCTCTGCAACAGCGCTGGAGTATTCCGCCTCAGTCAGGGCAAAACGGTATGGCGATGTTTTTAGACCAAGCTCTTCAGCAGCCAGTCGCCGAATTCCCTCCCGATTCATCGTCAGGTTTGCAGCTTTTGCCGATGGGACAACATTAAACCCTTCCTCTTCCAAAGAAATCAGCTCGCTTGTCGCAATAGCCTCGATCTCAGGAATGATAAAATGAGGACGCTCTTCTTCCACCACGCGCCTTAACTGCTTTGGATCCAGCATATTAATGACATGTGACCGGTGAGCTATCTGCATGGCGGGAGCATTCGGGTATCGGTCTACAGCAATCACCTCAACTCCCAGGCGTTGCAATTCGATTGCTACTTCTTTACCCAACTCTCCGCTACCCAATAACATCGCCCTGGTAGCAGATTCAGTCAACGGCGTACCAATTGAAACCATACTTTTGATTCCTATTCTTGATTCCTAAACCAGATACTTTTCTTCTCGTTGAGCAACCAGGATCAACACCCGGCGTTTATCCTCATCACTTAAACCTGACCAGGCTGCGATTTCCGCTGCACTTCTATGACAGCCGACACATATATCCTCTTCATCCAACGCGCAGATGTTGACGCATGGAGATTTAACCGCTTCACTCATCTGATTGCTCCTTTAAAGAGGCAGAATATCGACGAGCATTTTCCACATAGTGGAGAGCACCAGACTCCAGCGCCTTCCTTTCCTGTTCATTCAACGACCTTTTTACCTTTCCGGGAGAGCCTACAACCAGGGAACCATCAGGAATCACTGCATTTTCGGGAATCAGTGCATTGGCACCGATAATGCAATACCTGCCAATTCGGGCATTGTTGAGTATCACAGCATTGATTCCAATCAGGCTATAGTCCCCGACTTCACATCCATGCAAGATCGCATGATGGCCGACGGTTACACCTTTACCGATCTTCAGTTTTATACCTGGATCTGTATGCAAAACTGCCTGATCCTGAATATTGGATTGAGGACCGATCAATATGACGTCATTATCTGCCCGGACAACAGCACCAAACCAAACACTAGCCTGATCCTCAAGAACGACTTCACCAATGAGAGTGGCGGTGTCAGCAATAAAGTGCCCGGCGCCATTGAGGCTAATTTTTTTATTCCCTAACGAATAAAGCACGCTTCATTCTCCAGAATGTCTAAAGTTATCCAGAACGGAAAAACAAGGATTATTCAGTCAGATCTTTACTAAAGACGACTCGATAGAAGTCCACGAGGATAATGGCTGACATCCCCCAAATCTCATAGCCTTCATAAAACCAGCAAGGAACTGTGCGAGAGTGGCCTCTATATGTCAGATGGTCGAGCCTGTCAGGTCGACTATTCAGAAAGTAGCTGACAGGAACCTTAAAGACACTATCCAGCTCAGCTGGATCAGGCACCAGTCTGACCTCAGGATCCACCAGCCCCACGTATGGTGTCACCCTGATCTCATAACGGGAAATCACCTGACTTAGAGAGCCCAATACTTCCACTTGAGATGAACGGATTCCTACTTCTTCTTCGGTTTCCCTTAATGCGGTCATCAACAGGTCCGAATCATGGTCTTCTCTCATTCCACCGGGGAATGCCACCTGCCCACTATGAGTCTTGAGTTGATCCGATCTGCGGGTCAGGATGATCTGAGGCTCATCTTCTCTGGTCACGGGAACAAGCACTGCAGCGTCTTTGAAGTCAACACTCAGGGTTGTTGGTTCATGCCGCTCAATTCGAGAAATAATCCGCTCTAGCACTGAAATGAATTACAACCATCGATAAGTTAAAAGTTGACGCACAATAACACACCTGCCATTTTTTAGGCACCCGTCGCTGTGCAACCATTTATACAGCGTTATACTGTCCAATCACCTACTCAATCAGTCGAATTTATATGAAGTTTTGCAGCCAGTGCGGCAACCCCGTAGAACAGCGCGTCCCTGATGGTGATAACAGACATCGCCATGTCTGCCCCACTTGCGACACCATTCACTACATCAACCCTAAAATTGTCGCAGGAACCATCCCCGTTTACGAAGACAAAATCCTCCTCTGCCGCAGAGCGATTGAACCAAGACTTGGCTACTGGACATTGCCGGCCGGATTCATGGAAATGAACGAAACCACTTCTCAAGCTGCTATTCGGGAAACCTGGGAGGAAGCCGAGGCCAGGGTCAACCTGGAAGGTTTATACACGATGATCGATGTACCTCACATCGGACAAGTTCACATTTTTTATCGAGCCACAGTCATAAATGGAGAATTCGGCATCGGACCTGAGAGCCTTGAGACAAAATTATTCAGGGAAGAAGACATTCCATGGGAGGAAATCGCTTTTCCGACAGTCAAATACACACTCGAGCATTACCTTGAAGATCGGCAATCAAGGTCCTTCCCTGTGCATGTGAAAGACATTACTTACGAGAGAATTAAATCCTGACCCGGTATAAACCGACACAGGACTTTCAGACCACACCAGCCCGCACATTACGCCTAATTAAAAGTCTTCCACTTTTAACACATGATATGCGGGCTCTTCATATGGGTGCGACGCCTTAAGAGCAGCAATCACCGCTTCTATATAAGGTCTGTCCACAACCAACTCCACCCTAAATTCATCCACCTTCTCGATATTACCAAGACTCCCGATGAACGGCGTGCTATTCGTCCCCGGCCTGAATTGCCCCAAACCTTTCACTTGCCATGCACAGCAGTCATAGTCACCTATACGACCTCCTCCCGCCTCAAATATTGCTGTTTTTACTTGTTCAACATGGCTCTCAGGTACATAAAAGCAAAGGTGATACATGTATAAGTCTCCTTTTCGGTGTTTTTTTATCCACAATTTTCCGCATTTGTCACACAAACACAACAAAACTGAAACTTCTCCACAGAATCTGTGGATATCTCTGGGGATAAAGTTTGGGAAAGTGCTGGAATGCCTTGTTTTTACTAGGTTGCGCTCAGATTGGCGAGTAATTAGGCAAAATTTAAAGTCTTTATTTTTCAATAAGTTAAATAAGTCAACAGGTAAAACGGTAGATTCAATACTGAAAATTGACACAGTATTGACACACTAAAAACTAATGTGAATAACCATCATTCGGCGTCCAAAGAATGACGGATTTTAGAGCCATTTTTCACCCCAAATATGTACAAACCGTCATAATGTCGTCTATTTATTAGACAAACCATCATGCTGGGCACGGCATCGTTAACATTTCGTTACATTAATTTACATTATATTAAGCTGGAATGGTGATGTTTTATCCCAATACCAAAAGACAGACAGGGGCAGAACCAAAAACAGATAAGAAGAGAAAAGAGGAGAAAGGCCCTGCTTGAACAAGCAGGGCACGAAGAGTTATGGAGTCAAATCAATCCAGCCAGACACGGGCATTACGGAATATCCGCATCCAGGCTCCATCTTCAGCCCAGTCATCAGGCCGCCAGGAGTTCGAAACTGCCCGGAATACGCGTTCCGGATGTGGCATCATAGCCGTTACGCGGCCATCATCATTACAAATCCCGGCAATCCCCATAGGTGATCCGTTTGGATTGAATGGATAGCCACTGGCAAGATTTCCATAGTTATCGACAAATCTCAGCGCCACTCGGGCATTCTTCGCCAATTCTTCCCCATCATTGCCGGTAAACTCAGCACGACCTTCGCCATGTGCCACAGCAATTGGCATTCTTGACCCTGCCATTCCCTGCAGAATGACTGACGGTGAATCCATGACCTCAACCATTACTTGGCGTGCTTCGTATTGTTCTGACAGGTTACGGACAAAGCGCGGCCAATGAGCTGTTCCTGGAATCAGATCTTTCAGTGTGGACAACATCTGGCAACCATTACAGACACCCAGCGCCAAGGTATCCTTGCGATGGAAAAATGCCTCAAACTGATCTCTGGCACGAGCATTGAACAAAATAGACTTTGCCCAGCCTTCGCCTGCACCAAGTACATCCCCAAAGGAGAATCCACCACAGGCGGCCAAAGCTTTAAATTGATCAAGTGCAATTCGACCAGACAGGACATCACTCATATGGACATCCACCGAGGTGAATCCGGCACGATTGAAGGCTGCAGCCATTTCAGTCTGACTGTTGACGCCCTGTTCGCGCAGAATCGCAACTTTCGGCTTGGCTCCAACATTCAGGAATGGCGCAGTAATATCTTCGGAGACATCATAGGTCAGTGCCGCCGACAATCCGGGATCTGAGTCATCCTTAATCGCTGCATATTCTTCAGCAGCACAGTCACTATTGTCCCTTAGGCTCTGAATGCGATAGCTGGTTTCAGTCCATTTCTGCTGCAGGTCTGCTCTGGAATATCCCAGTACCTGTTGTCCCTGGTAACTCAACTCAATACGCTGCTCAGTCGTCGGACTTCCCACGATAACCAGGTCTTCAGCCAGTCCTGCATCAATGATAGCTTTCTGGACATAGTCCAAATCCTTTTCAGCCACCTGGATGACCGCACCCAGTTCCTCATTAAACAGCTCCCGGGCGAAATGGCTTGGATCCTTAATCCACTGATCAAGAGCGATCTGCAAACCGCAACGCCCGGCAAAAGCCATTTCCACCAGAGTGGCGAATAACCCGCCATCAGAGCGATCATGGTAAGCCTTGATCTTGCCTTCACGGTTGAGCTTCTGGATACAATCAAAGAAAGCGGCCAGCTCTTTCGGGTTATCCAGGTCTGGAGCAACTGCGCCGATCTGGCGATACACCTGAGCCAATGCTGAGCCACCCAGACGATTTTTACCGGCTCCCAGATCAATCAGGATCAACTTGGATGGTTCATCCAATCTTAATTGTGGCGTCAAAGTCCGGCGAACATCTTCAACCGGTGCAACCCCTGTGATAATCAGAGACAAAGGCGCAGTGACAGATTTCTGCTGCTCGCCTTCTTCCCAGACTGTCTTCATGGACATGGAATCTTTTCCGACAGGAATCGTAATTCCCAACTCGGGACACAGCTCCATACCAATTGCCTTTACGGTGTCGAACAGCGCCTCATCCTCACCCGGATGCCCGGCAGCGGCCATCCAGTTAGCGGAAAGGCTGATCTGTCCCAATCTGGAAATTGGAGCTGCAGCGATATTGGTAATCACCTCACCAACAGCCATTCGACCGGACGCCGGTGCGTCAATCAGGGCAATCGGAGTACGCTCTCCCATTGCCATGGCTTCGCCGGCATAAGTGTCATAGCTGGCAGTAGTGACGGCGACATCAGACACCGGCACCTGCCAGGGACCTACCATCTGGTCCCTTGATACCATACCGGTTACTGAACGGTCACCAATCGTTATCAGGAAGCCTTTACTGGCCACACTTGGCAACCGCATAACGCGTTCTACAGCGTCTTCCAGATCAATGTTGGAAGATTCAAATATCGGTTTGGCAAAACTCTGACGCTCAATCGCCCTGTGCATCTTGGGTGGTTTGCCAAACAGGACTGACATAGGAAGATCTACGGGATTGTTCGCAAAATATTCGTCTGCCAGCACCAGTTTTTCTTCCTCTGTTGCGCTACCAACCACTGCATAAGGGCAGCGTTCACGACGACAGATCTGATCAAAAAGCTCGAGGTCTTCTACTGCAACCGAGAGGACATAACGCTCCTGGGACTCGTTACACCAGATTTCCAGCGGGGACATCCCAGGCTCATCGTTGGGAATGTCACGCAGCTCAAACTGACCGCCACGACCACCGTCCTTGACCAATTCAGGCAGTGCGTTGGACAAGCCACCGGCACCAACATCGTGGATAAAAAGAATGGGGTTGTTGGAACCCATCTGCCAGCAGACATCGATGACCTCCTGACAGCGGCGCTCCATCTCCGGGTTGTCCCGCTGCACAGAAGCAAAATCCAGATCTTCATGGCTGGAACCGCTATCCATTGAGGAAGCAGCACCGCCACCCAATCCGATCAGCATCGCCGGGCCACCCAGTACGATGAGTTTCGAACCAACAGCGATTTCGCCCTTTTCTACGTGATCCGCCCGGATATTCCCAAGGCCGCCCGCAATCATGATCGGCTTGTGGTAGCCCCGCATTTCTCGGCCGTTGACACCAGGGACTTCTTCTTCAAATGTCCGGAAATAACCACACAGGTTTGGACGACCGAATTCGTTATTGAAAGCAGCGCCTCCAATGGGAGCTTCAAGCATGATCTGCAGAGGGGAAACGATTCTCTCGGGCTTGCCATAGTCCCCTTCCCATGGTTGACGATAGTCAGGGATATTCAGGTTGGAAACGGTAAACCCGACCAATCCGGCCTTTGGCTTGCCTCCTATCCCTGTCGCACCTTCATCTCGGATCTCTCCACCGGAACCGGTTGAAGCGCCTGCAAACGGGGAAATAGCCGTGGGGTGATTGTGGGTTTCAACTTTCATCAGGATATGAATATCCTCGACGTTGTACCCATAGACCTTGCTGTCAGGGTCTGGGAAGAAGCGCCCGCTCTGACTTCCCTGAATGACGGCAGCGTTGTCTCTGTATGCGGACAGTACAGTCTCTCCGCCAACGTCGTAGGTGTTCTTAATCATGCCAAACAATGATTTCGGCTGAAGCTCACCGTCAATTTCCCAGCTGGCATTGAAGATCTTGTGACGACAATGCTCAGAGTTAGCCTGCGCGAACATCATCAATTCCACATCATTAGGATCACGCCCTAATTGTGTGAATGCTTCCGTCAGGTAATCGATCTCGTCTTCCGCCAGCGCAAGTCCCATGTTGCGGTTAGCATCAACCAGGGCCTTGCGCCCTTTTTCCAACACCGGAACACTGTTGATCGGCTTTGGCTCAGCATGTCCAAATAACAACTCAGCTCCAGCAATTTCATGGAATATTGCCTGGGTCATGCGATCATGCAGCATCTCCGCCAGCTTTGCCCTTTGTTCAGATGACAATTGTTGGCTTCCACGCACATAGTAGGCGATTCCCCGCTCTATACGGCGAACTGCATGAAGCCCACAATTATGTGCGATGTCCGTCGCCTTGCTGGACCAGGGCGAGATAGTACCGGGTCTGGGAACAACCAGGAATAATGTTCCTTCTGGAGATTCGGTCTGTTCTGTTGGTCCGTAGGTCAGCAGCTTGTCCAACACTGTGCGTTGATTGGCAGACAAATTACCGTCCAACTCGACAAAATGCATGTACTCCGCATAAAGCGATTGGGTTTCAGGCACAACATCCTGCAAAGTGGCCAATAACTTCTTACGACGAAAAGGAGAAAGAGCGGGAGCACCACGAAGTTCAAACATAACGTTGACTATCTGCCTCTGAACTGGGGGAGAAAAAAAGAGGCGTAATGATAATAGAAAACCGCCTTCCGGGCCACTTCACCTGCCAAATTCATTGATTCGACCCGGTATCATTTTGTCGATTGATTTAAAAAGGGTTTTTACGTCTTTTGGACTAAATTTCCCGCATCCGCACATATAAATTTCCAGCATCCGCACATATAAAAAGCTACACCCCGGCAACGAACAGCCACCGACAGCCTATTAATTGAACCAATATTAAGGGTGTTACTTTCCAGGGCAAACCTGAGTAAAATGCGCCGCAAAAATGAACAACATGTCCGCTAATTTGACATTCTTTTGCAGCTAGGGACATTTCACAACTTGATTCCTGACTGAAAACCCAAGAGGATGAGCGCCATGGAATCGGTATTGCATAAAACCAGGGACATCCTCACAGACAAGGAAACATCTGCTTGCGAAATCTCATGATGCTGGTTGATTGGTCAAATCCCAAAAGGATATTGGTTCTTTTGGCGGCGGTGCTTATTGTCGCGCTGACCGGCTGCAGCCGTCCAACCGTGTTGGAACGCATCGAGCAGGAAGGTGTACTTCACGTCATCACTCGCAATGCTCCCACCACCTATTATGAAGACCGAGATGGAGCTGCGGGGTTCGAGTATGAACTCTCCCGGTTATTTGCTGAGCAAATTGGCGTGGAACTTCGACTTAGAGTTGCCACAGACCTCGACGAAGCCTATTCAGTTCTGGAACAGAATTATACCCACTTTGCCGCCCTTGGATTGAGTCAGCAAGCGGCACATGATCGGGCCAGCAATCTTAATTTCAGCTCAGACTATCTGACGTTTCAGCCGGTGGTATTGTTCGCCAACGGTAAGCCTAAGCCAAAAACCGTTGATGACCTTATTGGCCGGAGTATTGTTGTCCCCGCCTCCACGGCACAAGCGGCTTTTCTTGACCAATTGAAAGATGCAAGGCTGCCGAACCTGGTATGGGAAGAGGCTGATGGTATTGAAACACCTGACATGATGCGGATGGTCGACGAAGGTCAAGTCGATATTGCAATCGTAAACTCCGCGGAATATGCCATTCACAAGGCGATGTTCCCCAAAGTCCGCAACAGTTTTGCCCTTATGGAACCGCTTAAAGTGAGCTGGATATTCCCTCCTGGCAAAGACAACAGCCTGCTGGAACAGGCCAACCTGTTTCTGGAAAAAATTTCACAGGACGGCACTCTGACTTATCTCCAGGAAAAGTACTTCGGGCATGTCGACCAGTTGAATTATGTTGGCGCCAGAACGTTTATCAAACATATCCGCGACCGGCTTCCTAAGTTTGAGGATACATTCAAGGCCGCAGCAAACGACTTCGAACTGGATTGGCACCTTCTGGCCGCCATTGGCTATCAGGAGTCTCATTGGCGTCCTTACGCCACGTCACCGACAGGCGTTCGCGGATTGATGATGCTGACTCGAACAACTGCCAAGGAAATGGATATTCGCAATAGACTGGATCCGGAACAGAGCATTCTTGGTGGTGCAAAGTACTTCAGCCAGATTCACAAGCGCATGCCTGAGAGAATTCCCGAGCCCGATCGCACCTGGATGGCATTGGCTGCCTACAATGTGGGTATGGGACACCTGGAAGATGCCCGGATTATCACTGAAAACCAGGGCAAGGATCCGGATAAGTGGATTGATGTGAAAGACGCCTTACCGCTTCTACAGCAAAAGAAATGGTATAAAAAAACCCGCTTTGGATACGCCAGAGGCTGGGAACCAGTACATTATGTACAGAACATCCGCCGCTACTACGATGTTCTGGCCTGGATGAAACAACCTGGAATCAATGACGGCACTGTTGCCCAATCGGCAACATCAACGACAACCAGCGACGATTTCAGTGACACCACGCCGGATATGCCTCAGCCTTTCAGAGTGGCTCCTCCCATGCTTTGATCGCTACCTGATCACCTCCATGGCAGCTTTTATCGCATCAAAATCAAACCCTTTCTGTTGAAGAAACTTTTGGTATTTTTGAATCTCCAACGGACTCTCCGGTGGACTTCTGAACTTTTTCTGTAATGTCGTGACTGCCACATCAATCCAATCTATATTCAGCTCCTCAAGGGATGTTTGAATATCATGACGGCTCACCCCCTTCCCGGACAACTCGTAGGAAACCTTGCGAAGTCCATATCCCTGAGAAGCTCGCCTGCGAATGATCATTTCAGCATAGCGAACATCACACAGATACTTCCCCTCGATTAAATAAGCGATTACCTGATCCAGATGTTCTGCCGTGGCGCCACGCTGAGCCAGCTTTTCCCTGAGCTCCTGCTCGGAGTGCTCTCTTCGGGCCAATAATCGGAGAGCGGAGTTTCTAACGTCCTGAAGACTGATCTGTGCATCGGTCATGATGGTCTAACATTTTTCCTGCAAGCGTTCTTAGGTCGACCAGTATCCTACTGACTCAAATAATATTTATGAGTTTTCATATTCTGATCGGAGTAGCGGCAATCCCCTATACGGAGTAGACTATGCCGTCGTCAACAAAATGTAATCAAGATTTCCCGCCTGAAAACCGTTCCCAAGGTCATCTCGGGCAAGAAGGGATAGTATATTACAGCCTAGGATCTGTTGGCGTTAAGACGTAAAACGAGCTTCCAGGATCATTCACTTCATGCTTTTAAAAAAAATTTTTAAGCCCAAATGGCAGAGCAATAACCCGGACGTCAGAAAAGAAGCCATCACCCAACTGGATTGGGGAAAATCAGAAGATAAGGCGATTCTGGAACAACTAATCAAGCATGAAACAGACGATACTGTTCTCAAGGCAGCGCTGAAACGAGTACTTTCAGTGACGGACCTGATCGATCTGGCTCAATCCACAGATAAAGCCAGACAAGCCGCACATAATCGGGTTCTTGAAATTCTGGCGGAGACCTCCACTAATTTCGATAGCTTCCTGGGACAACATCTACAACGCATATCCCAGGATCTGGCTTTTGATCTCGCCACAGGCCTTAAGAGTTCAGACAATCTGCACCTCTTCCTGCAAAGCCTTCACCTGCACGCACCGGACACTGTTCTGGAGCTGGCAATCAACCATCCACTCAGCCTTATTCGACAAAAGGCGGCGGAACTGATCGTCGATCCAGAGAAATTATCGATACTGGTCAGCCGAACCAAGGGTAAAGACAAAGGGGTGTTTCAGAAGGCTAAGTCTCGACTGCAGGCATACAAGGACCAGGAGCAGGCAAAACTGGCCCATGAAAGAGAACTCCAATCCCTGTGTGACAGCCTGGAACAACACGCTGCGACCGAAGCGACCAAGTACTACACAGAAAAGCTGGAAGCGCTGATCCGTTCACTCGCTAAATTTGATCTCGGCCAGCATCAGGAACATCAGGACCGAATCGAGCGCGCACTGCAAACCTGTAAAAGTCGGGCTAATCAAATTGCAGAGCAGGAAGCTCGAGAACACCAAATTGTTGAAGAAGCCAGACTTCAAAGCGGCGAACGAGAGGAAACCTGTCAGGAACTGGAGAAAACCAGGGAAAAACTTAAGTCCACTCCCCTGACCCAGCAGTCAGAGCTTTCGGCTCTCGACGCCCTCATTAAGACTCAGGAGAACCGTTGGCTGGAGGCCACCCGTCATCAGAGAGTCGATAAAACAGAACAAAAGCGCTATCAGCATGTGATGACGGAAATCCGCCACTATCATATAGCCCTTCAGCGCCTGTTTTCTCATCAGAGTGAACTGTCAGATAAACTGGAGCAGGCAAGATCTGCGGCGGACGCGGATCCTGTAGAGAGGAAAACGCTGGTCAAGTCCCTGCGCCAGATGGTTACTGATATTGAGTGGCCCTCAGATTACAACCTTCATCCCCTATTGCAGGCAGTATCCGAAGCCGTCGGCGAAATCCAAACACTGCAAACCCGGCATATTGAGGATATTGGTAAGTTCAAAGATAAGGTCCGTAAAGACCTGGATGAACTTGAAAAAGCCATATCTCAGGGTGAAGTTAAAAAAGCACAGCGCCTGACCAAAGACGCCAACCGAGACCTGGAGCACCTCCCTGGAAAACAAAAACAGGACTTGCAGGCCAGGCTCAAAATGTTGCTGAGCCAACTGGATGAACTCAGGGACTGGCAGGGCTTTGCCACCAGACCAAAGCAGGAAGAGCTGTGCGAGCATATGGAACATCTCGCGGAGCAACATCTGGAACCGCATATCAAAGCCAACAAGATCAAGGAACTGCAGAAAGAGTGGCGTGATCTCGGGGGATCTTCGGATCAGCACCTCTGGCAGAGATTCAAACATGCATCGGACAATGCCTACGCCCCCTGTAAAGCCTATTTTTCAGAAGAGGAAAAGCTTAAGCAGGTGAACCTGGATAAGCGGGAGTCCATCTGCACCGAACTTGCCACCTTTATTGAAGCCATCGATTGGGACCAACCAGACTGGAAGCTGGTGGATAAAATCAATCGTAAGGCCCGTGAGGAATGGCGTCAGTACTACCCTGTGGATCATAAGAAAGGCAAACCGGTCCAAACCAGATTCAATGAGCTTCTCACAGAGCTGGATACCAAGCTGAATAAGGAAAAAGAGCGCAATCATAAGCTCAAGCAGGAAATCGTTTCACGCGCAGAAGCTTTGGTGTCTGAAGAAGACTTGAAACAGGCGACCCATCAAGCCAAGGATTTACAGAAAGAGTGGCAGCAGGTCGGCATTACTGACCACAAGACAGATCGCCAGCTGTGGGGGCAATTCAGAAAAGCCTGCGACGAGATTTTTGGCCGCATTGGTGAACAACGCAAGCAGCATCAGGAAGAAATCTCCCATAACCAGGATAAGGCCAATGAGTTGATCACTGCTGTTGAAGCTTTGGCTGCTTCGCCAGACAGCGGAACAGATACCGCCTTGTCCACGCTTATTGATCAATACCGCAGCTTGGGCTCTTTGGGAGATCAGACCAAATCTCTCGGACAACGTTTCCACAAAGCCATCGATACGGTAGAGAAAGGCCTACAGCAGTTGAGAATCAGCGGTTTTGTCGACTACTACAGCCAATTGCTTGAGTGCGCCAAATCCTTCGGCGCTGGCGGTACAATCGAATGGCCGGCCTCGATTGACGAGCTGGATCAGCATCACCACGAATTACTTGCCTCCCGGCAGAATGCGGAAAGCGGGAAGGAGAAAGCTTCTGCTGACACGCTGAAAGACATCGTTATCCTGGCAGAGATTTTGGCTGAAATCGATAGCCCGCAGGAAGACAAAGAACGCCGCATGGCGCTACAGGTTGAACGACTGACCGCAGGCTTACAGCAAAGCGCCAGTGACGCCTCTTCGCCAAGCAGCCGATTTGATGGTCTGATTCAACAATGGCTGACGGCAATACCGGATGAGCAGGCGGCATCTGATCTTAATGAGTTGACAGAACGCTTCAAGCGAACCTTGAACAACATTGCTCAGACAGTCGCCCGTTCCTGACCCCTCACCTATTCCATCATCCTCCCATCTTCAGGGAAGCCCCGGAACTCGGGGTTTCTCAATAGCGGGAAGCATCGCATATTACTGAGGTAATTTACTTGTCTCTGGAAGGATCCTTCATATAAGCGAGTGCGTCTTTTACGGCCTTAGTGACCTGCTTTTTCATATCCACATACTCATCAGAGGTCAGATAAAACGCCATATCCACTCCGTGCCTGAAATAACGTCCAGGCAAATGGTTCAGCGCCACACATACTGTATCCGTCAGGAAGTCATCATCCTTCTGATCTTCCCCTAGCTGAGTGGCCAACTCTTCCAAAACCAGCTTTTCATAATAATTGTAAACATTATCCAGTATGGACATAGAGACTCCTTAGCACGTGCCATAGCCATAAAAACCTATAAAGTATGCTTAAGAATAGTCCACCTCCCGGACAGCGCCATAACCTGATACCAGAACCGTTCCTCACATCATATGATCGTTTTCGCCAACCTGATTGGGGCTTCCTGTCATTTCTCCCTCCAATCCATTGAATTATCGTGAGCGTACTCTCATCGCTTAATACGAGCTGGAATCCCCCAAATATCGATGATTCACCCATATATCTATAACGACACATACAAATAACAATCAACCCGGTAGACCGACATGAGTAATGAAGCCTACATTTTTGACGCCGTCCGCACCCCCAGGGGAAAAGGTAAGAAGGACGGCTCCCTGCACGAAATCAAACCCGTCAACTTGCTGGCATCCACGCTGAAGGCGCTGCAACAGAGGAATGGCCTGGATACGGCAGAAGTGGACGATATTGTCATGGGTTGTGTCACCCCCATTGGTGATCAGGGCGCAGATATTGCGAAAACGGCCGCACTGGTAGCTGACTGGGACACCCGTGTCGCCGGGGTCACACTCAACAGGTTCTGTGCCTCAGGTCTTGAAGCCGTCAACCTGGCAGCCATGAAAATTCGTTCCGGCTGGGAAGATCTTGTCGTGGCCGGTGGTGTGGAGTCCATGTCCAGGGTTCCCATGGGCAGTGACGGCGGTGCCTGGGCCCTTGATCCCGCCACGAACCTACATACCGGGTTTATCCCACAAGGCATCAGCGCTGACCTGATCGCTACCATTGAGGGCTTTTCCCGTGAACAGCTGGACACATTTGCCCTTCACTCACAGCAAAAGGCAGCCGCCGCCAGACAGGAAGGCTTATTCTCCCGCTCAATCATCCCCGTCAGGGATCAGAACGGACTGACCATCCTGGATCATGACGAATTTATTCGCCCTGACACCTCTCTGGAAGGTCTTGGACAGCTGAAGCCTTCCTTCCAGATGATGGGTGACATGGGCTTTGACGTGGTCCCCCGGGAAAAATATCCCTTTGTAGAAACTATTCATCACATGCATACCCCAGGAAACTCTTCGGGCATTGTCGATGGTGCTGCGGCCCTTCTCATTGGCAGCGCCGAGAAGGGGAAAGCCCTTGGCTTGAAACCCCGGGCACGATTTGTGGCTACGGCGGTGACCAGCACAGACCCCACCATCATGCTCACAGGACCAGCACCCGCCACCCGCAAGGCACTACAGAAAGCCGGCTTGTCGGCAGAAGATATTGACTTGTATGAAGTCAATGAAGCCTTCGCAGCTGTCGTACTCAAGTTTCAGCGTGAACTGGGAATTCCCGATGAAAAAATCAACGTCAATGGCGGCGCGATAGCCCTGGGCCATCCTCTGGGAGCTACTGGGGCAATGATCCTTAACACTGTGCTGGATGAGCTTGAACGCAGGAATCTGCGCTATGGGCTGGCAACACTATGCGTAGGTGGAGGCATGGGAATAGCAACCATTATCGAGCGTCTCCCGGCCTGACCACTCAGGCGCCCCTATAGAACCGTTGACGCTGCGGATGGACTATCCGCAGCGTCATAACAAGAACAGTTTCAGTGAGAATGAACATGAGCGCGATTCATTACACAAAAGACCAGGACAACATTGTCACTCTGACCCTCGACATGCCGAATCAATCAGCCAATACCATGAACGCTGATTTTCGTGCTGCCTTTGCATCAGTTATATCCCGCCTGACAGAAGAAAAAGAGCAGATTACAGGGGTCATCATAACGTCCGCCAAAAAGACGTTTTTCGCCGGCGGAGATCTTCGGGAATTGATACAGGTCGGACCCGAAAACGCCGAAGCTTTCTTCAATATGCTAACCAGAGACATTACCCTTCCCCTGAGAAAGCTGGAGACGCTTGGGCGTCCTGTCGTCGCCGCGATCAATGGCACAGCGCTTGGCGGTGGATGGGAGTTGGTCCTGGCCTGCCACGCCCGGATGGCAATCTCTGACGACAAGATCCGCCTCGGCCTACCGGAAGTGACGCTGGGACTGCTGCCCGGAGGCGGAGGTACCACCAGACTGCCCAGATACCTGGGCATCGAAAAGGCATTGCCTTTCCTGCTGGAGGGAAAACAGATATCGCCCTCCAAAGCCAAGTCTCTGGGGCTCGTGAATGAGCTGGCCGGCACCAGCGACGAAATGCTGAGCGCGGCCAAAGCATGGATTAAGGAACATCCTGATGCGGCGCAGCCCTGGGACCAGAAGGGTTACAAGATTCCAGGAGGAACGCCGACCACGCCTAAAGTTGCTCAAATGCTGGCAATTGCCCCCGCCATGCTGAAAGCCAAGACCAAAGGATGCTACCCCGCTCCCGAGGCCATTATATCGGCTGTCGTCGAAGGTACCCAGGTCGACTTTGACACCGCGCAAAGAATAGAGAGTCGATATTTTACTCAACTGGTGACCAGCCAGATTGCCAAAAATATGATCGGAACCTTCTGGTTTCAACTAAATGACATTAAGGCAGGCCATTCACGCCCGGACATTCAATCAACAAAAGCTGTCACCAAGGTCGGAATTCTCGGTGCCGGCATGATGGGGTCGGGCATTGCTTACTCATGTGCCAACAGCGGCATAGATGTTGTGCTGAAAGACATCAGCCAGGAAGCGGCAGAAAAAGGAAAATCCTACAGCGAGGGCCTACTGAAGAAAAAGGTCAGCCGGGGACAAATCTCAGAGCAGCACAAAGAAGCGGTATTGGAGCGAATTCTTGCTACAGATAACCACCAGGATCTTGAAGGATGCGATCTAATTATTGAGGCCGTGTTTGAGGACAGTGAGCTGAAAGCAACCGTCACCCGTGAGTCAGAGCCCTTCCTGACGCCGGACGGAGTATTTGCATCAAACACGTCCACCATTCCCATCACACAGCTGGCGGCAGCATCGACAGCCCCTGATAAGTTCATCGGCCTGCACTTTTTCTCTCCAGTGGACAAAATGCAATTGGTCGAAATTATCGTTGGCCAGGAAACCTCAGAGGAAACGCTTGCACTGGCCTTCGATTTTGTACTTCAGATCAAGAAAACGCCAATCGTGGTGAACGACAGCCGTGGTTTCTTCACTTCCAGAGTGTTTGGTAAGTTTGTGAACGAAGGTATCGCCATGCTGGCGGAGGGCATTCATCCGGCCGCTATCGAAAACGCAGCAGAACTGGCAGGCATGCCCGTTGGGCCTTTAGCCGTCTCTGATGAAGTCAGTCTGAGCCTGATGAGCCACATCCGGGACCAGAGTAAAAAGGATCTAGAGGAATCTGGATTCCCCTGGGTACCGCATCCGGCAGAAGCTGTCATCGACCAGATGCTGGCAGAGTTCAAGCGACCCGGTAAAGCCAAGGGTGCCGGCTTCTATGACTATCCGGCCAATGGGAAAAAGAGTCTGTGGCCGGGGTTAATCGAACATTTCACCGATATCACCAAAACCAAAGCCGCATCATTACAGGAATTGAAAGATCGCCTATTGTTCGTACAGGCAATAGACACCGTCAAATGCCTGGAGGAAGGTGTACTGACATCCGTGAAAGACGCCAATATAGGCAGTATTTTTGGTATCGGGTTTGCTCCCTGGACAGGGGGCGCCATTCAGTTCATTAATCAGTATGGACTTAAATCCTTTGTCCAACGTGCCGAAGAACTGGCAGAACGATACGGAGACCGCTTTGCTCCTCCAAAATTGCTGATAGAGCACGCTGAGAGTAACCGAAAGTTTGAATGATTGAGTTTTTTTAACCTATATTCAAAGCGTTTTTTAAACTAAGTCCAAAGCGTTTTTAAGCTATCTCGAAAGCATAGGGCAAGTTGCTGAAAGGGGGCACTCTCTCCCTTTCAGCCTATTACGTCCTTGCCCCCTGCCTGAGTAAAATGCTTACTCACATTTAATTTCAATGTTTCTGCCCCCATATATTTTTTGGAAACCACGACTACATAGGGAAATCCCCTTGCAATTCAGGTATAAAAACTGTGTTCCAATCCCATTTCCTGCAAATCTTTACAAAGTTGTCAGAATCTAACTCTGGTTGGAACCCTTTGCTTGGCCTAGAATCAATAGGTATAACGTATAGGTGATGGATGTAGTCAGCAGTCGTCTAAATCTGATGAGAGTAAATCCCGGTTGAATGGCCGGCGAAAGAGCGTGATGTCAATGAGCCAAATCAGTACCGCAATATCCCCCCCTCAGAACGGATCCCTGAAGTTTCAATTAGTATTCCTGTTTTTGATAGGAGTCGCCCTGAGCACCGTCTCTGCGGCCAACCTCCCCTCCAAAACAGCCGATGGGACCCTCCAGCAGATCGCACTCACGGAGTTGCAGCCGACCCCCGAACAGGCAAAGGCCAGCCGTGATATTGCAAGACAGCTTCAATATGCCCATTACCGCAGTCTCAAGATTGATGGGTCACTGTCCTCTGTTGTGCTGGATAACTTTATCAAGTATCTGGACCCTCAAAGGGTTTACTTTACACAGGGCGATATCGACGGCTTCGAGCAATACCGCTATCGGTTGGACGGTGCCATTAAATCCGGCCAGCTGGAACCTGCCTTTGATATTTACAACCAGTTCCAAGAGCGTATTGCCGGTCGCCTGACCTACGTCATCGAGACACTGGACAAAGGCCTCGACAAACTGGATTTCAGCAAAGACGAAACCCTGCAGATCGATCGAGAAAAGGCCAAATGGCCTGCTGATGAAAAAGAGCTGGATGTGCTTTGGCACAAACGGATCAAAAATGCGGTGCTCAATCAAAGGCTTTCCGGTAAGACTGACGAAGACATCGCCAAAAGCCTGAGAAAGCGCTATGAAAGCCAGCTGAACCGAATCAGCCAGGCACGCTCAGAAGATGCCTTCCAGGCTTATATGAATGTGGTCACCAACGTCTATGACCCGCATACCCAGTATTTTTCGCCCCGCAATTCTGAGAATTTCAATATCAACATGTCCTTGTCTCTGGAGGGCATTGGTGCCGTATTGCAGTCGGATAACGAATTCACCAAAGTGGTACGTCTGGTTCCGGCAGGTCCGGCAGACAAACATGGCATTTTGCAGCCCGCTGACCGTATTGTCGGTGTCGGCCAGGGAGCTGACGGAGACATCGTGGATGTCATCGGCTGGAGACTGGAAGAAGTCGTCGACCTCATTCGGGGCCCCAAGAAGACCGTCGTACGTCTTGAAGTGATTCCCGCTCAAGCTTCCAACGACAACGAAACCCGTGTGATCAATATTGTCCGTGACCGTGTGGATCTGGAAGATCAGTCTGCCCAAAAGAAAATTCTGAAGGTGAATAGAGGCGGCCAGGACTACACCATCGGAATCATTGATATCCCAACCTTTTACGCCAACTTCCAGGCCATGCAGGCCGGCGACCCTAACTACCGCAGCACTACCCGTGATGTATATCGGTTACTGAGTGAACTGAAGAAAGAGAACATCGACGGTCTCGTCATCGATCTGCGCAACAATGGTGGCGGTGCCCTGCAGGAAGCCATCCAGCTGACGGGTCTGTTTATTCAGGAAGGTCCTACCGTACAGGTCAGGACAGCGGACAACCGTGTCAGGGTCTATGACGACCCCGATGACAGCACCGCCTACTCCGGACCATTGGCGGTTCTGGTAAACCGTATGAGCGCATCGGCCTCTGAGATTTTTGCTGCGGCGATCCAGGATTACGGTCGCGGTGTCATCATCGGTGACCAGACATTTGGCAAGGGTACCGTCCAATCCGTCAGAGGACTGAGCCACGGCCAGCTAAAAATCACCGAAGCGAAGTTTTACCGGGTATCCGGTGGAAGCACTCAGCACAAAGGCGTTATTCCCGATATTCTGCTGCCATCAGCGATCGATAAGAAGGAAGTCGGCGAAGATGCTCTTCCTGAAGCACTTCCCTGGGACCAGATCGATCCTGTGGCTCACCGTAATTACGGCGAGGTGGCTCCGCTGGTGGAAGCCCTGAACCAACATCATCAGGAACGCATGGACAAAAATGTCGAATATCAGGCTCTGCTGAAAGAAATCGAGTTCCTGAAAACGTCCAAAATGCAGACAGAAATTTCGCTGAATATTGAGACCCGTAAAAAAGAACTCGATGCGATCCGTAAGGAAGAGCTCGATTACGTAAATCTCAGGAGGAAGGCACGTAGTGAAAAAACTTTTGCCTCCTACGACGAATATGAAAAGTTCCAGGAAGAACAGGCAGCCTTGCCGGAGACAAATAAGGAATTGGATTTCGTTGTCAAAGAGTCAGGAGAAATTCTTGTTGATGTACTGACAAATGAACCAAAAGTTGCAACAACCGAGGGCTAAACTTCTCACAAGTCAGTAGATCAGCAGTCGAGCACTGGAACTCGCAATTATGGCATCAGATCACCGGACATCAGGTTCAACGCCGGCAGAAACAGGAAAAAGCAGTAAAAAGCCGAACACTCAGAAGGGTGTTAAAAGCAAGGCAGGCGGTTCCAGGCAGCCAAAAAGTTCAGCCAAATCCCAAAACCAACCGTCATCCAAGGATGACGGTTGGTTCCAACGTATTTCAGAGATTACCAACTCAGCTTTCAGAATAGCTCGCAAGACCACAGATGGGTCTTTACGCGTGGGGAAAACCATCCTACGCAATCAGGACCAGCTGAAAGTGATGGTGGCAGCAGGACAGTCACTCAAAGACCTTCGAGAGGTTGCCGGGTTGACCATCCATGAACTGAGCGATGCCATTAATCTGAAAGACAAAAGCTTTTGGGAAGCCGTGGAAAACGGCACCGCCACCATTTCCTTCGAGTTGATTCTGAGGCTGGCCGCCTTGCTCGCCCGCAACGATCCGGTTCCATTCATTCTCAAGTATACCAGAACCTATAATCCGGAATTGTGGCGTCTGCTTAACGACTGGGGCTTGGGCAGGCTCCCGCTACAGTACGAGCGTGAGCGCGAGTTTATTAATATCTACCGACGCCACGATGCCGCCAGACAGCTATCTGACGAGGGCTTTGCCAAAGTATTGGGGTTTACCCAGAACGCCTTTGAAATGGCGATGCATTTTATTGCTGAAAATGAGGATATCCCGGTTTCCTCAAAGGAATCCTCAAGTCGAAGGCAGGCAAAGGAAATGGAGGGAAATGCCCCTGATGGGCAGCAAAGGGAAAGCAGGGATAGCGATGCCCGACAGGAAAACAGTGACGGGGGCGAACCAGTCAAAGCGTCAGCTCAGTCCCTCAAATCCTGACGGGAAACCACCAAGGGTAACCCGCTTCTTTTACTTCCACGAATTCAATTAATGTAGTTTGCTTCCGGAGCATAGAAACTGCTTCCCAGAGTCTGGAACTCCAGCAGATACGGAGGCTCTACGCCGTCAGGTACGGCAAAGTCCAGCTGCGCTTCGGGATCGGTGATCTCAGAGTGCAACAATTTGCCTTTGAAATCCGCATTACTGGGATCCACCGCATAGACATTCACCATCACCCCGTCACCTGGCTCTGCTTTCGCCTGGTCATTGGATTCCAGAGATGCACCGCTTCGATGGCTAAGCATCAGGCTGGACGAAATGATCAAACCGATACCGCCCAAAATTACAATAAATAAAGATGCCATAACTCTTATATTTTCCTTTACCCATTTCTTCTGGTCGTTCATGGTGTTTCTTCTCGCCAACCGGCATTCTTATATGGGAAGACTTTGTCGCAATTTCAGCCCTGATAATGTATTCCTGTTGTTGAAGAAATGGGATCCGGCGTTTAACCTAAACGAAAGTTTAGTTGAGGGATAAAACGCCTCATCCATTGAGCCGGTCTTTGACCTCAGTTATCCTTGGTTTTTCAATAAAATCAATATGTAATAGAACCCAGCAGCAGAGTGTGGCAGAGAGATGACATAGGCTCTCTTCATTATCTGTACGGCAAGCCATTTTTTTGCAATCGCTGACGGAAAGCAGCGGATAGACAAACAGCGACGGTAAATTGTGAAAGACAGCAACCTGAAAGCCCTGCTAGTAGACGATCACCCAATCGTAACGGAAGCCATAACCACGGCCCTTCTGGCCCTCAATATTTTTTCTGAAGCGACTGCAGTACGCAGCCTCGCGGAAGCGACGGAGTTTCTGGAGAGTAGTCCCTCTGTCGATCTGGTGATGCTCGATCTTCACCTTGAAGACACTCAGGGTGTCGAAGGCATGAGCACTTTGCGTGAAAAGTATCCGGATCTTCCCATTGTCATATTCTCAGGCGAAGAAGATCCTGCCATCATCGCCCAGTCCTTTGAATATGGTGTGAGGGGGTTTATACCCAAAAGCTCGAATGTGGACATTATTGTCAACGCGATTCGAATGGTAATGGCCGGAAGCAGCTATATTCCGCCAAACGCCATCCGGTTACTTGGTTTTGACCTTCCCCCGACAACGGTCAAACCCACTCCCCCACCTATGGAGAAACCGACATTCACACCCAGGCAGGAAGAAGTGTTGCATTGCCTGCTGAAAGGCATGCCCAACAAGGTTATTGCGGATCGGTTGGATATGGCGGAAGGTACGGTAAAAACTCATCTTGCCACGGTATTCAGAGTTCTCGGTGCCAAAAGCCGGGCTCAGGTTATTCTGAAAGCCCGGCAACTGGGAATGATCTAGCCTCACTCTGATTCACGGCCGGACATGGGTTCCAGCAGTGAATCAGTCCTGATCTGAGGGTTCAGGCTGTGCTATACGCGCAGAACGACCCGCCGTCATCATCCAGTAGATCAACCAGTCAAGGGATATTGGTTTACGAGCGTAGATAAACGGGCTGCTGTCCAATGTCTGCAGCCGTTCAGGATCAGAGTTCCCAGTCATCAACAATATTCGTTTGGCTCCGATGAGAGGCATCAATTCTTCGGCCAGGTCCAGGCCACTTTCGTCATGACTTAACATATCATCCAGAATGACCAAATCAGGCAGGTTCTCAAATCGACCTTTTTTCTCCATGAAATCCTGCCGGGATTCAAACATTTCAGCAGGACAATTCCATGCCTGGAACTGATGCCTAAGTGCATCACGCACCAAAGGTTCGTCTTCAAATATCCAAACTGACAATCCCGATACCATTTCCGTTGATATTTGCGGTTGTTTTTCTTCCTTCACCGGCTTGATTAGCAGTGAGGCCGGACATTCAAAACTGAACTTTGTTCCCTGGTTCACTTTTGACGACATGTTCAGTTTCAATCCGAGCAGCTGGTTGATATGTTTGGTGATCGCCAGACCCAGACCCACACCCTTGGTTCTCAACCGATTGCTGTTATTCAGTTGAACAAAGTCATCGAATACCCTTTTCTGATCAGCTTCAGCAATTCCACATCCGGTATCCGCCACTTCAAAGTAAGCCTTGTCGTCACGAAATATGATATTCAGGCTCACTCCACCTTCATCGGTGAAATTGGTGGCATTGGTCAGCAGGTTTCTAACCACCCTCTGTAACAGATCCCGATCCGTCTGAACCGCCACTGATGGATACTTCAGGGTCCAGGATATACCACGATTCGCACATATCACCGCAAACTCTTCATCGATGGGTGACAGAATCGATTCCAGCGAATAGCTTTCGATCTTGGGATCGATCTGACCGGAATCAAACTTGGAAAGATCCAGCAGATTATCAAACAGGCTCCTCAGTGCAGCGATGGAGGATTTCTGTTTTTCAAATATCAGCTTTGCAGAATCGGGTAATGGCTGCAGCCCGAGAGTGTCGGTCAATATGGATAGCGCAAACAAGGGCTGTCTGAGGTCGTGGCTGGCTGCCGCCATGAAGAAAGAGCGGGTCTGGTTAGCCTTCTGGGCAACGGTCAGGGCTTCTTCGGTTTTGGCTCTTTCGGCTTCGACCTGTTGCAGTAATCGTACATTCTCAAAACGCATCTTGAATGTGTCTTTCAGGCTGGCTTCTGAGCGCTTTACCAGATTCAGCATCATGAAAGACAGAAGAACGATTGAGGCAGAAATAATACTGCCCTGCCCCTCTTTCACCACCCAGAATATGAACGGTGGAATCATCAGCATGGGGAGTGAGTATTTGAACGATTTATAGTCATAGGAGAGATTGATCATACACCCCATGCCGTGAAGCAACTGGGCCGCAGTGATAATATAGGCAGCATCTGTTGGAATCTCCCCCCAGCAAAGGGCTACCCCCAGCCCAACGCCCAATTGGGTCATCACACTACAAATCCTCAGATTTCTGTCTGCCGCCTTGATTTCTCCATTGCCTCGACGCTCAAAGTTCTTCATTATTCGAGCGCTTATCAGGTAACGCCATCCTACCGTCAGCAGGATACCGCTTACCCAGAACAGCACGATGTGCACCGGGATATATTGCTCAAGCGCAAACAACATAATAAGAGCAATGAGGAACATGCTGAACAACGACGACCTGGTCTGCAGCGCTCTGATCTTGACAGACTCCCGCAACCAGGCGTTTTCAATCGAATGTGAGAAATGATTTTGCATAATGTGGTTGTTCAACTTAATGTTAGTCCCTATTGCCGACAGGCAGTCATTATCCCAGATCAGGCCTTCAATTTTGGTATCGGCATATTCGCCCGATGAATAACTCGTCCAAATGGACAAGGCCTTATAAAAACTAAAACGTAATACCTTGCCGGAAACTCATAAATCGATAAACGGACTGTCGCCAGTGAACAACCGGTCGACAGGCGGTTTTGTCGTTACCCTGTGGTTTCGACAAATCCATTAGGCATGGCAGAAAATCAACCGGGTACTGGCCTTTAAGAAGAACCATTCACATGGCAGCCAGTGAAAACAAGGAAACCACCATGGAGTTATCTGACACTCAGATAAGTACTCCCGTAGAGTCATTAATTACCGGTCATAAATCCGGAGACATCATACACCAAGTCGACGTCCTCATCATCGGTTCAGGATATGGCGGATCCGTCGCCGCTTTCAGGCTTGCCCATCCGAATCGATCCGTGCTGGTACTGGAACGCGGGCAAGAATATCACCCTGGAGATTTTCCAAATGACCTGGGAAATATTCCTTCCCACATCAGACTACAATCCAATAACCGCAACGAACTGATTGGATATCCTGACGCACTCTTTGACATTAGACAGGGAGAAGGTCTGGACATTCTGGTGGGAAACGGCCTGGGAGGAACCTCCCTGATCAATGCCAACGTTGCGAAAAAGCCTGACTCTGCCTTATTCAAGCAGCCTCGATGGCCGGAAACGTTCAGGAAGGATCCTGAGATACTCGACGAAGCATTTGAACAAGTCAGTCATTGGTTAAGCGTTAAACCTGCACCAACAAATGTCTTCTATCAGCAAAAACAGGAAGACATTCAGAAATACCAGGCACTCAAGACTCTGGGCAAGGCACTGGAAAACAACTGCCAGGTCAATCTGTCGCCGGCGGATCTATGTGTAACCTTCTCTGATGAAGCCCAACACCACTCCAACTCACCTAACGCCACAGCTGATGGATTGATTCGCAATAACGCCGGTCTTCATCAGCCTCCTTGTACCCACTGCGGCAATTGTGTGACCGGCTGCAATGTGGGCGCCAAAAACACTTTGATGACCAACCTGATTCCCCTGGCCAGGACTCGCGGAGCTCAATTCTGTACCGGCGCAACCTGTCTCAGTATTCAACCCAGTGGGGACGACTCACATCGCTGGAAAGTTGAAATCGGCCGAACTTCCACGGCAAAACATCACTATCATCAGGAAACCTTTTACATTGCGGCAAATCGGGTCATTCTATCCGCTGGTACACTGGGTAGTACGGAAATCCTTCAGCGGTCCCAAAAGGCCGGCTATCTCGCGCTATCGGATCAATTGGGCAAACACTTCTCCACCAATGGCGATGGCATTGCCTTTAGCTTTGGTCGTGCACATGAAGTCAATGGAATAGGTTCCCCTGACTATGCCGAAAATCAGCGGATAGGGCCAACGATTAATGGCGTCCTGCAGGTATGGTCCAATCCGGACACTCTTCCTATTACTATTGAAGATGGCGCGATTCCGTACAGCATGAGCAAAGTCTTCGGTGAAATTTTGACAACCTCTGCGCAGCTGCATCGGATCGGAAGCCGGGAAGTTCCCGAATTCTACCGCCGACATCGCGAGCAGGATATCCTGTCTTCGTCCTCTCTGGTGAAAGACCACTCTCAACTGCTACTGATCATGGGCGATGATGGTGCCAAGGGTGAGCTAAAGTTTTCACCAATGGAAAACTCCGCGGACGATCGCCAAGAGCCAGAGCTAAGCCAGTGGCATATCTACCCTTCCTGGCCTGAGGCTGCACTGAACCCCGCCTCGGTCAACGCGGACCATTATCTGAGAGAACTGAGCTTTCAGGCCGGATTTGACGGTGGACAGTATGTCCCGAATCCTTTCTGGCAGATCATGCCCCTCTCAGCGAGCTCAGTGATGAGTGGAAAAATTCCGTCAGGACGGGCTATATCCGTTCATCCTCTGGGAGGATGCGGCATGGCGGATAATATATCAGATGGCGTTGTTAACGCTGACGGACAGGTTTACCGGGCAGACGGGAAACCCACCGAGATATATGAAGGACTCTACGTCATGGATGGTGCAATGCTGCCAACAGCAATTGGCGTCAATCCATTCCTCACCATATCTGCGCTGAGTTGGCGGGCTGCCACCGGGATTCTGCAAGAGGCAGGCTGGGAAGAGTCCTCCACCAGTCAGGCGAACAAAGCTTTTGATACTCTGAAGTTTCCCGTCCCAGTTAAGGCTGAAGAACAATCACCCACCATACTGCAATTCCGGGAACAGCTTGTCGGTCATTTTGATTCGGATTCAGACATCCCGGCGTGGCTGATTCAACAATTTGGGCCGGAAATAAATATTCTGCCCGACCGGATTACCCAGTATCAGGGTCTCATCTTGAACCTTCGTTTTGATGTCAATGTTAACCAGTGGCTGGAAAATCCCGGGGATTTTGAACTGCCCGTCGAAGCCGAATTACATGCCAACCGTATTCCAGCGGATGACATCAGCTTGATGCAAAGAGTCCTTGTTGATCAACAGCTGTGTGACTCAACCACACTGCTGACTCGACTTTCCGGAAAAGTAAAATTGCTGGAGCGACATGATATCAATCCGGTTAAAAAGACGTTCAGGGCGCTTAATGCCCTGGCGGCCTATCATGTCCGGCGCAAAAGCTTTTTTGACTATTTTGGCGACTATAGAGAAAGATCCGGCAGCCTAGGAAAGACATCCGGCAACGAGCGCCTTTCCCTGAAAGAATTGAATCAGCAGGCAAAAGGGTTCATCAACGTTGCGCTAATGCACACCGATTACCGGTACATGTCCTATGTGATGGAAAACAAGGACAGAAGTCTCATCCTTTCCGGTCAGAAAGAACTAGCCTGGAGGTTGATGGGGAAATCCCTTTGGAACACCCTGCTTGAGCTTCCCATCAGTCTCAGTTCCCCCGGCAAACGAGGTAGGTTATCCGGTCAGCTCAGAGTGAACAGTGTCTCGATGCTTGAAGATATGTTGCCTCAGGTAAAGAGCATGCAGAATGGTCCGGAAATGTTCATGGACCTGGTTTCCCTTGGCGGTCTTGTTACCCGATCGATTCTTCAAACACATTTCTGGAGTTTCGGATCGCCGACATATCCCTTATCAAAGTTGCCCGTCGACACTATGCCCCAGGCACTTAGACTCGAAAATGGCGAAGAAATAGCGCCAACAGTCACTACCGTCGACGTTCAGATCAGCCGCACAAACCCTTCGTGTTTTCCCATGCGCCTCTGCTGCTATCGTCAAAACGCAGACAGCATGAGACCGGCCCCTGCAATACTTTTGGTCCACGGGCTCGCCCAAGGCAGCAGAATTTTTACGACCAATACCCTGTCCAATAATATGGCCGCCTATTTCTACCAGCACGGATACCACGTCTGGACGGTAGACTATCGCCTGAGTAATGCACTGCCTTCGAAGGTTCCCCAAGGAGACTGGGCCATCGATGAAATTGCTGCATTGGATATGACGGCGGCAGTGAATCACATTTATCAGCAAACAGAACAACCCATACACATTTTTGCCCACTGCGTCGGCGCGACGGCTGTTGCCATGAGTATGCTAAAAGGGAATCTCGATAAAGAACGGGTGAAAAGCGTGACATTTAACGCCATACATCCGTGGGTGATTCCGTCCGCAGCAAACAGAACCAAAGCGAAAATAGGCACAGCCGTCAAATATTGGTTCGATGACCAGTTTCTTGATCCCCTTCCCTGCCAGGAAGACAGTGTCGCCAGACAGCTCCTGGACCGTCTGGCGTTCACCGTTGCCAGACTCGACGAAGAAGCGAGCGATATCCACTCCCCTCAGGGAGGAGATGATCAGGACCAGGCCATCTGTGATCGTATGACCTTCTTCTACGGCCGCATGTGGCGACATTCCAACCTGGCCTGCCACACCCACGATGACTTCAGCAATATTGTGGGGGCAGCTCCCGGAGACGTATATCGCCACCTGTTCTATTTCGCCAGCCGCTATCAAATCACAGACAAACGTGGCGCTAATGTTTACCTGAAAGGCGATAACCTCAAGAAGTTTTCCGGCATTAAAACCCTGTTTATCCATGGTGAAGACAGTCAGGTATTCAACCCTTACTCGGCAACCATTTCTGCCGTACGGTTCAGTGAGGCGAATCCGGAGACAGATATTCGCCTAAAACGAATTCCAGGCTATGGGCATATGGACATTGTTTTCGCCAATAAAGCGGATAGAGATGTCTTCCCGGTAATTCGCAGTTTTATGGAACGAAATTCCAGTACGGAAAGCCTGCAATCAGATCAGGTTGAGTTTGACCCGCTGTTGCTGAGCCCTTTTCATCGTTGGCTGAGTCCACCAACCGTCACTGTCGGACCTATTCTGCGTGGTGCCCGAAAATCAGGCCAGGCCATCAGCATTCGCTTATGGGCGGAAACCAATGATATTGATCAGGCAACGCTTCCAGGTCTTTCGGTAGTCTGTGAACACGGAGAGCGGGAATTCCCTCACTTCCAGGAAAGAAGTACGGCCCATCTGGCCTACATATTTGATATCGAAAACTACAACGACATGGATTTTCAGCTAACAACCATGGGCAACCAGGATAAAGGTCCCGAAACCGTTGCCCGCCTGAACCTCCATACTGACTGGCGCTGGCTTGAGCGCATGAGACAACCAGATGCCACCCGGAATTCCTTTAATTTTCTGGTAGGTTCCTGCCGATATCCGGGTACACCATTTGAACGCGAGATCTCTGACCGGATTTTTGACGTGATGTACCGCCAGCTTTCAGCGGCGGATGGACCCGACAAGATATTCTTCATTGGTGATCAGATTTACGCCGATGCCACAGCCAATCTGCTACCGGCAGAGCCCGCGTCTGAATATTACACCGGCCGCTATCGTAGTGCGCTGTCGAGTCCCAATATCAGAAAACTGCTTGGCGCAATTCCGACACACTTTGCGATTGATGACCACGAGTTCAGCGACAATTGGTCGGGACATTGGCCAGACAGCATGCCTGATCAGAAACTGGCCTTTGAGGATGCCCGCTCTGCCGCCCTTTATTTCCTTGGGGATTACCGGCAGGTAGACAGCAGTTCATCAGAGGATAATCTCCAACAGTCGCTGGTTAATCATCGACCAACACTCTGGTATCCGCTGCAGACAGGCGATGAATCCGTTTGCCCCGTGTTTATTACCGATACCCGCAGCGAGCGCCAGTTTCGCCAGATCGGCAGCGAAAGAACCGCACACATGATCAGTGAAGACAGACAACTTCCTGAGCTGATTAACTGGCTGATAGAAAGTCAGGCGAGCTATCCGGCCCATCCCAAATTTATCTTCTCCGGGAGTGTGATGGCTCCTCTTAGTAAAAAGCTGTGCACCTTCCCCGAATTGTGGCTCGACCAGGATGACTGGCTGGGATATCCCGCCACTCTCGCCAGAGTGATCGAGACCATTGTAGAAAACCAAATACAGAATGTGATCTTTGTGGGCGGAGATCTGCACATATCCTCCATCTCCCGCCTATCTTTCCATCATACCGGCCATAAGTCCGTAACAGCCTGGCAGCTGGTTTCCTCAGGGCTCTATGCTCCACTCCCCTTCACTGCGACAAAACCTGCTGAAGTAGACTGGGACGGTTGCAGTCGCATCGAGCTCCCGGGGTATCCTGATATCCGCCTGGACTGTGAGTCAACACTTCTGACCACGCATTTCTCCCACTTCGTCAGCGTCAATGCCTGGCTGGGCGATTCCTGTCGTTGGAATCTGCGGCTTAAGACCGTTAACCATGAAGATCATTTGCTGTCCCCTGAGAGTTCACTGCATGAGTGGCTAATCCCGGGTAGTGACGGGAGCTATGAAATTCACCTGAGCGCACCTTAAGTCCGGGCCACGGTGTATTTCTTTATAACGATGTAAATCCTGGTCACGATGAATTTCATGGCCACGGCATAAAGCAAGAGAGGCTCTGAGCTGCCTGGATCAGGGCCTCTTTTTCTTATCCTCCGTTAATTCCGAATATTTCGGCCTCATTTCTTCACAAGGGCTATTTTTGCCCGAGCTATCCTCCCCCTCATGCAGTTCCGTTCCTCATTGCTTTATTGGTTCGGGTTCCAGATCAATTACGGTCTTTCATACCATGCGTCAAAGCACTCCAAACCCACTACCGAAGAGGCTAATAACTTTCAGGCATATCCCTTCAATAATAAGGACAACATAATTAGTTGACACTTATGTCAGCTTCATTGTACTTTAACCACATCTTGACACTTGTGTCAGGTTTTAAGGAGCAGATATCTGTTCCATCCAACCTGCAACAACCAGTGGACTGAGCACAATGACACAAACAACAATAAAATTTTTACTGAATAATGAGCTACATAGCGTCGAAAACTTCGACCCGAACACCACTGTACTCAACTACCTGCGTAACGATTTAAACCGCTGTGGAACCAAAGAAGGCTGCGCCTCCGGTGACTGCGGCGCCTGTACTGTCGTGGTGGGGGAATTGGAGAACGGCAAAGTCAGATACAAGTCGATCAATTCCTGCATTACTTTCCTGCCAGCCTTACACGGCAAACAGCTTCTCACGGTAGAAGATCTGAAACAGGGTGACCAGCTACACCCGGCACAGCAAGCCATAGTGGACTGTCACGGTTCACAGTGCGGATTCTGCACTCCCGGCTTTGTCATGTCCCTGTATGCACTGAACAAAAACCACCCTTCCCCGTCAAAAGATGAAGCCATGGAAGCCTTGTCAGGGAACTTGTGTCGTTGTACCGGATATCGCCCCATTGTCGATGCTGCCCTCAATATGGGTAGTTATCCCAGTTGCCAGACCACCGAGCCCTCAACCACTGAACAGCTGCAAGCCATCAATGACGGTTGCACCGCAACACTCTCCAATAGTGTTTCACATTACTTTTCGCCAACCTCCATTGATGAACTGGCTCAACTACTGATCGATTATCCAAAAGCCCGACTGCTTGCCGGGGGAACCGATCTGGCGTTGGAGGTCACCCAGTTTCATCGGGATTTGAGTACCATTGTTTATGTCGGCAATGTGGCTGAACTTAAGACGGTCACTGAAACCGAAAGCTCCCTGGTTATCGGTAGCGCGGTAACTTACAACCAGTGTGTTGAAAGATTAGAGCAGGAATACCCTGAACTGGGCGAGATGATAGAGCGCTTGGGCTCACTGCAAATCCGTAACCAGGGAACCATCGGCGGCAACATTGGCAACGCCTCCCCGATAGGCGATATGCCACCGGTCTTAATTGCCCTGGACGCCACAATGACTCTTCGCCGGGGCCATAACACCCGCACCATAAAAGTGGCTGACTATTTCCACGACTACAAAGTCACTGACCTGAAACCAAACGAATTCATCCAGTCCATAGAAGTTCCCAAAGCCAAGCCCGGACATGTGTTGAAAATCTATAAGATTTCCAAGCGAATCGATGACGATATCTCCGCCATACTGGGAGCACTCTATTTCCACATCGAAAATCAAAAAGTACAAACATTCACCGCCGCATTTGGTGGCATGGCCGCCATCCCAAAACGGGCTCTTCACTGTGAGGCCGCTTTACAAGGGCAACCCTGGAATGAGCTCAATGTCGAATCCGCTATGCAAGCCCTGGAGCTGGATTTCAAACCACTGAGCGATGTTCGTGCCTCCGCCGAATATCGTATGGACGTGGCAAAAAACCTTCTGATGAAGAGTTTCCTTGAAATCAATCAATCCGTAGGACAACAAAAAACAGCAACAAGGGTGACCGGCTATGCGTAATCTGACTGACCTCAACCGCATCACGAAAATGTCAAAGGAACAGCACAAGGGCGGTGTCGGCGCTTCGAGCAAACATGAAAGCGCCACCAAACATGTGACTGGTGAAGCTATCTATGTGGACGACCGCACCGATCACGTCAATCAGCTCCATGCTGCGATCGGGAAAAGCCAAATCGCCCATGGGCGGATCAAAAATCTTGATCTGTCTGCAGTGTTGGCCGCACCTGGTGTTGTCAAAGTCATTACAGCCGAAGATGTGCCTGGCCACCTGGATATTGGCCCGGTATTCCCCGGTGATCCGGTTTTGGCGAAGGACCTGGTTGAATATTACGGTCAGCCGATATTTGCCGTGGCTGCCAAGACCCATGAACAAGCCTGGCGCGCAGCTCAACTGGCAAAGATTGAATATGAAGAATTGCCGCCGGTCTTGGATGTAGAAACGGCTCTGGCACAACAAAATTTCGTCCGTCCTCCCCATTCTATGCAGCGCGGCGATGCGGACCAAGCCATCGAAGATGCGCCTCATGTATTGGAAAGTCATTTGTCGGTTGGTGGTCAGGAGCACTTTTACCTGGAGGGTCAGGTTTCCTCAGCCATTCCCACAGAAGACGGCGGAATGATGATCTATACCTCCAGCCAGCACCCATCTGAAGTTCAGAAGCTGGTCGCTGAAGTTCTGGGCATTCCGTTCAATCTGGTAACCATCGATATGCGTCGTATGGGAGGTGGTTTCGGCGGCAAGGAAACCCAGGCAGCTCCCTGGGCCTGTATTTCCGCCCTGTTGGCACACATCACCAGACGACCGGTCAAGCTGCGCCTCAACCGAGGGGATGACATGGTCATGACAGGCAAACGTCACCCCTTCGAAAATGGCTACCGTATCGGGTTTGATGACGACGGTAGAATTCTGGGGGCAGATATTATCGTCAATGGTTTCTGTGGTTACTCGCCGGATTTATCTGATGCGATTGTTGACCGCGCTATGTTCCACTCTGATAACGCTTATTATCTGGATCAAGTCAAAATCGTCGGCAACCGCTGTAAGACCAATACGGTTTCCCACACAGCATTTCGCGGCTTTGGCGGACCTCAGGGCATGATGACCATTGAATATGCCATGGACGATATTGCCCGCTATCTGGGCAAAGATCCTTTGGAAATCCGCAAGCTCAACCTTTACGGCCAGGACTCTCGCAATGTCACGCCTTATCACCAGGTGGTGGAACACAATGTACTGCCGGAGATGATCGAACGGCTGGAGCAGACTTCCAACTATCAGCAACGCCGCCAGCAAATTCGCGAATTCAATCAGAATAACCGCATTCTGAAACGAGGCATTGCTTTGACGCCGGTGAAATTCGGTATTTCATTTACCGTGCAGCACCTGAATCAGGCCGGCGCGCTCATCCATATTTACACCGACGGCAGCATCCACCTGAACCATGGCGGCACCGAAATGGGCCAAGGCCTGTTTACCAAAGTGGCTCAGGTCGTGGCAGAAGAGTTCCAGGTGGACCTGGACACCATCAATGTGTCTGCTACACGGACAGACAAGGTTCCCAATACTTCACCAACAGCGGCCTCCTCCGGCACTGACCTGAACGGTAAAGCCGCCCAGAATGCCGCCAGAAACATCAAACAACGGTTAATAGATTTCATCGTCCAACATCATGGTGTAGAAGCCTCAGAAATTGTTTTTGCGGACAACCGGGTTCACTTCGGTGATCAATCCATAAGCTTCGCGGAGCTGGCACAGCTAGCCTACGTTAATCGGATATCCCTCTCCTCCACCGGTTACTACCGGACCCCAAAGATCCATTACGACCGCAACAAAGCTTCCGGACGTCCGTTTTTTTATTTTGCCAACGGTGCGGCAGTGTCCGAAGTCATCGTCGATACGCTGACCGGAGAATACAAATTGCTGCGCACCGACATCCTTCACGATGTGGGCCACTCATTGAATCCGGCGATCGATATCGGCCAGATTGAAGGAGGCTTCATCCAGGGCATGGGCTGGCTGACGTCTGAAGAACTGTCCTGGGCCGACAACGGCCGCTTACAGACCACAGGACCTGCCACCTACAAAATCCCGGCCGTCAGCGATATGCCGGCAGATTTCCGGGTACAGCTGTTCGATCAACGTAACCGTGAAGCCACCATCTACAACTCCAAAGCCGTGGGAGAGCCGCCTTTTATGCTCGCTATGTCGGTATGGTCTGCCTTGAGAGATGCGGCTTCCAGTGTGGCGGACTACCGCTTCAGCCCTCCTCTGGACACTCCTGCAACACCTGAACGGGTATTAAAAGCGGTCAAGGCCACCAAGCAATTCCAGACGAATGCAACCACCAGGATTCAGGCTGAGGAAGAGGTAACGGCATGATCTCAGTGACAGACAGAATCGCCTTGCGCAGCCAGAGAGTCCTGACACCTCAGGGTATCAGGCCCGCTATTGTGGAGATCAACAATGGGCGCATTGTGGCATTACATGATGTTGATAGCACCATGGAATGTCCGGTGAAGGATCTCGGCAACCTGGTCATCATGCCCGGTCTGGTGGATACCCATGTTCATATCAATGAACCAGGACGTACCGAATGGGAAGGCTTTAACACTGCAACTCAAGCCGCTGCTGCCGGAGGCATCACCACCCTGGTGGACATGCCCCTGAACTGCATCCCGGTCACAACAACCAAAGCAGCGTTTGAGGAAAAGCTGGCATCTGTTGAAGACAAGCTCTGGGTAGACTGTGGCTTTTGGGGCGGTGTGACTCCCGACAACCTGGATGATCTGGACGAACTATTGGCAGCCGGCGTTCTCGGGGTTAAATCATTCCTGATAGATTCCGGTATTGAGGAATTTCCGCCGGTCACAGAAGGCGATATCAATCGTGCCATTCCAATTCTGGCAAAGTACCAGGCGCCTTATCTGATTCACGCGGAACTGGACCAGGATCACTCTCCTGCTCCTGAAATCGGTAATGCCTATCAAAGCTTTCTACAATCCCGCCCTAAACACTGGGAGAACGAGGCCATCAACTTGATGATCCGTCTGGGTCAGGAAGCCAGAAAGCAAGGATATGACGGCCATATCCACATTGTGCATCTGTCTTCTGCCGAAGCATTAAAGGCCATCTCTGAGGCAAGAAACTCGGGCCTCAAATTCACGATTGAAACCTGTCCACACTACCTGACGTTATTCGCCGAAAGTATTCCAGACGGTAAAACCCTGTTCAAATGCTGTCCGCCAATCCGGGAAGACAGCAACCGTGAACAACTGTGGCAAGGCCTGAAAGACGGTTTGATTGATTTTATCGTCTCGGATCATTCGCCATGCACACCACAGCTTAAACACATCGACAGCGGCGATATCGAAAAAGCGTGGGGCGGAATTTCCGCGCTGCAATTTGGCTTACCCCTGATCTGGACAGAAGCACGCCAGCGTGGAATGAGCCTGGAAACGGTTTCCCACCTGATGGCCACTGCTACGGCGGACTTTATCGGCCTGGGACACAAGAAAGGGCGAATCGCTCCAGGATATCAGGCAGATCTTCTGATTTTCGATCCGGAAGCGGAATACGAAATTACAACGGACATGATCAAACATCGACACAAGATCACGCCTTATGAAGGGAAAAAAGTCTTTGGAGAAATCCAGCAGACCTACCTTCGCGGGGAGATAGTGTATGACCAGGGGCAGTTTTCGCAGGGACCCATGGGGAAACCGATCCTGAGAGATCAGCGATAGACAATATGCGAGAAAGAAAATTTCTTGAGTTTAGCTAATACGAATATCGGAAAAATTATGACAAACCACACCACTCCAACTAATGAATACTCCAGCCAATATATCGACCTGGTATCCGAAAGAGTCGGCGGCGAAACCATCGCCTGTAGCGATGACTTTTTCGCCGAGATGGAAAACCTGATCAAACCCGGTCGCGGTGTGTTCATCGATGACAAATATACCGAACGCGGTAAATGGATGGATGGCTGGGAATCTGCCCGCAGCTACGGTCGTGATAATGGCCGTGACCATGACTGGTGTATCCTGCGCCTGGGAATTCCTGGTGTCATCCGCGGTATCGATGTGGACACCAACCATTTCCGCGGAAACGCTCCCCTGTCCGTCTCCATGGAAGCCTGTGCTTGTGATGGTGAGCTGACAGACAACGCCGAGTGGGTAGAAATCCTAACTCAATCTGATGTCGAGCCCCACAGCCAGAACCTGTTCAAAATTAAGAGCGATTCTGCCTGGACACATGTTCGTCTGCGTATTTATCCCGACGGTGGCGTTGCCCGCCTGCGCATTTACGGCGACCCACAAATTTCCTGGAACAATTTCCTTCCCGGTGAGCTGATCGACCTGGCCTCAATCAAAAACGGCGGCCGCGCAATTCTATGCAGCGATATGTTCTTCAGCGACAAAAACAACCTGCTGATGCCGAACCGTGGCGTCAACATGGGAGACGGCTGGGAAACCAAACGCCGTCGCGACGGCAAGAATGACTGGGTGATTGTGAAACTTGCTGCCGCCGGATCAGTCAACAAAGTGCTCATCGACACCAATCACTTTAAGGGTAACTTCCCGGATACTTTTTCCCTGGAAGGTATCGTCAGTAGCGATGACAACTTCGGTGACGGCGCGGAAGGAAAAAATGCGGAGTGGCAGACCATTATTCCCAAGACCAAACTGCATGCTCACCGGGAGCATCTATTCATCAACGAAATTCAATCCTCCTCTGAACAACAGTTTACGCACGTACGCTTGAATATCTTCCCTGACGGCGGTGTCAGCCGTATGCGTGTTTACGGATACCGTAAGGAGGACTAATCGTGGGACTCGAAACAGTTAATCAACAATCCATGGAAGAAGCACGTCACACCTTTATGCAGTGCTGCACGTCTTCCGCCTGGGTTGAACGCATGGCTGCCAGCCGGCCATACATGGGCGCGGAGAGCCTTTTCAAGATCGCCGATCGACACTGGGCTGAACTGGGAGAATCCGATTTTCTAGAAGCCTTTGAAGGCCACCCCAAGATTGGTGACGTCAACAGTCTTCGCGCCAAATATGCCAATACCAAAGCGCTGGCTGGAGCCGAACAGTCAGGCGTGAACGTCGCAACGGATGAAACTCTGAAAGCACTCGCGGACGGAAACACAGCCTATGAAGAAAAGTTCGGCTTTATCTTCATCGTTTGCGCCACTGGTAAAAGTGCCGAAGAGATGCTGGAACTGCTGAACCAGCGTCTGCCAAATGACCGTGACACCGAGCTGCGTAACGCCGCAGAAGAACAACGTAAAATCACTCGAATTCGTTTGGAAAAATTAGTATGAGCCAGATCACGACCCATATCCTGGATACTACACGCGGCTGTCCCGCCTCCGAAGTGCCGATTGTTTTAAGTCAGATGACGGATGACGGTTGGAAGCAAATTGCCGAAGGACATACCAATCACGATGGTCGAATTGGTAAGTTATTGGAAGTGGGGCGAGTGCTGGATTCAGGCTGCTACCGTATGCACTTCGATACCCAAGCCTATTTCAAAAGCAACGGTGATCCGGTGTTTTATCCCTTCGTGGATATCGTCTTCCAGATAACCGGTAATGGGCAGCATTACCATATTCCGCTCCTGCTAGCCGCTTACGGCTACTCCACCTATCGGGGGAGCTGAAATGACCGGTCGCGTTGTTACTCCACAACCCCTCACCCGCGAGGCATTTGCACCTTATGGTGATGTGATCGAAATTCACGATCAGGCCAAAGTCCTGGAGATCAACCAGGGCTATACCCAACGCTTTCACGATCTTGCCAATGTTGACGTGGCGGCTCAGGGTGGCAGGCCCTTGATCAACATTTTCCGTTCCACTCCACTTCCAAGTCCCCTTTTATTGGAAGTGATGGAACGGCACCCTCTATCCAGCCAGGCGTTTATTCCGCTGAACCAGCGCCCTTATCTGGTGGCAGTGGCTGCGCCGGGTGAGCTGGATCCCCGGGAAATCCAGGTCTTCCTGGCAGGCCCGAATCAAGGGGTCAATTATCACAAAGGAACCTGGCACCACTTCTGCCTGGCATTGGATGAAGTCAGCGATTTTCTGGTGGTCGACCGGGGTGGTGAAGGTGACAACTGTGACGAAGTCATACTCAGTCTCGATCAAGTCATAACGATAAATCTGGAGGACTAAACGTGAGCCAATCATTGAAAGCCATTCGCGGCGCTATTCTTCATTTTCTGGATGACCCGACCAAAGTGGGCAATACCGGAGGCCAGGTTTCAGATTGTTATGAATACTTCGAAGATGGCTTGTTGATCATCAAGGACGGCCATGTGGAACAAGTCGGCCATGCCGGGGATCTTCTTCCGACGCTCCCTGCCCTGTTTCCGATTGAAGAATACTCCGACAGTCTGATCGTTCCAGGCTTTATCGATACTCATATCCACTATCCACAGACTGAAATGATCGCTTCTTACGGAGAGCAGTTGCTGGAATGGCTGGAAACTTACACTTTTCCTACCGAAAAGCAGTTCCACAATAGCCAGTATGCGGGCGAAATCGCCGACTTTTTCCTGGATCAATTACTCAACAACGGCACCACCACAGCTCTGGTCTTCGGTAGCGTGCATCCTGAATCCGTTGATGCGTTCTTTACCAAAGCCGAGGCCAAAAATCTTCGGATGATTTGCGGTAAGGTGCTGATGGATCGCCATGCTCCGGAAGATCTGACCGATACACCTGACACCGGATATGAAGACAGTAAAGCACTGATCGAGAAATGGCATAACCGGGGCCGCCTGCAATACGCGGTCACTCCCAGATTCGCTCCCACCTGCACACCGGCTCAACTGGATAAAGCTGGCGAATTATTGCGTCTGCAGCCGGATCTGTACATGCACACCCACCTTTCCGAAAACACCAACGAAGTGGCGTGGGTGAAAGATCTGTTTCCGGAAAGTGAAAACTATCTGGATGCCTACGATCAGTTTGGTCTGCTGACAAAACGCAGTGTCTTTGCTCATGGCATTCATTTGTGTGACCAGGAATACCAGCGTCTGCATGACACGGAATCCGCTATCGCCTTCTGCCCTACTTCCAATCTGTTCCTGGGTAGTGGTCTGTTCAATCTGAAGAAAGCAGAAGAGTTCGATGTCAAAGTCGGCCTGGGCACCGATGTTGGTGCGGGCACCAGCTTCTCCATTTTGGAAACCCTGAATGAAGCCTATAAAACCCAGCAGCTTCGTGGGGAAAAACTGACTCCTCTCAAATCTTTCTATCTGGCCACACTGGGAAGCGCCAGAGCGTTGGACCTGGAAGACAAAATCGGCAATTTCGAATCCGGCAAAGAAGCTGATTTTGTGGTGCTGGATCTGAAATCCACGCCACTGATTTCCATGCGCCTGAAGCACAGCAAAGACCTGGAAGAAACGCTTTTCGTATTGGCCATGTTAGGTGACGACCGCTCCGTCAAAGCCACCTACATCATGGGCGAAAAAGCCCACGAGAAAACCAATTAACCTGTAGGGGCGAACCTATGTGTTCGCCCTAAAAAACGAACAAGAATAAGTCTAACAAGAAACCCGGAGGTAGCCGCTATGGACCCCTTTATCAATGAAGTGCTGAACCTGTTACTTCGCTTCTTCCACGTCATCACCGGCATCGCCTGGATCGGTGCTTCCTTCTACTTCATCTGGCTGGATAATTCCCTGGAAAATCCACCTAAGTGGAAAGCAGATAAAGGTATACGCGGTGATCTATGGGCTATCCATGGCGGAGGCTTCTATGAAGTCGCCAAATACCGTCTGGCGCCCCCGGAAATGCCGAAACATTTGCACTGGTTCAAGTGGGAAGCCTACACGACTTGGATCACCGGCTTCTTCCTGCTGTCTTTGATGTATTACGTCGGTGCTGAGGCTTACCTGATCGATAAAAGAGTCGCCGATCTCAGTCAAGGTCAAGCCATTGCTATCGGGCTGAGCGTGATCATTGGTGGCTGGTTCTTCTACGACTTACTGTGCAAATCTCCTCTTGCCAAAAACGGAACACTGCTGGGAATCGTGCTCTTTGCCGGTGGGACTGGTCTGGCCTATTTCCTCACCCAGGTTTTCAGCGCCAGAGGGGCCTACATCCATATGGGGGCCGTCATCGGCACCATCATGGCCGGAAACGTTTTCCGGGTCATCATGCCAGGACAGCGAGCACTTGTTGATGCCGTAAAAGCCGGCGGCGCTCCGGATCCTAGCTGGGCTGAAAAAGCCAAGCTGCGCTCCACTCATAACACTTACACCACGCTGCCTCTGATCTTCATCATGATCAGCAACCACTATCCTATTACTTACAACCATGCCTACAACTGGGCTGTGTTGATGGCCATCGTCGTGATTACCGCCGCTATCAGACGTTACTTTGTCCTTCGTCACACCAACAAGGAAACCCCATGGATTCTGGCGGGTGCAGGCGTTGCTACCCTGGCTCTGGTGGTCATGATCGCACCTAAATCCATCTCCGTCCCAGCCCAGGCAGAAGCTGCTGATGTCGTCGCATCCGTGAACGTCAACAAAGTAGAAAGCGTCCTGCAGTCCCGCTGTGCCGTATGCCATTCGTCCTCCCCGACAGACGACATGTTCGGAACAGCACCGGGCGGTGTGATGCTGGATGATATCGCTCAAATGAAACAATGGGCTCCGAGAATTCAGGCCCGTGCAGTTGATTCCACAGATATGCCGTTTATGAATAAAACCGGTATGACAGATGATGAACGTGTGCTGGTAGGTGAGTGGATCGCCGCCGGCGCGCCTGAGAGTTGAATCTCGCCTTGGCAGGGATGCCTTCTTTATTGGATAACCTAAACGGGTCAGTGAACCCGTTTAGGTTTTGCGACTAACTATTAATACGGAAAGATTCGTCTTTCCACACATCACCGTATCCCAAGGATGTCAGATATCCGATAGTGATGTTCATCAGCTTTTCCATCCAAAATTCGAGATCATACTGATTTGATATTTCACGATCCTCAGCATGGTCTTCCGCAGCATCGTCGCTCATAGACCAAAAGAATTCAGTTAAAGTCTTTGCCTCTTCAGCATTTCGAACGTCCATCTGGCCACCATAAACCATGCTCGCCAAAGAATTCTCTGCCCTAGATGCATAATGAAGAGCGATGGTTTTAGCTGGTTGCTGGTATTCTGAAAACTCCATCATGATTTAAAGGCCTCCAACTGAAGATCGCTCATCACAGCCATTCTCTGTGCAAGACGAGTTAATTTACCAACAAGACTTTCGACTGTCATCACTGAACAGGGGACCGTCTGAAGCAATTACCTTCATATCAATTACCCAAAAAGCTTTCATCAAATTCCCTTCAACTCCTGTTAGACAAGTGGCCATGGACGCCCATAGTTATGTATCAAAATGTAGACAACCAATCCCCTTATAGGTCTTTCAAGGCCTTTTCTTGCAAATAGGATTTCTTTAATCCAATGAAATGCTATATTACCTGCTCCCAAAAAACGGTTAGGAGAATATTTGATGATTGTAATGACGCCTGACCGGGCAAACGCTCACTAAGGATTCTTTCGGCAGCCGCCTAATTCCCTGAGACGTCACTTCGCCCGGTGTTTAACCGGGGCTTAAAGCTAGCCCCAGAGGTTTTACAAATTTACGCATTTGCGTAGGGGTTTGTCGTGACTCATCATTTATCTTTAGCCGACTTAGGTTGGCAGCCATTTTTTCAACAACAACTCAGTCTTGAAGACTGGGAACATCTCATTCCCGCTCGTATTGTGGAGCGTCATCGCTCAGAAATTGAGGTTTTGACGGAGTCAAACCTGTTCTCCCTTGCCATCACCCATTCAATGCCAGACTTAACGGTTGGGGATTGGCTGTTATTGTCACAAGATGGAAGCTTTGTCCGTGCACTGGAACGTAAAAGTTGCTTTAGACGTAGAGCCGCAGGAAACAAAGCCGACGAACAGTTAATTGCCGCCAATGTGGACACTGCATTTATTGTCTGCTCTCTTAACGATGATTTTAACCTGAATCGTATTGAGCGATATCTGGCTGTGGTCAATGAAGCAGGCGCAGAGCCGGTCATCGTCCTGAGCAAAATGGATTTGTGTGCTGACCCCGACTCTTTCAAACAGCAAATACATCGAATTGACCCGATGTTAAGCGTTGAACTGGTCAATGGGCTGGATATACATAGCGTTGATTCACTCAAGAGCTGGTGTGGGAAAGGCAAGTCAGTTGTCCTGTTGGGTTCTTCCGGCACCGGTAAGTCCACCATTACCAATTCCCTGCTGGAAGAAGAGCGACAACAAACGGGGGGCATCAGAATGTCAGATGACAAAGGCAGGCACACAACAACCCGTCGCTCATTATTGCCAATAGCAAATGGAGGTTTGCTGATCGATACCCCCGGAATGCGTGAGATCCAGTTAACCAATTGTCAGGAAGGTATTGCATCAACCTTCGCTGAGATTGAAGCCTTGGCTCAAAATTGCCGATTTAGTGACTGTTCACACTCCGGTGAACCCGGCTGTTATGTCACTCACTCAATTCAGCTCGGTGAGCTGAGCCAGAGAAGGCTGGATAACTATCAAAAGCTTTCCCGGGAACAGGCATATAACTCTGCCAGCCTGGCAGAAAGACGTGCCAAAGATCGTGAACTAGGCAGGTTCTATAAGCGCATACAGCGAAAATCAAAAATTAACAAAAGAGGAGAATAACCAAACCACCAGAACAAGCGAACGGACCTCGCACCTGACCGCTTGTTCTGGTGTTCTCTAATGATTTCAAGGTATCAGATTATCCATTCGTTGAATGAGCACCTATCGCAAGTGATGACATGCGGGATGAACTCTGACGTGTCAGATAGCTAAATTCAGCCTTGGGAAGATACATAGTCATTACAACTGTTCCCGCTCTCGTGCATACCGCGCGGGAGGAATCCCAACATGACGGGCGAAGGCAACACTGAACGTGCTTGCAGAACTGTAGCCAACACGCTCCGCCACCTCGGCGACAGCAGCATCTTTTTCCCTCAAGAGTTTCTTTGCCAAAGCCATGCGCCAGGATAGCAGGTAGTCCATAGGAGTCATTCCCACAGCACGGCTGAAACGCTCGAAAAACGCGGATCTGGATAACGCTGCCTCTCTTGCAAGTTCAGCCATGGTCCAGGATTTGGACGGACTCTCATGCATTCGTCTCAGGGCAACGGCAAGGCGTTCATCCGCAAGCCCATTGAGAAGCCCTGGTGACGAAGCGGTCTTTGGTGTAAACCTGAACACTTCGATCAATAGAACCTCTAAAAGACGAGGTAAGATAAGATCACGAGCCGGTCGCATGGCGCGCGATTCATCCGCAACCAGCTGAACCAGTGTAGTAAGTCGCTTCTCGCCGCGAACATGAACCAGTTGAGGCAGTAGAGAAACCAGCAGCGAGGCATCCGATGAACCAAAAGCACAATAACCTACCAGCATCCTGACATCAGGGGGTCCGCTTTGGAGGCCACACCTGACTTCACCACTGGGCAAGGGAACAATCAAAGGATCGATATGTTCGGGAGGTACCTGCTCCAACCCGGACATGGTGAATCCTTCGGCCGAAGGTATCAGGACAAAATCACTCTCCTTGAGAATAAGTGGCTCATGTCCGTCGACAGCAAGCTGGCAGGAGCCCTCAACCACCACACAGAAAAAAGGTCGGCCGTATTCAGAACGACGAACCTGCCAATGACCTGCGCATGTAACATTTTTTGAAAACGGGGCGGCGGGTTGTAGCAGCGTGACGACCTCTGCCAGTGGATCTATCATTCCCGGACTCTTACCAAAGTTTTATGGACTAGTGATTGTAGAAAGTCCGACTATGAAAATCTATCGTTTCCATTCTGCAAACCAACTGAAGGTATTCATATGAAAACGATTCTTATTACTGGATGCTCATCCGGATTCGGCCTGGAAACCGCACGTCTCTTTCTTGATCGCGGATGGCAGGTGATTGCCACGATGCGCACACCACGAAATGATGTTCTACCGGAATCTGAACATCTGCGTATTCTGGCGCTTGATGTCACAGACCCGGAAAGCATTCGCAAGGCAGTCAATGCCGCAGGACCAATTGATGTCCTGGTCAACAATGCCGGTATCGGCATGCTGGGAGCTTTGGAAGGCACTTCACAGGAAATCACCCGAGAGGTTTTTAAAACCAATACGATTGGTACGATCGCAATGACCCAGGCGGTGGTGCCTCATTTCAGGCAACAAAAGTCTGGCGTCATCGTGAATGTCACATCGAGCGTCACGTTGAAGCCGCTTCCACTGCTTTCCGTATACACGGCAAGTAAAGCAGCAATTAACGCATTCACTGAGTCTCTGGCTTTCGAACTTCAGCCATTTAACATTCGAGTGAATCTGGTGTTGCCGGGACGATCCCCGGAGACCCGCTTCGGCGAAAACGCTAGGCCTCGAATGCAGGATGCGTTTCCGGAGGCGTACGCGGATTTGACGCAGAAAGTATTTGCAGGTTGGGAAGACTCAACTGAAATTACTCAGGCGCAGGAAGTGGCCGAAGCTGTGTGGAGGGCCGTAAACGAACCGGCCAGCCCAGTTCGCATAGCTGCCGGAGCTGATGCTGTTGCGTTAGCCGAATCGCTTTAAACGGCGTTCATCGACTTAATATAGTCAACTATGTCAATCGCCCTTTATCCCAAGGGCGATTCATACTCAGGTACACTTAATTTCTACGATTTAAAGGTTGATCTATTTCTGGCGGAACAGGCGGGCATATACAATCGTACTGATTAAAATCAATATACCAATCAAAGCGATAACCCTTACGGTACCTTCGCCCTCATCGCATTCAATTTGGCAGCCTACAATTCTAAGCAACAACCTGAGTACTGCAGAAAATATGGGATCTAAAAAATCTCCCAGGAGACTCGCAACTTCCAATTGAGACACTCTACAGGGTCCTTTTATCTACCTACGATCATTTTCGGGCAAACTTGATGCACTACTTTTAAATATCAGATACATCTTGCCACACAATAGAACAACCCCTAGCAGCGCTGCAGCCCAGTTTTCGCCTTGTTCTTTAAACCATATCAATATGAGCACACCAGATACGCCAACTACTGTCTCTAGTGCATCCCTTCTTGAGATACGAACTTCTTGTTCCGCTCTAATTTGGCGGATAAAGAGAATTCTTACTAGAAAAAACAATACACCGACTGTAACGACGGCAATAAATGCTAAGAATATGATCGAGGATATGTTCATTGCTGCCCAGAATAATATGAAGCACAAACTTTTAATAGATATCAGAAGCATCAATACTCAGGAAAGCGAATATTGGCATGAAGAAGCACACTGATTATATCGACCGTTTATTCATCCCAAACATACTGATGGATAATCTTATCAAAAGTACCATCCTGCTTTATTTTTTTTAGGCCCTGGTTAAAGTCTTCTGTTAATTTCACATAGTTGGGCTTCTTTTTGGAAAAAGCCACATACAGTTCATAGGTTTTGTAGGGCGGTTCAAGAATCTTTATTTGGGGGCGCTTGAAAATATTCGGATCAAGCTGGGTAACGTAATAGGAATAAACGATTCTTGGAAGTAAAACGGCATCAATTCTTTCCCTGGATAACATTCTCACGCCGTCAATCAGCCGATATACCTGCACCGTATTCAGTCCCGCAGCATTTAGCTCATCCGCTTCGAGAGAACCACGCAATACACCTATCGACAGTTTGCCCAGGTCACGTAGTTTTCCGGTATATGTAACAGCCCGATCTTTGAGAACAATAAACTCTTCCTTGACGTGTAATACAACATCAGGATAGGCCAGATACTTCTCCCGCTCTGCCTGCCGGTAAGCTACCATCACTCCATGAACCTTCCCTTCCCGGGCATCTCTTAATGCCCGGGTCCAAGGGCGAAAACTATATTGGACTTTGTAGTTTTCTCTCTTGAAAGCTTCGGTAACGATTTCTGAAAAGAACCCATAGTTGGCCAACTGTTCCCCTGCATAAGGTTCCCAGTCGGTCGAGGAAAGCTCGACAAGTTCCTCTGCCATTCCCTTTTGCAATGGGAAGAGGGAGAGAAAAAGAAGAAGAAAGTAGGAAACACCTTTCTGTAACCAACAGCCCATTCAACGCCTCCCGATGAAAGCTCACATCACTCCGGGGCAATAAAATGGATATATCCCTTTATCAACATCAGGTTAGCCCATTCTCGAATCACCGTTATTCAACTACCGAAAAAAGAGGCTTTCCATGAATATTAGTACTATAAAAGAAGTTTTGGCAAAGTCTGTTCTTATTGAGTACTTGTGGAGTCAAACCCGGACAACTCATATCGCTTTCTTCATTTTCTCCACTAACTTTATACAGGACTTGCAAAGCAATATTTGAATATCCTCTTTATCAAATACGGGCCGAAACCGAAAGAACGCCCGCAAAGACATCATCTTGCGCCAATACTCCCCCCACTTCATTTTCTCCTTTGAAGTGAATACCGCTAATGTTTTCCCGCTAGTTAATTTATAGAGTCTGGCCCTAACCTCGACTTTAGGCCTCCAAAACCAAAATAGTGGAATTTCGTGTAGACCAATATCCACAATGTCGCCGGACTGATATTTAACAACAGCAACGTCAACCACCAAGTCAGTTTTCTTCGGGTCATCAACATTATTGGCCAACGGTAACTGAAAGATATCCGTGATCACTTCATTCAAGGCTTCGCCAAGATTCTCCTGATGGAAAAAGCCCCATTCGTCGATATCTTTGAAACTATTCCTTGGCACAACAAGTATGTTGCCAAGAAAGACCCGGGGTTTTTCTTTTTTAAACCATTCTTTAAACACCATCACAACCACTACAGACTTCGGGCTTTCACAAAAATAGGTCCGCCTGCTTGATCAAATATTTCCAGCTTCAAGCACTCTTCAACTATCTAGCAACGCTTCCATTTCCTGCCATAATTTTTCACATAGACCGGATCTGTATGCCGCCTTTCTAAATATGGAGTGCTCACTTTCATACATGGTCAGCAGTTCATTATTTTCGTGATCGGTGCAAGCCCTAATATTCGCTAATCGGTCTGCCGCTTTAACAATCAGTGCCAGCTCAAGCTCACCCGAAACCTTTGACATTTTTTCGTAAGTCTTTCGCTTCCTTTCCTGGCGATTTTGCCCAGGCTCATCTGTCAGGATACCCACGCATTTAGATACTAAAGAACCAAACTCCATTTCTATCTCGTCCAGCGTTGTGTCGGTGTCTTCGACGACATCATGCAGGTAAGCAACGACCGTTGCCGTGTCTCCGTATTGAGAGGCGTACTTAGCCACCTGATCCAGATGAACAGAATACGGAAACGCCCCATATTGCTGCTCCCCATGACAACGAATGGCAAACTCTCTAGCCTTATCAATCATATGACCTCCTTCCACTACTGACATATGAAAAGATTCATTACCGCAATTATGATCTTCTTTTACGCTTAGGATCACGATCGCCTGACGAGACAACCCACGTCCACACACCGACAGCAATCACCCCACTCCAGAAGAACAGGTTCAGAACCAATATACCGACAAAGAGAAACGGACTGTTTTCATAGGCGATGCCAAAGTTTGAATATGATCGGGGCCCGTCAATTGTCAGATCCCAGGCATCCCAGATAACCGATGCTAATGCGATTACTCCGACGAGAATAATAAACAAGGAAAATCTTACTGCATTTTTCATCACTGCTTGCCGAATTATTGACCGATGGGTAACTCTTTAGTCCCTGGGGTAAATCTAGATCTCTGGGGTAAATCCAAGCCTCGGGGGGTAAATCTATAGTCTCGGAGACAACGCCTATCAGAATTTTTGCGGCTTCCTTTGGGGTCTCACTCGCAATAGACGGGTTGATCTTCACAGATAAATTCAATTCCATATTTGGCATCAGAAATCCCTTGATCGCTGGCCAGTCGATACCACTTCACTGCCTCTTTCAGATCTTTGGTAGCAAAGTCACCATTTTCATATATCCGTCCAAGCGCCAGCTGTGCATAAGCATGCCCATTCTCCGCAGACTTTTTATATAGTTGAACTGCCCTGACAGGGTCTTTCTGAACACCATCTCCACGTTCGTATATCCGTGCCAGTTCATAGAGTCCTGTCGGATTATCCTTCTCTGCCGAAGCCTGATACCACTCGAGGGCTTTCGCGCGATTTCTCTCTACCCCATAACCATAGGTATACAACCTTGCCAACCTACTCATTGCCTCAGCATGTCCCAGGTCAGCTGATTTCCTGTACCACTTTGCCGCCTCTGCCCAGTTCAGCTTTACCCCGGAACCACTCTCATACAATGCACCAATTAGAAATTGCAACCTGGCATCGCCTTTTTCCGCCTGGGCTAACAACACCCTGAATGACTTCTCGTAATCTCCCGCATCATAAGCAAACCGCGCCCGATTGTAGGCTTTCAACAATTCATAATCTGGAGATTTGGTTGCGCAGGCGGCAAGAGTGGCACTCAGTATTACAACAGCAAATAGTTTCAAATCCGGCTCCATCCGTTTAGACGTTTTTTAGACCGCTAATATTGTTTGGTTCAAATGACCGAATTTAGCCAGACATAAAAAAGCACCTGACAAGATTATGACAGGCGCTCATTGACTATAATGGCCAGCCCATTCAGGCGGCCAATTCTAAAGCTTTCTAGGACGGATAAGGAAGACAAAAAGTGATAGCAAGTTCCGCATGTATTTCCACATGGCGGGTGAACATGGGTAACGCGGGATTGCCTGCGGCTTGGTAAGCATCAATGATTTGCTGCTTTGTCCAAACCATAGTGGGGTTATCCCCCATATTCTTGTTGGACGGACGAACCCGGCCATCAGGGAAAATCCATAACCAGGCAAGACGGCGACCGTCAACCGTACGACGACCTTTATCAACGCAAAAATGCTCGTTCTGGTTTCGACGCCCCATAAGTCCAGTCTTGGGCAAAGGGCAATAGGTACCAAATCGCGCCCTGTTGTCGACGAAATTGACTAAATCGTCCAGATTAATCAGGTCCATATTTGCTTCATACCCCAGCGTCTGATTCACCTCACTCATCGGTACCGCCAATCCACCGCGAGTGCAGCTTCTTGGACTTGACGCCTGAATATTATTCGATGGCGCGTGCCTCACATAGGGATAGTTCACCTGGCACAGACCACTGTGCCTGGCATTGGGCTTTGTGCTGCTACATGTCATGTCGTTTACCTTTTTGTTGTTTGATGTTCCATTCGATCTTTCACCGCTAAACCAGCGGCTATATGGTTACGCGACAGCAAAAACGAAAACTCTTTACTAAAGAAATGGACATAACAGGAAGGCAAACCGCCAGACTGATAGTCCGTTATCAGGTCATGGCACAGATACAGATTATATCCTTGGATGTGGTTGTTTATTTCTACTAACTATCCGAGCGAAACACACAGCTCTTGGTGTAGTCTGCCATTTCGTTAGCTGTCCAATCTCCTTTTGGTTTTTCCTCCATGTCCTCACACCAGGCTTTGCTACCTACTTCGGGAGAGCAGCCATTGAGAAATATCAATGTAGCCAGCAGGCTAAGGCATAGGGTCTTTTTCATTCTTGAATCCTGAGAGTATCATTTGGGTTAGAAAATAACTTTGCTGAATCCCCTCGAACCTTAACCAGGGAACCTAGCGATTTTTATCTTCTCATAGATTTCCATTGGAAACGAATAACCCCAACACTCTTTATATGTAGAAGTTCAGATCTGATCTGACAGTGACCGGTTTTTAGGAGGTGTCTGTCAGGTCAAGTTCAGCCTATGAACTTTTCCTTCCAGATTCGCTGCCCTTCCTCCAGGGTCGCCATGGGGGTTC
>NZ_MRYI01000028.1 GCF_002260525.1 Hahella sp. CCB-MM4
GCATGATTTTCCACGACCACGGTGAAACCCAGTTTTATCAACTCCTTGACCGAATCGGGACTGGCCGCGACTCGTTTTTCGTGAGGTTTATGTTCCTTGGGGATACCGATTTGCATAATCGCTCCTCGTTGTTGTTATTGCACGCTCCATTTCATTGAACCATTTCCGATTGGCGGTTACTTTATCATTAGCGTCCAAATTAACCGGAAAAGGGGCAATAGACGAATTTTGCGTATGATGTTTTTAGATGTTGAGGATATATACTGCGCTCAAAAAGGCAACAGTTCGATAGGACAAAAGCACGGTGATGGAGGGCAGGACTTATGCTTTCGTATAAACCAGACGTTATGTCTTCATATATATGAGGTCAGAATATATATGAGCGTAGAGTGTTTATCGGGTATGAGGTGTAAACAAGGAGGCAGCACTTTCGATAGGGAGATGATGTTGGCCGGGGCACTAATATTGGATAGGAAGCTTATATTGGATAGGACGCTTATATTGGATAAGTACTAATGTGGCAATGCTTTGTTGCCGGATAAAACAGGAAGATTAAAAAGGGCAGACCTGATTGTCTGCCCGGTGAGAATTAGACGGTGGATAATAGATGAGCGGTCAGCTTTCCACCGACACATTTGTGCGGGGGATGCTGCAACAGGAAAGAATATAGCCTTCCTCGATGTCCTCATCGGTAATCCCGCCGTTATGTTGCATTTCCACTTCACCGGAGGTTTTCATCACTTTACAGGTGCCGCAGATACCCACGCCGCAGGCCTTGGGAATGTTAAGACCGAGCCGGGATGCCGCCGCGTGAACCGTTTCCCCCGGTGTCGCCTGAATACTCATGCCGGAAGACAGAAACTCCACGGTGTACATATCGGCATCTTTGATCTCTTCGGCTTCCTTGACGGCAATTTCCGCCTGTTCCAGAGCATCCTGGGTAATTTGATCCGGAGTTGCACCAAAGGATTCCTCGTGATATCTGCTCATGTCATAGCCGTTGGCTTTGAGCAGTTCCCTGACCGCCCGCATGTAGGGAGTGGGGCCACAGCAGAAAATACGTCTGGTCAGGAAGTCGGGCACAATCATGTCAAGTTTGGATTGATCCAGATAGCCTCGATAACCCGGCCAGGCATGCCCGATTTCAGTTCTTTCACAGATCACATGAAGGGCGAAGTTAGGTACCCGGGAGGACATATGCCAGAGTTCGCGTTCAAAGATAATGTCCTTGGGTGACCGGGCACTGTGGACAAAGACCATGTCCACATCCGCGTTGGTATCAAAATACCAGCGGGCCATGGACATCACCGGTGTAACCCCGACACCGCCGGAAAGGAACAGAACTTTCTCATCTGGAAAGTCAATACAGTTAAAGTTGCCCACAGGGCCGTGCACAGCCAGTTCGTCCTGAACTTTGAGATTGTCGTGCAACCAGTTGGATACCCGTCCTCCCGGAACCCGCTTTACAGTAATGGAAAAGCTGTATGGAACGGAGGGAGAACTGGATATGGTGTAGGAACGCATCACCTGTTCGCCTTCAATATCCAGTTCTAGAGTCACGAACTGGCCGGGCTTGAAGAAGAACATGACGGACTGTTCGGCATTGAAGCAGAAGGTTTTGACATCCCAGGTTTCCTGGATCACCCGCACACAGCGGACGACGTGGCGCCCATTGGCCCAGACCCGAGTGTTAACGTCATTAAAGTATTGGGTATGGCTGTCTTGTATTTCACTGCTCATGAGTGTCTCCAGGGTGTTCAAAGCTTCATTAGAAGCTGGGAAAATAGATATCCATAGAATCTTTGAGATTTGTCGCCATTTTTGGCCAAAAAACGTCGATTAAATTAGCCATTTGCGACATGAACTTGTTCGTCTTATCCAATGCCAGTGCTGACGAGGGCTTAGAGAGCCATTTTAGTCGAAAAATTATCCGGCTTTGTCGTATTTGGATAACCGTTCACGACAAACCTCTTCGAAAATAGACTCACAGTTGCCGTCCTGGAGAGATTGGATCACCAAGGGAGCAGGCTGCAACCTACAACAATATAGTGAATACAGAGATATCGGCCTGTTTTGAGGAAATATGATGAACGAAAACGATTTGCTCAACTTGAAATATAACTCATACGAGCAAGCCCGGTTGGAAATGACTCGTTTGTTAAAAGAGAGACCCCGTAACTATTCGTTGCCCCAGGCTCTCTATAACGATCCATTCATGTTCCGTGTGGATATGGAAGAGGTCTTTCAGAAAGAATGGCTGTTTGTGGCAATGACCTGTGAGGTTCCCTCTAAAGGTGACTATATCACCGTGGAAATCGGTCAGAACCCGGTGTTGATCGTTCGGGACGGGGAAGGGAATATCAATGCCTACCATAATGTCTGCCGTCATCGCGGTTCGCGCATCTGTACCAAACATCGGGGCAAGGTGGCCAACCTGACTTGCCCATATCACCAGTGGACCTACGACCTGAAAGGAAATCTGCTGTTTGCCGGCACGGAAATGGGGGATTCGTTTGATAAATCCGCACATGGCCTGAAAAAAGCGCACTGCAAAAACGCCGGGGGCTTCATTTTCGTTAGTCTGGCCGCGGACGAACCGACCAATATTGATCCGTTCCTGGACGATCTGGCGCGCTACATGGAACCGTACGATATGGAAAATACCAAGGTGGCGGCAGAGTCCACCCTGGAAGAAAACGCCAACTGGAAACTGGTTATCGAAAACAACCGTGAGTGTTACCACTGCGCAGGCTCTCACCCTGAGCTGTTGAGAACGCTTCTGGAATGGGATGATACCAATGATCCGCGGGCAACCCCGGAGTTTCTGGAGCACTATGCCCAGCAGGCAGCGGCCTGGGATGCCGAAGGCATTCCCCACGAGCATGTGTCCCACGGCTACAGGAACCGTATCGTTCGTATGCCACTGAAAAAAGGCACCGAAGTGATGACCATGGACGGAAAGAACGGCTGCTCCAAAACCATGGGTCGTATTCAGAACCGTGAATTGGGCTCCATGCGGATTCTGCATCTGCCTAACTCCTGGAACCATATGCAGAGCGACCACGTGATCGTGTTCCGGGTATTGCCGATCTCTGCGCAGAAAACCCTGGTGACCACCAAATGGCTGGTACACAAGGATGCCGTGGAAGGTCAGGATTACGATCCCAAGCGCCTGTCTGAGGTCTGGGATGCCACCAACCGGCAGGATCGGGATCTGGCCGAGCAGAACCAGTTGGGTATCAATTCGGTGGGTTATGAACCGGGCCCGTATTCCGAAACCTTTGAATTCGGCGTTATCAACTTCCTGGACTGGTACTCGGATACCGTACTGAATAACACCAATCAGTTGGAAGCGATGAATAACTCCTACGATGATGACAACGCGGCTGTTGTCGCTGAGTAAATCTCATTTGTAACCCAGGGACATTTCCGGCCATGGACGGCTTTAACTCCTGAACGCACTGCAACACCATTCCCTTTTGCTGGTTCATGATGTCCTGATCTGTCCTGTTTGTGTCCTCGTCTTACCTTATTCTCTTGCCCTCCACGTCATAAAGTAACTCCTGTCTTAAACACACACGGGAGATAAACATGAGCAAGACAGCTTTGATCGTTATCGATGTCCAGGAATCATTCAAGCATGCTCCATACTGGGACGATACGGAATTCGCCGGCTACGCTGAAAGGCAGAATAAGTTGATAAGCGCAGCCAGAAGCAAAGGCTGGCCAGTCGTTTTCATTCTGCATAATGCGAAATCGGGTGTATTCTCTCCAGAGTCCGGATATGTCCGTTTAATGGACTTTGTTGACGCCAGAGAGGATGATCCAGTCTTTAACAAGTGGGCACATAATGCAGTTCTCAAAACTGGTTTGCAGGAATGGCTGCAGGAACAGGGGATTGAAAAGATCGTGGTCAGCGGCATCAGGACTGAGCAATGCTGTGAGAGCACCACGCGGCTGGCCAGTGATCTGGGGTATAAAATGGAATTTGTATTGGATGCCACGCTGACGTTCCCTATGGTACACCCTTTAACAGGAGAGACGGTGTCACCCGAGCAGATCAGGAAACATACCGCTTTGGTATTGGAGAAACGTTTTGCCTCAATAAAATTTGTTGAAGACTATTTAGTTAAGAGCTAATTCGGAAATCGAATGGCGTTACCCCGGATATCGGGGTAATTCCCGTTTTTCAGACTCAATAGCGGCGGCTGTTAATCAATTAGTGGTTGTGAATCAATAAGCGGCTTTAATCAATAAGCCGCTCTTAATCAACAAATAGATGACCTATGACTAGCTCACCAATTAAAAGCAAACAATGATCGATGAAATCATGAATACACCGGTTCAGATTTATATGTTGGTTTTGCCCCGGGTTCATTTATTGGACCTGGCTGCGCCCGCACAGATTTTTGCCCATGAAGCGCTACAGGGGCAGGCAGAGCTGCATTACATATCTCCATCGGAACAGCAGGGTTCCCATCAGGGCCTGAAACTGGCCGACCTGGAACCTCTTCCTGAGCAACTCCCGGAGAACAGCTGGCTTCTGTTGATCGGGACCAGCCGGCTTTCCCAGCATATTTCGGAGCCGGAATACCAGAAGGCGATTTCCTGGTTACACCGGACAGGAGAAAGTGCCGCTCTGGTGGCGGGGATCTGCTCAGGAACCCTGTTGGCCGCCAGGGCCGGGTTGTTGGAGGGCAAGCGTTGCACCACGCATCATGAACTGATTGAAATTCTCCGGGAGATGGCACCTAGAGCAAAGGTGCAGGAAGACTGTATCTTTATTCGGGATGAGAGGGTCTGGTCCAGCGCCGGGATCACGACAGGCCTGGATTTGTGCCTGCAATTGGTCTCGGATTTCTGGGGGCATGACAAGGCTCTGTCCATTGCCCGGGGGTTGGTTCTTTACCAACGCCGGTCAGGTCATGAACAGCAGCTGAGCTTCTGGCTTAACCACCGAAACCATATCCACTCCAGGGTTCATAAAGTGCAGGATATGATCATGTCTGCCCCGGGACACACCTGGACTTTGAGCGAACTCGCAGCGAAGGTGCACCTGAGTGAGCGCCACCTGAGCAGACTGTTTTCCCAGGCCACAGGCCATAATCTCCAGGACTACCTGCAGCAGGCAAGGGTGGAGCTGGCACGTCAGTTACTTGAACAGACCCGGCTGAGCCTGGATGAAATTGCAGAACGTTGCGGATTTCAGGCAGAGCGAAGCTTAAGACGGACCTGGTCCCGATGGATGCCGGACACACCTTCGACCTATAGGAGAAGCAATATGGACGCCGCCATTCAATAGGGCGGGCGTCCATAGGGTGACTGGTTGTCACAAAAGTGTAGTAATAGTCCGCTTTAATAAAGAATCTGTTATTTCACGAGACTCTTTGTCAATCACCCATGTCATCCCTGATGGTTCAGTCCATACAAACGGAATTGGATGGAATCATTACGCAGAAAGGTATCCGCACTGTCTTCCAGCCCATTATCGACTTTAACGCCGGTAAGGTATGGGGTTATGAAGCCTTATCCAGGGGGCCTGCCGACAGTTGTCTGCAGTCACCGTTAGCATTATTTGATCTGGCAGCTCAGTCAGGGCGTCTATGGGATCTGGAGCGCCTGTGTGCAAAAGCGGCAGCTAGCAACTTTTCACGCCAGCGTCTTCCCGGGCGACTCTTCGTCAATGTCTCCTATGAAAGCCTGCTGAAGGCGGTGTCGATCAACGGACGTTTACTGGCGGCCTTGCAGGACTTTAACCTGAAGCCCCAGGATGTGGTGATTGAAATAACCGAGCGATCCCCGACGCCGGATCTGAATGCCCTGATCGAAGCATCTCGTTATCTACATAAGCAGGGATTTTCCATTGCCATTGATGATCTTGGGGCAGGGTATTCAACATTGCGTTTATGGTCTGAGCTGAAGCCGGATTATGTGAAGATCGACCGCCATTTCATTAGCGACATTGACACCGATAACATCAAATCGGAATTTGTCCGCTCCATTATCGAAATCGCCCGCTCCATGGACTCCAAGGTCATCGCCGAAGGTATTGAAACCATTGGTGAGAAAAAGCTGATCAGCGCCATGGGGATTCATTTGATGCAGGGGTACTACTTTCAGAGACCCCAGGCAGAGCCTCCGAGTCTGGACATCACTCCCATTGTTCGATCAGGATCGGATAAAGAGCAATATTTGGCACGGAATCTGGTCAGTACCAACGACTGTGTGGTCCCGGATGAGCCTATTACCAAGGTTGCCAAACGATTCCAGAGCAACAGCTCGGTCAACTCCATTGCTGTGGTGGAAAATGGTAAGGCGATAGGTATCGTGCATCGCAAAACCTTGTTGGCAACACTCAGCAAACCATTTGCACTGGATCTGTATGCCAGAAAGCCCATCGTATCGCTGATTGACGAAAACGTCTTGAAGGTCGATGTGAAGCTGCGACTTGAGCAGGTGAGCCGTATGGTGACTCACCGGGCGAGGTTCAAGGCGGAAGAAGACTTTATTATCTCGGAAGACGGTCAGTTTGTCGGTATCGGGCAGGTCATTGATCTGCTCCGGCAAATTACTGAACTGCAGGTCAAAACCGCCCGCCATGCCAATCCTCTGACCATGCTTCCCGGAAATGTGCCCATTGGTGATTGTGTTGATGATCTGCTCTGCAGTGGTCAGGCGTTTACCATCGTGTATTTTGATCTGGATAACTTCAAACCCTTTAACGACATGTATGGATATGCCAAGGGAGATGAGGTTCTGGTCTGGTTTTCCGGACTTCTGAAAAAATATTGTGGCTCAGGTAATAACTTTATCGGGCATGTGGGCGGGGACGATTTTATTGCCGTTGTTTCCGACGCCAGCTATAGGGAAATCCTGAAGCCTCTTCTGGTGGAGTTCGATCAGCAGATTGAACAGTTTTATAACCCGGAGGATATAGAGGCTGGGGGCATTGAGACGGAAGACCGACTAGGCGAGCGTCGCTTCTTTAACCTGATGAGCCTATCGGGCGGGGCGCTATACGTGAGGCCGGGGGACTATCTCCACTTCAAGGAAGTGTCGTACCAGCTGGGTAAAGTAAAAAAACAGGCAAAGAGCTTCGATAAGACAGCCATCGTCTTTGATACGGGTGAAACCCTGTTTATCGAAGATCTCAGCAGACAAGGCTGATGATCTTTCCTTCGTTACCTGCTATCAGTGTCTATTAAAAGTACTGATGACAAGTGCCAGGATGATTGCTTATGTCTCCGGGTGGATCACCTGCGCGTTAACAGACTCTCAAGGGCCGATTTCACCGCCGGTAACAGAAGTTCCGGTTTACTCATCAGCTGTTGTGCCATCCGGTCAACATCGCGGCGTTTATCGGCTGGTTGAGTCTGTAACCAGCTCAGCGTGGTTTCAACCGCCTGACGCGGGTCGGAGCCTTGGGCAATGGGGGCTCCAATTTGAAGAAGGTAGTTGCACAGATCTTCCTGGTCTACAAGGTCAGCTATCATCATATCGTCGGTTCCTACCTGAAAAGCCGGCCCCAAAGGGACCGGCTTTAAACTACATCATCGTTTCAGAATATACGGATATATTCAGGAGGCCGATCAGGCTCCCTGATACACCGGTATTGTACGGTAATCCTTGTGGAGGCCTTTATACAGGCCTACGCACATTACCAATAGTACTATCGTGAAAGGCAAGCCAACGGTAACGGCTCCGGCCTGCAGTGCTCCCAAAGCATCAGCACCGCCGCCGAACAGCAGGGTACCGGCGATAACGCCTTCCATTACAGCCCAGAACACGCGCTGTGGAACCGGGGCATCTTCCTTGCCGCCGGCAGTAATACCGTCAATAACCAGGGACCCTGAGTCTGAAGAAGTAACAAAGAAAACCAGAACCAGAATGATGGCCATTGTGGACATAAAGCCCGACAGAGGCAGATTTTCCAGCATGTGGAACATAGTCAGGGATACATCACCAACGCCTTTGGTCAGCTCGCCGACATTTGCTTGAATCTGATCAAGCGCATTACCGCCGAAGGCTGCCATCCAGATACCACAGATCAGGGTAGGGATCAGCAGAACCGCAATCATGAATTCCCTGACAGTACGGCCTTTGGACACTCTCGCGATGAACATGCCCACGAATGGCGACCAGGAGATCCACCATGCCCAGTAGAACACAGTCCAGCCGTGGTACCAGGTTTCGTCTTCGCGGCCGATCCAGTTACTCAACGGAATGATATTCTCAACGTAGGATCCCAGCAGTGTGGCAAAGTTGGAAAGGAAACCGGTCAGTGAGCCGGCCAGAATCACGAATGCCAGAACGATAATGGCGATGGCCATGTTGATGTTGCTGAGCACTTTCACCCCGCCGTCGAGCCCGCGTACCACTGAAATCAGGGCAACGGAGGTGACCAGGATGATGATGGCAATCTGCAGGCTGATGCCTGATTCAAAGCCGTAGAGGAAGCTTAGTCCACTTGATGCCTGTTGTGCGCCGAAGCCCAGTGAAGTCGCCAGACCGAAAATAGTCGCAACAACAGCCACGATATCGATCACATGACCGATCGGTCCCCACACGCGATTACCCAGAATAGGGAAGAATGCGGAACGGATGGTCAGCGGCAGACCTTTGTTGTAGGTGAAGAAGGCCAGGGCCAGAGCGACAACTCCGTACATTGCCCAGGGGTGGAGCCCCCAGTGGAACATGGTGGCTCCCAAAGCCAGGGACTTGCCTTCAGGCGTATTGGCCGCCACATTCAGGGGAGTGCCGTACCAGTTGGTGTAATAGGCCACTGGCTCTGCAACACTCCAGAACATCAGGCCAATTCCCATGCCGGCTGCAAATAACATGGCAAACCAGGAGGCACGGGAGAACTCTGGTTTGGCATCCTGCCCGCCAAGTCTGATTTTTCCAACGGGGAGGAAAATTAATGCGAAACAAAAGATCACGAAAATATTACCGGCAATCATGAACAGCCAGTCGAAGTTATCAATAGACCAGGTTCTTGCACCCGTCAGCATTTCCTTGGCTTCTGCCGGAAACATCAGGGTTCCGATGACAAACAGTAATATTAGGAGGGCACTTATCCCAAAAACGGGATTGTGAACATCCAACCCCATAATCTGAACGTTATCCTGACCGGCTTTATAATCGATGTCGTATTCATCGATCCCGGCAGATAACCGTGGATTCTCATTCATCTAATCATTCCTCGCAGAGTTGTTTGATTGTGAATTTTCTTGTAATTGCACGGTTTCCAGGGCCGTCGGGTGAAATGACAGCCCCTTAGAGCCTGTTGACCCTAAAATCCAGTATCCGGTAGATAAGATGATAGTGTTTCTCTGCAAACGACATGTGGTCATGAAAAGCTATCTCTAAGCGTCACTTGTCATAAGGCGACGGAAAAGTCGTTTAAAGGCAATAGGCCTATAAAATACATTAAGTAGTAATTCTAATATATTGAAAATAAAGAATAAAAAAAGCCGGATTAAAATCCGGCTAATGGGGACTTGAGGGTTGTACCTTTATCGTAAGGTCATTCTCAAGTGCGAAGTCGAGTGGCTGCAGCAATGGGCGGACCAGGTGAACTGCCTGACTATTTAATAACGCCCTCGCTGACCAGCAGATCAAGGATTGCCTGGGCTTTTTCCCGGTCACTTTCGTCTTTCAGGATTCGGCCGCCTTCTCCCTGGGGTTTGGCGGTGGCTGCCTTAAACCGGTCGGCAGCCGTTTTCGCTTTCTTGATATTCAGCCGTTTGGGCCGTTTCCGGGCAGGGGATTCCTCCCAGGCCGCTTTCTCCTCATCCTGTTGCTCAACTGATGCCTCTAAATCGAGACTACCCCGTCGGCTGGGGCCAAATGCAATCTGGCGTGGAGCCTGGGCGGCTTGATCGACGGTTGCAATAAATGGCACGGTGACTTTCAGTTTCCTTCTCTGGCCACGTGGTAGCGCCTGTAAGACTTCCGCTTCTCTTTCATTAATGCTGAGAACCTCGGCAACAGCCGGTACCAGCGGCAGACCAAGACGGTCGGCCAGCAGGTAGGGCAACATGCCGGACGCTTCACCGCTTTCCGCCCGCATGCCAGCCAGGATGATGTCGGCACTGTGGTCTCTGAAATGACTCACCAGGGCAGGCAGGGCGTCTGATCCTGTCGGCTGTCTGAGGACGGTCATGGATGTCATTCCCATGCCGAGGTACTGTCTGAGAGCCTGTTCCAGATCTTCCTGGGAACCGGTTTCGCCGGCGTGAACCAGATTCAGTTTGTTACCGCAAAGACCGATACCCATTTCGACGGCACGGGCGTCCTGATCGGCTCGCCTGGCACGGCCTGATTTGGGATGCTGGCCAATGGAGACCAAGGCGGCAACTTTAAGGTTGGCAGATACGGCTTCAGGCAACACAGCGGGCCTCCTTGTCTTGCTTCTCTTGATTGGAAACAGAGTCAGGTTCTTTGGTCTGCGATAGGGTGGATGATCCGGTCTGGCGAGCTTTGTATAGCTGGAGAAGTTCGCCCAGGATATCCTGGCTGCGGCCGATGACCGTCAGGTCGGCACGTTTGACCATGTCACAACCCGGATCGGTATTGATGGCAACGACTTTTTCGCATTGACCGATGCCTTGCAGGTGCTGGATAGCTCCGGAGATTCCCACGGCAATATAAACGCGGGCCGTGACCCAGGTACCAGTGGCACCGACCTGTCGGAAGCGCGGCATAAAGCCGTCGTCCACCGCCACCCGGCTGGCCCCTTCGGTTGCGCCGAGAGAGGTCGCGACCTCATGAAACTGATCCCAGTCTCTGACCCCGTTACCGGCAGAAAGAATAAATTCGGCTTCCGCCAACGGTATCTGTGAAGGATCGACGTCCACTGCACCAAGGTCCTGAATGCGGCTCTCGGCTTGTGTGATCAGCTCTATTTCCAGCGACAGAACTTCATGGCGGGTTTCGTCTATCGGCATGGCACATTCTTCTGCCAACAGAATGAGTCTTGGAGTATTGCGACGAATATCAATTCGGTCGGAACCTCCACGGCAGACAGTATTGTCTTTATCGACCTGCCAGGCATGGTTGGCAGGGCGTTCACCGATCCTGGCAGACAGGCGGCAACCGAGGTCTGTGCCCCCGTGAATGCTGTCAGGAAACAGCCAGTACAGGGGAGACAGCGCTGATTCAACACTTTGCAGTGCCGCCAGTTTTAACTCTGGGCAATAACCCTGGTAGCTGAGAGTGTCGTCACCGTTAAAGTGAATCAGGCGGTCAACACCGGCTTTATCAAAACCTTCCTCGCGGTGGTCTCCAAATACCACCGCAACCACGGCGGCTTCGGAAGAGGCGGATTTCGCCAGCAGATGAGCCTGCCCGAGCACATCTTTGTCATGACTGGTCAGACGGCCACCCACCATATCCAGTACACAGACGATAAAGTGTGCAGGGCTCTCCACTTTATGGAGCGGCAGTAACGGTTCGGAGGCTGTCGCTCCGGAAGCTCCTCGTTGCAGGCGCGCCGCACCGGGAGCGTTATTACCAGTCCGGTCCTTACGTTTGAGGCCGTTAGGGCCCATGAAATAGCCGGCACGGGGGTCCTTCCGCAACAGTCCGGTGGGGCCGCGTTGTTCAGTCGACCCGCCGACCAGGGATTGATGCAGCGGATGCAACCGGTTCCTGGCGATGCGTTCTATCCTGGGGTCTCTTCTGATCAGGCTCGACATCAGTGTACCTCCTCAATCAGGACTTCTGACACCAACTCGGCGATATCCTTGATCTCCGGCCTGGGTTCCACGACACCTTCGAGCATGGCGGTACATTGCTGGCAGCCGACAGCGACCACTTCCGCACCAACCGCCTTGGCATCTTCCATCCGCATATCGGCGATACGGCGTTCACCGGGAATATCGGTAATCGGAGCACCGCCTCCGCCACCGCAGCAGCGAGACCGGAAACCGGAGCGTTCCATTTCTTTCAATTCAATGCCCAGAACCTTGAGCAGTTCCCGTGGGGAGTCGTATTCACCATTATATCTACCCAGGTAGCAGGGGTCGTGATAGGTCACATTGCTGCCTTTGAACTGGTCCAGACGCAACTTGCCCTGTTTTACCAGTTCATTGATAAACGTGGTGTGGTGAAGCACTTCATAGCGGCCGCCGAAATCACCGTATTCATTTTTAAGAACATGGAAGGCATGGGGGTCTGTGGTGACAATGCGTTTGAACTTGTATTGGCTTAACACGCTGATATTGTGTTTGGCCAATGCCTGAAAGGTGGCATCGTCTCCAAGACGCCGCGCGACATCGCCGGAATCTCTTTCTTCGTCACCCAGGACGGCAAAATTGACGTTAGCCGCTTTCAGTATTTTGACGAAGGCTCTCAAGATACGCTGACTACGCATGTCGAAGGCGCCGTCACTGACCCAGAACAAGACTTCTGCTTCCTTCACCTCGGCCATGGCCGGTAGATTCTGGTCGGCTGCCCAGTTCATCCGGCTTTGCGGATCAAACCCGTTAGGGTTGTCGGTGGCAATCAGGTTTTCCAGTACTTCGGCGCCTTTGTTCGGTGTTTCGCCTTTTTCCAGGGTGAGAAAGCGACGCATGTCGACAATGGCATCCACATGCTCAATCATCATCGGACATTCTTCAACGCAGGCACGGCAGGTGGTACATGACCACAGCGTATCCGCTTTCACTAGACCATCGGTGATGATTTTTCCAGGAGCGCCCTGAGCCTGTCCAACGTCGATACCCGGATAAGGGGAACCGGCATATTTGGCATCTGTCCCACCGGCAAGTCCAACCACCATGTCCTGAATCAGTTTCTTCGGATTCAGTGGCTGACCGGCAGCAAATGCCGGGCACACAGCTTCACAACGACCGCACTGAACGCAGGCGTCGAAGCCCAGTAACTGGTTCCACTTGAAGTCAGCGGGTTTCGCCACTCCCAGTGAATCAGTCGCAAGGTTTACGGGTTTCAAGCCGGTTGAACGACCGCCGTTGAAACGTTCAGGGCGACGGTGGAACGCCAGGTGAAGGGCACCGGCAAAGGCGTGCTTCATAGGGCCGCCCCAGGTCATTCCGAACACCATTTCTCCCAACCCGTAAATGATGCCGGCTGTCAGCAGTATGGCCAGAACCCAGCCGCCAAAGTTCTCCGGCAGGATACCGGCGGCGGGCAGGGTAATAATGAAAAATGTCGCGGCAAATACCAGCAGACTCTTCGGCAGGCGCATCCAGGGGCCTTTGGAGAGCCTTGCAGGAGGTTGGGTGCGGCGTTTGAAAACAAACAATGCACCGGTGAACATGAGTGCCGTTGCTGCCAGCAATGCCCAGGAAAGAATCTGGTGGTGCAGGCCGAACAGGTGAACCAGCACAATCAAAACCAGGGACAATACGAATCCACCCGCTGTGGCGACGTGGGTATTGGACATATACTTGTCCCTTGCCACCACATGGTGAAGATCGACCAGGTAGCGTCGGGGCATGGCCATCAGGCCCGCAAAAATATTTACGGGCGCGGCCTGGCCGGCGCGCCAAAGGCTGATTCGCCTCAGTGCGCCTATGGCCATCAGTCCCAGCGCGATGGCCAGGAGTAGGGGGAGTAACCAGTCAAGGATCATGTCTGTTCCTTCCGCTCGGTTGTCGCAGTCATCTTATTCGTTGGCTTCACAGATCCTTGCACAGACGCATGGCGTCATAGATCGCGGCGTGAGTGTTGCGCTGGGATACGCAGTCCCCCAGGCGCCACAGAATCATGCCGTTGCCAGCTTCGGAAAGAATGGGCTGCGGTTTACAGTCGAACAGGGCTTCCACATCTATCTGGCCTTTGTTGACGGATTCCGCCTTCAGCTCATAGTAGAGTGCTTCATTGGGACGCGTGCCGTTTTCCACCACGATCTGGTCAACCACACGCTCCTCTTTCTGGCCGGTATATTCGTTCTCAAGCACGGCGACCACTTTGTCACCCTCGCGATAGACCTTCTCCAGCATGAAGTCGGACGTCATGATGACGTCTTTTTCGTACAGGCTCCGGTAGTAGGTGGGGAAGGTGGTTCCGCCAATACCGACGCCGGGTTTGATATCGTCAGTCACCAGTTCAACCAGTGAGCCTTTGGAGGCCAGGTAGTCTGCTGCAGACATACCGGAGAACTCACAGATGGTGTCATAGATCAGTACATTCTTGCCTGGTTCCACCGTGCCGTTGAGGATGTCCCAGGAGGATACGACCAGACCTTCTTCAGCACCCCATTCAGGATTCTGCTCCATGAAGGGTTGTCCGCCGGTGGCCAGGATACAGACATCCGGACGAATATCGCGGATCATATCCGCATTGGCGGCTGTTCCCAGGCGTAATTCAACGCCCAGGCGTGCCAGTTCCAATGCAAACCAGCGGGTAATACCGGCAATCTGGTCGCGCTGGGGAGCTTTCGCAGCGATGGTTATCTGCCCGCCCAGTTCTTCAGCCTTTTCCACCAGGATGACTTCATGCCCACGCTCGGCGGCGACACGTGCGGCCTCCATTCCTCCAGGGCCTCCACCGATCACCAGGACCTTGCGCTTGGGACCTTCGGTCTTCTCAATGATATGAGGGATGCCCATATATTCGCGGGATGTGGCGGCATTCTGAATACACAGAACGTCCAGTCCCTGATACTGGCGGTCAATACAATAGTTGGCTCCGACGCACTGGCGGATCTGATCCACCTGATTCATCTTGATCTTGGCAATAATGTGGGGATCAGCGATGTGCGCACGGGTCATGCCCACGAAATCGACGTAACCGGCTTCCAGAATACGCTGGGCCTGGTTGGGGTCTTTAATGTTCTGGGCGTGAATCACCGGAACATCCACCACTTCCTTGATTCCCGCAGCCAGGTGCAGGAACGGCTCAGGCGGATAGGTCATGTTGGGTATAACGTTGGCCAGAGTGTTATGGGTGTCACAGCCGGAGCCGACCACGCCGAAAAAGTCCACCATGCCGGTATCGTTGTAGTATTTAGCGATTTGCTTCATATCGTCATGTGACAGGCCGTCCGGGTGGAATTCGTCACCACAGATACGCATGCCCACGACAAAATCGGGGCCGACTTCTTCGCGGACAGCCTTGAGCACTTCCATTCCGAAGCGCATACGGTTCTCGAAGGTGCCGCCCCATTCATCCGTACGCTTATTGACGCGGGGAGACCAGAACTGGTCAATCATGTGCTGGTGAACGGCTGACAGTTCAACACCGTCAAGCCCGCCGGCTTTGGCCCGTGCCGCTGCCTTGGCGAAGTCACCGATAACACGCCAGATTTCTTCTTCCTCGATGGTTTTACAGGTCGCACGGTGCACCGGCTCACGAATGCCGGAAGGCGACATCAGGTTCGGCCAGTTCTCACCATCCCAACGGGAGCGGCGCCCCATATGGGTGATCTGGATCATGATTTTTCCGCCATGCTTGTGCACGGCATCTGCAAGATTCTGGAAGTGGGGAATAATCCTGTCGGTGGACAGATTTACCGATTTCCACCAGCTCTGAGGACTATCGATAGCCACCACACTGGAGCCGCCACAGATACACAGACCACAGCCGCCCTTGGCCTTTTCTTCGTAGTATTTGACATAGCGATCCGTTGTCATGCCTCCATCGGTGGCATAGACCTCGGCATGAGCGGTACTGACCACACGGTTACGAATCGTCAGCTTGTTGATATTGAGAGGGCGGAAGAGTGCTTCAAATTGGGACATGTGTTACCCCATCCATTCTTATCTTGCGTTTACCTGTGACGTGATGTTCACGCCGGCCATCTATCGAGTTCGGGCGGACATTCGAGCCCGCCCCAAGGTGTTATGCCGTTATTGGCGCGACTTCGAATACTCCGTATTCCACACCTTCTTCAGCAGCGCACTGGGTCTGTTCTGCTTTGGTCTTTACCGAATAACCGAGTGATTCGGCTATCTGGTCCATGGCACCGGCAAACCAGCCGGTGAACATGTAGTCGACCTTGCGATTGACCTTGCCATACTGGTAAACAAACGCTGAATGATCCAGGCGAACCCGGGCATAGCCCTCGCGAATGTTCAGGTTCTCAATAGTAAAAATGCCCCAGCCGCGCTGGGAAAGGCGTTTCATGTAATGTTCAAATACAGCATCACCGCTTAGACCGTGGGCTTCCGCTTCTTTTTCACACCAATACCAGGCAGATTTGTATCCCGCCTTGTAGAGGATTTCAGCGTAACGATCCGCCCCCAGTTCTTCTTCAATGGCCATGTGGTTATTGACGAAAAAGTGTCTGGGCACGTAAAGCATCGGCAGTGCATCAGTCATCCAGACGCCGGTGTTGTCGTCTACCAGGATCGGCATTTCAGGAGCATGACTTCCCATCTTGTTATTCACCTATCTTATTTATTTTGTACTTGAATCTTTTTCAGCAGGTTGCCCGGGTTATTCGCCCCAGACGTCCCCCAATACCCTTAACCAGTTCTCGCCCATGATTTTGCGTACCGCTGTCTCAGAGAAACCGCGTCTTAGCAGGGCTTCGGTCAGGTTAGGGAACTCGCCTACGGTACGGATTCCTTCAGGGTTGATGATCTTGCCGAAGCTGGTCAGTCGGCGGGCGTAGCCTTTATCGTGAGTCAGCCACTCGAAAAATTGTTTATCGTGACCCTGGGTGAAATCAGTACCGATACCCACCTGATCCTCACCGGCGATATTCACGATGTATTCGATGGCTTCCACATAGTCCTCAATAGAGGAGTTGATGCCGTTTTTCAGGAATGGGGCGAACATGGTGACGCCGATGAAGCCGCCGTGATCGGCAATGAATTTCAGCTCTTCATCGGATTTATTACGTGGATGATCCTTCAGGCCGGAAGGCAGGCAGTGGGAATAGCAAACAGGCTTTTTGGATTCCAGAATCACTTCTTCTGACGTTTTGCTGCCGACATGGGACAGGTCACACATCACTCCGACACGGTTCATTTCGGCTACGATTTCACGGCCGAATCCGGACAAGCCGCCGTCGCGTTCATAACAGCCGGTGCCAATCAGGTTCTGGGTGTTGTAGCACATCTGCACCACACCAACGCCCAGGTCTTTGAAGACTTGCACGTAGCCAAGCTGGTCTTCGTAGGCATGTGCATTCTGGAAGCCCATCATGATGCCTGTTTTGCCTTCAGCTTTGGCCCGACGAATATCAGCAGTGGTATGGACTTTGGTCACCAGATCGCTGTTGGCTTCGATCAGGTTGTTCATTTCCACGATGTTATTGACCGTGTTCTGAAAGCCTTCCCAAACAGAGACGGTACAGTTTGCCGCTGTGAGTCCGCCTTTCTTCATATCTTCAAACAGCTCCCGGTTCCATTTGGCGATAATCAATCCATCGATCACTATGGCGTCCTGGTGCAACTCTGCTGCGTTCATCTGCTCACCTTTACCTGTTAATCCGCGTTCATTCATGAAAATGAAAGCTTTTGGCATTCATTAATGAGGTGAGTATATCGGGCATGTTTTTGCCTAAATTCACTGGAAACGACAGCACCGATACCAAAATCGGCAAGAATCGAATAGTTTTGGCAAATGTTCGAAACATCCCGGATATAAAGGCGGGAAGCGGAAGACGAAAGGAAGAAAAGCGCTTTGAAAAAACAAAAAAAAGCGGGCTGTTAAGCCCGCACTTATAAGGGAACGATCATTCGGTTACATGGCTGTTTAGTTGAATCGCTATTTGGTTGTATAGATTCAATTTCACAGCTATCGGGTTATGCAGCGTTGAACTACTGCATGCTTCTTGTGAATTACTGTTCTTGTAAATCACGGTTACTAGTGAATCATGGTTGCTCGGTCAGCACCGCCACATCGGCCGTAATCACGGTCGTGGTGGGAGGTGTATAGCGCAGCGGGGCAGCCATGAAATTGACGGCGCCGTAGCTTGGTTCCGCTTTTGCGGCCCGTAGTGCCATGGATGATCTTGAAGGCGATGCCGGATTGACATCGTATCCGCTCATATTCGCTGCGGCGGTATCCACCTGCTTCAGTGACCATACGGCTGCCCGCTCTTCTTTCGGGGAAATGCCGATATATTTGCGATAGCAGCGACTGAAATGGGGTGGAGACACAAAGCCGCACATGGCGGAAATTTCGATAATGGATCGGGTGGTCTGCTTTAGCAGCTGGCGTGCCCGGTCCAGTCTCAGTTTCAGATAATACCTGGAAGGAGTGCAGCCGAGATGCTTGAGGAAAAGCCGCTCAAGTTGCCGCCTGGAAACGCCGACAAATGTGGCCAGCTCTTCAAGCTCGATGGGCTCTTCGATATTGTTTTCCATCAGCTCGGTGATTTCGGCCAGTTTGGGTTGAGCCGGGGTCAGCAATCGACGCAGAGGAACTCTTTGCTGCTCACTGTCGGAGCGCACTCTGTCGCATACGAACATGTCGCAGATTGCGCCGGTGAGGGCTTTGCCGTGTTGGCGCGTGACCATGCTCAGCATCATATCCAGCGGAGCTCCGCCACCGGTACAGGTCATGCGGTCCCGGTCCAGGGTATAGAGGCGATTGGTGCAGTTCACCTTCGGAAATTGTTCCTGCAGAGCAGCAAGGCACTCCCAGTGAGCGCTGCAGGAATAGCCGTTCAGCAGGCCGGCACTGGCCAGAACATAGGCACCGGTACAGACCGCACCGAGCATGACATGTCTGCGTGCCTGGGACTGTAGCCAGTTGACCTCTTTCTGGTTAAAGCTGCGGGTGATGTCGACACCGCCGACAACGATCACCACATCATAGTTTTCCTTGGTGGTGATGGCGGCATCTGCGCCGATGGAGATGCCGTCGCTGGCGCTGACGGGGTTGCCGTCGGCTGAAAGCAGCTGCCAGGTGTACAGTTCGTTTCCGGAAAGCTGATTGGCCATTCTGAGTGGCTCAATGGCGGAAGCCAGGGCAATCAGGGTAAAGTTGTCGATCAGTAGGAATCCAATGCGATAGGGCTTGGGACCATCTTGTCTGGTGTGAGAAGAATATTCATTCATGGATACTAACTCCTCCGCCTTATTTCTAAGGCTGCATAACAGGCTTAATGAATTAAGCTACGCTGTTCGCCAATGGAGGGGGCTTTGCACGATCAGACCATATACATATAGATCACATACATATATGGTAAGACACAGCATCGTTACCCCAGTTTATTTTTGTTTTCTCTCGGTATCCTTCATATAGAGAATCACAAATATGTTGTCAGCTGCCTTTTCCCACTAGGTTTACTACGTTGTCAGACGCGATATACCGTGTCCCTAAAAGGCCCCTGCGACATACTCTCTATCGATGAATCGTCATGAGGTGATGTGATATTACAACTCGCCCTATTTGCAGAATTGTCTGAAAACGACATCTGTTACCTCAAATCCGGTCCGATAACGACCATAATATCCACGATGCGACATTGGTAAAACCCTAAAATTGTATCAAAAGGATATTTTCCCTTCGCTGATAGCTGAATCTGCCTAAAGCCTTGCTGGTTAAAGAAAAAATCGACCAATTTGATTAGGGTTCTAAGTATTTTTAGGGGGGTGTTTTGCTCCGATGTGAACAATAAATGATCAGATGTTGCGTGGCGACCCCTTGTCGTCGACAGGTTCATATTGAGGTTGAACATGTCGCTATCAAGCATGTTGGTGTGGATGGCTACCGATAGAGTAGAAATACGGTTTATCTGATGTTCTAGGGACATCTTTTAAGCAGCAAACCCACAGACAAAATAAAAAGGAAAAGGTATGAGCAGCCATCATTCCAATCGCGGGGTCGTCTACCAGGGGCCCGGTCAAGTCGCTGTAGAGTCCATTGATTTTCCAAAACTGGCGCTGGGTAATCGCAAATGCGACCACGGCGTTATCCTTCGAGTGATCAGTACGAATATTTGCGGCTCCGACCAGCACATGGTGCGGGGGCGTACAACAGCACCTCAGGGGCTTGTTCTGGGGCATGAAATCACCGGCCAGATTATCGAATGCGGGCGGGATGTGGAATTCCTGAAGCCGGGCGATGTGGTCTCGGTTCCTTTCAACATTGCTTGCGGACGCTGTCGCAACTGTAAGGAAGGGAAAACCGGTATTTGCCTTAATGTGAATCCGGCTCGCCCTGGTGCCGCGTATGGATATGTAGATATGGGCGGATGGGTCGGTGGTCAGGCCGAGTATGTCATGGTGCCTTATGCCGATTTCAACCTGTTGAAGTTCCCGGATCCGGATCAGGCCATTGAGAAGATCAGGGATCTGACTCTGTTGTCGGATATCTTCCCAACCGGCTTCCACGGATGTGTTACCGCCGGAGTCGGACCCGGAACCACGGTGTATATCGCCGGTGCAGGCCCTGTAGGTCTGGCTGCTGCGGCTTCTGCTCATTTGTTGGGGGCAGCCTGCGTGATCGTGGGTGACATGATTCCAGAACGTCTGGATCAGGCACGAAGCTTTGGCTGCGAAACAATTGACCTCCGTGACGAGGGAGAATTGTCTGAAAGAATTGCACAGATCGTCGGTGAACCGGAAGTGGATTGCTTTGTCGACTGTGTCGGCTTTGAAGCCCGTTGTCATGGTTGTCACCACGATGTGGAGCAGCCGGCAGTGGTGTTGAACTCAGCCATGCAATTGACTCGTGCCGGCGGTCAGATCGGTATTCCGGGTCTTTACGTGACAGAAGATCCCGGTGCCGTGGATGATGCGGCCAAAGTCGGAGCGCTAAGCATGAGGTTCGGTCTGGGTTGGGCGAAATCCCACTCTTTCCACACCGGTCAGTGTCCGGTCATGAAGTACCACAGGCAACTGATGCAGGCGATTCTGTTCGACAAAATCCAGATCGCCAAAGCCGTCAACGTGCAGTTGATTACTTTGGACCAGGCTCCTGGTGGCTATGCTGATTTTGATGGAGGCGCGGCGAAGAAATTCGTCATTGATCCACATGGAATGGTGGCTGCATAAGCTATATAAGCGATCCGCTTTCGAAACCATTGATGGTTTCATCTCTACAGGGAAATGTTTTCGCCACCGCCCGGTATCGGGTGGTGGCGTTGTGTCCCTGGCGGTAAAAAAGAAGTTGGTAAAAAAGAAGTTTATTGTCATCCCTGGAATCACGCCATGACCAAGCTTTCCACCTCATCAAAAGCCCGGGAACCGGATTTTTTCAAGCCAGGCATATCGGACTCCGCTGAGATCATTACCGGGATCCTGATGAAGCTCAAACATAAACCCGGTGCCTTGTTACCCATATTGCACGCCATCCAGGATCAGCTTGGTTACATACCGGCGGAATCAGTTCCCCAGATTGCCGAGGCATTGGGGCAGACTCGCGCGGAAATACACGGTGTCATCAGTTTTTATCATGAATTTCGTTCAAAGCCCGGAGGGACACATCACGTCCAGATATGCCGGGCAGAAGCCTGCCAGGCTCGTGGAAGTCGCGAGCTGGAGGCACATGCCAAGAAAGTGCTTGGCGTTGAGTACCACAACACCACAGCAGACCAGGAAATCACCCTTGAGCCGGTGTACTGCCTGGGGAACTGTGCCTGTGGACCGAGTGTCCGGGTGGACAACAAAATATTCGGCAGAGTCACCCCGGCAAGGTTTGACCGTATGGTGGATGAGCTGACGACTTCCGCCGTCAATATTGTCGGGCTGGAAAAGGCGGGGGGCTCATGATGAGCAAAGTGTTTATTCCCAGAGATACCACCTCCCTGTCGTTGGGAGCTGAAGATGTGGTATTGGCTTTGAACCATGCTCTGCAAGAGCGGGGAGAAGAGGCAGAGATTGTCAGAAATGGTTCCCGGGGCATGTTTTGGCTGGAGCCGATGATCGAAGTGGAAACCGATCAAGGGCGTGTTGCCTATGGCCCTGTACAGCCGGAAGACATCGAATCGCTGCTGGAGAGTGGGTTGCTGCAGGGAAATGCCGGGCACCCGCTATATCTCGGTAAGACAGAAGAGATACCGTATCTGAAAAAACAGCAGAGACTGACTTTTGCCAGGGTGGGGGTGACCGACCCGGTGTCCATTGAGGACTATCTGAAGCTTGATGGATTCGAGGGCCTGAGGAAAGCCCTGGCATTGTCATCCCAGAACATCGTTGACGAGATTAAAGCTTCGGGTCTGCGTGGACGCGGCGGGGCTGCATTCCCGGCGGGCATCAAATGGCAGACGGTGTTGGATGCCAGCCGGGATAATCCCGGCAATCGCTACAGTGGCGAGAAATATATTGTCTGTAACGCCGACGAAGGCGACTCCGGAACCTTTGCCGACCGCATGGTGATGGAAGCCGATCCCTACATGTTGATAGAAGGGATGGTGATCGCCGGACTGGCGGTGGGGGCCGAGACTGGATTTATCTATCTCCGGTCAGAATATCCGGTGGCCCACCAGATCCTTGATGAAGCGATTACCCGTGCTATGAATGCCGGTTATCTGGGGAACGACATTTTAGGTTCCGGAAAGAATTTTCAACTGGAAGTACGCTTGGGGGCTGGCGCCTACATTTGCGGCGAAGAGACGTCACTTCTTGACAGTCTCGAAGGCAAGCGGGGCATGGTGCGGGCGAAACCGCCATTGCCTGCGATTAAAGGACTGTTTGGCCAGCCCACCATTGTGAACAACGTACTCACCCTGGCGGCAGTCCCTTTTATTCTTGATAAAGGGGCACAGGCTTATGCTGACTATGGAATGGGAAGGTCCCGAGGGACATTGCCGTTTCAGTTGGCGGGTAACATTCAGCAAGGCGGCCTGGTGGAGCTGGCCTTTGGTCCGACGTTACGACAGTTATTGGAAGAGTTTGGTCAGGGCACGGCCAATGGGCGTCCCATGAAAGCGGTTCAGGTGGGAGGTCCGTTGGGTGCCTACATGCCAGAAGCGCAATGGGATACACCGCTGGATTACGAAGCTTTTGCAGAAGTGGGAGCGGTACTTGGACACGGTGGTATTGTCGTATTTGATGATCAGGTGGACATGGCCGAGCAGGCCAGATTTGCCATGGAATTCTGTGTCGAGGAATCCTGTGGCAAATGTACACCCTGCCGTATTGGTTCTACCCGAGGCGTGGAAGTAATCGATCGAATCGTGTCTGACGAAAATCGTGAAGCAAATATGCAATTGCTGGAAGAACTATGCGACACCATGGAACTCGGATCACTTTGTGCCATGGGGGGAATGACTCCCAATCCGGTTCGCAGCGCGGTCAAGTTTTTCCCGGAAGACTTTCATAACCGGAAGACTTTCATAAACAGCCCGGGCGCAGTTGAGGGGACGAAAAATGATTGAGTATTATCAGCCTCAAGCCGGTCAGAACCCGGTCTTTGCGGATTTGGACCTGGGGACCCCGGCAGTCGACAGTGACACAAATGTGACCATGTCCATTGATGGTATTGAGGTTTCCGTTCCTGCAGGCACCTCGGTTCTACGTGCTGCCGCACTGGCAGGGATCAGGATTCCCAAACTCTGCGCCAGTGACAATCTGGAATCCTTCGGTTCATGCCGTCTTTGTGCGGTTCAGATAGAAGGGCGTCGTGGTCTTCCCGCCTCCTGTACCACACCGGCAGAAGAAGGGATGAAAGTCACCACCCAGAACACGAAGCTGGCCACGCTTCGCCGTAATATCATGGAGTTGTACATTTCCGATCATCCCCTGGACTGTCTGACCTGTCCCGCCAACGGTAACTGCGAATTGCAGGATATGGCCGGCGTGGTAGGCCTTCGGGAGGTTCGTTACGGTTTTACCGGCGATAATCATCTTGAGGCGGAAAAAGACCACAGCAATCCATATTTCAGTTTTGATCCCAGTAAGTGCATCGTTTGTTCCCGGTGTGTCAGGGCATGTGAAGAAGTGCAGGGAACTTTCGCATTGACGATCCAGGGCCGCGGATTCGAGTCAAAAGTCTCGGCTGGTCAGGATGAAGGTTTTCTGGATTCAGAATGTGTTTCCTGTGGCGCCTGTGTTCAGACCTGTCCTACCTCGACGCTCATGGAGAAGAGCATTATTGACGAAGGACAACCGGATCACAGTGTGGTGACCACCTGTGCCTACTGCGGTGTCGGCTGTTCCTTCAAGGCCGAGATGAAAGGCAATCAACTGGTGCGCATGACGCCTTATAAAGGTGGTGCGGCCAACCACGGACATTCCTGCGTCAAAGGGCGCTTTGCTTTCGGTTATGCGACACATAAAGACCGCCTGACCACGCCGATGATTCGTGACAGCATCGACCAGCCCTGGCAGCAGGTCAGTTGGGACGAAGCCATTCAGTTTGCGGCAAAAAGAATCAAAGAAATCCAGGCCAAGTACGGCAAAGACAGTGTGGGAGGTATCACATCGTCACGCTGTACCAACGAAGAATCCTATCTGGTACAGAAACTGGTCAGAACGGCGTTTGGTAACAACAATACCGATACCTGTGCCAGAGTCTGTCACTCGCCAACCGGTTACGGCCTGAAAACCACGCTGGGCGAGTCTGCCGGTACCCAGACGTTTGATTCGGTGATGCAGTCAGATGTGATCATGGTCATCGGAGCCAACCCGACTGATGCTCACCCGGTCTTCGGATCCCTGGTTCGGAAGCGTTTGCGTCAGGGAGCCAAGCTGATTGTGGCGGATCCCCGTTATATTGATCTGCTGAAAACCCCTCACTTGGGTGAATCGATACACCTGCCGCTGCGGCCGGGAACCAACGTAGCTCTGATTAACGCGATGGCGCACGTGATCATCACCGAGAATCTTGAGAACCAGGAGTTTATCCGTCAGCGCTGTGACACTGACATGTATGCCAAATGGCGGGAATTCATTGCCCAGGAGAAGAACTCTCCGGAAGCTTCAGCCGATATCACCGGAGTGTCTGCCGATCTGGTGAGAAAAGCCGCCAGAACCTATGCTCGGGAAGGAAATTCAGCCATCTATTATGGGTTGGGAGTCACTGAGCACAGCCAGGGCTCTACCATGGTGATGGGCATTGCCAATCTGGCCATGGCAACCGGCAACATCGGCCGGGATGGGGTGGGTGTCAACCCGCTCAGGGGACAGAACAATGTTCAGGGGTCCTGTGATATGGGATCGTTCCCCCATGAGCTGCCCGGATACCAGCATGTGGCCGTGGATGAGTTCAGAAAGAACTTTGAGTCCGCCTGGGGTGTGAGCATCGATAGCGAACCCGGACTACGTATCCCCAATATGTTTGACGCTGCAATCGAAGGGGCGTTCAAAGGGTTGTATGTGCAGGGTGAGGATATTGCTCAGTCAGATCCTAACACCCAACATGTGCAGCAGGCATTAAAATCGCTTGAGTGTCTGATAGTTCAGGACCTGTTCCTGAACGAGACGGCAAAGTATGCTCATGTTCTGTTGCCGGGCTCTTCTTTCCTGGAAAAAGACGGCACCTTTACCAATGCAGAGCGTCGTATAAACCGGGTTCGTAAGGTGATGCCACCTGTGGCTGGGAAACAGGATTGGGAGGTCACCCAGGATTTATCCAATGCGCTCGGATATCCCATGAACTATCGACATCCCTCAGAGATCATGGAAGAAATTTCCAGTCTGACGCCGACTTTTACCGGCGTTAACTATGAGCGTCTCGAGCAGCTTGGCAGCATCCAGTGGCCTTGTAATGATATGCATCCGGAAGGTACGCCCATCATGCATGTGGAAGACTTCCCGATTGGTAAAGGTCGGTTTGTATTGACTGAATACGTACCCACTGAAGAGCGTTCCAATCGACGTTTTCCATTATTGTTGACCACGGGCAGGATTCTCAGTCAGTACAATGTGGGCGCGCAAACCAGACGTACCGATAACCAGGTTTGGCATGATGAGGACGTCCTGGAGCTCCACCCCCATGATGCAGAGGAGAGGGGCGTTTGCGATGGCGACTGGGTGGGTATCACCAGCCGTGCCGGAGACACGGTCATGCGGGCGGTGGTCAGTTCTCGCATGCAACCGGGTGTGGTTTATACGACTTTCCACCATCCCGGCAGTGGGGCTAATGTCATCACCACTGATAACTCGGACTGGGCAACGAATTGTCCTGAATATAAAGTCACGGCGGTACAGGTGGAAAAAGTCACCCAGCCGTCAAACTGGCAGCAACGTCATAAGGCATTCGATGAAAAGCAAAGGGGATTCCTGACAGGCGTTGCCGAACAAAGCGAAGGTTGATTTTCCCCGGAGATTTCAAGAGCAGGCAGAGTCTGCGAAACCAGATACAGGGAGGAAGTAACGAAGCAGAATCCAGAAGGTGAGACGGTACATGAATACGAAGGATGTTCAAAGAAGCTCGATTGATCATCGACAGGACCAGCAGGAAGCGGGTTTTTTGTCGACAGGGGTAAGTGTCGCCCTGCAATCGGGTGAATCCTGGGAGACCGAGGAACTGATGGATTTTGTGGTTGAAGAAAGGCCGGTCGCCCTGGTCTATAACGGCATATCCCATGCCGTGATGATGGCGACCCCAACCGACCTGGAAGACTTTGCGCTTGGATTCAGCCTTTCTGAAAACATCATCCAGCACCAGTATGAGATGTTCAGTTGCGAGCTGGAAGGGGACAGTGGTAGTGGTCTGCAGCTGCAAATGCATATTCACGGTGAAAGACTACAATCGCTTAAGTCCCGTCACCGCGCCATGGCCGGCCCGACCGGTTGCGGTCTCTGTGGGAAACGGTCACTGGAAGAAACCCAGAGAAAACTACCCGTTCTTCATCGCCGGGGGAGGCCCACGCCTTCGGTGATTCAACACGCCATTCAAAGTATTGGAAACGGACAGCGCATCCAGCTGATGACCGGGGCCTGTCACGCCGCAGCCTGGATGGACGGGCAGGGTAATCTGCTTTTGATCCGGGAAGATGTTGGTCGGCATAACGCGCTGGATAAGCTCATCGGCGCATTGGTGCAGCAAAAGGTATCACTTGATGAAGGCTTCCTGCTGGTCACCAGCCGGGCCAGTTATGAAATGGTGTACAAAGCGGTCACCGTGGGGATTACCTCAATGGTGGCGGTGTCCGGGGCGACGGGAATGGCTGTGGATACGGCTCGACATTCCGGAATGAATTTAATCGGCTTTGCCCGGCAAGGTCGACAGGTTGTGTATTGTTAATACGGCTAAAAATGTCTGGTTTCTTTTGTTGTAAACAGGCTTGCCGCATCTATCAGCAGGAGAGAAGTTGATGGCTCATGATAAAAACCAACAACTGGTTAAGATGATCAACCAGATTGCACTGAACAATGCCTATGATGACGATGTGGACAGGGCAGCAGATGCAGTGGCTTCCCATGTCAGGAAGTTTTGGGCTAAGTCCATGAAACAGGATATTCAGGCACTGGCAGACGCTGGCGGTGAGGGTTTGAATGAGATCGCCAGGGCAGCCGTTATTAGGATATAAAGCCAGGATATAGAGCCAGATATAAAGCGGGGATATAAAACGAGGATATATAGCCAGAATTTAACGTCAGGATATAACCTGATTATCTGGCGGATCTGCTCGTCTAATGCCGGTTAGGTCATTCTGGCGATGTTGCGAAAAAAAAGGGCGGTTTTACCCGCCCGCGAATGAGAAACCACCGGAGTTTCTTTTTAAAAAACCACCGTATTTATTCTTCTTCTGTTTATTATTCTTTTCCTGTTTTTGCCCCGATATGTCTCTTTACTCGTAAGCCTTGCGAACTTCTTCGGCAATAATCTCCACGCCTCTTTTAACGGTTGCTTCATCCTGGGCGTAGGACACACGAATACACTGGTGTTTATGTGCCCATTCATCTTCAATACCGACAAAGAAATTCTGTCCCGGCACGACCAATACTCCGCGTTTTTTCAAACGTTCGTAGAGTTCCTGACTGCTGATGGGCAGGTCTTCGAACCATAGCCACAGGAAAATGGCGCCTTCCGGTTTATGAATCCGATAGGGAAGATTCCCCATATTTTGTCCGAACCATTTCACCACTTGATGGGATCTCTCCCGGTAGAACGGCAGTATGTGATCACGGCTTAGTGACGTGATTTGTCCACTGCGAAACAGCTGTTTGGCTATGGCCGGCCCCATGGTCCCGCAGGCGAGGCTGGTGACCGTATTGGTCCGGGTAAACGCTTGAATAATCTCTTCATTGGCTACGACGATTCCCGTCCGTGCGCCAGGCAATCCAAGCTTGGAGAGGCTCAGGACCAGAATGGTGTTGTCATTCCAGAAGGGGGTGACCTCGGTAAAGATGATGCTCGGGAACGGCAGACCATAGGCTCCGTCGATAATGAGTGGAATATCCCGGGCTTTGGCCAGTTCATCCAACAATTCAATTTCGTTATCGGTGAGCACGTTTCCGGTAGGGTTGGTCGGACGCGAAACGCACATGGCTGCTGTATTTTCATCGACCTGCAGGTTGGAGAAATCGATATGGTACTTGAACAGGTGCTCATCGAGATGTCCGATCTTCGGACGTGTGGCAGTGAAGAATGGCGAAGAAAGACCCACGTCCCTGTAACCCAGGTATTCCGGGGACAGGGGCAGGTGGATAGAGCGCTTCGACCCGTCCGCCATGGTGCCGCCCAACATATTGTAGAGCATGAAAAATGCGGACTGGCTGCCGTTCGACAAGGCAATGTTGCGCGAGCTTAGATTCCAGCCGAACTGCTTGTTCAGATATGCGGCAACCTCGCTGCGAAACTCCTTTTCACCCTGGGGTGACTGATAGATTCCGAACAGGCTGTGACGCTGCTGGGAATCCTCCAGAATGGTTTCCATGCAGTCCTTGAAAACCTGTTCGACCTCCGGGAGCCTGCCGGGATTGCCGCCACCCATGAAAATCATGTCCGGGTTCTCAATCAATGCGGTGGACAAGTCGTCCATCAATTCCACAATGCCGGAATCACCTGCAAATTTTTCGCCGAATGCGGAAAGTTTCATATTGGCCTCGTTATTCTTGTACTGACTTCTGGAATCGCTATTTTTGGCTCGCGTGGATTGCTTTACCCAATCCAGCCAGGGCGGATTCCATCGTTGCTTCGCTCAGGCTGGGATGTACGTGGATCGTATGGGCCAGATCTTCCAGCCTTGCTCCCATTTCCAGCGCCAGGGCAAATTCACCGCTGAGTTCTGCTACGTGTGCGCCTACCGCCTGAATGCCCAGAATCACATGGTCCGATTTGCGCGCGGTAATGCGGACAAACCCACCATCCTGACCGGCTTCCATGGTGAGGGCCTTGCCGATCGCGGCAAACGGGAACTTGCCTGTGACAATCTCATGGCCGGCGTCCCGGGCTTCATCCGGTGACAGGCCTACACTGACGATTTCCGGATCGGTGAAACAGACCGCAGGGATCGCAACAGGGTCGAATTCACGGCGATGTCCGGCAATGATTTCGGCGACCATTTCACCCTGAGCTGAAGCCTTGTGTGCGAGCATGGGCTCACCCACCAGATCACCGATCGCCCAGACGTTTTTCATTGCGGTACGGCATTGTTTATCCACTTTGACAAAGCGTCCGTCCATATCCAGACACATATTTTCGATGCCCCAACCTTGGGTGTTGGGTTTGCGTCCTACGGTGACCAGTACCTTGTCGGCAGTGACTTTTTGGGATTGGCCCTGTTTATCCGTAAATGAAAGCACCGGTTTACCATCAATCATGTCGACTGAATCGGCTTTGGCATTCAGGTGGCAGTCAACATTGTGCTTCTTCATCCACTGTTCGATGGGGCGGGTCATTTCCTTGTCGTACAGCGCCAGGATTCTGTCTTGACCTTCTACAAAGGTGACTTTGGCGCCGAGTTTTCGATAGGCAATGCCAAGCTCCAGGCCGATATAGCCCGCCCCGATCACCACCAGATGGCCGGGAACAGAGGTTTGGGCCAACGCTTCCGTTGAAGACAGAACATGTTCACTGAAAGGAATATGGGGGAGTTCGGTGGCAACAGACCCATTGGCAAGAATCACATGCTCTGCCTGAAGGTCGAAATCACCGTCCTGGGTTTTGACAACACAGTGTTTTGCGTCTGAAAAACTCGCCCAACCTTTAATGATGGTGACACCGGCTTTCTTGAGCAGTCCTTCGACGCCCTGGCTTAAACGATCAACAATGCCGTCTTTCCACCCCATCATGCCGCCCAGGTTCAATTCCGGTGCGGAGGTCAGGGAAATGCCCAGTTTTCCAGTGCCGGAATGGGAAAGCAGTTCTTCAAAACAGCTGGCGCCGTGAATCAATGCCTTTGAAGGAATACAGCCACGGATCAGGCAGGTACCGCCAGCTCTGTCCGCTTCCACCAGGATAGTATCGAGACCCAGTTGGCCGGCGCGGATGGCTGCCACATAACCTCCGGGGCCGCCACCAATCACCAGTACTATGCAGGATTTTGTTGTCATGATTTTTTCCTAACTCAATTCTTGTTCAGAAGGCTATTGAATCGCCTTCATCAAACATCCTTCCCTATATGGCGTTCATCCTGAGCTTGTCGAATAGGAGCAAGTGCTCCTGAAAACCTCGACAAGCCAGTTCGAATGGGTGACCGGGACGTCGGGTTAAACAAATATGGCGCCTGGATTTTCAAGAAGCCGTTTCAGCGCCTGAATCAATTGAGCCCCGTCATATCCATCAACAATACGATGATCAAAGGAGGCAGACAGATTCATCATGGTACGGACCACAATAGCGCCGTCCCTGACCATGGCTCTTTCCTGCAATTTATTCACACCGATAATGGCGGTTTCAGGTGCGTTGATAATGGGGGTGGATGCAATACCCCCGATAGCACCCAGGCTGGTGATCGTGATGCTTGAGCCGCTCAGCTCCTCGGCTTTTGCTGTTCCGTTGCGGGCGGCGTCAGCGACACGGCTGATTTCAGCGGCGGACTGCCATAGATCCATGGTTTCACTATGTTTAATGACCGGTACCATCAGACCGCCAGGGGTCATGGTGGCAATGCCCATATGAACCGCATCGAACTGAGTCAGCATGCTGCTCTCATCGTCATAATGGGCATTACAGTGCGGAAACTTAGGCAACACTTTTGCCAGTGCCTGCATCAGGAACGGCAAAAGGGTTAATTTGGGTTGGTGAGCTTCTCTGTTTTCATTGAGATGACGACGAAGCTCTTCCAATGCGGTGACATCCACTTCTTCAATATAAGAGTAATGGGGGATGTTCCGCTTTGTCTGCAGCATTTTCTGGGCGATAACCCGGCGCAGACCTTTGATTTTGACTTGTGTCTGCCCGTCTTTACGAGGTCTCAGTCCGGTCGGTGATGCCAGTTGCCCGCCTGCAGCGATAAAAGCATCAAGATCCTTATGGCCGACCCGTCCTGCCGGGCCACTGCCTGGAACGTCGGCGAGTCTGATATTTTCATCCCTGGCGCGCTGCCTGACAGAAGGGGATGCCAGGACAGCGCCGGAATGAAAAACGGGTGCCGATGTTGCTGAAGCATGTGAAGGTGATTCTGTAGAGGTTGCACTTGATTCTGTAGAAAGTGAGGCCAGGTTATCGGTTGCCGATTTTTTCGCTTCAACCGGAGAGGTTGCGGATGGCGCAATTGCCGCTACAGATGGCTGTTCCTTGGTTGTCACTGCCTTCGGTGCGGATGCCTTTGAGGCATCTGTAGCCGTTGAAACTTTAGGCTTTTGGTCGGCAGTGGCTTCCGTATCGAAGCGAATCATTTCTTTGCCAACCGCCAGCATTTCTCCTGCTTCGCAGGCAATTGCCGTCACTACGCCGCTAACCGGCGCCGTGACTTCCACCACGGCTTTGTCTGTCATGACGTCGGCAATATGCTGGTCTTCTTCTACGAAATCGCCGGATTTTACGTACCATTCAACGATTTCGGATTCTACGATGCCTTCCCCAAGGTCAGGCAATTTAAAACTAAAGCTTGCCATCAGTCAGCCTCCAGGGTTCGTTGCATGGCTTCGATAATGCGGTCATGTTCCGGGAAGTACTCCCACTCATAAGCATGAGGGTAAGGAGTGTCCCAACCTGTCACCCGCTCGATGGGGGCTTTCAGGTGCCAGAAGCATTCTTCCTGAACTTCCGCGACCAGTTCTGCGCCAAAGCCGCTGGTGCGGGTCGCCTCATGAATAATGACGCAGCGCCCTGTCTTCTGTACTGAAGCGGTAATGGTTTCTAGGTCCAGTGGAAGCAGGGTGCGCAGGTCGATCAGTTCGGCGTCGATACCGCTGATATTGATCGCCGCTTCCGCCACATGCACCATGGTGCCGTAGGTCAATATGGTGATATCGCTTCCTTCCCGGACCGTCGCAGCTTTGCCCAGAGGAATTTTATAGTGTCCTTCCGGCACTTCACCGGCTGGATGAGCGCTCCAGGTGGTCGCCACATTGGCCTGGACATCGTGCCCATAAAATGGCCCGTTGTAGATACGTTTCGGTTCGAAGAAAATCACTGGATCATCGTCCTCAATGGCGCTGATCAAAAGACCTTTAGCGTCATAAGGATTCGATGGCATTACCGTCTTAAGACCGCACACATGGGTAAAGATACCTTCCGGACTCTGTGAATGGGTCTGGCCACCACGGATGCCGCCGCCACATGGCGCACGAACGGTGACCGGGGAGAAGAACTCACCACCACTGCGGTGTCTCAGTCTTGCCAGTTCGCTGACGATCTGGTCAAAACCCGGATAGATATAATCTGCAAACTGAATCTCCACGACCGGACGTAATCCGTTGACACCCATGCCGATCGCAGCGGCGATGATTCCGCCCTCGGCAATCGGAGTATCCAACGCCCGATGCGCGCCATATTTCTGATACAGTCCTTCCGTACAACGGAATACCCCACCGAAATACCCCACGTCTTCACCCATGACCATGACATTGGAGTCGCGTTCCATAGTGCAATCCAACGCAGAGTTGATGGCTTGAATCATTGTCATCTTGGCCATTGATTACACCCCCATCTTCTGACGTTGTTTACGTAAATGTGCCGGCATTTCTTTGTAGACATCTTCAAACATGGTACTGACCGGCCAATGTGGACCTTCTTCCAGAGTTCCGTAGGTTACGGCTTCTTTCCAGGTTTGCAGAATGGATTGCTTGAGTTCTTCAGTCAGCGCATCGTGCTGCTCATCACTCCATTCACCCATTTGAATCAGGTGTTGTTTAAGGCGCTCAATCGGGTCTCCCAGAGGCCAAGCCTGGGCTTCATTCTTGGCGCGGTAACCGTCTGGATTATCACTGGTGGAGTGACCTTCGCTACGGTAGGTAAACAGCTCGATAAATGTGGCGCCGTGTCCTGCCCGGGCGCGGTCAGCGGCCCATTTGGTGGCGGCATAGACGGCCAGGAAATCGTTACCGTCCACACGAATACTCGGCAGATTGAATCCCAGTCCCCGCGCGGCGAAAGTGGTACCGGCAGAGGCAAATGATTGGGGTGTGGAAATGGCCCACTGATTATTCACCACGTTGAGAATAACCGGCGCGCGATAAGTCGAAGCAAACAGCAGAGCATGGTAAACGTCGGCTTCAGCAGTACTACCGTCACCCACCCAGGCCGAAGCCAAGTGATCTTCTCCTTTATAGGCAGAGGCCATGCCCCAGCCAACCGCCTGGCTGAACTGGGTTGCCAGGTTGCCTGAAATACTGAAGAAATTGTCGTCCTTCCAGCCGTAAAGAACCGGCAGCTGACGACCTTTAAGATTGTCTTTGGAATTGGAGAGACACTGGCACATCATGTCCAGCACAGGACGCCCGCGAACAAACAGAAGACCTTGCTGACGGTAAGTGGGGAAGAGCATATCCCCATGTTCAAGTGCCATGCCCTGGGCAACGGCAATGGCTTCTTCGCCGGTACACTTCATATAGAAAGACAGTTTGCCCTGACGTTGCATACGGAACATGCGATCGTCGTAAGCCCGCACGTGCATCATATGCCGGAGACCCTGGCGTAGCTGGTCTGCATTGAGTTGTGGATCCCAGTCACCCAGCGCTTTTCCGTCATCGTCAAGCACACGGACCAGGCCATAGGCAAGGCTCTGTATATCCAGTGCGTTGGCATCAATTTCTGGCTTGGGGGTGATTCCGGCAGGGGGAATGTCGAGGTTGCTGAAGTCGGCCGTCTGGCCTGGGCGGGAAGAAGCTTCAGGGACATGCAGTTTTGAGACCGGCCCCTTGGATTGAGTGCCGACGAGACCCTCTGCGTCGACATTAACATCACCGGCAAAATGCCCGGCAGGCTTTCGCGATAGCGCCATAAATCTTCTCCTTTATTCTCACCCGCGGCTTATTTCTGGTGAGGGAGTATTGTTTTTGTTAGCTCTCTTTTGGAGAGCAATCCCTTCATTGCCGACAGTCGATAACTGTCGCTTTCGACGTGGGAAGGATCTCTTCCGAGTCGACATAGTTACTTACTATACTCCTGGCTTCAGGATTGATTTATTCTATTTCATAGTCAAAATGAAGAATGTGGGTATATTTAATTCTTAAAATAGAAATATTGGTATTATCTATACCTGAATATTTGAGCAGGAGTCAGATGATGGATGTTAAGCTGGATAAGACTGATCGTCATATTCTTGAGTTGATACAGTCAGACGCAAGTCTGTCTGCATCGGAAATTGCTGAACGGGTAAACCTTTCACAGCCTCCCTGCTGGAGGCGCATCAAGCGTCTGGAAGATGAGGGATATATTGACCGCAGGGTAGGCATGCTGAACCGTAAACGTCTCGGTCTGGACGTGGTGATCTACACTGAAGTAAAACTGACAGCCAATGGGCGTCAGGCGGTGGGAGATTTCGAGGAGCGCATCCGGTCCTATCCAGAGGTCACAGAGTGCTACACCATGATGGGGAGGACGGATTTTTTACTGAGGATCGTGACCAAGGATGTTTCCACCTATGAGAAATTCTTTAGGGACCACCTATCCCAGATCCCGGGGGTATTGGACATAAACTCAAGCGTTGCCCTGAGCGAGGTGAAGTACACGACTGAGCTCCCACTGGAGCTGGTGTAATTCAGGTCTCATCTTAGTCAATGTCAATGAGATACACGATAAATGAGACACTCTATAAATGAGGGGCATGATAAACAATGCGCATGATAAGACCACGCCATGGAGGTACAAATGACCAGCTCAAATAGCCGTCTGACTATCAGAAAAGCTGCTTTGGATGATGTGAAACTGATGGCGGACTGGGCCGCCGCTGAGGGATGGAACCCCGGACTGTTCGATGCCGGGGTGTTTTATTCCGCAGACACGGATGGTTTTCTCATCGGTGAACTTGATCAGCAGCCCGTGTCCTGTATCTCTGTCGTGAAGTATAACGACGACTTCGGTTTTTTAGGGTTCTATATCGTGAAGCCCGAATTCAGAGGAAAGGGGTTTGGCATTCAGACATGGAAAGCCGGGCTTGATTACCTGAGCGGATGCAACATCGGTCTGGATGGTGTGGTGGAGCAACAGGATAATTACAAGACATCCGGGTTTACTCTGGCTTACCGTAATATTCGCTATGAAGGGGCTGGAGGCGGTGAGGTTGCCGACATGAAGGATGTTGTGGATCTTTCCGATTTTCCGGAAGAAGCGCTTAGTCAGTACGACCGCAAGTTTTTTCCTGCGGACAGGTCGACATTCCTTCATCATTGGTTAAGGCAGCCTAACGCTCATACGGCTGGCTTGGTGAGGGAAAATCGCCTTTGTGGCTACGGGGTCATTCGAGAATGCCGATCGGGATATAAAATCGGACCTTTGTTTGCGGATACACCGGAGATTGCCGAGCGGTTGTTCCTGGTCCTCAAGTCTCATGCCACAGAGAAGGACAAGATTTACCTGGATATTCCCGCTCCGAACCCTGCCGCTTTGGCGCTGGTGGAAAAATACGCGATGTCGCCAGTGTTTGAAACAGCCAGGATGTACACCAAAGCTGCGCCGGAAATCTCCGTGGACCGCCTCTATGGTGTGACATCCTTCGAACTGGGATAGCTAGCAGCTATATAGCATTTATAGCCAGCACTTATAGATTGCTCTTACAGATAGCTCTTATAAACAGGTCTTAAAATAGTCCTTATAAATAGCTCTTATAAGCAGCAGACTAGGGCAGAGCCGTTAGCCCTTGCCCTTGGTACGCGTGGTTGCCTTGCGTTCCTCTATCTGCTTTTCGATGAAGGCATAGATCAGGCCCGCCACGTCCTTGCCGGTGGCTGCTTCAATTCCTTCAAGACCGGGAGAGGAGTTAACCTCCATGATTTTAGGGCCGCTACTGGAACGCAACAGGTCGACACCCGCGACATTCAAGCCCATGACTTTGGCTGCCTTGACCGCAGTCTGGCGTTCCTTCGGTGTGATTTTTATCAGGGATGCGGTACCGCCACGATGCAGGTTGGAGCGGAATTCACCCGGTTGGGCCTGACGCTTCATGGCTGCAACCACCCGGTCACCCACCACAAAACAACGGATATCTGAACCACCGGCTTCCTTGACGTATTCCTGCACCAGAATGTCAGCGTTCAGACCTAAAAAGGCTTCAATAACACTTTCTGCCGCCTTTTTAGTTTCGGCCAGCACAACTCCGATCCCTTGTGTGCCCTGAAGCAGTTTGATCACCAGGGGAGCGCCACCGACCATTCTGATCAGGTCCTGAACATCATCAGGCGAGTTAGCGAAGCCGGTGACCGGCATGCCGATGCCTCGTCTCGACAGGAGTTGCAGGGAGCGTAGCTTGTCCCTCGAGCGGGTGATGGCCACGGACTCATTAAGCGGGAATACGCCCAGCATTTCAAACTGGCGCAACACCGCTGTGCCATAGAACGTCACAGAGGCCCCGATACGTGGAATAACCGCATCGAAACCTTCCAGAATTTCCCCTCGATAGTGAATCGTAGGATTATCTGTTGCCATGTTCATGTAGCAGCGTAAGGTGTCGACCACCTTTACTTCGTGACCACGCTTCAAGCCGGCTTCTACCAGTCGGCGAGTGGAATAGAGTTTTGGGTTGCGAGAGAGAATCGCAATTTTCATGGTGCCCCTCAGAGAAACGAATTGACCAGTACTTCCTCGCTTATTGTTTCCATTGAAAGCGAAACGATCCCCGATTTCAAATTATTCAGGGAATCTGGTGCGGCAAGGTTGTGGAAAATCAGAAAATAAAGCACCTGGGAACCGGTGCCTGGACGAGCCGACGGAAGTATACGCGCAATTATTAAATTTCATTAGCTTTTCTTGCTCAAATTTCCTTTCTCTGTATCTTAGGAATAAGTGGCAGTTGTACAGGTGGCAGGTGAGATGAGCTGTCTTATCAATAATGTACCGCGAAACCGGTTGCGAAACGCTCAAAGGTTAGTAGTTGTACTTATTATGGCGCTACTGCTGAGCGCCTGCAGCAGCGATAACTGGCGTTCTGCCAGCAGAGCCTCGGCAAGGCTGGCTCCTGATCCATTAACGACGCCGGAACCGGTGATTCAAGTCTACGGCGCAGACGCCTGGGGCTGGAGAGGCTGGTTTGCCATCCACACCTGGATTGCCGTCAAACCCGAAAACGCCCTCGACTACACCGTCTATGAGGTGGTCGGCTGGCGCGAAAGGCGAGGATTGCCGGTGCTGAGAATTGAGCAGGATGTTCCTGACCGCTACTGGTATGGCGCAAAGCCACAACTTATACTGGACCGGCGCGGAGACGGAGTGGGTGAGCTGATCGACAAGATCGCCACCAAAGCGGACGAATATCCCTGGAAAGACAGTTATCGGGTATTTCCAGGGCCCAATAGTAATACGTTTCCCGCCTGGATAGCCCAGGAGGTTCCTGAACTCGAACTGGAGCTTCCATTCAGTGCCATTGGCAGTGGATGGGCGGATTAAACAAACCATGAATACTTGTGACTTTCAATGAAAAAACTGGGAATACTGCTTTGCGATGAACATCGTCCGGAACTGATTGAAAAGTACGGAACCTACGATCAGGACTTCATCCAGATGCTGGAAGCTCTTGCCCCGGGAAGATTTGAATATCAGGCCTGGAGATGTCATGAAAATGAGTTTCCAGAGTCATTGGACTGTGCAGATGCCTGGATTATCAGCGGGAGCAAGTGGGGCGCTTATGATCCTGATCCCTGGATTGGAGAGTTAAAAGCTTTCATCGAGCAGTTGGACAGAGAACAAATGCCAACGCTCGGCGTATGTTTTGGGCATCAGGTGATCCACTCCGCACTGGGCGGGCATGTCGCAAAATCCGAAAAAGGCTGGGGTTTGGGAGCTTATCCCGTCACCGTGAGGCAATCTTTCGGCAACTTTTCTGAAGGCGAGTCCATCAGAGTGCTCTCGATGCACCAGGATCAGGTACAAACACCGGCTCCCGGCTTTGACCCGATTGCCCACTCGGAGTTTTGTCCTTACCCCATTACTTTTAAAAACGGGCATATCCTGACTTTTCAGTCCCATCCGGAATTTGTGGATGAGCTTTTTATAGACCTGTGCCATAAAATCCGTGAGAAGGCAGGTCATGAGTTGATTGAGCAAACCCTGGCCGGTGTAGGCCAGGAAGATGATCGTCATCAGGTGAGAAGACTTGTCGTGGACTTCCTTCTTGGCGATGATCAGCAGGAAAACCGGTAACAGGGGCCTATTCGCCAGACAGAAATACCCGTCAGGTAGAACGCAACTGTTGAGCAGAATACAGATCGATAGAAAGTAAAGGTCGGTCGAAAGTAAAGATTGATCGAAAGTACAGATCGATAGAAAGTAAAGATTGATCGAAAGTACAAGTAAAGACGTGTAGAAAGCGGGCAAGCGAAGTTTATGAAGCGTGTTTGGGGTGTTGTCATACTTTTGACCATTTACGGATCTCTGTATCCGTTTAACTTCACGCTGGAAAATTTCCCCGAACACTTGCTGTCTCACTTCGCCGGTACCTGGAATGATCGGGTGATTCAGGGCGATCTGCTCGCCAATATCATTATTTTTATTCCCTATGGGTTGGTTGGATGGTATGTCTTCAACCACTCACCAAGACTGCGTCTATTGGTTATTCTGGGGTCCGGGTTTGCCTTGGGGATGGGTTTGCAGATACTGCAATATTACCTGCCCAGCAGATACCCCAGCATCGTTGACGGATGGTCCAATACTTTTGGGGTGCTCCTCGGATGCCTGTTTGCCTGGGGGGTGAGTTCCTGGCAGAGCGCCCGCGATGTTCCCCTGAATCTTAGCCTGATAGCGCCAATTACCTTGTTACTGTTCTGGTTCGGTGTTCGCTTGATGCCGTTTATTCCATTCTTCAGATGGAAACAGATTGAGATTAGCTTGCGGCCCATTTACCAGAATCCCCAAATCAATCCTTTAACCTTCCTGTCAGGGGTGGTGGCCTGGAGCGCGGTGTTCTACATTCTCGACAAACTGTTTAATGGGCTGCGTAAGCGAACAATGTTTTATATTGTGTTCGGCTGTTTCATGCTCGAGACGCTGATCATCTATAACTATCTGCATCTGAGTGACGTACTGGGCGCATTGGGCGGGATCGGTGCCTGGCTACTGATTAAACGCAGTCAGAAACCCGAGTCGGTCATATTTGTGACAATGGTGACCTATATCATCATCAATGGACTCAGCCCCTTTAAACTGGCGATAGTACAGCAAGACTTTCATTGGATACCGTTTACCGGATTTATCGCGGGATCGGTGTTTTTCAATATCGTCACGTTTTTCGGTAAATTTTTCTTTTACGGAAGTGCCGTCTGGTTTGGGGTTCAGTCCGGCATGCGCTGGAGAAATGTGACGCTCACTATTGCTGCGATTACCATGCTGATTGAACTGGCGCAAATTTATCTGGTTCAACACGTACCCGAAGTAACCGATCCTTTGCTGGTTGTCCTGATCAGTTGGGTGCTTCATGAAACCGGCCGGACCCGTTTAGGGTTTTCCAGGCCTCAGGCAGTCGCCTAGCTCGCGTACTATTATTTGTAGAGCCATTCTTTGTAGAGCCATGGCGTTGTAGTGACTTCTCATACTGACGCCTTCTCATTGCGGCGTCTTCTTATTCTAGCGCCTTGGCATTGCCGTTGAGGCTCTGCGTTGTCATTGAGAAATTACCGTCATTGGGCTTTTGCTATTGTATAGTTTGCCATCATATCGAAAGATACGGTTAAAGTGCGCTGAATCAAGCTGACTACTGAATACGTCGCATAAGCTATTCTTTTATTCGTAGTCCTGATTAAAACTGTAGTTCTGTTTAAGACCAAGTCCTGATTAAGACCGAAGTCCTGATTAAGACCGAAGTCCTGATTAAGACTGTAGCCCTGACTAAAAGAATGAGACGTCAACGTCCCTGATGGAAATTCTTTCATGCAGAATGACGGCGAGCCAATTGGTGAAATCATTGAAGTCCACGGTCCTGTGGCAATTATCCGTTGCCAGCAGCTGCCTGCGTTACGCCGTGCCGTGTATACAAAGTTGGATGAAGATACCTGCATTTTTGAAGTGCATCGGCATATCAGTCCCCATGAACTCCAGGCGGTTACCCTTCACAGCACTCAGGGATTGTGGAGAGGCATGCCGGTATACGACAGCGGCTCACCGCTCCATGTGCCGGTAGCAGAAAGCTGCCTGGGACGTCTGCTGAACATATTCGGTGAACCGCTTGATGGTGGTCCCGAAATAGACACCCAACAGTACCGAAACATCCATCACCCCCCAACACCTCTGAATGAACTGTCGGGGCAGGGCGAGCTTCTGCCGACGGGGATCAAGGTAGTGGACCTGTTATGTCCGTTTATCCGCGGTGGCAAAGCTGGCTTATTTGGTGGTGCCGGCGTCGGTAAAACCGTCCTCATCATGGAATTCATGCACGCCATTGCCCACCTTCACCAGGGTGTTTCGGTGTTCTCCGGTATTGGTGAAAGAATTCGTGAGGCCCATGAACTTTGGCACGACATGCAGGAAGCCGGGGTCATGGAGAAAGCACTGCTGGTGTTCGGCCAGATGGATGAATCTCCGGGGGTCAGGTTCCGGGTGAGTCTGTCGGCGCTGGCTTATGCCGAGTATTTCCGGGACAGCCTGCACCGGGATGTTCTGTTGGTCATGGACAATGTTTTCAGATTCGTCCAGGCCGGAGCAGAAGTCTCCAGCCTGTTGGGGCGAATGCCGGCCACCGTCGGATACCAGCCGACCCTGGGCAGTGAAGTGGCAGAATTGGAAGACCGGATTACGTCGTCACTGCAGGGAGCCATTACTTCCGTACAGGCCGTGTACGTTCCCGCAGATGATATGACGGACCCGGCGGTCACCACCATCCTCAGTCATTTGGATACCAGTGTCATTCTTTCCCGCACCCAGGCTGCCAAAGGTATTTATCCGGCCGTAGATCCCTTGCTTTCCGGCAGCAAAGTGCTTGACCGGCATACCCTGGGCGAGCGGCATTACACCATTGCCGAAGCAGTCAGGGGTCACCTGGCCCGTTATAAGGAACTGGAGGACATTATTGCCATGCTCGGCGTGGAGGAGCTGTCAGCCCAGGACCAGTTGATCGTCGCCCGGGCACGAAAGCTCCAACGCTACCTGACTCAGCCGTTTGTGGTGACCGCAGCCCATACGGGAATGGCCGGTGTTTCCGTTGATCTGAAACAAACCCTGAAGGACTGCGATGGATTGTTGGCCGGGCACTATGACGATATGAGCGAAGACAAGTTCTACATGCGCGGAAGTCTGGACGGAATAGGGTGATGGACATGGAAGCCGTAACGGTATTTAGCGGAATACTGAGGGACAGCCAACAGGAAATCGAGATCACCGATCTGGTGTCGTTTCGAAGTCATGATGCCAGTGGAAGTTTTTCACTTCAGGCCCGTCATTTGGACTTCCTGACCCAGACGGAGTCCGGTCTCAGTCAGTTGAGCCAGAAAGACGGTGTTCTCTACATGGCTGCCACCCCAGGTTTACTGGAAATGGATGGTGGTCGGCTTTACTTCAGTACGAGAAGGATGTTTCTCCACGAGGATCCGGATCTTATCCAGCAGCAACTCACACAGTGGCTGGAGGAAGAACGAATCAACAGAAAGAGTTCGCACGTCCACCTGAAACAATTGGAAAGTGAACTGATGCAGCGCCTGAGCAGGGCGCACGAGCCTTTGCGATAAGGGAGGCCCGGCAATGGAATATAAAAAACTGCAGAAGTCCCTGGAGCGTGATCAGGCCCGCCGTAAAAAAGCCGACCAGGAACGTTCGACCCTGATGCAGGCTGCCAGAATACTCGGTGTCCTGGGTTTTCTGTTTGTGCTGCCGGTGGTGGGCGGCGCTTACCTGGGACATTGGCTGGACAGCCTGAGCAGCGGTTACTCAGTACGCTGGACGGTGGGCTTCATTCTGCTGGGCATCGTCGTCGGCGGTGTCAATGCTTATCTGGCCTTAAGGGAATGAAAAATGAATGAAGGTATCGGTACGCCCGTTTGGTTTCAGATCGGACCCGTCGCCGTTCATGAAACCGTCGTGGCCACCTGGGGCATCATGCTTGTGCTGACCCTGGTGTGCGCATTATCGACCCGTAAAATGTCGATACAACCGGGCAAATGGCAAACCATCGTGGAAGGAATTGTGCTGGCACTGGAAAATACCATCGCCAATGCTGATCCGGTGAATGCCCGTAAATTGCTGCCACTAATCGGGACCTTCTGGATATTCCTGCCGATCGCTAATCTGTTGGGTGTGGTACCCGGATTCCATTCACCCACCCGGGACTTGTCTGTCACTACCGCATTGGCGTTGATCGTATTTGTGTCGGTTCACCTGTATGGCCTGCGCCAGTCCGGTATGGCCTATTTCAGGCACTACATCAAGCCGAGCCCGATACTGCTGCCATTTCATATTATTAGCGAGTTTACCCGAACAATTGCGCTCGCCATCCGATTATTCGGCAACATTATGAGCCTGGAAATGGCGGCGTTGCTGATATTGCTAGTGGCGGGATTTCTCGCGCCGGTACCTATTTTGATGCTGCATATCATCGAAGCTCTGGTGCAGGCGTATATATTTGGAATGCTGGCGCTGATTTATGTTGCAGGTGCCATGCAGCAGGTACCTGCTTCCTCATCACAAACTTGAAGTTCTTCTAACCAGGAGCGCATACATAAAACCAGGAGCCTATACATGAAACCAGGAGCCCAGACATGGACACATTGAACAGCTTTGTTTCGTTTTCTACCGTCGCCGCCGTGTTGGCTATTGCCCTGGGTGCGATGATTCCGGCGCTGGCCATGGGCAAGGCCATCAGCAGTGCTCTGGAAGCACTTGCGAGGCAGCCGGAAGCAGAGAAATCCATTACCCGAACCCTGTTTATCGGGCTGGCCATGATCGAATCGCTGGCGATCTATGTTCTGGTCATTGTGCTGATCGTCCTGTTCCGAAATCCGTTATTGGAGTATCTGTTGCCCAAGTGATGGAAGGGATGGAAGGGGTAGAAGGTATGGAAGTAAGGGAAGTGATGGGTGCGATTCTAAGACCTTCAATGACCGATGGAATGCACTCTATGAGGCATAAACTGTCCAGCATAATTAACCGCCTCGACCGTAGAGGAGAAGCTCGTGGAACTTGACTGGAGCACCGTGGTTCTGGAGATCATCAACTTTATCATTTTGATATGGTTGCTGAAGCGCTTTCTTTATCGTCCGGTGTTGAATGTGGTGGAGAAACGTCAGGCCAGCGTGCGCGAGTCACTGCAACAGGCGGAAGATACCCAGAAACAGGCCGAGGCTTTACAGCAGCAATACCAGGACCGGCTAAAAACCTGGGAACAGGAAAAGAGCGAAGCCCGCAGAGAGTTTGAAGAAGCGTTGAACCAGGACCGAGCCCGCAAATTGGAAACTTTGCAGTCGGAACTGGCCAGGGAAGCGGATAAGGCCAAGGCGGCCGCCGAAAATCAGAATCGACAATGGCGCAGAGAGGTAACCGAACAGGCATTACAGCAGGGGAGTGGTTTTGCAGCCGCGCTGATGAAGCCACTGGCCGACCAGCATCTGGAAGAAAAACTGATTCATCTGTTCTGCGAAACAATGGATCAGTGGCCTCCGAGTACACTGGAGGAGCTGCGAAATGCGGTCAATCACAGACCGCCGAATGTCCCAATTCAATTTGAGATTAGCTCTGCCTTTGAATTGAGTACGGACATTCGCGAGAGACTGCTATCGATATTGGTTAAAGCTCTCGGTGAACAATGTGAAACATCCTTTGCCGTCGATGAAAGTTTGCTTGCCGGTATTCGGATTGCTTCAGGTGGTTGGAGCCTTGGCCTTAATCTGGCAGATGAGTTGCGCGGTTTTGCTGAGGCTCATCATGAGTAGGCGGGCCTGAAATGGATGACTTAACGACACTACTGCCCGAACCCCCTCTAAAGCGGGTGAAGGAATGGCTAGCTGGCTATCGCCCCGAAATCAGAATTCAGGAGCGCGGCAGGTTGATCTCTGTCGGAGACGGTGTGGCGTGGATCAAAGGGCTTCCGTCCGCCCGAATCGAAGAATTGCTGAACTTCGAGGATGGCAGTCTGGGCATGGTTTTCGATCTTTGTGAGGATCAGGTCGGTGCCATCATTCTTAAACAGACTGGTGCACTGGTCGCCGGGCAGGAGGTACACCGAACCCGTCGTCCGTTGGGATTCCTGGCCAGCGACAGCCTGTTGGGATGGGTGATCGATCCTTCCGGGCAACCCCTCGATGGCAGGGCGCCCCTGACAGAAGGTGCCTGGTTGAACCTGAACACACCCACACCATCCATCGTAGAACGGGATACCGTACACGAACCCCTGTATACCGGTATCCGGATGATCGATGCCATGATTCCGATAGGAAGAGGGCAGCGCCAGTTGATTATCGGGGACGAGGGGCTGGGTCGAACCTCCATTGCTTTGAATACGGTACTGAATCAGAAAGGCCGTAATGTCCGCTGTATTTATGTGCTGATTGGCCAGAAGCGATCGGCGGCGGTCAATATCATGCAGGTGTTAAAGCGCCATAACGCCGATGAGTACACCACGCTGATGGTCGCGGATGCCGGTTCTACTCCTGGACTGCAATACCTGGCTCCTTTTGCCGGCAGTGCCCTGGCTTCCCATTGGATGCGGCAGGGTCATCATGTTCTGGTTGTTTACGATGATTTGTCCAGTCACGCGCGAAGTTATCGGGAACTGTCGTTATTGCTACGGAGACCGCCGGGTCGTGAGGCCTATCCTGGCGATGTATTTTCAATCCATGCACGCTTGCTGGAGCAGGCCACTTGTCTATCTCCCGCGGAAGGCGGTGGGAGCCTGACCGCACTTCCCATCGCTGAAACCCAGCAGGGAGAGATAGCCGCCTACATACCCACGAACCTGATATCCATCACCGATGGCCAGATCTATCTTGATCGCAATTTGTTTGCCGCGGGTATTCGTCCTGCCATTGATGTGGGCCGGTCTGTTTCAAGGATAGGCGGCAAAGCCCAGCATTCAGCCATCAAACAGGAAGCCGGAAGGATGAAGCTGGACTATTCGAGGTTTCTTGAGCTGGAAATCTTTACCCGTTTCGGTGCCAAACTTGATCCCGCCATGCAGGCGATTATCCATCGGGGTCAGCTATTGCGCGAGCTATTGAAACAGGACCGCTTCGAGCGGGTTTCACCGGAGCATGAACTCGCCTGGATGATTGCCTTCAACGAGGGCTTATTTGATGAAAGGCCATTGGATAAGGTCCAGGAGATTTTCGAACGGATGAAACGAGCGGGATTATCGCTGACTCTGGACAGCCCCAGGGGAACCTGGGTCAAGGCATTGGAATCGCTATTTGCTACCGCGTCGGAATTAGCTACAGCGTCGAATACACGAGAACCTCCAAGTCATGGTTAGCCAGAGAGAGCTTCATAACCGGAAAGAACTGTATGCCACTCTGCATAAAATTCTGGCGGCGCTCAAGGCGCTGGCGTATGCCGAGACACATAAATTGCAGAGGCAGATTGCACCGCAACAGGCTATCACTGAGCGAATGAGAAAGGCCGTCTCGCGGTTAAGAAATGGATCTGTCGCAGATGAAGAGACCCAGCTGATCATCGTGCTGGGAACAGAAAGAGGGTTCTGCGGGGATATCAATCACCGACTGCTGCAAAGGCTCCAAGAGCTTTCTCTATCCGCAAAAGACGAAGCAATCAGTTGTATTCTTGTTGGAGACCGGTTGATTCAACAAGCCGGGGAACACCTAAATATTCTTGCCAGGATACCCGGCGCTTCTGTCACTGAAGATGTGGAATCGATGGTGGATGCGGTGATGTCAGAAGCACTGAAGCAGCCAGATCGATTTTCCCTTTTCAATATGAAGACGTTGTATTACGACGAACCGAATTCCTGCGAGCTGCTACAGTCGATTTTTCCTGAGCCTGAAGCCCACCAGGATAGTGGAGTGCCCCCGCTGCTTTACCGTTCTCCAGCAGAGCTGTTAAGCGAACTGATCCCCTTGTATTTGTTTACCATGTTGCAGTCCTGTGCCAAGGAGGCATTGCTGGGGGAGAACAAGCGGAGGTTGAGTCACCTTGAAAATGCGACCCGCCATTTGAATGAACGGATGGATGAAATTGCCCTGAAAAGCAATCATGTGAGACAGGAATCCATTATTGAGGAAATAGAGGCCTTGTTGGCCTCGGATATCACCATCGGCATCTGAACCGGCATCTGACTCTTTGTGAAGCTCTGGCTATTCGAAGAGCTCGCTATACAAAGAGCCATGCCAGTCGATGACAATATCCGACTCTGGTTTGCGTTATCTGCTGATAGGGGAAACGCCGATCAACCAGGTATGCCCCCAAAGAACAAACACCACATACACAGCCAGCCCCGCAATCACGGCGATAGCATCATTCATTTTTCCAGGAGGAGCACCGGGAATGGCTCTCTGGGTCCGACGCTTCATGGAGATCCTGTCCACCACCGCCCAGGCAAGAAACCCGCCGAACAGCAAAACATCGGCCAGTGTACCGTTAGCCAGGAGGTGTGCCAGGGCCCAGGTCTTGGTCGCCACCAGCATCGGGTGCTTTAACGTCGCCTTAATCTTGCCGGGGAAATAAGCCGCAAAGATCATCGGAAATACGGGAAGCATCAGCAGCATGGTGACATGTCTTAACCACACCGGCGGCGTATAAATCACTGTCGGGTCCAGTCTCGCCTGACCATAGCCATAAATGATCAGGACAAAGCCGACTAAAGAGGCGAGGGAATAGAGCCCTTTCCACGGCTGTTCACCCAGTTTTGAAACCATGCTGTTACGCCAGGGCTCCGCGAAGATGGACACGGAGTGTATGCCCAGGAAAAGAATTAATCCGAGAACGAGTATCATCAGCCGTATTTCCTTGTTTGAGTTTTTATGTGTTTTGGATTCTGCAACGGGCGAATAGAGCCGTTAGATAGTCGGGGTAACATAGCATGGATGGGGTGGTTTGGAATATGGAGTGGGCGTTTTGTTTTTTGGGAGATGTGCTATCTCTTTAATCAAATGGTGGAAGACTGCTTTCGACACAAAGCGGACATTGTTCCTGTCGCAATTATTGGTTGAATCCGCCCAGAGAAAACTAACGCCCTGCTCACCAGCGCCCAAGCCGGAGAGGTTTTTGTGGTACAGTGGAGCGCAGCGAAACCTACAAAAACCGCTTAGGTTTGGGCGCTTGCGTGGAGCCGTTTGTTATGTGACTACGCCCTCATAGTCTTCGTCCACGTAGTAACTTACTGAAATTTCTTTCGCAACGGCGCCATAAATAGAAAATTCATGGTAACCGTAGTGTTCGGAGAATACCGCCGCCATACGACTCTCTTCGTCTATTACCAAGAAAGCAGAATCGAATTTTATGATAGAACTTTCTGAATAATATATCTCAACGCTTGTCGACGATGAGAAATCATACGCTGACAAACCTCGTTCTTCTATTTCCGTTTCACTTCTTCCGAGCTTTTTACTCAGCAAGTTAGCCCATTTGATTATTAATTCTTTATTCACTCACTATTCCTGATTTCTTGGTAGCACATAACGCCTTGGTTCCCGTGCACCACCTTGTTATGCATATGCCCTAGGATCTGCATTGACGTGCTTCAACTCCTTCACGGAATCCAGCAAATCGCATATGAAAGCCCAAAGAGCGGAATCCCCTTCATACGTCTTACCGGAATAGCGTGCCCCACTAACATAAATTTTCTTTTCAATATTTAGTATCCCGTCAAATTCCGAACTATCTAAATTTTCTTTGTGGGTATCAGTAGTTGCCCAGCCTTTGAACCCGACAACAAAGATCGGAATTCTCAAATCCAGATCTAATGGTTTTCCGCCTATCTCCATACCCTGTGGACCAACTTTTAGTCTGTCGGTTATTATTGCTCCCGTTAGCGTTTGCGAATACCTATTCGAAGCAAATGTGCCACCACCAACGGATTTTTCGTATGCCAAAATGCTCCGTTTTATACCCTTCAATTTTTGGCATGTCGAAAGTGCCTGTTCCCACTGATTAGATAAATCCGATTTAACTTCAATAGCACACGCGACACTTTCAGCCAGATAGAGCCTAAATCTATCGCATCCGGCAATAGGAATGCTCGGCAGGAATGGAAACTCAACCACAATATCGACCTGACCACTACGATTTGACAAATGATCGGTAATATCCCCAGACCCAAACCGGTATTGAGAAGGAAGAACATTTGAAAGAAACAAATCCACTAGAAACTCTCTTTCACTTCCCTTTGTGGCGCTCGTCATAGGAGAGCTAGCTTCATACGCTCCCATCAACTGCTGTTGAATTCCCTTTAATCGAGATAGAACGACGTCATTTGGCATTTCTTCTCCTTTGCATTACGCCAAGCACACCGGCATTTTTGAAGGAGCCCGTTCATGCTATTAAGCGCAAAAGGGAGCGATGCAAAAAATGTCCGGTGGTGCGATTTGTTAGTTTTTACATTCGATGACACCAGCCATGTTGGTAGTGTTCAGAATTCTGTGTCATTTCTTTATCCTATGCAAAAAAGAGATGACTTATGACCACACCTACCTTCGACATGGAAGCCGCACTGCAAGCATTGCGTGAAGGCAAAGACCTGACTGGAAA
>NZ_MRYI01000029.1 GCF_002260525.1 Hahella sp. CCB-MM4
CCTCATATTGTCGTCTCATCCTTGAGTCCTGCTTACCCGAAGCCCTTGTTTCTCACCCCTTCCGGGTGGGCTCCGCTGCAGAAGTGGGGCGCATTATACGTCCCTCCCGATCCTTTGCAACACCTTTCTTAAAATTTCTTTCAGTTTTTCAAATACACCCTGAAACAGCCCTGATTTAGGCGTCCATACAAACACAATAATGGACGCCAACAGCAGACTTTCTCCGCCTATATAATACGGACGCGAGCTATCTTCTTCTTACCTGCCTGCACAACCTGGGTAGTACCAGGCACAAACTTATAGTCGGGCGCGATTTTTTCCCCATCGACAAATACAGCTCCACGTCCCAAGGCATCTTTAGCTGCAGATCCGTTGGCAGCCAATCCAGCCAATCGCAGCAAAGAGGCCGCAAAGATTTCTGACTGACCTTCAGAGTTGACCTCTACCTCGACTATATCTTCAGGGATATCACCAAGCCTTACCTGATTGCCGGCAGATTTATGGGCATTCTCCGCAGCTTCCCTACCATGGAAACGAGTAATAATTTCCTCGGCAAGCTCCCGCTTCACTTCTTGAGGATTCCTGCCGTCTTTAACTCCCTGAAGCAGAGCATCGACTTCTTCCATGGGACGGAAGCTCAACAACTCGAAATAACGGGGAATCAACTCGTCCGGCATAGAAAGAAGCTTGGTATACATTTCACCAGGAAGATCATTCACTCCCACGTAATTACCCAAGGACTTCGACATTTTCTGCACACCATCCAATCCTTCCAATATTGGCATGGTGATAATTACCTGAGGGTCCTGGCCTGCATTTTTCTGCAACATACGCCCCATCAGCAGATTGAATTTCTGATCCGTTCCGCCAAGTTCGACATCCGCTTCCAGCGCCACACTGTCCTGCCCCTGTACCAACGGATACAAGAACTCATGTATGGATATAGATTGCTCATTGGCATACCGCTTACTAAAGTCATCCCTCTCCAGCATGCGAGCAACCGTGTACTGTCCCGCCAGACGAATCATATCCGCCGCAGACATTCTCCCCATCCATTCACTATTAAAACGGACTTTGGTCTTGGCCGGATCGAGAATTTTGAAAACCTGCTCTTTATAGGTTTCCGCATTTCTGGCTACATCCTCTTCTGTTAAAGGAGGCCTTGTAGCACTTTTCCCGGTTGGATCACCGATCATTCCAGTGAAATCACCGATCAGGAAGATAACCTCATGACCAAGATCCTGAAATTGCTTTAGCTTATTAATAAGAACCGTATGCCCCAGATGCAAATCCGGAGCGGTGGGATCAAAGCCTGCCTTAATTTTCAATGGCCTGCCTTGCTTGAGCTTCTCTATTAGCTCTTCTTCTTTGGTAATTTCGTCTGTTCCGCGCCTGATAAGCGCCAGGGATTCTTCGAGAGATACTGATGACATTCGTCTTCCGGCCTGTTGCAACTTGTTACGCTATTAACACTCGGTAATCGACATAGTTGATCGATTTCACACATAATTCTGCGCCGAAATGGTCAACTATTGATCGAAAGGCGCCACAGTATACCAGTATTTTTTTAGATCACTATGATCTTACGAAAGAAAGGCCAACAAACCCAAGGACATGGATTTAACGATCAATCAATGAAGATCGTGACAGGCCGATCCGCTTAAAAGATGCATAGTTTTTAAAAATGCTTATACTTGCCTATTAAAGCTTTTTGCAAAAAGTCGGATCTAACCATCCATGTCTAAAAGAAAATTGCTACTCAAATTGCCGAAAACTCACTTTCTGGCAGCGACCGCTGCCGGTCTGATGATTGGTGGCGCTCTTATATTCAGCCCCAGCGAACAAGCTGAGGCCAACCGCATCAGCATGAACCTGCCTATAGATGGCGTTCAGAGTTCAGAATCCCCTACTCTGGCGATGGTCACACCTGCAGAACAGAAAGCAGCCTCTTCTCTTCAATCCGAAGATGAACTGACAGCTGAAGAGTTAGTCTCTATTGAGACTCCCGCAGAAACTGCACCTGTGACATCGAACTCACGACTCTCCTGGCATGCCTATCAGGTGCAAAGCGGCGATAGTTTCTCCACATTGTTCAAGCGCGCCGGCGTTCCCCCAAATGTCCTGGCCAAAATGGTTCAGGAACTCCCCGGTAAGGATTGGACCCAACTATATCCAGGTGAGGAAATTGAGTTTGGGTTTGATGATGAAACCTTCCACACCATGCGGATACATCGGAACAGATTGGAAAACTGGCTGATCACCGAAAGTGACGAAGGCTCATTCACTTTGGACAAAGTGCTTGCCGAACCGGAAGTACAAACCTCTTACGCTGAAGGCACGATTAATACGGCTCTGTTCATTGACGCCAAGAAAGCTGGCTTATCCGATCAATTGATTATGGAGTTTGCCAACATCTTCGGCTGGGATATCGACTTCATCCTGGACATTCGGGAAGGCGATAGCTTCAAGCTGGTGTATGAAGAACTCTACTTCGAAGGCGAAAAAATTGGCATCGGCAACATCCTGGCAGCTCAATTTGTAAACCAGGGTAAAGTCTATAACGCCGTTCGCTACGAAGATAAAGCAGGCAAGGTCAGTTACTTTACGCCGGAAGGAGAGAGCATGAAGAAAACCTTCCTGCGATCTCCAATCGATTTTGCCAGAGTGTCCTCTCACTTTAACCTGAGCAGGAAACACCCGGTTCTACACACCATCCGGGCACACAAGGGAACAGACTACGCCGCCGGCAGAGGTACTCCCATTAAGGCAACAGGTGACGGCAAGGTCATCTTTGCCGGACGCAAAGGCGGCTACGGAAATGTGGTCATCCTCCAGCATGGCCAGTCCATCACAACGCTTTATGCGCATATGAAAGGCTTTGCTCGCGGAATCAGATCTGGAAAACGCATATCTCAAGGCCAAGTGATTGGATATGTTGGAAGCTCAGGCCTGGCGACCGGACCTCACCTACATTTTGAGTTCCGGGTCAATGGGGTACACAAGAACCCTGTTACGGTTAAACTCCCCAAAGCTCAACCTGTCGCCAAGTCTGAACTTGAAGCATTCAAAAAACACGCTGAAATAGCGATGGCACAGCTCGAGTCATACGCCAACAGCTATCAGGTTGCTTCATCCAAAGGCGTATCCAGCGCAGAACAGGACTTATGAACGACGACTCTATGAGCTCGCCGGAATACTATATCGGCATCATGTCAGGCACCAGCCTGGACGGTATAGATCTGGCGATCATAGAGTGCGATCAAAACCAGCTTTCCACCTTCCATACTCAATTCAGTCTGTTTCCGGACGACTTACAGAGGGCTCTCGCAGAGTTGACCCTTGCCGAATCGTGGGACCCGGATCACTACTACCGTATAGAAACCGAGCTGACGCAAACTTACGCCAATGCCGTTCAGACCGCTCTAGCCTCATCTCAACTAACCGCAGCCGACATTACTGCCATAGGCTGTCATGGCCAAACAGTTCGACATAGAGCATATGCAACTCCGGCTTACACTGTTCAAATGATCAACGGCTCTCTGCTCTCGGAACTAACGCAAAGCACGGTTATTACAGATTTTCGACGCAGGGACATGGCAGCAGGCGGCCAGGGAGCCCCACTCGCACCAGCATTTCACTATGCAGCATTGTCCGAGATTCACCCTCATGCAGCCGTATTGAACCTTGGAGGCATTGCCAATCTGACCATCTGGAATCAGGATCAGCTGACAGGCTTCGACACCGGGCCGGCAAACGGACTGATGGATGCCTGGATGCAATCACGATTTGGCAAACCCAGAGATGACGGAGGCGATCAAGCCAGACAGGGGCAGGTTAGCCAAGAGCTACTCGAGCAACTATCAAAACACCCCTACCTTCAGCTGAGCGCCCCCAAAAGCACGGGAAGAGAAGAATTCAACCTCAACTGGCTGGAATCTCAACTGGAAGACCACCAAAACGTGTCTGACCAGGATGTTCTGACCACATTGGCAGAGTTTACCGCTACGACGATTGCTCAGTCCTTAAAAGAGAAGACTCCCAGCCATCTCTATGTCTGTGGTGGTGGCGTAAGAAACCTCTATGTCCTTGAGCGCCTGCAGCAATTGGTGCCCAAGACAATCATAGCCCCGACATCAGAGGTTGGTATTGACCCTGATTTTATGGAGGCCATTGCATTTGCCTGGATTGCACGTCAGACCATTCACCTCCAACCCGGAAATCAACCGTCAGTCACCGGCGCTCGAGGTCCACGCATCCTTGGCGCAATTTATCCTCGCTAGAACCTGATACACCACTGATTAAAAGATATCAGAAGTCCACATAGCCATCGGAACGCAACCGACGCTCTTCATCAGGACCATAGGGAACGACTTCTACAAAAGGAGGGAGGGACTCTGGTGAAATATTGTGTAAGCGCATATAGGTGGAACATACCCGCACATCAATTACACGAAAGGCATCCAACTGGGCAGCCTTGTCCACAATGCTTTTGAACTCACGATAGTTATCCTTGGAAAAGTACTCAACTTCAGGTCCATGCAACACAAAGGCAATGGGCTCTCCCAAAGCAAAGCTATTCTCCTGATCCAAGAGCTGGGACGCCCTTTCAAAAAGGTCCGCAATCTCACCCTCAGTGTGAAGCTCTATTTTGGCAAGATAACGGGTATGATCTTCGGCAATGGCTGGCGTAGTGGTCGGCGTTTCAGCGGCAAGCCCTCTGGAAATCAATAGCCCAAGAAGAATGGCCAACCGAAACAGCTTAATTGCGACCGAACGCCAGTTCATAGCAGCTTCACAGCTTATATGGAAAATGAGCTGCCGCACCCACAAGTGGTTGTAGCATTTGGGTTGTTGATAACGAACTGCGCACCTTCCAGCCCTTCTTTGTAATCCACTTCCGAGCCCACCAAATACTGATAGCTCAAAGAGTCAACAAGCAGTTTAACCCCATCTTTTTCAACGACAGTGTCATCGTCATTGACCGATTCATCAAAGGAAAAGCCGTACTGAAACCCGGAGCAACCACCACCGGTGACGAACACCCGCAGCGCAAGCTCATCATTCCCCTCTTCCTCAATCAGCATTTTTACTTTTGCTGCCGCACTATCAGAGAGGTAAAAAGGCTTAGGTTCAAAGGTTTCAGCGACACTCATTCAATTTTCCCACAGTTGGTAAAACATTCACTTGGCAGGCTGAAGAGTCATTTTCTTCAACCTGATGTGAAATTATCCAATTAACCCAGCAACCAGGTCAACTATTCATCCCTTGCGCCAAATCCTTACTCTTGTCTTCAGGGGCAGTATCCTTTGCTACAGCCTCCTTTGCGACATCGACTTTGACAGGCTTGTTCTTGCCAGAGATCGGCTCAACCTTGTCTTGGGGCTTGTCTACATCCTTTTGATGCACCAGGTTACCATTCACTTCCGCTCCCATGGCCATCTCAATAAGGTTGTAGTACACATTTCCTGTTATGGAGGCCTTCGGCGCTAATTCAATATGCTCTGACGAATATACGTCTCCGTGAACGGTACCGTTGATGATCACATGAGGCGCGACCACATTACCGCGGATTTCACCCGCCTCACTGATTCTGACGATCGCACCATTGTTATCCGGCGCGGAACGAATTTGTCCCTCAATTGTTCCATCAATATGAAGCCCGCCGCTAAAAGTTACATCTCCCTTGAGTTCAGTTCCTTTGGCAATCAGTGTGTCAAACCGACCACCAGATGTTGGTTTACTTTTTTTACTTCCAAACATAGGAATTACTCCTCTACCTTCCATTCGAAGGTTCGTTCAATCTTTGTCGCTTTTTTACCGGATGATTGGGCTACCACTTGAATCTGCTCAGGAGCAAATCCTTGGGGTAATTCCAGTTCACCAGCGATATCCTGAAAATAGCGGAAGCGGAATTTGACACCAAGGTCCTCCGCACCCGCCACGTCACGCAAGGGAAGAATTTCTTTTTTATTGTTGAGGTTTCCTATCAGGTTAACGGCCACCAATCCCTGAATATAGGAGTTGTTATCCGCCACCTGGGTCAGCACCAGCTTATATTGAAAACGCCGCTCTCCGCGGGCTTTATGCAATTCCATTTTCTGGATCTGCAATCCTTTATCAGCACCGGAAGGCGCCATGATGTTCTTGTAGAACGCAATATCCTCTTCAAGCTGAAGAATCCTGCTTTCCAGCGTCTGTACCGTACCCTGTACATCCCGATTGGCAACCTGGTCGATTACTCGTCCACGCTCCAGGTTCGCAACTTGCTGAGCAAGTTCAGTTGCCCTTCCTTCAGCCACTTCCAGCATTTGCTTCAATTCCTGGTTCTGCTCAGCATAGCTTTCACCGCGACTGACAGCGGTATACCAGCCCATGGCAATGCCACCAAAAATACTCAGCATTACGGCCAACCAAGCCAAAAAATGGCGTTTGGCTTTTTCTGCGGGGCGATAAGGAACAACTATTAATTTTTCTTCAGTACTTTTCATTTTTCCACAGTCTGATGACAGCTGATGTCAGTCTGGTCACAGCGAAAAATGATACCCTTTGGTCCCTCACCGAATATCATCACGAATCGCCCTATCAGGGCAGTAAGGCAATCTGGTTAAGCCCGGCCGTTTCTTCCAAACCTAGCATAAGGTTCATATTTTGCACGGCCTGACCTGCAGCGCCTTTTACAAGATTATCGATCACCGACAATACAACGACCACATTACTGTCCGGCTGCTGATGTAAGGCAATCCTGCACAGGTTGGTGCCGCGAACCGTCCGGGTTTCCGGATGCTCCCTCAAAGGCATTACATCGACAAAGGGCTCGTCACGGTAGTGATCTTCAAAAATATTCTGAAGCTCCGAGAAATCCCCTTTAAGTTCAGCATAGAGTGTCGCCTCAATTCCACGAATCATCGGCACGAGATGAGGTACAAAGGTCAAACCTACCGGAGCACCAGCGACCTGCCCCAGGCCCTGCTTGATTTCCGGAAGATGACGATGGCCAGACGCTCCGTAGGCCTTGAAGCTTTCTGAAACTTCACAGCTCAACGTTCCTACTTTCGCCTGGCGGCCGGCCCCACTGACACCGGATTTGGCGTCCGCAATCAACCGCCCGGAATCCACCAACTGATTTTTCAGTAGAGGAATAAAGCCCAGTTGAACCGCGGTCGGATAACATCCCGGGTTGGCAACCAACCGTGCGGAGCGGATCTTTTCCCGATTGATCTCAGGCAATCCGTAGATGGCTTCTCCCAGTATTTCCGGACAAGCATGCTCCTGACCGTACCAGTGTTGCCAGACGGCGGCATCGGCAATCCGGAAGTCCGCAGCCAGGTCCACCACTTTGGTACCTTTGGCCAGCAGTTCAGGAACTATCTTCATCGCTACGCCGTTAGGGGTGGCAAAAAACACCAAGTCGCATTCAGCAAGCACATCAGTGTCCGGCTCACTGAAGGCAAGATCAAGATGACCGCGTAAATTGGGAAACATATCCGCAACAGGTGTGCCGGCCTCTCCTCGTGAGGTGATGACACTGATTTCCACCTGCGGGTGCGCGAGTAATATACGAATCAGTTCCACACCGGTATAGCCGGTGCCACCTACGATGCCTACCTTAAACATATGCCAACCTTAACCACGATGTATTACGCCAACGAATGTTGCGACTTTGTTTATTTTCAAGTACTAAACGAATGATTTTGCAAGAACTCACATTCGTTTTACGGATTGCGTATACTACCAGTTTTCACCCGTCCTGGCAGAGTCTGTTTACATAAATAAACCGGCCTTACAAAGGGACATTATTTCATCTTTTATTGACAGATCTTCCACTTACACGATATTGACGTCCAGGATACGTGCGTGAACTCTGACTGGCTTGCTTAAGGAGACATAGTGCAGAAGAAGGAGAAGTCCAAACTCCGATTAGAACTTCCCCCTGCGCTCGTGCAGCGCTGGGACCTCGCCTTTCAATCCTTTCGCCGCAGGGTCGCCAGCTATGACGCTCTCCCGCAATTGGCTTTCCTTGGTATTCTCTCCGGCCTGCTGACCGGAGTGGTTATTCTACTCTTCCGCTTTGCCATCGAATGGCCCCTCTCCATTCTGCTCCCTGACGGGCATTCTGAGGCATTTGAAGGGCTCAGTCCTTTGGCCCGGGTGATTCTTCCCCTGAGTGGCGCCCTGACCCTGGCGTTAGTACTGCACCGGCTTGGCGTTCAGAATCGTAAGGTTGGTGTCGCCCATATCATGGAACGCTTGGGCTATCACCAGGGTTACATTTCCTTTAAGAGCGGAATGCTGCAGTTTTTCTGCGGAATTATGACGATCATCAGCGGCCAGAGCGCTGGTCGGGAAGGTCCCGCTGTGCACCTGGGAGCCACTGCCTCCAGCCTGCTCGGTCAAAGAATGCGTCTGCCTAACAATAGCATCCGGATGCTGGTTGGATGCGGAACAGCCGCGGCGATTTCAGCTTCATTCAACACTCCCATTGCGGGCGTTATATTCGCCATGGAAGTGGTCATGATGGAATACACCATTAACGGGTTTACCCCAATTATCCTGGCCGCCGTTACTGCAGCAGTAGTGTCCCAAACCGCTTACGGTGATGACCCAGCCTTTATCGTGCCGGACTTCAGCCTGCATTCTCTCTTGGAATTACCCTACATTGTGGCCGCGGCCATTCTGATTAGTCTGTTTTCCGTGCTGTTTGTCAATGTCATGACCCAGACCATGACCCGCATACGCATCGGGCTGATCTGGAAACTCCTGCTTGCCGGGCTTATTACCGGCGGTAGCGCCCTGGTTGTTCCTGAAATTATGGGGATTGGTTATGACACCGTTAACCAGGCAATTGCCGGCACCCTGCCCTTCCTGTTTCTTCTGGTGATTGCGCTGATGAAACTGCTGGTGACCTCCACCACGATAGGCTTGGGGATGCCCAGCGGCATCATCGGTCCAACGCTTTTTACAGGCGCAACATTGGGAGGCGCTCTGGGAGTATTGGCACAGAACCTCATGCCCACTCTGGCGTCTGAACCGGGTTTCTACGCGGTGCTGGGTATGGGAGCGATGATGGGATCAGTGCTGCAGGCCCCGTTGGCCGCAATTATGGCAGTCATCGAGCTTACCCGGAGCCCCAATGTCATTCTTCCGACCATGCTGATCATTATCATTTCGAGCTTGATCGCATCACATTACTTCCGACAAAGATCGGTATTCCTGAGCATTCTGCAGCTGCAGGGACTGGACTACAAAGCTGAACCCCTGACAATGGCGTTGCGGCGCATCTCCGTTGGAGCCATCATGGAACGCAGCATCAAACGGGCCAAACAGCAATTGAGCTGGACAGATTGCCAGTCTGCGCTAAAGGAACAACCCAAGTGGATCATTATCGAAGGCGAAGACAAACCCCGGGCAGTTCTGCCCGCCGCCGACCTGGCCCGCTATCTGGATGAGAACAAGCCTGAGGAAGAGTTTGATCCCGAGACCTTGATGGTCGACTTGCTGAGTATTCCAGCCCAAAGAAGGGATGCAGCCTCGCTACATATTCAGGCCACGCTGGAGGAAGCCTTGCAGAGATTCAATGACAAAGGGGTGGAAGCACTTTATGTGGAACGGACCTCCGCGCCACTGATCAAACCGATTATTGGCGTTATCACCCGGGCAGAAATCGACAGCTTCTACCGATACAAACCTAAATAGGTTCCCGGCTCAAGAATCGAATATTTACTTTCACGTCTCAAACAGAACAAACATCGGACAAAACGAGGACACCATGCTCTGGGTAAAAGCATTTCACATCATCGCGGTAGTGTGTTGGTTTGCAGCCATTTTTTACCTTCCCAGACTTTTCGTCTATCACGCTATGGCAGAGGACGAAATCAGCAGAGAGCGTTTCAAAATCATGGAGCGCAAACTTTACCGGGGAATCGGTACTCCTTCCATGGTGATCACCATTGCTCTGGGAATCTGGCTACTTTCCTATAACTTCCAGGGTTATCTTTCTCAAGGATGGGTGCATGCAAAGCTGACACTGGTTGCCGCGTTGGTGGCTTATCACTTTTACTGCGGGTATTTGTTGAAGGTGTTCAAAGAAGATCGGAATCAGCGGTCACACGTGTTCTATCGTTGGCTAAATGAAGCACCAGTCCTGGCCCTGATCGCCATTGTGATCCTGGTCGTTGTCAAACCCTTCTGATGTCCGGAGCCACTGCTTCATGCCAAATCTGAAAGACGTACCGAGGGTTCTGTCTATTGGAGGCTTGGATCCCAGCGGAGGAGCCGGGATTCATGCTGACGTAAAAACCATTAACAGTCTTGGTGGACACGCGACAAGCCTGGTCACCACGCATACCGTTCAGGACAGCCAGAGAGTATATGCTCACTATCCTGTGGACACTGCCATCCTGCATGCTCAGCTCGAAAAGCTTTTCGAGGATTGCCCTCCCCAAGTGATCAAAGTTGGGGCGCTTGGAAATTCAGAAATCACCTTATGGCTGGGAGATGTCTTCAACGGGGTAGCAAAAAATACTTTCAAAGTGCTGGATCCAGTTCTTAGTGCAGGTGGCGGAGGCTCTCTGTCCGGCCATAGGCAACTCGAAGCATTAAAAGACCATGTGCTGCCACATATTGATCTCCTTACCCCGAATACACTGGAACTATCCAATATCACCGGACTGAACAATGAAACAGAGGCAGTTCAGCACCTTTTCAAACTTGGAGTCCGGCACGTTTTGATCACTGGTGGACATGAACCTGACCAAAAGCATATTCGCAACCGGTGTTATTCAAATTCAACAAAGCCACCATCTTTAGGCGATCACTTGACCTATCAGGAGTGGCAATTGTCGCGAGTGAAAGGCGAGTTTCATGGGACAGGATGCACCCTGGCCAGCGCCATCGCCACATTGATCGGGAAAGGCTTCCCGCTCCACCAAGCGATCGAAACTTCACAGCAATGGCTGACAGAGCGGGTAAGTAGCGCCTATCGCGTTGGTCATGGCCAATCCTATTTAAATTTTCTGGAGTACCAACAGTGACCAATCCAGAATTTCCCCCACGGGGATTATATGTCATCACCGACAGTGGACTTCTTCCCGGTGACCGCCTCTATCAGGCAGTGGAAGAAGCGTTGTTGGGAGGCGCCGAGATCGTTCAGTACCGCAACAAGGAGAGTGCTCCTTCACAAAGATTGCATGAGGCTTCCAGGTTACAGGAAATTTGCTCCCGCTTCGGAAAGCCTCTCATCATTAATGATGATGTGGCCCTGGCTGCCAGCTGTGGCGCAGCGGGCGTACATCTGGGACAAAGTGACGGTTCGGTTTCAGAAGCTCGGAACGGTCTCGGAGAACGCGCAATTATTGGCGTTACTTGCCACGGCCGGTTGGATCTCGCCCAGAGAGCCGCGAAAGAAGGTGCCAGCTATCTGGCTTTCGGGCGTTTCTTTGCCTCTCATACCAAACCCAACGCCATACCTGCAGATCTATCTGTCATCGCGGCAGCAAAACAATCCACCGGTTTACCAACCGTTGCAATTGGCGGCATCAATTTGGACAATGCGCCTCAGGTACTTCAAGCCGGTGCCGATTTCCTGGCAGTCATCCATGGAGTCTTCGGCCAGAATGACACCCAAAGGCGGTGTGAGCAGTTTTCGACCCTGTTTCATTCTTGATAAAACTGAGGTACAAACTCCATCCAGACCATCACCGGCATCATCGTTATCGATCAGCTAAGGATTTCACATGTCCCAGTCAGAATCATTATTTACCCGCGCCCAGCAATTTATTCCTGGCGGTGTTAATTCCCCGGTTCGAGCCTTCAAAGGTGTCGGCGGCACTCCGGTTTTCTTCACTCGTGCCGAAGGAGCCTACATGTATGATGAAGACGGACAGCGCTATATCGATTACATCGGCTCCTGGGGGCCAATGATATTGGGTCATGGCCACGCCAAAATCCGCGCGGCACTGGAAGAACAGCTCCAACACGGCGTGGGATTCGGCGCCCCCACTCGAATTGAAGTAGATATGGCAGAGAAAGTCTGCAGCCTGATGCCCTCTATCGACATGGTCAGAATGGTCAACTCCGGTACCGAAGCCACCATGAGCGCCATTCGACTGGCACGCGGTTTCACCGGCAGAGACAAGATCATCAAGTTTGAGGGTTGCTATCACGGCCACTCCGACTCCCTGCTGGTGAAAGCCGGATCCGGGGCATTGACTCTTGGTGTCCCCAACTCACCGGGCGTTCCCGCCAGCATCGCGGAACACACCATTACGCTGACCTATAACGATATTGACCAGGTCAAACGCTGCTTTGAGGAAATTGGTCAGGATATTGCCGCGGTTATTGTCGAACCCATTGCAGGCAACATGAACTGTATTCCGCCAATTCGCGGATTTCTGGAAACTCTGCGGAGCTGTTGTGACAATTCCGGTGCAGTACTGATTTTCGATGAAGTCATGACCGGCTTCCGGGTAGCTCTGGGTGGCGCTCAGGAAGTCTATTCCGTCAAACCTGACCTGACCACATTGGGCAAGGTCATCGGAGCCGGTCTTCCGGTAGGTGCCTTCGGCGGACGTCGGGACATCATGTCGCATATCGCCCCTCTTGGCCCGGTGTACCAAGCCGGCACACTTTCAGGCAACCCTCTGGCCATGGCAGCCGGTTTGGCAATGCTGAATGAAATCAGCCAACCCAGCTTCCATGAAGAGCTTGGCGCCAAAGCGAAAAAACTGATCGAAGGATTGAAACAGGCGGCTTCAGATGTGGGTATTCCGATGACGACCCATCAGGTTGGCGGAATGTTCGGCTTCTTCTTTTCCGACGAACCGATCATTACCCGTTACGATCAGGTCATGCAATGCGATATGGAGAAATTTAAAGCGTTTTATCACGGCATGCTGCAAAAGGGGATTTATCTGGCCCCATCAGCATTCGAAGCAGGCTTTATTTCCTCTGCCCACACTGACGAAGATATCGCTGCCACGATTAACGCAGCAGCAGAAGTCTTCAAAACCCTCTAATACTCCAGAGCAAATCGATCTAGATAGCTGCGGCCTGCTTCCGGGCCGCAGCGGCTCCAGCGGAGTCCCCCTTGGCATCACGCACAATCGCCAGCGTCTGCAGTGACTGCTTGCGGAATGCCGGATCCTTTCCACTTAAAGCAATGGCTTTCAAGCATAGCTGCTCGGCTTTGTTATAGGAGCGTTGATCATACTGGACCCGCGCCATCTGCAAATATACCTCACCCGCCTGAGGCGACATTCTCTGGGCACGATCGAGAAGCAGCAATGCCTGATCATACTGTCCGGTGCGGGCACTTGATTCCGCCTGGGCCAACACCTGAACGGCCGCTGCAGAAGGCCTCTCGCGATCAATTTCCACGGGCTTGGTGACCGGCTGCCCAATTCTGGTGGGTGGTTTTTCCTCAGGCACTTGAGTCACAGGAGAACTCGTACCAGGGTCCGGCTGACGGGTAGTCGTTCCCTGTGTTGGAGAGGGATTTTCCTGTATTGGTGAATAAGTACATCCATGCACCAACAACAAAACTGTCAGCGCCAGAAATCTACGGGATATCATTGGCTTTCCCATGCTAATTACCGTGTTGATAGTCGCAACCCTCTGTTCATTTTTAAAAGGTTAACTATTCCACCATCTGCGCAGCCAACGCTCAAGCAAATTTCCGCGATCAACACATCCAGCCCTTTCCTTGGGCGCCGTGCCTATCATAAACGGCAATGCCACAGCCCCTTCACAATGCTCCGCGGACAATAATCCACTTTTCTGGTCCACCCACGCCCACTCGACGGATTCCGGTGCCGTCGGAATAAATGACACTTGCGGAAGCTGCCGGTACAAACCTAGCCATGCCACCAGAGCCCCGGATGAACCGGTCAATCCTGTAGGGCTGTTATCATCTTTCCCCATCCAGACAGCCGTAAGATATTGGCCGTTAAATCCGACAAACCAGCTATCACGATAGTCATCAGTGGTTCCGGTCTTGCCCCCGACATAATAATCTTCAGGCAAGGTCCGATACACACCACGACCAGTTCCACTGCGCATGACTTCAAACAGACCATACTGACCGATATAGGCTATGCCGGGGTCTATGACCTGCTCTGTATCGAAAGAATACCGGGAGAGCAACTCACCTTCAGCTGTGGTGACCGCTCGAATAGCACGCAGTGGCGTTCGAAATCCTGTGGATATCAGGTTCTGATAAAGCTCGGTGACCTGCAACGGCGTCAAGCTCAAAGCTCCCAACAACACGGAAGGGTATGGCTTCACTTCCACATCCGCGCCAAGTTCATGAATGGTATCCAGCACCTCCGGCACCCCAACTTGTAATCCTAACCGGGCGGTCGCCAGGTTGAGCGATCGGGCCAGAGCCTCCTGCATGATCACGGTGCCATGACTTTCCCCGTCATAGTTTTTCGGTGACCACTCATCCCCATTCTCGAACTTGAGCATAAACGGCTCATCTTCCAAGGGAGACGCCAGAGTGTATTCGCTCGAATGCTTCAATGCCGTCAGCATGACAAACGGCTTGACCAGAGAACCGATTTGCCGTTTCGCCAGCAATGCCCGATTAAAACCGCTGAAGTCTGCTTGCCGATCACCCACGACAGCCAGAATCTCCCCACTGCTCACGGCGGTCGTAATCATTGCCCCCTGCAAACCTTTGTTAACGCTCGCCTGTTCTTTCTGCTGAATCGTTTCACTTAACGAATGTTCCGCCTTGGACTGCACCAGTGGATCCAGCGTTGTAAATACACGCAATCCTTCCGACTCAAGATCCTCTTCCCGATAATCCCTGGTCAGTTGTTGCTTGACCACATCCATAAAAGCCGGATAAGCGCTGGCAGAGTATCTGGGCTTGGGAATCACGCCCAATCCCCTCGCCTTATCAGCCCTGGCCTGTTTCTCGGAGAGAAGTTTGGCTTCGACCATTTGGTCCAACACCAGATTACGGCGCTCTTTGGCCCGATCCGGATGGCGACGAGGATCATAATAGGAAGCACCTTTGACAATCGCGACCAGCAAAGCAATCTGATCAGATGTCAGATCGGATACCGACTTACCGAAGTAGAAGTGGCTCGCCATACCAAAACCATGTATCCCCCGAGCCCCTGCCTGACCGAGATATATCTCATTAGCGTATGCCTCAAGAATCTCCCCCTTGTCGTAATGGAACTCCAGCATCAGCGACATTAATGCTTCATTCGCTTTTCGCCACAGGCTTTGCTCATTACTCAGATAAAAGTTTTTTACCAATTGCTGAGTCAGTGTGCTGCCACCTTGCACCACACGACCTGCCCGGATGTTCGCCCAGGTGGCCCGGGCGATGGACAACGGCGACACCCCGTAGTGACTGTAGAAATGGCGATCCTCCACCTGGATCAGGGCTTGCTCCAACTTATCCGGCAGCTGCTCCAGGTTTACCAGAATCCGATCCTCCTGCTGGGCTGGGTAAATACCACCAATTTTAACTGGCTCCAGCCTTGCCCAGCTTAATGCCCTACCGCTCCAGTCGAGTATTTGGTCTACCGTATTATCGTTAAACTCCACCCGAATCCGATGAGCCTTTTCGTTGCCGTCTGCAAACTGGAACCCCCGGCTGTATATCTCCACGGCATAGGATCCCGCAGCGTAGGTCCCGGGACGATCTGCCTTGGTTTTACGTTCATAGCCCAATTCCGCTAACTCAGCCTGCAGATCAGACTTAACCAAAGCCACACCCGGGTATAACTCCAGAGGACGGGCAAACACCTGAGCGGGTATCTGCCACCGTTTGCCGTCAAATTTATGCCTGACCGTCGCATCCAGGTAGACACACCATCCAGCGAACACCACCAGCAATACCACACTGAATTTCCAAAACACCGATTTCCAGCGGGATGGGCGCTTTGAGGACTTCTTGGCAGATGATTTACGTGATCCGGTAGAGGATTTTCTCGATTTGGACATGAATGGGGGAATTCTTCCGTTTTTTAGTGATCTGAATGTTCTAAGCTAATGATTGGAGTAAACCTGTGAGGTATGATACCCAATTTGCATATGCCATTGGCATGAAAACCTCGCAATATTCTAAACAGCGCCAAGAGCCGGCGGCTAACTCAATTAAAAAACAAAGGAGCTACGCGTGAGCGACAGCTTGGTTCAAGCACTCAAAAATTCGGCCACCTACCATCACCCTGTGTCCGAAATCCAGCTGATTGAAACCCATATTTCCTGGGTTTTCCTGACCGGCACCTACGCCTATAAAGTAAAAAAACCCATGGACTACGGTTTTCTCGACTTTACCGCTCTGGACAAGCGCAAGTACTACTGCGAGGAAGAACTCCGCCTGAACCGTCGCCTGGTCCCGGACGTCTACCTGGAAGTTATCCCCATTACAGGAACCCCGGAAGCTCCCATCCTTGAAGGAGAGGGAGAGCCCTTCGAATATGCCATCAAGATGCGCCAGTTCAATCCCAAGACTTTGGATCAAATGCCTCAGGATGATCCGGCGCTTGGAGAGCACCTTGAGCAACTGGCGCTGAAGGTTGCAGACTTCCACTTGAATCATTCTGCCAAAACCGACGAGGGCATGACCTTCGGGCACCCTGATGTCGTCTTTGAACCAGTTCAGCAGAATTTTGATCAGATCCGCCCGCTATTGAACGATCCAGCCGAACTTAAACAGCTCGATTATCTGGAAGGTTGGGCTCAAAGCACCTTTGAGCGACTGCGCCCCTTAATGGAGCAAAGAGACAAGGACGGCTTTGTCCGTGAATGTCACGGTGACATGCATCTGGCTAACGTTACGGTACAAGATGGTAGCGTCATGCTGTTTGACTGTATCGAGTTTAACGAATATTTCCGCTGGCTGGATGTCTACAACGACATCGGCTTCCTGTTAATGGATCTGGAAGACCGCAGCCTGAAAGGACTGGGATATCGAGTTTTAAATGCCTATCTGGAACAGACCGGCGACTACCAGGGGTTGGCCCTGCTACCGTTCTACAAAGCCTACCGAGCGATGGTAAGGTGCAAAATCGCCCTGTTCACTATGGGAGCACCCGGGATCAGTGAGGAAATGCGCCAGGAAGAAGAGAAAAAGTACAAGCGCTATATGGATCTCGCTGAATCCTACATGGCAGTTCCTTCACGCTTTCTCATCATCACTCACGGCGTGTCCGGCACAGGTAAAACCACCATCAGCTCTCACTTGGTCCAGCGTCTCGGCTGTATCCGCCTGCGCTCCGATATAGAGCGTAAGCGCTTGTTTGGCTTAAAGTCTCAGGAAAAGAGCCATTCAGAACTGGATGGTGGCATTTATTCGCCGGACGCCAATATCAAAACCTACCAATATCTGGCAAGTGAAGCGGAAATGCTTCTGCAGGCAGGCCAGGCTGTCATTATCGACGCTACGTTCCTGCACCAGGATCAGCGCGCCATGATGGAAGAAGTTGCTGCAGAAAACGGCGTTCCCTTTGCCATTGTTGACTGCAAGGCTCCACAGGCAAAAATTGAGGAATGGCTGGAGAAACGCTCCGCCGAAAGCGAAGACGCCGCCGAAGCGGATGTCAACGTCATGCGTCATCAACTAACCCACGCGGAGCCATTTACTGAAGAGGAAATGACTCACGTGCTGGAGTTGGCCAGCGACAATCTGGACGAAGTTGACGCGCTAGCCGACAGACTGGCCAGCAAGCTGGGCAGAAACTAGGACTTGTCCTTTAGGGGTGACGATGTCACCCCTTTAACTTTCAATCTTTAACCTTCAACTTCGAAACAAATCCTGCCTCCAGTACGGCCAAATTCACAGAAGAGCCCCGACACTCACCCCAATTCATTCTTCTTCCTTCCCTCGTTGACCGACCAAATGGCACAGTGTTCCAGTCTGTCTATAATGAAACTAAAGCAGGATAATCTTCAGCCTTGTAAGTAATTTATTGATTACCATGCAGTTTCAATCGGGAGACCGCAAATGGATAAAGTAAGAATCATCGAAGATACGATGTATCAGTTGCTGCGGGATGAAAAGATCGACGAATTCAATGACCGCAAAAACAATGGACAGGCTTTGCCAAGCTTTGAGTTTTGTGATTTCCGGGGTCTGGACTTGAGAGGTCTGGACGCTGACGGACTCGACCTCCGTGGCGCCTACTTTCGTGGAGCAGATTTGCGAGGAATCAACTTCAGTAACACACAGCTGGAGGGAGCCAGTATCGCCGCCACAAAAATATCGGGGTGTCTTTTTCCCAAACAACTGCCGGCCGATGAAGTGATAATGTCTCTGACTCACGGCACGCGTATGCGCTACTTCCCTTAGCTACGAAAATTGAAAGGATGACATTTCACCTCCAGCAATCCGGCAATTATCGATACAATAAGGGATTTACTGAGATGACTGAGGGTTTAAATGCCATCACAATTGCTGGGAACCTGCCCGACCCAATTGCTTGACTCAATTCCTGAAGGACAAAGCAAGGGGATTAATCTGGACCAGCACAACCTGTTTGTCATTCACCACCAAGGTCGATATTACGCATATCTCAACCAGTGTCCCCACCTGGGCATTGAACTGGAATGGATGCCTGACCAGTTCCTGGACCATGCACGACAATTTATCCATTGTGCCACCCACGGCGCCCTGTTCCTCATTAAAACCGGTAAATGCATCTCCGGCCCCTGCCAGGGGCAATCCCTGCAGCCGGTCACTGTGGAAGAGGACGGCGACCAGATCAAATTCCTGCTGCCCTGAAAGGCCTCCATCATTCAGAACAATGTCACAACCTTAATTCAAGGCAATGTCATATCTTAAATGATCACAGGCACCCGATGATCAAGCACCATTTCTGACACAGAGAGACAACTTTTATAAGCCAGCACTTCCACACCCGCCGCATGTGCCTTTTTTACCGACTCAGCATATACCGGATCGATGTGGCGGGCAGCCTGCACACTATCAATGCCTGAATGATTTACCACATAGCAGAGTACCGACCGAAACCCAGACCGAACCATGTCACTCAACTCTTCAAGATGCTTTGAGGCACGGGTACTGACCGCGTCTGGAAAGTATCCCACCCCATTTTCCAGCAAAGTGGCATTTTTTACTTCAACATAGCAGTCCGGCAGGTTCGGATGACCTGATAGAAACCAATCCGCCCGACTACCCTGGCTGCCGTATCGTACTTCCGGTCGATGATGTTCGTAACCGGCCAGCTCTTCAATCACTCCATTACGGATCGCTTCTCCAACCATCTCGTTGGGCCGGGAAGTATTCACACAGATCCAATGCCCCTCCGGGGTTCGTCCCAACTCCCAGGTGAACGGATATTTACGCTTTGGATTCGCGGCTCTGCTGTAGTACACCTGGGAACCCGGTTCAGCACAGCCTTTCATGGAGCCTGTATTGGGACAGTGAATAGTGATCACCTCACCATTTTCCAGCTCAATATCCGCCAAAAATCTCTTATATCGTCGAATCAGAATGCCGTAACCCGGCTCCAGCTCCACTCTCAATTTAATGTTGCTCCCCGATGTTGCTGTTCATAATCGCAGATAACCGCACCGCACAAGTTCATCATACGCCGTTCACCATAAGATAATTTGACAAGACAAATCCTCTCATTTTCAGTACCGTAACTGGTTCTGATATAAACTGTTTTCGCCCAGACAGACAGTTTTCTGGCATTATTCCCAAAACAAATTTTATGGGCTACCTTGAAAAGAGTTGGCGCCAGGATCGTAGATCTGCTATTTTTCGCACGCTTAGCGGCGGTTAATCGCCAATCTACCAGACAAGATGGTTCCCGGATGTCGAGCGCCAGGTCTATAACAGACCCGGACAAGCAGTAAGCCGGGCAGTTTAAACATGGGGCAGAGCATATGCCAAACACTGAAGCGAAGAGCGCTGAAAAGTTTACCAACTTTACACCTTACGAACCCGCAAAGGGCGAAGAATACATGAGTCCAGGCCAGCTTGAGCATTTCAAGCAGATCCTGCTCAACTGGAAACAGGAACTCATGGAAGAAGTCGATCGCACGATGCACCACATGCAGGAAGACGCGGCAAACTACGCGGATCCCAGCGATCGAGCCACCCAGGAAGAAGAATTCAGCCTGGAACTGCGTACCCGGGACCGTGAGCGCAAACTGATCAAGAAAATTGATCAGACCATCGAGCTGATTGACCGCGAAGATTACGGTTTCTGCGACTCCTGCGGGGTTGAGATCGGTATTCGCCGATTGGAGGCCCGCCCTACCGCCACTCTTTGCATTGACTGCAAAACTCTGGCGGAAATCAAGGAGAAGCAAACCGGCATCTAACCTGCCCGCTCTGGTTTATGCCTGCGTCCAAGCCTGTTTATAGGGGGCGTTTCGCCCCCTCGCCAACCGGCCTCTTGCACTTCGGCTCCCTGGTCGGAGCTGTCGCCAGCTATCTGGATGCAAAGTCACATCAAGGCTATTGGCTCGTCCGTATCGAAGATATCGATCCCCTGCGTGAACAGGCAGGAGCCAGTGATGCCATACTACGTTCTCTGGAAGCTCATCACCTCTACTGGGATGAAAAAGTCACCTTCCAGTCCCACCATCAGGAACGATACGAATTTCAGCTGCAGCAGCTCAGACAGAAAAAACTGATCTATGCCTGCCCCTGCAGCCGAAAACAATTACACGCGAATCACGGCCTGCATTTGGACGTATGCAGAAATCGAAAAGTAGCCTTTGTGGAAAATGTTGCCATCCGCTTCGGTGTCAGCAATCAAAATGAGGGGTATCACGATTTAATTCAGGGCCCAACGACTTACCATCTAAGGCAGGAAATAGACGATTTTGTTGTAAAACGAAAGGAAGGGTTTTATGCCTACCAGCTGGCAGTCGTCTGCGACGATGTGGCCCAAGGCATAACCCACGTTATCAGGGGCATCGATCTGGTGGATTCCACTCCCCTGCAGCTTCAGCTTTACCGGGGCCTGGATACAAGACCACCGGCGTTTGGTCATTTCCCCGTCGTGGTAACAGATGACGGCAGCAAACTCAGCAAGCAAAAACTCTCTCCTGCTCTCAATCCCCAGACAGTGACCCAAAATCTCACCCTGGCCGGAGCGGCTTTGCGCCTGATCGACAAGGACGAGCAGACCCCTGATAAACCAGAAGAGTTGCTCCAGTGGATGGTTAGTCGCTGGTCCAGGTCGCCCTTGAAAGGCATCAAACAACTTCCCTCCCCCTTCACGGCCTCACAACAAACCGTTAACTAACTCTACATAAAACAGTTAACCATCTACGTAAAACCGTTAACTACTTACGTGAAACATTTAACTAACTGCGTGCCGGCAAAGGAGTTTTGCATGCAAACGTCCGGTTCAGTAACATGGACAGGTTGTTATCGAGGCCACGGCTCACATGTATATTTACCGATTGGTTTTTTTGCTGATACTCGGGGTTTATATATTCTCTCCGGTGATCATGGATTGGTGGATTGCACCAGGCAGCGCCTGGTATCGCCCCTACATCATGTGGTTCCTCATTATCGTTTTGGCATTCTGGCTGGAACGTAAGCGAGGCCCGAATGAATTTTAGCGCCTGGCAACTGCTGGGCCTTGGCGGCCTTTACCTATCCACCCTGTTTGCTCTGGCTTATCTCAGTGAACGCGGCCTCATCCCCCTGCGATGGGTTCGACACCCTGCAGTCTATATTCTCTCCCTGGGAGTATATGCGAGCGCCTGGGCGTTTTATGGTTCAGTAGGTCTTGCCTACGAATACGGCTTCGGTTTCCTGGCTTTTTATCTGGGTATCTGTGGTGCTTTCCTATTAGCTCCTGTGTTGCTGATGCCTATCCTTCGGGTCGCCAAATCCTATCAATTAAGCTCCATTGCAGACCTTTTCACCTTTCGCTATCGCAGCCAGTGGGCCGGCACCCTGAGCACGCTGTTTATGATTATCAGCTCGTTGTGCCTGATGGCCCTTCAGTTTCAGGCTGTCATGACTTCCATAAACGTGCTCACCGGCACCGATCACCACTTTTGGGTCGGCTCGGCGTTTTGTGCCCTGGTCATCATATTTACCATATTTTTCGGCGCACGCGGGCAGTCACGGGTGGAACGCCATCCCAGCCTGATGGTAGGTATCGCTCTGGAAGGCCTGCTGAAGATCATCATCATTATCACCCTTGGCATTATCGTCGCGTATAAAGTCTTCGGCGGATTTGGGGAATTAAATCAATGGCTGACCGACAATGCCCAGCGGGTCAGCTCACTGGACCGCCATTTGGAAGATGGCCCCTGGCGCGCCTTGCTGTTGATATTTTTCGCCTCGGCACTGGTCATGCCCCACATGTTCCACATGATCTTCACCGAGAATCTCAACTCGCAGGCACTATTCAAAGCCAGTTGGGGTCTGCCACTCTATCTCCTGCTGATCAGTCTTCCGGTGCCTCTATTCATGTGGGCGGGGATTAAAATGTCGGTTCCCACCGAGCCCGATTATTTCATTCTGGGATTAGGCGACCGATTTAACCTTCCATGGTTTAACGCCGTCGCCTTTCTTGGCGGACTCACCGCCGCCAGCGGCCTGCTAATTGTGAGCTGCCTGGCGCTCGCCTCAATGGCGCTGAACCACATTATTTTGCCCGTCTACCAGCCTTTGGCCAGAAGGGATATCTATCGCTGGCTGACGCTGGTCAGGCGATTACTGATCACCATCATTCTGGGCAGTGGCTATCTGTTCGCGGTATGGCTGGATGGCAAGCTTTCACTTTCGATTCTGGGCGTACTGGCCTTTTCTGCCGGTCTTCAACTGTTACCGGGCGTGCTCAGTGTTATCTACTGGCCTTTGGGAAATCGTTATGGCTTTATCTGGGGACTGATCACAGGTTTCACTCTCTGGCTGATGACCCTCGCTCTACCACTGATTCTAGATGTTGATATTCTTTCCTGGGGACTGTGGCCTACCGATTACCGCCTGAACAATAACGATTGGCATTACTATGTCATGATTTCCCTGACGGCCAACATCAGCGTATTTGTTGGCCTTTCACTGTTCTTTAAACTATCCACGGAAGAGGAACGCGCCGCGCAGGCTTGCTCGGTGGATACTCTGATGCGCCCCTCAAGGCGTGAACTAATTGCCGCCAGCTCGGAAGAGTTCAAGGATTTTCTTTCCGTCCCTCTGGGACAGGCTGCCGCAGATCGCGAAGTCAACCATGCCATTGCTCAACTTCAGTTGCATGAAGTCGAGTTCCGCCCTTATGCCCTTCGACGGCTGAGGGACCAGATTGAGGCCAATCTCTCGGGGCTGCTGGGGCCGGCGATTGCTCAGGATATCGTCAAACAATATCTCCAGTTCAAACCGGCAAGCAGCGTGACACCGGCACAGGATATCTATTTTGTCGAAACCAAACTGGAAGATTATCACCACCGCCTCAGCGGCCTGGCCGGTGAGCTGGATACGCTCAGGCGCTATCACCGCCAGACTCTGCAAAACCTTCCAATAGCTTCTTGCTCTCTCGGCGTCGATCTGGAAGTCCTGATGTGGAACCAGGCCATGGAACAAATGACCGGCATTTCGGCCCCTCAGGTGATTGGATCACATATCAGCTCCATCGAAGCACCCTGGGCCGAACTGTTGTTCAGCTTTGCAAATGGAGAGGACCGGCATGTTTCCAAGAAACGAATCGATCTCGAGGGTCGACCTCACTGGTTCAATTTGCACAAGGCAACGATCGATAGCGATGCCGCCGGTCAGGTCCTGATGATCGAAGACTATACGGAAACCCAGTTACTGGAAGAAGAATTAGTCCACAGTGAACGGCTTGCTTCCGTAGGACGGCTGGCAGCCGGTGTGGCGCACGAAATCGGCAACCCGGTAACCGGCATTGCCTGTCTGGCACAGAACCTCCGACTGATGACCAAGAACGAAGAAGTACTGGTTGCAGCAGACCAGATTATTGATCAAACCCAACGGGTTTCACGCATACTGCAAACTCTCATGCGCTTCAGTCGCTCCGGAAATTACAGCCAACCCCTGCAACATGAACCGACACAACTCAAACGTTGCGTTGATGAAGCAATCCACTTACTCTCTCTGTCTGCGGCAGACCCTCAGGTTTATTTCGTTAATAATATTGACGAAGGCATTCATGTGATGGGAGATGGTCAGCGGTTGGTGCAGGTGTTCGTCAACTTACTGAGTAATGCCAGGGATGCTTCGCCTCAGGAGGCGCACATCTGGATTGATGCGGACATTGAAGACTATACCACCAGGATAGAAGTGGTTGATGAAGGGGCAGGAATCCCCAGCGATCAAATCGACCATTTATTCGAACCATTCTTCACCACCAAAGATCCCGACAAGGGTACAGGCCTGGGTCTTGCACTGGTATATAGCATTATTGAAGAGCACTATGGACATATACGAATCGAAAGCCCGGCGAATCCGGATACGGGAAGGGGAACTCGGGTTGTGATGCAGATACCAGGTGCCGCCATTGATACAACGCCGCAGACTGAAGAACAGACGGAATCCTGATTTATGGCTTTAATCTTAGTAGTTGAAGACGAAAGCATTATCCGCTCGGCACTGAAACGCCTGCTGGAACACAACGGCCACCAGGTCCTGGAAGCAGATTCCGTGGATGCCGCTCTGGCCACCATCGCGGAAACCAAGCCGGACCTGATCGTGTCCGACCTTCGTCTCCCGGGCAAACCAGGCACAGAATTAATCACTCTGGCAAAGGTGCCGGTGCTGATCATGACAAGCTATGCCAGCCTGCGTTCTGCAGTGGACTCTATGAAGCTTGGTGCGGTTGACTATATTGCCAAACCCTTTGACCATGAAGAAATGTTGTCGTCCATCCAGACGATTCTCGACCGCACACCCGACCACCCCAAAGAATCTTCACCTGCCGCCCCCCCGGAAACTCATCAGACCTTCTCCAATACCAAGGTGGATCTGAACCAGTTAATGTATGGCGAATGCCTGGAAATGCAGAAGTTGTTCGACCTGATCCGAAAGGTTGCTCCCACGGATACAACAGTTCTGATTCAGGGAGAATCGGGTACAGGTAAAGAGTTGGCGGCACGTGCACTGCATACTCTTAGTCCGAGACAGTCTGCTCAGTTGATTTGCGTAAACTGTGCTGCAATTCCTGAAACGCTGATTGAGTCAGAACTTTTCGGCCATGAGAAAGGAGCCTTTACCGGCGCGGTCGGAGCCCGCAGCGGTTTAATCGAGGCAGCTGATAGTGGCACTCTATTTCTTGATGAAATTGGCGAACTTCCTTTGGAAGCGCAAGCCCGGCTGCTACGAGTTCTGCAGGAAGGCGAAATTCGCCGGGTAGGTTCCACTCAGTCCAAGCAGGTCAATATTCGCCTGGTGGCGGCAACCCACCGAAATCTTAAGGCCATGACCAAAACCGGTGAATTTCGAGAAGACCTTTACTACCGGCTGAACGTCATGCAGCTGAAGATCCCCCCCTTGCGAGCCCGCGAAGAAGACGTTGTCGGACTGGCCAAGATGCTGCTCAAAAAGATCGGCGACCGTATGGGCAAAGGCAGTCTCCGGTTCGACAAGGAAGCCTTGTCAGCCATCCGTCACTATGAATGGCCGGGAAATGTCAGGGAAATGGAAAACGCCGTTGAGAGAGCCGTCATACTGGCAGACAGCGACACCATTTCGTCAGACCTTCTCGATATCGAGCTTGAAAGTGACTTTGAAGTCCCTGAAGGGATGATGGGTGTGGAAAAGGGCGGAGATAAAGCAGCTGATCTTTCCCTGGAAGACTATTTCCAACACTTCGTCCTCGAAAACCAGGACAACATGAGCGAAACCGAGCTGGCCAAAAAACTGGGAATCAGCCGTAAAAGCCTGTGGGAAAGACGCCAGCGTCTTGGCATACCGCGCAAGAAGGGATCTAAATAGCCATATCCATACTGCTGGGCCGATTCATATTCACTTCGCGCCCAGCACTCCCCAAATTCTGCCGCCTGAAGCGTCACTTTTTCTCTTTATCTCCCGCTTCATACTCATAATTCTCCACTTCACACTCAAATAATCCTGGCATGCAATTTTTACAGGTAACATTTCGGTAACACTTTTCTGATAAGGACCCTAATTTTTGGCCTTCCCTTTTCACACATACCCCACCAATTTTTTGCACCATATTGGACAATTCTGCACTTCAATACGGCATCGCCTATTATTTCTTTAATTTAGATAGATATTATCAATCGATTTATTACTATTTTTTCTTGCACAACCATTCTTCTGTGCAATATTTATTCAAAACAAGAAACTTTTGAGCCAATACTTTTCACTCAGCCTGCTCACTTGTTACCAGTTGTTACCCTGGGGAACAACTTGGCGCTACAAAGTGGGGCACGGTAACACTTTCGTACGCAAAACTACTTACGAACTCCATCACAAAACAGATAACACCATGTTTATGAAGGCTTTTTAATAAACCTGGCACACCCAATGCTATTTACAGATCACAAAATAAAAATAAAAACCCCTTAAGCTGCACAAATAAAAATAAAAAAGCAGAGCAAACAACAAAAACAACCCAGAACAAAAACAAGAATACGGGTGGCGAACTGATTGTTTTGGATGCCAAGCTTTTTAGCGGTATCAAAGGTATGGGTAGCGGTCTAGAAGAATAAAAAACGCGAAGGCGAGAAACGCTAGACATTCAACTCTTCCCTCACACCTATTACTGCTCGACGTATTCAAAGCGTTCCGTTTGCATACTGAACTCTAAGGCTCTAATCGTGGGGCGAAATTTATGGGACTGGGACGAAACAAAAATAATAATTCGTCTGACCTTCTTCTCAGTGGGGATGGAAATCCATCCCCCTAGTTCTCTCCTCTTCCTTCTCTGTGAATTATCCTCTTAACTAATCAATCATTTATCTTTCAAATTGCAATCTGTTCTTCTGCTCGGGATTATCTGCTTCATCCTGGTCGCAAATTAGTCCACAACAGGGTAAACTCCCCGCCTTCAATTAGCTGGTGTCAAGATACCCTTTTGCAATGTTAAAAAAGTTTATTGGCATGATTCGGTCGGGGACAAAATCCCCACAGCGCTTTTCCCTGAATATCATCCCCAGGGATCAACACAATGTGTCGCGCAAGCAAATCAGCCCCAACGCATTAAAAGTGCTATACCGTCTGAACAGTGCCGGATACGAGGCCTTCCTGGTCGGAGGCGGCGTCCGTGACCTATTGTTGGGAGAACATCCCAAGGATTTTGACATTGCGACCAACGCCACTCCGGAACAAGTCCGAGCACAGTTTAATAACTGCCGTCTGATCGGCCGCCGTTTCCGGCTGGCACATGTCAGATTCGGACGCGAAATTATTGAGGTGGCCACCTTCAGAGCCAGCCATCAAAAAGCTGACGACGACGCTCACAGTGCCGCCACCAGTGATTCCGGCCAGATTCTTCGTGATAATGTTTACGGAAATCAGGAAGAAGACGCACTTCGCCGCGACTTTACCGTCAACGCACTTTATTACGGTGTGAAGGATTTTGGCATCTACGATTATGCAGGTGGTATCCAGGATCTTGAGAACCGGCTCCTTCGTCTGATTGGCGACCCGGAAACCCGTTATCGTGAAGACCCTGTCAGGATGTTGAGGGCGGCCCGTTTCGCAGCCAAGCTCGATTTCAATATCGAAGACAAAACTGCAGCGCCAATCCCACGACTGGCCCAACTTCTTCTCAACATCCCACCGGCACGTCTTTTTGAAGAAGTCCTGAAACTTTTCCTGTCTGGCAAGGCAGAGCCGACCTTTGCCATACTGCGTGAACTTGATCTGTTCAAGTTCCTGTTTCCATCGACAGACCAATTGATCAACGAAGGCCACCCATACGCACAGAAGCTTGTAGTACAGGCTTTAACCAATACCGACCAGCGAATAAACGCTGATAAACCGGTAACTCCAGCATTTCTTTTTGCCGCACTGCTATGGCCGGCAACTCAACAGTTGCTGTTGCGCTATCTGGAAGATGGGATCCCCCCCATTCCGGCCCTCCACAAGGCCAGCCAGAAAGTCATTGATAGCCAGGTCAAACATACGGCACTACCCAAACGATTCAGCCAACCCATGAAGGAAATATGGGAGCTACAATTAAGACTACCACGCCGAAGGGGCAAGAGCGCCCAGACACTTGCTGAACACCCAAGGTTCAGGGCAGCTTATGACTTTGTTTTACTGCGTGAAGCCAGCGGTGAAGATCTGCAGGGACTCGGTAAATGGTGGACAGAATTCCAGGAAGGCGATGAAAAAACTCGCCAAAAACTACAACAGGGCCAAGGGCAAGGCGAGGGCAAACGTCGCCCAAGGCGTCGTCGGCGCTACAACAACAAGCCTCGTTAAGCGCTCCCTGACTAATAATTTTTTGGAATGTGCATGAGTGTAAAGGTACCCTCTCAGTCTGGGCCTTTGGTTGATTGCTATATTGGCATGGGCAGCAACCAGAACCAGCCTGAGTTACAACTGAATCAAGCCGTCGATGCAATCAGGCAGCACCCTGCCATGGCGCTTCAGACTGTATCCTCCTTGTATCAAACGACTCCTCTGGGTGGATTAGACCAACCACTATATATGAATGCGGTTGCCCACATCAGAACCTCATTGAGCCCTGAAGCGCTGCTGGATGTGCTGCAGGCTATCGAGAATCAGCAGGGTAGACAGCGGAACGGTGTCCGCTGGAGTTCCCGGACTCTGGACCTGGATATACTTCTATATGGCAAGGAAGTTATTCGCAGCCAGAGACTAACTATTCCCCATTACGCTTTGCACGAACGAAACTTTGTGGTTTTTCCCTTACTGGAATTGAATCCGGAGTGTCATATCCCTGGACTGGGCTCGCTGCAGGAGATCAGCGAGACGCTAACCCGGGAAGGGATGACCCCGTTGTAATCACCTGTTCAGGAACTTATTGCTCCCGACAACGATCAGAACCTGAATGCTGGTTCATAGTTCGACAGTCCGGGACTTTATTGTCCAGGCGATTACATTTAGTCTATGGCCCACAAACAGAGGTGGATAGAGTTTATGGCCGTTACCCTAAGTACGTTACAAAAGCTCAAGCACGCATCAGAGAAATTCGCGGTACTGACCGCCTATGATGCCACCTTCGCAAATGCTGTCAGCGGTGCCGGCGTCGAAGCTATTCTGGTTGGAGATTCTCTGGGCATGGTCCTGCAGGGGCATGATAGCACGATCCCGGTCAGCGTAGCCGATATGGCTTACCATACCGCAGCCGTAAAACGGGGTAATCAAGGCTCCTTAATCATCGCCGATATGCCGTTCATGTCTTACGGTACTCCCGAACAGGCCATGGAAAATGCCCGCACCCTGATGCAGGCGGGCGCACACATGGTCAAACTGGAAGGTGGCGCCTGGCTTTGTGAGACAACCACAGCCCTTGCCCGGCAAGGTATTCCCGTGTGCGTCCACATGGGCCTGACCCCCCAATCCGTCAATAAATTCGGCGGCTTCAAGGTTCAGGGCAAAGAAGAGTCCGCCCAACAACAGATCATCGAAGATGCCCAGGCTCTGGTACATGCCGGTGCCGACGTCCTGTTACTCGAGTGCGTCCCCACCCGTCTTGCGACAGAGCTGACTAAAGCCGTCCCGGTTCCGGTTATCGGAATCGGCGCCGGACCGGATACAGATGGACAGGTACTGGTACTCCATGACATGCTCGGACTTGGCCTACATCGCCGTCCCCGCTTCGTCAAAAATTTCATGGAAGAAGCCGGCTCCATACAGGAAGCCCTGGAGAACTACGTGAAAGCGGTCAAAAATGGCAGCTTTCCTGCTGAGGAGAATTGCTTCAACCTATGATTACGATACAACGCGAAAAAGAACTCCGGGCAACCATCCGGCAGCAGAAATCACAGGGCAAGCGCATAGGGTTTGTCCCGACCATGGGCAATCTGCATGACGGGCACATAGCTCTGGTCAAGCAAGCCTTGAGTATATGTGATTATGTGGTGACCTCCATCTTCGTTAACCCCTTACAGTTCGGCGCCAATGAAGATCTGGATAAATACCCTCGGACGCTGGAGGCCGATAAAGATCGGCTAGTGCAGGCAGGCAATCACGCACTGTTCTTACCCAAAACCGACCAGATTTACCCAGAAGGCCTGGACCAACACACCAAAGTGGTCGTCCCCAGCCTTACCCAGGATCATTGCGGCGCCAGCCGACCAGGACACTTCGACGGCGTCACCACGGTGGTTTCCATTCTATTTAATATGGTGCAACCGGATGTTGCGGTCTTCGGACAAAAAGACTTCCAACAGCTGGCCGTGATCCGCAAGATGGCTCAAGACCTGCATATGCCCGTGACTGTTGAAGGACATCCAACCGTAAGGGAAGAAGACGGCTTGGCCATGAGTTCCAGAAACGGCTATCTGGATGCGAGTCAGCGCAAGGTTGCGACTTTTCTCTACCAGACTTTGCAACAAACAGCTGATAAGCTGCAAAACTCTTTTTCAAGCAAGCCGGTTAATGAAGACTTCGCCCAGCTGGAAACAGACGCCAGAGCGAAGCTGACTGAGGCAGGATTCCGTCCGGACTATTACAACATCGTTGCCAGTAACACGTTACGTCCGGCCACCGCCGACGATAAGGAAATCACCATACTGGCGGCAGCCTATCTCGGCACGACCCGGCTCATTGATAACATCAGTATTACGTTGTAATTTCAACTATTTACCGAAAGAGCGGGAACAGCTTTATGGATTCTGCACCACAAACCACCATTCCTGAGGTGACCGCTGCCTGGCAAGCCTTGATTGACCACCAGGCGGACATTGATAACACCACGATTGTTGACCTGTTTAAGAGTGATTCAAACCGGGTCGGCAACTTCTCAGCTGAAGCCGCCGGGCTTTATCTGGATTATTCAAAAAATCGCGCCAATACTGCCACTCTGCAAAAACTACTTGCCCTTGCAGAAGCCTCCGGATTACAGCAAGCCATTGAAAATATGTTTACGGGTGTCGCCATTAATCACACCGAGGGGCGACAGGTACTCCATACGGCACTCCGCAGCACTGACGCAACACCTCTGCTGGTAGAAGGTAAGAACATCCGGGAAGATATCAGTGCAGCTCTTGCCATGATGGAATCCTTTGTCAGCAAAGTGCAGTCAGGGCAGTGGCAAGGATACTCCGGGAAAGCCATTACTGACGTGGTCAGCATCGGTATCGGCGGCTCCTACCTGGGCCCACGGGTAGCAGTAGAAGCACTGAGACCTTACTGGGTGAACAATATTCGCAGCCACTTTGTCTCTAACGTCGACGGGGCAGATCTGGCTTACTGCGTGGAATCACTTAACCCGGAAACCACGCTGTTTATCATTCAATCCAAGTCGTTTAAAACCCAGGAAACACTGACCAATGCCCTCTCGGCCAAAGAGTGGTATCTGTCAAAAGGCGGAGATGCGGATAAAATAGCCCGCCACTTCGTTGCCGTATCCAGCAATATCGATCTGGCTACCGGTTTTGGCATCGACGCAGACAACATCTTCCCCATGTGGGATTGGGTTGGGGGCCGATACTCTCTCTGGTCCGCAATAGGTCTTCCCATCGCACTGCAGGTTGGCATGCAAGCCTTCCGGGACCTTCTGGCAGGCGCTGAGGAAATGGATAAACATTTCCGCACCGCCCCTCTTGGCGAAAACCTACCAGTAATACTGGGACTGCTTGGCGTCTGGTATCACAATATTTTGGGCGCACACAGCCATGTGATACTGCCTTACGACCAAAGCCTGGAAAACCTGCCTGCACACTTGCAGCAAGTGGACATGGAAAGCAACGGCAAGAGCATTAACCGAGGCGGACACCAGGTAGACTATGGAACGGGCCCGATTATCTGGGGTGGCGCCGGAACCAACGGCCAGCACGCTTACCATCAGTTGCTGCACCAGGGAACCCGATGGACTCCGGCAGACTTCATCCTTCCTCTGAAGACTCACCACAAGCTGGGTGATCATCACGCCATGCTTACATCCAACTGCTTTGCCCAAAGCCAGGCATTGATGTGTGGTAAGTCGCTAGAGCAGGCCAAAGCTGAACTGGTTGCTGCCGGTATGCCTGAAGACAAGGCTGACGAACTGGCTCCGCATAAGGTGATTCCAGGCAACCGCCCCAGCAACACCATTCTGATGGATGAAGTTAATCCCAAGACCGTTGGAGCATTGATTGCGATGTATGAGCAAAAGGTGTTCGTTCAAGGGGCAATCTGGGACCTGAACTCCTTCGATCAATGGGGAGTGGAGCTTGGCAAACAGCTGAGTGATAGCATATTACCCCTGCTGAAAGGCGAAGAGTCTGATACCTCCAGCGTTGACGCTTCGACTGCTGACCTGGTGACGCGCTTTAAATCGGCCAACCAGTAGTCCATACAAACCCGCAGTCCATACAAAAAGGGGCCGACATTTGTCGGCCCCTTTTCATCATTCGTATACTCGCTCAAGAAACCTGTCCCTCTACCAACAACGATCTCCCCACTGAAAGACGATCTGCTCCAGATACTTCTCTCCACCGAATTCTTCCCACAAAGCCCGATACTTCTTCCCACATTCAGGATGAAGCCCCTCAGGCACCAGGTCAGCCAATGGTTTCAACACATAGGCGTGTTTGACAATTTCATCTCGCGGCAGCTCCACACCATCCACTGTACCCACAACACTGTCATAGGTCAGGATGTCTATATCCAGGGTACGGCCTGACCACTTGGTCTCATTGCCGGTCCTGCCGGTGCTCGCCTCAATACGCTTAAGTGCTTGCTGTAATTCGCCTACTCCGAGACGAGTGTCAAAAGAGGCCACCAGATTATAAAAATCGTCCCCATCAAACCCGACAGCACGACAGCGATATACCGGCGACAGTTCAAGCGAATTGAATTCAGCAGCAAGAGCATCAAATGCTGCCTGCAGATTTTTTTGCGGATCGATATTGCTACCGATGCCGACCAATACTCTGCTCACGCCTCATAGCTCCTCTCGATCTTTACCCCAACTGACGCAGCTTCTGCCACTGCACTGGGTTTACGGATATGTAGACGCATCCAGGCGATACCGAATTCCTGATGTAACAATTCTGCCATTTTTTCCAGCAATACTTCTAAGAGTTGATACTGAACACCAGCAGCAAACCCCCGCAGTCTTTCACAGACTGCGGCGTAGTTCAGAGTATCAGCCAGTTCATCAGACTGGGCAGCCTTCCGAATGTCCCATGCCAGCTCCAGATCTAAATACAAGCGCTGGGGATAAGTCTTCTCGAACGGATATACCCCTATCACGGTATCAATCTGAAGAGCTTCTATGACAATTTTATCTTGGGCACACATACTACCGGCACCCCGCTCAGCCTTAGTCACTGCCGCTATCACCTTTTACTAACACCCATCCCGGCCCGGGTGATTAATATAATACCGCTCAACTCACATTACCGGGGAATCTTCAGGGTCTCCTTATAGGGGGGGGATTACCAGCTGTCAAACCTTTTGTCGGTATTAGCCAATTATATGACGTGCCAGATATCATACCGATAAAATATCCGCCGCCCTTGCAGCCAGACAACATGTCACTCCTCTCCTCTGGCAATCCACGCAGACAACAGGCAGACTTAGCTGTATTCGCCACTGACCAGAGACAGAACCAGAATTACCCCGATGCCGGATCAACCCTTGGCCCTTATCATCTGCACAACCACAGGCTACCTATTGGGGTCAGTAATGGGCGCCTTTTGGATTTGCCGGCTGTTTCGTTTACCAGACCCGACACAATCCGGCTCAGGTAACCCTGGTGCAACAAACATTTACCGCCTCGGCGGGTGGCTACCGGCAACGCTCACCTTATTATGGGATGCTGCCAAAGGTGCAATAGCCGTCTCTCTCTCGTTAGGCTTGTCGTTATCCCCCTATGAACAGGGCGTAGTGGCTGTTGCCGCGATCATGGGCCATATGCTGCCCGTATTTCACCACTTCAAGGGCGGAAAAGGTGTGGCAACCGTTTTAGGATGTGGCCTGGTACTGGCATGGCAAACGACTCTCCTTCTGACCTTGGTCTGGGGAGCCGTCATTTACTGGAAAAGGGTGTCGTCGATAGCATCATTGTCCGCCGCCCTGCTCGCCCCCTGGGTAGCCTGGGCATTCAATCCGGATTATTCCGCCCTCTTTATGTCCTTATCGCTATTTATTCTGATTCGGCACAGGGAAAACATTATCAATCTGGCAAAGGGCAATGAGCGTTCGCTCTAGCCCCGTATGAAGCAAGAGATTTACTTTACACCGCAGCCAATTCTGTCAATGGCCATCTGGGACGAGCCACTACCGAGAGATCGGCCCGCTGTCCGGCTTTCAGGCGACAGTGCCCGGCATAGGCGATCATTGCGCCATTATCGGTACAAAATTCTGGCCTGGCGTAAAAAACCTCAGCCCGCTCTTTCTTCGCCATGTCCGCCAACTTAGCCCGTAGGGAACGATTCGCGCTGACACCACCGGCCATAATTAAGCGCTTCAGACCGGTCTCTTTTAGTGCTCGCCGACATTTGATCGCCATGGTATCAACCACGGCTTCCTGAAAGCAGGCGGCGATATCGGCCCGACACTGTTCATCCAAGCGGCCTTCAGCTTCTGCTTCCTGGAGGGTGTTCAGAGTAAATGTCTTGAGGCCACTGAAGCTGAAGTCCAATCCAGGCCGATCAGTCATTGGCCGAGGAAAGGTAAACTGATCAAGACGCCCCTGCTCCGCCAGCTTCGCCACTTGTGGACCACCGGGATAGTCCAGACCGAGCATCTTGGCAACTTTATCGAAGGCTTCGCCGGCAGCATCGTCCACAGACTCTCCCAGCAATTGATACTGCCCAATCCCGTCCACCCTGACCAATTGGGTATGCCCGCCTGAAACCAACAATGCCACAAAAGGAAATTCCGGCGGGTTATCTTCCAACATGGGCGCCAGAAGATGGCCTTCCATATGATGAACCCCTATTGCGGGAATCCCGAGCCCATAGGCCAGAGAACTGGCAATAGCCCCACCTACCATCAGTGCACCGACCAGGCCTGGGCCTGCGGTGTAGGCGATCGCATCAAGATCATACAGCCCACGACGACACCGGTGCAGCAGAGTTTCAATCAACGGAATCACTTTGCGGACATGGTCGCGAGAGGCCAGCTCGGGCACCACTCCGCCATAATCCGCATGAAGCTTGATCTGGCTGTACAACTCATGCCCCAATAGCCCTTCATCGCTTTCATAAAGCGCAATTCCAGTCTCATCACATGAGGTTTCTATACCCAGTACCAGCATCAGTTCCTTCCCCAGCTACCATTTACCTGAAAATACGGCTTTCTATCCAGACAACGTCAGTCTCCAGATAGCGCCACTTTCTATATGACATTACGATCTAAAATTAAGGGGCCGCAGTTTAAGGCCGCCAGCCTCTCTTGCCAATATGACAAACCGCTATTCAGGGTATAAAAGATCAAATTACAACCGATTATATGGTAATCTGCCTTTACAAGTGCCGCTTATCAGGATTACAATGCGCGCCCTTGTTTGTTTTGATACAAATTAACCAATTTCAAATTTGACCAAACCCAGTTTTTTGGTCTGTTTGGTTAAATATTTATTTATAGAATTTAGGCCACAAGCTTTAACGCAGCGGGCTTTAACCAGAGTAACCAAGAGAGAGCAGATTAGATGCCTTCGGTAAAAATTAAAGAGAACGAGCCATTTGACGTTGCATTGCGCCGTTTCAAGCGTTCATGCGAAAAAGCAGGTATTCTGTCAGAAGTACGTCGTCGCGAGTTCTACGAAAAACCGACTGCAGAGCGTAAGCGTAAGCTGGCTGCAGCAGTTAAGCGCCACGCTAAGAAAGTTCAGCGCGAACAACGTCGCTTCGAGCGCCTGTACTAAGCGCCAACTCTTTTTTAAAAAGACTTCAGTAGCCCGAACGGGCCAGTATATGATACTGGCTGCTTTTGGGCTATTGCTGTTTCTGACATTTGACAATTTAGCGCTTCTTTTAGACAGCCCGTCCTTTGTCAGACATCCAACTACCCCAATCAACACCATGACTACTGACAGGTAACGCCATGTCTCTGAAAGACCAGATCACAGAGTCAATGAAGTCCGCCATGCGGAATAAGGAAAAGGAACGTCTGAGCGCTATCCGACTGATTCTAGCGGAAGTCAAGCGCGTGGAAGTTGATGAGCGAATTGAAGTTGACGATGCCCGCATCCTGGTCATCCTCGACAAAATGAGCAAACAGCGTAAAGACTCCATTACTCAGTTCCAACAGGCAGGTCGCGAAGACCTGGTCGCAATTGAACAGAACGAGCTGAATGTCATTGCAGAATTTCTCCCTGAAGCCCTTTCCGATGATGAAATTGACACCATCATCAAAAATGCTGTCGCCGAGTCCGGAGCCAGCAGCATGCAGGACATGGGCAAAGTCATGGGACTGGTGAAGCCCCAGGTACAAGGGCGTGCAGACATCGGCGCTATCAGCCAGAAAGTAAAAGCCGCCCTGGCCAACTAATCTCTCCTGTAATATGTCGGAGAATCTCTGTTTCTCCGACATATTTGCACTAGTACACCCAGCACAGAAAAGCTGTGCTAACCTTGGCTGGTTGCCCACCGATTTTAGGTGAGCTTAACCCCACTCCCTGCTGTGAAGGTAAATCGCCCAGATGTCATCCGGCCTTATTCCTCAAAATTTCGTTGAAGATCTGATCTCGAGGATTGACCTTGCCTCACTAATCAGCGAACGGGTGAATTTAAAGAAAAGCGGCGCTACCTATCAGGGCTGCTGCCCTTTTCACGACGAAAAGACCCCGTCATTCCATGTGTATAACGAGGCCAATCCCGCCCATTACCATTGTTATGGATGCGGAGCACATGGCGATGCCATAGATTTTCTCAAGAATCTCGATCATATGAGCTTCAACGAATCGGTCGAATCTCTTGCACGGCGTTACGGACTCGAAATTCCAAGAGACCCAGCCGCCCAGCAGGCGGTTAACCGATTCAAACCATTATATGAAGCCTCCCAGCTCGCCGCCGAAGCCTATCAGGGCGCCTTAAGAAAACACCCTAACAGGGAAACAGCTGTCAGCTACCTGAAAAATCGGGGGCTTTCCCGCGAAATGATCGAGCTTTACGGCATTGGTTTCGCACCACCGGAACGATCCTTTTTACAGGACAACAGCACTCCCAACGATCACAAGCATTTAAGGGAGATTCGACTGGTCGGCGAGAAAGACGGCAGACGCTACGAACTCTTCCAGAACCGTCTGATGTTCCCCATTCGGGACACCCGTGGCAGGGTTGTGGCGTTTGGCGGCCGCACGCTTGGCCAGGACCGAAGCAAATATATCAACAGCCCGGAAAATCCTATTTTCCATAAGAGCAAGCAGCTGTACGGACTCTGGGAAGCCCGCAAGCAAGCAAAGCAGTTGGAACAATTGATCGTCGTCGAGGGATATCTGGATGTAATCTCCCTATCGCAGTTCGGGATTACCAATGCTGTAGCGGCCATGGGCACCGCCACCAACGAAGAAAACCTCAGCCACTTGCTCTCAACATGCCCGGATATTGTGTTCTGCTTTGACGGAGACAAAGCTGGATTGAATGCTGCTGACAAGGCATTGCGCAATCTATTGCCCATGTTTCGGGACGGGTACAAGGTGTCCTTCCTGATTCTGCCTGAAGGAGAAGACCCCGACACCCTGGTGCGTCAGGAAGGCGGAGAAGCATTCGCAGAGCGAATCAAACAGGCCGCCCCACTGTCCGAATATTTTTTCACGTCTCTCAGCCGGGATCTGAACCTGAGTGTTGCGGAAGACAAGGGTGTTCTTAATCAGGTGGCCCGAGATGCTCTGCAGGACATACAAGCCCCCATTCTCAAAGACGCCTTGTTTTCCCGCCTGCGGGAGTTAACCCGATCACCGAAATGGCAGGACCGGAAAAAAGGCGAATGGCGTAATTTTAAAAGCAAATTCCAACCGGAAGTGGTGGAAGAGCCACTGCCGGTACCTAATCGAACCACGGCCAGAATCTGTCTTGGTCTATACTATGACCCGTCCTGGGCAGAACAGATCGCCGGAGAGGTTGACCTGGAACTCCTGGATAAAGACATGACACCAATGAAACTGTTCCTGCAGTGGATATTGGACAATAAGATCAGCTCCCAACAGGAGCTTCTTTACAAGATGGCGACAGATAGTCGCAGTAGACAGCGTTTTAAAAACCTGTTCGGTGCACTTGAGCACATTTTCAGTGCCGAGGAGCTGCAAACCGAAGCTCGCGATTCTTTTAACACTTTAAAAAGGAAGTACTTTGATCTGACATTCGAAAAGCTACAACTGGCTTTGAGGCAAAATCCGTCAGACAGAACTTTACTCATGCAACTTCAAGCACTTACCAAGGAGAAACATTCTATGACCGTACGAAAGAAAAAATAATGTGTGAGACCTTGAAAATTTTTTAATCAACTCCACATTGGATTTCTAGCGCAAAATTAGCTTACAAGCTATAATGGCTGTTTGATTTTTCCCCATTAAGCCACCGAATTTATAGGGTGACTATGTCAGGCAATTCCCGAAAATCCCGTTTGAAAGAGCTCATCGCCCGCGGCAAGGAACAAGGTTACCTTACATACGCAGAAGTAAACGACCATCTCCCAGAAGATATTGCCGATCCTGACCAGGTTGAAGACATTATCCGCATGATCAATGACATGGGGATTCTGGTCTCGGAAGAAGCTCCTGATGCGGATACCCTGCTGATCACTGACGGTGATTCAGCAACCGATGAAACTGCTGCGGCTGAGGCGGCAGCGGCGCTTGCATCTGTAGAAAACGATGTAGGCCGCACAACAGACCCTGTGCGTATGTATATGCGCGAAATGGGTACCGTTGAGCTGTTGACCCGTGAAGGTGAAATTCAGATCGCCAAACGTATCGAAGAAGGACTTCGTGACGTTATGGCAGCACTGGTTTACTTCCCTGGCACTATCACCAACGTCTTAACCGCATATGACGCCACACAAGGCGAAGAAGGCGGACGTTTAAGCGACATCATTACCGGCTTCCTAGATCCTGTAGACGATACAGTCATCCCTCAAGCGACAACAAATGACGCAGAGGAAGATGAAGAAGAGGAAGACGAAGAAGCTGTCGCACCCAAGTCGAAGGAAAAAGACAAAGACAAGCCCAAAGCTGAAAAAGACTCAGACAAGGACGACGACGAAGACGAGGACGAAGAAAGCGATTCAGACGATTCTGATGATGAGACTGAAAGCGGTCCAGATCCTGAACTCGCCCGTGAACGTTTCCAGGCTCTCGCTCAGGCTTATTTTTCTGTAGAAGACTGTATTACCAAATATGGTCGCGACAGCAGCGTCACCCAGACAGCTTTCGAGCTTCTCAGTGAAGTATTCTCCCCATTCAAGCTTGCGCAAAAGCAGTTTGATGAAATGGTGAGCACCATCCGCAACACCAATGACCTCATTCGTAACTACGAACGGGAAATCATGCGGATCTGTACTCGCGATTGTCAGATGCCACGGAAAAACTTCATCAAGACTTTCCCTGGTAATGAGACCAATCCGGACTGGGTAAAATCCCAAGCACAAGGTGGGGACGGCTGGCCACAACGATTGGCGGCACGCGAAGAAGAGATCACTCGTCTGCAGCGCCGTATTCTGGCAATTGAAAATGAAGTCGGCCTGGCGGTTTCTGACATCAAGGAAATCCACCGTCGCATTTCCATCGGCGAAGCGAAAGCTCGTCGCGCCAAGAAAGAAATGGTGGAAGCGAACCTGCGTCTGGTTATCTCCATTGCGAAGAAGTACACCAACCGCGGTCTGCAGTTCCTGGATCTGATTCAGGAAGGCAACATCGGTCTGATGAAAGCCGTCGACAAGTTTGAATATCGTCGTGGCTATAAATTCTCGACCTATGCGACTTGGTGGATTCGTCAGGCGATCACTCGCTCGATCGCAGACCAGGCCAGAACCATTCGTATTCCGGTACACATGATTGAGACCATCAACAAGCTCAATCGGATTTCTCGTCAAATGCTCCAGGAAATGGGCCGCGAAGCCACTCCTGAAGAACTGGCGAAGAAAATGGACATGCCGGAAGACAAGGTACGTAAAGTCCTGAAAATCGCCAAAGAACCTATCTCCATGGAGACCCCTATCGGGGACGACGAAGATTCGCATCTGGGTGATTTCATCGAAGACTCGCATGCAGAGTCTCCGGTAGACACCGCGACCTCTGAAGGCCTCAAGGAAGCGACCCGTCGCGTCCTCGCCGGTCTGACCGCAAGAGAAGCCAAAGTACTGCGTATGCGTTTCGGTATCGAGATGAACACGGACCACACCTTGGAAGAAGTCGGCAAACAGTTCGACGTCACCCGGGAACGTATTCGTCAGATCGAAGCCAAAGCACTGCGTAAACTCCGTCACCCAAGCCGCTCAGACCATCTGCGCAGCTTCATCGACGAACAGTAATAAGCACTAGCGCCAAGCGTACTCTCTGAGTATAATTGGCGCCCTCTTCAAAGACCTGACCAGATATCATTCTGATTTCCAGTTAGGTTTTGCATAGCCTGAAGCGATTAGACAAGGCGCAAATTTAAGGATCGAGGGAGTGTACTAAATGTACATGACCGCGGAGCATAAAATTTGCAACGCAGGATCATCGTTTCAGGTGAAGCAAAAGGGCCTATAGCTCAGTTGGTTAGAGCAGCGGACTCATAATCCGTTGGTCCCTGGTTCGAGTCCAGGTGGGCCCACCAATTTTTCCCTTTAAATTCAATATATTACAGCCTTCTGCGTGGTGCACGCTGCCTTGATTCAGGGCTAGGTGTCCACATAGTGTCCACACAGATTGAAAAAGTGGACTCTAAACCAGAAGTTGTTTGCTAATTCACTCTTGAGTTTGGGTTGTTTAAGTAGTGTAGAGGCAACATTCGGACTTGGAAGCCGGGATAAAAGGGTATAGAGACTTAACCCCCCGTGTCGGAAGTTCGATTACGCCTCTGCTCCCACTTAATTTCCCTAAAAAAGACAGGGATTTATGAGAAATCGAAGTTCCTGTTTTTTTATGCCCGCCCCAAAAGTGTTAACGCAGATTTAACTGGCTCTGGGCGACAAAGCTAGTCACCCCCCCTTCTCATATGTGTCATACTAAAATCGCTTCCACTGAATCATGGAGGGTTGGTTATGTATAGGTTTAGGGTGTTTTTTCATTTGGCTGACAACGCTCTCGAACGGCTCGATATTACCAAGGAAAATTTAGATTCTTACACTGGTATGCTTGTATATTTGGTTGAGGCGGATAGCAAGAATGCTGCTTTTGGAGTTGCCAGGGACCTGCTGGTTATAAATTATCCGGGCATTGATACCGGCGTGATATAGATATAGAGCATGCTATCGTTGTATAGGAGTTACATCTTTGAGGGGGAGTGTTAGATGCCACACCGTTCTTTGACTTGGCTGATACAGAGTTTTAACACCCTCCTCAACATCCATCGTCAGAAGGCTACCAGGACAATTAATAGATGAGATAGGGACTTAGACCACTACATGCATCACCTTGATTGCTAATCCGGCTTCTCAACATTTACATAGAACATACGATTGATTTTTTTCTATTATTTTCAACAGCTTAAAAAATATAACGACTTGCTCATTTGCGTAGCGGTTGTAGTGGTTTTTTGTGCAAAAATGAGCACAGCGAATGCACAAAAAGGAGCGCAAACGGTAGTGTTCAGAATTCTGTGTCATTTCTTTATCCTATGCAAAAAAGAGATGACTTATGACCACACCTACCTTCGACATGGAAGCCGCACTGCAAGCATTGCGTGAAGGCAAAGACCTGACTGGAAA
>NZ_MRYI01000003.1 GCF_002260525.1 Hahella sp. CCB-MM4
CCGACGGGTTTTACGCTTCTTATTCTGGTATTCGGCTTCGGAGAAGGTCATCTGTTCCATGGAAAGTATTCCTGATGAGTTAGCTTGGCCGTATTATGACTGATTTGGGGAGTTATTCAGAGTCTCCCTAGTTCGCATACATGGCCTTAAGGCGATGCCCCTAGCCAGATAGAATTAGTAAGTGGAGGGCAATTCGCTCACACACCTTCCACCTCTTATAAATACATTTTTTGAAAGGTCAAGTCATTAGGGGTAGCTTGCGCATTTATTGCGTCATTAGAAAGGATATCAACCATATGAAACACCCACTCAGCTTGATGTGAGCTCTTACGATAAACAAGATATATAGGCCTATTCAATAGAGAGTGATCACTATTCAACTCTATTAATACTTCTTTATCCAGATAGCTTTTTATTAAGTGTTTTGGAAATATAGATATTCCAACTCCCTCAGACACCATAACGACAGCACCAACTACGCTATTGACTCTAGCAGAGACATTACTCAAAGAGCGAGTATCCACATCGTATAATGGAGTGTAGTTATGCTTCATCCAGCAGTTTATAAGTTGATCTATTTCAGGGTAAGTTACGAAGGCTTGGCTTAGTATATTATTTTTATTTGAAACTTGTATTTTATGCCGTCCAGAGCATACGAGTACATATTCCTCCCGCCCAATTAAATTAAAACCTAGCGACTCCATTTCTAATGGCTCGGTAACGAGCCCGAAATCTACATTCGACTCTAGAACTAGCTTTATTATCTCTGAGTTCGAGGCAAACTCAATGTCGAGTTCAATATCTAAACTCGTTGACTTAAGGTTCAATAGAGAAAAAAAGTGGGGGCTGAATATATGACTATGGGGCAAGGCATATTTTATTATACCTTGAAGACAGCTTTCCTGATCAGATATATCCTCATATAAATTCACGACTAGATCGTTATAACTTCTTATAAACTCTAAAAAACGCCTACCGGAGTTTGTTAGACGGCAGCCCGTAGGAGTCCTGCTGAAAATTGTTGTGCCCAGAGCATCTTCAATGGATGTGATGTGCTGACTAATGCAGCTTACCGTCATTGCAGCCTTGGATGCAGCGCAGGAATAACTCCCCTCTTCGACCACTGCGACAAAAGCCTTAAAACGCTTAGGGTCGAGCTTAGAACAAGCCCCGTAAAAATCCATAGTAAATCCCTCTACACAGGCAAATTAAGTGCCATTCCATAAGGGAAAGCGTCTTTCTCAATAGCGAGCAAATAATAGCTTTCCCTAAGGAAACCACGTTCCATGTTTCAATGACGATATTGTATCGACCCTTGGGCAGGAAAAACACTTTCTCCTGCTGAATCTCCTCGATTGCCTGCAAACCCGGTGGGCGGACACAAGGTCCGCCCCTACAAAGGGCGTGAGGGCTGGTGTAGCGATAAGCATAAGTTGTCCAAATCTAATAACAAGACATTTCCTTTTTAAATACAATAGGATGTCTTTCCCTCATACAAACCATCAGTATATTATTGCGTAAATGCTGCTTATGGTTTGAGCCTATTTGTATAAAAGCCAGTTTTCGTTCTTTTTATCAATATAAGAACTATATATCTCGCTAATCACACCATTCCTGTACATCTCTTTCAACTCCGACTGCATGCGTTTTACCAAGTCCGGACTTGTGCCCTTATTGCAGGCCAATGCTCTAAGGGTCGTCAGAAACACAAGCTCACGTCTCAGAGACAAGCCATTTTCCCTAATCAAAATATCAGCTGAAATTGTATCGCTCGCCCAGAGATCCAGTCGTTTACGTATAAGTTTCTTAATATTGAGATCGTTCGATGTTGTCAGCTCAACTTTAAATCCGTAGTGTTCCAGGTATTCTCCCGCACCACTCCCCAGGTAGCTGCCTATCCGTAGATTCTTGGCATCATCTATTGATCGAATGACACCGTTTCTGCTCGGTCGGGAATAAAATGCATGCCGAGTCACCAGAATTGGACTGACCCAAAGAAACTGCGCTTCTCTTTCCTGCGATCTTTCGATGGCAAGTACGCAATGGTCGATATGGAAGCGGGTATATTGATAAGCTCTTTTGGGAGGGTGAAATGCTAAATCGTAATTTATATTTGCCCTCATTAATAAAGAATTCAAAATGTCGATCGCAAGACCCACAGGCTTGTTATTCTTTTGCTCCATGTAGGGCGGCTGGTGATATGCCAGGATATGAAGTAGGGGTTGTTCAGCCCGAGGCTTACCTATGGATGCCATGACTAAAAGCATGACACTAGCAATTAAGGCTGCCTTACTGCCAGGCCTTGATGGCTTGTTCATAACTCATGGTTCTCCCCGGAGGGTTTTCGTTACGCTTAGGCTTGGGAGCCCCGGGAAGACTAATCCAAAACCCCTTATCTGCTTTATTATTCAGTTTCGGGCTGCAGGGTCCTGGCTCTTCCTGTGCTATTACCGCCATTTCCCGATCCATGGATTGTGCCAAATTCGACATAACTTGCTCTACTGACTGCTTACCTTCTACTGCCAGTGATATATGCTTCCACCATAAAGGCGATAATTTTGCATAATTCGGTACGTTTGTGCCGGTTGGTGTCCAGTAATTCCTTGCTCTGGAGCGGTAGAACTCCACAAATCCGCCCAGGTAAGGAGCCCTTTCCGTCATTTCAGTGGAGTTGATGTCAGACAGTCTTATGGGGGTCAAGCCGACCATTGTCTTTTTTAGAGACACGGTTTTTGAAACGGTAAATTGTGCGTATAGCCATGCGGCTTTACGCCTATCCACAGGCGTGTTTTTGGTCAATGTCCAGGATCCTGCATCTTGATAGCCGGATTTCATTCCTGAGTCCCAATAGGCTCCCAAAGGGGATGGTGCTATACGCCATTTCGGGGTCCCATCCTCATTAACAATAGGAAGCTCCGGGTCTGTCACTTGCGCAATATAAGCCGTATACCAAAATATCTGCTGAGCAATCTTTCCACTTGCAGCCCACCGGCCCATAGCAGCATCGGTCAATTGTCTTGCTTCCGGCGGAGCGAATCTCAGCCAATCAACAAATTTTTTTATCGCATAGATTGCCGCCGGGCTGTCTAAGGCCCCTCCTCTTTCGATGCTCGCCCCAACCGGCCGGCACCCTGAGACTCGAATCCCCCAATCGTCTACCGGCTTTCCGTTGGGTAACCCAACATCTCCCATTCCTGCCATAGACAGCCATGCATCGGATATTCTCCACCCCAATGCCGGACTATTCAGGGCGTAATCCATATGCCCCCATACTCGCTCCCCATCAATTTCCCTGACATGCACTGTGAAAAATTCCGCGATATCTTCATAGGCAGTCCAGTTGAGAGGAACTCCTAACTCATAGCCATACAATTTACGAAAACGTTCTTGAAAATCTGGACGAGTAAACCAGTCATGACGATACCAATACACACTCGGAAATTGCTGGTCGGGCAACTGATACACTTTCCCATCCGGTCCGGTTGTAAATGGCAGCCCAATAAAATCATTCAAATCGAGAGAAGGTAGCGTCACCTCCTTCCCTTCTCCGCGAATGTAATCCGTAATGGGATAGATGGCTCCGCTGCGTACATGGGCACCAATCAGGTCGGAGTCACTGATAAAGGCATCATAGATATTGAGGCTGGTCTCAATCTGAGACAGAAGTTTACGGACCACGTCATCTTCACTTGTTATTTCGTGCGAGACTTTTATTCCTGTAATATCTTCAAAAGCTTTAGCGAGCACATTGGCTTCATACCGGTGCGTATCTATAGGTTCCGAAACGACATAAATTTCCATCCCCTTGAAGGGCTCTGCTGCACGACGGAACCATTCAAGCTCTTCCAGCTGTTCCTTCTTACTTAGAGTCGATATGGTGAATTCATCATTAATCCACTCTTCCGCAGACTTCCCCCAAGCAAATGAAACGGTAAGGGTAAGCGTAAACGCAATAAGGAGCCTAGCGCGCATACTCCCTCCTAGAGCGCGCGCCCGGCTGTGTCCACGGTAAATTCTATGACTGCTTCCACAGCCGTTTTCAAGAGTATGATCCACTACAAACCTATCTCCGAGATTACTGGACTCGAAACTGGCCAACTAATGCTTTCTGACGGTCCCTATTCTTGCGTCCAACAAAAAAAGAATACGCTTTAAAAGAAAAAGAAAAAGAAAAAGAAAAAGAAAAAAACTGAGTGGCATCAGAGAAAATCTCAGACTGAGCCATGTTGATAAGCTGATTTTCTAGTGAACTGAAGTATTGATTAAGTAACTGCTTTGTCACGTCACGCAAAGAAACCAATTGATTCTGGCGCGCTTTTAATAGAGATTCCTCCATCGCCTTCGAGGAGTATCGATTTGATATTAATGCTGTACAAAAAGCTGCAAAAGTTGCAACTATCACGACGCTGGTAATAACTTTGGATGCAATCTTCATAGGTTACACCTCAGCTCTCATGCTTAATCAGAAACCAAATAATGATCCCTGAATTGAACAGTTCGTCAATTCACTAATCTTGAAGCATCAGACTCTTTACCAATTTCTCAACGTACAGGCCTTTAGCTTCCCTCGCCTCTCGCCGTTGATACTGCGTCATCCTTAAATTTTAATATCAATTTAGAGACTAGGTGGTCTTGCTATAATGGTCAACCCTACAGCTGCAGACCCGCTTTCCATTCACTGTAATAGGTGACCTGGAAGATTAGTAATAAATCGTATCCAAAATGACAGCTTCAAGCCGGGCCTATATTGCCTATGACAGAAATTGCCCGGCCGATAGCGAATAGTTCTCCTGATTCGTTTCATCTCGAGATCTCACAAGATACTCAGACAGCTCCTTTATTATCAGACGAGACAGGACGATACTTAGCATCTACCAGGTTTATCGCGTTCACGTTCCCGGCAGAACGCCCATGTTCGTCAAAAGTCTTTTGCAGGAACTCATCAGCGATGGCTTTCGCCAATTCAGCACCAATGACCCGTGCCCCCATCGTAATGATTTGTGCGTTATTTGACAGGGCTGCTCGAACCGCCGAATATGTGTCGTGCGTCAACGCGGCCCGAATTCCCGGCACTTTATTGGCGGCGATGCAAACACCTATCCCAGTACCACAAACCAGAATAGCACGATCATAGGTGCCATCCAGTATAGTCGATGCCACACGATCAGAGAGATTGGCGTAAAACATATCTTGCCCTTCCGAACTGCGAGAGATATTTTCAACATCATACCGACCTTTCAGATGCTCACTTAGAATCTGGGCCAACGCTTCTCCTGCACTATCACCTGCTACAGCAACTTTCATATCAGCTCACCTCTTTAATGTTTATGTCTGATTGTTCTCAAATCACAGCGGCGCACTTTTGGAGTATTTCTAGATACCCCTCTAACTGCCAAGCTGATCGGCCTATAAAGAGCCCATCAATGTGTTCACATGAGACTAATTCTTCACAGTTGTCTGGATTGACCGACCCTCCGTAAAGGCAAGGCACTCGTCGTCCTAGTATCGCTTGCGAAAAGTATCCGATATCGCGATGCCTGGCCTCTGCATACTCCGCGGTTGCGGGTATTCCTTTATCCCCGATCGCCCAAACCGGCTCGTAAGCGAATAACAATGGAGCCTCTACGAGGGATTTATCCAAGAACTGAAGCGCTCCCTGAACCTGAGCTTGAAGAACTGCTGACGCTTGGCCGTTGTCCCGTTCTTCCAACGTTTCACCAACACAGATCAAGGGAATAAAGCCATGACGTACTGCTGCTTCAGTTTTAAGGCCTACGGTATAATCCGTCTCACCAAAGTGTTCCCGACGCTCCGAATGGCCAAGCTCGACAATATCCAACTGACAATCCTTGAGCATCACGGGAGAGATTTCACCGGTCCAAGCACCGCTATCAGCCCAGTGCATGTTTTGTGCTCCGACTTTTACGCTGGTACCCGCCAATACTTTCTTTACTTCCCGGGCGGCGGTAAAAGGAGGAATGACAAATCGTTGAATCCTGTCATCCGCCGTTGCGTCAACTTCTCTGAGCCCATCAGCGAATTGCAGTGCCTCATTAAGAGTTTTGTTCATCTTCCAACTGGTGCCGATCCAGATATTGGCTGTGGACATCAATTACTCCTCTTTTCCAGCAATGGTCAGGTGGATTCCTGACTGAGTCAGTTCGTTAAATACTTCATCTCCAGGCGAACAATCCGTGATAACAGCATCGAATTCTTCAAGGTTGGCCAATACATGCAGAGCGACATGGCCAAAGCGCTGATGGCTGATCAACAGGCAGGACTTTACCGATCCTTTCAACATCGCCCTTTTGCTTCGTATTACGTCATCATCCATGTGAAAGGCCTGGCTCCCGGAAACCGCAGGACTGGATATGAATGCAATGTCTGCCCGCAGATTTTCGAGGCTCTGTTCTGTCAACACCCCAAAGTAGCCATTGAACTTAGCGGAGTACTCTCCCCCCAACGCAATCAACTTAATCCCACTTTCCTGACGGAGCCGATCAATAATCGCGGCATTGTTTGTTATGACTGTTAGAGGGCGTTTCTCAGGAAGCATTTCGCCAAGAGCTGCAGCTGTTGAGCCATCGTTAATCATGATCGTCATCCCTGGTTCTATAAGCTCCATGGCACGACGTGCAATCAGTTCTTTTTCCTCATGCCCCTGACGTTCACGGAACCTGAAGTCACTTTCAAACTGCATTCCTGCTTCGATCGTCGCACCGCCGCGAACTTTGCGTAGTAATCCCGCCTGCTCCAGCTCATCCAGGTCCCGATGCACCGTCATTTTGGACACCGCATATCGGTGCGCCAGCTCTTCAACTTCAACTGCCCCTTGATCTGCCAGCAACTCAAGAATCAATTGTCGGCGCTCGTCTCGCTTCATTGGCCTCTGCCTCTCCGGCTATCTCATAAGAATTATTCAAGTATAGTTTTAACACCAAAACGAATCATAAACAACTTTTATTGTGTGATATTGATATTTTTAAATGTTACATTTACAGTAAATAGCCAGATCACTAACAAGGATAAAAAAATGTCTATATCTGATATGGTGAAAACCAAAGGCGCATTGCATCCGCAGAATTTTGCTCTGGCAAATTGCATCCGTGCCTTATCTATTGATGCAGTAGAGGCAGCTAAATCCGGCCACCCAGGAGCCCCTATGGGAATGGCTGATGCCGCAACTGTCCTATACCGAAAGCACCTAAAGTTTGATGCTGCCAATCCGAACTGGCACGACAGGGATCGCCTGGTTTTGTCAAATGGGCACGCCTCAATGTTGTTATATAGCCTGTTATATTTAACAGGCTATGAGTCCGTCACGCAGGATCAGCTTCGACAGTTCAGACAATGGGGCTCTCTTACAGCCGGTCATCCTGAGTATCTCCACACCCCCGGAGTGGAAACCACAACAGGTCCGTTAGGTCAGGGGTTTGCAGGCGCAGTCGGCATGGCACTAGCGGAACGACTGCTTGCTCAAGAGTTTGGAGAAAAACTGGTAGATCACTATACCTATGTGTTTTTGGGAGACGGTTGCCTTCAGGAAGGTATCGGCCAGGAGGCCATCAGTCTGGCCGGCCATTTAGGCCTGGGGAAATTGGTCGTTTTGTATGACGACAATGATATTACCATTGACGGCCCTACCTCTGTCTCCTTCTCTGAAGATATTCCCAATCGTTTCAAGAGTTGCGGATGGCATGTGCAACAGTGCGATGGTCATGACGCCACCGCCATTGATCAAGCTTTGATAGAAGCTAAACAACATTCGGATAGCCCATCTCTGATCGCACTGAAAACAGTGATCGGTTTTGGCTCTCCAAACAAGTCTGGCTCCAGTGCGTCTCATGGCGCACCTTTAGGATCTGAGGAAGCGGCTCTCAGCAAAGCCGCCCTTGGCTGGACCTCTGAACCCTTCGCGATCCCTGAAGATTTGTTACATCAGTGGCGGGAAATCGGTCAACAAGGCCGAAGTGAGCGACTGAACTGGGAAAAGCGCCTGTCTAACAGCCCGGCCGATGTAAAGAATGAATTTTTGAGACGTATGCGAGGAGACATTCCCCAGGAGTTCACAAAGCAAATAGAGCAGGCACGAAAAGCGCTGTTCGATCATCCCCAAAAAGTCGCCACCCGCAAGGCCAGTCAAATGGCGCTGGAAGTTATAGCATCAGCAATACCAGAACTGGTAGGAGGGTCAGCAGACCTGACCGGTTCCAACCTGACTTGGGTAGAAACTCTTGAGAGTCGGTTCGTTCGACATCAGGCCGGCAGGTATATCAGCTATGGCGTGAGAGAATTTGGTATGGCAGCGGCCATGAATGGGCTTTCCGTCCACGGCGGAGTTATTCCTTATGGCGGAACCTTTCTGGTGTTTTCTGATTACGCACGGAACGCAATTCGACTCTCTGCCTTAATGGGAGTCGGCACCATTTATGTGATGACACACGATAGCATCGGTCTAGGAGAAGACGGCCCCACACATCAGCCGATTGAACACCTCGCCTCACTTCGCGCGATTCCAAACCTGAACACATTTCGTCCCGCAGATGCGGTTGAAACCCTGGAATGCTGGGAAATTGCTATACGCAGCCGCAGCACACCTTCGTTATTGGCGCTGTCGCGACAAGGGGTCCCGCAACTCAGAACTGATGACGGACCAGATAACCTTTGTAAACACGGCGCTTACATCATTCGAGAGCTTGGCGATAAACGGGATCTAACAATTTTAGCGACTGGAACGGAAGTCGCGATGGCAGTGGAAGCAGCCGAAGCATTAAACAACGAAGGAATAGGTGTGGCAGTAGTTTCCATGCCCTGCTGGGAACTCTTTGAGCAACAACCCGCTGAATATCGCGCGACAGTATTGGGAACCGCCCCTCGCATCGCTGTGGAGGCTGCCGGCAAGTTCGGCTGGACCCGTTATGTGCAGAGCGAAGACGATGTGATAGGGCTGGATGGGTTTGGTGCCTCGGCTCCCGCGGATGTGCTTTATCGGAAGTTTGGAATCACTACAGACGCATTAATCCAGAAAGCGCATGAGCTACTGGAGTTCAAGTAAATCACATATTCACCAAGATAGAGGATATATAGCATGAAATTTTTTGCAGACACCGCCATTGTGAGCGACATAGAAGAACTCAATTCCTATGGGCTACTGGATGGTGTTACCACCAACCCGAGCCTGGTGGCAAAATCAGGAAGAAATTTTATCGAGGTGGTCGCCGAGATCTGCGCACTGCTCGAGGGTCCCGTATCAGCGGAAGTGGCCTCAACCCAGTATGACAATATGATCGCAGAAGGCGAACATCTGGCTTCCATTGCCAATAACGTAGTGATCAAGCTGCCACTAACTCTGGAAGGTCTTAAAGCCTGCCGATACTTCAGCCAGAAAGGCATCAAAACCAACGTGACACTCTGCTTTTCAGCCAACCAAGCCCTGCTGGCAGCCAAAGCCGGCGCGACTTATATATCGCCCTTTCTTGGCCGGCTGGATGATATCAATATTGAGGGTATGGACCTGATCAGGGATATACGCACCATTTATGACAACTATGGTTTCGACACTCAAATATTGGCCGCTTCAATACGATCAGCAAACCACGTTAAAGCCGCTGCTCTTGCTGGCGCAGATGTGGCAACGATTCCCCCAGCGGTTATCAGAAGCTTGGCAGATCATGTATTAACAGAGAAAGGACTGGCTCAGTTTGAACGCGACTGGGCTGCAACAGGCCAATCCATTCTTTAATAGACAACTAAAGCACCAATGCCAGGTATTTAACCTGGCATTGGTTGAGTTTTTAAAGGATAAGGAGTACTCAAAAAGATTATTGCAGCAGAGCGACGGCAGTACACTCATCAGTGATTAACCCAGTTAGCACACCGCTTTTTAAAACAGCCCGTATGGCACTAACCTTTGTGGCTCCCCCGGCTACAGCGACCACTTGTCCGATTCTTTCCTTCATGAATGAAGTAGAGAGTGTTCTGGCAGCCAGCGAGGTCTTAAGTATATTGCCATTGGCGTCAAAAAAATGGCCCGAAGCTTCACCGATACCACCTGCAGCCGCTATCTCACCAATTTCCTCAGGCTTGATCGTGCCTGAAGCCACCAGCTGGGCAGCTGAGTCTACCGTACCAATTCCCAACAGCTTGAGATCGGCATGCTCTGCCATTGTAAATATTTCTTTAACCCCGCGCTGGGCAAGCAGTACTTCCCGATCCTCAACGGAGTTGGCCAACAACGGAACCGGCATGGTGTAGGAAGGGGCACCGGTCTTTTCCGCAATCCAGTGAAGCACATCATATCGATTAACAGCAAAGTCACGGGTTAGTCCACCCAGCAATGAAACAAACCGAACATTCGGAGCTTCCATTCGTGGCAATTGGGCGATTGACGCTGAAAGTGTGCGGCCCAGTGAAATTCCGATGGTCATCGCGTGCTTGCCGGATAACTGTTGACGCAAAAATCGAGCACCAGCCTGCCCCAATGTTCGCAGAGGAATACCTTCTTCCCCCAAGTCAGGAGCTACTTGGCAGTAATCTAGCCCATAGGCTCCAACCAATTGATGCTCCAGGGAAACACACTGAGTAATATCCCCATCAATTGATACCTTAACCGCACCTTCGGCCACGGCCTTGGCTATCAGTCGATGGGTTTTCAGAGAAGTTAAGCCGAGGCGTTTGGCCACAGCAGCCTGAGTCAGGCCGCCAACGTAGTGAAGCCAAGCCGCCCTGAGTGCAGTAGATTCTTCACTGTCCACCAGAGATTCCAGTCGTTCCATATTGTTTCGACCCATAACGATTGCGTTGACGCGGATATTACCCCACTGAACCTGATTATCAACAGACTACAAAAGGATCAATAATTGAGATACTTCTCACCAGTATCGATATAAGGCGCCCAGAACGCCACACTTTCAGCAATTTGTTCAACCACCTGCCGATCTGTAGGTTCTCGTTCCTTGAAGCTCAGTTCAAGGCAAATTTCATTGTCACTTGCGCCACCTGCCCTCAACGCCTCAAGTAGCGGTGGGGGCTGAATTCTACCTTCAGCGTTATATTCAGACGTAAAAGGTCGATGACCACCTTTCTCCATAAGACTCTGTTTAATGTGAATGATAGGCGAATATCGAGGTACAGCTCGTGCCCATGCGTAAGGGTCATAGTCGTCGGGATTTTCAGAAGTCACGTCGCCGTGATCGATGTCCGCCATCATCCACATAGGTATCGCCATTGGAGTTTCAGAGATTCTGGTTTGCAAGCTGAGACTAGCTTCAATGGTTTCCCCAAACTCCCTTCCAACACTCATCGGTTCCCAGAACAAATACTCCAGTCCGGCCGACTTTGCATATTCAGCCACTTCACCCCAGCAATCGATAGCCACATTTACCAGAGACTCCCGGCGGTTCAAATCCTTATAATCCCGGTAGGTCATGATAGCGAACTGTGTGCCTATCGCCCGCCCGCCCAGGTCAGCAATAATATCCGCAAATATTTTAAACCACTCGACATAGTAGCGACGCACTTCCGGATCTGGATGACCAAAGTGATTAAGCCTCCCATAAGGGCCGGTCATGCCAGAGGTGATCCTGACTCCGGTACGGGCTAGCGCAGCTTTCATCTGACGTGAAAGACGCCCAATCACGGAAGAGGGCCAGGCCGGATTGATAAATTCATGCGTTAGCTGCAGGTCCCGGATTTTGATATCCCGGGCGACGGTATCAATCAGATCGTCAGGTTCTGCAAACCGGTTTACTAAGGGATTTGTATTCAGGCCTAATGACAACGGCATATCAACTCACTCCTACTCTTCAGGATACAGCGGAAATAGGCGACTTATCCTTTTGCGGAAACTGCTCGGAAAACCAAACAGTAAAATTGACCTTTTGTTCCGGGGTAAGATGAAGCCCCTCTTTGGTACGCCGCTGCAGAATATCCTCTACGGAAATAGCCCACTCATTATCCACCAGATAACGAACCTCATTTTCATAGAGGTTTGAGCCAAAGTGCCGTCCAAGGGCTTTTACTGAACTCGCCTGACCGATGATATGATGGGTGCGCGTTCCGTATAGGCGACCGTAGTGGTTTAACAACGATCGGGGTAGCCAGCTGAACTCCTTGCGTAAATGCTCCTGGAACTGCACAAAATCCGCATTGGGAATATCTCCTCCTGGTAACGGAGTTCCGCTGGTCCAGTCCGGTCCCATTTTAGGGAAAAGTTTAATGAGTCTTTGAAGAGCGTGTTCTGAGAGCTTGCGAAAAGTTGTGATCTTTCCGCCGAAGACATTCAATAAAGGAACCCCTTCTGTCTCATCAAGGTCAAATACATAGTCGCGGGTGACCGCAGAAGGGTTACCGTTGCCATCATCAAACAGCGGACGCACCCCGGAAAAACTATCAATCACATCGCTTCGACGAAGCTGTTCCTTAAAGTACCGATTCACAGCATCTAACAAGTATTCAATTTCACTTTCTTCCGCCTTAACGTTTTCTATCCGGCCCTCGTAGGGAATATCAGTGGTGCCGATCAAAGCCTTGTCACCTTCATAAGGATTGATAAAGATCACCCGCTTATCCCTGTTTTGCACCAGATAGGCCTGCTGTCCCTGCCAGAATTTAGGAACGATAATATGGGATCCCTTTACCAGGCGCACATTCCTAGCGCTCGTTGAATCAGCAACATCGTCGATAACCTGACGCACCCAGGGGCCAGCAGCGTTTACAAGCACTTTGGCCCGATAAACCTGCTCATTTCCGTTAAGCTCATTCCGTGTGGTGACCACCCAGCTCCCCTTATCCCGCCGCGCCGCAATACATTGCGTACGGGTCAAAACCTTCGCACCGCGCTCGGCGGCGTCAACGGCATTGAGAATCACCAGCCGGGAGTCATCCACCCAGCAGTCTGAATACTCAAAGCCCCGCCGGTACAGCTCCTTGATGGGAGCACCCTCAGGGTCGCGTTTCATATCCAGGGTCCGGGTACCTGGCAGCTTCTTTCGGCCACCAAGGTGATCGTAGAGGAACAACCCCATGCGGACCAGCCAGGCCGGTCGATCTTCCTTACTATGAGGAAGCACAAAGCGCATCGGCCAGATTATATGGCTGGCCGAGTTCATCAGAACCTCCCGTTCAATTAACGCCTCCCGTACGAGGCGAAACTCGTAATACTCCAAATATCGAAGTCCGCCGTGAACCAGCTTCCCTGATCTCGATGAGGTTCCCTGGGCAAGGTCGTCCTTTTCACACAATACGACCGAGAGTCCTCGCCCAGCGGCATCCCGGGCAATTCCTGCACCATTGATCCCCCCGCCGATAACAAATAAGTCTACCAAAGGCTCTTCTTTCATTTCTGAGCTCCTGCTTTCATAAGACCAGGGTTTGATTCTGGCCCGTTAGGGTTAAATGTGGGATAAGCATCCAGCAGGCATGTATAGAACTACCTGAGTCGCCACTGCGTCGTTAAAAACTGCCTAAAAGTGCTCAATGACCCTTTTTCAACTCCGCAATTTCGTTCTTTTGCCTTGCTTCGGCTGCTTCGCCAACGCGTTTTAACAACCTGCTGGATTGATTAGAATTAAGAGAACTTCTCCCAAATTCTGGCGAGAGAGGTTCGAGTTTCGACATAAGCCTCATACAGTTGGGTATAACGGTTTACCAAGTGTTCATCGGCGCACTCTTTATCGCCGAGCAACGGAGTCACCCAGTCAGCAATACAATCTTCCATCGACTGATAAACCCCATTGGCAACTGCACTCATCATCGCAGCCCCCGCCGCACCAGCCTCCAAGCGAGAGGAAATTCTGACCGGAGCACCAACACAAGCAGCGAGAATCGACCTCAGTTCTACAGAGCGTGCTGCTCCACCGGTTAAACGTAACTCTTGCGGAATAGGTCCCATTGCCTGATAACAATCGCGCACAGCCATTCCCAAGCCTTCGACAACGGCTCGTACCAGATCATGGAATCGGTGCCTATATGAGAGCCCGATGAAACTGGCTCGAGCCTGGGCATCAACAAAGGGCCCTCTTTCTCCGGCGGCAGAAATGTAGGGATGGTACAAAAGTTGCCCCGGCTGCGACTGTTGCAGCCACTGATCCACATTTGACACCAGGCTATTGTGGGAGGAGGCCAAACCTTCAGATGACAAAATATCTTCCGCAATATTTAGCAGCCAATCGAGATTTAATGTAGCCGCCATATTCGTCTGTACCTGAGTCACCCGGTTTCTGACCGGAAGCGCAATAACATAGCCAGTTCCCTCCGAATTCAGGTAGACATTTTCCGCTTCGACTGAACGCATATGCACCCCGGTGGAACCTATAACCGAACAGGCGGCGTTATCCATTCCGGTATGGACACCAGCTCCAAGCGCTGTCATAACCATGTCAACATAAGCCAGCGTAACGGGAGTTCCAGCCTTCAAGCCAGTCAATCTACTGGCTGTTACGGATAACGGGTGAGTAATATCTGATCCATCAATAATATCCGGCAACAACGAACGGTAGGCAGACAGTTCCAGCGCATCAATTACCAGATCGCTATACTGGCGGGTTCGAAAGTCTCCAAAGGTAAAACTCGCTTCAGACGGGTCGGTTGCTCGGACACCGGTGAGATTAAGGTAAAGCCAATCTTTACAGTGAAGAGCGCAGTCGGTTGCCTTCAATAGCTCCGGCGCATATCTGGACATATGCGCTAATTGACTTCCCTGTTGACAACTGTTCAGTCCAGTACCGGTAGACTCGAAGCGAGCACGGGAGTTCTCTGATTTGTTCAAGTCTCTTACAGTGGGAGCGGAGCGAGCATCCAGCCAAAGCCAAGCGTCTGTGACCGGTTGATTATCTTTGCCGACGAGCCAAGTACCGTCACCCTGGGCCGTGACCGATATTCCGAGAGTGCGCTCAGCAAGTCCCGGCACCTCCTCGGCCAGAGCCCGCAATGAGCGCGCGCAGTCCTGCCAGGTTCTTTCCATATCCTGAGTAGCCGCCCCGTCAGCATCCGACTGATACTGGTTTCGAATCGAAGCAACAGCGATCTGCCGCCCTTTAAGATCAAAAGCAACAGACTTGATTACTGAGGTCCCGGCATCAATTCCAATCAGAACGTCTGTACTACTCATAGGAGCCCTCCATTCGCGGCCTGCAGCCCAAGCCACAACTATCGGTAATGGATTCTCCTATTGTAGCTCTCGTCGCTCTAATGAGGCGATGAAGGAACTTTCTTGTTGTTATCATAATGCCCACAGATATCTTGATATTTTTTTCTTGTTTAGAAACTTATTTCATTTCAACACATTCTGTCAACCTGAAATTCCGTCTTCATCTTTCACTATATCTTGTCAGAGGCCCTCTTCAGAAGGGGTTTCAACCAACGCGACCAAACTCCAAAAAGCAGCCAATAGACAACCATATATATTTGTTTTTTATACTTTTACTCCTCATAAAGCCACTGCATCTCAGGCGTCCAGATTCCTACACCTCACTCATCTCTCATTGAGTGAAATGACGATTCTTCTCTGGATAATTAACAACCAAGAGAAAGATATTTTTTTCTATTCATGCAATATTTTTCATTGACAATGGCGTTTATTTGGCAGATTTTAGAAATACCCGTTGGTGTGAAATTATCACTTTGTGTATCACCCGGAGCTGGAAGCCCTCTCCTGAAAGCAGTTTTGAGAAGCAACCAGTTATCCGGCCTGAAGCAGAGAAAAAATAAAAATGCGACAAATAATCACCAGCCCTGATGTAGGCGTTATTCGTTTACGGGCCCTATCTCAGCTTTCCTTGATGGAAAGCCCCTACCAGCATTCGCAACTGGGGGACCATCGATTTCCCGTTTCTGATGCAAGACTTTCATTTCGACCCCCTAACCATCCAGACCCCATCAACCGCCACAGGAATCTTTCCACTCCTGATGTGGCCAATGGACTCTTGATATTTGGTCGAAAAGCTAATGGATATGAATATGCAAAATGAAATGACGTTACGACAACCACCGAAACCACATCGTCGAATGGTTATCAGCTCTCTGACAGCCATTCTCGTTTTTGCAGCGATCGCTCTGGATACCAAAGTTGTCAGGATAGGCTCGGAAGAAGATGTCCGGGAACAGTCATTCTCACCCGAGGCTTTCGCAAAGCGCACTTTTCCTGAAATTCAAAGTTTTGTTCTTGAGAATGCGGTACCTGCACGAGAAGTGCTTGAGGCTATAGAGCAAGACAAGAAAGCTGCGGCTGAACGCTATGGAGTCGCCGCAGGTGTTGGTCCCGTCATACCGGTCTCATTCAGAGGCGTCGTTGGGAACGGCAAATCAGGCATATATTCAATATTTGTCGAAGGCTGGCCCGAAGGTTACCAACTACGCGTTCAGACAGGGCCAGCCATCAATGGTACTGACCTGCGCGATGCCACCGGCTCCATAAAGTTCGGACAGTTTACAAACCAGATCGAATATCAAGACGCGGGAGCCGCTCTAAACAGGGCAATGAAATCCGCCGTTCTAGATTCTATTGACACGTCTGACCTCAGCGGCAAGAGCGTGAGAGTTGTTGGCGTGTTCAAGCTGATTAACCCGAAAAACTGGCTTGTGACTCCTGTGAGGTTGGAACTGAAATGAATACCGCGATTAACATCAATGTTGAACCAGAGGTGGTTTTAGCGGCACGTAATATTGCCAAGAGCTATGGCAATACCCATGCCCTAAAAGGCGTTAACTTCGATATTTATCGGGGAAGTGTCACCACCTTGTTTGGCGAAAATGGCGCTGGGAAGTCCACCTTGATGAAAATTTTGTCCGGCGTCATTTCCCCTACTTCAGGAAAAATCATTCTGGATGGGCAGCCAATCAACTTTGCCTCCCCCTCTGAATCTCGCGATCTGGGAATATCCATTATTCACCAGGAGCTGAGTCTCGCTCCGAATCTTTCTGTCCGCGACAACATTTTCATGGGGCGCGAAATCATGACGGCTACAGGAGTCAATTTTTCGGAGGAAGAAAGACAAACACGCGAGTTGATGAAGGAACTGGAAGAGGACATCGATCCACTCACTCCTGTCGAAGACCTTCGCCTGGGGCAGCAGCAGATCGTCGAAATAGCCCGGGCTCTATCCGTTAACGCCCGCATTCTGATTATGGATGAACCTACCTCGGCATTGAGTGCCTCTGAAGTAGAGGTATTGTTTAAAATCATTCGGGATCTCACCTCTCGAGGGGTTTCGATCGTTTATATTTCCCACCACCTGGAAGAAGCCCTGCAAATTACGGATCATGCTGTAGTTCTACGGGACGGCACTATGACCGCTTATGCAGAGCGTCAGGATATCGATCTGGAATGGATCGTTCGTCATATGGTGGGAGAAGGATTTGACCTTGGATCTCCACCTGCTGGATATGACTTCGGTAAAACCTCTCTGTCGATAAAATCTCTATGCATCCCAGACCAGTCAGGCAACGATTTCAATGTTGTCGACGAGTTATCTCTGGATGTACGTGAAGGAGAAGTTGTCTGCTTGTATGGACTGATGGGTTCCGGCAGAACCGAGTTAATGGAATGCATCGCCGGACGCCTCAAACCTTCCTGCGGAACTATCGTCTTGCATGAGCATGATATTTCCAAGCTGACGATTGCCCAGCGAATTGACGCCGGTCTTGTCCTGGTGCCAGAAGACCGTCAACGAGACGGCCTGGTACAGACCATGTCGGTAGGAAAAAACCTCTCCCTTGCCAGCATTAGTGCATTTACCAGTAAGTTGCTCACCTCAACAAAAGCGGAACAAAGCCTCATTGACCGAATGATTAAGGATGTCACCGTTAAAACGGCAAGCGACACAGCTGAAATAGGTTCTCTCTCAGGAGGCAACCAGCAAAAAGTGGTGATCGGAAAAATGCTCGCCACTAATCCTAAGGTGATTTTACTGGATGAACCAAGTCGCGGAATTGACATAGGCGCTAAAGCAGAGGTGTTCAAGCTACTCGCCGAACGAGCCAGGGCCGGACTTTCTGTAATCTATTCCACTTCCGAGGTAGGTGAATGTCTAAGCATAGCGCATCGCATTATTGTCCTGAGTAAAGGACGTATTGCCGGCGAATTTAATTCCAGCGCCTCCAAAGAAGCCATTATGGCAGCTTCAGGCGAGTCCGTTGCCCATTAGAATCAGTGATATTTCGGAGCCCAGATTATGTCCGTTTCATCCCCAACCATGACCATACAGCCAATGGAAAAACACCGAACCAAACTCAACTTCGCACGAATACTTCTTGAAGGGCGTGCATTCTTTGCCCTTGTTGCCATCATCATCAGTTTTTCGTTGTTATCTCCGAATTACTTCACAGTTAACAATTTCCTGATCATGTCATCTCATGTGGCGATTTTCGGTTTACTTGCAATCGGAATGTTGATGGTCATTCTTAACGGCGGCATTGACTTGTCCGTGGGATCAACACTTGGTCTTTGCGGTGTCTTTGCCGGCTTCCTGATGCAGGGGGTCGAATCCGAAACGCTCGGCGTTATTTTCTACCCTCCTGTATGGGCAGTCGTGCTACTCACCTGCGCACTTGGAGCTTTCATTGGTACGATCAATGGAGTTCTCATCGCTTGCTTCAGAGTCCCGGCATTTGTGGCTACGCTCGGCACACTATATGTCGCCCGTGGTGTGGCGTTGTTGATGACCAACGGTTTGACATACAACAAGCTGGCTGGGGCAACGGAACTCGGGAATACCGGATTTGATTGGCTGGGATTCAACCGACTTGGAGGAATTCCTATTGGTGTCATCATTCTGCTGACGGTCGCCATTATCACGGGATTAGTGCTGAGTCGAAGCGCGTTTGGCCGCTGGCTGTATGCCTCTGGAGGAAACGCACGTGCTGCTGATCTCTCCGGGGTTCCCACCATGAAAGTACAGATATCCGTCTACATCATCTCCGGGATCTGCGCTGCCATCGCAGGATTGGTTCTGTCCTCCCAGCTTACCTCTGCCGGTCCCACTGCCGGTACTACTTATGAATTGACCGCCATTGCCGCAGTCGTGATCGGAGGAGCTGCCCTCACTGGTGGTAGAGGGACAGTTAAAGGCACCCTGCTTGGCGCGTTTGTAATCGGCTATCTCTCTGACGGACTAGTCATCATCGGTGTGTCAGCCTATTGGCAAACCGTCTTCACAGGAGCGGTGATAGTCCTGGCAGTACTCCTGAACAGCCTGCAATACGGAGGGCGAAATAAACGCACCTAAAATCACAGAACTTCCATGACACTCTGGACTTAAACCTCCAGATGGTATTGGACCTGCCGGTTACCGGCACACTCTCTAAAACAAAAATATCGGAGTAATATCATGTTGAAACTATGTAAACGTCTCCTTGCTGCAACAATAGCATTCACTGCTATTACAAACTCTGCCTGGGCGGATGGATTAATCTCAATCATCGTGAACGACCCTTCAAACCCATACTGGCATACTGAAGGTGAAGTCGCCCGAAAAACTGCGGTGAAACTTGGTTACGACGCCATTGTTACGGCACACAAAGGCGATACCAATACAGAAAGCAATTTGGTCGATACCGCAATCACTAACCAGGCAAAAGCGATCATTCTTGATCCAGCCAATGCTGACGGATCCGTTGGTGCGGTAAAAAAAGCAGTTGCTGCAGGTATACCTGTCTTCTTGATTAATGCTGAAATTAATCAGGAAGGATTGGCAAAAGCCCAGTTGGTTTCCAATAACGCTCAGGGGGCAGCCTTGGGCGCAATACAATGGGTGCAGGAAGTCGGTGGTTCAGGCAATTACGTTGAATTGTTCGGCGCACCTTCTGATAACAACGCGGCAACCCGTTCAAATGGATATGAAACAGTACTGACTCAATACCCTGACCTTAAAAAAGTAGCACAAGAGGTCGCCAACTGGGACCGAACCCAAGGGTATAACAAAATGCAGTCTATGCTCCAAGCAAACCCAAACATCACAGGAGTTATCAGCGGGAATGATGAAATGGCTCTGGGTGCCATAGCAGCACTCAAGGAAGCAGGCAAGCTCAATCAAGTCAAAGTTGGCGGCTTTGATGGTTCTCCTGATGCTATCGACGCGATTAGAGCCGGGGAAATGGAATACACAGTCCTCCAACCTGTCGCGGTGTTCTCTGAGGACGCTGTACGGCAAGCTGATTACTACATTCGAACCGGTAAAACCAAGGAAAAGAACGAAAAACAACTGTTTGACTGCATGGTGGTAACCGCTCAAAACGTTGGGATGTATACATCCCCTTTCATGGTATCTCAATAGATCACATCTGGGAGCGCTTGAATAGCGCTCCCTTTCTCTCCAGCAATCTAAAACCAGTACTTTACAGAATCTAGAACGAGCGTCAGCCGATACAAAACTCTTGTTTCCTCTGCAGAACAGAGATCAATGATAACGCTCTATTCAATATTCGAGGATTTTGGTTAGTCAGGACGACCACTAAACAAATATAAATATCAGTGGTGCGATAGATGAACATAAGAATTAATGCGGTTTCAGGCATTTTCGCGGCCCTGCTTCTTGTCAGCTCTTATAGTGCCAAGTCGGCTTTGGTTGACCAGTTAACCCCCGAGGAACGAGCCAACATCGAACACTGGGTCGACTCAGAATTTAAAGATTCGACCTTAAGCCGAAGAGAGCAAATTGAAGAGTTGAGCTGGTTCGCCATTGCTTCAAAACCCTATCGGGGGATGGAGTTAAATGTTATTTCCGAGCCGATTACCACACACCAATATGAATCGAATGTGTTGACAAGAGCATTTGGTGAAATCACGGGAATCAAAGTCAACCATGAACTTCACCCTGAAGGTATGGTCGTTCAGAAGCTATGGATACAGTTTATCTCTGACCAGCATCGGTATGATGCGTTCATCAATGACTCCGACAACATTGGCCATCACTCAAGGTCAGGAAACATTCTGGCTTTAGATGACTACATGGAAGGTGAAGGAAAGGATGTCACACTGCCGACATTGGATATTGACGACTTTATTGGTATGAGCTTTGTCACCGGGCTCGATGGAAAGGTTTATCAACTGCCTGATCAACAGTTTGCCAACCTATATTGGTTTCGTTATGACTGGTTTCAACGCCCGGAACTGAAAAAGCAGTTTAAAAAGATTTATGGGTATGAACTGGGTGTCCCCATCAACTGGTCCGCCTACGAGGATATTGCCGATTTCTTTACCAATCACGTCAAACAGATTGATGGAAAGAAAGTCTACGGGCATATCGACTACGGGCAACGTCACCCATCTCTTGGATGGCGCTTCACGGATGCCTGGTTTTCTATGGCGGGGATGGGAGATTCCGGACTCCCCAATGGTAAACCGGTGGATGAATGGGGAATACGCATAGATGGCTGCCACCCAGTAGGTTCCAGTGTTGCACGAGGAGGCGCTACCAATAGTCCAGCCGCAGTCTACGCGTTAGAGAAATACATATCCTGGTTAAAGAACTACGCTCCTCCAGACGCCATTACGATGAATCAGGATGAGGCGGCGGCACTTCACATTAAGGGCAATATTGCTCAGCGTATTTTCTGGTATGCGCAGGACATACCGGAAATGACTAAGAAGGGATTGGATTTTGTCAATGAAGACGGCACGCCAAAATGGCGCGTCGCACCCTCACCTCATGGCGCATACTGGCAAGAGGGCATGAAACTGGGTTACCAAGATGTCGGAGCATGGACCATTCCTAAAAACATGACCTCGTCCCGTCAAAAAGCCGTTTGGCTGTATGCCCAATTTACCGTCTCTAAAACTGTTTCCCTGAAGAAAACTCTGGTGGGTTTAACTCCAATTCGCGAGTCAGATTTACGATCACCGATCATGCAAAAAATGGCCCCCAAACTTGGTGGAATGCTGGAGTTTTATTTAAGTCCTGCTCGTAAAGCATGGACACCAACAGGCCCGAACGTACCGGACTATCCAAAACTCGCAAAGCACTGGTGGCAAACAATTGCATCTGCCGTGACGGGAGAAAAGACTCCTAGGGAAGCGCTGGACCATCTCGCTGAAAGACAAGACCGATCCCTGGCTGTCATTGAGCGTAATGCAGAGCTCACCACATGCGGCCCCAGGTTAAAAAGAGACAACGAAATAAAAGGTGAGAGCTACTGGCTACAACAACCAGGCGCTCCCAAACCCAAATTAAAAAACGAAAAACCTCCTGGCATAACAGTGCCCTACGACCAATTGGTTCAAGCGTGGAAACAAGGTCGGGAAAAATAAAACCAGCCTAGTTGTGAGCTATTTTCTGGTGATCAGTAGACCGTATCGAAAACCAGTTACCCACAAAGTCCACTTGAATGCAGGAACGACCGGTTGAACTGAGCAGGGAATGAAATATCACTTCCTCGCAGAAAGTTCTCTCAAGAATTCCGTTAAACAAAAAGAGTAGTAATTAATGTTAAGTTCTGGACATTTTGATATTAAGGAGATCAAAAACCTTCACGGAACATCTTCACGTTCTGATGGACAGTCAGACCATTGCATTACCAGATTATCGAAACTAGGGGAAAGCATTACCGAATCCACTTTGACGTCTACTGATATCCAACAGGAGAGATATCACCAAATCGATATTGTCACCAAAGAACGCTGCTATTTTCAAACGGATAGATCTGTCATTGCTTTAGAAGCCGGAGAATTGTTATGGAGCCACAAAGACTATCATCCTACATTATTGAACATGACCAATGCTGCATCCCTACTCCAGATTAGATTTCCGATATTACAGGCCATTGACCTTCAATTGTGTAAGAACTTCGAGTTGGAACTCTTGTACGGCAAGGTGTTTAGACTGACTGTCAAGAGGGCGATTGATCTACAACAGTTTCTACAGCGGATTGAAGACATCAGAGCGGAAGAAAGTGTTATGAAGGATATAGCTTTAGAAGAGTTCAAGCTTATTCTTCGAAGACTGTCACAATACAAAAACCACACTGAAACGGTTTCCACGCCAGTAATTGCAAAACGGAAGGCTTGTTACCAAGCCTACCGAATGGTTGCCTATATCACAGAGCATTTTCAGGATGACCTGCCCATTGAAAAAATCACCAGCAATATAGGATTGAATAAAAACTTTGCAATGGGTTTGTTTAAGAAGGTTATGGGTTTGTCCTTGCTGGAGTGCATCACCAGTATCAGGGTTCATCATGCTGAGAGGTTACTTATTACAACGGATGACGATATAACATCTATTGCATTTGCCAGTGGCTTTTCTTCTTTGAGCAGATTTTATGAGGTGTTTGGTAAATACTTCAGAGACTCCCCAAAACGTTACAGAAGTAATTACAGGAAGAAACTCAAAGTATCAACCTCGAACGACACGACCTAAGTTAGGTATTTCACGACAATCTTTCTCAGAATTTCTTAGACCTTGGAGCCCGTGTTCACTGCGAACTCTTCAGGGCCTATACCGGTTCTTCTAAGGCCACTACGCCAAATGCCTAAAAGGTCTTTTTTGAAACTCAATTTCGTCAATTAGGGAGGTTATCAAGTAATCTGCGCAGGCTCTAAATGAGCTGATCAATTAACACTTATTCTCAGGGCAGGGTGAAATTCCCTACCGGCGGTATACCCATTTGGGTGAGCCCGCGAGCGCCTGTTTTTTAACAGGGACAGCAGATCCGATGAGAATTCGGAGCCGACGGTGACAGTCCGGATGGGAGAGGATAAGGCTTCTTATTGCCAGACTGCATGTCCAGGCATATGTACGCCTGTTGGCCAGCCCATTATGGGTCGGCCCCCTACTCCCTGATTCAGGAAACTTAATCAGGAGACAACATGAATCTGCAAACAACATCGCTCCTAACACCTTTTGGAGATCCATTAACACGCGTTGAAAACGCCTTGAAGTCAATTCGAAACGGCCAGGGTGTCCTATTGGTAGATGATGAAAACCGTGAAAATGAAGGTGACGTGATCTTCGCCGCCGAAACACTAACCAGACCCCAAATGGCCATGCTCATTCGTGAGTGCAGCGGCATTGTCTGCCTCTGCCTGACTGATGATGTGATACGAAGACTTCAGCTTCCTATGATGGTCAACCAGAACTCCAGCAAAAACGGCACAGCTTTTACCGTATCCATTGAGGCCAAACATGGCGTGACTACTGGCGTCTCAGCCGCAGACCGTATTACCACTATCCGCACAGCCATCGACGAAAATAGCCGGCCTGAAGACTTGGCTCATCCAGGGCATGTATTTCCCCTCCGGGCCCAACCCGACGGGGTTTTGTCACGCCGTGGACACACCGAGGGCACGGTGGACTTAATGCGGCTGGCAGGCTTGCAACCAGCCGGTGTTCTCTGTGAACTGACCAATCCGGACGGTACCATGTCCCGCCTGCCAGAAATTGTGGCGTTTGCAGAGAAGCATCAAATGCCTGTGCTGACGATTGAAGATCTGGTCAGATATCGTGAAGACAATTTAGGCCAGGCTGGCTGACCACTACATTCAGGGCATCTGCCGGTCGCTGAAAATTTGTCTGACAAACAACTACCGGCAAGTGCCCCTTCTATCTTTTTGTAGTGGCTTAATAATTCCGGAGAGTAAACAGAGTATAGATATCTGTGAGTTGTGCTGCGGGCGACTTCTAACCGGGAATTTAGAACAAAATTTTCAGATAAAGGGAAAACTATAAATAAACGTACAGTTTTTTATTTCGGGACAACTTTTGTGTGTGTTTAGGACACTTTATGGTGATCGCTACAGCAACGACTCGCTGAGGAATTGTTATGAGGAAACTAAAGAAAGAAAAAAAGTGGCGGTGAGCCAGGGATTCGAACCCCGGGTGGGCTATTAACCCACGGCGGTTTTCAAGACCGCTGCTTTCAACCACTCAGCCAGCTCACCGTTTAGATGTGTCTGCCGAGACACGAGCGTGCATGATACTCAAAAATTATTAGCTGTCAACGCTTTGATTAAGATCTTCTTAGATTCCTTTTCTTTTGTACAGAAATCGGTCTCCTATTCCTAATAGATGACACCCTCACACCAAATTAACCCGATTTAAGGAATGACGGGGAATTAAAACATTGAAATTAGCTCCGGCGTCCTTATTATGAGTCCTAGGTTGATATTAAATTGATATTTGTCATCAATTATTCACTGCATTAATCAAATCTGGGAGGATCTAATGCAAAACCGGCGCGTTCATAACGCTAATATGTCAGCAGTTGCCGGCCGTATGAGTGGCTTCGGAACTCAGGTCGACTCTGCGACTGCAGCTAATGTGTTAAAAAACACCTACTGGCTGTTGGGTCTGACGCTAGCGTTTTCAGCCCTGACGGCGTATTTGTCGATGGGTATGGCGTTCAACCCTATCATGCACTACGGAGCCTTTTTCGCGGCTCTGGCCATCACCTTTGTGATACACAAAGTAGCCAATAGTGTCTGGGGACTGGTGCTCGCGTTTGCATTTACAGGACTCCTTGGCCTGACGCTTGGTCCCATCATTGGCTTTTATGTGAGCATGGGTGCTGCTGAAACGGTTACCACTGCACTTGGCCTGACCGCGTTTGCTTTCTTTGGACTTTCCGGCTTTGCCCTGGTGTCCAAAAAGGACTTCAGCTTCCTGTCCAGCTTCCTGACTGTCGGTTTCTTTGTCATTGTTGGCGCGATAGTGATCAGCCTGTTCGTACAGTCTTCAGCGTTTTCACTGGCGATTTCGGCGGCGGTTGTCCTGTTTGCCTCTGCTGCGATTCTTTACGAAACCAGTGCGATCGTTCATGGCGGCCAGACTAACTACATCCTGGCAGCGGTTTCCCTGTATGCCCAAATCTACAACCTGTTTATCAGCCTGTTGAATATTCTGATGGCTTTTGCAGGTGATGATTGATAACAAGGCAGTAGCCTTCACGCTATAATAGAAGCCCGGCCTATGCCGGGCTTTTTTTCGTCTGCTCTTTTCCGGCTGACTTAACCTGTATTAACTCAAGATATTCAACGGACACGACCAGTGATATACAGCATCGTAGTGTATGGCGCTCCCCACTCTTCGCAAGCGCCCTACTCGGCTTATCAATTCATCCAGGCAGCGTTGTCACGGGGCCATAGCATTTACCGTATTTTTTTCTATCACGACGGCGCAACCAATGGGTCGTCACTGGTTGTTTCCCCTCAGGACGATGACTTGCTACCCAAAGCCTGGCATGAACTGAAGCAGCAACATGAGATAGATTTTGTCGTCTGTATCGGTGCCGGTATCAAGCGCGGCGTTATCAACGAACAGGAAGCCGCGAGATATGAACGCACCCAACACTCCCTGAATGACCGCTTTGAACTTTCCGGACTGGGACAATTGGTGGACGCAAGTCTGAAATCCGACCGTGTGATTACCTTTGGAGCCAGATAATGTCAGCCAAACGATTGTTATTTGTCTTTTCCAACAGTCCGTTCGGAAATGCTCTGGGGGCCGAAGGCCTCGACGCTGTGCTCGCTGCCTCTGTATTTGATCAGGATGTCACCCTGATATTTCAGTTGGACGGCATTTATCAACTGATGAAAGACGGCGATACCGCAGACATTGGAATAAAAGACCACCGAAAAGGATTTAAGGCCCTGGAAATGTACGGTGTCGACACTATTCTTGTTGATGCGATGGACATGGAGGCACGAGGAATCACCGAGAGTCAGTTAGCCATCCCTGCACAACCGGTGGACAGGACCAAAATCACCGAAACCATTCATCAGGCGGACGCCATTTTCACTTTTTAGCCATTTTTACTTTTAAGTTACTGATAACATGACGACTTTGCATATTTTTAACCAGGGTACGCTTCAATCCGCTCTACTACAGCGGTGCATCGAAACGATGTCCCACAAAGACGCTCTGATATTCATTGAAGACGGCGTAGTCTGGGCGACAGATAGCCCCCTTACCAGCCAGTTGCTTGGCAAAGCGCCTCAAAATGCCGGCATTTATGTGTTATCCGAAGATCTGGGCGCCAGAGGGCTGAGCGAGCTTAAAGCAGAATCGGTCGCAGTGGTAGACTATAACGGGTTTGTTGAACTGACCGAGCAATCGCAAAATACACTTTCCTGGTTCTAGGCCGCCATATGACGACACAGACTTTTGATAAAGAGGGCTTTCTTAAGGATATCCATCAATGGAATCCTGAGCTAGCCAATGTGATTGCTGAAAATGAAGGCATCGAGCTCAGCGAAGAGCATTTCGAAGTCATCCAGGTCGCTCGCCAATTTTATGAGGAGTTTGGACTCTCCCCGGTGAACCGTGTGCTGGTGAAAGCGGTGAAGCAGCAACTGGGAGATGAGAAAGGAAGCAGTATGTATCTCCTTAAACTATTCCGGGAAGGGCCTGCCAAAATGGTCTGCAAGATCGCAGGGCTCCCCAAACCAAATAACTGCCTGTAGACGATTCCCCTACTGATGAAAGATATAATGAACACGCCAGTTGTGCAGGAAAATTTCCCCAAAGAACGCAATGAACATCCGTTTGCCCCTTTTGTACGAATCCTGGGTAAAGGGAAAAAGGGCAGCCGTTCGCTGACCCGTGAAGAGGCCCGCGCCGCCATGGGCATGATTATCGATGGTGAATGCCTGGATCTGCAGTTAGGAGCATTTCTCATGTTGCTCCGGGTGAAGGAAGAATCCCCAGAAGAACTGGCAGGCTTTGTGGAAGCCGCCCAGGAACGCTTCCAAGCTCCCTCACTGAGCGTTGACGTGGACTGGAGCTCCTATGCCGGCAAGAAACGCCACCAGCCCTGGTTTCTACTCTCGGCCCTAATGTTGGCTCAGAACGGTATCAGGATCTTTATGCACGGTGCAGAGGGCCATACACAGGGGCGACTGTATACGCGTCATGTGATGACCACACTCGGTCTTCCGGTAGCCGCAAACTGGGCGGATGTTGAGGAACAACTGAGCAAGAACAACTTTGCCTACCTGCCTTTAGAGGCCCTCTCACCCAGGTTGCACGATATCATCCAGATGAGATCCATTCTGGGGCTACGCTCACCGGTTCACTCAATGGCAAGACTGTTGAACCCGCTAAAAGCATCACTTGTGGTTCAAGGGATTTTTCACCCTCCCTATAGCCCCATTCACCAACAGACAGGGCTGTTACTGGATTATCCCAAAACATTGGTCATCAAAGGTGAAGGCGGAGAGTTTGAGCGCAACCCGGATAACGATTGCCTGGCCCGCTTTGTCGATAGTGGCAGTATTGATGAAGAAACCTGGCCCGCACTCTTCGAGCGACGCCATGTGAAACCGGATTCCCTTGAGGTGTCGGCCATGCAAGCTTTATGGCGTGCGGAATCGGACGATGAATACGCCACCGAAGCCGTCATCTCCACAGCAGCACTTGTGCTTAAACATTTGCAGAATCAAACGATGGAGGAGTCTCTCAATTCAGCGCGGGAAATGTGGCAAAAGAGAGATAAGGGCTATTTATAGCAGAGTACAAAAAAGGTGGGATATACCCACCTTTTTTCTAACTCTTATTTTCTTTAATACTTAAGAATAATAAGCGTTTTCCGTGTTGGTGTGATCAGTCGCATCCCGGATGCCCTTCAGCTCTGGAATTCTCTCTAAAAGCGTCTTTTCAACACCATGCTTGAGCGTCATATCAACGGCGGAACACCCCTGACAACCGCCCCCGAATTTTAGTACGGCAACGCCTTCATCGACCACTTCCACCAGCGACACTTCACCACCGTGTGCTGCCAGACCTGGGTTGATCTCAGTGTATAGGATGTAGTTGATACGATCCGGCAAGGGGGAATCTTCATTCACCTTAGGCATCTTGGCATTGGGAGCCTTGATGGTGAGCTGACCACCCATTTTTTCCTGGTTGAAGTCGACAATGGCATCTTCAAGGAACGGCAAGCTGCTACGATCCAGGTAAACGGCAAACTGGGACAGTTCCAGCTTTTCGTCTTCTTCAATCACTTCCTCAGGCTTGCAATAGGCCAGACAGGTCTCCGCATATTTAGTCCCTGGCTGGGTAACGAACATACGAACGCCGATACCTTCCACCTTTTGCTTTTCAAGAAGTTGCGCCAGGTAATCCTGGGCGGATTCGGTAACAGTAACCATTGATTCTCACTTTATTTTGTTAAGCTCTGACCTGCTACATCCAAGTCTTAATGTTGCGGGCATTTTAGAGGAAAACGCTTCCCGGTTAAAGCCCTACCAATTTACTCGGTTATAGTTAAATGATACAAATTGTAAGGCATATCACTACATTATGGGGCCCATATACCGACAAACAAGTTCTGAAATGAGTCCTAAAACTAAAATATCGGCTTGAATGCAGCATCCCCCGGGCATTTCTGCTACTATTTTCGCCCTTTTTTATATCAGTTGACGTCTGAAACGGGTTTTAACATGACAACGAGCGCAAACCGTCGCCAAAACATCGCAGCACTCCACCAGGCCCTGAAAGAGAGAATTTTGATTCTCGACGGCGCCATGGGCACCATGATCCAGCAATATAAACTGGAAGAAAAGGATTATCGTGGTGAACGTTTCAAAGACTTCGACCGGGATATAAAAGGCAATAACGACCTGCTTTGCATGACCCAGCCTCAAATCATCAGGGATATTCACAAAGCCTATATGGATGCCGGGGCAGACATTATCGAGACCAACAGTTTCAATGCTACCGCAGTCTCCCAGGCAGAATACGGTCTTGAAGATATTGTCTACGAACTGAATGTTGCTGCAGCCAGAGTGGCCCGTGAAGCCGCAGATGAAAAAGCTCAGGAAACTCCTGATCGGCCCCGCTTTGTTGCCGGTGTCCTGGGACCTACTTCAAGAACCGCTTCTATTTCCCCGGACGTTAATAACCCAGGCTACCGGAATGTGGATTTCCAAACCCTGGTGGACAATTATTACGATGCCACAAGAGGCCTGGTAGACGGCGATGTTGACATCATTCTCATCGAAACCATTTTTGATACCCTGAACGCCAAAGCCTGTATTTATGGGGTTCAACAATATTTCATCGATCATGATATTGATCTTCCCATCATGATCTCCGGCACGATTACTGATGCTTCCGGCCGCACACTTTCCGGTCAGACCGCTGAAGCATTCTGGAACTCAGTTTCCCATGCCAAACCTGTTTCCATCGGCCTGAACTGTGCCCTGGGCGCCGACGCTCTCCGCCCCTATGTGGAAGAGCTGTCCAACAAGGCCACAACCTTCATTAGTGCACACCCCAATGCGGGTCTTCCAAACGAATTTGGCGAATACGACCAGACCCCAGAGGAAATGGCCGCCATTGTCGAAGGTTTCGCCAAAGACGGATTCGTCAATATCATCGGTGGATGCTGCGGGACAACACCTGCACATATCAAAGCCATCAAGGAAGCCGTAGAAAAACACCCGGCCCGTCAGATTCCTGACATCACCCCGCGCCTGCGACTATCCGGCCTTGAGCCATTCACGCTTAATGATGAAATCAAGTTTGTGAATGTGGGTGAACGCACCAACGTCACCGGTTCCCGTCGCTTTTTGCGTCTGGTAAAAGAAGGCAGCATGGAAGAAGCCTTGGACGTCGCTCGCGACCAGGTGGAAAACGGGGCGCAGATCATCGATATCAACATGGATGAAGGCATGCTGGAATCCAAGGAAGTCATGGTCAACTTCCTGAATCTGGTGGCCTCTGAGCCTGATATTTCCCGTGTTCCTATTATGGTCGACTCTTCCAAATGGGAAGTGATCGAAGCGGGACTTCGCTGCATTCAGGGCAAAGCCGTTGTGAACTCTATCAGCCTGAAAGAAGGCGAAGAGGACTTCATCACCAAAGCCCGTTCATGTATGCGTTATGGCGCCGCCGTTGTGGTCATGGCCTTTGACGAACAGGGCCAGGCAGACACTCTGCAGCGCAAAACCGAGATTTGTAAACGCAGCTATGATGTTCTGGTGGGCCTTGGGTTCCCACCCCAGGATATTATTTTCGACCCGAATATTTTCGCCATTGCGACCGGAATCGAAGAACACAACAACTATGCAGTGGACTTCATCGAAGCCACCCGCTGGATACGCCAGAATCTTCCTTATGCCAGTGTTTCCGGTGGTGTAAGCAACGTTTCCTTCTCCTTCCGTGGCAACGACTCGGTGCGGGAAGCCATTCACTCAGTATTTCTCTATCACGCCATCAATGCCGGCATGAACATGGGAATCGTCAATCCCGCCCAGCTGGTGATCTATGATGAAATCCCTGCGGACCTGAAGAGTCTGGTCGAAGATGTAGTGCTCAACAAAAACCCTGAGGCCACAGAGAAACTTCTTGAAGCCGCGGAGAACTTCCGCTCGACTGGAGAAAAGAAATCCACAGAAGATCTGGAGTGGCGCTCTCTCCCGGTAGAAAAGAGGCTGGAACACTCACTGGTAAAAGGTATAAACACCTACATCCTGGAAGATGCCGAAGAGGCCAGACAACAAGCCAACCGCCCTATCGAAGTTATTGAGGGGCCGTTAATGTCCGGCATGAATGTTGTCGGTGATTTGTTCGGCTCGGGCAAAATGTTCCTTCCCCAGGTGGTCAAAAGCGCCAGGGTCATGAAACAGGCGGTTGCCCATCTGGTGCCATTTATCGAAGCCGAAAAAGGAGAAGGCACCAAGTCCAAGGGCAAAATCCTTATGGCGACAGTGAAAGGCGATGTTCACGATATCGGCAAGAATATCGTCGGCGTTGTTCTCCAATGTAACAACTACGAGGTCATTGACCTGGGCGTTATGGTTCCCTGTGAGAAAATTCTACAGGTAGCCAAAGAAGAAAACGTGGACATCATCGGTCTTAGCGGACTGATCACCCCATCTCTTGACGAAATGGTTCATGTTGCCAAGGAAATGCAGCGGCTGGAGTTCAACATTCCGCTACTTATCGGTGGCGCCACCACTTCAAAAGCTCACACTGCGGTCAAAATAGAGCCACAGTATAAGAACGACATCACTGTTTATGTTACTGATGCCTCCAGAAGTGTTGCCGTGGCCACCAAGCTGATCAGCGATACTCAAAAGACCGGCTATGTAGAAGAAATCAGAACAGAATACGACATGGTTCGGGAGCGCCGCAAAGGCCGCGAGCCCGCCAATCGAGCCATGACGTTGTCTGCCTCCAGAGAAAATGCTTTCAAAGCCGACTGGTCCGCATACTCTCCCCCGGCACCAACATTCACCGGAACCAGGGTATTTGATGATTATCCACTGGAAGACCTGGTGGACTACATCGACTGGACGCCATTCTTCATTTCCTGGGATCTTGCTGGCAAATACCCCAAAATTCTCAGCGATGAGATTATCGGTGAAGCAGCCACGCAGCTGTACAACGACGCCCAGGTGATGCTAAAGAAAATCATCAATGAGAAATTGATCAAAGCCAGAGCCGTTATCGGATTCTGGCCGGCCAACAAAACCGGCGACGAAGACACAACGATCTTTTCTGACGAAACCGCCCAGTCTGAACTGGTAACTCTCAATCATCTTCGCCAGCAGAATGACCGTGGCGCAGGAAACCCGAATATCAGTCTGGCCGATTATGTGGCACCACGGGAATCCGGAAAGCTCGACTATGTCGGTGGATTTGTGGTGACAGCTGGCATCGGCGCTGAAGAACTGGCTGCCGAATACGAAGCACGCCAGGACGATTACAGCAGCATCATGGTTAAGGCACTGGCTGACCGCCTTGCAGAAGCCTTTGCAGAACATATGCACGAAAGAGTCCGAAAAGAATTCTGGGGCTATGCCACGAATGAAGTATTGGACAACGAAGCACTGATCAAGGAAAAATACAAAGGTATCAGACCGGCTCCTGGATATCCGGCCTGCCCCGATCACACAGAAAAAAGAAAACTGTTCGACTTACTGGCGGCGGAAGATGCTACTGGCGTAAAACTCACAGAACACTATGCCATGTATCCCGCTGCCGCTGTCAGCGGCTGGTATTTCTCCCACCCGGACTCCAAGTATTTCGCGGTGGGTAAAATCCAGAAAGACCAAGTGGAAGACTACGCAGCCCGTAAAGGCTGGAACATGGAAGAGGCTGAGCGTTGGCTGTCACCCAATCTCGGCTATGACAGTTAATCCCCGGAACCCCGAGGAGTGGAAATGGATAAAAAGAAAGACACTTCAAGAGAAACCAAACCATCATTCTGGCAATTGATTGTCAGTGTTCTGGGCGCCGCTTTCGGCGTTCAGAGCAGCAAGGCACAACAGCGGGACTTTCAGCAAAAGAGTCCTGCAGTCTATATCGTCGGGGGAATCATCTTCGGGGTGCTATTTGTCTTGGCGATTGCCATGATTGTTAAGGTTGTATTGAGTTCGGCCGGAGCCTGACCGTGCTTTCTCGACTAGCGATGGTCGGCGATGAATCGCTCACCTGAAGATGAATTAAGCACCTGAACATACAAACACCGCATCATCTGCGGTGTTATGTACTTGCAGCCTGCCAGTGATTAGATGGTTCAATGGACCCTAGTGGCTGGCTACCCACAAGATCATCATTGCGGCAATACTCACCACCAGTACAACGGCTGCGATGGCATCTACTTTACTATCGGAATCCTGGTTAATGCTTTGATTATTATTGTCAGCCATGGAACGCTCCTGTTTGATAGTCGAAAGGGACTTCCCGGATCTATTGGCGGTACAGCAACACCAACCGACCCTGTTGTTTTGTATAACAGCTTTCCTGCAGGATCAAGAAGATATTGATTTTCAATGACTAACGATTAGGGTTTATCATCTTTTAATAAATAATGATTCTAAACATATATTTAAATAGCCGTTTTAATTATAAGAAGTTCCTGTAAAATTAGCCCCCTGAAAATGCGGGTAACAATAAGCAGGCCTCTGGCAAGGCCAAGGCCGTCGTGAAGACTCAAAAGTTTGTGAATATTAAACACGCTGGTACTTATTAGGTAATCTCAATGTATAAATACGACGATTACGATCACCGAATTATTCGGGATCGGGTAAATCAGTTCCAGGATCAGACCAACCGCTATTTTGCCGGAGAACTGAGCGAGGAAGAGTTTTTACCTTTACGTCTCCAAAATGGACTTTATGTTCAGCGCCTGGCACCGATGCTGAGAATCTGTATTCCATACGGCATGTTGTCATCAACTCAACTGCGCCGTCTGGCAAAAGTCACCCGGGATTACGACAAGGGTTATGCCCACTTCACGACTCGCCAGAACCTCCAATTGAATTGGCCGACAGTGGAAGATGCTCCAAAGATTCTGGCGGAACTTGCAGAAGTTGAAATGCACGCCGTCCAGACAAGTGGTAACTGCATCCGCAACACCACCACTGATCAGTATGCCGGGGTTACACAGGAAGAGCTTGTAGATCCCCGCCCCTATTGCGAAATTATTCGTCAGTGGTCGACCTTTCACCCTGAATTCGCATTCCTGCCAAGGAAATTCAAGATAGCCGTGAACTCCTGCCCTGACACTGACCGTGCAGCGATTCATGTTCACGACATCGGCTTACAGATCATCACCGACGAATCCGGCAAGCTGGGCTACAAGGTCCTGGTCGGCGGAGGCCTTGGCCGGACTCCAATGATTGGTTCCGTGATCCGCGAATTCCTGCCGGAACATGATTTGCTGACTTACCTGGAAGCCATTCTGCGCGTTTATAACCGCTACGGCCGCCGGGACAATAAGTACAAGGCACGTATTAAAATACTGGTGAAAGCCATGACACCGGAAGGCTTTGCTGAGAAAGTGGAAGCCGAATGGGAACACTTGAAAGACGGCCCAACCAAACTGACAGATGTCGAAATCGCACGCATCAAGAGTCATTTTGTTGATCCTGATTATCAAGCGCTTGATAACCAGCCTTCCGAACTGGCTACCCCACTTGCTGAAAACAAATACTTCAGCAACTGGTATCACCGCAACGTAGTGCCCCACAAAAAACCTGGCTACGCCATCGTCAACCTGACGCTTAAAAAGCTTGGCGTTCCACCCGGCAACGTGACCGACAGTCAAATCGAGCAACTGGCAAATTTGGCAGACGAATATAGCTTCGGTGAATTACGGGTTACCCACGAACAGAATGTCGTACTTGGTGATGTGGAACAAAGCCGTCTGTTTGAACTGTGGGAAAAGATCAAACCTCTGGGGTTCGCGACCCCCAACCTCGGCACACTGACCGATATTATCTGCTGCCCTGGCGGCGATTATTGCTCCTTGGCCAACGCCAAGTCCATCCCGGTAGCAGAGGCACTGCAGGCAAAATTCGATGACCTGGACTATGTCTATGACCTGGGAGAGCTCGATCTGAACATCTCCGGCTGTATGAATGCCTGTGGTCATCACCACGTGGGCAACATCGGCGTGCTTGGAGTGGATAAGAAAGGCGAGGAATGGTACCAGATCTCTGTGGGCGGCGCTTCAGGCCAGGATGCTTCTATCGGCCAGATCCTCGGCCCCTCATTTGCCCGCGAGCAAATGCCTGATGTGATCGAAAAAATTCTTCAGGTGTATGTCGACAAGCGGAACGGCGAAGAATTATTCATCGACACGTTCAGGCGCATTGGATTAACCCCTTTCAAGGAGCGCGTTTATGCCTAGTTTGATTCTCGACGGCCAGATCTTTGAAGACCAGTGGGTCTATCTTGAGAAAGCAGAGGCAGCGGATCAGCAGCAAGTTCCTGAAGGAAAAGTTGTCGTACCTCTTGCTACCTGGCTCGCACAAAAAGATTCACTGTCTTCCAGGGCAGACATCGGAGTCTGGCTGGATAGTGATGAAGAACCAGAAGCGCTGGCTGATCATATTTCTGAGCTGGCGCTGATTGCCGTCAACTTTCCCAAGTTCGCCGACGGTCGTGGCTATTCCATCGCCCGCCTGATCCGTGAGCGCCATTCTTACCAGGGCGAATTGCGTGCAATGGGTGACGTACTTCTGGATCAGCTGTTTTACATGAAACGCTGTGGCTTCAACAGCTTTGCACTGAGACCGGACCGCTCTGCGGAGAAGGCCCTGGCAGGTCTGACAACCTTTACAGAGGTTTATCAGGCCGGCACAGACCAGCCACTCCCGCTTTTCCGGCGCAGAGCTTAAAATTGCTCACAAAAAAGGCAGATCATCATCTGCCTTTTTTATTTTCCATTTATTTACCTGATCCGGGCGCGATTGACACCAGTCACTATCGCAATCCGATTTCCCACTAACATTTGTCGTTACTCATTCGGTAGAATATTGGCAATCATCAACTAAACCGGCCTTTGACAGCATTTCGAGCTGCTTATAACCTTAACAGATACTCTCTAGCGGACTGGTCATGGATCTCAATATCGTCTACTCCTTCTTCCTTATTTTTTCAGGGGCTGCTGTTCTTGCCTCGATTGCCTTATTGACTCGGCAACCTTTGATCCTTGCCTATATTGTTCTGGGTGCTATGGTTGGCCCTTATGGCTTTTCATTAATTGACAACCTGCAGCTGCTGTCCGACATTGCCGAGATTGGCATCATCTTCCTGCTTTTCCTGCTGGGGCTGGACATGCAGCCTTCAGCGCTGCTGCACGTACTGAGGAAAGCCACCATTGTCGCTTTTGTCAGCTCTCTCCTGTTTGCAGCAGTGGGTTACTCAGTCGCCCTTGCCAGCGGATTCACCCAAACCGAAGCTGGTGTGGTAGCCATTGCCGTGACCTTTTCTAGCACGATCATTGGTATCAAGCTCCTGCCTACGACCGTCCTGCACCACCGTCATGTGGGCGAACTGGTGGTCGGACTACTGCTGGTTCAGGATCTCATCGCGATCATTGCCCTGCTGATCCTCGCTGCCGGAGACAAAAATCTTTCTGCCAGCAATATCAGCTTAACCTTCCTTGCTCTACCGATGATTATTGGGGGAGCGTATCTGGTCGTCAAATATGTACTCCTGAAGCTGTTTGCTAAGTTTGACCGCTTCCATGAATATGTTTTCCTTCTGGCGATCGGCTGGTGTCTGGGTGTGGCAGAGATTGCCAAAACAGCCGGACTTTCTCTGGAGATAGGTGCGTTTATTGCCGGGGTTACCATCGCTACCAGCCCGATTTCCCAATATATCGCCGAGAGCCTGAAGCCTCTGCGGGATTTCTTTCTTGTATTATTTTTCTTTTCTCTGGGCGCCAGCCTCAATATCGCCCTGCTGCCACAGATAGCGATTCCCGCATTGATTCTCTCTCTGGTGCTACTGGCCGCCAAGCCAACCATTTTCTATGGTTTACTGAGAATGGTGAAAGAAGATCGTAAGGATTCATGGGAAATTGGCTTCAGGCTTGGCCAAATCAGCGAGTTCTCACTACTTATTTCGTTCCTTGCCCTATCACAGAAAATGATAGGAGAAGCCGCGTCCATGCTCATTCAGAGCACGGCAATACTGATGTTCATGCTCTCCTCTTACATCGTCGTCCTGAATTTCCAAAGCCCAATCGCCATTTCCGACAAATTAAGAAGAGACTAAAAAGAAAAACCCCAGACGACATCATCGCCTGGGGTTTTCAGTTCTTCATCTGCAGTCCTCTGAGCTATACGCCTGCCGCCTGGACTCTCAACAAGGCATTAGGACACCAGCTTTAAGGATTGTGCCTCAACACCATACGGCCGAGCATTTTACCCATATGAATTTTCTCAATCGCAGCAGGAAGCTCTTCAAGAGAAATATCGTGAGAAATGCCGTCAAGGTTGGTCAGCGCCCATTCATTGTCGAATAACTGCCAGATCCGCTCTTTACGGGCCTTGGAGATTTCAACTGAATCAATACCGAATACCGATATTCCCCTCAGGATAAAGGGGAATATTGTCGTTGATACTTCAGTCCCGGCGACCATGCCGCACGTTGTTGCAGCCCCACTGTGGTTAATGGCTTTTACCGCCTTTGAGAACAGCGAACCGCCAACGGTGTCCACAACACCCGCCCAGGTTTCTTTATACAGGGCTTTTTTATCCGGCAAGTCTTCAACATAGGAACGATCAACTATTCTGTGAGCACCCAAACGCACCAGCATATCGCTATGATCCACCTTACTCGTCAGTGCCACCGCCTGATACCCAAGCTTCGCCAACAGAGCGACAGCAATAGAGCCGACCCCTCCTGTCGCTCCGGTTACCAGGATCTCACCATCCGAAGGCTTAACCGTTGTCGCCAGCCTGTCCACCGATAATCCGGCTGTCAGACCCGCTGTCCCCAACACCATGAAATAACGCAAGTCATGATGGGCAGGCTTTTTGATGACCCAGTCGGAAGGAACCCGGATATACTCACCAAATCCTCCTGGAGTATTCATCCCCAGGTCATAACCGGTCACCAGTACTTCATCACCAGGAGCAAAAGCTCCGGATCCGCATTCCACCACAACACCAGCAGCGTCGATACCCGGCGTATGCGGGAACTCTCTGGTAACCCCCCGGTGACCGTGGGCGGAAAGCGCGTCCTTGAAATTGAGTGAGGAGTATCGCACCTTGATCAAAACATCATGATCAGGAAGAGATGCTAACGGCATCTCCTGAATTTCAGTAACAAAGAAACCCTCATCTTTTTCTACTGCCCGTAACGCTCTGAAGCTGCTCTCCGCTGCCATTATTCAAACCTCATCAGGGCTCTTGCCAAGCCTATCCATTTAAACTTTGTTACTGCTCAGTTTAGACACTTTTAGCGCCAGCGTCTCGGCCACTTTTGCCATAGACAAGCCCACTTTTTCTGCCAGGCTTTTCTTCTCCAGGTAGTGCACAAGATAGACATCAGACTCTTCACACTTCGAGGCAAGGTAATCATCACTGGTCATGATCTCATCTACCAGCTGCCTGTCCAGCGCCCTTCTCCCGTACCAGATCTCTCCTTTGGAGACTTCATCAATATCTACCTGTGGGCGGTGCTCGTTCACGAATTCCTTAAAGAGCACGTGCGTTTCTTCCAGGTCTTCAACAAATTTCTGGCGACCCTTTTCTGTGTTCTCACCAAAAACCGTCAACGTTCTTTTGTACTCACCCGCCGTCAGCACTTCAAAATCGATATCGTGCTTTTTCAACAGTCGATGAAAGTTAGGCAACTGGGCGACAACACCGATGGAACCAATGATGGAGAAAGGTGCGGCCACAATTTTGTTGGCCAGACAGGCCATGAGATAACCGCCACTGGCAGCGACTTTGTCAACGCACACCGTCAATGGAATATTTTTCTGGCGTATGCGCTCAAGCTGAGAGGCCGCGAGTCCATATCCGTGAACCATGCCACCAGGGCTTTCAAGCCGGATAACAACTTCGTCCTTGTCCTTTGCCAGTGTGAGAACCGCCGTGATCTCCTCACGCAACCTGGAGACTTCGGAAGCTTTGATATCACCGTCAAAATCAAGAACAAACACCCTCGCCTTGTCCTCCAACTCTTCAACCGGCTTAGACTTCCTGGCTTTTTTCTCTTCCTTTGCCTTCTTCTTGCGAGCCTTTTCCTGAGACTTGATTAAATCTTTGCTCAGAATGGAATCCTCAAGTGCCTGCTTAAACTTCTTCAGCCGGTCATTCAGATGTGTAATATCGATGTCACCATCGTGCTGTTTTTTCTGTTTCTGCCCTAGGGCGACCAACGAACCGACAACAAATAGGATCGCCACCACCAGGGTGACTGACTTTGCCAGAAACAGACCATAGTCGGTTAAGAACTCCAACGTATTTACTCCTGAGTAAGACTGAATATTTTCCAATAACGGCGGGAAGAAGCCTTCTTCCACTCACCAAAAAACGCCATTGTACAGACTATAGCGAGGAACTTAAGTACTTGATGGCAACAGTAACGTGAAATCTTCCACGGCCCTTTGACCATTCACACCTAACGCACATTGAGCATCCCCACACAACCCACAATGCCCCCATATATATGAGGACTTTTTACAAAAATTCAAACAAGCGTTCGATTAACTGTTGACAGCGCTACTCAAAGCCCCTAAATTCAAGCCTCGATGCTGTTAGAGGTATTTTCCTTGTTTTGCCATAAAACCAGGAAAGACAAAATGATTTACGAAATCTCGTTTCAGCGACACCGGGCCCAGGTCCGATGACAACAATTGAGTCCTAACAAATAAAGGGAACGCACTATGCCTGTTGCACAAATTTTTCAGAAGCTGAAAGATAACTTCAACGCTGACGCAGCGTCCGGTCTTGACCTGATTTTCCAATTTGCTATCGAAGACGCAGACAACTACCACCTGATCGTTAAAGATGGCTCTTGCGACTTGGCAGCAGGAGACCACGGTGATCCTTCAGTTACCCTGATCATGAACTCAGAAACCCTGCAAGGCATTGTTAGCGGCGAAACTGACGGTATGCAGGCATTTATGGCTGGTCAATTGCGCGCTGAAGGCGACATGATGCTGGCGATGAAACTCGGCGAGCTGTTCAGCATCAGCTGATTTCCCGGCACAACCGAATAAAAAAGCGCCTTCCGGCGCTTTTTTTGGATTGCTTTTTTAACGGACTACTTTTCGGATGATCTATTTCCAATCCTGCAACGCTTCCACTGCCTGAGTATTCAGCGGCTTTGCAACAAGCCCGTCCACCCCGATTGCGATGGAAAATTCAGCCCCATCCTTCATCGGTAAAAATGTGGCACTTCCATAGCGCGCCTTAATCCAGGGAAAACTGTCCGAATTCAGCAACCACTGCCAGAAGTCGATACCAGGGTCCACATGGTCAACCGCATAAACCGTGCGCTCTGCGTGCTGCTCCTGTTCCAGCGAGTAATAACGTCCGCTGACTCGCTCAAACCGAAAGCCCGGTCTCATTCCCACGGCAGCCAAAGGCCCGTACCAGGTTATCAACCTAGCATCCAGTTGCCACAAATCTCCTGACAGCACAAATTCCTGTTCATCCTCTTCAGGAATTTCCATGACCATGCGGTATTGCTGCTCTCCCATTCGCTTCAGCTTCACCTTAGCGACGGGCACATCTGTCTGAAAACTCTTGAATTGAATAAGATCAACGGCGACCAGAACCAGTAAGACCGCGACAGCCACAACGATCAAGGCAACACTCGCCTTAATCCAGGCCATAAACCAGGAGCGTCGGATGATGGTCCAAATCGCTCCCAGACCAATCAAAAGAGCGATAACGATCAGGATACTACTAACAATGGAATAGAGCATGACGATATTCCGGCCTCGATGTCATCAGACGTCGATCAATGACGCTGCTTCCCACCTGCAGCATTTCCTCCCTGACCTATCAGTATCCCAGCGAACCGACGCTGTCTTCTGCCAGTGACAAAAGCTCCGCATTACCTTCGGCGTTACGTCCCAGACTGTCGACATAATATTCCAGGGATGTCAGGGCATCCGCGAGCGTTTCAAGCAAGTGGTCCTCCGGCTTGGATTCACTGCGAAGCAGTTTCTCCTCAATGCACCGAGCCATGGACTTAAGGACTTTAGCGGCACGACTTTGCTCTATCATCAGCAGCGCCCCTAGCACACCATCCAGCACACTCTGAACATTGGCCAGATGCAGTTTGTCGCCGCTGGATTCAAGATATGCAGTAATTGCCCGTTTAGCCAGCGCCAACCCTGCCTGGGACTCACCGACCACAACGATATGCGCTTCCGTCAGGTATGGACTGGACTGCACATCCGATTTCTGCTCAGCGATCTTATCAGTCTCAAAGGTCAGCCCCTCATCTTCCAATTGGGAAACCGCCTGCTCAATGTTCAATACTGAATCGGCAATCAGCATCAGTTCATTGTCATTGGGCTGCCGACCGGTTTTGCTCCACTCCTGCAGTTTGGCACGCAGGCCTTTTGCAAGATCGCTAAGCCGCTTGAGATCAAGCATCGTCAGGGTATCTGCCAGTTTGCCCAGACTATCGCCAATCTGCTGCAATCCGGTATCGTCGGAATCTATCCCGCGCTCAATAATATCGAGCTTATCCTTGATATGGTTGATTTCCTCATGAAGCGCCTTGGCAAGTGAACTTAGAACATCACTGCCAGGTCCCATCAACAGACTGCGGTGGGCCACCAGTTTTGTTTCATCAAATTCCAGTGGAGACACCTGGAAACCAGCCAGGACTTCCCGGACCTTTTCCGAGTGATCACCGCTCAGGGCAATAATATAAACGAGATCTTTGGCAACAGTTTCCGAAATGGTTTTGGCTGTCGCCACCTTGCCCAGCTTCACCATTTCCCTGGTGTACTTTTCAAGCCTCATAAACACCCTTTGCCGGGTGCCGGTCAGCGTCATGCTGTTCTTCAACATCAGATTCGTTGCCAGCGCTGTCAGCCTCCATAGCTCAGCAATGGAAGAGCCCTTACAGAGCTTGGCAAAACCATCCGCAGCCCGATTCAACAGCTTGAATCCAACCTCACGCTCGCTCTTCTTCAGGAGGTTGAGTAACCCTACCTGATACATATGACGAAGCCGACGACTACGGTATTCGAATACTTCTGGCTGAATGGATGTATCGGAAAGTGGCTTCGGCGTGACACGCTGAAATTCCACGTCGAAGAAATAACTGTCTGGCAGCGGCTTGGCATTTCTGGACTGCCTCAAGCCGTTGATAATGTCCAGCAACAGCTCGGGATGATCCTCACGACGACGATCAAAATATTCCACGTACCGACGCAGAATAAATAACGCCTGACTGAGGGACGCCAGCAAGCTGTTCTTGTCTTCACTAGCGCCAACCGGAACCTCATTGGCTATCGCCACAGATTCCTGGCACAGAATAGTCCCACCCTGCAATTCAATCAGAGTGAAAATGCCTCGCAACTGGTTTAGGAAATCGATGCAGTTCTGTAAATCTTCACCACTTTCACGGTTCTCCTGAAAACGTTCAAGACTTAATTCAGCCTGCTCAATTGTGTTACTGATTTCCTTTTCTACCAGATCAAATGATGTAGATTTTTTCGCGGCTATTGTCGCGTCAGCCATATACCCTGCCCTTAAAACCCTGCGGAGCTGGTGAAAATTGATTTGTTAACAATGTTAAAAAACGTAAAAACGCCCTGTTATTACTAACTTATAACACAAAATTCAAGTTAAACAAGAAATAGCATGTTTCAATTATTTGCTGCATTGTGACGATATTTTGGTAAACTCCGCACCCAGTTCCGTGATCCATACGGCATTTTTCTTCAATTTGCTTCGAACAGTTTAGCTGATTTGAGAATAACCATAAGAAAACCTCTCGCTTTATTGTTTTTCTTTCAGGTTTTTCAATCGGAGTAACCTCGGTTTTCAACCTAAGGAACAAATTGCTATGGTGACGACCCTACCGCAGGCGTTTTACAACAACTTTCTGGGACATGCCCCTTCCTGGTACAAGAAAACAATCATCGGGTTTCTGATTATAAATCCAATCTTATTTATGATCAGTCCCTATATGGCCGGATGGCTACTGATTGTTGAGTTTATTTTCACTCTCGCACTTGCCCTGAAATGCTACCCGCTGCAACCCGGCGGACTCCTGGCTCTTGAGGCCGTCATTATAGGCATGGTCAGTCCCGAAGTGGTGTACCACGAAGTTTCCGGAAACCTGGAAGTCATCCTGCTTCTGGTGTTTATGGTCGCAGGCATCTACTTCATGAAAGACCTGCTGCTTTTCGTCTTCACCAAGATTCTTTTGAATGTTCGTTCCAAGATAACTCTCTCCCTGCTATTCAGCCTGGTATCCGCCATTCTCTCCGCTTTCCTGGACGCCTTGACCGTTACCGCTGTTATCATCAGTGTGGCCGTCGGTTTTTATTCTGTATATCACAAGGTGGCCTCCGGCAAGCATTTTGGTCACGATCATGACCATGGTGACGATCAACAGGTTCAGCAACACCTGAAGGAAGACCTGGAACAGTTCCGCTCATTCCTGCGAAGCCTGCTGATGCACGGCGCAGTGGGCACCGCGCTGGGCGGTGTCTGCACCCAGGTGGGTGAACCCCAGAATCTTTTGATTGCCGACAAGATGGGCTGGGACTTTATTGAATTCTTTATCCGCATGGCCCCCATCACCCTTCCGGTGCTGGTCGCCGGTCTTTTGACCTGTTGCGCCCTGGAGAAGCTCAAAACTTTCGGCTATGGCTCAAATATTCCGGATTCCGTCAGACAGATTCTCGAAGATTTTGACGCTGAAGAAAGTAAAAAGATGAACCTGCAGCAGAAGTCCAAATTGCTGGTCCAGGGATGTGTAGCCGCCATTTTGATATTTGCCCTCGCCTTCCATCTGGCTGCGGTGGGACTGATCGGCCTGATGGTGATCATCCTCCAGACATCTGCCAACGGCATCATTGAAGAGCATCAGATCGGCAAAGCATTTGAAGAAGCATTACCCTTTACCGCGCTTCTCGTTGTCTTTTTCGCCATAGTGGGCGTCATCCATGAACAGCACCTTTTCTCCGGAATCATCAACGCGGTTCTGGCAATGGATGAATCGATCCAGCCTTCCATGTTCTTCATCGCGAACGGCGTTCTTTCCATGATCAGCGACAACGTCTTTGTTGCGACCGTTTATATTGATGAAGTCAAAAGGGTCTTCGATGCCGGACAGATCTCCCGTGAGCATTATGAAGCACTAGCCGTCGCTATTAACACCGGAACTAACCTGCCTAGTGTTGCCACTCCCAATGGCCAGGCTGCTTTTCTATTCCTGTTGACTTCAGCCATTGCTCCCTTGATCAGACTTTCTTATGGGAAGATGGTGATCATGGCAGCACCTTACACTGTCGTCATGGGGGGAATCGGCCTCTTAATGGTTAACCTGACACTGTAGAGCTTTCTGATTCATTACATAGAACCAGCTCACCATAAATAGCTGACTCTACTGCAACAAAAAAGGCGCTCAACAGCGCCTTTTTTGTTGGTCCATATATTAGGACGGGTCAGTCTGACTAAATCAGCATTCAGCCGTCCAACTGCTTCCAAAGACAAGCGCCGGAGCTTTTTTCTATAGAATCCAGCTTTTCATTGTGAGCAGACATCTCCTCTTCGCTGGCTTTCACCACTCTTAGCCTGGGACGATCTGCCGAAAGCCTTTTGATTTCGGTCGCACTTTCGTCGCCGTCGCCATCACCGCCATGCAGCATCAGCGCTGTCTGCCCACCGGTCATCATGAGGTAGACGTCAGCCAGAATTTCCGAGTCGAGCAATGCTCCGTGAAGGTCACGGTGGCTGTTATCGATTCCGTATCGTCGACACAAGGCATCCAGATTGTTTTTCTGGCCAGGGTGCTTCTTACGCGCCATTAGTAGCGTATCAACGACACCACAATGATCTTGCGTCCTACCATATTGTTTACCCAACATGGCAAACTCATGGTCGATAAACCCGACGTCAAACGCCGCATTATGGATGACCAACTCAGCCCCTTTGATAAAATTCAGGAACTCGTCAGCAATTTCCGCAAATCGGGGCTTTCCTGCCAGGAACTCGTTCGAAATGCCATGCACTTCAAATGCTTCAACATCCACTTCGCGATCAGGCTGGATGTAGACGTGGTAATGATTTCCGGTAAGTTTCCGATCAATGATTTCAACACAACCAATTTCAATAATCCGGTGCCCTTGCGAAGGCTCCAGACCGGTTGTTTCAGTATCCAGTACAATTTGACGCATATAAATTTGTTAATTCTTCAGTAGTTTATTTCACACACCGGAGGAAGGCTCCAGCACTCCCCGGTTAGCCAGCTCATCTGCCAGCTCATTCAAGGGATGGCCGCTATGCCCTTTCACCCAATGCCAGCTCACCTGATGCCTCTGACAAGCCTCATCGAGCAACTTCCATAATTCACTGTTCTTCACAGGGCTTCCCGAAGCAGTTCTCCACTGCTTCTTCTTCCAGTTGGTCATCCACTCCGTAATCCCCTTGCGAACATATTGGGAATCCGTATAAAGCTCCACCTGGCACGGTTGCTTCAAGGCATTCAATCCCTGAATGGCTGCCGTGAGTTCCATTCGGTTGTTGGTGGTGTTTGCTTCGCCACCCCAGAGTTCTTTTCTTTGCTTGCCATAAATAAGCACAACGCCCCATCCACCGGGACCGGGGTTTCCTTTGCAGGCCCCATCGGTATAAATCTCAACTTTTTTCATTCTTTCTATAAGGTGTGAATTGAACGACTGCTGCTCCGTTTCCGGTAACAGCTCTTCTTTGCCATTTTGGTTTGAGGGGAATCACGCCACCGACGCGCTTCTGCGCCTGTATGATATAGAATGCCCCCAGCGGAAGCTTGAGTTTTTTGCCCAGCCGGTTTAAAAAAGCCAAACGACTCAGCCAGCGCAGATTCGCTGCGGGCGGAGTGTAAAAACTATAATTGACTTCATGTAATTGCAGATCGAGAAGATTCAGCCAGTCTTCAAGCCTTACGGCTGAAATGAATCGCCCTGACCAGGGCGCTTTACGACTACGGTGAAGATACTTGCTCAAGCCCCAAGTGCTGACCGGATTAAAACCGACGATGACAATGTGTCCACCCGAACGCAGCACCCGGCAGGCTTCACGTAAGGCTTGGTGAGGCTGAGGCGAAAGGTCCAGCGTATGATGCAGCACCACCAGATCAATACTGTCCGATACCAGCGGTAACTCATGGGGCTCACAGACAAGAACACCGTCTCCCGCTTCCTCTTCCAGTTTGGGTACTGCGACAATTCGGTGCCCCAGCAAACTGTTCTCAGCGATTCCGTGATCCTGATCGACCAGTAACTCCAACTGATGGTATCCGAAATAGCGGGATATGCATCGCTCTACGGCAAGCCTTTGACTGGCCAGCAGGGATCTCCCCAACCCGGTCCCAAACCATTGACGGAAATCCTCCCTGACAGATCCAGGATCCAGCATTTTAAGCTTGCTAATATTCTTCATAACCCTGTTTTGCCATTGCTTTCCTGGATTTCAGAATCTGAACGATATTTCTCTCGAACTATACTATCCACGGACAATACTAGCCACGAACAATACTAATACAGGAATTAAATAGAAATTTCCCTCACGGAAGCCTAAGCTCAAAATATGGTTCAGGATCATCGATAATAGAACTCCCCGAGGCTAAAATAGTATCACTTCGAATTCTCCGGGATAACCCATGGCTAAGATATTTCCAATCCCTGCATTTCATGACAATTACATCTGGCTCTATGAAAGCCAGGAACAGGCCTGGGTTGTTGATCCAGGCGACGCCGGTCCGGTAGAAGCCTGCCTACTAGAGCATGGACTGGAACTGGCAGGCATACTCGTAACACATCATCATATGGATCATGTGGGCGGCATTCGCAGCCTGATTGCACGGCGCGACATTCCCGTTTACGGATATCAAAAAGCCAGTATCCCCATGATCAACCATCCTTTGAACGAGGGGGAAACTCTGGAACTCCCAGGCTTGACACTTCGTGTTATCACGGTGCCGGGACACACAATGGATCATATCGCCTATTTTGGAACATCCCCTGAATTGGGCCCGGTACTTTTCTGCGGGGATACGCTTTTCTCCGCCGGTTGCGGGAGGCTATTCGAGGGAACACCGGAAAACATGCTGGACTCGCTTGTAAAACTGAAGTCTCTGCCGGGCGAAACCAAGGTTTACTGTGCTCACGAGTACACGCTATCCAATCTCGCCTTTGCAAAAGCCGTTATGCCGGATTCCGATGCTGTCCAGCAGCGAATCAATGAATGTGCAGACCTGAGACAACAAGGTATACCCACACTGCCCTCCTTATTATCCAGGGAGATGGAATTCAATCCTTTTCTGCGAACGAACGACGCCAAAGTCGTCGCGCAAGCCAGGACAAAGCTCGGCCACGAACCTCAAAATGAAGCGGAGGTCATGGGCGCCATCAGAAAGTGGAAGGATAACTTTTAGGTTTTTTAACTTGCTGATCAAACTACCGCCCCATACAATTCCCGACGTTTTGCTTGCCGATCGCTTGGAAAGTGGCGGAAGACCTTTGATGTAAACGCTGATAGTTAAGCTGAATTATGCAATATTTCGCGCGCCTGCTGGCCGCAACACAGTTAGTATTTCTCGCCTCCTGCAGTCATCTGGAGCAGGTGGTATCGAGCGGTTCCCAAGAACCTGATTCGTCTCAGACCAGTGGATCGTCGACATCTCCGCCGACTGCTGAAACGGGCTTATCCTACGATCTGTCAGGAAACCCTGAGATCGGTGGAGTCACCTCCCAGGAGACCACCGATAATGATCAGTCCATCAACGTCGTCACCAAAGCGGAAGCTCAATCGGATGTTCAATATTTGAATAATGCCGGTGCTTCTACAGGGGACCAGGAGAACGATTCAGAATCGCCCCCCTCCAACGATACCGCACTGGCAGTCAGCAAGAGCCTTTGGGATCGAATGCGATCAGGCTTCAAACTGGATCTTGGGCAGACCAACCCCAGAATAGAAACCCAGCTGGATTGGTACGCACGCCATCAGGCATATCTCGACCGCACCTTCGAACGTAGCTCACTTTACCTTCACCATATTGTCTCTGAAGCTGAACGACGCGGAATCCCCGCAGAGTTGGCCTTGTTGCCGGTTGTCGAAAGTGCTTTCGATCCTTTTGCCTACTCTCACGGCCGTGCAGCTGGAATCTGGCAGTTTATTCCCGGCACAGGTAAACACTACGGACTTCGTCAGACCTGGTGGTATGACGGTCGGCGGGATATCGTTGCCTCAACGGAAGCAGCCTTCAATTATCTCAGTGATATGGCTCGCTTCTTCAAAGGCGACTGGCTACTCGCACTGGCTTCCTATAATTCCGGTGCGGGAACGGTTCAGCGGGCTATCCGAAAAAATAAGGCGCGTGGAAAGCCCACTGATTTCTGGCATCTTGATCTGCCCCGGGAAACCCGGGCTTATGTCCCCAAGCTCCTTGCCATAGCCAAACTGGTGAATACCCCGAAAGACTACGGGGTTACGCTGTTCCCGATTACCAACGAACCCTATTTTGAAGTGGTCCAGCTGGACTCCCAGATTGACCTCTCCCAGGCTGCCCGTCTGGCCCAGATCGATGTTGACGATCTGTATATTCTCAATCCTGGTTACAACCAATGGGCCACTGATCCACTGGGGCCCCATAGATTGGTTCTGCCGGTAGATAAAATTGAGATATTCAAGCAAGCTTACGATGATTTACCAACCGAGCAGCGTGTAAACTGGACCCGTTATCGGGTCAAAGCCGGCGACAGCCTGATCTCCATCGCCAAAAAATTCAAAACCACTCCTCAGGTGGTCAGAGATGTTAATCGAATTCGGGGCACACTCATCCGCCAGGGGCAACAACTGTTGATTCCAAGCAGCTATGAAGGTGAAGACTACTACGCCTTGAGTGCCGACAATCGCCTGGAGAGCAAGCAAGCCAGAGTTACCGGTGCTGCAGGCACCACCAAAGTGGAATACACGGTCAAATCCGGCGACACCCTCTGGGATATCTCCCGGGCTTACCATGTTAATGTCAGAAAGCTCGCCAAATGGAACGGCATGGCTCCTGGAGATGTACTGAGTCCAGGCAAAAAACTGGTGGTGTGGACCAAAGTCAATCTGGCACAGACCTCTACCTCTCCGAGCAGTTCTCCCTTCAGCAATAGAGAGATCATTCGCAAGGTGGGTTATCGTGTCCGTCAGGGGGATTCACTTTACCTGATCGCCAATAAATTCAATGTGTCAGTGAATGATCTGGCCAAGTGGAATGCCATCAACAAAAACAGCATTTTGCGACCAGGCCAGCGACTCTCGATTTACGTCGACGTCACGGAGATCAATTAGGGTCTTCAGCACTGATCCTGCAATCCAGCACTTGTTTGTGCTCTAGCGTTTATTCGCCAGCAGCCCAAGACACAGGGACGTCTGCTGGAGAAAATGCTTGAAACCACTGAAATAGGTTTCCGTCATCGGACGGCCGGAGACTCTCATATCCGCATATAAAAACCCAACTTCGCGATTACCGGCAAGGATGGGGCCCAACAGGCAATCTCCCGAGCCTACCAGCTCATCAAATGCCGCCCCCCGTAACTTGGACACAGAGGAATGAGCGGAACTTCCCAACCATACCGACTCCCGGCGCTGCATCACCGCAGAAAACAAATTGTCGGGTTTCTTTTCATACGCAAACCGATAGCGTTCACGCCAATTCACTGTCCGAGCTCCCACCACGTACTTGGCTGACACCTGGGTACGCGATTGGTTGAATATGGCAAGAGCCACGCGCTCCAATCCAACACCTTCATGCAGCCCGGTCATAATTAACTGAAATAGTTTCCCCGTATCCAGATTACCGGACATCATATGCATGGTAGCCTGCAGAGTCTGCAGCTGAACCTGTGGGTTGGGATGCAATAACGGTGGGGTATCGAGCGACTCGTCGACTACCTGGCAGGTTTCTTTCAATAACTGGGTAAGTTTCGGATCACAATACAGTTTGGACAATTGGGTTGCCTCATCCATACTGGCCCGCAGCCGCTTTTTGGCAACGTCTACCGGTTGATTGGAAAAGACAGACACCTTCTTCAACACCACTTCCATTTCGAGGCTGTCCCAGCCCTTCTCCATCGCTATGGCAATCTCATCCCCAAGGCACACAGCCTGGGACATTCTGCTTTGGTCTTTCTTGTCTTCTGACAGGGACTCAGCAAGCGTCCCCCCCAAATTCCATTGAGCAACCAACTCCACCGTCAGTCTCTCAAAGGTTACGCCGAGGACTGACTCTATATCCCTTGAGGTGCCCCCCTGCTGGTAAAGCCGGTATGCCTTATCAATGCTTTGATGCGGATACGCCCAAATCATCAATTCGCCCAAATGAAGAAGAAGTGCCGCCACAAACACCTCTTCCTTAACGTCCAACCGGGCTTTGTCACATAAATTTCGCGCCTGAATCGCGGCATGGAATGACCGAGCCATCTGTCTGATCAGAGATTCCCGGGGATGCTGCTTCATGATCGATTCAATGACAACAGCCGAGACACAAATCGCCCGGACGGTATTAAACCCGATATGCATGATTGCCCGGCTGATCGTAGTCACCGGAGTCTTGGATGGATTGTAAAGGACGCTATTAGCAACCTTGATAATCTTCGATGTCAGAGTCGGGTCTTTTAAAATCTCCTTAGACAACTGCTGTACCGATGACTCTTCGGAATCGGTCAGCTTGTTCAACTCCCTGATAATGGCCCCCATGGTCACTGCATCCATCTGGCTCAGCTCCTCAAGCCACTCATCCAACCCGAAAGGAGCTTTCTTCGAAGTCAACAGCATTCACCCTCTCTATTTATGTTTATCAGGGATAACCTATGCTCAAGTGTAGACCCCAGTTAGAGCGAACTGAAGCATACTTTGTAAAAAAGTGTCTTTCTATTGAGTTTAAATAGCTTCATTTATCTAGCTGAAATTGCTAGGTTATTTAGGGATTGAATCAGGCAGGTAAAATTTTGATGATATTTGAGTTCAGAGCACACAATGAAGGTGTATAACCCCCATCGTACATTGCCCCGGGCTCTATCGATTCTCTGTTTAATATTTATTTCGGCACTCTCGGGTGCCGCACAAACCGTGGCCACTTCCCATGGTTTTTCATTGTGGGGTGACCTTAAGTACCCAGCGGATTTTCAACACCTGGAATACGTCAATCCAAATGCTCCCAAAGGCGGCTCGATCAAGCTGCTGGGATTCGGTACTTTCGATTCATTGAATCCGTACACGCTAAAAGGCACCAGCCCATTTAATACGCCCGGATTTTATCTGTACGGTATCAACGAACTTAACGAGACACTGTTAACCGGCTCTGGTGAGCGCTCTCCTTCCGGTGACGAAATCGAAACCGCCTACGGCCTGATCGCTGAGTCGGTGTCCTATCCGGAAGATCTTTCCTGGGCGGTATTCGCACTCAGGCCGGAAGCACAATTTCACGACAAACACCCCATAGAAGCCTCAGATGTGGTGTTCTCCTACAACACACTACTTGCTAAAGGCCACCCCAGGTTCAAACAGCTTCTGGAAGGCATTGAATCTGTAGAAGCCCTTGAAAGCAAAAAGGTCAAAGTACGGTTCAAACGTCCGAACTCCCGGAAGGACCTGCTACGATTCGGTGAAATGCCGATACTGCCCGAGCACTACTGGAAGACGAAAGACTTTGAGCGCACTACCCTGGAGCCGCCACTACTGAGCGGCCCCTATAAAATCGCGTCTGTCGAGCCCGGACAGAATATTGTTTACCAGAGGGTAAACGACTATTGGGGCAAGGACCTTCCCATAAACCAGGGGCGCTACAACTTCGACAAGGTCACCGTAGAATTCTACCGGGACCAGACTGTGGCATTTGAAGCCTTTAAAGCAGGCAATCTGGATATTTTTCTGGAATATTCCTCAAAGAACTGGGCAACCGGCTATGACTTCCCCGCTGTAGATGAAGGAAAAGTGGTGAAGGTGGAAATTCCCCACAAAATACCCGCCGGTGTCCAGGGGTTATTCTTCAACACCCGAAGGCCACCGCTGGATAACGTGGATTTCCGACATGCCCTGGCAGTGCTGTTCGATTTTCAATGGGCCAACAAGAACCTCTTCTACGACGCCTATACAAGGACAGAAAGCTATTTTCCAAACTCCGACTATCAGGCCAGAGGCGTTCCGGATGGCAAAGAACTGAAGCTATTAGAGCCTTTTCGCAAAATACTACCACCAGAACTTTTCAGCCTGAATCCCCCCACATTCGACACGGATGGTTCAGGCAACATTCGCCCACAGCTCAAACAGGCTTTTCAATTATTCAAGCAAGCCGGCTTTGAATTGAAAAATGGAAGAATGGTCGATACCTCCAGTTCCCAGCCGGTTGAACTGGAAATTATCTATATCCAGAAGGGGCTTGAAAGAGTGTTTCTCCCCTATGTCCAAAACCTGAAAAAAGCCGGTTTGGAAGTCAGTATCCGACTATTGGACAGCGCTCAGTTCAAAACCCGTCTGGATACTTACGATTTTGATATCACGACTTTTGTGCTGCCTCAGAGTTTCGTTCCCGCGCAGGAACTCAAAGAATACTTCCATTCGTCCTCAGCAGGTATGGCGGGCGGCCGTAACTATGCCGGAATCTCCCATCCGGCTATCGACAGTCTGGTCGAAAAAGCCATACAGGCCGGCTCTCAAAATGAACTGACCGTAACGCTGAGAGCACTTGATCGAGTTTTACTTTGGCAGCACTATATAGTGCCGAACTGGCATTTAGGCAGCTTCAGAGCCGCCTATTGGAAGCCGCTGCAAAAACCCGGAAACCAGCCGAACTATACTTTAGGGTTCGAGAACTGGTGGCTGGAAAAATAATACAGCATCCACAACAACATTAAGGTTGATCATGTCTTTAGACATCAGAACTGCCGCTTTCGGGCACAAGAAGATTTTCTCCGCCATTATCTCAACATTCATCCTGCTTTGGGCCTCCCTATCCAGTCCTGTCAATGCCGAAGAAACCAAGGTTTCTGTCAGCCATGGATTTGCCATGCATGGAGACCCCAAGTATCCGGCGGACTTCACTCATTTTGACTACGCCAATCCCAAAGCTCCCAAGGGAGGCACCCTAAGGCTGGGTGTCGTCGGTGACAGTTTTGACAGCTTCAATCCTTTCGTTATCAAAGGCGTTCCGGCGGCTGGTGTTGCAGGATTTATGCATGACACCCTGGCCAAGTCTTCCGGAGATGAAGCTTTCAGCGAATACGGATTGATTGCTGAGAAAATAGAGATACCTGAGGACCGAAGTTGGGTGACCTTTCACCTGAACCCCAAGGCACGATTTCATGACGGTCATCCCATTACGGCAGAAGACGTGATTTTCACGTTTAAAATGCTCACAGAGAATGAACAAAGTCAGCCATTCTACAAAGCCTATTATGCAGACGTAAAAGAAGTGCTCGCGGTTGACGAAAGGACCGTTCGCTTTAACTTTAAATCCAATAAAAATAAAGAACTGGCACTTATTCTCGGCCAGCTGCCGGTACTTCCCAAGCATTACTACGAAAACCACGATTTCGCAGCGGCTGACCTGAGCGTTCCTCTCGGCAGCGGCCCCTACAAACTAAAATCCTTTGAACCGGGCCGCTCAATCACTTATGAAAGAGTCAAAGACTATTGGGCAGCTGACCTCCCGGTTAACAATGGCTTTTACAATTTCGACGAGATCACCTACGAGTACTACAAGGATCATACAATTGCCCTTGAAGCATTCAAGGCCGGCGAGTTCGATGTGAGAATTGAAAATACTGCCAAGAATTGGGCAACAGCCTACACCGGCCCACAGTTTGATAAGGGCAACATTGTTAAAGAACAGCTGCCTGAAAGCACTCCATCCGGGATGCAGGCGTTCATTTTCAATATTCGAAAGGATATTTTTAAGGATCCCAAAGTTCGCCAGGCTCTCGGGCTTGCTTTCGATTTCGAATGGACAAATGCCAATCTTTTCTACGGTCAATATGCCCGCACCAACAGCTTTTGGGATAACTCTGAGCTGGCAGCAAAAGGGCTTCCCAAGGGAGAAGAGCTTGAGATTCTGAATCGCTTTAAAGGGAAGATTCCCAACGAAGTATTCACCAAGGAGTATCAGGCACCCACCAACCCCAAACCGGGTAATATTCGCAACAACCTGCGAAAGGCGACTGGACTGCTGAAAGAAGCTGGTTGGGAAATCAATAACGGCAAACTGGTCAATAAAAAATCCGGTAAGCCACTGGCATTCGAAATCACCATATTTGATCAAGGGTTTGAGCGCATCGTTCTACCTTTTGTCCAAAACCTCAAACGCCTCGGCGTTGACGCTTCCCTGAGACGTATCGACACGACACAGTACATTAATCGAATCAGGGATTTTGACTTCGACATGATCGTATACACCATTGGTCAGTCGAACTCTCCTGGCAATGAACAACGGGAATTCTGGCACAGCTCCCGCGCCAACGTTAAGGGGTCACGCAATCTCATAGGAATCGCTGACCCGGTCATTGATGAACTGATTGACCTTGTCATTACCGCCCCCGACCGGGAAAGCCTCGTTGCCCGGACTCACGCTCTCGACCGGGTATTGCTTTGGAATCACTTTGTCATTCCGCAGTGGCATCTGCCCTATGAGCGCATCGCTTACTGGAAAAAACTGGCTCACCCTGAAAAACAGACTAAAGTTGGATCAGACTTGAGTACTTGGTGGATTAAGTAATTTCAGGGCCAGCAGATTCCTATGTGGCAATACATTCTTAGAAGAATATTACTCATATTTCCCACGTTGCTGGGCATATTGTTACTCAACTTCATTATTGTTCAGGCCGCCCCCGGCGGCCCTGTTGAACAGACTCTGGCCAAGCTGGAAGGCTTGGGCTCTGAAGTGGAAAATCGCGTTGCGGGAAGCGGCAGCGAAGTACAAAGCCAGTCAGGTGGCGATTCAAATTACCGCGGAGCCCAGGGCCTGCCGCCGGAGCTGATAGAGCAGATCAAGAAACTCTACGGTTTTGATAAGCCAGCGCACGAACGCTTTTTTCTCATGCTGAAAAACTATGCCACTTTTGATTTTGGGGACAGTTTTTTCAGGGACAGATCCGTTCTTGATCTGATCATCGATAAAATGCCCGTCTCCATATCCCTTGGGCTCTGGTCTACTTTGATTATCTATCTGATCTCCATTCCCATGGGGATTCGAAAGGCGGTCAAGGATGGCTCAAGATTCGATATCTGGACCAGTGCCGCCATCATTGTCGGCTACGCCATACCCGGTTTTCTCTTTGCTATTTTACTCATCGTATTGTTTGCCGGCGGCTCTTACTGGGACTTTTTCCCACTCAGAGGGCTGACATCGAGTAACTTCGATGAACTGAGCATTTTTGGAAAGGTTACCGATTACTTCTGGCACCTGGCATTACCGATAACAGCGAATGTTATCGGCGGTTTTGCGACGCTTACGATGTTGACCAAAAATTCCTTTATGGATGAAATCAATAAGCAGTACGTGATTACCGCCAGGGCCAAGGGGCTCGAAGAAAGGAAGATCCTGTATGGCCACGTGTTTCGCAATGCCATGCTGATCGTTATTGCCGGAATGCCTTCTGCTTTGGTATCCCTGTTCTTTACCGGCTCTCTGTTGATTGAAGTAATCTTCTCCCTCGACGGTCTTGGCCTGCTTGGATTTGAGTCCACAATCAACCGCGACTATCCGGTGATGTTCGGCACTCTCTTTATATTTACGCTGATGGGACTTCTGCTCAAACTCGTCAGTGACCTCACCTATGTGTGGGTTGATCCACGCATTGACTTTGAAAGCCGGGAGGGTTGAATTGAAAATCTTCAGTCCCTCCTCCTGGAATTCCATCAATCAGCGTCGATGGCAAAATTTCCGCCGCAATAAACGCGGATTCTATTCTCTGTGGATATTCCTGGTTCTTTTCACTCTGAGTCTTGGCGCGGAGTTCCTCTGCAACAGCAAGCCTCTGCTGGTGGCATATTCAGGAAGTCTTTATATGCCCGTATTCAAGACCTACCCTGAAACCACGTTTGGGGGAGATTTTGAAACGGAAGCGGACTATAGAGACCCTTTCGTTAAAGATCTGATCAATGAGAAAGGCTGGATTTTATGGCCGCTAATTCGCTACGACTACCAGACAATCAACTATGATCTATCTCAGCCGGCCCCTGCACCACCGTCTCAAGACAACCTTCTCGGTACTGATGATCAGGGTCGTGATGTGATAGCCCGTTTGATTTATGGATTCCGTATCTCGGTGCTCTTTGGATTGGTGCTCACTCTCTTCAGTTCAGTGATCGGCGTTCTTGCGGGCGCAATCCAAGGGTATTACGGCGGCAAAATCGACCTGTTTGGCCAGAGATTTCTTGAAATTTGGTCAGGTCTTCCGGTTCTTTATCTTCTATTAATCCTCTCCAGTTTCGTCGAGCCGAATTTTTGGTGGCTGATCGGAATCATGCTTCTGTTCAGCTGGATGGCGTTGGTTGATGTAGTCAGGGCTGAGTTCCTGAGAGCCAGGAATTTCGAATATGTGCGGGCAGCCAGAGCCCTTGGACTAAGAAACAGCGCCATCATGTTTAAGCACATGCTTCCCAATGCCATGGTCGCAACATTAACCTTTATGCCATTTATCCTGACGGGAGGCATCACCACCCTGACCTCTCTGGACTTTCTCGGTTTCGGCCTTCCCCCGGGTTCAGCTTCCCTGGGCGAGATGATTTCCCAAGGTAAATCGAATTTACACGCGCCCTGGTTAGGGATTTCCGCCTTTGTGGTTCTGGCGGTCATGCTCACACTACTGGTATTTATCGGAGAAGCCGTCCGCGATGCCTTCGACCCAAGAAAGCAACACTAATCCTATGTCTGAGCTATTAAGCATCAACAATCTCAGCGTTCACTTCCACCAGGGCAGCCGCACCTCCATTGCAGTGGACCAGGTCTCTTTTTCCATTGGCAAAGGGGAAATGATGGCTCTGGTGGGGGAAAGCGGTTCCGGTAAATCAGTAACAGCCATGTCTATATTGCGCCTGTTACCTTACCCGGCAGCCTCACACCCGAATGGCAGTATTCTGCTGGAAGGCAAGAATCTGTTTGATCTGGATGAAAGGGAACTCAGACGAATCCGCGGAGATGATATCGGGGTCATTTTCCAGGAACCCATGACCTCTCTGAACCCTCTGCATACGGTTGAAAAGCAGATCGGCGAAACACTGTTACTGCATAAGGGACTCACCGGATCAGCCGCCAGACGCAGAATTATAGAGCTGCTTGATCTCGTTGGCATTCCTGACCCGGAAACCCGGCTCGCAAGCTATCCCCATCAGTTGTCCGGAGGCCAGAAACAAAGAGTCATGATCGCCATGGCTCTGGCTAACGATCCAAAGCTACTCATTGCCGATGAACCGACAACCGCGCTGGATGTCACGGTACAAAAGCAGATACTGGAGCTGATCCGTGACCTTCAATCCAAACTCGAAATGTCCGTTCTGTTGATTACCCACGATCTGGGAATTGTTCGCCATTATGCGAATAAAGTGGCCGTGATGAAGGATGGCCATATTGTTGAGCAAGGATCACGTGAATCCGTCTTTACTTCACCCCAGCACGACTACACCAGGATGCTGTTGGATGCTGAGCCGTCCGGCTCTCCCGATCCGGTAGATGCTTCTGCCCCAGTCCTACTAAAGGCTCATGGCGTCAATATTTCCTTTCCTTTAAAAAAGAATTTCTGGGGCAGGACCATCAAGTCACTACAGGCAACCCGAGATATCGACCTTCAGCTGAAAGAAGGAGAAACTCTGGGAATCGTCGGAGAAAGCGGTAGCGGGAAAACCACATTAGGCCTCGGTCTGTTGAAGTTGCTTCCCGCTAAGGGCGAATGGTCATTCGAGGGTACTGCACTTGAAAAACTCGACCAGAAAGCCTTCAATCCCTTTCGCAACAATATGCAGATTGTGTTTCAGGATCCTTATGGAAGCCTGAGCCCAAGGATGTCAATTGCACAGATTGTAGAAGAAGGTCTACTGGTTCATGCACCGGATTTGAGTGAAGATGAGCGCATGAAAAAGGTCGTGGAGGCGTTGCAGGACGTAGAGATCGACCCGGAAGTTATGGATCGTTACCCACACGAATTCTCCGGGGGACAGCGTCAGAGAATTGCCATCGCCCGAGCGCTGGTTCTGAAGCCAAAGCTCATCATATTGGACGAGCCGACTTCAGCACTGGACAGATCCGTGCAGAAACAGGTTATCGGATTACTGCGCCGGTTACAGCAAAAGTACAAACTGGCTTATATCTTTATCAGTCATGACCTGGCCGTGGTAAAAGCACTGAGCCATAGAATTTTGGTGATGAAGTCAGGATGCGTGGTAGAGGAAGGTCAGACGGGTGAAATATTTGCCAATCCGGCACAGGAGTACACCCGTAAACTGCTGGATGCCGCCTTTTCGTAATACGTGTTTTTTAACACCTAGTTATTTTTAACACCTAGCTATTTGTAGTGCATAGTTATTCGTAAAGCATGTTTATTTATAAAGACATGGGAATAGTAGTAATACAGAGCAATAACAGAACGGTTATATTCGGCTCACGCCTTTTGATACCTCAAGGCCAAGCGAATATTATGACAATTAAACAGTGAAACAGACGGACAACGATTATGGGATTACTGTCAGGTAAAAAAGCGCTAATTGTCGGCGTTGCCAGCAAACTATCTATCGCCAAAGGCATTGCAGATGCCTTCCATCGCGAAGGAGCAGAAATTGCTCTGACCTATCAGAATGACAAACTCAAAGGCCGGGTCGAAGACTTTGCTGCTGAGTACGACTCAAAACTCACCTTCCCATGTGATGTTGCCAACGATGAAGAAATCACCAACCTGTTTACCGAGATCGGCAAACACTGGGATGGCATTGATATCCTGGTTCACTCGGTAGGTTTTGCTCCAGGAAACGAACTCGACGGCAACTATGTGGATGTCACCACCCGGGAAGGGTTCCGTATCGCTCACGACATCAGCTCCTACAGCTTTGTTGCGCTGGCGAAGGGAGCACGCGATCTTATGCGTGGCCGTAACGGTTCATTGCTGACCCTGACATATCTGGGTGCAGAACGTGCCATCCCCAACTACAACGTCATGGGTCTGGCCAAGGCCAGTCTTGAGGCCAACACCCGCTACATGGCCAGCAGCCTTGGCCCCGAAGGCACCCGCGTCAATGCCATTTCTGCAGGACCTATCCGCACCCTGGCGGCATCCGGCATCAAGGATTTCCGCAAGATGCTGGCAGAGAATGCCAAACAGACCCCTCTGCGTCGCAATGTCACTATCGATGAAGTTGGCAACGCCGCAATGTTTCTGTGCTCCGATCTCGCCAGCGGTATCAGCGGCGAAATTCTCTACGTCGACGGCGGCTTCAACACCACCGCCATGGCCTGGGAAGCGGAATAAGCAGCAACAGCTCTTAAAACCTGATCTTAAAAAGGGAAGCTTCAGCTTCCCTTTTTTGTATCTGCGGTGAATGTCACCCTGACCCGTAGTAGAATTTCAGCACCACGTCACTGTAATGAAAGATTTTTCTCATTAATGTAACGGATTGTGAACATCTACCGGACATAACGACAACATCACATGACTCGATCCTCACTATTCAGTCTCCTGATCGCTTTGTTGATACTGACAACCAGCGGTTGCAGTTCCATGAAGCCGGCAATGAAGGCCAGCCCTACCCTCGCAAACGCCATGGGCATGGCGGATATTCCACTGAAAGACCTGAAGAAAAAGTATACCGATCAGAATTCCAGGTTCGTTGAGGTGAACGGTCTGGAAATACATTACCGGGATATTGGCGAAGGTCCGGCTATCGTGTTGATGCACGGAGTGATGTCCTCTCTACAAACCTGGGATGGTTGGACAGAAGAACTCACCAAGAATTTTCGGGTCATTTCCCTCGATATGCCCGGATTCGGGTTAACCGGTGGCCCGGAAGACATTGATGAGTTCAATGAGGATTACGTTTTCAACACCTTTGCGAAATTCATAGAGAATGTCGAGCTTGAGCGCTTCTCCATGGCAGGCAATTCGTTCGGAGGCTATATTGCAGCTCGCTATGCTGCTCAATACCCTGAAAGAGTGGAAAAATTGATTCTGATCGACCCAGCCGGTTATCCCCACGAACAGCCCTGGGTATTCAAGCTCGCTACCACGCCCGTAATCAGTACGCTTTCAAAGTTTATCCAACCCCCCTTTCTGATCACAAAGAATGTGATGGAGATATACGGCGATAAGTCCCGTCTTAGCCAAGACAACCTGTATCGCTATGTCCACATGGCCCAGAGGCCTGGCGCCAAGGCAATCTATGTAAAGACAATGCAGATGGAATCCGAGGCATCGAGCGTGGACCGTCCGCTGCCCTTTGCCAGCATAGACGCCCCGACATTGCTGATGTGGGGAGAGGAAGATCACTGGATTCCCATCGCTCTGGCAGATCGCTGGAAAGCAGACGTGAGAAATCTGCAGTTCATCAGCTATCCGGGAGTCGGCCATGTGCCGATGGAAGAGATTCCTTATCAAACCGTTCAGGATGCCATTGTATTCCTGGCGGATGTTCAGCAGGCACCAACCAAGTCATCGCCATCCATAGACGAACTTGAATCCATCCTGCAGGGAGATGATCTTTCTTCAGACTTTGCCCCGATGGAAGGACTTTAAGGCCAGAGGATTAAATTACAAAATAACCCAGCCGGTGGGATATAACGTAGATATCCCACCTCTTGATGAAACGGGTCATGAACTAACAACGCACATGGTCGTCAGCATCATCACCCAACATGGCTGAGACAGCCAGCTTCCACTCAACAATTGAAGTGTCATCGGATTCAACAAGCGCCAATCCAACGAGATATCCTACAGACCCCGGAAGGCGTTTCTGCCACCGTACCTCGGCAACAAGATCGTAGCGATCACCGGTTTTCTCGCGAATAATACCGAGCTCGATGAAAGCCCCCACCCTCATGGGCTGAGTGACCCTGACCTGAATTCCGTTGGCGGACACATCCACTGTTTCCGATGCCTTGATGACTGGCCCAAGATCACCATTTTCCACAGCCCCTGATGACTTGATTTCAACATAGATCACTTCATTATGAGGGAGCCGAGGCTCCGTTCTCAGATTATCGTCCAGAGGATTCTTGTTGTGCATAATCTTACCTCTTCGCAATCCCGATACGCCCTACAGCCCTTGAAAGCCTTTCTTCAAGATCCGCATCAGCTCCAAGCAATTTGAATTTGCCAGCCAAGATCAGCTCCTTGGCTTCATCCCGCTGAAGTTCAGCGAGTTTCATTCCGAACTCATCGACGAATACCAATCGACCTGTCGCATTGAAACGAACGCCCAATTTGGCCCGAACCTCTTTTCCATCTTTTTCAAAATGAGCCCAGCCACCGATCCTCAGACTATCGATAGCGTCCACCGCATCATGCTCGGCCTGCAGACGCCTGCGTTCCTCTTCCTCGATAGCCTGCTGACGCATACGCTCTTCTATTTCCGCTCGTTCAGCATCCTTCTTCCTCTGGGCTTCTTCTCGGGCTGCCATGATGGCTTTTGCTTCTGCCTCAGCTTTCGCCTTTGCCGCAGCCCGGATACTACGCTCTTCCTCGAGCTTCATCTGCAGCGCTTTCCGGTGAGCAACGTCCGTTGCCACAATTTCCAGGGCAACCTCTGAGCATATTTCCTGTAGTCTTGTTGACTGCGTCAACTCACCTTTTTTCCCCGAGCGCCACTCAGCGTAAAACTCCTTGGCAGGCTCCAAAGCGACTTTCCGGCCGCTAAAATCGCTCCATAAAATTGCCTGCTGCCGTGGCAGTATATGTACCAGCCGGCACATTCGATCAAATTTACGGAACCACTTACCCTGAAGTTCCTGCAATTCATTAACAATGTCAGAGACACTGCTTTGATCAACATCGATGAATTCACACTCCAGGGCATTGAACTCTTCTCTGGCTACTTCCTGTTGTTTAATGATCTGTAACACTACATTTTGCAGAACAACCAATTGCCGTTCCTGCTCATCGGGATTCTTGTCGAGACTGTGCAAATGATTTTGCAGCTCATCCACCAACTGCCCGGCGTAGTCATACAAACGCTGCATCTGCCCAGCGCTGTGTTGGCCTTTATAGGTAAACACAATACGGTCAGTCAGTTTGAACATTAACTGGAACTCGCGGCTTTCCTCACCTTTAGAGAGAATGATCAGTCGCATGGAATCCAGCCAGACGGTCGACAGGAACTGGCTGATATCCGGTGGCAACGTTTTCCCGGCAGCAAACTTATTAATCGTCTGAATCGCCAATTGCTGGGCATACCAGACATTGTCCAGGCCGAGCTCCGACTGTATCAGGCGATCTTCCATCATTTTTCGCCGTTTCTGCTCCTTCTCCCACTCGCCGAACAGAGCATTACGTGCCAGTTCCTGTTCCTCCCTGATCAAACAATGATCTGCATCCAGCAGCCTCGTCAGAACATTCAGGGATTTCATAACAAATGTTGGAGGTTGCCCTTTTTCCTCTTCCCACCCCAGGAAAAGGTCCTCAACCAGGCCCAGAATCTCGTTGACCGGATGCTTCGGATCCAACACGAATTCAGGCTGGTCCAGTAGCAATGCCGCCAGAATGTATCTTCTGCGCATCAGGGACTTTCGTACAAACGGATCCAGGGGGCTCTGGGCCTGCCACTGCTCAGTGGCTCTGTTCATAAATACCAGACAATTGATGATGGACCTGTCGAGACCTCCCATATCGAGGTTCAACTGCTTGATAACATCTCTCAGTTGATGTTTTTTATCGCGACTGATATCCGCCAGTCTGGTCGCCACAACATGACGATCCTCATCGCTTTCAATCAGCATGGTACCTGCCACACGAAAGATGTTTTCGGTTTCAGGCAGATTCACCCTCAAAAGCGCGCCAGCCAGTTGCTCTACACCGACTGAACTGGAGTCGGAAGTTACGTGGTCCTTTTCTGGAATCACTGCAAAATTCATCCTGAAGAATTCTATTTAAGTTTTGGTCAGACAGAATCATTATAGATCAACATCATGGATGATAAATGTCGTGACCTCGGTCAGGTACAGTATGCAGAGACATTTAACCATGTTTAATACTTGATTTAATACGTGGACTGAATCATCAGGTTTAAGACTTAGCTGTGCTCAACACCATACAGTGTTCAACTATTGCTCCCCAGAATACTTAATACAGCGTGATGTTTTTTACACAAGGATGTTTTTTACACAGGAATGTCTTTTGCACAAGAAAGTGCTTTTTAAAAAACCAATGGTTATTGGCAGCGGTTTGTTATGAAGATTCGGTATCACCGGCATGCTGTAACATTGCTATGCTAATACGTGGGTCCATAACAATGACAAGGAGGACTCAGCATGTACGACTTGACCAGAGAACGCCGCAAATTTGACCGCCGCCTGTCACCTGTGACCCGGCCAGCACCGTCAGAAAAACCCGAAGCAGTGGTAAACCGGCGACGTACAGATCGGCGTACGGATACGCGGCCTTTATCATCCTTTCCGCATCTTCCATTTTGCGATATGTAATTACCGCCGGCTACTCATCAGGCATATTCGTGATCCCGGATATGCCTGATTTAGCCACCCAAAAACGAAGCCATACTATTTTTTTGTTGAATCAGCAGTTTCTTTGCTGAACCAGCAGTGAGTATTATTGACATATTATTTAAACATACCGCAATGCTCTGTTTTGGAACAATATTTCCTTTACCGGAACAATCTCCACCCCGGGATCACAATGTAAATGTCATTGTGTGACATCTCTCCTTGATCTTGATTGCATTTACCCCTTGAATAGCGCAGTATAACGGCCCAATCGAGCCAGATTGCACCATCCAGAACGCTATAAAAAACACGGAATCATTATGTCAGTACACCAGATCGATAACGTTAATGTCGCCAGTCAGGACATTCTCATTACCCCTGATCGCCTTAAAGAAGATATCCCTCTGTCTGAAGCAGCAGAACAAACCGTCTACAAGGGGCGGCAGACTATCCGTGACATTCTTGACCGGAAAGACCATCGCCTGTTTGTGGTTATAGGCCCTTGCTCAATTCATGACATAGAAGCAGCGAAAGACTATGCCAAGCGACTGAAAGCGCTGGCGGATGAACTGGACGATACCCTATACCTGGTGATGCGGGTATATTTTGAAAAGCCCCGCACCACCATTGGCTGGAAAGGCCTCATTAACGACCCCAACATTGACGACACTTTTGATCTTGAGAAAGGATTGCATGTTGGTCGTCAGCTGCTGGTTGACCTCGCTGAAATGGGACTGCCAACGGCTACTGAAGCACTGGACCCTATCTCCCCTCAGTACCTCCAGGACACAATTGCCTGGTCAGCTATCGGGGCACGCACCACAGAATCCCAGACTCACCGTGAGATGAGCAGTGGACTGTCCATGCCGATCGGTTTCAAAAACGGTACTGACGGCAGCCTGACAGTCGCCGTGAATGCCATGAAGTCAGTGTCTTACCCTCACTCGTTCCTGGGAATTAACCCACAGGGACAGGTGTCCATCATTCGTACCAAAGGAAATGCTTACGGGCATGTTGTATTGCGTGGCGGAGATGGTAAGCCGAACTACGATACCGTCAGTGTGGCTCACTGCGAACAGGACCTCAAGAAGGCCGGCCTTCGCGAAGCCATTATGGTGGACTGCAGTCACGCAAACTCCAGTAAGGACCCCGCTAACCAGCCGCTGGTCATGATGGACGTGGCACACCAGATAGTTGAAGGTAACAACTCCATCGTTGGCCTGATGGTTGAGAGCAATATTCATTGGGGCAATCAACCGATCCCGGAAGATCTTTCTCAACTGAAGTATGGCGTATCCATTACAGACGCCTGTATCGATTGGGAGACAACTGAAAAGAGTCTTCGGGAAATGTACGCTAAGCTGAAGGATGCATTGCCCAAGCGCAAATAATCCCTCATAAACGCAAACAGTCTCCAATAAAAAAGACGGGCTATACCCGTCTTTTTTTGTCCTTCTGACTGTAAATCAGGCCATCCAGTCCAGCTTTTCCCTGAGTTTGACCACTTCGCCAATGATGATGATTGTCGGCCCGTGAACCTGTGACTGTCCGACCTTTTCAGCGATATCAGCAAGCGTCCCCGTCAACACCTCCTGATCAGGCAGTGTTCCCCTGGAAACAAGGGCCACCGGCATATCAGGGCGCATACCATGCGCCATAAGCTGCTGCGCAATAACCGGTAAGCCAAGGAGGCCCATATAAAACACCAGAGTCTGGTGCTCGTGGACGAATTCCGCCCAAGGCAAATCACAAGTATTGTTCTTGAGATGCCCGGTAACGAAGCGAACTGACTGGGAGCAATCCCTGTGAGTAAGAGGTATACCCGAATAGGATGCGCAGCCTGCGGCAGCTGTAATCCCTGGAACAACCTGAAACGGAATACCCGCATCTGCCAACCGATCGATTTCCTCTCCACCTCGACCAAAGATAAAGGGATCACCGCCTTTCAGCCGGAGGACTCTGTTGCCCTCTTTGGCAAGATCGACCAACAACTGATTAATCTCACCTTGCGGCAGAGTATGGTTGGAACGCGCCTTGCCCACATCAATGCGTTTTGCGTCGCGGCGAACCAGATCCAGAATTTGCGGAGAAACCAAACGGTCATAAAGAACCACATCCGCCTGCCGCATCAGCCGCAGCGCGCGGAAGGTCAGCAGGTCCGGATCACCCGGCCCGGCACCCACCAGATATACTTCGCCTTTGGAATCAAAATCAGCATCCTCCAGGGATTCCTGGAAAAGCTCTTCTGCTTTATCCATTCTTCCGGCATACACCAAATCGGCAATTGTTCCTTCGAGGGTTTGCTCCCAGAACTTACGACGCTGATTGATATGCTTGAATTTGTCCCGGACAATTTCCCGATATTTTCCTGCAAGTTCAGCCAGGCGTCCGACACCATGCGGAATCGTCGACTCCAACCGGTTACGAAGCAATCGGGTCAATACCGGTGCGTCCCCACTGCTGCTGACAGCAACAAGCACCGGATGACGGTTGATGATGGAGGGGAAAATGAAGCTGCTTAAGGCAGGGTTTTCCACCACATTTACAGGGATATGCCGCTGCTGGCAGGACTTGGCAATATCCGCATTCAAAGCCGCCTTTTCAGATGCAGCCACCACCAATGCCACGCCCTGCAACATTGATTCATCATACGATTTGCCGACCAGGGTGACTGCTTCATTCTCTGCCAGCTCTCTATCCACCAGCTCGCGGCCCGCAACCGATTCCTCACCAGCCACCAGCTGAATCCGGGCTCCTGCCCGTAGCAGTAATTCAATCTTCCTGGCCGCTTGCTCCCCTTCTCCCACCACCAGGCAGGGCTTGTTCCTCAGATCAAGGACAACAGGAAGGAAGTCCCATTGCCCGGAAGATTGTTTTTCCATCAATATGAGCCCTCTAGCTTTGCGGCTCAAGCAGTTCAAGCCCGCCCATGTATGGCCGGAGAACTACGGGAATTTCTATGCTGCCGTCTTCGCGCTGATAGTTTTCCATAACCGCCAGCAGTGCTCGTCCAACAGCCAAACCAGAGCCATTCAGGGTATGCACAAGCTCTGGCTTACCTGTGGCAGGGTTACGCCAGCGGGCTTGCATACGACGAGCCTGGAAATCCCGACAGTTGGAGCAGGAAGAAATTTCACGGTATTTCTGCTGTCCCGGCAACCAAACCTCGATATCGTAGGTCTTCGCCGCAGAGAATCCTAAATCACCTCCACAGAGCGCCACGACCCGGTATGGCAGCTCCAGCTTTTGCAGTATTTTTTCAGCATTAGCCGTCAATTCTTCCAATGCGGCGGCGGAGGTGCTGGGGTCAACGACATGAACCAGTTCAACCTTTTCGAACTGATGCTGGCGAATCATCCCGCGGACGTCTCGCCCATAGCTCCCGGCTTCACTACGGAAACATGGAGTATGGCTGGCATATTTGAGCGGTAGCTCTTTACCTTCCAGGATAGTGTCCCGTGCCAGATTGGTCACTGGAACTTCCGCTGTGGGAATCAGGTAGAAATTATGCTCACCGGGAATCTTAAACAGATCTTCTTCGAACTTTGGCAGCTGTCCTGTGCCTTGTAGAGCTTCAGCATGCACCAGATATGGCACCATGACTTCCTGATACCCGTTCTCTTGGGTGTGGGTATCCAGCATGAACTGAGCCAATGCACGATGCAGCCTTGCAAGTCCGCTGTGCATGGCAACAAACCGGGAGCCACTGATTTTTGCCGCGCGGTTAAAATCAAGCAGACCAAGCCCTTCACCAAGATCCACATGATCTTTGGGTTCAAATGAAAACGCTTTGGGCTCTCCCCATACCCGAACCTCGACATTCTCGTCTTCGGTTTTTCCTTCAGGTACGTCGGCGTCAGGAATATTGGGAATTCCAAGCATCAGAGATTCCATCTCTGCCTGAACTTCATTCAATTCCTGCTTAGCTTCATCCAGGCTCTCCCCAATAGAAGCCATTTCATCCAACAGAGGCTGAATGTCTTCGCCGGCAGCCTTCAGCTTTCCGATATTCTTTGACTTGCTATTACGTTCACTCTGAAGTTCTTCCGTACGCATTTGAATCGATTTACGTCGATCTTCCAGACTCTGGAATGCTGAAATATCCAACTCGAAGTATTTAACCTTCAATTGCTGGGCGATGGCCTCAGGATCGGCACGAAGAAGTTTTGGGTCAAGCATGAATAATTCCGATTTTTATATAAACAGAGTGTGAAAATTCCTTGCAAACGCCTGGAACGGTCGTCTACAGCATCACTGAATAAGCATCCTGGTCAAGGTAACGGCAAGCCCCGATGCCAAAACGCATAGTATAACGCTCATTAAAACATAGGCCATAGCTGAGAATACATGGCCGCTGTGAAACAGACTGAATACTTCCAGAGAAAATGTGGAAAATGTGGTGAATGCTCCTAGAAACCCCACCATGATCAGTGATCGCAGCTCTGCATGTCCCTGCAGCTTTTCCAGGACAATAACAAAGGCAGCCCCTAGAAGAAACGAACCTATCAGATTCACCAACAGCGTTCCCCAGGGAAACCTGTTACCGAAGTAATTCGTTGCCAATGCCACGACCAAGTAACGCCCGATAGCCCCTACTGCGCCTCCAGCACCAACAATTAACAAATGCAAAACATTATTCACAGTGATTTAATGTCCTGTTCTCTTTTGAACCTGTTTTCTAATAAGCCTACTTCAAGGAAGTAAAAAAATGTTCTACCTGCTTCCTCGCCTGCTGCTCATTTGTCACTCTATTTCTGCTTTTTTGTTGCCTCTATATCCAGGTTTTTGAGGCGCTGAAGCTTCTCACCAATTTTCAGTTCAAGGCCTCTGGGGACAGGCTCGTAAAGGGTAACAGGCTGAAGCTGTTCTGGAAAATAATTTTCCCCCGCAGCATAGGCATCCGGCTCATCATGGGCATAACGGTATTCGTGACCGTACCCCAGTTCTTTCATCAAACCTGTCGGCGCATTTCGCAAGTGCAGGGGTACGGGGTAATCCGGTGTATTTTTCACCAGATCCCTCACCTGATTAAAAGCTTTATAGACAGCATTACTTTTGGGGGCAGCTGCCAGATAAGCGATTGCCTGAGCGATAGCCAGCTCCCCTTCGGGGCTTCCCAGGCGCTCCTGAACATCCCATGCCGCCAAGGCCAGCGGCAGCCCTCTTGGATCCGCATTGCCGATATCTTCACTGGCCATACGCACTACCCGGCGGGCGATGTACAAGGGATCGCAGCCTCCATCCAGCATTCTTGCAAACCAGTACAGGGAGGCATCTGGATTCGATCCCCGCACCGATTTATGTAGAGCTGATATCTGGTCATAGAATACGTCGCCGCCCTTATCAAAGCGCTTTAGCGACATTTGAGTGACTTCCGCCAGCATGGCTTCATTCAACTCACCTTTGTTGTCAGACACCTCTGCCAGATCCGACATGGTTTCGATCAGGTTAAGCGCTTGACGGGCGTCGCCGTCAGCCACCATCGCCACTTTGTGCAGAAGGTCATCGGCCACCTGCCATTCGACATGCCCAAGCCCCCTCTCAGCATCGGTGAGAGCTTTACGCAATAAACCAACCAAGTCGTCCTGGGAGAGAGACTTCAACAAATACACCCTGGCCCGTGACAGCAGTGCATTATTCAATTCAAAGGAAGGGTTTTCTGTGGTCGCCCCGACGAAGACGAAATCGCCATCTTCAACATAGGGTAAAAATGCGTCCTGCTGGGCCTTGTTAAAACGATGAACCTCGTCCACGAATACAATGGTCCGCATACCTGCCTGACGATGCTTTTTCGCCAACTCACCAAATTCGCGGATGTCTTTTACGCCATGCAGTACCGCCGACATGGTCAGAAATTCGGCACCCGTTGTCGCAGCGATCAGTTTGGCAAGGGAGGTTTTTCCGACCCCGGGAGGCCCCCACAGGATCATAGAGTGAATGCTATCCTTCTCCAGCGCCTTCCTCAACGGACGGTCCGGCCCCAATAAGTGCTCCTGGCCGATATACTCGTTAACCGCTCTTGGCCTGAGCCGGGCTGCGAGAGGTGCGTGGCTCTCGCTTTTACCTTCAGCCTCAAACAGATTCAGGTTCAAGGCACTACTCCCGAATGACGTCTACACCGTCGGGTATCTCGAAGTGGAAGGTGTTCTCACTGAACGGTAGATTCATTTCAGAATCGCTGAAGTACAACGTCGTAACCTGCCCGAGAGAATCCTTCAGTTCCATGGTGGTCAGTACGCCATGGTTAAACCCTAACTGCAGGGTATCGAATAAAGAGTCGACTCCCTTTGGCGTCAGCTGAAAAATGGAGGTTTCCGCATTGCCGGTCTCTCGACTGACCACATTGTATTCTCTGTCAATCGTAGAAACCTCTCCGCTCAGCAACAGTGCAGGAGTATTTGACAGCTGCTGGGACAGCGTTTGAACGGTGACCTGCTCCAGATCCGGATCATATAGCCAAACCATTTCGCCATCCGTCACAATGGTCTGCTCCAGAGGAGGCTGAGTGTGCCAGAAAAACAGCCCCGGACGTTGCGCCTTGAGCACTCCTGTTACCTGCTGGAGTGTCTGCCCTGAAGCTGAAACCAATGTCTGCTCAAACGATGCTGAAAAGGTTTCAATTGGCTTCAATAATTTTGTCAGTTCCTCTGAGGCTGTAGATGCCTGAGCAACCTGACTGAAAAAACCGGCACACAATGCCAGTACAAAAAACAGATTTCGCATAAATTAATCCCTGGGTGGAGGTGGGGCCAGGACTTCCCGTGACCCATTATGCCCTGCGGCAGATACCACTCCGGCTGCCTCCATAGCCTCTACCAGGTTGGCAGCACGGTTATAACCAATTTTAAGTCGTCGTTGCACCGCAGATATGGAAGCACGACGCGATTCAGTAACGAAAGCAACCGCCTGATCAAAGAGTTCGTCTTTCTCAGTGCCGTTATTGTTTTCGCCACCTCCGCCACCATCCATGCTGGCAACATATTCGCTGTCCGTGACCCCTTCCAGAATCTCATCGAGGTAATCAGGCTCACCCCGCTGCTTCCAGTCACTGACCACCGCGTGCACCTCTTCATCCGCCACAAATGCCCCATGGACACGGATAGGCAGACTGGTCCCCGGCGGCATGTAAAGCATGTCACCATGCCCCAGCAGCTGCTCTGCACCACCCTGATCGAGGATGGTACGGGAGTCGATTTTTGACGATACCTGGAACGCAATCCGGGTCGGCACGTTTGCCTTGATCAGACCAGTAATAACATCAACCGACGGTCTCTGTGTTGCCAGGATCAAGTGAATACCTGCGGCACGGGCTTTTTGCGCAATCCGCGCGATCAGCTCTTCCACTTTTTTGCCGACGATCATCATCATATCGGCAAACTCGTCCACTACCACCACAATAAATGGTAATGTATCCAACTCGGACGGAACCTCATCATCCAAGGCATGTTCGGAGGCTTTCCAGAGGGGATCCATAATCGGATCGCCGGCCTCCTGAGCATCCTTCACCTTCTTGTTGTATCCGGCTAAATTCCTGACACCCAGGGCGGCCATCAATCGATAACGGCGCTCCATCTCCCCCACACACCAGCGCAGGGCGTTGGCGGCTTCCTTCATATCCGTCACCACCGGTGTCAACAGATGAGGAATACCATCATAGATGGAAAGCTCCAACATCTTGGGATCAATCATGATCAGCCTGAGTTCTTCCGGTGTCGCCTTGTACAGCATGCTTAGCAGCATGGCGTTCACGCCTACTGATTTACCGGAACCGGTAGTACCCGCCACTAGCAAGTGAGGCATCTTGGCCAGATTCTCCACCACTGGATTACCAGCAATGTCGTTACCCAACCCAAGTGAGAGAGGTGAATGGGAATTATCATATTCGGAAGACGACAAAACTTCCCTGAGCCTGACCATTTCACGGTTCTCATTGGGAATCTCTATCCCTACCACAGATTTTCCTGGAATGACTTCCACCACCCGCACGCTCAGCACCGCCAATGATCGGGCAAGATCCTTCGCCAGGTTACTGATCCGGCTAACTTTTACCCCCGGCGCAGGCTGTATTTCAAAACGAGTAATGACCGGCCCGGGATTAACCTCCACAACCTCTGCAATCACCCCAAAGTCCGCCAGCTTGGTCTCGAGCAACTCCGACAAATTTTCCAGAGCCTCTTTCGAAAAGCCCCCCTTCTTATGGGGATCAGGCGGATCAAGCAACGTCAGAGGAGGCAGAGGACCTTCTTTAAAATTAAACAGTGAAGGCTGCGAGTCTTTCTTGGCCCGTTTACTTTCCCCGGCGTTTTTCTTTTGAAACGGAGAGATCTTGATCTTCTTGCCCGACTCAGATTCCGGCTCCACCGGCACAGAGACCGGCTGATCCAGAACCGGCACCCCGGCATCATCATCGGCACTTTCTCTAGATCTTTCTTTGACGCTTTCTTTTTTACTGAAGCTCAACAGCTTGCGCTTAGGCGAGTCGTCAGCTCTTGTATTGGCAAGCTCCGTATCAACCTGCCCAATTTTGGGCTCCTTGCGCTTCTTCTCTTCTTTCTGCGCAAGCTTTTCTTTCTTTTCTTCAGCCTTTTCCTCTGCACGGCGCTTCATGGACTCAGAGAAGCTACCACTGGTTGACTTCAGCTTATTGGCTGTCAAACCAAACATCACCAGAGTTCTCCCGCCGACCCAATCCATGATTTTCAGCCATGACAAACCTGTGGACAGACTGAAACCGATAAGCAGGAAAGCTACGGCTATCAGCGTGGTCCCTACCATGTTAAACACTGAGACAGACCATTTGGCCACTTCACTGCCAAGAATTCCCCCGGCATGGGGATCTGAGCCCGCCACCGAATACATCGCCAGCAGAGAACAACCCGCGACCATCAGTAAGATCAGCCCCAGAACTCTGAGCCCGGTAATTGGCCAGTTGATAGGGACTTTTTTGTGTCGATGCCGAAATAATTGAATCGTTTTGATTCCAAACAGCAAAGGGAACAAGTAGGAGACGTTGCCGAAGAAATAGCGCAATACATCAGCAATCCAGGCGCCTACTGCGCCGGCATAGTTAACGACCTGGGAATGCCGCCCGGTATTGGTCCAACCGGGATCATTCGGATCATATGATATGAGGGCGATCACAAGATAAGCAGCTAGAGTGACGCACAAAATGAGCAGGCCTTCACGAAGCCCCTGCTCAATATATCGCTTGGTTCTGGTTTGATCTAATTCTGCAGCCATAGGATTTGTAAGGCCTTTTACTCCAAGGCCTGAAAATTACTGGCCTCTAGTGTACACAAGGGTAGCGGGTAGTTGAACCAGTAAGAAATATGATGGGAAGTAATTAACAATTAAAATTAAGTAACTATTGTAGTAGTTTGTTTTATAAGGATTTAATAAATCGCCCCAAAGGGAACATTACCCTTTGGGGAAGCGATTACCCTATAGCAGCCGCACCTTTGAGCAGATCCTGCTTGATATCTTCAATATCCTCAAGACCCACACAGATACGAATCAGGTTCTCAGAAATTCCTGCCAGACGCTTCTCCTCATCGGACAATCTGCCGTGAGTTGTGGTCGCCGGATGGGTCATCGTAGTCTTGGTATCGCCAAGATTTGCGGTAATTGAGATCCAGTCAGTGTTGTCGATCAGCGTCCACGCTTCCTTCCGACCACCTTTCACCCTGAATGAAATCACCCCGCCATAACCTTTCTGCTGCTGACTGGCCAGCTCATAGGCTGGATGCTCAGGCAATCCACAATAGAAGACCTCGTCCACCCAAGCCTGCTCCTTGAGCCAGGTAGCCAGCTCCAAAGCTTGCTCACAATGGGCTTTCATACGAATAGGGAGTGTCTCCAGTCCTTTCAGGAACACCCACGCATTGAAGGGGCTCATGGAAAATCCACCCGAACGCATGAATACGAAGACTTCCTCGACCAGTGCGTTAGGCCCGGCGACAGCACCGCCGACACAACGTCCCTGCCCGTCCAAGAACTTGGTGGCAGAGTGAATGACCAAATCAGCGCCTAAGGCCAGCGGCTTCTGTAAAACCGGAGTACAAAAACAATTGTCGACGATCAGAAGACTGCCGTTGTCATGAGCCAGATCCGCCAATGCACGTATATCTGCAACCTCATTCAATGGATTGGAAGGGGTTTCCAGAAACAGAAAACGAGTATTGGGGCGAATGGCCGCCTTCCAGCTTGCAAGATCAGTCAGACTCACAAAGGTGGTCTCTACACCGAATTTTTTCAGGTATTTCTCGAACACCACGTGAGTGGTACCGAATACATTGCGCGAGCAGACAACATGATCACCGGATTTCAACAGCGCCATTGCCGTGGCAAGAATGGCGGCCATGCCAGAGGAAGTCCCCAGGCAACGCTCTGCACCTTCCAGAGCAGCCAGACGCTCTTCAAACATGTGAACCGTAGGATTGGTAAACCGGGAATAGATATTTCCAGCCTCTTCCCCTCCAAATTTAGCTGCAGCCTCCGCAGCAGAGTTAAAAACAAAGCTTGAGGTAGTATAAATAACCTCGCTATGTTCCTGCTGGTGCGTTCTCTGCTGCCCCGCCCTGATTGCCTGGGTAGCGTCATTCCACTCCAGATCGGGCGCACTCAGTATTTCACGGCTCTCTGTCTTTCTTGCCATACTCGGCTATCAGCCTCACGCTAACTGTATTCGGTTAATCTTCACTCGTCGTTATGCAAATCGAGAGGGACCTGCGCAGACATCAACTCTTCTTCCTGCTGGGACTTATTGCTGTCACTACGCAGCAACTCCAGCCGCTGCAAATAGGCTTCCGTGATATCGCCGGTCACATATTTGCCATCAAATACTGAACAGTCAAACTTTTCAATATTGGCATTACCCTCGCGCGCGCATTCGACCAGGTCTTCAAGATCCTGGTATATCAGCCAGTCAGCGCCAATCAGCGAGCGCACTTCTTCCACCGTACGGCCATGTGCTATCAGCTCTTTAGCCGCAGGCATGTCGATGCCGTACACGTTTGGATATCTAACTGCCGGCGCAGCAGATGCGAAATAAACCTTTTTGGCTCCAGCATCCCGGGCCATCTGTACGATTTCCTTGCAGGTGGTCCCGCGAACAATCGAGTCGTCCACCAGCATGACATTCTTGCCACGAAATTCCAGCTCAATCGGGTTCAGCTTTTGCCGTACTGATTTTTTGCGCTGATTCTGGCCAGGCATAATAAACGTGCGGCCGATATAGCGGTTCTTCATGAACCCTTCCCGATACTTAATTCCGAGATTCAAAGCCATCTGCATGGCTGACGTACGACTGGTATCAGGAATCGGCATCACGACATCGATATCATGATCCGGGCGCTCCCGTCGAATCTTCTCAGCCAGATGATCCCCCATTCGCAAACGGGCTTTGTATACGGATATACCGTCAATAATCGAGTCCGGACGGGCAAAATAGACCAATTCGAAAATACAGGGATTCAATACGGGCTCTTCAGCGCATTGCTGAGTATGCAGAGTACCGTCAGTTTCGATATAGATAGCTTCTCCCGGCTGAATATCGCGCACCATCTCGAAACCTAGAGAGCTGAGCGCCACGCTTTCGGACGCAATCATATACTCGGTCCCTTTTTCCGATACCCGCTTACCGTAACAGGCCGGCCGAATTCCATTTGGATCACGGAAGCCGACGATACCATATCCGGTAATCAGGGCGATGGCGGCATAAGCTCCTTTAACACGCTTATGTACCGCATTGACCGCCGCAAATACTTCATCTTTGGTCGGCACAAGTTTGCCCTGCTTATGCAGTTCATGGGCAAACACGTTCAACAAGACTTCGGAATCAGAATTTGTGTTGATATGACGCAGGTCTGTCCGGTATATCTCATTCGCCACTTCTTCGGTGTTGGTCAGATTACCGTTGTGGGCCAGAGTAATTCCGTAAGGTGAATTCACATAAAACGGCTGCGCCTCTGCTGAGCTGGAACTTCCGGCAGTCGGATAACGGACGTGCCCGATTCCCACGTTCCCGGCAAGCCGCAGCATGTGCCGGGTGCGGAATACGTCCCGCACCAAGCCGTTATCCTTGCGCAGAAAGAAGCGCTCATCCTGGAATGTCACTATTCCTGCGGCATCCTGCCCCCGGTGTTGGAGCACCGTTAAAGCATCGTACAATTCCTGGTTTACATTGGATTTCGCTACGATACCAACAATACCGCACATGATTAATACCTCACCCTTTTGCCTGAGCGCACAAGCCGTTTACTCCCAAGAAGTATATCACCTGGGCCTATCCGGCTGTTGATTTAAGCATAGACTTGATTGGATCCCCGAACACTGAACGTGACCAGGCTTCAATCTTCTCGAAATGTGAAATTAAAGATGATTCAGACCACCAGGCATCCTGGGTGACCGGCGTCAGTCGCAGCAATGCAACAACCACAACGACCAGGATCACGCCACGCACCAACCCAAATACCATTCCCAGCACCCGATCGGTACCGGAAAGACCGGTGGTCTTTACCAACGCAGAAATAAGATGATTTAGTAGCGCCCCGACGATCAAAGTCGCTACAAAAAGAAGAGCAAATGCCACCAGCAGCCTAACGGAGGGAGCGGCAATCAATCCTTCCAAAAGCGTTGCCAGATTAATGTAGAACATACGGGCAACAATAAATGCCAGAATCCAGCTGACCAGAGACAAAGCCTCTTTGACAAACCCGCGCACAATGCTGACCACGGTCGACAGGGCAATAATTCCAAGAATCACCCAATCAGCCCAATTCAATATGCTCATCATATAGCCGACAACAACCTTCCCATCATTTGAAGGGCGCACATTCTATCAAAAACGTCCCCACAGCAAAACTAAAGCTGAATGAAATTCCGTAGTGAGAGCACAAAGCGACAATCACTCTCTAAGAGACTGAATTTAATAGAGAGTGGGAGCATTTAGTTGGCGGGTTTATATCTGACGACCAACGAAGATACCTGATACCGCTTATCCATTTTGTCTTTTAGCCGATCGGCCTGCTCGCGTTTCAGGGTTGGCCCTGCAAAGACCCTTATCAGATTGTCGGCACCTGATTGGATTTCCTGGGTGAAAGCCGGAACTTTTTCTTTATTCAGCTCGTCGCGTATTTTGAGGGCGCTGTCGCGATTCTTGAATGTACCTATCTGCACTGCCCAGGCTACCGGCTCTCCATTTTCATCAAGAGACAGGTCTTTTACCTGGCTATCAAGCTCTGCAATCTCTTTTGAAGCCGACGATTCAGGCTTTAGTACCGGCTCTTTATTTTGGACAACTTCCTTTTCTTCCGGCTTTGGCAATTCAACCTTCTGCGGCGCGACACTCTGGGCTGCGACCTCCTGCTTTTGCTCTTTGGGCTCTTTAGCCTCTAGAACCGAACCACCGGCGCTATTTTCAGTAACATCGACTATTTCATTTACATCGACTGCTTCTGTTACATCGACTGTCGAGGGAGTCTCAGAACGCCTTAATGTGGGAGGCTTCGGGTCCTCAATCGTGAACTTGGGAACCTCGGGCTCCGGCGGGATGCTGATGACATGAGAGGTACGAGCCTGATGAGATTGCTCAAATACCATGGGAATAAAAATGATTGCCAGCGACACCAGGACGACCGCCCCGACTATTCTCTGCTTCAATCCATCCATTTATTGCACTCTGACCGTTAAATAACCAAATATATCATCAGGTTAGAAGCACTAACACAAACCAACCTGATAAATCAGAGTGATATGATACCTGTTTCGAGAATCGCTGCCACTGTGAAGAACGATCCGAATACAACCACCCTGCCCAACTCACCGGCTTCCAGCCTTGCACTGGAAAGCGCATCCGCGGCCCCATCGTGTCGACTGACGTTGGCGCGCTGAGACCGACAGAACTCCTCCAATGAATCCAACTGGCATGCCCTGACGTCTTCCAGCTCAAAAATATGCCATCGCTTGAATGAGCCGGATAATGCGCTTACAACCCCATCAATATCTTTATCCTTCAAGGCAGAAAATACCGCCACGGTAGGACCTTCGACCGGATGCTCCTTCAACCACCCGGCCAAATATCGAGCAGCATGGGGATTATGCGCAACATCCAGAACAATCTCAGGATGACTACCCGCTTTCTGGAATCGCCCCATGAGATTAAGCAATGGAAACGGCTTGCCTCCGGCAAAGACATCCAGCGGGATACCAATCATCACCGCCGACTGAATTGCCGTAGCAATATTGGCTGCCGGTATATCAGGCAGAGCAGCCAGAACTGCTTCCAGGGGCTTCCCCTCGGGACTGGCTCCTTTCCAGACATCATGTTCCAGTGAGTAGTCACGCTGCCACTGAAGCACCTCACATGATTGCTTGTCTGCATAATCAAATACGGAGACAGGCATGTCAGCGTCGCCAAGTAACACGGGTATACCGGGCCTGAATATACCGGCCTTCTCCCGTCCGATCATTTCCCGGTTATCGCCCAGCCATTCCTGATGATCAACATCAATAGTGGTAATGACCGCCAGATCAGGATCCACAATATTAACTGCGTCCAGACGTCCGCCGAGCCCGACCTCAAGAATCCAAAGGTCTAGACCGGCCTCGACAAAGGCCGCAAACGCAACCAGCGTAGTGAACTCGAAATAGGTTAACGCCACACCTTCGCGGACAGACTCAGCCTTTTCGAAAGCGCGCACAATGGAGTCGTCATCAAGATCTTCGCCCTGGATTCTGACACGTTCGTTAAAGAGTCGAATATGGGGCGAAGTATATGCCCCGACCTTCCAGCCAGCCTGAAGGGCCAAACCTTCCAAAGCCGCCACAGTTGACCCTTTACCATTGGTACCGGCAACCGTGACGATTTTACATCCGGCCTGGGGGAAATGCTTGGGGAGCAGTCTGGACGCGACATCAGCGACCCGGTCCAGACCCATTTCGATTACCTGATCATGCAGTTTCGTTACATCATCAAGCCATTGATCGAGAGATTTATCAGACATTAGTACCCGGGCTCGGAGAGACATCTTCCGGCAGTGCATGCTGACCGGCCGTTTCGTCGAACTCAGGTTCTGATTCAGCATCCGGTGCCGGCAGGTTTTGCAGCTTGGAAATAATCGCCGCCAAGCGATTACGCATCTGCCCCCTGGATATGATCATATCAATTGCCCCGTGCTCGAGCAGGAATTCGCTACGCTGAAAACCTTCGGGAAGCTTCTCTCTCACCGTCTGCTCGATTACTCGCGGACCAGCAAAGCCGATCAATGCGTTAGGTTCAGCCACATTCAGATCACCAAGCATAGCCAGACTCGCAGAGACACCGCCAAAGACTGGATCCGTCATGACCGAAATATAGGGCAATCCCTGCATTTTCATCACTTCCAATGCTGCGGAGGTTTTAGCCATCTGCATCAGAGATATCAGTGCCTCCTGCATCCGGGCACCACCACTGGCTGAAAAGCAGATCAAAGCACACTTATGCTCAAGACAGGTATTTACCGCGCGTAGGAATTTTTCACCCACAACTGCGCCCATGGAGCCGCCGAGGAAGTTGAATTCGAATGCTACGGCCACCACAGGTATGGCCTCGACGGTACCCTTGAATACGACCAAGGCGTCTTTTTCGCCGGTGGATTTCTGGTTACTGACCAGCCGATCACGATAACGCTTGGTGTCTTTGAATTTCAAACGGTCACTGGGCTCCAGATCCGGAGAAATCTCCTGCCGATGATCTTTATCCAGAAACAGATCAATACGCTTTCTGGCCGTCACCCTCATGTGGTGCTGGCACTTGGGGCAAACATCAAGGTTCTTTTCCAGCTCTGGCCGATAAAGCACAGCACTACATTTGGGGCACTTTTTCCAGAGCCCTTCCGGTACGTTGCTCTTGTGCTTTGACTGTGCTCCGCCCATTCCAGGAATGATCTTTTCTAGCCAGCTACTCATAGTTACCTACTTATTTGCGGTTTATTCCATTCAGCTTCTTACCCGACTACTGATCCATTGCAGATCGCATGGAGCCAATCAAACTTTTGACTTTCTCATGCATGCTCTCGGAAGAGTCGGCATTTTCTGCAATTGTATTGACCAGAGCGCTACCGACAATTACACCATCGGCTACTTTCGAAACGGCAGCTGCGGATTCCGCATCCTTAATACCGAATCCGACACCTACCGGCATGTCAGTTAAACTGCGTATACGGGTTAACTGCTGGCTGACATCCTCAATATTCAGGGCGCTGGATCCGGTCACCCCTTTAAGAGATACATAGTAGATGTATCCCGATCCATGTGCCACCGCAGATTTAATACGCTCGTTTGTGGTAGTTGGCGCTAACAGGAAAATGGCATCCAAACCTGCCTCCCTGAACACCGGCACCACTTCATCAGCCTCTTCCGGGGGCAGATCAACGGTTAACACACCATCAACCCCGGCTTGCTTGGCTTTTTCGATGAAATGATCCATCCCCATGGCCTCGACCGGATTCAGGTAGCCCATAAGAACCACCGGTGTTTTCTGATCTTTTTCACGAAACTCCGCGACCATATTCAACACATCGCGTAACGAAGTGCCGTGCTCCAGAGCTCTTTCGCAGGCCAGCTGGATCACAGGACCGTCAGCCATAGGGTCAGAAAACGGAACACCCAGCTCAATAATGTCCGCGCCGGCTTCCACCAGAGTATGCATGATGCCAACGGTTGCGGATGGATTTGGGTCACCGGCAGTTACATAGGGTATCAACGCAGCTTTACCAGCGTCTTTCAGTGCACTCAAACAGGAGGTTATACGGCTCATATTTTACCTTGTCCAAAGAAGCCGGCGGTTCCCGGCCCCCTTTATCCAATGGGTTTAAACAATCAGGTATCGACTGACTTCAGAACAAATCGATTCCGTCGAGATTCGCTACGGTATGAATATCCTTGTCGCCGCGACCAGACAGATTAACCACAATAACCTGATCCCGATCCATTTCCCCGGCCAGCTTCATGGCGTAGGCAATGGCGTGACTGGACTCCAGCGCCGGCATAATGCCCTCAACGCGAGTCAAAGTATGGAATGCGCTCAATGCCTCTTCATCTGTTGCAGACACATAATTGGCGCGACCGATATCCTTAAGCCACGAATGCTCAGGACCTACACCGGGGTAATCCAAGCCCGCAGATATGGAATGAGTTGCCATAATCTGGCCATTATCATCTTCCATTAGATAGGTTCTGTTGCCATGCAACACCCCCGGACGACCAGCACACAAAGGAGCCGCATGCTGTCCGGTAGACAAACCATGCCCACCCGCTTCAACGCCATACATTTTGACGTTAGCGTCTTCTATAAACGGATAAAACAATCCCATTGCATTGGATCCACCGCCCACACAGGCGACAAGTGCATCCGGCAAACGCCCTTCTTTCTCCAGACACTGCAGACGCGCTTCACGTCCAATGACAGACTGGAAGTCCCGCACCAGCTTAGGATATGGATGAGGCCCGGCCACGGTTCCTATGATATAGAAAGTATCATCAACATTAGTGACCCAGTCCCTCAGCGCTTCGTTCATGGCGTCCTTCAGGGTACGGGTGCCGCTCGTTACCGGCTTGACCGTCGCGCCCAACAATTTCATGCGGTATACATTCAACGCCTGACGCTGAACATCTTCCGCGCCCATATACACAACACATTCCAGCCCCAGACGAGCCGCAACGGTTGCGGAAGCCACGCCATGCTGACCCGCTCCGGTTTCCGCAATAATGCGGGGCTTGCCCAGATACTTAGCCAGAAGCGCCTGACCAATGGTGTTGTTCACCTTATGAGCGCCGGTGTGATTGAGATCTTCCCGCTTGAGGTAGATTTTAGCCCCGCCCACTTTCCGGGTGAGATGCTCAGCAAAATACAAAGGTGAAGGTCGACCCACATAATCCGCCAGGTCTTGATCGAACTCTTCCTGAAAACGCGGATCATTTTTTAGCTTTTCGTACTGGGCTTCCAACTCCAACAGAGATGACATCAGCGTTTCTGAGACAAATCGACCACCGTAGGGTCCGAAATGTCCTCGCTCATCGGGAATATTGGCCAAGGTTTCGGCATCAAGCCTTACTGTCACGATACACCTCTCTTAAGAAATCTTTCATCAGCTGCGCGTCCTTTATCCCTTTCGATGCCTCTACTCCACCACTGACATCAACGGCATAAGGATGGGTCAAATTAATCGCTTCACGCACATTTTCGGGGTTCAGGCCTCCGGCCAATATGATTGGTTTGGGCCTCTCGGCTCCAACCAGGCGCCAGTCAAAACTTCTACCGGTTCCGCCTTTTAACACGGGATCATGGGTATCCAGCAACAATGCTGACGCACCTGGATATTCTCTCATCTTCTGCTGCAGAGCTTCAGCGCTTTCAACACCAATGGCTTTGTAATAGACCTTATTAAACGAACGGCAGAAAGCATCATCTTCATCACCATGGAACTGAAGAACATCGAGCCGAACGGTTTTAAGAATGCTCTCAACCTGGTCGCGCCCATGATTAACAAACAAGCCGACCGAAGAAACAAAGGGGGGAAGCTGTCGAACAATTTCGTCAGCTTTTACAGGGTCAATGTACCTCGGGCTTGGCTCGTAAAAAACAAACCCTAAAGCATCTACGCCCGACTCTACGGCCTGAAGCGCATCTTCCAGCCGAGTAATTCCACATATTTTGCAGCGAGTACGCAATTTTGCAGTGCCCATTCCAGTTAAGGGGATTTGGATTATAACGGGATCGTTCGGAGGGAGGAAATGTGCCTCACAAAAATCATTCTCCTGTCACACTACCAGCTCATCATTACCGCACCGCCCTAGTCTTCCAGAAAGCACACCGCTCTAGTCTTCCAAAAAGAAAGGTCCGTAGGGAATTTCCGGCAGGCCGAATTGCTCAGGATAATGAACTTTTACCAGATATAACCCATTTGCGGGAGCCGTAACCCCCGCCTTACTCCGTTTTTTGGCAGCAAGAACATCGGCCACCCATTCCGGCGACTGCTTTCCTGTCCCTACCTGCAACAAAGTGCCAACTATATTTCGCACCATATGATGCAAAAAAGCGTTAGCCTCAATCTCCACTATCACCAACTCCCCTCTCCTGGTCACACTGATCCGGCTGACATTCCTGAAGGGGGTATGAGACTGGCAATCCGAACCTCGAAACGAGGTAAAGTCATTTTCACCCAGTAGCGCCTGAGCCGCCACATGCATTCGATGCTCTTCAAGGCGAGAGTGTATCCAGGTAATACTGCCGTGCGCCCAGGCCGGCTTAACGGGATGATTGTAAATGACGTAGCGATAAACTCTGGAGGTAGCCGAATATCTGGCGTGGAAATCATCACAGACACTGCCCGCCCATTGTATGGCGATATCATCCGGCAAAAAGTGATTTGCCCCCATCACCCATGAATGAGGACTTCTCGATGGTGCACTCTCAAAATGAACCACCTGCTGTGTCGCATTAACACCTGCATCAGTGCGACCGGCGCATACAACTTGCAGGGATGTGTCAGCTACTCGTGACAGGGCCGTCTCAAGCGTTTGTTGAACAGAGCTCACTCCAGAATTCTGGGCCTGCCAGCCGTGATATCGCGCCCCTTCATATCCCAGTACAAGCGCGACTCGTCCAGACGGAGGCAGTGGCGAATTGGACAATGGATAAATGGATGAAAGCGATTCGGGATGTGTGGAATTTTGTGGCATTAGTGACTGCGACCCCCTTGATCAGAGGGTCGCATTATTCGCAAGGATCGTAATTAATCAAGTCCTTTCAGCAATTCAGCAGCTTCCTGCTTCTGGACATCATTACCCTCGTCCGCAACCTCTTCCAGGATATCACGGGCACCTTCCCTATCTCCCATGTCGATATATGCCCGGGCCAAGTCCAACTTGGTTGCTGATTCATCTGTATCGGACAGGAAATCAAAATCTTCTTCCATTTCTGTTACGAACTCGTCCTGTGGTTTTGCAATTGCACCTTCTCCTGTTGACCCAGTGTCCACTGCTGGCTGAATCATCGTATCCTCACCGGCACCAAGATCGGGAATATCCAAATCCAGGCCTTCCGGCTCTTCCTCAAGCATGTCCATTTCCTGAACAAATTCTTCTGCGATATCTTCTGAGAGATCTTCTGCTTTTTCTTCCTGCAGATCTTCAGACACATCACCTAAATCCAGATCAAGATCGGTATCTTCGTCCAGAGTATCCAATGAGAACTCTTCTACCCCTTCATCCTGCAGTGCTTTCTCTTCTTCATCACTTAGACCCTGTACTCCCTGTTCGTCCAGAGAGAAATCCAGGTCACCGTCATCCAAGTCCAGACTCAGCTCTTCTTCAGGCTCTATCACAAGCTCTTCGACAGGCTCCACCGGAGACTCTTCATCCGAATCCAGATCTATCATTTCTTCACTGAAATCAAGATCCAGATCGTCGCTCTCAGCATCTCCCAGATCCGTAGAACCAAAGGCAATCGTTTCTTCCGGCTCTTCGGTCAAATCCAGATTAAACTCATCGTCTGTCGCTACCGGCGGCTGATTGACCGTATCTTCCAGATCATCAATAACCCCCTCATCGAGATCGAAGTCCAATCCGGCCATCTCACTCTCTTCGTCAGCTGCTTCAGCCGTTCCGCCTGTCGTAGTATCGTCAAGATCTATGTCGCTGAGATCAAATTCAATATCCAGATCATCTTCACTTTCAACTGAACCTTCCTGCGCCAGATCGATATTCTCTTCCTGAACGAAATCCGCCTGGGCTTCGCTCTGGATAACCGTATCTTCGACATCATCCAGGTTATCTACATCCAGCTCGAAGTCTTCACTTAAATCTGAAACCTCGAGCTCCTCTTCAGTTGCAAAATCCTCCCCTCCACCCATCAACTGACTTTCAAGATCATCCAGAGAAACCTCTGGCTCATCAGTCAAATCGGGGAATCGAGATCTGATTTCAGCAGCTCGCTCAAGTACATCGGCATCACCACTGGACTCAAGCGCTGCATAAGTAGCGGCGAACTTACCACCATCTTTAGCCTCGCCCTGCACTTCCAACAGCTTCAGACGATATTCCTGATTCTCAGGCTCGTCATGCAACGCAGACTCCAACACCTGCTCAGCCTGACCGTATTTCTGGTAGGCAATATAGACGTCTGCCTCAGCAATCGGATCAGAAGCACCAATCTCGCCAGCCTCTGCCTCGGCTGCCGCAGGGCCCTGCACATCCTCATCTTCAAAGGTAATAACAGTGTCGTTGTCGTCTTCGCCATAGTGCTCCTCTTTGTTGGCACTACGCCGTGACAACAACCAGAGAATCAAAAGAACGATGACGCCGCCCGCAGCAATCGCAATCTGATAGACCACGTTGTTCATGATCATATCGATGAACGATTCTTCTTCCGCTACCGGAGGAATTGGCTTGGGCTTGGTGACCGGCTTCTCTTCGACCACCGGAGTTGGTACTGGCTGCTCAGCTGTTTCAGACTCGCCAATATCATTGGCAGTCCCTTCAGTCATGGCCGGCTGAGTCATTTCCGTTTCGCCAGTCATTGACTCATCAGAGGACTTTCCCTCAGTGGGCACAGGTTCCTCTGACATAGGCTGCATTTCTGCCGTCTCGCCAGGCGTCATTTCACTAACGGTCGTTTCCGGCACTGCGGTCTCAGCTTCCTCAACAGAAGCTTCGCCCTGCAATGCAGCAAGTTGGTCATCCTTCAGCTCAATCAATCGCTGCAGAGTCTCCAGCTGCCCCTGGAGATCTTCCAATCGGCTCTTAAGCTCTACATTTTCACGACTTGTCTGATCCAATTGCTCTTTAGCAAGAGTCAGATCCGCAAGACTGCCGTCTCCAGAGTCTGCACCTCCGGAAACTTTTGCATCACCCGTCGCTTTCTCGGCGCCATCACCAACAATCACGCGCAACTCGTCACGCGATGCCTGAGTGCTAGGTGTGGAGACCTCAGTCTCTGCCGCGGCATCCACAGTTCTTGGCTTGCTTCCCTCAGCAAATTCACGATTTTGTACACTAACGGCAGATATCGCCTCCCTTGATGTGCGGGAATCAATTTCCTCACGTGTCGGAAGGCGCAATACCTGACCAGACTTCAGCCGGTTAATGTTGCTATCAAAAAATGCGTTAGGGTTTAAATCCTGAATAGCCAGCATCATTTTCTGTGGTGAAACATCAGAACCCGGGCGGGTCTGCAGGGCAATTGACCACAGCGTGTCATCACCGCCTGTCGGGCCATAAGTGCTACTGCTGGTCGAAACAGTTGCCGTGGAAGGAGAAGGCGCTGTTTTCGGTGCAGTTGTCTGGCTCGGCGTTGCCTGTGAAGTGCTCTGGGATACCTGTGAAGTGCTCTGAGATACCTGAGTTTGCGGCGTCTGAACAGGAGCAACAGGTTCTGAACTATAGGTTGGCGGATCAATCAGTACCGCGTATTCCCTCAGCAAACGCCCTGTTGGCCAGTTGACCTCGACAAGGAAGTTGAGGAAAGGCTCACGCACCGCCTTGGAGCTTGAGACCCTGATAATTGTTGATCCGTCCGGTTTCTTGTCGACTTTGAAGCGCAAGTCGGAGAGGAAATAAATTCTGTCCACCCCGGCTTTGAGAAACTCCTCTCTAGACGCAAGATTGGTAAGTATCTCGTTCTGCTCCAGATCCCGGACATTCACCAACTGTATTTCTGCGCTCAACGGCTGATTAAGATAACTGTTAACAGTCACTTCACCCAGCCCGAGCGCTTTTGCCACTCCAGCACTAAGCGCTGATACTGTAAATGCTGCAATCGCGAGCTTGCGAACCATAGCGTCTATCCTTCCCAAATTTTCTAACCACCTATCATCTCATCGCGACATGTCAGTAGATGGCTGACGGCGTAAAATTTCGTTTAAAAACTTCAGTTAATTAAGATTATTTAGAATAAACTTTGAATAATGCTACTAAGTATTAATGACGTCCTGTATTTTTACAAGAAAATACCCCGTCAAAAGCACTCAAAGTGTGCATCGTATTCAGATCTGGTAAATCATGGAGTATGTCACCTATACAAAAGGGACAAAATTCAGACAGCTTATTAGCCAGACTCTGTGTCTAATCAATAACTTTAGACCACTGTAGACAAGAGGCCAAAGACACTCTTGTTAAAATCTGAAACGCAATATTGCCGACGGCAACCAACCTTAATACACGATGCACATTTTCTAATCCCAGGCCGACACAACTAACCGCTTTTGCCTCACACCTGACAAAACAAATCCTCAGTTAACTCTTTCTTCAAAAAGAAAAACCTCTTCACATGGAAGAGGTTTTATAAATTATAGCTTCAATTAAAGACGATTATTAAAAAACCGGCAAAAATCAGATAGCACCAAGCAAAATACCCAGAGTTCTTCGAAGTGGCTCCGCAGCCCCCCAAAGCAACTGATCACCTACAGTGAAGGCTCCCAGATACTCAGATCCCATGCTCAATTTACGCAAACGCCCAACCGGAATTTCCAGACTACCGTTGACCTTCGTTGGCGAAAGCTCGCGCATGGTGACATCACGGTCATTAGGAATCAAGCGAACCCAGTCATTTGCTGTTGCGATAATACGCTCCACCTCATCCAGGGGCACATCTTTTGTGAGCTTGATCGTCATCGCCTGGCTGTGACACCGCATAGCCCCTATACGAACACATAGCCCGTCGATAGGAACAGGACTTTCCTCAAGCCCCAGGATCTTATTCGCCTCTGCCTGCGCCTTCCATTCTTCACGGCTCTGACCGGAAGACATAGCTTTATCGATCCAGGGAATCAGGCTGCCGGCCAACGGAACACCGAACTGATCCGTTGGGAAGCCTTCAGAACGCATGGCTTCCGCCACCTTACGGTCGATCTCAATAATAGAACTCGCAGGGTTCGCCAGTGGATCAAGAACAGCGTCGTGAATCGCCCCCATCTGGGAAATCAATTCGCGCATATTTTGCGCTCCCGCACCTGACGCGGCCTGATAAGTCATCGGACTAACCCACTCCACCAGATTCTCACGGAACAGGCCACCCAATGCCATCAACATCAAGCTGACCGTGCAGTTTCCTCCGATAAAGTCTTTACGCCCTTCTTCAATCGCACGATCCATGACATTACGGTTAACAGGATCGAGGACGATGACCGATTGATCAGCCATACGCAGCGCTGAAGCCGCATCGATCCAATAACCCTGCCAGCCGCTTTCCCGCAGCTTAGGATAGACACTATTGGTATAGTCTCCACCCTGACAGGTGATAATAATGTCCAGATCGGACAGTTCTTCAATACTGTTGGCGTCCTTCAACGGCGGTGCCGCCTTACCAACATCAGGAGCCGGCTGACCAAGCTGAGAGGTGGTGAAGAAAATAGGCTCGATACGCGTGAAATCGCCTTCTTCGATCATACGCTGCATCAATACAGAGCCCACCATGCCCCGCCAACCTACAAAACCTACTTTCTTCATTCCTCTATTACCTCATTTATTTGGTATGACTTAATTTCCGGATTCGATCCGGTATTTGTATGACTTATCCTATTCGTCTTCATTGCACACAGGGCGAACACTCAGGTTCGCCCCTACATGATCAATCAGAACCAGTGCGCGTCTTGGATGAACACTCAGATTTTCAATGCAGCTACGACTGCATCGCCCATTTCGGCTGTTGAAACCACCTTCACGTCACCCGAGCCAGCGATGTCCGGCGTCCTTAATCCCTGATCAAGAACCTTACCGACAGCCGCCTCGATAGCAGCAGCACTCTGCTCAGACCCAACTGAGTAGCGTAACATCATCGCTACGGAAAGAATAGTTGCCAGCGGATTGGCCTTGCCCTGCCCGGCGATATCCGGCGCTGAGCCATGGCATGGTTCATACATACCGAAACCGGATGAATTCAGGGAAGCGGAAGGCAGCATACCGATGGACCCAGTCAGCATGGCGGCTTCATCTGAAAGGATGTCTCCAAACATGTTGCCGGTTACCATGACATCAAATTGCTTTGGAGCCTTCACCAATTGCATGGCAGCGTTATCCACATACATGTGGGTCAATTCCACATCAGGATAATCCTTTGCCAATTCCTCCATGATTTCCCGCCACAACACGGTCACTTCAAGCACATTGGCCTTATCTATCGAACATACTTTCTTGCTACGCTTGCGAGCAGATTCAAAAGCCACACGCCCTATCCGGCGTATTTCACTTTCGCTATACACATAGGTGTTGTAGCCCTGGCGCTCTCCTTCAGGATAATCTGAGGATGCTTCCAGAGTTCTCACACCTCTGGGCTGCCCAAAGTAAATACCGCCGGTCAACTCCCGCACGATAAGAATATCAAGACCAGCCACAATTTCAGGCTTGAGGCTGGAAGCTTCTGCCAGTTGAGGATACAAAATTGCAGGACGCAAATTAGCGAACAGCTCCAGATTACTCCGCAGCCCCAACAGCCCTTTCTCTGGCCTGATGGCCATATCCAGCTTGTCCCACTTGGGACCACCGACAGCGCCCAGCAGTATTGCGACGGATTCCCTGGCGGTTGCCAGAGTTTCTTCGGTCAGGGGCACTCCATTGGCATCGATGGAAGCGCCGCCCACCAGTCCTTCGACAAGATTTAGCCCAAGCTCATACTGCTCGTTGACCAGCTCAAGAACCTTTTTTGCTTCAGTGACGATTTCCGGCCCGATACCATCGCCGGGCAGAACCAATATTTGTTTTGACATGTTCATCCTCATTGACTCGCCAACCTAAAGTCTACGACTCTCCCGGTTGGCGACTAAATCTAATTAAGCCCATCTTTCAGGCTTTTCTCTATGTTCCAATACAGCCAGACTCTAGTACAGCAATGCTCTATTACAGCCATGCTCTAGTACAGCCATGCTCCAGTGCAGTCACGTTTCGTGCAGTCAAAGTCGTACGGAGCAGCCACTAAAAAACTGACTGGTTACTGGACACCTAAAAACAACCAGGGTGCATCATCCCGTCTTTGTTCTTCATACTGCTTGATCGCGTCTGCGTCTTCCAGGGTTACCCCTATCTCATCCAGGCCATTCAGCAGACAATGCTGACGGAAATCGTCAACCTCAAAGCCGTATTCAGTACCGTCTGGCTTGACCACCACTTTCTTTTCGAGGTCAACGGTTAACTTATACCCCTCGTTTGCAAAGGTTTCGGCAAACAATTCCTCGACAATTTCCTCAATTAAAACAATAGGTAGCAAGCCATTCTTAAAGCAATTATTGAAGAATATATCCGCAAAACTCGGGGCGATAACCGCACGAAAACCATAATCGTCCAAGGCCCAGGGAGCGTGCTCACGACTAGAACCGCACCCAAAATTACGGCGCGCCAGCAGGATACTGGCCCCCTGATACCTTGAATGGTTCAAGATGAAGTCAGGATTCAATGGGCGCTGACTGCAATCCTGATCAGGCTTCCCCTCATCCAGATAACGCAATTCATCAAAAAGATTCGGACCGAACCCCGAACGCTTGATGGACTTCAGAAATTGCTTTGGAATGATCATATCGGTATCCACATTGGCACGATCTATAGGTGCCACAACACCGGTTTCCTTTACGAACTTTTTCATGATAATTCTTCCCCCGGGCGGTTATACCAACTCACGCACATCAACAAAATGTCCAAATACCGCAGCAGCTGCAGCCATTGCCGGACTCACCAGATGAGTACGACCACCAAACCCCTGACGCCCCTCAAAGTTACGGTTAGAAGTGGAGGCACAGTGCTCACCCTGCCCCAGTTTGTCGGCATTCATCGCCAGACACATGGAACATCCAGGCTCCCGCCACTCCAGTCCGGCCTCGATAAAGATTTTGTCCAGACCTTCCTTTTCAGCCTGCTCTTTCACCAATCCGGAGCCTGGAACCACCAGGGCCTGCTTAATGGTGGATGCAACTTTACGGCCTTTGACGATGGTGGCCGCTTCACGCAGATCCTCAATCCGGGAGTTGGTACAGGAACCAATAAACACCCGATCAAGCTGAACTTTGCTGATCGGCATATCGGCGCTTAATCCCATATATTTAAGAGCGCGCTCTATCCCATCAGCACTGGTAGCGTCTGCCGCTTTTTCCGGATTGGGTACATTGCCTTCAATGCTGACCACCATTTCGGGAGAGGTTCCCCAGGTGATCTGAGGGGCAATCGCAGAGCCGTCGAGCTCCACCACCTTATCGAACACAGCATCAGCATCACTCTTGAGATCTTTCCAGGCTTCGACAGCTCGATCCCAGATTTCACCTTCCGGCGAATAGGGACGCCCTTTGACGTACTCAATGGTTTTATCGTCTACAGCCACAAGCCCGGCTCTTGCACCGGCTTCAATGGCCATGTTGCAGATGGTCATGCGGCCTTCCATCGACAGCGACTCTATCGCCGTTCCGGCAAACTCCATGGCATATCCTGTCCCGCCGGCGGTACCGATTTCGCCGATCACCGCGAGAATGATGTCTTTGGCATATACTCCCGGCTGCAGAGTCCCATTAACCTTTATCAACAGGTTCTTCATTTTTTTCTGCACCAGGCACTGCGTCGCCAGCACATGCTCGACTTCGGAAGTTCCAATACCGTGTGCCAGGGCTGCAAACGCGCCGTGGGTACTGGTATGGGAGTCACCGCAGACAATGGTCATACCCGGCAGTGTGGCCCCCTGCTCAGGACCAATGACGTGGACGATCCCCTGACGCTTATCCAGCATCTTGAATTCCACAATGCCAAACTCTTCGCAGTTTTCGTCCAATGTCTGCACTTGTATTCTTGATACAGGGTCTTCGATCCCGGCAACCCCCGAGGATCGCTCTGTTGTCGGTACATTGTGATCAGGGGTGGCCAGATTGGCATCAATACGCCACGGCTTCCGCCCTGCAAGGCGAAGCCCTTCAAACGCCTGCGGAGAAGTGACTTCATGCAGTAGCTGGCGGTCGATATAAATCAACGCACTACCGTCATCGCGCTGCTTCACCAAGTGCGCGTCCCAGAGTTTGTCATACAGGGTTCTGCCTGCCATCTTCATCACCTCATCAGAGTTTTTTTCTTTATCGTCGGATTCACTTCCGCTCGCTTCCGGGAATTTCTTTCCAGTCACTGGTATCTATTCTATTTTCCCGCTTACAATAAAACCAATTCATTCTTTTCATGTTTTCTATAAATATTTGGAATACCATGGATCTTATAGACCTTAAGACCTTTATCAAAATTGCTGAAACCGGCTCATTTTCCGCGGCCGCCGAGCAACTTCACGTCACCCAGCCGGCAGTGTCGAAACGGCTTGCCAACCTGGAGCAAACTTTCGCCACGCCGTTGATTGAACGACTCCCCCGTAATGCCAGACTGACAGAAGCCGGCAAACTTCTAAAAACGAGGGCTGAACATATCATTCGTGAAGTGGAGAACACCCAGGCACTGATCCAGAACCTACATGAGAATGTCGGCGGAACACTCAGTATCGCGACCAGCCACCATATTGGGTTACACAGACTTCCGGAGCAAATTCGCCGCTTTGTGAAGGACTATCCGGAAGTGGATTTCGATCTTCGGTTTCTCGCCTCCGAGGATGCAGAACAAGCTGTCTTGAATGGCGACGTGGAGCTGGCACTGATGACCCTCCCCGAAACTCAAAACCCTCTGATGGAATATCACACTCTTTGGCATGATGATCTGATCTTTGTCGCATCCAAAGAGCACCCATTAAGCACTCTTGATACACCGGAGCTGAAAGACCTGACCAAATACCGGGCCATCCTGCCTGCCGCCAACACCATTACATTCCAGAAGATTTCAACAATATTTCAACGACATCAGTTGCAATTACGCCCATCCATTCCAACAAACTATCTGGAAACGATCAAAATGATGGTATCAGTGGGACTTGGCTGGAGCGTACTACCCGAATCGATGCTGGATAGCAGCCTTCAGCTACTGAAAATCGGGCAACCGCTACGACGGGAGCTGGGTGTTATTCATGACACCCGCCGGATGCTCAGTCGGGCAGCCAATGCTTTCTTAAAACAGCTGGAACATTAGCCGCCGGAGCAGATTCGACAACCTTAATCCCAAAACCGGTTCAATTGTGGCCAGACGATGAGCAGCAACAAGGCAGATAAAGCCGAAACAACACCAGCCAGAACAAAAGCGGTGGAGATACTATACTGCTCAACCAGCATCCCGCTCGCAAATGCCCCCAGCGAACCTCCTGCCCCAAAGCTTACGGCGCTATACATCGCCTGCGCCTGACCCGCATGCTCAGGCTTGAAGCTACGGTGTACCATCTCGATGGACGACGCATGCAGCCCCCCGAAACTCGCAGCATGCAAGAGCTGCAACATCACAAGCAGCAGGACATTTGACGCCAAGTAAGCAATCCCCAGCCATCGAAGTGCAGTTAATGACAAGCATAGTAAGATGATCATCCGTAATGGGAATCGCTCAATAAACTTGTGCATCCGGATAAACAGCAGAACCTCGGCAAGCACACCCAACCCCCATAGAGCACCTATGGTGACCATGTCATAACCCAGGTTACTCAGATAAATACTGAGAAAGGTGTAATAAGGCCCAAAAGAGAGCTGAACCAGAAAAGCCGTTACAAAGAACACCAGCACATCAACACTTTTAACCGTGCGGATAAACTCCATAAACGACCCGTGCCCCTGCTTCCCCGGCTGATGATGCACCAACCAGGAAGTGAGGAAGATTCCACAGAGGAACGCTAACAACCAGAACGGAAGCCAATGTATGCTGAAATAGTCGAAAAACAGACCCAAGCCTGATACTACGACGATGAACCCAACGGAACCCCATAACCGAATGCGACTGTACTGACTACGACCATCCCCGAGATTAAACAAAGTAATAACTTCCCACTGGGGAAGCACCGCATTCCAGAAACAGCTGAATAATACAAGAAAGAGCGCATGCCACCAGAAGCCATGCAGCAACAGAAATCCCAGAAAGAAGACTGACGCAGAGAAACTGCCCACACGCACCAATAACAACTGACGACCGGTGCGGTCAGCAATCCAACCCCAGAAGTTGGGCGCCAGCAGCTTGGTCAGCATGATGATGGACATTAATTGCCCGACTTCGGCAGCCCCGTAGCCGGTATTCTGAAGATACACCGGCAGGAACGGAGCAATTCCGCCCACCAGTGCAAAATAGAAGAAATAGAATGTGGACAGCTTCCAGGAAGCGTCCCGCCTGTCGACGTCTTTCAGGCTATCCTCGCTTACCAGCCTCAATATCGGGAGTACTGACCACAACATCGGCATTCTGCGCCCGATGCCGCAGGTAATGATCCATTAGCACCAGCGCCATCATCGCTTCAGCGATCGGCGTGGCCCGTATCCCCACACAGGGATCATGGCGCCCTTTGGTGACTACCTCTACTGACTCACCATTTACATCAATGGATTGTCCTGGCAAGTGCAAACTGGAGGTGGGCTTTAGCGCCATGTGGGCAATGATTTCCTGGCCACTGGAAATCCCTCCCAATATACCGCCAGCATTATTGGAGAGAAATCCCTGGGGGGTTAGCGAATCCCGATGCAAAGTTCCTTTTTGCTCAATACTGTCAAAGCCTGCACCGATCTCAACTCCCTTAACCGCATTGATACTCATCAGCGCGTGCGCCAGCTCCGCGTCCAGGCGATCGAAGATCGGCTCACCCAGCCCAGGTGGCACTCCTTGCGCCACAACTGTAATCTTAGCCCCGATAGAATCACCCTCCTTTCTCAAGGCGTCCATATAGGCTGACATTTCCTCAATTTTATCCGCATCCGGACAGAAGAAGGGATTGTTATTAACAATCGACCAGTCCACTTTTTCAATTTTGATAGGGCCTAACTGGGAAAGGTAGCCTCGCACCTGGATCCCCTTGGCAGCAAGGAACTTCTTGGCAATCGCCCCGGCAGCAACACGCATTGCCGTCTCTCTTGCAGAGCTCCGGCCACCACCGCGGTAGTCCCGAATGCCGTATTTATGCCAGTATGTATAGTCGGCATGGGCCGGGCGAAATTGGTCTTTGATATTGCCATAGTCTTTGGATTTCTGATCGGTATTTTCGATCAAAAGACCTATCGGAGTACCTGTAGTTTTACCTTCGAACACACCGGACAGAATTCTGACCTGATCAGGCTCCTTTCGCTGAGTGGTATGTCTGGAGGTGCCGGGCTTGCGTCGGTCCAGATCATATTGAAGATCCGCTTCCGTCAACTCTATCCCGGGAGGACAGCCATCAACGATACATCCCAGAGCGATGCCATGGCTTTCGCCGAAGGTCGTGACGGTAAAGAGCTTTCCAAAACTGTTTCCTGACATAGACTTATATCACTTTTTAGAAGTAGTTTCTTAACAGGTTAAAAGTAGTTTCTTAACAGGTCAAAAGTAGTTTTTTAACAGGGCGGACACTGCTCATCGTCGACAGAATACCGTAGTCGACACCGTTTAAATTGTACCTACAACCTTAAATTGTCCCTGCAGCTTAATTTGTATCAACAGCTTAAATTGTACCAGCAGCCGCTTTGAACTGGTCCTGATGTGCAACAAGCTGCTCTTTGGTCAACACAAACACACCATGGCCGCCATGCTCAAATTCAGGGCAGATAAACATGACATCGGGAAACTGCTCAAACAAGGCATCTATACTGTTTCCGACTTCACACACCAGAATTCCGCCCTCGTTGAGATAATTGGCCGCATCTGCCAGGATTTTTTTGGTCGCATCCAGGCCATCTTCCCCTGACTCCAGACCAAGCCTGGGCTCATGCAGAAACTCAGGTGGAAGTGACGTCATATCCGGCTGATCGACATAGGGTGGATTGGTCAGAATTACATCAAAAGTACCTTCGACATCACCCAGAAGATCAGATTTCACAACCGTGACACGATCAGACACGGCATGACGATCGATATTTTCCCTGGCGATATCAATGGCGGGATCTGAAATATCAGTCATAACGACTTCGGTATCTTCGAATACATAGGCTGCGGCAATACCAATACAACCGCTTCCGCAGCATAAATCCAGGATACGCTCAGGATACAAGCCTTCCAACCAGGGCTGGAGTTCATCGGTCAGCATTTCAGCCAGTGGCGACCTTGGAATCAGCACATCAGGAGTCACCTTGAAGGGCAGGCCCATAAACCAGGATTCTCCGAGAATGTATGCCACCGGTTCACGATCAACAACCCGCCGCTTAAGCGCAATGGCAAGCGCCTCTTTTTCCATATCCGTCAACCTGCCGGCAAGCAATGACGGACTCACATCCCAGGGCAAATGTAACACACCGGCAACCAGGTGAACGGCTTCGTCCCAGGCATTATCAGTACCATGCCCATAGAAGAGATCAGCCTCCCTGAATTTTGAATAGGCATATCTCAAATAGTCCTGGATGGTTTGCAGAGGGGCAAGAGTATTGGCGTCAAACACGGAGTGGGCTCCAGCGAAAAGGCGGTATTATAGGAGGTTTACTGACTATTTTCTAACTCTCCGGAGTTTTCAGGAAGCTCCCCGGAAACAAAAAACACTTCCCCTATAACCCATCCCCTACAGACTAAAAGGAGCATCCTTCCCGTTTTCAAAATCGTCCAGAGTCTTTGTCGCAATTTCACGACCAATCTGAATGAGTTCAGGTGCCTTGTGATAATCAAAACTCAGGCATACGTGTTTGGGGATATTGATTAAAACGTCTGGTGGATAGCCTGCCAGCTTATATTGAGTCAAAGAGCTTTGCATGGCTTCAAATGCCATATTCATCGCGTCAAATTTTCCCAACGACAGTACACGCTCTTTACGAGCGCTCCCTTTATTGCCTCCTTTATTGCCGCTCCCATCCGGTTCATCCTGCTCATTGTTTGAGGGCTGGATAGCATTTTTTGCCTCAGGATCGTTCTCGGTAGAATCCTTTAGATCCAGATCCAGCACTTCTGAAATTTTTTCTTTCGCATCCCGATCAAACAACTGGGCGGCTTTTTGCCATACCTGCCCCATCCAATCTTCAAAACTCCGATCACTGGCAACTTCCATCGTGTCGTAGTATCGATCTTCCATTTTTCCATCAAAAAAGCTGAGGTTGACCGCGACAATCAGATCCGCATGGGAAGCAATCGTGGGAATAATTGGCAAAGGATTAAGCAATCCGCCATCAACAAGCACCCGCCCCTTTACTACCTCTGGCGTGAGAAGACTGGGAATCGCCACAGACGCTCGAATCGCCTGTCTTAGGAGCCCTTCCTGAAACCAGATTTCCTTGTGATGCAACAAATCGGTGGCCACAGCAGTGTAATCTATCGGCAAGTCCTCAATGCGAGTATCGCCGATAAGATCCCTCACCACAGAAAAGACCTTTTCCCCTCGAATAGCCCCAGGAGAACTAAATGACACGTCCAACAGCCTCAGAATATCGAAACGGTCCAGACCCGTCGCCCAATCCTTGAATTCACTGAGTTTACCCGCGGCATATATACCTCCCACCAGGGCTCCCATCGAGCAACCTGATAAAGCGACAATATCGTATCCGCGCTCTTCCAGAACCTCGATAACCCCCACATGGGCATACCCTCTGGCACCACCACTCCCCAAAACGAGAGCCACAGTTTTACCATTCTTCTTTGAGTGACTGGGAGAGCCCGAGTTTGGCTGCCCGGCCTGGTTTCCTGATTGCGATTTGTCACTCATCTATCAAGCCCCTCCCTTCTGCTATTTCGCTTCTACGGCATATATCCTGACAAACACCTTGTGTTCGCTAAATACCGATTCTGACGCAAACGGGCCGACCGCAATCACTTCTATTGACGACTCAGGGACCGCCTGTCGCGCCAGATACAGCTGCATAATTCTCCCCTGATTCTTGGCCTCTTCCAGATTTTCAAGCTCTGATGCACTTGCCTGCTTACTGTAAGTGACGATAACAATTTGAGGCTTTTTAAACTCCGCTTTCACCTTTTCAAGCCAGGGATTCAGCTTTTCATTCAGTGTTCGGGTTTCCGATATTTCACTGGCTGGAATCATCAAATAACGATCACTGTCACTTTTCTTCGCTCCATAGGGCTCGCTCAGCTCTATAAACTCCGTATGGGCATAGATTCTCTGGTTGCCGCGACGAATCGTATAAATCACACCAACATAAGGAACACCGCCTTTGGTAAAACTGGCAACGGTGTAGTATTGATAGCGATCGTGACCATAGAGAATTCTCTCTTCAAAGATTTCATTGGCCCAATCATTACTTCTGCCACAATCCCTTCCTTCACAGCGGAACAGGATTCGAGCATTGTTTTCCGCGATTTGAGAAAGGTAATGCTCCATTACCTCTCTTGGAGTGTGCACCCGGGGTACTTCATAGGTGACAACAGAGACCTTGCCTTTGACTATTTCCTCCTGCTCCGCTCGCACAATGGCACCTATGCTGGATAAAGGGCCGGTAATCAACCGATACTCAGGAATGTCCTGCTGACGACTCTCAACCACCTTCGACAATGGAAAAGGCTGCAGTGGCACCTGTACGGCTTCCACCGCATTTGCGGCCATTGATAGTAATCCTACCAACACCAACATCAATGTCTTCATACCCATGGTTGCCGCCATTACGCTTTTTCCTTTACGCCGTCCAATCATTAATCTGAAATACCAGATACCCGAGCCAACCGACTGTCACCAATTATCTGAAAATCATTCCCGGATAAACGATATGATTTCCTCAGCGAGAGTGACCACATCACCATCCATGTGCATGTGATGCCCACCTTCCACCAGCACCTTTTTGACGTTGGAGAGAAAACTCAGCCGAGAATTTTTTTCCGGATCCAATGAAATAATACCGTTGGATGCTGCTACTAATAATGTTGGCAAATTAATAGAACTCAAGTAGTTTTCAACCTGAGGCTCAGTGAAACGAACAAATGAAGGCCACCGCAATCTGGAATCTGTTTTCCAAACCCAACCCTGCTTATCAACGGTCAAATTCCTCTGCACAAGGGCTTCCGAGGCTAGAAGGCTGAGTCCGCCAAATCCTCTCGATCGGTCTTCCACAGCTTTTTCAATAGTATAGTAGGGACGCTTTTGTGAGGAAGGCTTCATTGCCCGTTGCAGGGCCCTCTTCAGATTTTCACTGGTTTTCTCCGGCGGATCAGCCATTGGACCAAGCGCCTCCATAAGAATCAGCCGGGATATCGTCTCCCCGGCCGCAGAAGCATAAAGTGAAGAAATAACCGCGCCGAGCGAATGCCCCAGCAGTATAGGGCGCTTCCACTCTAACGCCTCAATCGCCTGACCAACTTCCTTGATGTAGTCTACCAGATGATAGAATCCCCCTGCCGCCCGATGCTGGGAGTTACCATGTCCGGCAAGGTCCACAGCAACAAGGTCCAGTCCGGCTTCAACCAACAACGGCGCGAGAAATGTATAGGTCGCCGCATTATCCAGCCAACCATGCAACGCCAGAACTTTGGTTGGATTCCCCTCACCCCAGCGAATCCCGCCCAATTTGATATCCGGCAACTGTAAAGTCACTTCTTTCACTCGGCCTGTCCTCTTCTCATCCAGCCCACCCTCTTTTCAACCGGTCTATTGTGTGCTTATTCAGATATTCCGCTTATTCAGGTATTTCATTTACTCAGGAAGCTTAAACAGTGATCTGAAATTTTCGGTTGTCGCCTGCCCCAGCTGCTCAAATCCAATCCCTTTCAGGTCAGCAACCCACTGAGCCACTTCGACGACCCACTTGGGCTGATTACTTTTCCCACGATAGGGAACCGGTGCCAGATATGGGCTGTCTGTCTCGACTAAAATCTTATCCATCGGCACTCGCCTGACGACCTCTCGCAAAGGCTCTGCATTCCGGAATGTTATGATCCCCGAGAATGAAATATAGAAACCAAGGTCAACCGCCGCTTCCGCCATTTCAAGTGACTCAGTAAAACAGTGGAGCACACCCGTAAGCCCTTGCGGTACATATTTTCGCAATAATGCCAAGGTGTCTTCGCGAGCCTCTCTGGTGTGAACAATGACCGGCTTTCCAATCTCACAGGCGACTTTTAGCTGCTTTTCAAATATCTGTCTCTGATTATCGGCAGTATCTGCGTCGTAGTAATAATCCAGACCGCATTCACCGACCGCGATAACTTTATCACTGGACAAAGCCAGTCTCTTTAACTCATCAGAGTCCAACTGATCCGCAGCTATTTTTGCTAATGGGTGGACTCCGGCGGAACACCATACATCGGGATACTTTTCAGCAATGGTCAGCACATCCTGAAAATTATCCAGATCAATATCCACACACAGAAATCCGGTCACACCTTTTTCCCGCGCTTCTTTCAGAGCCTCATCAAGGCTCCCTCCCACTTCTGACAGGTCAATTCTATCCAGATGACAATGTGAATCGACTAACGGCATGCGTAATCCAAACTATTTATGAAACATACAACTATATAAAGAAAAGAGCCGTCTCAGACAACCAGTCTGATCGGCTCTACAGACATTAGGACCTTCTGCCGTCCCGGCTTCCATTCTTCCCGGCTTTCATCTTTCCCGGTTACGATATCATCCATGTGATGATAGCAACGCAGAATAGCTGCCATGGCAATTCAAAAGGATCGACACAGAGTCGCTTAGGACTTGCAACAATTACATCGTATGGGTGGGGCGATCTGAAGTAAGAGCACCCGCCAGATAAGTCTCAATCTTATTCCTGGCGGTTTCATCTTCACCATTAAACTGAACACCGATTCCAGCCGCTCTATTTCCTTGTGCGCCTTTAGGAGTGACCCAAACGACTTTGCCGGCAACAGGAATCTTCTCCGGTTCATCCATCAGGTTCAGCAACAGAAAAACTTCATCCCCCAGCTGATATGACTTGGCAGTCGGTATAAATAAACCGCCGTTTCTAACAAACGGCATATAAGCGGCGTAAAGTACCGCCTTGTCCTTGATTGTGAGGGTTAATATTCCACTACGGGCTCCGAATTTTGGAGGCATGGGTCCGGTTTCCTTAGAGTTACTTCTGCCAACAGCCAGTGTTGCATTGCCAAACACGGAAAGCTGCACAGCTGTTTTTGCTTTAAATAGACACACTTAGTGTAGTGTATTCTGACGAGGATAAAAGTCTAGTGCTTACCAATTGTAGCGACAGGCTTTTCAAAAGCTGACTTCTATGTATAATTTGTTATGTTATAACCTTTCACCAACTGCAGTCTATTTATGCCCCATACTAAACCACTGTTTTTCCGATACCTTGGAAGCCTATTCGCCATCTTTTTATCTGTTGTGTCATGGCAAACCAGGGCAGAAACACCCACCTTCATCCTGACCTCAATCAAGCCTTTGGCTTTGATTCTCCAGGAGGCATACGGCGACTTGATAACTGTTGACTATCTGCTCCCTCCTCAGGCAAGTCCACATCATTACTCCTTAAAACCAAGTGATCTTCGAAAACTGAGTAAGGCAGATCTGTTCGTATGGGCCGGTCCAGGTCTCGAAAACTTTCTCCTGACCGTACTAAAAAACAATCCGGCGGACTTCCAGATCGCACTGATTGAAGAGATGGAGAAGTCACATCCCGAATTGCTGATCCACTTAAATGCTTTGACTGAGCATACAGACTCGGATCATTCCCATGAAGATCAACTTGTTGACCCCCACATCTGGCTCAACCGGGAAAATGCTGCCGCGATTGCACAATTGACCGGAATGCGGCTTGAGGAAGCAGGCGCAGATCCAGGTCGTATCTCTATGGCATTCAACACCTTCGAACAGAAGCTGACAAACCTTACTGGCACACAGACCACAAATTTAAACGAACTCCAATTGATCACTTATCACAACGCATATGCTTATTTAGCAAGGGACCTTAACCTCACAATCACCGACATAGTCACACCACAGACAGATGTAAACCCCGGCGCTAAACACTTGGTTCAACTCAAACAAAAAGCGATCGATCACCCCACCTGCGTGATTGTAGAACCTCAATTCAGCAGCAAGTTGGTTGACAAGATATTTGATCAGGAAGGTACAAAAATCATCGAAATTGATCCAATGGCGGGACAGTCTGCCACCTACACAGACTTCTTCAGCGACACTCTCAGAAAGCTGGAAAACTGCAAATAGGAAAACTCAAATAAAAAAGCAGTAGCCCGAAGACTACTGCTTTTTTTCATGCGAGAGGGAAAACTCGCCTATGCCCGACCGTAGGTATCATCAAATCGAACAATGTCGTCCTCACCCAGATAACTCCCTGTCTGCACCTCTATCAGCTCAACAGGAATAACGCCGGGATTTTCCAGGCGATGCACGACGCCTAACGGTATATAGGTAGACTGATCTTCTGTGAGAATCATTTCTTCCTCACCACGCGTCACCTTGGCAGTCCCGGACACGATCACCCAATGCTCAGCACGATGGTGGTGTTTCTGTAAAGACAAGCGCCCACCAGGCTTCACTGTAATGCGCTTCACTTGAAAACGCTCGGATCTGGCGATCCCTTCATAGGTTCCCCAAGGACGGTGCACTCTCTTGTGAAAGCGATACTCTTCCCGGTCCTGGGCTTTCACCTGGGCAACCAGTTTTTTAACATCCTGGACCCGGTCTTTATCCGCCACCATGACCACGTCATCGGTTTCCACAATAACGTGATTTTTCAGACCAATAGCAGCAATCAGACGCCCCTCAGAATGAATATAGGAACCTTCCACATCTTCGGTAATGACGTCACCGACTTTTACATTACCAGAGCCGTCTTTTTCCTGTATTTCCCACAAGGTGGACCAGGAACCGACATCACTCCAGCCAGCATCCAACGGAATAACCACAGCATCCTGGGTCTTTTCCATCACAGCATAGTCAATAGAATCATCAGGGCACGCCTCAAATGCTGCCTTGTCCACCCTCATGAAATCCAGATCCGCCTGACGGCCGGCATAGGCCTTCTCACAAGCCTCATAAATATCCGCTCTGAATTTCTTTAATTCTTGCAGATACCGATCTGCCCGGAACATAAACATGCCACTGTTCCAGTAGTATTTCCCGGAATCAAGATAGGTTTGGGCGGTCGCCTGATCAGGTTTCTCAACAAACTCTTCCACTGGCGCGGAATCAGAACCTGCGATATTTGCTTTGATGTATCCGTAGCCGGTATGAGGACTATCAGGAACAATACCGAAAGTTACCAGTTTCCCTTCAGAAGCTGCAGCCTTAGCCTTATCTACAGCCTCTACAAACACATCGGACTTACCAATGACATGGTCAGCTGGCAGTACTAACAAAATGCTGTCGGGGTCGTTCTCAATTGCCTGCATCGCCGCAACCGAAATTGCCGGAGCAGTATTTCGCCCCACAGGCTCCAGGATGATTGGCAGTCTGTCCAAGTCTTTGCGAACCTCAAGGGATTGCGCCACCAGAAACCGATGCTCTTCATTGGATACAACCGAGATTTTCCCTGCTCCCCCCAACTGCGAAACTCGCGCAATAGTCTCCTCCAGGAGACTTTGACCACAGGTAAGGTTTAGGAATTGCTTGGGGTATGCTTCACGAGAGAGAGGCCAAAGACGAGAACCTGAGCCTCCGCACAAGATTACGGTCGCAAGCGACATGATCAATTTATCCTTGATATCGAATGGTCTATTAAGGTAACCCAGTTACCTGCTTTATGTTATGGGTTTCATATTTACTTAGCCGGGCGACTTTGACAAATTTAAATATAGTTATCGCCACAGCTCATTTCAGAAGTAGATAGTATTCAGGATAGCGAACTCTGCAGGATAGCGAAATTACAAATACCTTTCAGGAGCCCCCTCTTATCTTTAGCACAACTCCAGAGTGTGAACCATTTCCATGCGCTTTTACCTTACGTCGTCGGTTTCCCTCAACAAACACAGCCACAAACAACGCAACAATCGCTGCCAATGACACCCCAAAAACCGCTATGGATAGTCTGTCAGGCTTTATGGCTTCACCCGTGATGCTTGCAGGCTTACTGATTTGATAAAGCATAATCCCTTCAAAACTTGGATCTTTCACCTTTAAATCATCCGCTTCTTCCATCAACTCCGGAAGCTCATCGATGTAGGGATCATCTGACGCTCTATTTTTCAACTGCGTTAGCTCTGGATCATTTATTATCGCCTCGATACGGCTATCAATCTCATTTACCTCCTTAAGAAAAATGACATCTCCCTTCCTCTTGGAGAGAATTTCTTGCAGAGCTTTTAGATATCTAACTCCCATCAAATACAGAGGGGCACTCTGACTTCCTGAAGTATTTGTCTCGCCGCCATCAGTTATTAAGTTAGCCTGAGGATGGGGATCTTCTATATTGAGACTTTCAGCGATAACCAAAGATTCCCTCACTCTTTCCAGAGTCGCCTTTTGATTTCGACTTGCGAGATCAATCAAAGCTCTCTTATTATTTTTCAGCTGACTAATTTCCAGTGAGCGCTTTGCTTCTAGCCGCTTTATTTTCTGCTCTCTTTTAAAAGCAGCAGTCTTACGAAGTGTAGAAATCCTAGTATTTATTTGATCCAATCGTTGATGCGTTATCCTAAATAATTGATGCTTCAGATCCATTAGTAAAGATTTGTTGGTATACACCACATATTCGTTTAGCAACTTGACGGCTACAGCTTCGTCTGAACTCCGAAATCCCAATTCAATCAGCGAGGGATACTCAATATATGCATCTCGGCCACCATAAGGTTCAAGCATTACAACCTCAAGCGAACTGATAAAACTATTTATTGAGAGATCCTCTGCGACCTTCGCATCAATCCTCTCCCCCTCATTTATGGAAGGCATATATTCTGATAGATAGAGCCTGAAATTCACTTCTGAGCGAAGTGCTTGATAAAATCTGCGAAACAATTCCCGACCTTCCATTTTAACCACACTTTCCTGATTAAAATGTTCCACATGGGCATCATTGGGTAAAGAGATATGAATAACAGGCTTATATATTTGCGGAGAGCCGAGAGCTATTCCCAAAGCGATTGCAGCGCCGATCAGAGTAATAGTAAAAACCATTTTCCAGCGCTTTATGACATCCCAAAATAGCTGCCCCAAGTCTACTTCATTACCTTGAGGAACTTGATATTGGTTCATATTGATCACTTTCTACAGCATGGATTAGAGCTGCCCCATTCTATCTGAATGGCTCTAGTCTTCCAATGATGTAGAAACCTGAAGTGTTAGTTAGCAGCGGGAAAAATGAAAAATTTTGTCAATCCCTCATTAATACAACGCTTCCCCAGCTCACTCCAACACCAAAGCCTGACAACAAAATACTCTGCGCATCATTTTCATTTGCGAGAATCATAGGGATAGATGAGGACACTGTATTACCATAAGAAGATGCTTCAAAAGGAACTTTGGCAGGATCAAGTTCCATTCGCTTGATAATCATGTTGACAATAAATTTACTCCCCTGATGCAGAATAAACTTATCGATATCTGCCAACTGAAAATTGTTGACTGAGAGGGTTTCCCGAATATTGTCCGGAACAATATTTGCGCAAAAATCCAAAACTGCTCGACCAGCCATTTCGAACTTACGATCAGATGCACGTACTTGAATAGCCTCATTCCTGGAACCATCCGTGCCGAATATACTCTTTCCGATTTGCCATTTAGGCTGATCGCTCATCAGAGTTACGGTTGCCGCATCTCCAAAAAGCAAGGACGTATTCTTGTCGTTCATATCGATAACTTTCGAGTAAGGATCCGCTGTAATCAACAATCCTTTTTTGTATCCGTTAGCCTCCATGAACGACTTGATAATGGACAAACTATAGACATATCCAGAACATCCCAAAGATACGTCAAAGCATGCACAGTTACTGGGGAGATCTAATTTTCCATGCACAATTGCAGAAGTGTGAGGCAAGCCATAGTTATCAGGATTCTGGGTACAAACGATAAGACACTCAATTTCAGACAGTATCTCACCTTTCTCAATCAGTAACTGATTAACAGCCTTTACGCACAGATCAGAAGTATCATCACCTTTGTCTTTTACAGCCAACTCAACCATTCCGATTTTATCGGAAATAAAGGAGTCGTTTATTTCAAATTGCTCCAATCTGGACAGGTTTTCTATCCGACTCATTGGAAGATAGGTGCTAATGTGTTCTATTCCGATCATTTTGAATCCGGTTTCTGTGCACGTGTACTGCGTGTGCTTACGCCTCACTGTTGACTCATAGTTTAAGTATTTATAGCGACAAGGAAATTCGACCTTAATCTATAAATCAATTTGCCAAATACATCTTCCTCAAGACACCAGATCACTGGAGCCGTTAGACTCGACAAACTACCGACTTGGCTTTGCAACCTTCCACATGTAAAACAGAGAGACTAATTAAACTCTCAAGGATTTGGACTGTCTCATATATCTATGTGACGGTGATTCTGAATAGCCCGGCTACTCCTTGCGAGCCTACTCAACAGACTTATTACCGTGATATGAAGCTGCGATTAGACTCGAGTATGGCATCCTGAAATACCTATCTCTGCTGGCACAACTCTAATTGCAACCAAGAGGGTCAAGTAGACAAAATGCAGCCAACACTGACAAGAAAAACGTAAAGCTACTATCGATTAATGAACTGCGGAATTTTAGAGATATTCTTCCATATCAATGGAAATAAAGGCGATATACCATTAGCTTTCAAAGCCTGAAAATCCTCTTTGGATTTTATAAGAATATTCTTCAGGCTTCTATTACTGGCACCACCTGTCTTCATTCTCACCAACACATCAGGGATGTATTTCGCGTCCAAACTATTTTTCCACAAGTATCGAAGTATAGAATCGTAGTCAGCAGCAATCTTATACCCCAGACTAAATCCACCGTACTTTTGATAATGCTTCCTCTTCATGTAAAACGTAGGGTGAGGCGGCATCCAACCAAAGCCTATCTTTCGCCTATTAAACTTCCCACTTACCCACTTCCTAATGACCTTACTTTCATCTATACCTGACACATATTCAAGATCACCATATACAGCATCAACTCCAGTATGCTCAAAGGCCTGAGAAATTTTAGTTAAAACGCTGTTAGAAGCATAGACGTCATCCGAGTGCAGAAATCCAATTACATCCCCGGTAGCCAGCGCAATACCTTTATTCAGAGCATCATATATTCCACCGTCCTTCTCTGAAACGAGTATATCCACCTTAACGCCAGAGTCTCTTATAATTTTTAAAGTATTATCTCTGGAGCCACCATCAATAACTATGTACTCAATATTTTCATAATCTTGAGCGGACATAGAATCCAGAGTTTCCTTTATTGTATCCTCACTATTCCATGTCGCTGTAATAACACTAATTTTCATAATTTAAAGCCGAAGCACAACAGAGTAATTTAAACCTTACTTATACAATACTACATCAATATTCAGTACTGGTAGCTAGCGTGCGCCCTGGACACCAGTCCTACTTAACAAACGACGTATCCTACTTACAGCCCTCCATATATACTGTAGCTGCCAACAATACAATGCAAATACCGATAAAAATAGAGACAATGAAACCCACTCTTTAACTTCCAGTAGTTGCATGGCAACACCAAACATCGCAAGCAAAGATGCGGTCAATGTTATTACTAGAAGAGCCTGCCTTGAAGTAAAACCCGCTCGAATAAATATATGATGGAGATGATTTCTATCAGGCTTAAACGGCGATTCGCCTTTTAGCATTCGGCGACACATTATTGCAGCCATATCCATTAATGGCACAGCTATGATCCATAGTGCTGTCACTGAGTGAAATGCAACTTCCTCTTCTTGAGTACCCACAACAAGTAGCCATACGACAGTGAAACCAATAAGCATACTCCCTGCATCGCCCATAAAAATCTTCTTTGCTTTTTTGCTTGGCCACCCCAGATTAAACATCAAATAGGCCAATATCGCTCCCATAAAAAATACCGGAAGGAACAACCAATAACTGTCCACAAGCGCCAATAAAAATGCCAATGACGAGAAGCTTACCAAACTTAAACAACCTACTAAGCCATCAATCCCATCAACCATATTGAAAGCATTTATCCCTCCCATTACAGCAACTATTGTAAAAAGAACACCTCCATATCCCAACTCAACTATGCCGAATCCCAAAAGATCTCCAAGATCATCAATGTATAGCCCCGCCCCAATGATCATTATTAAAGCAGCTAGAGTCTGCGCCAATAAACGATATGAGACCTTCAAATCATAACGGTCATCCAACGCACCAATAGTTACTACCAAAGTGGAAGCCAATAAATAAAGATCAACTTGCCAACCGCTATCCACATAGAATACGATTTCGAATATCACCGCAAAAAATATAGCAATTCCACCGACTAAAGGAACATTGCCTGAGTGTCGCTTCCTTGCGTTTGGCACATCAACTAACCCCACCTTTACTGCAATAGGGTTTACCGCACTAACAGCTATAAAGCTCAATATGAATGCAATCAATATTGCAACAAAGATATCCATATTTGCTCCCGAGGAAGATTATTTTTTATTAAAATATCGAACTAGTACAGCCAGAACAGCGATCATCATCCCAGCAAAACCACCAACAAAAACAATCAAAAACCTCTTGGGTCTACTCCTTTCTTCAGGAACAATGGCTGGATCAACGATTTTAAAAACATATTCATCTCTTATTTCAGCAAACATCACTTTTTTCGTTTGCTCTTCTATTAATTGATATAGCATCGCTTTTGCATCAGCAACAACAGTTTTCTCAACTTGAGCCTCAAGGTAGGAAATGCTCTTCTTTGCATCCAGCAAATCTCTATTCTTCATTTCCTTGTTAATATCTTCTACTAATGCCATAACCCATTGCTGAGCAAGATCGGGAGAAAAATATTCAACGGCAAGGTATACCATTCCAGTCTGCTTATCTTGCGTTACAGCCATAATTGCCTGGAATGCTCTCGTTGCTTCCAACAGAGTAGGCTGAGCCACAGCGGGAGGCTTAACCTTCCTAATCCATTGCTGTGTATTTACATCAAATACTTTTTCATTAATAACAAGGCTATTAGAGGAAGCATCCCACCCCTTTGCAGCCAGCAAAGGTACCATGAGATCATGCGCTTGTATAAATTTTCCTATGAACTCTCTCGACTTCAAGACTTCTAACGAGAGCACCAGCTTATCCGAACCACTACCACCAAAGCTAATACCAGCCAAGCCAGTAAGTCCGCCAAACTGCCCTGCCAGGGACCCAAAAGCACTTTTCTGCTCCACTGCTGGGGCCAAAGTTACCTCAGACTCATACTTGTCTGGAAGACTAAGAGAATAGAAAACAGCACCGCCGGCAAACACAGCTGCAAACAGAATTATTACCCACTTGCCAGCCCACAAGACTGAAATTAACTCAAATAAGTCCAGCTCTCTCTTATTTTCACTAGCTCTCTCCCAAATAGAAGGAATTATTTCTCCTTTTTCTGGCAATAGCCCCCGCTTTGCATGATTAGAACTCATCTCTGCCCATTGTCTCATTTTTTTAATCGATAATATCATCGCCTCACTACTACACTTGTAGCAGTTATTACGTTAACCCCTACCTATAAACTTCCTACGGCAGCAGCACCAAGAGCAATTTGATAGAATATTTGACTAACATTGGTCCAAAGCTGAAGGCTATTCAGTCGATCTGTGTCAATAGGCACGACAATTGTGTCTCCATTACTAAGATCTATCTGCTGAGAAGAAAACCACCCGCTGTTACTAGGAAGCCATATCGAACCATTTGCCCTTACCACATAAACTCTGCTTCCATCAGCCTCAGAAGTTTCCCCCCCACTCAACTTTATATAATCGTCAACGGTCAATCCATGCTTATATAAATGACTGGTGGAAAACTGAACTTCTCCGATCACCGTAATAGACTGAGATATCTGAGGAACATACAGGGTATCCCCATCCTGCAGCACTACGTCTTGAGCTTTATTGCCTTCAACTATCTGCTTTAGATCAACAACCAGCCTACCAAGGGGCTTTGAGGATTTTACTTGCTCCAGAATTCCTTGCAATGTAGAGACATCTTCTGAACGGACTTCTCCACTGGCATTTGCCGCTTCAATTTGCAATGAGGCTAAATCTCTTTGAAGGCGATCCTGGGCGTCTTTCAATCTCTCCGCCTCCAGATCCGCAAGATTTTTTCTGGTAAAGACCGCTCCCTCTGGAAATGCAATATCGGTCAACCCACCTGCTCGACTCAGAAGATCAGAAAGAGCTTGCCCTCTGGTTAAGGTATACTCTCCAGGAAACAAAACCTCCCCCTCTATACGAATGGTCATCCGTAATGCGTAATCCGGGATTCGCTTAATAAATATTCTGTCGCGACCCTCAAATTTAAAATAGTCTTCTTTATTTAATAAGTCAGTAATATTTACAGGAATTATCTGGGTTTTTACCTGCCCATCTTCCGACTTCGTAATTCTTGAAACTTCAGCATTTGCTGTGAAGGCACTATCTAACAACCCTCCCGCAGCCATTATGAGATTTTCGACACTCTGATTTTGCGGCAGTGGATACTCACCAGGAAACCGCACCTCTCCTGCGATACTTACTATTTTTTGAGGCTCTCCCGGCCTCGCTTGCTGCTCAAGCTTTAAATTAACTGGCGTTAATAGCTCAAGGCGAGCTTCTCCCGCTTTAAATACAATTAAAGAATCTAATTCATCCAACTGGAGATCATATTGAGAGCCTGGCTGACTAATAGCCTGAGCGAGACTAACTGCCGTTGTTGACACTTCTCTCTTTTCGTTTATTTCTCGAACCAACAAGGCATAGTTCAAATCAGCGGAATCATTCAAATCCAATCTTAAAGATGGGAGAAGATCGGATATACGCAATCCTTTATGCCAGGCATAATTACCAGGGCGCACAACATCACCACTGATAGAAACATACCCCTCAGCCAATTCATTTACAGAGCCAACATATATAGAATCACCATTTTCCAAACCCAGATTTTTAGGGGCTGCACTTGTCAAATCTACATCTAGAATTTCTGTATTCCGCCCCCGCTTCACCCGACTCATCTTGACGGCAGACAGATTTGCGCGAGGCATCAATCCGCCGGCTAAATCAATAGCCTGAGAGATATTTCTTTCTGACTTAATTTCGTACATTGCAGGTCTTCTGACCTCTCCATCAACAGAGACGGTTTTACCTACGGAAGGTATAAACACCACATCCCCAGGAAGAAGCCTTAAATCTTTACTGGTATCCCCAGCCAAGAGAAGCTCATATAAATCAAGAGTACTAATTAGTTTTCCATTTCGTTTTAACTGAACATTCCTTAATGATCCACTTTCCAATATTCCGCCACTAACGTACAAAGCATTTGTAATAGTAGAAAGTGAACTCACTGTGTAAGAACCCGGGACCCTTGCCTCTCCAAGGACAAACACTCGCATGCTTCGCAATTCACCTAATGAAATAGAACTTTCCACTCCAATATAGCGCTCTTTAACGAGCTGACTGAGTTCGCGCTTAACTTCTATAAAACTGAGACCGGCAACACTGACAGGACCAACATCAGGCATTTGAATAGTCCCATCTCGAGTTACCGTCATATCTACAATGCGATTTTCTTTTCCGTACAACTGGAGTTTTATGACGTCTCCAGGTCCGACAATATATTCGGCCGGCACTGGAATTTCTGTAACCGGCGCAAAAGTGGTAGGCACTCCTGCAAATAAGTCATAACCAAATGGCTTCAAATCTTTGTCAAAAAGCCCCTTCTTAGAGAAGCCTTCTGATTCCTCTTCACTAAAAAGACTATCCGAGACTTCATTAGCAGTATTGGAGAGATCAACACTCTCCGTTAGGGGCTTCACAACTTCAACGTTTTCAAACTTGCTTCGCTCATATGATTGCATATGATTCTGCATAGAACCTATATCGATCCCCATTTTTTTTGCCAGCTGCTCCCTTTGAGCTGCCGGCAACTCCATAAATATTTGAATTTGCTCTTTGGTGAGATTCTGAGGCACTGCTGCCTGTATGGATGTCGTAAGGATGAATAATAAGCAGACAACGAATCTTAACATGAAATTAAAACCTGTATGTTCCTTCGGCTGACAGAGCAAAATGACCACTATTTGTATAGTCGTTTGCCATTTCTTCACTATAGACATTCATACCCACGCGATAGCGTAAAGCATTCCATTCATCTTGGTACTCTAACCTATATGCCATCAATTTTTTCTGATTAAAGCTTACATGCGGAAGAGCCCCACTGCTGGAAGCATCATCATTCAATTCAATATAGCTAGTAGAAAATGTGAGCAGGCTGTCATCCTGCTGTATTAATGACACTCCCAACGTAACCATTTTAGAATCATTATCAATTGAGGCCCCCAAAGTTCGCCCCTTATATCGATATCCATTTTGATAGATAGAGTGACTGTAAAATGTATTTACATAGTCTTTTCCAGTAAAAAGCCTTCCAGCTCTGGTATCCACATACTCCACATATGTATTGATGCTCGAGCTATTTAACCGAAAATTACTTTCCAAACCTACAAGACCCGCAGTCTTTGAGGGTAAACCACCTGCTTCATCCTCTCCTATTGCCTGAATATATCCTGCACTAGGCAATCCATTAACACGAAATGAATAACGAACATCTATACCGCCTAGTTGATTACCTGGCTCATTTTCTTCGGTAACCCCCCCATCATCCCGGTTATCCTTACCAATCATCAAATTATATAGCGAAGAAAGCGTTTCTGGTCTTCCCTCTCCACCCCATTGAGCCACCCTTGTGATTCCTACCTCCAGTGGCTGAACCGGCCGAAACGAGAACCTTGCACCAAGAAACTTTGCATCGGAAATGTACCGATCCCTCTCAAGCTGCCCTAAAAAAAGATCCAGACTCCAGGGCCCCACCCACTTGAGCCAGTTACTGTCTGGCGTAGAATCATTGTTTCGCTTGATATAGATACCAGGCACAGGTCGTGCATTTGTCGAAAGTACAAGGCTGGATTGCCAACCCGCCCCCCACCACCGATCTACAGCGCCAATACCTATAATCCAATTCCCCCACAACCCGGCTATGTATGAACCATCCAAACGGCCTATAGGACTATCACTGTAGTCTCCTTCTACCATACTAGCCTTTATACCTAACGCCCAACTATTTCCTATGGCATCAAGCTTGCCCCAAAGCTCGTTATTTTCACCATAGGCATCACCATATTTTTTCAAAAGCGGAGCCTCTGATGATGCTCTTGCTCCTGCTTCTACTTTAACAGCCCTGGATCTGTCTCTGGATAATTCATATGAAATATAGTCATAGGCCACCCTCGCTGAGGGTGAGAAAATATGATTTCGAGAAATTCTAGATAGCTCCCGCTGAATACTGGCCCAATTGACCGGCCAAGCAGTAACGTTCAGACTGATGTACCCTGAATCTACAAGCAATTGAAGACTTTGGCGCAGCCTGACGTCATCAATAGACGTCCATGGAGCGGCAATAACAGCGGAACTTCCCGATAACACCATGGCTATCAGGTAAGTTATAAGTAGGCCCTTCACAGAACTTTCATTCCTTCAGCAACCGACATCCAGTCAGTTTCATTTATTATGGTTTGAAATGATTATAGGGAAGAGAACTTTCAAATGACAATGACAAATCAAGGATTTGGATTAGACCAAATGGCAATCTGAGCTACAGATACAGAAAGGCCGCATGAATTGCTCGAAATTCATACGGCCTTTAAAATTATTTAATCTAGAAGGTTGAAAGGAAAACTCAACCTAGAAAGTGACATCTATGACTATTTAACCAGCCAGCTATCTACCGCGTCTTTACCATATTCTTCACGCCAAGCGTTAAGAGTTTTATGATTTCCACCGCGAGTCTTAACTGTTTCACCGGTTTTAGGGTTTTTATATGTCTTTAATGGACGAGTTCCGCGACGCTTATCAGCGGCACCCTTTGCATCAGCCTTGGCTTTGCCCCACATTTTCAATACATCATCCTGGGACACGCCAAACTTATCCATTAACTTATCAAGTTCATTCTGGAATTTAAGCGTTTGCTTTAAAGACTCATCACTCTCCAAAGCTTCGAGACGCTTCTTCAAGTTTTCCATTTCGGACTTGGCTTCTATATATGCAGCAAGTTTATTCATTCAGACTGACTCCACCTCTAAAAGAGTTCATCAAAGTTGATTGTTAGATACAACAAACTTATCACAAATAAGTTGAATATCAATTTATACGATAAACAAAAATTATCAAGACATATCTACAATTTCTTACAATTGTACGCTAGCGCCTACATCAGATTCAGTGATTTCTAATATTCAAAAAAAATAATGACAATTAATATTGTTTTCGCAGTTTCGATTGCAAGGAAAATATTCAAAGGAGTGAACCATGGAAAAAATCTTTTCTGCTATAGTATTTGTTTTGGCAATGACATTTATTAACAGCGCCTACGCTGAAACTTCCGAACCCCCCATCCAGAAAATTGCATCCATCGAGAAAGTCAATATTAACACCGCCGATGCGAATACCATTGCAACAACTCTAAAAGGTATTGGGCTAAAAAAAGCAGAGGCCATTGTAGAATTTCGAAATACAAATGGAGCTTTTATGACAATAGACGAACTTGCATTGGTAAAGGGAATCGGAAATAAAACTGTCGATGCCAACCGCAGCTTGATCGCTATTAAATAGCGCTATTTACCCCGCAGGGAACCCGGACCTCTATCAGATTGCAATGGAAACTGCCTCTATTTCACTCCGGGCTCCCTCAACCTCGAACTAACTACTATTTCCCCCATCAGCAGTCTAAGACTACAAGGCTTAAATGAGTTAGAATATGGTGGTTTACACCATTGCAAACCATACCCACTTTAATACGTAGTCTGGAATTATCTGTGCCAACCAAAGTGACCACCCCATTCAGCCGAAAGTTTTCTATTGCTCCAATGATGGACTGGACTGATCGCCACTATCGTTATCTGGCGAGACTTATTAGTCGCCACTCATTGTTATATACCGAGATGATAACAACTGGAGCTATTCTATTTGGGGATAAATCAAGATTTTTGGACTTTAACCCGGAAGAACACCCAATCGCTGTACAATTAGGTGGCAGTGACCCAAAACAGTTAGCTGAATGTTCCAAGTTATGTGAGCAATGGGGTTATGATGAAATTAATTTAAATGTTGGCTGCCCAAGCGATCGCGTTCAGAACAATATGATTGGCGCCTGCCTGATGGCAGAAAAAGAACTTGTATCGGATTGCCTTAAAGCTATGCGTGATACCGTCGATATCCCGGTTACAATAAAACATCGGATCGGTATCGACCATCTTGAAAGTGAAGAATTTCTTATTGATTTTGTTGACACGCTCCAGCAGGCAGGTACAACCACTTTCATTATTCATGCGCGTAAAGCCATTCTAAAAGGCCTTAGTCCAAAGCAAAATCGTGAGGTCCCTCCATTAATATATGAGCGCGTGTATAAAATAAAACAACTATTTCCAACACTGGAAATTATCATCAATGGGGGCATTAAGAGTCTCGACGAAACAAAAATCCATCTCCAGCATGTTGATGGAGTTATGGTTGGAAGAGAGGCTTATCAGCGCCCCTGGGTGTTGGCTGATATCGACCATCATCTGTTCGACGGCCCGGTTCTGGAGGACTCCGCCCTGGATATTGGCTATCAATACCTAAATTATATCGAGAACCAATACGCTAATGGCTTGCCAATATGGCATATGGTCCGGCATAGTCTGGGACTATTTCACGGACAGAAAGGCGGCAAGGTATTTCGGCGCCATTTAAGTCAGAATGCAGTAAAGAAAGATGCCACACCGGCTGTTTTTGAAGAAGCATTAAAAATCATGTCATCTTTCAGCAATACTGTGGCTTAAGTTCTGACCCATAGATTAAGACCAATGACCAAGGAGCAGTGTTAATGAGTTCCAAGCTACAGCAGCTACGCACTATGACATCCGTCGTAGCAGATACCGGCGATATTAAAGCAATAAAATTGCATAAACCGGACGACGCGACAACCAACCCAAGCTTATTACTTAAGGCGGCCTCTCTGCCGGAATATACTTCATATATAGATGAAGCCATTTCCCATGGAGCTTCCTGTCCGGGTACCGCCCAACAAAAAGCCGTAGCTGCTTGCGACTATCTTGCCGTAAGAATTGGTAAAGAGATCTCCATGGTCGTACCAGGATATGTATCCACTGAAGTAGATGCGCGACTATCTTTCAGCACTCAAGACACAATCGACAAAGCTCATCACTTGATTGATCTATATAAATCCGTTGGGGTTCCCAAAGAAAGGATACTGATCAAGATCGCTTCTACTTGGGAAGGCATTCGAGCCGCTGAAGTTTTGCAAAAAGAAGGGATTAACTGCAATTTGACGCTTTTATTCTCATTCTGCCAGGCAGTAGCCTGCGCTGAAGCCGGTGCATTTTTGATATCCCCCTTTGTCGGCCGTATATATGACTGGTATAAAAAGGCATGGGGCAAGGACCACATTGAACCCCAGGAAGACCCAGGTGTTCAGTCCGTATCGAACATATACCGGTATTACAAGCAGCATGGCTACAACACAATAGTGATGGGCGCGAGCTTCAGGACTACTGGTCAAATTATTGCTTTGGCAGGGTGTGACAAACTCACCATCAGCCCAGACCTCCTGGCCGAATTGGATGACGATCAGTCGGCCTTGGATCGCGCACTGGACTATACCGGTGAATCCAGCCCCCCACCTGCCCCCATAACAGAGGCACAATTCAGATGGGAGCTGAATGAAGACGCCATGGCAACAGAGAAGTTGGCAGAAGGAATTCGCAAGTTTGCCGAAGACCAGGTAAAGCTGGAAAACATGATGCTATCCAGACTTGGCTAAGAATTTTACGACCTAGCTATTTACAACATAGCTTTTTACAACACGGCAATTTACAACATAGTTAGCAGAGGTATGCGCCTACCCCGCTAAGCTTTTTCAATAGATGCAGGAAACCAATTGATGACAGATACCAATATTGTCTGGCACAACTACAAACTCAACAAGAATCACCGAGCTGCCATCAAAAACCAGAAGCCTTGTGCCATCTGGTTGACAGGCCTGAGTGGCGCCGGCAAATCCACTTTGGCAGAAGCTCTCGACCGAGTTCTCCACGGTAATGGGTATCACACCTACGGTTTGGACGGCGACAATGTGCGGCACGGATTAAACAAAGACCTGGGCTTTTCCGATAGGGATAGGGTAGAAAATATTCGTCGGGTGGGCGAAGCGGCCAAACTGATGGTCGATGCGGGATTGATCGTGGTCACGGCGTTTATATCTCCATTTCGCAAGGACCGTGAAATGGTACGTTCGCTATTTGCCCCTACGGAATTTATCGAGGTCTACATCAGCACTCCTATTGAGGATTGCGAAAAAAGAGATCCCAAAGGTCTATACAAAAAAGCGCGTGCCGGATTAATCAAGAACTTCACTGGTATCGATTCCCCCTATGAAGCTCCTGAAGATCCGGAAATCGACGTGGATACCAGCAAATTGAGCATTGATGAAGCAGTAAAGGCTGTCATCGATTATCTGGAAAAGGGCGGTTTCCTTTGTGCTCCTGAAAATGTAGAAGCACCTTCCGAAACATCCTAATCTTTGTCTATAGCGGCAGGTGGTTCATAGATCACACCACCTGTCGCTTTCAATCAAACGGGCAAACGACAGAACATCAATTCGGATTCCTAACCTAAGGACTCCATTTCATGCTCCCGCACCAAGTGACCATCCTTCAGGCGATAGGTCTTACTCATTTTCGCAGCTAACGCCGGGTCATGAGTTACCAACACAAATGCCGTCTGGTTATCTTTGACCAACTCCCACAGCAGCTGCTGAACCGAATCCGCCGAGTCTGGATCGAGATTTCCCGTAGGCTCATCCATCAATACGCAGGAGGGCCTGGGCGCGATAGCACGAGCAATCGCCACCCGTTGACGCTCACCACCAGAGAGCTGGCCAGGCTTATGGGCAAGTCGATGCCCCAACCCCACTCTCTCCAGCCATTCTGCCGCTTCCTTTTGAGCCTTTGATGGCGACTCACCTTTAATAAGCAAAGGCATGGCGACATTTTCAAGAGCACTAAACTCCGGCAAGAGATGATGAAACTGATAAACAAAACCAACATGATGGTTCCGGAGCCTGGCCTTTGCCTTTTCTTTTAAGGCAGCCGCTTTTTTCCCCGCAATATATACATCACCACTGGATGGAGCATCCAAAGCCCCAAGAATATTCAGAAGTGTTGACTTACCGGATCCCGACGCCCCGACAATAGCCAGCGTTTCCCCAGGGGTGACATCAAGATCGATCCCTCTCAGGATCTCGATAGTTTCTTTCCCCTGCACGTAGGATTTGTGCACAGCCTGGCAACTCAATACGAGTTCATTATTCATAGCGCAGAGCCTCCGCAGGTTCAATTTTGGACGCCCGGTAAGCGGGATAAATCGTAGCCAGGAAGCTTATCGCCAAAGTGCAGGCACTAATCACACCCACGTCGCTCCATTGCAGCTCTGATGGCAAATAGCTGATGAAGTAGACGTCTGAACTAAGGAATTGCGTGCCCAGCAGATCCTCCAGCCCGGCAATAATAGAACTGATATTAGTTGCAAGCAGCACTCCAAATAGCACACCTAGCCCTGTTCCGATGACGCCGATCAGAGTTCCCTGAACCATAAATACCCGTAAAATCGAACCCGGTGTTGCGCCCATCGTACGCAAAATAGCGATATCCGCCTTTTTATCGGTGACCACCATGACCAAAGTGGAAACTATATTGAATGCAGCCACCGCGATAATCATCATCAGCAACAGGCCCACCATGGTTTTTTCCATCCTGATGGCCTGAAACAGATTACCGTGTGTTCGAGTCCAGTCACTTGCGTAATAACCACTCCCCAACTGGCTGGCAATTCCCCAAGCGATCTTCTGGGAAGCAAAGAGATTCTCCATACGCAACCGCAGCCCTTCAATGGCATTCCCCAGACGTTTGAGCTTTGCTGCATCGTCTATGTGCACCATGGCCAGCGTCCCGTCGAGTTCAGCACCTACACTGAAGATCCCGACGACCGTCAACCTTTTCATACGGGGAAACACTCCGGCAGGGGTGACTGAAGCTTCCGGCAGAATGATCGTAATTTTATCCCCTATCCTTGCCCGCAATGACCGCGCCAGGAGGTCACCAATGACAATGCCGAAGTCACCCGATTTCAGATCCGTCAGACTTCCCTGCACCATATGATTTTGGACGATCGAAACATTTTGCTCTGCAACAGGATCGATACCATTTATCAATATCCCATGCACATTCCCTTCCGCCGTCGCCATTCCCTGAGCCTGAATAAATGGAGCCACCCCCTCTACACCAGGAGTATTCTCGATTTTTTTCTGCAGGTCCTGCCAGTCGGTCATCGGGGAGTAACTCTTGACCACCGCATGAGGAACCATCCCCAGAATTCTCTGACGAAGCTCCCGATCGAATCCATTCATGACAGACATCACGGTGATCAACACCAATACACCCAGTATCAGTCCAATCATCGAAGTAAGGGAGATAAACGAGATAAAATGGTTATCCCGCTTTGCCGCGGTATAGCGCAAGCCAACAAACAGGCTTAAAGGTTTATACATTCAATACCAACTTTTCTATTTGAACAGGTATTCGTTTACAGAAACCGGATGTGGAAGCACATTACCGGACACCACACATTACCAGATACCATGTAAGTCTTAAAAATGGCGTAAAACTATAATCGATTGAAATACTGAGGACTACTACGGTTAGTTAATTTCGTCCTACACTAATAAAAGAATTGATTTTTAACCCCGAAGGATGGTTCATGAGGCAACGAGGCAAACCCGATAATCGCAGAGATTTCTTTCGAATCAAGGACAGAGGACTGATCGAATATGTCCTCTATGACAACATAGCGCCAGGGTTTGAGCAGTTTTTCCGCCATCCAGTCTATTTCGAGCTGATCAATGAACTGCAAGCCCTCGATGTAGAATTTCAGCATATGCTGAGCCACATTCCCGATAGTGAAAGGACTGCGGCTGCACTAATTAAAATCCTCAACAAGAAAATCGACCTGATCGCCAGAACCGTGACCATGGTGGAGACCAATATTTCGGACGACAGCATTCAAGAGATGGACATCAGTGAAGGCGGAATGGCATTTTGCACCTCTACTGAGCTGAAGGTGGGGCAAAAGATGGCGATCAAATTTACTGCGGTACCTGCTTATCTGTCTATTGCCTCGCTGGCGGAAGTCATCTCCTGCGATTCCATTGCCTATGAAGATGAAGACAGCGGTCATTCGAGCAGATTTCAAGTCAGAGTCAACTTCGTTGACATGGACGAACACCAACGCCAACTGATCGCCCGCTATATCCTGAAAATCCAACAACAGGCGCGACGCAGGGAATTAGCCAAAAACTGATACCAAATGTTAGGCAAACATGCGACAGTTCAAAAGTTTAAGGCTACACTCTAATAAAGTTATTAAGATATCCATTATAGTATGCATATTAGGATCTCTTATTTGGTAACAAACTGTTTTGATAGGAAATATCGATGCAACGTCAACTAAAATCCAATCTGGGACGGGTACTTGCATGCAGCATTCTGCTGGCAGCTTCTTTAACTTCACATGCTGAGGAGCTCAAAACTCCTGTTATGAACCAGGGAGACCGGCAAACTGTCAACTTGCCCAGAAGTGGCCAGGATATGAGTTCCGTTGAGTCCCAGTTCGGGCAACCCATCTCCACCAAAGGTCCTGTGGGCACTCCCCCTATTACAGTTTGGGATTACCCTGGCTACACCGTTTACTTTGAGGGACAAACCGTCATTCATGCGGTTCTTAAGCCCAAAAACTAATTGACAACAATTTTAGAATTTCATCAACATCATTTCGGAAACCTGAGTGAGCAATATTGTCCTACCCGCCGAATGGGCTCCCCAATGCGCTGTTCTGTTAACCTGGCCGCATGAGCAAACCGACTGGGCTGAAAATTTACCCCAAGTCGAAACCACCTTTCTTGAAATTGCCAAGGCTGTATGCAAATACCAAAACCTGATCATCAGTTGTCAGTCTTTCGACAGGTTGGAAAAGATCGCAGACGCGCTGCATGCAGCTGGCATACCACCTGAAAAGGTAGGTCTCTATTGTGTCCCATCTAATGATAGCTGGTGTCGAGACCATGGCCCAATCACCGTCTATGATGGTCACACCCCGGTACTGTTGGATTTCCGCTTCAACGCCTGGGGCGGCAAATTCGACTATGAAAAAGATGACCAGATTACCACCAGCCTTCTTGAGCTCGGGGCGTTCGATGGAGCAGCTATCCGTCACATCCCCTATATTCTCGAGGGTGGCTCAATTGAATCAGATGGCCAGGGAACCGTTATGACCACTTCTGAGTGCGTCTTAACGGCAACAAGAAATCCAGATGCCACAAAGGAATCCGTCGAAGCCAGCTTTAAAGAATATTTTGGCGCCAGTCGGGTACTCTGGCTAGATCACGGCTATCTGGCCGGAGACGACACCGACAGCCACATTGATACTCTGGCCCGGTTCTGTGACGAAGAAACTATCTGCTATGTTCAGTGCAATGATCCTTCAGATGAACATTATGACGCTCTGAAGAAAATGGAAGGTCAGCTGCAAGCCGCTCGCAAAGCAGACGGCAGCCCTTACAAGCTGATTCCTCTACCGATGGCTGACGCCTGCTTTGACGATGAAGGACACAGACTTCCCGCCACTTACGCCAACTTTCTGATCATCAATGGCGCTGTGCTAGCACCTGTTTATGGCGTCCCACAAGACCAGGAAGCCATCAGCCAACTGAAGTTCTGCTTCCCTGACCGGACAATTGAGGCTATCGATTGCCGCAGCCTGATAGAACAACACGGAAGTCTGCATTGCGTTACCATGCAACTTCCAGACGGCGTTATCTGAAGGCATCAACACTTGTTTCGAGCTAGCGCTTGTTTCGAGCCAATACTTGTTCTGAAATGGAAGGCAACGCCTTCCATTTTTATCTGGACCAACAGGCAAACAGGACCCCGATAAGCATACATGACTACTTTAATCCAACGGACAATCGATCAGATCGGCACCGTCGTTCTGGGTAAGCAAAGACAGATCAAGCTTGCACTGACCTGCCTGCTATGCGAAGGACACCTGCTCATAGAGGATTTGCCCGGCATGGGAAAAACCACTCTGTCCCATGCGATTGCTCAAAGTCTTGGTCTGTCTTACAACCGAATTCAATTCACCAGTGACCTTTTGCCTTCAGACCTTATTGGCATCAACCTTTTTGATCGCAACAAATCAGAGTTCACCTTTCACAAGGGGCCTCTTTTTGCGCAAATTGTACTGGCGGACGAAATCAACCGCTCTACACCTAAGGCACAAAGTGCTTTGCTGGAAGCCATGGAAGAGCGCCAGATCAGCGTGGAGGGTACAACCTACCCTCTTCCCCGGCCCTTTTTTGTTATTGCCACTCAAAACCCGACAGAGCAATCCGGCACCTTTCTCTTGCCGGAGTCTCAAATGGACCGATTTTTTATGCGCATTCACCTCGGCTACCCAACGCCCGAGGCAGAGAGAGAACTCCTTCTGGGGCACGACAGAACAGCGCTACTTCAGTCCATAAAACCTTGCATGTCACAGGAAGAGTTGAGCTCTCTCCAGAAACTGGTACCTCAAGTGAAGTGCACAGGCCCACTCTTGGACTACGTCCAGCGTATTATCAGCTTTACGCGTCAAAATGCAGAATTCAAAGATGGACTCTCCCCCCGCGGAGGCATCGCACTACTTCGGGCGGCCAAGTCCTGGGCGTTAGTCGAAGGCAGAGAGCATGTGCTACCGGATGATATTCAGGCAGTGCTTCCTTCTGTGGTTGAGCACCGGCTTGGAGGATCAAGCAAGTCCGATCACTACCCCCTAAGCACCAAAATAATCAGAGAAGTAGAAGTCATCTAGATCACGAGAAGATCGACGACTCACTACAACCTTGGGTTGAAAAAAACTTTGGATACATTGCCGCTGCCAATCTGGATCATTGGTTAAATTAATCAATTCCCCCTTGGAATTGTGGTACCTTTACCGCATTTACTCACCATCGAGTGCACCACATTATCTATTTGGAAGTAAGGATTTTATTCATGAGCGAATCTCGGCATATCAAACTGCTGATCCTGGGATCTGGGCCTGCCGGCTATACTGCTGCGGTATATGCTGCACGAGCGAACCTTGACCCAGTCATTATTACCGGCATGCAGATGGGGGGGCAGTTGACCACCACTACAGACGTTGACAACTGGCCTGGTGATGATTCCGGCGTTCAGGGGCCGGAACTGATGCAACGGATGCAGAAGCATGCCGAGCGCTTTGAAACTGAGATCGTTTTTGACCATATTCATACCGCTGACCTCAGCAATAAGCCCTTCACTCTAATTGGCGACCAAGGCACTTATACTTGCGACGCCCTGATCATCGCGACAGGTGCTTCCGCCCAATATCTTGGTCTCGACTCTGAAGAGGCGTTCAAAGGCAAAGGAGTTAGCGCTTGCGCTACCTGCGATGGCTTTTTCTATCGCAAGCAGAAAGTAGCAGTCGTTGGCGGCGGTAACACCGCTGTGGAAGAAGCCCTGTACCTCTCCAATATCGCAGCAGAAGTCGTCCTGGTTCACCGCCGTGACTCGCTTCGTGCAGAGAAGATCCTTCAAGACAAACTGTTCGAAAAAGAGCAGAACGGCAATATTCGCATTGTCTGGGATCACACAGTCGATGAGGTTTTAGGGGACGACACCGGAGTAACCGGCCTGCGCATCAAAAGCACGAAAGGTGGAGACACTCAGGACTTGGAAGTTAGCGGAGTGTTTATCGCTATCGGCCACAAGCCCAACACAGACATTTTCGAAGGCCAGCTGGAAATGAAAGACGGCTACCTCAAAATCCAGTCGGGCACGGAAGGTAATGCCACCCAGACCAGCGTTGAAGGTGTGTTTGCCGCCGGAGACGTTGCCGACCATGTATATCGTCAAGCGGTCACTTCAGCCGGATTCGGTTGCATGGCCGCCCTGGATGCGGAAAAGTATCTGGACCAGTAAGCTGTCCTGCTGACCCTAGGTGAATGCTAACCTGGACAGGTCAGCCACCTTCCACCTATCCTTCTCGACCGGAGGTGTATTATGCATCTCCGGTTTCTTTTTATAATGGATACACCATATTGCTAGCCTAAGGGCTTGTTGATATTCCATCACCCATGACTAACTAGCTGTGCCTCAATGACAGAACTCTCCTGGCTTGATCGCGAAATCATGTTCCCCCACCCCAGTACCGCGCTGGAGGAACCCAATGGACTGCTCTGCATGGGAGGCGACCTGAGCCCGGAACGACTGCTGCGGGCCTACCGAATGGGGATATTCCCCTGGTTTAGCGAAGACCAGCCCATTCTCTGGTGGTCTCCGGATCCACGCTGCATTATGGAACTCAGTGAAATACACATCTCCCGAAGCATGAGAAGGGTCTTTAACAGCCAAAAGTTTCAGTATTCTTTTGATACATCCTTTGAAGCCGTAATCAAGTCCTGTGCCGCTCCCCGCGCCTATTGTTCGGAAACCTGGATAACGCAGGATATGCAGCTCGCCTACATATATCTCGCAAGGCTTGGCTTCGCCCACAGCATAGAAATATGGGAAGGCAGCGAACTGGTTGGGGGGCTCTACGGAATTGCGATGGGCCGATGTTTTTTTGGTGAATCCATGTTCTCCAAACGCACCAACGCTTCCAAAGCAGCCTTTATCGTATTGGCCAAACACCTACACTCATGGGGTTACCAGCTTTTCGACTGCCAGGTTCCCAACCCCCATCTTTTATCTCTTGGCGCTTCTTCTATTCCAAGAGAGCAGTTTTTGACTATACTTGCAGAAAATATTGATCAAAACCTGAGCCACGAATGGCTGATTGACCAGAGTCTCATTGGATAGTTCGAGGCTCTGCAATACAAGAAAGTAGCGCAGTGCCCATCCCCAGGAGCGTTCCGCTCCGGCGAACTCCCAATAAGAATCTAACTCCGGCTACCGCGGAACAGCGAGAGTATTGTCCATGTCAAACATGCGTACGTTGGTGTTTTACGCCACCCCAGAACATCCTTGCAGCTATTTGAATGATCGGCTGGCAACCACTATGTTTGTCGACCCCAAAGCGGATGTTGATCAATCTCTTTATACCCGACTTTCACAGCTGGGCTTTCGGCGCAGCGGTCACCATTACTATAAGCCCCGATGTAACGGATGCAATGCCTGCATTCCTGTCCGGATTCCGGTGGCCAGATTCGAACCCAGTCGAAGCCAGCAACGGACCTGGACAAAAAACAAGGATTTGCAGGTCATAAAATGCGAACCTCGCTTTCGGCAGGATCATTTTGCCCTTTATCAACGATATATCAATGAACGTCACCGGGATGGCGACATGTTTCCGCCAACTCTGGACCAGTATGAGTCTTTTCTACTGGAATCCAGAGAAGACACTCAGTTTGTAGAGTTTCGCCACCAGTCACGGCTTCTCGGAGTCGCAGTGACTGATACCACTCAAGACGGGTTATCTTCGATATATACGTTTTTTGATCCTTCCGAATCCAGAAGAGCGCTCGGTGTATTTGGTATTCTATGGCAGATCGAGGAGGCGAAATGCAGACAACTCCCCTACCTCTACCTTGGCTACTGGATTCGGAACTGCAATAAGATGTCTTATAAAACCAATTATCGCCCCATAGAAGTGTTAGTCAGAGACAACTGGGTCAGTATTTAACAGTTCTTTCCCGATTGCGCTTTGCACTTTGGTTATAATTAAGGCAAAATTCGCACTCCTAAATTTAGGTGGCGCTGATTTGTTATATATTTCAGGCCCTTTATAACCTGCCAATATGTTATAATTAATACACAACTACGGCGCTTTTGTATAACTGACGAGGATTCTGCTGAATGGCGAAAGAAGGCAATATAGAAATGGAAGGGACCATTATTGACACCCTTCCCAACACGATGTTCCGGGTAGAGCTGGAAAACGGTCACGTTGTGACGGCTCACATCTCAGGCAAAATGCGGAAAAACTACATTCGTATTCTGACTGGCGACAAAGTTAAAGTTGAAATGACTCCATACGATCTCAGCAAAGGCCGAATCGTATATCGCGCCCGTTAACATCTCGCCTTCTCAGCATTAAAAAAGGGGCCTAAGCCCCTTTTTTAATGCTCTTCTTAACCAGCCTTACGAAGACTGGTCTTCCAGAGTTCTCTCCTGCACAAACTTGAATACAAGCTTGTCATCCGCAACCGATACCAGAACAGTTCCTCCCTCATCCGACAACTCGCCGAATAGAATGTGCTCTGCCAACGGCTTCTTAATGTGCTCCTGGATCAATCGAGCCATTGGACGCGCGCCCATCTTCTCGTCATATCCATGCACAGCCAGCCAGGCTTTGGCTTCAGTATCCAAATCCAGCAACACTCTTTTCTCATCCAGCTGAGCTTGCAACTCGGTAAGGAACTTGTCTACCACATGCGTGATAGTCGTTGCTGTCAGAGGCTTGAACTGAATAATGCCATCCAACCGGTTCCTGAACTCAGGTGAAAACGTCTTGGTAATGATTTCCATACCATCCGTACTGTGATCCTGATAGTTAAACCCGATGGACCGGCGACTCATTTCCTCAGCACCGGCATTGGTGGTCATTACCAGAATAACGTGACGGAAGTCCGCCTTACGGCCGTTATTGTCGGTCAAAGTTCCGTGATCCATTACCTGCAGCAAAAGATTGAAGACTTCCGGATGAGCCTTCTCAATCTCGTCCAGCAACAGAACACAATGAGGGTTCTTATTGACAGCTTCCGTCAATAACCCCCCCTGATCAAAGCCGACATAACCGGGAGGAGCACCAATCAAGCGCGAGACAGTATGGCGTTCCATATACTCCGACATATCAAAGCGCACCAGTTCCACACCCAGAATTTTAGCTAACTGCCGGGTAACTTCTGTCTTACCCACCCCGGTAGGTCCGGCAAACAGGAAGGAACCTTCCGGCTTACCTTCGGACTTAAGCCCGGCACGGGAAAGCTTAATTGCTGTAGCCAATGCTTCGATGGCGGGATCCTGGCCGAATACCACCATTTTGAGATCCCTTTGCAGATTGCGGAGTTTATCCTTATCTGTAGAGGAAACGGTTTTTGGTGGAATCCTGGCAATACTTGCCACCACAGATTCAATAATATACGTATCGATAATCTTGGCCCGGTCTTCTTCCGCTTTCAGACGCTGACTGGCCCCAGCCTCATCAATAACATCAATGGCTTTATCAGGCATATGACGATCATTGATATAACGGTCTGCCAACTCTGCCGCTGAGCGCAAGGCATCGTCGGTGTATTCCACCTCGTGATGCTTCTCAAACTGCCGCTTCAGACCTTTCAGGATCTGGTATGTATCCTGTACTGAGGGTTCAATGACATCTATTTTCTGGAATCGTCGTGCCAATGCACTGTCTTTCTCAAAGATTCCACGAAACTCTGTAAAGGTTGTAGATCCGATACAGCGGATTTCACCAGAACTTAACAGGGGCTTCAGCAGATTGGACGCATCCATAACGCCGCCGGAAGCCGACCCCGCACCAATGATAGTGTGAATCTCATCAATAAACAGAATGGACTTATGCTGTCTTTTGAGCTCTTTCAAAAGAGCCTTGAAGCGCTTCTCAAAATCGCCGCGATATTTGGTACCCGCCAGCAAAGCGCCTAGATCCAGCGAATAAACCACCGCATCCTTGATAACGTCAGGAACATTACCTTCCACAATTTGCTTGGCCAGACCCTCAGCGATAGCTGTTTTGCCCACGCCGGCCTCACCGACCAACAGTGGGTTATTTTTACGGCGACGGGACAAGATCTGCATAACCCGTTCGATTTCTTTTTCACGGCCGATCAGCGGATCGATCCGACCCTGCCTGGCCAGTTCATTCAAATTGGTGGCATAAGACTCCAGGGGTTTGGAACCGCCGGATTCTTCCATAGCTTCATCCTGATGCTCATGTTCTTCGTCCTGCTCATTGTCACCGGCTACCTTGGAAATACCGTGACTGATGTAGTTGACCACATCAATACGAGCCACATTCTGCTTTTTCAAAACATATACAGCCTGGCTTTCCTGCTCACTGAAGATTGCCACCAGCACATTGGCGCCGGTCACTTCCTTCTTGCCGGAAGACTGTACATGAAATACAGCTCTTTGTAGGACCCGCTGAAACCCCAGTGTGGGCTGGGTTTCCCTGTCGGGGTCATTAGTGGGAATCAATGGTGTAGTCGAATCGACAAACTCTGAGAGTTCCTCACGAAGCTGAGATAATTCCGCACCACAGGCACCTAACACTTTAATGGCTGACTCATTGTCTAAAAGTGCTAACAGCAGATGCTCCACGGTCATAAACTCATGACGCTTCTCCCTCGCGTTCTTGAATGCCGCATTTAAGGTCAATTCGAGGTCTTTACTAAGCATTTCTGCACCTCAGCTTCGAGCTAGTCCGCTCTCTCAATTTCACATAACAGCGGATGTTCACATTCTGAGGAATACTGATTGACCTGAGCCGCCTTTGACTCGGCAATGTCCCTCGTGAACACGCCACATACGGCCCTTCCCTGGGTATGCACAGTCAACATTATCTGAGTTGCTTTAGGCTCAGGCATGTTGAAAAACGTCATCAGCACTTCCACCACAAAATCCATGGGTGTGAAGTCATCATTGAGCATGATGACGTGGTAAAGGGAAGGACGTTTGAGAGCCGGTTTTTCGGGCGCAACCGCCAGATTTCCGTGCTGATCATGATCTGAATCATGCTGCCCCTCATCATCCTTTCCTTGGTTTAATATTAGTAGACTATCTTCAAGTTTACCCATAGGTGAAATGAATAATTTGGTTAAATCTTCTTGAGATTTGTTTGACCGACGTAAACCTCGATATGCGGAATGAAACCATACAAATTTCAGACCAGCACAGCTGAAATAAACTCACACTGCCAACAATGTCTCAGTACGTTGAGAAACCCGCTCCCAGATTATGAATGTGGAGACTCTATCCCCTTACTTCAAGCTCTAGAGACGGATTTATTCGATTACTTTCAATGTAATTCGCTTTATAATACTATCGCTATGGGAAGCAAACTAGGTCAATCTCCTAAGGTAGTGGTACTTCTGCTTCCCATTTGAAGATGCCAGGGAGTAATGGCCGCGGAGTAACAACTAACAAAAAAAATAGGGCATAAGCCCATTCTTTGAGACAAGGGAGTCGATCATGCCTCAAGGTAAAGTAAAATGGTTTAACAATGCCAAGGGCTACGGCTTTATTATCGCTGATGAAGGAAATGGAGACCTGTGTAAAGAAGACCTTTTCGTGCACTTCTCCTCCATCCAAATGGAAGGGTATAAAACTTTAAAAGCGGGACAAGCTGTAGCATTCGAAGCACAACCAAGTGGAAAAGGATTCCACGCTGTCAATATCATGCCGTTGGAGGCACTCCAGCGAAGTGATACGACAACTGCCGAAGAAAGCTCATCACAACGAACCACCGAAGATAGTGCCTCTGAGCCGTCTTCAACAAAACCACAGTCAATAGCCGCCAGCGCCTAGCTTTTACTTTCGTTTAAGCTATCCGCACGGTTTTGCTCATCCGCTGTGCCTCCATTACTTGTGGGGGCAGAGCTTAGGTCGTGCCCAATTTCCAGCAATAGGGTCACGGACTTACTTCAAGTAGTGCACCAATTTCATGCACGGTCCCCTTATGCTCACTGTTATCTAATATTCTTATCCTTTAGCCATATCAACGCATATTATTTCGATTATCTACCCCATGTGCTGAATGACAGCATCGCCAAACTGGGAAGTAGATAATAAAGTAGCATCCGGCATGAGACGCTCGAAATCATAGGTAACCGTTTTCGCTTCTATAGCCCCGGACATACCTCGAAGAATGAAATCCGCCGCCTCATTCCATCCTATGTGACGCAGTAACATTTCTGCGGACAGAATCAGAGAACCAGGATTGACCTTGTTTTGCCCGGCATATTTGGGAGCAGTACCGTGAGTGGCCTCAAACAAGGCCACGCTGCCCCCTATATTGGCTCCTGGCGCAATACCAATGCCACCCACCTCGGCGGCAAGAGCATCGGATATGTAGTCACCATTGAGGTTGAGCGTCGCAATTACGCTGTAGTCCTCAGGCCTCATCAGGATCTGCTGAAGAAAGGCGTCAGCGATGACGTCCTTAATGACGATATCTGACCCTGTCTTTGGATTGGCAAAGTGGTGCCAGGGCCCACCGTCCAGCGGCTCCGCACCGAAGCGTTCTCTGGCCAGCTCATACCCCCATTCCTTAAAAGCCCCCTCCGTATACTTCATGATATTTCCCTTATGCACCAAGGTGACGGAAGGACGGTCGTTATCTATCGCGTACTGTATTGCCTTTCTAACCAGCCGCTTAGTCCCCTCTTCCGATACCGGCTTAATGCCGATACCGCAGTTATCAGGAAAACGAATCTTCGTCACTCCCATCTCTTCTCTGAGAAAGTTGATGATTTTCCTGGCTTCTTCGCTATTGGCCTGCCATTCAATTCCCGCGTAAATATCCTCCGAGTTCTCCCGAAAAATCACCATATCAGTCTTTTCAGGTGCCACCACAGGGCTTGGAACACCCTCAAACCAACGAACAGGTCTCATACACACGTACAGATCAAGCTCCTGCCGCAGAGCAACATTCAGCGAGCGAATTCCGCCGCCAACAGGTGTTGTAAGCGGCCCTTTGATTCCAACAGAAAATTCCCGTAGTACTTCAAGCGTCTCTTCCGGTAGCCATTGGTCTGCCCCATAAACCTGGGTGGCTTTCTCGCCGCAGTATATTTCCATCCACGCAATCGCGCGTCGGGTGCCATAGGCCTTTTCCACTGCAGCGTTCACGACCTTTATCATGGGCGGCGTAATATCAACCCCAATGCCGTCACCCTCTATATAGGGAACTATGGGGTGATTAGGGACATGCAAAGTCAGATCAGAGCTGACAGTAATCTTATCTCCATCATCCGGTACGCGGATTTTTTGATATCCCATAGCTGACTCCTGAAGCATCATCATGTTCAACCGGATACTAACCGGCCGAATTATTCTCTTTATTAATGCGGGCAATTTTGGTGCACTTGCGACCAAATTCAGCCATCCCCTGAAATTCGAGTATAGCAGTTGCACAATTTTGAGGCTTAACCAGGCTTTATCGATTGACCTGTGACAACATCATGGACGCATGAAGGCTGGAATGAGAAAATTTCAGATCCGTATCATGGAATTAGCGAAAGGTCCGAGTAGTGGCAAAGCTTGTTGTATTCAACAAACCAATGAATGTACTGTCCCAATTTACCGACACCCAAGGACGTAGCACCTTGAAGGACTACATTCAGGAAACCAATCTTTACCCTGCCGGTCGCCTTGATTACGACTCCGAAGGATTGCTCATCCTGACCGACGATGGAGCCCTGCAGGCGAAAATCAGCCATCCCCGCCACAAGCAGCCCAAGACTTACTGGGTTCAGGTAGAAGGCAAGATCACCCAAGAAGCCCTTTCCCGCCTGGAAAAAGGCATCCTGCTGAACGACGGTCCGACCAAACCCGCCAATGCCACCGTGATTGACCCTCCGGAAATCTGGGAAAGGGATCCTCCGGTAAGGCAACGCCGCAACATTCCAACAAGCTGGATCGCTCTGACAATACTCGAGGGCCGGAACCGCCAGGTACGCAGAATGACGGCAGCGGTGGGTTTTCCTACCCTGAGACTAATCAGATACAGCATCGGCCCCTGGAGTATCGACAACTTACCCCCGGGGGAAGCCAGGCTGGAGAAGATACATCTACCCGCATCACCTCGACGACACTCCAATCCTCGCACGGCGAGAGACAACAGGAACGTCAGAAAAATTTCCGATTTTCGAGGAAAAAGAAAACACTAAAAAAACATTAAAGGAGCGTTGCATGTCTGTCTGGTGCCCCAGAGCCACTGTTGCAGTCATCATTCCCCAGAATGACGACCATTCCCCCAATGGAAAGTTATTGTTTGTAGAAGAACTCAGTCAGGGAAAATCCGTCATCAACCAACCCGCAGGACATATTGAAAAGGGCGAGAGTATTCTTGAAGCAGCCCGACGGGAATCCCTCGAAGAAACAGGGTGGTCCATTGAGTTGAGCGGCTTTATAGGCATCTATACTCTACATCTACCTGAGCAGGATTTAACCTACCACCGCTACTGTTTCGTGGGCAAACCTGCACAGCAACTGACTACGCAGCTCGACAGCGACATTATTTCCACCCACTGGCTGACTCCGGAGGAAATGATGTCTGGCAAATTCGCCCTTCGCAGCCCTTTAGTCAGAAAGTGTGTGGAGGACTATTTGGAAGGCCGGATCTATCCGCTCGATATTATCCATGAAGCCTTCTAGATCTTATTCATGAATCCTTCTAAATGAAGAACTCCAACTCCCGCGGCGTCAGTCGGCAATTTCAATAAAACCTGCATTCTGATGCCGATACCGTTATAATACCGCGCCCTTTTACTAGGTATAGAAATACCAGGTATTGATACGGTTATTTGATATGTCGCCAACACGCAAGCAGAAAGTCATCGTCGGTTTGTCCGGAGGAGTCGATTCTTCCGTGTCCGCGTACATTCTGAAGTCCCTGGGTTATGAGGTCGAAGGCCTCTTCATGAAGAACTGGGATGAAGACGATGGTACGGAATACTGCACAGCTCTGGCAGACCTTGAGGATGCAAGCAAGGTAGCCGACAGACTTGGGATTAAACTGCACACGGCCAGTTTTTCAGCAGAATATTGGGATCGGGTATTCGAGCACTTCCTTGACGAATATCGCGCCGGCCGAACGCCCAACCCGGACATCCTCTGCAACAAAGAAATCAAATTCAAAGCTTTTCTTGAATATGCACAACACTTGGGCGGAGACTTTATCGCTACAGGTCACTATGCCCAGCGCGGCCGCATAGGTAGTGAAATTGCCCTGATGAAAGGGGCCGACCCAAGCAAAGAGCAAAGCTATTTTCTTCATGCTGTTCCGGGAAATGCTGTTGCAAAAACCCTGTTTCCAGTCGGTGGCCTGCTGAAAAAAGAAATTCGCCGTATCGCGGCAGAACAAGGGTTTGCCACAGCAGACAAGAAAGACAGCACCGGTATCTGTTTCATTGGTGAACGTAAGTTTTCAGACTTTTTGAAAACCTATATCCCCGCCCAGCCTGGCAGAATTATGACTGATGAAGGCGATGAGATCGGTCGGCATCAAGGCCTCATGTATCACACCATTGGCCAGCGCCAGGGCCTGGGCATTGGGGGACTCAAGAACTACGACGACGCCCCCTGGTATGTCATAGACAAGGATCTTGAAAACAACATTCTTTACGTTGCTCAGGGCAGCAACCACCCTCACCTGTTCCAGCAAAACCTGACGGCCAGCAAGCTTGAGTGGATTAACGGCATCCCCGATTACGGAAAAACACCCGGAGAGTTCCGCTGCTACGCCAAGACGCGATATCGCCAGCCAGATCAGGCTTGCACCGTGTTTTGCAAAGAGGACAAGGTGGAAGTAATTTTTGACCAACCACAACGAGCCATTACCCCGGGCCAATCCGTCGTATTTTACGACGGACTCAGGTGTCTGGGCGGCGGCGTCATTGAAACCAGAAAGACACAGTTTAATTCCGGCTCTCTGGTTAAATCAGACAAACAGACAAACTCAGGCACGTCGGGAACCTTAGAATCCGGTGTTAATGGAGGGTAGCCTTGTCGGGCAATACTGAAGATCAAGTTATCGCGCTGGCTGGCGTATTTCAGGCAGCTTACCTGGTAGATGAACTCGCCAAAAAAGGAACCCTGGGCGAAGAGGCATTCAAGACCTGCCTCAACAGTCTGTTGAAAGTTGATGTCAGCAACACTATAGACGCCTTCGGCGATCGCTATGGCATTCAGGTCGGTTTACGCGAACTCATCGCCGTACTTGAGAAGCAACAAAACCGCAGCAAAACGGAAATGGTCCGTTACGCCCTCACCCTGCTTTATCTTGAAGGCAAGCTTAGAAAGCGTCCGGATCTGCTTGAGGTCATGGGCAAAAGAATCCAGCAGGTTCAGACTCAGACACTTCATTTTGAGGTAACCCACTCAAATATCGTGGGAGCATTTGCATCGCTGTATAAAGACACCATCAGCACTTTTCCCCAGCGCATACAGGTAACGGGTGACCCCAAATATCTTCGCGTTGATGAAAATGCTGACAAAATCCGCGCCATACTGCTGGCCGGTATCCGTGCTGCGGTACTTTGGCGCCAGGTTGGCGGCCGACGCTGGAAACTCTTGTTTATGCGCAAACAGATTCTGCAAGTGGCGAGACAGCTGGCGAATTAGCCTCTCCGGCAACCCTGGTATACTGAACTTTTATTGAAAATAACCTCCGAAGGGAGTACCAACATGATACTGAACGAGCTCACTGCGCTCTCTCCTGTTGATGGCCGCTATGCCGGCAAAACCAATGATCTGCGCCCAGTGTTCAGCGAATACGGCCTGATCAAAGCCCGGATCGAAGTGGAAATCTGTTGGTTGCTCCGCCTGTCCGAAAACGCCGACATCCCTGAAGTACCGGCATTCGATGAAGCCACCCGCAACTTTCTGATTGCCATTTATGCAGACCTGACACCTGAACAGGCACAGAGAGTCAAAGACATCGAAGCCACCACGAACCATGACGTCAAAGCGGTGGAATACTACATCAAGGAACAATTTAAGGTTGCAGGGGCACCGGCGGTCCTGAACAACATTCATGAATTCGTGCACTTTGCCTGCACCTCCGAAGACATTAACAATCTGTCCTACGCACTGATGCTCAAACGCGGACTACAGGATGTCACCCTTCCATTAATGGAAAAAGTGGCCGGCAAAATACAGGAGCTGGCGCTGCAGTTTGCTGATCAGCCCATGTTATCCCGCACCCACGGGCAAACCGCCTCGCCCACAACCGTTGGGAAAGAGCTTGCCAATGTGGTTGCGCGACTCAAGCGTCAACTGCAACAGATTCGCAGCCTGAAAATGCTGGGCAAAATCAACGGTGCGGTTGGCAACTACAATGCTCATTTAAGTGCCTATCCGGACGTCGACTGGGAAGAGAATGCCCGCATTCTGATCGAAGGTCTCGGCCTTGAATGGAACCCATACACTACTCAGATTGAGCCCCACGACTTTATCGCAGAAGCGTTTGATGCCGTATGCCGTTTCAACACCATACTGATTGACCTGGACCGTGATATCTGGGGCTATATTTCCCTGGGATACTTCAAACAAAGAGCCATTGCCGGCGAAGTAGGTTCATCCACAATGCCGCACAAAGTTAACCCCATTGATTTTGAAAACTCTGAAGGAAACCTGGGGATCGCCAATGCCATAATGGAGCATCTCAGCCGGAAGTTACCAGTGTCACGCTGGCAACGGGATCTGACCGACTCCACTGTATTGCGTAACCTGGGGGTTGGTCTGGCCCAGTCTCAGATAGCTTACCATGCAACATTAAAAGGCCTTGGCAAGCTTGAGCTGAATGCAGCACGCCTCGAAGAAGACTTGGATAGTAGCTGGGAAGTTCTGGCAGAACCGATTCAAACCGTGATGCGTCGCTACAATATTGAAGGGGCTTACGAGAAGCTCAAAGAACTCACCCGTGGCAAATCCATCACCCGCGAGAGTCTCAAGCCGTTTATCGAGAGCCTTGATATCCCCGCCGAAGCCAAACAGCAGCTAGCCAGCCTGGAACCCAGGACCTACATCGGTAATGCCACTGAGCAGGCACGGCGCATCGATAAGTTTTAACAGCTCAACAAGCGCCAGCCCATACGTGGCTGGCGTCATATCATCTTTATCCTCAGGGTGACCTATGCTCACTTCTCTTGGGTCGATCAGCATTGAAGAATTTCTTGCTGAATACTGGCAAAAGAAGCCTTTACTGATCAAAAACCTGTTTCCTGAATTCGAGTGTCCGCTCGATCACAATGATCTGGCAGGCCTTTCTCTGGAAGACGAAGTGGAATCCCGCATCGTTTTTGAGAACCTTGACGGCAAACCATGGCAATTAATGCATGGGCCATTTGAAGCAGACTTTCTGGAAACATTGCCGGAAGAAAACTGGACGCTGCTGGTACAGGGCCTGGATCACTGGATCCCCGAAATTGCTGATCTATTGGATAGGTTCCGCTTTTTACCCAACTGGCGGGTGGATGACATCATGGCCAGCTTTGCTCCCGTCGGTGGCAGCGTTGGTCCGCATTATGACCAGTACGATGTCTTTTTAATCCAGGCTGAGGGTCGTCGAAAGTGGCAAATCGGGCCGGTATGCACCGCCCAAACCGAACGCCTTGAGGGTACTCCTCTTCGCATTATCAAGGATATGCAGGTAACAGACGAATGGGTGCTTGAACCAGGTGATGCGCTTTACCTCCCACCTGCCGTTGCTCATTATGGTGTTGCTCTAGAACATTGCATTACTCTGTCAGTAGGATTCAGATCCCCCACCCAGGCGGAATTGATATCTTCGTTTACGGATTATTGCTGCGAACAAGCTTCTGTAAATCGCCACCTGACAGACGCAACCATCCGGCCATTACCGAACCCCGGACTCATCCAGGAAGACGTCATTAACGATTTCAAAGGCTTTCTCAGGGAGCTGATCGATAACGAGCCAATGATGAAAACCTGGTTTGGTGAGTATGTCACCAGTCCCAAGCATGAAGGCATCGTGGAGGCAGTCGACGACGAGGAACGCATCTCCGAAGACGAACTCCAGGAGTTGTTCTTGGTACCGGAGGTTCAATTCCGCTGGAACGAAGGTTCCAGGTTCAGCTTTATCCCCCAGGACCATCAGATTATTTTGGCGGTAGACGGTCATTCATACTGCCTTCACAGCGATGCACGAACATGGGTAGAGCTACTTTGCTCTTCAAATCAAATAGATAAATCCCGATTGGGGGAACTGACCTCCAACGATGAGCTAATCAGGCTCTTGGCAAGGCTATTCAATCAGGGTAGCTTGAGAATTAGTACCGACGACGAATTGGACGATTGGGGCGATGACGCTTAAATACACAAAAATAACGACCTGGCAGGAAAGCGAAAAAGAGCTCAAGGAAATTCGTAAAAAGGTTTTTGTTGAAGAGCAAAACGTACCAGAAGAACTGGAATGGGATGACTATGATGCCCAGGCCACTCACTTTCTGGTCAGGGACATGGACGGACTTTGTTACGGTGTTGCCCGCCTGATTCATGACGGACAGCACAAAGCCAAAATTGGTCGCTTTGCGGTCCCCAGCGAATTTCGGGGCCAGGGCATCGCCGGCAGCCTGCTGAAATTTGTCATTGGTTATGCCCGCTCTCAAGGAATCATTGAACTTAACCTGAGCGCTCAATGCTACATACAGTCCCTGTATCAACAAGAAGGGTTTGAAGCCGTAAGCGAACCCTACGATGAGGCCGGAATTCCTCATATCCGCATGAGACTGGTATTGGGCAGCCTTAAGCCTGAAACCCAAAACAAGCTCTCAGAAGATGAAACTGTATACCGGATTCATTCGCAGGAAGAATACCTGAAGCATTTGTGTGCACTACTGCGGCAGGCAAAGCATTCTGTCCAGATCCTGACCTACGATCTGGAGAAAGGCACACTTGATATTCCTGACGTGCTGGATGCGATTTCCGGCCTGGCCCGCAAAGGACGCGGAACAAGCGTTCAGGTGGTGCTTGGTGATCCCAGACCTGCGGTGACATACAGCAATCAATTTCTGAGTCTGGCGAGACGGCTGACAACCTCAATCGAGATCAAAACCCTGAACTCAGAACTTTCCTTCCCCGATCAGGTTTTTGTCCTGATAGACGATTATGGTGTCGCCCTGAGACACAGCCATGATAAATGGGAAGGTTTCTGCTGTTATTCGGATCCCGGCACAGTCAAACGACTGAAAGATGAATTTCAGCGCCTGCTGAGTCATAGCCACGTTTCCCAGGAGCTGCGGCAGTTTTCGCTGTAACAGCTTACCCAGTCTTTCCTTAAGGAATCGATCAATGCGCGCATCGTTGAACAAGGATGCCCCATTGATTGGCGATTAGCGGGATTAACTTTTCATTACTCCTACGATCTAATCGCCAATTCCGATATCTAGTCCCTCGCCCTGATCTCAAGCTCTTCAGGGGCATCTGCTGTCTGAGTGATGAGACGCCGCAACCAGCGGTGATCTGAATTATTCTGCAACAATGGGCTCCAGGCCATCTTTAACTCAAAAGGAGGTATTGGAAAAGGTGGCTCTTTGATCACCAGGTTCGGGTTATCCAACATTAATTGAGCGGCCCGGGACGGTAGCGTGGCGATCAAGTCCCGTTGCTGGGACAGAAGCATCGCCACTTGATAATGACGGGTAAATACACTGATATTGCGCTTTTTATCGAGCTTCGCCAGAGCCTCATCCACCCACCCCAGGCGCTGAACATCTTTAGGATTGACGCCGACCCCCACTCCAAAGCCGGTTTTACTGACCCAAATGTGGTTAGCGTTCAGATAGGCATCCAAAGTAAAGTCATAAACCAATGGGTTATGAACACTCAACAGACAGGAAAAACTGTCCTCCCAGATGGTTCGCTGATGAAATGATTGCGGAATCTTGTCGAAGCGGTTGATTGCCATATCCACCCGCCCCTGCTCCACGTCCAGAAACGAAACATCACTTGGCGTGAGCACATCGAGAATCACTCCCGGCGCTTCATCCCGGATACGCTTGAGCACCGCGGGAATCAGGGCACTTTCCGCATAATCGCTGGCCATAATCCTGAAAACCCGTTTGGTGGTGGCTGCATCAAACTCTTCCCGGGGCTGGACTACCTGGTCAATCTCGGTCAGAACCGTCCGTATCAACGGCTGCAATTCCACCGCTCTAGCCGTTGCTGTCATACCTTCACTGGTGCGAACCAGAAGCGGATCCCCAAACATATCCCTTAACCGGCGCAGACCATTACTCATCGCCGGCTGGGTGATTCCCAAATGATTGGCAGCTTTGGTAACGCTTTTTTCCCTTAGCAGAACATCCAGGTAAACAAGCAGATTCAGATCAATTCGAGCAAGATTCATTCAATCAATACCAAATGGTCAGGACATACATTCGATAAATTATGGACCTAATACACTAACCTTGTCATTTGTTTGTCCAAACTATTGCTGATTTATCCAAACTATTTTGGTTAATCCAAACTATTGATGTGTATTGACTAAATCTAAGACAGGAACAAGTCAGGAAGCAGCCCAGGCCACTTCCTTTATAGGAGAAAGAGAAGATCAAGCGGAATAAAAAATCAGCCTGGCGAGAAGGCCAGACTGAATTAAAGTCAAAGACGCTGAATATCCCCGGTGTCATAGTCCGCAGCGTTAATCGGTGAATGCTTCTGCAGATAAGTCTTTAATACCTCAGCATCAACAAATCCGCTATTAACGTAGCCCGGGTGTGAGGCCAGACTAGGATATCCGTCACCGCCAGCGGCGATATAACTGTTGACGGCCATCCGATAAGTCTTGTTCGGCTCAATCGGTTTGCCCGCGACCAGAGCTTTCTGCAGTTTGCCCCCGACAATTTCCAGCTCCACGCCGGCAAACTGGGCAAAGGCACCAGTATCCACCGGTTTTGCCGCCACCGTAGCAAGATACTCCATCAGCTCCGTTCCACTGAGGTCAACGGAAGCCACGGTATTGGAGAACGGCTGCACCATCAGCACCTCTTTATAGGTGATTTCGCCGGATTCAATACTGTCGCGAATTCCACCGGAGTTCATCACAGCCAGATCCGCCCGCACTTTTTCCATCTGAGCAGCGGCAATCAGAACTCCGAGGTTTGTCGGCTGAAAACGTACCACATGCCGATCACCTTCGAGTTTATCGTTAACGCTCCCGATAGCAATGTTCAACTCCTCCTGCCCCTTATCCTGATATGGCTGCAGAAATGCCAACATTTCCGGGTCTTCGGCAATCTGGTCTTCCACGAGGACTCTGACCGAGTTTCCTTCCGAGTCTTTGACCTTTTTCTTCAGATTGACTGGAATCAGCTGATAGCTCAGCAGTTTAAGCTCTCCATTATGATACTCAAGGTCTGCTCTACCGACATATTTCCCCCACTCATGAGCCTGCATGATCAGAGTGCCGTTTTGAGAGTCCGGCAAGCAGGGATCACCGGGTTTGTAGGATGTATTGGCCTCATTCTCTCCCGTCATGCACACCGGATCCTGAGAATGGCCGCCAACAATAACATCTATACCAGGAACGGTTCTGGCCAGCGTGACATCACCGGGAGCGTTCACCCCGTAGTTAGCATCGGTATAATGCCCCATATGAGTGGCAGCGATAATCACGTCCGCTTCCTTTTTCAACTCAGGCACCAACACCGCCGCTTCCACCGCCGGGACGGTAAACTCAACATTTCCCATATACTCGGGATTACCCAGCAGCTTGGTGTCTTCAGTGGTCAGACCCAGAACAGCAACCCGTAGTCCTTCAAGATTGAAAATATTATATGGCTTGAACAGACGCTCGCCTGTCGTGCCATCATAGATATTGGCGGCGAGGAATGGGAAGTCAACCCAGCTCTGTTGCTGGCGGATGACACCTAGCGGATTATCAAACTCATGATTACCTACGGCCATGGCATCATATCCCAGCATGGCCATGCCTTTGAAATCGGGCTCGGCATCCTGCAGGTCTGACTCTGGAACCCCGGTATTGATATCACCGCCGGACAGCAGGAGGACCTGCCCACCCTGCCCTTCGACTTCAGCACGAATCTGGTCAATCAGAGTTTTCCGGGCCGCCATGCCATATTCATCATGGGAGTTACGCCAGAATCTTCCGTGATGATCATTGGTATGAAGCAAAGTCAGTTTATAGGTCTTATCTGCATCCGGACCCGATTGTAACGAGCCACATCCGGTCAGAACTACGGCACTGACCAGTGCCAGCATACTGATACGTTTGATCTGAATTTTCATAATTTACTCCCGGCAACTCCATTTTGTCTGAGGGGCTTTGAAAGTGCTTTGTAAACGAATTCCTGGATCAGAGTATGATCTGGCAACCCTTGACCCTATCTCAGAGAACCATCACAAATGGCCTGCAGAAACAGGTCAACCAATTCCTTGTCCTTCACCTCCATACACACTGTCACCGGCGAGCGGTTTTCCCAGTGTTTCAGCAGGTAGGTGTATCCCTTGCGGTTGATAGTTAGTTGCCCGGCACCAATACCTTCGGGTATGACGCGGGCAGGACCACAAATCACATCGAATAGGTCCGGAGCCACAACGTATGCCACAGCGGCAGCATCATGCATACAACATCCCGGCTCTTCCAGCCCGGATGCCGCACCGACATTGGAGTAGTAGTTCACGTAGAAGCGGCTGGCGTCCCAGATCAGTTTGCCGGTATCCCCAGCACTATCCCTTAGCTGTCTTAACGACGTATCTGTCAGGATAACCCTGTGGGTAACATCCAGTCCCACAACGACAACCTTGGCTCCAGACCCCATGACAATATCCGCACTATGTGGATCTGACAGGAAATTAGCCTCTGCAAGCGGAGATACGTTGCCGGGCTCATCCACAGCGCCCCCCATAATCACCAGCTGCTTGAGCTTTGACGGTAACTCTGGATCCAGGCGCAAAGCCAAGGCCACATTAGTCAGCGGCCCGATTGCCACCAGAGTGAGCTCGCCCTTTAGCTCGTTGGCTTTATCCACAATAAACTGGGCCGCTGACTCAGACACAGCAGCATGCTTGGCTGCAGGTTTGATGTCGATATTGCCCAGGCCATCTTTTCCGTGCACAAAATCAGGATGGGGAAAAGGCGTTTGAATCAAAGGCACCGCCGCACCTTTGGCCACTGGAACCTGCTCAGCGCCAAATGTCTCCAGCAGAGCCAGAGCGTTAGCGGTGGCCTGATCAGCGGACACATTGCCAAAAACGGTGGTGATGCCTGCCAATTCAATCTCCGGGTGCGCAATGGCAAAAGCGATAGCCATCGCATCATCAACACCAGGATCAGTATCAATAATTATTGGAAAAGTCATTCTGTTACCTCGGTAGAATACGGGATACTGGGAGAAGCGCCATGTCGGGTGACGGCGATAGATGATGCGGTAATAGCCCGGTTTAACGAGGCTTCATGGGACAACCCCTGAATGATACTGGCCAGGAAGAATCCAACGAAAGTGTCTCCTGCACCTGTCGTATCTACCGCCTTGACAGGTTTTGCCGGCAGTCTGATATGTTCTGATGAAGAGGACAGTAACGCCCCTTCAGCTCCCAATGTCATGACCAGTGTTGTTTCTGCGTAGCGCTCATTTAAAATTCGAAGAGCCTCTTGCGCCGAGTCTGTGCCAGCCAGATCAGCGGCTTCAATCTGATTGACGAAGAGCAGATCAATGTCATCAAGGGGAAGCCGACTCACCTCCGGTGTCATAGGTGCCGGATTAAAGGCCACATTCACACCTTGCTCACGAGCCGCCTCTATGGCCCAGTCGATTCCATTGCACTCGTTCTGGAGCAGCAACCAGTCACCGGTATCCAACTCCGATATCGCCGCGCGTATACGCTCCCGGCTAAAGATCCGATTAGCTCCCCCGAACAACAGAATAGAGTTCTCTGCGGACTGATCCACCTGGATAATGGCATGGCCACTGGGTGAGTCAACCAGCTCAATCCAACTGGTATCTACCTGGTTTTCGGCCAGGTAGTCGATAATCCATCCATCTGAACGGTTTATCGCCCCAAAATGCTTCACCTGAACGCCTGCACGGGCCAAAGCGATTGATTGATTGGCTCCTTTCCCGCCAAGAACCACATCCAGCTTTTCCGCGCTAAGCGTCTCCCCGGGACGGACAAAGTGAGAGACCTGATACACCTTGTCGATATTTATCGACCCGAAATTTAACACTTTCATTTAATACCTCCCGGGCCCTTTGAGTAGTCCATGCCATCATCCTTTCCTGGTTACAGATCCCGATATTTAATTAACGATCAGCGCTCTCAACAACGCCCCTCATGGCATATGAGAGGCGGTTATCAAATTAGCGCTCTTTCACATACGGCACACCAATCGCCTTGGGTGCTACGGCTTTGCCGAAGAATCCAGCCAACAGCACCACTGTGAGGATATAGGGCATGGCCTCAATAAATTGAACCGGAATCACGCCAATACCGGGCAATTCTGTTCCCTGCAGCCTGACAGCCACCGCATCCAGAAGCCCGAACAGCAAACAGGCACCGAGTACCGGAAATGGACGCCACTTACCAAAAATCAAAGCCGCCAGGGCAATAAAGCCCTGCCCCGCTGTCATATCCCTGACAAACTGGGCGTTATGTGCTGCAGAAATATAAGTTCCTGCAAGGCCACATAGTACCCCGGCGAAAACCAGGGCTGAATAGCGCAAACGGATGACGGAAATCCCGGCGGTGTCTACGGCTTTTGGATTCTCACCCACAGCCCGCAGGCGTAGTCCATATCGGGTACGGAAGAGTATCCACCAAGCCAATGGCACCATCAAAAAGGCCATATAGACCAGAATATTGTGTCCACTCAACAGCTCAGAATAGAGGCCGCCGATAACGGGAACATCCCGCAGGGCTTCTGCAAAGGGAAACTCTATTGAGGTAAAACGTGCTTCATCAGGCAACAAGGGCGTTTGACCTCCCTGCTTGAACCAGCTAAGCCCCAAGGACATTGTCAGACCGGCGGCCAGGATGTTAATGGCCACACCGCTCACGACCTGATTTCCCCGAAAGGTAATACAAGCCACACCGTGCAGCATGGCGAGCGAAATGGAAACAAGAATCGCGGCCCCCAAACCAAGCCAGGCAGACTCAGTGGTGTAGGCCACCGCAGCAGCAGCGAATGCCGCAGCCAACATCTTGCCCTCAAGACTGATATCGATCACCCCGGACCGCTCAGAGAACATGCCCGCAAAGGCCGCGAATATCAGGGGAGTGGATACCCTCAGGGTGGCATCCAGGGTCAGGAGAATGGTTTCGATCATGCCGCTTTCTCCTTGAAAAACTTCGCCAGCAGGGGTTTATAGAGAAACTCCAACGCCCCGCAGAACAGAATGACAAGCCCTTGCATTACCACGACGATATCCCTGTTAATGTTGGACATTTCGAACGCCAGTTCTGCACCACCCTGATACAGCACCCCGAATAGCAATGCCGCCAGAATAATGCCGATTGGATGGTTACGCCCCATAAGAGCAACCGCAATGCCGGCAAATCCATAACCGTAATGGAAATCCAGAATCAGACGGTGCTGCACCCCTGAAATCTCATTGACTCCCACCATACCGGCCATCGCTCCGGAAATGGCCATTGCCAGCACCATAACGTACGCAGGTTTGATACCGGCATATACTGCCGCATCACGGTTAAAGCCAACCGTCCTGATCTCATAACCCCATTTGGTCTTCCAGATCAGCAGCCAAGTTCCCAATGCACAAAGCAAAGCAAGAATAATGGACAGGTTCAGTGGCGAAGCCTCAAATTCGATTCCTATTCCCGCCAGAACCTCGTGAACAAAAGGCATCCAGGAATTCTCATCCAGCAAGCGACTCTGAGGGGTCATCTGTCCAGGCTCTCGCAATACATTCACCATCAGGTAAACCATCAGCGACGAAGCGATAAAATTGAACATGATCGTAGTGATAACGATATGGCTACCGCGGTAAGCCTGAAGCCAACCGGGAATAAATGCCCATGCCGCGCCGAACAGGCCTGCCACCAACACACTTAACAACAATAGCGCTGGTCCGGGCAGTGACGTATCCAACGCCAGACACAAAAGGCCAACTCCAAGCCCTCCAATGTAGGCCTGCCCCTCTCCACCGATATTAAACAGTCCTACATGGAAGGCTATCGCCACGGCCAGACCGGTAAAAATAAAATTCGTGGTGTAATAAAGCGTAAAGCCCAATCCCTCTTGATACCCGAAAGCACCATAAAGGAGAATTTCAGCAGCTTTTAAAGGGTTAACATCTATCACCAGAAAAACCAGTGCAGACACCAGCAAAGCGGTTACCACATTCAATAGAGGCAGTAGCCCGATATTCACCCACCGGGGCAATGCCTGATCGAGTCCCTTCATCCGGCCTGCTCCTGTTCCGAGTTAGAAGATAGGTCAGAGTCAGAAGACAGGTCGGCGGTCGCACTCATCATCAAACCGAGAGTACGCTCATCGGCATCGGCCGCAGCCACTTCACCGGTAATTCGTCCATCACACATCACAATAATCCGGTCGCTTAATGCTAGAATCTCATCCAGTTCCACAGATATCAGCAGAATAGCCCCACCGCGGTTACGCATCTTCAGGAGTTGAGTATGTATAAACTCAATCGCTCCAATATCCACACCCCGCGTGGGTTGCCCGACCAGCAACACTTTCGGTTCCCTGTCCAGTTCACGGGCCAGAATCAGTTTTTGCTGGTTACCACCGGAGAAATTGGCGCTTTTCAGCTTGGGGTCCTGAGGACGTACATCGAAATCCGACATAAGTGTCGCGCAATGCTTCTCGACCAAACCAGGCTTCAGCAGACCATGCTGGTTCCACTTATCGTCCCGATGGTATCCAAGAATGCTGTTTTCACTGGCGCTCATCGGGGTCACAAGACCTACCCGATGACGATCCTCTGGAACATGAGCAATTCCGGCATCGCGAAGCTCATCAGGCCCAATGTGAGATTCCGTGGAAATTTTCAGTTTGCCATAGCAGATTGTTCCCGCATCAACCGAACGCATTCCAGCCAATGCTTCCATCAATTCTGTCTGCCCGTTTCCAGAAACGCCGGCAATTCCCACGATTTCGCCAGCTGACACTTTGAAAGAAACATTTTTCACCCGTTCCACCTGCTGGGCATCCACAACGCTAAGGCCCTCGACCTTCAAAACGTCGTCGCCCGCAGCAGCGTCAGGCTTTTCCAACTGAGTCACCACTTTACGCCCGACCATTAGTTCGGCCAGTTCTTCCGGGTTGGTTTCAGCAGTGGATAAATTTGCCACCATCTCACCGTGGCGCATAACCGATACGTTATCCGTTATTGCCATGATTTCTTTCAATTTATGGGTGATCAGGAGAATGGTAACGCCCTGCTCTTTCAATCCTTTGAGAATCGCGAACAGATCATCGGTTTCCTGTGGGGTCAGAACGCCGGTTGGCTCATCCAGGATAAGCACCTTGGCGCCTTTATAGAGGGCTTTAAGTATCTCAACTCGTTGCTGGAGTCCGACGGGTAAATCACCAACGATGGCATCCGGGTCGACCTTCAGATTGTAATTGGTGGAGAGGTCCAATAAGACCTTCCGAGCCTTGGCCTGCCCCTGCATTAACAAGGCGCTGCCTTCGTTGCCTAGAATAATATTCTCTAAAACGGTAAATGGCTCGACCAGCATAAAGTGCTGGTGGACCATCCCTATTCCAGCGGCAATGGCAGCATGGGAATTGGGAATATCGGCAGGTTTACCGAAGACGGATATCGAACCGCTGTCGGCCTGATAAAAACCGTAGAGAATACTCATCAAAGTGGATTTACCGGCACCGTTCTCTCCAACAATACCGTGAATACTTCCTTTTACCACATTCAGACTGACGTCTTTGTTGGCCTGTACGGCACCAAAACGCTTACTGACACGGTCTAGTTCGAGTGCATAGTCAGTCATGACAAACAGATTGTCCCGTGTAATTTTTTATTAACAACTATTGAATTAGATGAGGCAGGTAGAAGCGGCGACCAGTACATCCTGATCAGTGCCGCTTCCTTATGCACAGATATCAGTAGTTACAGCTGTTGTCAGACATGTAGTCATGAACAGTGATTTTACCAGCGATGATATCGGCTTTGATTTGATTGACCTTGGTTTCCATTTCAGGAGTCACAAGATCACGGTTATTTTCGTCCAGAGCCCAGTCAACTCCGTTTTCGGCCAGACCGAGTACTTCCACACCGGAAGCCCATTTGCCGTCTTTGGCAGCTTTCCAGGTGTTGTATGCAGCCACATCAATACGCTTAACCATGGAAGTCAGCATCGTGCCTGGATGAATATAGTTCTGGTTGCTGTCCACGCCGATGGCGTACTTATGACGATCCTTGGCTGCCTGATACACGCCGCTGCCGGAGCTTCCCGCTGCAGCAAACAATACGTCAGCGCCGCTGTCGATCTGGCTCTTGGCCAGCTCATTGGCTTTACCAGGGTTGTTAAATGCCGCACCGGTGGAACCGATCATGTTGGAAAATACTTCAGCTTTCGGATTGACGTACTTTGCGCCTTGCTCAAAGCCACAGCCGAACTTACGGATCAGGGGAATATCCATACCGCCGATAAAGCCGACTTTGCCGGTGCCAGACTTCATGGCTGCCAGTGCACCCACCAGGAACGAACCTTCATGCTCTTTGAAAACAATGGAGCGGACATTCGGCTTATCCACCACCATATCGATCAGGGTAAATTGGGTTTCCGGGAATTTTTCTGCAGCGGTCGCCACAGCATTTGCCTGACTGAATCCTACTGCGACGATAGGATTGGAGCCCCGACGGGCCAGCTTGACCAATCCTTGCTCCACCTGGGCTTCATTGGTCGGTTCAACTTCTTTTACTTCTACACCGAAATCCTTCTGAAATTTCTTCACCCCTTCAAAGGCGGCTTCATTAAAGGATTTATCAAATTTACCTGCCTTGTCGTAAACCACTGCCGGTTTGAAATCCGCAGCCTGGACACTTGCTGCAGTGGTAAGCCCCAATACGGTGGCAAATAAAATATTTTTCATCGGTTATCCTTAGGTCTATGCCTGTTTCTGTAATTATGAACCGGTTTATGTCAATGAAATGCAATTGATCCAATGCAAAGCTTCAGAAAGTGCCGGTTTTCATGACGATCAGCCATTTGCGCAAATCCTATTACAAAATTTTATTCACGCCTATGCCTGAACAGCCAATTAAAGTGATCCAGCATACGTATAATCCGAAACATTCCTGTGATTTTGTCGTTAGGAGGCAAGATCACTCACTAAAATCGACACTTTTACAGTGGCACTAGGGAGGCTAAGCTTACTTCTTCCACAGAAATGCGTTCGCAGTATAGCCTGCCATTTGACACATATGTCAGATATTTTGCAAATGGAAGCTCAAAAATCGTTAGCCGGGAATGCCTATGACCACCAAAACCCTGACCCTGATTCGCCATGCCAAATCCTCCTGGTCGGACCCTAACCTTCAGGATAAGCTGCGCCCGCTCAATAAAAGAGGCCTGCGTGATTTGTCCAGGATGAACGCATTACTGCAGCACCTCCACCTTAAGCCGGATCTCATCCTCTGCAGTACGGCCAAGAGAGCACTGGAAACCCTTGAGGGGTTGCGCCAGGGGCTCGACGCAAACGATGACAACGTCAAATTTGTGGAGCAACTGTACGAGGCAGACAGCCCTCACCTGCTTTCTGAAATCACCCTGCGACCGGATTCTGTCAGCCACCTGGCCATCATCGGTCACAATCCCGGACTGACAGATCTTATCAACCAACTCAGCGGGTTAGAGCTGGGCAATCTGGCAACCTGCGCCATCGCCCAGATACGATTTGAATGCGAACACTGGAGCGACATTGAAGCACAGCCGGGAACCTTTCAACTCCTGCTGTCCCCCAAGGCTATCGCAGCAAATGAATAAAGTGTGATCTTTGTGCAGCCAAATTGTTTTATTCATCTATACTTTCCAAAGAGAAATATGAATCCTAAGTCACGATAAACTAAAGCGATTTTAACTATCCATGTCTGCGACTTACATTACTGCGATTATTGGCGGCATTATTATCACGGTGCTTTTGCTGACTTACGTCCACCAGTGGCGTGAAAAAAGCAAGGACGCCCGACAGCGGGAACTCAATACTTTGACTGACCGCTCACGCCGGCTAAGAAGAATAGCCATTGGGATACCCTCCCAGTACATGCCAAAGGAAATAGGCATGCTGTTAGTGAGTCGTGGCCAGGAAACGCTAAAAGAATTAGCGGGTTATGGATACAAGGAGGGGCTGACTGAAAAAATGGAAGAATGGGAGATCATCAAGCAAGGCACGCAGAAAGGTGATCTGGTTCCCATGCCCAACCCACAGGATGAGTCGTCCCAGGTTGAGCTCAGAAAAAATCTGCAGCTACTGTTCAAGTTCATCGAAGCACAGGTAAAAAGAGGGCGTATCGATAAGAAGTTGGGGACCAAATATCTTCTCCAAACCCAGTATTTATTGGCCAAAACACTCGCGGAGAGCCACTCTATCAAAGCGAAGCAGGCGCATAAGGCCGGCAAGCTGAGAATTGCCATACATCACTATCATGATGCCGTACACGCTTTTAACAAACTGGAAAACAATCCATTGGCACAAAAAACCATTGCCGCCTATCGCCTTCGGATAAAAGAACTTGATAAGCTGGCAACTCAGGAATCTGCAACCAAGTCGCAGCAGGGAGCGGCTCCCAGTTCAGCAGGTAACAAACTTAGCAGTCAACTGGAAGAAATGATGGACGAAGAGGAAAAATGGAAGCGTAAGCAAAACTACGACGATTAGACAGCATCAAAAGCTTTTAGACAAACGGCTCTGTAATCCCATCACAAGGTCGTGAAAATACAGTAATAATGAGAAGGGTAGCTCCTTGAAGATAAGCGCATATAACCGACTTTCTTTTCGGTTAGCACGAAACACCGTGTTGTTAGCCCTCTTTTTGGGCATGATGCTGAGCCTTATCCAGGTCGTCATTGACTATGTCAACGAAAAGAACTCTCTGGACAACGAAATCCGGGCCATCATTACCATCAGCCACGCTCCGGCTTCTCAAATTGCTTACAATATCGATTCTCGTCTTGCAGCAGAACTACTCGAAGGGCTCCTCGAACACCCGGCTATCATTCATGCGGAAATTATAGATACTGACAACCGTATTCTTTCCAGCCGTGAACGGCGGGCCCAGGAATCCCCGTATCGCTGGCTCAACGACCTGCTGTTTCAACCGACCCGTACCTACAGCGAGACCCTGTTTGTTCCCCAGCTGAATGATTTCGTACTGGGCAACCTGAACGTCGTGGTCGACACCTACCCCAGCGGCGCAGAGTTTCTTTCGCGGGCCACTTTCACCCTGGTTTCCGGTTTTGTCCGCAGCCTGATTCTGTCAGCCGTATTGCTGATCCTCTTCTACATGATGCTGACCCAACCCCTGGTGAAGGTCATTTCCTCTGTCAGTGAAGTGGATCCTGAAACTCCGGAAAAAGTTCGCCTTCCAGTCCCCAAAGGTCACGAACTGGATGAAATTGGTGTACTGGTCAACTCCACCAACAACCAACTGCAGGCTATCGACGCCAACCTTGAAAAGCTGCGTAAAGCCGAAGCACGACTGAAAACCTACTCCGAACAGTTGGAGCAGATTGTCGACAGCAGAACCAAGGAACTCTCTGAGAAGAACAAGCAGCTGATCAAAAGTAATCACGACCTGCGCGTAGCCAAGGAAGAAGCCGTACGTCGCGCGAAAGCCCGGGCGGATTTTCTGGCCAATATGAGCCACGAGATCCGTACACCGTTTAACGGCGTGCTCGGAATGATCAGCCTGACGCTCGAAGAACCTCTTTCAGAAAAACAGAAAGAGCAGCTGAATGTTGCCTATAGTTCCGGGGTTTCACTACTGGAACTCTTGAACGACATTCTCGACATCTCCAAAGTGGAAGCCGGCAAACTGACGCTGGAAAATATCAGCTTCAGCCTGCGTAAAACCACTGAGGATGTGGCCAGACTCCTGGCCCAGAACGCCCATGCGAAACATGTCGCCCTATACAGCGATATTGATCCTGAGTTCCCGGAACAGGTATTTGGCGATCCCACCCGTATTCGTCAGGTGATCAGTAATCTTGCCGGTAATGCCATCAAGTTCACCGATTCCGGCAGCGTGACTTTAAGCCTTAGAGTCACACGCTCCCAACAAATAGAGATCTTGGTCAGCGATACGGGAATCGGGATTGAACAAGACCGGATTGAAAGCATATTTTCGCCATTCTCCCAGGGGGACACCAATATCACCCGTAAATACGGGGGAACCGGGTTGGGACTGACCCTTTGCCGGCAGCTGGTGACCCATATGGGAGGTGAAATACGCGTGGAATCAGAGGTTGGTGTCGGCAGCAAGTTTATTGTGACACTACCGCTGAAAATTGATACCGGTGTCAAAGCACCCACCATCGACGAAGGCCTGCTCGATTTCACATTTCTCCTGCTTTATCAGGAAAATAACCAGACCTTCAAAAGCATTTCCGCAGAGCTCAAGCACTGGGGCTTGAACCACCGGGCGCTTCCATTCCGGCAGGTGCAGGATCTGAGCCTGCGACAGGAAACCTTCTCAGAGAACACCATCATTCTGTTCGATACACGGTCTGTTGCTCCTATGCTGGTGGAACATCCGGACATCAACAAGGTCAAATTGATTCTGGTGGCCCGCCAGAACATCCCTTCCGAGACTTCCGCCCTGGCCTTGATGCGAATCGAACAGATGATCAGCGCTCCAGTGAGCCGCGAACGACTCTACGAAACCCTGTGTCGGGTCACCCAATTAACCAGCACATTGAAAGAAGTTGACGACCGGCTGGTTGCCCCTGCCCGAAAAGTAACCCATAACGTTCTCCTGGTCGAAGACAACCAGGTAAACCAGTTAGTGGCTAAAACCATTCTGAAAAAGCTTGGCTACGAAGTTTCTATTGCCCAAAACGGCAAGGATGCACTCGATGTGATCGAGAATGGCGAGTTTGATATTGTTCTGATGGATTGCCATATGCCAGTCATGGACGGCTATGAAGCCACCCGCCATATCCGGCAAAACCCCCGCTTTGATAATTTGCCGATTGTGGCGGTGACCGCCAATGTTATGCAAGGTGACAAGGAACGCTGCATGAGTTGCGGGATGAACGACTATCTCACCAAGCCCTATGAGAAGAAGGCATTGGCTCTACTGCTTGAAAAATGGCTATCCTCACCTGCCCAGGCGGCAAATGAAACGGCCTAGAAGCCCTAGCCCTAGAAGCAATCCAAAGCCTCTCACGAACTGAGTCAGAGGCTCTATTGAAAGCGCTGAGACAAGCCATCGACAGTTATCCGCCAGCTTTTCAATTTGCCAGGCCAATGCCAGAGCTACTTCGATACCAATTCGTTCAGCAGCAGTCTTAGCCCATCCCTGATCCCTATCAACTCTTCATCCCCAAGACTGCTGTGACAAAGTAGTGCTCTGGGAATTTCTGCTGCTCCGGCCTTCAGCTCCTGGGCTCTTGGGGTCAAGCTGACCAGAACCTTACGCTCATCGTTCACAGCACGCTGACGAACCAGCAATCCCTGCTGCTCCATCCGTTTCAACAGCGGCGTCAGAGTTCCGGTATCCAGCAACAATCTCTCGCCGAGCATCTTGATCGTGACCTCTTTATCACGATCTCCTTCACGCCCCTGATACTCCCACATCACCAGCAATACCAGATATTGGGGATAGGTCAGCCCCAGTTGGTCCAGCAACGGGCGATATAATGCCGTCATCATTCTGGAGCTGCTGTACAACAGAAAACACAACTGGTTATCCAGAGCCAAAAGCTCTTCATCACCCATGTCTGCAAGTGCATTAGCCACGATACTACCTTTTGGCTTTAAATCTGGAACGACGCTCTGCCATTTAAAGAAGCTTCTTCAAAGGCTTTTCAAGTTTCCCCGGCTCTGCAGTTGGTGGGAAGCGGTCCACAACCTTGCCGTCACGATCTACCAGAAACTTCGTAAAGTTCCATTTGATTCCTTCTGATCCCATAAGCCCTTTGGCTTCTTTTTTCAAATACTTATAGAGAGGATGCGTATTGTCACCGTTGACATCAATCTTGGAGAACATGGGAAAGCTGACCCCATAATTCAATTCACAGAATTCTGCGATTTCGCTATTCGACCCAGGATCCTGCTGCATGAACTGATTACATGGAAAGCCGAGAATTTCCAGCCCCTGATCCTTATACTCTTCGTAAAGTTTCTCTAATCCCTTGAACTGAGGCGTAAAGCCACATTTACTGGCGGTATTGACGATCAACAGAACCTTGCCCTTGAAGTCAGCAAGACTCTTCTCATGACCTTGTATGTCTTCCACCTTGATATCGTAAATTCCCATGCTTTTTCAGCTCCTGTTTATAGATCCAACCCATTAACTTGATTTTTAATTCATCCGTCTTTCTTTATCCAACCGTCTTTTTTATTCGATCGTTTCTTCGGATGATTGCCTGAATAATATTTGCCGCAATTATATTGTGCACAATATTTTAAACCAGCACCAAGTGATCAGTTTTCTGCATAGAGAAGATTAATTTTGACTATAAGCCAGAATTTGGCTCAGCTCCGCCAGTCCATAGCCGGTGGTTTCCCGCCATTCGTTAAACGCCACCTGCACCTTCTGTAAATCGCGCTTAGCCGTGGGCGGAGTATCAACGATCCCCAAAGCAATCAGCGCTCCTGCCACATGACTGGTCAGCATGAAGGTGTCTTTACCTACCATGCGAAGAAAACTGGGAGCCGACCGCCCTCCAAGTTGCTTTCCCCGTTTTGCCAGCAGAGTCCAGAGACCTACGATATCTGTCACCGGCCAATCAGCCAAAAACCGCCCAAAGCCTCCTGCGGAAGCCCCCAGATCAGTGATCATTTGCGCGTTCACAGGAATTGCACTCATTTTACCCCAATGCCGGATCAATGCCTTGTTCTTCATCCTTTCATCAAGATCCGTATCCGAAAACAGAACCATCTTTTCAGGATCAAAGCCAAAGAAAGCTTTTTCAAACTCAGGCCATTTGGCGTCCACCAGACTATGCTTTAATCCCGCCCGGAAGATTCTCCGGGTCATATTGGACAAATAATAGGCATCCGTCTTTTCTGCCAACTCCTCATTGGAAGCCGTTTCCGGCAGAGCCATCTTTAAATTCTCGACGCCGCCAAAGCGCTCCGTTACTCTGGCAAGACGATCAGCAATACTGACCGTTTTGACTGAATATTTCGTCATCCACTTCGCTCCAGGATCCTTGGGATTCTCTATTCTTTATCTTTTGGGTGAAACTTGAGCGAGGCTGAATTCACGCAATAACGCAGACCCGTCGGCTGCGGACCGTCTTCGAATACATGCCCTAAATGGGCATCACAATGATGGCAAAGAATTTCAGTCCTGATCATCATATGACTATGATCCTGGCGCTCGTCGATATTCTGCTCCTGAGAAGGCGCCCAAAAGCTTGGCCAACCACATCCTGAGTCGTACTTCTGTTCCGACGTAAACAGTTCAGCACCACAGCAGACACAGGTGTATTGCCCTTCATCCTTGTTGGCATAGTACTCACCGGTAAACGGCCGCTCTGTTGCCGCTTTACGGGTAACCCGATACTGCTCATCAGTTAACTGCTCTTTCCATTCTTCTTCTGATTTCCGGATTTTGTCCACTGTCCACCTCCCGATTGTTATATCAAAAACCCTGATGTCCACCTGACAGGCTGCCTGATGCCCCAGAGTGTCTGATGATCTTTTAAAATTTCAGACACAGGCCCTTAAATTATTGCTCGCCCCTATTGCTAATCGCTATAGGCCAATTAATATGTACGCCAGTTTATCTTGATGGTTCAAGTATGTTAGAAGTCAAAAAATCCAATAAGTTGCAGCATGTTTGTTACGAAATTCGTGGCCAGGTGCTTGAAGAAGCCAAACGCCTGGAAGAAGAAGGCCATCGTATCCTGAAACTGAATATCGGCAACCCGGCTCCCTTCGGCTTTGATGTCCCGGAGGAAATCCAGCAGGACGTGATATACAACCTTAGCCATGCTCAGGGATATGCTGACTCCAAAGGGCTGTTTTCTGCCCGCAAGGCGGTCCAACACTACACCCAACAGTGCGGCATTGCCAATGTGGATATCGAAGATATTTATCTGGGCAACGGCGTCAGCGAACTCATTGTGATGTCAATGCAGGCTCTGCTCAACACCAATGATGAGGTTCTGATCCCTTCGCCTGACTACCCTTTGTGGACAGCCGCAGTCACCCTCTCAAGCGGACGTGCCGTTCACTATCGCTGTGATGAGCAGTCGGACTGGTTTCCGGATATTGCCGACATTGAGAGCAAGATCACCGACCGCACCCGGGCCATTGTCATTATCAACCCCAACAATCCGACAGGTGCCGTATATAGCCGGGATCTTCTGGAACAAATTCTGGAAGTTGCCAGACGGCACAAACTTATCGTGCTGGCTGACGAAATCTACGACAAAATTCTCTACGACGGCGCTGAGCATGTCAGCCTTGCCTCTCTGGCCGATGATCTTCTGTTCCTGACTTTTAACGGCTTATCCAAGAACTACCGTGCCGCCGGATATAGAGCGGGATGGATGATCGTCAGCGGCGCCAAACTCCGGGCAGGAGACTTTATCGAAGGCCTGACCATGCTCAGCTCCATGCGCTTGTGCTCAAATGTTCCCGCACAACTCGGAATCCAGACTGCACTGGGGGGCTATCAAAGCATCAATGATCTGGTAGCGCCCGGAGGCAGACTTTATGAGCAACGTAACACCGCCTATGATCTGATCACCCAGATTCCCGGCATCAGTTGCGTCAAGCCCAAAGGCGCCATGTATCTGTTTCCCAAGATCGACCCGAATCATCTGAAAATCAAAAACGATGAACTGATGGTGCTTGACCTGCTGAAACAGGAGCGTATTTTGATTGTCCAGGGATCGGCATTCAATCTACAGGACCAACAGCATTTCAGGCTGGTATTTCTGCCAAGAGTGGATGAACTCACATCAGCCATCGAGCGCATTGAGCACTTTATGAGCGGGTACGATCAGTAAAGTTGCTGGATACGATCAGCAAAATAGCTGGCTATGACCAGTGAAATGGGCGGGTATGACCAGTGAAATAGGTGGACAAGATCAGTAAAGTGCCTGATCTTTTCCATTTAATACAACACAATTACGGAGCTATTGGTTTGGCGGATATCCATATTGAAGAGTTTTACAAGGACGTAGCAAGAATCCTGCTTCAGATGTACCACAGCTTTCCCCGCAAGTCCCAGGTGTTCGTAGAGGACATCTCGGGGCCTGACCATCCGGATGAGTACGGAATTCACAGCGCTCGCCATCAGTCCTGCTTTGCCGCCATGCTCTGGCTCAGCGAAGAAGGATTCATCCGCTATCAGGACACGATTCGTCAGGAGGCGATTGACCAGGCCGTGCTTACCCAGGAAACCTTCCTCCGCCTGACCTGCATTGCAGATATCGAGAGTATCACCGCGGAACATGATGATTCACCGCGTCCGGGAGGAATACCGGCTACAAATATTGAGCTTATCCGTCATGCCTTAAAATCGGCAACCTCCACTCACCTTGCCACCCTGATGGAACACATTCTGTTCAGCCAGCGCTAGCAGCCTCTTGTTCCTTAAGTATATTTAATCTCCTGACCGTTGATTTAGCAGCGGATCAAACCTATTTTCGTGAGAGCCTAATCTGTATCTCTGAGGAGACTATGCTAAGAATCTTATTGTTCTTTGCCACAAACATTGCTGTCGTTTTAGTGGCGAGCGTTACCCTGCGGTTATTGGGAGTTGAACCTTATCTTCAAGGCTCCGGCCTCAACCTGACATCCCTGCTGATTTTCTGTGCAATATTCGGCATGTCAGGCGCGATGATTTCACTCTTCCTGTCCAAGTGGATGGCCAAGATGTCCACCCGCACGCAGGTCATTGAGCAGCCTTCAAACGCAGCCGAGAGCTGGTTAATGGATACGGTGAAAGAACTCTCCAATGAAGCGGGTATCAAGATGCCGGAAGTCGGCATTTTTCCCGCCCAGCAATCCAATGCATTTGCCACCGGATGGAATAAGAATGATGCCCTGGTTGCTGTCAGCGCCGGTCTTCTTAATCGCTTTAACCGGGATGAAATTCGCGCTGTCCTGGCCCACGAGATTGGCCACGTAGCCAACGGCGACATGGTCACACTGGCGTTGATCCAAGGGGTTATTAACACCTTCGTGATGTTCTTCGCCCGCATTATTGGTAACTTTGTGGACAAAGCCGTGTTCAAAAACGAAAACGGACACGGCATGGGGTTCTTTGTGACCACCCTATTTGCCGAGATTGTGCTGGGCATCCTTGCTCAGGTCATTGTGATGTGGTTCTCCAGAAGGCGGGAATACAGAGCTGATGCCATGGGAGCCAAACTGGCAGGAACAGGCGCGATGATCGCGGCCCTGGAAAAGCTGAAAATGGAAACCCAGGTGCCCAACCAAATGCCGGATACTTTAACCGCCTTTGGTATCACAGAAGGAATGAAGGGTGGTCTGAAAGCCCTGTTCTCCAGCCATCCACCACTGGACGAAAGGATTGCGGCATTGCGCCAGGCTGCTTAGCAGCCTGGCTCTCCCCGCCCCACCTTAGTAATCCTGGGCCTGCAACTCATAGATATAACCGGTAAGAACAATTTTCGCCGCATCCGACAGTCCCAGGTACTGCAGACCGTAGGTGTATTTATACGGCAGCTCTCCAGGGTCCAGCAGCGTCTTGTTTCGAATAACCGCCGAAATTTTAAAGGTTTTGGATATTCCGGACACCGACACCAGGAACTGCAGCTTTATCTCATCCCCTAATGCTCCCAAAGATTCAACACTTTTCACTCCAGCACCGGACTTACTGATATCCGTGATGACGGCCTCCTTTGGCCACTCACCGGTACCTGCGTCGAAATCGCTGGTGACCATAGAGGGAAGTTCCACCTTGAGCCTTGAGGCGTTTCGAACCTCTACAGCGATCAACTCTTTGGGATATTCAAGAAACAGGTGAGGAAAAGGTTGCATGGCAACGTGCTTGATAAAACTGTTGAATGCAAAGACGCTGGTCCTTGCCATTGACCTTACGGTGAACGGCCGGTCCTTCTTCAGCAACACCTGCTTTCCATCCACTACCGGCATGGAGACAATCAATCCCTGACCAGGGGCGTAGCCAATCAATTTCACATGATATCGACCACCATGGTCCACACCCTCCAAATGCAAAGGATCGCCAATACGCAATCCCATTTTTTCAAATGGTAACTGCATTTCCTGAACGGTGCTTGAGGATTTATTCTCCGGAGACTCTGCCACTTTTACCACTAAGCTTGCCTATGAAAGAAAAGATCGAGCTAAGTTTCTGATAAACAGTCAATAAAGCATTTTTAAAGTATAGGAGAGAGTCACAATACTGCGAGAATTTTACCAAACTTATCGCCATACTCACTCATATTGAACCCTACCCTCTCTCAGATCAGCTAGCTTCTCAACCTGGAATGAATTTGCATTGATTGACAAATCGAGCTTACTCCATGGGTTTTACAAAAACTTCCGGGCAATCAAGAAATAACAGCAACTACCCAGAAAACATGTCAAAAATAGAGACATCAGAAGCCAACCTCCCATAAGTTGATCGCAGACTTTCGATGCTAAACTATGTCTTATGACAATGCTTCCGGTAACAGCGGTTCTAGAGTCGGAGCCTTGAGCAACAACGCCTCTTATCAAAAGAAGCGCGTACATCTGAGCCGTCGTTCCCGCAGGCAGCCCGGTAGAAAAGGAGTTTTAACAAAGGTGTCACATGGGAACGCTAGTCTTCCGCTAAATCAAAGAGGTGGTCGTAATGTATGCCTTAAACAAAGAAAAGATGGAAGAACTGAATCTGGGAAACACCCCACTTAACGGTGCAGCCATCATTGATGAAAACGGGAAGGAAATTCCGATTACGGAAACGATGATCAGACAGGCCCTCAAGGATCTTGAACACGCCTGGGAGCCCTGGCACAAGGGACACTTGGCTGTCAAAGTAAAGCGGTAGCGCGTCATTCCAGGGCTTTACCGCTCTACTGATCTCACTACTTGCTTTGGATATTAAATCCCACTGCTGACAACTTATTCAGCAGCTCCACTTTTCCGCCTTTGAGCACAACTTTCACCTGCTCAAAACCTCTCCTTACACGATACCCCTTGCGCAGCTCATCAAACGCTTTCCCGCGTTCCGCTTCGGGCAGCCTTAAGGTCCGCCGCAGATTACTGTCATCATGGCGTACATCGTAACAAGTCCGGATAGCGGTATGCAGAGCCCAGAACGGATCTGCGCCAGAGGAAAAAGCCAGCTTCTTCAATGGCGGTTCCGGCAAAAATTGCCCCAGCTTATGTCTTTCAGGCAACCCCAAATAGCGGCAAAAGCTTTTGTAAACCATCTCAGTTCCCGCAACTTTGCCATCCAGCGTATAACCAGCAATATGAGGGGTCACGAAATGACACAGGTCTGCCAGTTCTGTATCCACCACAGGCTCGCCGTTAAAGACGTCCAGCACCACCGTTGGTGGATTCTCCTCCTGCAGTCTTTGCTTTAGCGCCGCTTCATCGATCACGTCACCCCGGCTGGAGTTGATCAGAATCTGATCTCCCCTCAAACCACTCAGGACCTGATGATTCATAAGGTGGTGAGTTTGATACTCCCCTTCTTCCACGAGCGGAACATGAAGTGAAATCACGTCACACTGAAGCACCTCTTCCAGTGGATAAAGGCCTTCTTCCCCCTCATTTTCTTTAGGGGGGTCATTTGATAAAACCTTCATCCCAAGAGAAGTCAGGGCTTTTTCCAACTTCGAACCAATAGCACCGCGACCGATAATTCCGACACTCTTGCTTTCCAGCTCGAAGCCAAGTTCATCTGCAAGCACCGATAGGGTTCCCACCACATACTCCACCACGGCACTGGCATTGCACCCCGGAGCATTGCTGTATGCGATCCCGCACTCGTTCAGATACTCAGTATCAACATGGTCCAAACCAATAGTCGTCGTTCCAACAAACCTGACCCGGCTGCCCTCCAGCAATTGACGGTTCACCTGAGTGATAGAGCGCACCAGCAGAATATCTGCATCGCGTACATGCTCTGGTGTAATGCCCCGTCCGGGGTAGGTCTGGATTTCACCAATACTGGCAAAAAACTGTGGCACGAGAGGTATATTCTCATCGGCGACAATTTTCATTTCACTTCCTTTTCTTGTATCAGTTGTGATCAGTTAACGAGGCTGTCATCCGGATGAATCAGTTTGAGACTTTGTCCCAGGTAGCCTTCGAGATCCGGGATCAAAAATGAATCATCTTCGCAGGCAAAGCTGATGGAGATTCCTGATGCTCCCGCACGACCGGTACGACCGATTCGATGCACATAGTCTTCAGGATCATCCGGCAGGTTGTAATTAATAACGTGCGTGACACCGTCTATATGGATTCCCCGGCCGGCCACATCGGTGGCAACTAATACCTTAAAATCGCCTTTACGGAATTTTTCCAGGGTCCTGAGCCGTTTCTGCTGCTGTAGTTCACCGGAAATCATCTCGCTGCTGATATTCTGCTTATTCAGGTTTTCGCAGAGCCGCCTGGTTTCGTCCCGCCGGTTACAAAACACAATCACCTTCTCAGCACCTTCCTGCTTCAGGAGATTAACCAGAAGTTTTTGCTTGCGACTGCTTTCCACCATGTACACGCGCTGATCGACGGTTTCCGCCGGCTTAACTTCGGACACCAGCATGATCTCCACGGCATCTTCAGTCCAGCGGCGCGCCAGGTTAAGAATGTCTTCACTGAAAGTCGCACTGAACAGCAGGGTTTGCCTGGTTCGGGGAGTTGCCCTCACAATTCTTTTAACATCTGGAATAAAGCCCATGTCCAGCATACGGTCAGCTTCGTCCAGAACCAGCACTTCCACCAGATCCAGATAGATATCGCGGCTGCTCAAATGATCCAACAGACGACCCGGGGTGGCTATCAACAGGTCAATGGCTTCGTCCCGTAATTGCCTGCGCTGACGATCAAGTTGGGTTCCCCCAATCACCGACATGATATTAACTTTCATGTTCCGGGCCAGCTGCTTGGCATCCTTCTCTATCTGCAAGGCAAGCTCTCGTGTAGGGGCCACAACTAAAGCTCGCGGCTCACTGGCATATCGCTCTTCTTCGGGAATGGGATTGGCAACGATGCGTTGCAAAATGGTGATCAGAAACGCCGCTGTTTTTCCTGTGCCGGTTTGCGCCTGGCCGATCAGGTCCTCAGCTTTCAGAGTGTGAGGTAGCGTTTGTCCCTGGATAGGCGTGCAGTGGGAAAAATTGAGCTTACTGATCGCCTGACTGAGTGACGGGTGCAAGTTAAGGCTGGAAAAGGACACCCGCGGTTGCTCATTGGTAGTTTCTTGAACGCCAGTATCACTGGCCACTTCATTTTCATTCATATAGTGTTTTGAACTTATCTAGGTCTAATTATTAAAGACATCATCCCTGGCCTTTCAATATCCATTTACAGAGCTTCCAGACAAAACCGCTTCAGCTCTATCGGTCGGCCGCCCTTAAATTGTTGACGGAACCTTATCATTAATTGCTCTGCACGGGGAGGTAGTCCTCCCTTTAAATACGTTAAAGTCTGCTCAAGCACCGCTTTTTTAAATGCCTCTGCGTTGTGTCCGCCAGCCCCATTGAGGTTATCGAAGCTGATATTAAACTTCTGGTCACAGGCTTCTGTCAGCACCCATTCAATCGCCTGAGGCTTCACTTCCACCTTTTCAAACAACGCCTGCTGTTCTGCAGTTCTGCCGTCCGGGGCATACCAGTAGCCGTAATCCACCAGTTTCCTTCGCTCTTTCCCCGCCTGACACCAATGCGCAATCTCATGCAGAGCACTATTGGCGTATCCATGGGCAAAATAAACTTCATTCATTGTAGTACGACAATCGGGGTGCCCTGCCGGCAAATATATCGGCTCCCCGCCCCCTGCCACCAGAATGGTATTTTCAGACACGGCAAACAATTCGTTAAACACAGCCTGTAATTGCCGGGCTTTCTCTTCTATTTCAACAGGTTCCTCCACCTCGACAACCCCCACCATATGAGGAGCCGATTCTGCGCGACCGCTCTCGAAGCCACAACCCTCGAAGTCACGACTAGAGGAACTATTCAATCGTTCGTATACCAAAGGAAACTACTTACAAGGTTAAATATAACGTCCGGATATCCAGACCACTTATGATGATCAGGTCCGATTAAAAGTTGGTAAGTTTATATCAAGCGGGCTGAACCTTTCACCTATATACACTAAACTCCTTACGTCTTCCGCTTATGTCACCCTGGTCTATACCCACAGGATCAACACGTAACCAACTGTAATCCGGGGAAATAGCGCACATATTCGGAACCGGCGGCCGTCTAATATGTCTAACAATGTGAAACCCCATAGAATCACTTGAGACATGGCTATTTTAACCAGGAATAAAGAGTTAACTAGGAATAGAGAGTTAACCAGGAATAGAGACCCCCTACCGATGATAAGGACACTCCTTACCTTTCTGTTATGCCTTCCGGCTTTGGCTTACGCAGCATTCAGCCTGGACAATAACACAGACGCTTTACAGGAACCTGATTTTCTTCCTGTGGACGAGGCTTATATTTTTACGTCGTCTGTAGAAGGTAACGATCTTGTTCTGCACTGGAAAATCGCTGACGGTTACTACCTTTATCAAAACCGGATGAAGGTAACGACGCAGAATTCCAGCGTTTCTATCGGTGAATTCGACTACCTCCATGAAGGCAAGGAAAAGGACGACCAATATTTCGGCCTGGTAAAAGTGTTTTACCATGAGGCGGAGTTCAGGGTTCCTGTTAATTCAGCCGCCGGTCAAGAGGTAGAATTTACGGTCGGCTATCAGGGTTGCGCAGATGCCGGCCTTTGCTATCCACCCCAGAAGCGCCCAGCTCTTTTTATTGCACCTGAGAGCTCCGAGGTTACAGGCGCTTCAAACAGCAACAACAACCAGCAAACCTCAAATAACAGCAAAGATACGCCTGTCTCCGGAGACAACTCCCTGACACAGGCAGGCTTTTTTCTGGCGATCATATCTGCTTTTGCCGGCGGTCTGATCCTCAACCTGATGCCCTGTGTTTTCCCGGTATTGTCACTTAAGGCTTTCAAGCTGGCCAAAGCCTCCGGCATTGCTCGCAAGGAGCACAAGTTGCAGTCGCTGGCCTATACCGCCGGTGTGGTCTCTCTATTCCTGACCATAGCCACTGCTCTGATTGTCCTGCGTGCCGGCGGAGAGAGTATTGGTTGGGGGTTCCAACTTCAGTCACCATGGTTTGTCGGACTGATGGTGTACGTATTGTTTTTGCTGGGACTCAGCCTCTCCGGCTTTATTGAGATTGGCACCAGCCTGATGGGAGCAGGAGAAAGCCTGGCAACCAAAGGTGGCAAAAGAGGCGCATTCTTTACCGGCGCACTGGCCGTACTGGTCGCCAGCCCCTGCACCGCCCCTTTTATGGGGACTGCCATGGGCTATGCGATTACCCAACCTCCAGCAATATCACTGCTGATATTCACCAGCCTCGGTCTGGGTATGGCCTCCCCATTCCTGGCTATTGCCTTCATTCCAGCTTTGGCTCAGGCCTTGCCTAAGCCCGGGGCCTGGATGGATACCTTCAAGCAGATACTCGCATTTCCATTATACTTCTCCGCACTTTGGCTATTGTGGGTATTAGGCAGGCAGACAGGCATCAATGGCATGACCTGGGTATTGGCAGGTTTGATCGCTCTCACCTTTGCCGCCTGGATACACCGCCGTGCAAGAATGCTGTCAGGCCCCGCGATATGGTTTGAGAGACTCTTTGCGATTTCGGCCGCAGTATTTGCACTTTGGATACTTTCCACAACGGCCACGCCGGAAAAAACAGAACAGGTGGCAGCCTTTCACCAGGACGCCATTGAACAATACCGCAGCGAAGGAAAAACCGTTTTCGTGAACGTCACAGCAGACTGGTGTGTCAGCTGTCTGGTGAACGAAAATGCTGTTTTGAGTCAAAGCCCTGTTGCAGAGACCCTGGAATCTGAAGAGGTGGCATACATCAAAGGTGACTGGACAAATAGCGACCCGATGATTACCGACTATCTGGCCTCTTTCGGCCGCAATGGCGTCCCGCTATACGTGGTATATCGCTCAGGACAGGACCCGATTGTCCTTCCTCAAATTCTGACTGCGAATGCCGTTATGGATGCCCTGACGGGACTGAACTGAAACTGGTGGCTGCCTGAGGCAACCGCCAGGTTTTAATATGCTATTTATCCTTCACACTTGCGAATGTGGTAATGGTAGTAATTCCCCCGCTCTTCGCTCAGCAACAACTCATGCCCAAGAAACTCGCAGAATTTGGGAATATCCCGCTGTGTTGAGGGGTCTGTGGCAATCACTTCCAGCACTTGCCCCTCACTAATGTCACGAATCTTGTTGTGCAACATCATTACTGGCTCGGGACATAGCAACCCTTCAGCATCCAGAGTCTCTTCGATTGTGTATTCTTGCGCGTTATTCACTACATCACTCTTAAAATTAACTTTTGATTTTCTCCCAGACATTCCCAGGATTGTCCTATACTCAATATGAAGGCTCAAGACTGGTAAAAGTCACCTAAGTGATTACCAGTGTTCGCCTTTTTTGTGGGCACGATACCTCTTGGTCAGCCAGAAATTTCCAGCGAATGATAACGATAAAGGGAAGACATTATGATTCGAATCATTATAGAAAGATACGTCGACAACTCCCTCGAAGAGCACTATGAAACGGCAGCAAAACGTATTCTACAGGGCGCAGTACAGGCACCGGGATTTATCAGCGGAGAATCGCTACGTGATATGCAGGATTCAACACACCGAGTGCTTTTGAGCACCTGGGCAACCGTTCAGCACTGGCAACAATGGCATAGTTCGCCTCAACGACATGCACTGATGGCAGAACTTGCTCCGATGCTTGAGAGAGAAGAAAAGGTCACCTTATTGGACCACTACGATTAAGGGTCTGGTTCAGGCGACGACCATTAATGAGTTGCATCGGGAAAAGGGGCTGTCAAAACAATTACCGTCACCTCTTCCCGATCGTGATATAACTGCTTGATTCTGACTTCCGCTTCAATATTGGCACTTTCAAGCCGCTCCTGCAGTTTCTGCAGACAGGCCTCAACCGCGTCAAACCGGGTCTTCATGGGGAGTTTGAGATTAAACAGAGCATACCTGCTCCAGCCATACACCAGCCAGTCAGCCATTCGCTCCAGCGTCCGCATGGGCTTATCCACAATGTCGCAAACCACCCAATCCACAGATCTACCGGGTTTGTATACATAGCCATCGGCGGCAACATAGGAAACATCTGCATCCTGCATCAAAGACGGCGCTAACGCGCCATGGTCAACGGCGGTCATTTTGACGCCCTGATTAACCATATACCACGTCCAGCCCCCAGGAGCGGCTCCCAGATCGACCCCTTTTTGTCCTCGTTTCAACACAAAGGATTTCTCGTGGGGACTCAACATGACCATAAAGGCCTCTTCGATTTTAAGGGCCGAGCGACTGGGAGCCTCAGCATCAAAACGTAACCGGGGAATTCCCTCAGCAAAAGCACTCAACGTCGGCGAAGCACCAACAGCCAAAATAAAGTGCTGTCCGCTAAGACACACGACAAAACAGGTCGGCAGGCGTGAATCCGGCTTTGCAGATAACATTCCCTGGGACTTCATCGCAGCACTCATCGGTGCCACGAGCTTCTTGCTCAAGGTCCGCAGAGATCCTTTTTCATCGTCTCCTGGCGCTTCCACTGACAAGTAGCCGAATCGCCCTCCACTATCCCTCAAAGCACTGACCACCGGAGACACTCGGTCTTTGGGACTTTCCGCCTCCACTTCCCCGACAACCAGGTAAAGTTGCCTGGAGAACACAAGCTTATCAGCCTCAATCTCACCATAGAGCTTGCCCACATCCCCTTGAGATACTTTCCAATACACCCACCCCTGATGTTCCTGTATAGCGCTGTACCCATACACCAACCTTTGTCCGGCAACACTCTGAAGTTCCTGCAGGCACTCTTTTTCAAATCCCTTGCGGCAATAGGCAAGTAGGCCGGTGGTTTTGAGCTTTTGATACATTCTCGATGATCCAATATGAATGAAGACGGGGAAAACCTGTATGGCACTCCGTTGAGGTGCGGGCATTATAATCGGTTCACCAATACATTCCATGGCCTGGCGCCTATCAATAAGCTCCAGGCCACATACCAGCCATACTTCCAACCTGCCATACTTCCAAGTACCAACTACTCTCTCGATTAGCTGTCATGCTCCCAATATGAACTCTCGAATTTCCCGGGCGGCATTATTCCAATTTTCTTCTGTCGTTACTCCACTGGACTTTCGCGGAGCCAGATCATGATTACCATCCATCGCCCAGCTTATCCGGATGTTGGCTCCCAGGTGTTTTTCCACGCCTTCTTCCTGATTTCCAAACGGATCACGGCTTCCCTGAATAATCAGTCCCGGAGCCTTAAGCCTGCCCAAGTGTTCGGTCCTTAGATTTTCCGGCTTGCCCGGCGGATGAAACGGATAGCCCAGTGCACACCAACCGGAGAGATTTGAAATATCCCGACCAAACTCGTCCACCAGGAGGCTGGCCATGCGCCCTCCCATTGATTTACCACCGACAAATACCCGAGCCCGGCTATCACATGCCGACACTGCTGCCATAAAAGATTCAAGTAACTTGGGTTGCCGGTCTGGCGGACGCTTACGACCATCTTCGCGACGCTTGGCCATATAAGGGAATTCGAATCTCACGACGGAGATATCATCACCCGCAATGACTGCCGCCATGTGATCCATAAACTCGCTGTCCATTGGCGCTCCTGCGCCATGAGCCAGTAACAGGATATTTGGAGCCTTCCGGCTACCGTTATATATATAAGTCATGAGTTACGCCTGAAATTTCACTTAATGATGCTTGCCAACATCTTTTGATCGTTTATAACGGACGATCGCCTACAGATAGGGCCGCGGTCATCCTAACTGAGCGCGGCCGACGGTTGCCAGATTTCCATTAACAGTCTTGCCTGCCCCAAAATGTCGCTTTCAGATCGCTTGTTAATTAGCGTCATTAAAAAGAAAGCACTATCATTATGCCCAAAACATTCCCCTCTTGACTCATATCAAAGTGGAGAAACCTTCAGTATTGATAATGAGTTCGGGCGGTATATTCGGTTGACATGTCTAATGCTCAACTCTTATGCTTCGCCCCGCTGTCGAGGGGAGACCGTGGAAGACAACCCTCTTCCAGCCGCTGAATTTGGCGGTTACCGGAGCCACAGGAAGTGCTGATCTTCACCAGCAGCGAGATTTAGCGCCATTCAACCAAAACTCAGGGTATGGAATAATCAGTAATGAATACAGCAAGTGCTAACGAGACCTACAACTATAAGGTGGTGCGCCAATTTGCCATCATGACAGTTGTTTGGGGTGTTGTGGGCATGGCCGTAGGTGTGCTCATTGCAGCTCAACTTGTATGGCCAGAGCTTAACACACACTATCCATGGTTCCACTTCGGTCGACTGAGGCCGCTTCACACCAACGCCGTCATCTTTGCCTTTGGCGGGTGTGCGCTTTTCGCCACCTCATATTATGTGGTACAGCGAACGTCCCAGGCCCGACTGTTCTCCGATGGTCTTGCAGCATTTACTTTCTGGGGATGGCAGGCAGTGATTGTAGCAGCAGCCATCACACTGCCGCTGGGATACACCACTTCCAAAGAATACGCCGAACTTGAGTGGCCGATCGATATTCTGATCACTCTGGTATGGGTGTCATATGCCCTCGTATTCTTCGGTACTATCGCCAAACGTAAGATGAAGCACATCTATGTAGCCAACTGGTTTTTTGGTGCATTCATTCTGACAGTTGCCGTACTGCACATCGGTAACAGCATGGCGATCCCGGTCTCTGCCATGAAATCCTATTCGGTATATGCAGGTGCCATCGACGCCATGGTTCAGTGGTGGTATGGGCACAACGCGGTTGGATTCTTCCTGACAGCCGGTTTCCTTGGCATGATGTACTACTTCGTGCCTAAGCAGGCGGAACGCCCTGTATACTCCTATCGTCTTTCTATCGTGCACTTCTGGGCGCTGATCAGCATCTACGTCTGGGCCGGTGCTCACCACCTTCACTACAGTGCGCTGCCAGACTGGGCACAAAGTGCAGGTATGGTAATGTCCCTGATTCTGCTGGCACCTTCCTGGGGCGGTATGATCAACGGCATGATGACCCTGTCAGGTGCCTGGCACAAACTGCGTACTGATCCGGTTCTTCGCTTCCTGGTCGTTTCCCTGAGTTTCTACGGCATGTCCACATTCGAAGGGCCTATGATGTCCATCAAGACAGTGAACGCACTGTCCCATAATACTGACTGGACTATCGGCCACGTGCATTCCGGTGCTTTGGGCTGGGTTGCCATGATTTCCATCGGTGCCCTGTACCACCTGATTCCCCGCCTCTATGGTCTGAAATCCATGTACAGCACCAACCTGGTCAACGTTCACTTCTGGCTGGCCACCATCGGTACAGTGCTTTACATCGCTGCCATGTGGGTCAACGGCATCATGCAGGGTCTGATGTGGCGTGCGGTTAACGCTGACGGCACCCTGCAGTACACCTTTGTTCAGGCGCTGAAAGCCAGCTATCCGGGTTACACCGTCAGGGTGCTCGGTGGAGCGGTATTCCTGACCGGTATGCTGATCATGGCCTACAACGTTTATAGAACTGTCCGTCAACGTGACGCTGTGGCTGACGATGCCGCGGCTGTTCCGCAGACTGCTTAAGAGGGAGACACATCAATGCAACATGAAGTCGTCGAAAAGAATTTGGGGTTGATGATCCCTCTGATTCTGATCGTCATCAGTTTTGGTGTACTGGTTGAGATCGTCCCTCTGTTCTTCACTAACGAAGTAACCAAGCCCGTTGAAGGACTCAAACCCCTAAACGCACTGCAGCTTGAAGGACGTGATATCTTCATCCGTGAAGGCTGTACTGTTTGCCACACCCAGATGGTTCGTCCGTTCCGGGCAGAAACCGAGCGCTACGGTCACTATTCCGTTGCCGGTGAATCTGTTTACGAACACCCGTTCCTGTGGGGCTCCAAGCGTACCGGACCTGATCTGGCGCGTGTGGGTGGCCGCTACAGCGATGCCTGGCACCGTGCACACCTCTACAATCCTCGTGATGTTGTTCCCGAATCCAACATGCCTGCATTCCCTTGGCTGTTCACTTCCAAAGTGGACCCATCAGCAACGGCACCCAAGATGGAAGCTCTGCGCACTGTAGGCGTGCCTTACACTGACGAAGACATCGCCGGTGCAGCAGAAATGGTGGACGGCAAGTACGAGATTGAAGCGGTAGTCGCTTATCTGCAACAGCTTGGCACCGTCATCTCGAGCAAACGGTAAGAAACAATGGATATCAACACTGTCCGCGGCATTATCACCATCCTGTTGATGGTGACCTTTATCGGTCTGGTGATTTGGGCTTATAGCAGTAAAAGAAAGAAAACTTTCGATGAAGCTGCCAACCTGCCCTTCGCCGACGAAGAGACGGACAAAAAAACGTTAAAAGAAACGGAGACTAAATAACGATGAATAGTTTCTGGACCGGGTGGATAAGCTTTATCGTTCTCGGATCAATATTCGGTTGTGCCTGGCTGTTGTGGGCGACACGCAAAAGCCAGAAGTTCCATACTGAAACAGAAGAAACCATGGGCCACTCCTTCGATGGTATCGAGGAGTACGACAATCCCATGCCCAAATGGTGGCTGTATCTTTTTATGGCGACCATCGTATTCGGCCTTTTCTATCTTTTCCTGTATCCAGGACTGGGTAGCTACAAAGGGTACCTTGGTTGGTCATCTGCTGGTCAATGGGAAAATGAAGTGGCGGACGCCAAAGCCATTTATGATCCCCTTTACGCAGAGCTGGCAGCCACGCCTATTGAAGAACTGGTGAAGAACGAAGACGCCATTACCATGGGTAAACGCCTCTTCCTCAACAACTGTGCGGTATGCCACGGTTCTGCGGCTCACGGCGGCTTCGGCTTCCCGAACCTGACAGACAACGACTGGTTGTATGGCGGCGCTCCTGAAAAGATCAAGGAAACCATCACCAACGGTCGTAACGCAGCCATGCCTGCCTGGGAAGCCATTGTTGGGACAGAAGGTGTAACCGAACTGGCCAACTATGTTCGCAGCCTGAGCGGTCAGCAGAATATCGATGCGGAAAAAGCTGAAGCCGGCGCCAAGCTGTTCCAGGCAAACTGTGTTGCCTGCCACGGTACGGACGCTAAAGGCAATCAGGCTGTCGGTGCTCCTAACCTGACAGACAGTACCTGGCTATATGGCGGTACTCAGCAAGCGGTTGAAATGACTCTGAAGTCAGGCCGTAATGGTGTTATGCCAACCTTTAAGAAAACCCTCGGTGATGAGCGTATACACCTGGTAGCTACCTACGTATACAGCCTGTCCAAGCAGACTCAAAAAAGCGAGTAGCTTTTTAGAAGGGAAAATTTAAAGGGAAATAACTTATCACGGGTGCCCTCCAGGCCCCCGCGCAACAAGCAGGGCGGTGAATACCGCCCTGCTCCAGTCATTTTAGCGCTGCTTGGCGTGTGCCGGACGACTTACAAACCTCCGACAAGTAAACAGCGCTAAAGTGATTGTGATGAGAGACCCCTATGAGTGACAAGATCCCGGTTCAAAATCTTGATCCAGACTCGGCGGCTGTATATAAACCTCAAGCGGTCGAGCTCTATGAAAGTCGGAAGAAAATATACGTAAAAGAAATCACCGGCTTTTTCCAGAAAATCAGAACCGTTTCACTCTGGATGTTAATGGGGATGTACTTCCTGTTCTGCTGGATCAGTGTAGATGGTCAGCAGCTGGTTCAGTTCGATCTTCCTAACCGCCAGTTCCATATATTCGGTACGACTTTCTGGCCCCAGGACTTCGTTCTCCTGTCGTGGCTGTTGATTATCTGCGCCTTTGGCCTGTTCTTTGTTACCACCCTGTTTGGACGGGTATGGTGCGGTTACACCTGCCCACAAACGGTCTGGACCTTTATCTTCATGTGGCTGGAAGAGAAGATTGAAGGCAGCCGCAACCAACGAATGAAGCTCGACCAGGCTCAGATGAGTGGCCAGAAAATAGCCAAAAAAAGCGCCAAACACGCCGCCTGGCTGTTGGTCGCTTTTGCTACCGGTTTAACCTTTGTCGGCTACTTCTATCCCATCAGGGAACTTGTTCCTGACATTCTGTCATTTAGTGCCACCTCTGGCTGGGCATACTTCTGGATCGCCTTTTTTACCGTTGCCACTTATCTGAATGCGGGTTGGTTGCGCGAGCAGGTCTGTCTTTACATGTGTCCATATGCACGATTCCAGTCGGTGATGTTCGACCGCAACACCATGATCGTGTCCTACAACCCGAATCGCGGCGAACCACGCGGTAGCCGTAAGCGCAGTGTCGACCCCAAAGAGAAAGGTTTGGGCGACTGTGTTGATTGCGGAATGTGTGTACAGGTATGCCCGACTGGAATCGATATCCGTGATGGACTGCAGTACGAATGTATTGGCTGTGCTCTCTGTATAGATGCCTGTGACTCCATCATGGAAAAGATGGAGTACTCCAAGGGGCTGATCAGCTACACCACAGAGAACACTCTTGAAGGACAGACATCGAAACTTATCCGCCCTAGAACCATAGGCTACGGCATTATGCTGGTGGTCATGATGTCAGCCTTCGCCATCAAGCTGGGAACGCGCAATCCGGTTGAACTGGATATTATCCGCGACAGGGGGGCGTTGTTTACAACGAACAGCAAAGGGTTTGTTGAAAACTCCTATACACTGAGCATCATGAATATGTCGAATGATGTCCGCACATTCCATGTCAGTGTTTCCGGTCTGGATAAGCTCGCCATCAATGGCAAAACCGACTACACACTGCAGCCGTCAGAACTCCTGACAGCGCCACTGGCGGTGGAAGCTCCACCGGAATCAATGACGGAAAGAAACCACGATATCTCATTCAAGGTGCAGGCCCTGGATGACGACGACGTCAGCGATGAATCAGAAAGTCGCTTCCTCGGCCCCGCCCCGATTCGGTTCTAGCCCAGGCACGCTTCCCTTACAATTACGAAGGGAAGCGTTAAAGCCGTCGACCCTGAATATCAGGTAAGGCATTCTGTCCTGGAGCAACGGGTTGACTGCCTTAAATCCTGAAAATTTTCTAACGAGAAATCAATGACTGAAATACAAAGCGTTCCCTGGTACAAAGAAAAATGGGTTTGGCTGCTCATCGCAATCCCCGCCTCTTCCATCATTTTCGGCATCTTTATGATCACCATGGCGGTTACCGGTCAGGATAGCCTGGTGAGAGATGACTATTATAAAGACGGCCTGATGATCAATGAGGAACTGGAGAGAGACCAGAAAGCTGCAGAACTCGGTTTGACAGCCAATTTGCTGTTTTCAGGACAGGAAATTGAAGCAACTCTTTCCGATCCGTCCCTGGCACCGGAAGGAAAGTTACTGAAACTCCGTATTCTTCATCCCACATTGTCCGGCCAGGACCTGGATATCATGCTGGTATCCAACGGCGATCATTATCGGGGATCCTTTGAAGGCACCCTCGATGGCAAGCGTTACCTCCAGCTATCCGATCAGGATGAAGTATGGCGGTTGAAAGGCGAATCATGGTTTCCCCGCAAAGACTCTATTCTATTGAAGCCCGCTGTTTCTCAAACGAATGAATGACGCGTTACGCTGCTTCCATTGTCATAACCCTGTTCCTTCCAATGTAGATATCAGGATTCAGGTTAATGGAGAATCCAAACCGGTCTGCTGCCACGGCTGCGAAGCTGTGGCCAGATTGGTAATGGACGGCGGCCTGGAACAATTTTACCAATTTCGCGAAGGTGAACTGGAACAACCGGACACCTTATCCCCGGAAGACGAGGCAAAACTGAGCGTTTTCGACCGGCCGGATATTCTCAACAGGCTTTCAGGCCAGCTTGATCAGGATAAGCGCAGGATTCAGCTTTCCATTGAGGGAATCACTTGCGCCGCCTGCGTCTGGCTTTTGGAACAATTCGTTCGCAAACTTGATGGCGTCGATGAATTCTGGGTCAACCTGACGACCCATAGGGCCGAGTTGGTATGGGCCCCTCAAAAGACCCGGCTCAGTACGATACTCAAAGCTATCAACTCGATCGGCTTCAATGCCTTCCCCTACTCAGCCAGCCAGGAAGAGAAGCAACTTCAGGAACAACAGAAAAAAACCCTGATCCGCCTGGGCATTGCCGGGATCGGAATGATGCAGAATATGATGCTGGCGATCCCGTCCTACTTCGGATTGCTGGAAGACACCCAGCAGATGATCGATCTGTTCCGCTACATCAGCCTTCTCGTCGCACTTCCGGTCGTTCTCTATTCCGCCCAACCCTTTTTCTCAGCGGCCTTAAGAGACCTTAAGCTGCGACACCTGACCATGGACGTTCCGGTCGCCATTGCGATTGGCATCGCCTACCTCTCCAGTGCCTGGATTACGGTATTCGGGGGCAAAGAGGTCTACTATGACTCCGTGTGCATGTTCACTTTTTTCCTGTTACTGGGACGCTACCTGGAAAGCCTGGCCCGGGTGACCGCAGCGAGAACCAACTCGACACTGCAAGGCAAAGCTCCCGTCTTTATCTATCGGTTAACAGGAAAAGAGGATGACTCTGTCGAAATGGTGCCGGTGGACGATCTTCAAGTAGGAGACCTGATCAGATTAAAGCCAGGGGACTTCATCCCCGTAGACGGAACGATTGTTCAGGGATCAAGCAAGGTCAACAATGCGGCACTCACCGGAGAGTTTATTCCCCAGCCCTGCTCAGAAGGCGGCAAAGTACTCTCCGGCAGCGTAAATATCGAAAACAGCATTACTGTCAGAGTGGATGCCCTGGATCAAGACTCCCATCTTTCCACGATTAATCGGCTGGTGGATCGCGCCCTTCAGGATCGCCCAAGACTCTCCACCCTGGCTGACCGTATTGCCAGCTTCTTCGTTGCCGGAGTGCTGATGACAGCGACCGTTGTTGGGCTGGTCTGGTGGCAAATAGACCCTGAGCATGCATTTGCCGTGATGCTGTCGGTATTAGTCGTGACCTGCCCATGCGCTCTGTCTCTTGCCACTCCAACAGCATTAACCGTTGCCACGACAGCCCTCCGCCAATCCGGTTTTGTATTGAGCCGTGGTCATGTTCTGGAGACGCTGGCCAAAGCCACTCACTTTGTTTTCGATAAGACAGGCACCCTTACCCAAGGGGAACTCACAGTGGCGTCGGTCGACAACCTCAGCGGAGATGCTAACGAGGCCCTGTTAGCCATTGCCGGAGCCCTTGAGTGGGAAAGCCCGCACCCTGTTGCCAAGGCATTTCGTCCCTTTGCCTCTGGTCCAGCCCACAACGTTACCCAATACCCCGGCCAGGGTATTTCAGGCGAAGTATCAGGCCAGGTATACCGCCTGGGAAGCGCGGCATTCTGCCAACTGGATCAGAAAAAAGAGGAGCCTGTCGATGACCCCTATCAGAGAATTTACCTGAGTCGCGGACAACAACTCATTGCCATATTCCAACTGTCAGACACCCTGAGGACAGGCGCTCTGGACGCCGTTAAAACCTTGCAAGAGCGTGGTCTGAAAGTATCCATGCTGACCGGCGACAGCTCTTCCCATGTAGAATCAATTGCACAGTCCGTCGGAATCTCCAATGTGAGTAAAAGTCTGACGCCGGAGCAGAAACTCGATCAGGCCCGCCACTGGCAACAAAGCGGGGATACTGTTGTCATGGTGGGAGACGGTATCAACGACGTGCCGGCCATGGCCGGCTCGCATTTATCCATTGCCATGCAAAATGCCTCCGATCTCACCCAGATTAAAGCCGATGCCGTTATTCTGAATACTGATCTCAACACCCTGGTATTTGCACTCGAAAAAGCCCGCTCAACGTTCCGTGTCATACGGCAAAACCTCACCTGGGCACTGGTCTACAACCTGATTGCCCTGCCCCTGGCCGCGGCTGGATATATTGCCCCCTGGGCGGCCGCGATCGGTATGTCGGTGAGTTCGTTGATCGTCGTGCTTAACGCCCTTAGACTGTCAGGTTCCAGAAAGTGACCTTGAAGTGACGGAGGCAGCCTCAATTCCATGCAAATTCTTTTTGTCCTGATACCACTTTCCATTCTACTGCTGACCATCGCGGTTCTGATATTTCGCTGGGCGGTTAAATCCGGTCAATATGACGACCTCAAAGGACCTGCCCACAGCATTCTGTTTGATGACGACAAGCACATGGAACCCACCACCTCAAAAGACGCCTCTGACAAAGCAAGTGAAACACCTGAACAGCAAAACCAGGCTTCATCGAACCAGGATTCAACGGATAAGTCTTTATGATGGTCGATGTTGCCCTGTTCCTGTCTGCGCTGCTGATTGGCCTCATGGGCAGCGGCCATTGCCTGGGGATGTGCGGAGGTATCGCCAGCGCCCACTCATTTAATCTCGACAATGACACCAGAAGCACCCCGTCCGGAGCTATAGCAACATCAGCAACATCAGGACGCCAAGGATTACTTGGCCCTCTCCTGATATTTAACCTGGGTCGCCTCACCAGCTACACAATCATAGGATTCCTTGCCGGTACAATTGGTGCTGCACTGGCCCTGAACATGACGGCGTTGATTATTCTCCGTTCCATCGCCGGCACGCTTTTGATCATGATGGGGCTTTACGTCGGACAATGGTGGTCCGGACTCGTACATATCGAAAAACTCGGCTCAAAGCTTTGGCGATTACTGACCCCACTGTCGAACAGGCTCCGCGGTAAATCCGGCCCCGGGGCAGGTTTTTTCCTGGGGATGATCTGGGGCTGGCTGCCGTGCGGTCTGGTATACAGCGCTCTCGCCTGGGCCATGAGCTCAGCGGATTCCAATAGAGCCGCCATGCTGATGTTTGGATTTGGACTCGGCACGCTCCCCAGCATGTTGGCCGCCGGACTGTTCGCCTATCACCTCCGCCGCTGGCTCAGTCGACTATCTGTCAGGCGCGTTTTTGCCGTCGGCCTGATTATTTTTGGTATCTGGAGCCTGCCCGTCGGCTGGCCGAAACTGTTCACAAGCCAGGGAGATTCCTCCTCACACTCCCATAAGATGTCTCCTGAACAACATGCCGACGAACCCGGTAATCACTAATCCGGTATCCATTAATCCGGTTAGTACTTATCCTGTTTCTACTGCTCCGCTATCCACTATTCAGGTAGGTACTTATCCGGTAACCACTATTCAGCTAACCATTAATAGCGAGGCCCTTTCACCAGGATATTGCCAACGAGCCTGTTCTCATCACTCGACGTCCGTCTGCCACATTGATACATATCAAGGCTGTCCGTCACGTAAGTATTTAAACTGCCCGGAGCATTGAATTAACCCGGTGGGAGGCAGTTTTACGTGGACAACATTTACTGGAATGAACAATTAATCCGTAAATACGATTTACAGGGTCCCCGATACACATCCTATCCAACCGCAATGGAATTTCAGCCCGGCTTCAGCCATCAGGATGTTTTTGACGCCGCCAGCGTCTCCCGGTTAACTGCCAAGCCATTGTCGCTGTATTTCCACATCCCTTTCTGTGCCAGGCTTTGTTATTACTGCGCCTGCAACAAAATCGTGACTAAACGCCGTGAACAGGCTCAGCCTTACCTGGACCAGCTCTACAGGGAAATGGTTCTTCAAGCTGCCCTGTTTTCGAAGGATCAGGATGGAAATTCCCGCCTGGTAGAGCAACTCCACTGGGGCGGAGGTACGCCAACATTCCTCAGCCCTGACCAAATGCGTGAACTCATGACACGCACCCGTGAGCTTTTCAGGTTGCTCCCCGATGATCAGGGTGACTACTCCATTGAAATCGATCCCCGTGAAGCGGACGACGAAACACTCACCGTTCTCCGGGAAATAGGATTCAATCGAATCAGCCTGGGAGTACAGGATTTCGATCCCAAAGTGCAGAAAGCCGTAAACCGTGTACAAAGCGAAGAACTCACGCTCCATGTCCTGACCAAAGCCCGGGAGCTGGGGTTCCGCTCAATCAATATTGATCTGATTTACGGTCTGCCCTTCCAGACAGAATCCACTTTTGCCAGAACCGTGGACAAAATCATCCAGTTTTCACCTGACCGGCTGTCGGTGTTTAACTACGCCCATATGCCCAACCGATTCAAACCGCAACGACGAATCGATGGGGCGACACTGCCAACACCACAGCAGAAGCTGAGCATACTGCGCAATTCGGTAGACCAGTTGATCAGGCACGACTACCGCTTCATCGGCATGGATCATTTCGCCAAGCCAGATGATGAACTGGCCATCGCCCAGTCAGAGGGCCACCTCCACCGCAACTTCCAGGGCTATACCACTCGCGGCAACTGTGATCTGATCGCGATGGGCGTATCCAGCATCAGCATGCTGGACCGGGCTTACTATCAAAATGTCTACGACATCCCCGGCTATAGCGACATACTTTCCCAGGGTAAATTGCCTGTACAACGGGGAGTGATGCTCAATGATGACGATGTTCTCAGGCGTGAAATCATTATGGAGCTCATTTGCAACTTCAAACTCAGCTTCAAGATGATAGAAGACCGATACAACATTTCGTTCAAGGAATACTTCAAGCCAGAACTGGCTCAATTAAAGGACATGGAAGAGGACGGTCTGGTTCAGTTTGGAACAGAAAACGGCGAGGAACTTGTTCGCATACACCCGGCGGGGCGTCTTCTCATCAGGGGGATCTGCAAAGTATTTGACCGGTATCGTGTGGAGCAGACCCAAAGCTTCTCAAGAATTATCTAAAGCTTTTCAAGAATTATCCACGGCGGCCTTGGCCTCTGTCAGCTCAGGCATGAGCGGCACGTCAAAGTAGAAAATGCAGCCACCTTCATTTTTATTCCGGTAGTGAATACTGCCACCATGCTTCTCCACAATGGCCTTGGATATATTCAAACCAAGGCCTGACCCTCCCTGGGTTCTGGAAGTCGATGAGTCGGCCTGGGCAAATCGCCCAAAAATCTTATCGGAAAATTCTTCCGGAATACCCGGTCCGCTGTCTATAACCTCAATACGAATATGATTCTTCTGCCTTATCGCACTGATATGCACCTCAGTATTCGGCTTGGAGAACTTCGCGGCGTTGGACATCAGATTGGTCATAACCTGAGTCAAGCGCTCATTGTCTCCCCATATCACCAGCTCATCATCAACGGCATCGAGCACAAACTGCACCCGATAGTGATCTGCATATGGCTGGTTATTACGGCAGATATCCTGCAGCCACTCAGCCACAGAAATCCTGACGCATTTTATCTTGAAGTCCACTTCGGTAATTTTCTTGAAGTCCAGAATCCGGTTGACCAGCTCCAACAACCGCTGGCTGTTACGATTCGCGATATCGAGCAGACTTTCTGATTTCTCATCCATCGCGACTTTCTGATTTCTGATTAGGCCCAATGCCCCTTTTATGGCCGTCAAAGGAGTGCGAAGCTCATGACTCACAGTAGAAATAAACTCATCTTTGATACGATCAATCTCTGCCCGTTCAGTGATGTCTCTCACCATGACCAAGTGGTAAAGCTTGTTTTCCAGTCCATAGTCAGAAATGGACAGATCAATCGCAACCTGATCCCCGTTTCGCCGGTTCCCGGTGGTTTCCATGACTCCCCCTCCAGCGCCCTCAATACTGTTCAGGACATAATGGAAATTCACTCCTTCAAGCGCTGGAATTAGATGGACGATTTTCTCCCCCAACAACTCCTGTCCTGCGGTCAGAAATATCTCTTCTGCAGAACGATTCGCCCTGATAATCACACCATCCACATCCACCACCAGCAACGCGTCCGGAGTATTATCCACAATAGCCTTCAGGGAGTTTTCTGAATCCCTCAGTGCCGCTGTCCGCTCTCTGATCATGACTTCAAGCGCCACGGTTCTGCCAGTGAAAAAGAGCGCCACCATTCCACTCATTACCGAGAACAATAATCCCAGAACGTAGACAAACCAAGCCGTCAGAGACAGGTGGCTGACGTAATTGTCAACCGTCGGGGTAATGACAAAAAGCCACTCTCTATCAGCGACTTTGATAGGAATCTTCCAGACCAGTTCTGAATCAAAAGCGCCCTGATCCTGACTGGTCACAGCGCGGTATTCCCCCGACCGACTGATTTGGGTTTGATACAACAGCCCTTCATCCGTATCTGAGGTATCGACTATACGGACAAAAAAACCACGGAAATTCTGACTATCAAAGAAATGCTCCAGCAATATCCCTACTTTGATTACCGCGGTGAAATACCCATCCAAAATGTCCCCGTCACTGGAGAATTTAGGGAAGAAAACCAGTACCCCCGCCTGAGCTCCGTCATCCTGCACCAACCGGATTCTCTCAGTTAATACCGGGGCCTTGGTATCTCTAGCTTTATCAAGTGCCACACGCCTGAATGGATTTGCCAATACATTAAACCCCAGGGCCTCCTTATTCCCTTCAAAAGGCATAATGAACTGCACCGGCACGATCTCATCATGCTCCGGCGACTCTTGCAGAGAGCCATCAATCCGCTCTCTAATACCCGTATCCACGCCATAATCCCGCTGCATCACCAATTCCACATAGGTACGTAATCGCTCATTGGCATATGGATTCCAGGACAGGGCCTGCAAATTGTCGTAACGCTCCAGCAGCCACCCAACCTGATCCTCAAACGTTTTCCGGGAGCTACGCTGCACAATTCCCATATTCCTGGCGACGGTCTCCAGCACGCCAATCTGGGCCTTCATTGTCTGCTCAAAGGTGATCACCATAGCCCTGGCTTCCGTCTCAAGTCGAAGCCGGGCATTGTTCTCCTCTGAATTTCTAGCGTAATAGAATCCGACAGTGGCAAGAATAAATGTCAGAGCAAGTGTCAACGATACCGGCCACCGCCGGGGTTTCCACATACTGACTGGACTCAAAGTCCACACCAGGATCAATGGTCCAAATATGGCAGTGCCGATAGAATCTCCAAGCCACCACACAGCCCAATTCTGTAACAGAGATTCCGTTGGCATCAGCCCCGCAGTCACAAGAGACGTACATCCAACCGTGGCACTGACAAGACAACTTAGCGGCCCGGTAATGACGATAAATAGAAAAATGAGATAAAGATCAGACAGAGTGTTGGGAAACCTTCCAAATTTCATCACCAGATAACGAGCCAGCATGGCCTGAATTGCGGCACCAATCCCAATAAAGGCTATTAGTGCTACCTGAGTGAGAGCGACGCCGCCGGAGGAGTTCTCCAGCGTCACCGTATAATTAACAAGAAAGGACCCCAACCAGATTCCAAACCCTTGCCTGTATCCCCCCATGATGACGGCAGCCAAAGCAATGCCCGAGGGTATCCAGATAGCCGTGGCGTATGCGCTGTCCGCAGCAAAGGCGAGCCCCAGGCGACCCGTAGTGAAATATCCAACGGCGGTGAGGAGTATCCACCCGTACTGAGATAGCCGCGACGAGCTGGGCCGAAACATGTCAGATCTCATATTTGATATGCATGCATGGAATCAGGTTTGCCAATACCGAGCTGGTTTTACATCCTGCAAAGTTCACCTCCGTGTAATCCTCTGTTCATCTGACGGCTGACAGGGATATTCAACAGAGCCACTTTATCAGTTTAGTCCCGACCAGCAGAATTTCATGCGCAATCCATGGTGCAATGACGTTTATGAGATCCCCCGATCCGCTCTTTCGCTTATATTTCGGGACCTCCGAAAGAATTGCCAAAATGCCCGCTGAAAACAAAAAATTCAGTTCCGAAAATGGCGAGCTTCTCCAAACAACTCAGGCTATGATGCCTCCATGGAACTAGATCACAACACCTGTTATTCAGCGCTGCTGAGCCGAGACACGAGATTCGACGGATTGTTTTTCGTTGGAGTATCCTCCACCGGCATATACTGCCGCCCGGTCTGCCGTGTAAAAACGCCAAAGCAGGTAAACACACAGTTTTTCATCAGCGCGGCGGCGGCAGAAAAAGCGGGCTATCGCCCCTGCCTGCGCTGCCGCCCGGAGCTGGCCCCAGGCCTCTCCCCTCTCGACAGTGGCAACACCCTGGCAATTTCCGCCAAGGAAATGATCGACAAGGGACTACTGCAGGAACTTTCCACAGAAGAGCTGGCGGCAAAGCTGGGAATTACAGACCGGTATCTGCGCAGGATTTTCAATGAAACCTTCGGCGTCAGCCCCCAGGAATATAATCATTCAAGACGCCTGCTGCTGGCCAGACAACTGTTGATGGACTGCAGTCTGCGCATCAGTGACATCGCACTGGCAGCCGGCTTTAACAGCCAAAGGCGTTTCAACAGCGCCTTCAAGGATGCATACCGGCAGGCGCCCTCAACTTTTAAACGCAATCCTGTGAACGGACAGGGAGACACATTCTACCTGGAGGTCGGCTATCGGGCTCCCTTTGCCTGGCAGCAATTCCGAGACTTTCTTCAGCCCCGTATCATTCCAGGTGTTGAATGGGTGTACGAGGACGGATATCGTCGCACGCTGAGACTGGTTGACTGCAAAGGCACAATTCACTCTGGCTGGATCGACATCCGCCACCTGCCCAAGAAGCACCGATTCGGCATCACCCTGCCCCTATCCCTGCTACCTCAGTTAAGCTGGATAAAGAATCGCGTAACGCATTTTCTCGATCTGTCGAATAATCCGGTGGAAACCAACACATTTTTCAGCGATGCGCAAAACTGGATTGATGGACTGAGCAGGATTGATAGACCGAGCCGGACTGACGGACTGGGCTGGATCAACGGACTGAGAGTACCAGGCAGTTTCTCCGGATTTGAAATCGGCGTTCGCGCCATATTGGGCCAGCAGATCAGTGTCGCAGCCGCCATTAAAAAGCTGGGGCAATTTAGTGAAGAATTTGGCTCCTCGACAGAAACACCTTTTCCCGAACTGCATACGGCATTTCCTACAGCCATCGACATGGAGCACGTAACCGTCGATTCAATCGCATCACTCGGGGTCATACGTCAAAGAGCCCAGGCCATTCTCCTCCTGGCTGCTCACAGCAGGCAGGATCCCATGTTTCTGGAACCGGGTATCAATATCGACAACCAGATTCAGCAGCTCCTTGAGGTCAAAGGAATCGGCGAATGGACTGCACAATACATTGCCATGCGCGGATTGGGCTGGACCGACGCCTTCCCGGCAGCAGACGTCGGGGTTCTTAAAGCATTGGCAATATTCAGAGACCAGCAGATCAAAGCCACCGAGGCGAAGGAAATTGCCCGACAGTGGCGCCCTTGGCGCAGTTACATCACGATGCACTTCTGGAACCTCCTGGCATCAGAAAGCAGTAAATCTTATTAAATCCAATGCAATCCGACGAACTCACATGACAGAATTATCGAACCAACAAACCATCCTGTATCAGGATATCGATTCGCCTCTGGGCACCATCAGATTGACGACAAACGGGAATGGCCTGACCGGCTGTTATTTTCACGGCCAGAAATACTTCCCGGAACTGTCGGCACGTTGGCAACCCGGCAGTCATGAGGTATTGGAGCAATCCCATAGTTGGCTGCTTCGCTATTTCCATAGAGAAAACAACGCAGATTTCCCCCCGGTGCAGGAGCTGGTTTTGACTCCTCAAGGCACGGAATTTCAGAAGCGGGTTTGGCAGGTATTACTACGCATTCAGCCTGGAAACACCAGAAGTTATAGTGATTTGGCAATGGAGTTGAATCACCCCAATGCAACTCGGGCGGTGGCTGCCGCCGTTGGTAGAAATCCCTTATCCATTATCATTCCCTGCCACCGCGTGATAGGGAAGAATCTCTCACTTACAGGCTATGCGGGAGGGCTGGACCGAAAACAAGCCCTACTGACTCTGGAAGGCGCACTACCTGAACGCCTGATTTGATTCGGACCCCTTTTCTTGAATTGGATCTCATTACTTGATTTGGATCCCTTTATTTGATCCGAATCCGACAACGGAATAATAACGAGCGAGAATGACGTGACAGCAAAAGACAGCCTAATCCTGACTTTTCTAGCGGCCATCTGGGGCGCTTCCTTTTTATTTATGCGCGTGGCAGTCCCCGAATTTGGCCCGATTGCCATGATCCAACTGAGAATCGGTATTGCCGCACTCTGTCTTTTGCCTTTTCTGTTGTGGCGCTACCGTAACAAAATCGACTGGTCACGCCTGCCCCACTATATTGTGCTTGGCATTACCAATTCAGCTCTACCCTTCACGTTACTGGGCTTCGCCACAGTTCACGTCAGTGCCGGCTACACGTCCCTGCTGAACTCCAGTGTTCCTCTCTGGAGTGCCATCGTCGGCGCCTTGTGGTTGGGAGACTGGCTGACCCGGTGGCAATTGGGTGGCATCATGCTGGGATTTCTCGGAGTATTTATCCTCGTTCTCGGCAAAGGAGAGCTCAGTTTTTCAGGCCCGACGATGGCCATCATCGCCTGTACTCTGGCCACCATGAGTTACGGCGTATCCGCCAACTATACCAAGCGCTACCTGAGCGGCACCCAGCCCATCGTACTGGCCACCATGAGTCAGGCGACAGCCGCCATCCTGATGCTTCCTCTGACATGGCTCTACTGGCCAAGTCAGACAATCTCATCAACTGCCTGGGTGTTCGTCACAGCCCTTGGGGCAGTTTGTACAGCATTCGCCTATATACTTTTCTATGGCCTGATATCCCGCGTCGGCCCTACCAAGACGGTTTCGGTGACCTTTCTTGTTCCAGTGTTCGCGATGCTCTGGGGGCACGTATATCTGGCTGAACAGATCACCGCTTATATGTTGGTTGGTTGCCTTGTAATTCTTATCGGCACAGCCTTCACCATCGGTCTCATCGCACCGGCTCGTATTCGGCCTGCCGGTTAATTCCCATCGTCCTGGCTTCCCTGCGACTTCTCTCTGCACTTCCCAGCCCTTGGACGACATTGGCACGTTGCTCCAAGGGCTGCCCCTGACCCTCTTATCTCTTATCCTCTTATCCTCTTATCTCTGATCCTCATAAATAGTCATTGAACTTTACATATCTCAGTGCTATATATGGAATACCATATATATGGAGCTCCATATGAACCCTGTCGATCTGTTTAAGACCCTGGCGGATGACACCCGCTTAAAAACCATCTGCCTGATTGTGCTCAGAGGAGAGCTCTGCGTGTGTGACCTGGTGTCCGCCCTGAGTCTCAGCCAACCGAAAATTTCCCGGCACCTGGCACAACTCAAAGCAACAGGTGTATTGCTGGACAGGAAGCAAAAGCAATGGGTGTACTATCGCCTTAACCCTGACATTCCTGCATGGTTTGACCAGGTATTGAAACTCACTGTGGCAGGCAACGAAGCATTGATCAGTGACGCCAGAAGAAATTTATCCGGCAATAGCTGTTGTGACGAAGAGACAGCAGAAACACTCACAGGGATAGCCCCCAATACATGCCAGGCATAAACATCACACAGGTATCGCCTTGAATCTTGATACAACCAAGCATAGTTAGCCAAGACTTCGACCGTTTCCCCATCAACAACAGACTATATTCGATATTCCGAATATACAGGAGACCAAATGAAACGCTTGCACATCCATCTCAACGTCAAAGATCTGGAAAACAGCATTCAATTCTATAACCGGCTGTTTGCTGTTGAACCCACTCTGGTTAAAGACGATTACGCCAAATGGATGCTTGATGATCCGCGAGTCAACTTTGCCATTTCTACTCGAAGCCGAAAATCAGGTCTGGATCACCTTGGCCTACAGGCAGAGTCAGAGGGCGAGTTGGAACAAATTCACGAGGCCATGCGCCATGCGGATCAACCTGTTGTTAACGAACCGGGCGCCACCTGTTGCTATGCCCGCTCCAACAAGCATTGGACGGTGGATCCTGATGGCGTGGCATGGGAAGGCTTTCATAGCCTTGAAAGCATTCCGACGTATGGCAAAGAAGAACCCTCCGCAGAAAAGGAAGATCTTCACGAATCTGGAGACAAAGCAGCCTGCTGCATCAACAAAATCAAGCCGGAATCAGCCGGCCGCTGCTGTTAAACGCATAGAACCGGCATTAGAACAATCTATGCTGACAGAGAATTCTATGCCGACAGAGAAATCTATGGGGACAGAGACATACATCTGTCCCCATAACATTACAGCCCTGGGGAGTAATCTCAGGGAACAAACAAATCACGAGAGAGCTTCATGAGCATCCGAGTAGGTATTAACGGCTTTGGCCGAATGGGACGACTGGTATTACGCGCCGCCTGGAATTTTCCTGAGATAGAATTCATCCAGATTAATGATCCGGCTGAAACACCTGAAGTTCATGCCCACTTGCTTCAGTTTGATTCTGTACATGGTCGTTGGAACCATGAAATCGGACACAATGAAAATGCCTTGCTGATTGACCAAACTCCCATACGCTTGACCCGCAACACTTCCATCGAAGACACAGATTGGAGCCAATGTGACATAGTGCTTGAATGCTCCGGCGTCATGCGTCAAAAAGCATTGCTGGAGCAATATCTTGCGCAGGGGGTGAAGAAGGTAATTGTTTCCGCTCCGGTGAAAGAAGAAGGCATCCTCAATGTCGTGATGGGGGTAAATGATCACCTATACGATAACAGTGTACACCCGATTGTTACGGCGGCTTCCTGCACCACTAACTGCCTGGCCCCTGTGGTAAAAGTACTGCATGAGTCACTGGGTATTCACCATGGTTCAATGACAACGATCCACGACCTGACCAACACCCAAACCATTATTGACGCGCCTCACAAGGATTTGCGTCGGGCACGCGCCAGCAGCATGAGCCTGATTCCCACCACCACTGGATCAGCGACTGCGATCACCAGGATTTTCCCGGAACTGGAAGGGCGACTTAACGGCCACGCCGTCCGAGTACCATTGCTCAACGCGTCACTGACGGACTGCGTATTTGAAGTGAAAAGTTCGACAACCGCTGAAGAGGTAAATCACCTGTTTAAACACGCTTCACAAACCAACCTTAAAGGCATTCTGGGCTTTGAAGAGAGACCTCTGGTTTCCATCGATTATCGCACCGACCCGCGATCCTCCATCATCGATGCCCTGTCCACCATGGTCGTGAATAAAACCCATGTAAAGGTCTATGCCTGGTATGACAATGAATGGGGTTACGTTAACCGGATGGCCGAGTTGGCAGTAAAGATCGGGCACCTTTTGTAAGGCGCCATATCCTGCATGTAACTATGGCATGCAACTCTTAATAGCCACCAAGCTCTTATACTTAAGCTGTCACAGATAAGCCCTTTCAATCGAGCCTAAATATGCCGCCGAGATTATCAACCGATATCCGCCAATACCTCATTATTACCGGGAACTACTGGGCGTTTACCCTCACTGACGGCGCTCTGCGCATGCTGGTTGTATTGCACTTTCACGGGCTTGGATATTCGCCATTGGAAATTGCCCTGCTGTTTTTGTTTTATGAGTTTTTCGGTGTTGTTACCAATCTGATTGGCGGCTGGCTGGGAGCCAGAATCGGTCTTAACCGAACCATGAACATTGGCCTGGCCATGCAAATTGTCGCACTGACCATGCTGATGGCCCCGGCTTCCTGGCTGACCGTACCCTGGGTGATGGCCGCCCAGGCACTGTCCGGCATCGCCAAAGATCTCAATAAAATGAGTGCCAAGAGTGCAGTAAAGTCCCTCGTACCTATAGACGCCCACAGCCGGCTATTTAAATGGGTGGCATTTCTAACCGGATCAAAAAATGCGCTCAAAGGTATAGGATTCTTTCTCGGCGGCGCACTACTCAGCATACTCGGCTTCCAGTCAGCCATGATCGCCATGGCGATCCTCCTGGGCGCCTGCTGGCTTTTCAGTCTGGCCGCCTTGCAGCATGATCTTGGAAAAGCCTCATCAAAACCCAAGTTCCGGGAGATATTTTCGAAAAGCCGGGCCGTCAACATCCTTTCTGCCGCACGCTTATTTCTGTTTGCTTCCCGGGATGTATGGTTTGTCGTCGCGCTCCCGGTTTACCTCAGTGAAACCTTTCACTGGACGTTCTGGCAGACCGGTGGATTTCTTGCCTGCTGGATTATCGGCTACGGCACCGTCCAATCGCTGTCCCCAAAAATTCTGACTTTCTCTCAATCTAACGATGACAGCAAGGTTGATTACCGTGGAGCCGCCACGCGATGGGCAGGCTTACTGGCATTGATCCCGGCAGCGATCGCTGCAGGACTCTATTTTCAACTCAACACCTATGCCGTGATTATTGGCGGCCTATTGCTGTTTGCCATCGTATTTGCCGTCAATTCGGCCTTACACAGCTTCCTGATTGTGCATTTTGCCTCAGAAGACGGAGCCTCACTCGATGTAGGTTTTTACTACATGGCCAATGCCATGGGTCGCCTTATCGGCACCGTTCTCTCCGGTGCGATCTTCCAACTTTACGGGCTGACAGCCTGTCTTGGTGTTGCCGCTGTTTTTCTGATGACCACGACTCTGATTTCACTGGCATTACCCCAAACGATGGAAAAATGACGATGACATTATTGTCGATGGGTTATAATAATCCGCTTTCCACCAGGCCCTGTAATACCAAGCTTTCCGATGTCAGACACCAACACACCTTTCACTTACCAGCCCCCCACGATTCCCTGGCTCGACATACGTTACAGGGACCGTGACATTATCGTGGTAAACAAACCTAGCGGCATTCTTACATCCCCCGGCAAAGGCAGTGAACTGGAAGACTCCATATGGCGCAGGGTTCAGCAGATATACCCTCTCAGCCAGGTTGTCCACCGGCTTGATATGGCCACTTCTGGCGTCCTGATACTTGCCTTGAGAAAGAAGGCCGAGATTGCATTGAAAAAGCAATTCATGAACCGAACGGTCGCCAAAACCTATGTGGCTAGAGTGGCCGGCGTGATGGAGCAGGACAGCGGTTTGGTTGATCTGCCCCTTATATGCGACTGGGAGCACCGGCCCAAGCAGAAAGTCTGCTTTGAGCATGGCAAACCCGCACAAACCCGTTTCAGCGTCATCAGCCGGAGTGCAAATTCCACCTTGGTCGCACTCTACCCGATTACCGGACGCTCACATCAGTTAAGAGTCCACATGCTGGCGCTTGGTCATCCGATATTGGGCGACAGATTCTATGCTTCCCCCGACATCATCGCGCAATCATCTCGTCTTTTACTGCACGCACAATCAATTGCATTCAACCATCCCTACAGCGATGAGCGGATGACGTTTGATGTCACTCCCTGCTCAGATTTGCGCGCCACTTAGAGTCAGAGTTTCACGGTTTAAGTCGATTATTCAGACCACCATATACGCCTAATTTCTGAGCCCAGATAGGCCTTATGGCCGGTTGTGGCCTTTTCTGAACACTGTATGATTAACCGTTACTGCGAAAGGCGATAGCACATCCCTCTTAATCAGCTAAGAAAAACAGGTCACGAACCAACTAATAACAGCTTCCCATTAAAGGGAACAGTTATCGCCGCTAGATGGAAAAATAAACGCAACCGAGAATGGAGTCCCGCGGTAGAGCGAGTAGGCATACACAAAAGTCGATAAAACCTATTCCGAAGGGTGATCCATGGAAAAGACGATACAGCGACCACGCAAGGATCAGAAGTCGTTCATCCGGCGTGTAGCCAAGCAAATATTCAAACGCCAAGAAGTCCCGAGCCGGGCAATTTACAACATAGATATGCAGGACAACGCTATCTGGGAAATGAGTGCACACGATGCACTGCGCATCCCGTTGACCGGAAGTCCGTTGCAGTCTGGGCATTTCCCTAAAAATGAAACTCCCGACTCTGATACTCCAAAGCCGGAGCGCCATGCAGCTGAGTCACAGCTGCTGGAGCAAACCTATGCGGATGTCAGCGATCTGGCCCTGGATGACAACCTCATGCCCGCGTTTGACTCAGATAAAACCGAGGCTCCCAAGACCAGCAAGGCAAAACAAAGGCCCAGACCCAAAGCGGTTCCGTCGCCTTCCCGTGCCGTATCCGCTGCCGGTAATACCAGACCGTCAGCCGCAGCGAGAGCTAAAGCTGCCGGACCGAGTGCACGAAGAAGCCATAACAGCGATGACGGAAGCGATTCCTCCGGTATCCCACAGCTGACCAACCAAGTATCCCCTGCCAGCACGAGCATTGAAAAGGCAGGCGCAAGGTTGACCCATCTGTTCGAACCGGCATCACGAGACCGCCAGCTACCTTCGGAAAAAGCCTCCACAGAAGACACCTCAGGCTTTCAGGCAGCAGCTAAAAAAATCAAGGCTGCGCGCGGATCAAATGAGATCGTGCTTCTGGTGGAACCCAATAACAAGGTGCGCTCTGCTCTCGCCAATATGATCAAATCTCTTGGTGTCCGCTGCCTGCCGGTTGGCTCAGCCAAAGAAGCATTGAATTTTCTGCACAGGTTCCGTCCGTCAGTCATTATTCTGGACCAGAACCTGAAAGATATGTCGACACCGGAAGTGGTCATTTGTATGCGCGGTCTCTATCGAACCCGCCCGGTGCCCATTGTCCTGATGTCAGAGGAAGACACAGAACTGTTTTCCGACTGGACCAGACGTCTTGATATCAATCACTACCTGGCCAAGCCTTTCAACATCTTTGGTCTTGAACGGGCAATCGGTCGTTACGCCAAAATCAAACCAGCCAAGTCCAACAAGCCCTATGCCGGCTCTGTAGGACTGATTGTAGAACGCCCAGATCTACGCCATTACCTGAGCCGTTTCCTGGTCCGTCACAATTACTGTATTGGTGTCAGCTGCGACCCTGAAAAACTTCAACATGCGGCCGAATTTGCGCAGCAGCAGCCACTGGATGCCTGGCTCGTGCAAACCAATGACGAAGATCTCTGTGCCGACGTTGTAGAGGAACTGGAATCCACCTTCGACATCCCCGTCTATATCGGCTTTGACGACCTGGATCCAACAAGCTGCAACGACAGACAAAAACTCTGCTGGAACGGCAGGCTTCTGGACAAGCTGGGCAAGCTGCTCAGCTCCAGAGAAATCCAACAGGTTGCCGAACAGGTCGCCTGAAAGGCAGATGTTAATCAGACCTAAAACTTTCTCCTGGTAATAGGCCCGTTTTCAAAACGGGCTTTTTTTTAACCATTTAGAAATGAGGGATGAATTAATGTCACCGGATGGGCATAAATTGCTTTCTAAATCTTGCCTTTGGGCAGCCTTTCGTTTAGAGTAGCGGCCCTCGGAAATTGAGCACAGAAAGCTGATGCTCATAGATGTGTCGCCAGATACATCCCAAACAGTTTTAGGTGAGGTGTCCGAGTGGTTGAAGGAGCACGCCTGGAAAGCGTGTATACGTTAACGCGTATCGAGGGTTCGAATCCCTCCCTCACCGCCACGATTAAAAGGCCAGCAAATGCTGGCCTTTTTCTTTTCCAGACTCGGTCGGCGACCGTCCAGCTCTGAAGCACAGCTTCAGATCGCTCGTAGGGCGAAAGCCATGCTTCGCCCCTCACCAGCATCAATAAAAGTCTGAATAGCCCCCCTCTTATTTACTGCCCTACTTCCACCTTAGACTATCTACCTTTTTATTTATTCTTAATCTCAGTAAACCAAACGGCCGATGCCAGGTACACGACTTCACTGATAGCATCCTCAGCTGTAGCACCTTCCGGTGACTTTTTGCTGAGACGTGCAAACCGCGGGTTTAATGGACGACTGAAAGGAGAAATGGAAATGAATGTTGAAGATCTATTTATGGCTCCAGAGGACCTATATAGACTCGGAAATTCAACAGATCCTCGACTTACAAATGTGAGAAGGCCAAAGGGTATTGATACTATTGAAGTCAACGGCATACTTGTAGCTGCGGCAAACGGAAAAGGGGTGTCTTTGTCTACCAAAGAGCGGATTGATTAAACGTCTATGTCAAGGCGGGTATGGAAGATCGCCAAGCATACAGCCCTTCCAACAGGTTTAAAGCTGATTAATGATCGTGCCGGGCACTACAGCATTTGCCCTGTGTCCAACATGCCCCTTGATGAATTTAAAGGGCTTCTTTCAAAGCTGGCAATGAAGTGCCATAAAGTATTCAAAAAGCAGGTGGGCTAATGGCTGAACTTAGAGAAATGCATGTTTCCCTTTTGGACTGGGAGACTCGCGCGGTGCTTGAATCTCTTACCAATGAGATTGCCAGACTGAAACGCATAGCTGAAACAGCTAATGATGAGGACGAAGCCACTGATGCTGGCAATGATTGCTTAGAGTTGCTTGGCTTGAAAGAACGCTTAGAAAATGAAGCCGTAGATGTATTTGGCAAGCAGATTATCGATTTCGACAACGAAGCCGTATGAAATTTGGCGGATACTCATCAAAACACAATGAATCACATTCGTAAAAAGCTTGAAGCTTTAAAAGACAAGATCCGCGAGGACACCAAAAAGTTTGAAGACATAGAGACTGAGCTACTAGAAGTAGGATCACAGACTACTCAGCCCCATAGCAGAGATAGGAGCAGAGTTAGGACACCCGCCTGAACTGCTAATCGATCACTCAAATAATCAAAAATAGGGCTCAATACGTTTGAATGGTAACTCATTTGAGTCTGGCACAAACGGGCCTCAACTGTTCTGTTGATTGCTCAAAACGAGAGTTGAATGAGTGCTAGACAAGGTACAACCGTTGAGAATGGGTTCGTCCCTGACACCATCGTTGTCCAAGTTGAGCGACGGCTTTGTCCAGTTGATCCAGTCTACCCGCCAGTCGCGGAAATCTGTGTCCGAAGTACTTGATACTTTCCGTCCACTCTGCCGGATCAATATTGAGTCTTTTTAGAATAGGCTGTACATGGGCTGAAATGGCACCCCGTTTGTCTTCTCTAATTGCCCTGCCCGTCCAGTCCACCAGTTCCAGATAATCCTGGAGATGGAAAAATATCCCATTGTCCTCAGCATGCTTTCGTTCGTTACCTATGAACCGGACTAAGCGGGACTTCTGGCTTGGAGTTTTGAGATCTTCGATTCGTTCCTGGATTGAGGTATAGTCAGAGGTCTCCGGTAGCTTCGCCATCCCTGCCCGGATAGGATTAAGATCCACGTAGGTCATACAGGTCAATAGCGCCGCTTCATCCAGCAATGCCTGTGATTTGAATCTCCCCTCCCAGAAGCGACCTTTACAGCCGTCTTCTTCATTGGCCTTGCGGGCGATATGCTCGTTAAGACAGCGCATGAACCAGCTAATGGATTGCAACCGCTCACGCCATTCACTAGCAATTTCCGAAACTTTTAATAAAGCGCCTTCATCCAGCTTCTCGCCTTTCCGATACCGGGCTATCAGCGGATGGCCGCCAAACAAGCGGCACCAGCGTTCAATGATTTCGTCTTCAGTCCAGTGTTTCACCCGTTCAGTATCCACTCTCAAGACCACATGATAGTGGTTGCTCATTACCGCATAGGCCACAACATCAATTGTGAAAACCTCAGATAGGAAGAAGAGCCTGTCCACAATCCATTGACGGCGATGCTCATAGCTTTGACCGGAAAAATCATCCTGACCGCAAAGAAAAGCGCGACGGACACAGCGGGCAATACAGTGGTAGTAGCGTGTATCGGAAAGAGAAATCAGTTCTTTTCTGGCGCGAGTCATCCATAACCCCAATTACTGTTTTTATATACAGCTCAACTTTAGATCGGTGGATATCCTATGTCAACGATTGGGTGTCCTCTTACTCTATTCTTTTTCAGCGGCTAACAACGATTGGGTGTCCTCTTACTCTATTCTTTTTCAGCGGCTAATAACAGCCGCTTTTTAGGATTCGACTTTGATTGAGCTAACATTTGCTGACTTGTGTGAAAAATAGGGGAGCATTACTGCATAAAAAAGAGAAGCTCCAGCACCGAAGCCAACTGCGTGCTCCTTAAGGAACTCTGTACCAGTTGACCAATGAGTGCTACCAAACGGATAAAGTATGTAAATACTTGAAATAAAAAGGACCACAGAAACAAATAAGTATACTTTTGGCACCTGTTGCAAATATACAATGGGCTCTATAAAAGAAGATATGATATTTTTTAAAAGTGGCGTATTTTCCTCAATTTTTTCTTCTTTTTTAGAGTCTCTTATTTGATTGATTATAAATAGAATAAACAACGGAAAGACGCCTATAAACGTGGTAAGCACAATAGGTTTGATAACGTCAACGCGATTCACTAAATCAAATTTTGCTGTCAGTGCGCAACCAAGGGCTATCACTCCCAAGAGCGAGGTCGCATTTGTGCAAAGGAACCACCATTTTGTCGAATTTTCCTTCATAGAATCCTAACGCCCGCCACAACCGCATTTATGGAGGGGATTGATTTTTGTTAAAAGTGAAGCGAACAAAAAACAAGCGCCGGAATAAATATCGGCTTGATGGCGCTTGTTATAGGTTGCACCTGTATACATTTAGAAAGCCACCCTCTTTAATTTGCTGCAAGCTCCAGCGCTTTTCCATCGCGTCATCTGCGATGCCACCGTACATTTCCAGTAGAGTAACAACAATAAACTCTGCATGATCACACGATTTATTTTGGGCAGAGCGACGCAATTCAATGCATAGAATTGCACTTGGCTCTGAACCCAGTTGATTTTTGATGTCGCTAGCTTCATCAGGTTCACATTCTCTGAGCCATGAATCATACTCGTATAGGCTTAATGTATAATCATCATTAGCCGATGGATACCACCAGTGCTTCTTTCCACCCACATCGTTTTCAGCTACTTCAGTTAAATCAATACAAAGAGTATCCCAGGAGACATCTTTGAATATTATCGCAATGCTCTCAGCCATGGATTACCTATAACACTTGGGTGTGCTGCGCCGCCAGGTGTCAGTACGACCCTTTTGTTAGATTAATTTCGCATATCACTTACTTTCTCTAGCATCTCATCTAGATTCTTCGATTGTTTCTTTAACTCTTCAATTGATGCAGCAAAAGCCAAATAGTATCCCTCATCGTCATCATTATCAGATGGTCTCCAAGGAGGTCTCAGGTTCCATTCGAGATAGATTCTGAGTTCTCCATGCTTATATCTGAACTCAAGTTCTGGCTCCATAAACTCAATACTTGAATCTTCAAAATTACCGGGAGACACCAACCAACTTGATAGTTCTTTGGCCTCAGAAAAGGTTAAGCTTGGATCCTTTCCCTCCCAAGAACCTTCATCATCAGTTCCTAGAATCCCAATCATCAACCAGTCTTCGTTAGGAAATTCCCAACTGAGAATAGTTAATTCCAACTGATGACCTTTGCTATTTCTAAATCTCATACCAATCTAACGCCGTTGTAACCTGTGCGGTTTGTGGAGTGGAGTTTTGCGGTAAAGTGGCGAAGCCACCGCAAAACGGAGCGTAGCAAACTGCATCAGGTTGACAACCTTGTTATGCATTTTCCTCCTCCAAATCTGCAAGGTCTTCTTCAGTTACCCATTCTGCTGTTTCAGGAACAACTTCCTCCGAAAGCCAATGGAATATATTGGCGTACTCAGCTCTTGCTGGAAAGCCTTCTAATTCTCGTTTACCAGCCCAAGTTAAATGAACGCTAACGACGATACTGAGAATCTCACCATCAACAACCTTAAATCCAGCTACGTCATCACAGTCTTGGCGCCTAGCAAAGGGATAGAAGTCTTCGCCTGTTTCCTTTTGGTACTCCAATCGCAGTCCCTCTTGCCCTGGGCTCTCTATGAACCACCAAGGAAGAAGCCCGTTAAATTTGTGAGCTTTAAGCCAGCGATACTCAATTGGTAATTTCATGCTGCATTCCGATTGGTGCATAACGCCCGACTCACCGGGTAAATTTTTGATGGCGGCTTTTGTGCAGCTCCATGCACAAAAGGTGACAGCGGAAATTTATCCGGTACAGCCGCTTGTTATATGCTGACGTTCTCATAAGAACACCCACGCCACGAGCTTGCCCAGACCAAACACAGCGGCACCGATTACGACTAGCCCCACAAAGAATGCCTTCACATTCTTATCCGAACTATGAAATTCCTCAGCACTTAGCCTGCTGAAGTCTTGCCCTGGAATAGCCTCTCCCGCCGAGAGGATGGCTTTTACATATGCAATTGCCACGGGCAATGCGATCCAGTAAATCGGTACAAGCCCCACCCCGATAATAAATGCGGGAACAACAATCAGTAACGACAGTATTGCTTGGACCATTAGCTATTCCATATAACGGTTGTATATCGTGCATGCGCGTTTTTCCATACCAATATTTTCAAGATAGTTCCTCCAGCCCACTGATTCCAGTGTAAAAATCCCGAAAAGTCAGACTACCTCATCCACGAGAAACCGTGCGTGCGAATATACACATTCGTTGTGGTCTCGTTATCAAAAAAAAACTAGTCGCCAGGCTATTGAATTATCGCAATTTTTATAAATTCACTTCCCCCAAAGCGAGCCATATGGTTCGCCAAAGCGTGCATTTTTTAACACACTCCAAATGTATACTATATTTACGCACAGTTTTTTTTGCAGGACGATCCATGATAGGCGGGCTGTGGAAATTTCACACAACATGAGTCTGTCCGATCAAAGCTATAAAAAGGAGGCCGACTTTTCTGAAGCGTTTTCTCGGCCCAATTTCGGCCCAATCCAAAGCCTTTTTGAGCCAACTTGAGATAAAGCTTAATTTGAGAAACCCAATATTTGCGGGGCTTCAGGTGGCCCTTGGTAGGCCGAGAAAACCACCTTTGAGGGTTCGAATCCCTCCCTCACCGCCATGATTAAAAGGCCAGCAAATGCTGGCCTTTTTCTTTTCTATAATCTTTCCAGAATTCGTTTGCCAAAAAATATACCTTCAAGCCCCCTCCCACTAAAAGAAACAGTGTTGTCCTAAACCTATATAAAAGATCACACAGCGGACGGCCCCCACTCTATTACCCACCGCCGTCACTCGCCCGGATGCCTGAAAGATAATTACGATGAATACCTAGTGATCGCAGCCTACATCTCTCCCTTTCCCGTTACTTCGCCCGAAGGGCCAATGTGATTGAGCCCTCGCCATTGATAGAATGTCACACGCTGAGGCAATACGAATGAGCAATTGCTGTCAGCAATTTAGACTTGACTCAAAAGGAAGCAAAAAGGAAGCGCGAAATATGTTGATGGTTAAGTGGGTAGTGATTTCAAAATCTACAATCCTTGAGGGTTGCCCTGTTCATTTTGACGGTTCAGAGTTCATGTACGGATATTCCGTTGCTTTTGCAGAGGATGCTGAGGAGGCTGTCGAACAGGTAAGAGCTTCACTGCTAAATGATATTAAGCTCGTTCTGCAGGAGGTTATTGAGTGCAAGCTGTATCGGGAAGAAGATTGGCAGGACGATTCTGATACCAGCATATGTGTTAATGAAGCCTACGAGAAAGCCTCTCAAACAGGTGAGCTTGCCCATGGCTCATTCATGTCATCAGATTCCATGGAAGAAGAATAGTAGATAGTAAAAGGAAGCAACTATGACCAAGGGAGCAATGACCCTTGCAGAGGGAAGCGAAGAGTATAAAACCGATGTCAACATCGTGCTGAATGACAGGGTATCCAGGAAACATGTACTCAGAACAACTTTGAATACTTTCGCTGTCTGGAAGAGCAAATATGGTAAGGAGTCTTCTCCTTTCCAAGGCAGGCTTAAGGGCACGATAAAAGAAGCGGCCTTTATTGATAATGAGATTTGGGTGTTCGACATTGATGGCACCAGAGTTAGCGATATTATTACCGCGGTAAGCATCGCCGCCCAATTTTATCGAGTTGAGCCCGGCTACATAATGAGCAATGTTTACATAAAGAATTTAAACGTCGAGGGCGAACATGGCATGACAAGACAAGACCTTGTGGGTGCTAACGCTGCCCTGTATTCTGGTGTCACCAGGTCCTTAAAGCAAGCGGCTCAGCATTTTGGCCTGCGTGGAAGTCTTGATCTGTTTGTGTTGAGTAACAATGCAAACCACAAAATCCCGAAGGACGATCTATACAGAGCGCTTAAAAAAGGTGGGGCCAGTAATGTTACCTCTGACAACAACGTCTACAGGTATACAGTGGGGAGTAACTGTGGAAATGAAAGGGTTAGGAATTTAAAGGAACACCTTCACAAAGCGACAATCAAGCTCTAACAAATCGATATCATGCAACAACTGCAAGGGATTGTTGTTTTATCTGATCTAAGACGTTATTGGGAAATCTGAGGACTGCAGATTTTCCAGGGCAGTAATGAGGGGCAATCGTGAATACACAAGACTTGTTCGATGCATTGGTTAAAGCTGGCGTTATCAAAACACCAGATTCACCAAGTGCCTTATGGAATATTATTGAAGGATACGCTGGCGATAAAGCCATTTCCTATGACCTCGAATGTATTGAGAACCCCTCGGATTACAGGACGGTATTTTCATACCATTTAAGTGCATTTCGAAAAAATCTGCAGATTGGTCGCAAAGACTACGAATCATTCTTGGATTATGAAAACGAGAGGGCGGGGATCTCCGTCGTTATCGACGGAGAGAAATATTCGGCTGAATGGGAACAACAATCTGACTGGGTGGTCGGGGAGTTCTATGACTTTCTCCACAAGGTTATAGAGCCAATGCTTCCAGGTAAGTTCGTCGAATACGTTAGCCTGGACCAGTGCTATTACGGAATCTATGTGCCCAAAGAAGTAGCAGATCCTCTTGAGGCAATTTTTCGTGAATATGACAAGCTACAACATGAGTGGTAGAGGATCTGAACTTCTACAGCTGTAGAAGTTCAGATCTGATCAACACATCGCCAGCGTCTTATTCAAATGTAACAGTATGCTCCGCCGGCGAATTTTTGGCCTCCACACGCCTAACTAACTTGCCGCTACGGTTGTAATCATAGTCAGTGACAAGTCCATTCCTGTCCGTAACGGTATCGAGATATCCATTTACGTCATAGGTGTAAAGCGCTTCAGAGCTTGCGCAACTGCTGGACGCGTCGCCATCCACCCGCACTACTTTGCGGACGCCATAAATCGTTTCAAAATAGTAAGTGGTCAGCTGACCCTGATCACGAGTGACAGTGACGGACTCATCTTCGTTATACACAATGGTATAACTCTCCGCGTCATCTCCTGTTACAGCGGATTTCGTTCTTCCTTGCTCATCATAAGTCCATGTTGCAATCGACACGCCGGAGCCGTCAGTGAGACTAGTCATATGATGAGAATACTTAGCATTTTCATAGTGGTAGCGCTTCAAAAGCACAGGTGAAGCTTCGGGATTGTCCTTACGAGAAAGCGTCGCCAAGTTATTTTTTGCGTCAAACTCATATACAAACTGCTGCCCATTAGGAGCGATCATAGAGCTTAAAAAAGCGCCTTGATAGAACAGTTGCAGTTTCTTCCCATTTGTAGCGACGATTTCCTGTACAAGATCCGTGTTGGCGTAATAGGACAGTGTTATCTCTTCCCCGGAAGCATTGCTCACGGATAACAATCTTCCGGTGTTGTTGTAAATCTCAACTAAGCCATCTCGCTGCACTTCCCACATGTTCAACCCGGAGTCGCCCTTGAAAAGACGCAAGCTGACATTGACGTCTGGATCGCTTACCCATTTATCGCCATCCAGGGTAAATGAATACGCCTGTCCGTCGTCGGTCACGACTTCAGCGATTTTCACCCTGTTAACGTTTCGATAATTGACCCTTCTGGAGTAGGCATTACGCCATCCTGATATTGTGTTGATATCTGAGTAGGCTTTGCTTGAATACATACGGGAGAAAAACAGCAAGGAGTTATCCGCATCCAGATAGTCCACTTCTCGCAAAAATGTTTCACCAACACCCAGGCTGACAGAATCAGCCACTGTAGGACAACCGCCGGCGCGGTTTTTATCTGGTATCACGCCGTGGATTTTACACATAGAGCCCACCTCGGCATAACCCGTTGGACAGCCAGGAGTACCATATATATTTACGCCGCCGTTGCAATCCAGCGCCAATTTGGCGTTGGCGACAATATCGCCGTCCGTTTTAGATCTTAATAAGTAAACACAGTCCAGTTTGCCGTAGGGTTTCACTTTATAGTGGCGCATATAAAGCTCCCACCAGATAACCAATGCTTCCTGAGCAGTGTCGCCTTTGGTAATTCCAAGCCCAGTGGAGGTATAGAAAGGAGGAGAAACTTTCGGGGTTACGTCTATCGCAACGGTAGGAAGATCAGCCAGTGCACTGAGAGAAAACACGGACATGGCCGCCGCCAATGCGGACTTTTTCGGTATAGGCATGTTCTTCAATAAATGATTATCCAGGTTAGCAAACATATATTTTCCTTAAACTACACCTTATCAAAGGCTTAGGGACAGAGGTGGTCAATAATTGTTGATAGCGAGCAAGTTAAACCACAGGGGATGCTTGACTCGTCGTCATTCCAATAGGACCTAGTTATAGCTGAGAAGAGATCAATGACAGACTGATGCGCCTGTTATAGATAAATTAAAAACCTAGCGGACTGGCATAAATCGTAAAAAAGCGGGGTTGGCACATTTCCATGTTATTCCTTGGCCTCCTGATTTATGGCCACTTGGTTTAGAGACATAGGTAAGAAAACAATTCATTTGATGAACCGTTAAAAAACTATTTTCGTAGACTAATTTTTTTCAAAACCTTAATCAACTTTCATTTACTCAACCTGCGCCATTAAAACAGATGAAAGGACATCCTGAGGCTTCCTTTGCAATCATCTCAGAAATTAACGACCATCGACGAATCACTTGACGTCAGATAAGCACTAATCACTCCAGGCAGACAAACCCGGAGTGGAATAAAGAGTATTGGAAGCCACTTATTTAGCGCGGTAGATAATCCCAGGATTACAGTGCACCATCTCGTATTTTTCCGGTAATCCGCTAAGGGACTCAGAAGCCCCCAGGACCAGATAACCGCCAGGCTTGAGAGCTGCATGCATGCGTTTGAGGATATCCAGTTTGGATTCCGCCGAGAAATAGATCAGGACATTTCGACAAAAAATAATGTCGAATTTACCCAGCAGGCTGTAGGAATCCATGAGATTCAGGGAACGAAAATCCACTCCCCGGCAGATCTCCGGTTTAACTTTCCAGGAGCCGTCAGGGGTTTTGGTAAAATAGGTATTCATCCTCTCCTTGGAGAGTCCCCGGCCGATAGCCAGCATCTCATATTCGGCCTTACGCGCCGTTGCCAGCACGCTGGCCGAGATGTCAGTCGCCACAATGTTGAGTGACGCTCTGGAAGCTCCCAGATTCCGACGCTTGAATTCATCGTAGACCATGGAAATGGAATAAGGCTCTTGACCAGTGGAGCAGGCCGCAGACCACAATCTGATCTGAGAAAGACTCTTATTGCTCAAAAGCTCAGGGAGGATTTTTTCTTCGAGTATCCTGAACGGGTGAACATCACGAAACCATAAAGTTTCGTTGGTCGTCATTGCATCAACGACGGACTCACGCAGAGGGTTACGGATCGACCGGTTCATTTTGTCGACCAGCTCTCCGACCGTGGCAATACCTTCCTCCGCCATGATGCGGCGCAAGCGACTTTGTACAAGGTATTGCTTATTGTCACCCAGCACTATGCCGCAAGCTTTTTTCAGAAAGTCCCGAAATTTATCGTAATCGGTGTTGTTAAGCAGAGCGAATACTTCCTTTGCCGGAATAAGTCACACAGGATGTTGATCAACCACCACTACGGGCAGCTTCAACATCTTTCAAAATGGTTGAAATTCTTTGGGCCAGCTCGTCGGGATTGAATTTAGCCATAAAATCATCCGCCCCGACCTTGGCCACCATGGCTTTGTTAAATACCCCACTCAACGAGGTATGCAGCATGATATAAAGATCTTTCAGATCCGGATCATTTTTACAATGGGAGGTTAACGTATAACCATCCATTTCCGGCATCTCCACATCAGAGATCATTAAACTGATGTGATCCCTTATCCTGCTGCCGTCAGCGACGAGGGATTTTAGATATTCATAAGCCTGCTTACCATCATTTTTCGTCACAACTTCCACACCGATGGCTTCCATACAATGAACGATCTGGCGACGGGCGACGGTTGAATCATCTACCACTAATACACGAAACTCTTCCGCTCTGGAATGAACTTCGGGATCAATATATTCCGCATCGACAGTATCCCTGGAAGGTGCCACTTCAGCCAGAATCTTCTCAACATCAATCACTTCAATCATTCGGTCATCGAGTCGGGTTACAGCCGTCAGATAATTATCCTTGCCGGCTCCCTTGGGTGGCGGATGCATTTCTTCCCAATTGAGGTTAACAATACGCTCTACGCCACTGACCAGAAATCCTTGGGTCTTTCGGTTGTACTCCGTAATGATCACAAAGGAATTGTTGATCTCATTTTCCGGCACCGGAGACTGCCCGGTGGCCAACCCCATATCCATAATGGGAATGGTTTCCCCCCTGATATGCGCCACGCCCCGCACTACAGGGTGCCGCTTGGGCATCATGGTCAATTTGGGGCATTGCAATACCTCTTTTACCTTAAAAACATTGATACCGTATATCTGATCGCCCTGCAGACGAAATAAGAGCAGTTCCAGACGGTTTTGGCCGACTAACTGTGTGCGCTGATTGACGCTATCTAAAACCCCGGACATATAGGTGCTCCACTTTAAACTGAATTTCTACGGCACGCGTATTGCATTCTTACTTGCTAAACGGCACTTGAATGACATTAAACGCCAATATTTTGACCCCGGCAGCGGGCTCCGAAGCTTTACTAAGCATAGGACAAAAAATGAAATTTCGCATATCCACGATTTATTCGATGGTGATATTTATTTGCTCACTGTCAGCACAGGCATCAAGCACCGCAAACACCCAGGCTTTTCCGGTCTGGCAGCAACAGATTTCAGTAGCCGTTGACGAATTTATGTCTTCCTGGTCAACTCAGGCAAAAATCAACGATTACACTGAAATTGAGTATGAAATCGGCTCACTGGATCCACGCCTCAACCTTCCTCCCTGTCAGCAAACCCCAACCGTTGAAAGCAATAGGGAAGCGCGGGCGGGAAAGCTGACGGTCAAGGTGTCCTGTGACACCGGTAAGCCCTGGGGACTCTATGTTCCTCTAACCATTAAACGCATGCATCCCATTGTATTTATCGACAACACACTCCCCCGGATGTCCGCCATATCTGAAAGCGATCTGGTGATGAAAAAAGCCAATATTGACGAACTTGGTTATGGCTACTTCACCTCGATAGAGGATGCCACCGGAATGATTGCCCGCAGAACGCTAAATGCTGGAGAGCCCTTAATCCCCAATCAAGTGGAACCACCCAAGCTGGTGAACAAGGGTGATAGTGTACTGATCGAGGCGAGCAGCGCTTCTATTAGTGTTAAAATGCCCGGACTGGCAATGGCTGACGGCCGTAAAGGGCAGCAGATACCTGTAAAGAACACCCAGTCCCAACGACTGATCAGAGCCAAGGTCGTCGCGAGCGGCTTGGTTAAAGTCCCCCTTTAGAATATTCGGCCTTAAACCTCAAATGAGCGTTTAGCATAAAAAAGTGCTAAAGTTTCTTGAGCAGAGGTCGATACAGTAATCAGACAGTTACCAAATTTAGTGATTTGAGAGTGTAAGTCCATGAATATCAAAGGAGTAGGCTCTCCCCCGGTCAATGACCTTAAGGCCAGGGAAAGTTTAAAAAATGCCGAGAAGCCTGCGGACAACCCGCAACAGGCCAAGACCGATGCACCTGCAGCGACCAAGAGCGGAGAGACTGTACAGCTCAGTTCTGAAGCTCAAGGCATTCGCAAAGTAGAGCAGGAACTGGCCAAGCTTCCAGATGTGGACAATGAACGCGTTGCCAAGATCAAGCAGGCGCTCGAAGATGGCAGCTACAATATTAACCCCCGCAGTGTGGCAGAGAAATTGCTTGGTTTAGATCAGGAATTCTGATTAACACTGTGAGGGCACTATGTCCGCTGATCTCAAAACCTTTTCTGACCTGTTGAGAAAAGATCTCGATACACTCATCCAACTTGATGAACTCCTGACACAGGAACGCACTTCACTGGAGAATAACCAGATGGAGGAGTTGGGTGAGCTACTCGAAGCCAAAAAACCTCTCCTCATACAAATCCAGCAACACGCACGAGAAAGAACCGAGTGGATCAAGAACACCAAGATCCCCAAGGCAAAGCTTTTCGACCTTCTCGAGCAAAAAGCACCTCCTGTCATGGCCTCATTTCGGGAATGTGAGCAAAGACTGCGGGAAATCAAACAGAAGAACGATGTGAACGGCCAGATTATCGCCCGCTCGCAGCAGCGCGTCGTGAGACTCATGCAAATCATCCGTGGTCAGAGCCAACAAGCTCAACTTTATGGCCAAAACGGCACCACCGACGCTTACGGCAGCAAACAAACTCTCGCTCAAGCCTAACCGGTTACCGGCATAAAGATGCCGCATCTTCGACAGGATTTACCGCTGGGCGGAAAAAATCACCCGCAAATGAAAACGGTCTGACAGACAACTCTGTCAGACCGTTTCAACTAGCTGCTTTTATCAAGATTCAACTATCAGCGTTCAACCGGTGGCACGGTTCCGGATCAGGTCGTCGACGACCGATGGATCAGCCAGAGTTGATGTATCCCCCAACGCATCAGTTTCATCTGCCGCGATTTTACGGAGAATCCGACGCATGATCTTACCGGATCGGGTTTTCGGCAGACCTGGAGCAAACTGGATGACATCAGGTGTGGCAATGGGGCCAATTTCCTTCCGCACCATTTGCTTTAGCTCATTCAACAATTCATCTGAACCGTCGAACCCAACCGTCAAAGTAACATAAGCGTAGATCCCCTGCCCTTTGATATCGTGCGGGAACCCGACAACAGCCGCTTCCGCTACCGCGTCATGCTCCACCAGAGCGCTTTCAACCTCAGCCGTTCCCAAGCGGTGACCTGAGACATTCAGAACATCATCAACCCTACCGGTAATCCAGTAATAACCATCTTCATCACGACGGGCTCCGTCGCCGGTGAAATAGGTTCCCGGATAAGTGGAAAAGTAGGTCTGAACAAAGCGTTCATGATCACCGTATACAGTTCTCATTTGGCCCGGCCAACTGTCCAGCATGACCAGGTTACCTTCTGCCGCACCTTCCAGAGGGTTACCCTCATTGTCTACCAGTGCAGGCTGCACTCCGAAGAATGGACGTGTTGCCGAACCAGGTTTCAGCTCAGTAGCCCCCGGCAACGGAGTAATCAGAATCCCGCCGGTTTCCGTTTGCCACCAGGTATCTACAATCGGACAACGGTTGTCGCCCACAACGTCGTAGTACCAATCCCAGGCTTCGGGATTAATTGGCTCTCCAACGGTCCCCAGCAGTTTCAGTGTTGACCGGGAATATTTCTTCACCGGCTCGTCACCCAACCTCATCAAAGCCCGAATGGCGGTTGGTGCAGTATAGAAGATATTAACCTTGTGCTTGTCGACCACCTGCCAGCACCGGGAAGCATCCGGATAATTGGGCACACCCTCGAACATCAGAGTGATCGCTCCATTGGCAAGAGGTCCGTAAACGATATAGCTGTGACCGGTAATCCAGCCAACGTCAGCAGTACACCAGTAAATATCTCCTTCTTTGTAATCAAAGACGTACTGGTGTGTCATGGAGGCATACACCATGTAGCCACCGGTGGTATGCATCACCCCTTTCGGTTTGCCAGTGGAACCGGAAGTGTAAAGGATAAACAGCGGATCTTCCGCAGACATTTCTTCCGGCGGGCATTCGGCCGGCATACTGGCAATAGCCTCTTGATACCAGACATCACGACCGGCATCCCAGCTCACATCATTTCCGGTACGTTTAACCACTAGAACCTTATCGACTGACTCGCCCTGACCTTCAACAATTTTGACGGCAGCATCCACATTTTTCTTCAGCGGAACAATTCTGCCACCCCTGACACCTTCGTCAGCGGTGATCACATAACGGGATTTACAGTCTTCAATCCTGCCCGCCAGGGCCTCGGGTGAAAATCCACCGAATACAACCGAGTGAGGAGCACCAATTCGCGCACAAGCCAACATGGCCACCGACGCTTCAGGAATCATCGGCATGTAGATCGTGACCACATCCCCTTTCCTGACGCCCATTTCTTTCAGAGCATTGGCACATTTACAGACCTGATCGTACAACTCCTGGTAGGTAATGGTCGCGTCCTGATCAGGCTCATCGCCTTCCCAGATAATGGCTGTCTGGTCGGCTCTTTGTGGCAGGTGACGATCAAGGCAGTTGTAGCTGGCGTTCAGGGTTCCATCATAAAACCACTTGATATGCAGATCGCTTTGATCATAGCTGACATCCTTCACCTGAGTGTAAGGCTTAATCCAGTCTATGCGGGTAGCGTGTTGACGCCAGAAACCGTCCGGGTTCTCGACTGATTCCTGATACATCCGCTGATAAGTGGCATCATCCGCCCAGGCTTGCTTCGCGATTTCCTGAGGCACGGGGTGTTTTGCATGTGTACTCATACTCTCCCTCTCTTTGTTGTGATTCTTATACGTATTTCTAACTATTTTTCGTCCTAGTTTATCCCGTGGGGCACTCAAATGGTGGCATCTAATACTAAGGGAGAAGTTCTCTCAATGTAAGAACACGAAAGTTAATCTTCCTCAATGTCCCCCTGAGCCATTTTCCAAACACTTCCAAAGGCCGGCGTGATCCCCCATAATGCCAGCCCTTTATCCTGGTATCGCCCCGTCAGATTCACAGAAATCTACCGGGCAATCCCTTTACCTGTTCAATTTTATAATCAGGATCAGTAAGTTACAGATGTTATTCAAAAACGCCATTATTTACCGGTTTACCAAAGCGATTCCCTGGCCCGAAGAAGAACTTGCCGCGGCACTGGCCGAGCACAGCTTTACTCCCTGCCAGGCCAATGACACCTACCGTCTCGGCTGGGTTGCTCCAGCTCCGCTGATCAGCAGAGACGAACTGGTCTACCAGAACGGCCGCTATCTTCTGTTGACCCTGAAAAAAGAGGAAAAGATTCTTCCTGCCAGTGTCATCAAGGAAGAAATCGAAGAAAGAGCTCAGGAAATTGAAGAAAGAGAGCAGCGTAAACTGCGCAAAAAGGAAAAACAGGAACTGAAGGAACAGGTCGTTGCAGTTTTGTTGCCTAAAGCGTTTACCCGCTCCAAACTGGTATCCGCCTACATAGACCTGGAAGACGGGCTGCTGGTAGTAGACACCTCCTCCGGCACTAAAGCAGACGAGTTTACCTCATTCCTGCGCCAGACAATGGGCACTCTGCCCATCCGCTTTGTTGCATTAAATGAAGCCCCTGCGGTGCACTTTTCCAACTGGGTTAAAACCGATGATTCTCCCACACCATTCATCATGGGCGATCACTGCGAACTGCGTTCCGGTGACGGCACTGACACGGTCATTCGCTGCAAAGGCACAGAATCTCTGACTGACGCCATATCCAACCATATTGATGCCGGTATGCAGGTTACGCAGCTTTCCCTGGAATGGGATGACAAAATCAGCTTTGTCGCTGTAGATGACTTCCAGCTCAAGCGCATTAAATATCTCGACACCTTCCAGGAAAAATTGAATGAAGGTGGCGAGGAAGAGGCAGCTGCTCGTTTTGAAGCAGACTTCAGTCTAATGACTCTGGAGTTCTCAAGACTGTTCAAGGACCTAACCTCGGTTCTCGGTGGCGAAGACATGTCTGCCGTCGTTCAGGACTAGCTCATTACACGGGGCGCATCATTTGCGCCCCGTTAGCACCCTCAACCGCTCTGCCTGCCATTCATCCGGCGTATTTAAAGGCAAACGCAGCGCCATCACTTCCTCTTCATCATCGTACCTGACCGCAAACCCCAACTTCTGAGCCAGTGCCAGCATAGGCCGATTATCCGGTAAAACACTTCCGACCATTTCGATGGTGCCGCGCTCGGTGCAGTACTCAATGATTTTTCTCATCATCACCCAACCCAGACGCTCGCCTTTCATATCGTCCCGCACAATGATGGCAAATTCTGAGTACAGGTTGTCCGGATCCGTCCAGGCCCTGACAATCCCCAGCGCCTCTTCCGTTCCGTTATCATGTTGCGCCATGGCGACAAATGCCATTTCCCGGTCATAGTCAATCTGCAGCATCTGCACCATTTCATCGTGGCTAAAGTTCTTACGGTAATGAAAATAGCGATAACGAATAGATTCCGGAGATAACCGGGAGTGAAAATCGATCTGATTCGGCTCATCTTCACCCCGCACAGGACGAAGCTCCACCCTGCGCTTGGATTTCGGCAACAGAATCCATTCTCTGAGTTCCTGAGGATACGGGAGAATAGCCGGCTTCATCGGTGCCCCTAACTCAGCCATAGCATTTACCGCGACCGCGCCACTGCGATCAAAATACAGCGGTAGGATTTCAAGAGTTTTGATTTCCGGGATATCCATGGTGATCTGGGAAAGCAGAACCAGGGTTTCGCATACTTTATTGATGTCCTGTTCAGGCCTGTAGCTGAAATCAAGTAGCAACCGATACATATAAGTCTGGGCAAGCAGATCCCGGGCGAGCACCATATTCAAAGGGGGCAATGCCACTCGCCTGTCGGCCACGACGTTAATGGTGGCACCACTGGCACCGCAAAACATCAATGGCCCGAATACAGGATCCCTGGTCACCCCCAGACTGAACCCCACACCACCAACGGATTGAAAACTCGGATGCACGGCAAATCCCATGTAGCCGCTTTCAGGAAAATGCTCCCGATAACTCTTTAACAGAAACTGACAGGATTCGCGGATGGATTTTTCCTCCACTAAGCCTTTCACCCTTCCCCGAATTCGGCCCCGTCCGGTATTCTCCATGGCGAAAGGCTTGCAGGCTTCTTCATGAAGTATCCGCACATCTACCGGCACATTCAGCTCACGGGCAAGCTCCACTACCTGCTCTTCCGTATCACAGTAGTGAGTATCCAGCATCGGCACGCCATAGGTCTGCAGTAGATCCCGAACTTCCTCATTGGTGAGTATTCTTCTGCCAGAACCATAAATCGCCTGAATATTTTTCCTCGCCTTGGTCCGATCCACTTGAGGGTCCGTGTATGACTCAGGAGTTTCTCTCAGCACTCTCTGGCCACGCTGGTGATTGGCCATATGCATAAAGGCTTTCACTGCTTTATCGGGCGTTGAGTAGGTAGGAACACCCCGATCGAAAAAAGCATCCCTGGCATCCTGAACGGTGCTGTGCCCGAGCCAGCAGGTGAATACATTCAAGTGTGTACGTGTCGAGAACTGAATTACTGCATCCGCCACTTGCAGACTATCCTCCGTGAGAGAAGGCGCAAACAGCACCAACACATTGGACACATGGGGATCCCGGCTTAATATGGCCAACACCTGCTCATATAGCTGTGGCCCAGCATCATAATTCAAGTCGATGGGGTTTTTCCGTGTCCAATAAGGAGGCAGGAGCTTCGCCAGCTCACTCACGGTTTCCGGCGACAGAGTCCCAAGCTCTCCTTTCAGGGAAGCCAGCCTGTCCACAGCCAAGACGCCGGGCCCGGTACCGTTGGTAATGATGTGCAGCGGCTCACTACGAACCGCTTTCATGCGGGTCATGGTTTCCAGCGCATCAAACATCTCATCGCTACCGTTAACCCTCAGAACCCCTGCACGCCTCAGGACTGCGTCATAAATCTTATCGCCATCAACAATACCCGGTGGCAACTCTACCGGCGCCCATTGGGAAGCCGGCGTTCTTCCACTTTTTACCGCAATTACCGGCTTCCCCCGGGAAACAGCCCGGACAGCGGAAATAAATCTCCGCGGCGACGTAATGTTTTCGATATGCAGCAGTATCGCTTTCGTATTTCTATCCTGAGCCAGGTAATCGATCAGATCATCCAGATCAATATCAATACTGTCGCCTAGAGTCGTAAGATGGGAAAATCCGATACCACGGCTGAACGCCCAGTCGATAATACCGCTGGCCAGAGTTCCCGACTGACCGATATAGGCGATTTTCCCAGGCAGAATCCCCATGTGCATGTAGGTCGCATTTATATTGTTGTGTGGCACCATCACTCCAATGGTTTCCGGCCCCAGCACACGAATCCCCGTCTCCTTCGCCACCTCCTGAACCGAATACATCAGCGGCCGGCCGCTTCGACTATGAGTCCTCGAAAGTCCGCCGGTCAGGATCATGGCGGTCTTGATTCGCTTCTGCGCCAGCTGCCTGACCAGCATTGGTACGGTTTCCGGAGGGGTGCAAATAATCGCGAGGTCGGGCTTAAAGGGCAGTTGACCGACTTTCTTAACGCAGGGAATACCATGGATATTGTTGTAGCCGCGTTCATTAACGACGACCAGCTTGCCGCCATAGTCCGTAGACATCAGGTTCCGTAGCACCATCCCCCCTAAACTGTTGGAGCGCTCAGATGCCCCCAGAATGGCAATGGATTTTGGCTTGAACAGTGCCTCAAGATGCCTGGTACTCAACCCTATTCTCCTGTCAGATGAGTAATAATTTCTTTGACGTTAGTGTGAACGGCAGCTATTGGATAATGTATATCGCTAGAATGAACAAACTACTGATCGAAGTCAGCCCGGCATCATCATTATGTGATGATTTTGGTGTTTTTCTCTGCAGGCCTGATCATTTAGACTAGTTCTACAGACAAGGATTACAACAACGATGAATACAGCATTTTTTTATCATCAGGACTGCACTCTTCATGATATGGGCAGCGGACATCCGGAAAGCCCGGCAAGAATAGAAGCGATACGCGAACGCCTTGAACACGCAGGAATGCTCGGCGAAATGCAGCAATTCCAGCCCAATGAAGCCGACCGAAAATATATCACCAACGTACATCCAGATCTTTACGTAAAGCAGCTGGAAGAGATGGACCCCGGCAAAGGCAGAGTCATGGTGGATCCGGATACGGCGCTGATGAAAGACTCCATACATGCAGCCTACCTGGCAGCAGGTGCTGCCGTTGAAGCCACTGATGCCGTCATGTCCGGCCAGGTGGATACCGCTTTCTGCGCTGTCAGACCTCCCGGTCATCATGCCGAACGCAGCAAGACTATGGGCTTTTGTTTCTTCAACAATATTGCGATTGCCGCCAGACATGCCATGGATTTCCACAACCTGGAGAGAGTTGCCATCATTGACTTCGACGTTCACCAGGGTAACGGCACCATCGATATATTTCAGGATGATCCCAGGGTCCTGGTGTGCTCCAGCTTTGAGTACCCGCTTTACCCTTACAGCCACTTCAATGTTGACCGCCCCAACATTATCAACTCCCCACTGGAGGCTTATTCCAAAGGACTCCAGTTCCGGCGTACCGTAGAAAGGGATTGGTTTGCCCGCCTGCAGGACCACAAACCGCAGTTAATCCTGATCTCTGCTGGATTCGACGCCCATAAGGACGATCCTCTGGCGCATTTGGAACTTGAAGAAAAGGACTATCGCTGGGTAACCAACATGGTCATGGACGTAGCCAGGATGTATAGCCGGGGTCGGGTAGTATCAATGTTGGAAGGAGGCTACAACCTGAAAGCATTGGCAGCGAGCGTCGAAGCCCACCTGACAGCGTTTTTGGAGAAATAATTTAAGCTATGAAAACTCTGCCCGGAGAACTCCGGGCAGTAGCACGAGGTTTGTCAGAGGTTATACCAGAGCCTGTTCCAGCACTTCTTCACGAATGCCGTCCCATCCGCCCTTCACTTCTTTCAGGAGTCTTGCCACTTCATCCAGGGCTTCCAGATCATTACGCAGATTGGCTTGAAACAGGCGGTATTCCATGTATTCGTACAATGCATCCAGACGCTCTGCCAGTTCACCACCTTTTTCTTTATCCAGAAATTCCCGAAGCCCACCGATAATCTCTACCGCCTTATTAATCAGACGATTCTTGCCCTCGATGTTCTTCAACTGGATTTGGGCTTTAGCCATGCTGATTCGCTCCAAGGCGCCATCAAGCAACAGCTGAATCAACTTGTGTGCATCAGCATCTACAATGCTGGTTTGCCGATTGACGCTTTGGTACTGATTTAATGCGTTCATGTTAAAACCTCGTGTAATACTCTACTTCGAATCAGGTGTATCACCTATGATTTACTGGAACTACTGGAAGCTAATGCCTCCAGCTGAGCCGAAATAAAACTCTTGGTACTCTCAAGCTGGGAAATAAGGATATCCGCGGCAGTAAACTGGCTTGCCAATCTGTCGACCAAAGCAGAGATTCGATCTTCCAGCTTGGTCCTTTCTTCACCAATACTTTCCAGCTCTGAATTAAGGCGGCTTTCTGTGGAGGTCAAAATTCCATCCACACCGATAAAGCCGGTTACGGTGTCCACCAACTGCTGTGCAACACCTTCAATATAGGTCACGCTTCCACGATCACCAGTCGCACTACCACCCACTTTTACAACAATCCCGTAGGCGTCACTTCCTTCATTGGCACTCAGCTTTTGACCAGAGCCGGTCGCCGCTTCTCCATTGATAGTACCGGCAACATCCACGCCGTCAGTGCCAGTGGCAACATCTATCCCCAGGGTGCTGGAGCTGTTGGTATCATTGGAGGTCACTTCAACGGTAGAAGAACTTCCGTAGGAGGTGGAGGTAAAAACCAGCTGATTACTGCCATCCAGAGACACCACGACCGAAACGCCCGCAGCGCTGAGCGCTGAATCAGCATTCAGCTGGCTTTGTATTTCGTCGACTAACTCGGAATCCGTATATGTGTTCTGCGTTAATGTGATGGTTCCTGACTGAACTCCGTCAACCTTGATAGCGAACTCATCATTGTCCGCATCTACCACGGTACTGCCGGATAACGCCAAAGACCCCGTCAGCTCACCCTGAGTTGCAGCCTGAGTGATATTGATATCATAGGTGCCAACTTTTGTGTTGATACTGGAGGTCAGGAACTCCACCTGAGAATCTGAAGTGCGCCCCTGATTGGCAAAGAGAGCAGCGACGTCATCAGGGTAATCCGCCATCTTCTTCGAAAAGATTGAGGAATCAAAACTGAGCTGCCCAGAATCTTTATCCGTGCTGATCCCTATTTCGGCCAGACTGCGAACACCGCCGCTTTCCAAACCGGGAACAACAGAGTAAATAATGTTCCGCAGCAAGGAAGAAACGTTCCTTACCGAGGCCTCTCCCAGCAGTGTTCCGGCAACACCGGAATCCACATCATAATCGGTTGTTTCGCTGATGATTTCTTGCAGCGCATTATAGTCATCCACCAATCCCTGAATCTTCTCGGCAATAGCTGAAGAATCCTGCTGCACTTTCACTGTCGCCAGGCTTCCACTGGTTTCAGCAGTAAAATCGAAAGTAATGCCGCTCAGAACATCGTCAACCGTATTGCTTGAGCGGGTAATCGAGATACCATTCAGGGTAAACGTCAGATCCTCAGCGGCAATGTCTTCGCTCAGGTTTTGCGTAGTACCGTTGAATACCAGCTGGGACAGACCTGAAGTATCTGTATCATTACCATCGTCGTCAGTAACATTAATTTCGATGCTGTTGTCAGTGCCGGTTTCGTCGGCGCTGATACTCAGCTGATACCCACTTCCCGTATAGATAACAGTGGCAGTCGCCCCCAGGCCACTTTGGCTGTTGATCTCGTCGGCAATGCCCTGAAGCGTGCTGTTACTGCTATCAATGGTGATATTTTTGGTGACGCCGGCAACAGAAATGGACAAAGTTCCAGTCCCTACCGAGGTCGTATCATCATCAGTAAAAGTTGTTGAGTTTAAGGTTTGTGCTGTCGCCAGATTGGTAACATCAATCTGGTAAGTCCCCAGCTTGGCACCACTGTCTGCGGTTGCAGTAATGGCGCTGGAAGACGAAGTCGCCGATGTGGCGGAAAGAAAGCTTGCACTGGAGAGAAAACGGGCGGAAAGCCGCAGATCTGTTACCGCATTTTTCAATCTGGAAATATCGGACAGCTTGGCTTCAACAGTCTCCTGCTTGGCATCGAGTCGCTTTTCCGTGGGCTCACGCTCGGCCGACGCCAGTTGATCAATAAGATCACTGGTCAATACCCCTGAACCTACTCCTATAGATGAAACTGATGCCATATTGATTCGCCTCGCAGCGCGTGCAGTGTTTATTTCCGACTATTTTGATCGTCTCTTCAGAAACAAACGCCAACTTCATTGTACGATCACATAACCTTTATATCGGCAAAAAGGGGCAAAACTTTGCCCCTTTTTTTGTTACAGATCGTAAATTCTTGCCGAACCTTCGATTCCTGACACCAAGGCTTACGCCTTGGCATCAAAGAGACTTATTGGTTCGTCGTACTGCAAGTTTCGAGCCAGCTTGAGTGCCACATCATCCGGTATCTGCCTGACAACTTCCTGGGTCTGTCGATCCAAAACCCTGACAACAGTTCTACCGGTATCATCATCCAGTTCAAATTGAAGGTCCCTTTGCACTGATTGAATGTAGTCATTCAACCGGGACACAGCTTCCTTCAACTGCTCTCGATTTCCCTGCGTCTGTCCCTTCTGTGGCTCCTGCCTGGAGACCGCATCAGACTTAGACACAGAAGAGGCGCTCGAACTAGCCTGTTTGGGTGACACTGCGGCGGGAGAAGCCGCACCACCTCCAGACTTTGCGCCAGGCTCGGTCAGAGGTGATGACGCCCCGGCCCGAACAGCAACAGGAGCAGCAGCCTTGGCTGATCCTCCAGCAGTGTTCAGGTCATTTACTTTCAGGTCATTCATCTTTCACCTCTCCGCTAGATCCAACGTTTGCCGGCCAGAGTCAGTTCCCCTGGCCGGCTACATCACGCCGGGTCACTCCATTACTGAAGGAGTGACAACACCTGTTGCGGTCTCGCGTTGGCCTGAGCCAAAATCGAGATACCAGCCTGTTGCAGTACTTGAGCTCGTGACAGAGAAGCGGTCTCTGACGCAAAGTCTGCGTCAAGGATCCGGGACTTCGCAGAGCTCAGGTTCTCATTGGTTGCTTCCAGGTTAGAGATAGTGTTCTCAAACCGGTTCTGGATGGCACCCAGTTCCGCCTGCTTGGAAGTGATGGTCTGCAATGCGTTGTCGACAGCCAACACAGCAGCTTCAGCACCTGCAGCAGTCGTAATATCGAGATCTCCCAGTGCCGTTCCGGTTTCACCGTTACCGAACGATCCGATACGGAAGCCCGCTACGTCTACATTACCAGTATTCGAGCCGACTTCGATACTACCACCGGACAACAGAGTGATACTGGAAGCATAGGTAGTGGATAGAATACCAGTGAATGATGAGCCGCCTGAGAGGTCAATGTTGCGACCATCAGCTGCAACCAAGGTAAAGGAATCGGAATCAAGAGCGACCGCTGTTACCCCGGTTTGACCACTAGCACTGTTAACCGCATCGATCGTTGACTGCAACTGATCAGCAACAGTATCCGTGGACGAGCTCAGTGATACGTTAACAGTCACACCATTGATCGAGAGGGAATAACTGGATCCTACAGACAGATCACCTGAATTAATGCGGTTCTCATTCACGACTGCAGTAACGTCAGTTTGATCGGACACCCTGTTGATGGCTGCCGCCTTGGCAATAGCACTGGAATCTTCATTAGTGCTGGAATAGGTATCGTCCTTAGTCAGGCTGGGCCCGATAGCCACACCATTTATCACCAGGTCACCGGTGGTCAATGCAGTACCTGCGGTCACGTTATCGCCCACTGAACCAGATTGAGTACCACTGAAAGTACCCACTTCGAATCCAGCATTGTCGATATTACCAGTGTCAGAGGTTACGGCAATGTCACTACCATCTTCACTGATCAGAGTATACGTACCGACATAGGTATTCTGCAGACTGGCCGAGGACAAACTGGATCCAGTTGCGGCCAGACCGAATGATGCGGCGGAATCTGCGGCGGTACCACCCAAAGTGATATTACGGCCATCCGCAGACGTCAGCTTGATACCACCTTCGACCGTACCATCAGTGGAGGCAACAACACCTGTCAAACCGCTCTTGGCATTAATAGCATCAACGTTAGCCTGGAGATTCTGCTCAACTGAAAACTGAGTAGACTTACTCAAATCAATTTGAACGTCGTTTATTGAAATAGTTACAGCTTCTGTGACGGCATCAGCAGTAGTAACACCTGCAAGAACATTCGCGTCTACAACAGCCACTACACCAGTCTGATCAGACACTTCATTAATGGCTGCAGCCTTGGCGATTGAGCTTGAAGACTCAAATGCAACAGAAGAATTGTCATCAGAACCTACCGAACCACCAATGGATACTCCGTTAATGACGATATCCCCGGCTACCAGAGCGTCGCCACTAGTTGCGGATCCGGTCAAGGCTGCAGTATCCACTGTAGAAGAGATACCTGCCTGGGTAGCAGATCCCAAAGTGTCCGCATCCAGTCTACTGATGGATACGGTGACGTTTTCCCCAGCGTTAGCACCGGTTTGGAAAACCGCATTCTGGAAAGAGCCATCCAACAGTTTCTTACCGTTAAAGTTGGAGTTCTCTGCAACGTTCTGAATCTCTTCAACCAGCTGGTCAACTTCCTGCTGCAATGCATCGCGGTCAACGTCGGTGTTGGTATCGTTGGCGGACTGCAAAGCCAGCTCACGAATACGCTGTAAGCTGGTAGTAATGGAATTCAATGAACCTTCAGCTGTCTGTGACAGTGAGATCGCGTCACCTGAGTTCCGAATGGCTACTGAGGTACCACGAATCTGGGCATCGAAACGGGTTGAAATCGCAAGACCCGCCGCGTCGTCTTTTGCACTGTTGATACGCAGACCAGAAGACAGCCTTTGCAGCGCAGTATCCTGGGCACTTTGAGACTTGTTCAGGTTTCGCTGCGCATTCAGTGAAGCTATGTTGGTGTTGATTATTTGAGGCATATTGCTTCTCCTGCTATGTCATTTGACGTCGAGCACGAGCTAACGAGTCTCACTTGACCAGCAGTCTGCGGACGAACGTCGTTAACTTCGTTACTATCCTTAGCGGCTGCCTCAAATAAATCTTTATATGAACTGTGCAAATATATGTAACAGTTTGTAATTGAGCAAAATTAACCCTGTTCCCCTTTTTTCTCAACAAAATAAGGGTTTACGCCATCTTCCGCATCGCGGGATCCCTGTTTAATCCAGGGGTCTGCATCAATATCGAATTTTTTATATGCCACTTTTCTAAAATGTGCGGGCATTCCGGCAAAGCATTTCAATAGCCCTTTTTTCCAGTCGGAATAGAATTGCGCCCTCTCATCCGGGTCCTGCAAAGCAAAATAATGCGTGTATCCGGCATACAGGAAATGCCTGACCGCCCCACGGGTAAAATAGTAGAAATCCGGTGTGCGCTTCTGCAGCACACTTTCCAGGTAACCTGTGATCTTGAAACAGAGCAGGCTCATGTCTTCCAACCCGTGAACCGGATTATCCAGAAGCAATTTCAGGTCATGGTGGAGCTCTTCCAGGCTTTTCTCCAGATATCTCAATTTGCCATGAATAATATTGAGATTGACCGGTTTTGCCTTTGCGGAGAACAGGTAATTCATATAGTCAGCTTTAGTGCCGGCTCCCTGTGATACCTGTTCCCGAAACTCATCATTGTTAATCCATTTTGAGCCTTCAATCACCGCTGTATCAGAACAGCTGTATATCTCCATTTCATGCGGAGGATAATTCTTAAGCAACTGCTCCAACTTACGCTTACTGGTAAAGTAATTCGGAGTTGACCAGGCTTTGCCTCCATCCACGGTATCCACCTGCGTCAGGTGTTCCTGGTGATAGTTCTTCTTCATCAGGTTTTCGTAGTACAGAGACCCTTTGGCATGATGGTTTTCCTTATCCTTGAATCCATAGTCCAAACCAAAGAAGAACAGCTTCCTGAATCCCATGTGCAGGGCTATGGCTACACCGGCATTGGTACAGGTTGGAGTGGCATTCTTGATTACCACCCCGCCGTCGGAAAACAGATTCGCCAACGCGCTTTCTGATTTGAAATACATCCGTGATTCACCAAAAGCCTGATAAATCAGTGGACTGATCTGGGACGGGCCGATCAGGTGTGTCGATTTGAGAAATTCGGGATCTCCAATCTGCATCAACGCGATATAAGCGTTAAGATCTGACTCCAGCTCGATATGGATATCCGGCGTCAAGCCAAAAGCATGCAGACTTTTGAGCGCAGTACCGCAGGAAATAATCAAAGCCCGGTCCTTCATTTCCCTTAACACTTCAATACGATCATTCAATGAAGGGCCCGCACCGACTATACAGACGGGAAAATCAACATCACTGGCAAAAGGCCTCGGAAGCTTCTTAATACCCCGGTGAAAGTTATGAAGAGCATTATTCATCTGCCGGATTTCGTCGTCGTAATGCCCCCAGGACAATAGAAAGACAAACAAATCATGATTGATTCTGTCCGACACCTCATCAAACAGCTTGCGCCCCTGATGGTTGTAGAACAACGTGGTAATTGGGAATTGCGGGCAGCACATGATCAATTTGTTCCATGTGGCAGCCCATAAAATCTCCGGATCTTCTTCCGCTCCGATAATAAAGTGAATCATCCCCTTGTGGCGGGCATTGATCTTTTTACATATGACTTCCCAATCCACGGCGTAGAGACTGGCGGCAAACTTGTCCATATCCGGTTCGACCACAACCGCAATCTGTACATTATGCTCAAGGATCATTTCTTCGATTTGATACCCGAGGCCACTCCCCAAAAAAACTACCAGCGGATAAAAATTCTCCAATGGATAGTTTCTGTACTTGGCCCGATCCAACGGAGACTTTCGAACAACACTGTCGACGTGCATCTGAGCATACCTGGGATAAGCATAGTCACCGGGCATGGGCGGGTTGATGGATGCGATAGGACGCCCTTCAGAATAAGCAGCCTGAAATGTCTTTACCTCGTTGCGGGCATATTCCTTTGCCTGATTGCCGTATTCCAGCCTTCCATCACTCAACAGATCGATATTGCCGGATTCCGAATCGATGTTGACCTGCCTTTTCTGCATTTTATATACGGCAAAGTGTTCGTATATTCCAGGGAAGGTCTTCTTGAAAAATGCCAGGTTTTTTTCCCGACGCTGGAGAAATGGCGCATACAGCTGTTGAGGATTGGTCATAATGATTTCCGGATTTGATATAGCCTTAGCCTTGGAATCGCACTTCGTTTCAGCATGGCCGGCAGCCATTTTTTTATGTAGATACGAGAACTTGCGGTCTTGGTAAGTCTAATGCATATGAAGACCTCTGCAACTTCTAACCCCAAATCCGCAAGCCCATCAAGAGTCCCTCATGATGCGGTGCCGAAGCTGACAATTCAAATAACACCAGCGAATTTTCCTCTTTCCTCACCATGCGGCAAACCTCTGCCCCCGCTCCCGGTCAAACGCCAAAAAAGCGGCAATACCACGTCTTGCCTCCGTCATTCATAAAACCACCACAACTGCATATCTATCTGTTTTCTTGAGATTTTATCTATTTGGCATTGACTTTGCTCTGATGTCGGCAGGACTAGATAAATCTGTCATTTAGAAGTCACCGGTTCTTTAGCTTCGGCTAGCGTTGCGTCCAAGCCGGTCCTGGAACACAAGGGGAAAGATATGCCTCAAGTAATCAATACCAATCTCGCTTCTATAAATGCGCAAAGAAATTTGAACGCAAACCAAGGAGCATATGAGACTGCATTGCAACGGCTATCGTCCGGTTTACGCATCAATTCCGCTAAAGACGATGCCGCCGGTCTGGCCATCTCAACACGCTTCACCTCGCAGACTCGCGGTCTGACAGTTGCCATTCGGAATGCCGGAGACGGCGTATCCCTGGCACAAACCGCTGAAGGTGCGCTGGGAGCGATGACGGAAAACCTGCTGCGGATTCGCGACCTGGCATTGCAGTCAGCCAACGCGACCAACAGCTCAATTGACCGCGAAGCCCTGAACTCAGAGGTGGACCAATTGCTGGCTGAGATCAAGCGGGTATCCGATCAGACCAACTTCAACGGCACCAAACTGCTGGACGGCACCTTCACTGATGTCACCTTCCAGATAGGTCCCAACGAAGGGGAAAGCGTTACCTTCGGCATTGAAGGCGCAACTGTCGATAAACTCGGGGCTGCTGATACCGACGGGATCAGCTCAGACGGTCAATCAGAAGCTGAAGGCACCGCTGCTGCTCTGCAGGCGGGCGACTTGGTTATCAACGGTTTTGCCGTCGGAGCTTCCAGTGGCGTTGACGATGCATTCTCCAGTGGTGATCAGGACCAAAGCGCCATTGCCAAGGCAGCAGCCATTAACGATGTGTCTGATCAAACCGGCGTTACCGCTGTCGTTAACGGCACCTTTGTCGGCGGTTCAACCAGCTTCACAACGACAACCCAGTCAGCCAGCATCACGTTGAATGGAGTATCCATTAACCTCTCCATATCTTCACTGCTGTCAGACCAGGTTAACCTTGAAAACGTGGTCACGGCCATCAACGAGGTCTCCGGCCAAACAGGTATTACCGCCGATTTCAGCGGTAACCCTGATACCGGCGTCAGCCTGGCTGCAGCGGATGGTCGCAACATCATCATCCAAAGTACTTCATTGAATACCACGGTATTCGGTTTGCCGGGCTCCGACACTACTGCAGCGGCAGCCTCCTTTACCTATGTGGGGACTTATACCCTGATCTCCAGTGACGGTACTGATATCGAACTTGATACCAATACCGGCGACATTGGCAATGCAGGCCTGTCAGTAGGCACCTATAGCGGTAATAACAGCGGCGCAATAGGCGATGAAGTTCCAGCAACCGACATGGTCGCAGGTGATCTGGTTATTAACGGCGTACCTGTGGGACCATCGCTGGACAATTACGATACGTCTTCCTTTGCGAACCGGTCTGAATCCGCTATCGCCAAGGCGGCGGCGATTAACCTCGTGAGTGAGCAAACCGGCGTTACCGCGACGGCAAACTCTACCCTGGTCACTGCCGGCACCATTACTACCGGTAGTACCAACTCGGGCAGCATCACTATTAACGGGGTGCAGATCAATATTTCCTACGGGTCGAATGACTCTGTAGCAGACAAGCAGCGTACGATTGTTACAGCCATCAACAACAAATCCGGACAGTCCGGTGTCACCGCGGAAGCGTTTGGTAACACCTTCAGACTGATCGCTGACGATGGTCGAAATATCAGCATCAGCAATATTTCAACTTTCGGCGCAAACCAGATCGGGCTGGCGACGACTCAGACTCTGGCCCAGGCCTCCATCGCGCTGATTTCAGCCGGTGAAATAGAGCTGTCCACCTTGACGGGTAACATCAGTAATTCAGGCTTCGGTATCGGGACCTTCGGCTCCAACGAAACCGGACAGTTGATTCAGGATATTGATATCTCCACCGTAGACGGGGCCATCCTGGCGCTAAGTGCAGTTGATAATGCGTTGAATACCATTAACTTCCAGCGAGCCAATCTGGGTGCTATCCAAAACCGGTTTGAATCGACGATCAGTAACCAGCAGATTGCCATTGAAAACCTGAGTGCAGCCAACAGCCGAATTAGGGATGCCGACTTTGCCGAAGAAACAGCCAACCTGTCCAAAGCACAGGTACTGCAATCTGCCGGCTTGTCGATCCTCTCGCAGGCAAATGCACAGCCACAACAGGTTCTGCAGTTACTGCAAGGGTAATTGAATCCAGGGGAGTTCAGTAGGACTCCCCCCTACCCGCAACCAACTCATAAACAGCAGCAGATTGTCAGCCCAGGAGTTGCCAGCATGATTCAGTCAAAACTATCAACCGCTCCGACTATTCCATCATCGGACTATGTGATTATCGAAAACCTGCTGGGTGAAGCTCACGCGGCGTTGCTTGATTCAACAGTATCCTCAAGAACACCTGCTGAAAAAGCCAATCTGCTGCAGAACGTCAAACGTTATGCCGAAGATGTTCTGGCCATGGACGAACAGAATCCCGAAGCTCATCACATGCTTGCACTGAGCCATACCCTGCTTGGAGAATCCGGCCGCGCCAAAAAACACATGGCAGTGGTATCGGAGACGTCTGAACCAAGTCATACGTTGTTGCTTGAACAAGCCCATATTGACCTGGCGGCAAGGCATTACAACAAAGCGGAAAGCAAATTCCTGCAAGTGCTGGCAGAAGACAAACACAACGCCGAGGCTTTCCTGGGCATTGCAATACTGCATCAGAAAAGGAAAGACTGGGCCGGTGCGTTCCTGCGCTACCATTCCCTGATGACCAAAGGTTACTTCAACCCGACCGTTCTTACAGGACTGACAGCCGTCATCCCTCATATTGTGGCGGACCAGTGGAATCAGGAATACGAAACGACGCTATTGACGGCTCTGCGCTGTGACAGTGTCGACACCCAGGCTTACTCCGGGTTTGCCAACTCCCTTTTGATTCAGAAGTATGCGCTGGATCATGAGGAGTCCAAACTGGACTTTGTACAACTCATAGAAGATGAGCTGCTACTCAGGGTCATCAGTTTCCGGCTGATCTCCACACCTGAAGTTGAAAACCTGGTCACCCTGCTCCGGCAAACCCTACTGATTCAGGCAGCGTCCGAAGGTGACCTTCCCGACTCACTACAGGATTGGGTTCTGACCATTGGAGAAGCGGCGGCTCACTACGGGTACTGCTGGCCTACCAATGATCAGGAAGACATGATTCTCAGCAGTCTTGCCTCCGCCATACAGACAACGGCCAGAGATAGAGCCTCTACCCTCGACGATCTGATTGGGGCGTTGATGCTATACGGCATGTACGAAGAGCTCTACAGCTCACCTATGAGTTTTCAGCTGCTCAAGCACGATCTGGAAGACTGGCCTGCCGGGATACAACCTCTGCTCGCAGAGTCCCTCTATGAGCCCAGCCAGTTGCACGCCACCGAGGTGGAGTTGAGACAGGTCATCCATAATTCCAGTCAGTCTGACACCTATTTTCGCTCCGTCATGCAGGTATATCCCAAGTGGTCACAGATTCACAGTGGCGACGTGGGCTCCGCGATGCAGACTCTGACAGCCGCATTCGGTGATAGTCTCCCCTGGAACAATAGCCGCATGCGTCCGCTGAATGTATTAATCAGTGCTTGCGGTACCGGACAGGGAGCATTGCAGCAGGCCGCCCAATACCACGACATCAACGTGGTCGGTGCAGACTCCAGAATGGCACATCTCGCATTCGCGGAATATCAGGCCCGCAACCTCGGCATCGATAACGTCAGATGGGTTCAATGCTCCGAGAATAAACTAACCTGCCTGAACCAACGCTTTGATATTGTAGAGTGGTCTTCCCTGCTGAATCACTCTGAAGATATTGCCGACACTCTTAATTACCTCAAAAAACTGGTATCCGGGATTGGCGTCATCAAGGTACAGGTAGAATTGAATCAGGAGCGTCTGGAAGAGAACACTCTCAAAGCATTGACGTCCGGCAATAATCTTGCCCCCGAGCTGCCCACCATCAGGGCAATTAGACGCTCAATGGCTGAAGACAATGCAGACTCGCAATGGCAGCAAATTCTCCAGAGACCTGAGTTTTACTTTGCCGGTGGCTGTATGGAGATGTTTTTTGGACCTGAATACAAGGCACAGGAAGCAAAAACTCTGGACGAATTGATCAGTTCAGCCGGTCTGTCCATTGTCGGTATCATCGACTGGCAATCCAGTACAATCAGCCATCTGAAAAATCTGGTGACCTGGGAAGCATCACAGCCTTTAAGCAAGGAAATGCCGAAGGCCATCACCATTTACCTGAAGCAGAATCAATAATCTGCCGTACCGGCATCCTATCCTTTCGCTACCCGCCGGAGGAAATCTCCAGCGGGTATATTCACCTTTCCCTTAAACAAACAACCTATTTTCAGCCATACTTAAACTGTTGGGGTTTTAGTACCCTTACCTCTTCAGAGTAATTATTTAGACAGGACTGAACTGTGGATAGAAAGGCCATTCAATCCCACTGGCAAAATTGGGCAGAAACCTACCGCGATTCATTGCGGGCAACCACAAAAACCAGCTCGATCAAGGCACTGGAGATTGATGCTTTGCGCCGGGCGATACTGGGAAGCCCGCTGCATAACAACGAAAACCTGAAAGTTCTGGAAGTCGGCTGTGGCAATGGCTACAACTGCCTCAGCCTGTTGCAAAGTTTCCCCGGGGCGGACATTACCGGAGTGGATTTTGTCCCCGAAATGGTCGACCACGCCCGGGAAAATCTTTCGCAACAGGACAAGTCTCTCGGCAACCAATTGAGATTTCTCGTCGGCGATGTACTCCAGTTAGATGAACACCCCGAACTTGCCGCAAGTTATGATGTGGTATTTACCGACAGATGCCTCATAAACCTTCCAACCCAGGAAATGCAGGAGCAAGGGCTCATCCAGCTGTGCAGGAAGGTCAACCAGGACGGCATCCTGCTGTTAATTGAGAACCAGACCCAAACCCATGGCAATCAGAACAGATTGCGTGAAGCTCTGGGCATGGACGCCAGAAAGGCAGCCGAGTTCAACCTGTTTATGGATCAGGCAAAGCTGATAAAAACCGTGGAAAGCCAAGGCTTCAAGCTCCAGGATATTGATCATTTCGCCAGCCTTCACGACATCCTGCTATATGTACTGGTCCCCTTTATGAATGGCGGCCAGGTGGATTACGACGCCCCAATCGTTCATGCCGCGACGGAACTACTCCTGAAAGCCCAGCAGGATACTCCTCATGGTTTTGGAGATTATGGACAAAACCCGCTGTTCATTTTCTCGCGAACGGAACAATGATATTTGGTACGCAATGACTCCCAGGCCTGGTGTTATTTTTGATTTCGACGGTGTCATCGCAGACTCCCTCCCGCTGCTATATCAAAAATATGAAGAGTTGTTGGCTGGCTATGACAAAACAGCAACTCGTGCTGAATTTTCCAGCCTTAACGGCGCGAAAGTATCTGAAATTGCCGCCAGACTGGTGGCTGCACACAAATTAAATGTTTCGGCAGAAGATGTCGCAGAACGGTTCAAAGAGGCTATTGCCAAAGTGCCTCAGCAACTGACCATGACAAAGGGCGCCTTGGATACCCTTCATACACTAAGGTTCTTGAACATTCCAATCGCATTAGCGACTGCATCTTCAAAAGATTATTTTTCGCCTTTCCTGCACCGGAACGGCATTGAGCAATATTTTAGCGCCATTATTTCAGGGGATGACGTCAAGGTTGCCAAACCTGCTCCTGACATATACCAACTGGCGATATCCCGTTTGCAGACGGAAGATAACTGGGTAATTGAGGATGCCCGGGCGGGAATCATTTCAGCCAATCTGGCAGGGGCAAAGAGTCTCTGGTTGTCAAACCCCTGGGAATCCGGTGAAGCAGAAACACTGGCGCAGGAAACACTTGAAAGACTCCCCTCTCTAGCTCCGCGGATTCTGGGACTCGAAGTAACCGCCATCGAGCTGGTGGCACTGAGCAAGCAAATTCGCATAAGACCTATCGAGCAACCTTATATCCCGACACTCGTCATCAAAGATTCAGAGGACCTCTGGCAACAGAGCCTTCAGGAAAACCCCAACCTTTTTGACAGTACTATCAGCGTTTACCATTCACACTTCTGGGAAGAAGATGTACTGGTGATTAACGTTCAGCCTGGAAGATACCGCGACTTCTATCTTGCGAGAAAGGCGGGGAATCCATTTCCAGCGCTGGGAGTCAATGGAGTGATGAGAGATACCCATCCTGACAGTATCCTTATCGGCAAGCGATCAGTCACCTGCACCGAGTATCCCGGCGCTTGGGAAACCGTCCCGGCTGGCGGGATACCCTACGATAGCCCGGACTGGCAGGCTGCCATTATTCAGGAAGCGATAGAGGAAACGACGGTTCAGGAAGAGAACATCAAACAAGTAGAGGCTGTCGGACTCTTTCTGGATAAACACCATGGGGTCTATGATGTGGTTTGTACGTTAAAGACGGACGACTTATCAAAGCTCAAAGCCCGTGAAGAATATCAACACCTGGAGACTGTAAATATCATGTCCAGTCAGATACCCGAGCAGTGGGTCCCCCTCTCAAATGCTGTACTAAAAGTTTTCCAGTGGATGAACCAATATGGCCTTTAAAAACACCGTCACCATTAACGGCAGAACTCTCGGTAACGGGCACCCTCCCTACATCATTGCAGAACTGTCGGCTAATCATAACGGCAGCCTTGAACGCGCCCTCAGCATCATCGACATGGCCCACAGGTGTGGTGCGGACGCGATAAAACTGCAAACCTATAAGGCTGACACCATTACCTTTGACAGCGACAAAGAAGACTTTCAGATCCACGGTGGCCTGTGGGACGGCAAGACCCTGTATGAGCTCTATGAGTGGGCTCATATGCCCTGGGATTGGCACAAGCCGCTCTTCGAACACGCACGCAAACTGGGAATCACTATTTTCAGCTCCCCGTTTGATGACACGGCGGTGGATCTATTGGAAGACCTGGGAGCGCCGGCATACAAGATTGCCTCTTTTGAAGCGATCGACTTACCTTTGATCCGTTACACGGCATCAACAGGAAAACCCCTGATCATATCCACCGGTATGGCGACAGAAGATGAAATTCAGGAAGCCGCTGCGGCCGCTGCAGATGCCGGTTGCCAGGAGCTAGTGCTGCTTCATTGCGTCAGCGGCTACCCTGCTCCGGCAGAAGACTATAATCTGCGCACTTTAACTGACATGATGGATCGATATAACTGTCTGGTCGGCTTGTCTGATCACACGATTGATAATGCCGCGGCTATCGCCAGTGTAGCCCTTGGGGCCTGCCTTATTGAAAAACATGTCACCCTCGACCGCAAAGGTGGTGGACCGGACGACAGCTTTTCGCTTGAACCGGATGACCTGAAAATGCTTTGCGAAAGCTCCCGGACCGCATGGCAGGCTCTAGGCAGTGTTGACTACAGTCGCAAAGCCAGTGAGGTTGGCAATGCCAAGTTCCGCCGCTCACTTTATGCGGTAAAGAACATCCGTAAGGGCGAGCCGTTCACTCTTGAAAATGTCAGAAGCATTCGGCCAGGATTCGGTCTGGCTCCGAAACACAGAGAAGAAATTCTTGGAAAATCTGCCGCTCACGATATTGAGGCAGGCACGGCACTCAATTGGGATTTGATTGAGCATTGAGGCAGATACGGCTCTTGATTGGGGTTTAGTTGAGTATTAAACCAGCCACGGCGCTCAATTGGGATTTGATTGGGCAGCGCTGAGATAAGCCCTCACCTGCAATAAGTCTTCTTCCGTATCAATGTCGAACGATCGACTGCGCGGCATGACATAAGTCAGTAAAGGCTGCGATGTATAGGAACGGGTCTGCCTGAATGCAGCCACATCAAGAATATGAATAGCGCCGTTACACCGATAGGCTTTGGGCAATTCCTGGGATTTATGACGCCGGTAGTGAGGAAAGACCGGAAGTGCATTCTGATTTTGATCAATCACCCAGGCTGAAAATGGTGAGTGTTCATACTCACTGACACTCATCAGGAATCTGCCGTCGTTCTCGGAGAAAAGCCGGTATGCTTCCTGTAAATCCTCCGCCGTACGCAATGGGCATGTGGGCAGCAATATCGCCAGAGTTTTGTAGCTTCGTCCCACCTTTTCCAGTTCGTCCAATGCATGCAGTGCCACAGCTTCAACACCAGCGGGATCGACAGAGAGCTTTTCCGGCCGAATAAACGGAATTTCCGCACCATAGCCCTTTGCCAGCCCGGCAATATCATCATCTTCGGTAGAAACAACAATGTCACTGCAAATTCCCGATTCCATCGCGCAATCGACCGCCCGTTGCAGCAGGGTTTTGCCACCCAGGCTCAACACGTTCTTACGCTTCAGGCGGGTGGAAGCCCCTTTGGCCGGGATCAATGCCAATACGGATTCCTGATTTTTATTACCTTTTGCATTACCTGATGCTTCTTTCATACCAGCCGATTTTCACTTTTTGCCTTTCGTTATGACCCATTTAATCTAGGGCAGTTGCACTTGCCCGTCCCGACACTAATATCTGCTTCTTCGCTTCCGCTATCTGCTTCTTCGCTTCCGCACGCCGACATTTTACAGGGTACGTTCCAAGCTAGCGTGCTCCCTTCGGCGGGTTAACGTGTGAGATCAATCCAGTGCAACATATCACCGGCTTTCATATCCTGATTCAGAATATGGCCAATCAGATGCTCATGCTCAGTGGGCGGAATGCCATATCCCGGACGCCGGTATTCCACATCGTCTTCCACAAGGGCCTGACCTGCCTTCTTATCCACTCGTAGAAAGGCACTTCGCCGAACAGCATCACGTTTTTTGATTTGCTCCGGATGCAGACTTCGACGAGGCTCGCCCATGGCTGTTTCCAAATCCCGGATGGCTTTAATAAAGGGTTTGAACTGATGAGGTTCAATTGACATGACGTGTTCAACACTGCGGGTCATTCTGTCTTTGGTAATGGTCTTCTCAACCAGATTTGCTCCGATTGCCACCGCCGCAATGTCCATATCCCAACCCGGTGTGTGATCGGAAAATGCTGCGGGAAATGGAAACATCTGCTTTAAGGTGGTAATCATCCGCAGGTTAATGCTGTCCAGATGAGCCGGATATCCGGAGGGGCATTGGTGGATGATGATGCGATCATTACCTTCACTCTGGATCACGTCCACGGCCTGCTCTATATCGCCCAGAGAGGAATTGCCGGTATCCAGCTGAATACACATACCGGTCCGGGCAGCCTGTCGCAACAAAGGAAAGTGGTTGACATCGGCAGAGGCGATCTTGATTGAATCGCATCCAAATGATTCGAGAAGCCTGATATCCTCTTCAAAACCGATGGTGGAGAAGAACGCCATATTATGGTCATCCGCCACTTTCTTGACAGCCTTCCATTCATCAGGGGTCAGGCACCGACGAGCCAGAATGTCATAAAGCGGTTCTTCAACAGTTTCTGTTTCGCCTGTTTCACGATTAACCAGGACGTCGTAGCTGAAAAGCTGTTTCTTATCCGCCACCAAACGGTCAGGATCAAAAATCTGAAACTTGATCGCATCTGCTCCGCCCTCAGCAGCAGCCCGGGTCAACTCTATCGCACTTTCCAAACTATCGTGGGTTGGTCCGGCTTCGAAAACGATATAACAGGCACTGCCGTCACCGATCATCTTATTCTTGATTTGTACGGACATTTGAACCACTCCGGTATCTGATAAATTGGTTAGTTAATTGAGGATTTTAGTGCCACTGCCACTCGATCAAGATCTTCTTCGGACATCGCCGGGAACAGCGGCAAAGACAGCGCTTCCTGGTAATATTGCTCGGCGACCGGAAAATCCCCTTTCGAGAATCCCAACTTGCTGTAATAAGGTTGAGTATGAATAGGAATATAGTGAATCTGTACGCCAATTCCCTGCCCCCTGAGCCTCTCTACCAATTGTCTCCGGCCTATTTTGATCTCATTCAGATCTAGCCTGATGACATAGAGGTGATAGCTGGAAATAACCTGGCTGATAACTTCCAGGGGTGTCACCGGCAAGCTCTGCAAAAGATCATGATAGTGCTCTGCCAATTGATTGCGTCTTGCAACCCATTCCCCTAGCCGGGTTAATTGGCTGACACCGAGCGCCGCATGTATGTCAGTCATGCGGTAATTAAATCCCAGCTCCTGTTGTTCATAATACCAGGGGCCGTCATTCTGGCTTAGATGCTCAGGATCCTTGGTAATGCCATGACTGACAAACAATCGCATCTTTTCCGCAAACACAGGGTTATTGGTCACTGCCATACCGCCTTCACCTGAGGTAATAATTTTTACCGGATGAAAACTGAATACGGTGATATCTGAATACTGACTGCTGCCTACGGGAGCTCCGTGGTACTGCGCCCCCAACGCATGGGAAGCGTCTTCAATGACATAGAAACCATATTCCTGTGCCAACCGACCAATTTCCGCCATTTCACACGGTTGTCCGGCAAAGTGAACCGGCACCACCACTTTGGGTAGTTTTCCGTGTTGCCGGGCATGAATCAGCTTTTCCTGCAACCTGTTAACGTCCATATTGCCCGTATGCAGATCAATATCCACAAAGTCCACAGAGGCACCACAATACCGTGCACAATTGGCAGAAGCCACGAAGGAGTTAGGACTGGTCCACAAGTAATCGCCTTCTCCCAGTCCAAGTGCAAGGCAGGCAATATGGAGTGCGGAGGTGCCGCTATTACAAGCGACCGCATGGCTTGCGCCCACTGCGTCAGATACACCTCGTTCAAACTCTCCGACTTTCGGTCCCTGGGTCAGAAAATCTCCACGTAATACCTCAGCGACAGCATCAATATCATCCTGTGAAATGAGCTGCCTGCCGTATGGAATAAATGACATAAATAATCAGGCCACTTGATCGTTAAGAACTTTGAGCTCTTCTACGGACAGGAAGTGTGGATTGGTTCCCGAGTCATATTCAAACCCCTCAGGCACTTCAACGGCCGTCTCCCCAAGCGCATTATGTGTAAAGTCGTTATTGCCGCCGGCAAACTTGATTGTCGGGGCGATAACATAGTGATCCTCATATTCATAGGTGTGGTGAAAACTGTCTTTGGGACACATCACCTCGTGAAGCTTCTCGCCCGGGCGAATACCGACAATGCTGGTCTTTGCCTTTGAATCCAGGGATTTCACCAAATCCAGAATACGCATGGAAGGAATCTTGGGAACAAAAATTTCCCCTCCGTACATGCGCAGAAAATTGCGCAAAGTAAAATCAACCCCTTGCTGAAGGGTAATCCAGAAACGGGTCATTTCAGGATGGGTAACCGGCAGTTCCTTGGCCCCCTCGTCCAAAAGCTTTTTGAAGTAAGGCACCACCGATCCACGGGAACCGACAACATTGCCATATCGCACCACGGAAAACCGGACTTTATGCCCTCCGGCCATGTTATTCGCGGCAACAAAAAGCTTGTCAGAGGCCAGTTTGGTTGCACCGTAGAGGTTGGTTGGGTTCGCCGCCTTGTCCGTGGACAGGGCCATCACTTTCTGGACATTGCTTTCCAGTGCTGCGCTGATTACATTCTCAGCACCATGAATATTGGTCTTGATACACTCCATGGGGTTGTATTCGGCAGCCGGCACCTGTTTCAATGCAGCCGCATGAACAACGAAGTCCACCCCTCGGAAAGCCTGCCTCAGGCGTTCCTTATCGCGCACATCTCCCAGAAAATATCGCATGCAGGGATGATTAAAGGTCTGCGACATTTCATACTGTTTCAATTCGTCCCGGGAATAGATGATGATTCGGCGTGGCGAAAAACGGTCCAACAGGGTCTGTGTAAACTTGCGCCCGAATGAACCGGTCCCCCCTGTGATCAGTATCGAAGTGTTATCAAACATATACCACCTATTGAACAGACGAGCCGGCAGGTTTTCGGTCCATCGCTTCAAGAACAACGACGAACCCTCCAGGTACCCTGGAGAAATACCAGAGTTTGAAACGTTCCATCAGCCTGGGTAACCACCATTCGGGCGGTTGCTGAGTCAGTGCTGCATTGCGACCATCTGACAGATCCATATCCGCAGGTCCGGTCGGGATGGTGAAATAGGCCATTTCGCCGGTCAGGTTCTTCAGATCGTCCAACACCGAATCAATATACTCAGGCTCGACACATTGCAGAACATTGATGCAACACACCATCTGCTGGGCCTGAGGCCGCTCCGAAAACGTCGGTACAGCAGGATCATACATCTGCATGGTCACATCATGATTCAGGTACGGTTGCACCGCTTGTTGCAGACGCCCTTCTCCAGCGCCATAGTCCAGAACCGTTGAAATATTGTTGGCATTGATTAGCTCCGCCACCATGGGAGCGTATTCCAGTGAGGAAACACCAAAATCCGGTTTATTCTGATGCTGTTCTTCTAGCAGCTTTAGGTAGGCCGGAGAAAATGTTTTCATATCACACCTTTATAGGAGTCAATTTTTTGACTCATAAACTCATTCAGGGAAAGCTCATCAATTAATGTGCCAAAGTCAGCTTTCGCTTTTCGGTTTAAAGATAATCTTACTATAGACTATGAATCAGAATTCGGCGCTAACTGCCAGATTTTCAATGGTATAGGAGATTTCGGAGGTTCGGTACACTTACGACAGGAGTCATGTTATCGAATGGGAAAATAAGCCGGCCGCGCACCACATGAACCATGGATTACGCGACCGGAATCTTATATTTCAGTGAATGACGAAGGTTACCTCACATAGATATCCAACCCCTGCCCGTTGGCATTCCCATGCCCGGAAAACCCGGAAGTGGATGAAAACACGCCGGCCTTATAATTCCAGACTGTGGTGTTGCCGGTATAGCTATTAGACTGTCCAACCATTGTATAGTCACCATTGGTTGCATTACAGCCACTGCTTTCCACCTGGAAGACCCGTGTTGCCGATAGTGAATCTGTCAAAGGACGGCAGACGCTTCCGGTGATGTTGGCAAAGGGAGCAATAGCCCAGTGGCCGCTATTAACCACATAGACATATAGCTCCGAGCTGATAGCTCTGACACTTTGCCATTGGCTGTCACTTAGATACTGATCACTGGAGAAGTTATTGATTTCAGTCGCTTCAAGCCGCTCAGTGCTTCTCTGTACCGCTACCAGGGTCCAGCCGCCACCATCAAAATCCATATCACAGTAGGTGGAGAATGGGTCCGCTCCAGCAAAGCCATCCGGATCAATCGTGTAGTAACCGCTACTCGCGGAAGCATCATTATCCAAAATAGCTTTACACGAGGCTTGGTAGACTTCGGGTGGGTTACGTAGGGCAATAGTTTCAGTGTTCCCACCATAAACCGTGGTGGTCTGGCCAATTAATCCCTGACTGATTTGAAGGACTGAGACAACCTCATCAACGTGAACAATCTCCGCATCTTTGGATTGTTCCTCTTCCAGAAAAATGTAATTACCTGAGATATCGGCCGGCTGATCATTAATAAGAGCCTGCAGCGTCTCAAATGTCGCCCCATTATCAAAGGCACCATCGTTATCGGCATTGTATATGGCCAGATAGGCGATTTCTTCGGAGTTGTGACTACCTGAACCATTGAGCTCCTGTTCTTCAAGCGTCGCACTGAAGCTGTATCGGGTGATGCCCTCAACTCTTAAAGAATATGCTTCCGAATCGTTCTCAGACTGTGGGGATAAAAAAACCAAAGGCGCATGGTCAAATGCCTGATCAAAAAAGACATTGGATTTGTTTTGATTCAGACTGAAGGTCCCCGTCTCAATCACGGTTCCATCAGCAAGCTGGGTATGCCCTTTCTCCAGCAACAGATAAGCCATGCTTTCCATGCCATGATTTCCATCCAGATAATTCCATTCCCTGAAACGGACATTAAAGTCACCGTTAGTATCTTTCATAACGGACACGACACCCGGCTCGGGATCATTTCGGGTTGCGATACCTGTGATTAATACAGGATCGGTATAAGAACTGGCATCAATTAGTGTCCAACTGCTATCTATGGCAATTGAGTTATTCTCAAAACCATAGGAGCTTCCAACAAAACTGACACCAAGGAATACCACCAGGGATTTTAAAGTTTTCGTTTGCGTGTAATTCATCCTTTATCTCCATTTCCAAGAATTGCGTGCTTGTTTTGTTAAGCACAGAGATAAAAGTAGATCCTATGTCACGTATTTCAAACCAGAGAGGAGAATAGGAGGAGAATATAAGGGTATCTACCAAGATATTAAGGGGTAATCTTCACTCCATCATTTTCCATCGACGATAATCTTCAGGTAAATCGACGTCCCATAATTCAGGCAATAATTGAGTCCTCAAACCTTCCCATTGTGCCTGTTGGAGAGTCGTTGCCATCACCGAGGGAGTACCCCAGAGTGTATCCTTTAAGGTTGCATAGGTGAGGCTTTTCGCCCCTATCAGAACGTAACCGCCATCATCGGACGGCCCCAAAACCAGATCTGCGGAATCGAGCGCCAGGATTGCCTGAGCCAGATAGGACGCTGAAAGCACCGGGCAATCACTACCCAGCAGAATCACTTTCCTGAACGTTTTTAGCTGAGTAGACAATGCCTGGTACATTCTCTCACCAAGATCATCACCTTCCTGGCTGAATGTCGAAAACACTCCATCGACACCTAATTGCGCGAGATAAGCCTTATCATCCCAGGCTTTATCCCACCATAGCTGAACTGCACCCAGCCCAGAGTCCACCAGGGTATGCAGCGTTCTTTTCAACAGCGTTTCGTGCACCTGAGTAGCAACCTCTTCCCCTAATTCAGGAATCAGACGGGTTTTAACCAGACCAGGAATCGGTCGCTTGGCAAATTGGATAAAGGCCACATGACCATCCAGTGTTTCCGTCTTTTCAGTCATAGAATGATTCATCCGTAATATTCCTTTACCAGTACCTCTGGTGGCACCCCAAGCGCAAACTTCCAACGCAGTTTCCACATGAGAAATATCGTACGCCAGGTTCCATGAACCTCCCAACGGCGACTGGAAGTGATCACAGGCTCGCTAATGCAAAAGGGCCTCGAAAACTTCAGAAGTTTTTTACAGAGATCCACATCCTCCATCAAGGGGATATCAGAGAAACCGCCCACTTGATCGAAAGCACTCCGCTTTACAAAGATAGCCTGATCTCCGGTGGCGATACCACTGATTCTGGAGCGCCAGTTGATCATAAAGCTGATGACGGAAAACATTAACTTGCTTCCGCTTAACGATACATTGAAGCGTCCCCACTGTTTCGGTGATTGCTGGAATTTGCTCAATAAATCAAGAAAGCTCTCCGGCAATTGAGTGTCCGCATGAAGGAACAGCAACAGGTTTCCCCTGGCTACCGCTGCACCGGCATTCATCTGCCGGGCGCGCCCTTTCTCACTATCGATCACCTTGTCGCAAAATGCTTCAGCCGCTTTCCGAGTACCATCAGTGCTACCACCGTCGACCAGAATAACTTCCGCACCGTTTGCTCTGGAGGGTTGCAATAAACGCAAAAAAGAGGCGATTGACGCCTCTTCATTCAACACGGGAATAACGATGGATATGTTCGGCTCAGTCAAGCGCCCCTCCACAACTGCTGCCCTGCCCCGCGGTACAGCCATAGCAATGATCCGCAACGGCAATGGGTTGTCCTTTCAGGTCTACTTCAAACAATTCGTTCAGATGAACTTTGGGTTTGTCGGATGCAATGAGGGGAATATGCAGCATCTGATTAAAGTCACAGTCATAGACATAGCCTTGCCAGTCAACACTGATCAGGGACTTACACATGACAGAATCCAGGTTGTGCTCCGAGTATGATCCCTTCAACAGGCTCATATAATCATTGAACTGTCCTTTAGACATCAGAAAACTGCCGAACCGGCTGATAGGCATATTGGTCAGGGCAAACAGCTGGTTAAAGACTATGCCGTGGTGCTCCCACAGTTCACGTTTGTAGTCCTTCTCCAACCCTTCCTGAGGCGGGGGTAAGAATGGTCCGCCCGGGTTATACACCAGATTCAGTGTGAGATCGCTGTCATCCTGGCCATATCCAAGGCTATTCAATATCTTCAGGGCTTCAATGCTTTCATGGTAAACCCCTTTCCCTCTCTGTTTATCCACGTTCTGTTCGGCATAGCAAGGCATCGAGGCCACAATCTCAACCCGCTGATCCGCCAGGAATTCCGCCATATCTTCATAACCTTCCTCCAGGAGGATGGTCAGATTACAGCGATCAATGACCTTGACCCCAAGCTTGCGCGCTTCGATAACCAGATGCCGAAAATGTGGATTCATCTCCGGTGCGCCTCCGGTAAGATCCAGCATCCCAATGGATTTCAGACGCATAAACTGAAGAATATCTTCCACCACATCAAGGGACATCTGCTCCTTCCGGTTCGGACCGGCTGCCACATGACAGTGGGTACAGCTGAGATTGCACTTATACCCCAGGTTCACCTGCAGCGTATCCATTACACCCCGGTGAATTTCCGGGAAATCCGAAACCATAAGCAGCGGGCGGGAATCTAACATGAACAGTCCTATCGTTGTTAAAGCATTCAAGTCTTAAAGGCTGTGGACAATAGAGTAACCGGAAAGTTCCCTTCTTTTCCTTACAAAACTCCTTACAAAACGCTCATTGATGGCTAATTCGCCAAAGTGATCAAGCTTCAACCACCTTTGCACACTGTTCAACCAGAATCAAAGAATCTATGACAATCTACAGGAAACAAAGGGTTATATTGTGCAAAAGCTTTCGCTATAATCCCGACCTCAACCTGTCAGGTGGTTCATTCCATACCACCCTCCAGCGCCCCCGTAGCTCAGCTGGATAGAGCGTCCCCCTCCTAAGGGGAAGGTCACACGTTCGAATCGTGTCGGGGGCACCATTTAAATCAAGTAATTGTGCTCACATCAATCCAATTGGCTTAAGCCTAGTCAATTTCCTCCACCTTACATAGGGTGCCGACCAAACCTATAAGGGAAATAATTTAGCATTGAGTATGCAGACTTTTATTGCCCATATAAGAGCTGGAATTAAAATGAAGAATGGCCAAATAGACTTGAATATGAGCAACAGCCCCCATGCAATGACCACGGGAATCAACAAATAGATGTAAACGCTCCACGCACTTTTAGCAGAGATATAGCATCTGCCACCACAACCGTTGCATTTAGCAGGAGACAAACGAGTCGCTCGAAGTTTCTGCCACCCGCTTATAGATGCTTCACCGCAATTTGGGCATTGATACATGCTTACCCTTAAGTGCCATACAGTTGGTTCGGCTGTGTATTCTTTCTCGCCCAATCAATTTTCAAAGACTGTTAACCGTCAGTAGTCCCAGACAAGCATCTTAGCGGAAATTTGATCCGTATGATTGCGCTTGTTAGCAGTTGACTGTTGTGTAGTCATCATGAGCATGATGCTTAAAAAGCAATGTTTGGCCACTAGAGAACTCTAACTTTGCCCAAACATGCTCTTCCTCACTGCCATATTCTATATCGTTAAGCCTGTGTCCAATGACGCCTTTAAATTCACATAAATTCAATAGAACCAAACAGGTAGAGAGGCGATCATTTACGGGTTCGCTCGGGCTCTCCGAGCCTCTCCAAAAAATAATCTCATCATCAAAGTGAAGTTTTATCCAATGACCATCGAACTTGAAAAAAGCAACGTTTGCTTGATCAGTAATGGATTCGCCCTCTTGGTGTTGGATTAAGTAAAACCCCCGACACACCTTTCCCTTGATAGCAGGTTCTTCTCCATTAATGTAAAAGTTCAATACAGACTCCCATTATGTTGCTAACAGATTGCTCGACTACAGACGATTTTATGTAGTTTCCAGTTTACTGGGAAAGAGTTCTGCATCAGATTTCTCTAATAAATCTGCGCTGCCAGTCAAAGGCCCTGATTCCTCGAATTCAGGCAGGTTATCGAAATCAAATAGCGCTTTGACAGTTTCGGAGCCATCGAGGTACCGACGCAATTCTTCCAACTGCTCAGGGCTTCCGGGCTCTGTTTTCTTTTTATCTGTCATCGATATAAATCCAAGCTGTCATCCCTATGCAGAACTATGCACGATAGATCCAGTCACTGCATGGCTACAGAGAGACGCAAAAACTAATAGCTTCCAAACTTTTTGGTAAAGCGAGCGGAAATGTCTTTTTCCAGGGCTTTCAGGTTCTCATTGTCATTAAGCAAATCAGCTAGAGTATCTTCATCGATAGTAGATTCATCGAGACCGTCAATGTAGTTTATATAGTGACGTAACGAATCAAGGATCAGAGTCACATCGGTATATGGCAATTCAAATTCCAGGGTTTTCATGGTTACTCCTTAATTAATCTTTACAGCACATTCTCGCAGTTTATCCATGAGGGCATGAAATTCGCTTAATTTCATTGTATGGGATGGGGCAAGCATATAGTGGTTCTCATGGTTTAGGCGCTTATCCATAACAAGCTTTACTCCTGCTGGCAATATAGTACCTTTCCGAAGCTTCCAGGTATTCTTTTTCCCTGATGGGATTGATGAAAATGCACTTACTCCATTGCCATCCGCCAGAATGTACTTGATGCCATTTCTATCTATTATCATGGCATCTTTGTGGGGTCTGATATTATCAAAGCGAGGGCTTGTTGAATTTCCGAAGCGGTAGAGGTCCAGAAATAGTTCTGTATAGTCAGTAATGTAGATTTCTTCTGGAGTCAGCATGTAGCTCCCTTTATATCCTTGCCGAGTAATCCATTTAAGACAAAATCATAAAGGTGGATAGAAAGGGGTGCTATCGGTTATTTGGACTAAATGAAATCAGATCTGGAGCAGAATTGTTACAAGTTACCTTCGCTCCCCACATACTTCTTCAAAGCCTCGTCCAGCGTTTGCTGTCGATAAAACTCTTCCAGTGTATGTGCCCATTTCTCTGCAAACCGTGAATAGTTTTCAGTATCTTTGCCAAAGGCGATGAAGACCGGGGTTTCCCGTTTTACGGAGTAAACCTCTCGAAATTTAAGTGCGCCGTATTCGGGAAATTCCTCTTCGTGTTTGAGAAGTAATTCCGGCAAGGCTTCGCGGATGGAGAAGAAGTAATCAAACCGGCCAATACCAACCAGTTGGAAGAGCTGGTTCATGGAGCTGACTTCCTGTTTTTGAGTGTCAGATTCCAGACTATTGATAAATGGGTCCAGCTTTGGTCCGAAGGTATTCCCGCGGATCATGACCATTCGATATTGACGTAGTTCGTCCGATGAGGATACAGCCTTAATTGGGCTGTTTCGGCTACATAGGCGGCGACTGTGGTGCGGTTGATAAAGCTGAGGCGATCCAAAAAGGTCAGGCTGCGTTCTCTGTCTTCGGTTCGATTAGCACCCAATACGATGCTGATATCCCCTCTGGCCACTTCCACCTGACACCGTTTCCAGTTATCCACGATGATAGGTTTGACCTCTATTTCGGGATACAGCTTCTGGAATAAGTTGAGCTGGTCAATGAGCAAACCGGAGTATTCATTACCCGAAGGATATATCCAGGGATGCCACTGGTAATAGGCACACCAGCTCATGACTTCCCCTCGTACGATGCTGCAAAACAACAGCACAAATACGCTTATGCAGTACTTCATCATATTGTTCTTAGAGGTTTGATGTGCGGAATTAATCAAACCAATTTATCACCAAAATTCACATCGAGCGAGTGTAGGCATCGCTAAAAGCGAGGAATCACGCTTCGCCTGGAACAATGGTGCGACAGAACTTTCCTATTTCGACCGTTACTTATCAACAAAGCCGTGGCAATCAGCCACCAAGTTTATGCGTCACAACCAGGAGTAACCTATGGAGCCCAAACAACGCATTAACACTCTGTTGAAAGAGTTTTCTCAATTGAACGGTCTTCCCGAATTCCAGCTTAACGATGAGAACGTTTGCGGATTTCAGTATATCGAAGACAACCTCATCACCCTGTTCCTAACCGATGATCAGAATCAACTGGTCTTACTGGGAGAGCTGGCGCCGATAGACGATGCGATTAATTCGATACTCGTCAGATTACTGGAATACAGCTTTCCAGGACTCAGAACCAAAGGGGCAGCCATTAACGTCAACCCCGACGAGAACACATTGGTATTGAGTTTTGTTCGCGATGTCGAGGGATTAACCGCACAGTTGTTTTCCAACATCCTCAAGAACTTCATCGAAACCATTCTTCACTTGAAGACAGTCATCAAAGACTACCTGCAGGAGGCCTCCCCGACGCCATCAATACACGATCATCGAGAAACGCCATTTTCTTCCAATGAACTTCAGATGATAAGAGGCTGAGAAACCATGGTAGACGGAGTAAGACCTAATATTGTAACAACTATAAATTCTGACCCTATAGCAGAAACATCAGCGTCTGGCCAAGCCAGAATTCAGGGAATGGCCGTTAGCCAACAAAATAGAGTAGGAAGCGGTTCCATTGAAGGCACTTCTACACTGCCTCTGGTTCCTAAACGCATTAATCACAATAGCGTGCGTCTAGTCAAAGTTGACAAAAAAGGTGCAGAGAAAGCCAACGACCTGAGAGGAGGCAAAGTTGACGCAGGAACTAAAAAATACCAAGGATTAAACAAGACAAATCAGGCCTTAAGATGGATTTCATCAGTGGCCCTCTTAGGCAACAAAGACTCAGGGTTTATAGAAGTTCAGGCAACGGTCCACAATGGCAAGCTATTGATCAGCAGCAATAAAAATACCGATGGATTATTAACGGCGCTGAAGAGTAGTTTTCAAAATCTAGAACAACTAGTAGCAAACACTAGAGAACAAGTAAAAAACGCTAAAGAACCTTCGCCATCTAATGCCAATGAATCTCTATCAGATCGACCTCCTATAAATAATAATAAATTACGTGAACAGGAAAGATTAATACGTCACGGCGAAAAAATTTTGGGAAAGCTACTCAACGAGGAGGAGTTTAGCAGTTTCAAGAATCAGGCAATTGAACAAACTCAGAGTCTTCAGAGCGGTGCACTAGGGGCCAATGTCAATGATCAGGAGTTGCAGACATTAAAGGAGCAAGTTGACTCTATCCTGGACGTTATAAGAAATGCAGCACAAGAACTGAGAAAGGGTGATGAAAAAGGCATCGAAAAATACGTAGAAATTGTTGATAGCCAAATTCATCCCAAAAGTGAAAAGTCAAACCTCCCTGGGATTAGAAAAGACCCAGCAAAACGCAGCGCCTGCATGCATGCTGAGCAGTCTCTTTACGATCATATCGTCAAAAGTTCCTCTGGCGAAGGTAAATCATCAGACACCGTCAGACCAACGCTGGTGCCGGTTGCCGGAGTAAAAAGGCCTTGCGCTGTGTGTGACCATGTTGAACAGACCGCAATAAACCAGCCAGACTCCTCCTTTGGAGGAAAAGGAGACTTTAAATTGCATCGATCCAGCGAGCGTCCTGGAATTTTATTTTCCGGCATACAAGGGATTTCGACAGGTGCTGTGGGCGATAACAATGTTGACAGCACCATCGAGAGTTTAAACTCCAATAATATCCGTGCGGCTGATAAGCCAGTGATTAACGGGTCCATGGATACAGACTCGGAGAGCGACGGAGAAAATATTCCGGGAACAAGCAAGCGCCCCGCCTAACCGGAGCCGGTCATCAGACCGGCTTTTTTAGTCTGAAACATCACTCTGGCACTCTTACCTGCACTAAACCAGTGCCACCAGAATAATCCGGAAGTTATCTGTCGTTAAAAACAATTAAGAGTTAAAAAATAAGAGTTTCAGCGATTCTCACTAGGACTCCAACACCTCAAACGCCAAACCGGAATGAGCCGTTAACCGCTCAATCAGTTTATCCCCCATGGCTGTTGACGGTGTCCAGAATCCGCCTTTCTTGTCGACTTTATCAATGTCTTTGGCCAGACAAACTGCCGCTTGTCCCAGCATTTTGGCTGTTGATCCATAACCGGGGTCTTCGTCGCCGGTGACCTTACAACGAATCGACTCACCGCTGGCGGTCTCACCGTAAAAACGGATGTCATAGAAGCCGTTTTTCTGGGATTCCGGACTTGGCCCCTCCCCGGGTTTGGGTACCACATAGCGCTCCAGCACCCAACGGGTGGGTTTGATGGTGGTGGCCAGCATGAACCCCGCCATGACTCCCATCATGCTGAATGCCCCCGCTCCGCCTTTCAGTCCCTTGCCGGTCAAGACCGCTTCATCATAGCGAAACGAATCGCCGTATGAATTGCCGGTCAGGGCATTGGAACGATGAACAACACGGGTGTTGATTGCTGCCATCACGAAGGGTGCCATCCAGGATTGAAAATCTGGATCGTACTTGGCACTGGATATATTGTCCTGACGAGCTTTAAAGCCATGCCCTTCCGGACAGATGGAGTAAGGATTTGCCAGTTCCTTGCGCAGCTCCGGATTTTCCTTAACTTCTTTCACCACGTTCATCAAACTGGCCACAGTCCCGCCGGAAAATTCTCCACGGATTTTCTTTACCCGCATCTTCACATGTTCGCAGGACTCCCCGAATTTCTCCTTTGCCTGTTGCTGCAAAAAGTACACTCCGAGGTCGGAAGGAATGGAATCAAACCCGCAGCAGTGAACAATCCTGGCACCGGAAGCTTCGGCCTGTTTTTCATATTTGGAGACCATGCGTTTGATCCACTGCACTTCTCCGGTCAGATCACAGTAGTCTGTACCCGATGCGACACATGCCTTCACCATGGGTTCGCCGTATAGCGCATAAGGTCCTACAGTGGAGACAATCACCCGGGTCTGCTGACACAAGTCCGCAAGCGCCCGATCGTCTGAGGCATCAGCAATGAGCAAAGGCAGTTCACGGGCGACAGGCCCCAGAGAATCTTTCACAGCGTCCAACTTCGAACCTGAGCGGCCTGCAGCAGCCCATTTCAATTCACCATTGACGCCAAATTGATCTGTCAGGTATCTGGCGAGAATCTGGCCGACAAAACTGGTCGCGCCGAACAGAATGACATCGTATTTCTTGTCTCCCATTGCAGTTTCCTTCCCATGTGCACGTTATGTTTTTTATAAATGATATTTAAGTACTTTTATAAATTGCTTTCAGGCATTCCAATGGTCACGATTGCAGCAGCATTGGAGGCAATTGCCTGTTCATTTTTATGGTTTAAAGTGGGCTCATAATGACTGGAAAGCCTGAGCGATGAAAGAGCTTTATTGGCCAACTCCTATGTCGGTTTGTCCCATTTTCGCCTCAGATGCAGGCATGTTCGAAAATATTACCGGAGGCTGAATAGCCGGTTAAATTTACTTAAGGATGCTCCATTGCGGTAATTTTTGAATATAGTTTTAGGCCGCAAGCTCTGAGCCCAATCTCAACCCCTCTGTTCCCGGGCTCATCATAAAACCTACAAAAACCTTATTCTTCACAAATGACATAAGGGAGACTTGATTCAATGATCAATGTCGATAATTTAAGCCGTCACTATGGCGATTTTACCGCAGTTGATAATGTCAGTTTTAGCATCGAAAGCGGTCAAATCGTCGGTTTGCTGGGCCATAACGGGGCCGGCAAGACCACTATCATGAAAATGCTGATGGGCTATCTAGAGCCTTCCGCAGGCCTCATCAACATTGACGGGAAAGATGTCCAGAAACACTCCCTGGAACTCCGTGCCCACATGGGATATTTACCGGAAAATCCTCCGACCTACCCGGAAATGTCCGTTATCGATTACCTGGATTACGCTGCGCAATTGAGGGGCGTCCCTGCCGCCAAGCGCCAGGCGGCGGTAATTGATGCCATACAACGAACCGATCTGAAAGAAAAGGCGCTCAACCCCATCAGTACGCTATCGCGGGGTTACCGCCAGCGGGTGGGCGTTGCCCAGGCCATGATCAATATGCCGAAGATCCTGATCCTTGATGAGCCCACCAATGGCCTCGATCCATCCCAGATCCAACACATGAGAAGCCTGATCACCTCTTTGCGTCAGCATTCCACAGTGATTTTGTCGACCCACATCATGCAGGAAGTCAACGCCATGTGTGATCGGGTGTTGATGATCCGTCACGGTAAACTGGCTCTGGATTCCAGCCTGGCAGACCTGCAGAAATCTCAACGCCTGCTGCTTCGCTCCAGTGCCGGCCAATCACAAATCGAATCAGCCCTGGCTGACATGGCAGTGGTCCAGAAAGTGCAACCGATCAGCTCAATGGATATGGCATCGACCTATGCCCTGACCACTTCCGAGGAACAACTCGACGAATCCCTGGTGTCAGAGGTTGCTCGTAAGCTGATCGCTGCGAATGTCCCACTGCATGCCCTGTACCCCGAAGTACGGGATCTCGAGACTGTATTCAAGGAAATTAACCAAGTAACGGAGATGCCCCATGCTGCCTGATCGGACTGTCTTGCGCATCGCCAAAAAAGAAATCGCCCAGTTTTTTGGCTCTCCTGTGGCCTTTGTTTTCCTGGCCTCTTTTCTGGCCGTCAACCTGTTTGTTTTCTTTTGGGTTGAGGCCTTTTTCGCCCGCAATATTGCGGATGTACGCCCGCTGTTCGAGTGGATGCCCCTGTTACTGATCTTTTTGGTGGCCGCCCTCACCATGCGTATGTGGAGCGAGGAGAAGCGCATGGGAACCATCGAGTTCCTGATGACCTTGCCGGTCACGCCGTTACAACTGGTGATGGGTAAATTTCTCGCCTGTTTCAGCCTGTTAGTTGTCGCGCTGGTGTTAACACTGCCCATCCCGATAACGGTGTCTCTACTCGGTCACCTGGATTGGGGCCCCGTCTTTGGTGCCTATGTGGCAACACTGTGCCTGGGAGCCGCCTACCTATCTATCGGGTTGTATGTCAGCGCCAAAAATGAATCCCAGATCGTCAGTCTGATGGTCACCGCCCTGGTGTGCATTCTGTTATATCTGCTGGGATCCAATACCCTTGTCGATCTGTTTGGTTATTCCACGGGGGAGATTCTGAAACAGCTGGGCACGGGATCACGCTTTGAATCCATTACCCGAGGCATTATCGATATCCGGGATCTCTATTACTATCTCAGCATTGTGGGTGTTTTCCTGTCATTGAACGTGTTGGCTCTGGAGAAACAGCGTTGGACCCACAAGGAAGGCGTTCGCCCCCATCATCAGGCCTGGTATGCCCTGTCTGGCTTGCTGATTGTGAACCTTGTGGCGGCCAACCTGTGGTTGAGTGAGGTAAAAACACTTCGTGCGGATCTCACCGACGGCAACATCTATTCCATCAATGATGCGACCCGAACCTATCTGGCTCAGTTACAGGAACCTCTGCTGATCCGAGGTTATTTCTCCGCCAAGACTCATCCGCTGCTGGCTCCTTTGGTGCCTCAATTACGGGATCTCCTGAAGGAATACGAAGTGGCAGGCAACGGCAAAGTCCGGGTTGAGTTCGTCGATCCGCAGACCAACCCTGAGCTGGAAGACGAAGCCAACAACAAATACAGCATCCGTCCGACACCATTCCAGGTTTCGGACAAGTATCAGGCGTCGCTGGTGAATTCCTACTTCAATGTACTGATCAGCTACGGTGATCAGTTTGAAGTACTCGGGTTCAGGGATCTGATTGAAGTGAAGGACCACAACGAAGCAGATCTGGATGTACTCCTGCGCAATCCTGAATATGACATCACCAAAGCCATCAAGAAGGTGTTGCATGCTTTCCAGAGCCAGGGAGAACTCTTTGCCACGATCAACACCCCGATCCAGTTCAATGGCTTCATTTCTGCTCAGGACAAGCTACCCGGGCAACTGCAGGATCTTTCCAGCAAACTGAATCAAGCCCTGGAGCATATCAAGCAAACCTCCAATGGCAAATTCAGCTACAGCGTTCAGGATCCGGATGCCGGCGACGGCAGCCTGGCGAAAAAGGTTCAGAAGGAATATGGCATGCAGCCCATGGCCACCAGTCTGCTGTCCAACGACCGCTTTTACTTCTATATGTTGATGAACGATGGTCGACAGTATGTACAGGTGGCGCTGCCCGATTCTCTTGACCAGGAAGGCCTTGAGCGCAACATTGAAACTGGCCTCAAGCGCTTCTCTACCGGATTTACCAAGACAGTCGCCCTGGTGGCACCGGAGCAACCTGCCAATCCATACATGCAACAGTATGGTCCGCAGAACTCTCATCGCTTCAACACATTACGCAAGAAGTTGATGGAGACCATGACAGTTAAGGATGCAGATCTCAAGAATGGCCAGGTGCCCGAGGATGCCGATATTCTGGTCCTGGCGGCTCCGGAATCCCTGAACGATAAGCAGCTGTTCGCCGTGGACCAGTTCCTGATGAAAGGCGGTACCGTGCTGCTTTCCACCTCACCGTTCAGCACCAATTTCAGCCAGAATTCCCTGACTGCCCAGAATTACGATTCGGGCCTTACCGAATGGCTGAAACACAACGGCATCACCATGGATAAATCCATGACAATGGATCCACAGAATGCCCGCTTCCCGATCCCCGTAAACCGCAACGTCGGCGGCATGAGTTTCCGTGAAATACGGTTGCTGGACTATCCTTACTTTGCGGATATCCGCGATCAGGGGATGAACCAGACAACGGCGATCACTTCAGGTCTGCCACAGGTCACCATGAGCTGGGCCTCTCCCATCGAGCTGGATAAGGAGAAGCTGGGCAATGTTGAGGTCACCGAGCTGTTGCATACGACTGGCGATACCTGGTTGTCCGATTCACTGGATGTCACGCCCCGAATATCTTCTGATGGCAGGGTCAGCCCCTGGCAGGCGGAAGGCGAAAGAGATTCCTATCTCGTCGGTGTGGCACTGGAAGGTCGTTTCGAATCCTGGTTTAAGGACAAGGAGTCTCCACTGCTGAAAGAGCAGGATAAGACCCAGGATGCGAAAGGTGCGAATAATACAGAAGGTATGAAAAACGATGCCAAAAAAGCAGACGACAAACCAAAGTTTGCCGGCGTGATCGACAAGTCTCCGGAATCCGCACGGATCATTCTGTTCTCTTCCAATGAGTTCCTGACTGACCAGACCGTCAATCTGATCAGCTCAACGGACCGGGCTCCTTATCTCAACTCCTTACAGTTGGTGCAGAACGCTGTCGATTGGTCCGTGGAAGATCGTGGTCTGTTGAGCATTCGCTCCCGCAGCCATTTCGCCAACACGCTGTTCCCCATGTCCAGCGAGCGCCAGCAGTTCTGGGAATACCTTAACTATGGTTTGATGCTTATTGGTCTGGCAGCCCTGTATGGCCTGTTCCGGTTGTGGTTCAAACGTCAGCAGAAACATTACGCCGACATGCTGGAATTGGGGAGGGCTTAATCGATGAACACTAAATGGACCAAACTGCTATCTGCCGCTTTCGTGCTACAGCTGGCTTTGATCACCGCCACCCACTGGCCCGGCAACGAGCCGTCCTTTGCCAACGGCGAACAGCCCCTTCTGGCCGAAGACCTGGAAGCCGTGGATGAAGTACAAGTATATGGTGAGGACTCCGCTAAAGTTGTCCTGAAGAAACAACAGGGTGACTGGGTGGTTTCTAGCTATTACAACCTGCCTGCAGCTCCGGGAAAAATCGATCAGTTGATCTCCAGCCTGAAAGAACTGAAATCCGGTTGGCCTGTTGCCACTACGGCGACAGCAGCGAAACGTTTCGAAGTTACCGACGACAAGTTCCAGCGCAAAGTGGAACTTTTGCAGGACGGATCAACAATCACTAGCCTGTACCTGGGAACTTCTCCCGGCTACCGCAAAGTTCACGCCCGGGTGGATTCCCAGGACAACGTTTTCGCGGTCAAGTTTGCCACCCACGAGGTACCCACCGAAGGCAATAGCTGGGTGGACACTGGTTTGACAGCCGTTCCCGAAGACAACATTACCGATATCAAGTTTAAGGATATCGAGCTGGCAAAAGGTAGCGACAACTGGCAGCTGAGCGGCCTGCAAGCAAATGAAACCAGCAATGAAGAGGCCATCAGAAAAGTGCTCGACGCATTGGCCAACCTGAACTTCCTGGAAGTGCTGGGAACTGAGCCCAAGCCCGAATACCGGCTTGAGGAGCCCAAGGCGCACTTTATTCTGGCGCTGAAGGATGCTGACAGCGAAGGCAATAAAACCCTGGAGCTGACTCTTACCCAGCCTCAGGAGGGAGACTATTACATCCTGACCCGCTCTGACCGGCCCGAGATTTTCAAAGTCCCGTCATTCCGGGTAACAGCCCTGCTGGATTTGAACCGTGAAGGCTTCTACAGCGCCAAGGTTGAGGGCGCACCAGAGGTCAATCTCGGTCAGCAGTCGCTTGAAAATCAGGAGGTAACTCCCGCCAGTTGAGGCAGGTATCCCTGATATCTACAGGAAAAATACCTTCAGGTATTTTTCCTGTCCGAAGGGCGAGGCACTTGTCTTGCCCTTTTACTCTATCTTCAGCCCTCTTTCCCTCTATTATCTTCAATCCTCTTTAACCCCCTTAATGCCCTTCTCCTCTATCTTGAACCATCTCTCTTTCACTCTCCCCTCTTTGATTCCTCTCCTTAATCCCTTGACCAAGTACCTCACTAATACGTGACATGCCTTTGACAAAAATACTGTTTATATATACAGTATAAATTCAACCCGAGGCTGACATCACATGGCAAACAACGTACTGGATAACCCTGCAATCTGGCGTGCCAGCGCCCTGTACCAACAACAATCCCTGAATACGGGCAAGTACATGCCCCAGGGGATTGATACCGGCTTTTCCGTGTTGAATGAACGGCTGGCTGATGCCGGGTGGCCAGCGAATGGCGTGACCGAAATACTTTACGATCGCCAGGGTGCGGGTGAAATCAGCATTCTGCTGCCTGCTTTACAACGACTCAGCGAAGATGACAAATGGCTGACCTGGGTTGCGCCGCCTCATCGCCTGCACGGACCGGCACTGGCTGCAGCAGGCATCAACGTCCAACGTCTGCTGCTGATCCACCCCTCTGACCGATCAGCCCGTGATACTTTGTGGAGCACCGAGGAAGCGATCAAAAGCGGGGCCGCCAGCGCCGTCCTGTCCTGGCCGGGACAAATCAAACCAGAACATGTCCGTCGTCTGCAGATCGTTGCAGCACAACACCATACCCCCTGTTTTCTCTTTCGTGAGCAGGGAGCTGCTGCCACACCCTGCGCCCTGCGCATACACGTGCAGGCACTGGATCAGGAATGGATCAATGTCAGTATCCTGAAACGCAAACGGGGCTGGCCCAGCGAGCCATTCAGACTCAGAGTCCGTTCCTGTCCCGGATACCGTTATCAGAAGCAGTCTTCGTTACCCTCTGCGATGAAAGCCGGTTAGGCAGTGAGAGAAAAGAGAGAGAAACATGCACTGGTTCTATATGCACTTCCCCCATCTGTATGGAGAAACCTGGCATCCGCCATTTGAGCAGCAACGCCCGGTAATCCTGACCAGGGAGCAAAACAGCTGCGTCATCGACGCCAATGATGCTGCCCGTCGTCAGGGAGTGGAGCCGGGAATGATGGTGAATACGGCATTCTGCCTAATTCCGGAAATGGATATCTTCACCATACTCCCTCATAAGGAAAACCAGGCGTTGAAACGCGCTGCCAGGTTTGCCTACCGATTCTCAGGCTGGGTAGGGCTGGACTTTCCCGACGGACTCTATCTTGAAGTGGCTTCCATGCGCCGTTTTTTTGGCGGATTACCTCAGCTCAGGGCCGGCATTGAGGAATTATTCCAGGAACTGGGATACCACTTTCATATCGCTGCCGCACCGACTCCCAAAGCAGCCCGCATGCTGACCAGAAGCGGCATTGAACTCTGCGCTGATACATCACGTTTCCTGGAGGTGCTGAAAAGGATGCCTGTAGAGTGCCTGGAACTTCCTGAAGCCATACAAATGCGTCTGCAGAAACTGGGGCTAAGATCCGTTCATGATGTCGCTGAGTTGCCCACAGGTGATCTTTCTTATCGGGTGGACAAAGAGCTGGCCATGTATCTGAGTCAGGCACTCGGTCATGCGGAATGGAAACCGGAACCCTTTGAGATACCCGAAAACTTCCGCCTGAAAACCGACATGGAGCAGGAGTTCGAGTCTCTCACCCCTCTACTGTTTCCGCTGGCCTCGGCCGTCAAAAGATTTTGCCGCTTTTTGCAGAACCGCTGTCTTGTGAGTCAGAGCCTGACAGTGAAACTCATTCATCGAAGCCATCCCGACACCACCATGCCGATTCATCTGGCCACAGCGGATAACCGGGTGGATGCCTGGGTTTACATGCTGAGCATGCAAATAGAGCGGGTCACCCTGCCCGCTCCCGTGACAGGCTTTGAGCTTAAGGCATCGGAGTTTGAAGATATTCCACCCTGCTCTCTATCGCTCTTTCAGGATAGCGGTGGCGCCCATGAGGATAAAAAAGCTTACCTTCTCAACCGGCTCGCAGCACGTATTGGCGCCGACCGAATTCATTTCATCGGACTGACGGATGATTATCGGCCGGAGAAACAGACCTTGTGCAACTCCCAGCCGTTATCTCCGGCCCCTCCTCCGGAAAACCTGGGCACTCAGGTGCCGGTCTGGCTGCTGAAACAACCGCGAGAAGTCGATATCCGTCAATACCGCCTCGTCCGGGGTCCTCTGCGCATGAATTCCGGCTGGTGGGATAACATCGCCGTCTCCCGGGATTACTACATTGCAACGACGTCCGTACCCGGCATATCAGCACCGATCTCCGGTGAAACCTCAGTATTGCACTGGCTGTACAGGGCGCCGCCACAGCAGTGGTTCCTACACGGCATCTTTGCCTGACACCAATCACGAGAGCAGCCATTATTACGAGAGTAGCCATGAGCTTTGCCGAACTTCACTGCATCAGTAATTTCAGTTTCCTGCGCGGGGCTTCTCATCCCGAAGAGCTGGTGCAACAGGCCATATCGGAAGGCTACAAAGGCCTTGCCATTACCGATGAATGCTCGGTTGCCGGAGTGGTAAAGGCATGGAATGAGGTCAAAGCATGGAACGAAACAAAAAAGCCGAAGGAGGAAGAGGACTTCAAACTGATCATCGGCAGCGAATTTCATCACGCCGGGGACTGTTTCGTCGTTCTTTGCCAGAATCGACAGGGATACGGCGAACTCTGTCGCCTGATCACCCTCTGTCGCAGACGCGCAGAAAAAGGCCACTATGTTTTCACTCCTGAAGACTTACTGAACCTCCATCATTGCGTTTTACTTTGGCGGCCGCAGTTTTACCCGCTTTCTCACTCACAGCTTCACTTTCAGTCCCAGCTTCACTTTCAGTCCCAGCTCCACTCTCAGTCCCAGTTACACTCGCAATCCCCTTTCAGCGGCCAAGACCCAGACGGGCTGGCGACCCTGCTCCGGCACTTCTCAAAACGAATCTGGCTGCTGCTGGAGCTTCATCTGGTGGAACAGGACCTTGTACAGCTACAGCAGGTAGAACGGCTGTCACAACAGCTCCTGTTGCCGATTGTCGCCAGCAACTATACCCAGATGCATCATCCCGATAGAAAAATGCTGCATGATGCACTGACCGCCATCCGTCTCAATACACCTGTTCATGACATTAGGTCCCAACTCAAGCCCAACGCCGAGCACCATCTTCGTTCATTACAGAAGCTCACAGCGATCTACAAACAGGAATATCTCTCCGAGTCTTTAAAGATTATCAGCCTCTGCGCATTCAAGCTGAGCGAGCTCTGCTACCAGTATCCTGAAGAATCCGTCCCTCCGGGGTATACCGCCAAAACCTACCTTCGCGAGTCGACCTATGAAGGGGCTCACAGGCGCTACCCAGAGGGAATCCCGGACAGTGTCATCGCTCTGATCGAAAAAGAACTGCGTATCATCGATGAGCTGAACTATGAGTACTATTTCCTGACCATCTACGACATCGTCAGATACGCGCGCAGCCAGGACATCCTGTGCCAGGGGCGCGGATCAGCCGCCAACTCTGTGGTTTGTTACTGCCTGGGTATCACCGAGGTAGACCCCACCAAGGCCAGCCTGCTCTTTGAACGCTTTATCTCCAAGCGGCGTAACGAACCACCGGACATTGACGTGGACTTTGAAAATGCCCGCCGCGAAGAAGTGATTCAATACATATACGAACGCTATGGGCGCGACCGCTGCGCCATTGCAGCAACTGTCATCACATACCGAGCCAAAAGCGCTATCCGGGATTTGGGAAAGGCCCTCGGTGTGGATCTGATGCAACTGGAAAACGTCATCGCCAATTACGGCTGGCGTTATCGGGGCAAAGACTGGATGGATGAAGTGATTACTCCGCAGATTTCCCAGAACAACCATACGCTGAGTTGTATGCGGGCTTTGTTGCCTCGGCTACTCGGGTTTCCCCGACATTTGTCTCAGCACGTCGGAGGCTTTGTCATCTCCCAGGGGCCCTTGATTGAACTGGTTCCTGTAGAGAATGCTGCCATGGAGAATCGTACCGTCATTCAGTGGGATAAAGAGGATCTGGAATCGCTGTACTTGATGAAAGTCGATGTCCTGGCTCTCGGAATGCTCACGGCCATTCGGAAAACCCTGAAATATATCGAAGCTCAGAAGGGGCATCCGTTCACCATGGCGGATATTCCCAAGGATGGAGACCAAAAGGTTTATGGCATGTTGCAGAAAGCCGATACCGTGGGTTTGTTTCAGGTGGAATCGCGAGCCCAGATGAATATGCTGCCCCGCCTCAAACCCGAAAAGTATTATGATCTGGTCGTTCAGGTCGCTATCGTGCGCCCCGGCCCCATCCATGGTGACATGGTGCATCCCTATCTCAGACGCAAAAATCAGGAGGAAAAACCGGATGTGCCTCTGGCAGAACTGGAACCGATCCTGGAACGCACCTTCGGCGTCCCCATTTTCCAGGAACAGGTGATTGCCATTGCGATGGTGGGAGCTGACTTTAACGCAGACGAAGCAGAAGATCTGCGCCGCTCAATGGCCAGTTGGAAAAAGCAGGGACATATGAACCGCCTTCGTAACAAATTAACTGAGCGGCTACTGAACAAAGGGATTAATAAAGAGTACGTAGAACGACTCTGCCGACAGATAGAAGGTTTCGGGGAATATGGCTTTCCCGAATCCCATGCAGCCAGTTTTGCCCTGTTGGCTTATATATCCGCCTGGCTGAAGTTTTATCATCCTGCCGCCTTTCTCTGCGGACTCCTGAACAGCCAGCCCATGGGTTTCTATCGCCCATGGCAACTGATACAGGATGCACAACGACATGGGGTTACCGTGCTTCCAGTGGATATCAACCATAGTCTCTGGGACCACCATTTACAGCCTCCTGAGAAATCTGCCGGGGAAGGACCATTACGTCTGGGTTTTCGATCTGTCAAAGGCCTCAGCCAGAAAGCTGCGGATAGGATTTGCCAATCCCGACCTCCACATGGTTTCAAGGCGATGACAGAAGTCATGGGCCTGCCCGGCATAAGCCGTGATGACCTGGAAGCCCTGGCATCTGCCAACGCATTCGAAACACTGGGCAAACATCGTTACCAACAACGCTGGGAGGCTTCGGCGCATCATTTTTACAACCAGCTGTTCATGGAGCTGGAACCACCCAGCCATCCCCTCACCGCACCCGCCCGGCTGGACAGCATCATCGAAGACCACAGCAGCACCGGCGTCATTCTGGGGGATCATCCGATGGCGTATTTAAGAGATCAATCCATTCTGGAAGATTGTGTGTCAGCAGAAGATCTCTACCAACTCGATATCGAAAAAGAAGTTTACGTGGCCGGAGTCGTCGTCAACCGCCAACGGCCCGGAACATCCGCCGGGGTGACCTTTGTCACACTGGAAGATGAGACCGGCTCTATCAATGTCGTGGTCTGGCTACAGACAGCCCTCAACCAAATGAAGGAACTGGTAAAAGCCCGTCTGCTCAAGGTTTACGGGAAAATCGACAAGGATGCCGGTGGAGAGGTGGTTCACGTCATTGCTTACAAGCTGTTTGATTTGACCCATCAGCTTGTTCGGCTTGAATCAAGATCAAGGGATTATCATTAGGCGGTCGGCGGGGGGTTATCTATAACCTCAACGCCTTTAGTTTGAGCCGCGTCAGTCCATCCTAAACCTAAGCTTATTAGGTGCCTTTATATGACAGCGCTTCAAGTAGCGTTGCCTTTAAATATTTGTCATTCGTTTTTTGATACAGACGTTTTACTAATTCATCAGATTTCTTTGATGTTAGTTCGAAAACTATATCGGCTAGTTTTTCTGAAGATTTTTTATCTTCGTCGAAAACTCTCTCAATCCAATCGCTTATTAAATCGCTTGCCATTTCAGAGTAGCCAACTCCAGATGTGCGATATTGAGCAATGTTGTATAGCGCGAAGGCAATGTTGGTAATAGTTTCTTCGGTTTCAGATTGGTTAGACTGAATAATCTCGCAAGCTAGAGTATTACTATCCGTTTCGCTTATTTCGCTATCTAGGTTTAGACCTATTTCAAGTGAATTCATGTTTATCTCACTTACACAAACGAAAATGGGGTTAGGCCTTACACCACCAATTTCAAAGAATTAGAAAGATCTCCTGCCCCCTTCGCCTCTTTGGGCGAGACGGTCATGTAGTTGGGATCTCCGGTGTTTTCCAGCTATGGTCGGAGTAGGCAAGCGAAACCGGCTCGCACAAAATGGAGGGAACAAACGGGTAGTCGTCCTGCACCGCCAGCCCCCGTCTCCGGGCCAGGATCACAAGGGCTAGCGCCTCCACACATAAGCGACCTTCAGTTTTCACCCGCTCCATTCCCACGGTGTCGGCGTTGGCCAGTTTCAGATAGAGGGCTTCGTGATCCTCCCAAAGCAGGGCCAGGGCCTCCTCGAACAGCTCCGAATCCCCCGCTTGCAAGGCGCGACAGATGTCGAAACGAAAGTCGTCCTGGGCAAGGGTATCCTCGTAAGCGGTTAAGATGGCCTCCCCGTGCTCCTCGTTGTTTCGGTAAAAAACTTCCATCAGGTAGTGCAAATAGAGGAAATCCTCCTCGTACTCCAGGTTTGGGTTGTGGGTTTGTCGCGAAAAGCTGGCAATCTGACGTGCCCCGTCCTCATCACCACTGATCACGGCGTCAAAAAAAGGAACACCCAACCCCGTTGCCTTCTTGCCTTCGTTCGCCTTCATCAGCCATTGCTTGTAAGCGCGACCGCCTCGATGGAAGCAGTCCAAACACACTTCGGGACGCGCCCTCATAAACAGATCACTAATCCCTCTGATGCGGTAGTGAGTATTGAGGGCCAGCACCTCCGTAAGCTCAGCACCGGGTGCCATGACGGCGGGAACCAAACGGCCCACATCATAGGCGGCATTGTCGAAGAAAACGGGCAACAGGTGGGTAGACATGGACTAAACGATCTCCAACTCATCAAGGAGCAGATTGGTTGTCTCTGCATCCCTCAAGGCATTGGTAAGCGCTTCACTGAAGACGATATCCGTTTTGGAGCCGGCGATACGAAATATATGAGGCGCATGCTCTAACTTCGTGTGGCTAAGAATCAACTCCTCAAAATATTCGATGGCGCCATCGTCATCCAGCTCCACCTCCGCGGCCTCATAATCCAGGCAATCGATGATCCGCAATGGATTGATGAAACACAAATCCTGGGAATGCACCTTGTTCTTGTGGTTGATCAGGGTAAACGGCAAAAACTCAACACCCTCGGGCGCAAACTCGCGCACAATGGCTTCCACCTTCGAAGATGCGATGAAACACCCTCTGGTGTTGCCCACGATATCTTCAAGCTTCGTGCCCGGATTTTCCTCGCGCAGATACACTTTTGCATCCTGGGGAAAGTGGGGGGTTGCCTGCATACCTGTGGTAAGGGTGAAGCTATACTTTCCCATATCCTTGGGGGCGTCTTCGATCAGACAAAGCCTGCTGTTGTTCAAGTCCCCGGTAGACTGGAATTGAAAGTAAGACGTCATGCATTACTCCTCTATTTCTATTTGACGAATTCGGTCGTGTCCAATTTGTCCAGAGCGCAGACCTTGGAAACACAAATAGCTTTGTAGAGGCGCTTGGACAGCCTTTCTATTTTGCGCTTAAGTGGCTTGTATTTAAACTCTTTGAATCGCCACTAGTTTTGTAGACACTGCGAATAAATGGAATCAGAACCACGTTAAATATTTGGGGGCATCATTAACTGTAAATAATGCAGTTGTTACAAATATGCAGGTGCAGGTATAGAAGAAGACCGATGACAGCATTCAGGTTTGGATTCATCTGAATCATAAAGACAAATAAAAAAGCCCCGCACTTTCGTGCAGGGCTTATTTATTTGGCGTCCCCTAGGGGATTCGAACCCCTGTTACCGCCGTGAAAGGGCGGTGTCCTAGGCCTCTAGACGAAGGGGACTAAGAACTTTTTTCACTCCCGAGAAGGAAGTGGTGGAGCCAGACGGGATCGAACCGTCGACCTCAACGCTGCCAGCGTTGCGCTCTCCCAGCTGAGCTATGGCCCCAAACAACGGAGGCGTATGTTAGAGAGTACGGGTGTCCGAGTCAAGAACAAATCGCCTTAATTTATAATTTTTTTATCCTTCCTCTGAAACCGCCTGAAAATCGGCGAATTCCTTCTCCAGTTTTTTCAGACCTTTCTTGGAAACGCCGCCCAAAACTTCGATCGCATCACGCAGACGGGCACGTGACATATCCGGTCCGATAAACTCCAGAGATTCCATGATCGACCAGGAGTTTGGAGTGCCTGCAATAGCAACAAAAATCGGGAACATAAAGTCACCCATTTTGAAGCCCAGGTACTTGGAGAGCTTCTTGGCGTGAGCAAACAGATTGTCTTTATGCCACTCACGCTCCTGCTCATAGGTCCAGAGAATTAACTGAAGCACTTTCTTCTGGCTATCCAGATCCAGTTTGCCACTACTGAAATGGCCTTCATTTAACCCAAGGTAGCCGCTGCGAATAAACGTTGTCATCGGTGCCACATCGGACAGCACCTCAACCCTACTCCGGATCTGCGGAACCAGAGGTGCCAGCTTGGCCAACCCGTATCCCCAATCCTCTACCCTTTCGATAAAGGATTCATCATCGAGAGTCTCTCTGATCCATAGGGCATTCAACCAGCGCAGTTTAACCAGATCGAATATTGGTCCCCCAAGGGAAACCCGATTGATATCGAAGTGCTCAATCATTTCCGCCAGCGTGAACTTCTCACGCTCGTCTGGCATGGACCATCCCATACGTCCGAGATAGTTCATCAGCGCTTCCGGCAATACACCAAACCGCTCGTAGAAATTAATGCTGGTAGGATTCTTACGCTTGCTCAGCTTGCTCTTGTCCGGGTTACGCAACAACGGCATGTGGCACAGTGTCGGCATATCCCACCCAAAGTACTCGTACAGGAGCTTGTGCTTGGGAGCCGAGTTGATCCATTCCTCACCCCGGATGACGTGAGTAATCCCCATCAAATGATCATCAACCACGTTGGCCAGGTGATAGGTCGGCATCCCGTCAGATTTGAGCAGTATCTGGCAATCCACCTGCGCCCAATCGATTTCAATCGTGCCGCGCAGCATATCCTCAACCACGCATACACCTTCATCAGGTACCTTCATACGGATAACATGGGGTTGACCTTCCGCCAGACGACGCTGAACTTCATCTGCCGACAGTTCGAGATCCCCTTTGATACCGGGGTTCAGGCCCTGAGCCTTCCTTTCTTCCCGAATGGCTTCCAGCTCTTCAGGTGTCCTGAAACAATAGAAAGCATGGCCTTTTTCAACCAGTTGCTCGGCATAGCCCTTATAGCTGTCTTTACGTTCACTCTGCCTGTAAGGGCCGTGTGGACCGCCTACATCCGGCCCTTCGTCCCATTCGAGTCCCATCCATCTGAGCGCCTTGAGGATATCGTCCTCTGATTGCTGAGTACTACGCGCCTGATCAGTATCCTCTATACGAAGGATAAACTGACCGCCATGCTGGCGGGCAAAGCACAGGTTGAAGAGTGCAATATAGGCAGTACCGACATGGGGATCACCCGTCGGAGATGGTGCAATTCGGGTTCTTACCGTCATTAATGAAAATCCTGTTGCGGGACGAAAGTTAAATGAGGACGCATTATATCGGGGAGAGGGCGTTTTTTACACTGGTTCAGACAGGCCAGTGTTAGTGGCAATAGACTGTAAGAGTTTAGAAGACACCGCAAACCCGAGAACGGGAGTGACGATAGGCTACAAATCAGTCGTCATAATAGGTGCTGCGGTATTGAAAATATCAGCGCGGAAGTCTGTACGTAGCTGCTCAGGCGATACCGGCGACTGTAGATACCCTCCCTGCGCATAGTCTGCGCCGAAACGCTTCATCATCAGCATACTTGTACTTTTTTCGATGCCCATGACCACCACTTCAATACCTAGACTGTGGGCAAGTTTCATCGTTGATTCGGCGATTCTTTCATTACGGGAGTCATATTCAATCTCCCTTACCATTGAGGAAGCGACCTTGATCCGGTCAAAGGGATATTTTCTTATCATGGTCAGGGAAATATCATCCCTGCCGAAATCATCCAAAGTGACTTTTATTCCCCTACTCTGAAACTCCTTGAAGAGCTCCAGGAGACTTGATTCCTCCGGATACTCCCGTATCGCACTTTCGCTGATTTCAACTTCCAGCAACTGGCCGTTGAGCTCATATCTGTCCATGCAATTATCAATCTGTTGAATCAGATTGCCGGAACACAATTGTTTCAACGAAAAGTTAAATGAAACTCTTACCGGCTCAGCATACCGGCCGTTGAGTTTTTTGCAGGCCTGCCCCATAAGATCCACCGCCAATTCATCCAGCTTGACCCGCTGGCCGATCTCCTCCGCCACGCTGAAGAACTGTTCCTGGGTCATGATCCCGTGCTCAGGATGATTCCATCGCAACATGGCTTCAAACTCAGACGCCATGCCGTTTCCTAGAGAGACCTTCGGCTGCATATACACCATGAACTGATCATTCTGGATAGCCCGTTTAAGCTCTTTTTCTATCACCAGACGTTTTTCAGATGACGCATTCAATGCATGGGTAAAGAAACGATAACGATTCCCCGGTAACTGCTTGGCATCGTACATTGCCAGATCTGCACTCTTCATCAGCAGATCGGGAGACTGACCGTCCAGCGGATATATTGAAATACCGATACTGATATTGATGGATATTGAGATACCTTTGACATCGAAGGCTCTTTGAAACTGCTCGATGATGCGGGAGGCCACAACCGACGCCTGATGGGCTTTCTTGATATCACGTAACAAAACACTGAATTCATCTCCGCCGGTGCGAACCAGAACCTGATCTGTGACACCATCTTCAGACAAGACCTGCCTGGAAACCTCATCCGACAGGCGAAGGCAGGACAATATGCGTTTAGAGGCCTCTTTGACCAGCTCGTCCCCGACAGAGTTTCCATACTGCAGATTGATATCCTTAAACCCGTTCAGATCGATATACAGCACCCCGAATACCTGATCCTGTCGACCCGCGAGGCTGACGGCTTTATCAAGAATCAGAGTAAATGCCTGCCGATTGGGAAGACCGGTCAACGGGTCAAAATAGGTCATCTCCTTGATTTTGCTACGCACCAGACGCTGGGATTCGGCCAGATCATTCACCAGCGAATGAAGCTCCCCGAATTCGTCCTGCCGGTCGTCGGTCAATATCATTTCTCTACCGGCACGAAAATCCAGCAGTTGGTTCTTTAGCCGCATCAATGGCGTTACTAACATGCCGTTCAAGCTGGAATAAATCAGCAGGAAGGCTACCACAATAACCCCGACGACGCTCCAACCGATCCCCCAGACGATCGGGTTGACCACCCGACTGATAACCTCCTGGGTAATAATGCCGGTGGCCAGAAGCTGATCCGTCACCCGGTAAAAGCCTCCAAGATAGTAATCCTGGCCAATATTGATACTGCGCAGTCGGCCAATCCCGGAATTCACCACCTGACTGACCAGGGACCGCATCTTGTCATCCAACACCAGGGTGGAAAAATACGGATCACCGGTAGAGCTGGTCAGTGCCACCAGGCCTTCCGGCAAATCCAGTGTCGCTGCCAGCCGGTTGTTGATATTGGGAATACGTAACACCAGCACCAGATATCCCTTATACCGGGAAACTCCGGTGCCGGTACCCGGCGTATCCTGCTCAGGTGCCAGGATTCTCTGGGCAATAACATAGTCAATATAACCGCCAGAGCTGCTGTCAAAGTAGAGCTTGTCCATGAATTTCGGACTTTCAGAGATCAACCGCTTATGAAAATCCTCTTTATTGCTCGGACTGGCGAATTCGTCCACCACCAGGGTATCGGCTCTCCCATCCGGCAGGTAAATGCCGATTTCCGTATATTGGGGAAAGGCCCGGCGGTAATCACTCAGAATCCCCAGAACTGCCGGTTGCATTACCCGGTATCTGGTGGATTCGGGAAGCGCAAGATAACGCGCAATCACCTCGTTGGTGGCAAACAGATCCAGGTTTGCGCGGGCCGTTGCCAATTCCCTGGAAAGTTCGGAGCTAAGACTTCGCAAAGCCAGTTCCATCTGGTTTTCCAGTATGCGCAGGCTGTTCTCACGCATATACAAATAGGACATGGTCCCTACGGCAATCAAAGGCAGGGTAATCAGCGGCAATACCACCAAAAAAATTTTCAGCCTGAGATTAATTTTTGATGCCAAAGGTCCAAACATATTACTTAGTCAACTCAAGAAACAACTGATTGCGATGCCGCACCAGGTCCGGACTGACCGGAATGTAGGACTCCGCTTTTTCCATTACATCTGCGGGAGGATAAATGATCTGATTTTCCCGATGTTCTCTGCTTTGATATTGCTCAACACCTCGAACCGTCGAGGCATAGTTCAATGACTCCGCCATCAAAGCAGCATTTTCAGGCTCTAATAGGAAATTAATAAACTGAAGGGCTTTGTCGGGCTGTCGGGAAGCCTTGGCCACAGCAATATAATCCACCCAGAGGTTGGTTCCTTCTTCCGGGTGAACATATTTAATCCGCTTATCGATATTCTGCAACGTAAGCGCATCCCCGCTATACACCATAGCCATGGCAATTCGTCCGTGCAGTAGTTCCGAAGATTCATCCAGTCTTGGATAAGCATAGCTCAAGACAAAGCTTTTTTGCCCTATTAATACACGATAGGCCGCATCAAGATCCTGCAAGGATGTCGGATTCAATGACAAACCAAGGGATTTCTGCGCCATACCAAAGACATCAACAGAATCGTTGATCATCATGATGTGCTGCCAAAGATCCGGATTGGGGTGAAAAAAGTCATTCCAGGACCTGGGCTCCTTGTCCAGCAAATCGGGCCTGTAGGCGATACCTATCGTCCCCCACAGCAATGGAACAGCATAGTCTTCCAACTCAGGAACAAACTTTAGCCACCTGGGCGAAATGCGGGAATGGTTGGGGAGATCTGTCTCTTTCAGGTGGGCAATCCATTGCGGAGCAATGTAATCCCGCATACTGGCACCAGAGCCGATAATCAAATCCAGCCCTTTTCCGCCGGTTTGGGCCAGCAGGGCCTGCTTACCTTCATCGGAAGTGAAATAGTGAAAATCGATTCTGATTCCTGTCTGCTCGTGGAACTTGTAGGTCAGCTCAACTGGCATATAGTCGGGCCAGTTGTACAACATCAGTGTATTGGAGGATTCAGAATTCGGGGAACCCTGTTCAGACCGGGCCTCTGTAATCAAGGGCGGGAGCAGTCCCGCCAGCATGATCAGCAAGCAAAAACGAATCGTAAAACCGCTATGTTTGGTTCTCCACATGAAGATGGATGGCTACCCCTGGCGACAATGCGTTAAAACATCACATTAGATTTGTCACAAAGGTTATCAAACTAGCGGTTATTAATAAAAGAAAAGCCAGCTCAATTGAGCTGGCTTTTCTTTTAATTGGTGCCTTTCAGTGCGTATCAGGCCTTGAATTCCGCTACCCACTCACCGTTGGCATCGGGCCAGCACTTAACCAGTACCGCTGAACAAGCAGCCAGGTAAGCATCCATAGCACCGTAAGAAGCAAATCTTTTAACCATGACGACTTTTATATCCTGCTTATACAACTAAAAAATCGGGACAGTGATTTTATCTCCAGGCGCTTCAGGATGAATTCGTAATAGTACGTAATTTATACAGCCTAGATCTTTTGGTGTCCTGTCAGAATCGCAGCGCAGTCCTCAGGCGTCCGCCGGAGCCATTCCGTTGGATGGGCGGACTCTGGCAGCCTGATCACGCCCGCGGTTTTTCGCCATATACATGGCCTGGTCCGCCCAGGCAATCCAGTCATCAGGACTATCCTCCTCTCCAGGAATTCCCCCTGTCACTCCACAACTGATCGTGACCCATTTCGAATGGGAAGCGTAATGATGTGGTATCTGCAGGTCGCGCACCGATTCACACATTCGCTCCGCAACCGCCATCCCCTGCTCATAGGTCGTGCTGGGGAGAACAATGATAAATTCCTCACCACCGTAACGGGCAGTCAGGTCGTAACGCTTATTGGCCGATTTGGATAACGCACAAGCGACCTCTTTCAGCACAGAGTCCCCCATCGCATGCCCGTAGTTATCGTTATATTTCTTAAATGAGTCCACGTCACAGACGATAATGGACAAAGGACAGCTTCTGCTGACACAGAATTTCCATTGTTCTGTCATGTATTGGTCAAATGCCCGGCGGTTTGCCAGCCCCGTCAGAGGATCTGTCAGGGATAAATCCCTTAATTGGGCACTTTGATCACGCATTTGCCCCACCAGCCGGTAAAACATGTCACCGATAATGCCAATTTCATCCTGATTCAGGCGCGGAGCCCTCAGTGCCTCATCATCCGGCAGATTTTTCACCCACAGGACGTAGTTCTTCAAATCCGCCAATGGCGCAATAACGAAGCTATATATGAGAAACGCAAACACCAGCATGACAAGGACAATGGCCGCCCCCATATAAAAGCTGAATTCGGTAAATGCGTTGGAGACCAGCCGGAAAAACTCACGGGAAATATTCACTTCCAGCAGAATGGCAAGATCACTGTAGAGGTCCGGCAACAGTGCATAACAAAGAAGTTTGGTTGCAGAAGCCTTTTTGACATATATGGGAAATTCATTGGTGATTTTTGCCACCACACTCTGGTGCATCATCCGTTGTTCGGGATTCCCCAGCATATACAGGTCAAATGGAACTCCTGCCGCCTGCTGCAACTTCATCAACACTGAACCGGTAATCAGTCGTCCCAGCAATAGCCCTCCCGCAGGCGGTCCGCTCAAGTCAGAATGCAATACGGGCTTCAGCGTGATCAACATCAATCCGTATTGGGTCTGCAGCAGCCCCGTATAGCCCGCGTCTTTGTCTGTCCCTGAACTCAACGCCAGAGACAGTATGAACCCGGGTACCGGGGCCTTATCCAGGGGAAGTTCCTCGATATGCATATCCAATCCGGCATCGAAATCCCAGGTTTTCCCCCACACAATCTCACCGTCAGGACGATAGTAAATCACCGCATGCAATCCAAGATTGGCCAGAGATTCGTCATTGAGATTGGAATTGATAAAGGAGGGATCACGGTTGAGAACGAACTGATAACTGTCATCCCAGGCAGACCAGTCCAGATTAATCTGATTCAGTGTTTCAAGTTCATAGAAGATTGCCCCGGTAATCCGGTCCACTTCTATTCTTGCCCGCTGCCCCTCAAGATCTTCGACCGCGGGCAGCAGCTTGGTCAGGACAACCACTGCCAGCAATATCGCCATTGAAATGATACTGAAGGCCAGTGATGCGCCGAACTTAAACCAGAGAGACAAAGTTTTCATTGTTGGGCATAACAACCATGAGTCTACTTTTTAATGGGTCAAGCAACATCGCTTCACCTTGATCCACTGACGTTCACTACGCCAAATAAACTGGTCGCCCTGACCTCCCCTGAGAACCTAGGGAATAAATACATCGTCTATATATGAAGCATAGTCGGCCCTACCCTGCTGTCTACGAATTTCCATTAAAAAGAAGTTTTAGATGGCAGCACGAAGGCGATCATCCACCACTCAAATTAGGATGAATATTCTAAAAATTATTTCTAGTATCAGCTTAACCCTGTTAACGAAAGCTTGACCAAAGTGACTGGAACAACCATGACTCAAAGCAAGGTAAATTCTCAGCTCGAGCAACTGAATGAAGCCAAAGGAAGGCTGCAGGCACAGTTATCAAGCAGCTGGGCACGGCTGGAATGCGAAGGGAAAAAGCTGCTCAACAGCATGGGGGCAGACCTGAATAATGAAGATAAAAGCCTCACCGCGATTCTTACCAGGCTACGCCAGAAAAACCCTACGCTCAGGCAGCTGACACTGAATCTCGATACATCAACCTATGACTTGAGAGAACGCGCCAACTGGAACCTGCATATGATGTCGGCGTATGCCAGGATGCAGGCAGAAAAGACTTATTCGCGGGAAATCAAACCCAGGCTTCTGGCCATGATCGATACACTGGAATCAGGCCTGAAACGGCTTTCGGAAAAAACGCCGGAAGCAAGTAATGAGGAAACTCAACCAAAGTAAGCCGTAAGATGTAAATTGCCCCTTAACCCTCGCTACTCTTGGAGCTAGAGTGGACTTAGGCCCCTTTCCCCAGGGGCTTTTTTTTATCTTAAGATTTATTTTTTAAGGCATCAGTGCTTAATGCACCGGTTCTTTGCTCAATTTTTTATGCAAATAGAATCAGCTCTGCAAGCACACGCCGACACCGGCCAACCCACAGTATCCATTAGGATTTTTCGCAAGATACTGCTGGTGATATGTCTCGGCATAATAAAAAGTTCCCAGCGGGGAGATATCGGTGGTGATCTGCCCCACCTGCCTGGAATCCAACGCTTCCTGGAATTGTTTGAGCGAGGCTTCTGCTGCCTCTTTCTGATCTGCATTATTGGTGTAGATCACTGATCGGTATTGGGTACCGACATCGTTCCCCTGTCTCATTCCCTGTGTGGGATTGTGATTTTCCCAGAAAAGCTTCAGCAGGGTCTGATAATCCACTCTGGCAGGGTCGTATACCACCAGCACAGCTTCTGCGTGACCGGTAAGACCTGAACAGACTTCTTCATAGGTGGGATTGGGTGTATATCCCCCCGTATAGCCTACCGCCGTCACATAGACTCCGGGTTGCTGCCAGAACAGGCGCTCAGCTCCCCAGAAACACCCCAGAGCAAATACGGCAATCTCAGTGTGCTCGGGAAAGGGGCCAACAAAGCTCTTACCTGACACATAGTGCTCAGGATTCACTTCCAGGGGCTCTTCACGCCCGGGAAGCGCTTTTTCAGGAGTAGGTATCACTTTTTTGAATTGCATCCAGTCATTAAGCAAGCTCATAACAGCACCTTATAGGGAAACCCCGGTCAATCTATCTATACGCTGCCTGTTTGACAACAGTCCAGCGCAGAAGGTTCAAATCCTATAAAAGGTCACATACAAGCTCGACTTATTCAGGTGTTTCAAATCCGCCCCATGTCAGTCCGACGTGACAAATTCACGATGATTCTTACGCCACAGCCCCAACGTTATTCCGATGCCACAGGCTCGCCTTCCCAGGCCAGAGACTCCTTCGGCTCAGAAGCAATCCAGCGGGGCTGTTCGGACCAATGGATAATATTTAGCTCTCCCTGATGATTCTCCACCAGAGCGGTACAGTGCTCTACCCAATCGCCATCGTTACAATAAAGCTTGCCGTTTTTCAGGCGAAATGAAGCAAAGTGAATATGCCCACAGATAAAGCCGTCCACCGTGCGCCCGCTGGCGGCCTTCAGCGCTGCTAGCTCGAATCGTTCGATAAACTGCTGGGCCTTGCCCAGATGGCTTTTCAGGTATCCCGCAAATGACCAGTACGGCAGTCCTACCATGCGGCGCAGACCATTGACCCAGCCGTTAAGTTTCAGCATCAGACTATGGGCACGGTCTCCAATGGCTAGAAGCAGCGGGCTGAGCTTCACCATTTGATCGAATTCATCCCCATGACTGACATGAAAAGTCCTGCCATCACAGGTCTTATGAGTGGTATTGAGTTTGATCTTAATACCTGCAAAAACCTGCCCTGACATCTGGCGGAAAAAGGCGTCGTGGTTTCCGGGGATATAGATGACCTCTGTTCCTTCCCTGGCCTTACGCATAACAGTACTGATGATCTGTCGGTGAACTTCCGGAAAATGGGCTTTCCGCCTCATTTCCTGCAAATCGACGATATCCCCCACCAGATACAGCTTCGGAGTGTCAACTTTTTCCAGGAAGTCCAACAGGTGGTGAGCTTGGCAGGCTGGGGTTCCGAGGTGGACATCGGATATGAATACTGCTCGGTAGGATGTTTGCATCCCGCTTCTCCTCAGGGGTTAGTACGCGATGCTAGGTTTACCGAATGACGTTTTTGTGACCAAAAAAAGACCATTTGGTTAAACCACCAGCAATTTCCGGGGCATCCAACAGAACAAACACTCCTGTTTACGAAGAATCGTATACATCAGGTGACTTTGATCACAAAAAATAACTGCCCGGAAACAGTTTTCAAGCAGGCAAGTTTCCAGATTGTGCTAGATTTATTTGTGGAATTAGGTCGATAACATAGAAGGTTGCTGAATGTCGCTTCAAACTGCATTGGTGGTGGATGATTCAAAACTCGCCCGCATTACCCTGCAAAGACTGCTGCAAAAACATAATTTGCAGGTAGAACTGGCTGAGTCCGGTGTCCAGGCTATTGAAATGCTGGAGAGTACCATGCCGGATATCATATTCATGGATCATCTGATGCCAGAATTGGATGGATTTGAGGCCACTAAAAAAATCAAGGCCAACCCCAGCACTGCCCACATCCCTGTGATCATGTGTACAGGTAAGGAAGGGGTTGATAACTACGATGAACAGGCCAGAGGCATAGGAGCTTCAGGCACCCTGTCGAAACCACCGCAACCTGACCAGTTATCCATCGTGCTGGCCGCAGCCCAATCCGGCGAAAATCTCGTCAGCCATCGGATACATGAGCCTGCTGCTAGTGTAAACGCGGCTAATATAAATAATACGGCCCACGAAGAACCTGCGGCACCTCAACCTGCCCAGCAATCGGCCGGCCATGAGCCCGCGCATCCTTCCATCGATCTCAAGGAGGTCATTGATCGTCTGGTAGCCTTGGAGCACAAAAAGACAGATCTGCCCTCTTTCGATGCCTTTGAGTCCCGCCTGAGTTCATCAGAATCCAGCATTGCCGGACTTCAGGATGCCATGATTGCGCTTAAGGAGTCGGTTAAAGACAGTGCTTCCGAGCCTGCCACAGAACAGTTTGAATCTTTCCAGTCGCAACTGGATTCGCTTGGCCAGCAGCTAAGCGGCATTCGCAACGAACTCCCACAGGCAGATTCCCTGCGCTCAGACATAGAGGGCGGTATGGAAGGCATCATCCAAGAACGTATTGCCTCTGCCCTGGCTGATTTCAAAACTGCGTTGGAAAACTCTCAGGAAAAGCCGGACAGCCGGGAAATCACGTCAAAAGTGGTTCAGGAAGTGGAAGAGGCCATTACGCCGCTGCTTGAGGAAGAAATCAGAAACCTGGAGAAACGGCTGTCTGTCACCATTGACGAGGCCGTCAGTGAATCCCGTAAAGACTTGGATGATCAGTTAAGTGAGTCCATCAAGGAAGCAGAGCTTAAAGCCAAGCCTATCCCTGGCGAACCCGATCTGGACAACCTGATAGAACGGATCCGGGCAGATATTTCCGATATTGCCACCCACACTGCGACTGCGGCAGTTGATGTCAATCTGGAAGACCGGCTCGCAGACTTTAAGGAACAAATCAACAAGGCACGGGCTGATATTCAGAATGTTGCCCAATCCGCGGCAGCCAAAGCCGATATTGGCGATATCATCAGCAATCCGAAGCTGGAAACGATGATTGAAGGTACCGTCGAGGAAATGTTGCGGGTTCAGATCAGCAAACAGGGGCAGGAGCTCGTCCAGCAAATCGCCAAGGCCCTGCGTGAGCAAACAGAAGAGAAGCAGCAGGAATTTACGGATATGGCTGCCAAACTCGAAGCTGTTGAACAGAGCAATATCGAGTTGGTCACCAAAATCAGTGATCTGGAAGAACAGAATCTTGCGCCTACCAAGTCATCAAGTTCCAACAGCGGTGGCATTGTGCTGGGTGGGGCTGCATTGGTAACCGCTGTCGTAGCCGTCGCCAAAGCTTTTGGTCTCTTCTAGGACAGGCTCTGCAGGTAGATAGAATTGCACTTCTCTCGTCATAACGAGTCATCAAGAAAAGGGCCGGCATCATCACCGGCCCTTTTTTCTATTTACCTATCATGATTCTCAACATGATCGGGTGCTCTATATGGTTGAGTCATTGAATTTACATCGCCTACTGCAACTGCACGCCGGGTGGCTGACATACCTCCGTCAAAGTACTGATCCATTCCCTGACTACATCGATTCCCCCTTGATGGTGAATGCTGCGCCCAAGCTCCGGCATACGGATAGCCGGATCATTGGATTCCATGCGATATACCAGGATGGATTCGTCCGGATTCCCCGGCGCAATATCAAAGGAATAACCACCAGAACCCCGCCCGGCTGCAACAGGACTCTTACATACGCCATAGGTACTGTTCACCGGCTGCTCTTCATTAAGCAACAGTCCGGTGGCATAAGCTCTGCCGCCGGCGCTGTGGCAATGTGCACAGTTGATGTCCAGGTACGCTTTCGCCCTGGCCTGCAGCGTTCCGTCACCAGGGTCGTTCCAGGTGGGTGTCCGGGGGATTTCTGCTGAATCAGGAGCACTGTGCAACATCTGCAGCTGTGCCATCAGATCCAGCTGATTACCGCCATCGGGTAACCCCATCTCATCGGCGAAAGCATAGACTTTATTCATCAGCCTAGCTTTGGGACCGATAGGCAACAGAAGGCCGCCGTTGGCATGACAGCTCTTACACTGATTGGCATTGGGCACCCGGTAGCTGGAAGTCATCACTTCACCCTCCGGCGTGGTAATTTCGAAAGTTTCACTCCCACCACCAAGAGCAAGATGCGCCACACCGGTTTGTCTGTCCCAGATATATGGTAGTCCGACCCAACCGGCTTCTCTGCGAATCAGCAACCGGGTTTCAACAACAGTCTCCGGGCTTCCAGGCTGTTCTGCTACCAAAGGCATGGCAAATGTCTTCGCAATGATGGTGCCGACCGGGAAGCCAAGCAGTCCGGCACCCTGGTACTCAGCAGGAGTGCCTTCCGGGAGGAATATAAAACGATACTTATTGGCATAATCGCTGAACAGCGGGCTGGTCAGATCATAATGGAAGCCATTATTAGCGTCTCGGGTGGGATCTGCTTGATTGGCGAACAGGTGGTAACTTTGTAGTTCAGGGCAGTTCACCACGTGGGCATCAAAGTTAACGCCATCCGTATCCGCACCACACAGTGCTTCAACTTCTTCCGGAGTGTATTCATCACCATCGTCATCCGGGACCGGTGGAAAGTCGCCCAACTCAACCGGAGGTAAAGAGACATTCTGACATTGATAGGGCCCCAGATCCGTCAGTACCGGTCCCCCGGGAAGACCAAAAAATTTATACAACCAGGTATCCGTATTCATCAACTGCAGATTGCCGAACAGAGAAGGAAAACCCAGTTTCGTCTTATTGTTGGTGATGCACAGAGACGCAAACTCCGGCCCGGCAGCGGTGATGCCGTCGACACTGATATCGGAAACCGGCTTGAAGCTGGTGAGATGGAGAATATTATTGAGGGTGTTGAAGTCAGTGCCGTCATAATAGGGAAATCTTGGACGGCTGATCTTATTGTCCCTGATCGTCACCCGTTCCGGGAATGGATCGTAGCCGGGTGGCAACGGAAGATCATTCAACAGCGCGATAGCAACATAGCTTACCACGGTCGCTCCAACAGTCTTATTTCCGATAACTTTGTTGTTATAAATCTCAACATCATCGGTCGCCATCACCATCACCCCGGTACCTGATGGCACATTCCCTACAATGTTCCCCGCCGGCGCAAAGTTAGAGGTGTTGTTGTCGACGACCGTGTTATTGAATACCCGGGAATGAGATCCTGCCTGGGACAGGCCGGGAAGATCAAATACCAGGATACCGCCGGTGTTATGCGTGGCAGTATTTTCATAAACATCCGCACGCTGGGTGTTTTCGATTTCAATCCCGGCAACGTTGTATTCCGCCAGATTCCGACGAACCACGACATCAGCGGACTGCCCGACATAAATGCCGGCATCAGAAGCGCCACGAACAATGCTGTCTTCCACCAGCACATTCTGGCTAAGCACCGGATACAAACCATAGGCTCCATTGGTTTCATCAGGTCCGTTGGTCCACTCCACCCTGACCCGGCGTATAACAATACCGTCGGCACCTTCTATCCTCAAACCATCACCGGCAGTATCTTCTATTGCCAGATCTTCCGCGGTGAAAGCATCAGCCACTACCAGAACCCCCTGAGCACCACTGGGCTGATTCTTGAAGCTGAGAATGGTTTTATCCATCCCCTGCCCTTTTAAAGTGACATGCGAGGTATTCAGTACCAGTTCGTCATCAAAATGGTAGCTACCGGCTGGCAGGTTGATGGTGGTCCCGGGTTTTACCGTGATAAATGCCTCTTGCAGGCGATAAGGAAGGTCCGGTCCCGGCTCCAGGTTTACTACATCACCAGGCGCGGCCGACGCCTGCTGCCAGCCCGTTACAGCCAGCAAGAGTATCCATAGCAGCGGCCCGAAGGTCGCGTCTTTGAGTCGTATCAGTCTCATAACAGCCTCACGTTGTTGTTTTTGTTTATTTACAGCTGATGATGCCGGTCAACCTTTCCATGGACAGCAGATCCATTTATTTGCTGAACGACGTTAAAAGATTAGGCGACTTTTTAAGCACTTATTGTGACCACAATCACAAAGTCAGTTTTATTTCGAGTGATACTCAGGTTTAGCAGAGATCGTTTTTAGGACCGGATCACAGAGAAGGAATCCTTGCTATAACAATTCGTTAGATAGCTTGTCCAACAACGACAGATTCAGTAGTCTCATTGAACTACCTTACAGCAGGAGAAAGAATCCAGCGTGCGAGTTGTGCCCAAACAAAGCCGGTCCCAGGCCAAAATAGATCTAATTCTCAGCACGACCGCAGCTCTGCTGGTTGAGCACGGAGCCGACGCGATCACCATGAGCGATATTGCGGCCAACTGCGAATTACCCATTGGCACGCTGTATCACTACTTTCCGAACAAGAATCAGGTGTTAAAAACGCTGGCGGAACAGTCCATCAACGCCATCGATGAGGAACTCGGCCAAGCCATTGAGCAGGCCTCAAGATCCAATATCGATTGGATGACACTGGTGGATATGGTGTTTGATGCCTATCGACAGGCCCCAGGGCTGATGCCCCTGTTTCAGGCCATCAAAGCTATCCCTGAACTTCGGGACATCGTGGATAATTCCAATGCCAGAGTCGCAGAGATTCTGGCTAACCACGTTGATCCCCGGCGCCGTCTTCCACCTGAACGCCGCTTACTGGTGTGCAGACTCATTTCTGAGCTGGTACAGTCCTGCCTCGAGTACGCTCTGATTCAATGTGTTGACTCGGTCAAGGTCAAAGAAATTTCCAACGAACTGAAAGTCATGTTGTCTGCTTTACAGAACCACTATTTCAGATAGCCGGGCAACCTGCCACTGATATTTCCCTTCGTGACTGCGGTTTCCACTGCAGTGCAATAGCCGTGTAGCTCCTTTATTTATGTAACTCCTCTATTTATGTAATTCCTTTATTTATGTAACTGCATTATTTGTGTAACTCCCTTACTTGTGTAATTCCTATATTTGCTTAATTTCTCTATGAGAGTCATTTTCTGCTAGTCCAATTTCGCCGCCAGTTCAATACAGCGATAGCGTGACAGAACATTTTATCATTATTTTACAAGAAATAAGGGTTACTACCTATGCCAGATAGCCGACATGTGTACTATTACTAATCTGTCTGCATTTTAACCGGCAGGCAGGTGAGTAACGAAGTTGTGAACCGGAAAATTCTAAACAGCCCGTCGGCTTCTTCTCACCGGCATATCTAACTGAACTGAAATCTTTTGGTTGCAGTCACTTATACCATCAACAGGGAGAACACTAAGTGAATCGGAAGACCATCTTTATCCAATCCATCGTTGTACTAATCGCATCCATCTTCGTCAGCAATGCTTTTGCATACGATCATTCCTTCTTACCCGACAAACCGCTCATCCTAATCGGCGGATCTTATGCCAATGCCAATACTCCGCTGCATCAGGATCTGCAGGGACCGCTTCAAGGTCTCTCGGTAGGTTCCGGTGACTATATTGACCTTGGCACGGCACTGACCCGCCTCGGGGCCAAAGTCCGCAATGAAGGCCAGGCCGGCGCCACCACGTTCAGCCGGATAAGCTGTAACCCCGTATGTGGTGAGTCCACCTGGGACAGCTACTCGACACAACTGCAAAGAGGCTTACGTCGTGTCGCCACATTCGACAGTAACGGACCTACCGGCTATAACGCGGACTACGTCATTATCAGCATCGGTAATGATTGCCTGCACTCCGATTCATTCGGTATTAAGCAGACGCTGACAGGCCCCTGCTCCTTCGCCGAAATGAATGAAGCCGTTGACCGCCTGATTGCCGTCGGACAGGAAGTTCTCGACCTTGGAATGACACCTGTGTATTCCATGTATCCCAAAGCCAGAGATCTCGACCTGCCACTATTTGCCCAAGTGTCCGGATTGATTTGGGCCATGACGAACGAACAGTTTGATGCCTTCGGTCAGTTGTATGCCTCAAGAATCCGCAATGAACTTCCCGACGCAGTGCTGGTAAAAACCTGGAAATATTTTGACCACCGCGGAGATGGCATTCATCCGGATGAGCCGACAGTAATGATCGGGGCATATCGTCTCCTGCGTGCTATTGCCAGGCACCAAAGACACTAGGAAAGCCAGGAATTAGTAGCAGGGATGCTCTTCACATCCATTTTTTAATTAGCCCCTTGACCCTGTAGTCACTACAGGGTTTTTAATTCCTTCCATGAACCATCCAACATAGAGGAACGAAATCATGGCAGGTTGCTGCGAGATGGACGCAAAACAGGACAGGCAGCGCCGACTGCTCTGGCTAGTATTAATACTCAACGGGGGAATGTTCGTCGTAGAACTGGTGGCAGGCCTTCTGGCCCAATCCACCGGGTTGTTGGCAGACTCCCTTGATATGCTGGCAGATGCTGCGGTCTACGCAATCAGTCTCTATGCTGTAGGAAGAGCCGCATCCGTCAAGATTACCGCGGCGCGGCTGAACGGCTTGTTTCAGCTGACATTGGGAATCGGGGTATTGATAGAAATCGTCCGGCGTATCTGGACAGGAAGCTCTCCGAACGAAAGTATCATGTTGTCGGTGGCACTGGCGGCACTGGCGGTGAATGTGTTCTGCTTTGTCATGCTCTACAGCCAGCGACAGGGAGATATCAATATCCGGGCCGCCTGGATCTGTTCCCGCAATGATATGCTGGCCAATATCGGAGTCATCGTGGCGGCAGGGCTGGTGAACCAATTCGATCAGGCCTGGCCGGACTGGGCCATTGGCGGCATTATCGCCATCGTCGTAATCCATTCAGCCGTCGGAATTCTGCGTGAAGCAAAGCACGGTGAAGCTCATGGCTGTTCAGACAAGGCCTGCCATACCTGAGCCAGATCCAAGAAATAACTGATCAATCAGGGGACGTCTCTTTCCGGGGCTCCCCCTCCCCATGACAGCCACAATCGCCTTCCACCACAGGGTGATCGAGATCCTGCAAAATACAGCACTGACCGGCCTCCCTTTCACTGTCACAACGACTTCGGAGCGTTTTCAACCGGTTTTTGAGAGACATTAATGATGCGATCTTGTGCTCAATGCTTTCTATATGATGATCAATGCTCTGATTAACCTCATCGCATTTCAAATCCGGATGGCTCTGGTAATGCAATAGCATTTCAATGTCTTTCAACGGCAATTCCAGCGCCCGGCAGTGACGAATAAAATGCAGGGTATCCAGATGATTCTGCCGGTAGTCCCGATAACCCGATTCGAGCCGGGCGGGTTCGTCCAGCAAACCAATACGCTCATAATAGCGAACGGTTTCCACATCACACTTTGCTTTCCGGGCCAGCACACCAATTCTCATCATCGGGCCTATTTTTAGGGACTGTCAGCCGGATTTTACCAGATCAATCACGTCAATCCAGCCTCAGGAAAAGGGACTGGGACTGTGTGGAAATCCGCTCACCTGCCATACCTCGATGGGTGAAATTCCACACATTTCCTCTATTTCCCTCTCTCTCAAATTAATTTTATCCATTTGTTTTTTATATATTTTTTATCAACATTTCGACTTTGGTCTAAGGGTTGCAGTGCTTCCGCTGAGTCGATCAAGGTTGTAACTCACCTTTGGCGTCTCACGGGAAACCTAAAAAATAACATTACCCGGAGATAATCATGAAAACTTCATCGCTAGGCCTGTTTTTCGCACTATCAATTTTCTACCCCATCACCAATGCTGCCAGCCTGACTTTCAACACTCAGGATTTCCGGCCATTTACTTATCAGCAGGATGACATAGTGGCCGGTCCTGGAGCAGAGCTCGTTGAACTGATATGTCAGTCGGCAGGATTCGATTGCTCCATCAATCTAATGAACTGGGGACAAGCCCAACAGGAGGCTAAGGACAAAAAAGTCGACGGACTATTTGTTATCGGCTGGAACGAAAAGAGAAGTGAGTGGCTTCATTATTCGCTTCCCATCATCAACACTCAGTACGGTTTTTTCGTGCAGGAAAGCAACACTAAAGCCTATACAACACTGACCAGCTTCGCAGACCACATCGTTGGGGTGTTCGGGCCATCCAATACTTCCAAGTCCCTGGAGAAAATTCAAAAAGCGGTGCCATCTCTTAAAATCAGCATGGCACCTGACGACCTGATTTCGTTCCAGATGCTCAGTGACGGAAAAGTTGAAGCCGTCTATTCCAATCGTGATGTGGGATTGGAGATCCTGAAGCAGCTTAAGATTTCCAATGTGCGCTATGCCTGGCGTCATAAGACCCTCAACTATTACATCGGGTTCGTCAAACATCACACCAGCCGCCGAATCATCAATGACTTTAATAAAACCTTGAAAACCCTCTATAGATCCGGCGAGGCACAAAAAATACTGGCGAAATACCAGATCGACTCCCCCATGGAAGCTGATACCCAATAACCTGGTCCGAATCGGTCGGCTAATGACAGCTTCTTCATAGCTTTAGTTCATCCCATATCGGGATGTGGAGTCCTATTATGAAATTCCTTGCACTTACGATTTCGATTTTTCTGATCAGCAGCGCCACGCAGGGAATGGATCAGCTCACTTTTACCACACAGGACTTCGGCCCATTTCATATGGATTCCCCCGCTGGAGTGCGGGGACCGGTGGTGGATATTGTCAACAAGGCCTGTGACGAACAGGCCATCAATTGCCGCATCCAGCTTTTCCCCTGGAGACGGACACTCCAGCTTGCCCAGGACGGCGCCGTTAACGGACTGTTTGTGGTGGGCAGAAACCCGGAAAGGGAAAGTTGGTTATATTTCTCGGGCCCCATTGTCGCGACAGAATACGGCTTTTTTGTTCCCCTCAGCGATCAAAAGAACTATCAACGCCTTGAAGATTTCGCCAATTTCCGGGTTGGGGTGTATGGTCCATCCAATACATCCCGTGCGTTGTCGCAGATAGCCCAGTCTCTCGGCAGTCTGACGCTGGAGATGGCCGCAGACGATCTCGATGGGTTTCGGAAGCTCAACGCCAACCGTATTCAGGCAGTCTATTCAAATAAAAGTGTGGGTATATACACCAGCAGCCAGCTGGCACTGACCAATGTCCGTTATGCTTATAGTGACCGTAAGCTATTGTACTATATCGGATTTGTTAAAAGCTCCACGCCCAAGCAACTAGTCAATCGCTTCAATGAGGCTTTGGCGTCAATGTATCTGCGTGGAGAGCTTCAGGATATTCTCCTGCGTCAGGGACTGACCCCGGCAAAACCCTCATCTGTTACCGAAATTCTCTACGGACAGACCGGGAAATAATCTTTCTATATTCCAAGTGCAAAAGTCGTTGCACCGATCTATTATCTTTTTAAAGGGTAGCCTTATCTTTTCGGCCAGCTAAGGATGGTGATTCTTTGTTTACTCCTATCATTCACAGGCTTTTAAAGGCATCGAGACGTCACGCCATAGGCTCTTCCGCAAATCCTGGCGGCTTTTGCCATGATCTATTCCGGGTTATCAAAACTACTTTCTGGATCTTATTTTTCCTCTCAGTTTCATTCTGCGCTCCGGCTGAGAACGAAAATGATGATTCTTCGTCCATTCATGTCACTGTCGCGGTCAATAATGCCCCTCCCTATCGGATCATTGACGGCACCAGGGTCAGTGGTCTCTATATCGATATCTTTAATGCACTCGCCGAGCGGCTTCAATGGCAAGTCATCTATGAAGAGGTCCCCTTTCCCAGAGCGCTTCATATGATGCGGTACGGCCAGGCGGACATCATGCTGGGTCCGATGCGCCGGCCGGAACGGGAAGTATTCATGGACTACTCGATACCTGCCTTTCCCCCGGAAAGAAAGCTGTTTTTAGTGAACGATCCTAAAGAGCAGATTCATAGCTATGAAGATCTCTATGGCAAAATCATTGGAACCTTGAGAGGCAGTGCGTACTTCTTACGTTTTGACAAAGATGAGCAATTGCAGAAAGTGGAGGGAAACAACTACGCCACCCTGTTAAGAATGCTGGCGTATAACAGAGTTGACACCGTGGTTATCCCAGAGCTGCTGGCTGTCGCCTTGCAGAAAGAGCTGGGGCTGAGTTTTACCGCCTCTCCCTACACGGTACCTGGAGAAACCTCCTACATTGCACTGTCGAGAAAATCCGGGCTTCGTGCACGAATGAAAGAAATCAAGCAGGCGCTGGATCAGATGAAAGAAGACCATACTTACGACTCTCTGTTGGATAAGTATCATTAGCTTCGGTCTTCACTACTTTTCTTCTTCCCTACTATCTTGATTCCCTACTTTCCTTACTCCCTCGATTTTGCTTTTCTCTATTTGCCTTGCCCAAAACGACCATACATAAACCTATCATGGCGGCGTTTGTCGTGACCGGATTAAATGCGCCGACTAAAAGATGTGGAGTAAAGATCGCAACATCCACCAGTAGCAATAGCAACATGATCATCGCCACCCATATTGGCCAAAGATGCTGCCTGAATATGAGGATGAGCAATGCCAGGAAAATCTCCAACACCCCTCCGGTAACGGCCACTGTCACTGCATCGATGCCGAGCCCATGGGCCTGAATCATCTCCACTTCCACAGGACTTAAAAATAGGATTTTGGGAATCAGGCCATGGTAGAAAAAGGTAAAAGCCACTACCAGGCGTGCCAGGAAACGATTGTCCATCGTCATACATTCCACGTTAATTCTGCCACCCTGGATCTACCAACGTAGTCAACATCCTTAGATGCACCATCCTTGACTGACCACCGTCATACTGTGCCGCCGAGGTAGGTCTCTACAAGAACGGCTGGAGAGAATACACCGAGAGAACATTGAACGTAGTCTATTCAGGAAATCCATCAAAGTGCGGAACGTCCATCCCGGCTTCATACCATGCTGCCCGCTCAGCCCAAAAAATGTGATCCTGAGGTGTCATTCCCGGATCGCCATCCAGCGAGCCCGCCGGAACGACCAACGCCTTTCCGCTGTTCGAGACATAAGGCACCGCACACCCACAATGATCACAATAGGCATTAGTAATTGAACGCCCCGGCACATCGAAGCGTCTGATCAATTCCTCTCCGCTCAACCAGAAGATGTTATCCGGACGGGTAAACAGGTTGGAGACATGCGCACTCCCCGACGTTTTCTGACACTGAGTGCAGTGACACAAGTGAAACTGCTTAAAGTCTCTATCCAATTCAAAAGTAATCTTTCCGCATAAGCAGCTTCCGCTGATCTTTTCCATATTGCTTCCTCAGATTGAGAGCCTTCATTGTGTCATTCGCGAGCTTAGGCCAGATACGGTTTGATGCATCAGGATCAGTAAAAGTTCCGCCGCATTTTCCGGCCACCGACCGGAGTCAGACCATTGTTCTGATAAAACGCCAGGGTTCGCTCAAACTCAGGTAAGGGTGGAGTGCATAGTTCAATACATGCCCACCCCCGCTGCTCTCCGAGTACCGACACCTGCTCCAATAATTGCTGCCCGACGCCGGAGGAACGGTACCCGGCTTCGACAAAGAACTCCTGCACCACCCCAATTTTACCTTTGGCATACAGGGCATAAGTTTCTGATACAGTGGCGAGAGCGACCGCCTGATGATCGCAATATCCAATAATCGCCAGATAAAGGCCGGCTTTGAGCAGTTCCTCACATCGATTTCTGGTATCGGATACATCAATATCAAAGTGTCTTTCGCCCGTGCGCTCACAGATTTCCCGAGTCAGTTGGACCACCATAGTGGCGATAATCTCTGCATCTTCAGGCGTTGCACGTTCAAATCTTATGTTCATTCACGCAGCCGGTATGTCTAACGATGGAATGAACAGGATGTATCAGAATATCAGCAGGGTCAACGATAGCTTACCGACCGCACCATCAGGTCGATGGACAAGCAAACAAGACAAATGACGGGAACTTGATTGCCGACAGATTTGAAGCCGAATCGGCCAGCAAGGGAGGGAGAGCGAACAGTGCGACCACTGTTCGCTCGGTGTCAGGATGAATTCAGTCCGGGACCAATAGAGTCTCATGACCAATTCAACCTGAGGACAATAGCGCTTAGAAAGGTGCGCTCTTAGGCGTTCTTGGGAACGGAATCACATCGCGTACGTTTTCCATACCCGTGACATAGGCAATAAGACGCTCAAATCCCAAGCCAAAGCCTGCGTGAGGAACGGTGCCGTAGCGACGCAGATCACGGTACCACCACAGCTCTTCCTTATGACCCATTTGTTCCAGGCGGTAATCAAGAACGTCCAGGCGCTCTTCGCGCTGGCTTCCTCCAATGATTTCGCCGATACCCGGCGCCAGCACATCCATTGCTGCCACGGTGGTCTCATCCGGATTCAGACGCATATAAAACGCCTTGATATCCTTCGGATAGTTCATGATGATCACCGGCGAACCCACATGTTTCTCTGCCAGGTAGCGCTCGTGTTCCGACTGCAGATCCAGTCCCCAGGTAACCGGGTATTCGAAAGTCTGGCCTGATGCCTGCAGAATCTTGATCGCTTCACCGTAGTCCATGCGTACGAAGTCTTTGTTGACGATATGCTCCAGGCGACTGACCACTTCAGGGTTAATACGCTGAGCAAAGAAAGCCATATCATCTGCCCGCTCATCCAATACCACTTTGAACAGGTATTTCAGAAAATCTTCCGCTAAATCCGCATCATCGTTCAGGTCCGCAAAGGCGATTTCCGGCTCGATCATCCAGAATTCAGCCAGGTGGCGGCTGGTGTTGGAGTTTTCCGCCCTGAATGTCGGACCAAAAGTGTATACCTTGGACATGGCGAGACAGTAGGACTCAACGTTCAACTGGCCGGATACGGTCAGAAAGGTTTCCTTGCCGAAGAAATCCTCCTGGAAATCCACTTCTCCCCCAGGTCCCTTGGGCAGATTGGCAAAATCCAGCGTACTGACGCGGAACAGCTCACCCGCCCCTTCACAGTCACTGGCGGTCAGAATCGGCGTGTTGATCCACTGGAATCCCTGCTTGTAAAAATAGTCGTGTACCGCATGGGACAAAGTGGTTCTCACCCGGGTAACCGCACCGATGGCGTTGGTACGTGGACGCAGGTGAGCAACGCCTCTTAGAAATTCCAGCGTATGCCGTTTTTTCGCGATAGGATAGGTTTCAGGGTCATCGACCCACCCCACGACTTCCACGGAAGTCGCTTTAATTTCACAAGCCTGCCCTTCTGCCGGCGATTCCACCAATTCGCCTTCGAGCACCACCGAACACCCTGTTGTCAGGTGCAAGACGTTGTCATTGTAGCCGGGGACGTCATTTTCAATGACCGCCTGAATCGGATCAAAACAAGACCCGTCATGTACGTGCAGGAAAGACATGCCCGCCTTGGAATCACGCCGGGATCTTACCCAGCCTTTCACCACCACCTTGGTTCCGGTGGCCACTTTGTTGGACAGAAGGTCCGCTATGCGATGGTATGACATCTGATATTCTCTTTTGCCAAAATTTTGATTGGATATCCCATTTCAAGTGCCACTGCCCTTGTGGGGCAACCCGGCGCATGCCAGTCCTCGGCACCGTCACCGGCGGTCACTTGAATGGGCTATTATTCTGTAAGGACACCAAGTCTAGCAAAAGTCCGCAGTGGCACCTACCTATTAAATCCATGACTTGTTCATCGGCCGGCATTGCGGCGCTTAGTCAACAAAGTGATGGCTTTTAATCGACGACAGTCATGACTAAATAATCGAAAATAGTCGTGACTATTAATCGACTACAGTCGTGGTTATCAATCGCCAACTGCCGTAGCTGTTAATCGCCAGCCGCCGTGGAAATTATGCGGAAAAACACGACCTATAAACCGATGAAAGTGGCTACTTATTGAAAGGACATAAGGGTACAATGCGCGGCTGGACGAGGAGCAACAGACTGATGACCGATCATCAAGACCAGATATATGCCAATCCCCTGGAACAGGTGAAGAGCTTCGTGTTTGACGAGCGGGTGGCCCATGTTTTTACGGACATGATCAACCGGTCCGTGCCGGGCTACGCTATGACCCTGGAAATGTTAGGGGTCATTACCCAGCGTTTTGCCCAACCGGGCTCAGCACTCTACGATCTGGGTTGCTCCCTCGGTGCTTCCACTCTGGCCATGCGATGCAAACTGGATGAGGTGGTTGCCGGTGCTGCAGCCGATTACAAAATGATCGGCATAGACAATTCCGAAGCGATGATCGAACGGTGCCGGGTCAATCTTGCCAGGGTACCGAGTCCGGTACCAACAGAACTGATCTGCCAGGGATTAGAGGAGACGCCAATCGACAATGCATCGATGGTCGTCCTGAATTTCACCTTACAGTTTATCCCCATCGCAGACCGACTCCCGTTGCTCAAACGCATCGCCAAAGGCACCCGTTCCGGAGGAGCTTTGGTTCTGTCGGAGAAAATTGTTTTCGACAATCAGGAAGACCAGGATCTGATGACGGATCTTCACCATGACTTCAAGCGTTCCCGTGGCTATAGCGACCTGGAGATTGCCCAAAAACGCGCAGCCATCGAGAACGTACTGGTCCCGGAAACCATTGATGCTCATCTCAGCCGGTTAAAAGAGGCCGGATACAGCCGGGCTCTGGTGTGGTACCAATGCTTTAACTTTGTATCCTTTCTGGCGATCAGGTAAACCCTCAATATTCAGCGATATCAGAAGCTTCAACCAATGAATTTTTTCGACCCTTTCTTTGACCATATTTCCCACAACCGCCTGGATAAGTACGAGGATGCTTTTCGCCAATCCCTGGACATCAGGTTTCATCAACGTGATCACGGTGATATGCCCGCCTGGGAAAAAGCCTTCAGCCAACTTCCGGATGTGACGCCCTCCAGGCTCGACAATACATCGGATACACTGATGATCGGCTCTGACTCTGACCTGACACCAGAGCAAAGGGAAACCATGGTGGCTGGTCTGCGCGGATTGCACCCATGGAGAAAAGGCCCGTTCAACTTTTTTGGTGAATTTATTGATACCGAATGGCGCTCAGACTGGAAATGGCAGCGACTGGCTCCCCACATCAGCCCCCTCAAGGGCCGATTTGTACTCGATGTAGGATGTGGTAGCGGTTATCACTGCTGGCGAATGCTGGGCGACGACGCCTCGTTTGTCCTGGGTATAGACCCATCCCCCAAATTCCTGTTCCAGTTCCATGCAGTGAAGAAGTATCAACCCACCGCCCCGGTGTTTTACCTTCCATTGCGCTCTGAAGACCTGCCTCAGAATATGCAGGCCTTTGATACGGTCTTTTCCATGGGCGTTCTCTACCACCGGCGTTCAACCTTCGATCATATCGACGAACTCAAAGCCACACTGAAGCCCGGCGGAGAGCTGATACTGGAGACCCTGGTCATTCCCGGTGACGAGAACACTGTCCTCACGCCAAGCGATCGCTATGCTCAAATGCGCAATGTCTGGAGCATTGGCAGCGCCGAAGCTACCAAACGCTGGATCGAACGCTGCGGCTTCGTCAATGTGCGGATCGTGGACGAAACAGTCACTTCGCTGGAAGAGCAACGGCAGACGGACTGGATGACGTTTCAATCCCTGAAAGATTTTCTCGCTCCCAGTGACATCACCAGGACAGTAGAAGGCTATCCTGCGCCTTGCCGGGCGATTATTATCGCCAACAAGCCATCCTGACCCTATATCGATTTGGCAGGCTGCGTGTCCAGCCTGCCAGGTTGTGCCTCAAACCGGTTAGATTGTGTGCCAAGACTACAGTGGGCGCTGATAGAGAACATGGATGTAACGGGCAATCGATAAGAAAGGCTCTTTGGTGGAGAACTGACGTTCCATCTCCAACACATCTTCGTAGCTACGCCCTTCCCTGACATGCCGCTGCATGAAATCATAAAAGGTCCGAATGCCGCGCCTGCATATCTGGTTCATTCCCGCATCTGACAGCGTCTCGTAAACCATTTCAGGCGGAATGGGATTCTGGGGAGTCAGGCCGCCTTTGCGCTGATCCCAATCCCCTTTCTTCAGTTTTTTGAAATTTCCCTGCAAGAGATTTCGATAAGTAAGGCCGTTTTCATTATAAAAAGCCAATGACAGCCATCCGCCCGGAGCGACTTTGGATGCGATCAGCTCAAGCGCTTTGGAAGGCTCATCCACCCATTCCAGCACCGCATGAGCAATCACCAGATCATAGGAAGAAGCCAGATCTGGCACCACTTCCTGCAACGGCCCCTGAATGAAGGTCAAGCTGTCGGTGAGCACGCCGTTTGACTCAGCACGTTGACGTGCTGCCTCCAGCATATCGCTGGAAATGTCCGCCATTGTCAGCCGGTGTCCCTTTGCCGCCAGCCGCATACTGAATATGGCGTCTCCGCATCCCACATCAAGGACTTCCAGGGTCCCTTGGGGAATGACAGGATAAAAATAGGTGTCGAAATCTTCCTGGATCAAATCAAGCCTCAGTTTACCTTTCGGTGTACCGTAGATGTTTGATTGAAACCGCGATTTCAACTCATTGAAATTTTGTCCATGTGAAGTTAGTTTCTGGCTTTTCACAATGTTTTTCGACATCCTAATTACAATTCTCAGCCCCTAGAAATAACAAACGCTCAGGCCGCAGGTGCTTATCCCGGTAAAACAAAAGGATATATTGTGTATAGACTACTCATCATTCTGCATATCACCGCTGCCATGGTATGGCTGGGCGGTATGTTCTTCGCCTATTTTTCGCTACGCCCCAGCGCCGGTCAACTGTTACAACCGCCACAACGTCTACCTCTGTGGGCCGACGTCCTGACCCACTTCTTTCGCTGGGTCTGGATCGCTGTCATTATACTCTGGATCACAGGCCTTAGTATGATGCAAATGCTGGGACAGACGCCGCCCCTCTATGTCCATATGATGATGGGGCTGGGTCTCATCATGACCGTGATATTTGCTCTGGTATTCTTCTTCCCGTTCCGAATTCTGAAGACCCGTTCTTTGGAACAACTATGGAAAGAAGCGGCTGTAGGGCTGAACCAGATCAGGATCGCAGTGGCCACCAACCTGATACTGGGCGGCCTGATCGTCATATTGGCTGCCGGGAAATGGCCGGGCTGACCAGCGTTATCACTGGTCCTGCCCCTCAGGTGCGCCCGACAGTTTCAACTGCCGGGCTACCAGCTCTGCCACCGCTTCACTGTTGACGTTGCCGGCTTCGAACCAGTGAATCCTGCTACCTCGACGCTCCATACGACGAAACCATTTGTTCTGTTGCCTGGCAAATTGATAAATCGCTGAAGCGAGCTTCTGCTTCATATCGTTATAATTCAGTTCCCCAAGCAGAAAGCTGGATAAGTAGCGATATTCCAGTCCGAAATTATATAACTGTCGGTGTGACACTCCCTCAGCGATCAACCCTTTGACTTCCTCAAGCATCCCTTCTTCAAGACGCGCATTGAGCCGTTGCTCTATCCGTTGTCGAAGCACGTCCGGCTCACACCGGAGACCGACAATAACCGGATCAAGATGAATCTGGAGGGATTCCGTACCGCCTGCGAGCTCAGCTTCAGCGATCTCTATTGCCCGGATGGTACGCTCCCGCTCAAGGGTATCCGTCGTATTGTGCAGAGGCTTCAGGGTTCCAAGTTTTTCATTCAATGCCTCTTGCGACAACGACGCCAGAGAAGCCCGTAAAACATCATTTCTGGGAGCCACTTGCAGCTCGTACCCTCTGATCAGGGCATCAAGGAAAAGCCCGGTGCCACCGGCAAATATCGGCAACACTTGACGGGACGCCAAGTCTGCCAACGTTCCCTGAACCATACTCAGGAAATCAAACAGACTGAACTCAGTAGTTGGGTCCGCCACGTCAATCAGGTGATAGGGAATATCGCCGTATTCGGCAAGATCCTTTCCACTGCCAATGTCCAGCTTTCGGTACACCTGTCGAGAATCGACAGAAATCACTTCGCCGCCAAAATGTCTGGCCAACTCTACCCCTAGTCGGGTTTTGCCGGTCGCTGTCGCGCCAAGTACGATTACCGCGGGTACAGAAGAAGCACTCCCAGCAGAGACAGAAGAAGCATCGACCTTAGATTCAGAAGTAGATTTCGCCTCAGATTTAGAAGAAGTATTCACCACTGGTCTACTTCCAACCTCGTAACCAGTCAGGCATCAATGACTCAGGGAGCGTTATATCCCGTTGCCGGTTTTTCAAAGGGCATTGAAACGCCAACCTGACAGCGGCCAGACACAGACCGTCTGGAGACGACGGGCCGCCGTATTCCCGGTCACCCACAAGCGCACAACCTATACCGCTGAAATGCCTTCGGATCTGATGCTTGCGTCCTGTGATCAAATCGATATCGACTTTCACCGAAGCAGATTCTGCACCCGAACCCAGAACCCGATATCGGGTTTCCGCGTCCTGGCCATCGATGCGAGCCGTCAGAGTCCCCTCAGCGCTTTCTGGAGCATGGGACAATAATGCCCGGTAGTGCTTGCTGATCGCCCGGCTTTGTAACAGCTCTCCCATGCGGGCCGCAGCTTTGGGTGAATGCCCGACGATGATCAATCCACATGCTTCCTTATCAAGGCGGTGCAGCAGAAACACTTTCCTTCCGGCAAAGGCCTGTTCCACCACCCTGAGCAACGCGCAGTGATCACCCCATTGGGTACCCTGGCTTAACATGCCGGGAGGTTTATACCAGACTGAATAGTCACCGAAGTCTTCCACCAGGGAAGCCTTTCCGGGACTGATGGCCAACAGGTGGGGATCATAATAGATATCCAGTTGGTCGTTGATCTGGAGATCCGTTTTGGCCCGACGCAACCTCTTGCGCGGTTTACTTCCCCTTTTCAGCCAGACCGCACCTTTCTGCATGGTATCTTTGACTTTCTGCTTTGACAGGCCGGTTTCAGCGGCGATCAGATCAACCGCTGAACCAGGCTCAAGCACTTTCAGGTTTCGTTCAAAGCGCTTAAGCTGACGCTCACCACTTGAGACAGAAACATTGGATTCAGGACTGACCTGAGAAGGCTTATTGGCGTTTGGCATGGTAAACCTTATAACGAGTGTCCTCCGCGATAACGGAGACATTGCCCAAGGAGTCTTCAATCCAGTCTGCATAGGGCAAAAACCGATTCGCCACCAGGGTCAGGGTGCCTCCAGGTATCAACCTGGTCCGGCAATCCTGCAGGAATTGCCGGGTCGTTCGGGTATCCTGTTTAACTCCCTGGTGAAATGGCGGATTAGTGACAATTGCAGCCAATCCCGATGCCACCTGAGAGAGTCCATCCGAAGCATAGACAGATACGTCCAGCCCCATATTGGCCGCTGAGCGCCTCGTGCTTTCCAGTGCCAGGGCATTCACATCGACCATTTCCACCTGGGCTTCCGGCCATTTTCTCTTCATGCTCAATCCAACAACACCACAACCGCATCCGAAATCGAGAATACGATTACCTTTAACCTTTGCAATTGTACGGCCTATGACAACATCATTTTGAAACTCAGGTTTTTGCAGGCATTCCAATAACAATCGGGTACCGTCATCGAGCCGTCCTGCGCTGAACACCCCTGGCAGACTATGCAATTCCAGCGGCTCCCAACCTGGAATATCCAGAGTAAATGGCTGCCAGTAGCTATCCAGAGACCGCTCTATCATCTTTCCGAGATTATTGTCAGACTTTCCGAGACTATTGTCAGACTTTCCGAGAAAATTGTCAGAAAGCGAAATTTCCCATAACTGGCAATGCCGGGCAGAGTCGAGCTTGATGCAACCAAAGCCCTCCTTTTTCAGCTTCTTGGCTGCGCTTTCAATGCCTTCCCGTTTTTCCCCCACCAACCAGACTTTTTCAGCCCGGGCCAGGACGTTGCCCAGCAATGACAAATACAGCTCGATCACCTCTTTGCTTTTGGGCATAAACAGGACCGCGTGCTGAAACTCTGCCGAATCTGTTTCCGCTTGCAATACGCCGAACTGGCAACGATCCCGGGCAGCACCGGATAACGCCGAATGCTGCGCTTCGAAGGCTTGAAAATCCCAGCAAATACTGGTCGTTTCCCGCCCAGTGCGCTCGATTTCCGCATGACAATGATCTATCGGGGGGCAAACCAGCAATACCGAACCCAGTAACCGTTCAATCTGTCTTAACAATACCTGACTGGTATTTTCCAATCCGCTCATTTGGGCCTGTCCAATGTGATCACTTCGCCGATGGAGGCATATTCATTTGCACCAAGCCGGGCCAGTGGATTGACCTTCTTTGCATCCACTTTCAAACGCCCCTTGGCATCAGTCAGAGTAACTTCATCTCCCAGGTAAAGCTTCTCGATTTGCAAAAGGATTAATGCCTGTGGCACCGGCCCCAACTCAACCACTTCAGACACCCTGCAGCCAAAGGCAATGTGACACTCTTTGATTCTGGGCAGCTCAAACTGCTCGAACTCAACCAGATTCAAGGCCAGCGAGTCCAGCTCCGACTTACCGTACTCCAGGGTACGTGAAGAATCCGACACCATCTGTACCTGTGTCGCGTCAGCAATATGCACAACACATGGTTTTCCTGTTACCAGGTTGGAACGGGTGTCCTTCAGTTCTCCGTCCGGCTTTTTTCCGATTGAAACGACCAAGGTCGGTGGCGCGCTGGTCAGTGCATTGAAAAATGAAAACGGTGCCAGGTTGTATTGACCTTCGGCGGTACCTTTCACATGACTGTTTTCGCTCAATATCCAGGCAATGGGACGAGGTATCACGGTTTGTGTCATCAGATGATAAATTTCTGAAGCTTGAAGCTGAGCTAAGTCTATATTCATTGAAAATCCGGGTCATCGATGAATGGTCAACAGTGCACTGGTTTATCCTGGTATCGGCAGGTTGGGCAGATATGAGGAAAATCAGCCATCGTTGGGGAGTGCCATTTTAAAGATTTCCCCGCCGCCTTTCACGGTTCCTGGTGAAATATTTATTTACATTAAACCGGACTCTTCAATCACTCGCGACACTACACCTTCCCCACCAATAACCCATTTATCCTATGCCATTTCTCATACTCCAACGCAATTTGTGATAAAGATCTCTCAAATTGAACATCTATTGTGCAAAAATCCGCCCATCTACTCGAATAACAATAAATTGCGATTCCACAACAATAATCAACAATTGCTTACAGTCTGTGCTACAAAAGGGAGATCACCTTCCAGGATGGGGTGAGCACAGAAGTGTAAACGAGGACAAACAAACGATGGAGTCGCGGTGGAAACCTTTCACCAGGGTAAAGCTATGAAACACTCCATCCCGGCCTTACTGGCTTTTTGTCTCATCTATTTCTCACCACCCGCTTTTTCTATCGTTGTCGACGGGGTGGATGTTCCGGAATTACTTCCCGCCGACGGAAGCCGTCCCGCGTTATTCCTCAATGGTGCAGCCAAAAGAAAGTTCCTTCTGTTCGTGGATGTTTACGTTGGCTCACTTTACGTCGAATCCACATCAGAGAATCCCCACCAATTACTGAGTAACGATGGCTATCGCCGGATGGAATTTCAGATGCTGCGCAATGTCAGAGGCCGCAAAATTGCCGATGCCTTTTATGAGGGCATGCAATTAAATGTAACGCCTGAAGAAGCTCTATCCATGGAGTCTGCCATTGAGCAAATGGTAGATATGTTCGACCAGCGGCTCAGCAAAGGCGATGTTGCAGTGGTGGAATATATTCCGGGACGCGGAACACACGTCGTGCTCGCAGGTAACGATCGAGGGCTTATCCCAAGCAAGGCCCTTTTTGATGCGATACTTTCCATCTGGATTGGCGAATACCCCGTCAGCCAGGAGTTTAAAGCAGGAATTCTCGGTATCGAAACCGCCTCCGCAGAAGCTCAGACGGCTGCCCAAAAGCGCCGTGAGCAGGATGATTTTTAATCAACCTGACAACAGATTGCTCTCTTGATACAGGTCAACAACTCACTTTGCATGCTAATCAATAATCATCTCACTAATTTTCTGGATGACGACTCCAACGGATAAAACAGTGAGGCGATTATGTACGTTGACGAAACCATTATTGCAGGATTACTCGTAGTTGGTATGACCATCGCATTCTTCGGCGGTGTGTACGTGGTATTGAAAAAAGAGAACGAAAAACACAAACATCACCCCAAATGACTGATCAACCGAAGCGCTGATAAATCGCAGCGCCTGGCTAATTCGGCATTCTGACTATGCAGTCGCCGGCTGTATGGTCAGTTGGCCGGTATGTCGGACAGCTCAGTAATCGTGCTTCCATAACAGCTCGACCCCGCTAAATCCGGACTTGCCGCCGGTCGTGGTCTCCAGATTGAGTTTAGGTGTCAGCTCTATCTCGATAGAGCCTTTCCACGGTTGACTGGGTTCAGGCGTCCTTTCCAGTTCGACATAGACCTTTTCCGTCACATATTTCCCAATCCCTACCGCAACACCGTTGCCGTTCTCAGTTTCCTGGGAATCGATGGTCAATGTATCCACGCCAAGCACATCACGGGTAGCCGCAATGGGATCAAATCCTCCTTCACCCCTCAGCGTCTGCACGGCAGATGCAAGTCTGGCTGCCTGCAGCGGCGTAATATTCTGAATAGACTTACCGAACAGCAATCTGGACAGCGCCTCGTCTTCAGGGAGATCGGGAATGGTTCTCAGGCTGATATCCAGATCATCCAGCGTACCTGAAAGTGTGGCGATATATTCCAGGTCTGAGGCGACGTGATGCCCTTCCACCAACAGCGCAATACTCTCATTGGCAAAGATGACATTGCCGTTGGTGAGATTGAATCTTTTTCCAAACAGCTCGAAAGTCCCGCGTACGACGCTGAACTCCCCTTTATAGTTGGATGCTTCCATAGGACCACTGATTCGGACCTCTCCTTCAAGCTCCGCATCCAACCCGCGTCCACGGATAAATCCCTGCTGAGCGACCCTGAGTGTGATATCCAGAGATATTTTCGGCAGAGGTATTTCCGACTGCATTGTGGGAGCCTCAACATCCTTCTGCCTGACGGTGACATCCAGCTCAGGAATATCCGAATTGGGGATCAGGTCCAGCAACAACTGAAACGGAGAGACCTCTATATCGCCGGACAACAGAATATTGCGCAAATCACCTGTCGCTGCCAGCTCTCCCGATACCGCTCCCTCCATGTCCTCACGCCGCAATAGGCTCATACCATCTGCGATCACCTTCAGATCCACTTTCCCGTGATTGCCGTCATTCCAGCGGGTATATCCTGTGGCCGTCAGATGTCCGCCAAGTGTATCCGATGCCGTGCCTTTGGCAATTTCAAACTGATTACCTCGAAACGCCAGCTCCATACCAATGTCATCCATCACTGACTGGGTCAGCTGGTTTTCATAGTAACCATCCATGACTTTCACGGTTCCGTTCAACAAAGGTTCCTCAAGCGAGCCGGAGGCCACTAGATCCAAGTTCGCTCTGCCTCGAATCGTCTGAATATCCTCATCTACCAATTCATTCAGCCACGCCATATCCACATCGCCCTGAATACTTATATCCAGGGGTGTTTCCGGGCTCAGCAACTCTTCAGGATTATCCCGTAACCTTTTATAGTACGGCCGCCAACCCAGTGAAAGATCCAGATTGCCGTGCTTCTTCGAGTTTTCAAATAGATTGTTGCGAACTTCCAACCTTTCATCGTGAAGGTCAAAATCCATTATCCAGTTGAACCTGGAAGGCTCATTATTTTTTGATTTAGGCCCTAAGGTGTAGAGTGCGATTGCATTCAAACGTCCTGTTATTTCCGGTTGCTCAGGCGTGCCTTTCATTTGAGCCTGGAAGTCAACGGTCGCCGGCAACAGATCAACCCCAAACCCCTGCAGATAAGTAGTATCAAACTGCTTCAGATTCAAAGACAGATCGTAATTCTCCGGGGCGATATAGCCGGCAATTTCAAGAACACTATCCCGCCATTCAACACGAGTATTGTTAAAATCCAGTCGGTTTTGCTCTCCTTTTCCACCGACGTTAATCGTGAACGGCTCGCCGCCTAACATGCCTTCACTATTCAAGGTGCCCTGCACTACGGGAAAGGGTAAAGCCCCATTTATATCAAGATCCGCATTGACCACACCTTTAAGATCATCCGGATATTCCACATCCGCTAACTGCAGGACAGCAAACGGCAGGTCCCGGATACTCGTGTTCGCCTCGACGGCCAATTTTTCAACGTCAAGCACCCCCTGCCCCGTCACCCTGGCAACGGAGGTATTTTCCAGCCCCGGCCGCTTGCGCAGATCAAGGCGAGTATCCAGTTGGGAAAAACGAACGCTCGCCGCTGAGGCTTCCAAACCGGAGTTGACCGTAAATTCAGCGCCACGCCAGTTCCCTGCCACCCCGGCAGTCCCTGTAAAGCCCACGGCATCAAAACTCCCACTCACCCGACCATCCCCACTAGCCAGGGCTTCCAAACCAGACGGCAATTCAATATCCAGCCATTGCAGCAAGCTGACCGGTACTTTCTTTGCCTGAGCCTGAAGGTCCAATCGACTGTTCGCCCAGTCAATCAGGCCATCCGCCATGACCTGACTTTCAAGGGAATTCACTTGGGCCCGGTTAAGTCGAACGTTTTCTATAGTCCCTGCAAACCCGGTTTGCACTGACAAAGGCCTGTCACGAAAGCTTCCAGAGGCCAGCAATGTTCCGGAATACCTGGGAGCTTCCCAAGGCCCCTTCACTTGGCCATCGGTAACATTTAATTCGAGCTTCAGGTCATCGGTCAGCGTAACATCCAACAGAGATAAATAACTCAGGTCTCCGTCAAACCGTTGGACCTTGAGGTCAAGTGTCCCTTTGACCAAATCCACGTCACCCCTTGCTTGCACTTTCAATGCTCCCAGAGACGCATCAGCAGAATCCACATGAATGCGTTGCGCACTGCCCATGCCGTTCACCGCAACATTCAACGGGTACCCAGCATATTGGGTCTGGCCGGACAGGCTTCCCTCTCCTTGCAACTCAGTCCAGGCGCCTTTGAGTGCTACCGTGCCGCTTAACTGCCCCCCTTTCAGGTCGTTCACCCACGGCTCCACAAGACTCAAAGGCAGATTATCCAGCTTAAGATTAAGGTCAGCCTGCTCCTCTGTCAGGGTTCCTGATACCTGCTGTGGCGCACCATCCAGAGTCAACACCAAACGCGTTAAATTGACTTCACGGGATTCCGTATCCAGGCTGAACTGGCCATCCGACTCCAACAAATGCGACTGCCAGGGAATCCGAAGGGTTTTAAGATCAACATCTACCCAATGGTTTTCACGACGGCTGGCATTCATCTCAAGTTGAATATCCAGTGGCTCCCGGATCGGCAATTTCATCTGCTGACCTATCCATCCCCCTGCCGGCTCACTAAGAGATAATTTCACCGAGCCGTTTGTCGCACTGGACAGCTGTCCATTCAGCGAAATGTCTGCCGGTAACTCAGTCAGGGTGTGCACCTTGATGGAAGAATCCAGCCAGTTTTCTCCCCAAAAGGCCATCAATTGCCCTTGAATGGATAAACCGGGAATCTCCTGTGCAGCAGCATTTACCTTCAGTTCGTCAATTTCCAGCGCCTGAATTCGTATGGCGGGAAGGCCTGCAACAGAAAGATCCTTTATCGGTTCTGCTTCTTGGGGTTGGCTTTCCTCTTCATCCCCTTCAGGAACTGTTACCCCGATGCTGCTTGATGAGAGGCGGACGACATCAATCGTATTATCGAACAGCTTGCGCCAGCGAAATACCAATTCCAGATCACGGGCTTCGAATACGGATACCTGATCAATCGAAAACACGACATGCTCAAAGGTCCAATGCCCCAGGCCGGGAGAGGCGGGATTTTCCGTCTGCAACTGATATTCAGTACCTTCAAGCACTGCGGGAACGACTTTAGTCACCAGCCAGAGCCGTCCGCCTTCGCTGCCCAGCACCATGGCCACAGCCGCAACCAGAGCCAGGCACAGAGTCATCAGGCCTGCACTGAGGTGGGCCAGCGAAAGCAACCAAATCCGTCCGACTTTCACTGGAACAGAGCTTAATCGACGCTTTCCAGCCGGCTTCCCGGATCGCTTATCAACGTCCGGCTGATTCTCTGTCCCCGTCTCGGGAAGGCCCTCTGCAGACCTATTTTTGACCTCCTGTTCAGCCATCAGAAAGCCTGCCCGATACTGATATACAACTGGAAGCTATCGTCGACGGACTCTCTTTTATTCAGAGGCACTCCCAGATCGACTCTGATAGGCGCAAACAAGGTGTAGTACCTGAAACCGACACCGGCCCCCCACAGCAATTCCTGTTTCACATCCTGGGAGGCATCCTCAAACGCGTATCCTCCATCAACAAATGTCACCAATCCCCAGCTTTCGCCGATACGGAACCGGGTTTCCACCGACACTTCCTGGAAGGAGCTTCCCCCCACCGGATCGCCGTCTTCTATAGTGCTGAGAGTCTGGTAGGGATAGCCCCGAACCGAGCCCCCTCCTCCCACATAGAAGCGCTCGTCCGCGGGAAGATCACGATTCCCCACCCCGGAAATCGAGCCCGCTGAGGCACGCATGGCCAGGGTGGGTCTGAGCAAAGTGTCAAAAGTAAAGTAGATGCTCCCGGAGGCGCTGGATTTAACAAAGTTGATTTCCTGGTCGAGCATGTCCAGATAAGGACTGACGTTCCCAATCACAGACCACCCGCGAGTCGGATTCAATAAATCGTCAGTCGTATCCCACTTCAACTGAAACGGGAAAGATAACAGGCCGAACTCATCCGTTGTTCCTGTATCGTTCACCAGGCTGTATTTAAAACGGGTGCCTGCGGAACCGGTCCAGCGTTCGGAAAATTGATGCTCCAGCCTCATTCCTGCGAGAATGGTTTCAGACTTATAACTATCCAGGTTTTCCTTGCCCAGCGAAGCCTCCAAAATCAGACGATTATCCGGGCTGGCAAATGCCGGAACTTCCAGTTCTGCTCCCACATCCTGACGGACTTCGGAAAACCGGCTACTGATATCCAGCTTCTGACCGGCATTCAGGATATTCCGATGCTCCCACCCTAAAGAGATATTGGGGCCTTCATCCGTGGCATAACCAATACCCGCTTTCACAGTGCGATGAAATCGTTCCTGCACTTCAAACGCAATATCCACCACACCGTTCTCTGGTGCGCCGACAACGGCGTTGGCCGTTCCCACCAGGTTGGTTCTCAATAGATTCAGTTTGGCTTTATCCACCTGACGGCGCTTAAAACACTGACCTTCCTTCAAACCCAATTTTCGGAGCAGGTAGTCCTCATTGATGGTTTCCTGCCCCGAGATGGAAATATTGCCGACCCTGACCTGGGGACTATCAGGCATTTTAAAGGTTATCCCTGCTTTTTCTTCCGCAGGAATGATGTATGCCTCATATTTCACGTCCACCTGGAAGTAACAGTATTCATCCAGAATGTTCTTTTTGATCGCCTCGACACTTTCAAGCACGCGGGCGGCCACAAAGGGCTGACCCTGACGTACCGTGACCGTTCTAAGCCGGTCAATATCGATATCCTTCGGCAGGTCGAATTTAACCTCATCAATAACAAAACGGGTCCCTGGATCCACCTGGTATATTATTCCGGAAACCTGGGATTCACTTTCCGCCTGAGCTCCTTGACGCTCTGCAGTCTGCTCGTCGCCATCTTTTTCCAATACGACTGTCACAGTTGCAGCGTAATATCCCTGGGAGCGTAAGGTTCGCTCGATAATATCCTGTTCATAACGGGCGACTTTTCGCGGATCCTTGTAATTCTTGAGCATCAGATTATCACTTCGCTGCCCTTCCAGATCCTCAGTGATTTTGTCCTTTAGTTCGTCATTTCCCTGCAAATCAATTTCGTAGGGAATCCGATTGTTCAGGAATGGAATCTCGATGGCACTGACCCACTGGGCCTTTCCTAATGCCAGAAGTATCAAAATAACCCCGGAAAGCACTCGGTGACCGGGAAGCTTCCAGCGACAAATCAAGCCAAACAGACTTTCCATGAAAGCGCTTATTATCCTTTATCTAAAAAACGGACTTTGGAATAAAGCCCTAAAGAGGTAACGAAACTGACGGGCACTGAGAGCTCCGGCCATGAACCGAATCGCTGGCACAAACGATCAACGTCTGCACCCCCTCCGGGACAGTGACGCCGGTCAGGCTGCGGGTAAATGGCTGTTCATTGACATGAGGATGAAGCAACTCCCTGACACCGACGACCTCCCCTGACGGAGTCTCGAGCCGCCATTGATTGGCATAATGTTCCCAGCCCTCATCTGCATGCTTCAACGTCACATCAAAGTCACAGATCCGAGTGGCTTCACAGCGGACATCCACCTTGACCACTTCAACCTCACCCGCCCAACCAGAGACCGGCAGGATGAGCATAACGGCACCAATTATCTTGCGAGCGATTGAGGGCTGCATTCCGGTGAATAGAAGAACCTGTAACATAGGTCTATCCATTATCCGGCACAGAGTGATCATTGGGCTCTATCAACTCAAACCTGGGGGTCGGTATACCGTCTATTTCCACCGTTTCAGAAAACATGGAAAGAGGTCTCGCCCATAGCGCCCGCTCTCCATACAGGGGACGATAGACAACCAGTGGCTCTTCCGTCTCACTATGCCTGGCAACACCATATACCTGATAGCGACCACCTTTATAGTGCTGATAGATGCCTGTTTTGATTCTCATGGGTTAACCCGGTATTCGTTCATTTCGGAGCAATTTTAATAAAAACATCACTATAACTTGAACAGCTCTCCCATTACACCTTGGCAATGCAGGACAAATCCCGATATTGAAACGTACTTTGGCAAAGGCAGCCGTTCACCATCCGGTCGCGAAATGGGGCTGGATTAACAAGAAATAAAAGAAATCTTAATATTCTTTATGGTAGCCTTTGAATCCCGGACTTGACGTACAGGCATGAATCAGTGACGGCTGAACAAAAGACAATAGAAAGTAAAACCAATACCAATCAGCAGAAAGGCGGACTCCTGTTCAATCTGCTGTTTAATATTGTGATTCCCACCGTAATACTGAGTAAATTCAGTTCGGATGAATACCTGGGCCCCATGTACAGCATCGTTGCTGCCCTGAGCTTCCCGATTGCCTACGGTATTCGTGACTTCATGACCAGCCACAAACCTAATTTCTTTTCCATTTTTGGGGTCGTCAATGTCATCCTGACAGGCGGAATGAGCCTGATGCAACTGGATCCCCAATACATTGCCATCAAGGAAGCCGCAGTTCCTGCGATGTTCGGCATCGCCACCATGATATCCCTGAAAACCCGCTACCCCCTGGTCAGAACGTTCCTCTTCAATGAGCAGGTCATGCAGGTTCAGAAAGTCAATGAAGCGCTTGAGGCAAACGGTAATCACAAGGCATTTGAACAGAAGCTGGTCAATGCGTCCTATATGGTCGCCGCATCCTTCTTTTTGTCCTCGGTCCTGAATTATATCCTGGCAAAGGTCGTTCTGGTCAGCCAGCCAGGTACAACGGCTTTTACTGAGGAATTGGGGAAAATGACCGCATTGAGTTTTCCCGTTATCGCCGTTCCCAGCACTCTGGTATTGATGGGCGCATTATGGTACCTGATCAGCCAGATTCAGAAACTCAGCCATCTGAAGCTTGAAGACATTTTCGACCACATGTAGACCATATAACAGGTCGACCATGTAGTCGGACATACATATAGTCGGAAATAAAAAAGGGCGGTCATCATACCGCCCTTTTTTATTTCCGGTTTTCCGCCGTTCTATTCCCGATTTTCCGGCTTCTTATTCCCTGAATTCACCTTCCTACCTGACAATCCGCTTGCCCAGGATGTGAAATATTTCCGGCACCGTATCGCGGCAGTGCATATCCACACACAAGTCATGGATGATTCCGTCCGCAATATCATATATCCAGCCGTGAATTTTCAAATCCTGACCATGATCCCAGGCCCTCTGAACACACTTGGTTTTTGCCAGATTGATAGTCTGCTCCATCACATTGAGCTCACATAATCGGCGAACCCGGCTTTTCTCATCCAGTTGATCCAGATCCCCCTGGTATTTGATATATATTTCCTTGATGGCACGCAGCCAATTATCAACAAAACCGAACTCATCGTGGGATAGCGCTGCTCTCACCCCGCCGCAACCATAATGTCCGCAGACAATAATATGTTTGACCTGCAACACCTCCACCGCAAACTGCATGACAGAAAGACAGTTGAAATCCGTATGATTCACCACGTTGGCAATATTCCGGTGAACAAACAACTCACCTGGCGCCATGCCGACGATTTCATTCGCCGGAACCCGTGAGTCCGAACATCCTATCCATAGATACTCCGGTTTTTGCTGCTTGCTGAGTCGCGTGAAGAACTCCGGATCCCTGTTGGTCTGTTCCTTCGCCCATTGACGGTTACGATTCAGCAGCTCCTGGATCTCTGGCATTGATATGCTTCCGCTATTGAAGTGACAGATCGATATTAGCCCTATGTCCAAAAGCAGAACAATCGGACTTTGGGTGAGTATACGAAAGGCATAAGAAAGCCTGTACTCCCCTTATGGGGTATGAGCGGGCACTTGTGGGATAGGTAAAAGCTTTTATGAGGCAGCTGTCGCTCAACCTGACGGTTGAGTCCCCTAGGCGATTCTCGTTCGAATCCCCCTGGACTCCGAGCATAAAAAAAGCCCGTACGGGTTAGGTACGGGCTTTTACGAATTTGGCGTCCCCTAGGGGATTCGAACCCCTGTTACCGCCGTGAAAGGGCGGTGTCCTAGGCCTCTAGACGAAGGGGACGGAAACACCAACTCGGTGAAGAGGCGCGTATTCTATTGAAGGTTTAGGGGGCTGTCAAACAGTAATTTCGAAAAACTTTTTAACAAGGAAAGTACGGTTATTTTTTAAGCCTCCGTCTACACTTACGTTATAACAAGACATCCGATAACGTTCAGATATAGTTATTGCCAATGCTCCAAATAAGCCTTATATAGGCCTCCAACAAGTTGTTTTTAAAGATGTGTTTTTACTGTGGATCAAATTTTATTCGCCCGGCAACCCATTGTTAATGGAAGTAAGTCTATCGTGGGCTATGAACTTCTGTTCAGATCAAATGCCCCGATATCTTCAATCGACGGCAACCTGGCGACCTCCCAGGTTTTGCTCAATGCTTTTACTGAAGGAGAAATCGACGCCGTAGTAGCTGATGGGAGAGCTTTTGTTAATTTCACCGACCGCCTATTGATCAGCCCTCCTCCATTTGGAAAAGAGAAGCTGGTGGTGGAAATCCTTGAGAATGTGGAATTGACTCCCGAAGTGCGTGAAGCGATCAAACGCTTGCACCGTGATGGATTCAGCATGGCGCTGGATGACTATGTGCCCGGCACGATTTACGATGAGCTGTTACCTTACATCGAAATCGTCAAACTGGAGATCCCGGCAATCCCTCCAGAACAGCTGGAAGACACGATCCGCACCCTGAAACGTCACCGGGTAACTCTTCTGGCTGAAAAGATCGAAACCCATGAAGACTTCCACCGCTGCAAATCACTGGGATGCGATCTGTTCCAGGGATATTTCTTTAGCAAACCGGAGCTGGTCAAAGGTCGCAAAATGCCACAAAACCGGGTGGCGATCATGGAACTGATCAGCAAGGTAAATCAGCCCACCATGTCAGTTCATGACATTACCCAGATCATCACCCGCGATCCATCACTCAGCGTAAAACTTCTTCAGCTCGTGAACTCACCGGCGTTCCGCCGACCGGACAAAGTAGGCTCCATTCATATGGCAGTGATGATCCTTGGTTTGGGACGCATTAAGTCATGGGCAACCCTGCTGGCATTGTCCAATATTGATGACAAACCGGTTGCGCTGATTACCCTGGCACTCATACGGGCTAAGGTTTGCGAACTTCTTGCAGAAAAAATCGAGCCCAATGCCAGAGAAGTCTATTTCACAGTGGGCCTGTTCTCTTGCCTGGAAGCGTTTTTCGACCAGCCATTCAGTGAAATACTTGAGAAGCTCCCCCTCGATGAACGGGTCTGCGATGCATTGATCAGATTCAAAGGCCGACCGGGGCTGGCCCTAAACACAGCCTTGCAGTATGAACGTTGCAAGCTGGACTCGATTCATTGGGGAATTCTTGAAAAGATGAAAGTGAGCCAGAAAATGGTCGGCGATATCTACAAAGAAAGCATCGCCTGGGCCAAGGAATCCACCCTTTACTAGCTGTGTCATTCACGTACTATTTGTCATTTACATACTATTTGTCATTCACGAACTAATTGTTATCCATATACTAATTGCTATTCATAGTCTTCACATGATCGATATTGGCGTTAATCTCAGCTCCAAACTGCTCCAGAACAAACAGGGACTGTCCACATTCGACTCCCTTCAACAACTCGTGGACACCTGCAAAGACCAGGGGATGACTGGCCTCATTGCCATCGGCACCAGCCTCAAACAAAGCATCCAGGCCATCGAATATGCCCGGCTACATCCGGGTTTTATCCACGCCACTGCCGGCATACATCCCCATGATGCCAAGGACCTGGATGAAGCGGGAAGAAAGGCCCTCACTTCACTGATCACCGCCCCGGAAGTGGTTGCTGTTGGCGAAATGGGCCTGGACTTCAATCGAAACTTTTCCCCTCCACCGGTTCAGGAGGAGGTTTTCGAATTTCAACTGGATATCAATCAGCATCAGCGTAAACCTCTCTATCTGCATGAGCGCGATGCCTTGCAAAGACAACTGGAGATATTGAGAGCACACCGAAATTGTTTCGATTCCGGCGTGGTTCATTGTTTCACCGGCGATAAAGACAGTCTGCGGCAATACCTTGATATGGGATTCTGCATCGGCATTACCGGATGGGTCTGCGATGAACGCCGAGGAAGCGATCTGGTCGAGGCCATCCCCTACCTGCCACTGGAACGATTATTGATCGAAACCGACAGCCCCTACCTGATTCCTCGCACATTGCGGCCAAAACCCAAAAGTGGCCGCAATCAACCTTGGTTTGTCAGTGAAGTTGCCCGCAAAGTTGCTGAACTCAAGAATCTTTCCCTGGAAGAAGTGATTGCCGTGACAACGGGAAATGCGCAAGAACTCTTTGCCCTTCCTGCCGTTCAGGACGCCTAACCCTTTTCGGACCTCAGGTATTTTTACCTTCCTCAAGAAATAGCAGACGCAAAAAACCCGGCTCATGGCCGGGTTTAGTTCAGATTCATGCGCATCAGGATCGTATATCGATCACCGTTCCCAGAGATTCATTGGCTGACCGGTCGAACTGACGGGTGACCTGGGATTCATTTTCTCTGGGAGGAGGCCTGGTATCTTCCCGCTCATTATCCTCTTCCAGAGTCTGTCCCGGGTTTTCCGTCTGTGCCGCCTGAGTCTCCGCAGTCTGGGTTGGCGCACCTAGCTGCTGCACGGTAGATAGACTGAGTTCTCGGGCCTCCTGAGATAACTCCACTTCCACATCAACACTCGCATTCTGCTGAGGTTGAACCTGGGCAGTATTGCTATTGGTCTCATTCTGAGCCTGTTCACGTTCCCGCTGCCGACTGACCTCCAATTGCTGGAGCGTCGCGGAGGCGGGGCCGCCTATAGTATTATCGGGCATAGACTGTACCTCCGAGACAAAAGTATGGCACAGGCTGCCTATTTTTTAAACACAACATATTAAATACGGTTGTAAAACTGCCACTTAAGTTTTCAGACCAATCCCCTTCCAAGGCACTGGTTTTCCTTCCAAATATCCAAGCTCGTCCAGCCGATATCCAGACCACTATAAGCCAAGCGCTAATTGCATGGTGTTGTATCCTAAGCTAAGTTTAAATAATACCTTTTTTGAGAAGCATTTAAGGAGCTATCGATACGGTATTGCGGGAGCTATTCTCTGCGGATATCCAACGGGCTGCTATTAAAAAGGTGTCATGTAGGCCTGAAAGCAGTCCTGCTGATAAATAAGCAGCAAATTTATCATAACATTTGGATATTAAGGCCCTGTTTGTGACAATAGCCCGGTTAATTACGCCAAGGTGCAGCCAATGCTGCTTAATTTTTCATGATCAGACACGGAGCAACAGTCATGACACTTGGCATCAGCCAACTTGAGGGATCGGTCGAGGCAGTGGGATAGCAAGTAACCGAATTGAGTATCCATAGACTATGAGTAACCCTTTCAGTAAGCTCTGGCATCTTCGCGAAACGTCTCCACTTTCATTTCGCATGCTGGGCTACATACTTGTGTGCAGCTCGTTATTTACACTGTTTGCCACCGGCTTTCAGGTATATATCGACTATCGCAAAGATGTTTCGCTGGTAGATCAACGCATGAAGCTGATCGAAACCAGTTACCAGTCATCTCTCGCCAGAAGCCTGTGGTCGCTGGACCAGAAGCTGCTTAAAGTACAGATGCAGGGAATTCTTAACCTGCCGGACATCGTACACCTTCACTTACGCATCTATCCTGACTCGGAAATTTCCATGGGGGAAATCCCACCGGAAATACCGACAATTGAACACAAAATCATGCTGCAACACTCTTCGGATGATGTTTACGATCTCGGAGAGTTGACGATTACCGCCAGCCTAGAGGAGATATACAAACTCCTCCGTCAGAGAATTTTTCTGATTCTGACAACCCAGGCCTTCAAAACATTTTTTATCTCTGTACTGATCCTTTGGATTTTTCAGTATCTGGTCACACGGCATCTGTCACGCATGGCAAACTACGCCCGCAGCCTCAATATCAACGAGCTGGGCACAGAACTTACTCTTGAGCGGAAAACCCACTCCGGACAACCCCCGGATGAACTGCAAAGGGTCACCGACGCCATCAATGAAATGCGGGTGACGCTGCTAAATGACGTGGAAAAGCAGAAAAACGATGCCGCCGAGATCCGGCGACTGTCAATGGCCATTGAGCAGAGCCCTTCATCGGTGCTCATCTGCGACCACCGTTGGCGCATCACCTATGCCAACCATAAGTTTGGGCAGATGACCGGACACAGCCTGAAGAACATCCTGGGCAAACATCCCAAAGAGCTGACGCACATCAGCCCTGACGAGACCCAGAATGAGCAGCTTTGGAACAATATTGAAATCCAGGTGGAGCGCGCCGGGATCTGGCAGGGTGAGATGCACAGCACCCGCCATGGAGGCGAGAAGTTCTGGGAACAGGTGGTAATCACCCCGATTCGGGACAATGAAGGCAACCCTACGCAATTCCTGATCCTTGGCGAAGATATCAGTGTTCGCAAACGTTACGAACAACAGCTGCTTAGACAGGCAAACTACGATCTTCTGACCGGCCTGCCTAACCGCATGCTGGCCCTGGATCGTCTTAAGCTGGCCCTGGCACAGTCCCGCCGGGACAATTCCAAAGTCGGCCTGATGTTCCTGGATCTGGACAATTTCAAGCATATCAATGACACCATGGGTCATGATGCCGGTGACAGCCTGTTAATCGAAGCTTCCCGGCGTATAGCCTCTGCTCTGCGCGGAAACAGCACCGTTGCACGACTGGGAGGCGACGAATTTCTGATCATTCTGCCATCACTGGAGGAGCCGGAAGACTCAGAAGTGGTCGCCCAGCGCATTCTGGAAGCATTCGCGGTACCTTACATGCTGAACAATCAGGAAGTATTTATCAGCACCAGTATCGGTATCACCATCTACCCGACGGACAGTGAAAGCTCCAGCACCTTGCTGCAACAGGCGGATGCCGCCATGTATCAGGCCAAAAACAAAGGCAAAAGCGCTTTCCATCGGTTTACACCGGACCTCAATCAGCAGTCCAGAGAACGCCTGAAACTGGAAACCCAGCTTCGTAAAGCCCTGGAGCAAAACGAACTACTCCTTTACTACCAGCCGATTATTGAAACGGCTACAGGTAAGCTGGAGGGCGCCGAGGCATTGATTCGCTGGGATAATCCTTTGTTGGGACTGGTAGCACCGGACAAATTTATTCCCCTGGCGGAAGAAACCGGCCTGATCACCTCGATCGGCGAGTGGGTCATCCATAAAGCCTGTGAAGATGCCAAACGGTGGCATCAGGAAACGGGCTGGAAACTGACCATTGCCGTGAACGTTTCCCCCCGACAGTTCCGGGACATCAAGTTTGTCGAATCTGTGCGCCACGCTCTGCTGTCCAATGATTTGGGCGGAGAATACCTGGAGCTGGAGATCACAGAACGACTTCTGCTAGATGACTCCATAGAAACCTACGAAATCCTGAATCAGCTTGATCAGATGGGAGTGAAACTATCCGTTGATGACTTTGGAACAGGTTACTCAGCTTTGAGCTACCTCAAGAGTTATCCTTTTGATTCGCTTAAAATAGACCGCTCTTTCGTCAAGGATGTGATTACTGAGACTGAAGATGCCGCACTGGTCAGCGCGATTATCACCATGGCCCACAGTCTGGGCCTGAAAGTCATCGGAGAAGGCGTGGAAACGGCTGAACAACTGGCCTTTTTGCGCAAGAAAGGCTGTGACTATGCCCAGGGTTTCTTTTATAACCGGCCAGTTCCGGAGCAGGAGTTCCTGGAGTGGATTCAGACACACAAGCATGCCGTGGTCTCTTGATTCATGTAACAGCTTGATTCATGCAACAGCCTGATTCCTATAACATAATGCTTGAGCACCACCCGAACAGATATCAAACCATTAACCAGGAAATACCGATAATCATCTCATGACAGTCAAGGATCGTATACTTGTCCTGAACAGCGGAAGCTCGTCTCTAAAGTTTGCCATAATGGACCCGGAATCCGAGCCCCCTATTTTGTCCGGACTCGCCGAAAATCTGGGCAAGCCCGACGCGGTGATCAAATTCACCTGGCAAGGGGACCATGGAAAAACTGTGATATCCATACCGGGAGCAACCCATCAAACCGCCATCCGACAGGTTTTGGACCTGATTGCTGGGGATGAAGCCGGTACGGAACAAATCACCGGCGTTGGACATCGGGTCGTTCATGGAGGAGAGGCGTTTACCTCGTCGGTTAGAATTGATGGCTCCGTTATTGCAAAAATCGAAGCCTGTAACCCTTTGGCGCCTTTGCACAACCCGGCCAATGTTCAGGGAATCAGGGCAATTGCCGAGCAGCTTCCCAATATTCCCCAGGTTGCAGTCTTTGACACGGCCTTCCATCAAACACTCCCGGAATCAGCATTTCTGTATGCCCTTCCCTATGACCTTTATCGGGAACATGGATTACGGCGATATGGTTTCCACGGCACCAGTCATCGCTACGTGGCGGCACAAGCCGCTGAACGATTGAACCAGAAGCCCGATGATCTGAACCTGGTCACGGTACATCTCGGCAACGGCTGCAGCGCAACAGCGATCCAGGCAGGCAGATCGGTAGACACCACCATGGGTATGACACCTTTGGAAGGACTGGTCATGGGTACCAGAAGCGGAGATGTGGACCCGGGGTTATTACTGCATTTGAGCAGCAGCCTGGGATATGACAACGAACAGCTCAGTCATATGCTCAACAAACAGAGCGGCCTGCTTGGACTATCCGGGATCAGCAATGATATGCGCACACTGATGGATCAGGCTTCCTCCGGAAACGAACGCGCAAAACTGGCGATTGAGGTCTTTTGCTATCGTCTGGCCAAGGCAATTTCAGGATTGTGGGTGGCAGCTAATCCCGTCCATGGCGTGATCTTTACCGGCGGCATCGGTGAAAACGCTGCCCCGATCCGATCACGGGTATGTTCACAGCTGAACTACCTGGGCATCAGAATTGAAAATAAAAATAACGACCTCAATGGTCGTAACACAGATGGCGTGATATCCACTGAAGATAGTGTTCCCGTATTGGTCATTCCGACCAACGAAGAACTCATGATCGCTCGGGACACTCTGGATATCATCAGCCAGAACAAATAATGATCATTTCATGTACTTTCACACATTGTCCCCGGCTTAAAAGGAGGACAGTGGTATAACAGGAGTAAACGTGGCTAAAGTTTTCTTCATTGCCCCGGCATCCGCAGGGGTCGGCTTAACTTCGGTGTGTCTGGGGCTGCTGCGCGCACTCGATAGTGCCGGGCTTCGGGTGGGCTTCTTCAAGCCTTTTGCCCAGTCATTCGATTCCAATCACGACGCCCCCTCTCCCACCGACAGATCTGTCATATTTGCCCGGGAAATGATGGGGCTCAAAGTTCCAGCACCGATGTCCATTAAACATGGACATGCGCTGATGAGCCAAAAACAATCCAGTTTTCTCATGGAACAGGTGCTTCAGCTTTTTCATACCGCTGAAGCAGATGCGGATGTGGTCATTGTTGAAGGCCTGGTGCCATCTCAGGGAGATGACTATTCCTCTTCGATTAACGTCGAAGTGGCCCGTAATCTTGACGCAGAAGTCATTCTGGTGGCCTGTCCCGAAGAGAGAGAAACCGAAGACCTGGAAGAGCATATCAACCTGGCCGCGCGACTGTTTTCCTCTCCCAAAGATCCAGACATTGTAGGCTGCATACTCAACAAGACAGGGAACCCTAAAAGCCATCACTACAGCAGATCTGCTTTGATGGCTGAGACAAAACGCGATACCGGCATCGACTATCGCAAGCAAAGCACTCTGTTCAATCCTGAGAATTTCCATCTCATTGCACAAATCCCCTGGCGAGCAGATCTGGTCGCACCGCGCACGTCCGACGTCACCAAAGCATTGAATGCCAGGGTGATTAACTATGGGGACAGCGAACAACGCCGCGTGACCCAATTGTCAGTCGTCGCCAGAACGCTTCCCAACATGGTCAATCGTCTCAAGCCCGGTACCATGGTAGTGGTACCCGGCGACCGGGAAGACATAATTGTCGCCTGTTGCCTCGCCGCTCTGACGGGTGTCCCCCTGGCCGGCCTGCTGTTAACCGGCGGACTGGAACCCGACCCGAGAACACTCAAGCTTTGCCTGCCGGCAATGGATACGGGATTGCCGGTAATTACCACTCCAGAGGATACCTTTACCACCGCCAACCAATTGGCCAATCTGGATACGGAAGTCCCGGTAGACGATAAAGACCGTTTTGAGATGGTGGTTGCCAGCGTTGCCAATCAGGTAGATATCGAGTGGCTGGCAGAAAAGGTCAAAACCTCTCGCCAACCACGCATGTCACCGGCAGCCTTCCGCTACCAACTCACCAAGAGAGCCAGAGAAGCCGATAAAACCATTGTGCTTCCGGAGGGAGCAGAACCTCGAACCGTCCAGGCAGCCGCTATCTGTAGTGAGCGGGGCATTGCCAGATGCATCCTGCTGGGCAGGGAATCAGAAATCCTCTCAGTTGCTGAGGCTCAGGGCATTCAGCTACCCGAATCCATAGGAATCATTGATCCTGAAGATGTTCGGGAAAAGTACATCGATCCCATGGTTGAGCTGCGTAAGCACAAGGGCCTAACGCCACAGATGGCGGAAGCCCAGCTTGAGGATAACGTGGTTCTTGGCACGATGATGCTGGCAATGGGAGAGGTGGATGGCCTGGTATCCGGCGCGATTCATACCACTGCCAACACGGTTCGTCCGGCCTTTCAGTTGATCAAGGCAAGACCGGATTGCCGGATCGTCTCTTCGGTTTTCTTTATGTGCCTTCCGGAACAGGTTGTAGTTTATGGCGATTGCGCTATTAATCCGGACCCCAATGCGGAAGAACTGGCAGACATTGCCCTTCAATGCGCTGACTCCGCCACCCTGTTTGGCATCGAGCCCAAAGTAGCCATGCTCAGTTACAGTACCGGCACATCAGGTTCAGGCAGCGACGTTGATAAGGTCAAAGAAGCGACCAGACTAGCCAAAGAACAACGCCCGTCCCTGCTACTGGACGGCCCCCTCCAATATGATGCTGCCGCCATTGAAGAAGTCGCCCGCAGCAAAGCCCCTAACAGCAAAGTGGCAGGGCAAGCAACGGTGTTTGTTTTTCCCGATCTTAATACCGGGAATACGACCTATAAAGCAGTCCAGAGAAGCGCCAATGTGATCAGTGTAGGCCCCATGCTGCAGGGCCTGAAAAAGCCGGTCAACGACCTTTCAAGAGGTGCCCTGGTCGACGACATCGTATTCACTATTGCCTTGACGGCAGTGCAGGCTACCCAAAACACAGAGGTTCTTTAGCCACAAAATCCAGTAAAAAAAACGGTGGACCCAGTCCACCGTTTTTTATTCCTAACGCTTGTTCTTTTTCTTGTGCTTGAGTTTCTTCACATGCTTCATCAAGCGTTCTTTTTTCTTCTGCTGCCGTGGCGTCAACTTGTTGGCTCTTCCGGCAAAAGGATTATCGCCACTTCTGAACTCAAACCTGATGGGCGTACCAACGATATTTAACACTCGACGGAATGTATTCTCCAAAAAGCGCCTGTAGCTGTTCGGGAGAGCATCTGTCTGATTACCGTGCACGATCACAAGAGGAGGATTTGAACCTCCCTGGTGAGCATAACGCAGCTTGATACGACGACCACTGACCATGGGAGGTGGATGCTGATTGACCGCATCTTCGAGCAACGTCGTTAATTGGTTTGTCGACCATTTTGACATCGCACTCCTATAGCCCTCATGAACGGCATCATACAGATGCCCCACACCGGTACCATGCAGCGCAGAGATAAACTGAATCTGTGCGTAGTCAACAAATCCGAGACGTCGGTCAATATCACGACGGACCTTGTCCTTTTCATCTTGTGACATGCCATCCCATTTATTGATGGCAATCACCAGAGCACGACCGGCCTCGATAGCAAAGCCCAACAGGTGCAGATCCTGGTCGACAATCCCTTCACGGGCATCCATGACCAGAATGACGACATGGGAGTCTTTGATTGCCTGCAGAGTTTTCACAATGGAAAACTTTTCCACGGCCTCGCTGACGTTTTTACGGCGCCTGACACCCGCGGTATCGATCAGGGTGTATAGATCCCCTTGTCGCTCATAGGGAATATAGATGGAATCCCGTGTCGTCCCAGGCTGATCAAAAACAACGACGCGATCTTCGCCCAGCAATCGGTTAACCAGCGTGGATTTGCCCACATTAGGGCGTCCGATAACACCGATCCGAATCCCTGTCTCTTCGTCCTTAGGCTCCTCTTCTTCGGGAATGTCAGCCAACACCCGCTCAAGAAGACCTAATATGCCCCGGTTATGGGAAGCCACCGTAAAGGCATGCTCAGTGAAACCAAGACTGTAGAAGTCAGCCGCCGCTATCTCCGGCTGCAGCCCATCCACCTTGTTGATGACCAGCAAAGTTGGCTTTCCGCGGGTTCGCAAGTCCCGTGCAATCTCCTCATCAGTAGGGGTCACGCCTGCCTGGGCATCTACAACAAAGAGTACGACATCAGCTTCACTGATTGCGGTATAAGACTGTCCTGCCATGGCGGCATCTATACCCTGCTCACCACCCGTGATACCGCCGGTATCCACGACAATAAAGCTCTTCCCTTCGAGCTTTCCTTCCCCATATTGACGATCCCGGGTCAAACCCGGTAAGTCAGCCACAATGGCATCCTTGGTTCTCGTCATACGGTTAAATAGAGTCGACTTCCCTACATTTGGACGCCCGACCAACGCGATTACAGGTTTCATGACAAACAGCCCCGAGGCATAAAAAACCACATGATAAATATTTTTGTACCTCAGGAGACAAAGGTCTCAAAAGGTACAGCCACTGCACCAGGATAGACTGACCTAACGAATGTCCCAGGCACTGATGGAACCATCACTGCCGGTAACAATCAGCTTGTTATCATAAACTATCGGCGCGACGGCAATATACTCTGAAGCAGGCTGAATCCTGGCAACAAAGGAACCATCCACTTGGGACAGAATATGAACATAGCCCTCAAGGTCTCCCACCGCCAGGTAATTGCCCCATACGACGGGACTAGTAAGCTCGCGATAAGACAGATCCGACTGCCTCCATACTTCTGCCTGAGTGTCACGGTCGAAGGCCACAACATCGCCTTCAGTAGTGGAAACATAAATATTGGTGAAGCCGCTGGTCGGCGCCGTCCGACTGGATATCGGCAACGACCATTCGGGTTTGCCGTTGAAGAGATTCAATCGGGCCAGCTGCCCCTGATAGGACACTGCGTAGAGTGCATCCTGGGTCAACAAAACCACACCATCAACATCAACCAATCTTTCCAGTTCGGTTTTACCTTTCGGCACCGCAATTCGCTGCTCCCAGAACAACTGACCGTCCCGAGCGCTAACAGCCACCACTGAGCCATTGGACATACCTGTGATTACCGCATCCTGGATAATAATGGGCTGGCTGGTTCCACGCAGAGTCAGCGCCGGTTCTGAACTACGGTATTCCCACTTCGGATCACCCTTAGTTCGATCGTATCCCGCCAGTTTTCCATCAACGGTCTGCACAATCACGGTGTCATCGAACAACTTGGCAGGAGCCATGACCTCTGCGGCAATAGATCGCCTCCACTGCTCTTCGCCACTGGTTGCATCCAACGCCACCAGATCACCGTCAAGTGTGGTGACGAACAACTGTTGTGCATCGCCTCCCACGCCACCGACCAAAGGCTCATCAAGGTCAATGTCCCACTGATCATCCCCCGATTCCAGGTCCATTGCGTACACTTCGCCATCGTATTCGAGGTCAAACAGTGCACCTCCAGCCAACAGAGGCGAAAACTGAAGGAAGTGCTCATCCTGACCATCTCCCGCTGAATTTTTCCAGACCCGCTTTAACTCGATTTGCGGTTTGAACGGTTTCAGTTCTGCGGGAGGTGGCCGAACATCATCACTACCACACCCCACCAGCAGGCTTACAACGAAAAAAAGCGCCCAGAACGAGCGCCTGTCAGCATTAAACTTCATGGTTGCCTTATCTATTTAAATAACTCAGTCGGCGTGCCAGTTCGATAAACCGGCTGCACTATCAAGCGTCAGCCAGGTCGTCGATTTTAATTTCCAGAATCTGGGTTGGTTGATTCAGGGCCTTGGCCTGATCCAGAGCATTCTGATAGGCCGCTTTGGCTTCAGCCCTGCTCCCTTTCATCTTCAGGATATCACCCTTGAGCTCCTCATAGGTGACATAAAACGGGTCGTCCTTGCCGGTATTCAGATAACCGACAGCGCTGTCATAGTCTTCCTGAGCGGCTTTCACTCGCGCCAAACGGGTGTTTACCACCCCACTAAGGGCAGAGTCATCACTCTTTGTTTTCACTTCAGTTAGCAGCGACTCCGCTTCAGAGTATTTTTTCTCCTCAACCAGTTTCTTCGCTTCGAATAAGCTGGCATAAAGAGCGTAAATGCTGTCAGGAAACTTTTCCTTCAACTCACCGGCCAGGAACTCGACATTTCCTTCGGCACTGTCAGCTTCAGCACTCTGGTCCGCGACAACAGCTTGAGCCAACTGATCATACAATGCAGAGGCCTGCTCTTTTTGATCTTTAATATGCTGCTGATAGGCTTTCCAGCCAAATATAGCGGCCAATGCCAAGCCAACTCCAATCAACAGCGAGTTGCCATTTTCCTTCCACCAGCGCTTCAGTACCGCTACCTGTTCGTCTTCAGAGCGTAAGTAGTCCACTCTTTATATCTCCTAACCGATTAACATCATCAATTGTTATTGTCTAAAACCCAGCTGAGGCAGGCCTATCCACCGGACTCCCCGCTGTTTTATACCTTTCAGCGACGCAAACGTCCAATTTTCAAAGCATCTGTGGAACAGATTTAATGAAATCCTCTAACGACAGACTCTTTTGCGGCAGATCAGAGCGTAATGGCTTGATGGTGATCGTACGCTGCTGTAACTCATCTTCGCCCAGCAACAACGCGAAAGTCGCCGTGCTCTTGTCCGCTTTCTTCATCTGAGCCTTAAATCCGCCCCCTCCGCAATGGGTTACAACACGGACATCCTGCGGCAGATCCCGGAGCAACTCTGCAACCTCAAAGGCATACAGACTCGCACCCTCTCCCAAAGCACAAATGTAAAAGTCTGCCCGGTCATGCAGGCTTGCCGGTACCAGATCAAGCGTTTCCAGCATCAGAATCAGACGCTCCACGCCCATGGCAAAGCCCACTGCAGGCGTTGAACGTCCACCGAGTTGTTCTACAAGGCCATCATATCGACCGCCCGCACAGACTGTTCCTTGAGCACCAAGGCTCGAAGTCACCCATTCGAAGACTGTTTTTCCATAGTAATCCAGCCCTCTAACCAGACGAGGATTCACCACATAAGCGATTCCCGCCTTATCGAGATAAGCACAGAGTCCGGCAAAGTGTTGTTTGGACTCGTCATCCAGATAATCTGCAAATTCTGGAGCTTCGACCAAAATGTTCTGGGTCTTAGGATCTTTACTGTCCAGGATACGCAGTGGATTGGTATCCAGGCGCCGCTGGCTATCTTCATCCAGCTGATCTTTATATTGACTCAGATACTCTACCAGCGCGGTCTTGTAAGTTTGCCTTGCATCAGCACTGCCGATGGAGTTCAGCTGTAGCTCCACATGCTCGGCCAGACCAAGCTTTTGCCACAATCTGGCAGTCAGGATAATGAGTTCCGCATCAATATCAGGACCGACAAAACCAAAGCATTCCACACCGATTTGATGGAACTGGCGGTAACGCCCCTTCTGGGGACGCTCATGCCGAAACATTGGGCCGGTGTACCACAGCCGTCGGACCTGATTGAATAAAAGACCATGCTCTTCACCCGCGCGAACACAGCCAGCAGTCCCCTCAGGACGTAACGTCAAGCTATCGCCATTGCGATCGTCGAAAGTGTACATTTCCTTTTCAACGATATCGGTGACTTCACCAATGGAACGCTTGAAAAGCTCAGTCTGTTCCACAATCGGCATTCTGATTTCTTCAACGCCATATTGTTCAAACAGCGTTCGTGCTGTGTCCTCCAGGTAACGCCATACAGGCGTCTGCTCCGGTAGGACATCATTCATACCACGAATGGCTTGAATGCGTGCCAAGTTTCACCTCAATAATCTAGTTACATATCGCACTGCCGACGGCCCAAATGGAGCAGGCGGCAGAAGGTTTATTCAAACTGGATTTTGGAAACAACACGGGAAGTCCTCCCAAGCTGCATCCACTTCGCTGTATCGCCCACTCAATCAGAGATCTGGAGAGCAAATCGATAAGGGCTTTTTCTGCGATGATCAGGCTTTAACAATCAGATCATCCAACTCTTTCTGCCTGGCAGTCGCCTTCTCCCTGATCAGAGCTTCAAAACGATCAACCAGTTCGTCATTAGCCAGTTTGTGATCTGGCTTACCGCCCACATAGATCAAGTTGCTGGGACTACCTCCCGTCAAGCCAATATCCGCTTCCTTGGCTTCTCCAGGACCGTTAACAACACAACCGATCACCGCCACATCGATCGGCGTTGAGATATCCTCCAAACGACTTTCCAGCTCATTCATGGTCTTGATGACATCAAAGTTCTGGCGGGAACAACTCGGGCATGCAATGAAATTTATGCCTTTCGAGCGCAGATGGAGGCTTTTAAGTATATCGTACCCGACCTTGATTTCCTCCACTGGATCGGCTGCCAGGGAGACCCTGATGGTGTCACCAATACCGTCCATCAACAGCATGCCAAGACCAATAGCGGACTTCACTGCCCCTGACCTGAAACCACCGGCTTCTGTTATCCCTAAATGCAGAGGCTGCTCTATCTGATCAGCAATCAATCTATAGGCGGCAACCGTCATAAAAACATCGGAAGCTTTCAGGCTGATTTTGTAGTTTGAAAAATCATGGCGATCGAGAATGTCAATGTGTCGCATGGCAGACTCGACAAGAGCAGCCGGCGTCGGCTCACCGTATTTTTTCTGCAGATCTTTTTCCAGAGACCCGGCATTGACCCCGATACGGATGGGTATTCCTTTATCCTTTGCGGCACTGATCACGGCCTGAACGCGATCTTCCCTACCGATATTGCCGGGATTGATACGCAAACAATCAACGCCGACCTCTGCAACTCTTAAGGCAATTTTGTAATCAAAGTGAATGTCTGCCACCAAGGGCAAGCTGACCTGCTGTCGAATGCCGGCAAAAGCTTCCGCGGCCTCCATCGTCGGTACAGAAACCCTCACAATATCGGCACCAGCATCCTGAAGCCTTTTGATCTGTGCAACAGTTGCATCGATATCACAGGTATTGGTATTCGTCATGGATTGGACGGCAATCGGGGCGTCTCCGCCGACCGGTACATTGCCGACCATAATCTGGCGTGACTTGCGCCTCTTTATAGGAGATTCATGAAACATGGACATTTTGCCTACTGCTCCAAAACTAACTCGACCCGGTTGTTACGCACTTTATACCGGGAAAAATCCAAGGGCTCACCATTGACGTCAATAGACACGGCATTTACCGCACCTACCACGAATCTCAAAGGATAGAACCCTGTAAAATCAACGACATCGCCGGAACGATATAGCCCGACCGTACGGCTGTTATCCCGGTCTCGCAAATCGAACCAGCAATCACCGGAAAACACGGCCTTGATGGCAACTCGAGCAGGATCAGTAACACTATCATCCGCAGCAGAGCTTACCCGGCTCTCTGTAAAATCAGCTTCAGAAATAGCAGGAGATTGCTCTTCAACTACCGCTGGCTGGCTCTCGATTTCAGCACTATTTGAAGTAACGCCGGTATTTGAGGTAAGGTCGGTTTCGTCAACAGCAACCTCGCTATCTCCTGCAACCTCAGCCTCAGGTTGCACCTTCCCTTCACTTTCGATGGTCGCTTCTTCCGGGGGTATATTGAGAGCTGACTGGTCAGAGGGCGCAGTTTCGGGCTCCGGTTTGATTTCTGCATCTGACTCAAATGCTGAGCCATCCGAAGAACCTGTTGTTTCTGTGGCAAGGGGCGCATCGGTCTCCCCTTTTAAGCTTTCATTGAAGTTCTGCCAACCAAAATATCCAATACCTGCAAGAACAACCAGAATAAGCAATACAGCCCATTTCCGTCCGCCTTTATCAGCACTTTCGCTGAATCCCGCAGGTGAAGTCGCAGCACCACTGGGCTCAATCATCGGATCGCTGGACATCAGCAGTTCCTGTTCAAGGTCCTCAATGAGGCGATCTTCTGACAGGCTGACCAGACGCGCGTATGAGCGTACATATCCTTTAAGAAAAACCAACCCGGGCAATTGCCCATAGTCACCGTCTTCGATAGCGCGAACATAACGTGGAATTACGTGCAACTTCTCCGCGGTCTCTGGAATACTCCATCCCCGGTCTTCTCGGGCCCGCTTCAGTCGGCTTCCGGGTCGGTTATTGGTTTTCTGTGGTACTGCATTTTCAGAAGACATCAGGAAGATTCCTTAATTTTCTGATATTCCGTAGAGTCCGGATACATGTTCTTCAAAAGTAAAGTCAATGAAGCTTCTTCATTAAGATCTTTCTTATCCCGAGCGATATTGATTCCTAGCGCTAGGCTCTGGGGAGTGTGCCTGGCAGTGCCTGAGCGCACATGATTCCAATATGTCTGATAGTATCGATCAGCTTTCTTCAAATTATGCACTTGGTACTGCAGTGTCGCCAGAGAGAGGTATACGCTCGGTTGATCCCTGCGCAATGTCAGGGCTTTTTCATAGGCCTCAATGGCTTCATCTAGCTGGCCTAGCTTCACATGAATCAACCCCAGATTACTGAAGACCTGAGGTCGCGCTTCATAACGGATGTCTTGTGAGGCTAGTTTAAACTGTTCTAAAGATTCCTTAAGTCGCCCTTCTTGAAATAAAAAAGCGGCGTAATAGGTTCGTCCGCGGGTATAACCTGGATCATGCTTTAATGCGGTTGTAAACTCGCGCTCAGCATGCTCGGGCTCTGTTTGAGCCTGATAAACCAACCCCAGTGCAGCATGAGCCATCGAGTTAGAAGGCTCAATCTCCAGTGCACGGGACAGTTTTTCCGTCGCCAGTTCAAATTCCTGATTTTGAAAATAGGCAAGGCCAAGCTGTACATACTGCTCCACAGCCTTGCTCTTAGAGGCCTTGGCAGTATAAGGCCCCTCAACGGTAGTAACACATCCCGAGAGGGTGGTTACTAAAATGAATGAAAGCAGGCCAGGCCAACGCAGGCCAACAGCTTTCACCAGTCTGATCATCTCGAATTTCTGTGAGCTTATTTTCTTGCCAACCATAGTCGGTTCAATGCTTCCGGATAATATACGTCTATGTATTCTATACTTATTCTGCCACAACGTTGAGTACCAGGCTGTATCCCTACCTAATTACCCAATCTGCAAAACTAACGGGTAACCTGAACTGCCGGCGTCACATCAGCCACAGGAATATACTTCTGACTTCTACGCGTTCGATCTTCCACGCGGCCAACCAACTGCCCACAAGCCGCGTCAATGTCATCGCCACGAGTGGTACGAATCGTGGCGACATAACCCGCTTCATTCAACACTTTCTGGAACCGCATGACAGCATTCCTGGAAGGTCTCTTATAGTCGTTGTTGGGAAACGGATTAAAAGGAATCAGATTAATTTTACAGGGAAGCGGTCTAAGCAACGCTACCAGCTCTTTGGCATGCTCCACCTGATCATTCACACCTTCAATCAGTGTGTATTCAATCGTTATACGGCGCTTGTCAGGCAGGTTATTCAAATAACGCTGACAGGCGGCAATGAGATCCTTAATCGGATATTTTTTATTGACCGGCACGAGAACATCGCGCAACGGGTCATTAGGTGCGTGCAATGATATAGCCAGAGACACATCCGTGACCTCTCCAAGCTTATCAATCATAGGCACCAGCCCCGAGGTGCTGACCGTCAATCTTCTTTTGGAGATACCATAGGCAAAGTCTTCCATCATGATGTCACAGGCCGGAACAACATTGTCAAAATTTAACAATGGCTCCCCCATCCCCATAAACACCACGTTGGTAACAGAGCGCTCCTTCGAAACATCTCCATTTCCAAATGACCTTGCAGCGATCCACAACTGCCCGATAATTTCTGCACTGGTCAGGTTACGGTTAAATCCCTGCTTACCTGTTGAACAGAAACTACAGTCAAGTGAACAGCCGATCTGAGAGGAAACACAAAGAGTCCCCCGTCCGCCATCAGGAATATAGACGGTTTCAATGCTGCTACCGCCCGACATGCGCATGACCCATTTCCGGGTCCCGTCCGCCGAATGGTCTTCGTAAATAATCTCAGGGACAACGATTTCAGCGATCGACTTGAGCATTTCGCGCAGCACCTTGCTCATATTGGTCATCTGATCAAAGTCAGTCACACCCAGTTGATGAATCCATTTCATCAGCTGTGCGGCACGGAACTTCTTTTCACCGAGGGCTTCGAAAAAAACCTCCAGTTGAACGCGACTCATTCCCAGCAGATTGGTTTTAGCCTCTGCGGGATCTGAATGACGTACAGAACTATCCTGCGATTGATTGACTTGGTTGTCTGTCATTTCTACCTCTATGGCAACACGCCATCTATAACGCAAAGTGCAGGACATCAGTCCTGCACTTTATTATCCTTCGCTGAAACAAAACAAAGGACTGGGCCTATCAACCCCGTGGACAAATTTCGTTTTCGCTAAAGAAGTATGCCACTTCACGCTCTGCGGATGCTGCAGAGTCAGAACCGTGAACAGCGTTGGCATCGATGGAATCAGCGAAGTCTGCACGAATGGTACCGGCCTCAGCTTCTTTAGGGTTGGTAGCCCCCATCAGTTGACGATTCAGACCGATTGCTCCTTCACCTTCCAACACCTGAACCACAACAGGACCGGAAGTCATGAATGCAACCAGATCCGGAAAGAATGGGCGTTCTTTGTGCTCGGCATAGAAACCTTCCGCCTGCTCCTGGGACAGGTGCAGCATTTTAGCGGCTACAATACGCAGACCGGCTTTCTCGAAACGAGAGTAGATTTCGCCAATGACGTTCTTCGCCACAGCATCTGGCTTGATAATTGAAAGCGTACGCTCAACAGCCATCGATGTATTCTCCGAATAAATTGATATGGATAAATTCTGAACACGCGATTATACGCATGTTCAGACTAAAGTTACACTCCAGACTTCCCTTCAGGAATGTTAAGTTTTTCTAACCAGCGAATTTGGCTTTCCAGGCGGGTGACAGCTCTCGTAATTTGCCAACACTCTTGCAAATACAATCAATTGCCCGCTGAACATCCTGCTCAGTTGTATATCTTCCAATAGAAATTCTTATCGAGCTATGTGCCAACACATCATCCAGTCCGAGAGCCTTCAAAACATAGGAAGGTTCTAATGAGGCAGAGGTACAGGCAGAGCCGGATGATACAGCAATATCTCGCATAGACATCAACAAGGATTCACCATCAACATAGCCGACTGCAATATTCAGAACTCCGGAAAGTCGCTGAGTTCGATGCCCGTTTATATAGATTTCACCCAGTCCCTGAATTCCTTCCCATAGCTGCTCACGCAACTTCTTGAGCCGGTCCTGCTCTTCCTCCATAACCTCTCCGGCAAGAGCAAAAGCAGCCCCCATTCCGGCAATCTGATGGGTTGGAAGCGTTCCGGATCTCATTCCGCGCTCATGACCACCACCATGCATCTGGGCATCAACCCCTACAAAAGGATTCTTACGGACATAAAGCGCACCAACCCCTTTAGGCCCGTAAATTTTATGAGCGCAACAGGACAACAGATCTATTTTAGATACCGACAGATTAATCGGAAGCTTGCCCACGCTTTGTGCTGCATCCACATGATAGAAAGCCTGATGATCCGACACCACTTCAGCGATACCTTCGATATCGTTGACCACCCCAAGCTCATTGTTAGCATGCATCACCGACACCAAAATCGTGTCTTCCCGCAACGCCTTGGCAACAGCCTCAGGGGTTATCAATCCATCCGCATCCGGCTTGAGATAGGTAATCTCGAAACCCTGCTCTTCCAGATAACCACATGGGTCCAACACCGCTTTATGCTCTATTGCCGAGGTAATAATGTGACGCCCGCGCTCGGCATATCTGCTTGCCACCCCTTTGATGGCGAGATTATTGGATTCTGTTGCTCCCGATGTCCAGACAATCTCTCTGGGATCCGCCCCCAGAAGATCTGCCACCTGCCGACGCGCCTTCTCCACCATCTCCTCAGCTCGCCAACCATACATATGGGAACGGGAGGCAGGATTGGCAAAAATACCATCCATAGTCAGACAACCACCCATAACTTCAGCGACAGCCGGATCAACAGGAGTGGTGGCGGAGTAATCGAGGTAGACAGGCTTCATGACGGTACAATGTCTCTCTTTATTGAATAAACGTAGCTTTACTTTGAATAAACGCAGCTTTGATACTGAAATTTTCGGGGATAGGAAGCCGGGAACTTCTCATTGACAGAATTCTCCGTACAGCCCACTAACAGCGACCTGAACTTACTCTTGTCAACCGGTTGAAACCAGCGTCAATTCTGAATCCCCTTTGCCATCCCGGCGCAGGCCCTGCCTTTCGGAAATCTCAATAACACGAGGATTATTCACCAGATCCTGCAGACTGATCCCGCTGAGGAAATCATGAATTTTTACACTTAACTCACTCCAGAGATGGTGCGTCAGGCAAATTTCTCCCCCCTGACAATCTCCCCGATTTTCACATCGGGTTGCATCAATCGACTCATTCACCGAATCAATGATGTTGGATACAGCCACCTTTTCCAGAGGCTTGGCAAGAAGATAGCCACCTCCCGGGCCACGAACACTTGTCACGAGGTCACTTCTCCTGAGCCGCGCAAACAACTGCTCAAGATAGGAAAGGGAAATTCCCTGGCGGGCAGAAATATCAGCCAAACTTACGGGGCCTGCCTTGGAATTCAAAGCAAGATCCAGCATTGCTGTTACGGCATACCGCCCCTTTGTGGTCAACCTCATTCGCTTACCCTTCAACTTTTTGCGGCATTATGAAATAACCACACAGTTTGATCAACTATTCCTGAAGACAGCCCCCTGATATACATCAACCCACAAACAAAAAAGCCCGGAAATCACCGGGCTCTTCAATTTTTAATGCTCCGACATTATTTCTCTTCGCTGACGCACTCAAAATCTTCGTTCTTGAGCGGGGGCAAGTCTCCGTTACGATAATCCTTATCCAGTTTATGCAGAGATCTGCACATCGATTCAAGACGATCATCCACCGCATGCATATGATCAAGAATCGAACGAATAGAACGAGCAATCGGATCGGGCATTTCTTCGCTCATACCATAAGCATCGAAGCCCATTTTCTCTTCCATCGCTTTGCGGCGCCCTTCAGCTTCATCCTTCGGATGCCGGACAACAACCCGACCAGGAATGCCGACAACCGTTGCGTCAGCCGGAACCTCCTTGGTGACCACCGCATTGGACCCCACCTTGGCATTCTCTCCAACTTCAAACGGCCCTAAAATCTTGGCTCCAGCCCCCACTACCACCCCGTTTCGAAGCGTAGGATGACGCTTACCTTTATTCCAACTGGTCCCTCCCAGTGTCACTCCCTGATACAAAGTAACGTCATCACCAATTTCAGCCGTTTCACCAATGACCACCCCCATACCATGATCGATAAAGAAACGTCGACCGATTCTGGCTCCAGGATGAATCTCAATGCCCGTAAACCAGCGGCTGAGTGTCGACAGGAAGCGAGCAAGCCACTTGAGATCTTTTGTCCACATCCAATGGCTGAACCGATGAATTAGCAAGGCATGAAGTCCGGGATAACACGTCAATACCTCAAACGCATTACGCGCCGCCGGATCTCGGTGAAATACACTTCTTATGTCTTCTTTGATTTGGGAAAACATGCTTTGCCTCTATTTTTAATTCCAGTTCCTGAACGTCTTGGCTCAGCCTTCAATACCCACCATTGCCACCAACCTGGCGACAACAGAGGAGTTTTATCGACGGGGACTGTTCTGCTCCTCAGCATTCCATGTTCCCGCCACTTTCTGCACGGACTTCAACATTCCACGCAAAATATTAACTTCCATTTTATCCAGATTCGCCCTCTGAAAAAGCCTTCTCAGACGGGGCATCAACTGCCTCGGTCGCTCAGGATCATGAAAACGAATATCGATCAAGGCTTCCTCCAGATGCTGAATCAATCCTTCCACATCCGTTGCTGTTGCCGGCGGCTCATCCCATTGGGACTGCATTGGCCCTGATAAAGTTCCGATATTGGTATCGCTCTCTTCATTTTCAAGCAATGACTGCAGATAAAGCTCATAACATATCACCTGCACTGCCATGGCTATATTCAATGAGGAATACTCGGGATTTGATGGAATATGGACATGAAAGTTGCATCGCTGCAGCTCTTCATTGGTCAGGCCACTGTGTTCTCGACCAAATAGTATGGCAACATCCCCCTGCTCGGCCTTTTCACTGACCAGACCTGCTACTTCCCTTGGCGCAGCCACCGGCCAGGGAAGATTACGCATCCTGGCGCTGGCACCAACCACCCACACGCACCCATCGAGAGCTTCATCCAGAGAATCAACCACGCGCGCAGCGCCCAACAAATCATCCGCTCCGGAAGACCGCCTGAGAGCCTCCTCACTGGGAAAGTCCTGCGGCTGAATCAACACCAACTGACTCATACACATATTTTTCATGGCGCGAGCCACCGCCCCAATATTCCCGGGGTGGGAAGTATTTACCAATACTATGCGGATACGATCGAGCATACGAAAAGTCCCTGACCAACAGCCCCACTGGACTCAATTAACTGAATGGGCCGCACATGTTATCAGAATTATACGAGCCGAACCTATTTATCAGAATTATAAGAGCCGAACCAATGCCGGTGAAAACTTTCCACCAGCCCCACCCCCAATCCAACATAGCTACTCACATATCTAAAGCCCCCATATCTTGCGAATATAAGCGCCCCTCTTGAGAAGAGTATGCGCCCCTTTTAAGGAAAATAAGCTACGAGCGCCAAGCATAAGCAGTTTCCCGCATGTGACTCTTTTTAACGTAATTGGTGATGAGATAATAAAAAGATACTGGTATGATGTCGCACCTTTTTTCCCAGTTCTTTAAACTTCCGATTTTGATCGCCAATACCGGCAGCCAGGAATTCTCCGCTGCGAAGCTGGCCATGGCTATTTTTTGCCATCAAACGGATTCGCAGAGGAAAAGGGCAAACGAACTGTCAGAGTCTTTGCTTTTTAACAACTTCTTAGTTAGGGATGCGACAATGCAACCAATGATCAACATTGCCCTCAGGGCCATTCGCTCAACTAACGAGCAAATCAATCTGGTTATCGAGCGTGAAGAACTCTCCTTCAATGACCCGGATGCAATCAAGCGTGTTATATCCCGAGTAGACTCCACATTCTACGACAACCTTTCACGCGCCCTGCAAAGAGCTTATCCCACCCATCAGATCGCTAAAAAAGGCGACCTGAAAGGCAACCCTAAAGGTATCAGCTGGCATATACTCCCATTGCACAACCCTGCCAGCCTTATCAGAGGTCTACCTGACTGGTGTTTTTCTGTAGTTTGTAAGAAAAACGATCAGATTGAGCATGCCTTGATCATTTTCCCGCAAAATGGCGACGAATATACGGCAAGCAAAGGCGCCGGAGCATCACTAAACGGAAAACGCCTGAGAGTCTCCAAGACCAAGGATCTGGAACTAACCCTGATCGCAACCAATATTCTTGATGGGGTCGGCAGCAAAGAGAACCCGTCTCCTATCCTGTCCACCTATGCCAACCTGGAGCGCAATTGCTTTGGCATCAGAGGAGCGAACTGCATCCCTGAGCAACTAAGCTGGATTGCAGCAGGCAAAATTGACGCCATCATTTTACAGAACATCACACCGACAGAGACGGTCGCCGGCCTGATGATCGCAAAGGAAGCCGGAGCACTGTCAGCAGATTTTAACGGTAACCCGCTGACCGACCGGACCAGCACTCTGGTTTGCTGCAATCCTAAACTGCTAAAAGTGATCACCCCTAAAGCAAAAGAGTTTATCGCCAAGCCAGAATAACTCGAAGCTAACTTATATTAGGACGGGTTACAGACCACAAAAAAAGCCAGCTTAATCGCTGGCTTTTTTAATGCAGGTCGCCCGGAGAGCGACCCTTTAAAACATCTGCCAACTATGGCATATCGTCGGCTTCAACACCTTCCTTCACAGGAATCATCAGATCTTCTTTACTGATACCCATCATCAACAATGAGCTACTAGCCACATATATAGACGAATAAGTACCCACTACAATACCGATGATCAGGGCTTTGGAAAAACCTTCCAGCGCCTCTCCACCAAACATGTACAGCGCGACCAGAACCAATAGTGTAGTCAACCCGGTTACAATGGTACGCGACAGCGTCTGAGTCAGAGAAATGTTGATAATCTCTGTTGGCGACTCCTTCCTGACCCGGCGAAAGTTCTCCCGAATCCGGTCACTGACAACAATGGTGTCGTTCAGGGAGTAACCGATTACCGCCAGCACAGCCGCCAGGACATTCAAATCAAAATCCCACTGCAGCACGGAAAAGCAACCAACGGTGATGATGACATCATGAATCAACGCACCAACCGCCCCAACAGCAAACTTGAACTGAAAGCGGAAAGAGATGTAGATCATGATCATTCCAAGCGCCAGCAGCAAGCCCAGGCCGCCCTGTTCACGCAATTCTTCACCTACCTGCGCACCGACAAACTCTGAACGAACAAGATCCACCGCCTGCCCGCCACCACGCAGAGTGGTCAGCACTTCTTGGCCGATCTCATCACTATATCCCTGCTGCAACCGCACCAGAATACTGGTGTCGGCTCCGAATTTCTGCACCACAAAATTCTGGTATCCACCCTGCTCTAGCAGCTGTTTGATCTGCGGCACACTGGGAGCCTGTTCATATTGAACCTCAACCAGCGTCCCACCAGTAAAATCCAGACCTAAAGACAATCCCCGGTAGGCTATTGCCACGATTGATATAATAATCAACGCCAACGAAAGACCGAGCGCGGCTTTAGAAATCCCCATGAAGTTATAAATTTTTTCATCAGCCATGATTATGCTCCCGTTACCGCAACAGACTTGGCACTACCAATTGACAGCTTGTCGATTCGACGACCGCCGTATGCAAGATTTACAACCGCCCTGGTCACCACGATCGCAGTAAACATTGAAGTGATAATCCCGATCGAGAGCGTTACCGCAAAACCTTTGACAGGACCCGTACCAACCGCGAACAGAATCAATGCGGCAATCAACGTAGTAATGTTGGCATCAAAGATCGACACGAAGGCGCGATCGTAACCTGCATGAATGGCGGATTGCGGCGTCATTCCGTTTCGCAACTCCTCTCGAATACGCTCATATATCAGAACGTTCGCATCGACAGCCATACCAACGGTCAGGACGATACCCGCGATCCCCGGCAGTGTCAGGGTTGCCGATAATAGGGACATTACTGCAATCAGGATGAATACGTTGGCCGCCAGAGCAATATTCGCCACGAGACCAAAGAAACGGTAATAGAAAATCATAAAGACCAATACCAGCGCAAAACCGAGAACGACAGACAAAGTCCCCGCCTCTATATTCTTTTGCCCCAGACTAGGCCCTACAGTGCGCTCCTCAACAAAATAGATTGGCGCAGCCAATGCTCCTGAGCGAAGCAACAGAGCCAACTCACCTGCTTCCGCCGCTGAGTCCAACCCTGTAATACGGAAATCAGTACCGAGCGCAGACTGAATCGTCGCAAGACTGATAATTTTCTTTTCCACATAACGATCTTTCTTTTCAACGGGCTCACCGTTGACCTGCACATATCGAGTACGCTCTTTATGCTCGACGAAAAGCACCGCCATCTTGCGATGAATCGCATCCACCGTCACCCGATACATTTTCTTACCACCGGCAGAATCCAGCTTGATATTGACCTGCGGCCTACCGTTCTGGTCAAAGTTCTGGGCCGCGCTGGCGACACTGCTACCCGTGATAATAATATCTTTCTCAAGAAGTGCCGTATCCGGACGTGAACGGAACTCATAACGCTCAGTGGAAGCTGAACTTGCATCAGGCTTCGCCTCAAGCCGGAACTCAAGATTCGCCGTGGCACCAAGAATACGCTTGGCAAGAGCAGTATCCTGCACACCAGGCAGCTCGACCACGATACGACCACGCCCCTGACGCTGCACCAAAGGTTCCGCCACCCCCAGCTCATTAACCCGATTACGGAGCGTACTGAGGTTCTGGGAAACCGCATAATCCTCAATCTCTTTGGCGCGGGATTCCAACAGCGTCAGACGCACGCCGAACATTCCATCTTTTTCAACGCCTTCAGCCAGAAAATCCGTCAACTGACGACGACTCAAATTAAGCGCGTTATCCCGATCTTCTTCCTTTGGAAACAGAACACTGATTTCGCGGTCACCGGTCTGCTCAACGGAACGGTAGCGTAGCTTTTCTTCCCGCAGATCCGTTTTTATCTCTCCAAGAGATACCTCCATGGTCTGCTCAATGGCTTTCTCCAGATCAACCTCCATCAGGAAGTGAACACCACCTCGCAAATCCAACCCCAACTTCATTGGGGACGCCCCCATATTGGCCAGCCACTCAGGAGTTGTAGGCACCAGGTTCAAGGCCACCACATAACGGTCGCCGAGCGCTTGTTGCACCCGGGGTTGCGCTTTCAGCTGGTTGTCATTGTCGGAAAACCTTACCGTTAACACAGAGTTTTCTATCGCAGCAGACTTGAATGAAATATCCGCATCATCCAACGCTTTACGAGTTCTCTGAAGTACATCTTCGTCCACCAGAGTGGATCCTCTGGCTCCGCTGATCTGCAAGGCATAATCATCCGGATAAAGATTGGGAAGAGCATAGATAAAGCCCAGCACCAATACGGCTAATATGAGCAGGTTTTTCCACAATGGGTTTTTATTGAGCATGCCGGTAACGGCTCCGTACTATTGTCTGAAACGACCTTCTATTTGAAACAAACTTCCTAATATTTCACTTTGCTGATCATCAAGTGCACAGGAACCAGTCAAATGAAATATTAGAAAGTCCAACCACAGACGATTATCTAGAATGTAAGGATAATTCCGCCAAATTATGACAATCGGATAAAACTGAGGCCTGATCGTCGTTTATCAGGCCACAGTTCTTCAAATTAAATATCTTTCAGAGTTCCCTTAGGCAGTGCTGTTGTCACGGCAGCCTTCTGGACTTTGATCTCAACATTGTCAGCAATTTCGACCACGATGAAGTCATCCTTCACCCGCACGATTCTGCCGGCTACACCGCCATTGATCAGCACCTCATCGCCCTTGCCAAGACCGCCAACCAACTCACGGTGCTCTTTGGCACGCTTGCTTTGAGGACGCCATACCAGGAAATAGAAAATCAGTACGAAACCACCCAGGAAAAGAATTTGCATGATCGCGCTGGGACCCTGTGGCACAGCATCTTCAGCCATAGCGAAAGTAGGCAGCAGCATTGCAAAAATGGCAGCGAAAATACGCTTGTGTAACATGTGATTTCAACTCCAGTTAAAGTTAAGTTTTTCAACAGAAATTCAATTAATTCCCATTGTGGGCAGAGCTCTCTGATATAGCCCTGCACTCCTCCGGAACGCTTTCCGGATCATGGCAGAAGCCCTATAACCTATTGAATTAAGCAGGAATACCCGCTTCCTGCTTTTGGTAAAACTGTTCTACAAAGGCCGACAATTTACCCTCTTCAATCGCCTGACGCAAACCAGACATGAGGTTTTGGTAGTAACGCAGGTTATGTATGGTATTTAAATGAGCCCCAAGCATTTCCCCGCATTTATCAAGGTGATACAAGTAGCCCCTGGTAAAGGTTTGACATGTATAACAATCGCACTCCGGGTCCAGAGGACGAGTATCATTCTTGTATCGGCTATTGCGAATCTTCACCACACCATGACTGGTGAACAAATGACCATTGCGGGCATTCCTGGTCGGCATTACGCAGTCAAACATATCGACACCGCGCAAAACACCTTCTACCAGATCTTCCGGCTTTCCAACCCCCATCAGGTAACGTGGCTTATCTGCGGGCATTTTCTCCGGCAGGTAATCCAGAACCTTAATCATTTCCTCTTTAGGCTCACCTACAGACAGACCACCAATGGCATACCCGTCAAACCCGATTTTCTGAAGACCATCGAGCGACTCATAGCGCAAATTCTCATACATCCCCCCCTGAACAATCCCAAACAGGGCGGACGGACTATCACCATGAGCGTCTTTACTTCTTTTTGCCCACCGCAGCGACAAACGCATGGACTGCGCGGCTTCGGTTTCTGTCGCAGGAAACGGCGTACACTCATCAAAGATCATAACAATGTCCGATCCCAGCGCGCGCTGCACTTCCATGGACTTTTCCGGATCCATAAAAATGGTCGATCCATCGATTGGCGATTTGAACTTCACCCCTTCTTCGGTGATCTTACGGATATCTCCAAGACTGAATACCTGAAAGCCGCCTGAATCGGTCAAAATTGGCCCTTGCCACTGCATAAAATCATGCAGATCACCATGCTCCCGCATGATTTCAGTCCCAGGACGCAACCATAGATGAAAGGTGTTACCAAGAATTATATGGGCACCGATCTCCTTGATATCCCGCGGCGTCATTCCTTTCACCGTCCCGTAGGTGCCTACCGGCATAAATGCGGGCGTCTCCACAACTCCACGCGGAAAGGTAAGCCGTCCACGCCGGGCCTTGCCGTCAGTTGTGGATACATCAAATTTCATGAAACATGTACGTGACAAATCTAATCTCCTGTGCCCGCCGGTAGCTCTTTATCCGGACAGACCATTTTTAAAGCAATAGGACAATCCGGTATCAGGGGTGCAGCAACATGGCATCGCCGTAACTGAAAAAACGATACTCGCGGGCTATGGCGTCCTGATACGCCGCCAATATATTTTCCCTGCCGGCAAATGCCGATACCAACATCAGCAGAGTCGACTTAGGCAGGTGAAAGTTGGTGATCAAAGCATCCACCACCTGAAACTGGTAGCCGGGATAAATAAAGATCTGGGTATCCCCTACATAGGGCTTTATTCCCCCCGAAGCTGCAGCCGTCTCCAGCGACCGCACCGCGGTGGTTCCAACCGCTATCACTTTATTTCCGTTGCCCCGGGCTTTCACAATCCGGTCAACACATTCTCTGTTAACCTCAAGATATTCCTTGTGCATCTTGTGGTCATTTATCGACTCCACACGCACAGGCTGAAAGGTACCCGCTCCTACATGGAGGGTAACGTATGCAAATTCAACCCCTTTGGCAGACAAACGAGCCAATAACTCTTCATCGAAATGCAATCCCGCAGTGGGTGCCGCAACGGCGCCGGGATTTCGATTGTATACCGTCTGATAGCGTTCTCTGTCCGAGACTTCATCTTCTCTATCTATATAAGGAGGCAGTGGCATATGGCCATGAGACTCCAATATGTCTGAAATAGAGGCGGCTCCCAATGAACGGACAAAGAAAAGCGCATCATCCCGGCCAGTGACTTCCAGTACATTGTCACCTATATGAATCTGAGCGCCGGGCTTCGGGGCTTTACTGGAACGAATATGCGCCATGGCTTCATGGCTACTGATGACCCGCTCGATCAATACTTCCACTTTTCCGCCAGTGGCTTTTTGCCCGAACATTCTGGCGGGGATCACCCGAGTATCATTAAACACCAGCAGATCACCCGGATTAAGGTAATCTTCAATATCCTGGAACTGTCGGTGTTCTACTTTCCCGGAGCTTTTATCCATACATAGAAGACGACTGGAGCTTCTTTTGGATAATGGATACTTGGCAATCAGGGATTCGGGTAAATCAAAGTCGAAATCGTCTACACGCATTAAGGCTGGCTTAGGTCAAAAAAAGGCCGCATAGCTTAGCCGAATTTGAGGCTCAAAGCCATATAGAGCGGGACTTTTCAGGGTATTATCAAGGATAAAACAGGTACTGAATTCACAAAACACCCATGCACAAATAGCTGCCTCCGGCTATTTTTTCACCAGACATATCAATAACCTGGAGACTCACAAATTACCATTCAATTGATAAAAGAGTTGACCGATGTAACAAAAGCAGTATAATCGCGGGCCTGTAATCACTTGGGGCATCTTCCCGGGTATTACAAAGTGCCGGAGTGGCGGAACTGGTAGACGCGCACGACTCAAACTCGTGTTCCTCCGGGAGTGGGAGTTCGATTCTCCCCTCCGGCACCACTTTTCTTTCTTCTAAAGTTTTTTCCAGACTCTCAATCGACTTTCTTTCTAGCAATAAGTCTCTGGCTAACCAGCGGCCCTCAGACAAATTAACAACATTTCTCCAATAGGCGTTAATCAGCCCAATAATACTTTTACTGAGCTGATATCACGTCGTAATGGCGTGCTACAGCAAATCAAAGAGAGACAGGTTCGTTACCTGGGTATAGGATTGCTGCGCAGCCTGAAGGATCAGGTTCTGAAAACTCAGACGACTGACAGCTTCCGCCATATCAACATCCTGCAGCTCGGACAGCACTTCTTTGGTATGAACCTCAACATCTCCCTGTAACGCATCAATGCTTTCGATCGTATTTAAACGGGCTCCCAGCTCTGACCTTTTTTCCAACAGCTTGGTTTCTGCATTGGTTAGATTGGCCAGCGTGGAATCGATCAGATCCGTCAATATCTGACGCCCTTCAGGAGTATCCTGATAATCCTCCAAACCGGCCGCCAGACGTTCTACCGTCGTCAACAGCCCCTGCTTTTCAGAGGACTGAACAAAGAACACATCCCCCGGCTGCGGCGAACCGATGATTTCAACCTGAATACCGTTCGCCGAGATAGGATCACCACTGGTATACACCTGATTACTTAATACCGGTTTACCGTCGGACTTTTGCACGATGCTGTAATTCGGACGCGCCGGGGTTACATCGGTTTCATCATTGAAAACAATCACCATGTCTTCAGGATAGAACTCGTCATAGAGCTCCTGATCAATCATCTGCCCCTGGGTGATAACCGCAGGAGGCTCAGAGGTATTACGCGGACTGGCCTGGGTGTAGAAAGTATTGTTCTCACTCGCGACGTTAACAAAAATATCCTTGCCGTTATCACTGGCAGCCACCGTCACGGCAGCATCAATCTGCACCAGACGCTGACCTTCATCCCCCACATAAACATAGGCGCCAGCCTCATTAAGCTGAAACGGCTCCTGCTTACCCTGATACCCCCCAAAGATATACTCCCCACTGGGATCTTTGGAGTTCATGATTCCAACCAGCTGACCCAGACGCTGCTGAACTTCCTCAGCAATAAACTTTTTATCGTCAGCATTTTGCGACCCATCACCCGCCTGGATCGTCAGCTCCTTGAGTCGCTGTATGACATCACTCACGCTACCCAGCAGCCCATCCTCCAGCTCCAAACGGTTTTGCGCCAGATTGATATTGCTCTGGTATTGCCCAAGCAACGCCAATTCCTGATTTATCTGCAGGATTCGCGTAGACGCTACAGGGTCGTCTGATGGCGTTAGCACCCTCTTACCACTGGAAATCTGCAACTGAGTTTTCTGCAGCTGCGCATTCACATCGAGAATGTTGTCCAGACCGCGATTAAAAAGCTGATGGGTTGATATGCGCATCTTATATACCTCTTGGCTCTTACCTGCCGTTTCCAGCTATCAGCGCCTAACTAAAAGTCCCCAACAAAGTGTCAAACAACTGGCGGGCCACCGAAACCACCTGAGCGGATGCATTGTACGCCGCCTGAAATTGAATAAGCCTCCCGGCCTCTTCGTCCAGGTTCACCCCGGCCTGTTCCAGCCACCTGTTTTCAGATTGCGTCAATAAAGCTTTTGAAGTTTCCGAATCCAGGGTCGCCTGACTGGCCGTGGATCCAACCACCTCAACCAGCTGAGAATATGACTCACTATAGGTACTGACCCCGCCCCCAATGGTACCCGTTACTTCGAGCTCTGCCATTGCGAGGACGTTACGGTTATCGGAGATCCCTCCCTCGTTATATTCAATGGTAAAGCTATCGCCCTGCTGAGGAGTTCCCGTAATGAATGACTGATACCCCTTGAAAGTGGATTCCGCCACCGGGGCCTGCTCAAACAACGTGTTGTTGTTCGCTGTAATTCTTACCCCTTCGTCCAGCCGGACATCAACAAACCCTCCAACAGCGGTCCCCTGCCCCCCAGCAATCGTGACCGGAGCCCCCGCATTGGCTGTATTGATATCTACCGAATCAGTGGCGTCCCCCACCACTTCCACAACAATATCCTTACCGGTTAACGACCTGATTGTCAGCGTCGATCCATCACTGAAGGCGATGATGTCATCATCGGACAAGGTAGAGTTGGCGTTAATCAAGTCCGCCATATCATCGGGACCGAAACTTCCTCCCGCTGGAATCGTCAGAGTCTCACCATTGATGGTGAGTGTGGGCGAGATACCCGCACCATCATCAACAAAGTTGTCCACTTCCACGATGGTATAAGCACTGACTGATACACCATTGCGACTTGACAGCGCTGCCGCGATATCCTCAGCCGAAGAGTTGGCCGCAATATTCAGCGCAGACTGAGTGGTCACGACCCCCGTTTCCAGATCACGACTCTGGATCGTCAGGGTCTGGGCGCTGTACCCGTTAACAAAAGGACCGGGGGAAGCGGAAGTGGCAGGGATTTGTGCAATATCAGTCCCTTCGGCACTGACACTTGTTTGCCCGGAATCCGCAGTAAAAATGTAATTTTTGATTCCCGGAATATAGAGCTCGTTATTCATCGGCGGATCCAGCGGAACGGGATTGGCCGGATCGGAATTGTCCAGGATTTCGTAATAGTTATCAGTCAGAAAATGAATCAGAATTGGAGGACTCAACTCCCCCTCTACCTCAAATGTCGGCAGCAGACTATCAGTGGAAGTTTGATTAACCGCCAACATTTCACCAGGGCTGATTACTGCATTTCCCACATTACCAAGATCAGCCTCAGTACGGATCGGTGAAGCGAAAGCGATCTCCTCCACCCGACTGATAGACAGGTCGATATCTCTCGCGCCAAACCGGGTCGGCGCGACAATAAAACTGTCTCCCGCTTGAAAGCTACCGGATTCAAAGGTGATTTCCACACCATCAAACTCAAAGGTTGAGGGGAAGAATCCGGTTAACTGCCCACGGGTTATCACTTCTCCGGTGGCAGCGTTGGTGACCAGAATATCGTTGTCAGTCGGTCCGGTGAATTCCAACTCATAATCGAGTGTCGTCAAATCCCCGGTATCTACAATCTTGGCATAGATAACCCGGTCATCCGGAGTTGCATTATTGTCATTGGCGATGACCCGGTTGAACATATTGTCTTCGGAGTTAATATCCTCAAAGAACAATCCGCCAAGATTATTTTCCAGATCCATCCCCAGCTGATGCTGTTCATTGATGGTGTCGGCCAATGTCCAGGCAATACGCCCCATAGAGTTATAGGAATCCTGCAGAATGCCATCCCGAAACTCCAGAATACCGCCCAACTGACCACCATCGATCTCGGAGGTAATCGCATTACTCTTACCCCCGGTAATCATCACAATATCCATCTTCGTTGGATCTTCATCGCTGGCCGCCACCTCTAGACTGTTGGCAGTAGATCCGATCACCAGCGACTGACCATTACCAATCAGAATGTTGTACTGCCCATCCGTCTGCTCAACCACGGTTACCGAAACGATTTCGGACAACTCCCTGATCAATTGATCCCTTTTGTCGAGCAAATCGTTCGGCTCCACACCTGAAGCCCGCCCCGTAGAGGAGATTATCGCCTTATTAACCTGGGCGATTTCCTCAGCTAACGCATTCAGATCCGTAACCTGCGCCCGCATGTCCTGATTGATGCTGCCGGACAACGCATCCAACCGTCCGTACAAGACATTAAACCGGTTGATCAGACCGTCTGCCTGAGTCAACACCAGCTGCCGCTCAGGAATTGACGAAGGATCGTCGGAAGAACTCTGCAGTGATTCAAAAAAATCACTCAATCCAGGCGACAGCCCGGTGGCCGAATCTGCCAGCAGACTGTCTATCTGACTAACATTGGAACGGAGTTTCTCTATCTGGTTATAAAGGGAAGAGTCACTTCTGACCTGAGCGATCAAAAACTCATTAGTCATACGGGTAATACTGGCAACATTAACCCCAGTTCCCATATATCCAGCGCCAGTGTACTGAGAAGGTGTCGTTTCAAAGTCCACCCGTTGACGGGTATAGCCTTCCGTATTGGCATTGGTGACATTGTTACCAGTTGTGGAAAGCGCTGTCTGATTAGCTTTTAGCCCTGTCAGACCAATATTGATAAGACCGCTACTCATCTCCTCCCTCCTTATATCTGCTCACTGGCACCTGAGACATCCTTTATCAGGGCCTCAATATCAACGGCCGGCAATCCTTTTCCGCTCGCTGACTCCGACTGCTTCACCGGCTTCACTGTTTCAAACCAGCCACTGCGGATGATTCGATTGATCTTGTCCGCATACTGAGGATCTGTGGCGTAACCGGCCTTTTGCAGAGCCTCTGTATACATTTCCGGGCTCTCAGCCAGCTTTAACGCCTCCTCATACCGGGGATTACCTTTCAAAAAGCGCAGGTAATCAGTAAAACTTTCCTCGTAACTGTTGTAGGCACGAAACCCTGCCCGCTCCTTCATCGCAACACCATCACGGTATTCCGTTGTATTGGTCCAGACGACATTGCCATCCCAACGCTGATCAGCCTTGATACCGAACAGGTTAAAACTGGCCTGCTCCCCATCCTGGATCATGTGTTGACCCCAGCCGGTTTCCAAGGCTGACTGTGCAAGTAGAACCCTGGGATCCACTCCCATTTCTTTTGCCACTTTCTGTGCTATCGGCATCAGTGTGGCAATAAAATCCTGCGGTGATTCAAAGCCTTCAGATTGCGGAGAGACTAAACCACCTTCATCGCTGACATTATCTGAGGCCGCTTCTGCCACCTCATTACTTCCCCCTAACTGCTCAGCGTAATAAGCAACCTGCTCCAGTGTTTCAACTTCTTCCTCTGTCAGGCTGCCCAGTTCAGAAGACTCCTCCCCCTGATCGACTGACGGCAGAAGCTTCGGCATCACTGCCTGGGAACGAGGATAATCAGCAAGTGATTTATACAAAGCAGGAACACTTTCGCCCGATTCACGGCGCGTCAGCTGCTTCACCAGCATATCGGCCAACCCCATTCCCTTATCCCGGGTCATGGTCAGACTCAACTGATGATCCAGCATATCCTGGTATACCTCTGTCGCCGGCTCATGAAACATATTCCCCTCGGCAAATACCGAGTTTGCCTGACGCATGGATTTCAGCATCAGATTGACCATCATTGACTCAAACTGCCTGGCTACGCCCTCTATAGCTTGGGAACGATCGATCCCCGGCCCCTTCAGCTTTTGCAGAGCGGTCAGGTCGGTGTAGACATGTGCCTGATCTAAGGGAGTAGAGGTTTTCATAACGTTAGATCACAATCAGATCAGCTTTCAGTGCGCCGGCCTGTTTAAGCGCCTCAAGCACCGCCATCACATCGCCCGGGGCCGCCCCTACCTGGTTGACCGCGCGCACGATATCATTCAATGTCGCTGCCGGCCCGAACTTGAACATATGGGCCGGTTCACTCTCCACATTCACATCACTTTGCGGAACCACAACGGTTTGCCCATCGGACAAAGGATTAGGCTGACTGACGCCGGTATTCTCAGCGATAGTGACAGTAAGATTCCCATGCGTAACCGCCGCCGGCAGCACCTTAACGTTCTGACCGACCACAATGGTTCCTGTGCGGGAGTTAATCACCACCCTGGCTGCTTCAATACCTGGCTCAACCTCCAGGTTTTCGAGAATCGATAAAAAGTTAACCCGCTGGGACGGATTCCGGGGCGCCAACACCCGGATACTGGTCGCATCGAGGGCTTCTGCCGACTGCGGCCCTAACAGGTTGTTGATACGATCCTGAACCCGTTTTGCCGTGGTAAAGTCCGGAGAGTTAAGATTCAGAGTCAAGGTGTCGCCATGACCAAACGCATTGGGAACAGTGCGCTCAACGGTTGCCCCATTAGGTATCCGCCCCACACTGGGAACGTTAACCGTAATGCTGGAACCATCTGCGCCTGAAGCACCAAAGCCTCCAACCACCAGATTCCCCTGCGCCATGGCATAAACGTTTCCATCAGCACCTTTCAAAGTGGTAAGCAGCAGACTTCCTCCGCGAAGGCTTTTGGCATTGCCGATGGATGAAACCGTGATATCAATTTCCTGACCCGGCTTGGAAAACGGTGGCAACTCCGCATGAACCGAAACCGCCGCCACATTCTTAAGACTGAGATTCGTGCCTGTAGGTATGGAAATACCAAAACGGTTCATCATGTTGCGAAAGGTCTGATCGGTATAGGGAGCCTTGTCTCCGGTTCCATCCAGACCAACCACCAGACCGTAACCCACAATCTGGTTACTACGTACGCCGGCAACAGAGGCAATATCCTTAATCCTGTCAGCCATGACCTCCATAGCCGCCCCCATCATCAAGACTCCCATCAGGAGAGCAATGATTTTGTTTCTGATTTCGGGATACATATACTTCACCCAAGTCCTCTAGAGAGGAAACCATTCGCTGTTAAAGAAGCGGGACAGCCACCCCTGACGATTCACGTCCGCCAAATCTCCGGTACCACTATATGAAAAACGTGCATCGGCAATTTTGGTGGACAGAATAGTATTATCGATACCAATATCCTGAGGCCTGACCAACCCACTCACCCGGACATACTCATCACTTTCGGTCAGTGTCAGCCATTTTTCCCCACGTATTCTAAGCAAGCCGTTGGGAAGCACTTCAGAAACCGTCACACTGATATTGCCTGTCAGACTGTTACTCTGGTCAGCCCCGGAAGATCCGGAAAAGTCCCGCTCAAATTTCGGGTTGGTGGCAAGACTCAGGTTGGCTGCCGACACCGATGTTCCCAAAATCGTGGGCTCATCGATGGTCGCCTCAGAATCCTTGGTCATGTTTGTGGCAGCACTTTTGGAAGACTGTGTACGCTCCTGCAGCACGATGGTCAGAATGTCGCCCACCTGATGCGCCGTTCGATCGCCATAGAGGGAAAAACCCGGGCTACTGGAATAGATCGAACCATCTACCGGCGCTGGCGGCACCAGTGAGTTAGGCGGTACCGGGGCAAACATCGGATCACCAGGCAAAGGCCGCTCTCTGGTCAGGGGTGCACAGGCCGTCGTTACCACAACGGCACCGACCACAGCCAATTTGCACAACTTAACAACCAACGAATTCATAACTTTCAGCTCCCGCTCAGTTTAACCGGCGACTATGCACCCGCACTGAACTCACGACTTATAGATTTTGCGTTACGTATTGCAGCATTTGATCTGCAGTCGTAACCACCTTGGCATTCATCTCATAAGCACGCTGAGTCGTGATCATATCGACCATTTCCTCGACGATTTCCACGTTGGAGGTTTCGATCATGCCCTGCTCAGTACTTCCCAGGCCGTCAAGCCCGGGGGTACCCTCCTGCGGATCGCCGCTGGAGCCAGTCTGCACAAACAGGTTATTGCCCGTTGCTTCCAGGCCGGCGGGATTGACAAAATCAGCGAGGGAAATGGTACCTATCTGAGTAGGAGTGGCAGTGCCGGGCACTGTGACACTGACAATTCCGTCGGTACTGATCGTAATATTGGTAGCGTTATCAGGAACGGTAATCGAGGGCTCGAGCGGATAACCATTCGCCGTGACGATATTGCCTTCAGAATCCATGTGAAACTGACCGTCACGGGTATAGCTGATCGTGCCGTCAGGCATCAGGATCTGAAAGAATCCACGCCCATTGATTGCCACATCCAGCGGCTGTTCGGTGACTTCCAGATTGCCTTCGGTGAACACCTTTTGTGTTCCTACCACACGCACACCGGTCCCGAGCTGTAAACCACTGGGTATTTCTGTGTTCTGGGATGACTGGCCGCCCGGCTGTGTCTTGATCTGATAAAGAAGATCCTGAAACACCGCCCGATCACGTTTAAACCCGTTAGTGTTAACGTTAGCCAGATTATTGGAAATGGTCTTCAGCGCCGTATCTTGCGCCGCCAGTCCCGTTTTGCTTACCCACAAAGCACCGTGCATAAAATGTCTCCTATTCAGGTCAGGCAATATCCGGAGTCTTCAGACTGCCGGCTATTCGCACCCGAACTCACCTTTTCAAACACATCACAAAGGTTTGTGAACCTGAACGTATGGCGGAAAATTGCCGCCATAACGTCTATATCAGGAGATCTGCAATAAGCGTGCCGCAGCTTCGGTATTTTGATCAGCTGCACGCATTACCTTCACTTGCAGCTCGAATTGGCGGGAGAGAGAAAGGATTTCCGTCATTTCTTCGACGGCATTAACATTGGAAGCTTCCAGGTAGCCCGGCTCAAGACTGACGAAAGCGTCAGCCGGCACAGGCTGCCCGGCATTCTGGGCATCAGGCCGAATCCTAACCAGACCATCTTCACCTTTGGCAAGCTGATCTGCAGCCGGATTGACAAGTTTAATCCGGTCGATTTCTGCGATTCCCTGGGCCGTTTCACCAAGAGCCACAACAGAAATCGTTCCGTCACCACCGATCTGCACTTTGGCAGCAGGCGGAATGGCTACGGGACCGCCATTGCCGAGCACCGGCAATCCGGAGCCGGTGCGCAGAATGCCGTTCACATCAATCTGCAGCTCCCCCTCTCGGGTATAGGCCTCAGTGCCATCCGGCGCTTGCACGGCAATCCATCCTTCACCGGCGATGGCTACGTCCAGGTCGCGCCCGGTCTGAATTAACGACCCCTGCTCAAAGTCCGTGGCCGGACGCTCAGTCATGGCATATGCGCGGCTGGGATAATAATCACCAAACACCGGCATGGCCCGAGCCTGCATCCAGTCGGACTTGAACCCAGTGGTATTGACGTTGGCCAGGTTGTTGGCGTGACCACGCTGCGACAGCATATTCTGCGCAGCACCGGTCATCGCAATGTACAACGCTTTATCCATAGACTAATACCTCAGCGGTTACCTCAGATTGATAATGGTCTGAGTGATCGTATTGGCCGTCTCAATGGTTTTCGCATTGGCCTGATAGTTGCGCTGGGCAATTATCAGATTCACCAATTCGTCTGACAGATCCACATTGGACTCTTCCAGCGAACTGGCCTGTATGGAACCAAGCGAGGCGGTACCCGGAGCACCAATGATCGGATCACCCGATTCAAAGGTTTCCACCCAGGTCGTCTCCCCTACGGGAGCCAAGCCATTAACATCATTGAAATTTGCTAATGCCACCTGACCCAACACCAAGGATTCACTATTGGTGAATCTGGCGTAGATAATACCTGAGTCATCCACTTCCAATCCGGCCAATCGACCCGTCGTATACCCGTTCTGCTGCAGGTCATTGACAGAGAAGTCACTGCCGAACTGAGTCATTTGAGAGATATCGATTTCAAAGTTGGAACTGGTGGGGGGATCCGGAATCGGCAGTATGCCCCCATCAACCACGTTCAAAGGACCATCCGCCCCATTGGGATTACCATCGGCATCCGAAGGCACCCAGTTTGATATCAAAATATCATCCGACAGGGTTGAATTCAGGGTGCCATCCTCATTAAACACCAAACTGTATGATGCCTGGTTCGGCGTACCACCACTGACAAGAGGATCGCCCACGTCTTCCCCGTCAATCTGCACATACATGGTCCAGAGGTTATCCACTCCCGTTGATGTCAAATCCTCTTTAACAAAATAAGAGGTCATGACATGAGCATTACCAAGGCTGTCATAAATGGTTGTGGAGGTGGCATGGTTATAAGTATTCTCATCGGTCGGATCGAAAGCGTTGTTAACGAACGGCGTTCCGGTAAAGGTCGCAAACAAATCCGTCGTACCACTGGCAACCGTCACATTCTCGTCGATGGTCATGGTGACGGAACCACCGACAACCACCTGAGTATTACCGGTATTCAGCGTCTGCGTACTTGCACCTGCATCGCTACCGTTCACCACAAAACTATCACCAGGGTCGCCGCTGAAATTAAAACTGAGATCTCCGCCGCGACTGTCAATGACCACCAGATCAGTTCCATTCAGCACGGCACTGACCCCAACCAGCGAAGGCGAGGCATTAATGGCATTACCCAGACTGGTCAAATCTGTGTAGCCGTCAAAGGAGACACCATCAATCGTCACCACCATGTTTCCAGAGGCATTGTTGAATCCGGCACTGGTAATCGTTGCAGTAGTAGTGGCCGCCGCTTCGACGTTGTCCACATTGTTAAGCAGTGCTGCAATAGCTCCGGCGGTACTGTCTGCCGGTATAGTGACCGTCGAAGTGGTTCCATCCGCCTGGGTAATGGTCAGCGTCTGAGAGGTATAGCCGTTGGTGGTGCCCGCAACCGCCACTCCAATATCGGTACCGTCCGAGCCAATGGTGAACCCCCTCTCCACCAACACCTCTTCCGAGGCATCAAGATTCAGCTCCGCATTGATCAGTGTTGTCCTGGTCGGTGGAATACTGGTGATATCAATCAACAGATCATCAAGCACACCGCCAATCTGTCCGTTGTCGTTAGCCAGGAATCCCTGCAAGCGCATGCCGTTGTTATTGACGACATAGCCATCCTTATCGACACCAAACTGACCGGACCGGCCATAACGCCTTTCACCGTCATTATCCAGGACAAAGAACCCCTCACCGTTTATCGCCAGATCCAGGCCATTATCGGTGAATGAAATATTCCCTTGAGCGAAAGTCTGACTGACACTCAGCACCCGAACCCCGTCACCGACAGGATTTGTTCCCAGGCTCAGAAAGCTGTTGGCATAAAGATCACCAAACTCCGTGCGCGACTTTTTGTATCCCGTCGTACTGGCATTGGCAATGTTATTCCCTGTAACTTCCAGATCCACAGATGCTGCTCGAATACCTGTTAAGGCGACATTGAACGGCATATCACACCTCGCTTTGAATCAACTGTATCGCTTAATCACTGTCTGACGGCACGTCGGCGAAAGCTTCAGCATCCATCATTCCCCGGATCATTAAAAAATCTGTTTCACATCATTTATGCCGACAGATCCCATGTCAGCCAGGTTCAGAACAACACTCCCGGTCGTGCCGATGGAAACGCTGTCCACATTGGCTGCCAGATAAGAGGCCACTTCTTCGGTCTCTCCCCCATAACGGGCTTCAGCCACAATTTCATACTTACCGGCCGGCAAGGTTTCGCCCTTGCTGTTGGTTCCATCCCATGAGAACGGTACGTCACCGGCAACTTGTTGCCCCATATCCATCTTCTTAACCAACTCACCAGACAGGTTATACACACTGACCGTCAGACCCGAGGTGGACCCTGGAAGCTCAGCAACACCATTCACGCCCCCGGCGGCCGTTTTGACTGCATAATCCGCCGATACCAGCACATCCCTGCCAACCATGGCAGAAGCCTGCAAGGCCTGGGTACTGCGATATTGGGAAGCCATGGTATCAACGGTACCATTCAACTTCTCAATACCTTCGACCGAACTGAACTGCGCCAATTGGGCCACAAACTCTGCATTGTCCTGAGGATCCAGAGGACTCTGGTTATTCATCTGGGCAATCATTAATTCCAGGAACTCATTTTGACCGAGTTCGTTACTTTTCTCTTTTTCCTCAGATTTGAGAGTGTAATTACTCAGCACATCGCTGGAATTTACTGAACTGACATTGCTCATTTAACTATTCCTCGCCTGGCCGGTTTCTATTGCCCTAACGTCAAAAGACGCTGCATCATGGTTTTGGCGCTGTTCAGCACTTCGGTATTGATCTGAAAACTGCGTGTAGCGGACATCATGTCAGCCATCTCTTCCACCACATTAACATTCGGGTAGAACACATATCCCTGCTCATCCGCCATCGGATGATCCGGCTCGTACCGGCGCTGCAACGGATCCTGACTCTCCACAATTCCCAACACTTCCACTCCACGGGAAGCCTCCTGATTGATATCACCACGAACAGCATCTGCCAGCGCATCCTGCTGAATAGCGGCGAACACAGGTTTTCTGGCGCGATAGGTTTCATCAATACTGGAACTGGCTGACTCAGCATTTGCCAGATTACTGGCGGTGGTATTCAGCCTTACAGACTGCGCAGAAAGGGCCGAGCCCGCGATATCAAATATGCTGTTAATAGCCATGATTACTCCCCTCTAATCGCGTTCACCAAGCCTTTCATCCGGTTATTCAAAAGCATAAAACTGGCCTGAAAGTCGAGAGCATTCTTGGTGTATTCAACGATTTCTGTCTGAGATTCCACAGTATTTCCATCGATAGAAGGCTGCGAAGGATTCCGGTACATCATCTCTCCGTTTGCGCCACTGGCAGAGAGAGACATATGCCCTTCATCAGTGGTTGCGACTTCCAACTGGCTTTGCTGCTGACCAAGCTGCTTTTGCAATACAGCCTTGAAATCAATATCCCGAGCCTTAAAACCAGGGGTATCTGCATTCGCCAGATTGTTCGCCAAAACCTCGGCTCTTTGGGTTCGCAGCTTCAATGCCTGCTCATGAATCCCTAGAGCTTTATCAAATGAAATGGCCATTCGCTTACCTCATCATTCATTTCCTCTTGATACAGCAAGACCGATGCCATCAATATTTTCTTTCTATTTTTCAGTTAGTTAAGATTTTTGCACAAATAAAATGCGGCAATTTGCTACCGCTGCTTGCCGATAGTATTTCCGCTTAATTGAAACGATGGGAGAACGGGGAAATAGAACAGACAGTGCATGCCTGATCAGTCAAAGCCGAAGAAAGGACAGAGAAGCGGAAAAAGGGATAGCAAAACGAAAGAAAGGATAATGAAACAGAGGAACCCGAGGGCGGCATACACCCTATTGTCAGGATTGAGGCTGCCGAAGTCTTTTCTCCGGCACCCCATCAACACCAATTATTCGGTAATAAATTGCACTCGCTCATCAAACGCCGGCGCATCAACGGTTTTCACCTGACGCTCCACCGGAGTTCCCACATAGACAAAACCGACAAGCTTTTCATTATCTGCCAGCCCCATATCCTTGCAGGCCTGAGGATCGTAGGCGATATCACCGGTCCGCCACATTCCGCCATACCCGAGCGCATCGAGCCCCAGCAGCAATATATAGGCACTGCAACCGGCACTGACGATCTGCTCAACTTCCGGCACTTTGGGATGCTCTTCAATTCGGGCAATAACAGATATCACCATCGGCGCCCTCAACGGACGTCCCCTGGCACGCTCAACAGCCTCCGGAGTTGCCTGAGAATCCTTCCTCAAAGTGTAATCAACAAACACCTGCCCCAACTTGCCCAGACCATCCCCCTGCCATACCTGCAGCCTAAGCGGCCGAAGTCTTGCGTGATCAGGAGCCCGCATCATTGCGTCATATACGGATTCAAGCTCTTGTTTCGAAGGAGCGGGAGATTCCAGCAATGGTGAGGAGTAGCGTGCTGACAATATGCTGAGCATATCCATAGAGATTCCTTTTAATTTGCTTTGTCGCTTTTTAGCTTTGACACTTTTTAAATTTGTCACATTGATGATTCGTAGGACAGGACTACAGGGAATAATACCAAAGACGTATAGACTTTTTGGCTTGGACTATATCGTTTTTACTGATACCCTGAGGGCGCTTGCGGCCGCCCCTGTTTTCAAATTTAACGCATAACGCCGAATTTTCTGCATTATACTTATTAAACAAGGCACATCGGAGTTTACCTGAATTATCGGTCTGGCAGACTCAGTCCAAAACAGCAGACAAAAATACCTGCCACTCAGGCCTGATAACTCAAGCCCCGCCTGAATGCCGATAACACACACGAGCGAAGTAACATACCGTATTGAAATGCCTATAAAAAAGACTCTAACAAACAGAAATCACAATTGCCGCCAAGCACCATGGACGAGGTCGTTATGAACCAACCGTTGACCAATGCGCCGGTCGTCAGAACCGGACAGTCTGTGTCACCGGTTACCATCCCTCCGATGCCGGACTACAACGCCCGGGTATTAGGATATCTTGCTCTGGCAGCCATTGTTGTCTCAGGCATTCTGGAAAAGCATTTTAATGAAAACCTGATCTGGCTTGTACCCGCCGCCATGCTATGGCCTCATATTCTTTACTTTGCCTTGCGTTACCTGGGACAGGAAAAGAATATCAAAGTGCGTCAGAGCATGCTGCTTTTTGACTGCACACTGGGCGGCATTTTATTAGTATTGATAGACCTCAGCCTGACCCCCACCCTGTTTCTGTTATTGATGCTCAATTTCAGCCTGATTATTGTTGGCGGAGTGCGCAGCTGGGGGCTGGGAAATGTCGCGTTTCTTGGAGGCTTTACCCTCGCCTCCCTTTATTTCGGAATCAACATCGCACCACCAACCCCCATCAGCGTGAGTATTGTGGCGGGCTTTAGTTGCTCTATTTTCGTTTCGGTGACGGCCTACTATACACACCAACAAGCACGCGCACTGGTCAGCGCCAAGTCCCAGATCCAGTTCCAACGAGAGCAATCCATTACCCTATCGCACAAACTGGCAAAATACCTGTCCCCTCAGGTCTGGCAATCCATATTTACCGGCGAGCGCGATGTCCGCCTGGAAACACAACGCAAGAAGCTGGCAGTATTCTTCTCTGACATCAAAGGTTTCACAGAACTTGCTGAGGAAATGGAACCCGAGAGCCTGACAGAGCTTTTAAACAATTACTTCAACGAGATGTCGCAGATTGCTCTCAAATATGGCGGCACCATCGATAAATTTGTCGGCGACAGCATCATGATTTTCTTCGGTGACCCGACCAGCCGAGGTTCTAAGGAAGATACGGTTGCCTGCGTCGCGATGGCCATTGAAATGCGCAAACATATGAAGATTCTGCGCCAGAAATGGACCAGCCAGGGCATTAGAACTCCCCTTGAAATCCGCATGGGAATCAGCACCGGATTCTGCACCGTAGGTAACTTCGGCGCAGAAAATCGTATGGACTACACCATCATCGGCAAAGAGGTAAACCTCGCCAGCCGCCTGGAAACTCTGGCAGCTCCCGGAGAAGTGTTGGTTTCCTATGCCACTTTCTCTCTCATCAAAGACACCATCATGGTAAGAGATAAAGGAGAGATTTTGGTGAAAGGATTTGCCCGGCCCGTACCCATTTATTCCGTCGTCGATTTCCGACGGGATATCGGTGTCCACCAAAGCTTTATTGAGCACGAAAGCGAGGGATTCGCCATGTATCTGGATGCGGGAAAAGTCAACGTCGAGTCCCGGGATAAGGTACTTAAAGCGCTGGAGTCTGCCGCAGAGAAACTCAGAAACAGCTAGGGCCAGGCTTTATTGCCTGGCCAGCTTGAAGTTAGCAGCCGTTTCCGGATAGTTCGATCGCAGAGGATTAATATCCAGCCCTCCACGCCGGGTATAACGGGCATAGACCGCCAATTTTTCCGGCTGACAACGCTCCATCAAAGCCATGTAAATGGATTCCACACAGTGCTCATGGAAATCCTGATGGCCTCTCATTGAAACGATATATTGCAACAGTCCCTGATGATCGATAGCTTTTCCCTTATAGCGGATGTAGACCGTCGCCCAGTCAGGCTGACCGGTTACCGGACAATTGGATTTCAGCAAATGCGAGCAAAGCGTCTCTGACACGGTTTCGCTGCGTTCGTCAGTCTCGCCCTCATCATGACCAGCCAACACAAGAAGATTAATATCCGGCGTATAGTCCGTGCAGGTAACATCGAGATCATCCAGACACGTCGACTGCTCCCAGTCTGATTTTTCGTCTTCCCAACGACCGGGAGCCAGAATCTCAACCTTGACGGTCCCCTCAACAGCCCGCGACAGATCCACTTCCATCACTGAACGGACTTCTTCCTGATCAGCAAAAACCGTTTGATTGAACGAGTTCAGATAGAGCTTGAATGACTTGGATTCGACAATGTTCGCACTGTCTGCCGGAATCCTGAACACCCCGATCGCCACGACCGGCTTTCCCTTCGTATTCAGCCAGGACAATTCATAGGCATTCCACAAGTCCTCACCAACAAAGGGCAACTCTCCTGAGATGGCCAGCTTTTCGCGGTTCGGCGAGCGAGGAATAGGCGTCAGCAACGCAGCATCATAATGTTCAGGGTATTCAGTTGCCTGCCCCAGCTTAGTGGTTTGCTTCAGATCCACAGTTCACCTGCATATTTGTCAAAGTTAGATCCAGCCTTGAAATGTCCGGCCGTAATTAATGAGGGCAGGCCCTCATAGCATCAGTTTCGAATGCCTACACCACGATTCAGCAGAGACAGACTAAAAGTAAAGAGTATTGCTATAAACAACAGGATCATGCCGTATGCCACACCAATATTGATATCACTGACTCCCAACAAGCCATAGCGAAAGGCATTGACCATGTAGAGAATCGGATTCACCAGAGAAACATCCTGCCAAAATGACGGCAACAGGCTGATCGAGTAAAACACTCCGCCCAGATAGGTTAAGGGGGTCAACACAAAGGTCGGCACGATGGAAATATCGTCAAACTTGTTGGCATATACCGCATTGATGAATCCACCCAGCGAAAACAGGACCGCCGTCAACACCACCACACTGATAACCACTCCCAGATGGTGGATCTGCAGATCGGTAAACCACAGAGAGACAAGTGTTACGATAAAACCAACGGCCAGGCCGCGGGCAACACCTCCTCCCACATAGCCCAATAAAATGATGTAGTTGGGAACCGGCGCGACCAGCAGCTCTTCAATGCAATGCTGAAATTTCATCCCGAAAAATGACGACACCACATTCGCGTATGCATTGGTAATAACCGACATCATGATCAGCCCGGGCACTATAAAATCCATATAGGCGTAACCACCCATCTCACCAATGCGAGGACCGATAAGATTGCCAAAAATCACGAAGTACAGCGTCATGGTAATGGCAGGGGGAAGAATGGTCTGCGGCCAGATCCGGGTAAACCGGCGAACCTCTTTGATCACAATCGTCTGAAAGGCGACCCAGTTAGCACTAAGCATCAGCCATATCCTCCTGCCGCTTATTCGCTTTCTTTTCCTCACTGACCAGGCGAATAAACAACTCCTCCAGGCGATTGGTTTTGGTCCGCATGCTATTTACTTTTACCCCAAGAGAATCTAACTGACGGAAGGCATCATTCAGACTCAGATCACTGGCGACATCTATTTCCAGCTGGCCGTCTCCCGTCAATCTGGCCGGATATCCTTGCAGCATGGGCGCTTGATCAAGGTTACCAGCGATATCCAGTACAAAGGTTTCGTTATGCAGTTTACGCAGCAAATCCCGCTTATTGGCATGCTCCAGGATTTCACCCTGATCAATAATGGCAATATTGCGGCAAAGCGCTTCCGCTTCTTCAAGGTAATGAGTCGTCAGTATGATGGTACGACCTTCGCGGTTTACATTAGTCAGGAAGGTCCACATCGAACGCCGAAGCTCGATATCCACCCCGGCGGTAGGTTCATCCAGGATGATCAGTTTAGGGTCATGAACCAACGCCCTGGCAATCATCAGTCGTCTTTTCATACCTCCAGAGAGCATTCGGGCGGGCTGGTCGTGCTTCTCCCACAACCCCAATTCCGTGAGGTACTTTTCAGCATTGCTCCGGGCGACCTTGGCGGGAATACCATAGTACCCGGCCTGGGTGACAACGATGTCAAACACCTTTTCGAACTGGTTAAAGTTAAACTCCTGAGGAACCACCCCTAGATTCAACTTAGCCTTGACCAGATCGGTGTCGATGTCGTGACCAAATACACGCACCTTGCCGGAGGTTTTATTCACCAGTGAAGAAACGATACCCAAGGTGGTCGACTTGCCAGCACCGTTGGGCCCGAGCAAGGCAAAGAAATCACCTTCCTCCACGTCCAGATTGATACCTTTTAATGCTTCAAAACCGTTGCCATATACCTTGCGCAACGACTCTATTGCCAGTGCAGTAGACATGATTATCCATTAGTTGTGAGCTCAGCTCTTCTAAAATTGAGGCTACCACCCCGAATTTCAATCCCCAACCCGGGTTATTCCTTCGCAGCACAGGACCGATAGTCCGTTTTTCAGAAACTGGGATCGGTTTCCTTTTTATGAACCTGCGAGTCGATATAATCCGGTTAATTTCAGTATAAAAAATGCATCTTTACGTAAAGGACTGTATTCCTGTATGAAACAAACGCTTGCAGTGATTCTGGCACTCTTCCTGGTTGGTTGCGGAGGCAGTGAGGACAGTGGCGGATCAAATGGAACCAAAACCGGTTATCTGACCTTTGATGGAATTGCAGGACTCCCCTATCGTACGGCCAGTCAGTCCGGCGTCACAGATGAGTTGGGCCGCTTCCATTACCTCGAGGGCGAAACCATCTCCTTCTATTTGGGCGACATTGTCTTTGCCCAGGATATTCCAACCAAACCCTACCTCACCGTGATCGACTTCGATCAGGATGTGGTAGATCAGATAGATGAAGGCAGCCAGGTCAGGGGTATGACCGATCACACCGAGCTGGTGGAAGCGGCATCCAAAGAGCAGAACATTGTCAACATGACACGCCTTCTGTTTGCTATTACCGATCCCCCTGAAGACAAAGATTCAGATGACATTGCCCTCATTTATATTTCGGGTGATGTGCGGGCCGCTGCAAAGGCTTACAGTTTCAGCTCCCCCATTATATTTGACCAGGATGTCGGGAACTTCGGCAGTGAAGACCTCCCCGACAACCAGGAAAACCTCTTCATAAACTACATCTGTGAAAAGCTGGGACAGGCAGCCTGCCTGAATGGCGGTGTCAAGGAAATGCCGGCTTCGGAGCAAGCAGAAACATTTGGCAAATCACAGTCTGAAGACATCACCAGCACAATCGCCAGCAAAATTTTTCTCAGCCCAAGAGTCTTCGAAATCAATGCCACCGATACCCGGGTATATGATGTATCGATTACAGCCGTCAACCTTGACCTGAACATTGCTGAACTTGAAGTCAAAACAATTGATGAGTTACCAGACAGTGAGGGCAACTTTCCCGACGACCCTCGATCAGTGGTCGCCATTCAGTATGGCTCAGCCAGCAATGCCCGGTTCGGATTCTATGCTACAGGTGAATCCGGCCAAGAAACGTCAATCATTGCGAATATCAAGCTAAAGGGCGACTATCGCTGGTACAAAAAGTCTCTCAGGGTGCGGCTACGATAAACAAACAAAACACTAACTCAGGACGCTTTTCGCCCGCCAGCGCCCGATCACTTCAGGAAGCACATATTCCGCGGGGTTAATATCATAGGCGCCAAACGGCAGACTTCTGGAAACCTGCAGATAGTCTTCCTGGCGCTTCTTCTTGTCATTGTACTCCCGCAAGTTCACCACCTTCCCTTTTTTGAGCGGCCGCTCATGCTCATCCATCAATACCATGACGGTTGGCCAGAGCTTTCTTTCGGGGTTATTGGCCAGCACCACACCAATTTGATGGTTACTTAGTTCAACCATAGTACCCGTGGGGTATACACCAATAGCGTTGATGAAGCGCTCAATAAGATCTTCCTGGAACTCGATGTTTCTGACCTGATACAGCCGTGCCACCGCCTCTGAAGGCTTCATCGGCTCCACTCCTGGGCGAGGCTCAATCATTTCCTGATAGTAGTCCACTATTCCGGCGATTTTGGCCAGCAGTGGAATCTTGTCGCCATTCACACCCTTTGGAAATCCCGATCCGTTATGGCGCTCACGATGATACTCAACAATTGTCACGACCTGGGGTGGGATAGCAGCATCCGATTTAAGGATGGCGACACCTTCATCAACGTATGTCTTGTACTCCCTGAACTCTTCTGCTGTGAGGTAGTGATTGTCTCTCAGCAGGTCATCAGACAGTCTGGCCTTACCAATCTGACTCAATAACAGTCCGGATGCCAAAGTATTCAGAACATTGGGAGCAAGCCCCAAATGACGACCAAGAACCAATCCCCAGATACTTGCTGACACTGCGTGGGAGTAGCTGTACTCGTCTTTACGCTGCACCCGGGAAAGCCATAACAAGGCGTCGGGATTCTGGATCACGCTCTGAGTCATACTTTGAGCGAGATCTTCTGTCATCGTGATATCGACAGGAAGGCCCGCATTCACTTCTTCCAGAATACGGCCCAATGTCTGATCAATGTCCTTGATCAATCGACGCGCCTGGCGAATTCCTTTTTTGAGGCTAACCTTGGTTTCATAATGAATAGGCTGGCGTATCACAATCGGCGTATGAGGAACCCTGAGCCGGTGCTCTGCATGCGTGCTGCCGGATTGAATCAGATCATTCAGTCGGGCCTGCATTCCAGAAGGGGTTTCCAGCTGTTCATACCCTGTACGGGCCAGCGGGCGGTCGATGTAAACATGACGACAATATGACTGCAGGGCGCGGATATCATCGCTGCTCCTGATATAAAACCCTTGCAATGGAAAAGGAGTCTGACACCAGGGTCTGTCGAGGTCTGCCACGAACATGCCGATTGACAGCTCGGACACCGACATTTTGATACTTTGTGCAGCCACCGCTAAATACCTCTGAATTCAAGCTTTAAAGCAAGTTAAGTGACAATCCGAAAGTCTTTCGCGTCCCTCAAGCCTTCCTCTTTCTCTTTAAACTGAAGCCTCATGAAGCCTTTTTCTATTGACTTACATTTTCCACGACCGCTCTCAAGGCTCCACTACAAATTGAAGTGATTGGGTAACATAAAGACAGACTTTCTTTACTGTGTGTACAAACGCGGACAAATTTGCACACACTCCGTGAACAGGTTCACACCCAAAATGAGCACATCTCAGAATCAGGATAAAGCAGGTTAGTTTGGACAGGCTTTGCTATTCAGCACGGGCGGTCTATCCTCCCCGCTTCCCTTCACCACTTTTTTAACAGCCACCACATAAGGAACCACCGAGGCCTTCAGATAGTCCACGTTTTGTTTTTCCTCACCGGAATCGACTGTCGTTTCCGCAGGAAAGCAGAAAATATTCAGTTCTACTGTCTTGCCGAAGTTTTCCGGTCGGGTGATGTTATTCTCTCCGCGAATACTGCCACATGGCATGCTCCCATTGGTGACAGGCCGACCCTCCATTGTCAGATCCAGATCCGGCTGTGCGCACAATAGCACTTCACTACCATCTGTTGCTATACACCCTTTTTCCTGATCCATTTGGCTCATAAACACCAATGTCCTGGCACTACATTGAGTTTTCAGAGTGAAGTTTGAACTGGCTTCCCCCCCCATCCCTTCAGTGGTTTCCCACTCCAGCAGGAATTCCCTCGCCTCCCCGGCAGAGTTTTCCGCGTGAAAACGTCCGAAGTGCGAATAGGTCGTAGAACATCCGGTAACCAGCACCAACAAAGCGGCCACCACACCACCTGCAATAGACTTCATTGTTATTGCATCTCCTCAAAGTCAACCCAGATCCAGAAAACCAAAACGGCCATTCTATCGAAAAAGTAAGGATCTCTCGAACTGAATCCAATGCCTAAAGCCAAATTACGCTTGACAATCTCGCTCATAAACTGAGAATTATTATCATTCATATTTTTATACACATTATTTAATAATCCTCTCTGCAATATCGCTAAGGAATTACTATGAAGGTCCCTTTCGCTAAACGTCTGGCTTGTCGTCTGCTGATGGTGACCGCTGGTCTTGTCTCTGGCCAGCAGGTAATGGCTGCCGACGAAGTTAATATCTATTCCAATCGCCAGCCGTTTCTGATCCGCCCGATTCTGGATACCTTTACCCGCCAGACGGGGATTGAGACCAACGTGGTATTCACCAAAACAGGTGTTGCTGAACGCCTGAAGACCGAGGGTGCCAACAGCCCGGCAGACCTCGTACTGACGGTCGATATCGGCCGACTCCAGGAACTGGTCGAAGCTGATGTGGTTCAGCCAGTGGAAAGCAAAGTCCTTGACACCAACATTCCCGCCCAATACCGCTCCAAGGAAAATCTCTGGTTCGGCCTGACCCTGCGGGTACGAAATATCTATGCCTCTAAAGAACGTACTGACATTAAAGCGATTTCCTATGAGGACTTGAGCAAGCCGGAGTGGAAAGGCCGCGTATGTACCCGCTCAGGCAAGCATCAATACAACATCGCCCTGATTGCCTCCATGATCGCCCATCATGGCGAAGCGGAAGCTGAGAAATGGTTAAGGGGCGTGAAGGCCAATCTGGCTCAGAAACCCCAGGGGAACGACCGGGCCCAGGTGAAAGCCATCAAAGAAGGAATTTGTGACCTGGCGCTGGGCAACAGCTACTATTACGGGGTCATGCTGACTGACGAAAACCAGAGCGAATGGGCACGCTCGGCCAATATTCTGTTCCCCAACCAGGACAACCGTGGCGCCCATGTAAACATCAGCGGTGTTGCACTGACCAAAGCGGCTCCCAACAAGGCTAATGCGATCAAACTGATGGAATTCCTGTCCGGTGAACTCGCTCAGAGAATGTACTCAGAGCAGAACTATGAATATCCAGTCAAGCCGGGTGTACAACCTTCAGGGCTGGTATCTTCGTGGGGTAGCTTTACAGCAGACCAGATCTCCCTGGATGAAATTGCCAAGTATCGGGAACAGGCGGTCAAGCTGGTTGATAAAGTCGACTTTGACGGTTAAGGAGTCAATCTGAATGGAAGCCATCACGGCTCCTGATTTTGACGCATCCACCCACCATCAGGCCGACCCGGTCCGATGGTGGCGGTGGCTGACCTGCAGCCTCGCAGTACTCGTTCTGATTCCGCTGCTGTCAGTACTCTATCTTTCGTTTTTTCCGGATGAGAATATCTGGCCGCATCTGATAAATACGGTGCTGCCGCGTTATCTCACCACCACCGCGTGGCTGATGCTGGGTGTCGGTCTTCTTTCCACCTTTTTCGGGCTTACCAGTGCCTGGCTGGTGGCACACTACCGGTTTCCCGGACGCCGGATATTCTCTTGGGCACTGTTGCTGCCATTTGCGGTGCCTGCCTATGTGATCGCCTACGTATACACGGATTTGCTGGAATACTCCGGCACCTTTCAGGCAACACTGAGGGCTCTGTTCGGCTGGTCTTCTCCGAGAGATTACTGGTTCCCTGAAATTCGAAGCCTGGGGGGTGCCATCCTGATGTTCTCCCTGGTGTTGTATCCCTACGTATATCTGACATGTCGGGCAGCCCTGCAGGAACAGTCCGAGAGCCTCATCCTGGCCAGCCGCTCACTGGGAGCAGGAACCTTGAAGACCCTATTCAAGGTGATTCTTCCCGGTGTCCGCCCCGCGCTGGCAGTCGGCCTGGCCCTTGCGCTTATGGAGACGCTGAATGATTACGGCACCGTCAGCTACTTTGCCGTACAAACCCTGACAGCAGGGCTCTATGATACCTGGCTGAATCTCAGTAACCTGGGTGGCGCTGCGCAGATTGCCGGACTAATGGTGGGTATCGCCCTACTGCTGCTATATCTGGAACGCTCCAGTCGGCGTCAGGTAAAAACCTATCAAACCGGCATCAAAGTGCGTCCACTGGAGCCAACCAGGCTCTCCGGCAAGTACGCTGTCGCCGCGGCGACGTTCTGTTTCCTGCTGATACTGGCGGGCTTTCTGGTACCCGCGGGGTTGCTTACCTACTATGCGGTGCTCTACTTCGAGCAAAGCTGGACCAATGACTTTGTCGAGTATGCGCTGAACTCACTCAAGCTGTCTTCGCTGGCTGCGCTGATTCTGATCATCGTGGGAACTCTGCTGGCATACTCCCAACGCATCGCCCCTTCGAAGTTCAATAAAACTATGGTCAGGCTGGCATCCGTGGGCTACGCCATGCCCGGGGCCGTACTGGCGGTAGGTGTTATTGTTCCATTAGGGCGATTTGACAACTGGTTCGACGGAGTGGCCAAAGCCTGGTTCGGTACCGGCACGGGCCTGCTGTTGAGTGGAACCGTTGTAGCAATTCTCTATGCCTATTCTGCACGCTTCCTGACGGTCTCTCTGGGCTCCGCTGAAAGTGGCCTGGCCAGAATCACCCCAACCATGGATCAGGCTGCCAGAACCCTGGGACACGGCCCCTGGACAAGTTTGAGAAAAATTCACCTGCCGTTGCTGAGACGAAGTCTGCTGGCAGCCGCGATCATTGTCTTTGTGGATTGCATGAAGGAATTACCCGCCACCCTGATCCTGCGGCCGTTTAACTTCGAAACCCTGGCCACATTTGTCTATCAGTATGCCTCTGATGAGTTACTGGAGCAAAGTGCCCTGGCTGCTCTCATGATCGTTATTGTGGGCCTGCTCCCCGTCCTGCTGCTGAATAAAGCCAGCAATAACGGGCAATGATGATCACCTTCAAAGAACGATTAGCATCTCCAGAGAATGATTAGCACCTCCAAAGGAAGTGATCTTAGATAACCAATAAAAAACGCACCTCTCGGTGCGTTTTCGGTGACCAGGCTTATTGCCAGATAACTTTTTTCCGCGCGGCGTACCATTCTTCCATCAGAGGATTATAGGTATCTTCGATCACGTTGCGCTTCATCTTCATGGTGGGTGTCAGAAACTCGTTCTCAATCGTCCACTGATCTTTGACCACCACCATAAACTGCAGTTGTTCATGGGGATCCACGGAAGCATTAATGTCGTTCAGCTTGGTCATCAGCTCTGCCTCCAAATCCTTCTGAAACTCCGGATCGCTGCGCTTTGGATAGGCATCTTCAGACAACATCACCAGACAGCATGGCTGAGGATAATCGGCACCGGCAACACAAGCCATATCGATCCTCGATAGAGATACCACCCGATTCTCAATCGGAGCTGGTGCCACATACTTCCCTTTGCTCGTTTTAAACAGCTCCTTGGTGCGACCGGTCAGTTTCAGCCGCCCCATCTCGTCAATTTCCCCGCGATCCCCTGTTTTCAGCCAGCCATCATCAGAGAATGCTTCGGCAGTTTTTTCTTCATCCTTGTAATAGCCCATCATATTGGCGGGGCTCTTGATCTGAACCTCCCCTTCTCCACTGATACGCTGCTCAACACCAGGCATCGGTTCACCAACATAGCCGACGCGGGTTCGACCAGGCTTGGTGATATGTGAATAGGCAAAGTTCTCAGACATGCCGTAGCCTTCCAATAGCTCAAGTCCGAGATTGCGGTACCAGTTCAGAATGTCCTGGGACAAGGGTGCAGAACCACTGCCCGCTATCCTGGCGTGCTGAAGCCCCAGGGCTGTGAGAACTTTCTTCTTCACCACTTTGTTCAGCAGGGGAATCTTCAACATTCTGTTGAGTTTCTTTTCCGGCATTTTTGCCAGTACACCTGCCTGAAACTTGGTCCACAAACGCGGCACCGAAATGAATACGGTTGGACGGGCTCTCTGCAGATCCTGAACAAAAGTGTCCAGGGCTTCCGCAAAATAAACGTGAAAGCCGATTTGAAGGGAGGTTGATTCCACACAGAACCGCTCAAATACATGAGACAGGGGCAAATAAGATAACATTCTGTCTTCGCGGCTGATATTCAACTCTTTCACAGCACCTTCAGCGCCAACACAGAAAGAATTGAAGGAAGTCATAACCCCTTTTGGCATCCCTGTAGAGCCAGAGGTGTATATAATAGTCGCCAACTCTTCGTGAGAACGCTCGGGACTTTCTTTCATCGGCGAGGTTTTTTCAACGATTTCATTCCAGCCGATAAAATCGTTAGGCGGACTTAACGGATATGAAATACAGTGCATTTCAGAGGATACGCCATCCTTCATGGTATCCCAGTCATCCAGCTTACCGACAAAAAGCACCTTGGTTTCACTGTGATCCAGAATCTGTTTGACGCTGTCCGCATGTAACGTCGGGTACAGAGGGACCGATATATGGCCGGCCATCCAGATCGCCAGATCTGACATGATCCAGTGGGCACAATTCTTTGAGAGGATCCCAATTTTGGATTTTTCAGGAAGATCCAGTGACTTCAGGTAATTGGCCATCCGGCGGACTTCCTGAGCTGTTCTGGCCCAGGTGAACTCTTCACAAAGTCCTTCCCCCATTGGCTGGGTCATATAAACATCGCTGGGGCGGGATTTTTCCCAATGGTAGAGCCGCTGAAGTGGGGTTGGTATATGGGTGTGTAGCTCCATTGTGTACTTTAGCCTTCTCTCTTATTGAAATTATGGTTGCTCGAGCCTTTTATTAACGAAAGTTTACATTGTTAGTAATGCCACGTACTGTGCGTACTTCGCAAAATCAAAGCACACAAAACCCGCGGATTCAACGGTATTGCAGTGGCTGCGCATTCCGGAAAACCAAAATCCGCGTGAATTAACGTCCTGCTTCATAGATATTGCCACGAGCATCACTATAATGCTGGTGAAAAATTAATTTCCCGCGACAATCGGGCCAAACAACATGACCAAATACCTCTGCAGAAAATGTAAAAAAGGTGTCCTCAAACCGATCGTCGTGGACGAGCACGAAACAGAGCTGAGTGAGCTATTTATCTGCAGCCACTGTCACCACAAAGCTAAGATTCCGGCAGCCATGATCGTATTCAGCCAGATCGTCAGTAGTCTTGCCGGCGGTTTGGTCACTGCTTACCTGTTCATCGAACAACTTTCAATACTGGTCACTTCCATTCAATTTGGTATAGATGCCAACTTGACCAAAAATGTTTCTCTGCTCATCATATCGCTCCTGTTTCTGCTGGGGTTCGGCTACACCCTTTTTATAGGATTCCAGGGGTTCTCAAGGAGACAGATTTACCTTAACTCTGATTTGCAGGTGGAAGATCACCCCCAGTCGCCAAACAGTTCTTCCAATACCGGTTAACGCAGATCCCATAAAGGAATGCGTCAGCGAAATCGAGCAAAAGAAATAAAGCAAAATCGGAAAAGTAAAAAACAACGGGCTGAAAAACCAGGTAGGCCGCGGCCAGATCTGCGGATATCAATAAGAAATGAGGAAACTCCATGATTAAACAAGTATTTACTGCGAGCCTGCTGATGCTGGGCCTGGCAGGATTCAACGCCCAGGCAGAAGATAAGTTTGTTGCCATCACCCAGATCGTCGAACATCCCGCTCTGGATGCCTGTCGTCAGGGTGTACAGGATGAACTGGCCGAACATGGTTATGTCGTAGGTAAAAACCTGAAGTGGATGTATGAAAGCGCCCAGGGTAACCCGACAACTGCCAGCCAGATCGCCAAGAAATTTGCCGGTGAAGAACCGGACGTTATCGTCGCAATCGCCACACCGTCTGCGATTACCGCAGCCGCTGCAGCCCGTAATACCCCTATCGTTTTTTCCGCAGTCACCGACCCTGTGGGTGCCAAACTGGTGAAATCACTGGATAACCCTGGTGGCATGGTAACTGGAACCACCGATATGCTGCCTCTGGCGAAGCACATGGAGCTGATCCAAAAGATCCTTCCGGGGGTTAAAAATATCGGCACGATCTACAACCCGGGAGAAGCCAACTCGGTCTCCATGGTGAACCGCCTGAAAACAGAGCTTCCAGAGGGCATTACGCTTCATGAAGCGGCCGCTACCAAAAGCTCTGAAATCCTGAATGCAGCCAGATCCCTGATCGGTAAGGTTGATGCCATTTACCTGCAAACCGATAACACTGTCATTTCAGCTGTTGAAGCCGTCATCAAAGTGGGCGAGCAGAACAAAATTCCCGTCATTGCAGCTGATACTGACACTGTGAAGCGCGGAGCAATTGCAGCTTACGGCTTTAACTACTACGATGTCGGCCGCCAAACCGGTGCGATTGTATCTGAAGTGCTGTCCGGCAAGGCTCCGAGTGAGATTCCTGTTGGGCAGGTAGAGAAACTTGAGCTGTACCTGAATCCTGGTGCAGCAGAGAGAATGGGCGTGACGTTTTCCAAAGAGCTGCTTGATGAAGCCAAGGAAATCGTAGAAAGCTGATTTTTCTTCGGGTCGCATGAAGCAAGACACCGTCTGCCCCATGCGACCCGCTTTGCCTTTCAGAAATATCCCTAACCCTACATCTTCACCTCAAATCCAAGACACATTTGGAGGATGTTTTGAGTCAAATTGCCTTTTTAGGCGCCATTGAAACCGGGCTGATTTTTGCGCTGGTGGCTTTCGGTGTTTTTATTTCATTCAGAGTACTGGATTTTCCAGACCTGACAGTCGATGGCAGCTTCCCCCTTGGGGCAGCAGTTTCAGCCACCTTGATTGTCAGTGGCGTCAATCCATGGCTGGCTACGCTGGCTGCCATGCTCGCCGGTGGCTGTGCCGGTTGGTTGACCGCCTGGATGAACATCAAACTGAACATTCTGCATTTGCTCGCCTCCATACTGACCATGATTGCACTGTACTCAGTCAACCTCAGAATCATGGGCAAGCCGAATACGGCGTTACTGGGTGAAGAAACAGTACTGACTCCCTTCGAGAGTCTGGGACTACCCTATTACTACTCAACCCCACTGGCTTTTGCTGTGGTGGTACTGATAGTCGTTACTCTGATGTACTTGTTCCTGACCTCAGAAACAGGTCTTGGGATGCGTGCAGCCGGGGCTAACCGCAATATGGCCAGAGCCCAGGGAATCAACACCGGGGGCATGATCATGCTCGGTATGGCAATCTCCAACGCACTGGTCGCGCTGGCCGGCTCCATGTTTGCCCAATCTCAGGGGGCAGCGGACGTCACCATGGGAGTCGGTGTTATTGTTGTTGGTCTTGCCTCCGTGATTGGTGGAGAAGCAGTAATGCCACCCAAAACCATCCTGTTGGCGTTACTGGGATGTATTCTGGGTTCCATTCTGTATCGTCTGGCCATCGCCGCCGCACTCAACGCAGACTTTTTAGGTCTCCAGGCTCAGGATCTCAATTTGATTACCGCGGCTCTGGTGGCTTTTGCTATTGTCCTGCCTGGAGCCAAGAGATCCGTGTTCCGTAAAAGTGGGGTGACCAAATGATCAGTATTAAGGATCTCCATGTTTGTTTTGGTCGCGGCACTCCGCTTGAAGTACATGCTCTCAGAGGCATTGATCTGAACATCCCCCAGGGTCAGTTCGTCACCGTTATCGGCAGCAACGGCGCCGGCAAGAGTACACTTTTGAACGCCCTGTCCGGTGAAATCGCCCCTGAAATGGGTCGTATTATTATCGGGCACCAGGACGTCACCCGCTGGCCGACACACAAACGTGCAAAGTCAGTCGCACGCGTATTCCAGGATCCCAAAATGGGCACCTGTGAATCTCTTACCCTCGAAGAAAATCTCGCACTGGGACTATCAAGGGGACAACGCCGCAGCCTTCGACCTGCGCTAAAATCAAGCAAGGTCAAAGAGCTGAAAGAATTGGTGGCCAGCCTCGGACTGGGTCTGGAGAACCGTCTGAAAGATAAAATCGGACTACTTTCCGGAGGTCAACGACAGGCTCTGAGTTTGTTGATGGCCACACTTCAGCCCATTGAAATCCTTCTGTTGGATGAGCACACGGCGGCATTGGACCCCAAGACGGCCAGCTACGTACTGAAGTTGACGGCAGAAATTGTCGAGGCTGATCAACTGACCGTCATGATGGTTACCCACAGCATGCAGCAGGCTCTGTCATACGGGCATCGCACCCTGATGCTGCATGAAGGCCAGATTATCTTCGATATTCATGGCGAGGAACGTGCCTCCACCACGGTGGCTGATCTTCTTAATCTGTTTGAGCGTAAGCGGGGTGAAGTTCTCGCTGACGATGCACTCCTGTTAGGCTAGGCATATTCCTTTTTCCTCAGGCGGCTATGTCGGCCGCCTATCCTTCCCAGCCGCCTATCCTTCCCCGCTATAAATTGGTATATTTTTCCCAAATTTAACAAATAACCACTAGGCAGCACTCCAAAGCCTTAGCTATATTTAAGGTTAGTTTCTAGATTTAAGATGACTTTCTATAATTAGGATGGTTTTCTAGATTTAAGATGGCTTTCTAGATTTAAGATGGCTATCCAGGTCTTCTATCTAGGATTGCCACGCTGTTGCAGGAAGCTTACAGGCTCTAAATTTTCGGTCAACACGCCTGACTGGCGTCCAAAAACAGAACTGTATGCATAAATTATTAAAGAAGCAGATAAAAGAACTGTTGCCCGACGGGGCTGATCTTGAATCACTCACACCATTTATAGAGGCCGTCGAAAAGACCTACCTTTCGTCAGAAAGCGAACTGCAGGACCTGAGGTATAAACTCCAGGATACGAGTAGCCTACTCAATAAGCGGTTTCAGCAACTTACCTACCACCTGAAACAGACAGAAAACACCAAGCTGGAACTGGAACACTCTCTTTCACTGCTCAACGCAACCCTGAATGCCACATATGACGGCATCGTAGTGATCGATGAGAATAACAATCCCGTTACCTGGAACGACATGTTCCTCTCCATGTTTTCCCTTGACGATAGTCAAAGCACGATCGTCATCAGCAACAAAGCCATCAAAGACAAATTGATGCTTCTGGTGAGAAATCCGGAAGAGTTCGAGCAATCCTGGACTTTCAACCAAACCTATCCCGACCAACCCAGCTATTGCGTACTATCAATGAACGACGGGCGCTTCATCGAATGCAATACCAACCCCCGCTACCATCAAGGACGGAATGTGGGAAGGGTCTGGAGCTTTAGTGACATTACTGAAATCCGGATACGTGAGCAGCAGGCTATCCACAAGAACTATCATGACGACCTGACCAGACTACCCAACCGGGCATTGATTTATGACCGCATCAATCATGCTATCCAGGGCGGCGGTGCGCAGAAAGAGGAACATGCCATCCTGTTCATCGGTCTCGATGGCTTTAAATATATCAATGAGGCACTGGGACTGGAGGTTGGCGACGAGCTCCTGGTTGCCGTAGCCAAACGGTTACACGAAGACATTCCCCCGAAATCGACACTGGCCCGCTACGGTGGCGATGAATTTATCCTCTTTCTTGAAAATATCCGGAGTTCCTTTGAGGCCAGCCTGGCTGCAGAGAAGCTACGACTGATCATCGAGAAACCGTTTGAAGTCAAAGATCAGACGCTGCATCTGACAACTTCTACCGGAATCGCTCTGTACCCCACCGATGGGGCCGACGCCGAGACCCTGATCCGAAAAGCGGATATGGCGATGTATCATGCAAAAAACAAAGGCAGAAACAATGTGCAGTTTTTTGCCCGGGAACTGGAGCTGCTCACCAGTCATCGCATGAACATCCGCAACAGCTTGAAACGTGCCATCGACAACCAGGAATTCCACTTGCTTTACCAACCCAAGGTGGATTTAAAAACGAGGAGCATTATTGGTGTCGAAGCGCTGATACGCTGGAAGAAACCTTCGGGGCAAGTCATTTCACCCATGGATTTTATTCCCGCAGCCGAAGAACACGGATTTATCGTGGACATTGGAAACTGGGTGTTAGAGGAAGCTTGCAGGCAAATGACACAATGGCGACAACTTTACCACACCCCGTTTGATATAGCGGTCAACATATCAGGGCAACACTTCCAGAAAGAGCGGATTTTACACACGGTGGATCACCTCTTCAGCCGCTATCATCTACCACCGGACAGTCTGGAAATTGAGATTACCGAGAGCGTCATCATGAATGACATGGACGAGGCCATCATGACCTTGCAACAACTCAAAAAGATGGGGGTCAACGCCTCGATAGACGACTTCGGCACTGGCTATTCCTCTCTTAACTATCTGAAGCGTCTGCCGGTCAACACACTGAAAATTGATAAAATCTTCGTGGATGATATTACCAAGTCCAGAAGGGATATGGCGCTGGTAGATACCATGATCAGCCTGGCTCATCACCTTAATATGAAAACAGTCGCCGAGGGCGTTGAAACCCGCGAAACCCTTGAGCTACTCACCCAACTGGGCTGCGACATCGGTCAGGGTTATTACTTCAGTCATCCGGTGTCCGCAGATGAAATTACCCATCTGCTACAGCAGGACTCTTCCCTGGAAACGGTGAAGAGCTGATTTCCTGCTATCGGGTTTCCTGCTGTCTGGTTTCCAACTAACAGATTTCCTGTTGCCGGATTTACTATTACTGGATATTCCTCTTACAAGATCTTGCTTTACCCACTACCCCATTGACTGTTCTGCGCCTAAAAATCATCTGTCGGCATACCGGTTTGAAAGGCCGGTAGAGCGTAGGCCTGCTCCAATTCATCTGGTGAGGCGAAGCTACTGCTCATATAAAGAACCACCGTTTTTCCAGCCAGTTTCTCTTTCAGATGATAGGCGGCCAGGATCGGAGCAGCACCGGCGGCATCGACCAACTGCCGGCAATGATAGGCCGCCAGCGCCACGCTTTCATGCAATTGCTCTTCAGTAAGCAGCAGAAAATCCGCAAGTTTTCGGTAGTAGATTGAAAATGGCAGTGAATATGCTGTGTTCACCGCAAGCTCAGAGGCAAATGTTTCAGATTCCTGACGGGCAATACCGGCTCTCTGCCAGGACAGGTAGGCCGCAGGCGCCTGCTCGGCCTGCACACCGATCACCCTCACTTTGGGAGAGATTGCCGATGTCACGGCAATTGTGGAGGACAGACAGGTACCAAACCCAAGACTGCCAATCATCACGTCCACATCAGGCAGTTCTTCAAGCACTTCCAGACAAGCGGTACCGCACCCACTGATAAACTGGCTTTCTTCCGCAGGATGCACAAAGTAATGACCGGTACGAGCCTCGACTCCCTGCGCCAACCGCAGAGCCTCGGCAAATCCGTTACCACTGACACTCACTTCAGCTCCCATATCCTTCAACCGTTGCAACAGCAGAGGTTTAGAGCCCTGACCTGCCACCACCCTTACCCGCATGGAAAACATATTGGCGGCACAGGCAATGGCCACACTATGGTTCCCGGAAGCAACGGTTACCAGTTCCGTTACACCGTTCCGGCGCAACTCGGACACCAGATTCACGGCTCCCCGGATTTTTTGGCTTGAGGAAGGATGATGGTTTTCGTGTTTGACATAAATGTCCGCTCCGATAAGACGGGACAGAGTCTCATAGCGGATTAACTGGGTCGGTTTAAGGTTTCTGGCAACCGTTTGCCGGGCCTTTAAAACTTCCCTTATGTCGACTGTAGCTTCCTGGGTCATTAGGCTATCCTAGTGTGGTTATATTTTTTTTGCTGGAACCTCAATGGCTCTGGAATCAATGGGCACTGGAATCAATGAGCACTGGAACGTGAAGCTTACTCTTCATTAGTGTCCCGGGCTGTGAAAACCATCAATAATGCCGAATAAACTCAAGTATCAGGGATGCAAAATGCTGACGACCGCACAACATTGTCTCGAAAACCTGGAGGCCCCCAGCCTTCTTATCGTCGATTGCCGCTTTGCCTTGGATCAGCCGGACAAAGGCCGGCAGGATTATCTGCGGGGACATATCCCTGGAGCTATCTACGCTGATCTTAATAAAGATCTTTCAGCTCCCGTCATTCCTGGTGTCACAGGCCGTCATCCGCTTCCTGATGTCGACAGCTGGCGAGCCACTTTGGAAAAGTGGGGGATCACCCCGGCAACCCATGTCATTGCGTATGATGACGCCGGTTGCGCCTATGCGGCCCGATTATGGTGGATGCTGAAGTGGATCGGCCATGAAAATGTCAGCGTGCTGGACGGTGGCTGGTCCGCCTGGATTGGAGCAGGCTATCCCGTATCAGATGACATCCCTGAACCTGAAGGCTCACAATACCCCTTCACCGCAAATGAAAAGATGGTTATTTCCGCTAAAGAGCTGCTGGAACAAATCAACGCCCCAGACCTGGTTGTGATCGATGCCAGAGGCGAGCAGCGTTACAGAGGCGAAGTCGAGCCGATAGACCCGGTAGCAGGACATATCCCCGGCGCTTATTGCCACCCCTTTACCAACAACCTGAACGCGGGCGGTCAATTCAAGCCGGCTGAAACCCTTCGCGAAGGTCTACAGTCTTCGCTTCCTGATGATTTCGATGCCCAACAGCGAATCGTCTGTTATTGCGGATCAGGCGTCACTGCGTGCAACAATATTCTGGCTGCCACGTTGGCTGGCCTTCCCATGCCGGTTCTGTATGCCGGTTCCTGGAGTGACTGGATCACCGACAGCAATCGACCTGTCGCTGTAGACAATGAATAATCCGGGATCTATCAAGGCATTCGTCTAGCCACTCTAGATAACAATCACTTTTCTGTGCAGGTTTCGGCTGCCAATGAACGGCAGCCGGTGACTTGTGCCGGTATGACGCAACCCTTCCAGACAGTTATAACGACACATCGTTCTTCTATGTCCTGATACGCAATATATGTGTCATTTACTCCCATCCTGACGACAACGTTCATTCCATAGAATGGTCCTTACCAAAATGAGGAGTCGGGAATGAAAATCACACAGCTGAGAAACGCCACAATCATCGTTGAAACCGGAAACTATCGTATCCTTGTCGATCCGATGCTAGCGCCTAAAGGAGCGATTCCCGCACTAAAGTATGCGACGCGCAATCGACGCAGGAATCCGCTGGTTGACCTACCGTCAGGCAGTTCAGAGCAACTGAAAAACGTCACCCACTGCCTGATCACTCACTGTCAAAAAGGCCACTTTGACCATTTGGACAGAGCAGCAGTCAAATGGCTTCGCACCCATAATATCCCCGTTTTCTGTATGCAGGAGGATGCAGAATTTCTCAGCAAAAAGGGATTACAGGTGCATCCGATCAATGAACAACTGACACAAGGCTTTTTGTCCGGAAGCATTACCCCGATTCCCTGCCTGCACGGCAAAGGCCTGGTGGGACGGATGATGAGCCATGGTCACGGATACTTGCTGGAGCTACCCGACGAGCCTACGTTGTATATTACTGGCGATACCATACTGACCGAGCCGGTTAAAAAATGCGTTTTGGAGAAAAAGCCGGAAATCATTGTGATGCCTGCTGGAGGAGCCAGATTCGACATTGGCGACGATATCATCATGGGCGCAAAAGACGTATCGACGATCACCCGAATGAGCGCAGGAAGCGTCGTGGCAAATCACCTGGAAGCCCTGGACCACTGCCCGGTGACAAGAAAAGAGCTTGAGGATCTCCGAAAGCGTGAAGGATTCCAGGGTCGTTTGTTGATTCCCCTGGACGGTGAAACGATCCAATTTCCACACACACTGACAACGCAAGCAGCTTGTCACCAGGATGCGCAAACCTCGATGCCTACATAAAAGGGCTCTCATATATACCTGCCCCAAACAAAACAGTACATCAGCAATTACCATTTCTTTATTTAGCTGCCTCATTTTTTGGTAGAGTTGACGCCCCTGCGCAGAAGTCTATCATTCTGCGCATAAACAAGGGCAACCAATCCCAAATCACATTGAGGTGAATAAATGAAAGCAAAGTACTTATTAATTGGTCTGTGTTGCATCAGCAGCTCAGTATTCGCGAGCTGGAAACTGAATAACGACGAATCCCGTTTGAGTTTCATTTCCATCAAGTCTACCGATATTGCAGAAGTGCATCGTTTCGGCAAACTTGAAGGCAGCATCAACGATGCCGGTAAGGCAGTACTTGAAATTGACCTGGGCAGCGTTGCCACCAATATCGATATCCGGGACCAACGCATGAAGAAGGAATTGTTCCAGACTGAGCATTTCCCGAAAGCAACCTACAGTGTCCAGCTGGACCCCGCGTTGATCAAGCAAACTGCCCCGGGTAATACCATAACAACAAACCTGAAAGGCACCCTCGAGCTGCATAATGTCAGCAAAGAGGTATCCGCGGACGTGGTGATCAATCGAGTTTCCGATAATCAGGTCGTCGTCTCGACACTTCAGCCTCTGGTGATCAACGCTGCAGACTTCGCCCTGAATGACGGCGTGAAGAAACTGCAGGAAATCGCCAAACTGCCTTCCATCAGCATTGCGGTACCCGTCAGCTTTAATCTGACATTTGAAACCGAGTAATTCCTGACCATTCCCCGGCCACGATGACGGGCCGGGGATATATCCCCTTGTCGTCGAGCTGCACCCTAGTTGTCGAGTGAAGGTTATCGCGCCCGACCTTAACTATCGAGCCCTGCCTTACACGGTCATGTAGCCACGAACTTCTTCCTTGTCCATGGTTTCACCGGTTCCACTAAGCACCACACTGCCCCGGTCCATCACGACATAGGAATCCGCCAGTTCGTAGGCAAAATCGAGATACTGTTCGACCAGGACAATTGCCATTTCTCCGCGGTCCCGCAATTTGGCAATGACGTTCTGAATATCCTTGATGATAGAAGGCTGGATTCCCTCAGTCGGCTCATCCAGCATCAGTAGTTTGGGCCGGGTGACAAGAGCCCTGGCGATGGCCAATTGTTGCTGCTGCCCTCCAGAGAGGTCACCGCCTCGGCGTTTCAGCATCGCTTTGAGAACGGGAAACAGTGTGAAGATTTCCTCGGGAATATGCCTTTGGCTGCGGGGAAGCGCCGCAAATCCGGTTTTAAGATTTTCCAGTACGCTCAGTTGGGAGAATATTTCCCTGCCCTGAGGCACATAGGCAATGCCCATGCGAGCCCGGTCACTGGGACTGAGCTTGTTGAGCGGACTTCCCTCCCAAGCGATATCCCCGTTTTTGATCGACTGATGACCGGATAATGCCCGCAACAACGACGTTTTACCCACACCGTTGCGTCCCAGGATACAGGTGACCTCACCGGGCTTAGCTTCCAGATTGACGCCATATAAAGCCTGACTGGCTCCATAATATAAATCTACATTTGCTACCTGTAACATGTCACCGCCCCAAATATACTTCGATTACCTGTTCATTTTTCTGCACCTGATCCAGGCTGCCTTCAGCCAGTACCCGGCCTTCATGCAATACTGTCACTTTGCATTCCAGGGCACGAACAAAGTCCATATCATGTTCGACCACAACCAAAGAGTGCTTTTGCGAGACTTCCTTAAACAATTCAGCGGTTTTCTCGGTCTCAACATCTGTCATCCCGGCGGCGGGTTCGTCAATCAGCAGTAACTCAGGTTCCTGGATCAACAGCATGCCGATCTCCAGCCATTGTTTCTGGCCGTGGGACAGTGCCCCCGCCTGCTCGTTTGCCCGTTGGGTCAGGTCGACCAGCGTCAGAATCTCATCGATTCTCTCCCGCTGTTTTGTCTGTAGCTTATGAAACAGGGAAGCGATCACCCCCCGTCCACCGGCCAACGCCAATTCGAGGTTCTCAAACACCGTCAGCGATTCAATTACTGTCGGCTTCTGAAACTTCCGCCCCACCCCCATATTGGCGATAGCAGCTTCATCATGTTGGGTCAGGTCTATCGAATTGTTGAATATGACGTCGCCTTCATCCGGGCGGGTCTTGCCCGTGATAACGTCCATCATGGTAGTCTTACCGGCCCCGTTGGGACCGATGATGGCTCTCAACTCACCTGGTTTGAGATCCAGAGACAGGCTGTTCAGTGCTTTAAAACCATCAAAACTGACAGAAACACCGTTCAGGTACAGAATAGATGATTGTGGTATGTGCTTCGTTTGCATGGGGTTATGCCCTATCCGTTCGCCTGAAGTTCTTGATTGATCGAGTTCACATAGTTGCTCGAAAATTCTTAGTTGATCAAAAGCCCTTAGTTGATCGAAAGCCCTTAGCTGATCGCGGGCTCTTAACTAATACTCCCTAGTTGGTTGATAGTTCGATTTCGGATTCTTTGGATGACTTGGAATCGTCAGCCACGGCAGCCTGAGGAGATTCCACTGGCGTTTCCGGTTCGGCTTGAACCGAAGCACCCCCACCAGCTCCGAGGCTTCGCCTCTTTTCCAACAAATCTGCCGCCAGTCCTACGACACCACGGGGCAAATATAAGGTCGAGATCACAAACAGAGCGCCTAAAAAGAACAACCAGAGTTCAGGGAATGCGGCGGTGAAATAGGTCTTGGCATAGTTCACCAGTACAGCCCCGACGATTGCTCCATATAAGGTGCCGCGCCCTCCAACTGCTACCCAGATGATGATTTCAATCGAGTTGATAGGAGAAAACTCACCAGGATTAATAATTCCCACCTGAGGAACATAGAGGGCGCCGGCAATTCCGGCCAGGACTGATGAGACGACAAAAACAAACAGCTTGAATTTATCGACCCGGTAGCCCAGGAAACGGGTACGGGCTTCGGCATCCCGCACGGAAATCAGTATCCGCCCCAGCTTGGAAAGCACGATGGAGCGGCACAGGATATAACCAAGCATCAAAGCTACTGCGGAAGAGAAAAACAACACTGCCCGGGTAGAATCCGACTGCAGGTTAAAACCAAGCAGGTCTTTGAAGTCGGTTAACCCATTATTTCCGCCGAAGCCCATGTCGTTACGGAAAAATGCCAGCATCAAAGCATAGGTCAGCGCTTGGGTGATGATGGAGAGATACACTCCCGTCACCCTGGAGCGGAAGGCAAGCCAACCGAACACAAAGGCCAGAAATCCCGGCACCAACGCCACCATCACCATGGCAAAGAAAAAGTTATTGAATCCTGACCAGTACCAGGGCAGCTCCTGCCAGTTAAGGAAAACCATAAAGTCAGGCAGCAGTGGATTGCCGTAGACACCCCGCTCCCCGATCTGGCGCATCAGGTACATCCCCATGGCATAACCACCCAGGGCAAAGAAAGCTCCGTGCCCAAGACTCAGGATACCGCAGTAGCCCCAGATTAGATCTACCGCCAACGCCAATAATGCGTAACAAAGATACTTACCCAACAATGTCAGGGTGTAAGTGGACACGTGCAGCGCCGAACCTTCCGGAACGGTCAGATTCATCAAAGGCACCAACACCGCAACCGCCAACAGGATTGACAGAAGGTATTTGCCGGCACGGTCGTTCATTAGAAATTGGGTCACAGGTCCTAGTTTCATATTCATCACTCGTTTTCATCCCCCCTCTTCATCAGTCTTCTGCTGCCCGGCCTTTCAGTGCAAACAGGCCTCGCGGATATTTCTGGATGAACAGGATGATCACCACCAGAACCAGAATCTTCGCCAGCACAGCACCAGCAAAAGGTTCCATGAGTTTGTTGGCAATCCCCAGAGACATTGCCCCCACAAAGGTGCCAACCAGATTACCAACCCCGCCGAACACCACCACCATGAATGAATCGATGATATAGGCCTGCCCAAGATTGGGACCCACATTGGTTAACTGGCTTAAAGCGACTCCCGCGATACCTGCAATACCGGATCCCAGTCCGAACGTCAGGGCATCCAGCCAACCGGTTCGAATCCCCATGGAACTGGCCATCCGCCGGTTTTGGGTAACAGCACGCATCTGCAATCCAAACAGGGTTTTGCGCAGTAGCAGCGCCAGAGTAAACAGCACCACCAGACTAAAGAGAATGATATAAAGACGGTTATAAGTCAGCGATAAAGCCCCGTTGATTTCCAGCGATCCCGACATCCATGCGGGTGTTGTCACCGACTGGTTTAGAGGACTGAAAATTGTTCTCACTGCCTGTTGGAGGATCAGGCTGATACCAAATGTGGCAAGAAGGGTTTCCAGTGGGCGGCCGTACAGGTGACGGATGACTCCCCGCTCAATGACCACTCCAACGGCACCGGACACCAGGAACGCCGCCGGAATCGCCACGAATAATGAATAGTCAATATAGTTGGGCATTAACTGCTGGATCACATAGGTGGTATAGGCCCCCAGCATGATCATTTCCCCATGCGCCATATTGATCACACCCATAACGCCAAACGTGATGGACAGACCAACAGCCGCCAGTAACAACACCGCCCCGAGGCTGATGCCGAAGTAGACATTCTCAATCCCTTTATTGAACGCAACCAGATCCTCAATGGATTCGAGCACATCGGCAGCGGCCTGGCGGACATCCGCATCCGGTTCCTGGAATTCACCGTTACGCTGTATCAGGAATCCCGCCAATAACGAACGCACTTCCGGATACAATTCACCTTTAAGCTTACCTATCGCGGCCACCCGTTCCTGGCTCTCACCATGACGGGCCACCAGCATTGCCTCAGATACCGCGAGCAAGTGCAGGACAGTCTCGTTTTGCTCTTTTTGCAAAGCCTGACGCAGAGGCTTGATATTGCCTTCGTCATCAGATTTCATCATGGCCCGGGCAGCCTCAATCCTGGTATCCAGATTCGAGGAACGGAGCTGCAAAGAGGCCAGCGTCTCGCGTAACAGTCTACGCAGAGAATTATTCACACTGATCTTTTTGTAATCCCGTTTACTGATATCAGGCGTGGACTCAGCCGTCATGACATTGAATGCCTGATACCCCGATTCAATGGAGCTGAGCACGACAAATACATCCGCCGCGTTCTTGCTGTAATAGAGGTCGCCCTCCAGCATGCCGCTCAAAATGGGAATGACCCGATCATCATCCAGGTTACTTAAATCGGTAACCACTTGTTCTTTCTTGGAAAAGTTTGCAGATTTGAGTTCAGCCAGGGGAGTCAGAAGTTCACTGTCAGGAACTGCCGCCATGACATTGCGGGCGAATAACAGGGTGTTTACCGTGAGAATAAAAATAACGGCAGTGACATGCAGCAGACGTGTAAGCCATACCGACGACATGCGCATAATGGTTCTCTTTATATGTTGTGATTTGGAGTTGTCGAGAGTCTTGACCGTAATCGGCAAAGACCTCTTCCGTGAGGTCGCCTTCAGGTGTTTAAATCACACCAGGCTTAGTAGTTCTGACCTGAACACTTACCGGTTTTAACGTTATAGTTACCGCATACCAGAGGGGCGGTCCAATCTGCCGTGATATCCTTGCTGCCTTCCAGATAATCTGACCAGGCATCTCCCATGACCGCACCAGCAGTTTGCCATACGGTTTCAAACTGACCGTCTTCCTGGATTTCACCAATCAGTACCGGCTTAGTGATATGGTGGTTCGGCATCATAGTGGCATAACCGCCGGAAAGATTAGGAACCGTGACTCCGATAATGGCGTTTGAAACCTTATCGACGTCAGTGGTACCGGCTTTTTTCACTGCCTCTGCCCACATGTTGAATCCAATAAAGTGAGCTTCCATCGGGTCGTTGGTTACCCGCTTGGAATCTTTGATAAAGGCTTTCCAGGAATCAATAAAGTCCGTATTTACATCTGAATCGACGCTCATGAAATAGTTCCATGCCGCCAGGTGGCCTACCAGTGGCTTGGTATCCAGTCCGGACAATTCTTCTTCACCTACAGAAAACGCGACAACTGGAATGTCTTCAGCAGAAATGCCCTGGTTGGCAAGTTCCTTATAGAAAGGTACGTTGGCATCGCCGTTAATCGTCGAGACTACCGCGGTCTTGGCGCCTGCTGAACCGAATTTCTTGATATCGGATACGATGCTCTGCCAGTCGGAATGACCGAAAGGTGTGTAGTTGATCATGATATCCTTCGCAGCGACCCCTTTGGCCTTCAGATAAGCTTCCAGAATCTTGTTGGTGGTACGCGGATAGACATAGTCTGTTCCAGCCAGTACCCAACGCTTAACCCCGACTTCATTCATCAGGTAGTCGACGGCTGGAATGGCTTGCTGGTTGGGAGCTGCGCCGGTATAGAATACATTCTTGGAAGACTCTTCACCCTCATACTGAACAGGATAGAACAACAGACCGTTGAGTTCTTCGAAGACTGGCAGTACGGATTTGCGGGAAACAGAAGTCCAGCATCCAAACACCACGTCAACTTTATCTTTCTCCAGAAGTTCACGGGCTTTCTCAGCAAACAGCGGCCAATTGGATGCGGGATCAACGACCACGGGTTCTAATTTCTTTCCTAACAGGCCACCCTTTTTGTTCTGCTCATCGATCAGCATCAGCACGGTATCTTTCAAAGTGGTTTCACTGATGGCCATGGTTCCACTGAGACTGTGCAACACACCTACCTTGATGGTATCCGCTGCCTGAACCAGGGATGCGCCGATGGAGAGCGCCAGCGCGGTAAATCCTACCCCGATGTTTTTAGTATATTTTTTCATTTTTGGAACTCCGGTGTTGGTTGTTTTGTGTGAGTTTCTCCCGCCTAACAAACAGCACAGGTTATTCCATGCACTTTTTTTCCTTTAAAATTCATAGTATTACAAAAATTTCACGTTGATATCGCCTACGATCGCAACGCCCAGGCAGCGCCTAACGCACCAGTTAAGAGCACACCCATTTCCAGTCCGCTTCATTTTAGTGCCTTGATAAAGATCATTTCGCAGATAATGATTCCCAGGAACAGGGACAGTCCCATTTCGGTGCAAGCCGATAATTCACTAAGTCCAGTAAATTAAAGGGGTTCAGCCATATCGATGAGCGTCACGGGCCGCCGTGCCTCATTCTGGCACGCGATTCGCTAGTTGTTATATGGTCAAGCGATTAGTTAGCCGAATAGTCAGGCCAATCGTTAGCGGAATAGTCAGGAGAACGATTAGCCTGGCAACAAGACTTACAGCAAGACCAATGTCACGACACCAGCGCACTATCGGGTTCCTTTATTCGCTGATCTATGACTGATAGAACATACCGTTGCCGAACAAGAAGAATTCACCGCCAATGAATATATCCGAACAGGTACAGACCACAGATGACAACCAGACGCTAAACGCCGTCCCCTGCACTCGAGACCCTGTTGATACGGCAAGCCGGACCGAGAGTACGACAAGCGACAACAACCAGAAACCGACCGGCGCCAGAAACTGGCCCGCCAGACTTGAGATATCAGCTTGCGCCAACCAGGGTCGAACCAGCATTTCCCGGGCCCGCCACGAAGGCCCGCTGCGTATTCAACGTCCGTTCTATCCTGAAGGTACTGAGAGGCCTCACTTATATTTGCTGCATCCCCCGGGGGGCTTGGTCTGCGGGGATCATTTAAAGATTGATATTGACCTGGAAGAACAGGCAAAACTACTCATCACCACCCCTTCCGCCGGAAAGATTTATCGGACTGATCAACAGGGTCACGCCCAAAAGCAGGACATCAACATAGAGTGCACCAATAACGCACATATCGAGTGGCTGCCCCAGGAGAATATTATCTATGATGGTGCAAACGGGGAGCAGAATCTGACCTTGTCGACGACTTCCGACAGTTCCTTTCTCCTTTGGGATATCACCGCCATGGGTCGCCCCGCCACGAATGCACCATTCAGGCGGGGATGCTTTATCCAGAAGCTGAATATTGTGAAAAACGGCCTGCCCTATTTCCACGAAAGAGTTCATTTGCAGGATGCTGGGGCTAACTTCACCTCCCCTTGGGGACTGAATCATTATCCGGTCTACGGTTCGTTATTTGCCGGATATATCAAAGATAGTCAGGCGGCACTGGAAGCGTTAAGAGATCATCTGGATTCTGTGATTTCAGGTAGTGTACCGCCAGCCCTGTCTGCCATAGAGATATCCAGGTCCCCAATACAGTGGTCCGCCACTCGCAGGGACGACCTCATCATTCTCAGGGCTCTGGGACAGCAGTCAGAACCCATTAAAGCCCTGTTTATGGAAGCCTGGCATCTGTTAAGGCCACAAATCCTTGGCGTCGACGCCTGTCCTCCAAGAATCTGGGCGACCTGAGCAAGGATTATGGAACAAAAGATGGCACAGACAAAAGAATGAAAAAGCCAACTGACTATTTAGCCCGATCTATTTAGTTCGTTTATTTACTTCGGTTATCCACCTGGAGCACCGCAAAGAAGAACATAATGAGGATTCTTCAATGGAATTAACCCCCAGAGAAAAAGACAAGTTACTGCTTTTTACCGCAGCCCTCCTGGCGGAAAGAAGAAAACAGAAGGGTCTAAAGCTGAATTACCCCGAGGCCATTGCCTTACTCAGCATGGAAATTATCGAAGGGGCCCGCGAAGGACGTACCGTCGCTGACCTGATGGATTACGGAAGGACATTGCTATCCCGGGATGACGTGATGGAAGGAGTCCCGGAAATGATCCCGGAAGTTCAGGTTGAAGCCACCTTTCCCGACGGTACCAAATTGGTCACCGTCCATAACCCCATTCCATAACGCTTATCGATTCCCTTGGCTAACGGCTATCAAGCCTTGGCTAAAGGCTTTCGATTGCCCTGGCTGACGCTATAGATTGCCCTCACTGACATAGGGCCATTGCCCTGATAGATAAACATAGGGCTGTTGCAGATAACGACAAAGGAGCATCCCATGATACCGGGAGAAATAAAGTCCGTTCCTGGCGATATAGAACTGAACAAAGGTCTGCCCACTGTGACGGTGGCAGTCACCAATACCGGAGATCGTCCTATTCAGGTTGGTTCTCACTACCATTTTTTTGAAACCAACCCCGCGCTTGATTTTGACCGCACGAAATCCCGTGGATATCGATTGAATATAGCGGCCGGAACCGCGGTCCGCTTCGAACCCGGTCAGACAAGGACGGTTGAACTGGTCGGTATCACAGGGGAAGGAAAAGTATACGGCTTCCGCGGAGAAATCATGGGCAAACTCTAGCCCGGTATCTGCACAAAAGAATTCAGGAGACATGACAATGGCAAAAATTTCCCGGGCGGCCTATGCGGATATGTTCGGTCCTACTGTTGGTGACCGAGTCAGGCTAGGTGATACTGAGCTTTGGATCGAGGTCGAAAAGGACTACGCGCAATACGGTCACGAAGTAAAATTTGGCGGCGGCAAGGTGATACGCGACGGCATGGGACAATCCCAGGCGACCAGCAAAGATGCGGTGGACACAGTCATCACCAATGCCCTGATATTGGATTACTGGGGAATCGTAAAAGCCGATATCGGCATTAAACACGGGAGAATTGCTGCCATCGGTAAGGCCGGCAATCCTGATAATCAGGATCATGTCGATATTATTATCGGCCCCGGAACCGAAGTGATTGCGGGCGAAGGAACCATCGCTACCGCAGGGGGTATCGATTCCCATATCCATTTCATTTGCCCACAGCAGATCGAAGAAGCCCTGATGTCCGGCGTCACCACCATGCTTGGTGGAGGAACCGGACCCGCAACCGGCACCAATGCCACCACCTGCACACCAGGTCCCTGGCACTTGAGCCGGATGCTGCAGGCAGCCGATGCGTTTCCCATGAATCTGGGTTTTTTGGGCAAAGGCAACGCCAGTCTTCCAGGGGGTCTGGAAGAGCAGATTGTGGCCGGCGCCATGGGTCTGAAGCTCCATGAGGACTGGGGAACCACGCCTGCGGCAATCGATAACTGCCTGAACGTTGCAGAAAAGTATGATGTTCAGGTCGCGATTCACACCGATACCCTCAATGAATCGGGTTTTGTTGAAGACACCCTGGCGGCCTTCAAAGGCAGAACGATTCACACCTATCATACCGAAGGTGCCGGTGGCGGCCATGCTCCGGACATTATCAAGGCCTGTGGCGAATCCAACGTATTACCCTCTTCGACTAATCCAACTCGCCCCTACACGATCAACACTGTGGACGAGCACCTGGATATGCTGATGGTATGCCACCACCTGGACCCCGACATCCCGGAAGACGTCGCATTCGCCGATTCCAGAATTCGTAAGGAAACCATAGCCGCCGAGGATATTCTTCACGACCTGGGTGCGTTCAGTATGATCGCATCAGACTCACAGGCAATGGGACGGGTGGGAGAAGTCGTCACCCGTACCTGGCAGACGGCTCACAAAATGAAAGTCCAGCGTGGCCCTTTGTCACCGGACTCCGACCGACACGACAACTTCCGGGCCAAGCGCTATGTAGCCAAATATACGATCAATCCGGCCATTACCCACGGTATTGCTGACGAAGTGGGTTCCCTGGAAGTCGGAAAACTGGCAGACATCGTTTTGTGGAAACCCGCTTTCTTTGCCACCAAGCCGGCCGTCATCATTAAAGGCGGCATGATCGCCGCTGCTCCGATGGGCGACCCGAACGCCTCCATCCCTACCCCTCAACCCGTCCATTATCGTCCTATGTTTGGGGCCTTTGGTGGGGCGCTGCCACAAACAAGGATTACCTTTGTCAGCCAGGCTGCCCTGGCAAATGACATCAAGGGCTCTCTGGGCCTGACGTCCATGGTTGCCGCCTGTCGTAATACCCGCTCAGTTACGAAAAAGGACATGCTGCTAAATGACCTGATGCCCAGAATGGAGGTGGACTCGCAGACTTACGAAGTGCGGGCCGACGGCGAATTACTGGTTTGCGAACCGGCAAAGGTATTACCCCTTGCGCAACGTTATTTCCTATTTTAGGCAATGAATTCTGGAGAGCTCCAAAAGAGGTAACACGATGTTAAAAGTCATTGAACGCCTGACGGCCAGTAAGACCGGCGAACCGACATTAGAAATCGCAGCGGAAATTGAACTGACCTATGACGAGCGCAAACGGGGCCGCTTCAAAACCCAAAGCCGTTGCGGCAAGGAAGTCGGGCTGTTTCTGGAGAGAGGTAAATGCCTCCTCGACGGCGAACTGCTGGTGACCGACACCGGAGAGTTCGTCAAGGTAGTGGCAGCTCAGGAGTCAGTCGTTACCGCACGGGCACAAGAGCCGATGCAGTTTGCCAGAATCGCCTACCACCTGGGTAACCGGCATGTTCCCTTACAGATCGGAGAATTTTGGGTGAGGATGCAGCCCGATCATGTACTTGAAGATCTCTGCCGCCTGTATGGTCTGGAGGTCACATCGGAACAGGCACCGTTCCAGCCGGAAAACGGCGCTTATGGTCAACATGGGGGTCATGCCCATGGGCATCATCACGGGCACTCTGAGCACCATTCACATGAGGAGCATTCACATGAGCGCAATCTTGGTCACGAGAACAGTCATGGTCACGAGCACAGTCACGGACACCGTCATGGTCAAGAGCACTGTCATGGCCAGGAGCACCACAATCATGAGCATCAGCACTAGGATTTAATCGGCGATGAATACGATTCCCATGCTCAGACTGTTCAACCTGATCAGTCCAGCTTTACCGGTGGGCGCTTTCGCGTATTCCCAAGGCCTGGAGTGGGCTATCGAGGAAGGCGGCGTCGATTCACCGGAAGCAATCAGCGACTGGATCGCCAACATCCTCCGCTACAACATCAGCCACACCGATATTCCGGTAATGGCCCGAATGATCAATGCCCTGGCAGCACATGATCGGGAAATGCTGTTGTTCTGGAATCAATGGAGCCTGGCCAGCCGTGAAACCCAGGAATTGCTGGATGAGGATCGACAGGTGGGCAAAGCCATGCTGAAGGTTCTCCAGCAACACAGCATCAATCCCCAGTCCTACTTCGACATCTCCATTGATGGCGACGTTCAACCTTCCCTGTTACTTGGCTGGTCACTGGCCGCCTGGCATTGGGAGATTGATACTCAAACCGCCGTTACCGGATTCTGCTGGAGTTGGCTGGAGAACCAGATCACCGTAGCAGGCAAGACGCTCCCTCTTGGTCAATCCCAGGCGCAGAAAATCCTGGGGGAACTGATGCCTGTTATCGAGCGCAGTGTGGATGTCGGGCTCAGCCTGACCGATGAGCAGATGGGTCATTCACTTCCTGGATGGACTATGGCCTGTGCTCTGCATGAAACGCAATATTCCAGGTTGTTCAGGTCCTGATCCCTGAAGCCTGATGACAAATAATCAGAATCAATATGTGCAGGAGAATTGATATGAGCAAACAGACATTAAGAGTCGGCATCGGCGGACCAGTGGGCTCCGGCAAAACCGCCCTGGTTTCAGCCCTGTGCCAGAAGCTCCGCGAGCGCTTCAATCTGGCGGTGGTCACCAACGATATTTATACCAAGGAAGACGCCCAGTTTCTGATACGTCACCAGGCCCTGACAGAGGATCGAATCATGGGCGTTGAAACCGGCGGTTGTCCGCACACCGCCATAAGGGAAGACGCGTCGATGAACCTGGCTGCCATTGATACTTTAACGCAACGTCATCCAGGGTTGGACCTGGTGCTGGTGGAAAGCGGCGGAGACAACTTAAGCGCGACTTTTAGCCCGGAACTGTCCGACCTGACCCTTTATGTGATCGATGTGTCCGCGGGTGACAAAATCCCCCGCAAAGGCGGACCGGGCATTACCAAGTCCGACCTGCTGATTATCAACAAAACCGATCTGGCACCATTAGTTGGGGCCTCATTGGAAGTAATGGATCGTGATGCAAAGAAAATGCGCGGCGACAAGCCGTTTGTATTTAGCAATATGAAGAATGGCGAAGGCCTGGAAGCCATCATCGACTTCATCGTAGACCGTGGCATGCTGGAGGTCGCAGCCTGATCAGGCTGCTTCAATGATTCATGTGCCGACCGAAACCTCACCATCCAACAATCGCCTGGAATTTTAATTCCTGCATCTCATGATGGAGTAATACGTAATGAAAATACTCAACAAATATCACCGGTTGATTGCACTGGTCGTACTCTCAGTCTGCTCCACCGGAGCCATGGCTCACCCGGGCCACGAGACTGTTCAAGGTTTTACCAGTGGTCTTCAGCACCCATTTTTTGGCCTTGATCACCTGATAACCATGATCGCGCTCGGCTTTATTGCCACTCGTTTGAACGCACGTATGGCCACCATGGCAACATTCAGCCTTGGCATGCTCGGTGGTGGTCTGATGGCTTTTGCCGGTATCACCATTCCCTACGCAGAGTTGCTTATCGTCGCGTCATTGGTGGCGATCGCACTTGTGCTTTTCAGTAGCAAGCAGCAGAGCTTTCGGCTGGCTTATGCCATTCCTCTTATCGCTCTGTTTGCCTCCTGCCATGGTTGGGCCCATGTAGCAGAGCAACCAGCCGATCTGAGCAGTCTTTGGTATATGATCGGCATGATGTCCGGTGCCCTCACCCTGCAACTGGCTGGCCTTGCTCTCTCCACCTGGTTACGCCATAAAGTGGCTGCCAGAAAAACCATGGCGGGTGCAGCACTCACCACAGCCGCCGTGAGTTCAATATCACTGTTACTGGGCTGACCTTCTCATATCCTTTACGTACCTGGAGCAAACCAAAGCGTTCCAGGTACGTATTTCCCGCCATAACCGTCGATTCACAACGGTTTTTCTTTAATTCATCCTGCCTGAACGGCTTTCATCGGATATAGTATGGCTATGTTAGGTTAGCTATTGGGACAATCCGCAAGTATGAATCTAGAAGACATCCGCCGGGAGTATCTACAGGGAGGATTGGATATTTCCGATCTGGACGAGAATCCATTCAGACAGTTCAAAACCTGGATGAACATTGCCATCGAGGCCGAACTGAGTGCAGATCCGACCGCAATGATTCTGGCAACCGTTAACTCAGAAGGCATTCCCAGACAACGTGTCGTACTGCTCAAGCACGCAGACGAACAGGGATTTTTGTTTTACACCAATCTTGGCAGCCGTAAAGCTCAGGATATTGCCGAAAACGCCAATGTCAGTCTGCATTTCGCATGGCTTCCTCTTGAACGCCAGATTAGCATCACCGGCAAGGCCACCAAGTTATCTGTGGCAGAAGCCACCCGCTACTTCCTTTCCCGGCCCCACGAATCCCAACTGGCCGCCTGGGCATCCCAACAGAGCAGTAGAGTCAGTTCAAGACAGATGCTGGAACAGGCATTTGAACAAATGAAAAACCGATTTAAGAAGGGTGAAGTGCCCCTTCCCTCTTTTTGGGGAGGGTACAGAGTCGTACCGACAAGATTTGAATTCTGGCAAGGGCGGGCTAACCGGCTGCATGACCGCTTTGAATATCTGCCCGACGGCGAAGGCTGGGGAATCAACAGGCTACAACCGTAACCTGGAATCTGAGATTCGGATCGTCCGGCATTGAATGTTAGACAAGGCCAGACGATCCAAGCCAAAACCAGATGAAAGACTACTGGCCCTGGCTATTGAAGAATTCCATCAGTTTACCGACCTGAGGACGGATAGCCTCGACGTCAGCCTTGGGAGCATTCTTTGCTCTTTCCATCATGGCCAGACCTTCTTCCATCATCTTCAGCATCGCATCCTTCTGTTCCTTGGGAATGTTTGGATCATTTTTAATCTGATCGATCTGAGCCTGTGCATCGAAATTTGATGCCTGGGCTTCCATCTGAACAGCTCCCATAGCGTGCATAATTCGCAGTGTCACTCCCGCCCAGTCTTCAGGCGTATCGAAGCCATACTCTTCCAGAACATCTTCAGCTTCCGAATAAAGACCGGATTTCTTCAATGGCGCGACAAACTCCGCAACATCCGCAGGAAATCCATCGTGATCAAGATCGTCAAGCGCTTCCTGGTGCTCTTCGCCCCATTTCATGATCGCTTCCTGTGACTTGATCCAGCGGTCTACAACTTCTTCCGTCAATGCAACTTCTGCATGCGCCATCCAACCTGCAAACATGAACAATAGTCCACAAAAGGCTTGTTGTAATATTTTTGTCTTTTTCATAAAAACTCCATAATTAAATAAGTTACATCCGATACTGAAGAAGCTTTCGAGATGATATTTCCAGACGTACATAAGCGCCTGAGTTTAATTGATAATGCATCTAACACACCAGTGTCCGTCAACTAAACTTGTTATTATCTGAAGCAATTCAGATTCTTTTCATTTCGTCTTTATCCTGCTTTAAATACTTACAAAGATTCTGTAAGGTCAATGCGCTGATGGATCAGCGCTTTTTTTTGGTTACCACTTATGCCCGACATTACTCCGAACAACCTCCTGGAGGATTGGCTTAACGCACACCGTCCAAGCCAAATCCTGACCATAGGGGCCTCCGAACCACCGTCCATTCAAACATACCAACAGCAATCCGGCTGCAGGTTGAATCACCTGTCCCACCATCGGGACCTGGGGTTGGACAAAAAAGTTCCCGACACAGTGATTATCAGCGACTACCTGGAAAAGCTCTCCGTGGAGGATGGCAAAGCTCTTTTAACCTCACTGCGTAATTTCCTGGTTCCTCACGTCTTGGTCTTCATTGATCATCAGTTAACTGAAGAGTGGGATTTCAACACACTAATTGGAATTGGTTTCAGAAAGGTGATGGCGTTTGATCACCAGGCCAGATCATTGTGTTGCTATAGCTATGACATTGACACCTATAATCCCCGACGCACCTGGAACAATGCTGACCATTGGGCAAACCCGGAACTCTATGGCAAATACTGGTGGTGATTTATCCGGAAGATTCCGACGTTAAGCAATAGTCCACAAAATGCCCCAGCAACTGATTGGCTTCGGGGCTATCATGCAGATGCTCCTCCACGGTCAGACGCTGCCGCTGGGACATATCACCACTGTATATATTGATGTAAGCAGCCATCACATCCCGGCTGAATTCAGGATGGAATTGTACCCCCCACACAGCTTCACCGTATCTGAACGCCTGACACCCCACCCGACTACTGCTTCCCAGCAGCACTGCTCCTGTGGGCATTTTTGTTACGGACTGTGCATGAGTGAGCTGAGCAAAAAAGCTTTGCGGCAGTTTGCTGAACAAGGGGTCGTCTGCGGCAGCGGATGAACAGGAAATCAGCAGACTGCCGATTTCACGTCCCCCCGGCTGAAAATCCACTTCGCCGCCAAGGGCATCCGCCAATAATTGGTGGCCATAACAAACACCTAGCACCGGGATTCCCAAGCCGATGCATTCAAGCACCCAGCCGGATAAAGCCTCTGACCAGCCCGCTCTGTCTGTCACCATGGCAGGAGAACCGGTCAATACTGCACCGATGAATGAAATATCCGGTACATCATGGTGTTGATGGGCATTCCAGACAACGATCTCCATCTCCGGCCTTTCCATTGCCTGGATAAACCAGTGATCAAAATTCCCGTGCTGTTCCCTGATCGCAGGAAAAGTGTCGCCACACAACACTAGTAAGAGCTTTGGTTTGGACACATCGGTCGCCTTATTTTATTGATCCTCTGACACGGGATTGTTCCATCAGATAGCTGTAGATCCTCCATCCCGTACATGAATTACGTAATCCGCTAGATACCTGATCATGTCTGTAGTAAAAATAGGTTCATATATTTGTCACGGGATACAGGATAATGAACAGGAAATCCGTCCGCGCAATAGTTTCCGGAAGAGTCCAGGGGGTATGGTTCCGGCAGTCCACCAAGCAGACGGCCATCTCTCTGGGTATTACAGGAAGCGCAGTAAACCTTCCCGACGGACGCGTGGAAGTGCATGCACACGGAGAAAATGAAGCCGTCAACCGTTTGCTGGAATGGCTTCATGAAGGCCCTGAGCTGGCGAGAGTGATAGACGTAGAAGTCGTGGAAATAAGCAGCATTTCCATACCTGAAGACTTCACCACAGGATGATTCGTAGAGGTGTTGTCAATCAGGTAGGAAGAGCAGTATCTGAGCGATAGATAAGCCGGAATCAAATAAGAAACCGGCTCATTGAAGACAGGTTGATGACTTAGAAATAGTAAACTAGCTCAAGCTGTACATAGTCTTCGTTTTGAAGCGCACCGGTTTTATTATTAGGATCGGGATCAGCATATGCCTGCAGGCGCTCAGCGGTAGTGGTTGGCAAAGGATCTCCACCCTCAAACGCACGGACTTCCATATTCAAGGTAAAAACATCAAAGAGCCTACGGCTGGCTTCGATACTATATAACTGTTCGTGAGTCTCGGGATCATAAATGGCTCCAAACAGAACTTCTGTGGAGTCGATATCGTTGAGAGCCCAACGCCACCCCAGAAAAACGTCATGTTCAAGGAAGGAAGTCGCCTCTTCTCCCCTTTCGTCCCAAAGGCCTTCCATAATCCACCCCAAGTCTGCGTCGGTACCAAAGACACCAGCCTGGGTGTATTCAAACCCTGTTGTCACCGCTCCGTATCGCTTCTCTTCACCCTCTGTGTTCTCAAAGCCTGAACGAACAATACCTTCAAACTTGAACAACCATCCTTCCGCTATCATTTGCATTACCAGACCGGTTTGTTCAATTAGCGGATAACGTGGTATCAGTTTGGGATTGGCATAATCGCCATTAAAACGCCAATTGGGCTCTCGACTTGTTCCTGAAAAGTGAGACAAAGACACTTCAAAATCATCACCGATAATGGCGTATCTGATGGCAATATCTGGATGCTCCTCTTCCTCATCTGCTTCATAGCGGGCATGGTCCACATCTACGGAAAAAGGGAGGCCAAGCCGTCCCTCAGGTCCTGAAAAAGTCCGCTCCCTGAAATACGGCAAAACAAAGAAATCCAATACCACCTGATCCTGGGCCGTGGAGAACTTGAGCATGGGTTGCCCCAGCTTCTCCTCACCATCAGGGCTCTCAACAAGGTCAGTCTGGTTAATGATGTCTACCAGGTGCTGGGATTCTGTGACGCCCCAGAATACTTTACCTACCCCGAACCGGGTCTCCCAGTAATCTCCAATGTGCAGCCAGTTCGCTTCGCGCACGTCACCATGAGTACGCTCATCGTCGTTCTCATCATGCCGGTAAAAACCAACAAACGTCAGCCGGTCGCTGCCATCGTTCCATTCGAAATAAAGCTCAGGCTTTGCCCAGGCCGAACCATTTTCCTGGCTTTGACCTGCATCGCCCTCCTCCTGAAAATACCGTCCTTCGAGGCCAAACTGGGAGAGAAAATCAATGGCCAGTGCGTTGGAGGTTGCAAACAAAAGGACAGACAAACTTGTAGCTAGTTGGGCGAACCGCATGAAAATAACTCTTTTAAGGGATGTTGATTGAACAATTATTCGACGTTCTTCTTATACAGAATCAGGACTTACGCCCAACTCTTTGAGGTGCCTATAAATATAGGCAATCCGGAGGGGAAATGACAGTGTCAGCTTCGATATTCCTTTACAACTTTCCTGTGCCGGACATCCAAATCCACTTCCCGGCTGGAGAAGTTTGCCGCTTGATCTCCAACAGGTTACTCAGAGCTTAAAAACACTAGAAATTCAGTGTTCTAGCTTTACATCAACGAATACATACTGTATACATTAACAGCCATGGATATTCATGCAGTAAATTAGACCTGCTGAACTTGGGAGCAACCGTGATAAAACTGACCAAACGCCAGGAACAGGTTCTTGATCTGATCAAGGAACACATTGGAGAGACCGGCTATCCGCCGACCCGTGCAGAAATAGCAAACAAGCTGGGATTCCGCTCCGCCAACGCTGCTGAAGAGCATTTGAAAGCCCTCGCCAAAAAAGGCGCTATCGAGATGGTTCCGGGCGCCTCCCGCGGTATCAGGCTCCCTGAACCCGAGTTCGACGGCATTCCCATTGTTGGCCAGGTAGCTGCCGGCTATCCGATATTGGCCCAGGAAAATATTGAAGACTATTGCCAGGTTCCGAATAGTTTTTTCACACCTTCTGCTGACTACTTTTTGCGCGTCAAAGGATTGAGTATGAAGGATGCCGGAATTCTGGACGGCGACCTGTTGGCGGTCCATAAAACGACAGACGTCCACAATGGTCAGATTGTCGTGGCCAGAATCGGCGACGAAGTCACCGTAAAGCGCTTCCAGAAATTAAAAGGAAAAGTGGTTTTACTCCCGGAAAACGAAGAGTTTACCCCTATAGAAGTGGATGCGAACTCCGAGCCATTTGAAATCGAGGGCTTGGGTGTCGGAATCATTCGACGCTGATCTGTAAATATTGATTTGTAGAAAAGAATTGGTTTGTAGAAAAGAACTGATTTGAAAAAAAAAGAGAGGGACTCCCTCTCTTTTCTTCTCCGCTCGTATCTTTTTAGTGAACGGTCTTTGAAGGCTCTTCCATAGAGGATTTCAGACGAGCCTCTTCACGCATGTTACCAACAGCTTTAATCGCCGCTTTAATCATGGCATGAGCCACATCAACATCTTTATCAGCCAGAAATGCCTTGGCGTCTGCACCAAAGCTAATCTTCACCAGATGCTCACTACTGCTGCCTCCCGCCGGCTGCAGGGCAAAATCACCATTAGCCAGTTGCACAATTTCAAAATAACTACCTGTAGACATTCTTCTCTCCAACAATTCGATTTCCGGTGTGGCTCCGGGTTTGATTCCCGACTGCAATTGCCGGCCTCCCGGCGATAGACGATCAGTCTCATTACCATTCGGTACTTGTTTCCCGCAGCTCCTCAAAACTCTGCTTCATCGCCGCAAGCAAAGTGTTCAGATCCACTGTATCCCCTGTGCCGGAGCTTACCGCAATGACTCTGCTATCTTCTGGCCGAACCTCCTTACGAGGCTGGCGACAACGCTGTATCAGACTTAATAACTGCTCTAACCATTTTCCCTCTGCAGCGAGCAACTTCAAGGCTCTGACTTCCGCGGACTCAATCCCCAACCGGGATTCCAGGTCCTCGATATCAGCAACGGTCTCTTTAATTCTACGTTTATGAGCCAATTCATTAAGAAAACCGTAATAAGCTCTCTCAAGAAACAATATAGCAGCTGTTTCGGCAGCTATTTGCTTTGGCTTCGAATCCGCCTGTGACATTTGATCCAATTGCATACGAGCAAAATACAAATTTTCATTGATGAAAGAGGACCAATTCACCGTTGCAGCCACCTATAGTTACATCGAAAGTTACGCTGAAAGCACAAAATCTTAATAGCTTTTCATCATACAGAAAACGGACATCGTTTTCTCTATCGGTCGCTTTTTTACCAAAACGTTACAAAATTGCACAAATAGCTATTTCAACTAAGGTAATGTTAAAAGCTAATATTCGAACGCATATTCACTTATTGAGTATTTTATAATTCCCATAATACGCGAGCGTATACCACAACTATGAATGCCAACCTGAAACTACGTGTATCCAGCCTTGCATTTATCCTTTCACTGGGAGTGGGATCCTCCAGTGTCCTGGCTAAAATTTCTGAACAGGAAGTCAAAAGACTCGATTCGGAACTGACACCCGTAGGCGGTGAACGAGGCGGTAATGTCGAAGGCACCATCCCTCCATGGACAGGAGGCATCACACAGCCACCCGCCGGATATACTCCTGGCGGAAACTACGTCGATCCCTATGCCAACGATTCAGTGGTCATGACCATTGATGCCAAAAATTTCGGTCAAGTACAGGATAAACTCTCAGAAGGCCATAAGACCCTGCTGAAGAAATATCCCACTACCTACAAGATGAATGTCTACCCATCCCGTCGCAGTGCTTCGTACTCTGAGGACATTTACAAGGCCATCAAGAAGAATGCCCGGGAGGCAACCTTGCTGGACCTTGGAGCCGGCGTGAAAGGAGGTTCAGTATCCAGCCCATTTCCGATTCCCAAGTCGGCTGAGGAAATACTCTGGAACCATGTACTTCGCTACCGGGGAGACGAAGCATCTTCGAGGACCGGATACGCAGCCGTCACCTCCGGCGGGTCCTATACTCCCATTATGACTGAGCGCGACATTATCTTTATCTACGCCCAGGAAGAGTTGGACGCACGCAAACTGGAAAACAAGTTCTTCTATCTGAAGGTCCTGACATTATCTCCACCAAAGCAGGCAGGAAATATCAGTCTGGTACATGAATCGATTGATCAGGTGAGTTCTCCTCGTAAAGCCTGGCAATATTTCTCCGGACAGAGGCGCCTTCGCCGTTCTCCCAGCCTGGCCTATGACTCGGACTTACCCAACACCGACGGCTTGCGAACCACTGACCAGTACGACATGTTCAACGGCGCTCCAGACCAGTATGAATGGAAGATTGTGGGCAAGAAGGAAATGTACGTGCCATACAACTCTTACCGTCTGAACGACAAGGGCGTTAAATATGACGACATCATAAAACCGGGCCATATTAACCAGGATCTGGCACGTTATGAGTTACACCGGGTATGGGTGGTTGAAGGCAACCTACGAGTCGGCATTCAACACCTGTTCTCAAAACGGGTGCTCTATTTTGATGAAGATTCCTGGCAGGTCCTCGTCACCGAAGAATATGATGAAGACGGCAAGTTGTGGCGGGTACAGGAAGGTCACGCCATGAACTACTATGACCAGCCCCTGGTATGGACGGCATTGGAAGTCGTCTACGATTTGAAGAGCGACCGCTATCTGGTGGAAGGTCTGGATAATGAAGAACCTGACGCTTACAACTTTAAGCCCGGGTTTCGGCTGAACGACTTTTCAACGTCTGCTGTCCGCCGGGAAGCCAAACGTTAGGGAACCCTAAAACACATAGCGGGAGGCAATTCCCGCTATGTTGCCTCTTCTTTACTCTCTATTCTTTCCTAGATTGATAAACTTCCGCAATACCCGGCTGTAGCCGACAGGAAAGCCTCTCTGAACCAGATCCAATACTCTGGCATCATTTCCGATTAACAGACGATCTTTCCCCTTTAATGCCGCGCTGATAATTTGTTGTGCCGCCTCTTCCGGTGATACCCGAGCGACCCGGTCAAATTCCTGAACCGCTTTACTCTTATCCACTCCTCCGTCTATACCGGAGCAAAAGCGTGAATTTCGAGCAATATTGGTTTTTATGCCACCGGGATGTACACACAACGTTTTGACATTGGTTTCAGCCAACTCACAGCGAAGAGATTCTGTAAAACCGCGGACCGCAAACTTACTGGCATTGTATGCTGACTGGGTCGGAACTCCGATTAGTCCGAAAAGGCTGGAGATATTCACGATCATTCCGGAGTCCCTGGAGAGCATGCCCGGCAGCACTGCCTGTGTTCCGTGAACGACTCCCCAGAAGTTGATATCCATCACCCATTTGAAATCCTCCACCGACATTTCAGCGACGGTGGCGGACAGAGCAACCCCGGCATTGTTGATCATCATATCAATCCTGCCGAATTGCTCCTCAATTTGCCTGACGAATGCATTAACATCGTCGCGGGAACTCACATCAAGTTGCTCAACCACGCCCCTGGCACCAGATTTTTTGAGCCTTTCAGCGGCACCGTCAGGTTTGATATCGGAAAGCGCCACTATCGCCCCGGAATTCATGCACAGATCAGCCAACGCTGCACCAATGCCAGAGCCCGCCCCGGTAATTGCAACGACTTTGTCCTTTAAAGATAGTGTTTCCTTAGAAGCGAATGCTTTGCTCATTGCGCCGCCGCCATCCTCACCAGCTCCTTATTCTGAGGAAACACCTTCGCGCCCGCGACCGCTTGATTATGCGCCAGGTCACCGTTTCCGTTCTGTTTCAATTCCTGGATTCTATCCACCAAAGTCCGTTCAAGCGTTTCCATTCCGGCGATGGCCTGAGTATTCTCCGGATCAATATCCAGCACTATGCGGTAGGCGTCATAAGCACTAGAGCCGGACGGCGTCACCAGTCGACCTTGCAATTGATGGACCTTCGCCACCCGCAAAAGCTTATCCACTTTAGCAGACAACTCCGGCGGAAGATTTGATGTGGAGCCCACTTCCGCCGTGGCGATATTCTCGGGTGAACCACTGCTTGATACTGACTCGGTGGAAGATGAGGTTGTTGTCGCCACGTTACCCTGATGTTTGGTTTCATCGGGGCTACCGGTCTCGCCAGTTGCAGTGTTCGCTACACCATTATTTGTCACGTCAGTTTTAGCTAGTTGCTCGCCCGTTTTGGGCGTCTTCTCGCCAACGTTTAATTTCTCTGGCGAAGGCAAACCCAGATTCTGCTCGGATGTCTCCCCCGAAGGCGTGGTTACCCCCTGTTTTTCCAATATCTGCGGTATAAAGAATACGGCGGCAGCCGCTCCCAGCAACACCCCCGCTGATGCCCCAACCAATTTGGGAACCTTACTGGGTCCACGCTTGGTTTTACCGGCAGCGGCGTCATCAAGCGATGTAATAAATTCAGCAGCATTCTGGAAACGTTTATCCTGATATTTATCCAGCGCCCTGAACACCACCTGATCGTATGGTTTGGGTAGCGTCGGGATGAGCACTGACGGCGCTTCCGGCGTTGAATGAATAATCTTCTGCATGATGGCAGTTGGACTGTTGGCATCGAAGCAATGCTCGTTGGTCAGCAACTGGTAGAAAATAATACCGGCAGAAAACAGGTCACTGCGGGTGTCGACCGGCAACCCCTGGCATTGTTCCGGCGACATATATCTGGGGGAACCAATAATGGTGCCCACCCGGGTTAGTTCCGAGCTTTCCAGTTTGGCGATACCAAAATCCGTTATTTTGGCCGAACCGTTGCGGGTGATAAATATATTAGCGGGCTTGAGATCCCGGTGAGTAATGCCGTGTTCATGGATATATTTCAACCCGTTGAGGATGTCCTTCATAATCCTCAGGGTGCGGGGCAGTTCAAACCTTTCACCGCTATCCAGAGCCTGTTTCAGCTCAATACCATCCACATACTCCATGACAAAGTACGGCACCCCGTCCTGCTCCCCCGCATCATAAACATTGATGACATTGGGGTGTGACAGTCGGCCCGCAGCCTTCATTTCATTTTTGAAGCGTTGCCGGTATTCGCCACTGGTATCATGACTCAGCAACTCAGGGGACAGAATCTTTATGGCGACGGTTCGTTCAAAGTCCGGGTCAAAAGCCTGGTATACAACGCCCATAGCGCCACGGCCCAGTTCCTTTACAACTTTATATTTTCCGAAAGATTTCGATCCCGACGTTTCCGGCTCATAAATCTGGGTATCTGTCATGAGGTGTAGCAATCCTTAATCTGGCATCAATAGATTCTGTCATCACTCATTGTATATGAATGTCGACGTTGAGCCAGCCCAAGGAGCCAATAGAACCTATTGAACGAGTACACAAAAAAGCCCGGCATTTGCCGGGCCTCTTACAAATATTGGCTTCAGGCGGTATCAACCGGCAGGAACAAAGAAGAATTCTCCCGCTTCGTGTCCAGCGTATTTGATGGCACCGTAGTCAGGAATCTGCTCAAGACCCAACTCTTTGGAGCGCTTACGCACATCCCCCAACACTGACAGGAACAGGCGGTTACCGTCGAGCAGGGACTGATTTCCGTTCAGAGCCTCAATAAAGGAGCGGGCGAACACAGAGTGGGTTCCACCGCCGCTATCCAGCACCGGACGCACACCACCGGAGGTCATTACCGTACGGGCTTTGACTTCCAGCATCACTTCCAGCCATTCCTTCTGAACCTCATCACTGGTCAACGCGCCTTGACGGGCAACTGACGCGGTTGACAGGGTACCGGCATAACAGGAATCCGCCACGACCATGACGTGACGTGCGCGCAGGGTATTCAACTGATCTGAGATGGAGACGTTGGATAACCAGTTTGCGGTATTACCAGGCTCAGCATCAACAGGCAGCCAATATCCACGATCATTTTCCGAGTCCAGCTCACCGTGACCGGCATAATAGATCAGCAGATTGTCTTTCTCGGTCAACTTGTCGCGCATGTCGTTCAACGCAGACAGAATTTCATACCGGTTGGCGTTCAGCACCAATTGAGTGGTGAAACCATAATGCTTACTCAGCAACTCGGCAATTTCCCGGGCATCGTTCTCGGGGGTCTCAAGATCCGTATAGTGCTGGTAGTCCTGGTTTCCTATCACCAAAGCATAGTACCGCCCAAAGCTCACACCATCGAATTCGGGAGACTGGGACTCGGCATCAAAGCTGATATGCTTGGATTTCACCGGGGTGTTCTGGTCCAGGAACATGGTGAACTCGAACCCGACCTGCTGGTCTTCTACGTCCTTGGCCTGCAGTGTCACATTCGTCCGGGCGCCGGTGACCGGTACCGAAACGAAGAAGAGGTTATATTCGTCCAGCTCCACTGGAGCACCATTCACCGTGAAGTTTCGAACGCCAATCGGGCTTTCCACCTTCCCAATCACTTCCTTGGTGCTGACGGCACTACGGAGCAATGCAGTAGGGCCGCTTCGAGTCAGGGAAATAGGGGGATCCAGAATCTGAATAGCAGGCGGCGGCACCATTGAATCCGCCGTCACCATTGCCAGGGTATTATTCTGCTCCTGCTTGCTCGCCAGATCGGCAGCGTCCTTACGGGCTTTTTCCAGCTGAGCTTTGGTCTGCTGCTGGGACGTTTCCAGTTCGGAATATTTGCCCTGCAGGCTGGACAACTCGGTTTGCAGTACTTCGTTGGCAATAATGGTCGATGCATACTGAAGATTATCGCTCTCCAGCCCAGACGCCTTGCGATACCAGTTCAATGCCTCAACAGGATTTTTCTTTACCCCTAGACCTTTCTCGTAAAGGTTCCCCAGGTTGATCTGGGCACGGGTGAAGCTCTGATCAGCCGCCCTGCGATACCAGATGGCAGCGACTTCATAATCCGGCGACAACCCCAAACCTTTTTCGTAAATTTCGCCCACGTACGTCTGCGCTTCCGGATCGCCGGTCTTCGCCTGGTCCAGCCAGACTTTCAGGGCCGTGGCATAGTCTGCCCGGTCAAAGGCGGTATACTCGCCTCCCCTGATAGCACAATCTGACGCGGTAGTTTTCACAGGTCGGCGAGCTGTCAAAAATCGGGCGTTCGCCCCCAACTGGCGGACCTGGCCTGGTAACAGACAGTCAACCACCATCAGGTCGTCTGCCTTCTCAGCACCGTCAGCAGACTCCTGCACCGTGGGACCGGAACAGGCGGACAAACCGAACAGTCCGACTAAAAGTGCAGCGGTCCTGATACGTTTATTATCATGCGCCACCTGATTGAATTGCTTGGCCTGTGCCGCAGGCAATTTAAGATCTTTCACAAACTGCATGGTCATCCACCATTTTGAATTTGATCCAGGTTCATCCTGAAATACTTGATCCGGGGTCATCCTGAAAAAGTTGCCAGGCTGATCCCGACATGTTCATTTTTATTCGACTTCAATTTATTCGACTCCAAGGTCGACACCTTAGACTCGACTTTCGTCATCGATGCATCATATCGCCGATGTATCCGGCTTCCCAATGTGCCAGACAGTGTCGACTCACTTATCTAGAGTTTAGCCGTGATACGACCTTATGGCCCGTTGAAAATGTAACTGGTACTCCGTAAAGCGTTTCTCAGGTCTCAAAACCGTAATTTTTTCTGGTAAGGCTTTGTAAGTATACGTAAAAGAAGCATGAATAAAGGAATTAACCGGACTTCAGCCGCTCTATCATATCCTGCACCAATGCATTGATTTCAGGCCATTTCTGCTTCCATGTATCGTTGTGATCCCCCTCCCACAGGAGGAAATCGGCATGTTGTCTAGCGGCCTCATGCTCTATCCAGTCAGGCGAAATAACGTTGTCTCTACTCGCGGCCAAATGTAATTGAAGAATTTTAGCTGGTAAAACAGGTTCACTCGCCGGATCGAGCGACCCGTATAAAGGGGTATAACTGTGAGACTCCTGCCAGCGTGTCACCTGCAGGTTCCCGGCCAGCGTGATCACGCCCCTGACTTGCGACATCCTACCGGCCAATAACATTGCCAACGTGCCGCCACCGCTATGTCCAATCAATATTAGAGGTCGATCTGTCTTTAAACCGGCCTGGATGGCTTCGACCATACTTTGTACAACAGGGTCACTATAGCGACCGAGAGTAAACCAGTAGGGGTCACATCCGGTCAACCGAAACCCGGTCTTTATTTCGACCGAAGGTTCCGGGGGAGAGACTTCCTTCGCTCCAAAATAGCATGGTCTGCCAACATAAATAGCGCGGCCTGGCCATTGATCAAACCAGTGAAGCAGCAGAGGATCCGGTGATGTAGGATCAAGAGACAACCGGCCCGGCGCAGCCCAGGGACGGCCATCACCTTCTATGACCACCACAACTGCCCCCTCATTATCATTGGCCGCCTCACTATTCCTGAGCCCGATACGATGCTCGAAGAAACGCCCCTCAAACATCAAGGAGTCACCTTCAAACCTAATCCGCTCCTCAGAAGTGGTCTGGCAGCCGGAAATTCCGAACAAAAGCGATAAAGCGAATATCACCTGACAACTAGAGATGCCCCAGGTTTCTGCTATTCTTTCAAACAATTAAATGTATCCTGTAAATTCATCAGGCGGCCCGCGGCCGGAGTGTTGGAGATCAGCCGATAGTTCACATTGCCTGCATTCTGCAGGTCCCCAGGTTGAAAACAAGGCCAGCAGGCTAAATATTACTGTACCCGGGGCTAATGATTTGTGTCACCAATCACCCCTACATTTTGCGTTATCCTGCGTCTGCACCCGAATCCAGGGAGAAATCACACCATCTCCTGATTCAACAGTTGCATGATGAACGCTATACGTATAAATTTTCATAATTTTTAGTAGGTTAGACTATTCTAAATGCAGGCTTCCAGGACAACATACCTTACAGCCACAACACTTCTGAATGACGAACATAAAGCCTTAAGGACCCGGAGGCCCATGCATTATGGCATCTGAACCCATCATAGAAATCGAACCGTTTCTTAAACCGATTGACGACGACAGTCCTGCCGGCCCGGATCTCAGGGAAAACGGTGACAAAGACTACTCGACCGTCAAAGCGGCTCGCCGAAAAATCGTCTCACTGGCCAAAGCCGCCCGCTTTGACCCGAATGTAGAATCCGATTTACTTGAACAATGGCGAGAAATCCGCCGGCTGGCACCCAATATCCTGAAAAGGGGCTCCAAGGATCTGGAAGTCGCTGCCTGGCTGGCAGAAGCACTTCTGAAACTACACGGCTTTGCTGGTCTGCTCGAAGGATTCCAGCTAATTCGCGCTCTGGTGGACAATTTCTGGGACGACATGCACCCCCAACCTGATGAGGACGGCATGGAGACCCGGGTTTACCCCTTAATTTCACTCAACGGGGAAGATGGTACCGGCACGTTGGTTCTGCCGATAAAAAACACCCCCCTGTTTCCTGATAGCGACCCGCAGATCAGTGTTACCGCCTACGGACGGCTGCAGGAAGCCATGCAGATCAATGATCTGGACGAGAGAGCCACCAAAATCCAGGATCTGGGAATCAGCGAAGAAGCCGTCCATCAACAGGTTAACATGGTGGACCCGGCCACAGCTGAAGAGTATTTGAACACCATCGAAGAGGCTATGACCACTTGGGCAGAGCTGGCAGAAGTGATAGACCAGAAATGCCGCGATGCCGATGCCAGCGATGTGACGGTTCCCGTGAGCGGTATCCGTAATGCTTTGGAGGAAGTCAAAGACCTCTATCGACAATTACTGAGCAGCAAACTGGCAAGCCAGGACCTGGTAACCGAGCCTCAGGGAACTGAAAATGCACCCGCAGCGGGAATGACGGCTATGACCAACACCAACGGAGTGGCAGTGGCGACCGGCCCCATCAGAAATCGGGAAGATGCCATCAACCAACTGCTTGTAATTGCTAACTTTTTCCGGACTACGGAGCCGCACTCTCCGTTATGCGGCGCCATAGAGCGTACGGCAAACTGGGCGAAGTTGTCTTTGCAGGATCTATTGAGGGAGTTAATACCTGACGAAGGCGCCCGAATGCACTATGCTCTTATGACTGGAATACAGATCGGTGAAGACGCCACACCGGTCGGTCAGTTGGCTCAAACCGCCAGACCGACTCCGGCACCAACACCGTCTGCTTCACCACAGGAATCTTCCGGAGATTCTGCATGGGGTTCAGAAGCCGACCCACATAGTGGGTTCTAGGGCTAATTGCTTGGGTTTACCACCCATAAACGGAGTTTTTCGCTTTAATTGAGGGATTCCTGAAACTTTTAACGCTTTAACGGGTACTTATGCCACTTACGCCTGACTTCCGGGTTCTGTCGGTGGCATTTATAATTAACCCAGCTAGTATCCAACGATCACCAATACAAAGGGGAGGCAGAAATGTCTGACAGCCTACAGGACAAACTTAATCGGGTACGCAAACCACGCGTACACATTACTTACGATGTTGAAACCGGCGGTGCCGAGGTTAAAAAGGAATTGCCTTTTGTAGTTGGCGTCATGGGCGATTATTCCGGTGATAACCAGGATGCCAAGAAATCACTGAAAGAACGCAAGTTCGTCAATATCGATCGTGACAACTTCAACGAGATCATGGAAAAGGTTGCCCCTACCCTTGATCTGAAAGTCAAAGATGAAACTTCAGACGACCCTGACAAGCAGGTTGCCGTTAACCTGGAGTTCAACTCAATCGAAGACTTTGAACCACAAAATCTGGTTAAGCAGGTTCCTGCGCTTAAGGAATTACTTGAAGCACGTAACCGTCTGCGTGACCTGCTGAGCAAAGCCGACCGCTCTGAAGAGCTGGAAGGACTACTGGAAAAAGTATTGTCCGATGCGGATAAAATGGCCGTATTAAGCAAAGAAGTAGAAGAACGTAGCCCGAAACAAGAAGATGATGGAGGAGACGCCTGATGAGCGACGCAGAATTAGAAAGCCAAGGAGCCGCTGGAGAAGAGGAAGCCGGCAGTTTGTTGGATATGGCGATTACTGCCACTAAACAGACCGCTCCAGAACAGGCTCAAGATTTGATTGCCAACCTGGCCAAACAGGCCGGTGCAGGCATGGTGAAATGGGACCGCAACCTCACCGTCACTATCAACAAGGCTATAGACCAAATCGATGCACTGATGTCAAAGCAGCTTGCTGCCGTCATGCATGACGAAAAGTTCCAGAAGCTTGAAGGCTCCTGGCGTGGTATGCATCACTTGGTGATGAACTCTGAAACCGGAGCTGGCCTGAAGATCCGCATGCTGAACCTCAGCAAGCGCGAACTATACAAGGATCTGGACAAAGCCGTTGAATTCGACCAAAGCCAGATCTTCAAGAAAGTCTATGAAGCAGAATTCGGCACTGCCGGTGGTGAGCCTTATGGCGCCCTGATCGGTGACTATGAATTCTCCAACCACCCAGAAGATGTGGAACTGCTGCAAAATATGGCAGGCGTCAGCGCTGCCGGATTCTGCCCGTTCATTTCCGCCGCCGGTGCACAGATGTTCGGTTTCGACGATTTCACCGAACTGTCCACCCCAAGGGATCTGGAGAAAATCTTCGAGACTCAGGAATACATTCCCTGGAGAAGCTTCCGGGATTCTGAAGATTCCCGTTTTGTTACCCTGGTTATGCCACGCGTATTGTCCCGTATGCCTTACGGCATGAACGGTAAATCCGTGGAAGACTTCAACTACGAAGAACTGCCGATTGATTCAAAAACCGGTAAATCCGCCAAGGTAGATCACGATCAGTTCACCTGGATGAACGCAGCCTATGTCATGGGTACCACCCTGACCCAGGCATATGCACAGCACGGCTGGTGCGTGGCCATCCGTGGCGCTGAAAACGGCGGTAAAGTAACCGGCCTGCCTTCTCACCTGTTTGTCAGCGATGATGGTGACGTAGATCAGAAATGTCCTACCGAAGTAGGTATTACTGAACGTCGCGAATTCGAACTGTCCAAACAAGGCTTCCTGCCACTGTTGCACTACAAGAACACCGACTATGCGGTATTCTTCGGTTCACAGACCGCACAGAAGGCGAAGAAATACGACAAAGCCGACGCTACTGCCAACGCGGCCATTTCCGCGCGTCTTCCTTACATCATGGCAACCTCTCGTGTCGCTCACTACCTGAAGGTAATGGCACGCGACAAGATTGGTTCCTTTATGGAGGCTAAAGACGTGGAGCGCTGGTTGAACAACTGGATTAACACTTACACCAACAGTAATCCGGATGCCAGCCCTGAAATGAAAGCCAAGTTCCCATTGGCAGAAGCCAAAGTGGAAGTGAAGGAAAACCCAGAAGCACCTGGTTCTTACAGTGCCGTTGCGCACCTGAGACCTTGGCTGCAAATGGAAGAACTGACTTCCTCTCTGCGTCTGGTAGCAGAAATCCCCAAAGGCGGTTGATTTCTGGTTCTTGTTGGAGTTGGTGGCCCCGTGCCGCCAACTCTTTACCTATCATCACACCACACTGAATTCCTGGTAATGCTGAATATATGCAGGCAAAAGAGAAGTCATCCAAGCCCCAAAACTCATCGATGACAGGGCCGGACATTCCAGAAAAGGAACTGCGCCGCCTGAAGAAAATCCTCAGCCTCATTCAGCTTCCTCAAGCACTCGTACAAAGATACTCCGGTGAAGGAACCCTGGCGCCACTGGATCCCGACATGCTGACTCTATGGTTGCAGAGAGCAGTCGCGCAGATCGACCAGTTGATTATCCGCCAACTCAATAAAATCCTTCATCACCGCAAGTATCAGGAACTGGAACGCTCCTGGCGCAGCCTTTTTGACCTGGTAGTCTTTTCTACCGGACGCAAGATGGTGAAGATCCGGGTATTGGATATCACTTGGGCAGAAGTCACCAAAGACGTTAATCGGGCCATCGAGTTCGACCAAAGCCAACTGTTCCAGAAGATTTACAGTGAAGAATATGACAAGCCGGGCGGTGAACCGTACGGCGTCGTTATTGCCGATTTTGAGGTGTCGCACAAGCCCTATGAGGGACACCGCTACAACGACATCCCAACACTTGAGCATCTGGCAGAGATCGCTGCAGCCGCTTTTTCACCGATCATTGTCAACGCCGCTCCGCAGCTGTTTGAGATGGAAAACTTCGAGCGCATGGGGTACCCCATCAACCTCAAGCAGCTGTTTGGGGAGTCTGATTACATTGAATGGAATCGACTGCGGGAACACCCGGACACCCGTTTTCTGGGCATAACCCTGCCCCGGGTACTGATGCGCAAACCTTACGAACTGACCGTTAGTGCCCACGGCGGCATTATGTTTTCCGAGCGTGAAGCACTGGCGAATGATCGGAACTATCTATGGGGATATGCCAATTTCGCCCTGGCCAAGGTATTGGTTCGCGAATTTACTGATGTCGGTTGGTTTTCCCACATCAGAGGGTTGCTGCGGGATCACCAGGCCGGCGGCACCGTCGACAGCATGATTGTTGACAGCTTTAATACCGATGCCGACGATATCGCGTTTAAACCAGTGGTGGAGTGCGTTTTTTCCGATGAGCGGGAAAGAGCATTGAGCGAACAGGGTTTCATCGCTCTCTGTCAATGTTACGATGTTCCCATGGGAGTGTTTTACAGCACACCGACTCTGCACTTTCCCAAGCAATACCGGGACAAGAAAGCCACCAACAACGCCCGTTTGTCCTCATTGCTGCAGCACGTACTTTGCGGCTCCCGATTCGCCCACTACATCAAAGTGATGACGCGGGATATGATCGGTTCAGTAAAACGCGCCGAGGAGTGCCAGCGTCAGTTACAGGCCTGGTTGTCCCAGTATGTGACCTCCCAGGAAGACTCAGACTGGTATCTGCAGGCCCGGCATCCGCTACGCGAGGCTTCGGTGACTGTAAAAGAGATACCCGACAAACCGGGCTCCTACGCCACAGCCATCTATCTTCGGCCGCATTATCAGGCCGATCGGTTGGTTTCGGAGCTGCACCTGACCACTGAAGTGACTGCGGCCAGTTGATTGCCGCTTCCCGACTAATGGACGTTTAGAGAATATTTCATGGCGAAACTCACACAAAGCCAGAAATTACGACCATCAATCCTGGACCGCCTGATGGATGATCGCCCGGACCTCAAAACTGAACCGGAAAAAAACCGGCATCAGGTTTTGAATGAACTGAGGGAATCCGTCAGAAGAGATCTGGAAGACTTACTGAACACACGTTTCCGCGCGATTTCTGCGCCGGATAACATGCATGAACTGGATATTTCGCTGATTAACTACGGACTGCCCGACCTGCACACGATCAATTTCCTCAGCGCTGAAGGGAAAGACGAGTTTTGCCGGACGATTGAGCAGCATATCGCCATGTTTGAACCACGATTTAAATCTGTCAGGGTGGTTACCCTGGATGATCAATGGAGTGAGGACACCAGCCTGAAGTTCCGCATTGAAGCCATTCTTTATGCGGAGCCGGCACCGGAAGAAGTGACCTTTGACTCCTCGCTGGAACCTATCTCAGCGATCGTTAACGTGCAGGAGGCTCGCTGATGAGTGACGATTTACTGCCGTTTTACGAAAAGGAACTGGCCTTCCTACGCCAGTCAGGGGCCGAATTTGGACGCATACATCCCAAGATCGCCGGCCGGCTGCGCATGTCAGGCGATGTGGTGGAAGACCCTCATGTCAGCCGATTGCTGGAAGGGGTTGCCTATCTGAACTCACGAATCCAGTACCGCCTGGACGATGATTTTTCCGAACTGTCGGATGCCCTGCTGGATCAGCTCTACCCTCACTACCTGCGCCCTATTCCGTCAATGACGGTGGTACAGTTCAAACCGGCAAAGGACTTGGACGGCCCCCTTAAGGTCAAACGCCATGCCCGGCTGGAAAGTGAACCTTTCCAGGGACGAGTCTGCAGCTTCATGACCGGGTACGAACTCGATATCCTCCCGGTCTCCGTCACCAAAGCGGCCCTGAAAGAGCGCCCTTTTGTGACTCCGGGTTCTCAGCGAGTAGAGCGGGCCTCATCGGTCATCCATGTCCGGCTTGAAGGTTTTACCGGAGATGTGGATTGGGCTGAACTGGGCACTGACAAGATTCGATTCTTCCTTCGGGGTCAGTCACATTACGCATACGCCCTGTACGAACTCCTCCTGAATCATTGTGTTCAGGTGGTCATGACCAAAGGTCCTGACGACACTCAGCCAAGGCTTCTCGGACCACAGTGTCTGCAACCGGTTGGTTTTGCTGAGGAAGAGGCATTGTTGCCCTGCCCCAATCAATCATTCCCCGGTTACCGCCTTCTCACCGAATATATGGTGTTTCCTGAAAAGTTCCTGTTTCTGGATGTTGAAGGGTTGAAGCCCTATCTGGAAGAAGGCTTCGGTTCCACCCTGGAATTCTATTTTTATCTGGACCGCTCCCACACCGAGCTGGAACGTAACCTGAGCGCTGACAATTTCGCGCTGGGATGTACTCCCATAATCAATCTGTTCAAGCATCGGGCGGAACCTATCAGTCTGGAGCATGAGCAATACAGCTACACAATTATTCCCGATGCCCGCTACCCGGATAACTTTGAAACCTATTCCATAGAAAAGGTTCAAGGGTTGACCGGTGACGGCAATAAAAAGAACTATCGTCCTTTTTATGGTCTGACGCACTTCGATATCAATCGGGAAACGCAGCACTTCTGGCACGCTCAAAGGTATCCGAAAGTGGGCGGAGAACTGGGTAACGAGCCAGGCAGTGAGATGGAAATATCGCTGGTGGACCTGAATTTTTCCCCGGCGGAGCTTACCGACGAAACCCTGTCTCTGGATATGTATTGCTTTAACCGCAATACCCCGGAGAAACTGCCGTTCGGTGGAGGTCAGCCACAATTCAAGTGTCTTGATATTGGTGTCACCCTGGACGGGATACACACCCTGACCCACCTGACGCCCACCATCAGACCGCCACTCAGGGACGGTGCGCGCTGGCGTCTGGTCTCCCACCTGGCCTTGAACTACCTTTCGCTCGACAGCCCCAACGCAATAGAAGTATTGAAAGAGTTGCTGTCACTCTATGACTTTCAGGACAGTGCAGCGTCAAGAGCACTGATTGCCGCACTGGTCAAAGTACAAACCAGCCCCATGACCGCGCCTGTGACACTTGGCGGTAAAACGACTGTGTGTCGCGGAGTGGAAATAGAAGTGACCTTTGATGAAACATTGATGTCGGGTAACAGTACATTTCTGTTCGCTTCAATACTGGAAAGATTTTTTGCCCTATACTGCTCTATCAATACCTTTACCCGGCTTGTTGCCAGAGTGAAAGGACGACAGGATATACTGAAGAAATGGCCGCCCAGGATCGGAAATCAACCTCTAATCTAGACCAGGTCAACCCATTGATTAAGCGAATCATGCGCTCTCCATGGCGCTATGATTTCTTTCAACTGGTACGCCTGCTTGAGCACTACAGGGATGGAGAACCATCCAAACAGGCACCTGTGGGCAGCTATTATCCTCCCAGCCAGGAACCTCTCAGGTTCTCCATGAACCCGAGCATGTCTTTTGAAGCCAGACCGGTGGAGAAAGTAACCCGCGGCGCTGAAAACGCTTTGGCCCATCGGCAGCAGTGGGATGTTCAGGTGAACTTCTGGGGCCTTGTGGGCTCCAGGGGTGTATTGCCGTTCCATTACCGGGAACTGATTCTCCAGCGCATGCGTCATAAAGATTCTGCGATGAAGCATTTCTTTGACATGCTGGATCACCGCACCCTGACTCTCTATTACCGTGCCTGGAAAAAATACCGTATTCCTCTGGTATTTGAGGCAAACCAGCGCCTGGATCCAAAATACAATCGCGACCGGCATGCGGAGTTGCTGAAAGGATTGCTTGGCATAGCCTCGAAAAAGCAGGCGCGATTTTATGAATTCAACGGCGCTGAACTGAATACCTCCGGCCTCATGAGCAGACGAGTCTGTTCTCCGGCCGCATTGGAAAAAGCGATCGCCCATCATTTCGGGCTCAAAGTCAAAATTCTCCCGTTCAGGGGACAATGGCAGTTGATGCCGGAGGATGTGCGGACCCGAGTCGGCGATTTCCGCTTGGGGGCTCGCAACCACATTCTTGGTCAGCAGGCAATTCTAGGCGAGCGAACCTGGGCTATCCAGAACCGGTTCACCGTGCAGTTCGAGGACATCGATTACGATAGCTTTCTGAACCTGCTTTCCGGCACCCAGATGCTGGGTTCCATGTATAGCTTGATTCGAACAATGTCCGGTGTTGCACTAGACTTTGACTTAGCTCTTCAGGTGAAACAACGTAAGCTGCCGACCAGCCGATTGGCATTTAAGGCCACCCCTCCATTGCTAGGGTGGAATACCCGGCTGCACGGGGACGATCCTGATGACAGGTATATCGATGTTGCTGTGTCCCGCCACGCCATGCAGAGAACGCTGGAAAGTGGTGGCAGCCTGGAAGCCGCTATCAACCACGGCTGACGCTTTTTTGAACACAACGGACCAATATCCGGCCCGATTAAAGGAATATTCAATAAAACAACGCTTTACCCAGAAAACTGACAGTGTATACAGCTGTACACCGGACTTGCACCGGGTACACATGTGGCAGTTGCATCGACCGATCTGTATGAATTAAGAAAATGAAAAAGGCTTCGCTATGATCGAACTGAACCTCCGTCAATTGATAAGCCCCACAACCACTGTTGTGCGGAAAGCGCTGGAAGACGGCCTGCGTCTCGCTCAACAGGAACGCCACAGTGCCCTGGAAGTTGAGCACGTATTGTTAAAAATAGTGGAACAAAGTGACAGTGATCTTGACCGCACCTTCGAGCAATTGGGGGTCGACATCGGCAGAGTCAGCAAAGACCTGGCGCAGGCGGTCAGCCATTTTCACCGGGACAATCCCCGGGATATGGTGCCGTTCTCTCCCAGCCTGGTGGATGCACTGAAGGTCGGATGGCTGATCGCTTCCGTGGAAATGGGCGTTAACTTCATCAGTTCAGCCCACTTGTTTGCGGCGATCATGGCTCATGACACTATGCGGACCCAACTTCTGCATTCAGTCAAAAGCCTGAAAGATGTGCCATTGGAGAAAATTCCTTCAGTGGTAAAAGCTGTGACAGGTCAATCCTCCGAAAGCCGCGCCTATTTCAAATCCGGTGGTGCAGCAGGTGGCGCCCCCGAAGCTCCCCCGGCTGCAGGCGGTGCATTGCAGAAATACACCATCAACCTGACAGAACGGGCTCGCAACAATGAAATCGACCCGGTTCTGGGACGCGACGGCGAAATCCGCCAGTGTATCGACATTCTGACCCGTCGCCGTCAGAACAACCCTATCCTGACCGGTGAAGCCGGTGTCGGTAAAACGGCAGTCGTGGAAGGATTGGCGTTGCGAATCGCTAACGAAGATGTTCCCGATCCTCTGAAAGGCGTGGCCATCCACGTTCTCGACCTCGGTCTCTTGCAGGCAGGCGCCAGCATGAAAGGCGAGTTTGAAGAGCGTCTGAAGTCGGTTATCGAGGAAGTTAAAGCTTCCCCTATTCCTATTATCACCTTCATTGACGAAGCTCACACCCTGATTGGTGCGGGCGGAAAAGAAGGACAGGGTGATGCCGCCAACCTGTTGAAACCAGCTCTGGCTCGTGGTGAGTTGAGAACCATTGCCGCGACCACCTGGGCTGAGTACAAAAAGTATTTCGAACGTGATCCTGCCCTGACCCGTCGTTTCCAGGTCGTCAAAGTGGAAGAGCCTTCTGAAGCAGTGGCGGTTGATATGTTACGCGGTATCTCCAAGACTCTGGCGACCCACCATGGTGTCAGAATCTCGGACGATGCGATCATCCAGGCGGTAAAACTTTCCGCTCGTTATATCCCGGCGCGTCAGCTGCCGGATAAAGCGGTAAGCCTGCTTGATACCGCTTGTGCACGGGTTTCACTGAGCCAGAGTGCCACCCCATCCCTGATTGAAGATACCCGTCGGCGTATCCAGCAGATCGATACCAACCTGGAATTGATCGCTCAGGAGAATGTTTCCACCGGAGCCTACCAGGAAGCCCTGGACGAGCTGCGTGCAGAAAGACTGGCATTAGAGGAAGCGCTCGGCCTGCAGGAAACTCAATGGCAAGCGGAAAAAGACGTCATCGGAAAGATCCTCGAAGTTCGCAACAAACTAGAGCTGGATTACCAGGCCAAAACGACCGATCCTGAGTCTGAAGACGCCCTCCCGGAAGAAACCGTTGTCGAACTGCAGAACGAATTCAAGAACCTGGTCGAACAGTTGATCGCCGCCCAGGGTGAGCAGCCGTTAATGCTGCCTCACGTGGATGGGCAGGCAGTGGCGGATGTTGTTGCCAACTGGACTGGTATCCCCGTCGGAAAAATGATGGGAGATGAGATCAACGGCATCCTTAACCTCCAGCAACAACTGGAACAACGGGTTATCGGACAATCCCACGCACTGGAGGCAATTGCTCAGGCAATCCGCACTTCTCGCGCCGGACTGACAGATCCGCGTAAGCCCATCGGTGTTTTCATGATGGTCGGATCTTCCGGTGTAGGTAAAACCGAAACTGCGCTGGCCTTGGCAGACATCCTGTTTGGCGGCGAACAGAACCTGACGGTTATCAACATGTCAGAGTTCAAAGAAGAGCATAAAGTCTCCATGCTACTTGGTTCTCCTCCAGGGTATGTAGGTTACGGCGAAGGTGGTGTACTCACAGAAGCAGCACGCCGTAAGCCCTATTCCGTCATCCTGTTGGATGAGATGGAAAAGGCCCACCCAGGCGTGCAGGATGTGTTCTACAGCCTGTTCGATAAGGGAACGATCAAGGACGGTGAAGGTCGCGATATCGACTTCAAAAACACCGTCATTATCATGACCTCCAACGCTGGTGAAGAAGCCATTCGTGCCATCTGTGCCCAGTCTGAGGAAAGACCTGATCCTGAAGTACTGCTCGACAGCATGCGTCCGGAATTACTTAAGCACTTCAAACCAGCGTTCCTGGGGCGTGCTAACGTCATCACTTACTTCCCGCTGGATGACGACAACATGATCAAAATTTGTAAGATCAATATGAACCGCATCGAAAAACGGGTACGTGAGCACTACGGCGCAGAGTTTACCTTTGACGATGACGTTATGGTGAACATCGTAGCCCGCTCTCAAGAGGTTGATACCGGCGCGAGGAATATCGAACATATCCTCAACCGCACCGTATTGCCGGAGCTTTCTACAGAGTGTCTGAGCCGACTGGCAAATGGAGAGCACATTGAGCACATCCATATCGGTGCAACTGAAGAAGGCAGCTTTACTTACCTGTTCAACAGCGAAGCCAAAGCGGCAGCAACAGCCTGAAGCTTTCTTCACTGAGAAGAACCCGACATAGGGATCACTAAGCGATCTCTAAAGTTAATTGGGTTCAAATAAAGTAAATCCCAAGGGTGCCGCAGGCACCCTTTTTTGTATCTTTCAAACCACTCAATGTAAGTGCCGGTTAATTGACACGTATGCTTCCCAACTGGCTGCACAAAATAATCAGGACGAATATTTTGTTTAAAAATCAACCGCTTTAAGGAGTTGGTATAAGCATTGCTACACCTTTCGGGACTCATTGGTTAATGAATTGGAAGATTGCTATGGACCAGATTACCGTATCGCGCAAAGAACTGTACGTCCTTTTTTTCAGCCTGCTTTTGGTACCGCTGATATTTTTTGGCAGCGGAATCTTTGTAGGAAATGTCATATCCACACCTTCCGCCAAAGACTCTTCGCTGATAAATGATGTTGCCGACTCATACAGGATCCAGGACGGAACCATGAATGCATCAGAAACGTTAGTTCCTTTGACAGCCAGCGTCGACCAGTCTGAGCCGACCGATATTGTGACTGTCGAAGAAGCGATTACCTCGATAGATCCGGCCAGTGACACAATCGCCATCGATTCTCCACAGATTGATGCGGTTATCAGTCCCGTTGCAGATGACATATCGACCATTGCAGAGAACAAACAGAGCACTCCTGTCGCCACCGATGAAACGGTTAAACAGGAAGCCATTGCGCCGGTAGAACAGTTTGCCGCCCAGGTAGGACTGTTTTCTGATGAGGAACGGGCCAAACGCTGGAAAAACACGCTTGATCCCAGATTTGATTATGCCGTTGTACCGAAAACCGGTTCTGACAATCCCAGATTTTCTGTCATTATCGGCCCTTACCTTTCCAAAGGGGAAGCCAGCATCATGGTGGACAGGTACAAACTGGTGACTAACAGTGATGCCTTTGTGGTGACTCTTCATGGAGAAGCCGGTCAAATGTTTGCCGGGCTCTGAGTTAAGTCCTGACTTATGTCCAGAGCTAAGTCCTTGCTTATTGGCAATCAACTTACCAATGCGACAGTGAAGCTTATTCTCCGAGAGATGAAGCTTCACTGCTCATAAGCACCACGGCTCGCTCCAAGCCGGCGTCCCGATGACACTCCCCCTGGTGAAACTCGGCACTTTCAATGATAAACAACAAGTCCCGGCGCCTGGGATATCGAACAAATATGAATTTGTCCCACTGGTCCGCCAGCATATTACCGACTCCACCATGCAGGAAACCTATCGGCTTTCCTCCATAGACCGGATAAGCACCTCGACGCAATAGTTCAAAACCCGCTGTTTTGGCATAACGATCGTAAGCAGCCTCTCCACTCTCCTGTTTATCATGACTGTCCTGTTTATCCTGGCTCCCCTGCTTATCCTGACTCTCCTGTTTATACTGACTCTCCTGTTTATACTGACTGGCCCCATGGTCATAGCGGGCCACAGGCCGGTACTTGTTGAGGTTATATACATAAAGAGGTGCATCCAGATTCTGCGCTCTGGCAATCTCCATCTGATGATGGTCCGGCCATACGGCGGTATCATCAGCTTTCCAACGGTTCCCCGGCTCACCAACGTCTTTGCATCCCTTTAATTTCCTGGTCAGCCATGAAATGACCTTCACCGCTGCAAAAACAGCCCTGGGCTCCGGCACGACAGCTAAAACATCAAGCTCATCACAAGCCTCTTCCAGTTCAGACAGATAATCAGCCAGAAAAGTCACTGCAACATCGGCACAGCGGCATTCAACTATCACCACCTCATCAATCCACATACCCTCTCGCGGAGCAGGATCCACTTTTACCTGATGCAGCCTTCGAACCCCCGTAAGGGAACCGGTTCTTTGTAACCAGGACCGATAGGCCGTGGCGCTCCCAAGTCGCACGTGGAATATCAAAGCGACCCTGTTTCTACCGACCCCTGAATACAAAGCAGCATATCTATCGTCTTTATCCATTTATGTGATGTCCTATCATTCGGTTGCGGTATCAAGCTCCTTTCCGGAAAGCCTATCATAGTTTTTAAGCGGCTCAGTCAGTGACTGGCAATATCTGACATATTTCATCGCTCGGCACATACGTCGACTTGTCAGATAATTCTCCAATAGGGTATTCTTCCCCGGCTTCTCAGAAGCGAGACATTAACCACTTATTCTCAGGGCAGGGTGAAATTCCCTACCGGCGGTATGCCCCAACGGGCGAGCCCGCGAGCGCCTGTCGATATGACAGGGTCAGCAGATCCGGTGAAAAGCCGGAGCCGACGGTCACAGTCCGGATGGGAGAGGATAAGGCTTCATATTGCCTGGACTTGGTCCCCGGCATTCGTACGCCTATTGGCCAGCCTTTACAGGCCGGCTTCCCAACGCCCTGATTCTGGCAACTCATTCAGGAGACACCATGAATCAGCCAACATCATTACTCGCCTCCTTTGGCAATCCCACGACTCGGGTAGAGAACGCCCTCACAGCCCTTCGTCACGGCCAGGGTATACTGCTGGTCGACGATGAAAATCGTGAAAATGAAGGGGATTTGATTTTCTCTGCCGAATCCATAACGGAATCTCAAATGGCCATGCTTATCCGGGAATGCAGCGGGATCGTGTGCCTATGCCTGACCGACGAGGTTATCAAGCGCCTGCAGCTCCCCATGATGGTCACACATAATTCCAGTAAAAACGGAACCGCCTTTACTGTCTCTATTGAAGCCAGAAAAGGCGTCAGCACCGGAGTGTCCGCCGCAGACAGGGTTACCACTATCCGTACCGCCATTGCAGGTGACAGCCAACCAGAGGATCTGGCCCATCCCGGTCATGTCTTTCCCCTCAGAGCCCAACCGGGAGGAGTACTCACTCGACGAGGACACACCGAAGGCACTGTGGATCTGATGCGTCTTGCAGGCCTGCAACCTTCCGGGGTGTTATGCGAGCTGACGAATCCGGACGGAACCATGGCACGGTTGCCCGAGATCATAGAATTTGCCAGACAACATGAGATGCCGGTACTCACGATTGAAGATCTGGTCCGGTACCGAGAAGATATTCTCGGCCAGACAGGCTAATCACCTCAAATAGAAGAAGTGCCTACTATTCAACTCTTCAGAAGAGTCCGGTGGGCACTTTTTCACTTGTATGCTGTTTCACCTGTATGCTTTTTTGCTCGGATACTTTTCTCATCTTAGCGTCTTCTCACCTAACATCCTTTGTTAATTAAACCGCTCTACCTCGCTACCCTGCGCTCCAGGGAATTTTCTTTATCTTTCGCTGTCCAACCTACTACATACATTGCCTGGAGACAGATTATGGACCGGCGAATTTTCATCGGAGGAGCCATCTCCACAGTCGTCGCACTTTCCCTTGGAAGAAATGGTAGCGCGGCCACTGCCCCCCAGAATACCGGTTCCGGAGACTTCCCCCCTATCCAGAAAGCCAAGACCGAATGGAAAGAGCTGCTGACCAGGCAGCAATACGATGTCCTGTTTGAAGAAGCAACTGAACGCCCCTGGTCAAGCCCACTGAATAAGGAGAAGCGTGAAGGTACTTATGTCTGTGCCGCCTGCTTCCTGCCGCTGTTCAGCTCCGATGCCAAGTTTGACAGCGGCACCGGATGGCCCAGTTTTTTCAGACCCATTGCAGGCCATACAGGAACCTCCCGGGATTGGAAGCTGCTGATCCCCCGCACCGAGTATCACTGTGCCCGCTGCGGCGGACATCAGGGGCATGTATTCAACGATGGGCCCAAGCCCACCGGACAGCGCTGGTGTAACAATGGGGTTGCTCTTCGATTTGTCCCTGCCTCAGAAACCTTACCGGAGTTACGTTCATGAATCTTAAACATATTTTTTCAGCCATCTTCCCGGTTCTACTGCTTTTCACTGCCTCAGTCACAGAAGCGGCGGAGACTTCAGAAGCGATTTTTGCCGGTGGCTGCTTTTGGTGTACTGAATCAGATTTTGAAAAGGTCTCAGGGGTGGAGTATGTCATTTCAGGATACGTCGGAGGCCATGTGGACCATCCCACTTACAAACAGGTTTCCGCCGGAGGCACCGGTCATGCTGAAGCTGTTAAAGTAGGCTATGACCCGGATATCGTCAGCTATGAACAACTTTTGGAGGTGTTCTGGCACTCGGTTGATCCACTGGCCAAAGACCGCCAATTTTGTGACGGTGGACATCAATATCGTTCAGTGATTTTCTATCTCAACGATCAGCAGAAAATGATGGCAGAATCCAGCAGGAAGGCACTGGCGGACAGCGGTATTTTAAAAGGCCCGATTCAAACAGAGATTAGTGCTGCCGGCACATTCTGGAAAGCTGAGGAATACCATCAGGATTACTACAAAAAGAATCCCATCCGCTACAAGCTCTACCGGTATGGATGTGGACGTGACGCCCGCCTGGAAGAGGTTTGGGGAGACAAAGCCGGCTGGACGCCCAATCATTGACGCCGAAAGCTGGTGCTCTTAGAAGCAAATAGAAGCAAAACCGGCTTTCGCAGAACTACTGCTTCACCTGATCCAAAACCTTTGCCAATCGCTGGCGAAGCAGTAGCAGCAGGACCAGACTGGGGATAATCATCAGCGTAGTAATGACGAAAAATACGGCCCAATTTCCATCCAGCCAATCCACCAGCACTCCGCTATAGGTTGCCAATAAAGTTCTACCCAGCGTTCCCAGAGAAGCCATCAGCGCATACTGTGCGGCCGTGAATGCCCGGTCGCACATCACCGAAAGAAATGCCACAAAGGCCACCGTGGACCAGGCAGAAGTGAAGCCATCAACGATCACTGCAGCGAGCAACAGATCAGTGGAAGGGCCGACCATCGCCAGCCAGGCAAACATCAGGTTACTCGCCGCCATGGCGATACCGCCGATCAACAACCCCCTGAACAAGCCGAAACGAATATTGACCATACTTCCGACTATTGAGAACAGGATGGTGACCCACCAACTGGTCGCTTTGGAATACAGACCGATCTCTTCATTGGAGAACCCGACTTCCTTGTAAAAAACGATCGACATACGTCCGAGAAAGGCCTCACCGATTTTGAACAGGAAGATAAACAGCAGAATGGATACCGCCAGTTTTACGCCGTTTCTGCGGAAGAATTCTGCCAAAGGTTCCAAAAAGGTGGACAGCAGCCACCCCAGTGTCTTGTGGTGCCATTTGAATGTTCCGGTATAGACTGACGCACTCCCCTCTCGCTCCCATCTCAACAGAGTTCGTAGAACCCAGGCAACAATGGCCACTTCCAGCGAAACAATTGCCCACTCAATGCCTGGAAATGAAAACGATAATCCCGGCCGCCCCAGGATCGCCCAAATACCGATGACTATGGCTAGTCCGATCAGCCCGACCAATCCGAGGCTTGCACGTTCACTGCGTTGAACAAATATTGAGAGATATCGATTTTGGGCGCTTTGCTGCTCCTTTTCACGATTAGACGGGGGCTCTTTCGCCAGTAATGTACAAACCATCAGCAGTACCACCACCACAGCCATCAACAGGTAACTGTCCGCCCAACTGAACCGGTCACCAACAAACAGGAACGGTACAGCTCCGAGCCCGGCATATCCGGTCCACCAACCGGCTGTGGTAATGGCGGATGCTGCCGACATTCGACGCCCGTCCCCCTCCGGCATGATGTCTATTCGATAGGCATCAATAGCAATATCCTGGGTCGCAGCAGACAGCGCCAAAGCCAACGCAATACTTTTCGCCAGCGCAAGCTGGGAGAGAATATCCACCTGTGACATCAGCAGGCAGCAGGCCACCACCACTCCCTGGGTCAGGAATATCCAACTTCGGCGCTGCCCCAGCCATCTTCCTCCCAAGGGAAGACGCACCCGGTCAACCAGCGGCGACCAGAGAAAGTTCACCGAATAAGCCACGAATACGACGCCAAAGAAACCAATTTCAGAGCGGGAGAATCCAGCTTCCTTGAGCCAGGCCGATATGGCCGACCCGATCATCACCCAGGGGAAGCCGCTGGATATTCCGAACAGAAAAATAGTAAGGAGACGTTTGTCCTTGTATAAACGCAGACTATCGCGCCAGCTGGCAGATTCTGACAATGTGGAAGCCTTATTCTGGAGGTGTTGGATTCTGTTTGGGTATAGCTTGGTTCAGGTGTAGCTCTGTTTAAGTAGCAGCAATGCCCCGGTGATCCGGGGCGGGTCCACTTAATCCCTGAAATTGGTGAACTGCAGAGCCAGTTCGATACTCTCGTCAGCCCGCAGCAGTTGCATGACTTCCTGCAGATCGTCACGCTTCTTGCCGTTCACCCGGACCTGGTCGCCCTGGATAGAGGCCTGAACCTTGATCTTACTTTCCTTGATCTTCTTCACCATGTCCTTGGCCGCTTTCTGGTCGATACCTTCTTTCAACGGATAGCTTCGCTTGACCAGTTTGCCGGATTTGGTGTCTGAGGGTTCACCCAGGGTTCGGAGGTCCACCTTGCGCTTGGACATGGTGGTGGTCAGCATCAGGAACATCTGCTCAAGTTGAAAATCCTGTTCTGCCTGCATATCTACAGACTTTTCAGTCAGCTCGAATGATGCTTCCACGCCCCTGAAATCGTAACGGGTTTCCAATTCACGGTTAGCCTGATCCACCGCATTGGTCAATTCATGACGGTCGAATTCAGAAACAATATCAAATGAGGGCATGATCTCTCCTGGGGGTCTTTTTCATCAATTCTTAAATTGCGTCTTTCAATTACAGCATCAAGGTCTCAAGCTGTGTCTTTTATCCACACTTAAAACTATTCCGGTTGTGTCTTTCATCCACACTTAAAACTATTCCGGTTGTGTCTTTCATCCACAACGGGCAACTGTAAAACAGTTACAAATTTTATCAAACCGATAATTTTCGCCGAATGGCTCATAGAAAAAAAACCACAAACCGTTATGATTGCCATTTTGGAAGTCAGGCTGTACTTTTTGGCATTGTTTGCTGGGCTTTATTGAGAGAGCAAAACCGAGGCAACCAATGGAGGGTAAGAAGCCGATAGCCTGACTTGAAGTACAAATGAGGCCCATAAATTCAATGCCAGGAAGTCCAAATAATCATAAATCGGATCGGAAAATTAAACGCATGCCGAACTTAGACCTTTCCATTCTCGTTGTGGATGACGCCAAATTCAGTAGCGCCATTATTACAAAAACCCTGCGAAATTCCGGCTACCGCGATGTGCGGATCGCCAACAATGCCGCTTCTGCAATCACCATGTTGGAGCAAAGGCCCGTCAGTGTATTGATCGCCGACTGGTTGATGCCGGAAATGGACGGTCTGGAACTGGCAGAAAGGGTTCGCCAGATTGACGAAGCCACCAACCATTTCACGTATATCATTCTGCTGACAGCCAAAGAAGGCGTTGAAGCTCTTTCCGAAGCCTTCGATCGCGGTGTGGATGATTTTATTAATAAGTCCGAGATGAACAAACAGTTGCTGCCCCGGGTATTTGCAGCAGACCGTATTTCGGACATGCAGAACACCCTGTTGCTTGCCAATCAATTGTTGATGGATAACAACCAAGAACTGCAGGAACGTAATGTACTGGATCTCTCTACCGGCCTGGGGAATCAGAGGCTGGCTCGGGAGCGTCTGGCTGATATGCTGCGACAGACGGAATCCCGCGGCGGTGCGGCAAGCTACGTTCTGATCGGCATTCGTAACTGGCAGTCTATCCGCAAGCAATATAATCCTGCCATTGTGGAAGAGGTTGCGAACGGGGTGGCACGCAGGTTACGTCACCTCACACGGCCACTGGACACCGTATGCCGAATTTCAGAGAACCAATTGGCGATCATCAGTCAGTTCAGTTCCCTCGATCAGTGCACCAGCACTTGTTTCCGACGCATTCATGATGGCATCAACCACAAGGCCTTTAAGACCACAGCCGGATTTATATCCGTACAGGCCGGCACCAGCATTATCGGCATAGACGGCAGTACAGCGATGCCCAATGCCCAACAAGTGGAAAGGGTGGCCCTGAAACAGCTGCAATATGCCTTCGACACAGGGACCATCTCCATCAGCCACTGGCCTGAAGTGACTCTGGAAACAGAAGAATCCGAATAAGCCCTTCCCGGCCCCGAGGACATCATGCTTCGGGGCCTTTCTTCTTTCTATTTCTTAGCCTTCTTGGCCTATAGCAGCTTCTTCGTTTATCTCAGTAATTCTCAACTTATCAGAGATTATCGGCACATATCAGCAAATACCCGCACACAGAGTTTCCTGATCGTTACAAAACACCACAACAGCTTACCCAAACACAACTGAATCTCCCGTCGGACTTTCCTAAACTTCTCATTGTGGATTTGAGTAGTATCCCCACTTACAAGCAAGGGGGATCTTAGTAGTAACCCCTTGCTTCTTTTAAGTGGCTATTCACAGTTTCCTTGCCTTTTGTTTCATTTCCATTCTCTTTACAGAGTTCGGGGTGGCGTAGTTTGCTGCCCCATTTGTTTATTTATCTCCAAAAACTTCCACTGGGATCCCGCTACCCCACTATTTGTTGGTCAGTACCGCAACTTGTTGGTCAGTACCGCAACTGTGGTGAATGTAAACAGACTTCCCGGCACCAGAAAATAGGCGATCAGGTCGGAAACAGCCCAATTTCCATCCACAATTCTGCCTCTTCTGTATAAGCTAAGAGTCACCCCGACCAGGATGAATATCAGGATACTGATCCAGCCCATCATGGAATGCTCGACGATCCCGTATTTCATCGGTACAGGCAGCATAAAACTCAGCATCCAAAGCGCTGCAACGCAGCTGGCGCTGTCATAGGTTCCAAGTATTTTTTTCATAAACCCCAAAATAGCCAGTTAATTTTCCTTCAAGCAGCTTGTTCCAGTGATTAGCGCCAGAAAGAACTCAATGTGCAACATACATATCTGATACATGTTAGTCCAACTACCTGATAACTTTACAAAAGACTAACAACAGCTTACGTAGAAACAACTGAATATCAGGGATTCGTCTATTAATATTTAAATCGTGGATTTGAGTAGTATCCCCCATTTAGAGCAGGGGGTTGTGTAGTACCCCTGCTGCTTTTTGGGCCCTCACTGAGGTTGGTTGTTATCTTGTCCCACAAGGTTTATTTAGGGCGACCCGTTTGGGTTGCCCTTTTTTATTGCCTAAAAAAAGACCCCACAGAAGTGAGGTCAAAACTCTACCGAGGGTTCGGTTATCAAATAATGCCGTTTACCGCATTCCTGAATACCTGGGTTAAATCTTCGGCATTGACCGGAGTAGGATTTCCGCCCGCGGAAGGATCTCCAGCAGCGAGCTCACCAACGGCCTCCGCCTGATCGGCCGCAACATCGATATCACGAAGCGTATGCGGAATTCCCAGCTGCCTGCGGAATTCCAGCACCCACGCCAAGACAGATTCAAAAGACGTGTCCTGCAGACCGATCGCCTGAGCAACAGGAGTCATGCGATGCTCGATGGCGCTCTGATTATGCTTCATCACATAGGGCAACAGGATCGCATTGGTAAGACCATGGTGAGTGTTATACATGGCACCAACCGCATGGGCGATGGCATGCACACCTCCCAAGCCTTTCTGGAACGAGATCGCTCCCATACTGGCAGCCGCTAACATGTGAGTTCTGGCAACCAGATCAGCACCATCTTCATAAGCTACCGGCAGAGCTTCCGCAATCAGACGCATCCCCTGCAAGGCAATGCCTTCGGCAATCGGGTGAAATCCGGGTGCACAATAGGCTTCAAAACAGTGAATAAAAGCATCCAGACCTGTTGCAGCCGTAATGGGTGGAGGTAGTGCAACTGTCACTTCCGGGTCCAGAATGACCGCTACCGGTAGCATTTTGGGATGGAACACGATGACCTTGCGATGCTCTTGCTCGTTGGAAATTACCGAAGCACGCCCGACTTCAGAGCCTGTTCCCGCCGTCGTCGGTACGGCAATCACCGGGGCAATACCGTTAACGTCCGCCCGCTTCCAGTAGTCGCCGATATCCTCAAAATCCCATATCGGACGGGTCTGCCCGGACATAAACGCAATGGCTTTGCCCACATCCAAAGCACTACCGCCGCCAAATGCAATAACACTGTCATGCTGGCCCGTACGATAGACTTCCACCCCCGCGCTGACAGAGCTTTCTACCGGGTTACCGGCAACATCGGCGAACAGGTCAACACCAAGCCCGGCATTTTTCAGCAATGCCAGAGTTTCAGTGATCATGGGAAGATCCTTAAGTCCCTTATCTGTCACCAGCAAAGGCGACTTATATCCCAGCTCCTCACATAAGGACGGCAGCTCTTGCAACCGCCCCGGACCCACCAGCATTCGATTGGGAATTCCCCAGTTGGCAGTAATGGTTTGTGCTGAACTCATAATCAGGCTCCAGAAGGCAATCTAAGGTGGAAACTTTTAGGCTGGGTCAGTGCGTCGTACCCCAATTCAGAGAGAGACGCGCCACGCCCAGTATTCTTGACCCCTGTCCATACCAACGATGGGTCCAGATAGTCACATCGATTCATGAAAAAGGTTCCGGTATTTACCTGGGCGCCAAGACTTTCTGCCGCCTCAAGATCACGGGTCCAGATGGAGGCGGACAGGCCAAATTCGCAGTCGTTCATCAGAAGAATTGCCTCTTCATCCGAGCTGACAGGCATAACGCCAACCACCGGACCAAAACTTTCTTCCTTCATCACGCGCATATCATGGTTCACATTGACCAGGATTTGCGGAGCCATATAAGGGCTGCCCTCTTCATCAGCGGGAAAATCAGCAGGGTTAATGAGGGTCTTGGCACCGGCCGCAACGGCTTCTTCAATCTGCCCACGGACAAAGGCAGCGGCACTTGCTTTTACCAGTGGCCCCAGTGACGTTGTCGGCTCCAGGGGGTTACCCAGCATCAGTTTTTTGGTTTCTTCGACCAATGCCTCGACAAATTCATCGTACACACTTTCGTGGACATAAATACGCTCTATGGAACAGCAGGACTGCCCGGTATTAAAGAATGCCCCATCTGCCAGATTGACTGCGGCATCGGCGATGTCCGCATCGGCGCGGACATACGCAGGATCCTTGCCTCCCAGTTCCAGACCGGTACCGGCAAAGTTGCCGCTTTCTGCAACAGCCTGCTGAATACTGAGACCTCCACCCACGGACCCGGTAAAGTTCACGAAACGGATTTCAGGAGACTTCAACAGATCGGATGTGGTCTGGTGACTCATGTGCAGAACTTGGAACAAACCTTCCGGCAGCCCGGCCTTTTCAAGCACACTTTGGATTCGCTCACCACACAATAAAGTTTGTTGCGCATGTTTCAGAATTACCGCGTTACCGGCCACGAGTGCTGGCCACACCGAATTCACTGCGGTCATGTAAGGGAAATTCCAGGGAGCAATTACCATCACCACCCCAACCGGATCACGACGTATATAGCGCTTGAATCCTTCCTTCTCCGGCATCTCGATCGGTGCCAATACCCTGGGGGCAATTTCCAGCATATAGCGGGCACGCTCACTGAAGCCGCGCACCTCTCCGGCTCCCTGGGATACCGGCCGCCCCATTTGCCAGGCCAGCTCGGTAATCAGGTCCTGGGTTTCCTCCGCCAGGATATCGATGGCCGCATTCAGAATACGGATACGCTCATCCAGTGACACCTGTTGCCAGGCTTTTTGCGCTGTTGCGGCTTTAGCGACACTTTCCCGGGCTTCCTCCGCCGAAACATAAGGTCTTTCGGCGAACACTGATCCGTCAACCGGACTGATTATTCGTGCCATTTCACTCATGGTTTACTCCACGACGTTTGATATAAAGTTTGTGATGAATTTGATTTAAAGTTTGTATTAAAAAGCACCCAGGGCGAAACCACATCGAGCAATGGCTTCGCCCAGTTCTGTATTAAATCCAGTCTAATACCTTCAACCTGCTAGATACCTTCAACCTGCTAGATACCTTCAACCTGCTAGATACCTTGAACCTACTAAATAATCTCGAAGTAACGGCGCATCTCCCAATCGGTAATGGCCTTACGAAACTCCCGCTCTTCCCACTCACGGGTAGCCGCATAATGTTCAACAAATTCGCTTCCGAACAGCTCTTTCGCTGCGGTTGACTCACGTAATCGACCGGCTGCTTCCATTAAGGTTCTGGGGAGATCCCGTTCTTTACTGAACGTTTTCTCATAGGCATTTCCTTCTATCGGAGCATCAGGTTCGATCTTGTTCTCAATCCCCCACAAACCAGAACCTAATGCGGCAGCCAGGGCAATATAGGGGTTAATGTCCGCTGCAGAAATCCGGTATTCAACCCTTTGCGACTTAGGTGTACCGGGGATTGCCCGCAAGGCACAGGTACGGTTCTCAATACCCCATGAAGCCGACGTCGGAGCCCAAAACCCGGGAATAAGGCGGGTATAGCTGTTCACCGTACAGGCGATCATCGACAGCAGTTCAGGCATCAATGCCTGTTGGCCACCGATAAAATACCGCATGGTATCCGACATGTTGTGCTCATCTTTGCCCTCCTCATGGAAAGCCGAGCTGCCGTCTTTGTTCTGCAATGAAATATGCATGTGGCCGCTTTGGCCCGGCCAGTCTTTGGACCATTTTGCCATGAAAGTGGCCATCCAGCCCTGGCGCTGTGCGTACACCTTGGTAAATGTCTTGAAGAGTGCTGCTTTATCCGCCGCAGCCAGTGCCTGATCGACAGTCAGTGCTGCCTCCAGAACCCCTGGGCCGGTCTCCGTATGGAGGCCTTCCACTCCCATATCGAAGTTGTCACAGTAGCTCATGAAGTCTTTGTAAAAATCACCCATTACAGAACTGCGCAGCACCGAGTAACCAAAAAAGCCCGGTGTAATGTTCTTCAGGTCGGTGTAGTTCTTTTCACGCACTGAATGGGGAGTTTCCTCGAACATGAAGAATTCGAATTCACAGGCAGCACTGGCCGTGAACCCCATGCTGTCAGCTTTATCCAGTACCCGCTTCAGCAATCCACGCGGACAGATCTTTTCCGCACGGTTCTCAAATTCACACAGGAAAAACAGAATATTGTCTTCAGAGGGAATTTCCCTGCAACTATCGGGAATAACACGAACCCAGGCATCAGGATAAGCGGTATGCCAGCCGGTGAAAGTGGTGTTGTCATACAGCTGATCATTGGAGTCCCAGCCTAGTACCACATCGCAAAAACCAAAACCGGACTCCAACGCCGACAGGAACTTTTTCCTGCTCATGTATTTTCCGCGCAGGATACCATCAACATCAAACACACCCACCTTTACATGTTGGGCATTTCGTTCCTCAATAATCTTTTTGGCATCAGCGATGGTTTTCACATCTCTGGGCTGCATATTATTCTCTCCTGTCATTGCAATGGTCGCTTCACAGCTACAATCCGCTTCCGTAAACTCACAGTTTCAGAATTCAGTTCAATTACTGCATCAGTGACCGATTCAGTCCATCCCATTCCACAGGTGCGGCGAGGGAGTCAGGTATTTTTTCTCTATTGCCCGTCAAGAACCGGTTTATTATTTTTGCCGATTATTTTGTACAATATTGTACACACGTGATATATAATATCTCCTAAATGTACATATTTGTACATACCCAAATTAATAAATCTTCGGTACGTAGCGTAGCATGACAGAAAACTCCCCTCCCCCAGAAACCTCCGAATCAGAGAACACTGTTCGGGAAGACGGCCTGTCGATTGCTGAGCTGATTCACCGTAAACTGGAAACCCTGACCCCCTCCGAGAAAAAGGCAGCGCGCCTGCTGTTGACCAACTACCCCGTCGTAGGCCTGGATTCACTCGCCCGCTTTGCTGAGCGAGCCGAAGTCAGTCATCCCACAATATTGAGGTTTATTTCCAAGTTGGGCTTCAGCGGATACCCCCAGTTTCAGGATGAGTTACGTAACGAACTGGATGCCCGACTCAAATCACCATTAGCCAAACGCCACCCGGATATACAGAAAGTCAGGGACAAAACCGACTTTCAGAACATCTATATAGATGCCATCTGCAACAACATACGGCAGTCCATGGCCTCTATATCGCAAAATGAATTTGAAGGCGTCCTGGCCCTGCTGGAAGACGTTAACCAACAGGTATACCTGATCGGTGGACGCTTTACCGATGCCATTGCCAAGCAGACCTACATGCACTTGCGGGCGCTGCGTCCCAGAGTTCGCCACATCAACGGCCTGCCGGTTTCCTGGTCGGAATACCTGCTGGATATGGACAAGAACTGTGTCGTAGTGGTGTTTGATATCCGCCGTTACCAGGAAGAAGTTGTGGTTTTCGCCGAAGAAGCCGCCAAGCGTGGCGCCAGCGTCATTCTTGTCACCGACCAATGGTTATCCCCCATCGCCAGGGTTGCCCAGCATGTACTGGTAGCTCATGTCGAAGCCCCGTCCAACTGGGATTCATTGACGTCGATCAGCGCCATGATGGAAACCTTTGTGGCCGCTCTAAGCAACCGGAAATGGGACCAGCTGACGGACCGTATCGGTGACCTCGAACACATTCGCTCCCAGTTTCAGAAACGGGATTAACAGCCAATATGAGGGTGATCATGAAGAAACAACCCCCCTATTCATTCAGGCTAGGGATACTGCAGTGCGATCATGTCATGCCTGATCTGCAGGCCAATTTCGGAGACTACCCGGAAATGTTCCGAAACCTGTTTGGTGAAGTTGCACCGGAACTACAGTATCGGGACTACGATCTGACGCAAATGGACTTTCCCGAGTCACCTGACGAATGCGATGCCTGGCTGTTTACGGGGAGCAAGTGGAGTGTCTACGATGACGAGCCCTGGATTCACCGGGCACTCGATCTGGCGCGTACCCTGCATCACTCAGGCCGACCTGTCGTCGGAATCTGCTTTGGCCATCAGCTACTGGCGAAAGCCCTGGGGGGCGAAGTGATTAAGTCTGATAAAGGTTGGGGAGTCGGCCTGCACAGAGCGAATGTGGAAGCACCGCAGAATTGGATGCAGCCACATCTTGGCAAGCTGGATCTGCTGGTGAGTCATCAGGACCAGGTAACACAGCTTCCCCCCGGCGCAAAATGCCTGGCAGGACACAGCTTCTGTCCCAATGATATTGTCCAGATCGACAACAACACACTGACCTTTCAGGGACACCCGGAGTTCAGCGCCGGTTACTCCAAAGGGCTGATGGAAAAGCGGGAACAAATCCTGGGAAACAAAACCTTCAGTGAAGGAATTGCCTCCCTGCAGCAGGCGCCGGATAAAAATGAAGCGGCTCAATGGATACTGAATTTTATTGCCGAAGCAATAGACAATAAATCCTGCGGGCAGTAAAGGGACTCCTCAGCGTCGTCAGAAAATGGAACTGTTGGTGTATGTCGTCAACAGTTCCAATGCCCGCTGCCCCAACACCGAGTTGCCATAGGCATCCAGTTCCGGAGACCAGACCGCCACAGAGCAATGCCCCGGGACAATCGCCACGATACCGCCACCCACTCCGCTCTTGGCCGGCAGACCCACCTGATAGGCAAAGTTTCCGGCAGCATCATATAAACCACAGGTCAGCATCAGCGCATTAATACGCTTATCCATTAACTCGCCATGGAAATGGGAACGGAACGTGGATTTCCCTTTGTTGGCCAGACATTCAGTCGCTCGCGCCAGATCCCGGCAGGACATGGTCATCGAGCACTGCTTAAAGTAAGCATCCAGAACTTCATTCACCTGGCCTTCCAGATTGCCCATTGCCTTCAGAAGATTGGCGATAGCCGCATTACGAAACCCGGTGGCCGCCTCAGCATTGTAAACCGCAGGATCATAACGATTATCGGGGTTGCCGGACAGGGAAGCCATAAACTGCTCAAGCCGTTTCACCGGAGAGGCACTGTGAGAAACGATGGTATCCGTCACCACAATAGCACCGGCATTAATGAAAGGATTACGCGGGATGCCTGATTCATTTTCCAACTGCAGCAACGAGTTAAACCGCATCCCCGAAGGCTCTCTGCCCACCCGCTTCCACAGGTCATCGCCGACGATGTCCAGTGCCAGCATCAGAGCGAAGAGCTTGGAGATACTCTGAATCGAAAACGCCTTGTCTGCCTGGCCAATACTATGTTCCTCTCCATCCACCCAGCGAATGGCCATACCGAACTGGCGTGGGTCCACCTGGGACAACGGAGGAATATAATTGGCCACTTTCCCCTCCCCATAATGTAGAACCACTTCACTGTGGATTCGCTCCAGGATCTCAGGCATGTCAGACTTGGACAGATTCATGGCGCCTCTTATCGTTGTTATGTTACTGCTGGGCGGCTTCCGGAAGCCGATTCAAACACGGGCGAATATATAGTAGTGAATCACCGCGACAATGGTGGAAAAGGCTTATATCCCCTTCTTCAGAATTATGCACGTGAAAGTCTATCAGCAGACCCAAACAAAACCGATATGCACTTGATGGTAGTCTGCATTGTCCATTACAGCCTTAATTTTTTTAATACACCGGGATATGCACTAGTCTTAGAGTGTTTATTGAACTTATTTTTTCATCTGGCTGCGACAAGAGGAACCTGCTCAACGTTCCGAAAATTTGCAGTATCGGGAGTCTAGAAATCTTCAGGAGACCACACTCCTCTCATGAATTGGCTGACAGCACAATTTCAGATACCCGCCAATACTGATGCGCTAATGCAGGGCAGCTACAATCCCTGGCTGGTCACGCTTTCGGTTATTATGGCCATCGGAGCTTCCTTTACTGCCTACCAGACCGCTTCCAGATCCTGGGATCTCATATCCCGGCAACGTAGAAAATCAACCCTCTTCGCTGCCAGTCTTGCCATGGGAGGAGGTGTCTGGACCATGCACTTCATTGGCATGCTGGCCTTTGAAATGGATATGTCGGTCAGCTATGACCCCTTACTGACCCTGATTTCCATGTTACCCAGTATCGGCGCTTCCTGGATTGCATTGAACCTGATTATCAGAAGATCGTTGAAGCCTCGCCAGTTAGCCATCGGAGGCACCCTGTTCGGTTTGGGAATTGGCGTCATGCATTATACCGGTATGGCAGCCATGACCATGCCGGCTCTTCTGCGGTACGACCCTTACCTGTTCTTTCTGTCCATCGTGGTCGCCATCCTACTTTCCATTTTTTCAGTACGCATCCGCTTTGGCATGAAAAACGCCTGGGGAGAGAAACTCGACACTATCCGGCTGAACCTGATCAGCGGCTGCATCATGGGACTGGCAATTTCAGGCATGCACTACACGGGAATGGCCGCCGCCCGCTTTATCAAACCGGAGCTAATGCCGGCGAATATTCCCGCTAATGATTCCTCCTGGTTCCTGGTTGTAAGTGTTACCTCGACCGCCTTTTTCATCATTCTGCTGACTCTGGCCATCAGTTTAATTCTCAAATACAAAGACATTTCCGAGGAATCCCGATTTAACGAGCGCCGTTTACGGGCGATTATGGACACCGCAGTGGACGGCATAGTGACCATTAACAGTAGTGGTATCGTCATCGGGGCCAATCAGGCCGTTGAGAGTATTCTGGGATGGAGTAGTGAGTCTCTTAAAGGCCAGAATGTCCGCTGCCTGATGCCGGAGCCACACCATAGCGAGCATGACAACTATCTCGGCCACTATTTGGAAAACGGAACAGCCAACATTATTGGCGTCGGCAGAGAAGTCGAAGCGCGCCACAGGGATGGCCGAAAAATACCTGTCAGACTCGCCATCGGCCATGTCAGGTTACCGAAGGAAGATGTCTTTGTGGCGTTTATTTCGGATATTTCCAAGCGCATTGAAATGGAACAGGATCTTATACGCGCCAAGGAACGTGCCGAGCAGGCTGCCATCTCCCGAGCCGCATTCCTGGCGAATATGAGCCATGAAATTCGCACGCCGATGAATGCCATTATTGGTTTCAGCGATGTGCTGATGGAAACGCCTTTATCCGATGAACAGCACCAATTTATTTCCACCATCGGTAGTTCTGCCCGCTCCCTGCTCCGGGTTCTGAATGACGTTCTGGACAGTGCCAAGCTTGATAAAGGCAAGCTTGAAATTCACCACACCAATTTTTCCCTGACCCAGGAAGTGGATCTGGTGATATCCACCCTCGCACTGCAGGCCTCCCGGAAAGGGCTGGATTTGTGTGTGTCCATTTCGTCTGAAATCAAGGGATATTATATAGGAGACCCCGACCGTATCCGGCAGGTCCTGACCAACATCGTCGGAAACGCCATCAAGTTTACCGATCATGGCCGGATCGATGTGACCATTGAACCCTCCCATAAAAACCACGTGCTGTTCCAGATTGCGGATACCGGCATTGGTATGACACCGCAACAACTGGAACATATTTTTGATCCGTTTACCCAGGCGGATGCATCCACAAGCCGGCGTTTCGGCGGCAGTGGACTGGGGACCACCATCAGCAAACAGTTGGTGGAACTGATGGGAGGCAGCATGCAGGTGACCAGTGAGCTCGATGTGGGGACCTGCTTTGAATTTACCCTTCCACTGCAACCCGGTGAAGAAGCAAAGCAGCAGGAGACAGAACACAGCACCCAGCTACCGCCGCTGAAAATACTGGTGGTTGATGATATTCAACAGAACATTGATCTGCTGACTCTGATCCTCAGCAAAGGCTGTCATCAGATCATCCCGGCCAAAGACGGACAGGAGGCTTTTCAGTGTTGGGAGCAGGACTCCCCTGATGTCATCCTGATGGATATTCAAATGCCGGTGATGGACGGTCTTTCCGCCTGCCGGGCAATCCGACAGGCGGAAAAAATCAAAAAATTGAAGGAAACACCGATCATTGCCATAACAGCCAGTGTCCTCGTGGATGACCAACTGGCGGCCAGAAACGCCGGCATGAACGGGTTTGCCGCCAAGCCGGTGGAAGTTGGAGAGTTATCATACGAAATAGCCCGAGTCCTGGGCATTAATACAACCAAGCCACTTACCTCAGTGAAGACCCGAACGATCGATCCACTACACACCATCGATATAGAGAAAGGACTGAGACTCTGGGGAGAACGCTCTGTCCTGATCAGGGAAATCCAACAATACCTGGAACACTGGGCCCTTAAAAAGCAGCGGCTGTTCAACGCCCTGAAAGACCACAATTCAGAGGTATTGCAAAACGAAGCTCATGCGCTGAGAGGGGTCAGCGGTAACCTGGCCATGACAGTGCTCAGCAATTTGTTCGATAAGCTGGAGCAATATGCCAAGGCGGGCCGGCTCAACATGGCAGAATCCGTTATGGCTGAAATCCAGGCCAACACTGACGAAGTCGTGATGGAGATCAGTCTGCTGGAGGTGGAGGAAAACTAAACCTTACCGAGTCCTACAGGGACTTTCTTTTGGTGTCACGAGTCCTACAGGGACTTCCTTTTGGTGTCATAGGTAGAGACCTCTAACAGGTTCAGGTCAGGGTCGCGAAAATATACTGACGTGATCGGCCCCATAGCACCGGTTCTCGGCACAGGACCATCAATGATCTCAACGCCATGTTCAGCCAGATGGCTCATCACTTCTTCAAGAGATATGGCAGAAATAAAGCACATGTCCGCACTTCCGGGTTGTACATTTCCGGCCTTGGGTTCAGTTTCAGTGCCATAGGTATGAAGGTTGATTTTCTGGTGACCGAACTTGAGCGCCACACGCCCATTTCCAAAGATCTCCTTTTCCATGCCCATCACAGTCTGATAAAAATCTACTGTCTTATCGATATCCATGACCGTTAAAACATAATGATCAAGATGGCTGATATTCATAGGTACCCCATGCCAACAGGTTATTGAGAATCACGAAATGTGCACCATTTAACCTTACCGGCGTAGACTTCTCAAATAGCTTTGTCTTATTGCGTTTATCCGCTATTCTGATAAACATCTGGAGTTAGCCCTGATATAATTTCGGGCTGTCAGTTTCTCCGGAGACATGGAGTGAGTCGTAAGTACAAAGGCGCCGCCTTTGTGAGTTCAGCCAGGATGGAACGTATTCCTACCCACCTTGCTCCCGATATAAATCGTGATGTAGACAAGTACCTCCACCCTCCCGGTGCGTTGTCGGTGCTTTCTGGTTGTATGATCCATATATCAGAAATCGTATCGACAGCAGTCATAGCACTCATAGTTCCCGCTGACGATCGTCGATAGTTTTCAGAGCGACTGAATTCCGGCTGTACCACTTATTTCCTTGTACAGTAACTTATATCCTTGTGTAGTACTGGTCTCCCTGTGTCGTAACGGGTCTCCCAGTACAGTAAAACGGGGATACACACATAAAAATAACGGAATTTCTGGAGAGAGATGACATGGACAGACGTCAATTTGTCAAATCGTTTTGTGCACTTTCAGTATTACCCAATGTCAGTTTTGCCAGCGGCCAATTGCTATCCGGTCAACCAACAATCGCCGGATCCGGCTTTTCAGGGTCCACCTTTCCCGGATCCATCATGGATGCCGACCTGACCCCATCCTCAGGAACCATGGATTTGATCAGCGGCACCCTTCCCCTGGATATCACCGGACATGTGTTCATGGCTGAAGGTATTCCATTGGAGAAAAATCATTTCACCCCCAACGGCAGAGGCGCACTGACCCGCTTTGATTTTGGTCCAGAGGGTGTCAGCTTCATGCGGAAAATGATCAACACCCCTTCTGCGATCATGCAGGAACATGCCACCGGATTGCTGGATCGTTTCGCTCTACTGGGTGGCACCGTGTATTACAGCTCCAACATGGGCTTTATGAACTATTGCAATACGGCTCCCAACTATATGGGTAATAATCGTTTTGCCCTGAGTTACGAGGGCGGCCCCCCTTATGAATTTGATGCCAATACTCTGGAACTGGTCACCCAGATCGGCAACATGGACGAATGGCGCTCCAGCCTGCCGCCGGCCATTGACTGGATGACACCGGAGAAATGGTTGTTCCCCCAGATACGCACTACCGGCCACCCCCATTTTGATCTGGAGACCGGCGAATGCTTCACCATCAACTATGGTGGCAATACAGGCGAAACCGGAACGAAGAACGGCTTTATTCAATTGATTCGCTGGGATCAGTATGGACCATTTGAATCCTGGCAAGTGTATGACCGTCAGGGCAACAATGCTTACATCTCGGCCACCAGCCATTCCCTGGGCGTTACACGAGATCATATTCTGATCTTCCAGACAGCGGCTTTTGTTGAAAACGGACGCATACTGGGCATTCGTACGGTACAGCCGCAGCGTCACCGCACCCCGGTCTGGGTGATCAGAAAATCGGATTTGATGCCTGGCAGCGATAGCGTGCTGGCGGACTATATTGAACTGGATTTCGACACCTCAGATATCGTCTGTAATTACGACGACAGCGATGGGGAAATTACGCTCTACGGTCAGTACATGGGGGCCATGGACAAGTCCGAGCCACAAATGCATCTGGACCGTCTTCATTTTGGCGGCTGGGTCGACAAATCCATTTCAGGATATCCAGCCGCCCCAGTCGACGTCGGGGGCCTGGTACGGGCACGTATTCAGGTTAACCGGTTCTCCGCAGAAGAAATCAAAGAAGATTTCGCCGTCGTACGGGACATGCGCTGCTGGGACATGAACGACCCGGCCTATCGCGGGCATTTCCAGTTTCCTGAGCAGTTTAAACATATTTATTGGGCTGCCATCGGCTTCCGTCCTGAGCATCTTCCTTCACGAGTGGCCTATGCCTACCGAAACTACCCCAACCGTATTTTTACCAACGGCTCCCTGCCGGAACTTGCCCAGCCATCGGCATTACTGCACTTTGACTGCGACGCGATGGCCATTAGCGATGCCTACGAGTTTCCGGAAGACTGCGTCATGCGCACACCACAATTTATGAACAAGGTTGGCTGCACCGGACAGGACGAAGGTTATCTGTTTACTGCCGTTGTCAGAAAAAACCCCACCGATGGTCGGGGTAATGGAAAAGAAATATGGATATTCGACGCCCAAAACCTGGCCCAGGGGCCTGTGGGAGTTCTGGGCAGTACAAATCTGAATTTCGCCACCACCAATCATGCTCTCTGGGTCGAAACGATCGGTCCACGCCCCAGTGGCATTTATCAATCGGATCTGACTGACTTTCTCATCGGAAAAATGAGTAAACACTCCAGGGAGGTACAGAACATCATCGAGAACCACATTTTGCCCCAATACAGCTGAGACGGGATTTCAAGGAAGTTGCATCAACAACTCAGGAGAGTGACAAATGAAACCAAAAATAATAGCAACAGGACTTTTGTTGGCAGGAGCAGTACTGGGATTATCCATCGGCATCAGTGCCAATGAAGAATCCACTGAAACACTGAGTAACTACCAGGACACCTATGAATGCCATCCGGGAGCCATCTATGATCCCGGCACCATAGAGGAAGTTCAGCAGATCGTAAAAGCCGCTCTGGCGGAAGGCCGCACCGTCATGACCGGAAACCGCAAATTTGCGAGCCAGATCGATGCCGCCTGTACCCGGGATGGACAGGACCAGATCACACTGAAAAACATGGACAAAATCGTCAACTTTGACGCGGGCAACCGCACGGTCACCGTTCAGGCGGGAATGCGCTTCAACAAGCTAAACGAATTCCTGCGGGAACAGGACCTGGCAGTCAATATGGTCACCGAGTTGGGCACCTTCACTATCGGCGGAATGTTAGGAAGCGGCACCCACGGTTCCACATTGGCGAAACCTTCCAATATGATTGCCGACTACGTGACCCAATTGAAAATAGTGGACGGGTTGGGTGATGTCCGCGTGCTCACCGGGGAAGAGCTCAATGCTGCGCGGGTTAATCTCGGTGTGCTCGGAGTCGTGGTAGAAGCCACCATACAATTGGAACCGGCGTTTAAAGTTCGGGCTGACGTGAGAGGGTATCGGGACGATACAGGACTGGAAAACATTATTCTGGATATCGCCAGGCAGAATTACTCTGCCAATATCGCCTGGTTCCCAGGCATCGGCCGCTACACCACAACACTATATAATACCGTTCCGCTGTCTTCTGCAGGTAACGCGTATAACGCCCAGGCTGACGTGTCAGACATCCAGGAATTTTTCTTCAAACTCCTGTTTGATGCACTACATGAATTCCCCGGCTCCGGTCTGCAGTGCCTGGCGGCCAAAGTTCGCTATGACGCCAGAGCCAAGTCCTACTACCGGGATTCCGATAGCAAAAAAGTCCTGGATCACCCTATCGGTCCTTCCGACCGTATGCAATATTTCACCTGCAAGGATCCGGAAAAATGCATCTGGGACAAGCTCCCCATCGCGTTGCAGGAAGTCGCCATTCCCATTGAGCAGCTACCGAACTGGATCGCGGACGTCAGACGTATTCTTGCCGCACAACCCCAAACCTGCTTCCCTCTGAACGGCATCTATTTCCGCTTCGGCAAGGCCTCTCCCAGTTATCTTGGAATGAATTCAGGCCGGGATAGTGCTTATCTCGGTATCGAATATACCCTGCGCAAAGCCGGCGAAGCCGTTCCGAAGAACTACTTCGTGAACCTGGAAATCGAACAGATGTCGATCCGAAAATACGGTGCCCGGCCACATTGGGGCAAAAACTCCGTCGCCATCTTCGAAGATATGCCCTCCCGGTATCCCAGATGGAATGACTTTCTCTCTTTCAAGCAGGAGGTCGACCCATACAACGTATTTACCAACCCATTCTGGGAACGCGTCAACGGCCAGGATCCGTTGGAAAACTATCTGACTCCCGGCTGTAATGCACGTGGCGAATGCTATTGCCAGACGGATGAAAACTGTAGCGAAGGAACCAGCTGCCAGGCAGGTGCCTACTACTCTGAAGCGCGGATCTGTAAATAATTCCGTACTGGCGTCACCACTACGCCAGCATTCATGACATTACTCTGATAAGCGCCGTCATCATTGCGACGGCGCTCCTTCCTTATCAGCCCAGGAGCATTCCATGAAAGTCCTCCCTGCTTTTTCTTATCAGAGCTCTACTTTTTTTTATCTAATCTCTACTTTGCTTTGCCTGATGACGACTCTGAATACTGCGTACGCCACCAGTTACGACGATCTGGCCCCTCACCCACCCTCAGGAAGTCCATGGAGTGAACAGTGGTTTTATAACCTCAATGATCCCGATCATGGTTATTTCAAAGTCACCCTGCAAACCTATATCACTCCCGATTCTAATCAACAGAGTCTGGGAGGTTACGTACACTTCGCCTATTCGAGTAAGGCGGGGATCACCAAGACCTACGAATATTTTTCTGATGAGGTTATTGTTGAACAAGTCCCGGGCGCAAAGGGTAATTCATTTCATTTTCAAATCCCGGGTATCGTGGATGCAGACGAAAATACCCTCTCGTTAACTCTGCAAGACATTAACTTCCATATGAGTTGGGTGGGAGTTCATACTCCCTATTGGTCAACGTTAAATCCGGCTCAATCACCGTTCAGAATCCTATCGGAGCTTCCTGGATTGGGGGCTCACTGGTTTGTCTGGACGATCAAGACACCGACTCAATACACCTACTCTGACGACGGGCAGAATCTTTCGGGCTTTGGCTGGTCCAATGTGGACAAGGGCTGGTATGACAAGGAAGTATATGGCAGTTACATGTATGCGTTGGCAGTCACCGGTCAGTACCAGTTACTACTGTCAGGCGGCACTGCCAAAAATAACGCCATTGAAGTCTGGGCCGGTCAATTCAGATCAGAGGACGAAGTCGTCAGCTTTCTTCCGACATTTAAAGGTCTGGGGGTGAAACGAACCCTCGACACCTGCCGGGGCCTTCTCGATATTGAGCTGAATAAGGTTTCTCGAAAGCTGGTCATCCATGCTCAGTCAGAACCTTCAGATTTCTACGATGCAAGAATGCCGTCGCAAATCGTTTTCAATGCCGAAAAGCCTGTCATGAAAACCATGCGGGCCAGCTTCAATATCAAGGTCTATCACTGGGGACAATTGCAGAAGGAAGTCACACTGCCCCAGGGACTCATGGAATTTGCAGGGGAGGCCTATTGTGATCAGTAAGGGTCAACCTTGGCAATTAAATGATCAATCGACGATGTCTGCTGACAAATCAGGATTTCAACTTGGAGCGCACCAACTGATAGGTCAGCTCATCACGATTGAAGGTCTTGGCAAAGACAGCGGCCTCTTCTATTTCAGCCGTCATTTTCAGCTGTTCCATCACTCTTTGCCTCAAGGCTTCTAATTTCTCAATGAGCTGTTGCAAGGGAGAGACAAATTTGGAGTTTTCACCGATAGCTTCAAGCTGTCTCTCCTGCCGCTCTCTTAACTCCCGCAACCGTGCCGCCACTTCGGAAAAGCCTGATGCCTGACGAAGGTCCGCATTACTGAGTTGCAGGTCCTGATCTGTCATGGCTGCCTGCCCACGTTGGTCGGCCAGATCCAATTCCTGGACCGTTCTCACCTCACCGTTTTCCATGAGCATTATTCCGGCCGCCTTCGTCTGCCCAAGTATCCTGCCCTGTCCATCGACCAGATCAAAACGGTCCCCGGTCGCGCCCAGGTAGATAGCACCCACACCCACTTCGCTCAATGTCGCCAGCCGCTGATTTTCAGTGCCCGCATCTACCCAGACTCGCAACTGCTCAAACACCGGATCAGCTTCATCAATCCATCGATTGCCATCACTGTCATATCTGGCCAGCTCCCCAAACCCGCTACCGGTCTGTGGGCCGAACAGTTCAGAACCATCATCTACCTCGCCATTCTGATTGGCATCCAATACCAGATACCCGCTTCCCGCCCCCAGCGCGGCAATGGATTCCTGATCGCCATCGCTGTCCAGGTCAAAGAAAAATGTGTTGGAGTCCAAAGACAGAATATCCGTCGCGAAATTCAGCACCAGTGGATCAGTGAGCTGACGCCCTTGAATATTCAGGGTCTGTTCAACCGCCAATTCCGTTTCCCGGCCACGTTCCACATAGAGATTGAAGTTTATGCTTCGGCCATCATCCAGAGTGATTACCCCCGAGGAGGTGATCAGCGATGACTGGCTTTCTGTGACGTAGCGATATTGGGAAAACGTCACCGAGGCATTGCCACCTTCAGATCTGCGCAAATCGGGCTGCGCCGGTTCATAGGAAGACTGTTCGAGGGACACGACTTCCCTCGCCAGACGTTGTTGCGCATAATTTTTCGTTCTGTCGCCGTCGGTTACCCGTGAATACAATTGAACCGATTCAAGCTCTCTCGCCTCATATTCCAGATCACTGGAATTCGCCTGCTGACGGCCAATCGACAAACGACTGCTGACAGCAACACTTTCCCGTTGATCCTGCAAAGATTGATAGTTGACCTGGGACGACTCGATAATCATGGGATACTCCGCCAATTCCTTTATGGATCCTGAAACGACACATAAGTCCTTCTCAGGTTATCGGCCGGGTATCCCTCACACTGAATCAAATAAATTAATGAGAAATAGATAATATGAAGCAAATTATTATGGGCCCAGAACGGCTATAAAGCCCTGTTCAGGATGTCTTTCATCTCTGCCTCAGTCAGTTCAATCGGATTTCCTTTCATGCTGCTGGAATTTTTGGATTTGGCGATCGCCTCATCAACATGTTCCGCCGACATTCCATAGCAGGACAAGGGCGGGATCTGCATATGCTCACAGATTTCCCGAATCCAGGTGTTACCGTCTTCGGCTGTGGCAGATGGATTCCCGGTCAATAACCGTGCGACTTCGTCAAAACGCTCAATATACGGCGAATCCGGTGTTCTTTCCTGCAAAGCCCGAAGGTTGCACTCCATAACCAGCGGAAGCAGCCTTGCGCACAAGGCGCCATGGGGGGCATGAAACATTCCCCCCAAAGGACCGGCAAAACCATGAACGGCTCCGAGTTTGGCATTGGCCAGCGCCAGCCCGCCAAAGAGATTGACCAATGACATGTCTTCACGGGCCTGGGAATTGCCGGGCTCATCGTAGACCAGGCGCAATGACTGTCCTGCCCGGCGAATCCCCTCCCGGCAGAGACTGTCCGTCAACGGATTGGATTTATTCGAGAGCAGAGGTTCGATTACCTGGGTCAGTGCGTCCAGCCCGGTGCAGGCGGTCAGCTGAGCAGGCATCGACCAGGTGAGTTCCGGATCGACTACGGCAACCGCAGGGAGCATATAAGGGCTTCGCATACTGACCTTGACCTTGTGGTCCGGCGAGTCGAGTACGGCATTTCGCGTGACCTCAGAGCCCGTCCCCGCCGTGGTGGTGATCGCGATATAGGGAGCACTGTGATTGGCCAGCGGCTGAGCCCGCCCGATCACCTCCAGGTAGTCCATCAACTCGCCGTCATTGGTCAGCATGGCAGCCACCACCTTGCCCAGATCCAGGACACTGCCACCACCATAACCGATGACCACGTCGGCTTCGGCAAGCCGTGCCTGTTCAACCGCTTGTTCTGCCATCCGAACCGTCGGCTCTCCCTTGCCGATACCATGAATGGTCAACTCCAGCGATTTGTCCTGGAGAGCGTCAATCAGTCCGGCACAGCGTTCCGGAGAGCTACCGGTCAGTAGGAATACCTTGCGTCCATACTGTGCAGCCAGCCCAGGCACCTGCTTCATAACTCCGTTTCCAAACAGGATTTGATTGGCAGTCGCGAACTCAAAATTCATAGTGTTTCCCATCAGCTGTCGAATGATCTTGATGATTCGGAGAGGTTAGTCAAAATGTCACCGGAATAGCAAACGGTTCCATATTCTCCATGCAGGTTACTGAGAAAGATCTCATGCACCTTCTCTGCCTCAACAACGTCACCACTGAGCAGTGTCATGCCACAGGCGGCCATGGCATCAGAAACCAGGTAGCAGGTATAGCCGTAACCGGCCGCCACCCTGGCGGTGGCATCGACAGAGTTGTTGGTCAATACACCGCAGATCACCAATTCAGAAATACCCTGAGATTTGAGCAGACAATTCAGGTTGGTGCCGATAAAGGCCGAGTTTTCACTTTTGGTGACAATGGATTCAGAATCCAGAGGTGCTACTTCCGGTTTGAAAGCATGGGAGGCTTTATCCGGATGATAAGGAGATCCGGGGAATTTAGAGGCATGGCGAACATGAAATACCGGCAACTCCCGCTCCCGCCACAGCTGTAGTAGCTGATGCATCTTCTGTTCTGCATCCGGGTGATTGCGGGGATGTTCGGAATAGCTGTCGATGGCAACTTGCACATCAATCAGGATCAATGCGGGTTGGGAAGAATGAAACATAGTACCGACCAATCTCAGGAACGATGCAGCATTCTAACGCCGGGACTTTACAAGAAAAACCCTGTCTGATGTCAAACAGGGTTCTTACAGGGGCTGTTCTGGAAGATGGGGCGGCTCTGGATAACGAGCCTACTCTTGATAATCGGCCTATTCGGGATAGCCGGTCACTTCCTGTATGGTTTTATATAACGGCTGCAATTGCCGGTACATTTTCAGGTAAACCTCTCTGTAAAGACGTTCGTAGGTTTTCACCCTTACCGGATTGGGAGCGAACACCTTCCCGACCCGCGTCATACTGCTAATCGCCTGCTCAAAGTCCTTATGGACCCCCAACCCCACCATGGCATCAATGGCGGCTCCCAAAGCAGAAGTCTCATAGGTATGAGGCCTTTCCACATTGAGATTGAAAATATCTGCCGTGAGTTGCAGGGCGGCATCGCTCTGAGATCCACCGCCGGAAACCCGCAGTTTGTCGATTTTGACACCGGAACGCTTTTCAATCCGCTCCTTCCCTTCCCGCAAGGCATAGGCCAGCCCTTCAAGAATCGCCCGGTAAATGTGGGCACGGGTATGCACATCACCAAATCCGATAATCGCTCCCTTGGCTTCCGGTCCGGGTTCCCTGACGCCAGGAGACCAATATGGCTGGAGCATCAGGCCCATCGATCCGGGAGGCACCTTATTGACCAGATCATCAAACAATTGTTCCGGGGCGATACCCCGCTCCTCCGCGATATGCTGCTCCCTCAATCCGAACTCTCGCTTGAACCAGCTCACCATCCAGAAGCCCCTGTAGATCATGACTTCAGAGCAATAGCGACCCGGAATCGCAGAAGGATATGGCGGCATAAACGGAATGGCCTCCACATACTTGGGATTGGTGGTATTGATGGTCGCGGTGGTGCCATAGCTCATACAGCCGATATTCGGCGAATGACCACCTGATCCTAGAATCTCGCAGGCTTTATCAGACGCGGAGGCAATGACCGGAAGTCCGGCAGGCAAGCCCATCATCAACGCAGCCTCTGGTAACAGGGTTCCCAGAGAATCCCCCGGTGAAACCAGCTCTGGCAGCTGTTCAGGCTTGATTGGCAGAGCCTTCCAGCGCCAGTCGCGGGGGCCGGCCCACTTCAGTTTCTTATAGTCGAAAGGAATATAACCGACTTGGGCACCGATAGAATCCTTGAAATTGCCGGTCAACCGATAGGTCAGATAGCCGGATAGCAACAGAAACTTATGGGTGTGATTCCAGAGTGCAGGCTGGTTTTGCAACAACCAATTCGCCTGCGCATTGCCCCGGAATCGTTTAACAGTATCCTCGACCCTGGCCAGTTTGAATAGAATGTCCCATACACCGCCGATCGGAGTACTGACCTCGGCCTGACGTTGATCCAGCCAGATGATCGCCGGACGCAGAGGATTCCCATGCTTGTCGACACAGATGACTGTCCCACGCTGAGTGGTCAGAGTCACCGCCGAAACCTGTTCCGGCGCAATATTCGTCGTCGCCCACATCTTTCGGCATGCCAGCTCCAGAGACTCCCAATAATATTCCGGCTTTTGTTCTGCCCATCCGGGGTTTTCGGAAAAATAGGGCTCAATTTCCTGCTGTCCCTTGGCAACAATGTTGCCCCGGTCATCAACCAGAATGGATCTTACACTCTGGGTACCATTGTCGATGGCCAGCACATAGGTTCTTTTGTCATTCATGCCGGTATCTCCTGACGTCGACCGGCTGGATCGTTTACTTCAGTTGAATCAACCGGCGCGCCCGGAAGACTGAAATGCCGACGGTAAATGTCTTCATATCGCCTGACTTCATCGGCCCAGTGCGACTCAGACCACCCCAGTTTTGATCGACACAGATGACCGACCTCATCCAATACACTTGCACCAGCGTTGGGAAGCAATAGCCCGAGCCGGCTTCGACGCAGCATCAGGTCATCCAGATGCATCACCATTTCGTTATCCAGGCTCCAGCGCAACTCTGCCATGCAGGCTGGGGTTCCCTGTACCGGCTGCAGTTGGTCAGGTTCACAGGTGGCAATCTCATTGGCGGCCAAACCGAACCTTCCCACCAAACGCCCAGCCTGTCCGTTGGGAAGATGATTGAGCACTTCTCCCCGGTTTACCCGGCTAAAGATTCTCGACTCATCATTAGAGTGGTTTCCTTTCACTCCGAGATTTTCATTTTCCAGGTATTTCGCTGCATGTTTCAGGACATCGAGAGCGATCAGGCGGAAGGTTGTCAATTTGCCTCCCGCAACCGTGATCAGGCCTTTTTCGTCCCATACGGAATGCTCCCGCTTTTCCTCAGAGGGATTCAACGCCCCGGAACTGACAACCGGACGAACTCCGGACCAGGAGCTGATCACATCATCTTCATTCAAACCAAGTGCCGGAAACTGATGCTGTATACCGCCAAGCAGATAGTTGACCTCTGCCTGGGAAATACTGGCGTCATCGCGCATATCCTGGTGATGGTCGAGATCCGTGGTACCGATCACGGTCACCCCTTCCCAGGGGAATATAAACACTGGTCGCTTGTCGTGAGGATGAAAAAAGCTTACTGAGTAGCCTACGGGGAAACGCCATCCGGGAATTACCAGATGACTGCCTCTGAGGGGACGCATTCGCGCCGCTTCTCCCTGGGCAACCCGCAATTCGTCAGCCCAGGCGCCGGTGGCATTGATCACCACTTTGGCAGGTATTTCCAGTTCCTGGTTACTGATCATATCCTGCGCCACCACGCCACTAACCCGGGTTTGGCCTGCTTCAGAAGGGCGACTTTTCAATACATGCTTAACAGCGCAATAGTTCAGGGACTGAACCCCACTCATATGTGCCTCATGCAACACTCTGAGCACCAGCCGGGAATCATCGGTCACCGCATCGGTGAACTGGCTGAGGCTGGCCAGCCTTTCCTCCCTGATCCCCGGTGCCAGATACACAGCATCGCGGGCCGGGTAACGGTGGTGTTGACGGGCGCCCGCCATCAAGTCATAGACATCCAGCACCCGTTCAAACAAAAAACCCGGAGGGAACTGTCCACGATAATGGGGCATCACAAACCGAAGCGGATCCACCAACCCTTCAGCTTCCGTCATCAGTCTTTGCCGCTCTCTGACCGAGTCACGGGTCAGGGAAAGTTGTCCGGAAGCCAGATAACGAAGTCCACCATGCACCATTTTCGAGGACTTACTGGAACTGCCGTAGGAAAAATCATGCTTTTCGAGCAATAAGGCTTTCAAGCCTCGCCGGCCGCACTCTCTTAGAATACCGGCGCCGGTGATACCGCCACCAATAATCACAATATCCCATACAGTAGTGGTTTGTTTGAGCAAATCAACCAATTGCTCCCGACGACCCGGTTTCCAGGACGCGGATGTATCCTGATCAGACAACATCGTCATGGTCCTTGTTACTCCTGCCCTGAAGATCCGGTTTTTGAACCCGTGTCGCTACCTGTGCCTGTACCACCGGAGAGCTCTATCTCGTCCGGGTTGGCTGCCGCCAATTCCGTCCCTTCTGCTATACCTTCTACCGGAAACAGCGTCCCCGGGTTCATCAGATCCTTGGGATCAAACGTGCTGATCAGAGACTTGATGGCACTCATGCCCAACATGCCTTTTTCGACAGGAAGATAGGGGGCATGGTCTCTGCCGACGCCATGCTGGTGGCTGATGGTTCCGCGCCGATGCACGATCAATTCGGAGGTGGTGGACTTCATCCGGCGCCAGTAGGCCAGAGTCTTCGCATAACTTTCCGCTGTACGGAAGACATAGGTGGTGTAGATGGAGCAGCCCTGACTGTAAAAGTGTGACAGATGGGTAAAGACGTGAACGTTTTCTCCCACCTGCTTCAGCGAAGTCCGCAAGTTAGTTTCTATCTCACGCATCAACGAATCGACGTTATCCCAGTCTGTTGCCGTTTCCAGTGTGTCGACCACATAGCCGTCCTGCCACAATGCTTCACGCAGATACGGCATCATGAAACGCTTCTCGGCCCACTTTTTCCCTAATACGGTCCCGGTGCTGATCCCTTTGTGCCGACGGATGATTCGGCCGAACTGAGATTTTGCAGCCCTGCACTGTGCTCGGCTTCCAGTAATGCCCACGGTCATCATGCACTTGCCTTCATCCGCCCCGCGCCAGCTCAGATACTTTTCCAGCCAGGCAATCTGACCCGGATGTCCGGCCAATGCCAACTGGGTTTCGGTCTCCACCTCATTACTGACACGACACATGGAGAGCTGTATTTTACTCTGGACCAACTGGCGGGCAGCCGTCCTGGCCTGCTCCCAGGAGGGAAACACCACCACATAAAAATCTTCATGATCAGCCAGCGGCGTTACCCGCACCTTCACCTCTGTAATCACGCCCATGCGGCCTTCAGAGCCCATGAACATTTCCCTCAAATCCGGCCCGGCAGAGCTGGCAGGAATCGTTGGAATTTCCATGGTTCCCATTGGCGTTTCTATACGACCACCGGCAAACATCTGCTCAATTCGCCCGTAGCGCAGGGATTGCTGCCCACTGGAACGGCTCGCGACCCAGCCCCCCACCGTGGAAAGTTCAAATGACTGGGGGAAATGACCAAGCGTATAGCCATTGGCCCGCAACTGTGATTCCAGCAAAGGACCAGGGGTTCCGGCCCCAAAAGTGGCTATCTGACTGGTTTCATCCAGTTCCAGCAGTTGATTCATGCGTCCCATGTCGAGAGTCAGAATGGGCTTATCCGAGTGGAAGGGATTAATATGCCCTGCAACACTGGTTCCCCCACCATAAGGGATCAGGATGACGTCGTGATCAATGCAGAAATCCATCAGTTCCCGAACCTGCTCTGTCGTTTCAGGAAACGCAACACCATCCGGGAAAACGCCAAAATCACCGCTACGCATCGCCAACCAGTCCGGAAGACTCTGCCCCCGCGCATGACGCACGCGAACTTCCGAAGAGGTATCAACCAACAGATGACGCGGCAATCGGGATTCAGGAACCTTATCAATCACCTCCTGCAGAGATGCGTCAGGCAAAGCATTGGCTCTGCCGACTCGTTCAGCCAGAAAATCCACACCGTTACCAGGCAGTTCCATGCTGTTCTTTTCATCTCCCCAACCGTTCCAGCGTCTCATCTCACTCTCCGAATAATTAACTGATAATGTCGTGCACCAAGGTACATATTTGATTTCTTGTTTGATGTCTTATTTATCCATTGTTCTTTACATCGGGGTTCAGGGATTAAACTCCAGGTTTCCACTGATGCAAAAGATCACTATCCTTACAAGGTTAATAATATTGACGGGAAATACACTGTCAGATTCGGACAGTCCGGGTAGCAAATCGCGACAACGGACGACGAATGAGATATACCACAAACTCTGAGACATCATGAAAAATCTGGGATTTGCCTCCGTTGCCGCCGTCAATCAATACCTCCGGTTTGCCGAAGATCATGGCCTGGACTGCGATCAGGCACTAAAAGCGGCCTCGGTTGAAAGAGCCCGGCTGGCAGAAGGCTCAAGCGGTATCACAGGTATACAGTTTCAGGCTATCCTGAAAAATCTCATACAACAATCCAATGATCCTCTGCTCGGCCTGAACAGTGGGGATTATGTGCAGCCAGGGTCCTACAATGTCCTGGGCTACATTGTCATGAGTTGTGCCACCCTGGGCGAAGCCATCGAGCGCATAGCACCGTTTGAAAAGCTGGTGGGTGATATGGGGGTGACCACCCTGGAGCCTTGGGAAACCGATCCGGACATGGTGTTGATTCGCTGGCACTGCGCTTATCCCGATCCGGAAGTTCGTCCGCATATGGTCGACAATGTCTTTGCCTCCTGGGTGAACTTCAGCCGCTGGCTGGCCAACAATGATTCGGCAGCACCTGAACAGCTATTGCTGCAGAAATCTTCCCCCACTGCCGATCAACTTCCCACTTATAAACAGCGTTACCAAGAGATATTTCATTGCCCGGTGCTTTACGATCAGAAGATAGATGCGTTGGTTTTCAGGCGGGCATTGCTGGATATCCCTCTGCGACAGCCGGATCAACTATTAAGAAAGACGCTGGAGGGGCATGCCACCCAGCAGATCAAGTCATTGGAGATGGATGACACACCAGACATCATCCGGGAAATCAAGCAACGACTTCAGCAGCAACTATCGGAAGGCATTACGCGTCAGGATATGGTGGCAGAGTCGATGAATATAACATCCAGAACCCTGCAACGACGCCTGAATGAGCACGGATACACCTACCAGCAACTCTTGGATGAAGTTCGCTTGGAAAGCGCACGACAATTGCTAAAGCACAGCCAAATGGCTATTACAGATATTGCCTATCAACTGGGCTTTGCCGAACCCAGATCATTTCATCGCTGGTTTAAATCCTGTGAGGGGACAACCCCTGGGGAGTTTCGCGATAGTTGAGAGCGGATAAATCCCGATAAGCCTGCCTGGGTATGTCGTCGATTGTTTCGAATCATCGTCTGCACGCGCTTCTTTCCAACCAGGGTAACCATAAAAGATAGACAGATAATGCTGACATCCAGAATCAACGATTGTCGGCGGAGATAATAGCGGTCAAAGTATAATGAAACCCGTGCACCACGACCACTGAATAGCTGGGCCATACCAGTGATGCCGGGAGAAATCTTCCAGCGGTCAGCATGCTTTTCGCCGCCCCATCCTATTCTATGTATATCAGCCTCCGTGAGCGGCCGGGGCCCCACAATGCTCATGGTTCCAGCCAGAACAGGTAGAAATTGCAAACTCTCATCCAAACCGGTGGATCTGAGCCATTTCCCAATACGGGTAACTTTGCCTGCTCTCATAGTCCGCAATTTGATGACAGTTATGGGGTGCTTGTCTTTTCCGAGCCTTGTCTGCAGAAAGATTACCGGTGATCCGTCTTCCAACAATATTAATAGCCCAACAAGAAGCCATAGGGGTAAAAACATCGTAACGGCCACAATGGCCAATACCACGTCAGTCATGCGTTTAACCTGCCCCCGTGAAAGCCTTCTCATCATGAAAGCCCCTCCCACTCCAATACGTCGATTTTCTTGCCGGGTTGTTCTATCTTATTTCCTTCTGTGTTCCCCCCACCTAGTTCTCTTTCCTCCCCTGCCTTCGATACTTTTGACAGGATTGCTTCGAGAAGGGGCGTCATCATTCCAAGACGCCTACCATTGATCAGCAAAGTCCATAGCGACTCAAACTTTTTCCAACCTGCCGTGTAAAAGAAATGCTTTAACATGTGCTTGCTGTTACTGTGAGCTGAAGCACTTCTGACGATATTCTTCCACCGGTAAAACTCACGATAGGACCAGTCATACCCCTGCTTGAGTTGTTCCGTACTCATCCCTTTAGGTTGAAAAACAACTTGTCGGGTATCGTAACGATCCCACTGAGAATGCAGAATGCGCCGCTGCTGTTGCATTTCCTGATAGTAAGCAGTTCCAGGATAAGGGGTGGCGATGTGGAAGGTGGCAGTGGTGATTCCTTGACGTAAAGCCCAGTCTACCGTCCGTCGAAAAACATCGGGACCATCATGATCCAGACCAAAGACAAAACTTCCATTTATCATGATACCCAGGTCGTTCAATCGCCGGCATACTTCCTCGTACTCATAGTGAATGTTCTGATATTTATTGGTCGAAGCCATATTTTCATCATTTACACTCTCAAATCCGACAAATATGCTCCTCAAACCAGCCTTGGCAGCCTTCTCAATAAGATCACCTTTCAGTATTGAGTTGACCGTCGCAGCCCCCTGAAAGACCCGGTTCATGCCGTACATGCCATCAAATAACGCTGATGCAAACCTGCGATCTCCCAGCAAGTGATCATCAAGAAAATACAAATGGCGGCCAGGCAACCTTTCAATCTCTCTCAATGCGTCATCCACCTTTTGGGTATAGAACGACTTTTTACTTCCGAAGAAGGCATCCTTGTAACAAAAGCTACAGTGAAACGGGCAACCTCGACTGACGACAATTGAATTTGGCACCAGGTACAGATGCCTCTTGATGAGGTCACGCCTGACGGGAGGCAGGTGATCCAGACTGCGCTCTATTGAGCGATAAACAGGTTTGGCTTTTCCGGCCCGAAAATCTTTTAGGAATTCAGGAAAGGTGTCTTCACCTGGACCGATAAAAACACTGTCTGCATGTTGTTTGGCCTCGTCCGGCAACGAGGTCACATGCAAGCCCCCCAATATCACGTAGCAACCTTTACTACGATAGGTGTCCGCAATCTGGTAAGCACGGTACGCATTGGTGATATAAACCTGAATGACAACGAGATCCGGGCAATCATCCGTCGAGAGCTTCTCGACGTGCTGGTCTACAAGATCTATTTCATCACATTCATGACAATAGGCAGCCAGAGTGGCTAACCCCAGTGGCGGAAATAGTGAGTACTTAACGGGTCGATTATATGGGCTTTCGGCTTCCGTCAATGACGGCAGGATCATTTTAATTTTCACTTCAAGTCTACCGATCAGGGTGTTTGTTTCACTCTAATCAACAAAGCTGGCGAAAGTGCGTAGCAAATGAGGTGAAATGTGGCAGCGGTCGGTGGATGGGTCGGTGGGTGAATGGATCGGTGATCGATGGTGTGAAAGCTTCGATATCCAGGGAGCTGACATTTTAATTCCAGCTCCATGAATATAAGATTTTACCTAGTGCTCATTAATGACCTTGCAGTACTTTTTCGTCACTATCAGCATGGCGATATTTTCACGTGGTACATTCACTTTTAAGACGCCTTCCATCCCGGGCTTTAATGGCTCAATCGTATACTCTACCCGCTCAGCCTTTAGTTTTTCTTCCATTTCTTCAGGAGTCTTAGTGCCCTTGAAAACATATATGTGGTCATTCATGTCGGCCAGGCGGTAACAATCACCATGGCGCTCCATGGCAAACCATTCCTCTGCCTGGGCCAAAGAGCTAGCCAAAGCGATCAAAAGAATGACGAGTGTCCTTAAATACATTAATGCTCTCCGAATCTGTTTATAACGCCTATCTAACCGGCGATGCGAATACTACCCGGTTCAGAATCTGAATACAGTGATATTCGAAATATCTGTGACCGGGTACAACACTTTAGGGGCAAAATACTGGTGGCCCAAAGATAAATCAGAAATCCTGCAGAATAAGATTCATAACATTCAGCCACTCTTCGAAACAAAACCGCTCATACTCAAGAGTTTCTGTATCGTTCTCATCCAGTCTGTTCATTTTTTCAGCATTTTTGTAACCGGCGACTAGCCTGAAATCACACACACCAAGGTGACACTTCCTCATTAAATCAATAAATTGAGATCATCTTGAGCCCTCAAAAAGGTGACATATTCGCCCCTCTGCCCCATTTTGGGGTATCTGGTTTTCCCAAAATGATTCGCCTAGGATAATTCATACCAAGGATCCTTAGGTGCAATGGACATCGCATCAAACCGGGCACTTCTGAGGATGGAGGAATCAATGGAAGGAGTACAGTCATGCAGTCGAACCAATCCCCCTATGAAACCGTAGATCAGGCAAAGATTAGCGCTCTCAGGCATCAGCATGCCTGGCTGGTTGACCCTTTGTACAAAGCCAGCGAAGCAGTGACGACCATGCCCTTTTTCAACTGGGTACGAAATATTGAAGATGTCCGGGAATTCAAACCCGTTGCTGAACAGCTTTACTACCATTCGGCGACCTTCCCGAAGGTGTTAGGTCTAATGTTAGGACTCACCTCATTACGCGAAAATCCGATGATGCCGTTCTATTCCAAACATGCCTTCGGTGAAGCCGACCATCATATGCTGTTAAGAGACTGGATGTTGAAACATGGCTTGATCGAATCCCCCCTCGAACTGAGCCAGGTCATTACCTCGGTCTACACCAATTCCTGCGTCAATCTTGCCTATCAGCTTGCTGTTGAGCAGGATCGGGAAAAATGGCTGGTCACAATCAACAGCGGTATCGAACGTTGTTCTAACGATTTCTTTAAAGTTGTTGCGCCTAAAATGTATGAACTGGATGCCGGGGATATCTACTTCGATATTCACGTCGAGGCGGATGAACATCACTCCATTATGGGATTGGAATATCTGGCCTCCCCTGACGGTTTAGCTTTCGACCCTGAGTCTCATCGGGCTAAGGTGCTATTACGCAAAGCCCTCGAAGGGGTGTCGTTATGGGGAGCCATGTTGCACTCGTGGATTGGAATCAATTACCTGCCGTTGTTCGATGATAAGGGGCAATTGACCAACCCAGTTGACGAAGTGACTGGATCTCATAGGCGGGTAAAAATTCACTGATCAAGAATGGAATTCGCATCTCTTTACAGTCGCTTCAATAGCCAAAAAACCACCTTCACGTAACTTACTTTACTGTTAAGGAAGCGTATTAATTGGGTGATCAATAAAGAGAATCCGGGCAGACCTTGAATCTACATTTGCTTCATAAAGGGTCTGCCCAACTATGGGCTATTGAACCTGTTACGACAGCAATAAAGATCAGAATTTACCGGATGGAGTATCAGTACGAATTAAGTAAAACTTCTCGTGCCTTTATGACTGATTTATATTCAGCCGTGCTCTGAAGGTAATCGTTATAAGGAAGGTTGGCATTTGTAGTAGCAAAACCGGGCAGTTGTGTCGCCATCGCCATACCATAGCCTGATGGGCCTTTTATGGGGGGATAGATAAATTTGCCCTTTTGCTCTCCCTTGAACTGAAAAAACTGTTTGTCTGCAGCCCTTGCCAAAGTCAGGACATTACAATAGGCAATACTTTCCTGATGTTTGTTCTCCAGCATTTCACCAATATAGTAGATCGCCCTTTCATGAAGTAGAGTGTCGTATTCACCATCACTCAACCCTATCCGTCCCTGTTCACTAGCCACTCGAAAGGAATCTACAAATTGGCGAATATCCAATCCTGGAAACGGAAAAGTGTCATACTCACCACCAACATGACTCTTCAAGAAAATGCCTTTTTCTTGAGTTTGGCGATCTACCCCCCAAACCAGCGATTCCAGATAGCAAATATAGTCATCACTAATGACGGTAGCATTTAAAAAATCGCCAATATTCAACCTTCTGATTTGCTCTATGATGTTTAAAGCTTTCCGCAGGGAGTTACCATAAGCCGTGCCGTCTGAGCCGACCATTTTTTCTGCTTCCACATGAAATTTAAAGCGTTCTGCCCCGGTTGAATTCCTGACAATGGCTTCGACATCATTCATTGATATTATTTTTACAAGGGGAACGACCCTGTCGAATATTGACCGGTAATGACGAAGTTTATTCTCATTACGGGTCGCAAAAATCACCTGGCGTTCAAAGTCCATGACTCAAGTTCTCAAGCCATGAGATAACTGCTTCCCTATTTCATAAACGCGTTTCAAACCGATAATAATATTTGATCTGGGAGGAATACCGGACTCATCAAGAGACTCTGGAACAAGAGACATTCTGACAACCCAATCATTATTGGGCCACATCATGGCACTACCAGGAAGCACCAACACTCTGGCGGCCTGAGCCAGAACATCTATGATCAGGTCATGACATGTTTCTATTTTCTTTCCAGCAAAGTACAACCCCTTCCACCCCGCAAAGCTTACAGGCAGGAAGAAACCCGAACTTGGAATGATCTCCACTTCCACCCCGTTGATTCCCGATAGAATTTCAACGGACAGTCTCATTCCCAGGATTGCGGTGACTTCGTTAACAACCCGCTGCCGATATCGATGATCAATATGCTCAACCCCGTCAATCATAGCCACCATCAAAGCGGTTCTATATTGATACTCTTCTGCATTTTTCGATAAGAACTGAATTCGAGCCCTACTGATATTGAAGTCTACCGCAAAGGTTGCTGCCAGAGCTTCCTGCTGGGGAATGGGGACCGAGTCGACGCTTTTGGATAACTCAGTTTTGATAATCTGAATATTTTCTTCACTGGAAATTGCAATTGCAGCTCTGATGGCTGCCATTCCGTATGCCTTGGACAACGACAGCAGGGTTATTGTCTGGTCGAAAAGCTCAGGGCAGTAAAGGCAGATAGGTTTGACTGATTGTCCTTGATCAAACTCAGTCCCCATGTATGCCATATCCTCAATGATCAATATATGTTTTTCTTTCAAGACTCTGCCGATCTCAATCAGCTCATCTTCACGGCTATATACATTTCCGGTGGGGTTATGAGGGTTCATAAATAGAAATGCTTTGACCTTCCTTCCCGAACCGTTGATTTCCTCAATGGCCATACGGAGTTCAGTGGGTAGAAATCGATAACGATTACTCTTCTTCAATAAGAGTGAATATGTGCAGGCACCTCCTTCCTCAGAAATATACGAAAATATTCCATACCCCGGGGCTGTCACCAAACAAACCTCGCCTTCATTCAGAAATGCTCGCGCAATTGAAAAGTACAAATGCGTCGTTCCGATTCCGGGTATGACATTGTTTCTTGAGAGGATTCTTGCCCCGTTAAACAGTTCTTGGGTGGCATATTGAGAAACGGTATCCCTTATCCTGTCGATACCTCTTGATCGTGGATAACTGCGTGTGTTCAGGTAAAACGCTCTGGCACCAGCCTTGGCGGCAGGAGGGAAACAATCACAGATGGGATTGCCAAATGAAAAATCGATATGGACCAGGCTTTCCTTCAGCCTGGATATTTCCTGAAGGGTTTCAGACTCATGATTCAGATGTCTGGTTACAAACTCATCATATAAATTCCCTATTCTGCTTCCTACAGACTTTAAAGTTTCCATTTACTGGCCCATCCCTAGAAGCTTTCGAAATAACGTTAGATCTTCATAGATTGATCAGCACTTTTCCCGAACAGATGGAACGAAACATCCCTTAGTGTTTTCTTTAAAAGTTAGTCGGCCTAATTGGGCTTTTCAAGCTGTAACCCGCGATGCAAGTATTTGGTACTATTTTTCGGGGAAAGGTCATAATCGTTCTTGACTAATACGATACACATGTAGAATTTTTTACTCTAAGAACGGCTTCCTGCTGAAATTGGGTTTTATATTCATTCGATATTTCAGTGATCGCAAGCTCGTTTTCCTCAGTATCAGCATGAATCAAAGTGAGAACATAGCTTGCTTCTTTGACGATCTCACCGCTACTGCTTTGCCATTGTCCCGATGCAGACACGACGGTAAGACCTTCCGGGAAATGTGGTGTCACTATGGTGTCTAGAAATTGATTCCATTCTTCAGCTGTGACAACGCCATCCGGCTTGCCCGTGCCAAAGTAGAGTGACTCTTGAAACTCCAATTTCTCACCCGGTAAACAGTGAGACACAGGTAAAGAGGAGCAAGCAGTCATACCTAGGCATAATGATGGGATCAATAGTGCAGAGATGGTTAACTGTATTTTCACGAGAATCCTTCCATTTTTGTATGTATCGCCCATGTACCAGGGTTAGGGCTATGGATATGCGACACCGATACTATTGAAATTCTCTCTGAAATTCCTCCAACAGAAGATCAATGATATGCGGGTCAACGGTAGAATGATGAAACTTGATACTCAGGCTGACAAATAACTTTTCGTTGAGTCGGTAACGTTTTCCAAAATAGAAATACGGCTGTGCACTGAAACGATCATTCACGTGCAAAGTTAGACCCGTCACCTGGAGATTAGGCAGATTGCCGATAAATAGCGAGTAGACGAACAAGTGACTGCCAAGCAGCCTGGGATGTTGCTTACTATTCTCGACCTCTATCTGATATGCCTTGGAAAACTCAGGCCACGTAAGCTGAAAGATATTCGGAATAAAAGCTTCATAGAATCTATTTTTTCTTTCATTTCGGGCGATAGGAAAAAAAAGGGCCGGATTTGAAACCTGTAGCCATTGTCCATCAATATACCGGTAGAAAAATTCAGGGTATTTCTTTAAAGCCTGGATGAGGTAATAGTACAAAAAGGCCGTAAAGGTACCTTCATTTTGAGCATCATAACGGCTTCGGGCATTAGTGATATCCAGATGTAGAGTGATATCAAGATAAGGATTCAGAATATACCTGGGATCATTAAAAAATGATCTGGCCCATGATACATATGTATTCGGGTTGTCACTATCAAGGGGAATAAGATGAAGGTCACTCAGTGTTGCCGCATAGTGTCCCATAGCATGTCCTCCGTGATCTTTTAGGGGCCAGACTCTGAACTTCTACATCTGAACAACGCCGCTGAAGAACAACTACTAAGAGTTCAGATTTTTATTCCTGCTGCGACTGGCTAACAAATGTAGCTGATGTGTACCTGATGAATGATTTTATATTAGCCCAGTTTCCGTTCTGTTTCAGACAGCTTTTGCTCATCCTCTTTCCCACAATGACAAATTCTACGCCCTCCAGGCTCACTTGTTGGCGTCAGGAACCTGGTCTATAACTAAATTCGTAGTATAGGAAATACCGTCAATAACAATCACTAATACTGGGGTGATATCCGCATGGAGTGCGGTGCTCAGCTTCGACTCTCGGTAATATTCTACCGTTGGCTTCCCGCCAAATATTCGCTCGTCACTCAATCCGTCGAAGACAGCTCATTTCGTTGTAACCGCCTTTGTCCCAACATGCTCCAACGCATCGCAGCGGGCGATGCAGCCTTCACCTTCCACTCTTTTTCTCTAAGCACTGCCTGCTTCCCATCTACGAAACATCAAGGGTATTCGCCTTTGATGATGGAACAGGCACAAGAAACCTAACCCTGTTTACAACATCAGGAGTCAGAAGATGAATGATAAATTAACCGAGACCGAGGCAAAGGCCTTCGCAGAAGTGAATCAACGTCTGGGCATGGGACCCACTGATACAACCTTTACCCAAGAACATATGCTGGCGAAAGGAAGCGGTCCGGTCCATATGTCCTCCGACCCATTGGCTTCACATATTCCACCCAAAATCATTCCGGTAGCCTCCATTGCGGAGATGAACAAACTCGTTGGCATACCCGATTATTATAATGACTCACATGTCGACTACCCGCCACCACTCCCTCAAGAACATCTCAATCAACTCACTGCAGCAAACTCCACCGAAGAGTTCCGTCAGTCTGTCTCGCCTGAGATGCATGAAAATATCAAAAAGGCAGCTGTCGCATACGTGCAGGGTAACTCGAACAAGGTCAAAGACTACGAGCCTCTTATCAATGCCGCAATGTTTCCCGGAAAGGTCGCTGCCTTTGTTGCCGAAAATATCACTGTTACCGCAGAGAATCCTTTAATCATCATGCCCGGCGACCCTCAGGTGCACAATTACGGCACTATCACGGTTGAGCCCGGCGGCCGTATTCAGGTTTCTGAACATGTCACCCTGACCTGTCAGCAGTTTATTATGGAGTAACCGTATTATTGAGTAACCCCATTTTGGAGTAACACTTCTATGGTGTAATCGAATAGTATGAGATTGAACTGACAGCCTTGGAAGGCCTTACAATTGTCACCGAAACTTTGCTGAAAGTTTTGATGAGAGTAAGGCCTTCGCTCACATAGCCAATTAGCCCACTCGCTATTCAGACAGTTCACACCCACACACGGACCCGGCGCTGGTATTGATATTCGTCCACTGGCCATTCCATTTCAGATAGCTGGCCGTTTCCGCACAAGTTCCCTTGGTACCACTACAGATCCCAGAAGCACTGGCATTACTCCCGATGACCGTTGAAGCGGTAACATCAATCGCCTGCCCCTGCCCCACTTTAATATCCTTGAATGTATGGCTAAGGGCCTGGCTGGTAATGTTGTTGCTAACTTGCTGGCCAGTCCCTATGTAGTTGTGGCAACCGAAGCAATTACTGGCAAAATCGGAAGTAATATCGACTTCTTGGTAATCGGTTTCAGCCACAGAATTCGCAAGGCGCAGCGAACCGCGCTCATTCGGTACCCCAATTCCACCAGAACTCTGCTGGATGTTGCTGACCCATAATGCCCCAACATTAAAATAGTTTGTCAGCACCTTCATGGCTGAGGAGGTGGTGGATTGATTCAGCAGATCATAGAGATCGGCATTCTGTTCAGTGATATCAGAGATATTCTCGCCGGCCTTCAAATCGCCGCTGGCTGTACCATAAGGGTGCACGCGACAGATATTTGTCGGTGTGCCTGTCGGTGATGTCTGATTCTTGGGAGGTTGATTGAACTTACACGAATTGCTCTCTTCGGCAGAATCCGGCAGCTCTGCAGTACAGTTACTATCAGCAAAGGTCCAATTCGTATTGGTTTGTATACCGGACGGTAGACAATCGGGAGTATTTACTTTGTGTTCATAGGTCGCCCAAACAAATTCAGGATGGTTTTTGGTCGCTACAATGACATGCATACCCAATAAGCCAAGAGTAACCGTGGTGCCCCCAATGGACTGTTTTTGGGTAACAAAAGAGTTCGATGAAATTTCACTTGAGGACAACTTTTTCCAGGCAAACTTTAATTCCATGGTGCCTGAGGGAAAGTTGATCAGATTCTGTTTTTGCATTTCAACAGCGCTGGCCGTCAGGCCACAGAGGGATTTGTTAAATCTCACGTCGTAATAGACAACATTGCCGTCCTGGGCATAGATTGTTGCCCCGCCCCCAGCCTGTCCTGTTGAGATGCTGGAAGTCTTATCCAGACTCATCCGCAATGTCGGTCCATCAATGGTGCTATCGCAAGAATTTGCGGGTGTACCATCGTCATTGAATTCCAGTAGCGGATAATCAGCCTGTACCTGAAAGTTACGCATATTCCCGGAGCTGACCGGGGACATCAGATACAGGAATGTTTGGGTAGAAAACTGATAGAAGTCGCAAAAAGTCGAAGAACCATCTGAACCACTTTGCTTTACTTCCGTCGGCAAAGATGGACTCGTCAACCACTCTGAATTTACCGGGCAGCCTGAAGTACCAGCAAAAGCGGACACGGGCAGCAGAGAAATCGATAATAGCAATAAACCACTTTTTAAATGCCGTTTTATAGTCTTCATCTTCTATTCCTTTAAATTTAGGCAGTACTATCTGCCGGGGTATGCCAATCCGGTTTCTCCAACGTTCGGAATGACAATTCTTGCGATACTGATTTCAAGCGGTTAACCGCCGCCGAGAGAAATAAATGAAAAGCACTAGCTGGCATCAGCCTGATAGCTGTACTTTGGAGGAAAGCTGAAACGCAATCAGGACGATGGTCAAAAGGACAGGAACAGTTAAAAGGATAGTTGGGGAAGCTTTCAGGAAAATAGCATTGACGGTCATGGCCCCAACCTTCAGCAGGCGGTCCCATCTCATTCGTCACCAGTGCAGGTTGCGTCTGTTGCCGGATGCCAGGGAGAGCATTGTCCGTAAAGCGATGATGATCAACGTCCATATCATCCATCCATCTTTTAGCTGTATAAAATATAGGCGATAACGAGAAAGTGTCAAAATCAGAAAATGACATCCTGCTCTTGAATTGCCAGTCACAAAGCTTTTACGTTATGAGTTCTATGCTATGTTGCACACTGATATGTAACATTGAGAGTTAGGGGTTTAGATATGGACCCGTATACAAACTGCAGGTTAACTACAAAGGGCTATCGCTATGACACTACCTGCCATCCATCGTGTCGTCACCGGTCATGATGAAGAAGGCAATGCCATTATCTCACTCAACGGCCCCTTGCCTACGAGTGTGGAATTAACCGCCATTCCCGGTGTCGTCTTTCATGAGGTTTGGAATACGGATTCTACTCCCGCGGTGATTAACAATGGCCAGGATCCAACACTCGGTGCGCTCAGCCTGCCACCTCCCAAGAATGGTACCCGAATTCGCTTTGTTGACATTCCTCCAGACAGTGACGAGTTGACGACACGCAGTGCTTCCGAGTTAAAGGAGGCTTTTTCAGAGATTGGTGATGCGAAAGCATCAACTGCCAGTCATAGCGCGCCTCATCCCCTGATGCACCGTACCGAATCGATAGACTACGGTATCGTGATCGAAGGTGAACTGACGTTGATTCTTGACGACTCGGAAGTCGTGGTAAAGCCCGGCAGTGTGGTCGTCCAGCGAGGAACCAATCATGCCTGGGCTAACCGCTCCGGCAAAACCTGTCGAATTCTGTTTGTTCTGGTGGATGGTGTTTACAATCCAGAGATTGCAGAAGCAATCTCGTCTTGTGATGACTAGCTGCTAGGCCGCAAATATTGCGCTGTAAAAAGGTAACCCGGATAGATGTACACCACTATCAATCATAGGAGTTGGCTATCCCCCCCAACTCCTCATACAGATTCACTTATATTCCTAGGTGGAAGTCTATTACTGGAATAAATACATCGTATTGTAAGCCCCCATCATTAACCTCGGTCCGCCATCTGCTTCGGCTGCGCTCCGGAATTTAAAAAAGGTGCTATCTGTTCGCCCAGCTATAGAAGGACTTGACCACAAGGTTTCGCCAGTAATCAATGAATCTATAAAGACATTACTATGGAAGTGAATAAGATCCCGATCATAGTACTGCGCACCTATAGCAATAGCGCCGGGATAATCAGGGACACTGCTGATGCCGACTATCGCCTGATCATAATCCTTGCCAATTAATTCATACCACCCAGTCGATGACAAATCATAGATTGTCAATTTTGAAGGCCCGAATATTATGTTTCCAGTCACACACCCTATTTCCATAAGGGGATCAGCATCAACATTGACAGGCACGATCTTGCGACAAGATAAACCAAGCGAACTCGTCTTCTGATAATGTCCATCGACGGACTCCCAGACCTCAACATCTTCAGTGGTTGCGATCAAGAATTCTTTAACCGAATCACCAGTGATATCCGTCACATAAAAGTCAGCAATATAAGCCACTGGATCTATTTCTATAGAAAGCTCGGAACGATGATATATATCAACGGCCTTAATTTTATTTATATTTGCGTATAGTGCATCAGGATGATCATCTCCGTTGATATCTGCTGTTCGTATGAGACGAGCAAAAAAGTTCTCCTCAACCTCTGACGACCATATGCTTCCATAGTCATTTAAATCGAGTAGCGTTAGCCCTCCATAGTTTGCATCATGCGAAGTAACTAATAGCTCTGAGTCTCCATTGCTGTCTGAATCAACAATAATTCCACGGTAACCAATTGATTGATCGGGACTGAACTCTCCTGACACGGAGAAGCTTCCTGAGTGATCCAATTGTACAAACCGTGGTCCCTTCGTATCATCAACAATTGGTGAAGCTGTAAACACTGCCTTCTCTTTCCCTCCAACGGAGGCCCAACCATTTCCAACAAGTCTGTCCATTTGTGTCGTGTTCTGGCTTATCTCTACGTGGGTATTTCCGTTTACTTCAGCAACTACAAGTTGATTCGGGGTGCTTTCAGTTTTCCCTGTTCCCCATAGAAGCTCAGAGTCCCCATCATTATCTATATCCCCCAAAACGAGGCTGTATACTCTCTGCCCTATGCTGGAATATTGCCAATCAACTAAGGGCACCCCTGTGCCGGTATCATAGGCAGTAATGCTACTTGACTCGCAGTCCCCTAAAATAATCTCTTCCAAGCTGTCAGCATCAATATTGGCCACCAATACTGAGCAATTCGATGCTCTGTCCAGATCCCATAATTTCTGCTTTTTGATTAGACTGAAAGCTGCAACACCAGTATCCCTATTAGCACCTACAATCTCATCAGAAGCACCATCCTCGATATTTCCCAAGGCTATATAGTCGCCAAAACCTTCAGTGTATTCCCATTGAGTTTCATAGCTCCTGCCATCAAAAACCCAACCATTGTTTATCGCAATTTCAAGATTCTCGTCGTCATCCAGGTTCCCTGCTACCACTTCCGTCGCTCTTTCCCCGATACTCGTATGAAACAGCCTATTCCCTGTGTGGGCATCAATGATTTCAAGATAGCAGTTCGAATCAGAGGATCTGCTTTCGCTATAAATAACAGCGATTTGCGGGGTACCAGAGCTATTGAAATCACCAACTTCAATAGCTTTGGGAATATAACTTCCATAGTCTTTTACGGTTCTCGCAATATCAGCAGGTTTGGCCATATAAACCACACTATGCGCAGTCGCCATATAAATTTCTGGAGAGCCATCCAGATCATTGTCATATAATGCTGTTTGATTAATTATCCCTAAATCACTCATTCCATAGGGATACATCCACGAAGGTTTGTAATTGCCCTCTTCTTCTTTAATCAACATCAAATGTCCAGCGCTATCACTGGTAAGGACTTCATTACCTGGAATTTGATCAAAGTTACCAACGAATAGGGAGTGATTACGGATGGGTACAACAATATCGCCCGCTACAATTGTTTTTGCTGACGCGGAGCCTTGGACAACGATAGTCTTTTCAACCTGTATACGTACTCCATCTATGGTTTCAATCTTAAGTCGAAAACGGGAAATATCACCAAATGCCGGTTCAGGTACGGTCCAGTTCAGGATTCCATCTGAGTCTATAGCCATCCCTTCCGGAGGAGATATCAGAACCGCTGGATAGGGTCCTGCGATATTGTCTGGATCTGTTACTCTCGCCGGAAAGGAAATAGTTTGCCCAGCTTCAACAATTTCTGGGAACTCTCCTATTTCAACTATGAAAGGCGCGTCACCTACCGATACGGTCACCTTTTGCGACGTGGTGGTGCTCTTACCATCAGTAGCTACAACTTCAAGAGAGATAGTATCCCCGAATGCCGCTTTGTATGGTGGAAACTGATGACTGATAGAAGCCTGCATAAGCTCATCGTTTACATACCATCGATACTCTAAAATAGTAATATCATCGCCATCGTAATCGACTATACTCCCCACTTCTGCAGACCAGGTATCTAGGGTAGAACCACTGCCATCAGACGTAATACCAACTGTCTCAAAGACGGGAGGAAAGTTTAGCTCCTGATTCCAATTAAGATCCTCTGGGGCAATATCTCCGGAAAAGACCGCATTGAAACCATCGTTTAGACCCAATACCTTTTCATAGCTATCATCATTGTCTTCATCAAGATAGATACCTACTTTCCTATCACCATAAAAGGCCACTTTACCGCTGGAAGCTTCACTAGCGAACTCAACTTCTCCTCCCTGATACCCCACGGTTTGGTCCAGCACGAGTCCGTTACTGTTAACAGCAATGGATCCAAGAGTATCGATCATCATCTCACCGGAAAAATTGATCTCCCCAACTGAGTCACTATCAATTATGAAGTTTCGATATGCCAACTGTTCACCAGACTCAAAGTCAGTAACAGTGAGGAAGTAGATTTCACGTGTGTTGGAGGTAGGTCCAGGATTTTCAGTTGTGATGTATCCACTCAAAGTGGCCCCGCCATTTTCGTCAGAAAACGTGACCGCGTCATAATAAAGAGTAAGTCTATTCGTTACATCCGACTCAATAGATTGGTGACCTTTTCCGTTTATAACCAAGCCATTGTTGCGGACACATGCATGATAACTAACTTCTAGCACCCCGGTTCCGGAATTGGTCAGATTACCTAGATAGCGAACATATCCACCACCTGCACATGAATAAGTCTCGTTCACAGTCTGACTTGCGGTAACGGCTTTAGCGGCCTCTGATGATGAAGTCTGGCGACTCTCGCTTACAGGGCCTAGTAGTAAAAGTTGTCGTGTTTGCGTCGAAAAGGAGCGCACTTCAGGCAGGTTATCGTACTGTCCCGGGCTGTTAAGCTCTGCTCCTGAAGATATCACATCAACCTGGTTGTCTTCCGGATCAAACAAATAGTCCATGAATTTAACAAGACTGGATGCGTCCAACCGAGCAGGATCAGACTTCCCGATATAAGAGGATTCAGCTAACGACTGATAGTATAGTTTTGTGGCTTCTGGGCTTTTAACCAGTGCTGTGGCATCCTCTACAGTTCCCCCTCCAGAGCCTCCGCCTCCACAAGCTGTCAATGAAATTAAAACGATAACGAATAGACAAGAACGAACTAGCACAAACATGGAAAATCCCTGTTCTCAAACAACTGGTCAGCAAACCGGCAAATATAAAGCATCCACCCATTAGTTACAACTTATTACGTTTAAGCTTGACCGTATGGGTTTTTAGTGTGAAGAGAAATAACACGGAAGATGATTTGAGGAACTCCCAGGGATTCCTTGGGGGAGATCCACAATGCTAATTGCATAAATAAACGCCGGATTAATTCATAGATCAGATATTTCAGACTCGGACACCCCATGCCATTTTGAGTTAATCTGGTGGAAGATTCCCATCTCATTGATGTACTGCTTACCACGATCAAAGTCGTTGAGAAGCTGCTCTCCGTTGGGAAGCTGAATGGATACCACGGCAAATTCATCTGTGGAATCAAATATCGGCAATTTCTTGTATCGATTCTTCCAGCTCGCCTGTTTCAATGCATAATCAAAACTAAGTTCATATCCTGCCAGCCCATCAATATAGCCTTTGTCCAACATGCCGAATCCCTGCAGGATTTCGCGAATATCATATTTAAGAATCTCTATCTGGCGCTTCCATTTGAGCCCATAGTTCCATCCGCTTAAAACGCCAATGGTTTTTCCATTCAGAGACTCCAGTCCTTCCCATTGCAGACTGGAATCCAGATTGACATAAACCAAAAAATCGACGTGATTGATAGGTTCTTCGGAATAGCGGAAATACTCAGCACGCTCGGGGTTGAACCCCGTCGGAAAAAGAACATCCACCTTGCCCGCTTTAACTTGTTCGAACGCCCTGACCCAAGGGTATATATACAACTTGATGGTATATCCCATCGCATGAAAACTCTCCCGCAGGATATCCCAGCTATATCCCTGGAGGCGTTCAGAATCCAGTCCCGGAGGGATAATTTCGTGCTGCAGGTCTTCTGCAAAAGACTTATCGAAGGTAAATGGAGGGTTATTGGTCAGAGTGGCGACAGTCACAAACTTTTCCGCTTCCAACCCGGTGGTTTCAGCCTGGGCTGCCTTTCCAAAGGTCAGGCAGATGACAATTAGAATCCAAGATCCGACACGCTTCATCGCTTGGTTACCACGCTTTGTTACCTGATCAGTACCAAATCCATGGCCAGCAGTTTGATGCTCATTCACAAGAAGCGGATCAAACTACATGCTTAGTTTTCAGACTAATATATAGACCTTAATAATACAAAGCATGGTATACATGGTTAGTCCCACCAGTCGGAATCTACGAACGATTATTCCAACTGGCAGGCCCTATTAAGCATCAGAAATTCAATCTCTTATCTATCACTGAGCAAATACACATTATCCCGGGAGCCCTTGGGTAGCTCCGTGGCTGTATGAACCAGAAAAGTCTGGAAATTATCGGCTCCGTTCAACACGTGTATCTCCGTACTGGCAACTCCCGTGCGCTTGAATCCCACCAAGTCAGGCACGCCATCGCGATTATAGTCAGCCGCCCGAAAACTCCAGTCTTCCGACGTAACATGTAATCCTGTCGCTGCATGCAACACAAAAGAATCATATCCGCCTGCACCGCCCAGGATATGTACCTCTGTTGTATTGGAAGCTCCCCTCTTCTGGATATACCAGAGATCCGGCCGGCCATCCCTGTCAAAATCACTTACCAGAAACTCATCGCCGGTATTGGGTCGCAGCCCTAACGCTGTCGCATCGTGCAACAGGAACCTCTGTGGATCGTTTCCATCCATCACATGAATCTCGGTGCGATTGCTACCGGTCTGATTATGAAGGACGGCCCAGATATCGGGTTTGCCGTCCCCGTTATAGTCTTTGAGAACCATATCATCATTAGGACTGATATAGCCCAGTGCGGTGCCGGATTGAAAAATAAACCGCTGCAGACCGCTTTTGCCGTCCATAACATGCAGTTCTGTTGTGCCGGTACCGGTGTTCTGCTTCTTAAACCCCGCCACATCCATGTAGCCGTCATTGTTCCAATCCGACAAATCGAACTGCCAGCTATCGTTCACAGATGAGAGCACGCTGTTTTGCTCGGATGTGGATGCAAAACCTTTACTACGCAATAACTCCAGAAACGACATTCGTGAGCCTGGCCCTTGCTTATTCAGAGCGTAGATATTGGGAGGTAACGGCCTGTTCGCCCCCGGAACACATTGGGGATTCAGGCAGACAAATAATGATCCGAGAGTGCCGGGATTACGGAAATCCGCACCCGCAGGGGCTTTAAAACGGATATGCATGCTTCCATTCGCGTAGGCCCAGGCATTGCCGTCAAAAGCGCGTAACGCTGCCACTGATCCAAGTGACCCCAACGGAATCAGATTTCCCGCATAACCATATTGTCCCGCTGCGGTACCGAGATAAACCGAAGCGTTGGCGGGTACTCCGGGTAACTCCAAAGTCACGTACTCATCATCACTCATGCTGTGATAATCAAATCTGGTAATGCTGGGAATCAGGTCATGAAAGATATAGCTGTATCGATAGGCTCCATCGACCATAGGCAACAGGCTGACGCCTTCTATCTCTTTACGGGTTTCGGTAACGCGGGCTCCATCGCTACGAAAAAAAGTACTTTCCTGTCGACGGCTACTCACTAAAGCGGGAGGCGGCAGCCAGATTTCATCAGATGGGCGAACCTCCACATAAGCGAAACGTCGTTGGCTTTCCATCCCGCTCAATCCCGCTTGTATACGTTGAGAATATCCATCCACCAGGATGGGATGATCTTGTGTAATGGCGGTCATCGGCTGGCCGGTGAAGGCGCCGTCGACGTCATAGATAGCCGCGTTAAACCACACCGGCCCGACGTAATCGTTGCGATAGCGGACCTGATAACTGTCTGGCGAAACCGTCGTATTGTGCAGAGAGTGGCCCGAATACTTGATATTGGCCCCCCACTGATCAAACAGAGTGAATTTCTCCCTTTCGAATCCGGTAAAGTGGGAATTCCAAATCCGCACGGGGCCGTCATAAAGGATATGCCCTGCAACCAATCCTTGAGCGCCACTGGAAGCAGATAATCCCAAGCCAGCGACTGATTCGTAGTTGCCCGAAGCGCCAACCCAAAGAACCCGGTTGTAATCGGTCACCCAGGTGCTTGCTTCTCCCTCATAGTTATCCGCCACAATCAGATTGTTATAGGTACTCTTCAGACCGTTGCCCCCTACCCGGGAGTACATTCCCAGATAGTTTTTGTAGACCGTCAGGCCGTTCACCACAGGCTCCTGCGTGGGCATATAGTCATTGTTAAGATTCGGACTCTGGGATATATCGCCCGGCATCGGCGCCATTCCCAGCAGCCAGCCGTGAAAACTGGAATGAGCTGTGTTGTTATCAATAGCTCCCGCAGGCAGGTTCAATACATTGGGATTCAGCCCCGGCTCTAACACCGGACTGTTGGGATTCTGATGAAACGCAAACCAGAATCCGGAACCATCAGAGCCTGCTGCATGGTTATTTCTGACGATATTGTGCGGGTGCGTAATCCAGAAGGTCGCGGGTCCACTGGCATTTCTCAGCCTGCCGTTGGTGGTATCACTGGGCAATAATGCAAACTGGGCAGGTGGTTTCCGGGTCACCAATCCCAGGTTCCGGACAATGGTATTGCCGGTTTCATTGCCGTCTTCCATAAACACCGCGTGACCGGGATTGTCATAGAGCACATTGTCAGCCACCAGCGCATTGTCTGTGCCGTGAATGGTGATAGCCCGGTTATAGGTATGGTGAATACTCGAATTACGAATATATTGCCCGGACGCATTCCCAGCCAGGTGCCAATGGAAAGGATAACGCCCCAGTTTCTTTCGCTGCCCCATTCTGGTCAGCTCCACATTGGAGACATGACCAACCGCACCGTTCATCACCATGATATTGCCGCCATAGGCCAGGCGCTCACTGTCCTCATCCCCCTGTATCGTGAGATTACGGGAGAGCAAACCGACTTCGGCCCGTTCATCCAGCGTCCAGCTCTGGCCGTTATCACTGTATTGCTGAAGCTCACCATAGTGGCGATAGGACATCTGTTCATTCAGGGTCAGTGTGCGTTGATCAGAGCTGACTTTGATGATGGTAAATTCTTCTGCGTGATTCATATCGAAGTCGGTGGATGCGATGACAATTCGATCCCCGGCCTTCCAATTGACCGCTTCCTTCAACGTAATAGTGTTATCGCCGATTACGCCCGTTACTCCCAGCTGCGTCCAGGATTTCTGCGGAGAGCCATGCAGTTCTATCCGCCCACCGGACCTGCTGTGAATGAGCTTTGAATCTGCCGCAGGATTATCCCCCTGCAGGGTTACAGTTCCTTTCCCTAGGTATGGTGCATCGGCTCTGCCCAGCTCTAATAGCCCGCCACTCAGAATATGCACTTCGTTAGCATTGAGAGAAAAGTCCCTGTTCAATGGAGTTGTCAGGATGCCGCTGACTCTGATGACACTCGATGCATTGGCATTATCCATCACCACGGTGGCGCCGGCCGGTATTACGACTTCACTTCCAAACTCGGGTGGTGTCCCTTCCATCCATGTTTCAGCGTCCGACCATAATGGAAGCCTTTCCAACTGCACATCGTCTATGAATGCCGTGTTATCTCCATCGCTATTCATGCCCTGCAGCTGAAGCGTGTATCGCCCCTTGGAAATCCATACAACGGCCGAGTGAAGCAGTTGGTAGGCCTGTCCCGCAGGTTTGATCGTTCCCCATGTTTTCCCTGCCACGGAAACGCGAACAGACTGACCTTGAGGCGTATTGATACACCCTCTTTGTGCCCCACGGAAATTGATTCGATAGACTCCATCCTGCGGAATATCGACCTCTTTCTGAACCCGACCGGTCTGCTGAAGGAAAAGTACCTGCTCCCCCTGCGGCGCTGCAGGGTTGCAGTTCGTGAAAGGAGAACCGTTGCCGGAGACACCCGCTCCGCCGGTATAGGTCCACTCCCCATCGTCAGGGGTATATTGAAAATCCTGTGCTCCTAAGTCCGGCAATTCAAACCCACTTCCATTGATAGGAACCTGAGTGGAAACACCCGACGCAGTCACAGCATACACTTGGCCCGCCAATACATTGCATGCCAGAAAAGCCAGAATTTTTCGAATAGATAATGCGATAGTTAGATCATTGTTATTCAAGTTGATGTCCTCTGGTACAACACTTCCACCAACAAGGAGGAAGCACAATTTCCCTGTGCAGCAGCGAAGGTCAACCCTCTGGGGGTCTGATCGAGTGCGAAAATAGCTCGGTCGTTCGATAGACTTTAGAGAAATGAAACGATGGAAAGAGACAGGAAAACATCGCCGCCAAGATACGGGATAGTCTGTCTTAAATGGACACCCAAATGAATCGGGAAAACAGGAGAAGGTTGATATACCTTTCTGGCTAGTGTTCAAGGACTAGCCAGATTTTCTATTACATCCTAAATATGTAGGGGCGAACCTGCGTGTCCGCCCCTACATGAGAAGCTTCCTGGGTGTCTTTTGAGTAAGACCGGGATTCATTCACAAAGTGAACTCAGGACGACAATATTTACTTTCCAAACACCTCGACCCGATTACGCCCACTTCCCTTTGCCCGATAAAGCGCTACATCAGCTCTGGATACCATTTCGTTGATCGTATCGCCACTCTTATAAGTCGCAATACCAAAGCTCGCAGTCTTATGTGCTACAACGGGAAACTCGTGTTGTTCAATCACATTCCTAAGTTTCTCCGCCAAATTCACGGTGCCTCTCTGATTGGTTTCAGGGCAGACAATCAGGAATTCCTCGCCTCCCCAGCGGCCAACCGTATCGATCTCCCGGACATTATCTTTTATCAGGTTCGCGATCTCGATTAACGTGCGGTCACCGGTCTGATGGCCGTGGGTATCATTCACACTTTTGAAGTAATCGACATCCAGAAGAATAATACCAAACGTATGTTTTGAGCGTTTGGCCCGTTGCAATTCATGCTCAAGAGTTTCATCCAGTTTCAGCCGGTTATAGATGCCGGTAAGAGGATCGGTGATCGCCAGTCGCTCATGCTTCAGCCGCTTAATAATCTCTTCCTGAACCTGCTGTTCCAAACGGTTTCGCAGTATGGAAAGTTCAGTGATGTCAGTGGAAAAGCCAATAAAGCTGGAGACTTCTCCCTGGTCGTCCTTTAAAGGTATCTTGATTGACCAATAATACTTGGTTTCACCATTGGCCAGCTCCAGGGTTTCTTCCCCTTCCTGTTTCTCTCCAGTGAGAAACAGTTTTTCGTCCATCTCACGAAATTCGGATGTGCCCGCAGCTGAAACGGCTTCTTCATCGGTCTTACCAATAATCTCAGAAGGCTCCTTTCCAAACAGTGCGGCCGTCTTTTGATTCACATACAGAAACCGATATTCTCTGTCCTTCATATAAACGAAGGCATCGAGATTACTGAGAATACTGTCCAGCATCTCATTCTTTCTCCGGACCTCCATTTCCATCCTTTTGCGATCGGTAATATCAGTGGAGACCCCGAACATACCGACAATCTTGCCATCCTTGTCTTTCAGTGGCTTTTTCACTGAGATGTAATAACGCGTCTCTCCGGTACTGGCAATGATGTTACGTTCAACGTTCTCGATGGTCCGGCCTTCTTCCAAAACCACCCTGTCGTTCTGTTTCAAATCATCGGAAATATCCAGAGAAAAGAATTTTGAATCATCCTGTCCAACAATCTCTTCCAGTGTGTGTTCGAATAGTTCACACACCAGCTTATTGGCAAAGGTATATCGTCCCTCGGTATCTTTCATAAAGACATAAGCACCGATATGGTCAAGCGTTTCCTGAAGCGTTTGAACCTGCCCGGCCAGTCTTTTATTTTCTTCTTCTAGCTTTTTGCTCATACCACCACCGCTCGAGGGGCTTTCGACGATTGAAGCGCATTGGCGCATCCGTCAAAGATGATAACTCCTTATTAAGTCTATACCTATTCGGCAAATTATGCGTTCAGCCCTCAACAATAGAGGTAATATTCCTTATATTTCATAGAATTAAACATTAATAAATGAACAATTGAAAGGCTTATATGTTTGAATAGACCTACACCGGAGAGACACTTAAAGCGTTAAATTCAGGGGGAGGTTTCTATATTGGATTCAGGAATTTTTCCAGAGACAACTCATGAATTAGAAGCAATCCCTCTTCTCGCATGCTTGAGACTCCTCAACGATTCCATTAAGTATGGTTAACTGCATAAGCCGCCAGTGAAGAGTGTATCAATGCCATTTAGTATATTTTTAGTCGGTACAATCCCTTTTAGCGATGCTTATAATCCCCAGGAGATTAGCCCTATCTGCATCCGCTTTGTTCGTCCTTATAACAGCAGCATCACCGTCCGAACTCCAGTCGTAGATCAAATCAGTATCCTTAATCATCGACATGACTATAGATTCTTCACACTCACCACTAATGCGTACACTACTGGTTGACAATACTTTCTCGTTGGCTTTAGAGGCCAAAGGACGCATTCTTTCGATGTTATTTTTGTCTGAAAGAAAAAATCCATCAGGATTCTTTGAATACGGAATCCCAGCATCTTTCAGATATTGCTCAAAATAATTGTTCGCAAGAACATCATCAGAAGGCTTGAAGCCATATTCCTCATCTGAGCAACCCAGTAATAGCATTGAAAGCAAAGAATATTTTAAGCGTTTCATAGTACTTGGTTTTTTCAAAACATTGTCTTCTTGTCTGGTATTATGTTGAACTCTTTGGAATCGATTACGCGTTATTACATGTATTGGTATGAAATATCTAGTTACCCTTTTACTGCTGTTTTCACAGGTATCACACTCTTCGGAGAATTGTATTGTAACGGATGAATACAATGCGATAAGAAAAGAAGCTCGTGAAATTGTGTACGGCAATGACAATTCATTTGCCCGCTGTAAGAAGTCTGTTGAGATGGCCGAATACTGGAGGGCGATGGCTAAATGTGAGTCATATGGTGACGGCAGAGATATTGGCGGAGGATGTGCCCACTTGGTTGGCCGTGGCAGGTACCAAGAGCCTGTCGATATGAGCCACTGTGACGTATTCAAATTTGAACCGAGCAGAGATCTTGTAAATGAGATTGTTGAAGAACAAGTTCAAGCTAGAGGTGTTCGAAGGTGCAAGAACATATAACAAGCCAATCTACACTGCACCTTCAGCACCGGCCGTTCGTTCTCTTTGCGTCCGATAGCAAACCACAACCTCGAATATAGATTACTCTCCCCTACCCTTCGCTTAATTCTACCCGGCACCGCCTTTTCTTTATCATCCGCCCCGCTTCGGATACCATTACGCCACACTATAGGTATAAGAGCGTTATGAGCGAAACCAATATTCTAAAAATGAAGCGCCTGGTACCGGGCGGGCGTGTGCGTCAGAAAAACGAGCCGGTGATTATTTCGGCGGCGGAACAAGAGTTTCTGGATTTCGGTTTCAAAGGCGCTTCCATGAAGCGTATTGCTGAGCGTGCAGAGTTGCCTCGTGCGAATATCCATTACTACTTCAAGAACAAGCTGGACCTCTATGGGGCCGTTCTGAGCGATATTGTCGAGCTCTGGAACAACAGCTTTGACTTGATCAACGAAGACGATGACCCTTATACGGCGATGTCAGCGTATATTCGCGCTAAAGTCATGTTTTCCAAGACCAATCCTACCGCATCGCGAATTTTTGCCAGTGAGATCATTCATGGCGCCCCTTATCTTATGGAATATCTCCAGACCGACTTTCGGGAATGGGTCAAACTGAAAACCCAGGTCATTCAAAGCTGGATCGATAAGGGGAAAATGGCAGCGATTGAGCCGATTCATTTGCTGTTTCTGATCTGGGGAGCTACCCAGCACTATGCGGACTTCGGCGTGCAGGTCCGGGCAGCCATGGATAAAGAAGATCTGTCGGATGAAGACTTTGAACACATTGCTGACAGCATGACTCAGATCATTCTGCGGGGCTGTGGAATATCACCTCAATAATCGGCCCGCGAATATCTAAAACAAAATACATGGATCTAGAAAACGCATGAAAAAAAGCTGTCGAGGATTTGAGGACTAGGGGACCCTCGACAGCTTGAAAGTTTATTATGTGTATATCGACAGGTGTTTTTATTGGTGTATCAGTGTCTGTCAGAAATCTTTCGATAGAGTGACGGCTAACCCCTTCTGCCGGGCTCCCGGCTGAGTCCCAAGCTGGTTTTTCAGATGATTCCAGCTCAATCCTCTCCGAACCGGCGTCTCCGCCCCGGCGTTTTCAATGGCTATCAGTTGTGCCGCAATGGAAACAGCCACTTCCATGGGAAGTTTGCCGGGCACATCCAAAGACCCCACCGGGCATACAATTCGCTCAATCTGCTCCTGACTGTATCCGGCTTTATCCAGGCGCATGGCAAACCGTTCCGCTTTGGTTTCGGAGCCGATTAATCCAATATGGCGCAAACCGCCATGATCCAGCGCAGCTTTGCATAGCTCGAAATCCAGTTGATGGTTATGGGTCAAAATCAACATATCACTGCCTATCGGCAGATCTTTCACTGAAGCCACTGGTGCCATGGAGATCATCGGAGTCACATTGTCAGGATAGGTCTGAGGAAACTGATCAGATCGCTCATCAAACCAGGACACTTTACACGGCAAGCCACCCAGAATAGTCACTAACGATTTTGCCACGTGGCCTGCACCATAGAGTGCGACCCGAAAACGGCACCCAGGAATATACTCCAGCAGTACCGTCGCCGATCCACCACAACACTGAGCCAGTGCTGCAGCCAGCGGGAAATGCTGGATGACCTGGGTCGCCTCAGTACCGGTCATTAATTCCCTGGATTTCTGGATGACCGAGAATTCCAGCTGTCCCCCTCCGATGGTGTCGTAGGACTTTTCTGCGGATACCACCATTTTGCTTCCCTGATCCCTGGGCGTAGAACCGGTACAGCCAAGAAGGGTCACCAGCACATAGGGCTCACCTCTCTGCTGCATTACTTTGGCTGCATCAATCCAGTTAGTTGCTCTCATGACATTTACCTCAGACACCGTCCCCGACGATCAGAAATTTCCAATACATAACACTCGTATCCAGGTCTTCCCAGGTGGCAGCATCACCTGCCAGCACCCTGGGAACACGGAGTTTTACCAAATCAAAGGAAAGCGAACTTAGCAACAAAGAGTGCACAGAGGACATAAACACTCGGAGACACATCTTTGATATGGCCACTTGCCACCTTGATGATCGTATAGGTGATGAAGCCAAGTGCGATACCGTTGGCAATCGAGAACGATAGCGGCATCATGATCGCCGCCACCACTGCCGGCGCAGCTTCGGTGATATCATCCCAGTCAATCTCCGCAAGGCCTTGGGTCATCAGTACCGCCACGAACAACAATGCTCCGGCAGTCGCAAAACCAGGCACCATACCTGCTATCGGAGCGAAGAACATGGCGACCAGGAAGAGCCCGGCACAGACCACTGCCGTCAGTCCGGTACGACCACCCGCGGCAATCCCTGCAGCACTTTCAACAAAACTGGTGGTTGTGGAAGATCCCAGCAATGAACCAAAGATACTGGCACTGCTGTCTGCCATCAGGGCACGCCCCATACGTGGCAGGTTACCGTCTTCATCAAGCAGCTTGGCGCGATGGGCAACACCGAGCAGGGTGCCGGCGGTATCAAACAGATCTACGAAGAGGAAGGCAAAGATGATACTGATCATACCAACCTCAAAAGCACCTGAGATATCCAGTTGTGCCAGGGTCGGCATCAGGCTCGGCGGCGCGGACACCAGACCGTGATATTCGGTCAGCCCCAACATCAGACTGATGCCGGTAACCACCAGAATACCGATCATTACTGCACCTGGAACGTTGCGGTGGGACAGAACGGCAATAATCAGGAAACTGACAGCGGCCAGAATTGGGCCGGGAGATGTCAGATCCCCCAGGGTGACCAGTGTGGCAGGGCTATCTACAACAATGCCGGAAGTCTTTAAAGCGATAATGGCCAGAAACATACCGACACCGGCTGCCAGTGCACGGCGCAGTGAGAGCGGAATACTGTTGATCACCCATTCGCGAATTCTGAAGATACTCAGCGCCAGGAAGATCATTCCAGAAAGGAAGACAGCCCCTAGAGCCACTTGCCATGTATAGCCCAGTTCGCCAACGACGGTGAAACTGAAAAATGCATTCAGGCCCATCCCAGGCGCCAGTGCAATGGGATAGTTGGCATATAACCCCATAATCAGACAGCCAATAGCTGCCGCCAGACAGGTGGCCACAAATACTGCCCCGTGATCCATGCCGGCGGCAGATAGAATATTCGGATTAACGAAAATAATGTATGCCATCGTCAGAAATGTCGTCACCCCGGCAACAACTTCCGTTTTGACATTGGTTTCACGTTCCGTCAGTTTAAAGACTCTTTCCAGGATGCCGGAGTCTCTCACATCGGACGTTATCTCCGTATCTAGTGTGTTTTCAGCTACGTTGCTCATAGACAGCCTCTACTTTTATTTTTGTTTAAGTCCGCCCCGTTGCCGGGGCGACGGCGAAATAAGTCTATCGATCTTATTGGTACTTCAATCCCACATTCCCTATGAGCTATTGATCCTCGTTCAATATCAGAATGGCCCTGAAATCATTGACGTTGGTCCTGGTGGGACCGGTCACGATCAGCTGGCCAAGGGCTTCAAAAAAACCAAAACCATCGTTGTCCTCCAAACTGGCTTCGGCATTGAGCCCCAGTTGCTCCGCACGACTCCAGGTATCTGGAGTCAGCCAGCAACCGGCATTGGTTTCTGAACCATCAATTCCATCTGTATCTGCTGCCAAAGCGTATATCCCCTGCTCTCCCTTCAGGGTATTCGCAAGCGACAGCAGAAATTCTGCATTACGGCCACCACGTCCATTACCTTTCACCGTCACACTGGTTTCCCCACCCGAAATAATCACGCACGGGGTACCGACAGGCTGCCGGTATTTGCGGGCATGAACGGCAATGGCCGCATGAACCTTAGCCACTTCCCGGGATTCCCCTTCGATGCTGTCACTCAGCACCATCGGAGTCAGTCCCTTACTACGTACCAGGGCAGCAGCGGCTTCCAATGACTGCTGAGGAGTCGCGATCAACGTAAAGTGACTGTTCTCCAGCACCGGATCATGAGGTTTTACGGTTTCTGAAGCAGGGTTATTCAACCACTCAGTGACGGAAGCAGGAGCATCAATCTGATACTTGCACAATATGCCCAAAGCATCTGATGAGGTTGTAGGGTCGGCCACCGTCGGGCCGGACGCGATGACGCTGGGGTCATCCCCCGGGACATCGGAAATGGCGAAGGTATGTAATTGCGCCGGCCAACAGGCCTTCGCAAGTCTCCCGCCTTTGATGGCAGAAAGATGTTTGCGGACACAATTCATTTCTGAGATGGCGGCTCCGGATTTTAACAAAGCCCGGTTGACCTGCTGCTTATCAGCCAGAGAAATTCCCTCAGCGGGCAAAGACAACAGTGACGATCCACCTCCTGACAATAGACAGAAGACCGTATCCTCAGCACTGAGGCTACTCACCAGCCCCATAATACGCTCAGCGACTTCGCGTCCGGCGTCATCGGGCACCGGATGGGCAGCCTCCAGCACTTCAATGAGATCACACTGCAAACCATGCTCATAACGAGTCACCACCAGGCCGGACAACGGTCCTTCCCAATGTTCCTCTAGCGCCTTCGCCATGGCCGCGGCGGCCTTTCCTGCGCCTATAACTATCGCCCGGCCACTGCGGTCCTGTGGGAGATGTTCTGCTAATACCTGTGCCGGATGGGCAGCCTCGACAGCAGCATTAAACAATTCCAGCAGAAATTCTTTTGGGTGTTCCACCACGGTTATACCCTCAAGTGATTCAAGGTATCGCGGAGTCACGCAATGAGCGACAACTCCGCTCGCCTAAATGCGATGATGCTTCCGGTTAGGGATCAACCCTCGGTAGAAGCAATTTCATGGTTCCCCATGATTTCCAGCGCCCTCACCATGGCGGAGTGATCCCAATTGATGCCCCCATGTGCGCTACAGCTGTTAAACAGCTCTTGAGCTGTGGCCGTGTTGGGCAGACTGATACCTAACTGGCGTGCGCCGGTAAGGGCCAGATTGAGATCCTTCTGATGCAGACCAATGCGGAAGCCCGGATCAAAGGTGCGTTTCACCATCCGCTCACCGTGGACTTCCAGTATTTTGGAAGAAGCGAATCCACCCATGAGAGCTTCCCTTACCTTCGCGGGATCGGCGCCGGCTTTGGAGGCAAACAGCAGAGCTTCGCCAACCGCCTCGATATTCAAGGCAACTATGATCTGGTTAGCGACCTTACAGGTCTGGCCATCACCGTTACCGCCGACCCAGGTAATATTTTTCCCCATGGCCTCGAACAATGGCAGAGCCTTATCAAAGACTTCCTGCTTGCCTCCTACCATGATGGTCAGGCTTGCCGCTTTGGCGCCCACCTCTCCACCGGACACCGGAGCATCCAGGTATTCGCAACCAAGGTTGTTGATGCGCTTGGCAAAGTCTTTGGTGGCCAGTGGTGAAATCGAGCTCATATCGATGACCACTTTCCCGGGAGCCAGGCCTGCGGCAACGCCTTCTTCAGAAAACAGAACGTCTTCTACTTGTGGGGTATCCGGCACCATGAGAATGATATATTCAGACGTTTCCGCCACACTTTTCGGCGTAGGACAAACATTGCCGTTAGGTCCCACCAATTCGGCCGGAACGCTCTGGAAGTGCTCGGAAAAATACAGTTGGTGATCCTGGTTCTGAAGATGTTTGGCCATGGGCAGACCCATAATGCCGGTACCGATAAATCCTATCTTGCTCATGTGTGTTCTCCGCTTTTTTATTTGATTAGGAGTTTTGATCTGGATCTCTCATTGAGCTCTGGGTCTCTGATAGACGAGCGCTATAGACACAGAGGGTTCAGGCACTCACCTACTGACCATAGGCAGTCAACCAACCTAATCCGGCTTCAGTGGTGGTAGCGGGTTTGTATTCACACCCGACCCAGCCTTGATAACCGATCCGATCCAGGAATTTGAATAGATAGTGGTAATTGATCTCACCGGTACCCGGTTCATGGCGCCCGGGATTATCAGCGAGCTGAATGTGTTTGATAGAAGCGAGATTGTCTTCGATGGTTCTGGCCAGATCCCCTTCCATGATCTGCATATGATAAATGTCATACTGCAGGGCAATGTTTCCGCTTCCCACGGCTTCGACAATTTCCAGGGCCTGCCTGGTGTTTTTCAGGAAGAAGCCAGGAATGTCGCGGGTATTGATCGCTTCAATGACCAGTTGAATGCCCGCCTGTTCCAGCTGGTTGGCCGCATAACGCAGGTTTTCAACGAAGGTTTCCTCGGCTCTGGAAAGAGCGCCCTGCGGGGCAATTCCCGCCAGACAGTTAATCTGTTTGCAGCCCAGTGCCTGAGCATAGTCAATAGCCTTGGAAACACCCTCACGGAATTCTCCGGTGCGGTCAGGAAGGCAAGCAATTCCCCGCTCTCCCGCAGCCCAGTCACCGGCCGGCAGATTGAACAACACTTGGGTCAGGTTGTTGTTTTTAAGCCGGGAGGCAATTTCCTCTGCAGGAAAATCATAGGGAAACAAATACTCGACACCGCGGAAACCGGCTTTGGCAGCAGCGTCAAATCGATCCAGAAATTCCAGCTCAGTGAACAGCATGGAAAGGTTGGCAGCTAAACGTGGCATGTCTTGCTCCTTAGCATAAATGTGTTGGCAATCAGTTCGTGCAACGCAGCCCTTCCGGGCTGCTGATCAAGCCGGCAGGCTGATGGCAGTCGGTGCGTCACCCGCACTCTCCGCCAGGTCCTCGAACTCATTGATGGCATCAATGTCAGTACCCATAGAGATATTGGTAACCCGTTCAAGAATGACTTCCACAACCACGGGAACCTGGAATTTCTCCATCAGTTCTTTGGCCCGTTCAAATGCCGCCGGCATTTCTTCAGGTTTGAGAACACGAATCGCCTTACATCCCAAGCCCTCGGCCACAGCAACATGGTCCACGCCGTAGGCCCCTAATTCAGGCGCATTGGCGTTTTCAAAAGCCAGCTGTACACAGTAGTCCATATCAAAACCCCGCTGGGCCTGGCGAATCAGTCCAAGGTACGAGTTATTGACCACCACGTGGATGTAGGGCAGTTTGAATTGAGCCCCCACTGCCAGTTCCTCAATCATGAACTGGAAATCGTAGTCACCGGATAACGCCACCACTTTGCGGCCTGGATCTGCCTTACACACGCCGATGGCCGCAGGAATTGTCCACCCCAGAGGGCCCGCCTGACCGCAATTGATCCAGTGACGGGGCTTGTAGACATGCAGAAACTGGGCTGCCGCAATCTGTGATAAGCCGATAGTGCTGACGTAACAGGTGTCCCGGTCAAAGGCGCGGTTCATTTCTTCATAAACCCGCTGGGGTTTAACCGGCACCGAATCAAAGTGAGTCTTGCGCAACATTGAACGTTTACGTTCCTGGCATTCCTGTAACCAGTCCTGACGATCCTTGAGCTTTCCTGCTTCCCGCCACTCCTGGGCAACGCTGATCAGTTCTTCCAGAGCCAACCCTGCGTCGGACACGATGCCGTAATCAGGGCCAAACACGCGGCCGATCTGGGTAGGCTCAATATCTATATGAACGAATTTGCGCCCTTTGGTGAATACGTCCAGATTGCCGGTATGGCGATTAGCCCAGCGATTGCCAATGCCGAACACGAAATCTGAGGCCAGCATCGTGGCATTGCCATACCGGTGTGCGGTCTGCAGGCCGACCATTCCAACCATCAGAGGATGATCATCGGGAATCGTTCCCCACCCCATTAAAGTGGGAATCACAGGTACACCGGTAATTTCTGCAAACTTGACCAGTAAATCAGAAGCGGCAGCATTAATGATTCCACCGCCGGCGACCAGCAAAGGCTTGTCTGCCTCATTCAGCATTGTCAGCGCTTTTTCTACCTGCGCCCGGGTAGCGCGAGGCTTAGCGACAGGAAGCGGTTCATAGGTGTCAGGATCAAATTCAATCTCAGCCATCTGAACATCGAACGGGAGATCGATTAACACAGGACCGGGGCGACCGGTACGCATCAGATAGAAAGCCTTTTGCACTGCGCCAGGAACCTGAGCCGGCTCTAACACCGTAGTGGCCCATTTGGTTACCGGTTGAACAATACTGGTGATATCTACGGCCTGAAAATCTTCCTTGTGAAGGCGGGCGCGAGGCGCCTGGCCTGTGATACAGAGAATGGGAATGGAATCAGCCTGGGCTGAGTAAAGTCCTGTCACCATATCGGTTCCGGCAGGGCCGGAAGTTCCGACACAAACACCAATGTTTCCATCTGCAGTTCGCGTATAGCCTTCGGCCATATGGGCCGCGCCCTCTACATGACGGGCCAGGACGTGATCAATACCACCGATTTTTCTCATCGCGGCATAGAAGGGATTGATAGCAGCCCCCGGAACACCAAAGGCATTGGTTACCCCTTCTTTTTTGAGCACCTCTACCAGCGCTTCTACGGCTTTCATCTTTGCCATAAAAAATTTCCCCTTGTTGTGAATTCTTGTTTTAAAGCGATACTAGTATTTTCTTGTCTTTTGTGTCAACTTTTTATGAAAAGATTTTCCACATTATGAAAATCGATACATTTTTTATTTATATTCAATAGTTTATTGGATCTTTAAAAGGTGAGACATGAGCATTTCAGTACAAAAGGCGAACAAAAAATCTCCGTTTTACGGCAATTTTTTTGTTTATTTTTTGTACTTATCACGTTTCCCCACGCTGGCTGTACATGGGTGAAACCCGGTTAACACAACCCAAAATCAGAGAGGAAAATAACAATGACAAGCAAATTGACCCTGCAACAATCTGACAGAATTATTGACGCCGCCTTGCGCAAAGGGCGCGAATTAAACGCCAAACCGTTGACGGTTGCCGTGCTCGATGACGGCGGACATCTCAAAGCCTTTCGCCGAGAGGACCAAACCAGTGTGCTAAGACCGGATATCGCAATCGCCAAAGCCTGGGGGGCCATAGGATTAGGCATTTCCTCAAGGGAACTTGGCCAACTCAGTACTGACCGGCCAGCATTTTTTGCCTCGTTGGCTTCATTGACCCATGGCAAACTGATCCCCGCTCCTGGAGGAATCCTGATACTGAATCACCAGGACGAGATCATCGGTGCAGTGGGTATTACTGGAGACGTTTCTGACGTCGATGAGTGCTGTGCAATTGCAGGAGTGGAAGCAGCGGAGCTGAAAACCCGGCTGCCGGAATAGTCGATTCAGTTCAATGTGCGGGTGTGCAGAGGTTCAAATCTGAATTTCTGCACATTAAAGAATTCGGCAGCAGCCCCTCAGGGCTGTTTGCCGCCGATGGCGAGTGTTATGGATTCAGCCTTGCTGCAGACCAGTTTTCCCAGTTCATCAATCCGGTCCACAGTGATCCTCTGCACCGGCCCTGAAATGGATATGGCGGCAACAACCTCACCATATTCGTTATAGATATTGGCGGCGATACAACGCAATCCCATTGACTGCTCTTCATCATCCACCGCAAATCCCCGCTGACGAATACGGCCGAGCTCCTCAAGCATCTCCCCCGCAGCTGCAATCGTTTTTGGGGTAAGCACTTTAAGATCGTATTCATTCAGCAATTGTCTTATTTCATTATCACTCTCTTGCGCCAGCATGGATTTACCCACCCCACTCGCATGCAGTGGTGCCCGGCTTCCCAGCTTTGCCACCATGCGCATCATTTCATCACATTCAATTTGGGCAACGAATACCGGCCCACCTTCCTGCATGATAGCCAGGTTGCTGGTTTCACCGGATTCCAAAACCAGATCGCGCATGAATGGCCTTGCTGCAGAGATGTAGTCCCGGCTTTTCAAGTAGGCATTTCCTACGGAAAAGGCTTTAACTCCTACCGACCACTCACCACGTTCATGATCCTGAAATACATACCCCAGCTGCAATAACGTATTGAGTAAGCGGTGTGTGGTAGAGGTGGGCAATCGCACTTTCTCAGCCACCTCAGTGAGATTCAAGGCAACAGACGATGCAGCCAACTGCTCTAATACTTTTAACCCACGCACGAGGGATTGGACCTGACCACCAACGGTCTGTGGAGATCTACTGGTAGATTTACTTTTCATAGGGTTCCTGGGTGTAATTGTGGCGGGCGTAAAAGCGCAGCAAGTCGCGTTGCTCAGGGGATTTACCGGTAAATATCCGGACATACTCGGGTATCCGTTTCATACGAATCGCCAGATCTTCCCGGGATTTCATTGATATGTATCCGATTTGCGTCAGGTAAACAGTTCTGGCCCGAACATCTGCAGCCTCACCTTCAAATCCAAATCGCAGGAACATACTTCTGAGAGCCGCCAACCTTATCTCATCAGCTTCTGAGATCTGTGCCTTAACATCATTCGATTGCAAAGCCCAACTTCGCACAGCGAACTCAAAATGGGTATCAAACAGATCCTGATCCAGCCAGCAATCAAACACATTGAGCACCGACTCAATAATGCTTTCCCCATACCGCTCCGCCTGCTTCACCAGATTGCCGGTATTCTTCTCCCGCCATTGCGCCAGCAAGGCGGACAAAAGTTCTTCCCGGTCCTTGAAGAACCAGTAAAAACTGGTACGCGATAACTTCAGTTGCTTTGCCAGAGGCTGAATACGCACCGCATCCACTCCTGACTCAATCAGATTTTCATAGGCAGCTTGCAACCAAATATCTGCCGACCCTCGCCAGCCGCTGCTTTGCTGCATTTTCTCCTGTTCGGCTTCTTTGCCAGTAAGCCTGGAATTTTTAGAAATCTGCAAATTCTGGAATCTCTATGAATGAATGTCTTTGCCGGTGCTCTTTATCCACTATCACAAGTATCAACTCAAGCAAAAGTGTACAACCTTGTCCACCACGGAGACAGCAATGAACAGATTATCGACATACAATATTCCAAAATCGACATCTATGAACATTATATTGACACTTGTGTACATTTTTAATTAACGTGCCACTAAAGACACCCCATTCCACCGGTCAAATCCTTGGGAGTAAACCAGCATGTCCAATGATCCTCTGCTTCAGCCCTATCAACTCAAGCACCTGCGTTTGCGCAATAGAGTCATCATTACTTCCCATGAACCGGCCTACCCGGAAGACGGCATGCCGAAGGAGCGCTACCGTGCCTATCATGTAGAAAGGGCCAAGTCCGGAGTTGCCCTGACCATGACCGCTGGCTCTGCTGCGGTTTCCAAAGACAGTCCGCCGGTATTCAACAATATCCTCGCCTACAAGGATGAAGTCGTTCCCTGGTTGAAGGACTTGGCAGATGAATGTCACGAGCACGGTGCTGCGGTGATGATTCAATTAACCCACCTCGGTCGTCGTACCCGTTGGGATAAAGGTGACTGGCTACCCGCAGTATCCCCTTCTCATAAACGGGAAGCTGCCCACCGGGCATTTCCCAAACAACTGGAGGACTGGGACATTGCGCGGATTGTCAAAGACTACGCCGATGCCGCTGAACGCATGAAAGCGGCAGGTTTAGACGGCATTGAATTACAGGCCTACGGGCATCTCATGGACCAGTTTTGGTCGCCTTTAACCAACAGGTTACAAGATGACTTTGGCGGCTCTCTGGACAACCGTCTTCGATTTACTTTCGATACACTGCGGGCGATCCGCCAGCGCGTGGGTCCAGAGTTTATTGTAGGAATACGCTACGTCGCCGATGAGATGCTCGCAGGCGGATTCGGACCTAAAGAAGGTCTGGAAATTACTCATCGCTTGAAAAATAGCGGTATGATCGACTTTCTCAATGTCATCAGAGGGCATATCGATACCGATGCCGGGCTCACCGATGTGATCCCCATCCAGGGAATGCGCAACTCCCCTCACCTGGACTTTGCCGGAGAAATACGGGCAGAAACTGATTTCCCCACATTTCATGCAGCCAAAATTCCGGATGTGGCGACGGCCCGATATGCCATTGCCAGTGGCAAGGTGGACATGATCGGAATGACCCGTGCGCATATGACAGATCCCCATATCATTCGCAAAATCATGTCTGGACAGGAGGACAGCATACGCCCCTGTGTTGGCGCAAACTATTGCCTCGACCGTATCTATCAGGGAGGCGCAGCTTACTGTATTCATAATGCTGCGACTGGCCGTGAACTGACCATGCCCCACGATATTCCTAAAGCTGAAGTCACTCGCAGAGTTGTTATTGTAGGTGCAGGACCGGCAGGGATGGAGGCGGCTAGAGTTGCTGCGGAAAGGGGCCACGAAGTAACTATCTTCGAAGCAGCAGACAAGCCAGGCGGTCAGGTGCGTTTAACCGCCCAGAGTCCACGACGTCATGAAATGATCAGTCTAATAGACTGGAGAATGTCCCAATGTGAAGCCATGGGAGTTCGCTTCCAATTTAATACATGGGCCGAAGCCGATACCGTGATGGCGGAAAATCCGGACGTGGTGATTGTCGCCACAGGAGGCTATCCGGACACCGACATTCTGGAATCCGGCAATGAATTGGTAGTTTCCGCCTGGGATATTATTTCAGGCGATGTAAAGCCCGGCCAGAATGTCCTGCTGTTCGACGATGCCGGCGATCACTCGGCGCTTCAGGCAGCTGAAGTGATTGCCAATACCGGTGCCAGACTGGAGATCATGACACCAGACCGCAGCTTCGCACCAGAGGTCATGGCGATGAATCTGGTCCCATACATGCGTACGCTACAGAAGCAGGATGTCACCTTCACCGTGACCTATCGCCTGCAATCAGTAAAACGCCAGGGCAATCACCTGCAGGCCATCGTCGACAGTGACTACAATGACGGAAAACGGGACTTTCAGCAAAGCCGATTGGTGGACCAAGTCGTCATCAATCACGGCACACTCCCTCTGGATGATCTCTACTTTGAACTCAAAAAGCACTCTACCAATAGCGGTGAAGTCAATTACGAACAACTCATTGCCGGACAACCACAGATCGTTTCCAGCAATCCTGAAGGAAAGTTCCAGTTATTCAGAGTTGGCGATGCTGTATCGGCAAGAAACACCCATGCCGCCATTTACGACGCCCTGCGCCTGGTAAAGGATCTTTAGCGTTCAGGTCAAGGCAGAAGGTACTTAGTGGGATAAGGGCAAACAGAGAAAAAGTTGCCTCTATCCCTCTATCCCTCTATCCCTTAAACCTTTAAACCTTTAAACCTTTAAACCTTTAAACGACAAAGTACTGACATCAGTCGTTAGAGTGAAGGCATACGCCCATCGATGCCTTCGGCATACCAGGTCATTCCCTGTAATTCCTGATCGCTGGGAATGTTTCCTTCTTTGATCACCACCCATCCACGCTGGTTTTTAACGGGTCCCTGAAAGACATGATATTCCCCGGAAGCAATCTGCTGGCGTCTGGCTTCAACCATATTCACAATATCAATGGGAATGTCTGCATTCAGATGACTCAGAGTCACTGCCCCTTCTGCCACACCCTGCCATGTCGCTCTCTGTGAAAGCTTGCTGTTCAATGCATCGTTGAGAAAATCTTCATAGACCTTGCCCCATTCATACACCACAGAGGTCAGATGATAACGGGGAGCATAACGTGACATATCCGAATAGAAGCCAAAGGTGTATACCCCTTTCTCTTCGGCCACTTCCAGAGTCGTGACGGAATCGACCTGACTGCTCAGAATATCAGCACCTTCCGCGATCAATTCATTCGCCAGTTTTTTCTCTGTTTCAGGATCAAACCAACTGTGGCTCCATTTCACTTTCACAACCGCTTTTGGATTGGCTTCCCGGACGCCCAGGGTAAATGCGTTAATTCCCCTGGTCACTTCCGGTACAGGAAAAGCCGCCACAAATCCGATCACATTGCTTTTGGTCATGCCTCCAGCAATCAACCCCGTCAGGTAACGGCCCTGATAGCCTCGAATCTGCACCTGACTTAAATTATCGGAACTCCGATAGCCACCGATATTAATAAAGCGGGTCCCGGGAAACTCCTTGGCTGCCTGGGAAGTCTGCACACCGAAATCCTTGGAAGCGGTGATAACGAGGTCATAGCCTTGTTTCGCATAGCCCTGGATTGTCCCTCGTGATTCACTGCCGGTCGGCACCTTATCGCTAAATACCGTACTGATAGAATTCGGGTAATTTGTTTCCAGATACTTTCTTCCCTGATCATGGGCAAAGGACCATCCCGCCTCACCGACTGGCGACGGATAAACAAACGCGACTTTGACTGCCTCTGCATGGACAGCACCACTCAAACCGATCAGGACAATTAAAAGACTCTTGAAATAATCCATACGACAGACCTCTCGCTTTTTTGAGATGAAGAGACCGGCTCCCGGCTCCGATCAGAACCGAAATCCAGCCTCTTATTGGATTAATCAGAAACGCCAGACTCCCAGCGCCTGCACCGTATTTTCATCGGTATTCTTGTCGCCCAGTTTGTTTTGCCAATACTGATACTCAATGCCAATAAACAAGGAATCAGGTTGGCTGAATAGCGACTTACCGATGTCGTAGCGGACTTGTGGTTGGGCCAGAATCCAGGATTCTCTTTCCCCTCCGGCATCATTTTCAGCACCGTCGATATATTCCACATGCCCTTCCACACTAAAGGCGGCACTGCCGATACTGAAGGGGTAGGCCCAGTTAAAATCCACCATGAATGAATCATCTTCCTTGGGCAGCATGTCCGAATCCTGGATATAGGCCGTCATATCCAGGTTGGCGAACGCAAATCCTGGCAGATCCAACGCCAGCCTGATGCCCGGCAGGTAATAAATCGTGTCTACTTCCGGTGCGAAGTTGAAACCGGCAATGACGCCAAGGTCCCGGACAAACGCAAACGAAAGGTCCTTACCGGAAATTTTTCCCAGGCTGAAGTTGGAATACCATTCACCATATAGCTCATCGCCATCACCGCCAGCTTCATTGCTGTAATTCAGGTGGTCAAAGAAGAAAAAGTTGTCACCGTATGCCCATCCACTGGCATGCTGGAGGGTCAGTATGGTCGTGCTCCTATCTTCATTGACGAACGCCTGCTTCAGATCTCCATGCTGCATTTGCGCCTCGGTAACGCTCCAGTTGGCAGCACTTACAGAGAGTGCAGAGGCTGAAAGCAAAAAGACTGCTGCAGAGTTAAAAATTGCTTGGGTGGTTCTCACGTTTAGTTCTCCTGATTTATTTTTGTTGAGGACAACTGCAATGACCGGTCAGCGGGACTAGTCAGGGGTTGTTGGGGGGAACAGGGAATATCAGGATGGAAGGCAACGACGCCTAGCGAAGCAAATGACAGGAATGGATATATGCCAGAAAAAGCACCAGGAAAAGCGTGCCAGGCTTGAGAAGCGGATAAGTGTTTCCGGGCATTAATATCGCTCTGCCCTGATGTATACGACGACATATTTACTTCGACCATCTCATGTTGTTTTTGTTTTGAGTCAGTCCATTGCCTCCCGCATTTTCGCCGGATAGGCAATGGTGAGAGTCAGAACAAATAATCATTTATCTGTCACTTGTGTCAAGTTTAATTTGACACATATGTCAACTTTATAAAGATCCGTATCGCCGCTACCTGTCTCTTTATCTTTCTAAATCAGCTCTCTACGCCCCCCCTGATTGAAATGGAAAATTTGTGACAAATTGCAATCGTCAGCGATCCGTTGGTTGAAATCAGGTACTGGATTCAATGGCTATTAAGGAAATAAACGACAGGGATTTTCTTATGGTTAAGGGATGTTTTCATGATTGAGAAATAATCAAATCCGAAGAAGTCTGTCAGTATTCCGACATTCTTCCGCTAAGAAAGGGCGTTACGATTTCGGTGAGCAGTAAAATAATAACCAGGTAAGGAGACATAAAATGCTCTCACATTTTCAAAACCTTATTCCCTCCGGGAGTACTATTCGTTTGGCAGCAGCAATATCCGCAGGCTTATCTTTAAGCACTCTGTCGTTCACCACCTATGCAACTGAATCCGATCAGGCATTTTCCTCAGACAGTACGCGCCCCGTCATTTTTGTGGGAAATAACTGGGAGGGGTCTATCGACGTTATAGATTCGGAAAACTACGTCAAAATAGGTCGAATTAACGGTATCCCGGACAAACACACCCGCATGGCGGAAATCATTTTTAACCCCTTCAGGCTGCTGGCTTTCCAGGCGATCCGTCTCTTTATCGGTGAGGGACACGATCAACTGGTCGACGATATGTACAGCACACAAGACGGACGCTTACTGATCATTTCACGCCCGAGCTACGGCGACGTCGTTGGCATAGATATCGCCAGCAATGAGGTCGAATGGCGTTTCCGTGTTAAGGGAATCCGTTCAGACCATATGGCGATATCTCCGGACGGAACTCAGGTTGCCGTATCAGCCTCAACGGGAAATGTTGTTCATATTCTGGATGTGAATACCGGTGAGGAACTAGGGCAATTCCCCAGTGGCGACTCCCCTCACGAGAATGTTTACTCCAAAGACGGCAGCAAAATCTACCATGCCAGTATTGGCAAGGTGTATACACCGCTTGACGTGGATTTTCTGGATTTCACCAAGGGAAAACGCAGGTTTCAAGTGGTCGATACGCACTCCCTTGAGATCCTGAAACAGTTTGATATGGCCGACAAACTCAGCGAAGCCGGCCTGGATCATCTTAGCCCCGCAGTCCGTCCGATGGCTCACACACCGGATGAACGCATGTTCTACTTCCAGCTCTCCTTCCTCCACGGATTTGTCGAATATGATATGCAGGAAGATAAGATCACTCGTTTGGCACAACTTCCAAACCTCGTACCTGACATGCCGATTACCCAGTACGTTAATGACTCCGCACATCATGGTATTGCTATGAACGGTGATGGTGATACTTTGTGTGTCGCAGGCACCATGGACGACTATGTGGCACTGGTAGACCGGGAAACCTTTAACTATCAGATTCTCACTGATCTTGGCGAAAAACCGTATTGGGTGACCAGTGATAAAACCGGAGAGAACTGCTACATTTCCTGGAGTGGGACGGATCAAATGTCGGTCATTAATTACGAATCAGGAGAAGAAGTGGTCCGCATCGATGTTGGGGATCATCCACAACGGATTCGGGAAGGTTATGTACCGGTGAACTGGACAGCATACTGATTCGGTCACTGGAGGCGGTTCTACCGCCTCCTTGACTACACCCCTTGAAGCTTATCAATTAATAGCCCCTGACTATGGGCGCCACTCCACAGCTCCTAAATCACACCGGTCAACGCCATCATTGTCGCCGTCAAAACCGGTTTCCTGCCCAAGCTGATCATATCGAGGACAGGGCGATTCAGCTGCATCGATTGCAAGGCTTTCAGACCTAGGTCGATAGTAGACACCAAAACGCTCATGGCCCGTTACCGGCTCCAACAACTCTGTAAACGTCGTTGCGTCATTTATTTCAATATCCGCCATGCATCCGGCATTCCAGCCAGCGCCCAATAAAAGCCCCAGACTAGTCAACTTATCTCCATTTTGGCTGAAACAATTATGGGCGTTGTAATCATACTCCAGACCGTTGTGTGCCATCAGCGTATTCTTTATATAGCTATCACCAAACAGAGCAACGCCAGCCCCCTCGTTGTTGACTATTGTGGAGTGGGTTATCCATAACTTACCTCGGGAGCTGATAGTCGCAATATCTACCGGAAAATCATCCATCCATGGCGAATCCCCATAATTCTCTGCGAAGGTACTGCTTACGATCTTTAGCTGGCCGCCATAAGAGCTTTTAATTGCCGTGCCATCTGCATCATCACTATGGGACCAAGTATGGTTCTGATAAAACATACTGCGCCGGATATCCGCGGAACCTCTATTGTAAATGGCAGCTCCCACACCATAATATCCACTTGTCTCGTTACTTTTAAATAGCGAATCCCGGACCATCAGGTTGCCATCATTATAAATTCCTCCACCAAACCCACCACTGTCACCACCACTTGAAGAATTCTCCAGAAATTGGGAGGAATAGACCCTAAGCGTTCCATTATTGGCAGCGCCTCCTCCCACAGGGTTATTAGTAAAAACGCGCTCATTAGCTGCGTTCGAATATAGCTTGCAACGATACAGGACCGTATCCCCACTATTTAAAAGCCCCCCACCCTTGTATGGGGTGTCACCATCGACAATGCTTAACCTTTCAAACCAGACATTACCATTGACCACGTGAAATACCCAACCACGAGTGGTATTTTTCACGATGGTGTCCTCCATGGAAACCCCAATGATTTCGATATCATCAGTGATGTCAAAGTCATCCCTGACATTGTTGTTTTCGTCAATAAACTCCCAGTCATCGGGCTCGGGGGGAATTTCCAGCGTATAGCTTCCAGCATCCAGGTAAATCCTGTCCAACCCAGGGGACTGATTCGCCAGGGTAATGGCTTCTCGCAACGAGCAGTCCTCATCACAGGTACCGTCGAATGTATCCGTAAACTTTGTTACCTCAATAGTTTGGGCATATCCTGTGTCAGCAAAGAGTGATAGTAAAATGAAGACAGGCATTTTGAGATGTTTCATATCGACTTCCTTTTCTTTAAAGAATCAATCCTTAAGTGCTCCATCAAATAGCTGGAGCTACACAATAGATATCCGAGTAACATTATTAAGTACCCGACCATTCCTCATACGTATTTATATCAAAAGGAGTTTAATTTGGTCGGGCCAGCAGAATTTATGCTTAGAAAGTCCGACATTTGCCGTTAAATGCTTCCCATCAAACACAAAGGCTCTTTTGATCGGATCGTTTTTTGTCGTTTCATCTGCTTCGAGTGATTCAACTATCTGATCGAGGTTTTTAAAGTACATCACTTTAGATTCCTCCTGAGACTGTTATTTGGGAGTCTTAGATAGGTATATCGCGCATGCTCTTTTGCCAGGCTAAGGTATCTGAAGATACCTCTTAGAGCTCCAGGATACCATTGAAAAAAGGGCCTGAAATCCGTTCTCCGGCCATCAGGAGAACCATGTGTCACAGCTACACCCTATATCCAGACCGACCACTTGAAATACTGTGTTTCTAATTTATTGAATTTTCTTGCTTTTCAAAGATAACAACGGGACAAACCAGATGCCTTCCGGGAGGCTGACATTCGATGGTGTACAGGGGCATAAGACAAGAGACTCTTACCAGAACCAACGCGGAACCCTCTGCGCATACTCAATCCATAGCCCCTCATATTTACGGGCAAGCCAGGGTTCTTCAAAAAGCACTACGCGCAAATGAAACACGGTGATTACAAGAATTGTGTACACGTATAGCCCAGCCACCCCATACGAGACTGACCATCCCAATAGAATGAACGTGACGGCGACATACATGGGGTTGCGCGTAAATCTGTAGAGACCGACGACCACAAGATTCGCTGGTGGTGACCATGGCGCAAGCGTACCCTTACCTTGAATATAAAAATCTCGAACACACCATGCAAGACCAACACAACCTACAATCAATGGGATAAGCCCAAATGGCTGAACGACCTCACTGCGATCAGTGGCTAACAGACAGGAAATGGGGATGGCAAACGCCACAATGCCAGGCAACACGATGAAGGCCAGTAGAGCCTTTGCAAACAATGCCACGACCCCTAATACTCCGCTCTGGATAAATCGAATAGTAGTCTGGGAGGGCCCTCAGCAGTATTTTTGTATGTTCCATATTTCAATGCTGCCTCCTTTTTACCTTATCTATAATACTAAGGTATTTGAGCTCTATCACCTTCTGTTAGGATGCCCCAGTGTTTCGTCGATTCAGCGCCATTGATCCATAGACTTCCAGGGCTTCTACCCCGTTTCCATTGACGGTTTTAAACGACTGTTAACTTGCGATCCTGTCGATAATGCAAGGACCATCCAATCACCAGCTTGCGAAACAGGTCAATCACTACACATAGAAAGAGTTTGCCTTCCTGAGTCGACACTTTTGTGATATCCGTGACCCACTTTATATTTAGCTCCAGTGCAGTGACGTTCCGCTCCAGATAATTTTTGATCCCCGGTGGCCGATAAATTCGTGTGCCTTTTTGCAGCTCCGCCTCTGGATACTATGCTTTGACATGAGTCGTGCAACTCGACAAGCGATTGGGGTTAAAGCCAATCTTCCAGGCAATCTGGCGAAAGCTAAAACCTAAGAAATTGCCTCTCACTTGAACTCTGGTCTATATTTTTTAGGTTTGCTCATAAACACTCCTTTGGCACATTGTGCCTCTTTTTTAGAAGTGTCTGCAGTAACGGGGTAGAACCCGTACAAAATAACAAAAGGATGGAAGTAATCACGATATGTAGTTAACAAACACAGCAGGGAGGGTGGTGTGCGATATGTATGTTGCAATAATTGATGATAACAATGCGTTATGTGAACAGATGGATGTTCTTAAGAATCAAGGGAGGTATAACGTTGTTCATCTACCAACCATTGATGATTACTATAACTATTACATCAGCAGACCCAAAATTGACATTCTGATTATCTATCTTGCCATTCATAACACAACGGGAGTGGAACTAATCAGGCAACTCCATCAAACCAAGGGAATTGGTATTCTGCTCTATACCAATAGCAACAATCCAGACGAGCGTATACAAGGGCTTTATGCCGGTGCTGATGCATGCCTGACACTCGATAGCAGCACCAGTGAGTTAATCGCGGTAATAGAGAGTCTGTTACGGAGAATACACACAGAGCCAGACACATCCGACACGAATGATAACTCCACCTGGTTTCTTTGCCCATCCAAACGCACCTTACGCGCTGAAACGGGAACGGAAATAAAACTCACAGCAACAGAGGGCATTATCCTAGATGCACTTGCCAAGATTGCGCCATTGCCGGCATCAAGAAAAACCTTAATAGAATCACTTAACCAGGACTTCCGCCACTACGATGAGCGACGTCTGGAAGCCTCAGTCAGTCGTTTACGAAAGAAACTAAACGTCGCCATGGCGGGAACAGAGAGCATTAAGGCGGCAAGGGGCCTTGGCTATCAGCTTCTACTTAATCTCGCCACTTAACAAGTACACCAAGTTGAATAATGGTAACCGGCCAGACTAAAAAATTGGTATTCCCGTGGGTACCTGGATTAAGGCCAAGCTGTTGCTCCCGGCCTCCATCGCAGAACGCGGATTAATTGAACTCGAGATTAAAGAGACCGTGTTTGGCCGCTTACAAATAATGTATATGGGAAGTTATATCAGCTATTTTGTGAATAGCATTTTTACTTTATATATTCTTACCTTATATAAAACAACAATATCTGATAACAATTAAATATAAGTGTAAATAAATTCCAAAAATGTCAGCCTTTGTCAGCCTATATGAAAACTTATTTGCTAGATTTTTAAGCTCAACAAGGAGCGAAGCGATTGTTTAATGAACTCTTATATACAGTGTCCCTGAAGATGGATTCTAAAAAAGAGTGATTAAAGAATCTTCGTTGATAAATCGTTTATAACCTGTCTAATAAATAGGGAATTTGAATATGACTACACCTCTATCTCTGAATAACAGACCAGTTGGACTGCCAGCTACTCAATCTGCAGATACCACTAACCCAACGTCCACAGCAGATAGCAGCTTCTTTGTTATCCAACCAACAAATCTGGAAGCAACCTATCGCGTACAGAGTGGCGCTACCACACTGCCGTCATCTATAGCGCCACCAATTCCAGCTGGCCAGCCTATCCCTTATCCAATCTCCACTCAGTGGTCTAACAACCGTGTAACCATTACCAACACCAGTGGTGATAACAGTGCCAACTTCGACGTTGGTTACTTTGGTATGCCGGCAGTACTGCCTTACTGCAACGGCTCAAGCGCTAACATCCAGCAGTACGGCGTTGTCAGCTTCAGAACTCCTGCACAAACCCGCACCCTGCAAATCAAAGCCCGTGATCCCGCACTGGTAGCCATTCTGCAAGGCGCTAATCCTCCCGCATTTGTTGCTTTGAACATTGACAAGGGTGCACTAAGCACTCCTTACAAAAACCTGATAGATTCCAACCAGCTCTCCGCAGAATCAGACAATACCTACTCGGTATCTGCAAACTTCTTTGGTGCAACTCTGACAGTGGTCAACGTCTCAATCGGTGCAAACACTGATGTAGAAGTTTCACTGTTCTAAGTTACTGTAAAGCGGGCGTGCCTTAAGGTACGCCCCCTTTTTTTGAATCAAGTAGCAGGCTACAGTGAAAGCAATAGGGAGTATTTTTTTACTACTAATGTGTCGCTTATGGACTGTGCAAGCCCTGGCCTCACAACCCCCGGCAACAGCCATTGATCTCATAATGAATGACACAGTAGCACTGCAGCTTGGGGAAACTGCGCAAGCGCTACAATCAAGTCGATACCAGATTATTACGCTACAAAGCGTAAACAATAATTCGAGCACTATATCAATCAGATATGGTAGTAATCGTGAGGTTATTTCTCTGCCTCGTGGTGAACCAGTCATATGGCCTTATAGCCAAGACTTTAATAATAACGCGATTCGTATAGAGAGCACTCCGCCGGGAGAGGGTGTGACAAAAGTTGGAATTTACGGCCTGTCAGCTGAGACAACCTACCAGTTTCCCGACGGAGGTGGAACAGTCACTCTATCGCAATATGAATCGGTGAGTGAACAAACTCTAGCTAAGCTGAAAAGTTACTACATATATTGTGCAAGTCCAGCACTCATTGCGTACGTTAATGGAAATAATAGCCCTGAATTTTTTGCTATTAGCACCAGCGAATCATCACATCCAAGTGCTTACAAATACATATCAGAAGATATTCAATACATAGAGAATGATCAATATCAATTCTCAAATAACTGGCAAGGAGTCTATGTGGCGCTCTTCAACCTATCAGTAACTCCGAGCACGTGTACGATAAGTAACTAACCACCCACCATAGAGTGTCGTTAATGCTAAACAATAAGAATAACAGTATGAAATCACTAGTTAAAATGGCCGCTTTCACACTGGTGTTAACCCTTTATTGCGTTATTTCTGCAGCCGCATCATTGGAAGCAAATGGTAAAGCCGTTGTATTGCAAAGAGGCAACCAAGTCTCAGCCGAAACACTTAAGAGCCCGATGTTGCTTCTTATCAGTAATGTTTCATCCGCACTGGCGGGATTTGAAGTCAAATACAGCTTTGCATTCGGTGGGGACAGTAGTATACGCACCCTTCCAATCGGTGATCCCACTCCACAGCTATGGCCAAACAACTGGAACGGTGCAGCGATAACCGTTACCAACCTAAGCATCTCGGATGAGGCGTCATTGCAGCTTAATTTTTATGGGATAACCACGCCACCCAACCTGCCCCTTAAGGATGATTTTAGTCCAATACCACTCGCACAGTATCAGACAGCAGGGGGCAACATTGCTGCCAGCAGCGCCTATTTACAACTCAACGCCCCTTTTGAAGAGGCTATATTTGTCGTGCTCATCGGCAATGAGCTAATAACGTATACCGTCAACGGCGAAGCTGAATTTGATAACAATACAAATATAAAAATGACCAAAAACAACTCCATTGATCTTTCCCTGAATGACAAGCTGGGAAAAAGCTTATTAATCGTCAATGCATCAAAAACACCGACAACACAAGCCAATGTTTCATATAGGCAATTGGTAGGTAACTGAGCAACCCCAAAAACGCACATGCAGGGAGTCTTCAATAATGCCAACAACTTATAAAGCACCAGGAGTCTATATAGAAGAAGTACAAACTCCGCCAAGTATCGTCGGGGTCAGCACCTCTACTGCCGGTTTTGTGGGGTATTGCCAGACAACGAACTATACCAATGAGGCGAGACTTGTCACCAGTTTTACCGAATTCAGATCCAACTATGGAGGTTTTCTTCCCCCGACAACCAGCCTCCTAGCCTATTCCGTCTATGCATTCTTTCAACAAGGGGGGAGCCAATGCTATATCGTGAATATCAACGGTGCGACTCAAGGCGGTGGGACGCCTCCCCCTCAGCAGGGCGGCAACAGCCCAGGCACCAAGGCAACAAAGACATTCAACAACCAGATTGTCGTCACAGCAAAAGATGTGGGAACGAGCGGTAACAACATTACTGTTTCATATACCGGTACCACCTTCACCAAAAGCTTGAAGATAAACACCACGACTTATGGTGCAGGCCCATCAGTCAATCTAAGCGACATCATGAACGAGGTAAATGGAAAATCTAAGCTGGTAACTATTGATTTGGCTAGTGGTGCACAAGGCAGTGATGAGTTAATAGAATTTGATCAGGCAAATCTGGAAGGAGGTCAAGATCCCACAGGTGGCGGAGGTAGCGGTGGCAATACTCCACCACCGAGTGGTAACAATTTTACCTGGGCCACTCTTTATGGTGGCTTGCAAAAATATGATGTTGTCGATGATGTTAATCTCATCCTCATACCCGATCTCACCCTAACCGACCTAACTGGGGAAAACCTGAAAACAGCTTTGACCCAAACATTCGACTACTGCAAAAACCGGGGAGACTGTTTCTTTATTGCAGATGTTCCCTCCGGCTATGCAAACTATAATACCCCTTCACAACTGCAAAGTTTTGTCGACGACATGACACTGCTTCCCTATGAGGGCTTTGGTGCGGTTTATTATCCCTATATCCAAATTTCCAATCCTGATCTCTATTATCCACCGCTACCGGCAGGCAGCACACCACCAGCAAATCCTCCTGATCAATACATCTACCTTCCCCCCTCCGGTGCTGTGGCAGGTGCTTACGCCGCAACAGACAACTCCGTGGGTGTTTTCAAACCGGCTGCGGGTGTCGTAGATGGGGTGTTGAACCTCGCATTAAACGAGCAGGTAAAGGTCACCCAAACCGACTTGGGCAACCTGAACATGAACGGTATCAATGATATTCGTACGTTCAAGGGAGTTGGCGTCTGTATCTGGGGCGCACGGACAACAGCTGGTGATGCCAGCGAATGGAAATACCTCAATGTAAGGCGGCTGTTTATTTTTGTTGAGCAATCTATAAAGCAGAGCAGCAACTGGATTGTGTTTGAGCCCAACACCCCCAAACTATGGGGAACAATTATCCGCAACATCACCGTATTTCTAACATCGCTATGGCGGGAAGGTGCATTTGCCGGTTCATCTGCTGAAGAGGCATTCTTTGTCAAAGTGGATGCTGAGAACAACCCACCGGAACAACGCAGAAATGGCGAGCTCGTTATAGAAATAGGAATCGCACCGGTATTTCCCGCTGAGTTCGTCATTATTCGCATCGGTCAAAAAACCCTGCCAGCCTAAAAGGACTTAAATTATGAGTACAGGAAAAAGAGTAGACCCGTATCAAAATTTTCGTTTCAGAGTGGAAATCGATGGTATTCAGATCGCTGGCTTTTCCGAAGTGACCATTCCGGATTCAACGACTGCGGATATCGAATATCGTGAAGGTACCTATCCACCCGGAACTCGCCACCTCTCCGGCCTTACCAGCTCGGGCTCGGTAAGCCTTAAACGAGGAATTACAGACAGCCTTGACCTTTATAAGTGGAAAAAGCAGGTAGAGACCACCGGTGCCGGCAGTGCCCGAAAAAATCTCTCGATTATCCTGATCGATGAGACCGGTGCGGATAAAAGCCGTTGGGACATCGTATACGCCTGGCCAACCAAATACGAAGCGGGCTCACTGGATGCCAAAGGCAATGATGTATTGATAGAGACCTTTGAGATTACTCACGAAGGTATCGAGCGGGTTAAATAACCCGCTCGCCTCTCCTATATAAGTTGAACAGGATAGATCTCATGAGTGTTTTGCAAACCGAATATCAACTGACATTGCCCCGTGGATACATTGACAGCCACGGAAACCTTCACAAAGAGGTGACCATGCGCCTGGCGACTGCTGGTGATGAGATACAGCCGATGAGGGATCCCCGGGTACAACAAAACCCCGGCTACCTTTCCGTCATTCTGTTATCCCGGGTTATCACCCGCCTCGGATCTCTTGATGCCATAAACACCCAGATCGTCGAGAACCTGTTCAGTGCTGATTTTGCCTTTTTACAGGACACCTATAACCGCATCAACCATAAGGATGGCATGGAGTTTTCAGCAGTCTGTCCACAATGCAAGCATGAGTTCGAGACGGAGATCAGCTTCTCGGGGGAATAGTATGCTATCCCCTTGAACGCCTGCACGAGGAGATAGCATTTTTAGGCTACTACCTGCATTGGAGCTACGAGAGCCTACTGGAAATGGAGCACACTGAACGACAGCAGTGGATATCCCAAACCAGTGCGATAAATCGCAAGATCAATGAAGATCAGGATGCAACAAGCTCTTCAGCCTCCATACTTTCAATAACGTAAGCGGGGTACAGCTATGTCAACGATTCAAGGGTTAATTAATCAGGGCTTATCCCACCTTATTGATCCTTTCCGTAACTTTAACTTTGTCGTTGAAGTGGATGGCATATTGGCAGCGGGTTACAGCGAGGTATCAGGACTGGGAATAGAGCTGGAGGTAGAGCGACGAAGGTTCGGTGGTGAAAATCATACGGAATATAAATTTATCAAGCAGGCCACATATACCGACCTGGTATTGAAGCAGGGCGTCTCACAATATGACTATATGTGGAATTGGTTTCAAAGCACTGTAGAAGGAAAGATACAGCCTCGCAGCGGCAGTATCTATCTTTATGATCTAGGGTCAAAAAACCTTAAATACTGGAGTTTTTATCAGGCCTACCCAATTCGCTGGGATGGTCCCAGCCTGGATGCTAAAGGCAACGATATCGCTACTCATAGCCTTACCCTGACCTACCGAGAGCTGAAAAAGGGTGTGTAAATGATCAGCGTGATTAAGCCCATGTCACCTGTTAGCTGCTTGCGCGGAGATTCGGCTGCTGGCTTGTCCACCGTCAGCAATGGGGCGCTACTCCCCTTGAAATGCCACTTGAAGGACATCCACACCTATTCAGATGCCATTATCAACCGCTACCAGGGACGGCAACAGATTGTCTCCTCATACCCGGAGATGATCTTTCACTATCCACGCAAAATGATACTGAACAGCCTAACCCAACGCCATACCTACATCGACAAACAGACCCACATTCACAACCTCATTTCCCCTCTGCATCAGGTCGTCAACAAACTTGTCTTGCTGCAAAGTGGTCGTACTCGTCTCCCGCTATCCAGCGGCAATCTATCGCTTGCAGAAAGCGGCACCAGAGCAATCCCTGGGCGCGTCTCGGTAAAATGGTTAGGTAAAGCGTTTCAACCGCCCGTCCCTCGCTCGTATCGACACGATTCGTTCCATAACCCGAAGTGGAACCAGGCACTACCGAGCACACTCATGAGGAAGAATCCGCCATCCTCTACCTCAATTCGCTTCACGCCTCTGCTACAACTGGCAAGTCGCATTGCGCTCAAACTTCTTTCTCAATACCGGGATAAAGTGGCAGGTAACCGCCATACCATAGATTCAACTAGCGGCAGTCAATCCGCAAAGAGAGCCCCCAAAGCCCAGCAGCCAATAATCAGCCGCCCGTTGATACTCAATACCTTTAATAAGGATAGCCGGCATCACACTTCATATCTCTCAAGTTTGACTGACTACCTAAGCCGAAGAAACGAATCCCCTGGTGGGGATATTCTGGTTAAACAGTACGACAAGCAGTATCAGGACATTCGCCAATATCTGCCCTATACCCTATCCCGACATATGGACCCACACCTCCATGCACTCGTTGCGAAAAAGCATAGTATGGCGGACAAATATCTGCTAAAGAGCGATAGATCCGCCAACGAAGCCTCTTCGCAGGCAATCAGCACGCACATTGGGCAGATCCTGGACAAGCGCAACTTTCTAGCCACTAGTCACTTTCTGGCCACAAATCACTTTCTGGCCACTAAAGGTACGATTCCCAACGTCCCCGAGCTCCAGCCTCCCACCGGGGAAAAAGGAAACTACCACTATTTACGGAAGCACTTAACGCACCTGATACCACTTACAACCCGAAACAGCTCAACCACCATGACCGGAGGGGCGACCGCAGGAATATACTCCCCCCCGATGATCGTCCCACGAATGAGATTAGCGCTATCGCCGCAGCCACAATTGCCCGCAGGCAGCCAGTTGGAGACGACAGGCAAAAGCACCACGCCCACTATCCGCCTGCTTGATAAAACCAAGCAGGAGTTTATCTTCCGTAAAAAGGAGAGAGGCCCCGAGAGCAAGGCGCAGACACCCCGTGACAAACAGAGCGCGCTACGCACCCAAGAGTATAGCGGTGAAAAAGAGGCCAACATACCACCGCAGATAACACGCCAGGCGGCCCCACCTCAAGTGGTTAAGAGTCATCAGTTACCAGAGTTCACTCAGTTTCAGTTTCGTCAACTGGCAGATGAGGTATATAAGCTGATTAACCAGCGCCTGCGCTTTGAAAAACGCCGAAGAGGATTGCTCTGATGGTCAGTAAAGCCACTATCATCAATGTCGATAAAGGTAATGAAAAGCTCGAGGTGATGTTCAACCCAGAGGAGTATGAAGTCATTACCAGTGCTAAATACTCACAGAGCAATGGCAACCTGCAATACAACCGTAGCGACCTGGAAGACTTTAGCGTTTCCCTGTTCTTTGATAGCTATGCCGAGGGCAGCGACATTCGTGATTACACCAAGAAAGTAGCTGATCTGGCGATTCCAACCATATCGGGAACGAATACTAAGCGTCCCCCGATATGCCTATTCAGTTGGGGCGGTTTCAGCTACCGGGGCGTTGTCAGCAAGGTTCAACAAAAGTTCACCATGTTTCTCTCTACCGGTGTACCGGTGAGAGCAGAGTTACAGGTGACGTTTACCTCCTGGCCCACAGACAAAGAGGAGAGTGACTACTCGGGCAAAGAGGCCTGCGTCAAATTCTGGGAGGTTAAATCCAGTGATAGACTCGATATTATCGCTAATGAAACCCTCAACAACCCTGCCCTATGGAGCCTGATAGCCGAGACCAATCGTATTGAGGACCCGTTAACGTTTCCCACAGCCAAGGACCTGGGAAGACAGTTATTGATCCCTGATATTGCCAATAAGGAGCCGCTGTAACCATGACGACACGTCAGATAGAAGTCCCAAATTTTGACATCTATCTCAACGGTAGCAAGCTGGCCAATGATGTCAAAAAATACATTTCCTATGTGATGGTTAAGGATGACCTTGATATGCCCTCCTCCTTTAGCTTTCGCTATAGCACCGTCAATCTGTTGAAAGGGACATGGCAGGGAATCGACCTGGATATGTTTGCCATTGGAGATCGTATCGACATATACCTGGGCATGGATAAAACCAAGGAGCTTATCTCCGGCTCAATCGACAGTTTAAACGTCACTTTCGGTGATGAATCCAGCGTGGAGATAAGCGGCTTCTCGTGGCTCCACAAGCTGACCTTCGGCACCATCACCAAGCAATATACGGAAAAGTCCGATAGCGAAATCGCATCGGAAATCGCTACCCGTGAAAACCTTGCAGCAGAAGTGGACAGCACTGATACCCGATACGACAGCGTCATCCAGGATAACCAAAGTAACTTCCAGTTCCTGCTGGAACGGGCGAAGCGTATCAGTTATGAGCTTGGCGCCACGGAAAAATCCCTTATTTTCAGACAATCACAGGAGAACAAATCTCCGGTTACAACGCTGAAATTCGGCATCAACCTATTTGACTTTTCCGTCACCGTTAACAATTTGAATCAGGGCAGCTCTGTCGAGGTGCGTGGTTGGGATATTTTCAAGAAAGAGGAGTTCTCAGGAAGTGCCAGTGAAGGAGATGAGGATAGCAAAATGGGTAAGTCTGAGAGCGGCTTCAAACTCTCCAGCGGCAAATCCCCCATCGTTTTACAAGCTTCCAATCCGGAAGATATCAGTAATGCCAAGAGTTTAGCCCGAGACAAATACAACGAGCTGCTACTTGATTTTATTACAGGCAACGGGCAGTGCCTGGGCAATGTTGATATTCGAGCCGGAAAAACCATCGAAGTCCAGGGCATAGGAAAGAAGTTCAGCGGCATTTACTACATCAGTTCCGCTACCCATACGCTTAACAGTGATTCTTATCAAACCCAGTTTGATGTGAAAAAGACAGCAATATAAGGCAAATAAGATGGATGAACTTCTCAACTCGGAACTGACAGATCAACCACTGATGCATGGCGTTATCAATGCACTGGTTACCGATAACAAAGATCCCAAAAATCTGGCCAGGGTAAAGGTACGCTACCCATTGCTGAACAATACTCTGGAATCAGACTGGATACGCATTGCCTGCCTAATGTCAGGAAAAGACAGAGGCAGTTATTTTCTCCCAGAGGTAGGTGATGAAGTGTTGGTTGCCTTTCAGTTTGGTGATATCAACACCCCTTACATTATCGGTGCACTATATAACGGTGTGGATACCCCACCGCAAAACAATCAAGACGGTGAAAATAATATTCGTGAGATCAAATCCCGCAGCGGGCATGTTATACGCTTTGACGACAAATCCTCCGCGGAAAAGATTGAAATTATCGATAAAACAACCAACAACAAAATAGTGATTACCAGCAACGACAACACCATTAGCATCAGCAGTGATAAGGATATTAAGCTCGAAGCACCAAAGGGAACCGCCTCCATCAATGCCAAAGATATCGCGCTTAACGGCACCAGCTCCATTTCACTGAAGGGAGGACAAATCAAGCTAAACGCTGACACCTCACTCACTATGGAATCGGGAGCTACCACTGAAATGAAAGCAGGAGCAACAGTGACAATCAAGGGCGTTACTATCAACCTTAACTAAGCACTAAATCAACCTTAACTAAGTGAGAGAACGCACTAACGATACTTAAGGAGAAGACAATGGGGATGCCAGGTGCAAAGCAAGGAGATCAGGTGGTGGCAGTCGATACACATATCGTACTGATACCATCGCCAGGCGGGCCCATTCCGACTCCGCTCCCCAATCCGTTCAATGGCATTATCAATGAAAGCCTGAGCAGCAATGTCAAAATTATGGGAATGCCGGCAGCTACTGTGGGCTCGGTCGCTAATAACATCCCGCCACATATTCCTGTCGGAGGCCCCTTCCAGACACCACCCAGCAACCGTGGCAAGATCATCATGGGCAGCGCAACGGTCTTTATCAATAACAAAATGGCCGCTCGTGCCGGTGACACCGCCCTGACCTGTAATGATCCCACAGAACTACCCATTGGCACGGTTATCGCGGTCAGTACAGTATTAATTGGTGGTTAACGGTGGATAAAAACTTTCTAGGCAATGGTGTCAACTATCCCTTCAGCTTTAGCAAAGGGATAGTAAAAAGTTCCGAAGGCGATGATCTTATCGCCCAATCCATCATGCAGATACTAAGCACCCGCAAAGGCGAGCGGGTGATGCGCCCGGATTATGGCTGTGGCATAAACGAGTTGGTCTTTGAGGCCAATAACACCGCATTGGCGACACAATTTGAGTTCCTGGTGCAGGATGCCATCGGCAAGTTTGAGCCTCGGGTGGAGTTGACATCAGTCAGAGTGGAAAAGGATGCGCACAACGGCAATCAGCTCAACATATGCCTGGAATATATTGTTAAAGCCGTTAACTCATCCAGAAACCTGGTTTATCCCTTCTACTTGCAAGGTACCTCGTCGTGAATCAGGACCCGGATCAGTGGCCGCTATCGCCAGGTAAAGTGGATCCGAGAAGCACTGCGGATATTTACCAGCAGGCGCTTGCCCTGGCGAAAATCTACTGTCCACAATGGAGCAACATCAACCAGCTTGAGGTGGATGAAGAGGACATCGGTGTTGTCCTGTTAAAACTGTTTGCGCAGCTAAGCAATACCTTATCACGGCGCTTCAACCTCATCCCCCATAAACAGCTATTAAGCTTTTATCAATTTCTTGGTCTGCAAGAGCAACTCCCCAAACCGGCACAGGTTCTTCTTTCCTATGAACTCTCGACCGATGTTACTCAGCCCGTAGTCATTCCCACGGGTTCGCAAGTTGCTTCCGCCAAAGACCAAAAGGTTATCTATGAAACCATAACCCCGCTTAATGCCACCAATATCCCGCTAATGGCAGCGTATACCATTTCCCCCGTTGATGATGGCTATATCGATTTGAGTGGCGTCGTCCTATCCAGGAATCAGTTGTTCAGCATTTTTGGCAGCAGCACCCAATACAAAGAAGAAATGCCGGAAAGCAGCATCGTGCCCTTCACCCATACACTCCATTTAAGCAGCAAATATTTTGACTACCACACCCCTGCCGCCCTGGTATTGAATATTACCTTCGCAGCCCCTTTTGATGAGCAGATAGCGAGTGATATTGATACGCTTTTTCGCTGGTTTATCTATGACGACAAGGGAGAGCGCCAGTTCCTGAATCCGGCGCCGCTGACCACAGTATCCGGCTCACTTTTGTCCCTTAGCTTTACCAAGTTACTTATTCCTGCAGCCATCGTAGAGGGACAACTCTGCAACTGGCTGGGTTGTCAGCTAAACCAAGATAAGATTCCCCTGCTTGATCAGCTGTCATCTCAACAGAGCAAGCAACAGAGCAGGCAACAGAGACATGCCAGCCTGGTAGGGCCGGAACAACCTCTGCTCGCACAAATCACGGATATAAAATTTGACCTTAGCGCCAGCAATCTTGCCTGGGACAAATTGTTTGTCAATGACGGGGAGGTTAGTGCACAAAAAGGCTTCTACATCTTTGGAAATAATCCAGCGGTAATGGACACCTTCTACTTCGGCAATAATGAAGCCTTCATCGAGGGATTTGAAGTCACCCTCTCCATGAACGTTAATCCGGGAAAAGGCAGTGATGACCTGAAGCTGGCATGGCAATATTGGGACGGCGAAGAGTGGCTTGATCTGCAAAGCAATACCACCGTCGAAAAATATGATAATGGCGCATGGCAACCCATCCCAAACCAGCAGATGATCTCCTTTGAGAGCGACACCACCTCTGTGAGCGATAGTACCTCGGCAACAGAGATAACCATTCGTTTCATCTGCCCGGCAATTGAGCAAACGAAAATAAACGAAGTGGCAAGTCGCTGGATAAGAATAAGGATCTTACAAGGAGACTACGGTAGCCGCTATGTGCTAACCCCCATCAATCTGGATGAACAACAACAGTTGGGGAACGACCTGAATTCAGAGCTGGTCAAACTAAGCAACAACTGGCAATCAGATGTGATACCGGACCAGAGTAACTTTCTACTCTATGAGTTGATGAAGCTGGCGAATTTTGAGAACAAAAACGTATCCTTGGAGAAAGGCTTCTTCTCTGCGCTTACCGACCTCATTACCGGCGATCCCTTAAAAGCACTGGAAAATCTACTGAAGAAATCTTCTGTCGATGATCTCTTCAACTACGACAAGGTTGTCACGGTCAAGGGGGCAGAAAATATCCTCAATGACTCCGGACTGAACAAGGTTAATCCCTCGCTGGACAGCAACATGGAGAAATACCTCTCCGAGAACATAACACTGGAGACCATTCTCAAATACCTTTCTGAACAAGGGTGGACCATCGCCAGCAAGAAAGACTGCGTCCCCCCGTACATGAATCAGATGACACTACAGTATAAAAAGAGCGCTGCAACGATCTCTGACACCATCACAAATAATAATTTTACGATCAAGGTTAACCCACCATTGCCCTTCTATCCGTTTTACAAAATCTGTGGGACACCGCTTTTTTATCTCGGTTTTAGCGGCCTGCCGTGTGAACAATTCTGGACAGCATACTTCTCTTTCTCCATTCCCAATCCGTCAAAACCGACCATTAATACCCAGAACTATGACGTACTCTATGAATACTATTCAAATCAGGGCTGGGAATCCCTGCCTGTCGACATCGACCAGACGGAAGGGTTAATAAAAAGCGGTATTATTACCTGGAAGCTACCAGACGCGGCCACTCCTCTCACCCTCTTTGCACTGGATAAGCCGCTGTGGTGGGTTCGATTTACCTTAGTACTCAGGCCCTTGCCAAAAGTAGATGACAGTGTAGAAGAGGCTGGAGATAACAAAGATAAAAAGTCTCAGGCGGAAGCACCTATCGGCATTGAGATGAAAGGCATCTATCCCAACTCAGTGTGGGCGGAGGGCTATACAACAGAATACAACAAGGTTTTAGGGACCAGTAACAAGACCGCCAATCAACAATTTCAAATCACCCCCTATCTGGTTTACCCCGAACAAAAGATAGAGATCAGAGAGAGCACCTATCCCGAACCCGACCAAGCTAAAATCATCAAGCTGGAGGAAGGTGCTGATGCGATCCGTATCGTCGACAACGGAGGGGTGCAGGAGATATGGGTATGCTGGCATGCCGTACCGAATCTAAGGCTCTCCACTCCTAAGTCAAGGCACTACACCATTGACTACGAAACCGGCACCATTCAGTTTGGCAACGGCGTACAGGGAATGATCCCCCCAGGATTGAAAAACAACATTGTCGCCGCAGAGTTTCGCCGTGGGAACAACAATGCGGATATGCCAAGTGCAAACCAGCTCACTAAGCTGCTTAAAAACATCCCGAACGTAAAATCAGTCACAAATTATGAGGATGCCTACGGAAAACAGGGCCAGGAAACGATAGAGCAATTCCTGGAGCGCATTCCCAAAAACATAAAAACCCGGGACCGGGCGGTAACATTAGAGGACTTTCAATTACTGGCGCTTCAGTCGACCAATCTGGTTGCCCGGGCCAGCTGTTATCAGAATAAAACCACCCCCCACTATATCGAGGTGATTATTGTTCCAAGTCACCAGTACGGCAGCTACTACCCAGGTGCCCAGCTAACGGAAAACGTACTCAATTATCTTCAGGATAGGGCCCTGCCGACACTCAAGCAGCAGATTATCATCCGTGCCCCCGACTACCAGAAGATAGATGTCCATGCCACCATCGTCATCCAAAGCGGATTTACCCAAACATCGGTTTACTCTGACCTGCAAGCCGCGCTCAGCCAGTTTTTTGATCCGGTGGAAGGGCAATACGATAGCAAGGGATGGGACTTCGCCTCGACAATTTACACCTCACAGGTAAACGGAGTAATCCTCAACGTACCAGGTGTTACCGGAGTCTATTCATTGAAAGTGCTCCCCTATTTGGCTGATAGCGGTACAACATCACCGGTACCTGAGAATGGCCCAGGCCCTGCTAATGATCCGCAGATAGATGACGACAACAGCCACGGACAAACACTAAACTTTATCAAACTCAACAGCAAAACTCTGCCGCTGCCTGGCAACTTCGACATCCAGTTTGAAGAGCCTGCTGCACCACCTGCACAGGGAGGTGGCAATGGCGATTGAAATACCGAATCTTGATGATCTCAGCTATCAACAACTAGTAGATGAATTGGTTCGTTCAATCCCCCAATACTCAAGCGATTGGACGGACTTCAATCCATCAGATCCCGGTATCACACTGCTGGAGCTATTAAGCTGGGTAAGCGAATCCCTGTTGTACCGGGCCAATACCATTACCGATCTGAGCTACTACAACTACCTGAAGCTGATTGTCGGCGAGCAATCCTATCCTCCAGAAGACAAATATCACACTGTTCTGCTGGATGCTGTAGAAAACTGGCCCATCCCCCAGACGGAAGAGGGTATTGCCGACGTCGCCTCCAAGGTCCAGGCATACTGGACATCCAGCAACAGAGCGATTGCGGAAGTGGACTATATGGCTCTCTCAGTAGATGCCTACTACACCGAAGAGGCTCGACAAAAGGGCGTCCTTCCCGACAACAGCATTAACTATCGTCAACTGGATTTAGATCACCTTCAACAGCTCAGACGAATCTTTATCGATGCCGATGTCCAAGTCTGCAGTGCAGAGACGGTAAAGCGTATCGATATTATCGTCAACACCGCTCCTGATATCTCATATACCGAAAACGATTTTGGCCCCCCAGCTCAGCAGGATAACCAGGATTTCCAGCTAAACGTACCACAGATGCTGATGGCGATTAAAAATTTCATTGTACCGAGAAGAGCGCTAGGCACCCTGCTTCAAGTACGGCAGGTGCACTACACCAATATCGACTTAATGGTCCATATCAAATTCAGCAGCTCTAGCAGGTCAGAACTGGTGATCAGTGCGATCAAGCGAAAAATAAACCAATATGTCAGCCCCTTCTACGGGGGACGCAACAATAACGGCTGGCCGTTGGGAGACCCCTTGGTCAGCTTCGACCTTATTCGCCTGATTGGCGAAGTGGACGGCGTCGAAATGGTGGATCGCGTCCTTCTCCACAGTTACAAACCAGTTCCCACTAGCCCGGGACAATCCTCTGATCAGCAAAAGAGCGTTGAAATAGTGGATAACAAAAAGGAGATGCAGAAACTGGTAAAGGTTGTGAGAGCTGAAGATATCCAGAATCCAGCGTTCTCATCGGTGATCGTTAAAGAACTTATCGGCACCGTTAACACTGAAGTGGTAGCACTGGCGCTGAATTCGCAAAGCGATCTTCAATCAAATAATCATCAAACAGGAGACGGGCTATGAGTGATAACCCTATCTCCAGCTATCTCGATCTTCTGCCAGTCAGCTTCACGTATCAGGATGATAATCTGAACCAGGACCTGGCAGGCTTTTTATCGATTTTTGAAGCACTACTGACACGAAAAGAGTCCCTTCCCCAAGAGTTCGGCATGGAGGGGTTGATCTCCTACGGACGTATTGTCGATAACGCATCACGCTACTCCGACCCGGATCAAATACCACTATCACTATTTGATGACCTGGGCCCCTGGATGGCTCGCTGCCTGGGTGTTATGCCACAGCAAGATTGGAGCTACTTCCAGCTTAAGCAGATGATCAAGCAGATTATCCCAATCTACCGTATTCGCACCACCAAATCGGGAATGGAGGCGCTGTTCACCATATTGACCACCTATCCTGCCCAGGTCATTGAGATATTGGGCAGTTTCGGTATCGGCTTTTATCGCAAGCCGATTACAGACAATCCGAAAATCTTTTTTTGCTCAGGCCGTATTGGTGAAGTGGCCGGGCAGTCAAAAAAAGAGAACATGATTCCCGGCGGACGAATGTTCGGTTGTTTCTTTATTATCAACCTAACGATTTCCGTATCAGGCCCCTATCCAGAACGACAAAAATCGCTCTTCAAACGGGTCAGCAACATCATCAGCTGTATCAATGCGGAAAAACCGGTGCAAACCCAGTATCAACTTAATTACACCACGACCCCACTTGAAGTGGGTGCCAGAGGGAGCTGTACCGTAGGTGTCAATACATCTCTGACCCTGCAAAAGGAGACCCACACCATCAATAGCTGGTGTGAAGATATTCCCGCTGAACTGAGCAAACAGATCTATACCCAACAACCACAGCGTCTTCAGGAAAATCCATCATAGAGGTTATCATGGGTGAAAATAGCTACCCGACCAGGCTAAATTATTACAACGGCCTTTTTCTACAAGCCAGTGATTTTACCACTGAGCAGCAGTACGGCATGGATATGCTGGGCTATCATAATCAATATATCCATCAAGCGCTCGGAGTTGCCTCCGGCCTCACACTTAGCGTGAAGGAGAACAGTGTCACCAATAACGGCAACAACTCCAGCCAGTGGATTATCACCATCGCTGCCGGATTTGCTCAATGCCAGGTTAACGAGGCAAATACACAACCCTATTGCACCGGACTGCTGCTGCCCGATGAACTCAGTACTACAGCCCCGGAGGCGTTTAACAACAGCAGTAGTTTCTATGTCACCCTCACCTACCAGACCATCAAACAGAATATGGATCAGGACAAAGGGCCTGACTATATTCACATTGTGGAACAACCCAAGGTGGGCTTCAGCAGCCAGTCACCCGGTTCAGATAAGAGTCTTGTGATACTGGGCAAGGTTACCGTTGCCCCGGGGCAAACGCCACAGATTGACTATCAGGAAAAGTCCTTTATCTATGACATAAATACTGTTTTCGGTATCACCTCTCCAGGCTATGACCAATACAATCTGGTACTGAATGGCAACCTCGCCGCAAATGGCTCCCTCTCTGTCGGCAACCCAGGTGCAATCAGTTCGATGCCACCCGGGAGCGCACTGAAAGTCAGCGGGGGAATCTATGCCGATAGCCTGACCGCGACAGCCCAGATCAACTGCAATGGTGCACTGACTGCAGAATCCGCCACCTTTACCGGTAGCAGTCTCGACATCAGCAATGGCAATATCACCGCCAAGAGCATCGTAGTAAATGACTCCCTCACTACCACCGACCTGACCATTAACAATAACTTTGCAGTCAATAATACATTTACCGCAAATGGCGGTATTACCATCCCCTCCGGTGACTTGAAAATCGAGACCGGTAATCTGAATGTCAGCCAAGGCTCCGTTAGCGTTGCAGGAGATCTCAGTGGTAACAACCTGACCCTCACTAATGCCGTCAACGCCACACAGGGCACATCCCAATTTAAGGCGCTCAATATAAACGAGTCGATAACTGTCAATACCGCAGATATCAACTCAACGCTGAATGTCGGGGCATTGATCACCGGAAGCCAAGGATTAAACCTGAAAGGGAATGCAACCTTTAACGACAATATACAAGCGACAGATATCAGCGCGTCCGGCTATTTGACTGTTGACCAGAATATCACCGTCACCAACAAGGTCACCACAAAGAACCTGGAAGTCACCCAAGGCGTTAGCGTGGCAGAGAACATAATAGCCAAAGGCAATATCAGCGCAGCGAGCTTTACCACCACAGGAACCTTCAACAGTAATCAAGTCACAGCCGATACCAGCCTTGCCAGCCAGGGTGGAGCTGTCATCCGTGATTTCCATAAGTTTGTCAGCTGGGACCCGGTGAATAGCCCGATCACTTTTGACATTGCATCACTGAACAAAGCGCTGAAAACCAGCTCGCTAATGTATCGTATCGTTATCGAAGGGTGCAGCGATCTTGGCTCCATTCAGAGTGAACTATCCGGCATGCTTCAGGTCCAGGCACCAACCGAGCTGAATAACCCCCATGTAAACAATCAGGCACCGGGTGCGGTAGCGGATCAAAGCATTCAAAAGGGAAATCTGACGATTACGGTTAAGCCTGGTGAAACCAACAATGGCTTCCAGTGGCTGGGATTCACTGCCTCATTGTGGATGTTTATTGATGATGGCGGAGGGGCATCGTCATGATCGATCAGGCAATGCTTCTTGTCCGCAATACCTTGCGCCAGTTTATCCGCCTAAAGCTCCAGATCGATCAGATCGAAGAGAAGGTGGTACTGACGTCGGTTATTGATCAAAACGGGCAATCCACGATTCCTCTTAACTCGCTGGGAATCACTCTCTATCGGATCGTCGAAGATCGGGTGGTGGAGACAGAGTACCAGCCCAGTATTGCGCAGAGTGAATATGAGAAGATACTTCCGCCGGTCATTCTAAGCCTGGAAATTGTCATTGCCGCCAACTTCAATGACTACACCGAGTCACTAAAATACATCTCTGCGGCAATGGCCTGCTTTCAAAGCAAAAACTATTTTGACCATAGCAACTGCCCTGAGATGAATAAGGATATGAACCCTTTCGGTATAACACTGTTTACCCAGAATGTATCTGAACACAACCATACCTGGAGTTTATTCGGAGGGCGCTACATGCCGTCTGTCATGTATCGTCTACGCTCTATCGAAATACAAGAGCAGATGATCGAACATATCGACAGCGTGGTAGAAAGCATCGATATCATTATCAACAATCGCGACGGAGGTGATAATGATCACCTACCATAAACTCTGCCACTTTACCCTGGAGCATGACTACTATTCAGCACATCCACCCCGACTGCTGGAGATCAAGCCTACCCCCGAATGTCAGCGCTTGTTGCGCCAAAGCCGTGCCGGACTCAAGTTCGCGGATAATCAACTGTTGCTGTTCTGCGAGGTACAAAAATCACCCCGCGGGGAACAATACCTCGCCCCTGAGATATTACGCAGTACCCAGGCTTTTACCTTCGCACTCTACCCTGCGGAAGTGCCCCTAAAAGAGATATCCGAGTTCCCGTCCCAACTACCGCACAACAGCATTTTAAATCTGCGCAACAGTAGTTGTGATAATCAGCAGATGCCTTCGCTGCCGCCACCATCAGGCAACAATCCCTGGGAGAGTCGCGCCAACTGGCTCCCCTTACAAACAACTCAATTCACTTGGCCGATCCGCAATCATAGTGGCAGCTGGGTGATTCGCGAAGTAAACAGCGGCTGTGATTTACCAGCCGAAACGCTTAGCAAAACGCCCCAGGGCATCGCAATCAATCTTTCCGGCTATCCTCCCGGCGAATACCGGCTGTATCAAGACAACCTTTTGCAGAGCAGTTTCTATGTCGATCCCGCACTACAATGGCGCCCACCGCTGGCGGTACTCACCCTGCAGACAGGTCCTCTGGTAGCGTCTGACGGGCAGTTCGTCACCCCTCATAGCGGGGAGATTAAAGAGAAACAATTTGTCCTGACCATACCGGCCAAGCAAACCACCTGGCGCTATTTCGTCATCAAAAAATATCGTTCAGAACACGCCTTTGGAAAACTCACGATTGATAGCACCAATGACCGCTATCAATTTGGCGCTCCCCAAGCAGTCACCATCAAAAAGGGTCTGCCTGCCTCGCGGTTCGACTCACAAACCCCCATCCCCCTCTCAAGTGATGGCTTAGCAGGACTCTCTCTGCGCAGCAGCACTCAGGGGGTATTGATTGATCATCTTCCCTCCCCCGCAATGACACAACTGGTGGTTGATCAAAACCAAGCTTTCTCCGACCAGTATATCTACATATAGGTGGCGTCATGGAATATCGGCAGATCCACCAACCCTTTGCACTGGAAACCAAGTACACCGGGCTGCCAGATACCCAGCAGATACTGTCAAACGAGTTACAGTGGCTGCAGGCCTGTATCGATTACCGGATCCAGCTCTACTTTCAAGGCGATGAGGAAGACCCAGCCCCTTTTCCCCGAGCTCCGCAACTGCCTGAACGACACGCAGGTGAGTTTGCCAGGCTGCTGAGGCAACTCAATCTTAATGATGAAGAGAGACTGCTCTTTATACTAGCGCTCACCCCCCACATACAGCCCCAGCTATTGGATATTTTCTTTACTAAAAATGTCCTCTACGACCGCATCTACAGCGAATTTGGTGGGATAGCCGGGCGCATTCACGGTGGCTTTATTCCCACCATGGAGACAGCGCTTTTTATCCTTGCGGGTAACGATTTGGATAAACGGCTCGCCTTAATGGCCTTGTTTCGTCCACAACACCCGCTATACCAACAAGAGTTGCTGCTAGCTCCCGCGGGCCATCACGATGAGCCGATAAGCACTGCCCTGCTTGGTGTTCCCCATTCGGTCATTGAGCACTACCTGTTGGGCTTACGGGAAGTAACCCCAGGCTATAGCGACTTCCCCGCCACGTGCCTTAGCACAGAAAAAAACTGGTCTGATCTTGTGTTAACCACACAAACAGCCAATCAATTGCAAGAATTGGAGGCGTGGTTGCAGTTTGGTGAACAACTTATAAGAAAAGAGGGGCAAAAGCAGTTCAAACCCGGATACCGCAGCCTCTTCTATGGCCCCCCGGGTACAGGAAAAACCCTGACAGCCAGCCTGCTAGCACAGAAGTATGAGTGCGGTGTCTATCGCATCGATCTTTCACAGCTGGTATCAAAATATATCGGTGAGACCGAAAAGAATCTGGAAAAGGTCTTTCGGGAGGCGCGAAAAAAGAATTGGATCCTGTTTTTTGACGAAGCCGATTCACTCTTCAGCAAGCGTACCCAGATCAACAGTTCCAATGATCGTTACGCCAATCAAAGCACCGCTTATCTACTACAGCGTCTCGAAGATTGCCCCAATGTGGTCATTCTGGCCAGCAATCTCAAAGACAACTTTGATAATGCATTTATCCGCCGCTTTCAATCCTTTGTCTATTTCCCCCTTCCCGGCAAGCATGAGCGGCTCTGCCTATGGGAAAACGGCCTGAACCACAGCAGCCTGTTTTCTCCCCCGACCTTCTCTCTGGAACCACTTGCCCAACAGTTTGAGATACCCGGCGGTACGATCAACAATGTCGTGCGCTATGTATCGCTGATGGCACTGAAAAGAGAGTCTCGGGATATTCACATGGAGGATCTTGTTGAAGGCGTACGCCGTGAACTGGCTAAAGAGGGTAAGAGCCTATGAGCCCAGCCACCTCGACAGCAACGCCAAACAGCGTCAGCACCACTCAACATCAGGATGCAAGGAGTCTACGCAGCCAACCGGTTGTCGAAACGGTGCAGGCACAAAGTATTTTTGACAATCGCCTGGAGACCACCTCCCAACGGCGCCAGATCGAGGCGATGCAAGCCTCGCAGCCCAAGGCCAATAGCACCGGCCTGCCGGACAAACTGAAATCAGGCATCGAGTCCCTCTCCGGCTACACCATGGACGATGTAAAGGTACATTACAACTCCACAAAGCCGGCGCAGCTCAGCGCTTATGCCTACGCTCAAGGCTGTGATATCCACCTTGCCCCGGGCCAGGAGAGACACCTGCCCCATGAGGCTTGGCATGTTGTGCAGCAAAAGCAGGGAAGAGTGGCAGCCACTACGCAGCTTAAGGGAGAGGGCATCAACACCGAACATGCCCTGGAACAGGAAGCCACGTCCATGGGTGCGGCAGCAATGGATGCTCCCTCTCCTCCCGAAAATTCTGCTCCTTCTCCCCACGAAAATCCTGCTCTTTCTCCCCACAAAAATAATAATGAGGCCTCAGTCTTAAAACAGCGCCAAATCGCGACGCCTACCATTCAAGCCATGTTCAAACGAGTACCGGACACGAAACAATTTCTCGATGATGAAAGTGGTGAGGTTTACGAATTCTGTATGGAATATCCGAATGGCAACCTGCTGCTGAAAAACGACAACCACACTGCTGTCATCGATAAAAACGGCACTCTGTTGGAGAAGCATAATACTCATGTGGAGTACAACGAGGAGGAAACTGATGAACTTGAGCTTGACGAAGAGGACAACCCAACGCTGATAGATGAGAGCCAAAGTGAGCTTCTCTATGATCCTTACGGCACTGCACGGGAAGGGATCATGGAAAAGTTCAGCATTGGCAAGCTATCCACCGACTTTACCGCCCACGTCTCGCTGCTCCCCCTGAAATTCGGCAAGTTCACCTATATGAAATACGGCCCTTACGAGACTAAATTCGGTGCGGATATGATTTGGGTAAACAACATTTCTCTGGGTGATCAGGACCGACCCGAGACCCGCTTCGACAATCAGGAGTCGCACACCGTTTCGTGGACACTGGTACGCAACGGTATTATGGGGCTAGCCGGCCAAGAGCTGTCACAACTCCTTTCCTATCTGCAGAAAGCCTTCTCCGAGATAGCCGCCTTTATCCATAACGATGAAGGAGAAATACTGCTGCAAATGGTCACCACCCACAAGATCCTGGAGAGCATCGCATCCGCCTGGTTACCTATTGATATATGGCAACGCCTGGTCTCACGCCTGATCAAATCATATTTTCAGGTTTACCAGTTAAGTAGCGCGGCAACCTATAAACGGGGTCTGGCCAAAGGACATGGTGAAGCCCACGCCAGGAAAAATTTGGAAGAAGATGAGTTAGCAGCACGGGAGCAAGGCAACACAAAGCGTAAAGTTGGCGCGATAGCTATCGATGCCGCTAAGTTATTGGATGTCCAGTTCAGGCTTCAGTCTTTGGGAGTCGATGAATATGCCTTTGCCATCTATCACTGGATTGACATGTTACAGCATGCCTACCCCCACCTAATGACCTTATACCAGGACGATATTACCAAGAAAATATTGGAAAAAGAGGTCAGCCCATCGTTCAAGCAAGCATTAAATATAGACAATGAACAGGAGTATACGGTCAGAGATCTTGTGGAAAGGGCCCATAAGGTAGAGCAGGCAACTATTGGCAAACATTTGGCACTGAATCAGTTTGATATCCCGCATATTGACCTTGAGCAACTGAATACCAGCTTTACTGCCAACGTAACGCTTCAGCCCGACTTCACTCAAAAAACTCTGGAAAGGCAGATAAGCGATAGTATAACGATTCCGTCATTTGTCTGCGGCATCACTGATCTCACTATAAAGGAGATTGCAATAAGCGATTCTGACCGGCCGAAAACCAAGTTTATTCAGGCGCAGAAATCCCACACTGTACCCTGGACCCTCTCCCGCAACACTATGATGAGTTACCAAGAGAGAAAGGCAACGGAGCTTGCTTCCTACCTATACAAACGAAGTCAGGAGTTAGAGCAGAACATCTCTAACTCAAAAGGAAAAGAGGTCGCGGATACCCTCTTCACACTGATCAAAAATAATGCGGAACGCCTCTTACCTGTTGATGATTGGCATGTGCTGTTCAGCGAGTGTGTACGACTCTACATGATCGCGTATCAGGTGGCGGATTCCACCACATATGTTAATCCCAATGAAGGAGATAGAGCACTGGGACATGGCGAAGGACCTAATATGGCGGTATTGCGCCGAAATGAGTTCGCTATCGAGAACTATAGAAAAATAGTCGATAGTGAAGAGCGCATCATTAAGGCGATTACAGGTATGTTTGATGCGCAGATAACCTCAAGCCTCAGCGCCAGGAGCATCAAAATCGCATTCGAATGCCTGCAAGAGCATATCGCCTTCTCCTTCCCCTACATAAACAAATACTTTGCCAAAACAGCCTATACAGAAATGGGAAAATCGACGGTTGATAGCAACGGCACCCTATTACAGAGCATTCTGGATGATGATTCACTTAGCATCGATAGCTCGGGATTCTTAACCTTAGATTTCGATGATGCGGTTGACCTTGATACCTACACCTTCCCTGAAGATTCACTGGTGACCGCCGAAGGCACCATTCGGAATGAGGCAATGGGTCAATTCGTCACAGCCTATCGTGCCGATATCGCCACTACAGCCACCTACCTGACAGAAGCCGAAGGGAACCTGTTGGCACAACATCTAGGCATTCAGCTCGGTATCTACCAGCAACTACCCGATGGCTACCAGATACTGGAGAACCCCGGTCACGGAGACTGCCTTATTCACGCCCTGGTACAAGCTTGCGCAATGCTCCATAACACCCCTCCTCCCCCCAAGGCAACCACCGAACAAATTACCGAGCTAAGAAAGTGGCTGGCAGATCATCTCCCGCAAAATGAAATAGAAAATCTGATGATTGCTGCCGTTGCCGGCTATATCAATGGACAACCTGAGCCTGGCCTGGGTCCGTATGTTATTGGTCTTCTTAATCACATCTCTGTGCAGGCTGCAAGGAAGATTAAACAGGATAAAGAAATCGAAGATCAGGAAAAGGAGAGCATGATGAAGGAAAGCCAACAACAGTTCCTCTCCAGTAATACGAGTACAGTTAACAGTAACAACACGATGGTTGAGGAACCACCGATACTTGCCGTTTCAACCATCGGCATAGGCCTGAATAATCCCAACATTGCCCTCCTACACCAGGGAGCTCACTATCGTGTTATCTATAAGCCGTAACTCAGTGTAGTAACACGTGCCGGATAAGGAGATAACCATGCCACGCTCATCCTATAAAGAACCAGGCACCACGCAATCCCCCACCCTTCGCCCACGTGAAGAGACGTCGCCAAGCCGTGCTGTACAGATCATGCCAATTACCAATAAGCGCGCGCAAAGCTCCATGCAACAGGCGCAAATACAGCTAATGGAAAAAGCGACTGTGCAACGTCAGGCCAATCAGACAGGCTTACCTGACAGGCTTAAATCAGGTATTGAGCAGCTCTCCGGCTACAGGATGGACGATGTCAGAGTCCACTACAACTCAGATAAACCGGCACAGCTGAATGCACACGCCTACACCCAGGGAACGGAGATCCAGATTGCACCGGGCCAGGAGAAACATCTGCCCCATGAAGCATGGCATGTGATTCAACAGAAACAGGGGCGTGTTCAGGCAAATGCTCAGTTCCGCGCCCGTATCCCCATCAATAATGATACCGCACTGGAAAGAGAGGCGGATATTATGGGGAATAAGGCTCTGCGACACCCTCCTTCATCGGCCGTCCAGCTTAACAGCGATGAATCCATGTCATTAGTCCATATGCCACCGATTCAATTGAACGGTGACGGCGACAGCAATGCGGACTACAGTAAAAGCCTCTCCCTGATTGATAAATTCAAGCCCTATGCCCATACCACCGGCACTGTTCTCAATATGGCGGGTTTCTCAATCCTCTGTTGCCTGGCAAGAAAGCCTCAATATACGAAGATGAGCTTCAAGATGTTTAGTCGGGAGCTGCCCAAGGATTTCCTAAAATTAAAATTATCTTTGCTGTCGATCGGCGTCGGCAGTCATTTGATGGGGGCCAACAACAGCCTTGGCGCACTTACTCAAGACACCCCCTTTGATATGCAAGAAGCACTTACTCCTGGTCAGGATATCTTCAATTGGATGTACGGGTTCGGTCAGCTGGGCCTTGGCGCTACAATCGGCTATAGAGGGTTGATTAAAAATCTAGGGATGTCCTCACTACCCATCCGCAATATCGGCTTTATATTGCCCGCATTGTTTATGCAGCAACTTCTTTCATCAGGGAGCACGTTGATGGGCAATGAAGGAGGATTAGCGGAGGTCATTCGTCTACAAAGGGGTAAAGACAAACGTTCAGATCAATTCCCTCACTCAGCTCTGAAAGAGAATGCTAATGACGTTATCTCTCAAGTGGTATTTATGATAGCGCTAAATAAATTGAGATCCGCCTCTTTGGCGCCAAAAATGCCTTTCTTCGAGCGAAGACGGCACATGCTATATGGTGGGGCCGGCATGTACACGGCAATAAATCTAAGCCCTGTCACGGGCATGTTGCCTCTTTTGATGGGGGATGATCCATCAAATGTCCATTTTAATCCCAAGCAGAATCCACTCGATCTCTCCCGATCTATCATTGGCAGCGGCAGTGCTGGCATGGGAATATCTTACATCCTGAACAGTATGAGTCAGAGTGAGAGAAGAAAGTTCTTTGCCCGTTTACGTATGGGTAGTTTTGGTGCTACTTCACTCTTTGCGGGTTTAACCTTTCTACAGATTATGCCAATCGTTTACATGCTGCTGCATAGCAAAGGGGAGGATGAAAATGAACCCAAGATCTAGTGTCCGGATCAACACAAAAATCAGACAACCAGACCCTTGGACGGAAAAAAATTCTATCCGGCTCCAGCTCAGTCACATATTTCAACTGCGCTTTCAATAGATCAGCACAGGCAGGAGTGGAGTTAGAGTTTTTAGGTTTTAATGATTACCGCTGACCATGAAGTTATTTCTCCACTCTGCATTACGACTCAAGCATTCGTCAAAAGAAGGATTTAAAATTACTTCTATTGACTGGATTTATCTGACAGCAACACCGAAGCAGCTCTCAAGGTGTTCAAAAGCGACTATAAAGGGCAAGGTCGACGCTATTTGGGGCCGATTCGTGATTGGATCAAAATAGTGCGCAGCAATTACGACTTTGCCAGCGGCGATATTGAGGCGATAAAAAAACACCTTCCGCTCTACCGGCAAGAGTTACTGAAAATGCTGGAAGAGTTGAAAGCGAAGTGCTCGGGTGTAAATGATGCACCACTGGATCCGGTTAAGGCGGCGCTGGAGAAAGCTCTGTTTGTTGACATGAATAGCACCTCCCAATCCTCTGGCTACTCCATTCCACCGAGTTTCAGCAGCAGCGTCAGCACAAGCAACAGTCTTGGAATACAGCCATCCAATGTGCAGGTGACCGAGAATGGACACGTGTTACATGCAAATGATACCGCTGGAGGAGGAGACTGTTTTTACCACTCGATTTTTGAAGCACTTAATGGAAGAAGTTCAAACCTTCAAGACCAACAATCGGTTCGTGCCAGGATAGTCACCGCATTACGCCATAACCCCCGCCTTGCCGCCTCTCACTTTGGCTCCGATCGCGCAGGTAGCACGGCTCTAGAGCGCTTTATTCAAGAAGTCTCCCGACAAACGGAATGGGTGCCTGATCATGGCCCTGCCATCATTGCCGATGCGTTGGGTATCAGAATTGTCATCCACCGTCCCAATGGGACCGTCTACTATGATGCGCGCCCTAACGCCACTATTGTCGGCCCCCCATCGCAAACCATTCACCTGCAATATACAGGCGCCCATTACAACTCTTATACGCGCAACCAACTTTAGGAACCTCTGAAGAGGTTCCTAAATTACGGCGCATATTGATTTTCTGTATTGATTCGCATGTTGGGTTCAAACAACTCGCCCCGTTTTCCCACTTTATTAAAACGTTCTGGTGGTCCCTTGGTTTCTGGCATCTGCTGTGCCAAATCACCGCTATTCTCCTGCCGCCTTTTGTCAGCCATATGCCGCAGCGTGACGTATAGAATTCAATTGTTTGAGCTATTGCTCAATCGCAAGGGATGAATCATGTACACGGAGGAAGATATCAGATGACGAAGCGTATCCTTTTGATCGAAAAAACCGAACCCGACGGGAAGATCGCGAGCATTGGCATGCTGGAGGTCAGTGTACGCAAAGATACCATTCTACTCATTACCGCCAACCAACAATACGCTTGGAACGTGATGTCAGATCGCGAGTTCTTGAGCTTGTCGCCGTCCGACATTCATGCCTACGACTTCGTTCTGCTCCGCATGAACGCACCACATAACCCGAGCGTACACGAGCGGTTGCGGGTATCGAGTGTCCCCTACGAGCCAAAGGACGACGACACGAAGCGCCTCGACAGCAAGTTGGCGACCGTGCAGGTCCGGGACCTTCCCGGTTTCATTCGCGACTCACATGTGTACGAAAGCGGGGAAGCACTGCTCCGAAAGCTCGAGGAAGAGCCAATCAGCAAACGTATCATTGTCAAACGCGAAATCGGTTGCTGTGCTCAGTTCGTATGGCTTGCCGAGCGACAGGATTCAGGCTGGACCTTTTTGAACATCGCAAGGAATACCATCGACGCCGACTGGCACAGTGTGTACGGCAGAGGCAGGGAGAAAGTCAGCTTTATCACCCAACCATATTGGCCGTCGATTCAAATGACGGGCGAGCGGCGCCTGATTATGATGCGCACGCACCCACTCTTCGTCATCGAGAAGAAGCCGCGCGACGGAACGCTGTCAGCCAGCGTACAGAGCGGAGCCACGCCAAAGCGTCTAGACTCCGGCGTTTTGCAGGAGCACTGGGTAATGCGGTTTGTTGCCAGCCTCGACGAGCTACGCGTGCGCTTGGGCCTTCGTGCTTTCCCCTATCAGTGGTCGGCCGACTTCATCTGTGATGATGCAGGCGACTGGCTCGTTTCTGAGATCAATCCCATGTGCAATGGTTTGATGCTGTTTACGCGCAATGAGCTGCAGCTCATTGTGGAGGAGGCGATCCAAGGCCTTGCCACCGAGCCCCCTACACAGCCTTTCGTGCCAGGATAGCTACCACCTCGATATGGTTCCTGCAATTGAATTCCATACAGGAGGGCTGGGGTCAGACTGCCCTCCACGGACATTCCCTATTTTTTAGTATTTAATGTCATAACCATTCAGCAAGGCCAAATTATCCATCTCATACATATCCTTGACTTCAGCTAACAGCCTTCTGTCGCCTAGTGTCATTTGATTCTTTTTAATCTGGAACATTGAATAAAGGTAATTCGTAAACTGTCTCACCCCTTTACTCCTTAGAAAATAAAAAGAGTTCAGATAAGTATCCAACTCGTCCCGACACATCGGATTAAATCCTGCCATCTCTCGCAAGCGTTTATGAATATCAGGAAACCGTACAGAATAAGATTTATTAATAACTTTAAAGTTATAGTCGTCATAGTATTTAGAGCTAACGTCCAGCCAAGAACATAGCTTTCGCATTAATTCCAGGGGACGGATTTCCATTTCTTCCATTGTACCAACAAAAATATTTTTCTCCCCCAAAGCAGATTTCCACTTATCTAAATACTTTGCGTATCTTCCCCATTCGATTGAATGGTGAAGAATATAGTCAAACCTTTTTTCTCTGGACGAGCGCCTTAATTTATCTTTGGAGTTAACCATTTCAATGTATTCGGAGAAGGATTCTATATTTATTCCCTGGATCACCTGGGTGAAAAATAAATAACAGGAATATAATCTTAGCTCGGGCGTTCGGAGCATGAAGATAACTTTTACATTTTGGTTGGATACAGCATAATCAAAGCAGGTATTCTGGTCGAAGTGGAAAGGTGATGCTTCCAGGCAGATTCTCTCGTCTTCAATTTTGAAAAAAGTATCAAAGTTGCCACCATTATGAAAAGTTTTCCAAGGAGGTTGAAACTCGCATTCTTTGTCGATAAAGAAAAAGGTCTCCTTGGGATTAGAAGCGCAAATGTCAGGATGGTCCGACAACCAATAATATAGAGAAGAGGTACCACATTTAGGAAACCCAACTATCAGCAATACTGTGTCCATAAAATACTCCTTTATTTAATGTTTCTCCAAATATTTCTATATCTCCTTAAGTAATTATCGCTGTTACGTATTAAAATATATTTATCCGTTTTTATTTAGTTAAAAGATAGAAGATCAGATTTGAAAGATGCTTGTAGTTGAGCTTTTACTTCATTCATTTTAAGGGTTAGTCGATTTCGCTGCTCCTCACTCATCATTCTTTGGTGATCGCCTATAATGCCACGTCTGAAATGGTGTTCCATTTGAGGTTCTCTTGCTTTCATTGTTTCGAATTGGCAGGCCTCAGTGATTCTTTTAACATCCCGAGAATTAATATCGATACTGATGAAGTCAGCAATTTTTTTTATAGACGAAGACATATCCGTCAATATTTCTTCGTACGATAAGTACAGAATGTTTGGTGCACCAAAATGCTGTTTCCATGAGTAGTAATGATGAAAATACCCTCCCCAGCGAAGCTCAGACGCCATAAATTGTTCAAAGAAATCATTCCATGAGCAATTGTACGATTTGTTTCCATCTACCGGATTTAAATACTGGTGGTAATAAGAAGTAACCATATCAAGGCAGTTTCTTGATATGTGAATAAATTTGGCGCAGGATTTTATCGGGTCAACATGTTCTGAAGCTGTCCAATGGCTTTTAAAGCAGCGTGGGTTATTTATCTTAGCGAGGTTTTCTAATGAAATATAATATCTTATATTCTTATCTCCAACCTCTGGCCAGGGAACTATGTCATAGCGAGGTGCACTAGCATTTTTATTCAAAATGTTAGCTAGAATACCTTGAGTTAACGTTGTGCCAGACCTTGGATATGTGACTAACCATACGTCACTTTCCCTAAACTCAACTTTATTGATTAATTCGTCTATTCTCTCCTTATTGATAAAATAAGGAACTTTCAATCCATATACTGTGTTATCGTTTTTATTTTTCATACAGTCCCTCGTATTAAATAAAATTATTCCGATAACGACCTAGATGCGTACAGCCTGTTTTTCGTTATTTCAATTGCCCCAGACTGCTTTAAAGCTATGAGTTTCATAAGGCCTAGCCTGGGTCACTTATGAGTAGTTAATGCTACCCCAAGTGTAGATCAAATTTTGCACACCACGAAGAATTATAAAGCAAATTTACTTAATAAAGATATTTCTGTTGTAATGTGTTGATTTTATTTGTGTAAACTAAAGTTGTGTTTAATTTTCACCATAACCATTAAATATAAATAGATTCATTTTTATTTTTAATTAATCTATAAATAGATATTTCCAATGAAATTTCAATGATTACATCAGAAATAGAGTTTTTTACGATCTGGCAGTTTTGAGAGTGTGAGCCCATACTTGATCTGTTCTCGCTGTCAAGAACGATGTTTTGGAGGGAAACGTCACGATAAGCATTTTAGGAAGAATTGCTATACACGCCAAGCACATAGGAGGACGCTATGAACTTTGAAGGGGATTTCAGACTCATAGGCGTATACGATGTTACTTTTCTTGAAGACAAATTATTATCGTTCACCGAAAGTGACTGGGGCAAAATGTCATGGAAGGAGCGAATAGGTAAAGAGCACCGCCATACTCAAACTATTCCTATACTCTTTGATAAGGATTTCAGGCATTCAAATCCATCCAGGCATGCCGCCGTCAATACATTAAGGGAAGTATGTGCAGACATGGAAGGTATTATGAAAGATTTTTTCGGGGATCAAACAGGCTACTTTATTCGAATGATTCTTGTTCGGATGAATCCCATGTCGGAAATACCTCTTCATTATGACACCGGCTCATCTTTACCTTATTCCCACCGAGTGCATTTGCCCATATGTACTAATGAAAAGATAACCTTTCAAGTGGGGCAGGAACGTAAATACCTAAAAAAGGGAGAGCTCTGGGAAATAAACAACCAGAGACAGCATGGGGTATTCAATCGATCAAATGAATATAGGGTTCATATGATTATGGACTGGGTGACGTCGGATTTGTTAGCGCTCAGGAAGCATGAGCTAGGGCTGGAGCCTGATGACGTCGGGAAATTGCCAAAAGAGGATTCACGTATTTAATTGGGCGGATGCTGGAATCAGAATCTTCTCTTCTTTCGAAGAGATCTTCGCCTAAATAATTGACAGGTATAGTCTCTCACTAATGTATCCAGAACTTTTGGAGCACTGCATGGTATGTATCCAAAAACAGGTTGGTGGATTTATTCAGATGGAGTTTGCCAGTGCGCTGGCCATTGAATCACCCACCTCAGTGAGATTCTTGGAGGGATTGGAGAAGGATCGGCGATACCCACAGCCTGTGCCGGGTTTAGCTGATATACCTGGCCGATGCTTGGACACTGGAGTCTGCTCATGATGAGGAAGGGACACTGAAACCAGGGAGGTGATTAATGATCGACGCGGCACTGTCGGCGTTGTTCGATCGCCATGGCCCGGGCTATCGATGGCTGGCCATGATAACCGTGTTAATGGGCACAATTTCAACGAGCCTGACCGCCACTATTATTAACGTCGCTCTGCCTGAAATCATGCGCTACTTTGCATTGTCGCAAGGGGTCGCTCACTGGTTATCCACTGGGTTTATGGCGGCAATGACCACCTCAATGCTCACCGCTGCGTGGCTAGCTCAACGGGTTGGGCTCAGGTTTTCTTTAGGCGTTGGAATGCTGTTATTTTGTGCAGCCTCAGCCTTAGGAGCCTTTAGCCAAAGCGCGGAAATACTAATACTGTCCCGGATGTTGCAGGGGGCTGCAGCAGGTCTGTTACAACCGCTGGCCATATTCGTGCTATTCAAGGTCTTTCCCCGTGAACAGAGGGGACGGGCAATAGGAATATATAGCATTGGATTGATTCTGGCTCCGGCTTTGGGGCCTGTTTTAGGGGGCATCATCGTTGATCAGTTAGACTGGAGATATGTCTTTATCGTGCCAATACCGATCTCATTTTTGGGATTAGTGCTGTCGATGACTTATATGCCCGGTCGTGATCAAAGCCAGACAAAGCTGCAGTTTGACTGGATGAGTTTTTTACTTCTGGCTGGGGGGATAGCGACAGGTCTGGATGCTTTGAATCGATTGCAACATGGTGGAAAAGAGATAGTGACAGTCCTGCTGGAAGCATCGATATCTTTGCTTTTATTGGCTGGATTTATCTGGCAGCAACACCGAAGCAGGGTTCCCTTACTCCAGTTGTCGCTTCTTCGTATCGCCAGTTTTCGTAGTGCAGCAATTGTGGCTTTAGCTCTGGGGCTGGCGCGATATGGATCAAACTATTTAATTCCCCTGTTTGTGCAAACGGCCTATCAATATTCCGCGACAGAAGCCGGTATTATGATGTTTCCGGCAGGCATCGTACATGGAGTTCTTTTTCCGTTGGCGGGCTTTGCCGCAGACAAATATCAGCAGCGTAAATTAATCGCTGTCGGTTTAACGGTGTTTGGTGTGGCAGCACTATTGTGGCTCGGAACCACTCCCGGTTCCCCGTTGCTCTATTTAACTTTACTCGTCGTTCTCGGGCGGATTGGGCAGGCTTTGATGATGCCTGCCTTGAGTACCGGTGCATTGCTGGAATTGGATGATCAGCATTTGGGACAGGCTACAGGAATGATCAATTTTTGTCGGCAGTTTGGGGCGGCATTTGGTATCAACCTGGTGGCAATTGTTTTGGAAACCGGTGGGACCAGCGCTGGTATTCAGGCAGGAGCGGAAGTGTCAGTCAGCAGTCTGAACTATTTTGAAGCGTTTGGGATGATGGGGACTCTGACCCTTCTGGCCATTATTCCGGCCTTGAAAATAGGCCGTAAAACAAAGCGCAGCAACCAGGATTCTGGTTGTTGATCTCCAGATTTTACGGAAGTTATTCCTGATAGCAGCAAGGTGGCTTCCATCAACAAAGACCAGGGGACTGTGCTTCCATTTGTAAACCTCCCCTAAACGACTGGCATTTCTGAAGATTAAAGCTGAAGACAGGGACCATCCCGGAACTGCGGTGGTATAAAAATACGAACTTTGAAGTGGTTTTACATATAGATTTAAGGGAATTAATTGGTCGGGACGGCAGGATTTGAACGCGGCCGGCTGCGGTATGCGACCACTATCTTCATCATTGATCTAGTTGAAAGAACTTTAAATTGGTCGGGACGGCAGGATTTGAACCTGCGACCACTTGCACCCCATACAAGTGCGCTACCAGACTGCGCTACGCCCCGACTGAGAAGTTCCACACGATTGTTGGAACGGGTGCGAATATTACCCCAAGCTTGGAGATTTTTAAAGAGTTGATGGGTAAATTTTTAGGACGAATTTATTACCACAATTCGTCCATAGAACGTGAGCCTATCGCTCCAAAACCAGCAGGACTTCCTCAAGCTCCGTAATCATCTGACGAATCAGCTGTTTAGCCTGAGTTGCATCGTCTTTATTTTCGGAACCCGATAGTTTCTGCTTTGCACCACCGATCGTATAGCCCTGATCATACAGAAGGCTCCTGATCTGACGGATCATCAGTACATCCTGACGCTGATAATAGCGGCGATTACCGCGTCGCTTTACCGGCGCCAGTTGCGGGAATTCTTGTTCCCAATAACGCAGCACATGAGCTTTTACACTGCAGAGATCACTGACTTCACCAATGGTGAAATAACGCTTGCCCGGTATAGGGGGCAATTCATCATTGTGACTGGGTTCCAGCATAGGCTTCTACTTTTGCTTTTAGTTTTTGGCCCGGACGAAACGTTACCACACGGCGTGCAGTAATAGGAATTTCCTCTCCCGTTTTCGGATTTCTGCCCGGACGTTGTTTTTTATCTCGCAAATCAAAATTGCCAAAGCCTGATAGTTTCACTTGCTCGTTGTGGCTCAGAGCATCCCGAACCTCATCAAAAAAGGCTTCCACCATTTCTTTGGCTTCTCTCTTATTGAGCCCAACCTCCTGATAGAGGCGCTCAGCCATATCTGCTTTAGTCAAAGCTCCCACGACTAACTCCTCAAGGATGCACCTAAACGATTGCTAAGTTCTTGGATCACGTTATTGAATGCCTCCGTGATTTCTTCGTCCCGTAAAGTGCGTTCCGGATGACGCCAAATAACCCCAATGGCAAGGCTCTTCTTGCCCTTTCCGACAGATTCACCGTGGTATACATCGAAAATATGGTGTCTGACACGCCATTCCCCTGCACTTTCTATAATTGATTTAGCGACTTCGGCATAAGGCGTTGCTTCATCAATAATAATAGCAAGATCTCTACGGATTTCCGGAAAACGCGACACTCCTTTGAAAAATGGCACTTTTCCGTCTGCTATTCGATTTAAGAATAGCTCAAATATAAAAAGTGGGCCATTTAAATTCAAAGTTTTAGCAATTTTTGGGTGCACAGCTCCCAAAGTCCCGACAACCTGTCCATTTCTGCAGATCTGAGCTGTTTGGCCAGGATGCAAAGCAGAGTGTTGAGTCGACTCCCAGGTAAATTCGTCCCCGATCATTCCCAACAGGCTTTCAACGTCACCTTTAGCATCGAAAAAGTCGACTGACTGTTTTGCTTGAGACCAGTTCTCAGGCGACTTGGACCCAGCAATCAAGCCTGCCAATACCGGTTCCTGAACAATTCCACCTTCTTCCTTAACAAAAGTCAGACCGGACTCGAAGAATTTAAGCCTGGACTGCTGACGGTTCTGGTTATACTGCGCCGTCTTCAGTAATCCAGCCCAGAGACTAGTTCTCATTACAGACATATCACTGGCTATAGGATTCGCCAGCGCAATGTTTTCCTGTTCAGGAGTAATCAATGCCTGCAACTTGGGATCCACAAATGAATAAGTGATAACTTCCTGATAACCCAGGGAGACCAAATGTTGCTTCAGCCGACGCAAAGAAGTTTTCTTTTCAGGCAAAGGCTGTATAGCCATAGACCCAACTGGTTCTGTGGTAGGCAGTTTGTTGTAGCCGTATACCCGGGCGATCTCTTCAATCAGATCCACTTCAATGGAAATATCAAAGCGATGGGTAGGAACCTTGAAAGTCCAACCTTCTTTGGTAACTTTCTCAACCACTAAACCAAGACGCGCGAGCAGTTCTTCTACCTTGGTCCGGTCCAGGTGAATCCCCAGAACTTCATCAATTCGGCTGTGACGCAGAGTGACATACTCTCTACCCGGTACATGTTCCTTGCTTTCGACCGTCGTTGTAGGGCCAGGCTCTCCACCCACGATATCCAGCAATAATTGTGTAGCCCGTTCGACGGCTCTGGCCTGGTGCGCAAAGTCCACTCCACGCTCGAAACGGTGGGATGAGTCTGTATGCAGACCGTAACTTCTGGCCTTCCCGGCAATATGTAGTGGTGCAAAGAACGCACTTTCCAGGAAAATATCACGGGTATTCTCACTGACACCACTGTGCTCGCCTCCCATGATGCCTGCAAGCGCCAAGGGCTTCTCGTGATCTGCAATGACCAGCGTATCTTCGTTGATTGAGATTTCCTGACCATCCAGCAAAACAAGCTTCTCGTTTTCCTTGGCCATCCGAACCACAATACCGTCTTTCAGCTCGTTCAGATCGAAAGCGTGCATCGGCTGCCCTAACTCCAGCATAACGAAGTTAGTGATATCAACGACAGGGTCAATGCTGCGGATCCCGCTACGACGTAATTTTTCAATCATCCAAAGAGGTGTCGGCTTCGATAAGTCCGCATTCCGGATAACCCGGCCAACATATCTCGGACATGCTTCCATGGCTTCAATGGAGACAGGAAAAGTGTCTTCGTTGATGGCAGGGATAGCCTTGACCTCAGGATCATCCAGGGTCACCTTATTCAGCGCACCCACTTCCCTGGCCAATCCAAGTAGACTCAGACAGTCGCTTCGATTAGGGGTAAGGTCCACATCAATAATGGTATCGTCCAGGCTCAGATATTCTCTGACATCCACACCAAGTGGAGCGTCCTTTGGAAGAGGCATTAAACCATCTGACTTTTCTGCCAGGCCCAGCTCCTCTTCTGAACAAAGCATTCCGTGGGACTCAATCCCTCTCAACTTTGCTTTCTTAATTTTGAAATCGCCAGGCAGAACTGCGCCTATACGCGCAAAAGGCACCCGCATTCCTGCGACAACATTAGGCGCCCCGCATACCACCTGAAAAACTTCCTTGCCATCACTGACACTACAGACCCTGAGCTTGTCTGCATCAGGGTGAGGCTCCAATCCAGTCACTTCAGCAACAACAATTCCGCTGAATGGCTTGGCAACTGACTCTGTACCATCCACTTCCAGACCCGCCATGGTAATCTGCTGTACCAAAGCCTCTGAACTCAGTTTTGGATCAATCCACTCTCGCAGCCATCTTTCGCTAAATTTCATTTTGCTCGCCTAGGATATTCTGTGAAGCTTTCCCTGTGTCTTCTTGCAGAGGAAGGTCTTCAAAATTCTATTCAATTCTGTTTTTGGTTATCTTCAATGCCTGGCCGATTGCCCGCGCTCAATGCCGGCTGGCGCGAACAACTTCCCCGGCTTAAAACTGCTCCAGAAAACGCATGTCGTTTTCAAAGAACATTCGCAGGTCGTTAACACCGTAACGCAGCATTGCAAGACGCTCTACGCCCAATCCGAAAGCAAAACCGGTGTATATTTCCGGATCCACTCCCGCTGCCTGGAATACTTTTGGATGAACCATTCCGCACCCCATGACTTCCAGCCATTTAACATTGCCTTCCTCATCACGCCCCCATTCGATATCAACCTCTGCTGAAGGCTCAGTGAATGGAAAATAAGAAGGACGGAATCTGACTTCCAGATCCTTTTCAAAGAACTCTCTAAGGAACTCAACGATGGTACTTTTCAAGTCGGCGAAGCTGACTTTCTTATCAACCAGCAAACCTTCAACCTGGTGGAACATCGGAGTGTGAGTCATATCCGAGTCACAACGGTATACCCGCCCCGGACAAATCATGCGAAATGGTGGCTCACGCTCTTCCATTACACGGATCTGAACTGGAGAAGTATGAGTCCGCAACAGCGTTGTCGGATCAAAATAAAAGGTATCGTGCATCGCCCTGGCAGGGTGATGAGAAGGAATATTCAGCGCCTCGAAGTTGTGATAATCGTCTTCAATCTCCGGGCCTTCCTCTACGCTGTACCCACAACGGGCAAAGAAGTCTTCGATCCTTTGCATCGTACGGGTGACCGGATGGATGGTTCCCTGAGACTGAGCTCTGCCGGGCAAAGTCACATCGATGGATTCCGATGCAAGCTTTTCGGCTTCAACTTTCTCCGCCATGGAGCTTTTCGCTGAATTGATCAAGTCCTGGACCTGAACTTTGGCTTCATTTATACGCGCGCCAGCGGCAGGACGTTCAGATGGGTCCAGTTTTCCCAGCTCTTTCAATTGCTGGGTGATCAGGCCTTTCTTACCAAGATATTCAACACGCAGCTGCTCAAGTGCCTGCTCGTTAGCCGCCTGGGTAATCGCATCTTTGGCCTGTCCAACGATGCCTTCAAGATTCTCCATTGATTGCTCCAAGAAACAAAAATAGGGGAAGAGTCGCCCCTTTCCCCTATTGAGTTTTCATCAACAAGTATGCTGACTATGTAGATTAAGCCAGGGCCTCTTTCGCTTTCTCGACGACCACAGCAAAAGCTGCTTTTTCGTTCATGGCCAGATCAGCCAGAACTTTACGATCGATTTCGATGTTGGCTTTCTTCAAACCGGCAATCAAACGGCTGTAGGACAGACCGTTATCACGCGCACCGGCGTTGATACGTGCAATCCACAGAGCGCGGAACTGACGCTTACGCTGACGACGGTCGCGATATGCGTACTGACCGGCTTTGATGACTGCCTGCTTGGCTACACGAAATACGCGGCTACGCGCACCGTAGTAACCCTTGGCTTGTTTTAAAACTTTTTTATGACGACCACGGGCCGTCACACCACGTTTTACTCGAGGCATATTTTCAATCCTTCAGAATCAATGATGACAATAAATTACTGACACAGCATACGCTTGACCAATGGAACATCAGCAGCGTGAACCTGGGTTTTAGGACGCAGGTGACGCTTACGCTTGGTGCTCTTCTTAGTCAGGATGTGACTGGTGAAGGATTGACGATGCTTGAAGCCGTTAGCAGTTTTTTTGAACCGCTTGGCAGCCGAGCTCTTGGTTTTCATCTTAGGCATTTGAACAACTCCGCATTCATATGTTTAATAAATTTGTAATGCAAGCTTCCCCAGTGATGAGCTGAGGGGCACTACTTTTTCTTTTTCGGGGCCAACACCATCATTGCCTGACGCCCTTCCATCTTGGGCCTTTGCTCGACCACACTAAACTCCTCCAGATCTTTTTCGATCCTTTGCAGCAGTTGCATGCCGAGCTCTTGGTGAGCCATTTCCCGACCGCGATAGCGAATCGAAATTTTGGCCTTATCCCCGTGTTCAAGGAAACGTATCAGGTTGCGCAGTTTTACCTGATAATCCCCTTCTTCCGTCCCTGGGCGAAACTTCATCTCTTTTACTTGAGTCTGTTTCTGCTTTTTCTTGGCCGCGGCTTTCTGCTTCTTCTCTTCGAAGATCTTCTTGCCGTAGTCCATGACCTTGCACACTACCGGATCTGCATCCGCTATCTGCACAAGATCCAGAGATTCCTGTTCAGCTTTTTCCAAGGCCTCGCTCAGAGGGACAATCCCCACCTGGGTACCATCCGATAGAATCAGACGCACCTCTGTAGCGGTAATATTTTCATTTATTTTTGGACGATCTTTGCCTTGTGGCGTGTTGCGCTTAATATCAATCTCTCCGTATTGGTGTGAACAGATCCAGCTATCAGACTTTCTTTACCGAGGGGAAATTATTCCCCCTCGGATATTTGGCTCCGACTGCGTAATGCTACTTTCTCTTTAAGCATTTCTGAAAACGCAGAAAAGGACATCGTTCCAAGGTCTTCTCCCTGGCGAGTCCGGATAGCTAGTGTTTGTGCTTCTACTTCTTTATCGCCGATTACGACTAGATAGGGCACTTTGTTCAAAGTATGCTCGCGAATTTTAAAGCCGATCTTCTCGTTTCTCAAGTCCAGATGTGCCCTAAAGCCCTCTTCATTGAGCATTTCTGCAACTTTTTTACAATATTCGGCCTGATTATCGGTAATATTGAGCACCGCAACCTGATTTGGAGCCAGCCAAGTCGGGAAAGCCCCCTCATAGTTTTCGATCAAAATTCCGATAAATCTTTCAAACGATCCCAAAATGGCACGGTGCAACATTACCGGCACTTTTCGGCTCTGATCGTCAGCAACATATTTTGCACCCAGTCTGCCAGGCATAGAAAAATCTACCTGAATAGTGCCGCACTGCCAAAGTCGACCCAGGCAATCTTTCAGCGAGAACTCGACTTTTGGACCATAGAAAGCACCTTCGCCGGGCAGCTCATCCCATGGCAACTCTTTGGCATCCAGAGCATCTGCCAAAGCTTTCTCTGCCTTATCCCAACTTTCATCAGAACCCACACGTTTTTCCGGACGGGTTGAAAGCTTGTAAATGATCTCGTTAAAACCGAAATCTTCATACACTTCGTGCAGGAAATCGATAAAGCGACTTACCTCAGCCTGAATCTGGTCTTCAGTACAGAAGATATGGGCATCATCCTGGGTAAATCCACGGACGCGCATCAAACCATGCAGCGCACCGGATGCTTCGTTCCTATGGCAGGAACCGAACTCAGCCAGTCTCAGGGGAAGATCCTTATGGCTCCGGAGCCCCTGATTGAACACCTGAATGTGACAAGGACAGTTCATTGGTTTAATTGCGAAATCGTGATCTTCGGACTGAGTTGTAAACATGTCCTCACGAAACTTTTCCCAATGGCCGGATTTTTCCCACAGAGTTCTCTCAACTACCTGGGGAGTCTTGATCTCCTTGTATCCATGCTTACGCTGCTGAGCACGCATGTACTGTTCTACCGCCTGATACAGAGTCCAGCCATCTGAATGCCAGAACACCATACCAGGAGCTTCTTCCTGCATATGGAACAGGTTAAGCTTCTTGCCAATTTTACGGTGGTCACGCTTTTCAGCCTCTTCAATACGATGAAGATAGGCTTTCAAATCTTTTTTGTTGCCCCAGGCAGTACCGTAGATACGCTGCAGCATCGCATTATTGGAGTCTCCGCGCCAATAGGCACCCGCTACCTTGGTCAACTTGAAGGCTTTGATCTTGCCGGTGCTGGGTACGTGAGGGCCACGACAGAGATCAATAAAGTCACCCTGGGAATAGAAAGACAGATTCTGTTCTGACGGGATATCCTTAATGATTTCGACCTTATAGTCCTCCCCCATCTTACGGAACAGCTCAACGGCCTCGTCCCGGGACATGAGAGAACGACTGACAGCAAAGTCCGCATCTGACAGTTCTTTCATTCGCGCTTCGATTTTAGCCAGATCATCTGGAGTGAACGGCCGTTCAAAAGCGAAATCGTAGTAAAATCCGTCCTCAATGACTGGACCGATAGTCACTTGCGCCGAAGGAAACAGTTCTTTAACTGCCATGGCAAGCAAATGGGCACAGGAGTGACGAATAACATCCACCCCATCCTGATCCCTTTCTGTGATAATGGCCAGCTGGGTGTCATTTTCAATGACATAAGAGGTATCAACCAGCGTTCCATCCACTTTTCCAGCCAGAGCTGCCTTGGCCAGACCAGGGCCGATATCATTGGCAACGTCCAGTACAGAAACAGAATTGGCAAATTCGCGTTGGCTTCCGTCAGGTAGGGTAATTACAGGCATAATCGTTTCCTATACAGTGGTGATCCGTACCAAAGATCACTTGTCGTTAAAAAATGGGCTGGTGATTCTACCAACTTAAAAGTTGAGATACTATTCCCAGAGAGTATTCTTGGGAAAATTACATTATAAAACAGCTACCAAGGAGCATGGCAGTCAATGAAAGTCGTGGCCATATACAACCTGAAAGGGGGCGTGGGGAAAACAGCCACTGCAGTTAATCTGGCATACTACAGCGCAGGACAGGGCTACAGGACCTTGTTGTGGGATCTTGACGCCCAGGCCGCTGCCAGCTGGTATTTCAATACCAGTCAGAAAAAGAAGCTTAAGGTCACCAAGCTGGTTAAAGATAAAGTGCCACTCTCGGAACTTATCCATGAATCCCCTTTCAGCAATCTGGACATCATTCCTTCCGACCTATCTTATCGCAATCTTGATGTGTTGCTTTCGAATACCAAAGGGAACCCCGTCAGGCAATGGCTGTCCGCGCTTGGGGAAATATACCAGGTCATTATTCTGGATTGCCCACCTTCCCTATCAGAACTGGCATTAGAGGTCCTCTCGGCCAGCGATCTGGTTCTGGCTCCAGCGGTTCCGACACACCTATCCTTTGAGACTTACCGAAATATGGAAGAAATCATGGGGGAAAAAGGGATTTCCATCGACAAGCTATTCCCGGTCCTGACCATGATTGACCGACGCAAGAACCTGCACAGGGAGTTTTCAGACAAATGCCAAAAACTCATTGGCAAGCGCCCACTGGGCTATATCCCATATTGCAGTGATATTGAAAAGATGGGCGAATATCGGGCTCCGGTGGGAGAATTCGCTTTTCGCAGCGTCGGCAATCTGGCCTATCAACTCTTGTGGGACAACCTGAACAAGAAACTCAAGCAGCGATCTTAACCGCCGGCTTGAGGGTCGATATTCTCGGAGGTATTTGACTAGGGGCCTATTAATAAATAGAAGCCACTAATAAATAGCAGCTACTGATTAAGCAACCCGATTTCCCGGTAGTATTTCTCCGCGCCGGGATGCAGTGGCGCTGTCAAACTATCCAGCACCATCTGCTCTTTCTTTAGATTGGCAAGCGCCGGATGCAGCCGCCGAAACAAATCAAAGTTCTCGAACACGGCTTTTACCACGGCATACACAACTTCATCAGAGGTTTCAGATGAGGTGACAAAGGTCGCACCGACCCCGAAGGTATCAACGACGTAGTCTGTCCCCCGGTACATTCCCATGGGAATCGTCGCATGCCGATAATAGGTGTTGGACTTGATCAGTTTATCCACCTGGGGACCTTTAACGGGAACCAGTACGCTATCACAAAGGGTTGTTGCCTCTTTAACAGCACCACTGGGATGCCCCACCACATAGAGCATGACATCAATATCATTGGAGCAAAGTGCACGCGGCTGTTCAATGGCTTTGATTTCCCTGGCCTCTTTGAAGTCGCTAAAAGTCCATCCATAGGCCTTCATTAATACTTCCAGCGTACTTCTCTGCCCTGTTCCCTCACTGCCCACATTAACGCGCTTTCCTTTGATGTCCTCAAAGGATTTGATTTTGGCGTCAGCTCTGGCAACAACAGTGAATGCTTCCGGATGAATGGCGAATACCGAACGTAGATTTTTGTCCGGCCCATCCTCCTTAAAGATGCTTGAACCATAGTAAGCATGATACTGCCAGTCCGACTGGACCACAGCGAAGTCCACTTCCCCGGACCTCAATGCTCTTAAGTTGAAGGGAGAGCCTTCCGTGCTTTCCACATAACAACGAAACCCGTTTTCCTTACTGTTTTTGTTTACCAGCCGGCATATGGCACCGCCGGCCGGAAAATAAACCCCGGTTTCGTTGCCCGTGGCGATAGTGACATGGGTCACATCCGCAGCCAACGCTTTCCATGGCATACCAAGCAATACGAATATGACACCAATGACGATTCGCTTCATTACGTCACTACCACCAGTTACAAGCATTTTTAGGTTCTAATTAATTCCCTGATTATATTGCCTCAGCCGCCCTGGCTTTGGCCACCATCTTCTCAGGATTCAACAGGAAGCGTGCCAGCGCCGGCAGCAACCAGAGAGCTCCCACCATGTTCCACAGGAACATAAAGAATAGTAACAGCCCCATATTAGCCTGAAACTTAATGGGGGAGAAAATCCACGTACACACACCGATCGCCAGCGTAATACCGGTAAACATAACCGCTTTACCAGTAGAACGCAGAGTCTCAAAGTATGCGGACTGTAACGTCTTACCTTCAAGCAGGTAATGCTCGAATTTGGTAAAGATGTAAATACCGTAATCTACGCCGATACCGACACCCAAAGCGATTACCGGCAAGGTTTCCACCTTGATGCCGATTCCCATTTGCGCCATTAGCGCTTCACACAAGACAGAGGTAAGCCCCAACGGAATCACGATACAGGCAACCGCCCTGAGAGATCGGAACGTAATAAAGCACAAAAGACTGACCACCGCATATACAAATATCAGCATCATGTCTTTTGCTTTCGATATCACCTGATTGGTCGCCGCATCCACCCCGGCATTTCCGGCACCTAAAAGAAACTGGAAGTCCTCAGTGTTATTTTCAGCAGCATATTTTTCCACCACATCCACGACCCGCTGCAGTGTCTCCGCCTTGTGATCTTCCAGGAAGGCTACCAGCGGCGTCAGACTACAATCAGAATTGATCAGGCCGGATGGCGCACGCTGAATCGAGGAGTTGATAATCTGCTGATTGCGAGACAGCTCATACCATTTGAAGTTCCCCTCATTAAGCGCCTTGGTCACGATCTTGGATACCGTCACCAATGAAGCTGTAGATTCCACACCCGAGGTGTTTTCAAGCGTCCATTGCAGGTGATCCATCGCTTTCATAACAGGATAACTGGAGCACTTCTCAGTTCCGGTTTTTACCATCACAACCAGAATATCTGAGCTGGTACTGTAATTACCAATAATGTAGTCGTTATCCATATTGTAACGACTCTCCGGTCTCAGCTCGGGAGCTCCTCTGTCCAGATCTCCGATCTTCAGATCCTGCTTGTAGTAATACCCCAGACCGGTACCCACCAGCGCAATCATGATAGAAATCGGCGCTACAGACGGATGCGCAAAATAAGACATCCAATGCCACTTGCGATCTGATTTCTCATCGCTTTTCTGGACGTAGCGAATACCACTTTTACTGATCCCGACATAAGAGAGAATGATGGGATGCAAAACAAGGTTGGTAATAATGATCACCGCAACGCCGATACTGGCTGCCACAGCAAGATCTTTTATAACATCTATTTTGATGAACAGGAGCGTGAGAAAGCCCATGGCATCACTCACCAACGCCAGCATGCCTGGAATATAAAGCCCCCTGAAAGCCAACCTGGCCGAGGTCATCGCGTCGAAACCACGAGCGGACTCCAAGGTCATGGCATTGACTATCTGCACCCCGTGACTGATCCCGATGGCAAACACCAGGAACGGTACCAGCACAGAATATGGGTCCAGCCCGTACCCCAGCAGACGCAGAATACCAAGCTGCCAGATCACCGCCACAATGGAAGCGAATATGGGCGTCAGGGTACCGGACCAGCAACGGGAATACCCGAAGAGCAACACTAACGTTAGAACCACGGTAATTGCCGCAAACTTGGCGATGGCTCCGATACCCTCGATGAGATCACCAACTTTTTTCGCAAAACCGATGACGTGAATGCTGATTTTGGGATTCTGGGCCTGATATTTATCCCTGATTTTGGCTTCCAGTTCCTGAGAGAAGGCTTTGTAATCCAGCGACTTTCCTGTTTCGGGATCCACTTCCAGAAGGGGTGCGTAAATGATCGTGGACTTGAAGTTGTCAGCCACCAGACTTCCTACCTCACCGGAACGAAGGATATTCTGGCGAAGATCATCAAGGCTTCTCTTGTCTCCGCTGTACCCATCTGGAATAACGGTGCCGCCCTGAAACCCTTCTTCGGTGACTTCCACCCAACGAACGTTTGGCGTCCAGAGCGATTTCACACCAGACCTGTCAACCCCGCTCAGATAGAACACCTCATCGGTGATCTGCTTCAGGGTGTCCATGTAGCGTTCATCGAATATTGTCCCTTCGTTAGCCTCAACCGCAATACGGATTGAGTTACCAAGGTTCTGCAGGTCATCCCTGTTGGCCAGCATATTCTGAATATAGGGATGCTCAAGCGGAATGAGACGCTCAAAACTGGCGTCAGGTTTGATTTGTGAAGCACTGTACGCCAGATAGGCGGTAATACACAGAAAGGCAACCAGGATAAATAGGCGATTATTAAAGACCAGCCGCTCCAGCCAAGGCTCTGCCTTTGGGGTCAGGATAAAATGATCACCCTGATCATGTAACTTGTTCGACATTCAGGTTTCCCCTGTCATTAAGAATTTTTTATTGGGTAGTGATCGAATAATTACTTAGTTCAATTTGCTAATGCCGCGAATCACGCTAACGCCGCCCTCTCCAACAAGCAGCAGCCGGTCAGAAGGCAAAAATCTGGCTCCCAGCAATGCCAGACGGTCGTCACGGGTATGCATCCGGAATGTCTCACCATAGTTATCGCTAAGCATCATCAATCCTGAATTACCCACCACAGCCAACTGCCCTTTATCACCAATAGCGACGGCCATAATTGTCTGATCAGCATCGGTACCGACCTGCTCCCAAGACTCCCCAACATCCTGCGAATAAAATAGGTGACCACGCAGCCCGTATACCAGGACCTCATTCACGTTGCCGTTGCCACTTACACCAAATAGCGACCCATCATAGGGGCTCTCAAGCATTTCCCAAGTTTCACCCAAGTCTGTGGAACGATGAACAATACCGGCCTCCCCGACGATAAACAGAGCGCCACCGGTGATCTGATTAATTGAGTTCAGGTGAAAGCGCTCCGGATTATCGAGCCTTGCCCCCCAGTTGCTCCAGGTTTGGCCACCGTCTACGGTTTTAAAGAAAAACCCATATGCCCCAACAACAAAGCCTACCTGGCTATCCCGGAACCAGACATCGAGTAGCGGCTTACTCGGACCGATATCAGCATCGAACTCGGCATCTTCCAATGCGTACTGGGCTTCCTCAAGTTGGAATTCCAGGTCAGACAAATTAGCTTCATCTGCTGAGTCCATCTCTTTTTCGATCCTGGCGACCTTGTTCTGAGCCTGGGCAATGACCATCTCATTAGCCGCCTTACCATCGAACTGCTTGACCCAGGTCTGCCCTCCATCCACGGTATGAAGAATGATGGCTCCATGACCAACAGACCAACCGTTCTTTTCATCGGTAAAATAAACTGCCGTCATTAACACCGACACCGGGACAGAAGCCTGACTCCAGCTCTTACCGTCATCATCGGAATATATAATGTGACCACGCTGACCTACTGCGACCAACCGATTGCCTGCACTGGTGACATCCAGCAGCAACGTTTCAGTGGCATGTTCGGTATCCATGGCCGGAGTCTCAAGCACATCCCGGTCCTGGGCTCCAGCAACTCCAATTGACAGACCAAGTGCACATACAGCGAGGAGATTTCGTAATGGTTTTATATACCTCATTCCATTCAGCCTTTGTGTTAGCGTAGTTGTTATAAATTTTTTGTAGGTAGAATCCAGCCACAGGCTGGCTAAGCGAGCGCATGAAATCCCACTCAAGCTTCTGATCGCTCACTAGAAAAGATAGTAAAAGCCCATACAATAACAAGCTTATCCAGGTAGATAAGCCTGTTATTTTTCACCAATAATCAGTGGCTTTGCATCATTCCATAACAGTCAGGACTCTATAGAACAGTCAGGACTCTATAGAAAGTATCAGCGCTTACCACGACGGCGTAGCGACTGCGGACTGAAATACCGGCGATCAGGTACTTCATCGGTGAATACCAGTGTGGAGCGTTCCTCGGTATCCAAACCCTGGACGTGATAACGTCGGGCCTGCAGATCATAGAACACATCCAGAGCTGTCCAGGTACCGGGCAACTCATAATAGTTCTTCAGCAACGCCATGCTGACACGCCACAGATCCCCGCGACCGTCATACTGGTCAATCAGAGCGATATTCCAGCTGTCCTCGTCAATGTAGAAAACCCGTTTGGAATAGATATGGCGTGCGCCTTTTTTCAGATTGGCCTCCACCACATGAACCCGGTGTTTTTCAAAGCGGGTATAGGTCGGATTAACGTGAGAAATACCCAAAAGGTCAGAGTATTTCAGACCGGCCTGCGCGGACTCGTAACTGTTGTAAGGAATATACATTTCCTTCAGGCCGACATATTTCCAGTCATATCGATCAGGTGCACCGTTAAACATATCGGTGTCATCGGCCGTTCTTAGGTTATCAGCACCTGCGATAGGTGAATCATAGGCTAGGTTCGGAGCACGTCTCACCCGGCGCTGACCGGCATTGTAACCCCAGGCTTGGCGAGGTTCTTTTACCTGATCCAGCGTTTCATGGACCAACACAGCGCCACCGGCGAGGCGCGCCGGTGAAATAGTGAAGGACAGATAGTAGAACAGCGTGTTCTTCAGCCCCTTTTCATCAATCTCCGGATTGTACATATTCCAGAAGACTTCCTGCTGGGAATTCACCAGGCTGTACTCACCATTCCGTTGAATTGCCGCTTCGGCAGCCCGACGGGTGACGAAGATACCGCGCCACCGGGTCAGATGATTCCAGATAGCTTCCAGAGCCTGACGTTCATTCGACTCATGCAGAATAGGAAATGGGATACCGCCATAGGCACCGGAAATACCATTACCATCTTTGCCCAAAACAGCACGGGTAGCATTTTCAAAGGTGTTTTTATAAACCCACTCAGGCGCAGAGTGTGATCGACGAGTTTCGTAAATAGGAACCTTAAAGGTGGTGGGATAAGTTCGGAATAGAGCTTTCAGCCCCTCAGTCAGATATGGGCTGTAACTATCCATGTTCTGTGCGGTAATCGTGGCGACAGGCTTATCCGATTTATATGGATCCGGATGATGCTGTCCTGCCCGCTGGTACTCAGCTGGCGGCTCAGTAATACCTCCTGTCCATTTCGGAATATCCTTTCCATTGCCATCCCTAATAGCTCCAAACGGTGTCAGGTCCTTTGTCAGTCTTGCCGCTTCGGCGGCGGATACTGCAGCGTGCACACTGGTAGTGGTAGAAAGGGCAAATGCCAACAGACCACCAAGTATTATTTTTTTATGGTTCATAGACATGTGTATCCTGATCGTAAGTCTTTACAGGGTGTTCGGCCTATGGGGCAGTGTCTCAGGATTAATCACCGGGACAAAGGACCCATGGTAAAAGTTTTTTATTATTTGACGAATAATTATTATTTTTAGTTGCGCATTTATTCCGCGAATACTTCACAAACCAAGGGCTGTATTCTTGAAAAAATGCTCGCAGATATGCTTGCAACGCCTTGATACACCATAGCTTAACCAAGCAACTGCGTTTGTCTATCAGAATAGCTATTCTTTTAGTAACCAAATATTGATATTTATTAACAAATCGACGCAAGAAAGAGCCTATTTAAGGCTCTTGCTTACAACTTCATAGACATCCTTGGACAGGGCCGGCTCGCGCGCGATCCTTTCCAGACTGCTCTTCATCGCGTCACTTCTGGAACTTTCAAATCGTTTCCAGCGGGTAAGCGGCGTTACCAGGCGTGATGCGATTTGCGGATTCAATTTGTTCAATTTCAATATCCAGTCCGCTAGGAATTCATAGCCGCTGACATCAGCCTGATGAAACTGTTTCCAGTTCTGGCCGGCAAATACTCCCACGACAGACCTGACCTTATTAGGGTTCTTTTCTGAGAACAGCGGATGCCCGGTCAATTGCTCAATCTTGGCAAGACTACCGAATGCCTCACTACCGGCCTGGACACTGAACCAGCTTTCCATCACCAGGGCATCCTTATGCCAACGCTGGTAAAAGCTATCCAGCGCAGTTGTCGCCTGCGGACTGTTGGCTGTTACGAGCGCTGCCAGCGCCGACAACTCATCGGTCATGTTTTCCGCTTTCGAGAACTGCTCATAGGCCAGTTCATCCAGCATTTTTCCATTCCCTGAAGCCAGCAACATCAGCAGAGCATTCTTATAGGAACGTGTACCCATCGAACGGCTATCAGTACCGGCGTTATCACAGGATTTCGCCAACTCCTGATAACGCTCCACGATAGCGGTTTCAAACTCGTCTACCAGACGTTGCTGCAAACCTTCCCTGGCAGCCACCAGAGCGTCCACATATATGGTATCGCTTTGCTCTGCCAGGAAAGACAACGTAGGCACTGCCATCATTTTGGCAAGCATTGGATAATCGTCACCACGATCTCCCAGAACTGACGAAAATGCCTCCAGGTATGCCTGATCAACGCTTATCTGATTTCCGGCCCGCGCTGCCTCAGCCATGTCGTTCAACACGCCGGTCGCCAGACGCTGGCCGGCATCCCAACGGTTAAATCCGTCACTGTCATGGGACATCAGGAACCTTAACTGATCCCGGGAATAGCTGTAATCGATCTTCACCGGCGCAGAAAAATGTCGAAACAGCGAAGGCACCGGCCTTGAAGGAATATCCTGAAAATCGAAAGACTGCTCAGAATCGGTGATTTCTATGACACCATTATCGTGGGGAATGGAAATATCCTTCCCATCATCACCCACCAACCCCAGCTTCATAGGAATATGGAAAGGCTCTTTCACATCCTGTCCTGGAGTTGGCGGACAGGACTGTTTTACCGTCAGGCGATATTGCTGTCTTTCTTCATCATACTCATCCGTCACCGAAACCCGCGGCGTTCCTGATTGGGTATACCAACGACGAAACTGCGAAAGATCCCGTTGACTGACCTCCTCCATACAGGCAACAAAATCATCTGTCGTTACCGCCTGGCCGTCGTGCCGCTCAAAATAGAGGTCAGTTCCCTCACGGAACTTTTCAGCCCCCAGCAGCGTATGCAGCATACGAACGACCTCCGCTCCTTTTTCATACACCGTTAAGGTGTAGAAATTGGATATTTCCATATAGGAATCGGGGCGGACCGAGTGGGCCATAGGACCACCGTCCTCTGCGAACTGAGCAGTACGCAGCAGGTTCACGTCTTCAACCCTTTTTACTGCATGGGAGTGCATATCGGCAGAGAACTCGGAATCACGAAAAACAGTAAAGCCTTCCTTAAGGCTTAACTGGAACCAGTCGCGGCATGTCACCCGGTTACCCGACCAGTTGTGAAAATACTCGTGGGCAACAATGGCTTCCACTCTCTGGAAGGTGGCATCTGTTGCAGTTTTAGGGTTGGCCAGAACACAGGAGGAATTGAAAATATTCAATCCTTTGTTTTCCATTGCCCCCATATTGAAATCACTGACCGCCACAATATTAAAGATGTCCAGATCGTACTCGCGCCCGTACACCTCTTCATCCCACTTCATGGAACGCTTCAGTGAATCCATTGCGTGGTCACACTTCTCGAGGTCGTGCGGCTCCACATAGATACGAAGCTGAACATTACGTCCGGACATGGTCTTGTAATGCGATTCAACATACTTGAGATCACCGGCCACTAATGCGAACAGATAGCATGGTTTCTTAAACGGGTCTTCCCAGGTCATCCAGTGGCGGTCTTCCGACTCTCCGTTTTCTATGGGATTCCCATTTGACAGAAGTACCGGATAGCGGGCCTTCTCAGCTTCAATGGTCGTGGTAAACTTCGACATCACGTCAGGGCGGTCAAGATAATACGTGATGCGTCGGAATCCTTCCGCTTCACACTGAGTACAAAACATGGAACTGGAACGATACAGCCCTTCAAGACAGGTGTTTTCCTGGGGCTTGATCCAGGTCACCACATTCAGTACAAACGCCTTGGGCAATCGCTCCAGGGTAATCCCCTCATCATCAAGCTGATACTCGTTTGACTGCAGCTCTCTTCCATCGAGTACCAGATGCTGCAACTCCAACTCCACACCATCAAGACGAAGAACATTCTGGAAATCGACAGCTTCTGGATTACGACGGATATGAAGATGAGAAGTCACCCTGGCGCCGTCTTCGTACAGCTGAAACCTCAGATGAGTTTCATCAATAATAAAATTGGGGGGACGATAATCTTTCAAATAAATAGTGCGTGGCTGGCTTTCTTTCATGCTGAGATCTTCTAATTGTAAGTTGCTGTGTAACGGTCACCCATCAGGGCCTGTTCACATTTATTCGATAGCTTCTGCTGGATAGACACCGACCTTCCCAAGCGCTATTCAGCATTAAGTTGACTTAAATCTACGACCTGCGGCCGGCCTTACAATATGGCCCTGAACTCCGCTTCGTAAGCCGTGAACTTACGAATATTGATAACCCCGGTATCCAGAATAAGGTACTGCCCTTTTATACCAAGCAAAGTACCACCAATCTCGGGCGTCTTTTCGGGATTAATACTCTTTACCTTAACAGGGTATTCCAGCACAGGATAAGCGATTTCTACCATCTCAGTGTCTAAAAGTTTTGTCACTTCCGCTCCCTGCTCAGTTTGAATCAGATGTGAAACCCTCTGATCAAAAAGACCATACAATCTCTCCCGTTCTGCGGCCAGATTCAGCGGCTCCGGCTCCCCTTTCAACATCGCCTGCCAATGCGTACGGTCATTCAATTCAGAGCGGAACAAATCTTCCACCAGCCCTGACATTCTCCGGTTATGCACTTGAAATATGGGTAGAGCCTGGGCAGCCCCCTGATCGATCCAACGAGTGGGAATCTGGGTTTGACGGGTAATGCCTACTTTCAGCCCGGAAGAATTCGCTAGATATACCACGTGGGGCACCATGCAATAGGTCTCTCCCCACTCCGGCTCACGACAAGTCCCTTCGTAGTAATGGCATTTTTCGGGGCTCATGATACAGGAATCGCATCTAGCCAGTTTTTTAAAGCAGGGGAAACAGAATCCCTGACTAAAGCTTTTATTGGTCTTACGCCCACAGTGGCAACAAAAAATATTGCCACTGAATTTCAACTCGATGGTTTTCCCAAGACTGGGATTCAGGTCAACTTTCTGCTCCCCGATCACCATCTGATAATCCACTGGCTTACCAGGGTCTGCGTTCAGATGGCTGCCCATCTTTTCCAGACAACCCTGCACTGCTTCCGTCAAAATATCACCTCTTAGCACCCGCACCAAAACCGCCGACCGGCGATTTCAGCACATGGCCCGCCATTTCATTTGTTTATGTAAAGCTATTGTCCATGTAAAGCCATGGCTTATTTAATGCCTGGTTTCACTATCACCGGGAGTCCATATGCCTGAAGCCGGTTGGCTTTCAGATTTGCTGGCACAAGGAGTGGGCTTATCCCGTGCAATATATCCAACCCTTTGCTCTTCCGGGACATTGTTGCTGGACTCATAAGCAATAATGGCGTCCATGCAAATCTGCTTTTGCTCTGCCGTTAAGGATCTTCCGTCAGGCCAACGCCCCAGCTCCAGGGAGCGCTTCAATGATTCGTAGACTTCGGGAGTCAGGTTTTTGGCGACTTCAACAAAAGACATGCGTTCTCCTGATAGGGGCTGAAACAGGCTGGAGACTATATCACACAGCCGTTATTGAACCTTAATTTGGAAATTTTAAACAAAACTGTTGACTTGCAATTGCAAATCATTATCATTTGCATTGTGTGTTTGATCCCACACAAACTCTCATCAGAGTATTCACAGCATATTAGAGGGTCAGGCGGAAATTGCGCCGTTCAGAGTCACCGTCATCACATCGGTTTCTTCTGGCAACTTCCCCGCCCTCGTTTTTTTATCCTCAACTTCCATATTTTTTCAGCTTCCTTAACTGAAACCACGGATCTTTTCCAGGACAAAGAGATACCTTCCGGCTTAATCCTGACTGCTTTTGCGCACCAGCAACACAATCCCGACACCGATCAACCCACATACAAATCCCATAAAGTGAGCCATATTGGCCAGATGCAAACCAAACAGGTCTGACAATCCAAAAATCCCCATAAACATCCAGGCAACACTTAACACCACCAGGCTTTGATGCACCCAGATCGGCTTCTTGGGAGCTAGCATCAAGCCAGCCGCATGAGCACCGATCATGGCATAGACCACACCGGAAAAACCGGCGAAGCCAGGTCCGCTGGTCACAAACTGACTGACATTGGATATCAATGCGCTGACGAAAACCAGAACAAGCAGGCCGACCGGCCCCAGATAGCGCTCCAGGCTGCGGCCAAAGACCCACACCCCTAGCGAGTTAAACAACCAATGCATCACTCCCCAATGTAGCCATGCAGGGGCAATCAAACGCCAGTACTCCCCTTCCTGCAATAGATACTTAAGCCCCTCAATAGGAGAAGCCATCATGGGAAATGGAAAGGCGTAGCGATCCAGAAACAAAAAATACCGGTGAGAATCAAACTCGCCAAAACCGGTCCATACCGCCGTCACCAGCAGACTGACTAGCAACACCAGAATAGTGGGGTAACCGGAAAATCGTGATAAAGGCGACCACTTTGCGATCTGCCGACCATCGAACCAGTCCTTCACCTGCCCTTGCAGCTGTGAATCCTGAAGATATCGTTTGGCCGCTTCCAGAACCATGGGGCGAAGACTGGGGTCGCGCACCCAGACAATCTGCTTACCGGCCTCTTCAGAAATCTGAACGGGAACTCTTTGTGATTGTAAATAACGGTAGAGGGGCTCGATATCCACTTCGACCCCAAGCTCGAGAACTTTTTCCATTCTGTTAACTGGCCCTAATAACTCAGCCCCGCCTCCGGTGAAATGTCTCTGGACACATCCACCCAGACGAAATTTTCTTTCTTCAATACCCGCTCACCATTCATGCGATATGCCGCCAATTTACCGTATTTCACGGCGCTGTAATCCAGGCAGGCGATATTTTGCCGAACCGGACGCGGGTGCCCGGACAACCAATAATGACCGACAAACAATGGGGGCTCTTCAGGACCGTAAAACACCAGACGTTCACGCTCACTATCTGCCAATGGCCGATGCTTGACGGCTTCTGGCAAGCCGTCTGGCTGAAACACCACATCATCATATGTATCCGGGTCTTCCGCCCAGAATTTGGTGCGGAAAAATGTGCGGACATACCCGTCCCCACTCTTCATTGCCAGGCCTTTCGGCAAAGGCATATCCGTACCACGTAAAAGGCGGTCCATCACATGCCCGGCAAAACTTTCCCGGACAGTTGACGCATGCAGGAAATCTTCATCGATAACTGCGTCAGGATGGGCCTGCAAAAACGACTCAATCAGGCCATGATCCCAGCACGCATGAACAACACGGAACTCAGGCGTATCAATCAGGATGGGCAACGTCATGAACCATTCAAGGAAATGGTTCCATTCATGACCATAGTTGGCAAACTGTTCCAGAGTTTCCCGAATGACTCGCTCATGCCTGGGTGTATGCTCACGTAAATAAGCCTTATTACTTCCCGGCCGTGCCAGCGTGCAGTATCCCAGTGCATTGTATTCATGATTCCCCATGACGATACGGGCAGCACCATGCTCGACCATATCTCTGACCAGGTGAAGAGCTTCTCTGATCCGAGGCCCCCGATCGACAATATCACCAACAAAAATTGCCTGGCGGTCTTTATGTTGATAGACCCCGTTCACTTTCCGGTAGTCCATATTTTCGAGCAGCCTCACCAGCGTCTTGGCACAGCCATGAACATCACCAATGAAGTCATAGCCGCTGAAACGCTCTGATTCTGACTCGATCTTTACTTCAGACATCCGTCAGTACACTCCGTCATTCTTACTACTTGACCAACCCAGTTTATCTCGGCAGATCTGATAGAAATTATGGTTCATAGGATGAATCAACCGCAATTTCTGGGGCTTTTTACCGATAGTCACCGTATCCCCCGGGGCACAGGTAATATGTGTCTGCCCATCACAACTAACATGGGGGTAGGTTTCGTTGTATTCACCTATGATGATTTTAATTTCACTATTTCCGTCCACCACAATCGGCCGACTGCTCAAAGTGTGTGGAAACATGGGCACCAGGGCCACCGCATCCAGACGGGGATGCATAATTGGTCCGCCGGCAGAAAGCGCGTAGGCTGTCGATCCGGTCGGGGTAGTCACAATCAGGCCGTCGGAACGCTGACTGTTCACAAACTGTCCCTCAATATACAGATCAAACCCGATCATTCGAGTGGACTTGCCCGGATGCAGCACAATATCGTTAAGACCACATCCGTAACCGATAGGCTCGCCATCGCGCTTGACGTAGGCATCCAGCAGAAAGCGGGACTCTTCTATGTACTTGCCGTTAAGAACCTCGCCGACCTGGTCCTCAATTTCAGAGGGAAGGATATCGGTCAGGAAGCCAAGACGCCCGCGATTCACACCAAGCACCGGAACATTAGAACCGGCCAGTGCACGAGCGGCACCAAGAAGACTTCCATCACCACCAACAACGATCACCAGATCACATATTTCCCCCAGCAATTTCTTGCTGGAAACCTGGGCTCCATGGCCTGGCATGACTGCGGCCGTCGACTCCTCGATAATCACAGAATACCCTTCCATAAACAGGAAGGATTTAAGCCGCTTCAAGGTGTCCACCACCTGAGAGCTACCCATTCGCCCGATCAGGCCAATGTTTCTGAATTGTTCCATAGATACCCTTAGGTTGTTATAGCGAAACGTGGTTCATTGCTTAATGGTAACCAACTTCAGCCGCATTGTAGAGGATTGCACGTACAGGGTCTTCCCAATATCCTGTAATCTTTCAGCAATTCTCAGGCATGACCTAACCTTGCACGATATACAACAATTCCTGGCAGACCTCGACTGGGTAGTCCACAGTCCATCATTAGTTGACCTTCCCGGGTATGGTGCGGACACACCGTTGATCGACATATCGACTGTCGACCCACAACGACTGGCAGAGGCCGTCAAGCAACAGAAAAGCCGGTTTCTCGGCCCCTACTTTGAAACCCTGTGGCGTTTTTCGATAGAGCACAGCCAATCCCACAGCCTACTTGCCCACGGACTCCAGGTGACAGACGAAAAAAGAACGCTGGGAGAATTCGACTTTCTTTTACAGGACAAGGCAAGCCAGGCCATTATTCATCAGGAAATTGCAGTGAAATATTACCTGGGGGTTGGCCTGCCTGCTCCTGCCGATACAGACCAGAAACTGAACGCGGCGGATTGTGCCTGGTTTGGTCCAAATTCCATCGACCGACTGGACCTGAAACTTCACAAACTGGTTCAGCAGCAGATTCTCCTGTCTGATCGAAGGGAAAGCCAAGAAACATTAAAAAGACTCGATATCAATACACCGCCTGCCAAGCAGATTTTGATGAAGGGCTACCTGTTTCAGCCTCTGAATGACGACCTCCCCGCACCGGCTTTCTGCCATCCGGAGGCGGCATTTGGCAGATGGTTGCCTTTAGAGTCGATTCATCAACTGGAGCCGATCAGTGATCGCTGGGCGATACTCCCCAAGCTCCGATGGTTGAGCAGAGCCCGCAGCAGCGTCGACCACACGATGGATTTTTCTGTGCTGCGAAAGCATCTTTTGGAGGCCAATGGACGCCCGATGTTGATTGCCGCCATGAAGCCTGAATCAAAAGAAGAGTTGACTGAAATTTCCCGTTTTTTTGTGGTGAGCGACCACTGGCAGGACAAGGCCGTGGAGTCACTAGAGATGAGCCCGCTAACCTCTTTTAGTCGCTACAATCCATTACCGCCGCAGTCCATTTAGCCGCCACAATCCATTATCACCACAATCCATTATCACCACAATCCATTGCCACCAAAATCCATTACCACCACAATCCACTACAGCCACCGCAGCTCCGGCACACTTCGACCTCCCTGCAAGCCACCGGTATGAACAAACACGATCTGCTTTGTCGTGATGCGGCCCGCTTCAGCCAGAGCAGTCATCGCCTGAAAAGCTTTACCACTGTAAACCGGTTCCAGCGGCACTTCGGTCTGGGCATAAACATCATTCAAGCGCACAACAAGATCATGACTCCACTTTCCGTAGCCTTTACCTTCAAAGCCTGTCACGATTTCCCAGGCGGACTGCTTTTCACCAACGCCCAACAGCAGCCTGTTAACATATTGGGGCCGGGAATCGTCCTTAACGACAGAAATTCCCATTACCTGGTGTGGAGACGCTTCTGCGGCAAAGCCTGCAATGGTTCCACCACTGCCTACCGGCATCACCAGAGTGACAGGATCGGCAAATCTGCTATAAATCGCCCTCGCCCAGTCCCGCACACCACGAACACCTTCCAGGTTACTCCCCCCTTCAGGAATCACCATCACCTCTTCAGGACGAAAACCTGATTCACAAACATCTGAACGACACAGCCATTCGGAAAGTTGTCCGGAGACCCAAGCGCGGTCATTGCGGTTTCGATAATCTGTGTTGGATATTGGAATTAAACGCATTCCCCAACTTACAGCATCCTGCAAAGTCGCGGTCAGAGTGGTCCTCCAGTCGCCGCGCACCACTCCCAAGGTATCCAGGCCATACTCACGTCCTGCTGCAGCCAGCGCATGAAGATGATTTGAATGAGCCCCACCAAAACTCAGAACAGCCCGCACGCCAGTCTCCCGGGCAGACCGCAGGTTATATTTCAGCTTGTACCACTTATTGCCGGAGATTTCCGGATGGGTGAGATCCCCTCTGACGACATACAGCTCGTGACCGAACCGGTTTACATCAGACAGGGGGACAGAGTGGATTTCAGGAACTGGATCGCGCAACAGAAATCAACCTACCTGATGCTCTTCACAACGATTACTTTCACCGGGAACAAAGTCCGAAGGCGCCGCAATTCTGTTTACCGACTTCCCGCAGACTCCCCGTCCAGGTACTTTGAAATCACAGGAAGGCTTCTCATAATGATCCAGCCATTCCTTGTAGACCTCTTCAGATACGGAGCAACGCTCCGCAACGTAGCCAAGCGGATTGTCCATGTAACGCTGAATATCCTGCACAGGAAGTGTCAGATGGCCCGCACCGGGATGATACACGACAAAAACCACATCCAGCTCTGACAGCCGACTAAGCATCAGACTGTCTCCGGAGCTATCCAGATCTTCCTTCAGTTTCTGGATTTCCATGCGCAACTGCTCTTCCCTTTCATTCCGGTAGTAGATCTCTGCCTCACGCCGGTCCAACTGCTCTTTGAGGATAGTCAGCTCCCCTTCCATTCGCTGCTTCAGACGTTCGGCCTCTTCCCCGGTCAGCGCCGCAGACAGTTCTTTTTCCAATACCGCCAATTTCTTTCTGTACTTGGTCATCTCGTCCTGGAGATTAAGAAATTGATCGCTCCTTTTCTGCAACTTAGTCTTGGTTTGTTCGTACAAGACCCTGGTTTGCTTGAGGCTCTGCTCCAGCTCTTGCAGCTTGTTTTTATGGGCCTGGGACTCAATTCTGGACTTACGGGTAAGCTCTTCGATTTCTGCCTGATGCTGGCTGGCAAGCGTTTTTATCCGAAGACGCTGCTCCTTGAGCACTCTGGCCAGCTTAAGTCGGTGCTTCTGCTCCAGATCCTTGAGTGTCGCCTCCGCATCAGCCTGCTTTGACACGGCTTCCGGCATCAGCACAGGAATATCTTCATCGTCTGCGGGCTTGGCTGACTTGGCAGGTTTGCTTGGTTTGGCAGGCTTTGGCTCAGCCTGTAGAACCGGTACATCATCGTCTTCCATCGCCACGTATTCAAAGCCAAGGCGATTCTCAATCAAAGCCTTTTTAATCACTTGAAAATCATTACCCCCAGGACGCATATCCGGATCCCACAGATCCCGCTGATGCCAGGAAATTGCACATTGGCTGCGACAAGCCAATCGAATGGGACCACCACCAAGATCAGGCCCTGAACCGGAGATTGAAGCCAACCGCTTTAAAGGAACATTCCACTCCGGGTCTGCCAACCCTTCTTCGTCAAAATAGAGTTTAAAAAACACTAACGCCCGCGGTGCCAGCTGTTGATTCATCTGCACATACACCGCGCTTATTTCAGTATCCGCCAAATCACTCAATGGCACGACATTGTCAAGAATGGCTTCAAATTCGCTATAACGCATTTGTCTGGAGACATACTGATCCTCCAGAAAGAGAACTGCTTCGTAATCGTCTTTACTTGGCCTTGCCATTTCGATTTCCTGACTTGTCTACAATATCCAACCCGTAGACGCTACCTATAAACTATGACTAAAACTCCCTTTGGCCCCGCTTCTATGTTTGAAGAGCCTGTAAAAACTAGCATGTAAATGACGTCCTGTCAGTCCGGCTTTTGGGTGAATCTCCCCAAATATACAGTTAGCTACGCTTCGTATACAAAAGCGCACAATTAAAGGAAGTTTAGCCCAGCTGCGAATCAGGGAAAGGAATTTATTTCCCAGCACCCAAATACGCGGCTTGAGAATTCCAGGAAACTAGTGTGCATGGCGGGGATAGAACACCACAAGCAGACGCCGAATGAAGGAAGCAGCAGCCAGAAAAGAGATTAAAATTCGGTAGTGAATATAGGAATTCGAAAATAGGAATTTGGAAAATAGAACCGCAATCTCGAATTGCAGGAAAAATGCGGTATGCCAAAAATTGCGATATATAAAAATAGAAAAGTGTGCCCGAGCTAATCCGGGCACACCTGTTAAAGGGATAATCAATAATCAGACAAGAGAATAATCAGAGCTCTGCCGCCAGACGACTTCCCTGATTGATAGCTCGTTTCGCATCCAGCTCAGCAGCCACATCAGCTCCACCGATCAGATGGGTGGAAACCCCTGCATCCACCAGCGGCTGATAAAGCTCGCGCAACGGCTCCTGGCCGGCACAGATAATCACGGTATCGACAGGCAAGCATTGAGATTCGCCATTGATATTGATGTGAAAACCTTCGTCATCCACCTTCAGATATTCACAACCAGAGATCATTTTCACATGACGATGTTTTAATGATGTCCGATGAATCCAACCGGTTGTCTTGCCGAGATTCTTACCAACTTTGGAGGCCTTGCGCTGTAACAGGAACACTTCTCTTGGGGTAGCAACAGCCTCAGCCTCAACGCCCTGCACGCCTCCGCGATGCTCCACGGACAGGTCAACTCCCCATTCCCGCATGAATGCGTTAACGTCCAGACTCGGAGATTGTCCTTCGTGAGTTATAAATTCAGAGACATCAAAGCCGATACCGCCAGCCCCGATAACCGCCACCTTTTGACCTACCGGCTTTCTCTGCAATAGAGCGTCGAGATAGCCGATCACTTTCGGATGATCCACGCCCTCAAAATCCGGAACCCTTGGCGTCACACCTGTGGCCAGCAGAACTTCATCATATTCTTTGAGATCTTCTGCCGTAACACGGGTATTCAACCGCACCTCAACACCATGCTTTTTCAGCATACGGTCGAAATAGCGCAGCGTTTCATAGAACTCTTCTTTCCCAGGAATCAATTTGGCGACATTGAACTGCCCGCCAATCTTATCACCCGCATCAAACAGAGTGACCTGATGCCCTCTTTCAGCTGCCACCGTTGAAGCAGCAAGACCCGCCGGCCCCGCACCTACGACTGCAATCTTCTTGGGAGAGGCCGTCTTGACGTAAACCAACTCGGTTTCATGACAAGCCCGGGGATTTACCAGACAGGAAGTCAACTTCATCTGGAAAGTATGATCCAGACAAGCCTGGTTACAGGCGATACAGGTATTAATCTCGTCTTCCGCATCCTGCGCAGCCTTTTGCACAAAGTCCGCATCCGCCAGGAATGGACGCGCCATAGAGATCATATCGGCGTCGCCTTCCGCCAGCACTCGTTCTGCCACGGAAGGCATATTGATCCGGTTAGTGGTCACCAAAGGAATGGAAACATCCTTCTTCAGTCGAGCGGTCACTTTAGTGAAAGCAGCCCGTGGCACCATGGTAGCAATAGTGGGAACCCGGGCCTCATGCCAGCCGATCCCCGTGTTAATTATGGTAGCACCGGCTTTCTCAATCTCTTTCGCCAGCAGCACCACTTCATCCCAGGAACTGCCATCGTCAATCAGATCCAGCATGGACAACCGGTAAACAATAATAAAGTCTGACCCAACAGCTTCACGGACCCGACGGACTACTTCAATCGGCATTTGAATCCGATTTTCATAGCTGCCGCCCCATTTATCAGTGCGCTTGTTAGTGTGGCTGACAATAAACTGATTTATAAAATACCCTTCGGAGCCCATAATTTCGACGCCGTCGTAACCCGCCTCCTGGGCCAATTTGGCGCATCGCGCATAGGCATCAATCTGCTCTTCAACCTCTTCCGTGGTCAGCTCGTGAGGAGTAAACATATTGATCGGTGCTTGGATGGCTGAAGGCGCGACCAGTTTTGGATTGTACGCATACCGTCCGGCATGCAGAATCTGCATACAGATCTTTCCACCAGCTTCGTGCACCGCCTGGGTAACAACCTTGTGATGCTCAGCGTCTTCAGGGCAATCCATTTTGGCCGCCCCCTTGGCCACCGCACCCTCAGGGTTTGGCGCAATTCCACCGGTCACGATCAGCCCTACCCCACCACGGGCCCGCTCGGCGTAAAACGCTGCCAAACGGTTAAATCCATTGGGAGACTCTTCCAGTCCGGTATGCATGGATCCCATTAGTGTCCGGTTACGCAATGTGGTAAACCCAAGATCCAATGGCGACAACAAATTAGGGTATTTTTCCAAACCTGGCGCGGATGACGACATGTTATTCTCCTCTCATCACACGAGTAACTGATTCACAGCCTGATATTTATTTTCGAACTGGCGGCTCTCAAGAGACTCATCCGGCACTCAGACAAGCTTCTTCCCCGAAAAACTCCAGCTCAACTTATTAAACTTTTTAAGGCTTCACTAAATTAGTATGATGCTGACTATCTAACAATATCTTCAGGAAACAATTTTTTACCTTTAAATAACACCTGATTTTAATTTCTTCGTGTACTGGGATCATTACGAATGCAATTAGGGGACATTTCAGTCAACTACGTTGAGCTCATGTCCAGGGCTGTGGCTCGACATGGATTCAATGCCAACGAAATCATGCAGCAGTTCGGCATTACCAATGAATTTCTGGCCACACCGAAAGCCCGCATCAGCATCCCCAGATTCATGCGCCTGGGACACGCCCTGATCCAGCAATTTCAACTTCCTGAACTCGGATTGAGAATGGGCCAATGCATCACCATATCTCATCTGGGTCTGGCCGGGCATGCCAGCATGACATCAGCCAACCTGGAAACTGCTCTGCGGCTTTGGATACATTACGAGCGCCTCAGCAGCGAAAACAAGCGGGGCACAAGCCGCTTCTATATTGAGAACAGTCGCGGCATTGCGCAATTCTATTCGATCAGCCCCTACAACGAATTCAACCTCTTTGTTGTCGATTGCATTCTTGCCAGCTGGCACCATCTCTCAGGCTGGATAACCGATAGCCAAAATCTGGTACAGGAAGTTCATATTGAATTCCCCTCCCCGCCATATGCCTCCGAATATCATGATTTTTTCCAGTGTCCGGTAAAATTTGAACAGACAAGAAACGCCCTGATCTTCAAAGAAGAGGCACTGCATAAACCATCCTGCTACGCCCACACCGCCTCACATCAGGATGCAGTGGAACTATGCAACCGTGAGCTCTCGGCACTTCTGGGCGCGCAGCCATTTGAAGAAAGAGTACGACAAATTATCACGCCACTATTACAGAAAAAGGAAATTCAACTGGAAGACATTGCCGGCCAACTGGGACTGACACCATGGTCACTGCAAAGACGGCTTCAAAAAGAGGGTATCAAGTTTAGCGAAGTGGTTGATAACACAAGAAAGAGTATCGCAGCCCGATACCTCACAGCGACGGAGCTGTCTATCGGTGAAATCGGATTTCTTTTAGGCTTTTCATCCCCAGCGGCTTTTCATCGCGCATTTAAGCGCTGGTTTAACACCAACCCCAAACCTTTCAGGGAGTTACACAACAACACTGAAGAATAGCAACCTGGCGGGCTACCATTCTTCTCCATCATCCAGATCGTCATCATCATCGAACTCTTCCCAACTGAGTTCAACCAACTCATCAATATAGTCCTGCATATATTCCTCCAACAGCAGATTATTCCTTCCAAACTACGGCATGAGAATGACAAATTTATGACATCCGAGTCAGGATTTCCCTTACAAGTTGGCAATATGCGGGATCGTCAGGACAAACAAGCAAATGAAAAGTACAGAAATGAATACGACATACAGATGTCATACACATGATAGAGAATAAAGATTCTTAAGAGATAAGGGTCGAGTTGCCTGAATGGCAAGATAAAATTCGACTCTTTTGAAAAAGTTGGCGGAGCGGACGGGACTCGAACCCGCGACCCCCGGCGTGACAGGCCGGTATTCTAACCAACTGAACTACCGCTCCGTTTCCTTCTCAAGCCACAAAACTGTGACCCAGAGAAGTGGTGGGTGGTGCAGGGATCGAACCTGCGACCCTCGCCTTGTAAGGGCGATGCTCTCCCAGCTGAGCTAACCACCCAGTCCATAGAACTGGTTCCAAATGAAAGTTGGCGGAGCGGACGGGACTCGAACCCGCGACCCCCGGCGTGACAGGCCGGTATTCTAACCAACTGAACTACCGCTCCGAAACCATTCCCCTGTACTGCACATATTGTGCGATCCAGAGAAGTGGTGGGTGGTGCAGGGATCGAACCTGCGACCCTCGCCTTGTAAGGGCGATGCTCTCCCAGCTGAGCTAACCACCCACGTCTCAAATGGAGATGCGCATTTTAATGATTTATCGCAGCCTGTCAAACACTGAATTCAATTTTTTTTCCTGGCCTTTATTCTGGCTAAATTACCAACAGTTTTTCCCGGCCGGACTCACTCAGTCCCGCCTTCCTTTATTGCCTCTTCTGCCTTGCGCTGAAGCCGATGATTAACAATGTGGCAGCGCCGGTCCTCCGGAATCGATTTTTCCGCCAACCCACGGTTTATATCTCCCATGAACGTTTGCGCCTGATTCCATTGAGTCGAGGCAAAATCCCTCATCCTGGGCTCAATCTTTGATGAAAGCTCTCCAGCCTCTTTTAATGTCTCCCGGCCGGACTCCAATGCCTTCGAATAGGCTTTGGCGTACTTCGAGCGCAATGAATCGACAAAATGCGCAGTGCGATCAAACTGCTGACTTAAGACTTCTGATACCGTCATAGTCCCCCCAAATTCCATTTATACATTTATATAGAACGAGCTATATAGAACAAGCGCCGAAGTAGAGAACCCAGTATAGCGTTGCCGTACATCCCGGTCCTCACCCTTCATTTATATTATTTCCGACTAAAAAACCATCAAAAACTTCTAATTACATCACTGAAATCTACATCTCAATTGTTACACTTGTTCTATAACCATAAGCAGTCGCCCGCTTTTAAAGCGGCAAACTAAAAGCTGTATCCATAAAACCAATAAACGTATAACAAAAAACTAAAGATAATCGACACAGAGAGTCGCCTGGGCTCCATTGGATTATGTAGTAGCGGAATACGGGCGAAGACTGGGATGTCTTATCTGGAGGTGTCCAATGACACTACTATATAAAGCCGAACACATTAGCAAAGTTGCGCCTGTCACTCGCACACCGGGCATCGCCCTTCTTACTCTTTTTTTGGGCATTTCGCTCATCTGTACAGCTGAAGAAAACCTGGAAATCCCCGACTCACTGCTGCCGGACTTAAAGCCGGCGGAAGCCAGCTTTGAAATGATTTTTGAAAACGGAGATGGGTTGGATATTACCTTTTCGGAGGCACTGATCAATTTTATTCCAGAGCAGGAAGCCGCCAACAAGACCACAATGGAAACCATCACGCTGGCAATCATGAACAATCCGGAGATGGCGGAGATTTTTGTGGCGGGGTTGTTTGCGCCTCCAGCGGCTGGAGGCCCTGAATATAATAAGAATCAGCAGGCAGCAGAAGCAGATAGAGAAGCCGCAGCCTATAATCCGGACAGGCTGGCCCGGCTGGAAACCTCAATTGCGGCGACTCTCCTGTTTGGCCAGCTGGTGGAAGTACAGATAGTCCCGGATTTCCGTCCGCCTAACTTCGACAACCAAACCTACAACACAACATCCAGGCCTTAATGCCTGAATCAAAAAGCTGATATCTTGAACGGGAGCCCTTTACTGGGCTCCACCGGCTTTCTTGGATTGCAGAGCGCGAATTTCCAACGCGATCTCACTAATGCGGCTGTCCAGCTCTACAAATCGCTGAACCAACTGGTTTCGGGTTTTATCCAGACCACTCAAATTCTCTTCAAGCTCTTTCAACCGCGCATCATAATTATTCTGCCCAAGCTTGGTGACATTACGCTCAACCCTCGCGAGAGACTGCGTCTGGGACGAGACAGAATCCTCAAGCTTTTGAATTCTCTGCCCCATCTGGCCTTCCAGAAGCGATTGTCCCGCTTGAATTTCTTCTGTGGCTTTCTTTAATTGATTGATGGATGCCGTGCTGCTTTCAGACAACTTGGCAATCGCCTCTTCTTGCTTGGCAATGCTCTGATTATGAGAATCATCCATTGCCACCAGACCCGTCACCTCCCCGGCCAATCCCTGCGTACGATCATTGTTGGCCTTCAGGTCAGCCTGCAATGCGGTGATTGCCTGTTGATTATCCTCAATCCACGTCTTGTTTCGCTTATTGGCAACATCCCACAGTTTGCGCATTTCCGAATCCAGGAACTTCAGCTCCCTGGCCATCTCATTACCGCTTTGCGCCATGGTGGCATCAGTCTGGTTGATCTGCCCTTCCAGCCTTGCAGTGATCAGCTTACTTTGGGAAATAAACTGACGCGCTTGATCCAGCTGCTGCTCCAAAGTCTGAATCGTATTTTGCTGGGAGTTCACCTGCCAATACCCAAACCCGGCCAAAATCACCACCATCAAAAACACAAACACCAGTGCAAACTGGGCTGACTTTGTCAGACTGACCGTATTAGGATCGTGCTTCTGCACCGGCGCAGCAGGCTTGTCTTCGGTGACAGTTTTTTCCGTCGCAGACGCAGTCTTGGGGGGGCGTCGCTGTGAACGGAACCGGTCTACTTCATCTTTTTCCGGCTTTATGGTGTCCATATTTCCTCTCTAACCCAGAGCTTATCCGCGAAAAATTGAATCTTCGCAGGATAGGACTAATAACAATTTGAATTTTTGAATATTATTCCGATTTTCCTTGTCAAGATAAAGCCCGGCTATCTGGAATGGGAACCGACGCCCAAGAAGAACAGGAGCTGAGAAAACCTCGCCAATTTCCGCGTATTCATTGACCTCCTGTCGTTTCCAGGCATTTCCCTCCTTTAAATAGCCGTATTTATTGGCCTTAAGAGGTTTGCATCACCTGAGGCGACTCACTAAACTATGCGGCTCTTTTTTTTCGTATATTAATTGCCTAATTGCACACGGCACAGAATTCATCCTGCTTCACTGAAGAATAGTGTTCATAGCAGCTGGCGTCGATTGAGGAGACATCATGCAGCCTTTAGTTGGGATCATCATGGGGTCCAAGTCTGACTGGCCCACCATGGAGCACGCCGCTCAAATGCTGGACACTCTTGGAGTGCCCTACGAGACTCAGGTCGTGTCGGCCCACCGCACCCCTGACAAGTTATTTGATTATGCTAAATCTGCTGAGGACAGAGGCCTCAAGGTGATTATCGCTGGCGCCGGCGGTGCCGCCCACTTGCCAGGCATGGTCGCTTCACAAACCGTCTTGCCTGTGCTGGGAGTTCCAGTACAGTCAAAAGCACTGAAAGGTCTGGACTCACTGCTGTCCATCGTCCAGATGCCCGCCGGAATTGCTGTTGGCACCTTAGCCATAGGTACGGCAGGTGCTGCCAATGCGGGACTGATGGCGGCCCAGATACTGGGTACCACCGACACCACGGTCCGGGAAGCCATCAGAACTTTCCGTCAGCAACAGACTGACAGAGTTCTCGACAATCCCGATCCCAGACAACCTTAATCAAGTTATTTCAGCATCCTGGTGCACGAATCCTATGGCCAATCCTTCTAATTCACACGCATTCAGCCAGACACGCCCAACCAAAGTTGGAGTACTGGGGGCCGGCCAGCTCGGCCGAATGATGGCATTGGCAGGGTTGCCGCTGGGTCTGGAGTTTTCTCTTTACGATACATCCGGAGCACCTTCCGCCGGATTGGGGCAAATTTTTTCTGATCCGGAAAATACCCAACAGGAACTCGACCGCTTCCTGGACTCAGTGGATGTAGTCACCTACGAGTTCGAACACCTTCCACTAGATTTGGCCCGGAATATCGCTTCCCGTAAACCGTTGTATCCAGGCGTGGAAGCCCTGAGAGTGTGCCAAAACCGGGAATTGGAAAAAGGACTGTTCAGACAACTGAATATCCCCACACCGGAATATCGCATCGTATCCAGTGCCGAAGAGCTGGAAAAAGCAGCCGCCGAACTCGGCACTCCAGTCGTTGCCAAATCTATAACAGAGGGCTATGACGGCAAGGGCCAGGCTGTTCTCAAATCACCAAGTGAGGCCAAAGCCGCCTGGGAAAGCATCCGCCACCCACGACTGATTGTGGAATCGTTCGTCAATTTCTCCCGGGAAGTCTCGCTGATAGCCGCGCGCAATACCCAAGGCGAATTCGTCGCCTACCCTCTGGTCGAAAATATCCACCATGAAGGCATATTAAGATACACCATTGCGCCTGCCCCCCTCGTTTCTGAGCAAACCCAGAATACAGCGTCCGATTATATCCACACTCTGATGGATCACCTTGACTATGTGGGCGTTTTGGCACTGGAGCTGTTTGAAACTCCAGAAGGCCTGCTGGCCAATGAGATGGCACCCAGGGTGCACAACTCCGGCCACTGGTCCATGGACGGCGCTCATACGGGACAGTTTGAAAACCATCTGCGGGCAATCCTCGGGCTACCTCTGGGCGACACGGCTCCTCACCGGGTCAGCGGCATGATCAATTTGATCAGCAGGTCCGTGGACCCAAGCCAAATCCTGAAACTCAGGGACACTCATCTGCATCTCTACGGTAAAGATGAGCGCAAGGGTCGCAAAGTCGGCCATATCAATGTCAACGCAGAAAGTTACGACGAACTCAAAGACAAGATAGAGCGCTGTCTTCCATTTGTTCCGGAACATGCCCCATTTACCTGGAACCCTGAGCTGGACACCTGATCCAGCTCTTAATCACCAGCTCACAATTACCAGCTTTCAATCCATTGCCACAGAGCAAAAGGTTCCGACCTGATACTTATTATTAATTAATGCCATTGAAAACTTTGAATTTTTCGGGATAGTCCCCATTAATATGGCATGCTATGATTTTGAGCTTGGGGAAGAGGTAACACTCTCGGGGCTTGCAGGCACAGGATATGACACACCTGCACCACTACTGATGCAATGATTGCAGCCAAACAGTGACAGCAACCACAAATCGTAGTCAGACTTCATAACAATCCCGGCACCCGTCGTGGGAAGCTGGGGAAACCGTACCCATAATCGCTCGTTCATATCCGACCAGGATCATGTGATAGAGTTGGGATCAATACATTTATAAATGGAGAACACCATGGCTTTTGAACTTCCAGAACTCCCATACGCGAAAGATGCACTTGCCCCTCATATTTCAGAAGAAACTCTTGAATATCACTACGGCAAACACCACAAGACCTACGTAGACAAGCTGAACGGTCTGGTACCCGGAAGTGAGTATGAAGGAAAGAGCCTGGAAGATATCATCAAGACTTCCAGCGGCCCGGTTTTCAATAACGCAGCTCAGATCTGGAACCACACTTTCTACTGGCACTGCCTGAGCCCTAACGGTGGCGGAGCGCCTACCGGTGCTGTTGCTGATGCAATCAATGCTGCTTTCGGTTCTTTCGAAGAATTCAAGAAGCAATTTACCGACAGAGCCATCAACAACTTCGGTTCCAGCTGGACCTGGCTGGTAAAAAATGCAGACGGCTCTCTCGAGATCGCCAACACTAGCAATGCAGGCACTCCAATGACTGACGGCAAAACAGCTCTGCTGACTGTCGATCTGTGGGAACACGCGTACTACATCGACTACCGCAATGCCCGTCCTGCTTACATGGATGCTTTCTGGAATCTGGTTAACTGGGACTTCGTCGCGAAGAACCTTGGTTAATTAAGACTAAAGTAAGTAAAAAACCGGAGCCTCTGCTCCGGTTTTTTTTTGATATTCATAGTGCTACTGGAAGATAATCAGGTTTGAAAATCAAAATAATAAGGAGACGGACGAATGATGATCAAATGGCAGATAATTTGGGGTTTCAACAGCAAGACACTACACTTAGTTCGTTAATATTGAAGTCTTTACACTGACTTCAACGTTGTTCCCCACTGTACTCAGCTCACGAATGGATATGGATAAATCACCCCGGCTTTCCTGGCATCAGAGCCTGTCGGCACAATTAATGAACCGCGTGCTCATCACAGCACTCATTGTCGGCTTTATTCTCAGCGCCGGTCAGATTGTCTTCGAAGCGGTCAGAACCTCTGACGAAATGAATGATGATGCCAGACAGATGCTGGCAGTAGTCAGAGATCCAGCTACACAGGCCGTCTACAACATTGATCCGGATCTTGCGGCCCAGGTACTGGAAGGGCTTTTCGAAAAACGCTCTATTCGACACGCCGTCATATCACACCCCAACAACCTGGTCCTGGCCGAAAAATCAAAGCCGTTGCTTCATGCGGACTATCGCTGGTTTACAGACTTTGTATTCGGAGAGGAGCGCGGCTATAAAATTTCACTTTACCGCCCCACTCCCCAACCCACCTATTATGGGGATTTGTCCGTAGTACTGGATACAGCTTACGCTTCAGAATTGTTTCTTGAGCGCTCAATTTCGATTTTCGTCACCGGCCTGTTACGTGCCCTGGTATTGGCCGTTGTCCTCTATCTGGTCTACCACTATCTGTTGACCAAGCCGCTCAAAGACATTATTTCAGCACTATTGAGAATTAATCCCGCGGAACCCGGCCTACAATCCATCCCAACACCACGGGAGCACGAAAAAGACGAACTGGGTCTGTGGGTACACTCCGCCAACTCTCTTTTAAAATCCATCGAAGAACACCAGAAGCAACGTCATGCCGCAGAAGCCCGGGTTCTCAAACTATCACAATATGATTCCCTCACCGGCCTTCCCAACCGGCTACTGTTTACCAACTATGTCGCCTCGGCGATCGACGAAGCCGAATTGACCAACCAAAAGCTGGCCATTTTCTGTATCGGTATCGACGACTTCAAGTCCATCAATGAACAGATCGGCTACACCCAGGGAGACAAGATTCTCCAGTCCTACGCGGAAAGACTGCTTTCCCAGCGGGAAGGTGTACATACGGTGTGCCGCCTGGGGGGTGACCAGTTTGCACTCATCCTATTCAACGTCACCAGCAACTATCGTGTGGCCAGCTTTGCGGAAACACTCTTGCACGAGCTTAGCCGCCCGTTTGAAATTGACGGCACGCTGATCCCGACCTCATCCACTATCGGCATCACTCTATATCCAGAAGATGCCGGTGATGCCGAGAGGATCATGCAGAAAGCGGAACAAACTATGATGCTGGCCAAATCACAAGGGCAGAATCATTTCCAGTTTTATGTGGCCAGCGTCGACAGCGAAATACGAGACCGGAAACGGCTTGAAAAAGACCTTGCCCAGGCCATTCAGGACAAACAGTTTTTTGTCGTTTACCAGCCGCAGATAGATTTGAGCAACAGCAAGGTGATAGGTGCAGAAGCCTTGATCAGGTGGCAACATCCGGATAAGGGATTCATCCCGCCGGACCAGTTCATCCCCCTTGCCGAGGCAAACGAATCCATTGTGGAAATCGGGGAATGGGTGCTGAACGAAACCTGCCGGCAAATCCGCGAATGGAGCACTCAGGGCCTGGACATCAAAGTGGCGGTAAATCTTTCGCCACAACAACTCAGACAGAAAAACTTCGTCCCCAAAGTACTGTCCATACTGGAATCACACCAGTTGACCACCAGCAATATAGAGTTCGAGATTACTGAAACAAGCTTCATGGAAAATCTCGGGGATGCCATCGCCACTCTCAGACAGCTCAAGGAATATGGGGTGCAATGCGCAGTAGACGATTTCGGGACAGGCTATTCGTCCCTGAGCTACCTGAAACAGCTCCCTATCTACAAAATCAAAATCGACAAGCAGTTTGTCCGCGATCTGTTACAGGATGAAGACGACACCCAGATTGTGCACGCGATCATCCAACTGGGCCGAAGCTTGCGCCTTGAAGTTATCGCAGAAGGTGTGGAAACCAAGGAACAGGAACGATTCCTGAAGCACGACGGCTGTCACCTGGCGCAGGGATTCCTGTATAGTCGCCCGATACCGGCAGATGAATTTTTACAGTACTGCCTCGCTATCGCCAGTGCTGCCGAAGCATAGAATCAACCGATTTAGATCCGTAGACCGATTTAGATCTATCGACCTATTCAGACCCATAGAAAGGAGTATACATGAGCGTTTCAACCATGATTGGAATTGGAGTCATTGTGGTATTGGTGATCTACCTGATCTCCATCTACAACAAACTGGTCTCACTCAAAAACCGCTTTAAAAACGCTTTTGCCCAAATTGATGTACAACTTCAGAGGCGCCATGATCTGATCCCGAATCTGGTGGAATCTGCCAAAGCCTATATGAAGCATGAAAAAGACACCCTCGAAAAAGTCATGCAAGCACGCAACCAGGCGGTAACCGCCACCAAGGCTGCAGCCCAGCATCCAGATGACGGAGGCAAGATCAAACAACTTTCCCAGGCGGAAGGCATGCTCAACAAAGCCTTGGCCAATTTCTACGCGGTTTCTGAAAACTATCCTGACATCAAAGCCAACCAAACCATGCAACAATTGATGGAAGAACTCACCAGCACCGAAAACAAAGTGGGCTTTTCCCGCCAGGCCTACAACGATTCCGTCATGCACTACCACACGTACCGGGAACAATTCCCCAATAATTTCATCTCCGGATTCTTTGGATTCAAGGAAACGGAAATGTTTGAAGTTGAGTCAGAAGAAGTGAAACAAGCGGTCAAAGTCAGCTTTAACTGATCATGCCGCCCCCATTCTCCCGGCAGCCCCTCTTCCTGCTGCCGGAGAGCCCCGACACCCGAGCCCTCACCTGATCTATGGACTTTTTTGAGAAACAGGCAAAAGCCCACCGTAAAACCTATTGGCTGCTCCTTTACTTTGCCCTGGCACTAGCCTCAATGATCGCTATCCTGAACGCCATAGCATTTTGGGGGATACGAAGCTGGGCAGATGCCACACTGACACTGAACGACTGGTTTCAGGAGCCCTTCTGGTGGGCCTCCGGAGCCGTCGTCCTAACGGTCACCGGCGGAACGCTGTGGCGATTAGTGCAATTAAACAAAGGTGGCGAAAGTCTTGCCCGGCTATTGGGCGCGGTACCGGTTGCCCCGAATACCCGACTGCCGCAGGAGCGAATGTTGAGGAACATTACCGAGGAAATGAGTATCGCCTCGGGCGTTCCAATGCCCCGGCTTTACATTCTGCCAAACGAAGCGGGCATTAATGCTTTTGTGGCCGGATACCACCTGGAAGACATGACACTCACCGTCACTCAGGGGGCGCTCGACCAGCTTTCGAGAGATGAACTTCAGGGCATCATTGGTCATGAGTTCAGCCATATTCATAACGCCGATACTCGCCTGAACATCCAGATAGTGTCAGTATTGGCAGGCATATTATTAATAGGAGCGATTGGCGGCTTCCTGTGTCGAAGCGCTTTCCATGGCTCACGAATCGGCGGCATTTCTTCAACATCAAATAGCCGACGGGATGTTCGAAGCTCTTTTGCCCTGTTAGGCGCAGGGGTCGCACTCTTTATCGTCGGCTATACCGGCCTGTTTTTCGGCAGACTCATTCAAGCTGCGATATCAAGGCAACGGGAATTACTGGCGGATTCCTCCTCAGTTCAATTCACCCGCAATCCTGACGGCATCGGCAGCGCATTATTCAAGATTGGTTATACCGACCAACATTCATATCTGCACGGTACTTCGAAGGCGCAAGAGGTAAACCATATGTGCTTCGGCGAATCGGTGCAGCTTCGCAGCTGGTTTGCCTCACACCCGCCGATCAATCAGCGCATTGAGGCTATCGACCCCAAACTGCTTAGCCGCCTGAGATCCAGACACAATGCAGGAAAGCTTCGCCAGCAAAGAGAATATCAAGGCGAGGAAACTTCAACAGCAGCCGGGATAAGCGGATTTGCCCCATCGACCGCCAACGGTACACCACCTCCCTCCCAGCCAACGCCTACGACAAGCTCCAAAGGAATCCATCAGCTTGCGGGAACTGTGTCACAAGCCGATCAGCAATGGGCTTCAAAGGTCGTTAAAGCGCTGAACTCATTATTTGGAAATGCCTTGCACGATCCCGGCTATTGCGAGTTGCTGCTTTATGGCCTGGTACTGAAAGAGACCAGCCTGATGGCTTCCACCAATGTTTCGCAAAGGTGCTCAGACGGTCAGCCGATTCTTACCCATCAACATTACGAGGATTGCTGGAGCAAGCTGAATCAGGTGCCCGCCGAAACATTAATGGCACTTTTGGAGCTGGCAACTGCCGTATTGAAAACCTGCCCTCAGGTGCTCAGAGAGCACGTTGTCAACACACTCAGGGAACTGGTGTCCGCCGACCAAAAGACCACCTTCACAGAATTTGTACTCTTATCTTTTGTTGCCAAGCATCTGCGACAGGCTCCGGCCGGTAAGACTATTGGAAAAATAGCTCCCCTAAGCCAGGAAGTGGCCACGCTGCTTTCCATGTTTTGCTACCTGGGCACTCGGAGCACTGGCCAACCGTCAAGGGGACCAGAGTCATTGTTTAAAGAGATTGCAGCATTACATTTTCCGCTGCTGACACTGGAATACCTGCCCTCGATTTCCTCTTCAAATCTGGAGCGAGCCATTCGCCAGATCAGCAGACTCAGTCCACTATTGAAACCTGCAGTGATTGACGCCTGCGCAGATGCAGTACTTTATGACGAAGCCGTGTCATTGAAGGAGTATCAGCTTCTGCGACTGGTAATAGAGCTTTTTGATAGTCCAATGCCTCCGGTCATACCAGAGACCTTTGCAAAAAGCTTATAGTGGAGCAGCAATGTTGCCGATCGAAATCACCAGCTCTCAAAAGAGATGCGGCTGACAATCAATTTGAAATTCGGAAATAAGGTCGACGCTATCAGGGAAATAAAAAAACCGGGGTAATCCCGGCTTTTTGCTTTTCATCTATTGATCTATTTATTGTTCCAGCTTATTGGCCTTGTATAGATCATTGATATCCGGCTTGACCATTTTCGCTGCATGCTCGTCGCCTTCTGCGTTCTTCTTAATGTTGAAGTTCAGCTCCCACAAAGCATTATACTTTTGCATGCTGATAGCCGAAGCTTCTTCTTTATCCCGCAGAATTGTGGGCTTAAGGAATACCAACAGATTCTGCTTATCCTTTGTTCTGGAGGTACTCCTGAACAGAACACCTAACAGTGGGATATCTCCCAGCAGAGGCACTTTGGCTTCACTGGTACGGTAATTTTCACTGATCAAACCTCCCAGAACGATGGTTTCTGAGTTATCCGCCAAAACAGAGGTTTTGATCTGACGCTTATTGGTAATCAAGTCCGATGCGTTCTCATTTGAGGGAGCGATCGAAGAGGACTCCTGCTCAATTTCCAGTCTCACCAGATCGCCGTCACTAATGGAAGGGGTTACTCTGAGGGTCAAACCAACATCCTGACGCTCGATGGTTGTAAAAGGATTCGTGGTCCCATCTGTTCCCGTGGCTGTCTGACCGGTACGGAACGGAACATTCTGGCCGACAATGATTTCAGACTGCTGGTTGTCCATGGTGATAATGGACGGAGTAGACAGCAGGTTTGCCTGCCCACTGGTTGCCAATGCCTGGATCAGCGCTGCCCACTGTGCACCGCCTTCATTTTGCTCACCCACCCCGATCGCGGCGATATCACCCAGAGCGATGTCTGTGGTTTGTGATGCAATCGCACTTAATACAGCTGATGCAGAAATACCCACGTTGGTGAAGTTAGTCAGACCTGCTGGCCCTGAGTCACCACTAATGTCACCTGCGGCCAGCTGTACGCCCAGCTGACGACTCAGACCGTCACTGATCTCCACGATAGCCGCTTCGATCAGAACCTGCGCCCGGCGAATATCCAACTGCTCTATAACAGCCTCAATTTCCTTCATCATGGAAGGTTCCGCCCGGACAACCAGAGCGTTCAAACCTTCATCGGGGAAAATGCTGACTTTACCTGAGCCCGGAGCAGCTGTGCCTTCACCACCTTTGGCGGGAGCGATATCGCCCATCAAGCCTTTTAACAATTCAGCCAGCTTTTCCGCATCGGCATGACGCAGGTTAATCACTTTTGTGGTTCCGGTTACGGCTGCCGGCTGATCCAGCTTGGTTATCAACTCCCGCATTTTGTCACGGAAGTTCTCGTCTCCTTTCAGAATCAATCTGTTGCTTCGTTCATCCGCCACCACACTGAATTTATTGGCAGACTTGGTTGGCCCCTTACCGAGCTCAGCAGGCGCTAACTCCTCCAGCAGCTTCACCATGTCGCCTACCCAGGCTTCCTGGAGCTGCACAACTTCCAACTCGTAGTTGGAGGGGCTATCCAACTCTCCAACAATTCTCTCGATACGCTGGATGTTATTCACATGGTCACTGATGATCAGGGCATTAGCTGCTGCAACACCCGCCAGATGACCATACTTCGCCACCATTGGCCTCAGGATAGGCACAAGCTCCAGTGCGTTGGCGTTCTTCACCTGAATCACCCTGGTGACCAATTGCTCCTTTGGCACAGATTTAAAAATCTTGAGATTTTCCGCCGTCTGCTTGGCTTCGTTCTGTTGAACAATCTTGATAACGCCTTCAGATGGAATGGCCGCAAATCCATGAACGTTCAGTACCGAAAGGAACATTTCATAGATTTCTTCCTGAGACATAGGCGCGTTGGAAATAACGGTAACCTTCCCCTTTACCCGGGGATCAACTACAAAGCTGTAGCCGGTAATGTCAGCAATCTGAGTGATAAATGCGCGAATATCCGCATCCTTGAGGTTTACCTTCCAGGTTTGATCTTCAGCCCATGCCCCTCCTATCAGAAAGCATGACAACAACAGAGCCAAAACAGAGGTTTTTATCGTTTTCATATCCATAGATTTTTATGATCAGTTGGTATCCGCGTATTTAAGCAATCAGCGTAAAGGATAGTTGATGGTGAATACCGCGCCATCACGCTCTATCTCCACTTCCAGCATTCCGCTTTCGTAGAGTTCCTGCAGCTTTTGCCTGTCTTCCTCAATGTTACCCAAAACATGGCCATTTACAGAGCGAATTACATCGCCCTTTTGCATGCTCATAGCTCCCAGCATTGGATTATTTCCGTTGAACACATACCCCGACGGCCCTTCTCCCGAACTGTTAGGACTTAGCCCTACGGAGGCCAGCGCAGCTCTGGGATCTTCAGCCAGCCTTTGCTGTGCCACATTCATAAACTCTTCCGGGCTACCCACAGCACCAGAAGGATCCGGCCGGGAGACTTCCTCGATGTTGGCAGCAGCAATTGTGGCGCCTTCTTCAAAGGTCAGTTTTTCCAGCGCCCCGGCGCGACTAAGTAGTATATGATCGTGATAAACCGCTGCCAATTTTGCATTTCCCGGCAGCTCTTCATCAATCCGATAATACTCGGCGTTACGCCCCCGTTCTGCAATGATTGCCCCGGACTGTTTTCCTTCGACACCCACCACAACGCCATATAAATCCAGCCTCAGCTTGGTTTCCGGCGCTTCAACCTGCTTAAGGGAAACCTGCTCCTGCTTGGCTTCGGCTTTGCCAAACAGATTCCAGGACAAATAATTTCCCGGAGCAGAGGTTCCACCGGTACTGGATTTTGCCGTTCCCCCTGAAGCCAGTACAACGGCATTTGGAGCTCCCTCCCAGATCAACCAGGTTAACTTGGCAGACTGCCAGGCTACCGTCGCAATCAAAACAACCAGTATCCACCAGGCAAGCTTGGCAATAGTAGACGATTGCATGGGTCTATATCACCTTCTGCTGAATTCTGAAGACCACATCGTCCGGCCCGGAATTTCCACTCCAGGGCGCACCAGCCAAATCAAGCAGGCGTCTTCGAATCTGGATTTTTGCCACGCCATCGGGGCTCAGCTGCGCCTGCATAACGGCCTTACCACTTGCCTCTTCTGCTACCTCAAGCGCAATTTCCTGCCCTTTCTGGGTAATCTGACCGACTAATGGCGGCATGACCGCAGACTGGACCTGCCTACCCATAGGGTAGCTGACGGTCCCACCGGCCCATTTACCCTGGCCGGTCAGCTGTATTGGCTTACCAGTACTGGTATCCACCAAAGCATTCAGACGCTGAATGGTTAAAATCCCACTCAGATCCAAGCGATGTTGCCGCAGCATTGGATTCAGAGCAGCGAGGTCCAGAACCAGATTGCCATTCACCTCGGCATTTTCAGACCCTTTAAGCGCTCCATTGGCACTCAGCTCAATACGGTCAGATCTGAAATCAATATGGATCAGGGAATCGGAAGTGATCAGACTCAGCGGGGACAATTCCCAGGAAACCACGCCTTGCAGCTGAGAGCTGTTCAGCAGGGCTTCGCCGTCCCAAAGCGTCCCGTTCGTCTGTTGTACCTTGACCGGTAACTGCTGTAGGGGAAGCACTCCCTGAGCATATTCCCAGGCGAAGCTCACTGGCATGTACAACACTAGAGCAGTCAGATAACTCAGGGCGGCCACAACGATTATCGCTAAGGATTTAAGAATCACTTCCAGCCCTTTAAATACCGCATATTACTTACTCTCTTACTTCCATTTATTCTAGTTATCCTGCGAAGCCGTGCCCCTTCTCACCCGGGGTTCTTTTGTCTTCGTAGTCACCGTCGATTCATGACGGAATAAATCTTTGCCTCAACTGATCCATGACAGGTCGACACATTGTGACAACAGAACCGTGACCAGCAGAACCACAACTATCGACCTCGTGACAATTGTGTCAGTAGCCGAACTTTCTAATCAATTAGCAGCACTATAGCAAGCCTGAGGATAATTTTCGGCGTTAACGTTCGTTAATACTCTAATTTCGAGACAATTTTCCCCAACACAGAGTCAAATCGCTGCGCACCATATCATACTATTTGGGGGAGTTGTGTGACTATCAGCCACTTAAAGATTTTGCTGAATGATTTCCAGCCTTGGCGTGTACATTAACAAACCACCTCTGAATCACTAGATCGATTCCCATGATTCATCAAGGCTCCATAGGTAAGGTTTATCAATGCCAAAAAAAACCCCGGAAGTTCCGGGGTTTTTTCGGATCGGGGGGGATGACTTACATCATACCGCCCATACCACCCATGCCGCCCATGTCAGGCATTGCAGGAGCAGATTTATCTTCAGGAGCGTCAGTTACCATGCACTCAGTAGTGATCATCAGACCAGCAATAGAAGCGGCTGACTGCAGTGCAGTACGGGTAACTTTAGCAGGATCCAGGATACCCATTTCCAGCATATCGCCGTATTCTTCAGAACCAGCGTTGTAGCCGAATGCGCCTTCGCCTTGCTTAACCTTGTCGACAACCACTGAAGGCTCGCCACCAGCGTTATCAACGATTTGACGCAGAGGAGCTTCCATAGCACGACACAGCAGGTTGATACCAACGTTCTGGTCAGCGTTGTCGCCTTTCAGGTCACCGATAGCCTGCAGGGCACGGACCAGAGCCACACCACCACCAGGTACCACACCTTCTTCAACAGCTGCGCGAGTTGAGTGCAGAGCATCTTCAACACGTGCTTTCTTCTCTTTCATTTCTACTTCAGAAGCAGCACCAACCTTGATGACCGCAACACCGCCAGCCAGCTTGGCTACGCGCTCTTGCAGCTTTTCACGGTCGTAATCAGAAGAAGTGTCTTCGATTTGACGACGGATCTGAGCAACACGTGCTTCGATATCGCCTTTAGCGCCAGCGCCATCGATCACAGTGGTGTTTTCTTTGGTTACCACGGTACGCTTGGCAGTACCCAGGTCGTCCAGGGTAGCGTTTTCCAGGGTCAGACCCACTTCTTCGGAAATAACGGTACCACCGGTCAGGATAGCGATGTCCTGCAGCATTTCTTTACGACGGTCACCAAAGCCAGGAGCTTTAACAGCTGCAACTTTTACGATACCGCGCATGTTGTTAACAACCAGAGTTGCCAGCGCTTCGCCTTCCAGATCTTCAGAGATGATCAGCAGAGGCTTGGAGGACTTGGCAACAGCTTCCAGTACAGGCAGCAGTTCGCGGATGTTGGAGATCTTCTTGTCAACCAGCAGGATGAAAGGATCTTCCAGTTCAGCACTCATGTTGTCCTGGTTGTTGATGAAGTAAGGAGACAGGTAGCCACGGTCGAACTGCATACCTTCAACCACGTCCAGATCGTCTTCCAGACCGGTACCTTCTTCTACAGTGATAACACCTTCTTTACCAACTTTTTCCATGGCTTCAGCGATGATGGCACCGATGCGCTCGTCGCTGTTAGCAGAGATGGTACCAACCTGGGCGATAGACTTGCTGTCGCCACATGGACGGGAAATGCTCTTGATTTGTTCAACGGCAGCGATGGTCGCTTTGTCGATACCACGCTTAAGATCCATTGGGTTCATGCCGGCAGCAACCGCTTTCAGACCTTCGTTCAGGATAGCCTGAGCCAGAACAGTTGCAGTAGTGGTACCGTCACCAGCTTCGTCGTTGGTTTGGGAAGCAACTTCCTTCACCATTTGAGCACCCATGTTTTCGAACTTGTCTTTCAGTTCGATTTCTTTGGCGACGGAAACACCGTCTTTAGTAACGGTAGGAGCGCCGAAAGATTTGTCCAGAACAACGTTACGGCCTTTAGGTCCGAGAGTAACCTTAACGGCGTCGGCCAGAATGTTGACACCTTCAACCATACGCTTGCGCGCGGAATCACCAAATTTCACGTCTTTAGCTGACATAGTTATAAATCCTGTTAGTTAGAGTTGATGACAATCAATAGGGTTCGCGTATCGAGATGGCGGAAGAATTAGTCTTCCAGAACACCGAATACGTCGCTTTCACTCATGATCAGCAGCTCTTCGCCGTCAATCTTAACAGTGCTACCGGCATACTGGCCGAATACCACTTTGTCACCGACTTTGACCGCCAGAGGACGCACGTCGCCGTTGTCCAGGATACGGCCTTCGCCCACAGCCAGTACTTCACCTTGAGAAGGCTTTTCTGCCGCATTGCCAGGCAGAACGATACCACCTGCAGTCTTAGTTTCTTCTTCCTTACGGCGTACCACGATACGATCGTGTAATGGACGAATATTCATCTCGTTATTTCTCCCAGTTAGATTTAACTAGCCGATTTTTTTGTGGTTGATAGTCTGCTACTTCCCACTCAGAGCAATAGACGCCTGCAGTAAGCAGCAATAAATTGTGGTTGGATAAATGGGGGTATCAGCCTCAATTTCAACACCCCCAAACAAAAAAATTTGGAAAAAAGTTAATTTTTTTCCGATTTGCTATCCTGGCCATTGTTTTCGCGAGTGTATTCCCCCTCGAAAACCCTCACGCTATCGTCTCCGCCAGGCTCGTTGAACGGCGAGCGCCCTCCTGCCTGACTGCCTCCGATGTCCGGCCCGGAATAAAACGATCCCTGTTGATAGAAGGTTTGAGTACGGATACTGGAGCTGTTTACCAAACGTTTTTGAAGAAATCCGATCAACCCCTTTCGGGTAAATGGCAAAATCAGGCTTAACCCCAATACGTCAGTGATAAACCCCGGCGTGATCAGCATGACGCCGCCCATCAGCAGGGCCACACCTTCCATTAACTCTGATGTGGGCATTTCACCCCGATTCATCTTCTCCTGGACCTGGGCAATCAGACTGAACCCCTGACGGCGGAGCAGCCAGACACCGGTCATCCCGGTGAGAATCACAATGCCGACGGTGGCCCAGAAGCCAATCATCCCTCCTACCTTGATAATCAGGAATATTTCACAAATGGCAACCAACGGTATCAGGAATGGAAGACGGCTAAACATGAGATCTCAATCTGGCCCTTTATCAGGGGAATGGATAGGTAAAAAGTACAATGACAGTTATGAAGATGGTTACAAATATGGAAATATCAACCCACCTTCGATAATTTATCGCCCTTGAAGATTTAATTTTCGATTCGTGAATGGTGGACGCCACCCTGTCCGCCACAATAACAAAACCCAAAAGGTTAAGAAGGATAAAAACTATGCAAGTTAAAGACGCTGTTGTTGCTATTACTGGTGGTGGCCAAGGGTTGGGACGCTCCATGGCTCTGTATCTGGCCGCAAAAGGTGCCAGGCTGGCCCTGATCGATATGCTGGAAGACAAACTCAATGAAACGGTGAAGCTGTGCGAAGAAGCCGGCGGGCAAGCCAAAGGCTACGTCTGTAATGTCGCCAAAGAAGATCAGGTAGAAGCGACTTTCAGCGCCATCAGCCAGGATTTCGGAGGCTTGGACGCGCTGGTCAACAACGCTGGAATCCTGCGTGACGGCATGTTGCTCAAGGCTCAGGACGGGAAAGTCACCAAAAAGCTCAGCCTGGAACAATGGCAGGCGGTCATTGACGTCAACCTGACCGGTGTATTCCTTTGTGGACGTGAAGCCGCAGTCCAGATGATTGAATCCGGCCGCAAAGGCTGCATTATTAATATTTCCAGCGTTTCACGGGCCGGCAATTTTGGCCAGACCAACTACTCTGCCGCCAAATCCGGCGTTGTGGCAATGACGGTTGCCTGGGCCAAAGAATTGGCCCGATACGGTATTCGCAGCATGGCAATTGCCCCCGGCTTTATTCAAACAGAAATGACAGCCTCCATGAAACCGGAAGCCCTGGAAATGATGACCAAGCAGATTCCGCTTCGCAGAATGGGGCAACCGGATGAAATTGCTCATACTGTGGCCTACATCATCGAGAATGACTATGTCTCAGGCCGCGTTGTTGAAGTGGACGGCGGCATAAGAATATAGGTCTGCATTGACCGTAACAGCAGAGATTGAGGGCCTGGGCGGCTCTCAGTTTCTTCCTGCCTCCCCCTATTCACAAGAGCCTTATTCAAAAGAGCATTACTGTATGCCTGCCTCTGAGGTAAACGATCGAATCCAGGCCATCTGGTTTGTTGTCAGCCGAATTCCCAAGGGAAAAGTGTCAAGTTACGGCCAGATAGCCCGTATGGCAGGACTTCCCGGCTTGTCACGCTACGTGGGTTATGCGTTAAGACAATTACCGGAAGAGACCGAAATTCCCTGGTTCAGAGTCCTCAACAGCCAGGGACGTATTTCATTTCCTCCCGGGAGTCCCTCTTTTTTACGACAACAGAGTCAGCTTATACTGGACGGCGTAGAAGTCCGGCAGGGAAGAGTTAATCTTAAGCTTTTTGGCTGGAACCCTTAACAGCCCTGTTCAGCAGCTGCGGAAGGATATCCCATGAACGGCAATCGCTCTCATCATAATGAGAAGCCCCAGTTCGATAAGACGCTCGAGCAGGCTCAGCTTGAGGAAAGCCCGCCAGATTCCAGCAAAGGCCGCACTGGTTACGATTGGAAATCTCTAGCCACCAGGGCTCATGCCCTCACCCATCTCGGCCTGCGCTCAGCGGGAGAAGTCTCCAGACTGGTGGCTGAAATGCATGCCACCATATCGTCAACACCAGGTCTTTCCCTGAACCTGAAACGCAACCCGTTTCAAGGTCAAATCAGGTCGACTGACGCGCCGCTGCCCTATCAGATTGTCAGCGGAACCTTTGACTGGCTGTCCCAATTGATGGAGGCCACCTCTCCCGGAGAGGTAGACTTCGCCGATTCCCGCTGGCGCAGGATGAGATCGGCATTGAACGGGATCACCGGAGACAAACTGGAACATTGGCACAACAAACTGGCCATACAGATGGCTTTTGTCGATTTACACGGCCATAAGATGGCTGACAGCAAAACGGCTTCAACGAAGGGACGAGTGCTGTTTCTCCACGGACTCTGTCACTCGGAACTGGACTGGCTGTCCAGGTCACATATTCGCTATGTCCGACAACTCGAAGAGGCAGGGCAGCAGGTTATCTGGCTACGGTACAACAGCGGCCTCAATATATATCAGAATGGAAACAGACTGGCCGATCTGCTAGAACTCAACGGTATGGGAGATCTTCCCCTTACCCTGATCGGCCACAGCATGGGAGGCCTGGTCATTCGTAGTGCCTGTCTTCATGCGCAAAATACCAATCAACGCTGGCTCGACTCGCTTTCACAGGCAGCCTACATAGGAACCCCTCATCTTGGCGCGCCTCTGGAACGGGCCGGTAATCTGGCAAACTCCCTGATACAAATCACTCCTTACGTGAAACCATTCGCACGACTGGGCAATATCCGCAGCCAAGGCATCCGGGACTTGAGATTTGGCTATATTACCGAAGCAGAAGCAATGGCCGGCGAATCGTCCCGAAAGGATGTGAGAACGATGATTGAGCCCTTACATCCAGGCTCCAGACATCTTTTTATCGCTTCCGACCTCACCACGCCAGCAGGATACGATCTGATTGGAGATGGGCTCGTCCCCGTCAGCAGCGCGCTGGGCGAACACCGATCGGAGCACATGAATTTAACTGCACCGGACATGGAAAAAGTGTTTATTGAGCATCTTGATCATATCGCAATGCTCAGGGATACCAGAGTCTATAAGACGCTGGAGAAACATCTCAGCTTTTGAGCTCTTGGCTTTTGAGCTCTTGGCTTTTGAGTTATTGATTGTTGAGCTCTTGATTCAAGGCAATGGCGGCCGAGAAAGCTTGTAGTGAGTTCACCAGGGCTTGGGCAATCTCGACATGTCCTGCGATGCCGTCCGCATCCAGTCCACTTCCCAATAAAGGCACTGACACTGACGCTTCCTCGATGATGTTGCCGGACATGGTGGTAATCACCTCCCGTAAAGCGGCCTGGGCATGGGAGGCTCTGGGGGAGGTATTAATCAGTGCCACAGGCATGTAGACAAACTCCTCTCCACTTACCAGCCAATCCAGGGCATTTTTCAACACTCCAGAAATTCCATGGGCATATTCAGGGCTGGCAACGACCAGCCCATCCGCTTTTGCCAGCTCCCCTTTCAAATCCTCCACGGCAGCGATATGACGATCTTCAAGATCGGGGTTAAACAGGGGCAGGTCCCCTATTCCCTTATAGACGACGAAATCAATACCTTCAGGCGCTAGCAGGGACATGGCCTCAATTACAGCGCTATTGTAAGACAGCTTTCGTAAACTGCCGGAAATGGCCATCACTCTCATATGTTTCAATGTACTCCTCAATGCCTGAATCTATTTTCTATTTTTCTAACGGGTATTCGACTGCGATCTGATTTGCCTTAGACCAGAATCCGGGTGGGCGGACACCTAGTCTCCAACATCCTCTCCGGTAGCCTCAGCAGCCGACAAATTGCCGTTCGCTTTGAATGCCTGGGAGCGATAGTCTCGGCCAAACAGCACAAAACTATTTGCCGGACCTTCAAATCGAATTTCATCAACCGCCATCGCCATAGAAGCATTCGGTCCGATAAAAAGACGTGCTGAATGGAAATGGCGGATATCCACTCCAAGAGCAACAAAGTCTGCCAGTGGGATCGCAATCCGAACCCAGTCGTCTCCTATGCTGGCATAATTTTCCACATTGAATCCAAGGTCTTTTTTATTAACGGCGTCGTTGAGGTGAATGTAGAGCTTGGATAGTGGGGTGACGCCAAGGTTTTTCATATACACGACCAGCGTATCGACGCCCATTGCCGGCAAATCATAATCTCCCTGCCAAAGCGTGTCTCTGAATATTCGAAATGCATCCCAGTGAACGTCTTCGCCGGACAGCAATAGATACTGACCGTCCCCAGGGCCTGGAGAGTCATCCGCATTCCGCGAGAAGCTCAGCAACCAGTGGTATACAACATAGCGGCCAAACTCATTGTAATGATAATAATACCCATCCCCTCCATAGTTGCCCGCTGCATCTACATGGCTGTCCAGATGATCGTACGCCAGCTCCAGAAAATAGTTTTTCACGGCGATAATATCCCCGTTTCCATCCCTGAAAACATGATCTTCTTTTACCCCATAAGCGCCATCCCAGGAGTTATGACCAATGCCTGCAAAGCTGGTCAGTTTGGCGGGGTATCGTGGAGGATAGTCAGGATCGCCACAGCCATTCAGTTTCTTGTCAATCGCACTCTTTCCTGAGTTGTAACCGACGGTCTTATCCTGATCGCCGTGGAAGGCCCAGACCGCAATATGGTGTATCGCTTCGCAATCAAACTCCTGGGGATACCAGGCAGCAATTGGAACCGCCGCAGCGATGGTGTCGGGTCGATCTCTCAGTACATTGTAGGTGCCGTTACCTCCCTGACTCAGCCCTGTGACATACACCCGATCCAGATCCACATTGTAATTGGCAATCGCGTGGTTATAGATTTTTTCATACCGGTCCTTATACATTCCGCATATACCGCTGGACCCGGCGGGCAATTGGGGAGCCAAAACAATCATGGGTAAAGACTCATCCCACAGCCCGTCCCGAATCAATCTGGCAGGCCCGACATTGGAGGTTTTACTCAGAATGTCCATATCAAGCGAATAGGTCCCATCACCATTATTGATGGTGGCATCCCCACATTCACCCAATCCGTGAAACGCTATCAGTAGAGGGTACCCCTGAACATTCACAGGATCGTAATTACTCGGAAAGTGGACAAAACCGTTGAAGGTCCGGGGTGATTCCATCATACCGTTAACAGGCACCAGTTCTGCCCGGCTCAGAAAAGAAAGAAACAGAAAAGTATAAAACAGACAGAAAGTAAGTATTTTCATGACGCATCCCTGACATCGAATGATCCAGACAAGGCGGACCGGGGGCCAGTCCAGGCGTATCCCCAGTCCGTAGTTTAAGTCAGTCCGTAGTTTATGAGTGTATCAGGCGACCTTGTTATAGGATTTCCAGAACATCACCGCCATCAGAATCATGCCGACGAAAACAATGATGGAGAACACCCCCAACCAAGGCCCCAATATATGAGGATCGACAAATCCGCCATACACCAGGAATAGTCCACTCAGCAGCAATACGGTACCGCATTGATGCACCATGAATTGAATAATGGAAAGCATGGATTTTACCGGCGGTAACCACAGCTTATGGCAAATGCCGTAAATCATAGAAACAACAAAACCTATCAGCATGATATGGGCATGAGTCACCATCTGCCCGTGATCTTCGGAAATCCCCATGAACAACCCAAGTGAAAGACCGATGAGGGCATACACCAGCCCGGTTAGAACAAACTTTCTATCCATACGCTCCCCCTCTGAAATAGTTGATACAAGATCGCCTTCACCTATAAAGGTTAGACTATTTTTTAATCAATCAATGATCTATTTCAGGCATTTGGGGGGCGGCAACCACCCCGCTCTGCTGTGGTGACTCTTACAGATCAATAGCGATTCGCCGAAGCAGGTATATAGCTATTGCCCAAATAAGCCATCTCAAACACAGCGGGGCAGCTGCAGTGGCTACGACACGACTCCAACCGTTACTGCAATTCGCCGATTAAGGTCACTCCGGAATAGTCCCTGTACGCCCGAATACTCAAGTACCAGCGACCCGCGGAGGGATTATCAAAGGAGCACTCCTCATTATTGCCGTTGTAATACGGACGGCAGTCATATTGGTTGGTTGTGGGCTGTGCGCCATAACGGACGTACAAATCAGCATCCCCACTTCCTCCGGAGATGGTAGCGGTAAGCCTGGCGAATCCGGCCGGCACATCCAGGGTATAATGCTTCCAGTCTCCTGAATTGTCCGACAAATCAGTCTCCTCAATTCTCGGCGACTCACCAACGCTGACATTCTGTTTTTTGTTATCAGTCTTGCCGTCATCATCGGTCACGGTGAGTTCCACAACATAGTCACCCGCAGAGGCGTATGTATGCACAGGGTTACGTGAAATTGAGGTATTGCCGTCCCCCAAATCCCATTGATGGCTGACAATACTGCCGTCGCTATCCGTGCTCTTATCAGTAAAGGTGACCTCCAACCTGTCGGCTGAGAAGGTAAAGTCTGCCACCGGATTACCGCTGGGAATTTCATTATCGCCCCGCGGAATTTCGTTGTTGAAATAGCTGGCAACCTGTGGCCAGATTTCATTGATCAACACTCCCTGATTAGGGCAGCCGCCAAAATGGTGCAACGCAATAACACGATTCGTCCTGGCCGCCACCACGGGCGAGCCGGAGCTTCCGCCAATCGTGTCACAGTTGTACCCCATATCGGTCCCATTACCACGGCCGCTGACCGAAGGGTAATCCACCCTGCACAGTCCATCATTGTTCTGATCACTTTCTATGGACAGTTCCTTGGGATTGCCACTGCCATGCTGGGGGATGTATATCCTTTCCTGACTGTCAGCCGGGCGGACTTCAAGCCCGAAATAACCGAAAGACTCAATCTGTGAAAAGTTATTTACCGAGAACAGGGTGTAATCCAGTGTGTAATTTGTGGTCAGCATGGTGGCACCCGTGACAACCGTCGTACCAGCAAGACTACCGCTGCCGCAGCCCGTACGCTGATAGTTAAACCATACTTCAGCATTAGACACATCAGACTGGGACGACACACAGTGATTATTGGTAAACACATAATTGCCGGCTCCCACCCGCCAGGCCGTACATAACCCGGAGCCATTCATTAAAAGGCGGGCAACCGGACGAGAACGTTCAAACTCAGTCGGATGGGAGTCCACCCAGCACTGCACGTCACGCCGTTCATTTACCCCACAGGTGGAGAATGCCGCAGACTCCATCATCGACATCTCTTCAATTTCCTGTTCCGGGTAGCCTTCCATAAAAGAGTCGATTTCAACCGCATAGGAATGCTTTCCGCTGCTGCCGGGAAAGAATTCCACAATCGCCGTATCCCCGATGATCGTCAGTGCTGAAAATGAACGAATACCATCGTCCCCTTCCTGCTTCGTATAGAGGGAGCTTTCCTCTCCTCCATAACGATGAACCATAGTGCCCGCAGCATTTCTGACTTCCACATAACTTCCTTCAGGAATATTAAATTCTCTGAAATGAACTTTGATGAAGCTGGCATTTTCTCTATGGATGGTAATCTTGCGTGAGTCTACTGCCTGATAGGTTGATTTAACTTCAGACCTAAGCTGCGGTTGATGGGTCAGTAGTGCTTTGAATGACTTCTTTGATGCAATGGTGAGTATTTGTGGTGAGTTTGCTTTAACCTCCTGAGTGGACGCTGCCCATGTACCGGGAGACAGCGTCATGATGAAGAATATTCCAGCAATCCAGGTTGCTATTGTGTTCATACGGTCCTCTCACATTAGGTAATTAATTCCATTTTTATTGACTAACGAGTATGTACACCTTACCTCTTGCTTAAATGGACCTGCTCACACGAGAGAATTGTTATTATTGGTATCCTAATGGTTATATAATAGCCGACTCACTGGCATTACCCTAAAAGAGTTGAGAGTTTCTATGATTTAATCTAAAGAGAGAGAATCTTATGCTTGCGGGGAATGAATAATTTCATCCGGCTCCTCAAAGACAAGATCTGTAAACGGGCTTGTAAAACAGATGCACAGGTATCTGACAGGCACCTGAAAAAAAACGACCGGCATAAGCGCCGGCCGATACTCTGCAGATGATGAGAAACAGAAAGCGCCTTTATGGCCAGGTCTGTACACCATCCACAGCGATACTGGTTTTATTCAGTCCATAACAGTATTCATCACCGCCCGACACATAATACTTGCGAGGCGCAACGGAATATCCATAGGCGGCAATCTGGGCTGAGGCCTTGTCACTGAATGGCAACGCCCACATTGTCAGGTAATCGCGGAAATCCAGGCCTGATGCATAGGATATGGCGATTGCCAGCCAATCATTGTGCTCGATATTTTTGGCTTCATCATAGCTGTAGGTCGACAGTCCCAGATTAGTCCGCGCTGCCAGCCAGGCAGATTCGCTACTCAAGGCCGAATTGAAGTTCCGCTCAAGAATATGCATCCGCGGCAAAAGGTTCCAGCCATCGCCTAGCGTCCCTTCCCCCTGGGCACTCATCATAATCTGGATCATGATCCCCACCCCGTTGGACCAGCCATTGAGGTTCTGGCCCCGCACATAAGCGGCTGGATCAGATTGGCCGACGCTGTCCTGCAGTACGTTGAACATACTTTCAAAAGGCAGACTTTGGCATTCAGGTGCTTTACCGGTATCCAGGTAGAAATGGGACTTTGAGTAATAGGAATAAGGATTGGTACTGGCGTGACCTTCCCAACCTTCGAACCGGAACCTGGAACGCTCCAGACCATGACCGAGTTCATGAATATCGCCATGTCCGATGGGGCTAAATGCCCAATAGGCGTCATAGGGATTGCCCGAACACCCGTAACCACAGGTTGCCTGGTCTGCATTCATGTGTTTAACCAGATCAATGTAAGCAATATCCAGATTATGGGCCGTGGCAAAGTTCTGGATTTCAGGTATGACATCAATGCCCGGACCTTTGAAGCCAGCCAAAATGTGGGGGAAGTTGTGAATATAGCGCATGGTCCCGGCGGCCAGTGCAGCACCTGTTTTCCAGTTATCATCCCGCATGGACTCACGCATCTTCTCCAGCTTGGAATGCACTTCGAAACCGGGAGTCACTAATTCAGCCCAGTCATAATCACCGTCGGCCAATGCCCTTTCGAAGCTGTCATTGTCCTCTTCTCCATTCCAGAAAGGATGCTGCCCCACATTATTGAAGCGAAGCGAGATAGTCTGTCCGTTAGTGTCAAACTGGATCTGTATCGGACCACCATAGGTGGAGGTAAAGGAAATCGTTTCACCGGGAGCCACACTGAACTTCGGCGTCTGCAAGAACTTCGGACGGGTGTAACCATCTTTCTGAAACTGATGAGTTGCACCTGAACGCTGGGTATTGACGAATATGCTGGTCGCCACCTCGGCGTCATCCAGGCGGGTAACGGTCACCGTCTGTCCCGGCAATGCATATACACCAGCCGCCCTGAAATATCGCTTACTCTCCATCGTGATCGTTTTGGTCACCGGCGTTACATGATCGAAATTGCTACGGCTGAAATTTCCCATATCCGTCTGTACCGGATTCATATTCCGGTAGTTGTACACCGCATAGTCTGCATAGAGAGACTTAAGAAAGGCCATATCGTCCGTGGATTCCTTATCCATGGGGTAGCTGACGGTAGAACGGTAATAGTCCCCCAACAAAGCCAACACCTTTTCATAACGACTTTCGCTGGTTGCAGAGGTTTTAAAAATGTTGGTTTTGCTTTCATCCAGCTTGGTCATGATTCGGCGAACTTCCTCGGCACCCTCAAAAAATCCGGAGTTCAAACCACTGACCGCGGAACAGTCTTCATCCTCACAGGCGGACCAGTCAAAAGAGTAATCCTCCTGCAGAAAATGGTTCAGCATGGTGTTAACTTTCACGACATTATCGGGAATGCTTCCCATGTGATCCCTTGAGTCATAGCCATTCAGATAGAGTTTCTTCCAGTAGTTATCTTCCTGATATGTTACGTTGAACAGACCGAACAGCTTACTGCCCAGTGAAGTCAGGTTCCCATCGAGATGCATATACAGTACTGGTACGCCTGCTTCCATGGCCTGCTCCACCGTATCAGCGATGGTCTCGGCCTCTTCCTCTGAACTTTTCTGGGAGATGATGAGCAGGTCTGGCTTGGCGCTTAAACAGGCGGCCAGCTTGTCTCCGTCACAGCTCCCCTTGTCATTAAAACTCACCTGATCCGGGAAGCGCTCATTAAGCCAGTTACGGGTCTGGGTAGCATCCGGAAACCAATACCCGTCGTCCATCTGGGCGATCACCAGTTTCAGGGGCCGGTCAGCGAAATTGTTCCTGCCGGTTAACCAGGTAAAAGCATTCCGCATGAACTGGTACATTTGCTCATTGATCGTCGCATCCCGTGCCTGATTTCGCATGGGGTTGCTTCCCATGACCAGATATCGGGTCTTCTCTTCTCCGACAATAGCCAGTCCCCGTTGAGCAGCATCTCCGCCATTCTTTGAGGCATTGGAGATCAGAACCGCTTCATTTCGTCCATAGCTGGCGATCAGTTGGGCAGCATCATGGGTCGGATCCCAGGTAATGGAGGTCAAACTGTCGCCGCTGCCCTTGGCGGTGCCGTCAGCGTCCAGATTAAACAGAGTGATTCTCGCCTGGAGGTATTGATCACGGATAGCCTCGATGGTATCCAGCCCTGCCTGCACCAGATCCCGACTGCTTTCCGCCTGCATTGCGTTACCAGTCTGAATAGCGCGTTCCAGAGGACTGGTATTGTTATCTGTTCCAGATGACTGATTGTCGCCTCCTGAGCGGCTACCATCAGAACCGGAATCACCTCCGGAGCCGCAGCCGGTCAGCACAATAGCTCCAGCCAGTAACAAAGTACTCATCCAGGGATAAAACCGCATTATATATCCTCTATTTCCAATACATTCCGAAAGAGCAGCACTTGCATCACAACCGCCACTTTCAGCATAAAGTAGGCTGTTCGCGCCAAATGTAAGGCTCAGTCTCAAATAGGTAAAAAGTGCAATTATTTAGGTAATACTCAAAATATATGTGACTCAGTTCATATATTTTTTTGATTTTACAAATTTTAAATATATCGATAGATATCAATATATATTTGAAATTAGGTATTGGAGAATAAGATATAAATTAACCAAGTTCAGTCGTCTAAATGCACTAATATCACGTAGTCCATATGCATGACATGGACACAATATCGAGGACACATTTATATACTTTCAAGGTATTTGAGCTATTTGGGGTATTTGAGCTATTTGGGGTATTTGAGCTAATTGAGGAGGCTGCCAGAGATAGCTTCTCTGGCAAAGGTTTGACAGTGACGGCCTTTTATTTATAAGGACAGCTATTAGATAGAAAGGCCGTCATCTCCATTTAATTAAAACAATTCATACTCAACGATCAATCGGGGTGGATGGCTGCTTTCCCGGCTATCAATATCTACGCCGTCACGAGTACCATCTGAGATCAACACAATCCCATTGTTGGGAGTGCCAGTTAACCATCCCTGTATCGCTTCCACACCCGCAGAACCAAGATTGACCGTCAGCGTGCCGTTATTGGAGGGTGTAAAGGTTGCGAGCCGAGCACCAGCATTTTCCGTATCACTCCACTGCGCGGAATTTTCATCCCAGTCATGCCCGGCCACATAGAGACTGTAGCTACCTGTCGACCGGTTTATGATAGACAACTCTGCTTTGACTCCGGTGACTTTGGCTAAGGCCGGAATATCCCCGGTATCCCAATGCATCAATACGCGCAGTTCCTCCCCTCCATCACTGCCATCTGCCTCAAGTCGGGAAATATTATTCCGGCGTCCCTGCGACCCAAGCGTCACGTCCTTGTCTGCCGCAAGTGATTGCGAGCCCTGACCACTGGAGGGATCACCGGACTGGTGTTTCACCAGTAGTTTGGCCCCCTGCCCGCCTTCTCTTGAGATAAAATCCACCCCATTGGTGGTGCCTTCACTGGAAATAATCACCCCGTGATTCGCCATCGAACCATCCACCCAGCCCTGAACAAGGATGCGCCCGGCTTCATTCATTTGGACGCTGACACTTCCGGTGCTGGAGGGTGTGAATTCTCCCAATTTAGTGCCAAGGTCAGCGGCATCCCAGTCAGCGTTACCTTCTGACCAAGTCTCGACACCGGCATAAATACCGTAGGCACCACTTGAAGTGTTCACAATTTGCAAAGCCAATTCCGCCGACTCCACTTCTGCGTCAGACGGCAATCCGTTCATATCCCAGGCCAGCATAGCCCGCAGTTCCTGGCCGGAATCAGAACCGTCCGCATACACTTCGTCACCATTGGAATAGAAGCCTCCGCTTCCCACGGTGACATCCTGTGCTACCGCCAGCGTTGATATGTCTCCAGTATCAGGCCCATCATCAGTGTCCACCCGGGTCAAACCTTCTCCCGACAAGGACAGTGGCATCACCTCTCCAACGGATTGGGGTTTCCAGAGATTCAGACCTTGAGGAAGCGCCAATGGATCACTCTCCCGCTCCTGCCGGGACAACGATACCACCTCTCCTTCACCGGAAAAGCGTACGGTGCGCACCAGAACTTTTTCGCCAGAGAACTGCACAATCTTCATTTGCGCAAAGCTGTCCTGGTCAATGATCCAATCCGAATAGCGGTCTGCCGATCGGGTCGGGGCTCCCCAACTCCCCTCACCAACGTAAAGTGTTCCGGCATCAGCCCGGGCATAACCGTCGTTCTGGGGTATCACCGGCCAGGTATATTTCACCAGATGGCTATCGGACTCAAAGGCAACATTCATCTTGTAGGCAAAGAAGGGATCTGCCCACTCGTACATTTTCTCGTACTTGTATGGCTTGGAGGTCGTGCGGGGAAACATCGGTTTATGATACTGCACCATTCGCCAGGAAACGGAAGATCCCTCTGAGGCCAGATCGGACTGCAGCCAATTCATCTGTTCACGCCATTCCGTCTCGTAGCCTGAGTTGCGGAACTCCGTGTTCAATGTGTAAAAGCGGGCCTGGTCCCCGCCCACTGAAAAGGCAAAATAGGTGTCCTCCAATGAGCAGGCGCCGTCTCGATTCGCATCAACACCGAAGACCTTGCACATAAAGGTATGATCGTCGTTCTCATGGTTTCCAACTGTCGGCACCAAAGGATAAACGCGGTAATAGTCGATCCCCCCGATCACATCTTCCGAATAACTCTCGGTCCAGTTGTCCAGCCATTCATCCAACTCACTGGCACGATTGTCATCCGTCAGATCCCCGCCGAACAGGACAAACCGGGGTCTGATTTTACTGACCAGCCGGTTACCCTGGCGTCTTGAGGTGGGATTGCTGCGGGAATCCCCACCGGCAACAAAGGTCAGGTCTGCATTCTCATTCGGCGCTGTCGTGAACCAGAAATAGTCACCACAACCGGCGCTGTCACAAGCCTGAAAATAGTAATTTGAAGATGACTGGAGATTCGTGAGCCGTACAAAGTAACTCTTTAAGCTGCCATCAAAGGTATGGCTTTTCTGGAACCCTTGCTGATTCCAGCCATTTCCATCGGCGTTATCTCCCCACTTGATGTACGGATTCGTTCCGGAACCTTCGGAAAAAGCGATCACCGCTTCATGGGCGGGATCATGATCCCAGACAACACGAATCTGCTCCGGCGCAGCGAGCGCATTAGACATTGCTGCGGTGATCACAACTCCCGCGGCGAAGGTGATGTAATGATGTTTCCTTACCATCGTTATCCTCTCTCTACGTCGTCGTTGATATTGCAGCGCCCGGCTTTGCAGTACCGGAAAATTACATCACGCCGCTCCCTTTCGTCTTTAGTTCCCTTTCCGTCTTCGGTTATTGATTCTTTGAAGACACCAACCTTGCCCAACCGGCAATATGGGGCGGCAGCGGTTTCCCACTCCCCTGATAAAAGTCATAGGTCCAGATATTCAATTCAGCACCCGGCTCCAGAGTTGAAGTCCAATAGGGTCCTCTGGCCGTTCGAGGGAACAGATAGCGATTAATCATAGGCTGCCCGGCAACAGTTTCCGGATCTGCCAGTGACTTCAGTTCGTCATAGGTAGGTAAACGCCAGGAAGTTACGCCACAGTACCGGGCCTGATTCAAACGCTGAATCAAATCTTCGGTATCACAGGGCACAAATTGCTTGCCAAAAACACAGCTGCCCAGGTCCTTTTCCCCGGTTTCCTGATGACGCCAGGAATAACTTGATTTGTAATAGTGGGTATATTCCTGCCAGCTTTTGACTTCCCAGATGAGCTTTTCCCCGACATCTTCCACACAGGCCCAGGGTCCCTGGTGAACAGCTACCGGTTCCCCACCGGCATCCAGTTTCCTCCAGCGCTCCAATTGCTCGGACACTCTCTGACGGGCGTTCATTTCGTCATCCCCTCCGGGGAAGCCTGAGCTGAATGCCAAAGCCGTCACAACCGATACTGGCAGTAATACCGCCACAACAAGAGATACCAGAATCCTTTGAGACCTGCTCACGGCGCAAACCTCAATCTTAATGGACGATGATGATAGGAATGACGCGTCTGGGCGTGGTCAAACGGGGCCACCCACATATACACACCGTCTTCCAGGGCAATGTCATAGGGAGAGCCGGTGTCCCGTGCACGGGCCAACTCCAGAGTCCAACGTCCGTCATGCCACTGAGCCTGACCACGAACATCGCCACGGTCACCTTCGTAATGACTCATCCAAATAACCGAAGGCAGCTGGGCTCCAACAGGGATATTATCCAGGCTCAATGAATAGGGAATGGAGCTGTACCAGGCCATCGCATGACCCGGCACATCACTTCCAATTTCCTGGTTTCTGACTTCTTGGTTTGTGACTTCTTGGTTTGTGACTTCTTGGTTTCTGACTTGGAGAACAGGCAGCCGCAAAGGCATTACCTGTCCAGGACGAAACCAATCCCAATTTTGCCTGACACCACCGTCCTCCACCGGATCCGGTTGATAGCCGGCCTTATACCTGGAACAAAATGCACAGGCGGCCTCGGGTGCCCCGAAATAGTCATCGTCCAGAACGGACATATCCGCACCGCGCACGGCTTTCCAGTGCCAAACGTCCCTGATAGTGCCGTCCTCGGTGTAGTGCAGCCCTCTTCCTGAGCGGCTTGCGGGATAACCTGCAAGAGGTGTTGAGCCCAAATGAATGCTGTGATCACCTCCAAAACCATTTCCCTTGGAGATCATTACGGCCAGCTTGTCTTCATAAAAGGAACGTTCATCATCCCGCTCAAAACCATTGTGATTGACCCTCCAACCTTGCTGGGTCTTCTGCAACGGCAGGTGCGAATAATTTGGTTCAGGATCAGGCCAGCTGATCAGCAAGTAGACTGTATAGGCGTTTGCCAGAGCTCTGACTTCCACGGGCACCGACCGCTGATAATCATTGCCCTGTGTGGTGACCACGGTCTCCGCTGAGGCGCTGGACCAGGCCGACTCGGTTGCGGCACCGTCAATCTGAATTCGACTATGCTCATCGAGAGGACTGATATAGAGATTCTGATATCCGGCACTACTTCCCCACCACAGCATGACAACTGCGATACCGGTCGACAGTAATGCACCGACGCCAAGCAACAGGCTCCGGAGACTGAAACGGGATAATCGAGTGGGAATAAACACCGCCGGTAAGTGTCGGCCTTTCTTCGCTATCAGTTGTTCAACGACATGGCACAACACGACAGCGGATAAAACCATGGCAAGCCAATAATGGAGCGTTAACACCCAGCCAGAGCCCGTTATACCAAAGTACAACCATATTCCCGCAGCTATCTGCACGGGCAAAGCCAGGTAGATCCCCCGGATAATGACCCCTGCCGACTTCCGGACCTGCGTTTTCCATGGTTTCTTCTTTAACGCTCCAAGGACCGTGATCCCGAGCATCACCCAGCCGCCTCCGGCGGCGAGGTGCCAGGCAATAACATTCCCCTGAGGAGAGATCCGTGCCCAAAGATCTGCCAATAACCATTCACCATCAACCGCCAGGCGAAGACCACTGGCCAGACTGACCGTAAACAGACCAACGGCACACAGATGTAATAGAACCCGTAACCAATACGATGCTGGAAAAATCATGTTTCTTTATGGCTAAAAAGTTTCCGACCTTTTGCCCAAAGACTTAAGAGGAGGCACTGAAAAAGGTGATAGAAAGTTGTCTATATTTGATCTAAGTATTTGTCTGAAAAGAAAATTATAGTAGAACGGACATCGGGCAGACTCAATGATCTTTAATGCTTAATCCTTTCCAGTCGGGCTATGTCATTCTGCGGTCCTGTCATTCTGTGATCTCGTTGTTTTGAAACCTTGTCATTCTGAACCTTGCACTTTTGAAGCCTTGTCCTTCTGAAACCTTGCTCTTCTGAAAACAGGAAAAGACATGCAGACTAGCCACGCCTCATTGCACTTGAGTGACAACAGGCGCTAATAAAACTGAAATGGGACCAGCATTAATTTCTGAGCAATCACTAAAGCCGGTATGGGCAATGCAGCCAACATGGTCGTCAGGAGAAAACGGCCATATGAATGGATTCCACTCATTCCACACAATAGGGCAATACCACCACCGCCCCCGATGACGGAATTACCTGGCATATTCAATAGAACGGCGACCAGCAGATAACGATGATTGACCCAGAATCGGGATTTGTCGGACCCAAGCGCCTCCCGCAAGGTATCCAGGCGATCCCTGCGCTCGACTTCAGCCATTCCAGCAATGATCCGGGAGGCTTTGGTCAGATGAAAAAAGTTCAGCAATCTGACTAACGCATTGAGGGGAATATACCGGCCGACTTCAAAAGCCAGAGACAATGCCAGAATCGTCAGGCAATAGATCACAATAACGCCTTTCACACTGACCAGGGCCAGCAATAAAAGACCAATCTCAATTGCGGGAAAAAATGGCAGCGTCATAAAGATAAAGAAAACAATCATGAGCACCAGGACAATCCGGTCCATATATTCGGGGTTATGCGGCCAGACTTGAAAGTTCAGATAGTCGGCCAGCCACTGACCGGCAAAATTCAGAGCAGTGACAACAGATACCAGCAACAATAACTTCAAAGCCATCTTACCGGCACTGTGTGCGGTGGAATTTGCTAACCGTTGATGATTCACAGTTCGCCTGCTTACCTATTTCGATGGGTGTTTGTCCATCCCAATCAACCACCGGCCACACACCTATCTGGATATAGATATCTGGATATAGATATCTGGATATAGGTATTTAGAAAAAAACACGAAGTCTGCTTTCCGGCAGCCCTCCCCATCCATCTGCAAATCGGCTCCAGGCAATCCCTCTTTTGAGTCTAGTTGAATATTCAGGAATACCCCGGCGAAATTCAGTGTTTCCTCTGAGCCATATCCTTCCATCTGCAACATTTATTAAACAAACAGAGGTTTGACAGTTAACCGTTTTCACCTATACCTTTCATAACTGATTATTACTTTATGAGTAATCGACAAGCTCGCCAGGGAACGTGACTTTTATCCGGATATCTGCCTCTGCAGGTGCACGCAGTATTTGCAAATCAACTTGTTAAACAACAAATTTGCCGGACCGATGACGTTAATTGGCCGTTTACCCGCAGCACTCAATTTTATATTTGTCACGCTGATTCTAGGTTTTGCCGGCTCCACCCAGGCACAATCCGAACAGCTGGACATCTATACGGAGAATTACCCTCCCTATAACTTTCTGGTCAACGATCAGCTAACCGGATTTTCCACAGAAATTGTCAGAGAAATTCTTTACAGAATTCATCTTCCGAACAAGGAAATCAGCGTACTCCCTTGGGCAAGGGCTTATAACTATCTGAAGAACCGCGATAACGTCATGTTGTTTACCACCGCGCGTACAGCCCAGCGTCAATACCTTTTCAAATGGGTGGGCCCTATCGCAAGCCGGGAAGTCTACCTGTACAAACTAAAGAAAAGTGCCAAGGTCGTGGTCGACTCTTTTGAAGACGCCAAAAAATATATGACCACTGCAGTACGTGATTCCGCCACAGCCAACCAGCTCATGGCCATGGGCTTCAGGGAAGGCAAGAATCTTGAGCTGATTCATAATGAGGATTTAAGTTTCGCCAAGTTTATCTATGGCCGGGCTCAGTTAATCAACAAAGTCCCGATGGCCATGGCGATGGAACTTAAAAAATATGATATGACGATGGATCAGGTGATCCCGTTGATTCCCCTGGACACCGGCACTTTCTATTATCTGGCGTTCAGCTTGGGAACAGATGACGAAATCATACGGGAATGGCAGGCAGCGCTTGATGAGATGAAACAGGACGGCACCTATCACAAGCTGCAACAGAAGTATCTTCAGTAACCTCGAATATTCTGCCACGTTAGACTCATAACTTAATTGGCTAATATACCCGTTGACCAGTTGACCAGTTGACCAGTTGACCAAATAAACAGTTGACCAAAATAAGAAAAGGGCGGTTAGGACCGCCCTTTAAAATGACCCGGCCCTGATTCTATACAAGGGTCGTCAGTGATTTCTTGGCAAAAGGCTCAATGTCCGCCTCACGACCTTCACGCACCTTGGTCAGCCACTCGGGGTCCTGCAACAACGCTCTACCCACCGCAATCATGTCGAATTCCTCGGCCTGCATGCGGGCAACCAGATCATCAATACCGGATTGGGCCACAGCTTCCTGCTGGCTCATGAAAGTTCCACTGACAAAATCTTCCGCCAGCCCGACACTTCCCACAGATATGGCAGGCTTACCAGTGAGTTTCTTTGTCCATCCGGCAAGATTCAGGTTAGAACCTTCAAATTCAGGCTCCCAGAAACGACGTTGGGAAGCATGAAATATGTCGACCCCGGCTTCAGACAGAGGCAACAGAAATTGTTCGAGTTCCTCAGGCGTGTTTGCCAGTTTCGCGTCGTAATCCTGCATTTTCCATTGAGAGAAACGCAACACCAGGGCGAAGTCTTCACCGACGGCTTCACGTACTGCACGGATGATCTCCAGGGCAAAGCGCTGGCGGTTGGCCATTGAGCCACCATATCCGTCCTGACGCTGATTGGTTCCTTCCCAGAAAAACTGATCGATCAGATAGCCGTGTGCGCCGTGCAGTTCAATCCCGTCAAAGCCGATGGCTTTGGCGTCACGGGCAGCGTCTGCAAAAGCTTGCACCACGTCATCGATATCCTGCTGGGTCATTGCTTTCCCGGATTCTTTGCCCGGAGCATAAAGACCTGAAGGACTGTAGCCCGGTACCGATGGGTCCGGCTCAATTCCCTCTTTACGTACCGCACCTACGTGCCAAAGCTGAGGAATAATCTGTCCGCCCGCCGCATGCACTTCTTCTACCACACGCTTCCAGCCTGCCAAAGCCTCCTCACCATGGAACGCAGGAACATTGGGATAACCATTGGATGCCGGATGATTAATGGTCGTGCCTTCTGTCACCAGCAGGCCGACACCGCCTTCAGCGCGGCGGCGATAATAGGTGGCCACATCTTCCCCAGGAACATTTCCCGGAGAAAAGTTCCTGGTCATGGGCGCCATCACCACACGGTTACGCAGGTTCAGTGATTTATATGAAAACGGTTCAAACATAGGGCCCAGATTCAGGCTCATAACGCCTCCTTCACAACATTTGTGATCAGGGAAATTTAGTTTCAAAACGCAACCATATTTAAAACAGTTTCAAAATGCAACTCTTTTCGATAGACTGCACTCTATGGTGAAAAAACGCTTTGAAGACTCAACTTGCTCCGTCGCCCGCGCTCTGGATGAGGTGGGAGATTGGTGGTCATTACGTATCGTGTTGCTGGCAATGTATGGCACCCGCCGCTTTGTGGATTTTCAGCAGGAGCTGGGAATTGCCCGCAATATTCTGTGCACCAGACTGACCAGGCTGGTGGAAAGCGATGTTCTGCAAAAAGTGAACGTGGGAGAACACGGCTGCCGCTATGAATATCGTCTGACCGATAAAGGCCGAGACCTCTTTACCATGCTGGTTGCCCTGCGTCAGTGGGGAGACCGCTGGACCCCCTCCCCGGGTCAGGAACCATTGGACATGCGAAATCGTCTCACCGGGAGCCCCATTGCACCTGTCAGGGTGTGTGATCAGGATGGCCAGGCATTGGATATCCGGGATGTGATGGTAAGCAATAAAGTGATGGGAAGTGATGATGTCCTGTCAGGCAGTGATGAAATCATGTCCCGTGATCAAATCACGTCCGGCGATTGACTCGCATTCCCGTAGTCAAACCTGACGGAACCAACAAAAGAATCGCCAATCAGAAAACATCTTGAAACCAGCTGATTAAACCTATGGTATAGCCACAGCCTAAATCAGCTATCATTTGGCTTATCCTTCAATAGCAAGATTACATAGCCCTAAAACTTATAATATATATCCCTCTTTTTCCTATATCTTCTCAAATCAACGTCCCCGCTATCATCACACGGCATAGTCCATTTCTAACACAGACTGTAAGTTATTAAATTATAATAATATTTTTAAATATACTTGCCATATATTTTCACAGACCAATAGAATCCTGCTCCGTGCAGCGACACAAATAAACTTTCTCCATTGTTTTAAAACAACCACAACGCTGCTCTATATACCTTTATTCATGCATACACATATATGCTGATATAAAGCTCTCATAAAAACGGATCAAACAGGTGCATTGAATCCTTCTGGATTCCTGAATCGAAGTCGATATCAATCGACCTCTATGTACTTATTCAACCATGACGAAATCCACCGCAGGTGACAGCTGTCATCGCGCCCATGGTTTCGTACAAAACAGAAAAGGACGAATGAAACAATGAATCCGTTATGTGTATCTTTCAACAAATCCCGATTATGCACCGCCATTGCCAGCGTTGTACTAATGACAGCCCATGGTATGGCCAATGCCGATCCAGTGACCCTGGAACTGGATATGATGTGCCCATTTCCTCTCATCGGCGATCAACCGATCCACGCCACCATCACCACAGACTACCCTTCCGAAGTTCAGGTTGGCGACACGATCGGCCCGGTTATGGTGAACACTCTCACGCGAGTGAATGATGCTTCCAGACAGGGCCTGGCGTTGATGCAGGCAAAAACGGTAACGGGTAAAGCGACCAGTCTTGCAGCCCTCACCACCTCTAGCAGGAATGTGGACATCGAAGTACCTCTCAATATTGAGCCAACCACCGTTCCCACCGATCCGGGCGACTTTGATGTACCCGCGACCGGCGAAGCACCCGCCGAGACCTTCACAGCAGAAGATGTCGGTTCTGCCCAGATCACGATTAACGATCTGGTGCTGGAAATGACCAGTCTCAAGGAAGATGGAAGCCCCGCCGATGGTCCGGTAGGCCAGTTCACCTCCGACTGTACCCTTGTTGATGGCCAGGATAATGTACTTCACACTTTTAAAATCACCGAAGGTGGCCCCGGTATTCCCCAGGATATCCAGGTGGATCCAAAGGCAGTGGAGTTTGGCGATGTCCAGCTAGGTACATCACAACAGATGGATGTCACCGTCAGTAATGCCGGTGGTGAAATTCTGGGTATCAATAGTGTCACTATTGACGGCCTCAATGCTGCCGAGTTTACCCAATCCAATCGCTGTACAACCCTTGCCTCTGGTGAGAGCTGTATCGTCAACGTGACCTATGCAGCCGCAGAAGAAGGTCCTAAAAGCGCTGAACTGACCATCGCCTCCGATGATCCGGATACGCCGAGCGTTTCCGTGGCCATATCAGGTAACGGCGTTCTGGAAGCTGGTGCCGATATTGAGCTGAGTGAAGAAGCGATCGATTTCGGAGCCATCGACATCGGCACCTCGACAGAGCGCACATTAACCGTATCCAATGTCGGCGGTGCGGCCCTGAACATCAATAATGTATCCCTGAGCAACAATACAGATTTTCTGATTACCGGAACGGATTGCAGTATTGTCGAGCCTAAAGCCAATTGCGCGATTACCCTCACTTACACCGCCAATTCGGAGATGCCAAGCAGCGATATGCTGACCATAGAGTCAGATGATCCGGATGAAGCCACTGTAACAGTTGCTCTCACCGGCAGCGGCAAAGACGGTGGAGACACCACCCAGCACCTCGGCATGAGCGTCAATGGCAGTACTTATGTGGCAGCGTCTGGTGGAACCCTCCCTCTGACCGGGTCAATTGAAAGTGAACTGGACCTCTCTACCGGTATGTTTACCGGGGATATGATGCTTGATCCTACCCAAGGCACCTTCCAGATTTCACGCATATTCCGCAAGCTGACAGCCACTGCGGCCATTGAATTCGAGCCCACGGAACAAACCACCGGCAGTCTCGTCAACGGCGCCCTGAACGCTAATGCTCACGTGAATATTAAAGTACCGAGTGTCACCGTCAGCCTCTTTGGCCTGGACATTCCAATTGGAGGTGGCGATAGCTGCCGCACCATTGATCCGCTCAACCTCACCGTGGCATCTCCTGAGGGTGATGTGTTCGAACCACTCAATGGAGGTAAGCTGGTCGGATCCTATAACCTGTCCGCATTGGAAAACTGTGGACCACTGACCAGTGTTCTCAATCAGTTCCTGGCTGGACCGGATAACACTATCAACCTGGATCTGAAGCCGACGCCTTAATCAGACAAAGCTAATCAGACAGACATTCTGATATGACCAAGCCGCCCTCAGAGTTCATGCATCTCTTTGGGCGGCTTTTAGGTTCCGATAGCTATACGATAAATGATGGCACCAGCATCCAATCCACCAGCCAGTGGTCGGTTTCGTCTGTTTTGTCCAGGCAGACAACGGCTGAATTCTGGAACTTCACCACCTTTCGGGAGTCATCACCGGTGATCAGATAGCCCGCCATCCTGTCCATAAATGGCAGATGACCGACATACAGGGTATGGCTTGCCGGATCCAGGGCAGAAGCCATTGCACTGACATCATCATTGGGCTGAAGCCCACTTAACTGTTTTACATCCGTGCAACCCAGCGCTTCCGCAATGAGCTCGGCAGTCTGCACCGCACGCTTTTTGCCACTGTGACAGATAGTCGTAACGGGAACCCGTCGCTTGGCTAGCGTTGCTGCGACAGAACGGGTTTCCGCAATACCCTCAGGATTAAGTGAACGATCGGCATCCTGTTCTTTCGAAAAGGCTTTACCGTGTTGAACAAGGTAGATTGGCATAATCAGCTCCCTCTAACATGAATCACTGAGCCTCTTGATCCAGTCGCTCCATGTTTTTCTTCATCGCCTCTTCTATCTGCTTCTGGGCCTGTTCAACCTGCTGTTCAGCCTGTGCCTTTTGTTCCTCAGCCTCTTTGCCTTGTTCGACAGACATGAACGCGACATACAAAAGAACCAATAATAAACCGATAATTCCCACTGCTTTCATAAGGCGATCTCAAACTAATATCTTCTACGAATTCCAGGTCAGACCCTCTTTAAAAATAGTCCAGTCAGGAGCATCGTGCTTGATAGTACTATTCATCTTAGGATAGTGGCTTCTGAGAATTGAGGCTTCTAAGTATTAAGAGGGAGAGCAGCATGCGTCTATTGGTCTGCCATAGCCCGCTCGACCATAGCCTCCATAAACGCTACTCTATATCGCCTTAAATGTTCGAAGGCTTTCAATATTTAAAGGCACAAATTTAAATATTCCGATTTTAAAACTACCAAAAGCCATTATCGGTGTGCTCCAGGAGACCATTTTAGATGAAACACCTAGCCATACTGCTGCTCGTTTTTTTTATTCAGGGATGCGGAGCCAAGGGGCCCATATATGGTGAAGTTCAGTACCAAAGAGATGAATCAAAAGCAGAAGTCTACGCCTACAGACTGAAAAGAACAGTTGGTGCTCTCGATTGCTACGAAGTAAAACTAGATGGTGAAGTAACAGGTGAGTTATCAAATGGTGGATATTTAAGGCGCGAGGTTATGCCGGGCAAGCATGTTGTCTCCTTTCCAGTCAACAGTGCAAGGCGACACTTCATGGAAGTTGGGCTAGAGGCTGAAGCAGGACAAACCTTATATGTAGAGTTCAATGTGGAACTGAACTATGAGCAGGGCATTCCGGAATCTGAAATCATATCTTCCCCCTCAAAGTACGAACTTTACCAAGGTGAATTAATGAGATTCTATTACACTGTGGCACAAGTTAAGCCGGATTTTGCATTAGATAGATTACCTTCACTCAGAGATTCATCTGAAGTCTCGTGTCTTGCCACTTTGCGGCATGAGCCAGTCCAAAGAAAGCCACAAATAGAAGACAGATAATATTGAAATGTGCCCCCCCAAAAGGTGTGGGGCACATGGATTAAACGCTAAGCCTTATCCTTCCCTATTGGAGCAATGGCCTCCTTCAGCCAAGCTCTCTGGGATTCATCCAAGTGTTGTCCAATAGCATCCCACACCCGGCAATGATAGTTATTGAGCCACTCAATTTCTTCTAGGGAAAGCATCGACATCTCTAGCGGATTGGTGGCAATCGGGGCCAGAGTGATCGTCTCGAATCCGTAGAAGGTGCCGAATTCATTCTCCTCCAGTTCCACCACTTTCATGATATTTTCAATACGAATGCCGTATTCACCTTCACGATAGACTCCCGGTTCGTTGGTAATGACCATGCCCGGCTTTAGCTCGACCTCTTTATGGCTCTGGGAAAAGTTCTGCGGCCCCTCGTGAACATTCAGGCAAAGCCCCACGCCATGGCCGGTGCCACATTTGTAGTCAATGCCGTGCTGCCACAGTACCCCACGGGCCATGATATCCAGGTTGGCCCCTGTGGACCCTTTGAGAAATTTTGTCTGGGACAGTCGGATCACGGCCTTGAGGACCAGCGTGTAATCTTTTCGCTGTTGGGCTGTCGGTGTGCCAAAGTGAAAGGTACGCGTAATATCCGTCGTTCCCCCGAGATACTGCCCACCGGAATCGATCAGGAAGAAATTACCGCCATCCACGACCGCATTGCTCTGAGCGTCTGCGGAATAATGCATTTTAGCGCCATGAGCGGCAAAGCCGGCAATAGTACGGAAGCTGTCACCAATATAATGTTGGTTTTGCTGGCGATAGGCTTTGAGCTGCGCCTCTGCGGACAGCTCTGAAACCTGACCATCCAGCACTTGCGACTCCAACCAGCACATGAACTTCACCATGGCCACCCCGTCCAAGCAGAGTGCTTGCTCCATGTTGGAAATTTCAGTGGAATTCTTCTGCGCCTTCATGTCCGTGACCGGACTGGAGATTTCTATCAAATGAATGCCGGAATTTATGCCGCTGACCAAAAGGCTGTCCACACTGGCCGGATGAATCGCCAGCTTGCTCCCCTCGGGCAGTTGATTTATGGCGGTTTTGACCTCCTCATAATCAAGAGCTGTACCCCCTTGCCCAGCAATTGTTTTGCTGACGGTATCCGGAAGTTTATCGCCACTGATAAAGACCTGACAGGCATCTTTGGAGATCAAAAGATAGGATTCAGCAATTGGACAGAACCGGATATCGGCACCTCGAATATTGAGAGTCCACATCACATCATCCAGTTTGGACACCAATAGAACATCTGTGCCCTGCTCTGACATCCACTTCCTGATCAATTGAATTTTGTCGCGGGTTTCGATTCCCGCATATTCAAGTCCATGATTGAACACAGGGGCTTGTGGGCGGGCCGGACGGTTTTCCCAGACCGGGGTGATCAGATCCTTGTCGAGAACCAGTTGAATTTTCTTAGAGCCAAATACCTCAACTAACTCCTGATAAAACGCCATATTGATGGAACGTCCATCCACCGCCACGGTTGCCCCTTCCGATAAGCTTTCTGCCAGCCATTCAGGAATCGTCGGGGTTTCCGGCTGCCTGGCTTTAAACAGTGTCAGCCCGGACCCTGAAAGTTGTTCTTCAGCCTGAATATAGTAGCGGCCATCGGTCCATAATCCGCCACCTTCAGGCGTGATGACGACATTACCTGCCGAGCCTGTAAAACCGGAAATCCAGGTACGTGCCAACCAGTGATCAGCAGAGTATTCACTGGAATGCGGGTCGTTATTCGTGACGATATAAGCGTCGAAGCCGTGATCGGCCATAAGCTGACGAAGATCAGCAAGCCGTTGTGATACAGGCGGGTTGTTCATTCTTACAGGGTTCCTAATTAATGCTATGCAATTTGCGTATTGGTACAAAATATATGGTGTTGTTCATTACCGCTTTTTGTCGGTGATTGCCGACCACATTGATCCGTTGCCTCCGGGCACCGGGTGCGAAACACACATCCAGTCGGAGGATTTAGCGGAGATGGGAGATCCCCAGGCAACAACTGAATCTGACGATTTCGCGCCAGACGGGGATTCGCAATAGGCACGGCAGAAAGCAGTGCTTTGGTGTAGGGGTGCCGGGCCTGATCGAACACATGATCATAACGGCCAACCTCCATGGGTTTCCCCAAATACATCACCATGACACGATCACTGATATGGCGCACCACACTTAAATCGTGAGCGATCATCACCAGAGTCAGCCCCATCTCCTGCTTCAGGTCGTTCAGCAGGTTGATCACCTGCGCCTGAATAGAGACGTCCAACGCGCTGACCGGTTCATCGCACACTACCAGGTCCGGGTTCAGGATTAATGCCCTGGCAATCCCGACCCGCTGGCACTGGCCTCCGGAAAATTCATGAGGATAACGGTTACGCTGATTTGCTAACAGCCCGACTTTATCCATCATGGCGATGACTCGGCGCTCAACTTCCTGGCGTTTGAGCTGCGGCTCATGGGTTAGCAGAGGTTCCGCGATACACTCGGAGACTGTCAGGCGTGGATTCAGGCTCGCGGTAGGATCCTGGAAGACCATCTGAAATTCACGGCGGCGACGGGCCAATGTCAGTTTACTGAAGCCACGCAGGTTTTCCCCTTTCCACAGCAAGTCTCCGTCCGTGGGCTCGACCAATCGAAGCAGTGCCCGTGCCAGAGTAGACTTACCGCAGCCGGACTCCCCCACTATACCCAGCGTCTCACCCCGATAGATATCCAGATCAATCCCATTGACCGCTTTCACGATCTTGCGTCGGCTGGGCAGAAGGTGCTTACCGACCCGGTAGTGCACGTTTAAGTCCCGGGCGGATAATAAAACCTCTTTCAACATCCTATTCCTCGTTGTTATCTCTTAAGCTGTCCGCACCAAGGGGGTTACATTGTCTTTCCCCATCACATGGCAAGCGATGTACTGACTGCCGGCAACCGGTAATACTGACGGAACAGATGTGCGACAAACGGGTTGCGAATGGTGACAGCGCTCATGAAACGGGCATCCTTTACTGTTGATCAATGCACTCGGAGGGTTACCCGGAATCGTCGGCAATCTCTGCATATCCTCAGTGATCGAAGGTATCGCCTTGAGCAATCCCTGGGTATAGGGATGTCCCGGGCTTTCAAACAGGGTGTCGGTATCAGCCTCTTCCATTTTCCTCCCGCCATACATCACCAGAACCCGATCACACATCTCTGCAACAACGCCCATATCATGGGTGATCAGCAGAATCGCAGTATTGAATTCCGCCTGAAGCTCACGAAGGAGCACCAGAATTTGCGCCTGTACGGTGACATCCAACGCGGTGGTTGGCTCATCAGCAATCAATAACTCGGGCCGGCACAGCAGCGCCATCGCAATCATTACGCGTTGACGCATTCCCCCGGACAGCTCATGGGGATACTGGTTCATACGGATCTTCGGCGAAGGAATACGAACAGCATCCAGCATGCGAATGGACTCCGCTCGTGCCTGGGATTTACTCATCCCCTTGTGAAATATCAGAACCTCACACAGCTGTTTGCCGATTTTCATAAATGGATTCAATGAGGTCATTGGATCCTGAAAGATCATGCCGATTTTTTCCGCCAGAACCCGGTTCAGTTGGCGCTTAGACATGGACAGTAGATTCTCTCCGTGCAGGTTGGCTGCCCCTGTCACCTGGCCGTTATCGGCCGTCAGGCCCATCAGGGCAAACACCGACTGGCTCTTGCCGGAACCGGATTCCCCGACGATTCCCAGGGTTTCCCCGGCTTTCACTTTAAAAGAAAGATCGCTTACCGCCTGTACCAGGCCATCAGGGGTCTCAAAGCGGACGTTCATATTTTCAACAGATAGAATGGTCATGATGAGTCCTTATCCTCAACGATCTTTCGGGTCGAGTGCATCACGAAGACCGTCGCCGATAAAGTTAAAACAGAACAGCGTGGCCACCAGGAAAACAGACGGGAACATCAACAGCCATATCGCCACATCGATGGTTTTGGCACCTTCAGCAATCAGAATTCCCCAACTGGTATCCGGTGGCTGAACTCCCAGTCCCAGAAAGCTGAGGAATGATTCGAACATGATGAATCCCGGAACCATCAAAGAGGAATACACCATCACGATCCCCAACACATTCGGCAGCACATGGCGCCGTACGATGGTGATTTTGGAAACACCAATGGAATGAGCCGCCTCGATGAACTCACGCTTCTTGATGCTGAAAGTGACTCCCCGTACCACACGGGCAATCCCCAGCCAGGACACCATACCGATCACGATAAAGATCAAGTAAATATTGTTTCCGAACAAGGTGACGAACAGGATCACCATGAACATGAAGGGTACCGAATCGAGCACTTCAATAATTCGCATCATCGTGCTATCAACCACCCCACCTACATAACCGGAAATACTGCCCCAGAGTGTGCCGATAACCACCGCCACCAGAGCCCCCATAAATCCAACCATGATCGACAGGCGACCGCCTTTCATCGTACGGGCAAACAAATCCTGGCCAAGGTCATCGGTTCCGAAATAATGTCCGGAGCTGAGTGATGGTTTGCCCAGTTCATAAGGATCCGCCACCACATTCCAGTCGATCTCATCGTGACTGAAAGAAGCGATGCTTGGGCCGATCACAATACAGACGATGATAAACAGCAGAACACATACCGAGATCATGGCAGCACGATTTTTTCTAAAGCGGGCCCATGCATCCTGCCAGAGACTCCGTCCGGCAACAGCCTCAACATTGTCTGCCAGCTGATCGGCGAGCTGTTGGGTATTGATTTTATTGGTCACCAGCATCCCAGTCTCCTATATCCGAATCCGCGGATCGATGATGGTATATAAAAGATCCACCACCAGATTGAAGAATATGGTCAGTGAGGCCACGATCAGCGTAATCCCCATCACCAGTCCGTAATCCCGGTTGAGCGCACCGGAAACAAAGTGTTGCCCCATTCCCCCTGTTCCGAAGAATATGTCGATAATGACCGAGCCTGTGACCACCGCCACGAAGGCCGGCCCCAACATGGCCACTACAGGAATCAGAGATGGCCGTAGAGCATGGTGAAAGAGAATATAGCCAGTAGACAGCCCCTTAGCTCTGGCGGTACGAATGTAGGGCTGATTCAACGTCTCAATCATGGCACCGCGCGTCACCCGGGCGATACTGGCAATGGAACCAATGGCGAGACTCATTACCGGGAGTACCAGAAATATCGGTTTTCCCCCTTCCCAGCCCCCTGCAGGGAACCACCCCAACTGAATTGAAAAAATGGTGACCATGACCGGAGCCAGGACAAAGGCCGGGATAACAACCCCCGTCATTGACAGTGACATCAGGAAATAATCCAGCCGGCTGTTACGATTGAGCGCCGCCAACGCACCCAGCAACATGCCCGTGGGCACGGAAATGCAGAATGACAACACACCAAGCGTGGCGGACACCGGCCATGACTGGGCAACCAGTTGAGTGACGGTGAAGTCCTGATACACAAAGCTCGGCCCCAGATCTCCCTGGAGGAAGTCACCAATATAAATAAAAAACTGTGTAAGAAAGGGTTCGTCCAGATGAAATTTGGCTTCGATGTTGGCCCGCACCACTTCCGGCATGGGCCGCTCCATGTCAAAAGGCCCGCCGGGAGCCACGTGCATCAGCCAGAATGACACCAGGGCGATAAACAATAACGTCGGTATGGCAATCAGCAGACGGCGTAAAATATAAAGCAACATAAAGAAGCTCCCTGAATTCCATAAAAAAGGACCTGGATGAGTTCAGAGAACCACCGGAGACCAGGTCCAAAAGCCGCCCGACTAATGGGCTTTCACGTACACGTTCTTGCGATAGTATGAAGATTCAGGATTAGTGCGTTCGTAACCGCCGATATAGGGTTTGACCAGATATTTGTCATTACCCGGGCGGTACACGGGAATGATGGCCATGTCGTTGATCAGCAGCGACTCAGCCTGCCGGTATTCTTCAGACGGATCTGCCAGCACTTTTGATAAGGCCATCAGTTCATCATATTTCGGGTTGTTATACCTTGAGTCGTTGTACTCACCGGATGAGATAAAAATATCGAGCCAGGTTGACGCCTCGTTATAGTCCGCCGTCCAGCCTCCCCGATTGATATTTCCCGGCTCTTTCAATGCGTAGAACACCTTCGGCTCCAGCTGCTTGATTTCCACCTGGGCTCCCAGAACACTTTTCCACATGCCCACCATAGCGGTCGCCAATTTGACATCACCGGAAAATGTCGGAACAGTGAAGGTCAGTCTCAGGGGGTTATCCTTGCCATAACCCGCCTCCGTAATCAGCTTTTTCGCGGCTTCGTTTCGCTGTTTCTGGCTCCAGCCGGCAAACTCCGGAATGATTTCCTTATAGCCGTCTGTTTGTGGTGGGACCAGGTTATACATGGGAATTCCACCGTTATTCAGGATGGCGTTGGTCAGGATTTCACGATCAATCGCGTAGGATAATGCCTTACGTACCCTGATGTCTTTCGTCGGCCCTTCCGCAGTATTCAGATAGTAGAATGTTGAGCCCAACGAAGCGCTGGTATTGGCAATTTCATCCGGATATTTCCTAAGCAACTGTTTCTTCTGTGCCGAAGGCAGGGCCAGCACCTGATCGATCTCACCCGCCAGGTACCGGTTCAAAGCCACGTTAGCGTCACCAATCGGCAGCCAGGTGATTTTCTCCAGAACCACATTATCCGCATCCCAATAATTAGGATTTTTCACCAGCACCAGCTTTTCATTGACTTTCCATTCCGAGACGGTAAATGCACCGTTAGTCACAATATGCTCAGGTTGCGTCCACTCACTGCCATATTTTTCAATAGTGGCCTTATGTACCGGAACCAAAACCGGGTGGCTGATGAGTTTCAGAAAGAATGGGACGGATTGCTCAAGGGTAACTTCAAAGGTGTAGTCATCGACAGCACGCACCCCTAAAGTACCGGGGTCTGCTTTCCCTTTCATGATTTTGGCGGAGTTCTTTATCTTGGGAATGGCGGCAAACCAGGCATAGGGAGAGGCCGTTTTCGGATCAAGCAGGCGTTGCCAGGCGTATACAAAATCCTTTGCGGTCAGAGGGTCGCCGTTTGACCACTTTGAATGACGCAACTTAAATGTGTAAACCGTATTATCGTCGTTTACCGACCAACTCTCGGCGATGCCGGGGATGGTTCTGCCCAGTTTATCCTGGACAGCAAGGCCTTCATACAGGTCTCGTCCCAGATTAAACGCTGGTTCCGCCGCTTGTTTGGCAGGATCAATGGAAGTGACTTCGGCACCATTGTTTAAGGTAATTTCCTGCTTCTCTGCGAGCGAGGTTCCTGCGGGGTAAGGTTTTGCCAGGACATTCAGTGTCGTGACGCTGCACAGCAGGGAACTCAGCATCAGCAATGTTCTTATCTTCATAACTTCCTCGTTGTGTTTTTGTCGTTATACAACGAGAAAAATGTATATTGTATACAATTTATTCTCAATCAGCTTTAAGAATATTAGAGTGAGATTCAGAATCAGAGCCCGCAGGTATCAAAATTTGAGACTGAACAACAATACAAACTGTTAGTGTGTGCAGACTCTAGGCTGTTGATGTATTTGAGAACTTTGCTGAGACAAGTTTGAGAACACTGCCGTCAATATTAGGCAGCCCATCGGAATACAGAATCTGCTTGCCGGGCGTGCAGCGCATCATAACATTCGTCGTTTTACCCTCCCCGTTTGAAATATTGATTGCATCAAGCTCCATCAGCTTGGCAAAAACATCATCCTCAAGCTGTGTTTTCTGAGCTTCGGTCAGTCGAATTCTGCCAACACAGACACCGGGATTGATCGGATGAGAAAGTGATTCTTCCTGGAAGCGGCGACGGAACAACCTGTCCAGTTCAGAGCCTTCCACCAGCAAAAAGCGTCTGCCAGAGCGATAGAAAATGCCGTCACCGGAGTCTTCGATATACCCAAGGATTTCGGCAATGCGCAGATAGAAACGCAGACTGGTGTCAGTGAGCTGGTATTTCTCAGCGATAGACTCAGGTGCCAGATTGCGGGAGGTCACCATGTAGATGAAATCGAGCAGGTATGGATGTTCGAGAAACAATTCACTCTGTTCATCAGTGATAAACTGCTCGTTCTCGTGCTGCAGCTGCTTGGCGAGTTTCGTCAGCTCGATCAAATCGGTGTTGAGGTGGCTGACGTATAGCAGAATCTTATCAAGGCCCAGTGACGGGTTATGTAGATGACGCTTAATACTGGAAAGAGGTATGCCGGTTTTTTCAGACAAGGTGCCGTAACACAGCCCCTCGTCTTTGATTTTTTTCCTGATGGCAGCAAGTAAAAATTTTGGTCCGATATGCATCTTACCACCTGACTCCTTGGGTATCAGAAACGTATCCTTTGTAAAATACCCTATCCCCTACCACCTTCGTCCAGAGTTTTTTTATTCTGAGGGACAGGGATCGAAAAATCAGGCAGCGCCAGGATCAGCCAATATCAAGGAACGACAGAATCATGAGTCATTCTCACTGCACTTCAAATTACTTTCAAAGCATGCGCCTCCCTTATTGGAGCATTTCTCAAGAGTTACGCCTTTAGCCTCCGCCTCTGTCGCACCGACACCGTAGACTCCTCCGGCCCTGATATCGTTAATATAACAGCCCCAACGATTGTTCAGATTAACGTCTACGGGTGGAGGTTGATTGGCATCGTGCATTTCAATCACCAGGTTCTCCAGCCTGGCAATATCCCGGCGCAACAACTGGACCTCCCTGCGCAGTTCCCGTAGTTCCTGTTGTGTACCTGACCTGTAATATTCTTCCGCTCCTGCGACCGAAGCAGTACTGGTCAAAATCGCTGCCGATACCGCAACAGTTCCTAACAATTTCATTGATATCTCCTGAATGAATTCATTGACAAAAAGATGAGTGGATGATTCGTATTAAATGGCAGATTAGCTTAATAAAGGCTGAATAATAAATGAAAAGTTTGGGCAGATTTCATGAAGGCCGGTGTCTGATATCCTATTCCTCTAACCTGCTTTCCATAATTTCCTATTTTTTACGATTTCCTATTGCCAGTTCATTCAAGCGTTACATAAAACAAGACATTTTTTTCGTTCTTTCAGACACTCCTCGACCACAAATTAGATGGTGATTCATTCAAAATATTGAACAAGTTACAGCTCAAAGATCAACTTGATGCCACAGTCATGCCTCGGGGCGACTTTTTCATATCCATTTGCGACCCCACCACAATCCCATATTGACGGAATTATCCGGTTGGAAACATATTGTAAGAGCTACAATAAATGATCACTTTCACCCCCTCATCACTCAAGGGAGGACACTCTAAAAACCGTTCCAAAACAGTAAATAACAATCGAGTTCGAAGATCCTGGGCCAGCTTCTGTAGCTTGGCGACGAATTATAAAGTACTGGCAGGTCATAAAGTACTGGAAGGTTGTAAGGTACTAGAAGGTTAAAAGTACCAACAGGATCTCTGATGAAATCAGGACAAACACTTAAGGATAAGTACTCGTGAAAATTAAAATACTGGCTGCCGTCACAGCTATCGTGGCGGGAACTTACGCACTTCATCAAAACGTGGATACTCCCAAGTCTTTGGTAAAAGACACAGATATCACTATCACTCGGGATCTCTCTATTCCTGCGGTTTCGCCCCATGCGGCGAATAACGTGGCCAAAGCAGGCCATGTTCAACCGTCTCAAGCCCCTACCGCTGAAGACATCAACAGGTTTGTGGCTGATCTGGATAACAACTCTCTTCCAGGCAATCAAACGACGAACCCAAGAGTTACCACACTTACCGGAACGGACATATTCAATGGGGAAAAGAGTCCTGACTTTGGACATCCATTTCAATTATTCCCTAGTGGCGAATCACCCTTGGTAGTCACGGATGCCGGCATGGCCAGGCAGATCGTTCTGAGAGGCGGAAAAGACATTCTCGGTATTGGAGAGAATGACGACCTGGCATTAAAAACCTCCAAGTTCGATGAGATGAACAATGTTTTCTATAAGTTCACTCAGGTCTACAACGGAGTACCGGTATATGGCAGGGAAACCGTGGTACAGGCCGACGGCAACAACGAAATAAAGCTGGTTACCGGTGAATTTGAACCCGGCATCAATATCGGCGTATCACCCGGCTTAAGCGGCAAAGCAGCTTTTTCCAAAGCCGTGGATAGTATGCGCGATGTATTGCTCACTGAGCCAAAACTTCGTGATGATCCCACCTTGAAGGTTTATGTTTCTGAAGAGGCAGGCCCAATTTTAACCTGGCATTCGGTGATGGAATACCATACAACCACCGAGGGTTTTCGAGTGGATGAGGTATTCGTGGATGCGAACAGCGGCAACATCATCGACAAGCTTCCCAACCTCTACTCTGCCCTTTCACGCAGTGTCTACACAGTGGACCTCAAATGCTTTAATCCCAACTCGAACAAAGATGTTCTACCGGGCAGAGAAGTCACCTCCAGTACTGACGAACATACTAAATCAGCCTACGACAACTCAGGCTATACCTACTGGTTTTATGCCAATTTGTTTGGCAGAGATTCCTTTGACGGGCATGGCAAAGAAATGGTCAGCACCGTTCACGCCCGATTTACCAGCTCCATTGGTGGCTGTACCGGCGACAATGCCTACTTTGACGGCGAGCAGATGATTTACGGCGAAGGCGACAAAGAGCTGAGCAATCCCGCCGGTGCACTGGATGTGGTGGCTCATGAGCTGACCCACGGCGTTACTCATTCGGAAAGTAGCCTGATTTACCGCAATGAGTCAGGCGCAATCAACGAAGCGCTTTCTGATATATTTGGGGCCGGCGCGGAAACCTACCTGGAATCCGGCGGTAATGGTAATACGCCTCCGCCGGATGGCTTAAAGCCTGAGCGGAAGAACTGGACCTTGGGTGAAGATGCAACGGTCACCGGTGAACTGATGCGGGATATGGCAGACCCGACAGCAGACGGTCAAAGTAGTGACAGCTATGACACCCGCTACACCGGCCGCCTGGACAATGGCGGGGTTCACTTGAATAGCGGCATCATGAACCTGGCGTTTTATCTGCTGTCTGAGGGCGGTACGCATCCCCAGAGCAAGACCACCAACCGGGTAACAGGTATCGGTATGGAAAAGGCGTTAAAAATCTACTACCACGCCAACACCAATCTGTTTACCTCTTCCACTAACTTTGAATCGGCCAGAACCCGGTTGGCCCAATCTGCTGAAACCTTATTCGGTGAATGTTCTGACGCCTGGCATGCAGTGCATCAGTCTTTTGATGCCGTCAAGGTGAATGGCGACTGGACACCCTGTGACAGCGGTGTGGATGACAATGGCACCAAAGGTAAGGATGATGACGGCTCCGATAAAGATGACGGCAGCACCGACAGCCCTGCATCGAATGCTTCTGCCAGCGCTTCCAGTTACTATAACTGGAGATATCTACCCGCCAATTTGCTGGATGGCTCCTCATCCACATCCTGGGTTTCAAGTACCATACGCGACACCGGCGATATGGAATGGGTGCTACTGGATTTAGGCGCTGCCCGCAGCCTTTCCGGTCTCACAATCTCCTGGGATGAAGACAACTATGCTGAAGAGTATGATATCTGGGTACGCCAAGACGGCCAGTGGGTACATGCCCAAGGAGTACAGCAAAGCCGTTCAGGCAGTGCAGATATCGAGCTGCAGGATAAGAGTCAATACGTTCTGATTACCATGAACCACGGCCACTACGGGCGTTGGTATGGCATTAATGAAATCACGTTGAAATAGACAATTGAAGTTAGAGCGGCCCTTTGCTTGAATGGGCCGCTTCTCAATTTTTGTATCAATGCTTGTTTTGTATCAATGCTTGCATCAGCCAAGATCTAGCCACTCAATTTTTCCAATAGAAACTCAACTACTGCCAGCATTTTCTTCGGCATCCACTGTCGATCCAGATAGCACAGAAAGATTCCCCGTTCATGTTGCGGCATCCAGTCAGCCAGCACCGGAATCAATTCTCCCCGATCAATCAACGACTGGGCCAGGTGCCGACCGAGTAAACCAATGCCCTGGTCAGCTAGGACGAGCGACTGGATGACGTCTGGAGAATTGACAATGACATCATGCTGTAACTCGATACTGAACAGATGATTGGCCTGCTGAAACTGATATGGCATTAGTTGATTACTAGCAGGCAGGCGAAAGCCTATCGTAGCGTGGTGTTTCAGATCCTGTGGCGCAGTGATCGCGTCTTTCCCCGCCAGATATGCCGGGCTGGCGCCATAGATCATATCCAGCGGCATCAGTGGCCGGGCAATGATTTCCTCATCATTGAGCAAACCAACCCGGATCAGCAAATCAACCTCACCTTGCTTCAGGTCGATGTACCGATCATCCAGGCGGAGGTCAATCACCAGTTTCGGATATTGATGCTTTAATGCAGGCAACAGCGGGACAATCAATTGACCGGCCAACGCCGCAGAGCTGTTGATAACCACCGTACCGGCGATCTCCTCCGAAAGTTCGGTCAATTCCTGTTGACACTGATGCCAGCGCTCAAGCATGGCCTGACTGTGTTGCCTCAGCCGTTGACCGGCCTCTGTCAGCACAATGGCACGCGCTGATCGCTTGAATAAGCGCACGTCATGGTTGTCCTCCAATCGTTTCATCGCTTTACTCAAAGCGGCTGTAGACATATCAAGTTGATCAGCAGCCCTAGTCAGTGAACCCATCTGGGCCACCAAAGTGAAGTAATAGAGATCCTGTAAAGCGGGCAGCTTAGTCATCAGCCATACTCAACCAATGGTTAATCAATGTATAACTTATATTGCCTGTTTGTTAAATCATGAGCAACTTACACTAGGCCTACCATTTGAAGAGGACAGTTTTATGAAAATCATCATTTTAGGTAGCGGAGATGTCGCTCGCACACTGGGTACAGCTTTCAGAAAACTCGGTCACGATGTCGCCATTTCAAGCCGTGATGCAAATAAAGACGAAGCCCAACAATGGGCAAAGCAAGCCGGCGGCCAGGTGCTGTCATTCAGCCAAATTCCGGCCGATGCCGATTTTTATCTGAACTGCACTGCAGGCACGGCCAGCCTGGCCGCGCTGGAAATGGTTAGCGCCAATACCCTTAAGGGGAAAATTCTGATCGATGTCGCCAATCCACTGGATTTCAGCAACGGGTTCCCGCCATCGCTGAGCGTCTGCAATACCAACTCACTTGGAGAGCAGATTCAGGCTGCACTTCCGGACACCAGGGTTGTTAAGGCACTAAACACCGTATCCAACCCTGTCATGGTGAATCCAGCCACAGTTCCGGGTCTGCACCATCTGCCAATTGCCGGTAACGATGCAGAGGCCAAGGCACAGGTATCCGAGTTATTACAGGCTTTTGGCTGGAGCCGAGAACAGATCCTGGATCTTGGCGGCATCGAACAGGCTCGGGGCACTGAGGGTTACCTGATGCTGTGGGTTCGGATGTTCGGTAAATTCCAGACCCCATTGTTTAATCTGCAGTGGCAGGTAGCGAAGGAGAATTGAAAGGGCCGCCGGCCTGGCTCATGTTTATCTCGTCTCATCTCTAGTTCCCGGACACTCAGGGAGTCACGATATTGAAATTTCCTGCCGGCTTTTCAAACACCAGCAGAAACTGAATCAAGTCGACAAGACTCCCATCAACCGTCAGGTCATCGGTTGAGACAAGGTCCATGATCGTCGTGTTTTCAATAAGCACATCGACGAACAGATCCCGTGTAATGGTCAGTGTGACATCAACGTCCTGCTCCGCAATTTTTGGTACATCGATAAACTTATGATGCATGACCGAGTTTTCAAACCACAGAAGATAACGCTGATCAATATCCGGAAAATACACCAGCACCCTGGTGGCGTTGTCTTCTGACTTTTCAGGAATGACACGCACTGCCATGGAAGTAAAAAACTTTTCGACATCCGTATTTTTTAACACCCTCTCCATCAGCTTGATATCGATACTCTTTTCAGGCGCTCCGTTGACTAGCTCATGGGCTGCAGAAAGATACACGTTCCGCCACGGACCAGATTCCGCCTGATACCCCAGTTGAGTATAGGCTTCGGCCAGCAAGGCTTTTGCGTTTTGATTATCAGGGTCAGCAAACACCAGATGGTTAAGTAACTCCGCAGCCCAGCGGTATTCACCTTTGTCATACGCATCTCGACCAAGTTGCAGAACAGAGGCTTTACCTCCCATTGCCTCAACATATTTTTCTGCTGACTGCTCAGGCGGAAGGGGGTCGAGATGGGCAGGATTGGCGTCGTACCAACCCATATAATATTGATATACCGCCTTCGCATTGTGCTTCAGCGAACCGTAGTAGCCCCTGTTGGGCCAGTAGTTTGCCAATGAATCCGGCAAAGCTATCTGCTCGGCAATTTCTTTTGCCGTTAGACCATTGTTGATCAAGCGCACGGTTTGATCGTGAATGTATTTGTACATATCCCGTTGTTTTGTCAGAAACTCCTGAATCTTCTGTTTCCCCCACATAGGCCAGTGGTGAGATCCAAAATACACTTCTGCATCTGCAAACAGCTCTTTGGCCTCATTGATGTCATGGCTCCATTTGAGTGCGTCTCTTGCCTTTGCGCCTCTCAAGGTATAGAGGTTATGCATGTTTCGAGAGACTAGCTCAGCGCCACAAAATGCTTTTAGCCCGGGAATATAAAACGTAAATTCAACAGGTGCCTCTGTTTCAGTGGTGTATTGAAAAATCATCTCAACGCCGTCCACTGTCAGCTGTTGCCCGGTTTCGGAAATACTAATGCTTGGTGGCAGTATGCTGAATGTGCCCATCACAGGCCCTTTGCCCAAGCCGGAGCCTATATAACCTTCGGCATTTCTTTCCAGATTGGATCCATACATGTACCCTGCCCGGCGTCCCATCGCCAAACCTACAATCACATTCTCACTGGTCGCCGCTTCCATGAATCCTTTTGGCGCAATGACCGGGATATTGTTTTTGGCAACCTGCTCGGGCGTTAAGATCCCAAATGCACCACCGAAATGATCAATATGGGGATGGGTAAAAATGACTGCGGTGACAGGTCTTTGACCCAGGTGCTGGTTCGCCAGCGATAAAGCCAACCGGGACGACTCTACCGTAGTAAGGGGGTCTACCACGATCCATCCTTTCTCGCCCTTAATCAACGTCATATTGGCAAGATCAAACCCACGTACCTGATAAATACCCGGCGTTACCTCATATATACCGGCCTGATTATTCAGTTTGGCCTGCCGCCATAAACTTGGATTAACCGTCGCTGGAGCATCCCCTGCCACAAAGCTGAAGTCCTGGGTATTCCAAATGCTTTTGTCGTCTCTGAGGACATTAGGATCTGCCCTGGCAATCAACCCCCGACGGCTGTCCTGAAAGTCTTGATCGTCCTCAAACGAAAGCTCCCGGTATACCTTGGAGTGAAGATCTTGGGTATATTTTTCGGCTCCCTCCTGTCGATTACCGGAGGGCTCTGAACAGGCACCTGCAGTCAATACTATCGCCATTGCCAGAAGTTTAAGTGACTTAATATATCGGGGATTCATAGGCCGCTTCTTCTCTCTCAGGTTCATCCAGTCTCTCGGGTTCATCCAATCTCTCAGGTCCAACCAATCTCTCTGCTCCAACCAATGTAAGCAAATACAGACATTTCAAAGCCCTCTCAATATCCCTACCTATGAGCGGCGGTGATTTAAAGAGAAAACACCAAAGACAAAGTAAAGCCTTAGCCTCCAAGGCTGAAGAACTAAGAGACAAAAATTGGAACTAGAACAAAAATCTTTGACCTGATAGGCACTATAGCCCTTTGGACAGCGAACATAGTGCGACCACATCGTAGGTTAATCTGATCGATTCAGTCAGTCTGCAAACTGACAACGAAAAAAATTGATCATTTTTTCATCAAACCTTAAAAAGCATCTATATTTAACGAACAAAGGGTGGATATGCAGTGTAGTGACCTTTGGATGTAGCACATTGACCCAAGGAGGGACACCATGAAAACAAGACAAAATGTTTACGAACTGAAAGACGATACACTTTCCTGGTATTCAAGAGCCGTTGAGGAGATGAAATCCAGGGACATTAACGATCCCACCAGCTGGTGGTATCAGGGAGCCATCCACGGCTATGCAACCTACCCCAGCGCTTTAACCTACTGGCATGATGCTACGGGTTATCCCCCGTCCCAGCAAACAGTCAACAGCGGCTTCTGGAACCGTTGCCAGCACGGCACCTGGTATTTTCTGCCCTGGCACCGCATGTACCTGTTCTACTTTGAGGAAATTGTCGCTAAGGCAATCCGTGATATGGGAGGGCCGGCAGACTGGACACTTCCCTATTGGAACTACTGCGAGGCATACAACACAAGCGCCTCTCCCAGTAATCAGCAACAAGCGCTGCAAATTCCGCCTGAATTCGGATCTTCGCAGGGGCCCAATGCCGACTTTGCCTCTTTATGGATAAAAAATCGGCGTAACTATGTGCTGAACAAGAATAACGTAAATCCCTGGCCGGCCATGAATGAAGCGGAATTTACCAATAGCGGCGGAGACATTAGCTTTGGTGGAGGAGTCACTGGATTCGCCCATTCAGGTGGACAGACCGGACAACTGGAAAGCTTGCCGCATAACGTCGTGCACACTGATATAAACGGCGCTATGGGGAATCCCGACACGGCTGCACTCGACCCCATATTCTGGCTGCACCATGCCAATATCGATCGCCTGTGGCAGGTATGGCTGGCTCAGGCAGGTCGCAGCAACCCTGTGGTGAATGCATGGAAAGATTTCCGCTTCAAATTCCATGACGCCAACGGTCAGCCAGTGGAAATAGCGGTCAAAGACGTAGAAACGACTCAACTACTGGGTTATGTCTATACTCCGGCGTTTCCGCTTTCTTCCACAACACCCGCCAGAAGATCGGTTCCGGCGATGGATGTTGTCGGAGCGACCTCAGCCAGCTTTTCGGTCGGCGATCATATGGCGCCCTTGGATCTCACTATGGTCCCCCAACCCGCAAGAGGCGCACGCCTTTTGGCTGCCAGAGGCGGTGACGAAAAGAGAACCATTCTGCGAATCAGTAACGTGAAAGGTAAAGGCGCAACCTCCCCGATCGACCTGTTCATAACGAACCGGGACAACGAAGAAGGCAATGAAGAAAACTTCGTGGGCTGTATTGGACTCTTTGGTCTGGAAAATGCCTCCACTCCCTCCGTTGAGAGTGATGGTAGCGGCTTGAACTTCGCCATCGATATTTCCGACACCATTAACAAGCTCAGGCAACGTGACGATTGGGACGAAGATAACATTCGGGTCCAGTTGATTCCCCAGTCCAAGCAGGACAGCGATGTCGAAATAAATGTTGGCCGGGTCAGTTTGCACAGTGAAATTGATTAGTGAATGGCATGCTGATATGAGCGGCAGGGTGAGCCGTGTAACAACGGCTCACCCCTACTGGTGGCTCTTCATGTTGAGCGGGCTCAGCTGGGCGTATTTGATTTCAGCCGAGCTGAGCAGCTCCGCACACTCTCATCACCATATGCCGACGACTTCTGTTGCTGTGTTTTCTGCAAGTCTCTCAGCCTGGTTAATCATGGTTACCGCCATGATGCTCCCCATGCTCAGTGGTTCAGTCAGCTTAGTAAAACTGATGATGCCACGATACCAACACCTGAGGCTGATGCCTCTTCTCGTGTTTGGGTATGCAGTAGTCTGGCTAATTGCTGGAGGAATGATAGAGATCCTGAGAGCTTTTCTTCTTCAGATACCCTTTATTCACCATGAATTGATAGCTCAATTTCCTGTCGGGTCACTCAGCTTTCTGGCGGCGGCTGTCTGGAGTAGTACATCGTCTCGAAGGAAAGCTGTCTTCGCCTGCAGTAACGGAATCCCCCTGCGTATCAACGGCTGGCATGCTTATCGAGATACGATTCATTTTGGACTTATCAAAGGCCTCAATTGTGTAAAGGGATGCCTGCACGTCATGTTAGCTTTGCTCATTGCCGGACATGACTTATGGATCATGATGATTGTCACGGTAGTGCTTATCTATGAGCGTGTCCTATTACCGAAGGAGACACGGTTAGTGTCATGGATGTGCTGTATACTCTCAGTGTATTTTCTGGTGCCCTGGCTCAAGTGATTATGGCTTCAACATCAATAAGCATACTGGCTGAGCATCCCGGACCTCTCTCCTTGACTGGAAGCGAGGCAGAAGTCCAGTTACAGGTATATGAAGAAAACCAGCATAGATTCAGCCACGAGTCTTTGCTCGACTCACGTGTCATCCTGAATTTTCACCGTATTTTTGGTGAACCATACAGCCCCAACTATGACGTGTATCTGGTTGCCGGGACACAAGGAAACTCACTGGAATATATAGGGACATTATCTTTTTTTTCCGTGGCCCCCAAATCTCCAGAGAACAGCGAAGGTGCAAACCTGAAAATAAAGATCGAGTCTCCGGTGAGGGAGATGCTTGGAAATGAGGCGCAAAGTCACCAGAGCATCACTCTCTTACTTAAACCTCAGGACGTGACAGATACCCCGGTATCAGTTGATATTGAGTTTATCTTCCTATGCTATGTGCCAAAGGGTTAATAAACACTCGTCCCACTACCTTCGATTTTTCTCCATCCTGACAGCCCTCCGCGATTATTTTCGCCGCAACTTTAAGTAAGCTGCCGTCACCTATCGACAGGAAGGTAATACATTGACTATTATCCTGTATCGACAACTCATTTAATGAAACAAGGAAGCATAACGTCCGTGTGGTTCGGCAGGAAGCTTATCACCAGAACACCATTCCTGTAGTCCCTCGACGAATAGATCATCAAGAAATACGGAGCCTCTTTCCTTCTTGGAAGGGACAGTATGTTTGTACTAACACTAAAATACTAAAACGACATTACCAGGCGGCATTTGTATGGATACTATTGCAACCAAACCAACCGACAAAAAGGGAAATAAAGTAGCCAAAGACGGCGTTAATCAAAGCATATTGCTCAAAACCGCTCCTCCCGCAGCTACCTCTCCACTAAAGCTATCAACTGAGATTACCGAGATACTGACAGCAGCACTGGCGCAGCATGTCGGCCCGGTGGCCACTCACCTCATCCATAGAGTGGCAGCCTATTCGGAATCACTACCGGAGATGATCAGTCAGCTGGCACTATATGTCCCTGAAGGCTCCGAACGACATTCGTTTATTGAACAAGCCAGAATGCATTGCCTGAAGAGTATTACCGGTCATCCCGCAAGATCTGACGTTCCCAAATCACCCTCTTCTCCTGGCACTTCAACTAATTCTTCTCTCCTTTCTCCGCCCAAGAGAAAACCTCTCCCTAAATACAGAGGCACCGTTGGTACAGTGCTAAGCGAAGAAAAGGTCCAACGCCTGATCCAGCTCTTAAGCACCTATGTCGGTCCCTTAGCCGGACATATCGTGCGCAGCTGTATGGAAGAATCCCGCACAGAAATCAAACTCTGCATGGCTATGGCGAAATATATTTCAGATGAAAACGAACGAACCCAGTTTCTGAACAAGGTTCGGTTGAGGAGTTATTGATTCATTTCTGAAAGAGGAAGTGGGCGGTAGGCTTATCTGTTTTCGATAGTATAGCCAGTTTCGGAGTACAACCGAACTTACCGCCCTATTACATCATCAGAACTTCGAAAGGTAGTTCTTAACGTCTTCCTGAGCGACATCATTATAAAAAATATCCTTGCGCCCTCTATATTGCTCAGGAACTTTACCTGTAGATATACGCCTTGTCCCTTTGAAACGCGTGCCTTCGGCAATCGTCATGAAAGGGTTCACTTCTGTCCTTATTCCCATCTCTTCTTTGACGTCATAAGGCAAGGAAATCTGCAACAGCTCTTCTCCATTAATACTCTCCATGTGCCATGAGCCTTCAGCAGATAACAAACCATACGAAGGCCAAAAATACTTATAGGCATAAACAGTTCCCTCTTCGTCAAAAAAGAGCGATAGACCTAACCAATAAAAACCGTTGGCGACATTAGGTGCGTCAGTATGCAAATGTGACTGAAGCCAATCATCCAAACTACCGGGCCCATATGACAAGATACCCATGCAATCTGTGCCGCACCACTCTGATTCAATCGCGACTGAATCACGAGAAAACTCGCGCTGTATCACATAGGCTTTTGCTCCTTGACTAAACAGAAGATCAGATCCCCAGGTAATTTCTTCACCAAGAATATCATGTAACGAATTGCCCAAATTTTTATCAGTCAGATCTACCTCCGCCAATACATTAAACTCCATATCAACGGTCCCATTAGTGCTGACTAATTTGCCATTATCACTTAAGGAAAAGGCCCTCGATTCCACACTTTTACCAAGCTTCCAGCCGTCAGGTTCCATCAAATAATTCAGGATCCCACCTTCTGTATAGGACTTATCCCTACCTTCAATCCAACCATCCGTCTCTCGATATAACTTTTGGACAACGCCAATTTGATTGTTTTTATCCAGAAAATATTCGTCAAAATACTCTTCCATAGTGCGGGAGTCCCAAAGAAAAACCCCACCAGTAGTTAAATCAGAGATAAAGTTCGCATTAGCTGTAGCTTCTTCTTTTTCTATAGCTGGATCTGAATCACTTTGGTTGCTGCATGCAACGACAAAGAGACACGCGACAAGAGAAATTAGAAGCCTTTCCATGAGTACCCTGAACATTATTTACTATTTCCAAAACACAAAAAGGCGATATTTTATCATCAGGCACAGAGCATCGCCATCAACCTCATGCTCCTATGAAGTTTCGATTGAGCATCTGTTGATTCGACAACTGGTGGCAGAATGCCTATGCTTTCATGCTCTGACTTGTCATAGAGACTGTGGGAGATTGGTCCACATAAATGGGCTTGTTATAAGCCCTGTACTTTGTGCGCAATTTTAATGGTCTGTTCGGTATTCTTAGTGACCACCAACCGGTCAAGTTGAACCTCACTGTGCGAAGCCATTTCCCCATAAACTTGGTTACTGCTTCTAACGTCTTCACCAAAGAACTTATCAGCTTTCGCAGCCTTGACTGAATCAATAATGTTTTGAGCAAAATCGAGCAACTCTTGTTCAGTTCCAACAAGAAAAGCCTCATTCCAACCTGTTTGCGCAGTGATTACCACGCCGTCAATATCCTTGTCTGGCATTCAATATCTAGCTCTTGAAGTTCTAACGAATATAAGCGCCTAACTAAAAGTCTCCAAAGACACCTTCGCCATAAATATCTCGGACACAAGCTACCGCATCGAGCAACATTTACAGGACGCTACCAACCCCCATCGTTGGGGTGAATTGATTTACTGCCAGCATACCTATTTTCAAAAAACAAAAGAATTGTGTCATTTACCTTCAAAGCCCTGGTTTGCTCGCCTAACTCCATATTAAGTTCAGCACTCGACATTTCTCTTACGAATTCTCCTCGTTTAGATGCAACTCGATAGATATTTTCAAATGACGCATCCACACCTGAACCTAGAAAAATCTGCTCAACTTCATATGTGCTAACGACTTGATTTACGAGCGCCTCCTTCCAGTACTTACCCCACAAAAACAAAACCAGGTTTCCAGCCAGGGATATTAATAGCACTAAAAGAACTCCGTACTTCCGTACCCAAAGTTTCATTCGCAAATACGACACCCTCATGAATCCCCATCGAATAAGAAGCGCAATATAACGCACTATGCCATGCTAATGACAACCGCGACCGCTATCGGTTGACCTACATCGTCAACCCCTAATTCATCAGCGACGGTGACCATAGATTTGTATTGAAAGGGTGGTCATTGCCAGAGAGGAACGCCCGATGGACACACCGGGCGACACAATGATAAAAATGGACTCAGAGAGAAATGAACTCCTTGCTTGTTCAAATTTTCTTGGTCTCTAAACAACAATAAGAGTAGTTAGCGATTGCAGTTCCGCTAACTAATCCTCAGGGCTCCACCCCTTTTCCTTGCTGGCTTTTTGGCTGTGCATCTTCTGGCAAAAATTGATATTCCAATAGCCAGTATAAAAATACTTCCAGGTTCTGAAACAGTATTTACTCGGACAGAATCAATGGATAGAGACCGAGTAAGATACTCTCCCACCTTACCGCCACCTAGTGAGGTATCTTGATTCTGTGAATTAATCATCACAGGGTAACCCAATTCGCCCTGAAATAAATCAGTGCCATATGAGTTGAATACAATCGATGTTATTCCGAAGAACTCATCCTCAGAAAAATGTAACTTGAGCCTCAGTAGGTTCCAATCTGCATCATTCGTACTAAAGGTAGCATCCAATCTACTAACAGTTTTCTTGATACCATTTAAGAAAAATTGGACATCATCAACATATAGATAGTTATAGTATATACGTGACACATAATCCTCTACACTGTCTGGTTCATCGAAGGAACCAAGAGTGAATAAGACATCGTAATTTGAACCATCATCAGTCAAATCATGAGTATTTCCATCTCCTCCAAAAATAGCAGAAGTGCTATTTCGGTCATCTTCAATAATTCCTGATACCTTATAGTTGATAAAACTTGCACCAGCTGATTTGCTTACCATCAGAAAAATAAAAAGTAACGATATTTTGAAATTCATAATTTCCGTATTCCAATTTTGTAATTCAGATCCCGTACTGCACTGCCAGACAGACACGTAGGCTCAAAACATAAACGCCGCCCACCATAGGCAAATTTCAAGCCAGACAGAAAACCAAAAACAAATCATAAAGTTACATATTCCCAAAACTGGACATGTAAAAAATACGGACATTTCGTGGAAGATTTCAGAACCGCCAAACAGGCACATAAGTGATGGCGTTCGACCAATCAGCTAAATACAGCAGAGCCCTTGGAAATCGTCAGGCGAGATGCTATAGAATGACGATTAGACAGCACCTTGATATTGCTGCTGAGCACTAGGTATTAAATATTTTAGCTTATGGACGTTATTAAATTTTACAGCGTATCTGATGAATACGGCGCGTTCTCAAATTTTTCAGCTTATCCCATAAAATTGAAAGGTAAAGTTTGGCCAACCTCCGAACACTACTTTCAAGCAATGAAATTCTTATCCGCTGAGGATCAAGAGCAAATCAGAAAAGCCAAGTCACCAATGCTAGCAGCTCGAATGGGGCGTGACAGAAAAAAGAAAATCAGAAAAAATTGGGATTCAGTTAAAAACTCAGTAATGAAAGAAGCATTACTGGCCAAGTTTTCACAGCATGACGATCTCAAAAATTTATTGATTAGCACCAGGCCTGCCAAACTAGTTGAGCATACCTCAAACGATAGCTATTGGGGCGATGGTGGAGGCCGAGGAAAAAACATGCTCGGCCAAATTTTAATGGAAGTTAGAGAAACTTTATTTACTTGCGCTGATTAAACTAAGTGTTTCAACCTGACTAAAGTTATTATTTGGAATAGTTTCAATCTGATCTGACACTTCTTCTTGAAAAAGAGAGGGTTACCGGTTTTGATGGAGGTGCCAACCATTCATCGAAACACACAAAGGATAACCCTCATGCAACATAGTAACCAACGAA
>NZ_MRYI01000030.1 GCF_002260525.1 Hahella sp. CCB-MM4
AGAACGATGGACGCATCCAGTGCAGAACTGGAACCTTACACTCTCGCAGCTATCGATTCACTTTGAAGGGCGGCTAGACGCTCACATCGATCTGTGACTTGGCTGACACAGAGTTTTGAACACCCTCGCGCAAACCGCGGAGTCAAATGGAGCAATTTGTTACGTGGCATACGCCTTAGCTCCACACACAGGACAAATTATATGTTTTGCCCAGCCAAATAACTTTGTACCACATTCGGTGCATTCCCCACCCTGACATATTGGCGATGCGTCACTCCAACCACCTTCATACTGCTCATTATCATGAAGAGCCAATAGCTCCACCTCCCAACTTTCCCATCCCTTTCCATCATCTGTTTTAAAACGTGAGGCCTCAGCGATACACCAATGTGCTTGAATATATGCTTCTTCTGTACCTTCATCACAACGTCTGGTTTTGAAAACTTCGGACATCAATTCAACTAATTGCTTATTAGTTAAGGATTCCAAATATTTTTTTGCTTCGTCTTGGTTCATATTTCTGATGGCACGTAACGCCCACAGCATGTGAGACAAACCGGAGCTGTATTTTGTGCAAGCATTTTAATGCGCACAAAATTCAGCGGAGCGTTTGGCTTCCCATGGCTGTGCTGGTTATGAGTGTTTATTTGCGGACTAGGGTTTTGTTCCATTTACCATCCGATTTGTTGAAGTAATACGTTGAAGTACTTTGGATTGTTTTTCCCATAAAGCCAGTTACCACGTGTATGCAGTCGTGATCATAAGCTAAAACATAAATGATGCTTTCATTGGGTATTAATTGAGAAATTTCAGTAAGGTTTTCGGCATACGTCTTTGATGGAATGCCCTCGAAATCTTTCAAAGGATTTCTAATGCCATTTTCGTTTGCCGGTTTCAAACCACAAGCTATTGCAGTATTAAACGAAAGTATTATAGCGATTAGAATTCTGACCAATGTTTACTCCTTGGACTCATAACGTCGCGCTCTGCGGTAAATTTGGAGCGCAGCGGAAATTTGTCCGACAGCAGCGCTTTGTTATACGATTTTATTTCGACGGCCATTCGTGAATCATCTCACCATCTTTTCTAAGAAAAGAGTCACGAAGAATTCCTTCATTCTTCAGCCTTTCAAAAGCCTCAAAGTATCTGTTAGACATCTCTTCCCAATCTCGGACGTCAAAATCAAAGGCTTGATCTTGGACTCCCCCTCCCCACCATAAAGAACCCTTTCCTCTATTCCAGTTCCCGCGCAAATGGCGCTTCCACTTTTCTCCAAAAACAGAACGGACGGCGTATTTCGACTTGTCAGGACTGTCAGCAGAAAAGAAATGGTATTCATCGTTCAGTTCTAGTATAAGGCAAGAGCATTCATGGCATTGGTACAACGTTTTCGAATACTTCCAAATCGTTCCCAAATCCACTTCTTTTACCTGTTCGATTTCATCCTGAAGATCTTCCAAATCCTGATCAGGCACAACATAGCCTTTATTGTAAATAAAGTCTGAGGAATCAGAAATCGTTGCACCACACTTACAATGTATTTTCATACTTTACTTCGTATAACGCCGCGCACATGGGCCGGAGCACGTAGTGCGGAGGTCCAGCACCAGAGGTGCGAAATGCTGCGTTTTGTTATGCATTGTTATCCTCACTTTCGGTCATGTCTGCAACGCAGGTGTGATATTTTATTGAAAACCATTCGCAGAATAGTTCGTAAGTTCGATTTATAGGCCACTTTCCACTTGGCAAATGATTGCCTAGCTCTTCTTCAAAGATATGGCCATAATATTTTTTAATGGCTTCGCCTTGGCAATTTTGATCTTCTATTTCTATCAAGTAAGCACCTGGATCATTATTGAGATGCTCTAATGTCCATCTTCTAAGGCTTGGTTCTACAGAAATAAGCCAATCTAAGAAACCCTGATTCCCGTAGATCGTGACTAAATTCTTCTCAATGAATCTCATAGTTTCCCTGCGGCATAACGCTTGCAGTTGCAGAAGGCACGGAGCGGAGCGAAGCGCCTTTCTGTCAACCTGCACTTGTTATATTTCATATCCATACTGTTTAAAATAGCTCCGCACCAAACGCTTTTGATTCTTAGTAAGTTTCCAAAAGCGATTCTCTAGATATTTTTTACATACTTCCAGCTCAGGTTCGCCACCTAACTCCAACATTAAAGCCACTGCATCCAAGCTGCCAGCCTCTATTGCGTGTGCGATTGCCCAAGGTGATATCTTTGCCCCTAGACCCCGTAATAAGGCAATACCTTCAAGCTGATTTTCGATGGCCAGCCAATGCAGAGCCGTTTCATCACAACAATTCCTTTCTTCCAAAATAGATCTATCTTCAGAAACAATTGCAGGAACCTTTTCTGGCTCATCGAGCACAGCAGTGAGAAGTCTTTCGAACTGGTAATTATGCTCTATTTCATCGTTCATCATATGCATATCCGCACTCTGCGGAAAATATAACGCCTTGCACAGGGGCCCAGCTGCGCGGAGCCCATTTGTGGTAATGTGAGCGCAGCGAACCACAAATGGGTGGAGCGTAGATGGGTCCCTTGCTGCAACTTGTTATGAGCGGAACAGCCCACGGACATATTGCCTAAATTCTTTACTGTTTGATGGCATATCTGCAAATTCAGAAGCCCCCATAGGCCCACCGATCTCGGCAGCTGTAGCATGAATATCGCAACCACGAGCAACAAGCAATTGCGTTAAACCAATAACGCCTCTTGTGCATGATTTTAGGAACGGTGTTTTGTCCCATTCTCCTCTGCCCTCGATATTTGCGCCACTATCAAGCAGTAATTCGACAAGCTTAATTGCCCTGTCAGGATCGTGGTGTGCACATTCTATTGCTGAAAACAAAGGTGTAAACCCCGTGCTCCCTTTTGAATTTACATCCGCGCCAGCCTCTATCAGGTCGCGAGCCAGCTCAAGCTTCAATGCCACGCAGACAGGTTCGAGAGCGAAGATCCCATCTTCGTCTGGTACCGAAGGATCAAAACCTTGGGACACAAGATCTTCCTCAAACTGGAAAAAGTCGCCTCAACGATGGAAGAAATAGGAACTATCAGAGTAAAGCCATGAATAATATGGACGAATATATTAAGAAATATGTGAACCACTACGCTGAGATAGTCGGTTCACAAAATATTAGCTCTATCATATCCAAAGGAGCGGTATCTTCTGAGGACGAAGCGCGGGAACTGATAAGCTTCATTGATACAATGTGCCGACAAAGCCAATCGGATGAGGCAGCAGGAAAAACTGTCCTAGGTTACCCTGCCAAAACATACGATGCCGAAAAGGCTGCAATGATCCTTGAAGAGCTGATAGAAGACTGTGGCTTTGATTACCTTATTGATGACGATTTAGAGTTAGATTAAGTCAGTAATAGGTAGATACGGGCATAGAATAGTTACTTGCTCCATTGGTCAGGCAAGCTTATAGACTCCCAAGTTACCCCACTGGTGCCTGACATTATTGAGGCCCCGTGGATAATGCTCGATCTATCGGGCATTAAACTGTGCACCTGCTTCCCTCTCCATAAAATAAAGCTTCACTAACGAATAACCCCCTTTTCCCTGAGCTCATTAATCTGCTCCTTCCGTTCAGGCAGCAACCTCTCGATCACGCCAGCCGTATGCTCCCCCAGTCCGGGAGGGGCTTGTTCTGCATTGAGGTGATGATGGTTGAACCGAACCGGGTTGCTGACCAGATCAACTTCACCTGCCGAAGGATGGGGCAGGCTGATTTGCATTCCCCGATGTTGGACCTGAGGGTCCGCAAACACCTGCTCCATGGTATTGATGGGGCCGCAGGGTACGCCTTCTTTTTCGAGTTCCTGAAGCCAGAAACTGGATGGCTGTGTTTTGATGAGCGCCTCCAGCTCCGGCACCAGGGTTGCCCGATTTTCGACCCGCCCCCGATTGGTGGCGAAGCGCTCATCCTGGGCCAGTTCGGGGATGCCTGCCACTTTACAAAAGCGTTGGAACTGATTGTCGTTGCCGACGGCAAGGATAATATGGCTATCTGCGGTTTCAAATGCTTGGTAGGGAACGATATTCGGATGGGAGTTACCCAGTCGTCCGGGAGATCTACCCGATGTCAGATAATTCAATGCTTGGTTTGCCAACACGCCGACCTGCACGTCCATCAGTGCCACATCAATCCAGGTCCCCTCGCCGGTACGATCTCGTCCGATCAGGGCAGATAGAATCGAAGTGGCGGCATACATACCGGTAAACAGATCAGTTACCGCCACGCCGACTTTCACCGGCCCTCCACCGGGTTCATCGTCGGCTTTTCCAGTGATTCCCATTAGACCACCCATTCCCTGCAGCAGGAAATCATAGCCGGCCCGATTTGAATAAGGGCCGTCCTGCCCGAATCCGGTAATTGAGCAATAAATCAGATCAGGCTTCACCCCTTTGAGGCTTTCATAATCCAGGCCGTACCGTTTGAGCCCACCCACCTTGAAGTTCTCCAACACCACATCGCAATGTTGGACCAACTCCCGGATCAGTTCCTGCCCTTCCGGTTTGGAAATATCGATAGCTACGGATTTCTTACCTCGATTTGCACTCAAGTAGTAGGCTGCGTCCTGGGTACCGTCCAGATAGGGAGGCCCCCAACTGCGGGTATCGTCGCCACGCTCTGGATGCTCTATCTTGATGACCTCTGCTCCCAGATCAGCCAGGTGTTGGCTGCACCAGGGACCAGCCAATATACGGGAGAGATCAAGAACGCGAATACCGGCCAGGGGTTTATTCATCTTCTAATTCCTACTCAACGGCAAAGACTCTTTGCTCAACTTACGTCTGACAATCAATGGATACAATACACTGGCGATTCATGGTGAAAAAGATCTTTCAGTCACAGCAAGGGCAGATACTCCAAGAAGCAGCGAGCGCCGTGCAATGGGATATAGCTGACCAGGCATACTGTCACCGCACAGGTGAAATTCTGAAATCTATCCATGGTTAACTATGTAGCCGTTGCCCACGAAGATTTACAGAAAGCTCTATGATGCTTTTATAGAACCACCCCATACTTCTCAAGATAGGCTGCGCCGTGACAGTCATCCGGCCTGAGTATCACTTCACACTGCCTGCCACTACCAAACCACTGGGCCAACCAACTATGGAGTTGCCGGTAATCAGAAATTGGATCAGCACAGGATTGCTGGAGACTTAACCAGGTTAGATCTAACCGGGGCAGGTAGTTACTCAAGGTACAAAACTGTTGGATCAATTCAGATTGACCGACGATGCCCAGTCCCTGCTGAAATCGATCAGCCATCACCGAAGGAATGCCCAGACATGGATAGAGTAAATATAGTCTTACATCCAGCGAAGCCAGCATCGGAATAAAGGAATCGGGCAAACGATTATTCAGGCTGAATAGGGCCAGGTGTGCCCCTGCACTACAGGCAAAGATATCAATGCGTCGATGAACGGTGAATTGTGTATCGTTATCGATGTTCTCGACCAGGTGCTGCAGCATTTCTATAAAATCCACAAAAGGACTTTCCCAATGCTGGCATTGCGTTGAGTATTGCAGCACAACAACCGATGAATAACTGCTCTGGAGCTGTTGGCGCAAGATTGATATTTCGGTTTCAGACACCACGTGGTAGCCCCCTCCCGGCACCACAACAGCAATAGGACGCTGCTCCGAACTCGGGCGGAACCAAGTCCTCAGACGAGGCAGCTCTCGCCCATCCCCCTCTCGGTCACTACTCTGGCGTAGTAAATGTTCGCTGTAACACAGGTCGTTCATCGGTAACACCGTCACTTGCAAACAACCCGCTATCCAAAGGTAAATCAGTCAGATAAGCCGCATGGCGGGTCAACACCTGACGCCTTTCCGGGCGCTCTATACCCGGCTGGCAGAAGCTGATATTCAAATAGGGCCTGGATATGTCCGGATTAGATCCATGACGCCGGCAATGCCATATCTGTGACTCAATCACGAGCAGACTACCAGGCTTGATAAGGGGACAAATTTCTCCGGCCATTGGACGGGTTTGATAACGACCGGGCCAACTGCGGACAACCCGTGTATTCCGGCTGGAAGGCAATATAACCAAGGGGCCGTTATGCTCACTTGCCCCCTCAGGATAAATCATCAAATGAATCATCTTAAACTGCCGTGCCGGGTCAGGTGACACACCATCATAATCGTGGTGCCAGAGTTTTTCTGGCCAACCCGGTGGGAGAATCACACCATTGGCATGATGAAAGAGCAGTTTTTTTCCCAGTATTTTACGGGCAATAGCAACGATGGGTGGCGAAACAATCAATTCACGAAAATACCCGGATTTCAGTAGCGATCGATCCCCCATGGTTTGGTTGGAAAGATGAGAACGCATGGCCGCGGTCTGATCGTTTGTGAAGAAACCTTCCAACAGATAAACCCCGGGAGCGAGAGACTTCATGGTCGTGTACCTGCTAAATTCTGCATCGCAAAGCACTCGATAAAATCCCGACAACCGATAACCAGCTCTTCGATTTGCGATGCACTGTGGCTCGGGCTGATACAGCCCAGGAGCTGCCAGGGAAGAACCCCCCTTTCGAGCATGAACTGGCGGCCCTGTTGGTCACGTGTCGGAGCATCAACCAACTGAGCGTCCCAGTGATCCAGCACTCTGTCGGGAACTCTTGTGGCCGTCGGCTTAACCAGACGAATACTGATGATCGGAAATTGACGGTCGCGACTCTGTGGAATGTGAATGTAACTTTCCCACTTACCCAAGTGCCGATCTATCAGTGCCCAGGTTAACTGCAACTGCTGATGAATTCGCTGAAATATGGGATCACCCAGGTCTCCCAAACAAAGACGGCAAAATGCATGGGCTCCAGCCAAACACAGGGGGTGCGCGGAGTAGGTTCCTCCTTCAAAAAAGCACTGTGCATGTTTGGCCTGCTTCATCAGCTCAACATCGCTGAGTAAAGCAGCAATCGGCAGACCTCCACCAAAGGCCTTGCCAATCACCGCAATATCCGGTTTTACATCAAAGTGATACTGGAGGTACAACCCCGGATAACGGCGAAATCCGGTGACGATTTCATCAGCGATCAACAATGCCCCCGAATGATCACACAAGCGCCGCGCAGTTCTAATAAAAGCTTCAGAAACTGGATACATCCCACAGTTGCCAACCACCGGCTCAACGATCATCCCGGCTATTTGTGACCCATAACGATGAAAAAGGTCGGCCAGCTGTTGTTCATCGTTGTAGTCGAACAGCACTATCTGCTCGGCAAGGTGGGACGTAATCTGTGGTTGTTCGTATAGGTCAACGGCGGTTCCTTCCGGATATCTGACACCCTTGATAGACAAGAGGTTGCCTCCATGCCAGCCCCCTCGCCCCTTAAGAACAATAGCCCGTCCGGTGACGGTTTGGGCAATACGGATTGCGTAGTCCGTCGATACTGAACCACTGGTGGTAAAGCGGACACCATTGAAACCGGTCAACTGACGCAATAGATTCGCCAAGCCATGTTCCAACTCCAGGGGAACGCCAATCTGGTCAAACACGCCACTATCGAGTTGAGTTTGCAGCGCTTGCTTAATGTCCGGGTAGTTATGACCCAATAGGCTGGCAAAGTGTCCCAACCAGAAATCACTGATCTGGTTTCCGTCAGCCAGTTTCAGATAGCTGCCGTCAGCACCGGTAATATCCGATAGCCCTGGAAACTGCCCTCGGCCGGAATGAGAGGAACCATCAAAGAGTGCGTTGCTTTTTACTATCGACATCGGAAAATCCTTGTTGTTGAAATCGATGCTGTCTAAAGCTTTCGATCACTTCCTGTGCCTGATGAAACAACTGATAAAGACTGGGGCAGGTGCTAGCCAAGCCAAACTCCTGACAGTTACGGTCCCAACGATGAGCCGGCAAGCCACCGCCACAGAGGTTCTGCAGGTCACATTGCCTGCAGGCTGGCGGTAATTGCGTCAAAGCATTGAGTTTTTGGAAACTCTGACTTGAGATGACTTCGGGGATACCCGCTTCAAATACTGTCTTTCCAGTGGCGGTAAACTGGTCTCCGCAAATACGCAGGGTGTCGTCGAGGTGATAATCACCGTTACTTTCAATCACCAGGGTCTCACGCGGATCAAATGGAATGGCTCTCTCAAATGGAGGACTTGCAGCAGACAGCAGGACATGATCAAAGTAGCGGAATTGACTGTTGGTATTGAGGTTCAAGTAGTGAAGAAAAGCTCTTTCAAGCCACTCACAGAGACGATGTTGATATAACTGAAAAGTTTCCAAATCTGAAAAATCTGAACGCAGGATCAATGGCAAAAGCAAGTCGACCAGTGGAGGTTGAAATCCTTCCAGGTAATCCATCACCATTTCCGGGGAGCTGTCAGGGTCTATGACCGCCAGTATCCCTCCGTAGATATCCTGCCAGTCATGCTGCAGACAGCTTAAAAATTCTTTTACCTGTCGGGAGAAGGGTCTCCCCAAATGATCTACTCGCTGAAGATCCGCAACACCTGGAGGTCCGTCACAAGACACAAACAGCTTCGCCCCTGCAGAACGCAACTGCTGCATTATGTCGGTATTGCACAGGATGCCATTGGTTTGGACAGATATCTGATATTCAATTCCGCGTGGCTTCAACGTTGTTTCAACACATGACATCCACTGCCCGAATCGACGTGCACCGGCGATAAAAGGCTCGCCCCCATGAAGCCCGATATGCAACCTTCCTGACCGCCCCAGCCAATAGTCGGCAATGCGCAAAAGACTTGCCTCAAAGGTTTCCAACGACAGAAATCGCGGCTGCCCTTTCCAGGTCTGGTCGTCCTTGTGATACACATAGCAGTACGAGCAATCGGCGTTGCATCTACTGGCTACCTTGAAGATGTAATTGGTAACCGCCATCGTAGCTCCATTTGCAGATTGAAATGGCACAGGTACTAATACAGGTACTAGGGAAAAAAACTATCTACAATCGTCCTTAACCTGCAGATTTATTCGAATGGTTGGCGGTGGCACGACAAGAGGACGGCTGATGAGTTACCCCATATCCAACCGTCCCTTCGCCAGATTACTGACTGACTTCAGTTAGTCTGCCAACGGTGTCCTGGATATCCGGAGACGTGTAGGACCCGCCCAGATGGTGAGCTAAACGCTTGCTCACGGCACGGTTGAGTAGATCACGCAATTTTGCATTTCTCACTGAACTGATGTCAGAAATGCTCAATTGTTCGATATCAGTGACAGACAGTTCGGAAACTTCTTTTTCTGTGGCACCGGCTGATATGGCCAGAATAGTTTCAGGAAGCATGGCAATCTCCTTTTCCATGATTGTTTTGAAGTAAGCCAGGCCGACGACCCGGATTACCGGCAGCGCCATTCTCACAACTTTCCTTAGAGAAACGCTGTCATTACTCCAATATCCGTAAATTGCAGGATCATCAGAGTTTGCGTGTTATTCGCAAATTAAAAATTAGTGGATAGAAAATGATTGTCAAATAACCAAAAGTCACAAGAATGATTTCGTTATGCTGAAATTATCGGGATAGAAGTAGCGGTTATTTTGTTTGATTGGTAGAAGTTATTTTGTTTGATTGGTAGCGGTTATTTTGTTCGATTGAAGGAAGAAAAGCTTCCGCGCATTCGACGGGATAAACTATCCACAGCCATATTCAAAAGAGCCGTAACGACAATGAGTAGGAAAGCACGATCATAGCGGATTTCTTCAAACGCGGAATCAATGTAGAACCCAAGAGTCGCCACTCCCAGAATTCCCATAATGGCACTCTCTCGCAGGATCACTTCCCATCGATAAAATAGAAAAGCCAGCATTCCCGGGAAACGGCGGGGGGTTTCAACATAGGCGTAACGCTTAATACCTGTCGGATCATCTGGTCGGGTCAGCAGACTTTTACGCTCTGCATCACTGGCATTGGCCACCAGAAAAGCAATTAAGCCTCCATTGTGTAGTGCCAAAGCCAGTACGGCAGGCAAACCTGAAGGGCCGAATAAAAGCAGCAATACAAAGGCCAGCACCATCTCCGGCGTGGAACGCAGCACCAGCAAAAGGAACCGCCCCGGCCAGCGCATAATAGGGCCTGCCAATGATTGTGCTGCAAAGGGATAAGTCACCAATACCACGAGCCCGGACAAAACCACTGCGATTTGCGTCAACAGCAGAGTCTGCACCAGACCCGGCCATATCTGCTTGCCGAACATCATTACGCTCCAGTCTCCCAGGGCCGACCAGTTGCCTTCACGCAAGGCGACAGGCCAGATATCCACGCTGATAAACTGCCATAGAGAACCGCCGCCACTGAAACCAATCGTTTCAGGCAACATCCATACAGCGGCGATCAAATAAAACGGGATCATTCTGGGCCGCAGCCAGAAGCGTATCGTGGCAATCAGCAATAGGAATGCCCAGAGCAAGGCTCCGGCTTCGCTATACTGTCCCTGCTTGAAGGCGGTTTCCAGATGAAAACCCAATGTCGGAAGTCCTATAAACCCAAGAATGGCACTTGATCGTAGTGCACACTCAAAGCGGTAACGGGTATAGCTCGTCAAGGCAGGCCAGGACTGGGGAATTAGGGTGTAGGCGTAGCGCTTGAGTATACCGGCGGATGGAGGGATCGTCTGAGATGGCTGCGGCGATTGCTGTTCAAATATTTCCGCAAACACTTTGGCAAATACACCCGTGAATGGAACGATAATGGCCAACAAACCGGTTGTCGCGCTGATTCCAAACAATTGCATGAAAATCAGCCCCCAGAATAATTCATGTACCGAGCGCACCGCCGCACAAAGCAAGCGCACAGGCAGCCAGCCAAAAGCCATCGCCAACAGTAATCCCAGCGGGGCAGCCACCACGATGGCCAGAAAAGCAAATGCGATGGTATGCAACAGAGCCAGTAATAAGGAAGATAGATCACTCCACCCTGGGGTTACCAGACCCAGACCAATGCGTGACAGCTCCTCCCAGGGGTCCACAGAATAAATATGGAAATCGACGCCGACCAGCGCCAGAAATGCCGCACCGATCATCAGAAGGCAGACACCATTCAGCTTACGGACAGTGGACTCCTGCTGTATCAGGAAACGACGTACAGTAATCATGAAGTGCGAATAACCCAACCGTCCGCCTCCGGAACCGTTGGCCTGGAAGTATCCTCGTCGGGTGATTTCTCTTGTTGGTAGTATCCATCCAACTGTTCGCTGCTCATGGTATTTGCTGGACAGTCACAACAAATGCGTCCGTCACGCAAGACGATGAGACGGTCAAAATGCTCCAGTGCCAGGTGACGATTGTGCAGGCTTACCACAGCAGTTTCATGCTGCTCCAGCATATGAGCTAATAATGCCTGAGCCTGAACGGGATCCACTGACGATACCGGCTCATCACCCAGAAATACCGGCTGCTGGCGAAACAAAGCGCGTCCCATCGAGACCCGCTGACGCTGGCCGCCCGACAGCCGGTCCACTGAGTGCCATAGCTTTTCATCGAGCCCCAAATGTTGTGCTATTTCCTTAATAGCACGGCGCTGCCGAGGTAGCGGGCGAATCAAATTCCACAATGCAGCCAGGGTTCCGATCCGATCCAACCCACCTATAAAAATATTCTGATACACCGATAACAGCTCCACCAATCCGCCTCCCTGAGGCTGAAGCGCACAGACCTGTGGTTGCTGCTGGTACAGCAGGGTGAGCAATGTGGATTTACCGGCACCGGATGGGCCGAGCAATGCCACCTTCTCCCCCTGGCAAATTGTCAGGGTGATATCGTCCAGCACCTGGTGTTCGCCGTAGCGAAACGACTGGCTCTTTAGCTGGAACAGAACCGAAGCGCTGCTCATTCCTCTATCACCCTCATCATTCCTTCAAAACCCTATCATTCACCTGCGATTAGTTGGTTTATTCATCCAACAGCCCGATGGCCTTGGCGGTGGCTTCAATCGGTGCATAGTCATCGTTACTGGCCGGAACGAAACTCTGTCGCGGAAAGCTCGCCAACAGTTCAGGTTTGTTCATATTCAATAACGCATCCCGGACTTTGGCTTTAAATCCATCTCCGAAACGCTCATCCACGTCACCGCGGATACTCCATTGATAGTCAGGGTACGTTGGCGTGGTCCAGATCACCTGAACCTTGGTCGGATCAACCTTCCCTTCCTCCAGCTCACTTTCCCAGACAGAATAATTCACCGCCCCAACCTGATAGGCCCCCGACTGAACCTGAGCAATGGTGCGACTATGATCACCCGAGAACCCAACCCTGGAGAATATCTCCTCAGGTCCGGAACCAAATTGCTGACGCAGATAAAATTCAGGCATCAGACGACCCGAAGTCGATCCCTTGGAGCCGAAGGTAAATGTTTTTCCTTTAATGGCTGCCGGGAGGCTTTCTCCCGGAGTGATACCTGCGCTCTTATTGGCAATGAAATAAGTCTTAAACAACTGATCTTCAAAGCCTTGGGCAAGTGCTTCAGAGCCGGGTACCAGACGGCGAGCCTGTACTCCGGACAACCCGCCAAACCACGCCAACTGAACCTGGTTATTGCGAAATGCGGTAATGGCCGCCGCATAGGATTTCACTGGGATATAGCTCACCTCGACACCCAACTGCTCATTGAGATATGCAGCGACTTTACCGAAACGTTCCTGCAGGTGAGATTCGTCCTGATCCGGAATGGCAGTAAATACGAAAGTTTCTGCCTGGGCGGCAGCTGACGCTATAAAGGTCAGCGCCAACAGACTACGTAGTATAGATACCCGGCGGGATATGCAACGCAGTATCGACATGGAAGCTCCTTGGATTGATGTTAGAAAATTGTGTTAAAAAAACTGTGTAAAAAAATGCTCACGATTTAACTTCCACTTCCCTGTGAGGCAAGTGTTGAAGAGGTAGAACCATCTGCAGACCTCTTATGCGACGACAGATATTCGCGAACGGCCGCCCGGTCACCTCGATACACAATCAACTCAGATTTTTTACTTAGCTGATAGTCATACATTGGATCGTAATAGTCGACCAGCAACTGTGTTATCCAGTCTCGGTGCAGATCAGGTTTCCCTGTTCGATGAGCAACAAGGGCGTTTTCCAGCTGATCATTGATTTCACGGTAGCGCACCCCGCCCAGACGTTTACGCACTCGATATAGCGACTGAGACAGATCTTCTGCGAAAGCATCAAAACCGTCTTCCTCACCCAACCGCTGCTGCCACTCAAGTTGTTTGTTAAGAATATAGTTGCGATAGCTGTGCTCAACTCTCTCTTCCAGTGACACTTCCAGCAGGACTATCGGGCTCTGCCCCATGACTTGCTGAAGCACCGGAGGCAAAGCACAACGTCCCACCAGACGACTCTCATCCTCCAGCAGAATAGACAGATTCCTGCTCAGCGCCTGATGTTCTGCTTTCAGCATGGCAACAGCCAAACCATTTTCGAAGTTAAGCTGGGTCGGCTGGCCGCCCGGTCGACGGCCAAAACTGGAGCCCCGGTGATGGGCCAGTGCTTCGAGATCCACGGCCTGTGGCAGTTCCTCAATCAGGGCAGTTTTGTTGCAGCCCGTGCGGCCACCTAAAATCAATAACGGTTGCCGGGTACAAATTCGTTCAAATTCATCAATCAGGTAACGGCGCATGGCTTTATAGCCACCACCGATACGGGGGTAGTCACAACCGGCTTCGTGCATCCATTGCTGGCAGATCTGGCTTCGCAAGCCACCACGCCAGCAATATAAATAACCTTGTGGATGATGCCGGGCAAAATCAATCCAGGCATTCACCCGTTGCGATTTGACTTCCCCAATCACCAGTTGATGGCCAAGCTCAATCGCCGCCGCCTGTCCCTGCTGTTTGTAGCAAGTGCCCACCTGAGCCCTTTCTTCATTGGTCATCAGTGGAAGGCTGACACTGGTGGGGAACGCTCCACGCTCAAACTCTATCGGTGCCCGGGTATCGATCAGTGGAATATCGTTTAGAAAAATCGAGCGATAATCAGGACCGTTTGGTTGCGCATCAGGACGGCTCACAGTTGTCCCTCAGCACGGGATAACGATTCTTCATCACCACTCACTCTGATGAAATGCTCTCCAGAGAAGCTTTCAAGCTGCCCGATACTCTGTGCGTAAAGCTCTTGTTCTGCCAGCAGACTCTCCAAAGCCGCAGCCTGATCAGGTTTTACCGCAATGAGCAGACCACCACTGGTTTGCGGGTCACACAGCAGATGCTGGAGACGCCCAGCCATCGGTGCCAGCTTATGGCCATAACTCTCCAGGTTGCGCCCTGTTCCTCCAGGGACACACCCCTGAGCCAGATAATCCAGCGCCTCAGGTATTACCGGCACTGCACCGGCTTCCACGACAGCCTGCACTCCACTGCCTTCACAGACTTCGAGCAAGTGCCCCATCAGGCCAAATCCGGTTACATCAGTGATCGCAGTCACCCCCTCCAATTTCGAAACCAATGCCCCCACACTATTGAGCCGGCACATAATGTCCCGTGCCAGATGGGTATGCTCGTCCTGAAGCTTCTTCTGCTTTTGCGCCGTTGTAAGAATGCCGATACCCAATGGTTTGGTCAGATAAAGCCTGTCTCCGGCTTCAGCGCGGTTATTCTGCTTGAGGTGTTCCTTGCTGGTGAGTCCTGTTACGGCGAGGCCGAATATAGGTTCGGGGGCATCGATACTGTGCCCGCCCGCCAAAGGGATACCCGCATCAGCGCAGGCCCGGCGTCCTCCTTCGACGACTTGTTGCGCCACTTCCGGCGACAGCTTGTTGATCGGCCATCCCAGTATGGCGATGGCCATTAAAGGCTGGCCGCCCATAGCATAGATATCGCTAATCGCATTGGTGGCCGCAATTCTGCCGAAGTCGAAGGGGTCATCCACTATCGGCATAAAAAAGTCTGTGGTACTCAACACCACCTGCCCATTCCCCAGATCGTAGGCCGCCGCATCGTCCTTGCTGCTGTTACCCACCAGCAACTGACCGAACTCCGGCAGACTAAGCTGAGATACCAGAATCCGATCAAGAACCTTCGGTGAAATCTTGCAACCGCAACCGGCACCATGGCTGTACTCAGTCAGGCGTATAGGGGATGTGCTCATGCTTTGCCTCCAATTGATCACTGGTAGGCAATAATACGAACAACGCGGGGGTTTGTCAGTGTGGAGTTGATGATGTTGCCGTCAAAGCTATGAGAAATCCCGACCAGAGGGATAATCAGGCCGGGAATTTTTCAATAGAGGCTAAAGAACCGTCAAGGGCATAGTGGCAATCTGATCACCATCCAGAAAGATTACCGCTTTCCAGTCTCCAGGCTGGTCCTCTTTCTTGTTCGGGGTGTAGTAGGCATAGTAGAAATTGAAACCATCTTCGGTACTCCCTGATACAGGAACCTCCATGCACTCTTCTCCCTGGCTGTCGTATAGCTTGAATATAACCTCATGTTTACCCGCTGAGAGTCCCTCCATGGCGGTGTATAAGTAGATCGGCTTACCATCCTTTAGATGAAATGTGGTCTGAGCACTTAAAGGCGTATTCACATGAGAGATTCCATTCGCCGCAACGGCAATGACGGTCATACCGTCGATCTGCTTACTGGGGACCCAAAATTTGATTTTCCCTTTTTTCTGCCCGTTCTCATAAACCCCTGAGTATAGTGGCTTGCCATTTTCAAATGACCGGACCAGCAGGCCTTCAGCATTGCCTTTGTCCAGAGTTCCCAATGAGATGACTTTGCCCGACGGTGAGTACTCCCAATAGGGGCCGGAATATAAGTCGACTTTCACACTCAGTCTTGTGGCCCTGTAACCGTCCGGGTGAAACAGATCTGAATACTTCAGCTTACCGTCTTCAAAATATTGAACTTCTCGAGGTCGGTTGGCTTCATCATAGAAAATTGACTGGCCATTTTTCTTACCGTGCAGATAGGTTGTTTTCGAGGCAACTCTTGATTCGTCATCCGTCAATAACGCAAGTTGCTGGGGGCTATTCGGATCAGCCGCACTTCGCTTGACCAAACCGATATACTCCGAGTATGAGGCATTCCCCGGACTTACCAGAGAAGCCAACAGGTAGGCCTGTTCCGCTTCAGGATATTTCTCAAGGTAAAGCGCGATATTCCCCAACTGGAAGAAGGCAAAGTCATCCTGAGGGTTGAGATGGGTCGCAATTCTGCTCGCATCATAGGCCTTATCATGCCTTCCCTTTTCATGCTCAATCGCCCCCAAAAGCCTCCAGGTAATGGCCCTGTGTGGCCACTGCTCGATAGACTTTCGAAGGTAAACCAGTGCTTCCTTGAAGTCCCGGTTACAACTGTATGCCCGGCCCAACTGGTAATTGATCCAACTGTTTTCATGAAACTCCAGAGCCTTGCGATATTCGGGGATCTTGTCACAGGGCTCACCCGGCTTCTGATTGATGTCATCGATCATGACATCCAGTTCAATCCCCTTTAGCCAGGGATATTTGCTGTATTGACGCTTCAGTTCACCAAGAAAACGATTCTGATCCGCAACACTTCCTCCCCATGCTGGCACCTGGGTCCAGTAATAGGCATTGGATAGCCAATACAGTGCCGGATCCCGCTTAATACCTGCCTCATATATACCCCTCAATTCCTCATGCTTCCCCAGGCGCATCGCCATATTGAGTTTCATGGCATATGGGTAGGCAGTCAGATCATTCAGAGACGTTGCCTTATCAATATCCCCAAAGCTCAGCTTAAACAGACGCTTCATTTCGCTGATTTGAGCACGAGGCGTTTCCCTGAGATATTTTTCTCCTCTGGCTTCCAAACCCTGTTCCGTATAGTAATTCGAGCGAACGAGATACGGCACAGCAGAATCAGGTGTGGCTTCTACCCACTCACTAAAATATTTTTCAAGCCATTTCTCAGTCCTTCCCAGGACAGTGAGAGCGGTATCAAACTCCGATGACCCCTTGCCCTGAACAGGTTTTAAATAAGGCTCCAATACCTGGGTCAATTCTTCATACCGCCTGTTCAGCAGCATCTCTAAATACTGTTCTCCTGGTAAGGCAAGTTCCGGCTGCAGCGCGCCTTCGGTAAAGATATCGGGGGGAACTGAATCCAGCTTTTCCCGGGCGACAGCATCCTGCATCCACAAGCAAAGCCCTACCGTGATGGGCAGAAGTAATAAAGCAAAGATCTGATGTTTAGCAGACATCCGAAAAGAGTCCTTTTCAATAGGAGAGGTTGACAGAGAAATAGGGGAAACGGAAAGAGGAGACAGCTTTACATGCATATTCATATCGAGAACATACGCAGCCCGACTCACAGTCGCGTATCACGGGCAATAATAGGGCAAAGTTTTGAGAAATGAAAAATTATGAGTCTTTGTAATACCACCGTCTCTTTGGTGACGGAGACTTACGCTATATACGAGGCACTTTTGCTTGCAGCTTAGCGTGAGGCGAAAGTTGTCATTTCATTTTCGTCTCTTCAAGTATCACGCCTGCTCTTCCGAATCCAACATTTCCTGATTCAGCAGAGGTCGGGATTGGCAACGCCCCTGGGTCATTGGGTAGTACTCAAGAAACTCAAGTTCGCCGGATTTATGATCGAGATGCAAGACTAACGTGTATGGGTTTTCACCCTCAACCTTGAGTTCTCTTACCGGATCATGGCCACTGGATAACAAATCGGTGACGTTGAATCCGTCGGGGAATCCCGGGGGGTGTTTCTTGCTGTTTAGTTCTTCAAACGACAGATCAGAAGTGACTTCAACGCTATCGAGAATAATCTTTCCGGGGAAACGGGGTTGAGGTCGCTTACCGGGATACTTCTCTCGTTCCCATACCTTAATATCCTTTTCCGTTACAGGCGAAATGCGCACCGCGATCCGCACGACACACCCATTTTGAGCGGCAGCTTCCACACCATATTTCTTCCAGAAGACGTTGTTCGGCACATCTGGGGCCCAGGCATAGTCAGGAATTCCCAGAACATCGACCAGTTCGTCAGAAGAGCCCCCAGGGGTCAGGGGTTGTCCATTGATAATGACATTTCGCCCGTCAATTTCGAAGGTATACGGAGAGTCTGCTTCTGTTTGCTGGCAGCCAACGGCCAGCAAACAGAAGACTCCGGTTATCGCCGTTTTGGCGAATCCATGATCTAAGATTTTGGTGAGTCTATGACCTAGGGTTTTTGCTCGGTTGAAAACCACTGATTAAACCTATCGCTTACACTTTTGACAACATTGTCCTGAACCGTGGTCATTATATCCGCGTCAGGTGAGCCGGCTACCACACTCTGTAAAAGTTTTTGAGCCGATTGCTCGTTCATACCAGGCAAACCGGCAACTACTTGGTGTAAATCAGAGATGTATCCGGCTCTTTCTATCGCAGCTGAATTCTGCGGATTGGCAACCCATTCTGAGATAACTGCGTGAACAGTGGCATTGGTAGAATCATCCGGATGCACGAAGAATCCGTTAACTTTATCGATTGCCTGATTAAGCGCAGCCTCGGCACCTTGCATATCGCCCTGGGCTTTGAGGTCCCATGCCTGCTTCATGCTATCCACGATCTCTGTGGTTGCCATCGTCCCCAAATCAATCCCAAGACTATGGAAATGATGATCATCATGATCCTTGGCCAGCTGACTATGGCTTGGCAATACGCTTTCAGAATCATATTGAATACTTTGCTGAATGGGAATGCCTTCAGCGGCACCGTTCACCATCATATTCCCACCTTCATTCACCAGGCTTTCAATCTGGCGATAGGCATCCGGCACCAGCAACTTCATGGGAGCAAACGCCGCCATAATCAGATTCTTGGTATCGATGATTCCTTTGACATCAATGCCCCGCTCTTCAGCGAGAATTTCCACGACTTTGTCATAATATTTTAAGGTCGGTCTCTGCCCATCTTCCGCAGCAACACCCATCATACCCTGCCAGGAAGCCAATGATTCCTTCATCACCTGACCTGAATCCACAGCTCCAGGTTCTTTTGTGGAAAACATCGCTTCAGCCGCAGCAGGAGCAAGACTGTATCCGATGTCCGTATCGCCAAATCCCCCGGTGGTAAGCAGCGTCCGGTTTCCGCCATTGACTGACACCTGAGGCCCCCAGGTTTCAACGGTGTTGCCTTTTCCTGTACGGGACAGCTCCGAATTCACCGATATTTCGATGAAGTTGCTGTGGGCAAACAAGTCTTCCATCGTATGGGTCGCATCACCCAGCATTCTCCGCCCTTCAGTAGTGGCGTCAGCCTCGAAAGCCTGTTTCAACATACCGATCATTCGATCGCGCGATTCCATAATATGATTGGAAACACCGGTTGCGGGATCGAAATTATTCTTTTGCTCTGCCATCGATGAATAGGGATTATCAATGTGCTCAACCTGCGAGTAAGCCCCAATATCTTTCGCCGTAATATCCTGACCGAAGTCCACTTTGGCCTTAATGCGAATACCTTCAGCAATCGTTGCCAAAAGATCATCGGTAAGCGCTTTTTCAATTTGCTCCAAGCCAGGTTTACTGGCGGGATCCAATCCCAAATCCTTTACCCAATTGGGATCATTCTGGACGTGAGGCGCTACAACTTTGGAGACCTTTGCAACACCGGCCGGGTCATAGGCATTCGACATATCACGAAGCCAGTTTCCAAAATAGACTTCCTTGCTTAGCTGGTTCAGATTAGCGTTGTCACCAACAGGATTACGCCAGGCAGAATATACGGAATCCGTCACTATCGCTTTGTGTCCGTTGGCCTCAAAAAATTCCAGCGACCCTTTCTTGCCATCATGCTGGATTTCGCCATCAGCCACAGCAAAACCACCAATATCCCGCGCAAACTTAGCACCTTCATCCGCACGAGCGTCACCGCCGATGTCGGAATAGTGATTACGCAGCAATGAATCAATATGGTGCCCGGTTTCCTCCGCTATGGCTCTCTGTTGCAACTGTTCACTTCCAGGCGCTGATTGATAGGCCAAGTCTGAGGAGATCAGGATTTGCTGGCGGCTTTGATCGTAGGCGGCAAGCGCATCTCCTAACCCTGAATAAGCGACAATAACCGGTGCTTCTGGCATCTGGCCTTTCAGGATGTCCTGGCGCAGGCTCTCATAGGCATTTGTCGGTATGTCGCTTCCAAATATGGGGCTCAATGTTTCCGTAAACCTTGATGTCCCCTGACCGGCGAGATCCTTGAGATTTTGGGAAATATTCGATCCGCTGTCGCTCCCTATTCCTCTCTCTATTCCACTTGCTATGCCACTCTCGATTCCATTCCCAATTCCGTTCCCTGATCCGGAAACTGATGAGGAATTCGTGGTATCAGAACCGCTGACTGTGTTGACATTCATTCTGTTCACCTAACATACATCGCAACTAATTTGTCACATAATACGGGGTGATACTGTTCAACAAAGCTGGCTTGTACCCTAGCTAGGGTAAACCCTCAGATAGCTTGTTCAGGAAACTTCATTGGGATCAAACGAATGGTGCATGTGGCGGACTTTCCAGGCTCCCTCTTCCCGCTCCAGCACATAGGTCGTCCGCACTCCGGGCCGGGGTTTTGACGAATACCGCAACGTCGCGGTGATGCAGGCCATATCCTCCCTGACAAATACGCGTACATTCTCTCTAACCAAGTCCACAATATCCCCATGCTTGAAGAAATCCGCAACTTTTTCCTCAAGTTCCGAATAGCCATTGGAGTCACAGTTTGCGTGGTTGTCGAAGAAAATCACCTGGTGGTCAGACACATGCAACGACCGGAATTTCTCAATATTCCTTTGATAAAAACTCTGGTCGTATTCATCCATGAAAGACTTGAAGGGTTTGATAGAATCTTCATCGGTTATTTCCATGGCGTAATACCTCCGATTGGATGGTTGAGGGCGGGTTCGCAAGTAACGATTAACTTAGCTTATCTCCATTTAGCCGCATGTATCAGCCGTTATCAACCGGGTATCCAGTGGGATAAAACTCACCCCGGTAAGAAATAGTTAAAGGGGGAATACAGAATTACTGCAGGTCTCGATACTCAAGCATCCCCTCAACCAAAGCATCAAATGCCGCCCGACAAGGTGGGTGATTGCGCAAATCCTCATGCATCGTAATCCAGGTATCCAGGTGCAGTTTTAACTGATCTGGGAGGAGATGGTGCAGATCTCTACTTTGCCGGGCCAACGCCACCTGGCAGACCCCAACGCCGGCCCCCGCCCGGATCATGGCCAACTGAGCCAGGTCACTATCAGATCTCAGGGAAAACATTTCCCGCTCCAGGCCGGGCAAAGATTTCATTGCTTCTCGGGTAAAAGCTGTGGGCCGGTCAAATCCGATCAGAGTATGTTGTTCAAGATCCCCCAGAGACTCAGGGTAACCATAGCGATCGAGGTAGTCTTGAGTGGCATGCAGACCCAGTTCTATTTTTCCGATTGATCTCGCGATTAATTGAGCTTGCCGCGGCTGGATCATGCGCACGGCGATATCGGCTTCACGGGTCATCAGGTCCTGTACCCGGTTGGACAACACCAGTTCTATCTGAAGGTGTGGATGGTTCCGCCGTAATCGGGCAATGATGGGAGGAAGGACTTCAACCCCGATCACATCACTGGCGGTGATTCGTACTACCCCACTGATACCGGCTCCCTGACTGGCAGCAGCCCGGGCCAGTGCTGCTGCAGTACTGGCCATTTCTTCAGCGAATCCTCGTAGTGACCGGGCCGCTTCAGTGGGTAACAGGCCCGTCTGGGAGCGTGTAAACAGTGTCAGTTTAAGTTGTTTTTCCAGCGCCGAGATATGGCGTCCGATGGTGGGCTGCGTCAGTCCCAGGGCACGCGCCGCTCCGGACAGAGAGCCCTCCTGCAATACTCCGAGAAATGAACGATAGAGTTCCCAACCAATATCTTCAGCCATACATTAATGTATAGCCACTGTATTATTTTAGTCAATTCCGTTTAATCCGGGTTCTTCATAGACTGGCATCATCAATCAGTCATGAGGAAGAGGTCATGCAAAATCAAAAAACCGTATTGGTGCTAGGAGCCACCGGTGGGATTGGCGGGGAGGTGGCCAGGCAGCTCCAGGCTACCGGATGGACAGTGAAAGCAATGCGTCGTGGTATCAACCGTCAGGAATGCCTTGAGGGTATCACCTGGGTTCCGGGTGATGCGCTCAATCAGCAAGACGTTGAGAGTGCAGCGGACGGGTGCTCTGTCATTGTCCACGCAGTGAATCCACCGGGGTATCGCAATTGGGGTAACCTCGTCCTCCCGATGTTGGATAACACCATCGCCGCCGCCAGGAAAACAAAAGCCACCATTGTCCTTCCCGGGACCGTTTATAATTTTGGACCTGATTCGTATAGGGGACCGGATTCATACAGGGGACCTGATTCATACAGCGGACCTGATTCATACCGCGAACCTGAAGCACACCGTGGACCGGATTCATTCCCGATGATTACCGAAGAGGCTCCACAAAAGCCGTTAACCCGCAAAGGCAAAATCCGGGTGGAGATGGAACAGCGTCTGGCGGATTATGCGCATCAGGGTGGACGTGTCATTATCGTCCGGGCAGGCGATTTTTTTGGTCCTCAGGTTAAAAACAACTGGTTCTCCCAAGGGCTCATCACACCCGGAAAACCCATTAAAAAAGTGAACAACCCCAGCGCCAATGCCGTCGGCCATCAATGGGCTTATCTCCCCGATGTGGCCAGGACAATGGTTTTACTTCTCGAGCGTCGGGAAAATCTTGATGCTTTCGCCCGCTTTCATATGGCAGGTCATTGGGATACGGACGGCACCAAAGTCCCCGCATCCATCTGCCGAGTGGTTACTCAGCATGGGGCAGCCTCCCCAAAGATCGTCGCTTTTCCCTGGTGGCTTATCCGCCTGATTTCTCCATTCCAGGAAACCCTACGTGAACTACTGGAGATGCGCTATCTGTGGCAAACGCCGGTACGAATGGACAACAGTAAATTGATCGCCACGCTGGGATCTGAGCCGCACACTCCTCTCGATAGTGCCGTCGAAGCAACGCTGGTAGCGATGGGGTGTATTCCTCAGATTTCCATATCCAGACATTAAGACCAGCTCTTCAGTGCTTATCTTCCAAGCAATGAAAATCCAGCTTTTTTAGGGAGTACAAAAAAATTTAAATTTATTGCATCCAAATCCAGTGTCCGGGTCGTCTCTATATACAAACACTGAAACTCATACAGAAACACCCATTAGGAGACGAATATGAAACTTACCACCCTAGCCACTATCGCTACTCTGTCTGTCGCCACACTGGGCAGCCTCAATGTCTATGCAGAAGGTAAAGCAGACAGCGTCGATTATTTTGCCAAGGACAAAAACTACTACGGTTCTTCAGCCTCTTACGACTACGGCTCGAATCAGGTTGCGAGCAACACTACCCAAAACGCCAGTGCCAACAGAGTTGTCAGCAAGGTCAACACCTCTATTGGCGAAGTGTTTGCCACTGCCAAAGGCATGACACTTTACACTTTCACTAAAGATGGTGCATCCGTGTCTAACTGCTACGACGGTTGTGCTGGTAGCTGGCCTCCGTTTTTGGCGAAAGCAAACGCTAAGACCTGGGGTGCGTTCACTGTCATCGAGCGTAAAGATGGCACTTATCAGTGGGCTTATAAAAACCAGCCCCTATACACCTGGGTTGGTGATCGTGAACAAGGGGATACAACCGGTCACGGTGTAGGTAAGGTTTGGTACGCCGCGCAGCCTTAAGGTTCATAGTCATCAAAGATACTGGGAGATGTCCCATACTTCATAATAAAGTGGAACTTCTCCCGGAAGTATTACGTTGACAACCATGGGCGTTAGACACGCCCTCCTTTAACAAACTGTTCGATGTCACTCATCATGAATTCAACCAATTTTTTCACAGCCCAAGCACGTTTCTCAGTAACAGTAAAATTCCACTGTTCACTGAAAGACAGGCCTTCTTGAGTGGAAATTCTGTAAAAGAAGGATTTAGAAACCTCCATATAGGATAATTTCATCTCCACATCAAAGAAATAATTTCCAGCGTTAGACTCATAGAACGTTTTACGGAAATTCACATGAATAGAGGTTGATGTCTCATTTCCTCCATCAAATCCCCCCCCATGGTTCGCCAATTCGCGAGAGAGCACATCAATAAATTCTCGCTGCATATTCTCATCAAAGTGCCACTTATATATTTTTGTGTAAGCTCCAGAGTATATGCTCCCATCAACCTCACCAGTGGTGAGTAGAATAGGACTAAAAGACACGTTATCTAATTTAACAGTACTATCCGCAGTGACAGCTGAAATTGGAATATCCGGTGCACAACCTATCTGAAAGATGAACAGACTTGCTATCAAACAGTAGCGGATAAGTTTATTGAATTGCATCAGAGATCTTCTTCTGTAGTTAAGAGTGTGAGTTTCTTGCGTAGATATGAAGCTTCGTCAGCGCTTATTTCGCCAAACCTGGACATTGCGTTGGATGAAAACCCAAGTCCGGCAACAAGCCCCTGAACAAGAGCGCCACCTTCTGTTCTTTGAGTTTCATGGAACTGCTTCAGGTGATATACATGTCCACCTTCAAACTTGGCATTAATTTCGGCAAGCTTACTTTTTGGAAGCAGCCAGTCGTAATACACGATTGAGTGATTACCCGGCTCAAGATAAAAATACGTATATACTCTCCCTTCAAGTTCACCATATGGCTTTCCATCTATCCGGATAGGCATGTCTATACCATCAGGAGAATACAAATATATTAGGGCTTTGTCCGCAGATAGTGCTTGGATAGGCACTTGCGGTAATTGATTATAATTGACTGGAATTTGCCTTTGAGCACAACCACTTATGGTAAACCCCAGTAGAGCAACCAATATAAAACTGACGACACTATAAAGTCGAGGCACAGAAGAACATTTCATACGCTTCCCTCAAATAACTCCCTTCCTTACCACAAAAAATTCGCAACACATTATCACATGACAATCACTTAATAAAAATATAAAGCAATGCTTCAGGCGAACATAGGGGGAAAATCAATCCTAAAACACAATTAAGTGCCACCTCACAATCATCAGAATGTTGTCAAATAGAAGGTTTTCGCTAAGAATTTAGCGCCGCTGAGTAGTTCTAAGCATTAGGGCAATAACGCAAGAAGTAAACGGCACAAAAGACGCTACAACACGCACCGCATTGGCATCATTCCACCGGCTTCTCGTTTCCATCCAATCCTCAGGAAGGTCGGTCGGTTGCCATGATTCTGTATAGTAGTTCAGCGGCAGATTGACTTGTTTGGTGTACAGAATCACACCCACGATATAGATCACAGTGGCCAGTGCAATTAACCAGAAAGAACCGGTCCGCCATTGCCTCAGATTCACAACCAACGCCATCATTGAGAAAAGACCACCACCAAAAAAGAAAGAGAAAAACATAGGATGGCGAACATTCACATTGAGCAGAGACTGCACCCGTGCATAGGTTTCGCCATCAACTTGCAGCAAGGCCAGATTGACGTTGAACGAATAGGTCCAAAAGAAGCCCGCCATAATGCCAAACACAATGGTGGCAAGGCCGAGGGTACCGCTTTCGATAAGGTTCAGAAGTGGTTTATCGTGGGTCATCGGCATCCTCCTATACGATTCATAACAGATCCCCCAACATGGCTTGGGTAACTTCTGCGATTCTAAAAAGGAAACCGGACTCCGACCTTAACAAATGATCAGTCTTGCCGTTTGAGACCGCGTCTGATTCTTGAAAGCGACACATCTGTCAGCCCCAGATAGCTGGCCAGTTGCGCGAGTGGAATGCGCGCCGCCAATGACGATTGAGAGTGGCAGAAATTCTGGTAGCGGGACGTTCCATCCAGAGTAAGAAGGTCATATTCCCGTTGCAGTTTGTCATTGAGAAGCCTCTCAAGAAGCCGGGTGCGCAGCGGCTCCCAAAGTCCGTAGTCTCCGAGTACCGAACGAAAATCGATGACGGGGGCCTCCCATATCACAGAATTCTCCAGCGCTGTCACCGCAAACAGGGAAGGCTTTTTCTCCATATCTGTCGTGAGTGGACAGATCAACGTTCCCTCGAGATGAAAGTTCTTGTTGAACTCCTTCCCGTTCGGGTCAATTACATGCATTCGCAAGAGTCCGGACTCTATCGCGAAGGCTCTTGTCCAAAGGTCGCCCTGATGAAGGAGGGTTTGCCCTTTTTTCAGGGATCGGTGTTGGAACAGGGCTTCGATGTCAGCAAGTGCCTGCTTATCGGGGATGGCTATAGCTCTTTGCAGGATGGTACAGAGCATGGCGGGAGTTTTCTGGCAGGGAATTTTCTCGAGTTTAATCGTTACGTCCGATCGTCTGCAATTTTTCAATGGATTGTGATTAAAGCCTCTTCTGTCAGCGTCAGGGATCCTTCTTTCCCTTCGACTACCCTATCGAGATTTCTCTGAAATGAAGCAGCCAAACTCTATTTCGTTACTCAACATTGAATCTCTGAGGCTCTCGTGAACCTCAAAGTCGTCGTCTTCAGTCCACTGCCCATCTTCATATGTAACCACCTGCTGAACTTCCTCAAGCAATATATGGTCTTTTTTCAAAGCCTGTGTCAGTTGCTCTATGGCCAACTCCATTGTATCTGCGAGCACCACACTACGACCGTAGTAATAGGTACTTCCGTCCTGTGGCATTGTACTTTCCTGCAAAACTTTGCATTTCGTGTCGATAATCCAGAATTCTGACATAAGTATCTCAGTGACTGAGTAAATTTTCCTTTTTGCTACTCTCTCCGCCCAGGCTCATGTTCATGCAGAAACCGGGTAAATATATCTCGAGGCGGCGCAACAGTGAGCTGGGCCATGATTCGTCCCACAGCCCCACGATGGTACCCGCCATGGGTCACAATGTGCAGCAGAATCTCCTCCCGGGTCATCGTGCCTTTATCACCATCGACAAAGGTAAAGTTGACACACTCCGCCAGCTGTTGAGGGCTCAGTCCACCTGCATAATCCAAATACCATTCGTCCATTAACTGGACTGCATCAAACAAGTCGTCAAGCGCCGGAGTCTCAGGAGTATTGGTTGCGGTATACGGATGGTCACCTCCCTGAAGCTGAGCAGCGAAGATCCGGTCTACAACATACACATGGTTCAGTATTCTGATCGCATCATACAGTTCTTTTGCATGGCCGGCAGAGTCGAGTTTTTTCAGTTCATTAAAGAGTTCGTGATTGGCCCAGGCTTTGTATTGAAACAGGGAGGTTAGAATAGTCGCCATACTTTATAAGTCCGTTTTAGACATCGGGATCGGTCTGTTTTGGTTATAGGGATTCCATTGGCAAGCCAGAAGAATATACCGCTGAGAGCACTTCAATCCACTTTTTAGCCGGCTCAGAATTCAAAACAAAAAAGAATTACTCCCACCACAGAAGCATCTTCCCAATTGGCCAAATGTTCCTAGGGCGTGTGCTCCCCCATACGCCGCCGTGCACGATGTGAAGCGCCATTGCGAAATGACCAGCGCATGGTGGGAGCCAGGGTATTCATACCGATTTCAACACTTCGGCGTCGCCATGGGCTATCACTAATGCCGATCATGGTTCGAGCCCAGTCCGGTAGCAGTAGAAGTCCGGCCTGAGTCATGATACGACCTACGGGTTGAGTTAAGCGGCTGGGAGCCGGGGCATTCATCAACAGAGACAGGACTTCCGCCGCTCGTTCGTCGAATACCAGTTCGGACCGCATGCCCTGCAAGTATTCGTCCACCGCCTTCCGCGATCGCGGTACATCCTTGGCACCAAGAGCCTCGGCAATCCGGGCCACTTCATCATAGTAACGATCCTGCTCGGCTTCACTCAGAGCCGGATTACAATAACGCAAGTACCCGGCAAGGAAGCTGTAAACCTCCGCCACATGCACCCACACCAGCAGCTCAGGATCATTGGCTGCATAGGGACGACCATCCGGTGCAACTCCGACGACCTGATCGTGAATCTTCCGTACCCGCTCAATCAGCCGACGGGCATCCGCCTCTGCCCCATACGTTGTCCCCGCAATAAACTGACCGGTACGCCGCAACCGCCCAATCATATCCTCACGGAAATTGGAATGCCCCAACACACCGGACAACGCCAGCGGATGCAGCATTTGCAACATCAACGCACTGATCCCTCCACACAGCATGGAAGGAAAATCCGCATGTACCAGCCAGCATACACTGCCGGGCCCGAACAAGCCGGGGTCACCTGCTGGGGATTCATAGTCAATGCCGCCAAGAGCAAGACCGGTGAGGCCAATGAGCTGTTGTTCGATACGCTGTTGCAGAAACTTCATACTTCTTTTATCGGTGTTGAAATAGACTGATGGTGAAGGAACAAGTGTAACCTAAGTTGAAGCTTAAACTTAACATTAGCGACCGTACTGAAAGTCACTCAGCGGAGGCCCCTCTCAGATATCATTTAAAGGAATATTCGTTCGTCGAGTTTTCGTTGCACACTAATACAATCTTGCCAGTGACGTTGCCCTTTCCAAGTAGTTCCTGTGCCCGCCGTGCCTCAACAAGCGGTAATCTTTCCGCAACAATGGGCTTGATCTTCCGTTGCTTAAGAAGGTCAAACAACGCCATTAAATCCTCACGAAACATTTCCGGCCGGAGTCGTTTTAGAGTCTGAATGCTATACGGAACCACCCGCTTACGGCCAGGAAATAGCCAGCCGCCGGCAATATACAATCCAAAGACGATAATCGCCCGATAAGGATGACGCTCACCGGAACGGCCGGAGGCTAACCGGCCACCACTTAACATTCCAGTGAGACCAAAAGCGACAACTTTTCCGCCAGGACGAAGAGCCCTGCGCGAACGCCAGATATGTGAACCGCCAATACTGTCAAAGACCACATCAACCCCCTCACTTGTCAGTCGATGTATTTCCTCGACAAAGTCTTGATTCTGATAATCAATGGGGGTCCCTCCCAATTCCTTAACGGCGGAAGCGCCTTGCGCTGGGCAGGTACCATACATCGTAAGATTGGCGAGCCGGCCAAGTTGCATAAGTGCCGAGCCAACGCCACCGGAAGCACCGTGAATAAGCACACTCTGACCCGTTTTGATCTTGGCTGCACGATGTAGCATCTGATACGCGGTCATATAGTTAAGAATGAGGCTGACAGCTTCAGCGGGGTCTAATCCTGATGGAACGGGAATAAATTCTCTTTGCGGAAGGCAGACATATTCTGCATAAGCACCATGGATCGGTAGTGCGGCAACCGTTTGTCCGGGCTCAACCCCAGAGACACCTTCACCGAGCAGATCCACCACGCCAACCAAGTCCCATCCCGGTGTATAAGGCACTTGAGGCGTTTCCGGATGAATACCCTCCCGCGCCATAATGTCAGGAGCAGACACCCCTGCCGCCAGCACTTTCACCCGCACCTCACCCTGACCTGGTTCCGGACAGTCATCTTCAACCAACTGAAGTGCGTCAGGTCCACCGTAATGACTAACAACAATCCGTTTGTATTTCATGATCCTGATCCTGATCCTCAAAGGAAAGGTTCTGTGCTTTTTGGGAGGCCTTTTTTGGGATTACAGCAAGAATATAGGTGATTTTTTACTCTGGCCCCAAGTTATTTACGCTGTATAAATCCATCGATAGAAGCCTATGTGAGCAGGGCATACCGGCCCCCCACAACATTACGGTGTTAAAGGATAGGAATATGTGTAACCCGCTGGCGAATCCTGGCTTTATGGATACCGTCAGTTCAGTTGAAAATAGACCGGACACGCTTTTCTTATGCACTGTCCTTCTAATTTCTTAAGCGCTTTCCTTCTAAACTTTTCTTTGTCCATTATCACCAAATCCATGTCATTTGTGACAATTACACTTCCCTCCCAGACCTGCCAGACTGACAATCGACCTACTCTCTGCAACATCCGGCAGGGGCACGGTTACCCACCAATAAATACAACAGCGGCGAGTGAACCGGCATGAGTGAGATCAAGACCCACTATCGTACCTGCAATATCTGTGAAGCCATGTGTGGCCTGGAGATCAAATATCAGGGTAACGAAGTTATCTCCATCAAGCCCGACCAGGAGGACCCGTTCAGTCGCGGCCATATTTGTCCCAAAGCAGTGGCTCTGCAGGATTTCTACCATGATCCGGACCGGCTTCGAACACCGCTGAAACGGACTGCCACTGGCTGGGAAGAGATCCGTTGGGACGAGGCTTTTGCCGACATTACCGCCAACATCAAACGAATCCAGGCCGAGCATGGCAATGATGCTGTAGGTATCTATCTGGGTAATCCTAATGCACACAACTTTGGCAACGCACTGTTCCTGCCCCATTTCTTCAAAGCAGTGGGCTCTAGAAACCGTTTCAGTTCTGCTTCTGCCGACCAGCTCCCTCACCATGTAGCGTCCAATTATATGTTCGGTGCGGGCATGGCGATTCCGGTGCCGGATATTGATCGCACTGACTACATGTTGATTATTGGCGGTAATCCGGTGGTTTCCAATGGCAGCATGATGACGGCCGCCGGAGTTCCCGGCCGGATCAAGGATATTAAAAACCGTGGCGGCAAAGTGGTGGTCATCGATCCTCGCAAAACGGAAACCGCCCGAATTGCCAGTGAGCACGTCTTTATTCGCCCGGAGAAAGACGCGTTGTTTCTACTGGCAATGATCAACACGGTGATCAGCGAAGGACTGGCGAAACTGGGTCACCTGGAAAGCGTCGTCGATGGCTTAAATGAGGTAAAACAAGCCTGCGCAGACTTTCCCCCTGAATCCGTTGCCGAAGTCGTTGGTATCAATGCAGAGAAAATTCGCCAACTGGCGCGGGAGATGGCCAGCGCGCCATCGGCAGTCTGTTACAGCCGGATGGGTGCCTCGACTCAATCCTTCGGTGGTCTGTGCCTGTGGCTGACCAATGTCCTGAATATCATCACCGGTAACTTCGACCGCGAAGGCGGCGCTATGTTCCCCCTACCGGCACTGGATCTCCTGCAACGAACGCCAAAGGGAAAACCAAGCTCGTATGGCCGTTTCCAGTCCCGGGTACGTCAGTTGCCCTATAACAACTCAGAGTTTCCGGTGGCGACACTGGCCGAGGAAATCCTCACCGAAGGGGAAGGTCAAATCCGTGCCATGTTTACCATTGCCGGCAACCCTGTTTTGTCCGCTCCCGGCGGTGACAACCTGGGTAAAGCCTTCGCCCAGTTGGACTACATGGTGTCTGTGGATATTTACCTGAACGAGACCACCCAGCACGCGAATATTATTCTGCCCGCCACCCATGGCCTGGAAGTAGCTCACTACGACATTTTCTTTAACAGCTTTGCCGTTCGCAATACAGTGAAGTTCTCGCCACCGCTGTTTGAGAAGACCGGCAACCAGATGCACGATTGGCAGATACTGAAAGCCCTGGCCAGCCACCTGACGGGTACCCCGGAGGACGGTTCCACACCTGAACTACTACTGGAGATGGGATTACAAACCGGTCCCTATAAAGATCAGGGAATCAATCTACAGAAGTTAAAGGACAACCCACACGGTATTGATCTGGGGCCACTCAAGCCCTGTCTGGAAAATCGTATCCGTACTGCGGACGGGCACATCCAACTGGCGCCCCAAATTTACCTGGATGATCTAGCACGTTTGAAAGACTATGCCGCCAGCGATGCAGAACGCAGAATGGAATACCCCTTCGAGATGATCGGCCGCCGCCTCGCTCGCAGCCACAACACCTGGACGCAAAACTCACAACGCCTGGTCAAAGGCAGGAATCCCTGTACCGTATTGATAAACGTTGAAGATGCGGAACGCCTGGGCATCACTAAAGGCCAGACCGTTGTCGTCCGTTCAGCCACGGGACATGTTGAAATGGAAGCCGATGTCAGCGAAGACATCCTGCAAGGCGTGGTCAGTATTCCGCAAGGCTGGGGACACAATCGAAAAGACACTCGCATGACAGTAGCAGCTACCCAACCGGGGATCAGCATCAATACCCTGACTGATGCGGGTCGAGTTGATCCGTTAAGCGGTAACGCGGCGTTTAACGGGACGCCCGTAGCCATTGAGGCTATTTAATCAGTTAAACTTGGAATTAACAGGGCGGAGCCAGCATGCTCCAGCGGCGGCTCCGCCCTGAAACTTGTCAGTTACTACAAGCACATCATTAAACTCGATATTCAATTTACCATGTCTTTTATTCTTTAAATGTCGGGGCGGCTACCGGACATAATTCTGTCCAGCTTTCTACCAGATCATGGCAACCTCCACTCCCAAACTGCTCTCCAAGAAGACCTTCAAACCAATCGTGGTCGCTAATATCTACTGTGCCGTTATAGATACTGACATAGAGGTTACTGCGGTAATTCAGCAGAAGGCCTTTCCGGCGCGGAATGTTATTTTCGGTATCATCATAATAACCGCTAACGTTATCGGCGAGTTCCATCCCCTCATGATTCAGCAGTGAAGTCAGTGTGTCATCCATCTCAAGTCGATAGGGCTGAGTTGCCAGTTTGTAGGCGTAGCGTCCTGGCTTTTGGTAGCTATAGGTTACCCAGAAATGACGTGTCGAGCGCTTTGTCAGGCTTTCTATCTCAACCGCAGTGCTACCAGTCTCAACAGCAGTACGACCCTTGTGATTTAGAACAACAGGATTGCCCAATCGTTGATCGCTGCCATTAAGAACCTGCAAGTAGGATTTCAGTGGTCGATGCCCCCCACCTTCCGACCAGGCAAATACATAGCGGCTATTAGAGAGAGCCAATATTCTCGACTCCAGATCAGCTTGCGCATGATTCCCAATCGTAAACTCCCGATCTGTTTTGGGGTATCCAGAATGGATAAAGCGGCGGCCATAGAATTTCTTTTTGGCCTGGAATGTGACAACAAAGTCTCCACTATCAAAAGCCGCCACACGAACGTCATTTTTAATTTTTCCCCACCCTCGCCCGCTATGATCGGTACTGACTTCAATCACATTACCGATTCTGAGCAGGCTTGGGCTATAGATTTGTGCGTAGACATTTGAGTAGCCCGCATGCCCGTCATCAGGACTCAAGACATGCTCAGTCCATGCCACCACAACATTTCCGTCTGCCAGCGAAGCACTCCATACATCGCCTGTAATGGTGGGCTCTTCATCAACTTTCGGTGTCAGGTAAACAGTCTGTCCCAGTAACGTACCGTCGGCATTATATAGCTGGCCATAACCACCACTCCCATCGTCATTGAGCTTATTGTGCACTATCAAAAACTGCCCATCAGCCAACGCAAGAATCTGGCTTGGCTCTATTCCAACGATCGACGCATTGGCTTGAATGGGAGAATATTCCCGGCCTAGATTATCAACTATCCATCCACCAACACTGCCGTTATACCATGCGACGGCATACTTACCCTCATCAGACAAAACCCCGGCAGCAAAGGTCGCCGTCGTACCATCTTCAAAAGGAAAAAGCTCTGCGTGGGTAGAAAAAGAGGTGGTTATAAGAATAAGACTTACTGCGAAGAAAATTCCCTTAATCATCGTACACTCCAATCCTTGGTGTTTGAGGTGTTTTCAGTTTATGGGGATTTGCATGTGGCGTCGAGCTATTGGTGGAGAATAGATCAGGCACCTTTTCCTGAAAAGATATGTTTGATATGTTGAAGGGTGTGCCACACCTCCCTAATAGAGAAGTTATTCCTAGAGTAAATCCTGTTAAGCCTTAAATAACATGAATGATCCCGATAGATATTTTAATTTTAGAAAGTCTCTCATCGACTTTGCTGGAGAGTACTTTAACAGGGGTAATTTACTTGAGGACTCAGGATGGTGCTCCCATGTTCCTGCCATAAAATTTCTTAGTGATTTCTCAACAGAAGAGGAGTTTAAGGAGTTTTGGGCGGTAGAAACTGAATTGCAACTTACAAGAATTTGTGGGGAAAGCTACTACTCAGAACTATTGAGAAAGAAGAGATTGGAGTTCCAGGAAAACCGCCATATTTACTCTCGGTATGAATATGGAATTACCGCATTGAAAAGGAAGATGCATAATCTGGATGCACTACGGGATGAGAGTTTTGTTAAAGCATTGATGAATACTAAAGAAGAAATATTGCGCTGTCGTGGTATTGAGCTTATTCAGCATAGCTCTGAACATTCGAGAAATTTTGAAATTGAAGACAAGAACTCAGCTAGAGTTTTTGTAAAAAACATTATTGCCCAGGAAGACCTATTGCCGGGGTTCACCGAGATTAGAGATAGTTTAAAAAGTAAATTTTTGATTTTTAAAAAAGACATTTCAGATCGTCTTTGCAATATAATATATATACCAAAAATTTATTTAAAACCGCCACTCTTTTCTACTCTTGGCAAAGGAAGTTTAACATTTCTTTGGGGAGTTTTTGGTCAAGATGAGTGCTCGAAAATCAGCAACATTAGAAACTTAAACACTGACCACATGATAAACAACAACTGGACTTTTCCTATAAATGTATTATTTAGCGGACCACTATATGAGTATTACGAAAACTACAATGAATTGGAATGCTTAATTAGAGCGCACTCCAATATGTATAGATTGACCTCACATGACGTTAATGATCGGGCGCGAGAGTTTTTATAGATAACAACATACTGTCAGTGAACTCTAAATGAGTCTCCCCCTAGTTTAGGAGAGACTTGCACACCGATCTTCGCTTTTAGCAATGCGTCAAATTGACAAGTCATAGAAGCAGGTATACCACGCTTCGGAACAGAAATTATTGGGCATTTACTCGAAAACAAAAGATAAATTCCGTTGACCATTATAAATTTTGAGACCACTGTATATGGTTATCAAACCCCGGCCCCGACAATCGAATTCCAGAACCCATAAATTTGTATGTATGTTCGCCTTTTAAACCAGGTAAATTTCCATGTTGCAACACTGGTATAAAAAGGAAGAAAGATATGGCTATGGGAGGAATAACCGATAACTTGAGAATATCGGAGTAATGAGATTCATTCCCAATAATGCCAAGCAGGATTGCCACCCCCCAAGGTATTACTACAAAAAATGAAACCATCATAAAAAAGATAATTGGTCTAGGGAGAGTCTGAATAACCCCAAAATTCTGAGGTAATTGATACTCTCGACGAAAATGGTCGAAGATACAGATTGTTTTTCCGGCCATTTTGGATCTCACACCCCTCGCAGGGCCTCATCTGGGCCCATC
>NZ_MRYI01000031.1 GCF_002260525.1 Hahella sp. CCB-MM4
GGTTGTCTGGTCAAAGCAATTGCTTCACGCTTGAACTCTGGACTATATTTTTTGCGTTTGCTCATAAACACTCCTTTGGCACATTGTGCCTCTTTTTAGAAGTGTCCGCAGTCACGGGGTAGAACCCCCTTGAGCAATTCGATTTATCGTGACTTCGTATCTTTCCACAATCGATCACCTATAAAAACGCTTGAGTAGCCTGCCGCACACCAGCCATATGGTAGACATCTTTTATTGAATAGTCCCCTTGGTTACGCTTATAGCGCTAGTCCCCCCACTATGAGGCCCAATGAGTTTTTTCTGGCAGTCTCCCTTCACGCCACAACCTAATCAGTTTTACCGCTGCTCTTTGAGACCATCTACCACTTTGATCAAGGGGACACTCGTTAATTACATGAATGGCCTCATTCGCTTTATCTAATCGAATGAGGCCAACGCATTCTCCTCGGCCAAACGAATACTCTACGAATTCATTTGTTTCGTTGACTTTATCCATCTCAATATAAAGTGCCATTTATGAACCTATTGCTTTGAGAAGGACACCCGTTAGCTTCCCCCCTCAAATCACTGTCAACGCCAACTAGCATTCAATAAAATGATGTGCATATAGACACCACATCACAATATACAATATTGAAACCAGATAAGGCCTTCGCCATTTTTTACCAGTACTATTTAAATACCTACCAGTAAAAAACACATCCAACCCTCCCAGAACTTCTCTAAAAATCTCTTTCTTCTTTATTTCTTCGCTTTCATTAGAATAGACACCTATTCCGGATAAGATGGCCATTAGTATGGAGAGTATTAGAATCACTATTGATACTTTATCAACAATCGAATCACACGCATTAAAATCTATCATTCAGCCGTTCTACCCTTTCAACAATGATGCATAGGTTTGGAAGTCAGACGGGCGGACACATAGGTCCGCCCCTACATAATGTACAGCTAGAAGGCTTTATGGCAACGCGTTGCCAATTATGAAACAAACCGGCAATCCTACATCACCAACCAATCACCAAATTTCACTAGCCGTGGGTCCACAACCATCTGATTGGGATACACCAAAAAATAATGAAACCCACTGGTAACCCTTGCCTCAAACGGTGCAATCAAACGTCCTGAAGCCAATTCTTCAGCGCTCAGTGTCACGTCGCCGATAGTGATTCCAAATCCCCGTTGGGCAGCATTGGTGGCCATATCCAGGGTATCGAAGTGTTGGTTCTGGCCAGCCTGGAGATCTCCTAGCCCGGCATGTTCGAGCCACAGTTTCCAATCACGCTGAGACTCACTGGCATGTAGCCACGTCAGGTCTTGCAGATATGTAGGGCTCTCCACCAGCCGTTCGACTCCGGGTAGCGCAGGGATACACATGGGCGTCAGGATCTCTTCAAAGAGTTCTCGATAACTTAGTTGCGGGTCTTGTTGCTGGCCGTAAACAATTGCAGCTTGAAAATTTTCCGTTGAGAAATTAACCCCATGACCGGCAGTTGATGTCAGTTCCACTTCGATTTCCGGATGAGTGCTGCGGAAACTGATCAGTCTTGGGAGCAGCCAGGGCAATATGCAGGTCGGTGCTTTAATACGCAGCTTTCCATTCTCTGTGGAAAGACTCTCGATCGCGTTACCCAACTGGCCCAGAGCCTGCTCTACCTGCGGCAAAAACTTCATACCTGCCGGGGTTAGATGTAACCCTCTTGCATGTCGGTAAAAGAGTTCGACTCCCAGGTATTTTTCCAGAGAAATCACCTGCCTGCTGACAGCTCCCTGGGACAGGTTAAGCAGTTCAGCCGCATGCGTAAAACTCAGTTTCTGGCCGGTGACCAGAAATGCATAGAGTTCTTTTGTGGTGGGAAGTCGTTTCAACATATCACTCAGCCATGCAATTTTTGCATAGCTATTATGCTGTTATTTCGCTACTTGGCTCAATCCCAAGACCTTATATTCGAGGCTGAAGACCTTATAAAGATAACACCCTGCGAGTTACCGGAGAGCGAATAATGGAATCCCTGGCGTCACAACTGGCACCGCCGGCCATTCAAAAACTGCAACCCTATCAGTCTGCCCGGAGAATTGGCGGCAACGGCCACTTGTGGCTGAATGCCAATGAATTGGAAAAAAATCTTACCCATGAGATCTCTCCCGTTCCATTGAACAGATATCCGGACTTTCTGCCCCAACAGCTGGCGGAGACCTATCGCCAATATGCCGGTTTAGCAGACCCCAAGAGGGAGACAGCCAACTCCTTTCATCATGCCATTGCCGTTCGTGGAGCTGATGAAGCCATTGATTTGCTGATCAGGGCCTTTTGTCAGCCAGGCAAGGACCGACTGATGATCTGTCCGCCCACTTACGGTATGTATGAGTTCTGCGCCAACGCACACGGTGTTGATGTAATCAAAGCGCCACTGAAAGATAATTTTCAGCTGGACCTGGACGCCATAAAAGCGTCAGTCCATCAAGCCAACCTGCTCTTTCTATGTTCTCCCAACAACCCTACCGGCAATCTGATTGATGTCGAGGATATTCGTGAGGTGCTGAATCACACCCGGCAATCCACTCTGGTGGCAGTTGATGAGGCTTACATCGAATTTGCGCCGCAGAACACCATTGTTGATCTGTTAGAAGACTACCCCAATCTGATCGTCATCCGTACGCTGTCGAAAGCCTTTGGACTAGCCGCAGTACGTTGCGGTTTCCTGTTATGTCACGAATCCGTTATGAAGATTATTCAGCGCCTGGTCGCCCCTTACCCTATTCCCGACCCCAGCGCCAGGATCTCATTGGCAGCGTTAAGCCTGCAAGGGGTCACCGGCATGCAACAGGCGGTAGACAGATTGATTTCCACTCGGGAGGTATTTGCCGCTAAACTCAGGGCAATACCCTGCATCTCGACCGTCTTTCCCTCCCACACCAATTTCATTCTGGTGAAAGCGGAAAAACTCGGGGACAGAAATCTATTTGAGTATTTACTTGATCAGGGTATTGTCACCCGTGACCAATCGCATGACCCGGCCCTCTCCGGATGCCTTCGCATCACCATCGGAGAGCCGGAATCCATGGCCGAAGTAGCGGCTGCCATTGAGCAATATCAATCTGCATAAGAAAAACAGGAGATCATGATGAATAAAAAGGGATCCAGTATGAAACGTTTATTGGCAATAGGACTCCTTACGCTGGTATCAGTCACCGGACCGGCACAGGCGGAGGAACAACGGGTAGTGCGTCTGGCCTCGGACTTTACTTATCCTCCCTTCAACTATCGGGACCCTGAAGGGAAACCGGTAGGCTTCGACATCGAAATTGCGGATGCCCTGTGCCAGGAGATGCAGGTCAAATGCGAATGGGTCATGCAGGATTGGAGCGGACTGATTCCGGCCCTGCTGGCAAATAAAGCCGATGCGATTATGGCCTCAATGCGGATCACCGAAGACCGTAAGAAGAAGGTTCTGTTTACCCATAAGTACTACCAAACCCCGGCCCGCTTTGTCGCCAGAGAAAAAGATCATGTTGAAATCAGCAAGGCCGGACTGAAAGGCAAGGCTATCGGTGTTCAGCGGGGAACAATTCACGACACCTATGTCACCGACATGTTTGGTGATGTGGCGGATATCAAGCGTTACAGCGGCCAGGAAGAGGTCTACCTGGATGCTTCCAGCGGACGTCTGGATGTAGTGTTCGGGAATTCCGACCAGTTAGCGTTGGCGTTTCTGGACCAGGATGCCGGTAAGGATTTTGTTTTCGTCGGCGAAGCGGTTAAAGATCCCAAATATATTGGTGAGGGAACTGCCCTCGCTCTGCGGAAGCGGGATGAAAAGCTGGCGAACGAATTCAACCAGGCCATTGCGACGATCAGGGCCAACGGCAAGTATGATGAAATCGCCAACCGATACTTCAATTTCGATATCTACGGCGACTGATTTCGAGCCTCATGGCTTTTAACACCATTGAAGAATTCTGTTAACCTCAGGGCGCACATTCAGTGCGCCTTTTTCATCTGTACCGATTTTCATGAGCAGGCCAATCAGCTGCGCTCACTCCAGTCATATTCGTATTCAGTTGATTGCGTCACTGACTTCCACCGTAGCGTATTGGGTATTACGCCCAGCTTTACCATTGCCGGGTATGACGCGCTTGAACCTTCAAAGGTACTGGGGTTTTCAACTTCAAAACGGACAATCCGCCCCTGTTCAATCTCATATTTGAACAACAGCTCGATATCCCCAATTTCATGGTTCAGATGAAACACTTCCAGGGAAAGATCTATGCGCTGCCGTTGGCAGAAGGCCTGGGCCAATTGCGGAGTGCTCTTACCCACACGAACCCAGAACTCCGCTGGCTGCACATCCGGATAATTACACATCCGAAGCTCTCCGGAACTACCTTCCATATCCATGGAAGCTTTAAAGAACATGGTCTCAAGCGCAGTGCTGACATCGACTCCCCCCATTACAGAGGCGGTATTATCCTCCCCAGGGGTCACCTCAATATCACTGCCATCGATCTTGAGGCGAAGATATGCATTTAGAGCCATTTCTCATTCCTCAGTTTTCGTTGATCATTGCTCAACTGACCTGGTTACCGGATTGGCCTGACATGACATCGACGCAATAGCAACCTGATCAATATTTACCCACTTATATCAGTGTAAATCAACCTGCCGCCCAGAGCCATGATCGCGAGCGAGCGCGCCCAGGAAGGCATAGCATGTTACACTTCTCCCTTGCCTCCTTGGATGGTGATCAATGAAAGTTTTGCCAGTCGTATTATCACCAGTAACCGTGTTATCACCTTTAGTCAGGTTATCGACAGCAGTCGTGTTATTGCTGGCCGTCGTAACTGCACGGGCAGATATCTATAAGTGCGTCGACGGCGACCGGACCCTCTATTCCGATGAGCCCTGCGGCGAACAATCACAGAAGATTGAACTGCTTCCCCCTCCAGATACCACTGGCCAAAACAAGCTCTCCACCGACGAAATGAAAACCTTAAGCGAAACGCTTAGCCAGGACAGGAAAATTGATAGTCTCAATAGAGAAATCCGAGACCAGAGGTTTCTACTGGAGCAGTTATCAGCCAACTATGAATCCGACCGCCTCCAACTTGAAAAGGCTTTGGAAGAGCATCTTCGGGGAGCTAACTCAAAAATCTGGTACCACCACACCTACAGTCAGGAAGCCTACCGGGATCGTAAACGCCGGCTGGAAGAGGATATTCGTCAGCTATATTTTGAATATTGGGCAGAGCGCCGTTTAATCCAAGAACGGCTGGAGTCGCTGGAGCGGACTCTTTCAGAGTCAAAATGATGGATATCCGCTATTCGGATCTCAATGCCACAATGGGGTCCAGTGAAGAGGCCTGATATGCCGGCAATGCACCTGCGATTAAGCCTATCAGCATAGACAGCAACAGCGCACCGAGGACAAATGGCAAATGTATCTGCAACGGAAATTCCGGTGCGGCCATGCCGGTAATAAACACCACGATAAACATCAAGGTTAACCCGCATATTCCGCCGAAGGTGGACAAAGCAATCGCTTCCCCCAGGAACAGACTCATGACCTGTCGACGGGTTGCCCCAAGGGCGCTGAGCAAGCCGATTTCACTCCGCCGTTCACGAACACTGGTGGTTAAGGTCGTCAGAATGCCGACAGCCCCCACCAGCAAAGAAATTGAGCCCAGCAATGCCACAGACAGCGTCAGCACAGACAGCACGCTGTTTAGGCTGGAAAGCATCTGATCCTGGGTTGTCAGGGTGAAATCCTCGCGGCCGTGGCGGGTCTGCAGCGTGTTGATGATATGCGCTGACATGGTGGTGGAGTCCGTCGCCGGGGAAAACACCACATCGATTTCCATCAGACCGTCCCGATTAAACATTTCCAGAGCCAGATCTGCGGAAATGTAGATGACATCGTCGAGATCAAACCCAAGCATATCCCCTTTTGGCTCAATCACGCCGATGATTCGAAACCGCATTCCGCCGATTCTCACCAACTTGCCAAGTGGACTGGTATCGGCAAACAGTTCCTGCTTTACCCGATTGCCAATCACCACATAAGGACTGCTACGTGCGCCGGTCTGGGTTCTGGGTAAGAAGCGCCCCTGCCCCACGGCAAACTGCCAGGCAGAAGGCATGTCCGCCCCGACCCCAAATACATCCACATTACGTCCTTTCTGGCCATATTCAATTTCCCCGGTTCCCTGCACCACTGGCACCACAAAATCCACAAACGGCAACCGGGCCAAGGCATCACTGTCTTCAATGGACAGTGGCCGGACAGAACTCAACAGCCCCCCCATGCCACCCGTCATATTCTTGCCGGGATTAATGGCAATGATGCGTGTTCCAAATTGGGAAAACTCATCCATCACATAGGTTCTTACACCCTCGCCGATGGAGGTCAGCAGCGACACGGCAGCAATTCCTATGGCGATGCCAATGGCTGTCAGCGCTGAACGGGCGCGCCCGAACTTTAGAGTCGCCAGGACCCAACGCAGGGCGTCAAGCAGACTCATGGCTACACTCCCCGACTCTCATTTAATGCGGCAACTGGCTCCATGGCTGATGCCCGTCGCGAAGGAAGCCAGGCAAATATCAATGCGGTCAGAATGGCGGTCATAAATGCGGCGGTCTTGGCCCAAAGGGGCGAGCCCAGCGGTACATTCGGATAAAACACCCGCCCAATCGCCAACAGGCTTTCACTTAACAGCAAGCCGGTTGCACCACCCAGCAACGCCAGCAATACCGCTTCTGAGAGGAATAAACGTTCAATGGTGACAGCATCTGCGCCCAGGGCTTTCAACAGACCGATTTCATCCGTCCGCTGGCTGACACTGATTAACATCACATTCATGATCAGCACACCCGCAACAACCAGGCTGATCGCTGCAACGCCCCCTACTGCCAGGGTCAGCGTCTGGAGAATTTTATCGAATGATGCCAGGAGCGCATCCTGGGTAATCACCGTCACATCTTCCTCTCCGTCATGGCGTTCGCGGATCACCGAAGCGATACGTTCTTTGGCTGACTCCACATAATCATAGGAACGGACTTCAGCGAAGACTCTGAACAATCCTTCCTGATTGAACAGCGCCTGGGCGCTGGCAACCGGTACGATCATGACCTCATCAAAGTCCATCCCAAGGGCCATCCCCTTGCTGGACAACACGCCAATCACACGGAAGCGGCGGTCGCCGGCTCTCAGCCAACGACCTAATGCAGGCTCAGGGCCAAATAATTCCCGCTTCAATGTTCTACCGATCACTGCGACGGCGTTACCCTCTTCCAAAGGCACATCAGGAAGGAATTGTCCCTGCTGCACTTCCAGCTTGCGGATTTGCATAAAGTCCTGACTGGTCCCGACCACCAGACTTTCCCTTAACCGGCCCTGATAGGAAAGCTCAGCGAAGCCCACCACCAAAGGAGCCATCATTCTGACTTCGGGCAGGCGTTGAACAGAAAGACTGTCCTGAAGGGTAATATCGCGTGGAGATTCACCGGTAATCGGCGGCATTCCCCCCGTGGTTTCTTTCTTCCCGGGCATGACAATCAGAGTGTTTTTTCCCAGAAAGCTGAACTCACCAAGGATAAATAAACGCGCCCCTTCTCCAAGACCGATCAGTAGATTGACGGCGCTGACGCCGATCACCAGCGCCAGCATCACCATCGCGGTACGAAACCGGTGTTTGCTGACCACCAGCCAATTGAACCTCGCCATATCAACGAGTGTCATGGCCCTCACCCGCCCTTGTATCCCGTTCAGAGGCTTGACTGGTATCCGCGGCAATGCGTCCGTCCACCATTTTGATCTGTCTCCTGGCACGAGTCCCCAGATCCAGATCGTGGGTCACCACAATCAAAGTAATGCCTTCTTTGTTCAGTTCCTCCAACAGACTGACCACTTCGGCACCGGACGCGGTATCCAGATTTCCGGTAGGCTCATCCGCCAATAACAACTTGGGTTTCATCATGATGGCCCGCCCGATGGCAACTCTCTGCCTTTGGCCACCGGACAATTGCTTAGGAAGATGTTCTGCCCTGTCAGCAATTCCCAAACGCTCCATAACAGGTTTGATTCGTGCCTGACGTTCCCGGGGAGGTACGCCAGCCAGCATCAGGGGGAGTTCGATATTCGCGCGGGCGGTCATGCGGGGAATCAGATGATAGGATTGAAATACAAAGCCGATTTCGCTTTGTCTGTAGGCGGCGCGGGCTTTGTCTTTAAGCCCGGTGGTAGAAACCCCGTCCAACACATATTCGCCCCGGCTGGGCTGGTCCAACAACCCCAGGATATTGAGTAAGGTTGATTTTCCTGATCCTGACGGGCCCATGACGGAAATATATTCTCCGGCTCTGACCAGCAAATCCACATCATCCAATGCTTTTACAGTCTGGTCTCCCAGCAGAAAATGGCGATCCACTGAAATCAATCTCACCAGATCTGCTGGCTTTGCCAAAAGCCAGTCTGCAGATTTTGCCGGGTTCAAGTCTGAATTCATAAAGGGTCAATCCCTTATAAATCCGGACTCTGAGAAGAGGTACTCTCTTCCGGAATTACCACGACACCTTCGTCAGCGCCCTCGGTATCCAAGGCAGCGAGTATGCGATCACCGGGCGACAAACCTGAAATAATTTCGGTGTACACCCAATTGCTCAATCCAGGAGTGAAAACCTGTTTCTCGAGGACTTTACTCTCCGGGTTAAATCGCAACACCGTATTTCCCTCCATGATCATTTCAGTCGGAATGCGAGTCACTCCGCTATGGTGCTCAAGGATGACTTCGATATCAGCGCTGTAGCCGACCAACAGGTTCAAATCCTCCGGTACTTGGTCTATCTGAACTTCCACATCGACGGTCCGTGCCTGCTTTTCATAATCCTGAACATATGGCGCAACTCTCGACACCCTGGCACTAAGAGATAGCCCACGAAAAGCATCCAGAGTCACCTTGGCCGGCATACCGACCTTGATCTTGGCGGTGTCCACTTCATCAATGGGAGCCCGGACATAAAGACATTTGTCATCAATCAGATCAACCGCAGGCGGGGTCACAATACCTGGAGGCGACGGTGTGACGTACTCTCCCACTTCCCCGTTGATTTCTGCCACAACCCCGGCAAAGGGTGCGGTAAGACGGGTGCGTTCCAGGTTCACTTCGCTGAGTTTTACCAGGGCTTTGGCTTCTTCGATCTGAGCCTCTGCTGCCTTACAGGCCAGAGATGACATGGCTGCGCGGGTTTTGGCAGAGTCCAAAGACTCTTCGGAGGTTAGTTTCTTGGCGGCCAGACGCTCTTGACGGCTCTGTTCCCGAAGATCACGATCTGCGCCATAGCAGATCTCCGCCCGCTTCTGTAAAACCACTTGTAGATTGGCCTTCGCCTGATCCAGGGCGGCCTGATATTCCTGGTCGCGCAGTTGAAGTAACAGCTGTCCCTTCTCTACCCGATCACCCGCTTTGACCATTAAGGCTTCCACGGTTCCACCGGTCTGCATTGACAGCTTTGAGCGCTGGCAGGCTCTTACCGTTCCGGCACGAGTATTGGCCACAGTGTCTTCCACCGGCCCCTGATCGACCGTATGAAGAGAAACCATGATCGGATCAGCCATACCCTTCCAGGCATAAAGACCGGCAGCGGTGAGAATTACCACCAATACCACGATAACCTTGCGCATGTGTGTCATCCTTCGTCAGTCAGGACCTGCCCCTGGCTACTTTTACCTTATTCTAATTTTTCTACCTTATTCTAGTTTTTCTACCTAATTCTGGTTTTTACTACCTTGCTCTAATTTTTCACTTAACTTTCATCAAATTAGTCTAGGGGTTGTTACCCTGCCGCACGTTGATGTGGATCAAACACTTTTTTACGACAGGGATGACAAATGTCAATTCTCTGTGTGCAGGATATCCTATATTTATAAAAAGGAATTTTGAATCAGAGTACGTTGCCGCAAGCAGAGTTCTCTATCGTAAATAGTACCTTACCGCAGGAGGTGGCCCATGCATCCGTTACTGGAAGAATTGCTCAATTATCACCGACAGGCATCTGCCGTTATCAAGGAGATTTCAAAACTCAATCAGGAACTGACTCAGACTGACGCCAGTGATATACGCGATCTGCTCATCAATTCACTGGAGGAACTGAAAAGTGAAGAGGAACGGAACCATCACTTCAACGAAGAGTTGGTCAGGGAAGCGTTGATGTCTACGGAAGCGCCCATTCACCGGAGCGTTGAACAAATTGCCAAGGACCATGCGGCTTTTGGGCGGATTATGTCCAGCTTGCAGTCACAGTGCCAGGATGACAGCTGCACTGATGAAGAGCTCAGCAGCATGATTACAGACTATATCGATAAGTACTTTGACCACCTTGAGGCAGAGGAAACCATTTTTTTCCCCATGGCGGAGAAGTGGCTGGACGAAGACCTGTGGGCAAATGTCCAGGAAAAATGGAGATAGCCTCACCGAGCATCCAGGTTTTGGGCTGCGCTAATGCGCTAAATAGTTACCGCATTAATTTATACTAATATTGCAAGTATCCTCCCTTTAACCTTGTCATATGCGCAAAAAAGTATCATTTTTGTCGCTAGAGGTATTAGAGTTCATCGACAGATTCATGCATATTAACTAGCAGTAGTCTGGAAGACATTGATGTCTTCCCGGGGAACCGGCTGGATAAGCTCGATAACAATAATACGTTGCATTATCAGGTAGGGCCGAGCCAATGCGTAAGATTAACAAAGCGACTCCTGAAATTGAGATCACCGACCCCAATGGGGAAACCATCCGTTACCTTGAGCACGGATTTCCCAGTGAGTTAATTCGCTGGCACGCACATGATGAGTACGAACTCCATTTCATTGCCGCCACGACCGGAAAAGTGTTTGTCGGCGACTACGTTGGCTTGTTCGGCCCCGGCCAGCTTGTCCTGACCGGACCACGCCTTCCCCACAACTGGGTCAGTATGAACCACCCCGCTTCACATGTCGGGCTGCGTGACATGGTTGTACAGTTCAATCACGAAACCATTGAAGACAGCATCAGCACGATTCCTGAAATGAGCCTGCTGCTGCCGATGCTGGAACGTGCCAGATCCGGAGTTGAGTTTATCGGTGTAGATCCTGCCGATATCCGTCGCCGATTTGAAAAGATTCGCGAATCCACCGGCTTTTCCCGGATTGTCCATTTTCTTGATTTTATCAATTACCTGTCCCAATGGCAGAACTATCGCCAGCTTTCCACCATGCAGATATATTCCAATACCAATGATGCGATGCAACGAAAGATCAATACAGTGGTGGAATATGTGATCAACAACTTTGAAATGCCAATCACGCTCGGCGAAACTGCCGACCTGGTTGGCATGACGGAAAGTCATTTCTCACGCTTTTTCCGCAAGGCAACAGGTAACCGGTTTATTGAATTCGTTAACCGGGTAAGGATCAGCAAAGCCTGCAGCCTGCTGTCAGAAACCAATGAAAAGGTAGCCAGTATCTGCTTCCAGGTGGGCTTTAACAACGTGGCAAACTTCAACCGCCGTTTCCAGGAACTGAAAGGAATTACTCCCAGAGAATACCGGATGCAGACGACACAGCGCCTGCAGGCAGACCTTAAAACCGGCACCTGAGGGGTATCTTTCAGAGGGTTCTTTTCAATCCACGGTTCATGTCACATCTTAAACACATCAAACCTTGGGCGCGTCAGTCTTAAGTACGTCAAATTTGGGGATAAGCAGAAGTAAGCCTTTGGCGATATAAATCATAGGCCTCCTGATAAGCGCCGACAGCCATCGACGAAGGCTCCACTGCACTGCTTTCGTCTAACACCACGTACCGCCCACATAGATCAGATAACGACTCTTTGCGCCCCTGAAGATGGGACTCACACCAGGCCGCCTGAATCGCTCCTCCCAACGCACCAGCTTCGCCCAGTGTCGGGCAGACGACTCTGGTATCCATTATGTCTGCCACCATTTGTCGCCAGAACGGGCTCTTTGCTCCCCCGCCGATCAAACGTATTTCCCGGGTTTTGATGCCCGACTCTCTCAGAAGATCGAGACCATAGCGTAAACCGAATGTCGTTCCTTCTAATACAGCCCGACACAAGTTGGATGGGTTCAGGTTCTGACTGTTCATCCCCAACAGACTGCCACTGGCATCAGGTAAGGCCGGCACACGCTCGCCGTTAAAAAATGGCAGCAGAGTAATGCCTTCCGCACCAATTGGGGATCGGGCTGCGCGATCATTGAATTCATCAAGCTCCAGCCCGAACAGATGGCGTACTGAATTCGCTGCGCCGGTCAGGTTCATGGTGCAGATCAGCGGCAACCATCCATTACTTGAGGAACAAAATGACGCCACAAGTGGATGCAGCGACTGTAATGGCTGTTCCGAACAGGCATAAACGGCACCTGAAGTCCCCAGGCTCATCGTCACCACACCGTTCTGGATATTCCCTGTACCAATGGCGCCCATCATGTTGTCACCACCACCGCTGGCAACGATAACGCTTTCCTCAAGCCCCAGCAGTTTGGCTACTTCCGGCCTGATACGCCCAATAGACTGGTGAGCTTCCAATAATGGCGGTAATGACTTTGGCAACCGGCCGGAATCATCCACCAGGGTCAACACATCCAGATTCCATTCACGCCGTCGAATATCAAAATACCCGGTCCCGGAAGCATCGCCAAATTCAGACGCCATTTCGCCGGTGAGCCAATAATTCAGATAATCGTGAGGAAGAAGAATATGCTCAATTCGATTAAAACTTTCAGGTTCTACTTGCTTCAACCACAGCAGCTTGGACAAAGTGTAGCCGGTTGCGAGTACCAGCCCCAATTGTGCCAGAGCCCCCTGTTCACCGCCCATCAGTGTCAGTAATTCGCTATTCTGTTGAGAGGTTTCAGTATCACACCAGAGCTTGGCGGGGCGAATCACCTCACCTGCAGAATCCAGTATCACCAGTCCGTGTTGTTGACCGGAAACACCAATGGCGGTTATCTGCTTTCCTGAAACTCCGGCTTGGTCGAGCGCTTTGCGATAGCTCTCTATCAGGGCTTCGACCCACCAGGAGGGTTCTTGCTCCCGGCATCCGTTGGAACCACTGATCATCTGATGAGATGCATACCCTTCACCAATGATAAGAGCCTTTTCCGGATCAAGGATCACCGCTTTGGTACCTTGGGTTCCACAGTCAATTCCCAGATACACATAAACCTCCCATAACGGTGGAGCTAGGCGTTTCAGACCTTATTCCAGACAGTTGTGTCCGCAGCATTGTTTCCAGCTTGAGCTGATCCTGCTCAAATCCCCGAATACCCTCAGCCAACTTCTCGGTGGCCATGGCATCTTCATTTAATTGCCAGCGAAACGACGCTTCCGTCATCGCTTCTGGAGGAACGCTACTGGCTTCTGGCATCGTCAGAGAAGACTCCAGTCTCCCCTCAGTCTCGGATAGTTCCTGAAGCAAGGATGGACTTATCGTGAGCCTGTCGCAGCCGGCCAGAGCAATAATTTCACCGGCATTTCTGAAACTTGCTCCCATGACGATGGTGGCATAGCCATGACGTCTGAAGTACTCATAAATAGTCCTGACAGAGCACACACCGGGCTCATTTTCAGGAGCAAAGTCTTGTTCCGGATGCTGCTTCCGATACCAATCAAGTATTCGACCGACAAAGGGAGATATCAGATATACGCCCGCCTCTGCACAGGCCTGAGCCTGCACAAAACTGAATATCAGTGTGAGATTACACTGGATTCCTTCCTGCTCCAGGATTTGTGCCGCCCGGATTCCTTCCCAGGTCGCAGCGAGCTTGATCAAAATCCGGTCTCGGGAGATTCCGGCTTGCTCATACATGCTCACCAGATTTCTGGCTTTATTGATGCTCGCCTGTGTATCAAATGACAATCTTGCATTCACCTCAGTGGAAACGCGTCCTGGCACATGCTGAAGTATGACCCTGCCCATTGCCACAATCAGCCGATCACCAGCTTCTTCTACGGCACGCTCCAATGGCAGGGACATCGCGTTGACCTGCTCTAGTATGCTCGCAACCAGGTCATCATATTGTCCGGATTGCACCGCTTTGAGGATCAATGACGGGTTGGTCGTGGCATCCTGAGGCGCAAACTGGCGAATGGCCGCCAGATCACCGGTATCAGCTACCACAATACTCAGACGTTTCAACTGTTCAAGTAAGTTGGACATAGAATCTCTCTTGTAATCTACAGAGGTAAACAGTTATCGATACCCAGGGCCATACCATACTCAGGCAGGCATCCAGGCCATACCAAACATAGAAAAGTAGGTCTCGGTATTAAGACTTTCATTCAGAGAGGTATGAATCAGATCCGCGATAGCAAACTTCTCCGGAGTCGGGTGGTCGGCTTCCGGAACCGCGACGACCCCCATCCCGGCGGATTTCGCTGCGATCACACCATTTAGTGAGTCTTCCCAGACAATACAATCCCAGGCTTCCGCTCCCAGACGTTGAGCCGCCAGCAGAAAAACAGCCGGATGCGGTTTTGGATACGGAACTTCAGTGGCTGATGCGGTGATGTATACCGGTAACTGATGGGTTTGTATGACGGCATCAATCAGTGACATGGGAGAAGAAGAGGCGATAGCCACCGGAATATCGCCTTCTCTCATTACCTCCAACAGCTCCCGCGCGCCCGGCATCAGAGGGACCTCTTCAATTCTCCGGTGCATCTCTTCGAGAATACAGAATGCCAGATGAATGTGATCAATCGAATGATCCGGATAATCTCTGGCAAGGGCTAGGGAAACATAACTGGTACTGGTCCCGGCATACCTGGCCAGCTCAGCTGAACTCAGATGCAGTCCATACTGAGCTTTCAGGACAGCCTGCTCAACACTTTGCCAGACAGGCTCTGAGTTAATCAGAAGCCCGTCCATGTCAAAGATAGCATTGCCTTTTCTCGGGGGCATGATGGAGGCCAGCCCTTAATCGCCGAGCGTCATTTCCAAAGTGGCCTTGACTCCGAACTTCTGCAAGCGTTCCAGCTGCAGTTGGAAAGCACTGACAAACTCCGCAGAATTTGGAATCGTTTTTCCAAAGACATCCTCCAGGCCGAGGAAGCTTTCAACCACATTTGATGTTTCTGCAATGGCTTCCTGCAACCAACCCGCTCTGGGGTCTGGAATGGAGTAGCGCTCTCCTTTTTCATCCACACCTCTCAGATAATGAGCCCAGGCGGCAATGATGAGAGCCACACGCGCCAAAGGCTTGCCTTGAGCCATCATATCCAGCAGCGTCGGCAATACGAATTTGGGAAATTTGGATGAACCATCCGAACAAATCCGACTCAACTGATCACATATCTCCCGGTTGGAAAAGCGCTCTATCAGGGTATTTTTGTACTCTTCAAGGTCGATACCCGGCACCGGAGAAAGCGTCGATGTCACATCGAGGTCCATATAGCTCCGAACGTATCGTCTGAGAGTTTCATCTTCCATAGTCTCATGGGCGAATCGGTACCCAAGCAGAAAGCCTAAATAGGTCATGGCCAGATGGCTACCATTGAGAAGACGGATTTTCATATCTTCATATGGTGTCACATCGTCTGTGAACTGGACTCCGACCTCTTCCCACTCAGGGCGCCCGTTACAGAATCGATCTTCTAATACCCATTGGATGAAGGGTTCTGCAACAACCGGCCAGCGGTCTTCTATGCCGGTGGCAGCTCTGAGCTGCTCCCTATGTTCATCACTGGTCATGGGTGTAATTCGATCCACCATGGCATTTGGAAAGCTGACATTCTCATCGATCCAGCGGGCGAGTTCCTGATCCTGCAAACCGGTAAATGTGAGTAATGCCTTTCGGGCAACCTCGCCGTTATGCGGAAGGTTGTCACATGACATCACCGTGAAAGGAGTTACCCCTCGATCACGCCGTAATTTAAGAGCGGCGCTGAGGTATCCAAAGACAGTTTTCGGTGATTCCGGATGCTGAAGATCATGCTGTATCTGTGGTAGGTGTGCATTGAACTCACCCGTGCTGTCGTCAGTGCAATACCCCCCTTCAGTAATGGTCAGGGAAACAATCCGTGTTTCGGGTGAAGACAGCTTCTCTATTAACTTTTGTGGATTATCCTGTGCCAGTATGAAGTCACCGATGGCTCCCACCACCTGGGTCTGGGTATCATCGCCATCGCCAAGTTCGTACAAGGTATACAGGTAGTCCTGTGCTGCTAGAGCATCGCGCATGCCCTGATCTTCCGGACGCAATCCCACACCACATATGCCCCATTCCAGAGATTTACCACGATTTAGCAACTGCTCTGTATAAATCGCCTGATGGGCACGATGAAAACCACCGACGCCGATATGAACAATTCCCTGCCTGATCGCTTTCCGGTCATATACCGGACGGATAATACTGTCGTCCAGCCCGGACAAACACTCTGCGCTTAATTTCGTCATTTTTCCTACACCTCTGACCCTTTCCTAAGGGCCGACCTACTGAACTGTTGTGTGGTATGCGCTGTTTTCAGACTGCATATTTCTTTCGCCCACTCTTTTATCCGTTGGCCGTACCTTTATCTGTCGGCCGTACGTTCCACCCGGACCAATACGGCCAATCGATTTTTTATGTTTACGCGGCTTTGGCCGGTGCGCCGGGCTTACGAATCGCCTTCCCTTCCTTGTCAAACAGATGACACCGCGCCAGCTCCGGCTGTAGTCCCACCTGATCCCCAAAGCTCGGCTCAAAATCCCCCGGCGCTCTTACCGTCAGGGTTTCTCCGGAGGTCGCCTTCACATAGCAGTAGGTATCCGCTCCCAGATGTTCCGCCACGTCCAGGTGAACCTTGAACGCGCTCTCTTCCGCCCGGGTGACCTGAATATGTTCCGGCCGGATGCCCACCGTCACTTCCTCACCGTTTTGCAGGCCGCTGCCGTCCAGCTCCAGGGTGTATTCCGGGCCACAAGCCAGAGTCACGGTGACGGCCATGGGGCTGGCTACTTTGACCTTGGCCTTCAGGAACGCCATCTTGGGCGTACCGATAAACCCGGCCACGAACTGGTTCACCGGATGGTGATACAACTCCAGCGGGCTGCCCACCTGTTCGATACGGCCGCCGTTGAGCACCACCACCTTGTCGGCCAGGGTCATGGCTTCCACCTGGTCGTGGGTGACGTAGATCATGGTGGCGTTGAGTTCCTGGTGCAGCCGTGCAAGTTCCAGGCGCATCTGCACTCTCAGGGCCGCGTCCAGGTTGGACAGGGGCTCGTCGAACAGGAACACCTTGGGCTGGCGCACGATGGCCCGGCCGATCGCCACCCGCTGCCGCTGCCCACCGGACAGGGCCTTGGGCTTGCGGTCCAGCAAGTGGTCCAGTTCCAGGATGCGGGCCGCATCGTTCACTTTCTTGTCGATCACCGCTTTGTCTTCGCCCGCCAGATCCAGGGCAAAGGACATGTTCTTGCGCACCGTCTTGTGCGGATACAGGGCGTAGGACTGAAATACCATGGCTAGATCGCGCTTAGCCGGGGCCAGATCGGTGATCTCACGGTCGTCCAGATGAATACTGCCACTGGAGACTTCCTCCAGCCCGGCAATCAGCCGTAACAGGGTGGACTTACCACAGCCGGAAGGGCCTACAAACACCACGAATTCGTGATCGTTGATGTCCAGGTTTACCCCTTTGATGATTTCCAGGCCATCGAAGACCTTCTTGAGATTTCTGATTTTCAGATCAGACATGGAGACATCCTCTTGCTTCGGACCGGCGTAGCCGGCCCGCTGTTAAATAAGTTATTTCACCGCACCGAACGACAGTCCGCGCACCAATTGTTTCTGGCTCAGCCAGCCGAAGATCAGGATCGGCGCACAGGCCAGGGTCGAGACGGCGGAGAGCTTGGCCCAGAACAGCCCTTCGGGGCTGGAGTAGCTGGCCACCAGGGCGGTCAGCGGAGCC
>NZ_MRYI01000032.1 GCF_002260525.1 Hahella sp. CCB-MM4
GGTTGTCTGGTCAAAGCAATTGCTTCACGCTTGAACTCTGGACTATATTTTTTGCGTTTGCTCATAAACACTCCTTTGGCACATTGTGCCTCTTTTTAGAAGTGTCCGCAGTCACGGGGTAGAACCCACTTTATTCCTCCACCACTTGTTTAAGGTAACTCTGAAAATTACCTGCGTTACACCATTGTGGCGTCAGAAGTCAGCTCAAAATGCTCATTTATTTACGATAAACTACGCTTTTCCCTCGCACTGGCGCCTCGCCAACGTTTTACAGCGGTTCCTTAGATCAATGCTTGCTACTCAGTTTTAACAAACGAAGATCATACCCTTCGAGACGAATATTCTCGACCTCCTCAGGGAAGCTTTCAGCATAACCAGAGACTCTTCGCTTCACCTTGGCATGTCCTTAACAGGGGCTTTACGTGTAATATGCAGACCCGAATAAAGGCTTACCGCAACCAAAGTTATTTCCATGGCAAAAAGAACCGAAAAAAGCACAGCGAACAAGAAACAGAGAAGTTTCGAACAAACTCTATGGGACACCGCCGACAAGCTCCGCGGCAGCGTGGAATCGTCTGAATACAAGCACGTGGTGTTGTCTCTGATCTTTCTGAAATTCATCAGCGACAAGTTTGAAGAACGCCGGCAGGAACTGATTGCAGAAGGCCACGGCAGCTACGTGGATATGGTTGATTTTTACACCATGAAAAATGTGTTCTATCTGCCGGAAGAATCCCGCTGGGAGTTTATCAGCAAGAACGCCAAGCAGGATGACATTGCCGTCAAGATCGACACAGCCCTGCATACCGTGGAAAAGAACAATAAATCCCTGCGCGGCGCGCTGCCGGATAACTATTTCTCCCGTCTGGGGCTGGATGTCAGCAAGCTGGCTGCCCTGATCGATTCCATCAATAACATCGACACAGTGGAAGACAATGAAACAGACGTGGTCGGGCGCGTTTACGAATACTTCCTGGGCAAATTCGCGGCGACCGAAGGCAAAGGTGGGGGCGAATTCTATACTCCCAAGTGTGTGGTCAAACTGATCGCCGAAATGATCGAACCCTACCATGGCAAAATTTACGATCCATGTTGCGGGTCCGGAGGTATGTTTGTGCAGTCGGTGAAGTTTGTGGAAAACCACCGCGGTAATAAAAAGGACATCTCCATCTACGGCCAGGAGCAGACCAGCACCACCTATAAGCTGGCCAAAATGAACCTGGCGATTCGCGGTATCTCCGCCAACCTGGGAGAAGTACCCGCCGATACGTTCTTTAAAGATCAGCATCCGGATCTGAAAGCCGACTTTATCATGGCCAATCCCCCGTTCAACTTGAAAGAGTGGCGCGGCCCCGATGAGCTGACCAACGACCCGCGCTGGTCCGGCTACGATGTGCCGCCCACCGGTAACGCCAACTTTGGCTGGATTCTGCACATGGTCAGCAAATTATCCGAAAACGGCGTCGCCGGTTTTGTGTTGGCGAATGGCTCCATGAGCACCAACACCAAGGGTGAAGGGGAAATCCGCAAAAAGATGATCGAAAACGATCTGGTGGATTGCATGATCGCCCTACCCGGCCAACTGTTCTACACCACACAGATTCCGGTGTGTCTCTGGTTCCTGACCAAAAACAAAAAGGAACAGCATTTCCACGATGAACGGGAACCCTTCCGCAACCGTCAGGGCGAAACCCTGTTTATCGACGCCCGCAATATGGGCTCCATGATCAGCCGGGTCCATAAAGACCTTACCGAAGAGGATATCGCCGAAATCGCCCGCACTTATCACGCCTGGCGTGGGGAGGCCAAAGATGGCGTTTATGAAGATGTCCCCGGCTTCTGCAAAGCCACTAGGTTGGAAGAGATCAAAGCCAACGACTATGTTTTAACACCGGGCCGCTATGTAGGCGCTGCCGAAGTGGAAGATGATGGCGAAGTATTTGAAGAGAAAATGCGGGAGTTGACTCAAACCCTTTATCGGCAAATGGCGGAATCGGAAAAGTTGGATGCTGTAATTCAACGGAATTTGGAAGGGTTAGGTTATGGGAAGTAAATGGCCTAGAGTTCAAATTGCTGAGGTCTGTGATCTTATTGTTGATTGTGTCAATAAAACAGCGCCAACTGTTGACTATAAAACACCATACAAGATGCTGCGAACCCCAAATGTCAAAGGAGGTAGGGTATCTATTGAAGATTGTAAGTTTGTAACTGCTGAAACCTTTGAAAAATGGACTCGTAGAGCCGAAGTCAAAATAAACGATGTTCTGCTAACCCGTGAAGCGCCTCTTGGCGAAGTAGGTATCGTCAAGGCCAATGAGAAGCTGTTTCTCGGTCAGAGACTAATGCAATACAGGGCCAGTCCCACATTACTCGATCCAGATTTCCTGGTATACACCTTTCTATCTCCCGATTTGCAGCACCAATTTCGCATGCATGAAGGCTCAGGTTCTGTAGTTAGTCACATTCGCGTAGGTGATTGCTTAAAATTCGAACTAAACCTTCCCCCACTAATAGAACAAAAGAATATCGCAGGTATTCTTTCAAGTTTAGACAACAAAATCGAACTAAACTGCCAAATCAACACCACCCTGGAATCCATGGCCCAGGCGTTGTTTAAAAGCTGGTTTGTGGATTTTGATCCGGTCATCGATAACGCCATCGCCGCCGGCCATCCCATCCCCGAGGAACTGCAAGCCAAAGCCCAGCGCCGCGCCGCCCTTGGCGACCAGCGCCAGCCGCTGCCAGCGGAGATTCAGAAACTCTTTCCCAGCAGTTTTGTGTTTAATGAAGAGATGGGGTGGGTGCCGGAGGGGTGGGCACAGGTTACTTTAGGCGACATACTCATACTGCAAAGAGGATATGACTTACCAAAAAACAATCGAACTGATGGTGCGTTTCCATTAATTGCAGCAAGCGGACCGGATGGAACACACGCAGAATACAAAGTGGCTGGCCCCGGCGTGACAACAGGAAGAAGTGGAAAGTTAGGTGAGGTATGCTTAGTTATTGAAAATTTCTGGCCTTTAAATACCACTTTATGGATTAAGGAGTATAAAAAATCATCTCCCTACCACGCTTATTTCTTATTACAGACATTACCTTTAGATCAATATAACTCAGGTTCAGCCGTTCCAACCCTGAATCGTAATCATGTTCACAACATTCCACTCATAGCAGCCCCAACAACTGTAATCACCCACTACGATATGTTTGTCGAAAATATGTTTTTGAAAAAAAAGCAATTGGAAAAACAAAATATTGTAATAGAGGGGCTTCGAGACAACTTACTCCCAAAACTCCTCTCCGGCCAACTTCAAATTCCCGACGCAGAAGCCGCTGTTGAGAACGCCCTGGAGGCGTCATGATCCGCCTTCACTGCACGAAAAAATTGCTCGCCAAGCTACCGCTAAATGAAAGCGGCACACTTCCCAATCAGGAATGTACTGCTACGGAAAGCCCATTAAGCGGTTGGCACGCCAACTTGATTATTCTGCAACGTCGTCAATGCGTGTTGTTCGTGCATGACGCCACCCGCTTTCCGCTGTTTGCGCCAAGCTTGAAGAAAGCGGATTTCGCCAGACTGGACTGGCACTTTACCGATGTTTTCATGAATACCCTACTCAAGGTGAGTGCCAGCGAACAGGCATTAGACAAGGCAGAACGCTTTCTGGCACCGTTAGTGTGCGACAGCGATTGTAACCGTTCCGTGCAAGGCACCATGAACCAGATGACGCAGGATCTGGAAACCCGGCTTTGGTTTAACAGGAGTTCGGTGGCAGATCTGTTACCTTACAGTACCAGCGCCTGGCTGGCGGAACGCCCCTGTACCATCAAGGGAATAAAGGATTGCGTCTGGCCTACTAAAGCGATGTTGTCTTTGTTGGAAAAGGCTGAATAATCCAACCTCGAAATGCTCACACTCGAAATGCTCACACTCGAAATGCCGGCGCCATAGTGCTTTGCTCTCCGCGACTGATGCCAATGGTCGCCGCCACCGATTTCCACTGCCTGACACTAACCAGCACCTCCTCCTTAATCTTTTCGGCTTGCGCTTTCTGTAGCTGAAAAAAGTCGATGACGTCCATAGCCAGATCGTAGTCGAGACGGTTGTCATTATCCGAGATATTGAGATGCAAACCGCTGGCAGGTGTGACCGGGTTGATATCGTAGGCAGGTGACAGCATCCAGCCGCCGTCGTGATAAATAAAGCCATGATTCCGCAAATGATCATCGGTATTGGATACGGCAATATTAAACACAATGCGGCGCCACAGTTGCACCAGATCCTGTTTGGTGTTGGCCCCCTGGTCTGTCAGGAACTGGGCCAGTTCAAGATAGCTGGCTTCATAAGCCCCATCGTAATAACCAAGCTGGGTCAGCGCAGAGGTGAAGTGAAGGCGTCCGGCCTCTGTCCGGTCAAAGCGCCGGGTCAGAAAAGTATGGTGATGGCTGTTGAACTTATCGATCCGACAAGGGGCCATCTGAACTCCGGCCTTTAACGCAAGCTGATAGGTCAGGTATTCCCAAGCGGCGATATCCACATCATCATGCTGGCTGGGAAATTTGGCAATCCATAAGTGATCCTCATCATCCACCACACTGGCTTTTGGACGAGCCCCGCCAAGCGAAGAGCCGGGTGACATGAGCATGTAGAGCCACTTTATATATTCCGGATCATCACTGTTACTGGCTTCCACCTGTTGTGCCGCATATTCCAGTTCTTTGAGTGAGGACATGGGCGGCGCAGCCAGACGTTCATCGTTATCCAGAAATTCGCCATCCAACGCCGTTTTAAAGCGTAACGCGCCCTGTCGATAGAGATCATGGACACCCAACAGGTAATCCACTTCCAACAACACTCGGGATTGACGTTCTTCCTGGCGGGCCAGAATGGCCTCACGTCGCTTCATCAACAACCTTCCCCAGCGGTCGGGGCAGGAATCCAGAAACACCCGAAAATTATTGGCATCGTGGCTGTGTTGCTCACCGGTATAGAGGTGAAGATCCGGATCGATCTGCTGGGCAGTGGGAGATGTCAGCCAGGCAGCATCATAACAGAAGCTGAAATGTTCTTTGGTTCTGGTGCTCGTTGATCTCAAGGTGCCGACCAAGGCAGGCGCATCAAGCCCCTCCCAATCCGCATAGACATAAACTTCCCTGTTCATGATGACCCGCCCATCAATTTAATATCCTGGAGTTTGCGCCCCAGCTCATCGTCACTGGCCACTTTCGCCAGATCTTCCACCAGGCCGAGCACACTGAGTACCGCGACATAGTGCCCTAGGGATACCTTAGCATCCCCTTGCTCGATTTTACGCACGGTTAAGCGACTCAGCCCGGTCCGTTCAGAAACCAGTGACTGGGTGTAATGACGACGCTTTCGGGCGAGTTTAATGTTCTCACCAAGTTGCGTCAGAATCTTCTGGTTTTTGGGGAAAACCACCGCGCTGCGTTTTGAATTGGGCTTTGAATCCATGCTGGTCACTGCAGTTATCATTTTTTACCAATATGGTAAGTGTAGTGATCAAAGAAAAAACATGCAATTATCAAGACTGACACCTACAGTGACCATTTTCCAGCATTTTGGTAAGTACAGGTGCCAGAATAGTTGATACTCACTTTAACGAACAACGCCAAAATCGGCTCCGCATGGATGAATAGTGAGCTGAATTTGCGGAATCGTTGGCATTCTAATGATGAGGAAGTGTTTGGATTTACTGGAAATTTTCGCAATTTGTGCGACAGTAGCAACAATAGGTCGGTAAAAACCATAAAACGGAGATTTTGGCCCGAAAAGGGTCAGGTGGGTAGGACATCTATGAGTTTTAATGAAGCCAAGCTGGAACAGGCCATCATTCAATTACTGAAAGAACAGGGCTATCCCCATTACTCAGGCAGCAGCCTGGTTAGGTCGCCCACCGAGGTTCTGTTAAAAGAGGATCTGCGGGCATTTTTGGCGAAACGTTACGAGCGCGATGCCATCACCCCCGGCGAAATTGCAACGGTTATCCAACAACTGGAAAAACTGCCGGCAGCAGATCTCTACGACAGCAATAAGACCATTCATAAACGCGTCGCCGATGGCTTCCTCCTGAAACGGGAAGACCGCACCAAAAAAGATCTTTATGTCCAATTGATCGACTATGCGGGTTTACCCGAACAACGGATTCCCTCTTCCGGTGAAGTAGAAACCCTCGCCATTGATTACCCACCTACTCCTTACGAAAGCAACATTTACCGGCTCGTCAACCAACTGGAGATTGAAGGTAAGGAGAAACGGATTCCCGATGCCATTCTCTATATCAACGGCCTGCCGCTGGTGGTCTTTGAGTTTAAAAGTGCCATTCGGGAAGAGGCCACTATCTACGACGCCTATACACAGCTCACTACCCGTTATACCCGTGATATTCCCGAGCTGATGAAGTACAACGCTTTATGCGTTATCAGTGATGGTGTGAATACCCGCATGGGTTCGCTGTTTGCCCCTTACGACTTCTACTACACCTGGCGCAAGGTAACGGGTAATGAGTCTATAGAGCAGGATGGTATTAACGCCCTGCATACGATGCTTGAGGGGCTCTTCAATAAAACCCGGCTTCGTGAGGTCATTCGCCACTTTATCCATTTCCCGGATGTCTCCAAAAGCGAGGCGAAATTCGTTTGCCGTTATCCACAGTATTACGCAGCAACAAAGCTCTACGCGAACATACTCAAGCATCGTAAACCGGAAGGCGATGGGAAAGGCGGCACTTATTTTGGCGCAACCGGGTGCGGTAAGAGCTTCACCATGCTGTTCTTAACCCGCCTGCTGATGAAAAGTGTGGCCTTTGAAAGCCCGACCATTGTGCTGATTACCGACCGTATAGATCTGGATGATCAGCTTTCCGCCCAATTCACTAACGCCAAGGAATACATTGGCGATAATACCGTTATCAGTGTGGAAAGCCGCGAGCATCTGCGAGAGCTTCTCAAGGGCCGCAATAGTGGCGGGGTTTTCCTGACCACCATCCATAAGTTTACCGAAGATACTGAGCGGCTTACGGATCGCTCTAATGTGATCTGCATTTCCGATGAGGCACATCGGAGCCAGATTAATCTGGACCAGAAATTGAGGGTCACCGAAAGCGGGGTCAAACGCACTTATGGCTTTGCCAAATATCTGCATGACTCTCTCCCCAACGCCACCTATGTCGGTTTTACCGGTACCCCTGTCGATGCTACTTTGGATGTATTCGGGGAGGTGGTGGACAGCTACACCATGACCGAATCCGTCAAAGATGAGATCACCGTCCGCATTGTGTATGAAGGCCGTGCAGCGAAAGTCATACTGGACAACGATAAACTCAAAGAGATTGAAGAGTACTACGCCCAGTGTGCTGAGGATGGTGCTAACGATTACCAGATTGAGGAAAGCAAAAAAGCCAGCGCCAATATGCGGCTGATTCTGGGAGATCCTGATCGTCTGAAGGCTCTGGCTATCGACTTTGTTCACCATTACGAGAAACGTATTGAGGAAGGCGCCAGCGTAAAAGGCAAGGCACTGTTTGTCAGCAGTAGCCGGGATATTGCCTATCAGTTCTGGAAAGAAGTCACCGCTCTGCGCCCCCAATGGAATGAAGTATTAGCTTGTGACACCGGAGCAAGCCTTTCCGAGCAGGAACGAAAAGAAATCAAACCCATCGAGCGGATCAAGATGATCATGACTCGTGGCAAAGATGATGAAAAAGCCCTCTATGAAATGCTCGGCACCCAGGACTACCGGAAGGAGCTGGACCGACAGTTTAAAAACCCCAAATCCAACTTCAAGATCGCCATCGTCGTGGATATGTGGCTCACCGGATTTGATGTCCCCTTTCTGGACACCATCTATATCGACAAGCCAATTCAACGCCACAACCTGATCCAGACCATCTCACGGGTTAACCGAAAATTTGAGGGTAAAGAAAAAGGCCTGGTGGTCGATTACATCGGCATCAAGAAGCAGATGAATCTGGCGCTGGCCCATTACAACAAAGCCGATCAGCAGAATTTCGAAGAGATTCAACAATCGGTCGTCGTGGTGAAAGATCACCTCGACCTGTTAGGCAAACTCTTCCATAAATTCGATACCCAGCCCTACTTTGATGGCAGCCCGATTGAACAACTTAACTGTTTGAACATGGCGGCTGAGTTTGTTCAGATTACAGATAAAATCGAAAAACGATTTATGGCGTTGGTAAAACGCCTCAAGGCCGCCTACGACATCTGCAGCGGTTCTGAAGCGATCAACCAGAAGGAACGGGACTGGATACACTTTTATCTGGCCGTTCGTTCCATCGTCTTTAAGTTGACCCGAGGGACCGCACCGGACATCACCCAAATGAATGCCCGCGTACGCGAGATGATTGCGGAAGCCCTGAAGGCGGATGGCGTGGAAGAGATCTTCCGATTAGGCGATGAAGAATCCGGCGAGATGGACATCTTTGATGATGACTATTTAGCCAAGATAGAAAAGATCAAACTGCCGAATACTAAAATCAAACTTCTGCAAAAGCTTTTGGAACGGGCCATTGAAGACTTCAGAAGAATCAATAAAACCAAGGGCGTCGACTTTGCCGAGAAGTTCCGCAAGCTGGTTGAGCACTACAACGAGCGCAAGGAAGATGACGTTCTCGTCAGCAATGTACTGGAAGACTTTTCTGACGAAATTATCGACCTGATTCAAGCCCTCAAGAAGGAGAAAGCCTCCTTCGCCGACATGGGCATTGATCTTGAAGAAAAAGCCTTCTACGACATTCTGAAAAAGCTGGCTCATAAATATGATTTCTCCTACCCGGAAGACAAGTTGATAGCGCTGTCATCCGCGGTGAGAGGTGTGGTAGAGGATAAGACCCAATACACCGACTGGAACCAACGTGACGATATCAAGGCCGAGTTGAAGGTGGCTCTGATCCTGGTGCTCGCCAAGTATGGCTATCCCCCGATTGCCCATGATGAGGTGTACAAGGAAATCTTTGAGCAGGCGGAGAACTTTAGAAAGTACCAAAAGAATACCCTCAAAACGTATACCTATAATGGGCATCTGTTCTTTAATACCGACGATCTTGATATCGCCCAAAATGCTTTTGAACAATACAAGGCGTTTGTTTGGTCCTGTGGCCTGGCGTTATCTGATGATGGAACCTTTTTTCGAGGCTCATGGATACGTAAAGGCATCAAGATCATTCAGAAAGCTTACAACTCTGATGAAGCCCAGCAGACCTTGATGAAGGCACAGAAAGCGATTGAATTGGCCAACATCGAGAAAGTGCAATCTGAAGTAAACAGAAACAACTCGGAAGCTGCCGCGGCTTTAATCAACTCACTCAAAGACGTATCACAGGCGGCTGCTTTGATCGGTTCTCTTGTTATTATCAAGCTCACAGTAAACGGTGAATCACAGGTGACGTCTCAAATACTGACAACAGATCAACTGCTGTTGTTGGAAAGGAATCCAGCCTTGTTGAATCAACCCGGACAACTCCTGGAGCAACTTCAGAGACCGGATTAGCAAGTATCATTTTGCAAAGGCTGGCAATCAGCAGTTTATTAAAACAGATCAATTAAAAGGGATGAAAATATGGCAGTCTGGTTAGTTCGAGCAGGTTCACAAGGCGAATACGAGCAAAAATTCCTTCAGGACGGACGCATCTATCTAACCTGGGATGATCTGAATACCGCTCTGGATCAAATTCCTGACAGAGACGTTTTGATTCGCGAGCTAGCATCATTGGATACCGATGCCAAACCTAAAAAGCTCACCAACCATGCCAGCCAGATATGGCCTTTTGTGCACGCAATGCAGTTGGGGGACACTGTCATTTTGCCCTCCAAACTTCAGCCCGTAATTTACGTTGGAAAGATCACCTCTGATTACCATCATCAACCAGATGAAGTTAACCCATTTTTTCATTGGCGAAGCGTTGAATGGCAACCCAATCCAGTACCTAGAACTAACTTCTCGCAGGACTTGCTGTATAGCTTCGGCGCCTTTTTAACGATTTGCCGCATCACACGCAACAATGCAGAAGCACGAATCGCTCTAATGGAGGCAAATGGTTGGACTTCCGAGACCCGAAAACAAGTCATAGCCCAGCCGTCTGAAGCTGACGACGCAAATGACGAGCTGGCCGAATCAAATTTAGAGGATTTGGGACATTCACAGATCATTAAGTTGATTGAGGCAAAATTTAAAGGACATAACCTTACCCGATTGGTTAAAGCCATTTTAGAAGCGCAAGGCTATACCTGCTGGCAAAGCCCAGAAGGTGCCGATGGGGGTGTAGATATCCTTGCCGGAGATGGGCCTATGGGGTTTGGATCACAACGAATTTGCGTTGAGGTAAAGTCAGGCGCAGAACTAACTGACAGACCGACCATCGACAAACTAATGGGCGCCATGACCAAATTCAACGCGACCCAAGGTTTGTTCATTTCCTGGGGAGGCTATCGCCAGAATGTACAGAAAGAACTGGCATCCAGTTTTTTCCTGGTTCGTTTATGGACTCAACAAGACCTTCTGGAGCAATTGTTTCAGTATTACGACAAACTGGATGAAGAAATTAAAGCAGAACTCCCCTTCAAACGTATTTGGACTATTGCGCATGTGGAATAGGAACTAGGAATTGTGCAGAGGAGAGCCACAAGAATATCTCTCAATATTCCCAATCCCCGCCTCCATCTTCTCCCGCGCAGAAGAGTTCGCTGAATGCACTCTAATTTTCGGTGGATTAAAGCCATTGGTGATGACTTGCTCTTCAATCCATAGCACAACGTCGTAGCCAGTCCCGTGCTCATCGTCACCAAGATCATGGTCCAAGCTGATTTCTTCGACTTTGCCTGTCTGCAAAAGCGCAATGGCTTCCTCTGGCCAGTACACTCGGGTCCAGCCTTCGGGTGTTTCTCTTTCATCGTCGAGATAGACTTTCATGAGTAACCTCAATTCACCTCAAAAAACACCCTGGCCAGCAGCTCTCCCTGCTCCGTCACCACTTCTGCGCGCCACTTGCCGAGCATATAGGGACTGATTTTTTTAATGGATGTTGCCCGCATCGGGGTGAGGAACGGTTTGATCTCCACACGGGCGACTCGCTGATCGTTCTTGTACCAGTCGTGGTAGACGGTGGTGTCGATAAGATCTCTGAGCACGGTGAATAGGTGAACTTTGACAAGATCCCTACCATCCAGGTTGATAGAAGAGTCAATGAGGTCAACGGGTTCGTAGTTTTCCACATTCCAGGCCAGTTGAATGCGGCCGATGTGTTCTGAAAAGACTTCGGTCTTTAGGCCGGTGCTTTCTGCTTCCGCGAGGGTCACGATTTCTGCTTTCGTAATGGTCACGGTTTCTGGGGCAGGCTGAATTTCTACTTGCACCTCTTCCGTTGAGGCATTTTCATCTTCAACAACGGTTTCCTCTACATTCTCGATTGGAGCTTGTATTTCAGTTGTCTCAAGGACACCTTCGTTGGCGTTAGCCTCTAGAGAGGACTCTCTATCGAGCGTGAACGACGTTTCGACTATCGGCAATGGCTCAGAGGCTTCTGTCGAGGCCATAGCATCTGCAAGCTCTATTTCATCAGAAGAAACGTCCATGGAAGGCGGGGTTTCAGTTTCCTGAGGTGCCGCCAAGTCTATAAGGGTTCCAGTATCGTCTTCTGCAACGGTTGTTGGTTCTTCAGCTAATTCTGGAGAAGGGGGAGCAACAGGCCTATCAGTCTCCACGCTTTTGATAACCGGCAGAGGCTTATCTTGCTGGCTTCCGGTGGAAGGAGCTTGAACTTCCCCCATAAAATTCGGCTGGGAAACAGGGGCTATTTTAGCTTCACGATCCAAATATTTAGCGACCAATAGACCGACCAACACAACGCCCAATAATGCGATGGCACCAATGATAATGATGCGATCCCAATGAATGGCTGTTTCCGGTTTAGTGAAGCTCTCTGATTGTGAACTAAGTGATTGTTGATTATTGATATTCCGAGACCCTGTAGATTGGTGTTGCGCAGGCATAGCGTTCCTTGAAATTGACCTGTAAATCGAAGATATAGTCTTTTATCAGTCTATAACAACATCGAACCAAACTTGTACAGCTTTGGTAATGCACAGTCTAGCCATAAACCTCAGAATTGATAGATCATTTGACGCTTAATTTGCCCCATGCTCCCACCCTCCTCGGATGCAAAAGTGGCAAGAAGCAGAAGCGCTTCACATGAAGGTTCTGACTTCTCACCCGTGCTCTAGGTAAATCAAGAGCCCACTAACCTAAGTGCTTTTTAAAAAACTCCAGGGTTCGAGACCAAGCCAGTTCCGCTGCAGCTTTATCATAGCGACCTGTTGAGTCGTTATGGAATCCATGGTTCACACCGGGATAGATATAAGCCTGATAATCCACTTTTTTCTCTTTCAGTAACGCTTCATAGCTTGGCCAGGTGGCATTGACCCTATTGTCCAGTTCCGCAAACTGCAACAATAGAGGCCCCTTGACGTTCCCGATCACGGACTCCTGCGCTGGCGTTCCATAAAATGGTACGGCGGCATTCAGTATCTCCGGCAATGTAGCTGCCAGCATATTAGTGATATACCCGCCAAAGCAAAACCCGACAACCCCGAGCTTGCCGTTACTCCCTGGGTGGGACTTCAGGAATTTGGCAGCCGCCATAAAGTCCTGCTCGATCTTGCCTCTATCGAGGGACTTTTGCATTTCTCTCCCCTGATCATCGTTACCGGGATATCCCCCCAGGGTATACAAGGCATCAGGTGCAAAAGCGATATACCCCACTTTGGCAAGGCGACGGGCCACGTCTTCAATATAGGGGTTCAATCCACGGTTTTCATGAACCACCAGCACTGCAGGTCCCTTCCCGGAAAGAGCTTTAGGTTTGACAAAATAGCCCCGACCTTTACCGTAACCCTTTGGTGAGTCAAATTCCTCATAAGTCGCCAGAATATCCGGGTCGTTAAAGGAGACCTGTTCAGCCAGTGCATAATCTGGCGTGAGGGCACTGGTGATCACACTCAAACTCAGCCCCGCCACTGACAATGTACCCAGCCGCGCCAGAAACGTTCGGCGGTCAATATCGCCGTGGGCGTATTCGTCATACCAATCAAAAGCAATTTGTGGAATGTTTACAGGTTGCTGATCATTCATGGTATTTTTCCTTTCAACAGGAACAAACTTTCCAGTATAAGTTGTATATTATTCAACCGAATTCGTCCACACGAAGAAGAAATCCGGCGGGCATTTCCTTAAATTGGCACCAATAGATGACAAGGCAGCCCATTCCAGCTGATGAACAATTTCCTTATAATTCTGATCTTTGATTTCAGGCAAAGTTCGCCATATCTATGAACCGGGGATTTTCGATTGACTTCCAATAGCAATGTGACAGCCATTCTATTAAGCTATTTGCGACCGGATAACATTCAAAGAATTTTTGATCCACCAGCTCATCGGGTGACTTAGAGCATTCTTTTTTCTCAAGACCCACCCACCTTATCCGTTAAACCAAATTTCAGGCACAACTACCCCTTACCCCATTGCTGCGGGCCGGGGCCGCCCGGTGAAGCTATGTGGCTCTCAAGCGCTGAACAATCCCAGCAAAAAGTTCCTGATGAGGATACGCATCACTTAGCAGGAAGCGTATGCGACGTGTGTTGCGGATAATCACCGCCCCGATTTTGAGTAACCGGAGTCGAAGGGTGTTGATGGAAGCCTTGGCCCACTCTGTACCACGGAGGTACTTTCTCAGAGCCTCGAGAGCAGATAGCCATAGGTCGAGAGCAGCATGCGCCATTGATTGGTCCGCCACTTCGGACTAGAGGTGCGGGTACCGAACAGGTCCAGTTGAGTATCCTTGATCCGATTCTCCATGTCGCCACGAGCACAATACAGATTCCGGTAGAGGACTCGTTTATCTTCCCACAAACTGCTGACCACAAAGCGCGGATTGGGGCCTTTGTCAGTAACTTCCAGCTTGGCCAGAATGGCACGGGCTTTCGACCAACTCTTGGCCCCATACAATACGCGAATAAAGTAAAACTACTTCGAGCTATTCAACAATAAATTCGCGTTCATCTGCCAGTTCATTGTTGATAAACAGCTGAACTCGGTAGACCCCTTTAGGGTCTCCAGGGTTGAGCCACATTTCAAACCTGGATGCACCGTTTCCATGCGCAATGTTCGAGGTGTAACTGAAAGAATCCGCCTGTTCCTGAATCTCTTCAACTTCCCCCTGAACTAACTTTGACTTGCCGGGCACCAGCACTTTCGCGTGATAACTAAACTGAGGCGAGGAAAGTGGTTTTATCAAATATCCAAAAGTCTGAGGAATTCTTCCGGTTACATAGGGAATTGTATCAACCTGTCTGACAACGGTGTTTCCTTTGGTATCCCATTCCAAAACTCCAAACTCCATTTCAAAGTTCTTTGGTTCATACTTCTCATAGTACTTTTCATAGTTCACACAGCCCGTCATTGAAAACACGCTCAACACGAAAGCTAAAAATATAACAACATCCGAACGGAAAAAACGATTTTTCTTCATGATTCTCCTTAAAATGAAACAGAGTTATTCCTTTATGTGATAACTGAGGTTTACAAATTCATCATGGCCACACAAAAACGCCCGTCGAACACAACGGGCAATACAATGGTAATAGCGGGTATCGGTGAGTGATATGAGTTCCTTTCTCGCCCGGGTCATCCTTAACCTCAATACTGGATATTTAAACAGTCACAAGATTACGAAGTGAGAAAGGCTCCGTCAACTGGTTTGTGGGAGTCCTTTTTTCTTTTTCTGCTTCCCTCTCATTATGGATGTCCTATTTCCCGTCCGCTACAATGAATGTCCTCTTTCTGCGGTTCTCTTTCTGCGGTTTGTAGGTGTCCACTTTCTGCTCTCTATTTCCCCTTTCTCTTTAGAATTCTATTCGATAACCTAATATGCCTAATCGACATTTAGCAAACAACATGTGAACAATGACGACTTCTACCCGACAAATCCGAGCCTTTTATAACGATAAAACCATTCGTGTATACCAAGCTTACAATGACGCCATTGCCGATTCAGCGTTAAAACATGGCACCTTTGTTTCACCACCGTTCAAGATGAATCGCATGACCTGGATTAAACCTTCGTTTCTCTGGATGATGTATCGATCAGGCTGGGGCAAAAAAGACAGTGGCCAGAAGCGGATTCTAGCCATCGACATTACAAGGGAAGGTTTTGAATGGACGCTGGAACACAGCCTGCTTAGCCATGAAGCTAACAATTATAAAGACAAAGAGGAATGGCTAAAGGTCAAAGAAGCAACTCCCGTTCGTATTCAGTGGGACCCCGAGCGGAATATGCATATGAAGCCTTTAGAACACCGCACAATTCAAATCGGCTTAACTAATGAAGCCGTACCACTTTATGTTAACGAGTGGATTCAGAACATTACTGATGTTACCGAGCTAGCTCATAAGACCTATGAACTAGTTATTCAAGAAAATATAGAAGCAGCTAAAAAGCTACTTCCTGTTGAGTTTCCTTACGATATAAATAGAAAACTAATGAAATCTCTGGGAATGTCAGGAGTCTATTGAGACACGGCCATTTCGAGCAATAAGGGGTATCTAATACCATTTTTTAACTCTTCTAAAACGTAGAGCATTTCAACTCTACTTCCCGGTATAAATAATTCCTTATCTTCCTCATTATTAAAATAAATACTTTCTGACTTAGAAGACCAGTCATCATCACAAACAAACTTAAACTCATTTACTTCGCCAGCTTCCATTCCTGCGACGTATAGCTCTTCTATAGTGCCGGAAACTTTCTTTGTTGGTATTACACTTTTCTCAATATTTTCCCACCATTCATCAGTACCATACAATCCATTTCGTCCACTAAGCCCCATACTTGGCTTCGATTTATCTAAAGTTAAAGCATGTACGTCCCTCATTTTCTGGGGATTGGCTTCTAACTCTTTCTTTAGCTCATAAACCAGCTTCATCGGTTCTAAAAAACCACTTTCATCCAAAAACATATCAACAGCTCATTAATTCAATACTTCATATTTAATTATATTGTTATTAAAAATATCTAATGCATCTCCACGTCCCAGCCCTGTATTCACGACTCCATTTCCACTATTTATATAAGAAATGTCTTGGCCTTCCAACTTAATCTGAGACATTTCAGATGTCCAACCTGAACCAGCATGGGGCAATTCAGGGTAGTATTGCAAAGTGCCTTTGTTTCCATATCCACCAATAGAAAGCAGTTTATCTGCAGTACCTGGTTCAACCGCATATCTAACAAGTGTTCCATTATAACCTCGTGAGTATGCTTCAAGTGGAGACATGAAAGTCTCTCCTGTCGCAGGAACCTTTCCTGTAATCAGGAAGTTATCATAATCACGACTACTCATCGTGCGATACAATATTTCATTACCCAGACGATCATAATCTTGAACTATACTATATGGATTTGTCGAACGGCTATAGGGAACACCAATTGCAGCTTGATCATCTAAAGAGCGATAGTAATCTTTCAGTTTTTGATATTGGATGACATCTTCAGCGCCGCTGCTAACTCTGGTTGGGCTGTCAGAAACGACTGAAACCTGCCTAGCTGTCCCCCCATAAGATACCTCCACCCGAGGCCCAGGCATCACCATCGTCAAAGGATCTCCTACCCCAAGAACCGCTGCTGAACCAAAGGCTATTGATTCAAGGTAGGCCAGGTTGCTTTCATAGGGATCTGCTGACAGATTGCCTT
>NZ_MRYI01000033.1 GCF_002260525.1 Hahella sp. CCB-MM4
AAGCGCGAGCAGATATTTTTGATTACATCGAGCGGTTCCATAATCCTAGGATGCGGCGTAGAGTTGCCCTTCAGGATCGGAAGTTATCAGCCGTTTTAAAACCGTCCGTGGAAACGGGGTAGAACCCCTGCCTATTGTTGAAAAGTATGGTGGTGAGCTGGTTATTGCCTCTTCGGTGACACGCCTTGAAGGTTCACCATACACTCATATGGTGACCTACAAATTTGAAAGTGCGGATAAGGCCCGGGCTTTCTATGAATCTGAAGAGAGCAAAGAACTATCGAAACTAAGGAGGGAAGTTACCGAGGGGACGGTTGTTTTCGTTCCGGGATATAGTGGGATTTAAGGCTCTCGGGCCACATGTTTCCTCTTGCTGACTGAAAACCCGCTGGGCGGACACATAGGTCCGCCCCTACAAATGTTAAGGTATCGGCTCCTCAAAAATAACCTCTAAAGAATGAGTTATAGATAAACATATATGAAGATAGTAGAGCTAAGACCTTTCGCCCGATAGCGCATAATTCCCGTTAGGTGGTTGCGCAACATAACAAGCATTGCGGAAGTATGTATTTCTAAACAAATAAGAGTCAGATACACATTAACGTGCTTAAATATAACTCTGAATAAAATTATCGCACCACCTGCTCGGCCAAGGTTAGATTTTTGACCACCCCGATATATTCCATCTGGCTTCAAGTGAGGAGATCTACTATGGAAAAATTGATTGGCAAATTGGATATCAATCAATACTTGCCAACGGCATTGGATTGGGCCACCAACATTTTACTGGCACTGATCATCCTGGTGATAGGCGTTTGGATTGCGGGCAAGGCATACAAGTCCGTGGTAGGGTTTGCCAATAAGCATGAGCAGCTCGACGATACCCTGTTCAGATTTTTTGGCAGCCTCACCCGCTACACTATATTAGCGTTTGTGGGGATCGCCGTACTAAACCGATTCGGTGTGCAAACAGCCTCAATCATTGCGTTATTAGGCGCTGCGGGGCTCGCCATTGGGTTGGCGCTCCAGGGCACACTGACCAATCTGGCAGCGGGGGTAATGCTGCTGATCTTCCGGCCATATAAAGTAAACGATTTTGTAGAGGTCGCAGGAAAGTTTGGAAAGGTTACCGAAATCGATATGTTTACGACTATTTTGCAGACCTTTGATAATCAACAGATCATCATTCCAAACGGTAAGATTTGGGGCGAACAAATTATCAATAATTCCCATCACACTATTCGCGGTGTAGATATGAGATTTGGCATCGCTTATGGAGAAAGCATTGATAAGGCCCGAAAGGTTATCGACAAAGTCCTGGCAGACCACCCCCTTATCTTGAATGAGCCAGCACCATTTGTAGAAGTTGAAACTTTAAACAACAGTTCAGTGGATTTTCTGGTCCGGCCATTTTGCGAGGGGCAACATTATTTCAGCATTCGCTATTCCATCCCCGAACAAATCAAGAAAGCACTGGACGATGCCAATATCGAAATTCCTTTCCCTCATAGAAAAGTCATAGTTGTTAATCAGCAGTAGTACCCAGCTGTTTACCAAAATACATCGAAAGGTAATATGGCATATTGGAAAAATAGGCAGATACGTGCTTTATGCGTATCTGTCCCCTATTATCCTGTAAAGACTATCAGCGCCACCAACTAATGAATGAGGCTATATGAACAAAAAAATTATCGGCATCGTGTTAATCATCATCGGCGTTGCTTTGGTTGCCTGGGGCTACAATGTCTACGATTCGGCCAGCTCGCAGGTGAGTAGAGTCCTGAGTGGAGAAACTCCTATCGAGGCCTGGGCCGGTATGGTGGGAGGTGCGATCTGTATCGTTATTGGAATTTTCAGAGTGAAATAGTATGAACAAACTTGTACTCATTATTCTTGCGATATTTCTTCCGCCAATAGCCGTATTTCTAAAGAAAGGCGTTGGTAAAGATTTGGTTATCAACATCGTCTTATGCCTAGTATTTTTTCTACCAGGAGTCATTCACGCGTTGTGGCTTGTCACTAAATAGCCACCTGACAATCCGATCCAGAAAGCAATTAGCCGTGGAGAAGAGCACTTAACATGGAATGGCTCGCATCTGTTATCACGTGGTTTTTACCCGACGCAATCAGACAGGTCGGTTCTGCGAAGGCAGGTGCGCGCCACCAGTACTCACTAGAACAACTATCCAAAAGAGTTCATAACGATACCGTTAGCAGCACGATTCTGTCAGGCGCTGTAAAAGAGACGGCAACCATCAGCTTTTCAAATCGATACTCATTATCCGTGTATCGCGAGAAAACACTCATTCATAGCAAGACATTTGTAACTATATTTGATCTCGACTGCTATTTAATTGATTGCACCAAGTTTAGAGTGTCAGATTTTCTATAGTCGCCTCTCTATTTGAAGAACCTTGCAAAATTTGGAGAGCCTTGCAAAAGGCTTTGAATGAAACATTCTCAAACCACTACGACACAGGACGTCATGCATATCGAGCATATTAATATCAGTGCGCCACAAGAACTTCTATTAGTGGAAAAGGAGTTCTTCTGTGAAGTATTCAAATTAAAGGTAGGATTCAGACCCAGTTTCAGCAGAGATGGATATTGGCTTTACCACGAGGACAATCCCATTATTCACCTGACTGAAAGCAATGAACACTTTCAGAGTGATAAGCAAGGCTACCTGGATCATGTAGCCCTCCAAATGAGTGGATTACATGACCTCCTGAGAAGATTGAACAGCCTTTCTGTGAACTACGAAAGTGCATCAGTACCAGAAATTGGAATGACTCAAATATTCTTCTCTTCACCTGCCGGAATAGGGCTTGAAGCTAATTTTATCAATGAATCGCTGTAACTGCGCCATACATGGCATGTATCAGCCTTCTCGACGGGAATTGTCTGGACCACATTCCACTGAAACAGAAACAGAAACAGAAATCCATGAAGTCTAAGGAGAGGGAATTTATCCGTATTTTCCCGACTCAATAACAGTAAAAAGGATGAAACGAGCGACAATGAACTGTTAGCCCGCATCCACGCTCATCCCTCCTACAGCTTTAGCCCTATAATCTATATCAATGTTTTTTGATATAGATATTGTTAGCAGATGTTGATGCTGCTAAACTCGCCTACTAATGAATACTCAAACCACTTTCTCAGACAAGGTCCATACACAGGACGCGTATAGCGAACTTGCCCAGATTTTTAAGGCGAGCGGCGACGCTATGCGTCTGGAAATACTGAGGATTCTGGAGCGGGATGCCTACGGCGTGTTGGAGCTGGCAGCCATATTCGATGTGGGCCAGTCCGCGATGAGTCACCATCTGAAGGTTTTGGCCAAGGCAGGTCTGGTTGAGACCCAGCGGGAAGGTAATAGTATTTTTTACCGTCGACCGGTATTACTGGGTGAGACCCCAACGGATACTGCCCGCCTTAATTTGTTGGAAAGTGTTGATCTATTATCCATCACTGACACGACCCAGACGGGAATTGCCCAGGTCCGGGAACAACGAGCGCTGCAAAGCCAGGCATTTTTTGCCCGTAACGCCGAGCACTTCAAGGCTCATCAGGAGCTCATCGCCGAATACGGTCTATACTCTAAACCAGCCAGAGAATTGCTGGAAAATGTACAGCAGTCCGAGATGTCCGTGGTATTGGAGATCGGCCCTGGAGAAGGAGCTTTCCTGCAGGATCTCAGTGAAATGTTCAACCAGGTTATTGCTCTGGACAATTCATCTGAGATGCTGGAACAAGCCCGCCAGCTTGCTCAAACACAAGGGCTGGACAATATCGAATTCCTGCTGGGCACCACCACAGATGCATTACAGCGAAATATCAAGGTGGATGCGATTGTGATCAATATGGTGCTACACCATGTCCCCTCACCGGCCAGCTTGATCAGCGACTGCACCCAATTGCTGAACTCCGGCGGGGTGTTGGTCATCAGTGAGCTAAGCCGTCATAACCAAACCTGGGCCAGAGAATCCTGTGGAGACTTGTGGCTGGGGTTTGACAGTAAGGAGATCTCCCAATGGGCCGATGAAGCCGGTCTGCAAGAGGGGGAGAGTTTGTATATTGGGGTCCGGAACGGGTTCCAGATTCAGGTACGACAATTTGCTTTACCGGACCTGAACCAAGAGACACTGGCAGCAGTTGATTTATTGCCAGACGCCAACACGGTGGGCAGCTGATTATGCCTCCCCACCAGGAAAGCAATTCATTTATTAACGGTGAATACCCCACCACTTTTTCAGCCTGAATAAAAGGAAGCATGCCATGAGCGAGTACTCCATTTTTACTTCTGAATCTGTTTCCGAAGGCCATCCGGACAAAATGGCGGATCAGATTTCCGACGCCATTCTGGATGCCATCATCAAAGATGATCCTCATGCACGTGTTGCGGTGGAAACCCTGGTAAAAACCGGTATGGCCGTCATTGCCGGTGAAGTCAGAACCAACACTTATGTCGATCTGGAAGATATTGTCCGTAACGTCATTCTGGACATCGGTTACGACAGCTCTGATGTTGGCTTTGACGGTGCCTCCTGTGCAGTCCTTAACGCTATCGGTAAACAATCCAGCGATATCGCCATGGGCGTGGATGAAGCCGAAGCCAAAGACCTTGGCGCAGGTGACCAGGGACTGATGTTCGGTTATGCCACCAGCGAAACCGATGTGTTGATGCCCGCCCCTATTTTCTACTCTCACCGTTTGGTGGAGCGTCAGGCCTACCTGCGTAAGAATCGCATTCTTCCGTGGCTACGTCCGGATGCCAAGAGCCAGGTCACACTGCGCTACGAAAACGGTAAGCCGGTTGCTGTTGATGCGGTAGTCCTGTCCACCCAGCATTCTCCTGACATTAAACAGGCGGATATTCGCGAAGCTGTCATGGAAGAAATCATGAAGCACGTCCTGCCTGCAGAGTGGCTGCACAAGGACACCAAATTCCATATCAATCCGACTGGCCAGTTCATCATTGGCGGCCCAGTTGGCGATTGCGGTCTGACCGGCCGTAAGATCATCGTTGATACTTACGGTGGTATGGCTCGTCACGGCGGAGGAGCTTTCTCCGGGAAAGATCCTTCGAAGGTAGACCGCTCTGCCGCTTATGCAGGCCGCTATGTTGCGAAGAATGTCGTTGCTGCGGGTCTGGCTGACCGTTGTGAAATTCAGGTGTCTTACGCTATCGGTGTTTCCGAACCCACCTCTATCTCCATTAACACTTTCGGCACCGGAAAAGTGGACGACAGTCTGATTTCAGAACTGGTGCGTAAGCACTTTGACCTGCGTCCCGGTGGCTTGATTGAAATGCTGAACCTGCGTCGTCCGATTTATCGCCCAACAGCCTCTTACGGCCACTTCGGACGTACTGGCGACGACTTTACCTGGGAGCAAACAGACAAGGCAGAAGCCCTGCGTGCGGAAGCCGGCCTATAAGCCCTGAAACTGACCCTGCTGCCTCACCATATCCGGTGGGGCAGCCAAACAAGAAAGGACACCACTCATGTCACAATTACAAAGCGTAGATAACTTCACCGATTACAAAGTCGCGGATATCAGCCTGGCTGCCTGGGGGCGGAAAGAAATTGAGATCGCCGAAGGTGAAATGCCGGCCTTGATGGCTCTGCGTGAAAAGTACCGTGCCGAGCAGCCTCTGGCTGGAGCCAAAATTCTTGGCTGTATCCATATGACCATCCAGACGGCTGTACTGATTGAGACCCTGGTATCTCTGGGCGCCGAAGTGCGTTGGTCTTCCTGCAACATTTTCTCCACCCAGGATCATGCGGCTGCGGCTATTGCTGCTGCTGGCATTCCGGTTTTCGCCTGGAAAGGTGAAACTGAGGAAGAGTACGTCTGGTGTATCAAACAAACCATCGAGAAAGACGGCAGCCCATGGGAAGCCAACATGGTGCTGGACGATGGCGGCGACCTGACCGAAATTCTGCACAATGAATACCCGGCAATGCTGGAAAAGATCCATGGTATTTCTGAAGAAACCACCACTGGTGTCCATCGCCTGCTCGACATGATGAAAAAAGGCACGTTAAAAGTACCTGCGATCAACGTGAACGACGCCGTCACCAAGAGCAAGAACGATAACAAGTACGGCTGCCGCCACTCGCTAAATGATGCAATCAAGCGTGGTACTGACCACCTGATGGCGGGTAAGAAAGCCCTGGTTATCGGTTACGGCGATGTGGGCAAAGGTTCCTCAGCCTCCCTGCGCCAGGAAGGAATGATCGTCAAAGTCACCGAAATTGACCCCATTTGTGCCATGCAGGCATGTATGGACGGTTTTGAAGTGGTATCACCTTATATCAATGGCCAGAACGACGGTACAGCTGCTTCTATCAACAAAGAGCTGCTGGCCAATACCGACCTGCTTGTGACCACCACGGGTAACGTCAACGTCTGTGACAAACATATGCTCGCAGCCCTTAAGAGCGGCGCCGTGGTGTGTAATATCGGCCACTTTGATAATGAGATCGATACCAAATTCACTCGTGACAACTGGGAATGGGAAGAAGTGAAGCCCCAGGTCCATAAGATCTACCGCAACCGTGACGCCAATGATCATCTGATCCTGCTGTCTGAAGGTCGCCTGGTAAATCTGGGGAACGCCACCGGTCACCCATCGCGCATTATGGATGGTTCTTTCGCTAATCAGGTCCTGGCTCAAATGCATCTGTACGGCGAGAAGTTCGGTGATCTGCCAGCGGCAGAAAAAGCCGGAAAACTCTACGTTAAAGTGCTACCCAAGCAATTGGACGAAGAAGTAGCCCGGTATATGGTGGAAGGTTTTGGTGGAGTGATTACCAAATTGACCCAAACCCAGGCGGACTACATCGGCGTGACCGTCGATGGGCCGTACAAACCTAACGATTACAAATACTAATATAAAGATGATGCTAACGGCGGGAGCACACTCCCGCCTGCCCGTCATCACATTCGGGACTTGAGTTAATGGAAACCCAAAAGCAATTTAAACGTCGTTTCAGCTTTGAATTCTTCCCTCCCAAAAGTCAGGAAGGTATGGCGAAGCTGCAGACTGTGCGTGATGAACTGGCGGACCGTAACCCTGATTTCTTTTCGGTCACCTACGGTGCCGGCGGCTCCACCCGGGAAAGAACCATCGACACGGTTCTGACTCTGCACAAACAAGGCATTTCAACAGCCCCGCACCTTTCCTGTGTCGGAGCTACCCGGGAGTCGGTTGCCGAACTCCTGGACCTCTACAAGGAAAACGGCATTCAGCGGATTGTGGCCCTACGGGGTGACCTGCCCTCAGGTATGGGTACCGGGGGCTCGGCAGAGTTGAGGTATGCCAACGAGCTGGTTGAATTTATTCGCGAACATACCGGTGAACACTTCTCTATCGAAGTGGCGGCCTATCCGGAATTCCACCCTCAGGCCAGGAATGCTGAAGATGATCTGCGAAACTTCCAACGTAAAGTTGAAGCTGGGGCAACCAGCGCGATCACCCAGTATTTCTACAGTCCTGAGGCATACTTCTACTTTGTAGAACGTTGTGAGAAAGCGGGCCTGAATATTCCAATTGTTCCCGGCATTATGCCCATCACCAATTACAGCAAGCTGGCTCGCTTCAGTGATATGTGTGGAGCAGAAATCCCTCGCTGGATACGCAAGCAATTGGAAGCCTATGGAGACGACATGGCCAGCATCGTCAAGTTTGGAGAGGAAGTAGTCACCCGACTATGTGAGGAATTACTGAAAGCCGGCGCACCTGGCCTTCATTTTTACACTCTCAATCAAGCCGCCCCAAGCCTCGCAGTTTGGGACAACCTGGGACTTGGCGACAAAATTTCCTTTTAGTCCTTCTAGTCCTTTACGAATCCGGCCCTTCACTTGTGGGCCGGATTGTTTTGGTCTTTGCTGAGCTTTTTCATCATTTTACCTCTCATTTTTGGCTAACCTGACTAATCTTAACGTATACTTTTTTACCGTATGTTGTGGATCGGCATCCATAAACAAAAACAATCAAACCCCAAACGTTAACCGTTTTTAAAACAAACCGTTAAGCCAGCCACGGATATCAATGGGATCATTTCAGACCTTGCTCCGCACAGTTATCTATTTTCTGCTTCCGGTAGTCGTGGTGGGTCTGCTGATCGGTGACTACTTTCATAGAAAGACTCAATTGCGGGCGGACCTGAAAAATGATCTCGTCCACCTCGGGGAAGACCTGAGTCAGCACATAGCCATTTATGAGCGGCATCACAACCTGATCAGCAGCATCTTTTCTGAGCAATTGATGGATCCTCGAACACCACCGAGAATTCTTCCCGCCAATAGACTGATTCGTGCTGAAGCGACCAATACCTACAGTATTGAGATTCCTAACACCGTACACCCTCAGGCAAAATTACTTGGTGTTGGGGACTATGAAGGGCGACCGGAGGGGTTCTACCGGGAAATTGATATTGCGCTTTATTTAACGGATACCTTTTACTCGTCTCAGAAAGAACTTCCCAGCCTTGTCAGAACCTATTACTTTTCCAGAGAGCAGTTCGTTTACACGTCTCCAGCAAACGAAGCTCGTCTCCCCTCTTCCAACGGAAACTCTCTGGTACACGCATTTTATGATCTGGCCCGCCCTTACCAGAATCCCCGACATGAACTGTTCTGGACCTCGACATCCGTAGACTCGGAGAACAACCGGCTGCTGGCTACCATGGTCAAACCAATATACAGTCAACAGGCTCTGCGTGGGTTACTGGCAATGGAGGTCAATATAGGCAGTATGCTCCAACAGCTCCCCAGGACAATCAGAAACACCGGAAAGCTGCTCCTTGTAGATAATGCCAACCAAGTCCTAAGCGGCCTACCTTCGCATGCAGATGGCTCTGCCTACAGCCTGAATTTTATTGATTTGCTGCCCGAAGACGTCGCAACATTTATCAATCATCCGTTTGATGTCCCCGATAACGATTTCGCTTCCATCAAAGACATTTATATTACCCGAAGCAACCTCGATGGCCCCTCCTGGCATCTGGTATTCCTGCTCCCCAAAGCAGACCTTGCCAAAACCCTGCTCGCTTCCATGTGGCTGGACGCCACCGCAGGAATACTGCTGTTGATAGCAGGTTTCTTACTCTATAGGCAATGGAGTTCTCAGCGTCAGTTAAATGCCAGCCAGCTTCACCACTACGCCATATTTGACCAGTCAACCGCACCTCAGTTAATCGTCGACGATAATGGAATCCGTATACTCAAAGCCAACCAGGCGGCATGCGATCTATTTGGTTTCACCCAGCAGATGCTGGAGGATATTCCTCTTACGAACCTGATTATTGGTAACGCCAATGCTCAGGAATTGGCGAATACTCTTGGAGAAAAAGGCGTAACCATTGCCAAGTGTCGAGTCGCTGACAGTGAAGAAAGGGACGTCGAAATTTACAAATCGACGATGCAATCCGGCGACAACATTTATTTCTATCTGGTTATCCACGACGTTACTGAACGGGTAAAAACTGAAAAGCATGTTCGTTTTCAGGCCTATTTTGACCCCCTTACCCAACTTCCCAACCGCAACCACCTGTTTGAACATCTGCGCCAGTTGATCGCCACCCATCGCCGCGAAGACCAATATTTTGCACTGCTGTTTATCGATCTGGATCACTTCAAACAGGTTAACGACAATCTTGGCCATGACGCTGGTGACAAGCTGTTAAAGCAAGTCGCTCACCGACTCAGGGATCGACTTCGGGAGAGCGATCTGCTTTCCCGGCTCGGGGGTGATGAGTTCACCGTTGTACTTCCTCATTTACGTGATGAGATGGATGCCAGTCATGTCGCCAGGACCCTGATCAACCAGCTGCACGAGCCTTTCACAATCGACAGCTATGAAGTTGTCCTGGGGGCAAGTATCGGTATTACCCTGTTCCCCCGGGACGGTATTGATCCCAGCAGTCTGTTGAAACATGCCGACATCGCCATGTACAAGGCCAAGGATAACGGCCGTAACCAATTCCGCTTCTTCGAAGACCAGATGAACCGGGAGGCAAAACACCGTGGACTACTGGAAATTGATATTCAGCAAGCAGTAGCGAACAATCAGATGTTGCTGGAATACCAGCCAATTGTCGCCGCTAAAACCGGGCAGCTGGTGGGCGTTGAAGCATTGATACGCTGGAATCATCCCAGACTGGGCACACTCAAACCTGAAGATTTTATTTTTGTCGCTGAAGATACCGGCCATATCGTGGCCATTGGAGACTGGATACTCGATCAAACCCATCAGCTATACCAGCGAATTATTTCCGAAGTCTCTGACGACGAAAGCATCCCCTTCATTGCCTTGAACATCTCCAGACGTCAGTTGATGCATGAGCATCATCTCAAACATTGGAAGAACATCCTTGGCTTGGACGATCGCTTCGCCGAGTATGTCTTGCTCGATATGACCGAAACCACGCTAACCTCGCAAATCTGGGATGAACGTTTCGGTTTAAACAGTTTGCTTGCGCTTGGACCCCGCATCTGCCTGGATGACTTCGGTCAGGATACCAGTTCAATGCGAGTACTGCGCCAATATCCGATTTCCATGCTGAAAGTGGATCGGGTGCTGGTGAAGAATATCCTGACCTCAAATAAAGATGCCGCCTTCTGTCGGGCGATTATTTCACTGGCCCAGAATCTGAATATACAGGTTACTGCTGAAGGTGTGGAAAACCAGGAACAGTTCGACTGGCTGAAACAAGCAGGGTGCGATTACATCCAGGGATACCATGTGGGTGAAGAACTATCGACGGAAGACATGCTGTCGCTGTTATCGAAGCAATCAGCCTGAAGAGGCTTGGAGCCTGTAAAAGAATGTCTAAACTTCAAACTTATCAATCCAATCTGTCCGGCCGGGACTTTATTTGTTCTGATATACACGGCCATTTCAGTCTGTTGGAGGAACAACTTTCTCATCTCGACTTTGACAAAGAAAAGGACCGATTATTCTGCTTAGGAGACCTGATCGATCGAGGACAGGAATCTGATCAGGTTATCGACTATCTAAGAAAGCCATGGTTCTTTTCCATTTTAGGCAACCATGAGTTGATGCTGATTGATGCCATGGAAACCGGAAACAACCACGTTTTCATGCAATGGTATTCTTGGGGCGGTGATTGGGCTGAGGATTTCAGCCAGGAGGCCCTTACCGAATACTACGAAGCCTTAGTTGAACTCCCTATGGCCATCGAACTTCACCTGACAAAAAACGATCCTGGCGGCAAAGTTGGTTTGGTACACGCAGGCTTACCGGATATCTGCGATTGGCACACTGTCAGGCAGGACCTCTCCGCAATGGATGTCAGAGACAATTCCACAGGCACATCCCTCACCTACCATATGCTCTGGGGTGGCTTTAGCGGTATCAGTGATGATAAGGCTCAAAGAGTCGATAACATCGACCACGTTTTTCACGGCCATACTATCGTTGAGGAGATGACGACGGTCACCAACAGAACCTTTATGGATCTTGGAAGTTACAAGTACGGTCGAATTGGGATTATTGAGGTGGAGAGCTTTCTTTCCAGGATGTCGAAGTAGACCAATAGGGCCTCTATTGGTCTACTAGAATCAATCAGGCCTTATATGTTTTTAATGCTCTCCCGTTCGACCACATAGTCACAGCCATCACCAAAGCTACGGCAACTGTTGATACGGAAGTCCCCGTGATCGGTTCAACAAACAGCATCACAACACCTGTACACAGAATCAGAACACCGAGAATCAGAAATACAAAGCTGCTGACATAAGACGTGATAGACCACCGCTCACGAATCACATTGAACACCTGCATAGCAAACAATACAGGTAGCAACAAAAACAACCAGGATATTCCATTCATCAACGCCAGAGCCTCAGAAAAACTAGCCGCCATAGTCATGGTTATCAGAGGAATAATAACCTTCTGAATGCAGGCCAACAGCATTGTTGCGAATAGCAATCCATTAAGAGTGAGAAGTAGAGTTCGTTTCATATTATTCCTTTTAATCTATTTTTATTTCCAATCGGTGGATTTAACTTGGCTGTATGGTTTATATAGTCCAAAGTCAATAAAATTGACATATATGTATTGTAAGAATTCAACTATCATTTCATTTTCAAACTTATTCTGCCTCGGGAGATTTTGTTAAACATCGTATCTCTATGACCCAATGCCCAATATGCTCCATGTCCAATCTTCTGAATTTTTTCATCAGAAAATCCACTAAAATATAAATAAACCTTTCTAAAGTCGGGAAATTCTTTTCTTACATCAAAGTGATAGAGTTCATACAGTATTAAATTTCAGCGAATTTGAGGGCAACCATTTACAATAGCTCGAAAATTCTTAATCTATAAATTCTTTATAAATTGCAAATCTCATCCAATCCACTTTACTCAACACCTTCGAGAGATAACTAAACGGGTCTCCTTCGTCCTGATACCATCTAATCGTCATAATAGTAGAGCCAAGCGGATCTTTGCCCTCAGGAACCCATTTGCTTCTGCAACGCACAGTCACCTCTTCATGTGGAGGCCATTTCTTTTCATCTGCCCACCGATTCTCTACTTCCTGGTCTTTTTCAGAGAATCCCACGACATAAAGAGAAGAGTTTTCAGTTAATTCTCTATCGATTTCGCTTCTAAAAACATAGTGAGCCCCCGATCGAGAGCCTTCGATCACCCCTTCGTATATATAGCGAAGGTTCAAGCTCAGCAGCTCAACTAACAAGCCTTCTTTGTCTCTATATGTGCGTAGTTTTTTCATTACAGCAACTTCCTTACAAATCCTATGGTCGATCTATATTGCTTGCAGAGTAAGCAAGTATCGTTACATAGAAAGAACTGTCTTATGGTTTCGGCCTAGTTTCGGCAACAGAGCGCCCCATGGCATTGCATTAGTGCTCTGTTATTTCCCCATGGTAGAAAAGTACATCTTTCCTACTATCAACGAACACGTATAAATCACAACAGACGCGAGGCTATGCGTTATTCACTAAATTAATGCTAAACCAGTGTGCAATTTCAGGGGGGTATTTTGACATCTGCCCCCCACTAGAAGCATAATCTTCTCAACTTCAATAGGACTTTCTTTTAAGAAATCGAGTAATAATTCGCAAGATAATATACATTCACTTCGCCATTTAGAAAGCTCTTCACTTTTAAGCAGCTTTTCTTGATAGCTCAAAAGGATTTCACTCTTCCATGGAGATTAGCCCAGACACAAGTGGTTACATTTATATCAGGCATTCCAATTATCTAAAATTAATATCTAAATGGAAGTTAAACATCTGGATTTGTTATATTTTTTAAACTTTCTTTAACCTCAACCAATAGACCACCAATATATTCGTCTATATTTTCATCTACGCTGCAACCAACTACAACCTCAACTAAATCAAAGTCACTACTCGCGTGACATTTATCCACCTCCTTTCTTATTTTTCTTAATAACATTTCAATATTCTTCACCCATATCCACTCATCCTCCTTCCAAAAAGAGTTTTTATTCGTAGACGCTATTCTTCTATCATCCATGTACTTGGGATCATTATTAATAGCCCCCCATAGCATTTTGACAAGTTCTCTCTTATTTATCATATTAAAAGTCTTCCAATAATGCTTAACTCTAAATTTTAGTTTTCTTAGCAGTAATTTTGACTTTTGTGGGGACATCTTTAAAAACTTCCCCATCAATAATAACATCTTTTTTATCCCAAGCTGTCACTTCAAAGTCATCATACCCTAGATTTACACGCTCTCTACCAAAAGATATTTTCTTAATGGCATCCGTATAAAGCTCAGAGTCTTGAATTTCATTATTAGCGATCTCTCGAGCTGCATGATATTCTTTTTGGAAGTTCTGTAGGTTCTTTTTAATTATAGTACCGTCTAAAGACTTTGGAGGCTTTCCGTATGTATCTGTATATATATCTATTGATCGCGTCAGAATCTCATTAGTGGTTGTAAATCCCTCCCCCTTTAAAACAATTCCTCTATTGAATCTATTGTTTATATAAAACTGTAAAGACTCAGCTTCCGCATCTACAGTTGCAGATGCAAGCTCAAGCATATCGTCAGGCCCATCTATATAAAACTCATATTCAGCACCGCCGTACATGCTCTTATATTTTATTTCCTCCTTATTGAAATAGACTATTTTTTCACCCTTGGGAGTATGTGTCGGGCGCGCTCCCACATTTGAGCAACCTTCCTCCTTAGCCTTGAGGCCCAAAGGATCAATCCACGCTATGGGATTAGGGGCATACTGATAATTATTCGTGCCGCCCAGAAGCCCAATCGGATCCTGGTTAATAAACCGCCCACATCCCGGATCATAGTAGCGGAAGCGGTTGTAGTGTAATCCGGATTCTTCGTCAAAATACTGACCCTGGAACCGTAGGTTGTTCTCGA
>NZ_MRYI01000034.1 GCF_002260525.1 Hahella sp. CCB-MM4
GTATCGTTGCTGAAGGCAACCAAGTCAAATACTACCTGAAGTCCCCGACCGACTCGGCGTTTGTACTGAAATACACCTCTACCAAGACCTACGATAGTGCGGCCGAGTATTTTGTCGACAGCTCGCTTATTGATCAGGAGGCGAAGATTGAAGGCGCTGTCCTGGGCCACAATCTGGGGATGTCCGCAACGACCCTCCGAACGTCTCAATCTGTCTATGATGCCCGAGGCGAGTTGGTGTATTCCCTGGATGCGGCCGGCTATGTGACCCATCAAGAGTATGATGCCCAGGGCCATGTGATCCGCACCACCCGCTATGCGGAAGCGGTTTCCGGCATCGGTATAGCGCCGACGGAAGGGGCGATGGATGCGGCGGTGGCGAACATTGCTGACAGCAGCCGGGATCAGGTGACCCAGTTTGTGTATGACGATCTGGGCCGTCTGCGCTTCAGTCTCAATGCCGAAGGCTATGTCTCGGAGACGGTTTACAACGGTTTCAACCAGGTGGTGGAAGAACGTCAGTATGCCGAGGTGTATACCGGCACGGCCACTCACGCGGAGCTCAGTACCCTGGCGATCGACAATGCCACCCGGATTACTCGTTACCAGTACGATGCCCGGGGTCAGGTGATCCGTCAGTCCCAGCGTCTGATGGCAGGCAGCAGTGAGACCTGGATAAGTGAATCCTACACCTATGACCATGCCGGCAATCGGACGTCGGTAATGGATGCCCGTGGCAATACCACCAGCTTTGCCTATGACGACAATAACCGCCTGATCGCCAAACTGGCTCCCAGGGATTCGGTGGATGACAGCCAGGTGGCGGCCGCGGACCGTCAAGGCTATGTGATCCGCTACCGTTATGACGGCTTCGATAACCTGCTGAGTGAAACCCATTACACCACTGCCGTCTCCGTCTATGAGAAGACCGCGGCGGACTATGTCAGTGATGGCGTGACCCTGAACAACGACGCCCAGGGCGGGGATCGGACTACCCGTTATGAATACGATGCCCTGAACCGTCAGGTGCGGATCTATGCGCCGGACGTGGATGGCGAGACCCTGGTCACCCGCAAGGACTACGACCGTTTTGGCAATGTGGTGCAGCTGGTCAGTGGGGAAGGACTGAGCAACGCCCAGACCAGCACCTATGTGTTTGACGACCTGAACCGGGTGATTCTGGAAACCAAAGCGGCGGGCTCCGCCGAGGCCAGTACGACCGGTTATGAATACAACGCCTTCGGTCAGATCACCCGGGTGATTGATCCGCGGTATTACGAGCTGACCACGAATCTCACTGATTGGACGAAGGAAGAGCTCGGTCGTTTGCAAACCCTGGCGCTAAATTATGAGTCGGATCAGAATGGTTTATGGGCGACTCATCAGGCCGTTTGGTTGTCGAAATATACTTCGACCCTGAAGTTTCTGAGCCCGGATAAATTACCATCAAGCTCGGAATCGAAAATTCTTAAAGAGATCTACAGCCACAGCCAGGATTTTGATCGCCGGGGCCTCAAGATCAGTGAGACCGATGGCGAAGGCTACACCGCATCGAGTGACTACGATGCGTTTGGCAACCTGATTCAATCCACCGACGCCGAAGGCAATGTCGGGTATTTCTTCTACGATGAACTTAATCGTCTCACCCTGCAGGTGGATCCGGCAGGCTATGTGCAGGGCTATGCCTACAATGCCAGTGGCCAGGTGGTGTCGAAAACCGCCTGGAATACCCCGATCAGTACCGATCTGAGTGGCAAGTCTCTGGCGCAGGTCCAGAGCATGGTGGTCAGCGATGCCGGCAATGACCGTCATACCGGCAGTGTGTTTGACACCCTGGGCCGGGTAGTGGAAGAACAGGCCCAGAAAACCAGCAGCACGGTGGTAAGCGATCAATACACCTACGATGCCTCAGGTAACCGCTTAAGCTGGACCAACCGGGAAAATCAGGTCACCCAGTACCAATATGATGCACAGGGTCGCCGTACCGCGACCATTCATCCGAGCGCCACGGTGGTGTTCAACTCGGACATCAGCAACACCGCCGAACGCCAGTTGGCGGAACAGGTGCGCTACGATGCCTTTGGCAACAAAGTGGCGGTCACCGAAGGCAGTTACTGGGACAGTTCCAGTCAGAGCTTTAAGACCATCACGGGCCAGACCCGGACCACTCTGTTCGACCATGACAAGTTAAACCGTGAAGTGGCAGTGTGGTCAGCGGTCACCAATTTCGATTACTACAACACTGAGGGAGTCCTGAAAAGCAACAGTAATGTACGCCAAGTGACTACCCGGGAGTTTGACTTGTTCGGTAACCGTCTGAAAGAAACGGTGCAGGCCTATCAGATTGATGGCAATGGCAAACCTACAACAGAAATTGGCAGCTTCCAGAAACAGCTATTCGAGTACGATTCGTTGAACCGCCTGAAAGCCCAGGTCAATGCGGCGGGCGGGGTAACCACCTATGCCTATGACGGTCAAGGTAACCGCTATCGGGAACGCCAGTATGGTGAAGCCCTGTCGCCGATCAGCAACGGCAACTTGGCCACACTACTGGTCAGTGGCACGGATGATTATCGTGAATTGACCTCGGTCTATGATCTGAACAATCGGGTTGTAGAAACCCGTACCCGGGCCGAGACCCATTTTGATTTGGCGCCCGATGTGCAGGGGCTTTCCGAAAGGGCGAAAGGTGCAAGCACTGAGGGAAGTGGTTCTGAAGAACAATCCGGAGGCTTGTACAGTACAAGATATCGTACGGCGGAAATCCGATCATTCCAGCTATATGACGGCAATGGCCAGCTCATTGCGGAAAAGGATAGCCGGGGGAGCATTATCCGCTACTTCTACGACAAGCGAGGCGAGCAGATTGCCAAGTTGGACGCAGGTGTTTCCCATTTCGATAAAAAGATAAATTCGGACACGGGTGAAACTGTAATCGATCCGGAAACTGGTAAAGAGGTGATTGAGATTAGTCACCACCATGCGCTGACCACCTGGAAGGTGAATGGTTTTGGACAGATCACCGAAGAGTATCGTTATGCCTATGAGGTCAAGAATCCGTCCACAACTGCGACGCTGGATGAATTAAAGTCCAAAATTGATGATGTCAGGAGTCTGGCTGAATCCAAGGCCGCCGGATTAGCTGGTACTGATTTGGCCGACCTGGACAACGAAGATGTACTGGACAGCCAAGTGCAAGCTGATCGCCGCACTGTATCAGACTACGATCAGCTAGGCCGAAAAGTCAGGGATATTGTGTACAACGTGGAAGACTACAGTCTGAGCGGTAATGCTCCGGTCAAGACCAGTGCCACTTCACGGACCACCGAATATACCTATGATAATCTGGACCGACTAAGTACTACGATTGCGCCTGGAGATGGCGGCCGGATGGGACGGACCAGCGAGCTTCGTTATGACGCGTTGGGCCGGGTAGCCACAGAACTGGGACAACAGTTTACCGATTATCGGGGTGTTAGTGTTCGGGCCACCACCACTTATAGCTATGATGCAATGGGGCGGGCTGTTGCGACCACCCGCCATGGCTCGGTAGATGTCGAAGACCAGACCCAGAAGGTTCACTATGATGTGCTGGGCTATGTGCAATCCGAAGAAGATGCTACTGGGGCGGTAATCTACTACCGTACGGACATTTTTGGCAACACTGTTGAAAAACAGTGGACCCAGACCGGTGCTGACAACACATCGACAACTTATACCTATAAGTATTGGTATGACGCTCAGAATCGTGAAATCAAACACGAGGATACAGAGAATCTGAGCTATGAAACCCGCTATAACGGGTACGGGGATATCGAAGCCAAGGGGATGAATGGCCAGTACCAGGAGCAGTACAAATACGACAAGGTTGGACGCCTGTTCAGCACCAACAAAGAAACCGGAGCGCCACAGCTGTATCTGTATGATCAGAATGGCAATGCCACGGCAGAATTTATTCTGGTCAACGAAGCATTGGTTGACGATAACGGTAATCCATTGGATGTCGATTTAAGCACAATTGAAGCACCCGCCGATCTGCAAGGTATTCCTGCGCTCAACTCCCAAATGAAAGTCAGCATTTATGACGAACGGAATCGTCTCACTAACACCTTCGATGCGCCTCATGATTATCAGCAACTGACTGCCAATATCGCAGAAAGCATTGAAGATATTGGGTGGGTTTCAGATATCGACTATGACAACTGGGTGCTGACCACATCAGACGTGGCTACGATGACCTTTGTTGGGGAATCAGGTGAACCCGTATTCATGGGCTCGGATGACGTGGGTACTATTAATAGCGGCTCGTCTTCTACCACTGAGAATGGCGATGAAATTTATTTACCTGTTGTACCAAACACGTCTGAATCCTATGTCCAGCAGGATTTTGAAAGCTTTGGCTTGAGTGAGGTTCAGGACGTTTTGGATTTAACTGAAGGATTAGACGCTGTTCATGCATCTTATTCTGAAATTAATTTGACGAGTTCTACTGATAGTTACAGCACTGCCTGGAAAAGGGAATTATTGGAATATTCAGGGAAGGATAACACCACAGGGGATTTCCTGTTCACAAAAACGGTAGTACGGGTCTGGAGGAGCCAAGAGAATGATAAATATTATATTTATCGGGATGTAGAGCGACAGTCATATTCATTAAGTAGCACAAAAATTGAAAGCCCGGATGAAGTAAAAGACGTAACTCTGGGAACCAGAGAGAATGATCAAAACACTAATGATGATAACGAAAGCATTGTAACAATTACATCGTCAAAAGATGGTGCTATCGTCGTTAGCGGTGGGAGATTGGTTACGCATGACATGAAGCGTGCCCATGTGGTGGTAAAGACAGCTAGTGCCTACACAAAGGTTGGAAATGGTGATGGAAGCATCAGAGCGTACGGTCGAGACAATGTTGCTATAGATATTCGTAAATTTGTATCGGCGATGTATCCGGGGGTATGTACCATGTTCTATGATGTGAATATCCCAAGTGAATTACGAAACTTAGGAGTTCCTTTAAAAGCATATTTATATTTAGGGAGTAATCGGATTGATGAGGCTGATGTTCCGGCCTCTGGACCTGCAAAACTTACCTATTTCGAAATTACTCCGCCACAGGTAAATACCCGGACTCATACAATAAAAATAGTTGCCCCAACTTGGGGAGATAAAGTTTTATTTTCAAAGAGTTATACCTTTGACCCTTGGAGAGCATGGATCGATGAATATGATTCTATTAGCGGGTTAACTACAACTGGCTTCGTCGTCATTGAAGAGCTTAACTCCGGTTCGGTAGCAATATTAGGATCTGTTGGTGGACTAAGCCTGGATTATGCTGAGAAGTGGGGAACTAACTATGTACTAGCAGTCCCGGAAAACAGCTATTTAGTCAAATATCAGACAATTAATTCTAGCCGCGATGTTCTAAATAGCGCTTCGGCAAACGTTAGTATAGGTAATGGCACCTCGGATTCAGGCCAGTATTCCAACGAGTATATAGAAACAGTAACTCAAACTCGTCAAATTACATGGAGTACAAGTGGTTCAACTTCAGGGGCTGGTTCAGATGAGCTTGGTAGCGATTGGTCACTAGAGAATAACCAGCAGAAAGTGGTGACACAAGCTTACACTGCGACCTATGTATTGGGTGCGCATAATAGCCAGTACATGATTCATCGCAGTCGGCGTTATAACAGTTTTGGAGAGATTATCGCTGAAGTGGATGGGAATGGAAATGAAAGCCATCTATTCTATGATGCTCAGGGACGTCTTACTCATAAGATTGATCCAAAAGTGGAGATAGCTCAGGATTACGCTGATTCAGAGGGTAAAATGATAGCCCTTGAAGCCCATCCAGTCACTCGTTATTACTATGATGCTGAAGGGCGGGTAGTAGCGACAGACGATGCCAATAGTTACCTTAATGCTCAAGATGAAAGTTACTCTGTAATGATGGGCAAAGGGGCATACTACCGGACGCAAATATTCAATGGTGGTATGCTTAAAAGTGAAATTGATGCTGTCGGGGTGGCAACAACATATCAGTATGACGCACTAGGCAACCGACGAACGATGGCAAGTGCAGATGGTCAATATCATAGTTATATATATGATAAGGCTGATAGGCTAGTTGAAACTCGGCATTTCGCCTCTTTATCTTCCTATGTCATAAATACTCGGGGAGCTGCCTACTCATATGATGCCTATGGCTATGATGAATATGGAAATCGTATAACTCATGCCAACGTCATTAATAATGTTGAAAAATATACATATGACGGTGAAGGACGAATTATTAGGCATACTAGCTTTGGCGGTCGTGATATAGTCTACAAGTATAAGTACGATTATAATATTGGAGATAATCTAGGCGGATTCACTAAGGAGACTATTAGCGGCCTGAATGCTGATAGTGATGCGAGTTATAAGTCAAATTATACCTTGCTTGATGAAGTTGACTATTTTGGTCGCATTCGTAAGCATCGGGATTTAGGTGGAAATCAGTTTACTTATAAATATAACCAGGCTGGCTGGTTGGTATCACAAGAGGGTAATACGAGTACTTTTTACGATGATGAACTGATTCCTGGTAATACCGGAATATATAGTGATCTTCGGGATAGGTCTGACCAACGAATTGAATATCATTATTATAATAATGGACGTCTACAGAGTATTTATGACTACGGTATAGGTAGCTATTCTGACTTCCAGTATGATGCTAATGGAAATGTCATCGAAGAAACATACAGAGACACTGCTTTTACAGAAATGGATAATACCGATGAATCATTGGAACACTCGATTCCCTACCAAAATGTACATGCTACATACGACGCGTTAGGGCGAATTAAGACTATTTCAGATACAGACCAGTATAGTCTTGAGTATTTTTATGATGCAGTCGGCAATCGCCGCCGAGTTAAGACTGATTACGATAACTATGTAATTTCTTTGAATGAGCAAGGTGAAAATAAGCGGACGCAAGATTTCTACTATCTATACGATAGGGAAAATCGCTTTATTGTCACTATGGGGTCGTTGAATGAGAGTGGGAAAATCGAGGAAGGGAATACAGGTTACCGTCTTAGTTACGATGCTATGGGGCGTCGGGCGACCAGTAGAAGTGCCTTATTAAATGAAACTGGTGAAGTGAATACCGCCAATGAGAAATATGTTTATGATCAGTATGGTCGACTATCTGAAGTTTGGCTTGAGCAGCAAAAAACCGAACTTCTGAATAAATCAGGCACAGGGGTCGAATATAGGTATGACAGGGATTCCGAAGGTGATCTCTTAACAGAATCTTCACCCACTTACATGGGAAAAAATTTCTATTTACTTGCTTATAGACAGAATGATGCTTTGGGGAGGACAACGAATCATTACACCTATGATTATTATGCGGACTCACCTAGCACAGCTCTGCAATTTGTTCGTAGTCAAAAAGAGTATTTATATAATGCTGATAACAGGACTATAAGTGAAACTTCCTATGAACAAGAAGGTTATGATCGGATAAGCAAGGAGATAGGTACACTTGCATATACTTATCTTAATGATGGCGCAACCTTGAAGAGTACAAAATATGTACCTAAAGATGGTGGTGCTGCAACAATTACTACTAAATATTTCTATGATGCTAGAGACCGTTTTGATAGCTATAAAGAAAGTAGAGTTGTGATTAGTGGCGAGGCGAAGGGATGGGTGCCGGGTACTTCATACTATGCATACAATGCTAATGGCCATAACCTTTTTGTGTACGATCATGTTGTTGATCGATCACTTAATTATATCAATAACCATCGTGGACAGATCATTCAACGGGAAGATATCAATGGAGCAGAGAGAGGAGACAAGAATACTGTTCGACGTAAATTCTACTACTTAGACGGTATTGTTCGCGGAGATATGGGGAACGACGATGTGCCTTCCCGTACAGACTATGTGCAGTATCTGGCGAATGAAGATGATCGGGAATACGTTGTTGGAGCAACAACCTATACGACTCGTTGGGGGGCGGGAGACAAGCCACACTATAGAACCCATACGCGTGATATAAAGGAAAAATTGGGGTACTCGCATATGAAGCGAGTTGTACCAGTTACCTCTGCTGACTTTGACCAAAATTATCAGCCTATTAACCCGGAGTATCCTGGAAAAGCATCGACTTTCTATACGGTAGTTCAGGGAGAAACGCTGCAGTCTATAGCTGCTAGCTTATGGGGGGACAGGAGTCTATGGTATTTGATTGCTGATGCTAATGGATTGTCGGGTGGGGAGGCGCTGACATCAGGATTGAACTTGGTGATTCCTAACTTGGTAACAAATATCCACAATAATGCGGATACCTTCCGACCTTATGATCCGGGACTATCACTTGGCGACACGGCTCCTACATTGCCTGACCCCCCCCCACCACCACGAAATGGGAAGAACTGTGGTGGAGCTGGATTAATTGTAATGATTGTTGCGGTTGCGGTAACGGCCATTGTCGCGCCTTATGCTGCAGGGGCGATTGCGAATATAGCGAGTGCTACAAGTGCCGCGGGTATTGCAGGAACTGCGGGTCTTGGTACGTTGGGTGCAACAACGTCGATAGCCGCTACGGCCTCGGGTTATGCGTCTTTGGCCGCAGGAGGTTTCGCCGGTGGTTTTCTGGGGAGCGCAGCTTCCCAGTTGGTAGCCAAAGAAGCGGGGCTGCAAGACCACTTCTCCTTAAGAAGCGCCATCAGGGGAGGTTTAACTACCGCTGCAACAATGACGGTAGGCGCATATACCGGTAATGCAGCAGCTGCCGCGGAATCAGGAGTAGAGTCGGCGATTAAGGATGCAGGGAAACTGGCTGGGCTTGGCAAATGGACAAGAACAGCCGCCAATGCCATCACCGCGGCCACAGCAGTAGGAGCCAACTATGTTGCTGGAGGTCTCACCAACACGCCAAGATCCTTCCGCTGGCGGGATGTTGCAACATCGTTCCTGTCTACAACAGCCACCACGGGATTAGGGAAAGGGTTCACTGGCAATGCGCTGTTGGATGGCGGCCTCAAAGGCGCTTTGAACTCCTCATTTTCGT
>NZ_MRYI01000035.1 GCF_002260525.1 Hahella sp. CCB-MM4
AAGCGCGAGCAGATATTTTTGATTACATCGAGCGGTTCCATAATCCTAGGATGCGGCGTAGAGTTGCCCTTCAGGATCGGAAGTTATCAGCCGTTTTAAAACCGTCCGTGGAAACGGGGTAGAACCCATCAGGGTACTGGGCGGTTTACGCAGATGGATACTTGGATGGGGGTTAACTCTGACCCAATTACGTTGCATAAGTATCTTTATGCGAATGCTGATCCGGTGATGTATACCGATCCAACAGGGAACTTTAGTCTTGGTTCAGTCATGTCATCTCTAAACACTATTGGTACTCTTGCCAGTCGTGCTCAATCCGCATATAGCTTTTTTCAATATGCGACAGGTGAGAAAGAGCTAACCGCTAAAGATGCAGGTATTGCAATTTTAATGAATGCTCTTCCTATAAAAGCTTTAGGTATATTTACTAAAGGATGTAAAAACAGTTTTGAGGAAGGGACTCTAGTCCATACTTCAGGAGGACTAGTTTCAATTGAAGAAGTTAAAATTGGCGATTATGTTCTTAGTTTTGATGAAACTTCCAGTGAGCAGGAGTGGAATAGTGTTGTGCACTTAATTCAAGGCGAAAAAACTTATGAATTGGTCACTATTATTACTAGCGATGGAGAGAGTGTTTCAGCAACAGGAGAGCATCCGTTCTATGTGTCCGGAGAATGGAAAAATGCGAACGAGCTAATCTCAGGTGATAAAATTCTTACTAAGAGTGGTGAAGTTATAGTTGAGAACACTCTTGATGAGATATTCACAGTAAAAGTCTATAACCTTACTGTGGCTAATGCTCATACTTATTATGTCGGATCCTCAGGGTTGCTAGCTCATAATGCAGGTGGATGTTTCAAGTTTAATGGGAAAGTGGGTAATGGTAGAGTAAGAGCAGCTGGGGACGCTGATGATTGGGAAATACAGGCTGCAATGTCTATTGCTGGCTATAAAGGTAAGAGAGTGTTAGTTCGTGGTAGAAAAGCTGAAGCTAAAGATCATACAAGAGCAGATTTGGTTTTCGATAATAAAGTTTGGGATGTTAAAACCATAGGTAAAAAGAATGCCGGCAGTGTTAGTGCTCAGAGTATAGGTAATGAAATCCAAAAACAGCTTAAGAAAAGCTCCGGTTCTAGCAGGATTGTAATTGATGTAAGGCTCGTGCCTGGCGTAACTCATCAAGATGTTGTTGGGCAAATTATGCGAGCAAACGGAAGCTCTTCTATCAAAAGGAAAGCATCGGAAGTAATGATTATATTTCCTGACAAAGTCACTTCTTGGCCATATTAAGGGTTTTTTATGATTGATGTGGATTTCTATTTTAACGTATGGGAGCCAGGAAGGGTTTCTGATTTGGCAAAAGATATAGAGGATGCGCTTAGTATAAGCTTTGGTGAGGCCCACGGAGAAGATTATGAGTCTAAGCTCTTAAGTGCGCCTATTCGATTTCAAATAAATGAAGGTATGGAAGACTTCTCTGACTTGATGTTTAGTAAATATCAATTCGTATTGAATACGGATTCAAAGACCCCTCTGACTAATACGATGCTAGTTACGCTAATGACTTATGCTCTAGCCTTGCTTTTCAAAAAGGGGGTGGCAAAGAGCGGGATGCTGGTTTTTGATGGGCAAATTAATTTGCAAGAATGGAACTTTCAGAGCGTGGATGAGGCATTTGAAAGTATTGACGAACAGCTAATGAATTTTGCTGAATTTATTAATACTCTTCAAAAGAAGATTACCTGAGGAGGAATGGAATTCATTACTCAGGTATCGACTATTCTCATTGAAAATTAAAGGGACAGACATAAATTGATGGTCCTTAAGGGAAGGTGCGGGGTCGAAGGAGCGGGGTCAGGCCTTACATTTTACATCCAACCTATTCAGTATTAAGCTGAGAGCTAATCCATCAATTCCAAAGGAGTGGAATCATGGCCAGACCCTTACGCATCGAGTTCAGCGGTGCCCTTTATCACGTCACCTCCCGAGGCAATGCCCGCGAGGATATTTATCAGGATGATACAGATAGGACCGTTTTTCTGGATCTCCTGAATCGCGCCTGCGATCGGCATCATTGGATATGCCACGCCTACTGCCTGATGTCGAACCATTATCACCTGTTAATCGAAACCAATGCAGCTACCCTTTCCAAAGGGATGAAATACCTCAATGGCACCTATACCCAACAATACAACCGACGCCATCAACGGATAGGGCATGTGTTTCAGGGCAGGTACAAAGCGATTTTAGTCGAGAAAGATTCCTACCTCTTGGAGCTGGCACGTTATATTGTGCTTAACCCGGTGAGAGCCCAAATGGTCCGGGCGGCGAAAGACTGGCCCTGGAGCAGTTACCGGGCTACCGCCGGACTCAGCAACCCCCATGATTGTTTAACCACCGATTGGATCTTGTCCGACTTTGGCAGCAATCGAGCAGAAGCCGTTCAACGCTATAGGGCATTTGTCCAGGAAGGAAAAAATCAACCTCCACCTTGGGAACGACTGAAGAACCAGGTGTATCTTGGCTCTGATCAGTTTGTGGACGATATGTTATGTAAACTGAACGTGGAGCAATCATTTGCAGACATTCCCAAACCACAGAAACTGTCTGCTCCAAAGCCTTTGGCCTATTATGAAGAGCGATATGGAACGCGCAATGAAGCGATGGCGCAGGCATACTTGATTGGACATTTTACTCTATCGGAAGTCGGAGCTTATTTTGGGGTGAGTTATGCGACGGTGAGTAGGGCTCTGAAAGGGTTTGAGGGCAGAATGTGAAATGTAAGGCCTGACCCCATGGTCCGTACTTAACCTAGCCCCTCATAATCTTCGATATTATTTCATATCACTGGCATAAGTGAGGCGAGGCCCTATCTGTATTATGGCTCTACAGGTTGCTGCTTGGTTTATTGCCTATAATTTACCTATAAACGAGTTCAGAAGGTCGCTGTTTTGAGCGGTGGACATGCAGAAGGGGTCGTTTTTTTGTTGAATTAGTTCGGTGGGTGTCCCCTAAACGTTTCTAGGGATCTGTCTTAAGTCATAATTCTTCTGCATGTGAACCTCCTGGATTTGAGCTTTGGAGCCACATATTCAGGGGTATTAGAGGTGCAAAAAGAAAACTCACTGGTATGCACCATGCTGAGGGAGGGGCTGCACCTCAAGGAATTGCGATAGAGAAAATTCCAGGAACCGGGAAGTTAGGGTTCTATAAAGCTAAAGTATTCAGGCTTGGTGCTGGTGGAGGTAAACGAGCTAAACGGGGAGGGAGTCCCCCTGGGTCTTCATCAATGTTTCCTGATGAATGGTCAAGATCTCAAGTACGAATGATTGTTAATCAGGCATATTACAAAGCTGTGGCAGGTAATAGAAGTTTGATCGGACTTGATGAGATTTTAGGTCCGAAATATAAGGGAATTTCCATTAAACTTGAGTTTGATGGAGCGAAGGTAACAAGTGTATATCCAGTATTTTGAGGTGCTAGCGTGTGGAAGAAAAAGAATTATTGCTAAATGATATTGTTCAGATCGATCTAAGTTCATATGCAAAATGCTTTGATCAGATTAATACAGAAGGCTGGAAATACTTTCTCTTTCATTATGATTGCAAAGAAACTTTTGTATGCGTATGTAGAATAGATGCTATCGATTCGGTATCACACTTTTTAGCTGGTGCTCATAAGATATTTTTATCTAAATATGAAATGCATGGTGAAAAGACTAAGGAGGTCGCTTCAGTTTTTGAGGGTGATATGAATGAATCAATAGCTAAGGCTAGGCTCATGGACCCTGGGATTGTTGAGAAGCGATTAATATATTGTATAGGAGATAAAAATTTAAGTTATCTTCATATTGATATGTCTTCTGAATATGTAAAAGAGGCAATATTCTATGGCTCTAATGACGATCAATTTCTTTTTGTTTTGAACGGTGAACTATATTACGTTGATTACTACCCTGGTTGAAGAAGGATCAAGAACCCAGGTTGGCTATTTATAAAGAAGTTTGAATGAATAGTCCTTTCAATACTTTTCTTTTTTAGGTCTCATGATAAATTCGAGCTATCCCTCGCCAGATGCCAAACCATAATTGGAGCCCACAGCATTAAGGGGAAGTAGGAAAGGGACATCCACAAACTAGTTGACGGAGCGACTATCGCTCCGTAATCTTGAGGCTGTTTAAATATCCAGTACAAGGTTCAAGGATGACCCGCGCCAGAAAGGAACTCATTTCCCTCTCCGATACTCGTTATTATCATTGTATAGCCCGTTGCGTTCGCCGGGCGTTTCTCTGTGGCAGTGACCATTTCTCAGGTCAAAGTTTCGAACACCGACGCCAGTGGATTGTCGACCGACTGTTTGAATTGTCTGATATTTTCGCTATTGATGTGGCGGCCTATGCGGTCATGAGTAATCACTACCATGTGGTGCTGCAAGTCAATGCGGAGTTGACTGATTCCTGGTCGCAGGATGAAGTGATCGAGCGTTGGCGGAAGCTTTTTAAGGGACCCCAATTGGTCGAGGCCTACCTGAAGGGGGCGCCGATGGATAGAACAGAATTCCTGAAGCTTTCTGATTGTGTGGAAGAGTGGCGAGCACGACTCAAGTCAATCAGTTGGTTGATGAGATGTTTAAACGAACACATTGCCCGCAAGGCGAATGAGGAAGACGGATGCAAAGGGAGATTCTGGGAAGGGCGCTTCAAGTCACAAGCTCTATTGGACGAGGCAGCATTATTAACCTGCATGACCTATGTGGACCTGAACCCGATTAGAGCTGGAATTGCGAAATTACCAGAGGCATCAGATTACACGTCCATCCAGGAGCGGATTGAAAATCGCGATCTCCCTCCCCAGAAAAACAGACTGGTAAACCTGGTGGATCATGAGAGCCCAAAAAACCTACAAACAGATATACAGTTCCACATAGACGACTACCTGACCTTGGTTGACTGGACAGGGCGTGCGATTCGGGAAGATAAGAACGGTGCTATACCGGCGCATATACGGCCAATACTGGAGCGTATTCAGATAGATCCAAATGAGTGGTGTGATGGTGTTTCCTACTTTGGATATCGCTTTCCTCGACTGGCAGGGAAAGTCGCACAATTGGAACGGGCAGTGAGCAAATTAGGGCAGCAATGGTGCAGGGGAAGGCATACTGCGAGGAAGCTGTTCTTAACCTAGCCCCTCATAATCTTCGATATTATTTCATATAACTGGCATAAGTGAGGCCAGGACATATCTGTATTATGGCTCTACAGGTTGGTGCTTGGTTTATTGCCTATAATTTACCTATAAACGAGTTCAGAAGGTCGCTGTTTTGAACGGTGGACATGCAGAAGGGGTCGTTTTTTTGTTGAATTAGTTTGGTGGGTGTCCCCTAAACCTGTGGCATTTTGTGTAGAAATGTCCAGTACATGCAGTAAGAAACTTTATTAAGTTAGTTTGGGAATGGTTGCAATGGCTGATATTGGTTTGGATTTTATAAGTAATTTTAAAGGGAAAAATATAAATCATTTATGGTTCGACTCGTGTTCTAAGGATAAAGTGGTAAACGCTGTATATCTTGATTTTGGTGGGCCAAATATTGTGTATGTGGCCTACAGGCGGTGGGGAAATCTTGGTAACAGCGGGTTTTATACTGGAGTTCTGACGGAGAAAGAGCTAGTAAACTTTTTCGTGGAAGAAAGCATTCTCTCCAACTCAATTCTTGAAAATATTTTGGCGATAGAGCAAAAAGCTGAATTGGTGACTAACAAGGGGAAATTGGTGCTTTGGTATAAAGAACCAAACCTATTTGCTGCTGTGGAACCGAAATAATAAAAATTCTAAAGAACAGGGTAGCTAAAAAATTATCATTACTGATGGCCACCGGATATTTACATACTCATGGAATTGCCAAATTAGGAATGTGTAATGCCTCAACCAGTCAACAATGAAGAACTGAGATTAATAAATAAACTTGAAGATCTTACGAAGCATGGAAAAGCCGTATGGCTTCGGGAAATACTCTCCTATAACAAGATTTTCTGCGTATTTGAAGAAGATATACTAGAGTTTAAAACATTTGGAGCATCAGATATCGCGTTAGCAAACGTTGATGATGCGCTTATAGTTACGGCAAATTATAGAAATGTTAAGTTTTCTTGGTATGTACAGCAAGAGGATAATTGGAGGCGGCTAATTGATTTGTTGAAGGGTAGCATTGTAGATCTTCAGCGACTTGAAAAGATTAGGACATCCTTAAAGAAGCGGTTAGTGGAGTAATTGTGAATAGGAACTGGCCAATATGTCCACTTGAGCAATCTGTTGTTATAAGAGAGAGTATTTGAGAAATTTTTATGTGACATTAGCTGCTGTAGGGTTACTAATACTAGTAACTGTCAACTCACAATTGTCAAAGTTTTTTGTAAAAGGGAAAACAGCAGTTAGGGACAGTGGATATCAAGGCACACCTGAACTATGGCAAAAATTCCTGAAATGTTGGGAATCTGAGACTTTGGAGCAATTGACGGAAAGTAGCGTAGCTACTGAACTTGAGCAATTGATTGTTGATAGACAGCGACAATCATATGAGCCCGCACTTGAACTGGAAATCACCGAGAAGGAACAAGAATTAGGTATTACTCTACCGAGGTCATACAGAGACTTTTTGTTGGCAAGTAATGGTTGGCTTCAGCCTCGATTGGACGATGAGGATGGTCAAGTATTACCAGTCAAGAAAGTTGGGTATTTTTCTGATCTATACCCTGATGAGTACAAGGCAATTATGGGGGAAAATCTAGGAAGGAACGCCAACGATGGAGACTTTAGTGAAGAGCAGGATCCTATACTCTTTAATAAGAGTGACCTTCGCAAATCTATAGCTATAAGTGATTATGTTAATAACGGGGTCTATTTAATAAATTTGAATCAGAAATCACCTGAAAACGAATCCAGTGTCTGGTTTTTTAGCTCGAAGCATCCTGGTGTGTATAGGTTCGTTTCGTTTGCTCACATGATGCAATATGCATATATTAAAACCGTACATAAACCAGAGGATGATATTCCCTATGGCCATTCGTATATTCAGGGAACCTGTGCTGAGATATTGGGGTACCCTCACTATCAGTAAAATGTAGAAGTTCATGTCGTCATAACCTGGTTGTTGGGCAACTATAGAGCCATATGAAACAGGTTATCTAATCAGCATTACTACGTCTCTGCCCTCCAAGGAATAACCTATTTTTTGGAAGGCTCATGGTACTGAAAGGTGTTTAGGTATGGTTAGAATCGTCTAAAGTTGATGCGGTTATTAAACATGCTCTCTGATAAGGAATAGGAGATTAGGATTAAATGGTCGATGAACCCTTAATTTAGTCGCAAGTAGTTAATTAGCTTACCTGCTTCTTTACTACTAATTAATTTCTGCAGATTGAGTGGTGATCCAGATCTCGTGTTGGTCTGGGTCTGTGTATTTAACCATGATGGCCTGCTTGTACCGAAAATTAACTGCGAGGCATAAAAATTGAAAAAATCTTTTAACTCTTTAGTTAGTATGCTGATAAATAGTAATGATGTGATGTTCAGTTTTATTTGGAGGGATGATCTTGACTTTAATAAAGCTGCACAACAATTTGAGACCGATTTGTTGCCGTTTCTAATAAGAGAGGAAAGAGTTTCAGAATGGCCCGGTACAGAGCTAGATGGGGAAGGGGCAACGATGAAGTACTATGAATTAACTACCGAAAGTTATCAAATATTGTCCAAGGTCTCCTCACCTTTTGAATTTCTGAGCCCATTTTATCCTGAGGATGTTGCTATGTACAAAGACAGCAAGTTAGTTTATGCGAGTTGCTCTCATGAAAAAATAGAATGGTTTGCATCAGAGGAATAAACAGGAGATGTAAGCCCACAAAACTTTAGAGGGCAGCCATGAAAAATTTCACATTGTTAATGACTGCGGGATATCTAGTGATTATAAGGATGAGCATGGTCAATGCGGCTTTATGAAAGTAAAAGAATATGAGATTCGCAGCGAAGAAGAGAAGATAGGTAATATCCTGCTAATTGAGAGCAGTAAATCTTATAACTCCAAAGATGACGCGTTTGAAGATTTATGGATTATTGCTCAGGAATATAGCAGCAGTACTGATCGGTCGAAAATGGAAGCTGATTATAAGAAAGAGATGGTGCGCTTCATAATGGAGCAGGTAGACGCCGATTCAGTTACAGATAGGATTAGTGAAATCATCGAGCGCTTTAAAAACGATAATGTAGCTATTAAGTGCATGCCTGAAGATGCAGTGCACGAAATAAAGGGATTTCTAAAGAAAGGATTTAAGCAAAGAGAGATTTTTGTTCTGGAGGACGATTTTGATGAATACACAATAGTGTCCTGGGAAAAATACTCTAGTTTTATGTTCTCATGGAATGACATTATATGACGATCATTGTAGATCTATACAGATTTGACTTTATATATAAATTATCTTTGCTTGGTTAAAGCGTATGAATCTTCAAAAAGCGGAACTTCCGCCTAAATTACTAAGGTTAATATCGAACTCTTGGTGGCCAATGGAGAATAGCGATATTATTGAACAAGATGTATCGCCTCATGTCAGTAAAAATCTTGTAAAAGCTCTTATGCCAGAAGAGGAAAAGGTGTGTTTTTATCCCTACCCTTTTTTAACGTTCCAGAAGTATATCGATGATGGTTATGAATTTTGTTCATTATCTACTGAGAATGGAGGTAATATAATACCAAGTAAGGTTCTTGTGATTGGTGACTTTGGAATCGGGAGTGACGCTTTGTTAGCTGTAGATTATAGCGATGAAAACTCTGAGCCTAGAATAATCAAGCAAATGTGGGTAGAGACTGATTGTGTGTCAGAGCCAGCACATTGGCGGGTTGTTTCTGACACAGTAGAAGAATTCTTCGCCGCACTAGAGTTATAAATAATATGTAGAAGTTCAGATCTGATCTGACAGTGACCGGTTTTTAGGAGGTGTCTGTCAGGTCAAGTTCAGCCTATGAACTTTTCCTTCCAGATTCGCTGCCCTTCCTCCAGGGTCGCCATGGGGGTTC
>NZ_MRYI01000036.1 GCF_002260525.1 Hahella sp. CCB-MM4
GTATCGTTGCTGAAGGCAACCAAGTCAAATACTACCTGAAGTCCCCGACCGACTCGGCGTTTGTACTGAAATACACCTCTACCAAGACCTACGATAGTGCGGCCGAGTATTTTGTCGACAGCTCGCTCATTGATCAGGGAGCGAAGATTGAAGGCGCTGTTTTGGGTCACAATCTGGGGATGTCCGCAACGACCGTCCGGACTTCCCAATCTGTCTACGACGCCCGTGGCCAGTTAGTGTATTCCCTGGATGCGGCCGGCTATGTGACCCATCAAGAATATGATGCCCAGGGCCATGTGATCCGCACCACCCGCTATGCGGAAGCGGTCTCCGGCGTTGGTATCGCGCCGACGGAAGGGGCGATGGACGCGGCGGTGACCGCCCTGGCTGACAGCAGCCGGGATCAGGTGACCCAGTTTGTGTATGACGACCTGGGCCGTCTGCGCTTCAGTCTCAATGCCGAAGGCTATGTGAGTGAGACGGTTTACAACGGTTTCAACCAGGTGGTGGAAGAGCGCCAATATGCCCAGGTGTATACCGGCACCGCCACTCACGCGGATCTCAGTACCCTGGCGATCGACAATGCCACCCGGATCACCCGTTACCAGTACGATGCCCGGGGTCAGGTGATCCGTCAGTCCCAGCGTCTGATGGAAGGCAGCAGCGAGACCTGGGTGACAGAGTCTTACACCTATGACCATGCCGGTAACCGAACGTCGGTAATGGATGCCCGTGGCAATACCACCAGCTTTGCCTATGACGACAATAACCGCCTGATCGCCAAACTGAGCCCAAGGGATTCGGTGGATGACAGCCAGGTGGCGGCCGCAGACCGTAAAGGCTATGTGATTCGCTACCGTTATGACGGCTTCGATAACCTGCTGAGCGAAACCCATTACACCACCGCGGTCTCCGTCTATGAAAAGACCGCGGCGGACTACGTCAGTGATGGCGTGACCCTGAACAACGATGCTCAGGGCGGGGATCGGACCACCCGTTACGAATACGATGCGCTGAATCGTCAGGTGCGGATCTATGCGCCGGACGTGGATGGCCAGACCCTGGTCACACGCAAGGACTACGACCGCTTTGGCAATGTGGTGCAACTGGTCAGTGGGGAAGGGCTGAGCAACGCCCAGACCAGCACCTATGTGTTTGACGACCTGAACCGGGTGATTCTGGAAACCAAAGCGGCGGGCACTGCCGAAGCCAGTACCACCGGTTATGAATACAACGGCTTTGGTCAGATCACCCGGGTGATTGATCCCCGTTATTATGAGCTGACGACGAATCTCACTGATTGGACTAAAGGAGAGTTGAGTCGGCTGAAGAACTTGTCAGTGAAATATCTGGCCGACAACAGTAGCTTGTGGGCGAGTCAACAGGCGAGTTGGCTATCAAAGTATGCCTCAACCTTGAGCTTCCTGAATCCAGACTATCTGCCCAACGGCTCCCATGTTCAGGTTCTGAAGGATATTTACAGCCACAGCCAGGATTTCGATCGCCGCGGACTCAAGATCAGTGAGACTGATGGCGAAGGCTACACCACATCGAGTGACTACGATGCGTTTGGCAACCTGATTCAGTCGACGGATGCAGAAGGCAATATCGGGTATTTCTTCTACGATGAACTTAATCGTCTGACTCTGCAGGTGGACCCGGCAGGCTATGTGCAGGGTTACGCCTATAATGCCAGCGGCCAGGTGGTGTCGAAAACCGCCTGGAATACCCCGATCAGCACCAATCTGAGTGGCAAGACCCTGACTCAGGTGCAAAGCCTGGTGGCCACCGATGCCAGCAATGACCGTCACACCGGCAGTGTGTTTGATACTCTGGGCCGGGTGGTGGAAGAACAGGCGCAGAAAACCAGCAGCACGGTGGTGAGCGATCATTACACCTACGATGCCTCAGGTAACCGCTTAAGCTGGACCAATCGGGAAAACCAGGTCACCCAGTACCAGTACGATGCCCAGGGTCGTCGTACCGCCACCATCCATCCGAGCACCACGGTGGTGTTCAACTCGGACATCAGCAACACGGCCCAACGCCAATTGGCCGAACAGGTGCGCTACGATGCCTTTGGCAACAAAGTGGCGGTCACCGAAGGCAGCTACTGGGATGCGTCAAGCCAGAGCTTTAAGACCATCACGGGCCAGACCCGGACAACGCTGTTCCAGCACGACAAACTGAACCGGGAAGTAGCGGTATGGTCAGCAGTCACCGATTTTGATTACTACAACACCGAGGGAGTCCTGAAAAGCTACAGCAATGTGCGCCAAGTGACTACCCGGGAGTTTGACCTGTTCGGTAACCGTCTGAAGGAAACGGTGCAGGCCTATCAGATTGATGGCAATGGCAAGCCTTCCTCCGCGTTGGGCAGCTTCCAGAAGCAGCTATTCGAGTACGATTCATTGAATCACCTAGTGGCTCAAGTAGATGCAGCTGGGGGCGTTAAAACTTTTTCCTATGATGACAAGGGTAACCGTATTCGAGAGCGTCAGTATGGCAAAGCCCTGTCGCCGATCAGCAACGGCAACTTGGCCACACTACTGGCTAGCGGCACGGATGATTATCGTGAATTGACCTCGGTCTATGATCTGAACAACCGGGTGGTGGAAACCCGTACCCGGGCCGAGACCCATTTTGATCTGGCCCTTAAAGCTGAGGACATTGCAGCGCTGGCTCAAGGCGGCAGTGCTGGTGGTCTCTATGATGACGGATACAGTGCTGGTGCCATCCAGACCTTCAATCTCTATGACAGGAACGGACAACTGGTAGCTGAGACCGATGGTCGGGGTAATACTACCCGTTATTTTTACGACAAACGGGGTGAAAAAGTCGCTCAGCTGGAAGCGGGTGTTATTCATTATGATAAAGATACCAGCGGGTCCTTGAATGTAAGTCGGCACCACGCCCTGACTACCTGGAAGGTCAGTGGATTTGGTCAGGTCACCGAAGAATACCGTTACGCCTATGAGGCGAAAGATCCGGCGATGTACGCCACTTTGGATGAACTGAAATCCAATATTGCGGGCCAACGTTCGGCGGCAGAAGCCAAAGCGGCGACCCTGGCCGATCAGGATCTGGCAGACCTGGCCAACGAAGATGTGCTGGCCAGCCAAGTCCAGGCGGATCGGCGGAAGGTTTCTGATTACGATATGCTAGGTCGGAAAGTTCGGGATATTGTCTACAACGTGAATGACTACAGCCTGAGTGGTAATGCTCCGGTCAAAACCGCAGCCACGTCACGCACGACTGAGTATACGTACGACGATCTTGATCGTTTGCGTACCACTATTGCGCCTGGTGATGGCGGGATGATGGGGCGGACGACAGAGATCCGCTATGACGAACTTGGTCGGGTGACGACGGAGCTGGGCCAACAATTTACTGATTATCGGGGTGTCAGTGTACGTGCTACCACCACCTACGGCTATGATGCGTTAGGACATGCTGTCAGTACCACCCGTCATGGCTCGGTGGACAGCGAAGATCAGACTCAGAAGGTAGTGTATAACCTGCTGGGGTATGTGCAGTCGGAAGAGGATGCGACTGGGGCAGTGACCCAATTCTGCACCGATATTTTCGGCAATGCGGTTGAAAAACAATGGACCCAGCGCAACGCGGATAACACATCGACAACTCATACCTATCAATACTGGTATGACGCCCAGAACCGGGAAATCAAGCACGTGGATACCACAGGCTTGACCTATGAGGTTCGTTACAACGGTTATGGGGATATTGAAGCCAAAGGGATGAATGGCCAGTATCAGGAACAATATAAGTATGACAAATTAGGCCGCCTGTTCAGCACCAATAAGGAAACCGGTGCGCCTCAGCTTTACCTGTATGACCTCAACGGCAATGCCACGGCCGAGTTTATCCTGGTGGATGAAAATCCCGTGGATGAAGAGACCAATGAAGTTCAGCATATCGACTTTAATAACATTAATAGTCCGACGGATTTGGTTGAGTTATCCGTTCTTAAGTCACAGATGAAAGTCAGTGTGTTTGATGAACGAAATCGACTGACCGACACCTTTGAAGCGCCTCATGATTATCAGAAGTTAACGACTCAACTGTACGAGGACATTGCGGACGAGGGCTGGAAATCAGGCATTGATCTGGAGAACTGGCTGTTGACGCGCACCGACGAAAGCACGGTGACGTTCAATGAAGCCGGAGAGCCGGTCTTTACCGGTGTGGATGAGGTTTATCAGTCCGACGAAGTCGCCACTAATACCACCTATGAGTATCTTTCGAGCGCAACTGGAAATTCTACTCCTGCCTACACCCCAGTTGGATTTGAGGATTTTGATCTGTCTGAAGTACAAGGGGCTTTAGGACTGGAATTAGCCCTCAACAAGGTGGGGATCAGCTACTCGGATATCAGCCTGGGCAGCGAGCATAACAGCTACCAGAACGCCTGGACGAGAGAGGTGGTCGAAGACAAGGGCATCGATGCCAGTACGGGGCAACAGTTCTTTACCAAGACCATTGTCCGAGTCTGGAAGGCGACAGAGGATGGCAACAACTATATCTACCGGGATATTGAGACCCAGAACTTCCAGTTTGATGGTAGCGATCAACTGACAGCGGAAGAATTGTCCGCCGCGAGCTTCGGAGACGGAGAGACTTATACCGTGAGCCTGACCGTTACTCGTGAGGGGCAGTCGGTGGATGTCTCGGGCTACCGGGTCGTGGGTCATAGCATCAAGCGAGCTCAGGTTCGCTATATGGATACTCAGGAATCAACAAAAGTTGGGGCACCTGTGGTGGGTAGTGCCCAGGCGATAGGGCGAGGCACATTTACTGTCAATTCTAAAGTTCTTGCTCTATGGACGAATAGCCTGGGGAAACTTGGAGGAGATAATGATGACTATAAGCATGAGTATAAAATTAAAAGAAGATTTACTATGCATATCCCTGAGGAGTTGCAAAAATTAGGGGTGAACTTAAAGATAAAAATTGACTTGGTAAATACAACTAGGAACACCTCGCAAGAATTGGATTTGGTAACAGCTACTGTCGGGACAGAGACCGTTGAATCAGAAGTAACTCATGTATATGAATCTGAAGATTGGGTCATACCTATTAGTAGCAGTAGCCTATGGTACAGGTTTAAAATCTATACTCCAGACTTAGGCAATAAAGTACTCTTTGATAAACAGTTTAAGTATTCGGAAACGAATAATGGCTATAACGAGACAGATACGCTTACTGGTTTGACCGACAACAATTTTATATTGATTGAGGAACCTAATAATGCAGCTTCAACATTGACTGGTGGTGTGCTTTTAAGGGTTCCAAATACCATTGGTAGTGTTGGTTTAGATGGAGCTATAAAGTCAGGAAACCGCTTTTATTACGCAATTTCTATTACCGGTGACCATTATGTTAGTTATATCACCAAAGATGCAGATGGAAATATTCTCAATAAGGCCACATTTATAGCTACAGTGGGTGTAGGCTCAGGGAGTACTCGCGATTATAAGTTTGAAGTCGAAAAAGTGAGCAGGACCTACCGACAAGTCGCTGACGGCGCCAGCGGTAGATCTGAAACCTCCGGCAATTCCCAGCAAAACACGGTCATACAGAACTACCGGGCGAGCTATTTCCTGGGAACTCATAACCAATATCAGATTCACCGCAGGCAGGTATATAACGCCTTTGGAGAAGTAGTCACGGAAGTTGATGGTAACGGCAATGAGACCCATTCCTTCTACGACACCCAAGGCCGTTTAACCCACAAAATCGATCCTAAAGTGGAGGTTGCTCAAGATCATGCGGTTAATGGGGAACTGCAAACCCTAGAAACCCATCCGGTTACCCGTTATTACTATGATGCCCAAGGGCATATCGTGGCAACGGAAGACGCCAACAGTTATCTCAATGCTCGCGATGAAAGTTACTCGATAGAAGAAAACCAAGGATCTTTTTATCGAAGCCAGAGCTTTAGTGGCGGATTGTTGATGTCCGAAACGGATGCGACAGGGGCGACGAAAACCTATCAATATGATGCCCTGGGTAATCGTAGGGTGATGATCGATTCTATCGCTCAATATCACAGCTATACATTTGATAAGGCTAATCGTTTAACCGCATCCCGGAATTTTGAATCTTTGTGGGCCTATAGCCATGATTTGGACTTTTCATATGATGAGTACGAATACGATGAGCAGGGTAACCGGATCGCGCATACCAATGCGTTGGGGAACCGCGAGAAATACCTTTACGACGGTGAAGCCCGCATTGTTCAACACACGAGTTTCGCAGGTCGGGATACCAGCTATATCTACGGCTATGAGCAGGGGATTGGGGATGGCTTGGGCGGCTTTACCAAAACAACCATTACCGGTTTGAATACTGAAAGTGACGTCAACTATCAGACCAATAATACTTTGCAGGATAAGGTGGATTACTTTGGCCGTATTCGTGAACACCGGGACCTGGGGGGGCATCAATATGTCTATCACTACAATCAGGCAGGCTGGTTAATTTCACAAACGAGTGTAGAGAATGATCCTGATATAACTCCTGTAGCCTCCACTTATAGCACCGGCGTGATCCCGGATGACCTGGGCTTAAGACCAGAATTACGTGTGCGGAATGGCCAGAACATACAATATGAGTATTACAACAATGGTCGGGTTCGCCGTATCAGTGATGAGGGGATCGGAAGCTACACGGATTTCCGTTATGACGCCAATGGCAATGTGATCACTGAAACCTATAGCGATGGCTCACTGACGGGAACCAGTAATCCGGCGCCCTATCAAAATGTACATGCCACCTATGATGCTTTGGGGCGGGTCAAGACGATTGAAGACTCGGATCAATATAGCCTTGAATATTTCTATGATGCTGTGGGTAACCGGCGTCGGGTGAAAACCTCCTACGACAACTATACCATCACGGGAAATCAGGCCGGTGCCAAAGTACAGACCCAGGATCTGTATTATTTGTATGATAAGGAAAACCGTTTTACGGTGACCATGGGATCCCTGGACGGTAACGGAAAAATCCGGGCAGGCAATACGGGATATGAATTAACTTATGACTCGTTGGGACGTCGGGTTAGCAGCAATAGCGCGTTGAGGAATGACCAAGGTAAGGCGGTTGTCGTCAAGGAGAAGTACGTCTACGACCATTATGGACGTGTTCAATCGGTGTGGTTATATGACGCGAACTACCTGAACAAGAGCGGAACGGGTATTCGCTACAACGGTAGTAACGATATGGGGAATGGCTACCGCAAGATTGCCTACCGTCAAAATGACGCGTTGGGGCGGATGACGAACCATTACCAGTATATTAACTACTTCGATGACACTGGTGCCGTTAAGCAGCAAGTCTGGAGCCATAACCAGTATCAATACGATTCCGACAACCGGGTTATCACAGATACCACTCTGGTGAAAAAGGGAGATAGCAAGAATGGCGTGCTTACCTACACCTATCTAAATGACGGAGAAACCTTAAAGAAAACCTTCTATGCAGGTTCGAGTGGGGAAGCGGATGTAGAAACCAAGTATTACTACAATACCCGGGACCGGTTTGATACCTACAAGCAAAGCAAGGTGATCATCGATGCCATCGGCGATGGTCTGGACCCTGGTGTTTCCTATTATGCCTACAACGCCAATGGGCATAACTTGTTTGTCTATGATCACGAGGCCGACCGCTCCCTAACCTATATCAACAACCATCGTGGCCAGATTATCCAACGCGAAGACATCAGCGCGGCAACCAAGGAAACTTCCGAAGTTATTCGCCGTAAGTTTTATTATCTGGATGGCATCGTCAGGGGCGATATGGGGAATGACGATGTGCCCTCGCGTACAGACTACGTTCAACACCTGGCTAATACCGGAGATAAGGATCAGGTGCTAAGAACGGAAACCCATTATTGGCGTGGAGGGAACGGCGATAAGCCAACCTATCATAGTTATCAAATCGATATCAAAAAGAGAATTGGCTACTCGAATTTGAAGCGGGTCGTGCCGGTAACTTCGGCCGACTTTGACCAGAATTACCAACCGATCAATCCGGATTACCCTGCTAAATCCTCCAGCTATTACACCGTGGCTCAGGGAGATACTTTGCAAGGCATCGCCGCCAGTCAATGGGGTGACAGCAGTCTTTGGTATCTGATCGCTGATGCCAATGGGCTGTCCGGTGGCGAGGCCCTGACCTCCGGCTTGAACCTGGTGATACCCAACGTCGTCACCAATGTCCACAACAATGCGGGTACTTTCCGGCCATACGAGCCTGGACTGGCAATTGGCGATACTACGCCCACTTTGCCGGAGCCACCTCCACCATCGAATGGAGGTAAATGTGGTGGTGCCGGGCTCATTGTGATGATTGTGGCAGTGGCGGTAACAGCCATTGTTGCGCCTTATATGGCAGGGGCGATTGCCGATGCGGTAGGTGCGGCAGTCACCACTGGGGGGATTGTAGGGACTGCAGGTCTTGGTACTCTAGGTGCATCGTCTATAGCCGCTTCCGCGGCAGGCTTTGCCTCTGTGGCAGCAGGAGGATTTATTGGCGGTTTTGTTGGAAGTGCCGCTTCGCAGTTGGTCGCAAAAGAATTGGGAGTTCAAGAACACTTTTCCTTACGAAGCGCCATCAGGGGAGGCCTAACCACTGCAGCAACAATGGCAGTAGGCGCCTATACCAATAATGCCGTAGCCGCAGCTGAGTCTGGAAAAGCACAAGAAATCCTGAAAGCAGGAAAGTTGGCTGAGCTGGGACAGTGGACAAGAACCGCCGCCAATGCCATCACCGCGGCAACGGCAGTGGGAGCCAACTATTTTGCCGGTGGGATTACCAATACGCCAAGATCATTCCGCTGGCGGGATGTTGCAACATCGTTCCTGTCTACAACAGCCACCACGGGATTAGGGAAAGGGTTCACTGGCAATGCGCTGTTGGATGGCGGCCTCAAAGGCGCTTTGAACTCCTCATTTTCGT
>NZ_MRYI01000037.1 GCF_002260525.1 Hahella sp. CCB-MM4
ACCTGGATGGGGCTCTTAATTAGAAGCCTGACGACGACCTACTCTCACATGGGCGAACCACACTACCATCGGCGCTGAACTGTTTCACTTCTGAGTTCGGAAAGGGATCAGGTGGTTCCAGCTCGCTATGATCATCAGGCAAAACCGCTAAGCGCTAGCTTATTCGTTTTGCAACCTCGCTTTCTTACCTTCGCAAGGCCACTGATAAAATCGGCATTCGATCACTCATAACAATCAGATAAGCAATGATTATACTCTTCTCACAAAACACCTAAATCACTTCGGTGTTATATGGTCAAGCCTCTCGGGCAATTAGTACTGGTTAGCTCAACGCCTCACAACGCTTACACACCCAGCCTATCAACCTCGTGGTCTACAAGGGCCCTTTAGGAGGATCAAGTCCTCAGGGAGATCTCATCTTGAAGGGGGCTTCCCGCTTAGATGCTTTCAGCGGTTATCCTGTCCGAACGTAGCTACCGGGCAATGCAATTGGCATCACAACCCGAACACCAGCGGTTCGTTCACTCCGGTCCTCTCGTACTAGGAGCAACTCTTCTCAAATCTCCAACGTCCACGGCAGATAGGGACCGAACTGTCTCACGACGTTCTAAACCCAGCTCGCGTACCACTTTAAATGGCGAACAGCCATACCCTTGGGACCGGCTTCAGCCCCAGGATGTGATGAGCCGACATCGAGGTGCCAAACACCGCCGTCGATGTGAACTCTTGGGCGGTATCAGCCTGTTATCCCCGGAGTACCTTTTATCCGTTGAGCGATGGCCCTTCCATACAGAACCACCGGATCACTATGACCTACTTTCGTACCTGCTCGACGTGTGGGTCTCGCAGTTAAGCGCGCTTATGCCATTACACTAACCGTACGATGTCCGACCGTACTTAGCGCACCTTCGTGCTCCTCCGTTACTCTTTGGGAGGAGACCGCCCCAGTCAAACTACCCACCACACAATGTCCTCGACCGGGATAACCAGCCAGAGTTAGAACCTCAAACATACCAGGGTGGTATTTCAAGGATGGCTCCACGGTAACTGGCGTCACCGCTTCAAAGCCTCCCACCTATCCTACACAAGTAGGTTCAAAGTTCACTGTGAAGCTGTAGTAAAGGTTCACGGGGTCTTTCCGTCTAGCCGCGGATACACAGCATCTTCACTGCGATTTCAATTTCACTGAGTCTCGGGTGGAGACAGCGCCCCCATCGTTACGCCATTCGTGCAGGTCGGAACTTACCCGACAAGGAATTTCGCTACCTTAGGACCGTTATAGTTACGGCCGCCGTTTACCGGGGCTTCGATCAAGAGCTTCGCCGAAGCTAACCCCATCAATTAACCTTCCGGCACCGGGCAGGCGTCACACCCTATACGTCCACTTTCGTGTTTGCAGAGTGCTGTGTTTTTAATAAACAGTCGCAGGGGCCTGGTATCTTCGACCGCCTTCCGCTCCAGCCGCAGGGCTTTCACGTACATGACGGCGTGCCTTCTCCCGAAGTTACGGCACCATTTTGCCTAGTTCCTTCACCCGAGTTCTCTCAAGCGCCTTGGTATTCTCTACCTGACCACCTGTGTCGGTTTGGGGTACGGTTCTGTATTGCCTGAAGCTTAGAGGCTTTTCCTGGAAGCTGGGCATCAACCACTTCAGTCTCTTATGAGACCTCGTCATCACCTCTCAGGATTATGAACCCGGATTTACCTAAGTTCACTCCCTACGGGCTTAAACACACATCCAACAGTGTGCTGGCCTAGCCTTCTCCGTCCCCCCATCGCAGCAATACAAAGTATCGGAATTTTAACCGATTTCCCATCGACTACACCTTTCGGTCTCGCCTTAGGGGCCGACTCACCCTGCGCCGATTAGCGTTGCGCAGGAACCCTTGGTCTTCCGGCGGGGAAGTTTTTCACTCCCCTTATCGTTACTCATGTCAGCATTCGCACTTCTGATATCTCCAGCAGACCTCTCGATCCACCTTCATCAACTTACAGAACGCTCCCCTACCCCGCATACATAGTATGCAGCCGCAGCTTCGGTGCCATGTTTGAGCCCCGTTACATCTTCCGCGCAGGCCGACTCGACTAGTGAGCTATTACGCTTTCTTTAAAGGGTGGCTGCTTCTAAGCCAACCTCCTAGCTGTCTTAGCCTTCCCACATCGTTTCCCACTTAACATGGACTTGGGGACCTTAGCTGGCGGTCTGGGTTGTTTCCCTCTTCACGACGGACGTTAGCACCCGCCGTGTGTCTCCCGGATATCACTCTACGGTATTCGGAGTTTGCATGGGGTTGGTAAGTCGGGATGACCCCCTAGCCCAAACAGTGCTCTACCCCCGTAGGTGTTCGTCCGAGGCGCTACCTAAATAGCTTTCGGGGAGAACCAGCTATCTCCGAGTTTGATTGGCCTTTCACCCCCAGCCACAAGTCATCCGAATCTTTTTCAACAGATTTCGGTTCGGTCCTCCAGTTGATGTTACTCAACCTTCAACCTGCCCATGGCTAGATCACTCGGTTTCGGGTCTACACCATGCGACTAATTCGCCCTATTCAGACTCGGTTTCCCTACGCCTCCCCTATTCGGTTAAGCTCGCCACATAATGTAAGTCGCTGACCCATTATACAAAAGGTACGCAGTCACAGAACAAGTCTGCTCCCACTGCTTGTACGCATACGGTTTCAGGGTCTATTTCACTCCCCTCACAGGGGTTCTTTTCGCCTTTCCCTCACGGTACTGGTTCACTATCGGTCAACTAGGAGTATTTAGCCTTGGAGGATGGTCCCCCCATATTCAGTCAAGATAACACGTGTCCCGACCTACTCGATTTCACATTGATAAGATTTCAGATACAGGGCTGTCACCCACTATGGCCACACTTTCCAGAGTGTTCTCTTATCCGTCTCAATGCTTAAGGGCTGGTCCCCGTTCGCTCGCCGCTACTTAGGGAATCTCGGTTGATTTCTTTTCCTCGGGGTACTTAGATGTTTCAGTTCTCCCGGTTCGCCTCCTACACCTATGTATTCAGTGCAGGATACTGAGCAAGCTCAGTGGGTTTCCCCATTCAGAGATCGCCGGGTCAAAGGTTATTTGCCACCTCACCGACGCTTATCGCAGGCTATCACGTCTTTCATCGCCTCTAGTTGCCTAGGCATCCACCGTATGCGCTTAATCACTTGACCATATAACCCGAAGTAATCTAGTTGCCTAGATCCCAACAGACTATACAGTGCTGGTTTCCACCGTAACGATTCGTTGCTTTCGCAACACCGGTGTTTTGCGCTTGAGTATAATCACTCAGTAAAATCTATCCGTTTGATCAATCATTACACTGCAATGATCAATCTCTCGTTTCGATTTACTTTTGCTTATCCAAATTGTTAAAGAGCTCTCTGACCAAATGCCAGAAACCAATTCACTCAACATCGTGAACTCGTTTCTACCATCTAACAGAACACTTGAATTTTTTTCCTCAGGTTCGCTTATCATCCATCCCAGGAAGGAATGGTGGAGCTAAGCAGGATCGAACTGCTGACCTCCTGCGTGCAAGGCAGGCGCTCTCCCAGCTGAGCTATAGCCCCATTTAAGCTATTTACCACCCAAACCTACTTAACTTAACTACCTTAAGTACATTCGGAGAACTTTCTGAAGCTAGGCGTGGGCTTGCGTAGTGTGCTTCTGCACATGAGCAAGCTCACAACGACGTTTCAGGAAGTTCTGGTGGGTCTGGGTGGACTTGAACCACCGACCTCACCCTTATCAGGGGTGCGCTCTAACCACCTGAGCTACAGACCCAATCTTTATGGGTCCGCGACCCAAAATCCAAGCTCTCTACTCACTAATCAAGCAATTTGTTGTGAACGCTGAACTGAAACAGTCAGAAGATATCGTTTAAGGAGGTGATCCAGCCGCAGGTTCCCCTACGGCTACCTTGTTACGACTTCACCCCAGTCATGAATCACACCGTGGTAACCGTCCCCCCGAAGGTTAGACTAGCTACTTCTGGTGCAACCCACTCCCATGGTGTGACGGGCGGTGTGTACAAGGCCCGGGAACGTATTCACCGCGACATTCTGATTCGCGATTACTAGCGATTCCGACTTCATGGAGTCGAGTTGCAGACTCCAATCCGGACTACGAGACGCTTTAAGAGATTAGCTCCACCTCGCGGCTTGGCAACCCTCTGTACGCCCCATTGTAGCACGTGTGTAGCCCTGGTCGTAAGGGCCATGATGACTTGACGTCGTCCCCACCTTCCTCCGGTTTGTCACCGGCAGTCTCCCTAAAGTTCCCACCCGAAGTGCTGGCAAATAAGGACAAGGGTTGCGCTCGTTACGGGACTTAACCCAACATTTCACAACACGAGCTGACGACAGCCATGCAGCACCTGTCTCAGAGTTCCCGAAGGCACCAATCCATCTCTGGAAAGTTCTCTGGATGTCAAGACCAGGTAAGGTTCTTCGCGTTGCTTCGAATTAAACCACATGCTCCACCGCTTGTGCGGGCCCCCGTCAATTCATTTGAGTTTTAACCTTGCGGCCGTACTCCCCAGGCGGTCGACTTAGCGCGTTAGCTACGCCACTAAGCACTCTAAGGTGCCCAACGGCTAGTCGACATCGTTTACGGCGTGGACTACCAGGGTATCTAATCCTGTTTGCTCCCCACGCTTTCGCACCTCAGCGTCAGTTTTTGGCCAGAGAGCCGCCTTCGCCACCGGTATTCCTCCAGATCTCTACGCATTTCACCGCTACACCTGGAATTCTACTCTCCTCTCCAAAACTCTAGCCATGCAGTTCTAAATGCAGTTCCCAGGTTGAGCCCGGGGATTTCACATCTAGCTTACATAACCGCCTACGCGCGCTTTACGCCCAGTAATTCCGATTAACGCTCGCACCCTCCGTATTACCGCGGCTGCTGGCACGGAGTTTGCCGGTGCTTCTTCTGTGGGTAACGTCAACTGTGTCCGATATTAGCGAACACCCTTTCCTCCCCACTGAAAGTGCTTTACAACCCGAAGGCCTTCTTCACACACGCGGCATGGCTGGATCAGGGTTGCCCCCATTGTCCAATATTCCCCACTGCTGCCTCCCGTAGGAGTCTGGACCGTGTCTCAGTTCCAGTGTGACTGATCATCCTCTCAGACCAGTTACAGATCGTCGCCTTGGTGAGCCTTTACCCCACCAACTAGCTAATCTGACATAGGCTCATCTGATAGCGCAAGGTCCGAAGATCCCCTGCTTTCCCCCGTAGGGCGTATGCGGTATTAATCCGGGTTTCCCCGGGCTATCCCCCTCTACCAGGCAGATTCCTATGCATTACTCACCCGTCCGCCGCTCGACGCCCCTAGCAAGCTAGGTCGTTTCCGCTCGACTTGCATGTGTTAAGCCTGCCGCCAGCGTTCAATCTGAGCCATGATCAAACTCTTCAGTTTAAAGAGGTAAGATCATTTAAGATCTAAATCTTGCTCGAATTAAAACTACTGTACTTTGCTTATGTCGTATGATTTCTCATACACGCATATGAATTGTACGAGTCACTAACTCAAGACTATTCTGTGTCTCCACAACCGTCTCAGCTAGCGCCCACAACAAATTGCTTGATTAACTTGTTAAAGATCTTCTCGCCCGGGCATTCATCCCGATGAGGCGCGCCATTCTACAG
>NZ_MRYI01000038.1 GCF_002260525.1 Hahella sp. CCB-MM4
TTGCCAATGAGAACAGTTTGCTGAAGCTGCTGTACGCTGGTATGTTGAATGCCACAGAACGGTGGACGCATCCGGTGCAGAACTGGAATCTCACGCTCTCGCAGCTATCGATTCACTTTGAAGGGCGATTGGACGCCCATATCGATCTGTGACCTGGCTGACACAGAGTTTTGAACACCCTCCTGCCTTACCTTGCTCATCAAAGTTTACGCCAACATCACCGTAATCATCTCTTGCGCCACCATATTCATTTGGTGGTCTACTGTATTTAGGAGACATGCCTAAAACTTGTCTAACTTCTGATTGAGTCATGCCAAATTCAAGTGGTATCGGGCCTTTATATGGCTCAAATTCAAACTTCAATGTTCTGCCTCATTTCGTATAAAATTTGTTTATATTATTTTTAGACCGCTTATATTTTCCCAATATTCGACCACAGAAAACCATGGGTAACAAGTAACTAACGCCCAGCTTAAATGAGTCTGGAACATAAAACTCAAGTGTTGTACCACCTATGAACGTCAAGATAAAAGTTATTGCACAAGTACCACCAATGAACTGCAAAGATAGGGCTAAACGGTCTGTTACTAACAGCTCAGAATCGCTACCCTTCCCACCCCAAATCAGAAAGGAAAGCAGTATTAACCAATATGGAAGAAGCATCAAAGTAATGTGAAAATCCATCTCAAATCATTCTCAAGAAAATATAACGCCTGATCTTAGATGCCAGTTTGGAGCGCCAGTGGGAAACTGGTCGGCTGCAGCCCTTTGTTAAGTTTGGTTTTCCAAGATACTCAATAGCTGATTTCTATATATCTTGCCTTCTGTATATCCTGCGTAGGAGTCGAAATAGCTGAAAACGTGGACGGGCAGAAAAATCCAGCCAAACCAAGTTTTTTTAACGACTCGTAGGTTCTTTTCTTTTTCACCCACTATAAACCTGTAGGTCCTATGCGCCCGAGACTCATCGATAGGAACCAAATACAAAGTGAAGACAGCCAAAATTTCTGCACCCGCCTCACGATTCGCAATGTCATAATCTATTTCAATATGCAGCGCCTCTTCATGCTCACTCCCAACCTCCTTTGCTACACAGCCATACTCTGAAATTGTTTCTTCCGTCCACCGCGCATACTGGTCAATTTTTGGCCTTGGGTTTGTATACTTGCTGCCTATAGCGCCCACAGCCTTAATGCTGTAACGGACAACACAGTTCGAGGGAGAACTAAGTATAAAGGAACGTTCTTCTGTACCAAATTCTTGGTTTATCAGACCATAACTGAACCCACTGTCAGCCTCAGACTTATAAGTTACAGTGCAACCTGATAGTTGGAATAAAAGCAGGAGACAAACAGTATAAAGTTTAAAACTCATCTCGTGTCCTCATGTTCGAGTCATGCAATTTCTGAAACTTAACGCCGCCATAAAACGCGCGACGCTAGGAGTGTCGTAGGCCGCGCTTTTTGCGTCCGATTTTTAATGGCCTTGTTATACATATTCATTTACTTTGTCACCGGATAAACGCCTGGCGAACTTAGAAATACGCCATTACTAAGCATATACAAGAATGCCAATGCGCAAATAGCGACAATTGCGGAATTCACCCATATGACCGAACGAAAGTACCCGAGACTGCCAATTGAAGAGCGCTTTATCAGCGAAGTGAGCACAGGCAGCGCGATAATAGACAAAAGGCCAACTAGAAAAATGGTTGGAATATATTCTTCGTAATAGTATGGAAACCAAGACTCATAAAAAGCCATGAAAAGAAAGTAGTAGCTAGCCACCGCTGCAATAGAGATCAGCAGTCCTAGGGTGAATTTTTTCATGTGGGAATTAACCTGCCCCTTAAGGTATAACGCCTTGCTAAGGGGTACCTGGAGCAACGCGTAAGGTATCCCACGGAGGGCCAACGGCCCGGAGTGAACTTAAGCAACTTGTTAAATTTTTTTTGCACCACTCTCGACGAACTCTTTAATTGTATTATTGAAATACTCAGGATCAATTTCTCCGGTGAAGAAAGTGCCCGCGCCCGGTCCATTATCGTGGTTCTCGATAGTTGCTATTATTGATTCAGCGACCGGAATAAGGAAGCATGTAGCATTGTCTGTATTTGGCCCCCAATTGAGAATTCTTTGATTAGGATATATTTCATCATTTTCTATATCAAAATTCGTAGATTCAGAATCTCGAGTGCTCAAGATGAATTCGTGAGCTTCCATGGGTGACATATTTATAAAGTATTTGGAGAACTTCGATAAATCTCGCCCTTCAATCAGATCATCCTCAGCTTGAGCAATTAAAGACTTTAGATAAGCAACATTATCTATCTTGGTGATGTGACGCCCCAATAGCCATACATCAAGATAAAACAGATCTCTAGATCCTTCGACTTTATCTCCTAATTCAATCTCGATTATGTCTCTGCGCCCGATTTTCACTCGTACTCCCTGAGAAATTTAACGCTTTGCTAAGCGGCGAGCGCTAGCGAGTCCAGTGGAGGCCGCATTTTGGCTGGAACGATGCTTGAGCAATTTGTTATAAGGCATTACTCGAAGCACCTTTTGATTAAGTAACCACATACCCACGCTAGACCAAAAAAGATACCTGCTATGGCAAGCAGGCCAAAACTGGCACCGGCTAGCTGGAAGGTTAACTCTTTGTCCGTAGATACAAGCTCAGTAATAAGTACCCAGATTATGCCTGCTCCGAAAACACTGAATGCAAGGAGACCAATAAGCATGGAAAAGAACACAAAAGGCCTTTGTAGCCTCTTAAGCTGGATGCCTAACAGTATTGCTTCAATTAATCCCATAGCTGGATCTTGGTTGCCTTATAACGCCCGCATTTGGGGCGGCTGAAGCGTAGCGTAAGCCGTCCCAGCCCGTAGGGCGACAACATGCGTTTGTTATACGCTGAACTTTGCGACTGCGCGCTCATAAATGGGCCTGTATTTACTAAAAATTGGTTGTACATGCTTAACAGCCTCTTCCTCTGCTTGGTCATGCCAACCAAAATAATCTTCAGCTATGTATAGCTCTTGGCGTTCTTCTTCAGGCAACTCCAAATCAAGATCAAAGAGTATTCGTGCTACAGCATCATACAGTGAAATTTGTGCGTTTGAATATTTACTCGCAGCTTCACCAACAAGGAAATCTTGGTCCGGCTCTCCATACACTTGAAAATTATTGCTTATCATTTCAAGAATCTCTGACACATCAGATGCCAAAGATATTCTTTCAACAAATTGATCAATCCCCTCATCCGTGTATTGGGAGTACGCCCATTCGATAGCCTTCTCGTAAGAAATAGCATTCTTCTTCAAGAGGTAGCTCAGAACATTGTATTCATCGGCACTGTGTTTCATGTTGGTTGCGTATAACGCCTTTAGCTGGAAGCAAAGTAACCGGAACTTTGCGGAGGTTGCTTTGTCTCTAGCCTATAATTGTTAGGTGCTCATCGGTCCGGGTCTAGGCGCCAATTAACTCCATTATCAGTGCAGAAAACTGGAATTAAAATCGGCTCGATCTTCCCGCTTTCATCTACCAAGCACCATTCACTATCTTCAATCAAATCTATGAACTTTTCCTCTTCAGCATAATACTCTTCTGTGAAGTTTCCTTCTTCTATCTGCGGCCAAGTTCGACCACTAAACTCGACGTATTGCTGAATAATATCAGGAGCTGTATCGCATAGAGAATAACGTCCAAAAAAAGTAGGAAAATCCTGATCCTCTAAATCAATCGTAGCTACTAACTTCTCTTTCCACCGTAATTCCATCTCTATCCTTTTAAGCCTAACGCCCGCATTTGCGGCTGGTTTGGAGCGCAGCGGAAAACCAGTCCGACAACATGCGCTTGTTAGGCTTTGACTGCATGATAAAAGACTCCCAGCCCATTGGGATTATAAAAATCCCAGCTAGCATTTTCATACCGAACGAAGACCTCATGGGCCTGGAGAGCATTCCACCACTTCGTCAATGTTTCGAAAAATTGCGATGTAGTAAATTCACCGCAAAGATCATTTGGAAAATACGATATTTCAACAGCTATTTTTTCATCTTCCGGCCAATCGAGAAACAGATGAACTTGGCTTACAAAACTATCACTAGATTTCAGCTGACCATGAATACAACCTTCTTCGCGTGTTTTAATGTAAGACATCACGCTTTCAGCAGACAATTCAACAATTTCACCGTCTTGATCCAGTAGCTCACCATCGTCAAATGCCTCGAGAAAGAGCTTCGTGAACATTTCAACGCAATCCAAAGCGGCCGGAGTAAAAGTAATATCCCTAGTACTACCATCGCTGTCGGTTAAATATTCGAGTATTTCAGCTTCATTCATACGAGAGCCTAACATCTATGGACGCTCCACCTGTTGCAAGAAGATCCATTGATTAATTGGTTGTGCAGCCATCTATTCGGACTTTGCGATACTGCCATGCCTATGTCCCTGATGATTTCCGCTAATCCGATTCTAAACATTTGGACGTTCTATTAAAACGATGTTAGGCCCAGAGTGTTCGGATTACGGTTCAACCGATTTGCCATCAATTTGATCTTCCCACACACAACGCGACGTCAGCATTTAATTGATTCAAACCACTTGATAATGCTCGTCATAGCTTCTGTGATGATAAAGCATTGCCCAAGCTATACGAGCCAGTTTATTGGCTAATGCAACAATGACAACATTTCTATGGCGGCGAGCTGACAGTTCTGAGAGCCAATTCGTCACCAATCGTTTTGGGTTCATATGCCTTAGTACGGCTCTTGCTCCATGAATGAACATCCGACGCAAGTAGGCATCACCCCGTTTGCTGATTCCAAGTAAGCAAGTCTTACCACCACTGGAGTGCTGTTTAGGAACAAGGCCCAACCAAGCAGAGAACTGACGCGCATTCATAAAACACTTTCCATTCCCTATCGAAGCAACAACAGCTGTGGCCGTTAAACGACCAATACCAGGGACAGCCTCCAGACGCTGACATGCCTCCGTGTTTTTACTATAAGAATCGAGCTCCTGATCAAGCTCTGATATGAACTCTTCTAAATCTCTTAAGCGCCCCTGCATACGTCGTATATGGCGCTGCATTATTGGCGAGAGTTCGGTTTCAACTATGGAATAGTCTGTCGCCATCCAGTGCTTTAGCCTATGAGCTCCTACCGGTACGACAATACCGAATTCAGCTAGGGTGGCCCGAAAACGATTAATCAAAGCTGTCCGCTCTTTAGTGAGACCATCTCTTTCACGGTGGAGCAAAAGTACTGACTGTTGATCTACCG
>NZ_MRYI01000039.1 GCF_002260525.1 Hahella sp. CCB-MM4
AGAACGATGGACGCATCCAGTGCAGAACTGGAACCTTACACTCTCGCAGCTATCGATTCACTTTGAAGGGCGGCTAGACGCTCACATCGATCTGTGACTTGGCTGACACAGAGTTTTGAACACCCTCGCCATGTTAACATCGTTACTTGCAACTGGAATAAACAAGCCTCCCGAAGCAACCATTGTAGTCGTAGTATTGTCTCCATCATTTAAACTTAGAACATCGTATCCATTTGGACAAAGTTCCGCTGCTCTCATATGCCACCTTGGCAGAACTTTTTCAGATTTTGTTGAGTAAGCGACGTACTCTATTTCATACTTACTTTCCGATATTTTTCTATCCTTATATCCACCGCTCATGTAACTATATGGTTTGTATCCAACTTCTACACACCCTATAAGGGAAATCGATAATATTAAATATAAACTCTTATTCATCTGTTTCTACCTAAAGAAAACTAACATTTGAATAATGCGCATGCGCGTTTACCCAATTTTAATTCCTGAAGATACATCCTCTAGCCCCATGATTCCATTGTAAAATCACTGAAACCAGTTCTTATGACAAAAGACAAAATGGGACACCCAGCAATTAGTTGGTTGCTAACAGCGGTTGATTGGAGCTAAGCGGAAATCAATCCTCTGCTTGGATTTGTTAAATGCTGATATTTATGCTAGCACCTAGTTTATAAAAATTGACTTCTTGCCTTTGTAGTACTCTGTGACGAACTCTATGCGGTTGCTGTCGTATGCGGCATTCTGAATCCAATCCTGAGCCTCGTCTAAACTTGAGCCTTTGCGAGTCGGTGTTGAACGCGTTGTTATGCAGCATTATTCCAACACCAATTCGATACCATCTTCGGATTCCTCGCCACCAGCATAATGCACGCTAATAATCTCTATAAGCCAATCGAAAACAGTTGGACCGATACAGTTCTTTGCTTTCGCAAGATCCTCAGAAACATATGTGCGATTGGACGGATGGCAATATTGGAGGCGGCGCTCAAGTTGACGAACTGTTTCGGGATAGCCAAGTCTGTCACGAGACAGAGCAGAGCTTTTCCATTTCAGAACATAACCGCGTTCAGGGGTACCAAACCCACCCCGCAAAATGTCATTGAACGCGTCTAGATTCTTGCCCCAATCTGCGCCAGGAATCAGAACACTACTGATTTCCTCGAAAAAACCCTCTAGGGTCGAGAATCTGGAACCGTCGATTTCGTAACTGAGCTTATTCATGCTGCATAACGCCCCTGCCTGATTGTGTTTGTTATGCATTACTAGTGTACGGCTCGAAAATATCAAGAGCTTCTCTCTCTATTAATGACCGTAGACAATGGCTGCGGAAAAAATGTCAGCAGGAGCAATTTGTTATGTGATTACTGTTGATACAAAATACACACATAAAATTGTCATTAGCCCGTAAAGAATATACCAATTTTCTGCCCTCACCCCACCCTGATAAATATCAGAATTACCTACCACCAATTTATAACGAGAATATATAACAGAAGACGGAGGAATTGATATTAGCTGACATTGAATGGCATTTCCGTCCTCTTCGATTTCAAACTTTATTGAACCCTTAATGCGAAAGCTATCTGGCGACTGATACATTTTATTACCATCAATAACCACACCAAGGGAAACCGTGCACCAAAGATGCTTTGCCACTGCACGTGAGAATACTTGGATCTTATGATTCTTCCAATTATGTATCTTTTTCATATGCCTTCACATAACGCTCGTAGCTGCCGTATTTTAGTAGTGTAGCCGCAGGCGAAACGGATAAAATATCGGACAGCCTACGCTTGTTATGTGATTTGCCTGCTAATAAAATTGTTAATTTCCAACACCAACTCATCATTTTCCATTGCTGATAGGTCTGCAAAACCAAACCCATTGTAGTAATTGAATATTTGATAGATTTCCTCACAAATCGATTCACTTACATCGCTCTCATAATCATATACGGATTGAGTTATAAATTTCACAAAATCTGATGAAGAAATCCGCTTACTACTGACACGAGAAATATGCTCTTGGAACAATAGCTTTGAAAGCGTCTCTTCGTTCGAGCACGACAACAAACTCAACAAGTTTTTCTCAATTTGAGTTTGATCAGCCTCAACTTCATCTATATATCGCAACTGTTCCAGTGCGGCAACATGAAAAACATCCTCATCATTAATTTGGTTCGCCCAAGCCATAACATCCCAGAAAGATATTTCTTTCAAAGCATACGCTACTAAAACCTCACGGACACTACCATTCATAGTCTACGAAAATTCACCTTTGAGCACATAATGCTTTAAGCAGTGGCGTCGCTTGCGGCGTCCTGCTGGCTTAAATTGATATGAGTGATTTTGGCGACACGCAACCAAGTAAACATTGCAGGAAGCAGCAAAACCAAACCAATTACTGTGAGAAGCAACGATAAACCTACAGCATGATTAATGATAGAGGGAGAGTCTGATGCTCCTGCGTAATACCAGAATACACAAGATGCTATGAATGATGCTAACCACACCGTCAGTATATTTAGATAAACCCACTTTCTGGTTGTAAAGTTTGGCTGCAGCTTTTTTGCTATCAGAGGGAAAGCCACAGCAACACAAGCCAGAGCACTCAACGAAGCTAAAAATATGAAAATAAAACCTTGAACCGCACCAGAATCATTTGTGTCCCATTCGGGTGATTGCATTTCGAAGTAACCCAAAGATAGCAAAGCAACTGGTACGACCAGATAAATTCCTGATGCCCAAACTGTGGCTTTCAAATATTGGATCATACTCTTTTACTCATAACGCCTGTAGCTTGCGTATTTTTGTAATGTAGCCGAAGGCGAAATGAAAAATTATCGCAAGACTACCCTTGTTAGGCATATTGGAAATACACATGCATTCTCCAATAACCAGCGAAGCAAACGACTTTTTCCAGCTCTTCTATGGCTCTTATTTCTCCGGGAGACACTTTGGCCGAATAGTTTTTTCCTTCAAGAAAATATATCTCATTAGCTGTTTTAGGTGGATTTTTAACTCGCTCACGGATCTTTAAGATCAATTCTTCAGAAATCTGCTCAACGATTTCTGAAGGTTCAAAATACACACTTGCATAAATTATCCTCGAAACCATTTCTGGCTCAGAGAACAGACCATCATCATAACATTGAAGTATTTCTGAAATAGAAAGATCCATTTTTCGCATAATTCTGGGTTCACCTTGTTATCGCAACACTCTTGTGTAAACCGCGTAGGAGTCAGCTGCGCTAAGATGCAGACTTCTACCCGACCAAGAGTAAGCCGTCATGCCTTCTTTCACGCAGCTGACTCGAGAACAACGATATCAGATTTATGCTCTGAGAAAACAACATCTTTCACAAGCCGAAATCGCTCGCAATAATGGTGTACATCGCTCTACCGTCTGTCGTGAGCTACGACGATGTCAGGGGGTGGCCGCGTACCAACCAGAACAATCTCATCAACAAGCGCTTGGGTTTCGTTACAACGCCCACAAATCTTTCAAAATTGAGGGGCAACTGAAATCCTACCTACTGTTTTATCTGGCTCTGGATCTCAGTCCTGAACAAATTTCGGGAACGCTGCAGCTGCGTCATCAAATCCCTCTTTCTTTTCAAAGTATTTACCGCTACCTGCAACGGGATAACTGGTGGGGTGGTGAGTTATTCAAGCAACTGCGCAAAGTCGGTCGACGCTATAGTTATTTGGGCGATCAGAAGCGACGGCCTAAGTGCTCGCAACCACCGGTATCCAATCGGGTTTCCATTCGTGAAAGACCGCTGGTGGTCGAACGACGAAAGCGCTTGGGTGACTGGGAAATCGACACCATCGTTGGCCGTGAGCACAAGAGTGCGTTGCTGTCGATCACCGAAAGAAAGAGCCAATACCTGTGCCTAATGAACCTCTGGCCCCTGAGCCGAAGGGGCTGGCGGAAAAATATTGCCAAGGTCCTCACTAAAAGTCACACTGACCAAACCGGCCTGCTCGACTTTCTCTTTAAATTCCTGCTGGCAAAACAGCCCCATCAAATCATCGAACGATGTTCTGAATACGGCCAGGTGTTTGACCTTCAACCCGTGAAAGGCAAGAGATTGGAGATCACCATATTCATTCTTCATGCTCAGTTTATGGTCAACTCCATCGACACTGTCGGTCAACGCCAATAAGTTGAACCAGAAATAAAGGGACACCCTACCATCTTTTAGGGTAGGGAATTTTTATGTGTCAATGTCTGTAAACCGTGATGGGCGGACACATAGGTCCTCCCCTGCAAGTTACGAATTGAAGCGGATCGAAAGCACTTCTTAGTGGTAAATATCTGGGTGTCCTCTTTCTTGCTGCTCTCCAATTTTCGTACGGCTAACGTCGGTAGAAGGCGCGCGCATTTTGCGTCGCCTGCCTGCGCTTTTTAACTGAATGCATCCCATGCCCTTATAGCGAAGTAATACAGACCGTAAATCAGGAAAACAGTAATAACTAAAAGGAGAAGAGAATGGGACACCCGCCAATTAGTTTTGTCCGTAAACCGCGCTGGGCGGACACATAGGTCCGCCCCTACAAGTTACAAATTGATAGGACATTCAGCGATAGTTATATGGATGTCCCGTTAGTCGGCCGTGTAATGCAATCTGTCTGGATGAATGCGATAAATGGTCACGTTGGGGTGAGTATGTGGGCGTCCTCTTTGTTCTGTCCTGAGACTGTAATTTAATTTGTGTATCTGCCTATCACTAGTACCCTATTACAGGGTTAAGGATAGGTAGACAATGAACCGGAAAGAATTAGAAGCATTTGCCCGTGAGGCAGCCAAATCTCTAAAGACA
>NZ_MRYI01000004.1 GCF_002260525.1 Hahella sp. CCB-MM4
CCAAGGTGCCTTACGACATCGTGCTGGGCATGGAAGAGATCAATGATGATTTCTCTGACACGGACACCGTCCTGGTCATCGGGGCCAACGACACCGTGAACCCGGCAGCGGCGGAAAACCCCGGCAGTCCCCTGGCCGGCATGCCGGTTCTGGAAGTCTGGAAAGCCCGCAACGTAGTGGTGTTCAAGCGCGGTATGGCCACCGGTTACGCTGGCGTTCAAAACCCGCTGTTCTTCAAGGAGAACACCAGCATGCTGTTTGGTGATGCCAAGGCCAGTGTGGATGCCATCCTGAAGGCCATGTAACAAAAACAAACGATGCCGGATGGATTTCCGGCATCGTTTCTTTGGACTTTTCCCCCATTTTCAATAGACTGTCTGCCTTGGCCCACGAGGCCTGCAAATTCGAAAATGGAGTTGTTATCAATGTCAGTTACAACTAAAGGACTGAAATACCTTTCTCTTGTTGCCCTCCTCGCGTCAAAAACGACCCTGGCAGCCGAATGTTTCGCCCCTTCTCCCAACCTGCAAAAGGAAGGAGATGACTATTACGAACTGAAAAAAACCTATCAATGGGATTCTGACGAGAGCAAATTGCTCGAAGATATTTATCGCGCTCTCGAAGGTGACTGGACCGGTCATGTCACTGAGTTTGAATGCTTCGGATCCGACAAAAACCCACGAAAGAAATTGGCAGAAGCGTCCGTTGAAGCCCGGATCACAGAAAGCACAAATCTACTTTTTCGGATGAGCACTGAAAAGGAATACCTTTCCAGTAAAATTGTCAGAAATGAAGTCTATCACGCGTATAACTCCCGCATACTCTATTCCGGAACCGTTAAGCCAAACTATGTGGAAGGCTCCGACAGAATGCATATCGCCAATGCTCGCGGCGGTGCCAGATTGCAGGAAGCCGTGCAAAGCATCAGTCTCTCCGGCGAACAGGTATCGATTACCCGTCTCATTTATATCAACGGCTATCTGGCCAGAGAAGAGATTTACGAATTAACCAAGGACGACTGATTACCCGACGTCAGACTCTTCATCCGTCTTTATTTTAAGACGTTCGAAAATCCGAAGGATCACTTTGTCACTTGATCCCCGCATTGGATCAAGTGACATTCCCCAAGGAAGACCATCCTAGGCCGATAGAGCCTAAATTTATTCCTGCCAAGCTTCCCACGACCGTCGCAGGTCAGAAAAGAATAAAAGACCTTTCAGCCCTGCCTCTTCTATTGCCTCTTTGACTATGGGCTGGCAATAGGAAACTCCATGATTGTCGTATCGGGTTCTGAACACAGCGAAGTCTCTCAAGCGGTCTTCGAAAAATGCCACTTTTTCAATATCCCCATATTCATCTCGCTTACAGGAATTCAGATCTACTCCGTCAACATCTTCCGCGATACAAAGAGTGTTGAACATGTACCCTGTGCCATAATCATGCTTTACGGGCAGGAACTCTCCACAATTGCCGATTATGTCTTTCAACACCTCATAACTTTTCTCATTCATGTACAAGCGCCCAAGATGTTCAGAAACATCAGGAATCAAAAGACCTTTCTTATCACTTCCGAAATGGATGTTTATAGGGGAAGTCCAAACGCCTTTATAGGATACCGGTGAGCGATTAGCGTCAAACCGGGTTTCGCGGTTCTCACCAAAGCACTGCATAATTTGCTTTACATCAAAGCCAATGTATTGATAGTTCTTCACATCAGCATACGTTGAAAATAGTGTCATTCCCCATCCTCTATGTCCTTACAATACCTTTTCTGAGATGACCTTTTTCAAGCCTCAGCCTGACCATTTTCAGCGCGTGGATCAGTTCATCAATGCTTTGAATTTGGTCCATGTTTATAATTTCAGTGAGCCAGCCATAATAGGCATTAGTATGCACACGACTGTGTGGAATTGCATTTCTAAGATGCTCTGGCATTAAACTCCGATATTTTGTGCACCTGGGCAGCCAAACACCATTATATGGGTCATCGATTCTCACTTTAAACCACGCCAGAACGGCTCTGTGGGGGGCGGCAAGAGGATGTCCTCCGGAAACAATCGCGTGAGCATCACACCACTGTGACGGTCTTTTATCACCAGCAGCAGACATTAGGTCTCCAAGACGTTTTGAGTTGTGCGTTTCTCCCACAAAATCATCGTAAGACATATTTAGAGCTGCAGCCCGATAACGGTCTATCTGACTTTGAACCTGGGAAGCGACAACGACCTTGTTTAGATCCTTACGGGTGGGGCTTTCAACTTGGATAAACTGATCAATCGCTAGATCTATGCGATCTTTTTCGTAATATCTGAGTTTTTTTTCTGGTTCGGGCATTGTGACATCCGTTGTATCTGCCTTATACGAGTGCAACATCCTATCAATGGCAGCAGAGCAAAAAAATCGGTCATTAGGACGAATTGAATTTAGGAGGGGCTACCCAGCAGGGCACTATCACATGCTAGCCCCCTCCACTCCCATTTAGACCTGCTAATAGAAATCTCTTACACTTAGGAATACACGCTACGTATAGTGTCTCTCGTCGTCACGACTAAATAAGCCATCTCAATATTTAAATGAATAGAATCACCAACAAACATAAGAGAAATGCCACTGGTGAATGGGCTCAGCATCCAAGGCCTTTTATAAAAAACTTGGCAATGCAAAATTGCGAAAAGAACCTGTTGAAATCGAAGAGAAGAGTTGCCGATGGAGTCGCAAAAAGAATAAAAGATTTCGTCAGCCTCGCTTGTGTCCTTTTTGTTTGGCAAATATTCACAGCCAGTATATCGGCGCAAAAATTAAGCACTACGGTTCATGCAAAGCTTGTGGCGCAGTTAAACAGGGGGCCAATTGCAGTCACTGCAAATCCAAGAATATTTGGCGTATGGACAACAAGTTCAAATGTAAGAACTGTGGTATGCAAGCGGAGATTAACATTTTTTAAACTAGCAGTATCCTGAACTTCTTAGGCAACATCTGATAAGCAGAGCCACTACACAGGGCGTTTCGCCAGTAATGCCCATACTCCTGCTGTCGACAACAACGACCCACCGACAATATTGAAACGGCTATGGGCCCGTGGAGAAGCAAGCAATTGTCTCGCTGAATGCGCAAACAGCGTATACAAGGTTGCATTAATTACTGCCAAAGTGACGAAGGTTGTGGCAAGGATCCAAAGCTGCTGATTTACATTCTCCCCCGGGTTCACAAACTGGGGTAAGAAGGCGGCAAAGAAGATAATCCCTTTCGGGTTTAATGCTGTCACCAGATAGGTATTACTGAAGGCTTTCCAGCGGGACCCTGCAGCTATCGGCGCTTTGGATTCCAAAGAGACAGTGCCTGACCGAAACAGCTTTATCCCCATATAAAGCAGATATAAACCGCCAATCCATTTCACGACCGTAAACCAAAAAGCTGAAGCCGCCAAAATGGCACCGAGACCCAGTAATGAAAACACTAATGCCGTGGAATCGCCCAAAGCCACAGCGGCGATGAGCGGAACATTTGCGCTGCGGCCGTGTGAAACAGAATAGCTGATCAGGGTTAAAATGGTCGGCCCCGGGATTATCAGCAAGGCCATGGATGCAATCGTAAAGGCTAACCATACTTCGATAGACATTATTACTCCTTATTTCTCGTCATTACTCATCACAGTGGCGCTACATTTCATCCCTCGGTAGTGAGTCATAAAGCACGTCTCCATACAAGTACAATTCTCCCGGCTTGATCACTTGGGGAAATTTCTCCTTCCCGCTATACCAATCCTTGTATATTTCTATGGCAAGCTCACTGCAGTAGTACTTCTGCGGATAATTGAATCCGATCGTTCCCAGAAAATCATAACTGTTGCCGACCAGCTTCTCCGCATTCCGCCAGGCTGTGTCTGCATTGGCTTCAGTGCGCCACCGTGGGCGGATGATCAGCAACCTGAAAGACTTGTCGATAAATTCATCCACACTGGATAAATGAATCCCCTGCCCCTCGGCTTCGACAACGGTTAATGCCCGCATGTTTACAACCCCCACATGGCTGATGGGAATGCCCGTCGCGTTTGATACAAGATTGTCTGCCAGGTGGTACCCCCTGACGACAAGCCAATCGCCCGTTTTTGCAATATGCAGCACTTGGTTTTTAATAGCCTCATTCTGCGCCAGGTGGTTTGGATCATCGTTCCTGGTGACAACAGTACGTGCCATACACCCGGAAAGCATGGCGAGAACGCCTATTATCAGGAAAATTCGTTTCATACTGACCACATCTACTCAACATTAAATCGGCCACCGGAGTGGCTGCCATAAAACACCAGCAGGCCGCTGAATCTCTATACTGCCTGACTTTCCGCAAAATTTTGATATTTAACTGATATTTGCTTGTCATTTTCTTGTCGATTACCTGATTAGCATATTCCTGTAGTAACCGGCATGTGATTTTAAAGGTGAATGACTCAGTAATCAGGAGCGCGTTTCATCTTCTGACAAGAAGAACCAAACCAAAAACTCGTTACCCTGACCTGAGTTCATATTTGTGTTGTCTTACGCTTTTATACAGTTTTTCCGGCTTTGCCCAGCTTCCGCAAATCACTGAGGGTGGTGACAAGTGCCAGGCGATATTCCAGGAATCAGAAACCTCGCTGTTCGATTTTACCGGAATGAGCGAAAAGTATTCCCTGGAAGAGTATGAAGGTATGCCAATAGGAAAAGTGTTTATCGAATCATTGCCCGTTTTCAATGAGGATGATCCTGACGAAGATTACTTCATATACCGATTGCTCAATAAGATTCATGTCCTGACCCGAACCGATGTTATTTCCAATCAGCTGCTGTTTAACAGTGGGGACACACTGCAGGTAGATAAACTGGAAGAGTCTGAACGCATTTTGCGCAATAACCCTTATCTGATCGATGCCCGAATCATCCCGTTTCGCAAGTGCGACGAAAAAATAGACCTTCTGGTCATCACCCGGGATATTTGGACCCTGGAGCCTGGTGTTAAATTCAGTCATACAGACGGAAACAGTAGGATGGGCATTGAACTCAGCGACAACAATATTCTGGGTACCGGCAATCGATTTTCCGTCTCCTACAACAAGGATGATGATCGAAGCAGTATCGACTATTTGGTTGGCGCCCACCAAATGTTCGGAAGTCATGTGGATGCCACCGTTCGCTATGGCGATACCAGTGACGGTGAAAGAAAATCGTTTTCGCTGGAAAGACCCTTCTATGCTCTGGATACCCGTTGGGCGGCAGGTGGAGATTTATTTGAATCATCACGGGAAGATTCAATCAAGAGCGGTTCAGAGGAAACCAATAGCTATCGCCATGAGGTTAACACCTATAACCTATATTTCGGGTTATCCGATGGCCTGCAGGGCGATGACGTCAAACGCTGGTACTACGGATTAACCAAAGAAGAGGACCTGTTCTCCCCCATAAGTGCGACTGAGGACGAGATTCCCGAAGATCGTATGCTGCTCTACCCCTGGGTGGCCTATGAGAGGATCGAAAACCTGTTTGCCACCTATCGCAATCTTCACTACATCGAAACCACAGAAGACGTATCGCTGGGCAAACATATATACCTCAAACTGGGGTACGGGGGACAGCTCCTGGACAACGATAGATCACAGGGCCGGTATGAAGGCAACTATTCAGATGCCTATAGCTTTGGGGAACACCATCTGTTTTTTGTGGGTGCCCATATGGACGGTTACTGGGATGAACAATCCGGTGCGCCGGAAAATTCAATCTTTGGGACTAACCTGTCCTATATCCATCTTACAGATGAACGTCATCGCTGGTTCTTCGGCTTTAAAGCCGATATTGGCAGTCACCTTGATGAAGATAAAGAGCTAACCCTGAACAATGGTTTCGGCATGCGTGGTTTTCCCGGCGGCTATGAGAGAGGTAACCGGCGTTTTGTCGCTACTGTCGAACGACGATTCTATTCGGGTACCCACATTTTCAATCTCTTTCGCGTAGGGAACGTCTTTTTCCTGGATGTAGGAAGGGCCTGGCAAACCGGTGAGACCGGTGATTCCCCGATACTGTTCGACGTTGGTGTCGGGATGAGGCTTATCTCAAGTAAAGCCCGAACGGGTAACGTGGTGCATTTAGATTTGGCCGTGCCGCTTAATGAGCGCGCTAATGTGGATTCATTTCAATGGACGCTCAAGGCGTATAACACTTTCTAAAGCAACGGATTCTGGCACAACGAACAGTACCTGACAGGATATCCTAAGGATCAACAACATTCCCATGGCATTGGATAACAGGATTCGAAAGGCATACATACTCATCAAAACATTCCTGAGGTTGGGGAACAAACCTGATCGTCATAAGACGGTGCAGGAAGTTTCAATTTCAATTCTTCTTGAAGAGGTGTTAGAAGAGTTAAGTGAGGACTACCCTGTTTATGAACGCATCGATCTTGAAATTCCACATAGGGTTTGCGTTTTCGCAGACCTGGAACTGACCAAAACATTGATGACCAATCTGGTTCAGAATGCACTGCAGCATTTCAGTGCCAACATCATGATCCGTCTGACGGATCATGAACTGGAACTACTGGAGGAATTACCCGATCACACTAAAGACCATGCCAGAGTGGGTGCCGACGACATCAAAGGACTGCACCACAGCTCGGGCATAGACGGCTGGGATTTCCATACGGCGTCGCTGATTTGCAAGCGATCCGGCTGGAGGTTATCTGCCACCGATGATGCCGAATCGGGCAAAAGTATCAGGCTCAATTTCAACAATTCCTGAAGACGAATCTCGCTAGCCGATGAGAAACTGATCCTCTTCCATCGCCATTAAGCTGTCAGCCCCCGCTTCCATCGAGGTGACCAGCGACCGGGTACGACTGAGTAATTTGTCGAAATAAAATCTGGCCGTATACAGCTTTGATACATAAAAATCTTTTTCCGTTGTTCCCGCATCCAGCTTTTGCTGGGCTTCGACGGCCATTCTCAACCAGAAATAACCGACTGTGATATAACCGGAATACATCAGATAATCCACAGAAGCGGCACCAATTTCATCCGGGTTATTCGCCGCCCTTTGGGCGATATCATCCGAGAGCTGCAACCATTGATCCAAAAGCTGTTCCAGGGTATTTGACCATTCACTGAACTGGGTGGTGTGACGCGTCTGGTGACAGAAATCACGAACGTCCTGGGTAAAGAGTTTGAGCAGTTCACCCTGTGAACCAATGACTTTTCGCGCCAGCAGGTCCAGCGCCTGGATGCCGGTGGTTCCTTCATACATGGTGCAGATCCGCGTATCCCGTGCCAGTTGCTCCATACCCCATTCTTTGATGTAGCCATGACCACCATAAACCTGCATTCCATAACTGGTGGCTTCCTGGGCGGTTTCTGTCAGGAAGGCTTTAACGATTGGGGTGAGTAATGCAAGCTTGGATTCGGCCAATTTCCGGGTGTCTGCATCCTGGCTGTACAAGGTTTTGTCTACCAGTTGCATGCAGTAGATCGCCAGTGCCCGGTTACCTTCCCGGAAAGCCTTTTGTGTCAGCAGCATCCGCCGGACATCCGGATGTACGATGATCGGGTCTGCCGGACCTTGGAGGTTTTGGGGACCACGGGCAGATCTGAACTGCAAACGATCCCTGGCATAACTCAGCGCACCTTGGAAGGTTGCCTCAGTAGCCGCCAATCCTTCCAGCCCGGTGCCGATACGCGCCATGTTCATGAACGTGAACATGCAGTGAAGCCCCTTATTGGGAGTCCCTATCAGATAGCCCTTGGCACCGTCAAAGTTGATAACGCAGGTGGCACTGCCCTTGATTCCCATCTTATGCTCAATCGAACCACAGCTGACCGCGTTACGGTCAAGCAATTCGCCGTCGGTTCCCACATTGAATTTAGGAACGATAAAAAGTGAGATTCCCTTTGTCCCCTGGGGAGCATCAGGAAGCCGGGCCAGTACGATATGCACGATATTTTCAGACATATCGTGTTCGCCTGCGGAAATAAAAATCTTGGTTCCGGTGATGCTGTACATTCCGTTTGCATCAGGTTCCGCCTTAGTCTTGAGCATTCCGAGGTCAGAACCGCAATGGGGTTCGGTCAGGCACATGGTTCCTGTCCAACGCCCCTCAACCAATTGAGGCAAAAACTGTTTTTTCTGCTGCTCAGTCCCATGGGCCTTAAGAGTCTCCATACATCCCTGGCTCAACCCAGGATACATGGCCCAGGAGTGGTTCGCACCGGACACCCATTCCGCCAACACAGAAGCCAGGGAATATGGCAGCCCCTGACCACCAAACTCCTCAGGATGAGCAAGAGACGGCCAGCCGCCTTCCACATACTGCTGGTACGCTTCTTTGAAACCGTCCGGCGTCGTCACTTCTCCTTCCTGCCATTCGCAGCCCTGGTCATCGCCCACCTGGTTCAAAGGCGCCAGTACGTTCTCGGCAAATTTGGCACCTTCAGCAAAGATGGCGCTGATCATATCCGGTGAGGCATCTTGGAACCCCAGCTCGGCATAATGTTCGTCAAAGTTCAGTATTTCCCGCATCAGGAACAGAGCATCACGTTGGGGAGCTTTATAATTCTGCATATTTACGACCTATCTATATTCAAACGTCTGGCAATAGTACCGGTGCCGTTGATCCGCTGTCGGTTTCGGAAACTCTTGGCTTCTGGAACTCTTGGCTTCTGAAACTGTCAGTCTCTGAAACGGTAGCTCTCAGAAATTGGAGCTATCAGAAATTGATAGCTACCGGTAAAAAAACGATCAGAAGACTTCAAACAGTCCCGCAGCGCCCATACCACCACCGATACACATGGTGCACACCACGTATTTCGCTCCACGGCGCTTGCCTTCGATCAAGGCGTGTCCGACCATTCTGGCCCCACTCATACCGTAAGGATGTCCAATGGAAATGGCACCACCGTTGACGTTAAGGAGTTCATTGGGGATACCCAGCTTGTCCCGACAGTAGAGCACCTGCACGGCAAAGGCTTCATTCAACTCCCACAGCCCGATATCGTCCATGGAGAGGCCATGCCGTTTGAGCAGCCTGGGAATGGCAAATACCGGTCCAATGCCCATTTCATCCGGTTCACAGCCAGCCACCGCAATACCCCGATAAGCGCCTAAAGGCGTCAGATTCATCTGTTCCGCCAACTTGCTGTCCATCAGCACCGCAGCTGAAGCACCATCGGAGAGCTGGCTGGCATTGCCGGCAGTAATACAACCACCATCGATCACCGGCTTGAGAGAACTGAGCCCATCGAGGGTTGTGTCAGGTCTGTTACCCTCATCTTTGGATAAAGTGACTTCCTCAGTCGTCTGTTCTTTGGTTTCCTTGTTGGTGACCACTTTGGTGGCGGTAACAGGGATGATTTCATCATCGAATTTACCACTCCACTGAGCATCCGCTGTACGCATCTGGCTTTCATAAGAATAGGCGTCCTGCGCCTCGCGGCTGATGTTATAGCGCTTGGCGACGATTTCTGCGGTCTGCAGCATCGGCATGTAGATATCCTTATGTCGGGCGACCAGCGCCGGATCTATCATCCGATAAGTGTTCATTTTCTCGTTCTGGACAAGGCTGATGGAATCCACACCTCCTGCCACCATAATGGGGACACCATCACTGATAATCTGTTTTGCAGCGGTGGCAATCGCATACATTCCGGAACTGCATTGACGGTCCAGTGTCATACCGGCAGTGGTGACCGGCAGACCTCCTGCCAACGCTGCGAGCCTGCCGATATTCGGACTGGCACTTCCCTGGGTCAGGGCACACCCCATCACCACATCTTCAACGGACTCCGGATCAATATCGGCCCTTGAAACGGCAGCGCGAATAGCATGTCCCGCCAGTGTCGGCGCTTCCAGATTATTGAAAGCCCCACGATATGCCCGGCCGATAGGGGTTCTTGCTGTGGATACAATCACTGCCTCTTTCATAACGCTAAGTCCTCAGTTTCTTTTCATCAGGAGTTAAATGTTTTGCCCTGCTCGGCCAGTTGTTTCAGCACTGGGGCGGGCTTAAACCAAGCTTCACCGTACGCTCCCAATTGGTCGCGGTATCGACAGAGCGTGTCATATATGTGCTTAAGGCCAGTTTCATCGGCGTACTTCATTGGGCCTCCCCGATACGCGGGAAAACCGTATCCATAAACATAAATGACGTCGATATCGCCAGCCTTGGCAGCGATTCCCTCTTCCAGGATCAGCGCGCCCTCATTGATCAATGGATAGATGCAGCGCTCAAGAATTTCCTGATCGGAGATCTCACGTTGCTGAATGCCCAAGCGGCAAGCTTCTGATCTTGCGATCTCCATGACTTCAGGATCCGATATTGGTTTTCGCTGGCCGGCCTCGTATAGATAGGCCCCTCTGCCTGCCTTCAGTCCCACTCTGCCCTGCTCCACCAGACGATCGGCCACAACACAGTAGCTAGGATCGTGTTCGATAAACGGCTTGCGTGACTGGCGGACAAAATAGCCGATATCCAGCCCGGCCATGTCGCCCATCGTGAATGGCCCCATGGGAAGACCAAATTCATAGATCACTTTGTCTATCTGCTCGGGCGAAGCTCCTTCCAGCAATAACCGGTTGGCTTCACGAGAATAGGTTTCGATCATGCGATTGCCGACAAAGCCAAAACAGACACCCACCAGGACAGCGACCTTATTGATGGTTTTCGCCAGTTGCATACTGGTTTTAATCACCTCTGCCGAGGTGTTCTCCGCCTTCACCACTTCCAGCAACTTCATCACGTTGGCCGGACTGAAAAAGTGCAGTCCAATGACATCCTCAGGACGGCTAACCACCGAAGCGATCTCATTGATATCAAGAGTCGAAGTATTGGTGGCCAGTATGGTGCCCGGCTTGCAAACCTTATCGAGACGGGAAAACACTTCCTTTTTGATATCCATCTTTTCGAAGACAGCTTCGATGACCAGGTCCACATCACCCAGATCCTGATAGCTTGTGGTCCCGCTCAACAGCGACATGCGTTTTTCCACATCTTCCTGGCTGAGCTTTCCTTTTGCTGCGCTGGCTTCATAGTTTTTACGAATGATGCCCAAGCCTTTATCAAGCGCTTCCTGTTTCAATTCGAGGATCATTACTGGAATTCCGGCGTTGGCGAAATTCATGGCGATGCCACCGCCCATGGTACCAGCACCAATCACACCGACTTTTGCAATGTTTCTAACCGGCGTGTCGCGATCATAATCCTCCACATGAAAAGCGGCTCTCTCAGCGAAAAAGATATGCTGCTGACCTCTTGCCTGAGGTGTCTGCAGACATTCAAGAAATAGTTCATTCTCCCGCTCCAGGCCTTGCTCAAATGGCAGCTCAACGGCAGCTTCCACTGCCTGAATACACCGTTCCGGAGCATAAAATCCCCGAGTCTGTCGGGCGATTCCGGATCGGTACCGAGCAAACAAATCAGGCGAAAATGCGGAAGCATCTAGAGGAATGTCGGAAGTACGACGGATCGTTTCCCGCTGATTGAGAATCTTGTCTGCCAGTGAGGATACGGCATCATCCAGTAACTCACGGGTATTGGCTAAATGATCAAACAAGCCGGGAAGCTTTTCCGCCTTGACCGGCTTTCCGGTCACGATCATATCCAGCGCCGGAGCAACACCGACGAGCCTGGGCAATCTTTGCGTACCTCCTGCCCCGGGCAGAATACCGAGATGAACCTCCGGCAATCCCACCTTATTGCCTATGAACGTCACTCTGTAGTGGCAGGCCAATGCCAGCTCCAGGCCCCCACCGAAAGCCGGACCATTCAGCGCAGCAATCACCGGTTTTTCCGCGTTCTCAATTAAGGCAAGCACCTTTGGCAAAGGAGGCTCAACGTCTCCAGAGGCGAACTCGCTGATATCCGCCCCTGCAGAGAATAGCCCTTCATCACTGCTAATCACCACTACCTGTACCGAAGGGTCCTGCAAGGCTGTTTGAATACCGTCAATAAGCCCCAGCCTGACACGCTTGGAGAGCGCATTCACGGGTGGATTCTTTATAAGGAGCCGTGCCAGCCCACCCTGCTTTTGGAGAACGACACAATGGTTATCAGCCTGATTCATGATTTCGACACTCATTTCTGGATATGCCTAGATCCTATGAAAAGACATTCAATCATCCAAATTTATTGATTTTATATAAATCTATAAAAATGAATGATTCACCGAAGTCTCAATCCTGAAAAGGGTGGCATGGGTCAGATTTGATGCGAAGACGGCCAGTTCAGTCTTTTTAGACGCGACCACAGCTTCCAGGACTCAGCCGCACTCATTTGAACCGGTCTTTGTTTCCAAGATCTCACTTCTATCCAAGATCTCACTTCTATCCAAGATCTCACTTCATTCCAAGATCACACTTTCCAGATCAGGCCACGCTCTCTAGACCAGCAACATCAGGAATATTGCCACCATCGCTGGTTTTTCCCTGCCATGGATTTCCACTTCACAGCCAAAACTGAACAAAGTACCAGAAGCCTTTTGCTGCCGGTCTTCCACCTTGATTTTATAGCGTATTTCATCCCCGGACCGGACTGGCTCGAGAAAGCGGATTTTGTCTGTGCCGTAATTCAACAGGGTCATGGTTTCTGAATCGATGTCGATCATGTCATAAAACATGGACGGCATTAGCGTAGTGGTGAGAAACCCGTGGGCGATAGTGGTACCGAAGGGGCTTTCCTGACTGGCCCGAATCCGGTCCACATGAATCCACTGATGATCTCCCGTAACATCGGCGAAAGCGTCTATCCGTTCCTGATCCACCCTGAACCAGGGACTGATACCAAGCTCATCACCGACACTCAGCTCCGTGATATTTTTCTTCATTGTTATTCTCCTTTTGATTGGCCTGCGCCATGGCAAACGATTGTCGACACCCGTCACGCTATTATTACGGCGAGTCTCCATTATTACAGTGAATTAAATTGATGAAATTCCATAAGGGAGACTTATAGAGTAGTCTACCGGGGCTGCTGCCATTAATAACAATTTTGATAGCAACCTTCACTACATGGTGGGACTCATGAATCTTAATCGCATTGATCTGAATCTATTCGCCGTCTTCGATGCCATTTATACGGCTGGCAGTCTGACAAAAGCCGCAGAAGTCTTGTGTATTACACAGCCCGCCGTCAGTAACTCCCTCGCCCGCTTGAGAGATCTGCTGAATGACCCATTGTTTGTCCGCACCGGTCATTGCATGACTCCCACTCCCGTCGCACAGAATATTATTGTGCCGGCACGTGAAGCATTGGCACTGTTGAGAAAGAGTATTCAGCAGAGCCAGGAGTTTGATCCTCAAACTGCAGAAAAGACCTTTCATTTTGCGACCAAAGATCTGTTTGAAGCAGGGATATTATCCAGACTTGCCGCTCACCTTGAACAGAAGGCCCCTAATATCTGTTTGAGTAATTTCGAAATGGATAACACTGACGTGGTCGCCGCCATGGCCAGTGGCGGGTTGGACTTCTATGCCGATAGTTCCTCGTTTACTCATCCGCAGCTATGTAAACAGAAAATCGCCCAGGACAGGTTTGTGGTCATTGCCCGACGCAACCATCCTGCCCTGTCACAAGGGATGACCATGGACGCCTTTTGTGAGCTGGGTCATGTATGCATCAGCAGTCGACGGACGGGACCGAGCACTATAGATTCCTATCTCGCAAAATATGGGCGACAGCGCAGGATCGTCATGCGCAGCCGTAATTACCTGATTTCTCCCAGTGTTGTCCTGAAGAGCAATCTTATTTCCTGTGTTCCCTACCATATGGCCAAACACTACGATGTCGCGATTTTTGAAATGCCGTTCGACCTGCCATGTACAGAATACTTTTTGTATTGGCACGTGAGTGCTGATTTGGATCATGCCCATCTGTGGATGCGTGAGCAGATAGCAGAAGTGGTGAAAGTGTTTAAAGCGGACTAAGAAAACGGACAAAGAAAAAGAACAAAGAAAGTAAGCTAAGTACACGGATTGAGGAAGGATAAATCTATATAGAAATGTCTTGAAATAAAAAAGGGTACGCCGAAACTGGCGAACCCTTCTTTTATATAGGTTACGTTGCTTATTTTGGCCCCAAAAGGCGCGTTCTAAAGCTTGAAGCGTCACCCAGCTGTATATCCTTAACCAAGACAGTCCCTTCGGCAGTACCGTCTGTCTTCCACAATTCCGCACCTGTGGTAGGCTCCACTCCAATAAACAACATACTTGGATTGGCTGTAGTGCCAACTACCGGTAAATGATAAGGGTTATATCCAAGCCCATTTATCCGAAAACCTGCATCTTGCGCTTTAGCATCCACATCATTGATGTCTTTAACTTTCCTGGTGCCCTCTTGAGTGCCATTGGTCGTCCATAGCTGCACACCTTCTTCCGTCGCCCAATCCAGATACATATTGGAATTAAATGCAATTCCATCATAGATATCCTGAGTCAGTTCCAGACTGTTAAAGTCTGTTCCGTTTTCTGTGCTCCAGAGATACTCAACACGGCTTGGGTTATCTGTCTCATTATAGGATGCAACAATAAATACGCGGCTATCAGCATCAAATGCAATTTCTATCGATGGATCGTCTAATTCCGGACCAGGCAGTGGCAGATTATGTGCACTCAAATCACCGTTTTTCTCTAGCTTAACGACCTTGATCGTTTCACCATGATCAACTGTCCCAACCACCAGAATGGAGTCCTTGAATTTGACGATCTCTGCGCCACCATTAAAGAGAAAGGAGTCCTCAGCCAGACTGGTTCCATCAGCCGTACCGTCGCTCTTCCATATTAAATAGCCTGGTGCATCACCGCTAATGGCCACGAAATAAACCTTATTGTTAAAGGCCGTTAAACTCTGAACTTGTGATGAACTGCCTCCGGGAAAAATATCCTTTACCAAGTAGGCTTTTTCTCCGTTAAAGGCGTACAATTCACTGCCTGTTTCAGAAGTATAATCGGTATAAAACAATCGATCATTTGTCGCCACAAAATTACTGGGCGACCTTCCTGTGGCAACAATCTTCGTTCCCGCCTCAGTTCCGTCTGTCTTCCAGATATTCCTTCCGGGAGTGCCTTCAATATCAGCAGTAAAATAGAGCTCATTCTTAAATTCAGTAAACTCGGAAAGATCTGCAGACTCAGTCCAGGGGAAAGCATCTGCAACCATTTCAGTTCCTTCCTCGGTCCCATCGGTTTTCCAGATTTCATACCCGTGAATGCCATCATTGGCAACAAAGTAGGTTATGTCGCCTTTTTTGAAGATATTCTGCGGATTCGACCCTTCCGCCTCGTTTAGATCTTTCACCAACCTGGTATTTTCTTCAGTGCCATCGGTTATCCACAATTCAGTACCGTGAACACCGTCGTCTGCAGGAAATATGACGTTTCCTAGCGACTCTGCGGAAGAGCCTGAATTACCGTTATTTGAACCACCACTACATCCAACGATCCCTAACATCATTACTGCCGCTATAGGGGCGAGGCGAAAAGCACTCATGGGTATCTCCATTCTGATTTATACAACTCTGGTAAGCACACTGGCCGCGAATTCTAGAAAAAGGAGAAACTCTCACACAACTACTCAACCGAGTGGTTTTTTGCCTTGCTTAATAAGGTGACTCGGTGTTTACTTACCAGCGTTCAACCGAACCACCGGCCAAACCTGGCTTGGGAAGGACAATTCATATCTGAGTGAACGACACTGGCGGCTTCTGGTTTGCACTCGAACCAGTTCGATTTGTTGTTTATCGGTATGGATGTATTAGGAAGTAATCAATCTAATTTCAGGAATTTATGTCTACACCAAGTTTCCATTCCAGCTCGCTGATCAATCTCTTATTAGAAACCAGTTATTGCAACAGCCGATGGAAGTATTTTGCTGAAGAGCTGGTCAGGCAATTCTCACTGCATATCTGCCATATTTTTATCGTCAACAGAAGGACCATGGGCATAAGATTTCATGTAGATGGTGGCGTACGGATGGACCCTGCTTTGGCAAAGCACTATCTGCAAGAGCATATCGATGATGACCCCATGCTTCTGGCGGCCATGAACAAACCCCGGGGGCTTTTTTATTCTGTGGGTACATTACCCGAGCGCGAAGAAATCCTTCAGAGTAAACAATTCAGGGAGTGGTTTGCTCCGCAAGGTCTGGTTGATTCATCCTCTGCCTGCATCCTGTCTGATGAGGACTGGTTTGGCGTGATTTTCTGCAATCGTCACCAGGACATCGGAGAGTTCACTGTACAGGAGCTGAATCATCTCAATAGCCTGCTCCCCTTTATTGAAAAGGCCGCCAATCTGTCCTTTTCCAATGCTTACCTATCCAAAGATGAGATTCGACTGGCTTCAGTGGTCAACACTTTTAGGATTCCTGTCGCAATACTGACGGAAACCGGCGCAGTTTGTGCGATGAATCAGGGCATGAAAGATCTCATTGAAGATTACAATGAGCTGAGAATTGAACACAATTGCCTGCGTTTGGAAGACAATAGACTGGAGAAAATGCTTTACATCGGCCTGATGCAAACGGCTAAACGCGTGGAAGGCTTCGATATGATGGTGGAGGAAGCCGAGCATATTAAAATCGGTTCCAGAATATTCCTGGGATTCCAGCCCCTTCTGAACAGCTACATCACGAATGAGGAAACATTCAGCGGAGCCATGATCTACGCGATTTCCGCAGATCTGATCCAACAGATCCCCGCACAAAAGCTTGTTGAGTTATTTGACCTGTCTGAAAGAGAAGCCAGCATCAGCCAGAGACTGGCCTCCGGCAAAGCTTTAAAAACCATCGCGGATGAAGAGTGCATCAGCCTTCACACGGTTAAATGGCATCTGAAGAGTATTTTCGCCAAGACGGGCTGTTCAAGCCAGATTGCTCTTGTGAATCTGTTGAACAGCATTCCTTATAATCCCTGATCTTTAGTGATCAGGCTGGTAAAAATGACTGCAGCACCCGCTGCTAGTCATTAAACACCACTGTCCGGTTTCCGTTCAGGAATACTCTCTTTTCGGTGTGGTAACGAACCGCCCGGGCCAGGGTCTGGCTTTCGATATCCTGCCCTTTTGCCACCAGGTCATCCGGGTAGTGATTATGATCCACCGCCTGCACCCCCTGAGTGATAATCGGCCCCTCATCCAGGTTGTCATTAACGTAATGGGCCGTGGCACCCACCAGCTTAACGCCTTTGGCCCAGGCTTGGTGATAAGGCTTGGCGCCTTTGAATCCAGGCAACAGCGAATGGTGAATATTAATGGCGCGGCCATCCAGTTTCTTGGACATGTCCGGCGATAACACCTGCATATAGCGGGCTAACACCACCAGTTCGCAATCGTATTGGTTGACCAGTTTCCAGACTTCCGCTTCCTGCTCTGCCTTGGTTTCAGGAGTGATAGGAAGATGGTAATAAGGAATTCCGTGCCAATCCGCCAGATGCTTCAGATCAGGATGGTTTGAAATGATCACCGGAATATCGATGGCCAGTTCCCCTGTCCGATACCGGTATAAAAGATCGTTCAGACAATGATCGTATTTGGACACCATTACCGCCACACGGGTCTTATGGTCGGGTTCAGTCAGTTCCCAGGACATATCAAAGTTGGGTGTCCGCTCTTCAAACAATTCACGGAACTTCTGTAGAGAGGAGTCACCCGACAATGGCCTGAATTCCACCCTGATGCAGAAACTCTCCGTCGCCTTATCGTCAAAGGAGTTCATGGCAACGATATAGTTTTCCGTTTCCGCCAGGGTGCGGGTAACCACATCAACGGTTCCCAGGCGACTGGGACATTGCGCGGTGAGGATCCAAAGTTTTTCTCTGTTGGGATTTGGCATAACTGCTCTCTACTTTTCTGCAATGCATGAGGGCCGGCAATGGCCAGCCCTTAGCAGGTTGAACACGAAACAGGACTACTCAACAGTAACCTGAAGACCGTATTCCGATGCGGCATCTTCCAACCAGCGCCACGCATAGTCGGCAAAGCTGCGGCGGATCACCAGATCCCAGGTGTCCGCAGATTTGCGACAAATGACCGCCTGAGTCTTGGCAAATGCCGTTGTGACCACTTTACCCACAGGGAAGTGGCTATCGTGGAAATCATACGGAGAGCTCTTTTTCAGCACATTAACGGCATTGCTTCCGGACAACCTGACAACGGTCTGGCCACCACTGACATTGACCACAGAATAGTGCCCATTCAGGTTTTCCCGAAGCGTCTCCTCCACGGCAAACGCTTTAGCAAGAGGACATAGCACCAGCCATTCGTCAGGCGCAATCCAGCTCATGGAAACGTCGTCCCCCTCGACACTTTTCAGTGTCTCAGGCAACTGTACGCCCAACGCCGCCTCAATGCCGCTGCAGAATGCTGCCTCCTCGGCATTGCCACGAATGACCAGGTGCCCGAGCAGATTCAACTCTCCGGCGCTCACCGTTGCGGCACCGGTACCAGCACCTCGGGTTCCGAGTTTCCGATGATACAAAGGGCTTTCCGTGGGTACCGCTTCAGCCGGGCATTGATCCATGACCGCAATCAGTGCGTCCTTGTTTTTGGTAGGTTCCAGCACTTCAGACATTTTGACGCTCTCCTTTAGGATCCAGGAAAATTGGGCTGCAGATTTCTGCTTCGATCACGGAGCCATCCGCTTGGGGATAATAGACGGTCTCACCCATCCGGTTGAGGCCGTTTCTGACCAGGCCCATGGCGATACTATGCCCCAGACAGGCACTGTAATAACTGGAGGTAACGTGTCCCAGCATGGTCATTGGAATGGGCTGGTTGGGATTATCCACCGCCTGTGAACCTTCAGGGATGACCTTGCGAGGATCCTTGGTCTTCAATCCTACCATTTGTTTCCGGTCGACACGGACACAGTCTTCCCGTTTCATCCCCCGCTTACCAACGAAGCTGTAGGGTTTGGTTTCAGCCACACACCAGCTCATGCCCAGATCGTATGGATGCACAGAGCCGTCGGTATCCTGGCCAACGATAATGAAGCCCTTCTCTGCCCGCAACACGTGCATGGTTTCAGTACCGTATGGTGTCAGGTTATATTTCGCACCATGTTCAAACAGCTTCTTCCAGACATGCATGCCGAAATGCGCCGGCACGTTGATCTCGTAGGACAGCTCCCCTGTGAACGAAATCCGGAATACCCGCGCAGGAACACCGGCGACGGTGCCTTGACGCCAATCCATGAACTTGAATGCTTCCTTGTCCAGATCAATATCATCAGTGAGCTCTGCCAGCAGCTTGCGGCTGTTCGGTCCAGCGATACTCATGGTCGCCCAATGGTCGGTCACCGAGGTCATATAGACTTCCAGTTCCGGCCATTCAGTCTGGTGATAAAGCTCCAGCCATTCCAGAACCCGGGCAGCACCACCTGATGTAGTGGTCATCAGGAAGTGGTTCTCTCCCAAACAGGAGGTGACCCCGTCATCGAACACCATACCGTCTTCGCCACACATCAGGCCATAACGACATTTGCCTACCGCCAGCTTGGCCCAGGCGTTGGTATATATGCGGCTGATGAACTCTCTCGCATCTTTACCCTGGATATCGATTTTACCGAGGGTGGAAGCGTCCAGAACGCCCACGCTGTCCCGGGTTGCTTTACATTCCCGGTTCAAGGCATCCTGCATGGTTTCGCCGGGTTTTGGATAATACCAGGGGCGTTTCCATTGCCCGACATCCTCAAACTTGGCACCATTTTCCACATGCCACTCATGCATCGCGGTATAACGCTTTGGATCAAACAGATCCCGGCAGTGCCGTCCTGCGATCGCCCCGAAGGTCACCGGCGTATAGTTGGGCCGGAATACCGTAGTGCCGGTCTGTGGAATAGTTTTATTCAAAGACTTGGCAGTGATCGCCATGCCGTTGATGTTACCCAGTTTGCCCTGATCAGTACCGAAGCCCATTGCGGTATAACGCTTGACGTGCTCGATCGATTCAAAGCCTTCACGGGTAGCCAGTTCGATGCCCGCTGCCGTGACGTCGTTCTGATAGTCCACGAACTGCTTCGGCGCACGGCTGTTAGGCTTGCTGTGAGGAATCGAGTACAAGGCCATAGCCTCACCTTCAGCCAGCTCATCCACCTTCAGCTTGGCGACTGCCAGGCCGTCCGTTGAATGCCCCGCATTGGCAGCAGCTAACAGACCTATGTCTGCACCATCTTTAAGGCAGCCGGACAAGCTGTAGTTACCGCTGATAGCACCCGCGATCAATTGCTTCTGTACGGTTTCACCAGGTACGAAGCCATGGATATCACTACGCCAGACCGGACGACTTCCGGTATGACAGGACAAGTGCACCACCGGACTCCAACCACCAGAAGTGGCAATGGTGTCGCAGGTCAACACCGTCCCCTCACCGGTGACTTTATCCCCGTCTGCACTGATTGGCGCAATCATGGCGCCGTCAACGCGCTTGCCACCTTCGGCCTGAATCACCGCAGAGCCGGTAATAACCTGAATGCCGCGATTCTTAGCTTCGTCAATATAGGGACCGGTTGGATTTTGTCGGGTATCCACAATCGCAATCACCTTACGACCGGTGTCCTGCCAATCGAAAGCAGTGCGATAGGCATGGTCGTTAGTGGTCATCAGCACCAGATTACGCCCTGGAATAACTCCATACTGGCGGATATAGGTCGATACCGAGGAAGCCAGCATGCAGCCTGGAATGTCGTTATTTCCGAACACCAGCGGACGTTCATGGGCTCCAGTGGCCAGCACGACCCATTTGGCGCGTACGCGATGCATCCGCTGCCGGGCCTTGCCTTCCGGTGCCTTGTCTGCGATGTGGTCTGCCAAACGTTGGTGAATGGTCAGGAAGTTATGGTCGTGATAGCCATTTACCGTCGACTTTGGCAGCAGCAGAACATTTTCGTTTTGCTCAAGCTCTTCCACGGCTTGCTTGACCCACTGATGGGCAGGTTCCCCATTAACGGTCTCGCGACAGGACAACAAAGAACCACCGAATTCAGCATTCTCATCCGCCAGAATAACCCGGGCACCTGCACGGGCTGCGGACAAGGCGGCTGACAGACCTGCGGGGCCGGCACCAACCACCAGCACATCAGTATGCTGGTTCATGTGATCATAAATGTCCGGATCTCTCTCTCTCGGAGAGCGGCCAAATCCGGCGGCTTTACGAATGAATTTCTCGTACAGTTCCCAGAAAGATTCGGGAAACATAAAGGTTTTATAGTAAAAACCCGGAGGCAGCATTCGCCCAAAGAACTGACCGATCAATCCCATGACATCGAAGTCGACACTCGGCCACCCGCTGGTCGGCCGACAATGCAAACCAGCGTATAGCTCCTGCTGGGTCGCACGGACGTTGGGAATCTGGGTGGCTTCGGTAGCTCCCAGCTGCATGATCGCATTCGGCTCGTCAGCCCCGGCTGTCATAATGCCCCGGGGACGCCCGTATTTAAAACTGCGCCCGATCACATCCACGCCATTGGCAATAAGCGCTGAGGCCAGAGTATCACCCTCATACCCCTGATATGGCTGATCGTTAAAAAAGAAGGTCAAAGGTTTGTTCCGGTCGATACGCCCACCGGACTTGAGACGGTTTTTCTGTGTTGCCATGTTCGCCTCGCTTAAGCCTGTTTAGCAGCAGTTGGATTCTGATCTTGAGCGACTATCGACGGACGCTCGCCCATTTTGTAGACCTCTTTGATTTCGTAGGTCTGGGTGTCCCGGGTGACATTGAAAAACTTCCGGCAGCCGGTGGCATGTACCCACATTTCGTGATGCAGTCCTCTGGGGTTTTTACGGAAGTACAGATACTCCCCCCACTCCTCATCGGTACAGGCATCCGGGTCAGCCGGTCGCGCAATATGGGCCTGCCCCTTGGCGTGAAATTCCTCTTCTTCCCGATGCTCTTTGCAATACGGACAATAGATGTAAAACATGCTGCTTTCCCCTTAAACGCCAGCGGCTTTATTCTTGGTGCTTGTCATTTGGATTGCCGGGGTCATCAGTGCGCAACACCTGCAGCACCGTGTTCGTCAATCAATGCGCCGTTGTGGAAACGGAACATGGAAAATGGTTTGGCCAATTCATTTGCCGTACCCTTGGCCAGGGTAGCCGCAAATACGTGACCCGATCCCGGTGTTGCCTTGAATCCACCGGTTCCCCATCCGCAGTTGAAAAACAGGTTCTCCACCGGCGTGTCGGAAATGATCGGGCAGGCATCCGGACAGGTATCCACAATACCGCCCCACTGCCGGTTCATGCGTACACGGCTGAAGATTGGGAAGAGTTCAACAATGGCCTGCAAAGTATGTTCGATGGTCGGATATGAGCCCCGCTGGCCGTACCCGTTATAGCCGTCGATACCGGCACCGATGACCAAGTCACCTTTATCAGACTGGGAAATGTAGCCGTGTACGTGGTTTGACATGACCACAGTATCCAGGATCGGCTTGATTGGCTCAGACACCAGAGCTTGCAATGGATGGGACTCGATCGGGAGATCAAAACCTGCCATGTTGGCGAGAACACCGGAGTTACCAGCCACCACACAACCGATACGGTCTGCCATGATCGGGCCATGCTGCTTGGTATTCACACCAACAGCTGCGCCGTCTTCTTTCAGGATATCCACCACTTCACATTGCTGGATCAGGTCCACGCCCATGCTGTCTGCAGCGCGCGCGAATCCCCAGGCTACCGCATCGTGACGGGCCACACCTGCTCTGGGCTGCCAGGAAGCACCCAGGACGGGATAGCGGGTATTGGCTGAACAATCCATGATCGGCACCAGCTCCTGAACCTGCCGGGCATCCAGAACTTCCCCATCGATTCCGTTAAGACGGTTGGCATTCACACGTCTCTGAATATCCCGCATATCCTGCAGAGTGTGCCCAAGGTTCAATACCCCGCGCTGGGAAAACATCACGTTGTAGTTCAGATCCTGGGACAGGCCTTCCCACAACTTCATGGCATGCTCATAAAGATGCGCCGCTTCGTCCCACAAATAGTTGGAACGAACAATCGTGGTATTACGGGCCGTATTACCGCCACCGAGATAGCCTTTCTCGACAACGGCAACATTGGTGATATTGTGAACCTTGGCGAGATAGTAGGCTGTCGCCAGACCATGGCCACCGCCACCTACAATAATGACGTCATACTTCTTCTTCGGTTTGGGATTACGCCAGACCCGCTGCCAGTTTTCATGATAAGTCAGGGCGTGTTTCAGCAGCCCGAAACCTGAATATTTTTGCATTATTTGACCCTCTTATTGGAATCTGACGTCCCCAGATACACTTGAACCATCTTCCTCAGCCAGGTAGGCAAAGCGATAGCCACCATGTCCGAATAACTTGTTGCCCGTTGTGTGCAGATCAACATTCAATAACATTGACTGCCAGCCCCCCGCGGGAGGTTTCCTTATATTTGTCCAGCATGTCCAGACCGGTATCCCGCATGGTTTTGATGACCTTATCCAGGGATACAAAGTGCTCACCATTGCCCCGCATTGCCATGACGGCGGCATTAATTGCCTTTACTGCCGCCATCGCATTGCGCTCGATACAAGGCACCTGTACCAGTCCGCCAATAGGATCGCAAGTCAGCCCGAGATGGTGCTCCATGCCGATTTCCGCAGCATTTTCCACCTGTTCAGGAGAGCCCCCGGTTGCTTCCGCCAGACCGGCAGCCGCCATCGCGCAGGCCGAGCCGACTTCTCCCTGACAGCCTACTTCGGCACCGGATATAGAGGCATTTTCCTTGAATAGAATACCGATCGCAGCCGACGTTAACAGGAAGCGGATAACGCCTTCCTCATCAGAGTTTGGACAAAAATGGGAATAATAGTGCAGCACGGCGGGAATGATACCGGCGGCCCCATTGGTAGGTGCGGTCACCATGCGGCCACCGGCAGCATTTTCTTCATTCACGGCCAGCGCGTATAGATTGACCCAGTCCATGGCTCCCAAAGAAGGCGAGATCATGTCCATACGGGTTTTGTTTTTCAAATCCCGGTGAAGAGCCGCAGCCCGTCTCTTAACCTTGAGTCCACCCGGCAATATACCTTCGTTGCGGATACCGTTCTGGACACATTCTTTCATCACGCCCCAGATCTGCAGTATCCCGGCCCGGATTTCCTCTTCACTACGCCAGACCTTTTCGTTCTCCAGCATAATGTCGGAAATCGACATGTCATTATCACGGCAGAGCTTCAACAGCTCGGCACCGGACTTGAACGGATACGGCAAACGAGTGGTGTCTTCGACGATCCGATCAGCGCCGGCCGCCTTGTCATCCACCACGAATCCACCACCCACTGAATAATAGGTTTTCTCGCTTACCATGCGATCTTCAGCATCATAAGCGCTGAAAATCATGCCGTTCGGATGATAAGGGAGAGTTTCCTTACGATGGTAGATAAGGTCGTCCGACTCGTTGAAACTGATTTCATGGCTCCCCAGCAGATTCATCCTGCAGGAGGTCACAATTTCCTCCATACGAGGGTTCACGATTGTCGGGTCAATCAAGTCCGGGACATGCCCTTCAAGACCCAACACAACCGCAGGCCCGGTACCGTGCCCTTTTCCGGTCGCGCCCAATGAACCAAATAATTGAGAACGAACCCGGCAAACCTGGGGAAGAACACCATTGTCTTGCAAGGCACTCACAAACATTTGAGCCGCTTTCATCGGCCCAACCGTATGGGAGCTGGAAGGGCCGATACCGATCTTCAGCATGTCAAACAGGCTTATCGCCATGGCTCTTCCCTCATTTTACTTCATGAAGTACCGGCCGCTGGAGCGACCGGTAACAATATAGATCAAACTGCTCAACCGTCACTGATGGCTTTCCTAACGGTAAGCCGGGTAGTCAAGGCAGTACCCACGTACTTTCTCTTTAACGGAGGCAATTGTCTCTTCAACATTCCCCGCCTGCATGGCGTCGAGAATGTCGGCAATCCAACCCGCCAGCGCTGAACACTGCGCCTCTTTCATTCCCCGGGTAGTGATGACAGGCGAACCAATTCGCAGACCGGAAGTGACAAAAGGTGTCTGTGGGTCATTGGGAACCGCATTCTTGTTCACAGTGATGCTGGCTCTGCCAAGGGCAGCGTCGGCATCTTTACCGGTCAGCCCCTGTTTCACCAGGCTCAGGAGGAACAAGTGATTTTCGGTGCCACCGGAGACCACATCGTATCCACGCTCGATAAAGACATTGGCCATGGCCTGGGCGTTCTTGACGACCTGCTCCTGATATTCTTTGAATTCAGGCTCCAGCGCCTCTTTGAAGCTCACCGCTTTGGCGGCGATTACATGCATCAAAGGACCACCCTGCCCGCCGGGGAATACCGCCGAGTTCAATTTCTTTTCCAGATCCGGATCGGCTTTCGCCAGAATCAGACCACCACGAGGGCCCCTCAGGGTTTTATGGGTGGTTGTGGTCACAACATGAGCATGAGGGACCGGGTTGGGATAAACCCCCGCCGCAACCAGACCCGCTACGTGAGCCATATCAACGAACAGATAAGCGCCCACGGAATCAGCAATCTCCCGGAACTTTGCCCAATCCACGATTCGTGAATAAGCAGAGAAGCCTGCGACGATCATTTTAGGCTGATGCTCTTTCGCAAGGGCTTCCACCTGCGCGTAATCAATTTCACCGGTGTTTTCATCCAATCCATATTGAACCGCGTTGTAGATCTTGCCGGAGAAATTCACGTGAGAACCGTGAGTGAGGTGGCCGCCATGAGCCAAGCTCATACCCAACACAGTCTCCCCTGGCTTTACCAACGCCATGTACACCGCGGCATTTGCCTGAGATCCGGAATGTGGCTGTACGTTCGCGTAATCCGCTCCAAACAGCTCTTTAGCCCGATCAATGGCCAGCTGCTCGACTTTATCCACATATTCGCAGCCACCGTAGTAGCGCTTTTCTGGATATCCTTCCGCATATTTGTTGGTCAGGCAGGATCCCTGGGCTTCCATCACTCTTGGACTGGTATAGTTTTCCGAGGCAATAAGCTCAATATGATCTTCCTGGCGCGTTTCCTCTTCCTTCATCGCAGCCCACAGGGCTTCGTCGTAGCTGGCTATTTTGTCTTGTTTTGAAAACATATCGGCGATTCCTCAACCACGTGCTGGCCCGGTTCTGTGTGCTGACACCGTATATCCGGTGAAACCCAGGCAATCATTGATTTTCGGAGATAGTAATCTGTGCCCCCCTGCCCTGTGTGCTTACCCACGACACGCATATGATAATTTGCGACAGTCAAAATGACGTTATCGGACTATTCCGCAATCTGCCGGAGCCCTGTCAATTCCGCCGCTGGCGGACTGTGAATTACTGTCCATTTGGCAACCCCTGAACTATTCTTCATTTAGAAATTTTCGATATATACAAGCCTATTCAGACAACTGATGAATCCACCGCCCATTGCCCGTCAAACCTGTTACAGAGCCGTTATCGCTCTGACATTCCTGCTTTTCCTGCTTGAAGCCAGCGCAGAAGACAGAAAGAGGATCAATTATCTTGTCGTGGAAGACCTTGCCACGCCTTTCCAGATAGCTTCGACGGGAGTGCATAAGGGGGGAATCATTAGCGACATTGTGGATGAAGTCTTTAGCGATTCAGACTACGAAATCAAGGCTGTCACTTATCCTGTCAAACGCCTGCACCTTTTTGTACGAGAGAGCAACCCCGGTCTGTGGATCACTTATGACGCGAAAGTGTGGAATTCCATGGCTGACGTGGGACATATGATTGACGCCCCCCTTTTCACGGTCAAACACAGCTTTCTTACCTGCAGCCCTCCGGTAGTACCTTTCACAGATGATGCCGCACTTTATGGAGCTCAAATCGCCATACTGGATAACTTTGACTATCCGGAACTGGAGCAGCTTGCTTCGAATGGGAGACTGACACTGGTGCCGGTGGAGAACTACCAACGAGGGTTTAACCTGGTGACCGCCCATCGGGTATCGGGATTCGTCGAGATGGAAATTCGTCTTAAATATAATCTAAAGAAGTATGACACTCGAGCTGACTGCCTGACATTTCTGGACTTCAGCCCCATTATCGCCCCCTATGATATTTATCTGGTGGTCAGCAATACTGCCTCACCAGACACTATTCAATTTATCAGAGAACGAATTCTTCATATGCGGGAGTCAGGGGAAATTAAAGCGATTCTAGGTCGCTATCAAACAAGTACTGATTAGGCCGGATATTCGATTCTAGCCAAAACTTTCCATCATACTTTCAACCAATTTCTCCCTTTCCCTGGAAAAGAATTCGTCGGACTTTCCTCTTAACGAAGACCATCGTGGATGCTGTCTGGCCGTCTGAATCCAGGTCTTCCACTGGTTTGGCAGTTGGGTGTTAAAGGCATTACCGATACTGATGCCGCTTTGTGAAGCATGCCCGCGATGCTGCAGTGCCTGATACAGTACGGCCTGTCTGAACCACAGAATCTTCAACGTGTTTTCGTCAATGCAAATAAACTGACTGCCGGTGATTTTTGATGCAATCTCATCTTTATAACGCCGCCCTGCGGTCCACATAAAACCCGCTGCGGCTCCCAAAGCTGCTGCGGCACCGAGGGTGAGTCCACCGGTCATGGCGTCAATTCCAACACCGACGGCAGCTCCTTTGGCAGCATTACTACCAGCATCCAGGCCAAATTCCCTTAAATTACCCGGATCAAACAGATCCAACTCCCATCTTCCGTTGGTGATCGGGAGTTCCTCGTTTTTAACATCCCGGTCATCAAAATGAAAAATCCGCAGCAATTCATGTATCCCCCTTTCCTCGGCCTTGCGAACCAGACGGTGAAAAGGTCGTCTTAAAATGCCACTGTCTCCGGGCTCAGATTCATCCACAGACTGCTCCTGTCGGTAGGACGCCACATCCACCATCAATTCAGCAATAATGCGTCGGGCAGCCTTTAACTGCGCCTGCCACTGCTGCTGCCTTGCGTCGATCAGCTGCTGAATCTGATCATGCCGCGAGGCCATCAAAGCCTGCATCTTCTGATACAGCCTCTTTTCATCCTCAAAATTGAAAATCACCGTGTCGAATTCCACCACCGCATGCAATCCCAGATCAGCCAGACTGTGTTGCCAGGAAGCGACCAGGGAGTGTTCATCTTTAATGAAATTTAAAACCGGAATCACCGGTTTTGCGGACATGGCGATCACCTTGAGTTCATCCCTGTACTTACCCAGTACCGGCTCCCGGCTGTCGATCACGTAAAAAATAAGGTCATCCTCAAGAAGCTGGCGAATCACCTTGGCCTCTTGATCAAACTCCGTATCCGGAGGCAGTCCGTCCAGAAAACGCTTAAGCTTCTCCCTTCCTTCGCCACCACTGAGATTGTCAATCGCCGCCAACAGGCCAATGGAGTCTTCCAGTCCGGGAGTATCATAAAGATTGATCACCTTCTTGCCGTTGATCAGCAGACTCCCTCCTTCCACATGGCGGGTGGTTCCCGGACTGATTGCGACTTCTCCAAACCCCTGATCCCTTAGAAGGGTCCGCATCATTGAGGTCTTACCGGCATTGGTATGACCCACAATAGCCACCGATATGATGCCTTTATCCATTTCTTACCGCCCGGGATGTTGCGCTGGATTGCTCTGTGGTTCCGGAATATTCCATCTTGACGATCGCATCAGCTTCAATACCCACTCTCATGGCCAACCGGTACCAATCACTTTGCCGCGAGAGGTTGGGTTGCTGATGGTTCGAGGACACCATGGGTTTGGGCTTCTCCGACGCCTCACTTAATGCGATAAACAGTCGTCCCCTGGTGTGCTTCTTTATTTCAGCAAAGAGTCTTTCCAGACCCCGGTCGGGAGATCTTCGCACAGGAACCACCGCGACCAGATCTTTCGCCCCTGAGGCAGCCAAACGCCGCAACAGCCGCTCCTGGCTCTCGCGATCTTCAATACGCCCCAGGTCGTCTTCCGCCAAAATTCCCGCCGGGGGCCAGGGTTGATCCTGGTTTAACTCAATACCTGCGTACAATGCGCCTTCAGGCAAGCGAATGTCAGTGCGAACTGATTCTGAGTTTGCTGTGGAACCTTTCTTTTTTAGATCCGGGTCTACGATTCCGAACTGGCTCGCAGCCGGCATCAACCTTTCTCTCAGTCCAATATAATAGGGCCTCGTGAGATCCAATCGGAATCGGTTCTGCTGCCAGGAAATCATCAGGTGGCTGACAACAAGCAGCAGTAATCGCGGCAGTATGCCATACACAATCATGGCGCCAATCAGCAAGCTGGCCCAGACCTGCCTGAGAGAATCCCCCCGACCCACATCAAACAGACTTAGCTGACTCGCACTGATCTGTTCTGCAGAAGGAACGCTAAAACCTATCCACGAGGGAATCACGGACAGCCCTTCTGTGACGGAAATAAAGGTCTGGTTCGTCAAAATGGTGGTTTCCCAGACGAAATCAAACTGCCGTGTGGACAGCATGAACAGAATGGTTAACAGACCACCACAAAGATACGCTAACCAGAAGCTATGGGAAGCCCGGCTTAACCACCAACGCCCGATGGCGCCGGAAAATACCACTGAAAATACGGCCTGAGCGGCACTGATTTCCCCCGCCTTACCCGCTTCCCCCGCTTTACCCGGAAAGTATCTGATAACGAGCCGTTGCACCCAAAGTCCCGGTCCACGCATTGAGGTTCCGGATATCGCCGCAACGGTCATTGATACTCCCCAGATAAATAAGGCCAGGAAATCAAAGCCCAATAAAACCGTTACTAACCAATAGAAATTGACCACGCCGGTCTGAGACTGCTGAAACGCCTGCATGGAGGCGAGTCCGCCCAGCAGAAAAAACAGCACCGTCATTCCTACTGTGACAAACTGAATTCTCGACAGTGTTCGCTGGATGACAGATTCCAGCTTATATTCCCGCACCAGTGTGACGCCACGCTGGAGAATTTTTTCCAACAGCGACAGGTCCTGACCAGAGTATCTCTGCTCTATCAACTGACTGCCTTTCAGCGGTTCATCCGTTTCAATGTTTCTGAGAACTTCCGAATATAGTTTTTGCTTAAACGTTGGGTTCATGTATTACGCTACAGCCTGACCTCAGCTAATGAGTGATTGTTTGATCTGTCACGGTACCGACTTGCCATGACCGGGCAGATATTCTCATGATCCTGTCCCCATTGGAAAGTATACCAGTCTCACCTGACGTTAACTTTTACTCAGCTTCTTTCCGTATAGTATTCCGCCCGGAAAACACCGGAAATTGTCTATTTATTTTATACGACTTCTCCTGTCCTACCGACTTCGAGTCAACTTATCCTCTTCTCTGAGCCAGGCTGTCCCCTTTTTGAGCCACGCTGTCCCCATAGCGGTTATGCTGCTAATATTCCGCACTTCTTATTGTCATGGTCTTTCGATATTTCGTCTGATGCTTGGTTGAGCGACAAAATATCGGTACGGCCTGCATTTCTCCCCAAATTTCTATTCCCGGTGAAGAATGAAATTTAAAGGCAGCACAGCATTTAGACACGACCAGGCGGACAAGCTTGGCGTCCTGATCACAAACCTGGGGACTCCCGATGCCCCCACTCCGGCAGCCCTGCGAAAATACCTGGGCGAATTTCTCGCGGATCCAAGAGTAGTCGAAATACCCCGGGTACTTTGGTGGCTGATACTTCATGGAATTATTCTGCGGGTGCGTCCTGCCAAGTCTGCAGAGGCGTACAAGTCGGTCTGGTCTGATTTAGGCTCCCCCCTGCTTGTGCACACCAGAGACCAGGCGGAGGCGCTGCAAAAGCATTTGACTGAAAAAGGTTATGAAGACCTGGTCGTTGATTTTGCGATGAGATACGGCAATCCTTCGGTCTCAACGGTTATCGATTCAATGATTTCCCAGGGCGTCCGTAAGCTTTTGGTACTCCCGCTCTACCCCCAGTATTCTGCCACCACCTCCGCCTCGACTTTTGATGCAATTGCACAGGACTTTGGTAAAAGACGCTGGTTTCCGGATTTCAGGTTCATCACCCATTATCATGATCATGACGCCTTTATCACCGCCGCCAGCAAGAGAATCCAGGAATACTGGGACGCCCACGGGAAAGCGGACAGACTGGTACTGTCATACCATGGCATCCCCAAGAGGAATTTACTTGAGGGCGACCCCTACTTTTGTGAATGCCACAAAACCACTCGATTACTAGTGGAAAAACTGGGGGTCAAACCCGATTTGGTGCTGACGACGTTCCAATCACGCTTCGGCAAGCAGGAATGGTTGAAGCCCTACACGGATGCCACCCTGAAGTCTCTCCCCGGACAAGGTGTAAAATCTGTACAGGTCTTTTGTCCGGGTTTTTCAGCCGACTGCCTGGAAACCATTGAAGAAATCGGGGTGGAAAACAGAGACTATTTTCTGGAAGCCGGCGGGGAACGCTATGAATATATCAGCGCACTAAACTCAAGGGCGGACCATATTGCGGCCTTGGGTGAGATCATTCAGGAAAATCTTCAAGGATGGTCAGTGCAGCCGAACCGGGAAAGAGCGAGGAAAGCGGCAGCTCTGGGGGCCAAAAACTAAAGAGCCGCTCTGGTCCCGGAGTTGGCAAATTCCACTGCCAGTTCTTCAAAATGGGTGAATACTCTGTCTGCATCACTGGCATATGTCGGAGGGTTTTCAGGCGCATAGAACCAGGACCGCATACCGGCATTTCTGGCGGCTTGTATATCAAACAGGAAGTCCCCGACATATACACACTGGGAGGGAGCCAGTCGCCAATTCTTTGCGATATGAAGTAACGCTTCGGGATCAGGTTTGGGAGGAAAGTCTTCGCGGGTCAGGACAATATCGACGTTTATCTCCAACTTGTCCATTGTCAGCTCAACAGCCTCCCGCATGTTCCGGGTGAGAATACCGGTAGGGATCTGCAGCTCATTCAGAAGTTGTAGCAGTTCTCTTGCACCAGGAATCCAAGTTGCTAGCCGGGCCCCTTCAAGTTCAAACCGGTGGACAATATCCAGGCACTGCCGGCGTCGTTCGTGGTCCGGGATGCCGGAGATGTGCTCAAGTACCGGAACCTTCTCCGGAAACCCGAGGTCTTTTCTCAACTGGTCAAAATTGAGCTTTGAGTCAACCAGGGTCCCATCAAGATCAAAAATCACTCCATGTACGGAATCCGTCATAATGGCAGGTTCCAGGCTGACTCAATTTGACAGCATTAAAAGATGTCTAGAAATCTGAACGATTCCATCCGCTGAGGTCGCTTTTACGCCGACCAGAGGACTGCCTTCGATCAGGATTGTCGGGTTCGAACCGGATACTGTTCCGGCGATCTGCTTTCTGTCGACGGTGATAACCCCGTCTTTCCGGACCTGCATAGGACAGATCCTGGGCTTCAAATATTGCGGCCATACCGATACCACCTCTAAATGTTGGCTGAACTGACCGTTTTTCCGGTCAGGATATCGCTGTCCAAGCATTTATTTTCTTGCCGTCCAGTTGGCCAGATTTTTTCTTTCCAATAATGAAAGATTAGCTTTGCTGAAACTGAAAAGCCAGATCTATCTTGAGTGCCGATCAAGATACCATCTGGCGTTGATTCGCTCATTTTTTGACTGAGTTCGACGCTAAATTTGTTCTGTACCCGTCAGTTAACGATTTTTACTGTTGAAATACCTGATTTTCGAGTTCTTTCCAAAGTTCGGAAAGTTGTTCCTGAAGATCTTTGATCTGCTGGTCATCCGACTGGGACTGCTCCAGCATTATTTGTATTGCCGTTGACTGCTCGTAGATTTGATCGATGAGAATAGATGTATCGGTTCGCATGTGTAACCTCGCCCATCAGAAAATTTGAGTGCACAGGGTAATCGCCAATAGCCTTTGACTCAATACCGTTTCGTAAAACATGACTGTCTGATCGCGCACATCCATGCAAACTACGACCAAGGTCTAACCCTGAGGTCAGACCAATACAAATCAAGTCGAGGACATTCTAACCCGACCCGGTGACGATTTGATGAAGTTCAGATGAACCCAGGGCCAGGCTTGATCTGAATCAGGTTTGATCTGAATCCGTTTTGATGTGAACAATATTTTCACTGGCCAGTATCCCCAATACTGTTTCCGCGAGAAATCTGGCCCGCAATAGATTCAATTCCTTTATCAAAGGCTTTTGGTATTGGTCGGGGATACCGGTAACTTCATTGGTAGCGGTATGGATATACACATCCGCCAGGCTTCTTAAAGCTGGCAGATGTGGCTTTATCCTTGGATCGCTCAGGGACAGGTCAAGCTGATGTTTCTCGTTGATTTCGTGAAAGAAATACCGAATAACATCGTCGGCGGAAAGTTCGTCTTTTCGAAAGCTGATGACGACTCCCATGTAAAACTACCTCGCTATATTCCTATTCACTGAACGACTTATCACCTCACTGAACGTCTTGCCACCTAACTGAACGACTTACAGCTCACTGGAAAATCGTATTAAGCAGGTTGGCGAGCCGGATACCGGCCTGCTGGAGCCTGATCTCCGCCTGCAGGTGATGGCTTTTGACATAACCTTTGGAAATTGCCGACAAACGAGGCAATTCCTCATACAGATTCCGGGTAATAGACAAAGACTCGTTGGCCCATTCTATCGGTGTTGCCTGAGACCACAGCGCCTTTTCATCCGGATTGATCTGTTTGGACAATGCCTCACCGGCATTCCGCCAATTCTTGGGCATCCCCACTTCAGGAACCATCACATCCCACACATAATGCAGAGAATATTCCTTACCACCAAAGCTTACCATTGTCTGCGTACCGCCACGATCATCTTCATAGGCAACGTGGAGAGGTTGATGAATATCGCCAACGAAATGTCCCAGAAACATCAGTGCTTTGGGGCGGTTGTTGTGATATCCGTCCACCGCAATTCCCTGAAGAATTTTACTGTAGGCTTCGATTGCCGAGAGCACGCATCCTTCCTTGCGGCATGCTTCAGTATCTGTCACCTCAACAGCGGATCGATCCACATTGATATAGTGATGAGGCAGTGCAAAGTCATATCGAGACTGATCCCTGATTTCATCAGGCCAGGCACAAGCGTCAGCAAACGTTTTTTGTTTGGCTTTCCGCAGTAGAAGCCTGACTTCCTGCTTGGCATGGGAGTCCAGATTTCGCCACGCAATATCACACACAATACGATGGGATTGCTCGCCCCAGGCAAAACTCTGCGAGGCGGACAACAACAGAATGAACGTTAAAATAACCCTTTTCATTACAGCCTTGTTTTTTAATAACTTCCAAAAGATTTGAGTAGATTATCAGACACTTATGCAGAATGGCCACACAAGGCTGATTCGCTTTCCAACACTCGGCAACCATCCGGCACGGCTGCGATTTAGAACCATGGCCGTCACTGATGTCCGGCATTGAAAAGTTGGCAGATAGTAACAAAGTTTTCGATCAAGCTGGAAACGAATTCCCCGGATACGCTTATCGTTCCGACGTACGCGGCAGATGTAAACCTGCCCTCTCATCAACTTCATGCGACTTATTTAAATGAGAGCAATCAACACTTGTAGAACAAGACCGAATGAAGGCATTATCTGAACAGAATAAGAAGAAAATAAAAACCACAAGGATATACTCAATTTATCAATGCCTTATAGAATATTGTTAAAGTTTTTTCTCATTTCGCTACTGGCTTCAGGTCATACGAAAGCAGAGGATGCAGACAAACTATCGGATTGGCTGGATGTCGTCAGAAACTCACCTTATGCGGCAACCAAGGGGTTCTACGAAAATATATCGGATATACGTCGCTGGGTCCTGCTTGGCGAGGGATTCTGTAATCGGATCGATCGGCATATTCTGTTTAATACAAGAGGGCATTTCCTCGGCTACCTCAATAACCGCTCTACATCAGAACAGACACAGCAGGCTTTAAACCAGTTAAGAAAAAAGCTGGTTAATGAAAAGAAAGCCAAGTATTGGGTGGAAGGCACTGATGACAAGGTCGGCTATCCCTTTGCCCTCGCCTGCGAACAGCCTCATGTTGATATGAAAGCAGCCCTGGGCAGAATGCTTGGAGACACTCCGGATCATCTGGTTTGGGGAACCTGGGATGGCATGACGATAGGCTCCCGGGATGCCCCCTTGCCTTTGGTTAAAGTGGTTCAACAGGTCTACGACCAGCGCGATCTGCAAACCGGGCTTGGCTGGTCCGACATCCTCATTTCCCATTTGCTGGGACAGATATTGATTGAGAGTGGAGCAAGAAAGAGAAGCTTTTCTTCTGCCGATGCCGTGGGATTGCTCCAGCTTCGCCCCGAAGTCCTCCAGGATTGCCGAATTCCAGACAAGTTCCAGTTACACCGAATGGCGCAAATTGACTGTGCTCTAAAGCTGTACCGGCAAAACCACCGCAACTTACTCCCGGTTTTTGAGAAACAGTTCAGCCATTTACCCACTGATAAGAAAGATAAGCTCTATGCGATGCTACTGGTTCAAGCTTATCATGGAGGAATCGGCCGTTTAATTTCAGTGTTATCGGATCCTGAATTAGGGGCCGCTGCCAGGTATTATGCCAGTCATCAGGAGCGCTTTCCGGCAGAGGACATCGCCCTGGGCATTATTTTTCACAATTTGGGAAGACATGAATTGGGATTAGCGTCTCTGTATTATCTGATTGATGTGGAGATCGCAACCGAATCCCTCTGCGAAAGCAAGGAATCACGCGACATAGGCATTTGTTGAGCACTCTTGATCAGGTGAATGATTAGGCGAACCGGATATTTGATAAACCGGATACTTTTTTAAATTGTTATCTTCTAATTCAAATATGTCCTAAATCAGATAGATCTGGAAGCTCGCATATGCTGAAACAGCTATTTTCTGACATAGCCATATTCTGAGATCGCTATGGGCTGAATTAGATATTTGCCGACGAAGGAGGTTCCGTGCGTTACGAGAAGTTTGTCAGACCTGGTGTTATCGGCCTCTTGGTGCTGGTATCCGGGAATCTGTACGCTGACGAAACGGCGAACCTTTTGGCATTTGAGCAGGACGCTTTCGGCTATTCCGGAACAATAGAGTCCGAAGACATTCCCGTCGTACTGACACCTGCCCGTCTTAAACAGCCCCGCTCGGAAGTACCGGCCACCGTCACTATCATTACCGACACCATGTTGAAAGACTATGGCATACGAAACCTGCATGACGCCTTTCGTCTGGTTCCCGGTATGACAGTCGGCTCAGTGTCTTCCAGTGTCCCCACCGTAAGTTACCATGGCACTAACGCCAGTGAACAAAGACGGCTGCAGGTGCTGGTGGACGGGCGCTCGGTATATCATCCCAATCTGGCTAACGTGGATTGGCTGAATATTCCTGTCGCACTGGAGGATATCGCCCGGATTGAAATCAGCCGTGGCCCCAATGCCGCGGCTTACGGCGCCAATTCCTTTTTAGCCATTATCAACATTATTACCAAACACCCTTACGACACCCATGGCTCCACTGTTTCCTACTGGGACGGCAGCAACGGCTACAACCGCTACTATGGCGCCTATGGCAACGGGAACGAGAAATTTAACTACCGTCTATCAGTAAACGGGAAAAAGGGTAACGGCTTCGATAAGCGGGCTGACGGCTCACCGTTTCTGGACAGTCACGATCTCGACGGATTTAATTTTTTTGGCAATGTCATGCTTTCTCCATCAGACCACCTCAACTTTCAATTGGGTCTGCTCAATGGGGATCATCAATATCACCCCAACGAAGGCGACGGCCAGGTCACGGTTCCGACCAGCGATGAGCGCGACCGCTATGCCTCAATCAAATGGCAGCGTGAAGTCAGCCAGGACCATTTTTTCCATGTACAGGGTTATATCCAGAAGAATATACGGCGCCAGGACTGGATCAACTGCAACCACCCGATACTTTTCAGCAATAACCTGACTCAGCTCGCCAGCCGGAATCCTCGCTATAACAGCATCATGATAGGAGCCCTGGTCGATGGAGATTCAGACTTCTTCAATACAATACTGACAGCTGTCATGAAAGGTGAAAGTACGGGTCTTGGATCGCTGGAAGATGACATGCTGGCCGCTGCCGCAATACAGGAGGCCATTGATTATGGCGGCGACGCGGAGGTCTGCGGACGAATCAATCTGGATATTGAGGAGACCCGGACCGACCTGGAATTCCAGGATACCTATCGTTTCAACGATGAATTCCGTCTGGTTTCGGGTCTCAGCCTGAGAAAAGACCAGTATACCTCTCAAACCTACTTTGGAGGAAGCGGGGAAAACTATCTTAAACGCCTCTTCTTCAACCTTGAGTACCAACAACCGCTTTCATGGGGGCTAAATATCGGCGCCATGGCAGAAGACGATAACGCCAATGGCGCTTATCTCTCCCCAAGAGCTGCAGCCTATTATCATATTGACGAACACCAGACCCTGAGGGCCGTGATTTCCCATGCCATACGTACCCCTGACACCTATGAACAATACGTTAGCTGGAGTTTCACTGCGACAGAGCTTGATCCTCCACTGAATGGACAAACAACCGCCACCACCTTTACCACACAGTCCCCCGGAGGTTTGGATAACGAAAAAATTGTCTCCCGGGAAATCGGCTACTACGTAAACTATCCACGGCTGGGATGGGAAGCAGACATCAAGATCTATGACGATGACATGTGGGATCTGATCAGTGCTCCCCTGCAATATTTCTCCTTTGAGCCGGAAAACAATCTGCATATCGAGCAGAGAGGCGTCGAGTTGGAAACCAGCATCACCCCAATTCCAAGCGATACGGTTCGACTGACCTACGCATATATGGACCAGGATGCAGAGTACACCGGCACGGCCGACTTTCTGTCGGACTATACATCCTTCACCGTGTCGAGACTCTATGACATTGAATCCCGCCTCTCGGCACAGAATTCAGGCAGCCTCGCCTGGGTACATCGGTTTACCACGAATTTCCGTACCACTCTGTTGTATTATGTGGCGGATCAACTGGCCGAATATGACTATCAGCGTTATGATGCAGTCTTGTCATACGAGCGCACCTTTCGCGGCGTGGAAATGGATCTGACGGTAAAACTTGAACACTATCCCAACTCAGATCCGTTTATGTACAGCAATAATAATCTTGATGACCGCAATCACTTATATGTGGGTGTGGGGATGAAGTTCTGATCCGGCAGGAATCAAGGATGACACTGTTGTTGCCATATCAATCAACCAGATTACTCAGTCAGAGACTGACCCGCCTGCATTTTTGGTGGGTTATTCTTCTCAATATTGCTTTCGCCGGTAACGCACATTCCGCTGTCCACATCTATGTGGTAAGCCCTACGGAAAACCAGGTGGCAGAAGCTTTTGTTAAGCGATTTGATACCTTGCGCCCCGAAGCATGGCAGTTATCCAGGGTGTCCACCCCTCCCCCGGCCGCCGACGACCGGGACAAAAGTATCGCCATATGCCTGGGTGAAAAAATGCTGGCCCAGAATTGCACTAGCGCCCCTGAAAGCCTGGTACTTGCACTTTTTGTATCAAAAGATCGTCTGGACGATTACCAGGCAAAGCTTAAGGCATTCAAGCTAAGCGGCATTTACCTCGACGCGCCACTGCAACGCCAGGCAGAGCTGACCCGGCTCTTGCTTCCAGGAGTCACCCAGGCCGCCATTCTGAGTTCGCAACCCATAACACTGCCCATACAAGAAGCCGCCGGACAAACGTTCACCGTTTATCAGCTAGACACCGATGAAGGTCTTCCGCGCCTCTTAAACCGGGCGCTGGAAAAGAGTGACTATATCCTCGGCATTCCCGATTTCAGTATTTACAACGGCAGGCAGATTCGACAGATTCTTTTGACTGCCTATCGCCACAATAAAGTGTTGATCGGGCCTTCACTGGCTTTTGTCAATGCTGGAGGGCTGGCGACCACCTACTCAACAGCTGAGGATTATGCTCATCAGACTGTAGAGATGATCAACTCGTTTCTGAATGATGGCAAAGTACCGGAGCCGGTCTTTGCCAAATATTTTGCAGTGGCTGTAAACCGGCAGGTTGCCAGGTCTCTGAATTTAATTGTTCCCGACGCAGAAGCGTTGCAAACCAAGTTAGAGTTACTCGAGGCTCAACCATGAGTAAGCGTCCCCGGCAATGGAGTATATACAGGAAATCCCTGTTCCTTGGCCTGATCCCAAGCGGATTGATGTTTGTATGCCTGCTGTTCTTCTTTACCTCAGCCCGTTTGACAGAAACCAAATCGGACCTGATACAGCGCGGCCAACTGATTGCTGACCAACTTGCCATCAGCTCGGAATACAATGTCATTTCTGGAAACTTACGTGCCCTCCGGGACTTAATCGGAAAAGTGGCTGACTCCGAAATTGTTCATCAAATTCGTGTTTTGGATATGCTCGGCGATACCCTCGCCACCGCCAAAGGTTCCGGATTTGACGCCGACCGCGATTCCTTAATCGTCCTTTCCGCAGATATTGTCCAAGCCAAAATTGAATTGCCTGAAGACACGTTTTCCAGCTTCATCGATGACAGCCGTCGGCGCTCGCGCCCCATTACAGTAGGACGAATTGAAGTCAGTCTGAACGAGCAATCGATTATCGACGGCCAGAACAGAATTCTCTTCAGTTCCGCAGCGGTGGCCTCGCTGTTATTTCTTCTGACTTTCCTGGTTGTTAGAAATATGGCCCGCAGCATTGCCGACCCCATCGAAGTCCTCACGCAACAGGTGGAACAGATCAAGGACGGCGACTATGAGACCCGGGTGCCGGAAATCAAAGGACAGGAACTTTCCCAGCTAAGGGACAGCATCAATCGTCTGGCCCTGGAGCTGGACAATGCCCGTACAGAACATCAAAAGCATATCGTGGAGACCGAAAAGGCCCGTATAGAAGCAGAGTCCGCCAGTCGGGCAAAAAGTGAGTTTCTGGCGATCATGAGTCACGAACTCCGAACCCCCATCAATGGTGTTCTGGGTATGCTTCAGCTCCTGAAGGAAACCAGTTTAAGTAATGAGCAAAGCGAATTCGCCAATATTGCTGAGAGGTCCACAGAACAGCTAACGACGGTGATCGACGACATTCTCGATTACTCCAAAATGGAACGGGGACGCCTTTCAATCGACCTGATTGAATTCAACCTTAAAAACCTGATTCATGATACCGTTAACTCACTGCGGCCCAAGCTCGAAGAAAAAGGGCTGCACTACGAAGAAGTCTTTATCGGCCCTCTTCAAGATGCTCTGGTGACCTCAGATCCAGGCAGACTACGTCAGGTGCTTGCCAATATTTTCAACAACGCCATTAAGTTCACCGAACAGGGGCATATACGTCTTCAAGCCACCTGGTCGGAACTGGGGCCCAATAAGCTGATGTTTACCTGCAGCATTGAGGACAGTGGCATCGGCATTGCCCGGGAACAACAAAAGCACATGTTTAATTCGTTCTCCCAGGTCGATCAGAGCCCTTCACGTCGCTATGGGGGAACCGGTCTGGGCCTATCCATTGCCAAGCGCATTCTGGAACTCCTGCAGGGACGAATTGAAGTGGAAAGTGAGCTGGAAAAAGGCAGCCTTTTCACCTTCAGCCTGGAGCTGCATTACCGTCATAGCAGCTTTTCCCCAAATTCCCACGCTTCCGTGAGTCAGCGCAAAATTCGCGGACGGGCACTGGTTGTGGAAGATAATCTGGTCAATCAGAAAGTGGCTGCTGCGATGTTGGAGAAGTTGGGGCTGGAGACAGAGCTGGCCCAGAATGGGGAGGAAGCGCTCAAGCGTTTCAAGTCCAACCGTTACGATCTGATATTCATGGATTGTCAGATGCCCGTGATGGACGGTTTTCAAGCCACCAGAGCAATTCGCAGCTATGAAAGGAGTTCAAGCTTTGTCAGCGCCACCCCGATCATCGCCATAACGGCCAATGCCATGGACGGGGTCACCGAGCAGTGTATGGACGCCGGCATGAATGACTACCTGGCCAAACCGATTAAGAAGGATCAATTGGAAGAATGCATCAAGAACTGGCTGGACAAGCCGAAACCGGAAAACACCCCTGCGTCCTGAGAAACAGTGGCTTTCCGGCCTGAACGCTCATTCTCTGCCCAAGAGCTTCGCTTGCTCTAAAGGGAGACTCTGTCGTTCTGCCTATCTCCCCTTGTCGCTCTTTCTATCCTCTTCAATCGATCCACATGGCAGGCCTTAATCCTTCACTTTAAAGGCTTAATCGCCAACCGGCTCCCGCATAGTGACATATTCTTCGGCACTGGAAGGATGAATCCCGATTGTAGTATCGAAAATCTTCTTGGTTGCCCCTGCCCTGATCGCAATGGCGATTCCCTGAATAATTTCCGCTGCGTCCGGGCCCACCATATGGGCAGCGATAACTTTATCGGTGGCACCATCCACCAATAGTTTCATCATCGTCCTTTCCTGATTGCCACTGACAGTATTCTTCAGAGCCCGAAAAGCAGAACGGTATACTTTTAACTGCGGGAATTGCTGTCTGGCCTCTTCCTCCGTCGGCCCGACAGTGGCAACGCTGGGTTGTGAGAATACGGCGGTGGGAATTCTGACGTAATCAACCCCTACCGGATCGCCTCCAAAGAGCTTGTTGGCAACGTACATACCTTCTGCCAGCGCCACAGGCGTTAACTGCATCCGATTGATAACGTCGCCGACGGCATAGATACCCGGGACGTTAGTCTGGTAATCCTCGTTTACCAATATCTCGCCATCAGCCCCCAAGGCAACACCAGCCAAATCGAGACCCAGATCCTGGGTAAGTGGCTTTCTTCCGGTGGCATACAATACCAGCCCGGTGGACAGCTCTTCTCCGGAATTCAATTTGAGCCGATATTCTTTTTCCGAGAGTTTCTCCATTGATTCAATACTGGTGGACAGATGGACCTTAATCCCTTTGCGATCGAGCTCTTCTGCCAGATGATGGCGTACATCTCCATCAAATCGCTTCAGCAGACTGGACCCACGATAGATCAAGTGGGTAGACACCCCAAGCCCGGCAAGAATGCCGGCGAACTCTACCGCGATATATCCTCCGCCAACCACAACTGCGTGGGTAGGCAGAGAATCCAGGTAAAACATATGATCAGAAATCAGAGCATGCTCACTGCCGGGAAAATCAGGCTTGAATGGATAGCTGCCTGTGGCGATCAGGATATTCTTTGCCCTTAACGTCTCACCATTGACTTCCACCGTATTCGGTGAACTTATCCGCCCACGACCGTTATAGATAGTCACCCCGGCATTCTTCAGCAGATTTTCATAAATACCGTTGAGGCGGGCAATTTCGGCGTTCTTATTCTCCACCAGGGTTGGCCAGTCAAACTGGGTTGACTGCGTGCTCCAACCAAAACGGTGTGCATCATGAAAATCCTCCCCATAGTGAGAGGCGTAGACAAACAGCTTTTTAGGAACGCATCCGACATTCACACAAGTACCGCCGTAAAAGCGCTCTTCAATAATGGCAACCTTGGCGCCTTTCTGTGCTGACATTCGGGCGCAACGAACCCCACCGGATCCTGCTCCGATGACAATTAGATCATACATTCTCAGACTCTCTCTGGTGCCTTGAACAGTCCTGCCAAACAGATTACAGACAGGACTTGAATAGCACTGCTTCGGTGATATTGCCCAGGCGAACCTCACCCACTTTTTTGAATCCCAAAGTCTGGTAGAAACGGATATAACGGGCATTTCCCGTGTCCAACCCGATTCCTGAGGACTTTGGACTTTGTTTGCAGATACCTTCTACAACTTTCATCAGTGATCGTCCGTAACCTCTTCCCTGGTACTTCGGATGTACACCGATAAACGGCAAATGATGGTGTGTATCTTCAGGCAGACAGGCATGGACTTGTTCGTGGTAGTCCATAAACCTTTTGGTGGATGACAATCCGGCGGTCAGCATCATCCGGATTCGCCAGTTGAATTGATCAGCCAGACTGAATCTGGCCTCCGGACTACCAATAAACGCGACGGCGGACAGTGTCTCTCCGTCAACCAGTCCTATTGCTTCCTGGTCGTGGGCAAAGTGTAACTCCAAACCCTCCCTGATCGTCGCACGGACCCGTTGGTCATAACCCGGTCGTGATGCATCAAACAGGTACTGGAAAGTCGGCTCATGGCGGTACGCGTGAAACAAAATGGACTTGGCTTCAGACAACGCGCTACGGTCGAGTTTTACCAGTTGGGTCTCATCTACGATTTCCCCAATCATATTTTGTCTCCTGAATGCTAATATTATTTTTATAATTAAACGGCTTACAATCCCTCTAAGCTCAATGCAGTTTTCTATTGGCTGCTCCAATACTGTCCTTTCAGATGACAATTCCCCCTCACTTGAGAACGGCATCCCAACAGGATTATTTATAGCAGACTCAGAAGCATACGACCTAAGTCTAACTAACGCTGATCTTCTCGATATTAAAACCTTTAGATGGTTAAAGAAAGCCTTGCACTGACTTCACCAGGCTGATCACTCTTATCAATATTCACCTGCTCAGCCTTAACCCCGTACTTGGCCTCAAGATCACTTACCCACAACATCATCTGGTTAAATGACACTTTATCCAGCCAAACGTTCACTTTGTCGTCACCGCGAGGTTCAAATCTCTGCAATTCAATTTTGAACTTCTGGGCCGTCGAGCTGATGGTCGATAACAAAGACTGGCCGCTTAGGTTACCCTTGGACTGAGAGTTCTGGTTTTTGGCAATCGCCCGGGCTCTGGCTTCATTTTCCTTCATCCAGACCAGATCCTTGTAACCCTGCTCTGCGGATGTTTTGGCGTTATTCAGATTCGATTGCACCGGCACCCAGATCATCATATACACCATGAATATCGCCACTGCGACTGAGAGCCATTTCAGAGATGCCTGATCCCTTGACGGCAGGGCGTAATACCAGGTCGATGCTTTTGCCAGGGCTGGAAACTTCCTTAACAACTGCCCCATATCAAGATCCTCCCTTGATCGTTAACTTGCCACGTACATAGCCTTGCTCTCTGATGGCTGAGCCGATACCCACTTCATACCCCTGCTGCACCAAAGCCTGCTTATAACGATCCAGATCATCAAGACTGGGAGCCCTGACTTCAATAGCAAGCTCACCTCTCTGATCACTATATTGGAGGTTGTTGAAAGCCATATTTGCCTTCTGTGGCTGCAGAGACACCTGATAACCAGCCTCGCCCAATAAACTCAGGAATCCGGCACCGGATTGACTGTTGGCCGCATTGGTCAGCTTCCCTTCCAACTGGCGCTTCGGATTGGCTACCGTTCTTTCACCGGGGAACATTCTTTTATATAGCGCCAGGGACTGCTCCCGATATTCACCGGCCTGATTCTTATAGATATATGCCTGGGTTAAATCGAATCCGATCTGGATCACGAACCATGCACAAGCCACCGCAGCCACGGGCCACCAGCGCTTGATCCCCGAAGAAGAGCGTGTGGTATTGGGAGCAAAGTCACCTTGACAGACATTGTCCAGATCCTGATTGACAAAATATGAGGCACATAGCAGCTCAAAGGTGCTCAACTCGTGGGTTTCAATGGTTGGCAGAATATTGTCGATATGCTCCAGCTGAGCCAGTATGACCTGGTAGGTTTCTCTCTCTTTTTGCTCGATCAGAACTTTGAGCGTCAGCTCCTCTTCTGTCGTCTGCCCTCTCAGCTCCAGAAACGGCGGTAAGTTCTGGTGATGCATTCTAAGAACGGTCTGACCTTTTTCGTATACCAGTACATCTGCACCGTCAAACACCACCGTGATGGCCGCCCCCTCAGTGGCGGCCAACTGCGCATCGACATAAATACCGTACAGCGGAAAGCCAATGCCTTTGGCCAGGTCATACCATTCTTGCATTCTGGCGTCACTGATCAGCATCACGGGATATTCTTCCCGGGATAACTTGGTTCCCAAAACCAGGTGCATCGACTCAATGTCTTCAGCGACATTTTCTTCGATAGCGTACGGCAGAGCCTGACGGACATAGCGGCTCTGCTTGGCGGGGATATTCGCCACGCAATAACTGAAGTCGCTCGCGGGCACAATAAAGTGCACCCAGACGTCCTCCAGAGCATGCTGTGAAACGATGTCCTTCAGCTCGTCAGCAGTGGCAGTGCCGGCACCGATTCTCTCGCCGCCGTATGAATACAAAGCCCAATCAAGCCTTTCCGGCTGTTCGTCTACCGGGGGTATCGGGCGAATAAATAGTTTTATTGTCATATGTGTTTTAAGTACTTATAAACCAAACCGCTGAGTTCCATGACAGGCGGCGCTGAAAACAAACTCTGTTTTCTACTCCGGCACGTATACCTGTTTGGTGACCTCTTCCTTTTTTCCAAAATCCCGCCGGAGTACGCTGGTCTTTCCCTCGGAGTCCCGATATATCATGGATACCAGCCGTGTTATCCGGTCATTAAATACTGATTTAACGTGAACTTCAAAGTATTCAGAATTGACCTTAAAGTCCTCTGTAGAAAGCTTTTTCCCCGCCAGGGCTTCCATCGTCAGGAAATCCTCCACTGACTTGAATCCCTTATCCTCTTCTCTCTGACTGATGATGCTTTCAGCCTCATCCTGCGTCAGATCCGGGATATAGGCCCTTAACACCTTTGCCTTGGCAGTGTTGATATTGATTGAAGCGGTGGAATTCGGCAGCACTACCACAAGATCCTTGAGTTCATCAAAAGTCTCCTTGGTCATTCCGTCAATCAGCCACAATTCCGACAAATCGTTAAAGTAGGTATTCGCTGTTCTATAAGGCGGATCCTTTAGCAGGTATGTCTCGTCCTCCGCCCCTTTCAACTGGTATATCTGATCGTCGGTATCGATCCAGTCCACAAACTTCTCAACCGTCAGATCCGGATTAATCTCATCCAGACTTTCCAGAAGCCGCTGAAAGCGTTCAACGGCAGCTTTGCTGACCAGGCTCGTATCATCTTTATTGGTCACAAGACTGTTGATATTGAATCTGCCGGTAAGGTCATCAATCTGCCCCTGTATCCCCACATTCGTGTCTACAGGAATTTGAATGGCATACTGGCCCCAGGGTTCGTCTTCCATATCATATTCATGATCAACCAGAGCCTTGTCCTTCTGATCATTATCCCAGTCCTGCTTCAGAATCACCCGTGCATAGGTCTCAGCGGCGATACTATACTGCCGGCCCTGGTCCTGGCCGAGGATATTGGAGGTTCGGCGTATATCGATGTAATGTTCCGAGAACATCCCTGCCACCAGCAAAGAGACCAGTGCCACCACAAATATCACGATCAACGCTGCCATTCCGGACTGGCGATAAAAACCTGCAATACTGGCTGCTTTTGAAAAAAAGGCGCTATCGTCGGTAATCGACTTGCCTTTCTTTCGCATCTTCAGAGGGCCAGACAACAAAATCACTTGATCTTATCTCCGGGGTCTTTAGAGTCACCGCCGCCAGGATCATCTCTTCCTGAGCCTGAATCATTTCCCTTATCCGAATCCACGACAACAGGCATTGAAGCTCCAGCGATGTAGTATAACCGGCGAATATGACCGAACATTTTATGTGTAAATTCAAATTCAACCGCTTTGGGCAGAGCATGGTAAGGATCTGATTCTGAGTTCACCAACTGGGCCTGCGGTGGCCACTGCTCGCTCCACTCATTGTCGTTATCCAGGAAGCGGAACTTAACGTCTTCCACACTTTCCATCAGTTTCTGGCGCAACGGTTTACTATCCTGAGCCCGGTCAAGTACATCCCAGTAAACCCGGTAGAGATCATCTTCTTCCATCTCGTAACTGACGCGCTGCAGCTGACTCCTGGGTAATACCTCAGTATCCTCGTCCATCAGGGCCAACAGGGACTTGGGATCACGCCAGCCCGTTCTGGTGAACTCCACCAGAGATAGGGCATTCAAATTGCTGAGTGCGTAAAACTCATCGCCATATTCTCCCCGCACACTCCTGGCCACCACCTGACTGATATCGTATTCAATAATTCGCTGACTTTTCTGCAACTGCTCCAGGATCTCGCCCCGGTCCTCGGTGGAGTTTTTGGTCCTTACCCCCTGATTCAAGAGATAGAAGGCACCTGTCCCCAACATGGCGGTAATGGTTATGGCGATGAGGATTTCCAGCAGTGTAAAGCCCCTCATGGAGTGGGCTGGTCCTGAGCCGTATTCTGCTGAAGAAGAACACCCTTTAGTTATCTCTGTACAGTTAGCAATCTCTGTGCAATTAGCCATCTCGGTACAGTTAGCCATCTCTGTGCAATTAGTCATCTCTGTACAATCCTGGCGACTCATGGCGCACCGATAAAGCTGGTCACTGTCGTGACGGGTTTGACATTGATATTGTCAGACATATATACGTTGACACTGACCTCTACCCGACGCATTAACGGGTTGGGCGTATTGATGATGGCTTCCTTGATCTGCCAGTGACGACCGGCATAGTCCAGATCTTCCTTCTTCTCACCGGCCTTGGGAAACTCATTCATGATGAGGATTTCATTGACCCTGTTTTCCGCAATCCAGTTTCCGAAGGTCTTTTCCTCAAGTCGCTCCTGTTGATGAAGCACTTGAGACATGCCGCTCATCAAAGCCGTGGCGCTGATGGCAAAGATAAGCAAAGCCACCAGGACTTCCAGCAGAGTGAATCCACTTTGATCCGCCAGGAGAGCAAATCTCCTTTGGCCAGACAATCGCCTGAATCCTCTTTGATCAGGCATCATCCTGAGGCTCCACTAGAGAAATTCCATTCAGACCGTCCGAGGAGAGCGTGTACTTCAGGTCTTCGCCTTGCTTGATTTTCAGGGTCAAGGTGAAAGGTGTGCTCTCACCACTGGACAAAAACATAATCTGGGGCAGGAATTGTGGTTTGGTTGACTGGCCAGTCTGCTTCAGTTTGAATTCCTTGTTCAACTCACTGAAATCCAGCTCCATCCAGTCAGGAAAGGTTCGAGCCTTGAGGAAGTCCTGTGGCAGCTCTTCCCACTTCAACTCCTCTTCATTCAACGCCTTGAATTCGTAACCTTCTTCATCAATCCGAACACCAATCTCCACATTCTGGAAGACGGCTTCCTCCTGTGTGAGCTGCAGAATAGCGAGAAGTTTTCTGGATTCATTCTCCAACATCCGGTGTTCTTTATTGCCGCCGACGACCAGCGTCGCCATGCTGACCACCATTCCGATAATCAGCATGACCACCAGGATCTCAATGAGGGTAAACCCTCTTTGTGAGAATGAGCTGTTCCTTTTACCTATGGTGGTCATATCTGAATCGGCGGTCATATCTGCATCAAATCTTATTCGACGTTCCAGTTGCCGACATCGGCATCATAGCCTTCGCCGCCATCCTGACCGTCAGCACCTTGGGAATAGACATCAAAAGGTCCATTCACCCCCGGGCTGATATAAACGTAGTCACGATCCCATGGGTCTTTGGGCAGACGCTGGATGTAACCGTCCGAATTCCAGTTCTTCGCTTCAGGAAAACCTGAAGGCTTGGTGACCAGAGCCTGCAGTCCCTGTTCAGTGCTTGGGTAGCTGAAGTTGTCCAGCTTATATAGATCCAGGGCGTTTGACAGCGTGCGGACATCCTGCTTGGCCACCGTCACTTTGGCCTGATCGGTACGGCCCAGTATCTGTGGCGCAATGGCTGCAACCAGCATCCCCAGGATAACCAGAACCACCATGATTTCGATCAAGGTAAAACCTGATGATTTTTCCTTAGTGGATGCCAGGCTTTTCATAAATGACGGGCTTTTTATAGATGACGGGCTCTTCATGAATGGCAAGCTCCCAGACTTCTTCCGCTGTAAATTGTTCATGCATTTCCTCTCGATTCAAATCAGATTATCGTTATATCCTTGCCCCGGCCGCTCGCCTTGATTCAGGCTTTATCCGACCAGGTTGCTCATGCTGAGAATCGGCAACATGATTGCCATCACAATGATCAGCACCACGCCCCCCATCAGCAGGAGCATTAGCGGTTCAAACAGACCGATCAACGTTGCCACTTTACTTTGTAAATCGCTTTCCTGGCTGGCGGCAGTACGTTCCAGCATGTCGGCCAGCTCGCCACTGGCTTCCCCGGAAGCGATCATGTGAATCATCATGGGTGGGAAATAGCCTGTGTGTTCCAAAGACTTGTATAGACTCCCACCTTCTTTTACCTTCTGCGCCGCCTCAGCCACTCTGGCTTTCAAATATTGATTCCCCAATACTTCACCGGCAATTCTCATCGCGTCCACCAGGGGAACGCCACTGTTGTTGAGAATACTCAATGTACTGGCGAATCTTGCGGTATTGATACCTCGGGACATTTTTGCCACAAATGGCAAGTGCAATAACTTGTGGTGCACCTGCATCCGAAACTTATCCTTGGTCATGGCGTAACGGAACCCGATACCTGCCACGACAATCAGTCCCACCATGATCAATCCGTAGCTTGCCACCCAGTCGCTCATCGCCAGAATAACCTGGGTCAGAAATGGCAGTTCCTGACCGTTATTCACAAACACTTTGATGATGTCCGGAACCACGTACCCCAACAGGAAGCCCACAATCGATATGGCCACCACACTGAGGATAATTGGATAAATAGCAGCCAGCTGAATCTTTTGCCGACTTTGCTGTCTTTGTTCGGTGTAATCTGCCAGCCGGGTCAGTACCAGATCCAGATGTCCGGCGTGTTCACCTGCCGCGACAGTGGAGCGATAAAGTTCGGGGAACGCACTGGGGAACTCGCCAAAACTGTCGGCCAGGGTAAAACCCTCAAGAACCTTGGCCCTGACGGCCAGCATCATACTGCGAACCTTGGCCTTTTCGCTTTGAGAGGCCACTGCCCCCAGCGCTTCTTCGATCGGAATACCGGATTGGATCAGCGTGGACAACTGTCGGGTAACCAACGCCAGCTCACTGGCACTAAGGCGCCCTTTCCTGGTGGTACGACCCGCTGACCGGGCTTGTTTTTCTGAGGCAATTTCGACTTCCAGGGGAGTCCAGCCCTTCTCCCGCAACTGCTGTCGCACCTGCCGTGGACTGTCCGCTTCCCATACGCCCTTTACTGCCTTGCCCTTAACATCTAGGGCCTTGTAATCAAATGCTGCCATGGATGAGTTCTGTTAAACCGTATTTGTGTACATCCCTGCGGGTAATACGTTATTCCTTGTGGGTCACACGTACCACTTCCTCCACGGAGGTTACCCCGCTGAGGATCTTCCTCACACCATCGGCATGAATGCTCGGGCCTCGATTGCGTGCATTGGCTTCGAGTTCCATTTCCCCCGCCTGTTTGTGAATAAGGTGGCGGAAGCCTTCATCGACCTCGATAGCCTCATAAATACCGATGCGCCCCCGGTATCCAGTGTGGTTACACTCCTTACACCCGTCCGCATGATAGATCTTCGGAGGGTTAGCCGGGTCCACATCCAGGAAATCACACACTTCCTGATCCGGCTCATAAGCTTCTTTACAGTGCTCACATAGAACCCTGACCAGTCGCTGTGCCACCACACCAATCATACTGGAGGATATCAGGAATGGCTCCACGCCCATATCGATCAAACGGGTTACGGCCCCTACCGCACTGTTGGTGTGCAGAGTCGACAGCACCAAGTGACCGGTCAAACTGGCCTGTACGGCAATTTCGGCCGTTTCCAGGTCCCGGATCTCACCAATCATCACAACATCAGGGTCTTGACGCAGAATGGCCCGCAGTCCTCGGGCGAAGGTCATGTCCACTTTGGTGTTGACCTGGGTCTGGCCGATACCCGGGAGGTTATATTCGATAGGATCCTCAACCGTCAGAATATTACGGCTGCGGTCGTTAATGTCAGACAGTCCGGCATAGAGGCTCGTGGTCTTACCGGACCCGGTCGGGCCGGTGACCAGAATAATGCCGTGAGGTTTATGGATAAGCTTCTTGATCAGCTTCAGGTCTCTGGGGTTCATCCCCAGTTTTTCCAATTTCAGACGCCCAGCCTGCTTATCCAGCAAACGTAATACAATTCGCTCTCCATTGGCTGACGGCATGGTGGACACACGAATATCCACTTCCTTACCCCCAACTCTCAGGGAAATACGCCCGTCCTGAGGAATACGCTTCTCTGCGATATCGAGCCGCGCCATAACCTTGATCCGGGATACCAGGAGCGGAGCGAGAGCACGTTTCGGTTTGACCACTTCTCTCAGTACACCGTCGACCCTGAAACGCACCACCAGGTCACGCTCAAAGGTCTCTATATGTATATCCGAAGCGTTCATTTTTACCGCTTCGGTAAGAATCGCGTTAATCAGACGGATAATCGGGGCATCGTCTTCCTGTTCCAGAAGGTCCTCTGTTTCAGGTACCGAATCAGCCAGGGACGCCAGATCCATATCATCACCCAGACCTTCCACCATCTGCATCGCTTCAGCAGAATCATTCTGGTAGGCCTTGGTTATTTCTTCATCGAACTGACCATCGTCTATCTGCCGGAACTCACATTGTCCTCTGACAAAACGATTAACCTCGGCAAATATCTGAGGCTTCAACGCCCTCTTGTAGTAAACCACCTGATGCTGCTCAGCATCCGGCTGGCTTACAAATACCCCGTGGCGCTTGGCAAAAGAGAAAGGAATCCGATACGCCGCGTGGTCACGCGATCCTTGCATAGGAGGACTTTCTTCCTCTTCCAGGGTTGGGATGCTCTCTTCCGTGTCTATGACCTGAGTACTGTTCATGTTCGGATTTCTTTCAGTCTTGCGTGTTTGAAATTCAATGTTTTAAAACGTTTAAAACTTGAGGCCAAGTCAGGCTATGCAATCTACTTTAAGTTTTCAGAGGATTCCAGCATGTTTGCCACAATACAGATGACCTTAACTTACTGTAATAAACAGTAGTTTACCTGCCTGATCAGGAATATTCCCGCCACCTCTGCTTTTGGCCATATATCCCTATTGTCGCGCAAACCGGCCGATCATGGGTAATCACAGCCCATGAATATCCTGTAATCATCAGCGCTCTCCACCACCGTGAGGCCTGGGACAAGCGTTTGAGAGAGCAAAGATTTTGGCCTTTTATGCACATTCTCTCAAAGGATCTCTTTATTTTTAACAGGAATCGGGCAAAATGAGTCCGCGCCGCTTTAACGCTGTTTACCCAGATTGTTTACCCGAAATATGGAATTATCGTGAACCAGGAAGCATTACAACAGTCACTGCCTCGAATTGCCACCATTCTGATTGTCGTTCTGGCTGCGACATTTATAGGGCTGCGCGCATACGGTTTCTGGCAGGACTACCAATCCATGGATCGGGAAGTGAATGTAAAGCCCTCACAGGTCTCAGCGGCACAGCAAGATCGCCCCATATCTTCTCTGGTGGCATTGAATCTGTTCGGATTCAAGAGTGAAAAACCGGAAGCCAAAGTAGAAGCCACGGAAAACCTTCCGGAAACCAATCTTAAACTGACACTTCGTGGAGTTTCCGCCACAGAAAAAGACTCGATTGGGGGAGCCCTGGTCGAAGGTCCAGATCGGCAGACGGAATTCTTTAAGATTGGGGACAGCATGCCGGGCAATGCGGTACTCCATTCTGTATACGCTAACCGGGTGGTGCTGGACAGAAAGGGCAAACTTGAAAATCTGTTTTTTCCTGAAGAATATGATGCCTCCGCATTTCAGGCCTTTAACTCTTCCTCATCCGAACCCGATGATGGTTACGTTGAACCACCCTTTGAGGAGCCGGAATATCCAGAGCCGCAATATGTGGAACCGGAATACCCCGAACCCCAATACGTTGAACCGGATTATAGCGGCGCACCCCAGGAAGCATTTGACCCCGGCGCAGTACCCGATGACGCAGCGCCCGAGCTGAACGGACTCGACGAGCAACGACGCGAGGAGATCCGCAATCGCCTTCAGCAGCTAAGAGAGCAAATTCGCCAACAAAACAACGGCTAACTTATTGTTATTCATAGGGAACAAGCCCTCTTCACAACGTTTGCTTACATTGCTTAACAAATCTCTGTCCACTCCCCTCAACTAAGCATCCTATACTCCATAAAAAGAACCCTTTTCTTTATCATGGAGAGTTCAGGGGGCCCCGTCGCGAATGCTGTCGTTAAAAAGTTTGCGAGCCAAAACCATTATTGTCATGTTTGCCTGCTGGACCGTCCTAGCCTCTGCGGCATTCGAAATTTCGCTTCAGGTTTTGTCTCGCGTCGAAAAAGAGTTTGGTAGTCCAGCCCGTGACCGCCTTGAACGCTGGCAGCACCTCCTCAACTCACCCAAAACCCTTCCTGAAGATAAGAAGTTGATTCTGGTGAATTCCTTCTTCAATCAGACAGACTTCATATCCGACATGGAGCACTGGGGACGAGAGGACTACTGGGCAACTCCCATGGAATTTCTCATCACCAATGGCGGGGATTGCGAAGATTATTCAATCGCCAAATATTTTGCCCTGAGGGAACTGGGGGTATCTGACGAAAAACTCAGAATCACCTACGTAAAGGCCTTGAGGCTAAACCAGGCTCACATGGTTCTCGCCTATTACCCGGAACCCGATGCGGAACCTCTCATCCTCGACAATCTCATCAAAGACATAAAACCCGGCTCACAACGCGACGACCTCTACCCCATCTACAGCTTTAACGGCGACGGCCTCTGGCTTTCCAAACAACGGGGCCTGGGCAAGAAAGTCGGGCAATCTTCCAAGCTCAGCCAGTGGAATGAGCTGAATGAAAGGCTGTTGAAGCAGTTGCAGGCGAGTCTCTAGAATTCCATTGGGCAGATTTAGCAATGAACCTAAGCCCAAATTGATAAAGAGCCCAGATATGAACTCTGCCCTTAACCTTAACAACTTATTCTATTGAGCCCCTATACTTTCAGCCTACTATTTAGTTGGCTGACCTAATTCATCCAATATAAGTTCAATATCAAGATCGCCCTCAAAAATATTCAATATACTTTTTAGCTCAGCGATTTCCGATATATCCGACTTTTTATCAACATACACCTTCAATTCGCCCTCCACAGCCTGACGCAACTCCTCTAGAGCATTGATTCTAGCTGCTTTGAAGTATGCCAACGCCCTGTCAGGATCATCATTTATATTAAGCTCAAAGAATCCGGCTTCTATATTTGCATACTTATTCTTTGGACTTAGAATCACCGATGTACAAAGGGACTGATATGCATCATCTAATGTTCGAGCAGTGGAATCTTGTGGAAAATCCAGCTTTAATATCAACAATCCTCGGATATACCATAAGTCACAAGACGACACATATCTTTTAACCAGACTCTCGCAAAGAGAGAATGCCTTCTCATAATCCTTCAAACTTAAAAGACGATCTAATTCATCTCTTAGATTTATGTACTCATCCAGTTCCTTCATAGCTACCCATCGAATTCAGATTTACACCTTAACCAATTATGAGACAGCGATTCTCTTTCTGCCTCCCAACCTTCAGGCAAATCATAAAGATCATCAATGGATGGATCACGATTAACTAAATGCCCCATCCCGACCAAATGACCATCATCAAGGTGATCCCCCTGGCCGCATAAGCACTGCCATTCACCATCCTCGTGAACTACCAACAAAACTGGCCTCGTATCCTTAAAGACATGAGGACATACAAAAACACCAAGGTTTGGCTTGAATTTCATTGAATGACTCCGCATCGTGGCTGAGTTAGGGGGTTAACTGGATAGCGTACATTAGGCCTGTAAAGAGCAAAAAGCGTTCATTCAATCAAACATGCTGCCTGGTAAAAGGTGTGGATATTTGGTGCTTATTCAGAGCTCCTTGAATAGTTCTGGATTTTCGGGATACGGCCAATCAGCCCCCCCTAATGAAACTGCCTCCAATTCCAATTCAGTATCGCTAACTATTGTGCACATATATGAGCCCCCATGAGGAAAATCAGGGTGGCTAAAATTAAACTCCCACATATGAATACTGGGCAACTCAGTGAGAGGTGATTTCAGCTTTATAGTGGAGAAGAAACCAACCCTGGTCTCTTCCCAGTCGATACTCACTGCCTCATTAATACGCTCTCGAATAGCTGTACTTATCTCACTCTCGTTACGAAAGACGAGTTTAATTGCCAAAATCTCTTGTTGTCTCAACACGATCAAAACTCCTTTTTAGCAACACCTATGTCAAGCGAACAAGTTTGACTTCGTCGTTGTGAATCAATGCAGCGCAAAATGTTAAACCTTCGTCAAACACACAAACGTCATAGTCCTGCCAGGGCTCTCGATTATTTTAAAAATTTACAAAGCCTTTTGGTTTTGAAAATATCATCACTTCGTAATTTTCCATATCTAGAAAGCACGAAGTACTTTCGGAAAAACATTCCTCACGAAAACTATCGTATTTTTCTTGAGCCTTAATCCGGCAAGAAATTGGCATGGAATCATTTCGATCCAGAAAAAAGTTGCGTAAGATGTACAACCAGCTTTCTTCGTAGCTCAATCCTACGATTATCTGAGAGCAATTCCCCAAGTTTTTGAAAGTCCATGCTTTAGAACTCTAAAAGAATATATCCCTAGTATAGGGAAGGTTTACAATACGTCACCGACAAACAGGAGTTTTATCAATTGTTGACCTACGAAGGAATACGACTCCAGGATAATTCCTATCTTCTAATTTGCACACAGCGAAATTGTGCGGTGGTGTAAGTAATCTTATAGCCATATCACGCCTAGGTTTCTCCTTTAAATGTTTTAGATACTTGTGCGTCAACACCACCACAAAGACCACAACTCTTAATAAATTGCTCAGCTTTATCGAATGCTTTTTGCCTTACCTTTAATTGAGACTTTGTCAATGCAGCGACAGGCTGCGGCTAAGGGGAATAAATAACGTATAAAGAAAAAGCCCGCATGTGCGGGCTTAAATTATCAAAATTTCAAAAACTCTACATCTATTCTGTCCACTTTCATTCGAATGAATTTACCATCCAAATAGCCATAATCAGACATTAAGATTTCATCTTCAAATTGAATCACAGAGTGAATGACTGAACCGTCCAGCCTCCCAGCGACCCAATAGGAGAAGTCATTACCAATCCTTTCTAAAGCTACTTTTTCTTCGTTCAACTCTTCCACGCAATAGTCATCGAAAATTTCCAGCTCAAAGGATACAGGATATTCCTTTCCTTCTTGTATTTGATAAGGACAAACACCGGCAAAACAAGTTAGCTCAACACCATTCAGCTCTAAGGTAACTTCTTCTTCGATGTTGTCATCGATCTTTTTTACTAATGCATACAGTTTAGTCATCATGGCGCCGGATAAATAGTCTTGTCGCTAGCATTGCCGTTAAGCGTTTTCCAGAAATCCTTTCCGCTCTTAGTGTGAAGAGTAGTGATTTGACCCTGGTTGTTAGTCCCCACAAAAGCAAATTTGGACTGTCCTTTCTTATTTGTTCCCATTAGCTGCACGAACCCAGTTCTGGTTTCACCCTTGTAGGCATACTGAACTTTTGTACCGTTCTTCATCACATCTTGAGCGATAGATAAATACTCATCAGCATTCTTAGCACCAAATTCCGCTCCGTGCTTTTCAAAATGTCCGGCCAACTTTGCTTCATCTGCAAACCTTCCTGCGCCCTTTGCAACATCAACAACTTCATCCCCATATCGACCAGCCTTTATCGCAGACGACGCTCCTCCTGGAATAAATGGCGCTGCAGTTGCCAAGCCATCAATGATAATTCCTCCGGCATCAACTGCGGCTGCCCCATAATTTCCGTCTTTTACATTCGAGACAAAGGAAGCTACTCCTATCGCGATATTCAATGCATCCCAAGCTGTTTCGAGAACTCTTCCGTCAGGATCCACATACTTATATGGATTGTTGTTCACATAAGCATACCGATTAAAGCTCATCGGATTGCTTTCCATAAAACCGACCGGGTCCGTTGAGATAAACCGCCTTAACTCAGGGTCATAATACCTCGCCCCGAAATACGTCAGCCCCGTGCTTTCATCATGAGGCTTCCCGGTGTAGGACAGCGGTTCGCTGGTATCCCCCGTCTGCGCCCCGTATGGCATATAGCTCTTGCGCCACAATAGTTTGCCATTTTTATCCGACGCTGCCACCACAGAGCCCAGTCCATCAGTGTGGAAAAAAGTAGTGGTGCGCTGCGCATAGACCTCCCCTGCACTTATCAGAGAGATCAGCAGGACGGCCAGGCATTGAACCACTAGGCTATACACCCCTCCATTCTTAGTTTTTAAGGAAGTTGGATTCATCTTAATGTGTCCCTGGTTTTCCAAATTCTGGTTGGCATGGTGTGATTGTTTCATAACGGACTCCCTTCCCTTAGTGACCTAACAGGTTACGGATTTCACCACTGCTTTGAGTGATGTAGTTCAGGTACACCGGCTGGGTACTGATCAGGGTCGCACCAGCGCTGATGCCTTCTCCCGGGATCAATGCCTGGAGAACCGCCTTGCCGGGGGCATTGCCGCTGGCGTTACAGGCGACAGTACGAGGATTGAGCACACCGTCATACAGCGTCACCTCGGTTCCGGCATTCGGGCAGACGATCTCAATCCGGCGGGAGTCTTCCGGCAAACTGAAATTGTAGGCTAGGAAGACACTGTCGAAGAACATGGTCGCATCGTCCACTGCGGCGCCAGGAACGCTCACTAATGGCTGATAATCATAGGAAGATCCCGCCACCACACTGGTCTGAGCTGCGGAGGTAATCGCCATATCTTCACTTGCTGATTCAACCAGTTGCAACTTGAAGGATTGCTCCACGGTGTCTGCACCAGCAGTTGCCTGCAGAGTGACATAGGTCGTCTGATCCCCAGAAGTGGGTGTCCAATTCACGACGCCTGAGTTTGGATCAACCGACATTGCCACCGGACCGTTGGATAGCGCATAGCTAATAACGTCGCCGTCAGCATCTGTGGCAGAGATCGTATAGCTGTATGGTTGATCCACCACCGCCAGCGTGGGTGCATGAGACGTAATGACAGGCGGCACATTGGCAGGACCAGTAGAAGCCCACTCCACCTGAATAGCATCTGCAATGATGTAATTGTTACCTTCTCCGGATAGCGTCACTGAAGCATTGCTATCCAGGCTGTACGTCCCCAGTAGATTCCAGGATCCGCCACCGGTTTTCTGGCTGACCACTTTGGTTTCTGTACCACCGGTCGTCACGATACTGTAGGTTGCATCTGTCGCACGAGCATTGGTTGAGGTCCACCGAGCATATACATTGTACGTGCCCGATTGTGTCACTCCCAGCCCCCACGTATAGGATGTACCAGCACCGGAGGTGCCCTGAATATAGACGTAATCATCGCCATAAAAGCCGCTGGCATATGAGGAGGTTAACCAACTACCGACTACACTGGTCAGCGCGTCCCCGTTATCGACGATATAGGTATCCGGGCCGGACGACGAGGCTACGACGCTACTAACAACTTCCAGAGTGAAGCTTTGCTGGGTCGTTGTGTCGCCATCACTCACTTCTACTGTGACAGTGTACTGGTTAACATCAGATTCAGTGGGCGCCCACTGAATCAAGCCTGTATCAGGATCAATAGCCATACCTAGCGGAGCATCAATCAACTTATAGGTCAATGCTGCCGGTTCGGCCAGACGTACGGCTGCGATTGGCTTATCTGAGACCAAATGCAACGCCTCACCCTGATGGGTGGCCACTAAGGCATCGTAAAGTTGTCCCGCCTGCAAAGTCACAGGGACCGAGCTACCATCGGACGTGTACAGATTTACCTGTGTATCATCTTCCAGACTACTAATCACAGTACTATCGTGAATCCCCCACAGCTCAAAAGCCACTGGGGTCAGTGCAGTCACATCTTGAGGCTCACTACCCGACGAGTATCCGCCATGAAGAATAAAGACAGGGTTATCTGAACTGAACTTCACGGTTCCTGAGGACTGCGCCAAATCGATGGGGCTCACCGTGTCAGCGGCAACAGTGATGTTTTGAACACCTCCGTCGTAAGTCAGCGTCACATTGGCCGCATTTTCCTGAGCCAGAATGTAATAAATATGGCTTCCCCGGCTTTGCGGATAAAGGAACGTGGTTCCCCGATATGCCTCAGGCAATGGCGCTTCTGTCCAGTTCTGAGCATTACCCAAGGAGAAATACCCGTTGCCTTGGATCTTCAACCCTTGACTGACACCACTACCGGCAATTACCGCCATTTCACCGAGATTTAGTGTCATCGCGGAGGAGCCAGCCTGAATATCATTACCATCGGCCCCGCTATAGACGTTCAGAGGCAGTCCGGATTGCGCTGGATCCACAACATGGAAAGTAAATAATGGTGTAGAACTGGTTAACTTTGGATCAGATCCACCGATATATTCCAAATAATTATTAACCAAGTCATTATCCGGATCACCAGTTCTGTCTCCCGCAAACTCAGGATTCAAGCCATGCGCGGTTTCCCAAGCATCCGGCATTCCGTCAAAGTCACTGTCGAGGTTAGCACTGATTGCATTGACGACAACCGTCACCGAACCTTCTGCATGGCCACCCTGGGAGTCAGTCACACTCGCGGTAATAACATGAGTTCCTGCAGACAGTGTTACAGGTAAAGAAGCGGAGGAACCCAAATTTCCATCAATGCTGGAACTCCAACTGACGAGATCACTCAAACCACCGTCTTCTTGATCGGAAGCCGTGGTTGCCAGGGTAATGCTCTGACCTTCTGTAAAGCTTGCTCCATCTGTGGGCGCATCAATAACAATTTGGGGAACCGCATTTACCGTTACATTGACTTTATCCGACGTTTGGCTGCCATAACTGTCTGACACCTCTGCCGTAAGTTCATGTGCACCCGGCAACAAATTGACCAGCAGATCGTTACCTGAAGGCAGAGCCCCCTGAATACTGGACGTCCACGATATAGCATCAGAAAGCTCTTCTCCTTCAGTATCACTCACTACGGCAGTTAAAGTGACACTTTCACCTTCTTGTATCAATGCTCCACCCGACGGTGACGCAATACTCAAAGTAGGCGGATCGTTAACTGTCACAGTTACGCTTGCCGTCGCCGTGTTACCGTCTGAGTCTGTTACAGAAGCCGTTATGAGATGTATTCCCTGTGACAACGAAACAGAGAGACTATCATCTGCACCAATCGGCCCCGAGAGACTTGAACTCCATTGAATAGCGGAGCTGAGGTCTCCATCAGCCGCATCATTGGCCGTTCCGGAAAGGACAATACTGCTACCAGACTCTATAACTACATTGGAGCCTGGATTGAGCAGTGTAATGGTCGGATTCTCGTTGGGGGCGGCAGTGTAGTCATAGTAATAGCCAAAGTTATTACGAACCTCACCATTGAGTGTCCTGTAATTGACATAGACATTTTTACTACTGCTAATAATAGCGCCGACACCTATACCCTGCCCCGGCACTGGTTCTCTGAACGAAACTGTTCCGGGGAATTGACCATCCCCGTTACATTGTTTCACCTGAGGTGCCCGAGCACCGTCGTATAACGTGACATCTGTGCTGGATTCGGGACATACCACCTCAATTCTCTGTACTGCCTCAGCAAACTGGAAATAGCGGGCTCGGAACACACTATCCAGGAATTGAACTGTATCGAATACAGTACTTTCCGGTCCCGAAAGTATCGGGGTGTATTCATAACTCTCACCAGCCACGACGCTAGTTGTGGCGGGAGAACTAATTGCCCAGAAGTCTCCCCCTGAAGCAAGCACTTTTAGCATGAAGGCCTGGGTGGCATTGTTGGATCCATCGGTCGCCTGAAGCACAACACTGTGATCGCCCTCATCACCCGCGGCAGGAGTCCAGATCACCTCTCCGGTGTTTGGATCTACCGTCATGCTTGAGGGGCCATCAACCTTGGAATAAGAAATGCTATCCCCATCAAGATCCAAAGCGCTTAATGTGTAACGGTAATCTTCGTTCACGACAGCATTAGTCAAAGCTTTCGAGGTAATGCCTAGGGGCACACTATTGCCTTGTGACGGCGAATCCCATTCAATTCTGATCGCATCCGCTATGACATAGTTATTGCCATAACCGGAAAGCGTAACAGCCGCATTGGCATCCAATGAATAGGTACCCAGCAGGTTCCAGCTACCACCATCAGTCTTCTGGCTGACTACTGCAGTTTCAGCACCACTTGTCGTTGCAACACTATAGGTGGCATCAGAGGCACGGGCATTTGTTGATGTCCATCGTGCATATACCTTGTAGTTACCTGGCAATGTTACGGGCAACCCCCATGTATAAGAGGTTCCACTTCCAGAAGGCCCGGACATAAACTGATAATTACTTCCATAGTATCCAGCGGTATAGGTCGACGTTGACCAACTACCAACAGAACTGGTGGTGGCGTCCCCATTATCAACAACAATTGGATCCGGCGTGATTGGTGAAGATGATGCACTAACCACTTCAAGCGTATAGCTCTGAGTGGCTGTCTTCACTCCATCAGTTGCTTCTACTTCTACAGTGTACGAGTTGACATCAGATTCTGAAGGTGCCCAGGTGATCGTCCCGGTTGTCGGATCTATGTTCATACCCGGCGCACCGTCAAGCAGGCTATAAGTCACATCAACCGGCTTGGACTGCCTCAACGCAGAAACCCGCTTGTCAGATATGATATGGAGCGCCTCACCGTCAGCCACCTGTAGGGTTGGTTCATAGATCTGACCGGGCTGAAGAAGTATCGAGTCTGACTGCCCCCCAGAGGTGTACAGGTCCACCTGAGTGTCTTCTTCCAGAACACTAAGCACCGTATTCTCGTGAATACCCCACAACTCAAATCCAGCCGGAGTTAAGGATGTCACATCCTGCGGCTTACCATTTTCGTCTTTACCGGCATGCAACAAATAGAAAGGTTCATCTGCACTAAATTCTACCGCCCGCAGTTGATCCTCTAAGTTGAATTCAACAACCGTATCCAATGGTAGATGCAGGCTTTGAATTTCGAATCCGGCGATTGTAACGGTTACATCAACACCCGAGTCTCCTCCAGCTCCATAAAGGTAGTAGGTGTGAGCTCCACGGGTTTGTGGGTAAATAAATTGAGTTCCCCTTTGCACAAGAGCTACAGGCGCATCTGTCCATGGCATAGTGCTGGAAATTGAAAATCCGCCATCAGATGAGCTTAACCCCATTCCCTGAATAATATTAGCGGAATCTATACTAATTATTTCTCCCTGACCCAAAGGACCAAGCCCAATATTTCCTCCAATATAGACATCGTCATCTCCACCTATAAGCACCATATCTCCTGAAGTTTGCAAAGGGTGAAGAACCGTATAACCGTATCGCGTAGAAATCTCGCTACTACCATAGTTTCCAACCAGGAATTCGAGATAGTTGTTAACACCGTCATTATCAGCATCCAATAGTCGATCCAACGGATCCTTGGGATTCAGCCCATACTGGATTTCTCTGAATGTTGGTATGCCATCGCCATCATCATCTTTGTATGAATCTGAAGAATAAACTTGTACAGATATTGAGCGCTCACTTTCACCTCCCAAGCTATCAGTGACTTTAGCCGTTAACACATGGGTAGTGGGATCCACCTGATCATAGGCGGTCAAATAGACTTTTGGCGAGCTTCCCTGTCCAAGATAGCCATCAATGTCAGAGTACCACTTAACCTGTTCTGCGAGATTATCCCCCTCGGGGTCCGAAACACTCGCAGAGGGATAAAGGCTTCCAGACATTAGCCATTCACCTTCAGTCGGGGAAGCAATCGTGATAGATGGCAAGTCATTCATGATGAGCGTTATTACAGACTGACCAACAATTCCTTCTGAATCACTTACAGATGCGGTAATTCTATGAACCCCATCGCTTAAAGCCGTAGTAATATTAGTACCCGACCCCAGTAAACCATCTATATCCGAACGCCATTCGATAGAAGTAGCCAGATCTCCGTCCTCTTCATCGACCGCAGATCCTGACAACACGATCGTAGACCCTCTTGGCAACATCGAATCGGACTCGGGGGCGTTGATAGACACAATGGGCGAATAGTTTCCACTAAATGGTAATGAGTATGTATGAGAAGCATTACCGCCTTTAAGCGGCCAACCGGTTTTGGCCAAGCCATCACTGCCATCCTGGAAATAGTAAATATGGTCTCCGTTAAAATTACTGTCATTGGAGTAATAAATCATGCCGTCGTTGCCCAATATATATTGGGTCAGACCTGAAATGGATTTAGTCCACAGAACCACACCGTCAGCAGTAAGTGCGTATAGAGAGTGAGATCCTGAACTACCATATTTCTTTAAATAGATCGTTCCATCTTCTGCTAGAGATACGTCACCAAACCCACTGGAGGTACTCCAGATTGGTCCCGGAGTCAAAGCTTCACCGTCTTTGGAAAAACCAAATAAATATGTCGTTACTTCGTCATCTGACGTAGCTTTAACAAAGACATTTCCGTTTGAATCAACAAGAGGATAACTGACGTAGTTAATGTCGGCTTGATTTTCCTTAGTCCACAAGAGTTGCCCTGTTGTTCTATCAATACAATAAAGCGCATCACTTAGTACGTATTCCCTATTGTCACTCCCCAAAGCAATATAACCGGTTAAGTTTGCTTGCCCTGTATCGTACAAGGTAGTGACATGTAAGCCATCAGGGCTGACCTTATTGAACTTGCCGCCGGCAGTGAAGTATAGGTATCCGTATTCATCAATCGCTGTTGAAACACCTATAACGGAATCTGGCTCGCTATATGTCCAAATAGGCTCTTCCTGTTTAGAATCCAAAGCGACAATATTATGACTATCCTTCAGATAAACGGTCCCATTACTGCCAATTCCTACAAGGGTAAACGGATAAATTGGGTTCTCCCACTGTCGAATTGTTTCGCCGGTATTTGGATCCAAAACGTAGACATGCTTTTTCCCGTTAACCGTCTGGCCAATGACTACGAGCCCCCCGTTCAATCCTGGACTAACCGCGATCTCCTCTGCCACATCATCGAAGGGAACGCTCCACTTTTCGTTATTGAAAAGATCCCACGCAGCTATAGATCCGGTGCTTGAAGACCACCTTTTGAAGGAGGTATAAAAGGTGCCGTCACCTCCTACAGCAAATCTATAAAAGTCAATTTGATTGAGGAGAACATTTCCAGCTCTTGTTGGGTAGCTGTCTAAATCAAAGTTGTCAGTGTGAGCAACAATTTCTTGGCGCACGCTGAAACCATCCCCATCAACATCAACCCACAACTCTTCATTACTTTTTGGGTCGTATCCGTTATCGACCTCAAAGCCATCGCCCAAGGTATCTCCATCAGTATCAGCATCTAGAGGATTGGTAGCGAGGTCTGCTTCCTGCTTATCAGAAAGCCCATCGTTATCTGTATCCGTAATGTAAAGCATGGTGCCCTGTTGATATTCAACAGCATTCGACAAACCATCACCATCTTCATCTCCTTCACCATCAAGATCTGCTAAAAGGCTTCGACGAAAGTCCAGACAATCAGGAATTCCATCTAAGTCACTATCGCTACCAGTACTATATGATCCAGCTCGGTGCCTACACTCAAATGCGGACCTGAAGGAGTCATGCCCTGAGGTCTGCCAGCCTTCATCTGCCATCCCTTTGGAAACGGCAGCATAAGCTGATACTTGGCCTAACTTGTCACTAACGATAATTGTGCCGTCTTGTGTAGACAATAATGGGCTATAACTTCCAATTACGGACTGCGTCCAAAGAGTTTGAAGATCTTTATCAAGCGCAACAAGGTGATCATCTATAACGATATAAATCGTATCGTTCTTCGACAAACTCAATGAGGAGGCACCTCTATATGGGAGCCTTATAATATTGCCAACTGCATTACCTTCTACGTCATACTTATAAACGCGACCACTGTCTGAAGCGATATATATATGCCCTTCACTATCTATCACAGGGCCATATACTGCATCTCCGACATAAACATACCAAGTTACATTTTTCCCGATAGGATTTAGCCCATACAGATATCCGTCCTCCGTCGTAACGACGATTGTTCCCTGGTACGTCACAGCCATGCCCGTAATATCTCCACTACCAGGCCTGAACCACACAAACTCGTCAGTAGGTAGTAATGTACGAACTATATTTCCATAGGCTTGAAAAACTTTGCCATCTGCAGCGATGGCTATGGGAATATCTGCATCATTACCAAAATCAACTTCCCTTATAGGCGCATCACTACCGTTATCACTATTAAAAACAAATAATTTTCCATTGCTTAGCATATAGATAGAGTCACCGCTCCCTATTCCAAGCATGGCAGATGTATACTGGCTGTTCCCCATATCCCTTTTCCAATTGAGGGAACTATCAGGTGCATAGGAATATAAATAGTAACCGTCGTATACGATTATCGCACCGCCTTCGGTTATCATTGGCGAGGATTTAATAGCCCCTTCCAATTCGACTTCCCACTTTTTCTTGCCAGAGGGAGAAAGCGCATAAACTCTATTATTATCTGAACCCACATAAATAGTGCCATCTAAGCCATAGGCTGGCCCTGTAATGTTTCCATCCAATGAAACTAGCCACATTTGGCTTCCTTCTTCAGGCATTACATTGACATTAAATGGCTCAGACCTGGTTAATCCTTCCTGGACATTCGAATACCCATCACCATCATCGTCCAGAAAAGCTTCTGCTGCGTTATTAGGGTCATAACCTCGATCAAGTTCTTCCTTATCACTTAGCCCATCAAAATCAGTATCCCAATTGGTTGGGCTGGTTGAACCATTTAATTCGATATTGTCGTCAATGCCATCCATGTCCGAGTCACGACTAAAATAGTCCGTTCCCAACAAATACTCTTGATAATTTGTCAGCGTGTCTTCGTCCAGATCAATATCCGAATCATTATTATTAGGATCTAATCCGTGAGCAAATTCTTCGCAATCGGGAATTTTATCACCGTCTCTATCGCTATTGTTGGTGTAGTATCCGCCCTCAAATCTGCATACGTTATTTGAATTGAATCGATCATGGTTGCTCTGCGGCCAAGGCGTTTCAGCGGCCTTCTTGTTATCAACTATGGCAAACACTCTTCCGGCGTAATTACTAAAGAATACAGTGCCATCCTTGTCGATAACCGGTGCCGACCCACCGGTAAACTCAGAATAATAGTCAAACTTGGTGTTCAGACTCGGGTCCATTGATAGATCAAAGCTTCGTAACGCTCCCCCTTTGTTGGAACCATAAACCACCGAGTCGTTGGCTATGGCAGGAGTGTTTACATAGGTATCAAACATTGAAAGCTTATCGATAAGCTCTCCACTTTCCTTGTTAATGACAGCAAACCCACTACTGTCCGTGGTATCTTCATATGGAGCAAGAACATAGTCAGATCCAATTACAGGATTGATTTTTAATAACGTACTGCTAGGTATACTCGGTACGCCAGCTAAAGCATCCGACACCCATTTTGATTGTCCCTGAGACGAGATCGCAAAGAGTCGATTTTCAGAAATAAAATATAAGGTACCGTCATAATCAACCGATAATCCTGATGCCACTGAATCAGTATTATATGCCCAGTCATGCGATCCATCTTTGCTCAACGCCATTACTACAGAGAAATTCGAGTTATAGGGCTTTTTAGATATATATAGTTGTCCGTCTGCTCCTACGATCGGAGCTGTAAAGTAATCGTACAGCTCACCGATTTGTTTCTTCCATAAGAGATCGCCGGTTGGAGTATTTGCATAGAGAAACCCGTCTCGAGAGGCTGAATACACGGTTCCGTCTGACGCCAGACTCAGCGATAGAATTTTACTTCCTGCCTTATAAGGCCATCCATTAATTAATGAGCCATTTGAATCAAGAGCGTAGATGTACCCGTCATAATCACCAACATAAATTATGCCTTCTGGAGAAACAACTGGGTCGCTTTCAGTGCCAGATGTAGAATTAAATTCGAACTCCCATTTCTCCGTTCCGTCAGGATAAAGTGCATATAATCTATCATCTGAAACAAATATCGTTCCATCGGGACCGATAGTGACCCGCCCTAAATCAAATAGTCCGATTTCACTCGTCCATGCGATTGTCCCGGGCTCAGGCATACTGGCATTATCTGTAGGATCTGTCCCAGACAAACTTTCCTGCCGGTTAGTAAATCCATCATTATCCCAGTCTAATAAAGCGTCATCTGGATTGCTGGGATCAGTCTGCAAGACTATTTCCCATTTATCAGTGACTCCGTCATGATCGGAGTCCACCAGCATTGGATTCAACCTTGGATCAGCTAGCTCATCAGCATCCAATATTCCGTCCCGGTCTGAATCTATACTGGTAGGGTCAGATCCAGCGTCAATTTCTTCCTGGTCAGAGAATCCGTCACCATCGGTATCTCCACTGCCAAATATGGCTGTCCCTAGTGCCAATTCCTCTTTATTCAATATACCGTCGTTATCACTATCGGCATTTCCATCCTGAGGATCCTCGGGAGACAGTCCTACTTGAACTTCAACACAGTCTCGAATTCCATCATTATCGGCGTCCAGCAACGGCTCATCCGCGACATCGTCAGATTTGGCGATTAATGAACTACCTAGCAGTATGTAGTTTGTTGTCTGGCAATCATCAATGGATTGTTCGTACAAAAGATGGCCAGACTTAGTGTAGATATTATACTTGAGCTTATAGGTCCCATGTATTTGATCAACTGCCAGCTGACCATTTCCATCATAGGAGTAATCTTTGACCGTGGAATCTGTTACGACTCGAACAAGTCTTGAGGCATCATCAAAGTCGAAATGCTTCTTATCGTAATCCGCTAAAGGATAGGTGTTTTTATTGACAATCTTATCTGTAATATTCGCTAACGAATCATATTTCAACGTATAGTTCTGCTGAAGCGCACTTCCGTCTGATTTTTGGAGCCTGTCAGATATTAATCGGTTATTTTTGTCATAAATATATAATGTCTTTTGAGGTGCATTCTCAGCATCACGAGTGCTGGAAATATTCCCAATATGGTCATACTCAAAATATATATCACCCCAAGAACCACGAGCATTACGGAGCCTGTTAACCCCGTCATAGCTATCGTTTCTCGCCATCGAGATGCTTTGACCAGGATCTACAGAATTTTCAATAGAGGTTATGTTGCCAGCATCGTCATAGGTATAAGAAAGACCAACAAGATTCCCTGCACTGATGGTTTGTGGGAAAAGCCGCTGGTTCAAAGTCAGCGACCCTGTAACACCATTTGATAATGTGTAGCTTTGAATTTGACCGCTTGGATGAAAGCTAAGATTTGATGCAAATCCACCGACTTTCGTCGGCCTTCCAAATGCATCGGGAGCATAATCAACCGAGAAACTGTCTGGATAGGTTATTTTTTCCAGTGAATCCAGATTGTCAAAATCATAATGAAGGTTAAATGCCTTGGTTAGCAGGCCAGTAACAGTAAGCGTTTCATCTATTAAGTTATCATTGTCATCATAGACATACTCCCAGTCGGTATGCCCTGACGTCATTCTCTCAATGTTACCGTTTTTATTGTAGTGATTTTCAATATCAGCCGTGTAACCAGGGTAGTCAATATAGGTAACCCGGTTAAGACCATCATATGTAAGCCGAGTTGCTTCGTGATCACCTACCCGAATCGACGTATTGTTACCAAGTTCGTCATGCTCATAATAGGTAGTTCCGGTTTCCGGATGAGTCTGCTCGATCAGGAAAAGATGCTCATCGTAGGTATAAGTTCGATTAGGACCAACAACATGAGTTCCAATGTTTTCGCCCTGAAAAACTTTAGTAATCTGTCCAAGAATATTACGCTTCAAACCAGTTGACACAGACTCAGGCTGGTTAATGCTCATCAGCACTTGGTCCATTCCTCCGCCAAGCACTCTAAAAATAGTCTCAGTCTGGTTGTCACGTTCATCTGTCTGGACCACTTTCCCGTCGTAATAGTCAAACTTCACCGCTGTTCCGTCAGCGTTTTGCTGCTTAACTATTCTTCCCAAGGCGTCGTAGACATAATGGGTTCCATCAGATGAGTTTGGATATGATTGAAAGGTTTTGCGGCCTAAAGCATCATATTCGTATGTGGTAACAATAGAGTTACTACTAAGTGTATCGGTCCTAGTCGTACTTTTAAGACGCCCAAAACCATCATAACTGTCTTTCTGACTGTAGTTGCCTCTAGTTAAAGTACGAGTTTTGTTACCAGCTGAGCTATAAGAGACCGCTACACTGCTATTGATAGGATAGCTAATGCTTTTTAAACGATTTAACTCGTCGTACCCATAATTAGTGGTAAATCCCCGGCCATTCGTCTCAGACTTGAGCCGTCCGATATCGTCTACATCCCTTCTGATTTCAATACTCTCAGGATGTACTTCGAGTTTTGAAATACCCCTCTGATAGTCAGAATATTGAGTTAAAAAGTGCCGCGCGTCTTCCGTTGATTTCAAGTCCCCTGAGGCGTGGTACTCAAACTTAGAAACTACGCCGTTTTGATTTTCTTCCCGCAACTGGCCAATACCGTCAAACACCCTATCAACTTGGCTGACAATTGTTTCATCCTGAATCGACCAATTCTCGGGTTCAGCCGCTTCTATTGCATTTGCCTGAGAAACCGTTTCCTGTACGGCTTTATTGAGTATCCACGTATCCGTATCGTGTTCATATGTCGCTCTGGATACCCGATCAAAGTCGTTTAATAGATTCGAGGTCTCTATGATCGTTTGTGGATTACCAAACCTGTCCTGATCAATATAGAGAGTAGCGTGAGCATAGCCCTCTGAACCGACAGCTTTATCATCGCGACTTGAATATTCAGCCTCAACATAAGGCGCGTAGGTCTCAAAAGTCGCATCCCAATTATGGTTTACGCCATGAACATAATTCTCTTCAGATATTTTTCTGTAGCCCCAGGATTTCTTTCTTTTTTCCAATAAAACATTGTCGAGACTATATACAAGCGCTTCTACCTGCAGACCAAAAGAGGCTGGATCCCAGTGCCATACAGACAAGTCGTAAAACACTGTATCCTGACCGTAATGGCGATAAACGTATTTCGCGTCTGGAGCCGTTACCACAGTTTCATCAAGCTTAAGTGGCCTTTGACCACCTACAACACTACCATAGGAATAAGAGGAAGGCTTAAACTCGTAAGTCCACACCCCTTCTTCAGTCCCTTCATTTACAACGGTTTTAGAGCTAATAGATGTCGTTCTGTGGTCACTATCGACATAGAATTGTACATATTGATATGTGTAATGAATCTCTCCGCCGTCCGGATAGGTCACCTGTTTTAAAGAATAACTCCCAAGCCCATCTTCATCTATCTCATCATCTGGGTTTGGATCATCTTGCTTTTCGAAATAATCATAAGCCCAAACCCTTCCATCCGGCCTAACAACCTGCTTTAAATGACGGGAAGCATAATAATTGGGGATATCTTCAAACACATACTCCCAACGCTGGCCCTTAGCGACAATGGCTTTTAGTGTAGGTGCATCAGACTGGACATTGTCATATTCATAGGTAACGATCGGCGAACTATCACCTTCTTCACTACGATATATTTCAGATATATATACTATCCCTAGTGAATTACTTTCATACTTAATGTCAATCCAGTTTCCATGCACATCCTCTATACGAGTGGTAAACCAGCTGGGCTCGTCCTGGAAGAAAGAATATTCTTCCATGTAGTATTTTGTGCCGTTTGGTGCAGTTACCAGCATTCCCTCCATGCCATCGACACACTCTGCCTTCCAGTTACTCCGTGTAACCAGCGTCCCGTCTTTCAACTCACTACTTAATACGAGAAGTTCACGACTTCCGTCCGGATGCTCCAGGGAGGGGTTTTCTATGGTGGAGCCACTGTATAGAGAGCCCTGATTACAGAGATGGTCGCGATTTCGCCATGCAGTAACAATTCGACCGAAGTGCATTGTCCATCCAAGTCCATAGAAATTCCAGGACGGATAGGCATTTGTCTGAAGGCTGTTATAAAAGCGGTTTATTCTGACATCCATTCCTCCGTTACCGGGAAGATAAATGTCAGTATATGAAAGCTGAAGACCTCCAGAAAATGGATCGATGCTTTCATTAAAGCTCTGATTGAGAGTTTCCTTAAACGGATTTAAGCCTGGTTCAGAATAGTAATCACGGATTTCCTCTGATCGCGACCCTAGAGAAATACATAGCAATATTAGAAAGAAGAAAAGGCGATGTTGAACCGGCATGTCCTTGTTTCCCTGTTTCAGTAGAATGACAAGAATCCTTCTTATATCCATCTGCTTAGCGAAAATAGATACAGAAAAATTGACTGGTAATTAAATTTATTTGCGTACTTTGTTTGTACGGTATGGCTCAGAGCTTGCTGCTGGAATAAAAAGCCTTTCTGATAACTGAGGAAGCTCGTTGTACGTCGACAAAGAAGCATCCTTACCGTCGACCACATCCCCGGAAAGCTCTCTATTATTTTTCTGCTGCTGGTTAAAAGAGGCTGTATCTGTAGCTTCTATTACCTCTACACCATTAGCGGAGGTTGCAAGCTCAGGTGAACTTATAACCGGCATTTCATTTGAACTAGCAGAGTTCGATGGCAAGGCATTGCCAGAATCAGCCTCTTGCGGCATGCGTATGAAGTAGATAGTAAGAATAGAAAATCCAATTAAGAAGGTAGCCATACCTAAGCGCTTTACCCTAAAGGCCATCTCATTTCCCTTTATTCCTTTGCCCCTATTGCGGACGGAGTAGCAAAAACGTGACTGATTACACATCAGAATCGCGCGACAAGTTAACACATTTTAATCGTGACTGTGAATCACTTTTTAAACATAAAGTTACCTCTTGTTACACAGACGCCTTCTTTAGCGATCTTCCCATTCGGTAACACAAAAGCTCCAAATTAGGGTCATCAAGGCACACCGATGATTTCATTCTGAATAATCTTTCGGCTATTTCATGTCATAGGATCACATTCGGGTATTACAACCTTGTTGTTGACGTTTACGTCAACGTAATACACACTTAGCCCATTCAATCGAACAATACCCACTAAAAGAAGTTGCCTATGAGCAAGACTTACAGCATTAGCGATCTGGCCAAAGAATTTGATATCACCACCAGGACGATCAGGTTCTATGAGTCTGAGGGACTGATCTCCCCTGAACGCCAGGGACAGACGAGGATCTACTCAGAAAAAGACCGGGTAATGCTCAAGCTCATTTTGCGGGGTAAACGGCTTGGTTTCAGTCTTGCCGAGTCCAGAGCCATTCTGGACCTTTACGACCCCCAGACAGGTAACAAAGACCAGTTGCAGCTCCTACTGAGCAAGATTTATGAGCGCCGCGAAGCTTTGCAGCGGCAGCTTAAGGATATCGAAGTCATGCAGAGGGATTTGAATGAGGCTGAAGCCCGCTGTCTTGAAGCTATGTCAGGCCTAACAGATTAAACCGGTTGACGCCTGACTCCCACGACGGTGATTCAGACGACAGCCCGACCAAATAACCAGGAACAACAATAACGCAGGTGAACTATGAGCTCTCATTATCACTCACTGAACTTTGGATTCGATGAAACAATCTGCATGCTGAGAGACCAGGTGTCTTCTTTCGCTCAAAGCGAAATTGCACCTCTGGCAGCTGAGGTCGACCGGGAAAATGCTTTCCCTAACACTTTATGGAAGCGATTGGGAGAGCTTGGCCTGCTGGGAATTACCGTCTCGGAAGAATATGGCGGCTCTGATATGGGGTATCTGGCTCATGTTCTGGCAATGGAAGAAATCAGTCGCGCTTCAGCCTCGATAGGCCTAAGTTACGGCGCTCACTCCAATCTCTGCGTTAATCAGATTCACCGCAACGGAACCCCGGAACAAAAAGCAAAATATCTACCCAAGCTGGTATCCGGGGAGCATATTGGCGCACTTGCGATGAGCGAACCCAATGCGGGCAGCGATGTTGTCAGCATGAAACTGCGCGCGGAACGTAAAGGTGATCACTATGTGCTTAACGGCGCCAAGATGTGGATTACCAACGGACCGGATGCCAACACTTATGTGATCTATGCAAAGACCGACATTGAAAAAGGACCTCACGGCATCACCGCTTTTATTGTTGAACGGGATTACCCGGGGTTCAGTCGCTCTCCCAAGCTGGACAAACTGGGCATGCGCGGCTCCAACACCTGCGAGCTGGTATTCGACAATTGTGAAGTACCGGTCGAAAACATTCTTGGTGGAGAGAACCAGGGCGTCAAAGTTTTGATGAGCGGACTGGATTATGAACGGGTGGTCCTGTCCGGTGGCCCTACCGGCATCATGCAAGCCTGCATGGATCAAATCGTGCCGTATATCCATGAGCGCGAGCAGTTCGGACAATCCATTGGCCAGTTCCAATTGATTCAAGGCAAAGTGGCGGATATGTACACCACCCTCAACGCCTGCCGCTCTTATTTATACGCGGTTGCCCAGGCGTGTGACCGAGGCGAAACCACCCGTAAAGATGCCGCCGGCGTCATTCTTTATTGTGCAGAAAAAGCGACTCAAATGGCGCTGGATGCGATTCAGATTCTGGGGGGTAACGGCTATATCAACGAGTACCCCACCGGTCGCTTGTTGAGAGACGCGAAGCTATATGAAATCGGGGCCGGCACGTCGGAAATCCGTCGCATGCTGATCGGCCGGGAACTGTTTAACGAGTCACGTTGATAAGGAGGTTCCATGGCGATCATCGAATCCAAGATAGACACTGCAGGCGAAGAATTCCAGAAGCGCCAGGAACACATGGCCGGACTGGTAGACAACCTGCAGACATTGGTTGCAACGATCGAGCTTGGTGGCGGAGAGAAAGCCCGGGAGCGCCATCTTGCCAAAGGCAAGCTTCTTCCCCGGGAAAGAATCGCCAGGTTACTGGATCCCGGCTCTCCTTTCCTGGAGATAGGACAATTGGCCGCCCACGATGTCTATCATGAAGCTGTACCGGCGGCAGGGGCGATTGCCGGCATTGGTCGAATCGAAGGCATTGAATGCATGATCGTCGCAAACGATTCCACCGTTAAGGGCGGCACCTATTACCCGTTAACGGTAAAGAAACATATCCGCGCCCAAACCATCGCAGAGGAAAACCGCCTACCTTGCATCTACCTGGTCGACTCCGGCGGCGCTAACCTGTCTCAGCAGGATGAAGTATTCCCCGGCAAGGAAGATTTCGGCCATATTTTCTACCGTCAGGCGAGAATGTCTGCCCAAGGGATTCCCCAAATTGCCGTGGTTCTCGGCCTTTGCACGGCGGGAGGCGCGTATGTTCCCGCCATGGCAGATGAAAGCATCATGGTAAAGGGGCAAAGCACCATATTTCTGGCAGGGCCGCCACTAGTTAAGGCGGCCACCGGAGAAGTGGTGTCCGCCGAAGAATTGGGCGGCGCCGACGTGCATTGCCGCACTTCCGGTGTTGCAGATCATTATGCCGAAGATGAAGTACATGCCCTGATGCTGGCACGCCAGGCCATCCGACGGGTAAACCACAAGAAACTGGGGAGCCTGGATACCACCCCATCGATCCCACCAAGATATGACGTAAACGAACTGGACGGAGTCGTTCCCTCTGATCTCAAGACCCCATATGACGTTCATGAGGTCATCGCCCGAATTGTGGATGACTCAGACTTTGACGAGTTCAAAGCCCTGTTTGGCTCGACACTCGTGTGTGGATTCGCCCGCATTCACGGCTATCCGGTGGGCATCGTCGCCAATAACGGCATTCTATTCAGCGAGTCCGCCCAGAAAGGCGCTCACTTTATTGAGCTGTGCTGCCAGCGCAAGATTCCATTGGTCTTCCTGCAGAACATCACTGGATTTATGGTTGGGAAGCAGTATGAAGAAGGCGGCATCGCCAAGCATGGCGCGAAGATGGTGACGGCTGTCGCCTGCGCAGAAGTTCCTAAATTTACTGTCGTGATCGGCGGAAGTTTCGGAGCCGGGAACTATGGCATGTGTGGCCGAGCCTATAATCCACGATTTATGTGGATGTGGCCCAACGCCCGCATCGCCGTTATGGGAGGAGAGCAAGCCGCCGGCGTTTTGGCACAGGTCAAAGAAGACGCCATGAAGCGCCAGGGACAGAGCTGGACAGACGCTGAGAAAGAAGCGTTTAAAGCCCCGACGATAGAACAGTTCGAACGCCAGTCACACCCTTATTATGCGAGCGCCAGACTCTGGGACGACGGCATTATCGCGCCGGCTGACACCAGACGGGTTCTCGGACTGGCGATTTCCGCCTCCCTTAACGCTCCAATTAGTGACACCAAATTCGGTGTCTTCAGAATGTAAGCTCTGGACGCAATCACTAAGGATTTTCGATATGAGTAACACCAATTTCGATACTGATGACAGCCTCGTTACCCTTCAGATTGAGCATGGAGTTGCCACACTGGCACTGAACCGTCCTGAGAAATCCAATGCGTTTAACGCCGAGGTGATCGAGCAACTGATACGCTCTTTAGAGGAACTTAAATCCAACAATACCGTGCGGGTTCTTGTGATCGCCGGGCACGGTAAGCACTTCTCGGCAGGCGCTGACCTCCACTGGATGAAAAGCATGGGGGAAGCCAGTTATGAAGAAAACCTGGCCGATGCCAATCGACTCGCTTTCTTGATGGATACCCTTTACAAGTTCCCCAAACCGACCATCGCCCGCGTTCAGGGAGGTGCATTTGGTGGCGCACTTGGATTGATCTGCTGTTGCGATATCGCCATAGGCACCCAGTCCTCAAAATTTTGCCTGAGTGAAGTCAAACTGGGTCTGGTCCCCTCAGTGATCAGCCCTTATGTAAACCGGGTAATCGGTGCCCGCAATATGCGTCGCTATACGCTAACCGCCGAGTTGATAAATGCCGAAGCGGCCAAACAGCTCGGCATTCTCCACGAAGTTGTTTCCGATGACCAACTTCAGGAAACCACCTCCAATCTATGCAAACAGATTCTGAATAACGCCCCTAATGCCCTGACCAGCGCCAAACAGCTGCTCAACATGATCCAGAACCATCCTATCGGGGAGCAAACTCTCGTCTATACCAGTGAACTGATCGCCGAGCTCAGAGTTAGCGAGGAAGGACAGGAAGGACTGAAAGCCTTTCTGGAAAAACGGTCGCCCCAATGGGCCCACGCAGGAGACCAGCCATGAAACGACTATTGGTGGCTAACCGGGGCGAAATTGCTCTGCGGGTAATGAAGACAGCCCGGAAAATGGGAATTACCACCATCGCGGTCTATTCAGATATTGACCGCAATGCCCCTTTTGTACAGTTTGCAGATGAAGCGTACGCACTGCCGGGAACCAGCCCTAAAGACACCTATCTTAATCAGGACCGTCTCTTTGAAATCTGCAAAACCCACTCAATTGACGCAGTTCACCCCGGCTACGGATTTCTCTCCGAAAACGCGGATTTTGCTCAACGCTGCATCGATAACGACATTACGTTCATAGGCCCCCTCGCCTCATCTATTTCTGCGATGGGCGATAAAGCCGCTGCAAAGAAACTGATGGACGAAGCCGGTGTTCCCCTGGTGCCGGGATACCACGGCGAAAACCAGGACAGCGCCTTTCTGCTGGAAGAAGCACAAAAGATCGATTTTCCGCTACTCATCAAAGCAAGCGCCGGTGGCGGCGGCAAAGGTATGCGTGCGGTAGAAGCTGCCTCCGAGTTCGAGGATGCACTACAGGCGGCCAAAAGAGAGGCACTAAATGCCTTTGGGGATGACAAGGTACTCCTGGAAAAACTCATCATCCAGCCTCGCCATGTCGAAGTTCAGGTCTTCTTTGATAGTCAGGGTAACGGCGTCTATCTGTTTGACAGAGACTGCTCAATACAGCGCCGCCATCAGAAAGTGATTGAAGAAGCCCCCGCTCCCAACCTCAGTGCAAACACCCGAAGACTTATGGGAGAAGCTGCGCTGGATTGTGGCCGCAAGATTCAATACCGGGGCGCTGGCACAGTTGAGTTTCTGGTCGATTACCAGGAAAACTTCTATTTCATGGAAATGAATACCCGGCTGCAAGTGGAACACCCTGTCACCGAACTGATTACCGGTCAGGATCTGGTGGAATGGCAGATCCGTATCGCCCGGGGAGAATCACTGCCTCTGGACCAGGAAAGCCTCAGCATCAAAGGGCATGCAGTAGAAGTCAGGCTCTATGCGGAAAGTCCGGAAAACAATTTTCTGCCGAGCATCGGCCACCTTAAACAGGTGACTTTTCCCGAACCGCACTACTTTTTTGAACAACCACACCAATCCTTTGAACAGCCTGCAGAGTCCCGCGCTAGATTTCTCAGGGTGGACAGCGGCATTGAAGCCGGCAACAGTATTACCCAACACTATGACCCCATGATCGCCAAAGTGGTTGCGTGGGGGCCATCACGAGAGGAATCTGTCGCCTATTTAGCTGAAAAGCTTCGGCATACCCTGATCAGCGGAGTGGAAACCAACAATGGTTTTCTGGTTAAAACGCTTGAGCACCCTGACTTTGTAGCCGCCAGATTTTCAACGAATTTTATTGCCGAAAACGAGCCGGACCTCATTCCGGCAATCGAGCCTGACTCCGATCTGATGGGGGTCGTCACCGCACTGCATTGGAATCTCAAATCACAACAGCTTGGTTCCAGTCGCTATGAGACTTTTGATTCGAGCCCCTGGAATACCGCCGACTTGTGGAGCATGAACGGACAGCGAACAGCCACGTTTGAGTTCTGGCTGAATAATGAAAATTTAACGACGAGCATCCACTCCCCCCGTTCCTTCGGACAAAGAAAGGGATCATTTAGCCTTTCCTTCGATCACCAGACAACAGAAATTGACTTCGATATCGTGTCTGAGAATACCCTGACGATCAGAGCGGATGGCAAGCTCCGGGAATACCACTATTTTATCGATACCAATCAAATAGTAGTGTTCGTCGACGGGTACGGTGTCACTCTGGAAACTCCGGATGACAGCACCCTCGTTCAGCACCATGGTGATCACCAGGGAAATGCGCTTTCCGCCCCCATGGGAGGCACCATCGTTAAGGTTCTGTGTGACGAGGGAGCAACCGTCGAGAAAGGCCAGGCCCTTGTGGTCATGGAGGCCATGAAGATGGAACATACGATCAAAGCGCCAGACCAGGGTGTGGTGAACCGATTGTTATGCCGCGAGAAAGAAACAGTTTCCGCTCAGCAACTGCTGATCGAGTTTCTATCGTCACAAGACCTGGATTTACCCCAAAACAACGCACAAACTGGTACAACAGGATGAGTGCTCCACAGGTTAAAATTGTTGAAGTCGGCCCTCGGGACGGTCTACAGAACGAGTCAACACCTCTGACACCTCAGCAGAAAGCCGAGCTTATCAATGACCTAGCCAAATCAGGCATTACGCATATTGAAGCCGGTAGCTTTGTGTCTCCCAAATGGGTGCCGCAAATGGCTGACTCAGAGCAGGTATTTGATCTGATAGAGAGGGTTACCGGGGTGACCTACTCCGCCCTAACTCCAAATCTCAGGGGCTTTGAAGCAGCACTCAAATGCCATGTCGACGAAGTGGCCATATTCACTTCCGCCTCCGAGTCTTTTACCCAAAAGAACATCAATTGCAGTATCGCAGAAAGCATTGAACGCTTTATTCCCGTATTAGAGGCAGCCCGGCAGCATAATATTCCGGTGAGAGGCTATGTGAGCTGTGTACTGGGTTGCCCTTATGAGGGAAATATTTCTCATCAGGCAGTCCTTGAAGTGTCTCAAAAGCTCAGGGAACTCGGTTGTCACGAGATATCGCTGGGAGACACGATTGGTGTCGGTACGTCCCGGCAGACAAAATCACTACTTCAAGCCCTGATACCGGAACTTGGCGCAGAAACCCTGGCCGTACACTTTCACGATACCTACGGACAGGCAATTGCCAACATTGACCAGTCCCTGGATCTCGGCATCCGCATTATTGATGCCTCCGTTGCAGGCTTAGGGGGCTGCCCCTATGCCAAAGGTGCCTCGGGCAACGTCGCCACAGAGGATGTCATCTACATGCTGGAAGGAAATGGCATCCATACCGGTGTAGATATAAATAAGCTGGTGGAAGCAGGCAGCAAAATATCGCGCGTACTCAATCGCCCCAATGGATCAAAGGCCGGTACAGCCTTGTCTCATAAATAGGCTCCATTACGTTAGTACCCAGATCAGCACTATATATGAAGAAGAACACGATTCCTTTGAGATCCATTGACAGGAAAAAGACTTAACTTTACTTTCCAGAATCAGCAAACTAAACGACCCTTTCAGCAACAAACAGAACAACCTCAACAAGGGGCTATCATGTCACAGCCAGAATCGTTCACACCACTCTGGACACCCTCCAAGGAAAGAATCAGTAAAACTCGTCTGACGGACTTTGTCCGCTTTGCCAAAGCCCATTACCCTGACGTACCGGAAGCCTACCAGCCGTTACATCAATGGTCTGTCCAGAACAAAGAGCAATTCTGGTCCCTGATCTGGGACTACTTCGGCGTAAAGGGAAAGAAAGGAAGCTCACCTTACCTCGAAAACGCTGACGCCATGCCCGGCGCCAAATGGTTCCCTTCCGCCTCCTTAAACTTTGCGGAAAACCTGCTGTCCAGAAGCAACGATGAGCCCGCCATTATTTCGTATAAGGAAACTGGAGAGCGCATTGAGATTTCCTGGTCAGAACTCAACCGTAAAGTTGCTCAATTAGCCGCCACATTGAAACGCCTGGGCGTTGAAAAAGGTGACCGAGTGGCCGCCTTCCTCCCCAACTGCGCGGAAAGCGTGATAGGTATGTTGGCAGCCTCCAGTATCGGAGCAATCTGGTCCTCTTGTTCACCGGATTTTGGCCTGCAAGGGGTTCTTGATCGCTTTGGACAGATCAAACCCAAAGTTTTGCTGGCGTGCAATGGCTACTATTACAATGGCAAAGTCATTGATACCCGTTCCCGGGTATCTGAAATCACTCAATCCCTGGAGAACCTTTCCGGCCTGATCTGGTTGAGCTTTGCCAAAAACCTTCAGGTTGCCGGCTCGAGCAATGTATCAGAATTGACCTATCAGGTTATGAATATTGAAGCCGACATCTATTCTGATACGTCTGTACCCGAGCTAAGCTTTACACCCTGCTCTTTTGATGACCCGCTTTACATCATGTATTCATCAGGCACAACCGGCGTTCCAAAATGCATTGTGCACAGCATTGGGGGAACACTCCTGCAGCATTTGAAAGAGCTAGGCCTGCATACGGATCTTCATCAAAGTAATCGCATTTTTTACTTCACCACCTGTGGATGGATGATGTGGAACTGGCTGGTATCAAGTCTGGCTTTTGGCGCCACACTGGTACTCTACGACGGCTCTCCGTTCTTTCCGAAACCAGATCGTTTATGGGATATTGCGGAAGCTGAAAAAATCCGAATTTTCGGTGCCGGAGCAAAGTTCTACAGTGCTTGCGAAAAAGAACACCTGTCTCCAGGGAAGTCCCACGACCTTTCTTCCTTAGACGCCCTTCTCTCGACCGGCTCCCCATTGCCTCACGAGACGTTTGATTATCTATACCGGGAGGTGAAGTCCGATATCTGCCTCAGCAGTATTTCCGGTGGCACAGACATCATTTCCTGTTTTGCCCTGGGCAATCCAGTTCTGCCGGTTTATCGGGGAGAGCTCCAGTGTCTTGGACTCGGCATGGACGTTGCATTTACAGATGAAGAAGGACAACCTCTTATCGGAGAAAGAGGCGAGCTGACCTGTCAATCTCCGTTCCCCTCCATGCCGATAGGTTTCTGGAATGACACGGATGGCAAAAAGTATCACGAGGCCTATTTTGATCGTTTTGCCAATATCTGGGCGCATGGTGATTTTGGAGAGGTTGTAGAGCACCAGGCAACCTCGCAAACGCCACTCCAACACGGCGTGATAATACACGGCCGCTCTGATGCAGTGTTGAACCCTGGCGGCGTCAGAATAGGCACGGCAGAGATTTATCGTCAGGTGGAGAAGCTGGACGAAATACTTGAGTCCATTGTCGTTGGCCAACAATGGCAAGACGACGAAAGAGTTATTTTATTCGTTAAGACAAGACAGGACGTTGAGCTGAACGATGATTTGATCAGCAAGATCAAACAGACTATCAGAGCTAACACCACTCCACGACACGTCCCGGCCAAGATCATTGCCGTGCCGGATATCCCACGCACCATCAGCGGAAAAATTGTCGAGCTGGCCGTCAAGAAAATCATTCATGGAGAAGAAGTAAAGAACAAGGATGCTCTGGCAAATCCAGAGGCACTTCATCACTTTGAAAATATAGCGGAGCTGAAGAGCTGATCTGATACAAAGCAAGCCAATCACCACCTCCACAAGAGGTGGTTTAGGTATGCCAGCAGAGTGCACCAACAAAAAAGGAGAGCAATAGCTCTCCTTTTTCATATGTTATGAAGACAGATTAGATAGCTTTCTCAAGCTCTGGAACTGCTTCGAACAAATCTGCCACCAAACCGTAGTCAGCTACCTGGAAGATAGGCGCTTCCTCGTCTTTGTTGATGGCAACAATGACTTTACTGTCAGACATACCTGCCAAGTGCTGGATTGCACCGGAGATACCAACAGCGATATACAGCTGAGGAGCAACGATTTTACCGGTTTGACCAACCTGCATATCGTTAGGAACGAAACCGGCGTCAACTGCCGCGCGAGAAGCACCAACAGCAGCACCCAACTTATCAGCCACTTTGTACAGCATTTCAAAGTTGTCACCGTTTTGCATACCACGGCCACCAGAAATAACGATACTGGCACTGGTCAACTCTGGACGATCAGATTTGGCCAACTCTTCCTTAACAAAGGAAGATACGCCCGCATCGTGTGCTGCACCTACAGCTTCAACTGAAGCTGAACCGCCTTCTGCTGCAACCGGGTCAAATCCGGTAGGACGAACAGTAATCACTTTGATGCTGTCGCTGGACTTAACAGTAGCAATCGCGTTACCCGCATAGATTGGGCGAACAAATGTATCAGGACCTTCAACTTTGATGATGTCAGATACCTGAGCAACGTCCAACAAAGCGGCAACACGAGGCAAGAAGTCTTTACCAGTAGTGCCTGCGGAGGTCAGGATATGGCTATAGCCTTTACCCAGCTCAGCCACCAGAAGAGAAAGGTTTTCGGCCAGGTGATGTCCGTAGGCAGCGTTATCAGCAACCAATACCTTGCTGACACCGGCAACTTTCGCAGCAGCTTCACCTACTGCCCCGCAACCTTCACCTGCAACCAGAATTTCAATATCGCCACCAATCTGTTGGGCGGCAGCAACAACGTTCAGAGTGGCAGGCTTCAGTACGCTGTTATCGTGATCTGCAATTACCAAAACGCTCATAATTAAATCACCTTCGCTTCGTTTTTCAGCTTTTCAACCAACTCAGCCACGCTACCGACCTTAATACCGGCCTGACGTTGCGCTGGAGCCTCAACCTTGACGGTAGACAGACGTGGTGCAATATCAACACCCAGATCTGCTGGAGTCGTGGTCTCCAAAGGCTTTTTCTTGGCTTTCATGATGTTTGGCAGAGATGCGTAGCGCGGCTCATTCAAACGAAGATCCGTTGTTACAACGGCAGGAAGGTTTAGAGCAACTGTTAACAGACCACCGTCAATTTCACGAGTGACATTGACCTTATCGCCTTCAACAACCACTTCTGAAGCAAAGGTACCCTGTCCGTAACCACACAACGCCGCCAGCATCTGACCGGTCTGATTGTTATCGGTATCGATGGACTGCTTACCAAGAATGATCAGTTGGGGCTGCTCTTTCTCAACCACTGCTTTCAGCAGTTTGGCTGCCGCCAGAGACTGAACCTGCTCTTCAGTTTCGATGTGGATACCACGATCAGCGCCCAGTGCCAGAGCTGTTCTGATCTGCTCCTGGGAAGCCTTGGGTCCGATGGAAACGACTACGACTTCAGTAGCAACACCCTTTTCTTTAAGGCGAACCGCTTCTTCGACAGCGATTTCACAGAATGGGTTCATTGCCATTTTGATGTTGGTTAGATCAACGTCAGTATTGTCTGACTTAACTCGTACCTTAACGTTGTAATCAATTACTCGTTTTACAGCGACCAGAACCTTCATAGATTCCTCGTTTGTGTTGTGATGTGTTCAATTGGAACCAATGCGGCGCAATCCGTAACTGTTTTAAATTCAGATTTAAATTCAGAAATTTAAACACAGTACGCGCCAGCAGGCGTTTTCAAAGCAGCCCAATACTGAACGCTTCTCTCGTGCAGGTCAACCACACAGGTCAGAGAATCGGCAGTAATTGGCGGGAAATTTTTACTCCCCTGATAACTGCATCCGACCTATTAAAGGCGATTTTGGAGAAAAATTCAAACAAACGTTTGTTTGAGGTTGAAAATACGTTATGCTACGTATGTTTTAATCCTCTATACTTCTGAGATTTTAACGACTTGCAGCACAGCGTGGTCGGACCGTATCGAGGGGTGACACAATAAAACCCCAGAGCTCCCGACAACAATAACACCGAAGTATATCAAGGATGTATCACGATAAACCGTATTAGTTTTATCGTTCAGGCGCTCACAATAAGAATGAGAGTGTACAGGGCCGTGCTGCCAGAAACTTTTTAGAATACCCAAAAGCTTTTTAAAGCTGTGAAGCTAAAAGGAGATCAATGGTGGAACGCGAATCGATGGAATTTGACGTTTTGATCGTGGGCGCTGGTCCGGCTGGTTTGTCTGCTGCCTGCAGAATTCTTCAGCTGGCTCAGGAAAACGAGCAAGAACTGACCGTCTGTGTTGTAGAAAAAGGTTCTGAAGTCGGCGCGCACATCCTCGCCGGTACCGTATTCGAACCAACAGCTCTGAATGAACTGTTTCCCAAGTGGAAAGAAGAAGGCGCTCCCCTTAACACTCCTGTTGCCGGCGATGACATCTTTGTTCTTCGCGGCCCTGAATCTGCGATCAAGGTCCCCAACGCCTTTGTCCCCCGCAACATGCATAACGAAGGCAATTACATTATCAGCCTTGGTAACCTTTGCCGCTGGCTTGCTGAAAAAGCCGAGGGCATGGGGGCAGAAATCTACCCCGGCTTTCCTGCCGCTGAAATTCTTTATCACGAAGACGGCAGCGTAAAAGGTATTCTGACTGGCGACATGGGTATTGGACACAACGGCGAACAGAAAGACAGCTATGTGCCCGGCATGGAACTACACGCCAAGTACACTTTGTTCAGCGAAGGCTGCCGTGGGCATCTCGGCAAACAGCTGATCGAAAAGTTTGACCTCAGCGAAGGCAAAGATCCCCAGCATTACGGCATCGGCATCAAAGAACTCTGGGATGTTGATCCGGCCAAACACCAACCAGGCCTCGTTATTCACACCACCGGCTGGCCGCTCACCGAGAGCAAATCGACCGGCGGTTCTTTCCTGTATCACCTGGAGAATAACCAGGTATATGTGGGCCTGATTACAGACCTGGGTTATACCAACCCTCACATGTCTCCTTTCGAGGAATTCCAGAGACTCAAACTGCATCCTGAGATCAAGAAGTATCTCGAAGGCGGCAAAAGAGTCGCGTATGGCGCAAGAGCGATTGCCAAAGGCGGATTCAATTCACTACCCAAAATGACCTTCCCCGGGGGCCTTCTCCTGGGTTGTGATGCAGGCACCCTGAACTCTTCAAAGATCAAGGGTTCACACACGGCAATGAAGTCTGGCATGCTGGGCGCCGAAGCAGTTTTTGAAGCCCTGAAAGCCGGCTCAGAAGGTAAAGAAGACCTCACGGCATTTACCAATAAATTCAAAGCCTCCTGGCTGTATAAAGAGCTCTATGATGAGCGCAATTTTGGCCCCGCCATGCACAAGTTCGGCAACATTATGGGCGGTGCCGTCGCATACTTTGAACAAAACATTCTTCGCGGCAGCCTGCCTATCACATTCCGTGACACCAAAAAGGATCACGAAGTGCTGAAACCTGCCAGCGAATGTCCGAAAATCAGCTACCCCAAACCGGATAATAAGCTGACTTTCGACAGATTAACCTCCGTGTTTCTGTCCAATACCAACCACGAGGAAGATCAGCCCTGCCACCTGAAGCTTAAGGACGCAGACGTGCCGATCAACTACAATCTGCCGAAATACGACGAACCAGCGCAGCGCTATTGCCCTGCGGGAGTTTATGAGGTCGTTGAAGGCGAGGATGGCAACAAACGCTTCCAGATCAACGCTCAAAACTGCGTTCACTGTAAGACCTGCGATATTAAAGACCCTACCCAGAACATCGTGTGGGTAACGCCTGAAGGCGGCGGCGGTCCAAACTACCCCAATATGTAACCGGGGCACATAAATGGAAAAGGCAGCGTTACGCTGCCTTTTTTATTTCTGCTTAAGAGATCGGGGCCGGAACAGAACCCTCTATAGCCAGGAAGGTTTTCTAAAACCAAACAAGCCTTCCGGAATCACCCGGCCAGCGAAAACTATTCAGACCCGTAAAGCTTTCCAAACCCACTAAAATTTTCCAAGAAAGAAAGAGTCATCCTGGCTCACCAGTGTCAGAGTAGTTACGCCGTTACTCTCCTGCTGAGTGGCCAGCTCGACCAACTCATAAAATATGTTACGTCCCACCCGAGCTTCGAGCCCCCTGTCCAGCTGGAGATAGGGAATCGTTTCTCCAGTCTCATCATCAAAACTGACTCTTAAACCATGCTCCCTGGAAAGAACAACGTTTTCGCCAATATTCGTTGTAAAGACGATCGCGTCCCGCCCCTTATCATCCAGATACTCTTCCATGCCGGTCACAACAAATGGAGAATCCTCCACTGTCAGGCGCGCTTTCTCCACAGGCGTTTTCAGGTAGTAATTTCCATCAGGCTCTCGCACGAGGATTGATGCAAACAATTTAACCATCGCCTCTCTGGCAATCGGTCGCCCTTCATAGAACCATTCGCCCTGCCGATTAATGGACATCTCGATATCCACTTCTATTTCCGGATGCCAGTTCTCGACGGGAGGCTTTCTCGTACTGCTGATTTGATCCAACAGACTGGCTAATTCTTCAGGCGTTCTTTTTTGCAACTAACTATCCTCCTACAGACCTCTCTGCCATTCCTGCCGTAACTGCACCAGTTCTGGATGCTCTATAGCCAGATCCAGTTTCTCCAGCATAGACGCTTTGTCTTTACCCAACACGCCTTTCAGCACCAGATAATTTGAAGCATGATCACTGCGAAAAATGGTTTTGGAGAGTTCCGTTTTACTCAGAAACAACCTCACTTCTTTGAAGAGCTCTTTCTGCGTCGGCATATCGAAATCCTCAAAGTCTGACCTTAGCCGCTGCTCGCCAAGCGGAAAGCTCACTACCAGCGTGGAAAGATAATCTGGTTGAGCCTGATTCACCATTTCAGCACTATTTACAGCATGCTGCTGCCAGTATCGACGCCCTCCAAGTCCATTCAGGATCATGACGGAACTTCTCAAGCCTGCCTGCTTGATTTTCAGCAATGCCTCCACCGTGGACTTCTGGGTTTCACCCTTCTGCACTTTATCCAGAACCAGGTCATCTCCTGATTCTGCTCCCACATAGAGAATATCCAGACCAAGTGAGCGTAACTCAGCAAGCTCGGCCACAGATTTTTTACGAATATTCCGCGGAAGACAGTATGAAGAGACCCGCTGCAGATTTGGAAAAAACTCATTCAGCCACTCAAGAATCTGCCGCAGTCGCCGGAATGAAAGAACCATCGCATCACCATCGGCCAGGAACACTCTGCGTACTCCGGGATCCATTGCTGCAGCAGCCTTAATTTCAGCCAGCACAACATCTTCCTGTTTTGGCTTAAACTTCTTTTGCGGTGCGGTATACATTTCGCAGAACGTACAATTGTTCCAGGAGCAACCATTAGTCACCTGAAGGATAAAAGAGCCAGCTTCACTGGGTGGTCGAAACACAGGTTCTATGTAGCTAAATGGTATGGCAGACATTCGATTGAGGTCTTTCGTCTTTTCAGTTAGTTTGATACGGCATTATAGCGGCTCCAAAAGGATTTATAACGTCTGACAGGCTGACTGGAGCCACATTGTGAATGACTTCTCTTATGTCACAGCCGTGTCGACTTGCCAGGAACTACCATGACGACAAATTCCCTCGACACCCTATTCCGCACAGAATTCCCGCTCGAGCAACACCTGATTCACCTAAATCATGCAGCCGTTGGCCCCTGGCCTATGCGTTCGGTATACGCGATCAAGCGCTTTTCTGATGAGAACATGTATCTGGGCTCTCAGAATTACCTGAATTGGCTGAAAACCGAGAATCAGTTACGGCTTAGACTGTCAAAGTTGATCAATGCAGCCTCTGTCTCGGAAATTGCACTAAGCAAGAACACCTCTGAAGCACTATCAATCGTCGCCTACGGTTTGGATTGGTCCCCTGGCGATGAGGTTGTGATCACCAACCAGGAATTCCCTTCCAACAGAATCGTGTGGGAATCACTGCAGGATCGTTTTGGGGTTGTCGTTAAAGTGACAGACTTGAACACCGCGGAAGATCCTGAATCGGCCATATTGAAATGCCTCAGCCAGCGCACGCGCCTAGTCTCTGTGAGCTCCATACAATACGGCACCGGCCTGAAACTTGACCTGACGCTACTCGGGAACGAAATCAAAAGCAGGAATATTTTATTCTGCGTTGACGCGATCCAATCGGTAGGGGCCTGCAAAGTTGACGTCCAAAGGGACAAGATTGATTTTCTCATGGCTGACGGCCACAAGTGGATGCTGGGCCCAGAAGGCTTAGCGCTGTTCTTCGTCAAGAAAGACGCGCTCAACAGCTTGAAACTGAATCAGTTCGGTTGGCACATGGTTAAGGATCGAGGCAATTTTGACCGCCACGATTGGGAACCCGCAGACACCGCGATCAGGTTTGAATGCGGGAGTCCGAATATGCTCGCGACCCACGCCTTGAATGAAAGTGTCGGACTGCTACTCGAAGTAGGAATAGAGGTCGTTGAAGACCTGGTAAAAAACAAGGTTAAAACGCTCGCAGACCACCTTCAGGCAATTCCCGGCATCAGTCTTGTCACTGATCTTGCCAACAGCAGGTATGCCGGCATCCTGACTTTCCGCCACTCCTCACGGGACAGCCGACATCTTTTCGATACCTTAAATAGTCTGGATGTCTTATGTGCAGCCCGAGGTGGAGGCATCAGATTTTCCCCTCACTTCTATACCCCGGACGAAAAGCTTGCTGCAGCCTGTGAAAGACTGGAAACAGCCTTAAGATAAATGTCGAAACAGAGGGTTAAGACTAATAAAGTCGACCAACCATCTGACCGCAACCTTTGCCCCAGATATCAGCAGAATAGGCACGTATCTCGCTGGTATGGAAACCCTGGCCATGGTAAAGGTTGCCATGTTCAAGCAGAGAACCCAACGACGACACTAATGGCATGTGACTGACTAGCACAAAACTTTCGTCCGTATAGGTGTCGAGCTTACCGAAACAGTCATTCGGGTCATCGTCCGGAGTGGCGAATTCCAGGCATATGGAACTCTTTATGCCAGGCAAAGATGTTTCCAGAGCCTTGGCAGTTTGTCTGGCACGCGTGAATGGACTATGCAGCACAACCAGAGAGCCTATCTCCAGTCTCTCCAGTAAATCAGCAAGTTGCTCTGCCACCTGCTTCGTATAGGCCAAACCGTAAGGTGTCAGCTCCCTTTCTGAATCGGAAGCTGCATGCATTTCGGCTTCACCATGCCGCATAATAAAAAAATAACTCATAAACCTTCCTTAATAACCAATACATTCCTTCCTTGAGGCATCCTCAAGCCTCCAGCAGCGTCATGAATAAGAGGTTTGATGGCATCAGGTACGAGGCAAGACAAACTCTACATCACTGTTTTGCTCGCGCAACATTAACTGGGTGATGACCTTATCGACAGCAACATTTTCGTAAATAATTTTATACAAACCTTTCACCAGTGGCATTTCCACCTGCATTTCTGTGGCCTTCATATGCGTAATACGGGTGGTATTCACACCTTCTGCCACTTCACCAAGGTTCTCGACCGTCTCCTCCAGAGATTCTCCTTTCCCTAAAGCATATCCGACCCGGTAATTCCTACTGAGAGGAGAAGTACAGGTCACGATCAGGTCTCCGACACCGGCCAATCCTAAAAATGTCATGGGATTGGCTCCCATCTCCACGGCAAACCGACTCATCTCCGCCAAACTACGGGTAATCAGCATCGCCTTGGTGTTTTCCCCGAGATCCATCGCTGCCGCCATACCTGAGATAATGGCATAGATATTCTTCAGCGCACCTCCCAGCTCGACACCATACATGTCAGTATTGGCATAGACGCGGAAACTGGAGCTGCTGAGCGCCGCCTGCACTTTTGTTCTTAAATCCTCACTGATGCTCGCAATCACGGTTGCCGTCAGACACCCCCTGGCAACCTCTTTGGCCAGATTAGGCCCACTGAGCACACCAACCTCATTACCTGCCAGCTCACCGGTCAAAATTTCACTCATTAGTGAAAAGCTTGATTCTTCAATCCCCTTTGTCGTACTGATCCAGTACTGACCTTCTTTTCTATACTCCTTGGCCTCCTGCACCACCTTGCGGAAGGACTTACTGGGAACAGAAACAAAAACCAGATCCGCATTCCGGACAGCGGCAGAAATATCTACTGTCGCAACCAGGGAGTCATCAAGCGTTGAATCAGGGAGGTACTTGGTGTTGACATGCTGCTGATTAATTTCATCAGCCCTTACCTGGTCCCTCAACCAAAGGGTAGTCTCAAAACCGTTTGCCGCAGAGATATTGGCAATGGCAGTACCAAAACTACCACCGCCCAATATTGAAATTTTCATAGAAATTCGTCTCTTGGATTAAGTTCCCTATTTTTGTCCTACAGCCATGAAACGCTCTACCACCCGGATAAAACGCCTCATACTCATGCTTGTACTCTGTAGAGATGACAAAAAGATAAAAGAAAGGATGGCATGGATTAAGAAGAAGTGTGAGCCTGCTCTTCTTCCAGAGCTTTTACAAGATCTTTAAATGCCTCTCTGTTGTTGGCATTGAGATCCATCAGGACTTTGTGTGCCGCCAGCACTTTTTCACGAACTTCCTGCTCGGAAGCATGCAGTATCGGGATTTCATCCAGATGCTCAATTTCCGTAGCAGCCTTCTCCACGATGATGAACAACTCATCAAACCCCATTGAGTATATCAATCGGGTGATATCAGGATTAGTTGAGATAATCGTTGGCAGCAGCTTGTTGTTTTTACGCGCAAAAATGCCAATCTTGGCCAACAGACCAAGCGTTGTACTGTCAACCACTGACGTTTCCGTCAGATCTATGACAACTGTCAGAAAGTTGGCATCGTCTTTCATCAGATCGATTAAACGATCCAGGGTAGAACAAAGATACAACCGGATTTCTCCGATGAACTTAAGAACGTAGATACCCTGCTGCTCTGCCTGGAGTATTTTATACCCGGACATCAATTACACCGCTGATTCCAGTATGGACACTATGGCTATATCATCAGGCAGCTCGGTCACCCAATCCAACCTGAATGCTTTTTCTAAACTTGCTATAGTGTGACTCGCAGACTGTACGGTTTCAAGAAGACACTCTTCTTTTTCTGCTAGGGATTTGGCATTTATCACTTCCAACAACCCATCTGAGCACACCACCAGCGAAAATCCGGGGGCAAGATGCTCCTTATATAGTGGAAACTTCGGATCATCAAATAGTCCCACAGGTGGCCCCTTACCTTCCAAATAACGGCTATGCCCGTTCACAGACAGTATTGGCATCGGAAAATGAGCACCGACTGAATATGTCAGGGTGCGGGATTCCGTATCAATAATGCCGGCAAACATAGTCAGGTGCTTGCCCATGTCCGTCTCAAGGATCTCTGTATTCACCCGGGCCAGGAACCGGTCCGGATAAAGCACATCATCACTGGAATGACGGCGCAGGTTTCTTTGCAGTCGGTTTGTCAGATTTTTTAACAGCACGGTAACGAAAGCAGATGAGGCCCCATGACCAGAGACATCTGCAAAATAAAACGCTACCTGGGTATCACTGACTGGAAAATAGTCAAAGAAATCGCCGCTTAGATAGAGGGAAGGCTTGATACAGTGATCAAATGTGATGTTGGAAAATTCCAGATTATGCTCCGGCAACATCTTCATCTGAATCTGCCGACCAGCCCGGTGATCCGCCTGCAATTCCTCCAAGCCCGCTTTCAGGCTTTTATTTGCCTGCTCAAGCTCCAGCCTGTACTGCTGATTTTCCCGTGATAGCCTCACCCGCTCCATAAGCCTGGAAATGGAATGATCGATATCAATGGTATCTATCATGGGTTTCGCCACAAACCCGGCAGCGCCTGCTCGTAACGCAGACAAAATATGTCCGGAGCTGACATCCTGACTCATGACGATCAAGGGGGGACGGGGCCTCATGGGGGCAACAAGTCTGGCAACAGTGGAAAGCTCACCCGTAGGAAGATCCCCTATGACGAGATCCGGAGAGAGATCCTCGAGCTTAGGAGTAAATTCAGCCAAGGTGCTAAAAATTTCTACATAGAACCCCTGGGAGTCCAGATGCTCTTTGAGATGTCGAGCTGATTCAGCATCAGCATCAATGATAATGAGAGTTTCCTCAAGGTCGGCCATAGCTATTTTGCCGATATTTCCTGATTGTTATTGTGTCTCAGCCACTATTTTTGTCACTATTACGCTCAAATATAGTCAGGTCGTTTCTTGATCCGAAGGTGTAAAACACCTTACTGATATACCCTGAATTGATGTCTTTGTGGCTTAGACAACCAAATGTTCAAAAACAAAGGATTATATACTTGTTTTTAGCGGACTATCAGTCGACCTGCAACTTACAAATGCAACATAATGACAAAAATTAGAATTATCATACTAACTGGGTAATTCTTATTTTATACGCACTTCTACTATTCAAACGTTAATCATATGGATAACACGATTTACGACTTATTAGGTGTCCGGGACAGATTAATCATGGACCCGGTTCATGGAGGCATCTCCCTTTTCAAACAGGAAGTTGCTGTCCTTGACCACCCTCTTTTTCAGCGCCTTCGATATATTTGCCAAAATGACATCCTCTCTTATGTCTTCCCAGGAGCGACACACTCCCGCTTTCTTCACAGCATCGGTACCATGCACGTTGGGCATCGCATGTATAGAGGGCTCATCGAGTCCTGCCTGAGAAGATTCAGAAAAGAAGAAGGCTCTCTGACGAATGCCCAACTCGCCAGCATCAACTACTTCAATAAATTGATTCGCCTGGCCTGCCTGCTTCACGATTGCGGTCATAGCAGCTTTTCTCACCAGTTTTCACAGGTGCCCACCATCAGGCAGCTGATGGATAAGCCAGGCAGATTCAAAGAGTTATGGAGCGGCATTGATCCTCGTCCACTTTACTCGGAGATCCCGACCGAACTTGAACATGAGCACTTCTCTGTACGCTGTGCCCACGAAATTCTGGGGCCGGATCTGACTAAAACCGCAGATATTGAAGCCAGAGATGTACTGGCACTGATGGAAACCACCTCCGTGGTGCTTAGCGAACGATTTACGGAACATACGATACAACTTTGGGAACTGATTACCGGCTCCTCCTCTGTTCCGGACAATGCCCCCTTCCACTTAAGGAATGTGCTGTCCCTGATCGTATCCGGAGAAATTGATGCAGATCGGGCAGACTACATGCTGCGTGACGGATTCCACTCGTCTGTCACCATCGGCGGGTTTAACCTCGATCACCTGCTGAAGAATCTGCACATCGGATGGGATCCTGAAGCCGACTGGATGGGACTGGCCATTACCTCAAAGGGCTTGGGCTCGCTGGAAGACTTTGTCTATTCCCGCCATCAGATGTACCGAAAGGTCTACGGTCACAAGACATCTATCGGCTTTGACTGGATTCTCCGTCAAGCCATCGAAGAAGTTCTCACTCAGCCGGAAGTATATGAATACATCGACCTCTGTCTGAGCGATATCAATGCTTTTCGCTACCTCACGGATAACTATTTCTGGGAACAGTTCAGGGTACGCGCACAAAGAGACCCTGACAGTTTTTCAGCCATGATGATGGACCGCAGGAGGCTTGAACACCTCCACAGCATGGAAAATGTGGACTCCGAAAAGCTGGCTGAAAAAATCAGCAAAGTGGCCGATTTCAACAATATCTATCCGGATGACATCGTTTGCTGCACATTACGTGCACGTTTTTCCAAAATTCGTAAAGACTTTGACAAAATCAAAGTCCTGAATAAAAGACCGCTCAGCGAACAGTCCCCTCAGATTTACTATTCATTGATCAGCGATGAAAGCGGCTTCTTTCAGAAATTCTCAGATGCCAATATCGTGCATTTCTATCGTAGCCCCCAGGCGAAGCATTTGAACTGACGAGCAGTACCTCACTTAAACGCCTTAAATCTGATTACGCAGCCCCAGCTCATGAGGATGGGGCTTCAGATATGTCTGCCCGGTGGCGTAACCCCGATTCTGCGCCAGCAGATAATGGTTCAAGAGTGTCAACGGTACAATCAATGGCACAGTCCCCTGCCGATACTGATAGAGAAGGCTTTCCCACTCTCTCAGCTGAGCGTCACTCATTGAACTGACAGAGGTTCGAACAAGATCCTGCAGCACATGTGCATGATTCTTTCTCTCAGCTTTTTTCGCCAGCGCCGACATGAACAGCTCTTTGTATCGTTGCATGTCTTCGTGCAGAGTGTTTTGCCGGGTATTTGCCACGATATTTCCGAGCAACGGCAAACTTGAAGGAGAACAAGCTTTCAACAGGCTTTTGTGCCTTGCGTGAAAGGACATTAGAGCGGATATCGACGAGCTATTCTGTACATTGGTTCGCCAGTCATTATGGCAAAACACCCGGGTAACAAAGTTTTCAAGAAGCACCGGGTCGCTCAGTCTCCCGGCCTCCTCGATCGGCAGTGTCGGCAACGCTGCCTGAATATACCCGGCATAAATTCCAGGCCTGGATGCCACAATTTGATTACCTTCTTCGTTGTAGACTTTGACCCTGAACGCTCCACAACTGGGAGACTTCTGCATAAAAATGTAGCCATCTACCTGGGTTAAATCAGGAATCCGCTCCTCGGCAAACTGCCTTAAACGATTGGTCACATCAATTTTCGAATCCCGACTCCCAACGGCAGCTACTCCGCTGTCGGTAGCCACCAGACGAAGCGCCTGCCTGGGAACTCCCAACCCAATACCAACTTCAGGACAGATTGCTTTAAAGTCCATAAACCGCCCCAATTGCTCACGAATATAGAGGGAATTTTTGTGTCCACCATCGAAGCGAACGTTTTCCCCTCTGAGACAGGCGCTTATAGCCACCAAAGGGCGATGATTACGGCAATTTTCGTTCATAATTGATGATCTCCGGGCACGACTAATTTGTTTTTACGTGTTGAGTCGGTCTTCGGTTTATGCTTTTCTTGGCCCTGAAAACATCTCGTTATAGATAAAGCTGAGTCATCCATCCCTATAAAAGGACCAATATGAAGGTTGTATCATTTAACGTAAATGGTATTCGTGCCCGTCTGCATCAGCTCGATGCTCTGATATCACAGCATCAACCGGACATCATCGGGCTTCAGGAAACCAAGGTTGAAGATGCCCTGTTCCCCGAGGACGCCATCAAAGAAATGGGGTACCAGGCCCACTACCACGGCCAGAAAGGTCACTACGGTGTTGCATTATTAAGCAAAATACCCGCAGAAAATGTTGAGAAAGGATTTTCTACCGACACCAAAAAGTCTCAAAAAAGATGGATTACCGGTGACTTTCGCATTGGTGATCGTACGGTAACGGTCTGCAACGGTTACTTTCCTCAAGGCGAAAACCGGAGCCATCCCGAAAAGTTCCCCAATAAACAGAAATTCTACGCGGACACCCTGGAATACCTCCTGGGCAAATCTCCTGAGCAATCTCTCATCATTATGGGGGACGTAAATATATCCCATCAGGATATCGATATTGGTATCGGCGAAGAGAACAGAAAGCGCTGGCTCCGCACCGGAAAGTGCAGCTTTTTGCCTGAAGAGCGAGAATGGCTGGAAAAATTGCTTGAATGGGGTCTGGAAGACACTTACCGCAAGCATTTTCCTGAGGACACCTCCAAGTACAGTTGGTTTGATTATCGCAGCCGTGGATTTGAAGCCGATCCCAAACGCGGATTGCGAATTGATTTAATATTGGCAACCAGGCCACTTAACCAGGCCTGTACAGGTGCCGGAATCCATTATGACATCAGAGGAATGGAAAAGCCTTCTGATCACGCTCCTATATGGGCGGATTTCGCACTATAAATTGAATCTTTCACAGTAGACAGATATGTTAACGGTAGTCGCCTTCCCCGACCCGGAACATATCTGTCTCAAGCTCATCCACTATGGCGGCATTCAGCACAGCATGGCAACTTGCGGAAACCATCAGGCATGAAAACAAAGGAAAGGATTGTTCACGTCAGTCTGGAGCTGTTTAACCGCTATGGCGAACCGAATGTCACCACTCTGCAAATTGCCGATGAACTCGATATAAGCCCCGGCAACCTTTACTACCACTACAAGAACAAAACAGAAATTCTGACTGAGTTATTCAGCCGTTATGAAAGCCAGATCATGGATCTGCTGGATGTGCCGGACATTGAAATCAGCCTGGAGGATCACTGGCTGTTCTTGCACCTGATCTTCGAATGTATTGCCCAATACCAGTTTCTCTACAAAGACCTGGTAAATATCCTTCAGCGCTACGAAAAAATCAGAGGGAAATTCAAAAAAATTCTGCAAAAGAAAATAGAGGCATCGAATCGGATATGCAGCAGCCTGAGACAGCAGGGAATACTATCGGCCACCGATGAAGAGCTGGACTCCCTGTGCCAGAATATCGTGCTTACCACCACCTATTGGTCAAGCTTCGATATCATCCGGAACGGCACCGGAGAGCACGAAATTGACCTTGCGAGAGGGATTTACCAGGTAATGTCTCTGGTTGCTCCCTTCCTGCGAGAAGAAGAGAGGCAGGACCTACTGACCATGAGCAGGGAGTATCTTCATTAGCTGCCTGTCAGCTGCCTGCCGAAGCTATTCTGGCTTCTTGCGTGAGCGTTTCGGTTTTTCCTTTTCAGCCAATGCAGCTTTCAGCTCTTCCACTTCCTTCCGAAGCTGCTGAAACTCACTATAGGTCGGCACCCCCAAACGATGCAGTGCACGCGATACTCGTTGGTCAAACACCGTCTCCAGTTTATCCCAGGTAGTGTTAGCCCTGTCCTTCACTTCTTCTACCCGACCTTCAACAGCCTTGACCTGCTTTTCGAACACACCTCTGGTTTTCTTTTCAAGCTCCTCCCCTTCCTGTACCAGCTTCTCAAAGACTTTTCCGGCATCTTCTTCTGCCTTATTGTATGCACCAAGTCCGGCCAACCAGATTTGGCGGGCGGATTCCTTGATTTTCTGCGATACCTGTTTGGAGTTCTGCTTCTCTTCAGTCATTGAGTTTTCTCAGGTTTTGGAGTTCTCGGGTTATTTTGGCCGCCAATGCTATAAAGCTCAACAGATATTGGTCGAACCGGTCTTTTTGAACCAGAATAATAGTAGATACACAAAAGAATTTCTTTGAACAGGCTGTCTATTCCCCCATATGATTGATGGACCCAAAGAACGTCTCATTGAGCTCCTTACTAAGTGGTTGACCAGGGAAAAATCAACCACGGAAGTTCCTTTAAGTAATTTTGACCGCCTGCGTCATGAGATCCGTACTTGCGATGTGATTCTCGTAGAAGGCAAATCCAGGGTGAGCAATGTCATCAAGCTGGTTACCCAGAGCCGCTGGTCTCACGCTGCGTTATATCTCGGACGCATACATGAAATCGAAAATCCCTTTACCCGCAAGCGGATACAGGCATTCTATGATGGTCAGCCGGACACCCAACTGATCGTTGAGAGTGAGCTGGGCGTTGGTACGATTGTTCGACCTCTTTCCACATACGACCGGGATCACGTACGCATCTGCCGCCCTCGGGAACTGACCTATCAGGACTCCCAGAATGTCATCAGTTTTGCCGTCAGACAGCTTGGTTCAAACTACAACGTTCGACAGATACTCGATCTTTTCAGGTTCCTTCTACCCTGGACTCTCCTACCCAGGCGATGGCGTTCTTCCCTGTTTAAAACCCATCCGGGAAAGCAAACCGAAACCGTTTGTTCCACCATGATTGCCGAAGCGTTTGGTTCCATCCAATACCCGATTCTACCGCTGGTTAAAAAAACCTCGGAAGATGGCATAAAACTGTTCAGGAGAAATCCGAAGCTCTGTACACCCAGTGACTTTGATTACTCTCCTTATTTCGACATTATCAAATACCCATTTGTGGATTTTTCACACAGCAATACGCGCTATCGCCTTCTCCCCTGGAAAGGCAATGCCAAGCTGACATCAGAAGAACACGGTTACTACCTCGACGACGCCCCTTTCCCCCATGATCGCTTTGAATGACATTCATATCGGCCGATTAAATCGAGACACACTTAAATTGAATATGTAAACAGTCTCTTATAAACCATAGATCTTAACGATCCTCTATTAGAATAAAATATGATTAAAAAGTGATCATTTTCATTTGTAATTATGTGTAAAGGGTCAATACTTAAACATGACTGTTTCAGCGCAAGCGGAGCAGTCATGTAGGAAGTCTTTCATGGATACTACTCACACCTCTAACCCGGCACCTCCCCTAGGTCCCGGGTTTTTTTATGCATTCTTTTTATGCTTCTTTAGTCGAATACCGACCCCAATTCACAGGAATGACAACTTTCTGGAGCAACTTGTCCGCTGAGATCTTCCAATTGATTCAACGTCATAAGTATAATCAATGACTGCTGGTCAATTATAACGCTCAATTAAACCGTCGCTATTCCCATATGAAGCGGTAAGGATCGATTCACATGAAAGTGCGCTCCCTTCTGAAGCGAACTCTGGTGCCTAAAGCCCTTGATGAGCAACTCAACGCTATCGAAAAGCCAGTGGGCACCCTGGGCTATGATCCCTGGGGTTTCAATGTCGATACAAACAAGATTGCGGTTGCCCTGTTCAAACCGATTTTTGAAAAATACTTCAGGGTAGAGGTCAATGGCATTGAAAATGTTCCGGCAGAAGGGCCCGTCCTTCTGATAGGAAACCACTCCGGACAGCTCCCTATCGACGGCACACTGATTGCCTACGCACTGGCAACACGCAAACAAAATCCCCGCCTGCCACGCGCGATGATCGAACGTTTTTTCCCGACGGTTCCCTATCTTGGCAACATTCTTAATCAAATGGGGGGAGTGTTGGGAGATCCGGTAAATTGCTCCAAGATGCTCGCACGCAATGAAGCAGTCATTGTGTTTCCAGAAGGCATTCGCGGCTCAGGAAAACTCTATCGGGATCGCTACCAGCTGAAACGCTTTGGCAACGGATTCATGCATCTGTCGATGCAGCATAATGCTCCTGTAGTGCCGGTCGGGGTCGTCGGGTGTGAAGAGACCATCCCAGCAATCGCCAACATAGCCCCGTTGGCTAAAATGCTCGGCATCCCCTATGTCCCTGTCGCGCTGCCTTTGATACTGCCGGCAAAAGTCATCCTCAACTTCGGCGAGCCAATGTCGTTTCCCTCCGAAGAGTGTCAAGAGGAAGAGGTCACCCGCCGCGTCGACAAGGTTAAAGAGCAAATCAGCATATTGATAGACAAGGGTCTGCAGCAGAGAGAAGGTCTTTTTTAATGGCAACTCCCAAGAATAAAAGCAAACCGGAAATCATGATCACTGGAGCTGCCGGAGCTCTTGCACAGCAGGCTATCAAGCGACTTCGCGAGCAATACAAAATTATCGCGGTGGATTTTCGCGAGCAGGTCTACCTCAGCGACGATATTGCCAGCTACCGAATTGATGTTAATAAACGGGGATTTGAAGATATCTTCCGTAAACATGACATTAAAGCCGTGGTTCATCTCGGGCGCATGATCGCCAGTGAAGAAAACCGCATGCGCCGATACAACTCTAATGTGATCGGCACTCACCGGCTCCTGGATCTCTGCCATAAATATCACATCGGCAAGGTTGTCATCCTCTCCACCTACCATGTCTATGGTGCGAATGCTTACAACCCTGCCCTGATAGATGAAAGCGCGCCACTTAAGGCTGCCGAGCTGACCATGGACCTCATAGATTCAGTGGAACTGGAAAACCTGGCCAACATCTATTTATGGCGCTATCCGGATCTCAACATTACGGTTTTACGTCCATGTAACATCGTCGGCCCCGGTGTAAAAAATACCATTTCCACCTTGCTTTCCAGTCAATATACCCCCGTCCTTGCCGGTTTCTCGCCGATGATGCAGTTTATCCACATTGACGATATGGCAGACGCAATTGCTCTGACGGTGGTAAAAACCAAGGGTGGGATCTATAACGTTGCCACTGATGACTGGGTCGCTTACCAGGAAGCCCTGGCAGCCTCCGCCTGCCGGAAGATCCCTATTGTTTCAGTGCCTCCAGTGCTGCCCAAAATGATCAGCAGTGTCCTTCGGCTCCGGAGCTTCCCCTCCTATCTGATTAACTATTTCAAATATCCGGTGATTCTCGACGGAACCCTGTTTAACACGACCTTTGGATTTAACCCCCAGTATTCGCTGAATGAAATATTCCGATACTACCGGTCGATGAAAACCTGACAATTCCTGAAAAACCTGGCCTGCTGATCTGAACGGTTATTTACTCTCGTAATGGCTGTACTAGTCTACCAGCTGTACTAGACTACCAGCTGTACTAGACTAAAAGATAAACAACGGCTACCAACCAGCAAGGGGTGGTTTTGGATGGACTCGTATGATGTATTGGATCGGCTTCTTTGCCACGCCTATATGGCTAAAAAAGAAATCGTACCCGACAAAAACCATCCTATCGGCCGACGTTATACACGCCCCTATAAAATAAAAAAGAAGACCGTCAAAAACATCTGGCTGGTTTCTGGCACCTTTATGCTGCTTAACCCTTCCATTCCGCTGATTATCGGTACAACTTTATTTACAGCGTTTATATCCTTCAGCATACTTGACGAATCACTTTAGTCTAAACTAACAAACGCTTATTTTTTAAAAAGTTGACCTGAGTTACAGCAGTAGTATGGACATCACTTTTGGTGGCATCAGCCACGCGACCGGCGCCCTGGTATATTTACTGATCATGGGGTTGCTGGCCCAAGGGTATTTGCGCCGGTTAACTGACCGGGCTCTTCTGGCCGCCTGTCTTTTGACGTCTGTCTGGCTGGGAGTCATTGCCAGTCAGCAAGCCTTTAACGCTCCCTCTTTTTTCATTCGTTATACCTTTGAAATACTTCGCAATGCAGCGTGGATAGGAGTTCTATTTGTACTTCTCGGCGTTAGATTAAGCCGCAAGTCCAGCTCCGGGAACACTCAGTACTGGCTAGGCCTGATCATCACAGGCATTCTCATCTTCATGCTGATAGCGGGCATGGCCAGAGGAATGTTTGGAGCCATCGTCTTCAGCGGCCAGACGCTGTTGACAGGGCAAATCGTGGTGTCTCTGGGAGGCTTGGTCCTTCTGGAGCAGGTCTGGAGAAACGTCACCGGCTATAAACGCCAGAATACGCGATATCTCTGCCTGGGCATCGGAACCTTATTCGTCTACGACTTTTTCATGTATTCCGACGCCCTGCTCTTCAACCAGATATCCCAGCCATTCTGGGACGCCAGAGGAGCGATCAACACTGTCTGTGCTCCGTTGATTGCGTTGACCATGGTCAACACCCGAAAGCAGCCACTCGATGTCCAGATTTCGCGTCAGTTTGTCTTCCACACCAGCGCCCTTGTATTTGCCGGTCTCTACCTCCTGATCATGGCTGCCGGGGGTTATTACATCAATACTGCCGGCGGGGAATGGTCCGAGGCCCTGCTGATTATATTCTTCTTCTCAGCAACCGTTTTCCTCATCCTGCTTGCCGGATCCGCACGCCTCAGAGCCAGACTGATGGTCTTTATCAGTCAGCATTTCTTCAACTACAAATATGACTACCGTGAGGAGTGGCTGAATGCCACCGGACTGGTCACATCTCTGGAGAGTAATGACGACCTGGAAAAGAAAGTCATACAGCTCCTTGCGGAGCCCGTTGAAAGTCAGGCAGGTGCGCTTTGGCTCAAAAACGAAGATAACAATTTTTCAGCCTCGACGTTCTGGAACATGCCGGAAATCAAGTTTGACCGGATTGATAATAATTCAGAACTGGTTGATTTTATGCGGCAGAGCGACTGGATTATCAATCTTAAGGAATACCAGCTCGACCCTACCCGCTATCACTTGATGGAGATACCCGACTGCCTTTGGACCACCCATAAACCATGGCTACTGGTTCCATTATTTATCGGGGATGCTCTCATAGGTTTTGTGCTTATTTCAGAGCCACTGGCCAAAATTGAACTGAACTGGGAAAACTACGACCTTCTAAAGATCGTCGCACGTCAATGTGCCAGCTATATTGCCCTGCTGCATGCCCAGAACCGGCTATCCGAATCCAAGCAGTTTGAGGCGGTTAACCGCACCTCGGCCTTTATGGTACATGACCTTAAAACCATCATCGCCCAGCTTTCCCTGTTGGTAAATAACGCGGGCAAGCATAAATCCAACCCCGTGTTCGTGGATGATATGATCACCACCACTGAGCACGCTCTCAAGAAAATGAACCACCTGTTGCTGCAGATTCGCAATCCTGTCACCCAGGACGATGTCACCCAGGTAGATGTGATCGATCTGCTGAAAGATATCATTCAACAGGAATCCCGCCGGGAACCGATACCCAGTTTTACCGGCGATGACAGCCAGGTCATTATTTCTGCGGATAGGGAAAAGCTCAGAAGTGTGTTTGTCCACATGATCCAGAATGCTCAGGATGCTACAGACAAATCCGGTGATGTTACCGTTTCGGTCAAAAAGAGTACTGGATGGATTGTTGTCTTTGTTCAGGACACAGGCATCGGCATGAGCGACGAATTCATCAAAGCCGAGCTATTCAAGCCCTTTACAAGTACCAAAGGGCTGACCGGGATGGGCATCGGCGTTTATCAAAGCCGCGAGTACATCCGCAAACTTGGTGGTTCCATTGACGTCACCAGCGAACCCGGAGTTGGCACCTGCTTCACAATCAAGATCCCATTGGTCAACACCAGTTCGGGCTATGGGAATTACAAAGGGGCAGCATATGGAAGTTGAGGTAAGCCCGCAGAAACTGACTCAGAACAGTTAACGATCAGTTTCCAGAATCTACCAATCAAATTTTTGAATTGATTGTAGGCCCTGTTAATATCCGGGTTTACAAAATTTAATGACCATAACAAGGCTAAAGTCATTGTGAATAAACGATTGCTAATCATTGAAGATGATCCTGGTCTGCAAAGCCAGATGCGGTGGTGTTTTGAGGACACAGAAGTATTTGTTGCAGATGACAGGGAATCCGCCATCTCCCAATTAAGAAGAGTGGAACCCCAGGTTGTCACGCTTGACCTCGGACTTCCTCCTGACCCGGGCGGTTCCAGCGAAGGCTTTGCCATCCTTCAGGAAATCCTCACATTGTCACCAATGACAAAAATTATTGTCGTGACGGGCCGTGAAGAGCGCGAAAATGCGGTCAAAGCGATTGGCCTGGGCGCTTGTGACTTTTACCAGAAGCCGTTGGATGCAGACATTCTGTCGTTTGTTGTTAACCGGGCATTCCGGCTATATGAGCTGGAACAGGAAAACCGCGAACTCTCCGAAAGCAAGTCCACCTCCCGGTTAAAAGGGGTTATTGCTTCAAGCCCTCCCATGCTGGAGGTGTGCAGAACCGTTGAGAAAATAGCGCCGGCGGATGTAACCACCTTGATTCTGGGGGAAACCGGAACCGGGAAAGAGGTTCTGGCCCGGGCTGTTCATGATCTCAGCCCTCGCCGTGATCACAACTTTGCCGCCATCAACTGTGCAGCAATCCCCGAGAACCTGCTGGAGAGTGAACTGTTCGGCTACGAAAAAGGCGCTTTTACCGGCGCTACCCAAATGAAAAAGGGCAAAATCGAGTTGGCCAACGGTGGCACGCTGTTCCTGGATGAAATCGGGGACATGCCCATGCCGCTGCAGGCAAAAATGCTCCGCTTCCTGCAGGAACGGGTAATCGAACGGGTGGGCGGTACCAAGGAAATTCCAGTGGATGTGCGGGTGGTCTGTGCAACCCATAGAGATGTCAGGCAGCTGATCACTGAAGGCAGTTTCCGGGAAGACTTATACTATCGCGTCAGCGAAATCACCATAGAGGTCCCACCTTTACGCTCCAGGCAGGGAGATGCTTTAGTCATTGGCCAGGCCCTGCTTAAATCGTTTTCCAAGCAACATGACAAAGGCTCCCTGTCATTTAGCGAGGATGCCGCACAGGCCATCCAGAACTACGAATGGCCCGGCAACGTCAGGGAGATGATCAACAAGGTCAAGCGGGCTACGATCATGTGTGAAGGCAAACGTGTAGTGGCTTCAGATCTTGAGCTTGGTCATGTTGAGGGCGGCGCCAAGGAAGTGTTTAATCTTCGCCAGGTACGCGAGGATGCGGAAAAAGCCGCCATCAAACAGGCTCTGGAATCGTGCGAGTACAATATGTCCAAAGCAGCTCGTCTGCTTGGCGTCACCCGCCCCACCCTATACAGCCTTACTGACAAGTACAATCTTACCACTACTCAATAAGCTGGCCCGGCAGTGATACCAGAGATGCCTTGTCAAAGGTATCACTGCTTTAATTGACTAGTGAATTTAGTACTATTCATCTAGTTGGCTATAGTTAGATATGATGTAACCCGTCTGAAGCCCATATGAACATAGAAGATCTTATCGCCAACGCCGACAACCTGTTCGCCCTACCGGACGTTGTCACCAGACTTCAGGAAGTATTGGAAGACAAGGCGTCCACGTTTGAAGATGTGGCAGACGTTGTCTCACTGGATCCCGTGCTGACCTCCAAACTGCTCAAATTGGCCAACAGTGCCTTTTATGCGTTTGCAGCACAAATCGATACCATTCCCAGGGCGATCAACATCATTGGTGCAGATGCGGTATTCAATCTGGCATTAGCCAACAGCGCCCTAGACGCATTCAATCGACTCCCCAAGGACATCATTGACCTTGATCGCTTTTGGCGTATCAGTGTCGACTGCGCCTTGATAGCGAAGCAGTTGGGCAAATCCGTGTCCAACCAAAGTGTCGAGCGACTTTTTGTCACCGGGCTATTACACAATATCGGCGAACTCATCTGCGTGATTCAACTGCCTGATCAAGCCAGAGAAATTGCCAGCCAGACCGATCCGGATCTTTCCCTGGAATCGCAGAAATCAATGCTGGGCTTCAGTTATCTGGAGCTTTCGAAGGAGTTCATGAAAGGCTGGCAGCTTCCTCCTGAAATATATGAGGTTGTAGGAGGCATCGCGGCCCCTGTCAGCAGCAAATTCCCGATTGAATCAACAATACTATGCCTGGCGAGAAAGATCGCCTACGCTCTGGAAAACCAGCCCCCCACCGATATCGAGTCGCTTATCGAGCCCGACCAACTTGAGTTGCTGGATATAGACATGGACGATATTGCCAATGCCACAGAGTATGCCAATCTGGAGGCAATTAACGTTCTTTCCATCCTAAGCCCACAGACTATGGCGATTTTCTAGATCCTCAAGCCCTTTCGATGAACCATTTTATGAGGCCAACCGCCGGGCACCGAAGACCGGTCTATTGCATCATCTGCTTGATGCTCTAGTCCATCATCTGTTTTAGATAAAGAGCAGGTATCGCATAAGTAATGCCGCTTGGTTTTTCCAAAACGGCCTCCTTACTTTCTTTGACAAACACTTTGTTTATCACGCCCAGTATTTCTCCCGTCTCAGGGTTAAACATCGGACTACCACTGTTTCCCGGATAGGCCGTTGCATCCAATTGATAGACATCAAACGGCGTTCTCAGTCTTTTCAGGAGCTTCGCGTTTAGCCCTCTTGCCGTACTTGCAGGAATCGCGATTGGTGTAATAGAGCTGATGATTCCTCTATGAGTCACCGGATAGAGACCCAGTACTATACCAATCGGAAAACCGATAAAAGCAACATCCTCACCTTCTCTGACTTTGGTCTCTGATACGGTTAATGCTGGAAGAGGTTTCCCCGGCAGCTTCAATATCGCCAGATCATAGATAGGATCACTGTTCAATACGGCAACCTTGCGTACCTCGGGGGTATTACCTGTCCCGATAAACACCACCAGATCAAATTCTGTCTCATTTTCAATTGCTCGGACAACATGATGGTTGGTCACCACCAGGGTACCGTCTCCCACCACAAAGCCGGTGCCCGCAACCTGAGCCCGCGGGCTGGCCAACTCGTTATAACGCCCCACTCCAACAATAGATGGCTTGATTTTCTCTATGGTTGCAGGAAGATCTGCATAGGTTGGGCCGGCCATAAATGTGACAAAAAGCCAGATAAACAGGCGACGGATATTTCCCAGCAAAAAATTCACGTTGTTTTTCGTATTCTTCATTTTAAAATCACATCCCTTGGAACATCGCCAGTATCCCTTTAGTCTGGTATGTTTACCAACTTGTTAAACCTTAACTGTTATGAATTCCCGTTTAGCGATAATGAATTTATCTCCGTAAACCTAAACAGTTTAACAGCATGAACCTTCGCCCCGTTGCCGTAGCTAAGGACCAGCAGACAACATCGGTGATGGAGAGATATCGGCGGTCAGTCTATTGATACATCCGGCTTCTACCGGATGACCCCGAAAAAATCCTAATGCATTGGATTACAGCAGTTAATTTCTTTATAAAACATAGTTACAATCTCAAATACTAGTAACTACAACAACTACAACGATATGCAGAGAGTCATTTAAGGGAGTATTAGATGAAAGCGCCCAGGTTTTTGCTTGTTGGCAAGACTAAATCGTCCAGCAAGTATGCAAAACCATTAAGTACCCTACTTGTCATTTTTGCCCTTGGCTTAAATGGTTGCACCCAAGATAAAACCGACGTCGAATACCTCGAGTCCGCCAAGAAATACGCGGCGGAGGGGGATTACAAGTCATACTCCATAGAGCTCAAAAACGCTCTGCAGCAGAACCCGGAAAATGCCGAAGCCCGTTTTCTTCTTGGCCAGTTCTATGTTGCCAATCAGTTGGGTGCCCCAGCCGAGAAGGAGCTGTCCAGAGCCATAGAGTATGGAGCCCGCAAGGCAGCCGTCAGCAAATATCTGGTTCAGGCATACTTTTTCCAGTATCAATACCAGGAATTGCTGGATGCCACAGCCACGCTGCCAGAAGGTGTTTCCGACGAGGACAAGGCTGAGATCCATTTCTACAGGGCTGCAGCCAACATCAACCTCAATAATGTCGACGAGGCACAGAAGGAATTTGATGTTGCCACCAATGCAGCTCCGGACTCCCTCTATGGCAAACTTGCCCAAGGGTACCTCTATCTGGTCTTTGATAAGCCATCAACCGCAGAAGAAATTGCGACGGAACTGACAAAGTCAACTCCCGACAACGCAGAAGCATTTCTGTTGCTGAGTCGGGCTAAGCTGGCATTGAAGAAACAGAAAGAAGCAGCTGATGCAATGGGTTCCGCGCTTGCATTACAGCCAAACAGATTGCAGCTATATGTGGATGCCGCCAGATTACAAATTGTTGCCAACGAGTACGAGAAAGCCGAGAAAAACATCGATTATGTTTTGAAAAAGGCGCCCAATCACCTGCCCTCCAACATTATCAAGGCAACTCTCAGGCTGCATGCAAGAGATTGGGAATCTGCCCGGATTCATGCAGATAACGCGATCACCATCAGTGAAGTCAACAAACAGGCCAAGCTGCTTTCCGGTATGGCCAACTTCTATCTGAAAAACTGGGAAATGGCCAGGGACCGACTTACTGCGGTTCATGAGTTCGTGCGCCCCGGTCACATAGCCCAGCGCATGTTGAGCTATGCGGAATTTAAGCTTGGTTACTCGCAATCTGCTGAAGAGGTTTTACAAAACCTTGGAGATTTGAAAGAAACTGACACCAAGTTACTGGCAAGCTTCGGTAATGAATTCCTTAAAAAAGGTCAGGTTGATCAGGCGTATTCATTATTTGAAACCGCAGCCGGCCTCAACCCTGAGGACTCAGAATCCTTGACCAGACTGGGCATCCTTAAGCTCCAGCTTAGTGACATGTCTGGTGTATCCGACCTTGAAAAAGCTCTGGAACAGGATAGCAACTCTACCTGGACCCGAGCCGCACTGGCCAAGCACTACATCAAAATGAAGGAGTTCGACAAGGCAATAGAGACCATTGAAGCCCTCGTCGCAGCTAACCCAAATCAGGTTGAACCTTTATTGCTGGCCGCAGAAGTGTACGGGGCTGCTGACCGTATCCAGGATTCCAAGAAGACGCTGGACAAGGCCTACGCACTCAACAAAAAACATATTCCTACACTCATCGGCTATTTCAAGCTGGCATTGGCACAGAACGACCTCAAGGAAGCCAATTCAAGACTTGAGGAGATACTGAAGGTCGATGCTGCAAACGAGTATGCATTGATCAACACCTATCGCCTTGCCAAAAAGGAAGGCGCTGTCGATCGCGCTATGAATGCTATTGATAACGCACTGAAGCAGGAGCCTGATCAGGGCAGTGTGAAAATTATTAAGTCGATGACCCAGGTTGACCAAGACAACCTTGAGGGAGCACTTAAGACACTGGAGTCTATTAAGGAGAACTCTCCACAATACATCCGTGCCCTATCCACAACCGGGAATATCTACCTGCAACTTGGCAAGCCAGAAAAAGCAATTGAAAGGTATCAGACCTGGACCCTGAACAACCCTAAAGACGTCAGGTCCTATCTCGCCACGGCAAAGGCCTACATGTCGAAAGAAAAATACCGGGATGCCATGGCTGCAATTCAGAAAGGTCTGACTGAAGTTCCGGGCCACAAAGATCTTCAACTGGCGGAGATCCAATTGTTGATGCTGCAGGATCAGGCCGAGCAGGCGAACAGCAAAATTGCAAAATTCACAGCAATTTATGGTCAGAACGCCACTTTGGAATCCTATCGCGGAACTTACTTCCTCAAGAAAGGAAATTACAAAGAAGCCATCAAGCATTTCGTCAATCTTCACCAACTGCAGCCATCCAGCCAGACCCTGATCACTCTGGCCGAGCTGTATAAGAGGGATAATCAACTCGATAAAGTTAATGCCCTGCTAACCCAATGGCTCAAGGACAATCCGAAAGACCAGGCCGCCAAGCTGTATCAGGCGAACCTGAGTATCGCCAAGGACAGCCAGGACAATTCTGCTGCAATAGCCCAGTTTGAGTCCATCGTGAAGCAAAACAGCAACAACTATGTTGCCTTGAATAATCTTGCCTGGACACTGGGTCAGGAAGGCCGCCTGAGTGAAGCAGTGGAGTACGCCCAGAAAGCCTACAACCTTCAGCAGGATAATCCTGCTATTGCTGATACCTATGGCTACCTGCTGCTGCAGTCAGGTGATATTGATACAGCAGAACAAGTTCTGTCCAAAGCCCACAGTCAGGCGAAAGAAGAACCCAGCATCGCCTTTCATTACGCCATGGTATTAAGCCAGATCGGCAAAACAGATGAAGCAAAAACTTTGCTTTCAAAACTGGAATCCAAGGATTTTCCAGAGAAGGACGAAGCCACCAAGCTTCTGAAAACTTTATAAAGCAGAGTTAGCACTCTACCTTTATCTTAGTAAGAATCATGTCGATGCTCCTTGAAAAAGGGGCATCGACATTTGGTTTTAGTACGCACGACTGGTTAGGCAATCTTACAGCACACCTGTGTAATAGAGGGAATTATGAGAAGTGATCGAATTGCTGAATTCCTGGTGTCAAAGAAAACCCGACTTGCCATAATCAGCTTCATCTTAATTGCCCTCTCCCTTTGCGGACTCCCTTACCTGTATGTTGAAAGCGACTACAGCGTATTCTTCGACTCAAACAACCCACAACTGGTACAACATCACCTTATCGAGGATGAGTTTACCAACTCAGACACCATCTCCTTCATCATTTCATCCTCACACGAGGATCTATTTAATCAGGAAGACTTGGAAGGAATCATCTACCTCACAGACGAAGCATGGAAGTTACCTTATTCCGGCAGAGTGGATTCAATCACCAATCATCAACATACCGTGGCCGAAGAAGATGATCTGTTTGTCGGAGATTTAGTTGATGAGAACCAACTAGACAATGATCACCTTAAGAAGTACAGGGAAATTGCATTAAAGGAACCTGAACTAACTAACTTCATTATCTCATCTGACGCCAAGGTTAGTGCGGCTAACGTCTCGCTGATTTTACCGGACGACCCGATCGCAAAAGATCAGGCCTCCATTAAAGCCGTAGCAGCCGCCCGGGTTTTGGCGGCCTCTGTCATGAGCAAATACCCGAGCCTGAATATCCAGCTCGCTGGCCAGACAACCGTTGTTGCCACTTTTAACACCCTGTCTGAGCAAGATACCAAATTGCTCTTTCCAGTCATGATTATTCTCATGGGCGCTTTGCTTATTATCCTGCTGAGATCCTTAACCGGCATGCTGGCAACACTTGTCATCATATTAACAAGCGTTGCCTGTACTCTCGGATTAATGGGATGGGTTTCCACGCCTCTAAACCAGGTCACTGCCGCCCTCCCCGTCATCATCATGACAATTGCAATTTGCGACTCAGTCCACCTCATATACAGCTATCAATTTCATTTAGCCATAGGCCAGGACAAACTCACTGCATTAAGCAACACCTACAAATCGAATCTTCAGCCAGTATTTTTAACCAGCGCAACAACGGCTGTCGGCTTTCTCGCCATGAATTTCAGTGAAGCGCCGCCATTCAGGGAACTAGGCAACTGGGGAGCCATTGGAATTATGCTCGCTTTTACCTGGAGCCTGACGCTTCTTCCTGCCCTGCTCTATTGGCTCCCGATCAAAAGCCCCAAACAGGCCAAACAGAATTTTGCAGACCGTTTCAGCTCTTTTCTGATAAGCCATAGAAACCCGATTATCTTAATTGGTCCCATTCTTATAGCCACCCTGATTGCTCAGGTTCCCAATAATGAACTAAACGATAATACCCTGGGATATTTCAAGCAAAGCGTTCCTTTCAGGCAGGCAGCCGATTTTATGCAGGAACACCTGACAGGATTTGATGCCTTCAACTATGCCCTCAGATGCCAGGAATCCAATTGCATTAATGAGCCTGAATTTCTACTCAAAGTGGACCGGTTTAAAGAATGGCTACTTCAGCAGCCAGAAATTGTTCATGTCATCAGCTACACCAATGTCATCAAACGACTGAATAAAAACATGAATGCCGGCAATGAGGAGTTTTATAGGATTCCTGAAAACAGGGAGTTGTCGGCCCAATACCAGCTACTTTATGAGCTGTCACTTCCCTTTGGGCTGGACTTGAACAACATCATTAATTTCGACAAATCGGCACTTAAAGTTACCGCCATTGTTAAAGGCCAAAAAGCCAAACAGCTACTGGAAATAGAATCCCGTATTGATCAGTGGCTCGCCAATAACCTGCCGGAACTAAGAACACCTGGTGGAGGCATATCCATCATGTTTTCCCATCTTGGGCAGAACAATATCAACTCCATGGTATCCGGATCTCTGCTAGGCCTTCTGTTCATTACCATCACACTTATTCTGGCACTTGGCTCTATAAAGTATGGATTAATCAGCATCATTCCGAATGCTTTACCGGCAGCCATGGCCTTTGGAGTATGGGGAATGACTATTGCGGAGGTGAATGTTGCCGTGGCGATTGTATTTTCGTTTACCTTGGGGATTATCGTCGACGACACCGTTCACTTTTTATCCAAGTACATCCGGGCTCGGAGAGAACTGGGACTCGATCCAGAGCAAGCGGTGACATATTCCTTTCATCATGTGGGGAAAGCCATCATTGTTACCACAGTCGTCCTTTCAGTGGGCTTTCTCACACTAGCCTTTTCGGAATTCAATGTTAATTCTTATATGGGCTCGATGGTCGCTATGACAATCGTTTTTGCATTGGTCCTGGACTTCTTCCTTCTGCCGGTCATCTTGCTCACCGTCGACCGCAAGACCTTACCGGCTGGGTAACCTCCATATAGCCAGAGATGTTCCCAGTCTATTCCACTTCCGGTTCAGGCCGGATCTTTTTCTTTGTCAGAATGCGCTTGGCAATAATGAAGGCAATTTTCTGAAGGATGTTCGCATTACCTCCCGGCCTCCAGGTTTTCACCATCTTATTTCGATAGGCGTCAAAGTGTAGCCCATAGGGTGCGGCGATCACCTTGCCACGCCCCAGCAATATCTTAACGGCGTTAGTTGCCGCAATGCCTGCACACAGGTCAACCGCCATCGGAGTCGAGGGGCCTTTCCTTTCATGAAAGTCCGCCCTTGAAGGATCGACAAGATAGTTCTTTTGAAGCACAGCAGGTGACAAGCCAATGAGAAACCGGATGAGCTGATCTTCCTCTGAGAGACCTTCCATTTTGAAATACTCATCAAACGTCATTCCTCCTGGCAAAAAAGCGAGAAAAGCACACCCCATCCCCATGGGGGCAGCCGTAATTGCCGGGATCCCTTTTTCGGCGCACTTTCTGAAAACCAGTTTGCGCGCCTCCAACGCAAAAAAGTCCAGACTGTCTACATACAAGTCCACACCTTCAAGAAATTCATCAACATTAGTGTCGTCGATTCCTTTATCGTAGTGATGGACCTCTAGCTGCGGGTTAATGTCCAGTGCACGTCTCATCATAACTTCTAACTTCGGCTGCCCAATTGTGCTCATTGAAGCTCCAGCCTGACGGTTAAAATTATGCACTTCAAAAACATCAAAATCAGAGAGCTGAAACTTGGTAATACCCAATCGGGTTAAGGTTTCAAGGTGAGCCCCACCCACTCCTCCCATACCCGCTATAGCAATTCTCTTCTCTTTAAGTACATATTGCTCCGTTTCAGACAGCCATCCGATGTTTCTGGATATTGCAGCATCGTAGTTATACATTTTGGTTCAGAGTCCAATCCTGTTTACAATTTTTCGCACTATACTTTTTAATATATAACCCTATTCTAAGGGCTTGAAAATCATATAGTTATGAGTATTGTAGCTCAGCTGGCAAATGGATAGCGGAAAATCACATTATTTTTGAATAACTATTTCGAATATCTAGTCTTTTAACCTATACCTGGAGCTTTCTCCTTTCTAACACTCCTTTACTTATAGCGCTATACTGATGATATGTCATATAGCCGGGGTTGATCTGGAAATTCGTATCGCCTGGGATAAAAGAGCAATAAATATGAGCGTTATTAAGAAACTTGGACAGACCAGAATTGGCGGTAAGCTATTGGGCGGCATGGTAGCCAATCGCGTTAACAAGGAAGCAACCACTATCGCCGAGCATTTCGATAAGTTTCTTTCTCCAGTTATCGCAAAAACAGAAAGCGACAGACAGCGCGTCTTTGAAATTCGCCACCAAGTCTACTGCGAAGAACTAAAGTTTGAACCTCCAAGACCTGACCGGCTCGAACTGGATGATTTCGATTTATATTCCGCTCACTGCCTGATAAGACACAACCCCACAGACAGATTTGCCGGCTGCGTCAGAGTCGTTTGTCCCAGCAACGAAGGCGAGCTTCTCCCGATCCAGAAGTACTGCGCCCATGCTTATCAGGAAAATCCACTAAAACCAGAATCCTTTGCGCGGGGAAAAATTTGTGAGATATCAAGACTCGCGGTTTTAGCAGAATTCAGGCGTCGGAAAAGTGATAAGTATCGTGGTGCTGAAACCGGGGTCATAAACGAGATCACCTATTCAGAACAAGAGCTACGCTGTTTTCCTTTCATCTCCATAGGACTTTATCTGGCTGCTGCAGGTCTGGCTTTGGAAAAGGGAATAGAACACGCTTTTGTGATGATGGAACCACGTCTTGCGAGGAGCATGGCGTTAATCGGCATACAGTTTGAACAGATCGGTCCAGCCATTGAGTATCATGGGCAGCGAGCACCCTACTATATCAACCAGGAAATTTTTCTTACAAGCCTGAAACCCGGCTTCAAAGCCCTCGAAGTCGGTATTCAGCGATCCATTCTTGAACAGCTAAAAGAGCCTGACTAACTCAGGAAGGCTCCCTCAACCATTAACGCCCTTTTTCACAGCACAAAAAAAAGCAGCCTTTCGGCTGCCTTTTTTGTTTTAGGAGCATTCCTAAGATTATGCGCGCTTACGACGTGCACTGAATCCTAAACCTGCTGCTGCAACACCCAGAATAGCCAGTGAAGCAGGCTCTGGTACGAATACCGCGCTCACGTCACCAGTAACTACTTGAGTACCAGTCAATTCGAATGTATCGAAATCACCGTCTACGTTAACTTTGATGTAGAAAGGATCTGGAGCAACGAAGTAGTCAGAACCGTCTGCAGTCAGAGCGAAGTTATCAAACAGCAGATCGAAGAAACCGCCAACACCAGTCAACAGACCAGTACCGTAAACCAAGTCATTAGAAGTGGCCAACAGCAAGTCATCACCGTTGTCTGCCAATGAAATTGGATCCAGAGCAGTAGCGCCCAGAGTACCGTCAGTATCGTTGTTTGGATCCAACCAAATGCTTACGAAACCGTTACCACCAGTGAACTGGTTAATTCCACCGCCGATATCAGCTACAGTACCGTCAGAAGTGAACATAGCGTAGATTTTGTAAGTATCGCCGATTTGAGAATCTGCACCCAGATCCTGAGTACCGTCGCTACCAAACAGCTGACCAAAAGTAGCGAATGCAGAAGTTACGAAATTTCCGCCGCCAGTGAAGGTCAGGTTTTCCTGGTAACCGCCATTCAGTTTGTCGGCAGTCAGAACGGTTCCACCATATGGAGTCTCGTCAACCTGGAAATCCAGAAACCCAGCATTTGCTTGGAAAGAGAATGCCGCGCATAAGGTCGCTACTCCAGCAGCGTTTAACGCACTTTTCTTGAACATCGAATTGCTCCTTAACAATGTGTAGTTATACGCCATTGACAAAGCAGTCTGCGTGCCAATTTTTATTTTTTCTTTATTATCATACACTTAAAAATATTTACCCTTACCAAACTTTAGGTCAATGTAAGATTTACTGACACCCTGTTCCGCTTATGCAGCAGCTCCCCGATAACGATTAGAGCTGTTGTGCGGCAGCTATCTTTGCCTATACTTTTAGCTGCTAGTTAACCTCAATATAAGCAATAAATGGATTATTAACGTGGAAAACACAGGCAAAACCAGAGACGAAATAGCCGAAGCCTACTCTTCTCCACCATGGTGGTATGACATCAGGGGCTTCTTCATACTTACGTTTGCCTATAACAGTACAATCTGGGCACAGCTCCGCTTTTTTGCCCCTAACTTTGGGAACAACCATCTGGAAGTGGCCTGCGGTACGGGCACTTTGCTGGAAATGATTTTGCGTTGGAGAAAATATAAGAAGATGCCAACTTCCAATATAGTCGGCATCGATTACGCCGAGTCAATGCTTGCCGGAGCTATCAAAAGATTCAAGGATAACCCCGACGTCACGCTGAAACACGCAGACGCCGCGGAACTTCCCTATCCTGATAATTTCTTTGACACCGCAAATATTGCCAACTCAATACACTGTTTTCCCAGCATAGAGGGTTCACTGAAGGATATCCTTCGGGTATTGAAGCCAGGAGGGACTCTGGCCTGTAACGTTCTTCTATATCCACGAACTCCCTGGCCTTTCAATAGAATCGCCCAAAGGATTAACGACTGGGGAATCAAAAAAGGCATTTTGTATACGCCATATCATAAAGATGAGCTAAAGGATAAGCTGCTTGAAGCGGGTTACGAGGTAACCTATGAAAATATTTCAGGGAATTGCTACGACGTAGTATGCAGAAAGCCACAGTGACTCACATCCTAAGCCTGTCCGAGCAATTTCTCGTTCAGGCTTAAGCTCATCAATAGCAATTTATTCTATTCGGCAGCCAGCACCCTACAATTTAAACTAAACACTTCCCTCTTCTTAACTTTCATTCATTCGCGGACCAATTGTTTAACAGTGAACCAGAGGTTTCCCAGAAATTCGTATATGACCGTTTCACTTAAAGCCAATGCTGTGGCATCAGGGGTAAATACATGATATGAAAGAGTTTTACCCCGACTGGTTAGATGCCCGACAGGCACAGGGATGACTTGAATTCCTACACTGTCAAAAATATTAACAGCCCTTTTCATATGATCTGCCGAGGTAATCAGCAAATTTGATTTGCCCACACTTACCGGCTTTACGAGATCCGCTTCAGATTCGGTATCCTTACTTCCGGCCAGCACTTCTATACGCTTTCGATCCAGGCCGAGTGACACCAGGAAATCGGCGGAATAATCAGGATGTGAAGCTTCGAATCCCGGCACCTTATGTCCGGAAAGTATGACCTTTGCATCGGGATAAACCCTGGATAATCGGAATGCTTCAACCACCCTGTACAATGAGCATGGCGCAATTCTAGATACTTCCGGAAGCTTTTCATCTTCATTGTTCCAGCATCCCAGCACCATAATATTATCCACGTGGATAGGTGGGTCATTAAATGCCGGGTATTCCAATTCCAGTGGACGGAGCAATGAGCCTGGTATAATTGGAATGGAAAATAACAGCAGAAGAAAAAGTGCACTTCCAAAAAACCTGCCTGACAGCAAGTACCTCTGTTTTACAAAATGAAAGTACAGACCACAAAACAGCAGGAAGACAACAATGGGCACCGGCGAAACAAATGACCCGATCAGCTTTTTAAAAAAGAAGAGAGTATCCATACATTCCATCATGTCAGAATAATTTACAAATATTTTTTATGGTACAATTTACTTCTTCAAAAACATAGGCTTACATTTTGGCTTATTTTTTGCTTTAATAGTTTTATAACTTTTTACCAATAACACACAGTTTTAGTCGTACAATAGCCGCTAAACGTCATTCTAGGGTAAACCGATGGAATCGAATAAGCAGGATAACATTGCTGAGTCTGCGCTAGGCAAATCCTCCAGACGCCAGTTTTTACAACGCGCCTCAGCCGGTGCAGTACTTGCAACCATTCCCACCAAGTCAGTCTGGGCAGGTGGTGGTGGAATTACCCAGTCAATTGTTGCCTCAGGCCATGGCTCTGACTGGGCTGATGGAATAACAATCCAGTTACGTTCTCCAGGCTACTGGAAAAATCACTTTCCTTCGAACGAAAAAAATCTGTCTTTCAAGTCGGTTTTTGGCTGTGAGCCATTGAGCGAAAATAATTTTTCAGGTTTTTGTAAGATCAAGTCGAATGACAATTACTACTTCGACCTGACTTTGTTTGATATCGCCAAAGATGCTGAAGGGGATTCAGGTGCCGTTGTTGATAACTCAAGCACAGATCTCGACGGAAGTCAGAATCCTGACTTTTTGAAAACCAAAGATGGGGATAACTACTTCGATCTGTCCGGCCCTCATAACGTCAACAGGTACATGGTCTGCATGTATATGAATGCGCTTTACCATGGCACCAGAGGGATCTATTACCCAATCACAAATGTTTTTGGGACGGTTGATGCATTTGCCCAGTATTTGTGTGAAAAGGCGTTAATCAGTTCTTATGAACTCGCTTCTTCTTTGGAATATATCATCCAAAACTGCGACGTGGGCACCAATACCTGCAACGTATCCTGATCAATGGAACTAGCACATTGCAAATTGACAAAAGGGGTGGACATCCACCCCTTTTCTGATGGATCAGGTTGTGTGTTTTTTAATACAAATACTGGTGAAACCATCGGCATAGAGCTAAGGTTAGAGCAGATAGAAGAAGCCTTGACTGTATATTTCAGTCAAAATACCTCTGAGAAATTCCATAACCCACTGAAAGGCTTGATTGAAAAGGGCTTCATTAGTACCGAAAACCAGCAGCCCTGTTGATTCCGCCCGGTCGACGATATTTGAAAGATTGACCATGCGGCAGCAAGGAAGTAGCAACCAAGACCATCAGAGAACAAAAGCATTTTTTTCATGGCCCTTCAGAATTTTTGCCTGAACCTTTACCCTTTCTCGTTCAATATTCAAACCAACTTAAAGCTCGTTAGAGACAACCTATACCGTTTATATCCTGGCCAGGTTTCACTAAATAGCACCCAGGTTACGGACTATTCACTCTCACTGAGCAAAGGATCTGGTTTCAGACGGCTGATAAAACCTCAAGCACGCTTTTTCTGCGATCAAAAGGAACCGTTCAAGCCTCTAAGACAAGAACAAGGTTATGCACTTCTTGAGTGGGGTATGAACTGGACCATTGCAGCCAATGAGATGCAATATGTCATTGCCCATTCGGCAGTTCTGGCCAAGGACGACAAGGCTATACTATTTCCGGCTCCACCGGGATCAGGTAAAAGTACACTGACCGCCTACCTCGCATTTAAAGGTTGGCGCCTGCTATCAGATGAAATGGCACTCATTAACCCTGACACCAATATAGTGACGCCATTCGTCCGTCCCATCTGCCTGAAGAACCGCTCTATCGATCTGGCTAAGTCCTGGTTTCCTGAAGGACACTTTTCGTCTGTCGCGCACAATACCCACAAAGGCGATGTCGTTCATTTATCTCCACCAGAGCAAAGTTGGAAAAACAACAAATCTAATGCCCGGATCGTTGCGGTGGTTTTCCCAAACTACAGAGCGGGAAAAGAGCTGGAAATCTACCAGTTGAATAAAACCCAGGGGTTTATGCAGTTTGCAGAAAACGCCTTTAACTTTGGAGTCAACGGCGCAACAGGATTCAGAACCCTGACCAAAGTTATAGAAAATGCAGAGTCTTTTGAGATTTTTTATAGTAATCTCGAGGAAGTCATTGAGTTTCTGGAACAAGATATCATCGATCATGCCTGATATAACGGCGTCTGACATTATCCGTCTATACCTTAAGCCAGAGTTTGCCACCACACTGAGTGCTGACCAGTGGCAGAAAGCTATTCTGATTTTGCGCTACCAACAATTGCTGGCCCGTTATGCCAAACATTTCAGAAAAAAAGGTATATTTGATCAACTACACGAGTATGCCAGGCATCATCTGACAAATGCAGAAATTATCGCCGATAAGCAATATCAGCAGGTTCACTATGAGGCAGCCCTGCTCAAACAACAGATTGGCAATATTGGTTCGCATTTGGTTTTCCTGAAAGGAGCTGGATATTCTCTATCAGGCCTGCCGGTAGGTGTCGGAAGAACTTACAGTGATATCGATATATTGGTGGACAAACAATATATCAGGGAAATTGAGAAAACCATGACACTTCATGGCTGGCTCCCTGAAGAGATGGACGAGTACGACCAGAAATACTATAGGCAATGGGCGCATGAAATCCCGCCCATGAAGCATGCTACCCGGGGAACACTGATTGATATTCACCACAATATCATCCCCATCGTTTCCATGCGTGCACCTGATATCAATATCCTTTTTGACCACACCGTGATGACTTCAGATGGTTATCAGGTGTTGGACAAAGCGGCGATGACGTTACACAGCCTTATCCATCTTTTTTACAACGAAGAGTTTAAATATGGATACCGTGACCTGATGGACATCCATATTCTGATGTCAGGCAACTCAGAAGACTATTGGCAACAACTACTCGACCTGGCGAAAACCTGTGGCTTTGAAAAAGAACTCTACTTTGCATGCCGGTATGCTGAAGGGTTAATGCAAACAGGAGTGCCGGATTTTGTTACAACGCAGCTAGCTCATCATAAGAGCCGCATGCAGTCTGTTCTCGATTTTATGTTCACAAACCTGCTTTCACCCAGTCACCCGTTTGTACGCCGCCCCATTTATCCGCTTGCAGTGTTTATGGGCTTTATTAGAGGACATCGCCTGAAAATGCCTCTCTCGATACTGGTCTATCACAGTATGAATAAGGCTTGGCGTTTAACCGTTGAGTATCTGCTTGGTAACACCTTCTTCGACAAACAGAAAACCCAATAAAAGCGGCAAAGATATAGAGCTTAAGTAAGAGGCTGATTAGATTTAAATGGAAGCACTCTCCAACTTCTTCGAGGACATTAAAAGCAACAGGTCTCTCGTGTTACTGATATCGGCTGTTTCTGTTCTCTGGTACGCAGGGTTTCACGAGGGTGTCGACACTGCTATAACGATCTGGCTGAACAATGATATTTTTAATCACTGCGCATTTGTTCTGCCCTTTGCTGCCTATCTGATATATCGGAAAAAAGAAGAGCTGACGCTCACCAAACCGACTCCTGCTTACCTTATTCTGCTCCCTTTATTGCTGATATCATTTATCTATCTTTTCGGAAAAGCCGGCGATATTAATGTGTTGATGCATCTGGCGGCTTTTTCTTTTATTCCTACCGCCATCATCCTCTGTATAGGGTTTCGGTCGTCCATTACGATCCTCTACCCCCTGATATTCTTCTTTTTTGCGATCCCTATCGGCGAGCAGCTGATTCCGAACCTGCAGGATATTGCAGCCAAGTGGTCGGTAGTTCTTTTAAATCTGTCTTCCGTCCCTGTCTTCAGGAACGGTTTATATATTGATATTCCCCAGGGGCGCTTCCTTGTTGCAGAAGCTTGTTCTGGTATCAGTTTCACCATTGTTTCAGTTGTCATCGGAAGCCTGCTGGCTCATCTGAACTACACAAAGCCCTGGAAAAAAGGCCTCTTCATTCTGATCTCTTTCCTGGTTCCTATTGCAGCGAATGTTTTACGAGTATATGGAATTATCATCATCGCCTATTCCTCGGATATGGAGTATGCCGTCGGTGCAGACCATCTGATCTATGGATGGCTGTTCTTCAGCATCGTTATCTTTCTATTGATACTGATGGGGGAAATTGGGCGGGAACCCCAGTCAGCCTTTACACTTCCTGTTCAGCAAAAGAGAGAGAGCGGCGTAGACTATTCCGCCGCCTGGAATGCCGACACATTTAAAAAGCCGGGGTTACTGATTTCAGGGGTTTTACTGGCCCAGTTAGCATTTGGCTATCTATGGATTGATGCCAAAAGGTCCAGCGACTATAGCCATGTAGAAATTTCAATTCCTGATGCATCTCCAGTAGTTTCGCCAAAATGGCAGCCGGTGTTTGAGGGCGCTACTCAGAAACTTCATACGTCTTTCCCCTATCAGTCTGAGCAGATAGAGTTATATCTGGCCTGGTTCGGTACCGGGAGCGACGGAGAACTTGCCTCATACCTTAACAGAGACTTTGACATAGAGCGCTGGAGCCTTATTCAGCAGCGTACAGTTAACTTTGGTAGTCCCGTTCACGATGCCAGTCTCTTGACGATTACCTCTCCCGATGGAGAGAAAAGAATTGTGCTCAGCTGGTACCTGCTAAGCAATTTCCAGTCATCATCCAAAACCATGACCAAGCTTAGCCAAACAGCCCAGTTTCTGTTAACTGGCCATCAGGAAGGCGCTTATGTGGCGTTTTCAATTAAAGCAAGTGATAACAATCAGACTGAGGCAGAGCAAACGCTCATCAATGCGGCGCAAGAGGTTTTTCCAGCGATCGCCGAAGACCTCCCTTTTACAAGGTAGTAACTGTCAGGTTGAGTAAAGTGATATCTCTCTATGAGTAAGCAGAGTTTTTTCCCGCCAATAGTTAATTGGCTGATAACGGTAATCCAACGTACAGATCCCCCGGGAAAATACTTTCTGTACGAACGCCTAAAAGATCGCCTTGGTCGCCATTTGATCAGGCATAAGATTGGTGGCAGCCCCTTTTTTATCCCCTGGGATCAGTGGTGTTTCTGGCTGAATAGAGGCCCACAAAATTACTATCTCGACGAGATAGAGCCTTTTCTGAAAACAGTCAAGAATGAAAAGGGATCTGTTGCTTTCATTGATCTTGGGGCTGACATCGGAATAGTGTCCGCATTAGTGGCTGAAAGCTGTCCAAACATCAGCCTGATTGTTGCTATTGAACCCAATCCTGCGTCATACCAAATCCTCGAGCTCAATGCTTCTAAACTCAAAGTCGAGACCGTCACGAGCCGGATAGCTATTTCAAACTTTACCGGGGATGCCTTCTTCAACTTTGATGAGAGTGTCGCTTCCGATCACGAAGGACATCTATTGCTCACCGAGGGTGAATTGAACGCATCGACACATAAGACAGAAGTGACGACCTTCGACGAGCTTTTCGATCAAAACTCTTTATCGGGCTATGACTGTGTGGTTGTGAAGCTGGATGTGGAAGGACAAGAACAGGCATTCTTTGAAGGAGCTGAACGCGCTCTTCAATCTGCCACGAAACTAATAGTCCTTGTTGAGCTTCACCCGGATGTTCTCAGAAGAGAAAACATGACGCCAGAGGACATATTTCAAACCGCAGAAAAGGGACGCCAGTTTACCTGGTACGTCCCTCTTGAAGGCAACCGTAGGATTGATCGCAACCGTCCATTCTATGAACAGTTTGCCCTCCATCAATACGATGTCATTGGAATATCCGCATAATTACCAACCTTCTGGTTTTATGGCAAAGGACCTTTCCATTTTCGTGACATTCCCTTGATTGTCTCTGACAGATACAAAGAGTGTACCCTGACTAAGTGAGTAAATTGAGTTCTGTAATGTCATTTCATATACGCCGTCTGATACCTGACGGAATCCCTCAGCCAGCTCAGTCCCCGGAGCTTTGCCATCGACTTCAAAGTCCGCCGTAATGTGCAAAGAGGATACATTCACCCCAGTGTATGCATCCGCCACACCGACGAGAATGCGCGTTAACGGGTAAAAGGAGTTTCCTGGCGCAGGATAAGTAACAGCAAGCGTGGGCCTTGTTTCGTCAAGGAACCAGCCATACCCTTCCCGCTCAGTGCCTTTTGCGGTATCAATGGGACATCCCAGATCAATCCAACGGGCAAAAGTCATTTTTTCATCAATAGTCAATGGTGCGACACCGGAATCTACTGGAGGCATAATTGTTCCTGTATAGTCCAGATCAGCCTGATTGGCGATAACCCCTTCAGGTAAGGTGTCAGGATCTCCTGCCACACTCTCGGTTGGGTGGTCGCTATTGCTCCAGCCATCCATTCGTTCGCCAAATATTTTCCACATCAGCAAACTGCGACGACTTTGGAACTCTCTTACATACCGACTCGCATTGGTTTGCCTCCACAACGGCTGATTACTGACCCTCAGCACTGGTGGAATCCCCCAATTCGCGCTTTGGTCGTCGCACAACCTTGCATAATCCACGGGAACAAAGCTCTCTTCAATGATACTGGTATCATCAAAGGCCAGCTCAGCAGGAGCGCCCCCATAAGCATTCGAATTGTGGCAACCTACACACTTCTCTTGAAGTACAGGGCGGATATTCTGATAAAACTCCACATTCACAAGAGACTCAGGTTCAAATTTAACGGTTGGCTGATCATCACTGTTCTTCGTGATTAGCGGTGTATTTTTAGTCAGATCCCAAACCTGATAGTCCGGCCGACCAGCGTAGGTATTTCTGAAGTCTACCGCAGGCTTACTATGTGCGTGACAGCCGCCACAGTCATTGCGAACTTCGCCGGGACGAACCTGATGCCAAGTTTGAGCCATATTCAGCACGACGCCATTTTTATCTATCGTCTGGAATGTAAATGGTGTGTCTGCCGGAATTTTGGCAAGAAAGCTGGTGTCAGTCGTTCCATTGGAATCCACAACCAGGCTGCCATCGGAATTAAACTTCCTTAGCGGTATTTCACCCAGGATTCTCAATCGCTCGCCGGCATGATTTCGGAAAAAAGCCGCTCTGTTGAAATGGGATTCTGGCCCGTACCCTTTATGGGTGAATGGTTCCATGGCAATAATTCTGACAGCCCAGATATCGTCCTCGGTATATCTGCCGGCATCTGCACCCTGCAGATTCCAGTTGGTGTTCTGATTGTTCTTGCTGGTATTAAAAGCATCCAATCCTCCGAACTGGTAGTCATCCCTCACCTCTCCCCCAGGCATGGTTTCCCGGTTCAGAAAACTGGAGGTCCCAATCAGACCGTAAGGGGTGCCTTCTGGTAGTTCCGGATGAACACTTCCGGTATTTGGCAGCCAGTCGATTTGGGCAGGTTCATCAACGCCATATATATCCCGGTATTTTACAACAGCACGCGGCCAGGCTTCGTTGTATTCCGGATCATTCTTTATCAATACCAATTGTTGCGAATCATATACGGTATCCATGCCCGCGATCATGTAGATCCCTGAATCCACCGCGGGAAAGGGCGACGGTCTGTTCAGTTTATTGACGGGCCCATCAGACCAGACCACGAGAAGGTTATTTCCCGGAGCAGCAGAAGGATGTGTATATTTGCCCTGTCCCGGAGTTGCCGATGTATCAAACGCAGTAGCTGACGGTGTCAGGGCATACATGCCTTTAGGGGTAAAGGGCATGCGAAAGTTGGTCAGATTCCCATTAACCGTGTGCTCAATTTTGGGATTTTCCTCTCTGATGGCACTAAAGAATTTGGGTTCGCCGTATAGATTTTCATCGGAGAACGTCAATAGTGAGCCAAATCCAAAGTTATTCTTGTTGTAGTAGTCTTCTACTACGATTCTTCCGTCACTGACCTGAGTGGTGAAATGGAATACCAAAGCATGACCAAACGCACTCACCACCGGGTCCCAGTGGCGTCCATCCGGATAGATTGACCACAATCCCCACAGCCTCACATCTCTTAGCCCCTGAGACTCATAACTACTAAATACAATCCGGCCATCCTTTAAGGGAGTTGGATGAAGCGCAGACCCCAAGGTCATAGGCGCTATGGCCGTTACATTGCTACCATCCTCATCCATCACATAGAGCTGCATGGTTGGACTGGTGTAGCTCTTGGTAGGCTTAAACCCATTCCTGTTGCTGGTAAATACAATCTTGTTTCCTGCTATAGGAGCCGGGCCGGTATTTAATATCCCATATCCCAGAGAGTTATATATGCTTGCTGGATTAACGGGATTATCTTCATTCCAATTACCAGAGCCGGTATTCGGGGTAAATTCCTGAAAGGTCAGTCTTATGATTTCTCTGGTTTCGAGATTGATCTTGTATATATCAGCCCCTTCCAAAGGAAGATTGTCGCGCTGGGAGTTTAAGCTGGAAGTCCGAACATCCGGAAAGAAGCTGTAGAAAACCCACTTTCCGTCAAAGGAAACATAGGGATCGGTAACAGCACCATTTTCCGTATCCACAAGAATTTCCTCTGAACCATCAGGGTGAAGCAGAACCAGGTCTGAGCCCTGCTCAACTCTCGCAGGGAAGCCCGCTTCAGGCCAGTTGATATGTTCAGAGTCACCATGCCTGGGCTGCTTGACATAAACGATGTCGTAATCGACGGGGGCTGCCAGCGTTTCCAGACTCCAAAAAAATACTGCCAGGGATATTAAGACATTTAACCTAATCATATATAAACACCTCTGGGTGCACGTCCACTGTAACTGCAGCCCCAATCATATGTAGGTCACTTTTTGATCTAAATAAGCCTTTTACACCTTTATAGTAATCAATTGGTGGTGGAATATTTCAGTTCGTTCAAAAAGCTACGCCGCGGTCTCGCAATGTTTCAGGACGAATAATTTTATTGATCTCAACTTCAAGTTTGTTACCCTCAAGGGTTCCCTGTGCGTCGTCTCTATTCTGAATTTTTTTGTTTGTAATATTGTTACGAATGATAACTCCGACTGTCTCAACGAATCGGAATTCTATGGCGTTGGGATAAGAATGAGCCTGGAATATGCGATTGCCTTCAATCAAGGTATTCGGGCTTTCTTCGATAATGATGGATGCATCTGCATAGGGATCATCATTATCGTGATGCAGAAATACGTTGTTTCTGATTATCCCTCCTTCGTTAGGCCGATTGGTCAGCCCGAATCCAACTCCCCGGTCACAATCGATGATGACATTGTTTTCAACCAAAGTGTCTTTCGTACGATTCCAAAAGTGAATCGCGTGCTCTGCTACATGTTTTGACGGACTGGCGATATCACGAAACGTGCTGTTACGAACAATCCAGCCCTGCCCCCCATGAACGTCGATTCCACCAATGTAGAATTGGGGGCCTATGCCGTCTGAATATTCAAACACGCAGTTGTCAACAATACCGTAATCACTGGCAATCCTGGTGTCCCGGTTGTAACTCACCTTTAACAGCTGCTCAAACCCATCACGCAAAACACAATTACGGATACTTGGGAAATCCGCATCCTGTTCTCCTGCGATCTGTATCAGATGATTACCAGCTTGTTCTAACGTGATGCCATCAAGCGAGAAGTATTTTCCGGACACCCTGATGAGGTTATCCACTCGCTTGGTTTTTCGCATTCCATTGCCTCGTATGATGACTTTTGACCTATCGCCGTTAAAGGAGGCGATGGAAATATGACTTCCTGTGATCACCAGGGTTTTACTTATTTTATAGACACCATCCATTAATAACACTGTGGTAAACCCTAGCTTATTCGCTAATTTAATAGTGTTTTGCAGTTCTACGGCGTCTTTAACAATAATGGTGCTGGAAGGTTTTTCTGCAGCCCCCTCTTTAGGAGAGCTGCTGGCGAGGGCTAAAGCTGGTAGATAGAGGGCCAGCGACACTGCCACAATAATGAAGAATTGGACGATCAGTGCCGCTGAATTATGCTGGGTTGCAGCTCCCATATCGAAGACCCCACTTCACTGAATTCTAGTTTCTCATCTTGATGATCTTGGCAGGGTTGCCTGCAACGATGGCATAGTCCGGGATGTCACTAATTACCACGGATCCGGCACCGATGATGCATTTCTTCCCGACATTAGCCATGATCAGGGCTCCGTTGCCAATCCAGCTGTCTTCTCCAATGGTAACTTTGCTGAACTCCCCTCCCTGTTCACGTAGCGGAGTGTCGAGATCAGAAAAGTTATGCTGGCCTTTCCCGCTCATAATATGGACTCCACTGCCCAAAAGGCAATTGGCCTCAATTCGGCTTTTCCCAATATTGCACTGAGGACCGATATAGGTGCCTTCCAATATCTCAGTATCTGTCTGGGAAAATATGGTGCCGAATGAAATAACCACTTCCTTGTCGCAACGGGTCATGGCAACCCGATAAAACCCCACCCTCAGGTAGTTGCCGATCATTCCTGGAAAAAGGCTCATCAGTTGAGAGTACCCACTGAATAACCGATCCTTGGATATTAGCACCGAGCCAATCAGGTAAAGAATGGAAACAGGACTCGCCAGAACAAGAAAAATCGTGAACATCAACTCTTTGACAGCGGATTTCATCCTGCAACCTCCGGCATATCCGCTTTTGTGTCCCTGTCCACGATCTTACCAGTTGCAAGCAACTCCTCAAATGGCTCCAAGATACCCCTCCAGGAATAGACTCGTTGAATAGTCTCCAATGCGTTATCAGCTACCTTCTGATATAAACCGGAATCAGTGAGCAGCTTCTCAAGCGCTGCCATGAAGTCATCAGCCGTGTCTGCCAACAAAATATTTTCGCCTTCCTGATAGCGGATTCCCTCCGCACCCATCGGGGTGGCAATCACGGGAATGCCACATGCAAAAGCCTGCAGCACCTTATTTTGCACTCCCCGTGCAATCCGAAACGGTGCCACAAAGATGGTTGAGCGATCGAAATACGGCAGTATATCGTCCACGAATCCCGTTACCTGTACCCCCGGCTCCTTTTCCAGGCTTTTGACTTTCTCATTTGGATTCATGCCTGCTATGTAAAACTCGGCATCCGGCCATTTATTCAAAATAGCTTTCCAGACATTCTCGACAAACCAGACAACTGCATCGACATTTGGCGAATAATCCATCACCCCGGTAAACAGCAATACAGGCGTGTCCTTTTGCTTCTCTTCCTTAGAAGGCCTGAATTCGTCGGGATCCATGCCGTTCTCAATGGCATAGACATTGTTGGTCGTCGCTCCATATTGCCGGAATAGCTCTGTTTCAGCCTCGGTGACAAACAAGCAGGCATCAAATGATTCGGCGATTTCCTTTTCAAATTGAAAAATAAGTTCAGCCTCCCGCCTGTAAATCCAGCTCATCGGAAAGGAACTACGTTCCGCATATTGCCGCCACTTATCTGAATCCAAATCCATAAAATCCATGATTAAGCGCGGCTTCTTCCCCTTGCGGTCAATAGTCTTCGACCGAAAGACATATTCCGCCATACTGGAAGCGGTACACACTATCGCGTCATAGTCATCAGATTGAATATGCTGATCAATCTCCTGTTGCAACGGCTTGCTGTAAAAGTTAGCCACACTCAGAGCTCTGCCGGTCAAAAGTCCTGTTAGCAAACGTAGGGATTTATATTTCAGCTTTGAGCCAAAAACTTTTACCTTGTATCGGCGTTCCAGCTCCTGAAAATGCTTTATTTCATCTTCATCTTCGTAAGGCGCTACCACTGTAATGCTGTGGCCTTTCTCTACCAGGAACTTGATCTGATGGAATGTCCGGATCTTTTCACCTTTGTTCGGGGGAAAAGGAACACGATGGGAAATAAACAATATCTTCACGATACAGCAGCTCCACGGTTTACTGTACTGGGCTTGCCACCGGTTTTTCGATCCCGGCAGACCGCCAAAAATAACAACAGATAAAACATCCAATTAACCCTGGGCGAATCCAGAGGATCTCCAAACATCCCAAAAGCCAGATAGCTGACCACCATACTGGCAGTTGCCACCCACAACATACTGTGCTCCCCGGAGCTGCGGATACTTCGCTTCATGAGGGTAGCGAACATAAGGAAAAAGAGAAGAATGCCCAATGCTCCAAGCTGGTAATAAATGGACAGGTAAATGTTCTTGATATGCCAAGGCAGGTGTTTGAAGTCATGATAGAAAAACCAATGATCCATCCCCGCTTCAAAATTTCCGTTTTCCAGCAATGCTTTCCCTGAAGGCGCAGAAATACTGACAGACTTCACCTCTAGCAGAGATTCACCTTTCTTAGGCCTTACGATAAAAAGAGTGGGCAACTTACCAATCGCGGGAGGCTTACCGACATTCTTGGCGTTCAGCTTGACGGTATAGCTCTCAAACTCATCGGCCGGATTAATCGACAGGGTTTTGCCGGAACAATTAACATCCCAGCGATCAAAAATAATCAGGTTCCGTTCACAGAAAGCCACTCTGATTTCCATCTCGTCACTCGCCCGCGCCTCGATATCAACCTGATAATCCTGGCCGGCATCGGCTTTGACCCGCTGACCAATGACCTGGTCTCCGCCTGGCCCGATTGTGAGGACCTGACCATCCAAGCCGGACTCATATATCGAAAAACTCCCGACCTCTCTCACCAGATCGGGGTTGTAGACCAGATAATTAGCCGTAAAGCTTCCCAGTCCGTTTCCGAAAATATGATCTGACCAGGACCAGGGAGAAGATGCAATGACACTGGACCAGTGATTCATCCTGGTCTGCCAGTCATTTTCAACAGTTTCCATTCGGGTCTGGATTCTGCTACCTCCCAGAACCAGACACAATGCAAATGCCAACATCAGTGTGAACAGATTCGCGTAGAGGTATAAACGACCATTTTGGACTTTTTGCCGTCCGTACAAAAAGGCTGACAAAGCAATTATGACAGCCGTCCCCACCAAGAGCCGAATGCGGTTTTCTGGAGAATCATCCACCCATTTACTGTCGACAAACGAATCGTAATTAATAAAGGCTGCCATTAGAGCAACCGCAACCAACCCAAGCCAATAGAACTGACCTAGCCGATCCCTGTTTCTTGCCACAGCCAGGCCGCCAAACAGCAATACACCGCCGGCAATGAGAACGTAAAAACCCGTGACTTTGTAAACAAACCACAACCCCAGAGCGAACCCCGTAAATAGAATGAACTCCACCAGCGATACATGGGGGACTGCAGACTTGCCGGCACGGGAGTTCCGGTAAAGAGCCAAAGCGACAAACACAGCAATTGATATGGCTGAGGCAGCATAAGTAGCCCGCGTAAAGCCCATCACGACGCAATAAAAAACAAATCCGAGGCAAAGGACCGACATTAACTTGGGCTTCTGCGTCCGAAACACAAAGATCCCCAATAAATTAAGCGGCAAGAGCAGCAAAAACCAACCGTCCAGGCTCTCCCCACCTGTGTGCATATCCGCCAGAAGTCCGGTCACCCGATAGGTTGTCGATAAATTGAGAAATGAATTCGCAATCTTGTAGGGATCGGTACTTGTTAGAAGCAGTTCAAGCGTGCCCCGCTCCCACAGCACGATCATAAATAGTGCAACACTTGCCAGCCAGGCTCCAACCACCAGGGATTTCATGGTTCTTACAGGGTTGTCCAGAACCTCCTGCCTGAGATAAAGAGACAGCACAAAACCGATTAGAATGCCCTTGGCAACCTGGTAGTAGTAAAGAGAGGAATAATATGGATTTCCCTTCGATGGAAATAACAGCTCTCCATATGGCACCGTGGCCACAGGCACCAAAATCAACAGGATGTAGGCCAACACCAACCATCCTGGAAAGAAGGATTTCCACTCACGAGAGAAACCGCTTCGAATACCGGCTGCCCCCACAGTAACAAGGAAAACCAAATCCAGTTCATTAAAAATAAACCGACCGGTATAAGGAGCCAAATTGATCGTTACACAAAAGACCGGGAGCAGGATCAGCCAGCCATAAGGAACTGCCAGTAATATCGCAGCATAGACAGCTAATGCCCCCAGCAAAATCATTTGGCTGACTGGAAAAAAGGTTCCGAGGTAAAAGCCAGAAACAAGAGCCAATGCCCCAAATGCGATAAAGAAGACCCGAGGAAAACTAATGTGAGAATTGCTCATGCAATTAAAAGAACCTTTTCGTATTGTGTCCTTTGTCCGAAGGAGTCGTCTTGCCCTATCACAAACAATGAACCTGAATCCCTGAAGTTAAGACAATCCAAGCCGGAATGTAATTTCCGGCTTTCTCAGTAACTATTTGTCTCAACGATCAAAATTGCCGGATATTTTACCTAGAAACAGTGTCAAAATTATAGATGAGGCGACTTTTTAGAAGAAAAACCTTAACTTTGAAAAAACATTCACCCAAACGGATTTTTGAATGCCAAAAACTATGGTAGTTTTGCTTTCGTTCATCCACGGGTCCGTTTTCGCACCCCATCAGCAGTGTTGGAAAACCAAATGAAATTAGGCATTGTCATTCCCCTGAAGTCAAAGCAGGTATCCAGAAATTGGCAGGTAACCTGTGAGAGTCTGAAGAAAACAGTGGGATCCCTATTGAATCAGACCAATACGAACTTTGACTTTATTGTTGTGGGTCATGAATGTCCGGACCTTCTCAAGGATATGAGCTGGCAGGGTAAGCCTGTCTTTCATTCCATTACAGAGATTGCGCCTCCTAATTTCGAAGGGGTCACCCAGGACGACTATACCAAAGACAAAAACAGCAAAATTGCCAAAGGCATCATGCTGTTAAAGGAACGCAACGAGGAAGTTGAATACTGGTTTCCTCTTGATGCTGACGACCTTGTAAGCAAGCAGCTGGTGTCGACTATTGATAGCCTTCCAGCCGTAGCGGGAATGATCCTTGACGGCGGCTTTCTGTTCTACAACCGTCAGAACCGGATTCTTCCCTGTAGCCAGCTGTCTCAATACTGTGGCTCCACAGGGATCATTGCAGATCAATATATAAACTGTCCGGACACATTCTCTCAGGAGTCTATTAGGTCCATTCCCTTCTGCCGCTATTCTCATATGGGACTTGATAAGTTTTTTGAGAAAGAAGCCAAAGCGCCTTATAAAGTAATACAGGATAAGCTGGTCGTATATATTCTGTCGCATGGGGACAATATCAGCGATGGGTATAGAGAATCAAAGCTGTCACAGCTGAAGGCTTATCTGAAGCCATACTTAAAAGGCCGTAAACCAGGCAAGGCTTTTATGGAAAGCTATATGTCGTGATACTAGCTTCCGATAATGTAGCGACTGTAATGTCCTAACATACGTTTAAGTGTCAGTATTATTAACACACAGAACAATAACGTCGCTATTGCCACCAAGCTATATATGAATACATTTCCCGACACCAAAGTGCCGTTAAAATAGGAAATCGTCATCTTTCCGCCGGTCAATATATAAGAATGGATAAAAAATATTCCAAAGCTTGTATCTGCAACAATACCGATAAACTTCGATTCAATTCGCTCACCAAGACGAATAAAGAGCCCAAGAAAGAACAATGACATCAAGGTTTTCTGAAGAAAGTTAATGTAGGTCATTGTTCCTTTCATAAAATAAAACTCGTACAAAGCCAATACAATGACGCCAATCCCTGTGATCATTAAAGTGCTGTTGCTACTCAGCTTTGGATTCAGCTCAACTTTGTATCGACTACAAAACATACCTAACAGATAGACCGAAAAGAAATGTGCAAAACTGGCATAGGCATAGCCCCGGCCAACAAAACATGACAACACCACAAAGATCGGCAGCAGGTAATACACCTTTTTATTTTTGTCCAATACCATGAGCAGAGGGGCAACAACATAGAAAAGCGTAATCATTGGCACGAACCAAAGCGGCGCCAGATGCTTACCCGTGATATAGAAATAAAATACCTGCAACCACGTTGGGTTATCGTAAAAACCCTGCCACACCGTTTGACGGTGCATCACAAAAACAAATATCGCAATCGCAGGAATTGAAATGATTAGATAAGGCAAAATAACATTCTTTATTTTGCTGGAGAGATATTTTCTGGTTTGATATTTATACGACAGGTGTTGAAACAAATAACCAGCAATAAAGACGAATAGCGTACTGCCGTTGCTCACCAGAATCCGTAGCGCTCTTTCCAGGTTGCTTCCGTCATCCCACACAAATGCGTCGATAGCATGTCCGGCAACGATAAAAAAGATTGCCAGCGCTCTGAATGAGTGTATATATCCCAGAAACACATCCGCACCTCTCACGAAACTGAAATTAGATCGAAGAGCCAGATACTACACAGCTAGCAGAGGGAAAGGCGCCAAACTTCAATTCCCCTTCCCTGCACTGATGGCGTTGTTTTTTGAGAATAGCAAGGCAATTCTGTAGTGTAAATTATCGCCAGAGGAGGACTGGTGTTTTCTTGAACAACTCGACAAAAACCTCAATAATCATTGCTGGATATCTGGTTCTGATCGGCAGTAGAAAGTTCCATAGAAGAATTAAAAAACCTCACAGAGGCCTTTTCCCGACTATCTGGTGCCCCATGAAAATCGACTACAGTAACGTCGTTAAGCCCGAAACCTATACGTTTGACTTCTGCGTATTAGGGGGAGGAATTGCCGGAATCATCACCACCAACGAACTCGTCAAGAAATGCCCCGATCAGAGTATATGCCTTATTGAAAGCGGCAGTTTTAGCCTTGATAACCCTCATAACAGGGAGCTAAAGGAGGTACTTTTTTCTGATCTGGCGATCAAGAAAAACTCCCGCGAATTCGCCCTGGGAGGAGCAACCAATACCTGGGGAGGGCTAAGCACTCACTTTGAGGAGTTTGAAACCCGGGGACGGGACTACTTGGAAACCCATGATTGGCCAATATCTTACGAAGAACTGAGCCAATATTACCGGTATGCGTCAGAACACTATCAGTTTACCGATACACTCGATGAGTCTACTGAAAAGAGCCGCTATTTCGAAAATTTCAGAAAACGTGTCTTCTTTGCCCAGCTCGAGCCGGTCAACTATGCATCCTACCTGAACAATGCGGTTCACCTGATTTACAACGCACATGTGACTGAACTTCATTCAGAAGGCGAGACAGTGACGAAAGCCGTTATCAGCAATGCCGGCACCCAAATAACCTCATCGGTTCAGGCGAAGACTTTTATAATAGCCCTCGGCGGCATCGAAACTGTCCGGCTGCTTCTCAACTCTCAGGTAAAAGGGGCATTAACATTAGGCACCGAAGGCCAGTTACTAGGCCGATATTTCATGAACCATCCCAAGAGTGAATACGGCCTGCTGAAATTGAACCAGCCAACCCCCATCAATGATTATGTAGGCACCATAGACCAAGGTCGTTACAAGTACATAGGTATCAGCCTTCCCCTTGATATCCAGAGAAGTCAGCGGCTTCTGAATAATTATGTACGCTTTGAACCGATTCTCCCCTGGAGTGACGACAAAGTTGTGTCCGCCGTCATTTCCTTTCTGATGAACAAGCGTACTTTCTTTAAAATTTTTATGGCGCTTTATCAGCAGAAAGAAGTCACTATGCTCGATTTCAGTGAAACAGGAGACACGGATCACCTAGAGAGAGTTGAGCGCCGGAGCAGACTGAAATCAATATCCTTGGCAGTACAGTATCTCTATTACCGGTTAACGAACAAGAAGCCGAAAATCACCACTTACCGAATCCGGAACTACATCGAGATGGAGCCCCGCTACGATAACCATATAACGTTATCGGAAGAGGTGGACCTATTTGGAAACAGGAAGGTTCAGGTGAACTATTCACTCAGCGAGAGAGAAAAGAGAACGATGCTTCTACTGCACGAAAAAATCAGTGAGCATCTCTTGGAGGTAAATATTGGAGACCTTCACAGCAAATTAGAGGATGAAGTTGACTGGCCAATTGCCACAGACGCGTCACATCACATGGGGGGAACGATAATGGGAGACTCGCCAGACAATTCAGTGACGAATAGCGATCTGCGAATCCATAGCATCGAGAATCTCTACATTGCCAGTAGCTCAGTGATGCCAACGGGCGGGAGTCATAATCCAACCTTTACCATCGCCGCTCTGTCCTGTTATTTGGCGGACAGGCTTTCCAGGAAAGTCCTGTCCGCATCCCCTATTCACGACGAGGAAGCCACGGTCGGCACACATTGACTCAACAGCTAATCTAGGCCTGATTGAGGTCGTAGTTCTCGTGAAAATGGACATTGTCAGCGTGGCTCATACTGCTCATATAAACCGCCTTGTTCTTAAAGTAAGATCCGGCAAACAGATGAACCTCTTTCTTCAGAAGATATCCGGCGATGGATACATGCAAACGATCGGTATAAATGACCTCGTATTTATTGATTTCCTCAAAGAAACCTTTAGCGTCAGTCAGGTAATTTCCTTTCTTGCTCAAGTCGAGGTTCGTCTTAGGAATCTCAATTTGCTTCGCACTTTCATCATCTGTTCTTAAGAAATATCCAACGCCTTTCCCGCATGGACCCTTGTAAAAGTCATCACCGATAAAAAAGGCCATATCATGACAGAAATCCGCTTGCGGCATATTCTCTTTACTTTGGAATTCGTCCCGGCGGTAGAAAGTCGTATTGTCGATCGAGTATGGCGTTTCATAGCTGGACGGTAAAACAAGCACTTTGAACCTGTTTTTCAGCTTTCTCACATAGTTTTCTGAATGATTCCAGTGACTACACCAGGCTCCGCCACCGCCATATATAACAGTTCCGCCTCTCAAAAATGGAAGGATCCAGTCTTTCTTGTCAATAGACAGCTCTTTGTATTTCAAGCCGATATGGTCAAAAAACTTGAGCGTTCCGTGTCTGATGAGACCATCCCCCCAGTTACCATAGTTGGCCAGGTAATAGACGGGTTTGCCGTTGGTAATTTCGTTGATTTTTTCTTTGAGTGAAGCAAATTCTTTTTGCATTAATATGTTTCCAGACCGCTTTGAGATTAAGAGATTCGAACCCGTTTTCGACGACTAAAACTAAAAGTAGTTACGCTTCTGCACTCTGCTCATGAACCATTTGAACTCTGAAATAAAGCTGCCAATCAAGTCTTTCAGGATCATAATGAAATCGGGTTTTTGGGTATTTAAAAACTCATTACGAGGAAGATTAAAATCACTGCAGAACTGTTCGTCACAAGGGAGCCCGTTAGCTTTACCGCTTTCACCAGACCAGTTCTCTCCAGTCCCCAGCACCCAGCAGGCAGCCCGGAATTTAAAGCTTTGCGGCGTAATCCCCATGGACTTGAAGTAATTGTAGTGCTTAGCGTGATTTCCCAGTATCTCGTATATGTAATGCTCATCCAGAGTATTGAGCAGATCCTCTTTTGATGAGTTTTCAGTTAATTGAGGGTGTTTGCTGCTCTCACCCTGCTCCAATATAAACTCATAATCGTAGGCAAAAGTGCTTCCGCAATATCGGGTGAGGCCGGCTTTCTTCTTGTACTCTTTCTCTGAATACGAAACGAAATACCCTTTGTCCACATACCAGACTTTCGCCTTTGGACTTTCTTCCAGGGTTTTGACGATGTCTTTATGGATCCAATCATCCGCATCGAATATATAGACATAATCAGGCGAGTATTTTTTAGAATACAACAGCCCTGAATACAGCTTGCAGGCCTTATCTCCTGAATTGGCGGAAAACTGCAGAGATGAAGTATTCTGTCCGACCGCAGGTGGAGGAAAGTCAACGACGTGATATTCGATCCTCGGATCGTCGTACTTGTTTTCCGGCACCTGATTACAGACAACGACCACCTTGAAGTTGTCACTGGTCTGGCCACAGACAGTTCCCAGAGTAACCTTTAGAATCTTCTCTATCTGTCCGTAATCTTTTGCGTTCTCAGGGTGTCGTATAGAGGTTAAGAATACAACCATAAAGGTTCCTTGAATCTTGTCTGTTTGGTTTTAATAGAAAGCTTTCATTCAGCTGGATTTGTTTATACGACGCCTTTTATTTAAATATAAAACGCCTGCTGCGCCCAGAATCAATAAAATGGGCAAAGGCCATTTCATAAAATAGGCAAATTTCTCAAAATAATATTTCTTCGTGATGAAATGTGAAACGCCATTCCAACGTTGATAGTCCTTTCCGTATAACCAGTTAAGAGTGTTAACTTCCTTTTCAGTATATCCCTCGGCGGAATAGAAAGCCCTTACCAGAGCAGGAGAACTGTTTATTTCATCAGTAGAATATGGAAGGGCCACGCCAAAATCCGGATCAAATACCCGCGTTGCACCATCATTGAAACTGGCCTCAATCACGACGTGACCCGGGAAAGTAATGATCTGGTTTGGAATATTCTGCTGATTCAGTATTTGGGACATGACCATTGAAGCATCACCACAGATCCCGATACCCCGCTTCAAGCTGAGATCGTAGTTCGCATAGTGATACTTCTCAAACTCGGGAATGCCTGATACCAATGCCATCACATAAAGGAAATAGTTCTCCCATACCGGGATTCTCTGATTATATTTACGAGGATCTTGTTCCTCATTCCACTGAATATGAGCAAGGGTCTGTGAAATGACAAAGGTCATACGCTCAGCGTACTGTTCTTCCGTCTCCCCTTCCTTTCTTGGAATCGCTTTTTTAGCATCGTCATAGGTCAAAGACACGTCGTTGTGAAAACGCAATTCCGAATCCTGAATGGTAGCAGGACGAATATCCTGAGTAAGACCATAAATATTGATGAGGAGGAGGATCCCTCCCAGGAGAATAGCCGCGAATGCGGTAATCTGGACTACTTTATCACTCTTCATTTCAAGCTATCCGTTCACCGTTAACCGGACGTTCATCGGGTCTATTTTCTTCGGATTCTCCTGGACCTTCCAATGTCTTACACTTTTTCAGAACATACAGGTTATAGGCACAGGCCGAAAACAGTACCAGCCAATAAAGTACCTCAGCCCTTAATCGATTAATAAACGTCATTGCCAGCAAAAAGGCAATACAGGCTGCCTGCAATGCCACTATTTTAAAATACTCATCAACATGATTTCTCTTTCGGAGCTCTTTCTTACACAAATTTAAAGTTCTCCACACCACCACCAACATCATGATGAGCCCAATCAGTCCCGGGTACCCTATTTCTGATAACGCCTCAAACCATGAAGAATGAACGGTTCTGTTGATTTTTCCCCCGGTGTTAAAACCATATGGAATATAAAACTCCGCGTAGTGGTTAAAACCGTGAAATCCAGCTCCGAAAGGATGATCCTTTGCCATTTCCCATGCGGCTTTCCAGAAGATAGTGCGCGTAGCGGCATTTTCATGTTCCTCTGATACCTGGGTATTGGTGATCGTTTTCATTCGTTCGATAAAGGATTCATCCACCAATGTGGCTGCTCCCATCAACCCAAACAGCGTGATAAAAATAGCTGTCGCCTTTTGGAACTTTCTCTGGAATGAGGAAAAGTACATGTGATACATGAAAAACAGCACACTGGCAGCGACACCGAGAAATGCACCACGGCTGTTGATGAGGACCAGCCCGTTGGCTATAAACAGTCCGGCAAATACAAATATGCCCTTCGCCATCTTGCTCTTGTGAATCCAGAAGTAATAGAGGCACAACACAAGACTGGGGGTGATAGCGGCAGCTATACCGTTGGCATCAGGTGAATCCACCGTACCAATGCCCTCCACACGGCCACCGGCGTTCCTGCCAGTCTCAAATGCTACCCAGCCGATGTACCAACTGCCGAAGATATAACCGTATATAATGGCGTTAAGCTTGCCTTCGGAATCAATCAGCTTATAGGCAACGGAAACAATAATGATCAACTTAATGAAGTTAATCATGTATTCAAGATGATACTGTGGGAGTGCCGCGTAAAAGTATGCAAATGAATATAGGAAAACGATGAAGTACATCCATTTGAACTGCGGCACGTCAAAAAGCCGGTTTTCTTTAAAGTCCTTGTATTTGAAAAGGAACAGCACCAGCATCAGGCAGACGACATAAAACGAATAACTCAGATAGGGAACCAGCCCTCCCCACCAACGATTAGGTGGGTTAAAGAAGTACACGGCCTCATAAAGTACAAACGCATAAACAGGATGCCTGAATACTGCAAACAGACTTCCTGCCATATATGTCGAGAAGAAAAGTATAACGTTAAGCATTTTGTTACTTCCTGGCCGTTCGGCGCTCTTACCTCGCTCTCCGCTTCTTAAGCAAAGACTTTCGCCACTGCCACTGCAATTGAATCTCCCCCACTATCCTCTGGTGAAGTTTATAGTAGACCTTCTCCAACGCGGAGGGAGCCACTTTATCCCCTATCAGTTGATAGCCATGCTCCTTCAGAGTCTTGCCAGCCACGTGCTCTATTAGTGCAATTTCACGGGATGAGAGCTTGGCCTGCCACTTTTCCGCCAGCTTTTTATCGGGTGACTTATTGGTATTAGTATTATGAGGGTTCTCCTTGAACATTGCCTTTTTCTTGTCATATTTCAGCATGTCTTCATCAAACGGCAGCGACAAGTGCTCACAAATTCTTCGAAGCTCAACCTCCATATTGGCGACTAAATCCTCAAACCTGAGTACCAGTACATCGTCGGGGTATTTCCGGGCAAATTCCATTTGCTGATGAATTTCATCCTGCCAGCGGATAGCTCCGGTATAGGCATTGGTCCCCAACCCCCATTTATTTTCGATATAGGAGTTAACCACCCCACGCCCATCCCGAATAATCAAAAGAAACTTGCTTCCCGGGATAAAGGCCTGAAGCTCATCAAGATACTCTGAAAACTCTGGGTCCTTTACTCCCCAGACCGTCTTGTTTTCTTTTTCCAGCAGGTCTTCAAGTGAACAGCCGTGCCGTTCCTCAATCTGCCTGTCCATCAAAGATAAAATGGACTCGGCGTTTTTTGTTCCTGTGAAGACTTTCTCCACACTGATTTCGTTCTGAATAAAAAGGTCTTTATGGGTCGAGAGAATGCGAGTCAGCAAGGTAGTCCCGGCCCTTTGTGTGCCCAATATAAATACCGGAAACTTAAGATTTTTCACTTCCATTCATAACTCCTGATCAAGGACTACCTTTGTTTTAAACATATCTATTTTCCATACCGCCTTGCTACCGATATGGCTTATGCCCCAGCTATTTTTTCCGGAGCATCCCTAAAATTCGGCCCAGCATTTCTTGTATTTCAGACGCCAGAGGGTGCTTGATTAATATAAGCGATGTCAGCCAGACAACCCCGGTTGTCACTCCCAGTACTGAGACCGTTATGATGACAGCTGTCGTCTCGAAGTCCATCAGCAGATCCAATACATAAGCCCACCCGACACAAACAGCGGCGACGATGAAGTTTCCAGCATAGCGGGTTAACTGATCTGTCACTTTTATATCGAGCAGTCGATGCAATACAGCTGAGACCACAAGAAAATCGATAAAGCTGACAAACACCATTCCCCATGCAACTCCAGCCAACCCTTTCTGGTACTGGAAATACACGACAATGGCAGTAATCACCAGCATTACCAGGTCTTTCTGGAACATGACTTTTTCATGGCCGGTCGTCACCAGCAATGAGGGGCTGAGTACGTGAATAAAGCGGAAGATAGCCCAGTAACTTAAAATCGAGACCAGATCAGCACTCTGTTCCCATTGGCTTCCAAAAAAGAGTTCGATGACCGGGCCACTGGCATATCCCGCTACCGCGAGCACGGGAATCAGTATTCCCCCAAGCAGTTTGGAAGCATTCAGGTAGGGTTCGGCCAGGCTTTGCCCCATCCGCTTCTTATCGGCAAGATAAGGGGCTACTACCGGCTGAATACCACTATTGATAAACATGGTTAGGAAGCTCAGGAAACCCAGGCCTCTCGAGAAATAGGCAACTTCAGAGTTTGTGCCGAGCTTACCGATAATCAGGTCAGGCACCGAGATAGATATCTTTCGGAACAGATTAGAGAAGGTAACAAATATGCCAAATTTGGCGATGGATCGTATCCCTGAGAATGTCATTCCCAATCCAAAATGTTTTGGGCGGAAAAAGATCACCGCGAGAAATTCAACAATAAATCCGACCGCATTCGAATAGGCAAGGGAAAAATAGCTATATCCCAGCATAATAAAGGCAATCGCGGATGCAAACTGGGCAAACTGGCTTGTGGTTTCGATAATAAACCGCTGTTTGAAATGGAACTCCCTGGCCATCAGCGATTTCGCTATTCCCACGTGAGGAGACAGGAAGAAGCCGATTGATAACACCTGAACCAGGAACGCAATATCTTCCTTGTTATAGAAGCCTTCAATACTCCAGGAACTTAAAACCAGAACAGTTCCAGTGGTCCAGGATATCAGCACACTCAGCCCCAGTGCCCTTTTTACCTTATCCGCATCCAGCGTTTCTTCCCTGATCAGGTATCCACCCACACCAAATGATTTCAGCTCGGCGGCAATCAGGGAGATGGCACTGGCAATAGCAAACACACCAAGCTCATCCGGCGTCAAAAGTCTGGCAATCAGAACAATAGATGCCAGATTGATCGCGTGATTGATGTACTTTGAAAAAGCTGAATAGGCTATCGCTTTATAAACTTTGCTCATTTCTTCTGATATGTCAGGGTTACTACATAATCCAGGGGCAGATGTCAGGTCCCGTAACGGGATCCGGTCTGCGCTGGAGCCATTTATTACCGTCGGTGAAGATTGCTAACCGCCCTGCCGCATTCTGCAGGACCTCCAACCACTGATATTGATTGGCATGCCTTCCCTGCACAGATAATTATGCGTAGACACCACCGTTGTCGGCAGGCAGCTACCGAGCAATTGATGAAAGCGATTTTTGGAGGATTAGCCCTTAAAAAATTTGCGGGTATTATAAGGATTAGTGCGTTGAATTACGTAATATTTATTCCTTAATTTTAAATTTTTTACCGTTTGGGGGAGCTAAAGCCTGATTTTTACCACCAAAAGGCCTAGTACCCCCTCAGGCAGCCGAGTTCTGCGTACGGGTAACGGCTGTTCTCACAATGGCCGAAAAAAATGTCTTCCAATAGGATAAATTGGTTTTTTCGAGAAGCACGGCCCTCCAGAGTGATAAAGCTTCTTCCTTATGCCTTTTCTGGTCTCTTAGAGAAATCGACAGTGACCAGGCCCATTCATGGGCCAGCTTTTCCCGTAGAGCAGCTTTTTCACCTCTTGTGCTGACGTATGGAATCAGGCTTGAATAGCCTCGAATATGGGTTCTGGCACTACGTTCACGTTTCTCAGGATCCCCACCAGCGACCAGAGAAATATGAGAGTCGTGAACATGATAGATCTGTTGAAGCTCTTCCACATAGGCAAATGTAAAACCGGCAAGAACGACCCTCACCGCAAAAAACTGGTCGTAAGCGGTTCTGTAACTGGGATCGAACCTCAGACTGCTATAGATCTTTTTCCGCATCATTGCACATTGCGTGCTTCCAGGAACTCGATGCCGAATAGCAAACTCCCCGGCTCTGGGATCTTTGAATACCTTTAGTCCCCCCTCCCGATTTTCCTTGTTCAAACTCAGAAAAGGATGAGGCTCACCGGACTTCGTCAACATATTTGAAGCTTCGACGATTTCACCAGTTATATGGTCTATTCGTTGTATTTTCCCGAAGACCCAGTCGACATCCGGGTTATTTACCAACAGCCTGGTCAATTGGGAGATATGATAGGGAGTCCACTCGTCGTCGCTGTCCTGGAAGGCGATCAGCTCGCCCCGCGCGTGATCAAGCCCGTTGTTGCGGGCGTCATAATGTCCAGCATTGGCCTGCTTCAGAAGCAGGATAGGTTTTGGAAACTGGTCACGGTGTTGCTCAATCCATTCTACCGTTCCATCAGTACTTCCATCATCGACAATAATAACTTCGTAATTATCATAATCTTGTGAAAAGATGGTATTAAATAACTGAGGTAGAAAATCCAGCCGATTATATACAGGCACAATTACACTGACTAACGGATTGCTGTCGGTCATGCTGCTTATCCCATATAGGGCTATAGACAGTACCAATACAACTTATTTTGGACTTGCTATCAGCCTCCAAGCCTTATTAATTATTTTTATCACTGTTCTTTCCAGATAAGCCGCTTCCTCTGATACAGATTTGCACAGAGTCAGAGCTATAAAAATAAAAATAGCATAACTAGTCACAAATGAGGAACCATATCCTAAAAGTCGAATAATCGAACCGTATTCTGATATTGGCAGGAACCCCGCCAGCTTGGCACTCAACATTGCCAATAAAAAGGAGCCTACAGCCCCGATTATCATTTTGACCGGTGCCAACCGGTATATCCTGCTTAAATACACACCAAGCAACAGAGTTGCCCCACACCCCAGAATTCCTCTGGCCAGGGCAAAATTGGAGATACTCTCATTTCTTAGCGCTAACAGCCCGGACACCACCACGATCAGGCTGAAAAGGTCAAACAGAAACGCTGTTTTCACCTTGTTACAGGCAATCAACAACTGTTCGAGTACCAACAGGAACGGCAAGTAATAGGCAATCAGAGAAAGGTGGCTGACGATCTGATAACTCTCTGTCCATTGCGTCCCCAGAAGAGTGTCGACTATCGGCCGGGGAAACAGCCACATGAAAACCACAATGGGAGTGATGATCATTGCTACCAGCAACAGGGATACCCTGACCTGAAACTCAAGCGATGATCTATCATCAAGGTTCTTTGAATAAGCAGCCAGCAAAGGCTCGATTGCCGGCATCATGAGATTATGACTGGGCAGCATCACGATATTTCTCGACACGTGATACTGTCCCAGCATCGCTTGAGGGTATATCAGAGACACCAGAAAGGTATCTGCCTGGGATCTTGCGTATCCCACAATACCTTTCACCACCATCCAGCGGGAAAACACCCATTGGACACGGAAGTTAAGGACAGACAGTCGCGGCCTTCGATGATCCAGCCAGTATGAACCAATCGTCATCACCAGTGCTGAAATAATATCACCGATGATCATTGCCCAGTAACTTCGGTAGAAATAGGCAATAAGAATAACCGTCACAAATGAAATAATTTTCTGTAGAACAGAAAGTTTGAATACGACGTTATAGTCAAGCTCTTTCTTGAGAACGATCAGTCCTGGATTTTTCAGTGCGTTTATCGGGAGTACACAGGACGCAACAATGATCGCGAGTGTAAGATCCGGGTTGTCGTACCAGGACGCCACAAAAGGTGCGACGATCGATAAAAGGGCAAACAGCGCGGATTTGACTAGAATGTCGAGCGTCCATGCCGTATTCAGGTCAGCATTGGAAACTGCTTTTTTTTGAATGATGTACTGCTCACTTCCCACATTCGACAGGACATCAAAAAAGTAGATAACAATGGAAGTTAGCGCAGCTACCGCGAAGTCCGAAGGGGTAAGCAGCCTTGCCAGAATCAGAAGACTGACAAAACCGACAATTCTCTGGAAGAGTTTGGCTGCCACTGACAATGAGGAGCTTCCCAGCAGACTAGCAGCCATATTTGCCATAATGAGTCAGCTACACCGTCAACATTAATTGCCGGGCTTGTTCGGCCAGTTTCGACCAGTCGAGATTTTGCTCTACGTGCTGACGCCCCGCTGCTCCCATGGACTTTCTCTGCTCAAGATTACTGAGCACCTCAATGATCTGCCTGGCCAACGGAGCCGGACTGGTACAATCGACAATATAACCGGTCTCGCCCACTTTCATGGTTTCTGCGGTTCCACCTGAATCGCCGGCAATGACCGGTTTAGCGCAGGCCTGGGCTTCAACCAGGACCATACCAAACCCTTCAATGTCTCTTCCAACAGTCCGATTAGGCAGAACGAAAACATCACACTGCTGGTAGCATTGCAGCATCTGCTCATCAGATAACTCCGACATCATGGCGACATTGTCTGTCACCCCCAGATCAGCCGCCAGCTTCACCAGAGCAGCCTTTTCCTCTCCTTCGCCGATGATGGCATAGAGAATGTCAGGGAACTGCTGACGTATCTCTGGAAGCGCCTGAATCAACATGTCCTGACCTTTCCGTAACTGCAATCGACCGACCGTGACGACAACAGGCCTCTGCCCCCAGCCCAGGCTATCCCTGACCTCAGCGTCAGGTGCGGCAGGCACAAAATAGCCGGCATCCACTCCGGGATGAACCACATGGGTCTTTTCTCTGCTGGCATGCCAGGTATTCAGGACAATATCAGCCGTGTTTTGACTGTTGCACACCAGTTTTTCTGCGCCGCCCAGTGAGCGATGGACTATCCAGCTCAACTCTCTGCTGGTTGCCGCAGTTTCGACGTCTTCACCATGGATATAGCAGATATAGGGAATTCCCATGGTCTTGCTGATCAGATAAGCTACAAATCCTTCCGGGAGGCAACGTCCACAATGGATGACTTCGATCTTTTCCTGCTTCACCAGTTTCCGTACAGCCCAGTAAACGCTCCAGTAGAACTTCAGGCCAACCAGACTCCTTAAGCCCCAGCTGGTGGAACTTAAAGGTAACCGAAACGTCTTAAGCGGATTTTTCTTATCAAAGGCAGCAGCCTGCTCATTATTTCCGGCAGCCACAACCACACGATCAGACGGAAGGCGGTTATAGACTTCCCAGAACCAACGCCCGCTCCCTCCTTTTACGGGAGGAAATATTTCACTTAACAATAAGGTCTTTTTCATCTTGGGCCCTGCTCAGGAACTCTCGCCTAATAACGTGTTCAGGTTTCTTTCGCATTCCATCTCATGCTCGGCAAACCACTGATCGTCAGCATACTTCTTCCATCTGTCTTTGGGGGGAGCCTGGATGATCTTGCTGAGATCTTCCACTGGAGCATCAGTTAATCCAATCACCTTGAACATAGCCTCAAGCTCCTCTTTAGGGCGCTCATTTATGGCTTCAAAACTGACGCTGTGATCGCAGTATTTTTTCCCGAACAGGTAGGAAAGTTTCCAGAGGTAGTAAAACCGCTGGTACGGGTGTGGAGTATGCCGCTTATCCAGCACTGGATAGTGCCGAGCCAGATCTTCGCACCAGACATCCAGGTAAAAAGCGTCACGGTAGGTTGTCTCAACATCCCGGGAGTTCATGAGGCTTTCATCAGTCAGGAACGAACACCACTGGTCTCTCGGATGACGATAGAGATGGAGAAATTTGGCATTGGGGTAGTGCTTCCGCAACCAGGGTAATCTGAAATCGATCCGGTTAAACTGAAGTACCGGCCTCTTTGGTGCTCTCACTACCAGCTCTTCAATGAAACGGTTCATCTGGGGATCCCAGGCATTTTCCATCATCAACAACCTGGAGCGGATCCAGTCCTCGTTATAGAAGGGATCCAGGTCGTCCATGCCATCAAATTCAGTCCAGTAGTCGTTAACCCCCCGATGCGTGTTATCGACCCTTTCCCCCCTCACCTCGCGGTTGAACCAGCGCCTTTCATTAAAGGGCTCATAGTACGAAGTGCAGGATCCGGTCTGACGAAAAATGTTCCACAGGAGCGTGGAGCCACTTCTGAACCGGCTGGAAATAAACACGATATCGTCCCGCTCAGATACTGCCTTGTCATCTTGAGAGTGGGAAAAATAAGGTTGCCCCAGGTTGGGCAAATCCGGGAGACGCTGGGTAGTATCCTGGATTTTGTCCTCAAGCATCTGCTGTACAGAGGGCTGGGACAGAAATTTCTGATATATCCTGACCGATAGGTCTTTTACTTGAGTCTTGATTGACATAATGAAGCTACTTGTTCCCGAGCGCCTGTAAATAGAGTTTCTGATAGGCGGATACCATACTTTCCACCGAAAACAGCCGGTCGAATCGATCCCGGGCTTTGCACCCCATCGACTGTTTGTCCTGAATATTCCGACATAGATTGACAATCGCGTCAGCAAAGGCCTCAGCGTTGTCATTAGGCGTCACCAGCCCGGTTACCTTATGCTCGACAATTTCAGGGTTGCCACCCGCGTCCGTCACTACACAGGGTTTCCCCAACGACATCGCTTCCAGCAATGTCATCGAAGTGCCTTCGCTCAACGAAGACAACAGATAAATATCCATTAAAGCCAGGTACTTCTGTGGTTTGGGGTCGTATCCGGTAAAGATGACGTCTGACTCCAGCCCTAACTCCCGGGTCATCTCCGCCAGGCGATCCCTTTCATCACCGTCTCCAACAATCACCAATTTTGCCGGAATCCCGGAGTCGAGAACCCTCCTGAAGGCTTTCAACATCATGGGATGGTTCTTGATGGGATCCAGTCGCGCCACAGTTCCCAGGCACACCGTGTCGGCACTGATCTTCAATTCATCACGCAGCCTGTTCACCTGTTCAGGATCCGCCTGTAAAGCTTTGATACCGTTGTAAACAACCTGGATATCCGGTTCCGGCAGATTTTCAAATACCGCCAAAGCGGTTTTGGTGGCGGCTGAAATGGCAGTGGTAGCAAACGTGATTCGATGCAGCCAGGGATTGACCAGCTTGCGTTTCCAACTGCTACTGTCCGGATAGAAACGCCCGTGTTCAGTAAATACGACCCGGGCCCTGGTGAAAGCTGCAGCAAGCACACCGTAAACATAGGGTGTGTACTGATGGCAATGCACAATATCGATATCATGATCTTTAATATGCTTTCTGATTTCCCCGATCAGGTTGATATCAAAACCGGGTTGGCGAGACACCGCCTTGATCGATATCCCTCTCTCCAGCAAATCATTTGCAAACGGCCCCAAGGGAGACTCAATGCAGAAGATGGACATTTCCACCACCGAGGTATCTGCATTCTCAACAAGGCTTTTAATGACCTGCTCCGTGCCTCCGATTCTCATATCGTAGGTCACATGCAAAACTTTGATAGCAGCACTTTTGTTCAATTCATCCACCACTAGGCTGCATTAAGTGAAACATGTGATTTGGATTGGGACACCTTGAACCGCTCCCTAAGATTCATAAAGGGCAGCTCAATGGCCCGGTGAAGCACTTCAGAAATCACCATGGTGATTGCCAATGCGACAATCATATAGATAACAAAAGGAGCTTCCGGCATAAATTTATGGCATGCCGCCAGTGCTTCCGGATGCAACAGGTACATGGAGTAGGACCGGGTCGAGACAATATTGACTCCGGTAACCACTGCCTTCACAGCCGGTGCCGGTTTGGGAGACGCTGCCCACAATACCCAGGAACCAAATATCAGAGACAGGAAAAACGGCGATGGAGTACTCGCATCGACAGAGGGAACATACTTAAGGACAAACACCCCGATAAACACCGCGATAGTTATCGGCAGAACTACCCTGTTGAACCGCACCAGTTTTTCCCACAAGGCCGTTTTATTGGCATAGATATGAGCCAACATCACTCCCATGATGCAGCAGTCCCAACGAACATGAGTCTCATTACGGTGGCCGAACATCTCCAGCTCCCTAAAAATCGAGGGTACAACCAGCAACACAAGAAGGAGAATCAACTTGGCGTTGGGAGACAGTCGCTTACTGAAGAGAAGTAATGGTGCAATGGCCAGATAAAACTGTTCCTCAACACATAACGACCAGCTGATACTGAAAAAATGCAGGGGGTAGTCATAGTTCTGGATGAACACGAAATACTTGTAGGGAAACTCAAAGTTCTCTTTGGTGATGCTCAGTTGAATCACCGTGAACACCAGCACAACATAGTATGCCGGCAAAGTTCTCATCCAGCGTCTTATCCAGAAACGGGAAACGTTTATATGCTGGGTTCTATTCAGCTCCTTGAATAACTGGGACCCAAGCAGCCAGCCAGACAATACGAAAAACAGATCAACCCCAACACCGCCGGTCTGCAGAGGCCGTAAGAAATCGGGGGACCCATAACTGTTCACTCCATGAGCCAGAATAACCAGCAATATGGCAGCAGCTCTCAATATATCCAGTTTAAAGATTCTGTTCTCTATCAACTTAAGCCCCCTGATACTTCCGGCCTTGGAGTTGCATATACTGATACCACCACATCTGGAACATCAGCATACTCCAGAGAATGGCCGAGTGATCGGCTTTTTCCTCTTGGTGCTGACTCCACAGACTCTTCACCTCATCCATATTGAAGAAGTTCTGAATACCCTCGCCTTTGCTGAACAGATAATCAGACGCCAATTCTTTCAGCTCTGTACGCAGCCAGATAGCCAGAGGAACAGAAAACCCCATCTTTTTGCGGTATAGAATATCGTCGGGAAGTAACTGCTTAAACGTTTCCTTGAGGATGTACTTTTTCTCCCCGTCCCTGAATTTCAGAGACGACGACAAAGTTGCGGAGAACTCCAGGACCTCTTTATCCAGAATGGGCGCCCGCACTTCAAGGGAGTTTGCCATGCTCATACGGTCAACCTTCACCAGAATCCCTCCTGGAAGATAGGTCTTCATGTCTGTGTATAGTATTCTCGCCAGATGATCCCTGCCGTCGGCACGATGGTAGGCGTCAGTCGTGATCCTGGAGGGATGGTAATCGCCGAGCTGGCTTCTGGTATCGGTGTTGACCAGCCTGTTCCATTGCCGATCATCTATCTGCGCATTCGACAGATAAAACCCCATTTCAGGTTCCAGACTAAGACTGGTCAGCAATGTTTTCCCTTTCCGGCAAAGTGTATTGTTTGACTTCGCCAGCAGGTTCGCCAAAGGCGGGAAAATTTTCTTGCGAATAAACCGGGGGAACTTATTTCTCAAACGGTTTTCGATATCGTCTATAGAGTACTTCTCATAGCCGGCAAACACTTCATCACCGCCATCACCGGCTACAGCGACAGTCACCTGCTGACGGGCCAGTTCAGAAACAAAATAGGTTGGTACCAGAGAGGGATCTGCAAAGGGCTCATCAAAAAATGCGACGATCTTTTCCAGGTTGTCCTTAACGTTCTGATGAACAGTAAATTCATGGTGTTCGGTTTTATACTTGTCGGCAACAATTTTTGCGAACTCGGTTTCGTTGAATTTCTTTTCATCGAATCCGATGGAACAGGTTTTAACCGGCTTGTCACTATTGTTTGCCATCAGAGCGACGACTCCGCTGGAGTCGATTCCACCGCTCAGAAAAGCTCCCAGAGGCACATCGGCAATCATCCGGCGTTTAGTGCAGGCAGTCAGCAGATCCAACAGGTCTTTCTTGATTTCGGCTTCAGGCTTTGAGGATTCGGTTGCAAAGGAAACATCCCAATACTGTTTTTTCTCCAGCTTCGGATTATCCAGCTTCTCTCCATCTGACTTGGGGCTTTCCAATTTAAGCCTGGGGTTTTCCAATTTAAGCTTGGGGCGTTCCAATTTAAGATAGTGGCCGGGTTCCAGCTTATGGATATCCTTAAAAATCGTTTTGGGATCGGGCACATATTGGTAAGCAAAAAAATCGTAAACCGCATCGACCCGTATGTCTGTGGGTATGGTGGGTATCGTGAGCAGAGACTTCATCTCAGAAGCAAAATACAGGTCTGTACCATCGTAGTAGTAATACAATGGCTTCTTTCCGATCCTGTCCCTGGCGAGAAACAGACTTTTTTCCTGCCGATCCCAAATAGCGAAAGCAAACATACCATTGAGATGATCCAGGCACTTTTCCCCTTCCTTCTCGTACAGTGCCAGTATGACCTCTGTGTCGGTCTTGTTCTGGAAAGGATATCCTTCCTTGACCAACGCTTCCCGCAGTTCCAGGAAGTTGTATATTTCACCGTTGAACACTATGAGATAGCGTTCATTGGCAGACTTCATCGGCTGATTACCGGCCTCCGACAGATCAACGATGCTCAGTCGGCGGTGACAGAGCCCCACCCCTTCCTCAGCGTGGATACCATAGGCATCCGGCCCCCGATGCTGAATCACGTCGCCCATGGCTTTGAGCATCGATTCATCAGGTACCGACATGTCAAATTTGGTAAAGCCTGCTATACCGCACATTATTCAAATGGCCCTTTCTTCGTCCTGTTCTATCTTTCCCGGCATGTTTCTATCATTCGAAGACTGAAAATTGCCATTCGATGACTGATAGCAGTTTAGGAGGTCCGCAGCCGGATCCCGCGCCCTCCATCTAAAAGGTTACAAGCTGATATAGCGCCTCAGTCTGGGTCCCAGCATAACGCTTAGTGATAGAGGCAGTTTTCTCCAAAACGCTTCAATTACAGGGCGAATCTTGCTGGCCCCTTGATTACTTTGCTCCACTTCCGGCTTAATGCCGTTGCGGTCATATTGACGCCACTCAAGCGCAAAAGGCCTGGCCCCCCACTGGGATTTGAACTTGTAGGTTCCTTCCCCGTAGGTAGAGCGCCCAAAGTCAAATACCGTGCAGCCGCGTCGACAGGTTTCTTCCAGCAGAGACCAGTACAGCATCATGTTAGGCGCCAGCCGGTTATATTCCGCAACGGTGGAAGCCCAGGGAATTGCCGCTTTTGTTCCACAATAGAGAACAATACCTCCGCCCACAGGGATCTCGTCTTTCCTGACGATGGAGATCACCATATTATCCCCGTAGTTTCTGCTTAGGGCTTCAAACCAGGCCTTTCCGTGTACGGGAGACCCCAGGTCTCTCATATTTCGGGTGAATACCTGATAGAACTCCTCAACCAACCGTGAATTGTTCCCGATTTCATGGGTCAGTCCATTCTTTTCGGCTTTTCTGATCTGGCTGCGCAGTTTTGATTTGAATCCTTTCCATAACTCTTCTGGAGTCTCTGGCAGATCCAGGACCATACTGACCTTACCGGCATCCTGCCCTTTTTCCACCCCTTCTTCCTCCCCTGAACTGCCTTCAGGTGAAAGACTATTTTTTGTGGAGTACCGGACTTCAATTCCTTTGACGCCATTGGTAGCAAATTCACTCTGGAGGTGGCGAACCAATTCGGTTTCAGTGGCGTCAGAATCCCCCAGTCCCATACCGATATCACAAAATGGCAGCGAACAAAGGCTCGCCCCCTTAAATGGAATATTCATCTTAATCGTGGGCATCACACCGACGATTTTTCCGGAACCATTCTCAGAACCTTTCTCCCTGGCCACAAGATACTTGGTATCGTGACCATATGCCTGTTTGACCGATTTACCCCAGGCACTGAGGTGATAAGGGCTGGCGTCCGGATGGGACATTACATACTCATCCCAAAGAGACTCTTCTCCGGAGCTTAGCTCTTTTATTTCCATCATTTTGCTGACTGTCACTTTACTGTCCGTCCTGCGCCATATATCGATTTGCCGACTCGGTAATGGTGCAGAAATTAACCTCTACCCTACTCGTCAAATACTTCACAATATTCGTAATTCTGATCGCGATATCATTAAACGCGTCTTTACTGTCCATAAATCCTGTAGCACCGGATAGCAGGCTTGAGCTGTGCAGGTACATGTGAAATACGCGTTGTCCCCGAACAAGCGACTTATCGATCAATGATTTCATATCTTCCGTGCTGGAAAGCTCAGGGCATAAATAGATTTTTTTGAAAATCCCCATGTGCCAGGCTAACCCAATGGGGTGAAACCATCGGTATGGGGCAGAAGAAAGCTTTTCATGCAGCCGATTGAACAACTCGAAGTTAGCCCGGTTAAAGCCGACTGTGACCGGCATTTCAAGAATTCGCTGTTGCTGACCGTCTACCTTCAGAGAGTCTTCAAAACTCGGCCAATAAGGATTCAGGCTGGCTCCCTGACAGGTAAAAAACTCATTGGAATAGAATGGGTAAACACTGGAGTCTACGGTATAGCCATAGTCCGCCAGGAGTTTCAAAATCGGGCCGTCTATTCCCCATCGTCCGGTTCTGAAAGCCGTCGGTCTTACGGTAAAAGCCCTCTGCAACGCATCCGTCAACTCTGAAAGTTTTTTCTCAACCAGGCGAATATCGAGATTGACCACATGAGAGTTTTTTTCATTTATCTCTTCATCAATGGGAGGGTTGCACCATGGATGCAGATGGGCACCGATCTCACACTGCCCTTGTTCCAGGTAAGGTCTGATTAATGCCACAGAGTCAGCGTTATCCGCTACGGCATGGTCAACAAAATAGGTTGTCTTAACGCCCAGCGAATTACACATCTCCTGGAGTTCCGGAATCAGCCTGATATTATCCAGGCGAAAATCCCGGGTTGGAAAGGTACCAGACCAGTCCCATTCCTCCTCGGTATCAATGGATAGGATAAAATCCACTTTATCTTTATTATTCAACACATTATCCCATCTTCTTAATTACCCGCTCAAACAATTGGCGGTATTCTTCAGCCATCCGTTGTGCGGAATAATGTTGATAGACATAGTCCTTCGCATTTTCAGCCAGTGTTTTGGCAAGAGGTTCATCAAATAACATCCGCTCCCACTGAGCTTCAAGTTTGTCCTTGTCACCAAGAGGAGCCAGGAGCCCAGTATTTTCGTGGAACACAAGCTGATCAATACCAGGGATATCATAAGCGGAGACCGGTACTCCCATCGCAGCGGCTTCCATAAGACATCTTGGAATACCTTCCAGTGTTGATGTCATGGCAAACATGTCAAAGCTTCTGAGATATGCCATCCGATCATCGCGAAATCCGAGGAATTCAATTCGATCACCATGCTTCAAAGTTTTGGCCTTCTGCTCCAATGCTTCCCGCTCATCCCCATCACCGAGGAAAGACAGCGTCACGTTATCATGCTTGGACGCAAAGCTTTCAAACACCTCAAGCATATCCCAAAGGTTTTTGCGACTGATCAGTTGCCCGATAAATCCTATCCTTTTTGTTCCCGGAGTTGCCAGAGTCCTGTCATTTTGCAGCTCAGCCTCCGCTTCGGAAAGATCCACGCCATTCTGGATATAGGTGATCTTGCTATCGGGCACGCCAATTTTCTTAACGTCTTCCATTAATGCCGGAGAAAGCGGTGCAACCACGTCCGCATACTTCATCGACTGACAACCGAGCCATATAAATAGCCTGAGTTTGAGGTCCGACGCATTCTCGAAACCGTGTGGCGTGACGATGCAGGGAATGCCCGCCTTTCTGGCGGCCAGAACCCCCAGAATGTCTGATTTGTAGCCATGGGTATGAATAACGTGGATATCACGCGACTTGATCAGGTCTGCAAGTCTGTTGACCACTTTATAATCAAATCGATGTGCCATCGGCAGCTCAAAAGCATCCATTCCCAAATTTCTGTATTGCCGGACCAATTCAAGATCCTTGGAATTGTCTTCCAATGTGACCGCCAGATCGCATCTGACAGAATCTCGCGGCAAATGCTTGGCCAGAGCCAGTATCCACCGCTCTGCGCCATAAAAACCTGTGGGACAAATAAACTGCAATACATTCATTAATGACATTAACCTTTAATTCTTTGAAGCCTAGCTGCCGGCACTGATGGATTTGAACAGGCCGACCAGTGTCCCAATGATTCGCGCGGGAAAATAGACCAGATAAAACTTAATAATTTCAACAAACTCAATTTCTCGATTGGCGACACCGTATAGACGCAGGCTATACGCAAGCACTGGAAGTATGGCAAACAGAAGACAAAGCAGTGAAAGCGATAATTGACCGACAAACCCGGCAACGAGAAAGGCCAATGCGAAGAACAATATCCACATGGGCACCAGAAAACTTGGAACTTCAGACAAAGGGATCTTGCGCCCGCGAATTGAATGCAGATTTGACTGTCCTCGCCAGATCTCCTTGTCGAACATGGACCTCAAGGCTTTGTCTTCACCCAGATGGACGTAATCTGCAGCCGAAGAATAGTACATGGAACCTAATTCGCTGACTCGGTAGGTAAAATAGTAATCCTCACAGGTGGTCAGATGCTCGGGAAATCCACCAACTTTCTCAACCGTTTCCCGGCGCATGAAAAGATTTCGCCCTGGAAGAAAGCTCAAATCGCAATCTGTTTCCGCATTGCTCAGTGCAGTTCTGATTCTTTCCAGTACCGGTGCATTGTCACTGTTTCTCTGCATCGCACTCACCAAGACCCTGCCTGGCTCCTGCTTCAAAAGATCCAGCATGACGATCAGCCAGTTGGGTGAGAGCGCCACATCTGCATCCAAAAATGCAATATAGTCTCCCTTTGCCTGCTTAAATCCAAAGTTGCGCAAATGGGATATGGTCAGGGATTCCGGTTGCTGATATATCCTGATCGTGTTACCGGGAGTCTCTTCCGTCTTGATGTCCAGATGATCATTCTGGGTAATAACAAGGACTTCCAGTTCCACATCCGGATGCTGCAGATTCAGCACAGAAGAGACGGTTTGCTCAAGCATTTCCGTTCTTCCTTTATGAGGAATAATGAATGACACAATCATGGAACTTTCTTCTTTACCCATAGTTTTTAACAGCTTGATACCTGGCAGGCCAACATTAACGATTCACCCAACCCGCCACTTTTTCAGAGCGCTTGGACAACCAGTCCAATTCCCTTTTTAGCGACAACTGAACCAACCGCCTCATTAACTCACCACCAGCAGCCAACCATTGAACTGCCGCACCCGCGGCGATCGGAACAGGATACGGACGTATCGGCGTAGTCGTCACTTCAGGCTTAATTCCCAAAATTTCCTGCCAGTTATCCCCTTCATCGATCACACTAAGCAGCCCGCTGAAACCGTGATTCTGCATCAGGATCGCCAAAATGCGCGTATAGTAGTTGGTTTCCTCTGCTTTTAGGCAGTCAACCACGTAGTTTTCAAAAAATTTTGCTTTCTTCTGCATTTGCCGACGCTTTTCCCTATCGGGACAGAACATAGCAGCATAAGTTAGCAGATAGGCTTTTCTGACATCCTGCGCCACCCAGGTATGATTCGGAAACTCCAGTATTTCCGGCTTCTCCAGGTATGGATATTCATTCTCAACCATCCATCCGGCGAAATGGATCAGCGAATCCCTGGCATAATAAAAGTCATCGTCGAGCTGGTCAGCATCCTGTTTTACCAACAAAAACTTCACAACAGCTTGAAAGAATATGGTGTAAAACCATGTTTCTTCTACATTATGCAGATTTCGGAGAGAAATATCCTCAGCCGGATTGACTGTATTTCTAATCACTTGCGCAGATCGCTGCAAAAAACGACTGTCCAGAGTCAGCTGATAGCTGTCCAGCAATGCGACCAGATAATTTCCCGTCCCTCTATCCAGTGGATATTTCCGGGTCAAGGGATTCTTAAGACCTGGGTTCCGCGCATTCTTGAGTGCAAGAAGGTATTCAAGCACCCCCCTATTACCCTCGTAGACATGAGTAATCCATTCTGTCAGCTGTAAAACTGCCTTACGGGAAGCCTCAGACCCGGTAAGAAAATGGTGATACATCAACCCTGTGGTATAACAATGCTGCCCCCCCGGACCACCACCACCGGCGTGATCCTGGTATACCCCTTTCTGCTGTCTGGCTGAATAGGTTCTGTGAGTTGACGTTTGAGCGTCTACATAGTGATCGGTGTGCCAAAACAGCCCACCGTTGTACTCGAATTTATCATCTTCCGTGTCATAGACATCGATATCTGAGACATGCCTGGCAAGATCATCAGCCAGCTGCAACCAGTCTTCCTTGCCTGTGGCGAGGTATTGTCGCAGCATTCCATAGATCGGGTCGTACTGGTTATTGTAGTGAGAGACAAATAGATCACTCCCCTTGTACTCGGCGGTTTCGTGATCCGCATAAAGATCACCAAAATTGCGCCACCCATACTCATCAATACGCTCACGTTTATGAAAGAAGGAGTGTTGCGGATGGCTGATTCCGATATCAATCAGAGCATCCAGCCCCTCCAATTCCTTGATTTCATTCAATCCAGGAACCACCCCGCACGTTGTGATCCATTTCGGATCCACCGCAATCGTGATCTCTTGATATAACCAGTCGAACTGGTCTGAAGAGGCAGAGGCTGAAAAATAGAACTGGTGACTTTTCTTTTCGCCGCCCTGCAATTCATAGGGTTCCGAAGACCCCGCGGGGAAGACGCCAAACATCACTTCCCCTTTGGAAACGGAAATCGATTTCGGGAAGTTCTGCCAAAACTGGTGCGGCTTGAAGAACAGACCTTTTCCACCTGCCTCTCTCCCCTCAATGAAAACAGCCGGCGATGACCTTAACCCAGAGGTGATTTCTGCTTCGGCCTGCAAATTGACCGTGTAACCTCTTTGATTGACGGCTACCTTGTTATCCGCATTGACATGAACCGGGCTATCCCATTGTTCTCCCCCGCTTCCTCCCTGATATATGGAGAGCCTATCTGACGCCTGCTGCCAGGGAGCCTGAGCATCCAAACGATAGCTGGCAGTCTCGCCAGGGTATTCAATACCAAAATCGCAACTGGAAAACAGAAATGAGCCGGGATCACCCAGATCCCACAACCCGTTCAAGTGTTTGGCGGCGTTAGGGTTGTGGAGAGTTAGACGTCCTTTCACCAACGGCGAAAAAGGCAGAAATGTGAAAGCAATCGTTGCAGCAATATCTCTCCTGAGCCCTTCAGCTTTAAAATGGCCTGAGACCTCAACCAGGATATGCCTACCTGGACCCTGCCCTTCCAACACTCGAAATTCAGCAGGAGCGAACGGGATGATTACGCCTTTTTGCGACCTGACAACCGGAGCTGTCATTCGAATATTCCCAGCACCACTTTCTATATCAAGAGCAAACTGTTCTCCCGACCGGCTAAACGAATACTTTGCCCCGAAGTGGGATACGACAATTGTGTCATCGGTCCGAGCAATCACATCACAGGCTTGAAACCGGTCTTCACGCGAAGTCTCGACCTCATTGGCAGGGCTCTCCATCTCTGTCGACACCGACAGAGTTTTGGATTCATTGGCCGCGATATCGACCAGGGTTTCGATATGGAGCCATTTTATGCTGTTGTCGGGCCAACGCGCTGTTACTTCAGCACTAAAAGGCAGATTGAGGTCAGCATCCTTGATCGTCAGACCATCAATGGACACCATCAATCCTTTAGGTACAGGACATCCAAATGCTACAAGACGCCCCTTTTGCGAACCTGCGTCTCTGTTTTCAATATGAACTGGAATTGAAACCATCAGTGTTTATTCAAACCACGCTTAACCTGTGTACGAACTTTCTTCAACAGCTTGTACGCTGAAGTCTTGATCGTCTTTTTCTTTATGGATAACAGAGCCATATCATACTCTGAATCACTTAACGAACGCTTATAGCGGGCATCGCCTGCCATAAAGTCATATACCGCCATATTCCTGGCTGAATACCACGAAATCGCCAAAACATGCGCCAACAGCCCCGGTTTATATTGATTATCAGAAGGTTCGTAATTGATTCCGGATAGATAAAAATATACCCGCCCCCGATAAACAAAATTATATAAATAGGCCAGCACTGTCTCCCCTGCCGATACTTTCAATAGATCAATCACACCCTCATCAAACGAGTTATTGATTAAATCTTTATGAAAATTGATAAATTTGGAATTATGGAATCCGCTGTCTGACCACTTCTCTTTATGCAAATGCCCTGCTGCAGCAAAATAATCCAAAGCCTCCTCTCGGGATCCGGCTGACGTAACAGTTAATTCTCCATGCGAACTATAAGCCTTGTACGAGCGGCGTATCTGACTTCTTGTATTGCTTGAAAAAGCTTTCAGCAATGTATTGAAATCACTAAATTCAGGCCGAAGATTAAGTAAAAAGCCTTTAGTCCTAAATTCGTATTCACTTACAGTATCGACGCCGGTCAGGGAATCCAGAACAGTATTAAGCGACATTCCAATGCGAAACTCGGCAATATCCGAATAACCGAGTACATGATGAATCAATGACTCTCTGACTTCAGCCCGAATATCAGGGGCTGCCAACACATCGTTATACTCGATCCAGATCTGGTCATAACCAGAGTTACCGGTCCTGTTCAGGTTCGCCTGCTTCCAGGCAAAGGCATTTTTATTGAACTGTGAGAAGTGTACACACCCCATCCCGACCAGGCTGTTTCCATCATAAACCATCAATAGTCTGGGATCAGTTGCACTGGTTCTAAGCCAGGCACCTATCCAATGCCAGCTAGTGAAGAAATACTCTCCAGAATGTGACTCAAGACCCCGCCAGAGTTCTTCAATCTCCTGAAGACTCTGACGATCAACACGTTTTTCTTCGACAAGAAGCATAGAAGTCGTTTCCAGGCCGATGGACTTTTCCAGGGCCAAAATTATTCCTGATGGGGTGACAATATACGACTAGGCTACGATTCCGAAAGCCTTGTCCATCCTTCCCCACTGGAAGTCGGCCAACAAACGCTTGAACCTCTTTTCGTGCCGGGACAAATTAAGGTAATGACGGAATGCAGTCTTTGCCGAAATGCCTTGCTGCCGGGGTTGGTCCGGATCAATCTCCCAAGGGTGCATATAGAAGATGGCCGGACTTTTCTCATCCTGCACAAATTTATTGAACAGAAAGCGGCTGACGAAATATGGGTACAGACGGAAATAGCCTCCTCCGGACATAGGCATGGTCCGTGAACCAAGCTTCAAAGTCGTCATTGGAATTTCAGTCAGTCCATTTTCCAGCTTATAAGGAAAACGAGGCCAATGAGGCACACCATAAAGATCATGTTTGACAGGATAGGTACTCGAACTGTATTTGAATCCCATTTCCGCCAGCTCATCAAATACCCAGCGGTTGGAGTCATTAATTGAGAAGCTGGGGGCACGGTAACCGATAACCTCCTGGCCAGACATGTCTTCCAGCATCTTCTTTGAGCGCTCCACATCCTGCCGAAACTCCTCTCGACTCTGCTCCGTTGCCCTCATGTGGCCGTATCCGTGACTGGCCAGCTCATGGCCATTTTCGACAATATCCCTGATCAGGGAAGGATTTCGCTCAGCAACCCATCCCAGGGTAAAAAATGTCGCTTTATAGCCATAGTCATCAAACAGCTTTAACAGGCGTCGGGTATTTTTTTCCACGCGATGAGGCAGAGCGTCCCATTTTTCACGATCGATGATATTTTCGAAGGCCGAAACCTGAAAATAGTCTTCAACATCCACCGTCATGGCATGTGTAATATTATTTACTTCCGATTTCATATATCCTTCTGCCCTGCTTTATTTAGCGGCTTGCATTAGTTGATCAGCATGTAGTTTGTTTTCTGAAAACAAACTTTACGAAACATAAAAACGAGATTCGGCCTGTAAGCTGATCTGTATATTGATTAGACAACTCAACCATTTGGCATAGCCATTTTGGAATGATCGTCTAATGTATTAACTATTACAGACAGTTATCAGGCCGGAAATAATGTCTCATCTAGATCATTTTACCGAATGATCTTGTTGTCGTAACGATTATAATCAAAGAGTCTAATTCTGCTGAAGTGATTACAACAGGCAATCCGGACAATTTTGGTTGATCCAACTGCATTTAAAGTCTCATAGCTATTATGTTGCACTAAAATTAAAATTCGGTTGCGACCAAGAGATGAATTTTGCAATTGTTAACACAAACTTTGAAAAATCAATAGCCTGAGCATCGTATCAAGAGGCTTAGCATCTTATACTTAGGGCAACTATGGAACAAGGGACGCCGAGATGAAAATCAGTATATTAAAAAAAGCGGTAAAACTAAGCATTCTGCCATTGGCAACTGCCATTGCAGCCTGTAGTGTGGCGCCACCTCTCCCTATGGCAACACTCAAACCCTCAGAGACTGTCAACCCACAACAATACAAATACCTTATCGGCCCGAATGACGAACTGAACGTCTTCGTATGGGGAAATCCGGAAATCAGTGGCTCATTTACCGTACGTCCGGACGGTATGATCACAACTTCTCTGGTGGAAGACATTCCGGTATCCGGAAAGACTCCCACTCAGGTTGCCCGGGAGTTTGAAAAGGTACTGGCAACCTATATCAGAGATCCCATCGTATCCGTCAGCGTTACCGAATTTAAGGGTCCATTCAGCGAGCAGATCCGCGTCATAGGCGAGGCAGCTAACCCCAAGGCTCTCCCCTATGTTGAAGATATGACATTACTCGACGTCATGATCCAGGTGAACGGCCTGACTGAATTTGCCGACGGGAATCGTGCAACTCTGGCGCGTATTGAGAAGGGCAAATATAAGGAATACGGCTTGAAGATAGATGATCTTATTAAAGATGGCCGCGTTTCTGCCAATATCGATCTGTTGCCAGGCGATATCATTGTCATCCCGGAAGCTTGGTTTTAGCAGCTGGCTTTATTTGTAGTAGATCCAGATATCATAAATTTAGAGGTGTAGTTTTATGCAGGAGTTGGTTGAACAACTAATCAACTATCTGAAAGGAATCTGGCTGAATAAGCTTTATATTATTCTCGCGGCTTGGATTATTTGCCCTATTGGGTGGTATTTAATCTGGAAGCTACCGAATCAATACGAGGCAACAGCACAGGTCTATGTTGATACACAATCACTCCTGAGACCCCTTCTGCGTGGCCTGGCAATACAGCCAAATGCGGATTCTCAGATTCGTCTGATGGTAAAAACCCTGATGACCAGACCGAACCTGGAGAAAATTGCACGGATGTCAGACCTGGACATTCAGTCAAAAGACCAGGCCGGTTTCGACGATATCATCCGGGATCTCCAGGACAATCTGCGAATAGGCTCCTCTGCCAGGGAAAATTTCTTCAGGCTCTCCTACACCTCTGAAAATCCGGAAATTGCACGTAACGTGATTCAGTCAGCCCTGGATGTTTTCGTTGAAAATACCCTGGGCGAAAGCCGCAATGAAGCAGATACTGCTGAGCAGTTTCTTGACCGGCAAATAGCAGAATACGAGAAAAGACTGCTTGAAGATGAACGCAAGCTGACAGAGTTCAAGCAGGCTAACGCGGCCATAATCGGCACCAACGTAGGCAACTTCTACGGCGTTCAACAGACCAATAAATCCAGGCTTGAGGAGGCTCAACTGCAGCTGAGAGAAGTTGAATCGAGACTTGCCTCTGCCAAAGCACAGCTGAGCGGCGAAAAAGCCAACCTGGATACCGGCAAAGACGCCGATAACTCCTCCATCCAAACCGAGTTTGATGCGCGAATCGAGCAGCTTCAGCTTCAGTTGGATGACCTTTCTTTGAAGTACACCGACAAGCATCCCAACATTATTGAAATGAAACGGCGATTGCAGGATCTCGAAGAAAATCGTGATAAAGCGATCGAAGAGTATAAAAAGGAAAATTCACTCGCCAACGGTCCAGTCGGAACCAACCCTGTTTACCAGCAGCTGAAACTGACGGTTACTCAACTGGAAAATGAACAGGTTTCCCTCAAGGTCAGAGTCGATGAATACACGGCCAAAGTAAAAGAAATCGAAGAAAAAATTCACCTCGTTCCGGAAATTGAGTCCCAGGTGATTGCGCTTAACCGCGGCTACGAAATCACCCGTTCCAAATACAATGAACTTCTATCCAGAAGAGAACAGGCAAGACTTTCCCAGAACGCAGACCTGGCTGCCGACGACATTCAGTTCAAGGTGGTGGATCCCCCAAGGGTTCCAAAAGAACCTACAGGACCTAACCGTCTTCTGTTCATGACAGCCGTACTGGTATTGAGTATTGGTGCTGGAATCGCAGGCTCTTTCCTGCTCAGCCAGGTGCGCCCTGTAGTATTGTCAGGAACCCAGCTGACCCATCTGACCGGCTATCCCGTATTTGGAACCATATCCCTGGCCAATTCCCAGGGTGGAGCAGCATCCAAAGACAAATTGTATAATCTGGTGTTTATTGGCGCCTTGGGAATCATTCTTGTCGCCTATGCACTGCTCGTCTTTATCAACCTGAAGTTTGGCTAACCGTTTTTAGTGGAGTAAATGTAAATGAGCACTATCGATAAAGCGATGGCTAAACTCAAGGGACAGGGGGCCGAAGAGCAGGCACCGTCGGCAAACCTGCAGAATGAACCAGCACCAGAGACCAAGAAAGCGCCCGAAGCCAAGAAGACATCTGATGCAGAAGCACAGGTAGCAAGCTCCAGTGAACCGGCCGAAACAACTTACAGCGCCAAGCTTCTACAGGAAGAAATGCCTGCTCAGGAAGAGGCTCCTGCAGAAGCCGCCGGAAAAGCGGAACAACCAAAGACAAAATCAGAGGTAAAAGCTACAACCGCAGCGTCGCCCAAGGCGAGCCAGCCGTCCGCCGCAAGTCAGGTGAAAGCTACTGAAAGTCGTCTGTCTCAGGAGGATTCAAAGTCCTCAAGGTATTCAGAGATCGATGTGGATGTGCTGACAAAAAAAGGATTTATTACCCAGCAAAGCACTAACAGACATCTTAAGGAGCAATTCCGTGCGGTTAAGCGAAAGCTTCTGAACAACGCATTCGGGGCGATCTCCAAGACACTGCATCATGCAAACCTTATCATTGTTTCCAGCTGTAATGCCCATGAAGGCAAGACTTTCAGTGCCATTAACCTGGCACTCAGCATTGCCCTGGAGCAGGATAAGACCGTGCTGCTGGTGGATACCGATGTACTACGTCCGAATGTCATCAGAGAGTTAGGCGTTACACCAGATTCCGGATTGACAGAGTTTTTGTCCGGTAAGATTCCAGATGTCTCCGATATTATCCACAATACCAACATTGATAATTTCAAGTTCATTCCCGCCGGTAGTCCACATGAACTATCGACAGAACTGTTAGCCTCCGAGAAAATGGCCAAGCTTATGGAAGAACTGGCATCCAGATATTCGGACCGGGTGGTCATATTTGACGCCCCTCCACTTCTGGGCGTCAACGAAACCCATATCATGGCTAACCTGGTTGGTCAGGCAGTCATTGTGGTGGAAGAAAACAAGACCAGACTGACCGATGTGCAAGTCGCAGTGGAACAGCTGGAGAAAAAACTGGCTATCGGCTTCCTGGTCAATAAATCTAAAGGGGAAGCAAAAGATCAATATGGTTACGGCTATGGGTACTACAGGAAGGACTAATATTTCTGTAGCCTGAAATAAAAACTACTCAACATCCCAAATTAAAGACTACGGAAAGAATTATGTTCTTGGAAAGACGTACCCTCTCTCCAATTTTGTTGGTTTTGTCAGTAGCCCCGTCCGCGTGGGCTACTCCCAAGATCACCCCCTCGATCAGTGTCACAGAGCAATATACCGACAACGTCGGACTGACAACTAATAACGAGGAAGACAGCTTTATCCACCAGGTCAGCCCGGGAATTTCCATAGAGGACTCAGGCGCTAAAACTACTTACTCTGCAGACTATAAATATAAGCGTTCTTCCTATACCAACTCTGCGTTCGATGACCGAAGCGAGAACAATCTTAACGCCTCGATTAATCGTTATGAATTGAACAGAACGCTTAATATGTTTGCCAATGCCAGAATTCAGAATGTTGAAACTGAGGTTGGGCAACCCACTTTCGGGGATGGAGAAACTGGCCGCGAACGAACGGAAACCCGGACCACCTCCACTGGGTTCAACTACTCCAGCGGTTTACGGCAATATTATGACATCGACTCCGGCGCTCTTTACAGACATAGCGAAAACGACAACAACCACGACAATATTGACAGCATCTCCGGCAATCTGAGAATACAGAATGGCAAGCGTTTCAATCATGCATTCTGGGACTTTGGCGGCAACTACTCCGAAGACGATAAAGAGAACCGCAAGACGATCAGCGACGGTATGGTTGGGGTTAATTTGACCCAAACTTTAGGAGTGTTTGTCCAAGGCAATCATGAGGAAAATGATCTTGCCAGCGGTTCACTATTTATCACTGATTATTGGGGAGCCGGCGTCCGTTTAAACCGAGCCAATTCCTCTCTCTCTGTTGCATACAACACCTATGAGAAAGGTGGCCAGGGGGACCAGCGTCACTTCGTTAGTGTAAATGCCAGCTGGAATCCAACCCGAAGAACGAGTGTCAGCGCTGGCTACAGCGAAAGGTTTTTTGGAGAGACTTATAGTCTGGATTTACAACATGAAACCAGACGATTCAAACAGGTTTTGAAATACAGTGATAGCGTTACAGATTTCACTGATGCAGATTCCGTTTATGGTAATGCTTACTTTGACTGCCCTTTGAGTGCTCAATCAATTAACGAATGTCAATTAGTACAGGATCCCAGCACTCCAGTAGCCTCTGGAACACAGCGAGTCCAATACGGAAACATCGAGTTTATATTTCTCAATGAAAAACAGAGACTTAATAGAAACCTATCTTATACAGGCGTTTACAAGAGCGGCAAATCAACAATTACAGGCAACGTAATCTGGAATCGTTCCAAAACCTTGGATAGCCTGTTCGCATCTCGTGAATACACCACCCAATTAAGCGGCGCGTTGTCTTGGAATTGGAAATTCGGTAGCCGAACTGACATGACATTGAGCTCTACTGTTCGGGAAGTTGAAGACCAGGAAACCATAGGCACAACGACAAAAACTACAGACTACACGCAAAAGGTATCGATACATCGCACCTTCACCCAGGATTTAAGCGGCACATTAAGCTACGCCTATTCAGACCGACGGGGAGAAGACTCTTCCGATGATGTCAGGGAAAGTCGCATTTCGGCCTCGGTCGTTGCCAGTTTTTAGTCAGGAATTAACGCTTTTAGATTAAATCTACACAGTTTCAGGTTAACCCTATGTACGAAGAACATTTTGGATTTACAGCCAAACCATTTCAGCTGACTCCTGACCCCAAGTTTTTCTATGCCAGCTCCTGCCATAAGAAAGCGCTCTACTATCTGCTTTATGGCCTGCAGCAGGGAGAAGGTTTTATTGTCATTACCGGCCCGATTGGTACAGGTAAGTCGATGCTGGCAGGGAACATTCTGAATTCACTTGATGCCCAGATTGTAGCCACTCAGGTCAGCACATCGAATCTTAATCCCTATGAACTCCTTGAGCACATTGCCAATTCATTCGGACTTAATTCCGGCGGCGATAACAAAGCGCAGATTATCAAGGATATCGAAACCTACTTATATGGTCTGAGCAAAGAAGGGCGGCGGGCACTGCTGATCATCGATGAGGCTCAGAACCTGTCCCATGAATCTCTCGAAGAGCTCAGACTGCTTTCGAACTACCAGGTGAACAATAAACCTTTATTGCAAACCTTCCTTCTGGGGCAAGAGGAACTGCGCTCAAAGCTGCAACACCCCAGCCTGGTCCAGTTTCAACAGAGAATCATTGCCTCTTTCCATCTACGTTCGCTGGATGAAAATGAGACCAAGCAATATGTTTTGCATCGGCTGACACAAGTAGGCTGGACAGATAAACCCGCCTTTACCGAACAAGCTCTGAATAAAATGAGCGAATTCACACGTGGCATTCCCCGGCGCATCAATATCTTTATGGATCGAACCCTCCTCATGGCCTATTTGGAGGAAAAGGATCTTGTTGATACCAAGGTGGTCGAAGCCATTGCAAATGAACTGAAAGAAGAGTTTCAGCAAGAAGGCAAAGACAATAAGAATGTCAGCCCTGCCCTGGCTGACAGTGGCGGCGTCAGCGAAGTTTATGTACAGGAACTGGTTCAGGATCTGAACGATATTCTTGAACTGGTCCTTGAACAGAAGATTGCCTATACAAAGCTTATTGATACGCTGATCAGCAAGAGACGAACGCTCAGAGAGAAACTGAAACAACAGTAGTATGCTTAAGTAAAAAGCCACCTCCAGTGGAAGTGGCTTAAAAGAGCTATAAAAAAGGCCTTCATTTCTGAAGGCCTTTTTCTTTTAGTGTGCACCTTTCTTGAAAAGTACCACTTCAACGGTCTGGAGAAGGATCAGGAAGTCCAGCATGAGGCTGTTGTTCTTGATGTAATAGAGGTCATAACGCAGCTTTTCCTTGCTGTCCTCTTCGCTGTCAGCGTAATCGAAACATAGCTGCGCCCATCCGGTAATCCCGGGCTTAACACGATGGCGCTCATTGTAATAAGGGATATTGTTAGCAAGCTTTTCGACAAATACAGGTCTTTCCGGACGAGGGCCAACGAAAGCCATCTCACCTTTCAGAACATTAAACAATTGAGGCAATTCATCGATTCGATATTTTCGAATCACGGCACCGACTCGGGTTACCCTGTCGTCATTCTTGGATGCCCAAATAGCCTGACCACCTTTTTCCGCGTCAACACGCATACTCCGGAATTTGATAACTTCAAACGGCTCGCCATTGATACCTACACGCACTTGCTTGTAGAAAACAGGCGCTTTCAAGCCTTCTTCGAACTTGATACACGCGACGGTGATCAGAATGAATGGCCAGGTCACCAAAAGAAGTATCAGTGAGGCAACCACATCGAAAGATCTCTTCAATATGCTTCCCAGCGCTGAAGTCTTAAATCCATCTGAAAAGATAAACCAGCCCGGAGAAATGACATTCAGTGGGACTTTTCGGGTTTCCCTTTCGGTAAATATTGACTCCTGAACAACCTCGATACCTTCCAGCTTGCAGGCCATCAATTCTTCCAACGGGAGTTTCTTTCTCCGGTCGTCGACGGCGATGACGATCTCATCAATACCATGGGCCAGAACGTAATCCATTATTCCGAGAGGTGTTTTGATCACTTTATGCTCATCGACAACAACTTCGTCCCCTTCAAACGGATAAAAACCTACCAGGTGAACGCCTTTCCAGTCTTCCGGTTTACGAAAATCTTCTAAAAGCCCTTGAGCCCGCTTGCCGGTACCAAGAACCAATACATTTCTCTTAAAAATATTCTCGTCAACAAAGGTGTAAAACAACACCCGTATCAGGACAGTGAACAGCACTGCGTACAAAGTCGCCAGAACCAGAACACTCCGCCAGATCACACCGAAAATGTCACTCGAGATGTAGTAGAAAATTGGAAAGACAAGCGAGCCGATGACAAACGCGACCAGAGTGCGCAATGCCATACCAGTACGACCTTCAGAAAGTCTTGCCTGGTACACCCCCATGGCATTCATACTGATGAGAATGACGATCCCATAGGCAAGCGCAGAGTAAAATAGGTCTGTGTGTTCAAAGCTATAGTTAATGTCACCAATCAAGAGTCTGGTTGGGACCGCTGCATAAATCGCTAACATGCAGGCACATAATTCCAGGAACCCCAGAATAAGAAATGGAAAATGCACATAGTGCTTCAAAATACGTATATGAGCCACGTCAGCAATTACCTCGACAATCCTTAATTTTTCGAGCAAACATCAAAAAATATATAGTGCTATAGTGAAATTTTAACGAAACAAATTCACTTTTAATCGGTGGGGGGCGGCATTTTAACAATTGTTGACAGTAATATATAGATCAACGAGTTAGACCTTTATGCATAGTCCTTTCAGCCGCCACCTGCTAGTTGTAGAAAAGCGCTTTTTCGCCCTATCCCCCTTCATATTTTTCATTCATTCGAAGTTAGGCTAAACAGCTGTTACGATTTAGAGACAAAAATGGTAAGTTTTCAGGTCGTTACCTATGTTTACCAGCAGCAATGTTTATTACTCTGATCTTGAGATCTAATCAATTATGCACCCTTTGAAGAATTGCAGAATTTGCTTAATAGGCCTTGGTTATGTTGGCCTGCCACTTGCGGTTGAGTTTGGAAAAACCTACCCCACTCTGGGATTCGATATCGATAACGAGAGGATTCTTGAACTCAGGCAGGGCCAGGACAGAACACTGGAAGTGGACAAAAATGAATTAAAAGGCTCACAGCACCTGACATTTACTTCAGATCTCAGCGAAATCAGGGACGCTAACGTATATATCGTCACCGTACCCACACCAATCAACGAGTTTAAAACTCCAGATCTCGGGCCTCTGATTGCCGCCAGCAAGACCGTAGCATCCGTTATCAGCCCCGGTGACACCGTTATTTTCGAATCAACCGTATACCCGGGCGCTACCGAAGAGGTATGTGTTCCGATCATTGAGGAAATTAGCGGACTGGCCTACAACAAAGACTTTTATGCCGGTTATAGCCCGGAACGCATCAATCCGGGGGACAAAGAACATCGGGTAACCAATATCCTGAAAGTTACCTCAGGCTCAACCCCCGAAGCTGCAGACTTTGTTGACGCACTGTATCAATCAATCATAACTGCCGGCACCCACAAAACCTCCTCCATCAAAGTGGCGGAAGCCGCCAAAGTAATAGAAAACACACAGAGAGATGTCAACATTGCATTAATCAACGAACTATCTCTGCTATTTGGCAAGCTCGGCATAGACACCCTTGAAGTGCTTGAGGCAGCCGGAACCAAATGGAACTTCCTCCCTTTTCGTCCAGGTCTTGTGGGAGGACACTGTATCGGCGTAGATCCCTATTACCTGACACATAAAGCCCAGTCCATCGGACACCACCCCGAAGTCATTCTTTCCGGTAGACGAATTAACGACGCCATGGGCGAAATCGTTGCCAAGAACGTCATTAAAATGATGACCCAAAGAAAGATACATGTTACGGATTCCAATGTACTAATCATGGGACTCACCTTTAAGGAAAACTGCCCGGACATTCGTAACACCCGGGTGACCGATGTCATTCGAATATTCAAATCCTACGGAGCGAACATCGATGTATTTGATCCCTGGGCAAGTCCGGCAGAAACAAAGCAGGAATATGGCATTGAGTTGACCCCCTCTCCGAAAGAGGGTCATTATGATGCAATCGTTCTAACGGTGGGCCACAGTCAGTTCAATGATTTGGGCGCAGAAGGCATCCGCAAATTCGGCAAGGAAAACCACATATTATTTGATGTGAAATACATCCTGCCCAAAGAAGCCGTTGACGGACGCCTGTAGAAAGACTTCCCTTCTTTCTCTTACAGATTGAGCCTCAACCCAATTGAGCTACAAGATACGATAAAAAAGGCTGCTAATTAGCAGCCTTTTTGGTTAGGAAGAAACAACATCTCCCGGTACGCGAACCCATCCCTCCATCAACACCCTGGCGCTTCGGCTCATGGTTGCTTTGGTAACCTTCCAGTCGCCTTCAGCATTGTCAGCCTCGGCCCCCACTCTGAGGGTCCCTGAAGGATGCCCAAACTGAACAGAATGACGAGTTCCGCCACCTGCCGCCAGATTTACCAGTGTGCCGGGTATAGCTGCTGCCGTACCGATAGCCACCGCCGCGGTTCCCATCATGGCGTGATGGAGTTTCCCCATGGACAGAGCTCGCACCAACAGATCGATGTCAGACGCAAGCACCTTCTTTCCACTAGACGAAACATAGTCTTTAGGGCCGGCAACAAAAGCCACTTTGGGGGTATGCTGGCGGGTTGCCGCTTCTGACGTATCGTTTATCAATCCCATGCGGACAGCACCATGAGCCCTGATACTCTCGAACTTAGCTAACACCCCTGGGTTACCGTTAATAGCTTCCTGAAGCTCAGTTCCTGAAAACCCTATGTCTTCTGCATTAACAAATATGGTGGGAATTCCTGCATTGATCATCGTCGCCTTAATCGGGCCCATCCCCGGTACCTCAAGGTCATCGACCAGATTTCCCGTGGGAAACATTGCACCGTCCCCGTCTGCCGGATCAACAAACTCCATTTTCACTTCAGCTGCCGGAAAGGTCACACCATCAAGTTCAAAATCACCTGTTTCCTGTACAGCCCCGTTTGTCATTGGAATATGGGCGATGATGGTTTTTCCAATATTCACCTGCCATATGCGTACGGTTGCCACGCCGTTTTCCGGCACCCTGGCAGGATCAACCAATCCACCGGTAATCGCGAAAGCACCCACAGCCGCGGAAAGATTTCCGCAGTTTCCGCTCCAGTCCACAAACGGCTTATCTATGGAAACCTGGCCAAACAGGTAATCCACATCATGGTCAGGCTGGTCACTCGAGGACAGAATCACTGTCTTGCTGGTACTCGATGTCGCGCCCCCCATTCCGTCAATTTGCTTGGCGTATGGATCCGGACTACCGATTACACGCAACAGCAAATCATCCCGTGTTTTTCCCGGCACCTGGGCCGGCTCAGGCAAATCCTGCAAGCGGAAGAATACGCCCTTGCTGGTACCGCCCCGCATGTAAGTGGCGGGAATCCTTATTTGAGGAACATGAGCCATTTCCGTAACTCCATCAGGTCAAATTAATACAGGGAGAGCTTCTCTCCCTGGCTGATTAAATGAAGACAACGATTAGATGACCGCTTCTGCCTCAAGAAAGTCTTTGGCAAACCTTTGCAGTACACCACCCGCTTCATATATGGACACCTCTTCCTGGGTATCCAGACGACAAGTCACCGGTACCTCTTCGGTTCCACCATTTAGGCGATGAATCACCAGTGTCAGGGTCGTCCCGGGCATGAATTCGCCTTTGACGTCATAGGTTTCTGTTCCATCTATCCCCAATGTCTTTCGAGTTGTTCCCGGTTGAAACTCAAGCGGTAAAACCCCCATTCCAATCAAATTGGTTCGATGGATGCGTTCAAAGCCCTCCGCCACAATGGCCTCAACCCCTGCCAGCCGAACACCTTTAGCTGCCCAGTCCCTGGAAGAGCCCTGTCCATAGTCGGCGCCGGCGATAATAATCAGAGGCTGTTTACGGTCCATATAGGTTTCGATAGCCTCCCACATCCGGGTAACCTTTCCTTCAGGCTCAATACGGGCCAAAGACCCCTGCTTGATCTCGCTGTTCTCCAACACCATTTCATTCAACAGTTTCGGATTCGCGAAAGTCGCCCTTTGAGCAGTGAGATGGTCCCCACGGTGAGTGGCATAGGAATTGAAATCTTCTTCGGGCAATCCCATTTTTGCCAGGTATTCACCAGCCGCACTGGAAGCAAGAATGGCATTTGAGGGCGACAAGTGATCTGTCGTGATGTTATCCCCCAACACCGCTAAAGGCCTCATTTCTTTGAGCGTACGCTCACCTGCCAACGCTCCTTCCCAATAGGGAGGACGACGAATATAGGTGCTCTGCGGCCGCCATTCATACAGTGGATTTGTCTGTCCCCTTGCTTCTTCTGTTAGATCAAACATGGGGATGTACACTTGACGGAATTGTTCGGGCTTAACCGATGCTTTGACAATGGCATCTATTTCTTCGTCACTTGGCCAAATATCTTTCAGTGTAATGGGTCTTCCTTCGCTGTCGGTACCCAGGGCGTCTTTCTCGATATCAAACCGAATGGTCCCCGCAATAGCGTAGGCAACCACCAGAGGGGGAGAAGCCAGAAATGCCTGCTTGGCATAGGGATGAATACGTCCGTCAAAATTACGATTGCCGGACAGCACAGCAGTTGTGTAAAGGTCGCGTTCAATGACCTCTTTCTGAATCACTGGATCCAGTGCCCCGCTCATGCCGTTACAGGTGGTGCAGGCAAACCCCACGATACCGAACCCCAGTTTTTCAAGTTCCGGCAGGAGATTGGCCTCTTCCAGATATAGCTGGACCGCTTTGGAACCCGGAGCCAAAGAGGTTTTAACCCAGGGTTTGCGCACCAGACCAAGCTCATTAGCCTTACGGGCCAGGAGTCCTGCTGCCACCACATTGCGAGGATTGCTGGTATTGGTACAACTGGTGATTGCGGCAATAATCACTGCACCATCCGGCATCAATCCCTCTTCAGTTTCCACCTTGCCAGCGATTCCACGGGACGCCAATTCGTTCGTGGGAACCCGACGGTGCGGATTGGAAGGTCCGGCGATATTTCTAACAACGCTGGATAAATCAAAGGTCAAAACCCGTTCATATTCAGCATTCTCCAGAGTATCCGCCCAGAGGCCAGCCTCTTTGGCGTAGGTCTCCACCAGCTTGACCTGCTCATCGTCCCGACCAGTCAACTTGAGATAATCAATGGTTTGCCGATCGATATAGAACATGGCGGCAGAAGCACCATATTCCGGAGTCATGTTGGAAATGGTTGCCCGGTCACCAAGCGTCAATCGGGCAGCCCCTTCACCAAAGAACTCAATATAGGAAGAAACCACTCTCTCCTGACGCAGAAATTCGGTTAGCGCCAGCACAATATCTGTTGCCGTAATGCCCGGATTCGGCTTGCCAGTCAAATTGACACCAACAATGTCCGGCAGCCGCATGTAAGAAGCCCGCCCCAACATGACGCTTTCAGCTTCCAATCCTCCGACACCGATGGCAATGACACCAAGCGCATCGACGTGAGGCGTATGGCTATCCGTTCCCACCAAGGTGTCAGGAAAGGCAATGCCATCCCGGGAATGGACCACCGGGGACATACGTTCAAGGTTGATCTGGTGCATGATGCCATTGCCCGGAGGAATCACATCCACATTCTTGAACGCTGTTTTGGTCCAGTTGATGAAATGAAATCGATCATCATTACGACGGTCTTCAATGGCCCTGTTTTTGTCGAAGGCATCTTTTTCAAACCCTGCATGCTCAACGGCCAGAGAGTGATCCACAATCAACTGTGTCGGCACCACGGGGTTGACCTTGGCGGGGTCTCCGCCTTTTTCTGCGATAGCATCCCTGAGACCGGCCAGATCCACCAAGGCGGTCTGACCAAGAATGTCATGGCACACGACTCGCGCCGGATACCAGGGAAAGTCCAGATCGCGCTTACGGTCAATAATCTGCCTGAGCGATTCTGTCAGAGTCGCCGGATCGCAACGGCGCACCAGATTCTCCGCAAGAACTCGCGAGGTATAAGGCAATTTGTCATAAGCACCTGCCTGAATTGCTTCAACAGCCTCACGGACATCAAAGTAATCAAGTGAAGTGCCCGGTAAGGGTTTCCGATATTCTGTATTCATACTGTGACCAACCCATCAATCATTTCATCGGAATCGGGACTGAAACCCACAGGTTCCGTACGTCCCTTCATCATCCCGTTATTTGTGTTCACTGTTCTCGGACTTGAATAGAAAAATGGCCGCCAACGGCGACCATCCGGCTATCCTCGAGCTTCAATCGGCACCCACTCTGCTGATTCAGGTCCGGTATATTCGGCACTGGGTCTGATAATGCGATTGTTGGCTCGCTGCTCTTTCACGTGAGCGGCCCAACCGGTCAGGCGTGACATGACGAATATCGGAGTAAACAACTTGGTGGGGATTCCCATGAAGTGATACGCAGAAGCATGGAAGAAGTCAGCATTACAGAACAGTTTCTTCTCCCGCCACATCACTTCTTCACATCTTACTGATACCGGGTACAAACGATCATCCCCAACATCTTCAGCCAGCTTTTCCGACCACTTCTTGATAACGGCATTGCGTGGATCTGACTCTCTGTAGATAGCATGACCGAAGCCCATGATTTTCTCCTTGCGCGCCAGCATATCCATCAAGCCGGCTTCCGCTTCGTCAGCGTTGGAGAACCTTTCAATCAGCTCCATGGCCGCTTCATTGGCACCACCATGCAAAGGGCCTCGCAGCGAACCGATTGCACCGGTAACGCAGGAATGAATATCAGACAACGTGGAAGCGCAGACCCTGGCCGTAAAGGTTGACGCATTGAACTCATGCTCGGCATACAGAATCAGCGAAACATTCATGACGCGCTCATGAAGTTCGTTAGGCTTTTCGCCACGCAACATGGAAAGAAAGTGCGCCCCGATCGAGTCATCATCGGTTTCCGTCTCGATGCGAACACCATCATGAGTGAACCGGTACCAGTAGCAGATAATGGAGGGGAATACGGCAAGCATGCGATCAATGCGGTCATCCTGCTCAGAAAAATCGTTCTCTGTCTCAAGATTACCCAGCATGGAACAGCCGGTGCGCATGACATCCATTGGGTGAGCATCCCTGGGAATCCTCTCCAGCACTTCTTTCAGCGCTTGAGGCAGCCCTCTCTGCGATTTCAACTTAGCCTTAAATGCATCCAACTCTGATTGGGTTGGCAAATGACCTCTCAGTAATAGATGTGCCACCTCTTCGAAGCTGGCTTTCTCCGCCAGCTCTTCAATGCCATATCCCCGATAGGTTAAACCATGCCCAGTCATCCCAACCGTACACAAAGACGTCTGCCCTGCCACTTGTCCACGCAGACCCGCACCACTCAATGCCTTTTCAGCCATATTGTCTCTCCTTAATCTTTCTTAAATTCAGAATTTGTCAGGTTTATTGTTTTTCTTGGGCAAACAAAGCATCCAGTCGCTGCTCATAATCGTGATAGTTGAGGAAGTCATACAAGTCCATTCTCGTCTGCATGAGATCCACCACGTCCTTTTGATCTCCTTTGGCGAGTATTGATTCATAAACCATCAATGCCGCTTTGTTCATAGCCCTGAATGCAGACAACGGATAAAGCACCATATCCGCCCCCGCCTGTGCAAGTTCCTCTTTGTTATATAACGGGGTTTTTCCAAACTCTGTAATATTGGCAAGAATGGGGACATCGAGTGCCTCTCTGAATGCGCGATAGTGTTCCAGCTCGGTTACGGCTTCCGCAAATATCCCATCAGCACCGGCTTCCACACAGGCTTGGGCGCGTTCGATAGCAGCCTCCAGACCTTCCTGAGCAAAAGCATCCGTCCTTGCCATAATGAAAAAGTTCTCATCAGTTCTGGCATCGGTAGCGGCTTTGACCCTGTCGACCATTTCAGACTTGCTGACGATCTCTTTATTTGGACGATGGCCACATCGCTTCTGGGCAACCTGATCCTCAATATGAACCGCAGCCGCTCCCGCCCGAATCATTTCTTTGATAGTCCGGGCAATATTGAAAGCTCCCCCCCACCCGGTATCGATATCGACCAGCAGAGGCACCTCGGTAGCTGCCGTAATTCGTCTGACATCCTCAAGAACGTCATTCAGTGAGGTCATCCCAAGATCCGGAAGACCATATGAGGCATTCGCCACACCGCCACCCGATAAATAGATTGCCTGATGGCCAACTCGTTCAGCCATCATCGCTGCGTATGCGTTGATAGCTCCAACAATCTGTAAGGGTTTGTTGGCTTCCAGGGCTTTTCTGAATCGTAAACCTGCGGACATAATCGGCCTCTCATTGCTGTCTTCTGTTCGAATTTGGCTACTGCCGTGTGCTACTTCTGTTTTTGTTACTTAGAAACTGGTGTCATTGCCTGAATCTAATATTTAAAAAAAATGATGGCTAAATAGTTCAGCCAAAGCTGTGTATTGACTAGAGCTTCAACTGCCCTTCCCGATACCGCTTTTCAATATTCTGTCGCGCAGCGGAGATATGACGGCGCATGAGAAGTTCGGCCAATTCTCCGTCCCGATCTTCCAACGCTTCAATAATTCTCCAATGTTCTTTAAATGCTTTTTCCGGGCGACCACTAAAGGTGCTGAGACGATATCGATACAGGCGCAACAGGTGATATAACTCGCCTGTCAGGACCTGGCTCAATTTCTGGTTTTTGCTACCGGATATAATTCGAAAGTGGAAATCAAAATCGCCTTCCCGCTGGTAATAGGCGATCCCCTGTTGCTCTTCGATTTGACGCGCATGGCTTTCCAGCAGACGTTTTAGATCGTCAATCTCGTCCTGATGCATTCGCCTGGCGGCTTGCCTTGCCGCCATGCCTTCCAAAGCCTCCCGAACTTCGTAAAGATCAATCAATTCTTCCACTGACAGAGAGACAACTTTGGCTCCTGAGTGGGCTTTACGTACGATAAGTCCACGTCCCTCCAATCGATGTATGGCTTCTCGAAGCGGGCCTCGACCATAGCCAAACCGTTGCATCAACTCGGCTTCACTGATTTTTTGGCCGGCGGGTATATCCCCTTTAACGATGGCTGTCTGCAACAACTCGAAAGCAATGTCCGCTTGTGTGCGAAGGTCAGGAGATCTCATTTTGTTTACAATTACCCCGTCAGTGGACGTATCGACTGAAATGAATCCTAGAAACAGGAAGGATTGTAAACATTTTTGTTTACAATTTTAAATAGGATTTTTGAATAAACAGGGATTTTTTAGGAACAACAACCATATCGGCCGGGAAATTGGTTACAAAGAAGAGAGTATAAACCTGGATGGAGGCAAGCCAGCCATCGAATTGTTTACAATATGAAGGGTTCGATTTCGAGCTCCACGCCAAACTTATCAGCAACACTCTGCTGGATCTTTGACGCAAGCCCTTTGATTGCTGCGGCCGGACGATATCCCGGATTTATGATAACAAGTGCCTGCCTGTCGAACACCCCAACGCCGTCATCAACAAATCCCTTCCAGCCACACTCTTGAATCAGCCAGCCAGCGGCAAGCTTCCATTGATTTACTCCGCTCGGGAAAGCCACCACTGAGGGGTACTCATCTAAAATCCTTTGATATAGCTGATCATCGACCGTTGGGTTTTTGAAAAAGCTACCACTATTTGGAACAACGTCCGGATCAGGAAGTTTCCGCCGCCTAATCTCTTCGACTAACGCTCCAACCTCCAGATAACTGGAGGGCTCTCCAGCAGACTCCCAGAATTTTTTAAGTTCTGCATAATCAAGTTTTAGCGGAGCCTTCGGTGACAAACGGAAGGTCACCTCCACAATAATCCATTTCCCGGGATCTCTTTTGAAAATACTGTCACGGTATCTAAATCCGCATTCATCTCGATCAAAGATTTTGAGTTCACCCGTATTACGATTGATAGCCGACACCTCAGAAATGACATCTTTAACTTCGACGCCATACGCTCCGATATTCTGAATCGGTGCAGCTCCAACGGTTCCAGGGATCAGACTGAGATTTTCCAGTCCACCCAGGCCCTGCTGAAGCGTCCACCTTACAAAATGATGCCAGTTCTCCCCTGCCTGAGCCTTCACCCAGACCACTTCAGCATCTTCCACAGACGCCTCACTGCCGAAATTCTCCAGAACCTCAATCCCCAGGATTCCCATTTTAACGACCAATCCTGGTACATGTTCGGAGAAAACCACATTGCTGCCACCTCCCAATACCGTTATAGGCAATGCTCGCTGGCGTGCTTCTTCAAGCGTGGACTTCAATTCAGGAAGACTATAAACAACCACAAACGACTGAGCCGTTGATCGGCAGCCCATGGTATGCAGGGAAGACAGATCTTGATTGACAATAAATTCCATTGGGGACTCAGAAAAATTAATAAAGTCTTATATCTATTTCGGCAGCTTTTGCTGAATTTGGCGAAGCAGGCCACTGCCCGCGTCTTCGATGAGATCCAGTACTAGTTCAAATCCATTTTGACCGCCATAGTAAGGGTCAGGAACCTCGAGAAAATCTGAATCATTCGCATATGAGAGAAACAGCTTAACCTTATGGCGCTCAGAATCGGGGCAAATTTTGCTCAGTTCAGCCAGATTGTCCTTATCCATGGGAAGAATCAGGTCGAATCTGGAAAAATCTTCAACCTTTACCTGACGAGCTCTCTGCCTGTCCAGACGATATCCACGCTTTGCGGCAGCTTCCTGCGCCCTCGAATCGGGTTGCTTCCCCACATGCCAGGGCCCGGTACCGGCAGAATCCACTGCGACCCGATCAGATAGCCCTTCTTTTTCCAGCAATACCTCAAAAACTCCCTGGGCTGTGGGAGATCGACAAATATTCCCCATACAAACAAATAAGACTTTCATGCTTATCTTCCCCAATGGCTTTTATTATTCATCACTCTGAAAAAATCAGACCGCCTTTCAACCGCAGTCAGGCGTTCAGTGTTTAGCTAGAATCGCCCTGACTCGCTCAAGATCTTCAGGAGTATCCACTCCGGCCGGAGGCGTTTTCTTTACCACATCCACATGAATCGAGACACCATGCCACAAAGCTCTTAACTGCTCTAACGCTTCTATGGTTTCGATTGGAGAGGTCCCCCAGTTCACATAAGACCGGAGAAATCCCACTCGGTAAGCATAGATGCCAATGTGCCTGTAGCAGTCCATCGATGGCGCCAGCCCTTCAGTATTCTCGGCAAAGAAATCCCTTGCCCAGGGAATGGGGGCCCGTGAGAAGTACATGGCCATCCCAGCTTCATTTTTTACCACTTTGACCACATTGGGGTTGAACAATGCTCCCCGGTCATGAATTTTTTCACACAGGGTGGCAATGCCTGCTTCCGTCTGATGAGCCAGATTCTCCGCCACCAGATTTATCAATTCCGCCGGCAACAACGGCTCATCGCCCTGCACATTGACGATAATGTGATCATCATCGAGCCCCAGAATTCTGGCACATTCCGCCAGCCTGTCGGTTCCTGAGGGATGATTGGACGATGTCATGATACATTGTCCGCCGAACTGTTTTACCGCCTCTTCAATTTTCCCGTCGTCTGTTGCTACATATATTTCAGACGCATTACTTTCCTGGGCACGATGATAAACATGCTGAACCATGGGTTTCCCGGCGATGTCCAGTAAAGGTTTTCCGGGCAGCCTGGTTGATGCGTAACGCGCGGGAATAATGACGGTAAAATCGGTCATCAGGACAGTCTCTCATCAGTCGTCAAAGTCCGTGCCTCTTTCTCAAGCATCACAGGAATACCATCTCTGATGGGAAAGGCGACGCCATCATTTTTACAGATCAGCTCCTGCTTCTCCCTATCGTATTTAAGGTCGCCCTTACATATCGGGCACGCAAGAATTGATAACAGTTTCTTGTCCATTAAAGACTCTTCCTATTAATTAGGCCGAAAAATATTTTGTACCGGTTACCCAAACGAGGATTATCGTTGCCTCTTGCCAGGTGACCATCGCTTTTCGATCACCTGCTGGATGAGATTTCCTGAAGGCGCTGGCCGACTTGTCCGAAAAAGGCCTTTGACAGCCCGCCTTCCACCTCAAGATACCACAGTTCTTTGACTTTGAAAGCGCCACATTTAACCGCGTCTTTTTCTGTCATGACGACCGGAAACCCATCTTCGAAAACCAGGTCATCCGCCTGATATACATGGTGATCAGGAAACGCATGGCGCACCACTTTCATCCCGAGAGCTTCCAGCGTGGAAAAAAAACGCTCCGGATTCCCAATACCGGCAACGGCATGCACGGTGCGACCAGCAAACAACTCAGTTGCCTGCACTTCGTCTCCGTTTACAGCCACCAGCCGGGTCGGTTTCAGTGTCATCTCATAATCAACAGGCAATCCCGCCTTGCCGTTCGCAATGACAAAATCCACGTTTTTTAAACGTTCCGCAGATTCTCTCATGGGGCCGGAGGGGAGACACCAGCGATTCCCAAGCCCTCTCGCGCCATCGATCACTACAATCTCCATATCCCGCGGAAGCTTCAGGTGCTGCAACCCATCATCACTGATGACGACATTACAATGAAATTTATCCAGAAGGCATCCCAAAGCAGCCGTGCGGTTGGGATCGACGACCACAGGTACTCCAGCTCTTCTGCGGATCAATAAAGGCTCATCTCCACTGACAGCCGGCGAATCTTCAGGCTCGACGACGTGAGGGTAGACACTCGCATTGCCTCCATATCCCCGACTGATCACACCGGGTCGATAACCAATGGATTCCAGATAACCGACCAGCGCCATGACCAAGGGCGTCTTGCCGGTACCGCCGACGGTAACATTACCGACCACGATGACCGGGACATCAGAAACCGCCTTATCCCCTCGAATGAGCCTGTAATATCCTTTTCTGAATAATACGACCGACATGTAGACAAACGTAAGCGGCAGGAAAAGTAACCACCAGAGATTCTTTCCATACCAGACTCGTTCGATAAAGCGGGTCATGCCTCAGCTTCGCTGAATTGTAATTGATGTAATGCCGCGTACGCTCCCTGTTGCGAAATCAGCTCATCATGGGTTCCGGTTTCAACAATTCTACCCTGCTCCATGACAACAATCAGATCTGCACTTTCGATAGTGGACAAACGATGGGCAATCACCAGCGTTGTACGGTCTTTCATGACATTCTCAAGCGCCGCCTGGATATGGCGTTCAGCATGCGTATCCAATGCAGAAGTTGCTTCGTCCAGGATCAGGATAGGAGAATCTTTCAACAATGCCCTGGCAATCGCCAACCTTTGTCGCTGCCCGCCGGAAAGGTTGACTCCGTTGTCTCCCAACACCGTATCGAAGCCGCGATCCAGACTCCCTATGAATTCAATCGCGTGGGCGGCCTCCGCCGCTTTTTCAATATTGGCCAACGGAGCGCCTTTCAACGTTCCATAGGCAATATTATTCGCGACAGAATCATTGAACAGTGTCACCTGCTGGGTCACCAGGGATATCTGTTCCCGCAGACTTGCCAGCTTGAACTCCTTGAGTGAGATCCCATCCAAGGTGATATCACCATCCTGATAATCATAAAAACGGGGAATCAAACTGGCCAGCGTGGACTTTCCGCTTCCTGAGCGGCCCACCAAGGCCACTGTCTTCCCTGCCGGGATATGCAGACTGATGTTGTCCAACACCTTTTTCTCAGCGCCAGGGTAGGAAAAAGAGAGATTTGAAATACGGATATCGCCTTCACATTTGTCCAGCGTAACGGCTCCAAGATCTCTCTCAACATCTTCATCAATCTGGGCAAACACATCTTGTGATGCTGCAATCCCCCTCTGCACAATCGCATTGACTTCAGTCAGCTGTCTGACTGGCTTGGCGCATGTAGTGGCTGCTGTTATGAAGGCAATAAATTCACCGGAGCTCATGTTCTGCAGCACCTGTGGCGACAGAGCCAGCCATACCAGCACCGCGATCGCGATGGAAATAAGCATCTGGATGATCGGCGTCGATATTGCCTGGGTAAAAGAAAGCTTGAGATTCTGCGCAATATTATTTGCACTGGCACCGGTAAACCGCTCCTCCTCATGGCTTTCGCCTCCGAAGGTTCGCATAACGCGGTAACCATTGAAGGTCTCGGATGCCACATGGGTCACATCGCCCATGGAGGTCTGAATTTTGTTACTGATATTCCGAAACTTTTTGGTGATAAAGCTGACCAGCACCCCTATCACCGGTCCAACCGCCAGGAACACCAATGTCAGTCGCCAGTTCGAATAGAGCATGAACCCCAGCAGCCCAATCACTGTAAATCCTTCGCGCAGAATCACCGTAATAGCGTTGGTCGCGGCACCCGTAACCTGCTCGACGTTGTAGGTAATCTTGGACACCAGATGCCCTGTTGAATTGGCATCAAAAAAGCTACAGGGGAGCCTGATAATTCGCGAAAACAACTGTGTTCGCATACTGTGCACAATTTCACGGGAGACAAACGCCATGAAATAGGTGCTGAAAAATGAACCGATTCCTCTTATGGAAAAAACCGCGATGATCAGTAGGGGAACCAGGATTCTGTTTCGATCAGAAGGGTTTTCAATGGCTTCCACCACAAATTTCATGGCAGGCGCCATCGCGGCACTGGCAAGGGCGTAGGTGAGGTTCCCGACGATCGAAATCAGAAACGCCCACCAGGCCGGCTTCAGGTAACCCAACAGGCGCTTGTACACCTGCCAGCCGGCATATTGGTTATTCGTTTTACTCACGGCAACGTGTCTCTATTAGTCCGGTTTAAGGCTTTCGCAAGAATGAAAAGCACTACATAAATGAATAAGGCAGCTTAGTTGCTGCCATCTTCCGAACGTTCCGTTGTAATACTAAGCTTTTTGTATCCCAGTTGACCGGCTATATCCATCGCTCGAACCACAAACTCGTGGGGAGTCTTGGCATCCGCGGTCACGATAAAGGGTAGCTTATTATTGCCGTCGGACAGTTTCTCCACTGCCCGCTTTAATGTGCCTATCTGACTGTTGATCAGAACCCGGCCATTTACCGTGTATTGGCCGTCCCGGTTAATCACCACTTCCACCATATCGACTTCAGCTTCAACAGGCGTGCCTGAAGCCTTTGGAAGCTCGACTTCCAGATGGCTTTCTTTGGTAAATGTGGTCGATACCATGAAGAAAATCAGCAACAGAAAGACCACATCAATAAGAGGTGTCACATTGACTGACAACTCTTCTTTATTCTGACGTCGGAATTTCACTTGGTCTTGGCCCCTTCGATATCGACATCACGGTCTCCGTGAACGACTTCCACCAGTTTCAGAGCCTGCTGTTCCATTTCAACAACGATCTCATCGACCTTACGCTGGAAGAAGCGGTGACAAACCAGCGCTGGAATGGCAATCGTCAAACCTGCCGCGGTGGTAATCAGCGCTTTGGAGATCCCTCCTGCCAAAACCTGAGTATTGCCGGTACCAGCAACCTGAATCTCAGCAAACACATCGATCATACCGATAACCGTACCCAGCAGACCCAACAATGGAGTCACGGCGGCAACGGTACCCAAAGCCGTCAGGAAGCGTTCAAGTTCGTGAACCACATGACTGGCTTCTTCCTCGATACTCTCCTTCATTATTTCACGTCCGTGCTTGGCATTAAGCAAGCCGGCGGCAAGTACACGACCTAAAGGGGATTCCTGTTGCAGTTCCTTAAGTCTTCTGCCGTTAAGTTCTTTTTTCTTCAGACGGGCCATCAAGTCATTCACAATTGACTGCGGGGCAATCTTCCCGGGCCTCAACGTCCAGAATCTTTCTATGATGATCGCCAGTGCCAGAATGGAACACAGCAGAATGGGGATCATGATCAGACCGCCCGCTTTCAACAATTCGTACACTCAATTGCCTCCTACAAAAAATCGCCATACTTTAGCATAGCCTGCCGGATACAGTCACTTCAGAAACACTGTGAAAAGCCTCACATTATTGATTGGTAACAAAGGAATATCGCTCAAAATCCGATCGCGCGGTGGTCACCACCCAATTAATTTTGCCATTCTTCTCTTCGTCCGCAACGATCCTGTCTTCCGCAACGATCCTGATCGCCCCATGCTCCGCAGTATTCATCAGCGGAATTCCCCGGTTCTTAAACCATTGCCGAAACAACCTGTGTGGATGGCCAAATGCATTAAGATGCCCGGTACTGACAATCGCTATTTGCGGTCTGACGGCAGATAGAAACTCCGGCACAAAGGCATTTCCACTACCATGATGAGGCAGTACCAATACATTGGCCTGCAGCTTCTCCCTGGAGTATTCCAATATTCGGCGCTGAACATCGGCTTCAATATCGCCGGTCAATAATATCGAGAAATCGCTATAGGACACTTTCACAACACAGGAATGATTATTGGCAGATCCTCTGACAGCTTCCATATCCATCCCGGATTTGCCCTTACCCCGACCCCGAACCGGCCATAACAATTCCACGCGCATGCCCTGCTCTTCCTCCTTGGGATTTAAGGTATTTAGGGTATTCAAAGAATTTAAGGCATTTGTCGAACACAGCCTGCTTCCTGGCACCCGACCGGGTTCCCCGGATAAGAGGTTATCTGTCGATACGACTTCCAGAAGCGACGACAATCCTCCAGCATGATCCGTATCGCCATGGCTGATGATAATTGGATCGAGATCACGAACGCCGTACCGCTTCAAAGCGGGAGCCAGGATAGATCTGCCGGCATCCCAATATTCATAGCGGGGGCCTGCGTCATAAAGCATGGTCGTATCTTTGTAGCCGGCCATTACCGACAATCCCTGACCCACATCGAATACTTCAACCGTAAATGACGGCAATCCTCCCTCGTAACCTCTGAGTCCCGCCAAAATGATGACAGGGACACCCCAGGCAGCCATAGGTAACCGGAAGTGCAACAGGATGGCGCCGCCTACAGCCAGCAGTGCAGAAGCGGATATGTAACCGGGATCGAAAACCAGGACAGGAAATTCCGCTGCCCATCCGGACACCCACCAAAAAATATCAAACAGTCCTGACACAAGTGAAAACACCGGATCGCTCAGCACAGTCGATAGCATCCCCAGAATCAAAGCAAGCACTGTTAACGGCAAAATCAGAAGACAAATCAACGGAACCGCAATCAGGTTTGCCAGAATCCCTCCGGTGGAAATCTGACCAAAGCCAATCACCAGGATTCCTGACATCCCAAGGAAAAAACCGATTTGGCCGCGCCAGAGTGTCCCTATCTTTGATCGACCTATTTGCAGACGGCGCCCAAACATCAGCAATAATATGCCGACCCCAAAGAACGACAGCCAGAAACCTGCTTCAAATATGGCAAAGGGACTGACCAAACTACATATAAGGAGCACACCGATCATCCAGGAAGACATCAGTCCCGATGCGCGAAGATGCATCACCAGGATGCCGATGATCGTCGTGCAGGAAGCCCGTAATACAGGCACACCAAAATCAACGACTGCAACAAAAGCCAGAAGGAACATCAGCGCACTCAACGATCCAACGACCAGTTGCACTTTTCGCCTGCATCGCCTCACCAGTATCCTGGCCAACAAAAATCCGAAAGTGGCGATCATTCCAATGTGCAATCCGGAAATCACCATAAGATGGGTAAGACCGGATCGATTCAATTGCTCCTTCTGCAAAGCGGATAGATGCCCACGATCGCCCAGAATCAGCGCCCTGAGACTCGAATTGCTTGGAGACTCTGCCAACAATTCAGAAATTCGTTCTCTGACTTTTCCGGTAACATCAAGCGCTGTTGATTTGGAAAGCTTCTCTACACTCACGACTTGGCGAATACTTCCATAAGCCATCCAGGGAGAAGCCCATGCCTTTTGCCAGGCGAATGGTCGACTGAAGTTTTGCAGGGGATGCTTGGATTTAATTCTAATATTCAGTACGTAGCGGATTCCCGGCTCAAGGGTATAGACACAGTAATAGCAAGCCAGCAGAAGTTTATGACGCCCGACCGGGGCCTTCCATGAGCGCCCAGCGGACATTACCTCAATATGACTGGCACACAGCAGGTATTTGCTGACAAAAGCTGTCTTTCCGTTTCCGTATTCATGGGCAGAGTCTTCATTGGCAGAAGTATTTCCATCGCCACAGATTTCGCCAATGACAACAGCCTCCTTGCCATCGACCCAAACAGGCAATTCATGGGATTTTTGATAAATCAGAAGTGCAGCAGCTCCTGCCCCGAAAAGCATCAGAACGATCATACCCAGTCTACGGGCAATCAACATTCTGGCTTTTAAACAGGAGGTCCTGACAATTAAGACCCTGGCAATTAACCCAATAGCCGTAATTAAGCCAATAGCAGCAATTAAGCCAATACCAAATATCGGCGCGGCATATGTGTGGTGAGTTTTTACTGCGGATTCTATGGCATGCTGCCATGGCCCAAATACCAATACAGCGTACCAACCCGAGAGAAACGCAATCATCCGTGATCGCATAACGGTTTCCTTATTACGAACTTCAATCTAATATATTCCGGCGTCCATTCCGGTAGCGCAGGTTAATTATCAGTCATTACCTAAACCCGGCTATTTAGCTGCATAATCATCACTAAATGCTGTATATTTCTCTGCCGCCGGGCGGCAGAAATAATCAGGTACCGGGAACCTTGGCTGTTGCGGCATTACTTTTTAGATACAGAAACACTTAAGGCACAAATACACCTGACATCAACCTGCAATAAATATGCGGGCATATAATATTATTTAAACGGGCTGACAGGGCCTATTTAGAGAAGTTGTAACATCAATGCCGAAAAATTTCATAAAAAAGATGCTCCCAACCCCCGAGAAAATTCGCGCGAATAAAGCATTGGGGTTCCTGGGAGATGTACTGCATGAACCGAATCTTTGGCATATAAATCGACATGCTGTGTCCAAAGCGTTTCTGGTGGGGATTTTCTGCAGCTTTATTCCCATGCCATTCCAAATGGTATTAGCCGCTTTTGTCGCTGTCTGGGTGAATTGCAACCTTCCACTCTCGGTGGCCCTTGTATGGATCAGCAACCCGGTGACCATGCCTCCGATCTTTTATTTTAATTACCTTGTCGGAGCTTATATTCTCGGCACACCCACCATGCATTTTGACTTTGAACTAAGCCTTGCCTGGTTCACCGAAAAGCTATATGAAATCGGCTTGCCACTTTATTTTGGCTCACTTGTGTGTGGCGTTTTCTTTGCCGTGCTGTCTTATGCCATCGTTGAGTTTTTATGGAGACGAAAAATCCGCCGTGAATGGCATGTACGCCAACAAAAACGAGCCAGTCGCAGCTAATAGCCTGATTATTTACTTGTATCATCTTAATTGCTTGTATCACTTATTTGCCGAGAGATCAGTATGCTACTTATCCTTCACCCCGACACTGACAAACATTCTGAAGAATATCGCCTTACCATTGAACACCTGGAATGCCTGGCGGATGTCAGCTACCGGGTTCATGACATCCAGGGTAAGCAGCAGAAACTGACTGAAATTTACCTACTGGGGGACACAAAGAAACTGAGCTCGGACGAAATCAGCGCGCTGCCGGCAGTTGAACGGGTGATCAGGATCTCCGAAGAATATCGAATCCTGGGCAGACACCATGATGAGAAGCGCACAACAGGCTTCGAATACAACGGCGTTACTTTTGATCAGGACAGCTTTCATCTATTTGCCGGACTCTGCGCCGTTGACAACCCCAAGAATGTCGAAGAGATGATGCGGGCTCTCAAAGCACATGGCCAGCAATGCACCAGAATGGGCGCTTACAAGCCGCGAACCAGCCCCTACACATTCCAAGGACACGGAAAAAACTGCCTTCCCTACGTCTTCGAACTGGCTGGCAAATATGACATCAAGGTGATTGCCATGGAAATCACCCACGAGAGCCATATTGAAGAAATCCATGAGGCTCTGGAGCAAACAGGAAACCCCACAGGTGTCATGCTTCAGATCGGCACCAGAAATACTCAGAACTTCGAACTGTTAAAAGCGATTGGCAGACAGAAGCAATTTCCATCATTACTGAAACGCGGCTTCGGCATTACGCTGAACGAGTCATTAAATGCCGCGGAGTATCTGGCAAGCGAAGGCAATGCCAATGTTGTTTTCTGCCTGCGGGGTATGAAAACTGAAGCCGGCAATCCACACCGAAATCTGGTGGATTTCGCCCATGTGCCGGTAGTGAAGCGTCTGACCCGTATGCCGGTCTGTGTTGACCCCTCCCATTCAGTGGGCAATCATGACCGGGATCCCAGCGGCATACTTGATGTTATTCATGCCGCCGCGCAAGGCGTCATCTCTGGCGCCAACATGGTACTAATAGATTTCCACCCTCATCCGTCAGAAGCCTTTGTCGACGGACCACAGGCATTAACCATCCCGGATCTCCCCAGATTCCTGGATGACATGGAGTTGTGCCGGGAAACCTATCTAAAAAGACAAAAGATTTATCAGACAGATCTGTGATCGATCTGAACAAAAAACCAAACACAGAATATTCATATCAGGAATAAGGGAATTATGATCATTGTTGGTCATCGTGGAGCAAAAGCCGAAGCTCCGGAAAACACTGTCATCTCTTTTGCCAAAGCCTATGAAGCCGGCATCCGCTATTTTGAACTCGACGTCCAACTCAGTTTGGACGGCCAGCTGATTGTCATTCACGACAAGACAGTTGATAGAACCACCGGACAAACAGGTAAAATCGCAGACCTGAATGCGGACGAGTTAAGAGCTATGGACGCAGGCAAGCACATCCCCCCCTGGCACGAATCTGCACCAATACCCCTGCTTTCGGAAATACTCGATGCTATTCCAGAGTTCAGATCAATTCAGTTTGAGGTCAAATCCGACACAAGAGCCCGGCTGAACACGCTCTGTAATCGTCTGGTCGAGCTTATTCAAAAGCGCCAGTTATTTGGCCGCTGTATCGTCACCAGTTCGAACACCTGGGTTCTGCAACAGATCAAACGCCTGAACAGCAGCATAGAAACAGGCTATGTGGGCCAGAGACGCTTCCCCAGCCCCGTACAGACCGCCGTTAAACATGGCTGCAGCCTGCTGGCCATTTATCACAAACTGGTCGACAGCTCCGTCATGGAGGAATGTAAAAAAGCCGGACTGGAAGTTTCCACCTGGACTGTTAACACCATTCCTGAAATTCTTCAGCTACAAAAACTGGGAGTCCATAGCGTCATTACGGATTATCCCCAGCATGTCCTGAAGCATTTTCAGCAGCAGGAAAATCTTCCCTTTCACTTCCAGTGACAACCGTCCCGCAACAGCGAACAAACAAAAAAGCCCGGCATCGCCGGGCTTTTTTATGGCAAACACTGACTAGAATATCCTGTTCAAACCATTCAATGCTGCCACACGGTAGGCTTCTGCCATCGTCGGATAGTTGAAAGTCGTATTCACGAAATATTCAATCGTGTTCAAATCACCGGGCTGACTCATGATGGCCTGGCCGATATGAACGATCTCTGAGGCCTGGTCACCAAAGCAGTGTATTCCCAGCAACTCTTTGGTTTCCCGGTGGAACAGGATCTTCAGCATACCGACGGTATCGCCGGTAATTTGCGCGCGAGCCAGATCTTTGAAGAATGCCTGACCAACCTCATAGGGGATCTGGGCATCGGTCAATTCCTCTTCGGTTTTACCAACGGAACTGATTTCCGGAATCGTATATATGCCGGTAGGAACATCATTAACAAAACGGATGTAGTCGTCCTTCAAGATTTCCGCTGAGGCAGACCTCCCCTGGTCATATGCAGCACTGGCAAGACTTGGCCACCCAATCACATCGCCTACGGCATAGATATTCGGCACGTCTGTTTTGTAGTGCTCATCAACCGTCAGCTGCCCCCTGGTATTAGGCTCCAATCCAACGTTTTCAAGACCCAACCGATCTGTATTACCGGTTCGCCCGTTGCACCACAGAAAGGCGTCAGCCCGAATTCGCTTACCACTTTCCAGAGTCAATACAACCGAACGCTCATCGGCCACAACGGAAGAGTATTTTTCCTTGTGACGGACCAATACTCCGTTATCTCTCAAGTGATAGCTCAAGGCATCGGAAATTTCGCCATCCAGAAATGAAAGCAGTCGTTCGCCAGGATTTATAAGATCGACTTTAACCCCCAGCCCTACAAATATGGAGGCATATTCACAACCGATGACACCTGCACCATAGATGATCATCGATCTGGGGGTGTGACTGAGCTTAAGAACGCTGTCACTGTTATAAATGCGTTGATGAGTAAAATCGATATCTTCCGGCAGATAGGGCCTGGAGCCCGTGGCAATAATAATCTGCTGCGCACACAGGACTTCCTTCCCGTTACGGCCTCCCTGGACCTCCACCCGGTTATGATCCAGAAAATAGGCTTTGCCTCGATAAAGATCCACACGGTTTCTGGCATAGAATCGAGTCCGAAGCTTGACCTGTTTCGCGATAACCCTTTCTGCACTCTGCAACACCCGGGGAAATGAAAACCAGCGGGGCTCGCCGATATCCCGGAACATGGTGTTGGTATTAAATTGGATAATCTGCCTAACGGAGTGTCTTAGAGCTTTTGAAGGAATTGTCCCCATGTGGGTACAGTTTCCGCCCACCTGGAGCTTATCTTCGACCACAGCAACGCGCTTGCCATGTTTTGCGGCGTTCATCGCCGCCCCTTCCCCCGCAGGCCCTGCGCCGATGACTACGACGTCATACTGGTGATCTGCCATCTTCAACCGGTCTCCCCTGGTAAATATTTATTCGTTATTTGACTGGCACCGGCAGCGTCTATTTGAAAAGTGACCAGCTAAAAGATGCTTCGGGCCTTCATAGCCCAAAACCAGTCAGCAGCCACCGGTACTAAAAACATCATCAGGGCGGATGAAGAGCTTTCACACTCGCCATCCGCCCTCACCTGTATGGGCCTAGTGATTGGAACCCATAGCGTCATAGCCCAGGTCTTTACCCTGGGCCTTCTTTTTGGCCTTTTCCACCTCAGTTTCACAAACCGACTTATCACCTTTGCAGATATCACAGGCGACATCCATCCCTAGAGCGCTCATTCCTCCACAGGATCCAGATATCGGTTTGCGTCCCATGATGACGCCGATTGCCATCGCAGCAACCAGAACCAGCATGACCCCAAGGACAATTAGAAACATTTGCATGACCTTACTCCTTTGGCATCCCCGTAAGTTTCTTGAAACCGGGTGTCGCCAATTCTTTAAATCCACTGCCGTCCTTTACCAGGAACAGTACTGCCATATTCTGTTTGACAGCAACCTCAAAGCCTTGTTCCTCACCAAGCACCATCATCGCTGTGGCCCAGGCATCTGCATATCCAACGCTGGGGTCCAGAACCGTCACTGACGCCAGACTGTGCTTTATCGGCCTCCCTGTCCGCGGATCGATCGTATGGGAATATCGGATACCGCCCTCTTCGTAGAAATTACGATAATCTCCGGACGTGGCCATCCCCATATCTTCCAATTCTAACACGTCCTGCACGCGACGCTCCCCAACCACAGGAGACTCAACGGCAATCCGCCATTTGCTTCCGTCCGGCTTCACTCCCTTGGTCCTGACCTCGCCACCCACTTCGACCATATAGCCTTTAATGCCAAGTGACTCCAGATAGAGTGCCACACGATCTACCGCATAGCCTTTTGCTACGGCCGAGAGATCCACATATACGGGCGTATTCTTCCTGATCTTCTGGCTTGCGGTATCGAGCTCCAGAACATCAAATCCAACCTCTGACAACGCTTTGGCTATGTCTTGATCCGATGGGACCTGAGTCGGCTTGTATTGGGGACCGAATCCCCACATATTGACCAACTTGCCTACGGTAACATCAAAAGCTCCGCCAGACTTCTGACTCACCTCATGGGCGATATCAAAAACCTCTGTGGTCGGCTTGGAAAGCGCAAACCAGACATCCGGTTCAGATTGGTTGAATCGACTGAGTTCGGATTCAGGCTTATAGGTGGACATCAGTAAATCCACCTCCTGCAGCTTACTCAAGATGCCACTGCTTACCTCTTCGGTATCAGCATCTAGCCCTTCGTCGCTCCATTTTACGTGGTACCAGGTACCCATGATCTGGCCCTGCGACGCCTGCAGCTCAGGACCTAAAAAAGAACAACCCGCGGCAACCAGAACGCTTAGTAGAAGCGTTAAAACTGCAGCGGGCCTGAGAGAAAAACAGTGCAGAATGAACTGCACTGTTTTTTGATTTTTAAGATCAGCCACCAAAGTCATCAAGCAGAATATTCTCGTCTTCAACACCAAGATCTTTCAGCATTTTGATAACCGCAGCGTTCATCATTGGGGGTCCACACATGTAGAACTCACAGTCTTCAGGAGCCGGGTGGTCCCTCAGGTAGTTCTCGTAAAGCACATTGTGGATGAACCCGGTATAACCTTCCCAGTTGTCCTCAGGCATTGGATCAGACAACGCCACATGCCAGACAAAGTTATCGTTGGTTTCTGCCAGGCCGTCAAAGTCCTCAACGTAGAACATTTCCCGGCGGCTTCTCGCACCGTACCAGAACGACATCTTACGATCAGTTCCGATCCGCTTGAGCTGGTCAAAGATATGAGCACGCATAGGAGCCATACCTGCACCACCACCGACGAATACCATTTCGGCATTTGTCTCTTTGGCAAAAAACTCACCAAATGGACCGTATACAGTGACCTTATCTCCCGGCTTGAGAGAAAACACCCAGGAAGACATTTGTCCTGGCGGGAAGTTGGTTCCTGGAGGCGGAGTCGCGATACGGATGTTGAACTTCAACACGCCGCGCTCTTCCGGATAGTTGGCCATGGAGTATGCACGAATAACAGGCTCCTTAACCACAGAACGGAAGCGCCACAGATTATGCTTGTCCCAGTCCTCACGGAACTTCTCTTCAATTTCAAATTGATCGAAGCTGACATCGTATGGAGGTGTTTCCAGCTGCACATATCCACCGGCACGGAAGTCAACAACCTCACCATCCGGCAGCTTAAGTACCAGCTCTTTGATAAATGTGGCCACGTTGTGGTTGGACACCACCTCGCATTCCCATTTTTTAACACCAAAGACTTCTTCAGGTACTTCGATTTTCATGTCCTGCTTAACAGCTACCTGACAGGACAAACGCCAGCCTTCGCGCTCCTCGCGACGGGTAAAGTGCGCTTTTTCAGTAGGCAGCATACTACCGCCACCTTCCAGCACCTTACATTTACACTGAGCACAGCTTCCGCCGCCGCCACAGGCTGAAGACAGGAATACACCTTCGCCGGCCAGTGTCTGCAGCAGCTTGCCACCTGCTGGGGTTTTAATTGTATGCTCAGGATCTTCATTGACCTCAATCGTGACATCACCTGAGCTCACCAAGCGCGCTCTGGCCGCAAGAATCACCGCGACGAGCGACAGCACGATGACGGTAAACATCACCACGCCGAGTATGATTTCAGTATTCATTCGTTTCTACCTTCTTCGTGAACTGCTCGTTGTTATAGCGAAATGCCAGAGAAGGACATAAAGCCCAAGGACATCAGTCCCACAGTGATAAATGTGATACCCAGGCCACGCAGACCTTCTGGCACATCACTGTACTTCAGCTTTTCACGAATACCGGCCAACGCAATGATCGCCAGCGCCCAGCCCAGACCCGCACCGAAACCGTATACAACGCTCTCACCAAAGGTGTAGTCCCTTTCCACCATGAACAGTGACGCTCCCATGATGGCGCAGTTCACTGTAATCAGAGGCAGGAAGACACCCAAGGCGTTGTATAGTGCCGGGAAATATTTATCCAGGACCATTTCGAGTATCTGCACTATCGCAGCGATAACGCCAATATAGGTCAACAAACCAAGGAAGCTGAGATCAACATTTGGATATCCAGCCCAAGCCAGAGCTCCCTCACGCAGCAGAGAGTTATAAATCAGGTTATTAACAGGAACCGTCACTGCCAGAACAACCACGACAGCGATCCCCAGACCAATAGCCGCTTCCATCTTCTTGGACAGAGCTAAAAAGGTACACATACCCAGGAAGAAGGCCAGCGCCATGTTTTCAACGAAGACAGCCTTAACCAGAAGGCTGATATAATGCTCTAACATGATTAAAAGGCCTCCTTGACTTTATGTGCAGACAACTTGAATTCCGCACTTTCAACCTGGTCTTTCTTCCAGCTTCTCAGTCCCCAGATAATCAATCCGATGATAAAGAAAGCACTCGGGGGTAACAGCAGCAGGCCGTTTGGCTGGTACCAGCCACCGTTAGCCACGGTAGGAAAGATCACGACACCGAACAGCTTGCCTGCTCCAAACAGCTCACGAATGGTGGCAACGGTAATCAACATGGTTGAATAACCCGCACCATTTCCGATGCCGTCGAGGAAGCTCAAAACCGGTCCGTTTTGCATGGCAAACGCTTCTGCGCGCCCCATAACGATACAGTTGGTAATGATCAGACCGACAAACACCGACAGCTGCTTGCTCACTTCATAGGCGTATGCACGAAGAATCTGATCCACCACGATTACCAGAGAGGCAATAATGGTCATCTGCACAATAATCCGGATACTGCTCGGAATCTGACTACGAATCAAAGCGATCGAAAAACTGGAAAATGCTGTTACCAGCGATACAGCCAATCCCATAACAATTGACAGCTGCAAACTGGTTGTCACCGCCAGCGCGGAACAAATACCAAGAATTTGAAGCGCTATGGGGTTGTTGGATAATATCGGCTCAAGAAGAACCTTCTTTGGCGTCACATCAGACATTTCCTGCCTCCCCAGATCTCACTCGATCCAAATAAGTTTTAAAACCTTCCTCACCTAACCAGTATTGCAGCAGGTTCTGCACACCACGACTGGTCAGACTGGCTCCTGAAAGAGCGTCAACGGAATATTTGGCGTCCGCGGCTTCAGGATTGACACCACCCTTAACCAATCTGACAACTGCCTCACCGTTTTCGTTATAAACTTCTTTGCCTGGCCACTGAGCTTTCCAATTAGGATTGTCCACTTCGCCACCCAGCCCTGGAGTTTCGCCGTGCTCATAGAAACCAAGCCCAACAACGGTATCAGCGTCGCCTTTCAAGGCCAGGAATCCATACAGGGTTGACCACAGACCGTAGCCACGCACCGGAAGGATCACCCTGGAGATTTCATCGCCTTCTGTAACTATGTACACCTTGGCGTATTTCTCGCGGCGCTTGATGCTTGCCTGATCTTCGGCGGAAGTCAGAACTCGGGAAGTATCCGGATTCTGAGCCACTTTCTTCTGGTCAAATGCTTCCATGGAAGCAAAACCTGCTGCTGACGGCTCAACGTACTCGCCAGTATCCAGGTCGACCAGTTTAGGCGTGATTTGAGCGAATTTTTCCTCAATTTCCTGCTTGGTAGGCGCAGCACTCAACATGCCTGCGGCACGGAGAATGTTTTCCTTGAGGTTAAGCGTCTTGTTCTGAACCTGTACAGGCTTCAGGATCACGACGGAAGCTGAAACGATGACCGAGCAGACTACACAGAGAGCCAGTGCAACGGTAACAATTTTTTGAATGGAATCATTAGACTTAGACACGCGCCAGCCTCCTCTTCACATTTGCCTGCACCACAATGTGATCGATAAATGGAGCAAACAGGTTGGCAAACAAGATTGCAAGCATAATGCCCTCTGGGAATGCCGGGTTAACAACCCGAATCAGAACAGTCATCACACCTACCAGTGCACCAAACGCCCACTTTCCAGCATCCGTCATGGACGCAGATACCGGATCAGTGGCCATGAACATCATACCGAAAGCAAAACCACCCATAACGAAATGGTAATGCGCCGGAACACTGAACATGTAGTTTGTGTCAGACCCGATCATATTGAAAAGAGTTGCCGTCGCAGCCATACCTACGATAACACCGGCCACAATACGCCAGGAGGCGATTCGCATAATCAGCAGTACAGCACCACCAATCAACACAGCCAGAGTTGAGGTTTCACCTACACTACCTTGCTGGAAGCCCAGGAACATGTCCATCCAGGAAATACTTTCCTTGATCGCGTCCATTCCTCCTGCAGCGGCTACACTCAATGGAGTTGCACCACTGAAACCGTCCACAGCCGTCCATACCGCATCACCGGAAATCTGAGCTGGATAGGCAAAGTAGAGGAAGGCACGACCAGTCAATGCAGGGTTCAGGAAGTTTTTGCCGGTTCCGCCAAATACTTCTTTACCAATCACCACACCGAACGAAATACCCAGTGCCACCTGCCACAAAGGAATGGTGGGAGGACAAATCAGAGCAAAAAGGATAGAAGTAACAAAGAAGCCTTCATTCACTTCATGACGACGAATGGTGGCAAACAGGACTTCCCAGAATCCACCTACCACAAAGGTCACGAAATAAATGGGAAGGAAGTAGGCCGCCCCGTATATAAAGTTATCCCAAATACTGCCGGGATCGTTACCAGCCAGCGCGGCAATAATGGCATTTCTCCAGCCATCATCCATTGCCAGGCCGTTCTGCATCAGGAATGTATTCGCCTGAAGACCGACGTTGTACATTCCGAAGAACATGGCAGGAAACACACAAAACCATACGGTGATCATGATCCGCTTAAGATCCACTCCGTCACGCACATGGGTATTGGCTGTTGCTACCTTGCCAGGTGTGTAAAAGATGGTATCCACGGCTTCGTACAGCGCATACCATTTTTCGTATTTACCGCCCTTCTCAAAGTTCGGTTCGATTTTATCCAAAAACGCTCTTAAGCCCATGTCTTACCCCTCTTTCTCAATTAGAGTGAGGTTACTGCGCAGAATTGGACCAAATTCATATTTGCCCGGGCACACAAAGGTACACAGGGCCAGGTCTTCTTCATCCAACTCCAGACAACCTAACTTTTGCGCCACTTCTGTATCGCCCACGATCAGTGAACGAAGCAGTTGAGTCGGCAGAATATCCAACGGCATTACCCGTTCGTAGGAACCAACAGGCACCATAGCCCTCTCACTACCGTTAGTCGTGGTAGTAAAATTGAAGAGCTTACCGGGATTGAGTTTGGACAGGTAAATATTGAGCAGAGAGAACTTTGAGGAACCAGGAGAAAGCCAGCCTAAAAACTCTCGCTTATCACCTTCTTCCAGACAGGAAACCTGCGCGGCATAGCGCCCCAGGAATGACACATTGCCTTTGGCATTGCGACCACCAAGGACAGAGCCAGACACGATTCGGACGTCGTCCATGGACAACTCGCCGTCGGTCAACTGGGTTAAGCTGGCCCCTACGCGAGTCTTCACCAAACGCGGTTTGCTGACAGCAGGACCGGCCAGAGCCACAATCCGCTCCATAGACTTACGCCCAGTAGTGAACAAACGACCAATCGCGATGACATCCTGGCATCCGACGGTCCAAACGAACTTAGATGCGTTGACAGGATCCAGGTAATGGATATGAGTACCCGACAACCCAGCAGGATGAGGTCCATCGAACTCTTCCTTGGCCACTTCGGCAGGCAGATCAAGAGATACGCCTGGCTTGGTGGTAACGAATACCTTACCGCGGGTAAGTTTGGAAATAACGGTCAGACCGTTTTTGAAATCCTCTTTGGCTGTTTCAATAACAACCGCAGGATCTCCGGCAAGCGGATGGCTGTCCATCGCATTGACAAAGATCGAATGAGGCTCGGCATCAATTGCCGGTACTTTGCTGTATGGTCTGGTTCTGAAAGCCGTCCATTCACCGGACTCAACCAGATTCTCAACGACCTGTTCACGGGTCAGTTGAGACAGGCTGTTGCTGTCATATTGAGCAAACTCAATATGCTCATCCCCTTCGATATCTATCACAACGGATTGAAAGACACGTCTTTCACCACGATTGATAGCAGCGACGGTACCGCTTGCCGGCGCAGTATAGCGCACACCTTCGGTTTTTTTATCAGTATAAAGAAGCTGGCCGCACTTAACGCGATCGCCCACCTGGACTTCCATGGTGGGTTTCATGCCGTTGTAGTCAAATCCGATTAATGCCACCTGAGATACAGGTTTGCCGTCATCAATGACTTGTGCAGGCGCTCCGGCTATAGGTAGATCCAAGCCTTTTTTGATCTTGATCATTAGCCCCGCCTAATCATCAGAGTAAATTTTCTGGCCACCGCTGGTGCGAGATTTCTAAGAACGCAGACGCGAACATTTTGAAGAAAGGATGGAAGTTCCTTGAATAACAAGGAGTGCACGGGTTAGCCAACCAAAAAACGCAGTAATTATAGAGACCGAAGTGCCTTTTTTCTACACCGCAGAGAGGGCGATTAGTCTTTTATTTTTAATATTGGCTAATACTAAAGTCTAAGAGAGGGGCAAAATGGCGGCACCAGACAAGGTACCGCCACATTCAGAAAAGATGAATTAATTCATGGTCTTTGGATAAACGGTGTGGGTCACCCCAGCCATCTGATTAACTACTCGAATGACCTGAGCACTGTACCCTGCCTCGTTATCGTACCAGACATACAGCACCACACGATTACCATTAACGATGGTGGCCTGCGCATCAACAATACCTGCATGCCTTGAACCAACAAAGTCTGTGGACACCACTTCAGGGGAATTGGTGAAGTCGATCTGCTTGTGGAGGTCGGAATTTAATGAGATATCTCTCAGGTAACCGTTAATTCCGTCCACAGTAGTCGCCTTATCCAGGTTCAGGTTCAGAATCGCCATGGAAACGTTTGGCGTCGGCACCCGAATCGCATTCCCGGTCAATTTACCCGACAACTCAGGAAGAGCTTTTGCTACCGCCTTGGCTGCACCGGTTTCAGTAATAACCATGTTCAACGGCGCACTGCGACCACGACGACTACCTTTATGGTAGTTATCAATCAGATTCTGGTCATTGGTGTAAGAGTGAACAGTCTCCACATGCCCATCAATGATACCAAACTCATCATTCACCGCCTTCAGTACAGGCGTGATGGCATTCGTCGTACAGGAAGCTGCAGACAGAATCCTATCGTCGTCGGAAATCAAGTTATTGTTAATACCAAAGACGATGTTCTTGATCTCACCCTTACCTGGCGCCGTCAACAGAACCCTGCTGACACCCTTGCACTGCAAGTGACGGGAAAGACCCGCTTCATCACGCCAGACACCGGTGTTGTCGATAACGATCGCATTATCGATACCGTATTGGGTGTAATCCACGTCTTCCGGCGCATCAGAATAAATCACCTTGATATAATTGCCGTTGGCAATAATCGCGGGATTTTCTTCATCAACGGTAATAGTGCCCTGGAACGAACCATGGACAGAATCACGACGCAACAAGCTGGCTCTCTTTTCCAGATCGTTATCAGCCTTCCCTTTGCGCACAACAATGGCACGCAGGCGGAGGTTGGCGCCACCGCCAGCCTTTTCAATCAGGATGCGGGCCAACAGGCGTCCGATACGTCCGAAACCGTATAGAACCACATCTTTGGTTTCAGAGCCGGCACCATTTTCTTCACTATGCTTGCCGATAAGGTCAGCCAGCTCAGCGCGCAGAAACTCTTCCAGTGACTGGGAACCACCACTCTTTTCGAATTTGATGGCCAATTTACCGATATCGATATGCGCATGCCCCAAATCGAGTTCGTTGAGCATTTTCAATATTGGATAGGTGTTATTGACTGAAAGCTCGTGATCGGCAACCTGGCGGACAAAACGGTGCGCTTTCAGGATTCCGATAACGGAGCGGTTAATAATTGGGCGGCCATAGATCGATGTAATGACGTTGTTATTGCGATACAAACGCCCTATGAGAGGGATCATAGATTCGGCAACAGTTTCGCGGTCCTTCCATTCGCCGAAACAGGCTTCCAACTTCTCTTGACTCACAGTAATGCACCTCTTTTCTGCGCAAAATTTGGGCGCACATTATCTCTTTTCACCCCCCATGAGGCAACGCATGCCGAATATTTTTGACGTCAAATAACGTTTCAAATCAATAGGTTCGTTACAATACAAAACTTTCGTGGAATAACCGGCTCCGAACCGCTCCAAAAACACTCATATGGAGTTTTTTTACTAACCAACCCTAACGAAATTTAAGTGGATTCATCGGTCAATCTATCGAAATATGCCTTATATATCGCGAAGGAGTTCAAAGAAAAGCGGCCTAGCCATGACCTTTCGCCGTCATTTCATGGCGCTGTGTTAGAAAATTTTCTTCTAAATCCTTAGAATGCGCGCTTCAGTCAGATACGTATTTTGGGCAGATATGACCTATCAACTTCCGGACTCTTCCTCTCAGACAGTGTTCTGGGGCGATCCAACAGGACAAATGGACGCACTGGTTATTGCAGAACACCTGCAGGCCGGCAAAAAGCCTCTGGTGGCAATTACTGTGGATATGCCCACAGCGGAGCATCTGGAAAATGCTGTACGCTTTTTCCTGTCCGGAAAGGATATCCCCATACTGACGCTACCCGATTGGGAAACACTGCCCTACGATTCGTTTTCTCCACACCAGGACATCATCTCAACCAGAATCAAGTGCCTGTTCGAGCTGCCAAAGGTCCACCACGGCTTGCTCATCCTCCCTCTATCAACAGCGCTTGTCCGGCTACCGCCCAAACCTTATATTCTGGGAAGTACCCTGGTCATCGAAAACGGTCAGACCCTGGACCTGACAAACTATCGCAGAAACCTTGAAGCGGCTGGTTATCGCTGCGTGGATACGGTCTTCGAGCACGGCGAATTCGCCATCCGCGGCTCTATTCTCGACATTTTCCCGACTGGGCACCACACCCCCTACCGGATAGATCTGTTTGATGACGAAGTCGACAGCATCCGCGAGTTTGATATCGAGAGCCAACGCTCCTCCGAAAAGGTGGAGCAGATTAACCTGTTACCCGCTCACGAATTCCCTCTCACCAAGGAATCGATTACGAGATTCAGAAATCAGTTTTACGAGCTGTTCCCCAACACATCCCGCAATTGCCCGATCCTGCAGGATGTCATGAACAGCATTGCCTCACCCGGTCTTGAATACTACCTGGGACTGTTCTTCGACCAGACTGCCACCATCTTTGATTATTTGGCAGATGACGCGACTTTAATCCTCTACGGCGGTCTTCATGAACGTAGCGAACATTTTTGGGATGAACTCAACAATCGATACGAAGACCTGCGGCATGATATTGAAAGACCCATCCTGCCTCCGGGGGAGATTTACCAAAGAACTGACGAATTCTTCGGCCATTTAAAGCAGTTTCCCCGCGCCGAATTTACCGGAAAACAACCTGATCCCAAGGCTTCCCAATCGGCTTCAAAACAGTCTGCGACAGATTTCGCAAGCCTTCCGGATATTTCCATCCAGCCAAAACTGGCGGACCCGTTTGTTAACCTGAAAGCACTGGCCAAGGATATCCCCCATGTTGTCATCTGCGCAGAGACCGCAGGAAGACAGCAGGTATTACTGGATACCTTCAAACAGGCCGGCATTAAGTTGCAGGAACGGAATAACTGGAAGGGATGCCTGGAAACCGACAGCACATGGTCGATCACCATTGCCGAATTAACCAAGGGCTTCATCCATACAGAGCAACAGTTCGCCATTATTGCCGAACCGGATCTTTACCAGGATCGGGTTCCCCAACGACGTCGACGTAAACGAACAACTGAGTCCGGCGATAATATCGTCCAGAACCTGACTGAATTGCGGGTCGGCTCTCCTGTTGTGCATATCGATCACGGTATCGGCCGCTACAAAGGCCTGGAAACCCTTGAGGTTGACGGTCAGAAGCAGGAATTCCTGCTGCTTGAATACGCCAACGACGCAAAACTGTATGTCCCCGTCTCTTCTCTTCACCTGATTTCGCGCTACACCGGAGTCAACGAGGAGCTGGTACCGATCTCCAAACTCGGAACTGATCGCTGGTCAGCGGCCAAGAAGAGTGCGGCTGAGAAAATCAAAGACACCGCAGCAGAGCTGCTGGAAGTCTACGCGCGCAGGGAAGCCAATCCGGGATTTGCCTGCTCCAGACCGGATGAGAGCTACAGCGCTTTTGCAGCCGCATTTCCTTTTGAGGAAACACCGGATCAGCTCAATGCCATTGATGCCGTCATGAAAGACATGATCAAGCCCAGCCCGATGGATCGCCTGGTGTGCGGCGATGTCGGCTTTGGCAAGACTGAGGTCGCTATGCGGGCAGCGTTTTTGGCGGCCAACAGCGGCAGGCAGGTTGCCGTCCTGGTCCCAACAACGCTTCTGGCTCAGCAACACTTCCAAACCTTCCAGGATCGGTTTGCCGATACCGCCATACAAATTGAGCTCATTTCACGATTCCGTTCAGGTTCGGACGTGGACAAGATCAAGGAGAAGCTCAGGGATGGCAAAGTCGACATTGTTGTCGGCACCCATAAACTTCTGCAGAAAGACATCAAATTCCAGGATCTGGGATTACTGGTTATCGATGAAGAGCATCGTTTCGGGGTGCAGCAAAAAGAGAAAATCAAGGCACTGCGGGCCAATATCGACATCCTCGCAATGACCGCCACCCCTATTCCGAGAACCTTGAACCTGTCACTCCAAGGAGTTCGGGATTTGTCCATTATCAGCACACCGCCGGAGCGCCGCCTTTCTGTAAAGACCTTTATACGGGAGCGTTCCGACAGCCTGATCAAGGAAGCCGTACTCAGGGAAATTCTCCGTGGAGGTCAGGTATTCTTCCTGCATAACGAGGTCAGCAGCATAGAGAAAGAAGCCAGAGAACTTGAAGCTCTGGTACCCGATGCCAGAGTCGGCGTCGCCCACGGCCAGATGCGGGAGCGCGAACTGGAGCGGGTCATGTCTGATTTCTACCACAAGCGCTTCAATGTCCTGATATGCAGCACCATTATCGAGACCGGTATCGACATCCCCTCCGCCAACACCATTCTGATCGACCGGGCAGACAAATTCGGCATTGCCCAGTTGCACCAGCTGAGAGGTCGGGTTGGAAGATCGCATCACCAGGCATATGCCTATCTGCTGACACCACCGCCAAGAACCTTAAGTTCAGATGCATTGAAACGATTGGAAGCCATCGGAAACGCCCAGGATCTTGGCGCAGGCTTCACGCTTGCCACCCATGACCTGGAGATTCGGGGAGCCGGAGAATTGCTGGGCGAGGAACAAAGCGGCCATATCCAGAATATTGGTTACTCCCTCTATTCACAGCTATTGGAAGCCGCAGTCAAAGCAATGCAAAATGGCGAAGAGCTTGATTTAAGCCAACCAATACCACACGGTTGCGACATCAATTTCAGAATTCCAGCCCTGATCCCAGACGAATACCTGCCGGATGTCCACGGCAGACTCATTCTCTATAAGCGCATTGCCAACACGGATCATTCCGAAGCATTACGCGATCTGCAGGTTGAAATGATCGATCGCTTCGGACTTCTTCCCGACCCCGTCAAGAACCTCTTCCGTCAGCAATCTATCAAGCTGAAGGCAGATAAAATCGGGATTACCAAAATAGATGTCGGCATCCGGGGAGGCTCTATCGAGTTCGGGCATAAAACACAGGTAGAACCCATGACACTGGTACTACTAATCCAAAAAGAGCCGGCACGCTACAAACTTGATGGCGGCAATAAGCTGAAAATCCAACAGTCTCTGGAATCCGCCGAGGAAAGATTGCAATTCATTGAAAACTTACTGCAAACTTTCTCGACTTCATCAGCGCGCGCCCAATGAAATTCAACAAGATGCGTAACTTGATTTACAAGGCCAATGATTTAATGAAACCAACCAATATTTTCGCAGCGCTTACCCTGACCGCCCTATTTCTTCACGGCGCCGTCTCACGTGCAGACACCACCGATGAAACCAAGCGATTTCAGGTAGACGTGATCATTTTCAAGAATCTGTCACCGGAGACCGAAGAAACCTTCGATCACCCACCCGTCATGCAGGATGATACTGCCCCCCTATCTCTTGTCAGCTTTAATCCTCTGACCGAAAACCAAACACAACTGCTTCCAGAAAGCGCCTACATTCTTAAAGAGGAAGAAAGAAAGCTCGCTCGCAGCAGAAACTTCTCAGTTATATCCCACTACAGCTGGATGATCAGCTTAAGGGAGAGCCAGAGCCTGACCTATCAGATACCCAGCCAGATTGACGCTGACAACGAAACAGAGCTGCAAGGCCAGATCAATATCGCTTTGAGAAGATACCTTCACGCCACCCCCAACATCACCATTACGCGCTGGGCAACTCCTGAACCCACTTTTTTGGATAACCTGTTTGGCGAACTACAGACTCCAACGACCATGGGCGATATGGACGGACTCAATGCCGGCAACAGCGCACAGGCTGCGTCCTCACCCGCATACTCGCCCATTGCTCCAGAGCTACCCACCAATCCATTAAAGGCAAAGGGACTGGAACCCAGAGAGTATTACAACATACACCAGCCCCGAAGAATGCGTAGCGGTGAGGTCCACTACTTTGACCATCCGATGTTCGGACTCCTGATCAAGATGATCCCGGTCGCCATGGAAGACGCCACAACGTCCGCCGAGCCACTCCCGGATACCGACACAACACCGGAAGCTACCACCGCACAGTAGCTGGCTTCGCTCCTATTGCTGGCACCGCAGACATGAGTTTGCATCGCACATACTTGAGTTGACACCGCACAGACAGACAAAAAAAAGAGCAGGTTACACCTGCTCTTTTTTATTCAGCCGTCAGCGGCATTAAATGCGAGTTTACGCGACGATCAAACTGCGAACGATCCGTTTAACCATTCCCATGCCATTCTCAATGGCCTCGTTGATCTCATCCATCGTGATGACCTGATCACTAACTCCCGCAGCTGGATTTACTACCAGAGCTATACAGGCATAAGCCAGATCGATTTCCCGTGCCAAGGCCGCTTCGGGCATTCCCGTCATCCCCACAATATGGCAGCCATCCTGGCTCATGCGACGAATTTCAGCCACCGTTTCAAGCCTTGGCCCCTGAGTACACCCGTAGACTCCCTTGCCGGAGAAATTTTGCGTCAAGGCCGACGTGTGACGGATGAGCTCTTCCCGCAACTTTTCATCATAGGGGTAACTGAAATCAATATGGGTGACATGCTCCAGATCATCTTCAAAATAGGTTCCCGCACGGCCATGGGAATAATCAATCAACTGATCCGGGATATTGATATGGGTCGGGCCCATCGCAGGATCAATACCGCCAACAGCATTCACCGCTATGATCGATGTTGCCCCCAGATCACGCAGCGCCCAAAGATTGGCACGATAATTAACCCTATGAGGAGGAAAACGATGGGGCTGGCCGTGCCTGGCAAGGAACAGCACCACTTTACCTTCGAGCCGGGCTTCAACAATTGGAGCAGAGGGCTCTCCCCAGGGAGTGACCATCTGATGCCGGTTAATCACCTCCAGACCATCAAGCTCCGCCAGACCCGTTCCACCAATTACCGCATACATGATTCCACCTCACCCTTAATCGATTGATTGACTTTCCATTTCCAACTGCTGAGCCAACTTGATCTGGTCCGGCAAATGAATAGTCTGCGTCGGAAAGGCCACATCTCCCCCTTCCGCTTTAATAATCTCCATGATTTTTATCAGTACATCCTGTTTGACCTTGTGATACTCAATCCAATTTGTAGTCTTGGTGAAGGTATAAACAAAGAAATCCAGAGACGAGGCAGCAAACGCATTAAAGTTAACAATCATCGTCTGGGTCTGATCTATATCGTCATGAGCCCTGAGCATCGCCTCAACTTTCGAGACAATCGCCGGAACACTGGCAAAGTCATCATAACGAACACCGATCGTTTCGTAGATCCGGCGGTGAGACATGCGGGAAGGGTTTTCAACCGCAATGGTTGTAAATGTCGCGTTGGGAACGTAAAGAGGACGCTTATCAAAGGTTCGTATACATGTCTGGCGCCAACCAATATGCTCAACCGTGCCTTCAATTTGTTTATCCGGCGATCGTATCCAGTCCCCAACAGAAAAAGGCCGATCCAGATACACCATAAGGCCGCCAAAGAAGTTGGCCAGGAGATCCTTGGCGGCAAAGCCGACCGCAATACCGCCTATCCCTCCAAAAGCCAGCACACCGGAAATGCTGTAACCAAATGTCTGCATCACCACCAGTGTTGCTGTAATCACAATCGAAGCACGCAGTAGCTTGCTCAGCGCCATCACCGTGGTTTTATCCATCGGTTCTTTCATCCGGTTCGGTGACACGAGAATTTCCTCAGCTCCCCGGATAAATCTCAGAACAAACCAGGTCAACAGAGCGACCACCCCGACCCGACGGATCAGATCAACAGCTTCAAATATGACCGCTCCGGTTTCCTTCTGGGCAATTTCTGCCGCCCAGGACAGACCGATAAGCCACACCATGGCACCCAGAGGCTTCTTGCTGGCCTCCAAAAGAGTGTCGTCCCATAGATTTTTAGTCTTGGTGAGTTGGCCGCCAAATCGGGTCAGCATTTTGATCAATATGTAGTTGAGCACCAGACTGATGAACACCACGATAAAGACTTTCACGACCCAGTGAAGGTTGCCGTCAGACACACCGAGCCAGGAAATGAATTCATTCCAGGACACTTGTCACTCCATCTTCAAACAATACATAAGTTAATGATGATTTGCGGATATTCCGCACTACCCCAATATTAACGCCCTAACCTTTTCGGCCAGCGGCTTAAGAGCCGTCAGGTCCACCGGACGGGCTTTCAGCAACCCCCTTCTTCGGCATAGCTCTTCTGAGAGGAGCTTTTCAACTCCCTGACCTCTTAGTGTTTCAAGCGCTTCGTCAATTGCTTCAGAGTTGTTGCAGGTCATAATCAGATCACAGCCCGCCTTTATGGATGCTTCAACCCGGCTGGACACCGATACATCTTCAGAGGCACCAGTCATCCCAAGGTCATCACTGATGACACATCCTTCAAACCCGAGCCGACCCCTTAACAGGGTCTCGATTATCACTTTGGACTGAACCGCAGGGAGACTGTCAAATGCCTGATATACCACATGGGCAGGCATTACCGCCTCAACACCTTGACCAATCAAAGCTTTAAAGGGTTCCAGATCCTGCTCAAGCTCTTCGGCTGACCGCCGGTCCACCGCCGTTTCCACATGAGTATCTTCATTGACATAACCATGACCCGGAAAATGCTTTGCCACGCCAGCCATACCGGCGCTTTTCATTCCCGCGTAGAAACACCCTGCCAGTCTTGACACCTCCAGCGGGGTGGTTCCATAGGCCCGGCGACCAATGACCGTGTTACGACCATAATCAATATCTGCCACCGGAGCAAAGCTGAAATCAAACCCAATTTCCCTCAGCTCGTATGCCATTAGAAAACCAACGTCGTGCACCAACTGCTGCTTATCCAATCCCTTGGCTTCAGCGATGGACGCAATATCCCCCGCTGCAGGTAACCGGGTAAATCCCTCGCGAAAACGCTGAACTCTGCCACCTTCCTGATCCACGCAAAGTAAAAGATCTTCGCGCACATCCCTGATCGCCTTTACGACGTCAGATAACTGTCCCCGGCCCTCATAATTACGGGCAAAAAATATCACCCCGCCCACCAGAGGGTCGGAAAGTCTTTTCATATCTTCTTGAGATAACCGGGTCCCTTCAATATCTATCAGAAGAGGTCCACAGGATAGGTTATTCGGCATTGTAAGGCAGGCTCTCCCTAGCAGGATTCTTGGCTCTATTCATGACTCTGATTCTATTTGTGACACAGGTTCTACCCATGACCTCGGACGTACACCCTAAGGCTCAATAAGCACTGGAGTATAGGGTCTCACCAAGTCAAAGAGCTGAATAATATCCTGATTCCTCATACGGATACAGCCATGGCTACCAGGTATTCCCATTGGCTCCGAGTCGGGCGTGCCATGAATATAGATATAGCGTCGCATGGTATCGACATTTCCCAGACGATTGGTCCCAGGCTCACATCCACTCAGCCACAGTATGCGAGAAAGAATCCAATCACGATCCGGAAACTGCTCAGCGAGTGCGGGGGTATAGACTTCACCGGTAAAACGCCGACCGACCAGCACAGCGCCTTCCGGCAAGGCCTCTCCCACCTTGGCTCTGATAATATGGCGCCCGAGTGGAGTCTGCCCGCTCCCTTCACGCTGCCCAACACCGTTTAACGCTGTAGAGACGCTATAAAGCATCGGCTGGGCCGAATCGTTTTGATAAAAGGTCAGTGTCTGGCGAGATATATTGATTTGAATGAGAGAAGTCATACCGGGAAACTATCAACGTTTGGCAGCGAAATCGAGCTAATTATCGAAAACCTGCCAAGCATAGTTCCTCTGAAGTGGCATTCCAACAAAAGGAAGGGGCATTCCAACAAAAGCCCCTCCGACAATCAATGAAGGAGCCATGAAGCAAAATAACATGCATTATGCCTGCACTCAGGCGCTATGCATGCCCTCCACAGATTCAATACCGCCTTTTTGATCCCGGCCAGCCTGACTCGGCGCATTAATACCGGCAGCAAGGAATGGGATCAATTGGGCAACAATTTCCTCTACAGAGGCTCTGACACCTTTTTCACCTTCCAGAATGCTTCCCAGCGCTTCTGAGGAGGACATGGTGAAGGCCACCGCACCCTGCATAAACTGCATCCGCCAAAAGCGCTCTACCGGTGTCAGATGTGGCGTTGCCTGACGCAGAAGATTCAGGAACAACTTGAATTCAGTTCGATACTGCTCTTCCAGATATTTCCGCAAATGGCCTTGAGACTGGGTGTATGCCAACCCAAGCAGACGCATGAAAATTGAAAGGCTTTTCTCGTTGCGACGGGGCACAGAGACGATTGACCCCGTAATGATCTGCAACAATTCTTCAAGGCTGACAGCCTCTTTTCCCTTGGCGACTTCGTTTAAGCGCTCACGCAGAATGCGTGTAAAAGGATTGATGAAGCGATCAAACACCGCCTGGATCAAAGCATTTTTGGACCCGAAGTGATAATTGACAGCTGCCAGGTTTACCTTTGCTTTGCTGGTAATCTGACGCAGGGAGGTTTCTGAAAATCCTCGCTCAGCAAACAGCTGTTCTGCGGCATCTAATATTCGATCGACGGTTTCTGATTGAGCCATTGTTATAGTAGGTAATACATTCCAAACAAGTGTTTGAAACATACGTTTGATGCTCAAAAATGTCAAGTAAAATGCTGTAAAGGATTTGTACAGCTGACAAATGCCGGAATCTGGAACGAATCCGGTTCAGGCAACTAAAAAGGCTGCGACCAATACTTCAGCCGCAGCCTTCTCGCAATTGAAACACTTTTACGTGAAAAGTTCTTTCCTAATCTCGCCTGATTACTGCCTAATCTGCCCCATTGGCACCAATTTTATGAATTGCCAGGTCAGCGCCCTCAAACTCTTCCTCAGCACTTAACCGTAATCCGGCCACCGCCCTGACCACACCGTAGACGATAAAGCCGCCAATAAGCGCAATCGCAACACCGGTGACAGAGCCTACCAACTGGGACATGAAGGTGACTCCGCCAACACCGCCAAACGACGTCAGGCCAAATATGCCTGCCGCAATACCGCCCCACAATCCACAAATACCGTGTAACGGCCACACACCCAACACATCGTCGAGCTTCGGCATTTTTTTCTGCAGCATTTCAAACAGGTAGACGAAAAGTGCACCGGCAATGGCACCGGTAATCAGAGCTCCCACAGGATGCATGAGATCGGAACCTGCACATACCGCCACCAGACCAGCCAGCGGGCCGTTGTGAATAAAGCCGGGATCCTTCCGTCCCACCAACATCGAGCTGACAATTCCGCCCACCATCGCCATCAGGCTATTGACCGCAACCAGCCCACTGACCGACTCCAGCGTCTGAGCGGACATCACATTGAAGCCAAACCAGCCGACCGTCAGTATCCAGGCACCCAACGCCAAAAACGGGATATTGGAAGGCGCAAAGGCCACCAACCTGCCATTACGGTAACGCCCGTTCCGGGTTCCCAGCAGGTATATCGCCGCAAAGGCAATCCAACCGCCAACAGCATGCACCACCACAGAGCCGGCAAAATCATGGAATTCCGCTCCAAAGCTCTGACTAAGGAATTCCTGGAACCCATAATTTCCATTCCAGATCATCCCTTCAAACAACGGATAGACCAGAGCCACACAAAGAGACGCGGCAATCAGCATGGGATAGAACTTTGCCCTCTCAGCAACGCCACCGGAGATAATCGCCGGGATCGCCGCAGCAAACGTCAGCAGAAAGAAGAATTTCACCAGATCATAGCCATTCTTTCCGCCTAACTCCTGGGCTCCGACCATGAAATCGATTCCGTAAGCCACTTTATAACCGACAAAAAAGTAAGCCAGAGTGGATACACCAAAGTCCGTCATGATCTTAACCAGCGCATTCACCTGGTTTTTATGCCTGACCGTACCGACTTCCAGAAAAGCAAATCCCGCATGCATGGCAAGCACCATGATAGCCCCCAGCAGGATAAACAACGTATCAGCTCCCTGCATCAGGGATTGAACAGCATTGTTAATGTCTTCCACAGATCTCTCCTATTAACGCTCTTTTATAGTGCATCATGCTTTTTATGCACCATTTATGTGCCTTGATCAGCAATCAATTCCCTCTCAGGGAAATTATCTATATTGCTGTTTTTATTAGTTTTTATTTCTTATCGCCCGAAGTGTCAGATAATGTGGACAATGAGAAGCGCTATTCAGATGCAAAAAATGCTCCAACAGTGCACCATAATAAAGCGTAACAAGATGTTAAATATAAAGAAGGGGAATTTTGGGGGTTAACTCAGAAGATGTTGCACCATGTTAGTGCGCAAAATAATAATTAACAGCTTTCTTTCATTCTTTATCTTCAATCAAAGCATTATATTGTGATGCCAGATTGGCATCGATGACTGAAAAAATAACCTCTTTCACGTGCGAAGCATTCAGTAGACTTTGTTTTGAAGAATTGACGGCGATGGGTATGGCCTTGTCTACCGGATATCCAAATATCCCGCAGCTAATGGCTGGAAAAGCAATGGAGGTGCAATGATATTGATCAGCCAGGGCAATGGATTCGCGGTAGCAGGAGGCTAATAACGCCTCTTCGTTCATATGCCCGCCATGCCAAACAGGACCAACGGCATGAATGACGTATCGGGCCGGAAGGTTGTACCCTTCCGTAATCACCGCGCCACCGGTATCACAACCATTAAGCCTGGAGCAGGCGTTTGCCAGTTCAGGGCCGGCCGCACGATGTATGGCCCCACAAACTCCACCGCCTGGCAACAATTGATTGTTTGCCGCATTGACAATCGCATCTACCGCCAGAGTGGTAATATCGCCCACCAGAACCCTGATCATGATCAGCTCCTTATTCTACTCCTTATATCGTCTGCTCCTTATCTCCTTATCTCCTTATAGATAAGAGGACTATTTCAACCCAAGACTATCATCTGTATTACGACACATCTGAAAACTCCGACTGCAACCGGGAGGAAATTTTCATGTAATCGTTTTTGACCACTTTGAACGCCTGCTGGGCTTCCAACATGTACATCAGGTACAAGCGTATAGCCGCCGCAGAGCGCATGGCTTTTATGAGTGCGCTCTGCTGGCTCAGTAAAACGATTCTTTTATATCTCTTGTCGGCCAGCGCACGGCGATATGGAATCATCATCTGGCATTGATATGCCAACCCCCGACTCCCTTCCAGCATCCTGATGTGACTTATTGCCCGAAACTCCATGGCCTTTTTAGTTGCCACAATCTCTCCATGGTTGGGAACTTTGACAAACAGACGACGCACAGGAGGAACGGAAAACGATAGCAAGGCAACCAGAACACCGAAGGACACACCTGCCAACCATGCGGGCAGGAATCCGAACCAACCGATCAGAAACATTCCCGCCGACAGCAGAATCGCCAAAAGCCAGAGATCCCTCCTTCTTTTCGCCCCTAATACTTCCACAACGTCCGGATACTGCTTCATGGCAAGCAAATCGTAGTTCAAGACCTCCAGCGGCTCACACTCCCGAATAATCTGAACCAGCCTTGCCTGCTGCTCCTTGAGCTTCAACAACTCTTCCTTTCTTTGCTCAGCAGTTTGCTTGGGAGCGGCTTCTTTTCCACCTGCGGGACTATTTCTTTTAGCCGCATCGGCTGCCTTGTTTGTACGCCCTCTGGTGTTATCCAACTGTTTTCCGGTTGCATTGGCCGGAACGGTCTGGCGTGCTTTCGCCGGTACTTTGCTTTCAGTCGTCTTGTTTTCAGTCGCCTTATTTTCAGCCGTCTCCGCCCTCTTTCTCTCTGCAGGCTTCCTGCCCTTGTCCGGCGGAGCGATACTGGTGGCCGGCAAATTTCGGCTGCGGTGCTCCTCAATAGCCTTTTTAATAGGATCAAGCTCCCCTCTTGCAAGGGCTCTCAACTCTCCAGGCTCCAGGTCCAAATCTGTTGGGTTATGTATCTTCATTATCTTCCGGCAATATCACATCACAGCTGTCTACGTGCTTACGACTGGTTTCACTTTCCGTTAGTCAAACACCTTTCATCTCTCTTCCATCCGCGAACCTAACACCTTCGTGCCGGTTGCCCTGTGAAATGAAATGTCAGGAAATGGAACCAAAACAACATAGCACCAATAACAGTCAATTTTTTGACTTCATTATGTATATTATGGTGTATAGGCAATACTCAGGCCATTTTGATTTTCGCTTCCATTCCTTTTCTGGTCATGGCCCTCGCATCTATTACCGCACCGAGTGAGGACCAATGACTTAAATTATCCCTAACATATCATTAACCTAAGGGATTACAGCCTCTATAATCCAAGACACACCAGCATTAGCATCATTCAGGATCGATCCACTATGTTTACCGGCATCGTACAAGGCAAAGCACAACTTATTGATTCAGATAAAAAAGAAGGCTTATATACTTACACCTTCAAATTTCCCGACGACCAGTCGAATACCAGAATCGGCTCCAGTGTTGCGATCAACGGTACATGTCTCACTGTAGTAAAAGTCGACCAATATCAGCTGACCTTTGACCTGATGCAGGAAACCCTTCGACTGACCAGTCTAGGTCAGCTAAAACCGGGAGACGTGGTTAACTATGAGCATGCCGCCAGAATCGGTGATGAGATTGGCGGCCATTTGATGTCCGGGCATGTCCACTGCACTGCCCCTCTTGTGGCGATGCATACTTCAGAAAATAACCTGGCATTAATATTTGAAGTACCCTCCGAATGGAGTCGTTATATTTTCCCCAAGGGTTTTATAGGTGTTAATGGTGCCAGTCTGACTGTGGGAGATTGCAACGCTCAACAGTTTACGGTAAACCTGATTCCCGAAACCCTTAGAGTGACAACCTTCGGCGACCTGCAGGAAGGTCATCTGGTGAATATTGAAATTGATCCGCAGACCCAATCGATAGTTGATACAATTGAGCGAGTACTACCGACCTTGATCCGTCAGCAGGCTGCAACTGAATAAGTGGCTCACAAGCGAAATTCCGGATCCCAAGCGTCGGTTAAATGTCGAAATCATAAGAAAGCGTCCTTCTCATGCTGATTTTACCTGCCGAACACAAATTGAACTGGCAAAGGCCTCCCGTCATTACACTGGCGTTGATCATTATCAATGTCTTTGTGTTTTTCCGTCTGGATGCAACAGACACCCGACTGTATAACGACGCCTATGATCACTATGTCAATGATCGTCTTTACGTGATGGAAGCCCAGGAGTATGCCGACTACCTGCAGCGGCAGGTGAACCTGGGATTGGACGATCGCTTCGACCTCGCAGCGGAAGTTCAGCAGGCAGTCACAGACAACAACACTGAAGAACTGATTCCCCTGATGCTCACAGATCGGGGATTTGTTTCCTATCTGACCGATAAAGGGCCGGAATTTCTGGAACCCGAGGTCTACAATGACTGGCTCCCCAAACGCCAATATATTCAACTGAACTTTCTGGACAAACTGAGCTACTGGCAAATGGGGCTGATCCCCGCAGATATAGAACTGGGGGACCTGTTATCCTACCAGTTCCTGCATGGAGACATCGGACATCTGGCCGGCAACATGGTGATCCTGTTTCTGCTCGGCTTTGCAATCGAGCGTATCCTGGGAAAAGCCCTTTACATCCTGGCCTATTTATTTACCGGAGCCTGTGGCGGTTTACTCTTTGCCGCCGTTGAAGGCAACAGCCTTCAACCGCTGATCGGCGCATCTGCGGCCATTTCCGGCTTAATGGGCATGTACGTCAGCTACTATCGATTACGCAAGATCCGCTTCTTTTACTTCGTCTTTTTCTACTTTAATTACTTTAAAGCACCTGCACTGCTGTTACTGCCATTGTGGCTGGGTCTGGAGATTTATCATTTCTTCTATGACTCCCTCTCTCATGTAGCCTATATGGCTCATGCAGGAGGACTGATTGCCGGTGCGGCTATCATGATCCCCTGGGCGAAGTGGTATCAGCCCGACTCAGAAGATTCGCATTCCCATGACGAAGCTGACCTGGAATTTCGCACCCAGCTTTCGAAAGGGTTTAAGGCCATCAATAAAGTGGATTTTGATGAAGCCCGGAGCATTTTTCTTCGCCTTCACGAACATAACCCTCATCACAGCGACATCATTCGACAGCTGTTTCATTTATATAAAATTCACCCAAAGGATCCCGATAGCCAGCGCTTCACCCAGCTGGCACTGGAAGACGCCCTGACATTCAATCGAATTGATGAGGCTATTGCCATTTTTGAAGAGTACAACCGTTATGCTTCAGGGTGCCCGCTGTCAGACACCAGCTATTACTTCCGCCTTTTAAACGGATGTCTGAGCACCAATCGCATGAGTGAAGCTGAGAAGTTACTGGATACCATAGGAAAGTCCGTTAAGGACAAAGGATTGATATCAGAAGGTTTCCGATCCGCAATTCAGGCTTTCAACGCTCGCGAAATGCCGATGAAAGCCAAAAAGTATGAAAAGGTCCTGGAAAACCTGCTCACCACTTCCGGTCCTGATACTGTCTGACGGCATCAGGTTTGGATTCTATCCGAATGAAACCTTGGGATCAGGTAATCGCCCATCCTTTTTAAGGTGCTCCAGCAGCTCCGGCACCTGGGCAGCCAGGTCATCCTGAGAAAAATTCTTTGCCAGATACATCAGGTATTGCTTGGCTTTGGGCCCGTTATGCAGCCCATTTGCGAGTGCGCGAGCCGATAGCATAATCACTTCAGCCTGATGTGGCGCATCTTTAAAACGCTGACCATAACCTTGCAGTACGCGCAGCAGCAATCGATAGTCCCCAGCGTGATACAGGGATTGAGCAATATGATAGGCGGCTTCGGGATCACGCACTTCGAACTTCTCTCTTTTGCTGTACAGCCCCCGCAACATTTGCCTGATCTCCCGGATACGGCCGGTTTCAACAAGCAGTTTCAACACCGGCAGGGACTTTTTATCCAGAACATCCCACCTTCCAGTCAGCATCAGCAACTTAAAGAGCCTGTCCAGGGTCACCTTGTCATAGGGTTTGCGACTGAACAGGTTCGTCAGTGACTCTATCGCCAGATCGTATCTACCATCCTTGAGCGCAATATCAATCTCTATCAGAGACTGCTTTTCATTCTTCTGGGCCAGATCAGGTTTATGAACTTCATGCTGAGAGGAATGAATTGCGCCACCAAGCCGAGGCTGGTACTGATATAGCACATATCCCATCATGCAGAAGATCACCAGCATGAAATAACTCGAGGTAAATCCTGTAATGGTGTAAGCCAGTGAAGGGTTAAAACGCGTGACCACGAACTCCTGCACAGCCCCAAGCCCCAGCATCAGCAGTATCAGATATCCGCACATGACAAAATATGGCCACCCAATCGCCCCGACAACACCAAGTATCCGGGATGGATCCAAAGCCTGGGTAATCTCATGCTCTGTCGCCAGCAGCATGATACTGGCAGGCAGGCCTATCAGGATAAGTATCAGAAGCAGCATCGCAATGCCTGATCCCAGCCACATATTGGCAGCAAACACCAACCCGCCAAAAATAATAAAGATCAGAGTCTGCTGAATCACCAGCATCAACCCGCCCCCCATAAACGCCTCTTTGAGTGTCGGCGGCTTCAGATCTCCACGGGCGGATTGTTCGATCACCAGATACATATACTTGGTCTGCGCACAGACCAGCACAATGAGTATGATCAGCGCCAGAAACCCCTGGTTGAAAATGGCAGGCAATAAGGTACAGATAGCAATCAGGACGATAGGATCGCGGGAAATCGGATAAGCAAAGAAATCACTCAGGCACTGCCAGAACGGGGGCACCTTGGCTGTTGATCCGCTATGTCCCAGATTCTGATGGCATACAGGACACTGGGCATTATAGCTGCCGGGAGGCATGGCAACACAATGCTCACAAAAGTGGACCTGGCAGTTTTTACAATACCACTCAGAAGGCTCTAACGGATGATATTGACAATAGCTTTCCATTTACTCCGCCCCAGAGGTTCTATCACACAAACACTTTCTTTTTATTCATCAACAACCAATTCTCCAGCATCAACTGCGGATTAAGATTGCGTTGTTCGACCACACTTTTACGGGCCTCAATCAAAGCCTGATACAAATGCCACGCAGCCTCATTCGACATGCGGGCAGTAACTTTTTTCAGGCGTGAGTCCGATAGTTGCGCATATGCTTCGGAAGCGTCAGCTCCATCGGTCGTCATCACCATGACATCCCTCATCCACACGGCCAACCAATGCAAAACCCACTCCACATCCTGTTTGGCCCACTGAGCCGCCAGTGAAAAGGCATCCTCTCGGCCTTCAAGGTAATCCAGCCATGACGTTAATATCTGAGACTGCAAGTCGGTCGCATTTTCATTATGCCAGTGTAATCCGGTTAACGGCTGACCGCCCGCTGACTTCAACAGTTCTGCCGCCTTTACCATATCCTGCTGACTCTGTTCAGCCAACCACCGAACAGCCACTTCCTGCTCGGGCATCGGCAATTTAATGATCTGGCAGCGACTCCGTATGGTAGGCAACAGCAAGCTCGCCTGACTGGTTACCAGAAGAATAACCACACCGGCCGGCGGCTCTTCCAGAGTTTTCAACATGGCGTTGGCAGAATAGACGTTCATCGCCTCTGCCGGATTAACGACAGCAACCAAACGATGGCTAACCTGCGGACGACTATGCACAAAATCAGACAGAGCCCTGACCTGATCTATCTTGATCGACTTGCTGCCTTCCTCAGGCACAATCGTCATCAAATCCGGATGGCTGCCGGCTTCCAGCAGACGACAACTCTTACAATGTCCACAGGGTTGAGGATTGGGAGTGTCACAGACCAGCAGATTGGCGAGCCTCTGTGCCAGAGGATATTTACCGATTCCTGCCGGGCCAGTCAGCAAAATCGCATTGGGGAAGTTTCCCCGACCATTCTGATTGACCCAAGCGGACCACTGTCCCTCGAACCAAGGCAATGAAACTGGTGAAGCAATACCCTTATCCATCAAAACTACGAGAGTACCCTGTTGGTTATAAATAGATCGTCAAATGACCAAATCAATCATCAAATAGCCGCTACAGGCGATTAATCTGGCGCTTTATCTGCCTTAACAACTGCTGACCGGCAGCACGGTCACTCACCCCGGCAAACAGCAGCCTTTCAAATCCAAGCACAATAGAGCGAATGGTTGGTCTGTCAGCCTCCAGGTTTCCTGGTGCTTCCAAAATTTGCCTGGGCGTCATCCCCGGATGAATACTACTATTCTTTACAGCCAATTTCCTGACAAATCTATGATATTGCCGCTGCACCGGCTGCTTTCTGTTTTTCGCCCACTCCGGCCATAAGCTATACAGTCCCAGGCCACCAAAAAGAACCGCAGCAGTGACGGCAAGCAACATGGCAATATACTTGATATCACCATTTCCCAAGAAGCGGCTCAGCAAGGACTTTTGAGACTCCTGATCATAGTTCACAACCCGGCTGATCCACATATAGTTCAAGTATTCAGCCTGATCCCGTATCCAGGAAACGATATTGACATCACTGAACCTGGATAATGACAGCGGTGAGTTTTGCAGGAAGGTTCCCTCCTCTGCCACAGCTTCTCTGATTCCTGATTCAACCCTGGCAGGTGACACCGCAGCAGTAGGATCTACCCGAACCCAACCTTCTCCCCTCAGCCATACTTCCAACCAGGCATGGGCATCATACTGATGTACCACCAGGAAGCCGCCCTGAGTATTCCACTCCCCGCCCTGATAACCCACTACCATCCTTGTAGGAATGCCCATCGCCCGAAACAGTATGCCAATAGAACTGGCATAGTGTTCACAGAATCCGCGTCTGGATCCGAATAGGAACGCATCCGCCCGGTCAGAGGACGGCAGCAAAGGAGGATTCAAAGTGTAGAAGAAGTTATTTTCATTCAGAAATTCCAGAACATAATTGATCTGCCCCCGAGGAGAGTCATGGCTTTGTACAATTTGCCCGGCCCAGGTGATCGTTTGGGGATTTTCAAGTTGGGGAAGCTTTGTGTACCTGTCGATTTCAGCCGGAGTAAGCTGCTCACCAGATTGCACCTCCCTCTTCATGCGATACCAAGTGGCAGACTTGACCTCTTTTGTAAAGCGAACCAAGCCTTGTGTCGTCGAGTACGCATCTCCGGCAACCAGTTGGGAGCCGTCCAGTGAAAACCCCCAACTACGATTATGGGGATCAAGCAAGACTTCATAGTCAAACGCTTCATCCCGACTCAGGTTTCTGGGCTTCCCGCTCCAGCGTTCCGTGTTTTCCTGGAAAAATGAACGTGACCAGCGGCCGGAGAAATAGCGGTCAAGAATCAGCCCTTTCCAATAGAGATCCTTTGGCAACGGGATATTGTCGCGAAACGTGACCCGAAATGCCCGTTCTCCTGACTGGGCCAGATTGGCCACATCTCCGGGGGACACCGTGTCGTCAAGACCGGTAAATGCGGAAGAGCTGTTCAGAGGCATGCTCCACAAAGGACCGAATCTGGGGAATACGACATAGAGAATTGCCAGAACCGGAACGGCCAGCAACATCAGACGATATACACTCCCCAGACTGCTGACCAGGGATTTCATTTTCATTTGCGTGCTCACCGCCGTGAGCGACACCAATCCCACCCCCATAAAAGTAAAGACAAAGGCGGTTCGAAACAGTGACTGGCTAAACAGTAACCCCAATGCGAGGAGGAATAACGTCATAAAGCTGAAAATATAGGCATCCCGATGACTCTTCAGCTCCACCAGCTTAAGACAGTAGGCAAGCACGAAGAAGCCGACGGCATTTTCGACCGTAAACTGTCTTCGACTGGTCCAGGCAAAAAGCAAAACGGTCAACACCATTAACGAGGCTTTGATCCATTTATTCAATTCAGGAATCCAGCCTTTGAAGGCAGCCATCCGAAACGCAACGACAGCCGCCGCAAATAATATCAACCACCCCGGCAACACCTCCCAGTGCCCGAGAGTGGCAGGTATCAGTGCAATGATCAGCCAGATCAGCGCTTGCCGCTCTACTCTCGGAGGATGGTTAAAATGTCTACTTAGTCTGCGACCGCCCATCATTCATCATCCCTCGGGATACAGCGCTAATGCCGAGAGGCATTGATTCTTATGCAGCTCCGATAAATCAGGAGCGATGACCTTACCCGGCAGGCGCACACCATATAGCTGCCTCTTGGCATTCATTGCCAGCACCTGATGACACATCATGGCCAGCCTGATTTCTGTGTCGCCGACAGAATAAGCACTGAAATCAATCCATTCCGGATCAGTCAGCGGCTGAGCGAATTCCTTGGAATAGAATTCACCACTCTGGGCGTATTTCTTCCAAGCCACCCGGTTAAGAGACTCTCCCGGAACATAGCTGCGCAATCCTTCAAAGTCCTCCTGACCAGGAATCATCGCCTTTTTTCCGCTCTGTTGATCACCCTCTGCCTGCCCCCAGACCATCTGGGACTCCAGGGGTTTTGGATATACGATGATTTCAGCCTTTAAATCCTGCCAGGACCATGCACGAATCAGCCCCATGGGAAATACAGAGGTAATCAACATTCGTCCCGGCCGGTATCGACCACGCTCCGGACAGGGCAGCTCGATGATAAAGCGCACTGACTGCCCCTTTTCAATGTCAACAGTATTGAAGCTTTCCGGAACCCAACCGATTTCGATACTGCTATGATTTTTTTCCCGGGCAGCAACGACAAACTCAAGCCCTCCAAGATCCCCTGCAAAGCAGGGTTCCGAGTGGTGAAACTTGATATACAGCCCCGAGATATTTCGATAGGCCGAGACAATATTGAGCAGCAGAATGGAAAAAAGGAAAAATCCGACAGCCAGTATCATCGAGTTCTGATAGTTGATACCCGTCAGAATCAACAAACCGATCAACCCCAGAAATAAGACGCCCCAGCGAGTGGGCAAAATAAAGATTTCCCGATGACTCAGTTCCACCTGATTCACAGGAGGAATTCGTCGCTCCACCCAGAATGACACCCGTTTTTCGAATTGTTGAATAACGCTCACCATCAATACCCAGACAATAAATCAAGACTCTAAGGAACCCCTGAAAAGCTACCTACGTTGCCACAGCGGCGCTTATGGTTCCCTAAATTTATTATGTTTTCCCGTATTTTGCCGACTCTTTTACAAAACTTAATCAAAATACGCATATAATAGTGGCTATATCATTAACCTGATCCGTAATATTGTTAGCCGGTAGTATACCTGCTCAATACCGTCATCTGAGAGTTCAGCTGTATCCTGAATACGGTAGGTTAAAAACATTTACTGGTGGGAATTATGTCAAATAACCGTACCGGACGTTTTATCCAGAAAACTCTCATCGGCAGCCTGGCTTGCCTTGGTTTCAACGCCTTCGCAGAAGTTAAGTCCTTAACCAGCGGCGAGCTGACCGATACCTACATAAAAGACTCAACCATTATCGTCACACCGGCGGTAAAAGCCCCTGCCAAAAAGACGACCCGCACTTATACCATTGCACCGGGAGAACCGGTAAAAACTGAGTCCGAGGAACAGGCAGATCTTGAAACCAGCCTGGCAAACGAGTGGCAGGAATATGTTGATGCGGCAGAATTTTCCAAGCAACGCACCCGGGAACAGGAACTGGCTCTGGCCAATATCACCACACCGGACCTGATTCCTCTCACGGAGAGGACACTACCTTACAACATGACGCTGCCGGAAGGTGCTTTCACCTTTGAGCAGGTACTGGGCCAGACCGATACCCAACCGATTACCCTCCCTTACGGAGATGAATTGAATATCCAGTCTAACGGACAGGAACTGACAATTTCCGTTGGAAACCTGCCCGGTGTCGACCCGATTCTGCTCCAGCAGAGCTTGCAGGGAGGACTGGTTAATTTGAAGCCGAGAGATAACGGTGGTTTTGACCTCACCCTGACAATCCCCCAGCAATAATCACTTCATATAAACCAACAATAACCACTTCATATAAAAAAGCAGTCTCGCATACGTAAAAAAGGCGCTTTAAAGCGCCTTTTTTATTAGCTTCTCTGGAGTCGCGGAATCAGAAGTATTTTACCGGAGTCAAAGAAAATTCACCGGACTGACCAGGAATCGTAAACGTGTTGTTTTCCAGCGGAGCGTTCAGGATCAGGATCCCCTGATTCGAAATAAACAACTGGTCATGCACATTGACCGTATCGTCATCCAGTGTGATGTCCAGCGGTGAAAACTGGGTTCCTCTTCCAACATTCGGCTGGAATGAAAACATCATGGCACCGCGGTCGATTGTTCCGTCATCATTGGTATCGACCCCACCCATTCTCATGGGGAAAATGGAGAATAGCGAATCAACAACTCCCCCGGTTTGAGGCATGCCGAACATCTGCCCCTGGAAAGTGAGCTGCTGGGTGGAAACATTTCCGTCGGTAGAAGAGCCGCCGGGCAAAATAACTTCCTGCGCTCCACCATCGGGGGGGGTGTACACGATAGCATCGTAGGTAACCTGCCCACTCATCTCTATGACAGGTGCAGCTTGTCCATAAAACTCCCCCAAAGCCTCATCTTCGAGCGGCTTTAGCTCTGCAAGACATGCATTTGCCATCAATACAGCGGAAGTCAGTACGATTCCCTTAAGAACTTTCATGTCACTTCATCCTCTGGCTGCGTGCTACCAGCGCAGTCAAAACTGAATAATGATTCGTTTGTAACCTGATATCACTCTACGTTACAAAACTTTTCCAATCAGTGAGTCTCTTCACAAATTGTTGATATCATTTATTTTTATCATGTTTCGAACACAAGAAAAGGCGCCCTTGGGCGCCTTAACTTTGTAGATATCGCTAGGAAATATTTTCCAAATCGATATTACAGGCCGTTACCACGGATAACCAGTTGCAGGTTATCGATGTTCATGCCGATGATTTCGATTCCGCCGTAGCTGGAAACTTGTTGAGCTGCAACAGTACCAGACTGACCAACGTTAGCCAGATCGTACTCTTCTACGAATACGCCCATGTCGCCAACTTTGAAGTTGATGTTGGAGTTAGCGAAGCTGATACCGATACCGCCGTCGCCTTCTGCAACCGCACCACCGTTAGCGATAACGTTAGCCAGGTCAGCAGTTGCGTCGATAGTCATATCAACCGCACCAGCGATAGCGATGTCCTTAGCGATGAAACCACCAAGTGCAGGAACTGGGTTACCAGCGTTTACGTTAACGCCCAGGTTAGAGTCCTGATCCCAGCCACCTTCGATGTCAACGATCCATTTGAAAGCGTCGATGGTGATACCAGCACCACTCCAGTCAACTCCGTAGAAGTCACCAGTAGAAGCGTCAACACCAGAAACTGAACCGAAGCCAGCTTCGATTACCAGACCGCTCTGACCAGAAACGTCAGCCAGTACAGAATCGTCAACAGCTTTCAATTCAGCTTGAGCAGCCAGAGGAGCAGCAGCGATAGCAGAAACCAACAGTAATTTTTTCAGGCCTTTCATTTAATTTCTCCTAAAAGATATTTTTTTTATTGATGTGAAACTCTTACTTGAGCTTCTTTACAAACTTCCTGCCCTACACTTTTAATTTTAAGATTGTCTGACATTCCGTTTTGTAATCTTGCGATTGTTACTTTAGTTTTCCCTCTGTAAGTTTTCCGTGACAATCCTCACACTTTCTGCATCATTCTGAAGCACCGAAAAATTCCATTTTTTCTTCACTTACACAGGCACTAACTCTACAATCCCCGGTTATACAGAACTTCAGGAAGTTACTGCCTTAAACCATGAATGCAGTGTATTGGTGTAAAGAAGTGGAATCCGTGACTATGTTCACAACCCGTAACGACATGTTACATTTTGTTAACGACACCTCATTTTCCAGTTGAAACAATACGCTTACCAGCACACAACCGTTACTCACAAGCCCCTCCAACACCAGACAGATGCCAATAATCAGACTTCCCTATTCCGACGCCGACACAGTGATAGAAAAGCTTTCCAGGCTGAAAGGCTTTGTTTGGTTAAGGACTCATATCAGTCAATTTGGGATTGTGGACATTGCGGCGGTAGAGCCGGAGTGGATCAGTGAGATTCCACTAAACCGGACAGCATCAGAGTCTTCTTCCGATCTCCGGAACATTATTTCCAAAGTTCAGCATCAGGATACGTCCCCGGTTCACAGCCATGAACTTAGCGACATATTTAACGGCGGACTAATCGGCTATTGCAGTTATGAAACCGGCCGAGACCTGATTCTAACCTCACCGGATAAGCGGCCGGGAAGCGGCGAACAGTTGCTCCCTAAATTCTACGCCGGCTACTTTACCAACTATGTTGTCATCGACCACCAGGGGCAACGACTCATCGGCGATCTCTCCAACGACATCCTGAAAGCCTTCGAAGCCCACTCAGAGGACGAGCCGTGTTCGCATGACGAGGCTCTATCAATTAGCGAAACAAGTCATCCGGACTTCACCTTCTCCGACTTTCAGGGGACATGGAACCATCAGGATTATGCCGAAGCTTTTCAAAAGCTGATTACCTATATATATAGTGGCGACACCTATCAGGTAAATCTCACCCAGAGGTTTCACGCCAACTACAGCGGCGATCTATGGAAAGCCTTCAAGCAGGTCCATAAGCAAACGGATGCCCCGCACTCCGCTTATATTTCTATGCCTTCGGGCAATGTGCTGAGCTTTTCTCCCGAGAGTTTCCTTAGCATCTATCAGGGCGTGTTGAGCACCAAACCTATCAAAGGCACCCGACCAAGGGCCTCGGATCCAGTACGTGACGAGGAGATTTCCCGGGAGTTACTGAATAGCCCCAAGGATCGTGCAGAAAACGTCATGATCGTGGACCTGCTGAGAAATGATCTTGGCAAAGTGGCCAAAACTGGCTCTGTAACGGTGGACAAGCTATGCGAACTGGAAACCTTCAGTAATGTCCACCACCTGGTCAGTACCATTTCAGCCGAACTGAAACCCGAGATTCATCCTCTGGAAGCCCTATTTGATTGCTCTCCAGGAGGATCGATCACCGGTGCCCCGAAGAAAAGGGCCATGGAAATCATCGAAGAGCTGGAACCATTTCCCCGTAGCGTTTACTGCGGCAGTGTGTTTTTTCTGAGCCGAAATGGTCGGCTGGAAAGCAACATTGCGATCCGTACCATGGTTTGTCGGGAGGGAGATGCTTATCTATGGGGTGGCGGTGGCATTGTCGCTGACTCGGTGTGCGAATCCGAGTATGAAGAATCACGGGTGAAAATTCGCCACATTGCCAAAGCCCTTGGCGTAGAACTCCATCCCAAGGGCTTTGATGATCAATAAGAGCTTTTGATCAATAAGGGTTTTGGGGATCGATAAGAGCTTGGCGATCTATAAAAGCTCTGCCCCCAACAGCAATTATTCGCTGACCAGACGACTCGCTTTAATAAATTCAGCCTTCAGGTCATCGTAACTGTGTACTGCGGGGAATTGCGGAAACTCAGCAATCACGTTGTCAGGGGCATGGAACAGAATGCCGGCATCGGCTTCTGCAAGCATGGTGGTGTCGTTATAGGAATCCCCTGCCGCGATAACGTAGTATTTGAGGTTATGAAATGCTTTGACCGATTCTCTTTTCGGATCTGGCTGGCGCAGAACATAATCCACAACCTTCCCATTCTCATCGGTTTCCAGGCGATGACAGAACAACGTGGGCATACCCAACTTTTCCATCAACGGCATCGCAAATTCATAGAAGGTATCCGACAGGATGACCAACTGGAAGCGGTCTCTCAACCAATCCAGGAATTCACGCGCCCCTGGCAGCGGGTCAAGTGTCGCAATCACAGCCTGGATATCGGGCAGACCATAGCCATGCTGTTCCAGAATACCAAGTCGCTGCTTCATCAGAACATCGTAATCAGGAATATCCCTGGTCGTCGCCCGAAGCTCCGGTATGCCCGTCTTTTCAGCAAATGCAATCCAGATTTCAGGTATTAATACGCCTTCAAGGTCTAAACAGGCCAGCTCCACGGATAACTCCCCTTTTCATTTTTTGATGATGGTTGATTCATTTGTGATACGCACAACGTGCCGAAGCAATCATAAAGGATGCGCCGGGATTTGCCTATTTTGTCAGAAGAGCCTGACTCTCATATCAGAAGAGCCCCGCCTTCAAGACAGAAGAATAACCAGTTGTAATAAGGAAACCTAATTTTTAATTATTTGTTTATAAAGGATGGATATTTTGCCGCTAGGAAATTGTCTGGTAGCCTTTAGCTCCAGTCTGGGAATATCAAAAATCAAATACCCCAGAATCTATGTGGTTTTCTGAACCGGGATCGGAATTAATGGCTGTGAATGTCGATATTGATCAACTAAACAATGAGTTAGCAAACTCCTCTCCCAAGGATATTATCCGCAAGGCGTTGTCCCTGTTCGATAATATCGCTATTTCTTTTAGCGGCGCTGAAGATGTGGTGCTGATTGAAATGGCAACCAAGATCAACAAAAAGGTCAGTGTGTTTACTCTGGATACCGGGAGACTACACCCGGAAACCTACCTGTTTATCGAAAAGGTCCGCGATCATTACGACCTGAATCTGGAAGTGCTATCCCCAGACGCCACAGCCCTTGAAAAGCTGACCCGTGAAAAAGGTCTATTCAGCTTCTTCAGGGATGGTCACAGCGAGTGCTGCGGAATTCGCAAGGTTGAACCGCTTAAACGCAAACTGGCCACAGTGGACGCCTGGATTACCGGTCAACGCAAGGACCAGAGTCCAGGAACCAGAAATGACGTACCGGTAGTGCAACTGGATACTACTTTCGGCTCTGAAGAAAAACCGTTAGTGAAGTTCAATCCTCTGGCTAACTGGAAGTCTGAAGATGTGTGGAATTACATTCGCATGTTCGATGTTCCCTACAATGAGCTTCACAGCAAGGGCTTTATCAGCATTGGCTGCCAGCCATGTACGCGCCCGGTTCTGCCAAACCAGCACGAGCGCGAAGGCCGTTGGTGGTGGGAAGAAGAAACACATAAGGAATGCGGCCTGCACGCAGGTAACCTGATTAAAACTGAGCAGGCGGACTAAAATACTCTTCGCTGTTACCCTCCATCTTTCAGTTTACTTCTATAAAAAAGCCCGGCGATGCCGGGCTTTTTTATTTCAGTTTCGTTGCTGATTTGGATGTCTATCTTAGCACCCAAGTAGCATATTTATCCTAATACGTTGGCAATGTAATGTCCTTGAACAGCTCATCCACTTCCGCCTTGGTATGCTTGGTGACGACTTCATCGACCAACTCCCGGGTTAGATGGGGGGCAAATCGATGGATAAATTCATACATGTAGCCGCGCAGAAATGTGCCGCGGCGGAAACCGATCTTGGTCGTACTCGGCCGGAACATGCGGCTGGCATCCAACGCGACCAGATCTGAATCGGCCTGAGGGTCATAGGCCATTCTCGCGATAATACCAACGCCCAACCCTAACCGAACATAAGTTTTGATGACATCTGCGTCGGCCGCGGTAAACACCACTTTCGGGGTGAGTCCTTTTTCATTAAAGGCTTCGTCCAACTTGGACCGACCAGTAAAGCCGAATACATAGGTGACCAATGGAAAGGCCGCCAGATCCTCAATCTCCAGCTTTCTTTTCTCGGCCAGCGGATGATTCTTGGGCACAACGACACATCGATTCCAGCGATAGCAGGGCATCATCACCAGATCCGAGAAATGCTCCAGGGCTTCTGTCGCAATCGCAAAGTCCACCGTTCCGTCAGCCGCCAATTCGGCGATCTGCATGGGTGTCCCCTGATGCATGTGTAAAGAGACTTCGGGATATTCCTGAATAAAGCTGCGGATAATCGAAGGTAACGCGTAGCGGGCTTGAGTATGGGTGGTGGCGACACTCAGTTCGCCCTTTTTCTGGTTACTGAATTCCTGGGCAATCTGCTTGATTCCCTCGACCTTCTTTAATATTTCACCTGCCACCTTGATGATGGTTTCCCCGGCCGGCGTCACCCTCGTCAGGTGCTTACCACTTCGGGAAAATATTTCGACACCGAGTTCATCTTCCAGCAAGCGAATCTGCTTACTAATGCCGGGCTGTGATGTGTACAGACTTTGTGCGGTTGCGGATACGTTCAGTTCATGATGAGCAACTTCCCAGATATAACGAAGTTGTTGAAGTTTCATCCCCTTCTCCTTGCTTCACCCGGCCGTTATAATCAATAAGGATAAAAATATACCCAAATATTCTTTTTAGAAATAGAAAAATACCGTTAGATTGTCGAACTAGAGTCGGCTTATTCCCTATTGATTAGTTTAGTCCAAGTTTTATGGAAATTCTTTTATATATTGCCGCAGGTGCCAGCGTAGGATTTTTGGTGGGATTAACCGGTGTAGGCGGCGGTTCTCTCATGACTCCCTTGCTGATCCTGTTTGGATTCCCTCCCCATATCGCCATCGGGACTGATCTTCTGTATGCCGCCATTACCAAGGCCAGTGGCGTTGTTGCCCACGCCCGCCACCATACCATCAACTGGAATGTATTGGGCTTATTGGCAGCCGGCAGCATACCGGCATCCATTGTAACGACACTTATACTGTCGCACTTTTTCACCGAACCTGAGAAGTATAGCCAAGTACTGACCACCAGCCTGGGATTCATGCTGATCGTGACTTCAGCCGTCCTGCTCTTCAAGAACAAGCTGGTGTCAAAGCGTAAAGATCCAAATGAATCTCTGGCGCATAGAAATCGCGCAAGCCTGACAGTACTGATAGGTCTGGTCCTCGGGACATTTGTCACCTTGTCGTCTGTGGGAGCCGGAGCCATTGGTACCGCGGTTCTGATGATTCTTTACCCCTCCCTCGCCGCAGTAAGAGTGGTTGGAACGGACCTGGCTCATGCGGTTCCACTGACACTGATCGCCGGCCTCGGCCACATGCAACTGGGTAACGTCGATTACTTTTTGTTGGGAAGTCTGCTCATCGGCTCCCTTCCGGCGATACACCTGGGCACCAAGCTCAGCAAGCATTTGCCCGCCAATATTCTGCGCCCAACCCTGGCCAGCATGCTGCTGCTCATCGGGGTTAAATACGCTTTCTTTTAATCCGTAACCGGATAAGGTTGACTTCCTCTCGCTTTATCTAAAAACTTGCAAAAGCACTTTCTAGATTAAGCGTCCAAATGATTGTTTTAGAGACAAAATTCTTTCCACTACAGCTCGATGAAAACATTGTCATCCGGGATCGCCTGATCGAATTGATGGGGCAAGCCGGACAATTTCGCTGTGTCGGAGTGGTCGCACCGGCAGGTTTCGGCAAATCAACCCTGGTCAAACAATGGCTGGATCGGAATAACACCCGAACCTGCTGGCTGACACTTGACCGCTCAGACAATCGCCCCGGAACTTTCTGGCGTTACATTCTTGAGTGCTTCAAGCGCGGAGGACTGGAAGTCAGCGGACTGTTCCCGCTGCTTCAAAATATTGAGTCCAATATCCAGGCCCTGGTTTCAGGCTTAATTAACCGGGTTGGCACTCAACCGGAACAACATTTTTCCTTGGTCCTGGATGACTTCCATCTCATCCAGGATAGAAGCATTATTAATAGCATCACCTTCATGGTGGATTTTGCGCCCGGTAATTTGACGCTCGTGCTGACATCCAGAAACGAGCCCTCTTTTCCCTATGCACGCTGGAAAGTGAAACGTTTTGCGAGAGTGCTGTATTCTGCCGATCTGGTCTTCAACAGCGAGGAAACCCGGGATCTTCTGGCGAAAAATCTGGGACTTTCCGTAGAATCCACACAGCTTGAACAAATTATTCATACCACCGGGGGATGGGCAGCCGCATTGCAACTGCTGGCTCACGGCTCTTTGCCCAAAATGACAGAGACGCTCGACGAGGTCGATCTTTCCAGGGCACTAAGTTCCAATCGAAGAGACATAGAAGACTATATTGCAGAGGAGGTTCTGGATGACCTTCCGGAAGATCTGAGAGACTTTATTCTTAAACTGGCGCCGGCCAACCGCTTTGATGTCGAAATAGCCAATGCGGTAAGAGACGCTTCAGACAGCCACGAGCATATTGCCAAGTTGGAATCCCGAAACCTGTTTCTCATCGCTTTGGACGATCATGGTCACTGGTTCCGTTTCCACGAATTATTACGGGATGGAACCCTGCATTACCTGAAAACCCGTTTTCCCGATTTATTGAGGGAATACAGCCAGCGAATTATCGATTTTCATCTTGGCGGCAAACACTACATTGAAGCCATTGAACTGATTATCGAGCTCAGCGCCTGGGAGCGATTGACCTCCACACTTGAAGATATCGGCAATAACCTGATTCGTCAGGGCTATCACCTCAATATTTTGCAGGCTCTCCAGCAAATACCCGAGGAGATGGTGCAGAAGTCGCCAAAACTACAGGTGGTTAAACTCTGGTGTCTGTTCTACAACAACCAGTTTTCCGAGATTCCTCCTCTATTGAAGACGGTCAATAAACTGATAGGCAAAACGGATCTTCCTGCCTCACTCAGGCTCGAGCTGGATCTGCTGGACGCCTATATGGCCCGCTTCTCTAAAGATGTCGAGCGGGCTCGCTCCATCACTGAGAGAGTCCTGAGTCAATTGGAGGATTCATCTGCGCCGGTCAAATCACTGGCTTACTTTGGCCTGGGGAATGATTACTTTGCCCTGGGTGCCTATGATGAAGCGGAAAAGGCGTTACGTGAGGCCATTACCCTGGGCAAGCTTGAGCAGCGATTTTCCACCGTTAAATCCAGTCTGGGACTGCTGCTTTGGATCTACCAGATCCGTGGCGAATTTATCCGGGCTCTCGATCTTTACCGGCAGGTGGATGTGTGGATAAAGAGTTTCCACAAGGATGATCCCGAACCCAAAACTATTTCCTGCTGGCTGAACAGCTCCCTGATCCTCATATATACGGAACAGGATCAGCTCGAACACGCTTCCGGTTTTCTCTACCCCATGTTCAGCCTTATCCAGGGAGCGGAACCACTACAGAAGATGCTGGTGTACTTTGTTCAGGGAGAATACCAGCGACTCACCAGCCAATATGAGGATGCCATCAAGTCACTGGATCAGGCCCAGGCGGTGCTGGAACAAAATATAGAGGAAATTCAGCCGTTTGCTCCTCCTATACTGGCCACCAAAGCAGAAACGCTGTGGTTGATGGGAGCCACCAGCCGTGCCCGTATGCTCGTGTCAGAAATCGAGGAAACAGCGACAAAAGACAACAATCCCTATCGGCTACAAAAGCTGTTTGAGGTCAAGGCTCTTACAGAGATTGGCAGAAATCCCGAACAGGTTCTGGAATCATCAGACCGCCTTGAAAAACTGGGGAAACGCTGCAGGTCATCAAAGGCCCTGGCGCTTGCTCATTTGTTCCGGGCGCAAGCACTGGCCACCCAGGGAAAAATGGAAGAGACTCGTCCCGAGTTGGTTAAAGCCTTGAGTATTGGAGAGCAGAATGACTATATTCAGATGTATCGCCTGTCCCTGAATTCCTGGCCGTTTGATATCAGCTCACTGCAACAGGACGGGATTAACCAGAGTTTTCTTGAGAAAGTCATTGGCCAGTCCGGCAAGCAACCCTCCGATAGCCAGGAAGGTGAAACGGAGAGCCGACAGCAGCACGCCGATAGTACGCCCCCCGATCCCCAACCTGCTTCCACTGCTGATACGGAAGCACTCCCGGAATTGCAGGAACCGCTTAGTCGAAGAGAGTTGGAAGTGCTTGAGTTAATCAACCAGGGACTACCCAATAAAAAAATCGCCAGTAAGCTGTCATTGGCACCGGCCACCATCAAAGCGCATATCAGAAATATCTATGGGAAGATTGATGCCACCAGCCGTACGGATGCCCTGGCTAAAGCAAGACAGCTGGGCTTAATTCGGTAGAGCCAGTTGAGGTTTCAGCCCTACCAGACACAGGGGCGTAATCAATTAATCCCTCAAATTACGCCCTTTGGACGATGATTTTACGCCCCCCTCCCCCTAAACTGGCAACATCCTATGAATTCGATCGGCCTTTCATATCGAGTTCTCCGAATAGGTTTAGTGGAGTTTTTGTCTTCCTTTAAAACCCTGCTTGCATTACGGCGATACAATCAGTTCGGCATTGTATACGCCGTTTTTTTTGCCTTTCAGAAACTGATTCCCACTGCTGAAAGATCCGGCAATCGCCTGATCTAGTTGGATATCGCCCCTAAATCCGCCATTTTCAGATAGTCCTGACGATAGGGCGGCAAAGCATTCATGATGGTCTTACCGTAGGATTTGTACCACAAGCGACGGTCAAGAATAGATATTTCTCCGGAATCCTTTTCGCTACGCAGCAATCGGCCACATGCCTGCATCAGGCGGGTAATCGCGTCCGGCAGCACCACTTGACTGAAAGGGTTGCCACCCCGGGTTCTCAGCCATTCCGCGTAGGTTGCTTCCACAGGATCGTCTGGAACGGCAAACGGCAATTTGGCGATGATAACGTGAGTGAGATATTTCCCCGGTAAATCGAGACCTTCCGCGAAGCTGGCCAGCCCGAATAGGAGGCTCCCCTTCCCCTCATCAACCCTTTCCCGATGAGTTTCCAATAACTGGCCCTTGTTACTTGCTCCCTGCACCAGAATAAAGCTATCCGGATAGTGACTCTCCAGCATACGAGCGACATGTATCATATGCTTTCGGGCACTGAACAATACCAACGTTGCCTGCTCAGGCTTCACCAGACTTTTCACGGCATTGCCCAAAGTATCCAGGTATTCATCCCGATCACTTGGATCCGCCCCGAGATCACACAGCCGTAACAGACAGTTTTCCTGAAAATTAAAGGGACTGTGATGGATACTGAACTGGGTGTTTTCCGGCAGCCCGACCTGCATCGATAATCGTGTAAAACTGCCCGCCACACTCAAAGTGGCCGACGTTAACACCGTCGCAAAGGCACGTTCCCATAATTTGAACTTGAGCAACCCGGCGGCATTGGTAGGGCTGACATGTACCGTAATATCTCCCTCGCCTTCCGCCCCTGTGGTCGTGAGCCAGCGGGCAACCGGTATTGAGCCTTCGTCATGAACACGCTTCATCTGCTGCCAGACATCCACCATGTTGCCGACCTGGGACTGAAACACCGATAACGCCATTAAAGACTGTTCCATCATCTGCCGGGATAAGCTTCCTGGAGTTTCTTTATCGACCAGATCCCGCAGACGCTTCAGTATCGCTTCCAGATCATCTGCAATTGACGACACCCTGGAAGCACACAGCCCCGAGAGTTCAATCAACTCTTCAGGAATCACTCCCATCGGATAACGATAGATACTTCTGACCGCATCACCCTGCCATCCACCGTCCGATTCACGCTGCCATTCGACAGTGCGCCAAAATAGCTTCTGAATGCTATCCAGTATTTTGTGGCATTCGATAGAACTGGTTGATAGCGAAGGAATATGATTTCCGATCTTATCATCATGCCCCCAGCCCCTTTGACCATCAGAAATCGCTTTGGAAAGAGACTTTAGTATTTTCTGGCTGCCCTTGAGCCCAGCACTGAAGGCGAAGTGATTCAGCGCCTTATCCGCCAGGTGGTGTCCTTCGTCAAATATATAAATGGTCTGCTCTGGAGGAGGCAGTACATAACCTCCTCCGAGGCTTAAATCGGAAAACACGAGATCATGATTGGCGACGATGATCTGAGCCTGCTCCGCCTCGGCCTTGGCTTTATAATAAGGGCACTGCAAAAAGAATCCGCACCGTTTCACCAGACACTGCCGATGATCGGTTGTGACCTGCCTCCACAGATCTTCATCAACCGGTTCAGGCGTGCTGTCCCAGTCACCTTTCCAGCCTTTATCCACCATCCAGCTGAGGAGTTGCTGATAAGCCTCCTGGGAATATTCAGTCTGATTTTCCACCTGACCGAGATCCATCAGCGGCAACAGGGCCTGCTCCTGTTCTCCCATCAACTGGTCGACCCTGTGCAGGCACAGGTAACGGCCACGCCCCTTGGCCAGCGCCACCTTGAATTCCAGATCAGTATGCTCTCTGAGCATAGGCAATTCTCTGTCGATGATCTGTTGCTGGAGGGTAACCGTGGCCGTGGAAATGACAATGTTCTTACGTAACGCACTGGCGAAAGGAATAGCCGCCAGAAGATAAGCCAGAGTCTTGCCCGTCCCCGTCCCCGCTTCGATCACACAGGAGGAAGGGGCAGAGCAACGCTTCATGTCGCCGTCCATTTCGATCCCCGCCAGATAGCGGGCAATTTCAGCGATCATATGCCGCTGGCCGCTACGGGGCTTAATATCCCGGGCGGCCAGATACTGGCGGTAGGCGTTTTGAATTGAGTCTTTTACTGCTTGATCAACCATGTTTCTTTTTAAGATTTCCGGGAGTTGTATAGATAGACGGTGGCTGTATGGACGATAAGTGCCGTCGCCCTTATGACTCAGGTGCCCAGTTGCGAACGACTGACACCTTGAATGGTTGACCATTCTTTTTGAGAACAACGCCGCTTTCAGTAATTTCAACGACTTGAATACCCGAAAAGCTTTGCCCTTCCCGGAGATAATTATTATTGATCATGATGCGACGACCCTTAGGGTCGCTGCTGTAAATATGGCTATTGAAAACCAATGGAGGAATCATGCTCTGGAATGACTTATCCAGATCCGCAATGGAGGGATACTCAGAGTCATTCTCCTCAGCAGATTGGGCATTCACGTTTTCCGAAAGGTTATCTCCGGCTCCCTGACCAGGAACGACATAGGCCTTGTCCGTATTCACGTTACCACTATTTTGTGTCGAAACACCTTCATGAGCCATATCACTGGCGGGTGTTGAAGCACTGGACACAGGCACAGCTCTGACCTTACCGGTAAAGGACGGAGTAATGAGAACCGCTTCCTCCGCCGTCACGGGTGCTTCCCATGGCGGGATACTGTCAGATTCCGGCAATCCTTCATCTGCGAATGCTGCCGGCGCTTTCGCCAACATGGCTTTGCGCTCTTCCTCACGCTTTTTGGCAATCGCCGCTCTGGCCAAAGCCATTGGGTCTTGCTCGATTCCGGTTTGGCTGGCAGCGGCCTTTTCTACATTAGCGCCATCCAAACCTGTCTCCACTATCGCTGGTAGGGTATCGGGCCCGGAATTCACTGAGGAGCCAATTGCGGAAGTTGCCGCTTTGTTTTCACTGTTTTTTTCAGGAATCGCAGGTGCAACAGAGGTGTCTGGTATTTCTGGGACAGTTGAGGATTTTTGATCCGTGAATGACAAGGAATCCTTGAAGAACAGCAGATATACCACTCCCGCCAGATTGACCAGCAAGAGTATCGTCAATATTACCGGCCACATGCGGCTGCGGGAGTTCCTGCTGTATAGCATGGGTCTGGAGTTAGCCAAATGGCCCGGGAGCTTTTCCTGGTGACGCTCAGACTCTGATTTCTGCAAGGCTTCCAATATGTATGACATGGTTATTCCCTTCAGGAGTTCTTGGCAGAACGTAACAGCGGCACCTCGGGATTGGTCCAGCTGTTAAGCATGATCAAAGTAATGGTTCCGGCAATACCATCCGGCAATATGCCCACCATTTGCTGGAATTCGCGTATACGATCTTCCAAAGGCCGCTTCACCGAGTTTCTGGCTGAAGCCATGACCTCTGGATTGTCCTTCCCTGCCATCAACAATACAGAATCCAGAAGATCCAGCTGCTGCTCAAGCCACGCTTCCTTATCCTGCAAAGCCCCGGGTTCTATTACCAGGGAATCATAAGGAGGAACACGCCAAAGCAGGCTATAACTTCCTTCCCAGAACCGGTCCAGATCAGACAGCGGCATCACAATAGTTTGGTTATGAATTTTGACTGTCGCCATCTGCTCTTCAGTCACGTGCAACAAAGTCAGGAAAAAACGCTGCCCGTCGACGTCCATCAATTTCAGGACAACAGGACGATTCAGCTGCATCAGACTACGCCAGTTGCCTTCCCGGTGCAGACATCTCAGGCCCTGCAATTCAGCCCACTGACAGTACTTGCCTTCCGAATTCATTCCCGGATCGGCCGTCATGCCCCATAGATCAAACAAGGCCGTGAATGCCAATGCCACATCATTTTCCGCAGATCCATAGGACGCCAGCATCGCTTTTACGTCGCCATGTTCGACAGCTCCCCCTACGGCGGGCATCGCATAGGATTGCATACGGTCAGAATTTCGCTCTAAAGGGTTTGTGAAGCTGACACCCGAGTCTCCGAAGCTCTTGGCATCCTCCGACGTCCTTCCTTCTTGTCCACTTTGCAGCTCATCTACCGGGCTTTTTTTCTGCGCTAAATGATAACGCTCTGCCAACTGATCTGTTTCATCCACCACCTCTGCCCGAGGTTGATCCTGCTGACTCAGAGCATTTTCAGAAGAGTCCTCACTGATCGGCTCCTCGACCGCTTGTTCAAACGACATATTTCTCGATGGAGAAGCCCAATAGGCAATGGAAATGGTCAGGGTTGCCGCCATTGCCCCGGAAAGCAGTCCCTTGGTAATCCAATGCTGCCACCACTTTTCTTTTGGAGTACTGACTTCGGAACCGACTTCGCGGACAGCTGTTCGCACCATCCCAGCGGACACTTCGCCCATATGCTCGGAGTAGGCTCCCAGCAAGGCGCGGTCACAAATCAAATTAGCCAGTCTGGGGATACCCCGGCTTCCCTTGTGGACCTGGCGCACTGCAGCTTTGGTAAATACAGACCTGGGGCAGCCCGCGCGATTCATCCGGTAAGCGATATATGCGCCCAGCTCATCAAAATCCAGCGCTTCAAGGTGATATCGAGCCGTTATACGCTGGGACAATTGCCGCAATTCCGGGCGCTGTAACAGGGATTTCAGTTCCGGCTGTCCCAGCAGAATAATCTGAAGCAATTTCTTTTGATCGGTTTCGAGATTCGTGAGCAGGCGCAGCTGTTCCAGAACATCCGTGGAAAGATTCTGGGCCTCATCGATGATCAACGCGGTATGCTTGCCGGCTGCGTGCGCCTCAAGCAGGTGATGGTGAATCAGGTCCACCAGGGTTTTTGTGGACGACAGAACCGGATAGGTAATACCGAACTCATCACATACACTGGCCAGCAGTTCCCTGGCCGTCAGCTTGGGATAAAGTATAAAAGCCAGTTCCGTATTTTCCGGCACGCTCTGGATAAAACAGCGACAAATGGTGGTCTTCCCCGTTCCCACCTCTCCGGTCAGAAGTACAAATCCGCCTTCCCGCTCCAGACCATACAAAAGATGGGCAAGCGCTTCCTTGTGACGTACGCTCATATATAGATAACGGGGATCCGGAGCGATGGAGAATGGGCTTTCTTTGAGCCCGAAAAAAGATTCGTACATGTATCTCAATTAGGTTGGGTCAATGCAACGCCATAGTGTACCCCGCCATCTACCCGAGATAAATGGTTGTCGCGGTAAGGTTTGGGGATTCTGCTGAGTCGGGGGATCAGCCCCCGACAACCTTCAGATCGGCTTTGCGGCCCTGGAGCCTGCTCCGCAGGCGCTCGGTCGCCTCTTCCAAGGCAATGCTGATCTTGGAATGGCTTCGAATCATCGAAATCATCGGCCAGGTGGCCCGCTCGCCTTCCAGGGTAAGACGTTTGACAAACTCCGTATCGGGATTTGAAAGCATCTTGGAGAAATGCCAAAAACGGTAAGTAGGCGCAATGGTCACGTCGCCATAATACCGCTGAGCCAGTACCGTATAGGCCTGACCACACGCCTGACGTACCAATTCCGGTTCCGCATACTTACGCAGATAGTCAAAAACCGCCTTTCCGTGAAAACGCATTTCTGATTTCAATACCCGCCACGGAATGTTCAATTTGCTCATCGCAGACTCGGACCGGGCTTTTTTCAAAAAGGGCACAATATGGGGGTTGGTCTGACTGACAATGGAGAAATTGACGTCGTACAGATGCATCAGTCTGTCGATCGGCAGATCACTGACGACCGAACCGTCCACCCAACGCAGTTTGGACATATAGGGTACACAATTATCATGCTCATCCTTTTTCATGAGACGGACCGGGGGAAAAATTCCCGGTACCGCAGAGGATGCCAACGCCCCGCTCCACATCAATAGATAAGGAGATGTGTAGCGGCTCAGCAACCTGGATTTCTGGTGTTCATGCACGGGCGATACTGAGATGTTCACACTTCTCCCTGTGCGCTGGTAGGCTTCCTGAAAAGAGTATTCCCCGATGTTGGATCTCAGACAGCCCTCAAGCTGCTGTATATCCATAAACCCTTTGCCCTGAATCCCATTGACCAGCCCCATCCAACGCCAGGCTTTGAGGTTATGCTTATTGGGATCCAGCATATCGGGGATTTCAGCATCTGTATGGGTCCCTAAAGTGGCAGCGATGATCGCCCCGACACTGGAACCTGAGATGACCTGCGGCAGTAGCCCCCGCTCCCACAAGGCTTTAATGACACCAAGATGGAACAGCCCAAGCGAAGCACCGCCGCTGAGCAGCAGACTGGGATGGCCAAAGCTGAGGGAAGTATCCTTGAAAAATTCCAGCTTCTGCCGCAATGGCAGTTCGGGAAGGTCGTTGTCACAAACATAGTTGATCGCATCGCACACCTGACTCACATATTCCTCAATCAGGTGTTTGGTCCCGACATGACTACGGTGGTACAGGCCAGGATTGCCGAGATTACCCAGATCATGATGAAGCCCCTCTCGCAAACTGCGTATCAACCTGTCGTGCTGGCGACTTTGCTGGGCGTTCTTGAGCTCCATCAAGCGGTCATAGATAAGCTCATAATTATAGAGACTGGAACTGTAGGACTCCTTCCATTCGACGTGCCCTTCCAGATAATCCAGTTCCAGTGCGGCATCCCGCCAGGTGTGATAGTCCTTGGCCTCAGCCATGGCTTTGCGGTATTTGGCTAACTTCTGATTAAAAAACAGCCCCATAGAAATTCTTATCCTTACAACATCCTCTTTCAACTATAGTCAAGGATGGAAAGGATGTCCTTTGCCGGTGCGACGCAGCTCACAACCTGGGACATTGAGCAGATGAAAATTACAGACTAAAAGTCACTCAAATCATCATCCAGGAAACTGTCTTCCACTTTGCCGTCATTAATCAGGTACTCACGACGCTGTAAGTATATATTTCTCAAAGCAGTGTACTTATCCCCGGTCAACAGGTGCTCACCAGGAATCAAATCCGCCCGCTTGTCGACCATTTTGGTTCCAGTAGCGATATAAACTTCGGGCGATTCGAAAATATACCCAATGGGATCTACAAAAGAGTCTGGAATCCGCCCGATTGCATCGGTCACCGTTGCCGGGCCAAATAAAGGCAGTACCAGATAATTCCCTTCGGGCACACCGTAATAGTTCAATGTCTGGCCGAAATCCTCATCCTGTACCGGTAGATCCCACTCCGTTGCGATATCAAACAATCCGCCGATACCAAACGTTGTGTTGTAAACCAATCGTGAGAAAGTAATGGCAGACTCTCTCCCCTTCAGCTGCAATATATTGTTGGCAAGATTGGGGACGTCAGACAGATTATTAAAAAAATTCGTGACGGACCGATCAACGAATCCCGGAGTAACAAATCGGTAGGCCTTCGCCACCGGCTTCACAATCCATTGATCCAGAGTCTCGTTAAACGAGAATACCTTGCGGTTGAATGACTCCCACGGATCATCCGGATGCTCGTAAGCAGCCGCTACATGACTGGTTGACAACAGAGTGACTAACAGCAACCCGAGGGTCTGTTGAGGTTTCATGCTATTTTCTTCCTGATAGAGAGATGAGCGGAAAGGTTCTTCTCGTCCTTTCCCACGAACAATTTTCCCGGTTCCAGTTGGCGGTCGTTATCAGGGTTATTATTATGATGTGTTTTTTATGATTGCTGCCACCGAATACCGGCATTTGACAGCTGAAAGAATTTGACTGCTAATCCTACACGAAGCCAATTGATAATCAATGACAAATACTAACGTTGAACTCGACCGAATCATTATCCCGATACGCTGGGGAGATATGGATGCCTACGGCCACCTGAACAATACCTTGTACTTTCGGTTCTTTGAAGAATCCAGGGTCAAATGGCTGGAACAGAGCGGATACTCAGTAAGAGGAGAAGGAGAATCTCCTGTGCTAATCCAAAGCTCAGCCACTTTTCTTAAAGAAATCAATTATCCCGCTAAAGTGATCGCCACGACGGAGACCGAAGCGATTGGTCGTACCAGTTTCACACTTTACCACCGAATTTTGAGTGAAGATCTTGAAACACTGCACTGCGAGGGTTCTGCCAAACTTGTCTGGGTGAACAGGGATACTGGAAAAAGCCAGCCATTGCCGCCCGCACTCAGATCCCTGCTTGAAAACGGGTAAGTGATGGACGAAGACTCCGATACTGTGGCCGGAGTCTTCTGTCAGTCACCGCGCCTCAGAGTTTGCGAACAATCACGCTGCCTGCGGAATAGCCCGCACCGAATGAACAGATGACTCCAAGAGCACCCTCATCAAGTCCTTCCTTGTGCTTATGAAACGCAATGATGGATCCCGCTGAGCTTGTATTGGCATAGGTATCCAGGATGGTCGGAGCCTCTTCGTGAGTGGCTTCCCGACCCAATACTTTCTTAGAAATCAGCACATTCATGTTCAGATTGGCCTGATGGAGCCAGAGGCGACGAAGATCCTGTGCGCCGATTCCGTGTTCGGCAATATGGGCCTGAATCATATCAGAGACCATGGGCACCACTTCCTTGAACACTTTGCGGCCATTCTGGATAAACAGCTTGTCCGGAGCCCCGACACCGCGTTCATCACAACGATTCAGAAATCCGAAATTGTTACGGATATTATTGGAATACAAGGTCTGCAACTTGGTGCCTAATACTTCGTAACCTTTGACTTTGGCGAGATCGGCACGCTCCAGCAATACCGCAGTACAGGCGTCACCAAAAATGAAATGGCTATCCCGATCCCTGAAGTTCAAGTGTCCGCTGCAGATCTCAGGATTAATCATCAGGACAGCTTTGGCTGTGCCGGACTGAATCGCATTACAAGCGGCCTGAATACCGAAGGTTGCCGAAGAACAGGCCACATTCATATCGTAGGCAAAACCTTCAACGCCGAGAGCCGCCTGGACTTCAACAGAAACTGCAGGATAAGGCCGCTGCAGATTGGAGCAGGCCACGATCACCGCGTCGATATCCGAGGGAGAACGCCCGGCCTCTTCCAGCGCTTCTCTGGCTGCGACCAGTGCCATCTCGCATTGAATACTGTGCTCTTCGTTGCTGCGCTCAGGCAAATGCGGATGCATGTAATCTACATCCAGAATGCCCTCTTTATCGAGCACGTAGCGGCTTTTGATGCCGGAAGCTTTTTCAATAAATTCAGCAGAGGATTCCTGCAGAGGCTCCATATCACCTTTCCGGATGGCTTCGGCATGTTCCTGGTTAAACTTGTTAACGTAGGCGTTAAAGGATTCCACCAACTCCTGATTGGAAATACTGTTCTTAGGGGTATATAGCCCAGTGCCACTTATCACTACTGAATTCACAATGCAGCCTCTTTCAATCTTATCTTTTATCTGGTTTCCTCAGATTTTCACTCGTGCAGGAATAGAAACCAGTCAATTAATCACCGGGACCAGATGACACAGTTAAGGACTCCCGGAATGCATAACCGGAGAATGATACCACATTCCCCCGAATAGCATGGATGGCTATTCATTTCATTAACCAATTGTCAGGCACCACGCGACAAGGTGTCAGGCAGGCAAGGTTATAGAGTGACGCTTTCCCACTGTTTCTGGAGCTTTTTCTCCGATACGCTCATGGATGTCCCCAACTTTTGCGCGAAAAAGGACACCCTGAATTCTTCCATCATCCAACGGTAGAGCTCCAGCTCCGGGTCAGACACCCCTTCTTTCTGATGCTTGGCCAGCCTTTCCTCGTAACGCTTCCACATTGGTTCTATGATACGAAGGAAATCACGTTCCTGACTTACCTGCCGCGGCATTTTTTCCAAACGCTCTTCTACGGCCTTCAGGTATCGAGGGTAATGGCGAAGCCACTCACCCGGCACCTGCTTCAGAAAGCCATCAAAGACAAGATGGGCCAGCTGCTGTTTAACATCAGCCATTGGCATGGCAAGCGCGAGCACAGTAGACTTTGACAGCACTTTATTCAGCGCATGATGCTGCTTGAGAATATCATGCAAAAGAAGCGCTCTTTCCTCTGCCGCCCCCACCCAATCAGCCTTACAGGACTGCAATCGCTGCTTGAATTGTTCCCGGTTTCGAATCGGCTCTCTTCCAGTGAGAAACACCTCCATCGCCGAACTCAGAATCAGATCGTCGACCAGGGGTTCGAGTTTACCCTTAGGCGCATAATACAGACCGATTTCGTTCTGCTTCGGCAGATTCTTACGCAGATACTTCACCGTATCAGCCAGGGCAAACATGATCAGTCTTGCGACCCCACGGCTGTGTTGTACCAGTGCACCCTGCTCATCAAACCCGGCGGTCAGGGCAACCGATTTACCATCGTCACGCAGGTAAGGAAATAGAAACAGGTTTGCGCCACCTTGCTCGACCTGCTTTTTGGCAGGCACACTATCAAAGTCCCAGGCAACCAGACCGGCTTTTTCCTCGAACAGCTGGTTACCACTATCGGCTACCGCTGTCTCGATATCTTTTCCGATCTGATCCACCAGACGATGGTAGTCGCGGCCGCTGGCGATGACCTTGCCTTTACTGTCCACCACCGCGATGGTAATTTTCAGGTGATCCGGCAATGCGGACACATTCCAGCTTTCCTGATCGATGGTAATTCCCGTCATCTTTCTGAGCTGACGCCCCAGCACAGCGGTAAGAGGCTCATCAGTCGGCTCCATCGCCTCTGACGCTGCCTTAGCGAAATCCGGTACGGGAACAAAGTTTCTCCGCAGAGATTTGGGAAGAGACCGGATCAAGGCTTCACATTTTTCCCTCAACATTCCTGGCACCAGCCATTCCAGTCGGCTGACAGGCAACTGTTGCAAAGCCGCCGGAGGCACCTCAATGGTGACCCCGTCATCTTTTTGTCCGGGCTTGAAGGCATAATCAAGCTTGAATTGCTGGCCCCGCCACTGAAGATTATCCGGATAGGCAACGCCAAGATCCGTTTCCGGCCGGCTTCTGAGTAGATATTCCTCAGTAAGAATCAGTGAGTTCTTTTCTGAATCCGACAGATGCTTGTACCAGTATTCGAGTGTTTTAACGGTGGTACAGTCAGCCGGCAAAAGCTCATCGTAAAACTGAAACAACGTTTCATCATCGATTAGGAGATCCTTGCGCCGAGTCTTGGCTTCGATCAGCTCAACGGATTCCCGGTTTGCCGCATTCTCCCGAATAAATGGCAGCCGGGAGAGGATTTCCCCTTCAATCAGCCCCTCACGAATCAACAGCTCACGGCTCAACTTCGCATCAATCCGTCCATAGCTCACTCTACGCCGGGGAACGACGACCAACCCATACAGACTCATTTGAGCAAAGGCCTGCACTTCGCCCCGTTTCTTCGACCAATGGGGCTCAAGATAACTGGTCTTCAGCAAATGAGGAGCAATATGCTCAATCCAGAGCGGCTCTATTTTGGCCACGGTTCGCGCAAACAATCGACTGGTCTCCACCAGCTCGGCAGCCATCATCCAGGGAAAGCTTTTCTTCTTCAGCCTGGAGCCGGGAAATATCAGGAACTTGCGCTGTCTGGGGCCGACGTATTCGTTTTTCTCATCTTTTTGCCCCACCTGACTGATCAGTCCGGTTAACAAGGCTTTATGGATCTGCTCATAGGTCGCAGGCTCGGCATTTTCCTTGTAGTCCAGGTCATGGCAGAGAATCAGCAACTGCCGGTGAGTATCCCGCCATTCCCGCAGGCGGAGAAACGACAGGAAGTTTTTCTTACACCAGGCCCGTAATTGGCTGTTGGACAACTCCTGACGCTGCTCCTCATAGGCGCGCCAAAGGTTAAGAAAATCGAGAAATTCCGACTGCTCATCAGACCATTGAGCGTGCTTCTGGTCTGCCGCCTGCTGGCTTTCATGAGGACGCTCACGGGGATCCTGAACGGCCAGCGCCGACACAATCACCAGGATCTCGCCCAGGCAATGCTGCTCTGCGGCAGCAAGCAGAATCCTGGCCAGACGGGTATCTATGGGAAAACGGGAAAGCTTACGGCCGACGTTAGTCAGCTTCCGATCCTTACTGACAGCACCGATTTCTTCCAGCAGCTTATATCCGTCGTTGATGTACCGCTTGTCCGGTGGCTGCATAAAAGGAAACCGGGACACATCCCCCAGCCGTAAGGCAAGCATCTGCAAAATAACGGAAGCCAGATTCGTACGCAGAATCTCCGGGTCAGTAAACTCCGGTCGACTGACAAAGTCTTCCTGACTGTATAAGCGAATACATATCCCCTCTTCCACCCGGCCACAGCGACCAGCCCGTTGTTGGGCACTGGCCTGGGAAACGGCTTCCACCGGAAGTCTCTGCACTTTTGACCGGTAGGAGTAGCGGCTGATTCTGACATCACCCGGATCAATCACATAACGAATTCCCGGCACGGTCAGAGAGGTCTCAGCCACGTTAGTGGACAGGACAATACGCCGGCCACCATGGGATTGAAAAATTCGGCTTTGCTCCTGGTGGCTCAGGCGGGCATAGAGAGGCAATATTTCCGTATTGCGCAGCTCAGCTTTTCGCAATACGTTGGCGGTTTCCCGGATTTCCCGCTCACCAACCATAAAGATCAAAATATCGCCCGGCCCTTTTCCGGCGGCCCTTTCAATCTGCTCAATTTCACTGACTGCTGCCAGGATGCCTTCCTGCAGTGACAGGTCCGCATCTCCTTCTTCGGAGCTCACCAATGGACGATAGAGGATATCAACCGGGTAGGTCCGCCCTGAAACCTCAATCACCGGTGCACTTTCAAAGTGGCTGGAAAACCGCTCCACATCGATGGTAGCGGAGGTAATGATCAACTTCAGATCCGGCCGGTTAGGGAGAATATTTTTCAGATAGCCCAGAAGAAAATCGATATTCAGGGAGCGTTCGTGGGCTTCATCAATAATGATGGTATCGTAGCGGCTGAGAAAACGGTCATGCTGGGTTTCCGCCAACAGAATCCCGTCGGTCATGACCTTAACCAGAGTATGTGGCGTGCTCTGATCGGAAAACCGAACCTGGAATCCTACCTGATCGCCAACTTTACACTGCAACTCTTCACCCAGACGATTGGCGACAGCCCTGGCCGCCAGACGGCGTGGCTGGGTATGACCGATCATACCGGAAATCCCACGCCCCATATCCAGACACAGTTTAGGCAACTGAGTGGTTTTCCCAGAACCGGTCTCACCCGCCACAATGACCACCTGGTGCTCTGCAATCGCCTGCCGGATATCATCCAGGCGTTCGACTACCGGCAATGTCTCCGGATATTTCACTGCCGGAACTTTCTGCCGCCTTTCTTCTCTTAAAGCAGCGGAGGCTTCCGCTTTCTTACAAAAGGTTTCCAGGTCTTTTTCAGATTCTTTTTGCTGCAGCTGGCGCCATTGCTGCTGTAGTCGGTACCGGTCTTTAGTCAGCACCAGATCAGGATTAAATGCTTTCACGGAAAATCGCGTATTGGTCATGAATGTACAGGGGGAGAATGATAACGGGAAAAGGCATCTTTGTAAGCCCGCCTTTGATAGCAGGAAGGGCGAAAAGGAAAAGGCCGGGAGATGACCGGCCTTTTTGGGTCGTCAGTATCTACCGTCAGGCCGCATGGCTGTGTTTCTTGACTTCCTCATCACGCAATTCGCGTCTGAGGATCTTGCCCACGTTGGATTTCGGCAATTCGTCCCGGAACTCTATGAATTTAGGCACTTTGTAAGCGGTCAATCGTTCACGACAGAATTCTTTCAACGCACTGTCGGTAAGATTCGGACTGCTCTTCACTACAAAGACTTTTACCACTTCACCGCTCTTCAGATCGGGAACCCCAATGGCCGCACACTCCACCACATCCGGGTGACTGCCAACCACGTCCTCAATTTCATTGGGATACACGTTAAAGCCGGATACCAGGATCATATCCTTCTTACGATCGACAATCCGCAGATAACCGTCATTCTGAACCAGTGCGATATCGCCCGTCTTGATCCAGCCGTCTTCTGTCATCGTCTTGGCGGTTTCATCCGGACGCTGCCAGTAGCCTTTCATGACTTGAGGGCCCTTCACACACAGCTCACCAGCCTCCCCTACCGACAACTCCTTACCTTCATCGTCAATCACTTTGACGTGGGTATTAGGTATGGGCAATCCGATAGTACCGATCTGCACCGCATTGATGGGATTAATGGATACGACCGGTGACGTTTCAGTCATACCGTAGCCTTCCGTGACATCGCAACCGGTGACGGTTTTCCACATCTTGGCAGTATCCGATGTCAGAGCCATACCACCGGCGGCGGTAATTTTGAGGTGACTGAAATCCAGGTCCTGGAAACCTTCGTTATTGCACAGTGCAACGAACAACGTATTGATGCCCAGAAACCCGGTGAAGTTCCACTTCTGCAATTCCTTGACGAACCCGTCCAGATCCCGCGGATTGGGAATCAAAACGCTGTGGTTGCCTGTCTCCAGCATAATGCCGCAGTTCATGGTGAAGGAATAAATATGGTAGAGCGGCAACGGTGCTATGATGGTTTCGCAGCCTTCACCCAGTCGAACAGTCAGCAGTGGTTTCAGCTGTAATACATTGGCAACCAGGTTGGCTTGGGTCAGCATCGCCCCTTTGGCCACCCCGGTCGTGCCGCCGGTATACTGCAGCACTGCCAGATCGTCGCGTTTGATCTTAACCTTCCTGAACGTGCTTTTGCTTCCCAGGCCAAGTGCCTTGGTGAAACTTACCGCATCAGGAATATCAAACGGGGGCACCATTTTTTTGATGTACTTGACCGCCTTGTTCATGACGAAACGCTTCAGCGGAGAATGCATGTCGGCGATTTCGGTCACAATCACGGTTTCGATGCCAGTGTGGGGCAACACTTCTTCAGCGGTCGCCGCCATGTTAGCCAACACGACAAGCGCCTTGGCTCCCGAGTCATTAAACTGGTGTTCCATTTCCCTGGCGGTGTACAGAGGATTCGTGTTCACCACAACCAGACCGGCGCGCATGGCACCATACACCGCGATCGGGTATTGCAGAAGATTTGGCATCTGAACGGCGATACGGTCGCCGCGCTTCAGGTTGGTGTGATTCTGCAGATAGGCTGCAAACTGTCGGGTATACTGTTCCAGCTCACCGTAAGTAATGGTGGTTCCCAATGCCGAAAATGCCGGTTTATCGGCAAACCTCTGGCAAGCCTGCTCGAACATCTCAACCACAGAAGCATACTTGTCCAACTCAACCTCAGAGGGGATACCCGGAGGGTACTTGTCCTTGAAAAAGTTCTCCATACGCCTGTCTCCCAATACAATCGCTATCAATCGTTATTCTTTTGTTGTGAATTTGCCGGCAGAGATATCCAATACCGGGTTGTCAGAATGACCTGGACTTTTATGCCCGCATTTTCAGGATATTTAGCAGCCACCGACAACACTGCTCACAGCACCACCTGCGTTGATGAACCTGGCAACCCGGGGCTGGCCTTATCGGTTTCATGGAACTTTATTGGTTTCATGGAACTTTATCGGTTTCATGGAACTTTATCGGTTTCATGGAAGATTGTCGGTTTCATGAAACTACAGTGAACCACATCCCCCATATGGGTTAGGACATATTGCAGTTGATGATGATGTTATTTTGGGTGCTAAGAATACCAGCTTTGCGACCTACAACATAGACAAAGGTATGATATTTGATAATGTGGCAAGGTTTGTTTGGCGTCATAACCTTCTGATTAGCCAATAAATGATCAATACACCGGGAATTCTTGACCTGTCATTGTCATCAACCAAAACCATAATCCCTTACATCATATCTGAAGAAAAAGAGTAAACAGGATGCAGTATCAGGAATCAGACCTGGCCAGTGCTGAAAGATTGGACGAAAGCCATAGTCCGGACACCATCGAAAGTATCGATGGTCACCAAATTACCCTCTATAAATGGCTACCCCAAAATCGGGCTCCCAAGGGCGTGTTTCAGATCGTACACGGGATGGCAGAGCATAGCGCCCGTTATGAACATCTGGCCAAAGCCCTTACCGAACAGGGCTTCATGGTAATAGCCCACGACCACCGTGGCCATGGGCGTTCAGCAAGAGGCAAGCTCCTCGGACATTATGACGACAAGGACGGCTGGCGCAAGGTGGTCGGAGACGTCAATCTGGTCTACCAATATTGCCAGCAGCACTGTCATCAGGGCCCCCATGTACTATTTGCCCATAGCATGGGCTCTTTTATCACCATGGGCTTCCTGATGAACTACCCCACCGCTTTGTCCGGCCTGATTCTTTCGGGAAGCAATTACTCCCCACCAATAAAGTTCAAAGCCGCCGTCCAGATTGCCAGACTGGAGAAGCTTCGTCTGGGTGCGAGGACCACCAGCAAATTTCTGGATTTCCTGTCGTTCGGCTCATTCAACGATCACTTCAAACCTAACCGTACCAGCCACGATTGGCTGTCCCGGGATACGGAACAGGTGGATCGATACATCAATGACCCTGCCTGCGGGTTTATCGCAACCACTCAATTATGGTGCGACTTTCTCGGCGGACTGAGGGACATCTCAGCTTCCCGCAACCTCAGAAAGCTCCCCAAAAATATTCCTTACTATCTTCTCTCCGGAGACAGGGACCCCGTGGGAGGAATGGGCAAAGGCGTTAAGGAGCTGTCCCGTAAACTCAAGAATAGCGGAGTTCAGCAACTGAACTGCCGGTTATACCCGGATGGCCGTCATGAGATGTTAAACGAAACCAATAAAGACGAAGTTATTCAGGATATGGTGAAATGGCTTGAGCAACACCATTTACTGCCTGACTCCTGTCACCACTGAGCCTGTTACCACCGAGCCTGTCAGGCCGACGGACGGCCATGCTTCCGGGTTGAATATAAGCTACACTGAACACAGTGTCTCAATTTACCAGGTACGATAAGTAGACTTATGGACGTATTAGAAAACTTCACTTATGACGAACTGGATGTGGGAGATACTGCCACATTCACCAAAACCCTGACCGAGGATCAAATTATCCTGTTTGCTGCCGTCTCAGGCGACATGAATCCGGTTCACCTGGATCCAAAATTTGCAGAAACGACGGTTTTCAAAGAGCGGATAGCACACGGAATGTGGTCAGGAGCACTGATATCGGCGGCCATTGCCACGGTATTACCAGGTCCAGGATCTATCTATCTTGAACAAAGCATGGCGTTTCTGAGGCCAGTAAAAATCAACGACATTCTGACTGCCCGGATTACGGTAACGGAAAAACTTCCGAAAGGCCGCGTGGTACTACAGTGTGAAATCCACAACCAAAATGACGAGCAAGTCGTTTCCGGTCAGGCCAAAGTCATTGCGCCAAAAGAAAAGATGCAGGTAGACAAACCGGAACTCCCGGAAATCACCATCGGTTAACCGCATCTCGTAGAGCCTTGCTCTATCCAATCAAGCTTACGCTATCAAGAACCAAAAAAGCCGGACAACTGTCCGGCTTTTTTATTCCCTCATCCAAGCCCTGATCAGGTCGGGAAGAAGTCGATGGGATATTGCACCTTCTGCTTCTCAGTGTCTGCCTTGGCACCAAAGTTGACCAACAGCAGTCTTGCACAGACTTTGCGTTCAACTTCCGGATTGCCCAGCTCACTTTTGACAACATCACAGGAAGATACCGATCCGTTGGATTCCAGCACCAGCTCAAAGGTGACAGCACCTTTCAGGGTCGGGTTCTGCCTCAGCTCACGCTTGTAGATCCGCGAGATAGCCCCCTTATTGGAGTCAAACACCCGGCGGATTTCCTCCGCTGAACGCCCGCCACCTTTTCTGGATTGCTTCGCCGCAGCCTCTTCTTTTGCCACCTGTTCAGCCACCGGTGATTCCACTTCAGTCACCTGACGAGTCGCCAACGCCATTTTCTGCGTGCTCTGGTCAAGCTGACTGGTGTCCACACCGCCACTGCTCTTGGTGGAAACACTGTTGACCAAGCCTTCAGAAGACTTACGCGCTATCGGTTTAGCGGTCAACAGCGGCTGGTCCGTTGCCGGTGCCGTATCCGCTAAGGCCCTCAGTTCTGACAGCTGATCACTCAATGCCAGAAGTCCTGTGCTCTTGGCCTTCTCGCGAGCTTTCTGAACATCATTCTTGGGCTCGGGTTTAGGCTCAGGCTTCGGCTCGGGTTTGGGTTCGGGTTTAGGTTCGGGCTTCGGCTCGGGTTTCGGTTCCGGCTCTTCCTTTTTTTCCTCAGGTTTGGGCGGCTCCGGTTCGGGCTTCTTGATTTCGGGTTTCGGCAATTCCCGCTTCTCAATGACCACCCGGGCCAGCTGAGGAGGCAGGGCTTCCAGCTCCTCACGGCTTTTCTCGGGCAGATTAACCAGCGGGACAATCGTACCAATGACCAGAAATACCAGGAAACAGCACAGCAGAATCAACAGGAAGCGGTCACGCTCTTTGGCATCCACCTGCCAGGGCAATGGTACACTCGCGGTTCTCATGCTCCGGCCTCCCCTTCACCCTTGCGAGATACTGCCAGGGAGATACTGCTGTAACCGGATTCCACACAGGTGGACATAATTCTCTTCAGCAGTTTGTACGGCAGTTCCCTATCAGCCATGACCATAATTGGCCTGCCGTTGGGATCTTCAGCAACGGTTCTCGATGCCTGATAGTCCAGCTCTGCTTTGAGGCCATCGATGATCAGAGACTCCTGATCAGCAGCCTTTCCGGCATTTGCAACCACCCGACCACCGACAACGATATTGTCTTCGGAGACATTGATCGTCAGCAGGTCTCTTGGCAGCTGATCAGCAACCGAAACCGGCAGTTTGATATCCGCATTCTGCTGTAAGACCTGAACGTCCGATGAGTTCACCATCAGGAAGAAAACCAGGATGGTAAATATGTCCATCAGGGACACCAGGTTCAAACCGGCTGTTTTGTGCATGCGCCGATAGTGGCGCTGCACTCTTTTTGCGCGGGCGGACTGCTTCATTGAGCACCTCCCGCATCAGCCATGGGATCGATGATTTCCGGAGCGTCCGCGATGGATATGTCTGGAAACAGTTCCGCATTCACAACACTGCCGGCCACAACCGTTCTATAAGACCTCAGAGTATCCATGGCGGTTACCAGAGTCTGATAGGAGGTATTATCCTTGGGCATAATTGTGATATCGCGCTTCTCCGGCAGACGGGCCTTGATATCCTTGGCAACCAGACTCAGCAATGCAAAGTCGTGTTCACCGGTTTCCAGTTTGGGGATCTGCTTGATCACCCCGCCCTTGTTGTCAGCGACAATTAACCGGTCATCCAGGATAATGGCCTGCAACTGCAGGTTTTCTTCATTGTTGTTGCCCCCAGTGGACTCTGGAAAATTCAGGTCCAGAACACTGGTCTGCGCAAATACGAGATTGATAAGTAACACCGGTACCAGAACGATCATGAGATTCATGAACGCGGTAATATCAAGCTCAGCATTGCGCTCCGGGCGACGATGCTTACGACGCATGATGATTATCCTGGATTAAGCTTGTTCAGTACCGTTGTTACTACGCTCAGAAATCAGGTTCATGATTTTCACGCCGGCGGCTTCAAAACTGTCAACAATTTCGTTAGTTTTGGTTTGCAGGATAGCGTGCAAAAGCAGCAATGGAATAGCAGCAATCAGACCGAATGCGGTGGTGTTCATCGCCACGGAAATACTCTGGGATAACAGGTTGGCCTTCTCGGCAGGGTCCGCATTCGCAACGGCGGTAAAGGCCGCGATCAGACCGATAATGGTCCCCAACAGCCCAAGCAGAGTGGATACGTTCGCCAGAGTGGCCAGATACTGGGTACGTTTTTCCAGCCTTGGCAGCACCTCCATCAACCCCTCTTCCATGGCATATTCAATGTCATCACGAGACTGGCGGTTTAACAAGCGACCTATACCGGCGCCAATAATGCTTGCCATAGCCGTACGCGACTGGTTGGCATGTTTGAGCGCGCCACGATAGTCGCGCTTCCTAACCATAGGAATCAGTTTATTGAAATCAGAACGGTTGCTGACTTTTGCAACACTGAGGTAAACATACCGCTCTATTGCAATCGCTACGCCAAGTACTAACACAACGGCAATAGGATACATAAAGGTTCCGCCGTCTTGAAAAAAGCGAACGATAGTCTCAAACATTTGAGAAGGCTCCTGTAAAAATCAAAGATACTAATGCTATTCCAGGTCGCCGATTTTAAGATACTGCCTGTAATACAGGCGCTCGCGGAAGCTTTGTCTCTCCACCGGCTCTAAAATGCCATCCAATTCCTGCTTTGGCGCCGGCACCTGAATCTCAGGACTCTTGGGTGTTTGCCACGGAATCAGATACAAGACCTGGGGCTGCTCCTGATCACCTCGAACTGAGGTTCCCTCCAGTTCGATCCGTTCTACGGCAGCGGAGGTGATACTGTAGAGAGCCGTAAAAAGGATAGCAAGCCTTTGATGAATCTGCATAACTGAGCCTTTATTGAATTCTACGTTTGAGATCTACTACCCATAATGCCACCTGATTATCAGGTTGTTTTCTAATTTTTTGATAGAGTTCATAGTGCTTCAATGCATTTTCCAGATCCCCTAAATACAGATCCAGCAAAATGGCATAGTTCCTATGGTATAGAGGCTCCTCCGGTTTCAATGCGATGGCACTTTCATAGAGCTCCCGGGCACGTTCAAACTCCCCTTCTTCCCGGGCAAGCATCGCCAACTGATGCATGGCCATATGATTACCCGCATCAACCTCCAGTGCGTGACGATACAGCAACTTTGCAGATTCCTTGTCCCCTTTCATTTCCGCTATACGCCCGCGGGTCACATAGGGAGCACTCAGATTGGGTTCAATATCAATCAACTGTTGCAGATACACTTCCGCTTGCCCCAAACGTTCCAGGTTAAAAGCCTGCAACGCATTGCCGTACAATTGCTGCATCTCTTCAGTTACCACCACTGCCGGTTTAGGAGCCACCACCGGCACTGGGGTTTCAGGTGAAGAAGCACAACCGGCCAACCAGAGTGCAGCCATCGTGGTAATCAACTGGAGTTTGAAACTTTTCTTGCAGAGATACAGGCTATTGCAGAGATTCAGGCACATCAACGGCCACCTCCTGCTTGTTATATCTGACGGGTAATAATTCGCTTAACGCGGCATAGCTTTCCCTGATCCATTGGTCATAAAGTCCCTCGCGGGTTCTGGACACATTCTGCTCCAGCAATTCGATTGCCTTATCCTCAAACGGGAAGGCCTGGTCTTCAAGTAACAGGGCATATTGCTCAAGCTCCAGATCCGACAGATTGGCGGGACGCTCAGATCCGATAATATCCTGCCCAAGCTGCAGATAGAGTTCCCCCATCATGTGATTGGCTGCCGTGACATATTCGCGGATACCGTACTCAAGCGTACGGTTTAACTGAGCCACCAGGGATTTCAAAAGTACCTGTTTACGGGCAAGTGATTTCGCCAAAGGCAGCGTCAACCTGACACGGTCATACTCTTCCTTCTCGTTCTGTAGCAGATTCCAACTTGCTTCCGCTGCCAACGCTTTGCTTTCAACAGACCGCTGACTCCCACCATCCGCTTCGAAACTGACCAATTGCTGCTGCCAATATCTGACGGCCTTGTCTCCTTCAGAATTCCGGGCAATGTCGATCAGTGATTGGTAGCTATCCATCGCCGCTTCAAAAGGACGTGGATATTCTTTGATGTAGCGCTTATACAAATCCCCGGCAGAAACAGCCTCTCCCGCATCCCGGAATAACTGGGCGGTTTGCAGCAGCCCTTTGCGACGGCGCTCAGGGTCTTTTTCCTCACTGGTAATCCGTTTCAGCTCGTTTGCCGCCTGCACCTGCTGACCACTTTGCATGTAGACAAATACCAGCTTTTCTCCAATGCCTTCTGCAAGGGTATGCTGACTAAACCTGCTCCGAAAATTGGTCATCAGAGCTTCCGCTTCATCCCAGTATTTCAGATCAATGGCCCGCATAGCGGCATCATATTGCGCACTGGTTCGTACCGAAGAATCCGGGGTAAGCTCAACTATGCGCTTATACTCGTTAAAGGCTGCCTGGATATTACCCTGTCTTTCGCGCACTTCCCCCAAGCTATAGATGCTTGCCGCAAGGCTATCGGTAAGGCTTGCATAATCTGCATCCTTTTTAGTGCGGAGTTTCAATGCATTTTGATAGGCCTCTTCCGCTTCCATGAAACGATCCAAAGCAAATGCTGAGTGACCTGCCACTTTCCAGGCTGATTTCAGAATAGCCGGCTGTTGACTGCCGGTTGCCACTTGACGTGAAAGCTTAAATGCCTGGAGATAGTGCTCCATTTCATACTCTTCACTCGCCGCCAGCAGCAGTGCGCTATCGCTCCTTTCATCATCGCCGAAGGTGTCGACAAACCGGATCAGCGCCTTAACCCGCTCTTCCCGCAAAAATTGATCATCAGGGGTTTCCTTCAGAGCTTCCCCTAACGCCAGGATGGCGGCATATCCGGCCTCTGCCCGCTGTTCAGAGTCAGTATAGAAATAGGCCACACGGTCGTAGGACTTAATCGCATTTGGCCAATCCTTCAATTGAAAGTAGGCCTCACCCGCCAACATGGAAGCTTGAGCTGAAGCCGCTTCACGGGGATAAAGATCAACCATCATAGAAAAGTAGCCGGTTGCCTCCAGCAGGCTGGCACGATGGGCTTCCCCTTTCTTTTGCGCGGCCAGGGCATAGCTTCTTTGTCCGAGTTCATCCAGATATCCATATAGAACCGCGTTGACATGAGTCTTGACATCTTTGTCCTGACGGCTCAGGTAATCGCTTCCCGGAGCCAGTTCTGCAACTACGGTTTCCTTCTCCTTCCAGGCCAGTGAAGGCAGGCGTCCCAGCTGGTATGCCGCCACTTTTCTCTCATGAAAATCGATTCGTTTGGGTGAGACGGGATATTCGTCGATAAATGCCTGGGACGTATCGCTCGCATCCTGATAACGTTCCGCATCAAGATAAAATTGATAAAGCCGTCCATAGAGTGCCGGCGCCATATCGTCGTAGCTGTGCTTCGCGATGGCCCTGGCGAGAGTTTTTGGACCCTGTTCAGCACTGGCAATCACAGAGGCAATACGCAGGGTATCTGCTTCAACGGCTTCTGCGGAATCCACGCTTCCCCGGGAATCACCGATCGCTTTGAGCACTTCCAGAAACGTATTGAGAGCTTCAGAATGTCGATCCTGCTTATATTGGGACCATCCGGTCATATACAGTGCCTTCTCCTGAAAGCCACTGTTTCTGGACATATCCAGCACTTTGCCATAGGCCTTTTCCGCCTTGGCATAGTTACCGCGTGAATAGCGTAATTCAGCAATCCGAAACCAGGATTCCGGCACCAGCCCTGACTGCGGGTATTGACCGGTGAGCCGTTCCAGAATCGAAAGGGTTTTATCGGTTTTTCCAACATTTTCGTAGGCACGAGCCAACTGATAAAGAATCCAGTCATTCCCCTTCTCCGAAGGATGCTGCTTTAAAACCTCTTCATAACTTTGGATCGCAATATGCCAGATTTCCTTATCAATCATGCCATCCGGGCGTTGTGCTCCAAAAAGATCCTCCAGATTGGCCAATCTGTGCAGGGCCTTTATCCGAACCTCGGAATCCTTCGCTTCCTTGATCAGCCGGGTATATCTGAGCACCACCTCATTCAAAGGCACACGGGGGCTCGTGCGAAATTTAAAATCGATATAGGCCGGCTTCAGTTCACCGATCGTTTTGTCTGCTTCATCCTTGTCTACAATCACGATGGCTTTGTTGCTGTCTGCCAAAACCTGGGTGGACAGACAACCGAGTATGACTCCCATCAGCAACAGCATTCTCATAGGGGAGCCTCCCCTTTGTCGCTTTTGGCCTTCGATTTCTCCAGATCAGCCAGGGCCAGATCATCGTATAAATTAACCAGAGCTAACTGACTCCGTACATAATAGGAGTCGATTTGATCTCTGTGCTGCTTGAGCAACTCAACCCCCTGTCGGGTTAATTCGTTATCCAGCTCTTTAAGTTCAATGTCCAGATCTTGACGAAGATCTGAGTAGAGAGAGGTGAGCTTTTGTACGCGTTCGATCTTGGACTGGAATAGCCCGTGGCCACGCCCGAAGTCATCTTTCAAGCGGAGGAAGTTTTCTTTTAACTGATTCAGTTGATCATCCACGGATTGCATGGTGGTAACGACATCAACTCTGTTCTGTTTGTACTCATCCACGGAATTCCACAGAACCAGCCCTTTTAAACGCTGAATTCTCTGCTCATAGTCCTGCCTCTCCCGTTCGGAGAGCTGACCGGACAGGGACTGCATTTCCGCCTGCAGTTGCTCAAGCTTTTTACCGGCATTCGCATATTCCGGAAGGCTGAATGCCTGGTAATCCTGTTTTTTCTCGGCTTCAGCGAGAGATTTGGCCAATTCATTACGCTCATCCACCAATGCGTTCAGCATACGGGTATCAAGCTTTTTCTGGCCTTTTGCCGCAGCCCCACCAATCTCCTTTGCACGCCGTGTCAGCATTTTTTTGAACACCGTCAACTGGTGAAGACCATCTTCGACCGCCCCCTGCAAACTATTGAGTTGCAATGCTTCTTTGGCTAAGCCATAGAACTCCGGGTCTTCCATCATGAAGTTAACGAAGGCCACCGTTGGCGTGTTGGTGACCAGATCTGTCGCCAGAAACCATTCCACGCCGTTGTTCTGGCGTTTGATTTCCACCAGTGTTTGCAGCGCCCCCTGGGTATTCAACGAGTTGGTAATGGAATCCAGCTGACGCAATTCCTTCTCATAGACGGCAATTGCTTCCAGATAGGCATCAATGGCCGTCGCCCGCAGGTTTTCCTGCTCGTAGCCATAGGCGATCGCCTGAAATGTGTCTGCGACACCGGGAATCACCAACGCAAATTTTTTCGCCCGGTGCCAGGACTGGATAGCCGTGCGATACCGGCCCAAGCCGGCAAAGGCACGTCCATAATCGTATATGGCTGCCGGAGCACTGGTACCGGCCGCCCGGACATTTTTCAGAAACGACAGGGCTTTGTTGTAGTCCTGCTCCTCAAGAGCAATGTGACCGGCAGAAAGCTGTATACGATCATTCAGCTCCAGTCCTTCCAGGGTCTCATCGGTCATGGCCGAGGCCACTCTCAGTGACACAAATGCACGACTGTGATCAGGATCCTTCCGGGCGTAATAAACGCCGAGATTGTAGTAGCCATAGGCCGCCCACAGACTGCCGTCACTAATCGCTCCGAGTACTTTGGCAGCTTCGTTGACCTGATTGACCTTCAGATAGCTGTTGGCAAGATAGTAAAGCGCCTCATCCTTCTCGGGTTTCGTCAGTGTCCGGCCCTTGAGGGCATCCGCATAAAGATTCGCAGCTTCTCTCCACCGGCCCTGGCTATAAGCCTTGCGCCCTTTGAACATCAGCACGGTCTGCTTGACATCCTTTTCCCTGGCGGTGAACTCAAGATGCTGAAGAATCTCATCAACCGTGGACGCCATCCCGAACCTTAGGTTGGTCTCCAGGGCCAGAATATGATTCAGGTTGTGGTATTCATTATCGATGTGGTTGGAACCCACATGGGAGTTCTCAAGCAGCACCAGAGTCTTCAGGTAATCGTTGTTGTAGAAATGGTACAAAGCTTCGCGGTGCAAGAGTTCATCAGCGGCTGCATCCGCGAATACTTGACTGGCTGTCGCCATCAGGATCACAAAGGCAACAGTGAGCCTGAGGGCCGAAACTCTACCAGCGGTCCGAAGGGCTGAGAATGCCATCGCAAGAAAGGCTAAACCGGTACGAAGGCGGGACAATGATGAAGAGAACATCAATAACGCCCCAACTAGTGCTGCATTTCCTTAACCAGGAACCTGGGCAGATTCCCTTTACCGGTTCCGCGCTCTATGCGCAGTTCCAGGAATTTTGATGTTGAGGCCTTTTCAAAGTTCAGATTGGCCGCGTTACGAAAGTACTTATCATTTCCCCCTCGGCCATTAAAGACGGCTTCCACCTTATGCGGCCCTGCCGACAGACTTCCCATATACAAGCGCTGTACACCTCCGCGCTTCAGAGCATTCATTTCCCGTTCGGAGTAAAGATAGGAGGTCGCAAGCTTACCGTTCAGATTCAGCTCAACTGAATCCAGATCGAAGTCAACGTTGTCAGCCACGGACAGAAACACGACCACTTGAGTGTTGGCAGGATACAGAATTTCTTCTTCGAGCTTATATAGCTCCCGGTTGAGTTCAATCACCCTTTTCTTCAGGGACTCTGTTCTCTGCGCTAGGTTTTCTGTGGAGTTGGCAGGAGCAGAAGCAATGACCAGAGATACCAACAACAGATTGAGGAGTGCCTTACTGAGGACTTCCTTGGTGGCAAAAGGAAACATAGGCCATAGCACCTTGGTATTTGAACCGTCTGACATTTTCATGGCGCCATATTACCACTGCTTCAGCAACAAAAGTGTGAACTCCTTTACTCAAGAGAGACAATTCTTTACAAAACGAGACATGGTTAAAACTTGTCGGCATGCAAAAAACGGCGTGATTTATCGAGCGTTGCGGGTCCCGGTGTGAGTGTTACGGGTATAGGTGTGAGTGCAAGCGTGAGCGTTGCGGGTGTAAGTATGAGCGTCGCGGGTGTAAGTATGAGCGCCGCGGGTGTAAGTATGAGCGCCGCGGATACCGGTATTAATGCGGGTATGAATGCAGGAAAAACAAACCGGCACTCTCGTGCCGGTGTCAAAGCGGGCAGGAATATTCACCAAGAGATCACTGATTAAGCAATCATTTGCTGAGATATTTCATTCCCTGCTCAAGCCCTTCAATGGTCATTGGGAACATCTTTTCGCTTAGCAGCTGCTTGGTAATACCAAGGGAACCGCCCTCCCCCCAATACTGCTGTGGCAACGGATTGAGCCAGGCGACTTTGTCGAATTTCTCCATCACTCTCTGCATCCAGACGGCACCTGCTTCGTCATTCCAGTGCTCGATACTGCCGCCGGGGTGCGTGATTTCATAGGGCGCCATACTGGCATCGCCGACAAAGATCACCCGGTAGTCAGAACTGTATTTATGCAGGATATCGTAGGTCAGTGTTGTCTCAGACATCCTGCGGATGTTGTTCTTCCAGACCCGCTCATAAATGAAGTTGTGAAAGTAGAAATACTCAAGATGTTTGAATTCAGAACGGGCTGCCGAAAACAGCTCCTCACACACTCGGATATGGGGATCCATGGAACCACCCACATCAAGAAACAGCAGAACTTTCACCGTATTATGGCGCTCAGGCACCATCTTGATATCAAGGTAGCCGGCATTATTGGCGGTGCTGCGAATCGTATCCGGCATATCCAGCTCTTCCTGAGCCCCCTGACGGGCGAACTTGCGCAACCTGCGTAAAGCGACCTTGATATTACGGATTCCCAACGTGATGGAATCATCCAGATCCTTGTAGGCTCTCTGTTCCCAGACCTTTACCGCTTTCTTGTTACGGGAGTTTTTCTGGCCGATCCGAATTCCTTCCGGGTTATAGCCATTGGCTCCGAAGGGCGATGTGCCGCCAGTGCCGATCCAGCGATTACCACCTTCGTGGCGTTCTTTCTGTTCTTCCAGCCTTTTCTTGAAGGCCTCGATCAACTCTTCCAGCCCACCAAGAGACTGGATCTGGGCTTTTTCCTCTTCCGTTAACTGACGCTCGAATTCCTTGCGCAGCCAGTCATCAGGAATCAGTGCCTCCAAAAGCTCATTCAGATCTTCCAATCCCTTGAAATAGGCAGCAAATGCCCGATCGAACTTGTCGTAATGCTTCTCATCTTTCACTAGGCAGGCACGACTCAGATAATAAAACTCATCCATGTCGGCAAATGCCAGCCGATGCTGCAATGCCTCCAGAAAATCCAGGAATTCCCGCAGGGTCGCGGGCACCTTGGCTTTGCGGAGGGCCATAAAAAAATCTATCAGCATGCTTCTCTCCGGTTATCTTCCGAGTTTCCGCAGATCAGCCACCGCGCCGGGCCATAAATGCCAGTTTCTGCAACAGATGCACATCCTGCTCATTTTTAACCAACGCACCGTACAACGGTGGAATAGCCTGACTGACATCATGTTGACGCAAAATATCTTCCGGCAACTCATCGGCCATCAGAAGTTTAAGCCAGTCGATGAGCTCAGAGGTGGAGGGTTTCTTCTTCAACCCAGGAACTTTACGGACGTCAAAGAAGATATCGAGCGCATCCTTGACCAATTCCTTCTTGATGCCAGGATAATGCACCTCGATGATGTCCAGCATGGTGTCCTTATCCGGGAAGTTGATGTAGTGGAAGAAGCAGCGACGCAGGAAGGCATCCGGCAGCTCTTTTTCATTGTTACTGGTAATAATCACAATCGGACGTGTCGTCGCCTTGATCCGCTCCTGGGTCTCGTACACATAAAATTCCATCTTATCGAGCTCCAGCAGCAAATCGTTTGGAAACTCGATATCCGCTTTGTCTATTTCATCGATTAACAGTACGGCTTGCTGCTCGGATTCAAAGGCCTCCCAGAGTTTGCCTTTCTTAATGTAATTCCGGATATCGTGAACTCGATCATCCCCAAGCTGGGAATCCCTTAAACGGGACACAGCATCATATTCGTAAAGTCCCTGCTGGGCTTTGGTGGTGGATTTGATATGCCACTGAATCAGAGGAGCCCCTAATGCTTCTGCCAGCTCCTCGGCCAGCATTGTTTTGCCGGTCCCCGGCTCACCTTTGATCAGTAATGGACGTTGCAGAGCAATCGCTGCATTCACCGCCAACTGTAGATCTTCTGTTGCAACGTAGTTTTCTGTTCCAGTGAACTTCATTCATTCGTACCCGTCTTTTCTTGCCTTCTTTTCTTAACCTGCTACTTGACTGCAGTGCACCACTGCCAGGTTTCCCAGCCAATTCCCGATATTAGACCAAAGTCGAAGTTTATACGCTGGTCATTCCTGCCTCAACCTTGGCTAAAAGTTACAACTTACGGCTAAAACACATAATTCCATGCAGACAAGTGAATATTGGTGTTTGCAGACCCAACGTAATCTGAATAAGCTGCCTATCTGTGCCACCGTTATCACAGGACCGCCTGTGTCCTGAAGCCAGCACCTTGAACGTTATGAGGAGAACTCCATGCCCGTCTACGAAGACAATTCCCTTTCTATTGGCAATACCCCACTGGTTAAATTGAACCGGGTCACTAATGGCCGTGTATTTGCAAAAATTGAAGGCCGCAATCCGGCTTACTCAGTTAAATGCCGTATTGGCGCCAATATGATATGGGATGCAGAAAAATCCGGGCGCCTGAAGCCGGGCATGACGATAGTTGAACCCACCAGCGGAAACACGGGTATCGCACTGGCTTTTGTCTGCGCTTCCCGTGGTTACCGGCTGGTACTGACCATGCCGAATACCATGAGCCTGGAACGGCGTAAGATCCTGAAAGCCCTCGGCGCAGAACTGGAGCTGACCGAAGGCGCCAAGGGCATGAAAGGTGCCATCGATAAGGCCAATGAAATTGTTGCGACAGATCCGGATACCCATTTGCTGTTGCAGCAGTTTGAAAACCCAGCCAACCCGGAAATTCACGAAAAAACCACCGGGCCGGAAATCTGGAATGACACCGAAGGCAGTATCGATATTCTCGTTGCCGGCGTCGGCACCGGCGGCACCATTACCGGCATTTCCCGCTACATCAAAAACACTCAGGGTAAGGCAATTACGTCGATCGCCGTTGAACCGGCGCTTTCACCCGTCATTTCCCAAACGCTGGCAGGCACTCCGGTACAGCCCGCCCCACATAAGATTCAAGGCATCGGCGCTGGTTTCGTGCCGAAGAACCTGGATCTGGACATGGTGGACAGTGTCGAGCAGGTAACCAATGAAGAAGCGATTGAATATGCTCACAGACTGATGAAAGAAGAAGGAATTCTGGCAGGAATATCCTGTGGAGCCGCCGTAGCCGCTGCCGCGCGCGTTGCGGAAAGACCCGAGAACAAGGACAAAACCATCGTGGTTATTCTTCCTGATTCCAGTGAACGATATTTATCAAGCCCACTATTTGCAGAAGTGTTCTCCGATAAGGAAACTCAGCAGTAAGTTCTGCGCCGCCGGTATTCCCCACCGGCGGCACTTTAATAATTATCCCTGGCTGTATTATTTTTCCTTGCTGTCCTGTGAGGGAAGATCATCTGTATCGGAAATATCAAAATCCTCGAGATTGAACTCATCATCCATGTCAGCCCCTTTCTCGTTGGACTTCAGAATCTCATCGGCCAGTTCTTCCGCCGATTTGTCTTTATCTTCATCGGCTTCAGCAGCCTTTTGATTCAGTAATTCATCAATATCATCCTGAGAACCCGTATCAGTATCTTCCTTTGCACTAGGCTCCTCAGTGTCTTCCTCGGGAGGTTCGGGTTCGGACATTTCCGATTCTTCCAACGAAAACTCCATATCGTCCGTCTCATCTTTGCTGCCCTGTTCCGGCGGCATTTCTTCTTCCTCAACGCTGAACTCCTGCGACTCGTCCATGCTGAAGGCGGGGTTTTCAAGCTGCTCGATCTCATCTTCAAGATCCGGCTCAGCATCTTCTTCTACCTTCGCAGGTTCAGCCTCCTCTTTCTCCTGCTTCAGAGTACGAGGTTCCCTGGAGCTTCCTGAAGTCCGTTCGGCCAGGAGCTTTTGCTCTTTCTTCTTTTTCATCAAGGCCCAGATACCCAAGCCAGCCAAACTGATGACAACGAGCCCTCCACCCACGGCGGCAACGATATACATGATGGTCCGTTTACTGCTCTTTGGCTTCTCTTCCGTGTCTTCAGACATTGCCGCTTCCTGCTCTTCCAGTGCTTTTTGGGCAACGTCTTCCGGAATTGCGGGAACGATGCTTTCCCCTGTTGGTTCTGCGACAGGCTCAGGCACCGGTTCAGGTGGTTTGGCAACACTTTCCGCCAACGCATCATTCATCGATGCAGCACCTTCCGAATCGACCAGAGAGCGATACTCGTTTGGCGAAGCTTCCTGACGAGGAAATTCTGCAGTGATGACATCCGGATCAAAACGGAATTTCCCTCCCGTGGTGGCAACTCCCTCAACCCTTAGATTCAACTCGTACACCCCGTCTCCCTTGGTCGGCTCGATGTCAAGCTCCCAGCGCCCGGTATCCGGATTATAGGGGATTGATTTGATCAGATTACTGCCGTCAGGCCCTTTAACCTTAGAGATAATGGAAGTCTGTTCCGTATCAATGTGGTCGCTGAGGGCATTGACCACTACCCGGTAACGGGTATCCTCGCCTGTCCCTGTCGCCTCCAGGTCCACCGCCATGGGCGCATTGAGAGTGATCAATTGACGGATCTGGCGACGAAATGTCCGTCCGTCACCCAACACACTGACCTCATAGCGGCCAACATCCTTTAACTTGGTGACCTTTTCCCGGAAGACACCATCCGCAGGAGGCTCGCCGTCCTTGGATATCCGTTTGGTGCCGGACTTGTTATCCTCGGTTTTGATAGTGACGTCCACCGCAACCAGGCCCAGGAAAGTGGCGTTTGTAATTTGCTCACCGTCTTCAAAGAAACCGACTTGAAGCTGCAGCTGGTCCCCTGCATAGAAATTGGAAGGCAGCGGATCCATCACCATTCTGAGATTACTCACGACAGTTACCCGGCTTCCTGGAGCCAATTCCGCTTCCAGCTTCCATTCTCCTTCCAGAGGACGACTGACCGTAATCAGGTCATAGCCGACTTCTCTGAACCAACGAACATATTCCGGCTTGCTGTCTACCGTAAATTTTTCGCCTGTCGGCTCGATGATCGCGGTCTGGCTGTTCTCATCAGCCCGGAAAATCAGGGCGGTAAACTCTTCGATACTGGAATCCACGTCAAACTTGTTGTCTTCCAGAGGAATTTCCTCTGCAGGCGCGGCTGTCTGAAGAGCCTGCAGAAATACCTTACTGAGCTCATCGGATGATTCCGCCAGTGCATAAATTCCATTGGTGGCAATAGAGATATTCTGCAGCAGAGACTGGTCAGCATTTTTAGATAGCGCGACGGTATGAATCTTCGCCCCCATCGATTTGAACCTGGGGAGTACTTCGGTCAGTATCCGTTCACGTTCCGTGACATTGGCGCCGGTCGCCTTCGAGATGTCCACCACCCCATCGGTCAGCAGAATAAAATGTGTATTGGAGTAATCGGCTCCAGGCGGCAGGTCTTCCGATGATTTCTCAAGCGCAGCACCGATATTGGTAAACAAAGCGGATGAGCTGATCTCCTTGCTTTTTTCCCGCGCCAGCGTGCGCCACTTTGGCGTGACTTTCTGATGCGGCACCAATTCGTTGACATATTCACCGAAGGTCCAGACACCGGCAGAATTCCCCTCCGGAAGGAGCTCCGTAATCAGATTTAAGGCAGGCTTACGCAGGTTCTTAGGGTCATTTTTCTTCATGCTGCCGGAAATATCGATCAAAACCCGAACATCGGAACTTTCGGGGATCACCATTTCAGCATGGATAGAGGGCATCCAGCATAGACCCAGGACAATGACAAATAGGACCTGGAATTTCTTGAAAAACAAGGTGGTTAGTCCACTCAAGGCAATTACTCTTCCGAAGACATTAAACTCTGGGCACAAATCGCCCGTTAACCGGACACTGCCCGCCCCACCAGAAAGACAGACCATGCCTTACTACTCATTTATAGCAGCTTTTTCGGGGACTACAACGCGATATTTAAAGAAAAGTCTTAAGTAGAAGCTAGAAGATGCTTGATTTTGAAAGAATTGAAACATTACCGGCACATCGGACCAGTTCTCCAGCATGCCTGCATGTCATTCGATACAACATAGGATAAATCAAATCCGGAGCATGGATTTGAAAGAGCCACCGTCCGGCATTGGCCGTCCCTGATACCGCAAAGGTGACTCAATCAGCTTTCGGGATGTGCTAAACTCGAATTGAGCTTATCCCGGAAGCACTTAGCAGTGTGGCTCGATTCGTTCCTTGACGGCCTTCTTGGCAACCGGCTTGGGCTTGGCTTTGGACTTAGACGCCTGCTGTTGACCGCCCCCCTTACCAAGCTTTCCAAGAATGTATTCCAGGGCAAAAAGAAGCCCGATGATGCAAAGAGACCCAGCGATAAACATGCCCGCATGAAGTGCCCTGACTTCATCGTGCTGCATCAGGCTGACCAGAGCGACAATGTACGCCGGTGCCCACAATCCCTGCTCAGGAACGGAAATAGCTGGAGTGAATACAACGACAGCCACAAGAGCACGAAAGAATAGCTGTACCGGGCGCGGCCCCAGACGCTTAAATAGCGGCCAGAGCATAAAATAAAAGACAACTGCCGCCACCAGATAGATGGACCAGGCGCTAAGATAACCAAATTGTGTCAACATACCTTTAATTCTGTTTTTAATTACTCAATACTGTTTGCTGATTAACTATTCTGCAGAACTCTGTAGAGCAGTCGGGGGCTGTTTTATGGAAAACAATGCCTCCGGAAAATCAGCCTTATAGGATATCCACCAGGATCAGTTCTTCCCAGTCCACATCATCACCCAACTCATCTTCACTGATCGCCCTGTGACGAATTGAATGGCCACAGCGCTCGACATGATCGGCATCCCCCGTGTTCAACGGATGCCACACGGGTAACGGCATCCCTTGAGAGCGCAGGCGATAAGCGCATGTCTGAGGCAGCCATTCCAGCATGGACTCGATATTGTCAGGCTTTATTATCAAACAGTCCGGATTCTTTTCAGCCCGCTCTTTATAGCACTTGCAGCGAACCTTTTCTGTGCCCAGAAAGCGACAGGCAACCGCCGTGAAATAAAGCTCATCCGTCTCTTCATCCTGCAGCTTGTGCAAGCAGCATTTTCCACATCCGTCGCACAGCTGCTCCCACTGACCGGCATCCAGAGTTTCAAGCGGCTTCAGCCACCATCTGTCAGGCGTCGTGTTGGACATTTGACCGACTGACGGCAGGTTGAGACTCCTTCGCCTTTACAACTTCCTGCATGTAGTCTTCCGCCGGAGGCGGCATCTGCAGATAGAAGCCCTGTTCCTCAATTTTTGCCAACACTTCTTCCGCATCGGCACGGGCCAACGACTTTTCAGCCGTCAGCAATAAATCAAAAACGTGAACCGGCTTACCGAAATGGGCCAATAAAGCCTCCGGCAGATCCTGCACTCCCTGCTTTTTGTCCACGTAGATGTACATTTCATCCTTACGCGGACTTTTGTAGACCGACACCAGCCGCTTGGAGGGTGAGGACAGATTACTCATGCTTTTCTTTAACCAATAACTACATTCAAATATTTAAACTGCAAACTACGGCAGCATTTTACCACGCCGGCCCTGGCAACCATCCTGACTGGTTCCGGTTTTCTGGCAAACAATTGCTGTTCAAGTAGACGCCTGCTTTTACAGATAGCAGTTCTTCAGATGACTTTTTACAGATTCTAGACAGACCACAACCATTTACGGTTACCCAGTCCTGCCAACCTATAATTACCGATCATCCTCTCCCGTCTGTAACACGTCCATCAGCAAGCTCCCCAGAATATCTCCCCGCCATGTGCGAAGCAGTGCAGGCTGCTCTGCGGCCTGTCCCTTAAGATACCAGTCAACCAGCTCTTCCAGCATGCTGCGGCTCGCCAATAAGCCTGGATTAATACCCTTTTCGGAGGCAATAGACTGTGCCATTTCCCGGACCTGCTGATACAGCTCTTTCGCCGACTTGGGCAAAGGGGGGCGAATCATAACAAATTCGTCGCCCGCTGGCTCTCTTGCCTCATCCTCCTTGACCAGCTCCAAAATCAGCTTACCGAATTTCCTTAACTGGCTTCCCATCAGCTTGGTACATTGGGTGATCTGCCCCAGGGACTCAGGCCTTCGCATGGCAAGCTGGATCAGGTCGTCATCGGTACAGATCCGTCGACGCGGTATATTACGCGCCTTCGCTTCCCTTTCCCGCCAGGAGGCCAGTGTTGCCAATAAACTTTGAGCGTGCTTTCTAAGCTTCCAGCCACCACGCAGCTTCAGATAGTAAACATCCTCTGCAATGGGATTTGCCGCCTGCGCCCCCATCAGATCACCTTCAGCAAGCACCAGATCATATTGCCCACGATCGAGCAATGCTTCCTTCTGTTTCTCAAATAGAGGCAACAATATGACGACGTCCTCTTTGGCGTAGCGAATCTGTTCGTCACTTAATGGCCGCAAAGTCCAATCTGACCGGGTCTCATGTTTTGTCAGATGCAAATCCAGGTTTCTGTTGACCAGATTCTGCAGCCCCTCATTCAGCTCTCCTCCCAACATGGCCGCAGCCACCTGAGTATCAAAAAGCGGCTGAGGCTGCTGGATACCGAGACTGAAGAACAACTCCAGGTCTTCGCCGCAAGCATGCAGAACCTTCAATATGTCAGGCTGGGCAAATATGCCAGATAACGGAGACCAATCCGTGATAGGCAACGGGTCAACGAGATAGACCCTTTCGCCATCATACAATTGCACAAGCCCGGGCACCGGGTAAAAGGTGTTCGTGCGAACAAACTCAGTGTCCACTGCCAGCCATTGGACACTCTTCAACTGGCCACACAGATTTACAAGTTCGGTATCCGACGAGATCCATTGATGCTCGCGAACAGTATCTTCTGACTTTTGGGACATGAACGACATCCGGGAATTTTATAATGAGAATCTGCACCACAAGGGTAATTACAGCCGGTTTCAGATGCGACTAGAAAAGGGACTTCCGGCCTTCCAAGGCATAGCTCAACGTGCCTGCATCCAACATCCCCAATTCACCACCAACCGGGATACCATGAGCAATTCGAGATACTTTCAGGTCAAGGCCCCGGGCTATTTCGGCGACGTAGTGGGCGGTTGCTTCACCCTCAACCGTGGGGTTGGTGGCCAGTATTACTTCCTCCACCTCATCCCCTTCCAGGACGGCTTGAAGCTTGTCCATCCCGATTTCCCGAGGACCAATGCCGTCTATCGGTGACAAATGCCCCATCAGAACAAAATAGCGGCCGCTATAGGCTGATGTCTGCTCAAAAGCCACTACATCCGTAGGAGACTCCACCACGCATACCTGTTTTCCGGTACGCCGGGGATCAGCACAGATCCTGCAGAGCTCCTCTTCAGTAAAGTTCTGACAGCAGGTGCAGCGTTTTACCCTCGTCAAAGCGTCACTCAGAGCTATCGCCAGCTCTGCCGCCCGATCCTGGTTTCTTTCCAGCAAATGGAGAGCCATACGGGTGGCGGACTTGGGTCCGACACCCGGCAAATAACGCAAACACTTAACGAGTTGATCAATACTAGGGGTAAGGCGACCGGACATCAGGTACCGATTCCTCAAATAAAGCCTGATTAAAAAGGCATTTTAAAATTGGGGGGAATACCCATTCCTGAGGTCAGGCTGGACATTTTTTCCTGGTTATTGGCTTCGATTTTACGGACGGCATCATTTACCGCAGCCGCAATCAAATCCTCCAGCATATCCTTATCTTCCTGCATCAGGGATGCATCAATCTCCACTTTTTTCACATCATGACGACCGTTCATCACGACTTTGACCATACCGGCTCCAGATTCGCCCTGAACTTCGGCATTTGCCAGCTCTTCCTGGGCTTTCTGCATCTGTTCCTGAATTTTTTGGGCCTGTTTCATCAGATCGCCCATATTACCTTTTAACATGTCTACAGCTCCCGAATAATCGGTTCTATGGATTGTTCTATTACTGTCGCGCCGAATCGCTGGATCAAGGCATTGACATGAATGTCATTGCGAATTTCCTGCTCTGCCTCCGCTTGCAGTTCAGCCCGCTTCTTCTCCAATTTCTGCAACGGGGAAAGAAAGTTCGCTTCCCCGGCAATAATTTCGATTGTAACGTTTTCGTTCATGAATTCCGACAACGCTGCACGCAACCTGGCTTTATTCACCTCGTTGAAGAAATCAAAATGGTCATGATCGATCAGAAATTCAATTCTTTGCCCCAGCACATCATGCATAACACATCGCTGTGCAAGGCTTCGCGTCATTCCAGAGACTGACAATTGACGCAACACTTCATCCCACGTCAAGCCTTTCAGTTGAGGTTCCGCCGTATTCGAGACCTTGCTGACCTTGGTCACATCAAAGTCCCGCTCCATACTTTTCGCGGATTGCTGATAGGACTCCAGTTCCTCTTCCTGGTTATCCTCGTCTTCGACCTCTTCCTCAGAAACCTCAGCGGAATCTACCGGCGCGGAAGTCTGCGATAACACTGCAGGCGCAGGTATGCCACCATTACCACCATTACTGGCTTCAGATAGCTGGAGAGAGACTACAGGCGCGCTCTCATCAGGTCTTTGAGGCTCGGCGGTCACCTTCTTGTCATAAGAGTCTTCTGTGTAAGCATCATAAGACTCCCTGACAGGGATCAGATCATCATGGTCAGCTTCAAAGTCACCAGGGTCATAACCCGGATAGTCATCCACATACCCACTGGCATTGCTCTGAGTGGTCTGCGGGGTCTGATTGTTTTGCTGAAGCGACGGAGACTGGCTGGAAACCTCATCATTAAAAGGCGACTGCCTATCGGCATCAACAGTTTCAACCTGTTGCCGAGATCCCGCCTCTTCTGACATTTCTTTATCTTTAAAAGACTGGCTGTCTACGAGGGCCTGACCTTCTACAACAGCCTGATCAACCCTTGCAGTCTCGCCTACACTTTCTACTAATTCTGGTGCCTGTTCTACTGATTCTGGTGCCTGTTCTACTGATTCTGGTGCCTGTGCTGCACTGGCCTGTGCCGTATTTGTCAGAGCTTGCGACGCATGAGCGTCCAGCACCTGAGTGCCCGATGCCTGGACCGCAGGTGTGTGGTGATCACCTACTCCAACCGACTGCTGCTCTGGGCGGCCGTCATGCTCAACTTTAGCGCGAGGTTGTTCTGCGGCGGACGCAGCGGCTGCTTCCAGCACTTCGGTGCCATTTGTCTCTGGACTACGTGTCTCTGTGCTACGTGTCTCTGTGCTGCGTGTCTCAGTGCTATGTGCCTCAGAGCTGCGTGCCTCTGCACTAGGTACTTCTGTACTGGGCGCTTCCTGGCTTGCCTCATCCGTTTTGGTGAAATTTTCCTGCGTCGCTATAGCTGCCGCCCCGGAAGCACCATTTGATTCAACAGTCGCCTCAGGCATAGCCGCGTGAAGTCTGGACTCTGTATTTTCTTTAGGTGGAAGCGGGGTGACTGAAGGTGCCGGGTCACTCTCCTTGTCAGCGCTGGAAGGCCCTGTATTCGTTCCAGTGGAAGGTCCGGAATGAATTTCCCTCCCGGATTGAGCGTTGGGCCGGAAACTCACCATTCTCAACAGTGCCATTTCGAAACCAACCCGCGGATCAGGAGCAAGTGCAAGGTCCTTACGGCTGGTCAGGGCAATCTGGTAAAACAACTGGGTGTCCTCAGCTGCCAACTGTCTGGCTAATGCCACCACCTGCTGCTGATCCCCAAAGCTGTTATCTATCGCACCGGGAACGGCCTGCTCTATGGCCACACGGTGCAGAAGTTCCGCAATTGCCTGCAATATATAGGCATAGTCCGGTGAAAATTCCGCCATATGCTGAACTTTTGACAACATACCGCCGGTGTCGGACGAAGCAACGAGCTGTAGCAGTTCAACAACCACATGCTTCTCGATCGTTCCGAGCATTTCGATAACATCTTTGGCTTTAATTTCACCGTTACCGAATGCAATCGCCTGGTCAGTCAGACTCAGCGCATCCCGCATACTGCCTTCTGCAGCCTTGGCCAGCTCCCATAACGCCGCCTCTTCTGACGGCACCTGCTCGGCACCGAGTACATGAGACAGATGTTTTACGATTCTTTCAGGAGAAAGATTCTTCAGATTGAACTGCAGGCAGCGGGACAAAATCGTCACTGGCAGCTTCTGTGGATCTGTGGTGGCCAACAGGAATTTGATATGGGGAGGAGGCTCCTCGAGTGTTTTCAACAATGCATTGAAACTCGAGTTGGAAAGCATGTGCACCTCATCGATGAGGTAGATCTTATAGCGCCCTCTTGTAGGGGCATATTGCACATTGTCCAGAAGCTCTCGCATATCCTCCACTTTGGTTCTGGAGGCAGCGTCAATTTCAATCAGGTCAACAAAGCGCCCTTCAGTAATTTCTGTACACACGGCACATTCGCCACAGGGCTGGCTGGTGATTCCTGTCTCACAGTTGAGGCTTTTGGCAAAGATTCTCGCCACGGTGGTCTTACCAACACCACGAGTGCCCGTGAACAGATAGGCATGATGCAATCGATCCTGATTCAGCGCATTCCCCAAGGCCTTGAGAACGTGCTCCTGGCCGACCATTTCCTGGAAATTCTGGGGGCGCCACTTCCGGGCGAGAACTTGATACGACATGCGATTTAAATTACCGAAGAAGAGGCTTAACCGTAAAAAGCGTAACCTTAGCATGCGGGCCCGAATCTGTCACCGAAGTGATTCTAACTCCGCGAATTTTTCATTCATGAGAAGCAAGTTCATACATAAAGAGCAAGTTCATAACATCAGGAACAAGTTCAGATATCAGCCGCAAGTCGAGCTTACATCGAAGGGCATAAAGGTTTAGACTTCGCGCCCCTTAGGAAAACAATCTGTATGGAAGGATTCCATGTCTTTGAAATCATATTTGCTTCAAGCTATTGCAGTACCTGCAACCCTGTTCGCCACCTCAGCACTTGCCGAAGTCGCTTATTTCGAATTCACCGACACCGATGCCGAGCACACCTTTGTCATACAATTAACGGACAAAGCAAAAATCCAACAGGCACGGGATATTCTGGAGAACGGTCAGACCGACTTCTATCACGTGATGGGCTATATCACCCCGTCCCAGACACCCTACAACGCCAGCTGGCAATATCATTTGGACACGGACACGATCAGTTTCTTCGAGTTCGCCATAGAAGTTTGCGATGCCTCAATGGAATATGTGCAATTGCACCTGGATGAGGTTGGTGGTGCATTTTTGCCTGGCAATATGTGGTGTCCGTGGAGCTCCAAGCTCGTGAAGGAAATTCAGTATCCTTCCCAACAGCAAATGTAGCGAAATCACCCGCCAAACCAACTCCGGGAGCATGTCTCCCGGATCTCTTCCAACCGAGAAAATAAGCATGAAGAAAGAAACACGCTCAACGAATATAGATCCACGGAATCACAATAGAATTTAAGAGCGTAGAAGTAGAGAGATCTGGGAATAAAGAAGACTTGGAAATCTAGAAGAAAAGCATTTGAAATGGAGGTGAACCCTACCAGCCACACCCCGGCGCCCGAGTCCTCCGCTGTGGCTGCTCCCTTCCGGGTCTGACCAGGTTCGCGGTCTATCGTCGCGAGGGGACCGGCAAGGCCCACCATAGAACTGACAAGGATTGCTCGTCAGGAGGCGCGCATCATAGCAAAGAGCATCCGGAGGCTCAAGCTTTTATCCGGGATGTTTATGGATTACCGCAGGTTGTATAAAACCTGTACTATCAACCCTTTATAATCCCCTGCTTTTTAACTATTTACGCTTGGATTCCACTCTGCGGATAAACTCTTCAAAAATGATCCGGTAGAGTTCGTCTCCCAAATATTTGTCCTCAACGCCAGACTCGATACTGGGATTATCATTCACTTCAATGACAGCGGCTCTATCCCCGGCCTGTTTGACATCGACTCCATACAATCCCTTGCCTATCAGATTGGCCGCTTTCACTGCCGCATTAAGAACCACCTTGGGCACTTCGTAGGTTGGCAGAGTATCCCAGGCTCCGGAGTCTGTCGCGCCATCGCCATGGTGATAAATCTGCCAATGGTTTCTTGCCATATAGTACTTACAGGCATAAATTGGCTTGCCATTAAGCACCCCTACCCGCCAATCAAAATCCGTAAACATGAACTCCTGGGCCAGAAGCAGAGCCGATTGCTTGAACAGCGATGCAGACTTAGCCGCGAGATCTTCAGCATTCTCGGCTTTGACCACTCCACGAGAGAAAGAACCATCGGGAATTTTCAACACCAATGGGAATCCCAACTCTTCGCCAGCTTTCTTTAATTGATTGGGATCACCCTTGCTAAGAATCAATGTTTTCGGCGTGGGGACTTTGTGAGTATTCAACAAGTCAGCCAGATAGACTTTGTTGGTACACCGCATGATCGAGGTGCTGTCATCCATCACTATCAGCCCTTCCGCCTCCGCCTTTTTGGAAAACTTAAAGGTATGGTGATCGATGGCCGTGGTCTCCCGGATAAACAGCATGTCATATTCCGGTACCCGTTGATAATCCTTGGGCTCCAGCATGTCCACGGCAATTCCCATTTGCTTGCCGACCTTCACCATTTTCTTTAAAGCCTGACTGTCGCTGGGAGGAAATTCTTCTGCAGGATTAACCAGTATTCCCATATCGTAGCGATATTTTTTGCGTTCTTTGGGTTTTCGCCAGACTTTTTGGCTAAAACTATCGAGCGCGTCAGCAAATTGGGTTTGCTGCGTTTCGTCCAACCCTTTTGGGCTGACGGGTCGGATTCCTGCAATCTTCCAGCTACTCTTATACTCCAACTGAATTTCAGTCACCGGACAGGCAAAGCGCTCAAATATCAGAGACGCCAAACCATCCAGCTCCTTGTTTCCGGTAGTGCCGAAATAGGATTTGAACAGCATTTGGTTGGATTCTGTCTTGGGAATCTTCCGAAACGCGCCGGCAACTGCAGGGTCTGCCATTTCGAATGCCATGGAGTACAGAATCCGCTTTTCCAAATCATTAAGAGTGCGAACTGAGGGAATCACATGATGCCCCCGAGCTTCAGCCAACAGGGAGCAGTAATACCCCTTACTCAGGTACTTATAGCTGCGACAGAGGTTAATGACACGAACCCTGCCGTTCCTGCTCGCAGGCATCGCCAGGTAATCATCAAAAGTAACAACATCTTCACTTGGGTAATAAGGTGTCCAGTCTTTGAGGGACTCCACCACGATATAAAGCCGGGACATAGGGACGTGTAGCTCGCAAATAGTTCCAAAATTAACATGAAATTTCTAAGCTCTTGCAGCTTAGTGCTACTGTTGTTCCACCCAATAAAGCTATAGAGTAGCGCTCTTTTCCTGAGCCGTTTTCTTTGGCAGCTGGCGGACCCGGAGCGGAATGGCAGAATGTCCAGATTAGAGCTAAGTTTTGCTGATAATCCTGCAGCTGTCTACTGTAGAAATATCGCTTGAGTCGCAACAGGAAAAACCATCATTATTCTCACAGATACCACTGTCTATCCGGTTTACGTTTTTGAGGCGCACAATGTCCAAATCCTCTATTGCTACGGCCACTCGATCTACCCCTGAATATCGTCTGGCCGGCCTCGAAGACCTTGACGCACTGGTTACTTTGGAAAACCAGTGCTTCCAGACAGATCGCCTGAGCCGCCGCAGTTTCAAGCACCTTCTCAAAGCCGATTCCGCCATTCTGCATATTGCAGAGATCGATAACAGGATCAGCGCCTACATCATCACGCTATTCCACCGCGGCACCAGTCTGGCGCGCCTTTACAGCATAGCCGCTCATCCGGACTGCCGTGGCTACGGTTTGGCCCGGAAATTAATTGAGCTTTCAGAACAAACAGCGATTGAACGCCGCTGCATCTTCATGCGATTGGAAGTGCGAACCGACAACCTGGAAGCCATTCGATTGTATGAGAAGCTGGGCTATCAGCAATTCGGTATCTACCATGACTATTACGAAGATCACTTTGATGCACTACGGTATCAAAAGCAGATCAAGCGTTTCGCACCTCCCGAGCCGAGCCTGCAAGTCCCTTATTATGAACAGAGTACCGATTTCACCTGTGGCCCGGCATCCTTGATGATGACCATGGCCACCCTGGATCCCGAATTCCAGCCCAGCCCGGCAGAAGAACTGCAAATATGGCGTGAAGCCACCACTATCTATATGACCTCCGGACATGGCGGCTGCGGACCTCACGGTCTTGCAATAGCAGCCCATCGCAGAGGTTTTACGGCAGAAGTCTATGTGACCCAGGAAGGCCCATTGTTTACTGAAGGTGTTCGCATCCAGGAAAAGAAAGAGGTGCTGAAACTCGTTCATGAAAGTTTTGTCGAACAGCTTCACAAGTACCATATCCCCATCCACTATAAAGCGATCACCCAGGACGATATCGAGCAGGCGCTGGGTCGCCATCAACTTCCCCTCGTGATGATCAGCACGTATCATTTCGACCGGAAAAAAGCACCACACTGGGTGGCAGTTACCGCAATGGACGAGGATTTTGTTTACATACACGACCCGGATGTGGACACAGACGATCATCAACGCCCGATTGATAACCAGTATATTCCGATATCCAGAGCTCAATTCGACCGCATGTCCCAGTTTGGACAAAGCAGGTTGCGAACAGCCATCATTGTCGGGCGCGATGAGCATTCCACCAAGAAAGGACCCTGACGGGTTTTAGCTGTTTTAAACCAAGAGCATTCAAATCCACGGCATTTAAAGCCGATGAAGCAATACCAAAGGAACATTTGTAGTGAAATACCGGTTGGATAAATACCTGGTCGATAAAGGTCTCTGTCGCTCAAGGAACCAGGCCCAGGAATTAATCACCCAAGGAGCCGTGGAAATACAAATCGGCAAGGACTGGCAAAAGGCCGGCAAAGCCAGCCAGACACTTCCCGAAGGCACTCCCCTGCGCATCGTTGACAATGAATTACAGCGCTTTGTTTCCAGAGGAGCACTAAAGCTTGCGGGTGCGTTGGACCGCATTCAAAACAAATTGAACGAATCAGGGTTGGAAACCTGGGACTTTAGCCGTCTGTCAGCGGTAGACGTCGGGCAATCCACCGGTGGCTTTACTCATGTTTTACTGGACCGGGGTATTGCTTCTGTGACCGGTGTTGAAGTCGGACACGATCAACTAGTTGAAGAAATCAGAGACAACCCAAGAGTCAGTGTTTACGAAGGTGTAAACGCCAAACATCTCGCCTCCTGGTTTAAGTCGGAGCTTGAGGAACACCCAGGCTTTGACCTTGCCGTCATGGATGTAAGCTTTATCTCCCAGACATTAATACTGCCCGAACTGGCCAAAATTCTGAAACCGGGCGGCAAGCTGGTTAGCCTTGTGAAACCGCAGTTTGAAGTCGGCCCCGAAGGACTGGGTAAAGGCGGACTGGTTAACAATCCCGGACTTTACCCAGAAGTGGAAAAAGCTCTTAAGGAATGTTGTAAAACGTCCGGATTGGACGTTATTGATTACTTTGACAGCCCGATTAAAGGCGGAGATGGAAATCGGGAGTTTTTCATTTACGCCCGCAGGAGAAAAACATCCCAATAAAGGCCAGCATCCTGGTAGTTAGTGCAGCGACGGCTCCGAGGGCATTTCCTGGCGATTTTCAGGGGAGTCGATAAAGCGGCAATCCACAAGGTCCCTCAGCACGTCTACTTTTGCATCGACTGCAGCACGGAGAAACACCCCAAACTGGTCCCTGGTGATTCCAGCGGAAACCCATTGGGTATCACAAATGATCAGCCTTGCCGGCCCATCATCACTCACATCAAGAAAAAACTTCAGGTTGGCATATGTGCCATTAAATCGGGGAAGCTCAGCATTCACCGCTAAAACTGCTGAGTTACGAATATCGACTTCGGTAGTGAAAATCAGGCAATCCTGTTCAAGAAAAAGCCGGCTTTCCAATACGCCAACCTGGCTTTGCACCTCGGTAATATGTACACCCTGGCACTGACCACACAGGTAGTGCTGCACCCCCAGATCTTCCAACCAGTTTAAAAGGCTGTCGTGGTCAATAAACTTAATCGTCGGCATGTGAATCTCTTGGATAGTGCATTTGAAGTGAGGCGCGGATTATAAATTAACCAGCCCTCGAACGATAGAGTTGACAAGGCTTCCAGAGACAATTTCAGCTTTTGATCAGACACAATTCGGATGATCAATGAAGGATAATCCGCCTTAAGAGCGCATTTCTGAGTGAAGACCAATGATTGCCACCAGGGGATAGACTATGCAATGGCTCAAATATGTTGAACGTCTGTATAACCGACCGGCATCCAAGGAACTGGAACAACGCCAGTCAAAAACCAGTAGTACGCCCAAAGAAAACGACGGCACGTTTTGGGGAATGAGCGCTAACGATGCTCTTTCAGTGAACATCGTCACCAAGGAATGCGGCAGAAAGTTTTAAGCCTCAGGTGGCTTATAGTTCTACTCTTCCGCCCCCGGAGTCCCGGCAGACGTGCTGCCCTGACCGCTTTGCTCCGGGTTGAACAGCTGAAAATAGGCCACTTCCCGGAGAAATTCCTCGCGATAAATAGGTTTCAGCAAACCGGCTCCAACGATATCGACAGAGTTGGGCTGTAGTCCACCACGATTACCAGGTCTTTGCCAGGGTACGATATAGAGGATTTTAGGTTGTTCCTGATCCCCCCTGATCTCAGCGCCTTCAATCACAATGACATCCTCAGCGGCGCTTGCGCCCTGGCACAACAGCATGGACATCAGCAGAATCTTCAGGCTCTTAGGTGCTTTATAGCGCTTGATAACCAACATCAGTTTAGCCTCGATTCGATATCCACAATCCAGAATTTAACCTGCTCTACCGGTTCACTCTGCAGAGACTGATATACCTTATAGTGCTTCAGCGCCTCGGGCAGTTTTCCCATATAGAGGTCATAGACAATGCCTAAATTCAGGTGGGCTGCAGCATTACCGGGGTCCAGCTCTATCGCCTTCAGATACATTTGCTCAGCCTCGGTAAATCGACCTTCCTGCCGATCCACCAAACCTAACGCGACATAGACATCCACATTTTTTGGGTTGGCACTGAGCGCCTTTTCATAGTAGCTCCGCGCTTGCTCATAGCTCTCTTCCTGCATGGCCAGCAAGCCAAGATTCAGGTAAGGCCCTGAAAATGAGGGGTATGATTGAATCAGTTGCTCAAGATTTTCACGAGCCTGATCTGTACGGCCGCCCTCCATTGCAACCAACGCCTGATCAAATAGCAGTGCCGCTTCTTCCGGTATAACAGGTCCTTGAGCTTCTGCTCCCTCGGCAACAACGGCACCTTCACCTGACGTGCTTTCTTGTGCCACTTCACCTGAAGACTCCTGCTCCGGCGTTGAGGTCTGCATGGAGCTGCATCCAACCATCAGCGCCAGCAGGCCCATCACTGTAATGTTATAAAATGCTTTCACTGACAACGGGGATCTCTTCCACTCTTTGGTATCTTACAGGGAACAGCTTTTCCAATGCTCTGAAACTGTTCTTTACCCAAACATCGTATACTCCGGACCAGCTACGCTGAGCGTTTGATTCGTGGATACTGATCGCATCTTCCTCAAACGGATAGGCCTGATCCTCTAACAGCAACTCATATTGTTCCAACTCCAGATCGGAAAGGTTCGCCGGGCGCTCAGAATCCAGCAGATCTCTGCTGAACTGCGCATAGATTTCACCCATCTGGAACGTTGAACGCGTTGTGTACTCTGCTATTCGGTAATTAGCCGCCTTCTTGTACGCCTTCATGGCCGATTCCATGGTCTTCTTCTTCCGCGCAAGATTTTGGCTTAAAGGCGCAACCAGCTTCACACTCTGAAATTCTTCATAAGCGACATCCGCCAGCTCAATCGTTGCCCCGGCAGCCAGGAAACGCATTCGATCAGAAGCTTGAGAGGCATGACCTTCATAACTGCTCTCAATTTTCCGCAACCAAAAGTAGCGCTTATCGGGCTCATTAGTGGTGTTATAAAGTTCTGACAAAACAAACTGGGCTTCCATGGCCAGGTCAGCCGGCTCAGGATAGGTGTTGGCATACGCCCTGTAAGTATCGATCGCTTCAGGTACATAGCCGTTGGCCTCATAAATCTCGGCCGCCATCAGCAACGACTCGCGCCTGACATTCGGATCTTCATGAGTACTGGCAATAGTCTTAAGCTCGCTTGCTGCGTGATCCCATTGTTTGGTTTCTCTGTAGGCGACAGCCAGCTTCGCTGGAATATCCTTGGAGAGTTCATGATTGGGATAGCGGGAACGGAAATCCTCCAGCACTGGGATCGCCCGGTCAAATTGAGAGAGCTGTAGCATATAGGTTGCAGCATCATATTGGGCGTTCACTCGAATGCTGGCTCCCGGTGTGACCAAGGAAACTCGCAAAAACTCATCAATGGCGGCTTCGGTTTCACCCTGCTTCAACAGTGACTCACCTTGACGATAAATACTCGCCGCCAGCAACTCTACCGTATCCTCACGACGCTCATCATTTTCCGGCATCAGCGCTATCGACTGGGCGTAAGCACCCTCAGCCTCGGAGTAATTCTCCAGTGCATAATGACTGTGACTGATGATAAGCCAGGCATTCAACTGAACCTCCCGATCCGGTAGAGGCTGCCAGTTTGCAACCGTCTCCGCTGCGGGAATCGCGGCCAGATAGTCCTTCATTTCAAACAGCGTCGCAGCCGCATTCGCCTGCACATCCAAAGCCCTTGGATCCTGCGGATAATGTTCAACGAATCTCAGCTGACTGGCCACCTTCTCTGACGTCAGAATATCTCTGGAAGCCTCCGGTGACTGTTTGATCAATTCTCCATGGGTCGCGATGGCAGCATAGCCCGCCTGCGCTCCATTTATAAATTCCGGATACTGATAGGCGGCCTTTTCATAAGCAAAAATAGCCCGCTGCAGGTCGCCTACTTCATAAAGGGATTCACCCAGCAAATACACCATTTCCGGTGTTTTTGGAGAATCCGGGAAGGTATCGGCAAATTCGCCATAATAACGGGATGCCAACTGGTACTCTGACTTGGCATCTTCATTATTCTTACGACGCTGCTGAGCTCTGGCATGGTGATACTTCGCCAACTCGTCGATAAACAGTGCAAGCTTTTCATCAACAATGACCGGGATTTCCTTACCTTCTTTTGCCACCACCTGATTCCTGAAATCACTCCGGATTCCATAATTGTCCACAAACCGCGCTTTTTCATCGCGCGCTTCGGCAATCAGGCCTTCTCCAATCTGCAAGTCAATGACTTTGGCCTGATACTGAGGCGACCAGACACTATAAGGATGGAGTTCGATATATTGTTGATAAAGTGAAATGGCATCCAGGTTCTGTTCCCGGCTCACCAAGAGCTTGGCATAGTTGTCATATACCAGATGCTCATAATGCCGGGCACCCACTTTCCGGAACAGCTCACGCACAGTGTCCGCTCCGTCCATATAGGAGAACGCAAACCCCATGACCCGGAACTGGTCATTGACAAGACCAGCCCGTTCATCACCGACCTCCTTATGAGAAGAGGACTCCGGCAGCATATGATCAAGGAGTTCCACGAAAGTCATCAGGGATCTTTCAAAGCCTCCCTGCTTGAACTGGCTCCAGCCTTTCATATACAGGGCTTTCTCGAAGAATGTGTTATCTGCCTGAGAATTAGTCACTACCTGATTAAATGCACCGCCGGCCTCAGGATAGTCGCCCATGGAGTATAAAATCTCACCACGGCGGAAATTTGCCTCAGTGGCATATTCGGACTGGGGATAGCGAGTGACCAATTGATCCAATCTATCAAGCGCGGACTCCTGGTCTCCCTGAAGATCGTATGCCTTCGCCAACTGGTATAACACCTGATCATTGTCCTGACGATCAGGATAGGTTTGAAGCAGTGATTCGTATGTGTCTATCGTCAATTCATACTCATTGAGCCCAGCAACCTCTTCACTTTCTGGCACCTCAACATCCTGCATCTCGTCAGTCTGCAACATCTTAAGATCTGCAAGACGATACAGAATTTTTGCTCTAACCTCAGGGTCTTCCACTGAAGGCAACAGGTCCTGGTAATGACTGATTACCTGGCGGACATCAACTTCCACCTTCTCCTCGTCAGCCTCCTCCAGAGTCACTGGCTGAAGTTCTGCCAGAGTGGGAATGGCACGGTTTTCCGTATCCGTGTCGGAGGTCCCCATCAATGAACAGGCTGGCAACAAGCCAAACATGGCCATCAGAAAACAAGATCGGGTGATTCTCATCATGACTCAGCTTCCTCCGTACCGGCTGAAGCTGACTCATTCTTATCCGCTGCTGCCCCCTGCTGATCCTGTAATGCTTCCTTTTTTTCGGGGGGGGCAATTTCAGAAGCCGGAGCAAGACTTTCTTCCAGGAGCTTATCTGCAATACGGGCACGCGCCAGTTTGGAAGCATTCAGATAGGTCTGAATTCGATCCTGCTGCCCCGATAGTTCCTTCCGCGCCATATCGACAGCTTTGTCTTTTCTATCGATCAAAGCCTTATCAACACGGGCAATCAATCCCGCGATCCTCGGACGCACAGCATCAACCCGCTGCTGCAAACGACCGATAACAGTTGTGTCAGCCATCATACTCAGCAATTTGTCCCGACGTGAGTTGTAACTCTGAAGCTCATCATCCAACTCCTTCAAGGCCTTCCTTGTATTCCATGCCTGAGTGGTTGAGGTCTCACTGATCTGCCACAAATAGTAGCCCTCAATTCGGCGAAGTTTTTCTCTGTACTCATCGATATCAGGATCGTTTCCAAGTTTAGCGATCCGGTCCTTGACCTGTTGAATGAGATCCCTGAATTCCAGCTGTTCTTCGTTGATAAACATACCGCCGGCGTCGTCTTCCAACCCTTTTTCGACCAGATTCGCCAACCGATCACGCCGCTCCTGTAACGCCATTGACTGCTTCTCAGCCAGACTTGCCGCCGTAGCCTCTACCCTTTCATTTCTGGCTTGATTCCGGGTCTCCACCATAATCCCAAAACTGTTAACACTCGTTTGCCACTTTTCCAGGTCATTCTTCAGGAAAGTCAGTTCGCGAATATCTTTCAGAATGGACAGAAACGCTTCTGAGGCAAACAACGTCGCAAGATTGGCGGCAGCGGGTTCAACTTTCAGACGCCCATAACTGTCGGTGGACAGCTCTGGATCATCAATAGCGACCTTTCTGCCAGTCTCAGGCAGTGACATTTTCCCCGCAAAATAGTCTTCATTCAGAGAGCGGATTTCAGAGTTCAGGCTGACATTGCTCTGACCATAGGCATCGACAGCATTTTGATAAGCCTTTAATGCTCGACCTTCCTGACCAAGCTGCTCATATATATAAGCAATCGCATAGTGCGACTCTCTTACCCAAAGACTGTCGGTCTGCATATCGTTGAGCTGCTTCAATGCGCCCAGGGCCAACCCGAATTGTTTTCCGTTGGCAGCAGCCAGAGCAAAACCAAATAGAGCTCTCTCCGACCATGGTCCATTCAGCCTGATCTGCCTGTAGGAGGACATGGCCATATCAGAATTTCCCTGGTCCAGATAGAGCGCGGCCTTGGTCAATGCCACCCTATCCTGGAGTGCCAGAATTTCTTTCTTCAAAGAGGAGCCGCCCTCTTCCGCCTCATCCTCAAGAGCACCGTCAAAGTCATCAAATGTCATCTGCTCAAGCGTCTGAAGAGCCCCTTCAGGCTGCTTGTTCGCCAGCATTGCAAGTGACTTGTTGAACAACAGATAGGAAAGCAGCAATGAGGGATCGTCCACCTCATCCGCCATTTCCTCTAACACATGATCAAGCTCTTCAAGTCGATTCAGGCCAATCAGCGTCTGGGCTTTGAGGTAATAATATTCTTCAAACCTCTCTTCCCACTCATCCTCCAGCAGCTCAACATCGATCTGCTCGAGCGCCTCCAGGGCATGCTCCCAGTCTCGATTCAGGTAGTGCACTTTGGCGAGATAGAACCAAGCTTGCATTCTGACTTTAGGGCCGACATGGACAGCTTTTGGCCTTTCTTCTCCAACAGCACCTTCTTCAACAGCCTCCTCTTCACCAGCTCCTGCACCACCGGCCTCCCCGTTTCCTTCGGTCAGCAAATCAACAAATATTTTCCTTGCAGGTCCGACCATCCCATAGGACAGCATCATGCCGCCCTTCAATATCATGGGGTGCTCGCCATGGCCCTTTATACCGCCACGGGTCTCTGCCAGAGCCAGCTCAGTCAACGCCTGAAAATAGTCCTGCTGATAAAAAGAATACAGAACTTCCCCGTATGCCAGGTCATTGGCCCTGGTCGGAGGATCTTCTTCCGCGTGCGCGCCAATACTGGCCAGCAACAGCAACAGACCGGCGATACATCTTTTGGAAATCACGACTGGGAACATTCTGAATTCCCTACTCCCATTCCACGACGGTAAATTCGGGTTGGTAGTTTTTTGTGGAGTCCATGACTCTCAATTCCAGAGATGTAATATCCGACCCCTTGGTGAACGTCTTCGTAGTACCCAGCTTATAATTTCGTTCATTAGGTCCGGTGCCCGTGAGAAAAGCCGTTAGCTCATGCTCTCCACTTCGAATATTGCCGGTATACAATCTTTGAATCCCACCTTTATGCAAAGCCTTGATCTGCTTTTCCGTATAAAGGTACGTGGTAACCGTTTCACCATCCACTTTGAGCTCTACCGAATCCAGGTCCAGAAACTCACCAACGTCAACAGACAAAAAGACTACAAACTGTGTCGTAGCAGGAAACAGTAGATCTTCTTCCAATATGAACAAGTCACGGTTCAAATTGATGACTTCCTGCTTCAAGTCTTCCACTTCATCGACAATGGGCTTTTCCAGCGCTTCACTATCACCGGAGCGCGTTTCACTGTCACTGGAGAGCACTTCACTGTCATTGGAGAGCTCTTCGCTATCACTGGAGAGCATCTCAGCATCCTGCGCATAGACCATTGCAGGTAAAACCAGGGCTATGAGGAATATTCGAGCCTTGGCACTAAATGGTTTAACAGCTCCTTTGAGCTTTGATAGAAACAACATGGCTGCCTCGCTTAATATTCCAACTTCACGAAAAAGCGCCCCACTAGCGCGTCGAATTCATACAGGGGCTCTTCTCCAGCTTGATATCCTTCCTGAGAAATATCCCGGAAGTCCTCATATTCAAACTTCAAATAATCCAGAAACAGGTTGATCTGCCCTTTTTCAATTAAAGGAATACTGGTGGGCTCGAATTCAAAGGTTACCCCCAATCCCAGAGTTTGGGTCTGGAAGGTACTCAGCTCTTTATCCCTTGCAAGAAAGTTCTGGGCATCCTGGTAGGGGAAAAGATCGTTATAGAAATCAGCCTTGGTTTGGGAATAGGCACGATATTTAAGTTCAAATATCCAATGTTCAAATGCTGGATGAATATAGGCGATCTCATACTGATCAGCCCGCACTCCCCAAGAGTCATTGAAGTAACGATATTCAGCACGGATAGCTGCCCGATATGGCAGATAGTACATCCCACGAAGGGCAACAGCCCGACTTGTGTGTGTATTCGGATACTGTTCAGCCTGAAAATCATATCCACGAACACCATCACTGACGAAACGCACCTGCCGATAAGCGTTATTCAGGAAACCTTCGTCTGTAATCGCCTCAAAGTCGAGATTAACCAAAGCATTTTTAGTAAGAACCTGGCTTAGTCCCAAACGGTAATGTTGACGATCAATTTCTTCAGAAAAAGTATCATCACCCACTCGACCAACTTCGTCCCAGCCCTTGGTGTATCCCATTGTGATAGTCGTTAAGTCACCAAAAAAATCCTGGCTGATATTGAAGGATAAAGAATTTGCCTCATAGTCATTTTCTTCACTATTACTATAGGAGAGGCTCAATATCGACTTACCTGTCAGATAGTCCATTGCTACAGTCTGCTGTATACGTTCCTCTTCATATTCACTTGCGGTAGATACGACATCGATAGAGGCGCCGCTGACAGTATCAACAAGATACTCGCCGCTTAAGGAAAAAGTTGAATCAAAATTTTTGCGTACCAGAACTGCAGGACCATCAATCAATTGACCATCCTGATCATAACGATGATACAGGAACTCCACTGCCTGCTCTGGCAATACGGCAGCGGGCAGAGGCAAGCTTTGCAAAGCAAACAGGAAAGCCAGTACCAATAACAAAGGCTTCAGCATCTTAGTTGCACCCACAGCCACCACCTGAACCGCCTTCAGCACCTCTGGCACCTTCCCGGGATTGATACATGTGATGCATATAGGCGTTGGCAATACCCAGCCGGCCAAAGCTCATGATCGGATCGGCCAGGTTGTCCCTTTCATAGGGTTTGACCCACGGCTTAATTTCCCCGCAACCGGTCATAGCCAGTAGCAGCATCCAGGGCAACAGGATTTTCAGATACTTCACCGTTCTTATTCCCTGATCAATTTTTTAACTTCTTTTGCATAATGCTCTTCATACCCAGGCTGATAACCTTTATGGAGATATCTCATGTTTCCATCCCGGTCGATCATGATGGATGTCGGCATCGCTTCAACATCATACAATTCACTAACGTCATTCTTGGTGTCATACAGAATCGGAAACGAGACATCCACATCCTTCAAAAATTCATCCGCAAGCGATGGATCTTCGTCCACGTTGACGGCAAAGATGGTAAATCCGAATTTCTTGTATTTGTCATATATTTCCTGCATCAAAGGCATTTCCTGACGACAGGGGCCACACCATGATGCCCAAAAATTTATCATCACTACCTGACCTTTCTGCTCGCTCAGGCGCAGGTTTTTCTGCAAAGAACTTTTCAGCGTAAAATCGGGAGCCGCGCCTTCAATATCAGCCGCCTGAGTCAGCGCACCGAAGGCAGTCATTGATAGGGCCAGCAATCCTGTCAGCATTAATTTCTTCATTTGTATACCCTCTTTAATCTCCGACCTTTTTCAGGTCTTTTTCCCTGCATCTCTGAGCAGAGATTTACGCTAGAAAAATATGGTCAAACCTGATGTAAATTCCAGGTTATGGGTTGTCTTGTCTGCTCCCAGAATATCGTTATCAAAGATGTGATCCCTGAGATCCAGTCTGACCGACAACCAGTCAGTCGGCAGGAACTGATACCCCCAACCAAAGTTGGCTGTTAGTCTGTCATCCCCGGCAAAATCAGTGGAACCCAGTCCTGCCAGCACATAGAAATTTGTATTAAAGGCGTAGCTGCGACCAAAGAATGCTTCCCCGGGCAGAAAGTTGTATCCAATATCAACGCTGTAATAAGTCAGATCCCGGTCATCATCAGGCAACAACCGAACGTTACCGCTTAACGTCTCAAAACTGGTTTCCCCTGCTTCCGTCATGCCATAGTTCACTTCCAGAAACAGATCTTCACTCATGTGGTAGGCGACTTTTACTCCCACCACCACATCTGTGCCGAAATCCTCAATGCTGTAGATTCCGCCGTAAGCGCCAATTTCGAAATTCTCGGTATCTATCAAGTCTTCTTCCACTGACCTGGGCTCAACTTCAGGTTTGATGATCGGCTCATCACCTGAAACCTCAGAGTCTGCTGCCCAAACCGGTGAAACCACTGACAGCGAAATACCGCCGGCTAAAAGAACACGCTTAAACCAATTTTCCATTCTTCTGCTTCTTCGTTTTCGTCACGCGTTGTCATTACCACATATTCCCGATACTCAGCTCTCAGGAAATAGCGATCAGTTAAATAAAACCTCAACCCCAAACCATAGTGGGTTGAATCCTCATCCCTATTTTCTTCCCTGACCAAGGTGGCTTTGGGCTTTATGTAAGCCACCCCTGTCCCAAGTGTAAAAAATGGGGATATGCGCCACTGCGGAAAAGGTTGATGCACCAGGTTGATATTCCCTATAAGCACCTGGGAAAAATCACCCAGCACCTGTGAAACTCCCACTTCAGCCGACAGGTTAGGAGTAAACTGGTAACCCGCATATAGAGTATTAACCGCTGCTCCGCCAAAGCTTCCAGTCATCACCCCAGCTTCCCAGGTCCGGGAGTCATAGTCATCATAACGGGGGTCGGAAAACGCCACATTCTCCCCTGTAGCATCAAGTGTTTTCTCAATATCATCCCGGTGAACCCATCCCTCTTCACCCTGTTTAACCCTGACTTTTATCCAATCGGTTTTACGTTTGATAAGTTCGATCCACTCATCTTTTTCCGCGACATAAAAAACAGGAAAACCTCGCCCTGGCCCCGTTCTTATTTCAACGTATGGTTCCACCACCTGAGTGGTCTGTATTTCATCATAAAACGGCCAATACCACGGTGCTCTACTACTTTCATCAGCAGCAGAGCAGTTCATCGACAAAAAGGCCAAAGCAATCCATAACCAAGCGAATTGCAAACTTCGCAGCGTCTTTTTTTGCAAGAGGATTAATCCTGAGGAATATCAAAGGGGTTATTATAGTACTGGGCGCCAATATCTACCCACTCTGCTATCAACTTTAATTCTGCCGCTGACAGGCGACCAACATGAGAGCCTGATTCAAACAGATCGAAGAAGTTGGTACTTCCAATTGCATTTGCGGCTCTTAAAGGTGGAGAAACAGTAACAGGTTGAGTTACCTGAGTAGGCATCATGGTATCGGGATCGATGATTATTTCACCTTCATCATCCGTCTCATAGACAGGATTCCCTTCGTCATCAAATACCGGCTCCGCCACATCCACCAGATTACCATCAGCATCGAGTTCCAGCTTATTGTCCGTAAACAACAGTTCACGGAATGATTTAAACTGATCCGCATTCAAGTCAGAAATACCATCAGTTAAATCCAACTGCGCATTCGGAATCATCGCGTTCATTCCATCAGTATTGGTATGACAGCTGGTACAAGTGTCTTCATCCGTATCAGCATCAGCACCGTCAAGACGCTCCAGACTCCACATCGGATGAATATGTGTTTCATAGTTAATAACTATACGACACTTACTCGTCCACTCATCTGCGCAGTTAGTCGACATTGGCGCAGGAGTACCCAAGTCAGTGTACGCATAACTGAAGTCTGGCTCTTTACTACCATCCGGCGCCCAATCATCAGAAAAGGTAATATCCGGCAGAAGCTCACGGGGACTTTCAGCTAACCGGGTAAAGGTCTGAGCCATGGTTTCGCCCATGTCGGCCGTCAACGTCACATCCGCACCGGGGAAACCTACTCCGGTAGTCAATGCACCTTTATTAATAGAAGGTGCCTGAGCGCTGCGCCTGCCGTGCGGAAGCTCACTATCCGCAGTATGGCACCCAACACATTCCAACTCTTCTCCAGGCCGCACCTGCAACCAGTTATTGTGCAATGGTGAAATACGTTTTCCATTGGCATCAAGGATACTGAATGCAATGGCGACATTGGCCGGCACCTTAAAGCGTGCTGACCCGTCAGGCTCCACAGGGACGTACCCCAGAATCTCCCTCATGCGCAGATTCCCGGCCCTGCCGAATGCAAAACCGGGCACGTTAATCACATCGTTATCTGCACGGGATACCGGTTTCTCGACCCGTATGAATCTTGCCTCCCGCGACGAAGCAGGAGTCATCGTCGGGTTGGACACTACATCCAGGCCATCGTCAGTCGTGTCCGAACCATCAACATCGTAGACACTTCGAATATCAATAATGCCGTAGCCTGAATTGTAGAGTTCTTCATCTACATCCACTCCTTCAACCACATCAGGAATATATGTAGGTAAGGACAGATCTTGCATGATCACAGCATCACTGTACATAACACCTTCTTTCGGCAGCACTATTGGAAGTTGCGTGTCAGTACTTGGACTGAATATCCACAATCCATATAGAGGTTCTGCTGCCTCATAATCATTTGAATCAAGCCGCTCCTGAGTACACGGATATATATCACCCTCGACGTCGTCAGATCTCACCAGCCTGCACTGACTCCAGCTTACGATCATCCTGCTGGTGCCATCCTGCAACGGCGCAGCAAAAGCGTACTTACCTGCAAGATTAATATCCTCGTTAGTCAGCACCTCTCCGTCCGTCAGCGACTCTTGACCACTGGCGCTAGCAACCCCATTTGAATAAAACGGCTGATCATGATCGGTATAACCATCAATATCGATAGCCACCAAATCAGCCCCAAAGAGGCTGGAAATATATGGACGCAAACTCACCATAATTCGCCCATCTTCCATTTCCAGGGGCCTGATAAAATGAACATTTGTCTCGTCCGACCCGGTATCGTGAGAATGATGTCCATAAACCAGCTCCAGTTCCGTGCCGTCTGGATTAACCTGGTAAAGATCCATAACATCATTACCCGGTGCATGATTCCAACGGGTAAAAAGAATTTTTCCGCTCTGCAACAGAATGGGATCAAGATCACTGCTCTGATTGTATGTTATCTGATGAATATCAGAGCCATCGCTACCCATTACATGCAGACTCAGGGCAGGCTCGTCATTACCTTCATTCAAGGCAGGATATTGAGGTTTGTTCTCGTCCAGGAGGATCGCCTGGGATTGAGTCTGCCGGGTAGAGCTGAATACAATTCGTCCATCCGCCAGATAGCTGGGAGCAACATCCTGGCCATCTTCCGCGGTGTTGTTGGACTCAATGATTCTATGCAAGGATTTGGTAAGGCTGTCATACTCCCAAATATTCCAGGTGGGCTGCTCGTCTTCATCAGCCCCTTCGATCTCCGGTGCTCGCATGGCAAACAGCAGCTTGCTCCCATCATAGGAAATGGATAGGTCCTTAATGTCATAAGCTCCGGAAAATATGCCGGCGGTAACGTTTCTCTCCTGCGCACTTGGCGAAGCCTGATCACGAATAAACAGCTGAGCTCCGGGATTAAAGGCCAGAGGATCCCGCACATCGTTACTGACGAAATCTCCCTCAGCATTTATCGTGAGTGAGCGCTTTACATAAGCAATAGGGATATCCTGAACAACAGGGTCTTTACTTTGCCCTGAAGAGCCAATCCCCACACCATCACAGCCACCAAGCATTACGCCCAACATGCCGTAGATACTGACCCTTCTCAGTAACCCGCCGACTTCGCCATGACCAACATTCATTACTGGAGTCCGATTATTCATAATTCGAATGACTTCTTTAATTAAAGACCACAAGCTTCCGGAACAATCTAAACCGAATGATTACAACCGGCCACTCTATTTGTTTTGGTCTTTTTTTCCCAAAACAAACTATATACTCTTCAAGGGACACCTAAAGGGTATGTAGAACCTATATATAGAGCCAGACTATCAATGTAACCGAATGTAATATCGTGAGTCTTACCACAAAAACAAGAATGCCTGTTCTATTACAATCAATCTCAGTTGTAAAGCAGGTATAAGTGTTTATAAAGAAAATTGCATAAAAATCAGTAAATAATGCTGACGAGGCAAGCTAAAATATAGACACCCTGAACACCAGTAGTCCATTTAGCCTAGCCCCAAGGATAGGTTAAACCAATTAGTATTTAGGTTAATATTAGAGCTGGGTTTAAAGGTTTATGAGAAAACAATAATGCTGAAATAAAATCACGAAATATTTTAAGTGACATATATATTTCTCCATTTGATAAGTTTTCATCCCAACTTTTTTACCAGCAATGCAACACACTGTAATGTATGATGCTGCAATTTGTGTTCGGATAGCCCTGTACTACCGACAAAATAAGAAGCAGTAACAACGATATCCCGCAAACGAAGACTGGAGTGTCGGAGATTTGAAATGGTTGTAAATACTTTATGTCGTCTACCACATGGCAGATCTGCCAGAATCTTATCCTCTCTCACTCTAGGGGCGCTGATACTCTCCAGCAATGCATTTGGCTGGGGCACAGAAGACCAACGCAAACAGATTTTTGATCGTATCGCAGGGGTTCCGCCATCTGAATCAGAAATGACTGCAATGGATGCTGCCGGCAGTGCAGCCGAGGCAGCTCAGGTAGCCTTGGACAGCCCCTACTTTTATGATGTCACCCTGAAAAACATGGTGACGCCCTGGACAAACGAAGAACAAACCGTCTTCGCACCATTGAACGATTACACTGCCACCGTTATAGGGCTCGTTAGAGATAAAGCGGATTTTCGGAGCGTTCTTTATACTGACCAGGTTTATGTTGCCAAGTCGAGTTACCGGGACGCCAGCAACAATCCCCTTCCTGCTTATTCTCTGGCGAATAATAGCCATTACGAAGAAATTGAAGATTTAATGGACCGGGGCAACAGCCTGTTTGATATTTTGACCCCTACCACCCAAACACTACCTGCAGGTGCCCGGGCCGGAGTCATGAGCACTCGTGCTGCTGGGAGAGCCTTTTTCAGTGCAGGCACCAACCGGGCGATGCTCAGATTTACCTTGATCAACCATCTTTGTATGGATCTGGAACAGTTTAAGGATACATCGCTTCCCGCTGACCGAATTCGGCAGGACGTATCAAGAAGCCCAGGCGGGGACAGCAGCATATTCTTGAACAATTGTATCGGTTGCCATAGTGGAATGGATCCTTTGGTACAAGCCTTTGCCTATTACGACTTTGACTATGGCGGAGATGATACCAACATCGAAAATGGTACCCTGGTATATAACTCCGCAGGAACGGTTGACCCCGACACCGTATCATTGCTCGACGGATCTCCAAATCTCTCTCGCGTATCCGACCCTAACGTTCTATATAGAGTGCAGGACAAATACTTTATCAACTTCACCAACTTCCCCTATGGTTATGTCACCAATTCTGACCAATGGACCAATTATTGGAGAGAAGGAAGAAACAGCGGTGTGGAATGGAATGCAGGCGGCGAATCCCCTGGAGCATCGGGAATAGGAGCTGGAAGCCTCGGTAGAGAACTCGCCAACTCACAGGCATTTGCTCAGTGCCATGTTAAACGAGTATTTAAGACCGTGTGCCTCAGAGATCCGGATAGCGCCGCGGACGCCAATGAAATCACTAATCTGACAACATCGTTTATGGGCAGCGGATACCATCTGGACGAGGTATTCGCTTCGGCCGCTGCCTACTGCGTCGAATAAGAAAAGGATGAGAACAATGACTGACAATGGCAATACATTTGTTCTTGGTAAGAGCGTGATTCTAATCACACACAACTTGTATACCACCAGATAAAGCAGTCGGGCACATTATGATGAATTCAGCAGTTTTAAACGTTTTCACTCGTGCAGTGTCGGGCCTTCTTGTTGCGCTCGCACTGGCAACGGTTACCGGTTGTGGTGGCGGAGGAGCTGGAACTGAAGCACTCCCAAATACCGGAACCGTGACTTCCAGTAATTACAACGGCCCCTCTCCAAAGACGGAAGACGTCCAGCTCTTCAAGCTGAATGTCTGGGACAATCTTGTCGGCTCCAACCGTTGTGGCTCATGTCATGGTACTGGAGGTCAATCACCCCAGTTCGTCCGTTCAGATAACATTAACTCAGCCTACGAGGCAGCCAACACAGTAGTGAATCTGAATGAACCCTCAGAGTCCACTATGGTGCAAAAAGTCGGAGGCGGTCATAACTGCTGGCTGTCTTCACCCCAAGCTTGCGCAGACACTATTACCCAGTACATCACACGATGGGCAGGTGGCAGTACGGGAGAAGTTCAACGTGTTGTATTGCAATCAGTTACAGATCTGCAGGATCCAGGTGAAACACTTACACTAAGTGATGACTCATCAGACTATAGTGCACTCTACGATCTGTTCACGGGTCCGGCAAAATGCAGTCGCTGCCACTCCCAGGACAGCACAGGACAAAAACAATCACCCTATTTTGCAGATACCTCGCAGGCCACCCGCGCAGCCAATCTGGCCATGGCCTACGATGCCGCCAAGTCAAAAATTGATGTCAACAGCCCAGAACTTTCACGGTTTTATATTCGTCTGAAAAATGAATCCCATAACTGCTGGACAGACTGTGACAGTGATGCCCAGGCAATTCTTGATCTTATAGTCGCCCTTGCCGGCAGCCTGGAGACAACGGCCCTGCCTGACGGTACCATATCGAGCAAACTTTCTCCCAAACTGGCCGATGGAACTCCCGCCAGCTCTGGAGGTCGTTATGAATCAAACGTCATCGCCAAGTGGGAATTCAAGACTGGTGACGGAACTATTGCCTATGACACCAGCGGCGTGGAACCTGCTATCAACCTGAACCTTATTGGAGACGTCTCCTGGGTAGGTGGCTGGGGTATTAGCCTTAACGGTGGCAAGGCTCAAGGAACTACAGCCAGTAGTAAGAAAGTTCACGACCTGATTAAAACTACCGGCGAATATTCCGTCGAAGCCTGGGTCGCCCCTGGCAATGTGACACAAGAAGGTCCGGCAGTGATTGTTAACTATGGTGGCAGCGATATACGTCGCAACTTTACCATTGGTCAAACAATGTATAACTATGACTATCTCCATCGCAGCAGTACCACTGGCCTAAATGGAGACCCAGCTCTTTCCACTCCGGATGGAGATGAAGTATTACAAGCAACTCTGCAGCATGTTGTAGCGACTTTCAGTCCATCAGCAGGACGTAAACTTTACGTCAACGGTCGTTTGATTGATGAGCCGGATCCATCCTCCCCCGGAAATCTGGTTGACTGGAATGATACCTATGCATTGGTTATGGGCAGCGAGCCCTCAGGAGCCAATGTCTGGCAAGGCACCATTCGGATGGTTGCAATTCACAATCGGGCGCTGACTGCTGAACAAATTGAGAACAACTATGATGTAGGTGTCGGCCAGAAGTTTTATCTCCTGTTCAACATTTCTGAACATATCGATTTGCCGGAGAGTTATATCGTATTCGAGGTAAGTCAGTTCGACAGTTACAGCTATCTGTTCAATGCGCCCTTCTTTATCAGCCTTGACTCAAATGTTACTCCAGAAAACATTTCCATTGGGGGAATGCGCATTGGCATCAACGGTGAAGAAGCCAAGGCTGGGCAGGCCTTTACCAATCTGCTCGTCGACGAGCTTGATTCTGCCTATTACACCCCTGAGCAAGGAGAGCAATTGTCGAATGTTGGAACAATTATTGGTCTCAAGTCCGGACCAGACAATGATCAGTTCTTCCTGATATTTGACGAACTAAATGGGGAAACAGGCGTCGTCAGCGATCCCGGCGATAAGGCGGACCATTTGGCGATCGATATTGCTGACTCTCCACAACCCCGAATTGGCGTGAGAAACTTTGGAGAGATCAGCGCCTCAATGGCCAAGCTAACAGGCGTTACTCCAGAGGTAGTGAACTCGCAGTTTGATAATTTCAGCGAATTTGAACGGTCTATGCCGGCTGACGACAACGCATTATCCTTTGTCCCATCACACCCTGTTGCCATTACTCAGTTGGCCATTCTGTACTGCGATGCACTGATCAATGACACCAGCCTCAGAGATGGCGTATTTGATAGTGGCTTATTCAGTGGCGCAGATTTTTCCGGCCCGGACAAAAACACATTAATCGATAATCTTTACGATGCCTTTATCGGCAACGGCTTTGAATTTCAGCCAGAAAATGCTGATGTAGAAGATGCTGTTGGTACGTTAGTCGATAATCTAGCAGCAGACTGTGCAGGTAGCTGTAACAGCACACAAACAGCTAACGTTGTAAAAGGGGCCTGCGCTGCAGTACTGGGTAGCGCCACTATGATGGTTCAATAGACGGAAGTAGCGAATAGTCTGACGGCGCGACCAATATCGCGCCTGCTTGAAAGAATTTAACCACTGCTTGCAGTAACGTTTGAGGTAGCCTAGTCATGGCAAGAAAACAAAGAAGTCTTCATCCTGACGAACCACTCCGCCATTCAGACCACCGACGCCCGGTGAGCCGTAGAGAGTTTATATCTCAAGGATTCTTATCTGGCGGTGCAGCAGCTTTTGGCCTATCCCCTTTAGCGTCCTTATTGTTTGCTCGTAAAGCGAACGCATTGGACCTGGGAAGTGCCTTTGACAGTAACCCGGATAATCTTAGATCACTTTGCAACGTAGGCTTCCTAGGAGCGAATAAAGTACCCTTTATTTGTTTCGATTTATCTGGTGGCGCTAATATCGCAGGGTCAAATGTTTTGGTAGGTGGTGAAGGTGGTCAGGAAGATGTACTAACTACCGCTGGTTACTCTAAGCTAGGCATTAAAAGCGACAACATCCCTTCACCCGGAGGGGCATCAAGCTTTATTAATGAAGAGTTTGGCCTCAGGTTCCACAGTACCAGCGCAATGCTGGAAGGCATGATGGAAACTGCACGAGCAACAACTCGGGGCTTTATTAATGGTATGGTTATTCCGGCTCGCTCAGAAAACGACACAGCCAACAATCCTCATAACCCTACTTTCGGGATATATCGAGCAGGTGCCGATGGTGGTCTGCTTTCGCTTATCGGCTCTAGAAACAGTGAGTCTGGCGGCAATTCCATGGCGCCCCCATCTCTCGTCGTGCCTTCTGCACTTCCAACCAAAATAGACCGGGCCTCAGATTCTCTCGGACTGGTAGATACAGGCAAGCTGACCACTCTGCTGGATACAGCAAAAGCCGTTAACGTTATGGAAGCTATGTATAAAATCACTAACGCCAAGCTCTCAACGATTGACAGCGGTGATGGGGATGATACAACCAACCAGATTCGTTGCGCCTACGCAAAGAGCGCAGACAACATTGAAACCTATGGCGACCAAAGCCAGCTAGACATACGCCAAGATGAACATATCCTCCTAGGCGCCGACCCTATCTTCAGTGAAGAGCTTTTTAATCAAAGTCGTGAATATGAGAAAACAGCAACCATTATGAAGCTTGTTATTAATGGCTTCGCCGGTGCTGGCACGATCACCATGGGTGGATATGATTACCATACTGGAGACAGAGTCACTGGTGAAGCCAGGGACAAGCGTGCAGGACACTGTATTGGTGCATGTCTTGAGTACGCACACCGTGTAGGTAAGCCGCTGATGATTTATGTTTTCTCTGATGGAGGTATTTCCAGTAATGGACGCGAAGATCCTAATGCAGGCGGAAAACCTGAGTGGACTGGCGACAACCAAGCCACCGGCGCAGCATTCATTCTTGTCTATAACCCAAGCGGCGTGACCTCCATACGCAATCAATTGGGCTACATGACCCCAGAAGGCAATGCGGCTACCAATGGCAGCCCTGCAGCAAACAGCGTGACTCAGTTGGTTAATACCGTCATTCTAAATTACATGGCGCTGCATGATGAAATAGGTAATTTCTCCAGTATCTTTGGCGGCGCAGACCATGGCCTTGGTAGCGACCTTAATTCACTAGTAGGATTCGAACCCATAGTCAGCGGGACGATCAGTTAAACTGGTTCTGCATCCCAGAGGTATATAAAGGGACGATAGCATCGTCCCTTTTCTCTTAGGCAAATTTACTTTATACCTTTCCGTTTCAGCCTTAGTACCATCCTCAGACTTCAACACTTTGCCATAGACCATTTGCCCTACTCCCAATCCCCTTTCATAAATGTTAAATTACGCCCGCGTAATGTAATTATTTGTAACTATTCACCTTAGCAGTTTCCTGATTCTGACATGGAACTCAAACAGACCAGCTCAAGGAAGGTTTCTTTGTTTGCCTGTAACTCCCTGAAAAAACACAAGCTTTCATCTTTAACTGTAGCTTTGGCAGCGATTGGTGCAGTCAGTCATACACTTGCGGCCTCTCCTACTGCAGTAGATGACACCCGCACGGTACCGGCTAATTCGAGCATCACGATCAATGTACTGAGTAACGATTTCGATACAGATGGTGATCCAGTTCACGTTACGGAAATTCTCCAGCCGGAACATGGAGCCGTTAAACTGAATTCAGACAGCAGCATTACCTATACGCCGGACAAGGATTATCAGGGAGCCGACAGCTTTACCTATTTTATAGAGGACGAAACCGATCGACCTTCAGTTTCATCAGCGGTCGTCTCTATCAGTGTGACCTCTCCCACTACCTACATCAGCGAGACATCCAACACAGCCAAAGTAGCAACAACCTTGTCTGATACCTGTACCACACTCCAGGACAAGCCGACAGAACAGCTAACCGCCAGCCAACGGGATCTGCTGGAACGATGCCTGGAAGTCTCCGAGTTGGAAATCAGCAATCCAGAACAACTAGAGGAAGTCGTACGCCAGATTGCACCAGAGGAAACGACGGCAAAAATGCGTACCGCCACCAACTCCAGCCGTTCTCAAACCCAAGCGGTTCAGCAACGCATAGGATTGGTAAAAGGCAGCTCCGGCTCTGTCTCATTTAACGGTCAGTCATTAACGAATGGGTTAGCTTCCTCAGCAGGATTCCAGGGAGGAAGTGCCGGAGACAATCAAAGTCCATGGTCCAGACTCGGTATATTTGCCTCGATCCAGCAGGAAGGTGCAGAGCATGACGAAACCACACTTGAATCAGGTTATGAATACACCGGGAACAATGTCACTGTTGGTGCTGACTACTTAGTTACCCCACATTTAATTTTTGGCGGCGCGTTGGGCTGGACCCAGAGTGACACCGACCTAACCGGTGGAAATGGGAACTTCACCTCCGATATCTATACCTTCATCGCCTACGGTACCTATTTCACTGATTCCTTCAGTGTTGACCTGCAGGCTGGATACGGAAACCTGGATTTTGAATCCAGCCGCCGGATTCACTATACCGCCACGAAAACAACTGACGTGACGGCTGAGGGCTTCACTTCAGGTGATCAGTTCCTGCTTAACGGCCAGGTTGATTGGCAATGGAATAGCAATGCTCTTACCGTTCTGCCATTTCTCCGTTTTGACTACGTGACCAGCCAGATCGATGGGTATGGCGAGAATGGTGCCGGCGGTTTGAATATGACCATTGGCGAACAAACTATTGACCAGCTGACCCTATCGACCGGATTTCAGACTACCTACGCTATCAGCAACACATGGGGAGTTTTGATCCCGACGGCAAATGTACGTCTGCTTAGTGAAGTTCAATCCAACCGCGATCCGGTCTATGGGCAATTTGCCTCGGATCCGGATCCCGACAATAGATTTACCCTTTCCTCCGATGACGCAGACACTCTGTACTATCAGGTTGGGGTCGGAACTTCTGCCGTATTGAAAGGTGGAATGTCGCTATTTATTGAATACCAGCAGCTCTTGGGACAGGACAATCTGTCCACATACCAGATTCAATCCGGTATTCGCTGCGAATTATAAGAGAAACAAGTGCAACCTTTTCATCAGGGACCGACCGTGTTTAAAAAACTTATCAGAAATATCGTTCTACTGACATTACTGGCAGTTATCACTACCGCTTGTGGCGGGGGGTCATCGAGCACCAGCCCGGAAGAAAATTCTGGAAATAACACCTCCACCAGTGGCCAGGGCGGCACGCCAGGAAGAACTGATGGAGACGTCAACTCCAATGACAACGGCACTCCTTCACCCAGCACGGTACGGCCCCTGGTGTATGCAGGCATTGATCAATATGCGGATTCAAATGTCGCTCTGACATTATCCGGAAGTGCCCAGGGCAAAAATGACGCCCAGATTGTTCATACCGTCTGGACACAACGCTACGGACCAACTCTCGATATCCCTACCCCCGAGAGTTTAACGAATATATTGGTAGCACCTGACGTAACAGAGCTTCAGAGATACACATTCGAGTTGGTCGCCACTGATTCTTACGGAAATATTAACTCCGACACTGTTAACCTCTTTATACGACCACTGTATAGCGCAGCCCGCATCACTAGCAACAGCATCAATGAGAACTCCGGAGAAGCAGAACTCAGGGTGATTCTGTCCGGCCCTCAACACAGTCCATTGACGTTGGATTATGAAACCTTAGATGGATCTGCAAGAGCAGGGTCGGATTTTGTCTACAAGAGAGGCTCCATAACCTTTGAGCCCGGTACAACCGAGAAAACACTCCGTGTCAGTATCATCGATGATTCCGTCAACGAGGTTGATGAACTCTTCTACGTAAGAATCAGCAATGCAGAAAACGGCTCCATTGCCCAAAGTACAGGAACGATCATCATCCGTAGAGGGGAAGACTCAAATCCGGAATTGCAACCTCAGTCCATTCGGTTCATGGCACAAGGTCCGGTGGATGTTGAAATTGGTGAGGGCTTTACCAATGTGGCCGTTGATGCCAATGAAGCTCAGCACGGCACTGGAGTAGTAAGCTATAGTTCAAGCAGACCTGAAGTGGCCGCAGTAGACCCAAATACCGGGGTTGTACAGACGTTTTCCCAGGGCAACGGTATTATTATTACCGCCGTCAAAGAAGCCGACGCTAACTTCCGTTCGGCAGTGAGCAGTTATACCCTCAATGTGGTCAAGCACTCCCAGGTTTTGAGTTTTGAAGATCCCGGCCCCATTGACGTGGAGGTTAGCACCAGCTTTAGCAATCCTGTAGTGGTTGATCCAGACCAGTCTCCAGGAACCGGGGCCGTCACCTATGCTTCAAGTAATGAGAATGTTGCCGTCGTCGATCCGCTTACCGGTGAAGTCGATACCCTGACAGTCGGCTCGGCAATCATTACTGTAACCAAAGAGGCGGACACCGACTATGAAACAGCAACAGCCACTTATGCACTAACCGTATCTCTTCCCTCAACCGGCCGTTTGGAGCAATCAATTTCCTTCTCAGGAGATGAAACCAGAAGCTGCCAGGTCACCAAAACGTTGACTATCCCATTATCCGAGACAGGAACCGGGACTGGTGCGATCACCTACTCTTCCAACCAGCCGAGCCTGGCAAGTGTTAATGCCAGCACCGGGAAAATCAACTTGCTGGCACCCGGCACGGCCATCATTACGGTGACCAAAGCTGGAGATGACACCTACCTTCCAGCCTCGGATTCAGTAACCTTGAACATTGAAAGATTACCTCAAAGTATTGAGTTTACTGACACAGGTCCGATTAACGGCTACGTTGGCAGCACACTGACCAATATTATTGCGGTCGGCAGCCCAGGTACCGGCCTGATATCCTATTCTTCTGACAGTCCTGCTGTGGCGACCGTCGACAAAGATACCGGAAAAGTTGAATTGGTAAGTCAGGGAAGCGCCACGATTACGGCTGTAAAAGCACAGGATAATACCTATGCAGAAGCAACAGCCAGCTATCAATTGAATGTCAGCAAACAGACCCAAACCGTCAACTTTACTCAACCGTCAATTTCAGGATCTGTGGGCGATGTCATCACCAACACTGCCAGTGGTCAGGGCTCTGGGGCTATCACCTACTCTACAAGTGATCTCTCTATAGCACGTGTGGATACCAATACCGGGGAGCTCACCCTGGCAGGTGCAGGCACAGCCACTATCACTGCCAATATCGAAGCAGATACAAAATTTGAAGCAGCCTCTGCCACTTATCAGGTAACAGTAGGAAAACTGGTACAGACTCTGGCATTTGACCAGAGCGGTCCACTTAATGGTACTGTCGGTGATGTGCTTTCAAACAAGGCAAGTGGATCCGGCTCCGGACAGGTCGCCTACGTATCAAGCGATTCTGGGGTTGTGAGTGTAGATGCTCAAACCGGCGAGGCAACCTTGCTTGGTCAAGGGTCCGCTACCATTACAGCGACTATTGAAGCGGATACTCAGTACGAGTCTGCGACAGCTAGCTATGTCATCAACGTAGGGCTCAAATCAGTAGCCTTGTCCTTTACCGATAGCGGCCCTTTGAGCGGACAGACCGGCACCTCACTATCTAATCCGGTGATTGTCTCTCCATCTGATGCCAATACCAACATCACCATCACTTCCTCTGATAACAGTGTCGCAACCTATAACAATGCCACGAAGAAATTTGATCTATTAACCTCCGGCAGTGTACAGATTACTGCAACCAAAGCAGCGGATTCTGTTTACGGTAGCGCTACTGCCAGTTTTACCCTGAGCGTTACCACTCAGGAACAATCGTTCGAATTTAGCAATCGAGGACCAATAACTGCCGGTGTTGGTGAGACTTTTACCAATACGGCTACTGGTGACGGCACTGGAGCAGTGAGCTATAACACTCCCGACTCCGATATTGCTTCAGTGGATCCTGAAACTGGATTTATAACTCCCTTAAGTGCTGGGACTGCGATTATATATGCTGAGAAAGCTGCAGATCCCGTGTACAGCTTCGCCTCCACTAAATTCACATTAACTGTTGTAAAAGTGGACCAGACTCTGACTTTCGCTAACCCGGCGGGGATAACCGGCACTGTCGGCGAACAGTACAGCAACCCGGCCACCGCACCGGGAAGCGGCACCATCACCTATGCCTCAGCAAACACCGGTATTGCCACTGTTGACAATACCGGGAAAGTGACCCTGGTTGGCGGCGGAAGTACGACGATTACAGCATCAATCGCCGCTGACTCAAAATATAACGCCACATCAGCTGCCTACTCACTGACGGCAAATAACGACACTACCCCTGATGATTTTGAACTGGGTTCCATCAGCAACGCCACGTTGGGTGGTGAAGCCAATTCAAACACCGTCACCATCAGCGGTCTTACTGCCACTGCGACCATCAGTATTACCGGCGGTGAATATACAATTAACGGCAGTGGTAGGACGAGTAGTCCTGGGGTTGTCAGTAATGGGAATAATGTCACTGTGATTGTTCCCGTTGGGACTGATCCGGGTGTGACAAAAACCGCCGTTCTGACCGTCGGTACTTTCAGTGACGATTTTATCGTCACCTCCGAGCCGGCAGATACCGTGCCCGATGAATTTTCCTTTACCAGTATCAGCGATGTTCCTGCCAATACACTTCAGATCTCCTCGGCAATCACAGTAACAGGCATTAACGTTGAAACGCCGATTCAGGTAACTAACGGAGAGTACTCTCTCGACAGCAACATTTACACCACGGCAGACGGCGTCGTGAATAACGGTGATAGTGTCTGGCTGAGACTAACCTCTTCGTCGACTGCTGGAGAAACCGTTACCGCCTCACTGTCCATCGGGGGCATTGAAGGAACCTTTAGCGTCACCACTGAGGCCAATCAGCCACCTACAGTCACCAATGTGAAGCTGACAGATGACAATGGGGGCTATGCGTTGGCGGGTGACCAGATTACTGCAACCTACTCCTATAGCGATCCTGACGGGGACCCTGAAGGTGCCACCAATATACGCTGGAGAAGCAAAGGTACCGTTATATTTGGACAGACCGGACTGACCTATACTCTCAAGTCAACTGATGTGCCAGCCTTGATCACGATAGAAGTAACTCCTGTCGCAACCACAGGAACGACGCAGGGCTCCACTGTAACAGCGGAGATTGCAACGGGCACTCCACCGACGGTAAGTAGCGGAAAAAGTGCAACTTATCTCGACAGCAATATGAATGCTACCGTGGATGCCGGAGATCAAATCGTCATCCCATTCAGCAGCCTGATCAGAGTCAATGGAGGAGATGAGAGTGAACTTCAGATGCCTCTCTCATCAGACAGCTTAGGCACGGGTGCTGTTCTATCTCCACAATACACCAGCGGTAACTCTGGTGTAATTGTAACACTTGGAGAGTTCCCTTCTCTTTCCACCCGTGGCGAATACTCAGAATCAGACACGAGTTTCGGCTCACCTTCAGGTATAGACGTCAGCTCCAGCCCTACCCCTAATATGATTGAAGATTATTGGAGCAAATTGGATGCGGTTGCCTCAACGCCCATTGATATCAAAGCAGGGTTTGTTTATACCGGCAGTGACCTTGGCAGCTCGGATAGCCATGGCATCGTTCTCGGGGACCTGGATAATGACGAAGATCTGGACATTGTTGTCGCCAACCACGGTGGAAATCATGTTTATCTGAATAATGGCAACGGGGAGTTCAGCCCCACAGATCAGGAACTTGGCTCTTACGATACCGAAGAAATTAAGCTTGCTGATGTAAACAATGACAAAAAACTGGACATCATTACATGCAATATTTCCAATGAAGGCAGCCGCATTTACCTCAATCAAGGCCTGGGCAGCTTCAGCGATTCCGGTCAGACATTAGGGGATGGCGCATGCCGAGATATTGCGGTGGGAGACATTGATCACGATAACGATATAGACCTTGTGGTGGCCAATGTAGGAACCACGGGATCACTTAAAACGACCAGAGTATGGCTTAACAATGGCTCAGGAACATTTACCGACAGCGGGCAGCAATATGGAACCAATGACAGTATAGCGGTTGAACTTGGTGACTTGGATGGCGACGACTACCCAGATCTGATTATCGGTCAATCCAGAAACCCAACTCTCGTGCTGATGAATCACCGGGAGGGCGGATTCTATACGTCAGAACCTGTCCAGCTAGGGAGCTTTGCTTATGACATTAAGATCGAAGATATGGACGGCGATGGCGATCGGGATGTTGTCCTTGGCCTGGATAAAGAAGATCAGATCTGGACCAACACCGGTGGAGGAAACCTATCCTTAACCAGCACCGTCGGAAAAAGCACTTCTCCAAGTTATACCATCGCGGTAATAGACTTGGACGGTGATGGCTTCAAAGATGTGCTCGCCACCGGAGCATCCTCTTCTTATGTCTATATGTACATGAACAAACAGAATGGGGTTTTTACTCTTTCTGACCTTACCCTATATTCTGAAAACAAAGGGGTTTACGGTATGAGCACAGGAGATATTGACGGTGACGGAGATGAAGATTTAGTGCAAGCTGCAGGAACTTACCTGGAGAAGCCCAGAGGTAATAACGTCTTCAAGCATTCTTTGGCCGGATCGTATTTTACGATAACGCCGATGTAGCCCTATCAAACAAAAAAGCCTCTGAAAATTCAGAGGCTTTTTTTATTCCGGGGCCTGGTAGTAAAAATTGCGTTTTGATCAGCTTGCCAATTGCTGACACTTATCAATGACGTCTAAACAGATCTTGAGACCGGTCGTCTCCGTCTGCATACATGACAAACAAATAATTGAGGAGTTAATACCAACAGAGTTACCGGGTTCATCCATGCGATGAGACTGCCATTCAATGAAATTGCTCTGCCCACAGTCTTTGCATACGTATCTTGATAGGTCTTCCATAACGTCTTCCATGAATTTCAGTGCACTTGAAGTGTTTTTCGAGAAGCGGAGATGATATCCCTTCCGCTAATCGAAAACTATCAGTAGTTGTACAAAATGTTAACAGTTGGACATTTATTCACCGGGTGTCGACAGTTCAGAAGAATAGTGCATTTTCCTGTGCTGATCTACGATGATGGCATCGATTCCCGGCAGACGTTCTACCAATTCAAGACCCTTCTCCACACCCAGAACAAACACCGTTGTCGACAGAGCATCAGTCGTGGTGGAGTCAGGACCAAGAATCGTCACGCTTTGCACTTCTCCTGCTGACCTACCGGTTTTTGGGGAAATGATATGGTGATAACGAACACCGTCCTGAATAAAGTAGCGCTCATAGTCACCGGAGGTGGATATCGCCGTATTTTCCAAAGGTAACAGTACCGCACTCTCTTCTTCCCGACGGGGATCTTTAATTCCCACAATCCAGGGTTTGCCCAATTTGTTGCCTATTAGTTGAGTATCTCCACCAGCACTGACCATCCCGGAAATAACTCCTCCTTGTCTCAAGATATCGATAGCCCGATCAACAGCATATCCCTTCGCAATACCGCCAAGGTCGATATATACATGAGGATGAGTAAAGGAAATCGTGGAAGCCTTCTCATCGACCACCACATGGCGATAATCGATCGCATCCAGGTTAGCCTCGATCTGACTCTCATCCGGTGCCTGATTTTTCCGATAATCGTAATAGCGCCCGACGGAGGCATAGGTAATATCAAATGCGCCGTTGCTGATCTTTGATACCTGGAATGACTTCTTTATCAAATCGATCAGTTCCCTGCTGACCTTGACCGGTGCTTCAGCGGCGTTTTGGTTCACTATTGAAACTTCGCTGGTGTCTATATAGCTGCTCATCGATTCTTCCAGGCGATAAAATTCCCTGAATACCTGATCAAACAGTAGATTCGCATGGGACTCGGATTCATCCGAAACTTCCACATGGATTCGTGTCCCCATCGCATTCCAGGAGCGCTCGTACCACTGCGCATTGGTAAACGCCGATATCAGCAATAGAAGACTTCCGGTCAACAGGCGGCAGTATCTTTCTATAAATAAATGGCGGGCTTTAAATTGATAGCTGACTCTATAAAGGCAGCTGAATTTTTCAAATTGTATGAGTGACATAAAAACCAATTAGTGATCGATTATGGAATTGATTGGGTCAAAGTATATTTATCAAGCGGCAGTATCGTTGAGCTCCTCTGTAACAATATCGAAGATATCCGCCGTATCTGAGAGAATTCTATAGTGCTTTCTGCTGGTTCTGAAACCATTGCTGTAGAAAAGTCACACATTTAATCAAAGGAGGCGGCAGATGATGTCTTGCCGGATATAATGCGTAGAGTGTCAGCTTTGGCCGTTCAGCATCGGGCAGAATCTCTTCCACCTCTCCTTCAGCCAACATCTTGCGACATACAAAACTCGGAATGAAGCCAACCCCCAAACCAGCCTTGATGCACTCCATCATAAAAGGCGTGCTGTTCACACGGAGTTTCCCTTTTACTGCAACGCCCTCCCCCAGCGGCCACACACTCCTGCCCTGAAAATAGCTATAGATAAAACAGTTATGACCTGCCAGATCATCGGGTGTTTGTATTTTCTCATGAGCATCAAGATAAGCTCGAGCTGCGCATACCTTGTAGGTAAATTGCGTCAGTGGTCTGCCGATGTAGCTGGAGTCCATCAACCGGCTGGAGACCCTGAAGCCAAGATCGAATCCCTGCTCGATTAAGTCGATAGGTTCATCATTCAAATGGATATCCAATTCTACATCCGGGTATTGTTTCATGAATTCAGCAAACAGAGTCGCCAGATCAAGAACTCCCAATGCCATGGGCGCATTGATGCGCAATCTGCCTTTAGGCATTGTCTGTTGACTACTCACATAGCTCTCAGCATCCGCCAGTTTTATCAGGATTTCCCTGCAGTGCTGTAAATACCCTTCCCCCACAGGGGTCAATTGCAGGTTACGCGTTGATCTGTGCAGCAAGCGTGCGCCAATGTCGTCTTCCAGTCTCGTAATTTCCTTGCTGATCATTGATTTGGAAGCGTTTATTTCTTCCGCAACCCGGGTAAAGCTTCCCACATCAGCCAAGCGTACAAAGAGTTTGATCGCCCTGAGCTTATCCATTTTGTTTCCATTTCATAAACGCCGAGTTTCTATTGTAGCTATTTTTAGAACATTACCAACTCCCTAGAATGTCTCCATGTTCCAACTGAGCTGAATATCCAGCAGTAAAACCTTTAAGGAGAGATACATGTATACCCTCTACTACCTTCCAAATGCCTGTTCACTCGCCACTCAAATCGTCCTCAGAGAACTTGGACAGGAAATGACTTTGGTCAACAAGAATTCTTCTGAAGATTTTTCCGCCCTTAATCCCGTCGGTATGGTTCCAGTTCTGATTGATAACGACACCACCGTCCGGGAAGGCGCAGCTGTCATGCTTCACATCCTGAGCAAGCACCAGAATAGTTTTCTTCCCACTGAACACAGCGCTAGAACCAAGGCAATTCAGGACATCATGTTCGCCAATGCAACCATGCACCCTGCCTACAGCAGACTCTTCTTCATCGCTAACAACCTGGCGGATGGTGATGCGAAAAATCAGGCATTCGAAAGTGCCGCCACAGCCATCAATAAACTGTGGCAGGTGGTTGATGAACAGCTGTCCAAGCAGCCATTCCTCGGAGGATCTCAGTTTGGAGTGGCAGATATCATGCTGACCGTATACTCCCGCTGGGGAGAGTTTTTCCCAGTGGATATCCGGTTTGGAGAAAACACGGAACGTATGCTGGCGGCCATTCAGAGCCTTCCTTCATTTCAGGAATCAATTGCAGCAGAACAGGCTCAAGCTGCCTGACTATAGGCTGGCATTGATCCCCCTGGAGACCCAGGTCTCCAGGAGACTAACGGCCCCCAGAAAACTCAATTACTCAGGAAGCTTTCGCATGTCAGCGAACCCCAGGAATACATCCGGTCAGCAGAGCTTTGAAATACTGCAGTCCATGATTCAGGAATATTTCGACGGACTCTATTACGCCGATACAGAAAAACTACGTCGCATATTCCATCGAGACACCGTACTAAAAGCTCCCGGACTCAGGCGTACACGCGATGAATGGCTGGAACAGGTGGCCAACAGGCCGGTTCCTTCAGAAGTCGGCTCCCCTTATGGATTTCGCTTGATCTCCCTTGAAGTTGTACAGGATCAGGCCATGGCAAAGGTGGAATGCCCGTTGTTTGATTTTTCCTATGTGGACTTTCTGGGGTTTCTTCGAGAAAACGGCCAATGGATGATCGTCAGCAAAATGTATGTCGATACGAAAGCTGAACAGCACTGAGAGCGCTCGCTCTCTTCTGCCATCCCTCGCCTTTACCATTTTTTATAGCAACAGAATCAGGAGCCAATCATGCCCTATGTAAATATTAAAGTGACTGACGAAAATGTTACCCGGGACCAGAAAGAGAAACTGGTAAAAGGCGTGACCCAATTACTGGTGGATGTTTTGAACAAAAGCCCGGCAACCACTTTTGTCGTGATAGACGAAGTTAACTCTGACAATTGGGGGATAGGTTACGATCTTGTCTCGGATCTTCGAAGGGTCGCAGGCTAATCCGTTTATAGCGCCTATTCGTATTATGGAACTTATCTGTTTTATAGAGCCTAGCCGTTTTATAGTACCCAACCGATACTAAGCAGATAACGGCGGCCTTTCTCCACTTTGGTTACCGAATGCTCTGATACATCCGGCCGGAAAAGTTTAATCCGTCTTGTTTCGAAGATAGGATTTTGACAAATAAATTCCCCACCTTTTCCGGCTTCTTTCAATACAACATTCAACCGAAAATGACGCCCTTGTTTCACTTCATCTACATGAGGTTTAATTGCACTGCCTTCAGGGAATCTGAGCAAATATGAGTCAAACCTGAGCGGCCACATTGCCGTGCACAGGAGCATCTTGTCATAACCTGACTGCTGACGCCCCTGCTCCCACCTGAATAGTTTCTGAAATATCGACACGATCAATAATTCATCATAGAGCAGTCATTCATCAGATAGGCGCTCTCTCTCAAAAAAGCTACTAGCCATCAAAAAGCCGCTAGCCGTCGGAAAGCGCCAGCTTGATTCCCAAAGCGCCGAATGCACTGGCAAAGCCTCTGCGAAACCACTTCATCACACCTGGTCTGGAAATGACATAACGCCTTGTAGCAGAGGCAAAAGCGCCATAGCCAAGGAAAACAACAAATGTCATAAGCATAAAAACACCAGCTAATTCCAGCATATATTGCGTGGCGCTGGCAGCATTCACAGGTACAAATTGAGGTAGGAAGGCCAGGAAAAACAAAGAGAGTTTCGGGTTCAGAATATTAAATAGAATGGCATTGGCAATAATTCGACGAGAGCTATTGTCGGCGTTGCTGTCACTGATTTCCATCGTCCCACCGTCACGCAGGATTCCCCAGGCCATATAGAACAAATAAGCAACCCCCAGATATTTCACTACCTGAAATGCCACAGCACTCGTATGCAGAAGAGCAGCCAACCCGGCAATACTGGCAGCAATATGCGGCAGGATCCCCAAAGTACAGCCAAAAGCTGCCACCGCACTGGCCTTCCACCCACGACTAAGCCCATAGGCCATGGTATATAACACCCCGGTACCAGGTAAAAGTACGATGACCAAAGATGTCAGAATATATTCCAATGACATTTAACGCCTCCATATAAGGTAACTCGCCAATATTTGGCAGACTATCCTTGCGATTGAGCGACTCCGAAAGACCGATCTGAATCCAGCGCCCTCCATCTTACAATTTCTGGATCGCCATTTTCACCAACTGTACGATTCGTTCGACATCACTGTTCTCTACAATAGGTAACTCAATCCACTGAGAGTTCTTTGAGCGGTTCGGATGAACTCTTGAGTTTTCAGGATGACTCAGGCCTTCCCGGGCAATCAACGTCTTGGTTAACTTCAGATCCAGCTCAAAGTCGTCATGAAAATGAGCAAATTCCTTTCCTCGATACAGCAAGGATGAAAATCCATCATCCCGGCCCGGCCAATGCTTTTCCTCCAATCCGGGAATCTGCATAAGCTCATCCAGAAGCTTTTCTTTCATTCGTTTATTCGTTCATTCAAAGGAGCCATGTTCTTCGTTTCCAATCAGGCCAGATCCTAACACGCTATTTGGATCATTCACCTTCCCAATAGTCCATATTGAGATCTTCTTTTCCGACAAACCTGAATCCTCGCGGCTGGCCATCTGCACCGGGAGGAAATTCGGCCAACACCCCAAATTTACCAGAATCAGGGTACTCGGCTATTTCAGGACTCATTTTGGTACTGACAGCAAGATATTTTAACTCCGACATCCCCGTATTAATGATCTGATGCGCTGATTCTTCCCCTCCCGCAGGACAGGCGATAATATCCCCTGGCCTTATGGGGTAAATCTCCCCACCAATTCGAACCTCCCCATGGCCCTCAATAACAAAAAACATTTCTTCATTAACACGGTGGTTATGAAACGGGAAAGCCCGTTTTCCCGGCGGGACAGCCGTCAGATTATAACCAAGTTTCTGAGCGCCGATTCTCGGGCCGATGAATCCCATCCGAGCATCAAACCGTTGGGCCGCAGGCCCTGTCGCAGCGAATCCTGGGGGGCGGGGTTGTAGCTCCACTTCAGATATATTCATTACTGGCTTTTTCACGACTTTTCTCCGTGCAAATAAAGGTCTCCGTGCAGATAAGGGCTCTTCATACAAATCTGGATCTTCCGTTCGGACCCGGACTTCTCTTCAGATCAAGAGTCTCCGTTCAGATCAAGATTCTATTGTCGGAGGTAGATCTCACGTACTAACACTATGCCAATCTCTGTGATAATAAATATCTGATCACATAAGAACACTGTAGCGCGGATTCTGTAGAAGAACCATTACAGGATAGGCCAGGTGAAGTAAGGGTTTGCGGACCCCCTCTTTAGGTCGCCAGCCAGATGATTGACCATCACAAAATCCAGCAAGGCTAGCATTCAGCGGCCCTTGCAGTAATTTCAGCAAAGCGACCAAAGTCGTTATTGCCGCCACTTAGAATACAGACCACTGTCCGCCCACGTATGCGGTCCTGTAACGAATCCAGCGCAGCAATGCTGAGACACCCAGCCGGCTCAGCCACAATCCCCTGTTCCTGATAGATTTCAATAAGAGCCCTGCAAACACTGGACTCAGAGACTCTGAGAACATCGTTAAGATATCTTCGGCAAATGGAAAATCCCAAGCTCCCTATCATTTGTGTAGCCGCGCCATCGACAAACGGGTCGATTTCGCTTAATCGGGTGTTGGCTCCAGATTGTAGGGACGCATATAGGGCAGCAGCTTGCAGAGGTTCAACGCCAATGACTCGAGTATTGGGAGACAAGGTCTTGAAGACCGTACTGACACCGGAAGCTAATCCCCCGCCTCCTACAGGAGTCACCAGGAAGTCGATTGCCTGTACAGACTCGGTGAGCACTTCCAGTGCAACAGTCCCCTGCCCACAGATCACATTGAAGTCATCAAAGGGGTGTACAAATACAGAGCCGGTTCGCTGTTCGAACGTTCTGGCTTCATGGCAGCATTCATCAAAATTTCTTCCTGTCAGCACGACTTTCACGCACTCTTTTCCGTACTTACGGACCTGATCAATCTTCTGCTGAGGAGTATTTTCCGGCATGTAGATCACTCCAGGAACTCCCAGATAGTTACATGCATAGGCCACGCCCTGGGAATGGTTTCCGGCACTGGCACAGACGACGCCCCAGGTTCTTTCGATATCATCCAGCTGCAGCATCTTATTTAATGCCCCGCGAATCTTGAATGACCGAATTATTTGCAAGTCTTCGCGTTTCAGGAAAACTCTGGCCTGATATTTTTGGCTTAAGTACTCATTAAACTGAAGAGGCGTCTTGCGAACCACGGGATACACCCGGTCAGCAGCGCTGACAATGTCATTGAATACCGGCAACAGCATGTCAGGCTCATGAGTCATTGAAGCGGTTTCATTGTGAACGGAATCCATAGTGAAGTTCCCTTGAAGTTTTTTCCGGCCATAAAAAAACCCGCCAGGTGGCGGGTTTTTTCAATGCAATTTTCAAATACAGGCTAGCCCACCGAAAGCCTCTCAGTGATGGACATAATAATAATCTGCGCTGTATTCAAAGGTTGCATAACAAATTGACGACCAAGTTAAATTGACACAGAACGATATTTGATCAGTATGACGCTAATGTCAAGAGGCTTGTCAGAATTCAATATCTACCTCTGCCCTCATGAAATCTACGCCACTCCCGGTCAAAACAACCCTATCGTTCCTGAGTTCACAGTTTACTGTGCCGCCCCTCTTTGATAGCTGGCGGGCCGTCATGCATTCCTTATCCAGTTCCCTGGCCCAATAAGGCACCAGTTCACAATGCGCGGAACCTGTCACGGGATCTTCATTAACCCTTAATTTTGGAAAAAACGCACGGCTGACAAAATCACAGCTCCGGCCTCGTGCGGTCACAATCACCCCCCGTAGCCCTATGGTTAGCCAGTCAGCAAAATCAGGCTGGAGTGAACCAACCTGTTCTTCCGAATCCAGCACCACAATGTAATCAAAAGCCGCGAGTATCGCCTTAGGCTTCACACCTGCTCCCAAACCCCGGAGCAATGCCTCAGGAATGTCAGTGTTTTCGGGTACAGACGCCGGAAAATCCATGCTGTAGCCGTTAGCTGACCGTTTCACATGCAGGTTGCCACTGCGGGTGGAGAATACGATCTCCTCCGCTGGATATTTCATATGGGTGAATAACACATGGGCAGCCGCCAGTGTCGCATGTCCACAAAGATCAACTTCTGCCTCCGGCGTAAACCACCGCAGCTCAACCTTCGAGTCCGAGATCACAAAAAATGCTGTTTCAGATAGATTATTTTCTTCAGCTATCGCCTGAAGTAAGTGGTCCTCCGGCCAGGCTTCCAACGGACATACCGCGGCAGGATTTCCCTCAAACTGTCGGGTAGCAAAAGCATCTACCTGATACATCGTGATTTTCATATGGCTGTCCTCAATGCTTGTCCTCAATACTTGAACCCTAGAATACTTGAACCCTTAACTACTTGAACCATAGCTAGAACTATTTATGCGGTCATGATTATTGATCCGTCAGAAAGGCCCCGGGATCAATATAAAAAGCCTTCTTATATCCCTGTGTGGCACTGTCTATTGCCCAAGGCGCCGGAATCATTCTCACAATCGAATAATGCAGGTGTGGCGGCTTCCCTTTTGCGTTACCGCTGTCCCCGAGAATACCAATAAGACTACCGGTTTTTAGCGGAGTAAGAGTCGAAGTCTCAACCGATTGCAGATGTGCAAAGTAATGGAACCGCCATTTTGGGCCTAATATGACCACCACGTTTCCGCCCATTTTGATATTTCCTGCATAAATCACCAGACCATCGACAGCGCTGACGACCGGAGTGCCTTTAGTGCCAAAAATATCTATTCCCTTGTGAACAATGGATTTACCCCAGGGTTCATACCAAAAGGTGTCGGAATTCCAGTCAGACTGAGAGGCCCCTGAGACAGGCATGCTGATCCTTTCCGGCAACATAAACCCAATCATCAAGACTCCGAGCACTATCAGAGCTATCACTTTTAATGTTTTCAACAGAGTATTCCGGTAGGTATTTGTTTTAGCCTGGAATTATCATCCAAGCTGACGCTGTGCATTATTTGTACTATTGAGGTCAACCATTTCCTGCTCTATGCTGAAAAGAAGGCTAAATGGACGATCACCTATCCTGCAGTTTGCCATTGGGGAGTGAAGAGCCTTTCCCTCACTCCAATCAGGAAGATAACCGGGTACCAGATATCCTGGGAGCTTACCAATGAAACTCTCCATTCTGCAAAAGATGCTGCTAATTGTCTTGCCTGCTGCGATCAGCCTCCTGGCATTTGCCCTGTTTCATATTGTGACCGCACAACATGACTCCAGGCAGGCCAGCGGAGTGGCGGACTTGGTTCGGTTAACCAGCAATAACAGTATATTAGTGCATGAGCTTCAGAAAGAGAGAGGAGCAACAGCTGGCTTTTTAGGTTCAAAAGGCCAAAATTTTGGAGATATTCTTAGCAGGCAGCGGACGGAAACCGATGCCAAAGTTGCAGCATTGGACGCCTATCTGAGAGAACAGCTCGCGAATATTAGCGATGACCGGATACTCAATCTGGTAAGCGATGCCAAACAACGCCTCAGCCAATTATCTTCCATTCGCAACCGGGTTGACCAGCTTCAGATCCCCCTTGGAGAAGCTCTTGGCTACTATACCCAGTTAAATGCAGTGTTATTATCCTCATCCGCCCTGATTGCCCGGGATGCCCCGACGGCTGAACTCAGCAACGCTTTATCTGCCTATTATAATTTTCTCCAGGGTAAGGAACGTGCAGGGATTGAGAGAGCGGTTTTGAGCAATACTTTTTCGGCCGGGAAATTTGCCGACGGAATTTATCAAAAGTTCATCCAATTAGTGACCGAGCAAAATGTTTATGAGAACACCTTCAAACAGTTTGCCAAACCGGAGCAGATTAACTTCGCCGACACAACCCTGAGAAGCCCTGCTGTCGATGCTGTAATGGATTTTCGACGCAAAGCGATGGAAAGTGACCTGAACCAGAATGCAAGTGAGTGGTTTCAGCAGGCAACCAACAGAATCAACCTTCTTAAGAAGGTTGAAGACCGCTTAACCGGAGATATTCTTCTACTGGCCGACAAAGTTCATTCCGATGCAGTGACAGAACTCTGGACCAGCATTCTTACCGGGCTGGTGGCAATCGGCGCTGTCGTGATTATTTCCAGCGTTTTACTCCAGGGGATCTATAAACAGATTCGCAGCCTGCTTGCGACAATTGAGGAAGCATCAAAACAAAAAAACTTATCCAGGCGATGCCAGATATTTGTCCAGGATGAGTTGGGAGTCATCGGCCAAAACCTGAACTCCATGATGGATACCTTTAGCCAGGCGATCAACCAGATATCCCGGAATAGTGAGCTGTTGGCGACCGCAGCCAACCAAACCACACAGACCGTCAATCTGGCATCAGCCAATCTTGACCACCAGAAACAGGACACCATGCTTGTTGCCACCTCTGTGGAAGAGATGACCGCTGCGACCAGAGAAATTGCCGAGAATGCAACCAGCGCCTCTGATGCCGCTTTGTCAGCGGATAGCCTGGTGACCAACAGCAACCGTATTATGACCACGGCCAACGAGACGATTAACCATGTCTCCGAGCAGGTAAGCCAGGTGGCGGATGCCATCGATCACCTGAATAAAAGTAACGAACAAATCTTTCAGATCGTCGACGTGATTAAAAGCATTGCGGAACAGACCAATCTGCTGGCGCTCAATGCAGCCATAGAAGCGGCAAGAGCCGGCGAACAGGGACGCGGTTTTGCCGTGGTTGCAGATGAAGTCAGAACACTGGCACAAAGAACTCAAACCTCCACCACGGAAATCGAGGACACTATTCAGCGCCTGCAAACCGAAACCGGAGACGTGGTCAAAAAAGTGGAAGCCAGTCAAAAACTCGCCGTTGACAGTGTCTCGCAGAATGAAAAAGTACAGGGCATGCTAGAGGAAGTCCTGGAAACTATCGGGAATATCAGTAATCAAGCCTCACAAATTGCGACAGCGACCGAAGAGCAAGTCTCGGTCAGCAACGAAATTGCGTTGAAGATGCAGTCCATAGGCGATCAGTCCCAGCAAGCGGCCGACTCCGGCATTGAGATTGCCAGTGCCGCGCGAAAACAGGCTGAACTGGCTAGCGAACTGCAGATCCTCGCCAGCGGCTTTAAGGTCTGAGATGACACCTCAGAGAACGATGACCCTTGAGGAAGTTCATCAAATTGAGTGAGTTTGTCGCTGATATCATACCAGGGCGCTTTGGAACCAACGAATATATGGGTACTGGGTTTCTGGCTGGGTGCGTCATTCAAAATGCCCAGCCTGACGATACTCTTGCCTCTTTTGAGTTTCTTCGAGAACAGGCTTGAGCCGCAATTCTTACAAAATGCCAAATCAGTTTCTTCAGACTTATGAAAATAGGAGACCGACTCCTCGCCTTTCGTAATCTGGAAATCAGCCGAATCGACCAGGCCACCTGACGTAAATGCGGAACCCGACCACTTACGGCACTCCGAACAATGGCAATAACCGATAAAATGAAAGTTATCAGGCACCTGAATTTCAACACTGCCGCACAGACAGCTTCCCTTAAGATGTTTCATATAGACTTTCCTGTTCTCAGTTCTCAGTTCTCAGTTCTCAGTAGCAAGACTGATCCCGATTGTTGATTTATCAATCACAGCACAATTTGCCACAATCAAAATTATGTTGTTCCACAATTAAAACAAAGCTTTCCGTATGAGAACAGTCTCAACGCACCAGACAATCATCTTGCATATCGAGGGCCTTTCGCAGACACTTTGAGGCTTTCTGATCGATTCTTTCGGAGTTCTATATGTCCTTGTCTGCCTGGCTTACCATTGTCGGAATCTGTTGCCTTGGCGCTTTGTCGCCGGGGCCTTCGCTGGCGGTGGTACTTAAACACACAGTGGCCGGTGGACGAGGGAAAGGGATGGCAGCCGCCATTGCTCACGGTCTTGGTGTCGGACTCTATGCCTTTATCTGTATTTCCGGGCTGGCAGTGATCATCTTTGCCTCGGAAACCCTGTTTACTGTCTTTCAATGGGCTGGTGCAGGCTATCTACTGTGGCTTGGCATCAAAGGCCTTCTCAGCCGCTCTAACCCAAACCAGAAGCTACCGGAAGTACAGACTCATACCAGCATGCGGGACGGGTTCATGATCGTGTTCCTGAACCCTAAGATCGCTGTTTTCTTCATCGCCTTGTTCAGTCAGGTGGTTGGCACCCATACCACCTTGCTTGGAAAAGTGGTTTATGCTTCGACAGCGATGGTGATTGATGGCCTCTGGTATGTGATTGTTGCCTGGTTGTTTTCCAATCCCAGTTGGCTGAAGGCTTTACAGGAAAAGGCCGTATGGCTGGACCGGGTATTCGGTGTTGTCTTAATCGGACTGGCAAGCAAGCTCGCGATCGAACTCACCTGATCAGATTAATGTCTCCCAACTGAGTAATTGGATGCCAGTCATCTATACTATCAATGACTGGCGTCTATTAGTCAGGCTCAGGATCAGCCTTGACAGTTAAGTAACAGGGTTCTCTGAGATGTACTTGTCAGATGTTGAACTATTTCTTTACTGTTGGATCATTATTTCATCATTCCCGAAGGGATAATGGCAGCATCATATTACGGTCGGGCAGTCCGTTTATTCTTCTGAGGTTCCGTCCATGGCCTCTCTTGCTGCTATTTCAGCTTCTATACCATCAGTATCTATACCATCAGTTGCTATATCGTCAATTGCCAGCTCTTCAGTTACGGCCTCTCCCCTTACGGTTTCTCCCGTTGTTCTTTACCCCACTGCTATTCCTCTTGTCGACATCTGCACTGGGCCAACCACCTCTACTGGTCGATAACCATGAAAATGGCCAACAGCTGACAGGACAAGCCGAAGTATTCCACGATGCGCAGAATAAACTGTCTCTAGAGGAGGTTTTCAGGAGTCACCGGGAAGGGCAATTCATCTCTCTGCACAGCGCCGGCTCAACGGGATTAAAACCAGGAGCGTACTGGTCTCACTTTTCCTTGAAAAACGTGACCAGCCAACCTCTGGTACTGTATCTGGAGTATGTTGACCATCAACTGATTGCATTGGATGCCTACAATAAGGACCAGGCATCAGACAATTATGCTCTCCTGACCCGCCTCTCTATGAGTGCACCATTCGAACAACGGCCTATTCCCCATAACCGGTTTGTATTTGAAGTGCAGTTAAAACCAGAGCAGACCATGGAGTATCTGGTTAAATTCAGCTCCGATGAGGTCGGATTTTTGTTTCCAGGCATGCGAATCTGGACGCCGACTAACTTTCGCGCCAATCATACATTCGAAATCAGCGCCGTCGCCTTTCTTTTCGGCGGATTCTTCTTAATGTCAGTATTTGCATTGGTGGCGGCAATCGCCAGTGGAGAAAAATCTTTTTACGCCTACTCCATCTATTCGTTTTCAAAAATCACCGTGTGGTCGACCGTTCTCGGCTATACCCACCAGTATCTGATCACTGAGCACTTCCACTGGAGTTACATGTCGATCAGCGCAGCCATTACCATTTTCTGCGGCTTGCTGTTTGCTCGAATATTCCTGCAAACCACGAAATTTACGCCGAAACTGGACTACCTGCTGCTGTTCATGATGTCCAACACCCTCATTCTTGCCATATCAGCGTTGCTGGATATCAAAGTGCTTGCCCTGCTCTCGATTACACTCGCCTTACTGCTATACCCGGTGATGACCGTAGTCGGGATTGTCCGTTGGCGCCAAGGGTCCAAAGAAGCGGCCGTCTTTGCCATTGCCTGGAGTTTGCTGGTTTTTGGCCTGGTGGTACAAGCCCTGAGAGATATGGGATACGTGGAGCACAACTTCATTAATTACTACTGGCCACCGGTAGCATCTTTTTCAGAGATGCTCGTCATCATGGCCGCCATGGGGGTGAAAGTCAGACGACTCCGGCACCAGAAGGATGCAGCGGAAACCAAATACCGATTACACCTTGAGCAATCCAAAGCCGAGCTGGAACAACTGGTCAGAGAGAGAACCAGCGAACTTGAGAAAGCCAAACAATATGCCGAGGAAGAGGCACGGACTGATCCTCTGACGGGAATCTGCAACCGCCGAAGTTTTCTGATGGAATCGGAAAAGCGAATGAAACTGGCCCAGCGCAAACGCGAACCTCTAAGCCTTCTCATGTTTGATATTGACCACTTCAAAACGATCAACGATACCCATGGGCATAGCGTCGGCGATGAAGCGCTTCGTTCATTCACTCACACTATCCTGAAAAGTATCAGGGAGACCGACATATTCGGTCGTCTGGGAGGCGAGGAGTTCGGATTACTACTGAATGAAGCGAAAGAAAATGCCGTTCACACCGCCGAGCGTCTGCGCAGTAATATTTCCCGAATAGGTCTAAAGACACCGGAAGGTACGTTCAACTTCACTTCCAGCATCGGCATCGCCCATAGAGAAGGAGACAGCACCATTGACGACCTGCTGAAAAATGCTGACCGGGCACTATACGAGGCGAAGAATCAGGGCCGTAACATTGTGGTGGAACATCATCATCCGCCTGACTCGACACCTAATAAAACGGCTATTTAAAGATCCTGATACCAGCATCGTTTCCTGTAACGTTGGGGAGAGTCTCCAAAGTGCCTGCCGAAAACCTCATAGAATCTCGTTAGCGATGAAAAGCCACTGGCATAGGCAATTGAAGTAATATTTTCCTGAGTATTCAGCAGTAACTTTTCCGCATAGCGAATTCTCAGGCTGGTGGTAAATTCCAGCAGCGACTGTCCCATGATCTTCTTGAATAGGTTCATCGCAAAGTTTTTGTGCAATCCTACGTGTCCGGCGATCTTCTCGACAGACAACTCTTCGCGAAAATTATCTGAAATGAAAAGCACCATTTTATACACCTGATAACATCCTCTTTCCCGAACGGGCTCCATATCAGCCAAGTGAGGTCGGCGGGAGGCATACTGGGACAGCCTCCTCAGCAGCAACTTCAACTCTTCCAAAGCAATTTCCTTCATCACTTCGTCTTTCGCCTTCAATTCTTCCGTTTGACGAAGGAGCTGTTGACGCTCCAGATCATTACAAACGGCCAGAGAAAAGACCTTTCCACAAAACAGGTCCAGCTCAAAAGAGCGACAGAGCTTTAACTCCATCGCCAGAACAATTGGCAGATCAATACGAATCAGCAGAGAGGAATGGTCAAGATCCACCAGGCTGGGATGACTTCCCTTAAGGCTCCAGAGCATTTCTCCGGCTTTTATGGAGACCTCTCTCTGCCCTAACCTGAATTGCCCGCTCCCTGCGATCAGAATATCGATTCGGTGATGCAGTTCTCCCTGATAACCGACAAAACCATCAAAGGAACTGTTGAACGAAGCTTCGCAAACCTGCTCTACAGGTAGAGAAGTATCTTTTTTCTCTCCATGACTGTTTATTTCCTGGATAGAAAACAGACCAGAAGCCACCATAATCTTCACCGCCAGTTATTATTTTAGTGATGCGATATTTGAAAGGGGTTCCATTCGAAGCTAACCAATGGAATCCCCTGATTTCATTGCAAATACGGCTCTCCTGCCGTCAAAAAGAACAGAACCTCCCTGCTAAAAGAGGTCTCTGACCTCCTCAAGGATATTTTCGGTAGTGAATCCATAGGCCTTGAACAGCTCATTGGCGGGAGCTGATTTGGCGAACTGGTTCATTCCGATCACTTTTCCTTGAGATCCGACAATCCGATACCAGCTAGTGGGTTCACCACACTCAATGGCCACTCGCCGTGAGACTGCTGCCGGCAACACAGCTTCCTGATATTCGGCATCCTGTGACAGAAACCGCTCCAGACAAGGCATGGATACCAACCTGACGGAGCGACCTTCACGATGTATATGCTCGGCGACCTGTCCTGCCAGCGATACTTCCGAGCCGGTGGCAATCAGAATCAATTCGGGATTTTCACCAAGCTCACGCAATACGTAACCTCCACGGCTGATATTGTCGATTTGGCTGGCTGTTCTGGGTTGCTGATCAAGCCCTTGCCTTGATAACACCAGGGCTGAGGGGCCGTCTTTTCTTTCCAGTGCACAGAACCATGCCTGAGCTGTCTCTACCTGATCGCAGGGTCTCCAGGTTTCAAAGTTGGGAATCAGCCTCAGGCTGGCCGTCTGCTCAATTGGTTGATGGGTAGGTCCGTCTTCTCCCAGACCGATGGAGTCATGGGTATAAACAAACAGCGTTCTGATGCCCATCAGGGCTGCCATGCGCACGGCATTACGGGAATACTCCATGAACATCAGGAAGGTTCCGCCAAACGGGATAAAGCCTGAGTGCAGAGCAATACCGTTCATGACAGCCGCCATACCAAACTCACGAACACCATAGTGCATATAGTTTCCACCAGGCGACACAAGCTCTATCGATTGGGAGGTTTTCCAGTCCGTCAGATTAGAAGGCGTCAGATCGGCAGAACCACCAAGCAGCTCAGGAAGGCCGTCTGCCATCATATCCAAGACATTCTGCGAACATTTTCGAGTGGCGATGGCTTTGTCAGTCTCAGCAAAGGTTGCCAGATAACGCTTCTTCGCGTCCTCCCACCCAATGGGAAGCTCTCCCCTGGTTCTTCGAATGAACTCAGCCGCGAGTTCCGGAAACTCCTTTTCGTATTTATGGAAATGGCTGCTCCACTCAGACTCCGCCAACTCGCCCCGGTCCGTTGCATCCCATTCCTGATAGATTTCATCAGGAATAGCGAACGCCGGGTGAGGCCAGTTCAATTCACGCCGGACTTCGGCGGTTTCCTCAACCCCCAGAGGAGCACCGTGACATTGATGAGAACCGGCTTTGTTCGGCGATCCAAATCCAATCCGAGTTTTGCAGCAAATCAGACTGGGCTTGGATGTATCATTCTTTGCCTCTAATATTGCCCGATGGATTTCACCACTATCGTGCCCATCCACCGACTCAATTACATGCCAACCATAGGCACGGAACCGGGCGGGAGTGTCATCTGAGAACCAACCGGATACGTCACCATCAATGGAAATCTGGTTATCATCGTAGAAAGCAATCAGCTTCCCTAGTTGATGGGTCCCTGCCAATGACGCCGCTTCATGGGAAATACCTTCCATCATGCAGCCATCTCCAAGGAACACATAGGTTCTGTGATCCACTATGCTGTGGTCACCCCGGTTGAACTGGGCGGCCAGTATCTTTTCTGCCAAAGCAAACCCCACCGCGTTGGCAAAGCCCTGCCCCAAAGGGCCTGTAGTTGTTTCCACTCCGGGAGTATGTCTGTATTCAGGATGGCCCGGTGTTTTGGAATCCAGTTGACGAAAGCGCTTAAGTTCATCGATCGGCAGATCGTAACCACTCAGGTGAAGAAGGCTGTATAACAGCATGGAAGCATGACCATTCGACAGGACAAATCTGTCCCGATCCGGCCAATGGGGATTCTTCGGATTATGCTTTAAGTGGCCTCGCCACAGTACCTCGGCAATATCCGCCATGCCCATAGGAGCGCCCGGATGCCCTGATCCGGCCGCTTCTACTGCATCGATACTCAGCATACGGACTGCGTCAGCGAGCTCTTTCCTTGAGACTCTGGTTTCACTCAAACTATTCATCTTTTTTTTCCTTCTAAGGATTGTTGGTCCAACGTACTTCACACTTGAAACTGACTGACCAGCCCCCGCAGGGTGGTAGACAATTCATTCAGGTCACTACTCGTACTGGCGATATTATTGACTCCATTCATGGTCAGCTCGCCTGACTCAGAAATGGATACAACGCTTTTGTTAATACTTTCTGTTACCGCGGTCTGTTCTTCGGACGCACTGGCTATCTGGGTATTCATATTGCTGATCACCGACACCGCCTCTGCGACAGAAAGAATCGACTCGCCTGCCAAACGGGCAGAATCCGCCGATTTCGTTCCACTTTGCTTACTCGCCTGCATGACCTCTACTGCCTTGGTCGAGCCGGACTGTAATCTTTCAATCATGTCCTGGATCTCGTGAGTACTGTCCTGGGTTTTACCGGCAAGCGCCCGGACCTCATCTGCCACCACCGCAAATCCCCTGCCCGCCTCTCCTGCTCGGGCGGCTTCAATCGCAGCATTTAGAGCCAGCAGATTGGTCTGCTCGGCAATTCCCCTGATCACATCCAGAATCGAAACGATGTCGACGACATGTCCTTCCAGTTCAGTGATGACCTCTGCCGCTTCATCAATCTCCCGCGAAAGACCTTCAATCGAATCCAGCGCGTCCTTAACGGTTTCCTGCACCTTCACACCAGATTCATCAGCCCTTTGTGCAGCCTCCGCGGCCTGCAGTGCATTACCGGCAATTTCCTGAGCAGCTGCCGACATTTCATTAATGGCCGTCGCTACCATTTCGGTCTCATGTTGCTGGGTGGTCACCGCCGCACTGCCGTCTTCGGAGATCTTCGCCATACTCGCCACAGACGTCGCCAGGGACTCAGCCGATTTTGTGATATCAGATACCAGCCCATGAATACGGCCAACAAAGCTGTTGAATTCCGTTCCGAGCTCACCTAATTCATCTTTTCTATCTGCATCGAGGCGCTTCGTCAGATCACCGTCACCCATGGCAATCTCTTTCAGGGAACGGCTGGTTTCCCGAATAGGACGAACTATCGAGCGGCTGAGGAAATAGCCCACGACACAGCCAATCAGAATCACTATGGCCACTGTCAGCACCGAGTAGATGAGAATGTTCTGCTTAAGGGTGGTAATTTCCGCAACCGTCTCTTCCATGGTGATTTCGTTCAGGAGTAACCAGCGCTTTCCAAATACCTCAATAGGCTCAAAAGCACTCAGCACCAACTGGCCCAGATAGTTTTCAGCCACGGTGGTTCCCGACTGACCTTCAAGAGCTTCCGTGACAGGGTTGGTTTTTATTTGATGCATGGCTGCATTGGTTTTCAGCGTCTGCATTTTTTTCAGTGTGTTTTCATCCACCCCCTGATCAGCAAGCGTTGCAGAAAACTTTTCAGGGTCTTCCAAAAGCAATCGGCTGGCGCTTCTGGGTTTATAATCTTCTCCCACCAGGTAGGTTTCGCCGGTGGCTCCCAATCCTGATTTCTGCCATCCGGATCCGTAGGTCACCAATGAAGTAATTTTCTGCGAGGAAAGTTCAAATATCAGGACCGCACTACGCTCATTACTCTCGTTAAACACCGGTGTTGCCAGGAAGGCAACAGGAGCCCCATAAGTGGCCGGATAAGTCTGGAAATCGACGAAAGCGAACTCTCCAGCAGCAAGTTCGGCGGCCTGTGTAAAGGCACTTGCCAAGGGAGAATTCGCATACGGCCCGGTCTTCAGCGAGGTCGCAAAATCCAGGTATTTCTTTGTTGAATACACCACATGGCCTTCGCCGGTTTCGACGATAATGAAATCCTTCAACTCAAATCGATCCAGAAACTCTTTGAAGTAAGGATGGAATTTCTTATGGGTTCTGGTGTATGAGGTTTTATCCGGTGTCTCCAGAAGTTCATCTTTCTGGCTGCTCTTATTGGGGTTTGCAGCGATATATTCAGACTGCAGGGCCACTGCAAACTCGGTCATTCCGTCAACCAATCGCTCAGGACTGAATGTACTTCCGGGGTTCAGGTTCCGATACTCTGTTGAGACCTGATCCCGGTAGTACTTCTTCAACCCTTCGATCTGGCTGTCCCGGTCTTTTCGTCCCACAAAGAACGAATAAGCCTTGAAGGAAGAAGAAAACAACTGGGTGGCATCTGTCAGGATCTTGGCCTGCGCCATGTTAATGATCTGATTTTCCAGGGAACTGAAATATTGATTTAAGGATTGTTTGGTCACATTGCGTAGTGACACCATCTGGTCACTACGTGCTGTAAGTAATGAATCCTCCATCGCTTTCGATGCATACATGTTCAAAATTATTGCCGTGCTGAATGCGGCTAAGGTGGCAACGGTTACCACACTGGTAATCACCTTGGATGCAATCTTCATTGGGTATACCTCCCCCAGTTGCTGGACCTAATGTTTGTGTGACATTGCATACCTTTGCCTCTGCGTACTCCTTAGCTCCCTAACTCCCTTTTTCTCGTTTTAATTTGTATTTATTTGTTTCCTGACGAATTCATACTGCCAGCGGCCACTTAGCTCATGTGTTATGCGGCCACCGTCGCTGTTACATCATGCGGCCTTCTTTCCACGCTTGAAGAAGCTTGTCATAAGGCACCGTAATACCTTTAGGCTTCTCATTACTTAATCTGGGTTTGGGCGCTCCCGGCTGTTGCAGCCAGTACTGCTCTCCCTTGACCTCACTTGCCTTGCTGATTCGTGGACCGCACTTCAACAGCTCGGATTTACGTTGAATGACGGCCAACGCCCTGTCCTGCTTTTCTGCCAGATGATCCAGCGCCTGCTTGGGAGACGCTTCACCTGTGACGGCCTCTGCGATGGTCTGCCACCAATAATTAGCCAGCTTGGGATAGTCAGGAACATTCGGACCGGTGGGTGTCCACGCCTTCCGTGCAGGACTCAGGTAAAACTCCACCAGGCCACCTAATTTCGGCGCTAATCTCTGCATCGCAGGAGACTTGAGATCAGACTCCCGAATGGGCGTCAGGCCTACCAGGGTTTTACGAAGAGAAACGGTTTTGGCAACGGTGAACTGGGCATATAGCCAGGCGGCTTTCTGGCGGGAAATGGTCATATTCTTCGGGATCGTCCAGGCTCCAACATCCTGATAGCCGAGCTTCATCCCCTCGCTCCAATATGCACCATGGGGAGACGGCGCAACTCGCCATTTCGGTGTCCCGTCTTCATTGACGAATGCCAGCCCGGGTTTGGTCATGTCGGCGGTATACACTGCATACCAGAATATCTGTTGGGCAATGTCATTCCCGTTGGTGTGGTAGGCTACCGCCTCGTCCTGGTTCATACTGATCGCCCCGGGCGGCGCATACTTCTTTAACCAGGAAATATATTTATCCAGAGCATAAACAGATGCCGGGCTGTTGGTAGCTCCCCCGCGGGCTACACTGGAGCCCACCGGGTTACAACCGTCAATCCGAATGCCCCATTCGTCAACCGGCCGACCGTTTGGAAACCCCCGATCCCCCATGCCCGCCATAGAAAACCAGGCATCCGTGAAGCGCCAACCAAGAGACGGATGACGCTTTCCGTAGTCCATGTGCCCATAGACACGATGACCATCGAGCTTCTTCACATGATTGGTAAAGAAGTCAGCAATATCTTCGTAGGCTGACCAGTTGACCGGCACGCCCAACTCATATCCATAGATCTCGCGAAACCGCTTCTTTAAGTCTGGACGCTGGAACCAGTCGTACCGGAACCAGTAAAGGTTAGCGAACTGTTGATCCGGCAGTTGATATACCTTTCCGTCCAGGCCAGTCACGAAACTCATCCCTATAAAATCGCTTATATCCAGTGTCGGCAATGTGACGTCCCGACCCTCACCTTTCATATAATCATCCAGGGCCAGAACCTTCCCAGACCTTGAATGTGTGCCAATATTGTCGGAATCGTTGATAAAAGCATCGTACCTGTGTTGATCCGAAATAAATTGTATCCAAAGCTTTTGAACCACCTCTCCTTCGGGTAGAAGTTCGTGGTTTACCTTAATTCCTGTTATTTCTTCAAAGGCCTTGGCTAACACCTGGGATTCATATCGATGGGTTGTAATAGGTTCAGACAAAATATTCAGCTGCATACCCCGGTAGGGTTCTGCAGTTCGGGCAAACCAGCTGAGTTCTTCGATCTGCTCCGGTCGAGTAATGGATGAATCGGAAAACTCCTTATCAATCCACTGCTCGATAATTGCTCTTTTTTCCGGGCTGACCTTATCTGACGAGGAAGCCCATGCCATTGTGTTGCTGACGACAGACGCCGTTGTCAGAGCAATTGCTGAGATTATTACGGGGATTCTTGTTGTTCTTTTTGAAATCATCGTTTTCACCACATATGCCTCGGTAACCTCAACTCCTCGTTTCTATGCTCATTCCTTTATTCGCTACACGGTTCATTCCTTTGCGCAGGACAAGCGAATCCGTAGCTCCTGGGTACCAGGAACGGCAAGAAGTCTCTGTGAGATTAAAGATGACGGTTTTAAATCAAATCGGTTTTCACCATTCAGGCGATTTTCTATAGCGACGAAGGTGCGTGGCGGAGGCTCGATCTCAACAGGCAGATGAATCACACCCGTTAGAGAATACGCAGCCTCCTCATATCAGTACTGCAATAATGACCGGCAGTATCGCAACCCGTACCAGATAATCGGCCTACCAACTGAATCCGGCAGCATTGCTTTTATCGATCAGCTTAACGTCTACCGGTACGGTGTCCGGCACCTTGGCTCCCCAGTATTTAGCAAGAGCAATTGCCAGGCCCAGACGTACCTGATCACGAGGGTATTGGGCAGACGTAGCAATAAACTTGGATCCCGGTTTCAACAGCGCTTTGATCGCTTCAGGGTGTCCATCCACACTCACCAGTTTCACATCCTGTCCACTGGCTTCAATGGCAGTCAAGGCACCAAGCGCTCCGGTGTCGTTGACGCTGAATATTCCATCCAGACCAGGATTGGCCTGCAGCATATTCTCGGTAACATTCATCGCCATATCGCGTTCCTGCCTCCCATTCTGCTTGCCGACAATCTTGATATTCGGAAACTCCTTTATGGCATCATTGAACCCTCTCACTCGTTCCAGAATGGGCACTACGGGGATACCGTCGAGTATGGCGACCTCACCTTTTCCTCCAAGCTGCTCAGCCAGGTATTTCCCGGCCATATAACCTGCATCATAATTTTTGGAGCCGACGAATGAATCCAGCGGACCTTCTGCCTGGGCATCCACAGCAACAGTGATGACACCGGCTTCATGGGCGGTCATCACGGCGGACTGTATACCGACGGAGTCTGTGGGGTTCAGCAGCAGAATATCCACACCGCGTTGCAACATGTCTTCCACATCACTGATTTGTTTGGAAACATCATGGCGGGCATCGGTAATAATCACTTCAGCTCCCATGGAATTGGCAGCACTCTCCAATGCTTCTTTCATGGTGACGAAATAAGCATTGTTAAGTTCCTGAAAAGACATACCGATTTTAATTTTTTCAGCCTGAGCAGATCCGACCAGACCTAGAGTAAGCGCAACGCCGCTAACGACAGAAAGGACTTTGTTTTTAAAGGCAAACATAGCTTTACCCTTTGTTATTTTTAGAGGTTAAACACCCGATGCCAGAAATGTTGACGTTTACATTTCAATCCATCAAAAAACCCGAACACCTCGGGCTCGCCTGATATCCATTAAGGACAGCCAGACTTTCATCACTTCTGCTTGCATCTCGTAATGCAAACGTTGACATTTCGACAACCGCTCATGCCAGCAAGTGCTGTATTTTTAAGTTTTAGCACCGGAGTTTTGGTATTGCAACCTTAAAAATTCCCGGAGAACGAAGAGTGTGTATTCAGAAATATTGAAAAATCGTCTTTTTTTCAAAGATATAGATGAGTTTTCCAGTTAGGTAGATATACTTACAAGAAATAAAAAATTACATTTAGTCCCGACTCAATTCACCTGGTTCGACAATCGGAATCGACAAATTGATCCCAATCCACGCCAATAATTCACTTCATTTTGCAAACTTCATCACATTTGAGAAATAGTCCAGGCAATCATCAAAAGCTCTAATGTAAACGTTTGCTATTGCTCATTTTTTCGAGAATCTGATAGTTCTCTACCCTCAATTTGTGTGACATGTCTCACAAAAATATATATAAAATGGACTATATATCACCTTACAAACGATCCCTATAATTGCGGCTCCAGTCTTGAAGCAGTTCCCTAATGGAGTAGACAATGACGAAGACGTCACGCAGTAGCGACGCCCCACGACACATCCCCGCTAATCGATCAGACCGCTTTTATGTCGAAGATGGCGAGTGGTTCTATACTACCCGGGAAAACCTTTCGATCGGCCCCTACCCTAATCAGGAAAAAGCCCTCGCAGGATTGGATGCCTATTTGGAATATATGCAGGGTGAAGCGGAAGGCCTGTGATGGTTCTTCTAAAGTCAATGCTCAGATGGTAATTCTTCAACTATTTTTGTGCACCGAAGTCCACTTGGCTAATTAATATTATTTTTAGCTGCATTAACCATATGTGATAAGTTTGCTTCCGGAAATTTATCACTCAACTCTTCAATTGCTGCGATAAATCTTTCATCTTGTAACGTTAATGCTACATCATCAAATACAGTGCTTAGATCCTCAGCTACCTCTTCATTATCTATAGCTTTAATGAAACTTAAAGTTTCATTCCTATCCTCGATTAAGCATTCAGTCAATTGATCCCAATATTCATAAATTTTGGGATCTTCTTTATGAAGAACATTAATATTCCGAATTATTCCATCAATCTTTTGTTTTAATGTCATAATGCTCATTCACTCTTATGGTTGCATACTTCCATCTGGGAATCATGATAGGTCTGCCCTTGGGCCTTCACTTCAGATTCTTGAGTTTCCCCTTCCTAACACCTCACTACGCAGTACAACGAAGCCAAGAGCGGAGGGCCGGGGCTTCTGGCGAGACCAAGTTGCTTTCAATGCTTTTTCTTTTATAGGTCAGAGATTCAGGCTAGTAGGATGTAAAGTGTAGGACGCGATCCCGTTTATTCCGCTATATTCATTTAAAAACTACGTCTAGACGCAATTAATTAGACCTGCTTAATAACGCCTATAGCATTCCCAATTATTAGGGTTTATTGATGAATCATCGTCTTCAAATTCTGGACATTCAACAATGAACTCATTGCCATCAGGGTCAATAACAATGCCACCATAACCGCCAGGAGTCATTGCAATGATTCTGAACTCAACGCCCTTATCCATGAGATTTTTACAATACGTTAGAAAATTAGACTCTATTTCATAACGAAAATAGCAATGCCCTGCAGGATATTTATCACCACCAATCTGTGGACGAATACATATATTCTCATAGCCCTTTATATTGAGTCTATAACCATGCACATCATCATAAAACCCCATGATATTTTCATAGAAGTTTTCTGATTCATCTATTTTTTGCGAAGGTAAAAAAACAACAAACATTTATATTAATCCAGCTTCTTTTCATCTACACATTGACTTAGTATGCTGACTCATGGGGGCACCTTCAGAAGTTTTCCAAATTTATGGTGCCTTTTATCCAACTCAAAGCTTCAATAGGAAGCTCTGACTGATTTTCTGTGTTCGACTTAAGCCCCATGCTAATTCTATAAAAAAGCAAATAACCATCTGCTTCATAAATTTCAAGGTAGCTTTTTCCATCCTCATCCCTTTGAATAACAGCAGGCTGCTTATGTTTAGAACGTTCCAGATCATTGTTTACAACATTAAACATTTTCACTGTATCTGATTCTTTTCTACTTTTAGTGCAAAGGAGTATCGACGATTTTCCTTAGCTTGGTCAGACCCGGAATACTCTCTAATAATGCATCAGATGCCCTTTTGTAAGGCTTCCCGCCACATGTGAATGCACCATATGAAAACCTGGAGGACTGAAGGGCAAAGTGATGTTCGAAGTAGTCAACAGTTGAGGTCTCGAGTGTGAGGATCACACGATGTGAAACGTAAGAAATGCTTCTGTTATTCACGACTGTACGCTTCCCAATCACGGATCAGGCACTTCAAACTTTTTAAAGTAATCATAATTCTTTTTGATTTCTTCTGCCTTGTTACTCAAGTATTCATCATCAAGATTATCTAATTCCACTTTAAAAGCTCTAGAAAAATCCACAAAGCTATGGCCGAACGGGATCGACATAATATACTCATCACCTGCTCGATATACGCAATAAGTCCAATTATTTCTTGCAATAATCTCCATCTCAGTTCAGCCTTTTTCCATTCTTTAGGTCTGTAACAATATGATCCTTTCTATATAGATTCTTCGCAGAAATAACTGCCTTGTCTTCTCCCTTAGGTAACTTACTTCCAGCGCCCCCATCAATCTATCGCCACTTATCTATAGGACCACTAACAGTTCTATCTTCAACATTTATTTCATGCTGCCAGAATCTTTCACCTTTATGCTCAGGATCATGCGCCATAACAATAGTCACACCTAAACCAGTCAAAGCGCTCTTTGTCAAAACATAAAATTTACAACCCTCGGAATTACCATAAGAAAACACCGATAACAGACTTCCATCAGCCCGCAGAAGGCGTATCAAACCATCTGTACTAACAGTGACCACTATATCTTTTGACTCAGAGTACTCTGCTTCAACTCTCCCTGGAAATCTGACAGAGACCTTCTCACCCAAATACTGCCATCTCAAAGTGGTTGTTTTCTTTCCAACGGATGTATCGATATTCATGTATTCACCTGCTTCTGTGGCAGCTTTGAGTTCTTTAAAGCATTTCCATTATCAGGCCACGATCTGCATCATCTGAGGCGATTCAGCTCATCATGACGCTGGTAACACAGAATTTTGCCCCTCCTCTCCGGTGAATTTACATGGCATCCCATTTATTGATCTATATCTTCCATCAATATGATGGGCAATGCCTAAAAAGACTATGCCCCTTCAAATCCAAACCAAAATGCCAATCGTGCCAACCATCAATAGAATTTGATGAGACACATACAACAGAGGCACCTAATTCTGGATGCTCACTTAAATAGTAAAACTGGAATCCATCTGGTGGAGAGAAACTGGCAAGCTTTTTCCCATCACATGAAAAAACCAACAGGATTTCAGGTAAAGTACTAACATCAGTTAAAACGACCACAACATTCTGCTTTACATCTGCTACGGCTTGGTCAATTCCATCTAGATTAATGGATATATTCTGGTCTCGACATTTCCACGTTAGTGTCCCTTTATTCTTATCAGCGACTACACCACATATATCAGACATCATCCGTTCTCATTACCTGATTGGGCTCTCTTCAACAATATTCAGACCGAATCATGAGTCAGGCACTTCGAATTCTTTAAAGTATTCGTAATTATTTCTGATTTCTTCGGCCTTATTGCTCAGGTATTCTTCGTCAAGATTGTCTAATTCCACCTTAAAAGCTCTCGAGAAATCTACAAAGCTATGGCCGAAAGGGACCGACATAATATACTCGTTTCCTACCCGGTATACGCAATAATTCCAACTCTTTTTGCAACAATCTCCATCTCATTTATCCCTTGCCTTTTTAAACCTTTAGTAGATTCTACGACAATATAAAGGACAGTTTTAGCGAAAAGCAGCCGACTTACTTTTCAAAAACGACAGATCTAAAATATATATTATATCTCTGGGGCTGTACTTCTTTCACACCTACAACCAACCACAAATAATTTTCACACACATTGCAAACCTGCTTAACAACATAGGCTGGAATTCCTTTCTTAATTACAAGCCCAATATCCTCTTCATGAACTATTTTGTTGGAAAGCAAATATACCAAAAGATCTGAGGGAAGCCCTCTAGGGGCTGTCATATCCCTAACATGATAGGTTACTGAATTCTTACAATGAGGGCAGCCAATACTATAGTCATTCTCAATTATACCAATATCCAAGCCGTCCCAGATAAGTTGATTACGCTTACCCTGATGAAAATATGGCATAGCTATAAAATTTCCACATTATTTGAAGGCTTAACTGGCGTCAGTCTCTTGAACTCTATGGCATCATCTATTTTTTTTAAAGCGGAACACCACGGTCAGCTCCTGGTGCCATATATAAATCATTGTCTCTCTTCCTCATTCGGCACTCTTCTGCGATATACTCTAACTCAGCAAGATTGTGCTTATGTGAATCAAAAATATCACGATCTAGCTTATAGTATTCTTCATAATCTACTCTGCTATTACTAACTGGTATAGCGAGATAATATCCACCGCTGTCCTCTTCGATTCCTACTGAGAAAAACTTCTCCTTAGAAAAAAAAAGTTCTTTAAATTTCAAAAGATCAATCTCCCAAATCCACTTTATGACTTGTAAATACAGCACCTTTAACATCGACAATAGCTTCTGAGTTACCATCGGGCAGTTTTCCTCCAGGCAACCAAAATTCATTAGCGCCAGCTTCATTTCCAGAAGGCATTCTTAAACCGTTTTCACTAGGTTGAGGAAAATCAACTCTATATAACTCATTAGTTTCCAGGAAGTTGTCTGGCAACCCCAGAGCTTTCTCCATTGCTCTTTTATTACCATTGGTTGTTAATAATAGCTCGTCAGCTTCACTAGACGGCATGACAAAGGCTGTGCCATCTCTTTGTCCAGGACCATATTTTTCCAAATTAGACTTAGTCATATACCGAGACGCCCCATTTTCAAACTGCGCCAAATGTGCATCAATATATGACTGAGATAGATAATCGGATGGGAGTGGGCGTTTGCCTTTCTCTATCTCTCTAATTTCAGATAATTCCTTACAACTCAACCCAAACGGATCAATCCACGCTATGGGATTAGGGGCATACTGATAATTGTTCGTGCCACCCAGAAGCCCAATCGGATCCTGGTTAATAAACCGCCCACATCCCGGATCATAGTAGCGGAAGCGGTTGTAGTGTAATCCGGATTCTTCGTCAAAATACTGACCCTGGAACCGTAGGTTGTTCTCGA
>NZ_MRYI01000040.1 GCF_002260525.1 Hahella sp. CCB-MM4
CCCAGAAGCCCAATCGGATCCTGGTTAATAAACCGCCCACATCCCGGATCATAGTAGCGGAAGCGGTTGTAGTGTAATCCGGATTCTTCGTCAAAATACTGACCCTGGAACCGTAGGTTGTTCTCGACCTGCTCCACATCCGCCAGTGCGAGGTTGCCGTAGGCGCGGTATTGGGCGGACCAGACGATGTCCCCTTGTGGGCCGGTGATTTCCTGTGGCGTGCCCAGGTGGTCGAGGTGGTAATAATAGATGTCGTCATCCTGGACGAAGGACAGCGGTTTGAAGGTGTTCGGTTCGAAGATGTAGGTCTTGTGCTTTGTCCGCTTCCCTTGTTGGTAGTGCGTTTCGCTCAGCAGGACATCATCGTTCCACAGGAAGGTGGTCTTTTGCGCTTGGCCAATTTTGGCGATACGGCGGCCCAGGGCGTCGTACTGGTATTCGGTCACTTTCCCCTGGTGGTTGACGGCAACCAGTTGATTGAGGCCGTTGTAGGTGTAATCGGTGACCAGTTTCTGGTCTTTGCCGCGACGTGCCTGGGTGCGATTGCCGTGGTCGTCATAGGTATAGTGACTGTCGCCATGGAAGTTGAGGCGATTGTTGGTCACTTGTCCCGGTTTGGCTTCTTCGCCTTGACTGCTCAGCACGTTGCCGGCCGGGTCGTGGACGAAGGTTTCCGGTTGTGGGCCCTGGACCTGGACCAGCCGGTCCACCGCATCGTAGTGATACTCGGTGGTACCCCGGCGTTGGTCGTCGATCCGGCTCAGTTGGCCGCCGGCGTTGTAGTGGTATTGCCTGGCGCTAATCGCGTCAGCGGTATTGGCCTTGAACAGACGCTGTTCCAGCAGGCGGCCCTGGGGGTCATAATGCTGGCGGGTCAGCAGCTGATTGCCGTGTTGGCGTTCGATCTCCCGTCCCAGATCATCACGGGTGAAGCCGACGATCTGCTGGCCGTTGAAGTGGATGGCCTGGGTGTGGCCGGCGCTGTCCCACTGATAGTCCAGTTGCTCCCCATCCGGCAGGGTGCTGCGGATACGGCGGCCCAGGGCGTCGTACTCGTGACAGATCACCTGTCCGTTCTGATCCACCTGGGTCATGCGCCCGGCTTTGTCGTACTCCCACTCCAGGGCACTGTGGGCATTTCCAGCCGCAATCAGACGTCCAGCTTTGTCATAGGCAAAGCGTTTGAGACATTCACTGGTGGGTTGGCCGTGCTCGATGTCCAGCCATTGTTCCTGCAGGCGCCCCTGGGGGTCCCTGACATAGCGGATCCGGGTCAGGCAGGTGCCGGTATCTCCTTGCTCCTGTTGGTTTCCTGATGACCGTGGTCGATGCTCTTCACTGGCGATCAGGTGACCCAGAGCATTGTATTCATAACGCTGTTGACGACCATCGAAGCCGATCTCCTCGATCAGGCGTTCATTGAGGTCATACTTGAGCTGGTAGTGGTCCCCGTTTTCATTGGTCAGGCCGACGAGGTTACGCTCACCGTCGTAGTGGTAGTGCAGCTCGTGTCCCAGCGAATCTTTGCGTTTCACCACCTGGGACAGGCCGTTGTAGGCATAGCGGGTGATGCGGCCATCGGGCTTCTGATGCTCGGTCATCAGTCCCAGGCCGTTATAGCGGAAGTGTTCCTGCTGCCCGTCCGGGGTGTCGATGCGAATGCACTGGCCACCGGGATTATAATGGTACTCGGTGCGGGCACCATCCGGCAGGGTGATACTTTTCACCTGCCCCTGAGGCGTGTATTGATAGCGAACGTGCTGTCCTTGTGGATTCCGGATCGCCGTCAGCTGTCCCTGGTGATCCCAGAGATAGCGCCAGGTGTCCCCCAACGGGTTGGTCATGGTCAGCGGCAGGCCCAGCTCGTTGTATTCGTAGGAGACGGTTTCCCCTAACGGGTTGGTTTGGGTTTTGAGTAACCCGTGCTCCGTATAGGTTCGACGCCAGGGCTGGTCCAATGTGTCCAGGGCTTCGACCACCTGACCGGCGCTATTGCGCTTCAGGGTCAGCGTTTTCCCTTCGGTATCGATGACTTGGGTTAACTGTTGCTGATCGTTGTATGCGCGTTTCTCCACCTGCCCCAAAGCGTTGGTCGTGGTGGTCAGGTTGCCATGGTCGTCATAGTCGTAATGGGTTTCACCACCTTCCTGATTGCGGTGATAGACCGGCAGCCCCAGCTCATTGAAACGATAGTGCTCCACCCCGCCCCGGGTATCCGTGACCGCCACTTCACGCTGATCCGGCTGCCAGTCAAATGTGTAGTCGTAGGTGGGCACGCCCTGCACATGGTCGCCCCAGTTTCGAAGACAGCGGGCGGCGGGGGTGTTGTCGCTCCAGGTAAAGTAGAAGCGGTAGCCGCTTTTGAGGGTACGACGGGCAATCTGGTGATTCCGGTAGGCATAGTGTTCGGCCTTGTCGTTGGCATCCCCGGCCTGAATCAGGTCGTTCTGCTCATCGTAGTGATAGCGCACCTGGGTCTGGCTTTCCCCTTCCGGAGAATGCCAGTCCACTTTGATGATATGCGCGCCTCGGTATGACAGGGTCCAACGGGCCCCGTGATCGGCGACAATCTCGGTTAACCGGTGCTGCTCGTCATATTTCAGTGAGACCCCGCTGTCGAATGCGTTGCGTACCGCCGACAGATGGACCTGCTGTCCCTCCCGGTGGCCGAAGTAACGGATCACCCCGGTACCGCTACTGGAACGAAGGCTGAAGTGGTGCGGTTCATGACAGGTCAGCGTCAGTTGTTCACTGTGATGGGTGACCGACGTGCCCGGCTCCGGCAGGATAAACTGGACCAGACGGGCCTCAGCGGTGTGATAGACCAGAGTTCCAGAATCGGTGTAGACCAGCTTCTCGGCAAACGAGTGGGTCCAGCCATGCCCCAGGCCGATATCGTCCCGGTGGCTGCTTTTATATTTCCGTTCCCAGGTGAGCGGACAGGGGCCGTTCAAGGTGAAATCCGTGAGGGTCAGGATTTCCTCACCGGTGACCAGACTGATCGGTTCACCACCGGTACAGGTGCGGGCATCGGCCGCACAGGTGTCACCGTTTTTGTTGGTGCCCGGTTGATTCTCCGGCGTGACCGGTTCCTGATGGGCCGGCGATGACGGAGTTTCCGGCTCCGCCACTTTCTTCGACGAGGGCGGCGGCTCGACCACCCGGCGTTGCGGCGGCAGGCTTTCCACGCCGGTTTGACCGTTCAGCCATTTCTGGTTGGGAGTTACGTGCACCTTCTGCGCGTTCTTCAGCTCTCTGGCCAGATCCACCATCATGTCGATGGCTTTGGCGGTAAAGGGACCGATGCGGCTGGCCCGGGCGACTTTGACGCCTTTGGCCCCGGCCTGGGCGGCACGTCGGGCCAGGTTCCCGGCCCCACCGGTGGCCATGGCCAGCAGGACTTCCACCCCCACTTCCGCCACAATGCGCACCCCGATGGTTCGGGAGTCCCGATACGGAATGGTTTCCCAGAGGCTTTCCAGGTAGTCCATGATCAGGCGTTGGCTGGTGGGGTCCTTAATCAACTGTTCAAAGACGGCATAGCCCTCTTTGGCCTTGGCCACCAGCTTTTCTGCGCTGTCCATGGCATCCGCCACTTCAATCCCCAGCGCCTTCAGATCCTGCTTGATACCGTCGATGTCGCCGGACAGCAGTTTCTGCTGGAACTGCGCCACCACCACCGAGACATCAAACATCAGGACGAGGCCGTCCCCGGCGATTTCAATGGTGAATTTCAGGATATCCCAGAGTCCGACGATCAGGTCGGCGATGGTGTCCACCGCTTCGGCTGCCACATCATAGGCTTCCACCAGCTCACGGCTGATGAAGGAACGGCTCCAGTGCAGGCGGTCGACTTTGTCCTTGCCGGCCCAGCGGGCCAGGATGTCCAGGGCGAACTCTTCGGCCAGATCGTCACGCAGGGAGGATTGGGGGGAACCGGTGGTGGCTTTGTCGTGGTGGTTGTAATAGATGGGATCGTCAAAGTTGCCCATGCGCAACGCCAGCTCGCGATCCACTTGAAAGACTTTGATTTGGCCCGACAGGATCAGGTCTTCCAGAGCGTCCTGCACCCAGGCGTCAAAAAAGCTGTCCGGCGGGGTTTCACCGACCAGTTGGAAAATATCATGGATTTCATCGCGGCCCATGAAGCGGGTCAGCAGGCTGAGCTCGGAACTGGCCTGAAACAGATCACCGGAAAACCCTTCGCGCTTGAGAATGAGCCAGTAGGAAGGCTCATAATGATAAGGGGCAAAAATCCAGTATTCGCCGCCAATGCGGTAGCCCCTCAACTGATGATGCGCGAGGATCAGTTCCTGCAGTTCCATATGAAAATTCCCTGT
>NZ_MRYI01000041.1 GCF_002260525.1 Hahella sp. CCB-MM4
AGAACGATGGACGCATCCAGTGCAGAACTGGAACCTTACACTCTCGCAGCTATCGATTCACTTTGAAGGGCGGCTAGACGCTCACATCGATCTGTGACTTGGCTGACACAGAGTTTTGAACACCCTCCAAAAAACCACTGAAAACCTCTGCTACGCTCATTGAGATTGACCTCGACATCGTACACAGATGTTGGGTCTGAAATCAGCGTGTCCATGAAATTTCCATCAAGGTTGAAACGGACTTTTAAGCTGCGGTCGCTCCACAGGCGGCGAATTTCTTTTGTGACAACCGCACTGGCCCGGTTTACTAGCTGGTTTCGTGTTTCCGGGTCACTGGCTAAATCCTGAAGGTTCTTTGGGTCCATTCCCGCGACCTTACAGAGCTTGGCAAAGTATCGGTCTTCGTCAGTTGGATTGTTTTGCTGCTGACGCTGATTATATTCGGCTAAGTTTTGGTGGCCTTCTAATTCTGGGTAGTCATCAAGGTAGATAAATTTTGGCATTCGCCCAACAACCCAATTTCGGCCAGCGGCGTGAGCATCATTATCCCCCGCAATTTGCTTGGCTAACGTATCCATTTCAGTTACTGACTCGTCTATTGCCTCTGGAAGCTCCTTTGATGCGGCAACCAATGCCTTTTCAAGCGCGGCGATTACAGTTTGCGCATTTGAAGCCCACTCTTGTAGGTCGTCCGTTTGAGCAATCGCGCTATCGAAATTTGAAGCAGCTGTTTTTATCGTTTCTGAATGAGGCTCTTCACACTCTTCAGAAATGGTGTCGAGTGCTGCTAGTAATTTACGAACCTTAGATTTTAACCACTTGTCGTCAATTTCTAATGGAGGTAGATCATCGAAAGTGACCCACCGTTTATCTCCGTAACGACGCCCAACTTTGACTGTTGATACGTCGGCTGCTCGGGGAAACGTCTTACCAAGCTGCTGCTGTTCAAATGTTGATAGGGTCCAGCTTGATTCAACGACTGGTGTATTATCGTTGCATTCTTCAAGTTTTCTATCTCGGGGAAAGTCTTTTATAGGGCTTAGGGCTTGGAAGCCTTCGACCGGGTTTAGGCTGTGCAATGCTCTGAGAAGATTTGATTTGCCGCTTTCATTTCGCCCAAGTAGTGACGTTATTCGGGAGACTTGGATTTCACCACTGTCGTTGATTGAGCGAAAGTTTCTTGCCCTGAATGATTTTAACTGCACTAATATTCTCCCTTTTTCCTATTTCAGTAACTCCGAAAATAACCACGAGCAAACTCAAACTCTTGAATCAGCCTGGAGCCATAACGCCGCTATAACCAGAATAGTGCGGAGCTTGAATTGTTGTGTTATTGTTTGAGCGTAGCGAGTAACACAACAAGGCAAGCGTAGTCACTATTTCTGCGTTGATAGCTTTGTTATGTTTTTTGACGGATTTTTTGCCAATTTAAAATATGCAGCGTTATTGGCCACCAATTATTTTTGTCGCTATCACTAGTGTCATTCCAGTATTCGATTTCCGACTGGTGTATCTCAATATCTCTAAATAGGAGTTCAAATATTTCATGTTGACTCTGATGCGGTTTAGATTCATCTGCAACATATTCGTTTAAACATTCTAAGAAATAACAACCTAAAACTCTCTTTTCCTGATCCGACGTCGTACTTTCTTGATACAAGTTCAAATAAAGCGTTAGCTCTTTCAAATTGCAGCTAGTGTATTCAAAGTCTTGATCATGGCTATCTATCCTATCCATAGGATTTACCCCGATCTTTTCAAGTACCGAGCGGGCGGCGTCTATATTAGGGTATTTAAGTTCTTTCTTCATATGACCGCTATAAACATAACGCCCGCCACACACGCGAGCAACTTGTTGCGAGTCGAGCGTTGAAAGCGCGGTGTGATGGCGCTTGTTAATGTGCATTATGAATCCGAGCCGCCTTAAATATCTTGGGAACCAACACAAACCAAACTAGATATGCAATTGCCGAAATCACAAATGAAGCAAAGTAGCAGGATACAGAATCAACCACTGACTTTGGAACATACATCCACCAAATAATACTAATCGGTGCCGTGATCACAAGATGTAACCAGCCAAATAGTATTGCTGTGTCGCCACCGCTATGCATAAGCAATGCGGATGGTGCCGCAATTGATAGCCAAATAATTTGTTTGATCCTGCCGCTCATCGAATCACATTAACGCCCGGCTCACCGAGAAAATTTTTGTGGCGGCTTTTTTGGAACAAAAAATATGACACTAAAATTTGTCCGGTGGAGCCGCTTGTTAGCTGGTTCACACTGGATATGCCACGTAGGTCAATATAGGAACACTAAGAATTAATAGAAAACCGCCCAATCGAGCATGTTTACTAGTAACCGGTTTTAAGTGTTTTTCATGTACTAGCTTTGTAAGCCCCCAATACATAAGCGTGAAAACTATCACATATACGGAAGATACTAACATGCTTGCTGCGGCATCGTCGTAACCATAACCCCTGCAAACCAAAGCCACTGACAAAATTAAGCCGAAGGCAACAGCGCAAAAATTTATACCGAATTTTGCTGGAGGCAAAACCAAGTATTTATAGACCGAAGCTTTGAATTTGGCCCCCTCTTTTAGAGGTCCCATAATCAAAAGAAAAAGACCCGATGCCGTTATAGTAATAAAAAACACCGCGATAATTGTCTTAAACGCCATACTCTCAAAGAAAATATTTTGAATTTCATTTCTTACAAATTCTGGGTAAATTCCAAAACCTGCAAGCAATAAGCTACCCCACAAAAAGAAACTACCGGCTTCTTTTGCAAAGTTTAATGATGTCTCTTTAAGTTCCATTGCTCCTCCTTGATTGGATTGAAAAAGCTAACGCCCGCATTTGGGGCCGGACTGTAGCGCAGCGGAACGAAGGTCCCAGCCCACGCAGTGGGCGACCAACATGCGCTTGTTATGGCTGGACACCAGATGACAATAAGGCAAGCAGGAAAAGAACCACAAGAGAATACTGTGTATAGCGCCTGTAACTTGCATATTTAGACAACTCCTTGTCACCTAGACCAACCCACTTTCTTTCTGACATAAATTCTGTATATCCCGTAAAGCTGCCTTCGGGGCTTAAATCTTTAATAATTGCATGTTTTGCGATGGGATATCTCGTGAACATTCGAGGTTCTCCCAAGCTTACATAGAGATCAGGGTATTGATCTTTGATTCGATCAAGAAATCTGCCATGAAAGTAAAAACCCATGCAGACAAAAATAATACTGGTCACCCAAATAATTTGAAACACCAACGTTCCTTAATAGCCATAACATCTATGGACGCTCCACTTGTTGCAAGAAGATCCATTGATTAATTGGTTGTGCAGCCATCTATTCGGACTTTGCCATACTGCCATGCCTATGTCCCTGATGATTTCCGCCAATCCGATTCTAAACATTTGGACGTTCTATTAAAACGATGTTAAGCCCAGATTTTTCGGATTACGGTTCAACCGATTTGCCATCAATTTGACCTTCCCACGCACAACGCGACGTCAACATTCAATTTGTTCAAACCACTTGATAATGCTCGTCATAGCTTCTGTGATGATAAAGCATTGCCCAAGCTATCCGAGCCAGTTTATTGGCTAATGCAACAATGACAACATTTCTATGGCGACGGACTGACAGATCTGAGAGCCAATTCGTCACCAATCGTTTCGGGTTCATATGCCTTAGGACAGCTCTTGCTCCATGAATGAACATCCGACGCAGGTAGGCATCACCCCGTTTGCTGATTCCAAGTAAGCAAGTCTTACCACCACTGGAGTGCTGTTTAGGAACAAGGCCCAACCAGGCAGAGAACTGACGCGCATTCATAAAACACTTTCCATTCCCTATCGAAGCGACAATAGCAGTAGCCGTTAAACGACCAATACCAGGGACAGCCTCCAGACGCTGACATGCCTCCGTGTTTTTACTATAAGAATTGAGCTCCTGATCAAGCTCTAATATGAACTTTTCTAAATCTCTTAAGCGCCCCTGCATACGTCGTATATGGCGCTGCATTATTGGCGAGAGTTCGCTTTCAACCATGGAATAGTCTGTCGCCATCCAGTGCTTTAGCTTATGGGCTCCTACCGGTACGACAATACCGAATTCAGCTAGGGTGGCCCGAAAACGATTAATCAAAGCTGTCCGCTCTTTAGTGAGACCATCTCTTTCACGGTGGAGCAAAAGTACTGACTGTTGATCTACCG
>NZ_MRYI01000042.1 GCF_002260525.1 Hahella sp. CCB-MM4
GATGGGCCCAGATGAGGCCCTGCGAGGGGTGTGAGATCCAAAATGGCCGGAAAAACAATCTGTATCTTCGACCATTTTCGTCGAGAGTATCAATTACCTCAGAATTTTGGGGTTATTCAGACTCTCCCTAGAGTCTGAAGGGCAGGATACCTTGGGTTCTATCTAGCTATCTACCTTATCTACCTAGCTATCTACCAAACTAGGCGACACGAGTTCGTGACGACTATATTTTTGATATTTAAGTCTAAAAGAGACTATTTCTGCTGTGGCTTGAGCAATTTTAATCCCATAATTTTTAGAATTATCTTCACATCGATCAATCAACATCCTAACTTTAGGAACATAGATTAGCCCTACTAAAATAGGCGTATCAGTTTGAAGAATTACTTCAGATATTTCTTGCGAAAATATTTGCATTATCATTTCTGCATGCTTGGTGTCGGTATCAACTACCCCACCAAAAAAAGCAATTGCGCTTGGCGCTATTGATCGCACGATTGTTCTCGCTGCTAATGGTACTTCCAATGTCCCCGGTATCATATCTCTCGTCATATCAGACTTTTTAACACCTGCGTTCATCATTATTTTTTCAAATTTGTCTACGCAACTATCTGTGTACTCTGAATAAAATTTAGTTTGTATGATCGAAATCTTTGATCCGGGTATATGAGGAATCTTTTTCTCATCATAAGAAAATCTAGGTAGATTTGATTCAAGATCGAGATTGTAGCCATTCTGATACATAACTTTCCCTCGTTAATAGCATGAATGCATGCTTCAAGCTAAAGCTTAATCCTTAAACTGTATAGACGTTGCGAAAACTGTATATGTAACTACAATATTTGTTGACAGGTATTACTGTCATTGTAATTGAGCCATTAATGATCCTGTTGCCATTATTTGTGCAATTACAAGATAAATGCTATTACGGATCAAGATCCTCAGTGTTGGCATTCTACAGATTCAGAATAAATATCAAACATATGGCCCAACTTCTGTACTTTTGTTCTGATGTAATTCTTGTTCTCAGCCGTAATACCCTGATCAATAGGAATACGTTCAACGACCTTTATGCCAAGGTTAGTTAACGCCTGGAGTTTTGCGGGGTTATTCGTCATCAAACTGACTTTGGAAACATTCAACCAACCCAGCATAAACTGGCAAATACTGTAGTCTCGCATATCCGCATCAAAACCTAAGTGCGTATTGGCCTCTACGGTATCCATACCTTTATCCTGGAGACTATAGGCATGAATTTTATTCAATAGCCCAATCCCTCGGCCCTCCTGGCGAAGATATAGCAACACACCTTTGCCGTTTGCAGCGATTTTTTTCAGGGCTAATTCCAATTGAAAACCGCAATCACATCGACTGCTAAACAGGGCATCTCCTGTTAAACACTCGGAATGAACTCTGATAGGAACGACTTCATTGACATGCCACTTTCCATAACTCAAAGCCACATGCTCCAAGCTCGAACAAGAATCAACAAAACCGTGAATTTGAAACACACCCCATCGAGTAGGTAGATTTGCAGAACAGGCATGGCTGTAGGGGGGAGGGGGATTTTTCATAGTTAAGTCCATTTTCAACTACAGCTTCTTTTTAAGTTAAATAAATAATGCTGTCTATTTAATTTTTTGCGCCCCCCTTTTTCAATTTTATGAATACGTTTAATCAACGATCAGGACTCTAAGGTGTAGAAGGTACGGCTATTGGTTGAAGTGGTCGTTGATGGGGTGCTTGAGCAGGGCTGGAAATCGAGACGCTATACAGCGTATCTTAAGTGAATATCGCAAGGCGCTGCTGTCGGACAATTATCCGCAGTGCTTCAAACGCCAATGAGTGCAGGCGTTATCCCCTACGTGCCTCTGGCTTTAGAGGTAGTAATCTAAATTGAGTTTGTTAAGGAAAATTATGTATATCGATTCGGAAGAGAAGTTGCGAGAGCTATATGGATTTCCTAAAGGTAGGGCGAAGGATAAGCAAATACCTAAACTGGAGAAACATTCGACAAAATTCATATCGCTTTCTCCGTTTGTTCTCGTTTCAACTTATGGTAAAGACGGCAAAGTTGATTGCTCTCCGAGAGGAGGGAAGCCCGGTTTTGTAGAACTGATAGGGAATGATTCCCTACTAATTCCAGATTCGAAGGGTAATAACCGACTAGATAGTCACGTTAATATCCTTGAGACAGAGAAGATAGGATGCCTATTTATGATCCCGGGGGTGGATGAGACATTACGAGTAAATGGCGAAGCTAAGATATCAATATTGCCCGATCACTTAAGTCGATTTCAATCTTGGAGCAACCCTCCTAAGTCATGCATTGAGGTTAAGATAGAGGAAGTCTTCCTGCATTGCGCAAAAGCATTTATGAGATCAAGGCTATGGCATTCAGATAGCAAGATTGAACGTTCGATATTACCAACTATGGGTAGGATGATTAACGATCAACTGTTAATCGACGGTGAACCAGAGTCTCAGGAACAGATGATCGAGCGTTATAATAAGGATCTGTAACAGGCAAGAAATAGGACACCCAGCCACTAGTTGACGGAGCGACAGTCGCAGAGCGAGTAGTTATATGGGTGTCCTGATAGTGCTATTAGATCAAGAGAAATAGAAAAACGACTATGAAAGACATTTATAGAGCTCCCAGATCTTCACTGGTAGAAGTTAAAGGTATTGATGGTAAAACCTGTCCGAAATGTGGCGAAACAATTAGCCTTTTTCGTATGGTTTTTAAAACTTTGGTTCCGAATAGATATACTTGTCCTGAATGCAAGGCGAAAGTAGGACACGATTTTCATCCAATGTTTATAACATACCTCTTTGTCACGTTTTCAGTTATTTTCGTTACATCGTTGTATTTTCTTGAAGAGGTGATGGGCATAACTGGATCAGAGCTTATGAGTATCTATTTAAAATTTGTAGTCTTACCTGGAGTGATTGTGGGATTAGGTATACAAATTTATGCGAGAAAAAAAGAAGGTACTCGTTGAAAAATGACCTAATAATCGCCTGCAACTAAATTCGCTCGACTATTTGAACTGTTTGATGTCCTTTGAAATCGATGCAACTGCCTATACGGTCATGAGTAATTACCAACGTGCGGTATTGCGAGTGGACCTTGAAGTGGTTGGCTCATGGTAAAAAGCGCAACGCTCTCTAATCCATTTTTACATAGGACAGATGCATTGATAATCCGGAAAGGATTCTGGTGGAAATTGTTCACGTAGAAAAATAGGAAACATAGCTAAGTGTGTATCTCCCTTATTAACACTCGACGTTTATTTAACTAAAGACTCGAAATCAATCCTCCCAAGATACAGTGAATAGTTGTACCTTGGTGGAGTGTTATCTTCACTGTCATTGTTAAAGCAAATGTAAGGATTGTTTCCCGAAGCAGCATCTCCAATATAGCGGAATTGCTCATCTTTTTGTTCTACTTCTTTAATTAAGTCACCAGTTTGATTGAAGAGGTTCATCTTGAGTAAGTAATTGCTAGAGTGTCCATAAATGATGGCTATGTTCCCTGATTCATCAAATATCGATTGTGGAATGCCGTCACCTTCCCCAAGCGGCATAATGTCGGTTGTGGCTGTACCAAGGCCATCGAAGATTCTGAAAAAAATTTCGACCCCAGATTCCGACTCTATTCCATAGTCATACTGACTCCATGTGACTACGACTGTATCTTCGTACGCATTAATCGACGGGAAATGGGCTTTGCCGCTTTGTTCAGGTTTGGGTACCACGTCAGTGATCCTGGTAGCGCCTCGAATTGGGACCAGAGATGAGTTAAAGGCGTAGAGATGTAGTCCAAAATTATCGCTATTCCAACGTGTCTGGGTCACCAAAAAAATGTTGCCGCTACTGTTTTTTGTTACGTCGAAGTAATCAACAGGAATACGACTAGCAGCAGGTAGGAAACCTTCACCTAGTGCGCGTTGCGCAGAAAGATTTCCATCTGAATCAACGGTGACATATTGGAGGTAGTAAGTTTCGATACTCCCTCCTACATCTTTCGTACTCGTCTCGCGCCAGATAATACCGAAAGCACCGCTTTGAGTAGGGTTCTACCCCGTTTCCACGGACGGTTTTAAAACGGCTGATAACTTCCGATCCTGAAGGGCAACTCTACGCCGCATCCTAGGATTATGGAACCGCTCGATGTAATCAAAAATATCTGCTCGCGCTT
>NZ_MRYI01000043.1 GCF_002260525.1 Hahella sp. CCB-MM4
AGCGAGCTGTCGACAAAATACTCGGCCGCACTATCGTAGGTCTTGGTAGAGGTGTATTTCAGTACAAACGCCGAGTCGGTCGGGGACTTCAGGTAGTATTTGACTTGGTTGCCTTCAGCAACGATACGAAACCGGGTTTCAGTATCGTATTTACCAAAATCAATTTTCAAAACACCATCTTCAAAGACCCGGAAATGATTTTCCCACGATTTGTGGATCGCAAAATCGAGATCACTGTAGCCATCTGAACTGTTGGTCTTATTCAGCCCCGCCATGATGCGTTTGCCATCACCGGGCAGACTGAATTCCAGATAGCCGTCACCGCGCAGGGTTTCCCGCGAACGGGCCGAGCGATCCCAGCTTCCGGTTGCCTGGGTGCGTTCGGAGGTGCCCAGGTAACCTTCCATACCGTTGGTCTGGTACTCCCAGGTCACCAGTTGCGGCAACCAGGCCTCGATACCGGCTTCGCTATACTCAACCCCGGTGTCAGGTAACGCACCACTATACTGATAAGTACCAATCGCTTGCCCCTGGGCATTGTAGGTATAGGCGGTGACATAACCGCCGGCATCCACTGCATAGTGGAGCTGGCCACGGTCGTCATAGATCTGATGGGTGGATTGGGTTCCTGCGGTCTGACTTGCGGCGAAGCTACTCAACGCATCTTCAGTGAACGCTGTCCCGCTATAGGTCCCGGCATAACGCAAGGTTTCAGTGACTCGGCCGGCATGGTCGTAACGGTTCTCGGTGACCTGTCCCAGAGCATTGATACTGAAACGGGCCTGACCGCGATCATCATAGACGACCCGGGAAACCTGGACCGTCCCACCGATGGTCGACAAGCTTTGTCCCATCACCACGTCCCGGATCGTCGCCCCTTCCTCCAGGAACGAGGTATCCACCACATAGGGAGCCGTGACATTGGCTGCCGTGGCCGAGGTATGCAGTAGTGCAAATCCGGCCCCCGGTGACGCTTCGACATAGTACTTCACCACCGTCCCGTCCATTTCGATCCTGAACCGGGTCTCCTGTGCCATCACCCCAAGATCCGCCCGCGAGACTCCGCCTTCATAGATGAAGATATGGTTATCCCAGCGTCGGTAAATGGCATAGTTCAGGTCGGTATAGCTGTCCGTGTTGTTGGACTTGCTCAAGCCCACCATCACCCGCTTACCGTCTGTGGGGATGGAAAATTCCAAAAAGCCTTCGCCGGTCAGGCTGTTACTGGAACGTAAGGCTTCATTCCAGCCATATTCCCCGGAGATTCTCACCCCCTGACCATCGAATCCCTGCACATTGCCCGAAGACTGGTATTCCCAGCTCACCAGTTGGGGCAGCCAGGCTTCGATCCCGGCTTGGGTGTAGGTCACACCGGATTCCGGTAACGCCTCGGAGTACTGGCGGGTTTCGATCATCTGGCCGGCGGCATTGTAAGTGTATCCGGTGACATAGCCTTCCGGGTCCACGTCATACGCCAACTGGCCACGGGCATCGTAGATTTTATGGCCTTCGACCGGCGAGGTTTGGGCACTGGCAAACGCTTCCAGGGCGGACAGGGTAAATTCCTGCCCCGTATACACCGCATCATATCGGGTCGCCCGAACCGCCTGACCACGGGCGTCATAGGTGGTTTCAGTCACATAGCCCAGGCTATCAATGCTAAAACGGGCCTGGCCGCGGTTGTCGTAGATAGTGCGTTGAGTCTCGGTAACCGAGACCTCTGCAGACGCCTCTTCCAGGCGTTCTCTCGACAGTATGACGCCTGGTACCTCATTGTTATTCCGGTACAGGGCCGCATCGACAAAGTAATCCGCATTACTGTCCACCGCCCGGGTAGAGGTCTGAACAAGGGTAAAAGTATCCTTTCCTGCTTCCTTGATATAGTAGTGAGCCTGTCCATCTTTCAATGCAATCCGATAACGGTTCCCTGTCTGATGCGGAATCGCAATCTTGCCCTTGTGCTCGCCCTCTTCCCAGATATGAATCTCATTGTTGTAGTAAAGGTAGAATGCGTAATCAATGTCCTTATAATTATCTCCCTCTTGAAGGCTGTTGAGTCCAATCATGGTCGGTGCTTCATCACCATACTCGAACTCAATAAATCCCTCGGCCGGCATCGTCTCGACACTACGGGCACTATCGTCCCACACCGAAAGATCCTCGGGATTATTCAGCTCAATCGCCGTCCCCCGGACGACCACATCGTCGCTCAAGTCCGTCCAGTTTACCTGCACGGCCTTCAAGGGTAATGCGGCTTTCAGAGCGTCTAATGTCAAGCTTGCAGGGACATTCTCCAAGGGATCGGAGTATCTGTGGCCGGCAATATTGCGTCCCTGTGCATCGTATTCATACTCGGTGACATAGCCTTCGGCATCGAGGCTATATTTGACCTGGCCTCTGGCGTCATACACCTGGTATTGCCTGATCGATTTGGAGGCCGTCTTATCCTTCACCGTGACATCGACCACTTCCGCGCCCGTCGATTTAAACGATGTATCCACAAAATATTTCGCCGATAAATCCGGCTGTTTTGTCGAGGTGTGCACCAGAATAAATTCCGACTCACCTTCCGGCCGCACGTAATAACGGACAACCCCATCCTCCATCGCTATCCGATAGCGATTGCCCGCTTTCTGCGGAATCGACAAATCCTTGACCAGGTTACCTTCTTCGTACAATCGGATACGCTCAGAATCCCAACTGAAGAAGGCGTAATCAATGTCGGTATAGCTGTCTGTTGTATGGTTCGAATTAAGCCCCACCATGACCGACTGATTCACCTGCGGCAGGCTGAACTCAATAACTCCCTCACCCTGAATAGTCTGATCGGTACGCGCAGAAGCATCCCATGCCGATGCCCCTGTCTTGACGATCCCAGAAGAGGTCGATTCCAAGCCCGACGACATCGAGGCCCAAGTGACTTCTTCAGATTTCAGGACCCTATCAAGGCTGGCCACAGTGATTTCCCTGACCGTATCGAGATTCAGCGGCTGCTCATACGTCGACGTCGTGGTCACCCGGCCCAAAGCATCGTAGGTATGCTCTGTCACATAACCTTCAGCATCGATGCTGTATTTGATCTGGCCTCTAGCATCATAGACTTGGTATTGCCTGACCGACGTGGGGGTCGCTTTCTCACTCACCGTCACATCGATCACTTCTGCACCGCTAGACTTGAACGATGTATCCACAAAATACTGCGCCGATAAATCCGGTTGTTTCGCTGAGGTATGGACCAGAATGAACTCCGACTCACCTTCCGGCCGCACGTAATAACGAACACCCCCATCCTCCATCGCTATCCGATAGCGATTGCCCGCTTTCTGCGGAATCGATAAATCCTTGACCAGATTACCTTCTTCGTACAATCGGATACGCTCGGAATCCCAGCTGAAAAAGGCATAATCAATGTCCGTGTAGCTGTCCGTTGTATTACTCTGGTTCAGTCCCACCATGACCGACTTATTCACCTGCGGCAGGCTGAACTCAATGACGCCTTCCCCCTGAATGGTCTGGTCGGATCGTGCAGAAGCATCCCAGGCAAATGCGCCCGTTTTGACAATGCCAGATGTCGTTGACTGCAGCCCCGATGACATCGAGGACCAAGTGACATTTTCAGGTTTCAGAATTTCATCGAG
>NZ_MRYI01000044.1 GCF_002260525.1 Hahella sp. CCB-MM4
ACAACGCTCAACATCAAGTAAAGCATTTCGAGAGCCGCGGCTTTCGCGCGTAACGCGTGAGGGCAGCGGCTTTTTTTATTGGATTCCAAAAAGTAGGGTGACACCATGGTTGCGGTCGTAACAGGAGAAGGGTTGGGTCTGTTTGGCAAGGAGCTGACCGGAGGCGCGGGTTTATCGCAGCTGCGGCAGGGACAGTCCGGGGAATCAGCCTATGTAAATGCGACCACGGGGAACCTGATCCTGCAGACCCGGGACGAGCTGCTGATGGGGATAGCGCGGGACAGCAGCCTGATCCGGACCTACAACAGCCAGGGGCAGTTCACCGACGACAACGGGGACAACTTCTACTTTAACTTCAATCAGACGCTGGAATTTGACAATGCGACCCTGGGTCAGGCCGGCAGTACCATCACCCGATTGGCTGGCGACGGCAGCCGCACGGTGTACACCTATGACGAATCCGCGGGCCACTATGTGTCCACGGTGGGCAGTGGGGCGCATGACACCATCGACTACAACCCCAACAGTGTGTACCGCTTCCTGTGGACGGAAGGGACGAGCCGGCAACAGGAAATCTATGATGACCAGGGCGTGCTGTTTGGCCTCAAGCACGAGGATGACCCAACCCGGCTGAGTATCTCGCGGACGGCGGAGAAGGTTACGATCAGCAATGCCAATGGCGAGAAGATCGAGATTTACTATGACAGCGAAGGCCGCCCGGACAATGTGAAGACCCGGTTGGCCAACGGACATGTCCAGGCCAGTGTGCTGTATCGGTATGACAGCAACAACCGCCTGTATCGGGTGAAAGTCGACCTCAGCCCGGAAGACAGCAGCATTGCCGATGGCCAGAGGTACATGACCACCTATGCGTATGAGGGGACCAGCAAACGGGTCTCCCGCATCGAGCAGAGCGACGGGACCGTGCTGGGCTTTGCCTACGAACTGGTGGATGGCCAGTACCGGGTGAGCAAGGTCACCCAGGGCGAAGGGGCGGAGGCGATGACCACCACCTATGCCTACGACACGGCGAAGCGGGAGACGGTGATCACCCGGGTCACTAATCCGACAACGGACACCGGCTACCAGACGATCCTGCGCTATGACGCGGCAGGCCAGATTACCGAGATCGAACGGCCGCAAAATGCCACGGCCAGCGCCCTGCAACAATACCGTTACGACAGTGACGGCAACCTGGTAGAGGTCACCGACGCCAAGGGGGCCCGCATCAGCTCCCGCTATGATGAACACGGCAACCTGCTGGAACAGCATGACGCACTGGGCTTTGTGACGGCCTACACCTATAACGATCGTCACCAGATCGAAACCCAGACCCGCTACCTGGTGGCAGACCCGGACGGGATCGAGGGTCCCCAGACCGCCAGTGATGGACAGACCAGCCGCCGGGTTTATGATGACAAAGGCCTGCTGCGGTTTGAGCTGGATGCCCTGGGCGGCGTCATCGAATACCAATACAACGAACAGCAACAGCTGGTGTCGACCCTTGGCCACACCCAAGGCTATGACCTCAGTGGTCTGGCGGTCGATGCGGTACCGACCTTAAGTACCCTGGAAACCTGGTCCGCCGGAGCCCTGCAGGCCGGGATGAGCCGGGTGGATTACGTCTATGACTTCCGTGGCCAGCTGAGCCAGAAAACCACCTACAGCGAGACCGATGCCAATGGGGTGGGCGTGACCTCCTCGGCCGCGATGGCTTTCTATATCTACGACCACAACGGTTGGTTACTGAAAGAAGTCAGTGCCGGCCACAGTGCACCGGCGGAAACCGCCAACGACCTGCCGAGCGCGATCGGTCACCAAACGAATCACGGCGAAACCCTGTATGTGTACGACGGCCTGGGTCGCCTGTTGTCCACCAAAGATGCCCTGGGTGTGATCCGTTCCACGACGGAATACCTGGGCAACCAGGTGGTGACCACGGACGCGGTGGGGCACCAGAGCGTGAGCCACTTCAACAGTGCCGGTCAACTGACCCACGTGGTGGAAAATGATGTCAGCAGCACCCCCGTGGAGCTGTCCCAGACGAGCCAGGAATATGATGACCTGGGACGACGTATCAAGGTAACGGATGCGTTGGGGAACAGCTCCCATTACGTGTATGACGCCCAGGACCGGGTACGCTTTGAGATTGATGCGGCGGGCTATGTCACCGAGTATGAGTATGATGCCCTGGGCCGGGTGATCCATACCTCCCGCTACGATGCGCCCTATACCGTGAATGACAGCGTCCTGGCGAGTCTGCAACAGACGGCCGACCAGGGAAGTCTGGGAAGTGTCGTGGTGGACAGCGAAAGCCAGCCGATCCCGTCAGGCTGGACCGCGGGCTCCAGTCTGCCCGGATTCGAAGGGGCAAACTACCTCTACGCCAGCAATGGTCAACCGTCATTTATCTGGGACACGGCCTTAGCGGGCAGCGCCCCCCATGAAGTATTCGCAAAGTGGACCGCCCACAGCAACCGGGCAAGCAATGCCACCTACCGCATTCATCACCTGGATGGGAACGGTCAGGCGACGACCACCGACGTGGTGGTGAACCAGCAGCTCAACGGAGGCGAGTGGATCTCCCTGGGCAGTTTTGCGTTCGGCGGTCAGGGGAAAGTGGAGCTGCTGACCTCTGGGGATGGGGC
>NZ_MRYI01000045.1 GCF_002260525.1 Hahella sp. CCB-MM4
ACGGTCAGGCGACGACCACCGACGTGGTGGTGAACCAGCAGCTCAACGGAGGCGAGTGGATCTCCCTGGGCAGTTTTGCGTTCGGCGGTCAGGGGAAAGTGGAGCTGCTGACCTCTGGGGATGGGGCGGTGGTGGCCGATGCGGTGAAGTTTGAGACTACTGGAGAGGTGGCTGCAAGCCATCGCTATCAGGTGTACAACGCCAAGGGACAGCTCAAATACAGCCTCGATGCTGAAGGCTATATGACCGAGCATGTCTACGACGGAAAAGGACGTGAAGTTGAGACGATTCAGTATGACGAAGCTTTTACGATCACGCCGGACTTCCTGGCACATCTGAACCAGATCGCCCAGGACGGTGGCGAGATGAGTCTGCTCAGCACGGTGGTGGACAGTGAAAGCCAGACAATCCCCGAAGGCTGGACGGCGGGCTCCAGCCTGTCAGGGTTTGAGGGCGAGAACTACCTGTACGCCAGTGGCGGACAACCGTCGTTTATCTGGGAGTCGGCCCTGACGGGCAGTGCACGTCAGGAGGTCTTTGCGAAGTGGACCGCTCACAGTAACCGGGCAAGCAATGCCACCTACCGCATTCATCACCTGGATGGGAACGGTCAGGCGACGACCACCGACGTGGTGGTGAACCAGCAGCTCAATGGGGGGGAGTGGATCTCCCTGGGCAGTTTTGCGTTCGGCGGTCAGGGGAAAGTGGAGCTGCTTACAACGGGGAACGGTACGGTGGTGGCCGATGCGGTGAAGTTTGAGGCGGCAGGAGGACTGTCTGCCAGTCGCAGCTACCAGATCTATGATGCCAAGGGGCAGGTCAGATACAGCATTGATGCCGAAGGCTATGTGACAGGGCATACCTACGATGCTCAGGGGCGGATTGTATCAACGACCGCCTACGATGCCCCGATTTCACAAGACTTTGCCTATTCCGAGCAAAGTGTTGAATGGGCTCTGAAGAATCACTGGGTCCAGGACTTCAGTGATAATACCGATGGGTTTTTGGTACATAACGTTGATAACGCGGTGGCACTGGAAGATGGGCGTTTACGGATGTCATCCGGCACGCACAGCCCTACCGTCTGGCCACAGATTACTGGCACTGACAACACCGCCTTTAAGGCAGGCTTGACCTATCGGACAGAAGTGGAGCTTGGCTCAGAATCTGACGGTCGTCGGCTTACGGTGGCCTTGGAAAGTGCCACTTATGCTTTTGCCACCCCGGAACACCGCAAGCATGGTATTCAGTTTAAAGATGGGCAGATCTTTGCGTATCAGAGATTGAATGAGGCCAGTCAGTTTACGTTGTTGGGAAATGCGAGTGATAACGCGACTTACCTGATTGATATCCAGACGGATGCCTCCGGTACCTGGGTATATGTGTACGAAAAGGGAAACCAGCCCGAAGAAGGTTTTAGCCACTTCCTATCGGGAACCGACTGGGGAGAGGCCAGGCTGGTGGCGTTTACGGAGCTGATGGATCACCAGGTCGCAGACACCTATATACACAGCATGATGCTGACGGATAGTGACACCGATCCGGCAGGTGCCGTGACAAAGAATGTCTATGACGCCCGTGGTCTGGTGAAATACAACATCGATGCCGAGGGCTATGTGACCGAGTATGAGTATGATGCCCAAGGGCGGGTGGTGACGACTCATCGGCATGAGTTAGCGATCGATGCGTCAGGCTCGGTGGCGGACAGCGCAGCCCTGGCCCGTGACTGGCAATGGGACAGTGCTGATTGGTTTAACCTCAAAGGCAGCCTGGACATCACTGCAACCACAGTGAAGAAAACCGGTTCCCTCGATAGCTGGGATACCGAAGCGTTAACCCGGCAGACCTTCCAGGGTCAGGGTGTGGTCGAGTTCGAGATGCCTGCTCTGGGCAAACGGGTGATGATGGGCCTGAACTCGGAGAACAGCAGCGCCCACCACAGCGACCTGGAATATGCGTTTTATAACGGCACCGGCGACATGCTGTTTGTTTATGAAAACGGTGAGAGTAAAGCCCATCTTGCGGTGAAGCAGAAGGCGGGGAACCGTTATCGGATCGAGATGTCGGACGGTCGGGTATCTTACTACGTGCGGGAAGAAGGGCAGTCACAGTTTGAATTGGTGTATGTGTCCACCCAGATCGCCGACCAGAGCAAGGATTATCATGGGGAGGCCAACTTCTTTGATGGTGGTGCCCAGATACAGAACATCCAGATTGCCGGGAGCTATGCCGCCGAGACTGCTCGGACGGTGTATGACGCCAGAGGCCAGGTCAAATACAGCATTGATGCCGAAGGCTATGTGACAGAGCATGAGTACGATGTTCTAGGCCGGGAGATTGCTACCTCGAAGTATGAGCAGTCGCTTGATCTGGAAGCGCTCAATGATTTCACTGTCGTTAGTCTCGATGAAATTCTGAAACCTGAAAATGTCACTTGGTCCTCGATGTCATCGGGGCTGCAGTCAACGACATCTGGCATTGTCAAAACGGGCGCATTTGCCTGGGATGCTTCTGCACGATCCGACCAGA
>NZ_MRYI01000046.1 GCF_002260525.1 Hahella sp. CCB-MM4
TCGATCAGATAGTGAACTGCGTATTCGAAAGTGCCGGGCTGGAGTTGGTCTTGATAATTGATGACCACCATGGAGTGCTGGTCATAGTTGTAGGGCTTAAACTTGGGCATGGCAACAGATCCTTGTTGTGTACTGCCAGCATAGCAAAATTGATTCGGGTGGGAGGTTTTTCTACAGCCTCAACGTCGCCAGCACAGGCCGGAGCACGCAGTGCGGAGGTCCAGCCCCACAGGGGCGATTGTGCCAGGCCTTGTTATACGCTTACTGCCAGCCACTGATATTTTTGTAAGTTTCATAATCTGTTGGGGAGACATACTCCCACTCTTTATCATTTTTCTGCTCGTATGCTTCCTGCGCGACGTACAGTATGGCCTCGAACTCCATATCTTTAGGGAACTCCTTTGGGTTCTCTAAGATATGCTGGAAAAGCTCTTTACCATTGGCTACTACAACACACCTAGAATAAAGAAAGCCATCTACAGAAAAGTACTCTTTCTCATTGACATAGGCGTCTTCTCCTATCTCTTTCGCATGGGCTTTGGTGTCCAATGCGTGGAGCTTTTGAGCCAATATCTCTTCAAATTGAAATATTTCTTCGTCCGACTTCTGTGACAAGAAGTCTACGACCGGCTCCACGACAGCTTCGTCGTCTCCTGATTCTTCCCAGTTGAGCATTCCAATAATGCTCCAGAATTCATTTTCGCTCATGACTCTCCTCTGGGTTCACCTTGTTATCGCAACACTCTTGTGTAAACCGCGTAGGAGTCAGCTGCGCTAAGATGCAGACTTCTACCCGACCAAGAGTAAGCCGTCATGCCTTCTTTCACGCAGCTGACTCGAGAACAACGATATCAGATTTATGCTCTGAGAAAACAACATCTTTCACAAGCCGAAATCGCTCGCAATATTGGTGTACATTGCTCTACCGTCTGTCGTGAGCTACGACGATGTCAGGGGGTGGCCGCGTACCAACCAGAACAAGCTCATCAACAAGCGCTAGGGTTTCGTTACAACGCCCACAAATCTTTCAAAATTGAGGGTCAACTGAAATGTTTTATCTGGCTCAGGATCTCAGTCCGGAACAAATTTCGGGAACGCTGCAGCTGCGTCATCAAATCCCTCTTTCTTTCCAAAGTATTTACCGCTACCTGCAACGGGATAACTGGTGGGGTGGTGAGTTATTCAAGCAACTGCGCAAAGTCGGTCGACGCTATAGTTATTTGGGCGATCAGAAGCGACGGCCTAAGTGCTCACAACCACCGGTATCCAATCGGGTTTCCATTCGTGAAAGACCGCTGGTGGTCGAACGACGAAAGCGCTTGGGTGACTGGGAAATCGACACCATCGTTGGCCGTGAGCACAAGAGTGCGTTGCTGTCGATCACCGAAAGAAAGAGCCAATACCTGTGCCTAAAGAAGCTTAAGGAGAAGGATAGCCATGCTGTCAAAGACACAACACTGGCCTGCCTCAGACGCTACCAAGATAAGGTCAAAACTATTACATCAGACAACGGATCGGAGTTCGCTCGTCACCAAGAAATTGCCAAATCGCTGAAGGCCAGATTCTACTTTGCCGATCCCTATTCGGCTTGGCAACGCGGCACAAACGAGAATACGAATGGACTGGTCCGACAGTACTTTCCCAAGAAAACGGACTTTAGAAAGGTAACGGACCAGGAGGTACAAACGGTGGCAAATCGACTTAATCATCGACCGCGAAAAAGTCTAAACTACAGAACACCAGCCGAGGTCTTTTTAGGACAAAAACCGATGTGGCTGGATTGGGTGAGTGTTGCGATTATTAGTTGAATCCACCTACTGACATATAACGCCTTGCTCAGCGGCTGGGGTGAATTGGTGGCTTGTTTACGTTTTTTGAAAACAAGGTGACAGTTTACCCCAATAACTTGCTATACGATGTGTCCATCCCAGAGCCCCCCGCTTAAATACATTTATTGCTCTCTGCGAATTGTCGTTATCATTATAACCAGTAGTATTTACATCTAAACCAAGAAACACTAAAAAACCGAACATTTCCTTTGGTTTATAGTCTATTTTCTTGAAAAGAGATGACTTATGACCACACCCTCCTTCGACATGGAAGCCGCACTGCAAGCATTGCGTGAAGGCAAAGACCTGACTGGAAAAGACGGTATCCTGACACCTCTGATCAAGCAACTCACTGAAACAGCCATGAAGGCTGAGCTTGATCAGCACCTCAGCTCTGACGATCAACCCAATCGCAAGAACGGCTCCAGCAAGAAAACGGTGAAAAGCCCTGCCGGGCCTTTTGAGCTGGAAACGCCTCGGGATCGTGCTGGCACCTTTGAGCCGCAGCTCGTCAAAAAACATCAAACCCAACTCACCGATGAACTGG
>NZ_MRYI01000047.1 GCF_002260525.1 Hahella sp. CCB-MM4
AATCAATACCAATAACGGATATACCTTTCATAATATCTCCCTCCAGATTTAACCAGCTTCTCGGCCTGTTCAGTATAGAAAGGGAGCGTCCATATCATTATTTGTATATCGCGCATGCGCGTTTTTCAATTTCAAGACTTCGAAGATACCCCCTCCAGCTCACTGATTCCAGTGTAAAAATCCCGAAAAGTAAAACTATCTCATTTTCAAAACCGTGCGTGCGCATATACACTTTCTTGGGGGTCTCGTTATCACAATAAGCCAGACCCCAAGTTATTGAATCGAAGCACTTTTCAGAACACCATCGTCGGAAAACCGAGCCATTCGGTACGGCAAAGCGTGCGAGTATCTTGACTCCTTAGCGATACACTGTGTTTTTATACAGAAAAATATCACAAGGAGTGTGAGTATATGGCCAGCCCTTTTTTGGAATCTATTCGCAGAGAAATCCGTCTTAGGGGATACAGTATCCGGGCCGAGAAGACCTATTTGTTTTGGATTCCGCGCTATTCTATTTCATTAAGAAACGTCACCCAAAAGACGTTGGTACAGCTGAACTCAAAGCACTCTTATCCATGTTGGCTGTTGACCTGCAGATCAAAGAGCCAACCAGATGTCAGATTCTTATGGGGCCTGTACGAGATAGTATAAATTTCCGTATTCTTTCGAGTCTAATTTCTTAATTTCGTTTGCCTCAATTGCCTCTTGAAACCATCCCTTAATATCGCTTTCTTGTATGTGAGGATATTTCTTTCTACGAGTATTGATGAAAGTACACAGTCTCCACACATCAAATCCGTCAATGCGTCCGTTGGTACCGTAATCAAAATCAACTACATCCTTGTTACTAATATGGACTCTGCAACCTACACCGTGGAAAAAATATTTGTGCTTGCCGCCAAGAACCCCAACTTGCTCTAGTGGCCGGTTCCAATTATGTGGTTCATCGGTTCCGAGGTAATGTTTAAGAAGCTCATTGGCTTCCTTCACTTTGTCTTGGAAGTCGGAAATTACCTGCCTAAGTTCAGAATTCATTTTTTACCCATCATATATTTAGCCCTGAGGATATGGACTTGAGAGGGAGCTTGCTGGAAACCCTAAAAATACCGGGGCATCCAGCCAACTATATTCGAAAGCCGGAAATACAGACTTAAGCGGTTGGCTCGAGTGCGTATGACCGGTCTATCTAATTCTCATTCCTTCTAAAGTCCGTTAATCAACACGAATGCCGCGCGCTTTGGCTCTTTTGATTTGCTCTTCCGTCAAAGGCGGCTCATCATCTGATTTCCAAAAGTAAGGAAGTTTGTTCGTTACCTCTTCCAAGGGAATAAACCCTTTTACTTTATCATCCGGGGATATGCTGGCCCATCCATCAACCGGATTCCAGTATGATGCCGATGTTGTTACCATCCCAAGTGTTTCAACCGCGATGATGTAAACCCCCTGCTCTTTCGGAGCATCTCCCAGAGTCCAATGGATATCTTCAAACATAAGATCTCCGTCAAGACTTCATTCTGAACCGTTCAGCTTCACAAGCATATTCCCAAAGCTTTTGGCTTCCTTTTCAAGGAACTCATGTACCCCTTCCCAAACCATCGCTATGAGGAAATAGTTTTTTGAATATCACGCCTTTTGGAGGACATGCAGAGTTACGAATTTAGAATTACCAGCGTCCAGACTGTCGAAATATGAATATATTTATATTATTCTTCCGTAAGCACAGGTGATTCCCCCAGGCAGTGCATAAGAGCCCTAAATGTTCCTGAATAGTACCTAGGGAGAGTCTGAATAACCCCAAAATTCTGAGGTAATTGATACTCTCGACGAAAATGGTCGAAGATACAGATTGTTTTTCCGGCCATTTTGGATCTCACACCCCTCGCAGGGCCTCATCTGGGCCCATC
>NZ_MRYI01000048.1 GCF_002260525.1 Hahella sp. CCB-MM4
GAGGAGCGATTATGCAAATCGGTATCCCCAAGGAACATAAACCTCACGAAAAACGAGTCGCGGCCAGTCCCGATTCGGTCAAGGAGTTGATAAAACTGGGTTTCACCGTGGTCGTGGAAAATCATGCGGGCGGACTCTCCAGCTTTCATGACGATGCCTACGAGGCCGCCGGAGCCAAGGTCGTGGAGGTTAAAGACGTCTGGCAGTCAGACATCATTCTCAAGGTCAATGAACCTAACGAGAACGAAGTGGAACTCATCAAGCCCGGCGCCACCCTGATCAGCTTTTTGTGGCCGGCGGTCAACGAAGACCTGATCAAACAACTGGCGGAGAAAAAGATCACCGCCATGGCCATGGATTCCGTCCCCCGTATCTCCCGTGCCCAGTCCATGGATGCCTTGAGCTCCATGGCCAGTATTGTCGGGTATCGGGCAGTGGTGGAAGCGTCCCACCATTTCGGGCGTTTCTTCTCCGGGCAGATCACCGCCGCCGGCAAAGTACCTCCGGCCAAGATTCTGGTGATCGGGGCCGGGGTCGCCGGTCTTGCTGCCATAGGTACCGCCGGCAGTCTGGGCGCCATTGTGCGGGCCTTTGATACCCGCCCCGAGGTGAAGGAACAGATCACCAGTATGGGCGCCGAGTTCCTGGAAGTGGATATCGAAGAGGAGACCGGTTCCGGTGATGGTTATGCCAAGGAAATGAGCCAGGCGTTCATCGATGCGGAAATGGCCCTGTTTCTGGAACAGGCCAAGGATGTGGACATCATCATCTCCACCGCGTCCATTCCCGGCAAACCTGCCCCCAAGCTGATCACGGAAGAAATGGTCAAGGCCATGAAGCCCGGCAGCGTGATTGTGGATCTGGCCGCCCCCAACGGCGGCAACTGTGAATTGACCGAGCCCGGCGAAAGTGTCGAGCGCTACGGGGTCACCATTGCCGGGTTTGTCGACTTGCCCTCACGGTTACCGGCCCAGTCCAGCCTGCTGTATGCCAACAACCTGGTCAACCTGATGAAGCTGTTGTGCAAGACCAAAGACGGCATCATCAATGTGGATTTCGAGGACATCATCATTCGCGGCGTGACCGTAACGAAGGACGGCGACGTCACCTGGCCACCGCCCCCGGTCAAAGTCAGTGCGGCGCCCAAGCCCAAAGCGGCCCAGCCAGCGGCGGAACCAGCACCCAAGAAGGAGATGCCGAAGGAATTGAAACACGGTCTGATGCTGGGAGCGGGTGTCCTGTTTCTCTGGTTGGCCAGCGTGGCCCCCATGGATTTTCTGTCCCACTTCACGGTATTCCTGTTGGCCTGTATTGTCGGCTACCACGTGGTATGGAGCGTGACTCACGCCCTGCACACCCCGTTAATGAGTGTCACCAACGCCATCAGCGGCATCATTGTTGTCGGTGCCCTATTGCAGATCAGCAGTAGCAGTACCCTGGTCATGTTGTTGGCCGCCGCGGCCACACTGGTCGCCACCATCAATATCGTCGGGGGCTTTGTGGTCACCCAGCGCATGCTGAAAATGTTTCGTCGATAGGAGGCACATTGATGAATTCCGGAATCTTGACCGCCTCTTATCTGCTGGCGGCAGTGTTATTTATCCTGAGCCTGGCCGGGCTCAGCAAGCAGGAAACCGCGAAAAGCGGAAATCTCTATGGCATGATCGGCATGGCCATCGCTCTGGTGGCCACCCTGTGGCGTCCCGAGGTGACCGCGGTCTGGCTGATCCTGATCGCCATGGCCATCGGCGCGGTGATCGGCGCCAAGGTGGC
>NZ_MRYI01000049.1 GCF_002260525.1 Hahella sp. CCB-MM4
AACAAGGATCTGTTGCCATGCCCAAGTTTAAGCCCTACAACTATGACCAGCACTCCATGGTGGTCATCAATTATCAAGACCAACTCCAGCCCGGCACTTTCGAATACGCAGTTCACTATCTGATCGACAACAAGCTCGACCTGTCGGTCTTTTATCCGAACTACAAAAACGACGAAGGTGGGCGGCCGGCTTATGATCCGGCGATTCTGCTGAAGATTATTCTGTTCGCCTACTCCAAAGGCATCACCTCCAGCCGTGAGATTCAGTGGTGCTGTGAGACCAATATTCTATTCAAAGCATTGTCCTGCGATACCGTGCCGCACTTTACAACCATTGCTGGCTTTGTCAGCGGCCTTGCCGATGAAATCGAAAGTCTCTTCGAAAAGGTGTTATTGGTTTGTCATGAGCAAGGGCTGTTAGGTAATGAACTCTTTGCTATCGATGACTGCAAACTGTCCTCCAATGCGGCCAAGGAATGGTCGGGTACTTTTACCGAGTTGGCAGAAAAGCGAGATAAACTTCGACGCTTGATTCGCCATCATTTGCGGGAGCATGAGAAGCACGATGAGGCGGAAACTGAAGCCGAGATGGAGCGGGTGATCCGAGTAGGGAAAACGGTGAAAGCCTTGGATCAGGCCGCGGAGAAGATCGATGCCTTCCTAAAGACGCAAAGCCCAGGACAGGTTTATGCTCCTGCAAAACCTGCATTCCCTACATCCATGTAGGTCACGGGCCAAGGTAAACGCCCCAAAGAAGTGAAAAGCAATATCACAGATAACGAAAGCGCCAAGATGACAACCTCCAAGGGCACCATCCAGGGCTATAACGGTGTCGCCGCAGTAGACAAGAAACACCAGATCATCATTGATGCCCAAGCCTTCGGAGAAGGCCAGGAACACCACACATTAGCCCCGGTTCTGGAACGGGTCAAAGAGCGCTACCAACGTTTAAAGATTACCGAAGATATCTATGCGGATGGCACCGTCGTCACAGCCGATACAGGCTTTGCCAACGAAGCCAACATGAAGTATCTACACGAACAACAGATCAATGCTTACATCCCCGATAACCGCTTCCGTAGTCGAGATCCGAAGTTCAACAAGTAAAAAGCGAAATACGGCAAGCGCCACCAAGGTTAAACACACACCAAGATCATCCCCGCTAGTGAGTTCAACTTCGATCCAGTGAATCTCACCTGTCGCTGCCCGGCAGGCCAGGAGATCAGCTTCCGGGGTACGAGAACCGATGAATACGGCAATCCCAAAGCGCACTTCGAAGGACGTCTTTTGCAATGTCGCCACTGCGATTTAAAGCACGAATGCATGCGCAACCCGACCGCTGCAGATCACCGCAAGGGCACTGGTCGACAGGTGTCATTTATTATCGAACACCGACGCCGACCGAACTATACGGACTGGATGAAGCACCGGGTGGATAGCCCCAAGGG
>NZ_MRYI01000005.1 GCF_002260525.1 Hahella sp. CCB-MM4
CCGACGGGTTTTACGCTTCTTATTCTGGTATTCGGCTTCGGAGAAGGTCATCTGTTCCATGGAAAGTATTCCTGATGAGTTAGCTTGGCCGTATTATGACTGATTTGGGGAGTTATTCAGAGTCTCCTTAGCTATATTGAACCAAGCATCAATTTATCCAATACCCCAGACGAACTTTGTACCTCATTCTTTACCGGGTATGTGATAAGGTGCAGCAAATACCACGCGGAGACAAAGTGCTTGCCAATAAATCTAAAGAAGCTATTGAAAGCTTATTTGATAATTTTCGTTACGGGACTATCCGCTTCCTGTGCGACAGTTTCAGTTACCGAAAATAAGCAACCACTGAGCCTTTCAATAAGCTGGTTAAGGACCTCCAGCACCATAGTTCACGTTGAGCTATGCAATGTTTCTGATAGCAACCTGGAAGTCCGCAATTTACTGATCCCTCAGTACTATTATCTACGGTTTTCTGTGTCTGAAATCAGTGGATTTCCTATCCGCTTTAAAGGTCCAGAATATAAAATCGTTCCACCTGAACTGATCGTTATCGCTCCCGATGAATGTATAGAGGCGGAGCACAATATCCAACAGTTGTTTGATATTCCCAAAAATAGCAGGATTACCTACATTCAGGCTTTCTACTGGAACAACATGATCGATCCGACTCAAAGCAGTTTGCATGCTGTCAGCAACATGTTAACTCTTAGGCAAAATACAGATTTTGAGACGGGGTCTGATGAAGCCTTTTTTGAAAAAATCAGACAACCTGAAATTTAGTACAATTCCCTTACCTATTGCATGTTCTAGCGCTCCACTTTCACCAGGATAGACATCATGAACTTTCTAAATCTCAACAAAAGGCGAGCCCAAAAGCTTCTCGATAAAGGAGAAGCATTAAGTGAATCGGGAAAAGATGAAGAAGCCATCAACACCTACCTGGAAGCTATACAACTAGACCCTGAGAATTCAGCCTGTTTCTACAACATTGGACTCATTTATAAATACCAGGGTGAATGGGAAAAATCCCTTGAGTTCAACACTAGAGCTTACGAGCTAGCCCCTGATGATGAAGCGGCAAGATGGAATTTGGCGATAGCAGCGACAGCTCTGCGAAAATGGGATATCGCACGCAAGGCCTGGGCTGAGAACGGTTTGGAACTTGATGGAAATTCAGGGCCGATCAATATGAATTTTGGCATGACACCTATTCGATTGAATCCTGATGAATCTGGTGAGGTCGTTTGGGCCACCAGGATAGATCCAGTAAGAGCCATAATAGAAAGTATTCCCTATAAAGAATCCGGATTCAGACATCACGATATTGTTCTTCATGACGGTGCAGCCGTTGGGTATCGAAAGATTAAGGATCGAGACTACCCGGTGTTCAATGTGCTGGAGTTATTTAAAGCATCTGATTTTAGGACAGTCACAGCCTCAGTGATTATTAAAAGTGATGAAGACCTGAGAGTCTTACGCGACCTTTTCGATAACTCAAAGCATTACTTTGAAGATTGGACAACCGGCATAAAAGTCCTATGCAAGCAATGTAGTGAAGGCATTCCTCATGAACACCATGACAAAACACTGGAAAACGATTGGAGGTCAGAGCGAACCTTGGGGGTTGCCGTCCATAATGATGAAAATATCATACAAATTTTTGAAGGATGGCAGTTAATTACTGAGGGGAAATTGGTACAACTTGAAGATGTAGCAATCTCCTAAAGTAAATCGACTCATCTAATTCGCAAAAGACCTCAAATCCGGCTCAACTCTGCTACAACGCGCAGAATCCTGAGCCAACCACTCTTCACTGAAATACTGATGAATCACTCCAAGTGCGTCATTAACCAAATCAGGGTTCATATCCAGAAATTGTTCCAGACTGTCGAAGCCTGATTTCCCGAATCGCATCGCCATAATCCGCACCATGGCGTCCGTCAGGGTGTAATGAAACTTTTGGGTTGCGCCCAGGCTTTCCGCATAGAGTTTGATCCCACGGCAGGTACTTTCGACCGCTGTTTCGAGGTCATACCGGTTTAGATACAACCAAGCCAGCCGCATATGTCCCAGGTGATCAAAGCACGCCGGGTCCAGAGTCTGGCCTTCGAATTGTGCCAGAAAAGTCTCGTCGTCTAGATGGCTGGATTTATGTGTCATTTGGATTCCTCATTCTCTTACAGGGTCAAGCTCTTCTAGGGAGACAGCCTAAGGGCTGAACCTATAGACAGGTCAACAGCATCTGAAAATCGGCCGGCATTATGGCAAAAATTCACAAAACCAACCCCAATTTATGCACTGAAAACCATCTCCTGATCAGCGATAACTGAAAAACGTTCTACACGAGCGTAATTCGATCAAACAATAAATGGAGATTTACTATGAAACGAGCCACGTCCCTTTCCGTCATCGTTGCAGCGGTAATTGCCTCTCAAACCGCAACGGCAGCGGGTCCGGATGAGATCCGTCAACTCACACCTCAGGTTCCACTCAGCTATGAGCTGCCCGATGACCTGGTGGCAAATCCAAAGCTGGAAGAAGCGGATTTTAAAATCTATACAGCAGGAGCCCATTACTTCAAACGAGCCATTACCAGCACCAAGCCGCAGACAACCACGTCGGAGAAGTTCATTCCCCTACCTGGAGCAGCAACCAAGATCGCCGTCCCCGCAGGTAAGAACGTTCTGGTGAATCTGGCCTTTACGGCAGAATCCCGGTGTAACGAGCTGAATAGTGTTGCCCAGGATTGGTGTGAAGTCAGAATCATGGTGGATGGAATGGAAGCTTCACCGGCAGCATCAAGCTTTCCACCGGATACCTACGCATTCGATAGCACAGATAGTGGTTCGGAAACCACGGCCTCCTGGGAATCCCACGCCATGGATCGTCATATGTGCATCATGAATAGCCAAGGTGATACAACCAAAGTTGTTCCCATCGAAGTGGACTGGAAAGTAACTAACTTTGACGGTGGTGTCGCCCCCAACTTCTGGCTGGATGATTGGAGTCTGACGGTCGAGTTGGCGCAAGGCTGTCGTGAGCAGGATGGAAAGTTCGATCAGTAATCCCTATTGCTCAGTGTTGTGAAAGAGGTCCTATCTAACGCCGGCCCTATGCTCTTATGATTAGGGTCGAATGTCTCTCGCCCGGCTGTCTTGAGACTTGGATAGGACTCTACTTTTTATACCTGAAAAATCAGGAGGATGAATGAATATCTACGTTCCAGGTATGCGAGACCGCAGAACAGCCGCCGCAGACGAAACCCACGCACCATCTGCCGGAGGCGGTCCCAGGCCTATATACGGGCGCGGAACCTCAGCACGCAGGATGAGTGAATCCCGCAGAGCATTTGACGTCAGGAGAGCATCATTCAATCGGGCTCCTACAGACATCAATACGGTCATCCTGCATCAAATTACAGCGTTTCATCCCGCACAGTTACCAGGAGAGGCTACTGACGGAGATATTCACAGCGATCATTCCCTTGACCATGTTATTGCCCATTTTGTGGTGAGAGCCACAGGCGAGATCATCTATACCCATGACGTTCAGTTCATACTCAACAGCGTGTCAGGGCGCCACGGCGTTGATATCGAGTTTGAGGGTGGTTATGGACACCAAGCGACACCTCAAGGTACCCGACTCAGCCGCCAGGCAATTTTAGCCGGCCAGAGGCTCCTAAGGTGGCTGGATGCTTACCTGCCGAACTTGCGGTATATCCACCCTCATGGACAAATTCAGGGCCGGGGGCGCGGGAAACACGATTCCTGTCCGGGTCCGGATGTGTGGGTAAATGTAGGCCAATGGGCTGTGGCCAACCTGGGGCTTATCTCTGATAGACCTCATCATAGTTACCCGAATCATGGGATCTCCCCGGCACAGTCCAACCCCAACTATGATCAGCATGTATCCTAGACAACAGGAATCACTCTGCGAATCAAAAAAAACTCCACTCTCCCAGCTGATGCGATGTTTCCAACGAAAAACAGCAATTTCAGATAGAAACGAGCATCAGAGGGGACAGCCTGATGTCATTGCAATCAAACAGTCATATCCCCTTCACAGACACCCGTTAAATTAAAACGCTCGTTTGAAAAAATAACACCCTCTCAGGATCGAAAGGAATCACTAAAGAGGTCCTGATGCTCTGATGAAATAACAACCCGGATGACATAACAATCCGTTAGGAGATGACTGTGCCCACTTTCGATCGTAGAAAATTCCTCGGCATGATAGCCGCCGGTATGGCGACCCCTTATGTCCTGTCCAAAAGCCAGGGCGCTCATGCCGCCGATGCACTGAACTGGAAAGCATCTTCGGCTGCAGCCCCGCTTCCAGTCAACGACCATGATCCATCCAATATCTTTGACCTGTCGGTTGCCTCAGGTGACCCGACGTCTTCTGGTGTGATGTTGTGGACTCATATCCGAGCCAGCCAATACGAAGCATCAGAAAAACTGTACTTCCAGGTCGCGACCGATTCCGGATTCAATAACATTGTTGTGGAAGGGATGGTGAATGGTGAGGACTTGGACAGCCGCCGGGATCATACGGTGAAAATCGATCTCGACGGCCAGCTTCAATCAGACCGTTATTATTACTACCGGTTCTTGTACAAAGGCACCGCCAGTCGTACCGGCCGTTGCAAAACAGCCCCAGCCATAGGGTACGACTTGAGTTCGGTGAAGTTTGCCGTTCTGACCTGCCAGGATTACACCAACGGCTATTATGGCGCTTTGAACTACGTAGCGGAGGACACCAGCATCGACTTTGTCCTCCACATGGGTGACTTTATCTATGAGAGTGTCGGTGATCCCAGGTTCCAGGATCTACCTTTTGAAGACCGGCTGATCGCTTTACCCAGCGGCTTTACCGTCGCCATGAACCTGGAAGACTACCGCCATTTATATCGTAGCTATCGCCAGGATCCTTTCCTGCAGAAAGCTATGGAAAATCATACCTGGATCCTGACCACTGATGACAACGAAACCAGCAATGATTGCTACTGGGATTACCAGTTCGATACGCTGGGTTGTCCGGATCATCCCTACACTACCGATCCCCAGTTCAACAATCGTCTTGATCTGAAGCGCCAGCTGAAATTGGACTCCCAACGCGCATGGCTGGAATATGCTCCGGCCAGAGTGCAGGTGAATGAAGATGCCACCCATCCACATGAGTACTCACGGATTTATCGCAACTTTCAGTTCGGTGATCTGGTGAATTTGAGCATGCTGGATACACGGACCTACAGAACGCCTCATCCCTGTGGTGAAGGCGATTTTCTTGAGCGTTACGTCCCCCTGGGGTGTACCAATCTTGAGAATCCCAATCAGAGCATGATGGGCCAGCAGCAACGGGAATGGTTGATCGACACCTGGAGTGCTTCACACAGCCGCTGGAATGTCCTGGGCAACCAGACCTATATGGGACGCCTGGGCATCGAAGTGGGAGACAAAATCAAACTGCCCTTCAATGTGGACGCCTGGGATGGCTACGAAGCTGAACGCCAGATCCTGATGAATGAAGTTCGTTCCAACAATGTGGATAACTTTGTTGTGCTGACCGGTGATCTGCACACCTACATGGCCTCCCAGGTCAAAAAAGACTATGCGGATCTGAGTTTCTGGCATCTGGACAATCAGGTGGGTGTGGAGTTCATGACGCCTTCCATCACCTCAGCCGGCTTGTCCGATATGGTCACCAAGTCCTGCCCTGATCCTGAAGTGGCCAACTTCCTGCTGCAGGCTCTGAGTGAGTCCGCGCTTCGCCTTACCAACCCTCACGTCAAGATGTTCAACAGCACTCAGCACGGCTATTCCACCATTGAGTTCAAAAAGGACTACTGTGAGTGGATTGCCTACAGTGTGAACAAGAACATCAACTCCGGCGACCAGGGGCGTAATGCGATTGCGCGATTCCGCAAATATGAACACTGGCCCTGGCTGGTAAGACATTCCACCAGCGGCTACTGAAACCAGTTCATTGCCAGGGGCGGTTTGATCCGTCACTGGCACTTTCTGATGCCTGCTACACTCGATCCTCATTCGACACAAAGAGCCCTTTCAAAGCCATTTTAGCGCCACTATTCCCTGCAAAAATCCCGTCAGAAACACACTTCCCGGACAGCTACAGTCGGTCACAAATGTTTGTATATTTATACAGTATTTTGTGGTTTGTGACCTTCTGATCTGGTATAATAACCGGACTTTATCGACAACGATAAAATTGATATTTATCAAGGATGTAGCAGCATGAATAAGACCATTCTCGACCCTGTTGCCACCCTGTATTCCAGGCTGCAATATGCCTTCTGGTGTAAGCGTTTTGATCGCCATACCAGGCTTCAAAGAAAGGGAAAAAGGCCTCAATCCACCTCATCTGCAAGAAGACTCAAAACTCTCTCCAACTCGGTCACCAGAGCATCTATCGAGACCAAATCCAGATCGGTCGATGACACACTCAGAGGGATCTGATTTCAACCATCAGTAACTCCCTTGGTGGCCACATCAACGGCGAATTTCGCCACGTTACTCACCTATAACCCTGCAACACTCCAATCACATCAACCTATAGGGAAATCAATAAGTATGGACCTGAAATACTTACTGTTGACCAGCTCAATGCTGCTTAACATCAGTGGTCAGGCGTCAGCCTCATCACTGCTCTATTCTGATGATTTTGAATCCGGGCCAGGCAACTGGTCCAACGTTAGTGTCGACGACAATAAAGACTGGAGCCGCCTTTCCGGTATGACCTCTTCAGTCAGCACCGGACCTTCCAGCGGTGCTGATGGCAGCCAGTATTACATGTATCTGGAAACCTCCTCCGGCTCGGCCTACAGCGCGGGAGATACTGCCATTCTCATGAGCCCGGGGATTTCAACAAACGACGATGTCCGTTTACAGTTTCAGTACCACATGTACGGAGTGCAAATAGGAACGCTCTCTGTCGATGTACTGAACAACGGAAACTGGACCAATGATGTCTGGACTCTTTCCGGACAGCAACAGACCAGTGAGACTGAAAGTTATCGATCCGTTGATCTCAATCTCAGCGAATACAATGTTTCACAGATTCGCTTTCGCGCCACTGCAGTTGGAGGGTATCGTGGGGATATCGCCATTGATAATGTGGAGATTTCCACTCTGGCCAGCAGTCCGGTTGCTCCGAGTTTCGATCACACCCCTCTGGTCGGACCCGACGCAATTTCCGGGAAGCCCTACCAATCAAGCATTGCCACCTATGCAAGTGATGCCAATGGCGATCCTTTAACCTTCAGCAAGGAAAGTGGTGCTGACTGGTTAACTGTTGCTCAAGACGGCACACTGAGTGGGACGCCTGAAGCAGGGAGCGCCGGCAAATATGAGTTTCTGGTGGCGGCTTTCGATGGCTACTGGAAAACAGCCGTTACGTTGATCGTCAACGTAGTAGATGGCCCTCTGAGTGCGACTGATTTTGAAGCAGACTTCGGAGATTGGAACAACGTTACCACGGGGGATAATCAAAACTGGACCAGACAAACCAGTGGTACTCCGTCAAGTGGTACCGGACCAACCGGAGGAGCAGATGGCAGCTCCTATTACGCCTATCTGGAGACATCCTCCGGGTCAGCCTACTCCGCTGGTGACAGCGCCATACTACTCGGGCCGACTGTCAACGGTTCAAACCTCCATCTGCAATTCGACTACCACATGTATGGAGCAAACACCGGGACGCTGTTTGTCGACACACTTGTCGACGGGAGCTGGATAGAGAACGTCTGGTCCATCTCCGGGCAGCAACAAACCAGTAACAGTGCAGCTTATGCCGCTGCAGATGTTGACCTCAGCAGCTATAACACCTCCCAGGTCAGACTACGAGCCGTCGCTGCAGGGGGATATATGGGCGACATCGCTGTCGACAATCTAAAGATCATCCAAATTGATCCGAATACCCATGATGCTGATAGTGACGGAGTTGTCGATGCACTGGACCAGTGCCCCCAAACTCCAGATACTGAAACGGCAGATTCAACCGGCTGCTCAGGCTCTCAACGGGATTCAGATGCTGATGGAGTTCTCGATATCAACGATGCATTTCCATTTGACCCTACCGAGTGGTCAGACTTGGACGGAGACGGCATCGGCGATAACGCCGATACAGATGACGATGGCGACAACGTCCCAGATGTGGACGACGCTTTCCCAAATGATCCTGCAGAGTGGGTTGATACTGATAACGACGGTCAGGGTAATAACGCAGATTCGGATGATGACAACGATGGTGTTGATGATTCCAGTGATGCTTTCCCACTTGATGCCAGCGAATCAGTAGATTCAGATGCAGATGGTATCGGCAACAACGCCGACATGGACGATGACAATGACGACGTCAATGATACAGAGGATGCTTTCCCTCTGGACCCGACAGAATCTGTGGACACAGATCAGGATGGCATTGGCAATAACGCCGATATGGACGATGACGGCGATGGACTTTCCGATATCGACGAAGCCAGTATCTATAACACTGATCCTCTAAATCGTGATAGTGACAACGATGGAATGGATGATGGATGGGAACTCAAATATGGGCTAGATCCCGGTATCTTCGATTCCGATGGAGATCTGGATGCGGACGGGTACTCCAACCTGGAAGAATTCCAATACGACTCGGACCCGACAAACAGCAATAGCATCCCAGTGGAATTGATTGATAGCCTGTCCCTGGGTAACAACGCAAGTTGTGCCATCGTGAACAACAAAATCACATGCTGGGGACTATCAACACAATACGCCATCCCAACCACACTCACCGCACCGAAAGTTGTCACTACCGGAAATCGCGTCTATTGTGCCTTGCAGGACATGAAAGTGACCTGTTGGGGAGACGACTACCCAACATTGACATTAGATGTACAGTCAAACCCGATCATTAACGCTGTCAGCATTTCAATGGCGACATTGGCGAACACCCTCTGCGCCATCACAGATATTGATACCATTGAATGCCGTGGTTATGACGGATACAGCCTGGCTAACCCGCTTCTAAGCATCACCCACCTGAAGCAAGTGGATATGTTTCAGTATCATGCCTGTGCCCATAATGGTGTTAACGTTGAATGTTGGGGGCGAAACGATTCCTTCCAAAGTGATGTCCCCAGTGACATAGGCACTCCTGCGGAAGTTGCTGTTGGCGGCCTGCATACCTGCGTGCTCCAGACAGACGGCCAGGTGCGATGCTGGGGTAACAACGATCAAGGACAAACAGATGTGCCTTCAGATCTCGTTAACATTGTCAGCATTGACGCGGGTTATTATCACACCTGTGCGGTAAACGATATTGGCCAGACAAGGTGCTGGGGAGGAAACAGCTCCGGTCAGCTGGATATTCCAGCGAACCTCGAACCCATTGCACTCATTCACAGCGGCCCTTACAACAACTGCGCAACGACCATCAAGGGCACCTATGTTTGCTGGGGAAGCAACAACTATGGCCAGTCCGCCATCTGGTACAAAATGAACGACTTCACAGTGGGTCAAGACCATGTCTGTGGAATCAGTGCAGAAAAAGCCATGTGCCTCGGAAGCGGCCTTAACGAACCCGAAGTCCTCAACATTCCACAGGGAATTGTGACTCCCAAGGAAATTGGCGCAGGCCGCCATCACAATTGTGTGTGGGGCGAAAGCGGCATGCATTGTTGGGGCAAAGCAGACTCAAATCTGAGCTATCCGTCAGATCTAAGCGACGTCACCAGTATAAAAGCCGCAACCTACCAGACCTGCGCAATCGATAACGGAACTGTCAGATGCTGGGGAAGTAACCAGTACGGATTGTTGAACGTACCTTCGAATCTTGCCAGCCCCACTCTACTGGCTGCAGGCACAGCGCATAACTGTGTGATTGATGGTGACCATGCCGTTTGCTGGGGAGATAACCGCTATGGACAGGCGAACTCTCACTATGGTCTGGTTAATCCACGGGCAATCGCTGTCGGAGGTGTTTATCCCAACACATCAGAAACCGGCCATAGCTGCGTTGCGGATGACAATGGAGTCGAGTGCTGGGGTTCCAACAACCTTGGTGTGCTTGATGCACCCTACGGGCTCAATGATGTGGTTGATCTTCACGCCGGATGGGGCACCTCATGCGCCCTAAGGACTAACGGCCAAATAGTCTGCTGGGGTGATTATATTAATTCTACAAGCGTACAAACCATTAACATTGGATCAGTCTCGGAGATTGAAGGGTATAACAGTAAAGTCTGCGCCCGAAACTCACGAGAGCTGAAATGCACGGATCACAGTGGAGCTTTGCTGCTGAACTAGAAGACATTCAGCTGTATTAAAAGACATGCAACTGTATTCATTTGAAAGAACTTCACCATAAAAAAAGGAGCGGGATTTCCCGCTCCTTGATCACTCAAAAGCTACCCTGCTTTCTTGGAAGCAATGATTTCGGACACAGGTACGTAACGGTCAAAAACCATTGAGTAGTTTGCGCGGCCGGCAGTTAACGTCCGCAAGTCTCCGATATATCCAAACATCTCAGATAACGGAACTTCCGCAGCGATCACCGCAGTTTCTCCCCTGATCGTCTGCTGCACGATAGATCCACGACGACGCATAAGATCACCGATGCAGTCACCAACATGCTCCTGGGGTGAAACCACTTCCACCGCCATCAAAGGCTCCAACAGTGTCGGCTTTGCCAGCCTGGCAGCTTCCTTAAAGGCTTCTCGGCCTGCAATGCTGAACGCAAGCTGGGAAGAATCCTGAGCGTGGAATGCACCATCCAACAGAACAGCTTTGAATCCACCCGACGGATAGCCTCTCAGCATTCCATTCATTGCAGCCATACGAATACCTTCTTCCACCGATGGAATATATTCCCTGGGTATCGCAGCACCAACGATCTGGCTCTCGAACTCTATGTCATCACCTTCAAGTGGCTCAAAACGCAGAGTAACCTGGGCATATTGTCCGGCTCCGCCTTTCTGCTTCTTGTGGAGATATTTCACCTCAACCATCTCCGTCAATGTTTCCCTATAAGCCACCTGTGGCCGACCAACATTGACATCGATGCCGAAGTCCGTTTTCAGGCGATCCACCACAATTTCCAGATGCAACTCTCCCATTCCTGATACGAGCGTCTCACCGTCACTTCCTGCTCCGAGCCTTAAACTGGGATCTTCATTGACGATGCTTCTCAAGGCATCCGACATACGGTCATAATCCTGCCTGGTTTTCGGCTCAAGCACGATATCCATCACCGGCTCAGGTGCACTGATACGCTCAAGTATCATCGGTTGTTCAGCGGCACAGAGCGTGTCGCCCGTCATAGTATGTTTGAGCCCAACCAAAGCAACGATATCGCCGGCACTGATCCGATCCTTAGCTACTTTGCGATCTGCCTGCATCTCGTATATCCGACTTATACGTTCATAGCTATTGGAACAGCTATTTAGTACCCGGGATCCGGCCTCCAACGAGCCACGATAGACACGAACGAAAGTTAATGCTCCATGCTTGTCATTCACGACCTTGAATGCCAAAGCAGCAAATGCACCAGCTTCCTCGGACTCGATAATGAGTTCACCATCATTCGTATCCATACCCACTGTGCCTTTAACATCCTGTGGCGATGGCAGATAGTCCACTACAGCGTCCAACAGCATCTGTACACCAACATTCTTAAACGCCGAAGCACAGAACACCGGGACGAAGCTGCCAGCAAGCGTACCAAGACGGATCAATCGTCCAACTTCCGCAGCATCCAATGGCTCACCTTCGAGCCAGGACGCCATGATCTCATCATCCAATTCAACGATGCGTTCTTCCAACAGAGCACGATAATGCAGGGCCGATTCCAGGTAATCACCGGATATCTCCTCAGAGAGGTATTCCCAACCATCTTCACTGCTCCATCTGTGCAGCGTCATGTTCACAAGATCAATCAAGCCAACAAAGAGATCTTCTTCAAAGACCGGCAATTGCAACACCAACGGTAAAGCACCAAGGCGGTTGCGTATCATGTCGATCACTCTCAGATAGTCTGCTCCCACACGATCCATTTTATTGACCACACAGATCCGCGGTACGTGATACTTGTCAGCCAGACGCCAATTGGTTTCGGACTGAGGCTCTACGCCTGCGACCGAATCAAATACCACCACCGCACCATCCAAAACTCTTAAAGAACGATTAACCTCGATGTTGAAATCAATATGCCCCGGAGTATCAATAATGTTGATACGATGATCGCGCCACCCCACGGTGACAGCCGCACTGGCTATCGTGATGCCACGTTCTCGCTCCTGAACCATATAGTCGGTTACCGCATTCCCATGATGAACCTCACCGACTTTATGATGAGTACCAGTGAAATACAGCAGACGTTCAGTCAACGTCGTTTTACCCGCGTCTACGTGTGCAACAATTCCAATATTTCTTAACTTTTGAAGTTTCATAACAAACCTCTGAAAACCTGATATATGAATTCCAAACAGGTTCCTTAGCCCTGTCGGAAATTTCACTCCCAGGGCACCAGAGGTGTCATGGGAGCATTATGTGGTTTCCCGATCTTTTGATCTGCCGCATAGATCCTGCGTTACGCTTTGAAGATTCCATGGGAGAGAAAATGCAGCACCAAGGGATAGGCACGAGAACTCCGGCCCTTGGGCAGGGACTATTGCGGCGATGTACTTGTCATACGTTCTCATGGTGTAACCCGTTAGTGCTTCGTCTGTTAGAGTCAATTACTCAAGGGGTTATAAACGAAAAAACCCCGATAGGGTGACCTACCGGGGTTTCCTGATGCTTACCGGAGGCCACTAAGCCTCCGTTGTAGCGAAGGCTATCTTTTCAAAACCAGAATACATGCGCTGTCGCGAGCGACTAAAATTGCTGCAACATTGCGTTTTGTGTTTGCTGTATTCAGGTTCATGGCCTTCGTCTTCATCTAAACTTGATCATTAAGTGCGCGGATACTAACAGGCAATTAGACGTGAATCAACCAGCGCCTTTCCACAAATAAACATCGTGTATCATCCACACATACCTTTCCATAGAGCCAGAGTTTTCGTCGATTTTTCTTTTATAAGTTACCCTGGATGCAAGAGTCACCCTGGACGCAAGAGTAACCCCGCATCCAGGATAACTGGGCCAACTAGGATTGGTCTCAACGGATCCCGATAACGTTATTTAACCGCCCCATACCAAGTTGTCGTGAATTCCGGCCAATCACCAATGGTCAGGATTTCCTCCGGCGGCAGCATGATGGTGTTCTTTTCCTCTTCCGTCCATACCTTGCTTTGGGCCTGGTGACAGGTCTGGCAGGCGGAAAGGTCGGTGCCCCACTGCTTGCGCTTCAGGAAGAAATTAAGGGGATCATCTGACGGGTCATCATTGGCATACAGATCCGCAATAGCCTGGAGATTGTTCACCCGGTGATTCACGGCATCGTGGCCGTAATCCCACTCCGCATAGTTCTCAAAGTACGGCATCCAGGACAACAGTGTACCTGCGAACTCCACTTCTCCAGCCTTCAGCAGATAATCCACCCAACCCAGGTTGAATCCCAGTGCGTTAAAGCTGAAGCGCGGTTTATTATGGCAGGTGCGCAGATCATCCCGGCTCAGGCATAAATCGATGGTGTCGGTCCAGACGTCATAACCTTCCAGAAAATTCTCAGGGCTCTGAAAGAAGTCCACACCCAGCGTAAACGCATGGAACGGCATATTGATATCGTAGGTCCAGATACGGTGCTCATCGTCAATACGGGAAGCCGCCTCGCTATCATGATTCAGTGTGGCCAGCCATTTACGATGGATCGCGGAGAAACCTCCCAGGATGGAACCTAACCGGAATCTGACATTGTTTTCAGGATCCACCTCCCAGGCCTGTTCAATGGCTTTTGCCAGATCGATGGTATGCGCGGCAAACCAAGCTCCCAGGATACTGTTATACAGCACTGTAGGATCTTCATAATCCGTTTCACCGCCATTCCAGGTATTGACTGCAGTAATTCCAAAGGAGGTAAAAGCGTTATTCGGCTGCGCGACGAAATCCTCCATGAGTTTATCCGCAGCGATATAGCGGTTCTCCTCATGGTAGTTAAAGGTCTCAATAAAATAATCGTACGCCGGGTGGTCGGATTCATCCGCGACAGGCTCGCCGCCTTTGCGTTTTAGTTTATCCAGTTTCCTGTTCAGCTTAGTCAGCGCTTTTCCTACCCAGCGATCACCGCCACCGAGATCCTCAATCCGGTTGAAGAAGTACAGGGCAATAATCGAGTGTTCCACTGATTTTCCGCTGACCGGCCGAATCAGTAACGACTGACGTGCGTGGTATGCCGCCAGAAAGTTGGTCAGCAGAAGGTCATCCGGATGATTCAGATATACCGTAAGAATGGCTTTTTCAAAGTTGCTGATGTCTGGTTGCGTTGCATGGGGCAGCCAGGTTTCATAGGCTGTCAGAGGGTCCACTTCCTCTGCCGAGCCCTCTGGGATTCCCTGTTGCTGCATTTGAATATCCAGTCGCTCCTGAAAATAATTAACAATGGCAGGATGCTGCCTGAAGCGGGAGAGGGTTTTGAAGTCCACCCCGAGTTCGTGTTGCAGGGTGAGGTCCGATGCCAGTGCATCCGGGTTCAAGTCCGGCGCGGCCTGGGTTATTCCGGCGATGGTCAGCAGGCTCCCCAGCAGAGCTGCTCTGCATATCTGAATCATATAATTCTCCTGAATATTAAAGTTGATCTGTTGTTTTCCCGTTCCCTGTGTCAGCTCTTTGCCAGTGCTTCCAGGGTTTCTTCTGATGCCGGGGACAAGCCGGTGGAATCCTGACCCACTCTGTTCACCCCAGTGCTTTTTTCTGCCTGTTGAATCTGCTCCGACAAATCCCGTCGAGGGATGTCCGACAGTTTTTTCAGTACGGATTCCGCCTCCTGCAACAAGCGTTCGACAGTGTCGTCAGTGAAGGTATTGCGGTAGTAATAGCAGGCAAGACTCATCTCCCCTTCCGTCAGCCGTCCATTGATGTAGAACTCGTGCTGATGAACTTCGGGATCTTCAATAAACGGCTCTGGTGTATGCCCAGGTCCCTCCGGAGCCACCTTCAACCAATCGCCAGCGGCTTCGTATTTCATGAAGTCACAATTGATCTCCACTTGGGGCATCAGGTCGTTGTCGATTTGCTTCTGCACCTCAGGATCTGCGTGCAGATATTTGAGTGCTTTCAGACCTACGCCCGCATTGGGAAGATTCAGACGTTGTTCACTCAGACTGACGAGTTGCTCTGTGATGGACAGATTGGGATCCAGATCAAACAGAATTGAAGAGGTTTCATTGATCTGCCCGAATAACTCTGGAATCTCAACGTTTTCAATGACGTTGTGGCGCGCATGGATAACCAGATCAGCCCATAGTTGATCGGATTGCGTACGCTGATTAAAGGCACGCATCACCGCATAGACCGTGATATCTGTGAGCTCGAAAGCCTTATCCCGACATAGGTTCAGCAACCCTCGGGTGGTCTCCCGGTCCAGAGTAATCAATCTGAAATCCTTATGCTCAGGTTGCCTTTCCTCCACTACCGGGTAGTCCGATTCGAAGAGGGTTTCTTGCGCCTGGTTCATTTTATCCAACCAGTAATCCAACTGGTCCGCAGCCGTGGTATTGGCAAACTGGTGGATACTCTTATTCCACTCCACCAATGAATGTCCCTTTGGCGGCATTGTCACGGCTTGCTTCCGACGTACCTGGTCGTATAGACGCTCAAGACCCTGAGCGAAGATCTTCATCGACATCCCGTCCGCGACAAAGTGATGGAACACCAACAGGAAACGGTGTGGATTAGCGGCATCAATCTGGTGATAAGCCAGCCGATACAACGGATCGCCAATCTCAAACTTCCATTGTTCATGCAGGCCATAGTTGGTTTCCTGCATATGGGCCACGCCTTCTTCGTAGCCCAAACCACGCCAGTCATAGCGGGGAATGTGAAGCGTCGGTTGGGAAGGGGCGATTTGCTGTTTCCATTCAGCCTCGTTATCCCCCGGCCAACTTACCTGCAACCGACTCCCGTCGTGGTAGCTGAACAAAATCTTAAGAGCAGTTTCCAACGCTGCCAGATCAAAACCGTCATCGGCAAACTCAATGAGCACGGAAACGTTGACGATGCGCTTTTTCTGCCGCATCCAATGAATCACTTTGGCGGTAAATGGAAGTTCGCCCGTCAATTCATGACTGGTATTGATTTCTGGGTTCTGCGGGTCCCACATCAACAGGTCTTTTTCCACCTCTACCTGACCAGACAAGACCTCCAGTAGCGGCCCTTCCAGTATGGCTCCCGCCATTGCCTTGATCGTAGGATGCTGCATCACAATCGTGGACGGCATTTTGATTTTGAGCACGTGCTGTAGTTGATTACGGAAGTCCATCGCCATGAGCGAGTTCATGCCGTAGTCGAACACGTTCTGATGGATTTCAATGCCCTCAGCTGAATCAATCCCAAGGACATCCGCCAGCATGTCCTGGAGCTTTTTCCTCAGCATTAGTAACCGCTGTTTGGGGTCTGCTTTGGTCAGGGTTTCGATGAATCTGACCCTGTTATCCTGATTGTCCTGGGCAAAGAATCCGGCGAGCAAAGTCTTCTGTTCCGGTGCCGGATACTGGCGTGCGATCCGGCTCCAATCCAGATCGAACACTCCAGCCTGCACTACCCGGTAGGTGAGCAGAAGTGACAGCGCCTGAATCCCCCGGTCGGTGTCCAAGGGGGTCATTCCTGCATCGCGCATACGCTGCTGGTCACGATCGTCCAGATTGGCCGCCATTCCTGCGTCACTCCAGGGGCCCCAATTCACGCTCAGCGCAGGTAGCCCCAGCGAACGCCGATACTCTGCCAGGCCATCCATGAAAGCATTGGCCGCCGCGTAGTTACTCTGCCCGGCCCAGCCCACCACGGAAGCAATGGAAGAAAAACAGACGAAAAAATCCAGATCGAGGTGCAGAGTCTGTTGATGCAGGTTCCAGGCACCCAAGACCTTCGGCGCCAGCACCTTGTGAAATCTCTCCGTTGTCTGTTGTTGGATAACCCCGTCATCCAATACGCCCGCTGAGTGGAGAATACCCGCCAAGGGCTTCATACGGCTCTGCACCTGCTCAACAATGCCAGCCACATCCTCCGCAATGGATATGTCGCCCTGAATCACCTCCACCCGTACTCCCTGCAACCGCGCCCTGGAAATTTTATCCATCGCGGCTTCTGAGGGAGCCCTGCGTCCGACCAGAACAATAGAACTGGCGCTCTCACGAACCAGCCACTCCATCATTTCGAGACCGAGCCCACCTAATCCGCCGGTGATCAAGTAAGTTCCCCGATCATTCACCACCTGAGGTTCGATGCCTGCCACAGCAAAAGCAGGTTCGCCATTGAATACCAGAACCGGCACTGTGTTGGAGGGGAGTTCTTCCAGGAGTACGGAGTCCCTGGAAACAGGTATCGCCCAGGTATCAGGCAGTTTCAGTTCATCGTCCTGCATCAGTGAAGACACTTGATGCAACAATTCACAGACAAGCTCCGGTTGGCATTCCAACAACACAGACAGATCCAGCCGGTGATAACTGATTTGCTTTTCCGCCAAGCGGCGACCAAGTAATGCCCCCGAACCATCCAGCGGGCGTAGCTGTACAAATCGCCCCAGCGGCTTGAGCACACGGATACTGCGATCAAGAAACTGGCCAAACAGCGAGTTTAGAACAACATCCACTCCCGCCTGCTCACCTGGAGAAGTGGTCGAATCCATCATGCGCTCGGCGAAATCCAGGCGGGAACAATCGAAAACCTGTTCAATCCCCAGGGATCTCAAATAGTCTCTTTCGGCTTCGGTCTCCGCCGTCGCCACTACGCTGGCTTTGGCTCGCAAGGCCAAGCGAAGAGCGGCAAGACCAACGGGGCTGGCAGCCTGATGGATTAATATTCTTTCCCCCGCCCTGATTCGCGCCAGATGATGTAGAGCATACAATGCTTCCGCATAAGGTCCGGCCATAGCGGCGGCTTGCGCCATGGTGACACCTTCCGGTTTACAGATGACGGAGGAGACATCCGCCGTTACCTGGGAACAAGCTCCCTGCTGACTGAGTCCGAAAACCGGCTGGCCGATCGCTAACGACTCAGTCCCCGCGCCGACAGAAGCAATGCTTCCCGCATAACCGACCACTGTTGATCGATCACCCGACAAGGCCGCGCTGGCGCAGGCAACATTAATGGCAACGTTCTGAGGACCTGCCTCCACCGGCTCTCGGATCCGGCGCTCCAATGTCACGACATCTCCCGAAGAGGCGTTCAGATGAACGCCAAAACAGCGGGATGGCGAGATACGGGTGGGGGCATGCGCATATTGCTCCAATCGTGCAGGTAAAAGGCGCTGCAAACGATGCACAAACCGTCCTTGCTCTCGTAGAGCCACTTCGGCTTCACGAGATTGCCGTGTCAGCTCCTGGGACAACTGCTCAATCACCCGGTCCGACACGGCCATATCCAGGTCAACCAACTTCACCAGATATTCCGAGTGCTCAGAGCCATAGACCCGACCGAATCCCCACATGGCGGCCTGCACCGGTTGCGGGGTGAAATTATCTTCCGGAATACGGTGAGCTGCCTGCGACACCAACACGACCTGCGCCAGTTGTTTCCAGCTCACCTGGTCAATCGCCTGGGCCAGTATCATTGGCGTGATCACCGTATACTCACACGCCTCCATGGGGTCACCCAGAAGCGCATCCTCAACACTCTTAACACCCTGGCCGTTCAGGTAAACAATACCGTGACAGGTGTCAGCCACTTCCTGGAAAGTGCTTATCAATGTCGATTTATTGCGGGCTTGCTCGGAATTGAGCAGAACTATCCGATGCCCCTGGGATTCCATACACTCCGCCAATCCTTCGGCGACTCCTTCTTGGTAAGTCAGTACGATCCAGGATTGGGGTGGAGTTTCAGGTAGCTCTGGCATTTCCGCCGAAAGCTCCTGCGCTTGCCATTGGAAGTCGTAGAGAGCTTCCCCGACGCCAGACATCTGGTCGCGAGTGCGTATGGCCTTTAACTCAACGCCGAGCACTTCCACCAGCACCTGGCCTTCCGCATTACAGATCGATAAATCACCGATAAAGCTCTGATCATCCTTGTACAGGGTTTTCATATGGCCGAAGCAGCGCACCGGAGGAACACCGAAATAATTGATACGGCGGATATTCACCGGCAGATAGCCATGATTGAGAATGGGGAAGACACTCTGGAACGCGGCATCCAACGAGCAAGGATGAAGTAGATAGGCATGATTTCCTTCACCCATGGACGTTGGCCAACGGAATTCCACCAGAACCTCCCGCTCGTCGTAGCAGGCATTTTCCACACCTTGAAAAACTCCCTGGTAGGTCAGCCCCAATTCCGCGCAATGGGCATAGAAACTTTGCTTGTCCATGGTTTGGGTCAGCCTTTCCTGCAATGTTCCCAAAGGCACGGGCATAACAGGCGGCATTGGCTCTACTTCGCTGATCTCTCCTTCGCTGTAGGCTTCCCATTGCGACCCTCCCGCCGCCATCGCATGTATCCGGAAGCGTTTTTCCAACTCATCAAAGGTCGTCTCAATAACGGCTTCCTTGTCCGGCTTTAGGAAAAATGCTTTCCTGAATACCAAATTTTCCAGCGTTACGTAGCGCTGCTTTAATTCGTGGCGCGCCAGAGCTAATCCTGCCTCGACATAAGCCGCACCGGGATAGACCGTGACACCATCCACCTGGTGATCAGCAATATAGGCTTCTTCCGCCAGATCCAGGCGCTTTTGCCACACGGGCATCGTGGACGCGAACCTGGCGCCCAACAAAGGGTGTACCGGTTCAGAAAAACCACCGCCCTGGGTTAGGTTTTTCAGGCGGGTTTGTCGGGCTTCTTCTGACTCATTCCAATAGGATTGATGCTGCCAGCGATAGCCCGGCAGGCTCACCAGCTGTCCCGCACCGGGGTATAACAACTGCCAATCCAACGGATATCCCCCGGTATGCAGCTCTGCCAGCATCTGCTGCATACGCAGATCACCCTCCTGTCCCCGACGTAAGGTGGAGACACAAAGGGAAGACTCATCCATGGCACTGACATTCTTCTGTACCGAACCGGATAATGCAGAGTGAGGTGCCACCTCCAGGAACACCCGCACGCCCTGCTCCGCAATCTGTTCGATAGCATCCTTAAAGCGGACCGGCTCGCGTACGTTGTCGGCCCAATATTCCGGACTCCAGTCCTCTGGACCGGTCAACCTGCCGGATACCGTGGAATAGAGAGGGACATTCGGTTCTCGAACCTCAATACCCTGCAACACATCGATTAACGGCTCTCTTAACTGATCCATCACCGGGCTGTGATAAGGAACGCCCACATTCAGAAAGCGGCAGAACTTACCCGCCTGCTCCAATTGCTCCGATATCCGGGTCAGGGTATTTTCATCGCCGGCCAGAGTCAGCGCTTCTTCACTGTTGACCGCCGCAATAGAAATCAGATCCTCTTTCCCTCTCAAATAGGGCAACAGATCCTTTTCAGACAAACCTACCGCCAGCATTTTGCCGGTGCCCTGAGTCGTCTGCTGAAGACGACTCCGGTGGTAGATAATCCTGATGGCATCTTCAAAGCTGTACACACCAGCCACATAGGCTGCAGCCACTTCCCCGGCGCTATGGCCCACGATGCAATCAGGCTTGATTCCCCAGGATTTCAATAACGCTGACAGCGCCACCTGGATGGCAAATATTCCCGGCTGGGCAACCTCGGTTTCGTCCACCCGGTGGTGCTCGGAATCGTCAAATATCGCCTCCAGCAAAGACCATCCGGCATAGCCACGAAATGCAGAGTCACAGCGGTCCAATACCTCACGAAATACCGGCTCTACCGCGTACAGACTCCTGCCCATGCCCGCCCATTGGGTCCCCATACCCGCATATACAAAACATATGAGATCTCCCAGCTCGGAATTGGCCTTGGCCTGAATGGTTCCGGGATTGGCTTTTCCTTCGATGACGTCCTGTAAATGGTCCAACAGTTGGGCTTTATCTCCAGCGATCGCTGCCAGGCGGTGGGGATGATGTTCACGCTTCACTGCGGCGGTATAACAAATATCATGTAAAGCCACCTCCCCTGCCCCAAGCACGGGATCCTCACTGGCCAGAAAATCGCGCAAGGCCGCGGCTTGACCCTTTAATCCCTGTTCGGTTTTGGAACTGATCAATAACGTTTTATGGAGACCATTAAGGACCGGAGCCTGGCTATTGGCGTGCTGACGCGCCATAGGTGCTTGCTCAAGAACAAGGTTCGCGTTGGTACCGCCAAAGCCGAATGAATTGACGACCGCCCGACGCGGCATCCCCTCCTGGTCTGGCCATGGCCAGTTATGACTGGCGATATCCACATTAAGTGATTGCAGATCGATCGCAGGATTAGTCTGGTGATAGTGGATATTGCCGGGCACAAGACCTTCGTTCATTGCCAGCACAGTTTTGATCAGACCGGCCATTCCGGCTGTGGCTTCCGTATGGCCGATATTGCTTTTCACCGAACCGATCAAACAGCGGGGACGGTTGCCCTCTCTGGGGCCAAAGGTCTGGCCCAGGGCATTGACCTCAATCGGGTCACCCACAGCGGTGCCTGTACCATGAGCTTCCACATACTGAATATCCTCGCTGGATACTCCCGCCCGGTTCAGGTTAAGTCGCAGCAGCTTTTTCTGGGACTCCCCATTGGGTACGGTAATCCCCACCGTCTGCCCGTCCTGGTTAACTCCGGTGGCTTTGATCACTGCCAGAATCCGGTCCCCGTCACGCTGGGCATCAGACAATGTTTTCACCACCACCCAGGCAGCACCTTCACTGCGCACATAACCATTGGCAGACGCATCAAAACTCTTACAGCGCCCGTCCGGCGACAGCATGGAAGCCTTACAGATCGACATGGTCAATTCGGGACGCAGCAGAATATTCACCCCGCCGGCCAGCGCCAACCGACTGTCTCCGTTCAATAGCGCCTTACAGGCCATATCCAACGCCACCAGGGAAGAGGAGCAGGCGGTATCCAGTGTCACGCTGGGGCCGGTGAAATCAAACACATAGGAAATCCGGTTCGCTGTCAGCGTCATGGAAGGACCGGTCGCGGAATGGCTGGACATCAGGTTATGGGCATTGGATTCCAACTGAACCTGTTCATAATCGTGCATGAACTGGCCCACATAGACCGCGGTATCACTGCCCTTCAAATCCCCGGCCCGAATGCCGGCGTCCTCAAAGGCTTCATAAGCCAGCTCCAGCAGCCAGCGGTGCTGGGGATCGATAAAGGGAGCTTCTTTGGGCGAGATACCGAAGAACTGGGGGTCAAACTGATCCAGTCCTTGAATAAACCCGCCCCGGCGAACATACATACGGTTGGGCTTTTCCCTGTCCGCATCGTAATAGGCACCGATATCCCAACGGTCTTCAGGCACCTCCACAATGCCGTCACCACCGTTGATAAGAAACTTCCAGAATTCCCGGGAATTCTTCACATCACCTGGCAGTCGGCATGACATACCGACAATGGCGATGTCCTGATCGCTCCTCTTTACGACATCGTTACCCTTTACAACATCACTGCCCTTTACAACATCATTGCCTGCTACAACATCTGTTCCAGGGATCCGGGTAGCCCCTGCAGGGCTGGTATGCTTTTGGCTCATTTGCACCACTCCATGTCATGATTGATCTGATACCCGCGCAAACTTCCTTTTTCATGAGTGGTTCCCTACCGCATCAATCACCAGACAACCAGTGACGGAAAATGCATCAGATACTTCCATACATCATCCTGATAACGCTCCTGCTATGCGGCTGTGTTCCGCTAGCCAGTCACATGAGTTGTTGGTGACTTTCTATTTTATTTTCCAATCAGATTACTCGGACGCTCCTTTAACTCATCCTCCAGGGCAAAAAAAAATTGGGAGTAGTCCATTTGCACGAGGGGAACGAGGGGAGTTTAAGGGGGGGGATACCCCGGGGGAGATGAGGAACGGCAGGGGATTTCAAGGACAAAAAAAACCGCGACTCACGAATGCAAATCACGGTTTACCAATGTCTTTAAGCTAGCCAGAATCCCAAGATTGAATTCAGCTATAATATTTTTGATAACTGTCTATCTAAGTGGCTTTTTACCTATAGGAATTATCTTTATGAAATTATTGTGACAGTCAGGCAGCCTGAGAATATGTCTGAAGCTCTGGAATCTGCTCAATATCCGCTGGAGGAATATCCCCCATGCCCCGAACAGAGGGCATTGTGAGCCCCAGCGAAGTCAAAAGAATCACAATCAAGCCTGCGCCACTGATTGCCGTACCAACCGAAGTCAGATCAATAACATACCCTGTAATGGCTGAGGAAATGGGCATGAGCCCAAGAATACAGAACATCAGAATACTCATGACTCTGCCCATATAGGTATCCGGGGTGCGGGCCTGAAACCAGGTGGTGCCGGCGATCATGATAATACCGCCACAGATCCCCGTCGCCATTTGAAGAGCGCAGGCATTAATCAAACTCTCGGTCTGTCCCAGACAGAAGAAACTCACGCCACTAACCAGATCACAGCAGAGCACCACAATTCCCAGCTTTGGCGCGCCATTGATCCGGGTCATGGCGATGATGGCACCGATCACTGTGCCAATGCCCACCATCGCATAGAGCCCGCCATAAGCGGCTTCAGACAAATCCAAGACATTCTTGGTATAAAGCGGTAGTGCCGCCAGCATGGTTCCGTGGATACATAGCGACACCAGGATCAGATACCCCAGCACCATTCGAATACCCCGGTCATGCCAACAGAAGATAAACCCACGCGATACCATTCTATAGAGATTCATCTCCCTCACCGGTTTGATATGCACCCGTATTGATGACAACAACAAAATAGAAAGCATCAGCCCCACAGCATCTACCATGAACGCCATGGCAAAGCTCTTATAGTCAGTCAGTTCATCCGGTACCTCGGTATACTGACGCCCCATCCATAACAGCAATCCCGCCAGCACCGGGCCAATCACCTGAGCCACCTGCCCGGTTCCCATCACCAGCCCATTGCCACGCCCCAGTTCTTCAGACGGGAGCAGCGCAGGCAGCACCGACTGGGAAGCCGGCATGGAGACCGAACCAAACGTACCGAACATGAGTGCGAACACATAGATCATCCACAATGGGGTGTATTCCATGTACACCAGTGCGGCAAAGCTGGCCAGCGACAACATGAACAGCGTCCGGCTGACCATCAACACACGAATGGGTGATAACCGATCCGCCAGCGCACCACCAAACAGAATAAAGAAACCATGGGGCAAACTCAGCGTGGCGAGCACTGTGCTGGTGATAATGGCATCATCATCGGTCAGGGACAGTACCAGCCAGGGCAGCGCCACGGTGGTAAAAAAACTGCCGATCTGGGCGATACCGGTACCTGCCCAGTGCAACTTGAAATCCAGGTTGGTCAGCATGAACCCTTTTCGAATCTGATCTTCGGACTCCACGGTGAACATATTGTAGAGAATGGGCACGACCAGCAGGCTCAACAGCGTGGATAGCCCCAATCCGCCAATGAGTGCCCAGCCCATCGGCGCCCACATGTCTGATCCGGACAAGGTCAACGGCAGCAGTCCACCAATGGTGGTAACCGTCGTCAGCAAAATCGGCGTCAACCGAACACAACCCGCGTTACAGATCGCCTCTCGCCGATGGACACCGGAGGCAATCTGCTGGTTGGCATAATCGATGAGAATAATGGCATTGTTCACCACAATCCCCATCAAAGAGGTCAACCCAACGAAAGCCGTAAAGGAAAACGTCAGGCCGGTGACATAAAGCGCCAGAATGGTGCCGGTCATGGCAAAGGGAATGGCGGAGAAAATAATCAGTGGCTGGCTCAGCGATCGGAACTGCGCCACCAGCACGGCAAATATACCCAACATAGCAATAAAGATGGCCTTCAGCAGTGCCCCAAAGCCTTCGTCCCGATTTTCTTCTTCACCGCCGAAGTTATAACTGACGCCTCTTGGCAAGTGCAGTTTTTTCAATTGTTCATCGAGTTCTTCCACAACATCCGCCACGTTGTAGTCGGGCAGGACATCTGACGATACCGGCGATACCCGCTGCATATCGATGTGTTGCAACCGGGTCAGAGAGGTCTGCAATTTAAGTTCGGCAATCTGGCCGAACGGCACCATCACACCGGTAGCCGTGGGAATCTGTAAGTAGGACAGAGCCTCAATATCCGGTTCCGTCGACTCGATCACCTGTTCTGCAGCCCCTAAAGGTAGAGACACCCGCAGCCTGATCGGATAGTTATCGCCGTTTGCCTGCTTGAAGGTCCCGATCTCACTCCCTACCAGGGTAGCCCGCACAGCCCGGTCAATCGTGTCCAGCGAAATACCCAACAATGCAGCTTTCTCCCGGTTGATCTCCACTTTAAGATCGATCCGGTTCATACCGATAGGGTTACTGATATCGACGGTCCCCTCGGTTTTCCGCATCACGGCTTCCACCTGTTTCGCCGCATGACGAATATCCGCCAGATTGTCGCCGATCACTCGCACGGTGATCGGAGCCCCCGAAGGTGGCCCCTGGTGAAACTCACGCACCCTGGCTTTCAATCCCGGTAACCGGGCGTAGCGCTCCCGCAGTTGCGCGACATAGGGTTCGACGACATCCAGTTCTGACTGATTCAGCCGGACAAACAGTTGTCCATAGTTGGCTCCCTGGCCTCCACGGCCCTCGTTATAGTAGATACGGGGATTTCCCTGCCCCACATTGACGGCCACATTCTCCACCAGGGCATCCCGCTCCAGTTCACCGGCCAGTCCCAGAGCTGACTGCTCCATGTCTTCGAAGCGGGTTCCTTCCGGCGCTTCCAGATTGATCAGCAGCATCGGTTTCTCCGCTTTGGGAAACATGCTGACGCCCACTTCGGAGAACAGATTGAGCGTGCCCACCAGAAATACCACAGCCACCAACAACACTCTGAGCGGGCGGTCCAAGGCCGCATTGAGCCAGCGGCGATAGCGGTGTTCGGCAAAGTGATCCAGACGACGCTGAACCGGCGTTTCCCGGTGTTGCCGGGCAAGGAACCTCCCGGCCAGTAACGGCGTCACCGTGAGTGCCACCAGCAGACTGGCGAACAGAGTTAACACCACGGTCACTGGCATGGATCGGATGAATGCACCGGAACCGTTCTGCATCAACAGCATCGGTAGAAACGACAGCACCGTCGTCAGGGTACCGCTAAAAATGGATCCCGCCACCTGTCCCACACCGCGCTCGACGGCCTGCATACGGTTCTTATCCATCTCCCGGCGTACGTTATCCACCACCACAATGGCGTTATCCACTAACAGTCCCAGGGCAATCACCAGGCCGACAATGGACATTTGCTGCAACCCGAATCCGGTAAGATCCAGCCAACCGATTCCGATCATGATGGACAACGGTATGGCCAACACCACGACCAGACTCGGCCGCCATCCCATCACCAGAAACACCATGGCACCAACCAGCAAAACACCCTGCAACAGGTTGCCGAAGAAACCGCTCACCTGTTTCTTTACGCTTTTGCTTTGTTCCAACACCCGGTGGAGCTGCACTCCTCGCGGGAGTTCTTCCTTTTCAAAATCCTCCAGACGTTTATCGATAATCTCCATCACGCTGAAGATCTGGCTTCCCTTGCGCTGGACCACACTCAGAAACACCGCCTGCTTTCCCTGGTAATAAGCCTGATAGCTGGGAAAGCGATTACCCAGCGCCACTTCGGCCACATCCCGCAAATACACCAGCCGATCCGCCCGGCTGCTGATAACGATATTTTCGATTTGTTCCAGACTGGTGAAATCGCCGCTGGTGCGCACATTAAACCGGCTCTTGCCGGAGTTACCGTGCCCCCCCGGCAGGTTCAGCGCACTGCTGTCCAGCACTTTGATCACCTGATCCAGGCTCAGTCCCAGCGCATGAAGTTTCATGGCATCCACTGACACTTCGACTTCCAGTTCCGGCAGCGCATCGATGTCGACCCGCTCCACACCGACCACTCTTTCCAGGCGGGTCTCCAGCGTTTCCGCCAGGGTCTTCATTGTCTGGGTATCAAAGCTATTTCTGGTGTTAGAGCTATTTCTGGTGTTAGAACTGTTTCTGATATAAGAGCTGTTCCTGATATCAGAGCTATTGCTGGTACTAAAGCCAGAGCTGTTGCTGGTACTAAAACCAAGGCTATCGAGAGGGTCCGCCGTCAACGCCAGTTGCAGCATCGCCACTTCCGTGGGCGAGACTTTTTCCACATTCACTTCAATCACGCCATCCGGCAGTTGATCGCGCACCCGATTAATGATGGAAACAGTGCCGTCGTATTTCTCCTGAGCATCACTGCCGTATAGGAATTCCACCCCAATCGTCACCAGGCCGTCGCTGATATCGGAGGTGATTTTGCGGATGTCATCAATTTGATTGAGGGATTCTTCCAGAGGATCGGCAACCAGGGACTCCATGTCCGCCGCCGACACACCGGGATCGACAACCGTGACGATCGTCATGGGAAAGTCCAGTTGGGGATCTTCCGAACGGGGCATGGTGTTGAAGGAAACGATACCGATAATGACCAACAACAGCATCAGTATCCAGGTTAATTGGTGATGGCGCAGTGCCAGTTTGATCAAGGACATCAGCGGGCTCCCGGCACTTATCGCACAATGGTCACGGGTTCATTGGCAACCACATAGGGAGTCCCCTGCCAGACCACTTTGACGCCGGCCTCCAGTCCCTCGGTCACCGCCACCTGTCCATGGTTCAGATATCCGATACGCACCTGTTGCAGTTGAGCACGATTCTCTTCATCCAATACCCACACCTGCCCCTTATAGCCGTCACCGCTCAATAGTGCGGTAAAAGGAAGCATCACCACCTGCTCCCGATAGCCGGGCTGAATCTCACAATGAGCAATCAGTCCGGAAAGCAATCGCTCCGGCGGATTCACCAGCCGCAATTCAGTACTGAACGTTTGATTCAACGGGTCCGCCCGACCGGAGATTTCAATCACCTCCGAATCAAAGTAACGGCCCGGGTAAGCGTCTAAGCGGATTTTGGCTTTATCCCCGATATTCACCCGCAGCGCATCCCTGTCTGTCAGCCCCAGCCTCACGACCCAGCCGGAATCCTCGATGGCAAACCGAAAGGCTCCCTGCCCCGGCTCTATCCACTCGTTGGGCTCAATGGTCCTCTCGAGCACCACGCCATCTCCCGGCGCCTTGATGACCGCATGCTGCAAGTTGAACTCAGCAATCCTGAAATTCGCTTCGGCCACAGCCAGATTGGTTTCCAGCTCCTGGTAATTGTCCATGGAAATAAGATCCTGTTGCTTCAACGAACGAGCCCGGTCAAAACTCTTCCGGCTTCGCTCCATCAGCGCCTTGGCCTTTTTCCACTGGGCCTGCATCTCATCGAGATTCAACGTGGCCAGCAACTCCCCCTGCTTCACCCGCTGCCCGGCACGCGCCTTCACCTCCTTTACAATGCCATCCACCTTGAACGACAGCACCTGCTCAGACCGGTTCACCAACTGCCCGCTACTGCGCACCGTCCTCACATCCTCCACCACTTCCGCCGTCAATACCTTCACCGGTACAGCTTCAGTGGCCATCGCATCAACACACGCCAGGAACCCCAACAGCATCAAGAAAGCTTTCATCGTTCTGTCCTTACTGATGTTTCTGTTTCAGCACAATGTTTACAGGGGAAACATTTGAATTGCCTACATCATAGACAGTCACATACAGGAAGTACTCAGCCCAAAGGGCACTACCCTGAAAATGAATGGTGGGAGGAGAAGGGGGAGTTATGGGGGGAGGAAAGTTGAAGCTACCAGAATGGCGGCTTCTGATTATCCGGTATAACCTGCCAACGCCACACTCATAACGCTAAGCAGAATCAGTCCACCGCCAATCCATTCCTGCTTTTGTATCGACTCGGCAAAGCGAAATTTCGAGTAGTATAAGGTTCCCATTACCTCGATCTGCCCAAGAGTTTTCACTAAGGCTGGATGCATCAGGGAAAACGCGGTAAACCAACCAATGGAGCCCAATGCGCTGTACAGCCCCACTTTGCCACTGAGCGACGGATCAGTGCGAAATGCGTGCAGAGGATTGCCTGTGTGTCGGGTTTGTATCAGCCAGAGTACCAGTGTCTGAATCAGCAACACATAGGCCAGAGTCACCCCGGCACGGACGGAAAAGTGCCCCTGCAACTGGCTACTGGCATAGGCAACGCATACCGACGTGATGGCAAAGCAAAGGCCACTGGCCAGCCCCAGCAGAGTGTTAGCCTGTAACAGATCACGCCAACCAAGCCGTGTATTTTTTTGACTCAAGACCAGAATCCCGATGACTCCAATAAATATGCCCAGCCAGGACAACCAGGTCAGGGTATGGGTAAAAAACGCCAGCCCTAACAGGGCCGTCATCAGCGCTTCTGTCTTGGCAAACAAAGTACCGCTGGCATAACTGCGGGTCTGAAACAGCCGCAACATAAAATAGGTGGCGGCAATTTGCGTCAGCGCCCCTAAAGTGGCAGGCACATAGAACGACCAGTCGCCACCCGCTTCCAACGGACCAAACCACTGAAAACACATCCAGCAATACAGTAAAACAAAGGGCAACCCGAACAGCGAACGCGCCAACGTTGCATGAAGAGTCCCTGATTCCTTGGACAGGGTATTCTGGTGAGCTGTCCGCATGGATTGAAACAGCGCCGCCAGCATAGTAAAGCTAATCCACATGGAGAATTTCCTTCTGGGTGACGGAAAGGCAGCATCGCTTGAGATAAGGCAGAAGTAAAAGGAATAAATTTAATAGATTCTATTCCTATGAGGAATAGCTAGTGAGAATTAGCAGTTAGCCTGATCCGCTACTGGGTTCGATCTACTTTTTTAAATAGCTATCCAACTTTCGTGGTTTTTTCCGCTTTGCGGAACTTCGATAACCTGCGCTGGATGATAGTGCCATTGAGTGGTCCAGACTGTTGGATACAGCATCAAAAAACTCAGGATACTCAGTTTTGAAATCAGATTTTTTTAACGAATCAGATACCAGGTCACCCAACTGTTCAATTATTGAATCTGGATCTTTCAGGCCTATTCCTATTCCAAATTTAACCAGCCCCTCCCTGGTCGGGAACTCCTTGGATCCATTCATTTTAAGAGCAAGCCCATCTTCCATGTCTGGATATAAGGATGTGCAAACGACGTCATATAGCGGCGCCAACCATGGTTGTTCGCTTGGGTGCTCGTATAGAAGAGCAAAATTCTTCAAGTGTGCATCACCATTTCGAACAATACAGCTAAAGACCACATAGCGGTAATATTCAATCAAACCTTCAGGACCTACACGATATAGTGGCCCAGCCACCTTAGCCCCAGATTCATAGGAAGACCTATATCTATCCCCCCCCTGTTTCCCCATGAGCACGCAATAATCTTCCATACCCAGCTGCAAGCCATTCCTCTGGTCAAAACGCTTAAGAACAAGCAATTCCTGGTTATCTGAAAGCCAGACATCAGGTACCGCAATTCCAGCTTCTCTGGCAAACGAGAGACATAAATACTCATTCAATGCCAAACGAGGAAATTCGGGGCCTCCAGTTTTAACAATGTATTGAGGAGATACCAAAGATGAACGCTCTTCGCCCGCATTCAACAATACTTTCGGTTGAACACCAGACAAAGTTCCATTAAACACATGCCGCCTCAAAAGACTCTGAAACAACCCTTCTCCACTCCAGGCCAAAATTTCCTCAAGCGAGTCTGTTTCGACTTCTTCGCGTTCAATAACACTCTTATACGACAGTCTTCCAATACCGTTTTTTCCCTGCAGTGCCAAGAATAACAGGTCATCAATTTTGGTGTACCTGATCAACAAGTCTGATAAATAGCGTCGTATAAAGCCTTCCGGCAAATTCATTTCGAAAATAGGATGCAAAACACCGCTATTATATGGCTCCGCCTTAATGGGCATGGTTTTAGATACAGGGGTGGCGTCAGGTAGATAGGTAAACTGGTATTGGGCTGGCTTAGTAAGACCTCCGGCAATTCCTTCCGGTAGCTCTACAGTAACAGCTTCAATTTTATCAGGAAGATTGCGTAAATGGTCCATTAATCTTCATCCTCAAAAATGGCTGGCAGCTCGTCCAAAGTCGGTAACCGATAGGTAGTCGCCTGCAATGTCAGATTCAGAAAATTCAGGCATTGAAGATACTTACCCAAACTACCAACGTATTCCCCGGATTCCATTCTCCCAATTTCGTTTCTGTGAGCACCGATCCTGTCTGCCAATGCTTGCTGGCTCAGTTTCATTTCCTTACGGCGCTGCTTGATGAGAGATCCGATTTTTATGAGGTCGTGATGTTTATTCATCATAATACGCACGAGTATAGAATTATTTCCATACAAATGCACAAATATTAATGCACATTTAATAAAAAACACATAATGCACTTATATTTGTGCTCGCAATAAAAGACAGCGATGAATCCGGTAATGCCAACCGCTATTGAATCGTCTCTGGGCAATGATACTCTGACAACGCCTGAAATACGTTAAGGCTGGAAGGATGGGCCACTTTTATCTGATAAATCACATTCAATTCATCAAAATCAAATCGGGCTTGGCCGCTTTCATTGGAGTCCAATGTAATATGCGCTTTGTTCAACATGCGGAACAACGCCCAGTCGCCGGCAAACTCATATCCTTTACTGTCACCGTTCAAGCGTTCCACTACCAATTTCGCGCCTGGGGATGGCGTTGGCCATGACACTTCAGCCCATAACCGGGGACCCAAAGTAGAAGGTCCTTCAGTACCTCCAACATTCATCAATACTCGCCTGATCGAAGGCGACATTGTCGATGGCTTGAAGCTCATTCGATAATTCGCTCGCGGCCCATTCTCCGAAAAAAAGGCTCTCTGGATTAAACGTCCTGCATTCACCTGTTTCACAAAGTCATCTGAGAATACCGTAGTACTTGTTTTTGTAGACTCCCCATTGTCACCCCAATAGGCTTGTAGATATTCCTGATAAAAAGATTGCCACGTTCCTCCTGGACCGAAGTAATCCTCGAAAGAGGTCAGGGATACCTCTTTGCTTGCATCTGGACTGAAAGGATATCGCTCTTTCAAAGCGGCGCATTCCGGGTACACCTTGTTGCGCCATTGTTCCTCAATCTCGGATTTCGCACCATCCTGTGTTGTGGTTCCGTAGCTGCTGCAACCTGCCACTAACAGGGGCATAGCCAATATCCCTATCCGGACTAAATACCGAGTCATTCCAACACCTCAAACTGCCCTTTGTATTCATAGATCTTACCCCACCAGGGATGCGAAATATTCGTGCTCATCTCAAACGTCTGGTCATTAACGGCTCGCTCTTCTGCATAACTTTCTCCCATCATCCAACCAATCGGTAGTGGGATAAATCGTCCCAGCAGGTGTAACACATATCCCCGGTGAGAAAGCACCACTTTTTCGCCATCCCATGAATAGCGCATCCGCCAGCCCAACCCGAATCGCATGATCTCAATGACCTCGTCTTCCTTGACTTGAACCATCCGCGAGTGAAAAACATAGGGGCCAGATTTAAAGTCAAAACGGCGAACAAAATGGAAGGCTTTGGAGTTCGGATCACTCCTGAATTCCACTGTCACCGGAACGTCATTTTCGCTATAGGCGGGAATCTGTCCCATGGCCTTCATCAATGGCGCGATCCATTTCAAGGGAGCTCTGCATATCACGTTCAACTTCCCTTTCACCACAGTAACATCATCCGTGTAGGGACGGTTGGCGTAATGTTTTTGCATCACGATAGGTAGAGCATTCCAGCTCTGACCGAATATCGGTTGGAAAATCGGTTCACTCATATGGGCTTTATCATTTTTAGTTAGGGGCAACTTGAATCAGGACCATTTTTATTAATCATTCAGGAAACTCATTTTCTTTGGGCTTCCCAACTTTCACCAAAAGCGCAGCGATGGTTACTGCCAGCATGATGAGAAAAGCTTTCTGGCCGAAAACATTAAAGAACTTCCAGGACGCTGTTGCCAATACAACGCAAGCCAACAGGAAAAGGATACTTCTAACCATGATGTATCGACCAATCCTCGCCATATGACGTAGTGGTCTTGGTGAATAAAATATATTTATCCATTAACAATCCGTTGCCTAAATCATTCCATTTACTATTGTGCCGTGCCGTAGCTGTCGCCTACAGGGTTTGCCAGATCAACATGGAAGTACACACCAGTTAATCTGTTTTCTTCTATTAGTTCTTTAACCATTCCGCTGCAGAATATCCCTTGGAAGCTGTCAATTTCAGCTCTGAAGACTGGAATTTCTCCCATAACATCTTCACGAAATCCAAAGTGTTCCAGATTACCGTGTTTATCATATCCAGTTAGCTTCGAATCAAGCCCGTCTAGCTTTTCTGCAATTGTCAGAACATTAAAGAGATATCCACTACCACCTTCAAAAGTCACAGGTAGAAATTCCCCATGGCCGTCAAAAACATTCTTGAGCACATCATATGCCCGACTACTGATAAATAACTCACCGTCGACTTCAGCTAAATCAGGAACGACATCCTTAGTTGAGCTCTCGGGTGGACGAAACACTATATGAAGCGGCTCCTTCCATACTTCAGCATATTCAATTGGAGATCGGTTGATGTGAAAAGGGTACGCTCGCCCCAGCTTATTCAGAACTTCACGGGTCGGTATTTCGAACGTGAGAAATTGGTCATCGTGGTGGATGCGATAAATCAATTAGACTCCATTTTGAACATCAAGGTTTCAGAACGGCCAGATGCAAATGTGTCTTAAAACGATCTCCCTGCCCACCAAAGTTATCTCCAACACGAAAGACATGCCTTGTTTTTTCGTCAGTAGTCACTGAATGCGCACCACCATCTCGAAGGGATGCATGTAGATCAGACTTTGGAATCTTGTGATTTTTTATATTGCTAAAAACCCAAAAGTTCAGAGCATTGCTGCACCCCAGAACATTGGCAGCTTTCATTATTGATTCACATACGCCTGAATATAGCTTCCTATTTTCATCGACCAAATGCTGAAACCCCATTTTGTCTTCACCTTCAACATTAAGGTTTTTTACGTAGACATCACAGAGAATATCTTCAGCACTCACTTTAAAGTAATTCATCCCAATTTTTACGGCGACCACTATGTCACTTGCAACCGTTCCATTGACTCCAAATACCCATACCTCATAATCAATGATGGCAGCTCTTTTGATCGTTCCACTGATGAAAGCACTAAAAGGGGAGCAAGATTTACCGTATTTTGCTTTCCACACATCATAATTATCCAGGCATGTCCTTAAGACAAAGTCCTTCTTGTCCTTTCCATTATTCAATATCAGCGAGACATCTACTCTATAGTCGTATCGTCCTTCAGCAAGAGTCATTGCTCCCTTTGGCTTAGTCATCCTCTCCGTCCTCAAGGCAGTCCAGTGCCTCTGACGAAATACCGCAAGCGTAAAATATGCGTCCACTTTCCAGGGCTTCCGCGGCCACTTCGTTTATATCCCTGTTATCCTCGGTTGGTTCAACAAAATTCTTTGGATCGTACTGTTCACATTTTGTGACTTCCATGATCTCCATTTTCAAGTCACTTAGGTACCGATCAAACAGATCAAGCGCCTCTCTCATATTGGTAGCGGGTACAACACCAATACCTACCATATATTCCGAACCATCAAGGTTTTTCGGCGAGTACTCGTCCATTGAGGCTTTATGGTGTATTAGCCAAACTGAGATTATTTCCATGGATTACCTCCAGATTTATCAACCATAAAAATTCTAACGAATACATGCGCAGTGGTCTGTAGCCAAAATAGGATAAATAGGAGCTACATCAGCGCCAAGGATTCCTTTAGTTCTTGAAATAAGACCTCCAATTTACCCCAATTTTGCGATACTGTTTGTATCATTTGCAGGAACCTACGAACCTATATCACCGGCATCGCCAAATGGACAACTTCTACAACCTAAACGCCGACCGGCTCTTCAGCCAATATCAAAGCTTCAGCTTTGAACAGGTTCATAGTGTCTGGTTGGATCTTCTTCCTTCGTCTCCCGGTAGAGCCCTGGATATCGGTGCAGGTTCCGGGCGGGATGCGGCTTGGTTGGCGGATAGAGGTTGGCAGGTAACCGCTGTGGAGCCCGCGGATGACCTTCGACATCGGGCGCAGGAATTCCACCGGAACGAAAACATTCAATGGATGAGAGATTCTCTCCCTAGCCTTACAGAGATTGATAACCGGTACAGGTTTGAACTAATTCTGGTGAGCGCTGTTTGGATGCATCTTTCGCCTGAAGAGCAACAGCTTAGTTTTGATCGATTGAGGCAGCTCCAAACATCTGATGGTGTCTTGGTAATCACTTGGCGAAATGTGGCGGGTGAAACCGAACGGCAGTTTTATGTTGTAGATGAAAGCTTGTTCGATGGAGCTGCCATTTTCCAAGCAGAGGATTTAGAAAAGCGCACAGGAATTATTTGGAAAACGGCTGTTTTCAGGTAACGCTATCTCTTAAATCTGCAATCCCGATGATATTCCATATAAAGCTGATGCTCCCGGCACAGAGACACTGTCATGTTAGTATGGATACCCAGAGTTTCATGATCTTCCAGCTGCTTAGAGAGCATAATCTGGCCCGAGTTTTTAAAACTGACAAATCCCAGATCAAAAGCCTTATCCAGATTGGCGAGTAACAGTATACCGTTAAAAGGATCGAGCCTTTCCTGATCTGTAGATTGAGCCCAGGGTTTAATGTGGGAAGCGATTAAGAAAGGCAACTTTCGATATCCCGTCACCGCACATCGCCCTTTCCAGTATGCAACAAGTTCTTCCCTGAACTTACCCTGACCAATGCGCGTGTTAACTAAATTGACCTTCTGGGTTTCCGGGATATTTTTATCTTGCAGAATATCTTCAATATCCCTTTGCACGTCTGCCTGGGTGATGTCCGAAAGAAAGTCCCTGTAGCATCGGATTGCTGCGCTATACATTCCCTTGCCGACACGATCTCGTTCAACAAACTCCTCCACTTTGGAGACCTGAGACACAATATTTTCGTATTCGTAGAAAGAGCTGATACTCAGCAAACTTTCGCAGGGAAGACCTGCGCTCTGAAGCCATGAAGGAATCGAACTTTTTAGCGCACCAGTGTAGTTCTTGAGAGTCTTTTCCGACTTACCAACACTTCTCCCCCAGCGTTGGAACTGATCCTCTAAGGAGTCCAGATTACTACTTAAACTCTCTTTCAGAATATGCCTGGTGCTTGCATTACGCAGATACTCAAACAGTTCAACATCAAGAAAGGCATATTCGACATGCTTCCGAATGCTCGCTTCACTCAGATTTCGCTGTGATTGAAAATCAACTGCACTCCCCTCATGGAGCTTCAGGTGCCAGACACCAGAGGATGAGAGATGGTAAAAAGGCAGGTACGGATTGTTCTGATCGTTCTTGCTTTTCAGCAGCTCGAAATGAAAGGAGAAGCGGTTTTTAAGTTCATCGTTGAAGTAGATGCTATTGTCGGTGATTCGGCCCAGCTCTATTAGGTCAATGACGGCGAAGAGCATGCAAACTTTGTGGGGTTTTGCATGACCACTAGAGCGATCGGGGCGCAGTGTTGACAGCTTTTCGGCGTAGTAGGTTAGATTCATGAGTCGATATTAGTAGAAAGATATTCGCCTATAAATAGATCTGTCACCTTTTCTCCGCTACTCTACCCCCCCGAATGTCAGAAATGAATATTGATTTATTGATAATGTCAGAATATTTATTTATTTTTTTGACACTGGAGGTTGATATGACTGACGGGCCTTTTAGAAATTTACCCCTCAGCGGCTCTTGGAAAAAGGCTGCTGATGTATTGGCACATAGTGCGTATAGCATTGATGTAGCATTGGGCTGGATTAAGAAAGCCATAGAAAAGGACTTAAAAGAGCAAGAGGGATATCAAGCAATAGAGGCGCTCGCACGCCGGTGCCAACTTGTCAAAGATGGGCAGCTCCCTCTCATTGGTCACAACTTACAGGAAGTTATTGAGCAACTCAGGGAAACTCTTGGTCAATCCAATTTTAATGTCAGCTTACTCCGAAATATTGAACTTCAAAGTTCGTCCGGCAAATTAACCTATGACGAGCTTCATAGTGCACTTACAAGCACAATAGAGGAACTTGTTCATTCAGGACTTCGTCGAATTAAAGACCATAGCATTACAATAGAAAACGAAGTAAATCTAAAATATGTGGCTTGCAGGTGTGACCAAGCCACCTCACAGATAGAAGCCACTGACATGAGCAGTAGTCTAATTGATAGTGGTCGCTTGCCTACCCTAGAACCAATTAAAAAGCAAAGCGGACTAGATGATGGTGTCCCTTTATGACTTTCCTCTCTTCTCCAGAGAATTCATCTAATAGTTTAACTGTCGATGTTGTTGAACCACACAACACCCTCCTCCCCACCAGTGCTGTGGCTTGCGAAATTAATAATCATATCCAATTTAACCCCGAGATACTTGAAACTTACTGCGCCAAGAATCTTGAAAGCATCGTTTATGACCTTCTAATTACAACCGCCGCCATTGAATTTAGCGATCGATACAAACCTAGAAGTAGAGTTAAGTGGCCGAGGGATATTCAACTACGGATTCCCGTGGCTGACCCTAGTCATTGGTCCAGCCCTTCAGTATCTGACTCTTTAAGGAAAACACTAAACGTTCTAACCGGAGACCATTGGCGATTATATTTTGTTCAGCGATCTTCCAAATACACCGAAGCCGTTCAGTCACAATTAGATTATCCACCCAATGCTTCTGCAATCATGGCATACAGTGATGGGCTAGACTCCAGAAGTGTTGCCTCAATTTTTGAAGACTCAGAGGGCAAAGATACACTCATTAAAGTTCGAGTCGGAAGTTCAGATAAGCAAAACGGTAAACCTGCGGCCTTTACTGCCATACCTTTTACGGTAAAATACCCCAAACACCACCACAAGGAGGATAGCTTTCGCTCGAGAGGTTTCAAATTTGCAGCCATTAGTGCTATTGCTGCTTACCTCTCAAAGACTAAAAACATCATAGTTCCTGAAAGTGGTCAAGGAGCCCTAAGCCCAGTACTATTGCCCCTCCATGCACAATACCCAGACTTCAGAAATCATCCTGTCTTCTTTCGAAAAATGGAGAGTTTCATTTATGCATTGTTGGGCTATTCATTGAACTACTCTCAACCGCGAATCTGGTTTACAAAGGGAGAAACCGTTTTTTCTGCACTTAACACCGGTATACCCGAGGATGTTCTCAAAGACACTAGATCCTGCTGGCAGAGTAGATATAACGTATCATTTGGCGGTATTAGACATCAATGTGGCGCCTGCGCAGCCTGCCTCCTAAGACGACTAAGCCTCAATCACGCGGAAATTGAAGAATCAGAAAACACCTACTACTGGAGCAATCTTAGTTCGAGCTCCTTTGAGAAAGCTGCACCTGATTCCCTTTCAACTAGGAAAGGTTTCAAAACAATGAAGGCCAATGCCGTCGCAGGTGTACGGCACTTTGATGAACTAGCTAACTTAGTTAAGGATAGCAATACTAGGTTTTTACTTGCTCATTCTTTAGAACTAGCCAAATCAACCAATCAAAAGCATGAAGATGTACACATTCGTTTGACTGAAATGCTAAAGAAACACAGCCACGAGTGGCATGAATTTTTGAACTCCCTAAAAGATAAGTCCTTCATTAATAATTGGATACAGGGAGTAATACGATGACAATACTTAACCTCAGCCCTCAGGAATTAGGTGAAAGACTAAGGATCGCACGAGAAAGCTCCCGCATTACCCAAGCTACGGCTGCAAAGGAAGTTGGTTTTGCCAGAACAACCCTTGTGGCTATCGAAAAAGGAGCGCGGCGGATCCGGATAAACGAACTGCAAGTACTAGCAAATCTCTACGGTACATCAGTTAATGCCATCCTCCGAAGGGAAGCTGTTCATGTGGACCTGATTCCGCGATTCCGCAGAATCAGTGAAACCAATGATCCAGACATAGACAATGCCGTTCGGCAACTCAATTTATTGGTAAGTGCAGATATTGAGCTGGAAAATATTCTCGGTATTAAGCATCCAACTAATTATCCTCAGGAAAAAGTTATTCAATCAGGGGACGTTTATGCCCAAGCAGAAGAACATGCGAACCAATTTCGCGACTTCTTAGGTATCGGACATGGGCCTATCTCCAATATCTTCTCCCTGATAGAAATCGGACTTGGAATTAGACTCTATCAAAGAAGATTGCCATCGAAAATTTCAGGTTTATTTGCCTATGAATCCAAAGTTGGTGCAGCTATTCTTTTAAATGCCAACCACACTTTAGGACGACGAGTACAGTCCGCAGCCCATGAGTTAGGCCATTTTATTGGCACAAGGCAGTCCCCCGAAGTGCTAGAGAAGGACGAAAAATTTCAGTCACGGGAAGAACGGTATGCACATGCATTTGGTCGAATTTTACTTACCCCTCGAAATGAAGTTACTCGCAAATTTAAAGAAATTACTGCGGGCGCAACCCATTTGACTAGAAGACATATCATCTTGCTAGCTCATTATTTTGGCGTGTCTAGAATGGCCATGGTACTTCGCCTTGAAGAACTAGCTCTTGTAAAGAAGGGCACTTGGACCTGGTTTAAAGACAACGGTGGAATAACAAATGAGCAAGCTCTTAGTGTTCTGAATGAGCTTGCTGATCGTTCCGACCCTGCTAAGGAAGATGCAGATCAGCCTGTACCTATGCGGATTGGCTATATGGCTTATCATGCTTGGAAAAAAGATTTACTTACTGAGGGTCAGCTTGCTTCTATGCTAGGCCTAAAGCGCTTGAAGCTTCGCATGTTGATAGATGAAATCGAAGAACTGAATGACAGTGAGGATAATGAAGTACTCTTGTTGCCTCACTAATACTAAGTCTCCCCTCGTTTTAGACACAAGCGTGATTATCAATCTTCATGCAAGTGGAGAAGCTAAAAGTATTATTGAAACCTTACCGAACCCTATCATGGTCACAGAGAACGTGCTCAATGAGATTCGGGGAGAGTATAACGATTCTTCTGCTCAGAAGTTTTTACTAAGAGACTTACAAGCACAGGAGCTTATAGCTATTGTGCCTCTTTCGGAAGGAGATCTAGCCAGATATACAGAACTAGTCTCGGAACCCAGATCTCTTGACGATGGCGAAGCCGCGACTATAGCAGTAGCGCTGGAAAACAACCACATCGCAGTCGTTGACGAGAGAAAGGGACTGCAACGATTACAAGACGAAAAACCAGGATGTTGTACACCTACAACGATTGACCTTCTTCTTCATCCCTCAGTTATAAATATATTTGGCACTACTTATGTGGCGGACTTAGTTTTCAATGCACTATCGGAAGCAAGGATGCGAATCTTGCTAGAGCATCGAGAAGCAGTTGTAGATTTAATAGGAATTGAAAGAGCGCTAAAGTGTAATAGTTTGCCAAATTTCAAACAATGGCGAGGCCAGGTTGTTAATACCTAACTTCCTGTGTGATATTACAACCTAAGAAAGCTATTCCGGCGAACTATGATATATCACCAATTGACTATAAAAATTCTCGAAGAAACGTGTCCGACAAGACTTGGCCAGAACAAAGTTCTTTGGCATTGATCTTAATAGCGGCATCCCTGTCTTTGTCAGACATTGCTTTCCAGTTGTAGTAATACGAGTCTATTGATCCATGCTCGAAAAGCGTCTTGTATTTTGAAACCCAAGACAATCTCTGAGTTAAAAAAATAGTTTTCTGCGATAGGTGAATTCGACCCAATACGGACGGTAAGAACTCTCTTTTATCAAATTCCTTAATAGGATTACCTATTGATAGCAGCCTCGGCTTTTCTTGCTCAAGCTTTGACTCCATCTTTTTTACAGCAGCTTGTATTCCAGATGGAAGGAAGCATCCGCACCCCACTCGGGCCTTAGAAAGTTTAATAGAAAGCTTTTTTTCAAATGCAGACGCCCCCAAAAGGATACTTCTGTTATGTAAAGAACATAACTCTACAAATTGCGTAATGATATCAACTTCATCTTCTGATGGCTTGGTGCTACAAACTAGCGCGAAATCGTATTCAAAAACTGGGTTGCTATCTGGAAAGAAGTACAAATCTCTTTTTGTGTAACGGCTAAGACTATATGGAAAGTCTGGATTGGACGACCTCATTACCCCAATACCAAGAGGAGATAGCAGTGATTCATATTCATCTTTATTATCTGAATGCTTTGCCGCTTTTACTGAATCGGATGGTTCAAATACATATATTTCGGCAACTGAATTCTCAAGTTTACTCAAGATCATTTCCCGAACTTTGCTCCATTCAAGTCCGCCGTGGCCACAACCAAGAGCAGGAAGAGTAACTTTCTTTCCTTGTTTGTCTTCAAGATAAAGCGAAAGCCATTGAAGTCCTTCTTCTATGTAAGAATATTTCGAAGGTTTTTTCCAATCATCCTTTGTAGGAAAGTTAATTATCTCAATTTCTTTGGAAATCATATCCTTTTGAACCCAAGTGGCAGGTCGGCCAGGACGAATTTGCTTTGCTTTGCATTTTTCCACATAGTCTGCAAACATTTCAGGGTATCTTTTCTTAAAGGCAAGAGCGACACCTGCCCCCATAACGCCGACACAATTAACAGTGTTAACCATGATATCGGCATCAAAATTAAAAAAGTCACCAGATACAAATTTAATCATTCTGTAGAACTCTCTAGTGCCACAATAACCTCGGCCCTTAGGTTATCAATTTCGGAAGTAACATTATTTAGCCAGGTCTGACTAAGAGATCCAATATCAGCCTTGCTTAACGCAACCAGCATTTCTATCTCCTCTCGACACGTAACTATATTAAAAAGCTGTATCTTGTCTCTACCGTTAGCTGCTATATCTCCCAAAAGGTCGTCATAAGTTACCAGCATTACCAATTTTCGGACAGAGTCATTAGGTATTGCCCCAATGTCCTCTGTTAGGATTCTCTGTAACATTGGGAGCGACTTTCTAGCATGGTTGTTATCAGCTTTGTCCATATAGGAGTTTTTCCATCTAGATTTTGGTCCTTTTCCTATGTCATGCAAGTACGCAGCAATTTCCAGAATGGCTTTGTTATGGTCGCTAAGCTTTGCGTATTCAGGAGATAGCCTTACAAGTTCAGCTACTCGCCTGCTATGAGTGCCCACATCGTCGTTATGCGGACCGTAATTAGCAGCTAAGCCGTCAATATCAGAAAGTTCTTTAATAGCACAAAAATCACCTTGGACAGCCAAGAGGGCAGACTCTAAGTTTTGGAATTTAGCGTTATTTGTCTGGGAGATATTGATATTGTTGACAGTGTCCTCAAAATTTTTCTTTAAGAGATTTGGGCCTGTAACTAGTGAGTATGCCCAGTTATCTGGATCTGCATAATAGTGGTATGAGTTATCAGTAATATGAGGTGGGACAACGCCTTTTTCTTGAAATATCTGTCTTACATAACCGGATATAGAAGGGTCCCAGGTTATTATTTCGCTAATTTCAGCAATGGATACTTGGTCTGGTATTAATAGTTCCGCCATTTTCTGGTGGCGCTCGTCGTCATCATGATATGACCATTTATGATTATCAATGACTTGCCATTTTAGATTATTCAGTTGATGGGCTTCAGTTGCTGGATAGAAATTTGGGGCAATATCAGTGTTGGCTGAGGCATCTGTGAAAAATACTCCTGGTCTAGTATTAAGTACTGAGATCGAAATAGATAAATATATGAGGAACTCTTGGTCGACATTCTTTTTGTTTAGAACGGCTAATTGCATTGGTGTTTTTTGTGCAAAATAAAATGGTACATAATCATGAACACAGCGACCATCCGTCCCCGGAATTAGCATCGTACTTCGTCGGTCCTGTATGCTTGCTTCTGCAACGTTTACGTGACTGATTCCCCTGGAGTTCTTTAAGGAGGTCGAAAGTAAACCAGAATCTATGATCGACTCTAAGTTTTCCATAGAGGTGAAATGATAAGCATGGCGATGTTTGTAGCATTCCGGAATTTCCATTCATAATCTCCTTCACAAAAACCAAGCATTAATTTAGAAAGAGTAACGTCCATCAATATCGCGGCAAGGTGAGTGTAAATACGGGATAAAGGTGCGAAATCGCAAGAGGCTTAGGTATTCAAACAACAACACAGGCAGCGACAACCCACTGGGTTTCTCGCCGTTTTTCCAAACTCCATCTCGAACCGCCATACAACACTCCACATCCTTAGCGCTTCAATGATCTAGTGGGTAAACCATTCGTCCAGAATCGACTCGGGGAATAGTGCCGAACCGATGTTCAATTTTTAGACTAGTCGATAATCAGAATTTGTCACCCTAGACCAAAAGGACTATGTGATACTTTGATTTTTATCAATATTTGAAGGTAGTACTCGTGGATCAGTCTTCGCACGCTTAAGGTTCTTAAGTGGCTCCCTAAACTTTACCAGCTTGCCATGCGATCACTGAATAGAATGGAGAAGAATTGGGACGAATGTTGTAGACCAGCCTTAGCCAACTATACGCAGACCTACAACGATTAACATGTCTCAGCTCTGAATTCGATTCAATTACCAGTTGAGCTCAGTCTTGTGCATATTCGTTAAGAACTCGTCAAACCGCAATCCGTTATTTGAGCCAACAAAGAACTTATGGATTCTACTATCTGATGTGAAATTTCTCCCGCCACCTCGGGATACAGCCTCACTCAAGTTATCCCTGGGAATTTTATGATTCTTACTTGCGCTGTATATGTAGAAATCCAGCTTACCCTTTATTCCCAATATACTTGCTGCCTCATTAATGGCTATCGCAGTTTTCTCATACAAACTCATATTTGCTTTAATCAGAGCCTTGGTTTCCATACCATTCTCCCTTTCAGCATTTAAGTTTTTCACATAAATGTGGCGCATAATCTCTGAAGGTTCGACTTTATAAAACTGCGCGCCGATGCTCACCGCATCTACGATGTGTTGGGCTACTGTGGCATCAACACCGAACACCCAGATTTCATTATCAATGAGGGCTGCATCTTTTAGTGTAGTTTTAACTTTGGGGTAAAAAGGCGATACTCCAATGGCATATTTGGCTTTCCACACCGCTAAGGAGTCATATGCAGTTCTTAGAACATATCCTCTTTCTACATTGCCTCCCAATATCAAAGTCGCATTGGTTTTAAAATCAGGATCTCCCTCCGCCAGAGTGAGAGCATGTGACTTCTTTGTCATCCAACTATCCTTGTTTCTGTTCCTCGGAAAATTCACGCGCCTTTTCAGAAATAAAAGCCGCACTTCTAATTTCGTTAGTAGCTTTAGCCAGCTTATAAGCTTTGCTTAGGAGATGCGGATCTTCACTCCAGTCACCTTCGTCATAGGCGACAACCGCTGTGACTTCTTCAACATGAATTCTGGCTTGCTCAAGGTGATCTTTAAGTGCTGAAACAGCTTCTTCTTTTGAATCGGCAGGGACGACACTCCGTCCGAATATATACTTTGAACCGTCATCATTGAGATCACAGCCTTCCAAGGCAGTTACCGTGGTATCAATTACCCAAAAAGTCTTCATATAGGTACCTTTTTCGTCCATTGCCATAAAGTATCCAGCTCTTACGATACAACGCAGCTCCCTCATATCACCTTCGGCGATTTTCACTATGTTACCGACAGGTACGGTGGCATTACGACCGTATTTTCTGCTATGGATTTTTTGCAAGCGTCAATTGATGCGAAATCCCGTCATGAAATCTCAAATTTAGAATATTCACATCTCCATCCATATAGAGATATGAATGCTCAGTCATACACAATCCCTGTTTTATAAGTTTTTGGCACAGGTTCAAGCTTTCCCGCTATTCAGGTTTTTCACTGTCGACTAAAGAAAGTTTTGGACCATTGCTCTCCCACTCCTCAATCAAACGATTCGTCAGCGCCTTTAAACGCCCCATATATAAAATATCGTCTTGTATTTCATCCGCTTCATCGTCATCGCATTCATTAATATCAATTTCACTCAAATGCTTTTCATAAAAATTCAGCGCTTCTCGGATGTAATTTAGATCTTTGTAGTTGTACGACAAGCTCTAACCCTCATTTACCCTTCGTCCGATATCGTCCAAAAGGTCTTCGGCATCGTAGGAAAAAGTCTGGCCGTACTTTCCTACCACCTCATGGAACTCGATCTCGGACTTACCAATAATCTTGCCGCCTTGAACGCCATTGATTTTTTCAAGCTGATAGAGGGAAACGGCAACAATTTCCTTTATTTCCTGGTCGCTTAAACCAGCTCTCTGCATTACATCATCAGGTATATCAATTTTCATAGGTACTCCCTCCCTGTCTTGAATTGCTGAATGATGGTTAAAAGGTTATCTCTGTATAGGTACGCCCGTCTACAGGCTATATGGCTGATTGTAGATACAGGTGTATCTCAATAATCTATTTCGAAGTATCTACTATTTCCGGCTCTTGATGGAGATAGCTATATCCTGATGAAGAAGAAAAATAGTAAATATAATTACTTTTATTTTCTATTCCAGCACAATTATTCTCACCACAGGCTAAAAACCTAAGGAACTTGCGGTCATCGCCAATTACTACATTAATCATATCTGTAAACTTGTTTTTTCCTGTAACATGTTTTTCTAATATGGCCTTAGCTTTAATAACACCTTTATGCTCGAAGTAAACAAGACTAACGATATATAGAAATACAAAAGCAGTAAATATAGCAACATTTGAAGTTATTTTTTTAGCTCGCCGTTCCACATAAGCTTCGTTTCTTTTTCCAAACCAAAAGTGCCGAAATTTGATAACACGTTTTTTAGCTCTCACACTTCCTCTCACCCAATCAATATAAGAGGGAAGCACAGCATTTGAGTACAGGAATAGTATAGGTGTTGCTAAAAGTAAAATAGCAAATATTGGAGAAAATGAGTTTAATAGTCCACCGTATATCACCTGATGAAAACTTCTTTCCATCATATCTGCATCTAGCCCCATAACCCCTAAATACCCGTGATAATAGGCGGTACTCCATGTGTAAAGTAGTCCCGTGAATGCTGCTAAAAAAATTGCGCTGTCAATACTCCGTTTCATATTTACTCCTTGTTATTAATAACCACTCTGAAAAATTCACTTTATTACTGATAACCTCACATCGATATCAAGAGTCAGTACTTCTATAGGCAACTCAGCTAACTAAATTTCTCAATTTTCAATATATGATACCAACTCACTCTCTCAAATCGCTCACTCTATTGCCATAACCCCTATGACCTACTCGGTAACCCTTATTGAATGATACATATCAGCTAGTTAGTGTTCATAGCGGTCTGTTTATTAGCCACTTAACACCACCTTATTCCAGGCCTAGAGCTGGCAGTCCATTGTAAAAAGGTCAGTTAAGAGAGAACAATGTCGCAACTAGATAGCCTACCCATACCTATGACCATGGGTGACTGGGTTTTGATCATGGAATCAATTGATACCAAGTTAAAAGTCATGGACTCCGTGGATCCCGAATCTGTCGATGAGGATGAATTGGCAGATATGTACACTGACCAACAAAATCTGAAGGGCATACTAAGCCATATAAAATTGGAGTTTGAGAAAGAATATGGAGCCCTGCCGCCTCACCTTGGGAACTAGTGTTTAGCTCAAGCTATTCACTTACTAAGGTGTCCTGAGCTTGTAAAACTTATGGAAAGGAAGGGAAGTGAACGAAATAAACCTACCCGTTGAATGGCAGGAGTCTCTGGAACTCCCCCATACCGGCACCTACTTCGTAGCTGTAAGATACCCAAATGGTTTTGGTACTTATGATTTGGCCGATTGGGATGGCGAGAAGTGGAACCTTGGCTATGAGGGCGAGGTCGTCGGCTGGGTGACCATGACAAATTTCATGGGAGTTATTAAGGCTGGTTGGCCAAAAGGTGACGAATCCCCAGAGTAGAATTTAAGAGCAATGGGCTGATACTCAGGTCAGCCCTACATTGATTTTTGTGGAACCTGGACTTTTGAATCAGACCTAGAGTGAGCGTTCTACTCCTCCACAAACTCCAGGACATAGTGATGCTTCAAATACTCACAATCCCATTCCTCATCAAGAAGCTCTGAAATTTTCTTTTTGTAGTAGACATAGTCGTTCGAATACTCTTTTTTGTATTCGCTGGGAGGGATATTAAGCTGCTCTTTGAAGATGTTTCTGAATCCTTCTGTTTTGATGATTGCCTTTATATCGCTGGCGAGCTTTTGATAATACAACTCGGTACTTTCTGCATCACCATCTTGCCAGTATTTCATCCTGCGCTCAGGGTTGTGTACTTCGCAGAAGTCGGCGGCTTCAATTGCGTGTGTGGACTCACTTGTGGCACAGGATGCAGCTAGAGAAAATAGCGGGATGATGAGCATCTTTAGGTTAATGTCAGCCATTTTGTCCTCGGTAATTACCCTGTGGTCGAACCTTCTGAAAACTTATTGATGTCGCTGGAAATTACCTTTCGGTGGGGTAGCCGTCTACCGGCTATTTGGATGATTCCATATAAAGAGGCCCTTCCAATAAGCTATTACCGCCATTTACCTGGATTCACAAACCATGTCTAAGAATATTTATAAGGCCCTAAGAGAAGCCGAAAAGCGACTTGAAGAGTTGCTGCCTGAAATCGAAAAACGACATAAGCAAGGCGTCAAGAATAGTATTGATGAACCTGATGGTCTGAAGAGTGGCCAACCTGACGATCTAGAAATTCGAAGAGAGGTCAGGGAACAAAACAGGGCTGACACATAGGTCAGCCCCTACATTGATTTGTGCTGGTATGGGAACTGGTTACTTACTCCACTAAAAACACTTCGTGCTTCTTGAACTTCCCTTCATTTCCTTCCAGTTCAACTCCTAACAGCCCTCGTCTGTTCCAGGCGGCATTCACGATCTGCCGATTAAACAGGCTGTTATTCTCATCTTCCAGATAATCGGATACGGCGATCCAGCGGGCTTCTTCGATTTCGTCGGTGTCCTGGATATTGATCTCGTCGGAGACTGGTATCAGGCCACAGACAAAGTACATGTTGGATTTGCCGAACTCGTAGGGATGTCGGGTGGCGATGCCCAGGATGGATTGGAACTGGGCGGTGACGCCGGTTTCTTCGAGGACTTCCCGTACGACGGCTTCGGCGATTTTTTCGCCGAGTTCGATGTGGCCGCCAGGGAGTTTAAAGCGTGGGTTGGTTTTCTCGCGGACGACCAGAATTTCATTGTTGCCACGGGTAACCAGACCCCCAGCACCCAGGCTGTGGGTGGGTTTGAACGGGGCGTAAGCACCTTGTTGGATGCGGTGAATCAAAGTGATTTCGGTTTCCAGGCAGTTGTGGAAGACGAATCCCAGTTTAATGGCGACATCAATCAAGTGCGATTGCTCGATCGCCAGGGTAAGCCAGATAAGCTTCTTGTTACCGGCGGAGGCTGTGCCAAGCAGTGTTTGCAGGGCGTCCTTGAAAACATCTGCGGTGAAGGTGGCTTGGTGGAGACTTACGATGACGCCGTCGAAGGGATCGTTTTCGAAATTTAGCACTTTCGGTTCCTGGTTGGGCTCGGGAGACATAGGTTAACGGGTATTGAGATATAAGTTAACGGGAATGAAAGCCCGTTGCACTAGAGCCTTCTGCCGTTCAAGAAGCCTTCAACATGAGCCTTGGGATCGATGTCGGGAATGGGTAGGCTCACGTTGGCCCGGCGAAACATCATGTTGGCCATCAGAGGGCCGATCAGGGAGCTAATGGTGGCAATAGGAGATTCCTGCTTTGGAATCGTGTTCATTAGTCCATATACATGATTGTTGGCTGCATTCTGCGGAACGTAAAATGACAATGCTCATTTTTAGTTAAAGACGACCCACAGCCTCAAACGTGTACTTTAAATATAGGGAAATATAAGCATATGGATAAATTAGTAACTACCAAGGACCTTATAGATAGTCTAGGTTTGGAGGCTCTTCAGCATAAAGAGTTCATCAAAAACATAGATGATTCGTTTGATGATTATGAGGCAGAGTGTTTGGCAATATACGATGGTGAAACTCCCATGTATATTGCTGTGTCTCCCAATGAAAAGGAATTTATTTTTGAATTTTTAGACTCATTCAAAAAAGAGTTTCCTGTTCAAATTGAGAATCATGTATCAATAGACACCATTCGAAAGATTGCGGATGTGTTAACAGCCAACAAATGCCCTTCAAAAATCGATGCCCAATCATTCGAGAATAATGATATCGAACTGAAAGTGATAGAAATTGACGGCCAGGTTAAAGCCTACGCATTCCCTATTCGCCTGTTCCACATACTAACTCTCTATGCAAACTTCAAAATGACGGGGACCACCAACCAAAAAGCTGTTCAATCAGACTTTGGCAATGCAGGTATTTAAGAACCGGTAAATCCATAATTTTGGAAATCTAGTAATCGCAGGATAGTGGGTAGTGTCCATTCCAAGGGTGACTAGGAAACGATGGGATGGGAAAAGGTCTGTGGTGAATATAACTACCGATGGAGAGGTTGTATCTGCGCCTGAATCAGACTCATCGGGTGCTCTTCCTTCTGAGGGCTGACCACAGGTCAGCCACTAAGTGGGTTTGTGATAAACGTGAGCACGTCACAGATCCATACATTGGTTTATCAGTGCGTTGGCAATTTCACTATACTTCGCCGGCATCGGCGGAACTGTCCATGCTGGAAGGGGAGCTCATATGCGGCTCTTCATCCATTAGTTACCAATTTATTTTCAGGATTGAATTATGTTTCGTGTTACCTCATTGATTGGCTTGCTGCTGATCAGCCAGGCTGCTTTTTCCTCTATGGTCGATTATCCCGATGGGCATCCTCTGGTTCCACCTTATGAAGGATCGACTGCCTGGTGGACCGAGTCCTATGAATTTTTTGAAGCTAAATTTCCAATGGCGGCAGTTCCCATGGACTTTACCAAGGGAGAATATCTTGCCGTCTCTGGAAGTGCTTACGCCTATGAGTATAGTACGCCGGAAGGTTCAAGCATGGCGTCGGTAACTGAAAGCTATAAACAGGCATTGGAAGATGCCGGTATGGAGTTACTGTTTTCCTGCTCGGGTTCTGACTGTGGACCCGGATTGAGCAAGTTATTCTCCGAAACCAATAAAACCAGTGGTATACCTCATGAATATTCGGGCAACGACCCTGTATGGTTGTATCGTTTAAGCAGGGATACGGGTAATGTCTATGTGTTTTTGCACTTTGAAACAGGAAAGCAAGGTCCGAAGATCTATCAGACAGTACTCGAAGAAGGTGACAAACCGATAAGGTAAAAGTTGATCCTGAGTATCTGGCAAACAGATTACCGACCAGGACCGGCTCATCCTCAACAGACGGGTTTTATCACTATTAAAACCCTGATCAATACCAAAAGGGGCAGTTCATTCTGCCCTTTTCTTTTCAGATTTGGCGTTTCATCGAATCCAAAGCCTAATAGTGTCAAAGCATTCAGGGCTAACGCATAGGTCGGCCTCTACATGGGGTTGTGATAAACCTGAGCACATCACAGATCCAAAGATTGGTCTATTAAGGCCTTGGCAATGATCAAGATATTTTGCCAGCATAGGCACAACTGTTTGTGATGGAAGGCGAGCCCATCGGTGGCTCTTTCCATCAGTTATCAATATTGTTTTCAGGAATGGACTATGTTTCGTATCACTGCATTGATTGCCTTATTGTTGGCCAGCCAGGCGGCTTTCTCTCAGGTTGATTATTCCAAGGCGCATCCTCTTATCTCGCCTTATCAGGGGTCGAGTGTGTGGAAATTTGAGAGCTCGGATTTTACCAACGCCGAATTCCCTCTGGCGGAGGTTCCTGGGGATCTTGCGAAGGGGAAATACCTCGCGGTTTCCGGTGTGTCGTACTCCTATCAATACGATACTCCGGAAGGCACTTCCATGATCGTTCTCACGGAAAACTATAAGCAGGCATTGGAAGATGCCGGTATGGAGTTACTGTTTTCCTGTTCCGGCCCGGACTGTGGCCCTGGAATGAATGCGTTATTCTCAGAGACCAAGAAAACCGGTGATATCTGGCATCAATACAACGGTAACGACCCCGTGTGGTTGTATCGCTTAACCAGAGACTCGGGGAATGCCTATGTGTTTCTCTACTTTGAGACAGGGTTGTACAGCCCAAGAGTCTACCAGACCGTTGTCGAAGAAAAGGCGATGGAGACCGGCAAAGTGAAAGTGGATCCGGACTATCTGGCGAAGCAGATTACAAACCAGGGCCGGGTGATTCTGAAAGGGTTATACTTCGACACGGACAGCGCCACATTGAAGCCGACGTCTAACGAAACGCTCTCCAGTGTTGCCGGTTATCTGAAGGCTCATGCGGACATGTCCTTTTACGTTGTCGGTCATACTGATGATACCGGGTCTGAGCAACACAACCTGGATTTATCCACCGCCAGAGCCGAGTCGGTTGCCAATGCGCTGATCAAAGACTTTGGGATTGCCAAGGACCGTCTCAAGCCAAGAGGGGCAGGTCCCTGGGTTCCCCAGGCCAGGACCGGTACTTCCCAGACCAAGGAAATCAACCGCCGGGTTGAATTAGTGTTATCACTTCCCAAGTCCTGATAGATTTCTATAGGGGCAGCTTGTTCTGCCCCTGTCGTGACCTCTCACCTAAAGGTTATATTTTTCTTCTGCCTGTGCATGTAGTTTCAGCAGTTCGCTATCTCCTGCTTCCTCAGCAAGAGAAGGCCAGATTAATGGGTGTTCGAATTTTGCGATAAGCGTTTTCAGTATATTATTAACGCTTGCCAGATCCGTAGATTCGGGCACAGCCATGTATGCATAAAGCCCTTTTATGGCATTCTCACTGCCGTCTACTAAAACCTCATAATCATCAGAGCTTCTTACCTGTACAAATACATCAAGAGCATCCAACTCTTTGAAAATTCTCTTTAGTGCTTCCTCTCCAGGATGTACTCCATCAAGGTCAAAGTATTCGTACTTTGGCTTCCTGATTTCCTGAAATACATCGTACAGATAGGTGTAGTAGCCTTCCCTGTCCATCGGGTATCCCTCTTCATCCTCCTGGTCCAGTTGATTACGCGGGACAGGATCGAATACGACTTCAACACCATATCTTTGCTCTTCACCTAATCGGTACAAGCTGATGACTTTCGCTGTTACAGGGCCTGTACGAACTGCAGTATAGTCTTGGTATTCACCATTATCGTTCTGAAATCTCAGTCGAAGATGGCCACCTTCACAGTATATTGGTCCTTCATCCACAGGCAGTTCGATGCCCAGAACACGAGCGGATTCATGGACCGTGGGCCAATTCTCCGAGATCGTTGCTGGAACCATTCTATCCCAGTGAAAATCCGTTTCTTCAGGATATTGCTCTATCAGAGATGTCCAATGAGAGACCGCACGATCATAGTAGCCGAGCTTTTGTTCTGACTGAGCAGCCTGGATCGTAGCGTTTCTTGACTGTGGCCTCCGCTCAATAACCTTGCATAGATACTCGTAGGAAAGCTTGAGGTCTGTTGATCTATAGTAACGGGAGAACAGCCAACATATATTGCAATAGACCTCCTCACTTACAGACTCAGGAGTGACCTCCTGGAAGGTCTTTAAGAAGGTCTCACCTTCTCCCTGATCAATTAATATATGTCCATAGACCAATACGATGCGGGGCCGATCCAAGCTGAAACTTTTTCTAAGGAGTTCGAGTGCTTCCTGTGCACATCCAATGGAATCAAGTATTTCAACCAAACGGACCAGTATTCGATCATCATCCGGCCATTGCCGTAATGCCGAATATGCCTGAACTAGCGCTTCATCACTGGAACGGAATTGCAGTTCAAGAAATTCTTCAGGCGTTGCCTGCTGACAGACACTCTCTTGATGATTAATTTCCCCGATTCTCTTTCTGATATCGGCCAGTTTTTCCGATACACCTAAATCCTTATTAAGCTGGCCCCTTACACTTTCCGCTCTATTAGCGCAAATCTCTGCAACAATCACAGCACCACGTTCAAGGGCGAGTTCCGCCTGGTAAAGAGCTACGTTAATCGCAGATCGGTATGTACCATTTTTCAGGAACAGCGATGCAATCAGATGAAATCGATGATCCAGTTCCTCAGTATTCTGAATGATTCCATTCTTTATTTTCAGCTTCTGTAATTTTAACCACACATCGAATAGATACGGAGATTCGAGTACGTCCTCGAATGATACCTGTATTGCGTCAGCTTCCTCCCATTGAGCAAGATGACCGAGACACAGCGCGTGATACAGAAACTTCCTTTTCCGATCAATGTGATCGCTGGTATGGTTAGTCGCCTCACGAGCCAGGATTTCAGCTTGTTCGTACTCCCCCTTTTCGAGATGAACAAATACCTCAAGGTAAGAAAGCTTTGTTTTGTTCAGCGAGACTCCTCTCTTAAGCAGCTCTGATCTCACAATATCAATTTCACGGAGAGCCTGATCCAAGTCACCTTTATCAATCAAAGCGTCGATGTACTCAGAATAAATACAGGTATAACAGGGCCAACTCGAGTCAATTTGAGACAGTGTTTCCAGGGACACCTCGATGCGTTCTTCAGCATAACCGGGGCCATCAGTATTTTGATAACAAACAGCAAGATCCTGAACCGTACAAATCCTTTGGGGGCAGTCTTTATTATCCTGCCGGTGAGAAAACTCCAGCAAATCCACCGCTTCTGAAAGTAACCCTTTAGTGTTCTTTCTGATAATCACCTGATTTTGCAAATACCAGTGACGGAAAAATATTTCCAGCCATGGATAGTTATACTGACGCGCTAAGGCTAATGCCTCCGGATAGACCAGCTTTAATTTTTCGAAGTCGTTATTTGCCGCATAATGCGGAACTTGTTCTACGAGGGTAGCTAAACGGCTATTCCCACTTTCATGAAGTTCATCTTCCAGATCATAAACCCATTGCCATATATTCATAGCGCATCCTTTTCTGTCAGAGCGATCAGTGAATCACTGAATTTTTGAAGCTTATCTGAAAATACGGACTCTTCTGAGTCCGTCTGGTGTGACAAGGATTCCATATAAGACCTGATGGTATTTGAGAAATGCTCACTCAGACTCTCACCCATTTCAATTAATCTGGATATCAACGGTGAATCCATATTGATGTAGACCCGGCGCTCAATATCCTGGCTTATATTCTGGGTATGTAACCGCGCAAGACTGAGGGCCGCACGACCAATTCTTTTATCGGCATCATCTTTTTCCACCCGTTTTTTTAACAGAGTTTCCTGATCATCAATAATGACCATAGGGATAAACGCCGGAGAGAATTTAGTGCAAATCAGCTTTTCGTTATTCCCTTCGAACAACCTGGCAAGCTTGGCATGATGATCGCTATTTACCGAGATTTCCTGGAAGAGATCATTTTTGTTATTGCCGATTCCAATAATATGTACTTTGACATTATTCCGTTCGCCGAATTTTTGGCAAAACCCCAGGGCTGCAAACAAGTATCCCAATACCAGTGGTTTGAGCTGTGCTCTAAACAGGATTTCTTCATGGCTGTTTTTATCTTCATTACGAACATATAACCCCCCCCCACTCTGTTTCAAGTATGCCGGAAGCGTCATATCCCCCATGGAGGTCGGCACTTTCAGGTCATTGTGTATGACCTCAAAAAGCGAATCATCGCTTACTCCTGCCCCCAGCAAAGCCTGATTATGACGTGACAGTACCCTCCGCCAATTGGCAGATTCATTTTTCGCAATGTCACACAGCCCATTGATGAGAATATCTTTGAGGTATTCCTGAACCAGGAAATAATGATCATTCTTCTGTATGTCTTCCCTGCTTGCTGTCGGCACCAATTGTTCCGACTCCAGCACACAACCGATGAATCCCGCCCATCTTGGCAATAAATCACGGCATTCATTACTTATAAACATCCCTCGGATAAATATAGAGACATTGCGGAAATCACTCGTAGAATATCCACTTCCTCCTTGTACCCAGATAAGACCTTTAAGGTCGTATTGGTTATTTTCGGGAATTGGAAAGGTACACAGGGGTTCAAACGAGTCCTCAAAAATATTGGCAAACTCAAGCTGCTTTTTCTTTTGCTGCAACTGAGAAGCCGACTCGTCCAGCAACCAGGGGGCAAGTACATTATTAACGGGAGTTTCCGAGCCATTTACTAAAATCGGTATAGGTAACAGGCAGCAATAACGCTGAATCAGTGAAAATATGGCCGGATGTTCACTCAGCTCGGCAAAATCCTGCTTCAATGTCAGCAGAACTTTCGTTCCAACATTGCTGGAATTAACGTCAGCTGCACTCTGAGCTTCCTGCAACACAAACCGTTTTCCTCCAGAACTGGAAAAGTGCCAGGTTTTATCGGGGGTTTGATATGACGTTGTCCATGCCTCGACCCTATCAGCAACCACGTAGGCAGAGAGAAAGCCCAGCCCGAAATAGCCAACCATCTCGTCTGTGTTACTGCGTTGGCGTAGAAGCCGTGTATAACCGGCACCGATGGTTGCCAGATAACTTTTGACTTCCTCGTAGGTCAGGCCAGAGCCATTGTCCTCGATGATAAGCGTTTTGGTATTGGAATCTGTTGAAATCCGGATTCTGAAATCCTGAATGTCATCAGCTTCAAGCTTACGCCTGATACAAGCGTCATGGGCATTCTGTATCAGTTCCCGAACAGCGACAAAGGGAGTTGAATATAGATTTTTACCTAATACATCCAGTAGTCCATCAAGATCTACCTGGGTTTGGTGTAGTTCACTTACCATGTTGATACATCATTACTGCATGAAAAGAAATTAAGTAAAGCACAATTTCAGCGCTGGACTTTAAAATACAGGAATATCTTGGGCATGCCTATGCCCTTCAAACCAGCGGCCTCTTCTCTACATTTTACAATCGTTTAAAAACGAAATTGTTCACATCATGTACTATGCCCACTCGAAATTCAGAGCGATGTGGGCCGACTGATGCCCAGCTGTCATCCTCTGAATCCTAAATCATTCACTAAACAGGATTTATGGCAGTATGAAATCCATTATTGCGAGCACATTTCTGGCGCTTTCTCTGGCTTCCACCGCTCAGGCTAATTTGATTGTTAATGGTGATTTTGAAGAGCCTCAGTTGAGCGGTCACAGCTGGAAAGTGTTCGACAATATTCCTGGTTGGGAAACCACAATGGGTAACAGTATTGAAATCCAGCGCAACACGATTGTGAATGCACAGTCCGGCGATCAGTATGTGGAGCTGGATTCATACGGGAATAGTGCCATGACCCAGAGTCTTCATCTTGAAGCGGGCACTGACTATCTGCTGAGCTTTTATTACATTCCACGTACCAACCGCGGCAATAACGACAATGGCATCGGGGTTTTCTGGGACATTTTTGACGGCAATTTCGATATGTTCGACCCGGAGAACGAGGTGATCAGCATCGAAAACCAGACTCGCAAAGAGATGCCGGAGTGGATGAAGTTCAGTGCGGTGCTGCATGCCACCAGTAGTGAAATGGCATTATCGTTTGCTGCTCTTGGAGCCAGTAATTCCTACGGGGGCTTTATCGATAATGTCAGCCTGGAAGCGGTTCCTGAACCCGCTGCCGTTGCGATTTTCGGATTGGGTCTGGCAGCGATTGCCGGTCATCGCAAACTCACACGCAGCAACGCTTAATTTCCTCTTGAATGTTAATCAATTTGATTTCACATTAAGATTTCAGGGCTCGCAAGAGCCCTTTTTTTGGTCTGCATTTATTCTTGGCCGATCATTGCCAGGCATCCCTAGTTAACGAACGTATTCACTTCTACCGGGGCACGTATCGTTTGCAGTACCACACAGTACCTTTCCGTCAGCTCTATCAATTTGTTGATATCGTCCGCGGATGCGGGGCTGTCGAGGGTGATGTAAAGGCGTACCTCCTGGAATCCCACTTTCGCCTCTTTCGAGACCCCAAGTGTACCGCGAAAATCGAGATCCCCTTCCGCGTGGAGCTTCCCTGAATTAACGGGAATTCCCAGAGCTGTGGCGACTGCCGACAGAGTAACACCGGCACAGGCCACCAGTGCCTGTAATAACATATCCCCTGAACAGGCCTGCATGCCGGTACCGCCGGTGGCAGGATGAAGGCCCGCTTCCACAAGGGCTTTTCCGGTTTGGACATTACAGGAGACACCCTCACCCAGCTCACTTTCGGCTTTGAGAGTGATCACCGCAGACTGTGGGTCAGCTTTGTACTTTTCCTTGAGCGGTGATTGCAGTGCACGAAGGTCTTCAGCTTTCACATCCCCCTCCTTCAGTTTATTTTTTGGCCGATCGGTTATCGTCACAGGTCGATTAGCTTCAGGCCAAGTTGATTATCGTCAAGCCAGATCGATATTAGAAATTATAGTTAAAGTCTTAGGCGCGATAGGGAAGAAAAGCTTTATGCATCCGGTTTTGGGAGAGTTCAGGTTAGGATCGCACCGATCCGGAGAGCAAGGATTTGGTGATGTCCTTAAGTATTCTGTTAAGTTCCTTCAATAGTTCATCAATGGCGGCGATCTTATCAGCGCGTAGGGCATGCTCTACACTTTCAGCCATATCAGCCAGGTGATATGCCCCAATAGTGAGGCTTGAGCCTTTTAAGGTATGAACAAGACTGATCGCGCCGTCTATGTCTTCGCTTTCAATCAGCTCTATTAACTGTTCCCCGGCCGGCTGAAACTCCTGGTAAAAGCTTTCGTATATCTTTCTCAGAAGTTTCCAATTACCTCTCACCCGGGTAACGGCTGCCTGCAAATCAAACCCCGGAATGGTGAACGGACTTTCTTGCTCTATTTTCTTCTGTTCTATCTCATTGTCCGGCCTTTTCTGAGGCTTAATGTACTTCAACAGCATGTCTGCGAAGTCCTTGAAATCAATTGGCTTGACGATATGTCCGTTCATCCCGGCCTCCAGGGAGCGGGCTTTATCCACTTCCATGGCTGCAGCGGACATGGCTAAGATAGGTATTTTCTGGCCTCCGGGTGCCATACGGATACGTCGGGTGGCCTCCAGTCCATCCATCACCGGCATATGGATATCCATCAGAATCAGATCATATGGCTGTCTTCCAAAGCACTCCAATGCCTCTCTTCCGTTGTCGGCGACGGTGGCTTTCAGCCCCAGCTGTTTGAGTAAATCCACCGCGACCAGTTGATTGGTATGATTGTCCTCCACCAGGAGAACCTCAGCCCCCACGATACTGGAGAGATCCGGAAGCTTTTCCAGTTCGTTCTTCGGCATGCCGCCAAGCAGCTTGGATTTATCATTCGAGCGTTGCAATTCGGCCAGGATGTCCTGCAACTGGGAGGCGATGACCGGCTTTTCGAGAAAGCCGTCAATGGCGATACCTGATGAGGCTTCCTGAACCTGAAAACGACCGTGGGCCGTCACCATGATGATGACGGTTTCGACAGGGATGTTCTCTTTGGCATAGATTTCCCGTATACGGGCCGCCAACTCCAGGCCGTCGATTTCCGGAATTCTCCAGTCAATGAGAAACAGGCTGATTGGTGCCCCATTTGCTTTGGATTCTTCAATGATATCGAGAGCCTGTCTCGCAGAGGAGGCCTTCAAGACATCGAATTTCCAACTGTGCAGAATCTTGCCGACCACCTCCAGGGAGTCCGGTTGATCGTCAACCACCAGCGTTTTCATCTTCATCAATTGGAGAACTTTGGTCTGCTTGTCCCAGACTTTGTCCACCGGAATGGAAAAGCTGAAAGTTGAGCCTTCATTCAATCGGCTGACGACGCCGATTTCCCCTCCCATAAGGTCCACCAGTTTTTTGCTGATTGTCAGCCCCAGCCCGGTGCCACCGAAACGTCGGGTGATGGAAGAGTCGGCCTGGGTAAACGGCCGGAATAAGCGGCTGGCCTGATCTTTTGTCATTCCGATACCATTGTCCTCCACCGAAAAATGGAGCAAAGACCGGCCTGACCTGAAGCTCATTTCACTCACCCGAATACGCACCACGCCATACTCGGTAAACTTGATCGCATTGCTGACGATGTTATTCAGTACCTGTCCAATACGCAGGGCATCACCGCGATAATATCGATGGATATCGATCTGCATGTCGAATATCAATTCGATTTTCTTTTCCTCGGCACTCAGGGCATACAATCCCGAGGTGCTGAGCAGCAGTTTTTCCAGGTCAAACTCTTCCTCGACAATATCCAGCTTGCCCGCCTCAATTTTCGAGTAGTCGAGAATATCGTTCAGGATATTGAGCAACGACTGGGAAGAGCTCCTGACTTTTTCCAGATAGGATTTCTGCTGATCATTCAAATCAGTTCCCATTGCCAGTTGGGTCAGCCCCAGGATCGCATTCATGGGAGTTCGAATCTCATGGCTCATGTTGGCCAGGAACTCGGACTTATAGCGGTTGGCTCTCAGCAGTTCTATCTCTGCCAGTTTGCGGGAGGTGATGTCACGCACCACAATCAGAAACCGGTTGCCATGAATCCTGGCCAACCTGGCTTCAAAATAATGCTGACCCGATTCCTCGATATCCAGCTGGTATTCCAGCAATTCAGAGGCGACCGATCGATCACCGACGCCGGACATCGCCTGGGAGAACATCTCCCCGACATCCTGCGGCAATACATCCTGCATTCGCTTGCCCAGAAAGACGTCCGGTGAGGCATACAGGCCACTGCGGTCACTGGCGCGGTATTCCTCAATCACTCCGTCGGCATCGAGCCAGAAATACATATCATCGAACGATTGCCAGATTGCCTCCAGATTGGACTGCTTGGTCATCAGCTCATTTTCCCTGGCCAGCCGTTCGGTAATATCAGAGAACACCACCACAGCTCCGGCGGAACGGTCCCCGTTTGTGACCGGTGTACACATATATTCCACAGGAATGACATGGCCATCCTTACGACACATGACTTCGTTGTTAATGCGAAAACTCTCTCCCGTTGCGAGCGTTTTGGAAATGGGGCTCTGATCGATATCTATCGACTGACCATGCTTATCCCGGTTTTGAATTATCGGCAGGATGGGCAGTCCGATCAGTTCGCCGGACGGGTAGCCCAGCATGTCGTAAGCTGCCGGGTTGATAAAAGTGGCTCTCCCCTGCTCATCCAGCCCGAAAACTCCCTGGCCAACGGATTCGAGAATAGCCCTGATGGATGCTTCGGACTGCTCAAGTAAATGGTTTTTACCGCTGGCTTTCAGACTCAGGTGAGCCATGTAGCCAATGGAAAGAGACAGCAGCGTCCCCAGAATAAGCTCCAGAGTGGATAGCGGTGTATTCAGTTCCTCTATCAACTCATAGCTGGGGGCAATGGACAGCTCCACAGTTCGTTTGCCGAGGGGAAACTGCAGCTCGGTCCGAAACTCAAAAAAGCTATTATCCGATGAAACGCCTTTATCCAGAATGGGGAATCCATTGACGGTCAGTTGATAGTTATATCCCTCCAGGCGGGATTGCATGAAACTGGTTTCAGTCAGGGAGGTCAGGGCCAGATAAGAAATCAGGTAGGCCCCTTCCCCCAGATCCAGTCGTTCAATCAAACCATAGCCGCCAGAAGTGGTTTTCCAGACATCCGACGCCGGCTGATTGGGCACCGGACCATTGATGATGCTGTTCAATATCTGGGTGCGCCCCAGCTCCTGGTCCTTGAATTCCACCAAAAGCTCGCCATCCTGCCTGAGCCAGAATATACCGCGATATATTTCATGATCGCTCAGATACTCCCTGGCATCGTTCCGCCAGAGTTCCTCCATATTCGGATTGGCGGTCTCAGTCATATGGATCAGGCGCGCCGCCATACGATCAAGCGCTTTCATCTGGTCCCCGTAGAGACTCAATACCATTTCCCGGAGGCTGATAGCCGCTTTATCAGAGACGTTCTGAATGGACCGGTGATTGTCACTGGCCAGCGCAATACCCAGCAGTACCGTCAGCAACAACCCCACATAAATGGCCAGGAAGGGCAAATATCTCTCCGCCTCCGCCCGACGCTCTACGGGATTGAAAAGACCGGCCAGAAAGGTGGTGGACAGCAGAATAAACCCCAGGGACGTGTGCACCGCCATACGAGTGAATTCACTCCAGCCGTAGGCGTCTTCAATGGACGCCAGATAGCCGAAAAGTGCCGTCATCGACAGAGACAGAACGATGCCGCTGAGAACAATGACCGGTATTAACGCCCGCAGGTCTCTCTGTACTGCCTGCCAGACGAAAATGGCGATATTCAGCAACACAAAGCAGGTGGCAGTATTGGGAGACATTCTCCCCGGATGGGAAGTCTTGGTGGTGATACCGTGCTTTAGTATTAACTCATCAATGCCCAGATTGCTGCCGGAGGCGTACTCTATCAGGGTGAGACCACCAATTAGACAGGGTATTGCAGCGAAGATCATCGCTGGACGGGGGCGGGACTGCTGCAGGAATATCAGAGCAACAGCCGTCAACAACAATGACAGAGCCGTGTTGAACTGCATGGGGGCAAAGGTGGGAAACACCTGCACGAGCCGGGAGCTGTTGAGGAACCAGCCCACCATGACAGACAGGGTGACAGCTATCACAACTAAAGGTGCCGGATACCGCAATAGCAGCCTGATCTGAAATTTGGCGAGGTTATCCGTCATGAAATTGCCAGCGTCCTTATCCGTCAATATGTCGTTTTATGCCGGGTGAACATTAAACGTCTGACTTCTCATCCACACCTTTATGTTATAGGCGTATGGGCGGTATGTGGCAAGCGGGAGAAGAAGCTATTGTGAGCGTCAAAGAAGGGATAAATGCAGATGGCAGGCGGCCGGAAGCCGCACAAAAAAAAGGGGCAGATTACTCTGCCCCTTGCCAAATCGGAATTCCGATTAGCCAAACTGGTTCATGGTGTTGTCTTTACCGGACGCTTTCAGCGCGGCATCACCAGAGAAGTATTCTTTGTGATCGTCACCCATGTCGGAACCGGCCATGTTCTGGTGCTTAACGCAAGCGATACCCTGACGGATCTCTTTACGCTGTACGCCAGCGACGTAGCCCAGCATGCCTTGCTCACCGAAGTACTCTTTGGCCAGGTTGTCAGTAGACAGGGCCGCAGTGTGGTAGGTCGGCAAAGTGATCAGGTGGTGGAAGATACCCGCTTCGCGAGCAGCATCACGCTGGAAGCTCTGGATACGACGGTCAGCTTCTACAGACAGCTCGCTTTCATCGTACTCGGCGCTCATCAGAGCAGCACGATCGTAGGCAGATACGTCTTTACCTTCTTCAGTCCAGGCATCGAATACCTGCTGACGGAAGTTCAGAGTCCAGTTGAATGATGGGCTGTTGTTGTAAACCAGCTTCGCGTTAGGCACTGCTTCACGAATGCGGTTAACCATCGCGGCGATCTGGCCAACGTGAGGCTTCTCGGTTTCGATCCACAGCAGGTCAGCACCGTTCTGCAGAGAAGTGATACAGTCCAGAACTACGCGATCTTCGCCAGAACCTTTCTTGAACTGGAACAGACCGGAAGCCAGACGCTTGGGCTTCAGCAGTTTGCCGTTGGCTTTAACAACCACATCACCGTTAGCGATGTCGTCAGCGCTTTCTACATAGTCGCCGTCCAGGAAGCTGTTGTACTGATCACCCAGGTCACCTGGTTCGTTGGTGACAGCGATCTGCTTGGTCAGGCCGGCACCCAGGGAGTCAGTACGGGCAACGATGACACCGTCGTCTACACCCAGCTCCAGGAATGCGTAGCGAACCGCACGGATCTTGGCCAGGAAGTCAGCGTGAGGAACGGTTACTTTACCGTCCTGGTGACCACATTGCTTCTCGTCGGAAACCTGGTTCTCGATCTGGATACAGCAAGCACCCGCTTCGATCATACGCTTGGCCAGCAGGTATGTGGCTTCTTCGTTACCGAAACCAGCGTCGATGTCAGCAATGATCGGCACAACGTGAGTTTCATGGTTGTCGATCTTGGCTTGAACTTCAGCTTCTTTTGATTTGTCGCCAGCTTCACGTGCAGCATCCAGCTCACGGAACAGACCACCCAGCTCACGAGCGTCAGCCTGACGCAGGAAGGTGTACAGTTCTTCGATCAGGTCAGCAACGGAAGTTTTTTCGTGCATGGACTGGTCAGGCAGAGGACCGAACTCTGAACGCAGAGCCGCCACCATCCAGCCGGAGAGGTACAGGTAACGACGCTTGGTGTTACCGAAGTGCTTTTTAATCGCGATCAGTTTTTGCTGACCGATAAAACCGTGCCAGCAACCCAGAGACTGAGTGTACTGAGCAGTGTCAGCGTCATACGCAGCCATGTCTTCGCGCATGATTTTGGCAGTGTACTTGGCGATATCCAGACCAGTTTTGAATTTGTTCTGGGCGCGCATACGAGCGGCGTACTCAGGGTTGATTGCGTCCCAAGTCTTGCCAGCAGTTTCTTTGATAGCTGCTACAGCTTGAATGTCATTTTGATATTGAGACATGTGCTGATCCTCAAGATATCCGTTATTTAGTGAGACCATTCTGGTATACGACTGGCCTGTTTCAATGTTCGGATGGAAGTCTAAGAAACCGGGGAGAATAAATGAAATATATATTATCGATACTCGATATAAATCAGGTGAATATTTGCCACGTGTCAATTTTACGACTTTAGTATTAGTCGCAAGTGGATGGTTTTGCTCATTTTTTATGCGACCATTATTTTAGACATTGCTAATTTAGAATTTTCTAATATAGAATCTCTTCAGGTCAATATAGAGCCTCTTCGGGTCAATATAGAGCCTCTTCGGGTCAATAATTAATCATCTTGCCGTCTAAAGAGATTATGAACCCCGAATCAGGACCAATACCGACAACTGAGCCAATACCGACGCCTGAGCCAAAACCGATAACAGGGCCAATACCGATGAATGAATCAATCACCGAAGAGCTGGGCGAACTGGCCCGGCTGGCAGAAAACGCGAAAGAGGCTGCCGGTTTATTAAAAGCCATGGCTAACGAAAATCGCTTGATGATCCTGTGCAGTCTTCTGGAACGGGAACTGCCTGTAGGGGAACTCAATGCCCGGGTTCCGCTCAGCCAGTCTGCGCTGTCCCAGCATTTGGCAGCTCTTCGTAAAGCCGGACTGGTCAATACACGTAAGGAAGCCCAGACCATCTGGTACCGGCTTGAGGGGACTGCGGCCCAGCAAGTAATCAGTGTTTTGAAGGACCAGTTCTGCGCAGCAGATTAATCCGGGTAAATCATGCGGCTGCAGGAGTCATCGTGCAGCAAAACTTTCCTTACACCGGAAACCGTTCTATCCATTAACTGAACAAGCTCTACCTGAGGAACAACATTTATGTCTCTTCCATTGGATTTCGCCTGGCCACTGACCGGCGGCATATTAATCGGGCTGGCAGCGGTATTAATGCTCTGGCTGTTGGGTAGGATTACGGGCATCAGCGGCATCCTGTGGACCTCCCTGGTGGAAACGGATCGCCACTGGCGCCTGGCCTTTGTCGCGGGTCTGATTCTGGGTCCTTTGCTGGCACATTACTTCTTGAACCTGCCGATTCCTGAATCCGGTGGCCGGAACTGGCCGTTAATTATCGTTGCCGGGCTGCTGGTAGGCTTCGGCACTCGACTGGGCAGTGGATGCACCAGCGGACACGGTGTCTGCGGATTGGGCCGTCGTTCGCCCCGTTCACTCAGCGCGACCCTGACGTTTATGGCGACGGGGATCATCACCGTGTTTATTGTCCGCCATTTGCTGGCAGCCTGACAGGAGGAGACATCCATGACTCAATTAATCGCGCTCATTTGTGGAACATTATTCGGAATCGGCCTGGCAATTTCGGGCATGACGGACACACATAAAGTCCAGGGTTTCCTGGATCTTTTTGGTGCCTGGGACCCTGCTCTGGTCTTTGTCATGGGCGGAGCTGTGGTGACAACGTTTATAGGTTTTCACTTTGTGCAAAAACTTACACGGCCTACTTTCGCGGATAAGTTTTCTTTGCCGACCAATACCAGCATCGATAAACCTCTGCTGATTGGGGCCGCGTTGTTCGGCATTGGCTGGGGCCTTTACGGTTACTGCCCCGGCCCTGCGATTGCCAGCCTGGCCTATTTTCGTCCTGAATCTGCGGTGTTTGTCGTGGCCATGGTCACCGGCATGTGGGTGGAAAAACTCTGGCGTGAGCGTAGTATATAAATACTGTCATGTTTTCCCTGCCCGTGGTTTCCAGGAGGCATTATGAATTCAGCGCATGCTGCCGCTTCAGACAATGAGGAAATTTTCAGCCCGGTCCAGTTGGACAGACTAGCCGGTCTGGGCTCCAGGCAAAAGCAGCAGATCATTCGGTTGATGAAGGATTTCATCATAAAGTGGCCGCAAGAAGTAGAGCGCTCTGAACAATTATTTCGGGATGGAGAGCAGAAAGAGGCCGCCAGAATTCTTCATACTCTGAGGGGCTCCTGTGGGACTGTCGGCGCAAAGAAGCTGGTTGACACCGCATTCAAAGCCGAGAAATCCATGCCCGCGGTGTCAGAAGAGGTTACCCTGGCCAATATCCAGGAAGTCAAAAAAGACCTGGACGACATGATCAGCGCCGCAACCCAGTGGCTCGCCAATCTTGAGGAGGAGACTTCCCTTCAACAGGAAACCAGTCCGTTGGACAGAGAGCAACATCAACAGTTCCTACAACACCTTCAAACACAGAATATGACGGCCCTGACTCTGTATCCGGAACTCCGGCCCTCATTGATAGCCAAGCTACCCCAGGAATCACTGACACGGCTTGATGACGCAATCAATCACCTCGACTTTTCCACAGCAAGCCATATTATCGAGCGAATCGAATTCGATTGAACTTTTCACTAACCAACCTGTCCAATCTCTGAAGTCGATGTCTGTAAGACATCCTGGCCCGGATTTTTCTGCTTCAGAATAACCAGAACAATGGATCTCCTATGCGTGACGAAGTACAAGATTATTACGGAAAGACCCTCTCTTCCTCTGAAGACCTGCAAACCGATGCCTGCTGTACAGCCGGTGGCACCCCAGAACATCTGAAACCCATTCTCAGCAAAATCCATGATGAGGTCATGTCACGCTACTATGGCTGCGGACTGATTGCTCCAGACCATCTGGAAGGTGCCCATATTCTTGACTTGGGAAGTGGGTCCGGCCGCGATTGCTACGTGCTCAGCGCTCTCGTAGGCGAACAGGGAAGCGTCACCGGCGTGGATATGACCCGCGAGCAGTTAGAGGTCGCAGAGCGTCATGTGGAGTATCACCGGGAGGTATTTGGTTACCGCCAGGGTAACGTCCGCTTTCTGCATGGATTTCTGGAGCAACTGCACGAGCTTGAACTGAAGCAGAATCATTTCGATATCATCGTGTCCAACTGCGTATTGAACCTGTGTACTGACAAAGCCGCCGTTCTACGCCAGGCCTACGAGCTGCTGAAGCCCGGAGGCGAACTGTATTTTTCTGACGTTTACTGTGATCGCCGGGTTCCGGATGAGCTGACCAAAGATCCGGTTCTCTTTGGCGAATGTCTGTCCGGCGCATTGTATTGGAATGACTTTGTAAATCTGGCCAAACAAGCCGGTTTTGCCGATCCCCGTCTGGTGGAGGATCGTCCTTTGACCATCGACAATCCAAAACTGGAACAGAAAGTGGGGAACCTGCGTTTCTTTTCAGCCACTTACCGCCTGTTCAAACTAGATGGCCTGGAGCCTGCCTGTGAAGACTACGGTCAGGCAGTCCGCTACAAGGGCACGATTCCCAATGCTGGCGACCGCTTCGTGCTGGACAAACACCATGTGATTGAAACTGGCCGGGTCTTCCCGGTTTGTGGCAATACCTACCGTATGCTGCATGACACTCGTTTCCGTCCCCATTTCGATTTTTACGGTGACTGGAGCATCCACTATGGGATCTTTGACGGCTGTGGCACCAGCCTGCCTTTTGATTCTGTTGAAGGTGATGGCAGTGCATCCGCTGGTGGCTGCTGCTGATAGCCCTGATGTGAACTGACCGGGAGACTTACGTGGATACATCCAACCCAACCCCAGATCGCAGAAAGCTGCTCTTTTTGTGTACAGGCAATTCCTGTCGCAGCCAGATGGCAGAGGCCTTGGGTAAAGCCCTGTTGGGAGACCAGTTCGATTTTTATTCTGCCGGGATTGTTGCTAATGGCATGAACCCGAATGTGGAAGCGGTTATGAAAGAGCTCGGAATTTCCATGCAGGGGCACTATTCAAAGACCCTTGAAGAGCTTTCAGATGTATCGTTCGACTATGTGGTCACGGTATGTGACCACGCTGCGGATCACTGTCCGGCGTTCCCCAACCAGGTTCCTCGTTATCATCAGCCCTTCCCTGACCCGCCCAAACTGGCCAGGGAGGATATGAACGAAGAGGAGCGCCTCGATTGCTATCGACAGGTGAGAGATCAGATCAGGCGATGGCTGCAAAGCCAGCTCTCCATACAACGCGAGCTTGCTTAAGCGTGGCGTGGCGTGGCGTGGCGTGGCGTGGCGTGGAGAGAGTAGCATCGTGCGAATAGCAATGGTGTGGATAACCGTGACTTGTATGAGCAATTCGCTACCGCTATGAATCCCGGTATGTCTTCAGCCGGTTAATCCATCCTGGTAGCCACTTCTCCCGCTCGATAGGATTTTCTGCATTTTCAGCGCGCCGGGTTAGCACCTTGACAGCTGCCTGTTGAAAACGCTGCAAAGGTTTTGAGTCAAAATCCTCAGGCATCTGCTGCAATACCTGGAGCAGACCCCAACCCTGCCCCTGGTAGGTTTCCTTTGCTGACAGACCTTCCCCCTTAAAATTCACATAGTCTATCAGGGCATAGACACCACCGGGGGTTCTGGTGATGGCCGTCAGTTTCCGGCGCAGACGGTCCTGTTGATCTTCAGGCACCGCATCCAGCACCCGCTGCATCGACTCCCTGGCACGCTGGTACATGAATTCCGCCTGGACTCCCTGAGTAGCAACAAGAAACTTTCGCAACGTCCAGATTTCCGTGCTGTCCTGCCGGTCCAGGAACGTGGGCCGATCCGGCCATGGAGCATCAAATGATTCAAGCTCATCCATCCAGGTGGGAAGCGATACGGCATTATCGTGCATGAAATCGATCAACAGAGGAAAGCTTTCCACGAAAGGCTCGTCTACCCCGGCGGGATACCAGATAAAATGGCCAATTCCCAGAGAGGGAAACGCCTCACCTTCATTCCAATGAACCAGACAGGATTCTTTACCGGAGCATTCGTTCTGGAAAATCTTCTGACCAACCCAGTCCAGCTGCTCAGGTGTCAGGGCAATAGAGAAATCAGCCTCTTTGTCTGCACATCCAGTGAATAACAACAGCATCAGAACACTTTTGAAGAAGCAGGATTGTACAGCCGACCGCACCATTGACCTTTATCGAATTGGGAGAGATCAATGATTCTCGCATGTTCGCTGCAGCCTTCGCCAGATCCGTATTTTACCGGATGTTGGTCAGCCAATACGGCATCCCCTTTCCTCTCTCAAAGTCCATGGAGTCCCATCGAAGGTTAGCGGGAAAGCAGGTGGTTGGTTATTTAACTTCATTCAAACGCCAGTCATAGTCATAATCAATATCACCATCAAAACCTTCCAGCGCCTTCTTTAACTCAGGCCCGGCATAGCGTTCCAGATGTTTCAGAACGTCCGCTTCACTATTGCCAAAATCCTCCCGGTACCATTTGTAAATAGATGACAGCAGTAAATCACCGCGCCGCAGGCTGACACCTCTCTCGTGATTAATATAGTCCCGGGCACCCTGCTCCAGTAAACGCTCCATGTTGTCAGACGTATAGGCTTCTGCTGCCAGATTCGGGCAGCTGTAACTGGCGCAGTTCACCGCATAGTGAATCCGCTTATCCTGCCATATGGGTCGCAGAATTTTATGTTCGATATCATTCAGTGTCAGCGGAACTCCTGCCACTTGCACCGCTTTGTCATCCCATGGCCCGAATGAGAAGAACGATTTACCCAGCTTCTTGATCGACTTGGTCGGATAGTGTTTGAGAATCAGATCAACTGTCAGCGCGTTATAGAGATTAATCCAATAAGCTTTCTGTTCGGCCCGCGAGTATTTTCTGGGATCGAGACCGGCCAGGCTGTCGATGTACTGTTCCAGCTGTGTCCTGTCAGCGGCGGAAACTTCCACATATCGAAACAGATGAACACCAGAAGGATCTGAGATTTCGAGGTATTTCGACAGAATATGGTCCCATCGACTGTGGTCGATGACTGAAGGATTGCCCTCATTGCTCTGTTTCCACAGACCTGTTTCGGTGGCAACCGCCTGAAATGACAACATCACAGTCCATGCCAGCACCAGGACTCTGGCTAAGTGGCTCAAATTCATTCTGCCTCCCTGATTCAAATTATTCGGAACACTCGACGAAGTATGATTAAGTACCCCGTGGTTACTGATTTGACAGGATAAATCCTGACAGGTTCCCACCAATCATCCCTGTTTAATTTTCGGGAATCTGGATTAAAACAGTCGCGAAATTTGTTGAAAATGCTCGCCAACAATATTTCTTAACATCCTCTTACAGTATTCCATGTGGTCAATACGCCAGATGCCAACTATTCTGAAATAAAACAAAAAGCACTGCGATAGAGGTCTAACGTGGCAAGCATTATTCCTGCGCAGGTGAGTGCAAAGTTCAATAGCATCAGCTTCCGGGTGGTGTTTTTGCTGGTACTTACCGCCATCATTATCTTTGGAATTTTTGCCTTTACATGGAATGGACTTGGACAGATTGAAGAGCGTTTTGATCATCTGATCAACAATGTCAGCAAGGCTGACGACCTGTCGGATGCGCTCACGATAAATTACCTTCAAACGACCAAAGGCGTTAACGAAATTCTGTCTGTCAGTGAAGTGGCGCAGATCCAGCAGAAGCAGACAGTAATTCAATCCCTGACCCCGGACTTTATCAAGGACGCCAAAGAGCTATCAGGTGTATTGCCCGAAACTGAAGGGGATGTACGCAAGCTGCTGAACAGCCGAATCCAGTTGGACAACCTGGTGGAAAACGTGGTTCAGCTGCAGATCCAGGCGATACAGCTGGATGAGAAAAATCTGGAGCTCAGCGCTACTTTCAAGCAGAGAGGCGACGAGGTTTCCAAAGAGCTGGAAGAACTGATCTCCCTGATCAATATGTTCGCCAGTGATTATCCGGTTGTCATCGAAGCACAAAACCTCAACAAAACCATACTGTCCCTTCAGATCGTTCTGACCAAATTCATGTCGGAACGAAATTCCGAGACATTGAAAAAGCTGCGGATCGAATTCGAAGACCAACAGAATGAGGGTATCGCCACCCTGGAAACCCTTAGCCGAATGGTGGAAGACGAACAGACTCTGGAAGACATTGCCAGAATCAAATCCGGCTATGAGGCCTGGCTTGCAAAAGCCATCAATGAAGAAAAGATTTTTGAATCCAGAACCGCACAACTGGAGACCCGCGCCAAGGCCTTATCACTGGTAAATGATGTCGAAGTAGTCATCGGCCAGCTGGATGCGACCGTTAACCGGATCAAACAATTTTCACTGGAAGCCATGAGAGATTCCGAGGAATCCACCAATCAGGTGGTTTCCCAGGTAACCAAAGCCATTTCAGTCGGTGTGCTGGTCGCGGCCGTAGCTTTTGTGCTGGTGGCAATCATCCTGCTGAATGTGGTGATCAAACCCATCAAGGAAATCACCCGGCGGGTACTGGATATCGCCGAGGGTGAAGGGGATCTTACCCAGCGCATCAATCTGGGTAGTCGCGGCGAAATCGGTGTTCTGGCGTCTCATTTCAACACCTTTATCAGCCGCATCCAGGAAGTCATTACACATATTCGGGATGCCAGTGAGAACATGCTGAATAACTGCAATGAACTCAACACCTGTGCCCACAACACGACCGAATATAGCGAGAAACAACGCTCTGAAGCCGTTTTGCTGCTCAATGACATGTCGGCCCTTTCCAACTCAGTGGATGTGGTGGCCCAATCCTCCGAGCAGGCCATCACCCTGGCAGAAAAAACTGCACACATTGGGGAACAAACCAAGGGCCTGGTGGAAGATTCTATCGCCGCCATCGAAGCGCTGGCTGTTGATATCAGCCAAGGGGCAGAGATTATCAATAACCTGGGCGCTGAAATTGGAAATATCGACTCCGTCGTGAATGTCATCAACTCCATTGCCGAACAAACCAATCTCCTGGCGCTCAATGCCGCCATCGAAGCCGCCCGCGCTGGCGAACAGGGCCGCGGATTTGCTGTGGTGGCAGATGAGGTCCGCTCGCTCGCCTCTCGTACCCAGGAAAGTACGGCCGACATTCAGGCCATGATTGAACGCCTGCAGCAGGGGTCGAAAAATGCCACCAGTTTTATGCACAAGAGCCAGATCAAAGGCAACGATACCGTGGATGAGGCTCGTGCGACTGGAACCCATCTCGATGAAATGGTCAGTGCCATTACCAACCTTCGCCATATGAGCCACGAGATTACCAACGCCACGCAAGAACAGATGGCTTTGGCTGGGAGCGTCAACCAGCGCATCAATGTGGTGGAAAGTATCAGCCGGGATACGGACCAGGAAGCTCATCGCAGTGAAGGCTACAGCGAGGAAATGAACACTCTCAGTCAGGAACTGAGTAAGCTTGTGCGCAGGTTTAAGATCTGATGTGCATCACATCAGTAAATGACAGCTCAGGAATCGGAGGATGTACCGGTATTATCACAGTTTTGGCAGACCAGCCGACCATCCTCCTGAAGACGCCGGGTCACTGAACGCCGATACCTGACGCGCAAGGGCTCTCTTATCCAGGGAAGGGAAATCAACCATGCCAGGGGTTTGAGCCAGATAATCTGGTTAAGCAGTACGATGTAACTCTCAATATCCTTTTCGACATGCCCGTCAGGAAGCTCGATATGCAGTTTCAGCTGCGCTTCCAGGGGATCAATGCCTTTCCCTCGCAATAAAGTCTCCTGTCCGGTGATATCGCACCAGTTGACCTTGCCTTCACCCGCCCACCGGTCATAGCGACGACGGTCACGCCGACACCCGGCGCAGGAAGCATCATAGTAGACAGTTATTTTATCCATAGCCCATTATAGGTCTGTGGCTATCCAACCTCCACGTTAGGGATATACAGAATTGCAACAAACAAAGCATTCAATATTGCCAAAAAGGGACTATGCTTTAAGTACTATTGGTCCCCCTTTGGGACAAGCATGTATATCGATTGGCCGCAGACGCTATCAGGCTGAAAGAAACAAGAAATAACAACAGACTCATTGGAAGCGGAGCCCGGCATGTTTTCCAAAGATAAAGGAATACAACGAAAACTATTCGATTTTGTGGACAAAAGTGGCGATGCCTACGCGGTGTTCAACGATGAAGATGCGTTGATCTATTGCAATGTTTCCTTCGCCGAAATTTTTCACAGTGACTGCAAGGACCTGCTGGGTAAAACATTCGAAGATCTGGCCAAACAATCCTATGAATTGAACCAGGGATTGCGCATCGATGCGGACGACCTTGAAGGCTGGCTGCAATATGCGCAAAGTGTCCGGCGCTCGAAAGACTTCAGGATTTACGAGGTTAACCTGACCGATGGTCGCTGGTATCTATTTTCAGAGCAGTTGAACGATAAAGAAGAACTGCTGGTACACGCCAAAAATATTTCCGAGCAGAAACGCTTGGAAGAAAGAATTCAACAAAGTAACCATAAGCTCCGGCAGCTAGCGCTTACTGATGAATTAACCGGTATCGCCAACCGGCGCTGTTTTACCAGCTCAGCCGAAGCGGAGCTCAACCGATGCTGGCGCTCCGGTGCTCAGGCCGCCCTGCTGGTTATAGATATTGATCACTTTAAAAAGCTTAACGATCAGTATGGTCATCAGGCTGGCGATGCCGCCCTGGTACATATGGCGAGCCTGATCCGACAGACGTTGAGAGAGTATGATATTTTCGGGCGCCTGGGAGGCGAGGAGTTTGGTATATTCCTGGGTCAGGCAGATGCAGACCTGGCTGAACAGATCGCAGAACGCATTCGGCATATTGTGGATAACCACCCCGTGCGATACGAGGAACAGGTGATTCCCATGACGGTTTCCATCGGTGTCACCAAAGCCCCCTGCGACACTCCCTATGATCAATTGTTCGAAAAGGCGGATGAGGCGCTTTACGATGCCAAGGAAACCGGGCGCAACCGCGTTGTCGTGAACACCATCAAAGCCAACAGTACTCCCGCCTGAAGCAGGCGGGAACCTGGATATTCTCTATTGATTCTTACAGTCTACTTGCGGGAAGCTTCCGCAGGCACCAGCACCAGTTTGCCGGGAGCCACCTTGATATCAAGATCGGCCATTCCCAATAGCTGACCGGTGAGATTGGACTCATCCAGACGGTATACCGGCATGGTCTCCAGCATCTGCGCAAGTGCACGCATAAGATTATCCGTCACCGGCTTGAAGTCCCCTTTGAATAGCGTCGACTCTACACGGCTGTCGAGCAGGTTAAGACGGCGAATATAGATCGCCTTTTCATCGCTTTTATACACCGGGGCACCTTCCACTTTCAGAAACACATCCACCGGTATTTTAGTGACCAACGCGTTTACCGCGACTTCCCCCTGCACACTCAACACCGCAACTTCGCGGCCATCCGGCCCCAACGTTATATCCACATCGCTCAGTTTCACGCTCAGGGGAGATCCTGATTTAAGCTGCTCCTGATCAAACCGCTGCACCTGCTCCTGCAGGTAGCCTTCCAAAGTGCTCTCGCTAATACTCAGCGGTGACCAAGTAGCACAGGCTGAGAGGAAGGCTGTCAGAAAAGACAATATAAAAACAGATTTCATGTTCATGACGTAATAATATCCGGACCAGTGAAAACAGGCGGGGGACGATACCCGACGCATATGATGGTGTGTATAACACGTTACTCCGGAATAGTTAATCAGCCTTCCATCTTTAATGGTCACGGTAACGTTTTTTTAATGATCCCCATGACAAAGTGAATGGATGCACAAATGCTATTGCGACATGCTCGTCCGCACATCCACGATTTGAACACCGACACAAAAATCACGCCTGACAGGTTACCGGCTGGACTCTCTTGAAAGGACTCATTAGGCTGCCAGGGTCTATGGAAAACTGTCAAAATCAGGAACTCGACATCTGACCATGCATCCGCCACATGCTTTTTCGCCCTATCATATAAGCCGCCAGATTGTGCGAGCCCTGGCTTACAGGCTGGCTCTGACGGACAAGGCTCTGGAACGACACCTGGGGCGGTTTTTCCCTCTGGAAACCCGCAAATTGGGTATTTACATCCAGCTCGCTGATCCCCGGGTAAAACTCGACGAACGTGCCAATCGCATCCACCTGCGGGTGCAATTATTGGTGCGGCTGCCGGGCCAGATTAAAACCGAAGGGCACTTGGAACTGTCAGGAGTACTGGTTTATGACACAGAGGAAGGAGCGTTTTATCTGAACCGGCCCGAGATCTGTGAATTCGCGCTCGGGTCGATTCCACCGGGTTACCTGACCCCGGTAAGAGTTCTGGTGAGGAGCCTGTTATCCCGCTTTGTGGTGAACGTGCCACTCTTTAAGTTTCGCAATACCAGCCTGAAGCACAGGCTGGTTCGTTCGGTCGTCCGTAATGTGGAAGTTCACCGAGGCAAACTTCGGGTACGCTTTGCCATCCCTAAGCGGGTCTGAGCCGGCTCCACAGTTGATGACTGATCCAGGCTTGCAGGTGGTCGTCGGTCATGGATTGAATTTCCAGATGTTTATAACAAGTAATAGCAAGATCCCGCCATTTGGCGTCATATTCCTGCCAAAAGCGCTCTGCCGTATTTTCGAACCGCCAGCCTTCACCTATCACCAGCCTGTACAGTGATATGGCCTCGTCATTCCACCAGGATGTTGCTAACCGTTCCTCCCAGTGTATTTCCGAGAAAATCTCATCAAGCGTCACCGGATGCAGTTGCATCCAGCGCTCGACAACAGCGGAGATTAACTCCGACTTGTCCGGAAAATGGTTGTAAACCGTCGGCTTGGATACCTGGCAGGCACTTACCACCATGTCGATGGAGGTGCCCTTAAATCCATTTTCCAGGAACACGCCGGTTGCGGTTTGCACAATAAAATCTTTCTTTGATGCCCTTGCCATTTGATTCCTTTCGCTATATTTTAACTAAACCGTTTAGTTTAAATTGGGTACACCCCAGCATTATCTAACAAGGGGTCGATAAGTTCTATACCTGGTCAGGAAAAGCCTGATCAATGCACAGAAATATGCAAAGGAGATTCACCATGATCCGCAGCCAAAATGGTATGTTCGGCGATTTCGGGGGCCGCTTTGTCCCGGAGATTCTGCTTCCGGCATTAACAGAGCTGGAGCAGATGTTTGCCCAGTTGCGGGAAGATGCGGATTTCTGGCAGGAATATGTCACCCTGACCCGGCAATTCAGTGGACGTCCAACGCCGCTGACCCCATGTCATCGGCTGTCAGATCATATCGGCGGCGCCAGAATATGGTTGAAACGGGAAGACTTGAACCACTCCGGAGCCCATAAGGTCAACAATGTGCTGGGACAGGGCCTGTTGGTGAAGCGTCTGGGCAAAAAACGGGTCATCGCCGAAACCGGCGCCGGTCAACACGGATTGGCCACTGCAATCATGGCCGCAAGGTTGGGATTGGAAGCCACCATTTACATGGGCGCTGATGATATTGAGCGTCAGTACAGCAATGTTTTCTGGATGCGCCAGCTGGGCGCCAATGTGGTTCCGGTTTCTACCGGGGCGCGAACTCTCAAGGAAGCCATGGACGAAGCACTTCGGGATTGGGCTGCCAGCTGTGAAACTACTCACTATGTTTTGGGAACCGCCTGTGGTCCGGCCCCCTTCCCTGAGCTGGTGACTTATTTCCAGAGTGTGATTGGTATCGAGCTCCAGGACCAGATTCAAGAAGCCATCGGTAGGCTGCCGGATGCCATCGTGGCTTGTGTCGGCGGTGGCAGTAATGCCATGGGAGCGTTTTCCCCGTTCCTGGATCACCATGACGTCACATTAGTCGGCGTGGAAGCCGGCGGCCGCGGAATGGGAGATGGCGATCACTCCATCAGATTAAAACCCGACACCGCCGAAACCGGTATAGCCCAAGGCTTTAAAACCCTGTTCCTTCAGAATGAAGATGGTCAGTTGGGACATACCCACAGCATTGCCGCCGGTCTGGATTACGTAGGGGTTTCACCCATCATTGCACACCTCAGCCAAAGCGGAAGACTCACTGCCGACTCAGCCAATGATGAAGAAGTTCTGGAAGCATTCAAATTGCTCATGAAATTTGAGGGTATTATCCCCGCACTGGAGTCTTCTCATGCATTGGCCGGAGGATTTCGAAAAGCGGCCACCATGAACAACGACCAGCATCTGGTCATCAACCTGAGTGGACGGGGCGACAAAGACATTTTCAATGTCGCCAGAGCTTTCCCTCAGCCCGAGTGGACCGCATTCCTGCAACGGGAGCTGGAGCGGCATACTCAAGAGCCTTCAGCGCAACAGGAACCTTCAGCAGAACAAGAGCCGTCAGTCCAAAAAAGCGACACAGCACATAAGGAGAATCGCCATGCTTAAGTCGGGAACCTCTTTACAGGTTATGTCTCACGCAGTGGTTGGTTTTCCTTCCCTGGACGAAAATCTACGGGCAATTGATGGTCTGGTCAGTGCCGGTGTGCGCATGATTGAGTTGCAGGTACCGTTCAGTGATCCGGTTGCGGATGGCCCGACTCTGGTCAACGCCTGTTATCTTGCGCTCAAGCAAGGTGGCTCCGTGGCCGCCACGCTTGAGCTTGCACGTCAGGCCACAGCACGACATCCCCAGGTCACTTTCATCCTGATGAGTTACTTGAATCCTCTTTACCGGTATGGATTGGAACAATGCTTTCGTGATGCCGCCGAAGCAGGGATACAGGGTCTGATCATTCCGGACTGGCCGGTAGAATCGGTGGAGCCCATGTTACCGCTACTGGACGAATTGAATCTGGCTCCCGTCCTGATGGTGACCCCCAACACTCCTGAAAGCCGGCTGCAACGAATCTGTCAGGCCAGCCGCATGATGATATATGTTGTCGCACGAATGGGAGTCACCGGACACCAGACCCGATGGGACGAAGCGTTCGATCTCTATTTAAACCGCATACGTCAATATACCGATCTGCCACTGGCTGTGGGTTTTGGGGTGCGCGATGCCAGCGACCTGAAGGCCTTGAAACACAAGGTAGAGGTCGCCGCGGTCTGCTCCCGTTATATCGAGTGGCAGGCAGAGTCCGGAAGCGAGACGGCAGCCAAGAACATGGCGACACTGATCACAGAAGCGGATCTGCCCCCATTTGGGGGATGACTATCATCGACTGTTTACCAATAATTGGCCCTCCTGGGGCTGCCGACCATTTGGCAGCCCCACTACAACAACATAAGGGACTAGTTAAACATGTCGACCAAATACTGTATTGCCCTGTTAGCCTCGGCGACCCTGCTAAGCGGGTGCATCGAAAAAGAAATGATCGTCAAGGTACCCGATGCAGAGAACCTGATGTTTGCCAGTAACGGTGACCTGCTGGTGACCGGTGGCAGCGGCGTCTTCCAGGTCATGCGTGACGAAGATCAGAACGGCACCGTCAGCTACAGCAAACGTTCGTTATTCCCGGATTTCAAATGTACTTTTACAGGACTTGCCCAGCGGGATAATTGGGTATTTACCGCCTGTGAACGAAGACAGTGGCTGGTATTTACCAATAACTACCTGTTCGCGGCCAACCTTGAAGAGCCTGACTATCAATTCCAGGTTATCTCACCTTCCAGCAATGACCCCATGGATTCTCTTACCATTCCAAATGGCATGGCCTTTACAGCCAGCGGCGACCTGTTAATTTCCGATACCAACTTCTTCGGTGTCTCAGGAATTGCCAAGGCTACCCTGGATTTCGATGGAGATTTACCCCGCATCGCCAGCTTTACCAAAAACTGGGTGGGTGCCAATCATGGTTTAAGTAATGCTAACGGACTGAAAATCGCAGGCAACTATCTGTATGTTTCCGATGGCCAGAAGGTTAAGCGCTTCACCATTGAAAACAATGGCAATGTGCCAATCTATGTAGACGATAAGGATGGAAATCAGGTGCTTAACGAGACCGTTATGTGGGAAGCGCCGGGAGCCATTGTCGACGATATCCAGACCTATTGTGGCGGCATTGCACTAACTAACTTTATCACCGGACGCATACACTACGTTGCCGCCTATACCGATCCTGATACTGGAGAGGAATCGTTCCCTGTGATCTTTTCTTCTCCCCCGTTCGGCTTTGACAGTCCGACAGCTTTGGCCATCGGAAGCGGACCCTGGTTCGACGGACATGACTTGCTGGTAACTGAAAAAGGGATATTGTTTGACCAGACTTCGTCAATTGGGAATCGACTCAGCAAGGTCCCGATGGGCGTGGATCTTGATGACCCTGACGCATGCCTGATGATTCAGGCTCAGGCGGAATCACAGTTGCATTAAGTACTGATCGGGCCGTTACCTTATGAAGGTAACGGCCTTTTTATCCGTTGGATTACCTTAATCGGCTCACCTTTTGATTAGCCTTCCGGTCATCCTTTCAATTAACTTTCAGCCTGGCCTTTCAATTAGCTTTCAGATTAGCCTCTCAATTTGCTTTCAGAACAGCCTGGCAGAAGAGATCCAAGCCTTCACTGCTCAACCGCGGGAAACGAAACCCCCAGCCTGGCAAAGGTTGTTGCATCGGGATATCCATCCGCAACCAACCCTTCCTGATGTTGATACTCACGCAATGCTTTGCGGGTAGCCGGCCCCAGAATACCGTCAGGCGTACCGGGATCCACACCATAGGCAATTAACTTTTCCTGTAGCTGAAGAACAATCACACGACTCAAACGTGGAGAATCCGCTGGCGGAGTATTCTGCAGTGGCCCGGCTCCGGCAATACGGTCTGCCAGGTGTCCAACAGCCAGAGCATAGTACTCTGACCGGTTCCAGCGCATGATGACTTCAAAGTTGTCATACACCAGAAACGCCGGACCTGCATGGCCGGCGGGCACCAGCAACGAAGCCTGAATGTTCACATTCGCCAACGACCGTCCAAATGCATCCGTTAGTCCCAGCTCTTTCCATTCCGCCAGGGATTTGGTCTGCCCCAGACCTGCCAGACGATAGTTGAAGTCTTTGGGCAGTAATACTTCTCTTCCCCAGCGTAGTTGAGGTTTCCAGCCGATTCCTTTTAAGAAGGTTCCGGCAGATAGCATGGCATCCGGCACGCTGCCCCAGAGATCCCGGGTGCCGTCCTTATCGGCATCACGAGCATATTTGAGGAATACCGACGGCATGAACTGTACATGCCCCAGAGCACCGGCCCAGGATCCCTGCATACGCTCCGGCTCGATATCGCCACTGTCGATAATTTTCAGCGCAGACATCAACTCCTGAGTGAAATATTCACTCCGCCTGGGATCGCAAGCCAGTGTTGCCAGGGAATCCAGAGTCGACATTTTCCCGAAATAGGTACCGAAGTTGGTTTCCAGCCCCCAGAAGGCGACCAGATAATGCCCGGGTACCCCTGTTTCACGGGTAACCCGCTGCAAGAGATCGCGATACTGATGATACAGCTCGCGCCCTTTCTTTACTTTTTGCTCAGTAACACGAAGACCCAGATATTCCGAGAATGGCGTGGTGAATTCGGGCTGGCGTCGGTCCAGCTCAATGACTTTGTCCAGGTAGTTCACTTTTGCCAGTACCTGGTCCACCGTCTGAGGGGAAATACCCTGGTTTCTGGCTGTGTCCTGAAGGCCGACGACACACTGTTCAAAGGTTTCGCTTGCCCACACGGAAGAGTTCAGACCGAATGTGGATAAAAGCAGCACGGCGTTGACCAACGGCCGTAAGAGATTTTTTTGCACCTTAATACCTTTTTATATCCGGCATAGGTTATGTATACCTGATAGCCGTTATGCCTTTAGCTCAAATGGGCTGGTAGGGCCTTTTGAAGATAGAAACTGGGATTGAGGATCGCAACGCCGTCAAATACTGTCAACTACCGGACTCATTAAGTTTCGGAAATATTTCCTCACCTTTGGAATCCGGCAGGATTAAATCGGATGCAGAAGCATAGCCAAGCATCTGGGGGTGCATTGTAGGAAGTAGTTCAGTGGCTCCTTAGACTCCGTTCCCCATAAGATCTGCCTCCCCAAGATAACGGCTACGGAACCAGATCCATAACGAGACATAGAGGACACCTGCATAAAGCATGGAGGCAGCCAGAGTCACCGCCAGCCAGACACAGATGAGCATGCCTCCGGCCGCGAGGAGTTTCCGCCAGCGGGACAGCAGCCTGATCGCGGCCATCATGGTCATAATGTATATCAGCACCACGATGCCATTGGACAGCATGATGAGCCCCTCTAGTGACATGTTCAGGCTACTGGAGATCAGGAGACTGATCAGGCAGACCACCGTCATTGCAATCACGCTATTGACCGGAGCCTGCTGTCGGTTGAGCTTTTCCAGCATCCGTGGGGCATCACCGCCCCTGGCCAGACTCCAGAGCATACGGGAGGCACTGGCATGGTAGATATTCATGGTGGCGACACAGGACAGAAATCCGAACAGCCCGATGCACAGTCCGCCCCAGGGACCGATCAACTTATCGAATAGAATCACCATGGCAGGGGTATCGGGTGAGAGTGAACCCGGATAGGACAATACCAGCCAGGTACCAAGTGAATACACCAGACCCACGATGAGCACACCGATGATCAGTGCCAGAGGAAAGTCCCGCTGGGGATTCTTGAATTCGGACGATACGTGGGCCAAGGCCTCAACACCGATAAAGCTCCAGAACGCTAATGCAGCGGCAGCGGCCACGGCTCCCATTTCGAGAGAGTCAGCAGTAAACGGATTATATCGGGTCGCCGCAGTAGGTCCGGAGTCATCGATTGCCAGCCAGGTCAGAAGAAATATAACGCTGCAGACAGTGACAGATATTGTCGTCTGGATTGCCCCGGACAGCTTAATTCCACGTAGATTTACCGCCATCATCATGAGCAGCAATAACACTTTTGCCATCACCTGCTGAGCGTCAGACATGCTGACCAGACTGCCCAAAAACCAGACCGCCATTTCCATGGCTGCAGGAAGCCCTACCGGCAACAGGGCAAGAAACAACCACCCCACAATACGTCCCTGCAATTTTCCAAAGGCCAACTCGACAAAATGGGAGGCTCCCCCTGCATGGGGAAAACGACGCCCAAGCTGACCAAAAGACAAAGCCACCGGCAGAATTGCCAGAATTAACACCATCCAGCCCCACAATGCGTTACCCCCGGACGTTCGCACGGTCAGCTCCGGCAGCATGAAAACGCCGGTTCCAAGTAGCGCGGAGGTTAATAGGCCCAGCCCCTGAACCAGGGTCAATGTTGGCTTTAATTCATTCATGCGATATTTCCTTTTGCCGGACCGCTACATACTCACAGATCTACCGGCTGCAATACTCATTTCATGGCTTGCTGCCATTAATCGGTTATGCCGCCATATCAGAGGGTTAGACTATCGCATCTGATACTTGCAATTTGTCGTAAATGACCGCCAAAATGCCTGATCTGCCGGCACAGTGATAACCCTGCTCACTGGCCACTCCAGCTTTCCGAGGTCTCAGTGGATCGTTTTGACGAAAAAATCATTCAGCTATTGCGGGAGAATGCCCGGCAATCTGTGTCATCTATTGCCGATAAGGTCAATCTGTCCCGCTCAGCGGTCACAGATCGGATTCGAAAGCTGGAAGAAACCGGAATTATTCGTGGCTATCAGGTACTATTGAGCTCCGGCGCTCAGGATGACGTCATCGTTTATCTGGAAATCAGCTATAACAATACTCAATGTGCAGAAATTGCCAGTCAGCTTCGCCGCATACCCGAGATCAAGGTATGCCATGGTGTGGCCGGTGATACAGATATGATGTTAACCGTTAAGGCAAAATCCATGGATCGCGTAACAAAAATCCGGGAAACCATCTCGTCTATCAAAGGAGTGGGTTATATCAAGACCCACGTGGTGTTAATGGAATTTATCAACGAGTAAGCCGGTAAACTGATTCATGCATATTCTCTATCACAATCTCTTTATTCTGCAGTAAACAGGATTCGCCCACAGATGCAGCTATTCAAACCGTTGTTCCGGCTACTGTCGATTGCCCTGCTGGTACTCGGCACAATGATGCTACTGCCGTTGATTCTGGTATTTTACGGTGACCCTGTTCACCTTAAAGCCTTCTCCGTCAGCGCCGCCCTTACCATGGCCGGTGCTGTCGTCTGTCATTTACTCAGCCGTGAAGGTGTTGAACGGCTGATATCAAAACAGCTGTTTGTCATCACCAGTGGCGCCTGGTTTGTTGTCCCCATGTTCGGGTTGCTGCCCTTCCTGATGATGCGGGATCCGCTCACCTTCACCGATGCTGTATTCGAAACCGTTTCCGCACTGACGACGACCGGTTCCACTGTCATGTCAGGGCTCGACCACACACCACGCGATATTCTGTTATGGCGTTCCATCCTGCAGTGGTTCGGCGGTATCGGCATCATCGGCATGGCTATCGCGATCCTGCCATCATTGAAAGTTGGGGGCATGCGGCTGTTCCAGACAGAATCCTCTGACTGGTCGGAAAAAACCACGCCACGGGCGCACCAGATGCTGGTCGGCATCATCACCGCCTATCTTGCCATCTCGGTCCTCTGTGCACTGGCTTACTGGGTGGGTGGAATGTCTCCATTCAATGCCATCAATCATGCCATGACCACCGTCTCCACCGGAGGCTTCTCCACATCCGACTCTTCCTTCGGCCAGTTTGATTCCAAACTGCTGCAGTGGATGTGCACATTTTTCATGATCGCAGGCTCGATTCCCTTTTTACTGTATGTCCGGATGTGGTCACATCGTAGTCTGATCCATGTAAATGATGTGCAGGTGAAGGGTCTGGTAGGACTGTTGTTGGGGGTCTCCCTGATCCTGGCGGTTGACCTGGAATTCACCGGAAGAATGGATTTTTGGGAAGCATTCACGCTCAGCGCACTAAACGTGACATCTGTCGTCACCACCACAGGCTTTGCCAGTGCGGACTACTCCCACTGGGGCAATGCGGCGATTGCACTGTTTTTCTTTCTGACCTTCATTGGTGGGTGCTCGGGCTCTACCAGCGGCGGGGTGAAGATTTTTCGTTGCCAGATTTTCTTCATCATGTTGAAAACCCAGCTGGTTAAATCGGTTCACCCTAATGCAGTTATTGCCAGTAAATTCGGTGGTCGCACGGTCAGCGACGATATCATTCAATCCTGTATCGCCTTCCTGTTCTTCCTGATGACAACACTGATCGTACTGACGTTCCTCCTGTCTTTGACCGGCCTGGACTTTATTACCAGCATAACAGGGGCCTCTACAGCGCTCATGAACGTCGGCCCCGGTCTTGGAGATATGATTGGCCCGGCCGGCAATTTTCAGAGCCTGGAGATCAGTGCCAAGTGGTTACTGACCATTGGTATGTTGCTGGGCAGGCTTGAGTTTCTTGCCGTGATGATTCTATTTACGAGGACCTTCTGGCGGGGATAATTGGGGGTCAGAACAGACCAACATGGCATCAGTTTATTGATCGAATCGTGCTATTTCCTTTCAACTTTCTGATGTAGGACATGTCGCACGTTTATTGCGGAGATGTAGACTTTCGCCCCCATAGCCGAATCACTATTATTACTCTCGAAAGGATGCGAAATGACACGTAAGGATGCGTAGCAGGGAAGCGGCAGGGATGATAGAGGCCATAGGATATGGCAACGGTATCGCATATCGCAGGGCACAGCATGGAAGCTGTGCCCTTTCCGTTTATGGACCCATCAACAGGCCATGCATCTCATTTAATCCTTATCTTATTTGTTCTTTGCCAGAAATCGATCCAGCTGGTTTGCAAACTCCATACGATCACCATGATTGAATGCCGCTGGACCGCCGCTTTGTATGCCGCTACTGCGCATGGTTTCCATAAAATCCCGCATTGCCAGACGCTGCTTGATGTTTTCTCTGGTATAAAACTGTCCGCGCGGATTCAAGGCATGCCCGCCCTTCTCAATCACTTCAGCCGCCAGGGGGATATCTGCAGTGATGACCAGATCACCCGGCTCCATTCTCTGAACGATGGTGTTATCTGCCACATCAAACCCAGATTCAACCTGCAAAGATTTTATCAAAGCAGAAGGAGGCGTTTTCACAGCCTGGTTTGCCACCAGGGTAAGCAGTGTTCCGGTACGCTCAGATGCTCGAAACAGAATATCTTTTATGACGTTGGGACAGGCATCGGCATCTACCCAGATCTGCATGGTGTGGTGTTCCTCTTTTGATGATTCGACGTGAACGGCCGTTATATTATGCCCGATTTGTTGATATCAGGCAGAATCTTCGAATCCCGAGTACTTTTTTAGCATCCACTCCAACTGTTCCCGGTTAATGGGCTTGTGGATAAAATCATTCATACCGGCCTCTTTCAACCGCTGCTCCGTCTCTGGCAGCGTGTGTGCACTGATTCCCACGATGGGGACCGGTTGAATGCCCAGGTTGTTTTCATGCCGGCGAATCTCAATAGTGACCTGATGCCCATCCATAATTGGCATTTCATAGTCCAGCAGCACTACCTTATAAGCCTCTGGGTTCAGCATAAATGCCGACAGAGCTTCCTGACCGTTCTCGCACAGTTCCACCTGACAGCCAAAGCGCTCCAGGAAGCGTTCGATGACCATGGCGTTCACTTTATTGTCCTCTGCGACCAGCACTCGAAACGTGTTTGGCGAAAGAAGGTAGGCTTTTTCTTCCTCTACGAGAGGGGATTCCTCTTCTTCAATCTCTTCAACCTCTTCCAAAGGAATCTCAAACCAAAATGTTGACCCACAGTCCGGAGCACTGGTAACCCCTATGCGGCCTTGATGCAACTCCACCAGGCTACGGCATATGGTCAGACCCAAGCCGGTTCCGCCGTATCGACGGGTAGTGGACTTATCGCCCTGGTAGAACGACTGGAACAGTAGATCCTGATGCTCTTCCTCTATGCCGATACCCGTATCCGTCACTTCAAACCGCAGATGCTCACCATCAACGGCAATGACAGCCAGCTCTACAGATCCTTTTTCGGTAAATTTAAATGCATTGGATAACAGGTTCAGGAGTATCTGTTTGACTCTCAGGGGATCCAGCATAGCGATCCGGGGAACCTGCCCTTCGTATCGCACCCCAAAGCCGATGCCTTTTTCGTTGGCTATCGCCTCAAATAGTTCACAACAGTTGTTGACCAGTATTTTGAGAGAGGTCGCTTGCAGATCGAGTTCCAATCGACCGGCCTCGATTTTGGAAAAATCCAATACGCCATTGATCAGGTGCAACAGATTTTCACCACTGCCTCTGATCGCCTGCAGATAATTGCGCTGCAGTTCATTCAGCTCAGTGTCATCCAACAATTCTGCCATCCCCAGAATACCGTTAATCGGTGTTCTGATTTCGTGGCTGAAGGTGGCAATAAATTCACCTCTTGCCAGATTCTGCGCCTCAGCCTGAATAGCGGCAGACTCCAGCTCGAATTGTTTTTCCCTGTCCTGAGCGATCTGCCGTTGCAGTTCAAGGCGATTTTTCTGTAATGCACTGAACCTGGCTGCGAGTGAGAAAGACAGCAGCAGGCCTTCAAAGGCCGATCCAAACCAGAATGCATTGTTAGTCAACGAATTGGCGGGGATCAGTCCAAACTTGTTCAGACCATAGATAGTCGTCCCCAATGCCAGGGCAACCCACGCCAATGTATATAGACGTGAAGACAACTCTCCACGGGGCCAGGTCAGGAAACCGGCAACCAGAAAAGCTGCCGGACCGGCCATGCCAAGCGCAACAACCAACTTCAGATGCACACCCAGGGGTAGCACCAGCCCCAGCAACATAATCGCCAGAGCCACAAAAATAACCACCTTGTTCCAACGCAACAATCTGGGCCATTGTTTCAGTCCAAGCGCTTCGATACTGAAAAAGCCGGCACAGACGACAGACATCGCCACCCCGAGTTGAACGGAGTAGTACCCCCATTCCGGCATATTGGGCCATAGAAACTGAGGACCCAGCCCTGTTTGGGAGGCCTGGATAAGAATCAGCGTTGCAATATAGCCAACATAATATATGTGCCCCCTCGAACGAAGGGTGATTGCCAGAAACAGGTTATAGGCCATCAATGTCAGCAGCAGACCAAAATACAGCGCGTACTTGGTCTGGTCATACTGATAATCGCTGTAATATTGGTCTCTATCCCATAGCGTTAACGGGACCTGCATGGACCCGGCTTCACGGATTCTCAGGAACAGCGTCATCTGCTCTCCGGGAGCAAGATTCAGGGGAAGAATGAAGTTTCGATTGTCCAGAAGGCGGGAATGGAATGGGTAAGCGTTGCCGGTATCCAGAACCTTCAATATTCCATGGCGGGGTTCAGAGGTATAAATCTCAACAAAATCCAGGGTCGGTGCAGCCAATACCAGCAGAGGATACAACGTGGTGTTACTCGTACTAATAAGATCAAAGCGAATCCACAACGGGCTGCTGTCAAAGCCGAAATTCACCCCAGTCTCTTCATTCAGATGTTGCCAGGCGGCCTGCCCGGAAGCAGGAAGCTCTGAAACCGTACGATTTCCATCCTCGTCGTGCCAGAACTCCATCACCGAAGAGAGATCAACAGGCTCCTCCGGCTCCCCGGAAATCTCCAGTTGACCAGCATAGGCTTTTGTCCCCATGAAGAGCAAAATCAACATACTGACCAGAGTTACTGATAGCCAGCGTTTATCCATCTGTAGATGTACACCTCGTTTTTCTTCAGTAACCAAATTACCACGACCATCCTGAGCCATTAGCGATAATTTTGGGACTTACTGACCAAAATATAGATAAACGTCCTAAATTACACCATGAATAAAGTGCCGACTATCAGCCAAATGGCATTTTAACCATTTATAACGATCCTAAAGCCCGATTTATTACGTACTTCCTACAGGCGGTTACCAATAATCGACGAAAATCCGTGCATTGTAGTTAGTCCCGTTAACAAATGACGATGTACAATATCTGACCAGTTTTAAAATTGTCCGCTTAAGCAAATGTAGGCGATATTTCTGCGGGGAGCAGCCAAACATGGCCATTAATATCAACAACACCTTCAATAACCTGCCTCCGATCAGCGATACGCGTATTAACCAGCGATTTGAACAAATCAGCTCAGGAAATCGTATCAACAGTGCTGCAGATGACCCTGCGGGGCTTGCGATTACCAATCGCTTTGATGCCCGAATCGGCGGGTTTAATGTGGCCATCCGCAACGCTGGAGACGGCATCTCCTATACCCAGCTGGCTTCCGGGGCTCTTGGCCAGGTAACGGATAACCTGCAACGTATCCGGGAGCTGTCATTACAGGCAGCAAACGGTACGCTCTCGGATAGGGACCGCCAGGCGCTTCAACAGGAAGCCGGCCAATTGGCCGAAAGTACTCAGCAAATCCTGGAAAAGACCAATTTCAACGGCGTCAGTGTTTTTACCAACGAGGACGCTCAGACTTTCCAAACTGGAGAAAATGCTGGAGACGAGGTTTCCATACAAGGCGGCAATATCCTCGATCAGCTGAACCAGCTTGGTCTGGATGAGCTGGATATCAGCACACAGGAAGGCGCCGTTAACGCCCTATCGGTCATTGACGACAGCTTTTCCGTCATCAACGAGAGAAATGCGGAATTCGGAGCCGTTGCCAACCGGTTCGAAGCGACTATCGCACAGGCAGAGACCAGCCGGGTCAATGCCGCGGAAGCCCGTAGTCGAATCGCCGATACCGATATTGCAGAAGCCGCTTCCAGCCTGATTTCCGAACAGATTCGTAACCAGGCACAAATCGCCGTCCGCGCGCAGGCAAACGGCCAGGCACAACAGGTACTTCGTTTGCTGTCAGGCTAAAGCCGACAAGCCATTTCAATAGCCACAACCCGCAGGGTTACAAGCGTCACAACATTGCTGCATAATGCTCGGGTGCCGAACATTGGCGCACCTGTTTTATCCGCTAGTGGGTTGTGAGGAAAATTCAGTCGCTTTCTTCACGCCCCACTAGTTATCAGCAATGGAACAATAACGAAAAAGATGCTTGAAAAACCGCTGAATGCCCGCCAGGTCAATATCCTGAAAATGATCGAGCAGAATGGCTCGGCAACGATCGACGAACTGGAATCAAGTTTTGATGTCACACCGCAAACCCTCCGGCGTGACCTCAACCTGCTGGCAGATGCCAATTTGATCCAGCGTTTTCACGGTGGTGCGAGTTCAACCACCTCGACCCAGAACCTCCCCTATCAGGATCGACAGATACGCTATCTGCGGGAAAAGGAGGCCATTGCCCGGGAGATTGCACTTCATATTCCTGACCACAGCAGCCTGTTCATCAATATCGGAACGACCACTGAGACGATTGCCAAGGCGTTGATGAATCACAGCGGTTTGCAGGTGGTCACCAACAACCTCCATGTTGCCAGTCTGATGAGTCAGAAAGAAGACTTTCGGGTGATCGTCACATCCGGCGAAGTCCGTGCCCGCGATGGAGGGATTGTCGGTGAGGCTACAATGGATTTCGTCAAACAGTTTCGCTTGGATTTCGGTATTATCGGCATCAGCGCGATCGATGAAGACGGTACCCTGCTGGATTACGACTATAGAGAAGTCAGGGTGGCACAGGCGATTATTGAACACAGCCGTCATGTCTTCTTGGCCGCCGACCACTCCAAATTCGGCCGCCGGGCCATGGTAAGGCTAGGCAGCATCACCCAGGCCAATATGTTCTTCACTGATCAGGCACCCAACTCCAACATTATCAGTCTGATGGAAGAAAACGACGTCAAACTGCAGATCTGCCAGTAATTCCTTCCGAACATTTTCATTTATTTCTCCTATTTATAGGGATGGGCTGAGCCCTCCCTATTTCCTGGCCAGACTACTCGTCCTGAATGTTGTCTGCCACCGCGCCTGACAGGCTCCCAATTAGTTCGTAACTGTTTGTCTAGCTTCTCATTATTCCTCACTCATCCAACATTCTGATCACAGCATTGTCACATTCCCTTCCTATTGTGAGCCCAAAGTACAGTTCGTTTATTGAACAAATTTTATGATTTTCGTTTCATTTTCCTTTTATTTTCTTTTTTGTTGTTTTAAGATTCGTTTAATCTGAACAACAATCCAATGACAGGTTTAATTCCCATGAAGGAACAAGTCTATGATCTTTTAGTGGTCGGAGGGGGTATCAACGGTGTAGGCGCGGCTCTGGATGCCCAGGGACGTGGTTTGAAAACTGCTCTCGTGGAAATGAAAGACCTGGCCAGCGCAACATCCTCGGCCAGCAGCAAACTAATTCACGGAGGCCTGCGCTATCTGGAACACTACGAATTCCGGTTGGTACGCGAAGCCCTCAACGAGCGCGAAGTGGTATTTCATAAGGCGCCTCATATTGTTAAGCCAATGCGCTTTATCCTGCCACACCGTCCACACCTTAGACCTTCATGGATGATCCGCAGTGGCCTGTTTCTTTATGACGTACTCGGTAAGAGAGACGTTCTTCCTGGCAGCAAATTCCTGAAATTCGGCAAAGATAACTCTCCCCTGAAGCCGGAAATCAATAAAGGATACGAATATTCTGACTGCTGGGTGGATGACGCCCGTCTGGTAACACTGAATGCTATGCAGTGCCGGGATCTCGGGGGTGACATTTTCACCCGAACCAAGTGCATTGGAGCAAAACAGGAAAACGATTTATGGCACATTCAGGTACGCGATGAGCTGACCGGCAAAGAACGTACTCTGAAAGCCAAAGGTCTGGTGAATGCGGCCGGCCCCTGGGTCAAAGCCCTGCTGACCCAGGAGCTGTCCCGCACCAGTCCCAGAGGAATCCGGCTGATCAAGGGTAGTCACATTGTGGTACCTAAAATTCATGATCAGGAACAGGCCTACATTCTGCAAAACGAAGATGGCCGTATCGTGTTTGTGATTCCTTACCTGGATAAATTCTCTATCGTCGGCACCACTGATGTGGAACATAAGGGCGAACCTGACAGTGTTGCGATATCGCAGGAAGAAATCGATTATCTGTGCAAGATCGTCAATCAGCACTTCACTCGCCAGATTTCCCCGGCAGATGTGGTATGGACCTATTCAGGTGTTCGCCCATTGTGTGATGACGAGTCTGATTCTCCTCAGGCGGTGACAAGGGACTACACCATTGAGCTGGAAACAGAAGGCAAGTTACCTTTGCTGTCTGTCTTCGGTGGCAAACTGACCACCTATCGCAAGCTGAGCGAAGCTGTCATGAACAAGCTCAAGCCGTTTTATCCTTCCATGGGGCATTCCTGGACCGCAACCAGCCAGCTCCCGGGAGGTAATATCGGTGCCGACATTAACGCTTATATCGCCAAGTTGCGGGAATTGTACCCATTCCTGACCCAGGAGACCGCCAAGCGTCTGGCAACGACCTACGGTACCAGGGCAGAGATGATTCTCGGTGAAGCGGAATCTCTGAGCGACCTTGGAATCGATTTCGGTTCTGATCTCACTCAAAACGAAGTGGACTATTTGGTACAGTACGAGTTCGCCTGTACTGCAGAAGACGTGCTCTGGCGACGGACCAAAATGGGTCTGTTCCTTAACGCGGAACAACAGAGCGCAGTGAGTGACTATATTGAAAAAAAAGCGGTCGATAACCGCGTTGCAGCATAAGCAGATAACACGGCCAGGCGATCGCCTGGCCGATGCTTTTATCCAATAATGCTGTTACGCTGAAGATCGACTGTTTACTGAAAACCTGACCGTTTCACTAATACGAGAATAACAACCGTGAATGGATACCTGTTAGCCATTGACCAAGGCACGACCAGCACCCGTGCCATACTGTTCACCCACCAGGGTAAACCTGCCTTTATTTCCCAACAGGAATTTCCACAGCATTTCCCCAGCGATGGCTGGGTGGAACATAATCCGTTTGACCTGTGGAATACCACCGAACATGTATGCCGTGATGTTCTCAAACAGGCCGGTATCAAAGCCCACGATATTACGGCCATTGGGATTACCAACCAACGCGAAACCACTATTGTTTGGGACAAAGTAACCGGTGAGCCCATTTATAATGCCATTGTCTGGCAGGATCGCCGTACCGCGGAATACTGTCAGGAACTGAGAAATCAAGGACTGGCCGAAAAGGTTCGTGATAAAACCGGCCTACTGATAGACCCTTATTTTTCCGGCACCAAAATCCGCTGGATACTGAATCAAGTGGAAGGCGCTCGGGAAAGAGCCGAGAAAGGCGAATTACTGTTCGGTACCGTCGATACTTACCTGATGTGGAAGATGACCGGCGGTAAAACTCATGCGACCGACGCCACTAATGCCTCCCGTACCATGCTGTACAACATCAAGACTCAGCAATGGGACGAAGAACTCCTTCAACTGCTGGATATTCCTACCAGTATGCTGCCTGAAGTGTTGAATTGTGCTGACGACTATGGTCACACAGATGAGCACTTTATCGGCGGCCATGTGGCGATTTCCGGTGTTGCAGGCGACCAGCAAGCTGCGCTGTTTGGCCAGGCGTGTTTTGAACCGGGTATGTGCAAGAGCACCTATGGCACCGGCTGTTTCATGATCATGAACACCGGCGATACGCCCCTGACTTCCGAAAATCAATTGCTGACGACGATCGGTTACTGCCTGGACGGCAAGGTCACCTACGCCATAGAAGGCAGTATCTTCATGGCAGGCGCAACAGTGCAATGGCTGCGCGACGGCATCAAGCTGATCACCAGCGCCGGCGACAGTCTGCAACACGCCCTGAAAGCCGGTGCAGACCAATCCGTATACCTGGTACCCGCCTTTACCGGACTGGGAGCACCTCACTGGGATCCCAAAGCACGTGGTGCCATTGTCGGCCTGACTAGGGATACCGGCATTGAACAGATTGTGACGGCCGGTCTGCAATCCGTATGCTACCAGACCCGCGACCTGTTGGAGGCCATGAAGGCTGACGGCGTGGAAGAGCTGGCCGCTCTTCGGGTCGACGGTGGGATGGTAGTCAACGACTGGGTTATGCAGTTCCTGTCAGACATTCTTCAGGTTCAAGTGGATCGCCCACTGGTTACGGAAACCACAGCGCTGGGCGCTGCAATGCTGGCGGCACTGCAACAGGGTATTTATTCCTCCCTGGAAGAGCTGCAAAGCAACTGGCAATGTGAGCGATCATTCAAACCCAAGATGGAAGACAACACCGTCAATCGGCTGTACAAAGGCTGGCAGAAAGCCCTGGAAGGGGTGAAGCATATTTCTGCTGATTAGACTGATCCCCATCAACCCGGTACCGAGTTGATGGGGTATTTCTGTTAAATAGCCATGTCGTAAGCCATTTCGACTTCAGGCTGAAGCTCCTCCTGCCAGTTCACCAGACTGACACGCTGCTCTAGATCAAATACCTGTTCGCCCAGTAAGCGATTAATAATACTGGCAGACCGCCAGCACATCAGACTCATCTGGGGCTCGGCGATACCGTGACTATGACGTCCGGCATTCACAGCAAAGATGCGGTTTTCTGATGGTCCATTCCACTCCACTTCAAAGTCCCGGCTTAATTCAAACTGTCCTTCAGCATCAATAGACAACTTGCTGCGCAGGCTATCCATATACACGGGAATGTCAGATTCAAATCCGGTGCATAGCACCACAACATCGGCCTGCAACGATTCGGATTGCTGATTAAGCCCATTCAACAACTCCAGGGAATAACGGCCGTTTTCGTAGGTCATGCCTGACATTTCACGATAAGGTCGAAGGTCAAGGTGCTCAGCCTGCCCCCTGACAGCCTTGTCATATAACTTTTGGTACAGGGCTTTGAGGGTATCCGGCGAAATCCCATCGGATGCCAGCTTCTGGCTGGCCACCAGCCGTTGTTTGATTTTTCCTGGCAGCTGGAAAAACGCATCCACATACTGGGGTGTAAAAAATTCATTGGTGAAAGGGGTTTCGTCCAGCGGTTCAAAGTTCTGTCGCCGCGATAGCCAGTGCACACTCGCCGGCCTTCCCCATTGGTTATCCATCATGCTCTGGAATACTTCCGCACCGGTTTGGCCACCGCCAACAACTGCAACCCGAAGCCCTTCCACCGAAAACTGCCGCTGGGCAATGCCAATAGCATGAAATACGTTGCCACCGATATGCTTGCGGGCACACTCAGGAATATGAGGCCTTTTTCCAGTGCCAAGACAAATATTCTTAGCCTTCACAGGCTCTGAAACACCGTCAAAATACAACCGAAATTGCCCTTCTGAAAACTCCACATTCTCAACCGGCGAATTGAACTGAACATTAGGTAGCTGCTCCGATACCCAGCGCAGGTAATCAGCATATTCGGCCCGAGTGACAGCAGTGAGTTCAGCAGACAGGAATTGGTAAAAGCGCTTATGAGATACCAGATAGTTCAAAAAGCTGTATGGGCTGGTGGGCGCAATGCCTGTCACCAAGTCCTTCAGGTAGGAGGTCTGCATTCGCGCGTCCGGCAATAACATTCCCGGATGCCAGCTGAATGAGGATTTACGCTCAAAAAACGTTGAGCGGATGCTTCTCCCTTGCCGATTCAGGCCATCTATGAGCGCTGCAATGCTCAGATTGAAAGGTCCTGCGCCAAGGCCTGCAAGATCAAGAGGCTGTGTCATAGTCGTGCTCCGTGACTCGATCCAAAACTAATGGGTTGTTGATCGGGGTACCAAGTTCGGGGATAGGTCGTTCCGCCGAATCAGCATATCCGATGCGAAAACGCACCCGATTTATACAAACTTTCAGAATAGTGTCGGTAAACATGGGAAATAGTTCATACCGGGCAGCGAGCTCCGGGTGTTGCTTCTGGTACTTACTTATACTTTCCGCAAGAAGGGCATAGAAACGGGCTTCCGTGACACCACACTGTTCCTCCACCAACGGTGATATGAACCTCAGCGTGGTAACAAAATGCCCGGTAACCAGATCATGAATAAGGTACTTTGCGGGAAACCGCGTAAGACAAGCTTTCACCTGCATGGGCATGTCGGCAAGCTCTGGAAAATCCTGGTCTACTATACGCAGATCACCATGAAAGTCCTTAACACTGACGCGAACCGGCACATGATCTCTCAATATCACACTGATGTTCTGGCCATGAGCGACGAGCCCCACTCCATATTTCGCCATCAGGTGATAAAGGGGTACGACAACCTTACTGAACAATTCACGCAGCCAAGCTTCCGGGGCGAGTCCTGAACGGCGAATATACTCAGCGACCAGAGCCTTGCCACGGCTATCGCACTGCATAAGCGTCGCCATCAAAATGCCCTGTTCGTCCTGATTCACAAACTTCTGCAAAGACTCCCGCCAGACGACTCCGAGCATTTCTCGATATCTATAGGGAGTTTGAGCCACCTGTTCCTGGACCGGGTGACGGCAGTGGATACCACAGATCTCCCGCTGAACAACCAATCCACTCAACAATGGATCTTCGGAAACAATCGACGACAACCACTGAGACAAGTCTGCGCCTGTCTCGATATGCTTACCGGGAATACCACGGAAACAAGAGGTGTTCAGGATGGTCAAAGGCAGTTTTATATCGTAATCAGCCCTGTCTCTCAGATTCGAGAAGGTACGAATGGATTGCTGAGGCAAATAATCATCCGCCAACTCCCCAACCGGTATAATGTCTCCGCTCTGAATCCAGGCCTGGTATTGAACATTGATATGACGTTGCCACTGCCAAGGGTGAACCGGCACAGGATAATATTCAGACCGCGTTGTTCCCCGGTCCTTGAGTAATTGGTCGATCACTTGATTCTGCTCATCGCTTACGTGCAGCTGAAGCAAATGCCACGGATCTGTCTCTGGCTCATAACCAACGGTGCACAAACTTCGATGTACCAGTAGCAATTGCAGGCGAACGGACTGTCCCGATTCAGGTGCATAGAGGGCCAGTTCTTCTGTACCCCAACCGATTCGCCCTTTGTTGGCAATCGCTTTGGGGTGTCCATCTAACAGGGATTGCAACTCTTCTGCAGGTAACTGGACCATATCCCCTGCGGTATATGCCAACAGTCGTTCCTGTTGCCGATAAGTGCTGTAGAGCGTGTTCTGGATTTCCTCCAAAAGATTACCCAGATCAATATCATTCAGTTTCAGATCTGGCTGTGCATTCACCAGAAATTCAGTGGCTGAGGAGACCTCTTGCCCCTGACAGCGAATACTTTCCGGATCAACCTGGAGCCAGCCCCAGATGCTCTGACGGGCATGAAAACGGTAACTGCGATCCCCAATCACCAGTTCGTACTCCCCTTTGCTCAGCGGAGTCGGTTCCCAGCATTCCTCATAAGCACATTCGCCAATGATTTTGGCGACGAGGGATTGATTACATCGCGCCCATAGTAACGGTTCCAATGTCATGACGGTCATTCCTGTTGGGAGGTCGGCTACAATACCGTGGTAGAAAAGTATTCTTCGCGCTCACACTTCAGCAGAGCTGCACGTTTGTGAGGAAAATCAAATTCCCGTTCTTTATACCATGCAGTGTGTTCCACCCATTTAAGCAGCTTGCTGTTATCTGCACGTGGCTCCCCTACAAGGCGCTCAGTCCTTGGATCCAACAGAAAGAGATAGTGACTGAGAGCGTTGATCCAATGCAGGGTTCTCCCCCCTCCCAAATATTTGGGTTCGCCGACCAGCACATGATATCCATGGTCAAAAGGACGAGCATCGTAATAAGGGCCCAGTCGATCCTCTAATCCCCAATAACTCTCGAAATAAGCAAAAGGTTGGCCGTCAAAGCAGCCGATCAGAGGTTCGCAGTGGGGATCAGCACGACGATCACGTAGCATGTCATCGAGTTCCTGCCGACTGAACGGATATTCCCAGAATTTGGCGACTCTGGGCTCATTTTGCCATCGGTGAAAGCGTTCACCATCTTCTTCGATAGTGGCCCGTCGTAGGCTAAAGACTTCATTCAGTCCCGGAATTTGACGTTGATACAAGACGGTATCGGGAATCTGTGGACGTACGGGCACAGTCTCTGCCACACCTTCCCTCTTCACCCTGGCATCCGGTGCTACACTTAACAGCTCAGGCGACAACCAGTGTTCCCGGATCTGATAAAACGCAACTCTCTCAATGCTAACGCCCTGCTCACACGGTCTCCAATGAGGCATCCTCAACACCGGGTTTCCAGCCAGAATGGCTTCTGAAATGATTAGCCTTTGTGCCTTGGTGTAAGCAAAGAGCTGATCCATTAACTGGCCTGCAAGCAGGGTATTCTCGATACTCCCGTATAGTCCTGTAAGTAACCAGGTATTGTCTTCCAGTGTGTGTTGACTGAAGTCTATCTGCCACTGCCGGGTGCCCTTCTGAATCAACAGGCAGTTATCCGCGGAATGGGGAATCAATTGAAATTTCTCCTGTTGGGGAGAAAAAGCATTGTCGGCCGTAGAAGTATCAATATGCGCAATAGTGTTCATGGTCTTCCAAATATGTCGATAAGTTGTGTATGACGAGGAGCTATGGAGTTACAGACTCAGAAATCTCTGAATTTCGATGAAGATCGACTTCACTGACGGATTTTCCCTGTGACCATATCAATAAGGGATTGGGCATCTGGTGGTATGTTGCCAGGTAATCTGAATTTGTATTTTCATTGGTTTTCCGCAATGCCAGATAAAAATTGCATTTGGCGGTGAGCTCCGGGGATTGCAGCAAGTAGTCAATACATTGGTGATCGTTAATCCCGTCTTCTTTCACGGCGACTAAAAACTCTCCCAAGTGCCGAATCAACAGACTCTCTTCAAGTGCTCCATCCCCGCATAAGCTACTGATCACATTGAAAGTGGCATTTACAATCAGGTAATAGCTGAATAACTGGATGGCCACCTCGTCTTCGATGACGTTCCCACTATCCTTCGCCATGTCGGCAATTTCATGACCATACAACTCGTGAGCCAGATGGGTATAGCCGGTGCCTTGGCAATCACGGAAGTACATCTTTACCGGATACCCCAGATCGTTCAGGGTCAGCACAATATTCTGCTGATGGGCGCCAAACAGCAGGCCATAATCTGCCTGCCCGACTAATAACGGTTTAACAGCAACTTCCAGATATTGTTGAAACCACTCTACCGCCACTTCCTGATAGGATTGCGGCAATAACCGGAGACGTTGCTCAAGCCGGGAAGTTCCCGTCCTGGGATCATCCTGCAACAAAGTGGCCAGTACTTCCGTATTCCGATCAAACCGCTCGATGAAAGGATTCTGCCTCCAAAGCACAATACTCTCTTCATATAGTGAACCATCCTCGCCGCATAAAGCTGCGGCTGTCGGCTCCATGAGGATATTGAAACATGGAAAGCGATCGACATATTCCCTGGCTTTGGAAGTATTCAGCACTCTGAACAGTTCTGCTCCGCGCACCAGCTCTGCCGGCTGCAGATGACGAATCGAGTTGGTGAGCTTCACCGTGAGCGAATACTTCAACATCCAGGGAGCTTGCGAGCTATAAATGGCACGCACAGATGACGTGGCACTCCAATGCTGACTACCCTGGCCAAGGTATACCAAAGATCCTTCTTCTATCATGTCGCGAATGCGAGGCGTGCTTTGCCAAACCTGGTGTTGAAACGGATGACAGGGAAACAGCGCCTGATTTTCTCCCAATTGAGCAGCCCAATACTGCATATGCTTATCTGATTTCAGTAGATCCTGCACCAGCTCATTGTAAGCATGTCCTTCGCTCTCCTTGAGGTATAGCCGGTCTTTCCTGACCAGATACCATTGCAGGGCAAACTTTCCGTTGTATTCGGGGGCATACGCCAGGGTGTCCTGTTCAGAGAAATTATCCCTGGCCTTTGGACAGGGATGGATAGAGTGGCCGGTAAATAGCGCCGTTTCAGCCTGAGAAAAATTCAGGGGTGATTGAAATAGCGCATCCAGTTCATCCCCTCTAAACTCAATCGCATGCTTAAGATTACGATTGCTATCTCGAACTCTGGAGATAAATTCAATGACGGTGGTAGCAGGAAGATCCGCCGCCACAGAACTGTTCAGCATCGCCCATTCCATCGCTTGCTCAAACTGAAGGGTATGAACTTCACCGTCGTTGTCGGTCAGTAAGCAGGGAGCCAGCAGTTGATGCCGTCCTGTCGAGAAATATTGCCGACAGGGTACAGACAGAACGCCTTCGGCAGCTGAAATATCAAACCATCCGGAGGGATATAACGAACCTTGCTGGTGATCAGTATCAGCTTGGGGCTGTGCTGGCCGATATTTCCAGCCACTCCATTCCCTGAGCATCGCATTGAAGAAACAGTTAAGTGAGGAATCAAAAAAGAAGCTCATCATGACCTTCCCGGGTAATCTGGCTGCTATTGTATACATCGGGCTTCAACACACAGTCGAAGTCGACAATTCTCATAAGGGACATTCCGTCCCTTCACATTCGAGTTTTAAATTATGCTAATGCGTGTGATAATTGTTTTCAAGTGCGAACAATTATCATTTATGAGTTTTTGATAAAAATCACAGATCATCAGGCCAAAATGGACACCGAGAAACTTTCTACTCTTTCAACGAAGCTTTCAGCGAACAACAGCACAACAGCTCACATCAGTGTGCTCATCATGGGCACATTACAATCGGCGTTATTAGCCTGCCTGCCACTACTGATCGCCAAGACTCCGATGACTGCATCATTATGGTCCTGGCTGATTGGGGGAGGGTTACTGGGCTTTGTCTTTTTCGGTCCGATATGGGGGAAACTGACCGACCGGTATACTCCTGTCCGGACTCTGGCCTGGACCTTCGCCGGCCTTTCCACAGCCCATCTGCTACTATTGGCCACCCTCAGTACCGCGATCTTTCAACCGACGGAGTTTTGGCTCATATTGGGCGGGCTGGTGTTGTCACGCCTCGTCTATGCAGTGTTTGCATCAGGAGTTTTCAGCGCTGCACAAGCCAGCGTGATCACTCCGCTCTCAAGCAACACCCGAAGCCATCTTGCCCGTCTGAATGCCGCCAATCAGGCCGGCCGAATACTAGGCCCACTCCTGGTCGCAGCATGTGCCTGGTACAACGCTCTTCTATCGCTGTATTTACTGGGAATAATCTGTCTTCTGATGTCATGGTCACTATTCTTCCGGTCGAAACGACTGCCGTGTGCGACCTCCGTAAAGCCAAGCCCCAGGGAACCGACCGATAACCAGCAGATTAACTGGAATGATGTCTTACCCGAGCTTTCCATGGCCTTCTGCCTGACCTTCTTCCTGGGTGCCATACAATTTTCTTTGGGGCCCTACCTTCAGCATCAGTACGGGTTATCCCCAGAGGAAGCCACCCATCAGTTAAGCGGGATGTTGGCTATTTCCGCTTTCACGATGGTTATTACGGCTCTAGTTTTGATTCCCTGGCTGCAAAACCGCACTAGGAGCTATCTGACGGTCATGCTCGCCACCATCAGTGTGGGCAGCCTGATGCTTGGAAGCAGTCAGAGCATCATCACGCTGACAGGGGGACTGATTCTCGCCTGTATGGGAGTAACACTCAGCACCCCCTATTACGGTCAGCAACTCAGAGACCGGTGGCCGGAAAGACAGGGACTTATTGGGGGAATTCTGACTAGCGCCCACACTATTGGCTATGGCGTGGGTACCCTGGCAGGAGGACTGCTATTTCAATACTTGCCGGATCAGGCCCTCAGTAGTTCTTTGCTGCTGGGACCGATATTTGTTGTTTTAACCCTGTGGCAATGTTCAAAAAATAGCATATCCCCCCTTCCTGAGGAGCCATAAAAACAATACACTATTGCTAATGAGAATGATTGTGATTTAAATTAATATCTTATCACTTATTAGCAGTTGTCATATGTCTGTTTCCCTTGAGTTTGATTCTGTCGCTTACCGCATTGGACAAAAAACATTGGTGTCCGATATTTCCCTGACGTTTCCGGCAGGATCCGTCACCGCTGTCATCGGTCCTAACGGTTCAGGTAAGAGCACATTTCTTAAGCTGGCCAGCCGCTTGCTGGCACCAAGCGAGGGAAACATTCGACTGGGTGGGAAACCTTTAAAACATTTTCGTCAACGCGAGCTTTCCCAACAGCTGGCTCTACTCCCCCAATCAGCACCACGTCCTCTTGGTATGTTGATTGAGGATCTGGTGGCATGTGGACGACACCCACATCGTTCAGTTCTGGGTCGTATGACTCAACACGATCAGGAAATGATTGAATGGGCCCTGCAACTGGTGAGTCTGGCAGACCGTCGTAAGGAACGCGTTGACGTTCTGTCCGGTGGAGAAATGCAGCGCGTATGGCTGGCCATGATCCTTGCCCAGGATACCCCCATGATTCTCCTGGATGAGCCAACCTCTTATCTGGACCTGAGTCACCAGTTTGAGTTACTGGAGTTGGTTCAGGATATCAATCACCAACTCAATAAAAGCATTGTGTGGATACTGCATGATATTAACCAGGCGCTGCAGTTCAGCCATCAGATTCTGCTTATGAGACAGGGAGCACCGGCCTTTTTTGGCAATCCGGAACACTTGCTGGAACTCCCCATACTCAACGACACGTTTCAGCTGCAAACCACCCGGGTTGAGCTTCCTGACGGTAATACCTATTTGCATTGCAGATCCAGGACGTCACGCCGCCAACATCAATTGAACCACTGTCGCAAGCCCTCACTGGAGGAAGTAAATTGCGATTGATAGCCCTCCTGATCAGCAGTGTGTTCCTATTAAGTTACGGACAGGTCTACGCCGCTGTCAGTGCCACACATGCGCTGGGGACCCTGGAACTGCCGGCGCCTCCAAAGCGAGTGGTTGCTCTGAACTGGACAGCGGTGGAAATGCTGCTCAGCCTTGATACGGTACCTGTCGGTGCAGCCAGTATTAAAGGATATCGTCAATGGCAATCGAATCATCCTGAACTTCCGGACGGCGTGACGGAACTCGGAAGCCGTAGCCAGGTCAACCTGAAGGCGATCGCCGCATTGAAACCTGATCTCATCGTCGGCTACCCCTGGCGCCACCGCAGTGCTTACGAAGCCTTAAGCAAAATAGCGCCTACCGCATTGTTTCAACAGTACCCCGCAACAGGCGAAAAAGACTTTTTATATTTCGATGTCATGCAATCCAATTTTCTCCAACTGGCACGGTTGCTTGATAAAGAAGAAGAAGCGCGATCCCTGCTGGGACAGATGTGGGACACGATTGCAGAGTCAAGGAAAAGCCTGACCAGTGCCGGCCTTGAGGGCGAGCAGATCGTTGTTGCCAAGGCCATAGGTATGGGATTGGGCGTCAGGGTCTTTAGCCCGGAATCCCTCGCCGGCACTCTGACCACTCAATTAGGTCTTAAAAATCGTTGGTTAACTTCAATTCCCGGAAGAGACTTTTCTCACATACAGCTACGGGAACTCGCAGGATTCTCTGACACCCATGTTTTCATGGTCGGTGGGCTATCCCGGAATGCTCAACAGCTGATCGACTCATCGCTTTGGCCGCACATGCCGTTCGTTATCAATGATCAGTTATATAGTACAGAACAGTTGTGGAGTTTCGGCGGCCCCGTCAGCGCCATGAGAATGGCGGACACCATCTCCTGGAGGCTCATAGAGAAAACTACCGGAGACAGGTTATGAAGCTAGGGGTAACTGCAGTATTCAGTTTGGGACTGCTGGCTTTGCTTGCCCTGGCTTCGCTGTGCCTTGACGACCAATGTACTGTTATCTTGCCGACTCTCTGGTCAGATTCAACAATCAACATAGACCAGGAGCTGTTTACCACTCTGACACTGCCACGAACCATTCTGGCATGCCTGATAGGTGCCGCAATGGGACTGGCCGGTATCCTGATTCAGCACAGTCTGCAGAATCCATTTGCCAGCCCAACCACATTGGGAATTAACGCCGGCGCTATGGTGGGACTGATTATCGGTCAACTGGTCATTGCCACCCTCACCCCATGGGAAGCATCACTATGGGCTTTCGGTGGCGCGGCTACCACAGCCCTGGTGGTTTACGGATTCGCCGCCTGGCTGGGCAGTAGTGCGTTAAATACGATTCTGGTGGGTATGGCGCTTTCCCTGGCATTGGGAGCGCTTACGTCCGGCTTCATGTTGTTTTACGAAAACAGGTTGGACGGAATGTTCCTCTGGGGCGCCGGTAGTCTCCAGCACCTGGAATCCTATGATCTGGTTCACTTCACGCTTCCGCTGGCACTGACGATTGCTCTGGGGATAGGTGCCACCCGTGCTTTGGATCTGTTCCACCTTGGCGACCAGACAGCTTTATCCCTGGGAGTCTCTGTTGCCAAAATTAGAGGCCTCAGCCTGCTACTGGCGACTATTCTGGCTGGACTCTGCGTCAGCATGGTTGGCGTTATCAGTTTTGTCGGCCTGGTTGCCCCCCATCTGGCAAAATTACTTGGTGCCAGACGGTCATTTAGCCAGGGAATTATCACCGCTGTGGTAGGTGCCGCATTATTGCTGGGTGCGGATGTACTCGCCCGATTCGTTGGCGGACATGATTTTCCGGTTCCCGCCGGAGCCATGACAACCCTGATTGGCGGGCCATTCCTGCTATGGATGTTGCTAAAACTTTCACGACAAAGAACACGCTTGCCGGAAGCCAGGGAAGTTGGACTTGCTCCACTATTCGAATGCCGTCCAGCCATTCTCTTTACTGTTCTTGTAGCAATACTGGCCATGTTGTTATGGCTAACGTTTCCAAATATCGGCTCGGAATCACCTATCGCTTACCTGTATTCCTATCGCACTGCTGTCGCAGCGCTTGCAGGTGCTGCATTAGCCTGTTCCGGATTAATCTTTCAGGGGCTACTGCGAAATCCGCTGGCCAGTCCGGATATTTCAGGGGTTACGACCGTTGGCGTTTTGGTTGTTGTCATCGCTCTGAGCTTCAGCCCTGGCCTGAATCGAATGGATTTCGCCTGGCTATCCATGATCGGGAGCCTGCTGGTACTTCCTGTATTTTTCCTGCTACTACGGCGGCCAGCCTATTCCCCCACTCATGTGGCACTGGTTGGTATGACGCTCTCAGCCATTGCCGCCACGCTGAATACCCTTTTGCTGACATTAGGCGCTAGTCAGGCGTCCGATGCACTGCTATGGCTGTCGGGCACCACTTATGGTGTTACCCAATCCCAATGGTGGTTAATGGCGGGAATCAGCCTCCCCATTATGGTCTGGGTAATACATCAGGCCCGGCTTCTGGATATTCTCCAGTTAGGTCCGGAATTGTCCCAGGCACTGAGTGTTTCCATACAACGTCAGGGTCTTCTCATGTTGGTGCTCGCTTGTATCCTGGCCGCTGTTTCAGTGGCTGTTGTCGGTGGCATCGGCTTTATCGGACTGATGGCGCCACATCTGGCCAGTATGCTGGGACTATCAAATTACCGACAGAAGATGCTCGGCAGCCTATTGCTAGGCGCCATACTTTTGGTCGCTGCTGACTCTCTGGCTCAATCCCTTATGTCGCCATTTGAGCTTGCGGCAGGCATTACCACAGCCGTCCTCGGAGGAAGCTACTTTGTCCTCCTGCTGCTTACCGGCAAATACAGACAGCGTCTCTCATCTAATCCAGCCATCTCTCATTAATCGACTCGAAGGAGTTTACGAGCCGTGCATTTTTGTCTGCAAATTACAAATACGAATGATTATCAAAACTAGCTGACAACGTTTTACATCAAATGAATAACGCTTTACATCAATAGGAGAACGTCGTGACCCGACCACTGCTTAGTAAAACCACCCGGGCAACAGGTATCGTTGCTGTGAGCATTGCGCTTCCGGGATTTGCCCACGCTGATGAGGCAATCGTTATGGATGACGTTTTTGTAACAGCCTCCCGTACTGCACAGTCTATTTCAGAGATCCCGCAAACGGTACAGGTGATTGATGAAGACCAGATAGCGGAACAGGCTGCGACAGGAGCTTCTGTGGCTGATATTCTCGGCCGGATGGTTCCCGGGATGGGCACCAGCACACAAATCTCAACAGACTTTACCCAAACCATTCGGGGAAGGGATGTACTACTGTTGATTGATGGCGTTCCACAGATCGAAAACCGTAATGTCAGCCGCCAGCTCAATACTCTGTCAGCGAGCATTATTGATCGCATAGAGGTCATCTCCGGTTCCAGCGCAATTTACGGTTCAGGCGGCGCTGGTGGTGTTATTAACATCATCACCAAAAAGGCCCGGGAAGACGGCGTTGAATTCTCCACTGATGTCGGCACCAGCATTACCTCCTCTACGCCATCTAAAAGAGTCAGCAAGTATGATGTCAGCCAGAGCGTGTCCGTCAAGGAGGGTGACTTCGATCTGTTCTTCAATGCCAATTACGAAGAGCGTTACGGCAATTACGATAGTGAAGGCAACCGTATTGCACCGGAACCTGCACAGGTCGGACGGGAGGATACGGAAACCAAAAACATTCTGTTGAAAGGCGGTTATCAGTTGAGCGAAACCCAGGACATTCAACTATCAGGTGAATGGTTTCGCGATGATATGGACACCGATTTCGGCCCTAACTACGGGCCCGGGGCAGCCTACGTTACCTCCGGTGGTACTATGTCATTCCCCACCGAAGCGGTTGACGGACTGAAACTGGATGACCAACCATACAGCCACAGGGACGCTTACTCCATCTCTTTTAATGACAGTGATACTCTTGGTGGAAGTTTCCATGCATTGGGATATTACCGGAAACGGGAATATAAATTTTATCCATTCCCCACATTGCTCAAAGCTCGTGCCGGACTACCTACACTGGCACGTCTGGTTGTGAATCAATCTGTCAGTGAGTCTGAAGTTTGGGGCAGTAAACTGGCATTCGACACACCTGTCCACGAAAGAGTCAATCTGGTCTGGGGAACAGACTTCGAAGTTGAAAAAGGCTCCCAGAATGCCAAAAGCTACGACACTATGACTTTTCTTACATCCAATGGTTTGGAATATTCACCTACCGGACGCGAGTACTCTTATGGGCCGGACGTCGAAACCACCACTTTGGCAGGTTTCGTTCAGTCTTCCTATAAACCTGTTGATCCCTTAACACTACAGTTGGGATTGAGATATGAAACCATCAAGCAAGATATTAGCAATTTTACGTCGCCCTACGAATCACTCTACGATTATGCATATGACGATATAGGCAGACCATCCGACTTTACCCCAACCGAGCTCGAAGGCGGCAAAGTTAATTACAATTCTCTACTGGTCAACACCGGTGCTATTTATCGGGTGACTCCTGAGCATGAGATCTTCATTAATTATTCCGAAGGTTTTGAGTTACCCGATACTGCCCGTCTACTACGAGGTGCTATTGCCAAGGACAGCCAGCTTGCTGAAGTTGGGGGGCCTTATACCACTATCGACCAGATCAACCTGGATGCGATGAAGGTGAGAAGTTATGAGCTTGGGTGGCGTGGACAATGGCAGCCTATTCAGGCGAGTATCACGGCGTTTTATAACAAATCCGATAAAACGGTGGTCTTCAATGAAGACTATTCCGTGGACATGCTGGAACAGCAGAAACGTATTTATGGTGCAGAAGCCACGTTGGATTACTATCTGACAGATAACCTGGTCACAGGAGCTACCTACTCGTTTACGGAAGGTCGAACCTTCGATACCGATGCCGGAACCTGGGTCGACCTGGATGCCAGCGAAGTTTCTCCGGAAAAAATTACGACCTATGTCGGTTACGTCGCGGACAACTACAGCCTTCGGTTACAGGCTCTAAAAGTACAAAGCTACGACAAAGGTGCTGAAATAGACGAAACAAGCGGTGAAATGAGCAGCATCAAACCAATCGATGGGTACCTGGTGGTCGACCTTCTAGGCCGCTTTACTCTACCGGTAGGAGAACTGAGTGCCGGCATCAGCAACCTCTTCGATCGTGATTACAAAACCGTTTATTCCCAGTGGGCTGAAGCCACCTACGGCTCACCTTCAGGTCTCAGCGCCCAAGGTCGGACAATTACTTTAGGATACTCTGTAACCTACTGATTTATTTAGCCTTCTTATCTATGTAGTTTACTGATTTATAAATTTTATCATCGCACAAGGCACCGCTGATAGCGGTGCCTTTCTTTTCGCTTAATCCCGCCTATTCATTATTTCAATTCTTCCTTTTCCCATTTTCCCGGCAATCCAAAACGGCTCATATGTTACTGCCGTTTCATGCGTGCAATCTCGATCAATGTTCAGGCGTTTTGCCGTGAGCTTTTTACCTCTCTTGAGTCTGTCTTATACAAAAGTCTAGTTCGTCACAATCAAAAAAACTGAGGATTAGGTCATTCTTTCTATTTACAATGCGAATGATTCTCATTACCGTATGCAAACTATTTGCAACTAACCACTTTGTGAGGCCCCAAATGGAATTGATTTTACTCTCCCATTTGCCGACGCGAGTCCTCGAGGAAGGATTTATCCCGGCCGCTATCGACCTGAACGTCGAGGTGACCATTCTGACAGACTGTATCCATGAGCATGTATTGCGGAAGAAATTCGTCCCGGCGTATCAACACTGCAAACTTCTCGAATGCGATATCTTCAATCCTCTATCTGTCGCCAGATTAATGGCGATACATCAGTTAAGATGCGACGGTATTCTCGCCATGGCACCCGGTTTACAACCCAGTGCAGCAATACTTTCAGACTATCACGGCCTATCCGGCCCGTCCTGGCACAGCACACTTCTCTGCAGCCAGAAAAACGCTTTACATAACCGGCTCGATCCCTCCGATAATGTAACCAACAGCAAAATCATTCAAGCTGCGGACCTTAAATCAGCATCCATGATCAAGCATTTCCCTGCAGTCGTTCAATCATTGGAACCCGGAACCGGCGACAATGGACAGGTTGTGAGAAACCAGGAGGAGTTAAGCCGTTATCTCACAACCCTTAGTGAAGGATTCGCGCTTGTTGAGAATTATGTAGAAGGCGAGTTTTATACCCTGGAGGGTCTGGGTACTCCTGAGGGTTTTATCGTACTGGGCGGAAGCCGCATCCAGATTCAGGAGCTTTCCGGTAGCACCATTCGTCAGCCGCAATGGATGGCAACACTTCCATTACAAAATGAGGTTCTGAGTCAGTTGTCCGGACTGGGACTTGGGCTGGGCCGTCACCATGTCGAATATACCATCACCGCCAACGGCCCAAGGATAAAGGAAATCCATAACGGACTTCACACCGAAGACGGCGAGTTGTCACTGAACGAGCATCTGGAAGGGAACCTGTTCAGGGAAACCATCAATATCTGCCTGGGTATACCCTCCCAGCCGCTGCAATGGTGTGAAACTCATCAGGAATCCCCGATGTTGGAGGCGATGGCATGAGCCTCAATCCTCCTTATGCCGTATACGCCAATGTCATCGGCGAGCAGGCTGCCTGTCACGCTCTGCTGAACTGCCTGATCAAGGAATTCGCTCTGCCTTTATCACTGGTTCGCTATGGCTGGCCGAGTGAACCGATGGGGCTACCTCTTCAACTATCCCATCGCGCACGTTCTGTGAATGCCTTTCCCCTGAGGGTAGACATGCCTAACGGAACACGTTTCCTGGTACTGGTTGATCGTCAGGATAACCTGGGTAGTCAATATTACCTCTCGGGCGCTTTTGGGAAGCGCCAATCCGGGCCCTGGAGAAAGCTTCAGCTTAGAACTTTTGCCGAGTATTTACTGGAAAGCTGCTCTGAGATCACCGGTCATCGCAACGAAGAGCTCATGGACCAGATTCTTGCAAGCGGCGAGCTTAAGCAAACGATTGTGGCCCAACTCACCTCCCAGGTCAGACGCTCATTAAAAGGCTATCTTGATAGCGAGCAAAGCCTTTGGTTTGGTCATCCGACTCATCCCGCTCCCAAAGCCCGGCTCTGGCCTCAACATTTGCAGCAGCAAGACTATTCCCCAGAGTTTGCTCGATCAATGCGGCTGCACCAGTTTGAGGTCCCCATGAATGGTCTGTGGGTCAGTGGCAATGAATTATCTGACCGGCAGGTTCTTAACGGTTTTGCCAACCAATCCGGTGCTCGTCCAGGTATGGCCATTATCAGTATGCATCCGGTACAGGGCGAACTCTTCCGAACCGACCCCAGAGTCCAGCAATTGCTATCCGATAACATTATCCGCGATCTGGGCAGATCCGGTTTTGACGCCTGGCCTACGGCTTCCCTTAGAACCCTGTATGTGAAGGATCACGATTTCTTCATTAAAGGATCACTGAACGTCCGCATCACCAACTGCGTGCGCAAGAATGCCTGGTATGAATTGGAAAGCGCTCTGATCATTGACCGGCTGCTCACCCACCTGGTCACGGACTCCCCTGCAACCACCGGTGGGTTGCAATTGCTGGGTGAACCAGGAGCTATCAGTTGGTCACCCGTCGCGGCTTCAGAGGAAGATCAACGTTGGTTCCGTGAACAAACCGGGGCCATTTTGCGACGCAACTTTTGCCAACATGAGGGGATGGAAAACAGCCTGATGGCAGGCACGCTGTTCGGCCGGGACGGAGCCCTGCTTCCCGTCATCCTTAACTTTCTACAGGATTATCTTGGTCATTCTCCCACATCGCAGGACCGTCTGGCTTGGTTCCGTCACTACCAGTCTTTGCTGTTACGTCCAGTTATCAGCCTGTTCTTCAATCATGGAATCGTGTTTGAACCTCATTTGCAGAATACCATCGTGGTTCACCGGCAGGGTTACCCGGAAAAGGTGCTTCTGCGTGACTATGAAGGCGTCAAACTGACCTCCGATCTGGGCAGCCAGTGGATTCCCGAGGACACTCACCCACGGGTCAAACAGTCCATGACTTACCCACGAGCCCAGGGGTGGAGCCGAATCGCCTACTGCCTGTTCGTCAATAACCTTTCAGAAGCCGTGTTGGCGCTCACCCATCATCATCCTGAACTGGCTCCACAGATGTGGCAGATGGTTTATGAAGAGCTTCAGATGATCCGGAAAGAGTTGGCAACACCAACACCGGAACTGGACGGTTTGCTCTCAGGTGATGATATTCCATGTAAAACCAATTTCAGGGTGAGATTGGCCGGAGCTGCAGATAAGCAGGCTGGTTATGTGCAACTTCCATCTCCCTGGCATGACAAATTCACATCGAAAGATTCGGGTCATGCAGACAATCCACTGAAAGTTATGGAGTGCAGCCAATGAAAGCACTATCCGACTCGTCTTTTTCTGCATCTTCTGCATCACTACCCGAGAATATCCTGGTAAACGCAAAATCTCTTGCTTTGGTTGAAAATGAACCGGTCTGTGCCTTCATCTATGACCTGGAAAGCCTACGCAGGCATGTTCGTAGTCTCATGTCCCAACTCCCTAAAGGAGTGGAACTGTATTACGCGATCAAAGCCAACAGCGAGAAAGAAATTATTGAAACCGTGGCACCTCTGGTGGATGGACTGGAAATCTCCTCGGGGGGAGAAATTCAGAAAGTCCTGAATTGTTCACTACGCAAGCCCTTTATCTTTTCCGGCCCAGGTAAGTTGGACTCCGACCTAAGAGAAGCCATCAAACACCGAGTGGAAATGATCCACCTCGAAAGCATTAATGAAATACATCGGTTGGAGAACATCGCCGCAGAGCAAAATCGCCAACAAAAGGTATTGCTGCGCATTAACCCGATGTTACCGGATCATTTGGCCACCAAACTATCCATGGCAGGTGTTCCCACTCCCTTTGGTATCGACGAAAAGCAGTTGGCTGAAGCCATTCAACTGGTTGAACAGAGTGAACATCTGATACTCAGCGGCTTCCACGTTCATGCCATGTCACACCAGACAGATGTGCAACGGCACCAGCGCCTGCTCGATTGGTACCTGGAAAAATGGGGCGAGTGGAAAGCCCTGGTCACAGATACCTCCAACCTGTGTTACCTGAATGTCGGCGGGGGGATGGGGGTCAACTATCTGACTCCGGATCAGTACGATTGGTCAGCCCTTTGTCGTCATCTTGAGCAATCCCTGAAACAACATCCGAATCCGCCTCGCATTCGATTCGAACCAGGCCGCTTCATTTCAGCGTTTTGTGGGTATTACCTGATACAGATAATAGACATTAAACAAAACCACGGCCAAACCTTTGCGATATGCCGGGGGGGTACCCATCACTTCCGCTTACCGGTAGCCCAATCCCATGATCACCCGGTGATTCACTTACCAATGGGGAACCCAAGGGACTACGGCAACAACCGTTCCGATTCCTGGCAAACCGTGACCGTTGTGGGACAACTATGTACTCCCAAGGACATTCTTTCCCGGAATCAGAGTTTTTCCGACCTGCAGATAGGCGACCTGCTGGTCCTGCCGATGGCAGGTGCTTATGGCTACAACATTTCCCACACGGACTTTCTGTGCCATCCCAAACCACAACAGATTTTCATTGATTCAGACGTTATTGACGCACATATACAAAGGAGTGACCAACATGTTGCAACCGCTTGTTAATGAAGGCTCCAGAAACCTTCCATTACTGGAAAACCAGGCTAGCCGCGAATCAAATGCCCGTTCCTATCCAAGACGATTGCCTCTGGCTATTAGCAAAGCCGAGGGAATCCATGTCACAGATATGGACGGTAAAACCTATATCGATTGTCTGGCCGGTGCCGGTACTCTTGCACTGGGACACAACCATCCGGTGGTCGTGGAAGCCATCAAAACAGCACTGGACCAGCAGCTACCGCTCCACACGCTTGATCTGACCACCCCGGTGAAAGAGGCCTTCGTTGACGAACTGTTTGCCAGTTTACCTCCCGGGTTTGCCGAAGACGCTCGTATACACTTCTGCGGCCCATCTGGCGCAGACGGTATTGAAGCCGCGCTCAAACTGGCCAAAACCCACACGGGAAGAAGCGGCATCTTTTCCTTTCACGGTGGTTATCACGGTTCCACCCATGCAACGATGAGCCTTAGCGGCACTCTACATCAAAAAGGAGCTGTTCAAGGGTTGATACCTAATGTTCATTTCCTCCCATATCCTTACTCTTATCGTTGTCCTTTCGGCGTCGGTGGAAAACGGGGACATCAACTCGGCACCCGTTATCTTGAAACGATTCTGCATGATCCGGAAAGCGGTATTCTCCCTCCTGCCGCCGTAATTCTGGAGGTCGTTCAGGGCGAAGGTGGCGCCATCCCCGCTCCGGTGGAATGGCTCAGGGAGATTCGCCGCATTACCGCAGAAGCCGGAATCCCCTTGATCATCGACGAAGTACAAACCGGTTTCGGCCGAACCGGTCGTCTGTTCGCTTTTGAGCACGCCGGTATCGAGCCGGATATCCTGGTCCTGTCCAAAGCCATTGGTGGCAGCCTGCCGTTGTCAGTTCTTGTATACCGGAAAAAGTTCGACCAGTGGCTGCCCGGCGCTCATATCGGCACCTTTCGGGGAAATCAACTAGCAATGGCCGCAGGACTGGCCAGTCTCAAATACATCAAATCGAAGGATCTCTCCGCACAGGCGTCAATCAAAGGCAGACAACTTCAAGAGAAGCTGGGCGAGCTTCAGTATGACTTTGGTGAAATCGGCGATGTCCGGGGACAGGGCCTGATGATTGGCGTTGAAATCGTTGACGGTAATGGGGCTACAGATCGTCTGGGCCAGCCGCTGGCTAACCCGGAACTGGCTTCAAAAATACAGCGTCGATGCTTTCAGAAAGGATTAATTCTTGAGGTTGGCGGCAGGCATTCTTCGGTGGTCCGCTTCCTCCCTCCTTTGATCGTTACTGAACAGCAGATTGAACAAATCGGCAATATTTTTTCCGAAGCGGTACGGGAGCTTTGCCTGTCCCGTGAAATCAGCGTCGCTGGATAAATAGCGTCAATATAGGTCCTCAATCTGACATGATTTCACGATCCAACATATCTCCAGGAGCCGATATAACTCCAGGAGCTAATAGCAGACCACGCTGGTTAATCGTCATGACCGTTCTGTTCGGAACGGTCACGGTGAGCCTGAACAATAGTGCTCTCAATCCGGCGGTACCTGAGTTCATGACAGCCTTCAGCATTGGCCCGATTACCGCCGGCTGGATCATTACCGGCTTTTTGATCGGCATGGGTATGACCATGCCGATCACCGGTTTTCTGAGTCATCGCTTCAGCAAGAGAACCGTGTACCTGACCGGGCTAACGCTTTTTATCTGCGGCTCTATTGCCGGTACTTTTACGACGACCATGCCCTGGGTAATCGCAGCCAGAGTCTTCCAGGGAATAGCAGGAGGTCTGATGATCCCTTTATCTCTGGCCCTGATCTTTGCCGTCTATCCAAAAGAACAGCGTGGCAGAGTCACCGGCATCTGGGGAACTGCGGTAATGTTGGCCCCAGCAGTAGGACCTGCGGTTGGTGGAGTGATGTTGCAGTTTTACAGCTGGCATGTGCTGTTCGCCATGAATATTCCCACCGGCCTGCTGGGCTTGTTTGTCGGCTTTTATTGCCTCCCGGCAGACGAAGGTCAAAAAGACCGTTCATTCGACTGGATTGGTTTTCTGTTGGTGACTTCAGGGGTTGGACTACTACTGTTTGTCCTCAGCCAATTCAGGGATCAAACGGCACTGACCAGTCCTGTCAATCTGACATTGATAACTCTTGCGTTACTCTGCCTTGTCGCATTTGTCCGGGTAGAGATAAGCAAGCAGGAACCCTTGCTGTGCCTGCAGATATTTGCCATTCCAAGCTATAGCCTGAGTGTCGTTGTTGCCGTGGTCCAGACCGTCGGCATGTTTGGCTGCATCATGATATTGCCGTTGCTCATGCAAACCGTTTTGGGACATGGCCCGGTCTGGACCGGGCTGGCATTACTGACCACCGCCGTGTTCGCCAGTGCATTTGTCAATCTGGGCGGAAAGACACTGGACACACGGGGACCAAGAGGTGTGGTTTGTATCGGCCTGCTGTTTACCGCACTGGCAACCATCGCGTTTGGATTGATCGATAACGCCTCACCACTTTGGATGATCTTTTTACTCATGATGGCCAGGGGAATCGGCATCGGGCTGTCCTATATGCCCGTAACCACTGCAGGACTCAATGCCATCCCCGAGCATCTGGTGGCACAGGGTGCTGCAATGAACAACATCCTGCGGCGCATTGCGGCCTCAATCGCCATCGTTCTGATGTCCATTTATTTCGAGGTTCGCAGTGCCAATCTTCGCACTGGCGGTACCCCGTCAGACATCAGCGGATTAACCGCCATCAACGAGATATTCACAACGGTTGGTCTGCTGATATTGCTGGCCTTGCCGTTGGCATGGCTACTGCCCGGTTCAGCTCCGCATCAATCGAAGAAATGGCAGAAGAACCGGCTGAAAGCAGCACGGATCAATTTTCGTTTATCTAAAAGTCTGCTCCTGAAAGGGCAGACAGCCTCAAATCAAAAACTAAACAAGGTAGAAACATGAGTGTTTTGGAAGCCAAGGAAATCGGAAACCAAACCCACACCAATCAATCCAATCAGTCGGGCCAATCCAGCCAATCCACCCGCTGGGTGGAGGCGCTGGCATCCAACCAGTTCCATCAGGTTGAACAAAGGGTCATCAGGCAACTATTACAAACGCTGATTTACGAAGACATTCTGCCCCACGAGTTTCGACAGGATGCCACACCCGACGATAAAGGCTGGTTTATCCTGGAAGGCAAGACAGCAACCGGGAAGCCGGTCCACTATCATTGTCGCGGCGGAGCCAGGGTCAGCTTTGGACAGATCAAGCTGGACCGGGTAGCGGTGCTGCGAATCTCCGAAAACGGTCAGACCAAATCTGCCAACCTGCAGGAAGTTCTGACCGAGCTTGTCTCCCGCATCCCCGACACCCAGCTCCTCGCGACATTTATGGATGAATTGGAACAAACTCTGCTCAAGGACTTGCAGTCCCACAGCCAGGAGCGTTTTCTTCAGCCTTGGGATGGGAAACTGGACTATGACGAGCTTGAGGGCGACATTCTGGATGCCCATTCATACCACGCTTGTTATAAATCCCGCATTGGATTCTCCCTGGAAGATAACGAACTTTACGGGCCTGAGTTCAAGCAGCCCCTGCAGGTTCACTGGCTGGCTGTGCATCATCGCCTAAGTTCCATGAATCATTCACTTTCCACCGACTATCAGGCTTTCGTGGAAGAACAGCTGGGCGCACAGGACTATCAACGTTTCGTCGATGCGCTGCAAAGCCAGGGTCGTGATCTGAGTGACTACCACCTGATTCCCGTACACCCCTGGCAATGGGAGGAAAAGGTTTTAGCCACTTTTTATCCTGAACTGGTGGACAAAGAGATCATTTACCTCGGTACCAGCGAGGATCGCTACCGCGCTCAGCAATCGATTCGCACCCTGGCCAATGCCACGCAGAAGGAGAAGCCTTACGTCAAACTGGCTCTCAGCATCACCAATACTTCTACCAGCAGAATACTGGCGGGCCATACCGTCTTGAACGGTCCGTTGATTACAGATTGGCTGCACGGCTTGATTACCCAAGACCAAACTGCCCGCGAAATGGACTTCGTCATCCTGGGTGAAACGGTGGGCGTGACCTTTGATTATCAGAAGCTACCGGAAGCCAGACATTCAAAAGCTTACGGCACGCTGGGAGCTATCTGGCGGGAAAGTCTGCATCATTATCTGAAGCCGGGTGAAGAAGGGTTTCCTTTCAACGGACTCTGTTCGCTTAGACCCGAACCGTTGAATCAGGAAAATACAGGACCAATAAAACCGGAAGCGAAACCGCTGATTGATTCCTGGATACAGCAATACGGTCTGAAAGCCTGGACAGAGCAGGTACTCAGGGTATCCACCACCCCGATTATTCACATGCTGTTTGCCCATGGTATTGGAATGGAATCTCATGCACAGAACATTGTGCTTATTCATCAAAACGGTTGGCCGGTTCGTATCGCGTTGAAGGATTTCCATGATGGCGTTCGTTACTCTCCCGCCCATCTGACTGATCCAGAACGAGCTCCGGATCTCTATCCGGTGCCGCCGAGTCATGCCCTGATCAACGCCAATTCATTCATCCTGACGAACGACCTTGATGCAGTACGCGACTTTTCCTGTGACGCCTTCTTTTTCATCTGTCTGGCGGAACTCGGGATCTTTCTGGAACAGCAGTACCAATTAGTAGAAACCGAATTCTGGTCAATGACAGCCAAAATTATTCTGGATTATCAGTCGGCATATCCCGAGCACGCTGAGAGATATAAGGCGTTCGATGTATTTGCAGAAACCTACCAGGTGGAAGAGCTGACCAAGAGACGCCTGTACGGCGACAGTCAGCCCCGGTTCAAGCAGGTTCCCAATCCACTTTATGCATTCAGGCCAACCTCAAATTGAAAGCCCGGCAACTCCCAATCTTTTCAATGCATTCATTTTTCTGTGAAAGGAAACGAACGTGAAACCCAATGAACACTTTCAACAACAGGCTTCCGAACTGGTCATGCAGGATCTGGTCGAATGCCTGTTCACCGAAGGATTTTTCCTCAATACAGACCAGAAACTGTTATCCCTGGAACAGCTTCAAATCAGTTGTGAGAAATATCCGGGATTATTCAATCAGCTGACCCGATGGCCTGACGCCGGCTCACCGCAACAGAGCACTCTTTTCTGGTGCTGCTGGTCAGGCGAACCGCCACACTCTTTCATCGTTATTCCTGTTCGAAAGAACATTGCCCTGACATTGCAACGCATTCCGTCAACCCCGGTTTATGCTGTGAATTTCGACGACACCCAGACAGCATTTGAGGTGCTCTCATTGACGCCTGTCAGCCTGATGCAACGGGTTCAGAAATTACTGCCCGATGACACCCCGGGGCAAACCAAAGGCTGCGAACTGTTTCTGGAATCCTTGAAAACCACCCTGCAACAAACAGCCTGGTCACTAGAGCACCAGATCAATACCGATGGACTCTTTACCCGGCCGGCCGCAGAAACCTTCCAGGTTCTGGAGCAATGGTCATCCATCAGGGACCGTCCGTTTCATCCAATAGCCAAAGCCAAAATGGGATTGAATGAAACCGAATACCGCCAATATCTGGCGGAGTTCGGTGAGCATATACCATTACATTGGGTTGCCGTAGCAAGAGACAGTCTATGCTTTGGAAACGGTGTTGAGTCACCCCAGCAGATCCATCCAGCCCAGTTCCTGCTTAGCAGGGAACAGCAGGCTAGCTTACAAGAGGAAATGCAACGGCGCGGTATAGATCAAACCCATGTCGCCATTCCGGTTCATCCATGGCAATTGGAACATGTTCTCCCCGAACAGATTGGAGAAGCCTGGCAGACAGGTATTCTCGAAACACTGTCATTCAGCGAGGCCAAGGTTCTTGCGACTTCGTCCGTCCGCACCATGGCTCCACTGACAAACAGTCCTCACTATCTGAAACTACCTATGGCGATCTATTCACTGGGAGCATCACGCTATCTGCCCGGCGCTAAAATGATTAACGGTCAACGCAGTGAGCAACTGATGAAACAGGCACTGCCTCTCGACCCCCTCTTACCGGACCGGGTATTTCTGTGCGATGAAACCAAGTGGTGGGGATTTATGCCGGAAGGCAAAGGCCTGTTTGATGAAGGTCCCCGGCACCTGGCAGCATTGATACGCACTTACCCACAGCAACTGCTTGAGGATTCCACTTACAGAATGGTTCCGATGGCCGCGATGGGAACCCTACTTAACAGTCAAACCGGTCCCTCGCCTGAAAATCCCAAAGGCCTTGAGCATTTCTTTGATCAGTGGATGGAGCACAGACAACTGGCTGAATCCCCAGAGTCGGTGGAAATACTGTTCCGGGAGCTCTGTCAATGTTTCCTGGATATCAAACTGCGCATGTTCCGCATTGGCATGCTGGCCGAAATGCACGGCCAGAACGTCGTTCTGGTGCTGAAAGACGGCCAGCCTGAAGGACTGTTGTTCCGGGATCATGACTCCCTGCGCATATACGTCCCCTGGCTGGAAGAAAACGGCCTTGCTGATCCGGAATATTGTATTAGAAAGGGAACGCCTAATACCCTCTACCACGACGCTCCGGAAGACTTGCTGTTTTACCTTCTGACGCTGGGCATCCAGGTCAACCTCCGCGCCATCATCGAGACTCTGGCGATCCGTTTTTCCATGGACGATGCCAGACTATGGTTGGTGATACGGGAGGAACTGGAGCAGGTCATTCAGACTGTGGATTTTTCTGACGACGTCAGGGCGATGATTAATCAGCAGCTGTTTGAAAATAGCGAGTGGCCACTCAAGCTATTAGTCAAACCCCTGATTGAACGCGCCGGTGGTCCCGGTAGTATGCCGTTTGGAAAAGGAACCTTGCAGAACCCTTTCCATAACCTGAAAACAGATCTGGCTTAAACCGCTATTCTGCCAAGTCCTGGGCCGGACGAATCACCATAAGTCTGGCCCATTCTTCCTGCTTTTTAGGCAAAAAACTTATTAAAAACATCATGTCCACACCTATTTAGCCTAATACACCCTAGTCCTTTGATTTTATTAAGCTTATACACTCCTATATACCCTCTTTCTCCTAAGTAAAATCGCGTCTCACAAGTGTCTTAATTACCCGCTATGCTTATTTATTAACCAGTCCGGAGAATATGGAAAAGACGTTCCGGGCTTGTCTATAAACTGGATATATGGATACCCACGATGCCATTAGAGGCAGGAGCTCCGAGCATCACCCGTCCATGGATCTATTGCCTGAAAGGAGGCAGACAATGAAGGCACTTGTGAAGTTATTTCTATCTTCCATCTTGCTGTGCTTATCAGTCTTCGCCACAGCAGAATCGATGACCGAACTGCATATCCAACTCGATCGAACCCAGATCTTTTCCGCCAATCCCAACGATATCTCGGCGGGAGTCCGCGCTAGTGTGAAGGAAAGAGTCGCCAAGCAGGCCAAATATTTTCAGGATGATGATGTAGTCTCCACGGATCAGCTCATGGTGATCGGCAAAGACGCAGACGGGCGGGAAGTCTATCGCCATGTGGTTGATAACCCGCTGCTGGTACACGCCGAAGTATTCAATCCGGACACAGGGGAGTTGGAAACTGCCGAAGAAATCGTGAAGGATTCCGGCACGCTTCGACTGGACGTTCCCAATCAAAAGGACATCCAGACTCTGGAATTAAACACGATTGAAAAGCAGGACTCCGGCTACCAGTTTAATCTGATACAGCGCATTGAGCTGGGAAAGAGCCAGGCCTTTCAGGCGGAAGCCCAAGTGACAATGGAAGCCCAGGCAGCTAATGGTGTTTACAGTATCTTCAAAACCGGCGATTCGGAAAATCGGGTCGACTTGGTGTTGCTTTCTGAGGGATACACTTCAAGTGATCTGAGCAAATTCGAAGAAGATGCCCGCAAAATTGTCGAAGGCTACTTCGCCGAAGATATCTACAAGGAATATAAAAACCACTTCAATGTCTGGCGCGTGGAAGTGCCCAGCAACCAAAGCGGAGCAGGATATGGCAGCCCAATCGATACCAAGTTCGGCGCTTATTTCAATTGCTATAACATCGATCGCCTGCTCTGCGTCGACGAGAGCAAAGTTCTGAGCTATCTGCGCTCGGTTGTGCCTTCCAATGCCATGGACAAAGTGCTGGTGGTCGTGAACACCGAGAAATACGGCGGCGCCGGTGGGCAAGTGGCGACCATGTCTCTGGCATCACAGGCTATCGATCTGGCATTGCATGAGCTGGGCCATAGCTTTGCCAAGCTCGCAGATGAATACGACTACGGTACCTGCCGGGTTTACGAACCGGATAATGCCAATGCCACAGCAGACCGCTCTGGAACCAAATGGCAGCACTGGACCAACGTTGACGCCAACATCGGGGTGTATGAAGGCGCTATGTACTGTGCCAACGGTATGTACCGCCCCAGCCAGACTTCGATGATGAAAGTTTTGGGAGAGCCCTTCTATGCCGTCAATGAAAGTGAAATAGTTCGCCGCATCTACGGTAAGGTGAATGTCATCGACGCCAAAGATCCGGTACAAACGGATATTTCCATGAACAAAGGGGAAGCGCGAAACTTCACCATTACCCCCGTCGATACAACTTCCCATACCGTCAAAACGCTTTGGTACCTGAATGATCAACAAATCGGAGAAGGTTCCACGTTCAGTTTCAATAGCGGTAAGTATCAAGAGGGTGCTTACAAGCTGAAAGCCGTGTCGGCTGATAAGACATCCCATGTCATTAAAGATCCAGACCAACTCCTGGTATCCCAAAATACCTGGACCATCAATCTCGGGGATGGCGGCTCTACCTGCGACGAAGCTCCGGCCACACCAACCGGCCTGGCTTCCGCAGATGTGGGCTCAACCTCATTCAGTTTCAGCTGGAGCCCTGTATCCAACGCCGAGAGCTACCGTGCGGATATCTGGAACGAGTCAGCTTCCAAGTGGGATGTATTGAAGGAAACGACCGACGCGACAGTTTCCGTCACAGGACTTGAAGCGGGCAGCACCCAGTGGGTCAGAGTTGCAGCGAAGAATGCCTGCGGCGATTCCAATCCTTCCGACTATATCACCGTGGAATTGACAGACAGCCAGGATTGCACCCAACCACCCGGTGTTCCAGGTGCATTTGCAGCCTCCGACGTCAACAACGGAAGTTTCACCCTGAGTTGGAGTGCCGCGGAAGGTGCATCGTCCTATACCGTTCAGAAATGGACCGGTTGGGCATGGCAGGATCATCAGGAAACTAATGCGACTTCCCTGGGCATTACCGCCACCCGCAAAGGTTCTACTGAATACTATCGCGTCTACGCGAAGAACCAATGTGGATCCGGCCAGGCAACCAGCTGGATCAAAGTGGAGATCCCAGCACAGAAAAGCTGTTCTGCAGCCCCAGCCAAACCCACCGGGCTGCGTACTCCCTACCTGTATTCCACCTGGTACAGACTGGATTGGCCGAAAGTTGCCGAAGCCACACAGTACGAAGTTCAAGTATGGGATGGTTATTCCAGGGCCTGGAAAACCCATACCACGACTGAAAGTAACTATGTGGATTTCCGCCAACTTCAAAGTGGCTACAACTACTACCCTCGCGTAGTTGCCAAAAATGCCTGCGGTGCCAGTGCCCCTTCCAGCTACCTGTCGGTCACACTTCCACGCTGACCCCAAGGAACCCGGCAAATGCCGGGTTCTTTCTTTTACAAGACTGCATTTCTGCACAAGTTTTCTGAACTTTAAGTCGATTTCCGGCCAGAGTTCCTTTACGGCTCAGTTAGAACAACTAAACTGCGCTCCCTCTGCCAGGCTGGATCACGAAAATGGCCTCCAGCATGAGTGTCAAATGAAACGTCAACAGCCCCTAGTTAACAGATTTAAGAAAGTTTAGACTCCTTCGCATTTCTGGGACGATCTTAGAGTGGTAAATAAAATTGGATAAAAGATTATGGTGGGTATTTGGCTTCGGAGCCTTTTACGGGCTGATGATGCGTATAGTCTTCGGATTCCTGTCCCCCAAATTATATTCAGCCAGCGATGCGGCCAGTGGCCCAATGCTTTTTTCATTCATTGTACTGGTGCCGGCAGTTATAGGAGCTATCACTGTATATCAAGCTCCTCGCAGGACCTTGAGACTATGTATTTTCGGTCCCTGGGCGCCTTTATTTTTATGCACATTGGGATCTGCCTTGGTATTGCTTGAGGGCAGTATCTGCATTGTGATGGCCTTCCCCATTATCTGCGTCGTAGGCTCCGTTAGTGGACTTATCACTTTTGCCATACTCCATTTCATACAACCATCAAAAGGAACTGTTCGATCTATCACACTTTTACCATTAATACTCGGCGGCGCTGAAAGTTTCCTGACACTTCCAGCAGAATATGCGGATTCCGTGTCATCTGTTCATATAGACGCGCCACCGGAAATAGTGTGGGAGTTCATTGTAAATCCGAAAGACATCGAACCTGATGAGCTAGGTGATGGTCTGGCCTATAAAATCGGAACGCCTTATCCGGAGGAAGCGTTTACTGAGTTAACAGATGAAGGTCGCATCCGACATGTACGCTGGGCCAAAGGCGTCACCTTTGACGAAGTCATTACCGACTGGGAAGAAAACCGTTATGTACGCTGGACCTACCAATTCCGCCCTGAATCTTTTCCGCCAGGAGCATTGGATGATCACGTGGTCATTGGCGGGAAGTACTTCGATCTGATAGATACCTCATACCAACTTACCCCGGATGAACAGGGAACAACACTGACACTTCGTGTGAAATATCGGGTAAGCACCAATTTCAATTGGTATTCAGGGCCTTTAAGTAAATTGCTGGTGGATGATACTGCCAAAACCTTGTTGAACTTTTACAAAGCTCGTAGTGAGGACGCTCAGGCACACATAGCGATGAACTAAACGTCACAAACAGCTTCTCGTTCCAGGTTTCTGTATTAAGACAAGCGGCTAACTATTTAGCTATAAAGGAGAGAGTAATTTAGTTTTAGGGGCGGGAGTAATTTGGTTATGAAAAAGAGAAAATCTTTCGGCGCAGCGACTGAATGAGCTGCGCCGGCTACTTTCTATCGTTCATTTAAGCGCTGTGGGTTCGATGAAACGATACTTCGAACATATGATGTACCATATGGCTAATGCGATGCTTCGCTGAGCTTAGAAATTGGGCAAAAGCTTCGGCGCGCATTTGATGAGCTCTAGCTACATAGTAATTCACGTCGACCCTGCCAGCCTTGTCCAGGACCACAGAGTCACATGCTTGGGTATCCATGGGTCAACCTCCGGTTCATATTGATTAAGTATTTGTGAAGGGGTAATCGTCATATCCGTCACAGTGCATATGGTAGGAGTCTGTCTTCCTGGTCACAAACGATGGATTTTCATGTTATAAGTGAATTATTTTCACCTGTGGAGTTGCCGCGATTAAACGATTACCGCCCCTGAACAGCCTTCGAAGTTTTGAATCCGCCGCCCGCCTTGGCAGCTTTCAGAAAGCCGCCGAAGAGCTTTTTGTCACTCCATCGGCTATCAGTCATCAGGTCAAATCTCTGGAAGCCTTTCTGGAGGTAGAGCTTTTTCTACGGCAGACTCGCCAGATCGAACTGACCTCCGCCGGAAAAAGCTACCTGAAGTCCATTCAAAAGGCTTTGGGTGAAATAGAACGTGCGACACAAAAACTGGTTGCCGCCCATGGCAGTGGTGAATTGAGCCTGGCGGTTGCTTCAGCCTTTTTACACCGATGGCTTTTACCCCGAATCAGTCGATTTTACGACAGCCATCAGAATGTAGAACTGGAGATATCCGCCTCTACCGGCCTGATCGATTTTGCCCACAGCAACACGGACATGGCAGTCTATTTTGGAGACGGCCAGTGGGATGATGTGGAATGCCATTTCCTGAAACGCTCCGCGCTGATTCCCGTGTGTACACCCGGCTTGCTCGCTAAACATCCCATTCACACACCGGAAGACATCACTCACCACACGCTGCTGCACGTCAATCGGCGCCCAGAGGAATGGCGGGACTGGTTCAAAGCAGCCGACACGACTTTTATCGAGCGGCGTAAGGGCCTCTATCTTTCCAGCGGCCTGCTCACTTCACAAGCGGCCGCACGGGGTGTAGGAGTCGCACTCACAGATGTGAATCTGGTTAGTGAGGAAATACAGAGTGGTCAGTTGGTGGCACCACTGGATATACCGTTGGAGTTGCCAAAATCGTTTTATCTGGTGTACCGCAAGAACCGCCCGATGACCTACGCCATGCGACAGTTCAAGGATTGGATTATGGAGGAAATGGCAGTGGATGCACTGTCAGCGAAAAGCACAGAAGCCTGAATATCTGACGATCACTTATTATTACTCTTGCGCACCTGAAGCCATCTTCACAGCAATTTAATTTGTTAATGCAAATGAGAATCTATATCATTGGCGTTTTTCTTTGTTATGACGCTCATGATGTTCAGATCCCAAAGATACTCAGATTTTTCCATATCACTCCAGCTTTCCCGGAAGTTACTACTTGGCTTTTTATTTATGGTCACCGCCATTCAGGAAGCTTCTGCCGAGCAGCGTATCGTCGAACACTCCATGGGCAGCACCAAAGTCTCCGGCACACCTGTCAAGGTAGTAACGCTGTTTCAGGGAGCAACGGATACAGCCGTTGCATTAGGTGTTATTCCGGTCGGCGTCGTTGATTCCTGGGTGCAACAGCCAACCTATAAATATCTGCGTAAGGATCTGGCTGACGTGCCCCATGTCGGACTGGAATCCCAACCGAATCTAGAAGTCATTGCCGGTCTTCAACCAGATCTCATTGTGGCTTCGAAAAGAAGACATGAAAAAATTTACGGCCACTTGTCCCAGATAGCCCCCACTATCGCTCTGGAAACCGTGTTCGATTTTAAAGATACCGTCGCCATGATGGGGCTGGCCATGAACCGGCAGCAACAAGCTAATGCTCTGCTTCAGAGCTGGAAAAACAGAGTGGCGGACTTCCAACAGAGAATCCCGCAAAAATTAGGGGAACAATGGCCATTGGAAGTGGCCGTCCTGAACTTTCGGGCCGACCATGCCCGTATTTATCTTAAAGACAGCTTTGCCGGTTCGATACTGAACGATCTCGGGTTTATTCGCCCAGCCAATCATCCACAGGGCCAATGGGTCGTCAAGCTCTCTACCAAGGAGAGTATTCCCACCATGAACGCCGACGTCTTCTTTGTCTTCATGACCGAGGATGATCCGGCGGTTAAACGAAATTACCTGCAGTGGACCAACCACCCATTGTGGAAAAGTCTGGATGCAGCGCGAAATCACCAGGTCTTCCAGGTCGATGAAGTGGCCTGGAATATGTCCGGGGGAATAATGGGCGCTAATCAAATGTTGGATCAGGTCTACGAACACTTTGGCCTGAATCCCGTAATGTAACGACAGGAAGTCCTTACGATGATGTCGAGTTCAGTGCGCAGCTTTCAACTTTTGATTGCCATCATCATGCTGGTAGTGGCTTTCGTTGCCAGCATCGTACTGGGCCAAACTTCCATTCCACTCGGTACCGCGTTTGATGCTTTTACGAACTACGACGCCAACTCTATTGACCATATTATTCTGACCACCACTCGGCTCTCACGCGCACTTACCGCCATGTTCGTGGGAGCCGGCCTGGCGGTTGCCGGTGCCCTGATGCAGGCCATGACCCGTAACCCCCTGGCCTCACCGGGGATATTTGGCGTTAATGCCGGGGCGCTGTTCGCGATTGTTCTATGCTCCACCCTGTTTTCCATCGCCTCGCTGCAAGACTACATCTGGATCGCGTTTGCAGGGGCAGGCTTTGCCGGAGTTCTGGTCTATGGCCTGGGAACGATTGGCCGGGATGGAGTTACGCCCGTGAAGATCGTGCTCGCCGGTGCTGCCATTACGGCTTTATTCGTCTCCTTTACCCAAGGTTTACTGGTCATCAATCAGGACGGCCTCGATAGTATTCTGTTTTGGCTGGCGGGGTCGGTGGCGGGACGCAGCCTGGAATTGGTTCGGCCTGTACTACCATTTCTGTTTATTGCATTGGTCGCCAGCCTGTTTCTGGGCCGGCATATCAATATTCTGGTGTCCGGAGAAGACGTCGCCAAAGGACTGGGGCAACGCACAATACTCATACGTCTGTTGATGGGACTTCTTGTGGTGGGACTGGCAGGCAGCGCCGTGGCAATTGCGGGAAATATCGCGTTTGTCGGCCTGATTGTGCCACACATTGCCCGCGCTTTATTCGGTACGGATCATCGCTGGCTGCTCCCCGGCTGTATGCTACTCGGCGCGACATTGCTCTTGTTGGCAGACATTGCTGCCCGCTTTCTGATCATGCCCCAGGAAGTTCCTATCGGTGTAATGACCGCCTTGCTGGGAACACCTTTTTTCATCTATCTCGCCCGGCAAACCGCCGTCGCTCAGTCGTAGGACACGGTATGATAGGTGCCTGGCATGGATAAACTACTCACTCTGCGAACATCGGTTGTTTCAATTCAGCTGAATTCTGTGACCCTAAAAATGTTGGGGACATTACTGATCGGCACACTGGCAATTGCACTGATGTCTTTGTCCGCCGGCAGCCAATGGTTGAATCCGATTGAGGTAGTGAAAGAGCTCTTGCTTTCAGAACCTGGCCAGCATGCCTTTGTCATTGAAACACTGCGACTGCCACGAGTAGTAACGGGGTTTCTGGTTGGGGGAGCTCTGGCGGTTTCCGGATTGATCCTGCAGAGCCTCGTACGCAATCCGTTAGCCTCTCCGGACATTATCGGAATCACCAGTGGAGCATCGGCTGCGGCAGTGTTTTTTCTTTCCTATCTTGCCGAAACGGTTAGTGCCCTATGGCTGCCATTTGCCGCCATTTTGGGAGCTGCCCTGACTTCTCTGATTATCTATCTCCTCGCCTGGCGGCAGGGGGTGACTCCTCTCCGTTTGATCCTCATCGGTATAGGTCTGGTTGCCGGTCTTGGAGCAATGACCACATTCATGATTGTGCTCAGTCCGATTGCAACCAGCATGATGGCTTATGTCTGGCTCACTGGCAGTATCTATGGATCTGATTGGCAGGATGTCACGGCATTGTTGCCTTGGCTACTGGTACTGCTTCCCCTGTCCCTGATGCTGTCCCGCACAATTAACGTTCAGGAACTGGGTGACCCGGTGACCGTTGGCTTGGGGGTTCAGGTACAGCGTACTCGTTTTGTGTTATTGGCCATCAGCGTGGCCCTGGCGGGTTCAGCCGTGGCCTATGCCGGCGCCATTGGTTTCGTCGGACTGATTGCACCCCATATCGCCCGACAGTTGGTTCCCCGCTCTTTTGGCTCACTGGCTCCGGCGTCCCTCTTGATAGGAGGTTGCCTGGTGGTCGTGGCAGACACCATTGGAAGGACTGCATTTCTTCCCCTGGACGTTCCGGCAGGGGTATTCGTTTCGGCCGTGGGGGCACCATTTTTCATCTATTTGCTCTACCGGCAGCACCGCTGATGTCCAGGGTTGAACATCTACAAGCACCAGCGGTAAATAAATTACATGCGAGGGAAGGTATTCATGTATCCACTTGAGAGCCAGTCACTCAGTCTGGGTTACGACAGGCAACTGATTATCGACCGTCTGAACCTGCAGATACCTGAAGCCCAAATAACCGTATTTGTCGGCAGTAATGGTTGCGGTAAATCCACACTACTAAAATCCTTTGCTCGTCTTCTCAATCCCCAACACGGCTCTGTGCTATTGGAAGGCAGGGATATTCACAGCCAACCGACCCGCCAGGTGGCCAGAAAACTTGCCATTCTGCCTCAGGGGCCGTCAGCGCCGGAGGGATTAACAGTATCCCAATTGGTCCGACAGGGTCGCTACCCCCACCAAAGCTGGTTACAACAGTGGTCCGAAGAAGATGAAAAGGTGGTGAAGAAAGCCCTGGAAGATACAGACCTCACAGCCCTCATGCACCAATCTGTTGATTCACTCTCCGGTGGCCAGCGACAACGGGCCTGGATCGCCATGACCCTGGCACAGGACACCAACACCCTGCTGTTGGACGAACCCACAACTTATCTGGACCTGACCCACCAGATTGAGGTGCTTGATCTGCTCTATGACCTGAATCGAAGAGAGCGGAAAACCATTGTGATGGTGCTGCACGATCTGAACCTGGCCTGCCGATATGCCCACCATATTGTGGCGGTAAACAACAAATCGGTTTATGCTCAGGGCACGCCGGAAGAGGTCGTTACCGAAAAGACTGTCAGGGATGTCTTCCAACTGGGGTGCCGGGTAATCCGAGACCCTCTCTTCGGAACACCGATATGCATTCCTTTTGGCAAAGGACGACGCCTCACGGTTGAGCAAGAGGATCATGAAGAAGCTATCGCTTGATCCGGCACAATGGGCAACATTGAATAGCCTTTTCCGGTTGGTCTCAGCAGAAGATCGGGATCAGATACATTCCATTCGCACCATAGATCTGCTCGACCCTCAGATATGCACTGAGTTGCTGGACTACCTGACACCGGTTATTCACTCCCCTTCGCGTAGAGTAACCGCTTCTCTGCTGAGCAAGCGTATCGCCTTTCTGAGCACAGCCTCCAGCCTTTATGCCATGTCCGCGTACAACCAAGGCTTGAATATGTCGCTGCAGAATTGCTACCTCGAATTCGGCTATGAAAACCGTCTATGGCAATCCCACATGCCACTCACAGACCTGTCCTTGTCCGCTCCAGAAAATGGCCAGCGTGAATCCTGGCGACGAATGTTGATCAGACAACTGTTCGCCGACAACTTGTCCCGCCTTTGGCAAGTACTGGTAGAGGTGGCAAAAGTGCCGCTTTCCATACTCTGGGAAAATACCGCAGTGAGAGTTTACTCACTCTATGAACGGCGCATGTCGGATCTAGGTTGCGTCAGTCTGCAAAACAGGGTCGATAAAGACTTTCACTATTTGATCAACGAAGCGCCTGCAGAGCTGTTCGGGACCTCCGAAAACCCTCTGCATAAATACTTCTGGCCCAGGCAGCAGGTGACACACTCGAACAAGTCTGTCCGTTTCAGGAAAACCTGCTGTTACTACTACCGAGCCAGTGAACCAAAAGAATACTGTTCCACCTGTCCCTTAATTCGGCCAAAACGGCCACGGAAACCCAAAAATAAGGAGATCATCACTGTATGAACCAGCTTAATGTTACCGCTCAAGAAGAACCGTCCCCCTATCGCATTCATCCCCGGGTCCAGGGAGTCAATGAGGAGTTATTGGCTCTCTATCGCGATATCGACGCTGCGACTATCGGGCATCTGACAGATTTCGGCTATGCCGCCGGGCTACAACCTCTGTTCCGGCCTGTCCGCCTGATAGGGAATGCTGTCACGGTGCGGATACCTTACCTCGATGGAAGCGTCATTCGGGAAGCACTGAAACTCAGCCAGCCGGGAGATGTCCTGGTGATTGATATGTCCGGAGATGACAACCGTGCCTGCTGGGGCGAACTTCGCACTTTAGCAGCCATGACCAAACCATTGGCCGGGGTTGTAGTGTCCGGATGTGCGACCGATGCCAGAATCATCACTGAACTGGGCTTCCCTGTGTTCTCCCGATCCGTCAGTGCGCTCACCACCCGTAATCTCAACTCGGGGGGGGAAGTCAATGTACCGGTCAGTATCGCTGGCGTATGTGTTCGCCCTGGAGATCTAGTGTTAGGTGACGACGATGGTTTGTTTGTCCTTGATCCCGAGCAAGCAATGGAATTAGGGCATAGAGCGATCGAAGTGCAGGAACAGGAAGACCAATGGCGTCAACAATTAAAGAAGACCCACTTCTCTAATACCTGAATAAAATCTTCTCTTGGGCGCACACGTAGCTGCGCCCATTCAATTCGATCTGCCTCTATCAATTCACACCATCTCAGCCTCAATCCCAAACCCAAACCCAAACAAATATAGGAATGTGATGAGCCAGCCGTATGGTGATAGTTACTCATATTTCATAATTGATAATCATTATCATTTAGATTAAGATTTGCCCGCATAATAATATTACATTCCCTTAAATGCTTATAAACCTCCCAAGATGAATCCAGAGGTATCCATTCATGCAGTTAAAACCCTCCCATTGTGCCATGGCACTGTTGCCTTTGGCTGTTGCCACCAGTGTATCCCAAGCCGCCCCGACCGTGTTGGATGAAGCGGTTATTTCCTCAACAAGAACCGGTACTGAAAAAGAGGACTCGCCACAGGTAGTCACTGTCATTACCCGTGAACAAATTGAGCAGCAACTGGCGATTACCTCCGACTCTTCACAAATTCTGAGCAACCTGCTTCCGGCTTATTCCCCCAACCGCCAGAAACTGACCAGCAGCGGAGAGACCTTTCGCGGCCGCTCAGCTTTGTTGCTAATTGACGGGGTGCCTCAATCCAATCCACTGCGCAACGCGGGTCGCTCGGGGCATACCATTGACCTTTCCATGGTTGAACGTATTGAAGTTATCCACGGCGCTAATGCAATCCATGGTCTGGGTGCGACAGGTGGCATCATCAACTTTATCACCCGACGCCCGTCATCTGATCGCTTCAAGCAACATGCCGAGGTTCAGGCAACGACACCGACCGATGAACTGGATAGCGATTCCCTGGCATATAAACTCAATTATCGTGCTGAGGGCAGCAAGGATAATTTTGAATACCTGCTGGGCCTTAACTATGAAAACCAGGGAGTCTACCTCGATGCTAACGGAAGCAATGTGGGAGTCGATAATACTCAAGGCGACCTGATGGATTCCGCAGCCTATGACTTGTTTGCCAAACTGGGATACTGGATCGACGACAATCAAAACATTGAGCTGGAAATCAATCGATTCGTCCTCGATGGTGAGATGAACTATATCAGTGTTACCGGTGACCGCAGCAAAGGCATTGCGACAACGTCTATAGAAGGCAGCCCGGAAGGCAAAGCGCCACGTAACCGGGTGCTGACTGCCAGTGTTAACTATCGCCATGACGATTTCTACGGCATGGTGTTGACAGCACAAGCGTATAGCCAGCAATTCGAAGGCCGTTTCGGCGCTACCCTGACTTCCACATTCCAGGATACCGATATTGCTCCGGTTGGCACACTGTATGACCAATCCCAGAACGAATCTGACAAACTCGGTGCCAAGCTGACCCTCAGCAAGGCTGATCTGTTCAACGATAAATTGAAACTGACTGGCGGACTCGACCTGCTGCAGGACACTACCCAGCAAACGCTTGTCCTGACCAGCCGCACCTGGGTACCCGAAACGACTTACAAGAACTATGCTCCGTTCCTGCAAGCGGAGTTGAAGCCCATGGAAAGTGTCATTCTGCATGCCGGTATTCGCTATGAACATGCTGAACTGGATGTTGATACCTTTCAGACCCTGGCATCCGCTAACAGCGTCACAGTCGAAGGCGGCAATCCCAGTTTTAGTGAAACCCTCTATAACACGGGCATCGTTGTGAAGCCTCTAAATTGGTTGAGCCTGTTCGCCAACTATTCTGAAGGCTTCGGCATGCCTGACGCTGGTCGGGTTCTCAGAGGTATCAATGAGACCGGCCAGGATGTGGACGACTTCCTCAATCTGCAACCCATCCTCACTGACAACCGGGAAATCGGTTTCCGTATCGATATGCAACCAGTGGATTTTGAGTTGAGTTATTATCAATCAGACTCCGATCTGGGCTCTAGACTGGAAAACATCGACGGTGTGTATTTCGTCAAGCGGGAGAAAACAGAAATAGACGGCATCGAAGCCTCGCTGGGAATTCAGGCCCACAAACAACACCGGCTTGAATTCACTTATTCACATATCAATGGAAAATTCGACAGCGATCAGGACGGCTCTCTGGATAGCAAGCTGGACGGCTTGAATATATCGCCTAATAAGTTGATTGCCAGCTGGAACGCCAACTGGTCTACAAAGCTTCATTCGACGCTTCAGGCCTCCCATGCGTTTGACCGCAGTTTTGATGATCCTGAAAAGGAGTTTGACGGTTATACCCTGGTAGATGCAGCCCTGGGCTACCAGTTACCGGTCGGCCAAATCAGTGTGGCAGTGGCCAACCTGCTGAACGAGGACTACTTCACCTATTATTCACAAAGCGCCGTTGTCAACGACGACCGCTACTTTAAGGGACGCGGACGCACTCTGACCCTGGGATACGGATTGGACTTCTAATCAAGCATCCGTATATTCAACCACCGGGGATAATACTCCCCGGTGAAGTTTGTTCACTCTAACAATTCCCCGGCAACACTGACGGCCTCATCAACAGACATCACCACCTTCATCGGACAGGGAAATGCATTCTGTACCTGTGGACGAAGGAGCTTATCCGCCTGCACCTGGTCACGCACAATTCTCACTATGCCCCGACAATGTGTTGCCACTGCTTCCCGGTTAGACTTGAACCAGAGCACCTGATGCTTTTTGCCTTCCTGTGGAAAATCAATCAGAGAGCCGTTCTCCATCACAATGACATACGATTGCGCACGATTCAGAGCCTCATCCATCTCAGCCAACCACTTCATCACCTGTTCCAGAGATACAGCCCCGGAAAATTTCACCCATAAAACCGGCCAAAACTCATCACTCATTAGAATGCCATCATGAGCTTGTGTCGGATTGAAAAATGACGGTACCGGTATATCCAAGGTTCCCAAAATTTATTGCTCCTCATCGGTAATTCTATGAATTGGAAATTTGTTCCTGGGATTTTGCTTATTGCTCCTAGGAATTGTGCGTCATCCCACTTACAATTGATATTCATTATCAATTGTGTATGATTATCAGTTATTCTACTGGACAAGCCAAGATTCTATTTCTGGTAATAACCTTGTTCTGGAACGAGCCCTTATAGTCTGGGACGAACACTTAATAATCTGGAACGATCACTTATAGGAGGTACTGTGGAGTCACTTTCCCTGTGGCTGGACGTCGCCGTGTTTTCCATCCTTGGCAGCATGAGCTTTATTGTGGTCTGGCTCGGCGTGGAACGGGTGCTTTTCCTGAAGCGCCTGCCGGTAGCGAACTATTCCAGTTATGACAATCTCACTGTCGATCTCAGCCGTAACATCACCACACTTTACAGTATCGGTGCTAACGCTCCCTATGTCGGTTTGCTGGGCACAGTCGCGGGTATTCTGTTGACGTTCTATGACATGGGACAAAAAGGCCAAGTGGATGTAAGTGCCGTCATGAGCGGATTGGCGCTGGCCTTGAAGGCGACGGCTCTGGGTCTGGTGGTGGCAATTCCCACCATTATCCTGGTCAACGGCCTGAATCGGAAGATCGAGGTCAAGCAGGCCATGTGGCGGGCTCACCAACAGCAAGCGACCGGCAAATGAAAAAGTTCGACCAGATCAATGTCATTCCCTTTATCGACATCATGCTGGTATTGCTGGCGATCGTACTGACGACCGCAACTTTTGTGGTACAGGGTCGCATTCCGGTCACACTACCGGAATCCCAACAAGTGGAGTCACCGACAAAGGACAACATTGAGATCACTTTGACCATCGCGTCGGATGAATCCATCTACTGGAATGATGAAGCCATTGATCTTGAGAGTCTGAACCAACGATTGAAAGGTATTGAAACCCAACCAATTAAATTGCTGGTCGACGCAGAAACCGTCTTTCGCCGATTTGTGGAAGTGACGGATATCCTTAAGCAACAGTCGTTTAATGACGTCTCCATTCTGGCGAAACGAGCATCATGAGATATCACGCCATCGGATTCAGTACCGCACTTGCCCTTCACGCCAGCCTGGTGGCGGCCGGGGTTTGGTGGTATCGCGATCAGGCGGCGCCACCACCCGAGGGAACACCGGTTGCCGTAGCGATCAATCAGATCGGATGGTCACAGCCGGAGCCAGTTCCCCTGAATGAAGCAGAGCCCGCTGATGAGAAGATAGATCAGCCTGTGCAGGAAAACTCACCAGAGCCTGAAGTTGAACCGCCCTACGAAGTCGCTGAAATAGCGTCCGAGCCAACGCCAAGTCCTGAACCCATAGTTGAGAAGAAAACACCAGAGAATCCGGAAACAACCGAGGTCGCACAACAGCCCGCGAAATCTACTCCGTCACCGCCTGAACAGCCCAAAGAAACACCTGTCGCTGACTTGGAAGAGCCAAAAAAAATGGCGCCTCAGAAAGAGGAGAACAGCGAAGAGCCGATTCAGGACTCCCCCCAAATAGCCAGCAGTGCCCCCGGTCTCATTGAAGAGCCTGCAATGGATTCACCGATCATTGATCCGGCGCTTGAACAGGACTATCTGGCAGCATTGCATCGAGCCTTACAGGACGCCATGCAGTACCCTCGGCGCGCCAAGCGACGCCGCCAGGAAGGTGTTGCTCTGGTGGAGTTCACGGTTTACCGGGAAGGCCGCCTGGAAGGAATTCAGCTAAGGGAAAGTTCCGGCTTCCCGATTCTCGACGAAGCTGCTCTGAACACCGTCAGATCCATCAAACAGTTCAAACCTATACCAGAAAAGCTTGCCAAAAACATGCTGACCCTGGCCATTCCCATCAGGTTTGAGCTTCGCTGACGGTTAGAGGGGTTTATCTCACTCCAGGCGCACCCGATAAACTTCAGATAACGAGGTTGTTCGCTGGCGAGCCAGGTTCAGGGCGTTTTCCGTCAAGGGCATCATGCCTTCTTTCATTGCCTGGGCATGAATATCGTCCACCGCAACCCCGTGCTGAACAAAAGCATGCATTTCAGAAGACACTTTCAATAGTTCATATACGGCAATTCGCCCCTTGTACCCTGTATGGTGGCAGTGATCACATCCCTGCCCTTTATAAAACACTTCCTCTGCAGACACCCCCAGCGATTTCAATACCAGCGGCTCAGGAGTTTCTTCCGCAATGCAATGGGGACAGTTACGCCGCACCAGCCGTTGCGCCAGAACACCCAGCACTGTGGCATTAATCAGGAAAGGCTCAACCCCCATTTCAATCAGGCGGGTGATCGCGCCAGCAGCATCGTTGGTGTGTAGCGTGCTGAGCACCAGGTGCCCCGTTAAGGCACTTTCCACTGCGATCTTCCCGGTTTCCTCGTCACGAATTTCTCCGATCATAATGACATCCGGATCGTGCCTGAGAATATGCCGGAGAGCCCGAGCGAATGTGTATCCCGGCGCCGTGTTCACCTGGATTTGTTCAATACCATCAATGTGGTACTCCACCGGATCTTCCACTGTAATGATATTAACGTTCTGCTTGATGACTTCCTGCAGAGCCGCATAAAGGGTTGTCGACTTTCCGGAACCGGTAGGCCCAGTCACCAGTATCATGCCGTAGCTTTTATGCAGCAGATCGGTAAACAATTCTTCGTCTCTGGTGTTAAACCCCAGTTCACTGATCGACAATAATCCTGCATTCAGATTCAGCAGCCGGATCACCACGCTTTCCCCTTCTACCGTGGGGATGATGGAGATCCTGAGGTCCACAATGGACTCCTGATCCACCACCCGCGAGCGGCCGTCCTGTGGTAACCGCCGTTCCGCAATATCCATCGTGCCCAGAATCTTGATACGACTGACCACCGCAGGTAGCAGGTTCTTACTGAAACTACGAATTTTGATCAGGGTTCCATCGATCCGATAGTAAAGATCAACAATGTTTTCCCGTGGCCGGATATGAATATCTGACGCCCGGCGTCTGATGCCCTCCACAATAATGCGGCTGACTAGGCGAATAATGGGGCGTTCCCGGCTGAGCCGTTCCAACTCCCCCACTTCTTTATCTTTGTGAAAAGAAGCCTCCACCTTTTCCCGGTCGTCCTCGGCTGCCAGGATTTCATCGTCAATCGAACTTTCACCATAGAACTCACCCAGCGCCTGAAAGATATCGGCTTTACTGGCCGTAACCAGTTCCAGGTGACGATTGGTAATAAATTGCAGGGCATCAATGGCATCCAAGTTACAGGGGTCGTCCATTGCCACGACCAACTTTTCATGCTCCAGACTGATGGGCATCAGCAGATAGCGACGGGCAAATTCACCCGGAACCATCGCAATGGCTTCTGGAGAAATCACAAAGTTCTTCAACTGGATAAACGGAATTCCCAGCTTGCTGGCCAAGGCCCGATGAACTTCTTCATCACTCATCGATTTGGATTTTTCCAGCTCGTCCCGCATCTCCCGCGCTTGCTGCATGGCGGGCGATAGCGTGGCCTCAGGCTCTGCAGATAGCTCCGACTCAACTTCGAATTCCTTCATATCCGCACCTGAATAGGGCTCAATCTGGTAGTTCCTGATTCCAGTCGCCGGTACAAACAGTCGGCAAATTGAGCGTTTATCCTCACAGCGGAACAATGTCAGCCCGGCCTCTGTTGAAGCAAAGCCCAATGTTTTACCCCTGATTTTCCCCCCATCCTGGAATTCCACAGAGAAACTTTCAGGCTCAGCCGTTCGACCGTTATTTTCCTCAGGGATTAGTTTATGGGGAAACACCAAATAACGAATCTCGGAAAAATCAATGGTGGTCAGATGCTGGTCGGACTGATCGGCAATTTCCACTTTTTGATTCAGTTCATCCAGGGACTTCAGAACACTGGGAATCAGATACCCATTGTTGAGATGAACCACCACATCGGCACCCAACAGCGGGCCCTCATTGCTTGTGGCTTCAAATGGCAACTCGGGAAGGTCAATAGGGGCGTTAATAGGACACCTCCTTCTAGTCAGCCTGGCAGTCGGAATTATGCTGCCTGGTCCAAACAAATACTGCTTAGTCCGTATAAATGCTTCTTAGTTGGTATAAATATAGTCTGATCTATAGAGGTTGGCCGACATGGCCGATTGATTTCGAGCTCGATCCCAGGATGCCGCTGTCATCACTGCTTATTGAATGAGTGGAAAATCCTTCAACTGTAACTGAAATTTTTCAGGGAGCCACCAGCTGGTTTCCAAGGGCGGCGTTCCTGGCGGGATCACAGGATTTTTTAGAATGATCAGCTTTCGACTTTCAAGTTCAGCCCGGTCAATAAACGGCTTGGCTTCCTCCAGGAAGAGCCGCTTGAATGAACCATCTTCAATCGCAAGCTTAAGCCCCTTCTCGATGGCCTCGGCCAGTTCCGGCCGTTTCCTGGAGACAAAGAAGTAGACGGGATGGGGGTAAAACAGCATCACTTTGTCTGCCACAACAAGCTGATCAGAGTGTCTTAGCACTTCATCCCATACTTCGTTAATGCCACGGTGAAAGTAATCAAATCTATTGTGCTTCAGCAGGGTAAACAATGTCTCATATTGCGCGCTGGTCACAACTTTTAAACTGTTTGCCTCATAAACCGGCAAGTCGCCCCAATGCGTGCCATGGCCGCCGACATAGTGACGCAAGTCCTCTATCGACGAGATATTTTGCATTTCTTCTTGTTTGTCTTTGGAAACCAGCATGAGACGGAGTCCGAGAATCCCCCGATATATGGGAATCTTTACGGCTAGAAGCTTACTCTCCCGATCAGCATTGGTGGACATGAATTCCAGATCAAGCTCACCTTTCTCAACCATCCTTTCCCCTCGGGCTTCATTCAGGTCAGGATAGTCAACGGATTGAATTTTAAAGGGGATTTCGAGCTTACTTAGGGCTAATTCAAGGATTTTCAGGCCATATTGGTAGCGGGCCTGACTCTGATAATGAGTGACGGTAAGGTTGGCTTCATCCTCTGAACTCTTAGCCTGAACTATTCCAATGAGTGAATATAACAGCAGGCCAAGCACTAGCAATAACCGGAAGATCATACTGCTATGCCTCAGATGGGGATTGGTTAGATATTAGTCAACCCAACCCTCCCTTTCAAATGTACTCTTAATCACCACGAGTGTACTTGTAGACGGTATTTCGGCTCACACCAGCGGCTTTAGCTGTTCTGGAGACATTGCCCGGCCAGGGGTGATCACACATTTTGTCCAGAATCTCTGCACTAAGAGGGAGGTATTTTTCCCCGCTATGTTTGGCTAGCCGTTTGTGAACATAAACCAGTAATTCACGTTTATCTATTCGTTCACGAAATGCAGGAAGCTCAAGGTTCAGGCCAGATATTCGATAATACAGATCCTCCCGAGGCTTTCCCGCAGTTAAGCCCTGATGTCAAAGCAACCTTTTTATGCCAAATACCCGATAGAGACCGACATAACATATTGCTACCATTTCTCATCTTTTAAACTATCGAACGCACTTCGACCGCCCCTTAGCTCATCTGCGGTCGAACTTTAGATTTCCCCATGTCCATAGGTAGGGGTTTGCGATAAGTCGAAGTTTTCTTCCAAAACATACTGCTTCATTAAGGAAAATGTATGAGTAGTTCTAAAGTTGAGTATTTTATCGGTGGTGGTGGTGACAAAAGTGACTTCATCACCAGCATCACTGGCGCAACAAATATCATGAGAAGAGTAAAGGAGTACCGTGCTAACACCACTTCAGATATTTATTGCCAATATTACGGTCATGAAGAAAAAATCCAAATTCTCCAAGATATCCAAACGAACTGGAAAAATGGCACTTATAAAAGCATAAGACTTACCGGGCATAGCTGGGGCGGTCAAGCAGCTATGGACCTGACACAGCAGCTGTTTAAACTAAGCATCCCTGTTGATGAACTCATTACACTGGATCCAGTTTCTCTATTTCCTTTTAGTAGTGTTAATGCCGCCAAATGGGTTAACGTCTATTGTAAACAGTCCATTATGGATCTAACTGTTGGTGCAGTTCCTATCATTGGAAACTTTATTTCAGCTTTGACGACTTGGCCGGGAATGACAGGAGGTTCAACCAGTGGGGACTATGTTGCTAATGTTGGGGGACAGTTAGGTAGTGAAAATGGTGCTTTGAACGTAGAAATGGATACAAACCATGAAGATGCATTGGCGCTTTATCAGCGGGCAAGGAAAGAAATCCAAAATGCGCCACTTAAGCCCAAAGCTATAGGAATAAAATAGTGAAGTTGCTTCAACTTTCCCTTTGTTTACTATTTGCCATTATGTCTGGATGTGCTTCCAATATAATCAGCATTAGCGAACCGACTCTATCCGTCGCCTCCGTTACTCAGAAAAACGAAGATGCTTTTCTGTATCCGGGAACATTTGTCAGTCTTGTTTTTCGCTCCGATGCTCCTATTGATACAAGCGATACGATAATTCAGTTTCGCGGCACTGTCATAAACGAGGAGCAAGAAGTAGGCATTTCGTTTGCCATGGGGCCTTTTGTTTCTGAAGGACAAAAAATTCTTTTTGGCCAGAATGGCTCTACCTATACAGCCTTCTTCTTTAAGGATTTGGCTATTCCCTCAGACCATGGCGCGGCGATGTCAATTTCTGAAACACAGTTTGATCGAATTGAGTTTCAACTTGTAAATCCCTCAATGCTTGCAGGAGCGAAGCCGTTAAGTAACACAATTACCTTCAGTAAAGCTGAGGTATTAGAAATACTTAATGATAAACCAATTGTGTTTACCTATTAATTTCTTCTACCGGAGCGTCAGACCTCTATGGACCAATCATTGCCTTGCCAGCTCACAGGCAGGGCGACCAGCCCCACACTTAGTCGCCACGAGTGTACTTGTAGACGGTATTTCGACTAACTCCGGCAGCTTTAGCCGTTCTTGATACATTACCGTCATGCTCCTCGAACAGACGAATGATGCGGGTTTCGAGATCTTCATCGAAATTGCTCGGGTGGCTGGAGAACATTGCTGCCGGTTCCTTCTCCTCACGTCGCAGATCGTCATAGAAGTCATCCGGCAGGTGCCAGTCTTCAATTGGCTCTCCATCAGCCATTGCCAAAGCAACGCTGAGTACGCTGATCAATTGACGGACATTGCCCGGCCAGGGGTGATCACACATTTTGTCCAGGATGTCAGTGGTAAGAGGAAGATACTTTTCCCCGCTTTGTCTGGCCAGACGTTTGTGAACATATACCAGCAATTCACGCTTATCTATTCGCTCACGAAATGCCGGAAGCTCGAGGTTCAGACCTGAAATTCGATAATACAGATCCTCCCGAAAACGACCTTCCCGAACTTCATCCTTCAGATAACGATTCGTCGCCGAGACCAGTTTGATATCCACCGGATAGGATTCCGTGGATCCAAGCGGCGTCACCTTTCTCTCCTGCAATACCCGAAGCAGCCGCGATTGAACGTTCGGAGGCATCTCACCGATTTCATCAAGAAACAGGGTTCCCCGGTGAGCTTTGCGGATCAACCCGATGGACCCCTTTGAATTGGCGCCGGTAAAGGCACCTTTTTCGTACCCAAACAATTCCGATTCCACCAGCTCTGCGGGAATGGCGGCACAGTTGACCGCCACCAGCGGATGCTTACGACGACTGCTGTTGTAATGCAAAGACCGCACAAAAACCTCTTTGCCCACACCAGTTTCACCATGCATCAGAATAGGAATATCCTTTTCCATAATGCGCGATGCCTGTTTAATCATGCGCGACATACGGTCGTCACCGTGTTCAAGCTCATGCAGCGGAACCACATCTTCGGGAAGCTCACCGGCTACATCTATATCTTTTTCAGTCTGAGACTCTACAACAGGCACAGGTTTGGGAATTTCCTTATCTTTATTAACGCGGAAATCGGGGGCAATCAGCGGAACACTTGTCGGAGAACGCACCAATACATGCATGCGGTACCTACCCAAAGCATTGAGTTCGAGGGGCATGCCTTCGGGCTGGTGGCGTAATTCCCTCAACTTGCAGCCAAAGACATCTTCAATATTGGCCAAAGCGAGATCGTGAGCCAGCATGATCTCGGCACGACGGTTTGCAGAAATAATGCGTCCGTCGCCGTCGATCGCCATCATGCCTGACCAGGGACTGTTCAGGGATGAAATATTGGTGTTGAAAGTGATCAACATGTGTTCACTGGCGAAAGCATTAACGATCAGGCGGTTTTCCACCGTTAGGGTCATCAGCTTCACCATACCCAGGGTGTGGTCCTGGGGCAGATAGGCATCCGAAGAAATATCCAGAACGCCGACCATTTCTTTATTGGTGTTAAAGATAGGTGCCGCAGAACCCACCATATAGCGGTTAGCCCGCAGATAATGTTCTTCCCGGCCAACCTGGACGGCCTGTCCCGAGGCAATAGCGGTTCCAATGGCATTGGTGCCGGTACTGACTTCTGTCCACTGATTGCCGATGACCAGACCATGACGTTGATCAGCGAACCTTTGATCCCCCCAGGTATTCAACACATGACCCCGCCGATCGGCGAGAACAATCATGCATTTTGAGTTGGCCAGAATATGGTCGTAATAAGGTAACACTTCTTTCTGGGTGGTATTTACCAGAACCTGGTGTTCATCCAGGAGTGCACTGATCGCGCCATGGGAGAGAGTGCCATAAACAGGAGTACTACTGTGGGTCAGCCCATACTGCTCACAACGATGCCATGAAGCTTCGATCATTTCCTTATGTGTGGGTTCTTCCGGATGTTCGGCCTGTGATGAATTTTCGTCGTTTACACTCATTTTCTTTCGCTCAGTGACACTGTTCACCGGTGTTCACTGTTCAAATTAGTGTTCAAATAATCGACGTGATTTGAACACTTGTCAACATTTTTTCGTTTTTGAACATTTTCAATCAACCTCTGACATTCGTTATAAGCCATAGAATAATATTCACAACCATTTGTTATATATCAATTTTATTTGAATTTTAACGGAAATGTAAGAAATTGGCCCTTTATTTGCTTTTCTATATCCACGTTCAAAAATTGAATTTCGAAAAATTCCGAAAATAAATCAAACAATTTGACGGAATACACTATGAGCCTAGAGCTAAAAAACCTGAGCCGTGTCGTTGACGGCCAAACTTGGATCAACGACGTTAATCTCACCCTGGAACCAGGGTCCTTTAATGTCTTTCTCGGACGTACCCTGGCCGGTAAAACCTCATTAATGAGGTTAATCGCAGGCCTGGATAAACCGACTACCGGACAAATCATGATGAATGGCGTGGACGTTACCGGTGTTCCGGTAAAAGACCGCAACATTTCCATGGTTTACCAGCAGTTCATCAACTACCCGAACCTCACTGTTTACGACAATATCGCCTCGCCCCTGCGTCTGGCTAATATCAGCGAAGCTACTATCCGCAAGCGTGTCCACGAAACAGCCGAGATGCTTCATATCGAGCCATACCTGCACCGGTTGCCACTGGAACTTTCCGGTGGTCAGCAACAGCGTACTGCGATGGCACGCGCGCTGGTCAAGGAAGCCACCATCGTTCTGTTCGACGAACCACTGGTCAACCTTGACTATAAACTACGCGAAGAACTCCGCCTGGAACTCAGGGAGTTGTTCAAGGAACGCAACACCATTGCCATATACGCCACCACAGAGCCTAACGAAGCATTGGCCCTGGGCGGTACAACGACGGTACTTCATGAAGGCCGTGTACTTCAGTATGGCCCGACTGCTGAGGTATATCATCGTCCCAAGGATATCCTCACTGCCGAGATGTTCAGTGAGCCGCCGATCAATGTCGTTAACGGACGTGTAACGGAATCTGAGGTGTCTTTCGACCAAACGGTACACTTCCCGCTGAATCAGGACTTACGGGGATTAAAGCCCGGACAGTATCAGTTCGGTGTTCGTGCCTCCCATATCGGTCTGGTGCCACAAAACGATGACGACCTGGAACTTTCAGTGAAAGTAGACCTGGCGGAGATCAGTGGCTCAGAAACGTTTCTGCACGTACGCAACGACTACATGAACCTGGTACTACATTTATCCGGAGTTCATGGCTACGACGTGGATGAGGACATCAACATCTACTTCCCGACTCACAAGCTGTACGCCTTTGACATGAACGGTCAGATGGTACAGGCACCAGCTCGCAAGGTTGGAGGCTAATCATGGCAGAAATACGTTTATCTCAACTGGCGCACACCTACTCCAGCCAACCAAGATCCGATGAAGATTATGCAATCCGCAAAATGGATCATGTATGGGAACAAGGTGGCGCTTATGCCCTGCTTGGCCCTTCCGGTTGTGGCAAGAGTACTCTGCTGAACATTATTTCCGGACTACTGGCACCCTCGGATGGCGATATTCTGTTTGATGGTAAAAAGGTTAACAGCCTGACGCCTCAGGATCGCAATATTGCGCAGGTGTTCCAGTTCCCGGTGATCTACGACACCATGACCGTGTACGACAACCTGGCATTTCCTCTGCGGAACGTGAAGGTTGCTGAGCACAAGATCAAAAGCAAAGTCCATGAAATTGCGAACATCCTGGAACTGACCGAGCTTCTCGATAAGAAAGCCAAGGGTCTGACAGCTGATGAGAAGCAAAAAGTCTCTATGGGTCGCGGACTGGTGCGGGATGATGTATCCGCTATCCTGTTTGACGAACCATTGACCGTTATCGACCCACACCTCAAGTGGAAGCTGCGTCGCAAACTGAAGCAGATCCATGAACAGTTCAATATCACCATGGTATACGTCACCCACGACCAGCTGGAGGCTTCCACCTTCGCTGACAAGATTGCGGTGATGTACGAAGGACAAATTGTTCAGTTCGGTACTCCGCGTGAGTTGTTTGAAAGCCCCAACCATACATTCGTCGGCTTTTTCATCGGCAGCCCCGGCATGAATCTGACCGAAGTGACTCTGACTGATAGTGGGGTTCGCTTTGCCAACACAGAAATTCCTCTAAGCAAGCAGCTTCTGGAACGCGTCAAAGCCAAGCAGTCAGATAACATCAAGATCGGTATCCGTCCTGAATTCGTTCATGTTTGGGACGACTCTAACGATGACGCCTTCGTGGTGGATGTGAAATACGTTGAAGACCTGGGTACCTACAAAATCCTGAGTTTTGACCTGGACGGCATCGAAATGAAAGCCCGTCTCCAGGAAGACCAGAAAGTGCCCCATGGCAAAGCCTATGTCAGCTTTCCTGACCAATGGCTCAAAGTCTATGTCGACGAATTTCTGATGGAGGACTTGGGATGAACAAAGTCGAAAACAACAAAGCCTGGTTCCTGGTTCTGCCGGTTTTCTTACTAGTTGCCTTCTCAGCCATTATTCCGCTGATGACGGTCGTAAACTACTCCGTGCAGGACATTTTTGATCAAAATACACGTTACTTTGTCGGCACCGAATGGTTCCGCCAGATGTTATTCGATACACGCTTACATGAAGCACTTCTGCGCCAGTTCATGTACTCATTTTCCGTATTGCTCATTGAAGTACCTTTGGGCATTGGTGTGGCGTTATTGATGCCGACCAAAGGCAAAAGCGCCTCTCTGGCATTGATTCTCATCGCTATCCCGTTGTTGATCCCCTGGAACGTAGTCGGAACGATCTGGCAGATCTTCGGACGTGCGGACATCGGCCTGTTTGGCTGGGCCATCAATAGCATGGGTGCGGATTATAACTATGCGGGTGATCCCGTCGATGCCTGGCTGACCGTCTTGCTGATGGATGTATGGCACTGGACTCCCCTGATAGCCCTGCTGTGCTATTCCGGCCTGCGCGCCATTCCTGAGGTTTACTATCAGGCAGCCCGGATCGACAGAGCTTCCCGTTGGGCGGTATTCCGTTTCATCCAGCTGCCCAAGCTGACCAACGTATTGATTATCGGGGTACTGTTACGGTTCATGGACTCCTTCATGATTTATACCGAGCCGTTCGTACTGACCGGTGGCGGTCCGGGTAACTCCACCACCTTCCTGAGTCAGTCCCTGACCAAGATGGCAGTGGGCCAGTTTGACCTGGGTCCTGCAGCGGCTTTCTCAATCATCTACTTCCTGATCGTACTGCTCGTATGCTGGCTGTTCTATACCACCATCATGCACATCAGCCGTGACGACCGATGAAAGTAATGATTTAGACAATAGGTATAGCAATGACACAACAACAAGTAACTGAAACAGCGACCCTGACGATGACACCCTCATCGTCCGCCTCGCGCTCCAAAGCAAAAGGAGTGGTCCAGATGAGCAAATCAAGATTTGGTCTGATCGCCTATATAGCGTTTGTACTCATTCCTATTTATTGGCTGTTGAACATGTCGTTCAAGACCAATGAGGAAATTCTCGGTGGCCTGAGCCTGTTCCCGGATCATATTACCTTTGCCAACTACGTTAAGATCTTTACCGATCCGAGCTGGTATCTGGGCTACGTGAATTCCATCTCCTATGTCACCCTGAACATGGTTATCAGTCTTCTGGTGGCTTTACCGGCGGCCTATGCATTCAGCCGCTATAAGTTCATTGGCGACAAACAGATGTTTTTCTGGTTGTTGTCCAACAGGATGGCACCTCCAGCGGTATTCCTGTTGCCGTTCTTCCAGCTATATTCCTCCGTAGGTCTTTTTGACACCCATATTGCAGTGGCGCTGGCACACTGTCTGTTCAATGTGCCTCTGGCCGTATGGATTCTTGAAGGCTTTATGAGCGGCGTGCCCCGGGAAATTGACGAGACCGCCTATATAGACGGCTACAGCTTCCCGAAATTCTTTATCAAGATTTTTATTCCGATGATCCGTTCCGGTATCGGGGTGACTGCATTCTTCTGCTTCATGTTCTCCTGGGTTGAACTGTTGTTCGCCAGAACGCTGACGTCTGTCGACGCCAAGCCCATTGCTGCTGTCATGACACGAACCGTGTCTGCCTCGGGTATCGATTGGGGCGTACTGGCGGCAGCCGGTGTCCTGACCATTATCCCCGGCATGCTGGTGATCTGGTTCGTCAGAAACCATGTGGCCAAAGGCTTTGCCTTGGGTCGGGTTTAATCAACTTCAGCGGATTCCTAAGAGGAGTATCACTATGAACTGGATGGCCTGGACAATACCTACCGCCGGATTCTTTTCCACCATCATTGCTATTCTTACAGCAATGACTATCTGGGAGTTGAAGTCTCCCAGCGTAGAACGCAAAGGTTTCCTGCCGATTACAACATCGCGCGGAGACCGGTTGTTTATCGGCCTGCTTAGCAGCGCCTATATTCACCTGGCCTACTTGGCTATCACGGATGCCACACTCTGGATCGCCACCATCATCTCGGTAATCTGGATGGTTATTGTGATGCGCTGGGGTTAGACAAGGCTCGTCTCTAACGAAATAAAAAAAGCGAGAGGTAAATACAACTGTTACAGATGAAACGCCAATTTATCACATTCGATATGTAGTAAGTCGTGGCTAATAATTACCGGGAGGGTTGGTTCCGGTTACCGGAATTAATAACTGGTTCGATTAGTCGCTAACTCAATGCAGGGATGTTCACTGGTAAGGAAGCTGAACATAAATGAAAACAATCAAGAGGCTAACTATGCAAAACAATAAAAAGCGTAAGAGCTTAATGGCATTCGCCGTTGCAGTAGCACTTGGCACCAGCAGTGTTTCCTGGGCCGATCAATACAGCGACGCAGCCGAAAAATGGGTATCGCAGGAGTTCAAAGAGTCCACTCTTTCCAAAGAAGAGCAGCTCAAGGAAATGGCCTGGTTTACCAAGGCTGCAGAAAAGTTCCGTGGCATGGAAATCAATGTCGCTTCAGAAACTATCACCACCCATGAATATGAATCCAAAGTATTGGCCAAGGCCTTTACCGAGATTACTGGTATCAAGATCAATCATGACCTGATCCAGGAAGGGGATGTGGTAGAGAAGCTGCAAACCCAGATGCAATCAGGCCGTAACATTTATGACGGTTACATCAATGACTCGGACCTGATCGGTACTCACTTCCGCTACGGTAAAGTGGTTCCCATCTCTGACATGATCGCAGGTGACGGCAAAGACTACACTCTGCCGACTCTCGACCTGGAAGACTTCATCGGTCTTTCCTTCACCACCGGTCCTGACGGTAAACTCTACCAGCTCCCGGACCAGCAGTTTGCCAACCTTTACTGGTTCCGCTATGACTGGTTCCAGCGTCCAGACCTTAAGAAGAAGTTCAAGGAAATCTACGGCTATGAGCTGGGTGTACCCAAGAACTGGTCTGCATACGAAGACATCGCACAATTCTTCACCGTTCACGTGAAAGAAATCGATGGTCAGCGTGTTTACGGTCACATGGATTACGGTAAAAAAGACCCATCCCTCGGCTGGCGCTTCACCGATGCCTGGTTCTCCATGGCAGGTGCAGGTGACAAGGGTATTCCTAACGGGGTCCCCGTTGACGAGTGGGGTATTCGTGTAGACGGTTGTCGTCCTGTTGGTTCCAGTGTTACTCGTGGTGGCGCGACCAATGGTCCTGCGGCCGTATATGCAACAACCAAATACGTTGACTGGCTGCGTCAGTATGCTCCCCCTGAAGCTCAGGGTATGACATTCTCTGAAGCTGGTCCTGTCCCAGCCCAGGGTAGCATCGCTCAGCAAATCTTCTGGTATACCGCCTTTACTGCGGACATGACCAAACCAGGTCTGCCTGTTGTAAATGCTGACGGAACGCCAAAATGGCGGATGGCACCTTCTCCAAAAGGACCTTACTGGGAAGAAGGCATGAAACTGGGTTATCAGGATGCTGGTTCCTGGACCTTCATGAAATCCACACCTGACGAGCGTCGTCTGGCAGCCTGGCTGTATGCGCAGTTCACTGTGTCCAAAACCGTCTCTCTGAAGAAGACTCTGGTTGGTCTGACTCCGATTCGTGAGTCTGACATCCTGTCTGAAGAAATGACTCAAGTAGCTCCAAAACTCGGCGGTCTGGTGGAATTCTACCGCAGCCCTGCCCGCGTTCAGTGGACTCCTACCGGTACCAACGTACCTGACTATCCGAAGCTGGCTCAGCTGTGGTGGCAGTTCATTGCAGAAGCCGCTAACGGTGAGAAAACTCCACAGGAAGCTCTGGACGGTCTGGCCCAGGCTCAGGATCGCGTATTACAGCGTCTGGAACGTGCCAACGTTCAAGGCGAGTGTGGTCCTAAGCTGAATCCAGAAGTGGATCCAAACGAATGGCTGAACAAAGCTGGTTCTCCAAAAGCCAAACTGGCTAACGAGAAACCTAATGGTGAAACTGTTTCTTACGATGCCCTGATCAAGTCTTGGGAAAAGTAAGAACACAGTGAGGCTTGGTACAAGGATGTGCCGCATCCCCCGGAGTTTCTCCGGGGGGCAATAGTTGTTGCTCCATATCTTATTTGTACCTTTCGAAGCCTGCCCTGGCTTCATGCAATGGCCTCCTCGCGGGCCATAGGGTAAGTAAACCGTGCCTCGGCGGACCTTGCCCGCGCAATCCTTCCACTCCCTTTTCGGGAGTGGTTTTTTTGTTTCTCCCCGACGATCTTATTCCGAATACCAGTAGGCTTCAGGACCTGCCGGGATAATGAATCACATTATGAAATACTACCGGCTTTTGACTGGAATTCCGGTAACCATGAGATTCATCAGCAGCGAACCGCAACGCATCTCCCTTTTTCAGCTTGATCCACTTCCCTCGGTGAAGAATTTCCAGCTTCCCTTTTATGACAGTGACATGTTCAATCACTCCGGTCTCATGGGGATCAGACAAGTGCTTGATTCCAGCCGGAAGGGTCAGCTCCATATACTCAAAGCCCAATACGGGATCAAACGGAAACAGAATTTCCACAGCCAGAGCGTCTTCCGGCATAGGGGTCTTAGAGTTCCCTGCCCTGTGCAATAGGGTTGGCGGTCGGCTACTTTCGGTATCAGTTACCAGGGACGTAAATGACAGGCGCATCCCGGTGGCGATTTTCCACAATGTGGCAATTGTCGGGCTGGACTCCTCCCGTTCGATCTGCCCCAGCATAGCCTTGCTGACACCCGTTGCCTGTGCCGTCTTATCCAGACTCCAGCCTTTCTGTTTTCGCTCACGCTTCAGGACTTCGGCAATATGCTGATTGATCGAATCCACTGACAGGTATCTCCCCTGAATAAATTTCATATGTACGCTATAGCGCACAAGTGATATTCTCACACGTGCGTTATAGCGCACATTCATAATACTCAGATTGCACGGAGATCTCCATGCTGAAAGGATTTTCCATAAATCATCTGGTCGCGGGATTTATTGCTGTGCTGGTCGGCTACACCAGTTCAGCGGCGATTATCTTCCAGGCGGCACAGTCTGTGGGTGCTACGCCGGAGGAAATCGGCTCCTGGATGTTTGCGCTGGGGATTGGCATGGGCGTCACCAGCATTGGTCTGTCGGTCGCCTATAAAATGCCGTTGTTCATCGCATGGTCGACTCCTGGAGCGGCACTCCTGGTCACCAGCCTGATGGGAGTCTCGCTGGCTGAAGCAACCGGGGCTTTCGTGTTGTCTTCACTGCTCATTTTGATATCAGGAGTCACCGGACTTTTCGAGCGTATGATGAAACATATTCCTCTGGGCATAGGGGCTGCGATGCTGGCAGGAATATTGTTGCAGTTCGGCCTGGATGTCTTTCGCGCCTTTGGAGATGACTTCTCGTTGGTCGCTATAATGGGCCTCACTTACCTAGTCTTTAAACGCTTTCGCTCACGTTATACCGTCGTGCTGGTACTGCTGGTCGGCATTGTCTGGGCTGCCTGGGATCATTCATTAGACTTCAGCCGTCTGAGCCTCGAATTTGCGACACCAATATTCACATGGCCAGTATTCAATATGACTACCCTACTAAGTGTCGGCGTTCCCCTATTCATTGTTACCATGACCTCACAGAATATCCCTGGGGTTGCCGTGCTTAAGGCTCATGGATACCAACCGCCGATCTCGCCTACCGTTACATGGACAGGATTGGCGAGTCTTATACTCGCACCATTTGGTGGCTATGCTCTCAATCTGGCGGCTATCACGGCGGCAATCTGTATGGGCCCCGATGTGGATAAAGATCCATCCAAACGTTACTGGGCCAGCGTATCCGGGGGGGTGATCTATCTGTTTCTGGGAATATTCGGAGCCACGGTGTCAGCATTATTCCTGGCTTTCCCGAAGGCTCTGGTGGTCGCAATCGCAGGCCTGGCTTTGCTGGCTACTATCGGCAACAGCCTGCACACAGCATTGGCTGATCCGGCTGATCGCGAAGCGTCATTGATCACGTTCCTGATTGCCGCTTCCGGTATTACCCTGTTTGGAGTGGGTTCCGCATTCTGGGCCATTGTCGTAGGCATTGCAGCAAAGTGGATCATGCATCCACGCGATCACTAAACTGATCAGTGAAGACGTCTAGGCAGCATCCTTGCTGCCCTTGTTTTCTACATCGTTTTCTATTTCCGCTTAGACATCAGATGCGGAAAGATTAACGCCCAAGGTGAAACCAGGGAAAGTCCACATTGATTTGGATAATCGAGGTGGTTCCGCTTACCTCGTTACCCACAACCAGGAGCGGCTTTCTGTTAGGGCTTTGATGTGCCGGGATAAAGGTTAATCCTTCCGGTCCAAGGTCGCCCACCAGTGGGTTAACACTATCATCGGGTAGCTGTGCATCCACCTCAAAATTGCGTGAAGTAAAGTAGTCTACAAAACTGACCCGGTACGGATTGGTAATGTCGTACACCATAATACCGCCAACCCGCTCCAGACCGATAAACGCATAGGTCTGCCCATATATCCTGCCCAGGGTGACACCTTCCGGTTCTGGTCCCTTATCGTCTGAACGGCTGTCAAAGGAGCCGTTTTCGTCATTATTGCTGTTGAAGTTTTCCGGAATTCTCTCGGCGGTGATCCTTTCGAAATCTGATCCCGAGTCGTACACCAAGCGACCATAAGCACTACGGATGGAAAAGGATCGGGCGCCATAGCTATACAGTTCGTCAAAATCACCATCGCCATCGGTATCGCCATTGGCGGTGGTGACTTTTAGGCGGCCCAGATTCTCGCTTTCCTGCAACATCGCGGCATTGGGAAAAGCTGTCGGATCAAGGTCCAGGTCCTTTACCCGTTCCTCTTCGCTGTAGCCATCATAATCCCGGCTATCCCCTTCGTTTGCCGTCACGATATAGGTCTGGCCAAAGAAAGAGTAACTGGCAATGGAGTCCGGCATATACATGCCCTTTACCGGCCAATTGGTAATATTGATGCCGTCATCCTTATTGCTTGCATCCAGTTCGTTACCCGGAAGGCTATGGTCTTTGGTTCCCAGGGGCTGAATATCGATTACTTTTGCTTTTTTGATATCCACCACGGCCATAGCATTGGCTTCCTGCAGACTCACCCAGGCATAGCGCGAGTTACGGGATACGGCGATATATTCCGGCTCAAAGTCCTGCGCCACTGTAGAACCTGGCCCATACACGCGAACACCTTTGGCCTGTAAAACTTCTTTCATTCCGTTATAACGGGAGAAATCAGCGGTGCGTACCTCGGCATATTTCACCCCGTGACGCAGATCGACAATACTGACAGAGCCCTCGGGATCAACCGTGTAATCGTCATTAGGCTCGCCTTCATTAGCCACCAGTGCGTATCGGCCATTCGGCGTAAACGTCACCATATCAGGCAGCGCACCAACCGGTAAGGTGTTCAGAAGCGTCAGCGTCATAGCATCATAAAATGCCACAACCCCTGGCTCCTGCGTATTCTCGGCTTCAATGGCAACAGCGACCAGGCCTTTGTGTACCGCCACACTATTCGCACTTCCACCGAGGGCTGAGGCATCAATAGTACCAATCAACAAGGGGTGGGAAGGATCGTGAATATCCAGCACTTCAACGGCGGCAGCATCCGCGTTTACTTTGAAAATACGCTGGTTACGGGAATCGTAGGCAACGATCTCAGCGGCACCTTCATCAAACACACCAGTCTGATGCTGGCCCAATAACTCTAGAGAAACTATCGGCTGAAAAAAATGCTGTGCGCTTGCACCTGTGGACACAACCAGGCCCAATGCAATCGCTAATGCGTGCAACTTCATGTGGAATCCCCTCTGTCACTTCTTATTGGTGGGTTAAGTGGTGAGTCAAATAGGAGACCCTATCGCTTCTGTATGAAGGTTTTATTGCAGGATAAGCAGTGAGGTGCCTGTCAGTGAAGCCTGTGAGGTTCAATTATGATCTCTTGAACCTGCATACCGAGGAGTGTCACATAACCACGGTAACGCTCTTCTCCCGTTGAGGAAAATTCGAAACCATAGACCCGATACACTCTAGCCTGGCCGCTCGTAGTACGCTTTAACTTGATAGATCGCAGGGCAACATTCTGATCCAGGAACTGCAGATCCAGTTCCTCGCAACGTTTTCTTACGGCGGCCAACGCCCGTTCCTTGACCTTGAATCCATGCCACCATATCCCACCAATACTGGCGATCACAGTGAGCCAGACCACATCCATTAATTCGATATACATAGAAAACTGTCGCTAGCTACCGCCTTATCATTTGGCTGGCTACTGTAGCAGATCAATCGCAGCCTGGTCATGTATAGCGTTTTCGCAACGATTCTGCCTGCCGGCGAATGGCTGACATCTCACCTTCGGATTTCCGCAGCAAGTTAGAATACTGGAACTTCATACGATGGTTCTCGCGAATGACTTCCCGATGGCGGTCAAGAAAATCCCAGTAAAGCGTAGTGATGGGGCACGCCTTCTCACCGGTAGCCTGCTTGGGGTTATAACGGCAATGCCGACAATAATTACTCATCTTCTGAATATAGTTACCGGACGCTGCGTAGGGTTTTGTGGCAAGAAAGCCCCCATCGGCATACTGACTCATCCCCAGCACATTCGGCACCGAAACCCAATCCACTGCATCCGCATACATAGACATGTGCCATTCATGCACCTTCCAGGGATTCACTCCCAACAACATGGAAAACAAGCCTAAAACCATTAAACGCTGAATGTGATGGGCATAGGCATGGTCCACCAATTGCTGGAGACAGGCTTGTAGACAACGCATATCGGTCTCGGCAGTCCACATAAACGCAGGCATATCCTGATGAGCCTTCAAGGCATTCTGGTGCTCATAGTCCGGCATTTTCAGCCAATACACTCCCCTCACATATTCCCGCCAGCCCAGGACCTGACGAACAAAACCCTCAACCGAATTTAACGGGGCTTTACCGGAATAGTAGGACGCCACAGCAGCATCTATGACTTCCCGGGGATCAAGCAAATGCAGGTTCAACACACAGGTTAAACGGCTGTGATACAGATAGGGATGACCCGTTACCATGGCATCCTGATAACGCCCAAAATCCGGTAATCGATGGGTAATAAAATCCTCCAGCGATTCAAGTGCCTGCCGGCGTGTTACCGGATAATCGAAAAAATCCAGGTGACCGGGGCTGTCAGCATATCTCTGCTCAACCAACCGGATCACATCACAGGTGATCTGATCAGGATTAAACGTCCGCATCTTAGGCACATTCTCAGGGCCCTCTTTGCCGAATGATTCACGATTATCCTTATCATAGTTCCACCGGCCACCCTCAGGTTCGTCTCCCTGCATAAGAATTCCGTAGCGCCGTCTCATCGTACGATAGAAGCGCTCAAGCAGGAGCGATTCCTGATCCTTTGCGAACGCCTTAAACTCGTCTATGGAACACATGAAATGGTCGTCTGTAACAACTTTTAGAGGAACCGATAGAGCTTTCAAAGATTGCTTGAGGGTATTGAGAACACGATAGTCCCCAGGTTCGGTCACCAAGACCTGTTGTGGATGACAACAGAACACGCAACGCTCAATTTCACCGGCAAAGGAGTGGGTATTTTCCTGATCTTCCAGCTCCGTGTAGAAGACGCGGAAACCTTTCTTCCTCAATGCCTCACGAAAGTGGCGCATGGCAGAGAAAAACAATGCCAGACGAATTTTATGCTGGGGAATATAAGTAGCTTCATGGTCCACTTCCATCATGAGAATCGCATCCAGCTCTTTATCCAGTTCACTGAATGCTGCTGTTTCCATTGATAGTTGATCGCCAAAAACGACGTGTAGATTTCGAATGAATTTATCGGATGGTGGGTGATTCATCTTGACTCCTGCTTACTGACTAATGGGTTTACGCAAGAGCCTGGCATTTAGGTTCACCCCGGAAATCATGACTGGACATGTAGCAAGGACTGCGACAAGCGCAGCCCTGAACCAATACTCTCTTTGTTCCTCGTAAGCCTATACCTCATAGGGTTCCATTTGCCTGGCCTGCTTCAAATGCCGCCCCCACCAACTTAATTGAGCCAACATTCGCGACATGGCACTTTCGGCACGTTCAGGTTTTCTGAGCTTTCCGTTCTCATCAAACTGCTCCCAAGCCGAAGCGAAGCTCACGGAATCCCGCACGCTCACTCCATGCAGCTCCACAAACACCTGACGCATATGTTCCACCGCACGCAGCCCCCCGGAAATTCCACCATAGCTGACAAAGCCCACAGGCTTCGCCCGCCATTCGGCCTTGGCAGAATCAACCACAACCTTCAGTGCCGCCGGATAGCTATGGTTATATTCGGGAACCACGACGACAAATGCATCAGCCTGCTGCAACTTATCTCTGTAGCTCTGCGCCGAGTGATCAGATCCGCCAGGGAGTCCGGGGATATTCAGATGCAATGGATCGATCACCTCAGGCGCTGCCTGAAAATACCGTTCCACCTCGGCAGCCGCCCAGGCGGCCACCGTATCGCAAAATCGTTGTTCCCGGATACTACCGAGGATCATGGCAATGTTCAGGCTCTGGTCCATTTCGGCCTCCAAACCATTAATCATCACGCTTGCTGCTCGTAGTAATTGCGTTCCTCAGATTTCTCACTGAGATACTGCACAAACTCCCATTCAATGCCATTTGGATCGTAATAATAGGCCCGTCGACGATATGGGTGAGCATCACTTTCATAGCCTGAATAGCCTTTCTCTTTAAACCGGCAGAGAATTCCATCCAGATCTTCCACCACCATCCCCACATGATTAATCCCGTCATTGAGATAGCGAGTGCCGGTTTCACTCAAATGGTCATCACATTGCTGCAGAGCGAAATAAAAGCTCTCGTTACCAAAATGAACCCACTTACCAGGTTGATTCCACAGCTTTCCTTCCCCCCGCAGCTCAAAATCAGGAAAAGCCGTTTTCAGAAATTCCATGGTTTTCTGAGCATTTTCTACGGTGATATTTGCATGTTCCAGATACATGATTGTGTCCTCTTTGTTCACTGTTATTGCTTTGTTTGATCCCGATATTGCTTACCACAAATTAGTAAAGCATTTACTTTACTAATTAAAACTTTACTCCTGAAAACCACAATTAGTAAAGCTATCGCTTTCTTAAATTTTAGCTATGACGTTATACTGGGCTCTGTTGAAACCCATGGGAGAAATGTTTTGAGTTCTCAGGAAGACAGTGCAGAAAGAATTCTCTACCTGATCAAATCCCGAGGCCCTGCCAGTGCCAAAGAACTCAGCAGCTGGCTGGGCATGACCACGATGGGCGCACGTCAGCACATTGCCCGTCTGGAACAGGAACGACTGCTTTACAGCCGTGAAGAAAAGCAGCCCCGGGGTCGTCCGCTGGCAAAATGGTATTTGTCGGAAAAGGCTCAGGCTCGTTTTCCTGACAGCCATGCCAATCTCACGGTGGATCTGATTGCTTCCACACGGGAGGTCTTTGGCGAAGAAGGATTAGACAAGCTGATTGAAGTGCGGAATCGCAAGCAACTGCAAAGCTATCTGGCCATACTGACACCAATCAAAGATGCCTTTCAGCGTCTTGAAAAGCTGGCAGAGCTACGCTCCGCCGAAGGCTATATGGCCAAAGCAAAAGAAGTAAGCGATTACTACCTTCTTATCGAAAACCATTGCCCGATTTGCGTGGCAGCCCGACAATGTCAGGGCCTGTGCCGAACAGAGCTGGAGAACTTTCAGCATTGCTTTGAGGGGGTGGCAACGGTAGAACGAACCGACCACATTATCGAAGGTGCACGGCGTTGCTGCTATCGAGTCGTCCCATTAAGCTGAGGGTATCTTGATTCTGGTAACCGGTGATGACAGGTTGGTATAGGAAAAACCTGGGAGACGCACTACTCGCTGATGTAGCCCTCTCAGAGATACAAACGAAAGCTTGCGACATGCTTCAGCAGACTCAATCGCAAGAGGAAGCTCCCGTATATTATCGTCATGAATCGGAGGGTCGACTCCACTGCGAGTTGATTGTTTACTTTTCTCCAGCAGCAGAACAACTTGCCAGAGCTTTTGAGGCGATTCCCTGCTCGCCCCCTTCACTATCGGGAATGAGCCGACTCGAAACGGTCAGTAAGCGTTAACTTCCCATGTCCAGCAATAGACGAACTGCTTTAATCTGTTGTTCTTGTAAACGCTTGTATTGACTCAAGCGCTGCAGGAGCTGGTTCATCTTGGACAGCCCCAACCGCCCTTCCATGGCTGAATCCAACAGCCGTTGTTTCAACCTCTGATATGAGTCATCGGCATCCTTACTGGTTCCCAACATATCCAAGGGTTCCAGATTGGAGGGGAAAGCATGATTGACCAACCAATCATTAAGCTGAGTCATCAGCTCAGCCTGAACCGTCGGCTCCTTGCGCAATGAATCCATGGTTTCCAGCAGGTTATAGGCATACTGAACTACCTGCAAAGCATCCGGAATCTGGTTTGCCATCGATGCGGACAAGGGCTGCTGAAGCAGATTGCTGATGTATTGATTAATCTCATCAAGCAATTCCCTTAAGGCATTACGGGTTTCTTCAGTCACTTTGTCCTCGGGATTCAATAACGAGGCACGTATATGCGCTGACAACAAACCCTGGAAGCGTTCAAGCTCCATGCGCACCGCACGGAAGGCCAGATCGGGGACCACCGAAGCATTTTTATCGATATGCTTCAGTGACAACACTTTTCCGCCACGCTGAAAGCGGGTTTTGAGCCAGCGGATCATGGGCGTTCCCAACGGCCACATCAGGGCAACTCCAAGTAGGTTGAACAGAGAGTGGAACGCCGCCAGAAATACCGCAGGATTTTCCGCCTGACTTTCACCTTTCAATAATTCCGTCACTGCCCACATAAACAGGGGTAGCAACAGCAAAGCTACCAAACCGGTGATGAGATTGAACAGGACGTGGGCAACCGATAATCGTTTGGCACTGGCGGTCGCCCCGAAAGAAGCCAGAATGGCCGTTGAAGTGGTTCCGATATTGGCACCGATCACCGCCGCTGCCCCTGCTTCCAACGGAAGTAAGTGTCCGGCTATCGCCGTCAGGATCACCGCAATGGCCGCACTGGAGGACTGCATCAGTACCGTGAGTATGGCCCCGACCACCACCATCCAGAGCAAGTAAAAACTTCCATCAGCGGTAAGGCCATCACTGATTCCCGCGCCTAAACCTTCAAACGCAGATTTCATGATATCAATCCCCAGGAACAGTAAACCAAATCCTGCAATCGCAGTACCGATCGCTCTGTGGCGATTGGACTTCAGCATCAAATGGAGAAAAGCGCCCACTCCCACCAACGGCAGAGCATAAGCATCAATCTTGATACTGAATCCCAGCAACGCCACCAGCCAGGCAGTTAGCGTGGTGCCGACATTACTGCCGAATATCACCCATACGGCATGATCAAATACCAACAGTCCTGCATTGACGAATCCCAGTGCTGCCACCGTGACAGCGCTTGATGACTGGACCAGAGCCGTTATGGAAAGCCCACTGACCAAGGCTCTCCATCTCGTGGATGTCCAACGACCGAGCATAATTTCCAGCGCTGGGCCTGCCGCCAGCTTCAATCCATCAGTGAGTAGTGTCATCCCCAGGAGGAACAGTCCGATTCCACCGATAAATTGTCCTATCACCATAATGAGCCCACTAATTTGATTCGCAGTCTATGTTCGAAATTTCAATATCCAGCACTGTCTGGTCAGGATAATGACTGAATTTTGGACCATAATTTACTCAGAACCTACAGATAAAGCGGTCTTCCATGATTCCCCATAATCAACGCTGCCCTATGTATGCTGCTTTGATCATATCTGCATTTTTAATGTTACAGGTACCGGCTACCTTTGGAGCCTGCAGCAAACTTATGCGCTGGAATGACGATCCACCGTATAGTTTTTCCAGCCCGGATAACCCCGGTAAAGTCCAGGGAATCAGTGTTGAAACTGCCAAAAAGGTCTTTCAACAAATGGAATGCGAGCTAAGGTTTATCAAAATGCCTTGGGCACGTGGGCTGCAGGAGTTAAGAGTAGGCCGGATAGACCTCATCAGCGGTGCATATAAAACGGCTGAAAGAGAAGTATATGCCAACTATTCCCAAGTGGGCTTATCCTCGCCCAACATTCTCTTTGTCAGGACGAAGGATGCGGCCACCCTGCCCTGGACCCGACTGGAACAGCTTTCCGGCACCAAATTTCGGCTGGGAGTGCAAATCAATGTTTCCTACAGTTCTGAGTTTGATCGGCTCAAATCAACCCCGGACTTTTTCAAGATAATGGTCCCACAGAGCGACCGGGAGGTCCTCTGGAAGATGCTGGCCCTGAATCGGATTGACGGTGTCATCGCGGATGAAGTCACCGGGATACTGGAAATCAAACAGCTTGGCCTGGCAAAGGAGATTAAGGCATCCTCGCTGGTGGTTTCCCAAAAGCCGGCATATTTCGCCTTTTCAAAACAGACCACTATGTCCGAATTCGTCGCTGAATTTGACAGGCAACTACAGCAACTGATCGACGATGGCGAGTATCAAGCCATCGTTGAGCACTATCTGAAATAGATTTATCCACAGTATCCGGCACAAAGGTTATGCCGCCACCTAAAGCTCTTATTCGAGATAGATCAATTGATTGAATTAAAGTGTCTGGTCGAAGTGCATTACCCGGTCAACATAAAGCACTTGGTATAAATAGCACTTAATAGAAATAGCGCGTGTTATAAGTTGAGCACCTGTTCGAATTAGCATCAGCCCGGCTATACTATGCCGATGAACAACCTGACTCCCAATCTGGATCTGCGCAGTTATCACTGCGAGATGCAAAACCATCAGCATGACTACCACCAACTGGTGTTACCCGTTCAAGGGCAACTCCAAATGACGGTGGGACATTCCGGAGGGCAGGTATACACCCAACAGGCTGCATTCATAGCGGCCGGTGAAAATCACAGCTTTGCCGCTGATGACAACAACCGTTTTGTCGTCGCAGATATTCCTCACTCGCTGGCCCCCACCCTTGAGCGACTCCCTGCATTCCTCCCCATGGACCCGGCTCTTGTCCGCTATGTGGAGTTCATGCACCAGCAAATATTGGAATGCCAAACCGTCGTCGGCAATGAGGGCCAAAGTAAGACGACGATGTTGCTTCTCCTGACCCAGTTACTGATGGAACGCCATGGTGGCACAGTATGCATAGATCGCCGGGTTGCAGCTGCCAAAACATGGCTTGATCAACATTACCAGCAGCCCGTTTCACTTTATCAATTGGCAGAAGTGGCTCATCTTAGCCAGCGCCAGCTGGTTGATTTGTTTAAGCAAAGTTATCGCCAGACGCCACACCAGTATCTGACATCCCTGCGCATGCAACATGCCCGGCAATTGCTGGAACAAACTGATTTGAGCGTTCAGCGGATTGCAGATGAGGTTGGCTATTCCAATCTGTCGGCGTTCAGTGACCGTTTCCGTCAGCATTTCGGCAAGTCTCCCCGGTACTTTCGTTCAAATAGCGATCTTGCCTAGGAACCAGTACGCGCCTGGATACCGATGTTCGCCCCAGCACCACAATGCCCCATGGAAACACTTTTCACCAGAACACCAAATAACACTGCCGTTTCAGCAAAGACGTATAAGGTCTGACTTCTTAGACTCCTGTCATCACTATCCAGGAGTACTTTTATGTCACAGCGATGTATGTCACAGCCACGCATGCCACAGCGACAATCGGCGACTTTCATCGGCTTTATCTCAATTTTTTTATGGGGCACTTTGGCTCTGCTCACCAAATTGACAGGAGGCCTGATTCCACCTTTTCAATTGATGGCAATGTGCTTCGGCCTGGCATTTCTACTAATGCTCATCCGCTGGTGGAAACAGGGTGTTTCCGGTCTTCGCTACCTACGCCAGCCCCCGTTGGCCTGGTTACTTGGTGTGGGAGGCTACTTCGGTTATCACCTGTGCTATTTCCTGGCAATGGGACTGGCTCCAGCCGTGGAGGTCAGCTTACTGGCCTACCTCTGGCCATTGATGATTGTACTTCTGGCGGCTCTGCTGCCAGGCGAATCTTTACACAGATATCATATTGTGGGAGCACTATTAGCGCTCGTCGGTTGCTGGCTGTTGATAGGAAAAGGCAGTACCGGATTTCAATGGGATTACATCACCGGCTATATACTGGCTCTGGCATGCGCCGTTATCTGGTCAACTTACTCAGTCGCCAGCCGGTTGGTAAAACAGGTCACCACAGATGCAGTAGGCTGGTTTTGTGCCTTTACCGCCCTATTGGCGTTAGTGTGTCACGGGTACTGGGAAACCACGGTCTGGCCCCAGAATACATGGCAGTGGCTTGGCGTCATCGGATTGGGTCTGGGGCCGGTGGGGATCGCCTTTTTTACCTGGGATTTTGGTATCAAGCACGGCAACATCCAGTTGCTGGGAGTTCTCGCCTATGCGGCTCCGCTCATCTCAACCGTTCTGCTGGTTGCCGCCGGCCAGGCAGAAGCCAGTTGGTCTTTGGCTCTGGCATGTCTGGCCATCGTCGGAGGTTCGTTAATCGCCGGCCGGGCCAACCGAATCGGGTCCCGGACAGCGGTCAACAAAGTGGCTCGTGTGGAAGGTTAGTCTGACACTTATGCCAGAGGCGAGCCCACTTTTCTGGCAGCCACATATTCAGGACGTGGTTCACGCTCACAGTTCGGTGTCTGCAACTGATTGGACCAGGCATTATAGGCCACAAAGAAATTGGCCCTGGGATCCGGCGTAATATTGCCGTTGTTTCCGTGCAGGGTGTTGCTGTCCATCACGACGATAGAGCCCGGTTTGCCACAGGCAGACTGAATCCCTCCGTCGTACATTAACGTACTCAGCACTGCAGTATCAGGAATGCCGTGTTCCTGTTGTTTCAAGGCCTGCTTGTAGTGATCCTTGGGAGTGTCCCCGCTGCAGCGGACGTAATAGTCATGAGATCCGGGAATCATCATTAAAGGGCCGTTATGCTCATGGCTTTCGGTCAGAGCGATAGAGATACTCAAGGCTCTCATCCGCGGCATACCGTCTTCAACGTGCCAGGTTTCAAAGTCCGAATGCCAGAAGAATTTCTCCGTGGTAAACCCGGGCTTGTAACACAGTCTGGATTGATGGATATAAATATCGTCGGCCAGTATCTGACGGGCAATCGAGGTTAATCTCGCGTCCCGGGCCACTTTGCCGAACAACGGATTCAGTTTGTGTACCCCAAATACGGAATGCAGTTCGTCATCGACGTAATTGAAGCTCTCCGGACGGCGGCGTAACAATGGATCCGTCCGCATCTGGTTAAGCTCCCGGCGCAACGGCCCCACCTCATCTTCGGTAAATACGTTATCCAGCATCAGAAAACCATTCTTACGGTAGCTTTCCAGTTGTTCTGGTGTTAGAACGTGTTCAGAGGTCAGAGCGTGTTCGGATGCCAGAGCCGGCTGTTCAGACTTCTGAGCCTCACCCTGATCTGCCCGATCAATCTGGTTGTTCTCAACATAAACCACCGGATCCTGACGTTTTTGAATCAGGGTCTCATCACCGGTACGTGAGGCATAGGGTTTATCTCCAGCAATCATGCTGATTTCACTGACGTGTTTCATGGTGCTCCTCCTTGTTTGATTAACAGAGGTGAATGAGTTAACAGTTGTGGCCGGCAATCACCGGCCACTGACTCAGTCCACCACTGTTTCCGCTTCCAGCGGATAGACGCCGTTCTCGTCGTGAGTTTCCTTGCCGTTCAGGGGGGGATTAAATACACAGGCCATTGTCATGTCCGTGAAGCCCCGCAGCAGGTGCTTATCGTTTTTGTCGAGGATATAAACGGTACCGGGCTTGATAGGATATACCTTACCATCGGCAACGGTTTCCACTTCCCCTTCACCGGATATGCAATAAACGGTTTCCAGATGATTCTGATAGTGAATCGGGGTTTCCGTGTTCGCATAAATCGTCGTGATGTGAAAGGAAAAGCCCATCTGATCATCCTTCAGAGAAAGACGTACGCTTTCCCAGTTTTCCGCGGACACCCGCCGATCAGTTTTTTTAGCTTCTTCCAGTGTTCTAACAATCATTCTCGTGCTCCAGATTCTATTTCTGTGGTTGTCTCAATGCCTTCTGTCTTAATGTCGTCAGCCACCAGACTATCAGCCGGCTGCACGCCATTCTTCACTGGCAACCACTTCTTTAATACTTTCTTCAATAATGGATAAACCTTCACTCAGATCATCCATTGATATCACCAGTGGGCACAGGCATTTCACCACTTCGGAATCAGCCCCACTGGTTTCGACAATCAAGCCCTTGCCAAAACTCTTCTGACAAATCGCAGCGGCCAGTTCACCGTCCACACAACTCAGACCACGCATCATCCCCCGGCCTTTCACCTTAAACAGGGAATGACCAAAACGATCAGCCATTTTGCTGAATCGCTTCTCGATCAAGTCCGCTTTTTCACGAACTTCAGTCACAAACTGATCATCCTTCCAATAATGCTCCAGGGCAGCATTGGCGGTGACAAACGCATGGTTGTTTCCACGGAAGGTCCCGTTGTGTTCACCGGGTTTCCAGATGTCCATGTCGGGCTTGATCAATGTCAGGGCAAAGGGCAGACCAAATCCACTCAGTGATTTGGACAAGGTCACAATATCCGGTTTGATACCGGAAGGTTCAAAGCTGAAGAAGTGACCGGTACGGCCGCATCCCGCCTGGATATCATCAACAATCAGAACAATGCCGTGATCCCGACAGATTTTCTCAAGACGACGCAACCAGCGGTCGCTGGCAACGTTCAATCCACCTTCACCCTGCACCACTTCTACAATCACTGCAGCAGGCAGATCCAGACCGCTACTACCATCCTTGATCATTTTTTCCAGCAACCTGGTGGTATCAAAGTCTTTCCCCAGGTAACCGTCATAGGGCAGGCGGGTCACATCATTCAGCGATACACCGGCACCGTCGCGGTGGTGGCTGTTGCCTGTCAGAGCCACGGAGCCCAAGGTGCAACCATGGAAACCATTGGTGAATGCCACCACATTGGTGCGCCCAGTAACTTTACGGGCAATTTTCAACGCCGCTTCGACAGCGTTGGTACCGGTCGGACCGGTGAATTGAAGGCGATACTTCAAATTCCGGGGCTTCAGGATCAGCGCGTCAAAGTTTTCCAGAAACCGGCCTTTGGCATCGGTGTGCATATCCAGGCCATGGGCAATACCGTCTTCGGCGATATAGTCCAACAATGGTTGCTTCAACTTCGGGTTGTTATGCCCGTAATTCAGCGTTCCAGCACCAGCCAGGAAATCTATATAGCTGTTACCATCGACATCCTCGATACGTGCTCCCCGGGCACGCTTAAACACTTTAGGGAATGAACGTGCATAACTCTGTACGGCGGATTCAACATTTTCAAAAATATTCATGATGGTACCTGTTTTCTTTCTTAATTCCGTAATAACAAACTCGTCGTTCGTGCTTGTGAGTGACTACCTTTTTACTGCTAAAAATCTACATCTGCTGCGCTAGCGGGGCCGGTTCTCATTTGACTGAAACTAACAGTCATGTCCGGTTACGTAAATTTCAGTTATACCTCGCCCTTTCCTGCATCTTTGTCACCTTTGATGCAGGCCTCCCCATATATCTATTCGCTTAAAAAGGGCCGATCGTCAGCATGATCTCGTCATCATGCCGGCCACCAAAGTGCGACTCCCGTCCAAACAGACATTCCCGTTGGGTGGAAGTATTGAGTTCTGCAGCCAGGCTTTCGAACAGCGCCCAGGATGCCTGGTTGTCCGGATTAATTGTGGTCTGCATAAAGCGGATATTTTCACTGCCGGGGCGGTTAACAAGCTCTCTCAGCATACGTCCGGCCAAGCCTTTTCCCCGGGCTTCGGCATCGACGGCAACCTGCCATACAAATAAGTGGTCTTGCTTGTCCGGGACCCGATATCCGGAAATAAATCCCATGATTCGGTTATCGATTTCGGCACAGACACTGGTCCCACTCCAGTGAGAACACTGCAGCAAATTGCAGTAGACGGAATTGGTGTCCAGGGGTGGGCATCTGCCGATCAATTGATTAACGGCTAAGCCGTCTTTTGATGTGGGGTGGCGAAACTTAATGTCGGACTCATCCGACTTAGTTTTCGTCATTTTTCATTGCTCTCGTGACTAAAGAGCGCATCATTCTAACCAGACATTGATTAGAGTTCAAATCAATATAAGGTTAAATATTTATTAAAAAACATCTAACCTATTGTTATATATAAGATAAAAAGTACTTTGAATTCTATAAACCGACCACAGCGCTTCCCTTACCAGTACAGTGAGCACAGCCTTTCCATTTCATCTTGGTGATGTCTTCCACCAGCTGCCGCATCCACATTAACCCCGGGTCACGATCATGACGGGTGTGCCAAATCAGATAGATACTGGTGGGGTCAAGATCAAAAGGAACATCGGCAAACCAAATGCCATCCTGATAGCCGGCTCCACCCGTGGCAATTTTGGGAATTACCGCAATCATGTCGGATTCTCGCAGTAGCTGGGGCACGACAGCAAAATGGTTCACCGTGACAGCCACCCGGCGCTTCCAGCCTCTTTGTGACAAAGCCAGATCAACAATACCGGTAGTGTCACCAGACAGGGAAACCATCAGATGTTTCGCCGCCAGAAAATCCTTCAGGGTGATACCGTTCTTCGCCAATGGATGGTCGTCTCGCATGGCCAGCGTGTATTCACTGTCAAATAGCCAGATACTCCGTAGGCTGCTGTCATGACCGGTGAGCATACCAATCGCCAGGTCAACATGAGCTTCCCTCAACTGATTGAATGCATCTGCCTGCGTGTATGGCACGGCATAAAGGTCAATGCCGGGAGCCTTACGTTGTAATGAACATGCCAGTGATTGCCAGATCAGATCGACCAGCACGTCGGTAACGGCAATGCGGAATTTTCGTTTGGATTCAGCAGGTTCAAATGCACTGGCATCTATCGCGTTGGAAAGTTCATGCATGGGCGCTCTGACCTGATCCCATAAACTCAAGGCAAATGAAGTTGGCTCAATGCTTCGCCCTTTTTTCACAAATAGAGGGTCTTTCCAGAGATGTCGCATACGGGAAACCGCATTGGAGACCGCAGGCTGGGTCATGGCGAGCCGATCAGCGGCTCGTGTCACGGATCCTTCCGTCATGATGGCATCAAATACGTATAGCAGTGTCAGGTCCTGGTTCTTCATTTATCCTGTCCGTCCGGGTTACATCACAGAATATGATGTTAAGAGAGGTAAATGTATGCCCATTTTTATCAGTCGGCAACAAATATAAGTGTCTGTCGTTAATTACAAGGTACCGGCGTTTTATGTTCTGCATGCCCGGCCAGTAAAAGCGGATGTTAAAGTTGTGGCGAATATCCCAGTTTGTATTTTGGCGTTTGATAAAGTCTTATGCGCAACAGCCAGTCTCATTACAACGGAAAATAATCATGATCCCTTTCTCAGCATATCATCATGGTAAGCTCTCTCGACTAATAGGCCCCCTCGCCGTCTCCATCACACTTGCCGGTATGTCTGGATGCTTTCACTATGCCTCTCTCCCTCCGATGGTCAAAAAGAGCAGTGAACAAAGCCTGCTGATTACGAATGCCCGTATTTTTGATGGACAAGCCGACCACCCGATCCAGGAAAACATGGACCTGCTTGTGGAGAACGGACGCATCGTTCGCGTGGCTCCACACCCGCTAAATGTTTCTGCCGGTACAGAGCTGCAGGCAGAAGGTAAGCTGGTGATGCCGGGTCTCATTGATTTCCATACTCACGTCGGAGGCACCGATGCGCCGCCCTGGCGTAAGACCTTCTATCCACCAGAACGGACCCTGTCAGCCTTTCTGGCATTCGGCGTCACCTCAGTGGTGGATATGGGAGGAATTTCCGGACAATTACAGTCGCTCCATGAGGAGCTGGAGTCCGGCGACATCGCAGGACCCAGGCTCGCGTATGCCGGGCGCCAGGTGACCGTCGCAGAAAGCCATCCAGGTCCGCTGATCGAGGAGACCGTGAGCTGGCCGATCTCAAGCCTGGTGAAGCAATGGATGATGGACGAAATCGACGACAATACCGATTTTCAGGCATTGGCCCATTCCCGCATTGAAGAAGGAGCTTCTCTGGTCAAAATCATGATTGACCGTATCCCCCTGAACACTCCCTCCATGCCTCTGGAAATAGCCAGTAAAACAGTTGCCGCGGCCCATGAAGCAGGCCTGCCGGTAGCTGCACATATCGGTACCGCTGAAGATATGGAAACCGGGCTTGAAGCCGGCGTCGACCTTTTTGCACACAGTGTTAACAGCTCGGAACTGACAGATAGTAGTCTCGAACATCTGAAACAATCCGGCACTCCGGTCATCAGCACGTTACGGATATTCCAGAATGTCACCCTGGTTAGCGAAGGGAAAAACCCAGTGACGGCCGCCGATGCACGTGTCATGGATACCGGGGCCGTCCAGGCGTTTGCCGACAAGCCTGAAGTTACCCCTGCCATGCTCCAATACGGAGAGAATATTTCCCGCCACTCTGTCGATCGCTATGAAGGATGCAACAAGATGCGCAAGGCAGGAATCCCCTTACTGGTGGGTACCGATACGCCACTTTTAGGCGCTTCCGCCGGTGCTTCTACGCATGCAGAACTCTATCTGCTAGTGGACCGTTGTGGATACTCACCTGTAGAGGCGCTGACCATGGCCACCGGAAAGCCAGGAGAAATTCTTGGAGATTGGCTGCAGTTAGACGGACTGGGCACCATTAGCGAAAACGCTCCAGCAGACCTTCTCATCATTGATGGTGATCCTTCTCAAAACATCCGGGACATTGCCAAGATCGACCGCATCATCATCCGTGGTGTCATCATTGAACCTGAGACTCCTTGATGCTCTAAATACTCGCCTGGAAGAACGACTATTCCAGCATACCGCTGACCTGGCTTCGTGCGCTCTTATATCACGGGAAGTGATAATCGCTATATCAATGGTCAATTAGTAACCTGCCAGGTCCCCAGGCAAGATAGCCTCAACAGATAAACAAGTGGCCTGCGAAGGCAAAGCCTTCCCGCCGTAACGCTTGAATAATTGAGGTTTAACATGAGCGAATTTATTCAGCACATTTCCGAAAGCGAATTCGGCGATGTCGTTATCAAGTCAGACAAGCCCGTACTGGTAGATTTCTGGGCAGAGTGGTGCGGCCCCTGCCACGCCATCGCTCCTCTCTTGGATGAGCTGGCAGAAGACATGGCCGAAGATATCAAAGTAGTCAAAGTCAACGTTGATGAAAACAGGGATATTGCCGGAGCCATGGGCATCCGCAGCATTCCAACCCTGATCGTCTTCAAAGACGGCAAAGCCGTCGCCAACCAAAGTGGTGTCGCCGGCTTCGCCCAATTAAAGAATTTTGTGGCTAAAGCGATCTAAAGCCCCCGTTAGGAGCAGTGCCCTGCTGCTCCGTTTTTTTGAATACTTTGCTCCGTTTTTTGAATACTTAATAGTCCCGCGAAGTAGATAAACCCCACATATCCTCAACCAACTGATGATTGACGACAAATATCACCAGGCAGGCCATCATAGATTTGGAGATATGCAGATGTGGATGTGTTCTCAGAAGCTATACTTCCTAATGGTACCCCTGAATACTTCCGGCGAAGAAGGCTGCCGACAGTAAAGCGCGCATAATTCTCAGCCATTCCGTTTTATAAACCAAGTACCAGGAATCGGTGGATGATATGAAATACATGCTGCTAATTGTCTTTATAGTTAGTGCATTTCATTCCGCCAAAGGATGGCCAGAATCGAAAGTCGTGTTGCTGGTCTCCAGCTATCACTATAAATTTCCCTGGACAAATCAGTGCGAAGCCGGTATCCGGGAATCGGTGTCTGCAATAGCTACTGTAGAGACTTTTTACATGGACACCAAAAGACTGCCTGAAACTGAATTTCAGGACCGAGCAGATCAGGCATTGAAGAAAATCGAGGAATCGAAGGCAGATCTTATCTTTCTTGGTGATGATAACGCGCTAAAGTTCCTCGGGCCCAAACTTGCCAAAAAAAATATTCCGGTTGTTTTTTTAGGCATTAATGATAATCCACGAGTCTATTTTTCAGATGGTTTACTGCCGCCAAACATGACTGGTGTCCTGGAAAGAACACCCATTCTCGGCACTTTAAGGTTTATCTCAAAAATTATGCCGAAAGCTAAACGGGTACTCGTAATAGCAGGAAACAGTCAAACCTCCCGCGCAGAGTTAAAGAATACCTTGCTTGACCAAAAGACTTTCGCCACCACAGGCATAGTGGCCAATATTGAAATCGCTCCCACATGGTCAAACTGGCTGGAAACGCTCCGCTCAGTTCATGAAACCTATGATGCCGTGATTCCGGTGGCGTATTTCAACATTAAGGACGAAAACGGCAGGTACCTGTCCGCCGAAGAATCCATCGCCGGAATGTCCTCAACCAGTCAAATTCCAATATTCGCAAATCAGGACTATACAGTCGGGGACAATGGTGCGGTGGGAGCCCTGGTTATTAATGGTAAAACACACGGTAAAAGAGCCGGAGCCATTGCACTTAAAATTCTGGAAGGTCAATCCCCACTTTCCATTGTCCCCGAAGTGGACCAATCAGGTGTTCTATACTTCAACCGCAAACAGTTACAACGGTTTGGTATTTCTTTGCCTCAAGAAATAGAAAATAGAGCCATTTTTAATTAGTGATATACACAACCTCATCAGTGCAATTCCTTTCTCGATTTCTCTGAGTGCATTGCAGAGGCTTTACATGCCAGGGTTTGCAGACAACAGGCAGGTCCATATTTTGCCCACTCCTGCCGCGCAAAGTGGACGATATTTTCACGGAGCCAGTGCAGACCGGGATCACGGTCGTGGCGGGCATGCCAGGAGACGGCGACCTGGGTGCTGGGGATTGCTACAGGAGGAACTGTAATATGAAGTTTTCCGGCCAGTGCTTCCTTGGCCACTACCGTGTTGGCCACCACACTGATCAGGTCGGTACCCAACAGCATGGCAGGGACGGAGGCAAAGTGATTTACGGTGACAGCCACACGGCGGGACTTGCCCATTTGCTTCAAAGCGGTATCCACAAAACCTTCCGCATCTCCAGATAGGGAAACCAGCAGGTGATCGGCTTCAAGATATCGTTCCAGTGACAGTTCCTGACTGGCCAGTGGGTGGTCCCTGCGCATGGCGCAGACATATTCTCCCTGGAACAACAGCTCCTTACGATCGGAACTCCGCATATCTTCCAGCACACCGATCACCAGATCAGCTTCCGCATTCGGGAGAATAGTGGAGGCGTTCAATCTGGAATAGGGCACGGCATGGAGATCAATATGAGGCGCTTCCCGCTCAATCAGGCGTCGCATGGGTAGCCAGACCAGGTCGACCATAATATCGGCACAGGCAACCCGGAACCGGCGTTTTGCAGTAGAGGGATCAAACTCCTGGGGGTTCACTGCATCCTTGATCATCGTCAGAGGTCCATTGGTCTGATTCCAGAGGCTTAAAGCAAATGTGGTGGGCTTGATTCCCCTCCCGTCTTTGATAAATAGCGGATCATTCCATACCTGCCGCATCCGTGCCACAGCGTTTGAAACGGCTGGCTGAGTCATGGATAAACGCTCTGCTGCCCCGCTGATAGAACTCTCTGTCATGACAGCATCGAAGATCAAAAGAAGATTCAAGTCTATGTTTTTCATCTATTTTTCCTCTGCTCAGCTATCAATACATTTCAACTCATGATGTGTTAAATACGAAATATAAATTAGACGATATACATACTCAAGCGCAAAATGGCACCTGTACACCAATGGGTATCAAGCGGAGTCTCCTGACAGACAGTTGTCAGGAGACTCCGTTCAAAATAGGTCCACTATTTAACTTCTACCGGTGGTCAATTTCTACCAATGGTCAATTTCTACCCCGTGTTCATCCTGAGACCGATGGATACATAAGGTCAATTCAAGGAGCTTGTAATGAATACTGTTTTAACTGACACCAGTCTGGGACTGCGTCGTCGTATAGTCCTTGCCAGAAATAGTCTTTTCGGACTGACAGGGTTATTGCTGATGACTGCCTGCAGCGCCCCGGCTGAACCTCAGCAACAGCAATCCCAACCACCGTTGCCGGTTGTCAGTGTGGCTCCCGTCGTAAGCGAAACCATTACGGAATGGGACGAGTTTACCGGACGACTTGAAGCAACCGAGACCGTCACCCTGCGTCCACGGGTATCCGGTTATATTGAGAACGTTGCCTTCGAAGAGGGAGCACTGGTTAATAAGGGAGATCTGCTGTTCGAAATAGATGCCCGCCCTTATCAGGCAGAAGTTTCACGCTTGCGGGCAGAACTGAAATCGGCCCAATCCAAACAGGCATTGGCTGAAAGTGATCTGAAACGTGCCCAATCGCTGAAAAGCCAGAATGCCATATCTATCGAACAAGTGGACAACCGGGCCGCAGACAAAGATCAGGCTATTGCCCAGGTAGAAGCAACTTCGGCAGCCCTGGAATCCGCTTTATTGAACCTTAGCTACACCAAAGTGAAAGCTCCTATTAGCGGTCGTGTTTCCCAGGCCCTGATTACCGAGGGTAACTACGTGCAGGCTGGACAGTCCGAGCTCACCACGCTGGTTTCCACCGATAAGGTGCACGCATACTTCGATGCCGATGAGCAGACATTCCTGGAATATCGTGCCATGTACAAGGCTCAGTCCAAAGGTGATGCCAAAGCCGACAAAACACCAGTGTTCATGCGCTTGTCCAATGAAGACAATTATCCCCATCTGGGATATGTGGATTTCATCGACAACCAGGTCAACCCACAAACTGGAACCATTCGCGCCCGTGCGGTATTCGACAACACGGATAACCAATTCACTCCTGGACTGTTTGTCAGAGTAAAACTGGCTGCCAGCCCACAATACGAAGCGGTTCTGGTCAGCGACCGTGCCATCGGTACTGACCTCAACAACAAGTATGTACTGGTACTAACCGATGACAACCGCGTGGAATATCGTGGCATCCAATTGGGGCCAAAAATCGAGGACATGAGAATTATCCGCACCGGTTTGAAAGGTAATGAAAAAATTGTGGTGAATGGCTTACAAAGGGTACGTCCTGGCTCTCAGGTTCAGACGGAAACCGTCTCAATGTTCAGTGAAGAGTCTTTGCAGCAGCTTTATAGCCAGCAGCAGATTGTTGAAGATAGCCGACAGCAGCTGGATCCTCCGCTGACTGCAGAGCGTACGCCGACAGTTGACAAGATCGATTCTGCAACGACTGAGCCTCGCGGCTGATTCGAACTGTTGTCGAATTCTGGAGACCTTTAATGAATTTTTCCCAGTATTTTATCCAGCGCCCCATATTAGCCGGGGTGCTGTCGATTCTGATTTTTATCGCCGGGGCGATATCGGTATTTGAATTACCGATTACCGAATACCCGGAAGTCGTTCCGCCTACAGTCGTCGTTAGAGCGAATTATCCCGGCGCTAACCCCAAGGTTATTGCGGAAACGGTAGCTTCGCCTCTTGAGCAGGCGATTAACGGTGTGGAAGACATGTTGTATATGTCTTCACAGTCCACTTCTGACGGCCGACTCAGCCTGACGGTCACGTTCGCGTTGGGGACTGATCTGGACAAAGCCCAGGTGCAGGTACAAAACCGCGTTGACCGCGCGCTGCCCCGGTTACCCGAAGAAGTGCAGAGACTTGGGGTGGTAACAGAAAAGTCCTCGCCGGATCTCACCATGGTGGTTCACATCACCTCACCGGATAATCGCTATGACATGCTGTACCTGTCCAACTATGCGGTGCTCAACGTTAAAGACGAGCTGGCTCGTATTGATGGGGTTGGTGACGTCAGGGTATTCGGTGCAGGAGATTACTCTCTGCGCATCTGGCTTGATCCTGAGAAAGTGGCCAGCCTGAATCTCACTACTTCCGATGTTATTCAGGCTATTCGTGAGCAAAACCGCCAGGCCGCCGCTGGTGCAATTGGTTCCCCTCCTTCAGCCAGCACCAGCGAGTTCCAGCTTCTGATCAATGTGAAAGGGCGTCTCCAATCTGAAGATGAGTTTGCCAACATCATTGTTCGGGTTGGTGATCATGGCGAAATTACCCGTCTTAGCGATATCGCACGCATTGAACTGGGTGCCAACTCTTACGCGCTGCGTTCACTTCTGAACAACCAGCCGGCTGCCGCCTTACCGATATTCCAACGTCCCGGATCCAATGCCATTGAGATTTCCGAAAACGTTCGTGCCACCATGGCGGAGTTGAAAAAGACCTTCCCGGAAGGGGTGGATTATTCCATCGTTTATGACCCTACGGTGTTTGTAAAAGGATCGATTAAAGCGGTCGTCAAAACGCTGCTGGAAGCGATACTTCTGGTTGTCGTGGTCGTCGTGCTGTTCCTGCAAACCTGGCGTGCATCCGTCATCCCATTGGTGGCGGTACCGGTTTCGTTAGTCGGCACCTTCGCGGTCATGCACTTGTTCGGTTTTTCTCTCAATGCGTTGTCTCTGTTTGGCCTGGTACTGGCAATAGGGATTGTGGTCGACGACGCCATCGTGGTGGTGGAAAACGTCGAACGAAACATCGAAATGGGCAAGTCGCCGATTGAGGCCACCAAGCAGGCAATGAAAGAGGTTACCGGCCCGATTATTGCCACCTCGCTGGTATTGAGCGCGGTATTTATTCCGACCGCTTTTATTTCAGGTCTGACAGGTCAGTTTTATAAGCAGTTTGCCCTGACCATTGCGATTTCGACCATCATATCCACCTTTAACTCTCTGACATTGAGCCCGGCGTTGGCAGCCGTATTGTTGAAAGGACACGACAGCAAGAAGGACCTGCCCACGCGTATCATGGACAAACTGTTCGGGGTTTGGCTGTTTGCGCCGTTTAACCGATTCTTCAATGGGTTATCCAACGTCTATACCTTTGGCGTCAAACGGCTGATCCGTGGCAGCGCCATTGTGGTACTGGTCTATGGAGGTTTATTGGCCCTGACTTATCAACAGTTTGCCAACACCCCTACCGGCTTTGTTCCAGGACAGGACAAGCAATATCTGGTGTCATTTGCCCAGTTGCCGGATGCCGCCAATCTGGACCGGACTGAAGCGGTGATCCGGGAAATGTCCCGAATCGCCATGGAACATCCCGGCGTGGATTCTGCGGTAGCGTTTCCTGGGTTGTCCATCAATGGTTTCACCAACAGCCCTAATGCCGGGATTGTTTTTGTGACTCTGAAACCATTCGAGGAGCGCAAGGATCCAGGCATGTCAGCGGGAGCTATTGCCGGGCAGCTCAATCAGCAGTTTGCCAGCATTAAAGAATCCTTTGTTGCCATATTCCCGCCGCCTCCTGTTCAGGGCCTTGGCACCATCGGAGGATTTAAACTGCAGGTGGAAGACCGTTCCAGTCTGGGTTACGAAGAACTGTTTTCTCAGACTCAGAAAGTCATCCAGAAAGCCTGGCAAACGCCAGAACTTACCGGCATTTTTTCCAGCTTCCAGGTAAATGTTCCTCAGATCGACGTGGATGTGGACCGGGAAAAAGCCAAAACACACGGCATTCCGCTGAATGACATTTTCGATACAATGCAGGTTTACCTGGGTTCCCTATACGTCAACGACTTCAACATGTTTGGTCGCACCTACCAAGTGAACGTCCAGGCGGAACAGAATTTCCGTGAAGACGCTGACCAGATCGACAAACTCAAGGTTCGTAATCAGTTTGGCGACATGGTACCTCTGGCCTCATTTGTGGACGTGAGCCACACTGCAGGTCCGGATCGGGTCATGCATTACAACGGCTACCCGACTGCCGAAATCAACGGTGCACCAGCACCTGGATACAGCTCCGGGCAGGCAGAAGCAGCCATTACCAAAATCCTGGAAAGTGAATTACCGAACGGTATGACATTTGAGTGGACAGACCTGACTTATCAGCAGATTCTGGCCGGTAACACTGCAGCCTACGTCTTCCCGCTGGTCGTACTTCTGGTATTCCTGGTTCTGGCCGCCCAGTATGAAAGCTGGTCGCTTCCTCTGGCAATTATCCTGATTGTCCCGATGACCCTGTTGTCCGCCATGACCGGTGTGATACTCAAGGGTGGAGACAACAACATATTCACTCAGATCGGCCTGATCGTACTGGTGGGCCTGGCGACTAAAAACGCCATTCTGATCGTGGAATTCGCCAAGGAGAAAGAAGACGAAGGCTTGCCGCTCCTGGATGCCATTATAGAAGCCAGCAAGTTGCGTCTGCGTCCCATATTGATGACGTCACTGGCCTTCATCATGGGGGTTGTCCCACTGGTATTCTCTTCCGGTGCCGGTGCCGAAATGCGCCAGGCAATGGGCATTGCCGTGTTCTCCGGCATGATCGGGGTGACTCTGTTCGGCCTGTTGTTGACCCCGGTATTTTATTACCTCGTGCGTCGCTTCCTCGCGAAGCGCCGCTCACCGGCCCCCTCTTCAGATGAGCCCGTGAATGCGGAGGTGGTCCATGGCTGATAGCAGGCAAAATCACACCATGCAGAGACTCAAATTAGCACTGACTTTTTCCCTATCAACCAGCCTTATTGGCTGTATCACCGTGGGGCCTGACTATCAGGCTCCGACTCCGGAGGATCTGACGGTCGACGTACCCGCGCAGACAGTTGTCAGCACAAATCAGCTGGAGATCGAGTGGTGGCAACAATTCAACGATTCCGACCTGAATCGTCTGGTGCAAGCAGCGCTGAACGGCAGCCCCTCGATCAATGCTGCGCAGGCCAGGGTGAAGGCGGCCAGAGCCGTGTTTGATGACACCAGTGACGACCTTTACCCCAAAGGCTCTGTGGATTTTGGCTACGAGGCTGCCAAAGCCCCCGTCGCTCCCTCCTACGATAGCCGGGTCAAGTCTGATCATTTCAACACAGGTGTCAGCGCTGGCTGGACCCTTGATCTGTTTGGCCGGGTTCAACGAGCTATTGAAGCGGCGGAAGCCAACGCCCAAAGCCAGGAATCTGCCTTGCGCGGGGTTCAGGTGGAAATCGTGGCTGCCGTGGTGAAATCCTACGGGGAGCTCAGGGCAGCACAGCACCGGGTTCAGGTGGCGGAGGCTAACCTGGAAAATCTGCACGAGGTGCTGAAACTGACTCAATTGCGTTTTGAAACAGGTGTTGGTTCAGAACTTGATGTGGCCCGTACACGTGCGGAATACGCAGGCAATCAGGCCAGTATCCCGCCGCTTCAGGCGCAGATCCAGCGTTCCATCAACCGTCTGCTGGCATTAACCGGCCAGACTCCCGACCAACTGGCGGGCTTAGTCACTCCGAAAAAGATACCGGCCATCAATACCGCCTTGCCGATCGGCAATCCCTCCGATCTGTTACAGCGTCGTCCTGATATTCAACAGGCGGAGCGCGAACTGGCGGCAGCTACGGCAGAAATCGGCGTGGCCACGGCGGATCTGTTTCCCCAGGTGGAAGTCAGCGGATTTCTGGGCTTTATCTCCGCCTCGGGAGCAGATCTCGGCAGCTCCACATCCAAGGCATGGTCTATTGCACCCACCTTAAAGTGGCAGGTTCTTGATCTGGCCTCACTCCGTGCGCGAGTTCGGGTATCGGAAGCCAATACGGACCTGGCTCTTGCCAGCTATCAGCAGGCAGTGCTGGGCGCGTTGGAGGAAACCCGCAACGCCCTGGTCAGTTATGATCTGGATCAGCAACGTTTCCGCTATTTACTGGAGCGGGAGAAAAGCAGTGCAAGAGCCCAGGCGCTTGCCCAGGCCCGCTATAAAGCCGGTGTCATAGACCTGTTGGATGTCCTGGATACTGAACGTACCCGGCTATCAGCGGAGGACGCCGTGGCCCAGGCCGAGCTTCAGGTTTTCCAGGGCATTGCAGAAATTTACCGATCGTTGGGAGGTGGCTGGCAGGCCTCATCCTCCATTGCATCGACTCACCGACTGGAACGTCCGGATAAAGGTCCGGCGGATTCCAGCGAATCCTGAAAGTAGCGTGTCATGATAGCCCTGCAGTCAGTATTTCACCGGCGTACCCTCACAAGCTCCCGTTGGTGTCGTCAAAGCTGCAGGGCTATCACCTATTTAATAACAGTTCCAAAACTCTCACTTCAACATATCCCACACTCAGGGTCTGTTCACACTGAATTGACAGCCTCTCCCCACCAGACCCAAGTGCTTGCCATGACAGATAAATCACTAACTGTCACTGGTATCTCCACAACGAGAGTCTTATTCTTAAAGTCCCCCGATCTCTCCAAATACACTGATAGGTTAATTATGTTAAGCAAAGGACTGAAAGGAGCGCTGCTCTCCTTGGCTCTGCTATTGCTCTCGGCCTGTAATGAGTCCTCGCCTCCACCACAAACTGCCGGCGGGAAAATGCCACCTATGCCGGTGACAGTGGCGAAAGTGCTGTATGAGACCATCAGTGAATGGGACGAGTATACCGGCCGCCTGGAGGCTCCCCAGACGGTTGAGTTGAGACCTCGGGTTTCCGGTTATATCGACAAGGTATTGTTTACCGAAGGCTCTATCGTCAAACAGGGCGATCTGTTATTCCTCATTGATCCCCGCCAGTATCAGGCGGAAGTTAACCGGCTCAATGCTGAGCTTAAAAGTGCAGAAGCCCGGCTCAAACTGGCCAACAGCGATTTAAACCGTGCCCAAAGCCTGCGGAAACAGAGTGCTATTGCCATCGAACAGGTGGAAGCACGCAGCGCCGATCTGGATCAGGCCCAGGCCAACGTAGAGTCGATTAAAGCAGCGCTGGATGTGGCCAAGCTCAACCTGAGTTTTACCCGCGTCACCGCCCCCATCAGCGGCCGTGTTTCCCGTGCCCAGGTTACCGCAGGAAACTACGTCTCCGATGGCGAGACCGAACTGACATCGCTGGTTTCAATGGACAAGGTCTATGCCTACTTCGATGTGGACGAACAGGCTTACCTGCGCTTTCATAACCAAAGCGGACAGGCAAACCGTTCAGTGCAAATGCAGTTAGCCAATGAACAGGGTTACCCCCATGTCGGAAAACTGGATTTTGTGGATAACCAGGTCAATCCACAAACCGGCACTATCCGTGTACGGGCGGTTTTCGAGAACCAGAATAACCAGTTCACTCCGGGCCTGTTCGCTCGCTTAAGACTGGTGAGCAGTGACCGCTATCAGGCCATTCTGATTAATGACCGTGCGGTCGGCACGGACCTGAATAACAAGTTCGTACTGGTCCTGGGGGAAGGTAATACCCTGGAATACCGGGCCATCAAGTTGGGGCCCAAGGTCAGCGGCCTGAGAGTGGTACGTTCCGGCCTTAATCCGGATGACAAAATCGTGATCAAAGGACTGCAGCGGGTGTTCCCTGGCAGTCAGGTGCAACCGGAAGACGCTCCTATGGCGGAGCCTGAAGTTCTGGATGCCCTGAGAGCTGACAACCACCTGGCAAATTCACCTGTGGCCGGCAAAGCGACCACGGAAGCAACTGAGAGTTAAAGGACGATGAACTTCTCACAATTTTTTATTCAGCGGCCGATCTTCGCCAGCGTATTATCGTTTCTGATTCTGATCGCCGGTTTGATCTCCATGTTTCAACTCCCCATTACGGAATATCCGGAAGTTGTCCCCCCGACGGTGGTTGTACGTGCCAACTATCCCGGAGCCAGCCCTGAAGTCATCGCTGAAACCGTCGCCTCTCCTTTGGAACAGGCAATCAACGGCGTGGAAAACATGCTGTACATGTCCTCCCAGTCCACCTCTGATGGTGCTCTGGGAATTACGGTGACCTTCGCTCTGGGCACTAATCTGGATGATGCACAGGTGGCCGTCCAGAACAGGGTCAGCCGGGCGTTGCCTCGACTACCTGAGGAAGTTCAGCGTCTGGGCGTGGTGACGGAAAAATCCTCTCCTGATCTTTCCATGGTGGTCCATTTACTGGCACCGGATAACCGCTACGACATGCTGTATCTGTCCAACTATGCCGAGCTCTACGTCAAAGACGAGCTAGCCAGGATAGAGGGAGTCGGCCAGTCACTGGTTTTCGGCGCAGGGGAATATGCGCTGCGAATCTGGCTTGATCCTGAAAAAGTGGCCGCCCTGAATCTGGCAACCACGGATGTGATCGCCGCCGTCCAGGAACAGAACCGGCAGGTTGCCGCAGGTACAATCGGCGCTCCCCCGGCAACCACCGCCAGTGACTTTACTCTGACCGTCAGTGTGAAAGGACGGCTGGATAATGTGGAAGAATTCGAGAATATCGTTGTCCGGGTAAGTGATGACGGAGCCGTCACCCGCCTCAAGGATATTGCCAGAGTGGAGCTTGGCTCCAGCAGCTATGCCATGCGCTCCCTATTGGACAACAAGCCCGCGGCAGCCATCGCGATCTTCCAAAGCCCCGGCTCCAATGCCATTGAAATTTCCGACAATGTACGAGCCAAAATGGAAGAGCTCAAAGCCTCTTTCCCGGAAGGGGTGGATTACAACATTGTCTATGACCCGACTATATTCGTTCGCGGCTCTATTGAAGCCGTGGTGAAAACACTGCTTGAAGCCATCATGCTGGTGGTGATCGTGGTGGTCCTGTTCCTGCAGACCTGGCGGGCGTCCATCATTCCCCTTGTCGCGGTGCCGGTTTCCCTGATCGGGACTTTTGCCATCATGCAACTGTTTGGGTTTTCCCTGAATGCATTGTCATTGTTCGGGCTGGTTCTGGCGATCGGGATCGTGGTGGATGACGCTATCGTGGTGGTGGAAAATGTCGAGCGAAATATCCACCTTGGCAAGCCGCCGATTGAAGCGACCAAGCAAGCCATGCGCGAGGTGACCGGACCAATTATCGCCACTTCACTGGTGTTGAGCGCCGTCTTTATCCCTACAGCATTTATCTCCGGGCTGACAGGTCAATTCTATAAGCAGTTTGCTCTGACTATTGCGATCTCGACCATTATCTCAACCATCAACTCGCTGACGCTGAGCCCGGCTCTTTCAGCATTACTGCTGAAACCACATGATGCCAAGAAAGACCTGTTGACCAGGTTGCTGGACGGTGTTTTCGGATTTTGGCTGTTCCGTCCGTTTAATGCCTTTTTCAGCAGGTTATCGCATGGATATACCTGGTCCGTTCACAAGGTCATTCGGGGCAGTGCCATCATTCTGCTGATCTATGGTGGATTGATTTACCTGGGATACCATCAGTTCACCACCACACCCACTGGTTTTGTTCCACAACAGGACAAGCAGTACCTGATTTCATTTGCGCAACTGCCTGATGCAGCAACTCTGGACCGTACCGAAGAAGTCATTCGCCGCATGTCCTCGATTATTCTGGAACATCCGGGTGTGGAATCTGCGGTGGCATTTCCAGGTCTTTCCATTAACGGTTTTGTTGCTGCCCCCAATGCAGGGATTGTGTTCGTCACCCTGAAGCCCTTTGATCAACGAAAAGATCCAAGTCTTTCCGCCGGGGCAATCGCCGGTGCCCTGAACCAGAAACTGTTCGGTATACAGGAAGCCTTCCTTGCCATTTTTCCTCCACCTCCGGTATTGGGATTAGGCACCATCGGCGGATTCAAGCTGCAAATAGAAGACCGCGCTAACCAGGGTTATGAAGCACTCTATGCACAGACTCAACGGGTATTGCAGAGGGCCTGGCAGAGTCCGGAGCTGACGCAGGTCTTCTCGGGATACCAGGTGAAGGTCCCGCAGATCGAAGTCGATGTGGACCGGGAGAAAGCCAAGTCTCACGGCGTGTCCCTCAACGATGCCTTTGCCACCATGCAGGTGTACCTGGGCTCCTTATATGTAAACGACTTCAACGAGTTTGGCCGTACCTATCAGGTGAAAGTCCAGGCGGAAGCACGTTTTCGGGAGGAAGCAGAACAGATTACCCGGCTCAAAGTTCGCAATGCGGATGGAGAGATGATTCCCCTGGGAAGCTTTGTCACGATTCGGCACACCGCCGGGCCGGACATGGTACAGCACTATAACGGCTATACCGCTGCCGACATTAATGGCGGACCCGCCCCAGGCTATAGCTCCGGACAGGCTGAAGCGGTAATCACCAGGATTCTCGAAGAAGAGCTGGGCAATGGCTTCGGCTTTGAATGGACAGACCTGACCTACCAACAGATTTTGGCGGGTAACACGGCTGTGTACATTTTCCCCCTGGTAGTTCTGCTGGTATTTCTGGTGCTGGCCGCGCAATACGAAAGCTGGACGCTACCGCTGTCGATAATCCTGATTGTGCCGATGACACTGATGTCAGCGATGACCGGCGTCATTCTCTCCGGAGGCGACAACAACATCTTCACCCAGATAGGACTGATCGTTCTGGTGGGTCTCGCTACCAAAAACGCGATCTTGATCGTCGAGTTTGCCAAAGATAAAGAATTGGAAGGTATGAGTCTCATTGAGGCCGTCAAGGAAGCCTGCCATTTAAGATTACGGCCCATTCTCATGACCTCCCTGGCATTCATCATGGGCGTTGTTCCCCTGGTCATCTCCACCGGGGCCGGGGCTGAGATGCGTCAGGCCATGGGTACCGCCGTATTTTCAGGTATGATTGGGGTAACCTTCTTCGGTTTGTTGCTGACACCAGTGTTCTACTATCTGGTGCGTCACTTCATTGATCGCAAGTCGACCCGGCCGGAACCACTCGAGGACGAGGTACCCAGCCCTAACCTTTAGAGTCTATCGACATCAAAGGAGACCAACATGGCTACACTATTAAAAGCCAAGGAAGCGGATCTAGGGGAATTTACGGTTCAACGCATACTCCCTCACGCTGAAAAGAAAATGGTGGGGCCATTTATATTTGTCGATCACATGGGGCCGGCCGACTTCCCTGCAGGTAAAGGCGTTAATGTAAGACCACACCCCCATATTGGCCTGGCGACGATCACCTATCTGTTTGAAGGCAGCATTCTGCACCGGGACAGCCTGGGGAATGTCCAGGAAATCTATCCCGGCGATGTCAACTGGATGACGGCAGGAAAAGGCATTGTCCACTCCGAGCGCGAAACGCTCGAAGTCAGAGCCAACAACCATAACCTGAACGGACTCCAGTGCTGGGTGGCTCTTCCCGAAGAGAAGGCGGATATCGATCCAGGCTTTACTCACGTCAAAAAAGAAGCGCTCCCCCATATCATGAAAGAAGGCCTGATGATGCGCCTGATCGCTGGAAATGCCTTTGGGCACTCAGCGCCGGTTAAAACATTTTCCGAGATGTTCTATCTGGATATTCTGGCTGAAAGTGGGGTCAACATTGAGCACCCGGACCCGGCTTTAGAGGCAGCTGTTTATATCCAATACGGTGAAATCACCATTGGCGGACAAGTATATCGTCCAGGCGATTTCGTATTGCTGGATTCCGAACCCGGCATAGAAGTAAACAGTTGTGCGCGCCTGATCATGATGGGAGGTGAAAAGTTCGATAAAACCCCCTATATCCACTGGAACTTTGTTGCTTATAGCCGAGAAAAAATCAACGAAGCGAGAGAACGTTGGGAGAACGGCGAGTTTCCTGAGATCCCTGGGGATAATCTGGAATTTATTCCGCTTCCGTCGCGCGGAATTTAGCGGGATGTTTGTTGCTGCATTAGCTATGGCCGCTTCAGGATCCTTCCCATTTTCCTATCCTGATCCAGGGATAACGGAGTAACTCTACTCTTCCATCAGCGTGTAGGTATTACGCCCTCGCTGCTTTGCCAGATAAAGGTGTTGATCCGCCAGATCCAGCAATTCCAGAGGTGAATCCAAATGATGGGGATAACCGACAATACCGCCAATGCTGATAGTCACTACCGGATGAATTGCCGCCTTGGCGTGGGGTATCTTCTCTTTCTGCACCGCTTCCAGACAACGCTTTGCCATTTCCCCGAGGTGATCCTTGGTATTGGGCAGCACGGCCACAAACTCCTCTCCCCCGAAACGAGCCAGGATATCCCCCGGTCGGCCGATCTGCTTGCTTAGTACGTTTGCCACCCGGCGCAGGCACTCATCTCCCGCGGTATGCCCGAAATTGTCGTTATAGATCTTGAACTGATCAACATCAATCAGCAACAAAGCCAAAGGTGACTTTTCCCGGCGGCAGCGGCGCCACTCAATATCATACTGGCGATCAAAGAAGCGTCGATTGGCGACCTGGGTCAGGGCGTCCGTAATCGCCATATCATTCAGCTGTTCATTGATTTTCTTCAGAGCTTCACTCTGTTTCTGCAGCATCTCCAGTGTATCCCGGAGACTGGTGATCAACGAGTCACGCTCCATTTCCCTTTGCTTCTGCTGGGTGATATCCCTGCTGACGGCAAAAATACCCTGGAAATTATTCTGCGAATCAAAAATAGGCATCTTCATCGTATCCAGCAGCCACTTGCGCCGACTTCCCCGATGCACCACCCACACTTCAGCCCGCACAGATTTACCGGTCGCCAGGATTTCATCGTCAGTCCTCTGATAGGTTTCGGCCATATCGGGATCAAACAATTCAGCAGCGGTTTTTCCGATGATTTCGTGACGGGGAATACCGGTTTTTTCGCAGAATGCCTTGTTCACCAAGCGCACAACGAAATTCTGGTCCTTAACAAAGACCATATCAGGAATGTAGTCCAGAGCAGCTTCCAACGTTGTCTCCAGGGCGGAGCCCGGAATAGCAAGCGCCGTTTCACTGGCTGGTCTCAATAATTCAATCAAGCTATCTTTCACCATCGTTTTGCAGGGTCTTGATCAATTTCCCAACCCAAAAACTTGCGGTGGAATGGCTCTGAAGATTCTGAGAAATACAACAAGAGCCTAATAATTATTATGTAGTTCTAATCTTTCCCTGGGAGTTTTTAACTTTTTATTCAATCAGTAATAGCGATAAACCTTTACCGGCATCTCTCATGACCCGCATTTCCAATACAGAATAGATGAAAGAATGTTGCCCTTTATAGGGTAAGGATAAGCCAATTAATTGGGAGAGGCTACGACATGTTCGTGTTTTTTTTGATCAGAAAGGAGTTTTACCTGTAAGAATGGAATATAGATCGTACTACCAGTAATAGTGGTAGTTCACGTATAGCAACAGGAGTTCCCGTAACAATATGGCCCACGTATCAATACAGCTCACATATCAACACAGTTCACGTATCAATCTGGCAGGGGTCACGCCGTACTCCCGTTTGAACTGGGCAGCAAAGTGGCTCTGGTGGGAGAAACCGCAGGCAGCAGCCACATATGCCTGGCCATATCCTTTCTGGAGCATTTCCATTCCCTTCCGTACACGGATTTTACTGACATACTGGTGGGGCGTCAGACCGGTACTCTGCTTAAACATCCGGGCAAAATGGAAAAGACTCAGGCCGCTGACAGTGGCCAGCTTTTCCAGATGTATCTCTTCGCCGGCGTGGGCATGAATATATTCCATCACCGACGTTAGCTGGCGGCGACTCAACCCTCCCCTGAGTGCTTCAGTTACCGGCTGATGGCGAACAAAGGCCTGAATCAAACACCCCATGACGCCGTAAAATGCCTGCTGGAGATGTAAACGCTCACTGACAGCATGCCAGGGAACATTCATCACAGAATGGCAGAGTCGTGCGAGTTCCGGATGATCTGCGAATGTCAGATCGGGGAGTCTGACCAGACGGGGGTCGATATCAAATGATTCCAGGGCAAAGAACTTTAGCGCGGCGTCAGAAACGTAGAAATGAACAAACTCCTGCCCTTCACCCACCACCCACTCAGAATCCTGTGTCGCCGGCATCAGGCAAAGTTTCCCGGGGCTGCCCTTACCTGCACTCGGCATATCCAGCCGGTGGGTATCATTCCCCCCAGTCAAATAAAGGCTTACCGTGTGATGTCCGACCTTATGGTAGCTGACTCTGTCCCGCTGATTACTCCAATGGGCCAATGACAGATCCTGATTCAGGACACAGTAATCCAACTGCGTGGCTTTTGAGCCATTCAGGGCATCTCTGACATTGTTTAGTTGAGTTCTTTGCATAGAGCCAAAATATGTCGAATCGTCGCGTTGTACAACCCGGTAAATTCTATCGTTTCGAAGAAAACCGCAAGATTTTGCTAATTTCCGCAATTTCCTGCGCGTAATATACCTGACTCCCGCAGTACGCTGATAACTCCCGGGATCAATCTACCTGATTGGGGCTCTTTATCCTGTATTGAACGGAATCCAAACGATGAATTTAGCTTTATACCTTACCACTGTGTTTATCTGGGGAACGACCTGGCTGGCCATTCATTTCCAGGTAGGCGAAGTTCCAGTGCTTATATCCATTTTTTATCGATTCGCCCTCGCAGGAATGCTGTTCTTACCACTCCTGATGCTGTTGAATAAGAGACAGACCACCAGCTTAAAGGATCATGGTTTTTTTCTCCTACAGGGAGCCTGTCTGTTTTCGTTTAATTTTATCTGCTTTTATTACGCCAGCGGCTATATTGTCAGCGGGTTGATTTCAGTCGTATTTTCACTGGCGACCTTATTTAATGCCTTTAACAATCGCCTGATCTGGAAACAGAAGATCGCTCCTGCGGTCATCGTCGCCACCCTGTTCGGTCTGGCAGGACTCATCATGTTGTTCTGGGACAGCATTCTGGGCGACAGTTTTGATCGTCAGACCCTGCTCGGCCTGGGCCTTTGCGCTGTCGGCACATTCCTGTTTTCCCTGGGGAATATGGTGTCCGTACGACACACCCGCAACGGATTGAAACCCTGGACAACCAACGCTTACGCGATGATCTACGGTGCACTGATTCTGCTGGTTTGTATTGTGGTGACCGGCACCCCCTGGTCAATCAGCCGGGAACCGGTTTACCTGGGGAGTCTGCTCTATCTGGCAATCCCTGGGTCCATTATCGGCTTTACCACTTACCTTAGTCTGGTGGCACGTCTGGGAGCCAACCAGGCAGCCTATGCCACTGTCATGTTTCCCGTTGTGGCCCTGACCATTTCGTCCTGGGTGGAAAACTACCAATGGAACACGATGAGCTTTACCGGATTGTTCCTGGTGCTTGCAGGAAATTCCATTGCTCTGGGGGGGTGGCAGCGACTTCGTCAGTATCAACTGAGGCTCACTGCCGCCCGAACCGGATAGCTTATTTAGTTAGGAGACTCTCAGTACGGGCTTAGGGCTTTGGCTCTTCTTCCGAATTTGTGACAAGCCTTAATTTGTTACAAGCCTTTCTGTTACGAGCTTTTTCATTCACGGGCCAACAGCTTTTTCCCACCTCTCTCAGGCCCGTGTGATAACACTTCATCGCGTGCGATTTATAAGATTGGCGATTTTCGCCAATCTATCGTGAATTTTACCTTTCACTCTTCCATATCCTGGACAAAGCGAGTATTTGTAATTCTGACCGCTCCCAGCGGAGCGCCACATAAAGATAATAATGAAAGGAGTCCATCGATGCTTAACCTTGCCACGATATTAGAAGAGAGTGCCAAGAATCTCCCGGACAAGGAAGCCGTCGTCTGCGGAGATGTTCGCCTGACCTTCGCCCAGCTTCGTGACATGACTAATCAAATCGCCAATGGATTGATTACCGCCGGCATCCAGCCCGGTGACCGTATTGCCCTTAGTTGCCCCAATCTGCATTATTTTCCATTGGTCTATTTCGGTATAGTCAAAGCCGGTGCAGTCGTCGTACCACTGAATATTCTGCTCAGTGCCCAGGAGATCATCTACCATCTGAAAGATTCCGAAGCCAAAGGCTATATCTGTTTCGAAGGCAATCAGGAGCTGCCTTTCGGCCCAAGAGGCTGGGAGGCGTTCAACAACACGCCGGACTGCCAGCACTTCTGGCTGATCGACAGCGGAGCCAATCTGGTAGATTCCGGCTCAGTGGGCCATTTCTCCACATTGCTTGAATCCCCTCCTACTCCACTGGATGTGGTCACCCAAGCGGACGATACCGTTGTTGTCCTGTATACATCCGGTACCACCGGCAAGCCCAAGGGAGCGGAACTCACCCACGCCAATATCTTCCTGAACGTCGTCCAGTTTGCCCGCTTGAGTAACGCCCGGACCGATGACAATCAGCTGGTCGTACTGCCGCTCTTTCATACCTTTGGTCAAACGGTGCAAATGTGCGGCAGCCTCTATAACGGCAATAAGATGGTCCTGATACCCCGCTTCGATCCTCAGGCAGTGGTACAAGCGATGCTGACAGAAGAGATCACTGTTTTCTGTGGAGTGCCCACCATGTATTGGGCGCTGCTGCACAATGTGGAACTGAGTGAAGAGCAAGTCGAGAAAATACGCTTAACCCTGCGCCTGTGCGGCGCGGGTGGCTCTTCACTGCCGCTGGAGATTCTTAAAGGATTTGAAGCGAAATTTCATGTTCCCATTCTGGAAGGCTACGGATTGTCGGAAACCTCACCGGTGGCGTCTTTCAATCTGCTGGACAAACCACGTAAACCCGGATCCATAGGGCTACCCATCTGGGGGGTGGATATCAAAATCGTAGACCACAATGGCGAGGAATTACCCAGGGGAGAAAAAGGCGAAATTACGATTCGCGGCCACAATGTCATGAAAGGCTACCTTAACCGCCCCGATGCGACCGCAGATGCCATTCGCAACGGCTGGTTCCATAGCGGAGATATCGGTTATATGGACGATGAAGGCTACATTTTTGTCGTCGATCGGGTAAAAGACATGATCATACGGGGAGGGTACAACGTCTATCCCCGGGAATTGGAGGAAACCATTCTGGAGCACCCGGCCATTTCATTGGTTGCCGTGGTCGGTATCGCTGACGACCAATACGGCGAAGAAGTAAAAGCCTTTGTCATCCTCAATGAAGGGGCGCGCCTGACAGAAGAAGAACTGATCAGTTGGTGCAAGGAACGTATGGCTGCCTATAAATATCCCCGGGTGGTCGAAATCCGCGATTCCCTGCCCATGACAGCCACAGGCAAGATACTCAAACGCGAACTTAAAAACTTGTAGCGGCCACAGACAGGCTTCTCATTGCAGGCGTATAATGCATGACGGGAGGACAACTCTTCTGTCCTCCCGTCATGCACCTGCGGAGGAGCCTTGACATGCTGATTGCACGTTCGTTCCCAGCCGGCAGAGAAGCAGTCGCCAGCCCATTCTCAAATATACAGACATCTATCATGCTTGCCCTGATCGGTGGCATTGGAGACGGAACCGCTTGCTTCGTCATCCATGAGCTTATGAAACCGGGGCCGCTCATTAACTATATCGCCCGCTTTGGTCCAGGTATCATTCTCGGCGCTTTGATGATCTTTTGGCTTCAGGCTCATCATCAATTGACGTCCCGCGAACGAATATCCGTAATGTTCAAGGTTACCCTGGGATGGGCATTGATTGTCCCTCTGCTGAGCTGGAGTTCCCACCAATCGGCCCCGCTGTTCTGGGGCTCTATTGTCGGTGCTTCAGTATTAGGGGTGCTCGCTGTCACTGCAGCGCTTACTCCTTATTTCAATGACACCTGGTCAGACCGTGTACTGTTGTCTCAATGGGTCCCGCTTTCCATTGTTACAGGAGTCATCGGCTCGCTGTGTTTTGTCGGTATCATGCAATTCGGTTGGTTACATGATTGGCCTGGATACAGTCAGAGAATTCTGGCCAATGTACTGCTCTTTACTCCCTGGACCGCAAGCCTGCTGATGGCCGCCTGGAAATACGTGGAAAAAGAACCGTTGCCTGAGTAGCCGATCAGGTATTAGCTGTTCTTGTGCCCGGGTAGCAGTTCTATTAATCGAGTGGCAGTTCTGTTAACAAAATAACTATTCCGGTATTTGAGGCTGCCATACGAAATAATGTTCGAACAATTCCGGGTCATCAAAATGCCGCCGGCTGGCAAAAGCGGTGGCATGATTTCCCCATTGGCGCATGGAACCGGCGGCCACAACTCCCATGTTCCAGATAAACCAGCGCTCCAACCGCTCTGTGCCCGGAACCAGTCCGTCCGGTCCGAACAGATAATCTTCACCTGCCGGCTCCAGACGCAGGTTGTCATAAGGTATTAATTGGTAACCCTGCCCCGGCTTGATCTGAGGCCCCTTCTCAAACTCTAAGCCAACCACATAGTGTTGTCGGCTATTCAATCGCACCACAGGCCGGTAATCAGGTCCGGGAGACTGCACAGGGAAAACGGCAAGCGCCTCTTCAGATTTGGGGCTGCCTTCAAAGTGAATATCTTCCTGGGCTGGAAACCACTTGTTATAACAACCACATGGATGTACCGAATCGTAAAAGAGCGCCTCGCCTTTCCAGTTCAATGTGACCCGCCACATCAAACCATCCAGTTCACCGCCGAGAATATCAAAGGGATGTCGTTTGGGACGACCCGCATACCACCAGACATACACCAACTGGGGCACCCACTCGCCCTCCCAGCGGGTCGCCGTTACTAATGTGTAAAGGTTAGGCTGTTCATCCACTTTCCAATGTCCATCACTCAGGTAAGGCGCTCCGATACGATCCTGAGGATGGCCGTTTTCCTGCTCTATGATGGGGCTGTAATAAGCCAGAAGCAGATCACTCTCCGGTACACTGAATATTGGAAATCCAAGCTCGTCCTGGTGCTGACTTTCATCGAAGATATCGACAATTTGCTCCCAATCAGGCCTTTGTCCATGCACATATCGCTGCCAGACAGCACTATCATCTTTCTGATAGTGCTGGAAGACCTTCGAAAGTTCTTCATTCAGGACATCCACCCGCCAGCTGATGATAGGTTGGAACAACGGGAATAAACCTGCCCGGCGGCGGGCAGTCGAATAGGCATCCGGACGCGGATGCTGACGGACATAGTCCCAGAAATCCTGATTATCAATCAGTGTCGGTAACGCATGACGAAGACAGGTTTCCAATGGCTCAAGCTCCATTGGCTGATCCAGTTTGCCATTTTCGATCACCCGGGCAAAACGCCCTCTCTCGTAGGCTTTTAGCAGCCAACGGTACTGCTGTTGGGAAGAAAGACCCTGGCGGGAAGCGTAGCTGGCATTTCGGTCGACACGTAGAAAAGGGTACTTGGGAAGGGGCCAATCCTGAGCTTCAAACACACCGGCAGCAATCACCCGTTGCTGAAACTCACTCCACATAGTGCTGCACTCCGTGGATGCCACCAGTTCCGGGTCTTGATACCCCTGGCTGGTACAGCCGGCCACAGCAATCATCGATAAGATCAAGAAAACCCTGATCACCTGTCTCATGGTTACTCCCCCCGAATTATAAGGAGACTCTGAAAAACTTACGGGAAGGTTGTTTCAGATACAGCAACCTCGACCATCCCTGTCTATTTAAATTCTGCCTGTTAGCAAAATGGATGTGAAATTATATAGAGCTCAAAAAGAAACAAACATTCAACTTTTGTGTTGGCTATTTTTGTATCCCCTAATTTTTCTCGCCTGACGGTGGAAATGTTTTAAATATCGCCTGAATTGACAGCCTGACAGATTCATCTCGCTCTTCCGGGGTCATGTAACTGTCCACCCGCTCAATGGCCTCAGACTGCCAGATGACTCTGTTACTGGAAGGATCGACCATCTGCACCGACAGAATTCCCACTTCATAATCGTGAGACACTATCTCATGGTCAAAGGGATCCCGATGCCAGAATCCCAGCGAAGGATAGCTACGGTACTCGGTTCGCTGCTCAATACGGTAGCTGGATTTAATCTTCACATCGGGATTGGAGTCTGATTCCACAAGCCCCCGATCGGACAAGGCACGCTTAATCGCCGCATGAATTCGTTGCGTCTGCAGAGGAACAGGTTGGGAGGTGCCGGCCGACGTATTCATCCCCGTATCCCAGGCATAGGTGTTAACAGAAGAAAAGTCGTAATCCGGGGCGTAGTCCTGCCGTACTTGAACGCCGGCGCACGCCGTAACGAGAAGACAGGTCAGACTAATGAATATCAGCTTTGGTAGAGTCTGCATATATTCCCCCTTGTTCATCTATTCCCCTTCTCTTCACCTATTTCACTTTTCTTCGCCTATTTCACTTTTCTTCGCCTATGCTCCTGTTCTTCACCCATGTTCCTCTTTTGGAAGCACAAGTTTGAAATACATCGCCTCAGGAAGCCTGTGGAAACTCTTTCAACATTTCCCCCACAATACGGCGAATTTCAGCTTCCCTTGCAGAGGGTGTTTCATCTTCACTTAACTGTTCGGTGGATTCCGCGCTCCATATCACTCTGGAAGTCGCAGGATCGATCATTTCCAACACCAAACGTCCACGTATCACTTCTGTGGCAGGAGGCCTGGTTTGCATGGATATACCCACACCGGTGTGACCGCTGGCGATTCCATAACCAATCCCATAGCTGAAGCCTTCACGCCGGATTTCCTTATCTTTCTTGATATGCCAGCTAGTGATAATTTCCGCCTCAGTCGGCTCTACCAGGGTATAACCCTTGTTTCTCATGAACAGCATAACGGCATTTTTTACCCGCTCATCCGTCAGCGACATGGATGACGTCGTGTCGTCATTCAAATTTATCGCGTAACGGTCCAGGCCCTGAAAACTCGTTCCCGGCTGATAATCGACAAGGACTTTGGGACCGGCACAGCCGCCCAGGATCATGAATATTGTTAAGCAACAGCCAGCTATTACCTTCATGTTACTCTCCAAAGTTATCCGCTATAGGGTCCCGGCTACTTGAAGTCCGCGTTCTTTAATCTGACATCGACTTCACCGATGACGTCGATGTCGCCCCTCATCAGCACAACTACCTGCTTCTGTGGATCAACAAACAGCCTGACCGTTCCCTTGAAACCAAGAAAATCAAAATTTTCCGCCTGACCTGTTCCTTTCCATGGGGACGCCGACATCAAAATTTCCTGCGTCGCTACCTTTCCCTTGATACGTTGCGCAGACCCATCCGGTAACTTTTGCTGATAATCCACTTCGGTCTGGGAATCCCCGAGAAACTTCAGGGTAAGTTCCACAATTCCGTCAGGGTCAAACAGGTAAAGCCTGTGCTGAGAATCCACTTTTGACCAGTCCAGTATATTCAGCAGATAAAACAGCCCCTCTGGTTCCATCAAGGGGACGGAGGGTTTGTCACCCGGCAATGAATAATAGTCTTCCCCAATTTTGCTCCAGTGGCTCCAATCCTGTTGTGATTCCTGATTGTTGGAAGGAAAACGTTTGATGGAATACACCTGATCCTGCAGATAACGATAGCGCCGGTAGCGCTCTTTACGGCCGGTACGCAGGGAACTTATCTGTAAAATACCGCCATTCGGATTCATCCAGGCATCAATCTGGGTATTCCTGCCCAGCACACTGGTTTCAATTTGGGTTAAGGCCACTTTTTCGGAGTCGGGTTGCAACGGCATCAAATCGGCAACGCCAAGAAGATTTTCGCGTGCCTGGGGAAGGCTCTGCCAGGATAACTGAACGCGAGTATTGGCAGTAATAAACAGCTTTCTGGCCTGATATTGAAGGTCAGCGGATCTCAACTTTTCCGGTTGGATCGGAAGGTTATCCACAGCCTGGGAAGCGCCGGGACATATAGAGAGGCAGCCCAGTATTAACCATATGAGCGGATTTGAAATACGGCGTTGTAAGTTGATTTTGAACACGTCCATCCTTCCTCTATTCCAGACTCAAAGCTTCTATTCCTAGCTCAATCCTCCTTTCCAGGCTCCCCTCTCTTTTCCAAACAAAAAAATGGAGGGGAACCATATATCAAGCTTTGGCCTTACTGATCACAGCATAGCCGGTCAACCTTAACCTAAGCTGAAAGACGGAATCTGCAAGGGTACAACTGACCCAGTGCTAAAACTCTTCCAGATTATTCAACTGGATACTCAGTGCGATCCCCGAAATATGGATTTCTACCAGACTGATGACCAGAGAGATAAATAGCAGGGCAAGGCTGATGCCCAATAACCAGCCTCCTGCGATTTCCCATTCCAGCATGAGAGTTCCCATACTCAGGGTACAACAGATAAATGCCAGTACACCCATGGTCTGCATCCAGCGAATCAGCACTATGCGTTTGCGTAAATGAAGAATCTGCTCCTTCATGTGGTGTTCTTTGGTTTCATTAAGTTGACGGTAAAGCGACCGAATCAACTGTGCCAAGACCAGAAACCGATTGGTGTATGCCAGCAACAAAAGAGAAATCGCCGGAAACAGCAATGCCGGCGTGGTAATCGTCATCATGGTGGTTGGTATCCCAAATCAGGAGACATCAGACTTATTTTTATACAGTTCGGGATCAATCCCATGCTTTTTCACGATCTTGAAGAAATCTGATCGATTCCGGTCGGCCAGTCGCGCCGCCTCGGGAATACTCCCACTGGCTTGATTGAGCAGACGCTCTACATACTCACGCTCAAATCGACGTTTGGCTTCGGACAAACTGACCTGTGTATCCTGAACCTTCTGCTTTTGCGGCAGGGTTTGTGATACCAGCTCCCGGGAGATTACCTGGCTGGCGGACAACGCATGACATTTTTCACTGAAGTTCATCAATTCCCGAACATTACCTGGCCAGGGATATGCCAACAGACACTCCAGCGCCTCCGGCGCTACACGTTTGGCAGACTGGTTGTATCGCTGCCCCAGTTGCTCAAGAAAGTGGTTGAGCAGCAAAGGCACGTCTTCCCTTCGCTCACGAAGTGCGGGAAGCTCAAAATTCACCACGTTAAGACGGTAATAAAGATCTTCCCGGAAACAGTTTTCCTCGATCATTTCGAGCAGATTTTTGTGCGTTGCGGAAATCACCCTGATATTCACGTCCACATATTCCGTGGAACCTACCGGCTTGATCTGACGCTCCTGCAACACCCTCAGCAGCTTCACCTGCAGATGAATCGGCATATCACCAATTTCATCCAGGAACAGGGTCCCTCCTTCAGCCGCCAGGAATAAACCTTTATGGTCCCGGCTAGCGCCGGTAAAGGCCCCCTTGACGTGGCCGAACAGCTCAGACTCAAGTAACTCTTCCGGAATCGCCCCACAGTTGATGGCAATAAAAGGCTTACTGTGCCGTGCACTGAATTCGTGTATGGCTTTGGCCAACACTTCCTTCCCGGTTCCACTCTCGCCCTGAATCATTACATTCACATCGCTTTGGGCGACCAGTCTTGCCTGTTCCAGAATCTGGAACATTTTGCTACTACGGGTAATAAATCCCGGTAGTCCGCTTCCTGCGGATTCAACACCCTTCTGGGATGCCACAGCTTTTTCCAGAGTAGCGCGCAATTCCTCGCGATCCACAGGCTTGGTCAGAAATGCAAAAGCCCCCTTCTGGGTCGCTACCACCGCATCCCGGATGGAACCATGCGCTGTCAGCATGATGACAGGCAGCCCCGGGTGTTGCTTCTGAATCTGGTCCAGTAAGCCCAGCCCATCCATTTCTTCCATGCGCAGATCGGAAATCACCACTGCCGGGGGCTTGCGACGGATTTCCACCAACGCTTCCTCTCCGCTGGTCACCTGCCGATTGCTGTATCCCAGAGCTTTCAGCCTCATGGACATTAGCTGTAGCAATCCCGTATCGTCATCCACGACCAGAACATCCGCGTATTGTGCAGTCTCTGTCATGGCTTAACCTCCTCCTTACGTTGACTGATACCTTCTTCGATATCACTGATCGCCTGTATGGTCTGATCGAGTTTCTTCTGCAACTTGCCGATTTCATTCAGATGAAATTGCTGGCTCTCAGAAAAAACTGCCAATAGGGAGGTGAAGTTTTCCACTGAAGTGGGCATTTCTCTTCCTTCCTGCTGTAAGCTCTTGACGGCAATCGCCATCTTTCCTGGATAGAGTTCCGGTTCACAACTGGCAATCAGCAATTGTTCAAAGCGACTGGGAACCGTATCCTGATCAAAGTTTTCCATTGCCTGATGGCGCGCCTTATCAGAGACGCCGCACCAGCGATCACGATAGGCCAGTATCGTATCCGTATCAGGATTATGATTTCTGGCCAGCAATGGCTGTGACGAAGGCTCAAGGGATACTTTCGTCCTCGTCACCTGACAGGCACTGAGAGTCATCAACAGCCCGGTCAGTAAACATATTTTGGCCATCCATAGCCTTCTATTCCGATGAATATTCAATAAATTTTCTATCATTTAACCTTCATTCCGATCTGGGCTTGGCAAGTCAGTTCCTCAAGCGGGAGACATCGATACCTGGATACCTTCTGCTCCCCTGATTAGCCCAAAGCCGATGTTTATGCACAATTAGGGCCAACGAACCATTACTCTGGCCGGTTATCCACTGCTAAAAGGCAATTCTGATTCGAGTACCGCAGGGTTCATGGTCCTGTATTTCAATCGCACCATCCAACTGATTGACGCACTCGCCTACAATGGCCAATCCAAGGCCGCTTCCCTTGGTAGATCCCTCACGTTTATTGGTTCCCTGATAAAACGGGGCAAATATCTTATCCCGCTCCTGAGGCGGAATTCCGGGCCCCTGATCCGCGATTTCCATCCACCAGTGTTGCTGATTTCGTCCCCAACGCACACTGACCCTTCCTCCCGTCGGGGAAAAGTGCAACGCGTTACTCAGCAAGTTAGCCGCCACCATCTGTAACAGCATGGCGTCTGTTTCAACATCCAGGTCTTCTCCCTCGAGCAGAACCTCCAGCTGCCGCGAGCGGATCAGCGTGTCATAATTCTGCCTGACTTGCTGTAACAGAGGTCCCAACGCCACCATTTCAGTATTACCACCAGCAGCAAGCCGCACGCTGTTGAAGTTCAGCAACTGATGGATCATATCCTGAAGTCTGGCCGCATTTTCAGAAAGTATTGCCACCACACTGCGCTGTTCATCTGTCAAAGGCCCCGGAACCTCCTCCTGCAGGAGCGCACTGGCCTCAAACATTGCGGCCAAAGGAGTTTTCAACTCATGGGTCACATGCCGTAGAAACGTATTTTTCTGGCTTTCAATTGTCTTCAGAGTCACCCTCAACCAATCCAGTCGTTCACCCAGAATTTTAAGTTCCTGAGGGCCTTCCATTGAGGTTGAGTGCTCCAGATCACCACGACCGATCTGGCCGATAATCGTGGACAGCCGGTTCATGGGTTTGGCGATCATATAGGTCCAAAAGAACTGAAACGTAATGGAAGCAGGGAGCGCCAACAAACCCAGTAAAGCCAGATACCACTGGGTATTCTCAAAGGCATCCTTTTGACTTTGCAGCCCCTCACTGACCAATGTATGGGTGAGGTCACTGATCCTGGAAAGAATATCTGTTGCCTGATTAAAGGTTTCCGTCAGTTGGCCCAGTGCTTTTGCCTGGGACGGCTCCTGTGCCAGTGGTTCCAATTTGGATGACCGCAAAAGCAGTAACAGACGATCCAGGCTCTGCTGTAACTGCTCGGAAGCCGCCGCACTTTTGAAGGTCAATACCAGGTCTCGCAGATTGTTGTATTTCTCCTGGTAGATGGCACCAAACCGCTCATCTCTCAGCACCGCAAACTGTCGTGCCGAACGCTCCAGTTCCTTCACCTGATCCTGCAGTCCCACCAACTGCCGATTCACCACAACAGCGGTTTCCACAAGCTCCTGCTGCTTCCGGTTATGCTGCTCCATGGACCAGATTGCATACGCGACTGCCGCAATTAGCGGTAAACCTGCCAACAATGTTCCCAATGCCCACTGACGTGCAAGAGGCATGGAATTAAGAACTGATTTCATTGATAACCTGATCAGACATTACTTATCCACATTCTTTTCTCACCTTACCGATTTCAAAAGCGCTGTACCATGGTTTCATTTTTGCAACACATTAACTCTTTGAAAGTTAACGAATTTTAAAATTGCCCAATTTTTACTCCGTTGCACATATGCAACATACACCTGAGAGAACTACCTCAGTGTCACTGTGCAAAAGCCCATATCCATATGTTTTAAAAGGATTATTTATTACTGGCATAGGTTTTGACATAGATTACTTCAATGAAGGTCACGACTGTCCTGAAGAAGTCATGAGAACCGTGTTTGGTTATGTAAAAGGAGAGACCACATGAAATCGACTCTAAGCTTCCTGTTCACACTGCTGGCATTGTTTACAGCGGCATTAATTGCTGCACCAAAGTCCCGCAGAACAGCGCATAGTGGCCAATCCGGCATGGATAAAGCCGGCATTAATCCTGCGAAAAACGCCAACGTTTAAGTCACCTTCAAACCACGAGTTTACGTTGGCAAGTACGAGTTTATGTTGGAAAGAGTGTTGGAAAGAGTAAGGAGGTTAGCAATGAATATTGTAGAGCCCAGCGAATACCTGAAATGGACACTGGTTGCAATTTTGCTCTCCATTTCAAGCGTATTTTGCTCATTTACAGCTTATTCGGAAGAACTCGGTGATCAGCCTACGGGCACCACCGCTGAAGCCGCTGCTGATACCGGCGGCATGCAAAGTGTAAAAAACGAAAGCGTTGAAGACATGTTTGTAGAAGGCTGGCGGGAAGGTGTCATTGAAACCCGTTACCTGATGACCGACTCACTATCCGCCAGCACCATCGATGTTGTGGTGAAAGGCTCCAAGGCTATCTTGAGTGGTACGGTCTCGAGCAACGTTGAAAAACAACTGGCAAAAGAGGTCGCCCTTTCAGTGTCGGGAATTGAGGAAGTGGATAACCAGCTAACGGTTGCCCCCAAAGAGACAGAATCCCCAGAGACAGTCGCACCTGACACCTCTAGTTCCGTGAGAGACGCCTTAATCACCACAACGATTAAGGCCCGCTACCTGGCCAGTCCACATTTAAACCCATTGGATATCAGCGTCTCCACTCATAAAGGAGTTGTAGAACTGAAGGGTGAGGTTGCCACTGAAGCACAAAAAGACCTTGCCTTTTACATTGCCCAAAATATTAAAAGCGTTAAAGAAGTACACAACCTGGTCGAACTGGATTCTTCATCCAGTTGAATCAGGCCGGTAGTCATCCATAAACAACAGAAATAGCGAATACCAAGGAGATTCCTATGTTAACTTTGACACGCAACGCAGCACTGGTCGCTTCCGTCATGTTGGTTTCAGCCTGTGCCTCCAACCAGAATCCTGAACCAGCACCGGTTGAGCAAACTCCAGAGCCGGTAGTCGTCGCTCCTGTAGAGCCAGAGCCGGTGGTTGAAGAGCCAGAAGTATTCACCCCACCACCAGCACCTTCCGCCAGGATCGAATTCGCATTTGACTCTGCAGACCTGAGTGATGCCGAGAAAGCAGACCTTCAAGCCTGGGCCACCTATCTGAATGATCTGATGATTAACCGGATAGAAATTCACGGACATGCAGACGCTGTAGGCACCGACAACTACAACCAGAAGCTGTCTGCCAAACGCGCCTATAACACGGCTGAAGCATTGAAAGGTCTGGTCGATCACCCCATCGAAATTTCGGAAGTGGCTCACGGTGAAACTGACCCGGTAGCGGATAACGCCACAGAACAGGGGCGTCATCAGAACCGTCGTGTTGAAGTGGTTATTCCAGAAGAAAAGAGCGATACCCTTGGTATGGTGACTTCTCCTGAAGAGCAGGCACAAAACGGCGACAGCTGATACGGGATTTCACCCGATAAAAATCTGCTAGTCTTAAACAGGGGGATTCTTCCCCCTGTGACGCACAGGTAATTGATGAATCGGACTCAGTATCTAGACCAGGAGGCTTCTGTATACAGGTGCGTATGCAATTAAAAACATCTTAAATCACAGGGGTAAACATCATGGATTTTATACACAGATTGAAACGGCCGGTTTCAGTGGTTCTGGCTATATTCACCCTACTTCTGGGCCTTCAGAGTTCAGTATCACGGGCAGCCATGATCAGTACCGAATCCCAACTGCAAAGTGAACAGCTGCAATATGATCGTGAACAGCTGCTACAACTGACTCAGACAGACGAAGCCAAAGACATTCTGTTGTCTATGGGAGTCAGTCCTGATGACGTGGAGAAGCGAATCAATCATATGACCCAGGAGGAGCTGGCTCAGTTTAACCAGCAAATGAATGACATGCCTGCCGGAGCAGGAGTTGTCGGAGTCATCTTATTGATATTCGTGATCCTGATCGTTCTGGATCTGTTGGGCACAACCAATATATTCCCGGTTATCAAACCCATCAGATAACGCTGTCTGATTAGTCATGCTATTGACCAGAGTCCTGCAACTAAGCTGTTTACTGTGTAGTTTGTGGGTCTCTGGTTGCGCACTTTATCCCCAATCCAATTCCCTGCTTCAAAATCCTCCAGCAGATCTGCCAATGGCAGTCGAGCTTTCGGATACCCCTTTTTTTCCACAGACCAAATACCATTGCGGACCTGCCTCCCTGGCAACGATGTTGAACAGCAGCGGTGCAGATACCCGGCCAGAACAGCTGACAAAATATGTTTATGTTCCGGACCGGCAAGGTAGCTTTCAGTTGGAGATGACCGCCACCGCCCGCAGTTTCGGCAGAGTCGTTTATCCTCTGAAACCCGACATGAAAAATATTCTGCTGGAGTTATCAGCGGGGCATCCTGTGTTGGTATTACAGAATCTCGGCTTATCCTGGACACCAGCCTGGCACTATGCGGTTGTAATAGGGTACGACCTGGAAGCTGCCGAGATAATATTGCGGTCAGGAACTGAATTCCGCCAAACCATGAACTTCGGTACGTTCGAGCGCAGCTGGAGTTATCCACAACCCTGGGCGGTTGTGGTATTAACCGCCGAGAATACACCGGCGACAGCTGATGTTCCCGGGTATGTTAAAAGCCTGGAGGACTTGGTCGTTACCGACCAGCTGGAAGCCGCCCAAAAGGGTTACGAGGCCGCTCGTATTCGTTGGCCTCAAGCGGCTTTGATTCAGTTTGGCCAGGGCAATCTTGCCTATCAGCAACAGCAGTATGAGCAGGCCGTAGAGTCTTTTTCCTCGCTGGTTAATCAACATCCTGACAATCCACAGGGCTGGAATAATCTGTCATATGCAATGGCTCAACGGGGCTGTCCACAAGCAATTCGCGCGGCAGCCTGCGCGCTCGCCATTGCCGGAAAAAACGAGCAACAGGATATGCTGACCCAGTTCAGTTCCACATCCATTGAAGTTCGCTCAATATTGTCGAATTACCCTGAAGAAAACCCGCAAAACTGTCCACAGCTTCCGAAGTGTCCTTTGTAAGGAGCACCTAGTCCAGGACGAAACACCCTTTAAACTGTGAAGTATGGATGACTTCCTGAAGGGCTGTTGTAATCAGATTGGCGAACCGTCCAATTTGAGGAGCAGACAAATGGACCAGAAAGAAGTCTGTAATCAGAGGCTGGCTGAATTCTTCCAGCAGCGGAACCACTTCTCCACGCTGTAGTTCAGATACCAGGATAAATCTGGGCAGAATCGCTAGTCCAAGCCCTTGTCTGACGCCTTCTGCCAGAGCAAAGGTATTTCCAAGACTGCTTTTGTTGGGGATATCTTTTTCTGAGAGTCCTACCTGTCCCAGCATTTGTTGCCAGCTAAACGACGTCTGCGTCCCCCGAACCAACAGACGGTGATGGGATAATTCTTCTATGGATCCGGGAATCCCATAGCGGTCGAGATAGGCCTGGCTGGCCACCAATTGTTTTCTAGACCTGACCAAAGGTTGATATTCAAGGCCAGTGGCTCCGGGTTGGCTACGTACAGCCAGATCAAACTGATTCGCAACCATATCGACCATTTCATCGCTGACGTGCAAATTAACCTCTAGCTGAGGCGCAGTATTGGCAAGCCTCGCCATGACGGCAGGCATAATGGCGCTGCCGAAATCCACAGGTACCGTCATATGTAACGTACCTTTCGGCTCCTCACTGCCAAGGTTTTCCAGGGTCAACTGCAGGCGCTTTTCGCAATCCAGATATTCCTCCACCAGCGTTTGACCGGCACTCGTCAGATGTATCCGGCTACCGGACTGACGAACAACCAACAGAAGTCCAAGCTTCTGCTCCAGCTGTCGAATCTGATAACTCACAGCAGCCTGGGAGACATGCATGGATTCTGCCGCCAGGGTGAAGCTTTGACAGCGCGCCACGGCTGCCAGGAAAGGCAGATGGCCGATCAGGTGATGAGACAAATACATAAAGAATTTTAATTTATTTGTTTAAATAAACTCGTTTCACAAATGATGATGGTTCCAGCACCATATTTTCGTCAACCAGTTTTTCTCCAGGGCTGCTCTTAAGCTCTGCTATACATTTGCTTCAGGAAACTCTTATGAGTGCAATTATGCTGGCCTTGCTGGGCTTCTTCAGCTTCACCCTGATGGATTTATCCATCAAGTGGTTACTGCAGGATTACTCTCTGGTTCAAGTCATCTTCTTTAACGGCTTGTTTGCTTTGATCGGCCTTCTGGTCTGGATCCTGCCCAAACGTCAGATATTGTATACGCGGCAGCCGGCGCTTCATTTACAACGGGCATTTCTTTTGCTGATCATCGATGCGCTCGCATTTTACAGCTATGGAGAGCTCCCGTTGGCTGAAGCTTATACCCTGATCCTGACGATGCCGTTGTTCACCGCCGTGCTGGCCATGCTATTCCGCTATGAACATTTCGACTTCCATCGGTTAAGCCTCGCACTGCTTGGATTTTCCGGTGTCTGTATTGTCCTGTCCCCCGCATTCGGCAATTTTCACTTCGCTCTTCTGGCAGCACTGGCCAGCGCCATCATCGAATCCTTCAGCTTTCTGATGATTGTGAAGCACAAGGAACGTGAACATCCCCTCGCCTTCGCATTTTACGGCATGGCATTTATGGTTCTGGTTACAGGACTATGGCCCGGTTGGTCTATCACAGAGTTTTCAGGTACGGCCTACCTGATTAGTGCCGGTGGAGGCTTCTGCTATGCGCTGGCAACCGCCTTTGTTCTTTCCGCATTTCATCGTGGATCGCCCAGCACCATCAGCAGCATGCAGTATTCCCAGCTGATCTGGGGAATGTTGCTGGGGGCTTTAATCTGGAACGAGTGGCCGGCAATACCGGCCATTATCGGAGGAAGCCTGATTGTCGTAAGCGGTCTGCTTCTGATTCGGCGGGAACACAAGACTGCCCGTGAAATGGTTGAATCCTGCTAGGAACTGTCCACACAGCTAGTGCAGGTTCAACTGATGATTCGCCGGACCCCGGCTAGCGTGCGGGGTCCGGGCTGAAATCTAGAAATGATAGGCCACACCAAAACTCAGCACAGGCCAGTATTTAATATCCTCCAGATCTTCACGATTGATGCGGTCCTCTTCCACTTCAATTTCAGAATTCAACTGCGCCCTAAGCGCCGGATTGGAATCCGCCAAAGGACTGTCTGCATCCAGTGAAACCGTTGGATTATCAGTAAACATGACGCCAAAATCCGCGCTGAAGGATAACTTGGAGTCCGGTTTGACCGCATTGCCCCAGCCCACCCCGATATAGGGCGCAAAGGCCCGGCTGTAATCAAGTTTAGCGTTCAAAGTGCCCACTTCTTCCGGCGTAAAGGTGCTGTTACCAATTTCGACATTTTCGGTGGGTGTCGCAGAACCAGTGATATCATGCTGCAGTGAGAAGAAACCACCACTCACCCTGAATCCACCGTCCATAGGATGCCAATCAAGCAGGAATCCGAGAGACAGCAGATCAAGATCAATGTTGTATTCCACATCATCCAGCTTTTTGTCGGTATCGTAGGGAAGTGTGGCAACCAAAGCGCGGAAGTTCAGACTTTCGTTTCTCAAGGGGAAGGTGACCGCAACACCAACACCGGTTGTGCCCAGGAAAGCCCCCGCACCTATGCCCTGATTCTCCATGGTCTGAAACAGGTTAATATCCTGCGATGGCCCGCCAAATTCCATACGCGCGCCCAATTGCCAAGTGTCGAAAGATACATCGTCTTTGGCCAGCATGGTGCCATAACGGAGGAATCCGGAGGTTCCGTTTTTGAATACGCCGGTGACAGATAGTCCGGCGTTGACATAACTTTTATCAGGATCTTCGTTGATCAGGGTGAAAGTCCCTGCCTGTGGTAATAGGGCAAGTTCAGCTTCTATGACCGGGGCTTCATTTTTGAAATCCTTGACGTACTCCAGTTCGAACTGGGGTATCAATACACCGAAATCGAGACTGATCGCATTACTCGCACGCCCCCCAAACCGTCCGGTAAAAGTATCAGTGGAAGTCTCGAATATGTTCAGATCCAGACCCGCATCATTGGTTTCCCGATAGCCATCCACGGTTCCCGAACGATACTCAAAGTTGGTATAGGCATCAAAGGACCAGGCTTGGTAGGCATAGGTATAGCCCGTGCCAACGGCTCCACTCAGGCTGTCACCATCGGTATCCCCACGGGCCTCCGTCGAGATACTGGAAAAACTGATAGTACGCCGGGTTTCAATGGATGACTGGCCATATCCGAGCAACCAGTCGATATACCATTTGTCAGTAGGGTAGTAGTTACCATATAAGGATAGATTCCAACCATCCACATCCAGCTCGGTACCACCGCCATCTTCCTTGGTTTCTGATGTGTTATAACCCAGTGCAGCCCCCATGACGATCTTGTTGGTAAACCGATAGTCCACCCCAGCGAGGATTTCCTGCCCATCCACTTCAAAACTGTTTTCCTTGTTCCTGGCATCACCGTCACCATAGCTGAGAGTTCCGGTAATGAATCCTCCCAGTCTTCCGGAGCTTCCTTCTTCCCCCGCATTTCCACCCTGCATATATCCGTCTATCAATCCGCCGAGATTGACATTCTCACCATTGATATCGGCACGAAGCCCGCTCAGGCTGACACCTGGAACCCCGGTACGCAATTCCTGCAGACGAGCTCCGATGCTTTTAATCTGGCCTTCCGCCATGCCTTTCATGGACCGGGCTTGGGCACCTATTTGTCGTAGAAGTATTTCTTCGAGTGCACTATCAAGCTCCGAACCGGTAAGACTTAAGAGCACACTACAGGTTTGAGCCAAATCGGTATCAGTTGGGCCTAATGTACCTTCGTTATTGGCTTCACAGGCGGTCTGTAACACATTGGCTAAACTGCTTTGAGCATCGTCATCTCCGCCGTTGGCAATGGGATCCAAAGTCGGATCAAGCGTAATGGTAACCGTCGCTGCCGTACTGGTAGAGCTGCCTGACACCAGACGGTAGGTAAAGCTGGTGGTACCTCCATCACCCAGGTCATCTGGAGGAGTATATGCATAGAGCCCACTCACTCCTGTGGTAGACAGTTTCCCTATGCCTGGTTGAGTCAATATTTCCAGGCTAACGCCGGAACTCGGGCGTATGTCGTTTTCCGCCGGATACAGATTGATCACATCACCGCTACTCACATACTCATCATCAACAGCTTCCAATGTTGATGTACTGGTTACGATATTCAGGCTGACAGTTGTCGGAGAACTTTCCCCTCTGATGTCACGCACCACATAGGTAAAAGTGACCATCCCTGTGTAGCCATCGATGGGGTTAACGTTAACTGAGAAATTATCATCCGGATCAGCCTGGACCGTACCGGCACCAGAGTCCGATAAAGCACTGACGGAGACAATTTTAATATAATCAATGGCTTCCTGTGTCGAGACTTCCAGACGATCATTGGCCGTAACAACGAGGGTTTCTGAGCCTTCACTGGAGTTGATGGTATAGCTGTCGGCCACACCTGTCGCGGCCTGAACACCGGAGGGTAGAACTACCATGCCGACAAGTATGAAAACAGCACTGAGAAGTCGAATGCCCCTGAATGTCCTGCAGGAACAGAGAGGTTGATGTTTCATGTTAAGTCCGCCTTGTTGTTACAGAGGGTCACCGACTGCTTACCAGGCTGGTACTGATAACAATGACGAATCAGTTTTATTGTCAGAAATTGATGCTGTCTGGATATTTAGTGTAGAAAAGCTTTTGTGGAACGGAAAGAAAATAGCTTGGATTGATAGGCGTGGTTTTTTGACATGGTTTCAATCGCCGCCACAGCCACCGCCACAACCGCTGTCGCCTCCACTGTCACCACCGCAACCGCTATCACCTCCACAACCCGACGCGCAGCCAATATGACCCGCACAATATTTCTCTGCGCCAGGAGTAGTGCAGTCGATGGCATAAGTAAATCCATCAGGAATGGAAAGATTGCTATCTATGGCAAATAGCAAGGGAAGCTTTTCAGGTGCTTTACGGTTAATTTTCTCGCGGACACAAGACAATCGCCACGCACGCCTGATTCCTTCCTGTGCCTGGGTTGGGGATTTCATCGCCTCAGCAGGGGTATGGTGCAAAAATCTACCCAAATGTCGTCGGCAGAATGCATCATAGGCTCTGGTGAACAATATAAACTCATGCCACGCCACATCAACGACCTGAGAAGGCATACTGACCATTCGCCTGTGAGATTGATTGCAAAGATGAAAATACTCCCGCAGGCCTTCCATTACCTGATAGCACTGGAGGTCATCAAGGTGGGGATATTTCTGTTTTACCTTGCGCGACAACACCTGGGGAAATTGAAATTGGTCGAGTCTGGCCGCTCGAATCTTGCGACGTAATACGCCAAATATCGTCAGGAAAACGATCCCAAAAAAAATGAAAACGACCCACTTCAACATATTGTCCATATGTGTCACCTGTGCCAAACCGCAGTATCACCTGTAGCAAACAATAGTGTCACCTGTACCAAATAATTGTGTCACCGATACCTAACACACAAAATTCATTATGCTCCTTTCCCTCACTTCAACACTTCCCTTATACCCGTAAAGTATCATCGCTCAAAGGCTGGGCAGCTATAATTATAGGGCCAGACACCTAACCCTGCTTTGGCAGTTCAAGGGTTGATTTCAGAATGCCGGAGGTGAACATCATGACTATTGCCTACCACGTTCGCACATTTCTGAACGAACATAATATTCGCTACGACATTGTCCATCATCCATACAGTGAAGGGGCGATCCAGACCGCCATATCTGCACAGATACCACTAGCTAACATGGCTAAAGCGATCATTCTCCAGGATCATGACGGTCACTGTCTGATGGCAGTGATACCTTCCAACCACAAGTTGAAACTCAGAGCACTGGAAAAACTGACCCAAAGAGGACTTCATCTGGCTTCCGAAAGCCTGTTATTCGATATTTTTGACGATTGCGAACCTGGCGCCATTCCCGCTATTGGCCCGGCGTACAGGATGGAAACCTATCTTGATGAATCACTCCTGAGCCACCCGGATATCTATCTGGAATGTGGAGATCATCAGAATGTCATGCATATGGGGAAAGAACAATTTGCCCAACTCATGGCCAATACCAAGAAGGGCCAGATCAGTGCATCAATGCAGCCTGATTCACCCTATCACGGTACCGATCCGCGCTTCGTCTGGACACATTGAATGGGAGAGCCTGATATTCAGGGCTCTCCGGACGACATGGATGTTGTCTACAACTCGTAACGCAGGCCAACATTGACCTGGAAAGCGGTGGTATTCTCGTATCCCAGGATCTGACTGTAGTCTCCAAACACCGACCAGCCACGCGCCAGCACAGCAGAACTGCCCACTCTCAATTGATAGAACAGGTTTTCTTCTCCCTCGGAGCCCAGTTCGAAACTTTGCTGGTTAGGATCCTGAACAAATACAAAAGACACTGAACCGTAATTGTTGCTGGTTTCATTGACCACACTAAGGCCGACGTATGGTAGCAGTACGCCCCAATCCTGGCTGATAGCATAGGATGCATCCAAGCCCGCTTTAAAGGTGTATTGCTTGAGAGTCTGTTCATCCACCGCCATTTCATATCCCTCGCCTCCGGTCTCTTCAAAGGCATCGATATCCATGGTGATATAGTCGGCCCGAACATAAGGTGTGAGACTCAGAGCATCCAGAGATATTGGATAATCCGCCTGCAGGCTGGCGAAGTATTGAGCGGCATCTGTATTCCCTTTGATCTTTGCATCAAAGGTCGTGCCGGATTCATCGTATTGAATGTTGCGCTGGGTATCGAATGATCCCCGTTCGGTTCCTGCCTGAACATCCAGGTTAAGCCCACGCCAGTTGCTGGTTGTATAGAGGGTAACAGAATATAGATCTGAGTTGGTTGAACCACCAGAACCGTCATAATCAAGGTCGTGCTTGGTCCAGCCGACAGCTACCCCAGCTAGCAACGCTGGCGTAAAGCGGCGATCCACCCCCATGGTGACACCGGTAGCGGAATACTCGTATCCCGCTTCCAAGGAGGTGGAATCGCGCTCTACATCGGAATAATGAGCACTGGCAAATACGCCGTACTCAGGAAATGAACTATCACCGGCAGCTCCGCCATTGATGGGGAGATCATAGCCGTTTAATGAGAATGCAACGTTGGAACCGCCAACCTTGCGTTGTTGCATGCGATGGCTGACTTTATCCATCTGCATTCTGGTAGATTCAGAGCTTACCCGTTTCAATGCGAGCATTTCTTCAGGTGAGATCATTCTCAGTATGTCATTGAGTTTCTCCGGAGATTCCTCAGCCAGCTTTGCCAGAGCCAGGCAGCGATCTCTCAGGTTTTTTGGTGAACCCTCGTCAGCAATTAGATCATCACAGGCGAGATCCAGCTGTCCGGCCACCTTTTTGTTATTGGTGCCGGTGACTTCGTTTTCTATCGTCTGAGAAGAGGGTTCTTCCGTTATTGCATTAACAGTTACTGTTACAGTTGCGATATCTGTTTCGGTTGCTTCAGTAATGCTATCTATAGATACGATGGTATAGGTAAAGGTATCCGTATCGTTAGCAAAGCCGCTATTGGGGGTGTATGTTGCAAAGGAAGAACCCTCAACCCAGTCCACAGATCCGTTGTCAGCGCCGCCGACAAATTGAATGGAAATTGGATCACCCTCTGCGTCGGTATCATTAGCCAACAATTCGATTTTGACCGATTGACCCGGATCCGTTGTAGCATTGTCATCCACAGCAACTGGTGCGGTAGCCTCTGCAAAAGCACTCAACAAAAATATAGGCAGAACTAAGGAGACTCTCTTGAGTATTTCCATGATGATTCCTATCTTCAAAATTGTTCTTCTTAAAAGAGCGTAACGACAACCATTGCTTGATTAATTTCCATCATTCTCGGCAATGCACTTAGCAAGAGAGTCTTTAGCGTCACTCCCTGTCTCTTCATAGACAGGAAAGTTCTACACCTTTTTACTAGATGATTTCAGCCTGTTATCTGGCATAGCGTTATTTGAGCCTTTTACCCATCACCGCGATACATCTCTGCTCTAAATAATATCCTTATCAGCATAAACACGATGGTAAATTTATACTCACACTCTGATTGAATTTTAACCAGTGTTTGCTATACCTAAGAACTAGAAGATTCCGTTAAACAGTACCCTAAATCCAATATAGAAGGTGTCGTTATGCCTGGGATTGTAACCAAGGGACTAATAATCATAGGGATTCAAATTCTTTCCGTTGCTTTTGTCAACTCCGCCATCGCCAAACCAGTCCAAGTATGTGACGACGGTGCCGAATGGCCACCCTACATCTACTACCAACGCGACAACAATACCATCAACAAGGAACAGCTGACAGGCGCGACCAAGGATCTGATGGACCGGATTTTTTCCATTGCCGGACTCGAATACACCGTTGAATTGATCCCCTGGAATCGATGCCTCAATGAGGTTAAGAGCGGCTCCCGCTATGAAATGCTGAGTAATGCCGGGTCCAATCCGGAGCGCATGGAGAATTACCACCGAAGCCTGGCAATTTATTCCACCACCCCAGGGGTGTTCTTTTCCAAAACCAAATTCCCCCAAGGTGTGAAGCTAAGTGGGGCAAAAGACCTCAATCAATATAAATTATGTGGCATAAGAGGTTACAACTATGAGATGTATTTAAAAGCCGGGGTTAAAGATGAAGTAGACATGGGCACCGATAATGCGCAGGCAACGCTTTCCAAGGTGCTCAGTGGCCGGTGCGATATATTTCTAAGCATTATTGAGCCGATTTTCGGCGCAGTGGCGATAGGTCAATACCAGCTGGATGCCAACTTGTCCCATGAACCCGTGCCAGGTATCGAGCCGACCAAATTCTATCTTTGGGTTTCCAGAAAGTCCTCCAGAGCAGAGGACTTGCTGGAAAAGGTAAACCAGGGCATCCGCCAGCTTCAGGAAAACGGCGAAGCCGAGACTATCTACAAGAAGTATCTCCCTGGCGGAACTGGCTTATAAGAATGCTTTTGCTGCGACTATAGCAATTAACAGCCACTACAAAGATTAGTGGAAGGCGCTCGTCATGAAAGCCAAAGTCCGCAATTTCAGGCTCTGGGCACTGGGGGTTGTTGCAATTCTTAGTGTAATACCCTCCGCCTCCAGAGCTCTCGATAACCTACCCAATATCAACATTTGTGGAGATGGGGCTGAATGGCCTCCTTATCACTATTTCCAGCGGGACGATGGTAAGGTTACCTCCAATATAGTCGGCTACGATGTGGACGTACTTCGGGCAATTCTGGAGCCTGAGGGCTATACGCTAACCTTCTTTCTCCCTCCCTGGAAACGTTGCATGTTTGAGGTGAGCAAAGGTGAACAGTTCCAAATTGCAATGAGCTCCTCATTCAACAATTCACGGGATCTGATATTCCATTTGTCGCTCCCCTACTATGAAACCACCCCTCATTATTTTTATTCCAAAATGCAATATCCGAATGGACTTCGGGTGGATAAAGTCACAGACCTATATAACTATAAAGGCTGTGGATTGTTGGGATATAACTACGCCGGATTTGGAATCACCAATGAGCTGATCAACACCAGTGCCAATAATTTTGAGCAAGTCATAAAGATGACCCATCGAGGACGTTGTGACTACTTCCTGGCACGGTTTGAGATCTTTATGGGGTTTCGTTGGATCGGGCAAAATTTTCCGATGGATCCGGACCTTTCGCACTCCAAAGTCCCCGGAAATTCGGGCGACCCTTTTCACTTTTTGATCTCCCGTAATCACCCCCAGTCTGCCAGACTGGTGGAATTGGTTAATAACGGAATCACCCGATTAAAAGGAAACGGTCAGCTTTCCGAGTTGTTGAATAAGTACTTCAAGGATTTATAACAAAGCCTGTCCGGAGAACCTTAGGTCCTCCATCGAACAGGCCTTGTTTTTTCACTGTGCTCGATCCGAGTCCTCTCACTGGGTCAGCTTGAGCACTCGTTACCGGGCCATCTTGAGCACTACTGTCTGCCCTGTCAGTTTGTCGTTATATGACGCAGACAGACTGATACCTGAGTACGATTCAAAGGCATGCAGCATCACATGGTAGGTACCCTGCTCCGGTTCATCATATGAACATACTTCCTGCTGGGTGGTTTTATATGGACGACAATCCCAACTGTTCAGTGTTGGTTGCTTGTTGGCGCTCACATACATATCAGAATCGCCCTGACCGCCGGATATCTCAATTTTTAGTTCTCTGGCACCTGCGGGAACTTCCATGTGATAGTAGGCTTTATTGTCCTTGCTCGCCGACAGGTCTGGTTCGACCTGGCCATTGACCAATTCCGGGTTCTTCTCCGGGTCATACTCATACCCGACTTTAAAGGTGATTCCGGAATAGTCGGAAAACGCATGCAGCATTACGTAATAATCGCCACCTTGCGGTGTCGCATAGCTGCAGGTTTCTTCCTGGGTGGTTTTGTATGGACGGCAGTCATAGTCGTTTAATGTTGGCCGGTTATTCCTGTCGACATACATATCCATATCGCCTGACCCGCCTGAAATACCAAAAGAAAGATTTCTCGATCCTACCGGAACGGCCAGCACATAATATTTCATATCGCCCTGGTCGGCATTGAGATCACGAATGACATCGCCATTCTGCAATTCAACATCCGGTGTACCTGGATCGGATGTCCCCGGATTATAGAGCTTGTTACTGGTACAGTACTTCGAACCGTTTTTACTCATCCAAAAGTAATTACAGTTACTGTCGTAGCTGTAGCGCCCAGTCTTCACCTTATAACCGGAAAGGTACACACCATCCAGATGATAGAAACTTCCGTCATACTTTACGCTGAAGTGCTGATGAGGACCGGTCGAACTGCCACCATTGCACAGTGCTTGTGACCGGTTATTGGCATAGTTAGCCAAACGTTGATTCTGAGCGACTTCCTGACGATTCTGGAATTGAACATTATCCAAATGATAGTAGGTCGTCGACCAACCGCCGTCATGCAAAACTTCTACGAAACAGGACGAGTGCCTGATCGCAGTACCTGCTGCTGAGGCCACCGCCCACTTATTGGAGGTATCTGATCCCCAATAACCTCCATCATTCATATCCAATGAAGATAAGGGATAATTACCACTTCCTGTATTGGTATGGGCGCCACCGAAATACCAGTCCTGCCCAACCGGAAATGGAAGTTGCAGAAGGTTTTCCGGAGGGACTAGTTCACTACCGTATGCCATGAACTTTCTAATGCCGGAGGCGCTGGCGCTGATAGGCTGGTCTGGGAATAACGATTGATATGTCTCTCCAAAATCGTTCTGATCATTTCCATTCAACAATTGAGCAAGACTCTCGGAGGCAATGTCGCTACCCACAAAAACAAGATTCGCCTTCTCGTCCTCCACCTTGCTGTAGTATGCGTCAGCCAGGCGTCTCGCAATGTCCTCTACCTGAGCACTAAACCCCGATCTGGTAGATAGATCACCAAAAGGATAGGGCTGGTTATTCAGGTTCTGCTGGCTCAAAACCCCGGTTTTCATTTCCATGATGGTCATCAGTAGTTTTGGGCTGATACCGTAGTAGCCGGACCAGTGGGTTATTACCTCTGCTTGATCAAGCATATGAGGCGCATGTCGTTTCAAATACGCTGGAACATCAAACGTCAGCATTTCCCGGGGAGTGTATATAAACTGCTCGTCAGTAATGAGATTCTCTATTGCCTGGGTTATCGGGGTAAGAACAACTAAAACACAGACAACAACATATCCAATCGTGCTTTTCATATTAAATCCCTTTAAATGTTGATTGTTTAGACGCGGCAATCTGAATTCGGCCGGTTGATTCGCCCTGGTGACTCCAAGACAGGCGAGGAATGCGAGAAATAAATGAGAACGATTCTCGCATTGTATAAATAAAGACCAATTTCAATTCAGGTGCAACTAATTCGATAAAGAGTCAATTTAAAGAGATGGACGATAGGAGGATCTAATTCCAATCAGGGGACCCTAGGGAAAACCCGAGTGTCTATCATGTAGGAAATTTCTTACAATACGCGTTTCACTTCGCCTATGGGAAAGCCCTCACCCAAACCTTAGACTACACGACCTCTGATATGTCAGGTTGTAACTCGCTTTATTTGCCCTTGTTTGGATGCCGGGTTATGGATGACCAACGAAAGGATTTATCATCGTGTTAACAGTACCGGGATATGAAGTCTACCGTGTATTAGGTCAGGGCGGCATGTCGACAGTCTTTCTGGCTAAACACATCAACCTGGGCCGGCTGGTGGCATTGAAAGTCATGTCACCTTTCTGCGCATCAGATCCTGAATTCTGTAAACGCTTTGAAACCGAATGTCGCACGGTCGCGAAGTTGAATCACCCAAATATCGTGACCGTTTATGATGTTGGCGTGGTCGACGGATTGCCGTTCATGGCAATGGAATATCTACCCAGTGGCGACATGAAAAGGCAAATCCGACAGGGAATTGATCCTGAGACCGCTGTTTCCTACGTCATCACGCTCGCAGAAACCCTGAATTATGCTCACGTTAACGGCTGTATCCATCGGGATATAAAACCGGAAAACATCCTGTTTCGTTACGATGGCTCCCCGGCCATTGCAGACTTCGGCGTCGTAAAAACCCTAGACGAAGACAATACCCGCACCGTCATTGGCACCGTTATTGGAACTCCCAGATATATGAGTCCGGAGCAGGCTCAGGGTCTTCCTGTTACTGCCGAGTCAGATTTTTACAGTCTGGGAATTATCCTCCATGAAATGCTGATGGGTCATACCCCTTTCCACGGTGACTCCAGTGTTTCACTCTTGATGAACCATTTGAATTGCCCTACCCCAAAACTCACAGGTTCACTGGCAAAATTCCAGTCATTACTCGAAGGCCTGATGGACAAGATTCCACAGGAAAGATTGTCCCGCGCACAAGACATTAGAAAGCTGGCTGAGGAATGTCTCAGAAGTTATCAAAAAAGTCAGGTAAGGGAGCGTTGGAAGGCAAGAATTCTGTTTAAAAAGACCGCTCCCACCTATGTGGCATTCAATGAAGTGAATGATCAAACCCAGGTCTGGACAACGCCTGTCCACCCAAATATGGGGGCATTGATTAATGATCAGCTAAGTCAAAGGGATCGAAACAACAGATCGTCGATTTCCAGTTTCCGGACGTCTTTACTGTCAATACTCTCCGGGATATTGATGGTACTTCCCTGCCAATCTGATTCGAACGATCTGATTGCCATCACTGCCGGGAAAAACCTGGCCACTTCAATGGGCTTCCTGGAAGCAAAGAAATTACCTGATTTCGTAGCTGATCATCATAAACTTCAGTCACCGGATAGGCCTATTCTGATGACCGATGAACACTACGAACGCTGCTGGCTTGAGTAACATCATTGCCTGCAAAGCTGGCAAATTGTCCAAGTTTGTACTAATTAACTTGAGAACATAACTTCACTTATCCCCAATTCGATTGGCCCAACGGATACAGCTTTCAGTTTGGAATGTAGGAACATGTCCAGAAAAAACAAAGCTATGGCCCAAACAAGCACTTCAAAAAGGCTCCGCAAGTCCGCCCGTGTGGATATTCTTGCGGCTGTTCTGCTAGTCAGCATTCTTACTTCAGCGACCATTCTCCTTGAAATAGATCTATTGGAAGAACTCTATACTTTTACCCGTCTGCACGAGAGTTGGGAAATAGATGAAATCTTTATGGGAGTCGTCTGGATCAGCATCGTCTCCATCATTTACGGAGCACGCCGTTTATCTGATATCAAAACGCTCAATCAAGAAATTGTCGCTAATGCCTACTACGATCCATTGACTGAATTACCTAACCGCATTCTGGCCATAGACAGACTGAAGCAGTTGCTGGCCGGTGCAAAAAGGCAAAATCAAACGATTGCAGTTCTGTTTCTTGATTTTGATAACTTCAAAACGATTAACGACAACTACGGACATGCCAATGGTGACCTACTAATCAAAAAGGTAGGTGAAAGACTTTCTAAAAAAATACGGCAGGAAGAAACGGTCGCTCGACTGGGGGGTGATGAGTTTGTGATATTACTGCACTCCGGCGACTCTACCTGCGCTATTCTGCCGACTGTACACAGAATTCTGGAGTCCCAAAGTGAGCCATATACGTTGGCAAACACAGAGGTCACGGTAAACTTCAGTATCGGCATTGCTTTATACCCTAAAGATGCCCAGTCTCCCGAAGACTTACTAAAAGCTGCCGATATGGCTATGTACCAGTCAAAGAAGCAGGGGAAAAGTCAGTTTTTGTTTTACTCGGAGGATATTGGCTCCAGACTCTCGGAGAGATATACCCTGGAAAGGGGGCTCAAAAAAGCCATTGATCGACAGGAACTTTACCTGGTCTATCAACCCCAGATAGACATCCAACAAAACAGAATTTGTGGTTATGAGGCGTTATGCCGATGGAACCATAATGGTCGGGAAATTCCGCCGGAAGTATTCATCGAAATTGCAGAAGATATCGGTCTTATCAATAAGATAGGTTGCTGGGTTATACATTCTGCAATGACCGATATGAATCACTTACTGGATAAGGATATGATCCTGGCGGTCAATATTTCCCCCAAACAAATTCTGCGGAACGACTTTGTTACTGACATTAAGGAGATGTTAAAGGAGACTGGATTCCCACCATCAAGCCTTGAGCTGGAGTTGACAGAAACCATTGTCAGCCGGGATTTCAGTATCTGCAGCAATAACCTTTTTCAGTTGCGCCAATTGGGAATCAGTATCGCCCTGGATGACTTTGGAACCGGGTATTCGTCTCTTAGCCGACTGAAGGACCTCCCCGTCAACAGGATAAAAATAGATCGTAGCTTTATTTCCGGTGGCGACAGCTACGGTATCAACATGAAAATTGTTAAGACCATTCTCTCTCTGGCAGAGATCATGAATCTGTCAGTCATCGCTGAAGGGGTGGAAAATACCAAGCAGCTGGAGATGCTGGAGAAACTTGGTTGCTATCACATGCAAGGCTACCTGTTCAGCGCTCCTGTCCGGCTTGAACAGCTAAACAGCAAGCCGGAGAAACTATTGGTGAACCATTTACCTTTTATGGAATAGGTCCTGTTTATATCTCCTAATGCATTCTTGTGGATAACTTTATCGATAACGGAGCTTATCTCGCACCCATACACCCGCGGATTTTAAGTGATCGGTCGTCCAGGAACTGCTGTCACAGGAACCGCTCTTCCATACCGCCCCGGACCGGAAATCATCGGAGTAGTTCCAGTTGGTCCAACCGATCTGCTTGGCATTCATCAGATCGTGATACCGCTGGGCCATGACAAAATCATTGTCACCGTCTCCGGTATAGGTTTGAGACCCCCATTCTGTCACAAATATCGGAAGCCGATCGGAAGCCCAGTCCAGTTCATGCAGATATTCATCCTGATGAGAGGCCGCATAAAAGTGAAAGGTATACATGATGTTGGAATAACTGATTGGGTTGTTCACAATATCTCTCGCTGAACGACCGTCGGAGATACCGAGAGACCCCCACCCATGGGTGCCTATAAATATGGGAGCGTCTTCGTCAATTTTACGAATAACAGGAATGATTTTCTCTGCATAACTCTTAATGGATGACCAGGAAACTCCATTGGGTTCATTGGCGACATCATAAATGATGTTGACGTTGTCTTTGTGCCGGTTTGCTATGTCGGTAAAAAAAGCACGTGCATTTTCAAGGTTCTCGTTAGGATCGCCAGGATCCAGTTGATGCCAGTCGACCAATGCATACATACCTCGCAGGGTTGCTTCGTCAATCAACCGGGAAACCTGTTCCGTATATCCCTCAGGATCGGTTTCATAACCGTCTTCCTGCACATAGAGTGAAATCCGTAATATGTCTGCCTTCCAGTCATTCGCAAGCACGTCCAAAGATTCGTCGGTCAGGCAGCTTCCCCAGCCGTACCATTGGATTCCATGGGTACTCATGCCTCGCAATTGCACAGGTTGATTCCGTTGGTCGCATAGCTTCGTACCACAGACGTGCAACTGGCCATTTCGCTCGATGGGGGTATCGCCGGGGCTGTCACAGCCATCAGACATAGACGGGCTCTGTTCGCCAGAGCTGTCCGCATAAGCATGTCCGCTAATCCATAACGCCGCATGTATCAATAACAACGCAGCTATTTTCTTGAGCATGGCGGATCCCTCCTGTGACATTAAATCACCTGATTATTTGAAATATTCCCTATTGTGAGAAATGCTGTATTCATCAATTCACTCGACATCACCACTTACCTACCGCGTTATACTATCGTAGATAGAGTGAGAGTGGATAAAATTCAGGACTACTAAGTAGCTTGATACCAGACTCACGGTCTATTCTAAAACTCTGTAATTACCGTTACCCCGGAAGATCTAGACTTGTCCATGGTGGTCACGACCATCCCATTCCAGGAATGGCCGACCCTATCGATCGCTGAAGCAAATAAGTATGAATACTAAGAAGGTAAGTGTTGCTCAACACCGCCTAATCCAAATAAGCAGTAAATTGGAATTTATTTGTCATGAGGAAAACATGATGGCTTACACACTTAGATTCGATACTAGCGGAAATGCTACGGCTTTCAACATTGCTGAGCAGCAGAAAATCAGAACTGCGTTGGGACTTCTGGAAACCATCCTTGCAGAGAACCTGTCCAATCCCAAATGCAAGATGATTAAGAATTGGTTCGGCCGAGGGAACATCAAGGCCGTTTCGGAAGGCTTGAACAACATGCATAAATATCTGACTCGAAGATGCACGAGTCTGACCTTTGTTTCAGCCCCCAATCATCCCCAGGGATTTATTGGATATGTTAAGCCAATGGTGAAAACCGGCCTGAACCCGTTTGATCAAAGCTTTGAAAATGGCAATCATCATGGCCACCGCCATAATGATAACGCTATCCATAGAATCAATGACAACGCACCTCGGCATAAGCAAATCGTCATACCCAAGCAAACCGCCAAAACATTTAGGGAAAATTGCGGTTACGTCAACGTTCAAAGCGGCCTGAGAATCTACTTAACACCGGCCTACTTCAGCGGGAACTTTGACCAGAATGATCCGAATGACGAGCTTTGGTTCAAATTCCGCTGTGTCGCCCATGAACTTAGCCATCGCATTCTGGATACAATTGATATCGCGTATGGCGCGCGTGCCAGCCAACGTCTGGCCTTATTAGCACCTGACAAAAATACACCTCTCAATAATGCTGATAATTGGGGATTGTATCTGGCTGAAATCTACAAGTTCCGCAACTTGAAAATACGACCCGAACTAACCTGATGGGAATTTTTACCCGTCATGAAGAAATAAAGCCCGGAAGGCTGTACTTTCAATAGGAAGAAAGGGCTCTATATTAATCACTTTAAATATCCTTCATTCCCAGTAGAAAAAGGCAGGCTGCACATCAGCGTCGCCAAGGTAGGAAGGCCTGCAGGTACCCCGGATCATTCGAGCCATGGAACAAGAGGTGGCATGGTAACCCTACCCCTCGACACTCTTTTATCCAGCGAGCATTCTTAGCTTCCAAATTCCAGTATTTCTTCCTTCCCATAAAAAAACCACCTTTGCCAACTTATTTCTAAGTTATCTCAGGTGGTTTTAGTTAATGACTATATTGTCGAGTTAACGACTTTATTGTTCACCAACATCCTTAATCTTGGAATTGGAATACCTACTCGACCGTAACGGATTTTGCCAGGTTACGAGGCTGGTCCACGTCGGTCCCTTTGAGAACTGCCACATGGTATGACAGTAGCTGCAATGGAATGGTATACACGATCGGTGCGAGTATATCGTGAACTTCCGGTACCTGGATCACATGCACGTCTTCGTCTTCTTCCATAGCGGCTTCAGCATCAGCAAACACGTAAAGTTCTCCGCCCCGCGCGCGAACTTCCTGGAGGTTAGACTTCAGCTTTTCCAGCAGTTCGTTGTTAGGTGCAACGGTAATTACCGGCATATCCTTATCCACCAGTGCCAGAGGACCGTGCTTCAGTTCGCCAGCCGGGTAGGCTTCCGCGTGAATATAGGAAATCTCTTTCAGCTTTAGCGCACCTTCCATTGCCACAGGATAAAGCGAACCTCTACCCAGGAATAATGAATGGTGTTTTTCTGCGAACCTTTCCGAGACCTCTTTAATGATGTCATCAAGATCCAGAGCCTTTTGGATCAGATCCGGCAGCGCTTTAAGCGCTTCTACCAACTCGGCCTCTTTTTCCTTATCGAGCCCGTGGCGACGGCCCAGAGCAATAGTGATAATAAGCAATGCCACCAACTGAGTGGTGAAGGCTTTGGTGGATGCCACTCCAATTTCAGGTCCGGCGTGGGTCATCACCGTCAGGTCGGATTCCCGGACCAGGGAGCTTCCGGGTACGTTACAGATAGAGATGGCTGATTTGAATCCCGCTTCTTTGGCCTGACGCAACGCCGCCAGAGTATCTGCTGTTTCTCCAGATTGGGAAATGGTGATAAACAACATATCTGACTGTACAACATGCTTGCGATAGCGATACTCACTGGCGACTTCCACCTGACAGGGGATACCTACCAGTTCTTCAATCCAATAACGCGCGACAAGTCCCGAATGGAAGCTGGTTCCGCAGGCGACAATCTGAACTGAACCAACACCATCGAAAACGTTGGAAGCTTCCGATCCCAATACCTGTTCAAGGATATGGTCGCCACTGATACGACCTTCCAGTGTTGCTTTTACAACCTTCGGCTGCTCATATATTTCCTTCAGCATGTAATGACGGAACTCGCCCTTATCAGCAGTATCAATACCATGCTCGAAGCGAATAACGGGCCTTTCCACTTTCTGGTTGGACTTATCCCAGATTGTGATCGTTGATAGAGACAGTTCCGCCAGATCACCTTCTTCCAGATAGATGAAACGATCAGTTACCTGCAGCAGAGCCAACGGGTCAGAAGCAAGGAAATTCTCTCCCATTCCGACACCCACAACTAACGGGCTACCTTGCCTGGCCGCAACGATTCGATCTGGATTGGAAGTCTGAACGACCGCCAGCGCATAGGCACCGTGCAGGTGTTTGATCGCTTCCTTAACGGCGACTGTCAGATCCGCCGTCGTTTGTAAGCAGCGATGAATCAGATGCGCAACCACTTCGGTATCAGTTTCTGATGTGAACTCGTATCCCTGATCCTTGAGTTCCTGACGCAGGGTTTCGTAGTTTTCAATAATGCCGTTATGGACAATCGCCAGGTCCCCACCGGACATATGTGGGTGAGCATTGGTTTTAGTCGGCTGACCATGCGTTGCCCAACGGGTATGAGCAATACCCAGCTTACCAGGTAACGGATACTTGGTTATGGCCTCCTCCAGGGCTGCCACTTTACCCACCTCACGTTGCCGCTGAAGTGTATTCTGATCATCCAGAACCGCCATTCCCGCAGAGTCATAACCGCGATACTCCAGCCGTTTAAGGCCTTCCAACAATATGGGAGATACATCGCGCTGCGCAATTGCACCGACTATGCCACACATAAAATTTCCTTCCTGCTGCTGATTAACTGCAACTTACAGTTAAAGGTAACCAAATTAAAATGAAAACAGTTTAAGATTTTTTCACAGGTCGCTGCCAGCCATCGATATTGCGCTGCTTGCCTCTCGCGATCGCCAACTGGTCTTTATCCACATTTTTGGTAACCGTAGATCCGGCACCAATGGTCGCGCCTTCAGCAATATCAACAGGCGCTACCAGGGCGGTATTTGAACCTACAAAGACATTGTCCCCGATAGTCGTCTGGAACTTATTAACACCATCATAGTTACAGGTAATGGTGCCTGCACCAACATTTACTTTCTGCCCTACGAAGGCATCGCCGACGTAGCTTAAATGGTTAACCTTGCTTCCCTCGCCTATTTTGGCCTTTTTGGTTTCCACAAAGTTACCTATCTTGGCTTTAGGGCCGAGTTCGGTTCCCGGGCGAAGCCGTGCAAAAGGACCAATCGTAGCACTTTCACCAACAACGCTGTCTTCAATAATACTATTAGCCTCGATCACCACGTCATCCGCAATTTGCGCATTCCGGATAATGCAATTTGCGCCTATAGAAACACGGTCACCTATAGAGACTTCACCTTCAAATATGCAATTGACATCGATTTCCACATCCTGTCCTGTGGATAACTCTCCACGAACGTCTATTCTCTCCGGATCTCTCAGCGTTGCACCGTTGATCATCAGTTGATGAGCAATCTGACGTTGATAGGCCCGCTCAAGCGCTGCCAACTGGATTCGGTTATTCACCCCTTCCACTTCGTGGAGGAACTCGGGGCCACTGGTAACTATCTCTGTACCATCCGCTACCGCCATCGCAACCACATCGGTCAGGTAGTACTCACCCTGAGCGTTACTATTGGATAGTTTTGGTAGCCACTCCTTGAGCTTCCCAGCAGGGATCGACATGATGCCAGTGTTGATTTCCCGGATTTTTCGCTGAACTTCATTGGCGTCTTTTTGCTCAACTATTTCAACCACATTGCCCTGATCATTGCGCACAATCCGCCCATAACCAGTGGCATCTTCCAGTTCGACAGTCAGAATCCCCAACCGGCCTGTGGATAACTGAAAAAATGACTGTAACGTAGCACTGGATGTCAGGGGTACATCACCATACAACACCAATACCTGGCTATTTTCCGGTATTTCAGGAAGAGCCTGGGCAACAGCATGTCCGGTTCCAAGCTGTTCTTTCTGATGTGCCCAATGCAAGTGGCTACCTTGAACACCTTCTTTTACAACCTCGCCCTTGTGGCCATATACCAAATGCATGCCTGCGGGGGAAAGGGTTGATGCTGTATCAATAACATGCTGAACCAGAGGTTTACCGGCCAGCCGGTGCATCACCTTAGGAAGCTCAGAACGCATACGGGTGCCCTGACCCGCAGCTAGAATAACGATATGCAAGCTCATATCAGACTCCATGGACATGGGCTGGTTAAAAACCGCCAGTATAACGTTTTCGCAGATTTGGCTCGACTGCAATGATTCCTATTAATTTCGGATGATCCCAGAGTATTCATCTCTAATTTATGAGTGAATTTTATGTAGCTGACTTTCTGGAAACCAACAAAAAAGGGGAAGCATGGAGCTTCCCCTTCAGGATTTTGCAATCTGGAACCGGCTTAGCGCTGAATTTTCTTCTTGAGCTGCTGGATCGTCCGCAGACGGGCAGCAGCTTCAGCCAACTGGCTTGCAGCACTAGCATAATCGAATTCACCGCTTTTGTTGGCGAGGGCTTTTTCAGCCTCTTTCTTCGCCTCAATAGCAGCGGCTTCATCAACATCAGCTGCACGCTCTGCACTGTCAGAAAGAATGGTCACAATATTTGGCTGAACTTCCAGGAAGCCGCCGGTGACAAAGAATACTTCCTCTTCACCACCTTGTTTGATCACTCTTACCGGGCCGGGGTTTAGAGCAGTCAGGAGAGGAGTATGGCCTGGAGTAATACCCAGATCACCCTCGCTTCCCGCGGCGATGATCATTTCGACCAGACCGGAGAAGATTTCCTGTTCTGCACTTACAATATCGCAATGCACACTAATACCCATATATGTAGGCCTCTATGCCTTGCTCAAGTAATATCCTTAACGGATATTACTTGGACTTCTTGGCTTTTTCGATCGCTTCTTCGATGCCGCCGACCATGTAGAACGCTTGTTCTGGCAGGTCGTCGTATTCACCATTCAGGATACCCTGGAAGCCACGAATTGTGTCTTTCAGAGATACGTACTTACCGGGAGAACCGGTGAATACTTCCGCAACGTGGAATGGCTGAGACAGGAAACGCTCGATCTTACGCGCACGGGATACAACTTGCTTGTCTTCGTCAGACAGTTCGTCCATACCCAGAATCGCGATGATATCTTTCAGCTCTTTATAGCGCTGCAGTACAGTCTGCACACCACGAGCCACTTCATAGTGCTCCTGGCCGATAACCAGTGGGTCCAGCTGACGGCTGGTAGAATCCAGTGGATCGATCGCAGGGTAGATACCTTTAGAAGCGATATCCCGGCTCAATACAACAGTTGCGTCCAAGTGAGAGAACGTGGTTGCAGGAGATGGGTCAGTCAAGTCATCCGCAGGTACGTATACCGCCTGTACCGAAGTGATAGAACCGGTACGGGTAGAAGTAATACGCTCCTGAAGAACACCCATTTCCTCAGCCAGAGTCGGCTGATAACCTACCGCAGAAGGCATACGACCCAACAGTGCAGATACCTCGGTACCAGCCAGGGTGTAACGGTAGATGTTGTCAACGAACAACAGTACGTCACGACCTTCGTCACGGAATTTCTCAGCCATGGTCAGACCGGTCAAAGCAACACGCAGACGGTTTCCTGGGGGCTCATTCATCTGCCCGTAAACCATCGCTACCTTGTCCAGTACGTTGGACTCTTTCATCTCGTAATAGAAGTCATTACCTTCACGAGTCCGCTCACCAACACCGGCGAATACGGAGAGACCAGAGTGCTCTTTCGCGATGTTGTTGATAAGTTCCATCATGTTTACGGTTTTACCAACACCGGCACCACCGAACAGACCAACTTTACCACCCTTGGCAAAAGGACAAACCAGATCGATTACCTTGATACCGGTTTCCAGCAGCTCGGTAGAAGCTGACTGGTCAGCATATCCAGGTGCTTCACGGTGGATAGGAGCACGATCCTTTTCACCGATAGGGCCCTGTTCGTCAATTGGGTTACCCAATACATCCATGATCCGTCCCAGGGTCTCAGTACCCACAGGAATAGAAATAGGTGCATTGGTATTTTCTACTTGAAGACCACGACGCAGACCTTCTGTACTACCCATGGCGATGGTACGTACAACACCGTCACCCAGCTGTTGCTGGACTTCCAGTGTGGTTTCCCCACCTTCCACTTTCAAAGCGTCGTAGACTTTTGGCACGGTATCGCGCGGGAATTCGACGTCGATTACCGCTCCGATAATTTGCACTATTTGTCCGCTACTCATTGTCAGTTCCTCACTGAATCTTAAAACTGTTCTGCATAACGCCGGATTGTTTACCGGTCGTCTGAAACACTGTCGACCTAAATTTCAGCGTTGGCGCTCTATACCGCTGCAGCGCCGCCCACGATTTCAGAAATCTCCTGGGTAATAGCTGCCTGACGAGCTTTGTTGTATGCCAATTCAAGATCGCCGATAATCTCGCCCGCGTTATCAGTTGCGCTTTTCATCGCAATCATCCGCGCGGCCTGTTCACAGGCGTTGTTTTCAACTACTGCCTGATAAACCTGGGACTCGATAAAACGGGTCAACAGGCCATCGAGTAGTTGTTTGGCATCCGGCTCGTAAATGTAATCCCAATGACGACGCTGCATTTCATCATCTTCCGAAGGAGGAAGAGGTAACAGCTGAGCCACAGTCGGCTTCTGTGTCATGGTGTTTACAAAGCGGTTGTGTACCAGGTAAAGACGGTCGATTTTGCCTTCGGCATATGCATCCAGCATGACTTTTACTGAACCAACGATTTTCGCCGCTGAGGGTTCATCCCCCAAATGGTTCAATGCCGCAACCACGTTACCACCGTAGCTACGGAAAAATGCCATGGCCTTGCTGCCGACAGCGCAGAAATCAACTTCCACACCTTGCTCACGCCATTTTTTTACAGAGCTTGCAGTTTCCCGAAACGCGTTGACGTTCAGGCCACCACAAAGTCCGCGGTCGGTAGAGACGACAATATAGCCGACTCGCTTCGCTTCACGTTCTTGCAGATACAGGTGTCGATATTCCGGGTTCGCAGTGGCGATATGGCTCACAACGCTTCGAATACGATCGGCATAGGGACGACCCTTTGCCATGCGTTGTTGAGCTTTACGCATCTTACTGGCAGCAACGAGTTCCATTGCGCTGGTAATTTTCTGCGTGCTCTTAACACTTGCGATCTGGGTTTTAATCTCTTTTCCGACGGCCATTTTCTTCTGCCTTTATTGAATTCATCCAAAAACCGGTTCATTCAGGCCGGCAAAAACCGGCCTGTCTGGATTACCAGGTTTGAGTGGATTTGAATTTCTCAATGCAAGATTTCAAACCGCCAGCGATTTCATCATTGTAATCGCCTGCTTCGTTGATCTTGGCCAGCAAATCGGAAAACTCGCTACGTGCGAAAGACAACAGTGCCGCTTCAAACGCCACAATATCTTTAGCCGGAACATCGTCAATAAAACCTTCGTTCGCAGCGAACAGTACCATACCCATTTCCGCAACGGACATTGGGGAATACTGCTTCTGCTTCATCAGTTCGGTAACGCGCTGACCGTGTTCCAATTGCTTACGAGTTGCTTCGTCCAGGTCAGAGGCAAACTGAGCAAATGCTGCCAGTTCACGATACTGAGCCAGAGCCAGACGAATACCACCACCAAGTTTCTTCATGATCTTGGTCTGGGCCGCACCACCAACCCGCGATACCGAGATACCTGCGTTCATCGCAGGACGGATACCGGAGTTGAACAGGTTGGTTTCCAGGAAGATCTGACCATCGGTAATGGAGATAACGTTGGTCGGTACGAATGCAGAAACGTCACCAGCCTGGGTTTCAATGATAGGCAGGGCGGTCAGAGAACCGGTCTGCCCTTTCACTTCACCATTAGTGAATTTCTCTACGTAGTCAGCGTTAACCCGTGAGGCACGCTCCAACAAACGTGAGTGCAGATAGAATACGTCACCTGGGTATGCTTCACGACCTGGTGGACGACGCAGCAACAGGGAGATCTGACGATATGCAACAGCCTGTTTGGACAGGTCATCGAATACAATCAGGGCATCCTGACCGCGGTCACGGAAGTATTCACCCATGGTGGAACCAGAGAACGGAGCCAGGAACTGCATGGATGCAGGATCCGCCGCACCGGCTGCAACAACGATGGTGTGATCCATCGCGCCGTGTTCTTCCAGCTTGCGTACCACGTTGGCAATAGAAGACTGCTTCTGACCAACAGCAACGTAGATACACTTAACACCAGTACCTTTCTGGTTGATGATGGCGTCGATCGCCAGAGCGGTTTTACCCGTCTGACGGTCACCGATGATCAACTCACGCTGACCACGACCAACCGGTACCATGGTGTCTACAGATTTATAACCGGTCTGCAGAGGCTGGCCAACGGACTGACGGGCAATAACCCCAGGAGCGATCTTTTCAATTGGATCGGTCAGATTGGTATCCAATGCACCTTTACCGTCGATAGGATTACCCAGTGAGTCAACAACGCGACCCAACAAAGCTTCACCTACAGGTACTTCCAGAATACGACCGGTAACTTTAACCTTCTGACCTTCGGCCAGAGATTTGTAGTCACCTAATACAACGGCACCTACGGAATCACGCTCAAGGTTGAGCGCCAGACCATAAACACCGCCTTCAAATTCAATCATCTCACCGTACATGACGTCGGCAAGACCGTGGATCAATACGATACCGTCGGAAACGCTTACGATAGTACCTTCTGTTTTTGCTTCAGAAGAAATATCGAGCTTTTCAATGCGCTTCTTGATGATTTCGCTGATCTCAGATGGATTCAATTGCTGCATGCCTTTAATCCTCAAAAACCTTGTGTTAGATCAGGAACCGACTGTCTCGGCAAGTTTTGCCAGACGACCACGGACAGAGGCATCAATCACCATGTCACCGGCACGCACAACGACACCACCAATCAGATCCGAGTTAACCTGGGATTGGAGATTAATATTGCGTGACAATTTTGATTTCAGTGATTGAGCAAGTTTCTCTTCCTGCTCTGAATTAAGTTCGAAAGCTGTCTCAACGGTGACATCCACCGTCGCTTCCTGCTGACTTTTCAATTGCTCGAACAATTCAGCGATCTCAGGCAGCAATACCAAACGGGTGTTTTCCGACAGGACTTTTACGAAGTTCTGAGGGCCTTCCGAAAGTTTGCCTTCGCACACGTCAATCATGACCTGTGCTTTCTGGTCACTGGTCAGGGTAGGGTGAGCAAGAACTCTCACCATATCCTTATCGCCAGCCAACGCTGCGGTAAGAGCCAATTGCTCTGACCATTCACTCAATTGGTTGGCATCGCGAGCTAATTCAAAAGCAGCTTTGGCATATGGCCGGGCTAATGTAATGCTTTCCGCCATAATGCTGACCCCTATAATTCTGCTGCTAGTTTATCTAGCATTTGGCTGTGCGCCTGTGCATCCACAGAGGTCGCCAGGATTTTCTCCGCTCCAGCCAGAGCCAGCGCTGCCACCTGGGCACGCAACTCTTCCTTGGCGCGGTTCTTTTCCTGTTCGATTTCAGCTTTCGCTGCAGCAATCAAACGTTCGCCTTCTGTACGTGCGGAATCTTTGGCTTCTTCTACCATCTGATTCGCACGACGATTGGCTTGTTCAATTATTTCCTGGGCTTGCTGCTTGGCTTCCTTGAGTTCGGCAGAGGCTTTTTCCTGCGCCAACTCCAGATCTTTGGAAGCACGTTCCGCAGCCTGCAAACCATCTGCAATCTTCTTTTCGCGCTCACGAAGTGCCTGAATGACCGGAGGCCATACATACTTCATGCAGAACACGACGAAGATGGCAAAGGCAATCGCCTGCCCGATCATCGTTAGGTTAAGGTTCACGTTAACACCCCTCGCTAATTAGTCTTAAAAGTGACTGGTTGCTATTCAGGGTCTAATTAAAGCTGATTAACAAACGGATTAGCGAACGTGAAGAACAGAGCGATACCAACACCGATCATGGTTACGGCGTCGAGCAGACCTGCAACGATGAACATTTTAACCTGAAGCATGGGGACCATTTCTGGTTGACGGGCAGCACCTTCCAGGAACTTACCACCCAGCAGACCAAAACCAATCGCAGTACCCAGTGCGCCCATACCGATAAGCAGAGCAACAGCAATCGCGGTCATTCCAACTACAGTTTCCATTGTGACTCCTAATATTTAAGTTAAGTTAATGGTTTAGTTTCAGTTATTTAAGATTTTGATTTTGTAAAACTACTTCTTCTTAGTGATCTTCATGCGCCATACTCAGGTACACGATGGTCAGCATCATGAAAATGAATGCCTGCAGTGTAATAACCAGAATGTGGAAGATTGCCCAGGGTACCGACAGTGCCCATTGAGCCCAGAAGGGCAATAGCGCAATCAGAATGAAGATCAGCTCGCCTGCGTACAGGTTACCGAAAAGACGCAGCGCCAGAGAAATCGGCTTGGCGATCATGCCAACCCCTTCCAACAACAGGTTGAAAGGAATCATCCATTTACCAAACGGTTGCAACGTCAATTCGCCAACGAATCCACCCACACCTTTAATTTTGACGCTGTAGTAGATGATCAGGAAGAAAACGGAAAGAGACATACCGAAAGTCACGTTCACGTCAGTGGTGGGAACGACTTTCATGTAGCTTACGCCTGCGGCGTGAAAGAGAAACGGAAGGAAATCCACAGGAACCAGATCCATCAGGTTCATCAGGAATATCCAGCAGAAAATAGTGAGTGCCAGTGGTGCGATAACAACATTCTTGCCGTGGAAGGTCTCTTTGACGCTGTTATCCACAAACTCCACCATTACTTCGACGAAGTTTTGCAGTCCGCTGGGTACACCGCTACTTGCTTTTAGCGCGGCTTTGCGGAACAACCATAGGAAAAGCGCCCCCAGACCAATGGACCAGGCCATTGAATCCACATGAATCGCCCAAAAACCCATATCGCTGGCTTCTTGTGCGGAATGTGCAAAACCCCAACCATGATCAGGATGTTTCCCGAACACGAGGTTTTGTAAGTGGTGCTGAATATAGGACGATGCGGTAAGGGTTTCGCCTGCTGCCATGATACTATCTCAAACCTTAATTTTTTTGATAAATCGGTACGATTTACGTCTTTTGATCAGCTGCCAGCCGTCGGACTTTTAGTCCCGGCCATGATCAGAGGCGCAAACCAGTGCACTATCTGCACAATAAAAAAGGCCAGGAATAAACTCGCTGGCTCCAGCGGCTGCACAAACTTGAAAACCAACCCAAAAAGCAAGGCTGTCAATCCCAGTTTTACGGCTTCCGCTCTATAGAAATTCTTTACAATGTGCCGGGCAGCCTGAGCTCCCCGAAAGGCGAAGGATCGATAGACAAAATAGCTATTGGGTAGGGCACAGATCAAACCACCCATTAATGCCGAATAACCGTGTACGTTGCTTATAGACCATCCAACTATCATTGCTATCACTGTCACCAGCATCTGGGCTATGACAACGCGATAAACCGGCGGCCGCTTTATATGTGAGTGCAACGCACTATCCAACGGTTTTCTGTCCCGAGCATTTCCTTTCAGTTGATCCCCATTTTTTGATATTTCCGTTACTGTGACATTACTTCACAGAACTTTAGGACCAACTTTTCCCGCAAGGAAAGCCTGCTATTTATTTTTACTACGTAGTTACGTCTACCTAGTTACCCCCGCCCTCGCAGCTAGGAAATCTTCCATAGCTTAAGGCGTCGGAGATTATATTGTGTCGGGTGGGCGCATTCAACTGCCTGATAGGTAAAACTGTCTATTTTACAACCAGAAAAGAATGTTTCTTTTTAGGAGATATTTCTATTTATGGCATAAATTGTGGACAATTTTTAATATTGGCACCAGATATGGATATATCCTCGATTCCACAACCAATTTCCCAGAGGAGAAAATTACTGAATGTGGGCTAAAATTCCATCCAGCTCATCGAGGGAATTGTACTGAATCACAAGTTTTCCCTTTCCCTTGGCGTTGTAGTCAATCTTGACTGGAGAGCCAAGTTTGTCAGCCAATTTGTCTTGCAATCTCTTAACATCCGCATCAACAGTCTTTTTGGCAGCAGTTTTCGGATTTTCTTTTTCCGTTTGAATTCTGCGTACCAACGCTTCAGTTTGGCGAACAGACAATCCTTTACCTACGATTACCCGGGCGGTCTCAGATTGGAGGTCAGGTTCCAGTGTTAACAAGGCCCTGGCATGACCCATTTCCATGTCACCACGCTCCAGCATGGTTTTCACATCATCTTTCAGTGATAAGAGCCGCAACAAATTCGTAATTGTGGAACGGGATTTACCAACCGCTTCTGCCACCTGGGACTGGGTTAGTTCAAACTCGCTCTGCAAACGCTGCAGTGCAATAGCTTCCTCAACCGGGTTCAGGTTCTCCCGTTGGATATTCTCGATCAGAGCCATGGCAATGGCCGCTTCGTCGGGAACATCCCGGATGATGACCGGGATCTTATCCATCCCGGCAAGCTGGGAGGCTCTCCAACGACGCTCGCCTGCGATGATCTCGTATCGATTCTTACTGATCTCACGCACCACAATCGGCTGCATGACACCCTGTTGCCTGATGGACTGGGCCAGCTCTTCCAACGCCTCCGGATCCATATCCCGACGCGGCTGATATTGACCACGCTGGATCATATCCACAGGCATTTCTTTCAGAACCTTATCCTGGGACACGGAACCTTCTTCCTGCATGCGAGCCTTTGAACCGGCTAACAATGCATTCAGTCCGCGATCACCCAATCCTCTCTTTTTCATTTCGTTGTAGTTCCAAATGTTTCGTAGTTTCTATTCTTTTATATCGCCAGAGACATACACCGATGTGTTGCTGACGCATCCCGGTGTTTAGTCCAGGGATGTTTGGGGATGTTCTTATTATTGCCGGTCAGGCGGGTACGGTCGTTTTAGCGGTTGTCTTGCTCTTACGAATGATTTCTCCCGCCAGGGCCAGGTATGCAATTGCCCCACGTGAGGATTTATCATACTTCAACGCCGGTACTCCATATGATGGGGCTTCAGCTAGTCTCACGTTCCGTGGAATGATTGTGCGGTATACCTTGTCACCGAAGTAGTCGATGATCTGCCTGGAAACATCCGTGGTCAAACTATTGCGCGGATCAAACATCGTGCGCAGCAAACCCTCTATTTCCAGGCCCGGGTTAACCGTTTCCTGAATTTGTTCCACAGTATTCATCAATGCCGCCAAACCTTCCAGGGCATAATACTCACACTGCATTGGAATCAATACGCCGTCAGCTGCAACAAGAGCATTCACTGTCAGCATATTCAGGGAGGGGGGACAGTCGATCAAAATATAGTCGTAATCATCCAGCACCGATTTCAATGCATTGCGCATGCGGTACTCGCGGCCAATTTCATTCATCAGCTCTACTTCTGCGGCTGTGACATCACTATTGGCAGGCATGACATCGTATCCGGCCTCTTCTGAAGTCACGATGACTTCTTTGGCTTCTGCTCGCTTGGTCAAAAGATCATAAACGGTCTTTTCGCAGGCATTTTTATCAACACCGCTCCCCATGGTGGCATTGCCTTGAGGGTCGGTATCAATAAGTAGAACTTTACGACGGGTAGCAGCCAACGAAGCGGCCAAATTGACGCAGGTGGTTGTTTTTCCAACTCCGCCTTTCTGGTTGGTGACTGCAAAAGTGCGCGCCATAGTCAATTTCTCCCGTCGGTTCCCGAATCTGCTCAACTTTTACCAAGGATAAGCAAATGCCTTTCCCCGTCACAAGCCGGAACACTCAGTCTATGATTTTGAATAACAATAAAATTTTCCGGCAACGCTTCAATTTCCTCTACCGGAGATACTCCTTTCAGGGCATAGGCCTTGGTTTCCGGCCCAAATAAGTCCTGGCAACCCGTTACCATATCAGCCAATGTTGCAAACGCCCGTGAAGTAATGCCGTCAAAGGACTGCTCTGTAGCAGGACGATACTGTTCAATCCGGGACTGCACCACTTCAACGTTGGACAAACCGAGCGACATCTTGCATTGCGTCAAAAATCGGGTTTTCTTGCCATTACTATCCAATAGAACCCATTGGGTTTCCGGCAGGGCAATAGCTAGAGGTATACCAGGAATACCGGGCCCAGTACCAACATCCAGAAAATACTTTCCCTCAATATGTGGTATCACCGCCAAAGCATCCAATATATGACGACTGACATGCAATTCCGGATCCCGGACTGCCGTTAAATTATAGGCCTTGTTCCATTTATGAAGAAGCTCAAGATAGTCCAACAGGCGTTCCTGCTGTTTTTCATCCAGGCTTAACTCAAGTGAACCCAAGCCAGACTGAAGCTGCTGTTTCTGCAATGCTCTTAGAGTATTTTCCATATCAGGCACTTTGCCTCTGCACAGCGCCTCTCTTTTTCAAATACACCAGGAGCAAAGAAACTGCTGCAGGCGTCACTCCCGGAATTCGGGAAGCCTGAGCCAGAGTTTCCGGTCTGACTTCAGACAGCTTCTGTTTAATCTCATTTGATAGACCCTGAATCACACTGTAGTCCAGATCTGCGGGTAATACTGTATTTTCGTGTCGGCGCATCCGGGCAATCTCATCCTGCTGCCGATCGATGTAACCCGCATATTTGACCTGAATTTCAACCTGTTCAGCAACGTCCGGTGGAACTTCATTAATCGAACTGTCCACTTCACCCAGGCGAGCCCAATCCATCTCAGGCCGCTTCAATAAGTCATGCAATGAGTACTCACGTGCCAGCTCCATTCCCAGAACTTTTTCAGCCTGCTGTCCTTTATCGGAACCAGGCTGCACCCATGTACTTTTAAGACGCTGTTGTTCACGGGTAATCGCTTCACGTTTCTCGCTAAACGCTGTCCAACGCTCATCATCAACCAGTCCCAGTTCGCGGCCTTTTTCGGTCAGGCGCAGATCTGCATTGTCTTCACGCAACAGCAAACGGTATTCCGCACGACTGGTAAACATTCGATAAGGCTCGCGGGTGCCCATGGTAATCAGATCATCCACCAACACGCCGATATATGCTTCATCCCGTTTTGGTGTCCAGACCTCTTTGTCCTGTGCCCGAAGAGCCGCATTCATACCGGCCAATAGTCCTTGAGCCGCTGCTTCTTCATAGCCGGTGGTGCCATTAATCTGACCTGCGAAGAACAGATTATGCACAAACTTGGTTTCCAAGCTGTGCTTCAAGTCCTGAGGATTGAAGTAATCATACTCGATGGCGTATCCAGGACGGGTAATGTGCGCATTTTCCAAACCAGGGATTGAGTGCACCAAGTCCAACTGAACATCGAACGGGAGACTTGTGGATATCCCGTTAGGATAAAGCTCATGGGTACTCAAACCTTCCGGCTCAATGAATATCTGATGGGAATCCTTGTCCGCAAAGCGATTAACCTTGTCTTCAATCGAAGGACAGTAACGAGGTCCTACACCCTCAATTTTTCCGGTGTACATTGGGGACCTGTCCATACCGCTGCGAATAATGTCATGGGTCTGGGTATTGGTTCGGGTGATATAGCATGGCACCTGCTGTGGATGCATATCCAAAGATCCCAGAAATGACATAACAGGAGTAGGTGAATCCCCAGGTTGAGCCTGCATGACAGAGAAATCCACAGTTTTGGCATCAATCCGGGGAGGGGTACCGGTTTTCAAACGTCCAACCCGAAATGGCATCTCGCGCAGACGATTGGCCAACGCGATTGAGGGTGGATCTCCGGCCCGACCGCCGGAATGATTCTGTAGTCCAATATGGATGATGCCGCCAAGGAACGTCCCGGTTGTCAAAACGACAGATGTGGCAAAGAATCTAAGCCCCATCTGGGTGACAACACCGGTGACAGTATCGCCATCCATGATGAGGTCATCTGCCGCCTGTTGAAAAATACTCAGGTTAGGCTGATTTTCAAGAACACTTCGGATAGCCGCTTTATACAATGCACGATCAGCCTGTGCTCGTGTTGCACGGACTGCCGGCCCTTTACGAGCATTCAATATCCGAAACTGGATACCTGCTTTGTCTGTCGCCAGAGCCATGGCGCCACCCAATGCATCCACTTCTTTAACCAGGTGACTTTTACCGATTCCACCAATGGCAGGATTACAGGACATCTGTCCCAGGGTTTCGATATTGTGGGTCAGCAGTAGGGTTTGACAGCCCATACGTGCCGCAGCTAAAGCCGCTTCGGTGCCGGCATGTCCACCACCGATGACGATCACATCAAAATGCCTGGAATAATCCACAGTCCAATAACCTCTTAAAAAATAAGTATATAAAGTCCGCTTTAACTGAAATACGCGCCAAAAAGGCTATTTGAAGATGTCAGATTGTAGCAGTCAGAAAACGGGCCGAGCATTTTACTATGACCGGGGCTGAAAAATAAGGTTGGTTTGAAAAAATATGATTATTTTTTGTTCAAAGTGATAAAAAGGCTCATCTTGACATCTGGTTAAAATGTGACCTTCGACAAGTTTAGAATAAATAGCCTAGTTTTTTCAGTAGGTTAGAAGATCTTCTTTAGAAAAGTTATTAATACAGTTATCCACAGGAGAGATTTTCTCAAACACACTTAATAAAATTTTCAATCAATTGATTTTAAAAAGAAAATAAAAATTTTAAGACAAAACATCACTTTTAAGAAAAAAACTTATCCACAGACATAGGATTTTTTTTAGGCAAAATTTCAGGTTATCCACAAAATATTCGCGGGACTTAAGCTTGTCTTAAGAATGACTCGATATTCTTGCCCTTCAACAAACGGAGGGTACGATATGTCTCATTCAAAAACTCACTGGATCAGAGTTTGGGATCCCCTGGTCAGGATATTCCATTGGTCGTTAGTCATTTTCTTTTTTACCGCCTATCTCACTGAGGACGAATTCCAGTCTGTGCATATCTGGGCTGGATACGCTGTGGCAGGCCTTGTGACTTTCCGTATAGTTTGGGGATTGATAGGTAGCAGACATGCAAGATTTACCAGTTTCGTTAAACATCCCTCTACAGTGATTGCCTACTGCAAACAGATATTTCAAGGTAATCCGGATCGCCACCTGGGACATAACCCTGCCGGCGGCGCAATGATCATTGCCTTGTTGTTGTCACTTGTAGCAACCACGATCTGTGGAATGGCTCTCTTGTCAATTGACGGAGGAGGGCCCCTTGCCGGAACTTTCTTCGCTCACCTGCCGGAAGATCCATTGAAGGAAGTGCATGAGTTTTTCGCTAATGCCACGATTATTCTGGTCGTATTACATGTAGGTGGCGTTATTCTCGCAAGTCGGCAGCACAAAGAAAATTTGGTGGTCGCCATGGTAAATGGACGCAAGAGATCAGAACCTGAAGCCACCCCGGCAGAATAGAACCATTGGAAATCAACTGATAAGAGCTGCCATACTGCACTGAATTCATCCATCAACCGACACCCCCAGGAGTTGGAAAGTCGAGTGGGTACAGGCAGCTTGACGATCACCAATCTCAGCATTGGTGATTTAAAAAATATCTCCCTCAGCATTCCTCCCGGGGAAATTGTATGTATATCCGGAAAATCAGGATCGGGGAAAAGCCGCTTTCTCAGGGCTATAGCTGATCTTGAAGATCATGAGGGCAGCATATCTCTGGGAACTACCAACCAGCTTGATATCACCGGACATCAATGGCGACAGATTGTCCGTATGGTACCGGCAGAAAGTGAATGGTGGCTCGACGATGTTGAAGACCATTTTCCACAACCACCTTCATCGGCTCTTCTGGCAGAAGTCCAACTGAACAAGGAAATCCTGCAAAAGCCCGTCAGTTACTTATCTTCCGGAGAAAGACAGCGGCTTGCTCTCCTCAGATCGTTATACCCTGAACCAAAAGTCCTGCTACTGGATGAACCAACTGCCAACCTTGATGACTCCTCAAGAGAGTCTGTGGAAAACTGGCTGGTCCATTTAATCCGACAACAACAATTGCCCGTTCTCTGGGTTGCCCACGATCAGGCCCAGATTCAAAGAGTCGCGGACCAGCACTGGCATCTGGAACAGAGTCAATTAACCCATATTGGTAGTCAATGATGACCGTTATTGACATTAACCCACTGCAACTCTCGTTCGCGTTTGTACTTGTCATCATTCTGAGTTTCTGCGCCTTCGCTGCACGCTTGGGGATAACAAAGAAACTGTTAATTTCTGCGATCCGCACCATTGTTCAGTTGTCATTGATCGGTTTGGTACTCGAAGCTCTTTTTTCCACATCATCTCCGTTTTGGATATCGATGATGGCACTGGCAATGTTACTGATTGCAGGAAGAGAGGTGACGGCCAGGCAAAGAAGGCGTTTGACCAAAGGATGGTCGTTTGCCATTGGCACAACTTCTATGTTTGTGTCTTCATTCACCGTTGCCATTCTGACACTGACCGTCATTATTAATCCCCATCCCTGGTTTACTCCCCAATATGCCATTCCACTTCTCGGTATGATGCTGGGAAATACCATGAATGGCGTAGCCATCTGTCTGGATCGGCTCCATGAAACTACCTGGCAACAAAGAAGGGTCATAGAAAACAGGCTTATGCTGGGACATCCATGGAACGAGGCAATTGGAAAAATTCGTCGGGATGCCGTACGCGCTGGAATGATACCCGCTATCAACGCGATGGCTGCAGCAGGTGTCGTGAGTTTACCTGGAATGATGACCGGTCAAATCCTGGCCGGAACAAGCCCGGCTCTGGCCGTAAAATATCAGATACTCATCATGCTGATGATTACTGTTGGTTCTGGTTTCGGCTCAATGATCAGTGTACTGCTCGCCAGTAGACGGCTGTTTGACCAAAGGGAAAGATTGAGAATAGACAGACTTGTCTTGAACGATCCCGATTGATGCTATTTCCCAATACAAAAAGAGGAAAAAATCCTCCCCAATAAATCATCTGAAGAAAACTGACCGGTAATTTCTCCCAGTGCCTGTTGGGCAAGTCTGAGGTCTTCCGCAACAAGCTCACCAGCCTGTTGTTGCAGTAATTGCTGTTTGGCAGTTTCCACATGCTGATGAGCCAGATTCAGAGCTTCAAGATGACGCCGTCGCGCCATAAAACCACCTTCTGTCGTAGCTTCGAATCCGACGCATTGCTTTAAATGATCCCTGAGAATATCGATCCCTTTGCCATCTTTTGCGGAAAGACGTACCACTGGAACCTTTCCATCCTGAAGACCTACTTGTTCATTACTGAGATCCACTTTATTTCGAACAACCGTTATGTGGTCATGATGGTGTATACGATGATAAAAATCCGGCCAGATTTTTTCCGGATCCACAGCATCGGTGGTCTGACTATCCACGAGAAAAAGAATACGGTCTGCATTGTCAATTTCATTCCAGGCCCTCTCCACTCCGATTTGTTCCACCACATCATAGGAATCCCGGAGTCCGGCAGTGTCGACAATATGCAATGGCATACCATCAATGTGGATATGTTCACGGAGGACATCACGGGTGGTACCAGCAATGTCGGTCACAATCGCACTTTCCCTGCCGGCAAGAGCATTCAGCAAACTTGATTTACCCGCGTTGGGACGTCCCGCGATGACCACCGTCATGCCTTCCCTCATCAGGGTTCCCTGCTTGGCTGTGGAAAACACCTCCGCCAGTTTCTCAAGAATGGTTTCAAGATCCGCGGCGACTTTTCCATCGGATAGAAAATCAATTTCTTCTTCAGGGAAGTCGATGGCAGCTTCAACATACATACGTAATTGGATCAAAGCTTCCAAAAGTTCATCAATCGCAAGAGAGAAATCTCCCTGAAGAGACTTTAGAGCGCTGCGAGCAGCGTGTTCAGAGCTCGCTTCAATTAAATCGGCAATGGCTTCAGCTTGCACCAAATCCAACTTGTCATTCAAAAATGCCCGTTCAGAAAATTCTCCTGGTCTGGCTATGCGGACTCCCAGTGATACAAGCTGCCGTAAAAGCAAGTCCAGTACAACAGGTCCTCCATGCCCTTGTAACTCAAGGACATCTTCTCCTGTAAAACTATTGGGGCCAGGGAAAAATAAGGCAATTCCTTGATCAATAACGGTATCGCCTTCAAAGAAATTTCCGTAGTAGGCATAACGGGGCTGGGGTACCCGGTGCAGAACTGATTGAGCAATTGCAGAAGCTTTTGGTCCGGACACCCGGATAATTCCCACACCTCCTTTTCCAGGAGGAGTCGCAATTGCTGCGATGGTTTCAGTTGTCTGATACATAAATATCCAGCGCCAGTAGGACAGAAGTCAGGTGATGAAACAGTATTCTTTCCGAGTATAACGTAAAAAAAAGCCCGCTATTCACGGGCTTTCAGAGTCGTTGATATAAGGGCTATTTAGCCTTCAAACCTTCCCGCTCTATTTTTTTGGTTATCACCCACTGCTGAGCAATCGACAAACAGTTGTTAACCAACCAGTACAGTACCAGACCAGCCGGGAACCACAGGAAAAATACTGTGAAGATAAGCGGCATCATTTTCATTACTCGGGCCTGGATAGGATCCGGTGGTGTTGGGTTCAAGTGCATCTGCAGGAACATGGTTCCTCCCATCAATAACGGAAGGATAAAAAATGGATCCTTAATGGATAGATCCTGAATCCAGAAGAAGAAAGGCGCTTGACGCAATTCAACAGATTCAAGCAATACCCAATATAGGGAGATAAATACTGGCATTTGCACCAGGATAGGCAAACACCCTCCCAAAGGATTGATCTTTTCTTTCTTGTAAAGCTCCATCATTGCTTGGGACATTTTCTGACGATCATCACCATACTGCTCACGAACTCTTTGCAGCTCAGGTGTGACTCGACGCATATTCGCCATGGAACGATAGCTTGCAGCAGAAAGATGGAAAAACAGAGCCTTGATCAGAACTGTGAGAAGGATGATCGCAATCCCCCAGTTACCCACGAAATCATGAATATACTCAAGAAACAGATAAAGCGGCTTGGCGATCAACCAAAGCCAGCCAAAATCGATGGTTAAATCCAGATTTGGTGCAATTGTTTGTAGAGACTCCAGTTTTTTCGGTCCTACATACAGGCTGGCATCAATGGTTTCTGAAGCCCCAGGAGCAACAGTAATTTCAGGATCCACAAACCCCATCAGGTACAGACCATTACGAACTCTGGTCTGATAAGTATGGGTTTGCTCATTCCGAGGTATCCAGGCACTAACAAAATAATGCTGAACGAAGGCAATCCATCCACTGTTGGCTTCTACCTGAACAGCACCTTCATCCATGTCGTCAAATTTAACCTTCTCATAGGGAGCTTCGGCTGTGGATATAACCGCACCTAAGTATGAAGAAGCACCCATTTTTGCCGACTTTGTTGGGTCCGGAGCTTTATCTCTGACCAACTTCGCGGAGAAATTCGCCTGCCAGGGCTCTGCAGAATGGTTGGATACAAGGTACTGGACTTTAACTTCGTAGTTACCGCGACCGAAAAAGTATCGCTTGATAACATCAACGCCGTTACGGGAATATGTCAGATCGACAGTTAAATCTTCCTTGCCATCAGCCAGGCGATAACTGCTCTGGGCAGAACTATAGACCGGCAGCGGACCATTCTTTGCGGCATCAAATCCATCCCGTCCGATCAATCCGCTCTCAGCAACAAAGTAACGATCTGTATTTTGCTGAAAGATCTCTAACGGTGCTTTGTTGTTCAGGGAGACAGGATATTCTCTAAGTGCAGAATAGTTGAGGTTTCCTCCAGTCAAACTGATCTTGACAGCTAAGACATCCGTCATGACTGTAACCTCACCACCCGTTTGCATTTCGAGTGAGGAAGCACTTACTTCAGAGGTTTGTTTTGAGCTCATTGACTCGGGAGTTGAAAGCTCACCGGTAAGAGTATGTCCTGATTCTGTGCTCGAAGGTACAGATTCATCAAAACCAGGAGCTGGTTGAGTAACAGCAGGTCCTGAATCGGTTGGAAAATCTTTGTTCCATTCCAGCACTAGCAGATAGGAGACAACAAGTAAGCCAATAATAAGAGGTGTTCTTATATAGTCCATAAAATCACAAACTAAGAATCAGGTAAGGATGAATGGCGGTGTCTGGAATGAGAACACTCAGGCACGGGATCGATACCGCCTTTTGACCAAGGGTGGCATCTTAACAGACGACGCACTCCAAGATAACTCCCTTTCATTACACCGTAACGAGATATTGCCTCAAAAGTGTAATTGGAACAGGAAGGATAGAACCGGCAATGGCTTCCCATCATTGGACTGATGGCATAGCGATAAAACTGGATGATTAAAAGAAGGGCCTTCTTAGGCAGTTGACGAACTTGAGCGATCAGGTGGGTTGCTTTCATATTGTCGACTCAGTTTCGCCAATAACTTAACCATACACTGATGAAGTTCAGCATTATCAATATCTGCCAGAGGACGTCGAGCGATTACTACGATATCTATTGGCGGTAATTGATGCTGTTGTAAACGAAACCGATCACGAATGATTCGTTTAACACGGTTTCGACCAGTGGACAGCTTGACGTTGCGCTTGGCGATAACTAATCCAAGCCGAGGACAATTGCACTGGTTGGAGCGAGCCAATAGCAGTAATGCAGGGTGACCTGCCTTATACTCAGCTTGCTCGAAAACATTACGAAAATCCCCCGGCTTCAATAAGCGAAGTGATCGGGGAAATTCGTAAGTCGACATCAAATCAACGTTGAAAGATCAACGAATACTTGATTAAGCAGAAAGACGCTTGCGACCTTTCGCGCGACGGGCTGCCAGCACTTTACGACCATTTGCAGTGGCCATACGTGCACGGAAACCGTGAGTACGTTTACGCTTCAGGACGCTGGGTTGGAATGTACGTTTCATGTCCGACTCTCACAGCTAATACGTTAAAAAAATGGACTATTAGAAAATAGGGACGCGAATTTTATGGAATTTATGGACAAATAGCAATCAGTATCCCGAAAAGAATTTTATCCACTGAATAGAATAATAAAAAAATGATTTTTTAAAGAAAGATTATTGATGTTATGTATTGTTAGAGAAGCGGAATACTGTGAATAAGTCTGAAAAAATTAATGAATACAAAAACATACGGACTGGATAATTTGCTGGATAGCCCGTTGGAAACATTGGGATAGCCTGGGTATGGAGGGGGGAAAAAGGTGCGAGTTTTCCACAGCCGGTTTCGTCCACAGGAGTTTACTCAAGTTTTCCACATAGATATCAAAAGGTTTTCCCTTATAAGCAATGGTTCTAAATTTTTTTTAGGTACTTTTTTGTTAACAAGCTTGTTGACAAGTGTGTAACTTTATGAATTTAAAAAGTAAAGTTATCCACAGGCTATCTAATAAGCATGATTTTGATGGTGGAATTAGATGGAACTTCCCGCTAGAATTCCTCTTTACCTGTCCAAGCACCAAGGCACGTTTTGTCAGTTTGGGGGACGAAGCGCAGCCAAAATAATGAGCGTTTATTTTTTATGCGGTGATATTTACTGCAGGGGTTTTTGTCACTCTGATTTTTGTCATTGGGCGAGCCGCCAGGGAAGTTTGTAAAAACATTGATGTCTGAATTAGGGGCAGGTGATGTCGTATCCATTTAGCAGGGTTGTTAGAAATGGAACGACTTTTGGTAATTTTTTAAATTCACTTATAACGATATCAGTAAGCTGGAGGTTTGGGCGTGGCTTTAGAACTGTGGCATCAGTGCCTTGGGTACCTGGAGGATGAACTTCCTTCGCAACAGTTCAATACCTGGTTACGACCATTACAGGCAAGAGCATCTGAAGAGGAAATTCTGTTATACGCACCTAACCGCTTTGTATTGGATTGGGTCAACGAAAAATATGTCAGTCGGATCAGTGAGATCCTTCAGGAAATCTCTCATTCTCATCCACCAAGAGTATCGCTAAAGATCGGAAGTCTTAGTCAGAAAAAAGCGAATGGTGGAAGCTCGGCAGTAAGTAAGCCAGCAGTAAGTAATGGTGGCGCTGTATCAAGGAAGGAAGAGTCTCCAGTAATGGAAACGAAGTCTTCTGATCGTCAGGTGTCTGTTGATGGTGCAATTAAGCACGAAAGTTCTCTTAATCTGAATTTTACGTTTGATACCTTTGTGGAAGGTAAGTCAAACCAATTGGCAAGAGCGGCTGCAACACAGGTGGCCGATAATCCGGGATCCGCATATAACCCGCTTTTTTTATACGGCGGTGTTGGTTTAGGGAAAACTCACTTGATGCACGCGGTGGGTAACTCGATTCTTAAGAAGAACCCTAATGCCAAGATCGTTTACCTTCACTCGGAGCGATTTGTCGCAGACATGGTGAAGGCACTGCAGTTAAATGCGATTAACGAGTTCAAGCGTTATTATCGTTCTGTTGACGCGCTACTTATCGATGATATTCAGTTCTTCGCAAGGAAAGAGCGTTCCCAGGAGGAATTCTTCCATACATTTAATGCTCTGCTGGAAGGTGGGCAGCAAATGATATTGACCTGTGATCGATACCCTAAAGAAATCGATCATATGGAGGAACGTCTCAAGTCCCGGTTTGGCTGGGGATTGACTGTTATGGTCGAGCCACCTGAGCTGGAAACGAGGGTCGCCATTCTGATGAAGAAAGCCGAGCAAGCAAATGTTCAGCTGAGTAGTGAATCGGCATTTTTTATCGCACAGAAAATTCGGTCTAACGTCCGTGAATTGGAAGGGGCTTTAAAATTGGTGATTGCCAATGCTCACTTTACAGCTCAGGAAATTACACCACCTTTTATCAGGGAATGTTTAAAAGATCTGTTAGCTTTACATGAAAAGCAGGTCAGTATTGATAACATTCAAAGAACTGTCGCTGAGTACTATAAGATCAGAGTGGCCGACCTGCTGTCGAAGAGACGGACACGATCAATAACCCGCCCAAGGCAAGTGGCCATGGCTCTGGCGAAAGAATTGACCACCCATAGTCTTCCAGAGATTGGGGAAGCATTCGGCGGTCGAGACCATACAACTGTACTTCATGCCTGCAAAGTGGTTTTGGAGCTACAACAAAAAGATCCGATGATTCGAGAGGATTATCAGAACTTTATGAGAATGCTGACAGGCTGAAGAAGCTTGTGGATAGTGGGAATAACCTATTCCCGGGTATTAAGAAAAATCTTTGTCGCATCACAGGTTTAACATCGCTAACATACGAATGTCATAAGCCGGTAAATCAAGCAGGATACAAACAGGACAGTCCATGAAATTCACCATTACGCGAGAGGCTCTCATCACTTCCTTGCAAATGATTTCAGGTGTGGTTGAAAAAAGACAAACCATGCCTGTGCTTGCCAACGTATTGTTGGATGCAGATAGCGAAAAGCTCACCATTACCGGAACTAACATGGAAGTGGAGTTGGTTGCACAAATCAGCGAAGTGAATATTCAGCAGCCTGGCCGTATTACAGTTCCGGCTAAGAAATTTACGGATATTTGCCGTTCACTTCCTGATCAGGCCAATATTGATGTAGAGGTCAAGGACTCGCGGTTGAACGTACATTTTGGCAAGAGTCATTTTGTACTCTCCACTTTGCCGGCAGACCACTTCCCCAACGTAGAGGAAGAAGCAGGTAGTATTCGGTTGGAACTGCCTCAAAAAGAACTTAAGCGCATGATCGATGCCACTGCTTTTGCTATGGCCCAGCAGGACGTCCGTTATTATTTGAATGGTATGCTCATGGAGCTAACAGGCGATGGGCTTAAGGCTGTATCCACAGATGGACATCGACTTGCTTTAGCTGGAATCGCAACGAAAACGGCTGTTGAAGATAAACGGCAGCCTATCGTTCCCCGGAAAGGTGTACTTGAACTGGCACGCTTACTGTCGGATACCGAAGAAAACTGTACGCTTATTTTTGGGGACAATCATGTGCGGGCAGTGGTTGGGCATTATACGTTTACCTCTAAACTTATTGATGGAAAATTCCCGGATTATCAAAGGGTTATACCAAGGGGTGGCGATAAGACGATGGTAGCTGACAGGCAGTTACTCAAAGGTGTCTTACAACGTGCGAGTATTTTGTCGCATGAAAGTATTCGTGGCGTGCGCCTTCAATTCGAGCCGGGGGAATTGAAAGTATTCGCCAATAACCCTGATCAGGAAGAAGCAGAAGACAGTCTGGAAGTTGAATATGACTTTGAACCAATGCAAATCGGATTCAACGTAGGTTATTTGATTGATGTCTTGAATGTTTTGGATGATAACCTGGTCAAAATGACACTTTCAAACGCTAATAGCAGTGCTCTGGTTGAAGGAATGGAAACCAGTGATGCGTTATACGTCGTTATGCCGATGAGACTGTAATCTAGGAATTTTCAGTCTTATTGCTGTGGAAATTAAATATTAACAAGTTCGGAAGGAGTACTGGGAAAGGTGGTTGTGTGTCATCTTTTCCAGATTGGATTAGGGGTTTGATGATAGACAGGGATTGAATACGCAGGTTAGAAGATGAGCAAACTAACAATCGCTTTAAAGAGTGCGTTCCGTATAGGTCAAACCGCTGCTGTAGTGTCTAAGGCAGGTGCCGGATGGCTATTGGGAGAAAAATTACCACCCCCAAGGTTGTTAAGGCAGACATTCGAAGAGTTGGGGGCTACTTATATAAAGCTGGGTCAGTTTATTGCCTCTTCACCAACGTTTTTTCCAAAAGAATACGTTGAGGAATTCCAGCTGTGTCTGGACAAAACCAAACCCCTTCCCTATTCCCAAATTGAACGAATTATCAAAGAAGAATTGCCGAAGCCGGTAAGCGATATATTCGCATATATTGATACGACTCCCCTTGCTTCGGCATCGATAGCTCAGGTACATGCGGCCAAACTTGTTTCTGGCGAGGACGTAGTAATAAAGGTTCAAAAACCTGGCGTACGCAATATATTGCTAACCGACCTCAATTTTCTTTACGTTACTGCCCGTGTTCTCGAGTATTTAGCACCTAAGCTATCCTGGACGTCCCTTTCAGGGATTGTTGAAGAAATACAAAGAACAATGATGGAAGAGTGTGACTTTTATCAGGAAGCCAGAAATCTGAAAGAATTCCAGGTATTTTTGGATAAAACAGAAAACTCCCAGGCCGTCGTTCCTAAGGTATACGAGCATGCAAGCTCTATGAGAGTGCTGACAATGGAGCGTTTTTATGGAGTTCCATTGACCGATCTTGAGACGATTAGAACCTATTGTGCTGATCCGGAAAAAACGCTGATCACTGCCATGAATACATGGTTTGCATCACTTACCCAGTGCGAGTTTTTTCATGCGGATGTTCACGCGGGAAATCTGATGGTACTGGAAGACGGTAGAATAGGTTTTATAGATTTTGGAATTGTTGGTCGAATAGGTGCTGGCACCTGGCAGGCTGTTTCAGATTTTATTACATCTATTATGATGGGTAACTTTCATGGGATGGCTGATGCAATGGCCAGGATTGGAATTACCAAGGTTCAAGTAGATGTGGAAGCATTGGCGAGAGATATCGCTAACGTCTATAAAAAGATGGATGCCATGGTTCCTGATACAAGCGTCTACTATGACCAGTCACCGGAAGATGACGAGATCAATAATATACTGATGGATCTTGTAAGAATTGGAGAGCAACACGGCTTACACTTCCCCCGCGAATTTGCGTTGCTATTGAAACAATTCTTATATTTTGACCGTTATGTTCATATCCTGGCACCAGAGTTGGATATGTTCATGGATGAAAGATTGGGTCTGCTACAGTAAGTATTGAAAAACGTTACCAGGAAACCTGACAGTGCGTGAGCATTGTTGGGTTTTTTTATTGCTGAACTAAAATTGAAGAACAGAAGAGTTTGAGAACAAAACAATGGAAATATCTTCCGCAATTATCCTGTTACTAGTGGTTATGGATCCTTTAGGAAACATTCCCATTTTCTTGAGTGTGTTGGATAAGGTTGAAAAAGCAAAACGATTCAAGGTGTTGCTAAGGGAATTGTTGATAGCGCTATTTATTCTTTTGGGGTTTTTATTTGGGGGGAGCTATCTACTCAAATTGTTCAGTTTGAGTCAGGAAGCCGTTGGTATGGCGGGGGCTATAGTATTGTTTGTTATAGCAATCAGGATGATTTTTCCTGCAAAGAGGGACTGGCTCGAAGATCTTCCAGACGGAGAACCTTTTGTTGTTCCATTGGCAATTCCATTTGTCGCCGGTCCATCCGCACTTGCAACTCTCATTCTTATTTCTACTCGTGAGCCGGAGAGAATGATGGATTGGGTGATCGTTGTAGTGGCAGCTTGGAGTCTGACGGCTTTTGTTTTGTTGTGCTCAACTGGCCTTTATAAAATATTGCGCAAGCGAGGATTGATCGCAATTGAGCGTTTGATGGGGATGTTACTAATAGCTGTATCTGTGGAAATGTTTATTTCAGGGCTTCAGCCACTACTGATTAAGGTAACCCACACCTTATGACGATAAAGAGGATTTCTTTTTCAGGAATAAGGAACCTTGATGACGTCACACTCGAAACTGATTCCCCAGTAGTTTTTATTCAAGGTGATAATGGCAGCGGGAAGACAAGTCTTATTGAAGGTCTTTACCTCACCGGTCGCGGTTCATCCTTCAGAAGTCATGATTTAGATCACGTCATTAATTATTCTAAGGATCAGTTTGTTTGTCATGCCTTACTTGGTGATCAGCAACGGATAGGTGTCAGCCGTCATAAGATTCTTAAGAAAACTCAGGTAAAGATAAATGGGGACAGTGCCCAAAGTCTTTCTGAGTTGGCAGAGATGCTTCCTCTATTATTAGTCACTCCCCTCACCTTCGATCTATTAAATGGAGGGCCATCAGGTCGGAGAAGGTTCCTTGATTGGGGAGTGTTCCACGTGGAACCTGGATACAAGCATGTATGGCAAAGATGGCGGAAATTGTTAATACAAAGGAATAAATTGCTGAAAAATGGTACAATGGCCCGCTTGGAGCTAGCGTCCTGGACTGATCAATTTGTCTCTGCATCTAAAAAAATAGATGAACACAGGAAGAGGTTCTACAAAGAGTTGGTGTTGAAGTTGGAATCCAATTTAAATGAAGGAAGCCAGTTCAACAACGACCTTTCTAACCAGATAGAAGTTAAATATGACCGTGGTTGGTCCAACAACAGTTCGATGGAAGAGTTGTTGGAAAGGTCGCTCGAGTTAGACCAACGAAGAGGTTTTACCTCAGTGGGTCCACATAAGGCAGATCTAAAGTTTTCTGCCCATGGAATCTCAGCGAAGGAAGTTCTGTCTAGGGGTCAACAGAAGGTCTTAATTACTCATCTATTGTTGGCGCAACTACAGTTACTCAGAGAAAAGAGAAACTTAGATTGCACAGTTTTGATAGATGACCTCGGTGCAGAGCTCGATCAGGAAAATCAATACCAGCTGCTAAACACGTTATTGGAAAAAGGCGCCCAGGTTTTCTGTACGATGGTGGACGCCGAACAGGTTTTGAATTTAAGTCTGAGACTGAATGAAAAATACCACGCCAAAATGTTTCACGTGGAACATGGTTGTGTTACCCCGCTAAACCCAGGGGATTGATGGGTAGGAGAAATATATGTCTGATTCCGGAAATTACGATTCGTCTAGTATTAAAGTCCTGAAAGGACTGGATGCGGTAAGAAAGCGTCCTGGTATGTATATTGGTGATACTGACGATGGCACCGGCTTGCACCACATGGTGTTTGAGATTGTCGATAACTCCATCGACGAAGCATTGGCTGGTCACTGTAAAGAAGTCAAAGTTACTATCCATCCAGATGAATCTATCAGTGTCAGCGATGACGGCCGGGGAATTCCCGTAGACATCCATGAAGAAATGGGCGTTTCTGCAGCAGAGGTTATTATGACGATGCTGCATGCTGGCGGAAAGTTTGATGATAACAGCTACAAGGTTTCCGGCGGTCTACATGGTGTGGGTGTTTCTGTTGTTAATGCTCTTTCAAAAGAGCTGAGGCTGACAATTCGCAGAGCCGGTAAAGTTTATGAACAGGTATACCATCATGGGGTCCCGCAAGCTCCGTTGACGGCCATTGGTGAAACCGATAACACTGGCACGCAAGTCCACTTTGTTGCCTCAGAAGAAACATTCAACAATATTGAATTTCACTACGATATCCTTGCGAAAAGACTGAGAGAACTTGCGTTTCTAAACTCTGGTGTTCGAATTAACCTGACTGATGAGAGATCAGGAAAGAATGAAATTTTCGAATACGAAGGTGGATTACAAGCGTTCGTTGGATATCTTAATCAGACAAAAAATCCTATAGCTAAAGCATTTCACTTCATTAAAGAACGCGAAGACGGTATTACAGTTGAGGTTGCTTTGCAGTGGAACGACAGCTTCCAGGAAAACATCTTCTGCTTTACCAACAACATTCCTCAAAGAGATGGTGGTACACACCTTGCTGGATTTAGGGCATCCCTTACCCGGAGCCTTAATACATATATAGAAAAAGAAAACCTCCTGAAGAAAACCAAGGTGAATACATCTGGTGATGACGCAAGAGAAGGACTGACTGCCATCATTTCGGTAAAAGTTCCAGATCCCAAATTTTCCTCACAGACAAAAGATAAGCTAGTCTCTTCAGAAGTGAAGACAGCGGTCGAACAGGAAATGAACTCGTCCTTTAATGACTTCCTTGTCGAAAACCCTAATGACGCAAAAAGTGTTGTGAATAAAATGATCGATGCTGCAAGGGCAAGAGAAGCTGCCCGGAAGGCTCGAGAAATGACTCGTCGCAAAGGGGCGTTAGATATCGCTGGCTTACCTGGGAAACTGGCTGACTGCCAGGAGAAAGACCCTGCCCTTTCTGAACTATATATAGTGGAGGGTGATTCTGCAGGTGGATCCGCTAAACAGGGGCGTGATCGTAGAACCCAGGCAATTCTACCGCTCAAAGGAAAAATTCTGAACGTAGAAAAAGCTCGGTTTGATAAGATGCTTTCGTCAGCTGAAGTTGGGACTCTGATCACCGCTTTAGGCTGTGGTATTGGCCGTGAAGAATTTGATATCAACAAACTTCGCTATCACAGCATTATCATCATGACAGATGCGGATGTGGACGGATCGCATATCCGTACCCTTCTCTTGACCTTCTTCTTCCGTCAAATGAGAGATATTATCGAAAACGGCCATATCTTTATCGCAATGCCGCCGTTGTATAAAGTGAAGAAAGGCAAGCAGGAACAATACGTCAAAGACGAAAAAGCTTTGCAGCAGTACCTGACACAAAATGCGCTGGAAGGAACTGAGCTGTATACCAATGCTGATGCCCCTGCAATTTCCGGGACTGCTCTTGAGACATTGGTCAACGATTACCGCACTGCCGTAAGTTTGATTGACCGTATGTCCAGAGCCTATCCGAGGACTGTTCTGAGTAAACTTCTGGAAGTTCCGCGATTAGTAGAAGATGATCTTAAAGATCAGGCCAAAATTGCCTCTTGGTGTTCAAACCTGGAAGCGGTGCTGCATTCAGAAAATCTAAACGGTGAAAGCTTTACCTTGAAAGTAACCGAAGATGCAGAGCGCAATCTGTACCTACCTCAGATTGAATTTATTCAGCACGGTGTAGACTATCGATACACGATGAACCAGGAATTCTTTGCTTCTTCTTCCTATCAAAATGTTGCTTCAATGGCTGAAAAGCTTGAAGGACTGATAGAAGAAGGTGCGTATGTGAAACGTGGTGAGAAAGTGCAGACTATTCAAGGGTTTGAAGATGCATTGGAATGGCTTATGAAAGAAGCGCAACGAGGTCAGAATATCCAGCGATACAAAGGATTGGGTGAAATGAATCCTGAGCAGCTATGGGAAACCACCATGGATCCTGAAAGCCGCCGAATGATGAAAGTCACTATTGAGGACGCGATTGCGGCTGACCAGATATTCACTACTCTAATGGGCGATGACGTAGAACCTCGTCGTGATTTTATTCAAACCAATGCGCTGCAGGTTATGAACCTAGATGTGTAACTGGATCTATTAGAAACAGTGATATTGAAAAAGGCGACCTCTATGGTCGCCTTTTTTATTGCTTTGAAGTTTCCTGATGATAGATCCTCATTCCCCTGGACTGATAGTTCTGGAGTGCGCCCGGATGGTCCAGACTACAGGTGTGAACCCAAACCCGGTTGGTTTCTTTCATTTGCCAGGCATTCTCGAGAGCGCTTGTTAATAAGAATCCGCCCAGACCCTTACCTATAAAAGCGGGCATCAATCCAAAGTAAGAAATCTCTATAGCTCCTTCATTTTGTCGTTCCAGCTCAAAATATCCGGCCGGACTACCCTGAAAATAGCCAACAAATAAATGGAGTGATTCTCTTTCAGCGTATTGTTTCCATTCAGTATCACTCCACTTCAGTTTGTCATTCCACTCCCAATCAGCTCCAACAGATTCATAAAAAAAACGGTTGTACTGGTATTGCTTCACCTTGGCCTCCAATACAACAAACCCTTCAACTGGAGGTTTTCTGCAAATAGCATCCCGGCTTGTTTGCTCCAAATAATAAGTGGTTATCTCTGTCATAAGAATATGTTCACGATTTTTTGATTTTAGGGGGAAATTCGCTGATCAATGTCGGATGTTAGCAGTCCCTTTAGTCATATCAAATGAAAATAAGATGGCCATTCTTAAGTACGATTCTGTATTAATGTAGTACTGGAATACTACCTGTCGAGAGGAAAGGCGCCCTACACTTTTATCTTTGACAATAAAAAGGAGATACGAGATGCCTGCAAAAGTTTTAGTGATTGCCGGGGACTTTGTCGAGGATTATGAACTGATGGTTCCTTTCCAGGCATTGTTAGCCATGGGCTATGAGGTTGACGCTGTTTGTCCTGATAAATCCAAAGGCGATTCTATTGCAACAGCCATTCACGACTTTGAAGGAGATCAGACCTACACAGAAAAACCGGGACATCGTTTTACTCTGAATGCTACCTTCAGTGAAGTATCACCGGATAAATATGATGGGCTCGTGATTCCTGGCGGAAGAGCTCCGGAATATCTGAGACTGAATGACCGGGTTCTTGAAATTATCAGGGCATTTGCAGAAGCAGCCAAACCGATTGCGGCTATCTGCCATGGCGCGCAGCTCCTAACCGCTGCTGATGTCATTAGAGAGAGAAAAATTTCTGCCTATCCTGCTTGTGCTCCTGAGGTTAGGCAGGCTGGTGGTGTTTACCAGGATATTGCTGTGGATCAGGCTATTACAGATGGCAATTTTGTCACTGCTCCCGCATGGCCGGCAAACGCTGAATGGGTGAAGCAGTTTGCCAAACTGCTCGGATAATCGGCAGGAAATGATAAACGGCACAAGGATGTGCCGTACATAAAGGCGACCGGTGATGAATCCCGTTATGAGTATTAATGGAAAATCTTAAACAAATTCTGTTTGTTTTAGATTATCCACAGAGGTTGTAACGTCCGATTGATTTGCCTCATTCATCAGATACGTTGTGCAGGCCACGCGCAATAGGGAGGTAAAATTGCGTGCTTCACCGTAACGTTGAACGACCTCATCATGAAGTGTGGTGATAAAAGTAGCGACAGATACATTCTCTTTATTTGCCATTAATTCCAGAATATCCCAAAAGCGGATTTCAAGAGACAAACTTGTCACATGCCCATGTAGTCGCAGTGAGCGTGAAGCTTTCGTATAGGCGCTGGTATCAACACCTGCATAGACATCACACATAGCTTGAATCCTCCCTTATCTGACAACAAGCATGTTAGCCCGAATATTTTATCTATGTCACTAACGTCCAAGTCCCTAACTTCGTAAGTTAGGTTGCCGATGAGTCCGGCTTTGGTCTGGTTTGATCAACCACTCGTATTTCCAACGGTGACTGGGTATCCAGATGAATATCCCGCTGCGGAAACGCAATTACAATTCCTGCGCCATTCAACTTATCATAAATATCCAGGTGAAGGTCAGTTAATGTGGGTAAGCGGACGTCAAGGCCGCTTATATATGCCCGTAGGTAGATGATCAGTGCGTTATCCCCAAAACTCTCAAAAGACACAATGGGTGCTGGATCTGAAAGCACGTTGGGGTTATTGCGTGCTGATTCTTCTATGAGTTGCATCGCCAGTCTTGCATCCGAACCATACGCGATACCGATGGGAATAAGTAAGCGGGTGGTTTGATCCGAAAGAGTCCAGTTAAGGAGTCGATTGGTAATAAACTCCTTATTAGGTACAAGCAGCTCTTTTTGGTCCCAGTTCCTAATGGTTGTTGCGCGAATCTTAATCTTCGTAACAACACCGTCGGTATCTCCTACAGTAACAACGTCCCCTACTCGTATGGGTCGTTCAAACAAGATGATTAAACCGCTTATGAAGTTCGCAACGATTTCCTGCAGACCGAAACCGATACCAACACCGAGTGCAGCTGCCAGCCATTGTATCTGAGACCAGCTAGCGCCTATCGTGCTCAAGGAAGTGAGAATACCCGTTGCCACGATGACGTATCCCGAAAGAGTTCGCATGGCGTAAAGACTGCCTGCCGCCAGTTGAATACGTTGTAGAAGAATAAATTCCAAAAGCGCTGGGACCCGCTTGGCGGCGAGTATAGTTAGTATCAAGACGGTAATGGCCACACAAAGATCAAACAAGGTCACTGGAACCTGTTGCTCTTTGCCGGCAATGGAATCTGTGTATGTCCAAACGGATATGTCCTCCAGAATTCCGAAGGCAGGAAGGACTTCAGTCCAGATCAGCCACAGACCCACCGCACCCAGAACCACCAACACCGTATTCAATAATTCGCGGCTTCCCTTGCTGAGGGCATCCAGGTCTACGACGGGTTCCTCTATTACCACCTCAGACGCTATCTCACTGGCGGAAGTTGTTTGGCCCTGGCTTTCCTCCGCTTTCTTCTGTCTGGCCTGATTTCGCCTCTCAACGGCGTTTCGATAGGCTATTTTGCGCTGTGTTAGAACTAACCATCGGACCACAAGCTGATGTACCAGAAACAGGGTAACCAGCAGCACTATCGAGTTGAGAAGATGCAGGCTCAAAGTTCCTGCTGTGTATAGATAGCCTGACAATGCGACGATAGAAAGAATACATGGCAATGTAATGGCCACAGTAACCAGCATTCTTTTGAATAAGGGGGTCGCTACTTTAAAGGCTCGATTCTCGTAGATTCTTAATGCACCGTTGGGGTTCTTTACCAACTTGAATGTACAGTAGCTAAAGAATAGTACGGTCAACACCAAAGCCAGATGAGGTAGGGCCCCAGCCTTGTTATCGAAACTGTAGCTATTAAACAGAAAACTGATAAATAAACTGGGGATAAAATAACGTTGATACCGACCCAGGTCACGGTACAAATTGGTAACACTGTCTTTGGGCCATTTGAAATGCAATATTCCAAGACCGTCGGCCAGGCAGAACTTTCTGAGAAACGTAAAGCTGAAAAGTATTGCTGAGAGTGAAATCAATGCTTGTCCCAGTGAGGTCACTAAAGCTGATATCTCAGGTGTATGAATAATCGCTCTTCCGATAACGTACAAAATTACCGGCCACGATGCCGCATAGACCAACGTGAGCAACAGCGCATTGATGGTGTACTGAAACTTATCGGTAGTAAGTCTTTTTAGAGGTTCTCCCAGGCGGGCCAGCTCTCGCTTTAAGAAGGAGCGTTTAAAGATAATTGGTAATATTGCTAGAACGAAAAAACCGGAAAGGGGATTTTTCTGCGCTACGAGCAGAAGGTTGCTGCTCAGCAAAGACAGTTGTGTACTTGTTAAGAGATCAACGAACTGCAAGCCACTGGCTCTCAACATGTTAAGGTTCACCGGTGAAGAACTTCTTATCCACAGCAGTCGTTCAGTCAGGAACTCGTTAAAGCTATCAATCTTCTGAATATACTGACGTAAGGTAAAATCCAACTCGCCCAGGGATCGTACATAGCTTTGATCAATTTCTATGGCCTGGACCAGAAGTTCCCTCCTCTGCTCGGCAAGATCAAACAGCTCTGGTTTGATGGTCCTGCCAACCTCCTCAGGTGTATTTTTGAGAAGATCTGACACAAAGGCTTCCATATTGCGTAACTTGCGCCGCTCGTCTTCGTGTTGTATCTGGTGAAGTCCAGCCTCAGCAATAATATCCCTGGTGGCCAAACTATTTGCCCGAAGGCTGTTAGTATTGGGTAGCTTACGCTTCTCCTCCAGAAGCACCTGACCCAGAGCCTGACTGAGCCCGGCGATTTCAATTTTTTGTTGTGTACTTCGAAATTGTTCCGCCAGATCCAAAGCATCACGGTTGGCATCGTTAACCGATGACTGAACCTGTTTCAGCTTGCGACTGGCGACAGCAATATACTGGCTGAGCTCCGTGTTTCTGGATGCTAGTTGCTGGACCAAAGGATGCTTATCCTTCAGTTCCTGCTCTTGCCTTGCCACATTCTCCTGGACCTGCTCGGCACTTTGTAGTCGACGGGAAGCGGCTGATTCCTGCAGCATCTGAGTCATCTGGGTGGATCTGCGAAGCTGTAGCTCCAGCAGAGACAGTTTGGTCTTCAGATATTCCAGCCGGGATTGATGGCTGAGCAATTCCTGTTCCAGCGCTTTTTGTTGTTCAGTAAGAGATTTGTTTTCTGCTTGTAGAAGCCAATAATGAATCTGGGCATCAATATTGGAACCATCCGGTTCGGTTGCAGTCACGAGCGCCGACTCAATTTTATCCTGTCGAGAAGAAAGCTCTCCCAGGGTTCTCAGAATCGCCTGAGGTCGATCCTGAATATTTGCCAACTGATGTTCTATATCACTGACTTCAGATGACAAACTGTTCTGATTAGCTTCCTCTGTCAGCAGTTGTTGTTCGATGGTTTCCAGTGGAAGCTTCTCGATCGCGCCGCCATCCAGACTGGCAGGATTTCGCTCCAGTTTCTTGATCTGGCTTTGTAATTCCCTGGTAAGGTTGGGTTGGGTGCTGGTGGCAGCGCTAAACCTTTGAGCTGCTTGCCTGTTCTCTTCTGCCTTGATAAGAAAGCTGCGAGTATTTTGCAATAGCTCAGTCAGCGGCTTTTTAGAGTCGGCATTGATCTGTGGGTTTTGGCCCACCTGTTCAATCTGGCTGTCCACCTGCTCGATTGTAGGAGTAGCAAGGATGCTCTGTGAGAACATAAAAAGCACTAGTAGTGACAACAGAACTTTTGAAGTGTTCTTTCGTTCAGCACCATTGACTGAGCGAACCTTGTCATCGCGGTGAAGAGAGTAGAACTTTTTAATGGCAGCCCACTGCGGCATGAAACCCGACCCTGAATTAATTGAAAGATCTTTAAACTGAATTACTGTCGTCATCTTAGACGAATCCATATTAATTGCAGTAGAGCGAAATGCGTATACGCATATAGTCCGTATAGCTTGTGTTTTGAGGCAAGCAATAAAGCTCCGGTTTCATGAACCACTAATGTGAGGATGAAACTTTCTATAAGTTGTAGACAGGCTCAGCTCTCACAGCTGTGGATAAATAGACTATGTAACGATGAGTCTGACAGCCCAAGTTCGCGGTGACTGTTTTGATAATGTGGATAACTTTGATAGTAGCTTTATGTGGATGACCGCAGGAACACAGATGATGGTCACCGTGAGAGGATTTGAACGTGGCCAGCCTGGTCTCCGACCCCGAAGTTGAAAGCTAGTGTAAGGAATTTTCTGGTCGGCGTGAGAGGATTCGATACGCGCCGTGCAACGGATCCGACCCTGATTGTAAAGCGATCATGAGGTGGTCGGCGTGAGAGGATTTGAACGCGGCCAGCCTGGTCTCCGACCCCGAAGCTCAAGGCTATCATTGATTTTTTTGGTCGGCGTGAGAGGATTCGATACGCGCCGTGCAACGGATCCGACCCTGATTGTAAAGCGATCATGAGGTGGTCGGCGTGAGAGGATTTGAACGCGGCCAGCCTGGTCTCCGACCCCGAAGCTCAAGGCTATCATTGATTTTTTTGGTCGGCGTGAGAGGATTCGAACCTCCGACCCCTTCGTCCCGAACGAAGTGCGCTACCAGGCTGCGCTACACGCCGATGCAAGAGCCATCAATCATAATCAAGGATGATCCGGCTCTGCAACCTTTGTCTGGAGGCTAGGAGTTACGTAACAGATCTTCAGTAAAAGCGGCCAAGTCTGCAAACACTGGGATATCTGCAAATTCCGTCTCTGGAAGCTTTGCCAGGGTTTTCTGTCCTTTACCCGAGGTTACCAATACCGGATGACATCCGGCGTCTCTGGCGGCTTCCAGATCGCGCAGACTATCCCCAACAAAGTAGGCCCCCTGGGCTTTGTGATCCAACATTTTCTCGATTTGAAAGATAAGGCCGGGTGCAGGTTTACGGCAGCTGCAATTGTCTTCCGGTCCATGGGGACAATAGGCGATCGCATTGATGCGACCGCCGGCGGCGGTGACGAGGTCCAGCATCCTGTTATTCATTTCGTGAAGGGTCTGTTCGGTGAAATATCCCCTGGCAATACCACTCTGATTGGTGGCAACGGCTACCAGGAATCCCGCCTGGGTCAGGCGGGCAATGGCTTCAATACTTCCTGGAATGGGGTGCCATTCATCCAGGGACTTCACATACGCATCTGAGTCCTGGTTAACCACCCCATCCCGGTCAAGAATGACCAGTCTGTTCACGATTCAAGTCACCTCAAACTAGGATGCTTTAGTCTGCAGTAATGAAATATCCGCAATCTGCAGGAATGTATCGCGCAAATTGGAGAGCAGTGCTATCCGATTGTTGCGAATCGCTTCATCATCCGCCATGACCATGACTTGATCAAAGAAGTTATCCACAGGTTCCTTCAGCTGCGCCAATTCAGTCAGTGCAGAGGTGAAATCACGTGCCTCCAGAGAAGGTCTGATCGCTTCAGCTTTAGCCTGTAGAGTCTCATACAGAGCGTTTTCAGCTGCTTCCTGAAACAAACCGGTATTCAATGTATTTGAGTCGGTAATACTTTCCTTACTCAGAATATTTGAAACCCGTTTGTTCGCAGCTGCCAAAGCCTGGGCGGCTTCCAGCTGGGCAAACGCGGCAACTGCCTGAACACGCTGGTTGAACTCCAATGGTTTGGTTGGACGGCGTGCGATGACGCTAAGGAAGACTTCTGCAGCCATCCCTTCTTCTTCGTACCAGGCGCGGAAACGTTCCAGCACATAGTCCACAACGGTGCTTTGCAAATCTTCCGCAGGTAGATCCCCATGCAGCTCCTGAGCCCAGGAAACGCATTCCGCCAAGTCCAGATCGAGCCCCTTCTCAACCATGATGCGCAGCATACCTAAAGCAGCACGACGCAGACCAAATGGATCCTTTGTACCTGTAGGTGGTTGGTTGATTCCGAAGATACCTACAAGAGTGTCCAGCTTGTCAGCAATGGAAACGGCACAACCGGTCAGGGTTGAAGGCAATACATCACCGGCGAAACGCGGGAAGTACTGCTCCTCCATGGAGACAGCAACTTCATCCGCTTCGTTATCCAGTTTGGCGTAGTAACGGCCCATAATGCCCTGCAGTTCAGGGAATTCCATGACCATTTCGGTCATTAGGTCTGTTTTACACAGCTCACCGGCACGTTTGGCCCATTCGCTGTTACCACCGATCTTTTCTGCAATTTTGGCTGCCAGTTGAGAAACCCGTTGGGATTTGTCAAACAGGCTACCCAGCTGTTGCTGGAATACCACAGGCTTCAGGCTTGGCAGACGATCGGCCAGGCTTTGCTTTTGATCTGTTTCATAGAAAAAGGCTGCATCGGCCAGACGTGGGCGAATGACTTTTTCGTTGCCTTCTATAACCTGCTGCGGCTCTTTGCTTTCCAGGTTGGCAATGGTAATGAAGTAAGGCAGCATTTTGTCGTCGTTATCCACAATGTGGAAATACTTCTGATTCCCTTTCATGGTGGATATCAAGGCTTCTGCAGGCACTTGCAGGAAACGCTCTTCAAAACGCCCGGTCAATGCTACCGGCCATTCATTCAAGCTGGCCACTTCATCCAGCAGGTCTTCATCAATCACTGCCTGACCATTGGTTTTGGAGGCTGCTTCAATGATCTGCTGACGAATTTTTTCCTTTCGCAGTTCGTAGTCTGCCAACACGTAACCGGCCGATTCCAGTTTTGACTGATACTCAGACGGAGTGTGGATTGTAATTTTGTGTGGGTAATGAAAACGGTGACCCTGGGTGGTATCTCCGGACTTGAGGCCGAGTATCTCAGCATCCACCACTTCGTCACCCAGCAACATCAGCAACCAGTGTACTGGCCGCACAAACTCCACCCGCGAAGCTCCCCAGCGCATGCGCTTGGGAATAGGTAGTGCCGCCAGGGATTCTTCCACAAACTCCGGTAGCAGGTCTTTGGTGGGAGTGCCTGGTTGTACGCTTTTATATACAACCCAGGTACCTTTGTCAGTTTCGAGCTTTTCCAGTTGATCCACGGTTGCACCGCAGGAACGGGCAAAGCCTTCCAGCGCTTTGGTTGGATTACCTGCTGCATCATAAGCTGCTTGGATTGCAGGTCCGCGACGCTCGATACTCTGATCCGGCTGCTGGGTTGCCAATGCCTGGATGTATACCGCCAGACGGCGTGGTGCGGCATAACCTTTAACTTCACCAAATTCCAGATTGGCTTTGCCAAGGCGATCGACGATACCCTGGGTGAAAGCGTCGGACAATTGCTTAAGGGCTTTAGGTGGTAACTCTTCAGTACCGAGTTCTACAAGAAAATCCTGGGTGCTCATTATTTCTTCTCCGCTTCGCTGGCCAATACTTCTTCCCGGATCGAGGCATCAGCCAAAGGGAAGCCGAGCGCTTTGCGCTTATCGAAATACGCTTTGGCCACTTCACGGGCCAGGGTGCGTACACGCAGGATATAGCGCTGTCTCTCCGTGACGGAGATGGCATGACGAGCGTCCAACAAATTAAAGGTGTGTGAGGCTTTCAAGGTCATTTCGTAAGCTGGCAGAGGGAGGCCTTTTTCTACCAGACGGGCACTTTCTCTCTCGTAATAATCGAAATGCTTGAACAGGGACTCGGTGTCTGCCTCTTCAAAGTTATACGTGGATTGCTCCACTTCGTTTTGGTGGAATACGTCACCATACAGGACCGGGCCTTGGGGACCGTTTGTCCAGACCAGATCGTAGACACTGTCCACTTCCTGCAGATACATGGCGATACGTTCCAGACCATAGGTAATTTCGCCGGTGACGGGATAACACTCCAAACCACCTGCTTGCTGGAAGTAGGTGAACTGGGTGACTTCCATACCATTCAGCCATATTTCCCAGCCCAGACCCCAGGCGCCCAACGTGGGGGACTCCCAGTTGTCTTCTACAAAGCGGATGTCATGTACATTGGTGTCTATGCCTATCTCACGCAATGATCCCAGGTAGAGTTCCTGGAAATTGGCAGGAGACGGCTTCATGACGACCTGATACTGGTAGTAGTGCTGCAGTCGGTTGGGGTTTTCCCCATAGCGACCGTCGGTTGGACGGCGGCTGGGTTGAACGTAGGCGGCGTTCCAGTTTTCCGGCCCGATAGAGCGAATAAAAGTGGCCGGGTGAAAAGTCCCCGCCCCCACTTCCATATCAAGCGGTTGCAAAATGACACAGCCCTGCTGCGCCCAGTAATTTTGCAAAACAGTGATCAATCCCTGAAAGGTTTTGACATCGGGTTTACTTATTTCTGTCACGTTAAACACCACTTGGTTAATCAATATACCGGGCTGGAACAAAAGGACTCCCTTTTGTTTTATTGGGAATCTGAGACCTTGGACGGGTTACAGGACCATTTAGGTTAACAGGTTCCAGCCTGGGCTGTAGAATAAAGCGCCAAATTATACAACTTGCGGCCACTTATTACAGAGCCGAGTGTGTCGGCTTCCATATTTTCCCGCTTTTTATTGCAGAATCATGGGAGTGACAGGGCAATTTTCATTGTGATACGCGGAAATTTTTATAATTTAATGAAGGAAATCGATTGAGCAGTTCAGCAAGTAAGGCTCTCTGGATACAGCGTGCTATCAGGCTTTTATCAAAACTTTCTCTCCCTGCCGCCCAGCGACTGGGGCGTTGCATTGGTTATCTTTTGTGGTGGTCTCAGAGTGGTCCTGCACGGGTAACGCTGACCAACCTGGAACTATGTTTCCCCCATCTTCAAACCCGGGAAAAAAATCAACTGGCAAAGTCGAGTCTGCTGCATACCGGTATGGTAGCTGCTGAAATAGGTGCTGTCTGGGAGTGGCCGGCGGAAAAGGTTCTGTCTCTGGTAAAAGAGGTGGAAGGCGAAGAGCTGATTAAATCGGCTGAAGCCGCCGGTAAGGGGCTGGTTCTTCTGGCACCTCATTTAGGTAATTGGGAAGTTGCCGGATTATTTTTTGCTGCACGCTATAAGATGGCTGCATTGTACCAACCGCCCAAAATTGAAGAACTCGACGGCTATATGCGGCATGTGAGAGAACGTAATGGTTCTGAGTTGGTACCAGCCAACAAACGGGGCGTCATGCGCCTGTTTCATATTTTGCGGGACGGAGGGGTGATCGGAATTCTGCCGGATCAGGACCCGGATCGATCCGGTGGTGAGTTTGCTCCCTTTTATGGCATCCAGACCAACACGATCAAACTGGTATCAAAACTCGTGGAGCGTACCGAGGCGCGGGTTCTATGTGTGTGCGCGGAACGATTGCCCGATTCCCAGGGATTTCGGCTAGTCGTCCAGGAAGCGGATCCCGCTATATACGAGGAAGAACTGTTAACCTCTGTGACGGCCTTGAACCGGACGGTGGAAAATATGGTGAATCGTTTCCCCGAACAATATCAGTGGGAATATAAGCGCTTTAAACGCCGCCCCGAAGGGCAGCGCGGCTTTTATGACTGATTTCTGTTAATGACCAGCGTCCGTTTTGCGGGATAGAGATGGAAGAGAAATTCAGTCCAACTCGGAGGTGGTAATCAACACCTCGTTGGTGGTCCCTGAAGTTGAAATATTCTTCAGGGAGTTGGAACGGCGGGTATTCAGGAAATAGATGTCGCTGTTCATTCCCTCGCCGTCAGGATCTGCGTTATTGGTCGGATCCAGCTCCAGTGCCAAAAGCCCATATCCCTGCTCGGATACGCCAATACCGGAAATTCTTGTCAGACCTCCCAGCGATCCTAGGGTGACAAGGCGCAAACCGGTAGTCGCATCGTAGCCGTGAAACATCGGCCGATTAAAATAATTGCCATCGCCAGTCACACTAATGGCGCCATCGCTCTGGACCAGAATCGGATAATATTCCACTCCCCGATCCAGGTTTTCCCGCATGTAAATCCATTGAGCATTGGTAAATTGAATGCAGCCAGATGCAGCATCATCTATTGAGCAGTTATCTGCATCACCACTGTTACAGTCTGTCGCTGTGGCACAATCCAGTGCGGAATGAGTCAGGTCGGCGATGAAAGCACTGTCTGCATCGGTATTGAAATACACCAGGTTTCCGCTGGTTATTATCTCGGTCAAAGTGTTGGTAGCAATTGAAAGGGCTGTGCCTCCCACTTTTTCCACTCGATAGAGAGTATTGTCGTCGGCGTGCACGACCAGGTAATCAGTGATTTGTGCTAAGCGGCCGTCGATGGTACTGCCGCTGACGTTGATGGGAGTATTCCCGCCGGTCTCCAGGTCTATCTTGCGAAGCGTTCCAGAATCGTTGAGATACAGATTGTCCGCATCCACTTCCCAGTCCCGGCTAGTCAGGGATGTCTGGTCAATTGTGGTCAATGTGGTCAAGAGCGTACCAACGCTGTCGACCAGCTCTTCTGCAGTATTTAGATACAGTTCGCCACTGGCATTCAGTAACAGGCTGCCCTCAGAGGTCAACCGGCTGACGCTGAAATCATTACTGGTCAGTCCGCTCAGTGTCCGTTCCGGATTAAGCTCGGGATCCACAATCTGTACACTATCTGAGCCTGAGGGATGAACATACCCGAGAATTTCATAACCTTCATCCTGAAGCGGCAGGGAAGAAAAGAGCGTGGAGTTGATGTTGGTCGGAGAGTCTGATGCACCGGAGCCCAGACTGATCTGTTGTTTCACATCATCCACAGAATTACAGACGCTATCAGTACCAGCAGCTCTGAGCAGAAACATAAAATTCTCGCTGCCCAGTCCATTGGCCATGAATTGATAGTTACAACGTTCTTTGAGGCCGTTGGATAACGTACCCATCTGAATCAGGCTTTGTTGGTCCGGCTCACCGCGAAAATAATTTCCGTTTTCCTCGATCACCACATAACTTTGAGTAAAGCGTCCTTTTCCAAGCGGAATATCTGTGGAGAAAGCCCGGGCAGTCTGACCGCTGCTCTGTCGTACGACACTGTTGGCGTTGATGTCGTAGCTGTAAACAAACCCTTCCGGATCGCTGCTACCGGTATCCTCCACTTCCTTGAAATACAGGTAGCGTATAAACGGAAAGGATACCTGGGGCTCGGTAACTACCACAGGAGGAGTATCCACAGTGTCTGTCTTTGTACGCTTGGGTTCATCATCGTCTTCGAGACCCAGCTGTTCACATCCGCTGAACAAAGGTGCAAGAATCAGTAACAGCACCACAGCACGCCAGTTTAAATCCATAAATGACCTACAAGTTCTTAAATACAAATTTCCCAGCATTTCAAATTGGAATATGTGGAAATTAAGCGGTTGATATCCGAAAGCTGTTAATTACAAAACATACAATCTGACACACTAATTTACAGGAATTCCATTGGCCAGTATTTGAACTAGCGCGAATTTCTCTGAAGATTATTGGGGGCAGGGAAATAAAATATATTCCTAAGTGTCTGAACCGGAACAGTTTACGTCTAATGTACCTATTTATGGATTGTTAGACATTCCTCTTTTGACTGCTATATTTTTGTGAAACAAATCACAATCTCCGGTGTTATGGTTTTCCACTAAAATAGAGTAGTTGGCGAGTGCTCACGTCTTCGAAAAGGAACATAAACAGGCCGAGTGACAAGTTATGGCAGTCATAAGATCCACGGAACGTTCCATTGATGGAGCTGGACTAAACCGGTATCTCGAAATCGATGCCGAGCGTCTGCTGAGTTATCGCGAATGGGGCGATACGAAGGGCTATCCGGTTTTCTATGCCCATGGAACGCCAGGTTCCAGTATGGAAGGGGCAATGTTTCATGATTTCGCTAAACACTACCATCTGCGCTGGATTGTCATGGACAGGCCGGGCATTGGCGATTCGTCCATGGTTCCTCACTATTCCCTTCTGGACTATCCCAGAGATGTGTCACGGTTGGCTCAGGAGCTGTGTATAAGTCAGTTTGCTGTGGTCGGCTGGTCTAGCGGAGTCCCTCATACTCTTGCGTGTGCATACACGTTTCCTGAAAAACTATCCTATGTGGGAGCATTGGCCGGTTATACCAACTTTGCTGAAATGGCCAACGCAAAGGACCTGCTCTGGTCGTTGGAGCAGCGCGGCCCAAGAATAGCAGACGTCAGCCCTCTCCTTTTTCGCTCGTTGATGAATATGATCCGTCTGGCGGAACAGCACTTGCCCAAGATCTATTTGAAATTTGTGGAGAGTTCCAGCACTCAAGAGGATAAAGCCTTATTACGCCAGCCGGATGTCCTTGACCGGTTTCTGGCAAGCCAGGACACGGCATTCTCTCAGGGGACGAACGGCGTCGTGCAGGATCTGTTGTTGCAATACAAGGATTGGGGTTTTTGCCTGAAAGACGTCCGCATGCCCGTCCATGTCTATCAAGGACTTGAGGACCGCTTTGTCCCCTGGCAGTTTGGTGCTCATCTCGCGGAACAAATGCCCCTGGTGGACTTGCAACTGTTGGAACAGGAAGGTCACATGTTTCCGCTACGTCACAGTTTCCAACAGCGTTTTATGGAGTCTCTGATGTCGGCCGTAAAAGGCTTAACGTCTCCAGAACATGGGAGTGAACAGGATTAGCAAGGTAAATACCTCCAGCCGACCCATCAACATGGCGAATGACAATATCCACTTGGCGGCATCATTCAAGTCACCGTAGTGATAGGTCACCGAGCCCAGTCCCGGCCCCAGATTGTTAATGCAGGCACCAACAGCTGACCAGGCGGTCACCTGATCCAGACCTGTGGCAAGCAATGCCATCAGCATGAAGACAAACATGAACATGTAGACGGAAAAGAAGCCCCAAACCGCTTCCAGTACCCGGTCTGGTACAGGTTTCTTGCCGAGCTTTACCTGAATGACGGCGCTGGGATGGATAATCCGCTTCACTTCCCTTATGCCCTGTTTATAGATCAGCAGCATTCGGATGACTTTCATACCACCACCTGTTGAGCCGGCACATCCCCCTACGAAGGCAATCACGAATAGCAGAAATGGCAGCAGATGAGGCCAACTGGCGAAATCGGCTGTCGCAAAGCCAGTGGTTGTGGCCACGCTGACGACTTCGAATACCCCCCTTAATACGGCATTAAGTGGGTCGTAGGTATTACTGAACATCAGTACCAAAGCTGTCAGAAGGGACACTGACGCAAGAATTAAAGCGTAGAAGCGAAACTCGGAATCCTTGAAATACACCCAAAAAGAGCGCTGTCGCCAGGCAAAGAAATGCAGGGCGAAGTTAACCCCGCTGATGACCATGAAGATAATACAGATGATCTCAATCATGGGGTTGTTGAAGTAGCCAATGGACGCATCGTGGGTGGAAAACCCTCCGATCGCGACTGTGGCAAAGCTGTGGCTGATGGCATCAAATGCATCCATGCCGGCCAGCCAATAGAGTAAGGCACAGAGGACCGTCAGAGTGACATAGATATACCACAGGGCCTTGGCGGTTTCTGTGATTCTGGGAGTGAGCTTATTGTCCTTGACCGGGCCCGGAGTTTCAGCCCGATAAAGCTGCATACCCCCGATACCCAGCATGGGCAGTATCGCTACTGCCAGTACGATAATCCCCATACCTCCCAACCATTGAAGCTGTTGGCGGTACCAGAGTATCGACTTCGGAAGAGTGTCTATACCGGTAATGACCGTTGCTCCGGTCGTTGTAAGCCCTGACATGGACTCAAACACCGCATCGACCAGTTCCAGATGGGGGTTGTGACTCAGATACAGGGGAACCGCACCGCTGGCGGAGAGAACGACCCAGAACAGCACCGTGACGAGAAAGCCGTCCCTGATTCTGAGGTCCGCAGCTTTACGAAAAACTGACAGCCAGGTCAGAAGACCGGCGCTCAGGATAATGGCAAACGCAGTGACAAAAGGTTGCAGGTGCCCATCATCATAAATGAGGGAGACCACCATGGGCGGAACCATGGTGAAGCTGAACAGTGTCATCAATACGCCGAGGATGCGGGTGATGGCTGAAAAATGCATGAATTAGAGAGGCCTCTTTTATCCGTAGTATACGGTTCCTCGAAATTAGAAGAAGGTCAGGCCGACCTGGAACAGGCGCTCTATTTCTGCGATCCGGCGCTTATCTATAACAAACAGAATGACATGGTCGTCCGGCTGAATGCGAAGGTGGTCATGGGCTATCAGCACTTCGCCACGCCTTACTACGGCTCCGATGGTAGATCCACTCGGTAACGCGATCTCATCCAGACGTTTACCCACCACTTTTGAGGAACGATGATCACCATGGGCAATTGCCTCAATGGTTTCCGCCGCCCCTCTGCGCAGGGAATGGGCTGCGACCACATCACCGCGGCGAATATGGGTGAGCAGGCTGCCAATGGTCGTCTGCTGAGGTGAAATAGCTACATCAATTTCGCCACCCTGGATAAGATCAACATAATCCGGATTGTTGATAAGAGTCATTACTTTGCGGACACCCAGGCGTTTGGCGAGCATGGACGCCATGATATTGGCTTCATCATCATTGGTCACAGCACAGAAGACATCGGTATCCTCGATGTTTTCTTCCAGCAGAAGCTCTTTATAGGCTGCGTTACCGTGCAGGACGATGGTTTTATCCAGCTCTTCCGACAATTGAACACAACGGTCCTGATTATGTTCGATCAGTTTGACCTGATAGTTGCTTTCCAGCATTTCTGCCAAGCGTGCGCCAATGTTGCCTCCGCCGGCGATCATGATACGACGGTAAGGCTTCTCAAGAGGCTGAAGTTCGCTCATTACCTTACGGATATGGTCTTTGGCGGCAATGAAGAATACCTCATCCCCTTCTTCGACGATGGTGTCGCCCTGGGGAATGATGGCTCTGTCTTTTCGATAGATGGCAGCAATGCGAGTGTCGATGTGGGGTAGATGGGCACGGAGATAGGCCAACTCATGACCGATCAACGGACCACCCCGGCTGGCTTTGATACCGACCAGGCGCACCAGTCCTTTGGAGAAGTCGAGTACCTGGAGCGCTCCAGGATTCTCAATCAATCGACCGATGTGCTCAGTTACTACTTGTTCCGGGCTGATGATGACATCAATAGGAATCGCTTCGGGACAAAACAATCCTTTGCGATCAAGATAAGCGGCGGTACGCACACGACTGATTTTTGTAGGCGTTTTGAACAGTGAATAGGCAATCTGACAGGCAATCATATTCACTTCGTCACTGTTGGTGACGGCGATCAACATGTCCGCGTCGTCGGCTCCGGCCTGCTTAAGCACATTGGGATGAGATGCCTGTCCCTGTACGGTCCGGATATCCAACCGGTCCTGCAGGCTGCGTAGGCGTCCGGTGTCAGAGTCCACAATGGTGATATCGTTGGCTTCACTGGCAAGGTTTTCCGCCAATGTGCCGCCCACCTGACCTGCACCAAGAATAATAATTTTCATAGGAAATCCTATCGAACCTGATCTTTTACGTTTGAATCAGCCAGTCGTTTTTTCCAGCAGGGCATAAAAGAAGCCATCGTGTCCCCGGGGCTCCGGTAATAACTGAATTTGCCCCGCAGGTGCGTCGTGAGACCCATCCAGTACCAGAGGAAGACTGCGCGCATCTGGGGTCTCACGTATAAATCGTTCAATTATATGCGTATTCTCCTGGGGAAGAATAGAACAAGTGGCGTAAAGTATCCGCCCCCCGGGCGCTAAAGTTTTCCACAGGGTGCTCAGCAGCCGGAATTGAATGGTACTTAGTTGGGCAATATCCGACTGCCGGCGAAGGTGTTTGATGTCCGGATGACGCCGGATAACACCGGTAGCACTGCAGGGTGCATCAAGCAGGATCCGGTCAAACGGCTGGTTATCCCACCAAGCAGATAAATCCCCGGTGTCGGCGACGACCACTTTCGCTTCCAGATGCAGCCTTGACAGCGTTTCCCGGGTGCGCTGTTGACGATCGGCCTCCAGATCAACGGCAGTAACAGAGGCTAATTCAGGACACTGTTCCAGAATGGCTGCAGTCTTGCCGCCTGGTGCGCTACATGCATCCAGCACTCGCTGCCCTGGCTTAAGATCGAGCAGGATCGCTGCCAGCTGGGCTGCTTCGTCCTGTACCGAGCAGAGGCCGGAATCAAAGAACCCAGGTAGCTGATGAACATCGCAGGGAGTTGCCAGGGTCAGACCCTGTGGAGCCAATTGGGTGGGTGTGCTGGCGATACCGCCTTCTGAAAGTTGCTGTGCATACTCTTCCCGGCTTTGCTGCATCTGGTTTACCCGCAAAGTCATGGGGGCCTGCTGATTAAGGCTATCCAATACTTTATCCACACTGTCCGGATAAGCCTGAGTCAATGATTTCACCAGCCACCCGGGAAAGCCGTACTTAGTGGTCAGTCGCTGGTCCGCCCAGTCCGACAATTCCTGTTTTCGGCGCAGATAGTTACGAAGGACTCCGTTGACCAGCTTGGTTGCCCAGTCTTTATTGAGCTCGCGGCAGATATTGACGGTTTCGTTGATCACGGCATGTGTGGGTTTCTGCATATAGCCAAGCTGATACAAGCCACAGACCAATAGCATATGCAGATCCCGGTCCTTGGGCTTGAGAGGTTTGCTCAGCAATTGCCCCAGACAACCGTTCAGGCGTGTATACCAGCGTACGGCGCCGTAGCAGAGAGCGCTGACAAAGGCTTTTTCGTTATCAGGTATTGCTTCCAGCCACTGGTCCATCAATACCGTCAGGGATTTTCCTTCATCCATCGTTCCCAGGAGGATTTCTACTGCAACTGCGCGGCTGCTTTTGGCTGTATGCTGCTGATTCACGCTGTTCAGTCCCTGGGCTCTTGGACAATCGCTTCAAATTGTTCGCCTGGCATCAGCTTGGTCTGGTTTCCATTGACAAAATCAGTCACAGAAAGTGCTTTAGCGCCGGGAAGTTGAAGCTTGCGGATGATCAGGCTGCCTTTTCCACAGGCGACTTCAATGCCGGTGGATTGCCGATGGATGATAGTTCCGGGGCTACGGCCTGTGGTATCGGTCTGGCCGTTGTGGATAACTTCGGCTTCCCAGATCTTGATCTGATCCTTACCGCAAATACCATGCGTTCCCGGCCAAGGATTGAACGCGCGGATATTGCGGGCTATATCATCGGCAGGCTGGGACCAATCGATCGCTGACTCGCTTTTATGCAATTTGCTGGCATAGGTCGCCAGTGAGTTATCCTGTGGTTCAGGAGAAAGACTTTCCAGTTTTTCCATGGCGGCGACGATCGCCTGACCGCCAAGTTCAGCCAGCCGGTCGTGGAGACTTCCTCCGGTATCCGAGTCCTGAATCTCCGTTGTCAGCTTTAACAGCATGGGGCCGGTGTCCAGTCCGGCCTCCATTTGCATTATTGTGATGCCGGTTTCCTTGTCACCTGCCTGGATTGCCCTTTGGATAGGAGCCGCTCCACGCCAGCGTGGCAAAATTGAGGCATGGATATTGAGGCAACCCAATGCAGGGATATCCAATACTGCCTTTGGGAGTATCAGGCCGTAAGCGGCCACGATCATGATATCTGCGTTGTAGTTTGCCAGGGTGGCGATATCTTCCGGGTCTTTAAACGAAACCGGCTGTTCCACAGGAATCTGGTGAGTCAGTGCAAGCTTCTTGACCGGGCTGGGGGTTAGCTTGTGTCCCCTGCCGGCGGGCCGGTCAGGTTGAGTGTAGACTGCGACGATTTCAAATTGCCGATCAATCAGAGCCTGTAAAGCAGTCGCCGCGAACTCAGGGGTACCGGCGAATATGATTCGGGGAGAGGTCATGCTATTGTTATTTCCTTTGGCGCTGGCTGCCATAAAAACAAAAACCGCCAGAGCCTGGCGGTTTCATGGTTACGGTTGTTAATGGCCGAAGATCAGGCACGCATGCGTTGCTGTTTCTCCAGCTTTTTACGGATACGTGTCCGCTTCACAGCACTGAGATAATCCACAAATAACTTACCGTTCAAGTGGTCCAGCTCGTGCTGAATGCATACCGCCAAGAGTCCCCTGGCTTCCAGCTCAAAGGGCTTTCCGTCACGGTCAAGGGCATTAATCAGCACATGCTCTATCCGGGTAACGGTTTCATAAAACCCTGGAACTGACAGGCAACCTTCCTGCATTTCCTCTGGATCGCCATCCAGCACAGTGACTTCCGGGTTAACGAAAACCAATGGCTCGGACTTGTCTTCAGACACGTCGATGACGATGATTCTTTTGTGGACATTGACCTGTGTTGCAGCTAAACCTATGCCCGGTGCATCGTACATAGTTTCAAACATATCATCGATCAATGCGCGGATGTCGCCATTTACTTCCTCGACCGGTTTTGCAACAGTTCGTAACCTAGGGTCAGGAAATTCAAGAATTTGGAGCTTACTCATAATAATTTTGTGAAAAAAATTCCATTACAGATTTGGGATGGCCTGCTACTATTATCTATTAGTGTATTACTGAGTACAAATTGAACCGGTTTATGGGCATTATAGCCCGACCCCATCTCAAACTGCCCGGAAAGATTAAGGGAATGAGACCATGAGGAAAATGCTGTCCTTGATGTTCGGTGCCGTGCTGTTGGTTAGCCAGCTGGCTTTGGCGGCACCCGAGCTTCGAAATGATCACCCCGACCGTTATACAGTGGTTAAGGGTGACACACTTTGGGATATATCGTCACGATTTTTGAAGAACCCGTGGTACTGGCCGGAAATATGGCACGTTAATCCACAGGTCGAGAACCCTCATCTGATTTTTCCTGGTGATGTCCTGGCACTGGTGTATATCGATGGCCAACCCCGAGTTACGATTGCAGAGCGTGGTGCAGCCAGCCGTACGATTAAGCTGACTCCCGAAAAACGAATCACTCCGCTTGAGAGTGCCATCCCAGCCATTCCGTTGGAGGCGATTCAGCCGTTTCTGACCGATAACCGTGTGGTTCAGGAAGAAGATCTGTTGGAAGCGCCCTATGTGTTGCTTGGGAAAAAAGGGAACCTGATCGTAGGAGCAGGTGACCAGGTTTATGCCCGTGGTGAAGCCAAAGTGGATGAATCCTACGGAATTTATCGTCGCGGCCAGGTGTACATCGACCCAGAAACGGAAGAGTTTTTGGGAGTTGAAGCCCGGTCAATTGCTTTGGGCCGAGTGACTGAAGGCGCTGAAGATGTGGTTACTGTACAGATTCGCAGAACCTCAGAGGAAATTCGCCAGGGAGATCGCCTGTTACAGGAAGAGGATCGTGAGATCAGCTCAACCTACTATCCCAGTAATCCTGACCGTGAGATCCGTGGTCGTATGATTGCGGTATTGGATGGTGTCAGCCAAATCGGTCAATACGATGTGGTGGTGATCAACAAAGGTGTCGAAGATGGCTTGAAGGAAGGTAATGTCCTGGCTGTGTATAAAGTTGGTGAACAGGTTCGTGACCCATACACCAAGGAAATTCTGCAGCTGCCTTCTGACCGCGCAGGTATCCTGATGATATTCAGGGTGTTTGATAGGGTCAGCTATGGCTTGATTTTGAAGGCAGAGCGTCCGTTGGCAATTATGGATGAGGTTAGAAATCCATAGAAACCAAATAGTATCCAGAATCTGGAAACTAGCCTTTCTGCTAAAAATCATTAAGCTATATCCACGGGGCGCATGAAGCGCCCCGATTTATTTGAACAAGGATGATCAATGAATAACTCTGCTTTAAGTATATGGCTGAATCTGGCCATGCTCCCTGGTCTGGGGGCTTCCCGTCTCGCAAAGTTGGCTCCGGTGTTTGATGCACAGGGCCGCGTCAAAGAATCTCAGTTGGAATGTATCCTGTCACAACTTCCCAGTGGCTTACGTCAACAGATTTCCAAAGTTATCTATCAAACCGGGTTCTCTTCCGGTTCTCCGGAAGCTGAGGACATTCTTCGTTGGCTGGAACAGGAGGGCCATCATGTATTGACTCTCATTCAGCCGGAGTATCCTGCATTACTGAAGCTTCTGGATGATCCTCCTCCTCTTCTTTACCTGAGAGGTCAGGGAAATTTGTTATACCAACCCCAGCTGGCCATGGTGGGGTCTAGAAGTCCCAGTGCTCAAGGAATGGATACGGCCCGCCAATTTGCGCGTTCCTTGGGTGAAGGAGGCTTTACAATTACCAGTGGACTGGCTGCTGGAATAGATGGTGCTGCCCATCAGGGAGCGGTAGATACCTTGGGATCCACCATTGCCGTGATGGGGTCGGGCATCGATATTGTCTACCCCGCAAGGCACCGACAGCTGGCGGACCGAATTGCAGAAAACGGTCTCCTGGTCAGCGAGCTGTCCCCAACCATGCCTCCCATGGCGCAACACTTTCCCCGTCGTAACCGAATCATCAGCGGACTCTCATTGGGGACTATCGTCGTTGAGGCGAGTATGCGCAGTGGTTCCCTGATTACTGCCAGAACCGCTCTTGAACAGCATCGGGAAGTCTTTGCCATCCCCGGTTCTATTCATAATCCCCAGGCGAGAGGATGTCATCATCTGATTAAACAGGGGGCAAAGCTGGTGGAAAGTACCGATGATATTTTTGTGGAGCTGCCCGCATTAATGCGGTTTTACCAGCAACAACAGAATATGGCGATGATTGGTCTTCAACCCGAGGAAGTAGGGAAGTCGCCGGTGGAAAATGTGATCAATTCCCGGAAGCAGTCTACCAGCGGTTCACATCAGGATCGGCAAGAGGCTCAGGATCTGATACTGATTCATCCCGGTAATCCCTCATCCCAGTCCAAAGATCCGGTATTGGAAGCTGTTGGATATGACTTGACCCACACGGATCAGATCGTTGAACGAACAGGCCTGACCGTCGCTGATGTACAAACCAGGCTGATGGTCCTGGAACTTGAGGGGTCTATCCGTAGTGATCGGGGCGGATTTATCCGTGTGGCCTGAGCGCTTTCCCTTTCTTGCCTTGTCCTTCTGCATAGGTTAACTTGCGCCCGAAATCGTCATGGTTGTTTGGCTTCCGATATACATGGAAGCGGGCTGCTATTAACAGACTTGAGAGGCTGACGGGTGTCCTTTATCCATATTGCGCAGGCGCGGACATTGATCAATCGGGGCGGAGTCATTGCCTACCCTACCGAAGCGGTTTGGGGGTTGGGGTGTGATCCTTTCAACCAGCAGGCTGTTGAGCGTATCCTCGCCCTGAAAAAGCGTCCTTGGCAAAAGGGCCTGCTATTGGTTTCCGGGGATATTGAGGTCTTTAGGCCGTTGCTGTCCCTGATCCCTGAAAATCGCCAGAAGGAGATCCTGCAGAGCTGGCCAGGGCCTAATACCTGGGTGCTACCGGATCCGGGAGTTTACCCGGATTGGGTCCGAGGTACCCATAGATCCATTGCGGTCAGGGTCACCAACCACCCTTTGGTCAGTGAACTGACCCGACAGCTGGGGTATCCTGTTATCTCAACCTCCGCTAACCCAGCTGGTATGTTTCCAGCCAAAACCCTGTTCAAAAGCCGGTGTTACTTTGGCGACAAGGTAGACTACTATCTACCCGGGATGCTGGGAGGACTGAATCAACCCACCACTATTCGGGATGCTTTGACCGGCCGCGTCCTGAGAGGCTGACTACCATAAACTTCAAAGAGGAACCCTATTCCCATGCAGGATTACACCGCCAAAGTTGAAGCGTATCTGAAGGGGTTACAGGACAGTATCTGTCAAAATATCAGCGAGCTGGACGGACAGGCTGAATTTCAGGAAGACAGTTGGACCAGGGAACAGGGAGGAGGTGGCAGAACCCGAGTGTTGGCGGACGGCCAGGTATTCGAAAAAGCCGGTGTTAACTATTCTCATGTCTATGGTTCCCAGTTGCCCCCTTCCGCAACAGCTGCCAGGCCTGAGCTGGCTGGAAGAAGCTTTCAGGCAATGGGCGTTTCACTGGTGATCCATCCACATAACCCCTATGTGCCGACTTCCCATGCGAATGTTCGTTTCTTTATCGCAGAAAAGGCGGGTGAAGACCCGGTCTGGTGGTTTGGCGGAGGTTACGATTTGACCCCTTATTATGGAAATGAGGAAGATTGCCGTCACTGGCACCAGACGGCCAAATCTGCCTGCGAGCCCTTTGGTGAAGGGGTATATTCCGAATACAAGGAATGGTGTGATCGCTACTTTTATCTTAAACACCGAAATGAGCCCCGTGGTATTGGAGGTCTGTTTTTTGACGATCTCAATGCCTGGGGGTTTGATCAGTCTTTCGCATTCATGCAGTCAGTTGGGGACAGTTATGTACCAGCCTACGCTCCTATCGTAGAAAGGCGAAAAGATATGCCTTATGGTGAGCGGGAGCGACAATTCCAATTGTATCGTCGAGGCCGATATGTGGAATTTAACCTGGTCTACGATCGTGGCACCCTCTTCGGTCTGCAATCAGGTGGCCGGACCGAATCCATTCTCATGTCGTTGCCTCCCCTGGTTCGCTGGGAGTATGACTGGAACCCGGAGCCGGGCTCTGAGGAAGCACGTTTGACTGAATACTTTTTGCATGACCGAAACTGGGTATAAATGGAGAACTGATTCGTGGATATATATGCGGTAGTGGGAAATCCGGTCGCTCATAGCAAGTCGCCTAAAATCCATAACCTGTTTGCCAGTCAAACTGCCCAGAATATGGAATACACAGCCATTCAATCCCCCCTGGAGGCTTTTACCGATACCGTGACCCGGTTTTTCGCCAATGGAGGTTGTGGCCTCAACGTTACTGTTCCTTTCAAAGAGCAGGCCTGGAGTATGGCGCAGGTTCGTACTCCCAGAGCTGAACTTGCAGGCGCTGTGAATACGTTATACCAGCAGGATGGCGTGCTACATGGCGATAATACCGACGGCGCCGGTCTGGTCCGTGACCTTGTGGTAAATAACGGCCAGGAGCTGAAAGGCAAGCGTATCCTAATCCTGGGAGCAGGAGGCGCGGTGCGCGGAGTATTGATGCCCATTCTGGAGAAACAGCCTGCGTTGATTACACTGGCGAACCGGACTCTGTCAAAAGCCCAGGCTCTGGCCGAGATATTTTCGCCCTATGGGAACCTTGAGTCTTCAGGTTTCGAGAGACTACAAACCAGTTATGATCTGGTGATAAACGGGACTTCAGCCAGCCTGGCAGGAGACCTACCGCCGATTTCCCCTAAAGTTATCAGCTCTGAGACCGTTACCTATGACATGATGTATGGAAATGAGGCAACGGTTTTCAATGCCTGGGCTGCTCAGCAAGGCGCGGCTCTATGTATTGATGGCCTGGGCATGCTGGTGGAACAGGCTGCAGAAGCATTCGCAATTTGGCGTGGCGTGCGCCCTGTCACTGATACCGTATTGGCTGGGTTAAGAGCAGGAAATTAATACTAGGGATTACCCTAGAGTAACCCGTTAAGCCAGTCGCTTTTGTCTATGCTTATATAAGCCGCACGAAGATATACAACCATAAATATTCTGCGGCGACTTCTCTGATGTCATATCCGAATGGGGTTCGGTGATGGATATAATGACCTGGGTTGGATTACTCACTGGAATCGGTGTGGTTCTGGGGGCAGTAGCGTCCGGCTCTAATCTGTTGGACTTCTTTAATCTGCCGGGGCTCATGATTGTGCTCTTTGGTACTTTTGCCGTTACGTTGGTGAAATTTCGCTGGAAAAACTTCGCGGGCAGTATCCGTTTGGCGCTTTCCACGGTATTTACCGACAAGCTGGACGACCCTGTCTCTCTTTACCTGGAACTGAAAAAAGTCGCCGAAGTGGTGAGGAAGCAAGGTTTGCTAGGGCTTGATGATCTGGAAATCGAGCATGACTTCCTGCGAAAAGCTGTCATGTTCAGTGCAGATGGCCACCATCTCGAGTTCGTTGAAGAAGTTTTACTGGAAGATACCCAGCAAACCATTGAACGCCTGCAGACGGCTGAAAGAGTATTCCGCGGTATTGGTGAAGCGGCGCCGGCATTGGGGATGCTTGGCACATTGGTGGGTTTGGTGCAGATGCTCAACAACATGCAGGAACCGTCGAGCATTGGCCCTGCCATGGCAATCGCTTTGCTGACGACGTTCTACGGAGCGTTTATCGCTCAGTTGGTTGCTTTGCCTCTGGCTGACAAGCTATTGCAGAAAACCCAGGACGAACTCCGCAACAGAATGATTGTAACCAGCAGCATGCTCAGTATGCTGCGCGGACAGAATCCGAGGGTGTTGAAGGACATCGTTTCCTCGTATATCCCGGGTTTGTTGGAAATGCCTGAACCTTCTCCGCATGCTTCTCTGACGGCTACCCGCGAAGAATGAAAAGATCACGCAAGAGTACGGGAATGATCCCAGGTCTGTCAGGAGCCCCCTCCTGGATCGTTACTTTTGCAGATCTGATGACCCTGTTACTGACCTTTTTTATCCTACTGCTCAGCTTTTCCAATCTGGACGCAGAAAAGTATCGGGCGATTGCTTACTCAATGAGCAAAGCCTTCGGTGTTTCCTGGGCTCCGGGTTCTCAGGTTGATCCGGATCTACCTCCTATCATCATCGTCGCCCCGGAAGGTACTTCGACGGGTGAAAGTGATGGTCCGCCGACGGATCAAAATCTACCCCCGGTGCCACCGGTCGCCCCACCTTCACTGGAAGCCAGCTCGGAGATAATGGCCAAGGCGGCATTGGCTGAAAATGATGCTCTGGCAACCAAGCTGATTGGGCGGCTGGAGCAGCAATTGGCTGACGACGAAGTAGATATACGCTTTGACGATAAAGGGGTTGTCCTGACGTTCACTGAGCGTGCGTCTTTTGCTTCTGGAAGTGCCGAACTCAAGCAATATATGCGGCCGGTACTAATGAAGGTCGTGGATGAGTTATCCAGCTGTGAGGGCGATATTATTGTGACCGGTCATACCGACAATGAGCCGATAGATTCAGCAAGGTTCCGTTCCAACTGGGACCTTTCTGCCGCCCGAGCGGTAAGCGTGGTCCATCAACTGGTGCTCGATGGACGCCTGAATGCTTCGAGGGTTGAAGCGGTTGGTATGGCTGAGACCCGACCCCTGGTAAATAATGATTCTGAAGAAAACAGGGCGCGGAACCGACGGGTGGAAATCATCATTGAAAATGCCCACTGTGATTTTCAGCAGTAATGTGATTTCAGCGGTATTGTGATTTCAAGAGTAAGCAGCTACCAATGATCGATTAAGGCTTGGCTGTAGGCACATACCGTAGAAGTCGCTAAACTATGCGGCCGACAGATTAACAGGGTGCCCCCGCGCCATTTTTTTCATTCGAATATTTGAACAGGTGAAGTTATGAGTGGCCCATCTCAACCAAAAGTCATTGGTGAAGACTGGAGTGATGATAGGGTAAAAGGTTTTCTGGACCTGAAGCCTTACGACAATCGTGATCCTGACTATCACGTACTGCGCGAATCCTATGAATATATGCTGGCCGGTGACTATGCTCGACTGGTGAAGTTCTTTGTGGAAGCCGGACGTAATATCAATGCTCTGGGCCCGGACGGCGAAACCATGCTGGATCGCGTAAGCGGGCATGCCAAAGGCCAGGATTATGCCGCACTGCTCAAAGACGCCGGAGCTAAGTCGGCTTCAGAAATTTAGGCGCTTGCTGATTAATTTCAGAATCAAGTGCAGAAAACAGGGAGACTGTGTCAGCCCTACATCGCAGGACACAGTCTCTAAGCGTTATATTGCCTTTCTGTTTTGATGGACTTGGCCAGTATTGGTCAATGCAGATCGATCTCAATGGTCTTGGGTTTTGCTTTTTCGACCTTTACCAGTCTCAAGGTTAATATGCCGTCTTTGTACTCTGCACGGATGTTGCCTTCATCAACATTTTCCGGCAGTTGGAAAGATCGGGCAAAGCTTCCGTAAAAACGTTCAATGCGGTGATGCTTTTTATCCTGGTCTTCTTTTTCCAGATGGCGTTCGCCCTGGATTCGCAGGATATTATCTTCCACCGAGACTTTGACGTCCTCTTTGTTAACACCCGGCAGTTCGGCCTTGATAAGGTACTCTTCCTTGTTTTCAGTGACATCAACAGCCGGAGCCCAGTCCGCTTTCCGCATTAGCTCATTACTTTCGCCGTTTCTGGGAGCCGTTTGAATTGACCGGTTGTATCGGTCGAGGATGTCCTCAAATTCACGGAACGGATTCCAACGTGTAATAGCCATAAAAATACCTCCAAATGAGTGGATAAATTACTATTTAAACAAGCATTTAAACTACATTTTGGGGTGACGTCACATCCCGCTACGCTGCGTTGTACGGTATAAATAGTATCCACTTTGGAGGTTTTCAAGGGCTGTTTTTAAACCAGCGAAAGTATTTTTGATCCAGGTCAACGGAGCAGATATCAGTCCTTGGTGTTGCTCCATTCGTCCAAATGTTGATTTTTGAGTTTGACGTAGTTGGCAGCGGTATACGTAAAATAACTCATCTCTTTTTCAGAAAGCGGGCGGGCCTGTCGAGCGGGACTTCCAACATAGAGATACCCGCTTTCCAGGACTTTGCCGGGAGGAACCAGACAGCCGGCGGCGATCACCACATCATCCTCAACGACAGCACCATCCATGATGATGGCCCCCATCCCTACCAGAACTCGATTACCGACAGTACACCCATGTAACAGTGCCTTATGGCCAATAGTGACATCATCACCAATATGTAAGGGAAAGCCTGCAGGATTGTAGGGGCCGGCATGGGTGATATGTAGCACTGATCCGTCTTGTATGCTGGTGCGAGCGCCTACCCTGATGCGATGCATGTCGCCACGGACAACGGTCATTGGCCATACGGACACATCGTCTCCCAGCTCTACGTCACCAATCACCACAGCGCTTGGATCGATCATCACATGTTGACCAAACTTGGGGTGGTGGCCTTGAAAGGGACGGATGGACATATAACTTCTCCAGCTGGAATGTTTTGGGATTGAGTAAAGCAGACTCTATTCTAGGCCTTCTTCCTGATATGCTGAAGGCATTGGCTGTTGGCGATCCACTTGAAAATTATTATCGTTAACCCAACATAAAGAATTCATGTAATTGATCAGGATATGGCTGATGACAGATCCCGTGCTTTCAGACCCTCAACTACCCACCTTTTCCTCAATTTCACCAGATAGAATCAAGCCCGAACTGCTTGAACTGTTGAACAGCAATCGTCAGCGGATTGCCAAGCTGGTGGAAAATCCTGAAGCCACCTGGGATACCCTGGCACAACCGATGGACGATATGTCCGATCAATTGAATCAGATGTGGTCGCCGGTCAGCCACCTAAACAGTGTGCTGAACAGCGACGCTCTTCGTGAGGCCTATAACGGCTGTATACCGGAGTTATCCCAATACAGTACTGAAATCGGTCAGAACAGAAGCCTGTATGAAGCGTACGCTCATATTAAATCATCAGGAGAATTTCAGCGGCTGAACGAAGCCCAGCAGAAATCGATTACCAACATTCTGAGAGATTTCCATCTTGCCGGGGTGGACCTTGCTGATGAGAAGAAAGCGAAATATAAGGAAATATCCCAGCAGTTAGCCGAACTTGGCAGCAAGTTCAGTGATAACGTATTGGATGCCACTCAGGCTTGGAGTAAGCACCTGACATCCGAGGAAGCTCTGAAAGGATTACCGAAATCTGCGCTCGCAGGTGCCCGGCAGGCGGCAAAAAGCCGAAATCTGGAAGGTTATGTCCTTACATTGGATTTTCCCAGCTATTACGCCGTCATGACCTATGCGGAAGACCCTGAGTTGCGCCGGGAAATGTATGAAGCCTACAACACGCGTGCTTCTGATCAGGGGCCCCATGCCGGGCGCTATGATAACTCCCGGATTATGCAGGACCTTCTCAGGCTGCGTAGAGAAAAGGCCCTGCTCCTGGGGTTTGAAACATTTGCCCACTACTCACTGGCCACCAAGATGGCCCAGTCCCCGGAAGAAGTACTGGAGTTTCTGAACGACTTGGCGGAAAAGTCCGTTATGCATGCCCGAAAGGAGTTTGCAGAGCTGGAGGCTTTTGCCCGTGAACAGGGAGCAGATACCGTTGATGCCTGGGATGTCAGTTATTACGCGGAAAAACTGAAGCAAGAGCGCTATGCCATTTCGGAAGAAGAGCTGAAGCCCTATTTTCCAGCGGCTAAAGTCATCAATGGTATGTTTACCGTGGTAGAGCGCCTGTTCGGGATTACCCTGGAAGAGGTCAGTGATTTTGAGACTTATCATCCTGATGTGCGCTATTTCAGAGTGAAGGAAGATGGTCGTGAGATTGCCAGTATCTACATGGATCTCTATGCCCGGGAAAACAAACGTGGTGGTGCCTGGATGGCGGATTATGCCGTGCGTCGCCGCCTCGATAACGGTCATATACAAAAGCCGGTGGCATTCATAACCTGTAACTTTGCCCCTGCCACCGATGAACACCCTGCCCTGTTGACCCATAACGAAGTCACCACATTGTTCCATGAATTTGGACATGCTCTGCATCATATGTTGACCCAGGTGGATTGTTACGAGGTTTCAGGCATCAACGGAGTGGCCTGGGATGCGGTCGAGTTGCCGAGCCAGTTCCTGGAAAACTGGTGCTGGGAGGAAGAGGCGTTGGCCATGATTTCCGGTCACTATGAGACCGGCGAGCCTTTGCCCAAAGACCTGTTGGACAAAATGTTGGCAGCGAAGAACTTCCAGTCAGCCATGATGATGGTGCGTCAGCTGGAGTTCGCTCTGTTTGATTTCCGGTTACACCATGAGTATGCCGGTGAGGAAAACTTTGACATTCTTGCCCTGATGAATGAAGTCCGGGATAAAGTGGCGGTGATCAAAGCTCCGGCTTTTAACCGCTTTCCCCATAGCTTCAGTCATATATTTGCCGGCGGATATGCGGCCGGCTATTACAGCTACAAATGGGCAGAAGTGCTGGCGGCTGATGCCTTTTCCAAGTTTGAGGAAAATGGCGTTTTTGATGCAAAAACCGGTCGTGAGTTTTTGCACTGTATCCTGGAAAAGGGCGGTAGCCGAGAACCTATGGACCTGTTTGTGGAGTTTCGTGGACGGCCGCCCAAAGTCGATGCGCTGTTACGCCATAGCGGGATTCTCCCTGAGGCGGTTGCATCGTGAAAGTCATCAAGCGCTTTATTGCCGGGGCTGTTTGTCCCCGGTGTGGGGTGATGGACCGCATTGTGTCATACAGCGACGAGCAGCAGCGCCAGGTGCGCGAATGCGTGGAATGCGGATTTAATGAAAGATTGCGGGATGTGGATACTCAACCTGGAAAGCCAGAGGAACTGGAAACACGGGTTACCCGCAAGAAAGAACCCGCAAATGAGGTGAAAGCACAGCCCATTAAGTTTTTCCCACGAATGCCGGGTAAATCAAAACCGGGCAATGATTCTTCCGGTGAGGACGTATAGTCTACCGATGAAGACTGCTAGTCATGTGCAGGGAGTCTGATCAACAGGCTCCCTGCATAAAATTCAGGTGGATGCCATGGTTTTCCAATAAGTGGATCCAGGCGTCATTGACCGGTTGCCAACGGCAATCATTGGTCAATTCCAGATACTTATTCAAATCCAGATGATAATAGTCCGGCATGCTGACCAGCTGTCTCAGAGTGACTTGAATTGCCTGGTCTATTTCATTGGAAAAAGGTTCGCCAACCAGGTGATGGGCAAGAAGATTGGCCTGGGTGGCCTGTAACTCACAAATCGGGCTGTTACGCAGACTGTGATTATTCTCGTATAACTCCTCGATTAAACGATGAGACTGATAGGCGCGAATCAGCAATCCATCCAGTCCGGTGTGGCGCAATACCAGAACGGACGGGTGCACGAAGTAGTTGATCGACAGATCAATAAACGGCTTAAACAGCTTATGAGTCCGGCTTGTCGCCGCACAGTCGGCTACGCATTCGATAATGCGAGGCGCTAGCTCGATGTATTCGATGACAAACTGACTTAGATCTGCAACCGGCTCTGATCCTTTGAGCGAGATGACTCGATGTAGCGATTCAAGTTGATTCACAAGCCAGTTGGCGTAGTGTTTCGTCTTGAGTTCCGATGCTTTTGCCTGGTTGATGATCCCGTATACTGCTTCGAGGCTCATCCGATATCCAAATTCCACAGGGGCTGCGGGTGTTTTGCATGGCGCCTTAGCCGGACTCTCAAGGTGCGCTCAACCCTCACGGGAGGCCCTGAGATAACGCCATTTATTGCCGATCGTCGTTCATATAGAGGCACTAAACTTCTCCCCCTCGCGCTGAAATGCCGCTTTACGAGGCAGGCGCATAGTTGTGTTCAACATGAGCGCCGTATGAAACGCCTACAGACCTTCGTGTGGCACTAATTGTTTAATAGGAAAACTTGTTTATATTGACTCCTTCAGTGTAGACAAGGGACACCAAACCTGCGTAATTCAATTTGCCTTTAACCAGCGTTGATGGCGGGTTATGTGACGGTAGTAGCACCATTGAATCAACCCTCTGGCGCCCAGAAAAGTGGTCATGGAAAACCAGAGTCCATGATTTTGAAAGGATTGTGTCAGCCACCAGCACGGAAAAAAGACGAAGAAGACCGAGAGCACAATGGTATTACGCATTTCTTTCGCTTTAGTGGCGCCAACGAAAATGCCGTCGTAGAGGTAGCTCCATACGCCGACTAACGGGAGTGCAATCATCCATACGATGTAAGTAAGCGCACGCTCACGTACAGATTCAATATCTGTAAGAAGGTTGATGATCCAGTCACCGAAAAGCCAGAAGCAAATCGATACCGTTCCGGCAGTGATCAAAGACCAGATACCGCTGATTCTGACGGCATCCTTAAACTGATCAAGACGCCCTTTGCCAACTGCTTCGCCACATAATGCCTCAGCCCCGTTGGCAAATCCGTCGAGGGCGTTAGAGGTCAGCATCAGAAAAGTGAGGAGTACCGCATTGGCCGCCAGTATGTCCGTACCTAACTGAGCCCCCTGGGCAACAAAAAAAGCGAAGGTGAAAAGCAGCAGAATGGTACGCAAAAACAAGTCAGCATTAAATTTCAGCAATCGAATAAAGGCATCCAGCCGCCACAGCTCCGGTGCGGTCATTATTTGCATCACATAGCCATACCGGTTTCCACAACACAGCCAGAGGCCGACGATGGCCGAATAATACTCTGCCACCGTTGTGGCAAGCGCCACACCGTCTGCTCTCATGCCGAGTCCCATGACCAGAAACAGATCCAGAACAATATTCACAATGTTAGTACTTACTGCCAGGAAAAGAGCCGCCCGGGTTTTCTGGTTGCCGATTAGCCACCCCGTGATGGCGTACTGGATCAGGATGGCAGGAGCACTGTATATGCGTATACCTGCGTAAACCTCCGCCTGTGGCCACAATTCTGCGGAGGTTTGCATCAATTTCAGGCCCACAGGCAATATCCACCACTGATTGGCAAACAGCAGCAGGCCGATTCCCAGTCCGATAACACAAGCCTGGATCAGGGTGCGGTATAGCCTGTCATCATCGCCGGCGCCCCATGCCTGTGCAGATAGACCGGTGGTGCCCATCCGCAGAAATCCAAATGCCCAAAATATAAACGTGAACAGATTAGCGCCTAATGCCACGGCACCGAGATAGAGCGGAGAATCGAGGTGGCCCAATACGGCAGTATCCACCAGACCCAGCAGAGGGACGGTGATATTGCTCAAAATCAAGGGCCATGCCAGTGCCCATAAACGACGGTGTAAGGACATAAAAATTCCCTGCTATGCCTGAAAATACGTCACGATTATGACAGCACTGCGACAATTTTGTGCATAAAATCAACCCACTAGAGATTTTGTTTAAAGCTGCATTGAACATTTGCCAGCCAGATCAAAAAATGTCTATACTGAGCCTGCACCATGCATTCGACTTCCTACATAGCAGTTTTTTACTGGGAAGTGTCTGGCAGTAACAATAACAAATAACACTGTGGAGACACCTTATGTTGTCAAGAAGACGCTTGATGGCGTTGGCTTTGCCATGTCTTGCTGTGCCTGTATTCACCCATGCCGATTGGCAGGTCAATATGACCAGGGGGGTGACGGACATCAGTGAGTCTGTTTTCAACCTCCACATGACAATTTTCTGGATCTGCGTGATCATAGGGATCGTGGTTTTCGGAGTCATGTTCTGGTCGATCTTTGCTTATCGAAAAAGCAAGGGTGCCAAGCCTGCGCAGTTTCATGAAAGTACTACCGTCGAAATAATCTGGACCATCATACCTTTCGTTATATTGATCGGTATGGCAATTCCCGCCACGGGGACCTTGATGAAGATGTACGATACCAGTGATTCTGAACTGGATATCAAGATCACGGGTTACCAGTGGAAGTGGAGATATGACTACCTGAAGGACGACTTTGGGTTTTTCAGTACCCTGGCAACATCGCAGGATCAAATCTACAACAAAGATCAGAAGGGCGATCACTACCTTTTGGAAGTGGACGAACCTTTGGTCATTCCCGTCAACAAGAAAGTGCGTTTCCTGGTTACGGCCAATGACGTTATCCACTCCTGGTGGGTGCCGGATCTGGCGGTCAAACGGGATGCCATTCCCGGCTTCGTCAATGAAGCCTGGGCTATCGTCAAAGAACCTGGAATCTACCGGGGCCAATGTGCCGAACTCTGTGGCAAGGATCATGGATTCATGCCGATCGTGGTGAAGGCCGTTTCCGATCAGGAATACCAGGAATGGGTGCTCGCCAAGCAGGAACAGGCGCGGCAGGAATACGAGCTGAAGAATAAGCAGTGGACATTGCAGGAGCTCGTGGATCGTGGTGAACAGGTCTATCTGAAAAACTGTGCCGCTTGCCATCAGGCTTCCGGTGAAGGTTTACCACCCGCTTTCCCCGCACTCAAAGGCAGTGCTATTGCTACCGGCCCCATCGAGAATCATATCAATACTGTGCTTCATGGTGTATCCGGTACGGCAATGCAGGCGTTCGGCCCGCAGCTCAGTGAAGTGGATCTGGCAGCAGTGGTCACTTATGAGCGTAATGCCTGGGGCAATAACAAAGGCGACATGGTGACGCCGCAGGAAATTGCCGAAAAGAAATAAAGGGATTTGGATTAGCGCCTGTGGCTAAACAAAGCGTAAGTCTCTCAACCACGATAACAACATACATATAGAGGAGAGTGACCATGAGTGCGGTAGTTGGCGAACACCACGACGACCATCACCACGGTCCGGCCAAAGGGCTGACTCGCTGGATATTTACGACCAACCACAAAGATATCGGTTCCATGTATTTGTGGTTCAGTTTCATCATGTTCCTGATTGGCGGTTCAATGGCCCTGGTTATTCGGGCAGAGTTGTTTGAGCCGGGAATGCAGATTGTTGTACCGGGATTTTTTAACCAGATGACGACCATGCATGGTCTGATTATGGTATTTGGGGCTGTCATGCCCGCATTCGTGGGGCTGGCCAACTGGCTGGTGCCCATGATGGTGGGGGCGCCGGATATGGCTCTACCCCGCATGAACAACTGGAGTTTCTGGATTCTGCCGTTTGCTTTTACCCTGTTACTGTCCTCGCTGTTCATGGAGGGTGGAGCACCTAACTTTGGCTGGACTTTTTATGCTCCGCTGTCCACCACCTATGCACCTCCAAGTGTGACCTTTTTCATCTTTGGCGTTCATATGATGGGGATTTCCTCCATCATGGGAGCCATCAACGTGATTGCCACCATTCTTAACCTGCGGGCACCGGGAATGACGTTGATGAAGATGCCGCTGTTCGTGTGGACCTGGTTAATTACAGCGTTCCTGCTGATTGCGGTAATGCCGGTTTTGGCAGGGGTTGTGACCATGATGTTGATGGACATCCACTTTGGTACCAGCTTCTTTTCAGCGGCTGGCGGCGGTGATCCAGTCCTGTTTCAGCATGTATTCTGGTTCTTTGGTCACCCGGAAGTGTACATCATGATTCTGCCGGCCTTCGGTGTGGCTTCACAGATCATTCCCACATTCTCTCGTAAGAAGTTGTTTGGCTATCCATCGATGGTTTACGCCACCGCTTCAATCGCCGTACTGTCTTTCATCGTCTGGGCGCACCACATGTTTGCGGTCGGGCTGCCATTGGCGGGTGAGTTGTTCTTCATGTACGCCACCATGCTGATTGCAGTACCAACCGGGGTGAAGGTGTTCAACTGGGTATCGACCATGTTCCGTGGTTCGCTGACATTCGAAACCCCGATGTTGTTCGCTATAGCCTTTGTGATTCTGTTTACCATCGGTGGTTTTTCCGGCCTGATGTTGGCGATTGCCCCTGTGGACTTCCAGTATCACGATACCTATTTCGTGGTGGCACATTTCCATTATGTGCTGGTACCGGGAGCGATATTCTCCATTTTTGCCGCCGCTTATTATTGGCTGCCGAAGTGGACCGGTCATATGTATGACGAAGCTCTGGGGAAAGCGCATTTCTGGCTTTCTTTTATCGGCCTCAACATGACCTTTTTCCCAATGCATTTTGTCGGCCTTGCCGGTATGCCTCGGCGTATTCCTGACTACGCGATGCAGTTTGCGGATTTCAACAGGATTTCCAGTATGGGGGCGTTCCTGTTCGGAGTGACGCAATTGTTATTCCTGTTTATTGTCCTCAAGTGCATTCGTGGTGGAAAACAGGCGACAGCACAGGTATGGGAAGGTGCGGAAGGCTTGGAGTGGACATTGCCATCGCCTGCTCCCTACCACAGCTTTACTGAACCTCCTCAGGTGAAATAAGGCATTACCAGAGAATATGGATATTTAAAGGAGCCCGACCATGACAAGTGACAATACCTCCGCAGGACAAAGCAGCAACCGTAAGGTGGTGGTCTGGGCGTTGGGTATTGTCGTGGGGATGTTCGGATTCGGCTTTGCCCTGGTACCGTTGTATGAGGTTTTCTGTCAGGTCACAGGTCTGAATGGCAAGACCGGTGGCCGTTATGAGGTTTCTACAACGGTCCAGGTGGATGAAAGCCGCCAGATCCGGGTGCAGTTTCTGACGAACACCAATGAGAACATGCCCTGGCAATTCAAACCCCTGGTCCGGGAAATCAAGGTGCATCCAGGCGAACAGATGAAAGTGGAATTCTACGCCAAGAATACAACGGGTGAGATGATGGTGGCTCAGGCAGTACCGAGCATCTCACCTTCGGAAGGTGCAGAATTCTTCCATAAAACGGAGTGTTTCTGCTTTAACCAGCAAATTCTTCAGCCAGGGGAGGATATCAACATGCCGTTGATTTTCCTTGTTGATAAAGATCTTCCCGAAGGGCTACATACGCTGACACTTTCCTATACCCTGTTTGATGTAACCGAAAGAACAACAAAAACAAAGAGCTAACTGCCACAGGAGGACCTATGGCGACTCAGCAAAGTTACTACGTACCTGAACAGAGCAAGTGGCCGATTATCGCCACGATTGGATTATTCACGACCCTTGTTGGTGTCGGGACAGTCCTGATGAATAATTCAAAGGGAACTGATCCGACCACCGGATGGTGGATGTTCGGGATCGGTTTTACCATCATGGTCTATATGCTGTTTGGCTGGTTTGGCAATGTGGCCAAAGAAAGTATGGCTGGTCTTTACAGCGCTCAGATGGACAGGTCGTTTCGTTGGGGAATGAGCTGGTTTATTTTCAGCGAAGTGATGTTTTTCTCTGCCTTCTTCGGCGCATTGTTTTATGCACGCTTCCTCGCAGTGCCCTGGCTCGCCGGTGAAGGTGACGGTGTCATGAACACATTGCTATGGCCTGATTTTGAAGGCACATGGCCTTTACTGCAAAATCCCGATCCCACTAAGTTTCCTGGTCCCCAGGAGGTCATCGACCCTTGGCATATTCCCTTGCTGAATACCCTATTGCTGCTGACTTCCAGTGTCACCATTACTATTGCTCACCACAAAATAAAGACGGATGAGCGCAGTAAGGTCAAGCTTTGGATGGCCATTACGGTACTGCTGGGCGCTACCTTCCTTGGTTTCCAGATCTATGAGTACATTCATGCCTATCATGAACTTAATCTGACATTGGCCTCTGGAATCTATGGCACCACATTCTTCATGTTGACCGGATTTCACGGCATGCACGTGACCCTTGGAGCCATCATCATTTTTGTCATTTTGATGCGCTATATGAAGGGGCATTTCTCGGCCAAACAGCACTTTGGTTTTGAAGCTGCCGCCTGGTATTGGCATTTCGTGGATGTGGTCTGGGTTTGTCTGTTTGTGTTCGTCTACATTTTGTAGCTTTGTGACAGGTGTGATGTAGGTTGTAGATGTGAAACGCTGCTGAACAGCAGCGTTTTTACTTGAAACCTGAGATGCCCGAATTGGAAAAGGATATATTTCAATGAGGTGTTGGGTTGAGTTCCAGGTGGCCCGTGGCCAGGAGAATAATGACGAGTAGTATAAGGGCAACTGAAAAGCCGACACGGAAGGTCAAAGCCTTGGCGGTGCGATTACTGCTGCTGGAGTCCTTGACGAGAAAGAACAGTCCGCTGAACAGGCTGCCGATGGCGCCGAGAAGTAAAAGTCCAATTAGTAGTTTCATAAGCCAGCCATTCGTATTGTTTTTTTCTCAATATAACAAACCCGTCGGTGACCTTACAGATATCCTTCACCCGATTAAACACGCCACGGAAGTCATGCGGCAGATACTCAACATTGCGGTGCCGAAATGAACTGGAAGCTATGGTGTGTCGCAGCAGTATTATTCCCGCTCATGTTGGGGTTGGGGATATGGCAACTGCAGCGGGCTGACGAAAAGCGGGCTGCATTGGACTTGTTCCATGAACAAATGGATCAACCGGCACAGAACTGGAATGCGTTCTCCCAGAAACCTTCTGCTTACGTCAAAGTGTTTGCGAAAGGACATTATCTGGATCAGGATTGGCTACTGGACAACCAGATTGAAAATGGACAATTTGGGTACCGGATATATACCCCTTTTTGCTTTATGAAGTTACAGGAGAGTACTGCAGGAAGACTCTCTCAGAATCCGTGTTTGTTGGTCGACCGGGGATGGGTGGCAGGTGATCTGGATCGTAAGATATTACCGATTTTGCAACGTCCAGAGGAAAGCCTTGAGATAGCGGGTCGAACTGACCGGCTAACTTCAACGATAGTTCTGGGAGACAACGAGCCGCTTGCTGAATCTCCCTATCGGGTACAACAGGTTCAGCTGGAACAGATAACCACCATGACGGGAGTTTCCCTGTCTCCCTGGATCATCCACCTAATGCCCGGGCAGCCTGGTGTATATCAACAAACCTGGCAGCCGGTAGTGATGGGGCCCGAAAAACATGTGGGATATGCTGTCCAGTGGTTTGCCATGGCAACAGTGCTGGCCGGTCTGGTGTTGTGGAGACAGTTTAAACCCGAGCACTCTGTTCGCGAGACTTCCGAACCATCTGATCCGGTAATCTGACAGTAAGAGTCAAATACGAATAGATAAGCGTAAGTACGAAGATAAGTGGAAGCAATCTATGAATGAAATGTTGGAAGAACAACCTGCACCCCGATCCAGAGGGCGATTGAAACTATGGGTGTTGATTGTGATTGCTGCGGCCCCACTGGTTATTGCAGCAATCATGTATTTTGGCCATATTGGTGTGCCCAGCGGAACTACCAATCACGGCACGTTGATGTTGCCACCTTTGCAGGCTGAAGATTGGAAATTAAGAGACATTCAGCAAACTGATCCAGGTTTCATTCAATACGATGGTAAGTCCAAGTGGGTCATGCTGGTGGTGGGTTCAGGTGAATGTTCCACAAGATGTGAAGAGGCCTTGTACCTAACTCGTCAGGTAAACGTTGCATTGGGCAAGGAAATAGACCGGGTGACCCGATTGCTACTGGTTCCCGAGAATGTGCCGGGACTGGAGCAGGCTTTGACCGGGCATGAATCACTGGTGCGTCTGAAGTTTGCACGGGACGAATATGAAGGCCTGCAACAGGCGCTGAAAGAATACGATATCGGCCTTCAGGGGTACGATATCCTGCTGATGGATCCATTGGGAAACATCATGATGCACTACTCCAGTACCCATACCGGGAAAGATATTCTTGAGGATCTTAAACGGCTTCTCAAAGTATCCAAGATTGGGTAGAGTGAAATAGTCGAAAGACGTTAGTCATCCAGGGAAAGAAGACTTCTGCGCAGGTAACAAATAAACGCCTGCGGAAGAATAAGAACAAGATAAGAACAACAAGAGGCTATGTGATGGATTATGTCGCGCCGCCCAAACAAGCTTACCCCTTAGCGACCCAAACCCGACTGGTCTGGCTTCGAAGGTTGGCTTTACTCACCACATGCTGGGCTTTTATTGTCATTATGTTGGGTGCCTATACCCGTCTGGTGGATGCCGGTTTGGGCTGTCCCGACTGGCCGGGATGTTATGGCTTTATTACTGTCCCTAATGAAGCCCATGAGATTGCTGAAGCGGAAGCCAGATTTCCCCATGCGCCGGTGGAAGTGGCTAAAGGCTGGCCGGAAATGATTCATCGGTATCTCGCCAGTACGCTCGGCCTGTTAATATTTTCCATGGCAGCACTTGCCTGGAAAAAAGCGAAAACCCTACCTGAAGGCATCTCTCTTTTAAATCCTCCAAGAAAGCATACCCTGATACTGGCTGCACTGGTGGTTGTTCAGGGACTATTCGGCATGTGGACGGTGACTCTGAAACTATGGCCCCAGGTGGTGACTGCCCACCTGTTAGGTGGGTTCACCACGTTCAGCCTGCTTGCAGTACTTTGTATGAGATTATTTGATCAGGCCGCTCCTGTGACCGCAGAGCAGAAGACCTCCATTCGCCGGTTAAAGCCGCTGATTTCGATCGCAACAGTCCTGCTGGTTGTCCAGATATCCCTTGGTGCCTGGGTAAGTTCTAATTATTCAGCATTGGCGTGCACCGGCTTCCCTGCCTGTAACGGTGAAATGTGGCCGTCCATGGACTTTCAGGATGGGTTCAATGTGACTCAATCAATCGGGCCGAACTATCTGGGAGGCGTTCTTCATCACGATGCGCGGGTGGCTGTACACATGGCACATCGGCTGGGAGCGCTGCTGGTGACAGTGGTACTTGGTATAACGCTCTTCCTGGCATGGCGCAGGGGAAGCAACACCTGCTTGCGGGGACCTGTGATCCTGGCGAGCGGCCTTTTAGGAGTTCAGATTTGCCTGGGATTGACCAATGTGCTGGCTCTGATTCCCCTTCCGGTGGCTGTGGCTCATAACGCCGTCGCGGCATTATTACTGGTAGCCTGTTTATGGCTGGCCTATCGCGTATGGACAGCTAAAACCGGCGCGCCGGTTCCAAATTGAGGTAAAGGAGAAATGACTATGAAGCACACTCTGACACTGACATCCGATACCTCCTGGCGCGATTACTATGAGTTGTGCAAGCCGCGTGTCGTTGCACTGATGATTCTGACTTCCGTTGTGGGCATGTTATTGGCCCTGGACAATGGTATTCCATGGCATGCACTGTTCTGGGGAAATCTGGGGATTGCATTGATGGCCTCTTCTGCTGCGGCGATCAACCATATCGTGGACCAGAAAATTGATGCGGTGATGGCTCGAACCCAGAAGCGCCCGATCGTACAGGGACGTGTTGATAACCTCCATGCACTGTTTTTCGCTTTTACTCTGGCCATCGCAGGAATGTTGATATTGGTGATGTGGGTTAATCCACTGACTGCCTGGCTGACCCTGGCTTCACTGATTGGTTATGCGGTGATATACACGCTGTTTCTGAAGCGGGCCACGCCACAAAATATTGTTCTTGGAGGGCTGGCGGGTGCAGCTCCTCCTTTGTTGGGCTGGACGGCGGTCACCAATTCAGTGGACGGTCATGCCTTGCTGCTGGTGTTGATCATTTTCGCCTGGACCCCACCTCATTTCTGGGCGTTGGCCGTGCATCGGAAAAAGGAATATGCATCTGCCGGTATTCCGATGCTTCCCGTCACTCATGGTGAGCGTTATACAAAGCTGCATATACTGCTGTACACCTGTATTCTGTTTGCCGTCACGTTATTGCCCTTTATCACCGGCATGTGCCATTGGATTTATTTCGTGTCCGCAGTGGTATTGGGGTTGAGGTTTCTTGACTGGGCCGTTGCCATGTGGCGGGATTCACGTCCCCATGCAGCCATTAAGACATTTAAATACAGCATCACCTACCTGATGTTGCTATTTGTTGCGCTGTTGGTGGATCACTATATCCCAATCAGTCTCTAAGGGGCTGGCCAGGATTGGTCCATTGAGCACAAGAGTCGACACATTTTCTGCATCTACCGTGGAGACCGCTGGCAAAACTTGCGGGTCTCCACAATATTTCTATTGATTCGTTCAATTCTTTCCTTGCGACTTGGTATCCAAGTCTCCATTGTTCTAAAATTTTCTGGCACTTTTAGGCGAAGTTTTGCCTGCATCATAATAATGACATCCGCATAGGCAGTTTATGTTAGAGCTTGTTCGTAAGCAGTTAAATCTGGCTGACATTTCCCAGCCGATGGAATCCGTCACCCATGTCGACGAAAAACAGGAAGTGATTCCTGAATGCGTCGATGTCACCAGAGAAGGGAAAGCCAAAATCTGGAAAGCGGTTGAACAGCTCTACAACACAGGAACCCAACCGGCTATAACCCTGTGTATCAGACGCAAGGGGAAAATACTTCTGAATCGTGGCATAGGCTACGCCAGAGGGAATGGGCCCGGTGACCTTAAACATGACTTTACCCTTCCCGCAACGGCCGACACTCCTGTTTGCCTATTTTCCAGTTCCAAGGCAATGACGGCCATATTGATGCATAAACTGGCAGAACAGGGTGCGATAAATCTGATGGATCCGGTAAGTTTCTATCTGCCGGAATTCAGTAAACATGGTAAGCAGAACATCACCATTCATCAGATTCTCTCCCATCGAGGCGGCATTCCAGGGCTACCCACCGGTGTCCCGGTGGATACCCTGTATGACAATGATGAAGTCTGGCGGTTGTTGTGCGATGCGAAACCCATCGCTGTTGACGGTGCCAAGCTGGCTTACCACGCGATCACCGGTGGATTCGTACTCGCTCGCGTTTTGGAAAAAGTCACCGGGAAGAGCATTGGTAAATATCTGGATACCTATATTCGAAAACCGCTCGGCATGAAGTACTTTACCTTCGGTATAGCAGAGAAGGACCGGCATTTGGTGGCAAAGAATTATGCGACTGGACCTAATGTGCCTTTTCCGGTTTCCTGGGCGATTAAACGAGCGCTGGGAGCGACATTTCCGGAAGCCGCGGACATATCCAATAATGCTGCCTGGATGGATGCGGTTATTCCCGCTGCTAATATGTATGCAACAGCGGAAGAAGTCAGTCGCTTTTACCAGATGTTGCTGGATCACGGACGCTGGAACGGAAAGCAGGTTCTTCAGCCTTTGACAGTTCAACGGGCGGTTCAGGAGTTTGGTGGCTGTACCTTTGATCGAACAATGATGATTCCGATGCGATACAGTGCAGGTCTAATGCTCGGTGGAGATCCTATAGGACTGTACGGTCCAAATACCGGTCGGGCATTTGGACATATCGGATTGATCAATAAATTCTGTTGGGCTGATCCGGACCGTCAAATCTCCGTTGCGCTGCTGACCACTGGATTATCCCTGATGTCCCATCATCTACCAATGTTAGCCGTGTTGTTAAGGCAGATAAGCCATTACTGTGAACCAACGGTCATGAGGGCCTGATTTCAGGGAACCGCCGGATATGATTTATCTAGTTCCAACTCTTATCTTGTTCCAACTATTAACCTGTTCAAATGAATCGTAGCCCGCTCTAATTTTCACCGGACCATTTGTTGTTTTGCTGGTCGATGATGGTAATCACGCTCTTGAGTAGTTGCTTGAGTCTTACCTGCGTAGTGGTGCGCTCTACCACATGATCCACGGTACTCTGCAGCCGGTGAAGTTTCGGGCTGACATAGCGGATGCCGTCAGTAATCATTTCATAGGGATAGTGGTGATCCTGAATACTGAGTTTATTGAGCTCGGCAATTTCCTGGTTAAAAATACTCAGTACATCGTACACCGTGTCTTTATTTTCTATGGTCGATGCTTCCCAATACGCATCGTTTAATACTTCCAGCAAGCTCAGGAAAACACTGCTGGCGTCAGATATTTTGGAAGGCGTCATAAGGGCTCCTCACTCTTTATTCAGTATTCAGCCACGGGCGCTTTAGTTAGCCTTAGGACTTTGTTCAGCCACAGGCGTCTTATTTAGCCGCGGGTGTTTGCTCAGCCACGGGAGCATACACCGACAGTGAACGAACCATGCTTCAATGTAAGCATAGCAAATACTGGAAAAATCGCTTTTTGCTATTGTGTTTGGGAACTTACAGATGCGTCTGCGAACAGATATTTGGGTCAGAGGAATTCGAGAATAGAGTTGGAGTTGGTTAATTTGCATACAAAATGTTACACAATTTTGTGATCCGCCTCACAAGCAACGTGTAAGATAAGCGACTACACTGAGATTCTATCACTTTAGAAAGCCGTGTTTTCACTCGATAAATTGACGTCGCAGTAGAAAGGTAACCTGGTATGACCACGTTAGAGGCACAGCGTATAAGACTGTTGGAAGAGTTAAGAATTGCTGAGAGGGAACTTCAGGAGCTATCGGCTATGCCTGTGGTTGAGCCTACCATGGTCAATTTCTATGAAGACTTGTTATCCCGACATCGGGAAATGATCAGAATGATAGAAAGCCATCTGGGTTCCAATACTCAGGGCCAGTACAACAACACCGTATTGGTCGGCACATCAGGCTAACTGGTCTATCTTACGGGCAACGGCAGTCGCCCGATCCTATCACCTGTCAACGTACCCAGCAGTAGATGTCCCTGACCTTCCTCTACTGACGTCACTTCATAAACATGCTCTCCACTGGGATCCTGCAGATTGGATACCACTTCTCCCTGCTCATTTAATCCGAGGACAAACCCATAGTGCACGGGTTGCGGCTGCATAAAATTCGGTAGCTTGATGATCAGCTTTTTCAGTAAAGGATAGGGGTGGATACTATCAAGTTGAGCATTTCTCGGTGTTGCCAGCGCGAGCCAGAAAGTTCCTCGCCGGTTACCTGAAATTCCGTCTGGAATGCCCGGTAAATTATCGATAAATATGTCGTGGGTTCCGGCTTTGGGTCCCTGTATCCAGTATCGGACGATCCGGTAACGCCAGGTTTCATTGACCAGGACAAAATCTTCCTGAGAAGACAATGCGACGCCATTGGCGAAATACAGATTATCGAGTAATACCGTTACTTTATCCGTGGTGGGGCTATAACGCATCAAGCGGCCATAGGGCCTGGCTTCAATAGCATCCCAGCGATACCGTTCAATCGGCCACTTAGAGCTGGCATCGCTAAAATAGACATTTCCGGCCTGGTCAATGTCCAGGTCATCAGTGAAACCAAAAGGGATACCATCGGCCTCTGTTGCCATCACCTGTAGGGTGTTTTCTGCTGAAAGCCTGAGCAGGCCATTTTTGGCATCGGCAATCCACAGGTTACCTGCTGCGTCGAATTCCAGGCCGAGGGGCCTTCCCCCGGTGTTGACCAGAACCTCCTTTTTTCCGCTTTTATCGAATCGGACGATATCACCATTAGCGAGTCCAGCGACGATTCGACCCTGAGGGTCTTCATCCACATCCTCCGGCCCGTGAATATCGCCCAGGCCGATCAGATCACTTTGCGTCAGAAGATCGTTGGGTGCGAAAGGCCCGGACATTTCAGGAGGGGTTGGAGGCTCATAAGCAACCGGGTCAATTGGTGATGGAGAAAACAGGAAATAGACGACAAAGATAGCGATGGGGATGGCTATCAGAATGCCGACTTTTTTAGTTTCTTCAGAGATTATTCCCATGATTTCCCTTAAAAAAATATTTTCAGATGTTAGCTATGGCCATCAAGGAAGAATTGTAGGATAGCTAATGAAGTTATTACCAACAGAAGGAGGTGCATTGGCATTGATATCTGAATCGGTATCTGTCGTCACTGTGATGAATTCCTCTTCAAGACTATCCGCCAGTGGGGCATAAATGCGCTCTTCGACTAGCACAAGGTCGCCATCATTTGGATCCAGATTTTCGACGATCGCTCCCTGTCGTCTTCGAGTCAGGATAATCGCGGGTCTTCCCTCGCCATCCAGCAGAGTAAACTCGCATAGATGCTGTCCTGGAATCTTTATATGGGTTCTGCATTCAACGGAAGGTAAATCATCCTGCGGGAAAATCTGGATAAATCCGAGATCTGGTGTCGCAGCGCAGGCGGTCGTGTCATCGCCCTGATTAGTGGAGAATATTCTGACCGACTCCAATTCACCGCTGTTGTAACAGCCGTATTCGTAGCGGTTGTCGTAACTGGAAGACTGGCCGAAAAAGATCGGTTGATAGTCGGTATTAAATTCGGCTGCCAGCTGAAATTGCACCGTTGACGTCGAGTCGACATTTACTGTGGCTGAAGTACGAGTGTCAGTATTTAAACCAAGAACCGTTGAGGAGTCTTCTTCAGCATTGACATAAAGTGAAGTGAGTTCTGTCATTGATCCACCGTCAGGTAGGCGGTGAACCGCAACGGTTGCAGGATTCACGGTATCTTCTGAAGCATCCAGATCGATAATGACGGCACTGGTAATCAAGTCCCATTGCCCGTCAGACTCAAGAGATTCCGTGGTATACAGGTCGTGTGTTGCACTGGCTTTGACATAGTACTGGCCGAAATTATCACCAGGGATATCGATTGCCCTGTAAAGACCATGGAAATCCACGCCGCCGTCAAGGCGAACAGTCCTCACGCTTCCGGTCATTAGCCGGCTGAACTGAGCCCGGCCCACCATCTTGGTATTTTGGAGCAGTTCAGAAATGTCCGGAGCACTGAAATCGGAAGCGATAGTCGTGTCCGAGAATATCGGAAAGTAATAGGCGTCATTCAGGAACGTATCATTCTGCTGAAGGCTGGTGGAGTTGGCTGAAATGTACCATCGACGTTCAAACAGAATCTCAGGATTACTCAGGTCAGGTTTTTGTGCGTAGCTGGTGGCGACCATGGATCTGAAATCGCTGAAGTCCTGTAACGCAATCTGGCTAGGGGAACTCAGGTCCAGACTATCGACCCAGGTTTGGGATAGCTGCAGAATCCCGGTGCTGCTGGATAGTAGATACGATGTCATCATGGCTGCCGTATCACTGTCTATCTGGTCGAGCAGGTTATTTACCACGGAATGGTTCTGGTCGCTGTAGAATTCCTTCTGTGCGGCAACCAGTGATTTGGCTAGTGCTCTGAGGTCATAGTCATTCTTGGCCACATAGTCCTGCAGTAAGTCCAGTGAGGTATAGTTCAAACGCGCGCGAACAGTATTGTGAGCTTTACCGTAGGTGGTTGTTCCGTCACGCCTCTTAAGATAATCGTACTGACCTACCACTAATGTGGTCAGTGGGGTGACGGAAGTGGTTCCAGGAGGAGCTGCCAGGATATAACCGTCATCCACCAGCCCAGGCGCCTCATTGTTACCCGTCATATAGTCTTCATCCACTGAAATACCCGGCAGTATGTGGGCCATGATGCGATACTTCCGTGGGGATCCGAGACCACCCATCATTTCGGTCGTAAACGTGAACTTACCCCCTTCTCCGCTCATGACACGAGGCTCACCGGCGTCGAGCTGGTAGTTTTCGTTCACGTCCAGCCAAACCCTGGCATACCGCAGGTAACCGTCTATGACCCGGCCGGACAGATCGTTGGCTGACGATCCGGTAGAGCCGACCGGAGGTGTCAGGGTCTGCCGTTCGGGAATATTGGATTCCTGCCCCCCGCAGGCAGCCAATGTAAAGAGTACGGTGACAATAAGTGCGGAATTGTAAAGGTGCTTCGCCATGAGATTGATTTCTACTTATCCTTATAAGGGCGTGCGGCTGAACTTTCTAACTTTTCAGGTGGCTTCAGCTAAGTGAGCGCCATCGTTCAAAAGCTTTATCAAGTGGCAGAAAGTTCGTTATATACAATCGTAATGTGAGCAACGTTAACTAAGATTCAGGGCATATTCGTTGAAGGGCTTAACAAAAGATTACAAAACCTGTGAGAGATCAAACTTAACCATTCAGTGTGGAAGGGTTTCCGGGACGATTAAGGAGCTGCAATGTTAAGAGGCATGTTGCAGTTGCTGGCCGTTGCCATTCTGGGGGCTATGTTGGGGTGGATATTGATGAATGATGCCCAGAAACGTTGGGTCAAAATCCAGCTGGGCCTGGAACTCCCTCAACTGGAGACTTCTCGTCCTCAACCTCCTTTATCCGTGCCGGAAATGTCGATGAACGGATCTGGAGAAGAAGGTTTCTCCCTGCAGCGGCTGGGTGAAGTGTTTCAACAGCAATTCAATTGTGTTCGTCCTGAAACCCAGACAATCAGCGAGCAACCAAGAACACAGATATTCTCATGGGTGGATGCGGAAGGGCGCAGGCATTTTTCGGATCAGGCACCGGCAAAAGCTAAATCGGAAGATCTGAGCCAGCAGTACGGTGGAGAGTTGTCCTATTTCGACTTGAAGATTGACTCCCCCGACGGCTCAATTGCCACGGAAGTCAGGGATCGCCTCGAAACAGATATACGAGCGATCTATCGCTATCTGGGGCGGGACCTGGGGATTCAGCATATGCGAAAGGTATCGTTGAATCTGAAGGTGTTCATTCAGCCCGAACGGTTTGAAGCCTACCAGCAGGAACATGCCCCCGAGCTTTCAGGCGTCGCCGGGTTTTATACCACTCAGGGGAATGAGGCTGTCGTCCTGCAACGTACCCCCGAATATACGTTACGCGTCGCCCGGCACGAGGCAACCCATGTGATTGTGGCTGGTCTGTATGGGCGCACTCCCATGTGGTTTAACGAGGGACTGGCGGAATATTTTGCCGACTACGAGGCGAAGGCGATGAGCAGAACCCATGAGATTCCTGAATGGAGAGCTCAGCATCTCCGGCAGGTTGTGGATAATCATCAGCTTCCGGAGTTGGGAACGTTCTTGCAGGTGACGCCTGAACAGTGGCGTCGTGAAGACCAGGCAACCATGTATTCCCAAGCCTGGTCTGTGGTGGCGTTTATGATGGGGACGGCTGAGGGCCGGAATGCCATGGTGAAGATTATGAATCACTTATCGGAAAATCCCTGCTCAACGGTTCCTTCAAAGCAATGGGTGGATGACTATTTTGAGGGCGGCTGGGTGCGATTCGAAGATGAATGGCACCGTTGGCTGGACAAGAAGCTGATACAGCTGGCGCGAAAATAGACGAATAAAACTGGCCTAAACAGTCATTAATAAACGGGGAATAGTCGAAAAACAGGAGGCAAAAAAAGGCCTCGATTCGGAAATCCGGCACGAGGCATAAGGCACGAGCGTAGAGGTAACAGTCATCGTACAGAAAAGTACCCTGACTATCGGTAAAGAAAGATTTTGATGTGCAAGTCGGTTGCAGTATCAACAAAAGCTTTCTTCCCTTTTCCTATAGCAGCGCTCGTGCCAACTCCGATAAAAAATTATATGTTATTGATATATATGTACTTTGTTGATTTATGAGAGTCGCCACGGGGATTGACTATAGAATTTCCGGTGCCCTATTTGAAAACCTCGCGCACCAATGTGGGGCGTTATTCTGGCTTATGGTGGTCATCGACCTAAAGCCGAAACCCTACCTTTCTCCAGACCCACCCCAACAGTCCGAAATTCAATGTCATGATCAGGGCAAACCACCATTCCGTGGTGTTTTCCCACTGATCTTTGGCGGGGTTTTCCAGAGTCAGTGTGGCCCCCAGACTGACCAGCCCGATAATCAGGATGGCGAAAAGTAGTAGCATCATGATTCTGACCGGGGTCAGGTTGCGGGTTTCAGAGTTCTGCATCAGCGACCGATAAAGGAACATTTGCGCCAGAGCGGTGAAAGTAAAATACACGATGACACCGTAACGGCGGAGCAACTGGTAGATTTGCCCTTCGGTTCCGAGATAGCTGGCGTATAGGACAAGAAAGAGTGCCCCCAGGGTTCCGAGGATGGCAATGCACCAGGCGGTTACGGCTTGGTTGTGCCGGTGGATGAGAAAAGTGCGGCACATTTGCCAGCATATGACCATATATCCGGCAGTGAATATCATGCTGGCACGAAACAGGAAGATGGCATCGGATGATCTGACGGCTTTGCTGATTGATACGCATCCGTCCCAGTAGGGATTACACCAGGGAATCATATGTTGGCTGCTGCTCCAGAGCCAGCAGCCGTGAATACTGACCAGTGGCAGAAGACAGATGGTAATAGCGATGGTCACCGGCTGCATGAATGTCCTCCGGCATGAAGCCGGGAGTCTCTCCCGTCGTTATGAATATGGCTATGTTGAGTCGGGGGACTCTCTTTAATGAGATTGAAGAACTACATGGATATGATCAGTTTAGTGCTATAGTGATGGCAGGACAAAATCGCCGGTAATACCCGGTTAATCCAAAGGAAAAAAGAGAAGAGGACACCATGCGTTCCGAGCGTCTGGCATTGATGAGCCCCTCCCCCGGGACTCGTCGAGAGTTGTTGGTCTATAGATTTGGCAAGTCAGGTACAGGTCCCAAGGTATACATACAGGCAGGTCTGCATGCGGATGAGTGGCCGGGGCTGCTGGTGGTGCAGCACTTGTTGCCAATGCTTGCCGATGCCGATGCCCGAGAGCAGATCAAGGGTGAAATCATTGTGGTCCCCTACGCTAATCCCATCGGAATGGGCCAGAATGTATTCGGCTATGTTGCCGGTCGATTCGATTTAACCGGTACAGGTAACTTCAACCGAAACTTCGGTGATTTGTACCAGGACACCTACAGGCAGGTGGACGGCCGACTGGGGGAGAATGCTGAGGAAAACAAGCAGCTGGTTATTCAGGCTTTAAAGAATACCGTGGCTAATCTTCCATCGGATACTGAGTCCGCAGCCCTGAAAAAAATTCTGCTCGGGCTGTCTATTGACGCCGACTATGTGTTTGACCTCCATTGCGATGACCGCACCAGTGGTCATGTCTATTGTGTTGATAACCAGCTGGAAATAGCCACCGCGCTATGTCAACGCCTGGGATTTCGCTATCTGTTCACTGAAGATCTCAACGGGATTGTGGCTTTTGACGGGACCCATCTACAGCCCTGGCACTGGTTGCAGAAAGACTTTCCCAGAGCCGGCCTGCATATGCCCCCTTTGGCAGTGACGATTGAATATCGTGGGCAGTACGACGTCGAAGATCAGGTGGCCAGTGACGATGCCAGGAACCTGTTCGGCTTTTTGATGGATCGGGGCATTGTGAGCGGCGAGGCGGGAGAGCCGGTTCTGAAGGAGATATGGATCAGCTCTCTGCAGGCGGTTGATACGATGTATGCAGAAACCACCGGACTGCTGGTCTTCTCCGAAAAACTGGATACCTGGCTGAACAAGGGTGATATTTTTGCAGAGATTGTGCTGTTGGACGGGGAACCGAATCAACGCGTTCCCTGTCGGGCCAGAACTAACGGATACCTAATGGGATTGAGCCATCGTCGCCTGGTGCGCCCTGGCGACCAGATTGCGAAAGTGGCGGGCCAGGAGCCCCTGTCACACCGTATGGGCGGCAATCTGTTACAGCTCTGACAGCCCTGGAACAGGCGGATATGTTTGGTGAATCCGTAAGTTACCTCTCATAAGGTTTATTTGCCCGATAACAGGTTGTGAGATAGGGTGTCTCTTATTGACACTTTTCCACATAGGCCCAGGGATTAATTGATCCTGATACATAAGGAAAATCAGTGACGTTATCGGTAGTTTGGTTCAAGCGTGATTTGCGCATCACTGACCATGGTCCCCTGTATACCGCTGCGTCAAAGGGGCCGGTATTACCTATCTATGTCATCGAAGATGAGTTTTGGCAGCAGCCGGATACCAGTCTTCGTCAATGGCAGTTTATTCACGACTCCTTACTCGACCTGAATGAACAGTTGAACAAACTGGGGCAACCTTTATGGGTGGTCGAAGGTGAGGTTGAACATGTGCTGGACGAGTTGTACGAGCACCATGGTACCTTCAACCTGTACTCCCATCAGGAAGTGGGTAATCAATGGACCAATGAGCGCAATCGTCGTGTTGAGTCCTGGTGTCGGGAGCACAATATCAACTGGTCTCAGACACCTGCCAACGGTGTGTTCCCGATAAGCGATACCCGCAGCAGTTGGGGTCAGCAGTGGCAGGAATATATGTCATCCGCGGTTTATCCGACGCCGGGTAAGATTCCATTTATCACCATGTCCCCCATGCGCCCGGAAATCTGGCCGGACAAACTGGGTGTCGACTCAACGGCCTGTGCGCAACGCCAGAGCGGAGGACGTCGCAATGGAATTCAGGCTCTGGGTGGGTTCCTGAAACAATACAGTCAATTCTATAAGCAAAACTATGAGGACTGTCTGCTGGCATCTTCGACCTGCTCTCGTCTGGGACCTCACCTGACCTATGGCACCGTAAGCGTAAGGGAAGTGTTTCAGCAGACCCGCAAGGCCCATCGGCACTACAAGTCCAAGGGAGATGAAGGATGGGCTGCTTCTCTGATGATGTTCGTTTCCCAGCTTCTGCGCCGCTCACACTGCATGCAGCTGTTTGCAGATGAACCGGAGCTGGAACATCGATGCCTGCATCCTTCCTACGAAGGGTTGTTTCCCCTGGAACCCGATAAAGAACGTCTTACCGCCTGGATGCTGGGTCGTACCGGTTATCCATTAATCGATGCGAGCATGCGCACCCTGCGGCGGCAAGGCTGGTTAAATCAGCGGCTACGGGGACTGTTGATATCCTTTGCCTGCCAGAATATCTGGGCTAACTGGCGTGAACCTGCGTTATATCTGGCACGAATGTCGACCGACTATGAACCGGGAGTTCTGTATCCCGAGGTTCAGATGCAGATTGGGGTTACCGGCATTCATCCGTGGCACTTTGAAGATCCGGTCGCTTTGTCGCAAAAGATGGATCCGGACGGCAGATATATCAGGGAAGAGTGTCCGGAACTGGCTGAGCTGGAAGGACAGGAACTATATCAACCCTGGTTGCTGAGCGAAGCCCAGCAAATAATGACAAGCTGCCAACTGGGAAGGGATTACCCCCTGCCGGTAGTTGATTCCCATGCCTCAGTGCAACATGCCGTCCATCGCTACAGGGAACATTTGAGTTCTCAATACGATGCAGAACTGACTCAGCAGATCCTGAAACGGCACCGGCATCCCACCCTGGAGCAGAATCTGCCGGTGCTCAGATTGTCCGGCGAGGAATCTGGCCAGGGCTATGTGGAGTGCCAGCTGAGCGGGAGATGCTGAGCCTCAGGACTCGTCTTCGTCATCACAGTGGTCGCGTTTTTTGCCACGTGGCCCTTCGTGATGGCGTGATTCCATTTTGTCCAACTGTTCCTGGGTCAGTATTGTCGCCATTTGGGCCTTGGTATCCTCGAATATGGCCTGGTGCTGCTGACGGCTTGCATCCATGATCTGTTGAACCTGCTGCTGTTGTTCTTCAGTCAACTGCAACTCTTCAAACATTCTCTCCATTCTCGGGGGATGCCGCTCATCCTGCTGGGCGAAGGCAAATGCACTCAAGCTGATGGTTGCGGCGGTGACGGCGGCGATAATTGAACGTTTCATTTGATCTCTCCTTTGTTTGACAGGTTCAGATTAATGGGAAACTGTGCAAGCAATGTGGAGAAAAAAAGAATGCTGAGGCGCTTTATATTACATTTTCTTTAGGCCTCAAATTTATAGCCGGCTCCGTACACTGAGTGAATGTAATCCTGGTCCGGGGAGGCTTCGTTCATCTTCTTGCGTAGCTTTTTTATATGGCTATCGACGGTGCGATCACTGACGACCCGGCCATCTGAGTAGATCAAGTTCATCAGATGATCGCGGGAAAAAATCCTACCCGGCTCTTTCATGAGTGCCCTCAACAACTGAAACTCGATGGTGGTCAGGGTGAGCAACTGGTGATTGATTTTGACCTGCATTTTCTCTTGGTCAATGGCGATGGGCAGGGGCTGATGTTCAGAATTTCGGTTTACACGGCGTAGTATTGCCTTAACCCTGGCGACCACCTCGCGGGGACTGAAGGGCTTGCAGATATAGTCATCAGCACCGAGCTCCAGTCCAAGCAAACGGTCTATTTCTTCCACCTTGGCGGTGATCATCACCACGGGTACATCAGAAGACTGACGGATTTTGCGGCACAATGTCAGTCCATCAGTGCCCGGCAGCATCAGGTCCAGCAGAATCAATCCGGGTTTATGTTGCTGTAGCCAGGGCAGCACTTCATCACCATGATCAATACTGTGAGTGTTGTAACCGCTTTGTTGCAGATAATCCCTTAACAGCGATGCAAGTTTGGGTTCATCCTCGACTATTAAGATAGGGGCGTCGATGGTGGAGGAAGTGTCATTCATCATGGCTGTTTCCGTGGCAGTTGAATCTTGATCTGCAGGCCGCCGAGTTCACTGGCCTGTGCTTCTATCCGGCCGGTATGGGCCGTCACAATTCGCTGGCAAATTGCCAGGCCAAGCCCCGAACCACCGGTTTTGCGATTGCGTGAACCTTCAACCCTATATAGATGGTCAAACAGATAAGGCAAAGACTCAGCAGGAACTCCAGGGCCTGAATCATCTACTGAAACTACGGCATGTTCGCCATTGGAGCTGACCGACAATCGAACACGTCCTTTCTTCTCCACATATTTCAGCGCGTTGGTCAGCAGGTTACCCACCAGTTGTTGCAGGCGGCTGGCATCAGCATAGATAGAGATTTCCCGGTCAGGTATATCAAGGACCAACAGAAGACCCTCTTCGGCAAACATTGCCCGATAGCGTTCCGCAATTTCCTGCACTTCGGCACATAGATCGATATTCTCCATCTGGTAACGCATTGCACCGATATCCGCATTAGTGAGCTGATATAAGTCATTGATCAGGCGTTCCAGTTGGGTCACCTCCTGGTGCAGAGAATTCAGGTTGGTTTTGTTCAGGGGGCGAATGTCATCCTGCATGGCTTCGATCTCCCCTTTCACTATCGCCAGGGGGGTGCGGAGTTCATGGGAAGTGTCAGCGATCCAGCGTCGCCTGGCTTGCTCATTATCTTCCAGAGTTCTGGCCAGTTGATTGAAATCATGTCCCAGTTGCGCCAGTTCATCCTGGCCTCTTGGGTTCAGGCGGGTTGCATAGTTTCCCCCGGCTAACTGCCGGGCACCGCTGGCCAGACGCTGGATCGGTCGGACAAACTGTCGGGCCAGCAGAATGGCTATCAACAGACTGACAATGATGCCGGTAAGGCTGGCCCATAGAAGAGACTGGCGCTGCGAGGCCCGGAATGTCAGGTCATTGGCTTCAAGAAGATCACGACGTGAAGGTATGGCCAGCCAGCCGACGACACTGTCATCGACGCTAATGGGGATCAATGTAGGATCAGGAATCTTGCGGCCGATGATCGGGCGTAACTCAAGATCCAGAACATTCAGCCTGGGGCGGCGATTGGGGTGTTCTCTCATCTCGTGCCGTTCCGGCGCCTCTGGTGGCAGGATAGAGCGGATAACAGCGGGGTTTTCCAGCATGTCATATATGGGGCGTGGGTCCAGCCTCAGGCGATCCCAGTTTCCGGCTCTCGTATAGAGTGACTCCAATCCTTGAATGATCAGCTGATGTCGCTGCAGTTCCCGTCTGTAAACATAGTCTCGGAATGTTTCATCAAAGCGCCATTGCAACAGGCCCAAAATAGTGGCCAGCACCAGAGTGGTGGTGATAAGCAGAGCGGCGAACAGTTTGGTGCGAATGCGCATGAGCAGGAATCGGGCAATGAAAGCAGATTATATTTAGGCAGGTTCCAACATAGCGTCTTTTTATCGATTGTGTAAGCAGGGGTGGCGGATTTCCTTATTATTTACTCATTCTATTGTGCTTATGCCCTAAACAAGAAGACCGCCAAGGAAACACACCCGGTTTCCGTGGCGGTCTAATCGCCTGTCCTTGTCACCGCGTACAGCAAGAGGCTTCAGACAGAATCAGACGTCCTTTTCTGCGAAGTATTAGTTCCCCTCCTATCACTTCGATGGCTTCCTAAAACGGTATTCAACTGTAGGGCATCGCATACACATTCGGTGCGCAAGGCAGAAATATACTGGGTACTGAAAGGGGCACAACTGGCGGTGGATATACCGCAGGTGGCGGCCTGTGGATAAAAGGCTTTATTGCGCAACATACTCGACCTTCTTGGCTGTTATTGTTTTCCATCATTGGTTTTTATTATTTGATATGCCTTCCTTGAATTGAAATATCCCATGCGGACTTCCAGTCCATATATAGCCAAGTTAACACCCAATGTACAGGATCTGATCAATCCTGCCAGTTCGCAAGAATGTTGGAAAAGTCTGCCTTTTGGGCCTGGAGAGTCCTAAAAATTCGAACGCTAGAACAGCAAATACGAGATTTTCATTCGATATATTTGCAGATATCTTCAACCACAATCAACTTTGAAAGAGCTTTTGTGATTCTCTCGCCATTCTGCTTTCCAAAGGCCGACGGCTAAAAATTGTGGAAACTTGATCGGGATCACACGTATCAGACAGCAATTAGGAGGAAAAATGGGACTATTGGTAGACGGCAAATGGAAGGATCAATGGTATGACACCCGAAAATCCGGTGGAAAATTTGAGCGTGAACAATCCCAGTTCCATGGATGGGTTTCTGCTGACGGTTCCTCAGGACCTGACGGGCAAGTCGGCTATACCGCTGAATCAGGTCGTTATCATCTATATGTCAGTCTGGCGTGCCCCTGGGCTCACCGTACGCTGATATTCCGAAAGCTCAAACAGCTGGAGGAGCATATTGGCGTTACCGTGGTCGTGCCTGAAATGTTGAGCCACGGCTGGGAATTCAGTAGCCATCGGGGGTATCCCGATCATCTGCATGATGCTGATTTTCTACACCAGATCTATACCCGGGCCAGGTCTGGTTATACCGGAAGAGTGACGGTGCCGGTTCTGTGGGACACCCGGGAAAAGACCATTGTGAATAATGAGTCATCTGAAATCATCCGCATGTTTAACAGCTCGTTTAACCATCTGACCGGGAATCATCTCGATTTTTATCCCGAATCCATGCGAAGAGAAATCGAGGGGGTGAACGAATGGGTTTACCACCATATCAACAATGGGGTGTACAAGTGTGGTTTTGCCACCACACAAACAGCTTATGAGGAAGCATTTGTCACCCTGTTTGATGCCCTGGATAAAGCGGAATCCATTCTGCAGCGGCAACCCTTCCTGGCCGGTGGCTACCTGACAGAGGCTGATTGGCGCTTGTTCACCACGTTGATACGGTTTGATCCGGTCTATGTCGGGCACTTCAAATGTAACCTGAGGAGAGTGGCAGACTACCCGGCCATCAGTGCCTATCTGCGGCAGCTATATCAGCATCCTGGAATTGCCGAGACGGTGAACCTGGAACATATCAAGACCCATTATTATTTCAGTCATACCATCATTAATCCGACGCAGGTGATACCGAAAGGGCCTGAACTGAATTGGGAATCGCCTCATTCGAGGCAGGCTGTGAAGATCGCAAGTGCAGAATAGAAAGGAAAAAAGGGCGAACACATAGGTTCGCCCCTACAAGAATTTATTTTTTCTTTTTGGCTTGTGGGTTTGGCAGATCGGTGATGGTACCGGCTGCCAGTTCACCGGCCAGGCCAACGGTTTCGTGCAACGTTGGGTGCGCATGAATGGTCAGGGCCAGATCTTCCACATCGGCACCGAATTCAATTGCCAGACTCAGTTCACCTAACAGTTCACCCGCATTGATGCCCACGATACCAGCGCCCAACAGAGTTCCGTCCGGTTTGTGGATAAGTTTGGTTTTCCCTTCGCTGCGATCTGCACCGATGGCGCGTCCTGACGCTGACCAGGGGAATACCGCTGTCTTGAATTCAATACCGGCTTCTTTCGCTTCTTTTTCCGTCATACCTGTCCAGGCAATTTCCGGGTTGGTATAGGCGATAGAAGGAATGACACGGGGTTCGAAGGAAGCTTTATGTCCGGCAATGACTTCTGCCGCTACATGACCCTGGTGAGTGGCTTTGTGGGCCAGCATCGGGTTGCCTTCGATATCACCGATAGAATAGATATGCGGCACGTTGGTGCGCATCTGCTTGTCAGCCGGAATAAATCCACGCTCATCCACATAGATACCGGCATTTTCTGCACCGATTTTCTTGCCGTTGGGAGAGCGTCCTACGGCGACCAGGATGGCGTCATAAGTTTGCTTTCTGTCAGGTGCGTTTTTACCTTCAAAGCTGACTTCCAGACCGGCTTTTTTGGCTTCCACTGCAGTCACCTTGGTGGACAGCATGACGTTAAAGCGGTCTTTATTGAAACGGGAATATACCGTGATCAGATCTTTGTCAGCCGCAGGAACCAGCTGGTCGGCAAATTCCACGACAGACACTTCACTGCCCAGTGCTTCATAGACGGTACCCATTTCCAGGCCAATAATGCCGCCACCGATAACCAGCAGTCGTTTGGGGACTTCCTTGAGTTCCAGCGCGGAAGTGGAATCCAGAACCCGAGGGTCGTCATGAGGAATGAACGGCAATTTCACGCTTTGTGAACCTGCGGCGATGATGCAGTGATCGAAGGTGACTTCGGTTTGCTTGCCGTCATTATCCACAGTAATTTTGTTGGGGCCTGCAAAGGTGCCGTAGCCCTGGATAACGTTGACCTTACGGCCTTTGGCCATGCCACCGACGCCCTGGGTCAGTTTCTTGACCGTGTTGTCCTTGAATGCGCGGACCTTGTCCAGATCGATGGAAGGTTTGCCATAAGTGACACCGATAGAACTGGAGGCGTGCGCCTCTTCAATGACGGCGGCAACGTGCAACAAGGCTTTTGAAGGGATACATCCGACGTTCAGACAAACGCCTCCGAGGCTCGGGTAGCGTTCAATCAGAGTGACTTCCAGGCCCATATCGGCTGCGCGGAAAGCGGCGGAATAACCTCCGGGGCCACTGCCTAAAACTACCACCTGGGAGTGTGTTGTTTGCCCTGCCATAAGTACTCCTTAATTGTGTGCTGTCAAAATTGGGGAAAACATAGGGAAATGCGCGGAAATGAAGGTCATCCGTCGCATGCAAAATCGTGTCAAAGGGTAGAACGCTAATCCTATCATCGTTGAGGGTCAATAGGATGTTGGTCGAGGCTGATGGTAAACGGGTGTCATTTAGACGCAAATCGCCGATTTTTTCGGAAATTACTCATGATTCAAAAGCTATTCACAGTTCAGAAACGACACGCGATTCGCAAGTTTCTTTATTCACGGTTCACAAGTTACTTTACGCACAGTTCTCAAGCTACCAATTCACAAGCTACTCACGATAAAGAACTGTGGCTCCATAACGTAATTCCAGAGCGTTGCGTTTGGCTTTCGTCAGGCTGCGAACCACCAGTGAGTAGGAGTGATCGATCATGCGCTCGATTTCACCGATGGGGATAGTGCCGTCCAGGATGATCGTGTTCCAGTGTTTTTTATTCATGTGGTAACCCGGAATGACAGCTGGAAATATATCCCGCAAGGCAAGCGCCTGTTCCGGGTGACATTTGAGATTCATCTGAGCGGTTTCACCACTCTGGCTCAAGGTGGCGAACATCTTGTCCTCCACTTTGAACACCAAAACGTCGGGGCCAAAGGGAAAATCTTCGATAGCGGATGGCTTATTCAACAGATATTGTCTGGCAGAGTTGAAGTCCATGCCTGAAATTTCCTTTTTCTGAGTGCCAGCAATGTCATCTAAATGAAATCGGCAAATTAACGAAAAACCTGTGTGTTCCAGCGACAGTCACGGATGTCAGGGCATGGGTTAGTTTCCACGGCCTGCCTGCTGATCCATGGCAGTGGCCAGAATCCCGGTGAGTGACCTGACCAGAGCCTTATAATCCGCATGCAGGATGGGGATATCAGAAGCGCTGTCCACCTGATAGATCAGACAGAACAGACCAATTTTCTTTCCTTGCCTGTTTTCAAGAGGGAATGTGGCGGCTTGCAGGCGATCAGCTCCCAGGTGATTAAGCAGGGATTCATGGGTTCCGGTGGTCGATACCCGTTCATAGTTGATCTCCAGAATTCGATCTTCGTCTTCATGGAAGGCCTTCACCAGTTCCAAATCCCGGTCATTCACACCCAGGCGGGGAAAGCTGTGATTGGACTTACAACCCTGCTGTGTGTAGAAACAGTGTGGGATCAACTGATCCGCGTTTTCATCCAGGACATAGAGTAATGCACCGTCGGCCTGGCTGATGGAGATGATCTCGCCGGTCATTTGCTCCAGCAACCGCGGATGATTTTCCTCCTGGGATAACGTTTTGATCAGACGAACCAGTTGTTGAATCATCATGCGCATGAATTCTGTGACCGAGGCCAACGTCTGGATATCGCGTATGGACGAAGTAACGTTCACTTTCTGGTCGAAATTCATTTTATGTAATGGCTGGGTCTGTTCAGACAGCTGTCGTAACGGACGCGCCATCTGGTTGGCGATAAACAAAGCCGCAGGGATGGCCAGCAATACGATGGCAATGGAAATCAGCATGGACTGGTTGCGAATGGTGTAAGCGGTTTGCAGGAGTTCGTGCTCCGGCGCCAATATCAGCAGATGTGCCGTAAAACCAACCAGCGTAATCGGGCGATTGACTCCGATCCATCGCTGGCCTCCGGAATCAAAAAAGAAGTTTGAATTATTGGGTTTGGGAGATTGCTGGAAGAAATCACTGATGACCTGATTGTTGAGATCTGACAGCTTCAGGATGCTGAGATTGTCCGGGCCGGATTCCACCACGATATTGTCAGGATTCAGGCTGGCAACGACTTCCTCATCGTTTGTGTAGATCAGCATTTGTGATGAGGGGCTGACCTTATTTTTAATCAGGGTGTTGGACAGTGATTCCAATGTGATATCCGCGGCAAAAACATTGCCGGTGTCCTTATCCTGGTTAACGACGGTAACCCCCACTTTACCGATGAAGTAATACAGGTATGGTGAAGTGGTTGTGACATCCTGAGAATACACCGCCAGCCGATACCAGGGGCGGATGGTGGGATTGTAGCTGGTGAAGCCCATATCTTTCTCACCCAGCAGGGCCAGCGACGCATCATAGTAAAGGCGTGAAAATACCGGTTGGCCGTCGACCCGCTCGATATTGTCCACCACATAAGCTGCCGTCTCGGGAGCGCCGAAGCGCTTTAGCATGTAGTCGCTGTCCAGCCGCCGGATAATAAAAAACTCCGTATCGCTGTAACCGACCTCCAGCGAGGTGACCTCCGGTTGGGCCTCCATAACGGATACCAGAATGGGCAGCCGCTTTAACCGGTTCTCCATATCCTGGTCCCGCATGATGGGGGATTGGCTCAATAACCGCACGGTGGTGGAGACCGGGTTATAACTGAAATAGAAACTGTTGTTGATTTCCCGCGCGATCTGATCGAACAGTTCCTTAGAGGAACTCAGGAAAATATCACTGGTTTTTTGGTGGTGGAACCAACCCAGAACGGCACCAAATATCAGCAGGAGGGCGACAAACACCATCGCCAACTGAACCTGAATGGAGAAACGGCGGGATTTTGTTTTTGAAGGATCCACTAAAGTACCTTATTGCCTTTTATTCGGGCAGACTTTCCATACAGTGTAGTTCTAATTCCGAAGCCGGGACGCCGTTTTACAGGCTCCTTATAATGATTATATCCGGCATTCCATTCGGTATGTTATTGATAATCTGACATTATCAGATCTGTGCCTGATTATAACGGGACTCTGAAAACGGAGTAACCCCGGTTCGTTTCCCTTTCGTTGATTCATTCCACACGTTAATTTATTCCACAATGGGTTGATTCAGTCCGTAGTATCATCATGCAAATGCGCAGCCCATATGGGGACGCCTTCACAAGCCGTCTTGCGGATAATATGAGCCCCGCTGACACTCAAGTCCTCACTGGGATCAATGACGGTTACCGGCACCCCTGGGGGGACATCATGAATCAATGCCGCTGCGGGATATACCTGCAGGGACGTACCGACGATCAGAAAATGATCTGCCTGTCGGCAGATTTCTGCGGCACGCTCCATTTCCGGCACCATTTCACCAAACCACACCACGTGAGGCCTCAATTGGCTGCCCTCTTCGCAGGTATCGCCCATTTGAATATTCCGGCCTTCCAATGGGTATATCAAATCAGGGTTTGAGGTACTGCGCGCCTTATTTATCTCTCCGTGCAGGTGAAGCACAGAGTTGGAGCCGGCTCGTTCATGCAGGTCATCAATATTCTGGGTAATGACAGATACTTTGAAGTTCTGTTCCAGAGCTGCCAGAGCCCTGTGGGCCAGATTCGGTTGTGCCTGACAGGCCTGCTGACGACGGGCATTGTAGAAGTCCAGCACCAGTGCCGGATTGGCTTGCCATCCATCCGGGGAAGCCAGATCGTAAACACTGTATTGCTGCCAGAGACCGCCGACATCGCGAAAAGTCGGCAAACCGCTTTCGGCACTGATTCCTGATCCTGAGAGGATAACGATATGCTGCATTGAGGTGTTTATTTCCAAAACTTATGGTTCAGCATTGTTTTACAGGACCATTTCCGGGTGATCAATCTTTTCGTGACCAGCAGGAAAAGGCTAGCGGCTCTTAATAAATCTTAAGGCTCTTCGATAATAAGCGTTAACGACTTCCCGATAACAAACGTTAAAGGTTCTCCGATAATGGACGTTAGCGACCTTTCGATAATCGAAGCTAAAGGCTCTCCGAAATTAGCACCGAAAGGCCGTGATCTTGGTCAACTTCTATGAATTAATGACCGGAAGCCACTTTTCCCGGATAGCCATAATCGCTAATCTGGTCTGCCAGATAGTGCCCACCGTATTTCAGAGCAATTTATGTTTCCAGATTCCCATATACGTAACGTTATTAATTCCACCCTGGCCTCCACTACCCGCTTCTGGCGTGGAACCTCTGGAAGTCGAAAGACCCGCCAGCCGGCACAATTGCCCGTGTTGTATGACCGTGAAGGGTGTCCCAAATGCCGTCTGGTCCGTGAGGCACTGACCGAACTGAATCTGGATGTCATGATTTACCCCTGCCCGGAAGGTGGTAGCCGTTTTTTCACTCCCCTGGAAGCGGTATCCGGAAATACTCAAGTGCCTTATCTGGTGGATGCCAATACCGACACCGAACTGGGTGGTGCCCAGGAGATTATTGAATACCTGTTTCAGGAATATCGCGGTACCCAGCCTCCCAAGGAGATCTCTGAAACCGCTTTTAATCTGGTGAGTTCTCATCTGACTACATGGGTGCGTGGTAATAAGGGGACTCGGGCGAAGGCTTCGGTGGCTCCAGAGAAACCGCTGGTGCTGTACAGCTTTGAGTCCAGTCCGTTCTCCCGACCGGTACGGGAGCGCTTATGTGAATTGGAGATTCCCTATCAGTTGGTTAATCTAAGCAAGCAGCAATGGGCGGATATGGGGCCTGCCGTTCATCGGCTTCACCTGGGGAAATATCGACCGCTACCGGGCTCCAAGCGTGAGCACTTTCTGCAGCAGCATGGTGAGGTGCAGGTGCCCTATCTGGTGGATCCGAATCATCAGACAGCTATGTTCGAGTCTGCCAGAATTCTTCGCTATCTGGATGACTATTACGCAAAGTGATCTCAATGCAGGCATAGTGCATATAAAAGAATAGGGATATACATTTGAGGGCGAGTACCGTCCCGGATTCACTGCGAGAGTGACCGGGGCAGGGCTCCACAGGAGGTTTAATATGCCAGGTTCCAGTTCAGACTCTGCCAGCTCCGAAGCGGAGCAGTTCAGAATAGAAAAAGACAGCATGGGGGAAGTAAACGTTCCGGAATGGGCTCAGTATGGTGCTCAGACCCAGCGTGCTGTGGAAAACTTCAAAATCAGTTCCCTGACCATGCCGGCACAATTTATCAGGGCATTGGCCATGATCAAGCTGGCAGCCGCGCAGGCTAACAGTGAGTTGGAGCTGCTTGATGACGTCCGGGCCGAAGCGATTCAAAAAGCTGCTCAATCCATTGTGGAAGGTCTGCCGCTGCAACAATTCCCGGTCGATATCTTCCAGACCGGATCCGGCACCAGTACCAATATGAACATGAATGAGGTGATCGCCTGTCGTGCTCAGGTGCTGTGCCCGGACCGCATACACCCTAACGATCATGTCAATATGGGACAAAGCAGTAACGATGTTATTCCTACGGCTATCCATGTCAGTGCGGCAATGGCGTTAGACCAGGAATTGATTCCCGCCATTGATGAACTTATCGATACGATTGAGGAAAAGGCCAAGAACTACACCGAGGTGGTAAAGACCGGCAGGACTCACCTCATGGACGCCATGCCGTTGACCTTTTCCCAGGAAATGGGAGCCTGGGCGCAGCAACTGCGAAATGCCAAGGAAGGAATTCACCATGCACAGCGGCAGGTGGAGGCATTGGCCCAGGGAGGTACAGCGATTGGTACCGGGATCAATGCACATCCGGATTTTGCAGAGATATTTGCCCGATACCTCAGTGAACAGGCCCAGATAACCTTCCGTCCCAGTGATGATTTCTTTGCCAGTATTGCCGGACAGGAGGCCGCCGTGAGCCTGTCAGGTCAGTTGAAGACGCTGGCGTGTGCCATGATGAAAATCAGTAATGATCTGCGCTGGATGAATTCCGGGCCGTTGGCCGGTCTGGGCGAAATTGAATTACGTGCGCTGCAGCCGGGCTCCTCGATTATGCCGGGCAAGGTGAATCCGGTGATTCCCGAAGCGGTGGCCATGGCTTGTGCTCAGGTGATCGGTAATGACGCGACGGTAACCCTGGCGGGACAATCGGGCAATTTTCAGTTAAATGTGATGCTCCCGGTGATTGCCTATAACCTGTTACAAAGTATTGAGCTGTTGGCTAACAGTGCGAAGTCACTGGCGCACAAGGCCATTGCCAGCTTTTCAGTAAAACCGGAAGTACTGGAAAGAGCCTTGGCGATGAACCCCATTCTGGTCACGGCTTTGAACTCGGTGGTGGGCTACGCGAAAGCCGCCGAGATTGCCAAGCAGGCCTACCAGCAGCAGCGTCCTATCCTGGAGGTTGCTGAAGAGGAAACCGATATCAGCAGGGAACGATTACAGGAATTGTTGGATCCGAGAGCGTTAACCAAGGGGGGAATTCCCGGCTGAACCACCTATAATGTCAACATATTCTAAAAAGCTTGTGAATAATCAGGGCGTTGCTGACAATAAACAGCATTGGGACCCAGGGAAAATTTTGTCATGAATACTACTCAATCGACATTTCAACACATTGGCAGACCGGAGAATCACCGCTTCAGAAAGCTGTCTATCTTGCCGGCAATAGCGCTATTGGCGTTTGTTCAGGGATGTGCCACCAATCAGGGCGGTTCAGATACCAAGACCACGTCAGATGGGGATTATGGAATGTCTGTGGCAACCACCAATACGGTTGCTTCGACCCCGTCCGGAACGTCCGGGAATACTTCGGCAGATCAGCCTTCAGTGGATTCCTCAAATCAGGCCACAGCCAAAGAAACGCCCGTCGCAGCTACTCCGAAACCTGTGACACCGGTTGAGCCTGCATCAACCTCGTCCTCCACCACCAAAAAAGTGGAAGCCTCAACGGTCAAGAAGAAAGAGCCGACCAAGACGCAAAAGCCGGTGAAGGCAAAAACAGAAGTCAAAAAAGAAAAGGAAGTCGCCAAAACTCCGGTAAAGAAAACCGTCAAACCAGTGGAGAGCAAGGCTGAAACAAAGCCGGTTATATCCACCGAGAAAAGTGACAAGAAAGCCGAAACCCAACCGCAGGAAGTTCAGGTAGCCCTGGCGGAACCCACTTCACCTGAATCGAATATGCCGGTGGTTGAGGAAGCGGTGAGCGGTGATATCACTTCGGCCGCCATTACCGGCGAAGACCTGCCCTATGATTTTGGCACCTGGACCCTCGAACGTAACTGGGATAATCAACATCCGGATACCTGTCGGCTGGTGAGCAGTATGCACAAGATCAGTGACGGCTATGAGCTGACGAATATCCGGGCGGAAGTGCTTCTGGACGGAATTAACATCTATACTGGATCTAACATCGATCTTACTTATGAGAATTCCGGTATTCAGATCGATTCGCTTTCGCTGGTGCCATATTCCGGGCTCATAGGAGAGAGTAATGCGACTGTTCAGGGGGATTTCACGGAAATGCTGGCCAATGCCGGTGAAATGACCGTCAATCTTGGTTTCTGGCCCACCTGGCCGAAAACCGAAACCCAGCAGTTGGTTCTGCCCCTTGAAGACATGCGTCTGGCAATTCCGGCAATGCTTAATTGTAAAAACCTATAACGAATATCACAGGAAACCCAGAGAATGACGTTACGTATAAAATTCAACCTGGTGCTGGGCCTGGCTTCCCTGGCCGGGATTGCGCTGGCAGCGGTTCTGGTATACGAACTGCTGCAAAAGAATGCGCGTGAGGAGGTGCTCGACAGTGCTCGGATCATGATGCAGAGTGCGTTGGCCGTACGTGGTTACACCGTAGGCGAAATCAAGCCTCTGCTGGCCCTTCAGCAAAAGCGTCAGTTCCTGCCGCAAACCGTTCCTGCCTATGCTGCTCACCAGTACATCAAGCAACTGCAAAAGGAATATGAAGATTACAGTTATCGTGAAGCGGCACTGAATCCAACCAATCCTTCGGATCGTGCGGCTGACTGGGAAGCCGATGTCATCAATTATTTCCGTAACCACAATGACGAGAAAGAACTGATCGGCACCCGCCATACGCCAACCGGCCCCTCCCTGTACATGAGTCGCCCGATCAAGATTACCGATCCGGGTTGTCTGGCCTGCCATAGCCAGCCTTCGGCCGCCCCGCAGACTATGATTGATAAGTATGGTCCTTCCAACGGCTTTGGATGGAATCTGAATGAAGTGGTAGGCGCTCAGATCGTTTCTGTGCCTATGTCTCTGCCGCTGGAACGGGCAGACAATACCTTTAAGGTATTCATGTCGTTGTTGATTGGCGTATTCGTATTGATCGCAATTCTGCTCAACGTCATGTTGGACTTTGTGGTCATCAAACCAGTGAAAAAGCTCTCTGAGAAGGCCAATGAGGTCAGCCTGGGTGCGCTGGAAGCGGAAGAAATGCCAGTGAAGGGCAATGATGAGATCTCTTCCCTGACCCAGTCATTCAACCGTATGCACCGTAGTCTGGCGAATGCCGTCCAGATGTTGGATGAAACCGTCTAAATAGCATCAGGACAACACCAGATGTTCTCTGGTGTTGTCCTCTCCTTCTGCTGCGCACCTACCGGCAGCCAGCGATCCTTCTCTTTTCAACAAATTATCCTTTTACCTCCAACAATTTATCCTTTTCTCGGCAGCTGCTTATCTTTCTCTCAGCAGTAATTTATTACCGGCCTAAAGGTGTCACTTTATAGTCTTTGCAAGGTGTAGTGCCGATGGCTTATACATGCCGTATCATAGGACTATTCGAAAAGTAGTAAGGATGAGTTCTCCGGCATTCCATTGCTCCATGCCCGGAAAGCAGTAAAAAATTCAGGGAAATGGGAAGGAGTGTTACTCAAATGCGGTACCAGTGTGTTTCTGCTGAAGGCATGCAATTACGAATTCTTACACTCTTACACTATGGGAAGGACTACACTAATTCCCATAATCTTCTGTTTGTGCACTGAAAACATCTAAACGATTATTATGAGTAGCCGACCGCCGTTTGAAACGATAGGAAAATATAAAGTGGAGTCCACCATTGGTCAGGGAGCCATGGGGGTCGTATATAAGGGATTTGATCCGGACATCGAGCGGCCTGTTGCGATTAAGATGCTGCATGCTCATCTGATTATGGATCAGGATGACGGGGGGTTGCTGGCGCGTTTTCGTCAGGAAGCCCAGGCGGCAGCGCGCTGTCTGCATACCAATATCGTTACCGTCTTTGACTATGGGGTGATCAAGAAATCTCCCTATATGGTCATGGAGTATGTGGATGGTATTGATCTGCGTTCCTTCCTGAAAGAAGGGTCTCCACTGACGATCAAGCAGATTGGCGATCTGATTATCCAGGTACTCGAAGCATTGGATTACGCTCATATGAAGGGCGTGGTGCATCGGGATATCAAACCAGCCAATGTGCTTCTGTTGGAATCTGGCCATGTCAAAGTGACCGATTTCGGTGTGGCCAAGCTGGATACTTCCGATTTGACCAATGTGGGCGATGTGATCGGTACACCCAGCTACATGTCGCCTGAGGCCCTGCGTGGCGATATTGTGGATGGCCGCAGCGATCTATATTCCACCGGTGTGGTACTGATGGAGCTGATTTCCGGCAGCCGTCCGCAGAAAGCCGGCAGCTACTGGACGACAGAAGAAATCAGCCGGGTGGTGGCGAAAAGCAATGTACTGCCCCCACAGCTGGATCAGGATTTCTGCGCCTTGTTGAACAAGGTGGTCGCCGCCGAGCCAAAGGACCGCTTCAGCACCTGCCAGGAGTTTGCTGCCCGCCTGAAGGCGCTTATTTCGCCGGATCAGGTTTATGTGCCGGAGTTGAATGATCTGGCCGCCACGGTGATACAGAGCAAAATCACCTTTGCCGACCGTCGGGCTCATCATCCTGGTACCGAGAGCCATTCAGCTTCTGCCCAGAGTGGCTCGCAGATTGCCCTCTCGCCGGAAGTGTCACAGATCCTCAGCCAGACGCTGGCCCCTTTCCTCGGGCCGGTGGCCAATCATATGATTCGCAATGCCGCTTCCAGCTCCGGCTCGTTGCAGGAAATGATTGATCGATTGTCCCGGCATATTCCACATGAAAAAGAGCGTCGCGCATTCATTAATACCCTGAATCAGTCCGGCATACGTTCCATGCCACAGGAAACTACCGGCTCAGGGGCTTCCAGAATCACGACGATTGGATCTCTGGACAGCCGTCGTCAGGGAGCGATCAGCTCTATGACGCTCAGCGGTGAAACCGTCCATAAGCTGACGCAGTTACTGGCCCACCATGTGGGGCCTCTGGCTTCACGGATTGTGAAAAAATCGCTGGGGCAGGCCGCTACACTGGAAGAGCTGTATCAGCTTTTGGCAAAAAGCATCCCGGATGAATCAGAGCGTACGCAGTTTATCGTCAAAGCCAGAAAGTCGTTGTAAAGCGCCGGGGTAAGTATTCTGCTCCCCATTTTGGACAAAGTGGGGTTCTGAACTTCACATTAGAAAATTCTGCCTCAGGGGCATAGAATAAAAAAATGTGATGCTGTGTTATCAGGTAAAGTCGTGGAAAACAGTCCCCAGTTACTTAAGCCCGAATATGAATGGGTAGAACAACCTCTCGACGAATCTATTCATTACATTGAGCATGGCGTCCCCAGTCCCCTCATTCGCTGGCATCATCACAAAGAATATGAACTGCACCTGGTCCGCCATACCACCGGCAAATACTTTGTGGGTGACCATATAGGAACCTTCAGGCCGGGTAATCTGGTATTGGTGGCCCCTGACCTGCCCCATAACTGGATCAGTGATCTGGGCCCGGGAGAATCCATTGATATGCGGGATCAGGTGGTGCACTTCTCCGTCGACTTCCTGCAGGGGTTACAGTCCCAGCTTCCTGAATTGAGAACCCTGGAGCCCATGTTGGAGCGGGCTAGGCTCGGCGTTGAATTTTATGGGCCCCGCATCATTAAACAGGCCCAGACGTTGTTCGATCAGCTTTCCTCCACCCGGGGATTGAAGCGTCTGCTGCATTTCATGACCCTGATGGAACTGCTGGCTTCCACCGATGAATACCGAACGCTTTCCAGTGAACTGCACCAGCCGCTGATCGATAAATCCAACCTGGATTGGCTCAACAAGGCGGTCGACTATATTCTGGAGCATTATGAGGGTGAGATTTCCCTGGAAGAAGTTGCCTCCCATATGGAGGTCAGTCCGACCTATTTTTCCAAACAGTTCAAACGCGCCTCAGGTCATCGCTTTGTGGATTTCGTCAATCGTTTGAGAGTCAACAAGGCAGCAGAGCTGCTCACCCACAGCCATCTGCCGATTACGGATATCTGTTTTGAAGTCGGCTATAACAACATCGCCAATTTCAATCGTCGTTTTCTTGAAATAAAAGGCATCACACCCAGCGATTATCGTAAGTCCTTCATCTACGACCTCGGGCGCGGTTGAATCCTCTGATCGTCATACGACAAAAAAATACATAACCCTGTCCATCGGGTATTTGTCGGTTTTTCCCCCACAGCTTCTAATAAATACCATCAGTTCCCGTCACGTATTATCTGCTTGGCGATGGAATTCAAAGCCCTCTTTTTACTGAACAACAAGACAAGAAGCACAGAAATTTATGCAAGCACTCGTATTGGAAAAAGCCGGTGTACTGGCCATTCGGGACATTGAACTGAATCAGTCCGTGGGTGATCACGATGTTCTGATCGCCATTAGGAATGTCGGGGTTTGTGGCAGTGATGTTCATTACTACAAACATGGCGCTATAGGTCCTTTTGTGGTGCGAGATCCTATGGTCCTCGGGCATGAAGCCTCTGGGATTATCGTAGCCTGTGGTAGCAAAGTTTCTCATCTCCAACCGGGTGACCGGGTATGTATGGAGCCCGGAATTCCGGATATGACGTCGCGGGCGGTTCTTGAAGGCAAATATAATCTGGATCCGGCAGTCCGCTTCTGGGCGACTCCACCGATTCATGGCTGTCTGGTACCGGAGGTTGTCCACCCTGCCAGCTTTACATTTAAGCTTCCTGACAATGTGAGTTTTGCTGAAGGCGCACTGATCGAGCCCCTGGCGACGGGGATGCAAGCTGCTGATAAAGCGCGCATACGCCCCGGTGATGTTGCGGTTGTCATTGGAGCCGGAACTATTGGCATCCTGACGGCTCTGGCGGCTCTCGCTGGAGGATGTAGTAAGGTCATCATCGCGGACCTTGTGCAGGAAAAACTGGATATTGCTGCTGGCTATGACGCCATTGTTCCGGTCAATGTCGCCCGGGAAAGCCTGGTCGAAATCGTTGCCCAGCAAACTGACAGCTGGGGGGCGCACATTATATTTGAAGCGTCAGGCAGTCCAAAAGCCTTTGAAAATATCTGTGAACTGGCCGGCCCGGGTGGCTGTATTGTGTTGGTCGGTATGCCACCGAAGCCGGTAACGATGGATGTTGTGGCGATACAGGCGAAAGAAATACGAATGGAGTCGGTCTTCCGTTATGCCAACCAATTTCCCCGTGCACTGGCCCTTTTAGGTTCCGGGCAGCTCAATATCAAACCGTTGATTTCAGGTGTTTTCCCTTTTAAACAGGGGATTGAGGCATTTGAACGGGCCGCAAGTGGCCAGCCGGGGGATGTGAAGATTCAGATCAGTTTCGAATCCCAGTAAAGCAAAAGGGATAAAAACTTTGCTTTGAATCCGGAATTAGAAGGATCTAATTTGAATGCATATGGAATGACTAAAACACTCGCTGATTCCCTGCCTAACGGGATTGCTGTGGCAAAAATATCAGCTGTGGAAAATAACAATAGAGGTCTTCATGAACACAAATAACATTCTGCCAGCGATACTGTCATCAACTCTGATCATTGCCTCTCTGCCTGCCCTGGCAGATACCAAAGTCACCATTGGTACCGTCAATAACGGCGATATGATCCGCATGCAGGAATTGTCGAGACAGTTTGAAAAAACTCACCCTGAGATTGATCTCGAATGGGTGGTATTGGAGGAAAACGTTCTTCGCCAACGCCTGACCACTGATATTGCCACCAAAGGCGGTCAGTTCGATGTGATGACTATTGGTATGTACGAAGCGCCGATATGGGGAGACCGGGGTTGGTTGACCGCGATGGACAATCTGCCCGCCAGTTACGATGTGGACGATATTTTTCCGTCGGTGCGCCATGGGCTTTCTGCGAAAGGTACTTTGTACGCGTTACCTTTCTATTCTGAAAGCTCCATGACCTATTACCGCACTGACCTGTTCAAGGCGGCCGGATTGTCCATGCCGGAACGTCCCACCTGGGACCAGGTTCGTGAGTTTGCCAAGACTCTGCATAAACCTGAGCAGGAACAGTATGGTATCTGTCTGCGAGGTAAAGCTGGCTGGGGCGAAAACATGGCCTTGGTGACCACCATGTCCAATACGTTCGGAGCCCGCTGGTTCAATGAAAAATGGCATCCTGAATTTGATGGCCCTGAATGGCATAACACCCTTAGTTTCTACGTGGATCTGGTCAGGAAATATGGACCTCCAGGTGCCTCTTCCAATGGTTTCAATGAGAACCTGGCGTTGTTCAATTCCGGTAAATGTGCCATGTGGATGGATGCGACAGTGGCGGGTTCTTTTGTGACGGACAAATCCCAGAGTCATGTGGCAGACAAAGTGGGTTTTGCTCTGTTTCCGAAACAGGTCACCGATAAAGGTGCCGGTTGGCTATGGTCGTGGGCGCTGGCGATTCCGGTGAGTTCTGACGCTAAAGATGCGGCTATGACCTTTGTCACCTGGGCAACATCCAAAGAGTATAGCGATCTGGTTGCGAAAGAATACGGCATTGCCAATGTGCCTCCCGGCAGTCGTGCCTCTACCTATGCCAATCAGGAGTACATGAAGGCAGCGCCGTTTGCGGAAAAAACGCTGCAGTCCATGGATAATGCCAATCCTCAGGATTCCACTCTCAAACCATCTCCCTATGTGGGCGTCCAATTTGCGGCGATTCCCGAGTTTCAGTCCATTGCCACCCAAGTGGGTAAGTTCGTCTCCGGAGCATTGACCGGACAGATGTCGATTGATCAGGCACTGAAGAATGCTCAGGCTGTGACTGAGCGGGAAATGAAACGTGCCCGCTATTTTTGAGTTCGTCCTCTATGCCGACTATAAAGGTTATAGTCGGCGAAACATCTATTGCCGGCAACTGACCGCAAGTTAGCCTGTCTGCGAAGCTTATCTGATTTTCCTGTCGTTACGGGGAGTGTCCTGTGTCGTTCCCTGGATGACGAATACAGTGATTGAGACCAGAGCTCCGGTAATGGAAAGCGAAAAAACTAAACACCTGAGTACAACCAGCAGTAGAGTGCCTTCCGATAGTTCTACCGGGAGCTATCAGGCAACGGATGAGGATTCCCTGCCGGTTGAGGCAGAACATCGCCGTAAGAACCGCATCGGTCTGGCCATGCTGTCTCCATCCGTCCTGGTCCTGCTGGTCTGGATGGCGGTGCCCCTGGCCATGACCATCTACTTCTCCCTGATCCGGTACAACCTGCTGT
>NZ_MRYI01000050.1 GCF_002260525.1 Hahella sp. CCB-MM4
GACCCTGTAAATAATTCTGTGTATCTGCCTGGTTATTAAAGATGCTCCGTTAAGCGATCTTCGAACTCGATCATAAATCGGTTCAGCGCTGACTTCCAATTCCTGATCGGCATCGTCCATTTCTTCGACGCATCCATGATTGCCAGATACACCACCTTTCTCGCGGAATCATCCGTGGGGAACAGCTTCCGTTTCTTGATCACTTTCCTAATGACGCTGTTAAGGGACTCTATGGCATTGATGGTATAGATGGCCCTGCGGATGTCTTCCGGGTAGCGGAACAAGGTACTGAGATTATCCCAGTGAGTTCGCCAGGAACGGCTGATCTGGGGATATTTCTCATCCCATCGCTCGGCAAACTTGTCCAGCTCTGAGAGGGCTTCTTCCTCGGTGGCCGATTGGTAGATCCGCTTCAGATCTGTCGTCACCGGCTTATAGTCTTTCCAAGGCACATACTTCACCGCATTTCGCACCATGTGCACGATACAGAGCTGTATCTGGGTTTGGGGATACACGGTATTAATCGCCTCGGGAAAGCCCTTCAGACCGTCCACACAGGCGATCAGGATGTCCTTCACGCCCCGGATCTGCAACTCGGTCAGCACATTGAGCCAGAACTTCGCCCCTTCGGTTTCCGAGAGCCACATCCCTAACAGTTCTTTGTGGCCTTCCAGGTTCACTCCCAAGGCCAGATAGATCGCTTTGTTGATTACCTGCTTGTCCTGGCGGATCTTCACCACAATGCAGTCCAGGTACACGATGGGATAGATCGCATCCAGTGGGCGGGATTGCCACTCCACCACTTGCTCGATGACGGCATCCGTCACTTTGGAAATTAAGGTGGCAGAGACATCTGCGCCGTACATTTCCTTGAAGGTGGCCACGATCTCACGGGTGCTCATGCCTTTGGCGTAGAGGCTGAGAATCTTGTCATCCATGGTGGTGAAACGGGTCTGTTGCTTCTTGACCAGTTGAGGCTCAAAGCTGCCCTGACGATCCCGGGGAGTATTGACTTCAAACTGACCGTCCTCAGTACGGAGGGTCTTGCTGGAATAGCCATTGCGGCTATTGTCTGACTCTGAAGGCTGGTGTTTCTCGTATCCCAGATGCTCATCCAACTCCGCATTGAGCGCGGCTTCCACGGTCACCTTGGTGAGCATCTGTCGGAACTCGTTGAGATCCTTTTCTGTCTTTAGAGATTTGGCTGCCTCACGGGCAAATGCTTCTAATTCTTTCCGGTTCATTGTCTACCTATCCTTAACCCTGTAATAGGGTACTAGTGATAGGCAGATACACAAATTAAATTACAGTCTC
>NZ_MRYI01000051.1 GCF_002260525.1 Hahella sp. CCB-MM4
GGTAGTGTTCAGAATTCTGTGTCATTTCTTTATCCTATGCAAAAAAGAGATGACTTATGACCACACCTACCTTCGACATGGAAGCCGCACTGCAAGCATTGCGTGAAGGCAAAGACCTGACTGGAAAAGACGGCATCCTGACGCCTCTAATCAAGCAACTCACTGAAGCGGCCATGAAGGCTGAGCTTGATCAGCACCTCAGCTCTGACGATCAACCCAATCGCAAGAATGGCTCCAGCAAGAAAACGGTGAAAAGTCCGGCCGGGCCTTTTGAGCTGGAAACGCCTCGGGATCGTGCTGGCACCTTTGAGCCTCAGCTCGTCAAAAAACATCAAACCCAACTCACCGATGAACTGGAGCGCAAGATCATTGCCCTGTTCGCCCTGGGAAATAGCTATCAGGATATTCGTACCCATATTGAAGACCTGTATGGCATCCATCTCTCCAATGGGACGCTCAACGCGGTGACCGACAAGTTGCTGCCAGAATTACAGGCATGGCGAGAGCGCGAGTTGGAAGCGGTTTACCCCATCGTCTGGCTCGATGCGATCCACTACAAAATCAAAGAGAACGGGCGCTATATCAGCAAAGCCGTGTACACCATTCTCGGCCTGAATGTAGAGGGTAAAAAGGAATTGCTGGGACTTTACCTCTCCGAAGCCGAAGGGGCTCACTATTGGCTAAGCGTCTTAACTGACTTGTACAACCGAGGTGTCAAAGACATCCTGATTGCCTGTGTGGATGGCCTGAAGGGCTTCCCCGAAGCCATTGAAAGCCTTTACCCCCATACGGAGATCCAGCACTGCGTGATTCACCAGATCCGCAACTCACTGAAGTATGTGGCTTCTAAGAATCAGAAAGCGTTTATGGTTGATCTGAAGTGCGTCTACAAAGCTTCCACTCTTAACGCTGCTGAAAACGCCCTGGATGAACTGGAGGCTAAGTGGGGAGACAAGTACCCAATGGTGATCAAATCCTGGCGCAGCAAGTGGCTGACACTCTCAGCGTACTTCAAATATCCCGACTACGTGAGAACGGCCATCTACACCACCAACGCAGTGGAAGCCGTCCACCGACAGTTCCGCAAGCTAACGAAAACCAAGGGCGGCTTTGCCAATGAGAACAGTTTGCTGAAGCTGCTGTACGCTGGTATGTTGAACGCCACAGAACGATGGACGCATCCAGTGCAGAACTGGAACCTTACACTCTCGCAGCTATCGATTCACTTTGAAGGGCGGCTAGACGCTCACATCGATCTGTGACTTGGCTGACACAGAGTTTTGAACACCCTC
>NZ_MRYI01000052.1 GCF_002260525.1 Hahella sp. CCB-MM4
GGGTTCTACCCCGTTTCCACGGACGGTTTTAAAACGGCTGATAACTTCCGATCCTGAAGGGCAACTCTACGCCGCATCCTAGGATTATGGAACCGCTCGATGTAATCAAAAATATCTGCTCGCGCTTCATCCTGAGTACGGTATCGTCGATGATGGATTCTTTCTCGCTTAAGCACTCCGAAGAAACTTTCACAGGCGGCATTGTCGCCGCAATGACCAACCGCACTCATACTGCTTATCAGGCGGTTGCTATCAAGATAGCGTTGGTAGTCTCCACTGGTGAACTGACTACCCCGGTCTGAATGCAGGATAACGGGCACTTTGCCCTGACGTTGCCAGACTGCCATTTCAACGGCTCTGATCACCATGTAACGATCCTGCCGATAGTGCATGGACCACCCAATCACCAGCTTGCTAAACAGGTCTATTACAACACATAGAAAGAGCTTGCCTTCCTGAGTCGACACTTCCGTGATATCCGTGACCCATTTGGTATTTGGTTCTAGTGCAATGAAGTTCCGTTCCAGATGATTTTTGATCCCCAGTGGCCGATAGGTGCGAGCCGCTGAGCGTCCACGCTTCCTGCGGGGCCAGCCCTGAATACCATGCTTTGACATGAGTCGTGCAACTCGATTCAGGCTGACAAATGCACCTTCAGCTCTTAGATCTTCATGCATACGTGGAGCGCCAATCATTCCCCCGCTGTCATCATGTATCTCCCTGATACGTGTTAACAGGTACTGATTGGCCTTGTCTCGGGGCGGTTGTGGCCGAGATAGCCAAGCGTAATAACCACTAGCTGACACTTTCAGGCACCGACACATAAGACGTATGGGAAAGTCATTGCGACAACGTTGAATCGCCTGATACTTCAGGAAGACTCTTTGGCGAAGAACATTGCCGCTTCGCGCAAAAAATCACGCTCCTTCTTGACTCGAGCCAGCTCCCTTTTAAGGAGGGCTACTTCTTCATCTCTGGGGAGCCCTGACCCTTTGAAGGCTTTGTCTGTATCGGCATCAGCTTCCCGTCGCCATCTCGACAACTGATTAGGGTTAATGCCAATCTCCAGGGCAATCTGGCGACAACTCACACCGGGTTGTCTGGTCAAAGCAATTGCTTCACGCTTGAACTCTGGACTATATTTTTTGCGTTTGCTCATAAACACTCCTTTGGCACATTGTGCCTCTTTTTAGAAGTGTCCGCAGTCACGGGGTAGAACCC
>NZ_MRYI01000053.1 GCF_002260525.1 Hahella sp. CCB-MM4
TGGAATAGTTTCAATCTGATCTGACACTTCTTCTTGAAAAAGAGAGGGTTACCGGTTTTGATGGAGGTGCCAACCATTCATCGAAACACACAAAGGATAACCCTCATGCAACATAGTAACCAACGAATCATCAAACATAAATTGGGTTTATTGAATCTGGCGGAAGAATTGGGGAATGTCTCCAAAGCTTGTCAGGTGATGGGCCTGTCCCGCGATACTTTCTATCGATACAAATCAGCGGTCGAGGAAGGTGGTGTTGAAGCGCTACTGGAAAAGACTCGACGGAAACCTAATCTGGCGAATCGGGTGGATTCAGAGACCGAAGACGCGGTGGTTCAGTACGCCATCGATTATCCCGCCCATGGCCAGGTTCGAGTCAGCAATGAATTGCGTAAACAAGGTATTTTTGTCTCAGCCAGTGGTGTGAGAAGTATCTGGCTCAGGTGCAATCTGGCGAACTTTAAAGACCGTCTGAAAGCGCTGGAGGGCAAAGTAGCAAACGAAGGCATCATTCTCACTGAATCCCAGATTCAGGCACTGGAGCGCAAGAAGCATGATGATGAAGCCTGTGGTGAGATCGAGACTCATCACCCAGGCTATTTGGGATCGCAAGACACCTTCTATGTGGGAACGCTCAAGGGCGTTGGTCGGGTCTACCAGCAGACCTTCGTGGATACCTATTCGAAGGTGGCCCACTGCAAGCTGTACACCACCAAAACGCCCATCACTTCAGCAGATCTGTTGAATGACCGAGTGCTGCCATTCCTGGAGGAGCATCAGCTGCCTCTGCTACGTATTCTGACGGACCGTGGCACCGAATACTGTGGTAAAGCGGAAAGGCACGATTACGAGCTGTTCCTGGCGCTGAATGAGATTGAACACACTAAGACCAAGGCACGACATCCGCAGACCAACGGGATCTGTGAACGCTTCCATAAGACGATCTTGCAGGAGTTTTATCAGGTGACTTTCAGGAAGAAAATTTACAGCGGCTTAGAGGAGTTACAGAAAGACCTGGACGACTGGCTGGATTACTACAATAATCATCGCACCCATCAGGGTAAAATGTGCCTTGGAAGAACCCCCATGGCGACCCTGGAGGAAGGGCAGCGAATCTGGAAGGAAAAGTTCATAGGCTGAACTTGACCTGACAGACACCTCCTAAAAACCGGTCACTGTCAGATCAGATCTGAACTTCTACATAT
>NZ_MRYI01000054.1 GCF_002260525.1 Hahella sp. CCB-MM4
CTAGGGAGAGTCTGAATAACCCCAAGGTTCTGAGGTGATTTTTACTCTCGACGATATATGGCCGAATATTCAGAGTGTTTTTCCGGCCATTTTGGATCTTACACCCCTGCGGGGCGTCATCTGGGCCCTCCGCCCCTATACCAACAGCTCTTTCCTGGCCACCAGCAGATTGCTGAAGGCCGCCAACAGATAGAGCCGGCTCTTGTTCTTGGCCAACCCTCGATAGCGGACTTTGTCATAGCCAAACACCTGTTTGATGTATCGAAACGGGTGTTCCACTTTGGCCCGGATACTAGCTTTGAGTGTCTCCATTCTTTGATGATCTTCACTCAATGTCCGACGCTCACCCGGGCGCCGTGCGATGAACCAGGCGACACCAGTTCGCTTCTGGTGTTCCTCCCGCTTCTGAATACCTTGATAACCCGCATCACCAAAGACGGAGTCTTCTTCTCCGTGTAGTAATTTGGCCGCAACGGTAATGTCGTGAACATTCGCCCCCGTTGCTTCAAGGCTATGAATCAGCCCTCGGGCGCTGTCTACACCAATGTGCATCTTCATGCCAAAGTGCCATTCATTGCCCTTCTTGGTCTGATGCATTTCCGGATCACGTTGGCCACTTTGATTTTTGGTGGAACTCGGGGCGGAGATAATCGAAGCATCCACGATACTGCCTTCCCGCATCATCAGCCCCTGCTTCTCTAGTTGTTTATTTACTTCTTTGAATAGCACTTTGCCCAAACCGTGACGTTCCAGCAGATGACGAAAATTGAGGATCGTGGTTTCATCCGGCAGTCGGTCTGACAGGCGCAGTCCGGCAAAGCGGCGCATGGATTCAATCTCATACAGCGCATCTTCCATGGCAGGATCACTGAGGTTATAAAACAGCTGCATACAATGGACGCGGAGCATGATGGATAACGGATACGGTGGGCGGCCATTCTCACCTTTGGGATAATAGCGAACGATCTTTTTCTCCAGCTGTTTCCAGGGAATCAGCTTATCCATTCGCTCCAGAAAGATTTCCCGGCGGGTTTTACGCTTCTTATTCTGGTATTCGGCTTCGGAGAAGGTCATCTGTTCCATGGAAAGTATTCCTGATGAGTTAGCTTGGCCGTATTATGACTGATTTGGGGAGTTATTCAGAGTCTCC
>NZ_MRYI01000055.1 GCF_002260525.1 Hahella sp. CCB-MM4
ACGGTCAGGCGACGACCACCGACGTGGTGGTGAACCAGCAGCTCAACGGAGGCGAGTGGATCTCCCTGGGCAGTTTTGCGTTCGGCGGTCAGGGGAAAGTGGAGCTGCTGACCTCTGGGGATGGGGCTGTGGTGGCCGATGCGGTGAAGTTTGCAACCACTGAAGAGGTGGCAGCGAGCCATCGCTATCAGATGTATGACCCCAAAGGGCAGCTCAGATACAGCATCGATGCTGAAGGCTATGTAACCGAGCATGTCTACGATGGAAAGGGACGAGAAGTTGAGACAATTCAGTATGACGAAGCCTTTACGATCACACCGGACTTCCTGGCACATCTGAACCGGATCGCCCAGGACGGTGGCGAGACGAGTCTGCTCAGCACGGTGGTGGACAGCGAAAGCCAGACAATCCCCGAAGGCTGGACCGCAGGCTCCAGCCTGTCCGGCTTTGAAGGCGATAACTACCTGTACGCCAGTGGCGGACAACCATCGTTTATCTGGGAATCGGCCCTGACGGGCAGTGCACGTCAGGAGGTCTTTGCGAAGTGGACCGCTCACAGTAACCGGGCAAGCAATGCCACCTACCGCATTCATCACCTGGATGGAAACGGTCAGGCGACGACCACCGACGTGGTGGTGAACCAGCAGCTCAATGGGGGGGAGTGGATCTCCCTGGGCAGTTTTGCGTTCGGCGGTCAGGGGAAAGTGGAGCTGCTGACAACGGGGAACGGCACGGTGGTGGCCGATGCGGTGAAGTTTGAGGCGGCAGGAGGACTGTCTGCCAGTCGCAGCTACCAGATCTATGATGCCAAGGGGCAGGTCAGATACAGCATTGATGCTGAAGGTTATGTGACAGAGCATGAATACGATGTTCTAGGCCGGGAGATTGCTACCTCGAAGTATGAGCAGCCGCTTGATCTGGATGCGCTCAATGATTTCACTGTAGCTAGCCTCGATGAAATTCTGAAACCTGAAAATGTCACTTGGTCCTCGATGTCATCGGGGCTGCAGTCAACGACATCTGGCATTGTCAAAACGGGCGCATTTGCCTGGGATGCTTCTGCACGATCCGACCAGA
>NZ_MRYI01000056.1 GCF_002260525.1 Hahella sp. CCB-MM4
GGCTCCAGCAAGAAAACGGTGAAAAGCCCTGCCGGGCCTTTTGAGCTGGAAACGCCTCGGGATCGTGCTGGCACCTTTGAGCCGCAGCTCGTCAAAAAACATCAAACCCAACTCACCGATGAACTGGAACGCAAGATCATTGCCCTGTTCGCCCTGGGAAATAGCTATCAGGATATTCGTACCCATATTGAAGACCTGTATGGCATCCATCTATCCAATGGGACGCTTAACGCGGTGACCGACAAGTTGCTGCCAGAGTTGCAGGCATGGCGAGAGCGTGAACTGGAAGCGGTTTACCCCATCGTCTGGCTCGATGCGATCCACTACAAAATCAAAGAGAACGGGCGCTATATCAGCAAAGCCGTGTACACCATTCTTGGCCTGAATGTGGAAGGCAAGAAGGAATTGCTGGGACTTTACCTCTCTGAAGCAGAAGGCGCTCACTATTGGCTGAGCGTCTTAACTGACTTGTACAACCGAGGTGTCAAAGACATCTTGATTGCCTGTGTGGATGGTCTGAAGGGCTTCCCAGAAGCCATTGAAAGCCTCTATCCTCATACGGAGATCCAGCATTGTGTGATTCACCAGATCCGCAACTCACTGAAGTATGTGGCCTCAAAGAACCAGAAAGCGTTTATGGTTGATCTGAAGTGCGTCTACAAAGCTTCCACTCTCAACGCTGCAGAAAACGCTCTGGATGAGCTGGAGGCCAAATGGGGTGACAAGTACCCGATGGTGATCAAATCCTGGCGCAGCAAGTGGCTGACACTCTCTGCGTACTTCAAATACCCCGACTACGTGAGAACGGCCATCTACACTACCAACGCAGTTGAAGCCGTCCACCGACAGTTCCGCAAGCTAACGAAGACCAAGGGCGGCTTTGCCAATGAGAACAGTTTGCTGAAGCTGCTGTACGCTGGTATGTTGAATGCCACAGAACGGTGGACGCATCCGGTGCAGAACTGGAATCTCACGCTCTCGCAGCTATCGATTCACTTTGAAGGGCG
>NZ_MRYI01000057.1 GCF_002260525.1 Hahella sp. CCB-MM4
GGAGAGTCTGAATAACCCCAAAATTCTGAGGTAATTGATACTCTCGACGAAAATGGTCGAAGATACAGATTGTTTTTCCGGCCATTTTGGATCTCACACCCCTCGCAGGGCCTCATCTGGGCCCATCGCCCCTATACCAGCAGCTCTTTCCTTGCTATTAGCAGATTACTGAAGGCTGCCAACAGATAGAGCCGGCTCTTGTTCTTAGCCAAGCCCCGATAGCGAACTTTGTCATAGCCAAACACCTGCTTGATGTATCGAAACGGGTGTTCCACTTTGGCCCGGATGCTGGCTTTGAGTGTCTCCATTCTTTGATGCTCTTCACTCAATGTCCGACGCTCACCCGGGCGCCGCGCGATAAACCAAGTGACACCAGTTCGCTTCTGATGTTCCTCCCGCTTCTGAATACCTTGATAACCAGCATCACCGAAGACGGAGTCTTCTTCTCCGTGCAACAATTTGCCCGCAACGGTAATGTCGTGAACATTCGCCCCCGTCGCTTCAAGGCTGTGAATCAGTCCTCGGGCACTGTCCACACCAATGTGCATCTTCATGCCAAAGTGCCACTCATTGCCCTTTTTGGTCTGACGCATTTCCAGATCACGTTGGCCACTTTGATTTTTGGTGGAACTCGGGGCGGAAATAATCGAAGCATCCACGATACTGCCTTCCCGCATCATCAGCCCCTGCTTCTCCAGTTGCTTATTTACTTCTTTGAAAAGCGTTTTGCCCAAACCGTGACGCTCCAGCAGGTGACGAAAATTGAGGATCGTGGTTTCATCCGGCAGTCGGTCTGACAGGCGCAGTCCGGCAAAGCGGCGCATGGATTCAATCTCATACAGCGCATCTTCCATGGCAGGATCACTGAGGTTATAAAACAGCTGCATACAATGGACGCGGAGCATGATGGATAACGGATACGGTGGGCGGCCATTCTCACCTTTGGGATAATAGC
>NZ_MRYI01000058.1 GCF_002260525.1 Hahella sp. CCB-MM4
TCCACCCGAGGCCCAGGCATCACCATCGTCAAAGGATCTCCTACCCCAAGAACCGCTGCTGAACCAAAGGCTATTGATTCAAGGTAGGCCAGGTTGCTTTCATAGGGATCTGCTGACAGATTGCCTTTAGCAAGCGCCTGTCCCATTAAATCCGCATTATTCTGCCAGTTATATACACCCGAGATCATCCCATCAAACGTAGCCAATGGATAAATCAGAGCTGAAGCTACTCCGTTGAGAGCTCTAATACCTGTGGGTAAGCGATCATTAGCAGCGTTGTCGTAGAGCCTCATGAAATAGTTCTCGAAAGTACCGACTCTCGGCTCATAGAGATTTTGATAAGGTGGTAAATCTGGCAAGCCAGCATATACATTAACAGGAACAGCAAGAGATGCAGACAAATCATCTAGCGAGGCAAAGTAACTTTCTCTCCACTCCAAGTATGTCTCCGGACGTGCATGATAATCTTTGGCATTATCAGAAGTAGAGACATACATATTAGCTAAGTCTGAGAAGTTTCCTTTCTCTCTCAGCAACCTACTTCCCATTTTATTTGGGTTCCGTAAATCAATACCACCTGCCGCAATATTTTCTTCAAGGGACAAACTTCTTGATCGACCTGAGCCCCCAGCGATCCCCGCCAAGGCCAGTGATCCAATCGTACTTCCCAGCACTCCAGCCATCATGCCAACATAATCCGGGCGATAGTCTTCATTATCATATACCGCCACTCGGATTCCCTCACTCAGGGTGCCTGCAGCAATTCCGTGAATTGTCTCGCTTGCCAGGCTGCCATTCGTCAGTGACGAAAATGAGGAGTTCAAAGCGCCTTTGAGGCCGCCATCCAACAGCGCATTGCCAGTGAACCCTTTCCCTAATCCCGTGGTGGCTGTTGTAGACAGGAACGATGTTGCAACATCCCGCCAGCGGAA
>NZ_MRYI01000059.1 GCF_002260525.1 Hahella sp. CCB-MM4
TTGTTTCTGGCTCAGCCAGCCGAAGATCAGGATCGGCGCACAGGCCAGGGTCGAGACGGCGGAGAGCTTGGCCCAGAACAGTCCTTCGGGGCTGGAGTAGCTGGCCACCAGGGCGGTCAGCGGAGCCGCGGACGAGGCGGTCAGGTTGAGTGACCAGAAGGCTTCGTTCCAGCTCAGGATCAGCGATAGCAGTACCGTGGAGGCCAGTCCTCCCTTGCTGATCGGCAGCAGCACCTGGGTGATCTCCTGGGTTGCGGAGGCCCCGTCCAGACGGGCGGCTTCCAGGATGTCCTTGGGGATTTCCTTGAAGTAGGTGTACACCATCCACACCATGATCGGCAGGTTGATCAGGGTATAGATGATCACCAGCCCCAGTTTGGTATCCAGCAGGCCGGAGTCCTTGAACAGCAGGTAGATGGGCACCAGCACGCCCACTGGGGGCAGCATCTTGGTGGACAGCATCCACAGCAGGGTCGACTTGGTGCGCTGGGTCTCAAAGAACGCCATGGAATACGCGGCCGGGACCGCCAGCAGCATGCCAAAGATCGTGGAACCAAAAGACACCACCACCGAGTTCCAGGCGAAGTGGAAATAGTCACTGCGGCTGTCGATGTGCAGGTAGTTCTCCAGGGTCGGAGTGAAGAACAACTGCGGCGGGGTGGCAAAGGCATCCAGTTCGGTCTTGAAGCTGGTCAGCACCATCCAGAAGATGGGGAAGAAGATCAGCAGGGCCACGCCCCAGGCCAGCAATCCCAGGAGCACGGTCTGCAGTTGACGGGCTTGTTTAAGAGATAACATGGTC
>NZ_MRYI01000006.1 GCF_002260525.1 Hahella sp. CCB-MM4
GGCCCAGATGACGCCCCGCAGGGGTGTAAGATCCAAAATGGCCGGAAAAACACTCTGAATATTCGGCCATATATCGTCGAGAGTAAAAATCACCTCAGAACCTTGGGGTTATTCAGACTCTCCCTAGCTTTTCTGATACGTTACGAGCCACTTTTAGCGGATCATCTACCTCGATCATAAGATGATCTATTTCAAACATTTTGTATCTACCTCATTCGGTCTATGTCTCGGTTCACTTTGGTATTGCAGCATTCTTGTGTAAACCGTGTAGTAGCCAGCTACGCATTTTTCAATTTCAAATTCCCGAAGATACCTCCTCCAGCCCACTGATTCCAGTGCGAAAAATCCCGGAAATTCGAACTATTAAATTCACTGTTCATGGCTAGATCAACACTGGCTTCCGCGATAGCACAGCTGTAAACGCTTCGTTACAGACAGCACCTCTAAAAGCCCATTTTCTTCGCTGCAAACCCAATTAATGTAGCCGGTTATTCACCACGCAATTTATCACCATGCGCTATTAAAAAAACTTCTTTTATACATTATATGAGCCCGCTATCAATCGTATAAATTTTATCCATTAACACTCCCCCCATTCCTTGGCTACCATGATTAGGCGGTATAAAAAATAAGCAGCGGGCTTGCTGCGCCTAAAAATTACTCTGAGGAGAAACGCTATGTCATTAAAAGGCTCAAAAACAGAGCAGAACCTGAAAGACGCCTTTGCGGGTGAAAGTCAGGCGAATCGTCGTTATCTCTATTTCGCCGCCAAAGCTGACGTTGAAGGCTACAACGATGTCGCAGCGGTGTTCCGTTCTACTGCTGAAGGTGAAACCGGTCATGCCCATGGTCATCTTGAATACCTGGAAGAAGTAGGAGATCCGGCAACCGGCCTGCCCATCGGCGGAACCTCATTAAATTTGAAAGCCGCTATCGCGGGCGAGACTCATGAATACACCGACATGTATCCGGGCATGTGCAAACAGGCGCGCGAAGAAGGTTTCGATGAAATTGCCGATTGGTTCGAAACCCTGGCCAAGGCTGAGCGTAGCCACGCCAATCGCTTCCAGAAAGCTCTGGACAACCTCGACGCCTGAGTCTGAGTGCAGCAGTTTTTGAGGGCTATCTGACAGGCCCTCACATTCTCAAAATAATAACAGTGCACTGGAGTGGGCGCGGATCAACTTTCCCTTGACGGGACAGGCTCCCGCTCCAGGCACAATACTGTGCTTACTCTTGAGGAGTCTACCTATGAGCCAGGAAAAGACGACACGAGAAGGAAGTCTTGAGGCCCCTACCCGCCACGCCCTTGATTGGCAATCACCGGACTTTTATAACGAGGAATCACTCAATAAAGAGCTGGAGCGCGTCTTTGACATCTGTCACGGCTGCAGACGCTGTGTCAACCTGTGTCAGTCATTTCCGACGCTATTTGATCTTGTCGATGAATCAGACACCATGGAGGTTGATGGCGTCGACAAAGCCGATTACAAGAAGGTCGTTGACCAATGCTACCTCTGCGACCTCTGCTATATGACCAAATGCCCTTACGTGCCGCCGCATGAATGGAACGTGGACTTTCCCCACTTAATGCTGCGTGCCAAAGCGGCACACTTTAAAAATCACGGCGCTTCATTCAGGGACAAGGTTCTGACAAGCACTGATGCTGTCGGAAAAATGTCGACGATTCCGGTGATCAATACCGTGGTTAACACCATGAATGAAAATGCCGGCTTCCGGAAAATTCTGCAAAGCCAGTTGGGAGTACATGAAGACGCTGTCGTCCCCAAATACTATTCACCAACCATGCGGCAACGATTGAAGAACACCAAAGCATCCGGGCAGACTGACGCCAAAGTTGCCCTGTTCTCAACTTGCTATGGCAACTACAACAGTCCCCATCTGGGTGAAGACTTGGTCAAGGTGTTCCAACACAACAATATTGACGTTGAACTGGTTCCCAGCGAATGCTGTTGCGGCATGCCCAAACTTGAATTAGGAGATCTGGAAACGGTCAAGCAGCACAAAGAATACAACATCCCCATCATGGCCCGACTGGCAGACCAGGGATATAAAATTACAGCGCTGGTCCCTTCCTGTGTACTGATGTTCAAGCAAGAGCTTCCGTTGATGTTTCCTGATGACCCGGAAGTGAAGAAGGTACAGGAGGCGTTCGTGGACCCATTTGAGTATCTTTTCATGCAATATAGAGCCGGGGTATTAAAGCTCGATTTCAAGGAATCCCTGGGAGACATCAGTTATCACGTTGCCTGCCATCTTCGCGTACAGAATATCGGCCTTAAAGCCAGAGATATTCTCAGTTTGATACCGGATACCAACATTCATCCGCAGGAACGTTGCTCGGGCCATGACGGCACCTATGCCGTCAAAGTGGAGTCCCATGAAAAAGCCGTCAAGATTGGCCGCCCGGTAGCACGCAAGGTGGATCAATTGAAATCTCCACACTTCGCCAGCGATTGCCCGATGGCTGCCAATCACATCGCTCATATTTCAGAATCTGTCAGCGAGGCCAGGCACCCTATCTCTCTGTTAAGACAAGCCTATGGACTTTGAGGAGGACAACATGCAAACCTCAATCAATAAACTCACCCACGAAGATCTGTGGTCGCTGGAGGAATACGATACCCGCCGCCAGGATTTTCGTACCGAGGTGATGCACCACAAAAAAAATCGTCAGGTGGCACTCAACGAACATATGCGACTCTACTTTGAAGACCGTATCACCGTGCAATACCAGATTCAGGAAATGCTGAGAATCGAGAAACTGTTCAAGCGAGCTGAAATCCAGGACGAGTTGGATGCCTATAATCCTTTGATCCCGGACGGCAATAATTTGAAAGCCACGTTTATGCTGGAATACGATGACCCGGCAGAGCGCAAGGTGGAACTGAAACGTCTGCGAGGCATTGAAAAGGCTCTTTCGTTGAAGATCGCTGGATATGGACTGATATCTGCGATCGCGGATGAAGATCTTGAGCGGGAAGATGATGAAAAGACCTCATCCGTTCACTTTCTTCGCTTCGAACTTTCTCCGGAGATTGTGTCTGCGATCAAACAGGGAGCCGATATTGGATTTGTCATCGATCACCCGGAATTTCATCAGACACTGGAAGCGGTACCGGAAAATGTCAGGAAATCACTGGCTAATGACTTGGCAGGGGAAGTGGTATAGAAAGGCTTTGAACGATAGCGGCTGGTATTGTTATTACTCATAGTACGGCCGCCAGATTTCTATATACTTGGTCCCTGGCTTTAGTCATCGCACTACCTCTTATTTATTTAAGCTTGGTAAGCATGAAACGAAGTGGGCTCAGTTCTTTCGCATCACATTAGTATTGCGCCAATAGTTAGCCCACCCTCGTGAACACGGTAAGGAAAAACAGTGAATAAAGGCGAATGGATCTGGGTAGCCATACGTATTTTCGGGATATTTCTACTTGTCCTGGGCATCAAGGCAATCCCTGACGCCGTGAGTGGCATTTATGGGTATATCCAAATATCTGCAGCAATAGGCGATAACGCTGAACTGGCACAAGTCGTGGCAGCCACTCAAAAAGCTGCGCTTACAGGTAGTGTGAAAGCCATTACAAGCATTCTGGTATATTTACCCTTCTCCTATTACTTTCTCAGACATGGAAAGTGGTTACACAGGTTGGCCTCTTCAGAAACGGCCTGATCGTGCTTGACGCTGTCAGGTATCCACACGAGTAGACAAACTTGGTTGCAAGTGAGGTAATCTGGACGCCTCTTGGTTAGAGACCAATCAGCAGACATAAATTCAACCCAATAAGAATCAGAAAGTGTTTCCCTGTATGGGTGGCACGACATACCTCAATGGAGAAAAAATGAAAATTTCAGGAACGTTTGACGTAAAACTCACTCCTCTGGAATCCTATGCTGAAGGAGTGGATGGGGTTAACCTTGGGCACATGTCTATAGACAAAATTTTTCACGGCGATCTCGATGCCACGAGCCAAGGGGAAATGCTCAGCGCAATGACAACGATCCAGGGTTCAGCAGGATATGTGGCTATCGAACAGGTCAACGGGACGTTATCCGGTAAGAAAGGAAGCTTTGTGTTGCAGCATTTTGGCACCATGAATAAAGGCACCGACAGACTGATACTTGAGGTCGTTCCTGATTCAGCATCCGGAGAGCTTATTGGCTTGACCGGTAGCATGAAAATCAATATCGAAGGTGGCCAGCACTTCTATGAGTTTGAATATGAGTTGGTGTAACGGTGCGTCACAACTAATGGCGTAACAAGGATATTGGCCGCCTATTCCCTCCCCTTTAAATTCGATTTAGCATGGACGCTCATACAATCACTAACAACTAACCACTAAAAGAAGAAAGGAACATCCTATGACCTACAAAGGAAGCTGCCATTGCGGAAAAATTTCTTTTGAAGTTGAAGGAGAGCTCGCTGGCGCTATGTCCTGCAATTGCTCCATCTGTTCACGGAAGGGTGCACTGATGTGGTTTGTTCCTCGAGCCGCTTTAACCGTGACAGCTGCAGACGAAGACATGGGTACCTACACTTTCAACAAACACGTCATCAAGCACCGCTTCTGTAAACATTGCGGTATACACCCCTATGGCGAAGGTGTTGACCCTAAAGGAAATGAAATGGCTGCGATCAATATCCGCTGTCTGGGAGACATTGATCTGGCGTCAATTCCCGTTCAGGAGTTTGATGGACGATCAGTTTAAGGAAACTCAGATCCGGCAAAATCTATGAACGTTGAACAAGTCAGGGCATTCTGCCTTTCTTTGCCCGAAACCTATGAAAAAGTCAGTGGCGAGCCCGCTAACATTCACGTATTCAAAATACGGGATAAGCAGTTTGCCTATTTCAAAACCAGCGAACCTGAGAAGTGGCGCTTCAGCCTCCGGGTATCTCCAGAACGGTTTCTTGAGTTAACCGATCAGGAAGGTGTTAAGCCCGCCAGATATATGCATCGGTATCATTGGATATCCGTTGTTGAAGTCGATAAATTTGATGAGAACTATCTGCGGGAACTGATTCAGTGGTCTTATCATAAGGTGATCGCTTCGCTTTCCAAAAAAGATCAGTTACAGATAAAGTCTGCGATCGAATACGACTCTCAATAAACCAGACATCAGGATTGAACCAGGACAACCCAATGATCGTCATCTATGGAATCAAGGAATACCTTAATCCAATCAAGGCACAATTGTCTGACGCCATTCATCAATGCATGCAGGATGTTCTCGGTATGCCCGAAGATAAACGGGCGCATCGGTTCATCCCCATGGAAAAAGAGGATTTCTACTACCCCGGCGGTCGCAGCGATGCCTATACTGTGATCGAAATCAACATGATGGAAGGCCGGAAAGTCGAGACCAAGAAACTATTAATCAAGTCCCTGTTTTCCACTATCGGGCAGCGACTTGATATCCAGCCGGTGGACATTGAAATCATGATCAAAGAACAGCCGCCCCACTGCTGGGGATTTCGTGGCATGACCGGTGATGAGGTTACGGACCTGAAGTATCAGGTTAATGTTTGAGGAATTACGACATGCTTGGAATTGAAGATCTCTGGTTCTTTCTAACCGCCAGTATCATCCTCTGGATCACTCCAGGCCCGGATACCATGTACATTCTGGGCCGTACCATTTCCCAGGGGCGTACCGCCGGTGTGGTTTCGGTATTGGGCATCGGTGCGGGAATTCTGGCCCATACATTTTTTGCTGCGGTAGGCCTTTCTGCGATCCTGATGGCTTCCGCAACGGCCTTTACTCTGATCAAGGTGGCCGGAGCCGCCTATCTGATATATCTGGGTATTCAGACCTATCGCAGTGGCAAAGAACTCAAAGCCGCCCACCCGCTTCCCCATCAGAAACACTGGAAAGTATTTCGCCAGGGGTTTCTTACCAATCTTCTGAATCCCAAAATCGCCATATTTTTCCTGGCCTTTCTTCCGCAGTTTGTTTCTCCTGCGGAGCAACACCCGGCAGCCGCTTTCACCCTGCTGGGCGGTATATTTGTTGTTGGGGGAACTCTCTGGTGTTTGTCACTGGTGCTGTTCGCAGCCAGATTTACTCGCATGGTACGCTCCAATGAGAGTCTGTCTGCGCGGATTAATCGTATCGTAGGGGTGGTTTACGTGGGTCTGGGACTGAATCTTCTCAGCAGCAAACTGCAATCATGAGGTCCAGCTATTTACCAAAACGACAATCTATGGAAATTTGTGGGTTGAAAACCGGAACACGATCCCCATTTACAACGATTACGGGTATCGATGCAGTTCCTGACCGGGAATCGGTGGATACCTAAAGTCGAAACCAATAGGAGAGCAACATGGCACGAGCATCCGCACGCCACATTCTGGTAAGTACTGAAGATCAGTGCAACCAACTGAAAACCGAGATCCAAAACGGCGCGGACTTTGCCGAATTGGCTAAAGCACATTCTACCTGCCCATCCGGCCGCCAAGGCGGTGAATTGGGTGAATTTGGTCCTGGTCAGATGGTTAAAGAATTTGATGAGGTCGTCTTCAGCGCCCCCGTAGGTGAAGTTCAAGGTCCGGTGAAAACCCAGTTCGGTTTCCACCTGGTCGAAGTTACCAAGCGTACTGACTGAGACTCACTTCAATTAGTAGAACAGTTTATTCAGAAGGGAGCCACGGCTCCCTTTTTTGGGTCCGAAAATTCGTTTATAAGCCTCCTCGATTCAGTATGACCTGGCGGTCTGAAGAACGATCGGCGAACAGGCACTGAGCTGGTGCCACCACAACCCTGGACATGCGCTTAATATGCAGAAGACCCGCTGGCGTGCCATTCGGATGGCTTCACAATTTCTGTCGCCCTACCGAAGACAAATTACTTACGCCCTTTCAGCCCTGCTCTTCACTGCCGCTATCACACTTTCCATCGGCCAGGGTGTCCGGCTCTTGATTGACCAGGGGTTTGCCACCGCATCGGCGGAACTTCTTACACAGTATGTCCTGGTATTTCTGGGTCTGATTGTGGCTTTGGCAGTTGGAACATTCACCCGCTTCTATTGGGTCACCTGGCTGGGTGAGCGGGTCGTTGCCGACATCCGGGAAAAAGTCTTCCGGCATTTGGTCGAGCTACATCCAGGCTTCTTTGAACAGAACCGCAGCATGGAAATACAATCCCGCCTGACTGCGGACACCACACTTTTGCAGTCAGTGATCGGTTCTTCTGTTTCGACGGCCCTGCGTAATCTGATCATGATGATGGGCGGCATCGTGTGGCTGTTTATCACCAATATCAAGCTCACCGCTATCGTCATGATCTCCGTTCCTCTAGTAGTCACTCCCATTCTTTTCTATGGACGCCAGGTTCGCCTTTTGTCCAGAATCAGTCAGGACAAAGTCGCCAACGTTGGCGCTTATGTGGGAGAAATCCTTGGACAGCTGAAAACAGTACAAGCCTATAACCACCAGGAAATAGATAAGCAACGCTTTCACCAGCACGTGGAAGAAGCCTTCCAGGTGGCCAAGCACAGAACTGTGAAGCGGGGATTATTGGTCACCTCTGTCATTGTCCTGGTACTTGGCGCTGTCGCACTAATGTTGTGGATTGGCGGCCTGGATGTGATCGAAGGAAGGATTACGGGCGGCGAGCTGGCAGCTTTTGTGTTTTACAGCGTGATTGTCGGTTCCGCCGTGGGCTCCATTTCAGAGGTGATCGGAGAACTGCAAAGAGCCGCCGGTGCCACAGAACGTATTGTCGAGTTGCTGGAATCGCGCAGCGAAATCCTGTCACCGGAACATCCGGTGGCGCTGTCTCAGCCGGTGCGGGGAGAAATCAATATCCAGCAACTCGAGTTTGCTTATCCCTCACGCCAGGAGCAGCCTGCCATTAACAGTTTATCGCTAAGGGTCTCCGCAGGCGAAACCCTTGCGCTTGTCGGACCGTCCGGCGCAGGCAAATCTACATTGTTTGATTTACTCCTACGCTTTTTCGACGCCAATAAAGGCTCCATTCTCCTGGATGGCATCGATACCCGAGAATTGGCTACAGGTGACCTGCGCCGCTGCTTTGCCCTGGTATCACAAAACCCCGTGCTTTTCTTTGGCACGGTTGAGGAGAATCTCAAGTATGCCCGACAGGACATTTCAGATGAGGAAATGATTGCGGCAGCCAAAGCGGCTCACGCTCACGACTTTATTTCCGCCCTTCCCGATGGTTATCAAACCCGCCTGGGTGATGCCGGCACCGGACTTTCCGGCGGCCAGAAACAACGCCTGGCGATTGCCCGGGCGATTCTGGCGGATGCGCCGATACTATTACTGGACGAGGCGACCAGTGCCCTGGATGCACAAAGCGAGCACTGGGTTCAGCAGGCTCTGGATCAGTTGATGATCGGCCGCACCACCCTGGTGATTGCCCACCGGTTGGCAACAGTGAAGAATGCTGACCGAATAGCGGTACTTGATCAGGGCAAACTCGATGCCCTGGGAACCCATGATGAACTCATGCAGAAGAGTGGTCTTTATGCCCGTCTGGCATCCCTGCAATTCAGGGACAGAGCGCCGGGCGAAACCGAATATGAGGGTATTAATGAATGAGGAATTTAACAGCGAGGTAACAGCAGCTTAACCCACAGCCGCCCCAGCCTGTTGTTGCACCAACAGATCGTGTATGGCCTGACCTGCTTCAAGAATGTGTTTTCTCAGCAGTTCAGTGGCTGATTTCTTGTCGCGCTTACGACAATGTTCAAGCAATGCCATATGCTCACGTTCGGCTTTATCGATTCCCGTGGTCAATAAAAGTTGTAACCGGATATAACGGTCCGATTTGATATTGAGGTTATGTATCACTTCCATAGCCTGAGGAAGATTGGCCGGCTTATACAGCGCTGCATGCAACTCATAGTTGAGATCACTCCAGGTTTGCACTTTGGTGCCACTCTCCACAGCTTCCTCGAACGCTTTGAGAACTTTGCCTGCAACTTCCAGATCCTGGTCTGTCATGTTGTCGATGGCCTGCTCCAGAACGTAGCACTCAACCAACGCCCGCAATTCAAAGAGTTCACGTATTTCTGACGGCAACAATTCCGTCGCCGTTGCACCTTTATGCGGTTCAAAACAGACAAGCCCTTGGGCTTCCAGCTGCAATAATGCCTCCCGGACCGGAATGCGGCTGACATTGAACTCCTTGGCAATCGCATCCTGGCGCAGGGGCTCACCCGCAACGATTTCACCGGAGAGAATTTTCTTACGCAGAATATCTGCCACCATCTGGGTGCGGGTTTTATATACGAGATCAGAATTCATAGAACTAAGACAGATTACCTTGGATATCTGAGGAGTGGAGCAATAGTAACATTTATATTCCTCATCGCTGTAGTAGAAAGCCTCATCGTTGTAGCGAAAAGCCTGGTTGCTGAGATAGACAACCCAGACACTGCGGGAGATAACGGCCGGTCGTTACCTCCGGACCCGCCGTGCAGATTGTCGGTTATTTCACTTCAAAGCCATGGGCATAAGGATCTTCACTGTCCACCCAGATGGTATTGTGACCATAGACTCTGGCCCACCCCTGCACACTTGGCATGATGCCCTCATACCTTCCCACTTGAGCAGCGCCTTCAATTCTTCCTTCGAAGGTACTGCCGATAATACTTTCGTGAACAAATTGATCGCCAATGCCCAATTTTCCCTTGGCATACCATTGCGCCATACGGGCACTGGTCCCGGTACCACACGGAGAACGGTCAATGGCACGATCACCGTAAAATACCGCATTGCGGGCATCCACACCGGGTCTGCTCGGCTCTCCGGTCCAGAGCACATGGGACACGCCGCGCACAGTCGGGTCATCCGGATGCACACATTCAACCGCTTCATCGACAATTCGCCGAACAATCGGACTGAGATGCAGAATCTGGTCGACACTGAAATGTTCCAGACCAGGAAAATTCTTTTGTGGATCAACAATGGCATAGTAGTTTCCGCCATAGGATACATCCACCACCAATTCCCCCAGATCAGGCACTTGCACAGCAACCCCGGTATGAGCGAGGTAGGCAGGCACATTATAAATACGCACCTTCTCCACTTTGGCTCCGTTCTGTTCGTACTCCACGGTAATTTTTCCGGCAGGCACATCCAATATCAATCTGCCCGGAACCCGCGGGCGGATAATGGCATTCTCAATGGCGGCGGTGACGGTGCCGATAGTGCCGTGACCACACATGGGCAAACATCCGCTGGTTTCGATAAACAGGATTGAGGCATCCGCATCATCAGAACATGGAGGGTATACGATAGAGCCTGACATCATTGAATGACCCCGTGGCTCAAACATCAGTGCATGGCGAATCCAGTCATAATGTTTCAGAAAGAATTGGCGTTTCTGGCTCATGGTTTCCCCTTCCAGCGCCGGATAGCCTCCGGCAACCAGTCTTACCGGGTTCCCACAGGTGTGCGCGTCAATACAGAAAAACGTGCCTTCTCTCATATCGAAATACCTTATTTAATCTTATTGGTCGGTGGCGCTTTTCAGTCTCTCATTGTACGAGAATTAAAAACTGTATATTTTATACAATATTTACAACAGCAAATGAAGAGGAGTTTTTATGCAAAAGCTGGATACCGATATTGCCGTCGTTGGCGCCGGAATCGTTGGCGTAAGTTGTGCCCTCTCCCTGCAAAAGGCCGGCCTCAGGGTAACCTTGATTGATCGCCAGGGTATCGGTGAAGGCTGTTCACGCGGAAACGCCGGTCATTTTGCGACAGAACAGGTTCATCCCCTGGCGACGCCGGGCCTGCTATGGAAGATTCCCGGCATGTTGCTCGATCCTCTGGGACCGGTGGCCATCCGCTGGTCCTATTTGCCGCACATCACTCCCTGGTTGATCCGCTTTATGCTCAATACCCGAAAGCGTCCGTTTGACAGAGGGAGTCAGGCACTACAGGCACTGAACGAAGCCTCCCTGCCCGCCTGGAAACGCCTGCTTGAAGGAAGTGGGGTGGAGAATCTAATCCGAGTTAATGGCTCTTTGCTCACCTTTGAACAGGACTCGAGCTTTTACAACTACCAAGCTTCCACCCTGGAATCCCTTCGTAACCATGGCGTCAAAGCCCAGATATTGGACGGTGATCAGGCTCGTGAACTGGAACCGGGATTGAGCTCGACCATCCGTCATGCCGTGCTGTTTCCCAATACGGGCCATACCGCCAATCCCTACCAACTGGCACATTCCCTAGGAGAACTCTTTCAGCAACGGGGCGGGCAAGTGCTTCTGCAGCCCGCCAGTGAATTCAAGCAAATCGACGATGGCGTTCAGTTAAAGCTCAATGGACAGCCTGTCCAAGTACCCAAGATCGTTTTGGCTACCGGGGCCTGGTCTAAACCAATGGTGAGGGAGTTAACCGGCAGATCAATTCCATTGGATACGGAGCGAGGCTATCACCTGATGCTGCCCAACTCAGGTGCTTCCCTCTCCATGCCAGTCACTTCTGCCGAGCGTCGCTTCATCATGACACCCATGAGCGAGGGGTTACGTTTGGCAGGTACAGTGGAGTTCGGGGGACTGGATCTTCCGGCTAATATGCAGCGTGCCGCCATGCTGGCTTTTCATGCGAAGGCCATATTGCCTGGGTTGGATGACTCACCGGGAGAGACCTGGATGGGCTTCCGTCCCTCCCTGCCCGACTCTCTCCCGATCATTGACCAGGTAGGCAGCCGGAATCAGATTGTGCTGGCTCTTGGCCATCAGCATCTTGGCCTGACCCAGGCGGCTCTGACCGGCGAATTGGTGCGAAAGTTGGTCACCAATCAACCAACAGGATTGGATTTGACACCTTTTGGATTGAACAGATTTTAATCGCTTTCGTGTCAAAAAATTTTGTTTTTGTATATTGTATAAAATATACATATCCCATAGGATAAAAAACACTCCACCAAAATCGGTGCCGGAAATTAAGAGTTTGACCTCAGATATCCGGCCCTTAATCCAACCAATCCGGAGAGAAGTGCAAAATGAAAAACACAATAAAAAACTTATCCTTTGCATCTGTGGCGCTGCTGCTCAGCAGCCAGGTACTGGCGGATAACAGCCTGACCGTGGTGTCCTGGGGAGGCTCCTTCACCAAGAGCCAGGTAGAGGCTTACCACAAGCCGTTCACGGCCAAGACCGGCACCCATATAGTGTCGGAAGATTTCAGTGGAGGACTTGCGGAGATCAAGGCCCAGGTGGAATCCGGTAATGTGACGTGGGATCTGGTCTCACTGGACAAGCCCGATATCGTGCGCGGTTGCGCCGAAGGTCTACTGGAACCGCTGGACCCCACTATCCTGCTGACAGGCTCTGACGGCACTCCCGCGAAAGAGGATTTTGTCGATGGCGCCATCCATGAATGTGCTGTCGCCTCCATCGTGGTCTCCAACATCCTCGCCTATGACAAAACCCGGTATGAAGGACAGGCGGCGCCATCAAAGCTGGCTGATTTATTCGATCTCAAGAAATTCCCGGGACGCCGTGCCTTGCAAAAACAACCTCAGGGTAACCTGGAGTGGGCCTTGTTGGCGGATGGCGTCGCGCCAAACCAGATCTATAAAACTCTGGAAACCCGCGAAGGCCGTGATCGCGCCTTCAAGAAGCTGGAATCTATTAAGAGCAATGTAGTGTGGTGGACAACCGGCGCGCAGCCAGCACAGCTTCTGGCTGACGGCGAAGTCATCATGACCTCTGCTTTTAACGGCCGCATTGATAGCGCTCAACACGCAGAAGGCAAGCCTTTCAAAATTATCTGGGACCACCAGATTGGTTACATGAACGGTTGGGCCATTCCCAAAGGCACCAAGCATCTTCAGAAAGCCTTGGAATTCGCCGTATTTTCTTCCAGCACTCAGGCTCTGGCCGACCAGGCACAGTGGATTGCCTATGGTCCGACCCGTAAATCCTCCGCCGCCATGCTAGACCAGGAACTGCTGGCCCGCCTGCCGACTGCTCCGGAAAACTACAAGACAGCCTTTCTGTTTGATGACGAATGGTGGATCGACTACGCCGACGAGTTGAACGAGGAGTTCAATACCTGGCTGGCACGCTGAGCCCTAAGAAATTTAGGAATATAGAAAACGTCAAAACATAGGGAACTTCGAAAAATAGAAAACTTCGGAATATAGGGAAATTCGGAATAGATGGCTGAGCGCTTGCGCTGATGGTCCGTTAGTCAAAGCCTCAGCCTTCACACTGACAGAGTAGAAAATAAGAATTCAGGTTCTGCAGAATGAGTACGCTAGATAACAGTTATGTGCGTTTTCAGAACGTGCGAAAAACCTACGACGGCGAAATTCTGGTCGTCAAAGATTTCAATCTCGATATTGCCCAGGGCGAATTCGTGACGATGCTGGGCCCTTCCGGCTCAGGTAAAACCACCTGTCTGATGATGCTGGCCGGTTTTGAGAGCGCCACTCAAGGCGAAATATATATCGATGGCACCCCCGTCAATAACCTGGCTCCCCATAAAAGGGATATCGGTATGGTGTTCCAGAACTATGCCCTCTTCCCTCACCTGACCATTGCCGAAAATCTGAGTTTTCCACTGAAGGTCAGGAAGCTCTCCAAAAGTGATATTGAGCAAAAGGTCAAACGCGCACTGGACATGATTGAACTGCCGCAAGTGGCCGGCAGACGACCGGGACAACTTTCCGGTGGCCAGCAACAGCGTGTTGCCCTGGCCCGGGCGCTGGTATTTGAACCCAAGCTTGTCTTAATGGATGAACCACTCGGAGCGCTGGACAAACAACTGCGTGAGCAGATGCAGTATGAGATCAAACATCTGCATGAACGTCTTGGCATTACGGTGCTTTACGTCACCCATGACCAGACCGAAGCCTTGACCATGTCGGACCGTATCGCGGTATTCAATCAGGGGGTCGTGCAACAGCTGGCCTCTCCAACGGAACTGTATGAGCAACCGGCCAATTCCTTCGTTGCCCAGTTTATCGGTGAGAACAATAAATTATCCGGCAAAGTGGAAAAAATCGGCAATGACCGCTGCGTCGTCAGCGTCGAAGGCTGCAATGTCCAGGCATTGCCGGTAAACGTATACCAATCCGGTGAAGCCACCACCCTGTCTATCCGTCCGGAACGCATCCAGATCAATCCGGAAAACGATTTTGACAACCGCTTTGATGCCCGCGTTCTGGAGCTGATTTATCACGGAGACCATATGCGGACCCGTGTCGAGCTCATGAATCATGACCAGTTCATCGTCAAGGTACCCAATGGTTCACGTCCACTGGAGATCAGGAAAGGAGACCTGGTCCAGGTCGGCTGGCTCAGCCGCGACTGCCGCGCACTGGATGCCTCAAGCGGACAGGCATAGCGGAGAGACTCGTCATGAAATACGAAGCAATCACGACCAGTACCCTGGTAGAGCCACCCTTGGATATCGACGCCAGAAAGCGGCTCAAGCAGCAACTACGACAGGCTGAACGCTGGAATCGCAGCAAAGCATTCCTGCTGGTGGTACCGCTACTGCTGTTTGTCGGCATCACTTTTGTTATGCCCATCATCGAGATGCTGCACCGCAGTGTCTACGATCCACTGGTTGCCGACAGCCTGCCCCGCACCGTTGCTGCGCTAAAACAGTGGGACCGGCAGCAACTCCCGGAAGAAGCCATCTATGCAGTATTGGCCGAAGAGCTGGTATCCCTTCAGGAACAGCATGAACTGTCCAAGGTAGCGGGTCGCTTGAATTCCGAATATTCCGGTATGCGCAGCCTGTTGAGCAAAAGTGCACGCCGGTTATCCCGTAAGGACACGATAACCCGCCTGATCGATACGGGAAGCGTCCGTACTGCCATGATTGATATTGACCAACGCTGGTCAGATATTGCTCCCTGGGCGGCCATCAAGAACCTGAGCAGCCGTTACACGCTCAGCTACTATCTGGCAGCGCTGGATATGCGCTATGACGAAAACGGGGAGATCAGCGCTCAGCCTGAACAACGCCAGATCTACAAGACGTTATTGTTAAAGACATTTGCAATATCTGCGCTGATTACAGCGCTTTGCCTGATCCTGGGTTATCCCCTGGCACATTTGCTCGCCACCCTTCCCGAGAGTCGCTCCAACCTGCTGATGATCATGGTGCTGTTGCCTTTCTGGACGTCTTTATTGGTAAGGACAACTTCCTGGATCGTGCTGCTGCAGACTGAAGGCGTCATTAACGATGTTCTGATTCACCTCGGCCTGATCAGTGAACGCCTCCGCATGATTCACAATATGTTCGGTACGGTGATCGCCATGACGCATATACTGCTGCCGTTTATGGTTTTGCCCCTGTACAGCGTGATGAAAAATATCTCACCGAGCTACATGCGTGCAGCACGCTCTCTCGGTGCCAAACCGGGCTATGCCTTTATCCATATTTATCTCCCACAAACCCTGCCGGGAATAGGTGCCGGGGCGATCCTGACCTTTATTCTCTCGATTGGTTTCTACATCACTCCCGCCCTGGTTGGCGGACGCAGCGGCCAGATGATCTCCAATTTCATTGCCTATCACATGCAGACCTCCCTTAACTGGGGACTGGCTGCTGCTTTAGGCGGCATTCTTCTCGCCATGGTGTTGCTGCTCTATTCCGTCTACAACCGCCTGGTCGGCATCAATAATCTGAAAGTGGGGTAATTCATCATGTCACTACCCAGCTATGCAACACCTCTGGAACGGGTGGGCTTTCACAGCTACCGCCTGTACTGCTTTGGGGTACTGTTTTTCCTCATCATGCCGGTGCTGATCATTATTCCCCTGTCCTTCAATGCGGAGCCCTACTTTTCATTTACAGAGGGCATGCTCAATCTGGACAGCAGTGCGTTTTCCCTGCGCTGGTATGCGGATATGGTTAATAACCCGCAATGGGTCAACGCCCTTAAAAACAGCATCATTATTGCCTCCGCCTCCACACTACTGGCGACCACTCTGGGCACCATGGCGGCACTGGGTCTGTCCCGTCGTGACATGCCTTTGCGCAACGCCGTGATGGCATTGCTGATTTCGCCAATGATAGTTCCCGTGATCATTGCGGCTGCGGGCATGTATTTCTTCTACACCAGCCTGGGTCTTGCCCAGACATATACCGGAGTGATTCTGGCCCATGCGGTGCTGGGAATCCCCTTCGTGGTCATCACCGTCACGGCAACCCTGACCGGCTTCGATCATAGCCTGACCCGCGCTTCCGCCAACCTCGGTGCAGGCCCTGTATATACCTTTTTCAAGGTCACCATGCCGCTCATTCGTCCCGGAGTGATTTCCGGTGGTCTGTTCGCTTTCGGCACGTCTTTCGATGAAGTCGTGGTCGTGCTGTTTGTCAGCGGTGCAGAGCAACGCACGGTTCCACGGCAGATGTGGTCCGGAATCCGCGAGCAGATCAGCCCCACCATTCTGGCGGTGGCCACTCTGCTGATCGTGATGTCCGTACTGCTGCTGATCACGCTGGAGCTGCTAAGACGCCGCAACGCACGAATGCGTGGCCTCAGAGAATAAGCAGAAAGCCAATCCGATTTATTCGATGTCCCGCGTTACCTGACGCGGTAATTCAACCCGTAGTTATGTGCTCAGGCAGAGCACTTAGAAACTTTGTCTCATGCAAGAGGAAAAAGAATGAACATAAATGGCGTATTGGTCCCGGTAGTAACCCCCTTCGACAACCAAAACCAGATTGACTATCCCGCACTGGGCCGCCTGCTCGATTATCTGATCGATTCCGGCGTCCGGGGTATCGTCGCCTGTGGTACCACCGGCGAATACTACACTCTGAGTGCCTCCGAGCGCCGCGATCTGATGTCCTATATCGCCAGCCACGTGGGTAAGCGAGCTCTGTTAATCGCCGGAGTCAATGATACCCACACCGCCGGCTCCATCGCCAAAGCTGAGGAAGCCAAGGCCTTGGGTTATCAGGCCCTGATGTTGGCTCCACCGATTTACTGTCTGCCCCAGCAACATGAAATCGTCCACCACTTTAAGACGGTCAGCGCAGCCGTGAACATGCCGATCATCATGTACAACTTTCCGGCACGCTCGGGAGTGGATATCAGTATTGAGTCCGTACTCGAACTGGCGAAAGACAAAAACATCATCGGTATCAAAGAAAGCAGTGGAGATTTCAGCCGGGCGCTGACCCTGATCAATGCCCATATGGATAACTTCCAGGTGGTATGCGGTTCCGATGATCAGGCAGCCGATTATCTGTTCTGGGGTGTGCGTTCATGGATTGGAGGAGCCGCCAATTATCTGCCGGGAGAACATGTCGCCATGATCGAAGCTGCCGATGCCGGTGAATACGAGCGCCTTCTGGACATCATGTGGCGCATTCTACCGGTGATCAAAAATCAGGAAGCCGCGGATTACAACCAGAAGGCCAAGGTGGGATGCCAATTTATCGGTTTACCGGTTGGCGAGCCCCGTCCGCCATTGCTGCCTATCAGCGATGAAGACAAAGAATCGTTTCTGGCCCTACTGGCAACAGCTATCAAGTGATAGGAGAACATGAAGTGAGGGGAACCCAAGAAATGATGAGAGTACAAGAAATAGTAAGAGTACAAGAAATAATAGGAGTACAAGAAATAATAGGAGTACAAGAAATAACAGGAGCACACTATGCCAAGCACTAAAGAAGATATTTTCCAACAGGCCAAGGACAGCCTACTGTACGCCGGCGCACTGATTCCCGGAACTGACCGGACTGAGGCTCAGCACTTTGAAACGCTGAATCCCTTTGATCACAGCGTGATTGGTAAAGTTCAGCGGTGTAACGGCGAGCATGTGGATGCCGCAGTGAAAGCAGGCCGTGAAGTCTTTGAATCCGGTGCCTGGGCAAAGCTTTCTCCAGGAGAGCGCAAAAGCATCATGTTGCGCTGGTCAGCACTGATGGAGCAACACAAGGAAGAGCTGGCGGCTCTGGACTGTGTAGACGCAGGCAAACCCATTACAGAATGCCTGAATACCGATATTCCGGACACGATCCAGACTTTCTCCTGGTATGCCGAAGCCATCGATAAACAGTTCGGAAAGGTTTCGCCGACAGCCAACGACAAGCTGGCCCTGATCGTCAAAGAGCCGATTGGTGTCGTTGGTGCGGTCCTGCCTTGGAATTTCCCGGCACTGATGTTTGCCTGGAAAGTAGCACCGGCATTGGCTGCCGGCAATTCGGTAGTGGTGAAACCGGCAGAATTGACGTCCTTGAGCGCCTACCGCATGGTTCAACTGGCTCACGAAGCCGGTGTACCGGAAGGTGCCCTGACCTTGGTTACCGGATTCGGTGAAGAGGTGGGTAAAGCCCTGGGGCTTCACCCGGATGTGGATGTGGTGTCCTTTACCGGTTCCACGGAGGTAGGCCGCCTGTTCCTGACCTACGCCGCCCAAAGCAATTTGAAAGAAATCATATTGGAATGCGGCGGCAAGAGCCCCCAGGTGATATTTGAAGACGCCTACGACCTGGAAACCATTGCAGATGACGTCCTCTCCGCTGCGTTCTGGAATATGGGCGAAAACTGCAGCTGCGGCTCCCGTTTGATCGTGCATGAAAGTCTCAAGAACGACTTGCTCGGTATTCTGAAACAACGGCTGTCTGACGGCTGGAAGGTCGGTAATCCCCAGGATCCGGAAACCTCGATTGGACCGATGATAGAACCGGCACATTTCGATAAAGTCTGCCATTACATCGATACTGCCAAGAAGGAAGGCGCAGAGCTGATTCAAGGTGGTGATGTGCTGGCATTAGGCGCTGGAATGACCATCGAACCGACCATTTTTGACGCTGTCACCTCAGAAATGAGTCTGTTCAGAGAGGAGGTTTTTGGTCCGGTGCTTGCCGTCTCCACTTTCGAAACCGAAGCTGAGGCCATTGATCTGGCCAATGCTACCAGCTATGGCTTGGCGGCATCGCTCTACACCTCGGATGTCCGCAGAGCCCACCGAGCCTCGCAGGCAATCAAAGCCGGTACCGTATCGGTCAACTGCTTCTCGGAGGGTGACATAACCACACCATTTGGGGGTTACAAAACTTCCGGATTCGGCGGCCGGGACAACGGACTTGAGGCCTTTGACCAGTACGTGCAGACCAAAACGATCTGGTATGCTAATTAGCAGGAAAGCCGGGCTTGCCCGGCTACAATCTTTATGGAGAGTCAGTACGGTTACACCTGGTTTGGAGTCACCGTGTGATTGAAGAATACGTGCCACCTACTGCAATAATTCCAACATTTTCTCTGTTGTGGTCCTGGTTCTTATTCTCTTCTTCCTGAAGCTTTACCTGCAATCCCTGATAGGAAATATCCATCTGCCTTGTAACCACAGGGTCTTTTCCATTTAGTGTTTGGCTTTGGCTGAATACAACCGGAGGCTGTTGAAATGGAGCATCGAAGTTAACTTCATTAAATGAAAGCTTCATGCTCTTTGTTTTTGCCTGCAGAGTCACTCCATGATCTAAGTTATGTACCCCGGCCTCAAGCACGATGAACGAGATATCTTCCATGTGGTGTACTCCATCAAGGTAATCCCACTCTTCGACTTTATACTCAAAGGAATTCGCATTCACATTTCTCAGTCGAATATGCGCCGGCTCCAGTCCCTTAGTGGAATTCATCATTGCAACTAAAACCGGGTTTACGTAATTTTTGGTCAGACCTGTAAAGGTACGCCATTCATGGTCGCCTTGCAGCCTTCCTGCCTCACCCACCTGAACCCCTCTATTATTTAATATTTTTCCCTCAAGTAAGGCCAGATAACCGATTGTTTCGTCATTATGAGTAGTCTCCTCATCCAATGAAATTTCCTCTTCAACCATTACATTAAACCCGGTTTCATCTAGGCTCTTGATACGCAAACCTGCGGTATCAATACCCTCATAGGTCTGCATGGCTGAGAAGACAACGAGATTTCTATATAAAGCGGCCTCTGGCTCAATTTCAACTGTGTCTCCAAACGATATTTTCTTCCAGTTGTGATCGGCCGTATTTGAGTATGAGTATTCTATGATTTTTGCCGGTGCAGCAGATGCTTCGACATTCAATTCAAACGTTGCCACCAGCGGCCAGTGATCAGACTGATCAACCAAGCTATCTCCATATTTAAAATGGGTCTGGTCAACTTGAATCGATTTTGGCTCAACATTGATTACGTCTGAGTTATCACCCTGCTTCAGATATACGTAGTCAATCCTGTCCGGTCCATTCGATTTTGGATCGTATATCTGTACAAGAGAGTTTTCAGCATCATATACCGTATAGGCTTTTTCGAACTCAACATTGGTATAGGTCACCTCGCCGTTAAGCTCCTCCCAAACATCATAAGCATTACGACTTTCAAATACGTCATTCATAGCGTCGTAATGACTAATATGCGTATTTAAATCTCCCATCAGGAACGCCGGAGTTGCCCCATCAAACGGTTCATCGTGCCCCCATTCCACTGCAATTTGTATGGGCGGATTGGTGGGAACGGAGACTAGCCTCCAATGTGATGATCCATCTAAGGTGCCGTTCACAAACTCACCAATATTTGAGAAATCAGCCAACTCTACCTGAGTACTGGTGTGGCTCACGCCAATGCGTGACTTAAATGAAAGACCAAGTGTTTCAAAAAATATAATATTGGCCGTGAGATAACCTTTTTCCGACCACCAGTCATCACCAACGGTAAATACATCAAGGTACTTTGTTAGATCATTTTGAGCGGTGCCGTTAAGTGTTGAAAAAAGATGATTACCGGTATTTTCCAGACGAAATTTACTCAGCAGCACGAGACCGTTACTGATCTTGAGGGTTTGCATGGCATGTGGAGCATAATGGTATGGATATGTAGTCTTGAGCTGATTAATGAACCAGTCTTTCATTGAGTTTCCCCACACTTCCTGTAGCGCTACGACATCCGGATCAAGATCCCAGATCGATTGCACTATGGCTTCTCTTCGTTTGCTGTCATCCCACACATGAGAGGACGAAAAATCACCAACCAAAGATTCTTTAAACAGATGAGTGTTATAGGACAGGAACGTTACCCGATTTGTTGAAGGACGAATCCTATATTGGGCAACAGAATGGTTACCCGAGTTCTGGATACTGATTTCTATGTTTCGAGACTGGCTATGACGTCTATTGATATCCGGTACATGGAAATATATCCACACCAACTCACTGTTAGCCATTTCAAAAACAAGAGTGCCCTGGATGGTACTCCCCACTGACTTGGCCTTGAAGCTTATTTGTTCACCAGCAGAAATATCCTCAGGGAGCTCCAGCATTTCACCATGATATAGATGCCCCGTCTGAGCCCCAAGTCCTCGCGGGTTGTCATCAGTTCCTTTGCTGTACCATAGAAATTTTAATGGCCCGCCCGTATCGTTCGTGATATAGCCGGTGTACTCATAATTCGCTGCCAATGCAGATGAACCGAAACCCAATAAAAAGATTAGAAAGAGAACCACTGACCTTGTTAATAGTAAGCCACTTTTCCTTTTCATTTATTTCTCCTTATTTTTACACGTCTTAGTCACCGGCGAACGACAGAAGAAAGAAACGGACAATATGCTGTTTGAGCTACTGGAGTTCACCGATGCAGGTAATAGTAAGGGAGGTAAAAGTGGCAGGTTGTCGATCATGTTGTAAGCGTTATCGAAGTTGTTGCGATATTCAGAATGCCTATGAATCCTCCTTCTCCTGGATAGGAACAAGATTAAATTTGAACGAGAATCGGTAGCGAAAAGGAACAGGCATTCATTGCCTGGGATCTGAGAATAGGTACCCAGTGACATAAAAAAAGCACTAACTCCCTTCAGATAACAGACCTGAAGCAGAGTAGTGCCGGCCACACACAAAAGACCTGAATGAGCGTCGTTTACTTCTGACTTACTTTAAAAAATCTCCGCCTGAAAAAGGCAGACTTTCAGGCCACACCTGACAACGTTGTAAAGCCTCTCCGGGCTAGAGAGGTTTCCGGTAACAAGGAAAGCACCGCCTGCCGCTCACGAAGTAATTCCTGTTCGGTTTCGCGGATCATCTTTTTGCAGAAATCATCCAGTTCCAGGCCTTCCACAATATCCACGTTTCCATGACGGCAGGTCACTGGGAAGGAGAAAAACAATCCGGGCGCCACGCCATATTCCCCATGGCTGAACACGCCCATGCTGACAAAATCTCCCGTTGTGGTGCCGATCATCCAGTCACGCAGATGATCGATAATCGCCTGCGCGGCTGACGCCGCACTGGTCCGCCCTTTCACATTGATGACAGCTTCACCGCGCAACTGCACTTCACCAATCATGATTTCACGGTACCAGTCAATATCCAGCCCACGCCGCAGGGGCTGGCCGTTAATATGGACATGGCTGGCATCAGGAAACTGGGTGCTGGCATGGTTACCCCATACAGCCAGTCTTTCCACACTCTGTGGGCTCACCCCCAGCTTACGGGACAGGAAACCCTTGGCCCGGTTGTGGTCCAGGCGCATCAATACGGTGAATTGGCTGGGTGACAGGCGCTCCGCATTAGCCCAGGCGATCAATGCGTTAGTGTTGGCCGGATTCCCGACCACCAGAACCTTCACAGACGGCTTGGCATAATGACCAAGCGCTTTACCCTGCTGGGCAAAAATCTCGGCATTATCCTGCAACAGGTCTATCCGCTGCATACCTGCGGTGCGGGGTTTGGCACCAACAAGAATGGCATAATCGCAATCGACAAAACCGGACTCGGGAGTTTCATGGAGGGTAACGGACTCAAGCAACGGAAAGGCACAATCTTCCAGTTCCATTGCCAGCCCCCGGAGCACCTGCATGGCATCGGGTCGTTCAATCAATTGAAGACGTATGGGGCGTTGCCCAAACGGTTCACCAGCCGCCAGACGAAACAGCAGAGACTGACAAACACTACCTGCCGCACCGGTCACGGCTACGGTCAATGGCTGAGACATAACATCCTCCACGAATGTATATATGAAGTCCCTTTCATTGTACGTCGAGCACCCCGTTGGTGTAGTTTCCACTATGGTCGAAACCAGCTTAGACATTAGGCTAAGCGTCTTTTCCATCGTGACATTTGGACGTCTTCATGGTGACATTCAGGCACTTTTTCCCAATACCCTACTGCACTAAAAACGAGCAAGTGAAAGCACCGAAATGGCACAATTCACCGCGGTTACCCGATGAGCATATCTGTAGTATGATGCTCAAAAAAATTGCTTTAGTGTTTGGCAATACTTACAAATCAATTGATTAAGTAGATATCTATGAACAAGTTGAAATTTGTCCCGATTCTCGCCGTCCTTACCGTAGCTTCCTGTGCAACGGTCAAGCCAACTCCCGGCTCTGAAAACGTCAAACTGCTCACCACTGAAGAAGCCTCCCAATGTGAGCGACTGGGTACCGCTTCAGCCCAGGTGCTGGATAAGGTCGGATTCCTTCCCAGAGGCGAAGCTCCCATGGCTGATGAACTTCTGGTACTCGCTAAAAATGAAGCCATCAAAATGGGCGGCAACGCGCTAGCCACGGCCAGCGAAATTATCGACGGCACCCGTGAATACATCATCTACAACTGCCAGTAGAGATTTTTATTGCTGTTGCAGAGCCTGCTATTACGATGGCAGGCTCTGTTATTTCATATCATTGAATGACTAAACCCCCAATCTAAAACACATGTCACACGCTTTTCTGCTGACCCGCCAATGGGATGATGCTCCAGCCAATGGAAGAGGTTCGAAGAAACTGCAGCTGACATTATGGGCTACGGGACCGGACGGCCCTATCCGCTTGCACTACCCTGCTCAGCAGGCCGTATGTTTCCTCGATACCGAGGAAGTGGAACAGGCCAGAAGCCTTTTATCCCGGGACTACGGTCCTTCTCATGCCCCAGACCCTGTCTGGCATGACAAACCGGTGAATTTGCTCAGTTTCAAAGGCAAGCCCGTCCATGCGTTTTACTTTAAAGAACAACGGGTTCTCTATCGTGCCCGCGATCTCCTTCAGAATACCGGGCTCACGCCTCTGGAAGCCGATATTCAACCTCATGATCGCTTCCTGATGGAGCGCTTTATTACCGCGTCCTTTGAATATAAAGGGGCTCCTGCCAGACACGGAAATTTCAGCGAACTGGTGGATGCACCTCTGAAGCCGGCTCATTATCGGCCGGACTTTACCGTGCTGTCCCTGGACATCGAAACCTCGATGACCGGTGATCATCTGTATTCCATTGGCCTCGTCATGACCCGGAGTCTGGCTCCCGGGGATCCGGAAAAAGACCACAGACGGTCCGAAAACGAACAGGTCATCGAAAAGGTATTTATGGTCGGGTCCCCCGACCATATTAACGCCTCAGAAAATCAGCACCCCATACCGGAATACCTGGAACTTTGCCTGGATGAACGTGACCTGATGCATCGCTTCCTGCAATGGTTTGCCGAGGAAGACCCGGACATTATCATTGGCTGGAGCGTGATTAACTTTGACCTCCGTTTTCTGCAAAAGAAAGCCGACAGCCTGGGGATTCCGCTCAATCTCGGACGGGGTAACAGTCCCCTGGACTGGCGCCAGTCACGCAATGATGAAGGTCACTATACCCTCTGTATGCCAGGAAGACTGGTGCTTGACGGCATAGAAACACTGAAGTCGGCCACCTATGTCTTTGAAAGCTTTTCACTGCAGAGCGTGGCCAACACTCTGCTCAACCGGGGCAAATTGATTCACGATGTGGACAACCGCGGTGAAGAAATCACCCGATTGTTCCGCGAAGACAAAATCTCCCTGGCGGCTTATAACCTGGAAGACTGCCAATTGGTCTGGGACATTTTCCGCCACACCGAGCTGATTGCATTCGCGGTCGAGCGCGCGGAACTGACCGGCCTGGCGATGGATCGATTCGGCGGCTCAGTCGCCGCCTTCGATCATCGCTATCTGCCACGTCTGCATCGGGCGGGCTACGTTGCCCCCAGTCTGGTCAAGGATCCAATTGGTGTCGGCAGTCCTGGCGGTTATGTCATGGACTCCATACCGGGGCTGTATGAGCATGTACTGGTGCTGGATTTCAAAAGCCTGTACCCCAGTATCATCCGCACATTCAAGATCGACCCCCTGGCCCGCATCAAGGGAATTCTGGAAGAACCCACACCAGCCTATGACCGGGACGATCAATGGGACCAGAGGGAAACGCCCGAAGTGCCGAAATCTGATTTCGTTCCGGGATTCAATGGCGCGGTATTCAGCAAAGACTCCCCTATTCTGCCGGATCTGATCGGGGAACTCTGGCAAGCGCGGGATCAGGCCAAGCGCCACAAGAATGCGGCCATGTCCCAGGCAATCAAGATATTGATGAACTCTTTTTACGGCGTACTGGGAACTCCTGGCTGCCGCTTCTTTGACTACCGATTGCCAAGCTCAATAACACTGCGTGGCCATCGCATTCTGAATCGCACAAAGGCACTGATTGAGGCAGAGGGTCATGAAGTCATTTACGGCGACACCGACTCGGTTTTTGTGCACCTGCGACAGGTCAAGGATCTGGATAACCAACAGATATTTGCCATCGGTGAACAGCTGGCCAAACACCTGAACCAGTGGTGGCAAAAGGAATTAACAAACCAATACCAGATTCAGAGCTATCTTGAAATTGAGTTCGAAACCCATTTCACCCGCTTTGTCATGCCCACCATTCGAGGTTCAGAGAAAGGCAGCAAAAAACGCTATGCCGGTTTGGTCGTGAAACCGGATGGTAAAGAAGACTTGGTATTCAAGGGACTGGAAACGGTCCGTACTGACTGGACGCCGCTGGCCAGGGAGTTCCAGAAAGAACTCTACCGGCGCATTTTCTATTACGAACCCTATGAAAGTTATATTCAGGGAATCGTTCAGTCCATCCGTAACGGCGAGCGGGACGAGCAGCTTTACTACCGTAAACGACTGCGCCGCAAAATCGATGAATACCAGCGTAATATTCCTCCCCACGTGCAAGCCGCCCGTCGCGCCAACCTGCATCGAAAGGAACTCCATCAGCCGCCGCTTTATCGTCGGGGTGACTGGGTGGAATATGTGATGACGCTTAACGGGCCGGAAGCTTTGTCTTATCGACAATCATCACTGGATTATGATCTGTATATTGACCGGCAAATAGCCCCGATTGTGGATGGGATATGCCATTTTCTGGGTACATCGTTTGAGGAGATTGCAAGTCCGCAGATTGGATTGTTTTAAGAATTTTGCTCAGAAAATTCTAGTATGAGGCCACTCAGACAAGATCTGATACCTTCGACATAATTGCGATACACAGGATGGCCAGTATTCCCCCCAAAACCAGAGCAAACTTATCTACTTTCTTCGTTGTCTTCTCTACGTCTGAAATAAGCACATACTTTCGGGGTACGAGTTTTGGATTTTGGACAAAAGCAACTGTGAGAATGAATAGAACAAGAATTAGCTTTATTGCGAATTCGCCCATCTTACTCTCCGGACTGAATACCTCTGTGAAAACAGAGTTCAATATAAAGTAACCAGCCAATAAAAGGACTCCTGGAATTCTCTTTTTCAATCCGCCGACGGCTTTATAGGAAACAGGTCGATAGGAAGAGCCGCACTCCTTACAGCTGATCCCCCAGGAAAACCTTTTTCTCCTCGTAGCCTTTTTGCAGCCGGGACAAATTACGTTACGACCCATGTTTACTTCTTACCATTCAATCCGTATTTCAGTTCCAATATTCACCAGCTGCATGAACTCATCCATATCAGAGTTGATCAACGCTATACAACCGTTTGTCCAGTTAAACATTTGAGTAATTGGAGCAAGCCAGCCCAGCCAGTTCCGCTGGCCGTGAACCATAATAAATCCGCCGGGCGATACACCCAGATTCTTTGCATTCTCGACATCCTGCTCATTGGGATACGAAATATGCATGGCCCTATAGAAGGATGAGTCCTCCTTTATATAATCCAAAATGTAGGTTCCTTCAGGCGTTTTCTCATCTCCTTCCTGTTGTTTATGTCCCTTCGGGTTTGCCCCAAGTGCCACGCTGTACTCCCTGACAATTTCATCGCCTTCCAGCAGATACATTTTTCTTTCAGATTTATCTATCTTGACCAGATCAACTCCCCAAGCAGTGGAGCTAACCAAAATCAGAGCCAGAAAGGTTATATGTGTCATATCCTAGACTGCCATATGCGAAAAACGGATCGGGATTGTACAAGCCTTCCCACTCAACTCCTATCCTTAACCAAGAATAAAAGTAATCATTGCAAACCTGAGAATAATTACCGCCCATTTATCCTGAGCTCTGATATGGTTAGTCATAACGGGCGGCACAATCTTCGTGTTATTGGCTGGAATCAGGACAAAAACAGGAATAACAGGCGTGAATACAGGCATTGTGAAATATGAGGCAAATGGGCCTATTGCCAACATCAAGATGGATGACGGTAAGCGGAACGTGATATCCCCCACCATGATCAGTGAGCTTCATGACGCACTGGATCGGGCTCAGAAAGATCAGGCAGTGGTCGTGCTGACTGGGCGGGAGGATGTTTTCAGTGCCGGCTTTGATCTTAAAATTCTCAAGGGCGGCAATCTCGATACGATCACCATGCTGACCGGAGGGTTTGAGCTTGCCAAACGCCTGCTTTCATTTCCGACGCCGGTTGTAATGGCCTGCAACGGTCATGCCCTGGCCATGGGGGCATTTCTTCTATTGTCGGGAGACTATCGTGTGGCAGCGAACGGGCCGTTTAAGATCGGCGCTAACGAAGTTGCAATCGGGCTGACCATGCCTCGGGCAGGGATTGACATCTGCCGGTATCGTCTAACTTCCGCCCACTTTACCCGGGCAGCACTTCTTGCAGAAATTTATACGCCTGAAGGTGCAGCGGATGCGGGCTTTGTCGATCAGGTTGTACCAGCAGACGAGCTTACTTCTGTTGCCAATGAATTAGCACTGAAGTTCGCTTCCCTTGACCTTCGCGCGCATTACCAGACCAAGTTGAGTGCCCGCCGACAAGTATTGCTCTCGCTGAAAAAATCCATAAAAACCGATCGTATCGGTTTTCTCATGCAGGGCGCGAATATCTTTGTTAAAGGGATTCTCCCCGGATCGACGTCCAAGAAAAAACATACACCATGAAAACATCAGGACGATTGAAGTCTGGCATTAAGAAGATGATTGAAGCCTGATATCATGATGATGAAACCTCGCGACACAACCTCTTACTTGAATGGATACAAACGATGAAGCTGGATTGCCATTGTGGAAATATCAGAATTGAAACCAACCGCGAGCCGGAAGAAATTACCCGCTGCAATTGTTCCATCTGCAGGCGATATGCCGCCCAGTGGGCATACTTTGATCCATCTGAGGTGACCATCACTTTTGAGAAGGAAGCATCAGAGTTCTATATCTGGGGCGACAGGGAATTGGAATTTCATCGGTGTGGTATCTGCGGCTGTGTCACTCACTATGTTACGACCCCCAAATGTCCCGGAGCGATAACCGCCGTTAATGCCAATATGGCCTCACCCGAAGTACTTGAGGTTCTGCCGGTAAGACATGTGAATGGAGCGGAATTCTGAGCTCTCACCTTACCTCGTCTTTATTGGTTTTCCGCCTGAGCTTCCCCCCACTCATAAAGCTTCTGCAGGATAGGCATTAGCGACTGTCCTTTTTCAGTCAGAGAATATTCCACCTTGGGAGGAACCTCAGGGTAGACTTTCCTGTTGACCATCTCGTCGGCTTCCAGCTCACGCAACTGCTGAGTCAGCATCTTCTGGCTGACGGGAGGGATGTTACGTTTGATCTCATTAAATCTCATTGTCCCCTGAGCAAGCATATGCAGGATGATGGGTTTCCATTTCCCCCCAACCATATTGAGCGCAATGACCATGGGGCATTGCAACGGGTTATCCAGGTGCCAGTTTTTTTTCATCACAGTTACCTTTTGGAAACTCAGGCACCAGAAAGTGCGTTCTTGTCAAAAAATTCCCGAGGAGTAAACATATTCAGCGTCTTTCAAATCTCTCTAATCCACCAACCTATTGACGCTGAGCTTCATATGGATATACATAAAATTATTCAGATCCCCATCCTACCTGCCGGAATGGTCAATTCCCACCTTGTATTGGGCAACCGCGGCGCTATTCTCGTCGATGCAGGGCTACCCGGATCTGAGGCACGCATCAGTAAAAAACTTTCCGAGCATGGACTAGGTTTTCAGGACATCAAACTGATCGTGATTACCCACGCACATGTTGATCATGCGGGCAATGCCCTTCGTCTACGGGAGTTGTGTAGAGCACCGGTCGTCGGGCACGCTGGTGATTTGCCGTTTTACCGGCAGGAGAAACAAATGACGTTTTGCCCAACCGGCTGGTTCGGCAGACTATTCAAACTGACCAGAGCCATTCAGCAACCCTACCAGGCTTTCGAGCCTGATATTCTGCTCCACGACAACGACAGTCTTCACCTGCAGGATTACGGCATCAACGGAGAGGTTCGTCATACGCCAGGCCATACTGCCGGCTCTGTATCAGTGGAACTCTCCGACCAGCAGGCTCTGGTCGGTGACCTGATCGCATCAGGGATATTATTGGGGGGGATATTTTTAAAACACCGTCCCAAACAGCCCCCCTTTGAAGACAATCCCATTGAGGTTGGCAGAACACTCAGGCAGATGGTGGAACGAGGCCATCACACCTTTTACATGGGACACGGCGGCCCTTTACCTGCAACAGCCGTAAAACGGCATGCCAGCAGATTATGCTGCCATGATTCAGCGTAATCATTTCAGCTGCTCCAACAACTCACAGGCCCGCTCGAGCGTGCTGTCATCTTTGCCGAAACAAAAGCGGACCAGATGCTCTCCCCTGCCTTCCTCAAAGAAGGCACTACCGGGAACACACGCAATGGAGGCTTTGTCCAAAATATACATCGCGGCTTCTTTCGAAGACCGGCAACCGAGTTTACTGACATCCGCCAGTACATAATACGCCCCCTGGGGAATGTGCGGAGTCAGCCCTACTCTGGCCAGCGTCGAGCAGAACAGGTCACGCTTTTGCTGATGTTCTTCGGCCAATCGGGAATAGAAATCGGGCCCCAGTGAGTCCAGCGCTCTGGCGACAGCATATTGAAGTGGAGCGGGAGCACAAGCGTAGTAAAGGTCGTTGGCGATACCAATGGGAAGCATCAGATGATCAGGCCCCGTGGCATAGCCAATGCGCCAGCCGGTGATACTGAAGGTCTTGGAAAAACCAGCCAGGGTGACCGTACGTTCCCACATGCCGGGTATTGTGGCCATGCTGATATGCCGGTAACCATCGAACAGGAAATACTCGTATATTTCGTCAGTAATACACAGCAGATCATAGCGCTGGCAAATTTCGGCGATCGTTTCCAGCTCCTGACGACTGAAGACATGACCGGAAGGGTTTGAGGGCGTGTTAACGACAATTGCCCGCGCACCTTTCGCCAGTTTTTCCAGACTGTCCACATCCAGAGAGAAGTCCTCGCCTCGCGTAGGGACAAACACCGGCTCTAACCCCGCCAGCACCGCCGCATTCATATGATATCCGTAATAGGGCTCGAACATCAGAATACGGTCTCCGGGATCACTGAGGGCATTGATGATACAGGTGAAAGCACCTGTGGTGCCGGAAGTCACCACAAAGTTGGTTTCCGGATCAAGGACAAGACCGGAATCACGCTTCACCTTAGCGGCCAGTGATTCACGCAGAGGCTGGATACCGTCAAACCTGGTGTAACTGTTATATCCGTTGTTTACCGCCGGTATCAGGTTATCCAACAGTACCGAAGGCGGCGGAGTATCACAGATCCCCTGCCCCAGGTTGATTCCCCCCTGCTCCTTACATTCCTGTGTCATGGCCCGGATATCCGACTGGACCAGATCAGCAATACGTCGGCTTTGAAATCGCATATAAACTTCCTGTTAGCTTTGAAAGGATTGCCGACAGACTAGCAGTCAAATAGTGTTTTAGAAAACCCGGGAGGCAAAGTCAGGCAGGGTTAATATAATTGAAACCTAGCGGTGGACACCGTTTTCGTCGATCCAACCCGTCATAAGTTTTTTGGGAACAGGTTCGAAATAAACGTTTCGGGTGTCCAGATGATCTCCCACCGGTGCATGTATTTCACTGATATCCATTTCTTCAAGGGGAACATCTTTAAGCTTACAGTTTCTATGCTTGAATGTGTCTGCCAGCACCCAAAGAGGTTTACCCTGGTCTTTAGCTGCCAGAGCCATCAGGTAGCTGCCACACTTATTGATGAATCCTTCAGCCGGGATCAGCGTATCGCAACCTATCACCAACAAATCACATTCGTTGATAAACATCCCTATTTGCGTATCCGGCACGATCACCGTTTCAACTTCCAGCTTTTCCATTTGAACAGCCAGTTTATTCCCCTCCAACCCCGGATAACTGGTCGTCAGAACAGCACTGAACGGCACGCCTTCCAGCACCAGATATTCAAACAGAGTTGAAATAGCGGAACTGTAACTATGGGTCATCAAGCGGGGACTTTCCGGCAGAATTTCACGGCAGTGCTGGGCGATTTTCTGGTTCACGGAAACCAGATCCTCCACGACTTCCTGAAGCTCCTGAATTATGGCAGTTTTAACATCAAGAGAGGGAGACAATGATTGCAGGCGCTCATGCCAACGGGTGGCGCAATTGCCGATTGGAGCCATGCTCGGCCGACAAGTCATTAACACCTGAGCCACTTCGTCCATTTCGGTCAAAAACGTGGAGTCCAGTTCCTGTACCCATTCTTCCAGACGCTGGAGCATTTCACGGGCGAGCTGGTTAGCGCCGTGGTCCCGGTCTGTTTTGACAAAGTCGATAATGGCCTGAGCTCTAGGGTCCATCTTCCTTCTCATATCAAGGGATATAGAAAGTATAGAAAATGACCTTCGACTTTTCAGGCAGGATTATTGATCTGTTTAAAATATCGGTGTCACGCCCGGTGAAAAGTGTTGGCGCAACACCTTATTAAAGCCCCAGTGTCAAACTGAACAAGAGGAACATTCAGCCATTACCGGCTTTGACATAGAATGCTTCGTTGGCGTAGCGAATATAAAGACTCAGCTCATTATTGGCTTCCCTAATTGAGCTGAACGGGCCTTCCTGGGTGTTTTCTCTGGTCACGAAATACCAACCGTCGGCGGTATGAATAAAACGGTCGCTACGAAACCAGGGACGTTCTGCTTCTCCAGATCTTACAGTCATGGCACCCTCCACAGACATACAGCTTACAATCTGAGATTAGGTTATTTTTTGCACAACCCCCAAGTATTCAATTGTCAACAAATGAAAAACGGGGGCTTTATTCCCTAACCAACCTGTCTGTGTAGAGAATCAATGTTTTTCGGCCGGCTTACAGCAAGCCAGGGCCCATTCACATTAATTGTCCAGTCGTGGTATCAGCATGAGCAGATCCGTTTCACCGGGGTTGATGCCATGCTGGCTCAGTAACGTGGTTATCTGCCCACGATGATGAGTCTGGTGATTGAAGAAATGCTGGATCAGCAAGCCAAATTCCCGAGCCATGGGTTGCCCGGAGCTATCCCCGTAATGCAGGGTAAAATCCAGGTCCTCTTCTTCAAGATCTCCACACCATTCAATGATGATCTGGTCCAGCCGACTGCGACGTGCTCCCAATTCAGCAATTTCGGTTTCCAGAATCTGGTCAAGGGAATTAGGGGTGGGAAAATTATCCAGATGATTCAATACCGGATATTTGCGGGGATGGTTCCGGTAACGGTTAAGCCAGAGAAGATCCCCCACCATGATATGGTTGAGCGTCCCCAGAATCGATTTGAAAAATGCCCCATTGTCCATCCACAGAACATCCCTGCTCAGGGTACTGGCGGCATCGTATATCTTCCGGTTCATCCACTGATTGTACTTGGCCATCAACCGATAGTTATCCACGAGCATCGTTAACCTCCTTGATATTGTTTTGTTTCAGGAGCATATACCTTTGGTATGTAATAGAAAATGATCTACAACAGCAAATGGCTGACAATAACAAGCGATCCGCTTCAGCAAACCGGTTCCGGCCTGTTAAAAAGTATCCCCCAGAATCCGAGTGCAGAAGAGCTGATGTCTAGAAGAGCTAATGTCCATAAGAGCTATTGCCCAGAAGCACTATTGCCAGGCCTTGATCGCATCCTCGTAGCTTAGTGTCTTGCCCGGAGGGTGTTCATTCCTTTCTGACTTGGGTGAACCCGGCTGTCCCAGCCAGTATTCCCTGGGTGACGGTGGATTAAGCCGGGGTGAACAGGCTCCGGGAGACTCTTTGCCGATCGCCTCCAACTCCTCATCCATGGCGCCTGCCAGATCGTGCATGACATCTTCCACGAGGGGATTGCGATTCAGCGCCTGGGTCATGTATTTCCACCATAATGGGGATAATTTCGGATAGCTGGGCACATTGGTTCCCGTGGGAGTCCAGTAATAACGGGCATTCGAGCGATAGAATTCCACCAGCCCCCCAAGATACGGCGCCCTTTCCGTCATGGCTTTGGAGTTAATATCCGACAGGCGAATGGGAGTAAGACCGACCAGAGTCTTTTTCAACGAGACTGTTTTGGATACCGTAAATTGCGCATATAACCATGCCGCCTTACGGCGTTTTTCCGGCGTGTTTTTCAGAAACGTCCAGGAACCGGCATCCTGATATCCGGACTTCATTCCCTTTTCCCAGTATGCCCCCAAAGGCGACGGGGCGATTCGCCATTTCGGGGTGCCGTCTTCATTGACGACCGGCAGACCAGGTTTGGTGATCTGTGCCAGATAAGCGGTATACCAGAAGATCTGTTGGGCCACGACACCGGAGCCCACCCACTCCCCCATCACTTTGTCGGTGACGTTTCTGGCCTCCGGAGGCGCCAGCCTGAACCAATCCAGGAACTTACGGATGGCATACACCGCTGCCGGGCTGTCCAGAGCACCACCGCGGCTGACACTGGCCCCAACCGGTCTGCAGTTTTCCACCCGGATACCCCAATCATCCACCGGCAGACCGTTGGGAAGCCCCTTGTCCCCCATTCCTGCCATCGCCAACCAGGCATCGGAAATACGCCATCCAAGTGAGGGATCTGTCTTCCCATAGTCCATATGCCCCCACACACGATGACCATCCAGCTCCCTGACATGAACCGTAAAAAACTCCGCGATATCTTCATAAGCAGACCAATTGACCGGCACTCCCAGCTCATACCCATATAGTTTGCGGAATCGGTCCTGCAGGTCCTTGCGGCTGAACCAATCGTGCCGGTACCAGTAAACGCTGGGAAATTGTTGGTCAGGTAACTGATATACCTTACCGTCGGGCCCGGTGGTAAACGAAAGCCCGATGAAGTCAGACAGGTCCAGTGTCGGCAGGGTGACATCCCGCCCCTCTTCGTTGATATAGTCAGAAAGGGCCACAACAGCACCTGATCGAAAGTGTCCTCCGATCAGATCAGAGTCGCTGATAAATCCATCGTAGATGTTGTACTGGGTTTCGATCTGGGCCAACAGTTTGCGAACGACGTCGTCCTCCCCGGTGATCTCGTGAACGACGTGGATACCGGTAATATCCTCAAACGCTTTGACCAGGGTATCTGCCTCATACCAATGGGTATCAATCGGCTCAGATATCACATAGATTGTCATACCTCGAAACGGCTTCGCAGCGTCATGAAACCACTCGAGTTCCGCCAACTGTTCATCACGGGTGAACGTGGACTCCTTAAATTCATTATCGACCCATTCCTCCGCCGTTTGGGCATAGGATGAGGCTCCCGTCAGCAACAGCAGGAACATGACAAGAAGCATTCCCATCACATGGGAGAATGTTTTCTCCAACTGATAAGAGTATGTTGAGCAGGTCATCTTCCTGCTGAGAGTTAATCGCCCCATCACGACATTCTCATTAGGTATCATTCACAGTCATTGGGTATCACTCACTATTACTGAGTATCGCTCACTATTCTTGGATATCACTTAGCTGGGGTGGATGAGTGCCCAGGTAACTCTGATACAGCGTTTCCACGGAGCCGTCCTGATACATTCCCATCAGTTCGCTTTGCAGTCGGCCGACAATCTCCTGGGGCAGACTCAGATGACATCCCATTGCGCGCAGGGTTGTCAGAAATGTGTGCACCAGCTTGAACTGCAAATCATTTTCATAGATGAGCCGCGCAGCGGAAATGGTATCCGTCGCCCACAGATCCACCCGCTTACGCTGCAGCTTAAGGATATTGAGATCGTTACTGGAAACGAAATCCACGTTGAAGCCGTATTTTTCCAGGTACTCCCCGACACCGCTGCCCAGGTAACTTCCGATCACGTATGGCCGGGCATCCTGAAGGGTTCGAATATCGTATTTATCCGAGGCATTCGAATAGAAGCCGTGGCGGGTAATCAGAATCGGGCTAATCCACTGAAACAGGGCTTCAATCGTCTGAGCCCGTTCAATCGCCAGCATGCAATGATTTGGAGAGGACTGAGCGGTGACATAGGCCCGTTTGGGTGGAACGAAGTTAATGTCGTAGTCAAACCCGGCACGCTCCATCAGCAACTTGACCACATCCACCGCCAGCCCCAGGGGTTTGTTATTACGTGATTCCATGAAGGGTGGCTGTTGATAGGCCAGAATATGAATAACAGTGCCTTCCGCACTCGCCAGTGCCGATATGACCGACAGCCATCCTGCCAGCAGCAGAGACACTGTTCTTGAACTCATGTTTGACACGACCATCTGCAACTGTCTCCAGTCCGTATATGGATGTTGCTCAGGATCAGATTGGTTTGGATCGGGTATCTATGAGTCTAGTATAGCGTGACAGAGACGGCGAATTGTCGAACGGGAGGAACAAAACAACTTCCGGACCGGCCCTTTAGACCGATGTGAATTATTGACCTGAGACTCAGGCAACTTGCCTGGCAGGCTTCCTTTCAGGAGCATAGCTGAGGCGATCACGCCCCTCTTGCTTGGCTTGATATAGCGCATCATCCGCCGCTTTTAGCCAGGTTGCCAGAGATTCACCGTCTTCACACTCTGCAACCCCGATACTGATTGTCACCGCTTGGGCGATATCAAACGGATGCTCGCGGCAACATTGAATCAGCTGTTGAGCCAGCTCCCCTGCCTGGCGCAGCCCTGTATGCCTCAGCAATAACAGAAACTCTTCTCCCCCCAGCCGGGCCAGCAGATCCGATGAACGTACTCTGTCTTTCATCAAACGGGAGAAGGTGACCAATACTTCGTCCCCTTTAATATGTCCATTGTGGTCGTTGATCTTCTTGAAATGGTCAAGATCGATAATCATCAGGGTGGAACTCTGACCATAACGAGACTTGATATCCAGGGCATACTGCAGGGAACGCATGGCTTCACGTCGGTTATAGAGCCCCGTCAGGCTGTCGGTTGTGGCCAGTTGTTTCAGTCGATCTTCATTGACCTGACGATCATGGGCAAAGAAGATGGCAAAGCCGTTGGCCAAAGCATGGGCGGCGATAAATCGTGCCAGCATGGGAGCATCCAGATATTGCGTCAATATCAGGGTCAATCCTCCCACAAACACCAAGTTGGCCGTAATGGCACGACACAGATTTAGCTGGAAGTACAAAAACAGCATAAATGGGAATGACCAGTAACTGGCGTAGGTGGGGTTAAAACTGACAATCCACCATATCACTAAACCGGGTCCCATCGCCGTCAGGGCTCTGGCATAACAGGAATAACGATGTTTCTCAGGTGTCAGAAATGAAAGAAAGAAGAAAACAGACGCAATGATAGCGCCGGCAACGTTGCCTGCATTGCCGTTCCAGAGTCCGCCGAAGCAAAAGGGAATCAGCAGTAGGACAGCAAACAACTCAAGCTTTTTATGAAGACTCAAACCCATTAACCACTGCGGCATGACGCGCGACACCTGAAACACGAAACGAGTCAAATGGTAGCAACATTCCTGTGATTTGCCTCTAAGTATTCCAAACTTTTTAGTTATTTTACGTTTCCGATGGCGTCTATACTGCCTGAGGTTAATTGGATTAAATCCTGCGGTGACAATTCGATTTCCAGGCCCCGGCGTCCGGCACTGACAAAAATAGTTTCAAATTGCTCGGCCGACTTATCCAGTACCAGGGGCAGGCACTTCTTTTGCCCGATGGGACTGATTCCCCCCACCACATAACCCGTGGCACGCTCAGCGATCTTCGCGTCTGCCATTTCAGCCTTCTTGGCACCGATCGCCTTGGCCATGGCTTTGAGGTCCAGCATTCCGTTCACGGGCACGACCCCTACTGCGAGGGTGTGCTTTCCACCCGACAGCGATACCAATAGTGTCTTGAATACCTGGCGTGGATCCAGCCCCAGTAGATTAGCCGCTTCTTCACCATAGGACTCTGCCTTCGGATCATGGTGATACTCATGAATACGAAAGGAAACACCGGACTTTTTCGCGGCATTGATTGCGGGAGTCATACCATTATCTCCAATTCCTAACTACCTCGTCTCTCCAATTCCTGACTACCTCGGGCCAGCTCCCCAAAATTCCAACCGGAAGCCTGAGACTAATATGCTGCCACATTTTGCCATATTTGGTCCCCCGGTCTGACATTTAATCCTCCTCAATTTGTCCGGTTCATACGGAATACTGCCTGCAAAACAATATTTCCATTCAATCTTTTTACGCTCAGGAAACTCTACTATGGCTATCGTGCATTCTGCGCAACGCCTTCAAAACAATAAACAACAAGGCAAATCAGACAATCCGAATCCAGTCACCGGCAAAGACTGGTCATTACTAATTTCTATTTGGCTGGGACTGCTGGTCATATCCATCTGTAACACAGCACATAGCGCCCAAATCGATTACGATCGAGTCAAAAGCGGCGAGCTGTATTTCCTGGATCAGGAAAATCGAAGCTTTACCCCATCTGTGGCCATGTACTCGGACTACGACACCGAAGTGACCGGTCTGATATCCCAAACCCGGCTTGAACAGCAGTTTCATAATTCCTCTACTGAGTGGCGGGAAGCGGTCTATGTCTTCCCGCTTCCGGACGACGCGGCGGTGTACCGTATGGAAATGCTGATCGGAGACAGGGTCATCGTGGCGGAAATCAAGGAAAAGGAGGAAGCCGAAAAGACCTATCAACAGGCTAAACAGGCCGGACAGAAAGCTGCGGTGGTACATCAGCAGCGCCCCAACATGTTTACTCATAAAATCGCCAATATCGCACCGAATGAAACCATCACCATCCGACTGTATTACCAGCATAATATTCGTTACCACGCTGGACAGTTTTCCCTTTCACTGCCGCTGACCATCACTCCGAGATATATGCCCGGCAGCCTTCAGCTTTCAGACGATGGCATGGAATCTCTCAGAAGCCGCATGGGGGGCGGACTGAACCCAACCACTACAGGTTGGGCTACTCCAACTGATGAAGTCCCGGATGCGGATAAAATCAGCCCGCTGACTGTGCCGGAGGCAAGCCTGACCTCTCCCTCGCATAAAGCAGCGATTCACATCAGCATAAATGCCGGCCTCGTTCTGAATCAGATTGAAAGTATTTCCCATGATGTCGACTGGAGGCTGGACGGCACCCATTATCAGGTGGACCTGAAACAGACTGAGGTCCCCGCAGATCGCGACTTTGTACTGACCTGGCAGACTGAGGATGCTCAACGCCCGCAAGCCGCCGTATTCAAGGAAACCTCAGATCAGGCGACTTATGCCCAGATCATGTTGGTTCCCCCACTGCAGGAAGACGAAGCACTTACCTTGCCCAGAGAAATGATCTGGGTGATAGATACCTCAGGCTCCATGGAAGGGGTATCCATCGAACAGGCCCGTCAGGCCTTATCCCAGGCACTGGGTACGCTGACACCCAAAGACCGTTTTAACGTTATTGAATTCAACTCCGATGCCCACGCCCTGTTTCCCCAGGCAGTTCCCGCACAACAGGCCGCTCTGCGTCAGGCCAGGTCCTATGTCAGTTCTTTGCGTGCAGATGGCGGTACCGAGATTTCCAGAGCGTTGCAACTGGCGCTGCAGGGTTCAGCCCCTGCAGGCTACGTGCGTCAGGTTATATTTCTGACTGACGGCAGCGTCGGCAACGAGACGGCACTATTTCAACAGATCAACCAGGATATCGGTGATTCCCGTCTGTTCACCGTCGGTATAGGTTCGGCCCCCAATCGCTTTTTTATGCGCAAGGCAGCCCAGTTCGGACGTGGCAGCTACAGTCACATCAATGACCTTAACGAAGTACAGCAGAAGATTACTGACCTGATGCAGGACTTACGCTACCCCAACCTGCGGGATATTCAGTTGAAGGATCAAGAAAGCAAAAGCCTTTCCGCAGAAATGTACCCGGAAAAAATTCCGGATCTTTATCATGGTGATCCCATCATGGTGTTGGTGAAGCTGGAGCCAGAACAGGCAGAACTCCCATTAAAACTCCAGGGTTACAGCATGGGCTTCGTAACCGATCAGCAAGCGCTCTGGACACGTGGGATTGATCTTGCCGGTGCCGCCGGGGGCAAAGGTATCGGACGCGCTTGGGCACGGGAAAAAATCGCTTACTGGATGGATCAGAAAACCCTCGGAACTCCGCAAGAGGAGGTCAAAAAGCAAGTCCTTCCATTAGCTCTGGAGTTTCAGTTGATGAGCGCTTATACAAGCTTTGTCGCCGTCGACAAAACGCCTGTGCGCCCGAACCTTGAGGACCTGAAAACCACAGCAGTGCCTAACCTGTTGGCCAAAGGAATGTCCAATAACATGGCCCGCTTCCCAAAAACAGCCACACCTTCGTTACTGCATCTGCAGTTGGGTGCAGCATTACTGGTGGTTGGTCTGCTACTCATGGGCTTTCATCGTCGACCCAAATCCGAAACAGGCCGTTAAGCATGAAACGTATCGGTATGGCAATGGTTCTGGTTGCCGGCGTTCTGCTGGCGAATGGGGGCTATATCCAGCTAAAAGCCATGCTTGCCCAATGGCTGCTGACAGATGCCTGGACCAGGACGCTACAGGAAAGCCCGGATTCCGGGCTTTCCGTTCCGGAGAATAAGCCGTGGCCCTGGGCCGATACTTATCCGATTGGAGAACTCAGCATCCCGGCCCTGGACAGTCATTGGATTGTCCTGGCAGGGAGCAGTGGGCGGAACCTGGCCTTCGCACCAACCCATATGAGTGCTTCAGCTCCTGTCGGAGCCTCTGGGGTCAGCGTGATCTCCGCCCACAGGGATACACATTTTTCTGCCTTGCAGGCACTTCTGCCCGGCACCAGCGTGTATTGGCAGGATCACCATGCAAACAGGCTACATTATCGGGTGGTGAGTGAAGCCATCGTCGATGTGAACAAAGACCGTATCAATCTGGAGTATGAAGGGCCGGATAATCTCTTGTTGCTGACAACCTGCTATCCGTTTGGAGCAGAACCCGGAGGGCCATTGCGTAAAGTGTTTTATTTACAGCCTGTGCCTGAGGATGAAGCAGCAGGGGGTGCCAAACCGGAAATCGCGTCGCTTTGATGATCGCTATCAATCACACGCGTCAATCACCCGCATCGTTCAACAGCCACTTGAAGCCTTCACTGGAGTACTTCTCATAGATGAGATTGATGGAGCCGTCTTTGTACATCAACAACAATTCCTCATGCAGACGGGCAATCCAATCAGGGTTAATGGACAGATGGCATCCCATGGAGCGCAGTGTTGTCAGAAACACAAGGGCAAGCTCCACATCCTGCTGGGCAAATTGGTTATGCCAGGAGACAGAGATAGTATCCGTTGCCCACAGGTCAATACGGCCTGCCCTCAGCTTCTTGAGGTTTAAGTCATCATCTGCCACGAGATCCACATTGAATCCACGCCCCTCAAGATACTCCCCTGCACCACTTCCGAGAAAGCTTCCAATGGCGTAACGCCGGGCGTCTCCCAGCGTCAGCAATTCAATTTTACTGGTATTTTTTTTGTATAACGCGTGCCGGGAAATCACCAGAGGACTAACCCAGGCAAACTGGGACTCCCTCTCCTGGCTGCGCTCAATGGCCAATACGCAGTGATTTTTTGAAAACAGGGCTGTCTGCAGGGCGCGCTTGGGTGGCATAAAGGCAATATTGAATGGCAGATCAGTGCGCTTAAATAATAGCGTCACGACATCGATTACCAGTCCTCGGGCAGATCCTTCCTGATCAATCATATAGGGCGGATCGGGGTAGGCGACCAGGTGAATCATATTGTCTTCACCGGCAGCCCAGGTTCTGGCGGTTCCTATCTGGGCCAGGCAAACCACCAGGCACCAGAGGAGCAGCGGTTTATTGCCACACACGAATGGACTCTTCATAGCTTACAGTTTTACCTGGTGGTCGTTCGTTTCTTTTCGCCTTGGGAGCCCCCGGCCGGTTAAGCCAGATAGAAGGGTCCACTTTGAGATTTAACTGTGGCGCACAATGGGATTTCGACGTCTTACCAATTGCCGCCAGTTCCTCATCCATCGCTGATGCCAGATTTGCCATGACTTGTTGAACTTTCAGCTCGCCGGACACAGCCTTGGATATGTGTTGCCACCATAAAGGAGACAGGCGGGGATAGTCTGGTACATTGGTACCGGTCGGGGTCCATACATCCCTGCCCCGGGACCGATAAAACTCAATCAGGCCACCATATTGAGGGGCTCTCCGGGTCATCTCATCGGAGAATAGATCTGATTTCCGGATCGGAGTGAGTCCGACAATGGTTTTCTTTAACGAAACGCTTTTGGACACCGTAAATTGTGCATACAACCAAGCGGCCTTACGACGTTCCAATGGGGTGCTTTTCAATATGGTCCAACTGCCTGCATCCTGGTAACCGGACTTCATGCCATCATCCCAATAAACCCCCAATGGCGATGGGGCCACCCGCCACTTTGGCGTTCCATCCTGATTCACAATTGGCAGGCCCGGTTGGCTGGCCTGGGCGACAAACGCGGTGTACCAGAATATTTGCTGGGCGATCTGACCGGTTGAAACCCACTTTCCAGCCTCGGTAAAGTTTAAGTAGGGCGCTTCCGGCGGTGCGTATTTAAACCAGTCCACAAACTTATTGATGGCATAGATGGCGGCAGGCCCGTCAAGCGCCCCTCCCCGGGACACAGAGGCCCCAACCGGGCGACATCCTTCTACCCGGATACCCCAGTCATCGACAGGTATACCGTTTGGCAGTCCCACATCCCCCATACCAGCCATGGATAACCAGGCATCGGAAATGCGCCACCCAAGGGAAGGATCATTCTTGCCGTAATCCATATGTCCCCAGATTCTCCTGCCTTCCAGCTCACGAACATGTACGGTAAAAAACTCTGCTATGTCTTCGTATGCCGACCAGTTCAGGGGGACTCCCAGGTCATACCCATAGAGAGACTTAAAACGCTGTTTCAGGTCTTTGCGGTTGAACCAGTCGTACCTGAACCAGTACAGGTTCGCAAACTGCTGATCCGGCAGTTGGTACAACTTGCCATCCGGGGCTGTGGTAAAGCGCAGGCCGATAAAGTCATCCAGATCAAGTGTCGGCAGGGTCACATCAGCTCCATCTCCCGATATGAAATCGGATAAAGCCACCACCTGATCACTCCGGTAATGTGTCCCGATCAGATCAGAGTCATTCACATAGGCATCATAGATATTGACCCCGGTTTCAGATTGCGCCAGCAACTTTCGCAGCAAATCATCTTCACCGGTCAACTCATGTATTACTTTGATACCCGTCAACTCATAAAAGGCCCGGGACAATGCGGTGGCTTCATACTCATGGGTATCGATTCTCTCCGATACCACATAGATGGTCATACCCGCATAGGGTTTTGCTGCCTCACTGAACCACTTCAGTTCGTCGAATTGTTGGCGGCGGGATAGTGTGGAAGGGGTAAACAGGTCGTCGATAAAAGAATAGATTTGATCATCGGTCACCTGGGCATGCGTGGGCAAGGCAACCAAAACGAGACTCAAAATCATTAGGCAATGAGTCAGCGAGTCTTTTATCACTGGTAAACAAAGACAGACGTTTTTTCCGCAGCCTGAGGTAAAACCGCTGATGCGCTGCATTATTATCAAACCCGGTAGCTATAGACGTGTCAAACCCATACTCATCAAGTATAGACACACCATTGGAAAAGGCACTGAAGAACTGACAACTCTACGCAATTGCCGGAACAAGCTTGTTGAAGAGCATCTAGAAATTGAAGAGAGTCTGGTTATTTATGAGAAACCAGTGATTAAAGAAAGTCTGGTGATTGAAAAGAATTTGGCGCTCTTTGTTGAGAAAATCAGGCGATCGTATGTATCGCCTGATTCCAATTGAACACTTATTGGTTAGCCACCAGAAAGGCGTCCAGTCTATTCATGAATCCAGCACGTTCAGACTCGCTGACAAAGCTTGCCTCGAAGCTATTTCGGACCAGCGATGCTGCCTGCTCCTGAGTCAAATCCAATGCTGCGTGTAACGCCAGGAAGTTCTCGTTCATGTAGCCGCCGAAATATGCGGGATCATCCGAATTCACGGTCACTTTGACACCCCGGTCAAGCAACTGCAGCAGATTATGATCTGCCATTTTTTCAAACACGCAGAGCTTGATATTGGACAACGGACATACCGTCAGCGGCATTTTTTCCGCAATCAGCCTGTCGACCAGTGCGTTATCCTCGATACAGCGTACTCCATGATCGATTCTGCTGACTTTCAACAGGTCCAGTGCCTGCCAGATATACTCCGGAGGACCTTCCTCACCAGCGTGCGCTACGGTCAGAAATCCTTCCTCCCGGGCACGATCAAATGCCGCTTTAAATTTCTCCGGTGGATGGCCGACCTCAGAACTATCGAGGCCGACACCGATGATGCGATCACGGTATGGCAATGCCTGCAATAGAGTCTCCATAGCGGCTTCGCCACTTAGATGACGAAGAAAGCAGAGTATGAGGCGGCTACTCATGCCCCACTCATTTTCCGCATCCTTCAATGCACCGCATATACCATTAATCACCACGCCGATATCAACCCCTCTGTCAGTATGTGTCTGGGGGTCAAAGAATATTTCTGCATGGATAACATTCTGCTGTTGGCATCGGCGCAGATAAGCCATGGTCATATCGTAAAAATCACGTTCATACAGCAGGACATTGGCTCCTTGATAATAGATATCCAGAAACTCCTGCAGATTGTGAAACTGGTATGCCGCCCGTACATCTTCAACGCTGGCAAAGGGCAGTTTCACGCCATTGCGCTGGCCGATCTCAAACATCAATTCAGGCTCCAGGGAACCTTCTATATGTAGATGTAGTTCGGCTTTGGGAAGGTTCTCCAAAAACTGTTTCATATCAGCCATGATGTTTTTCCTCTGCAAATAACAAAAAACACCAGAGCAATACCCCTCCGGGGACATTGCAATGGTGCTGTTTGTTTTGTTGGTGCCATTCGTCTCATTATAGACGTTTCAGGTGGAGGCTATTTGGGGATACTTCCCTCAATGCCTTCCACATACCAGTTCATACCTGCCAACACATCATGGGCCAGCACTTCGCCTTCCTTGACTTTCAATTCACCCTGCTGGTTTTTAATAGGGCCGGCAAACGGATGAATTTTCCCGGATTTGATTCCGTCAATCAGCGCATTGGCTTCATCGGCCACATCCTTGGGTATAGCCGGATTCATGCTGGCAATCTCAATATCACCGTCGGCCATTCCTCCCCAGAAATCCTCAGACTTCCAGGTTTTATCCATCACTTCCTGAACGGTCTTGATATAGTATGGACCCCAGGAATCCACGACGGATAGCAAGTGCGCTTTTGGACCGAAACGGGACATGTCAGAGGCTTGCCCGACAGCAAATACCCCACGCTGTTCAGCGATCTTCATCGCCGCAGGACTGTCAGTGTGCTGCAGGATAACGTCCACGCCCTGGTCAATCATCACATTGGCGGCGTCTGCCTCCTTGGCCGGATCGAACCAGGTGCTGACCCACAGGATCTTCAATTCGTAGTCGGGATTCACCTTGTTCATTGCCAGGCGAACCGCATTGATGTCTCGAATAACTTCCGGAATCGGGAAAGAGGCGATATAACCGATCTTACCGGTCTTGGTCATCCGTGCAGCCACATAACCAGAAACATAGCGACCTTCATAAGTATTGGAAATGTAGGTTCCCATGTTCTTGCTGCGCTTGTAACCGGTCGCATGCTCAAATACCACCTTGGGGAATTGCTTGGCCACTTTGGCTGTCGCATTCATGAACCCGAACGACGTGGTAAATATCAGGTCGTGACCTGACTTCGCCAGATTACGGATGACCCGCTCGGCATCGGCACCTTCCGGTACGTTTTCCACGTAGGTGGTTTTGACTTTATCACCAAAATATTTTTCGACGGCCAAACGTCCCTGGTCGTGTTGATAGGACCAGCCATGGTCCCCGATCGGGCCAACATAAACAAAACCTACTTTAAAAGGTTCATCGGCGGCCATGGTTCCTGCGCTGAACAGAGACACAGCCAAGCCGAAGCTCATAGCCAATTTCCGGGTCCACTGTCGGACACTGCCTTTTAACATGTTGCATACACTCCTTTTGGTTGGAGATTGTTGGTGGTTTAGCGAAGTCGCCTGTTTAAGCCTGACCATCTGGTCAGATTTTCGAGAGCTAAAGCAATTTCCTAACCAAATCAGGAAAATTGCCAACACAACGGTTTATTACTTCTATAGCACTGAATAATAAGTGTTCCTAATTGCCGTCATTTGGTGCAATCGGCAAATTAAACGCCCCAAACCCGAGCCAGATGTATCAAAATTTGACCAATTGGACAATATGTTCCACGACAAATTAACACAATCCGCATCAGATTGATCCCGGGTTTTCAGCTTTCATTCAAATTCGGCTCACCCCCACTTCGAGGGCGGTGGTTCATACGCTTCCAGAGACTGGAGCAGCGTCAGCGGATTGTCTTCAACGATCAACATGTCCTTGTAACTCTGGCGTACAAAGGATTCACTCACCATGTGCTGGATGAAATCGATCAACTTATTGTAGTAGCCGTTCACATTCAGAAAGGCACAGGGCTTTTGATGATATCCGAGCATTGCCCAGGTCCAGGCTTCAAATATTTCTTCCATTGTCCCAGCCCCACCCGGCATGGCAACAAATGCATCAGCCAGAGAGGACATCATTGCCTTTCGCTCATGCATGTCTTTCACCACATGGAGTTGAGTCAGGCCAGTGTGAACAATTTCCCTATCTTTGAGAGCAGTAGGAATCACTCCGGTTACTCGCCCTCCTGCAGCCAGCACCGCATCAGCCACAGTCCCCATCAACCCCACATGACCGCCACCAAACACGAGCTCCATGTCACGTTCCGCTAATAATGTTCCCAATCTGACTGCCTGCTCAGCGTATACAGGAAGCCTGCCATGGCCGGAGCCGCAAAATACCGCTACTTTCATTCTGTGTTTTTCTCACTCCTGCATTCGTGATCTTTTCAATCTGCGGAATCTGCCAGGATCCATTCCTAGTTCAACGGAATATCCTGCTGGTCTTTCCGCTGCTGATAATTATCGGACATCACGCCATATTGGGATTTCAACTTTGCCAGCCTGTCCAGCCAATGAGTCCGCTGTTCTTCACTGCCCTGTTGAATCATGTCGAGCAGATAGTGAGCGGTCCAGTAATGGTTCTGACGGCAGTAATGTCCGTCCTTGCAATCGAAAACCTCTTCAAGGATTTTCAGATCATGGGGAATATTGAAGCTGTCACGGGAATCAAAATAACTAAAGACGTAGTAAAAGTTATCGAACCCACTCCAGGTGATGGCAGACAGGCACAGAGAACACGGCTCGTGGGTGGAAAGAAACAGGCAGTCTTTTGGATCAGGACGCTCTTCAGCGGGCATCGCCCAAAACTGGTTAAGACAGGAAATTTCGCCGTGGAACAGAGGATTTTGGGTTTCCTGATTGGTGGCAGCCAGCACCAGAGAATAATCGGATTTACGCAGAATGGCGGCGCCGAATACCTTATTGCCCGCCTCGGTCCCGGCCTTGGTCAGAGGAAGAATATCCTTCTCCATGACCTCCAATAATCTGTCGGTAAGCTTATCGCTCATTCTCTACTCCTCTCACCATGGGGGTGTCTGATGATTATCCCGAAAACGCCGGACACACCCAAAGGTATGAACTCCGGCATTCTTAACAGGGAGAGAAGGTTACAACGAACAGAGATAAGAGCAAAGACTAAAAAGCCCGGCGGCGTCCCCGCCCCATCAGCCCAACGATCATGGACTGGATCACTAGCAGAAAAATCACAAAGATCAGGATACTGTAAAAAATGGCTGGGTTTTCGTTTTTGAAGGTGATCAGCTTATAAAACCATCTGTAGATAAAGGGAACATATTCATCTCCCCCATAGGAATTCATCTGGCTGGCATTGCGTCCTGACCGGTCCCTGCCTGAATCCCCATAATTCAGGGCCCGCCTCTGATATTGCTCCCGCTCCAGAAGGTCTGCCCCCACTAACCCGCGGATTTCATCCAGCTGAGCGCCGATCGTACTTCTGATGCTTTTTCCAATACCCCGCACATCGCTTTGCAGGCTGCCCCACTTCTGAGCGATAGCCTCGCTGTCCATCACATCACTGACACTCAGGTTACCTGAAGCTCCCCATACCTGATCTTCCCACAGATCATTTTCAGGAAATGCGCCGCCTCCGGAAATGTTACCGTATCCGTCATATCCGGCTCCCCGGCTTCCCCAGCCCGACTCGGAGCGGATGTCGACAAATGAGGAATTATCCCAGTATTCAACATCGTCGTACTGGGCGCTCAGATCTGACAGGGATTCGTCTTCAAACACTTCTCCGGGAACCAGATATTCCACATTACCGGCGAAATCTGCATCAGACAAAGAACGGGACGAGTCCCCCTTAGCTATATGACCAGCTAAACCGGGAGCCATTTCAATAGCATATGGGACTCCACTGAATGCGAGGAGTGCCAAAACAATAATGATGTGTTGATATATATATTTCATACTCTTTCGGACGATCCTGTTAAGTCCGACCCGCTACCAGCCTGGGCAATGAATTCCTGATTTCAGCGACCCCAAGGTCATACAGGCTGGTGAAATTAAAATGCCTTCTGGCATTTTATCGGATTCTACGCTCTATAGTTAACCCTTCTGTCACAAAGACCGGGTTTATTCTGATTATCTGAAAATATACGACTCTCTAGCCTAATTGCCTGTTAGGCAAAATAAACGCCAGAAAACGATTCGCTTTGTATTTCAAAAAGTTGATTTCTTCGGAGGAATCAAATTGTAAAAATATTCGACAGATTTGAGGTCATTGATGGTCCTTTATCAGTAGGTTGAAACAGGGCACGAATAAGCACTCAGGAGAGTAGCTTATTCATCATTTTCCTTGGGAGATACTCGCTCACGCGCTTTCGAGGCCAGCTCTTTTCCTCTGGTCCCCCTGACAAAGCCAATATCATAGTGAAGCGCTGTTTTCGCCAGCATATGGGCGGTTACCGGCGCAGTAATAAACAGAAACAGTGTGATCAGCAACTCATGAACACTAAGCTCTGCCTCAGCAAGGCTAATCAGGGCAATGGATGCGACAAGAAGGCATCCCATTCCCAGAGTAGTTGCTTTAGTCGGGGCATGCAGACGGGTATAAAAATCCGGTAGCCGAACCAGGCCAATGGATCCGATGAGCGCAAAGCCTGCACCAGCGACAATCAGAATGGAAACGAGCAGCTCTACCAAAAAACTCATGCGGTTGCTCCCTCACTCGCCATATGGCCACGGCCTATCAACTGCTCTTTATCTTTCAAGAGATCTTCACCTGCCATGTAGCCCTCATCGTCTAATCGACCCTTGGCAATAACCGTTCTATTCAATGATGTCGCCTCTCAAAAGGTATTTGCACAAGGCAGCGGTGCCCACAAACCCCAGCATTGCGATCAACAGTGCTGCCTCAAAAAACAGGGATGACCTCAGGAATATGCCGAATAAGATAATCAGAGCGATGCTGTTCACATACATCGTATCCAGCGTCAGAATCCGATCTGGAAGATCGGGTCCCAGATACAGCCTCCAGAGATTGAGTAGCAGGGACAGACAGATCATCCCAACGGCAATCATGATGGCCCAGTTCAGCATCCGAATACCTCTCTCAATTTGCGCTCGTATCGCTCTTTGATCTGTTGGATCAGCGCTTCTTCATCTTCCATATGCAAGACATGGACATATAGCCATTTCCTGTCCTTGGTAACTTCTGCGCTAACTGTCCCCGGTGTCAGAGAAATCGTGCTTGCCAGTATAGTCAGCATCAACTCATTGTGGGTCTCGATCGGTACGGCCACAAACCCTGGCTTCAGGTTCTTCATTGGTCCCAGAATTCTGATCGCCACCTCGATATTGGCAACGACAATGTCATACATCACCATCAAAACATAACGGCATGCCAGTCCATAACGTTGTACACGCGGCTGCGGCGTATGCAGCCCGGCAACCACTAAAGGAATAAGAAAAGCGAGAATCCCTCCTAGCACAATGTGTCCGGGAGCGAGTGTATTGTTCAACCCCAACCACACCAGCAGCAGGAATATGCTGTGTAAGGGCATGGGGAAGAGCCTGAAGGAAGATTGCGCTTTCATGGTTCATACCCTTCCGGCAGTAAAGCATATACCGACTGCGATCGATCGTGCAGTTGATCCGCCGCTGCCTGGGAATATTCCACCATCGGACCGCCGAATATCACCAGCAGGGGGGATGCGGCAAGTAACAGGTAAACCGCTGCCAGCTTAATGCCTGCAATCGGTTCGCCTGGCAAAGGATCACCATGGCACCGCCAGAATAGACTGGTTCCGGCTCGGGAAAGTGCGATCAACGCAGCCAGACCACTTAATAACAGCAACGGCCATATCCATCCAATCGTTGGCCAGGCCACAGTGGACTGCAGCAACATCAACTTGCCGACAAAGCCGGACAACGGGGGTAATCCAACCACCGCCATCGCCGCGATGAAAAATGCGATACCCACCGCCACCGGCTGACGCATTCTTCTTGCGAGAACAAAACGGTCTTCCGCTTTACCTCTTTGCTCCCAGATCAGATCGGCCAGCAAAAACAGCGCCCCGGAAATCAACGTGGTATGCACCATATAATACAGAGCGGCTGCGGTAGCCTCAGGGGTCTGCAGCGCCACAGCAATCAGCAGAGTGCCGACAGAGACAACAACCAGATTAGCCGTCAGAATTCTCAGGCCTGGACTGGCAAGGGCTCCAATAGCGCCAACAACCAATGTCAGCAGAGCCAAAGGCCATAACCATGGTAGAGCGATATGAGCCAGCTCACCGGCGCCGGCACCGAAAATCACCGTATGAACCCGTAGTATGCTGTAGATCCCCACTTTGGTCATGACAGCGAAGAGCGCCGCTACCGGCGCAGCAGCAGCGGAATAGGTGCGCGGCAACCAGAAATGAAGTGGCAGCATTGCCGCCTTGAGGCCGAACACCAGAAGCAATAGCATCCCTCCGGCCTTTGCCAATGCCCGCTCGGCAGCATCAAGCTGGGTGATTTTGATGGCCATATCCGCAATATTCAGAGTGCCTGTTGTGCCGTAGAGCATACCCAATGCAAATAGAAACAGCGTTGAGCCAATCAGATTCAGTGTCACATAGTGAAGTCCGGCACGGGTCTTGTGCTTACCGCCGCCATGAATCAAAAGTCCGTAGGAAGCAATCAATAACACTTCAAAAAACACAAACAGGTTAAAAATATCCCCGGTCAGAAAGGCTCCGTTAATTCCCATCAGTTGGAACATGAACAGAGGGTGAAAAAAGCGTCCTCCCTGATCATCCCCTCCACAGGCATAGAGCAACGCACCAAACGCCAATACAGCCGTCAGCGCGACCATCAGTGCAGCTAACCGGTCAGCGACCAGCACAATTCCGAACGGAGGCTGCCAGTCACCCAGTACATATAACATGGTCCCCGACACCTGGCTCTTCATCATCAACAAAACAGCCACAACCACCACAGCACCACATGCGGCCAGTCCAAACAGCCTTTGTTTCTGAATAGAGTTCTGGACGGGCGGCAGCAATAACAGCACCCCCGCCAGCATTGGCAGGATGATGGGGAGTATTGGCAGATGCTCGATCAAGATTTATACCCCCGATGCCGGTGTAAAGCGGATTCCTCAGAGGGAATGCGACCATCAACATGGTCGTTACCCAGGTCCGCCCGACCGCGCATAGCGAGAATCACCACGAATGCGGTCATCGCAAATCCGATCACAATGGCGGTCAGCACCAGCGCCTGTGGCAACGGATCAGTATAGTCACCGGTACTGTTGAGCACGGCTGCCGCTGCCAGTTTGAGACGGCCACTGGAGAATAGAAACAGGTTGACCGCATAGGATAGCAGCGTGATGCCGATCACCACGGAAAAGGTTCTTCCCCGTAACGTCAGAAAGACACCGCAGGCGGTCAGCAGCCCGACACAAAATGCATAAACAGCTTCCATAATCTTAATTCGCTCGACGTTATCCGGGATTAGTGTTGCTCTGAAGGTATCCGTTCACTGGTGGTCAGTTGTCCAAGATTCGCCAATATCAGCATCGTGGCACCAACGACCGTCAGGTATACCCCCAAATCAAATAAAATGGCGCTGGCCAGCTCAAAGTCACCGACTATCGGGAGATGAAAATGATCAAACCATGAAGTCAGGAACGGCCGGTCAAACATCCAGCTCCCTCCCCCGGTGAGTCCGGCAATCAGGATGCCACCCGCAATCATCCACTGGTAGCTCATGGTTATTCTGGGCTTCACCCATTCCACCCCGTTGGCGATGTACTGTTGAATGATCGCCACCGATGTGATCAGCCCGGCAATAAACCCTCCCCCCGGCGCATTATGCCCGCGCAGGAATATATAGGCCGACACCAGCAGCGCCAACGGCAGTAAACTCTGAGAAATGACAGACAAAATCAACGGTCGCCGGTCCAGACTCCAGGTACGCCCCGTTTCGTCACTGGACGGCATATACAACCGCATGGCAGCAATTAACTTGAAAATGCCCAACGCGGCTATGCCCAACACGGTTATCTCGCCCAAGGTATCGAAGCCGCGGAAGTCCACCAGGATGACGTTTACCACATTGTCGCCACCACCGCCGGTCTTGCTGTTTTCCAGGTAGTAATTAGAAATGGTGTCAGGCGCGCGTGTCATGATGGCGAAGTTAATGGTTCCCACGACACCACCGATCAGCAATGCGATAGCAATATCCCGGGTAATTCGTTTCGGGCTGGATTCCTTCGGCAGTTTCTGGGGCAGGAAAAACAGAGCCAGCAACAGCAGGATGATAGTGACGATTTCAACCGCCAGCTGAGTCAATGCCAGATCCGGGGCAGAGAAATAAGCAAAGGCGATGGCCACCACCAGTCCCACGACGGACAACATCAGCAATGCCATCAACCTGTCACGGTGCCAGATAACCGTGGCCACCGCTCCCATGGATAACAGCACAGCACCGGTCAGTACCACACCATTGAGCTCCAGCAGTTGTCTGGCTCCCTCGGTGTGCTTGAGGTCCAGCAATGGTCCGGCCATAAAGATCAATGCCATCACCATCATGATGACGATGTAACGCTGTAGGGAGCTGTTATCGATGTATTCGATAAACTGCGCGCATCGATTCACTAACCGCTGCACCCAGCGTTCAAAAATAAACTTGGCATCCTGATCCTCAAACTGGGCCTGGAACTGAAACAGATGGCGCCGGTTATAGTAGACAATCAGCCCTCCGGCCATGGCCAGACAGCTCATTAGCAGAGGCAGATTGACCCCATGCCAGATGGCAAGACTATACTCCGGCAGTTCGCCGTTAAGCACAGCGGAAGAAGCCGCCGCCAGGATGCCGGATACAATATAGGTGGGAAAAATCCCGACCAGCAGACAGAGGCCTACCAGAATCTCCACCGGTATTTTCACATATCGTGGAGGCTCCTTTGGCGTCTTGGGCAGATCGATCGGCTCACCATTAAAGAACACGTCATGAATAAAACGCAGCGAGTAGGCAACGGAGAATACTCCACCAATCGTTGCCAACACCGGGATCATCCATGACAGGGAGCCCAGAGTGTCCTGGTCAAGTGTTTCAGCGAAGAACATTTCCTTGGATAGAAATCCATTCAGCAACGGCACACCCGCCATGGACAATGCTGCGACCATTGCCAGGGCTGCCGTATGGGGCATGTATTTCCATAGGCCATTTAACTTGCGCATGTCCCTGGAGCCGGACTCATGGTCGATAATGCCGGCGGCCATGAACAGAGAAGCCTTAAAGGTTGCGTGGTTGATGATATGAAAGACTGCGGCCACCGCCGCCAATTGAGTATTCATACCAAACAACAGCGTAATCAACCCCAGGTGACTGATCGTTGAATAAGCCAGCAATCCTTTCAGGTCATGTTTGAACAACGCCATGTAGGCCCCGAATAGCAAGGTGGCGAGGCCCGTCATACTCACCACGATAAACCACAGCTCTGTTCCGGAGAGCACCGGATAGAACCTGGCCATCAGGAAAATGCCGGCCTTAACCATCGTGGCCGAGTGCAGATAAGCACTGACAGGTGTGGGGGCGGCCATGGCATGAGGCAACCAGAACTGGAAGGGAAACTGGGCAGACTTGGTAAAAGCGCCCAACAACACCAGAAACAGAACAAACGGATAAGCCTGATGGTCTCTTAACAGGTCTCCGCTGTTGAGAATATCATCCAGGTTATAGCTGCCGACCAGATGCCCCATCAACAGCAGACCGGCAAGAAGTGCCAGCCCCCCTGCCCCGGTCACCGTGAGAGCCATTCTGGCGCCTTTTCTGGCATCAGACTTGTGGGACCAGAAGCTGATCAGCAAAAATGAGCTGATACTGGTGAGTTCCCAGAACATCCACAGTTGGATGACATTGTTGGATAGCACAATCCCCAACATGGCGGTCATGAACAGGATGAGGTAGGCATAGAAACGCCCAATGGAATCATTGGAGGACAGGTAATATCTGGCATAAAGAATCACCAGCAACCCGATTCCCAATATCAGTCCGCAAAATAAGAGACTCAGGCCATCCATCCTGAAGGCGATATCCAATCCCAGAGAGGAAAGCCACTTGGCGTGGTATTGAATGGTTTCACCCTGCAATACGGAGGGAGCAGTCAGCAGCGCCAACACCATGGATACGGAAGGAAGGACCGCAACGGAAAAAGCACAGACATTTCGGCCAAAGCGGGAAGTCAACAAAGGGACCAGCGTACCCAACAAGGGTAACAACGGAATCCATATAAGACTCATTAAGGGTAACGCTCCTGTTTACGACGTTTTACTCCTCAGTGCCTGGCCGGCGATCCGCCAACAACGACAGTGAACAGATTTTTCTGTTTATCTTCTTGGTTTTCGGGGATTTAAACACAGAGAAACTGACAAAATTATCCCGTCAGTTCAAGCTTTTTAGAGAATATTAATTTTCTTTTATCTCTTGGGACAGTGCTCGTTTGTCTCTTGTGATAGTGCCCGCTTGTCTCTTGAGATAGTGCCCGCTTGTCTCTCGTGATAGCGCTCGCTCCCCCCACGATCAAGACGTACTCACGTTAGACAAAACCCGGCTCCTGACGCAGTTTCGCCCATCTGATTTTGCCTGATACAACGCATCATCCGCCTGTTGCAGCAGACCTCCCTCATGCGCCGGGTCCTTCGGTATACAGCTCGCCACCCCAAAACTGGCAGTCAGGTGAATATGTTGGAGGCCCTGAACCATGTCTGCTTCAGCGATTTTCTGACGGAGATTCTCCGCCATGGTAACAGCGGCTTCCAGTGGCGTATTCACCAGCAATACAACAAACTCCTCTCCCCCGTATCTGGCCAGCACATCACCAGACCTGGAAATGCTTTGCCTGAGAATTCCCGCAAACTCCTTCAGGCAGTGGTCTCCGGCCAGATGCCCATAGTTGTCGTTAATACTCTTGAAGAAATCAATATCGCAAAGCATCAGGGACAAAGGTATTTGTTGGCGATGGGCACGGGCATACTCCCGCGAATACTGCTCGGAAAAATAGGCCCGGTTATGAATGCCGGTAAGAGAATCCGTAATGGACAACGCATGCAGTTTTTCGTTGGCTTCTTCCAGTTGGCCCAAAGTATTCCGCAACTCCATGGTTCGCTCTGTGACTTTCTGCTCCAGGTTTCGGTTTGCCTCTTCCTGGGTACTAATCAGCTTCTCCTGTGAGCGCAGCAACATCTGCTCCTGAATCAACACTTCTGCCTGTGCGTTAATACGCAATTGTTTTTCCCTGTTTATCCTGTCCGCCAGCGCAAACGAAAGTAACGACACCTGCATCAGTGCAGCAATCTGTGCGGCATTTTCGGTCCAGAAGTTGAGAACGACCAGGCCGAATTTCCCCAGCACCAGTATGGAAATTCCCAAAATAATGGCTGTCGACGCAAGACAGAAATAACGGGCATGTTCTCCCCCCTTCAGCCAGACCCAATACCCCGAAAACATGGCCACGGCACAGACTGGCAGAACCAAGCCTGTCGTGACTCGAATGGTAATGGTATAGGGGGCGAAAAAAGTGGCCAGGGTAACAAAGGCACTGATAATCACCAGTGCCTGCAATATCAAATGACCAATGGGAAACATCTGCTTTAACCGCAGGAAGTGGCTGCTGAACAATGCAAAAAACAACTCAGAGAAGCCTACAAAGGTGGCAATGGCAAAACTGTTGAAATGCACGGAATTTGGCCAGAAATAGGCATACCCATATCCTTTCAGGCAAATCTGGAAGAACAGGAAGCTGATAACAAAACCCACATAGTAGAGGTAGCTGGCATCCCTGACGGAGAAATATAGAAACAGGTTATACAGCACCATAATCCCCATGACACCGGCAAACACACCCTGCAAGAGGCGTGCATCCCAGGTCAGGGAGTAAAAAGTCTCCGGTTGCCACAGGGTCAAGGGAGCTTCCACCGTCCCTGCAGACTGCACTCTCAGCAGGAGCTCGTTTCGTCCTGGTGCCACGGACAGTGGCATGACAAAATTCTGATGCCTGACCGGGCGATCCATGAAAGGCTTCAGATCCCCCACTTCATATGACTGCTGCAGTTTGCCATCCACAAAATGGTAAAGCCGAACGTCGTCCAGAAAAGGGATAGGAAGTTCCATTAACTGGGTAATCGCCGTTGAGCCGGAATGATAGAGATCGAAGCGAAACCAATGCGCCCGATCGATAAAACCAAAATTCGGGGATTCTTTGTCGATTGTCTGCCAGCCCTGCACCTGCATCAGCACGTCTTCCAGGGTCAGCCGATTATTGCTGTCAACCAGCAATAACATTCTCGGACCGACACTTATTCCGGTATCAGAACGACCATCCGGCGGCAATTGTATTCGCGGGACCAAATGTTCGCCTATACTGATTTCCAGGACAGGCTGATCGAGTGCCACTGCCCCTTGCACCGGCAAGATCAGCAACAGGATTGCAATGATAGCGAAACGTATGAGGAACATGAGTTTCCTTGCGCCAATATCCCAAGACAGAACTACTGGATATTGCACGTTTTTATAACTATATCATTGGAGTATAGACAGATTCCGGCATCAGGCCCTACAAGGCAATTGCCAATTTGTGAAATTGTGTCATGCTTTAACTAATCAGAGCTGTACGACTCAGGGTCTTTCCATATTCCACAAGGCCCGGTAGGCGATTCATCATTTTGCTCCACAGGATCAGGAGGATAAATGAACACAAAAACCACCAAGTCCAGTTCGAAAAAAATCGCGAAGTCTTCTCGGGACATACCCGATACCATTCTTGATACAGAGGCTCCTGATACAAAGGCTAAAGAGCCGCCTCCGGAACAACCTTCACAAGCGGTTCAGCCTGACGAGGTACAGGCGGAATCTCAATTATCAGCCATCCGGGACCTTCTCTACGGCGCCCAGGTTCGCCAGATTAATCTGGATATCGATACCCTGGCTGAAAAAATGAATGATAGGATGCAGCAACTATCCGACAAGCTTGAGCAGTCTATCCAGGAACTCAACAGCACCTTCTCTGCCAAACTGGATGATCTGGGCAAACACCTGGAGTCACTCAACAAACAGAGATGTCAGCGAGAAGATGATCTTTCCGCGGACATTGATGACCTGCGTAATAAACTGAATGAGGCTCATCAGGAATCAGAACAGGCAGATCGGGCGTTGCACGACGAACTGCAGGCCGAGGCAGATCGCCTGACACGGGAAATGGCACGCCAGCACAGCCAGGCCATGGCGGAATTGAAAAAATCCTCACAGGAACTCTCAAGCAACAAAGCTGACCGGAAGACATTGGCCAATCTGCTTGCCAGCATGGCCGATAACCTAACGACTGATAAAGTGGGTTGACAGTGTCCACCAGCACTTCATCCACATCCTCCGACAGCCCTATCAGCTCACAGGATGAGCTGGACCGTTTACGGCAGTTGGTATTGGGACCTGACTATGAGCAGGCACTCAGGACCATGCTGTCCCAAAGTGATACTGAACGTATAGCCGCCACGATTTCCGAAGCCATCATCCAGCGCAATCTTAGCGATAAAAGTGTTGCCCAGGCACTGGCCCCGATCATTGACGATGCCATTGATAACGCCATTAAGTATCGTCCTCAGCGGATAACCCGGGTTATCTATCCGATCATCGGGCCATCGATCCGTAAGTCGGTTGCCAGGGCTTTGGCTGATATGGTGCAGAACCTGAACCAGATACTGGAGAGCAGCCTGAGCCTCAGGGCCTGGGGTTGGCGATATCAGGCCTGGCGGGCAGGCATGAAATATGGTGAATATGTTCTGCTGAAGACCCTCGATTTTCGGGTGGAACAGGTTCTACTGATACACCGGGAAACCGGCATTCTTCTACATGCAGAAAATGCCGCCGGATTTCAGACGGAAGATCCTGAACTGGTATCTTCGATGCTGACTGCTGTGAGTGACTTTGTTACCGATTCATTCAGCCGGCATCCGGACACATCTCTGGACAATATCCGGGTCGGCGATTTTATTCTGGAAATCGAAACCGGCCCTTCAGCCATTCTGGCTGCGGCTATTCGGGGAACCCCGTCAGAGAAAGTCAGCCAGGTCCTGCGACACACCCTGGAACGCCTTCATCTGGTGTTTTCCCGGGAATTCGACAGATTTAACGGTGACCGTGCAATATTCGATTCTGCATCTCACCTGATGCGTCCCTGTCTGCTGACCCAACACAAAGAAGACTTTTATATTGGCACTCCGTGGCTCGCGTTGACGGCTATTGCCCTGTTATTGGCTTATGGTGGATGGGAAAGCTACCAGAAAGTTCAGAATGAGATCAGCTACCGGCACATTCTTGAGTACATCAGAACCACTCCTGGCTATGTCATTGTTGATGAAAGCAAAGAGCTGCCCCACCTCAGACTGGAAATTCTCAGGCCGCCGTCCTCACCTCCACCAAATCAACGACTTGCCGGTTTGAAAACTGCTCCCTGGCAGGTCAATATCGTTGACCATGTTGCGCCATTAAATATGCGTGAATACCTGCTTCCGTTGATCCCGGAAATGTTTCACCTGGGCCAAGGCGTTGAAATCGAATTGAATGACCAGACACTCGCGATCAAAGGCCTTATAAAAGAATCCCAATACCGTGAAATCGAGCATAGCCCAATGCTTCAATCGGTATATTCATCCGTCGACTTGTCAGCCGCGCAGAGCTATCCGGAACAGTCACCCAAAGAACAGCAATTGAGTCAGTGGTATCGTCTGAAAGCCAAAATCGAGAATATCCGATTTCAGTTTCAGCCGAACACCACCAACTTGGTTGCCGGCGAGGAACAAAAAATTCCGGAGTTGGTCGCTGATTTAAACACTGCCCTGTCGCTGGCAGAAGAAATACCGGTATACCACTGGCAGCTATACATCGTTGGCTATGCCAACAGTGCCGGATCGGACAATGCCAACATCAAAATCAGCGAAGCACGGGCTAAACTGATCAGCGAGCTGTTGCAGGCCAATCACATGGATGCGAGCCTGCTGCTGGCATGGGGGGCCGGAAATCTTCCGGACAGCCGGCTACCTGAGCATCAACAACGCATGGTATCCTTGCAATTGATCCACTCGCCCATCATTTTGGGAACGGAGTACCCATGATTGCTAAAAAAGTATGTTTGCTGGGTTCCTTTGCTGTTGGAAAAAGCAGCCTGATTCGACGATTTGTTGAAAGTATTTTCAGTGACAAATACCACACCACAATTGGTGTAAAAATTGATAAAAAAGTTGTGCGCAGCCAGGATCAGGATGTTCAACTCATGATCTGGGATATTGAGGGCAAGGACGAGTTCAGCACTTACCGCCAGAGCTATCTCCGCGGTGCCGCCGGCTATTTTCTGGTGGTCGACGGAACCCGTCCTGACAGCGTCAGTGTAGCCAAAGAATGGCATGACATGGTCTTGCAACAGGGCCTGAAACTCCCGTTTATTCTCCTGGTCAACAAATCAGATCTTTTTTATGACCAACGCCTGAATGAAGACGACCTGGTTGAGCTATCCTCAATGGGTTGGGAAATCCTGCTTACCAGCGCCAAAACAGGCGAGAATGTAGACTATGCTTTTGAGCGGCTGACAACCAAGCTGCTGGAAAACAATGAATAAGCGGGCGGATTTTCCAGGCAGTTATCTGCGAGAAAATATCCGCCAACTAGCGCTTAATCCCAGCACAAAGCTGGAGTATGATGATGGAAACCAGGCAATTGGACGCCCAACAATGGCTGCTTCAGTGTAGAAGCGGAACTCCGCTTGTACGCAAGGAAGCCGGCCCGAATGGATAACCGGGAAATACTCTTGAACACCCGTCCCTATGGGATATTGGTCTCAAACAGATGAGAACTGATGGAACCCGTTGCGAGGACGCAAGGAGACTCTCCGATGGATAGCCAGAGTTTGTTGGAATCGTTACTGAGTGAACTGGATATTGCGCTTTTTCAAAGCCTTTCTCCAACCGATGACTTCCCCATGTTTCAGCTTCTGCATGAACCACCTTCATGGGTCACCGCATTTGCCGGAATCGACCGGTCCAATCCCATTGCGTTGACAGAAGTCTTCTCCTACCTGGAAGCATTTCTCCCCGAAGCTCAGGAATCCTGGGCCGACAGCAATAACTCCAGAGCTAACTCCGGTGTGTGGACGGAGGTTGACCGGCAGGGCAAAACCCAACAGCTTGAGGCTCTGGCTCTGCTTGTAGCCGATATTCCTCTGCTGGTCCTTCTGAACCTGACGCGAAACTTTGACGAGCGTCATCACCTGTACCAACGGGCCAGGGAAATCGCTCTTGCCAATGAGAAGTTGATCATTCAACTGAATCATCGACAGCGGGAACTGCAAAACAACCTGGAAAAACGCTTGCAGGACGAACAGACGCTGGATGATATCGAAGAAAGTGTTCGCAACAACGCATCTGCCGTACTGATATGCAAACCCGACGGCAGTGTGGAAATCATGAATCAGGCGCTGATCGATATCTATAGAGTTAAAGAGCCTGAAGAGCAGAACGAGTCTCTGCTGGACAAATGGCTCAAAGAGGCTGAGGCCATCTACCCGGAAATCCACCGGGTTGTCGCATCAGGTTCCTATTGGGAGGGGGAGTTCGAAAGCCATAGTGAATCAGGCGCTCCCAAATGGATTCGACTGGCCATAGGGCCCGTGCTGGATACCTCCCATAAACTGACCCATTACGTCTGTATCGCCAATGACATCAGCATGCTGAAAAAGAGCAGCACCGAAATCGAGAGACTGGCAGATTATGATTTCACAACCCACCTGCCGAATCGTCGGCATTTCTGGAAGCAGCTAACGAAGAGCCTGGACAAGGGCGTGCAGAAAAACTCGGTTCTGGCACTGATCTACGTGGACCTGGATCATTTCAAACGGGTCAACGACAGCCTTGGACATCATGCAGGTGATTTCCTTCTGAGCACCATCGGCACCCGGCTGGCAAGATGTATCAAGCACGGGGATTTCATTGCACATCTTGGAGGGGATGAATTCGCCATCATCCTCGAATTACCCCATTCCACGATTAACATCGAGAAAATTGCCCAGCGGGTTCAGTCCGCTATTTGCAAAAACATCACCATTGATAACGCCACGCTGAAAATGACGGCCAGCATCGGTATTGCCATGTACCCCAAGGATGGCCGGGATGCCACATCCCTCATGCGCCATGCAGACCTGGCGATGTTTCATGCCAAGAAAATGGGGCGGGGGAAATATCAGGCATTCATGCCCAATATGAACTATGAATTCCTGCAGATGCTGCAACTGGAAATTGACATGCAGAAAGCCGTCGAGCAGGAGCAATTCAATCTGGTTTATCAGCCACAAGTTTGCTGCGGACAGGATCACTACCTACGGCTTGAGGCTCTGATCAGGTGGAAACATCCACTCAAGGGGAGTATATCCCCTGCCCGCTTCATACCCATCGCAGAAGAAAACGGCATGATTCTGGATATCGGCATTTGGGTTCTGGAGCAAGCCTGCAAGCAGGCCAAAAGGCTTCTCAATGACGGCTTCAATGTCATTATGGCGGTTAACGTATCCGCCAAGCAGGTACGGCAGGAAAACTTTAAGGAACTGGTCAACATTGTACTAAAGAAAACCGGGCTTCCCGCACGCCACCTTGAGTTGGAAATTACCGAAACCACCGTGATGGAAGAAATGGAAGTTGTGGTGGAATTGTTAAAAGATCTTCGCAAGCTAGGCATATCCATTTCTCTGGACGATTTTGGTTCCGGTTTTTCCTCCCTAACCTATCTGAAAAATCTTCCTGTAGACAACCTTAAACTGGATCGTGCATTCATCCACGAACTCCCCGCCAATGAGGAAAGCAAGGCCATCACCACCTCTGTGATCAATCTCGCCCATGAACTGAAAATGAAAGTTATTGCTGAAGGGGTGGAGAACCAGGAACAGGTGGAATTCCTTACCGATAAAGGCTGCGATTATATGCAGGGCTTTCTGTTTTATTACCCGATGGAAGCGGAGAAAATTCAGGAAATTTTCACCGCCATCCGGGGTGTCGCCAACCATTAATCTGGCCTTCTGTTTATAACGGTATGCCTAATATCTATTGAATATCTTCATATATCTGACTTGTAACGCCGATTAAGCGGATTATTAGGTTGAATATTCAATTAAAAATGGCAATAGTGTGCCCTTTGATCAGTAGTTAATCTCAACACTGATAATTGAGAGACTACGATGCTCATTTCCCAGCAACCATTTGGAGTTTTGTAATGGCCAAAAAAGAAAAAGGTATATTGAAAAAAAATATTCAGAAACTGAGTGACGCACTCGGTAAAGAACTGCAAAAAGCAACTGATCAGGTACAGTCCGTAGTATCTGACTTTTACAAGCAGGCTGAAGACATCCAAAAGCAAATTAAAGAGCCAGTAGTAAAACTCGTTAAAGATTTGGAAGACCTGCGCGAAAAAGAACTCAAGCGGGTACAGGACGAATACCAAAAAGTTGTAAAAGAAATTACCACTCTGCAGGAACAGTTCCTGGATAAACTGGGTATTGCACCAACCAAACCTGCAACCACCGCCAAGAAGACAACTGCCAGAAAAACCACTGCGCGCAAGACAACTGCCAAAGCAGCTACCGGAACGTCTACCAGAAAGACAACCACTGCGGCGACAAGAAAAACGACCACCGCAGCGAAAAAACCGGCAGCCAAGAAAACCACTACGGCCGCTAAATCAACGGCAACCAAGGCGCCCGCAGCAAAAGCAGCAGCCACCAAAGCCACAGGAACTGCAGCTAAAAAGACCACTACCCGCAAGGCTCCGGCCAAGAAAGCGGCTGCAACCAAGACAGCCACTACTGGCACCAAAGCTGCTGCACCAAAAACTGCGGCCAAAGCTACTGGTACAACTGCCGGAAAAACCACCGCGGCGAAGAAAACCACTACCGCTAAAAAGACGACTACCGCCAGGAAAACAACTGCAGCAGCCAAGAAAACAACCGCTGCAAGCAAGCCTGCAACAGCCGCCAAGAAACCGGCCACCCGTCGTACTACCAAAAAAGTGGCGGCTCCAGCAGCAAGCACCACGACTACCGGGACAGATACCGCTACCGCAAGTGCAGCAAGCACCAACAGCAGCGAGAACACTTCTTCCTGATCGAAGTGCAAAAAAAAGCCTGGTACAAACCAGGCTTTTTCAGCTTCTTTTTAGAAATGAATCAGTGTCAGCGATATCTAGCCTGGCTGGACACCTGACTATTGTGCAATACCTTGATCAAATCCGCTTCGGCCCTCGACAACCCACAGGTTGTCATCACGTCGTCAACATTGGCTCCCAACGATAACAGCCTGACCGCTTCGTTATAGGAAACCTGTTGAACATCATTGGCTTCGAATTCCTTTTGCTTCCTTTCGGCAGATTTCAGACGCTGGTCCAATGCAACGACCTTACGTCCGACACCTTTGCCACTGTCTGATACCATCAATAACTGTTCATTGACTTTATCCAGCTTCATCTCCAAATCCCTGATGCAATGACGCTGCTGCCGAATATATAGCAATAGCGCACCGCCTATAGTGAAGTTTGCTGAAAGCCCTACCAGGGTTAACCAGCTTGGAATGGCTTCAAACATATCCCTACCCTCTCGTAAGCCGACGTAAAATTAGATCGATGCCAAATCCGACCATTCTTCTTCAGACATCATTTTTTCGAACTCAACCAAAATGATGAGTTCGCCATTTTTGTTACAGACCCCTTGAATGAATTTGGCACTTTCCTCGTTACCTACATTGGGTGCTGTTTCCATTTCAGATTGCCTCAGGTATACCACCTCAGCCACAGAATCCACCAGTATACCGACCACCTGATTATCCACCTCGATCACCACGATACGGGTCTGATCAGTCACTTCGGATTCGGTCAAACCAAAGCGCTTCCGGGTATCAATCACTGTCACCACATTACCACGGAGGTTGATGATCCCCAGCACATAGTCGGGCGCCCCAGGTACCGGGGCAATTTCGGTATACCGCAAAACCTCCTGGATCTGCATCACATTAATGCCATATGTTTCGTGATCCAGTTGAAAGGTCACGTACTGCAGAATTGGATCGTCAGAACTTTGGCCTTGTCCGGTTTGGGATGCCATAGTGATCAACCTCTTGTTAGCAAACCTAGCGCTCGATATCGTATTTCCAGTGCCTGACCTTCATGGGAATCATCCTTGTACACTTCGTCCGACATTGGAATTTGGCGTCAATAATTCAACACTTCTAAGTATTTAATATAGAACAACGCACGATCTATGCCAGCCCAATTGAAGTGAAATTTTGACAAAGCAGAAAGGAAGAGGCGGAAGCGATTCCCTTACAAATTAGCACTATGTCCCTTATTTATGGTCCGACTGAGTCACTGTGGAAGCAGCGGACCCTAGAAGCTTCTCAAATCCTGAGACATCAATCAAGGCACACATATGGGTGATGACGGTTCCTGCCAGCCATGGTCGCTTGGAACGCTCACTTCGCCACTTGACCTCTTCGGGGTCAAGAGTGAATGCCTCAGCAATGTTATCGCAGGCCAGCACCCATTCAGAATCCTGCAGTCGTACCAGATATTTCAAGCCATCCAGCCAATTGGCCGAATAGCGCTCCGGCATTACCCAGAGAGCTGTATCCACCACTTTGAGGTTAAGGTCTCCATAGGGAAACAGCCCCAGAAACCACTTGGGCATGCCAAACAAAGGCGTCAATTCAGAATCCAACGCATATACCCCGCCCAGAGATACCAGTGGTACTGCCAGCTTTAAACCCGCAACGTTAAACAACAGGCACTCAAATCTGTCCTGAGCCCAGGCAGGCCTCTCGTTTGGCCACTCACCATCTGGAGTTCCGACATCCTGAGATACGACTGCGACCACATCTTCCGCCGCATCCTCCACCACTTCCACTGGTTCTTCAACGACGTTTTGACGCTCCACCTTCACTTGAGGTTCCGGTGCGTCAAATTTATGACGATGTATAGTGTCCGGAGACGGAGTCTCCTGCTTCTGTTCAGGCTTTACTGCAGTTTTGGTCTCAACCGGCTTGATGTCAGGAGACACTTCCGCTTTGACCGCTGGTTTACTGGAAACTTCTGTCGACATTCTGAGCGCAGCTGTTTTTGTTGTAACAGCAGTCTTCTCTTCCTCGGCGACCGGAATTCTAAGTTGAAGCTTCGGCTTGAATTTTAGTTTTGGCGGCTCCAGTTCCTGCAGTGGTCGAGCCTTAGCGACAGGCCCCTTCTCGCGGCTGGCAAGCCAATCCTCCCTGGCTCTCTGAAGAAGAGAGTCGGCATGCTCTGTAGGCTCGTGAAGCTGCCTACTGCCAGATGGATATAACTGATCGCCAGAGTCAGCTTCTGCAGCTATGTTTATACCGCCGGCAGCAGGCGCTTCTCCGACGATCGCAGGCGAATCAGATACAGAAGCCTGCATAGTTCTATTTTTATCACCAGGGCTTTTATTTTCACTACCAGGAGCCTTCTTTTCACTACCTGGAGTTTTTTCTTCACTGGCGGAAACTGGGCGCAACAGATCATCGAGATAATCCATTATCGCCTGATCGGCTTCATTAGGGTCTGCAAAACGTTTATCAGACATCGACACAACTCATCCGTACCGGGTTAGGCCTGGGAGGCAGACTTTTCCGGTGAACCGGAAGCCACTCCGACATTGGCCTCGATCAGGTCCTCCAACAGCTTTCGGTAACCTCTGACGCCATGGGTCATAGAGTCGAAGGCGGAGGGTATCACGCCGGCCTTACTGGCATCCCGGAACTTGGTGTCGACGGGAATGGCATAACGCCAGACTTCGTCAGGATATTGCTTGCGCAAGGTTCTAAAGGTATTTACAGAAGCCTGAGTGCGACGGTCAAACATGGTGGGGATTATGGTGTAAGTCAGAACGCTCCTCTGACTCTTCATTACCATACCGAGTGTATGCAGCATGCGCTCCAGCCCTTTCAGCGCCAGGAACTCTGTCTGAACAGGAATCAGAATATGCTGACTGGCCGCCAGGGAGTTGATCAGCAGCACACCCAGCACCGGGGTGTTATCCAGAAAAGCATAATCATATTCATCCCACAGATGGGCCAGGGTCTTCGAGATAATCAGCCCCATCCCTTCAACACCCACCATCTTGCGTTCCAGAGTTGCCTGAGCCGTAGAAGCCGGAATCATTTTCAGGTTCGGGTGAGAGGTATCCCGCACCAATTGACGAGGAAGATCTGCGGGCACCTTACCGTTGTGCATGAAGAGATCGTATACACTCCCTCTCTGGGTATCCGGATCAAATCCGAAATAGGACGATAGGGAGCCATGCGGATCCAGATCCAGCATGAGCACACGCTTACCTTGCTCTGCCAGCAACCCTGCCAGTGATACCGTGGTGGTCGTTTTCCCCACACCACCTTTCTGGTTTGCAACTGTCCAAATACGCACCAGGGATATCCCCCAAAATGTTGATGTCGATGAAATCAGTCAGTGTTGCGGCCGCACATGATCATGCAGCGGTATTCTCATTATGCGGTATTCTCATTATAGTGCCGCCAGCTGGTTCACGCTCCCCTGCTTTTGAGGCTTACCTGCTTTCATGCCTCGCAGGCGGCAAGTCCTTTCCGGTTTAAAGACAATTTATTGTCATTATGCCTTATTTTGCTATGTAACTGACTACTCTGGGAAATTTAGCAGAAAGCGTGCCATATGGAGGGTATTCAAAGCACAGACATTCAATGTTTGGATCGGAAGCAGAGACCTTCAAAAGGAAAAAGCACAACCTGTAGGGGCGAACCTATGTGTTCGCCCCTACAGTGCCAGAGATGTATCGCATTGACTGTGGATGAAAATCAACGGCGCACGGTCAGGCGGACTTTTTCATCCCTGGCAATCAGCAATACCACCCGGCGGTTACGCTGTCGCCCCTCAGCAGTATCGTTGCGGGCGATGGGCTGAAATTCACCATAGCCGACCGCCGCCATGCGTTTGGGGTCCACTCCGCCAAATGCCAGCAGTCGCACAACCGCCGAAGAGCGTGCTGCCGAGAGCTCCCAGTTAGATGGGTACACCGGACTCCGTATCGGTACATTATCCGTAAAACCTTCAACCAGGATGGCGTTTGGGTAGTCTTTCAGGATGGCTGCAATGGAGTCGAGCAAAGGAAAGGCTGGATCCACCGGAACGGCATCGCCGCTACTGAACAGCAGATTATTGCGCAAGGACAACTCTATCCATTCATCATTGGCATTCACCGATACCAAACCATCGCCGATAAGCTTTTTAAGACTGGAACTGAAGCGATCAGCCATCTGCTTCAATGCACCTTCCGCATCCAGGTTGCCAGACCCGCCTACGGGCTGTTTGTCCTGACTTTCAAAGGGCTGAACGATCGGTGACTCGCTTTTGGGTGGAGAAGATGTCTGCTGTCCCACCTGTATAGGATTCATGCTTTTCTGGGTAGCATTGAAAACCCCTTCCAGGGTTTCAGACAGGACCTTGTATTTGCCTTCGTTCACAGACGAAACCGAATACATCACCACAAAAAACGCAAACAACAGGGTAATAAAGTCAGCGTAGGAAACCAGCCAGCGTTCATGGCTATGAGAGTCATCGTGGCGAGGTTTACGTCTCATCATCTGTCACCCTTCATCTGTCACCCTTCTCGTCAGGGAATGAGTGAAGTATAGGCTGAATCAATTCGGGCATTAACTATCAATGAACCCTTTCAGCTTAAGCTCAATGGCTTTGGGGTTTTCACCTTCAGCAATGGCGACGACACCTTCGATCATCATTTCCCGATACAGTGACTGCTCATAGACAATGCCCTTGAGCTTATTGGCAATGGGAAAGTAAAACAGGTTAGCCAAAGCCACGCCGTAAATGGTGGCCACAAATGCTGTCGCAATTCCCGGTCCAAGCATGGAGGGATCCTCCAGATGACGCATCACCTGAATCAATCCCAGCACAGCGCCTAAAATTCCCAGTGTGGGAGCATAGCCGCCCATCGCTTCATACACTTTAGAGCTGTTGAGATCCCGCTGTTCGCGGCTCCCCAGTTCCAGTTCCATCACATTTCTGATCGATTCCGGTTCCGCACCGTCGACCAGTAGCTGCAGGCCTTTTCTGGAGAACGGGTCTGGCTCCTTCTCTGCAATCTCTTCCAGTCCCAGTAAACCTTCCTTGCGCGCCACCATGCTCCAGTTAATCAGTTTGTCTATGCCGGATTGAAAGTTGATATAGGGGGGCAAAAACACCCAACCAAACTGAATCAGGGAACGCTTTAGAACAGGCGCTGAATGCTGAAGGGAAATGGCACCGATTGTGCCGCCCACAACGATCATGGCAGCCGGGAGATTCAGGAGGGCCGAAACTTCGCCTCCCTCAATGATATTGCCGCCGATGATGGCCACAAAGGCAATCAGTACGCCGACTATGCTTAAAATATCCATTTTAGGAGACGCTTTCCACCATTCGAGCTGCAAACTCATCCAGAGACAAAATGTCATCCGCCAGCCCGGCAGTAGCCACAGCCATCGGCATACCATAGATCACACTGGATTCTTCGTCCTGCGCCCAGATTGTAGCGCCGCTATCCCTGAGCATACGACAACCTTCGCGTCCATCTGCCCCCATTCCTGTCAGAATGATACCCAGCACCTTGCCGGGGAAGGTTTTGGCGGCGGACCCAAAGGTGACATCCACGCAGGGTTTATAGTGTAGTCTCTCATCTCCATCCAGGATCTTAACCCGGGCTGATCCTCCAGATCGCTCAATCAAAGTTTGTTTGCCGCCGGGAGCAATATAGGCAACCCCCGGTTTCAGTACTTCGCCATTCTCCACTTGCTTGACGCCAATCGCCGACAGTCGGTTGAGGCGCTCCGCAAAGGCTGGAGTAAAGGTGGCCGGCATGTGCTGCACCAGTACCAATGGTTTGGGGAAGTTGGCCGGTAACTGAGTCAGTATCTTCTGCAATGCGACAGGGCCACCGGTAGAGGTTCCGATTAACACCACACTGGCATTGACCTTTTGGCCTTTCCGGGAGGGCGGCCTTTTGATTTCCTGCTTGGCCGGTGCCGAAGGGGTATCTTTTTTCAGCGGCGCTGCGGGTGAAGGTGTACGACTTATTGGCGACGGTTTAACCGGTGTAACACTCGGCTTCGCCGGCCTGGCGACCGGTTGTACAGGCGCAGAAGCTTTGCTTGCCGCAGCTCCCCGTCGGCTGCCGGATACCGCCATTATACGATCGTGCAGCAGGGCCTTTATGCGTGAGGCATCTCCAGACATTGCCTCAAAACTCTTGGGCAGGAAGTCTACCGCCCCCGCTTCAAGAGCATCAAAGGTCACCCTCGCCCCTTCATATGTCAGGGAGGAAAACATGATCACCGGCGTCGGATTGGTCCGCATGATCTCTTTGACCGCGGAAATACCATCCATCACCGGCATTTCATAATCCATGGTGATGACATCCGGTTTGAGTCGGGATGCCAAATCAATTGCCTCTCTTCCGTTGGTGGCTGCTCCGACGACCTCAATGTCTGTCATAGGTTGCAGGATTTCACTCAGGCGGCGCCTGAAAAATCCGGAATCATCTACAATGAGGACCTTAACGGCCATTCAAACTACGCCCCCTGCTTCCTCATGTTGCCAAGTAAAAATTCTCCGGACATGCTCAACCCGCCGATAATGCGGTTGTTGAACCGTTCGCAACGGTAATGTCATCCGGTACATCATCCTTGAACGATGGCCGGCTGAAAACTTTGCTGGACTTGGAATAACGCCCTAACAGACTCGGGATATCCAGAATGAGAGCAATTCGACCATCGCCCGTGATCGTGGCCCCTGCCATACCAGGAGTACCATGAAGCATCTTGCCCAGAGGTTTAATCACCACCTCTTCCTGTCCAACCAACTGATCAACCACCAGGCCAACCCGTTTAGTCCCTACAGACACAATCACCACATGGCCGGTCTTACTGGATTTCTCGAACTGTGCTCCTTTCACCAGCCAGCGTTTGATATGGAACAAGGGATACACATTTTCGCGCACCACTATACATTCCTGACCGTCGACAATATTGGTCTTGGTCAAATCCAGATGGAAAATTTCCACCACGCTGACTAACGGAAAAGCAAATGCCTGATTGCCAAGTGTCACCATCAGCGTCGGCATAATCGCCAACGTCAAAGGCACTTTGATGGTTAATCGAGAGCCTTTGCCCAGAATCGAATCGATATGGATAGTGCCGTTAAGCTGGGAAATCTTGGTTTTCACCACATCCATTCCCACGCCACGACCGGATACGTCAGAGATCTCAGTCTTGGTAGAGAACCCTGGTGCAAAAATCAGATTGTAGGCTTCAGAATCTGTCAGACGCTCAGCAGCATCCACATCATACAAGCCTTTCTCCACCGCCTTCTGGCGCAGCACGACCGGATCCATGCCGGCACCGTCATCCTCAATGGAAAGCAGGATATGGTCACCTTCCTGCTCTGCTGCCAATACAACACGCCCTACCCGTGGCTTCCCGGCCTGTTCACGTTTTTCCGGTGATTCCACACCGTGGTCAACGGCATTCCTCACCAAGTGAACCAGTGGATCGGAGAGAGCTTCGACCAGATTCTTATCCAGGTCGGTGTCTTCCCCTTTCAGCACCAGATTGACTTCTTTCTTAAGGTTACGGGCCAAATCCCGGACAACCCTGGGAAAACGGCCAAATACTTTCTTGATCGGCTGCATCCTGGTCTGCATCACAGCGGATTGCAGATCAGTGGTGACCACATCCAGGTTAGACACCGCCTTACTCATGTTCTCGTCTGCAAATTCCTCGCCCAGACGTTTCAGCCGGTTACGCACAAGCACCAGCTCGCCCACCATATTCATGATGTCATCAAGGCGTTTGGTATCGACCCGGACAGTGGTCTCAGTAGCGATACTGGCCTGCTGTTCTTTCGGCGCCGCACCAGCGGCAGGTTTCACTTCTTTTTTCGGAACAGCGGCTTCTGCAGCAGGCTTTTGGGGAGCAGCTTTTGCTGGTTCGGCTTTGGCAGCCGGAGCCGGTTTGGCGGCGGGTTTAGGCTTGGCTTTCGCCTCGGCCGGTTTACCTTTCACGGCGGGCCCTTTGCCCTTACCATGCAAGTCATCCAAAAGCTTTTCGAATTCATCGTCAGTGATGAGGTCAGAGTCACCTGCATCTGCTCCTGCAGAAGCTGGCTCTTCTTTTTCATCCGCTTTGGTTGAGGCAGCTTTAGGGGCAGAAGAACTATCAGCTACGGCACCGTCGAATTTGCCTTTGCCGTGCAACTCATCAAGCAGGCTTTCAAACTCTTCATCGGTGATTTCATCGCTGTCGCCAGCGGAAGGTTTTGGTTCAGGAGGAGGAGCAGCTTTCTCTTTCTTCTCTTTGCCTGCTTTTTTCGGAGGCTCTTCGCCCTTCGGTGAGCCACCGAATTTCCCTGGACCATGCAACTGATCTAACAGGGCCTCAAACTCATCTTCGGAAATTTCATCGGAATCTGACTCACCTGCGGTAGCGGCTTCTGCCACATCGCTGTCGGTATCACCATCATCGAGAGCATTCAGGAGATTTTCAAATTCATCGTCGGTAATATCGCCTTCGGTTACCGGCTCGCTCTCTTCCTCGAAATCTTCGGCATAGGCCTCTTCCTCTTCGGGTTCAGCGTCTTCAGAGCTACCCAGGTTAACAGGCTCGCCTTTTACCAGACATTCAAGGGCGTGTATCAAAGCAGGATCGGCAGGTGTGGGTTCTTCACGATTTTTCACGTCATCGAACATGGCGTTGACGGCATCCAGTGCCTGCAGCACCACATCCATCAACTCCGAGGATACTGACAACTGTCCATTTCGCAGCAGGTCAAATACGTTTTCTGCAACGTGGCAACAGTCAACCAGAGGCTCCAGTTGAAGGAAGCCCGCGCCCCCTTTAACAGTATGGAATCCCCGAAAAATGGCGTTGAGAAGATCTTTATCTTCGGGATTTTGCTCCAACTCCACCAATTGCTCGGAGAGTTGTTCCAGAATCTCGCCTGCCTCGACCAAAAAGTCCTGCAGGATTTCTTCGTCAGCTTCGAACCCCATTCACCTGCTCCTCAGAAACCAAGGCTTGATAACAGGTCGTCTACATCATCCTGGCTGGAAACGACATCTGAGCGCCCTTCTGTATTCATCTGCGGGCCTTGCCCTTTCATTATATCTTCTTGTTCAGCTTTCATATCGTGCTGAATTCCTGTTAACCGGTCCACTTTTCCAGCCATGGCAACCAAATTAACCAGATTCTCTTCCACCTCGCGCACGAGGGTGGTCACTTTCTGAATGACCTGGCCGGTTAAGTCCTGAAAATCCTGCGCCAGCAGGATTTCCGATAGATTCCCATAGACCTTGTCGCTGTTTTGGGTCAACTCCAGAAAAAACTTGTCTATGCGTTTGTATAGCTCTCTGAACTCCGATGGATCCATCTCCCGGCGGCGAAGGCGGCCCCAGGCCTCCTTCAATTCTCCCGCCTCATTCCTGATGTCCACCGCAAGCGGCATACTGGCCTCTACCAGATCCATCGTTTTGTTGGCCGCTTTGTTGGTCATATCCACAACATAGGCCAGACGATCGGATGCGTCGGCAATCTTTGACATTTCTTCCTGCTGCTGAACGGTGCCAATGTCGATTGCAAAACGGCGAATCGCTTCATGCAGCGAGCGGGTCAGTTTTCCAACTTCCTGATAGAGAGTTCTGTCACGGGTTTCGTTCAGTTCAGAGATTACCTTCATCGCTTCGGCATAGTTGCCGTTAGAGACATGCTCCATCAACGTGGAAGCCTGCTCACTCAGGCGCTCTTGCTCACCGAAATCGGGTTTCTTTTCCATTGGTAACTCTCTTTTGGGACGATTCAGTCAATCCGCTCAAATATTTTTTCTATTTTTTCCTTCAACACAGCGGCAGTAAATGGCTTAACAACGTAACCATTTACACCAGCCTGGGCGGCGGCAACAATCTGGTCCCGTTTGGCTTCGGCAGTCACCATCAAAACTGGCAGGTTCTTGAGACTCTCATCAGCGCGAACAGCTTGTAACAGCTCAATTCCGGTCATTCCTGGCATGTTCCAGTCGGTTACCAAAAAATCAAACTTACCGGTCTTCAGCATGGGCAGTGCCGTTTGTCCGTCATCCGCTTCCTCGGTATTGGTAAAACCAAGATCACGGAGCAGGTTTTTGATAATCCGCCTCATCGTCGAAAAGTCATCGACTACGAGAATTTTCATATTTTTGTCCAATGTAACCTCCACAATGGCGACGTTGGAAACTCTTTGATTTCATTGCCCTACTGGATAAGTCTAGACGTAGTTCGACGACTATCCAGTTTTTCAGGCACTCCAGTTAAAATAAATATCACCTTCTCCTGACGAGAAAATGAACAGCGTGCCCGATGAAACCGAAAAAAGTCTCCCTGGGGCAACGCGCGGCAGAATATATACCCGGATCAGTCGCCAGTCCAATCCGTGAGACGCGATCTTAGTCGTATCGTCGCCTGGGAATGTATCTGGCTGACCCTGGATTCACTGACGGACAATACCTGACCAATTTCCTTCAGATTCAGTTCTTCGTCATAGTAAAGAGACAGCACTAGTTTTTCGCGCTCCGGCAAGGCATCAATAGCGGCTGTCAGCTTTTGCAAAAAGGCTTCATTTTCAATGCCGGCCAGCGGATTACGATTATGAGGATCTTCCCCGAGAGGGTCCTGATCACTGTCAAATCCCATCTCATCCAGGCTGAACAAACGACCTGCAGAAGCATCCCTGACCGAACTGTGATATTGCTCCAGAGTTATTCCCAGGGCTTCAGCAACCTCATGATCCTGAGCATCACGCCCGGTGCGGGCTTCAATTTCATGTATGGCTTTGGCAATGTTCCGGGCATTCCTGTGTACCGATCTTGGAATCCAGTCTCCTTTGCGGATCTCATCCATCATCGAGCCACGTATCCGGATACCCGCATAGGTTTCGAAAGAAGCGCCTTTGGTGGCGTCGTACTTTTGAGCGGCTTCCAATAATCCGATCATGCCGGACTGTATCAGGTCTTCCACCTGAACACTTGCAGGTAATCTTGCAATCAGGTGATGAGCGATACGCTTAACCAGAGGTGCGTATTGCTGGACTAACAGGTCTGCGCGTTTACCACCGGCATCACTGTAGATCATATAAGATTTCGCCACGTGCATTTACTTGTGTTAATGGAGCATACAATTACCGGACCCATTGCCGGATGCAACCAGGTACCAGATTGATCAGCCACTAGCGCTTGTCAATGCTGTACCAGCCGCTCCACAAAAAACTCCAGATTGCCTCGAGGGCCTGTGGGCAGTGGCCAATTGTCCACTCGCTGAGCTAATTGCCTGAAGGCCAATGAAGCTTTGGATCTGGGATAAGCTTCGTAAACCGGACGCTGCCGTTGCACAGCTTTGCGCACAGTTTCATCAAACGGGATGCTGCCTTCATATTGTAGCGCAACTTCCAGAAATCGTTCGGTGACCTTGGAAAGTTTGTTGAAGAGATTTCGCCCCTCTTCACTGGAACGAACCATGTTGGCGAGAACCCGGAACCGAAACAGATCATGGTTCTTGTTCAACAGTTTGATAACCGCATAACAGTCGGTAATCGACGTCGGTTCATCACAGACCACCATCAGGATTTCCTGCGATGCCCGGGCAAAGGACAGGACCTGCTCAGAAATTCCGGCAGCCGTATCAATAATCAGTACATCAAGATCATTGCTGATCTCGCTGAAAGCGTTAATAAGACCCGCATGTTCCAATGGAGACAAATGAGTCAGATGCTGGGTGCCGGAAGAGGCAGGAACGATCTTGATTCCACCAGGACCCTCGACCATAACTTCCCTCAGGGTGCATTCCCCTGACAGCACATCACCGATATTGCGGGACGAGGTAATTCCCAGCAAAACGTCGATATTGGCCAACCCCAGGTCGGCATCGAGCACCACAACCCGACGCCCCATTTCCGACAAGGCCATTGCCAGATTAATAGACACATTACTCTTGCCGACACCGCCTTTTCCGCCGGTAACCGCAATAACCTGAACCGGATGTAGTCTGCTCATACCGGTATACTTCTCCTCAACATACGCCTCCCCTTCTCAACATACAGCTCCCCACATGGTCCTGACCGGTGACTCCGGGAACACCATTCGAAACTGTCAGACGGAAGACTCAATCAATGACTATCAGTTCAACGCCCTGGGCAAAACAATCATTGCAGCTTTCCCCATGCCCGCCGTCAGCGGCCGTTATGTTCTTTTCTGACCGGCCAAAAACAGAACATTGTCCATTTTTAACCGTGATTTATCTTTTAACCGTGTTTAACCTTGTTACCGCTACCACACTTTTCACACTTGCTACACTACCAGATCCTGCAAGTTGGCATTGCCGCTTCGGTTCTGTTTCTCCCACTCCGAAGATGCCTGCCAAAGCGAGACCGCCCTGACCACCAAAGCGTGAGCCCTGGCATGGTGGATGTCTCTGGGTATCTGCTGTCCATCAGTGAAATACGCCACCGGCAGCCGATTGACGATTGCCATGCTGATCACTTCTCCCAGACTGAAAGCTTCATCCACTTTCGTCATGACGCAGCCTGCCAGCCCAAGCATCTTATAGTAATGGTAGGTCGATTTCATAACCTGTGGTTGGCTAACTGCGGATAATACAAGATAGTTCCTTAATTCATGCCGCTCAACCCTGAGATCCTGACGCTGAATTTCCCAGTTTGGATCCTGCGGATTCAAGCCTGCGGTATCAATCAATATGAGGCGCTTGTCAGCCAGTTCATCCAGCACGTCATCTAACTTCCGACGCTCATCCACAACCACCACAGGAACATTTAACAGACGTCCGAAGGACTGTAACTGCTGCGTCCCCGCCACACGGAAACGATCAGTGGTGACCAATGCCAGTTTATTATTTCCGTATTTCTGTACAAACCGTGCAGCCATCTTGGCAATCGTCGTTGTCTTCCCGGCTCCAGTCGGCCCAACCAGGACCACATTCCCCTCCTGGTCTATCAGCTCTTCCTCTTCGGCTTTCAGGCCGTGGGCCAGTCGTGCCATGAGATTGCGCCATTGCTCCTCAACACTTTTAGCCGGATTGATTTTTGCTGTCAGCGGATCATGTAACTCTGGAAACACACCCATGGTTTGCAAACGTTGTAAAAGCGCTTTATCAATCGTTCCGGGCATGTCCGATGTTTGAGCTTTTTGCTTTTGAGGACGCTCAGAAACCGGTTCGCCCGATGCCTTTACCTGAGGTGCGGCAGGCGTCTGCTGGAAACTCTGATGCTGAATCATATTGCGCAACTGCATAATTTCTTCGCGCATTTCAGCAATGATCTGGCCGGTCTCTCCGGGCGTCGCAGATACCTGAGCAACCGGCTTGGGCTCCATTATCGGCGCGGCTTGTTGAGGCTCCCGCATTTGATCGAGTCTGGCCCTGATGCGTGCCATTTCGTCTTCCAATTGTGCGTGCCTCGAGGCGGCTTCCCTGGCGACAGCAGAGGCTGAAGCGACATCCCGGTTCGGTTCTGACACACTTTCCCGCGCTTCAGTTTCGTCGTAGTTGAGCGCACAGATGACTTCCACCCCTCCGGCAATTTTCTTGCTGGATAAAATCACCGCATCAGCACCAAGCTCCTCACGAATATCTCTCAGGGCTTGCTGCATACTGGCTGCAAAAAAACGCTTCATCTTCATTTTCTATGCCTCTATCAGGGTTAACCGCTGATGGTTGCCACAATCGTAATCTGTTTGTTGTCCGGCACTTCCTGGTATGCCATGACATGCATACGGTCCACGCCAAGGCGGACAAATCGGGATAGCACCGATCTCAATGTATTCGATACCAGCAGAATGGCGGGTTTACCCAGCATCTCCTGCCGCTGAGCCGCATCCGACAGGGAGCGGTGCAGTTTTTCCATCATGCTGGGCTCAAGGATCAGTCCCACATCATCCATACCTCCCGCCTGCTGGGCCTGCTGCATGGATTTCAATAACAGTTGCTCCAGCCCAGGATCCAAAGTCACTACAGGCAGCTCGGACTCATTTCCAATGATATTCTGGACAATCAACCGGCGTAGAGCGGTCCGGACGGAGGCTGTCAATATTCCGGCGTCCTGGGTTTTGGGTGAAGTATTCACAATCGCTTCAGCAATACTGCGCATGTCCCGAATGGGCACATCCTCCTGCAACAGATTCTGCAACACCTTCAGCAACAGGCTGACGGAAACCGTATTGGGCACCAGTTCTTCCGCCAGTTTGGAAGCGGATTTGCCCAGCTGTTCCAGCCATTGCTGAACTTCCTCATGTCCCAGTAGCTCGTAGGCATGTTTGCTCAAGACCTGGTTCAGGTGAGTCGCCACCACGGTACTGGCATCCACCACGGTATACCCCAGCGTCTGCGCCTGCTCCTTCTGGTTGGGATCGATCCAGATCGCCTCCAGGCCAAAAGCGGGATCCTTGGTTTCAATGCCTTCAAGTTTGCCAAATACCTGCCCCGGATTGATGGCCATTTCACGATCCGGATGTATTTCCGCTTCAGCGATAGTGACCCCCATCAAAGTGATGCGGTAGAAATTCGGCATCAGATCCAAGTTGTCACGAATATGGACAGACGGCATGAGAAAACCCAGTTCCTGGGAGAGCTTTTTACGCACCCCTTTTATTCTGGCCAGCAACTGCCCGCCCTGAGACTTATCGACCAGTGGTATCAACCGGTACCCGACTTCCAAACCGACAATATCCACATTCACCACGTCATCCCAGCCGAGCTCTTTGGTTTCCGGACCTTTCATCGCAGGAGGAGCCTCACCGCCGGTCAACGCCGGGCCACCGGCCGGAGAAGGACCACCCCCTGGACGACGGGACATGGGGGCATGGCCTTCATCGACCACATCGGGCTGCTGTTGTTTCTTCCAGATAAAGAATGCAATGGCTGCGGCGATGGCGGACAGTCCGATAAATGCCACATGCGGCATTCCGGGGATCACCCCCATAATGAAAAGAATGATGGCGGGAATGAGCAACGTCCGGGAGGAGCTGAACATTTGCCGGATTACCTGGGTCCCCATATCCTGTTCGGAACTGACCCGGGTCACCATAATGGCGGCTGCGGAGGACAACAACAGGGACGGGATCTGTGCCACCAGACCATCACCAATAGTCAGCAGCGCATATTTCTGCATGGCGTCACTGAATTCCAGATCGTGCTGCAGCATACCAATGCTGATACCACCCAGCAGGTTAATGGCCAGAATCAGCAGTCCGGCAACCGCATCGCCACGCACAAATTTGCTGGCACCGTCCATTGAGCCGTAGAAGTCCGCTTCCTGGGCAATTTCCTGACGCCGGGACTTAGCCTCTTCCTGATCGATCAGACCGGCGTTCAAATCCGCGTCAATGGCCATCTGTTTACCGGGCATGGCATCCAGGGTAAATCTCGCACTGACTTCCGATACCCGGCCCGCACCTTTGGTTACCACCACAAAGTTGATAATCATCAGGATGGCAAATACCACGATACCCACAGCGTAGTTACCGCCGATCAATACCGCTCCGAAGGCCTCAATCACCTTACCAGCAGCGTCTCCTCCCTCATGCCCTTCCAGCAGGACCACACGAGTGGACGCCACGTTAAGCGCCAGGCGCAACAGGGTTGCCACCAGCAACACTGTCGGAAAAATGGCAAAGTCCATCGGTCTCATGGCGTAAACACATACCATGAGTATCACGATGGAAAGAGCGATGTTGAAAGTAAAGGTGACGTCCAGCAGGAATGGCGGCATCGGCAGTGTCATCATGGCCAGCAAGACCATGAGTAGCACCGGGATGCCGAAGTTGCCCTGGGCATAGGAGCGGAAATTTGTCAGCGCAGCGGCTCGATCCATATCACACCTGAATTCAACACATGACGCCAAATCTTTGACATCAACAGCGGGTTTTTAATGTGATTTGCAGGAATCGTGCCTTTGTTCGAAAGACAGTGATTTATCGAGAAAAGATGACCCGTTTACCGTGACAGAATATGCACCTTAATCTGATGAAAAGAGTCTCTTGGCGTACAACAGGTAACGCAAGAGACTACGCGAGAGGCAACATTAGTGAAGTCGGACCTGGCTGAGCGCGTCAAACAACGCCTTCTTATCTGCCTCAACCAGATAGCGTTCATTCAGGGCGACCTCAAATTCCTGCCAGTCATGATCAGACAGCTTGCCACCCTGCTGCAGAAACTCTGCCATTTCCTGATTGATCCGATTGCCCAGCTCAATCAGCGCCGGACGGATAACCGTATTCAGGTCCCGCGGCGTTTTACCTTCCGGACGACTCAACAAGTCGGCACGATAGCGATATTGAATCGCCTTGGCAGCAGCGATTTGAGCAGTAAAGAATGCTACAACACTCTCCCGCTCCAAGCCCGCAGACTCAGCAGACTGAGAGGCCTTCTCAATCACGGTCTTTTCGCGTTCGATATCTTCAATGGCTTTATGATTGTTTGCTTTAAATAAAGCGACATCTTCCATATACCCAAGCCTTTCGTTAATTGTGGAGAATAAACCCTGGGGACTCGGCTCGGATAAAACGTTGACCGAAAACAGCAGAAGCGAAAGCAATGCCAATGCTCGATACATTAGTAACTCCTTGTTATCTATTTAAAAAGCAAAGCAAATTGGAACATGCAAATTACCATGCTCTGCGATAAAAAGCCTACTTTTGGCATTCCAGCATTATGGAATTAACCGTCACAGTAAAGCTAACTGTCACGGCGCAGATGCGAGGGGATATCAAAATCAGGTATTTTGCCGGGACGTTTACCGAACCCACGGCGAAACCGGCGCAACTGGAATACATACGCCAAAACCTGGGCGACAGCTAAATAAAGACCTGATGGAATTTCTTCGTCAATATCCGCGTGATAGTAGATCGCACGGGTTAATGGTGGCGTTTCCACCAACTCCACGTCATGTGCTCTGGCAATCTCCCGGATCTTCATTGCCATATGGTCCACCCCTTTGGCCACTACCACCGGGGCATCCATGGTTTTAGCATCATATTTAAGAGCTACAGAATAATGGGTCGGATTGGTAATAACCACATCTGCCTTGGGAACTTCCTGCAGCATCCGGCGCTGGGTCATCTGGTACTGCAGCTCCCTCACCCGGCGCTTCACTTCAGGCTTACCTTCTGTGTCCTTGAACTCGTCTTTTATCTCCTGCTTGGTCATTCGCAGGTTCTTGGTGTGGTCATAAATCTGGAAGGGAATGTCCACCATCGCAATCAAAATCAGTGAACTGGACAGAAACAGGAAGCTCCAGGCCATAAGCTCCAGAGTGTGCCGAATACTCACCATGGGATCCTGCCCGGTCATATCCAGCAGACTGGGAATGGCATTGTTGAGGATCAGCCAGCCGACACCGCCCACCACCAGAGTTTTTGCAATCGCTTTTACCAGTTCCATCAGGGATTTCAGCGAGAACATGCGCTTGAGCCCTTCCAATGGATTGATGCGACTAAACTTGGGCATGATGCTCTTACCGCTAACCAACATACCACCCAGGGCAATATTGCCGAAGATCGATGCAATCAGCAGTATCAGCATAAAGGGAATCAGTGCCGTAGCGGCCTCTATAGCCATGGCTCCGAGATGTATGATGGGTTTTCCGGGATCAAATATCTCATCCCGGGTCATGGAAAAACTGTACCTTAATATGTTTTCCAAAGACCGACCCAACGCAGGACCAAAAATCAGGAAAGCGACGGCAGCGGACATAAGGACGGCCATTGTCCCGAGTTCCTTGGAACGCGGAATCTGCCCTTCCTCCCGGGCTTTCTGTATCTTTCGCCCGGTAGGTTCTTCGGTTTTTTCCTGGCTGCTATCGGTTTCTGCCATTGCTCTAAACCTAAGCTACTTCTCTTTGGTCAGGCTTTCGCCTTACGTTGATGTTCCGATTCCATACTTTTCGGGTTGAGTACGGGAATCTCTCTGGTTTGTTTCGTCTGGTCCCACGTTCTTCCGAGCATTCCCACGCCATACCACCTAACCCCAAATTCATGGCTGCGAAGACACCAGTAGCATGGCCCGCATAAACTCAAAGGTATTCTCGCTGAACCCGGTAAATTGGGGGATGATATTTCCCACGCTTATCCAGAACACCAATAGTCCGAACAATACGGTCAGCGGAAACCCGATCGAGAATATATTCATTTGGGGAGCCGCACGGGTCATAACCCCAAAGGAAATATTGACGATAAATACCGAGGTAACAGCAGGAAGCGCCACCACCAATGCGCCGGCAAACATCCAGCTGATACGGGACGCCAGATACCACCAGCTGAGTCCATCCATCGCCCCTTCCGATATGGGCAGAATAGTGAAGCTTTCAATCAGCGTTTCAAACATCACCAGATGCCCGTTCATGGCAAGAAACAACAGGGTGACCAGCATCAGATAAAACTGGCTCAGTGCCGTCACGGAAATACCGTTGGTTGGATCGACCATTGCCGCAAACCCCAACCCCATCTGCATCGCGAGCATCTGCCCTGCGACCACAAACAGTTGAAACAACATCAATACCGCAAACCCCATCGCCAGGCCGATAAAGACTTGATGGAATATCAAGGTTACCGCCCCCAGACTGAGCGGATCGATCTGGGGCACATCGGGCAAAGCCGGAGCCACCACGATCGTCATCATCAGCGCCAGCAAGAGCCGTATCCTGGCAGGCACGATTTGGGTACCCAATATCGGCGCGGTCATCATAAAGCTGGAAATACGAAACAGCGGCCAGAGATGACTACCGATCATGGCACCGATCTGTTGTTCCGTTAGCTCAAACATGTCTATCTGCCACTACTCACTTATATCGACCCACTAGCCACCTATATCGACCACTAGTCATGCATATCAACCATCAGCCAAGAAGATCCACAGCCACCAGAGCCGGGCGCATGTACCGTTACCCGATAACCATCGGAATATTGGTGATTAACATGTTGGTATAGTCCATGATTTTGTTGAGCATGTAGGGGCCTGCGATAATAATGACAATCAACGTCACCAGCAGTCGCGGCAGGAAACTGAGTGTCTGCTCGTTAATCTGGGTTGCTGCCTGAAAAATACTGACAATCAGACCCACCACCAGACTGGGCGCCACGATCAGCGTCACCAGAGAGACAATCAGCCACAGGGCTTCACGGAAAATATCCAGTACCACTTCGGGAGTCATCGTTATCCCCTCATTTCTTGTATGAACATCAGCTCTTGTATAAACATCAGCATTACACGCCGAAACTGGCAGCCAGGGTTCCCATAATCAGCGCCCAGCCATCTACCAGAACAAACAGCATGATTTTGAAAGGCAACGAGATAATGATCGGTGACAACATCATCATCCCCATGGCCATCAAGACACTTGCCACCACCATGTCGATAATCAGAAAAGGAATAAACACCATAAAACCGATCTGAAAGGCGGTTTTCAGCTCGCTGGTCACAAATGCCGGTAACAGGATTCTGAACGGAACATCTTCCGGATTTGCATATTTGCCTTCTTCCCTGGCAATACGGACAAACAGATTCATGTCGTCCTCACGGGTCTGAGCCAGCATGAACTCACGAAACGGTTCACTGGCAGCCGCCACGGCATCCTGGGCGACCATCTGCTCAGCCAGATAGGGCTGCAACCCGGCTTCATTAGCCTTTTCAAAGACCGGAGACATAATGAAAAACGTCAGAAACAGCGACAGCCCCACCAATATCTGGTTGGAAGGTGTTTGCTGGAGACCCAAGGCCTGACGCAGGATTGCGAAGACAATGACAATTCGGGTGAACGAAGTCACCATCATCATGAAGGCGGGAATAAAGGTCAGCGCTGTCATCAGCGCCAGGACCTGTAGCGTCACGGAATATTCCTGGGTACCGTCGGGATTGGTCACCAGTTTTAAAGCAGGCAACCCCTCAATGGCAGCAGATGCCAGAGTGGGGACCGAACATAAAATCAGGAGTAATGCGGCTTCAAACCACCTATTGCGCACCATTCGCTTCGCCTTCTGCCTCGTTTTCATTACGACGCAAAAGGAACTGCAACTTTCGTGCAAACTCACCGCCAGACTGCGAAAGATCTAGGGGTTCGTCCAATACATACAAGGTGGAAATCTGTTGGGGAGTGATGCCGACAAGAATTTGACGGTCACCTACCTGGACCAGGGCAATGCGTTCACGGGTCCCCACCGGCAACACCGCCACCGTTTTCAGGTTTTGATTCTGTTGCGGTGTCAGGCCGGTAAATCGCTTACTGAACCAAGCGATGCCGAGGATCATCAGCACCACCAGAATCAATGCCCCGAATATCTGCAATATCTGCCCTCCCTCAACACCTGACACCGGTGCGGGAGCTTTTTCTGCCTGCTCCACCGCCATCGCCATTGAGCTGCTCAACAGCAAAATCAGCGAAGCGTAGAGGCTTCTGAACAATGTACTAAGCAAACCTAGCCTCTTAGTTTCTTGATGCGCTCAGTGGGGCTGATAACATCAGTCAAGCGGATGCCGAACTTTTCGTTCACCATCACCACTTCCCCGTGAGCGATGAGTGTTCCGTTCACCAGAACATCCAGTGGTTCGCCCGCCAACCGGTCAAGTTCAATCACTGACCCCTGGTTGAGCTGCAGCAGATTCCGGATGGCGATCTGGGTATTGCCCACTTCCATGGAAATGGTCACCGGGATATCAAGAATGACATCCAGATCCGGTGCTCCAGCCTGCACAGGCGCAGACTCGGTAAAGGATTCCATTGGAGCCTGCCTGACATCATCGTCCGCTTTGGCAGCACTTTGTTCCGCAGCTTCGGCCTCAGCCATTGCCGCCGCCCAATCATCTTCCACGCTTGAACCCTGCTCCTCGTCCTGCTGTTGTTCCAGAGCCGCAGCCCATTCGTCCGCCAACGCCTCATCGTCAGCAGAATCGGCACCGCTCAACTCGTCTTCTTGGTCACGTTTGTCTTCAGCCATTCTGCCTCCTTCATTACACCACCGCTTGTGGAACGCTTGATCTTACCAACGATTTTCAATGCCAGATTCTCGTAGCATTGCCCGACCTTGGCGGTATAGATCGGAACACCGTTAGCCGTGACGGTCACGGTCTCCGGTAATTCCACAGGAATCACATCACCTGCTTTAAGCCTGGACAGCTGCCGCAGGGAAATTTTTTGTTTGACCACCGATGCATTAATGGGAACCTGAGCGTCGAGGATGTCCTGCTGCAAAGCATTAATCCAACGCTCATCCACATCATCCACATCACTTTGCACGCCAGCATCGAGAACTTCCCGGATAGGCTCAATCATGGAGTAAGGTAATGCCACATGCATATCACCACCGCCACCATCGAGTTCAATGTGGAAGGTGCTGACCACCACGACTTCACTGGGACTGACGATATTGGCCATCGCCGGATTCACCTCAGATCCGGTGTATTCAAAATCCACTTTCATGACGGCGTTCCAGGCTTCCTTCATGTCCACAAATATCTGTTCCAACACCATCTGGACGATACGGATTTCCGTTGGGGTAAATTCCCTCCCCTCGATTTTGGCGTGCCGGCCGTCACCACCGAAAAAATTATCCACCAGCTTGAATACCAGTTTGGCATCAAGAATAAACAGGCCGGTACCCCGTAATGGACGAATTTTGACAAGGTTAAGGCTGGTGGGAACATACAGCGTATGAATATATTCACCAAACTTGAGTATCTGGACGCCACCGGAGGCAACATCCGCGCTGCGCCTGAGCAAATTGAAAAGACTGATGCGGGTATAACGGGCAAAACGCTCATTAATCATTTCCAGCGTGGGCATACGACCACGCACGATGCGATCCTGGCTGGTCAGATCGTAGGTCTTGACCCCCGTCGCATCGACCTCTTCCTCGGTATCGATATCACCATCGTCAACACCGTGTAAGAGGGCATCAATCTCGTCTTGTGATAATAAGTCTTGCACCCGTTACTACCTTCTTTTTGCCTTCGTTACGAACTTCTATCCACCCATCTAATGGCCAATAGGCTTTCCGGCTTGATGGGCGGAGCCCGTGTGTCCGAAATCGGCCTTCGAACACGCATATACTTTGCTATTCTACTATGACCTGCCGGCAGGAAGTACAGGCAAGGCCACTACTGTAATACCAGATTGGTATACAACACTTTTTCCACCAGGGTTTCCTGCCCCTGCTGTTGCAGCACTTCGTTGATCACAGCAAGCGACTGATCCTGCAGTTTGATCCTTCCTTCGTTGCTTTGCAGCTCCTCGAAGGGTATGCCGCCGAACACATTCAGCAATTTATTGCGAATCAGCGGAAGGTGAAGCTCCACCGCTTCCATCGCATCATTATCACGCCCCATCAACGTCAGCGAGGCCTGCATGTATCGCTGCCTGCCCCCGACATCGAATGTCACAATAATGGGGGGCTTGATGTCATAGTATATTGCCGGAGCCTTGGTAACCTCAGTTTCCTGCCCTTCAGCCGGAGCCTCGTCACCGTTGCTGCTCCCGGACACCAGATACCATGTTACTCCGACACTGGCCATCACAGCCAACACGAGAACAACCACCACAATGATGATCAGTTTTTTATTGGAACCTCCGGCAGCTGCCGGAGCATTCTCCACCTTACCTGCTTTCGCCATGACTCGACTAACTCACCTTAGCATTATCCAATCACCCACCTGGGGCATTTCCCGGTACCCTTACCGGACCTGAAAGTCTCATGCTAAGTGTAGCCCATTACTTTGATTTATCAGAAAAAACTCACAGCCTCAGGCGCTCGGAATCTCTCTACATGCCGGACTGCCTAGACGTAATAGTCCACTAGCTGATCCAACTCCAGCGTCTGCTCCACCGTTCTGGCGCTCTCTTCTCCGGCCTGGCCATCAGCCAGGGAGATATCCGAACCGCCCTCACTCTGTCCCTCACCTGACTCGGAACCGAATTGCTGCCCCTGTTGGCTGGACACATCAAACTGGGAAAGCTCGATCCCCTGATCCGCCAACATTTCACGCAATCGGTGAACCGTACCTTCCATCAAATCTCTGGTAACCGCATGTTGACTGTGGACCTGGATATGCGCCTGATCTTTGTGGACCTGGATTTTCATTTCAATTGGGCCAAGTTCCGCCGGATTCAAATGAATCTTTGCACTCTGGATATTTTGACTGACCATCCAGGTGACTTTATTGGCCATTCCATCTTTCCATTCCGGATGCTGGATGGATTGCTGTATCGTGGTGATGTAAGGACCGGATGCCGCAGCATCGTTTCTGCCGACACTCATCTGCACGGCCATCTGGCCTGACACCGCACTCTGTGCCGGAAGCTTGATTTGAGCCCCATCAGCCAGCTTTGAGAGAACAGCATCGAGCCCCTGCTGATCCGTAGCTTTGCTCTTTCCTTCTGTTGCACCTTCAGCCGACACCTTCCCAATTAAATCTTTCAGAATTTGTGAAACTTCGGCACCCTTACCGTTATCTGAAGCTTTTGCAGCATCTTTGGAATCACCGGAACCTTTCTGATTCTGCAAAACAGACTGCAGCACTTTAGCAAGCTCTGCTCTGGGATCATCTCCCTCTGTCAAACCGTCAATCTTTCCTTCACCTTTGGCGGAGGTCGAGGCGGCAAGACCGGCAATAAATTCAATCAGCTCATCTTCTGTCGGAGCCGCAGCGTCAGTCGTCGCTTGCTCAGCTGAACTGCCTGTCGCTGATATGTCTACTATCTGCTGTACATTTATCTGTTGTACATTGTCGGCATCCGTTTGCTCCAGATCCTGCTTTGAGTCGGTCTCATGGCCATCTTTCCCTTCAGCAGAACCGGCTTCCGTACTTGCCTTTTTAACCGGCAAAGAATCTCCGCTATCGGAGACCTCACTGGAACTTGCTTCATCATTACGGGAGACCTCGCGCTTATCGTCCTGACGATCAGCGTGGTTCCGGGAAGAAGCCTTACTGCTGGCCTGGGAACTTTTTTCCGAGGCACGATCAGCCGTATCATTCACCCGGTCGTTATAGACTTCCGAGAACGATTTATTCTTTCCTGTCATGGAGTTAAGTGGATCAGGAGCTGTTGACGATTTCTTGCTGGCTCCCGACTTCGGAGCACTGACCAGATCCAGAATAGACGTAGATGCAGGTGCAGCCATAACTACCTCGTTCCAAGCAATTACACCGCAGACTTAAACCTGTCTTGCGGCAATCAGTGAGTTAACATGAGAATATGCACAGAACGGGCCAATAAAATTTACTGGCTGACTAAATGTAATCCTTTAAAAGCACCGACACTTGATCAAACTCCGTTTTGATTTGATCAACAAGCTCAACAGCCTGATTCAACTGACCGCCGTACCCCATCTCCTCTCCCTGCCGGCACAGATCGGATAAATTCGGAAGCCCGAGATTGGTGGCACTTCCCTTCAAGCTATGACAAGCCCGGCCAAACTCTGCCGGATTATCGGTTTCCAGATAAGACTGGATGTCTTCCAGACGTTGCTTTGAGTCATCAATAAACGTGGTGACCAGAAATTCGAACTCTCCTTCCATCATCTCTTTCAAGTCGGAAAGGATCGCATCGTCCAGATGTGTTTCAGTAGTCATTATACAAGCCTTGATTACAGTGCTATTGACGCAACAAACGATCTAACATTCAGCTTGGCTCAGCAGCCTCTGTTCTTGCAGTGCCGGAACCAAACAAACTGTTAGACAACTCAGCCGCAGGCGGTTAACAGTCATTCGTTGAAATATTTTATTGTTTTATACGCCGACCGCTGCCATTTCTATCACCCGGGTGGCTTATGCATTGGTTCATGCGACAGGCTATACGAGCAAAAACCGCAGACGTTCTATCTTTACAAAACAGACCAGCTATACAGAACCGCCCCGCATGATACGGCTCTCATTATACTTGGATTGGCCTCTACAATCGCCATTCATATTCGACTTCCACAATATTGCCCGGTTCAAAATACTCGACTCGCCTGCACAGAGATTTGAGCAGAGCCACTCCTCTGCCTGAATATTGATTCGTGCATGGTTGTGTAGCACGAACCTTTCGCCAGTCAAAGCCTTGGCCGCTGTCTTCTACACGGATGGTTAGTATCCCCCCCTGATGGGTACCATTGTGTGTCAGATTGACCAGCACAGAGGCGTCTTTAAGCTGGGAGCAACGCTGTTCCCGCAACTGATAGTATCTGGCAAATCCTTCAGAACTGTTCTTCAGGGACGAATCCAGTCTCAGTACGCCATGGTCGAGAGCATTGGAGTACAACTCACTGATAATCGTAAATATTTCGCCGTTAAAGCTCCTCATTCCAGGAACTTCCATGACGATTTGCAACAGCAGAGGAATCGGATCGAATCTGGCCAGGGATTCATCCGTCAAGCGGTAGCTCATCTCCCATTTACCCGGCCCCCAGCCACTGGCACTGGAATGTTCACTTTCATGAATACCCAGTTGATCTTCCGGCATCATGGTAATTTCAGCCATGGTAAGGTCATCGCCCGGACCAGAATCTCCGGCAAATGCCAGTACGTCCTGCTGTATCCGGTAGAACAACTCATTGGAGTCGATATACTGCTCCACCAATGCCTGCAGACGCTCCTCACCATAGAACTCATTTTCCGCGTTGGCGGCTTCTATGATGCCGTCCGACCAGACATAAAAGCGATCTCCGTCATGCATTTCATAGCGATCGGTTGAGGCATCAAAAGAATCACTCCCACGAATCCCCAGAGGCAGGTGGCGGGAAGCCACTTTGACTAACTTCCCACCTTGCAACAGAAATCCACTGGGCAGCCCACCACTCCATATCTCAATGGACTTGTCACCAAATTCGATATCAACCATGGTGGCACAACAGAAAAACCCAATCGGCAATATGGTTTTTAGTTTGATGTTGATCTCCCGGAGAATATCCGGCAGCGCATACCCCTTGGTGGTCATCCCGTAAAATATCTCAGCCATTGGCATAGCGCCGATAGCCGCAGGCAACCCATGACCGGTGAAATCCCCCAGCAAAACATGCATACCACCGGAGGGCTTTTGGCAGGCCAGCAGAACATCCCCGTTAAATACCGACAGAGGTGAAAGCAGGTGCCGGATATTCCTGGCTCCGAGGCAACCGACGTGGGCCACGTTGTCGAACACCTTTTTAGCCACTTCCTGCTCTCGCACTAGGTGTTCGTTATGATCCGCGATCTGATCCCGCTGCATTTGCAACGTCCGATGCATGACCCTCATGCGGTTAAAAGCATTGATCTTGGCCTGAAGAATAATCGGATTGTAGGGTTTGGATAGGAAATCATCACCACCGGCTTCGAGACATTTCGCCAGCGATTCCGCATCGCTCAATGAGGTCAGGAAGATAATTGGAACCAGGTCTTCACCGGAAAGTTGCTTGATTTCCTTGGCGGCTTCAAAGCCGTCCATACGTGGCATCAACGCATCCAGAAGAATGATGTCCGGATTCTCGCGGGAGAATTTATCCACGGCATCGACACCATCCACCGCGGTTACCACATGATGCCCCTGCCGTTTGACGATGGCCTGGAGTATAAGACGGTCGGAGTGATTGTCATCGGCAATCAGAATCTTGAGAGAACCTGTGGAGGTATCCTCAGGCTTATAGGGAGACTCCGTGACCACCATGAAGATCTCGTTTAAGGAATGGATACCGGTCGGCTTCTCATTGTTACCCCTCTTGTCATAGTGATCCCCCTTGTAGAGGAACAAATCCAAGAGCAAAGAAACCAACCGGATGTGTTCACGCTGCTAACCTGCCGCGTCCTTACTGAATGACAAACAGTTGCTCAAAATTGGAAATGGTAAGGATCTTCCGAACATCGTTGTTACAGTTCAGAATCTGGATATTGGCACTGTCACCACCTGCATAATCTCTCAGCAGCAGCAACATGCCTAACGCGGAACTATCAAGATAGGTCGTTTCAGCCATATCAATTTTATAATGCTCGTAGGGCCCTTCAGGATTCTCATAAGCATCCCGGAACTCCTGGTGTGAGCTGAAATCAAAGCGGCCTTTGATGCTGATAGTCAGCTCAGACTGATTAGTCGACCTATTAGTCGTAATGGACATGTTTCCTCCTTATCCAGGTGTTTCCTTATCTAAAACAGTTTAAGAAAACTTCTTGAGCATTGCATTTTTCAAGCGCGACCAACGTTCACATTGCAAACACTCTCACTTCCTGGCCGATTATCTGCCGAGATGAAGATTCTGATCGTCTTTATGTTGAATGTCATTAACCTGAATATAGTATCAAGTTACAAAAACTGAGAAATAGACTCGCTGAAACGAACCGACTAACTTCCCATATGCCCGAGAATACTATCGCCGTTAATCCAAATACTCTTCACATTTCTACGAATATTCGGCCGCGGGTACATGGGAGGTTAGTCATACGTTCACCCTAATAATAATCAATAGCTTAAACTCTGCAAATGTCCAATTGATTGCAATTCATTTATATATTTCTGTGAGGTCGTCGATGTGTGGCGTCATCCAGCTGGCGCTGCTCCTTCCGGTCCTCTTCTATCTGCTCTTCGTTCCTGCACCGATCAACGAATTCTTCCATATTTTTTTTCTTTTGATAGACCATCTGCCATTTGCCGGTCTGGACTTCCAGCTTTTGCTTGAGTAACAACGATTGCTGCTGCTGTTGCTCGATAGCAGTTCCCAGGCGACTGATAAAAACATGGAATGTCTGAATATGACGAACAGATTTCACCGAGCTGCTGGTGCTGCGCAAATCCTCCTGATACTGACGCTGATAGGCGATCAATTGCTCAATTTTGGCATCTGATGCGTGCAGCTGGGAACGAATCTGCCCCAACGCCTGACGCTCCTGCTCTTCTTCCCGGTCAATCAGATCAAGCACAATCTTAAGGCGTTGCGAACGTTTCTGAGTTGGCATATCTGCCTGGCCTCCGGATAACTTAAAGCGGCACTTCAACCTATACCAATTTTACCCTCTTGTGGGCTGGGGCGCCTGAGGTGTCTGCTTATCTGCGGGCTTAACTGGTTCAAACAGACGGGCCAATCCGCTAATACAATCATCCAAAGACGCGCTTTCGTGCAAGCCCTGCTGCAGATATTTTCGCATATGGGGAAACCGTTCAATCGCATAGTCGGTTTCCTTGTCGGACCCGGGTACATAGGCTCCGACACTGATCAGATCCCGAGTCTGTTGATAGCGGGCATATAACTGCTTGAACCTTTGTGCCTGTTGAAAGTGATCCGGCTTGGTAACCTGAGGCATTACCCGGCTGATTGACGCTTCAATATCGATCGCAGGATAGTGCCCCTCTTCTGCCAGCCGGCGATTCAGCACGATATGTCCGTCGAGAATAGCCCTGGCCGCATCGGCAATCGGATCCTGCTGATCGTCACCTTCGGTCAATACCGTATAAAACGCCGTAATGGAACCACCTCCCGGTTTGCCGTTGCCAGCCCTTTCCACTAGCTGAGGGAGCTTGGCAAATACTGACGGCGGATAACCTTTGGTCGCCGGGGGCTCGCCAACGGACAGGGCAATTTCCCTCTGAGCCTGGGCGTATCGGGTCAAACTATCCATCAGCAGCAAGACATTCTTGCCCTGGTCGCGATAATACTCGGCAATCCGGGTGGTAAGCACTGCCGCCCGCAAACGCATCAACGGCGAATCATCCGCAGGTGACGCAATGACCACAGAGCGGGACAGGCCTTCATCCCCAAGGATATCCTCGATAAATTCCTTAACCTCACGACCCCGCTCCCCAACGAGACCGACAACCGTAATATCCGCCGTGGTAAAACGTGTCATCATGCCAAGCAGCATACTTTTACCCACGCCACTACCGGCAAACAAGCCGAGGCGCTGGCCGATCCCGACCGATAACAAAGCATTAATGGCCCGAATACCGACATCGAGCTTTTGACGGATGGGAGCCCGATGCAATGGATTGATCGGCTCACCAAACAAATCCACATGGTGGTCGGCCTCAATCGGACCACGCCCGTCCAGAGGCTCTCCCGCTCCGTTCAACACTCGTCCAAGCAGCTTTTGTCCGACCCCGATACGACCCACACCGGACATTGGCCGAACCCGAGCTCCAGGCTGCAGCCCTTCAACAGCCGCCATTGGCATCAGGTAGATCCGCTCCTCAGCAAATCCAACAACTTCCGCTTCAACCATCCGGCCGCCACGCACTTCGATCAGACAACGTTCCCCGAGGGTCATCGGACAGCCGACCGCTTCCAGCGTTAAACCTACAACTCTGGTTAGTCGGCCATTAATTTCAGGGCGAATCTGGGTGGGGACATAATTCTGATATTGCTTCAGCCGGTCAGCCAGGTTCATTGTCCGGATCCTCAGCAGCAGGAGGTACCTGACGATCATCATCGTCCGGCGCTTTGCTTCTATCAAGATGGCTATTGTCGAGATGGCTATTATCAAGATAGTTTCCATCAAGACGGCGATTATCGAGACGATTTTTGTCGAGACCGCCCTTGTCGTGAAGCCCCGCTTGCTGATCAATCCTGTCCTGATCAGTGACTTCGTCGGCCGTCGTCTCCAACAGATCCCGATGGAAATCGCTCATTTCCCCCATTTGATCAGTGTAGTCATGGGAATCGGTACTGACAGTTTCATCACTATGCCGCGACAGCATTTGCTGTATGGCCGCCTGAAATCTTTTTTCAACGGTATAGTCGAGCAATGTATGACGGGTCTCGACCCGGCATCCGCCGGCCATGATCTTAGAGTCCCGCGTGTAGCGATAGGTGTGATCAGCGGGTAAATGCTCCTCCAGATAGTCAACATCGGACGGAGCGACATACACGGTAATCTGTTCTTCTGTGTTCGGCAATGCAGCCAATGCTTCACGAACAACTGCCACGATCTGCGTCGGACCCATGGCCAATTCGCGAAATATTACCGACCGGCTGATGGCCAACACCAGGTTCAGCATGGCCTCTTCCACTTCTTCCTGGTATTCCTGGATTGGCTGCTGCAGCGCATTCATCAACTGACCGAACTGGGTCATCTGACTTTGAATAGCGGCGCTCTTGGCTTTAAGTGCTGCGGCCTCACCCTTGGCCGTTCCCTCTTTCAGGCCTTCCTGACGCCCCTCTTCCAGACCTTTCCGATACCCCTCGTCATGACCCTTCTTCAGTCCCTCTGCCTTCCCCTGTTCAAGCCCTTCCTCATAGGCGGCCTCACGGATACCTTCAAGCTCTGCAGCGGTCGGTGGCTTAGGGGATTTAGCGGAATTCTTTCTGGCATACTCTTCCCCGATGACCGGGAGCTCCCAGCGCTCATACGCAGTCAGCTGCTCGGGGGGAATCTTGGGATCATTTTTCTTCATTTGAATCAACCAGGCCTTGGGGTGCAACAGGAATCAAAGGGTATAACCAGATCCTACTACAGCATTTCTTCACCAGCACCACCAAGCATAATCTCGCCGGCATCAGCCATACGGCGAGCAATAGTGAGAATCTCTTTCTGTGCAGTTTCCACTTCGCTGACTCTGACCGGGCCACGGGCCTCCAAATCATCACGCAGCAATTCTGCTGCCCGTTTGGACATGTTGCGGAACACTTTCTCCTGCAGCTCCTCATCTGCCCCTTTCAGAGCCAGAATCAGGTTATCGGAGGACACTTCTCTGAGCAGGGCCTGAATACCACGATCGTCCACATCTTTCAGATTGTCGAAGACGAACATCAAATCCTCGATCTGGGTTCCCAGGTCGGTATCCATTTCCTTGATGGAATCCATCAGGGGAGCTTCAATGCTACTGTCCATGAAGTTCATGATGTTGGCCGCACATTTCACACCGCCAATTTTACTGGTCTGGGCGGAGGTACCGCCGGAAAACTGACGCTCCAGGATATTATTGAGCTCCTGCAGTGCCTGGGGTTGAACAGTCTCCAGGGCCGCCACCCGCATGATAATGTCCAAGCGGACTTTCTCATCGAAATTGGCCAGGACTTCTGCGGATTGGTCTGCATCCAGATAGGATATGACGATCGCCTGAATCTGCGGATGTTCATACCGGATAATATCGGCCACCGCACGGGATTCCATCCACTTCAACGTATCCAGACCGGTGGTATTGCCCCCCATCAGGATACGGTCAATCAAACCGGAAGCTTTATCTTCTCCCAGCGCCTGGGTCAGCATGGTACGAATATATTCGTCGGCACCAATTCCCAGACCGGTTTGGCCTCCGACCGCCTCCAGGAATTCCGAGGTAACCTGCTCAACTACTTCCTGGGTAACGTTCTGCAATTGCGCCATCTGGGCGCCCACACGCTGAACCTCTTTGGGCCCCATGTGCTTTAAAATCTGTGCAGCATCAGCCTCACCCAGCGACATTAACAGAATCGCTGCGGCTTCCGTCCGGTTAACCTTACGTACCGGCTTTTTCTCGGCTGGTTTCGCTTCATTCATCCGCCATTACCCACTGCCGAACCACCTGGGCTACCCGACCCGGGTCTTCGGCGACTAGACCTTTCAATGCGTTGATCTGTTTCTCATAACTTTCTGACGCTCCCGGAAGCATGAACTCACCGCTGGCGGATAGTCCAACGCTTTCTTCCATCCCGTCCGTATCACCGAGCTTCTGCAATTCTACCAAGCCTTCCTCGTCTCCGGCGAGTGCCAATTCTTTAGCATCAGAACCACCGGAAGACAGGTTCTTCAGTGTAGGACGAATAACACCGAATACCAAAATCAGGATAATCAAAATCGCTGCCGCCCACTTGAGCAACCCTCCAGCCCAAAGTTCCCATATCTGTTGCAGCAGCGTCGCTTCAGGCTCTATGAACTCTATGTCTTCAGCCAGGAATGGTGTATTCACGACGTTCACACTATCCCCTCTTGCCGCGGAATAACCCACGGCATCACGGACCAACACGGTAAGACGGTCAATTTCGGCCTGGGGCCATGGCTGCATGGTAGCAACACCATCTGCACCCGGACGGCGGATATCGTCCACCACCACCGCAACGGTCAAGCGTTTGATCTTGCCTTGGTGATGTTTGATGTAACTGACGGTGCGATCCACTTCGTAATTACGTACTGTCTGTTTACGAACATCGGTTGCCTGGCTTTGCGCCTGCCCCTGAGTCGCCTGGCCAGCTTGCTCTGGCACACTTGTGGTTCCCGGAGGTTGGTTGGACAAGGCACCTGGAACCCCTTGAGGACCAGTACCAGCGATACGCTGCTCACCAATCTCCTGTTCACTGCGTATGGCCTGAAGGTCGGGATTGAACACTTCTTCAGCCTGCTCAATCGCCGTAAAGTCAACATCAGCAGAAACCTCTGCCCGGAAGCGCCCCATCCCCAGAATAGGCTCAAGAATACTGTTAACCCGACGGGTCAGCACTTCCTCCATTTTCCGGGCATATTCAAACTCCCGGGAAGTACGGCGGTCATCCTCACTGAGATTATTCTGTGACAACAAAGTCCCGCGTTGATCCACGACTGTCACATCACTCTGGTCCATTTCAGGCACACTGCTTGACACCAGGTTGACGATGGCCTCGACCTGCGATGCCTGCATGTTCCGGGTACCAATCAATTCAAGAAAAACTGACGCTGAAGGCTTACGCGTGTCCCGCACAAAAACACTCTGCTTGGGAATTGCCAGATGCACCCGGGCACTTTTGACGTTACGCAGGCTGGCAATCGTTCTCGCCAACTCGCCTTCCAGTCCACGGCGATAACGGGTGGACTCCATAAACTGGCTCGTCCCCAGACCGGTATCCTGGTCCAGCAACTCGAATCCAATGGTTTTATCCTGAGTAATGCCGGCAGAGGCCAGCTGCAACCGGGCACGCGGCAGATCCTCGGCTGCAATCAATAAAGCGCCTGACTTGGGCTCAATCTTAAAGGCAATATCGTTCTGGTTAAGAATGCCCGCCACCTCTGTCGCATCGTAGCGACTCATATCGGCGAACAATGGCTGGTAAGCCGGCTCATTGGCCCAGAGAATGATCGCAATCCCCATAGCGATGCTGGCAGCAACCCCCACCATCAGAACCAGTTGACGCAGCAGCGAGAGACGGTTAAACCCCAGCAGGAGATCACTCTTGTTCTCAATTAAATCAGTATCGGCGCCGCCTACGTTGGCCGTCAGGTTGTTGCCAGGTATTTCTGCCGGTACGGATGCCATGGGGAAACCTCAATTACAAACTAGTGTTTATCCTGAAACAGCAATGCAATGATCTGCTATCGCTCTTAAATAGGCATTTTCATAATGTCTTCATACGCCTGAACCACCTTGTTCCGCACCTGGGTCAAGGCCTGAAAGGCGATGGAGGATTTCTGCGACGCGATCATCACTTCGGTCAGATCAGCCTGGGGATCACCTGCCTGATAGGCATTCGCCAGACCGGCAGCATTCTGCTGCAGATCATTTACCTGATTGACCGCCTGTGTCAGCATCTGGTTGAAGTTGGGCGTTTCCCTGGCCGGCTGCACACTACGCACCTCAGCGGGATTGACTTCCGGCTTGATTTTGACGGGCTGCTGCATCTGCGAACGAATGTTTCTGATCTCAGCCAAAACATTGTTGATGTCCACTCGATTATTCATGCCACACTCCTCGTCTTAAGCCCCGTACCGGATTGCTGATCAAGCTATTCAGCTGCGTCAATATTTCGTCGTTTTTGACGCTTAACAGGCTGAAAATAAGCCTCTCCTATTGATTAAGCAGAATCCGTACCAGATATAAGAACGCTTTAAACCGCACGGGCCAGCTGTTCATCGACATCGATACCGCAATCTCTCATTCGAGCGATTTTGTATCTCAGGGTGCGGGGAGAGATTCCCAGCTTCTCCGCCACTCGATTGCGACGACCGCCTTCGCTCTTCAACGTATCCAGGATGATTTGAAATTCCCGCATCTTCATTTCCTGCCCCAAACCACTGGCGTCATCCTCTTCCAGTGACATCCCCTCATCGGAGTTGTCATCGGATCGGACTGACGACATATCGGTGCGAAGCTCATACCCCATCATGGCGGAGTCCAGACCTGCGCCTTCCAGACACAGATCTGCAGCGGTAATCACACCGCTCTGCTGAAGAATCAGCGCTCTCTGCACCGCATTGTCCAGCTCACGAACATTGCCCGGCCAGTCGTGAGACATCAGCACCTTCCTGGCACTGTCATCAAAACGGACAAATGACAACTTCATCTTACGGGCATGATTCGCCAGCAGGTGCCCAGCCAATGGAACAATATCGTCACGACGAGCCCGCAAAGGCTGCCAGGCAATTGGAAATACCGACAGCCGGTAATATAGATCTTCCCGGAACCGGCCTTCCTGAACGTAGGTTTTGAGATCACGGTTCGTGGTGGCTAACACCCGGACATCCAATTGAATACTCTTACGGCCGCCAATCCTCTCCACCTCTCTCTCCTGAAGGACCCGCAACAGTTTAGCCTGCAGTCCCATATCCATTTCCGAGACTTCATCCAGTAACAAAGTACCGCCATTCGCCTGCTCAAATTTCCCCGGCATACTGGCATGCGCACCGGTGAATGCCCCTTTTTCATGACCAAACAGCATGGCTTCCAGCATATTTTCCGGAATCGCAGCACAATTAATGGCAATAAACGGCGCATTTCTGCGAGAGGACTTCTGATGGATGTAGCGGGCCAATACCTCTTTACCGGTACCGCTCTCCCCTGAAATCAGGACAGTGGAATCGGTTCTCGCCACCCGTTGCGCAAGCTGGAATATCCGCTTGCTGTTGATATCCACAGCCACCGGCTCATCTTTCGTTGTTTCACCGCTGATCTTGCCCAGGTATTTTTCCAGAGTGGAGACCAATGCTTCTGATTCAAAAGGCTTCACCATGTAATCCACAGCACCTTTCTGCATGGCAGCCACAGCCTGACTGATCTGACCATAAGCCGTCATCAGCAGAACCGGCACTCCGGGATACTGACGACGGATATCTTCCATCAATTCAAATCCGTTCATACCCGGCATATTCACATCGCTGACCACCATATCGACGGTTTTCTGCTCCAGGACCGCGAGAGCCTCTTTTGCCGAGTCCACTCCGATATAGTCATAGCCATGAATCTCCAGGGTGGTGGTCAAAGCGTCCAACAACTCCAGATCATCTTCCACAATTAATACGGTTGATTTATTCATGGGTTCTCTCCCGGGTATCAAAATTCTTTTTCAATCCTGTTGTCGTTTACGTCGGTCTCACTATTCAACAGACGTCATCTTCACTAGACACCATCGCGGCGACTTACCGGTAACGTCAAAATGGCTCGGGCACCCCGCCCGCTTCCTTTCGACCCGATAAAGAACCTGCCATGATGTGCCTGTGCCACACTGTTGACCACAGCCAGTCCCAGCCCGGTACCGTTTGATTTAGTGGTATAGAAAGCATCCATCAACCGCGCCGCCTGCCCAGGCTCAAAACCGGCACCATTGTCCCTGACTTCAATGGAGGCGAAGCCCTGAACAGGAACACTGAAGTGCACTTCAACTAAGGGATTTTCAGCGGTGGAAAGCGCCTCACAGGCGTTATTGATGAGGTTAAGGAGCGCACCGATCATGGCATCCTTATTACACAGAAGTTCTGCCTCGACACCATCCGTATACCATTGGATAGAAAGGTTTTCCGGGCCTCTTACCGCTTCAGCCGCCTGCTTGGTTTGCTCAAACAGATAAGCCAGCCTGATGCGTTCGGCGATAGGTGAGTCACCTTTGGCAAACACCAACATGTCACGCACCTGCTGTTCCAGATGAGTAAGCCGCGACATCAATTTAGTGGCGCATTTAATTCTTAACGCCGGAGAAATTTCCTCTGACGCCAAATGACCTGCGTACAGCATTGCCGCCGACAGAGGCGTTCTGATCTGGTGGGCCAGAGATGCCACCATTTTCCCCATGGCGGAAAGGCGCTCGTTGCGCGCCAGCTGCGACTGCAGGTTGCGGGTCTCTGTCAGATCAGACAGCAGAATCAATTGACCAAAACCATTTTCCAATGAGCAAGTCTGAATATTCAGACGGCGTCCGTCTTTCAGGGACACTTCATGCCCATCATCCGCTTTGGGAGAAAAGCAACGCTGGATAATATCCACCCAACGCTCACCACTTAAGGGTTCGCCCAACAGCCCCACAGCGGCAGGATTGCAGTCCTGCACAGTCCCCCGGGCATCCAGTACAACCACACCGGCAGGCAGAGCCTTCAGCAGAGTGGATAAACGGTCAGCCAACTTTTCTTTTTCCTCAAACTCCGCCTGTCGGCGGCGACCAAGGATTCTTAATTCATCTGCCAGTACACTGATACGACCGTTCAGTTCCGAGTAGGAACTTGATATCTCATCAGCGATATCATCAAAAAGCGCGACTGCTCTGTCCATTTCCTGCTCAGGAGGCATCCCGGCAGAACTGACGGACATGTTGCCCTTATAGGATTTGAGAGAATGTAGTACTGCAACATTCGACTCGGCCCCATCGGCGGATACTGCTTTTGGTAAACTCATAAGGTTCCCCAACATTTCTGATGATGAATCTTTGACACACAAAGACGCGTTACCTGCAGTCAATCACAGATCGTGCCATCTGAAATATTTTCTTTTTATTCAGCGATATAGGGGCAGCAAAGAATGAGGGGCGGCGGTTTTTTGACGCCAAGAGAGGAGCAAATACAAAAGCTGAGAGTCAGCCAACCGACTGCTGGAAATGAATGGAACTAAGGCTATCGATACCATGAATGCAGAGCATTCACAGAGACCAAGAGCCTTATCGGAAATCACTCGGAAGCATTCAGATTATACTTCCGTACTTTTTCAACCAAAGTGGTCCGCCGAATATGCAAACGCTCTGCGGCTCTGGCCACAACACCTCCGGCTTCATCAAGCGCCTGACGAATAAGATCCTTTTCCAGATTGGCAAGATAGTCTTTCAAATCCAATCCATTCACAGGTAACACGGCAGGACTGTTGAGCCCGACCAGTCCTGGTTCGCCCTGGGGCATATCCCCGAGATCCGCGAGATCTTCCTCGTCATCATCAATATGCCGGAATTTTGCCGGAAGCTCATGGACTCCAACCACCCCATAGGGATTCATGATGGCAAGCCGCTCAACCAGATTGGCCAGTTCACGCACATTGCCCTGCCATTCATGCCGACAAAGACTGAGAATCGCGGCAGAATTAAAGCGGATGGATCCACGCTTCTCCTTCTCCATTCTGGAAATCAGCTCATTGATCAGTAAAGGAACATCCTCCGCTCTCTCTCGGAGAGGAGGCATGTCTATTGGAAAAACATTCAGGCGATAGTACAAATCCTCCCTGAAATCCCCTTTTTCAATCATTTCATCCAGGTTTTTATGAGTGGCGGCAATAATTCTCACATTCGCTTCAATGGTCTTACTACTACCTACCCGCTCAAAAGTACGCTCCTGCAAGACACGCAGAATCTTGACCTGCATGTGCAAGGGCATATCCCCGATCTCATCCAGAAACAGAGTTCCACCCTGCGCAAGCTCAAAGCGCCCTACCCGGGAGGTTATAGCGCCGGTAAAAGCCCCTTTCTCATGACCGAAGAGTTCACTTTCAAGCAGTTCTGCCGGGATGGCACCACAGTTAACGGGAACAAAAGGTTCATTGCGACGATGAGAGTTATAGTGGAGATTCCTGGCGACGACTTCTTTACCGGTTCCGGACTCACCCGTAATCAACACACTGACTTCTTTATCCGCGACCTGGGACATCAATTCACGGACTTTCTGAATACTACGACTGGTACCCACCAGGCTTCTGAACAACAAAATTTCCCTTTGCTGCCCACGACCACGGTTAGCGGCGTACTGATCACGATATACCTGGGCCCGATACAGACAATCCATAAACTTGTTATACAGGGGGGGCATTTCCAATTGGGCGATAATCTTCCGTCGGAATGTTTCATCAAGATCATCCAGATCCGCTTCCCCCAATAACAGGACGGGAAGTCCGGCATCCCACTCGTGAAATTGCGTCAGCAATGATGAAAACTCATTACACTGACTATCAAGGAGAACCACCCCGACCTCTGCACTCTCCTCTGTGTTTTTCGATGTCTCTTCCTGCCAGCCTGCTGCATCACAGGAAAGACAAATCTCACCTAAAAATTCGAGGATAATCTGGATGGCCTGACGGCGTTCCGAATCATTGCTTACCAATAGAACTTTGGTTTCTTTATTCATTGATGTCGTTTTTATTTCCCGGCTTTGCAGGACCATTGAAGGCTGCTGTTTTTATTTCTGGGAATTAAAGTATGAAAATGGAGTTGGGTCAAATAAATGACGCTTCTTCCCGTCCAGGCTGGTCAAAAGGTAGTCGCATTCAAAAAACCGTCACTTGAAACCGCCATCCGGAAAGTAACTGAGTATCTGCGACGGAGAATTCTTCCGGCCCCCATAACAGCATGGTGGCCCTTAGACTTGAGAACGACCTTAAAGCTTCGACGAATCCAGATAGGATTTCGCCGCCCTATAGCTTTTCTGCATGGATGACAGCTCCTGAGCGGACTCTCCCTGGCGGCTTTGCATTCTGGCCACTGCCGTAGCATAGAACTGCTGAATGTCGTTCAGCTGCGCTCTGACGGCTTCACGGCTCTCGTCCGTCACAGACTCAAGAGCTTTACCAACAACATCACGAACGATCTCATCCATTGCAGCAATCTGGTGCCACTGCTCCTCCCGGACCAGAGACTCGATCTTTTCTCTTAGAACACTGAGTTCACTCATGAGATGCCTATCATTTTCCAAGGTAATTTATAAACCATTACGGCTAACATAAAAAAAAGGCCCTGGAATTACCAGAGCCTTTTAGGATTGTGCATAGGATCAGCCAAGGAACTTGATCATGATCCCCGCTGCGACAGCCGAGCCGATAACACCAGCCACGTTCGGTCCCATCGCATGCATCAGCAAGAAGTTCTGTGGGTTCGCTTCCAATCCCACTTTGTTGGACACACGCGCTGCCATTGGAACAGCAGATACGCCCGCAGAACCGATTAGAGGGTTCACTTTATGGTGGCTCAAGATATTCATCAGCTTGGCCATCAGTACACCCGAAGCAGTCCCCACGCAGAATGCTGCCAGACCAAGCACCAGGATACCCAGAGTTTGTATATCCAGGAATTTATCGGCGGATAGCTTACTACCTACAGACAGCCCCAGAACGATGGTAACAATGTTGATCAGAGCGTTCTGAGCCGTATCACTCAGACGATCCACCACACCAGATTCCCGCATCAGGTTACCCAGACAGAACATCCCAAGTAGAGGCGCAGCATCCGGCAGGAACAGAGCCACCAGTACCAGAAGTATAATCGGGAAGAAGATCTTCTCGGTACGACTGACATGACGCAACTGTTCCATTTTCATCTTGCGCTCTTCAGCGGTGGTCAACGCCTTCATTATTGGTGGCTGAATCAGCGGCACCAATGCCATGTAGGAGTATGCCGCTACCGCGATAGCACCCAAGAGGTGTGGAGACAGCAAAGTCGCTACGTAGATCGAAGTCGGACCATCTGCCCCACCGATGATACCAATGGCTGCCGCTTCCTTAATGGTAAACGGAATCATACCTGAGGCATCCAGCGCTGCTGCACCAAGGATGGTACCGAAGATACCGAACTGGGCAGCCGCCCCCAACAACAAGGTGCGAGGATTCGCCAGCAAAGGTCCGAAGTCGGTCATGGCACCAACACCCATGAAGATCAACAAGGGAGCTACACCACTCATGATCGCCACTGAGAAGAATTGATAGAGCATGCCATGAGCGTAACCCATATCAAGAGCTGCAAAAGTCACCGCTTCATGCATCGCTGATGCAGACCCTTTATAGGCCAGCAGCAACTCATGCCTCAGAGATTCAGTGATAGTTGCAGCACTGTCGAAGGGAACATGCAGCGCAGCGGCGATATTGGCCAACTGATCCGCATTCCCAAGATGTATCGCATTCTCCACAGCCGACATTGCCAGCCCGGCTTCAGGGATATTTGCCAGCAGACCACCAAAGCCGATGGGCAACAACAACAGTGGCTCAAAGCCTTTGCGAATTGCCAGAAACAGCAATGCAAGACAGATCACCATCATCAGGGCCTGGCCCCATTGCAGGTTGTATAGCCCGCTACCAAAAAACAGTTTGGACAAACCTTCCATCATAAGAGTCTACTCCTTAAGACAGAGTCATCAGGGTTTGACCAACGACGATGGCATCACCGGCCTTAACATCGATACTGGCCACGGTACCCGCTTTAGGAGCGCGGATCTCTGTTTCCATTTTCATGGCTTCCAGAATCAGCAGCAGATCACCTTCCTGCACAGTGTGCCCGACTTGGGCAACCACCCGAACGATGGTTCCAGCCAATGGCGCCGTTACCGGTTCAGCAGGACCTGATGGTGCAGCTGCCGGTGCGGCAGGTGCAGCGGGAGCAGATATAGCAGTACCGCCAGCCGGCGCCACAGCAGTAATATCACCACCTTCCGAAACCTCCGCAACATAGGTTTTACCGTTAACGGTAATGGTATAGGTTTCCGGTCCGCCTTTACCTGCAGATGCAGGCTTAACTTCTTCACCCGTCGGCACAGGTTCAAAGGCATCCGGATTATTGCGATTTTCCAGAAACTTCAAGCCAACCTGTGGGAACAGTGCGTAGGTCAGAACATCATCCACTACGGCATCTGCCAGCTTAATTCCTTTCTCTTTGGCGAGATTCGTCAATTCAGCGGTCAGCTTGTCCATTTCCGGTTCAAGCAAGTCAGCCGGACGACAGGTAATTGGCTCAGCACCGTCCAGAACCCGATCCTGCAACTCCTTGTTATAAGGAGCAGGAGCAGAACCGTACTCACCCTTAAGCACACCTGCGGTTTCTTTGGAAATCGACTTATAGCGCTCACCGGTCATCACGTTAAGTACCGCCTGGGTACCGACGATTTGAGAGGTTGGAGTTACCAGAGGAATGAAGCCCAGATCTTTCCGCACCTTGGGAATTTCTTCCAGTACTGCGTCAATCTTGTCAGCAGCACCCTGCTCACGGAGTTGGTTTTCCATGTTGGTCAGCATTCCACCAGGAACCTGGGCCACCAGAATACGGGAATCAACGCCTCTCAGTGCACCCTCAAACTTGGCGTACTTCTTACGGACTTCGCGGAAGTATGCGGCGATTTCTTCCAGCAGATTGATATCCAGGCCCGTGTCACGATCAGTCCCTTCCAGAATAGCAACCAGCGCCTCTGTGGGAGAGTGACCGTATGTCATGCTCATAGATGAGATAGCGGCATCCACATTATCAATTCCGGCTTCAGCCGCCTTCAATGCAGTCGCTGTCGACATACCGGTAGTGGCATGGCACTGCATGTGAATGGGCACTGACACCTCTTTCTTCAGGCGGGTAACCAGTTCGTAAGCCACATAGGGCTTCAGCAATCCGGCCATATCTTTGATGGCGATGGATTCTGCCCCCATGCTTTCAATGTTCTTCGCCAGGTCAATCCACATATCGATGGTATGAACCGGGCTGACTGTATAAGACAGTGTGCCTTGGGCATGCTTGCCTACTTTCAGAACCGCTTTGATCGCTGTTTCCAGGTTGCGGGGATCATTCATGGCGTCAAATACGCGAAACACATCAACACCGTTGTCGGCTGCGCGTTCCACGAACCGCTCAACAACGTCATCCGCATAATGTCGGTAGCCCAGAAGATTCTGACCACGCAGCAGCATCTGCTGCGGAGTATTTGGCATAGCTTTCTTTAACTGGCGGATACGATCCCAGGGATCTTCTCCGAGATAGCGGATACAGGAGTCAAATGTTGCTCCCCCCCAGGATTCAAGTGACCAGAAGCCAACTTTATCCAGCTTTTCCGCAATGGGAAGCATGTCGTCAAGACGCATACGGGTCGCCAACAAAGATTGGTGAGCGTCACGTAAAACAACATCCGTTATACCTAGGGGTTTTTTAGTCTCAGTCATGGGTCTAGAGCCTTAGGGTCAAAGGTTTATTTTCGCGTTGCGACACTCACTTCTTGTGGCGTGAGCGGTATTTAGCTACTGCGGCCGCGATAACGGCCATAACATCCTGGTCTATTTCAGAACCGGACTGCGCTGGCGCAGGGGCCGGTACAGATGCAGGCGCAGGCTGAGCCTCCGGGAAATATTTATTCACCAGTTTGGACATTAGCGATGTTGCAACGACCAGAATGGCCAGGAAAAGGAATACAAACCCCATCCCTACAAACATCAGCGTAATGGCATCTTGGAACAAATTATTCATCTCGCACTACCTGTTATCTTCTTCTAGGCACACTGAAGCGGAAGTTCGAGCTCCCGTCAGCGTCATTTTTAGGGATTTACAAGACCTTGAGGAATGGCAAATCCCGATTAATGTACAGAGATGATGGCAGAATCGCAACCAAAGGAGGGACAAAATGAGAAAAAAGTTTACAATCTTGTCACATTTGTCAATACGTGATTATACGTATCGATAGACATACCAAGGCTATAACCTGTTTCGAGGCATTTTAAGCGCAGTAAGAACTTGGGGGAATATATTTTTTGAAGATTTGAAAGAAAGGGAATGGCGCGCCAGGAAGGATTCGAACCTCCGACCGCCTGGTTCGTAGCCAGGTACTCTATCCAGCTGAGCTACTGGCGCACAGAGTAAAGTCGTTTAGAAAATGGCGCGCTCGGGAGGATTCGAACCTCCGACCGCCTGGTTCGTAGCCAGGTACTCTATCCAGCTGAGCTACGAGCGCGCTGATCGTTTTTCTTGATAGTCACACCTTCGAAGAAGATGTGACTGAATCAAATGGCGGAGAGGGAGGGATTCGAACCCTCGATGAGATTTCTCCCATACGCCCTTAGCAGGGGCGCGCCTTCAGCCTCTCGGCCACCTCTCCGTAAAAACGCGGCGTATAATACCACGGTTATTATAAAAAGATAGAGTTAAATCGATAAAAATTGCAGAAAGTTTTCGATTAATCGTCCTGATGGTCCGATTCACCGGCGTTAGGTGATTTTTCGCGCTGAATGCGCTGATAAATCTCCTCACGGTGCACTGCAACCTCTTTCGGCGCATTAACACCAATACGGACTTGGTTACCTTTTACCCCCAAAACGGTTACAGTAACGTCGTCACCCACCATCAAGGTTTCGCCAACACGGCGAGTCAAGATCAGCATTTGAATCTCCTTAAAGATCGACCTATTCCAATCTACCCTTTGTCGCCGACCGGACTGAAACAACTTTCACTGCCACCGACAAACTACTGTTCCATTATGAGTATTGTCTAAATTCCATTTTTTTAAAGGGTATATTTTTTATTTAAGTAGAGAGTCATCCTGATTTTGCCTTTTTTGACAAACGAATAAACTCCCCATTTCATTTTGGCCAGTCAGACCGGCCGGTTATTTGGAAGGCGATGGGCCTACTCCCGAAGAGGCAAACAACAATCCATCAACTTCCGCATCCGCGGTAGAACGAAGCCGCAGCCATTCTACCCAGCATTTCCCAGCATGACAAAAAGTCTTTTATGCAGGCTTCTCACTCAGTTCGAATGCACTATGCAGACTTCTCACAGCCAGCTCCAGATATTTTTCATCGATCACCACAGAAATCTTTATTTCCGAAGTTGAGATCATCTGGATATTGATACCTTCCTGGGAAAGCGCTTCAAACATCTTGCTGGCCACACCGGCGTGAGAACGCATACCTACGCCGACGATGGAGACTTTAGCAATCCTATCGTCCCCTTTCACCTCTTTCGCTTCAAGCTCCTCAGACAGCCTCACAAGGATTGCCTGCGCCTTCTTGAAATCGTTACGGTGTACCGTAAAGGTAAAGTCAGTATGGTTGTCCGCACCAACGTTCTGAACAATCATGTCCACTTCAATATTGGCATCGCTTACCGGCTTCAAAATCTTGGACGCCACACCAGGAATATCAGGCACGCCTGCAATTGTCAGCTTGGCTTCATCACGGTTGAACGCGATACCTGAAACAATGGGTTGCTCCATATTGTCGTCATCCTCTATGGTAATCAGCGTGCCCGGCCCTTCCTGGAAGGAATGCAGAACACGCAAGGGAACATTGTATTTACCAGCAAATTCAACGGAGCGAATCTGCAGTACTTTGGAACCAAGGCTGGCCATCTCCAGCATTTCTTCAAAAGTGATGGTATCCAGACGACGGGCACTGTCCACAACACGCGGATCAGTGGTATACACTCCATCGACGTCGGTATATATCTGGCACTCATCAGCTTTCAGGGCTGCAGCCAAAGCAACAGCCGTCGTATCGGAGCCCCCACGCCCCAGAGTGGTAATATTGCCACTCTCATCCACCCCCTGGAATCCGGCAACCACAACCACCCGGCCAGCAGATAAATCCGCTTGAATGTTGTGATTATCGATATCCAGAATGCGCGCCTTGGTATGAGAATCATCTGTCAGGATGCGAACCTGGGATCCAGTATAGGACCGGGCCGCCACCCCACGCTTATGCAGCGCCATACACAAAAGAGCAATAGTTACCTGCTCTCCTGTAGACACCAGCACATCCATTTCCCTCGCAGTAGGTTCTTCCATGATCTCGCTGGCCAGTGAAATCAAGCGGTTGGTCTCGCCAGACATGGCAGAAACCACAACCACAATATCATCGCCATCTTCACGGAACTTTTTAACTTTTTCCGCGACTTTCTCGATGCGATCCACCGACCCAACGGAGGTACCACCAAATTTTTGAACCAATAGGGCCATAAGCTTTTATCTTACCCTTCTGTCTATTTCACAAAATATTCGAGAAGATTGAACTATTGCTTTTCAACCCACTCATAAACCGATGCCAGAGCCTCATCAAGCTTAGCTACATCCGTACCGCCACCTTGTGCCATGTCCGGACGTCCGCCACCTTTACCGCCAACCTGCTCGGCAACCAGCTTCACCAGATCACCGGCTTTAACCTTGCTGGTTTCCGCCTTGGTGACACCGGCAACGATACTGATCTTGTCATCTTCGACTGATGCCAGCACGACCACTCCCTGACCGAGCTTATTCTTAAGCTGATCAACAGTGTCCATCAGCGCTTTCCGTTCAACGCCATCAAGTTTGGTCGCCAACACCTTGAGACCATTTATCTCTTTGGCAGACGAAACCAGATCGCCGCCCGCAGCTGCAGCCAGCTTAGCCTTCGCCTGTTCCAGCTCTTTTTCCAGTGAGCGGTTACGCTCAAACAAAGCCTTCACTTTTTCGGCCGCACTTTCACGAGTTCCTTTCACCAGAGCAGCAATTTCACGCAGAGACAGCTCTCCAGCCTTCACCCAGCGCTCAGCATTTTGCCCGGTGACAGCCTCAATTCGGCGCACACCGGAAGCAATGCCCGATTCACCGGTAATGATCAGCGAACCGATATCACCGGTACGCCCCACATGAGTCCCTCCACAGAGTTCCACGGAGAAACCGTCTTCCCCCATCGCCAGAACGCGAACTGTCTCACCGTATTTCTCACCAAACAGAGCCATAGCCCCTTTCTTTTTGGCGGACTCCATATCTGTCAGCTCGGTGGTGACTTCAGCATTCGCACGAATCTGGTAGTTAACGATTTCCTCAACTTGACGCAGCTGCTCGGGTGTTACCGCCTCGTAGTGAGCAAAGTCAAAACGCAGCTTTTCTGCGTCTACCAGAGACCCCTTCTGCACGACATGCTCGCCTAGCACACGACGCAAAGCTTCGTGCAGCAGATGGGTGGCAGAGTGATTCAGTGCGGTCGCCTGACGCTTGTGACGATCCACCGCCACATCTGCCTGCTCCCCATTACTGATTTGACCTTTGCTTACACGGCCAATATGCAGGATGGCACCCTCTTCTTTCTGGGTATCTTCGACAACGAATTCGCTATCCCCCACCTGAATAAGACCGGTATCACCAACCTGGCCGCCAGACTCGGCATAGAAAGGCGTTCTATCCAGAACCACAACTCCGTGCTGCCCTGATTCAAGCTTCTCAACTGTCTGACCATCCACCACTAGCGCCACAACCTTATGTGCGCCGGTAAGATGGCTGTAACCAGTAAACTCTGTAGTCACCCCCAAGTCCAGCCCTGCGTTGTAATCCACACCGAATTTACTTGCGGCACGAGCTCTGTTTCGCTGGGCTTCCATGGCAACTTCGTAGCCATCCATATCCAATTGAAGCCCTCTCTCACGAGCGATATCGTTCGTCAGATCGGTGGGGAATCCGTAGGTATCATAAAGAGTGAAAACTGTTTGACCAGGAATTACATTCCCCTGCAATTCAGCAATGTCCTGCTCCAACAGTCGCAGCCCTTTATCCAGGGTTTTAGCAAACTGCTCCTCTTCCTGGAGCAATACCTTTTCGATCTGGGCCTGACCACGAGCAAGCTCCGGATAGGCATCCCCCATTAACTCGACCAGAGCCTTGACCAGTTTGTGGAAAAACGGCTCCTGAGCTCCAAGCTTATTACCATGACGGGCAGCACGACGGATGATTCTGCGCAACACAAAACCACGCCCTTCATTGGAAGGCATAACACCATCCGCAATCAGGAAAGAGCAGGAACGGATATGATCGGCGATAACACGCAGAGAGGATTCAGTTGTTGCAACACCACCCAGAACGCCTGAGGCAGCTTTCAACAGATCCTGAAACAGGTCAATTTCATAGTTGGAGTGAACGTGCTGCAAAACAGCAGAGATACGCTCAAGCCCCATTCCGGTGTCGACGGAAGGCTTGGGCAATGGCAGCATTTCGCCATCAGCCTGGCGATTAAACTGCATGAAAACCACGTTCCAAATTTCAATATAGCGGTCACCATCTTCATCCGGACTGCCGGGAGGTCCACCCGCTACTTCAGGGCCGTGATCATAGAATACTTCTGTACAGGGACCACAAGGACCGGTATCCCCCATCTGCCAAAAGTTATCAGAGGCGAATTTAGCGCCCTTGTTGTCACCGATCCGCACAATGCGATCAGCAGGCACACCGATATCCTTGTTCCAGATATCAAAAGATTCGTCGTCGTCAGCGTAGACGGTCACCCACAGTTTTTCGCTGGGAATATTTAACCATTGAGGCGATGTCAGGAAGTCCCACGCAAAATGAATCGCTTCTTTTTTGAAGTAATCACCAAAGCTGAAATTTCCGAGCATTTCGAAGAACGTATGATGGCGCGCGGTATAACCAACGTTTTCCAGATCGTTATGCTTGCCGCCTGCACGAACACACTTTTGCGAGGTCGTAGCCCGGGAGTATGAGCGCTTGTCTTTCCCAAGAAAAACATCCTTGAACTGGTTCATACCCGCATTAGTAAACAGCAGAGTTGGGTCGTCTGCAGGTACCAGGGAGCTACTGGACACGATTTCGTGGCCGTTCTGCTGGAAAAACTTCAGGAAAGCATTACGTATATCAGAGCTCTTCATACTCATTCCGTTCTTCGGAGTTCATTTATTATGGGTGACGGGCCCACCTGTATCGGCCTGACAAACAGGCACAGAGCCCACCGAGCGGCGTACTTTAACATAGATTCAGCAACGTAAAAACGGGCACCGGCGGGCGAAATGGCGGGTTTTCACAATAATTTTGCCGAAAGGTGAGTGAATTGTGGCGGGAACCACAGAAAAAGGCCCATATCCGGGCCTTTGGCTATAGTAACAGGGGCGTCCTGAGCAGAAGTAACAGGGGCGTCCTGACCAGACTATCGAGGGCGTTCTGGCCAGTCTACTGGCAGCACGCTATATCAGGCAGACAATTGCTGAAGCAGTTGGCGGCTAAAATCAAGAAACTGATCATTTTGCAGCTGCTCAGACTCTCCATTAAATTCCACCAGACGCTCCATTATCTGCTCAATCAGGCTGGCAGGCTCATCAAACCGTGCCGCCTGGGATAACGCATCTGCATACTTGGGCACTTGATCTGCCAAGGGCTGGAACTGATTAGCCGAATGACGCCCTCCGGAACGATACGCAGCCTCAACTTCTTCGTATTGCATGCTGCTCATGGATACTGAATAGCTGGCAATTTCAGACATATCCACGTCCATCTCCAGCGCAGCAGCAAAAGCATCATTGAAATCGCCGGCAAAGAATGATCCGGCAATGTCTTCAACCTGAGCCAACATCTCTTCCAGGGCAGTCAGCTCATCCTGATCCAATTCCCCGTCTACCAGCAATTGATAACCACTGGTTTCGAAACTGCTTTGCGATACGCCCAAGTACTGATTCCCGCCGCGAGCCGCATATAAGGCCGAAGTCTGACTTCCTGATGCCGCCCCCACATAAATGGTCACCTTATCTCCATCACGTGTGGTCACGGTCAAACCCAAATCATTTGACGTCAATTGGGTACGGTTATATGCAAAAGCTTCAGCCAGTCTGGAGAGACGAGGCCTGTCCTGCTCGGAGTTACTACTCACAGCTCCCGACGCATCTCCGTCGTCGCTATCAGCAACCACTTCTCCCTCATCATTAGCTTGAGAGTTTTGCACAACTTCGTCTTCTGGTGCGCTTTCTGTCTGGGCAGGATCAACAATTACCGCGCCATCTTCAACGCCTTGCGGATCCCCTGGCAGATATTTCTCCCGCAGATCAGTCAAACCGGTCTGGATCAGGTCGTACCCTTCGTCAATATCAGATTGGAGTTCATCGGTCATCAGGCCCCGAGTCTCAATCTCTTCGATTGCTTCAGCATAACCTGTACTTACTCCTTCAGTTGCCTGCGCAAACAGGTCCTCCAGCTCTTCAGGCGTCGCTCCATTCTCAGCCTCCTGAGCAATACGCTGCTCAACAAATCCCAATACCTTGTTGGCAACATCCTGAGGGGAAGGCAATGCAGACTGATAAGGATTTTGTGCGGGCTGCTGAAAAGCCGAAAGTCGCCCGGATAATCTGGTTTCAAATACCTGAGCACTGAACTGACGCTGCCCTCCAGCCGATCCTTGAGAGGAAAAGCTCATCTCCACACTGGAATATTCGACCGAAAGAGAATACTGGCTAACGGATACCGACTGACCATTGGAAGCAGGATGATGGGAATGATGTGCGTTTCCCCGCCCAAACCCTGCAAACAATTGATTTAACGACCCGATACCATGAAACATAATCCGTCCTCCCGAAGGTGTTAGTCATATATCGGCAGCCCAATCCAATCCTTTAGAAACGATGACTTATGAAAATGCCGCGCCTTACAACCAGACCTTATCAATAAGCAGACCCAGCATCTCGATATGCAGACCAAACGGCATAAATTTCAGCAATGAGAAAGACTCCGTTTACCCAACCTATGTTATATTGCGCCTCCATTTGTACGAACAGACACAAGACCCACGAATGACGCCAGCACAGATCAAACAATTCCCGGAAGACCCCTCGACCCTCAAGTCAGCACCGCTATGGCGGCGATTTGCAGCGATGTTTTACGATGGCATATTGCTGATTGCGGTTTGGTTTGTTACCACCATGGTCTACCTTCTTCTCAAAGGCATGGTGATCGGGCTGGAGGCAATGAAAGCACTTGCCGAAAGTGAAAAAGGTCCGGGGGACCCACTTCTGACTATTTGCCTTTTCCTGGCAACATTTTACTTTTTCGCCTATTTTTGGACACGTATAGGACAAACTCTTGGCATGCAGGTCTGGCGCATCAGAGTTCAGAATCCCAACGGCTTTAAGATCAACTGGAGCCAAAGCCTTCTGCGATTCTTTACCGCCATGGCTTCAGCAGCCTGCCTGGGTCTGGGATATATTTGGAAGCTCTGGGACAAAGAAAAACTGACCTGGCCGGACCGCGCATCGATGACACGGGTCTACTATGTTCCTCCCGAGAAAAAACAAATTCCGCCGGAGAAGAAACAACCGACTTCACCGGAAAATAAGCAACGCGAATTGGAAAATCGCAAAAAAGGAAACCAATCCCGAAATGGAAAAAAGAGGAACTCCAAGTGAGACACAGGCAAACATAACGCAAAAAATCGTCACCATAAGACGGGAGTCTATAAGGGATATCCGAAATCAGCAGATTGTTGACATTAAATTTCAATTGAGCTGGAATACCCCAGAACCGCAAACGAAGCGAGTCTTTCTGAAACATTCGGCTTGGAAGAAATGTGTCAATCACCAGACCAATAATCCAGGCAAGCACCTAAACTTAGAACATATGAGTTCAGGGCCTTCCAGAAAGAATGGTGAAAAAAATAACAACACGTTCCTGTGCGCGAGCAAGCATCTAGGACAATACAGTAAAGCGGTCTGGTTCTTATGAACGTAGATACATCTAATCAAAATACGAAGTCTGGCATCGCTGACGCCCTCGCCTCTTCGTTATCCTATCTGGATGATTTCCTCGCTACGCGCTTGTCTTTGAGCGAAGTGCTCGACGAGTAGCACCCCCAACTCCCAATTCAAATTATGGAACCCGTCACTGAGCAGCATTGCGTCTATTCTGGATTAACAACCAGCCTCGCAAGCGTCAGTGCCCCGGTATTCGCACACCTTTTCCAGGTGGCAAAAATTTTATTCACTGGAGTCTACATATGGCTGAAGTAGCCCCATTAGTTGTCAGAGATGTACACAAGAAGTTCAACGAACTGGAAGTACTGAAAGGGGTTTCTCTGCAAGCACAAAAAGGCGACGTCATTTCTCTGATTGGCTCATCCGGCTCAGGTAAGAGTACCTTCTTGCGCTGCATCAATCTTCTGGAAGTCCCCACCTCCGGAGAAATCGAGGTTCATGGGGAGCAGATCAAATTTCTGACCACCCGCAAGGGAGAGCGCAAACCCGCAGACAACCGGCAGGTGGAAAAAATGCGCTCCCGCCTTTCAATGGTCTTCCAGAGCTTTAACCTCTGGTCACATATGACGGTTTTGGACAACGTCATCGAAGCACCGGTCAACGTACTGGGCATCAGCAAAAAAGAAGCCATGGAGCGGGCAGAATCCTATCTGCAAAAGGTCGGTATCTGGGAGCGCCGTAATTATTACCCAGCCCAGATGTCCGGCGGACAGCAGCAGCGTGCAGCCATAGCCAGAGCCCTGGCTATGGAACCCGACGTTATGTTATTCGACGAACCCACGTCGGCACTTGATCCTGAATTAGTTGGCGAAGTATTGAAAGTCATGCGCTCATTGGCAGAGGAAGGCCGCACCATGATTGTCGTGACCCACGAAATGGCCTTCGCCAAAGACGTTTCCAGCCACGTGATGTTTCTGCATCAGGGTCGGATAGAAGAGGAAGGACCACCTAGCAAGGTATTTGATAACCCTGACTCGGAGCGTGTCCGTCAATTTCTTGCTCCCAAGTATTAACGGGCGCAGGCTATACCTAAAACCAAATGAAAGACGTTGGAGTCAATAATATGAAAAAACTGTTTATCTCTGTAGGTTGTGCGCTGACGCTGGTTGCCGGACAGGCACTGGCTGACAAATGGGACACTGTTCGTATCGCTGTTGACGTACCATATGAGCCATTTGAGTACAAAAATCCTGATGGCAGCCTGACCGGCTTTGAAGTAGATCTGGGCAATGCCGCCTGCGAAGAGATCAAAGCCAAGTGCGAATGGGTAGTACAAGCTTGGGACGGTATCATTCCCGGCCTGCTGGCACGTAAATATGACGCCATCATGTCCTCCATGTCCATCACTGCTGAGCGCGCAGAGAAAGTTCTATTCTCTGAAGGCTACTACAACACTCCTACCGCCTGGTTCGGTAAGAAAGAAAATACCTCTCTGGACGTCACCTCCAAAGACGCCCTGAAAGGCAAAACCATCGGGGTTCAGCGTGGTACCGTTCAGGACAACTACGCCACTGAAAACTTCGGTTCCGTAGCAGACATCAAGCGTTACAGCACAGCTGATGACCTGGTACTGGATCTGCAGGGCGGCCGTCTTGACGCTGTCGTTCTGGACTTCCCTGTAGGCGAACAAACCATCATGAACGATGCAGCCTATGCTCAGATCGGCGATCGCTTCCAGCTAGGCGAAGGCATCGGTATGGCATTCCGTAAGCGTGACAAAGATCTTGCCGCCAAATTCAATGCAGCTCTGGACAAGCTGAAGAGAAACGGCACCTACGACACGATCATGAAGAAATACTTCACTTACGACATCAAGATTTAACCGTCCACTTACCCGGCCCTCTTGGGCCGGGTTCTTCAAGAGCGTTACAACATGATTGAATACCTGTTCGACTTTCACGGCTACGGCCCCTCTATCATGAAGGGAGCATTGCTTACCATTGAAGTAGGCTTCCTCGCTCTCTTGCTTTCACTGTTATTAGGGTTAATTGGAGCCTCAGCAAAGCTCTCCAACAGCAAGACTGCTAAAGGCATTGCAACCTTCTACACCACCACAATTCGCGGTGTACCAGACTTGGTCTTGATGCTCCTCATATTTTATGGCGGACAGGTACTGATAAACTCGGCCTTGGACTGGATCAACTACGACCTCCCAGAGATATTGCTAAAGAATTTTGATCTTGAAGTAGCTATTGAGCTCCCTTGGATCAATATTGACCAATTTGTTGCTGGAGTCGGCTCAATAGGATTTATTTTTGGCGCTTACATGACAGAGACTTTCCGTGGTGCGTTTATGGCTGTCGATCGTGGCCAGATCGAAGCTGGCTATGCCTATGGCATGACCAAATGGAAAGTTTTCAGTCGGATAATGTTCCCCCAGATGATGAGACACGCCTTACCGGGACTGGGCAATAATTGGCTGGTATTACTAAAAACCACCGCCTTAGTATCAATTATTGGACTGGCAGATATGGTAAGACTCGCAAGCGAAGCATCGAAGGCTGTCCATCAACCGTTCAAGTTTTTTATTCCCGTTGTAATTGTTTACCTCTTACTCACATCCATATCCGAGTGGGTAATTAAGCTGTTAGAACGTCGATATAGTGCTGGCGTAGTTAAAGGTTAAGGGGAGGTAAATATGGAGTGGTTAGAACAAATCTTAGCAAGCAATGCAATCTTCAATTTAGAAACGCTTTCACATTATGGGGCTGGACTCATTCTCACAGTGAAACTCGTCTCTGTCGCCTTGCTAATTGGTTTAATATTATCTTTCCCACTAGCGCTAATGCGCTGCTCTGACAATCCTTTTTTATCAAAGCCTGTCTGGGTTTTTACTTACATTTTTCGAGGCACGCCACTAATAGTCCAACTATACATTATCTATTATGGCTCTAGTTTCACACTGCAAGACACGATTGTATGGCCAATATTTAAAGAGGCCTTCTATCCCGCTCTAATAGCATTTGTCTTAAACACAGCAGCTTATACGACCGAAATTTTACGTGGCGCCATTATGGCCACTCCTCGCGGAGAAATAGAAGCAGCAAAAGCCTACGGTATGAGTTGGTGGAAACGCACCATTAGAATCGTTATTCCCAGCGCATTTAGGAGAGCGCTCCCCGCTTACAGCAATGAAGTAATATTCATGCTGCATGCAAGCTCCGTCTCTTTTACAGTAACATTGGTAGATCTCACAGGTGCGGCATATGACATATATTCTCGTTATTACGCCCCATTTGAAGCATTTATTTTTGTTGCTTGCATATACCTGACATGCACCTTCAGCATTATCTATGGATTCAAGCGGCTGGAAAACCGACTTATGGCCCATTTAAAACCAGCACCATCTAACTAAACCGGCCTATTACCTCCTAATGAACCTACTTTTTGCAACACACCCTGACTTTCTTAGCCTGACGCTAAACTACGCTAAACCAACGACACCATCCGTGTCGTTGGCCTCAGGCACTGTCAGCATCCCAGAGACCGGATTTTTGATTTTCCGGACACCAGCCGGCACCCGTAACAAGGTTGTTATATCTGCCGGCATTCATGGCAATGAAACCGCTCCAATAGAACTCCTAAATCAGATAATCAGTGATATCGTCAGCGGCCAACTGGAGCCAAAAGTCGATTGCCTGTTCATCTTTGGCAATCCGGAGGCCATGAATGCAGGAGAGAGGTTTATTGACACAAACCTGAACAGGTTATTCGCCTCCTCTGGAGAGGAAAAAATCGATACTGAATACTTACGCGCCCGTATCATCATGGATCAAACCAGACAATTTCTGGAGAATGCCAGCCATAGCGTGCACTACGACCTGCATACCGCGATTCGGGACTCATTCTTCGAGAAGTTTGCCATCTACCCCTACCTGCCCGCACGCACCTGCTCTCCGACCCATATCAACCTGATGGGACATAGCGAGATTCAGGCGATATTGCTGCAGAACAAACCCTCTACCACTTTCTCAGGCTGGACCGCCAACAACTTTGGAGCTGAAAGCTTCACAGTGGAACTTGGCAAGGTTGCCCCGTTTGGACAAAACGACCTCAGCCGTCTCAACGGTATTGATGACACCATTCGTAAATTAATCCTGGGGCAATCCAGATCTGACTTACCCGAAAGACTCCCAATACAGTTTCAGGTCGTCGATGAGGTTATCAATACAGGCAAAGGGTTTACACTCTGCATCGAGGAGGACACGGCAAACTTCACCGAACTCCCCTCTGGCTTTGAAGTGTGGAAAGATCATGAGACAAGCTATATCGTGGGAGAAGAGTCACTATATATTGTCTTCCCCAACTCAAACGTAGGGCCAGGTCAACGTGCCGGCTTGCTGGTCAAACCGATGGCAGGCATCACACTCGCCTGACGCCACCCGTTTTGGATAACCAACTTAGACGCTCTGGATAATCGACTTTAGATTCAGCTGACCACCGGCAAGATAAAGTAGAAGGTGCTGCCATCCTCCTGGTTTGGCCGATAACCTATTTCACCGCCATGTGAATGAATGATTGACTGGCAAAGGGTAAGGCCGATTCCCATCCCTGATTTTTTGGTAGTGAAGAATGGGCTGAACAGACTCTCCCGATACTCCTCTTTCACCCCCGGACCGGCGTCGGCAACTTCAAAGCGTACCTTACCGCCCCCTTCTTCAACCTGGACTGAAAACTCGATAACTCCGTCAATCTCAGCCTGCTCCATCGCTTCCATGCCGTTTCGCAACAGATTCAGCGCAACTTGCTGCACCTGAATTTCTTCAACATTCAGATTGGGGAGATCTTCAGCCACCTTGATCACCAGTTCAATACCATGTTCCTTGGCTTCTATTTCGGCCAGTTCGATAATATCCTGCGCCAACTGCGCTCCGCTGACGATTTCCTTGCCTTGCAAAGGTTTTTTCACAAAGTCGCGAATATGCTGAATGACCTGACTGGCCCGTAAGCACTGGCTTTCAATTTTCTCAAGTGTGCTTGTCATGGATTCCCTGTCCAGGTTTTCAGCCTTGGAAATCCTGGCAGCGAGCCGAACATAGTTAACAATCGCCGTTAACGGTTGATTTACCTCGTGCGCGATACCTGCGGCCATTTCCCCCATCATACTCAAACGGGAAACATGGGCCAGCTGAGCCCTTTGAGCATCCAGACTCTGACGAGCTCGCTCCAGCTCCTGCTCCTGCTCAAGCTCTTCACTGATATCATGAAATACCACCACTGCATGCGTAGAGAAGCTGCCTGACTTGGTGGAAGCTGCACTGAAGGCCACCGGGAAAACCGTTCCTCCCGGCCTGGAAAACACCGCATGACCAATTTTCAGCGACTCGCCATTGGTGAGCACCCTTTGCAGACGCTCGGTAATGCGATCGAGATCGTACTCGTTATCGCCCTCAGGGATATGGCTGTGATTAAAATGCAGATTGGCAAAGCTTTGCCCAAGCAACTCACTTTCTTCGCAGCGATTCATACGACAGGCCGCTGGATTGGCAAATATGATCTGCCCTTTGCGATTGAGGCCATATATGCCCTCACTCATCGCTTCCAATATGCTGGTCTTGTCGGTTTGCAGCTCAAGGTTTTTCCATTCGAGCTGTTGCTCAAGACGATGAATCTTTAAATGAGTTTCAACCCTGGCAATAACTTCCTTGATCTGGAAAGGCTTGGAAATATAGTCGACACCGCCTGCATCAAAACCGATAACCTTGCTATCGGTATCATCCAACGCAGACAGAAAGATAATTGAAGAGCGGGCGGTTTCCGGGTCCTGCTTAAGAACGCGACAAACCTCGAATCCGTCCATACCAGGCATCATGACATCCAGCAATACCAGATCCGGATGAGACTTTTTAACGATGCTGACCGCTTTTTCACCGCTATCGGCTACAAGCAGCTTGTAGCCACGACCATCAAGAGTCTCATAGAGGATCTTTAAATTAGCAGGATTGTCATCGACCAGCAGTATTTGATCTTGACGGGAAACCTTCTTGATCACGTTAATTGCTGCTGTCGCCATATACCACCGATTTTTTGCCTGGACTTGCGACTATAGTCAGCGCTCCAGGCACGAAGTATACGCGAAAACACCTATGCAATATGGCTATTGATTCAGGAACAGTCATTCAAAAGACTTATCCCAATGGAATTAGCCGCGAACGGCCAACACCATCTGGACCAACTGCGCCAATGAGTGAGTTCCCATTTTCTGCATCACTCTTGAACGATGAATTTCAACCGTTCTTTGGCTGATATCGAGTTCGATGGCAATAACCTTGTTGGCATTTCCCTCGATCATCATGTCCATAATTTCTCTCTCTCTGGGCGTCAGAGACTCGATTCGTTGCTGCAGTTTTTCCTTATACTTCAGCGCTTCCTGCTGCTCGGCATCCATCGTCAATGCCTGCTTCACCTTATCCAGTAAATCCTCTTCCCGGTATGGTTTCTGGACAAAGTCGACAGCGCCCAGTTTCATGGCCTCCACCGCCATGGCAACATCTCCATGACCGGTGACAAAAATCACGGGAATCGCACAGCCCATTTCCAACAGCTTCTTGTGCAGCTCCATTCCCGTCATCCCAGGCATCCGTATATCCAGAATGAGACAACCTGACAGCGAGACCACATCTTCTTCCAAAAACGCATGGGCACTCTCATACCCTTTGGTCGCATACCCTTCTGCCTTCAACAGCAAAAGCAACGAATCTCTTACTGGTTCGTCATCTTCAACAACATACACGGTCTGGTTGAGTTCGCTCATTAAAACTTCCCCGGCTATCTTTTTTATCTTTTGCGTCGAGAAACGCCAGCTTTCATTCAGGATCCTTTGACCCGGAATAGTTTGATTAAAATTCTTACCTTAAGCTTACACTTACATATTTATTTAACACATAATCCCGATACTGCCCATTATGCATGCAGGGATTTTCGCCCGATCCATAGGCAATTCCTTCTCTGGAGCTCTATTTTGGCTGTGATGCAGCCATCAATAGATTCAAGGCTGTGGTTCAGCCATCAGCAGACCAGGGTCGAGTCTCGTCTGAAACCAGTTAATCCGCCAATCCAAATGTGGACCGGTAGCTCTTCCCGTAGCCCCCACCAGGGCAATGACATCTCCCTGATTAACCATCTGCCCCTTCTCCACCAGAATTTTGTCCAGGTGAATGAAAGTTGAAGTAATTCCATATCCATGGTCCACGATCAGCGTACCACCGGAAAAAAACATATTATCATGCACCAGCACAACCTTCCCGGACGCAGGAGCAACAACCTCCGCTCCACGTGGCGCAGCGATATCCAATCCAAAATGAGGACGCCTGGGCTCCCCGTTGTAATACCTCTGACTTCCATAGACCCCGGTAATGGGTCCTTTGGCTGGCCAGATAAATGTCTCCAGAAAAGACTTCAGTGTGGAAAATTGTCCGCGAGCCCCTGAAACCAGGGCATTCTCCTCACGGATCCGCTTCAGATCATCCTCATTCGGGGACATGATCTTCTTGGAAATACCTTCGATATACTGGATATCATAGTCCCTGGCCTTGATTGCCAGTGCTTTTTGCTCCTGAACACCGTCAGGATAAATCACTTTCAAGTCATGATCCGCTTCGGCATCACGACCGAAGCCAAATACGAAGTGCCCATCCGAAGTGAGCTCAAGGGATTTGCCGTCCAGCCATACCTGACTACCGGGAGGAGCCTGTCCAATTATCATCCCCCCCTGAACCAGCTTACCTTCCAGGGCCAGCGTATTGTCTTGAAATTCATCCGCTGACCAGGCGTTTTGGGCAAACACAGACAATCCAAGTGCAGCCCCAAGAAAAACCGATAACAATCTCACCATAAAATGACCCAGGTCGAGTGAATGTAAGTACCTGGTAATATAATAATTACTCTCAGCCCACAGCATCATAACGGTAGTACTCCGCAGGTCAAACAGGTAAAGGTCTATTTACGGGGAAATACGGGAAATTTACTAGTTGCAATCACCGTAAAGCTATCTGTCGGCATGCGAGTTACCAGAAATTGGCTAATGGACTACCAGATATTGCCTGGCTGGCAACCAGATATTGAAGAGATGGATATCTGCAAATGAGGGACCGGTCACCAAAATGAGCAGTTGTCATATGAGTTATAATCAACTCAGTAACACCATGGGAACCTGCGGGAGCCTGCTATGAATACTGCGACACCTCCGGAGTTTTATCCTACCCAGTATTGGCACGAGTTGGAGGATGGACGAATACAATGCGATGTCTGCCCCAGAGCCTGCAAGCTCAGAGAAGGACAACAGGGCTTATGTTTTGTCAGAGCCCGCCACGATAATGCCGTTGTATTGACCAGCTACGGCCGCTCAAGCGGCTTTTGTATTGATCCAATTGAAAAGAAACCCCTGAATCACTATCTACCCGGCACGCCGGTACTTTCCTTTGGCACGGCAGGTTGCAACCTCGCCTGTAAGTTCTGCCAGAACTGGGACATGAGCAAGTCTCGGGAAATGGATACCCTGGCAGATCAGGCCATGCCGGAAGAGTTGGTAAAGACGGCTCTGGCTTATGATTGTCGCAGCATTGCCTTTACCTACAATGATCCTGTGATATTCATGGAATATGCCATGGATGTGGCCGATCAGTGCCACCAACACGATCTCGCCGCTGTGGCTGTCACCGCAGGATATATGTGCGCCAAGCCCAGAGAAGAATTCTTCCGTCATATGGACGCAGCCAATGTTGACCTGAAAGCCTTCACTGAAGATTTCTATCACAAAACCTGCGGCGGTAGCCTTGCTGACGTACTGGACACCCTGCTCTACCTTAAACATGAAACCTCCGTCTGGTTCGAGATCACCACATTACTGATTCCCGGCCACAATGACTCCAATGAAGAATTGGAGAAAATGAGCCAATGGATCGCCGAAAAGCTTGGACCCGATATACCTCTGCACTTTTCAGCCTTTCATCCGGACTGGAAAATGATGGACACCCCGGCCACTCCACCTACCACCTTGACGAGAGCACGTGAAATCGCCATGAAACAGGGGCTGCATTATGTCTATACGGGCAATGTGCATGACAGTAAGGGCGGTAGCACCTGGTGCCCGAACTGCCACCAATGCCTGATAGAAAGAGACTGGTACCAGTTGGGAGCCTGGAACCTGGACAACCATGGATGTTGCAATCAGTGTGGCACCCGAATCCCCGGCCGCTTTGAATCCGAACATGGTCATTGGGGACCACGCAGGCTGCCGGTAGCCATTCACCGACATTGAGAAAAACAGATATTGACGTCGTTTCGCCGGCTGCCAACTCCGGGTATTATTCGCGCCTGATGCAAAGTTCGGGAAAGCCATGAAGCCGTTAGCCGCCAATTGCGACTCACTCAGCACAAGCTATGACATAGATGATGGACACATGGATCTCATCTGCCCGGTTATCGACGAATCTGGTGCGGATATCTATGACACCCTGGAAAACACTTTGAGTTGGCGCAGAGACAGTATCCGCGTTAGAGGGAACCTGGTGGAAATTCCGAGGCTTCAAGCCTGGTATGGAGAGGCACATTGTTTTTATACCTATTCGGGTCTGACGCTCGCCCCCGAACCTTTCCCCCCTGTTCTGGACAGACTCAGAAACATTGCCCAGGATCTGGCCAAGGCCCCTTTTAACTGCGTACTTTGCAATTGGTATCGGGATGGTCGTGACAGTGTCGGTTGGCATTCAGATAATGAGCCTGAGCTGGGCATCAATCCGGTCATTGCCTCATATTCTTTCGGGGCGACACGCCGATTCCTGATAAAACCCAAGAAAGGCCGGCTACGCGCCTCAGCAATCGAATTGCCCCACAACTCGCTGCTGATTATGAGTGGTGCCATGCAGCATCACTGGAACCATCAGGTACCAAAAACAGAAAAACCTGTCGGTGGGCGTATCAACCTGACTTTCCGATACATCCAGGATAAATAATACTTATTGGGCAACCAGATTCAGGATACAAACCAGTAGCCGCCATTTAGAAGACGGCATATCAGACAGAAAGCTGATAGACGACAAGTAATCTTACAAATTGAGGAGCCGAAGTGGCTGAGGAATTATACCGGTCCCGTCTGCGACAAAAGCTGTACATCATTATTTTTCATGCCAACACCCCCATGGGTAAAGCGTTTGATATTGCTTTGATCGCGGGCATTATGATCAGTGTTTTTACGGTCATGCTGGATAGTGTTCAGGAACTGCACACCCAGTATGGCAGATGGTTTGCTGTGACAGAGTGGGTCTTTACGATTCTGTTCACCATTGAATACCTGGTCAGAATTTACTGCATTGAACGCCCGGTCAGGTACATCTTCAGTTTTTATGGGGTGGTGGATCTTCTCTCCATACTCCCCAGTTATTTGAGCCTGCTGCTGCCCGGCAGCCAGTACTGGCTGGTCGTCAGAATACTCCGAGTTCTGAGGGTTTTCAGGATTCTGCGACTGGCCCGATATGTCTCCCAGGCAAATTTACTGATGCATGCCATTCGTCAGAGCCGTCAGAAAATCACCGTATTTTTCTTTTCCGTAATGGTGCTGGTTATTGTCTTTGGTTGTGTGATGTACATGATCGAGACTCCCGAAGACGGTTTTACCAGCATCCCGAGAAGTATCTACTGGGCCATCGTCACACTGACGACTGTTGGCTATGGCGATATTTCTCCCCGCTCCGATCTTGGACAAGCGGTTGCTGCACTGGTCATGCTGATGGGTTATGCCATTATTGCCGTTCCCACCGGAATTTTTACGGCTGAGCTGTCAAATGTTTTAAGGGGTGATGTATTGCGCCAGGACTGCCAGCGCTGCCTGAAGTCAGTGCATGACAAAGATGCTGTGTACTGCAGTCGGTGTGGGGAAAAACTGGTACCGCAGGAAGCCTAGCGCCTCTCCGTGCCCCCTTCGACTCGTTCAGAGAGAAGGGGGCTTCTATCAACCCGGAGTGGGATTGAATCAGAAATGGCACTCAATCAGAAATGATGTCCAATCAGGAGTGACGTTTCCGATCCAGTGCGGCAAGTTGCTTCAGGCGCTGCTGAACCATTCCGAACACCGTGTTCTTGGCATAGGTTCCTTTGTCGTTCGGATGCCCAACCTTGAGGCCCGTCAATAGCTCAATGGCTTCCGCCACAGTAGAAACAGAATAGATCACAAACTGCTTCTTCTGGCAGGCATCCAACACCTTCTGGTTAAGCATCAGGTTGCTGACATTCTGATCAGGAATAATCACGCCCTGGGTACCGCTCAATCCTTTAATGCAGCAGGTTTCGAAGAAACCTTCTATTTTCTCGTTCACCCCGCCGACCGGCTGCGCTTCGCCAAACTGGTTCATTGAGCCGGTAATGGCCAGACTCTGCTTGATCGGCACATCAGCGATCGAGGAAATCAGGGCGCAGAACTCTGCCATGGAGGCACTGTCGCCATCCACCTGGTTATACGATTGTTCGAAGGTGATACTTGCGCTTAACTTGATCGGCTCTGTCTTACCAAAGGTCGAAGCCAGATAAGACGACAATATCATCATCCCCTTCGAGTGAATGGCTCCGGCAAGCTTAACATCCCGCTCAATATCGATAACTTCCCCACTGCCGTAGGCGGTGGTTGCGGTTACCCGACTCGGCACGCCAAACTCATGATCACCGGTATGCAATACCGATAATGCATTGATCTGCCCCACCTTTTCTCCCACGGTGGCTAACAAGGTTGAGCCATCACGAATGCTGTCAAAGACCTTGTCCCGGATTCGGCTGGAACGGAATTCCGCACTGTCCAAAGCCTTATCCACATGTTCAGCATGCAGCATCTTGGCATTGGCTTCCCGAGCCCAATAATTACTTTCCCGCAGCAGATTGGCGATATCCGCCGCATGCAAAGACAACCGATTCTGGTCCTCAGCCACTCGTGAACTATGCTCAATGATCCGCATCAGAGCCTTGCGATCACAGTGCAACAGGTTTTTGTCCTGGATCAGCGAAGTAATGAATCGCGCATAAAGCTTCTGGGTTTCCGGTGTTCGCTCAATTTCGCTTTCAAAATCAGCAACAACCTTAAACAGCTCGCTGAAGTCCGGATCATACTGTTGCAGCAGCAAATAGGTATCGCGGTCACCAAACAGAACGATCTTCACTTCAAACGGCATGGCTTCGGGCTCAAGCGAAATGGTTCCGGACAAAGTCAATTCTTTCTCCAGGGTATTGATCGCCACATTGCCTGAACGCAAAGCCCGCTTGATGCCATCCCAGACAAAAGGCTGTTCGAGCACCTTAATGGCATCCATCAGCAGATACCCGCCATTGGCCCGATGCAGTGCCCCTGGTCGAATCAGGGTGAAATCGGTGAATACAGTACCTTTATAGGTTACGCTTTCCACGGCTCCGAACAGATTGTTATAGGTGGGATTATCTTCCACGACAATCGGCGCATGGCCGGTAGAGTCATGGTGCACCATCACGTTGATCTGATATCTCCGCGGCAACTTGTTATCCATGGTTGCCGCCGCAAGAGCCGCCTGCTCTTCCCCGTCTTCCAGGAACACTTCGACATTCTTCAGAATGTCGGCCTGAACACTCTCAAGATGGGAGACCACTTCCTGATACTGAGAATATTTTTTGACCAGATTGTCAATCAGGTGCTCAGAAACGGCCAGAGCCACTTCTTCATTGAGCCCCTGCTGTTTATCCGCATACTCCTGCTCCCACTGACTGAGCTTGCGTAGCACCGTTCTCAGACGTTTCTCAAGCTTGTTGATGGCATCTTCGAACTCCTGCTGCTTAGTCTCCGGCAATGCCGCAAAGGTTTCGGCGTCATATGGGTTCTCACCATCAGTGGCCACCAGACGATAACCGCCCGGAGTGGTGATTGTCAGGCTGACATTCTGCTTCTTCGCCGCGTTAGCCACTCTGGCCAGGGCCTTTTCCTGCTTCTGGGCCAGCTCATTCTTCAGCTGTTCAGAACGCTCATAGTAGGACTCATTATCGAATGCCTGGGGAACCCCCTTCTGCAGACGAGTCAGCAACTGTTCGATATCTTTCTTAAGCGGCATCCCCACACCGGCGGGCAAACGCAACACTTTAGGAGAGCGCACATCATCGAAATTGTTGACGTAACACCAGTCGCTGGCCACTGAGTCGGATCGTTTCTTCTCCAGATAGCGCATAATCATGGTGCGCTTACCCAATCCATTACGCCCGGTGGCGTATATGTTGTAACCGCTATCCATCATGGAAATGGCAAATTGCACGGCATCCTGCGCCCGGGTTTGCCCGAGAATACCTTCTAACGGTTCAAGATTACGGGTGGAGTTGAAATTAAAGTCTTTGGTCAAACAAGGCTTATACAGTCTTGACAGCGGTAGGGCTTTGGCAGACTTCATCATGTGATATACAAACGTCCGGTTAGAAATCGTTTTTCAGGGAGATACTCAGTACCCGGCATAGCTGAAAATCTATTTACAAACAAACCTGAAATTTACAGCAAGCGGTACTGGCTTTCGGTGCAGTGTAACGAATTCGACATGACGTAAAAACCAGTTTTGAAAGCAACCTGGGATGAAATACTCGCATCTTGCGCCTTTTTCGAGCAAAATTTAATCATTCCTGCCTGTTATCACCAAAAGTGTTAACAGGCAGCGATTAAAGAAAATATGGATCTGGTCGATAACTGAACAAAAGATCCAATTTTTCTAAAGATGAATTGAGATATTTAATTACGACATACAGGGCGTGGATAAACCAGGGTTTAATTAACGCGCAGCAGATACATTAACCAGTTCGAGTTTTCTATAAAAAATACAATGTCAGATCTCGATAGAAACTGTGTAGGCGATAAGAAACCTGAATGAAACGGCGGCAATGTGCAGTGACGACTGACCGCCAGGTTGATTAGAGTAAATGAAGGACTAGCCAACATGATTAATATCGATTCAAGAAACAAGCCTCTCACCCAACCCAGCTCGCCAAATTTGCAACAGGCAAAACAGGTTGAGTCCACCCCGACACAAGCGCCTATCAGAGAAAGCCTACCCAGTGATCGGCGTCTGGTACCTGATCGCCGCCGTAGACAAGACCCGGAATATAAAGGCAGCGAAAGAAGAAAACGCAAAGATCGCAGAAAACCAGAGCTGCTGAGCGCGAAAGATGGTTCCCCCGAAAGCATTTCGCAGAGACGTGGAAGATTAATTAACACTTCTGTGTGACAAGTCACAGTTTTTACATTAAATTTTACTCTCGCCGGTTATTACCGATGGTAATGTATAAGGGGTATCCCTTATCTGGTGGTTTCTGTACAATGTAAAACCCTGTCAGTAACGGTCCGGCAGTGATAGAGGCACCTGACAGGGAAAATGGAATAAAAACAATACTAAGCACTCTTGAGGCTATGCGAGATTGTATTTTCCAGCGCCACTTTGAGCGGCGTATCAAAACGAGACATAAAGCACCATTCCTAACGGTGACGGCGAACTTTGTCGGACTCTTCAGCCGTAGCCGTCAGCCTTTAAAGGTTAAATGTATCGACTTTAACCGGTATGGAATGGCCATTCTCAGTGATCAGAGACTGAAGCCTGGTGATAAGCTGGAATTCAGCTTTCGGGGTCGGTATATCACCGAAGACGGAATACAGGGAACGGTGACCAGCGTGGCTGAGTTGCAGGCACCCTGCCAGAGCTCACATCCAAGACAGATATCTGCAGAATCCTTATCGGGCTATCGCTACGGAATCAGGTTCACCTACTGCCAGTCACCCAAGGAATACAGCCGGGACGTGGACAATGCCATGTCTCGAATAGAAGGTCTGTTCGGACAGATCAGCCAGCAAATTCAGCCACAGGCCTCCTGAACGACATTGCTGAATACAGTCAGATGAATTGGTGAATACAGTCAGATGAATATCAAGGGCTTGATACTTGCCGGCGGTGAAGGCTCAAGAGCCGGAGGCAGGGACAAAGGTCTCCTGAAATGGCGCGGAATCCCTCTGGCCAGCCACATTGCTGAGGCAATGGGTGCCACCTGTCAGGACATCCTGATCAGCTGTAATCGTCATCTGGACGAATACAGCGCCATTACCCCTCATTGTTTCCAGGATATAGACACGTCAATCAAAGGCCCCCTGGCCGGATTGTTCACTGCCTGGCATTACTTTCCTGACAGCTGGTTTCTGATTTCTGCCTGCGACACCCCCATGCTGACAATGGAATACAGCCGACGTATGTGCTCATCTCTGCCCAAGGGTAACGCACAGGTCGCCTGGGACGGCGAAAGACGACAATACCTGCACTGCCTGTTAAGACCAGAGAGTTATCCTGTTCTGAAGGAATACCTGGAAAATGGCGGCAAAAATGTCCGTGGATGGCTTGAATTGCTGGAGCCGGAACTGGTTGATTTTTCTGATTGCCCGCAGCTGTTCACCAATATCAATACGCTGCAACAGCTGGACGAACTGGATCAGGCATAACCGGCTCTCTCATCAACGCACGAGGCCGGTACTTTATCTAAATTGCTATGCCACTTCTAAATTGCTATGCCACATCGAAAGCCTATGCCACAGCCCGCGTTGAGTCAGCCCCGATCAATATCCCACTTGTCGGCCCGTTCGCTATCCTTATCCCGCGCTTCTACCCAGTGTTCTCCCTGACTCGTCAGCTCTTTCTTCCAGAATGGCGCATCCACTTTCAGATAATCCATAATGAACTCGCAGGCAGCAAAAGCTTCTGCCCGGTGGGCCGACGTAGTGATCACCAAAACAATCTGATCCCCGGACATCAACCGTCCAATCCTGTGAATTATGGTGATGCCTTCCAACTCCCAGCGACGGCAGGCTTCTTCGGCAATATTGCCAAGAGACTTTTCTGTCATGCCCGGATAATGCTCTAACTCCAGGCCAGTGACCTCAGGACGTTCACTAAAATCCCGGACATAACCGACAAAGCTGCAGGAAGCCCCTACCCCGTGATCCTTTCCAACCAACCGGTCAACTTCCCCTCCCAGATCAAAATCATTTGGGGTTACTTCAATGCGGATATTTTTGGTCATGGAAGGCTTCTCTCGGAATTTGCGTTCAATTTCACTATCCTAACCCCAACTTTTCCGGGAACCAAATCTGATGACTTACAGCCTGTTAAAAAGCATCCACCTAATCTGCGTCACCCTGACCATCTTATTATTTACCCTGAGATACTATTGGATGCTCACTGACAATGCTTTGTTATTGAAGCCTCTCGTTCGGGTTCTCCCACATATTGTCGATACACTTCTGCTTCTCAGCGCCATTGGACTGGCGTTATTGCTGGTGCAGTATCCTCTGGTCAACCACTGGCTGACAGCCAAGGTCATAGGATTGGTTGGATATATTGTTCTGGGAACTGTGGCACTTAAGCGGGGGAAAACAAAAAGAACCCGGGCAATGGCCGGGATAGGCGCCTACCTTTGCGTTGCCTATATTATCAGCGTGGCAGTTACTAAAAACCCCTGGCTGATCTGAGGCCCGACGACAACTTCAGGCCTCAATACAGGCAATCTAAAGCACCAGAAGACTTATCACACCACACCGGATTAACCGGCATCAATAACGGTCGTTCTGATGATCGTCAGGTGTACGGTCTTCTTCGTGCGGCGGTTTGACATAGAACCGATTCTGATCAATTTCCTTGTGATCCGGATCGGCGTATTTATTCTGCATCTTGTTCTTGCGAATCCATACAGCAGCTATGGCAATAACCGCAATAAGCAATACCCATTTCAGCATGAGAACCTCCCTTGGCTCCGGTAACAATTCAACACCCTTCCTTCCCTGGGGATGTCACTGGGGCCGGTTAGTTTTCAGCCCCTCTACATATAAAAACACCACCCGACTCAAAGTGCAAACCAAGCAGCCGAGCAACAATAGCGAAGAGTCTATCTATTTGCCTGAGCCGGCTCGCTATTTGCCTGTACCAGCTCAAACAAGGCTTGAGAAGGCGTCATTAAACTGAACCGCGGACCCTGCATATGGCGCACCGATGCTTTGACGACCAAAGGCACTTTATTTCCTTCAATATCAAATTCAAACAGCAGATCTTCCTCTTCTCCATCACTGAGGCCTTCAGCCAGAGATATCGCAGACTGAACGCTGTCCGGAGATAAGATCGCTCCGGCCTTTTCTCCCAGTTGATGCAGATAGTTTTCCAATTGGTCGAGTGAGATATTTAAATCTGTCTGGTACATGGCGACTCCCGCAGTACTTATTATTCGTTGTTCCTTCATCCGGAGCTTTTATCTCCGAACACATATCCTTTATCTCATGACAATTACAGCTACAGACGACTGTTGCTGGCTATTACTACTGTTGCTAACTATTACTACTGTTGCTAACTATTACTATAGCCTCTGGAAGCAATTTATTATTGATTCCGCTCAATTTGCAGAGACTGTGCATTGGGAGCCCCACAGGATCCTATTAAACTCCCGATCCAAAGCTCGCAATTGCTGGCTCAACTGTTCCCGATCAATACTCTCGCCAACGGCAATATCCGTGACAATTTCTTCCTTCAACGGGAAACGGGGTATTACCCGCAGAGAATAATCACGACAGTTCCGTGAAGTTTTCACCTGAGCAGAATAACAGTAGCCGTATATCTCCCCAGGTAGCGGGTCACATCGGAGCAGACTAATACACTCCGCAGCCTGCCCCCCCAAGGAATCAGCATATAATTGCACTTCCACACAATCGGCGGGAATTTCCCCCAGGTGCACCTGCACACTGATGTCGAATCCCTCGGGACTTATAGAAACTTCGGATTCACCAAAGTGAATTTCATTCCAGTACCGCAATAACTGACTCTGCCAGGCAAGAATTTCGCGGGCTAGACGCCCCTGATCACTTTCTCTCAACCTCAGTGCCAGACTGGCTGGTTGGTATAACCGGGTCATGTATTCTCTGACCATACGATTGGCACTATATTCCGGCGCCAGCAACGCCATACTGTTACGCATCCGGCCGATCCATTTTCTCGGAAGCCCGTCTCGTTCACGGGAATAGAACTGAGGGACCACTTCATTTTCAAGGATATCGAACAGCATCTCGGTTTCTTTCCGGTCCTCCAGTTCAATATCCTCTTCACGTCCATCCCCGACCGCCCAACCAACGTCTTCCGTGTAGGCTTCAGCCCACCATCCATCAATTTCGGACAGATTGAGACCACCGTTCACCAACACCTTCATACCACTGGTGCCGCAGGCTTCCCAAGGGCGCCTCGGCGTGTTTATCCAGACATCTACCCCTCTGACCATTTCCTGGGCCAGGGAAATATCATAGTCCTCCAGCAATACGGCGCGCCCCTCGACATCACTTCGCCGCATGAACCTGGCCCATTGCTGCAGCATCTTTTTGCCTTCCATATCCCTTGGATGGGCTTTTCCTGCAACCACAATCTGCACCGGGCGCTCACTGTTCGACAGGATACGGGCCAGTCTTTCCGGCTGTCTAAGCAACAAATTAGGACGTTTATAGTTCGTAAACCTACGCGCAAATCCCAGAGTCAGCGCATTGGGATCAAGCACACACTGTGCACGCTCCAATTCCTCATCCGATCCGCCTTTACGGGATAACTCATAGGTATAGCGCTGTCTTGCATAAGTCACCAGATCCTGCCGCTGACGGCAACGAAAGGTCCACAGTGCTTCATCCTCAATTTTATTAACCGCTTCCGTCAGATTCTCCTGCACCCCAAGCCAACGATCCTTACCGGCGGCTTCAGTCCACAGAGTATCCGCCCACTCCGAATCCCAAGATGGAGCGTGGACGCCATTGGTAACATGGGTAATAGGGATTTCCGCCATCGGCCAGCGGAGAAACATCGGAGCGAACAATTTACGGCTCACTTCACCATGAAGGGCACTGACGCCGTTTACCCACAAACACCCGCGCATGGCCAGATAGGCCATATTAAAAGGTTCATTCTCTGAGTCCCCGTGCAGACGGCCCAGCGACAATAGCGTCTCCATGGGGATACCGGTTTTCTGAATGATCAAACTGCCGTACTCACGGATCAACCCGACATCAAACCGGTCAAAAGCGGCTGCAACAGGAGTGTGCGTTGTAAATACATTTCCAGCACGGGTGATCGCCCAGGCATGTTCTGCGGAAACATCGTGTTTTTTCATATAGGAACGGGCACGCTCAAGTACCACAAATGCCGCATGGCCCTCATTGATATGGCATATGTCGATATCCAGCTCCAACGCTTCAAGGGTTCGCCATCCCCCGACTCCCAGAACGATCTCCTGCAATAGGCGGATTTCCTCGCTGCCACCATATAATTGGGCAGTAATACCACGGTCAACCGGTGTATTGAGTGGATGGTTGCTATCCAGAAGATACAGTGTGACTTTCCCTACCCTGGCCTGCCACACCCTCAACAATAAAGATCGGCCGGGGAGCTCTATCGATACCTGCAGCCATTCGCCGGAGTTTCTGTACACCGGCTCGACAGGAAGTGTGGAAGGGTCACATAGAGGATAAAACTCCTGTTGCCAGCCTTCCGAATCCAGCATCTGACGAAAATACCCCTGCTGGTATAGCAGACCGATACCCACGACAGGCACCTGAAGATCACTGGCACTTTTCAGATAATCCCCGGCCAGAATGCCAAGCCCGCCCGCATAAAGCGGTAACGCTTCTCCGATACCAAACTCCATACTGAAATAGGCCACGCCCTTCAGTCTGGAATCAGGAAAGTACTCGGGAAACCAGCCTTTGCGCTCCAGGTAACGCTTACGCTCCTTCAGTACGTCTTTAAGACGTTGGGTGAACCCGGTGTCTTCCGCCAGTTCCTGCAAGCGTTGCTGGCTGATACTTTGCAGAATCACATAGGGATTTTTGGTTAACTCCCAGATGTCAGTATCCAGAGAGTTCCATAACTCGTCTCCCGCATGACTCCAGGTCCAGCGCAGATCTGCCGCCAGCTCCACCAGCCCCTCCAGAGATTCAGGAAGATCCGCAATAAGATGGGTGATAGAACGTCTTTTATCTTGCATGATGCAGCTTCTGTCCAAGCATTTCCGGGGTTACCAGCACAACACCTTTGTCACTGACATAAAAGCGTTGGCGGTCCTCGTCGGGATTCTCTCCTATGACGGTTCCATCCGGCACGAATGCCCGTTTATCAATCACCGCATTCCGTATGCGGCACCCATGACCAATAACCACGTCGGGAAGAATCACGGAATTTTCCACGACGGAATCGGATTCCACCCGCACGTTACTGAATAGCAGAGAGTGTTTGATATAGGCACCGGATATGATACATCCTCCGGAGACCATGGAATCCGCCGCCACGCCACGCTGCCCGTTGTCACTGAATATGAATTTGGCCGGTGGAGTCTGTTCCTGATAGGTCCAGATCGGCCATTCTTTGTCATACAGGTTAAGGTCCGGGGTAACATCAATCAGCTCCAGATTGGTTGCCCAATATGCATCAATGGTTCCCACATCACGCCAGTAGGCCTGCTTGCCCATCGCTTCGCGAAACGGGTAGGCAAATACCCGGTAATCATGGATCAGCGAGGGAATGATATCCTTGCCGAAATCATGCTCAGAGTTCGGCTTATCCGCGTCTTCCAATAATTGACGCAGCAGAAAGCCAGTACTGAACACATAAATGCCCATACTGGCCATCGCCAGGCCGGGTTGATCAGGAATAGGCTCGGGATCATCAGGTTTTTCCACAAACCGCTCGATCCTTCGCTCATCATTGATACTCATTACCCCGAACGCACCTGCCTGCTCCAGGGGAACTTCAATACACCCGACCGTCACATCAGCGCGATTTTTCACATGCTGGGCCAGCATGGGACCGTAGTCCATTTTGTAAATATGGTCACCAGCCAATATCAATACATAGTCTGGGTAATGTCCCTGGATGATATCGATATTCTGGTACACCGCATTGGCCGTTCCCAGATACCAGTTGCTCTCCAAGCGTTGCTGGGCCGGGAGCAGCTCAACAAATTCGCCGAACTCTCCACGCAGAAACCCCCAGCCTTTCTGCACATGGCGAATCAGGGAGTGGGCTTTATATTGGGTTAGCACGCCGACCCGGTGAATACCCGAGTTCACGCAATTGGAGAGGGGAAAATCGATAATTCGGTATTTGCCGCCAAAAGGGACGGCAGGCTTGGCTCGCCAGTCGGTCAGATTCTTGAGTCGGCTGCCCCGTCCTCCTGCCAGAACCAGGGCAAGTGTTTTCTTGGTTAATCGACTAACCAGTCGTTCAGTGGAATTGAATGTCATTCGTTGATCTCGTCCAAAGTCATCCTGAAGTACTGTCGATCAGCCATGTGAAAGCGCTGATCCGGTTTCGATGAGTTGACCACTGACTAACCCACCGTTACCCCTCCTGCATGATTAAATGAGGATTATTTCAGGTATGGCAAACAAAAAGCGCTTGATCAAGCCGCAATCAGATCGTCAGGTAACAGTTTGATGCAATCATCTTCGCTGCTGTCCCACATAAGCCCTGCCCGGCCATCGGTTGTATGGACCACCAATCCATACATGATGCAGTCTTCAGGCATCAGCGTTTTACCATCAGCATCTTTTTGGTAGGAGTAGACTGAGTGCGGGAAAATGACTTTGACGAAGTCCCCTTCAGGTAACCGGCCTTCAGAATCTTCCAGTCCAATTCCCCCCTCACTGATGTTGAGAACCTTGAAGTCCCCAAGTGATTGAGACGCGTCCCTTAATCTGACGGTGAAATTCACACGGTTTCTGATATCCAACCTGTGCTCCATAGTATCGCCCCTAACTATGACAATTTTTATTATGTGATGATGAAAGTGACAATTGTCCGGCGATTACTTCGCAGCCTACTGCGACAACTGAGTTGTTTAATTTTCAACCACAGCCAAAATATTTTTCTTGTCGCATGTCAACTATACGACCTATATCAGCAAATTGTCATATTGCCTGCGGATCTCAATATGAACAGTTTGCCTTTTCCAAGCCACGAATTCGGAAACGGCCCCATCAGCAGATTCTTGGCAATGGATCACTATAGCGCCAGTCCACCAGACGCTGCCCCCCGAAACAGGTATTCAAACTGACCATGCCTGCGTTCTCGGCCTGCACCTCCCCAATAATCGAGGCATTCTGCCCCATGGGATGCGAGCGCATCGCTGCCAACAGTTTGTCTACCTCACCAGAAGGGCAAAAAGCCAGAAGCTTCCCCTCATTCGCGATATAGAGTGGATCAAGCCCCAATAGCTCAGATACCGCCTGAACAGCCGGAGAAATGACCAGGGAACTTTCCTCCAGGACCATTCCCAGCCCCGTCTGTTGCGCCAGCTCATTCAGAGTAGCGGCAACTCCGCCGCGGGTAGGGTCACGCATACACCGAATACCGGGAACCGACTTCAGCATGGCAGAAACTAAAGTATGCAGCGGTTGGGAATCCGACTGCAAATCGGTATCAAACGTCAGATTTTCCCGTTGCGAAAGAATCGCAATACCATGGTCTCCAATCGAGCCGTTTATCAAAATCCTGTCGCCGGGTTGAATATTCCGGGGCTCCATATCAATGCCGTCAGGCACCATCCCGATGCCGGTCGTATTGATGTATAGACCATCCGCATTCCCCTTTTCCACCACTTTGGTATCTCCGGTAACTACCGGAACTCCGGCTTCCCGGGAGGCCCTGGCCATAGAGCGGACAACGCGCTCCAGGTCAGCCAGCGGGAACCCTTCCTCGATGACAAATCCTGCTGAGAGATACAACGGGCGTGCACCTGACATTGCCACATCATTAATCGTTCCGTGAACGGACAAAGCCCCGATATCACCACCGGGAAAAAATAGTGGTGATACGACATGACTGTCCGTCGACATGGCCAGCCGACCCGCCGGAACCTGAAACACGGCATGATCCTGTTTCTGCCTTAACCATTGATTATCAAAGTGCTTCAAGAACAGTTGATCGATGAGTTCCGCCATCGCCCTGCCGCCGCTTCCGTGAGCCATTTCGATGACACCATGCTGTAAATCCTGTTTCATACTTTTAGACTTCTTTATACTGTTAGACTTCTTTGCTGAGTGAATTTACTGAGAATGATTTAGCAGGGATTGCTCTTGATCGATAGGTGTAATAGGCGGCACATGCCCCTTCCGACGAGACCATACATGAACCGATGGGATTCTCCGGGGTGCAGGAGGTACCAAATAATTTACAGTCCGTTGGTTTCTTCGCCCCGCGAAGCACTGCGGGGCATTCGCAAGCTTTATTATCCTGGCCAATACTCTCGGTTAGGGAGTATCGACGCTCTGCATCCAGGTGAGCGAATGCCTCTCGGATACGCAAAGCGCTGTTTGGTAACTCTCCCAACCCGCGCCATTCAAAACTTTCCCGGACCTCGAAGCACTCTTCGATCATGGCCTGGGCCTTTTGATTCCCACTGTCGGTGACAGCACGGGTATATTGATTCTCGACCATCCTGCTTCCGGCATTGACCTGTTGAATGAGCATCAAGATGGAATGCAGCAGATCCAGCGGTTCAAAACCAGATATCACAATGGGCAATTGATAGTCTTTGACCAGATCCTGGTATGGGTTCGCCCCGATGATCAGACTGACATGGCCTGGACCAACCAGCCCTTCCAGGATGGTCTGACCCGATTGCCTCGCCGGTTCCAGAATTCCACGTATGGCTGGCGGCGTCATCACGTGGTTACAGAAAACCGAAAAGTTCTTCAGCCCCATTTGATCCGCCTGCTGCAGGATAACAGCCGTCGGCGGCGTGGTGGTTTCAAAACCAATCGCAAAGAACACGACTTCCCGGTCAGGACACTGGCGGGCAATTTCCAGCGCGTCTGCTGGAGAATAAAGCATACGGATATCCGCACCTTGTCCTTTGGCCTTCTGCAGACTCATTCGATGGGAACCGGGAACTCTCAACATATCACCATAGCTGCACAGGATGACGTTGTGCTTCATAGCTAATTCAATCGCCGCATCAATGCGCTTCATGGGCAACACACACACTGGACAACCCGGGCCATGCATCATCTGGACATTGGCGGGAAGCAGGTCGGGAATACCGTAACGGAAAATGGTGTGGGTATGTCCGCCACAGAACTCCATCAAACGATATTGCCGCTCTGGATGAACCTCTCGGGCAATTTTTTCCGCCAGCACCCTGGCAGCATCGCCATTACGGAACTCATTGACGTATTTCATCACTTCATTGCCTTATATCTGATGCATCTGACTGAACAGTTCCAGGGTCTTCTGAGCTTCTTCTTCGCTCAGCTTACTCAGTGCATACCCCACATGAAGAATCACATAATCGCCCACCTGCACATCCTCCAATAGAGCGATGGAGATATGCTTCTTAACTCCACCAAGCTCAACCAAAGCCTGGTCCTCGTCGACCAGAGCTTCAACCCTGACGGGAACTGCAAGACACATACTGACTCACTCCTGCACTCCTTCGAATGCGACTGTCTTATTTTCAATCTGTACTTCTGAGGACATGCTTTCCAGAGACATGCCCGGAGATCGGGTCATTTGCGACATGGCTATCCACGCCTGCCCCAAGCAGAGACCTCCATCGTTACAGGGCACCTGACCGGATAAATGCAATCTCAATCCACGCTTCGCCAGGCCCTTTTGCAACCCTTCCCGCAGAATACGGTTCAACAGACATCCGCCTGATGCCACAACATCGACCACACCGTATTTCCTGGCAAAGAACTCGACCCATCGAACCAAACCATCAACCAACTCTGTGTGAAATATAGCTGCGGCCTGAGCCTTATCCTCGATGTCGAGCATAGCTTTAATGATCGGCTCCAGATCCAATAGACCGGTGGGCGTAACCCTGGCCAATCCATTGGCTGTCGGCATGCAGACACTGGCAGCTTTTGCTTCAAGCGCCATAGGAGCTTGAGCTTCAAAGGTGATCTCATCATAAATGCCAAGGATAGCTGCTGCCGCATCGAACCAGCGCCCGGCACTGCAGGTCATTATCCGGGAACCAGCCGTCAATGAAGGAATTGCATTGTCGGCCAACCTGGAAAATGCTGAATACATGGGCAAATGCCCAAATCGCTGTCTCGCATGCTCCGATAGTCCCATATGGCTGAGCAAGCCGGCACCAAGTCTCCAGATCTCTCTGGTCGCTTTATCCCCACCGACTAAAGGCAATGTCGACAAATGAGCAATACGATCAAATGAACCCGCATCGCCATAAAACATCTCGCCTCCCCACGGGCTTTGGTCATCTCCCAGCCCAACACCATCCAAAGCCAGTCCTAATACCGGACCAGATACAGACGACTCAGCCATCACCGCGGCCAGATGCGCCCTATGATGTTGCACCTTAATTAATGGAAGATTGTGTTCGAGCGCATAAGCCTCAGCAAACCGAGTACTGTAAAAATCGGGGTGATCATCACAGACCACAACCTCAGGGGTGGCCTGGACCAGCTTCGTCATGTGGGAGACGACACGCCCTAACCATTGGCAGGTTTCAGGGTGATCGAGATCACCAATGTGGGGAGAAAGATAGGCAAAACGTCCATGAGTCAGACATATCGAGTTCTTCAGGTATCCACCGCAAGCCAAAACAGAAGGCCCCTTAGCAGGCAGTGTGACTGGTCGGGGAGTCCACCCCCTGGCTCTCCTGACCATCATCGGAGGATTCGCCGACAGAACAACGGAATCATCGCAGCGGGTAACAATATCCCGATCATGCAGAATAAAGTAATCGGCGATATGACTCAGCCGATTCAGACATTGATCGTTTTCATACACTAGAGGTTCGCCGGAACGATTGGCGCTGGTCATGACCAACAATAATGGGTGAGGCTGACTCAGCCAATCATCCCCCTTCGGCCGTTCCGCGGCCTCATGAAACAGGAGATAATGCAACGGGGTATAGGGCAGCATGACACCGAGGTCCGCCATTTCCGGCGCTATCTGCTCGAGCTGACGGTCACACGTGGACCCTTTGGGGGCCAGAACCACCGGGCGCTCTTGGCTTTGCAGGCAGTCGCCGAGTATCTCATCAACCTTCACCACAGATTCCAGAGAGGACGGATTCAGCCCCATCACGGCTAACGGCTTATGGGGCCGGCTCTTTCGCTCCCGCAACCTCGCAACGGCCTTGGGGTTCCGGGCATCACATACCAGATGAAATCCGCCCAGCCCTTTTATTGCCAGGATGCTCCCCTCATTTATCAGCGATACCGCTCGGGTTACCACATCGTCGGTCACCACTGACTGGCCGTGGCAATCCGTCATCCATAGCTGTGGTCCACAATCTGCGCAGGCATTAGGTTGTGCATGAAACCTTCTTGAAGCAATCGAATGAAATTCATTATCGCAGTCACTGCACATGGCAAATTTCGCCATACTGGTTCTGCAGCGATCATAGGGTAATAATTGAATCAACGTGTAGCGCGGACCACATTGAGTGCAATTGATAAAGGGATATCGATAGCGCCGGTCAGAGGGATTGAATAGATCCTGCAAACACTCTTGGCAGACAGGCAGGTCAGCGGGAATCTGGGCGGAGTCTGCACCACACGCCAATCCGCCGGTATCAGAATTCAGAATCTGGAAGCCGTCATAGGTTGCCGGTGAATTTGCCGGTGAGGTTTGAGAATACGCCTCCTGGACAGCATCAATCTCCGCGGCTGAGGGTTTATCCGTCAACAGTCGCGATCGAAAAGATTCCAGTACCTCGATATTCCCGACCAGATCAATGATTACGCCCTGCCCGTTATTCTGCACCTGCCCTTTCAGCCCAAGCTCAGTGGCCAGATGATAGACAAATGGACGGAATCCGACTCCCTGCACCCTGCCGGTGACGATCAAGCGTTGGTGTTGCATGACTCCGCTCGGTTATCCCTGGCAATGGAGGTGTCTTTCTCCAGATGCTGCAAACACCATCGGGTCCACTCTGTCATACCTTCCCCTGTCTTGGCGGACAGCTGGATAACCTCAATGTCAGGATTGATTCTCCGGGCATATTCAATGCTTTTTGCTACATCAAAATCCACGTAGGGCAAAAGATCGATCTTGTTGATCAGCATCAGATCAGAGCCATAAAACATATCAGGATATTTCAGTGGTTTGTCTTCACCTTCGGTCACTGAAAGCACGGCTACCCTGGCTGTTTCCCCCAAATCAAACGCTGCCGGGCAAACGAGATTGCCCACATTTTCAATAAAAATAAGATCCACCGAGTCGAGATCCCAATGATCCAATGCATGGCCGATCTGATGGGCATCCAGGTGACATCCTTTCCCTGTGTTGATCTGTATTGCCGGAGCGCCAGTCTCCCGAATTCGCGTCGCATCCAGCTCTGTCTGTTGGTCTCCTTCGATGACCGCAATTCCAGCCTTGTCCCTCAACTGCTCAATAGTACGCACCAATAAGGAGGTTTTACCTGACCCCGGACTGGAAACCAGATTGAATGAGGCAACATTATGAGCCTTTAATCGCTGCCGGTTATCAGCAGCAAACCGGTCATTCTTACTGAGAATACTCTGCTCAACTTCCAGTATCCGGGCCTGGTCATTATGGTGATGAATATGGCTGTCCGGGCTGTTTTGGTGATCATGAGTATGACTGCCCGAGGTATGAAGACTATCCTCGCGAAGATCATTCTCACTAAGACCGTCCTCACTAAGATCATGCTCGCTATGATGATGAGATGCTGCACCGCTGCAGCCGCAGGTTGTACACATATTCATCCCCCCTTTATTATTCGTCATTCAATATTGCCGCAATTCAATCTGAAACCATTAGATCACTGAAATGGATTTCACCCGAACCTCTCGGCCTTGAATAATCCTGGCTCCAAAACTGCCGCACTCCGGACAGCAGTCGTACAATTCCTGGACCCGCCACCGATGATGGCATTGATGGCACTCTCCCTCTCCAGGAATCGATATAATTTCCAGCTTGGCCCCCTGAGCCGGAGTACCGGCCATGACAGCCGAAAAACAAAACTCCATCGCACTCGCTTCAACACAGGCAAGTTCACCGACTTCCAGCCAGACTTTTTCCACTTTCCGGAAGCCGTCTTTTTCGGCTTTCTCCAGAATCAGGTCCCGCATATCTTCCGCCAAAGACAGTTCATGCATGACTTTCTAACTCACTGACAGGATGCCTCTGTAACCATTGCCGACAATAATCCAGAGCATTCAGTAAATTCGCTTCGGCCCGCGCAGAGAGCTTTTCCTCAAATTGATCAAACTCGTAACCCGAAATTGCCAGAATATAAGCCTCAGCTCTGGCATCAAACAGAGTTCTTGCAAGCTCCATAAGACTACCCGGAGTCAAACTGTGACTGGCAAAGGGCTGTCCCGAAGCTTCGCCAACCGGAGTAAAGCTAAACCCCTGCTCCGTCGCAATTGAGGGTTCGATAGTGGCATCCACGAAAATAATCCGTGGATACCGGGCGATATCGACCGCGTCCTCAACCGTCAGTTGGTAGTTGACCTGAGTAGACACTCCCTGCCAGTTACCGTCATCTACACGACGCACGAACTCAGGTCCGAGACCATCGTCCTGACGTCCCGGATTGCCGTAACCAATTATGAGGGTCAAACCGCCATTCATATAAAATCTACCTACCCTCATCCACCTAAAATCTACTTATCCTTTTTCCAACTCAGCATACTGACTGCCCCGGTCCACCACTTTTCCTTCGACATCCAGGACTTCCACCACCAACGGCATCTGCCCCAGGGCATGAGTGGCACAAGACAGACAGGGATCATAAGCCCGGACCGCCACTTCAATATGATTTAGCATTTTTTCCGTAATCGTCTTCTGGCCGGACAGGTATTTTTTGGCCACATCCGTTACCGCACGATTCATGGCGGTATTGTTGTGGGTTGTGGAGACAATCAAGTTGCAGTAGGTCACCTGGTCATGTTCATTCACTTTATAGTGATGGAACAGCGAGCCGCGCGGCGCTTCAATAACCGCAATTCCCTCTTCCCTACGCTCCCCCTTCAACCGCAGATCCGTGCCCTGAAGGTCCGGGTCATGCAGCAGTTCCTTGATTTTTTCCACACAATGCAGAACTTCAATCATGCGAGACCAGTGATAGGCCAGTGTCATGCTGACCGGTTTTCCCTGGCCAAAGCTGCGGAACTCTTCAAATTCCTTGTTGGCCAACGGCGTATCAATAAAGCTCACGGTATTCATCCTGGCCAACGGTCCTACCCGGTACCAACCATCCACATTGCCGCGGCTTTTGATAAAGGGAAACTTCATGTAGGACCAGGAACGAACTTCTTCCATCAGATAATCGTTGAAATCACGATAATCAATCTGGTCGAAAATAATGTTCCCTGCGGCATCCACGGCTCTCAGGTTTCCGTGATACAGGTCCAGTGCTCCGTCCTCCCGGACCAGCGACATGTGACTGGATTTGAAGTTGGCAAAATGCTCGACCAGCGGAAGATGCTCAAGGGTGTAGTTCTTGGCGACCTGTATCGCGTTCTGTGCCCAAGAGATCATCATATCCACATCAATCAACAGGGCATCCCGTTCCTGAATCGAAAGATTTTTATTAATCCCGCCCGGAATAGCACCGGTACCATGTATCTTTTTACCGGCGGTATGCAGAATCACTTCCTGGCCGTATTTGCGCATCAATACGCCTTGCTTGGCCAGATCGGGAAACTGTTTGATGACTTCGAAAATGTTGCGCTTTTTGGCTGCCGCATCAAAACCGAACAGCAGATCCGGTGAACTCAGATGGAAAAAATGCAGGACATTGCTCTGCATGATCTGGCCATAGTGCATCAGACGCCGCATTTTTTCCGCCGTTGGGGTTAACTGGTCCACCCCGACAATCATGTCCATGGCTTTAGCCGCAGCAATGTGGTGGCTGACAGGACAGATTCCACACAAGCGCTGTACGATGACCGGCACTTCCCATAGCAGACGCCCGCGGATAAAACGCTCAAAGCCTCGGAACTCAACAATATGAAGCCGGGCTTCACTGACATTATTGTGCTCGTCCAGGTGCACTGTCACCTTTCCGTGACCTTCCACCCGGGTAACGGGCTCTATTTCAACAATACGCGCTTTGCGGCTTTCCATGGTTATTCCAACAAATTCGTCGTCATTAAGAATGATGAAATGCTTTCCGCATTTTCCGGCACGATCTAATCATATTTAATCAGTGCCCAATCCAATTCAGGTGGTTCCCCCTTAATCAGCGCCGTTAACGCCGTCCAGAGCACATCCCCAGAGGGAGGACAGCCCGGTATCTGATAATCCACTTTGACCACATCCACCACGGTGTACACCTTATCCAGAAGCAATGGTAAGGCCGGATCATTGGGAATCTGGTTATCAGGATTCATGACTTTGGGAGAAGCCCGATAAGCCTCATCCAGACACTCTCTCAGAGGGTCGTCCGAATGCATGATGGCATTCCGCATCACCGGCAGCCCGCCCATAATGGCGCACTGGCCGACAGCCACCAGAACATCGCAGTTTTTTCGGAATTCCCGTAACACATGTACGTTGTCCTCGTTACAGCAGCCACCTTCAATCAGGCCGATATCACAACGACGGGTGAACTTTTTGAAATCATTCAGCGGAGACCGGTCAAACTCGGCCACTTTCATCAGATCGATAATGCGCTCATCGATGTCCAGCAGCGACATATGGCAGCCGAAACACCCCGCCAGTGACGCTGTGGCAATACGCTTTTTCTTCATCTTTCATCTCCCCTACGAATCTTCCCGGGGATCATACTGCTTCACCGGAATCAACCGGCTATCCGGATGCTGTATCTCAGAACCGATGGGTCCATGATCAAACTGCCGCTCCCCAATGGGGGCAAAAAAACCCTCCCCCTTGCGGATAATGCATCCTACCGGGCAAACATCCAGGGACATGGCATAGTCGTCGATCGAGGCATCCGTATTGGCCAGACAATCCGCATTCACCCCGATACGCTTGTGAATGCCCCTGCCTACGTATTCAAATACATTCTTGCCGTCCACATCCCGGGATGCCCGAATACAACGTCCACAAAGGATGCAGCGGTTATTGTCCAGGGCGATGTCCGGATGGGAAGCATCCACCGGCCTCACCGGCTGTAAATAAGGATATTTAGTCGCCTGGGAGATTCCCAAACGATAGGCCATGGCCTGCAGTTCACAACGGCCGCTGGCTTCACAGATCGGGCATAAATGATTCCCTTCATGGAACAGCATCCGCACCAGATCCCGTCGGTAGTTTTTAATCTCCAGGCTTTCATTTTCTATCACGGCTCCGTCTTCCAGTGGCTGGGTACAAGCCGCTACCGTACGCCCATTTTGCTTTACCGAGCAGACCCGGCAACTTCCCTGGGGAACCAGTCCGTCGGAATCGCAAAGACGCGGAACGTAGACACCGGCAGCATCACAGGCATCCATGATGGAAAGACCTTTTTTGGCGCTAAATACTTCACCGTCAACAGTAAACTGCAGGGTGTCCTGGTCAGGAGCGACAGAATTCTTCGTCATGCTTCTCCATTCCCCTTAGTCGGCTTTTTCCGATTTGCTGTAATCCGGGTCATATATCAATGACCGGCGCTTAGCGATAATACGTGACTCATCCAGTGCATGCTGAATATTAAACCCAGCCTGCAACCCGTCGGGACGCTCCTTCAACAGGGCGGCATAAACCAATGGAAAATGCTTCATGGAGGTGAGAATGGGCTTGGGAGAGGTATGTCCCAATCCGCAGCGGCTGGTTTCGATGATGGTTTTGCCCAGGTCTTTAAGATATTCCAGATCGCTGGGTTCACCCTGCCCCTGAATGATCTTTTCCAGGCCTTTTTTCATGAAGACATTGCCAACCCTGCAGGGGGTGCAATAACCACAGCTTTCTTCAATAAAGAAGTGCATATAGTAGTCAACGATTTCCAGAATATTGCGGGTCTGGGTAAAGCTCATGAAGGCTCCGGCCGTCGGCAGGTCTTCGAAACATAACCGGCGACCAAACTCGGTACGTCCGATCATATCCCCGCTGGCTCCCCCCACCTGAACACAGGCAGAATCTTTTGCACCTGCAAGGTCCAGCAGCTCCTGTACCGTACACCCCATGGGAAGCTCATATATCCCCGGTCGGCTGCAATCTCCGCTGACGCTATGCAGTTTAGTACCGGCACTTTCTGATGTACCGATAGAGCGAAACCAGCTTATCCCTTTTTCCAGAATTCGTGGCACGTTACACAGAGTTTCCACATTATTCACAACTGTGGGGTAACCAAGATAGCCAGACTGTACCGGATAAGGAGGGCGGTTCTTCGGTTCGCCGCGGCGACCTTCACAGGAACTGATCAGGGAGCTTTCTTCACCGCATATATAGGCCCCCGCACCTATCTGGATACGAATATCGAACTCCCCGTCATACTGCCCGCCGACAGTTTTTCCGATATTCGCCCCAAGCAGTCCTTTTTTGCGTCGCTCCTCAAGGCAATGCTCGAGGTAGGGACGCAGGTATCGATATTCCCCCCGCAGATAAAGGATACCGTGACGCGCACCGACGGCGTATGCGGCTATGGTCATTCCCTCAAACAGCAGATCCGCCTTTTCTGTCAGCAAAACCCGATCTTTAAAGGTTCCGGGCTCGCCTTCATCTGCGTTGCATATGACATAACGCTCTTCGGCCTCCGTCGCCGCTGCCATCTGCCATTTTCTGCCGGTACTGAAACCGGCTCCACCGCGTCCTCGAAGTCCGGAGGCAAGAATCATCTCCACCACTTCGGCCGGTGTTTGCTGCAACGCACCAGCCAACCCGGCCTCAGGAGAATAGGTATTCAGCAGAATCTCCCCGGCCAGTCGGATATTGTTTTTCACCATGGAACGAATCAGCGGATGCTGGTTGTTACCCTCTCCAGGCTTGAACAACCCGCCTTTGGACTGGGGCTTAATGTCATTGAGGTTACGGGATTTTTTCAGGGTGCTGACAATTTTGGAAACCTTACCCGGTGTCAGACCGGTAACCACCAGATCATTGATCAACACCGCCGGAGCCTGATCGCACATGCCGATACAAGGAGTAAGATGCAGGGAAAACAGACCGTCGTTTGTGGTTTGCCCGACTGCAATTCCGAGAGTTTTCTCAAAAGCGGCCCTGATTTCCTCCACTCCTGCGTGACGGTCAATGATGTCTTCGCAAATCCGAATAATGAACTGTCCCTGGGGAGTAGTGGCAAAGAACGCGTAAAAGGTCACGACACCCTCAACCTCTACACGATAACTGCCAGTCTCGGCGGCGATACATTCCATTGCTTGACCATCGATACAGCCCAGCCGATCCTGGACTTCCCATAGAATGTCCATCATCCGGTGGGCATCATTGCCGAATCGACGGCAGGCTTCCTGAACTATACCTTGCGTGTAGGTGCTTGGTTCCATGGCAATAAGCTAGTCTTTTAATTGTTTGATCCCGGTATCCCTTTGTACTGCCTGACGGGGATTCCTGTATTGAGTTGCATCAATCCCTTGTGGGTTATTTCACTATCCTGCGCCTAAGGTCTGGTGTATTTCAATAAGAGCAGGTAAAAAAGAAATTTCCGCTCAAAAGTATGCCGCTTTTTTGAAGTTGATATTACAGGAATTACAAAAATGGCCGCAGTCAAATTTGAAAAGGTTGCCAAGAGTTTCGGCCCCGTGGATGTCATCAAAGACTTTTCCGTGGACATTGAGGACGGTGAGTTTATAGTCTTATTGGGCCCCTCAGGCTGCGGTAAGTCGACCATTCTCCGCTTACTGGCGGGCCTTGAAGAAGTTACCGATGGTGTCATCAGTGTGGGCGATAGAATCGTCAACGAACTGGAGCCCAAAAAGCGGGATATCGCCATGGTATTCCAATCCTATGCGCTTTATCCGCACATGACTGTCCATGACAATATCGGCTTCGGACTCAAGTTGCTGGGACACAAGCCCGCAGAAATCACTGAGAAGGTTCAGAAGGCCGCCACCATGCTGCAATTGGACCAATATCTGGCACGTAAACCCAAAGAGCTTTCCGGGGGCCAGCGACAACGTGTTGCCATGGGCAGGGCCATGGTAAGAGATCCTGAGGTGTTCCTGTTTGACGAACCCCTTTCCAATCTGGATGCAGCTTTACGCAGCGTGATGAGAGCTCAGATCAAGGCGCTCCACCGACAATTCAAAAAGACCACGCTGTACGTTACCCATGACCAGATAGAAGCCATGACGCTGGCGGACAGAGTCATCATTCTGCGTGACGGTAAGGTGGAACAGATCGGTTCTCCGAAGCATGTGTATCTCAATCCTGCCAATAAATTTGTTGCCAGTTTTATCGGCAGTCCGGCCATGAATCAGGTCATGGCAAGGCTAAGCTATCAGGGAGAACAAGCCGTGATAACCCTCGGCTCTAACGATATCGCGCTGCCATCCTCAATCATATTGAGCAAAAAAGATGAAGGCGACATCATTGTGGGGATCCGTCCGACCGATATCCACGTGCATGCAGCCTCTGTCACCCCGGGCACGCCTTTACCTCTGCCGCTGAAAATCTCTGCTTGCGACTTTCTCGGTTCGACGGTTCATATTGAAGCCGACTTTGGAAATCAGCGGATGACAATCGAGTCACCAGCGGAATTTGATGCCCTTGAAGGGGATGAAGTCACCTTTTACTTCGATTCCGAACGACTTCACTTTTTTGATGTAAACACAGGGATTTCCCTAGTTTCCTGATACTGAATATTCATTACAATTACGCGCCGGCTGGCAACCGCAATCTCTCAACCAACGGGCGCATACCGTCGGCCAATGAGTGCATAGTGAGGGAATAAAAAGGAGCGCACGAGAAGAGCAGGCAAACGGCATGACAGTCTATTGTGATTTTAGAATTCGTGCTAGCATCAGCCTGTTTTTCCTAAACATCCGGTGGCTCTCTGCCCATCCAGATAAGACAAATTCAACAGAGGACGAAATCCCTTGAAAGGACTGCAATATCTCGCCGTATTATTACTTGCCACTTTGGTTACCGCCTGCGCGACAGAAAGCCATAGAGCTGTTGAACCAGAGAAGGTCCAATCCTATCGTTCCAACTACACAGGTGAACGTAGTACTTTGGTGGTTGGTAACTTCCAGAACCGTTCCAATTACATGCAGGGATTATTTTCTTCCAATACTGACCGTCTGGGTAATCAGGCCAAAACGATTCTTAAAACCCATCTTCAGCAAACCAACCGTTTCAATCTGGTGGACCGGGAAAACATGGACGAGCTGCAACGGGAAGCCCAACTGGCGGGTGTCGATCAGAAGATTTCAGGTGCGCGCTACGTCATCTCCGGCAGCGTCACTGAATTCGGCCGTAAAGAAGTGGGTGATCGCCAATTGTTTGGACTGCTGGGGCGCGGTAAAGAACAGGTCGCCTATGCCAAGGTTTCCCTCACGGTTGTGGATGTCACCACTTCAGAGATCATTTATTCCACTCAAGGTGCCGGTGAGTACTCCCTCAGCAACCGCGAAATTGTCGGCTTTGGCGGCACTGCTGGTTACGACGCCACACTGAACGGCAAAGTGTTGAATTTTGCCATCACAGAAGTCGTTAACAACATGGTGAACGACCTGGAAGGCGGCGTGCTGAAGTTCAGCAAGTAATCTTACCCTCCCTTCAAAACGGACAGAAGGAATATCTGATTAATGAATGCTGTGCACATAAAAGCATCAGCCGTGATCGTGCTTTTGCTGTTGAGTGGATGCGCCACCCAAAAGCCTCTCTATTACTGGGGTGATTACGAGCCGGTGATTTACGACATGTATAACAACCCGGGCGAAGCTGATACCTCTGCTCAGATAGAGAAGCTGACAGCCACGATTCAACGCGCCCAAAGCCAGGACATGCAGGTCCCCCCCGGTCTTTATGCCCATCTGGGAATGATCTATGCCGAAGACGGCAGCCCTGAACTGGCAGTCGAGGCATTAAACGAGGAAAAGGCTCTGTACCCGGAGTCTGCAACGTTTATTGACGGCATGTTGGAAAGAGCACGCAAGGGGGCCAAACAATGAAGCTCCCGTCTCTCAGCCAGCTCAAGTATTTGTCTCTCATGGTGTTTGTGCTCGTCACCGGGTGTGCCGTTCAACCCTATGACTATACGGCGCTACAGGAAGCCAAACCACGCTCGATCCTGGTCATTCCTCCGGTGAACAATACCGTGGAAGTGAGTGCGCCCTATACTTTCCTTTCCACCATATCAGCCCCGTTAGCGGAGAAAGGCTACTATGTTTTTCCGGTGGCCGTCATCGACCAATTCATGAAACAGAACGGCCTGCCGACACCGATGGAAATGAATCAGGTCCCCCTGGAAAAAATCAGGGAAATTATCGGACCGGATGCGGTTCTGTATGTCACGATTGAGGACTGGGGCCAGCAATACAATGTCATTTCCTCCAAGGCAGTTGTATCGTCCAGCTGGCGCCTGGTAGACGCCAGGACCGGTGAACTGCTATGGGAAGGGGTTGCCCATGAAGAGGAATCCTCCAATGATGGTGGAAACGATTTGTCAAAGGCTCTCCTTTCTGCGGTAGTGCATCAGATCGTCAGCACTATATCGGACAAAACACCTGAACTCTCCCGCAGAGCCAACTATTACACCGTTAACAACCAATATCGGGGTTTGTTACCTGGGCCTTACTACAAATCAGAGCCTCAATAACCTCACCGAAAATTAACGGTAAATACGAAAAAGAGTGTGGATACGAAAAAAGGGTGTGGAACTACCACACCCTTTCTTTTTGCTGTTAACTCTGTCAGATCGTTCAATCCAGCAAGATCATTCTCAACCTTTGCAGATCTCTTTCAATTCTGCCGAATCCAATTCAGCGGTGACAGGCTAAACCTCAGAGAGTTCGACTTCCGGCAAGAATACCACGCAGTCCCGGCCAGCCTCTTTTGCCTGATACAAGCCCCGGTCTACCCTCTCCAACAGAGAAGACATCGTGTCCATTGGCCTGACCATCGTGACACCGAACGAGGCAGTAACACGTCCCACCGGCTCAATGGGATCTTCACTGATCACCTGACGCAATCGTTCGCCAATTCCCATCAGAGCCTGTTCGTCCACTCGTCTTAAAATCATCAGAAACTCTTCGCCTCCCCAGCGGGAAACGCAGCCGTCTTTGCGGATTGCATGGTTAAAGCGGTCGGCAATTTCCTTCAGCACCGCATCACCTGTGGGATGTCCAAAGGTGTCGTTGATTCTCTTGAAATGATCAATATCAAACAGCACCACTCCGGCCCGGCAACCTTCGATCAGAATTTGCTGCAAATGACGCTCGCATGCACGACGGTTAAACAATCTGGTCAATGGGTCCAGATCTGCGACATTCTGCATGTGCTCATGATCTGCGTGCAGCCTTTCTACTTTGTTCTGCAAACCGCGATGAAAAGGAATCAATACCAGAACCACCAGAAAGGCGGGTCCGTAGCTGATCATCATATCCTTTCCCCGATAACTCCATAGTTCATCGTTGTGCCCCAACAGGTAAATCAGGACCGGCAATGCAACGGAACTCCAGGCAAACAGGGCTGTACAAAAAGCCTGACGGGTAGGCAGGAATATCATGATGAGGATGATAACCACTATCAATGCGGTCGATATCGGGGGAAATGAATCCACCAGACGAATGTCCGGTGAAGCGAAAGCCTGTGACACATAAAACCAGGAAGGTATCGTAAGAGCAACGATTGAGGCAGCCAACGTCAGGCGGGTAATTTTCATTATCCAGCCAGGCCGCAGCCGGAGAGCCACCAACAGCGATGTAAAAATGACGGTCATCACCGGAGGAAGTATCCGGTCCAACAGATAGGCGTCCGGCTCCAGATAATGAATCACTGTAGCAGAGCCTGAAGCAAATAACGCCAACAGCAACATCGCTAGAGCGGTACTACGAAAAAAACGTTCACCGGGATCTCGTATCGGCATTTTTATATTTATGGTTTTCGTGAGTAGTAAATTTAAGGGGGGAGAGTATAAGGTGATTATCGGTTATTTTACAGACAAAGATGACAGTAAATATTGTTTAGCCTGAGTGGCCTTCCTGGCCAGTCTCTTTCCGGTAAGAAGAAATTGGTTATTTATCGCTCATCAGGCATTCTGCGTCAGGCTGAGACTACATACCTGATTACGACCTGAATGCTTGGCTTTATATAGCTGCTCGTCCGCCACAATCAACATGTGCTCATAATCATCACCTGTAGGCTCATCACATATCCCAAAGCTCATGGTGACAATCAGCCCCTCAGCAATGTTGTGCCAGGGATGGTTTTCTATCGTCGTGCGAACCCTTTCCATCATATCCCAGGCAGACTTGGGAGACGTATTGGGAAGCGCCAGTACCATCTCTTCTCCCCCGTAGCGGGCGACAATATCACTACTCCTGATGGAAGTTTGCAGAATATGCGCGACGGTCTTGAGCACCTCATCTCCGGTGGTATGGGAGAAGTTATCGTTGATTTTCTTAAAGTGATCGATGTCCCCCAGCACGACACAGAACGCGTGTCCGTAACGAATGGCATTCGCATGCAGAACCGTCACTTCTTCGTTGAAAAAGCGCCGATTATACAGGCCGGTCAATTCATCCCGAATGCTCAGCTCCCGGAGTTGCTCTGCTTGGCGCGCTACCATATCACGGGATTCTTCAAGTTTATTGTAGGCTTCCACCAGCTGGGAATTCATGGAGTTGAAAGCAGAAGCCAGAACTCCGACTTCATCTGAGGACTTAATGGGAACCTGTTGCTCCAGCTCACCTTTCCCCATTTTATTGACCGCCAATATCAACTGGTTCAACGACCCGACCAACTTGCGGCTTTCCCAAATAACAAAGGGAATAATCAATAAAAGAGCGCACAGGGCTGAGAAGAATAAAGTTTCCTGCAGTGTATGCAGATGGGCCTCATCCGTCGGTGTTAACGGCGTCGTGCCACTGGGAACCGCATAGGCAACCACTGAAGTTTTGTAGGTGATAGGATCGGCCGAATCAAATGCGCTGGGGTCAACCTTTTGTCCTGGCTGATAATCCTTCCCGCCATGCAGGACATTGCCCTGCGTATCAAACAGTACAAACTCGAAAGAGAGCATACCAGCCGTGGCTAACGCTCCAGGAGCAGGACTCCCCGGCTCTTCAAAATTCCCCAGCAAATGAGGAGGAAGCGGCCTGCCGTTAGCGGGAGGATCGCCCAACATACGCTCCCTGCCGCGCTGCGCCATCTCGGCAAAGCGCATGGCATCCTCTTCAGTCCCCCAGGACTGGTTTCGTTCAATATAGCGACCGATTGCCTGACTAAACCTTCCATAGTGAGCTTCCTTGGCCCTCTCAACAAATTCGTGTTCAATCATCACCGGAGTGAGGATGGCCACGATAACGGCCATGAGAATACAAGCAGCCAGAAGTACTAGAATAAATTTGGTTCTTAATGAATTCACGGCTTTTCCAAACTCAAAGGTTTTCTACATTATATGCCCCTGTCCAGAAATATCCTGAAATTAATCATCCTATTGATTGACAATCGGCCCGTATTCAGAAGCAAATTCTTGGGATTTCGACTAGATTGATGGCTGCTGGCGGGAAATATCACCTCCGCCGCAGCTAAAAACGGAACTGTTTTTCCAGAATCACTAAGTCGAGCAAAAGGATGTGAAAACTTATGGACTACAAAAAGACAAATCTCCTTATTCTTTTCCTTCTGGCCACATTTATCAGTGGCTGTTCCACCCTTCAGCCAGCAGAACCGGTCAGCGACCAGGGAGTCGATGACATCGCCTGCGTGGGCTATATACAGCCACCGCCTCCTGGGGCATCGGAAGCCAGCGACCAGGAATTGTTGAGCAAAGCCCTGGGGGCTTCAGGCGAAGGAAAACTCTGTGAGGGCAAAGTGTTTGTCGCCAACCAGCCCATTACAGTGTATCGGGTCTGGAACAGTGAAAAGAGCTATACCGAGTACGGTAGCTGGTGGTCCTTCAGCCAGCCTCAAGGCCCCAAATCCAAATATCGGGAGGATAATGGGATCTGTCCTTCCTGGAGCACTCTGGACCGCTTAAGTTCATGCACGATTAAAGTCGGAGCCAAGTTCGTGGTTGGACCCGGACAGAGCGCCCAGTGCCAACACATGATCTATGCAAAATCTGCTGTTAATCAGGTATTTATTCCGAACGATACCCGGGTGAACCAGGTCTATGTGGAAAATTGTTCTGAAGGTGTTGTCTGGCCCTGATAAGCGGCATCCCGAGGAATCAAGGCTGCACTTTTATATAAGGTGCAGCCTCCTGCTATAGCCTCGAATCTCTCTTTGATAAAAACATACTAAGCTGCAGCCTGATTCTTGGCATGAGTCTTCCCTAAACTGAATTGATTTGAGCGTGTTCTCAGATATTCTTTCTTGCGCTTTTTCCGCAAACGACACAGCGGCCCTGACTCCGCGAGCATGTGTCACACATGGCCCAAGCATTATTCCTGTAGTGGCGGTCTTCACCACTATTTCGATAGTTCCACACTTTGTGGCATTCCGGACAGGCGCTATATGATCGAACCAAGCCTTCATTTTTACAAGCTTCACTGCAATAAAAAGGCTTCGGAATGGTATTCGAAGCATTCCCTGTTTCCTTATCTGCTGCTTCCTTATCTGCCTCTTCTTTATTCCTGAAAATAGTGAACAAACTCATTATCAACCTTTTTGTCCTAGCCGTTACTTTGACCTGTGGAAGCTCTCCTGCAGATACAACTCACAGCCTTAATCCAGCCGGTAAGTCACTTCTTGCTCACATAAGCACTATGAGCCCGTTAGTACAGCGCAGGAAAAAGCTGGCAATCAGATATAGAAATCAGTGAGAGCGTGGAGGCACCGTATAACGACTTTGCTAAGCGCCTCCACGGATATGTAACGAAAAAGATTCTGACGCAATGGATCCGTTCTACAAGATAGAATTATCAGAAGCTGTATCTTATAGATTGTGTGGATTAAATGTTGCCAGTTATTTATTTAGCGCGTTTTCTTGCAATCAGTCCTACCATCCCCAGGCCTAATAGAGCTAACGACGCAGGTTCAGGGGCAGAATGCACGGTGATTTTCCATTCCTCGGTTTCACCTTGATAGTAGTGGCCGGTCGGTGTCATCAGGTTCCTGTAGTTATCGGTGTATTCAGGCTTCCATTGATCATCCCAGTCACCACCGTACATATTGGTAACCGAATGAGTACAGGTAGCAAGCGCGCGCAGCCAGAAGTCACCGACCTGATCTTCGGTCAAGGTATATTCACTTGAATAGAAAGCAAAATCCGGATTAACGGGCGTCTGCCAGGTGCCCAACACAGGCTCAAAATCCACTAGCTTGTGCTCTCCGTAAGCAACTTCATCACTAACGTCGAACACGCCATTCTGATCCCAGTCGACCCAGCTTTTCAGAAGGTCGGCATAGTGATAGCCCACGTTCTGTTTGTGCATGCTGAATCTGAATTGAACCGTTTGGCCCACGGTAAGATTTTCGTTACGTCCCCAGGTAGTTCCACTGTCGGTACTCCAGGTGACACCAAAAGGATCGTTGTTCGGTACGTCCGCAAGCTCCTGCCAGGCAGTCGTGTCGTGGGTGGCGGTGCCGTAAGATAGTGGGATGGCTTGAGCGCCATACGCACACAGCAGGAGTGGCAAACCGGCAATAATTGTATATTTCATGATATCCTCTCAAGAAATTGAACTTAGTTAATATAATTGGTGCTCATTCTACAAATGTTGCGCTTTGAATCTTTTCCACCTTCGCAGATAGCAATTATTTGACCAATTTTTATACTATTGATTTTTAAGGAAATAATTTGGCTGGGCTTTTGAATTTGTAAATTTAATAGACTCTGCCTATCGGACTATCTTCAGCAGCAGGTGCCTAGACTATCGGTCTAGGAGGAAGAAACAGGCGCAAATATCACTTAATGGACGTGATCAAATATTCAAGAGAGGCCACAGACTGGAGTACATTGATTTGTTTGAAATTCTGCACCAGCATATTCTGCTGAACTACGCTTCAGTCTATATTCATAGCGACATTCAGAAGGCCTAGTATCCTCAGAATATCAACCGGCTTAAGGCTCGTAAGGGATAGGAAGTGTATTTGTGGTGCGGGATGATTGGTTTTTTAACTGTAAAAACTTTCTGATCACGTAGCGACTTTTAAGAGGCCTCAGTACTTTCGCGGTAATACTGGAAGGACTACCAATACAATCACAAGGGAGCTTGTACACTTCTAACTATGAGATTATCCGAATGAATGATATTCGCAAAAAGCTCGAAAAAACAAAATCTGTAAGGACACCAAAAAATTTGAAGATCTGGAGGCAGAATTCTCAGAAGAGGACCATAGGTTACTAGACTGCAGTATCAATGACTCGAAATCTGCACAGGGAGCTGTTCCTCTAATAAAAGCGTAACCTGAACCTTTACCTGCATTGCTTTTCGCATTTTGAACTAATTCTTTCTCATAAAAATCTCTAACTCTACTAACTTGAAGCAAACTAGTAGCAAGCTTTTCAAGACAACCTGATATTTCCAACAGCTTCTTATGATCACCATTTTCCCATTCATTGCTTAGATACTTTTGAATAGCGCTCCACTGTTTTTCACAGTTTGAACCTAAGAGGTCATAGTGTGGTACACCGCCCCCCATAGCAAAATATGTCACCTTTTCATTCATAGTGTTTCTCCGAAAATATCTGGCATTCTCATATCGAGCAAGCCATCTCTTCCTCTTTCAATTACTGAAGATATCTCCAATAGCTCTATGGTTCCACATGATATATAGAGTTCCTATAAATCCACCTATCTCAAAGGGCGACCCTTATCATCCTTTTGGTCCATTGTTGGACTCCTATGCCCCCGTAGAATGTAACTTTCATTCGTAGGACGATTTTTATAATAAAGGGAAATATATGCTCGCGACTCATATGGATGCCGAGAGACGCTATGGAAAAATCAGACAAGAAACACTCAAAGCTGCTGAAAGTGTTATTTGTGGGGATTACCCTCAACTTAAACTGACTACTTTGGATTTAGCTACCTTAAGAGCAGCTGATGCATGGGCGTGCCATCCGTGCCGCCGTGTAGACTGGGATTGGATGGGTAGTTACGGAGCCATCAAATTTCGCTATCCAAAGCGTTTTGAGGCGGCAGTATGGTATAAGGAAAAGCTGAACGGCTTGTCACTTGGGCGTCCTACTTATAATGGTGGCAGCTTGAGACTGGATTTTGTCGAAGCTAGCCCTTTAAACCGTGAAATCGCAATTTTTGATATCATAGTTGTCGCCATGAGAACCTATGCGGATATGCTGGGAGCAAAAGAACTGCGCATCATGCATCCCATTAACGACAGGGTAAAAGATTATTACGCTTCACATGGATTCACCTATGTAAAAAGTGACAACTACCTGTTTAGGAGGATATGAATATGGGAAAAATCATCGATATCAGAGACAAAAAGGCTCAGAGACCTCTTACAGCAGAAGAAGCCGCCAAGCGGGCTTACAAAGAGCACTTCCGCAAAACGCCTGTTGAAAACGAGCCGGAAGGCCTTGCTTCTGGTCAAGCGGAAAAAGACGGAAGTATGCACCTGGAGGATGAAAAAAATGGTAACTGAGAAAAAGGAAGATCGACTAACGCCAATGGAAAAACAATCAACACCTCTTTCAAATGAGGTTCAGCCGGAAGATGCTTTCCGCAAAGCAAGAGAAGCTGCATTTCAATATGCCATTGACGTTAAGAACCAATCTTTAAAGAAATAATGTCCTTTGAATGTCAGGTAAAAGGATTCAGAAGAAAATTAACACTCGGAACAGATGATTATTCCGGACTATGACAGGTTTACCAGGCAAATACACAGCATTATTCTGGAATAGTTTCAATCTGATCTGACACTTTTTCTTGAAAAAGAGAGGGTTACCGGTTTTGATGGAGGTGCCAACCATTCATCGAAACACACAAAGGATAACCCTCATGCAACATAGTAACCAACGAATCATCAAACATAAATTAGGTTTATTGAATCTGGCGGAAGAATTGGGGAATGTCTCCAAAGCTTGTCAGGTAATGGGCCTGTCCCGCGATACCTTCTATCGATACAAGTCAGCGGTCGAGGAAGGCGGTGTTGAAGCGCTACTGGAAAAGACTCGGCGGAAACCTAATCTGGCGAATCGGGTGGATTCAGAAACCGAAGACGCGGTGGTTCAGTACGCCATCGATTATCCCGCCCATGGCCAGGTTCGAGTCAGCAATGAATTGCGTAAACAAGGTATTTTTGTCTCAGCCAGTGGTGTGAGAAGTATCTGGCTCAGGCGTAATCTGGCGAACTTTAAAGACCGTCTGAAAGCGCTGGAGGGCAAAGTAGCAAACGAAGGGATCATTCTAACTGAATCCCAGATTCAGGCCCTGGAGCGCAAGAAGCATGATGATGAAGCCTGTGGTGAAATCGAGACTCATCATCCAGGTTATTTGGGATCGCAGGACACCTTTTATGTGGGAACGCTCAAGGGCGTTGGCCGGGTTTACCAACAGACCTTCGTGGATACCTATTCGAAGGTGGCTCACTGCAAGCTGTACACCACCAAAACGCCTATCACGTCAGCGGATCTGCTGAATGACCGAGTGTTGCCATTCATGGAAGAGCATCAGTTGCCTCTGCTACGCATTCTGACGGACCGTGGCACCGAGTACTGTGGTAAAGCGGAAAGACACGATTACGAGTTATTCCTGGCGCTAAATGAGATAGAGCACACCAAGACCAAGGCACGACATCCGCAGACCAACGGGATCTGTGAACGCTTCCATAAGACCATCTTGCAGGAGTTTTATCAGGTGACTTTCAGGAAGAAAATCTACAGCGGTTTGGAGGAATTACAGAAAGACCTGGACGACTGGCTGGATTACTACAATAATCATCGAACCCATCAGGGTAAAATGTGCCTTGGAAGAACGCCCATGGCGACTCTGAAGGAAGGGCAACGAATCTGGAAGGAAAAGTTCATAGGCTGAACTTGACCTGACAGACACCTCCTAAAAACCGGTCACTGTCAGATCAGATCTGAACTTCTACAATTATTCAGATAATGCTGTGATTTCTTGTGTACATTTAAATCAAGGCTACACCGTTGTAATCAGTGCAGCCTTGATCCATTGAGTTTACCTATCCATAAACTCTCAAACTCAAGGAACCCGAATCTCAACTTCCTTCAACTTCAGTTTCCAGTCCTCCATGGGCGTTCCCTTCAGATTCAAACGGCTGGTCATATAGTAAAGCCGCTTGGTTGCTTCGCCATTGGGAGCGGTGGTGAAACGCTGTTTCAGCCAATAGGGGGGAATTGCCTGATAGTACATGGTCACTTTCACGGTCAGGTTATCTCTGTCGACGCCATCGGGTAGCATGGCTTTGTATACCAACGAATCCTGTCCTGGGAATTGAATGCCCTGATCCATGTAGTCCGGATCGTCTCCGACACCGTGGGGATCGGTCGAGGCCATAAACTGCTCCATCACCTGCCCCTGGGGTTTGAATATGGTCGACACTCTCCAGCCTTTAGGCAGCAGACGGTTATCTTTGGGACTTGAAACCCGGTGGACAAAGCTAGTGGTAAATTCCTTATCGGCATCCAGATTCAGTTCCTCGTATATCTGTACCTGATTCTGTTCGGTAATCGTCTGGTAATGAGGTTGGTAGCTGGAAGCATCGGGCAGGAATTCGGTCTTCAGCGGATCACCATTTTCATCCACGATGACACCAACGTCGTTGGTTTGACCTGAGCCCCACACGACCTTCTCGCCCTCCATCACCAGAAACTCGATAAACGTCCTCCGGAATGCAACGCCACTGGGGAAGCGATGACCGGTTTTATTGGTGACAGAAACAGTTGCTTCCAACTGACCATCCGTGATGCCGGTCACGCTGACATTGATATCCACCGTATCCTGCTGGGCCTGGCGAATCATATTGTCTATGGCCAGATCTACACCATTGTCAGCAGAGGTCATGTAGTCAGTCTTCGCCACACCGAGAATATCGGGGAACTGATCAAACATCTCCAACAGGAAGACGTTCAGTCCCACATGCTCATGACGCTTGTATTCGGCGCGTAAGGGGATATCGATGTCAGCCAACGGCAGGGTTTCTTCAGCCGCAGGATAATTGGCATCCTGGATCGCAGCAATCTGGGTGACCAACTGGTCGATATCAATACTGCCGTCCAGTGTTTTGAAACCCGTCGGCATATGACAATCCTGGCAACTGGCAAAGTTTGAACCTTCCGCTCCCTCATCCTGGGCAAAGGTGCTGTTCTGCCACTCCAGGAAGGTGGCCTGTTCGATGGTATGGGCATAACCGGTAAAAGCCGGGTTCACTTCCGCACTGTCCAGCACCGGATAAGGATGGTCTTTTTTGCCGATGTTGGGCAGATTGATGGTGTGGCAGGTACCACACAACTGAGAGTCCTGGGTGAATTCATTGAATACCGGTTTCACTCCCAGTACATGGCCCATGGGAAGCTCTGAAACCTTATCAAAAGGCCCAAAGAACTCATCATCCGGTCCCTGCACAAAACGTCCGGTAGAGTTGTGGAACAAACCGTACGCCAGCTCTTTTGGTGTCAATGGAGTCAACCAACCCGATTCGGTAGGATCCCACTGTTGCACATCCTGCTCAGAGGGTTTATCAATGTGATGACATACCGCGCAACTAATGCCCTCACGCCCCAGCTCTCCATATTTGTGATAGGCATAATCAGGCGGTTCAGGTTCGTTGGACGACAATCTCTCCGTGAGGTAGAAGTAATCCACTTTGAAATTCGGATTCAACGACGAGTCCACTTTGGCATCCATCTGCAACTGACGTTGCCCCATCGCCCCATGACAGCTCAGACAGGTATTGGTAATCGCTTCCTGGGTATCCGCCACCGTACCGTTCAAAGGTGAAGGAGTCTGTCGACCGTCTTCTTCCACATATTTCATCTCACTTTCCAGTTGGGCGTGAAATATCGGATCACGACCTGCGAGCCCCATGGGCGACCAGCGCCACTCACCATATTCAGAAACATTAAAGCCTTCGCCGTACTTCGGCCCCGTTTGCAAAAACATGGTCACCCCATAAGGCAAACCACCCAGACCACCATGACACCCCAGGCAGTTGCTGGAAGTCATAAACGCCTCCGCACCATTCGGTCCCGGTACAACGTGATCCGACCACTGGGATGGAAAGGCTCTGGCTTTGCTGTTAACACTCCGGGCCAGCTCGGGAAACTGCTGCAGGAATTTGATGCTGGGATGCGCCAGAGCTTCATTTGCCATGGGCTTGGCATCCTGTTCCGAGGCTCCCATATGCCGGTTCAGAAAGGTTTCATAACCCGGCAGGGAGGACGCAGACCAGGGCCGCTGCAAGGCAGGGATGTCAAACAGTGTCATGGCATACGGATCGTCTTTCAGAACCGACAGCGGATAGTCTTTGAGATGGTCAGCACTGCGCCAGGAGTTATCGACAAAAAAGCGTAACGGGTAATCATCCGGAGAAAAGCCTTCTATATTGCGCAATGAACTGAACGTCAGTTCGGCTTCCGCTGAGCCGTGGCAACGCAAGCAAGGTGCGCCGAACCCCGAGTATAGAGCATGGGAGTAATCATCCAGTTGCCGCTCAACAGCGTCGGTAATGGATTCCCCTTCCTTGGCTGCCCCCGGCCCTCCCCAGAACCAACCATCTTTCGAACCGGCTTGATCCCTCACCATCACCGTCCAATCGGTAATCAGCGTTCCCAGTAATGATTCATATGCTGCCGGGTTCTCTTTGTATTTCGGATCATTCTCCAGTTCCTGATATAACACCGCCGGCGGCGAATACATCTCTTTGATAATCATGGCCCCATCCGGAATATCGCCCTCACGGCCATTCTCCAGCCATGTCATCACTTCAGGGGAATAAAAGATCCGCACCGCCGGGTGAGTTCCAAAGTATTCATTACGAATGTAGGGTCCGGTATCCCTGACATTCTTGTCCCGTTTCCATCCAAGCGTCTTATATTTTTCCTCCAGTAGCCAGGTATAAAGCACTCGCTCGTAGTCTTGTAATGGCATCGAACTGGGTAAAGGGAGGTCCGCAGAAGGCGGGGAATTGGAGGTTTCGGAAGAATGTGCAGCCTGCTCACCGGTCCTGCATCCTGACAGGAGCAATATCGCGGAGGCGACAAAACAGAGAAAAAGGGAAGAGACAGATCCACAACAGAGATTCACGAAGTCCTTGCGCATAGCTTCCTCCTCGCTATGGGAGAGTCACCATCCTGTGATGATCTCCTGACGCTCATGGCATTATTATTGGCTGATTATCACCTTCGCATCCCGGCTAACTCCTGGTGGTGATCGACCCAACCTTTCTGAAAACTTAGACCATGATGAAAATAACGCAATAGTGTTTCCTGAATCAGACAGAGGTTAAAAGCTTTTCGTAGAGACATAACCTTCTGTTTTCATGTAATGTTTCACTAAAAAAGCGGTAACCGAGCTTTTCGTAGATATGCCTTCCCCGGACATTATCCTCAAAAACGTCTAACCAGATTCGTGTGCGGCTGAGCACATCGGTACAGTAGCTTTCCATTTCCCGAATCGCCATCTGCCCTATTCCTCTGCCCCTGATTGAAACCACAATACGCCGGAATTCGACATTCAGGGTATCAGGATCTGGCACCAGGATAAAAAAACCAGCCAGGCTATCGCCGGCCAGTATCCGGAGATACACCAGGCCAGGATTGCACAGGCCTTTCTCATGCATTTCCCGCGTATAGGGGATTACAAAATCCCGAACGTCGATTGCCTGTTCCATGGTGGTAAACAGGAAGGCGTCCTCCCGCAGTGCTTTTTCAAGAATGATCTTCATTGGCCGGTGCCCTTCTCAATTTGACCAGTATCACTCGGGGTTTGACGAAGCTGCTTTTGCCGCTTAGCTGCTTCTCTCATCGCAACTCAAGGCGATTTATTGAGTGATCTGATGATGCACTCTTGTTCCACATCAAAAAAGGAGAGAAAAAAATCTCGCGGTAATAATTATGAACTATTCTTAATGTCGCGAAACGCCCGGAAGGAGTACCAGAAGTTTCGTGGGGCCGGATCGCCTACGCTAATAACATTAACAAGGAATCAAGGATATGAGTAAAGTTAATGCAGTACGATCAGGAGGTATGAGAGGAGGCAAAGCCCTCAAAGGGGCGGCAACATTTGCTGCCGCCATATTATTAGGTTCACAGGCATTGTTAAGTTCACAAGTTTTTGCCTTGGACCAGATTGAAGCAGGGTGTATGGAGGAAACCGCCGGCTTCAGTGTGCAGTGCTCTGCCAATGATATTCAGATCGCCGGTGTGGCGACCAACCCAGACGGAACCCCACAACTGGAGATACTTGATGACGGTTGTGCTTATCAGGGCGATACCGTCGAATTCACCGCTACCTTTGAATTGGTCTCTTCGGCCAAAGAGCGCCATGACATCGGCATTTACTTTGTCTCTGATGGAGACCCGCAGCAAGATGGTGCTGTCACCGGAGCCTGTAATATTTCCACCCTCCCATACCAGCCAGATCCACCCTGGCTCGATCTGGATGGAACCAATGACCCATTCCCAGGAACCAATACCCCATCGGGCGTTCAGGACACTTGTGGGGATATCGACAAACCCGATCACAATCCACTCTATCCTACCGTGACCTTGACCGCAGTGTGTATCGACCCGGATGCAGATGGCAAACTCAACCTGCCTTACTGTACCAGCTGGCGTCAGGCCGGGGCCAACGAGCTCTGCACCACTCCGACCGATGCTTTCCCCGGATCACCTTCCAAGTGTAAGTGTGATGATGGGTTCAATGTTCCCATAGATGTTCCCGCAGCCGAGCTGCTGGTATCCAAGTCGGCATCTCCAACTCAGTTGACAGAGCCCGGCGGTAACGTCACCTTCTCGGTGTCTGTCACCAATGTGGGTATAGACCCCAACAACTCTGTCTCCCTGAATACTTTGATGGACAGCATTTACGGCGATATCACAATGGCTGGTCACGACGGCATTACGAGTACTACCTGTAGCGTGCCACAAACCATTCCGGCAGATGATCGTAACCCTGGAGGTATTGACACTTATTCATGCCAGTTCACGGTGGCTGTCACCGGCAATGCCAACGATGTGGAAACTGATGTTGTGACGGCGACAGGTGTGGACTCCAATGGAAACAACCTGTCAGGTAATGACGATGCTACCGTAACCTTCCTGGATTCACTGCCCGATCTCGAAGTCATCAAAACAGCTACACCGACCCAACTGGCTGAACCTGGTGGCCTGGTGACGTTCAGCGTGACAGTCAATAACACCAGCCCTGCATCCAGCGATCCAGTCGTCCTGAATTCTCTGATCGACAATATTCACGGGGATCTTAACGGTCAGGGTACTTGCGTGTCCGGCATGGTCATTAATCCCGGCCAGAGCTACTCGTGCACCTTCACTGCGAACGTTACCGGGAATTCCGGAGACTCGGAAACCGATACCGTCACGGTATCCGGTGCAGATGACGAAGGTAACCCGGTCAGTGCCAGTGACTCTGCAACCGTTGTGATACTCAATGTTCCATCGGATATCAGCATGACGAAAACAGCCTCGCCGGTACAGATTTATGAACCCGGTGGTAATGTCACCTACACCTACACGATCACTAACACTTCACTTGTCGATACTGTGACGATTAACGTACTGACTGACAATATACTGGGTGACCTGAACGGCCAAGGTACCTGCTCTGTTCCGCAAGTCATCGCGCCTTCAGGATCCTATACCTGTACCGTCACCACGTTTGTCAGCGGTAACGGCAATACTTCTGTCACCAACGTGGTCAACAGCAGCGGTGTCGACGACGACAACGAACCGGTATCCGCCATGAGCGATGCCACCGTCAATATAGAGAACCAGCCTCCGGCAGCGAGCATCACTAAGACTGCGACCATGGCGCTGGTTACCTATGAAGTCACGGTGACAAACGACTCTGATGCAGAGGCTCTGACTGTCACTACCTTGGTAGACGATATGTTTGGTGATGTTACCATGGTACAAGGCGACGTCTCCGCTACCACGTGCGTGGTTCCACAGGTACTGCAGCCGGCAACACAAGCAGGAGATTCTTACACTTGCACATTCAATGCATTGGTGGATACGCCAACGCATACCAACACCGTCACAGCAACTGTGGTTGATGACGACGGCTCAGCGCCGATCACACCACAAGCCAGTGCGACTGTTACTTTGCAATAGAAGAGCCTGCACTAGAAGGACTTCAATAAAAGCCAGCAATAAAAGATAGATTGCTGAAAAACAAAGGGCCGGTTTATACCGGCCCTTCTTGGTTATGGTGCTGATTTCATAGAACAATTCACCCGAACCATCAATCAATGATAGCTGCAAATTCTTTACATAATTTCCTTATTTTTCAATAAGTTTCAAACCAATTTCTTTCTCAGATATTTGTTGCCCCGCACTAAGAAGAAACTTTTTTTAAATAAATGCAAAACAATGTCAAACCGAGAACTCTGTACAATTTATGAACTAATCTTAATGTCGCGGGACGCACGGCTGGAATGCCAATGAAAGTTTCGCCGTGCGAAATCAATCATCATTAACAGGGACATCAAGGATATGAATGACGTTAATGCGGCACGATCAGAAGTATCGTTCAAGAAGTACAGGTCATTAACGGGGACGGCGGCAGCAATAGCTTCGATAGTATTCGCCTCTCAATGCCTCGCGATGGATTCGGTGGACGCAGGTTGTATGGAGGAAACCGCTGGATTCAGCGTACAGTGCTCCGCCAATGATATTCAGATCGCCGGTGTGGCAACCAATCCTGACGGAACCCCCCAACTGGAAATACTCGATGATGGCTGTGCCTACCAGGGTGATACCGTCGAATTCACCGCCACCTTTGAACTGGTTTCCTCGGCCAAAGAGCGCCATGACATCGGTATTTATTTTGTCACTGACGGCGATCCACAAAATGATGGTGCTATCAGTGGAGCCTGTAAAATATCAACCCTCCCTTTCGCGCCAAATCCCCCCTGGCTTGATCTGGATGGTACCAACGATCCATTCCCGGGAACCAATACTCCCTCAGGCGTCCAAGACGAGTGTGGGGATATAGACAAGCCCGATCATAACCCGCTCTATCCTACAATGACCCTAACCGCAGTGTGTATAGACCCCGATGCGGACGGTAAGCTGAACCTGCCCTACTGCACCAGCTGGCGGCAGGCCGGTGCGAACGAACTCTGTACCACTCCGACAGATGCTTTCCCCGGATCTCCCTCTAAATGTAAGTGTGATGATGGATTCAACGTTCCCATTGATGTTCCCGCAGCAGAACTGTTGGTATCCAAGACAGCATCTCCGACACAGTTGACTGAACCAGGAGGCAACGTGACCTTCGCCGTATCGGTCACCAATGTGGGAATAGATCCCAACAACTCTGTGACCATGAATACTCTGACAGATGATATCTATGGTGATATCACCACTGCCGGCCATGACGGCATCATAAGCACTACCTGCGGCATACCGCAAATCATTCCGGCAGATGATCGCAACCCAGGCGGCGTAGACACTTATTCCTGCCAGTTCACGGTTGCCCTAAGTGGCAATGCCAACGATGTGGAAACTGACACGGTAACCGCTACCGGTACCGATACCAACGGCTACAGTCTGTCGGGTTCAGACAGCGCCACAGTGACACTTCTCGATTCACTGCCCAATCTTGAAGTCATCAAGACGGCAACGCCAACCCAACTGTTGGAGCCAGGAGGTCTGGTGACCTTTAGTGTAACAGTGAATAACACCAGCCCCGCTTCCAGTGACCCGGTCACGCTGAACTCATTGGTAGATAATATTCATGGCGATCTTAATGGCCAGGGAACCTGCCTATCCGGTGTCACCATCAACCCGGGCCAAAGCTATTCCTGTACCTTCACTGCCAATGTTTTGGGGAATTCAGGAGATTCGGAAACAGACACTGTAACCGCCTCTGGCGCAGACGATGACGGCAACCCTGTCAGCGCGAGCGATTCAGCGACAGTCTCCATCCTGAACGTGCCTTCAAATATTTCGTTGGCAAAATCCGCGTCGCCAGCTCAGATTTACGAACCAGGCGGCAATGTCACCTACACCTACACTGTCACCAATACTTCATCGGTTGATTCCGTCACGATTAACGTGCTGGTTGACGATATTTTGGGTGACCTGAACGGCCAGGGCTCCTGTAGCGTACCTCAGTTCATTGCACCTTCCGGCTCCTACAGCTGCAGCCTGACCACCTATGTCAGCGGCAATGGCAACACCTCCGTCACCAATGTGGTTACCGCAACAGGTGTGGATGACGATAGCGATCCGGTATCCGCGACCAGTGATGCGACCGTCAATATTGAGAACCAACCTCCGGCAGCCAGTATCACCAAGTCCGCCGTGATGGCATTGGTCACCTACCAGATTACGGTAACCAATGATTCCGATGCGGAAGCCCTGACCGTCACCAACCTGGTTGATGACATGTTTGGAGATATCACCGCGGTACAAGGCAATATCTATGCAACCACCTGTGTGATTCCCCAGGTACTGCAGCCGGCCACCCAGGCTGGTGACAGTTACACCTGCACCTTTGATGCATTTGTAGATACGCCAACTCACACCAACACTGTTACAGCGACTGTTGGCGATGACGACGGTTCCGCACCAGTCACTCCGCAGGCCAGCGCTACCGTTACTTTGCAACAATAAAATAGCTTCGTGATATATACAGGGCCGGAATTCTCCGGCCCTTTTCATTTGCGGACTCGGTGCTGCCAATTCAAGCTAACTAACCAGGTGTACCCCATTATCTACAAAGCCACTATTCGAATTAGTTCCAGGGCTTCTTTTTGGAGGGCAAGTTAGAGAAGATAAATCCAAACACACGCTTAGCCAGGTACACAATCGACACGGTAGAGAGTATTCCCTCTTCGCTCGATATCACTTCAGCTTCGAAGCCCAGATCGCCAGTTTGTGCTTCATCGTTACCAAAGATACCTGATCCTCGGGAAGGGGCTGAATAACATTATCGTGGACCAGTAAGCGATATATATACTCGATTTTTTCATTGGCAGAATCTGTGGGCTCAAATTCAACGACACCTCGTCCCTCTCCATACTTCATGCCTTCGGTGATCGCCTTTTTCAGTAATTCCTTTTCGTTTTTCAGTTTTTTCATGGCCGGAAATACCTTTTAAATTGCTTGCCCCAATCAGCTATCGGAACAGAATCTGTTCTCACACACATCCATAAACCTTAGCACGGCCTCGCTCAACTGACTATCCGGATCATTCAGGTCGCGGAACGAGGTGAAATGGTTTTTATCCGGCTGGATGAATAGCTCTGCAGGGAAACCTTTCTCAATCCAGGAAGCATGATAGTCCCGTGACTGCCGAACAAACTCTGTAGATTCTTTTGCCCCTACGGTGATAAATAGAGGCATGCCATGCTCAGGTATCTGGAGCAAGGGACTCTGAGTCGAAATGACATACTGATTCAGGGAGACGGTAGGCTGAAGCCATGAATAATAGAGCGGTGTCAGATCATAGATCCCACTGATGGGGATGCCACCCTTGATAATATTTTGAGGAAGCTCGTACTCCCTTTCCCAACCCGTTGAGACCAGCATTCCAACCTGCTGTGCTCCGGCAGAGTGACCACCAACGAAGATCCGGTTGCGATCACCGTTATACTGCTGAATATTTTGATAGACCCAGGCAACCGAGGCGCGGACTTGCCGTGTGATCTCCGGTATAGACACCTGAGGACACAAAGAATAGTTGGGCAGGACAACCGTCACTCCTCGGGCCACCAAACCACGAGCCACCAAACTGAAATCCCGACTGCTCATACTTCGCCAATATCCACCATGAATGAAGACGAATACTGGTGAATCCTTGTTTGCGGAAGGAAAGATATCCAGGGTTTCATCGCGCATCGGCCCGTATTTCACATCAGGAAAATACTCAAGTTCTTCACGGGTCTGCTGATTGGCTTGCGTATCATGCTTAATATATGGGGCTAAATCAGGCACCGACAAGACCGCATTGTATTCCGTATCAATATCTGCCTGACGAGCAAATTGACGATATAGCTTCATTGAAATTCCTTGGATGATGGGCTTTTCTGCTCTCAATTCGACGCTGAAGTCATCATGTCAATATGAGGGATACCATCTTCATCGTATGGTTCAGATACCGCGTTGAATCCGAAACCTGTATAGAATCGTTCCAGATACAATTGGGCAGAAATCTTGATAGGCTGGTTCGGGTACATCTCCCCCATCAACTCCACGGTCTTTTTGATCAGCATTTTTCCTGCACCGGTGCCTCGGGCATCTTCAGTCGTGAGAACCCTGCCAAATGACGGTTGCTCGTATAAGTGTCCGGGGGGCACCACTCGCAAATAGGCATGAATCTTGGGACTGTCGCTAATATCGAGACCAGCGCCCTCATCTTTTTTTACAGCAAATAGGTGCCAGGATCCTTTGTCCAGTTTATCAATATCCGGGTAGATGCAATTCTGCTCGATAATAAACACTTGCTGCCTGACTCTGAGAATTTCATATAACTCTTCCACAGACAGTTCATCAAAGGCTTTGAACTTCCATTCGTACATCTGAACGATTCCTTACAATTGTGCAGTACTGGTTAACTTCCCTCGTCGGGTTTACCATCCTCCAGCCACTTTACATTGCTATCCCGAATTCCCAAACCAGTTTTAAATTCCTCAGCAAATTCAAGGTCCGGTTTTCCCATCCAGCCTCTCTCAACATAAAGGTTATATCCATCATCGACTTTTTCGTATCGGACCGACGCCAGCCATATCGCATCCCAGTCCCCTAAAAACTTCAGATCTTTCAGAGACCGCGGATACTCTCCATAGCGCGTGTGATGCAGCTCAATAATAGAAATGGCTGATACAAAGTTTTGCCTGCCAAACTTTTCATCCGCTCCCGGAATGGTTAAATCGCATCCAGCAACACAAAAAGCTAAGAGCAAAATAGAAAGGTATCTCAGCATCGGTTTAGATCTAATAGTAATTGGTTCAGCCATACCGACCTTACTCCTGCCCTCTGTACGGCTCTATATCAAAAGAAATGTAATAGTATCTATGACAAGACTATATGGAGGACCGTTAATCCCCTTCCATACAACTATATAACACTCATCTTTGATATTGATGTAGGAAAAATGAAGATGGGTAGGGCCGGATATCTATCCGGCCCTTTAGTAGTGATGTTAGAGAAAAATTCTCACTTACTGCGAATCACTGAGCGTATAAGGCCTCAATGTTGACATGGCATTGCCTGCCGCTCCCATGCGGTTGGTGTACTGAATACTCTTCTCCAGGGTGTAGAAGGAATCCAGATAGTCGTCGTCATTACTGAACCAATGATCCGGCATGGCGGCCACGATACCGCTACCCAATGCCACCAGGGCACCGATTTCCGGTTGGCCCAATGCTGAAAGAATTTCTGCCGCGGCTGACAGCAGTTTCTGCGCCAGCTGTTGATAATTGGTGTTATCGTCATGCTCCATCAGGATGATATTGGCGGCTCCCCAACGATAGCGCGCCCAATAGACCATCACCTGGTTCGGGTAATAGGTTTTACCGTCATAATCCAGATAAGGCATATCAACGATATCCAGAGCTGGCTCGTCCCGGCTTGGGTCCACTCCCGAAACAATCGCATAAACCTCCGCTTTGCCGGAAATCCAGGGCTCTTCATCATCATTCAAGCGAATTTGATCCAGAATCGTCACTTGCGTTGTGTCCATCAGGCTTTCGTTCATCAGGCTTTCATTCGCCAAGCCCTCATTCATTTGGAGCGAGTTCATCTGAAGCGAGCGAACCTTGGTCTGGGCGAATACCTGCTGCATTTGCGCCAATCCAAGCTGCAGATCTTTCTTGGCATTAATATCGACCACTACGACCGGACGGTCAGGCATATTCCAGACATCCAGCATATGCAGGCCACCCCGGCTGTCATAGGCTTCGATGTATTGCCAGGTTGATTCATCACCATCCGGCTCGTAGGCATAGAGAGGCTCTACCCCCCCCTGCAACTGTGTCATCATTGAGGGAGCGGCAATACGCAATTCAAGCAACGTATCGTTTGCATTGGCCAATCCCTTTTTACTCAGAACACTTTTCTCCGCTCTCCGGGCCTGGCCGACGAACGAGTGCGACAAGCTTTGGACATCCTGCAGAAGGGTCGCTACAGATACACTCCCCTGGTGCTTCTGCAACTGTCTGGTTAGCTCGGCCGGGCTGATTTCCCGTGCAACAGACCGGGCCACTGAGCGCTTCTCATTCGCTAATGTGACAAAACCGGGAGAGCTATAAGAGGTATGATTAACGGCGGTGTTTATGGAAAGGCGACTATTGTCAGCCGCATTTGAATGGGACATCCAGCCGCTTAGCAGCAGCGCCATCATTCCTAGAGCAGTATATTTCCTCATACTGAATTCCTTTTATATTTCCTTATTGATTTGAAGCCTGGTGCGCGCTTATTCCCTCTACAGCAAATGTGGGAGATCTGGCAAAGAACAAGTGGCCCGCATCAGGTCATTGCCGGTTAACACAACAATGTATTGTCTACCTCCACTCCTTGGGTGTTACCGGTCAAATAAGCATATAACAGGATTTTGATATGGCTCAGTTGAAGAGTACATTTTTTGGTCATTTTGAGAATGAGCCGACAAAAATGAGCGTCATAGGCTGAACGGAGTAGTGACGAGAGGGGAAAGGATTTTCTATGCTTCGCCGCCAAACAGCATGCTTTGGATGTGCTTTTTTAAAAGACGAAAAGAGGGATTAGTGGGCCGGTTAGGTTGATATCTGAAAGATCAAAATACAAAGGATTGTCACACCACCAATCCAGGTAACCGGGGACAAGTACCACTCTATGGAGGTTTCTGCCGGTAATGGTCTGAGTTTGGAATAGGCATACACCAATATAGCGCTACCCAGCAAGAAGACACTTGCCGTGATCAATGCAAACTTGATCAGATTAATAATATGTTCCAGGTCCAAAGTGTCACTGCTGTATAGATCCTGCAGCCCGACGCCAACGACGACACAGATGATATTGATCGTCCATATCAAAGAAGGTTTAAAAATTCTCATAATGATTTTTTAAAATGGTCCCGCAAAAATACAGGCAAATCATTGGCCGGCAGCCCTGACGATGCCTGATACATCATATCGCCGATAAAGCCCCTGTGATAAGTATTGTGGTTAACCACGTGAAGGAGCATGTCGCCACGAGACATCACGCCCTCGCCACCACCAACAAACTGGAAATGAATCACTTCCGCCAATGTCTCTTCTGAAATCGAATCAACATATTGAACATACCATTGATCCATCTTCCGCTGACACTCCCAAAGCTCCAATAAGGGAGGATGCGTTGGTGTATTCCTGGCGGTATAGCTATGGGACACGCCCAACAAATGGGCCTTGAAGATATCATCTATCACATAGACATGATTGAGCGTGTGCACCATATTGCCAAACCGGGTTTCCCGTTTCTTTATGGCTTCATCTCCGGGCAATTTGCTGACAGCCCCATAAGTCAATTCGTTAGCCCATGCCTTATAACGGCAGAGCATTTTCACTTGTTCCAATAAGTTCATAACGACTACTTCGCTTAGGTAATAATAGCTTCCCCTATATGACGATTATTCCACCCAAATAGTGAGACCATTCAGGTCATAGATATCTTGCCATACAAATGGATTCCGGTTTCGAACAATAATGCCCATAAGGAGATATTTCATCAAAACCATTCCGGAGATAGAAGTTCACAGCTTCTATATTGACCCGACGGGTAGAAAGCACCATTCTCGAGTATCCCAGGTGGCGGGCTTTTTCGAACAATTCTGCCATCAGCATTCGCCCAATTCCCCGTTTTCGTGAATACATTCTTTTTAGCTCACAACTTTCAACATCATGACGACGAAGAGAACCACAGCCTACAGCCGCATCCTCCTCATAGATCACAATAAAAACTCCCTTTTCGGCGATAAAGCTCTCGATATCAAATGAACTGGTACCGGTGTCGCCAGTGATAATCTTCAGCTTATCGCTAAGCTCATTCATCAATTCGATTGAATGAAAATGGGTAGGTGCAAGTTCCTTTGCCTGTATCATGCTGAAATAGGTTCCCCGTAGTTGGAAATAACAACAGCGGGTGTATTTTATGATGTACTTTCGGAATGAAGCCAGCAGACTTTAGTGTCGGGATGAACGTCCTTTATTCGATTCACTGTTAACGGAGTGTCTAACGTCCCTATCGCAATTGACACCCAATCGGGAAATTTGGAATTTCCGCTCCATTCGACAGAGCTTCCACAAGTACCACAGAATTTGCGCGTGATGCCTGATGATGACTCATAAGCGACCAGCATCTCCCTTCCTTTTAGGTATACGAGATCCTTCAGAGGTACACTGCCATAGGTTGCGAAGGCTGTACCATGCTGTTTTTGACACATGTTACAGTGACAGTTGGTGACCGCCTTGGGTGGACTTTTCAGTTCATATGACACTGAGCCACAAAGGCAACTTCCCTGATACATCACACTGTCTCCATCAATCTTTGCAGCTCACTATTTCCGGTCAACTCATTTCAATCGAGAATTTACACATACATGACATCGGATCTCATGCTGTACAGAATATACAGCACTTCCTCCTGTTCACGCTGACCCACTCCATTCTTTTCCAATGCTTTGAGAGCATCATCTAGCACGGCCATAAACTCTCCACTATCAATGTTCATTCCCTTGTGAGCGGCGAGCATATCTTTACCTTCATATACATTCGGGCCTCCAGACCCGGTGATGAAGAAAGTAGCTGCCGCATGTTTTAATGCATTCTGGTCAATATTCTCAAAACGGGTGGAAATTCTCGGGTTTTCAAGATGAATATCAACTAAATCACTAACGATTTTGGTAATACCCTCAGTGCCGCCAAGTCTCTCGTAGAGTGAGGTACTCATCGTTAACTCCTCTTAGCCCAGGTTGATCTCCACCTAAGACTAGTACAGCCAACCAGAATGAGACATTATTTCATTATTCGAAATGGCAATATCAAATCAGGCGTTAATACAAAGCGCAAATGAGCTTACAGCCAATCCCGTGCTATAGGGTTTTCCTACCTTAACTCTCCTGAGAACCCGGGCACTTCCCTGGCACATAGGATTCGGCGCGGGGATCACTGCATGCTGAACATCCACTGGGAAAATCGCGAACGCTATTGTCTTCCATATGGCCACAGACCGGTTTGTAGATCATCGTGCAGTATTGGGGCCTGGGATCCGTGCACTTTATCGTCTCAGCTACCTGTGGCACGACCCTCACCAGCAACCGTTCAACTGCCACTCTGGCTCTTTCAACTCGCTGTTTCGGAGCAAACTCATCGGAGGTAAATAATTGGGCTGTTCCTTTCCAAAGGGGTTGTCCCTGATTGGAGAGAATTGAAATGACTAGCGAGCCCATTTCCTGCGCCCCAGCCCTGGACTGAATCCCAGGGTCGGGATGATCACCGGAATGTTCTTCCGGCTCCCCCAATAGAGCCACTGCCGACAACTGATAACTCACGGCATCCGAAGAGCTGATAGAAAACCCTTTTGCAGTGAGATTTTCCTCTATGGTTTTGGCCAGTATTTCCGCCGCCTTGTCATTTTCAATGCCCACCACTTTAACAGGAGCACGCCATGCAAATCGGGTGTCTCTGGACAATGACAGGTTTTCGATTCCAGTCGTCGCTACACCAAGCAATGAATAGTCTTCTTCCTTCGGGGTACCGGCATTGGAGCCCGGTCCGACAGAACTACAGCCATATAGGGACAGGCTGACGATCAGGCAGGCGATACTTTTCAGCAAGAGTCGGGATTTGTGAGGGCGTGTCTTCGGATGCAAGTTAATTCTCCCTAAAACTATGACGATAAAACCAAGCCGTATATCTGCGGCCATCAAATCAGGCCATTAATCCTGGTTGGGATATTCTGAATCCCCTCTGCAAGTCGCAGGCAAAATGATCCATCGCCTGCGACTTGCAGGTCACAGTGTATATCCGATTCAATGCATAGGGTTATTTCGACTCGTTAATATTTTAATCCCGGCAATAGAGCCGCAAATTGGGACAGCAATGACAAAGAGCAGCTAGTTTGATGACTCATATTACCGCTGCCCTTCGTACACATCTCATCTCGATACGATCAAATTATCCAATCGCTCAAGATCATTGACCACTCTCCAGCTTCCGCCCCCCTGCTGAACTCTGTCCTTCCAGTTCTCCAGACGGTGTTGGTAATCGCGGGGGTCAATATTGTCACTGCGAAGTTTCGTGACATTGAGCGCCACCACTTCGATACCTTCCAGTTTGATGGGGAAATCACGAATATGCCCCTTAGGAAGGTCCTCTTCAAGATCAGAAAAGATCAGCACATATTTTTCACCGGCATGGGTTTCATTGACATACTCCGCCGCTTGCAGCACCCCGCCGGTAATATCCGTGTTGGCACTGCCGTGCTTCAGATCACCAATGAATGTATCGATCTTATGCTTGAACAAGCGCTTCTGGTCATTTGCCGTACTGGGCCTGATATCAAACGTCGTTTTGGCAATAATGTCTTTCTCGCTGAAGCTGCCGCTGTCGATTCTCGCAATGGCAATGGAATCGTCACTGTTGAGCGTCGCCAGCAAGTAGTTCATGATTGCCTGGGCCTTGTTCAGTTCCTGGGTATAGGTGCCGGACGTATCCAGCAGCAGGTACACCGCTTTGTTGGTCGGCCGCGGTTCCCCGCAGCCGCTGACCAACATGCCGGCAGCGATAATGGAGGCTGCCATAGCGAAACCTGATAACTTTAACCATTTCATATTCAAGTTCCTCCTGTTCTTAACCTTTGTATTTCTAAACCTTTGTATTTCTAAACCTTTGCATTTCTTAACCGTTGTATTGCTAATCCATTGAATTAATTCGTCTGTGATAAAGCATCGCTGGCCAACTCATCATCCAATACCGGAATTTTCCGTTTGCCGCCTGATTTGGCCTTTTTAATTACCGGCGTATCTTCTGCCACTTTTTCATTGGCAATAGACCGGATCTGTTCTTCATCACCTGACGCATCCGCTTGTTGCAGACGTTGAGTTACCAGACGCTCAATGCTTAGAGGAATCATGATCAGCAGGTCATAAAAGCTGATCAGGATTTTGCTCAAATGATTTACTAAACCGCCTACCATGCGGACCACAACCCGCAATGCGCGCAGACCACCAATCGCGAGTGAACCCAACACAGTCCGCAACGAGTGGATGAACGATTCCAGCGGTATGGCTATGAAAGCCAGGGCAAACGGTAGAATAAATCCCATGACCATCTGCCCTATCGAGGGAATCCAGCGGAACTGCGCTTCCACCATACCGGTAGCCCCTACACTGGCCAGGGACTGACGTAATGCTTCACGATCCAGGGCCAGCAAGTCCCGCATGTAAGCTAATGAAGCTTCAATCGTCGCCAGAATGGTCAGGATGGTGAGCGTAATGATCATCATCCGACGACGCATACGATCATCCATACTGCCAATCAACGGGAACAGATGTGTAATGCGCAGGGATTCCAACAGAAACAGCCCCATGGCGATCTCGATCAGAATGATAACCAGAGCCGCAATATCCGATGTTTTCATCGCACCGATATAGCTGGTTCCGCCGACCATTTCGGACATTGGCAATGCAATCAACTGGAAATTGATCAATCCGCCCAGAGCTGCCACCACCAGAACCAGACCGGCGATAAAAAACTGCGTCAACGCAGAGGAACCCAGCGAGCTCAATGCAGCATCGGTTCCCTGACGAATGTTTTCGTAGGTCGCGATCTGACTGTCGATGGCCTTGGTACGCTCATCAAGCCCCGTAATCTTCTCGTTGACCACTTGCAGCTTGGTATCCATCTTGCGCCAGTCCGGCTGCATGGCCGCGAGCAACGAATGCCTTTCTGCGCTGGCTTTTTTATAGGTCTTCAGGGTCTGCTCGTGGGATTCTTCCACCGCCTCCTTAATGTTCTGCAGGATCTTGTTCATCGTGGCATCACCGTTGGTCGGCAGGGCGGAAATGGTTTCCACCACTTCCCCCCACGCCGGTGGCAAAGGTGCCGTTTCTGCAGACTTCTGATAATCCGCTTCTATCTTTTCAATGGTCTCCGAGATGTCTCTGTGCAAACTCGGGTATTGGCTCAGATCACGCTCCACCAGCGAATTTACCCGGGTAAACTCTCTTTCGATGGCTTTCTCCGCCGCTTTCGCTCCTTCAGCCAAAAGGATCTCACGATTTCGCCGGGAAAGATTTTGTTCCAGTCTGCCCAGGGTAAAACTCCATATCCGCATGGTCCGGAACATGGCTCTTCCACTGGTTTCCAATACCTGATGAGCCTGCCTGCGCCCCAGATACAGCACGGTAATCAAAATAGCGAGCCAGACAGTCAATGACACTGCCGGGCTGTCCGACCAGACTCTCAATAGTTCGTTAAACATGTTACACCTCCGGTTAGTCAGGGTTTGTTGAAACGAAGTATCGGAAACCGCAGTGAAAAATCGGTGAGAAAAAACGCGCGAAGTTTCACCCTCGGGTCTCTGACGCAGGCGAGCGATGAAAACTGTGATAAAGTTCAAAAACCGGGTTCGAAAAAGCAGCCAAATGAGGCTCAATCCCGACAAGCCCGCAGGGGTATTGCTAAACTGAAATGATGTGTCCGGGCAGTTCACTCTCATTCGATGAAGCTCCAGCGACACTAAAAATTAACGTTGAGAACGCAGTACGACAGACAACCTATGGCGACGCTACTTTGGGTAGAAGATCAATCCCACTGGATCGACAAATTTAAACCTATTCTGGAAAAGGCCGACTTTGGTGATGGGTCCTCAGATAATGATGTTCAGGTGTTTAAATTTGCCGAAGCCGCCTGTCAGCACATTCACCTTGCCAAGCAGGCCCCGGATATCGCCATTCTGGATGCCAACATGCGGGGCAATGACCATGCTGGTTTTGCCGTGTCCCGCGCACTTCACAAGAAATGGCCTGAGCTTCCTGTCATCTATTTATCCGAACACAGTGGAACCGGCATAGAAGAACAAGCCTTTGAACAATCCATTGCCCAGGACTTTATTGCCAAGCATCAAAGTAATATCGAAGCGGTTCTTTGCTGGCGCATAAAGGCCGTGCTACGCCAGCGAACAGTCAAGGCTGACAACAGCCGAGAAGCTTCCGGTGAAATATTGAGAAAAGGTCCCCTATCCATCGACCTGGTCACCTGGAACGTATACTGGCATGGGCAAAAACTAATGAATCCCGCCAATCCGCAACGCCCCCTGGCACCAACCCCACGAAAAATATTGAGGGCTCTGGTGGAATCCTCTCCGCGGCCGGTGACCACTTTGCAAATGGCGGAACACCTGGATTCGGATAACTTTACCTATGCCAATTACCGCCAGCATATCAAAACGCTTCGGCATTCCTTTGAGCAGGCGAGTATCAGTGCCGGGCAGACCGGCTTTATCGACCAATGCAAAGCCGGAAAAGGGATCGCCACCTTCGGTGACGAAGGTGCCTATTGCTGGATTCCACTATAAGAACGGTCCCTCGCAGAGAACCAAGTAAATGAAAGATTATCAAGAGCCGACAGAAGTCAAAGATGGCGATCAGGATCATCTGAAAAAGCTTAACAAGCTCAAAACCACTCAGGGTTATCCATGGTTGACCGGCCTGCTATCACTGATTGTGGTCGGTTACTTCCTGATTCTTCACCAACCCTATCTGGTGAGTTTCTACCATTTTCCAGAGCTGGTACAGGAACTGGAATTCCAGGCTGCTGTCGCAGGAATCTTTTTCTTCGTGGTTTTTTGGGACGTGCGCCGTTTCTACCGGCACCGCCAACGTATTGAACAGCACGTACTCCAGCTGAGAACCGAGATCAATGATATCTGGCAGAGTAAAAAATCTTTGCAGGCCCGCGCACATATCTACTCCGGCCATGCCGATAAACTGAAGCTGTTTATCAGCGACAAACTACTTGAATACATCGAGTACGATGAGAAGTTTCTGCATTTCAAAAGCATTGCGGCAGAGGTGCGTCATAACGGAGTCATCAGCTACGACAAAGTAAAAACCGCGCTGTACAGGGCAACAGAGGATTTCAAACAAAACGCCGAATTGGACCAGACGGGGACCGGTTCAAATCCTTATAGGGAAGCCCTGGATGCCATGAAGTATTTATGGGATCTGTTGGATCTCTCCACCACAGACAACATTGCCCTGCATATCGGCAACCACCTGATTGAATGTGAAGAACACTATTACCAACAGATCCTTAACAAAGAGAGTGCCGAAAATAACCCGCTTAAACCCGATTTCTCGCCACGTTCCGCGTTGATTAAAACCATTGTTCCACTGATGGAGTCGAATGAAGTAGAGGATCTTTATGGTCAGGTAAAAGAAAGCCTTGGCGATCAATCGAAAGAGAGCCCTGGTGACGCTCACCCTCCAGTTGAATACAGCGGTCACCAGTTCCGTCTGCAATTGGACGCCTCCCCTGCTCTGTTGGGCAATGAAAATCATCTGATCCTGATGTTGGAGAACCTGCTCAAGAATGCGCAGTTCTTTGCCAACAAAGCCGCTTTTAAACAGAAGACCGATCGCATAGTTGTTCAGCTGCATTCAAACAGCGGTTATGTGCATTTCAGCATCTATAACCGCGGCCCGCATATTGATGACGCCGACAGGGAACAGATTTTCCAGTTGGGTTATTCCACCCGTCGGGTTAAAGAGCACCATGGCAAAGGACTGGGACTCTTCTTCGTCAATGAAATTGTGAAGGGTTACCAGGGGCGTATCCAGATCGAAAATGTCCAGAACCAGGAGAACACCTATTCAGTCCGTGTCGCCCTCAAAAACGGCGATGTTGTTACTAAAGTGGTGAAAACGTCTCTCAATGAAGGGCGCCCGTTTATACACGAATCCGGTAGTGAGGAATATCCAAGGCATCAGCAATGGGAATTCTCCAGCCCCGTCGAATCCATAGAAGTATCCTCCACAGCTCAATCAAAAACCCAGGTGTTCAGCGACTTGGATGCCAAACAGGTATCCAATATTCTCGACCCAGGCGAAACCCGGGTTCCGCAATGGTCTATCGAGGTCAAACCCAAACGGGGAGCTCACCGGGTCCAGTTCAGCGCACTGGATATCGCCGGAGTTAAATTCCATATCAAACTTCCCACTGCCGACTCTCGACTCAGTGGGGAAGACCTTCCTCTTGAGGACAATCTGACGGATGAAATGGCACGATTGAATGAGCAGTTCCAGGAGTTTGATGAGTATTAAGATGAGTATAAATTAGTTACGACTGACTCTCGGCTTACAAAGCCTCTGCCCAAAACGCCAAACTATCACGCCATCCGACACAGTTCCCTGACCCAGTTCGCCGATTATATGCTGCGTTATATAGAACATTGTATTTCTTTTATCGACCACTCAAAACACGACCCTCTATCACACTAAATATGACTATCTATTCCTAATTGACTGTCTCTGACCACTTGACCTATACCATTCGTCCAGACGTAAAAATCTGTCTTACATCCCCCGATGCAAGTGTGATTTAATACATGTCTATAACCCTCCAAATAGGTATGGACAAATCTTCCTGACGGTTCAGTTAACCGGCACGAAGGTTCAATTAATTACGTCAATGGAGTTACACAAATGGGGGCCTCTATATTTCAGGCAGGAATCTATACACAGGATTCCCGCTCGATTCGTATCGACACGCCGCTAGGGAAAGATGCTTTACTGCTGCGCCATTTCAGTGGGCAGGAAGGATATTCACAACTATTCCACTACGAAGTTGATTTATTATCACCTAAGGGTGATATCAAGCCCGAGGATATTGTCGGTGAATATGTCAATGTGACAGTGGAAGCAACCACTGAGTCACCACGTTTGTTCAGCGGTTATATTAACTACTTTGAATATACCGGTTTGGAAAAACGCGGACTCTATGGGTACAAGGCAACACTGGTGCCATGGCTATGGTTTCTGAGCAAAAGGACCAACTGCCGCGTATTCCAGAACCAGACCGTCCCTCAGATTCTGACTGCCGTTTTCGACGAGCTGGGTTTCACAGATTACAATTTCAGCGGCTTGAGCAGCAAGCACCCGCCACTGGAATACTGTGTGCAGTACAGAGAGTCAGACCTGGACTTTGTGCTTCGATTGCTGGAACAGGAAGGTATTTATTTTCATTTTGAGCAGGCAGATGACAAACATACGCTGATGTTGTCAGACGACAAGTCCTCTTATGCCCCGCTGGCGCCCAATACCATCCTGCACAGCTCAGGAACTCGGGAGGGTCGCCATATTCTTCAGTGGCGACACAGCTTTCAGTATTACTCCGGAAAATGGAGCCTGAACGACTTCAACTTTGAAAAGTTCGGTCAGTCATTGGAGTCCGGGCTCCCTTCGGTGAGGTCTTTCAAGAATAATCAAAACTACGAGAGGTACGATTATCCGGGCTCATATGAAAGCATTGAGCGTGGCCGGGAATTGACCAAACTTCGTATGGAGCAGGAGGAAAGTGGGTTTGCCAAAGCCGGTGGCAAGAGCAATGTCACAACCTTCGGCATTGGACGTAAATTCACTCTGCTCTCAGATGAATGTGCCGCAGACAGCAAGAAAAAGTTCGTGATCACCGGCTTGTATCATCAGGCATCCGAAAGCAGCTACCTCGACAACGGGGAAGACGAGAACAAGGACGATGACCTATATTTCAACCAGTTTGAATGCATCCCCGAGGACGTCAATTTTCGCGCTCCACTACACACTCCCAAACCAAGAATAGATGGCGTCCAGACCGCCATTGTCTGCGGCAAGCTGGGGGATGAGATATACACCGATGAGTATGGTCGAATTAAGATCCAGTTCCACTGGGACCGTTACGGTGAAAAGGATGAGAACAGTTCCTGCTGGGTACGTGTTGCTACAACATCGGCAGGAAAGAAATGGGGATCAGTCAGCTTACCCCGTGTAGGCCAGGAAGTTGTCGTGACCTTTCTGGAAGGCGACCCGGATCGTCCCTTGGTCATTGGCAGTGTCTACAACATATCCAATATGCCGCCGTTTTCACTTCCGGGAGACAAAACGAAGTCGGGTTATAAGTCCCGGTCCAGCAAGAGTGGTCAGGCTTCCAACTACAACGAAATCGTCTTTGATGACAAAAAGGGTGAAGAGTCCCTCAGTATTCATGCCGAGAAAGACTTCAATATGAATGTGAAGAATAATCTCGGCGCGAGCACTAAAGGTAATGCATCAACAAGTGTGGTGGGTAATTCCTCCGATTCTGTCGATGGGAACAGCTCGCTGACGGTTGGCGGGGACCATTCTGTCAGTGTCACCGGCAAACAGAACATTACCGTGTCCGGTACCCAGACCCAGGCTGTTACCGGGAAACAAACCCTGAATGTCAGCGCTGATCAGGAAGAATCAATCTCCGGAAATATCACCCAGAGTGCGACTAACCATACTGTCAGTCTTTCTGCTGACCACACTCTGAATGCCACCAATCAGAAGATCTCCCTGGGCTCTGCACAGGAGGTATCGGCATCAAGTCAGAAATTCACTATAAGTGGGTTGCAGAACGTCCAGGCCGATGCCCAGACAGTGAACGTTACTGGTAAAACCTCCACAACCGCTACAGATATTGCATTATCCGCTGGAAGTAAAATTTCTCTTGCTGTTGGCGGCACCAGCATTCAGATCGACGGCGGAGGGGTCACCATTACTCTCGGTGCCAGCTCAGTAAAAGTTGATGCTACCGGAGTCTCAGTATCAGGCCCCATGATCAAACTGAATTGATTACAGGTCTTTAAAGCATGTTACCTAAAAACCCTATCGAAAAAGAGCTGCAAAAGCTGGATGCACAGTGGGAAGAGTTCGTTGAAAGCGAGCTCCCCATACTGCGTTGGAAGGTGTCTCCTGACGCCAACCAACTGGTGTATGCCTATATAAAACTCCGGGAGCAGTTTGAAGACTCCCCGGATGACTTTTTCATATCACTACATTCCGACTTTTCTTCGCTTGAACAGTTTGGCTATGACCTGTCGATAGAACTGGACCGGGAGATTACAACAGGCATTGAAGCCAGTATGGAGGATGAGGAAAAAAATGAGACTGAGGACGAATCAAATCAGATGCTTCAGTGGGAAAAACCTGATCTCAATACAGCTCTTAGCGGACATGATGCCCTATTTAAATGCTGCAATGCCGTTTTAACCGCCTTTAATGACTACTTCACTAACCTGGTTATCGTCATCTGGCCACATCAGATCAGTAGCCTCGCCCAGTATCAGAAGTGGCTTGAACAAGCCTGCAAAATCCATCGCGATTACCCTGTTTGGGGGAACAATCTCAAATGGATCATTCTTGATAACGAGCAACAGCCGGGATTCAACCGGCTCGCCCAGGATTACCCCGAGCAGATACTCAGCCAGACACCACCTCTCAATCTGCAGGGAGCCATTAATCAAGTATTGGAAGAAGCCGATGACGGTTCGGATGGGGCCGGATTCCGTCAATTTCTGGTCGATATGAACTATGCCGTCCAGAACAACGACTTGAATGAGCTGGAGAAAAAGTCAGAGGCCGCTCTTGGTATTGCGGAAAAAAATCAATGGAGTGACATGCAGGTTACCGTCCTCCTGCTGCGGGCCTCAGGCTACCTCAACGCCAAACGACTGGACAATGCACTTCAGGACTATCAGGACGCACAGGCCGTTGCCGCTACCGGTGTAAAAAGCAACAAGCCAGGATGTGACAAGCTGCTGTTCCAGGCACATATCAGTGAAGGCAGCGCTCTTCTGGCAGACAAGCGATATGACGAAGCAGCAGAAGCCTTCAGGCAAAGCGCTGATATTGCGGAAGAACAGGGAGATGCCATGATGAGCATGGAAAGCCGGCGCTTACAAAGCTATTGCTTTGAGCAGCTGAAAAATAAAAACCGAGCCTGGGCAAGTGCATTACTCGGATTGAACGTCGCACGAACCATTCCTGCGGATCAGCGGCAATATTCCACTCTTCCTTACCTGGGAGAGGCACTGGTACGTGTCGCCCCCGACCGCGAAGAAAAGAGCCATGTGCATCAGGCCATGACAGATCTGTTAGGTGATGCCTGGCAGAAGCCTGCCCGCAAGCCGGTGAGTGCCTGATATGTTGGCGGCAAAGCATTTTGACCCGGTACTCGGGATAGATATACATCTGGTTATCCCGCCAACAGGTACTCCCCTGCCCATTCCCCATCCACACATTGGTATCGTATTCGATGTCATGGATTACCTGCCTATTTTTGGCGGCACCATCAAGGTAAACGGTGTCCCCAGGGCCACTGCGGGCACAGCTGGGAAGCCCATTCCTCATATTCCCATGGGCGGTCCGTTTTCAATGCCTCCGGGAAATGAGGATGAAATATTCATGGGCAGTACCACGGTGGTGGCCGATGGCGCCCCCTTCACCTTCACCGCCCTTCCGGTCTTGAGTTGCCAAAGTGTGGGAATGATGGCACCGATTCGGGCCAAGAAGCCGAAAAAATCGTACGGCATGGTACTCCCCACTACGACGGTACTCCCCATCCCGGTAGGCAATCCAGTGATGGTCGGCGGACCGCCCACCGTCGACGTGATGGGCATGGCCATGACAGCCGGAATGGCCGGCCTCGGTGCAGCGTTCAAGAAAATGCGCAAGATGCAGAAAGGCAGCAAGCGCGTGAAGAAGGTCTCCGATGCCATTCATAAGAAAGCAGACAAGATGATGGATAAGATGGGAGTACCGCCCAGCGCCCGTCACAAAGTCCATAAATCCGTCTGTGCGGTGACCGGTCACCCGGTGGATGTTGCATCGGGCAAAGTATTCACCGACTGGATTGATTTCGAACTTCCCGGCCCGATTCCGCTTTCCTGGGAGCGTACCTGGTACAGTACATCCACTTACCAGGGACCACTTGGACACGGTTGGCACCATAATTACGATTGGAGGATGGCCGAGGAAGGCCGCACTATCGCTGTCATCATGCCAGACGGCCGTGGTATCGCGTTTCCGGTTTTAAATGAAGGCGAAGAAAGCTTTGACCGACGGGAGCGGATGACCCTTTTTAAGGACAGCCGGGGGTATGGATTAAGGCAAATTAACGGCAATTTGCTCCGGTTTACCGAGGATAAAAATCTCCCTACGGCATATGACGCTGAAACAAACCAGGGAACAAGGATATACAAGCTCGCAGCCATTACCGATTCTACCGGTGAGGCCAGAATTTCCTTTTATTACAACTTATCAGGCCATCTGGACCAGATCATTGACAGCGGCGGCCGACATATTCAACTGGAAAATGACACAGAAGGTAGAGTTCGAAAAATTTACCTTCCTCACCCAGATCCGGATAAAGGTAATGAATACTATTGTGCAGTTAAATACGATTACCGTGAGGACGACCTTATATCCATGCAAGATGCCATGGGTAGCACCATGGCATACAAATACAAAAATCACTTGCTCTACCAGGAAACCAACTTCAACGGACTGAATTTCTATTTCAAATATGACGATATAAATCACCATGCCCGCTGCATACATACTTGGGGGGACGATGGCATTTATAACCGCCGACTCACATATAACGTTGAGGAAAATATTACTGTTGTCGAGGATTCCCTTGGCCATCAGACCACCTACTACCACAACGGTGTTTTGCCTTATAAAGTGATTAACGCATTAAAAGCTGAAGTATTAATCAAATACAATCAATACTTCCAGATTGAATGTGAGACGGATGCAGAGGGTTATCAAACCCGCATCGAATATGACAATCGCGGTAACACCACAAAAGTTGTAAATCCAGACGGCACAAAATTAGAGATTGAATATAACCAGGAGGATGCCCCTGTACGAACAAAAGACGCCATGGGGCACGTCTGGCTTTGGCAATACGATAAATGCCGGCGGCTATTGTCGAAAATGGACCCCCTTGATAGAACCACCAGTTTCACCTACAGCGGCTTCAAAGTTACTTCCCTTAAAGATCCGACAGGAAAAACAACTTTATTGTCCTACGACTCTGACAATAACCCTGAACGAATTACTGCTCCAGACGGTACAACCCAACAGTGGAAGTTTGACAAACACGGCCGTGTTATTTTGGATCTCGACGCGAAAGGAAATCAACGCCGACTTCAGTATGATCTCCTTGGTAGAGTAATTCAGATTACTGAGCCGGATAATACGATCAAAACCTACGAATATGATCCCGAAGGTAACGTCACCAAGGCGACAGATAACCAGCGTACCATCACTTTCAAATATCAGGGAATGGGTAGGATGGTTTCTCGCACTCAAGCAGGTACAACGGTTAATTTTGAATACAACAAAGAAGAACAGCTCACTGGAATCATTAACGAATACGGCTATGTCTATAAATTCGAACTGGACCCCACAGGTGAAATTCTAGCTGAGTCAGGGTTCGACGGCCTTCTTCGACATTATCAGCGTGATAAGTGTGGTTTTATCAAAAGACAGCAACGACCTGGCAATCGATTCTCTAACTTTGATTACGACGCTATGGGGCGTATTACCCGGATTTCACACAGTGACGGTAGTGAGCAACAGTATCATTATCGTCCCGATGGTGCCTTGATAAAGGCTATTAACAACAGTGCCATAATTGAGTTCGAACGCGATGCATTGGGCCAAATAATCAGAGAAAAGTGCAATAACCAGTGGGTTTCCTCAGAATATGATCCAAATGGAATGCGGATCCATATGCATTCATCTCTTGGTGCCGAGCAATTTATTCAGCGTGATGTAATGGGAGGCGTTATCGGTGTCAAATCTGGGGATCAACAACTTGAAACTTTGTTTACACGCGACGAACTTGGACAGGAGCTAGAGCGACACTTACCTGGAGGCATTAAAAACCGCTGGACAAGAGACAAAGTTGGGCGTCCTATCAGCCAACATTTATACATAGGAGACACACTACACGCCACCAACCAATATTTCTGGAGCGAAAACAATCGTATAGAAAAAGTATACGATTCTCTGCACGGAGTAACCATTTACAATTATGATTCCTTAGGTACCTTGGTTTCAGCACGGTATGGCAATGGGGTATCTGATCTCCGTGTGCCAGATTCCATTGGCAGTCTTTTTCAAACCTATAGTTTTCATGATCGAGAATATGGCCCTGCAGGCCAGTTACTATCCATTAAAAAACACAACGGTGTAGTGCACTTTGACTATGATGTTGAAGGAAATCTAATAACAAAAACAGAACCTGGTCAAAAGATCTGGCAATATGACTGGAGTGACTCCGGTGTTCTCAAAAAAGTTACTCGTCCTGACGGCCTTGAAGTTCTGTTCGAATACGATGCCTTTGGAAGGCGGCTGAAAAAGACCTTTAATGGGTTAATAACCCAGTGGATATGGGACGGTAACAACCCACTGCATGAATGGGTTAAATCAGAAGAAGGGAGCACAGCTCCTCCTTCGTCCGGCATATCCCGTCCGGCAGATATATATTTTGATGATGAACATTCAATACCCCAAATAACGCCACATAGAACCTCTTCATTAAACGAATCGGAAGCTATAGAACACCCCATCACCTGGTATTTTGAGCCAGAGACCTTTAGGCCTCTAGCTAAACAAGTTGGTGACAGTTACTTTTCAATCATACCCGACCATCAAGGTACACCAACGGCCATGTTTAGCCAGACCGGAGAAAAAGTTTGGTCAGCAAGTATCAGTGTCTGGGGAAAACTTCGGAATATCGTAGGTAACAGATTCGCCTGCCCATTTCGCTGGCAAGGACAATATGAAGACAAAGAAACCGGACTGTACTATAACCGATATCGATACTATGACCCCGATGCTGGTCAATATATACGACAAGACCCGCTCGGCCTGAGAGGAGGCCTGAACGCACACTCTTATGTCAAGGATCCAATATCAGAGGTTGATCCATTTGGTTTGAGTGCCAATCTTTTTGATCTGAAAATTGGCCAAATTCACCCACAAACCCAAAATGAAATCCTTGCAGTAGTCGAGGAAGGAAGTAAGGCAGACTTTATTGTAGAAGGAACCAAACCTTCCCAAAAAGGTAGATTGGTTAAAAAAATGTACTACGAAAACCCCGGCCATCATGATGTGAATGGAGGGAGAGAACGTTATAACCCAAATAAGAGCGTGCTACCTGAAAATCATATAGAGCTTTTTGAAAAGAGCGTACAACATGGCGGCGCTAGATACGCTATGGACGAGAATGGTAACATCCACCAATTTCAAGATTCGGTAAACAACACATATCATTGGGCAGGTCAAGAAGGGGGGAGAACTGCAAAAGGAAAAGTAGTGCCTCTTAGGGTTCCGCCAGGTGTCCGGGAAAAATGTCAGGGTTGACGTAGTACAAAAGTTGCGTCGGAGAGTGATAAGGATAGAAATGAAAATCATTGGTAATAAAGAAGCAGTAGCACTGGGTATTGGAAACTTTTGGGAGGGGTCCAAGCAACAACAGGAAATTCAAACCTGGCTGGACAATAGACACTTAACAGAGTTTGATAGTATTGTTTATCTACCAACCTTTTACACTCATCTTGAGCGCGAAATCCAAAAGTTAAAAGGCAACTCCTTTTACCAAAAAGATTTTGTCGGCACTAATGATGATCGTATATTCGAGATATTTGACCTCGCTGATAACGACTTTCACAAAGTGCTATGTTATGACATCACCACATGCTCAGCCAGTTGCTATTTCTATAACAACGGAACCGAAGACAGAATTGTTTATTCGTTCTGGGATCCAAGGCACGAGCCACAATCTGAAATTGGAAAAGTATACGGATTAACCATCGATAAACCCTACTTAATCGAAGTACTGAGTAACACTTTAAGTGAACTGTCTACGGACTGGACGTAATCGAGGAAAATTTCACAGTAGTTATATCGCAAGACATTCTGACAAGAAGAACATCGAAATCTTTCTATTGAAGAGGTCCGTTGTTCTCTCGGAATGACATATCTAGTTACAGCCGTACTTTTTTGCATATGGGACACCTTCTTTTCAGAGTTTTCATCTTCCTCTCTTGGGATAAGCATTGCTAAGATCAGAATAGATTTGAAACGGGTCAGGATTTATCATCTATCGGCACAAGGGCGGACACACAGGTCCGCCCCTACAGGAAATCTTTCCCTACCTATCACTCAATCTCATCCCACTTCCTGGTGATAATCCCCTGCCTCCTTCCAATCGGATCTTGATCGCCAGATTATTCCGCGAGTCGGCATTATCCAGTGCAACTTCATTGGTAATTTTGCCCTGGTGAATAAGGTCAAGTAATGACTGGTCAAAGGACTGCATGCCCTGATCCGTACTCTTTTCCATCGCTTCGTGGATGTTGTCGATATCGCCTTTTCCGATCAGGTCTTTGACATAGGGGCTTGCCAGGAGCACTTCGACAGCAGGTATTCTTTTATTATCTGTTCCCACTAACAACCGTTGCGAGATGATCGCCCTCAGATGCAGAGACAAATCCATAAACAGCTCGGCATGGGCGGCTTCAGGAAAGAAGTTAACGATGCGCCTTAGTGCTTTGTCCGCGTTACTGGCATGCAGCGTGGAAAGGCACAGATGTCCGGTTTCCGCATAGGTAATGGCCTGCTGCATGGTTTCCCGGTCACGGATCTCACCCAGCATGATGACGTCCGGAGACTCCCGCATAGCGCGGCGCAAAGCGCTGTTGAACGAATGGGTATCCACGCCGACTTCCCGTTGATTCACCATGGATCGGTGGTGATGGTGAAGATATTCAATGGGGTCTTCGATCGTCAGGATATGTCCGGTTTTATGTTGGTTCCGGTATTCGATCATGGAAGCCAGGGTTGTGGATTTTCCCGACCCGGTGGTTCCCACTACCAGCACCAAGCCTCGGGGTTCCATCACCAGATCATTTAACAGCAGGGGAAGATTAAGACTTTCAATGGTGGGTATTTCCGAGGTGATATAACGGATGACCAATGCCACCTCATTCCGCTGCAGAAATACATTGAGGCGAAACCGTCCCAATTGTTCAACGGTAATGGCCAGATCGAGTTCCAGTTCTTTTTCAAACTCAGCTCGCTGGTGGTCATTCATCACTGAATAGGCCAGCTTTTTGGTGGCACCAGGGTTCATAACATGTTGAGTAATATGGGAAGTGACGCCCTCCACTTTCATCGACACCGGCGCGCCTGTTGAGAAATACAGGTCCGAGGCACGCTTTTCCACCATGTTCTTCAAATAGGGTAAGAGTTCCACAAGTCGCCCCCATGAATGCCGGCTGATCCAGAGTTTTATTAAGTGTAGTTTTCTATACCTGATTTACCCAGGTCACACTCATCTTTCAGGCTTCATCAGATATAACGACTTAAAGCCCCACACCAAGCTTCTTCAACAGGTTAAACGCGGTCTTCGCATGATTGGCCACTTTGGCAATTTTCTGGTTATCATCAGATGCCTGATTAACATCCTGGATCATATTGTGGAGGTCTTTCAGTTCATCATCACTAAACGCTGTACGCAATTGCGGTTTGGACATGGGAAGGGAGTTACCCACATCATCGGCAATCTGCGAGATGTCTGGTCCAAATTCATTTCTGAGATCATTCAGGCCCATCGCATCAATCCTCCATCATAAATCGGCTTTGGCTAGTGAGTTGGTAATAAATGAACCTATTACAGGCGGGATCGGAATCAGACTGCCAACTTCTTTCAAAGCCGATTTCTGCAGGCTGGAAACGGCACTCGCACTGGCAAGCAGGCCAGTGATACTGTCATTGGCTTCCACAGTATTCTTCACATTCGAGGCAATGATGCCTCTCATGCTGTCAGCTTCATCCTTGATCTTTTTCCTGACGTCTGACCGGATGAGAACCGCCAGACCAGCAATGTCTTCCTGTTGCTGGTACGTCAACTGAGCACCTTGCGCCACCCCCTTCCTGGTTCTGTAGGTTGAATCCGCCTTGGCGTATATTTTCGCCCATCGCTCATCAAGCATGTTATAGGCTGATTCCTCCCAGGCATCGACCATGGCGATCCCGTTACCTCCAATCGTCGAAATCCCATTAGAGACCTGTTTGTTAACATCAATGGCGGCTTGGGGAACGCTGACACAGCCGGCATTCCCCCCTACCAAAGCAGAAACAAACACGATAGCCAGAGCTTTCATCGCACAGGATCTATTCATTATTGCTTTCCTGGAGATAGCGTTTTGAACGTCGATCAGCCGAGCGAGCGGGCTGCTGGTTCTTTGATGTGAGAATCTGTTGAGGAGAAGGTTTATCTATGAAGATAAACAGAAAGAGAACAAGCACCAGGGCAAACAGGAAAGGCAGTAAAAAGTCCATAACCAGCATCCTCCCATGCTGCTGGCATTCCTGCGAACCTTGGATTGGCAAGGAGCAGGAGCCATTCCAACCGTTTGGCCAGACAGAATCCTTGGCCAGATCCGGCCCACAGAAACAGTAGGCCTCATTAGAAAAGCTAGCTCAAGTCGGGAAATTCGCAAGTGACGTACATACCGGACGCCAGGTGCGTAGCGAGCAACAACAGGCCCCGGATATTGTCATTGGCTCTAGCATCAGAGATCTGTCTCCAGCGCTATTGGCCAACTAACAGGGAATACAACCGGGGTAGTTCCTGAGGCAACTGCTCAATATTGTTTACCAGGGCATATCCTTTGTCGCCAAAAAGATAAGGCAGATACTGATTGGCTTCCCGGTCGACAGTAATGCAAAAAGGTATCAAACCCCGGCGACGTGCTTCCAGCACCGCTTCGCGGGTATCCTCCAGCCCGTAACGGCCTTCATATAAATCAACGTCATTGGGTTTGCCGTCGGTCAAAATGAGCAAAAGACGGCGAGAGGCACATTGGTCTTCCAGGACGGATACTGCCTGGCGAATTGCAGCTCCTATCCGGGTATAGAACCCCGGTTTCAAGGCCATGATCCGCCCCCTGATAGTATCCGTGTAGGGTTCTGAGAAGTTCTTGATGATATTGAATCTGACATGCTGGCGCTTGCGCGAGGAAAATCCATAAAGCGCAAACCTGTCGCCGACACTGTCCAATGCCTCAGAGAACAACAACAGCGCATCAGCGATGATGTCGATGATTCTCCGGTGATTGTCCACGTAGGCATCGGTAGACATGGATAAATCTGCCAATAACAGGCAATCCAGATCGCGCAGCCTGCCACTAAAGCTCCGATACATCGGACGCTCTATCGTATGTCCGGCCTTCTTATCCGCACAGAAATCATGCCAGCGGTCCAGTTCAATTTCTTCGCCATCTGACTGGTTACGCTGCCAATAGCGCATTGGGCGAAGCTGCTCAAACTGCGCACGAACATCCCTTACTTTACAACGCAACCTATCGGGAACCCCGCTTTGCCGGCTTCTGTGATCAAACATAGGTTGCACACAGCAATGATCTTGTATCAACTGCTGTTTGCGATAATCCCACTCAGGCAACCAGATTCCAGAACCCAGCGGGGTATCATCTTCCTGGGCAGAGGGCAGATCGAGATCTATCCTGATCCGCTTGCTACCGCCGTACTCCTGCCTGGATAAACTCAGGTGATCCAGATCCTCTGCGGTTCTTTCAGCATCATCCTCCGGACTGTCATCCGCGGTGCGATCAAGCTGAAGGTATTCAGACCAACTGAACAGATTCTCCAGGCGAAACACCAAGAGTCCCTTGTCACCTTCGTGGTCATCAACATATTCGCTTCTGGCTTTTTTTGAACTGTGTTTTAAATCGACCTTTTCCTGTTCGTCTCTTTGCCGGGAGTCGGACTCCAGACCTTGACGGCGGGGAGCTTGGCTTTCGTGTCGAAGAGAGGGGTAAAGCCAGAACGGAACGGGTAATAATCCTTCAACAGTACCGTTCGAAATCTGACACGACGCGGGGTTTCGCAAAGCCTCCCAAATTGCCTTCTCGCGATGGTGCATGGGGTCAGGCAATTGCTCAGGAGGCATTCGTAGAGAGAGGTAAGCCTCAACCATCTCTTGATAGCGGGCTGCCATTGAAGGAAAGACTCGATTCATGCGACTGATTCGAGTACAGGAATCGACGACAAAATCTTCATCCAAAGACGGTTGGGCGGCCAGCGATGCTAAGAAAATATAGAGATCGTAGTTATGCGTTCTATCAGGAAATACGGCGATTTCCTCCGGCAGAGCCAAAACCTCATCATCAAGATAAGGCAATGGGATCTTTCGTTGGCTGCCGGCAACCCGTTGCATCAACGTTTTCGGAACGGTTAATGGACGCTCTACGGCAGCCTCTATCCGGACTCCGGCAACGCCTCCCATAGCCCGGTAGATGATCCCCACTTCCTTGCGGACTTCCTCCAAAGTGACCTTGGCCTGAGGATAGCGGCTGTCAGCATAGCGGGTGGCCAGCCTATGCCAGAGGTTGCCCACCCATTCTTCTACTTCAAACATAATTCAGGCCAATTTCCAGCACTTTCCAGATCGGTTTTCATTACTCGCCAGATCGGCTTTCATTACTTGCCGGATCGGTTTTCATTTCTTGCCAATGCAGCCTCAAGCACTCTCAGGAACCGCTGTCAGCTCGGTTTCCCGCTCTCCAACAAAGAAGCTGGAGAAATAGCAAATCAGACCGAGCAGGAACACAACACCAGCACCTTCACGCAGCCAATAGAAAATGGCAATTTTGTCCTGGGTTACCATAAAGGGCAGCGCGGTCGGTGCATCAGGAAGCCTCTGCAGCCAGACCTGCAAAATACCCGCACCGGTCAGGAACAGCGTGATGAATACCATGGCAACGGTCATCAGCCAGAAGCCCCACATCTCGACGACCTGTGAACGGTTACAGTTGCCCTCAGTACGCCCGTTGAGAATCGGCATGGCGTAGGAAACGATCGTCAGTACAATCATGGCGTAAGCGCCATAGAAGGCCATATGACCATGCGCTGCGGTAATCTGGGTTCCGTGGGTATAGTAGTTGACCGGCGCCAGCGTGTGCAGGAAGCCCCATACACCGGCTCCCAGAAAGGCCATTACGGCAGTTCCCATCGCCCACAGTGTCGCGGCTTTGTTTGGGTGCACCCGACGGCGACGATTGACCATGTTGAATGCAAATATGGTCATCGCAAAAAATGGTAACGGTTCCAGTGCAGAGAAAATGCCGCCCAGCCAATGCCAGTATGGCTCAGGTCCAATCCAGTAGTAATGGTGGCCGGTACCGATAATCCCGGTGATCAATGCCATGGCGATAATCACATACAGCCACTTTTCAACCACTTCCCTGTCGACACCTGTCACTCGAATCAACACGAATGCCAGTATGGCGCCGAGTATCAATTCCCAGACTCCTTCTACCCATAGATGCACGACCCACCACCAGAAATATTTGTCCAGGGCCAGATTACTGGGGTTGTAGAAGCTGAACAGAAACATGACCGCCAGACCGATGAGACCGGTGATCAGCACCATATTGATAACCGTTTTACGGCCTTTGAGAATTGTCATGCCGACGTTGTACAGGAACCCAAGAGCGACAACGACAATCCCCACTTTGGTAATGGTCGGCTGCTCCAAAAACTCCCGCCCCATGGTGGGGAAGAATTTATTCCCGGTGATCTCGGCGAGGGTAGCGTATGGGACCAATAGATATCCCAATATCGTCAGGGTTCCGGCAGCCGCAAAAATCCAAAACAGAATCCAGGCCAGCTTCGGACTGTGCAGTTCCGTATCACACTCCTCGGGTACCAGAAAGTATGTGGCCCCCATAAATCCGAACAACAACCAGACGATCAGCAGGTTGGTGTGTACCATTCGGGCCACGTTAAAAGGTATTTCGGGAAACAGGAAATCTCCCACCACATACTGCAGCCCAAGCACCAGTCCAAACAGAACCTGCCCGGCAAACAGTATCAATGCAAAAATAAAATAGGGTTTGGCAACTGACTGCGATTGATATTTCATGCCGCTCTCTCCTTATCCTTCGATATTGGGGGGCCAGTTGTTATCGTCGATTTTTGACGTCCATTTCAGAAACTCTGCGAGATCTTCCACTTCCTGGTCACTCAGGTGAAACTGGGGCATCTTCCTGCGCCCGGGTGTCGGCAGAGGTTGTGCCGCCATCCAGCTCTTCAGAAACAGCGTAAAAGCTTCCTCACCGCCCCGGCGATCATAAACATTGGCAAGTTCGGGAGCGTAATAGGCGCCCTCCCCCATTAATGTGTGGCAACCAATGCAATTATTCTGCTCCCACACTTCCTTTCCCCTGGCAACAGCTTCCGTAAGCTGGTCCCGGTTATCTCTCTTCGGCAGAGCGCCAACAGTCTGAAACGTTAAAGCAAGAAACAGGAGGATGAAAAAAATACTACCGCCATAATAAATATTACGTGCGGCGCTTTTGCTGAATTTATCCGGCATGGTCTTCTCCCTGAGATGAGCTCATCTGGATGTAATGATATAAGGTACTTTGAAACAGCCTATTTTTTCTGGATTTTCCAGGCATTCGATATTTGGCTTCGACCATCTTAGCCGCCGACATAACGGCGAAATTGACTGAAATCAAATGACCGGGTAACCGATGCCCCTATACCCCATCAGGGGTACGACGGCTACTGAGCCCCAAAATGAATGTCGATAATTTTCTGTAATGCCCTGATGGTTGAAACGTCGTCTGTAAGCGGCTCCACCATGCAGGCGTGACACGCCTGAACGGGATCCATGCCACTTGAAATTAATCTCGCTGCATAGATCAATAGTCGCGTTGAGGCCGCCTCTTCGAGATCATGCTGCTCAAGTCGGCGTAAGGCCTGTCCCAACTCAACGATACGACGGGCCAGTAATTCATCCACCCCACCCTCTGTCTGAACCACCCGGGCTTCGATCTCAGGCACCGGATAATCCAGGCTGATTCCGACGAAGCGCTGACGGGTACTGGGTTTCATTCCCTTAAGGATGTTCTGGTAACCCGGGTTATAGGACACAACCAACAGGAAATGCGGATCCGCTTCCAGAACCTCTCCCGTGCGCTCCAGTGGTAACAAGCGCCGGTCATCTGCCAACGGATGCAGAACAACAGTGGTGTCTTTGCGAGCTTCCACCACCTCATCCAAATAACAAATTGCACCTTCTCGCACGGATCGGGTTAAAGGGCCGTCCTGCCAGAATGTTCCCTCTCCGCTGATCAAATGGCGCCCCACCAAGTCAGACGCCGTCAGGTCATCATGGCAGGCCACAGTATAAAGACGGCGCTCCAGTCTATGTGCCATGTGTTGGATAAATCGTGTTTTCCCACAACCTGTGGGACCTTTCACCAATACCGGTAAACGGTGTTCCGCGGCACGCTCAAACAGAGTGATTTCACCTCCCTGTGGAAGGTAAAAAGGTGCCTCCTTGTCAGTCTTCATCAGCAGGGTTTCCTTCTAGAAATCATCGCAGGAATACCCTAACCGAATGCGATGAATCCGCCAGTACCTCTAATGGGGTACTACCCTTTGTTGTAGGAATTTTATTGATCCGTATCAACTTTACGCGAGCGTCAGTCACCTACCCTCGATGGGCCTACGAATCTTAATACCGTCCGTAATGAGGGGCATACTATGAATGCAATCAAGATCACCGCGAATGCAATCAAGATCACCGCGAATGCAATCAAGATCACCGTAGTTATTCCAATACTCCTGTTATCTCTTCTTTCGACCACTTCTTTCGCTGCCGATCCTGCAGCGGGTAAAACAAAATCAGCAACCTGTGCCGGTTGCCACGGAGCCGTAGGTATCAGTGGTAACGACTTGTGGCCAAATCTGGCCGGGCAAAAGAAAGGTTATCTGGCCAAACAACTTAAAGCGTTTCGCGATGGCACCCGTAGCGATCCCATGATGTCCAGTATGGCCAAACCTTTATCGGATGCAGATATCGACGATCTTTCTGCCTATTACAGCGAACTTAAATAAGTTCCCGGATTTGAAGTTCCAAGATCAACCGAACATTTACCTGGATTCCGGAAGATCCTGCTCGGCTTGGGGGTCTTACCGACAGACATAACGAAACGCTCATGATGAGAAGGAACATGTTATGCAACGAACAACACATCCACTACTTATCTCAGCCCTGACGGTTGCCATTGGCACAGCCAGCGCGCTGGCCCTCGCGGAGTCCGAAGCGGAACGCGCTCATGCCAACCCCGGACAATATGAAAGCGGCCCCACAGCCATGACTGGTGAAGGGGTCAATATTGTCAAGTCTCCCGGTGCACCGGATCTCACCGAAGAAGAGTTCCACAAAGCCACCCGGATCTACTTTGAACGTTGCGCCGGTTGCCATGGCGTATTGAGAAAAGGCGCTACTGGCAAACCACTGACACCGGATATCACCCAGGCAAAAGGCTCTGCCTACCTTGAAGCCATGATCAGTTATGGATCACCGGCAGGTATGCCCAGCTGGAAAACATCCGGTGAACTCAGTGAAGAAGAAGTCAAACTGATGGCAAGCTTCATCCAACATGAACCGCCTCAGCCTCCCGAGTGGGGCATGGGCGAAATGAAAAACACCTGGAAAGTATTGGTAAAACCGGAAGACCGGCCCAAGAAACAACTCAATGATCTCAACCTGAAAAATCTATTCTCCGTCACCCTGCGCGATGCAGGCCAAATTGCATTGATAGACGGAGACAGTAAAGAAATCGTAACGGTCATTAAAACCGGCTATGCCGTGCATATTTCCCGCATGTCCTCTTCCGGTAGATACCTCTTTGTTATCGGACGCGATGCCAAAGTCAACATGATTGACTTGTGGATGAAAGAACCCGCCACGGTGGCAGAGATCAAAGTTGGCCTGGAAGCACGCTCTGTAGAGACATCCAAGTACAAGGGCTTCGAAGACACCTACGCGATTGCCGGGTCTTACTGGCCACCACAATACGTCATCATGAACGGCGAGACGCTGGAGCCGCTGAGGATTGTCTCTACACGCGGCATGACGGTGGATACCCAGGAATATCATCCTGAGCCCCGTGTGGCAGCAATTGTGGCTTCCCACGAAAAGCCTGAGTTCATCATCAACGTCAAAGAAACCGGGAAAATTCTGCTGGTCAACTACGAAGATATCGATTCTTTGAAAGTCACTACGATTGATGCAGCAAGATTTCTTCACGATGGTGGATGGGACAGCACTCATCGCTATTTCCTGACTGCCGCCAATAAATCCAACAAGGTCGCCGTTATTGATTCCAAAGAAGGCGAACTGGAAGCCCTGGTTGATGTGGGCGCTATTCCCCATCCCGGCCGTGGAGCCAACTTTATCGACAAACAATTCGGGCCGGTCTGGGCGACCAGTCACCTGGGTGACGGCAGCATCGCGGTGATCGGTACTGACCCGGACAAACACCCGGACAGCGCCTGGAAAATGGTCCGTACGCTTGACGCACAGGGAGGCGGGTCTTTATTTATCAAAACCCACCCCGAATCCCACCATCTCTATGTGGACACGCCTCTGAATCCGGATGCCGGTATCAGTCAGTCCGTGGCCGTCTTTGATCTCAACAACATCGAAGGCAAATTCAAAGTGCTGCCCATTGCCGAGTGGTCTGGTCTGGGAGAAGGACCCAAAAGAGTGGTCCAGCCGGAATTCAATCAGAGCGGTGATGAAGTCTGGTTCTCCGTGTGGAACGGAAAAGAACAGGAATCTGCCATCGTGGTGGTGGATGACAAAACTTTGGCATTGAAGAACGTGATTAAGGATGCCCGTCTGGTCACCCCGACCGGGAAGTTCAACGTCTTCAATACACAGCACGACATTTACTAAACCAGGAGGCCTGCCCGCGTCGTCATCGGTGAGTGCCGACGCGGGACATGGCCAAGTTCGATACAAGGAGATTTTCAGGTCATGTTCGGCAGGAATAATCAATGGATACCAAATGTGGCTGCCCTCCTGATCAGCATCACAACGACGGTTTGCTTTGCAGACTCAGAGACGCTGGATCATGCCGGACTGACCAACATGGTCAGACAGGATTGCGGTTCCTGCCATGGCTACTACCTGAAAGGAGGTCTTGGACCGCCGTTACGGCCAAGTGAAATCGAACGGCTTGATATCAACGCGATCCGCGCCATCATCAAGTTCGGTAAACCAGACACCGCAATGCCGCCCTGGAAGGACCTGCTCACTGACGCGGAGATCGCGTGGATCAGCCAAGGGCTCCTCAATGGAGACTTTATTGATAAGGATCCCCAATGACACATTTGAACCGGATATTCAAAACACTGTTGCTGCTTCTGTCAGCGCTGTTGACGACCTCCTGTATTTCACCTGGAAACCCGGTTTCCACAGGACATGAGAACGAAGTTTCGGATATTTATCGTGGAGGTACCGGTGACCTTGGTCTGATTATTGAGCGCACCAGCGGCAGTGTACTCATCGTCAATACTACCCATCCCGAAGTTCTGCAAAGAGTTGAGGGGCTGGGTGATTTATCTCATGCTTCCGTGGTGTATTCCCGAGATCAGCGTTTTGGATATGTATTCGGCAGAGACGGCGGTCTTACCAAAGTCGATCTGCTACAGGGAAAAATTGCCAAGCGGATAGTTCAGGCCGGCAACAGTATCGGTGGAGCGATCAGCCAGGACGGTCAATATGTGGCCGTATCCAACTATGATCCCGGCGGTGTGAACATCTTCAGATCAGACACTCTCAATCTGGTGGCGAATATCCCTTCCACCCTGCTGGCAGACACTTCAGACGAATCAGGTCAATCGGAGCAATCGAACCAATCAGATAAGCAGAAACCTTCTGACCAGCCACTTCCCAAACATTCCAAAACCGTCGGCCTTGTGGATGTCCCCAATAACCGTTTTGCCGTCAGTCTGTTCGATAGCAACGAAATCTGGCTCATCACAATGGAGGACAGCGATCCTCAGCAAGCCGGACTGCAACCTGCCGTTGAGAAGTTCACAGACATTGGCAGACAACCCTATGACGCGCTGATCACACCTGAGGGTCGATACTATATTGCCGGTCTGTTCGGCGAAAACGGCATGGCAAAACTCGACCTGTGGCAACCGGAACAGGGCATACAAAGAATCATGCCTTCATACGGCCCCGGCGAACAACGTCTGCCCGTGTACAAGATGCCCCACCTTGAAGGCTGGACCCAGGCCGGACACTACATTTTTGCTCCGGGTGTAGGGCATCATGAGGTGTTGGTCATCGATGCTCTCACCTGGGATATCATCCGCCGCATCCCCACCCACAGTCAGCCTGTATTTGTCATGGCACAGCCTGACGCAAGAAGGGTCTGGGTTAATTTCGCACACCCCGATAACAATGTCCTGCAGGTAATCGATGTGGCCAGCTTGCAGGTAATCAAGACGATCAATGCCGGCAAAGCGGTATTGCACATGGAGTTTACACCAAGAGGTGAACAGCTTTGGGTGTCCGTGCGAGATGAGAATCGAGTGGATATCTATGATCCCTATCGCATGCAGCCCATCACCAGCCTGGCGGCTACTGCACCCAGTGGAATCTTTTTTACCTCAAGAGCCAATCGAATAGGACTGTGACCATGAAGCCAGAAATCAGGAACGATGAACGGCAACCGGCGTTAAGTACATTGGATAAGGCCGTGCTCAGTCGCTACCAAAAAAACTTCCCACGGACATCCCGACCTTTTCTGACAATCGCCAACGAGTTGGGGTGTAGTGAACAGGAGGTGTTGAACTGTTTCCAGCGACTCAAACAGGAAGGTGTAATTTCCAGAGTCGGACCTGTTTTCAATCACAAAAAAGCCGGGGCCAGCACTCTCGCAGCAATCGCTGTTCCTAATGAGCATCTGGAACGAACCGCAGCGCTGATCAACGGATTTCAAGAGGTTAACCATAACTATCAGCGTGAACATGAATTGAATCTCTGGTTTGTAGTGACCGCCTCAGACCAGGATCACCTGACAACAGTAATTGGCAATATTGAAGCCGCCACAGAAATGAAAGTCTGGTGTTTTCCGATGGTCAGGCCCTATCACATTGATCTGGGATTCAGACCAGAATTTGACTAGAGCCCAGCCATCGGACAAACGATCAGGAGAAATCATCATGCAGACTTCATACATCGAAAATCTGAATCCGACAGCGCCGCTCAATACAGGAGCCATTGATCCTGAAAGCCTCGCCTACCTGCGGGCATTGATACAGGAGGGGCTGCCACTGGTCGAGCGACCTTACCTTTCTCTGGCACAACAAACCGGGCTGACAGAACAGCAGGTGTTGGACCAGCTTGATGTCTGGCAGACGGAGAAACTGATCCGTCGTTTCGGCATTGTGATCAACCACCACAAAATCGGCTACACCAGCAATGCCATGGTGGTATGGCAGATTCCTCCGTCAGATGTGGACAAGGTCGGTAAAGCGATCAGCGCCACCGGTCTGGTGTCGCTCTGCTACCAACGCAGGGCTTGCGGAGACTTTTGGCCCTACAACCTCTATTGCATGCTTCATGGCAAAAACCGAGAAGAGGTTCTGCAGCGCCTTCAACAACTCAAGCAGCAATGTGGACTCAGCGATATCCCCAGCCGGATATTGTTCAGCCTGAAACAGTTCAAACAATGTGGCGGCAAATACACCTTCGCCCAAATCGATCGTGAGAAGGAGGCGACATGCACACTGCACAGCTAGAAGAGGAATCCGTAAAGCCGGGAGTGGTCAGAAGCACACAACCGGAATATGAACTGGAAGAATTGGATCGCACTCTCATCAACACACTTCAGTATGGATTGCCGATCTGCGATGAACCTTTCGCCCGGATAGCCCGGGCATTGGGCACCAGCGAAGGCGTCGTACTGGATCGACTGAAAGACTTGCTCAATCACGGCTACTTAACTCGGTTCGGGCCATTGTTTCACGCCGAACAACTGGGAGGGGCATTAACCCTTGCAGCCATGCGGGTTCCTGCAGACGAAGTCAGCCGTATTGCAGAAATGGTCAATCGTCACCCGGAGGTTGCGCATAACTATGAGCGTGACCATGACTTTAACATTTGGTTTGTCATTGCCACCGAACAAGAGTTCCAGATTCAAGAGGTCATCGAATCAATTGAATCTGAAACCGGTTACCCCGTTTACAACCTACCCAAGCAGAGGGAATTCTATGTTGGCCTCCACTTTAAAGCCTGACCTCGAGCAGGTACCAGGACGGGATACGCCCGTTGAATTGGTTGACGAAAATACCGGTACGCTGTCGCAACTGGACCGGCAACTCATTCTTCTCACCCAGGAAGGACTACCGCTGGTTTCACGACCCTTTGAAGCGCTGGCCAAACAGCTGGGAACCTCCGCAGACGAAGTGAAGGCCCGATTTGAACGCATGCTTGCGTCCGGATGTATTCGCAGAATCGGAGCGGTCCCAAATCATTACAAGCTGGGCTACAAGGCAAATGCCATGACCGTCTGGGATGTGGAAGACAGCCAGGTGCACAAGCTTGGCCAGAAACTAGGCACCCTCCCCTACGTCAGCCACTGTTATCTGCGCCCCAGGCAGTTACCTGAATGGCGCTATAACCTGTTCGCCATGGTACATGGAAAGCAAAAATCCGAACTGAATGCCTGCTTCCGCGAAATGACCGAAATCCTCGGCGACGCCTGCAGAGCCCATGACGTTTTGTTTAGTACACGAATTCTGAAAAAGACCGGCTTACGATTCAGAGGTGACCGGTAATGTTCAGAATCACACAATATATGAGGTCCCTGACCCACAACGAGCCTTTTGTCCCCCGCGGCAAACCTTCTGCCCCGGTTGTCATCTGGAACCTGATCCGGCGCTGCAACCTGACCTGCCGCCATTGTTATTCCATCTCGGCAGACATCGACTTTCCCGGAGAATTAAGTACTGACCAGATCTACAACACCCTGGATGATCTCAGGGAAATGCGGGTTCCGGCAGTCATATTGTCCGGAGGAGAACCATTACTGCGCAAGGATATATTCCTGATCGGCGCCTATGCGAAAAGTCTGGGACTTTACGTGGGGCTCTCCAGCAACGGCACATTGATGGACAAGAACATCGCAGACCAGATAGCCCGCACCGGATTTGACTATGTCGGTGTCAGTATCGACGGCCTGGAAAGCACACATGATGAATTCCGCCAGAAACAGGGATGTTTCAAGTCCGCCCTTGAAGGCATCGAACGGTGTAAGGAAGCCGGAGTCAAAGTGGGCTTGCGCTTTACGCTTACGGAAAACAATGCTGAACAACTACCGGCCATTCTCGACCTGATGCACGAACGTGACATTGATAAGTTCTATCTCTCTCATCTTAACTATGCCGGAAGGGGTCTGCGAAACCGCAAACGAGATGCCTTTCATCAAACGACACGAGAGGCCATGGAACGACTATTCGATCGTGCACACGAGGATCTTTTAAGTGGTAGGAATACCGAGTACGTCACCGGCAATAACGATGCTGACGGCCCCTGCCTGCTGGCCTGGGCTGCACGCCGTTACCCCGACCGGATGTCGGAGTTGAAATCCCGTCTTGAGCATTGGGGCGGTAATGCCTCTGGAATCGGAATAGCCAATATCGACAATACCGGCGAAGTCCACCCCGATACCTTCTGGTGGAATCACCATCTGGGAAATGTCAAAGAACGCCCCTTCTCTGACATCTGGCGCAATACCCAGGACCCTTTCATGCTGGGCCTACGGAGTCAGCCTCGCCCTCTACAAGGGCGCTGCCAGTCCTGCGCCGCCAGACAGATATGTAACGGTAACACCCGTGTCAGGGGATATACCCAAAGCGGCGGTGACTTCTGGGCGGAAGATCCTGGTTGTTATCTTACCGATGAGGAAATCAATCTTCCTCAGAAGATCCATTAGTGACAAGGAACACTCTATGAAGCGGTCTGTCCACATGAAACTATCGGCTCTGATACTTGGCTACGGCCTCTCTTTTTCGGTGTTAGCTGATGACAGTTTATCCATGGCGGCCAAAACCAGGGCCAGTACCGATACAGAAACGCTTTACCAAAATCATTGTGCCTCCTGCCATCACCCACAAAGGCTGGGAGGGATAGGCCCGGCGCTATTGCCGGAAAATTTGGGGCGCCTCAAACCGAAGCTGGCGATTGATGTCATTCTGCATGGTCGGCCGGCAACCCAAATGCCCGCATTTGACGGAACACTGTCACCAAGTGACGCAGAGCATCTGGCGAGTTATATATTTTCCCCGTCAGCTCAACCTGTGGAATGGAATGATGATGCAATACGGAACTCTCGTCAGGTGTACTTCCCTGCATCTTCCCTGGGAAACAAACCGGTCTTCTCTGCGGATCTGATGAATCTCTTTATCGTGGTGGAAAGTGGTGATCATCACGCCACCCTATTGGACGGAGATACCTTCAAGCCCATACACCGTTTCAAAACCCGCTACGCGTTACACGGCGGCCCCAAATTTTCACCCGATGGCCGCTATGTGTATTTTGCATCCCGCGATGGATGGATCAGCCAGTTTGACATCTATAATCTTAAAACAGTGGCGGAGATCCGGGCAGGCATCAACACCCGCAATCTGGCCTTATCGGCTGACGGACGCTGGGTCATGGTGGCCAACTATCTTCCCCACACCCTCACCCTTCTCGATGCGGACCGCCTGAGCTTGGTCGGAACCATCCCGGTACGCAGCGCCGATGAAAGCTCCAGGGTCAGCGCCGTATATACTGCACCGCAAAGGAACAGCTTTATCGCGGCACTCAAGGACATCAAAGAAGTCTGGGAAATCTCCTATGCACAACCAGACTTTCCCATTCGAAAGATTGCGACAGAAGACTACCTGGATGATTTCTTCTTTGATCAGGAATACCAACACCTGATCGGAGCATCCCGTAACGGCGATAGTGGTCAGGTAATAGACCTGGATTCGGGAAAACCGGTCGCCAAACTGGACCTTCCAGGTATGCCCCACTTGGGGTCAGGCATCAGCTGGAACAGCCAACAGGGTCCCCTGCTGCTTATTCCCCATTTGAAAGAAGGGGCACTGTCAGTCATCAATATGAACGACTGGAGTCAGGTGAAGACGATTCCCACTTTGGGTCCGGGATTCTTTGCCAGAAGTCACGAAGGTTCACCCTATGCCTGGGTAGACGTATTCTTCGGCCCGAATAAAGACAAGCTCCATGTGATTGATAAAAATACCCTGGAAATAGCGGCAACCATCACTCCGGAACCGGGCAAAACTGCGGCTCACGTGGAATTCACCAAGGACGGTCGTTATGCTTTAGTCAGTCTGTGGGAAATGGATGGAGCATTGATCGTTTACGATGCTAAAACCTTAAAGGAAGTCACACGTCTTCCCATGTCCAAGCCCTCGGGTAAATATAATGTTTTCAATAAAACGCATTATGTGAGCGGCACCAGTCATTAAGCCGCTAACAGAAACTAGTTGTGGAAGTATAGGATGAAGTTGAACTAATTCGGCTCACTAAACAGTTCACTAACACTGATACGCAGAGCCTTGGCCATGGTTGCCACTTCATAGTCCGTCACCCGACGGACCCTTGCTTCAATTTTAGCAAGCGTCCCCCGACTCAAATTCCAACCCTCAATTTTGCATCGTGTTGCCAGTTGGTCTTGCGTAAGTTGTTGAATTTCCCTAAAACGTTTTACATTCGCGCCGATCAAATTCATTTCTTTTGCACTCCAGTCCCAGAGCTTGATTCCTTGAAATCAATCTGACATCATTGCTCCAAAACCGGAGCATAACAAAATAAACCGTAACAAAATATCGGGGGAAACGGATTATTTTGGTGCACCATAAGCAATTGGAAGTGCAGTAATCTCCTATGGAAAGGACCACCAGTAAATGACTAATACAAAAATAGCCAGCCTAGAATCTTTTCTTACTGAGATGCGAACTTTCCTGAAGCATGCCTCTCATCTTTCCCCATGTTTTATCCGTTTCATCAAGGAAGAATCACTGACCATGGAAGATGCCCGTCAGGAATGGACCCGACTACCGGAGTCGCTGAATCTCTCCCAACGTGAGAAGCTATTTACCCAGGCAATTGAACATCTTCAAACGTCCACCTGGAAAAAAGCAAAGGGTAGGTTTAACGATACCGAACTCGATGTCCTGGCAAAGTGGATGAAGCTGGAAACTCAGGCCTTATCTATCGTTGTAGATAGAGTGGAGTGTAAAACGACCAAACTTCCCACCACACCGGCCAGTCTCAGAACACAATAAAAGTAGTATTTCCACCAGGAACAGGCCTCAAGCTATGCGTCTTTCGGCTCTATTCTGAAGGCAAAAAACGGCAACCCCAGAAGCGCCATAACAAACAGCCCGACCAGGACAATCTGGTTACTTTCAGAAAGGTGAAACGCTCCGCCAATAAAGCCGGCGAGTATTCCCAGGAGCAGCCCTGCCAATGACAGCCCCCCGATTATCCGGGCTACTATGATGGCGACAGAATCCAGAGCTTTAATAAACACGGAGGCAATCATCAGAATACTGGCGATAATCAGTGCCACCGGCCACATTCCTACTCCGAATATATGAATCCCATATAAACACAGGGCGGTTGTGACCAGTGCCAGCAAAAGCTTCAGAGCCGTTTTCAGATCGTTGCCTCCGGTATCACTTAACAGAACCTGATTTGTTCTGTCCCAAACGCTATGTCAGGACAATCAGGCACTTGGCATCCCGTAGTCATTCATTCCTTGATCACCTGCCAGCAGGCCATTTTCTATGAATACCCATATAGCCCCGATCAACGGAATAATTCCAATTAAAACCCACCAACCGGACTTATTGCGATCATGCCAGCGCTTGACCTGAACCGCCAGAGATATCCAGATAAATGGGATGTAAAAAACAAAGGCAATCGCAGCGACCACATTGCTATCTTTCCCGAGCACTGTCGCCAGCCCCCCGATTATGGCCCAAAAGGCAATCATCCCGAGGATGGCTAGCCAGTATACCTTCCTGCCTACCCGGCCACTAAAAGAAAACAGAACCTGCTTCAATGTCAGTGTGTCGTATCCTCCCCTATCTTCGCTAAGCGCAGCATTTGGGGTTTTATAAACATTGCTATCCATTATTGAACTCCGTGTGGTGTTGCTTTCTCATTTCCAAGAAACAGCTGTAAAAACATCTCTAAAAAACAGACATTATAAATATTGATATAGCAGATATTTTTGCAAAGTGAGAGAAATCGTCACCATTTACAAAGAAAAATGTGTCTACATTTGTAACTGGTAAAATTTGTAACCAGCTAAGTGAGAGGCCTGTTGATACACACAGTCCTTCCTTTAAGTTATGCTTTGGAAAGTACCAACTCCCCTGCAATCTCGGCTGCCAGCCGGGCATTGTTCAGAACCAGTTGAATATTGCTTTCCAGACTGGAGCCGCCGGTAATTTCCGCGACCCGCTTTAACAGAAACGGCGTGGACTCCTTGCCAAAGATGTGCTGCTGCTCAGCTTCCACCAATGCCTGCTGTATTGCTCGGTCTATCAATGACTTGTCCATGGCGTACAACTCCGGTATCGGGTTAGCAATCACGACGCCACCGTCAAGACCCATCTGCCATTTAGCCGAGAGAAAGTCCGCCACCTGCTTGGGATCATCCAGTCGATAGTCCACTGTCTGGTCACTTTCACGGGTATAAAATGCCGGCAATTGATTTGTTTGATAGCCCAGCACCGGAACACCCTGGGTTTCCAGATATTCCCTGGTCAGGGCCAGATCCAGTATCGATTTGGCACCCGCACAGACAACGGCCACACTGGTGTGGGCCAGTTCCTGCAGATCTGCAGATATATCAAAAGATTGCTGGGCACCACGGTGAACGCCGCCTATGCCCCCGGTGGCAAAAATCTGAATACCTGCCATCGCTGCGATAATCATGGTTGCCGCCACGGTCGTGGCCCCATGCTGACCGGTAGCAACGACATAAGGCAGGTCCCGTCTGGAACACTTGGTGACGGACAGCCCTGCCTTTGCCAGCACATCAATTTCATCATGACTTAATCCGGCTTTGAGGCGACCGTCAATAACGGCTATTGTGGCCGGCACTGCGCCGTTATCCCTGACGACCTGCTCCACTCTTTTTGCTGTTTCGGCATTTTCCGGCCATGGCATGCCATGGGAAATAATGGTGCTTTCCAAAGCCACGACAGGCTGATTATTACGAAGTGCGGTACTGACTTCAGGGCTGATATCCAATTTGTATGTCATGGGGTTTCTATCCAATGTTGAATCTGTTTCAGGCTCAGTTCAGGATTCACTGCCAGGTTTGATGCCATTGTCATAGCAGCACAGGCCAGGCCAAATGACGCCTGATCCTGAGCCGGCATTTGCTGTAATTCGGCGAAAACGATTCCCGCCATCAATGCATCTCCGGCCCCGGTATCATTCACTATCTCGTTCGCCAGAGAGGGGAATTCCATAAATTCGTTTTGAGTCGCCAGAATCAGTCCTTCATTCCCCCGACTCATAATGACCTTTTCCACTCCGAGGGAGAGCAACTGCTGGATAATCTCGCGATCCGGGCTGTCCTGCTTGAGAATAGCGCGTGCCTCGGCGCGGTTGACCTTAAGCATACCCAGCCGGGGCAACAAAGGTCCCAAGCGAGGTGCTTTGGTTTCAGAGACAGCATCCGCAGATACCGGACCGTTAAAGGTCTGCTGGGACATCCATTCGATCAGATCGGGAGAACAATTAGCTTCAACCACAATATGGCTCGCCGATTGCAGCAACGGTAAACGACTGACAAGGTCATCAATTCCCAGGGCATCAATGACCGCCATATCTGCGACAGCCCCCTGCAACTGACCTTCAGAATTATTGATGGCCAGATAGGTGCCTGTGCGAAATTGAGGTTTCACCAGACAATGCTCAGTGCTGAGTCCACATTGAACTAGTTGTTCCAATAGCCATCGGCCCCGCACATCATTCCCAACGGCTGAAAGCAAATGAGTATGAGCACCCAGACGAACCAGATTCTCCGCAATATTGCGTGCAACGCCGCCTGCCGTCTGGTTGATGTATCCGGGATTGGAATCCTCTGCGACAAAGGATTGATGGCTGGTACCGGTGATATCCACGTTGGTACCACCGATCACCACGACATTTTTTCTGGCGGGAAAAATATAACCTTTTCCCAGAATCTTTCCTTTGCGGGTAAGACGCATGATATGTCCGGCCACTGACTCCCGGGACATGCCCAACTGGTCGGCTATCTGCTGCTGGCTGGCCAGCGGATTATGTTGTAAAGCTTGTAGAACAAGCAATTCCTGGGAATTCATAAAATTAACAGTTGTTAAACATATAAAACAAATGTTAATTCGATAAATTCTCAAAGACAAGTAGAACAAAGAAAAAGTTGGAATATGCGCCCATCATGACACTAAGTTGCGATTTCCGATCTCTCATCAAAGAACGGCTTAACCTTTATTTGACTATGGTGAGAATTAATTGGCCATGGTGAGCATTGGCCACTTAGCCAACCATCCCTTGGCTTTGACGCGTTGGATAAATACCGCGCGTGAGCGCTTGGGATTCCAGGTAATCTGAAGATTCAACAGTGATTCGAATCCAAAGGCAGAAATACACTCGAGGTTTCCCTCTACCTTTTTACTGACAGCAACTTTCCTGACAGCAACCGCCGTCTCCATTTCCGGCCAATAAGACATGGCATCCAGGCTGCTTTGATAAGGAGGGTCTCCGTTTCTTTCGTGCATGAAAGCCTGATTCCGAACCTGCCAATTTGGGCCCGGCATCAGTGACTGGAGTTCGCGCTCGAAGATATGACTGGTTGAGACATCAGGTTCTTCAGGATCGAAGTAAATAACATCAATGTCGTTAAGGGGAGAGCCTGTATCAAACTGATGAAGGTGATCCCAGACCAGATTTCGGACAAAACCTGCCGCGATATAACATTGGGGCAAGTCCAGTTGATGTACACATTCAATGGCTTTAAGCCTGAAGTCATCCCGGGAAATCCATTCAATGATGTTGTCCATTGGCACCAGCACTGTTTGTTCATTTCCTGGGAAGGTACGTCGATACGCCTGCCCGGTCAACAGACGACCAAGGTCATAACCTCCATATTCGAAACCTCCATATCCAACAGCTCAGATATGGAGGTCTGCTATCCGCCTGTTTACCTGGCGGGATTCAGTTCACCATGTATTTCTTGCAGATACTCTGCAAGCTTTCCCGGCTGGGAAAAGTTCGGGCAATGCCCTGTGTTCAGAGAAAATGTACGGCGAACATTACCCGCAGAGGCCATGGCACGCTGTGCAGTGATGGGTACGGCTTTATCTTCGGTAGCCTCAATGTAATACCTGGGGACAACACGGTAGTTTTCGCCGGTTAAAGATAACTTCTCCATTAATGGAGCTGCCGGTTCTGGCACAAAGAATTGGCTGGCGGCAATAAACGCCTCTTGCGGAACATCCTGGGCGAACGCTTCATGCATTTTTTCTTCAGCAACATGAGCCGTGGTTTCATCTCCGGAAAGATAGAAGTGCTCCACTGCCACCGAGTCTGTCACTCCAGAGACTGCATCAATAAAGCTTCCCCCGTCCGGCAACAGAAACGCGGCAACATATACCAGACCTTTGACTTTTTCCGGTCCAGCAATTTCCGCCACCTGACTGATGACGATACCGGCAAAGCTGTGCCCCACCAATACAACCGGACCATCGGACCGATCCACTTCAAGCATGATCCTGTCGACATAATCCTTGAGATGAATATCACCGGCTGGAGTATTATCTCCGCCATGCCCCGGCAAATCCGGCACAACAACGGAATGTCCCTGCTCCACCAGTATTTGAGCAACATCGTGCCATGCCCAGGCGCCCAGCCATGCAGCATGTACCAGAATAAATGTACTTTGACTCATAAGCTCTCTCTTCGTCTCGTTGATGCCAGTTCTCGTTGGTACTAGTTCTCGTTAGCACCAGTTCTCGTTGATATTGGGTGTTCCTGGATATTGGTCATTTATCAATTGATAAAATGACCATCCAAAATCTTTAGTCCCGGGAAATACTCAGGGCCAGAACAGAAAAGTCATCCTGTGCCAATTTCCATTCACCGGAGTCCTGCTTCACCCATAACTCTTTACTGATAAATCCGCTGGCAATGTTCATGCTCCAATCAGCGGCCAGAACGGCATTTCTGTCATCGATAACCTTGATGTCCACATTGCTGTATTTCAGTTCGGCGGGATGATGCCTGGCGAAATCCCGCCAGAATAAAGCGATAGCTCCCGCACCGACGAATTCACCAACAGGAGCCACCTTCATGGAGGCATCGGTGAGGTATCCCTCGAGACACCCTTCCAGATCATGCTGATTGAATTTTGCTATCCATGCCTGACTGGCGGCCATCACCTGATTAATCGTTTCCTGAGACATATTTGCTTCCTCTTGCTTGCTGTTTGGTTGGTGAAGAGCATATTATTCGACCTCATTCAGATGATAATTAGCCGAGTCTAGAACTTAATGTTTAGAAATAATGAACAAAGGTCCCTGCCTTATCGGATGCTGGTGTTTCATGAGGTCGTCAAATCAGGCTCATTCACCAGAGCAGCAGATCAGCTTGGCCATACCCGCTCCGCCATCAGCACCTATATCAGTCAATTGGAGTCGTTGGTTGGCATGAAACTCCTGACCCGGAGCACGCGAAGTCTGCACCTCACCCCGGCAGGCAGACAGTTTGCCCAACGATGCGCACAAATGGCGGAGACCCTACAACAGGCCATTGAGGAATTAGAAGAATTTGACCAGGAACCCCAAGGCCGGATTGCGATTACGGCCCCCCATGCGTTTGAGTCCCTGCTGGTAGAAACGGTCATTGCAGAACTATGCAGGCAATATCCAAAACTGATAGCCGACGTGACCTTTTCAGACCAAAAGCTCGACCTTCTGGAACACAAGCTGGATCTGGCGATTTCGGTGGGCCCACAAAAAGACAGCGACTATCACGCTATCAAGCTCGGCGAACTTCGTTCCTTTGTGGTGGCAGCTCCGGCATACCTGGAGTCTCATGGCCACCCGGAACCGGAAAAATTAGATCAGCATACGATGATTCAACTGCCCTGGCAGGATCAGGCTCAACTCTATTCGGGGGATCAGCAAGTCCCCTTACGAGGCGGTAAAACCATGAAGGTTAATACGCTTCCCGCCGCCATTAACTATGCCAATCATGGCTTGGGTATGCTTCTGGCCCCTTCAATATTTGTCTCGGAAGAAATCCGTAACGGCAAGTTGGAACGTGTCATGCCGACGTGGCAGGCAGAGCCCAGAGAAGTCTTTGCTCTTCACTCTTTTGGAAAACGCCTGCCGTTTATTCTTCGCCAGGCAACAGAGAGACTGAAACGACAACTTGAGTCTTTAGGCTGATTTCAATCTTGCCAATATCCCCTTAAAATAGGAGTTTAGATTTAACAAAGCAGAGCCATACAAAACAATATGTTATGTGTAGCCGGCTCATTCAGGAGAAACTTACATGGATAGACCAATCAGAAAAATCATTGCCGCAGCACTGTGTTCCATTGCAGTAACGACAAATGTATACGGCCTTGAAATCACTTCAGACGTTATTAAAAAGTCTCAGGACGGGGTCACCGTCGTTTATATCGGGAACGTTGAGTTAACCGCTGAAGATACCCGGGGACTCAAGATTTCCTCTGTCGATTTCACCTCAGAAGATGACCAGCAAATTTACGAAGGCGATGTAAAGATATCCCTTGATGCGGTCCACATGTTGACCGACAGAGCCGTTGTTACCAGACAAGAAAATGGACTTCGTATCAACATGGATCAAGTAACGACCTTCGAGCGATAACCTGAATACGGGGCGGACTTGCTGAAACTCCCCTTACTACAAAAGCCTGTCCGCTTCATCATTCCTGGTGGTCCCCTAACCGCCCCTTTTTTCAGTCCTCGTCCTGCTTTTCTGTCCTTATTCTGCGGCTGAATAGCAAACTCCATCAGAGACAGCACTGATTCAGCTTCATCTGAATCAGTGCGTACTCTTCAGGTCTATCAACTAGCTATTGATAGACCCTGACATAGTCAATGTACATTTTCTGAGGAAAGCTACTGGAGCCATCCGGACTACCCGGCCAATTTCCACCAACAGCAACGTTAAACAGGAACCAGAAAGGCTGATCGTAAACCCACCTGCCATACTGCTCTACCTGGGCACGAGAAGCCGAGTAGAACTCATTTCCATCAACCAACCAGCGAATACCATTGGTATCCCATTCCACGGCAAAGGTGTGATAATTCGCATCCACTACCTGTCCGACATTATAGGTCCCCGTGATAGGCGTATTACCCGAGTATCCTGGTCCGTGTAAGGCACCGTGGGTCAATGTCGGCTCGTAACCCACATGCTCCATAATGTCGATCTCCCCGCCCTCGGGCCAGCCGACAGAACCGAAGCTGTCACCCAGCATCCAGAATGCCGGCCAGATACCCTGGGTTTGAGGAAGCTTGATCCGGGCTTCCATTCTTCCGTACTTAAAGGATTTTTTATCCCTGGAAATCAATCGGGTTGAAGTGTACTGGCATGTGCCATACCAGCAGTTGTAACCGGCAGGATTTTCCTTTCTGGCTTCGATCACCAACACATTGCTTCCTGCCTGGGCATCGTAGGCGATATATGCATTCTGACCATTGGTGTAATATTGCAATTCCTGGTTCCCCCAGCCACCACCGCCGGTTTCAAAGGTCCAGGTATTGGCATCGATGCTGTTGAATTCATCGCTCCAGAGAGGTTGCTGGCCATCATCGCCTCCAGTGTCTTTTACCACCTCAATCCAATTCAGGTTCCACCCCGAACTTGAAGCATAAACACCAAGGCTGTAGCTTCCCGCATTGATATGACTGGTAAACTCCACCGTCCGCCAATTCTGCCATCCTCCTGTGGCAGGTATATTCACCGAGCCCAGAACGATATTCCCACCATTCAAATCGACCGAAGCTGTACCGCCGTTGATACTGGCAACACGCATTTTCACCCGATACGTACCACTGGTCGCGATATTCAAATCGTTAAAGGCAAGCCACTCGGTTTTGTCGATCCAGCCCACGTTATAACCTCCGCCGACATCACTGGTCGATTCAATATCGACATCGTCGGACCGATAGGCTCCTCCGCTGTTGCCTGGGGTGACATCATAGAAATAGCTGTAGTCTTCCGCCTGAAAGACCTTCGCCTGAGACACTGTCGATACACCACCCAGTGCGAATGCTGCCAGCATGGCCGACATATATAGCTTTTGTTGAGTTTTCATTATTTTTAATACTCCCGCTCTCAAGGAAATTATTGTCGGCCCCTCCCAGTGACAAGCAGGAGCGACACAAACTGCGACAAGCGAATGTTGAACTTCGTATAAAGCCTCCCGGAATACAGCTCCGGGAGGCCGGTCAGTTACTTACTGCGGACAATAGAAAGTGACTTCGTAACTCAGGTTGGTTGCTGCGGGGCAGCTGGATAACCCATAACCATCGTCATAAGCGTATGCGTAGGTTTCACAATGGGAGTGAATCATATCGCGATAGGCTGTCCTGTCCGCCGGACCGGAACGGCACTGATCCGAGCTGATGGGCGGCGTCGGACAGGTGTACATCTGCGCCTGAGGATCTGCCGGATGATAGGTTTGGAACCCGTTCGCCCAATGGCTGTAGGTCAGCTTGGCCGCAGGAGAATAGCAACCCGCCACATCTCCGGTCACCGGATTGAAGGTTCTCATATCCACATTGGACAGATAAGGGAACTGACCATCAGTACTGAGATTTTCATTCATCGGACAATCAGCCACACGCAGCGTTGAACAATCAATCACCCCTCCCTCCGGACCACCGGGACCGTAGACGGGGGCTGGCTGTGGACCAACCGGGCAGTAACCGTTAACTGTCACCTTAACCGGCACGGTGAACCCATCCACCATGCTGGAGTTCCACCAGTCTCCCCTGCCCAGAGGCTGGCTTGGTGCGGAAGGGTTTCTTGCACAGTCACTGTCATTGACGCCCGGAATACAGCCAAAGGTAGCTTCAAATTTGGAATCGATGGGAGGGGCACAACCTTCCGGAGGACAGGTAAACCCGAGGTCAGCAGGTCCGCCACTGGCTCCTACACGGCAATTATGACCGTTTGCGTCACAGTCGAAGCCAGGCCAGAACCTCATCGATGGCAAGCCTTTGTCGGGAATATCGTATTCCATAGATTGTCCACCGGAAAGCCGATAACGATTTGGCCCGTTGAACTGAACACCGGGTGCCGTCAGCCATTGTACCCACAAGGGCTTGTCACAGCCGTTAACCACTTTCAGACGTTTATGTGTACCGTTGGGAGTGCCGGGCTCATCAGTACCTCCATTTTCAGGGACGATTTCGATCCAGTTGAAATTCCAATTGGATGTGGCCGCATAAACACCCAGATTATGGGTACCCGCACTGATATTCACCGTGGCCGTCAGGGTTGTCCAATTCTGCCACCCTCCGGTATCGGGGATATTGAATTGTTTAAGAATCGTCTGCCCGGCATTCAGATCCACCGATGCGGTTGCGCCACCAGGACTGGCAACCCGCATGCGGACGATATAGTTACCGGTGGTTGGAATATGGAGATTTTCATATACCAGCCATTCACCATTATCAATCCAACCGACATTGAATCCACCACCGGAGTCGGAGGTCGGTTCGACATCCACATCATCTGAGCGATAAGCACCACCGGAGTTTCCCGGGCTCGTATCATAATAATTGTTGTAATCTTCGGCCTGGTACACCGCCGCATGAATATTGGTTGATGCGAACATTGTCATACCAATGCCAGCGACGACTTGTTTGAAAAGGCTCTTTGTTCTTTTGGACATGCCGTGAACATAAAGTTTCATACCGGCAAACCCTCCTTTGGTTGATTTTCCTTCAGGTTGTTTTATCTGCGCAGTGCTCAAGTTCCGGGCTTAGTTTGATGATGGCAGGCGCTGGCCGAGAGACTGGTATCCAATGAAGAATCCACTGAGAGATCTCCGCCCTCATACCGTTGGTTCTCATATCTTAGGTTCTCATACCGTAGATCCTCATATCGTCGATCCTGTACAGCCACAGAAAGCGCCATAGCCACCGGAGACTCAGGTTGTACGAATTGACTGAGAGTAAACTGCAGAAATTTAACGTCAGGCATAAGGTGTTACCGTGTTATTTTTACTGTTATAGACCCAACTTCAGAACAGAGTGAAAACGCTTTCATAAAATTGATCAAATCAACAGAACTGTCAATGTCAGAAAACAGTCAGTAGTGAATAAGTGTTGTTTAGAGAGATGAAAAAAGAGAATAAAAACAGATGGATGGAATTTTTGTAACAAAGTATTAAAGCTACCTTGCAAAACCTTTCAAGTGCATAAGCCTATTCCAAGGGCATTAGTCCCGGTAATAAGGAGACTATTAAACGAGGCTTATCCCTTTTTCGGAATAGCCTTTCTTCCCAAAATATAGGGCATCAACCTGGCCATATTTCTTGCATCATCAATTCCCCTGTGATGAGTCCCTTCAAGGGATAAACCAGCCAACTTCAACGCCTGCGACATTCCCAGTCTCTTTTTCAAGTTTTGGGAGCTGGAGAACTGCTTCTTGATATTCAAATGATCCGCACCGATAGGATAAGACATTCGATGAAATTGACTGTCCTGCTCCAGTTGCCCTTTGTCGTAGTCACCCCAGGAGCAAAATAAAAACGAATCGAATCGATACAGCCAATCCTTGAACATTTTAATGGCTTCAGGATATCGAGGGGCATTATCAACGTCTTTCTGGGTAATGCTGGTCAGCTCAGTACAAAACTCCGTAAGCGTTGGGTGCCTGACAGGTTTTATAAACGTCATGAATTCATCAACCATCGTCAGGTTTTCCGCATCAACCATGACAGCTCCAATTTCAATGGTTTCCATCTCCCTCCTGGCAATGGACTGTTTATCACAGCAAGTGGCTTCAAGGTCCACAATTAAAAAGTAATTGAATTTCTTTAGGTCTATTTCCATAAATTTCCTTTAAATAAGCGTTTCTATTTTTTATTCATATTGATTTTCAAAATCAGTTTTCAAGTTGCAAAGATGACGATGCCCAAAGCAACTCGCCTTCCGATTTAAGTTTCTATTGAGCGGAAGACTGCTGATTTAGCTCCGTAGGCACCTGATCCAATCGTTGTTGTTGATAATTTCCGGCAGTGACACTGATCACAACCCCTAATACGCTGTATATCAGCATCCGGCGAGTATAGCCTACCCTTTTTAGAACCCGTTCAGGCCAGTGTCCCCGATTCTTTATACCGCTTAATATCATTAACCAGGCAAGATTCACCCCGATTCGGCGTCCGTCGCTTTTCCTGTAATTAACCAACAGCACCAAATTCACGACAAATACGGGGACGCATACGATTCCGACTCCCATGGCCATGATAGTGATGGTCGTTAATAAGAGGAATTCCAGCTCCATTGTTTATCTCCGGGTTTTACGGCATTCGCGACTATTGTACTGATATCGCAAAGGAATCACGAACCGTCCCCCAAGTCCTTCATGGTATTTTCGAACCAATAAGCTCAATCCTGTCAGTCCATATTCCTCCCTTATATTGGTCACCCAGCCTTTCCATATCCTCTGGAGAATCGATCCCCATCACAATGAACTCTCCTCCTTCAGCATGCACCCTGTCTATAAATTCCTCAGGCCAACCTGGGACTCTCTCTGCCAGATATAATGGTCCGCCGAATACTCGTCCGGTACAGACTCCCAGGTCCTGCCCTTCACTACCGAGCAGCGTCTCATAGCATTCCTTTATTTGGGGCTTGGAAGGCCAGACACTGATGCCAGTCGTCAGGGCAATATGTTCAAGCATCTGCGTCGTCCCCCCGTACACCATCAGGTTTTGCCTCTGTCTGGGAGGGTATTGATTGAGGAACTCTCCCAGCAGCTTGGCTTCCACGAGATCTTTGCTTTTGATATTGATGAGAAATTTCCCCTTCGGAAAGTGTTGGAACACCTCTGTCAGAGTAGGCATCAATCCCACTCCTTTTCCCCGCAAGGGATAGCTGTTACCGCCGTCGGCTGTGTATCCATATCCGATATCGAGCGTTTTCAGGTACTCCATGGTTTGCTCTCGGGTGACCCCTTGCCCATCCGTTCTACAGTCCAGAGTCCAATCGTGAAAAACCACAAAGTGACCGTCCTGGGTCGGGTGGATATCCAGTTCCACCCAATCGGCCCCTGCAGAAAACGCCGCATCCATAGAGGCCAGAGTATTTTCAAACAATTCGTGTGTTGGAGGATATATTCTTTCCGCCGTGCATGTATCGTTGGCCAGGTGGGCAGGATCGTATGTATGGTGTACACCCCGATGGGCAATGACTGGTGCCGCTGAACAACTCAGTGCAGCTACTGCCAATATGAATACTGTTATATATATCCTGAGCGTCATTAACGAGCCTCCTTACCGTTGCAAGTGAAAACCGACGTATCCAGAAACCGACATTACAGCCAACAAAGCAATAGCTGTGGCAATGGACCAGCGCCTTGATACTTTTGCAGCCGAAAACCAAAAACAGATCGGCAGCAAAATTCCCATCTCGATCAACAGATTCCGCCAGAAATAATAGTTCTGGATATCCAGACGTCCCGCACTGGGTAGCACACCGATCTCGGAAGTGAAGGCTTCATTGAATACCGGCCATAGAAAAGGACTCTTGTGGACTCCCACCATAAAATCCAGTATCAGGTGTGATATTGGGGACATGACAAGATAAACGAATTGGATATTTCTCAAGAAATACAAACCGGTCAGTCGATTGAACGCCAGAGCGATCATGGAAATGAACAGGCAAAATCCGATTGAGTGGGTATAACGAGGTTCAATCTCGTAATCAAATATCCAGTAGACGAGATAATCGACATCCGGAGATAAACTGAGTACAGCAAAATAGGCCATCAACGCTAATTTCTGCCTTCCATCAGCATCAACTCTGGAAGCAATTGCCGCTCCTATTAATGAATGCCCCAATATAGATGACATTGTTATACCCACAGTTTTGGATGAAGTTTTAGTTCAATTCGATGGTTGTTTAACGATTCCTCTATTAATCAAGAACACCGACTTCTCTTAAACTGGCTTTCCCCAGGACAATGCGTTTCTTCGCTTCCGATGCGGAATACATATTGATATTCAAGGCAAACGCGTAAATATGATCCCCTTTTTCCACCCAGCCGACCCACCAGCCGATATCATTTCCCCAGCCGGTCTTACCATACAGCGTCCAGCCATATCCCTGTTCCAGCTTCACAATTTCGCGGGTGTGGTTTTGCGCATCCAATGGGAAAGACAATTGGTTCTGCGCAAGCTCACTCAGAAACCCCGTCTGCTCCACCGCACTGATTTTTAATGGTCCATCCAGCCAAAACCGGTCCACTACCTGCCCGATATCTGCATTTCCATACTTCAATCTTTTGACTTTGCTGCTCATCCGCTCAAGGCCGATACGACGGGCCAGTTCTTGATAGATGGGGACGTTGGAAATCGGGATGGCCTCGCGCAGACTCATGTCCTTTTCCCAGATATCCAAGGGCTGGGGCTTACCTCCATAGGGAAGCACTTCATCGACGTTTTCTATCGCTCCCACTGTCAGGCCGATCAGGGTGTTGGCGATTTTGAATGTGGAGGCGGGAATAAATCGGGTTTCCGCGCGGGATTGCTTATGTCCGATGTAGCGCTGTTCAGAAACGTCATAAAGAACAAACGTGCCTTCCACACCGGCATTCTTGAATAGCTTTTCGATTTCAGGACTCTGCTGCCAGTCTATAGCAAAGGATTTCAGGGAAAATAGAACGATCAAAAGGGAAAAAAAGAGTTTCATAAGGTCCATTTCTTACAGATTGTTTATGGAGTGGCTATATAACGGCAGCGCTCAGGCGCTTTCGGGGCAGAAGATGGCATTAGGCGGGTGAAATGTGGCGAAATATGACAAGACTAAAGAATCAGTTCTATCAATTTGCTACGACTGACAGATCTCTTTCACGGCCTCGATAATACGTTTCACGCTTGGCAGGGTGTCTTTTTCAAGACGGTGGTTATAAGGAATGGTACCTTCGACACATACTCGAACGAATGTTGGGTGTAATCCGGCTTCCAGTACCGTGGCTGCCAGTTCTCCTGAGAGCCCATAGTTTCGATAATCTTCATCGACAACCACCATTCGTCCGGTCTTGGCCACAGATCGTCGTATCGACTCCCGGTCCAATGGCGACAGGCATCGCAGATCAATCACTTCGCACTGTATATTGTCACTGGCCAAGGCCTCCGCTGCAGCCAGCGCCCGGTGTACCCCCACGGCAAGAGAAAGGATGGTAACATCGCCGCCTTCCCGGCGGGTTACTGCTCTGCCGAAAGGCGCGAATTCATCTTCGTTCACCATCCCGCTGGCATTTTCCGGGACATCAAATTCAAGATCCTCCCGACCCAGCCGCCCCAGGAATTCCAGCCACTCTTCAGACAGCAGTTTGGGTTCAAACAATATCACCGGGCCGGAATGCCTGAGAGCGGTGCGGGTAAGTCCATAGGCATCCATCGGTGTTGACGGAATGATGGTGGTTAAACCAGGAATTGCAGACAGCATTCCCCAAAGAGACTGGGCATGTTGCCCTCCATCCCCATAACCGCCACCGCTGGGAGCACGAATCAGTACCGGGCAATGCCATTCTCCCCCTGAAAAAGCTTCCAGCTTTGCCATATGATTCAGCACAGCATCAAATGCCACCGCGAGGAAATCCACCATATAAAGTTCGACTATCGGTCGCAATCCTTCCATTGCAGCGCCTACCGCCGCACCGATAAACGCACTTTCGCTGATCGGGGCCCCCATTACCCGTTCGACACCGAATCGGGCATATAAAGGAGCGCGCAACATCGGGACGTCTTCACCAATAAGTACAATCGATTCGTCTTCACTCATGGCATTCTCGATGGCCCGATCGATAGCCTGGCCCAAGCTCAGTTCAATCATGCTCCTCTCCCAGAGAAACGGCGACGGCACATCTGATTTCCTCTTGCGCTTCGAGGTCGATTTTTGCAACGTCATACCCCTGCTTTGACAGCCGTTTCCGGGTAATCACCAAGGGGTCTTTGTCGTCACCATGTGCAGGCGTGTGTCTGATTTTACCGATCGCTCCCATCATTCTGGTAAGGCCCGTCGCTCTCGAAATCAGACCACTCCCTCCCTGCGAAAAAGCCCCACCGACCACCTTTGTCAGGGTGTCTCTACCATCACTCACTGGATGCCGCGCGAGCCTGACCAATGCGTCCCCCAGATAATGTCCGTCCATTCGGGGACATCTTGCGTAAAGAAATGCCGGTCCCTTTCCTGCTCGCACATTTTTGACGAGCGCTTTCGCTGCTTGACTGACGTCTTCAATATCTGCACCGTCGGCGTTGCCCACCAGCCAGCCGAAGGAACGGGCGCGCTCAGGCAGGCTACCCGCCGTTAAGGACTCTGAAGACGTGGTAATGGCCCATCCATTATCGATACAGACCACCAGCAACGGCAGTTTCCATACTGTGGCAAGATTAAGCGTTTCAAGTGCCATTCCCTGGTTCAGAGCACCGTCACCTATTTGAGCAACCGCCAGGGCGTGCGGCCGCAACCGCTTTGCCGCCAGTGCAAATCCAGCGCCTGTCGGTAACGACGCCCCAACTATGCCTGATGTGGCAATCCGGTAATCCCGGGAAAAGAGATGCATATGTCCGCCCCTGCCGTGACAGAGACCATCTTCACGTCCCAGCAATTCTTTGATCACCGGCACCAGAGGAACCCCTCTGGCAACCACGAAGGATGAGCAGCGGTGGGTAAGGGACAGGGAGTCTTCGGCTGTCAAACACGCTGTAACCGCCGCAGCGACAAGCTCTTCACCTGTACTGGCATGCATTTCACCGGTAATCAGGCCTTGCTCCCACAGCTCTGCAACAGCCAGTTCAAATTCACGTGACCGGGACATATTGCGGTAGATGTTGACAAGCTCCATGCTGCCTCCAGGGAAAATCACCTCAGGGCTTAGCGGCTTAAGTACAACTCGTCGTAATACAACTCGGCTTAATACAAAATAGGCAGATTCTGTGAGAGTAGACCCAGATCTTTGACATTGCCATTTCCCGAATCAATTCCCGGCCCATTGACATGGGCCGGGATTCCAGCGAATGGTGAGACTTACAATGCCCTGGTCATGAATACGCTATTGGGATCATCCTTGTACCCGGCAAACGGACCACAGTATTCGAACCCGAATCCAGCATAGAGTTGCCTGGCAGGTTCAAATGAGGCTTGTGAGCCGGTTTCCAGACTTAGCCGGGCATAATTGCGTTTTTTGGCTTCATCCAATAAGTGCTGGAGCATTTGCCTTGCAATGCCTTTCCTTTGATATGCTTCCGCTGTGCGCATGGACTTTATCTCAGCATGGGAGGCATCAAGTTCTTTGAGGGCACCGCAACCGATGATCAGGTCACCTTCCCATGCGCTCCAAAAGGTTATCTCCGGTTTCTTCAACCCTTCAAGATCCAGGGCATGGATACTTTCCGGGGGCGAACGTCGCTTCATTTCCTGCATATGCTCATTTAGCAACCCGGCCACTTCCGGACCGGTCAGGTCGTCAATCTTGATTTCCATATGGCTCTACTTCCCAACAAAGTGTCAACAACATCAATGAACAACGCTCGCGATCGCCGGCAGTCTGATTGCTGCCGGCTTATTATGGGTATATCAACTCTTTGAATATCCGATGAAGCATCGGGTATTGATCATTTCACGCCACGATTGATCGCTTTACCTTCTCTGAAACTACCGGCGATATTTCTCAACAAGTCGGCCTTTTCGTCAAATTTTGAAGCCAGTGACCAGCCGATCACCTGATAGTAATGGTCTTTACCTTCAATCGTGGTTAACAGATAGGTGACCTTGATTCCCTCTGCAGAGCCGGTAAAAGCCATTTGCTCTGCCGGCAGATCACCCACCATTACCGCCTCACGCTCATAAACGATGTTAGGGGATTTCAAGGCATCGAACATCAATGACTGGATCAAATCGGTATAAGCAGTGAGGGTATAACCATCTTCAAAATCCAGTTTGGGTTCTTCCAGAATCAGGTAGTAGGCATCTTCAAAAACATTGCCAACGCCCAGAGAAGCCTCTTCATTCAGCTGATCCATCCGATCCCAACTGGCAGGAATGTCCAGGGACAAGCGGCCGTCCTTACTACGTGCTGTCTGCCCCAGCTCCGATCCCGAGCTACTTGTATTCGTTCGGCCTGTGTTACTCGCATTTGTCCCGCCAGTGTCGCTTCCGCCCGAACTGGAAGATGATCTGCTCAGGCTGGAGCTACCTCCACCCCGGCATTCTGCAACTCGGTATTTTTCCAGCATGGTGCCGCCGTAGCAGGTCCACTCAATCTGACCATTGTTTTCGACCGGTTCCAATTCAATCGTGTTGTCGCTGCCCAGCGTCTTGATATTGAAGGTAGCGACAATCACGGCGTTTTCTATCACCTGAATATCAACCACCTCATTCCCGATATGTTCGGGCAAATTAGCATCCAGGTTCTGGTTAGGATAAAAACCGGTGGTCTGAATAAATTCTGAAACCTTGTCACGGGTATCAATGACTAATGGAAATGCACCCGCAACCCTGGCCCGGGTGATGTAGTCCTGGTAGGCGGGAATAGCCACCGCAGCCAAAATACCCGTCATCATGATAAACAGGAACACACCGACGATTGCGGCCACAATCACCCCCGCGCTGGAAGGCACCTTGCCGTACTTGCGCTCCCAACGCTCTTGCGGGGTCACGAAGAAGACAATGGCTTCAATCAACGAAATGATGCTGGGAATCAGGGAACCTGCAAACAACAAATAAAATATTCCCCACCACTGCCCCAGATAAAACCGATGAACCCCGAAGCCTCCCAACAGTATTGCGAGAACACCGGCAACATACTTGTTCTTTGAATGAAAGACGATCTGTTTGTAATCACATACAGGACAACGGGATGCCTTCGGCGAGATGCTTGCACCACAGTGACGACAGAACACTTCAGGTTCATGATCAACCTGAGCTGCAGGCGTACGATACATGGAGTCCGTCTGGCTGGCCTGGGTCTCCGGCTCGTTCTTTGGAGCCTGAGCCGAACGCTCCATGATCTGAGCTGCGGGTTCTTGCATGCGCGGTTCATCAAGGGGCGGCTCATCGACAGACGGTTCATCAATAGGCAGCACAGACAACTCCGGAGCCTGAGGAGGCAGCCCGACCAGCTCACAGCTTCCGCCCGCCCGCTCAATGGCGACCCGGTATTTCTCCGCCATCGCCTGATCCACTCCTTTCTTGATGACCTGGCGCCCCTTGGCCATCATCTTGCGGACGACAGCCGCATCTGTTTTAAACAGTTTGGCAAGCCTGGGAAGCGCCTCCTCGACATCCACTCCCGGCTGGCATTGTCCCAATAAAACTATATCGACATTCGAATCAGACACGTCTATTCCTGTTGGTTAATCACTGGTCTATTTAATATGTATGCATTTTTAATCCACAAGTCTTTCTTTTTCCAGAAATTAATGCAACTAGAGCTTGCACTATAGGTTTACGGAGATGGTCTATCCTGTCGTTGACCTGTCTATTGGTTTAGGGTTTAAGGTTAAAAATACAACACAGCATCATCGAGCAAGACACCATAGAACAAGACATTTAAGAGGAAGCAGCGTGCTTACGGTGACCCAACTGGCCAACAAGTACCGGATATCTCGCGCCACAGTGCTCTACTACGAACGTGCCGGCCTTCTGAAGCCCACAGTCCGGTCAGATAACGGGTATCGCTGGTATGGTAAAAAGGAAGCTGAAAGGCTGGAAAGCATTCTCGCTTACCGCTCTTACGGTGTCCCTGTGGCACAGATTCAGGCACTTCTGGATCGGGAAGGCTCCAGAGCCCAGGAGGATATTCTGCGGGATCAGTTCAATCACCTTGAGGCCGAAATCAGGAAGCTGCGTCAGCAGCAAAAAGCCATTGTTGCCCTGTTACAGCAGCCGGACCTAATGGGAAAGCCCTCGGTGACTAAACAGCGCTGGGTGGAAATCATGCAGGCAGCCGGCTTTGATGAAGAGGATATGATTCAGTGGCACAGGCAATTCGAAAAGATGGAACCGGAAGAGCATCAAAAGTTTCTGGAGTCTCTGGGAATAGATACAGATGAAATCAGGCGGATACGTAACTTTTGATTTATAGCTTGTTCAAATATTGTTCCGACGGATCATTTCAGGATAGTAACGATCAATTATTTCTTCACCGGAGGGTAAACGAGTGTCGAGAGCCTTTTCATAATCCTGCAACTCGACAATGCACGCTTTTAGTCCCTCAATATCCTTTTGTTCATCGAACCTTCTAATGTCCATGGACTCACGACTCTCCATTTGGAAGTTTTCCAAGATGTAAAAATTTCACAATTTTGAAGTAGTAAATTTTACAGCATGCCTTCAGCTTCCGCGTGATGATAGCCAACAGAAGCACAGCCACTAACAACCACTAGGGCCAGGAGAATCCCCCATGAAAGTCTGCATTGATACTCCACTGACGCTGATTGCCATGGCGTTAGCCATTTTTACCAGCATCACGTTGAGTAGCCGACACGCAATGGAACATGGCCACAATGAGATTTTCAAACAGACAAAGGCAGCCTTATCATACAACGATTCCCATACAGTCAGTGGCTACAACTCAGGCAGAAACGATTCGTCAGATAAAAGCTATCAATCAAATAGGGAAAGCTTGTCAGACAAAGACTACCGACCAGGCAGAGCTTCCCGACTGGGATCAACACAGACAACGAGCGACCTGGAATCACTGAGATTCTCAAATATTGGTAACTACAACCTGTCCGTCAGCCAACAAAGATTACTGGAACTGTGGGGGCTGACAGAATAATCCGGCGGAGCAGTCAGGAATCAATAATGCGCAGGCAACTCATCATTGATGACAATTCTCTTTTTCTCCATACGGATATAACCCCCTACCACCAAATCTTTCATGATACGAGAAACCATTTCCCGGCTCGCCCCTACCCGATTGGCAATATCCTGCTGGGTCAAGGGGATTTCAGTCACCAGTTGATCTCCCTTCTTTTCCGAAAGCTGCAGCAAGGTATTGGCGACTCGTCCATAGACATCCATCAATGCCAGATTCTTTACGCTGGAAGTTAATGAGCGAACTCTCTGTGAAAGATAGCGCACCAGGTTATAGGCGAGTTCAGGATTATGTCGAAAGGCCTCGATAAGCGCATGTCTGCTCAAAATGAGGCAGCGACAGGGTTCCGTCGTCACCACCGAGGCAGAACGCTCTTGCTCATCGAACAATGCCAACTCACCAAAATGATCTCCGGCTTTCAGATCATTTAATGTGACTTCTTTTCCGTTTTCATCACTACAGAAAACCCGAACTCGCCCGGACACGATGATATAGAGGGAATCACTCTGGTCTCCTTCGGTAATCACAATGGCATTCTTTTGAAAACTGCGGAAAACTGCGTGCTTCTCCATTTGCTGGAGTTGTTCAGGTGCAAACCCGGAAAACAGCGGTATATTGGCCAGGTAGCTCATAGCGGTACTCTCCAATGTCTTTTGGTGAACCGGCACAATCCAATCCGGCTCTCTTTTTATTGTTAACTTCGTACTGCATCAATGTATTGTTCACATACATCATCGGATTCTATAGTGAATTATATGGTATGCCTCATTTAAAAAATTTTCTGTAGAAATTTTTATGGACAGAGCTGCATTGCGCTATTGGAAATACTGGCCGCTACCTCTTGTACTGATGTTTATTTTTTCCGGCTGGATGATTTCGCCCTGGGGACAATCCGTCGAAGAAGGATTCGGATTGGATACCCTGTTCCTTATCCGCGGTCCGCAGCCTCCCCCTAAAGACGTGGTCACCGTCACCATCACGGAAAAAACCTCCGACGCCTTAAAACTTCCCCGGCATCTGACTTCCTGGCCCCGTTCCGTCTACGCAGAGGCAATTCAGACATTGGATTCCCTTTCTACAAAACAGATAGTGTTTGATATCTACTTCAAGGATCCGGGAACCCCTGAAGCCGACATGCAATTTGCCCGAGCATTACAGAACAACGGCAAATCCCTGCTGTTTGCTTACAGTGAACGACTGATTACCGAGTTAAACAGACAGCATATCCAACAAGACCATATCATCGAGCCGCTGACGATTTTTGCGGAGTCCGCACGGGGCACGGCTCCCTTCCTGCTGCCGAAAGTATCATCCAAAGTCACACGCTACTGGCTTAGATGGGAAGCGCCTTCTACACGACTAACCCTCCCCGCAGTCGCCTACCTGCAAGCATCCACTGACAAAGTCAGGGCCAGAAATTATCTTGACCGGTTGGAGGATACCCAGATCTACAATTACTATGGCCCGCCCCGCTCCATCCCCAGTATCGCCCTTGAAGATCTTCTAGCCCGGCCGGAAAGTTACGCGTCCCTTATCAAAGACTCCGTAGTCTTTATTGGGTATTCAGCCAACTATCAACCCGACCAGAAAGATGGCTTCTATACCCCTTTCACCTCTAACACCGGGTTAGACATCAGTGGCGTTGAGCTGGCTGCCACGGCCTTTGCCAATCTCACCGAAGGTGCCAACCTTCGGTACAATCTTTTTCTCTGGGTTTGTGTGCTTGTCATGTATGGCTTAGCAGTATTTGCAGCGGGAATCACGCTATCCCCTGCCCGGGGATTGACGGTCATCTGTCTGCTCGCTGTCGTCTATGGCGGGATAAGCGAAAGTCTGTTTGCCAGATTTCATTATTGGCTCCCCTGGGTAACGCCGCTATTGATGGTGACACCGACGGCGGCACTATACGGTTTCTGGCACCGATGGCGGCTTGCCACAGGCCAAAGACAGCGGCTGGAGACTATATTCGGCCGTTATCTGCCGACAAAAGAAATTCATCGTCTGGCAGCCCACCCAGCCCAACTTCCAGAGCAGGAATCGATGTTTGGGGTATGCCTAGTCACTGATGCTGCAGGATATACCACTGTGGCGGAAAGACTGGAACCTGAACAGCTCAGTGTTCTACTTGAGCAATACTACGAGGCGATTATCACTCCCATCCGGCAGCATGGCGGGGTTATCTCAGATGTCACCGGAGATGGTGTGATCGCACTGTGGCCGCACATTCCACCTGATAATATCTGGAACACCCTTAGGCCGGTAATCGATGAGCTTCAGGTATCTATCGCTCAATTCAATCGGCATCACCCCCAGACAGCCCTACCCACAAGAATAGGTATTCACGCAGGCAATGTGGTAATGGGCCATTTTGGTGCTTCTGATCATTTTGAATACCGGGCCATCGGAGATATCGTCAACACGACATCCCGTATTGAAAACGCCAATAAGCCTCTGGGACAGATGCTTCTGATCAGCGAAGCCTGTGTTGCGCCGGCGGGACCTGATGATGAATTATCAGAAGAACTGAGGCTGCTGGGTCATTTCGTGTTGCCGGGCAAGCAGCAACCACTGACTCTATATACCTTGATGCAGCCCCCTTGGGACAGACAGAAAGAGCGTGAATTTCGACATGCCCTGACCCAATTTCGCCATGGAGATTTCTCCCAGGCAATCAATACATTTACCCAACTGCACACCCTCACCCAGGATGCCGCCTGTAACTTCTACCGTCATAAATGCGATATAGACTCACCCTTCATACTTTCCCAAACAGCCCACGACCATGTGATATCCCTGACCAAGGAAATGAGCGCAACACCCTGTAATTGAACTGGATTTATTTCCCAAATGCGCCCACAATGCAGAGATAACTATCACTCTCATCGTTCATTCAACGATGCAAACGAACAGGCAATGGAAGCCAGCCTCAATTAATGGTTTCTGCCGGTTTTATGGTGTTCTGATGACGTCCAGATTGCTCTGTTAACGTCCAGGCCATTGAGTAAAAAGTAGGTTAGAGCCAAAGAGTAGGAATAGGAAAGAGAAACGCTAGGTATGGCGGATATTGGACGGAGAAGGAGTCACGGCTGACTCACATCCGGCAGTAAGATTGTCCTCACGCAGTTATCAGCCTGAAATAATAACAAAGCTGTAAAGCAGATACCGTTGTGCAACCTCGATATGAGCATTGTCCAACGGCATTCAATTTGTTCAGGAGTGCTCAGTGGGCGTTCTTCTGCGTGACCATTTGCTGTTCCGCAAGAGGTCATCCCGGAGTTTTACCGGGGTTGTATTTTGGGGATTTCTTTTTTTATTGCCTGGGCCTGCCTTTGCCTCACCTCCCTGTAGCCAGTGGATGGGAAAGGTCATCGCGGTCGACGGCACTCTCGAATTGTCTCATCCGAACCAATCCTGGAGCAGGCTACAGGCAGGACAATATGTCTGTCCCGGAGACGTACTTCGCACCGGTATCAACAGCCGCGCTTCCATCTACCTGAGCAACAACACTTACATGCGGCTTAATCAGGTCACGCTGGTCCACTTTCCTGACAGCCCGAAAAATGAGAGCTTCTGGATCCAGCTGCAATCGGGAATAGCTCATTTCCTCAGTCGTATTACCCATCGCTTTGAAGTAGAGACTCCTTACGTTAACGCCATGGTAGAGGGCACCGAGTTTGTGGTGAGCGCCTCTCAGCAAGGCTCTGTAACAGTCATTGAAGGGCGGCTTCTCACGTCTGCCGGCTCCAGGCAGTTATCTATCGGCCAGGGAGAAATGGCCCAGATATCTCCCTCAGACAAATCACTGCAAGCGATCAGGATAGATTCCACACAAAGTGTGGACTGGGCCGTCTATTTCCCCCCGCTCATTACACTGGAGGAACTGATTTCGAAGTCTTCTGACGACAGAGAGCAATCCATCCTGAGGCAGTCCTACGATCTGATTAACAGCCGGGAGACTGATGCAGCGCTCAGCCTACTGGAAGCACAACCCGATCAATCTCCAGCTATCCGTCTGACCCGTGCGGCAATTCAATTATCCCTGGGTCAGTCAGAGGAAGCCGAATCTTCTCTTATTGCTTTACAGAACGACCCGGAACTGGCTCCGCAGGCTTTGTCATTACAGGCGATACTAGAAGTGATTCGCAGTCAGCCGGATGCGGCTTTAGATGCTGCCCGGAGTGCCTCTCGCCTGGCACCCGAGAGCGCCGCGGCTCACCTGGCGATGTCTTATGCCTGGCAGGCGAAACTGCAACTCGAAAACGCCACAACCAGCGCAGAACAGGCAACGGTCATGGCTCCAGACAATATATTGGGATGGACCAGGCTGGCAGAGTTATATCTCTCTTCAGCGTCCTATGGCAAAGCAAGACATGCTACCGAACAGGCACAGGCGCTGGCACCTCATCATCCATTGGTGTTGACCATGGCAGGCTACGTTGCTTTGTTTGACCTCGATTTAAGTCAATCAAAACAGCTATTCCAGCAAGCTTTGGAGAAAGACCCCGGCAATCCCTCAACCTGGCTGGGATTGGGCCTCGCATTGCTAAGATCGGGAGACACGGAACAGGGCCGCCATCACCTTGAGATTGCCGTCAGCCTCTCCCCCAATCAAAGTCTGTTACGCAGTTACCTTGGCAGATCTTACTTCGAAGAAAAACGCGGAAGTGATGCAGAAGAACAATGGCAATTGGCAGAAAAGTTCGACCCGAACGATCCCACTCCGATGTTTTATCTGGGGATACATAAGTTGTTCAATAACGATCCTGTTGGTGCAATAGAAGACCTGCAGCATTCAAAAAGTCTCAACGAACACCGCGCAATTTATCGCTCCGACGGCTTGTTGCAAAGTGATGCAGCCAGTCGTAGTGCCGCCCTCGCCCGTGCCTATGATGAGGTTGGGTACGATCAGGCGGTGCTTTTAGAGGGCTGGAAAGCACTCCGGCAGGATCCGGCCAGCCCTGACGGCCACCGCCTGTTGGCAGATCGCTATGCAACTCTACCCAACCATGAAGCGGCACGTGCTTCCGAACTTCTCCAGGCACAATTATGGCAACCGCTGTCGGTCTATCCATTTCAACCCCAACTCAGCGAAACCGGGTTGTCCGTCATTGAAGGATTGGGTCCATCCCTTCCGGGACACAATGAATATCACTCTCTGTTTTCCCAAAACGGACTATACGCTTGGGTAAACGGCATTGCCGGAAGCGACGACACCTGGGGTAACGATGCTGTAATTTCAGCACTGGAAGGCCCGCTGGCCATCAGCTTAGGTCAATACCACTATCAGACAGACGGGTTCAGGGGCCAGGACACAGAACAGGAGCAGGACATCTACAATGGGCTGCTGCAATGGCAGGTTTTGCCTTCGACCAGCATTCAGCTGGAAGCAAGAAAGCTCGATTCCGAGGACCAGATTTACACGCTGAAATCCATTGCGCCGGATGCCGATATCAAGCCCAGGGAAATCAACGAGGAAACTTACCGGCTTGGATTCAGAAGCCGACTCAATCAACAACATAGCATCATATTTTCCGCAATTAGCCAGAACCGGGATGATAACCAGTCTGCCAGCAGTACGGTAACCAACCGGACCCAAAAAACCATTGAAGTGCAACACCTATACAATCAAGAAGATTTTTACCTGCAAACCGGATTGGGTAATTCTGAAATCGAGGGCGATGCCAAAATTGGAAATCCGGGAGATTATTTCCAGCTCGAAGAGACGGAGGATCTCACACACAAACACTTCTATACCTACCTGGGTTATCGGTTTTCTGAACAATTATTTCTGTTATTGGGAGCGGCCTACGACAACCAGGAAACCACACCACAACAGACGATAAAGTTTTACGATATCCCCTTACCCACCGAGAATGCCCCAGATAAACTATCTGAATGGTCGCCCAAATTTGGCTTGGAGTATTCCCCGGTAAATGAGATCACCATGCGTCTGGCAGCCTTTAAAACGATCAAAAGGGATATTGCTGCTGACCAAACGATCGAGCCGGTGCAAGTGGTCGGGTTCAATCAGGTTTACGATGACATTAACAGTGCAGAAGTAAAAGTGTATGCGGTGGGATTGGATTATGTCCCCGACTCCGGAAATCACCTGGGGCTGGAATCCATCTTCCGAAAAGTCAACACCCCTATAGAAGCCTTCCAGGAAGAGCCGGATCAGAACCAAAGGGAATTCAACTACCACCGAATATACTTTTATCACAGTTTTTCTGATCGGATGACCATGGATCTGGGCCACGAGTTCGAAGATATCGATCTGGTCGACAAACAGTTCACTGCCAATGGAAATATTTACCGGACCAAGACATTCATCACCCCGGTAGGAGTCAACTACTACCTACATCAAACCCTGTACGGCCGAATTGAATCCATCTATGCCGACCAGACGGTCGACGCATCATTTTTCTCTGATGATCAACGAGAGTTCAGGGAGCATCTGTGGAATCTGAATTTACAGATCGGATTCAGATTTCCAAAGCGGCTTGGAGAATTGCAGCTGGGCATCAACAATTTGACTGATGAGGATAATGAAATCATCAACAGTGAATTGGACTACCCACGCTTCTACCCCAAAAGGTTCCTCTACAGCCGTATTCAGTTGTCGTTCTAATACCACACACAGCCCTAGCAGGAGGCACCATGAAATCAATAAAAATATTATGCTGTACGGCTCTGATATCAGTATCGCTGAGCGGATGTATGAACTATCACAACAAATACGGTCCGGGAGATCCCAACGACGAATACTTCGGCCCTAACCATCCTGATACCGGTGAAACCCATTACAAACAATCCAAGGACCGGGTAGCACCATACCGGATCACCATGACCAGTGACGGGGACATCGTGGTGCTGGATGCACAAGGCAGAGAGATTCCGGCGAACGCCGATTATCCGGTTAAAGTGCGCGCCCACTATATTGAAGCTATCGAGACCGTGACCATCGTCAGATACCGCGGATCACCTGAATACGACGTCGTGGAAGCCAACGGAAAGACCTACCATATTCCCGTTGCACATACTCACTAGTTCAGGCGAGATAGCTGTTCAGACGAATAGAAGGTCAGACGAAACGGTGATTTAATCCAGATGATACAGCGACAATTGCGACCCGGGCCGGGAGTAGTTGTCGCCTCCTTCTGGATCTGACAGAAGTTACCTGATAACCCCACGCAATATTGCCAGCCAACGCCACAGCTGGAGAACATTGACTAATGCCCCGGCAAAATAAGTCAGTGCAGCGGCAGTCAGAATCTGTTTCACAATCGGTTGGTGTTGAGGTGGCAGGTATTCACCCTGGAACAGAATCGGCATGGCCTTATTAAAGCTTGCATCCCACTCCATGGGCAGGATGATCAGTTGCATTAGAGCAGATGCCAGCATAGCCAGCACTCCGGCCAGGGCCGTCAGCAGAGCAAGTTGCGGTATGTGAACAATGGCCAGCACCAAAGGCGACGCCATCAATATCACCGTGCCCAGTCTCTGCACCATGGAAGCCATCGGGGTGTAGTGTTCACGCAAATGGGTAATGGTTTCCTTACGTCCATACTGAATTGCATGACCTACCTCATGAGCCGCCACCGCAACAGCGGTGAGCGAACGGCCGTCATAGACTTCCGGACTTAACCGGACACATTTCTCACCCGGCGAAAAATGATCATTGCCTGACTCGGTTCGCTCTACTTTGGTTTCCTCCAGCCCAAATCGCTTCAGTAAGTGGTCAGCCAGCTCGGCCCCCGTTCCGGGAATCGAGTCCAGATTGGCACTGTGCTTATTCAAAACATGCCTGACCCAGAGGCTGGGTCCTGCAATAATCAATAGCAATAAGATCAAAGCGATAAAATAGATCAAACCAATTTCCTGATGTCAGTTCACAATTCTGCCGAGTATACCTTAACGGGTTTGCGCGACACATAGAGCTGACAGCTCTTCAAACATCAGCACTACCGCCCGGATAAGCCAAACGACCTAGCCAGATCAGACCGACTCCCTACCTTTCCTACCGATATCCCGCAACAGCGGTTTCCATTACTCTGCGGACCATTATCACAAAAACAGCTAACTCTATAATTTTAAAGACTTTTAGTAACACACTATCACCAATTCATCAGGAAAACTTGGAATGAAAATGAACGCGACAACGACTATCGTGGCTGTCGTCGGAGCCTGCGCACTGGTTGGCTACCAGTTATGGCAGTCTCCCAAACCTGTGAAATCAGATGTTGAAATGGTCAGCCAGAGTAGTACGCCAACCGGAACTTCCGGAGGGCATTCAACCGCCAGCCCTACATCATCTTCGCAAGCGCCCCATGCAGCTGCCGGACAATTCCGCTCAGCTCCGGGTGCTTCAGCCGCCTCGATTTCACGCCGGCCACACGATGAAATGCCTATTCCCGACCCGATTCCCCGCCAACTGGGATCAAACACATCTGCTCCCGTACAGCTATGGGAACTGGATCCGGTGAACAACAACAGAATTGAGGTCGACGGTATCTCCGCCACCCCATTGCATGTTGAAACCACCAAGCTGGACGGCATCACCGTCGGGCAGACCCTGGAGCTTCCGATTCCCGCCCTCAACAAGGTGCTCTCTGCCGAAATAGAAAGTACTCACAACCAGCTGGGACAGGTGAAAGTCTGGAAAGGACCTATCAGTGGTGGAGACATCACCGACAACCTGATCATCACTCAGGGGGAAATCAATACGGTCGTCGTGGTGTCGACCATTCAGGGGACCTACACGGTCACCATCGATAACACCACAGGTCAGGCAACCCTGGTAGACGAAGCTGACGTCAATGCCGGAATCATACCGCACGATGACTCGCGCACGGTTCCGCCTATTGAGCTTACTCCGCCAAATGCAACCGCAAGCTGATTGGGCTTGCACTTAACAACCCAATTGAAGGGATACCTATAATGAAGAAAAAACTTTCTTGTGCACTAGGCGCCTTCATCATGAGTGCCGGCATCGCCCATGCAGAAAATGTTGTCGATGTCCTGGTACTTTACACCGATGAAGCCCTGCAGACCCAGAATGGTCGGGATATCGCCGCTCGTGCCGCCGCCTATATTGAATTCAGTAATCAAGCCTATGCCAACAGCAACGTTGACATGAAGCTGCGGTTAGTCGGACTGGAAAACCTGGATGCGGGTTACACTCGTGTCAACGGTTCCAATCTGGACGCCTTCCGCAATAACCGCGAAGTTGCCAGCCTGCGTCAGCGTTATGGCGCCGACCTGGTGACTTTGCTGAACCTGCGCCAACCCATGTCCGGCGGATACGTTTGCGGTATCGGCTACGTGCCTCCCGGAAACAGCTCCAGCGGTACCCTGTACAGCAATGCCCCTTCCCTCGCCTTCAGCCTGGTAGGAGTGGATTGTGGTCTTAACACCTTCTCCCACGAACTTGGGCACAACATGAGCCTTGGTCATTCCTACGCCCAGAACACTGAGGGCGGTACTTGGTCATGGGCCCGTGGCCATGGGGTATACGGCACGTTCAGCACCATCATGGCTTATCCGCAAAGCTATGGAACCTATAATCAGTTGCAACAGTTCTCCAACCCTCGCCAGGTAAAATGTGAAGGACAGGCCTGTGGCGTTGACATGAACCGTTCTGACGGCGCCGATGCTGCCACCAACCTGGTACGCCTGGGCAGCCAGATCGCCAGCTTTGTGCCGACTGTCGTGGATAACGGCGACGATGGTGATGATGGAGACAACGGCGGTGATGACGGTGGTGATGGTAATCTGCCGGTGTGCAATAAGCCGAATCTGGAGAATAACCTGGTAGAGGACGGTGACTTTAACGATCTCAGCAGTTGGGAAAACTTCTCCCAGGCCGGTCAGTTGAGTCAGGACACCAAAACCAAAGAGTGTAAAGACAACATTCTGAAGGTGACCAATCGCTCTGCATTCTACTCAGGCCCATTCCAGTCCCTGACCGGAAAACTGCAAGCCGGCAAACAGTACCGGGTCACCGCGAAGATCGGACTGGGCAGCAACGGCAGCCGTGATAATGCCCGCATGGCTCTGCAGGTTAAGGATGGTGCCGGTTTCCGTTACCAGTATCTGCCGAAGGTCTCTGTTACCTCTTCTGAAATGACAGACTATGACCAGACATTTACGGTTGAGGCGGATGACTCGCTAAGCTCCATCGGTCTGCTCGTTTACGGCCCACAAGCAGGTCTGGACCTGTTGGTCGATGAGGTCAAAATTGAAGAAGTCGGAAGCGGCACAACGGCCCCTGGCTCCAAAGAAATATACCGCAATGGCTTTGAACAAAGCACTCAGGGTTGGGGCCGCTACTTCGGTGGATCTCTGGCACTGTCCCGCACGGCCAAAGACGGCAACTACAGTCTGGCCAGCTACAACCGCTACTACTGGTACACCGGCCCGGCTCTGGACGTTAACGGCCTGATGGACAGCGGCAATACCTATAAGGTCAATGCTGATGTTTACCTGAAGAGCAACAACCTGAGCAGCGATGATGTTGAGTTCTGGCTCTACATGGTGGATGACAATGGTCCACGCTGGAAGAAACTGAGCAGCGATTCCATTCCGGTATCCAGCTGGCAGAATCTGCAGACCGAGATCAATGTAGAAGCGAATGGAGCTATTACACAGATGCGTCTGCATGTTATCGGCCCGGATCCTTACACAAGAATCTACATCGATAATCTGGTAATCACCAAATAAGGCCTGCCTTATTCGGATGCATACACATCAAGCGCCTCGGCTAATGCCCGGGCGCTTTTTTGTTTTAAATTGAGCCCCCGGATGAGTAAGCGTATATTGATGGCTATCCACCAAGCGCTTTGTATACATGTGAAGTGTAGACATACGAAGACAGGCAGTTATTTACAGACCTGACCAGGAGGATAGACATCATGTTATTGAAAGAAAGCAATGGCGGACACATCGTCGAGATCGAGCGATATCATGATCTGTGTGACCCGATCAAATCCCATGTGGAAGGTTGCCTGGAATACGGTGAAGAATTGCAGGATGCTGAGCTGTTTGAAAAGTCCGGATTAACATTCCTTTCCGGTGAGCCCCTGCCAAGATGCTGGACCGATCCTCACTATCGGGATCACGAAATCAGATCAAGAGCGAGATCATAAAATCAATAAGGTCAGCAAACCGGTTGAGTGGTAACTGCAGTACAAAACTCAATCACCCCTTGGGAAAAGTGTTACAAAATGTAGCACAGAGTATTCCCACAGGAAACATTTGCACCCTGATGACGCGCACATGTAAATGACTAATTATCACTTACATGTAACAAACCCGATGAAACCGCCATTCTCTCACATCGGGAATAAATATTGCAGAATCAACGGCCTGTCTGACATTTAGAGTTGCTCCCATCGAGGTCAGGCGCCGGCAGCCAGTGGGCCACAAGCCGATGCGGCTTGCCAACTGCCAGACCCGCAACTCAGAGAGGACAGAAATCGCAATTCACTGGAGTGAATTTCAGGCTAAATCATTGACGTCTTTGAATTCATTGCTGTCAGCCGGCATTGGACAGATATAACGTGATAACTTAACACTGTTCAATTTCGGTGGGTGGATGCTGTTGTGAGAAGGACGCTTCTCTATAGGAAGCAAAAAATATACAACGATAAGGAAATACCATTCATGAAACGTAACATTTCAACCAGCCTGGCAATGGCGGGGGCACTCTTCTGCTCCACGCTGTCTTGGGGGCATAGCGCGATGTTCCCTGATTCGTTCAAGTTTGACTCCTCCAACGAGAACGAAATCCCTGCCGCCATGTCGATGATGCTGGACAGTGCCATGAGCACCTCCACCACCTGCACAAACGGGAGTGCAAGCGGTTATCCATGTAAAAACGTGGATCTCCGGGCCTTTATACCCAAGGCAGATCTGGGCGGTGGATCATCAGACCTTAGTGATATCTGGGGCTATACGGATCCACAGACGGGCAAGGAAATTGCGCTGGTAGGTAAAACCAACGGTACCTCATTCGTCGATGTCACCGATCCGGACAACCCGGTAGTACTGGGCTTTCTGCCTTCGCACAATAACGGTGACGACAGCTGGCGTGACCTGAAAGTCTATGGCGATTATGTGTTTATCGTCGGTGACGGTTCAGGCAACAGCACTCACGGTTTGCAGGTATTCGATCTGACTGAACTGCGCAACGTACCCAATCCTCCAGCCACATTTTCCGAAACGGCTCACCTGGATGGCTTTGGTAACGCTCACAACATCGTGATCAACGAAGATACCGGCTTTGCCTATTCTGTCGGTAGTAACCGCTGCAGCGGCGGGCTTTATATGGTGGATATCTCCAATCCATTACAGCCCTCCTATGAAGGATGTTTCTCTGCTGACGGTTATACCCATGATGCCCAATGTGTCGTTTACAACGGACCTGACAGCCGTTATTTCGGCAAGGAAATCTGCGTAGGTTACAACGAAGACACCATCACTATTGTGGATGTCTCCAACAAAGCTAACCCACAGCAAATTTCCCGCACCCCCTATCAGGGCGCGCAGTACACCCACCAGGGTTGGTTCCTTGACGACAACCACAGCATTCTGATTATGAATGATGAGCTGGATGAACAGCGTAACGGGATCAACACCACCTCCTACATCTGGGATGTGAGCAACCTGGAGTCGCCCGTTGAGCTTGGACGTTACGTCGGCCCCACCCAGGCGATCGACCATAACCTGTACACCCGTGAAGGTTATATCTTTGAAACCAACTACCGTGCAGGTCTGCGCATTCTGGATTCCGAGAATATCGCTCAGGGCCAACTTTCAGAAGTGGCTTATTTCGATACCATTCCCGGCTCCAACTCTGCTCAGTTCTCCGGTACCTGGAGTAACTATCCTTACTTCGCAAGTGGCAATATCGTGATGAGCGACATTGGTAACGGTCTGTTCGTCGTCACACCTGACTGGGATGCGATTAACAACCCAGGTCCTGGTGGTGATGAAGTAACCGAAACCTACAGCGATAGCGTCAGCCGCAACCAGGAAAAAGCGTATGGCCCATTCAAAGTGCTACCTGGCTCGACCTTCAAGGCGAGCATGACAGGCACCAATGATGCGGATCTTTACGTGAAAGTGGGCACTCCTCCTACGACCAATTCCTACGATTGCCGCCCATATAAAAACGGCTCGAATGAGGAATGTACTGTCAGCGTCGCCAGCGACCAGACTGAAGTTTATGTCATGGTTCGTGGCTACAGCAGCTCGGCTTCAGACTTCACGCTGACCGTCACCTACACCAAAGGTGATGATGACGGCAATCCTCCTGGAGGCGGTGAAGAAACCTTCGAAGGCAGCGTCAGCCGTAATGCTGAAGACAACTATGGTCCGTTCAAGGTAACTGCAGGCCAAGCCTTCAAAGCCGTGATGACCGGTGATAACGACGCAGATCTGTACGTGCGTTTTGGTGCCGCTCCCACTACCTCAAGCTGGGATTGCCGTCCTTATCGTAACGGCAGTGCCGAAAGCTGCGAGCTGACCGTACCAACCGGACAATCAGAAGCTTACGTTATGGTAAGAGGCTATAGCTCCACTGCCTCCAACTACTCGGTCACTGTGACTTATAAATAAGCATCGCTAAAACCTTCCGAACCATCGGGCACCCAGACAGGCCACCCGATGGTTCGGCGTTTTATCGAATTGCCGTGATTGGAAATGATAACGAATTAAGGATAACCATCGTGAGTACCGGTCTTCCCACGCACTTTTTTTCTGAAAGCGGACAGCATCTGCGTTGTCTGATCAATCGTATACTTTTTGGAACACTGATGGTGTCGGGACTGGCAGTGATGTCACCCGTCGCCTCTGCCGATCATACGTCTTCTGGTGATCATGCATCCTCGGGCGAAGGACATCACCATCACTCAGATATGCCGGACACTACACCACCGAAAGGCAGCCTGCTGATGCAGCATGCGAAAGCTATCTGGGAACAGGCCGTCGCCCTGGAAGAGCAGTCAGGCGAGGCAATCAAGTACGCCACCACGCTTCGTAAGGAAGTGGCCAACCTGAGAACCCAGGCCCGCAAAACGAAAACACCCGCAGGCGGTGAAAAAACCGATGCACTGCTTCAATCCACTCTGACCCAGCTGGCCTCCCAGGTCACACCATGGCAAACACTGGCCGGCAGTCTCAGGGCCGAAGCGGAAAAACTGAAAGGGCAAAGCCAGGCGATCATGCAACAGGGCTTCGTCGCATTATGGGCTCCCTGGATAAAACATGAAGGTAAACTGACACTGACCTCCATGTCCGGCGCCGGCATGGCCATGGCACACAATGTCCAGGTACGGAGCATCAGCCCGAGTGTTCCCAATCCGACGATGGAAAAAATGAAGCAGGAAGATGGCTCTACCATGAGCCTCAACCGCATGGCCATGTCGAGCCAGAGTATTCCCCCCGGACTGGAAACCGACACATTCAAGGTATCCCGAAACCAGGACCTGTTCGGACATATCGAGGCAATAGCCGACGATAAAACACATCCCGGAGAATTGCCGCTGAATGAAATTCACCAATGGTATTTAATCCTGAGCAATACCGAGGGGAATCCTATTCATAAGGCACAGATCAGAGTTGAAGGACACATGCCCGGGCATGTGCACGGCCTGCCCACCCAACCGGAAATTGTGGAAGAAGTTTCACCAGGAGTTTACCGGGTGGACGGAGTCAAGTTCCAAATGGCCGGATGGTGGGTCATGAAATTCGTGATCGAGCACGAAAATGAAGAAGACTCCATAACCTTCAACCTGGTTCTTTAATCTTCATGCTGATTCGATACCAATAAATATAACCCGCAAGGAGAAGTATGTTGCGCCGCGCTGTTCTTCTATACATAGGGGTACTGTCGTTACTGTGTCAGAGCGCTTTTGCTCTGACCGACGATGAGTTGTACCAGTTCACACCTGCAGACAAAGAGTTCCTGTCGCAATTTAACATCACGGACCTCGGTGCGCTTCCGGAAGCACCGGATAACAAATGGGCTGATAACGAAGATGCCGCCAATCTGGGAAAAGCGCTGTTCTTTGACAACCGCCTGAGCAAGAACCAGCAGGTGTCCTGTAGTCACTGTCACCAGCCCGACAAGTACTTTACTGATGGTTTGGCCCACTCGAACGGTATCGGCCAAACCCGTCGCAGTGCTCCTTCCATCCTTGGCATCGCCTACAGCCCCTGGATGTTCTGGGATGGCCGCAGAGACAGCCTGTGGGCTCAGGCATTGGGCCCCATGGAACACCCGGATGAACAAGGGCTGTCCCGGGGCGAGCTGGCCAGGAATGTGCTTGAGTACTACCCTGCGGAGTATGAGGCAATCTTCGGCAAACCAAAGCAGCCATCGCTGGATTTAAACGATATATCCCTGCCGGCTTCTCCCGCCGGTTCTGCTGAAGCCCAGTCAAACTGGAACAAACTGGACAGTGACGAACAGGATGCCGTTAACCGCATATTTACCAATGTGGGTAAGGCCCTCATGGCTTATCAGAGAAAACTGAAACTGCCACCGGCTCCCTTCGATCAATTTATCGATGCTCTGAACGATAATAATATCGAACAGGCTAAAAGCCTCCTGACCCCATCTCAAGTTCGGGGACTACGCCTGTTCATGGGACAAGCCAACTGCTCCAGCTGCCACAACGGGCCACTGTTTACCAACCACGAGTTCCACAATATCGGCGCTCCCGAAGCCAATGTCGAACATGTAGACCTGGGACGTTTTGAAGGTGTCAGCCTGCTCCGGGAAGACGAATTTACCTGCCTGTCGAGCTATAGCGACGCCAGCAGTGATCAATGCAAGGAAATGCGTTTCCTGAAAGTACAGGGGCCAGAGCTGGTAGGGGCAATCAAAACCCCGACTCTGCGCAATGTTGCGGCAACCGCCCCATACATGCAGGCAGGCCAGTTTGAAACGCTGCAACAGGTGTTGGCGCACTATAATAAACCGACGCCTCCCTATTATGACCGTAAGCAGCATCCAAGCCGCCCTCACTTTGACGTACTTCCCCTTAACCTGCAGGAGACCGATCTGCAGGACATCGAAGATTTTCTGCACTCGTTGACCTCACCGCTACCAGCAGGCGATCACTGGTGGCCGGTGGGGGAAACGGGTAGTCAGGAAATAACCCCCTAACTCCTTAAGTTAGCCGGTTTGGTAGTCGGACTGAAAAGTCCGGCTACCGTTTTTTAAATTTCTCCCAGCACCATTTTGGCGGCAACAAACAGACCGATTCCCAGCCCCACAACCACGATGGTTTTTCGGGTTACCAGGGATAGTGCGATGGTGCCGATTCCGGCCAGCAGGAAAGGGTCATCAAGTCCAGAAGTCAGCTGCCCTTCATCAGACATGAATACGATGGGTACCCACATGGCCGTCAGCACAGAAGGCGCTGCGAACTGGAGCATTCTCTTTATCGGGCCACCTAGCTTAAATGTCAGGGCGTTGGCCAGAAACAAATAGCGGCAGTAAAAGGTAATACCTGCCATCAGGACAATGGTCAGCCATATTATGTCCATGTGTCTTCTCCCTTCAAGGATACCAGGAATCCACTGACCATCCCCACCGCCGTGGCGATTACCAACCCGTTATTAATATTGAAATACTGACAGGCCAGCGCCGTTACTGCGCTGGCAATCACTGCGCCCAGTACAGGAAAGGAACGAATTTGGGGTACGACGATAGCAATAAATGTGGCGGCTATAGCAAACTCAAGACCCAGTTGCTGCAGGTCGGGCAAGAGTTTCCCTGCCATGATTCCTGCAAAGGTCGCCAAATTCCATACCAGGTAGAACAGGAAGCCGGTTAGCAGTGAATACAGGGGGCTGAATACCTTGTATCTAGCTTTGAACGCCATGGTGACAGCAAACATTTCGTCCGTCAGAAAAAAGGCCAGGGCAACACGCCAAGCCAATGAAAGCGGCCGTATATCATCTCGCAGCACGGCGGAATATAACAAATGTCTGGCACTGATAACTCCCGTGGACATCAAAATCGACGACAGGGAACCGGCGGCTCCGATGATGGAAATTCCAGCCAACTGTGCTGCACCGGCAAATACCAGCAACGACATAAACTGAGCCTGTAGTGGTGTTAATCCTGCTTCAACGGCCAAAGAGCCACACAAAACTCCCCAGGGTACGACCGCCAGCGCTAGCGGAAGTATGTCCATGGCAGCCTGGATAACCAGCCGATGGTTATCAAAGGAGTGGGATGTTTCAAATACACCCGTCTCATTGGAAGTACTGGGATCAGACACGATATCTACCTTAGCAATGGCGAACTCTTTGGCTTTAAGACCAGATAGCTTATCGTTGCTCAGGTTGAGCTTATAGTAAGATCTTGCTCTGTTGCTGATAGCGCCCGGGAGTGGTCCCCAAAGCACGCTTGAAATGCAGGCTGAAATGGCTTTGGTCGTGGAAACCACATTCCACTGCCACTTGAGCGGGCTTATGCCCCAATTTCAACATATTTTTTGCCAGCTTCAATCTGGCCTGTATCTGGTAACCATGAGGGGCCAGGCCAAACTGCTTCTTGAATTGACGAACCAGGTGATAGGGGCTCAAACCTGCCAGGCCGGACAACTCCCGCAGTGAAATATCCATCGCTGGCTGACTATCGATAAAGTCTTTGACCAAATATAAGGCTCTCTGTGCCGGAGGAACCTCTTTGGGAGTCTGTCGTGTCCGGGAGTGCCGGAGCACCAGCCCCGTCATGACCGCATAAAGAATCGTTTCAGTCAGTAGTTTGCTGCCGCCGCTATCCATGTGAGAAAAGAGAAGACGCAGCTGACCTGCCATAAACGGATCATTAACTACTGCTTCTGGAAAGTACGGAACACCGTTGCTATCCCTGAACAGGTCCTTACATACTTCCGCAAACTGTTCCGGTCGCGGATAAAAAGCCCGATACGCCCAGCCACCAGATGAGGCAGACTCGCCGGTGTGAACATCATCTGCATTCACCAGAATTAGGCTGTCCTCTCCTGCCACATGATTATCGCCGGTGCGAAAAAAACGCTGCGCTCCGCGATCAATGACACCAATGGTGTAACCTTCATGCACATGTCTGGCAAAGTTCTGCTTTAGGTATTGGGCGCGCACGAACTCCAGACCATCCAGTACGTCCAAGGTACCAAAGTCTGCTTTCTCTGAAGTACGGTCATTAGCCATGGTTTACGTCCGGCATGTTACAGATTGCCTCAGGATGCTCTCTTGATTCTGAAATTTCTTGTATAAAATTGCGCCCTGGAAGCTGATCAAGTTTCATTTCCCATTAACAGAAACGTTTTAACAGATATATGAAATCACATCCATGCTCACATCCTATACTTGAGTTTTAAAAAGCAAACCACGAAGATCAACCAACTTTTGACAGCACAATAAGGACACTCATGAGAACGCGTTTTTTTAAAACCACCCTCATTACCGGAGGCATCATACTAATCCTGGGGCTGATCTGGTCCGGGTTCTGGTGGTTACTCCTACCTATTGCCGCCGTGCTGGGCATAGGCTTGTATGATGCCAGCCAAACTAAACATACCTTACGCCGTAACTTTCCCTTTATCGGCCGTGGACGTTGGATGATGGAGTTGGCACGGCCTTTCATACAACAATACTTCATTGAATCTGAGGTGAACGGACGCCCGGTCAGCCGTATGTTCCGTTCGATCGTCTACCAACGTGCCAAGGGGGATATTTCCAGCAACCCCTATGGTACTAAAATTCACACCTATGATTCTGGCTATGAGTGGATCACCCACTCAATCTGTGCATTGAACATCGAGGATATCAATACCGATCCACGGGTTCTTATCGGCGGCCCGGATTGCCGCCACCCTTACAATGCCAGCCTCCTGAATATTTCAGCCATGAGCTTCGGGGCATTAAGCAAGAACGCCATCATGGCACTGAACAAAGGTGCCGGGCTAGGCGGCTTTGCCCACAACACCGGCGAAGGCGGCTTGTCCGATTACCATCTGAAACACGGTGGAGACATTATCTGGCAGATCGGAACCGGATACTTCGGTTGCCGTACCCCTGAGGGCGGATTTTCTGAGGACGCGTTCCAGAAAAAGGCCGCCCACGATGCCGTCAAAATGATAGAGATCAAGCTGTCCCAAGGCGCTAAGCCTGGCCATGGTGGAATATTGCCCGCGGACAAAAACTCGCCGGAAATCGCCGGCATCCGATTGGTCTCCCCTCACACAGATGTTATTTCCCCGTCGTCGCACAGCGCATTTTCCACGCCTGTCGGTCTGCTTCATTTTGTCCAAAAGCTAAGGGAGCTGTCCGGCGGTAAGCCTGTAGGTTTCAAACTGTGTATAGGACGTCAGAGTGAATTCATCGCCATCTGCAAGGCCATGATCGAGACCAATATCAAACCGGACTTTATTACCGTTGATGGTGGCGAAGGGGGAACCGGTGCAGCTCCGCTGGAATACAGCAACTCCGTGGGAATGCCTCTGCGGGACGCCATCGCTTTTGTGGCCGACACCTTGACCGGTTTTGGGCTGAAGCAGGACATAAAAATCATCGCCTCGGGCAAAGTGTTTACGGCCTTCCATCTTATTCGCTGTCTGGCTCTGGGTGCCGATCTTTGTAACAGTGCCCGTGGAATGATGTTGGCTCTGGGTTGTGTCCAGTCTCTGGTATGCAACACCAACCGTTGCCCAACCGGTATTGCCACTCAGGATCCTGAGTTGAGTGACGGCCTTCATGTGGAAGACAAAGCCGAACGGGTGGCTCGTTTTCACAAGGAAACTGTCCATGCAGCGGTAGATATCGCCTCATCAGCGGGCCTTAAAAGTCCGTCAGAAGTCACCCGCACCCATCTGTTCCGCAGGATTAACCAGCAGCAGATCAGACGATTGGATGAAATTTTTCCTTATCAGAAACAAGGTTCCTTTCTGGAAGAGCCATACCCGGATACCTATCGGCATTATATTTTGGAGGCTTCTCCCGAGTCCTTTACTCCCTCTGGATACATTGCTCTGGTCAATTGATTTCTGTGACGCGGGATCAATCCGTCATCCAGCGCAGTGCAATGTTATCAAGCCGACCATCTGCTCGCAGATGGTCGAGCGCTGACTGCCACGCCAAAACAGTTTCATCAGGTGTTGCCAGCGAGAAAGCGATATATTTAGGCTGTTTTTTCAACTCATACACTATTTTCAGCTGACTGGGCTTAATACCTTCCTGACGGGCGAGGTAGAACCCCACCACATCAACCGATACCCACAGGTCCAGATATCCCTTGATCAACTTTGTGGGATTGGTTTTATCACTTCCGGCATTGCTGACAAGGTTTTTAAACCCCTCTCCCAGCAGATACTTTTCCGCCGAATAGCCCTGAACCGTGCCGATATGGTCAACCTGTCGGGCATCTGCCAGTGTTTTGATATCAATTCCTGAATCCCGGCGTGAGAAAAAAACCAGATTTGAAATGGTTATTGGGCCTACCCACTTGAATAAAGGCTCGCGCTCCGCTGTCCGGGTAATTGTAAATAACGCTGACGCCCCATCACCCGAGATATTTTTTAATCCGCGCTTCCAAGGAACGGATTGAATAGGGAAATCGACTTGCAGCTCCCCCATAATCTCTCGCACAACGTCCACCGCCAGCCCCTTGGCCTGGCCATCCTCGGTAAAGCAAAAGGGGGGATATTCAGAAATGTACAATTGAAGGCCGGACACAGGGGACGTCGGTGAGTCAGCCATCGAGTCACTGGAGGACAGAGCATAAATAGCCATGCTTATGACAAAGAGCACCGGCACTCGAATACTTAACATCAATCCGGACACCTATCGTTCTAGCGGTTTTTAAATGAAGGCCTCCCTATCCAACACTTCTAGAATTATAGTTACCGCTCACATGTCTGGCTATTTTTTAACCACACCTATCATCCTGAGATCTTTCAGCCGACCCCGGGACAGCTTTCTCCGGGGCCTGTTTTTCTACTTTAAACTCATGGTTTTTGTCCCAAAGTCGTGGATTTCTGTCTTCAGACCATTGCTTCAATCCCACGACTACTGGCCCGATCTCCAGACTACTGACTCAACCTCCAGACTACTGACTCAACCTCCAGACAATGGATTCAGCCTCCAGAGCCCGGCTTTTATCTCCGGACCCTAGAATGACTATTTCCCCCAAATGAGTCCGGCAAATTCGGGATAGTCCACAAATGGGTTTCTATTCCCCTGGAAACCGTATGCAGCTTCGTTTCGGTCCTTCTCCTTCTGACTGACAGGATCCTGCTGATGCCAGGCCAGCAACAAATTCAGAAACCAGGGTTCAAACACCTGATTACTGCTGCCGTTCAGAACCGCATCACTGTAGGTCGTATTGTTTTCCCAACCGGCAATGACATTTTGATATCGGGTGGCCATGTAAAAATATGCCCGGGCAACATCGCCTTTAAACTCATCAATGGGTTCAAATACTGTTCCGGTGTATCCAAGTCCCGAAGCCGCCGCCCCAAGCTTTGATCCGTTAGAGGATATATAGGTGGTCACTCCAACTTCGCCGTAGGGGTAACTCCCACGCTTGGCATTGACGTATCCGTCTGTGGCAAAGATGTGGTGAATGTCAGAGTTCATAGGCTCTCGGGCTCCACCGAACCAGCTCCGTGGGAAAGAGTGCTCCCGGTTATAGCAATCTCCTTCGCTATTGTAGCTACCACACTGATCAGTTGACCTGGCAAAAACATAAGGGTCGCTGCCCTCAGGGTTTTCAGAATAGATATCTAAAATAGAGCCATCATTTTCAAAATAGCTATCCAATTCCTGCTCCCGATAAAAACTCCATAAAGCGCTATATCCCTGTGAAGAATGGTCTTTGATAATGTTATAGAGCGCTGTCTTTAACGCATAACCTGTGGTGCCCTCAGCATCCTTGTAGTATTCACTAAGGTCAGGCAATCCGTCTGAATCTTCAATCGTAAATCCGGCAGTTTCACTGTTTCCGAAACTTCCCCCGCTGACCAGAGCCTTACCATCCACAGAAATAGCATAGGAACCCTGCCCATATTGGCAGCAAATACCATCTCCATAGGTATCAAAAATAGTAAAACTGTAGGAGCCATTGGCCAGACAAAAGTCTTCCGTGTAGACCGTGTTGTCACTGTAATTGGCGCCGCTGTAGAGTGTCTGGAAGTTGCTGTCCGTCAGTTGCCAGCTGGTCTCACTGCCATAATCATCCGTCACGAGGGTTAATCTGGCGACAGTATCCGGGCAGGCACCGGCCGAGGATTCCGCCATTTGTCCCTGCAGACTCACGTCAGCCGCCCACACGACCGCGCTCCCCCACAATCCCACTATCATTCCTGTGACTGCTAATAGCTTATTCATCATCCCACCTTCTCATCATTTATTTGAACAATCCTGTCCGTACGGTCAGATATAAACAGCCAATCTATCTCGGGCAGATGACACCTTATGTGCTTTTGTATTACACCCTGAGAAGCTGAGAAAAAGTATGGAGAACAGCACAAATTATCAAAAAGTCACTCTGTCACGTCGTTAGAGCAACGCGGATTCATATCAATATGAGAACACAGGACTTAAGCAGGACCTGCCCCGGGTCCAGGGAGACTTAGAGAGGGAAGCACGAGAATATCCGGACCGACCAGAGGGGGAAGATCCCGGTTCTATAGCCGGGAAAATTTGTTTCGATAAGGAAGATTTTTAACCGGAACTTCAGGATGGAAGCATCAGGTTATATCGACAGAATCCGTAACTACACGCCATTCGATATCCAGCTCACGCATGGCATTAAGATATTCATCCAGGGTGATTAGTCCAATGCACGGCATTGCTCCTCTTTTTTCGACTTTCCCTCGGGCCAGCTTTATCGCCATGAGTATGGAAGGAATACTGGGGATGTAGAGGCCGTCCCCGTGCCGGGCGACAATTTCAAACAAAAGACGTTTGGCATGACCGCGATCATCCTCGCCCTTCAGATCCATAAAAAACCCCGTGTTGTCCTTCCCGAAAGGATCAAACAGTCGGGCAATTTTCAGCAGATATGGCGTCATGGGCTGCAGAGGAGGAAATAGCTTTATTCTGGCCAGTCCAGACAGGGCAAAGAGCACCAGATGAAGGAATTTCAGTTCCAGACCTGCCTGAAACCTGATGTTCTTCAAGGTTGGGTAGTACTTTGGGAACAAAGCCAGGTCCGGTATGTCACAGTTTCCCAGCATTCGTTTATTCAGCCCCCAGAATCGCCTGTTTCTCAGGCCAAGCCAACCGTAGACCGAGGTTTCTTTGCCATCACGGAGAGTTTTAAAAGGCTTACCGGCATAGCTGAGAACTGCCGCAGTGGTTGCCAGTCCGCGATTGGTCAGCTGGGCCGTGGCGATCCCATAATCAACGGATTCAAGACGCTCAAACTGGGAGATATACGCATCGATAATTGCACTGGTCAATGTCGGAACAGAACTAGCTCCGCTACATACAAGCACATTGCGGGCTTTGGCCGCGTCGTCCAGTTGATTGATGCCGGCCACAAACGCCCTGGCATCAGCCAGATCAATATAATGACATCCCTGTCCGATACACGCCCGGGCGACGTCATAGCCCTGGGATTGGTATGGACCAGACGTGTGAATAACGATATCCGGAACAACCTCCGCTAAGGCCTCTGTCAGGTTTCCATGGATGTCGATACAGACGCTTTCAGCAGGGTGAACCGTATCCAGAGCAGCGGCGTGACTTCTGGCTTTATGAATATCCCGACCGGCAATGATCAGTTGCAGATCCTGTTCACGCGCGAGCATACCTGAAATAAAGCGGCCAAAATTTCCGTAACCACCGATAATCAAAATTCTCTTTGGCATTTCAAGTCATTCATCAGATTAAACAGAGAAGCACCAGGGTCTGTTGAGGTTTCGCCATCATCACTGCTGGAGACCATTTTTGCGATCCGGCTAGCGGTTCGCCGCCCGGGCGGAAGGAGCATAGTGTAGTTACTCTACATAAGCGACTGACAACGACGCTGGGCACAAAAATGGTTCCAGCCCGAAGGGTTGCGCCTGAAAAAGCGCCATTCGTCGTCACTCGTCGCTCATTTGGAATAACCAAACCACACTCCTCGTTCCTAGCCTGACGCTTTTTCAGGCGCAACAGTGGCGATAGCGAAACCTCAACAGACCCTAGAATACTCCTGTGAAGCCACTCTTTTCAAAATCAAATTGAATAACGTCACCAAAAAGAGGCCGGCAAGAAACGCCGGCCTTCTATCCAAGATGGATACTAATCTATTTCCATTCACAGAGCTTAAACCGGGTAATCCGGATAGAGTCTGAAACGTCTCCGTCACTCAAGGTAATATCGAGACTACGCAGAGCCGGGCTGTCATATTGGGAAATATTTTTTGCCAGGAAGGTCCCTATATTAGGCACGACATAGCTCTTGGTCTGTTGATAATCCTCAAAGTAGGTAAAGGTGAAATCAAGATTCAAATACTTGCTCCCATCCAGGTTTGACTTCCAATTGATGCCTAAAGGTTTTTGCAGATCGACACCACAGATAGGATTAATCTCAATCCGTGGACGCTCCAGGATACTGAAGGTTCTGTCGCTGTAACTGACCGTGTTGTCCCTGCCGGTAATCTTAATGCGGTAATCATTGCCCGGCTTAAAGTCATCGGGAATCTGCCAGGACATTCCAAGACCATAAATACCTGAGGCAATACGATAAGGAGATGTTTTGCCATCATCTTTGAGCAGATCGATGGTAATCACGTTATCGGGAAAGTTGAACTCATCCCAATTGATGTCGATCCAGTCTCCCTGATGATAAGTCTCCAAACCATTGGGTGAAGTCAGATGAACGGTCCAGGCTTCAAGTGCTTGAGTCACCGCTTCATCAGCACGTGCCCGTCCATAACCCCGTATAGCGGACAAACCGGGAGAACCGGGAATGGCGTAGTAGTTTATGTCTCCCTGGGCATCAACGTCGTAGCCGTCTTTGATGGCGGTGTCCCGCAGGATATCGGTTATCTGATCTCTGGTGAGACCAGGATTGACCGCCAGCATCAGCGCCACTATCCCGCTGACATGAGGGGCAGCGGCAGAGGTGCCGCTAAAGGATGAAGAATACCTGTTGCCCGGTTCCGTTGTGGGTACATAGGCCGGTGCGGTCAGATCCATCTCCGGACCAGTGGCAATACTGCTGGAATACGTTTTGTTGGTACACCCGGTTTGGGTAACTGCCAATGCCCCCGGAAGCCTTGCAGGAACCCCCACCGGACCGCTGCTGTTGCCGGCCGCACCAACCAATACAGTGTTATAGTTCCGATTTATATATTCCGCGACATCAAGCGTCCACTGGTAAGGCTGATCCGTTTGCCACGCCATACTGACGTTAACCACCTGCGCCCCACTCTGCACCGCGTAACAAATGGACTTGAACATCTGAATCAGGTTGGCACCGGTTCTGACGGGAATCAGAGTACTGCCACTGTATCTTCCCATGCCCCCGGCAACTCCGGCGATACCCTTGCCATTGCTGGTTCGGGCGGCTGCGATGCCGGATACCTGGGTGCCATGCTTATAGGCCGACCAGGTTTCGGGATAAGGGTTATTATCATTCCCGTTGAAATCCCATCCGTATACATCATCGATGAATCCGTTACCGTCATCATCAATGCCGTTTTTCTCCTTGCCATCACCGGATTCCCCTGGATTTCTCCATATCGCTTCGCGCAGATCCTCATGGTTGTAATCCACACCACTGTCCACCACGGCAATAGAAACGTCAGATCCGTAAGAGTACCACCAGGCCTGGGGAGCATTTATATCGGTATCTGCCGCACAATAGGGTCCGGGATCCGACATATCGAGATTCCACTGACTCGGGAACAACGGATCATTCGCCGAAGCAAAATCAACAACGGCATCGAAGTAGACTTTATATCCCAGTTTCTCAAGTTGTCGGGCAACATCCAGCCCCGCTTTGGCAGTCTTGGCAGTCCCCTCTATCAAGCCAAAGCAGAAACTCTCACCCAACTCGATTCCCGCATTCTCCATATCACTTCTGGCTCTCTCGGTATCCTTTGCCTGAATAACAAAATGCTCCGGGAACACCTGTGAGCCCTTAACACCGTTTTCATACCTGAAATGCTTATCGCCAATCTGAATATACTGATTGTCTGATAATGTGTACGGTACCGGTTTTGCCTCTTCCATCACTTCCGTGAATGCCTGTCCGAACGACGCTTGGGCCGAAAGCAACAATGCCAGTGAAGTTAAATAAGGTCGTAATTGCATGGTTCATCCTTGTTTATACTTGGTTCAGTTTATGGAAAGAACTCTGTCCCATACTGCCTTCCTGCGCAGAGCTCCGTTTCAATGCCCCGCCCCATAGGCATACAGACAGGAATACCAAAGGGCCTGGACAACGAAGCTTTTTCATCAAATTGGCGGTTGGAAATCTGAGACTTGGAAGAGAGTGCTCTCAGAGGAACTGACGATCCTTATCATTTTTTTCATGCTGGTCGGTACCGGGGCGAAGATCCCTTCTCCCATGGCAACCGGATGGTGTATTAGGGGGGAACAGAAATAGTCACTGGAGTTTACAGGTGCTATTTCCCCATTAATGTCATGTCCCGATCAGGTAAGCGACGATTTTTATGAAAATCCGTCATCTTTTCTTCACTGATTTGCGGGAAAAATGTTGTCAGAGGGAAGGACTTGGAGGGGGGCTATATCTCATACACAGACACTTCACTGCTAATAGGCCATACCAGCATACCCAACATGGATTAGGCATCCCGAGCATATACAGGTCAGTCAAAGCGACTTTGGCGTCGCTACAGTCGCTAAAGAGGCTTTGCCACCATCAGATAAAAAATCACGGTCAAACCGAAAAAAGCAGGCCACCCCAGCATAAACCAGATACGAAACAGCCGATGGTAACGTTCAGGTAACGGGTCCCCGGTTCTGATACTTTCTTCGATCAGTTTTCTGAGTTGAATCTGGATCCACACCACCGGTAACCAACACAAAGCGGCCAGCAAATACAATATATAAGTAACGGCCAGCCAAGTATCCGTCCAGTTAAAACCTGCATACCAAACCAGCCAAACTCCACTAAGCGACTGAAAAACAGCTGCGGGAAAGGTAAACAAATAGTCTGCCAGAACAGTGCTTCGTGCGGCGTAGTATTTCTGCTGCAGATCATCGGTAAACATCGACCGAAACATAAAGAATGCGATCCCTAAACCGGTTCCGAACAGGACCGTAGCACTGAGGATATGCAGAGTTTTTACGATCAGGTAAAGATTCATTAAAAGTGACGCGCTCTTACATTGGGCTGATAGACTTTTGGGTATCAGACCACTTACCAAAGGCATAGTCCAGCCCTAGGATCTGATGATTTTTATCTAGCCTCTTAGCCATTTTGTTATACCCATCACAGACTATTTTTTTCAAATGTGAATTCCGATTAAATACCGCAGCACGACAAGTTGACGGCATAACATCTAAAACGGCGGTATCCGGCTAGCTGTGTAACAGCGATGAACAGACAACTTTGTAACAGTCATAAACAGACAACTGTGAAACAGCCATAGACAGAAAGTTGCATTACCGCCATGAACAGATAGCTCTATAACCGTGTCCGCCGGACCAGAGTACGGCCGACCGGCATCATGTCAGGCCGCATCTTGCGTATTCGAGCTGTACAAACGACTTCAATCAACATCTCTGTCTTCTAGCGAAAGGATCGTACGCAGTAACACGGTTCATTCCCTGATTAGGGCCTGATATCAGGCCCTAGCGTTTAGATGGACATAACGCTTAATGGGCCAACAATCAGATGAGCAACTACCGAACGGAACCGCACCGGTTGACGTCCGTCCGCAGGTTCGCATGCCTGCTCTTAGGATCTATTCCCCTTCACCTCAGCCAGCCGCTGATGGCGGTTCCCACGATCGATCAACCTGGAGCCGTTGGTCGACAGGAGAACACTGACCAACAGGAGAACGCTGATCAACAGAAGAGCATTGATCGACAGCGGGACATTGACGAACGACGGGAACAACTGGTTGAGACGGCACGACATGGCAATCTGTCCGAAGCCGTTAAAGATATGGGGAAGCTCTATCAGAAGACCGGTAATTCGAGAGTATTGAACGACCTTATCGCTCTTCACAGCTGGAACGGCACTTTAGGGAGTGTTCTCGACCTATGCTACCCATGCGACATGAAGAGCCTGAACGAGAACAGTCTGGAAGCACTCGCCAAGGCTCATCGAAACCGGCAGGACTTCAAGACCGCGGCGGCCTTCTATTCTCAGCTCAGCCAGAGGAATCCCAACAATATTGACGGCTGGCTGGGCTTGGCCCTGACCAGCGCCGAAATGGGTGAAGATATCCATGCGCAAAAAGCGATTGCCCACTACAGAGACCTGGGCAAGCCCGGTATCGAACGATTCGAAAACGAACTGTATGTGATGACCGTACTCCAGGATCGCGTCGGCGAATTGGGCGTTTTGCAAGCCTACTACGATTATGCTCCCAACAGGGACATCGGCTTGCGTTTCTACAAAACCGCCATTGAGCTTGGTGCCAGCTCTGCCGCACAGACGATCGTGAATGAGCATCCGGAATGGTTCACCGGTATCGATCGATACTGGCTTGACTATTACCAGGCCACATTGAATATCCGCAGCGGAATCAGCTCCTATCGTCAAAACGTTCTTGATGAGGGAATCCAGCAGCTACAACAGTTGGCCAAGGTCGTTCCTGCAGATCACTCCCTATATCAGCGAATCCAATTGGATATTTTCTATGGTCTGGTGTCCGCTAAGAGGTACCCGGAAGCCACAGCCAACCTTGCAGTGATCGACACAATAGAAAATGTGCCGCCCTACATTCTGGAAGCTAAAGCTGACTTGTTGATCGCCACCAGAAAGCCTTTTGGGGCCGTGGAAATATATTCCGATCTCTATGCAAAGAACCATGATCCGGAAATCGGTCGCAAGCTTTACTACGCCTACATGGATGCCGAGCAATATGAGGCCGGTACTGATTTGCTAAACCAACTATTGGAAAGCCAACCCCCTACCCGGTGGGATTTCACCGGAAGCTTCCGCCTCAATAATGAGAAGTACCAGCAACTACTGGAGCAAAGCATTCTGCACACGGCCTGGTGTGGAGACCTCGAAACCGCGGGCGTGTCTCTCCGAGCTGCGGTCACAGAGGCACCGGGAAATCCCTGGTTGTGGCTGGACCTGGGCAATGTGGAGCGCTGGCAGGGACGGTTTGCGGATGCAGAGAAGAGCTACCTTCGTGCCGATGCCCTGATGTCAGAGTCTTCACGTGGACCAGCGCAGAGAAGCCTTTGGGTGAATCAACTGGAAAAAGGTGACTGGAGGGATCTCAACGGACAAAGACAGAAACTGAACTCGACTTATCCGGATGATGAGCAAAAGGATATTAATCGCCGCTGGGCGGAAGCCACAGCACCATTTCTGACGATAGACCTGGGTCGCGTTCGGACAGAGAACGAAAAAGCCGGTCAGGCACAGAATTCAGAAGACTGGCAATACGATGTCCAACTCTTTTCCCAGCGCTGGGAAGGGCAGCGCTTTTACGCCCATGATCAGAAACTCTATGGGAAATGGGAAGAGCGGGATCTCTATGCAAGATACAGCGGCATAGGCGCCGACCTGACCTGGTATCCCCTGACCCTGGATCTGGAGGCCGGTTCCGGCAGTCAGCTCAATGATAAAAAATATCTGTGGAGTTCAGTTAACTGGAGTCTGGACGACCAATGGAGCGTGCAGGCTGCTTATCGATACAATCCTTCCAACACCCCACTCAGAGCGCTTCATGATGGACATTATATGCGCCAGTGGAGTCTGGGCTTTGTACACAAGCCGGCGCCGGATCTTTCCTGGGGAGGACAGGCACAACTCTATAAATTTACGGACGGCAATGACCGCCAAATCCTCAACGGGTGGTTAGACGCACGGATATGGCAAACCGCCCGTTACAAGCTGTCCGCTGTCGCGGGCATTACTGACAGTGACAACGACGTTGTTCCGGTCAATTACTTCAATCCTATCTCGGATCGTAATTTCAACCTGGAATTGCGCCACAGCTATCACCTGAAACTGTCCGACAACTGGGATCTGGACCAATTTCTGGAAACCGGTGCCAACCGTTACCACCAGTCCGGATTTTCCACTGAGACAGGATGGAAGCTCGGCTACAGCCAGCAATGGCTCTGGCGGGACAGAGTCTCCCTCAAGCTGGGCATCAACCACAACAAAGCTATCTATGATGGGGAGCCCGAATACGGTTTATCGGTTTTCGCTAACATCGATGTGAGGTTCGTGCCGTGAAAACTGTCATCTGCCTAGCGATTCTGATTCAAATACTGTTCTCGTCAGCGGCTCTGGCCCGCCCTGAAAACAGTTATGTGGTTCTGGCGTATCACGATTTGTATGACGTCAAACTTCAACCAACCAAGCGGATTTTTGCCAATACCGTCAGTCGCGACCGCTTCATTGAGCATCTCAACTGGATAAAACAGAACAATTATCATCCGGTCAGTTTCCAACAAATTCTTGAGGCTAAAGCGGGTAAATCCACATTACCCCAGAACGCTGTACTGCTTACTTTCGATGATGGCTATGAGTCTTTCTATACAACGGCATTCCCACTATTGAAACTATACGGCTACCCTGCCGTGATTGGTCTGGTCGGTAAATGGCTGGAAAGCGAACCCGGCCAGGAAGTGCAATACGGAAAGACCAACCTGGATCGTAAACACTTCCTGAACTGGGCACAGATTCGGGAAATGGAAGCGTCCGGATTGATTGAATTCGCCTCCCACACTTTCAATCTGCATTACGGTATTTTTGCCAATCCCTTTGGCAATGAGCAGCCGGCAGCGGTCAGCCCACAGTTTGATAAATCAAGCGGTCAATACGAAACCCCGGTCCAGTACGAACAGCGTCTTCGCAATGACTTTCAAACCACTCGCCAGCAAATGAAGTCAGAAGGAATAAGAGAACCTCGAATCCTGATTTGGCCCTACGGAGCCTATAGTGAGCAGTCGATCAATTTTGCCCGGGAGGAAGGCTATCCTTTTACGTTTTCCCTGGATGAAGGATATAACCTCGCCAGCGACACCGGCGATCATGTCTACCGTTATTTGATGGATCAGGAGATCGGTCTTGAGCATTTTGATCGAATTCTGCAGGGGGAACCCAAGACTCCTGTCGCCAAAAGAATTCTGCATGTGGACCTGGACTATGTGTACGATTCTGATCCCAAGGCGATGCAGAAAAATATTGATCTGCTCATCGAACGGGTCAGCCGGTTCCGAGTCAATACGGTATATCTTCAGGCGTTTGCCGACCCGGACGGAAATGGCGTGGCGGATAAGCTGTATTTTCCCAATCGGCACCTTCCTGTTCGTGCAGATATTTTCAATCGCGTCGCCTGGCAGCTCCGCTCGAGAGCCGGTGTCAGAATCTATGCCTGGATGCCGGTACTGGCCTTTGACCTTGGTAAAGACTACCAATACGTGACCGACGTCCGCACCGGAAAACCGGCCCCGGAACACTATCTCAGACTATCGCCGTTCTCAGAGAAAAACCTCCAGGCCATCGATGATATTTACGAAGATCTCGGCTTCTACGGAAAGTTCCACGGCATACTCTTTCACGACGATGCCTTCCTGGGGGACTTTGAAGATGCCTCCCCGGAAGCACAACAGCAATACAGCGCCTGGGGGTTGGATGCTTCCGTCAAAAATATTCGGGATGACATTGCCCAGTTCAAACGCTGGAGCAAGCTTAAAACCGATTATCTGATCAAAATCACTCATCGATTTGCCCAACGTAGCAACCGATATTTTGCCAGTGACGGTCAACGCCTGCAGCTCGCCCGGAACATGTATGCCCAACCGGTACTGAATCCCAACAGTGAAACCTGGTACGCGCAGAATCTGGAAGCTTTTGCGGAGGCCTATGATGACGTGGCGGTCATGGCCATGCCTTTTATGGAGCAGCAAAAGCACCCCGAGAAATGGCTTCGCCGTATATCGAGAGTAGCGCTGGATAGAATCGGTCCGGATAAACTGGTGTTCGAACTACAGGCTCTGGATTGGCGTAACAATACGCCTGTACCGGATGCTGTTCTTAAACGCCAGATGCAGATTATTACTGAAGAGGGCCTTAAGAGCTTTGGTTACTATCCGGACGACTTCATTTCCGGTGTTCCTGACCTGAATACGGTTCGTCCGGATCTGTCGCTCAATTCCACCTTGGGGAGCGGCAAATGAGCCTGGATGTGTTGTTGCTATGCGTTTATTTGTACCCCAGTGTGATGGCGTTGGTCTGGATTACCGGCGGAATCTATTACTTCTTTCATTGGGAATACCATTATCTGAAGAAATACCCGGACCACAAGCTCACGCTGCGGCACTATCCAAGAATTTCCATCATGGTGCCCTGTTACAACGAAGGTCCCAATATCGAAGAGACCATTCACAGTCTTCTGCTGCAGGACTATCCCAACTACGAAATCATCGCCATCAACGATGGCAGCAAGGACGATACCGGTGCGCGGCTGGACAAGCTGTCAGAAGCCAATCCTTTGCTGAAAGTCATACATCAGCCCAATCAAGGCAAAGCTGCGGCACTGAATAATGCACTCCAGTATGCGGAGGGCGAATGTCTGGTCTGTATCGATGGTGACGCCCTGCTTGATCGCAATGCACTGGTCTGGATGGTCCGGCACCTGTTAAGTACCAATGGAGTCGGTGCGGTGACAGGTAACCCAAGGGTAAGAACCCGCACGACCATGGTGGGACGCATTCAGACCGGTGAGTTTTCCTCCATCATCGGCCTGATCAAAAGGGCACAACGTATCTACGGAACCTTGTTCACCATTTCAGGAGTCGTCTGCGCCTTCCGCAAATCCGCCATTCAGGAAATTGGCGGTTGGAGCACTGACATGGTCACCGAAGACATCGACGTGAGCTGGCGTCTGCAAATGGCCGGTTGGAACATCCGTTACGAACCCATGGCCCGATGCTGGGTATTGATGCCGGAAACCATTCGAGGATTATACAAACAGAGATTGCGATGGGCACAGGGCGGCGCGGAGGTTTGTCTGAAATACGGCTGGCGCTGCCTTTATCAGGGAAAGCTCAGGTTCTGGCCTCTCCTGCTCGACTATCTTGCCAGTGTCTATTGGAGCTACAGCGTCATTGCCCTACTTGCCTGGCGCCTGGTGACATTCTCAGAAGCCCCCACAGCAACACAAGTGCTGACTTTTGAAGTCTGTGGGGTCCTCATGATTTTCCTGTGCCTGGCGCAGTTTCTGGTCAGTATTCTCATTGACCGCCATTACGATCAGGGACTGTTGAAAAACTTTCTGTGGTGCATCTGGTATCCACTGTTTTACTGGATACTCAACATCGCCACCATCACCATCGCAGTGCCCAAAGCGCTTTTCAGAAAACCGAATCAACCTGCCGTTTGGGAAAGCCCGGATAGAGGAGAAATTTTTCGTGGCTGAATCATCTAAAATCCAATTGATCTATACACAGCCCTCTAAACGGGACTTTAGTCTGCTATTGAGAGACGGAACAATCTCAATACTTACCTGGCTGCTTTGGGGTTATCTGCTGGCCCACCCGTTGTACTATTTCACCTATGCTCAGGGAGAGCCCATCTCGCCCCTACTTCAATTATCACTTCAGGACCTACTGAAATGGACCGGCGTCTCTCTTGCCACCATCTTAATCCTCTACTACTTCTGGTCTCGCACCAGATTGCTGAAGTGGTGGTGGAAACGGCGCTCTCTTTGGAAGCAAGTTGCTGTGGAGTTGCTTAGAGGCGCATGAGCGACCTTTTCTAATCGTCATAAAAAAGGTCGGCATTGCCGACCTTTAAGATTGAACCATCTGAATCTCAACAGAGACATTTACTCAAAAGTAATGCTCCACTGGTTCAGCGTTCCCACATCCTGGTTTGCCAGATCTCTGACGCGAAGTCCCCATTCGCCTGCAGAATCTTGATTTCCTACAGATACTGAATAGGTTTGCACGATATTGTCAGAGGAACCGCCAGAACGATTGTGCAGGTTATAGCTGCCTCCAGCCGGGTCCAACAGGTCCACAATCAGATCACCTTTGTAGGTATGAGTGATGTCCACTGACACACTCACAGTGCCTGAGGCACCAGTACGAGTGACGTTAATTGGACTGGTAATGCCCGTGGAGTTGTTGTCCGGAATAGAAAATGGAGTGTTATTTTCAAAGGTTCCAGGATTACCGCCACCATCGCCGTCACCGATTTCCACAGTGTAGTCTTCCACTTCACCGTAGTTGAAGGTACCGCAAGGTGTAGGCGCAGCGTTGTAACGCATAGCAACCCGCATGGTGGTTTTGCCCAGGGCCGCTCCAGTTGGAATACTAAGCGTACCTGTCACCTGGCTGGATGATGCACCACCGGAGGAGAAAACTTCTTCGCCAGTGTCTTCAAAATCGCCGTCGCCGTTCAGATCCACCCACATTTTCCAGTATTCTTTATAGCTGCTACCGGCAAATTGAGGGGTCAGGGTGACGGAGTTTCCACCCCGAACCAGTGGCACAACCTCACCAGTCTTGGCTTCAGTAAAATCGCTGTATTTACTGGAACCTGATGCGTGGCTATAGCTACCTACACCAACCTCCCCGATCCATTCATCCGAAGCGTTATTACCGGCGGCTGAACAGTAGTTGGTGGGTGGCTGAGGATCATTATCAATCACCAGGAAGATGGCTGATACAGCCCCCCAGACACCTGACGCATCACGACTGCGAACATAAACCATATGTTTGCCTTCAGACCATCCCGTCGTGTCAATCACACCTTGGATACCTTCTGATTTACTGTTGAAGCTGCCATCAGCCGCTGCAAGCGGAATCGCAGTCGCACCGTCATCCCAGGGAGACTCGTCCACATAGTACTCCGCAGCCGCAATATTCTGGGTGCTTTCAGTACCATTACTGTTATTGAAACGGGTATCCGTAGCTGTAGCGCTCAACGTCACCGGCGTACCAGGTTCAACACCAGAGTCCGACGCCCCATCGCTCAACGACAGGTTAGTGATATCCGGACCTCCAGGGGTAATGTAAGGAGACCGTACCACTTTGGCAGCATAGATCAATGCCGGTAAATTGTTCGGTTTGATCGTATTCTCAAACGTGTTACAGCTCTGGAAGAACTGGGTGCCCAGCTCAAAAGTAAAGGCCGGAACACCAAGCTCCCCGTAGCTTATGCCGTCACTGGTTCCATCGGTGGGATACAAACCGATGGATTGCTGGGGGGTATAACCATTGTAGTAGGCGAATTTGCGTCCCAGGGTCTGCATGGCAGTGCCGTTGGGCGCCGCCTGACTGGTATCACCCCAGGGCCAGAGCACCAGTTCACTGTAGCTGTGGATATCCAAATGAATGCCGCTGGTATCTTCTGGTGCGGCATCGTTACGTCCCGGCCCCCTGCGGTCAGGGAAGATACTGCGGACATAAGATTCCAGCGCCTGAATTTCAGGTTCCGAACCTGCGCTGGGTCCACGATAGGTCGCATCGCACTGATCGCCACTGGAACCATTACCGTTGGTGGAGTTCCAGCCGAAAGAAAAGTTACGATTCAAATCCGCCCCGCGACTATTGCTGGTGGCACCACAATAGTTCTGGTTAGTGTTCTTCCGCCAGGACAAACCGGTTTCTGCGCGCTTGCGGCCATCCGGGTTGGTCTGCAGCATCAGGTGCACTTCGTGGTGATCCATAATCCAGGTGGCGTCAGCATCGGTGCCGTATCCGTTAACCAGCCAGCGGGCAAATTCCAGGGTCAATGGCGCCGTGGTGTATTCACGCGCATGGATCGCACTGTTAATAAACAGTACAGGCTTATCGCCGGTCTGGTTCTTATTGGTCAGCTTGAGCACGAACATGTCGTAGCCGCCGTTGCCCTGGGTTTTGTCCCAGGAATTCCCCACGTCGATCCACTCCGCCAGGTCAGGATGATCCTGCGCCATGCCGGCAGCCACAGCAAAGGTCTCTTCCACAGTTTCATAACAGGAATAGCCCGGAATACCACTAATAGTGATTTCCGAGCTCAATGCCTGTGGGGCATCAAGACTCTGCTGCAACCGATTCTGCATCTGTTCGAGAATCTGATTTCTTTGCTCGATGAATTCATAGGCCACTTCAAACTTGAAACCGAACGTTTCCAGTTTTTCCATGTCTTCTGACGTCAGCTCCATGATCAAGTAGCCGTCGTCATAATGCGACTCCAGCATCTGGCCATGAAAGCTGATAGCCGCTTTACGGGCTATTTCAAGGGAAGGGAAAAAGGCTTTGTATACGTCACTGCTGTTTTTTTCCTGCTCCAGCAACTGGATGGTGTCCTGCTTGGATACAGGATCTGCGTAGGTCAGGGCCGGGATAAGGCTGGACAAGACCACCGCAGAGAGCGGGAGGTATTTGGATATCTTCATGATGTCTCCTTGTTATATAAGTTCACCAAGGTCCTCGGATAAGAGGACCCATGTGACTGGAGCCTTGATATGGCTCCCGGGAACCGACAATGCGGAGCCCCGTTTCCTTTAGCCATGCACATTATGGTGAGGGTTATCCTCACTGGGCCTGAGCACCCTTAGATGCTGATAGAGATATCGACTACCATCTGTACAAAATGTGCAAGAGAGTAAAATTAGCTCTTCCGCCGCCAACAATCAAAGTTAATTTATAGACGTTAAAAAAATTGTGATGAGGTTATAAAACATTCAATCATCTGTCATGGCCATCTAAATTCGTTGGCACAGTTATCAGAGGGGATCTATAGTTATTGTGACTGTACATTTTTTACACAGAAACACTCAGGTATCATAGATACGGAAGCAAGGAGTTAAACGACATTCAATGCCGGGCGCTGCTGGAATACTTAGAAATATTTGAGCACCGGCACCAATAGATCTGAGGGGGAAATCCATCGGTGGGAAGAGTCTGTTCCCCGCCCTGGTTTAATTGACAAGGAGCAAAGTTATGTCTGCAAAAGCCAATATCGTCACATCCGATCTCCCCGAACCGAATACAGATTTGTCGGCAATCAAAGAACTGGCAACACAGTCATTCAGTATTACCAGTGCCCCACCCCCTAACGGGTACAAAGAGTTACTGCAAATCGTGGCGGCAGCCCTGAAATTTTTTCCTCCACTCTATGTGCAGTCCATTTTCGGACCAGTATTGAGTTGGCTTCCTCCACATGAGATAGATTCAGAATTCAATATCATAGATATCTGGCGTCCGCTGAGAACTGTGGACTATCTGGTGGATGTTACCGTCCCCGCCCGCTCTCATGCACCCAACCGTTGGCTCAGGACGATATTACCCCCTGTGGTACAACACTTTTTCTGGCGTCCAAGCAACTATTTCCAGCAGCCCGACCCCTTTGCCAGTGATAATTCATTTGCCAATGAACAATGGTTTTTTATTAATGGGGTTGCCACTAATGAGGCTGTAGCTCATATCAATTCCACATTGCTGAGTAAGCTGTTCTACCGCCCTTTCACCGTCATCCACAACGCCACGGATTCCCTTGTCGTCGACCTGCTTGAATGTGCTGTCGGTAAAACATTCAAAACCGATCCCAATTTGTCCAAACCCCAAACCATGACGGAGCCCACCATCAAAGCGACGATAGCTATTCTGGAGGCCCTGAAAGATCCACAAAAAGACAAAGTGGTTGTCATCTGTCATTCCCAGGGCACCATCATTACTGCGAACGTGCTCCGAGCCTTGAGACGCGCCCTTCTACACATTGATCTGTTACGTCAGGATCCTGATAGTTTACCGGCGCTGGACCTTCAACTGATTGATGAGCTGGCTCTTGAGATCCTGCTACGGGGGGATCTGCTGCAGAAAACCAAGAAGGAACTTGATGAATATCTCACGCAGATAATGAGCCGAATGGAGGTCTACACCTTTGCGAATTGCGCCGACAGAATGACCTACGTCGCAGAGGTAAAGAACAATAAAGGGGAAAAAGTAGGCCTGCCCTATATCGAGAACTTTGCCAATCAGTTCGACCTCGTGGCCCGCCTGGGAGTGCTGTCACCTTTGAAGGAGTCCGACCCTTCCTTAATTAAGATTGATGGACCTCTTTTTGAGAAAACCGGCATGAGCGCCTGGGGACATCTGCTGAATCAACATTATCTGTTCGGCATACAGGATTTCCTGGATGGAGCACCCGGCCAGGTGTCCAATCCCTATCAAGCAGTACATAGTTCAGGCTCTCCAGCGAAAAACAGCCCCCCCAAATTGCCTCGTCTGTACGGTTATTACAACGGAGGCCGCCCCCGCCCCTATTACGAATAGCCGGCCCCGGAAATGGAACATGCCTGATCTGTTATCAATCCAGTACACAGATCAGGCTCCGGGTTTTCTCAACTTGAATGATGCAGCAGGGAGTGAATGTCATGATTCGATACTATCATCTCACTGAGCAAGGCCTGGGATCACCGATAGATCTTTCCACAATTCACGACACTGATACTAAGTTCGTATTTTTTCTGGGAGGCATATTACACCTTAACGGTCAGTATATAGGGCCAGGACTTGGCAACCTGCTATATGCCATGTGCGCAGATGCCAGACGAGAGTTTCAAATCTGCACCGTTACGCTATCAGATACCCCAGTGAGCAATGAGTTGGTCAACGATATGCACGAGTTGGCGAGGCATAACCACATACTGCCTTATATGGAAACTCTCACTCGGGAACTTCTCTTTCCCGCACATAGAATGGCCATCTGGAATACCCTTCCACATCTGGCCTTGCAGCAAGAGTTAACTCGCCATTTTCAGCGCTTCATTTTTTTGGGTTATTCCTTCGGCACAAGCCTTATTCAGCAGCTGGAACTCATTAGCCGCCAAATCTTCTGCGCCAACCAGTTCCCGCTTACCCCTTTGGCATCTGCTCATGGGCTGAACATCGGTCCCTGCCTTTGTCCCAGATTATGGATGGCTGATAGCAATGAAACCGTTAACGTCGGACGAAGCGGCAGCTTTTCCAGCCCTGCTCGTGAGTATGATAGTGACGTTTTCACCCAAGCGTTTTTTATCCGTGCAAACGATAAATTTATGCAGGACGTCATAGGAAAAGAACTTATCCCAACTCAGTCAATGGGAGACTTCCCATCAAGATATCAAATCAACCGAAAAACATTTGTCATAGAAAACGCCTGCAACGCCATGGCGGTAAAGTTGCAGCTTTTTCCCCTTCCCAGTGGCCAGACGATTGGACAAATAGACTATCGGAATGACCCAAGTGGCCACGAACTAACCACTTATTGCAGCACTAAGGAGTTAATCATTTCCGCTGAACGGCAAATTGCCACTTATCCTTCTTCAAGTTTGGCAGGCCCCATCCGGGAAACGCTGTGCAGCATGATTGATGGGACCTATCATGATCAGACCCTGAGTACGAAAGCTATTTCAAGTTCCCACCAGGTATTCACTGCCTATCAAACCGAATTTACCACCCTGTATGCGAATTATTGCGATGCTGACTTACAGCAAGCGACAAAGCTTACCCTGGACGAGATGGAACGGCTGCACCCTATTGGCTTGTCAAACCAATATCTTAATGAGCACGTCATATCAGAAGCCGTGTCTGGCCTATTTAACTGCCGGAAAAAATCGGAAGATTGCGAAGTGTCTGAAATTACCACTAAGCAAGGACTGCAACGATTAATGTCGCAGATCTCACTGGAAGATCTAAAGACCGATATATGCACAGAAGTCTTCGATCAGCATATAGTTCCGGAAAGAGTCGGAATATGGAAACAAACACTGCTGACTTTGAACGAATTTCAGAGATTTGCGCCTGAAGATATTTTCCCCTGGAGTCTACAGAATTCATTTTCTCTTCGAGATATCTACGACCTTCTCGATCTTGAGATTAATCAAATCGTCGTCAAGCACCTAATGAAATCCCTTCAGACAATATATTCAGAAAAGATGATCCACATTGACGATGCCAAACTAATGTGTGACTACGTTTTGGGTAATTTCAGTACACGAATAGATCAGAAAACCCTCCAATCATTACTGGAAATGGCGGCAGGCTTTTCTGCCAGTCCTGAACCTTTGATCTACTTTTCGTTAGGCTGTGGCAACGGCCAAGCCGACGTTAAATACGTTCATAAGCTTTCCGAAGCCCTTCCACATAAACAGATTCTGGTTGCGGGTATGGATACATATCGCGGAAAGATGGGCCATGTTTTTGAATATGCTTTTGATGGCATCATCATCCCTCCCCCATCCGGTACAGAATCAGTTTCATATCCCGCGTTAGTGCGTGCTGCGTTTGATTGTTCCACAGCTGACGTTCTCCTGGTGGAACGATTTGCATTTCATCACTTCGGTATGACCTGTCGTCAGCTCAAGCACCTATTGGACAACTGCCCACTGCTGTCAGTAGAAGAGCCGGTAACCGCCCCCGAGAGAGCCCAACTTTTACCGCGAGTTGCACGTATCGCATACGACCTTCTAATAAATTGGGCGCTCGACATGATGGGTGACCAGAACTGGATTATTCCCGCTATCACCTCACCTGCTCCTCAAACCAGCCAATTTCAGGTTCTTTATCGATGGGCCGAACACCTTCCTGGTGAAGGTACTCAAGTGGAAGGTGTTTATCCTCGTACGGATGTTATTAAGTATCATCCATTTCAATACTGAATCAGGCGACCATAGGAGGACGGTTCTTCAACCAGTCGGCGAACAGGCTTGCCGGGACCGATGATTTTCGGTACTGAAACATAACCGACACATCAGGCAATGTAGGTAAGCCTTCATTCTCTCCCAAAATCCTGGTTTTCCCCCGGGCAGCGTGGCTGGTACGAGCGGTTATACCGAGTCCTCCCTCAACAGCGCTAATAAGAGCCGACAAGCTACTGGTCCGATACACTTCTCTCCAGGGAATATCCGACTGCCTGAGGGCTTCGACACAGAGTACCCGGAAAACGCATCTGGAACTGAAACTGAGGATCGGCAACAGCTGCCCCTGAGTCCATTGAAACTCTGGATGGGCATGCCAGCAGACCTGATAAGTCCTGAGCATCTCCCCTGCTCCGACACTCACCCTGCTAAGGTAGATAACGTAGTCGAACTCTCCCCGATCAAACGCAGTCTCCAGTTCGGAACTTTCTCCGCTATCCACCGATAACAGAATCTGGGGATACTGCCTGGCAAATACCGCTAGCTCCTGAGTGAGGTTACTTTCTGCCAGGGAATGAGACACCCCGATTCTCAGCTCTCCCTCCATGGCACTTCCCTGGAGAGCATTCAACGCCTCACTCTGCAGATCCAGCATCCGACGCGCGTATACCAACATGGTTTCACCTGCGGGCGTCAACTGCTTTCGCCGCCCGCTCTGCTGGAACAGCTTGTGCCCGACGCGCTCTTCCAGTCGCTGCATCTGCATACTCACGGCGGACTGAGTCTTGTGAAGCCGTTCAGCGGCACGGTTGATCCCCCCGTTTTCAACCACGTTGACAAAAGTAGACAACAGTTCAGTGGACAGGTCGGCCGAATAGTTCATTTTATTTGAACCTTTGCATAAAAATAATTCGATTTTTATTATTTTTCCACAGGATTATCTTAGCTGCAATACAACAACTCGTGATTTCAGCTATTCAGAGGACCTTGCCATGTGTGTATCGCAAGTTTACTTACCCAGCCGGGAGCATCATAAAGAGCAAGAAATAAAGCGTGACCAGAATGGAGCCATTGATGTTGACTTTTACGCCCAAAAGGCCAGGAAATTAAGGGCTGATGCCTTCATGCAGCTGTTAGAGAAAACACTGCTTCAGAAGACGGAGCTTCGTAAGACGAAAGAGCAGAAAAAGGATCAGGCTGACTGTGCCTAGCACCGGTAGCCATCGGGCAGCCCGCTAGAAGGTTTGGGAATGGCTCCCAAACCTTCCACCTTCCACCTTCCACCTTCCACCTTCCACCTTCCAAAAGCATATTACATGGCAAACTCCCCCAGGTTTGGTCGTTGTAACCAATTCTCCGGGGCGTAATGGCAGGCCGCATCGACGACATGGAAGGTCAGAGCAATACGTGACTTGTTTGATTGGTTTGGTGCGCTGTAATGAGGTAGATGACCATGAAATACCAACAGACTCCCGGCTTTAACCGGTATTGGGTTGCCGCTGTCCCTGGTCCAGGGTAAATCACTCAGGGGTTCCATTCTCAGCTCCCCTTGCTCGCAGAAATAGCGCTCCCGCAAAGGACCATGGTGACCGCCAGGTTCCAGCCAGAGACAGCCATTTTCCAAAGTCGCATCTTCCAGGGCAAACCAATAAGTGATAACGCTGGTGGGATCAGTAAAGAAGAATGTTGCATCCTGGTGCCAAGTCACTTCCCCGCCAATACGAGGTTGTTTAAAAATCACCATTGTCTGGTACAGCGATGGATGTGAGAGTCCGAGATCCTTTGCGATGGTACCGAAATCACGACGTTGCGCAAATTGCCGGAACACGGGATCCAGATCATGCAATGCATGGCCAATCTTGTTAATGGATTGTGAACGGGGCTGCAGTAGTTCGCCGTTATCGCCAAATGCCTTTTCCTCAAAGAAGCAACGAATCGTTTCCGCAGAACCTAAAAAGTAGCTATTGTCGATTTGAGACCGATCAGTCGTGGAAAAAAGTCCCGCCTGCTCCAGATGGTCTTCTTCGATGATGTCATAAGCCCGCTCAATTAATGCCTTTCGTTCCTCATCGGAAACCATATCAGGCAGAAGCAGATAACCGGCGTTTGTAAACTGGGATATTTGAGTATCGGTCAGCATATCAATGGTCTATATCGCTCAGAGTAAAAGAGTAAAAGAGTAAAAGAGTAAAAGAGTAAAAGAGACAGGTAAATTACATCCTTGCAGGAAGCCTTGGCAATACCATTTGGAACGCCCAAGGACTTAATCGGGACGAGCCGGATTTTAAGATCAGCATCGCCGCCCCTATTTTTCACCAGCCTGCAAATACTGAAGTTTCCTGCGTCGGGACAAAAAGAACCGCTCCCACTTCATTCCAAACCCCATTAATCCAACCAATACCATAACCAGTCCCGCCAACTGCATATAGGTAGGGATTCTCGGATCAACAAACATCAGCTCAAAGAACAGGGCAAATAACACTTCTGTGGCCTGGGTCGTATCAACAGCGACCACCTTTACGGGGTCTGAAGTCAGGTTTCGGGCATAGAAAAATACCGATGTTGCCAATACTCCGGCAACCAATGCCACGATAAAGGTCTGTAAATATTGGTCTTCTGCCGGCATACCGGGCCAACATACAATCACCAGGAGCAACCAGAATGGAATTGACCCCAGCGAAAGAAGCAACACCACAGAGAAAGCGTTATTTAGAAGTGGAGATTGTATTCTTGGCACGTAGGCCAAGCCTCCATTTTTGGCAGAGTTAACCAGTTGATTGCCAAAAGGATAGGCAACCGCGGACACAATGATCGGCAGCACTCCCATGATGAACAGATCAGTATTGGTTTCGTCCACATCACCGGCCCAGTTAACCAGCGTCGCTCCGATTAATACCAGAAAGGAAAATGGCAGAACTCTCAGTGGAAACCGGTACCCCATAAACATCAATACGATGGGAGAGAATATGATCGTCAACTGAAAAGTTGCTGCAACGGCCCAACCTCGTAAATGTTCTGACGAGAATGCGATACCGGTATAAAACAGACCGCAGGAGAAACTCCCTGCAATGATCCAGAATGCCAGGTTCTGACGGAACAGGCGAAATAACTCCGGCAGATAGCCCCTTCCTTTCGTCAGGCGAAGCAAAACCAGCAATATAAGAATGGTAAACATATACCTTAAAACGGCTGTCCAAACCCAACTTCCGCCACCGAACGAAATTTCGTAATTGATCACGAAAGTCAAACTAAACAGCGCGGCTGACACCAGACCTATCCCGATCAATACGGGCAGGCTGGTTAATGATCGTTCATTCCGTGTAGTCATTCATCTTTATCCTTTATCGCAGGTGCCGTTTTATTCACCTCTGGTGCCGTTATATTCACCTCGGGTGACATCATCCTTCACACGAACTAAGTTGAGTTTCCCTGGTGCCTGCATCAGGGTCGTGGGAGATAGATGACCCGGTGTCTGCCTCGATCATGTTAATGAGATCAGGGCCGAGGACTTTATGGAGTATTCTCTGGTCCAGCATTTGAACCACTCGTTCCTGCTCGGTGTAGAGCCCTGTCACCTTATTGTTGAGCCCTTTTTGCTGGTATTCCGTAATCCAGTCATCCTCTTCCACCACTTGGTCCCATCGTTCCCTATAAAGGCTTGCCACAAGATCAAAGTCCTCCCGCTGCAGAGTTTCTTCTGGAAAGCAGTAGCCGACATTCACTGCGACGAGGTTCTCTGAAACTGGTGTTTTCTGAATCCACCACATACAGTCCTGGGCTGTCACGATGAAAAAACCGGGGAGGATGACACAGAAATGGGTGCCGTTTTTTCCCTCACCGTAGATTCCTTGTGTATGGGGGAATCCACGGGTTCTCAGCCCTGGTTTAAGCGCGGGTGTATGAGGACTCCGATTGAATACCCCAACCCACTCACCAATACCTTCCAGAATTTCGACCGGCTGCTTGCCGATAGAATGTGAGTGTATGCAGGGCGTGTGCAACGTTTCCATATCCACTTCGACATAGAGCTTCCAATTGGACTCAAGTGTATAACTCCGGCTATGAATACATCGCATCCGGTCGATTCTATGCGGCATCGCCACTGCGTTGATGTAGTCTCCCAAAAACTCTCGCAGGCTTAGAGGATGGTCAGAAAAATTCACAAACACCAGATTGCAGACCACGTCCACGGTCATTTCCAGTAAATCAAGATGGCAGGCATTTTTCATCCTGGATTCAGAGGACAAGCCATTGGCTTTGATGAGCTTTCCATTCAGGGCATAAACCCATTTGTGATAAGGGCAAACCAATGCTTTCACCCGACCGGTATCCTGATCTGTTAACGGTGCCCCCCGATGCCGACATGAGTTGTAGAATGCCCTCACCTCTCCATCATGGTCCCTGACCACCAGAATGTTATTGCCAAGCAGGTCCCGTCTAACAAACTGACCATTGTGAAGCGAGCTTTCCAGGCACACAAAGTGCCATGCACCATCAAACACTCTTTCCTTTTCCCTGTTAAACCAATATTGAGAGCTGTAACACCACGCAGGTAATGTGGTCGCTTCACCAATATCTTTAAACACACCTGTATAGAGTTCAGGGTCAAACATACTTGTACTGTCCATTGCTCGCTCCTTTGAACCGGAAAGTCAAAATCAAAAATTTGTGGCGTTTGCTTTAGACGAGTCCCTTCGTGTTGTTTAGATGGTTTGTTTAAGCTCCCGAAGCAGATTCCAAATACTGCCTTTCGGAAGATTTATAGACGGGATTCAATCCCGATAAGCTGAGCGCATCGAGCGCCCTGAAAGAATACTGGATATTCGATTGCGACAGACAAATTGGTAACAAGCTGTTTGGTAAGTAGATAGGAAGGTAGAGAGGAATAAGCAGCTTGTATGTAGAAAGATTGATAAGTAAAAAATTGGCAGTTGGGAGGTTGAAGCGTTTTCATGACAGTTCCTTCTTTTAACAAATCCATTCATCCAGCAGTTACAGGACTATATATCATACGTGCTGAGTATTAAATGCGATAGCTTCAGGTAAACACACTGTCATTAAACACGACTATGCTTCTATGACTGGTATATACCAGAATAAAAACATAGGAGAAATTATGCTTAACTGGAAGAGTTTAACTGTGGGCCTCGGCCTGCTAACAATGACGTCTTTAGCTGTGGCGGATAATAAGGTTCTCTTGGTAGGAATTGACGGCCTGCAGTTAGAACAGTTTCAAAGGCTGGACACACCCAACTTCGACCGTCTCAACATAACGAAGGCATATACTGGCGGAATTCAGGGGGCAACTTCAGAGCAGCCCACGGTTAGCGGCCCTGGCTGGGCGACTATTCTGACCGGCGTATGGATGTCCAAGCATCGGATTGAATCCAACGATGCCGGGCTGGCCAACCCCGAATTTCCGAGCTTGTTTAAACGAATTAAAGATGCACATCCCGACGCCTACGTTGCAAGTATTGCCAACTGGTCTCCTATCAATACCAGTTTCTTCGCGAATGAAGTAGCAGGGATCGACGAAGTCGTCAGCGGCATCAACGATCAGGAAGTCGTCGACCACGCGCTGACCACCCTATCCGCTACCTCACCGGAATTTGTGTTTCTGCACCTGGACGATCCTGATCACGCAGGGCACGCGAGTTGCTTCGGTAGTGCTTACGATCAGGCCGTACATGACTCGGACCGCCGCCTGGGCCAACTCCTGGACAAAGTAGAAAGCCTTCAACGCCAGACCGCGGACAACTGGTTGGTGCTTGTAACCACGGACCATGGAAGAACACCGGTGATTGGCTGTCACCATGGCAACCAGACTGAGCCTGAGAAGACCATTTTCATAGGCTCCAACCAATCGATGAATGCCGAATTCTGGCAGCAGATTTCAGATATTCCCAATACGCAGTTCAATAGCCTCTATGGTTACCCATCCCAAGCCTCAATTGCACCAACTGTACTGAGACATCTCGGCATTCCCGTCGATGTATCCTGGCGGTTGGATGGGCTACCGTTGATTGGCGACCTGGGTGTTCGGAAACTGATGGAAGACGGCTCATCCCCGGAAAGCTTCACCTGGTATACCGCTGAGCAGACTCCCGCCAACATCTACCGCAACGGCATACTGGTGGATCAGGTATATTCAATGGATCGAGGCTGGACTGATTCCAATATGAGCCCGCCGGGAGTCACGGACTATGTCGTGGAAATCAATAACACTCCGCTGGCACTAAGGGTCAATAATTTTCAGATTGACGCAGCTTTGAGCAAAGACGCTTTCAAAGCCTACTTCTTCCGCAATGATCTGCAATACGTTCGCTACAACAAAGTCCTCGATAAATCTGACGGCGGATACCCCCGAGAAACCAACGACCAGACCTGGCCAGGATTGGAAGCCTATCGCGACCAGATCACTGCCAGTTTCCAAAAAGACCTGGGAACCAGCTATTACTTTCTCAAAAACGGGCAGTATATCAACTACGACAATATCGGAGACAAGGTCAGAAGTGGCTATCCAAAACCTATCAACAACTCTACCTGGCCGGGCCTGGAACCCTATAAGAACCAGATTGAGGCCGCCCTTCGCTGGCATAACCAGAAAGTCTATTTCTTCTTAAGCGACGGTGACTATATTCGCTATGACATCGATAAAGATGCCGTAGACAGTGGCTACCCCAAACCAATCAACGACAGCACTTGGCCAGGGCTCGGTGACTATGCCCAGGAAATTACGGCTGCCGTAAAATGGAATGATGGCCGGGGCTATATCTTCCTGACCGGCCAGCGGTACCTGCGATACAACATCAGTGAAGATAAAGTGGATGAAGGCTATCCCATGCACGTGGACAACGCGACCTGGCCCGGTTTGTTAAACCCATAGCCGCTCAGCTAGTTTTATGCAGGACACCCATTAACCCCTTTTCAACTAGTTTTATGCAGGACACCCATTAAGCGCTTTTGCTGAATAATCACTTGTCACACGCTTAAGTAGGCAAGTGATTAAGTGGGTGTCCTATTATCTTTCTTGTTTTTGTTACCGTCTATTTTTTATCCCGTTTCCAGATCGTTTTTCTGGATCATTTCAAATCAGGGATTATTGGCCGCGTTCCAGGTGCCGCTGGTTCCAATCATGCGGGACCGGCAGAATACACAGTGAATGTTGGTGTATCTGTAACCCGTACTGGCCAGCATATCCAACACATGTTTGAGGTTGACGCCACTCATCAGCTTACGATTTCGAACAGTGAGCACATCGAACTTCGGAAATGGATTGGGACACAGACGCTGCACGTGCGCTATCATGCCCTCATCGCCACTGTCCATGGCTTCCTGGCGCAAATTGATGTACGTTCTGTTGTTATCAATATCGCGACTGATGCTCTCATATGTTTCCCCGGTATCGTCTCCCTGATATTTGCCGAGGCTGTAGTTCCTGATTTTTTCGTTGCGCTGTAAACGCTGCAAATAATTAGTTTTGCCACTGATGACAGAGTTCAATCCAGGATCCAACAAAGTTTTGGTATGGGGTCCGTAAAGATAAAGCTGTGTCCATTCAGGAACACCGATCCAGCCTCCCAGTCCAGGAAACTTCCTGGCGCGCCCCGTCTGCTTCCCAAAATCCGGGCGGGGAATATATCCTCCATGGGAAGTGATCAACAGATTCTCCGCCATCATGCCGGTATCGTCGGTAAACAGATAAAGTTTGTCTCCCAAAGGTGTTTTCTTAGCCATACATCTTCCTATTACTACTACATCCAAAGCACTATAGAACTGATCTCTTCTGAAAAGTTCACAGTACGGTCCATTAAAAGGCGTTTAATTTTGAGGACTTACAATAAAGGCAAATCGTGGGATGGGATAATAAGAAAATTATATCGAGTTGATTTACAGAGTTTCACTCCACAATTCCCTGTATTAATTCCACTGCCAGATTATTGTGTGCGGCATTCTAGATTAGCGCCGAACATATTCAATTAGACGAACAAATAATACCGCACTATGACTGTTCCATTATGAATTCGCATAGCATTAAATTCAGTGCCAGCGCTAGGTCGCAAATAGTCGCCAAGCATGACGCCGACCGTGACACCATTTTTGCCCGAGCTGTGAGATTGCCAACTCCATTTTCTCTAATCTACCAGCTAACCTGGGAAAACGATGCTCAAAAAATCGGACGCCATCACGCCACTCATTCTGGTCGATATTTAGTCGCCGCAGAATTGGAGGAAAATAGTCTGGAACAGCTCCACGTTTATCCTCTCGAATAGCCCTACCCGTCCAGTCCACTAATACCAAATAGTCTTGAATATGAAAGTGAACACCTTCCTGATGAGAATCTTGTCGTTCATGACCAATCATCTCCACTAACCTGGAGATTCGGTTGGGCGAGCTTAGATGATCAATCCTTTCCTGGATAGAAGTGTAATCTGATGTTTCCGGCAATTTAGCAATGCCTGCCCGAATGGGGTTTAGATCCACATAGACCATGCAAGTGAGTAACGCGGCGTCATCCAAAAGCGCCTGGGATTTAAAGCGCCCCTCCCAGAATCGCCCTTTGCATTCGTCTTCTTCATTGGCCTTGCGGGCAATGTGCTCATTGAGACAACGCATAAACCAGCTAATGGATTTCAAACGTTCACGCCACTCGCTGGCATATTCAGCCACTCTAAGCTGAGAACCCACATCCAGCTTTTCTCCCTGCCGATATCTCGCCACCAAGGGGTTGCCACCAAACAACCGGCACCATCGCTCTATCACTTCATCCATAGACCATTGATTCACACGATCAGGATTCACTTTCAAAACGACATGGTAATGATTACTCATCACTGCATAGGCTACGACATCTATGGCAAAGATCTCAGAGAGGAGAAATAGGCGATCTACTATCCATTGGCGCCGATGTTCAAAGCTCCTGCCGGAGAATTCATCATGGCCACACAAAAACGCCCGTCGAACACAACGGGCAATACAGTGATAATAGCGGGTATCGGTGAGTGATATGAGTTCCTTTCTCGCTAGGGTCATCCTTAACCTCAATACTGGATATTTAAACAGTCACAAGATTACGAAGTGAGAAAGGCTCCGTCAACTGGTTTGTGGGTGTCCTCTTTTTCAAGAGAGGCTTAGTCGATTGGTTTATGGGTGTCCTTTAAGTTATTTTACTACTCACATTATCCACGGCGAACGTAAAACTCCTGACCCGTTTTTTCGTCAACAAGAACATCTACCCCATTTTCATTTCTAACAAACTTCAAGCTTTCTGGAACCTGTTTTCCATCAACATATTTACAGTTTGCGCTCAAAGATCCTTCATATTCCCAGCCTTCCGGCACGACAATGCGATCAACTTTTGTCGGCCTAGCACAACATACAGCTATCGTATGATTCGGATTACTATTCCAATCAGATTCTCCGATCTCAGCCCAATCACAATCAGTAGTCATACCACGCATCTGATCGACAACAACTATATCTATCGCCTTGTCAGACTGCTTAAAAGTCAATCCGTTACTAATCAAATTTTCAACATAAGCTTGAACATCTTTAGGAACCATAAAGTTGACGCAAGCTAACTCGCCATCTGAGCAAAGAGTTTCATTTGGAAGAGCAGCCATAAAAGCGTTCACACCTCCAGAATATTTTTTAACAATCGCCTCACACCGAATAACGACCGACAATGCCTCAATTAAAACAGCCACTTAGACCTCTATACTTATCCTAATCCTGATGCCCTACAAATTTTCTCTGCCATTCTACAAATGCCACTTCATTGGGAACATTTCCCTGCCCCTGATAATAATGCACCCTATCTGCCATACTTTTAGCTCCAATATGTGAGAAAAAATCAGCATTTTGCACAGGTATGCCATGCTCACTGCAATAACGTGCATCAGTAAAATTTGCATAATACCCATTAACCAAACGAACAGCATCATCGTGTGAATATCCATGTGACGATTGTAAATGGCGTACCACACACTCAAACAAATAGACTTGGGTCTCATCTAAAGAAACTTTTAAATCCATAGCTATTTTCCTACTGAACTAAATATCGATTAAATAAATCAACAGCGGTATCTGTATGGATGCTCGTCTGATCAGCCCTACCAACCCAATTTTTTATCCTTCCATCTGGCAACAAATCTCTATATAGAGGCCCTGTAACAGTATCAAACTTTGGTAGCGCCCATTCTTTAGGAGGTAAATATGGAACATCCAATTCCTTATTAAAACTAACAAAATCAGCCCACTCCTGATTTGGTGAGTCGAATTTTAAATTATTAAGATTATCGAACTCAGACTTTGGAACCCTAAACTCAAGAACATCTTGTTCTAGGTTTACCATCTTCGCAGATTGAATTGCGTCGTCTCTTGAAGTGGTCATGTAAAATCCATCACCAAAATCATTTCGAGGTTTAGATTTTGAAAGATCTATCCCATTAAGCCGTATGTCACTTGCCTTTTCAGGTGACGTACCATGATAGAAAGTTACAAAATCATCTGCATTGTTTGGAACAACAGAAACCTGCCTAGCCCCCCCATATGATACATCCACCCGAGGCCCAGGCATCACCATCGTCAAAGGATCTCCTACCCCAAGAACCGCTGCTGAACCAAAGGCTATTGATTCAAGGTAGGCCAGGTTGCTTTCATAGGGATCTGCTGACAGATTGCCTT
>NZ_MRYI01000060.1 GCF_002260525.1 Hahella sp. CCB-MM4
GAACATCGCCGTAAGAACCGCATCGGTCTGGCCATGCTGTCTCCATCCGTCCTGGTCCTGCTGGTCTGGATGGCGGTGCCCCTGGCCATGACCATCTACTTCTCCCTGATCCGGTACAACCTGCTGTATCCGGGGGATAACGAATTCGTCGGGTTGGAAAACTATTATTATTTCCTCACCGACGCCGGGTTCACTGCCGGGGCATTGAATACCCTCTGGCTGGTCGGAGCCGTGCTGCTGATCAGTGTGGTGTTCGGTGTGCTGATTGCGGTGCTGGTGGATAATCCTTTCTGGGGCCGTGGGATAGTCCGGGTGATGCTGATCTCCCCGTTCTTCATCATGCCGACCGTGAGTGCCCTGGTGTGGAAGAACCTGCTGTTGCATCCGGTCTCCGGCGTGTTTGCCGCGGTCTGGCGTTTTTTCGGGGCGACCCCCATCGACTGGTTTTCTGAATACCCGATGGGAGCCATCATCATGATCGTGTCCTGGCAATGGATTCCTTTTGCGGTGTTGCTGCTGATGACTGCCATGCAGTCCCTGGATCAGGAGCAGAAGGATGCGGCCCGCCTGGACGGTGCCGGTCCGATCAACATTTTCATTCACATCACCCTGCCGCACTTGGCGCGGCCCATTGCCGTGGTGGTGATGATTGAGACCATCTTCCTGCTGTCGATTTTTGCCGAGATCTTCACCACCACCGGCGGTGGTCCCGGTTATGAGACCACCAATCTGGCGTTCCTGATCTACAGCCAGGCGCTGCT
>NZ_MRYI01000061.1 GCF_002260525.1 Hahella sp. CCB-MM4
TTCGGTCTTGAAGCTGGTCAGCACCATCCAGAAGATGGGGAAGAAGATCAGCAGGGCCACGCCCCAGGCCAGCAATCCCAGGAGCACGGTCTGCAGTTGACGGGCTTGTTTAAGAGATAACATGGTCGCTTTCTCCAAGGGTTTGTTGGGGCTTCGGCATCGTCACTGCTGGAAGCGATTCTTGTGATCCGGCGAGGCGGAGGGAGCGCAGTGTAGTTATTCTACATAAGCGACCGACAACGAGGCTGGGCGCAAAAATAGCTCCAGCCCTTCGGGTTGCGCCTGCAAAAGCGCCTGTCGTCGTTATTCGTCGCTCATTTGGAATAACCAAACTACACTCCTCATTCCTAGCCTGGCACTTTTGCAGGCGCAACAGTGATGATGCCGAAGCCCCAACAAACCCTATGGCTTATCAGTCAGATTCTTGCCGATCATCCGGATCAGGACGAAGGCCGCAATATTGGCGATCACCACGGCGATCAGCCCCCCCGAGGAGGCCATGCCCACATCAAACTGTAGCAGCGCCTGGCTGTAGATCAGGAACGCCAGATTGGTGGTCTCATAACCGGGACCACCGCCGGTGGTGGTGAAGATCTCGGCAAAAATCGACAGCAGGAAGATGGTCTCAATCATCACCACCACGG
>NZ_MRYI01000062.1 GCF_002260525.1 Hahella sp. CCB-MM4
ATGCCCCGGTGATGATCAGCAGATCATTGGACAGCATGAATCCCGCCGCCGCGGCCGCCCAACCCGAATAGCTGTTCAACATGGAAATGACCACGGGCATGTCGGCCCCACCGATGGAGGACACCAGGTGCCAGCCGAACCACAGGGCAATCACGGTCATCAGCAACAGACTGAAGGTGCTGCCGCCGTTGTTCACAAAATAAAGCATCAGCAGGAAGGAGACGACACAGGCGGCCAGGTTCAGCTTGTGACGATGGGGCAGCATCAGTGCCTTGGAACTGATCTTGCCGCGCAGCTTGCCGAAGGCGACCACCGACCCGGTAAAGGTGACGGCCCCGATAAACACCCCGAGGAAGATTTCGGTCAGGTGAATGTTCAGCATCACGCCGAACATTGGACCATGATCCGCGTAGCTGTTGTAACCGACCAGCACCGCGGCCAGACCCACAAAGCTGTGCAGGATGGCGACCAGTTCAGGCATTTCGGTCATTTCCACCTTCAATGCCACCTTGGCGCCGATCACCGCGCCGATGGCCATGGCGATCAGGATCAGCCAGACCGCGGTCACCTCGGGACGCCACAGGGTGGCCACCAGAGCGATGGCCATGCCGATCATGCCATAGAGATTTC
>NZ_MRYI01000063.1 GCF_002260525.1 Hahella sp. CCB-MM4
ATGCCCCGGTGATGATCAGCAGATCATTGGACAGCATGAATCCCGCCGCCGCGGCCGCCCAACCCGAATAGCTGTTCAACATGGAAATGACCACGGGCATGTCGGCCCCACCGATGGAGGACACCAGATGCCAGCCGAACCACAGGGCGATCACCGTCATCAGCAACAGACTGAAGGTGCTGCCACCGTTGTTCACGAAGTAGAGCATCAGCAGGAAAGAGACGACACAGGCCGCCAGGTTCAGTTTGTGGCGATGGGGCAGCATCAGTGCCTTGGAGCTGATCTTGCCGCGCAATTTGCCGAACGCGACCACCGAGCCGGTAAAGGTGACCGCCCCGATAAACACCCCGAGGAAGATTTCCGTCAGGTGAATGTTCAGCATGACACCGGTCATAATGCCGTGGTCCGCATAGCTGTTATAACCCACCAGCACCGCGGCCAGACCCACAAAGCTGTGCAGGATGGCGACCAGTTCGGGCATTTCGGTCATTTCCACTTTCAGGGCCACCTTGGCGCCGATCACCGCGCCGATGGCCATGGCGATCAGGATCAGCCAGACCGCGGTCACCTCGGGACGCCACAGGGTGGCCACCAGAGCGATGGCCATGCCGATCATGCCATAGAGATTTC
>NZ_MRYI01000064.1 GCF_002260525.1 Hahella sp. CCB-MM4
TGTCCGGGTGGCCGGTCAGGACCTCGGGACGCACGGGGTTGCCGGTGACCACCGCCGCGGGCCGGACGCTCTCCGGCAGGAGCGGCAGGGTCGACTCCGAGGACACGGCGATCCGCGCGGCGGAGCCGGCGAGCTTGCGGTTGGCGAGACCGAGCCGGACGGTCTGCTCGTGCAGGACCAGGGGGACCCGGCACATCCTGGCGGCGAGCCCGGCCGGCAGGTACGACCGGACGAACCGCTCGATGTCGTCGCTGTGGTCGCCCTCGATGTTCGGCAGCTCCAGGTCGAGGACGTAGTTCCCCCCGGCCTTCGGGCACGGGGCCATCACCACGGACCGGGTGTGGGAGACCACGGCGTTGTCGCTGACGTCCGACGTCCTGGGCTGGTCGAAGCCCCCGAGCCGCCCGCTCTTGGCGTACGCGGACACGTCGAACTTCCGTTGCCCGGAACGCTCGGTGAAGGCGAATTGCATGAGGCCGTCGACGTAGATCTGGCAGGAGAACGACGTGTCGGACGTCGACGGCTTTTCGCGCAGCTCCGAGCCGCTGGGCAAGAGTGCACCCAGCTCGTCCTTGCTGACGTCCCGGTCGCAGGCCTTGGCCGGGACGGTGTACTCCTCCGCGC
>NZ_MRYI01000065.1 GCF_002260525.1 Hahella sp. CCB-MM4
GTGGACCAGTCCGGGGACTGGGCGGGGTCGAGGCTGCGGAGCCGCTCCAGCGTGGCGGGCTTCTGCACGTCCATTCAGTCGGCAAGTTCCTTGAAGGACACACACTTGACGTCCTTCTTGGTGCACACCTTCTCTATCATCTGGTCGACGGCCTTCATGTAGATGCCGCCGTTCCACTCTTCGAAGTGGTTACCGATGAACAGGGGCGCGCGACTCCCGTAGTAGACGCGGTTGAAGCCGGCTGTGTAGGTGTTCAGGGTCTCCTGCTGCCACGTCGGGTACATGGCCGGGTCGCCGTCGGTCTTGCCCTCGGACTGGTTGTAGAGGAAGTTGAAGTCCATGGACAGGCCCTGGTACTTGCCCCCCTCGTACGGGAGCATCTGGAGCGGGAAGTCCCATATGCCGTTCTTCTTCCGCGGCCATATCTGGAAGTCGCCGGCGGAGCTGGCGTCGTAGCGCCAGTCGTAGCTCTTGGCGGCCTTGAGGAGGTTGGCCTGGCCTTCGAGACAGGGAGCGCGGCCGCCGGCGACCTCGCGGCGTATGTCGAACGGCAGCGGTTCGAGGTCGGTCCTGCCGGCGTTGGTCTTCCACTTCTCGACGAAGTCGTAGAA
>NZ_MRYI01000066.1 GCF_002260525.1 Hahella sp. CCB-MM4
CTGCCGGGGTTTTCCGCCGCTGCCGGGTTCACGGTGTCGTTGGCCCCGATGACCAGGACGGTGTCCGTGTCAGAGAAATCATCATTGATCTCTTCCATGCCCAGCACGATGTCGTAAGGCACCTTGGCTTCGGCCAGCAACACGTTCATGTGGCCCGGAAGACGACCCGCCACCGGATGAATGCCGAAGCGGACATTGATACCGTCCGCGCGCAGTTTCTGGGTGATCTCATAGATCGGATGCTGGGCCTGGGCCACGGCCATGCCGTATCCCGGGGTGATGATGACGGACTTGGAGCCTTTCAGCAGTTCCGCCACATTGTCCGCGCTGATCTCCACCGGATCACCGTACTCTTCATCCCCGTGGTCCACCGGATCATTCCCAAAGCCGCCGGCGATGACGCTGATAAAGGAGCGGTTCATGGCCTTGCACATGATGTAGGACAGAATCGCCCCGGACGAGCCCACCAATGCCCCGGTGATGATCAGCAGATCATTGGACAGCATGAATCCCGCCGCCGCGGCCGCCCAACCCGAATAGCTGTTCAACATGGAAATGACCACGGGCATGTCGGCCCCACCGATGGAGGACACCAG
>NZ_MRYI01000067.1 GCF_002260525.1 Hahella sp. CCB-MM4
GGTGGTGATGCTGACGCTGGGGATGGATGCGGCGGCCGCAGAAGAACGATTGCAGGAGTCGGCGGCCTGTTGGCGCGGGCGCTGAAGGCATGAGCGAAAGGTGGGGTGAAACCCCACCCTACGCGGCGGGATAGGGGGGCGATCCGGGGTAAGACTCAAGAGCCGCCTGATCACTACGTGGGTCCATTCACGCGGAAAGCCGTAGGGTGGGGTTTCACCCCACCACCGCCTCGCCGTTCACCCAGACGCTCGTGATATTCGGCTTCGACGTCCCGTAGAGCACCCGCTCCAGAAGCCGCGCGCCCTCGACATCTTCATCGAACACGCGCAGCGTTCCGGCCTCAACCGCGGGGTCGACCAGCATCGCGTCGAACTCCATCCCCTCACGGAACGCGCCGACGGGCAGCCCCAAAGCCTCGGCCCCTCCGCGCGTTGCCAGCCGGAACGCGTTCACCGCATCGACCCGCGCGCCGCCCTGCCCGCCTCGCGCATCAGGCGCGAGGGACGGATCAACCCCGCTCTCAAGCATCCGCGCCGCGGTCACCGCCTGACGCGCATTCTCCCAGAC
>NZ_MRYI01000068.1 GCF_002260525.1 Hahella sp. CCB-MM4
CGTCATCATCGGGGCGATCCCCGGCGTGGGCCCGGCGGTCGCCATCGCCATCCTGTTGCCCGCGACCTTCGGCATGGAGCCGATCGTCGGCCTGACCTTGCTGCTGGGCATCTATGGCTCGGCGCTGTTCGGCGGCTCGATCCCGTCCATCCTGATCAACACGCCCGGCACGCCGGTCAACGCGCTGACCACCTATGACGGCTTCCCGATGACCAAGGCCGGAGAGGCGCCGCGCGCCTTGGGCCTCAGCTTCGGCGCCTCGTTCTTCGGGGGGATTTTCGCGGTGATCGCGCTGATCGTCCTGTCGCCGGTGCTGGCCCGGATCGCGCCGATGTTCGGCTCGCGCGAGATCTTCCTCGCCGCGTTGTTGGGCTGCGTGCTGGTCGTCGTCGCGCATCGGGGCCAATCGCTGGCCGCCGGTGCATTGCTGATGTTCGGCCTGTTTTTGAACACCGTGGGGATGGAGGCCAACAATTACACCCAACGCTACACCTTCGATCTGGCGTTCCTGACGCAGGGTGTGAACCTGATCGTCGTCGTGCTGGGCCTCTTCGCGGTCTCGCAAGC
>NZ_MRYI01000069.1 GCF_002260525.1 Hahella sp. CCB-MM4
CCTCGATGATCTACATCTTCGCGACCGAAGGCCGGGTGTCGATGCACGAGCTGCTGATCACCATCTTCCTGCTGCTGACCTCGCCCATTACCGCGCTGTTCATCGCCAAGGTGCATCTGCACATGCGCGAGCGTCCCGACACCCTGCCCAAGCCCGAGGACAGCGAAGGCTGGGCCAGCTTCGAGGCCGACGGCCCGGCACGCGGCGTGCGGGATGTGATGCCGGTCGAACCCGGCTCGCCGGACAAAACCCGTTGATCGACAGATCGTGAACGTATCCGTCGCGCGATCTTTGCATTATGAAAAACCTCGGCCCGGATCCGTTTCCGGGCCGCAGGTTGGGATGCCGCTTTTGTGGGATGCAGAGGCCATCGATGCCCTGACCGAAACCGTGATCACGCGGTTGCTGGTCCGGGGCGATACGGCGCGCGCGGTGGCTATGGATCTGGCCCTCGGGCTTTCGGCTGTGCAACCGACCTTGCCGGCGCTGGCCTTGGCGCTGCCGTTCACGCTGGCGGCCTCGGCGATCGAGGAGATGCTGGGGGCAGGGGCGCCGGCCCGGGC
>NZ_MRYI01000007.1 GCF_002260525.1 Hahella sp. CCB-MM4
CGAAGAAATGGACGATGCCGATCAGGAATTGGAAGTCAGCGCTGAACCGATTTATGATCGAGTTCGAAGATCGCTTAACGGAGCATCTTTAATAACCAGGCAGATACACAGAATTATTTACAGGGTCTCTGTCCTCTTTGTTCGTTATTCATTGGAAAATACTTCCAATTCCGATTTGCTTTTTACCATAGATTTAATAGTTTTTATGGCTTTATTCTCATGTTCAGTCCACATGATTTCTGAACCATGTTCGAGCTCTTCGTATATGGGTAACAAAGAAGTTAAGCCTTCAAAAACAAACTGAATCATTTCACCATCCGAGTTTTCGTAGGGTTCTCTACCTATATTTGCTTCTTCTATTGCTTTTTCGTACGCCTCATCAGGATTCGATGCTTTAATAAGAATTGTATTTTCCCATGCAACACAACGCTTATTCTCGTTGGCGTCATCTTCACCAACATACTTAGATCTCTCGATGTAAGAGGCAACATACCAACCAACTGAGCTTACATCTTTGTTACGGTATTTCTTTGGCATGTTACCCTCGTTTAAATTTAACGCCGCATTCTCGCGCAGCAGGCGAATCTGCAACGGAAAAGCTATCGCAGTGATTGGTCTTGTTAACTCTTTATAGAATTCTACGACTACCTGGCTGTTGATCGCTTATTGCTTCATTCCGAGAAATTAGGCCGAGAAGCATCATAGATTCTTTCGCTTTCTCGGATTCACTTGCATCCTCTAATGCGCTGAAAGCATCAAGTATGGGTGCGAAGGATTTGCTTAGAAACAACGTATTCCGTCTTAACTACTTCTGACTTTGCGCATAATTAAGAGAAGAGATTATCAAACGCAGTTGACCACGTCACAGTTAGATCTAAAGATTGCTGTAACCATTTATCGGTAGCCGTTCCCATGAGCCTCTCCAGTTTGAGATCAAAGTTACTCGCGTCGCTCATGATTCTTCTTCGGGGTACCAGGTTAAGCCCTGGTCTGGAGTTTCGATTCCGCCGAAATTGTCCATTTCTATAATTTCCTCTGCGTAGATCATTGGCGGATTTTCTCTCTCATTTTTTACTGAGTAAGACAGTGTTTTATTTTGTCGCAGCATTTCAACTGCTTTTTGCTCAGCATCGTTTTCGTTTTCAGCCTCCACAAATATATTTGAGAGAAAACCGAATCTGCCGATTTTACCTTCAAGTTCAACTAAAAAGTTCTGCCCGTTTAAAAGCACTTTATACTTGTTCATTTCTCACTCAATTTGATCAAATATTTTTAACTAACATTATTTGTATAACGCGCATGCGCATATATCCTATCCACTTGGCCCCGTTATTTAAATGGACCTGTATGTACAACCAAATGGACACCAGCCATCTATTAGAGAGGAAGGTGGGTGATTTTTTTGTGCGTCATTGTCTGTAGACCTCGGTGGGCGGACACATAGGTCCGCCCCTACAAGCTGCGGAATGAAACGGATCGAATTGATAGCCAGCAGTATTGGAGCGAGAGATTTATCTGAGGAAAAAATGTGGGAGTCATCTATTTCAGCTTTTATAAGTGCATAATAAATTGTGTCGCTTGAAAGCCGTAAAATGTGCCAGTTCTCTCTGGCCTTACTTTTCGATAAGGATAAAAAATATGGGGGCTAAAACCTGGATGCTGGTTTGTTCGGATGATGCTGAACCTTCCCGGATATTGAAACAAGTACCGAATCTAAATCGAGAAAAGACAGATGAATTGGTTAAAGAGCTTTTCCCTAAAGATAAGCTTGAGCCGATAGAGGATGGTAGTCTTTCTTATACGAACCCTCCTGATGACATTTTATATGCGGGTTGTTTTGAAGGGGTGACGGTACTCGCTGCAAAGGAATTTGCATTGGATTTTCCAACGAAATTGGATGCTCGTTTTGTTGGTGGTGCTTTGGGAAGGTTTGCATTCTCACATGCGATGCATAGCGCTGTTGATTGGTTAGCTTTCTCGAAATGGGAAAATGGCAAATTATTGCGTGCTTTGAGCCTCTCACCCGATAGTGACATTCTTGAAGATGTCGGTGAAAGACTTCCATTTGAAATTCCCTTTTGGGAAGGTAAGCATCCTGCTACAGATCCGGAAGATGATGAAGCCGACTACCCTTTTGCATTCCATCCTCTTGAGCTAGGGGAGGAGGCCCTTAAGGCATTTTTTGGCTATCAGCTAGAGGGTTATATTGATGAAAGCTTATTGGAACCTGAGGAAATTCCGTTAGTAGGTTATCGTCGAGTAAAGAAAAAGTGGAAGCTGTGGTGAAACATAGCCGTTTACTCAGATTCTCCAGTCATGGAATCGTTGTGGCAGATCATGAACCGTAGCCCAGATAGAGTAGAATTGAAAAAGTGTTTAGATGATTTGGCATCTGCCATGAATTTGGAGCAGATGGCCGAAGAACTTAGCCTCAGTGTAATTGATCATGTTCTGTACGATTTAGAGCTCAACGGAATCAGAGGTAAGAATGGGTGGGAGTGTTGTGCGAAAGGGCTTATCACCGAAAGAGAATTAAGAAATCTGACCATGGCTCATGCTGTATCAAAAATATCTCGCTCTAATGGTGTTAAAGAACCAGCATTCAATACTTACGCTTCTAAACATCTTTGTGAGGCATTTGAAAGATCATTGCTAGGTAGGCCGGCAATCTTAAAAGAAAGCGACGTTTTAGATCCCTGGGAAAAAAAGTAAGAAGAAAAATGGACAGCCTTCCATTGCATCGGCTAGAGAGGTGAGGGGGGCTTGTATCTGCTCTTAATGAAGGTTTTTCTTTGTGTTTTGTCTGCAAACCGCGCTGGGCGGACACATAGGTCCGCCCCTACAAGTTACGGATTGAAAGGACATTCAGCGATAGTTATATGGATGTCCCGTTAGTAATTTATGTGGAAGGCTTTACTTCTTTATTGGGCATGTGCCTTAGCGACCAGCCGAGAATTATTGAACCAAACAATCCAACAGCAGACCATCCGACCACCCATGCAGTTGAAAAAGGCGCTTGTGCAGATAATAAACCCATGCCTATAGCAAAGCCCAATGTTCCTGCGACTAGCCAGGCTATTACATTAGCTGGCACCCAAAAGTACGCTCGATTACGTTCTCGTCGCAAAACAACCCATTGAAGGATCCCAACGGCGAAACCTACCGCTGACCAACCTAAATATCCCGGTGCCTGAGCAGCTTGAAAGATAGACCAAACTGACCACCCCAAAGCACTAGCGACTGCCCAAAAGGGTCCGAAATTATTGTATCGTTTAAGAACAATCCACTGGGCAATGCCGATCGCCACACCGAAAACACTCCAATTACCGACACCCCCCGGTGTATTCAGTCCAATGAGTCCGAGAACACCACTGAGAAATCCTCCTACTCCCCCGGCAATCGTATGAGCGACACACCATCTTGTCCAAGGAAAAGCAGATACCAGATCTGTACCCGCGCCACTCTCTTGCTTTCCTTTAGCCAGCAAATGATCAAGTAGTTTTGGAACAATCCAAGCTATAATTGCTCCAATTACTGCTTGTATCAATTCCATGTTGCCACCTCCTCATCTGTGAATAGGCTTTTTTTCAGCATATAACATTTGTGTATCGCGCATGCGTGTTTTTCTTATTTTAGTTTCTGAAGATACATTCTCCTGAGGAATAAAAGGAGGAGGTGAGGAATAAAAGGACATCCTGTCGTTGTCTGTAAACCCCGAGGGGCGGACACATAGGTCCGCCCCTACAAAAGAATTGGACACCCGGCAATTATTGCAGGGTTTAGAGCAGACTCCTACAGAGCTATTTCGTCAGGTTAGATAATTTTTGTCACGACGGACCATCCTTTCATGGCCAGTTGCTTCTGTATGCTGTTTCCTCCCAAGTGGGAGAGTCCAACAGGTAGCACGGTTACGCTGGGTCCTTTGGCGCTTGAGGCTGCGCGTATCAAATGGGCGGCAATTCCCGGATTTCGTTCGTCTGACTTGGCCGCCAGATCCTGTTCGACGACTTCAACGGTATTTTCCCCTTCGGCAATGACCACGTCTTTCAAGAGCGTTGCCTTGTAATAAAACAAAGAGTGATTGATCGATCCGAGGTTTTTATCGTCAGTACCGGAAATGACAAGCTTCTCCATCTTAGTCAGTCCAGCTCCTGATCCAACGATGAATCCATTCTTGATGGGAAGTTCGATCGCTGCAATGGTCGTATGTTTGCTAGCAACTTTGCCGATGGCCGTGACCACTGCTTTGGCACCTGCAATCATCAAAGCCTGATCACTGGGTTCAAGCGGCACCACCGTATCCGTACTATGTTGTTCACCAAGCAAGACGATGAAGTTGCTATCTTTCTTTAGAATAACCCCCAGCGGCATGTCAGGATCAGGCAACATAAGCCCGATACCGTCGACAGTTAACCCTTTCTTGTTTAAAGGCAGATAATTTATCTTATAGGCGTTTAGTACCGCATCCGCGTGATTTTTCGCCTCTAACTCTCCAGACATAAGAACTCCTTCCTTTTGTCGATTCAGATATGTCTTCCACCGAATTGTTTTTTGAAAATAGCGCCAGTGGGATCACCCGTAATCTTCCTGAACGTCTGTGATACTTCGGTGAACTTATTGCCATGTTCATCATACTAAATATATCTGAAATGCCCATCACTAAATCTGACCGTTATTTTAGGGAGGGACTTCCAGTTTGGTATCCAGTCTATATACGCGGCCGGACCATGATGAGAGCCTCTATATCGTTTTCAAGTAGAGAGTTTTACAGCTTTTGCGAGATAACGTTGGTACTCCTCATCAGGAACAAAAGAGCCTCCCGTCAGCCAGGGAATATGCACGCTATTTTCCAGGCGATGGGTGAGGTGATGGGATTCTAAATACTTCTGTCCAGCCTCGGTCATCAGCATTGCCGGACCGAGGCAGCCGATGGCCGCAGAGGGTTCAACTTCGATATTTTCCAGGGTTTTTAGCAGGTATAGCTGTTGGTAAAGCTGCTCGTCTGTCGCCGTATACACACCTGACAAGAGGTTCCGCGTGGCGTCGCACACCCACTGTGATGCGGTGCCGACAGCCAGCCCATCAGCATCTGTGTCGTTCTTTAAACCGAATTCGTAGATGGATGTGGGAGCGGTATCCGGTTCACCGGCCATACCCAGCAGCATGCAGGGTGCCTGTACCGGCTCAGCAAAGAAGCAGTGAACATTGTCATTGAAAATCTTTTTAAGACCGTAGGTTATGCCGCCTGGTGCGCCGCCCACACCGGCGGGTAGATACACAAATAGGGGATGGTCGGCATCCACCTTAATGTTTAGAGCTTCCAGCTGTGCCTGGAGGCGTTTGGCCGCAACGGCGTACCCCATGAAAAGGTTGGGAGATCGTTCGTCATCAATAAAATAGCTGTTCGGGTCAGCATTGGCCTCAAGGCGCCCGGCCTCTAGCGCAGCGCCATAATCGGTGTTGTGCTCAACGACCCGTACCCCACGCCTTCTAAGACGTTCCATTTTCCATTGTTTTGCATCCGATGACATGTGTACGACTGTCTTAAAGCCCAACGCAGAGCCTATGATGCCGATGCTTAGACCCAGGTTGCCGGTACTGCCCACCGTGACGGTGTATTGTGAAAACAGTCCGCGAGCTGGCTCGGAGGCGAGCACACAATAGTCACTGTCTTTGTTCTCAAGGATTCCATGCTTTAGTGCCAGTGCTTCAGCAAAGCAAAGTACTTCATGAATACCACCGCGGGCTTTGATGGAGCCTGCCACCGGCAGGTCATGGTCAGCTTTCAGGAACAGCGAACCGCCCAGTGGATTGATCTTGCTGTTGAGTCGATCGGCTTTTATCAGTGAAGACTCAATAAGCCCGTGGCTGGGTTCGAGTTCGGGGAACAGTCTCTGTAGCAGCGGTGCACATCGCTTGAGGCGAGCTTCTGCCTCGTAGAATTCATCTACTTCCGGTGTGGCAGAAGCCGAAACAGGATTTTGATAATTTTCGTTTAGCCACACTATAGGCTGGCTACTCTGGATGATTTTACGTTCGTCTTGGGTGATACTGAGAGTTCTCATTGCTTATCCAAACTAGCTGTCATTTGTATTAAGAAGCTATGGAAATTCTGGGTTGCTGTTGCTCAGAAAGCAAACGATAGAATCTCAATAGCTGTTTAGTCTGGCTAAACAATAATTGGATGGATAATGATGTCAGGACTCGGTGTGCGTACCTTTTCCATGCTGATCTATTTTGAGGCCTGCGGCAGACTGTTAAGCTTTTCCGCTGCCGCCAGAGAGCTATATGTCACTACGGGTGCCGTGAGCCAACAAATTCGTAAGTTGGAAGAGCAGCTCGGAATTAAGCTGTTCGAGCGTCGCCCATCAGGTATCCGGTTGACAGCCAAAGGAAACGAGTTATTGACCGTGACACGGCAATCGATTGAGGCCATCAGGCAGACGGTTGAGCGTCTACAGGTGAATTCTATTGATACCGCCGTCAGGCTTACATCTACGCCTTCATTTGTTTTTAAATGGCTGATTCCTATGCTCAAGGAATTCAATCTCAACAATCCCGATATAAAGATTGAAACTTATGCAGAGGCTGCGTTGCTTAATCTGAGTACGGCGAGCTTTGACCTGGCCATTGATTACAGCAAAGGCGAGTATCAGAACTTTGATGCGACGTTGCTGGTGGAAGAAATCTTGTTGCCGGTCATCAGTCCTGAGTACATGAAGGGGGCTAACTGGCAAGACCCCAAAATCTGGGATAGCGTTTCGTTATTACATGATGCGATGCCCTGGTCAGATGCACCACGAGACGCAGAGTGGCGGTACTGGCTGGACCAGTCAGGATTGACGGATGTATCCAGCCGGCAGGGACATTATTTTAATCGGTCTGATATGGCCATAGCGGCTGCTGATGCAGGCCTTGGAGTAGCGCTTGCGCGAGGTTCCCTGGTAAAAGAAGAACTGGCCAGCGGTCGCCTCATCGCTCCACTTCCTGCGGTGCCTTCCTGTTGCAACTATTACCTGGTCACCCCTAAGGGCAAAGCGATCAGCCATAGTGTCGGCGTGTTGAGAGACTGGTTGTTGAGCAAAGTGTAGTTGCTGCTGCCACTTCAGCTTCCCGAATTGAGTGAGAATGCATGGTCAATTTTGCAAGTCAGCAGGTAGCTGAGAGCTTGCTTAGTATAAGGGGGCTTGTACTCTGTCATATAACAAGCTGCCTTATTTGTGTACGGGTGGAAGGGTAGTATTTGGATATCCCGTTAATATTTTTGGTGTCTAAAAGATTATGAATCCAGCAATAGAAAACCTAACCAGCTATCTACAACAGCTTGAGCAAATTGAAGAATTTGATTCGCTTGAAGCTAAGGCGGAGCATATCGGCAAAATCAATCTCATCAAAAATGCTATTGGCCAGCTACATTTATGCGAAATGTATGGCATCAACTCTGGGTCGCTTGTTAGTGTATTACCAGAAACGGAGAATCCAAATTTTTGCTATTTGGTGGTTCACGAAAATGAGTCTTCTAATCCTGCAGATTGGGAGGAAGTAAGGTTTGATGGGCGGCAGGTATCGCTGGCCGGAGGCGACCTTATTATTCGCAAGTAGTAAATCACAGACAGGAAGGTGTTGGGGCCTTTGCCCCAATGCTAGAGGCGTTATGCCATTACATCTAAAGGAGACAAAGATGAATTTCCCCCCACGAACCAGAGCCAGTGATGCAATTATCAGAAACTTGCATGCGCAACTGACAGCAGCAGGAGTTGCTAGTGGAGGAGCCAATCGATGCATGATAACGGTCGTTGTCACTGGAGACGTCGATGTGCCTCGGAGAGCCATTATTTCAACTTCTGGACCTAGAGTTGTTCAAGGGGCGCTTAGAACGGCCATTAATAATTTGGCTGGTCATGGTATATACGGCGGCGTGGCTTATACCATTGTTCATTTTTCCGGAGCCAATGGAGTGGTGAATCCTCTCAACTCAGGGATGGCCACACAAGATCATTATCATGTGCAGGGTGGGCGCCATTGCGCAGAACCTAAAGCTTTAGAGGCAGCCTCTGGATTTGGCGATAGGATGACTGGCATGAGCACGATATGGTGGGGAAATAATGCCAACCCATATCCCGATCCGAGCAATAACCCTGCCGGTATATTTGCCCTGCCTTGTGAAGTCTGCCAAACCAATGAAGTATGGTTTATGAAACGGGTAGAGGAGCGTCGTATGGTTAGCAAAGGTGCAGCACGAAGGGCGTTTGATATTTAAAGTGGAAAGTTGAAAAAATCTTGGGTCATCCCTCTGTATTAGAGTGAGATATAGTCAGAAGTGGTTGAGGAGGCATTCCTCAACCATTCACCAGTTTGACTGGCCAGTTATATGGATGTCCCCTTAGTATGTATGAGGCATCTTCTATGCTTTTGCAAAGCATAATGGTGAGGTAATACTCGATGCCTATGACTACGTGCGTTGAGGCACCACCACTACTAACACTAAGGAGAGTGAAAATGAAGACCATCGAAAATTTGTTGATATCAAGAGGGCAACTGGATCGGATATATGTCGGTAGTCTAAAGCTTTATCTATGGCGGTCACTTCACAAGAGCTCCAAAAGCAGGAATCCATTTTATCCGGACTTCGAGGAGCGAGAAATAAGAGCTGGGGTATTAAGGGCTCCAGATGTTGAAGTTGTAAAGCTTGAAAATGGTGTTGAAGTTGTGAAGTCTGTTTTGGGTCAGGGGACTTCGTTGTTTGATCGCCCAGGGGCATTTGGTGAGTCTAATTGGACCTACTTTGAAATACCGGAAGGCACGGAAATACCGAATGGGTTAATTATTACAAAAGACAGCTTCAATAAGCGATTTAATGCTACTCATTATTCTATTAGCCCTAACTATGACATGCCTAAACATCAATTCATTCAGCTTTTGGATATTCTCGCAAGAAACGCTGAGTCCCGTAAAAGGTTGTTGATTAATGTCTAATTTAGATTTGTCGACCATTTTGGTCTGTATACAATCCGTTCAGAAGCAAATTGAATATTTCGAAGGGCTTTTAGAGTCTGAAACGGTTAGGGATAAAGCGGAAATTCAAGAGTTACTTCTATCTTACGATCAAGCTGCCGAAAATTTAAAAGAAGCTTATATTGCTATGCGGACTCCCGGGAGTAATTACCCTGAGTACGAGTCTTTGATTAAGAAGAATTTGTGATATGCAAACAGAAACAATGAACACCCAACTGAGTTTGAAATGGGAACAGATCATATTGGTGGTGGGGGGATCTTTGACTGTGTATTTGCAGAGAGGCGGTTAAGAACTCATTCTTTAATCACTTACAGTCTGGGTGGTTTTGTGCTACTGATATTTAGTTAGCGACTTGAGGTAATCCGTGGAGCAGGCCTGCCAACCTAACGTTGCCTGTAAACCCGATGGGCGGACACATAGGTCCGCCCCTACAAGTGATAAAAATAGGATATTTTTGCTCTCTATACTCCGTTATATGCAAGAAGCGGTTATGGTCCTGTTAGAACGTGGGATAGAGCGTCAGCAGGTGGTTGATATCAAACTCTCCTGCTTTCCCAAATTCCAGCTCCAGGTGGGCTCGCATTTTACTTGCTACGTCATTTTCCACTCCGGGATTGCCGGCTATGCCATGAGCCACCCAGCCGGTGAGGCGTTCTTCGCTGTCATTGGCTTGATTTGCCAGAGCCAGCAGACCTTGCTTATGTTGGTATACCATGGACTTCAATTGATTCTCTGCGGTGGTTCGCGCCTCATTATTCAACCGTTGGGTCATCGCCTGATCGGACTCCAGGTTTGCGGATTTTCCGGCCAGGCTAATGGTTGGGTGGTCGGGGTAGTGGTCGTCTTCCGAAACCACTTCAAGGGGAACTTCCCGACGTCTGCCATCAATGTCGACAATCAATGTGGATTCAGCCGTCTTGCTCAGAATGTAGCGGGTATAGTGATAGTCTGAAATGACATCCTCCCAAATTGTTGGAGGAATGCGATCGAAGCCGGTGAGTATGTCTTCCAGCTCGCGCTCAGCATGATCGACATCCCTGCGTTGTTCATGGATTTTGTCCTTGGTCCATCTGATCCGGTCGTTCAGACCTGAAATCTTAGAACGCAGATCTTCCTGCTCCAGCTTTTTCTGCTGATACTCAGATGTTGCGGGATCAAGCTTGCTGAGTTTGTTTTCAACCACTCGAAGATCTTTTTCCAGGCTGCGACGTTCTCTGCCAAGGTCTTTTTGGTCTTGCCGGTAGGTCATCAATTGGTTGCGCTCATGTTCAACGCGATGGCGATGCATGGAGGCTTCCTGCTGTAGGCTCGCATACTCCGGATTATCCACGGGTACCTGGCCACTGACGTATTGTCCGACTTCCGGTGATTCCGTTTCCTGGTAGTGAAAACGAACAGGGCCCCGTTGAATGTACACGCTTGAGGTTTCAGGGGTATGGCTTATCGATCCATGGACGAGGGTCAGGCCATTGATTTCTTCGCCCAAGTAATTGCCAAATAAAATTGGATCTTTCTCCAGCTGAATATAGAGCTGATGATTATCTGCCATCTCCTGATGTATTTCGTTGTATCTGGTTAATGCAGTGGGGTCCTGAGTGGCATCGGCAATTTTGCCATACAGCAGCATGGCTTTCCCTCGATGGTCTTGGGCATAGGATTTATCTGCTGCTTGCCGGACGCTGGTGAGCCATTGGTTGAACCGGTCACGGCTCTGAGAAAACTGATCCATAGTTTCCTGATCGTCGGGTTCCAGCTTGAGCGCTTTCTGGTAGGCCTGCATGGCCAGCTCATAACGCCCCTGGGAAGTATAATCTTCCCCGGCCTCCATCAGGTTGTGGTGGGCGCAACCTGAGACGGTTGCAACCAGTAAAACTGACATCAGTACCCGCGATAGTTTGATTAACTGCATCTTCCTGTAACTTCTTTTCCGATTGATTTGGAGGTGGCTAAGTTATATCGAATTGTGGCTTAACCAATACTGAACGGAGTGTTTTGTCAGGGCTTTTGATCGGAATTGTGGTATCTGCTTCAAATCTTGAGAGGGCAATTCAAAAAAGGAGACAGGCAAGAAAAATGGACACTCAGTTTTTTTGGAGGTGAGCAATTGAAGATGAGCAATTGGAGGTGAGCAATTGGAACTGGTCTAACGTCAGCTAGATAGGTGAGGGTGGTTATATCGGTTCCCAGTGAGCACTCGGCCAAGCCAATAGGCCTTTTTATTGACCCTGTATAAGCAGGGCATCTATCTCATACGCTTACCCGCACACTCGCCATTTCCTCGCTTGGCGGGACTCCGAATTTACGAGAGTACTCTCGGCTGAATTGTGTGGGGCTTTCATATCCTACTTCAAATGCAACCGACGACACGGATGAATGACCATTCCGGAGTAAACGCTGCGCTTCTATTAGGCGCATCTCTTTCTGATATTGTAATGGTGTGGTTTCCGTCACCTTTTTAAAGTTCGCATAAAATGATGATTCACTCATCCCCGTATTCTTAGCCAGCATAGGCATTGAAAGCGGTTGCCTGAAATGATCTCTAAGGTGAGCTATAGCCCTGCTGATCTGGCTGGCATAACTGTCGTGCTCTAAAAGCCTGCGTAACATCTTACCGTGCGGCGCCATAAGCAACCGGAAATGAATCTCTTTAAGCAGCAGCGGTGCCATGACCTTCTTTTCAACTCCCCGGTCAGCCAGCGCCAGATAACGTGACATGGCGTTCAGCAAGTCTTCTCCTGCGGTATCCACATTCAATGCAGTTGATGACTCCTTATCTGCAGGTATCTCTTCAATCTCATGATAAAGCGCGCGCAGAATGCCGAGGTCGATCTCCAGAATCATGGCAAGGTAGGGTTCCTTGTCGCTAGCTCTGGTGATGCGTGAAATGACAGGGACTGTGTGGCTTACAATAAGTGATTCACCAGCAGCGAAACTCAGGGTTCTTTCGCCAACTGTTGTTTCTTTTGCTCCCTGGAGAATTAAGCAAATGACCGGATGATAGATTGATGCTGCCAGCTCAGTTGTCCGGCTGCTTTTTAACAGGATCAAACCCGGCATGGGCGACACCTGATCCACTGGGGTATCAGCACTAAAATCAATATATTTAGATGTCTGGGATATGATGTTTGATAGTGTCATGTATGGTTCCTCACTCGCTAAAGTATAGTGTAAGCAGATGTCGCTGTTATATATTTATCGAGTGTTCTGGAGAATTGGGCATGACTCTTGGAAGATTTGGCAGGCATGTAGAAGGCGGGATTACTTAAGATTTACCTCAGCAGATAGATTCAATGCTAACGGTTGTTAACGAGTCACGATCTTAAGAGGGCGTAACAATGAAATACCGTAAACTCGGACACAGTGATATCGAGATTTCCGCGATTGGGCTGGGTTGTATGGGAATGTCGGACTTCTATAGTTCTACAACAGAAGCTGAGCCGGTGGCGACTTTGCATCGCGCTATTGAGCTGGGGGTGAATCTTTTAGATACGGCGGATATGTATGGCCCCTGGACGAATGAAATACTGGTCGGCAATGCTATCGCTGATCGCCGTGACAAGGTGGTTCTGGCAACAAAATTTGGGGTCGTGCGTAATGAGTCTGGTGAGATTCTGGGGCTGAATGGCTGGCCTGATTATGTGCGCTCCGCTTGTGATGCTTCACTAAAACGGCTGGGAGTTGATCATATTGATCTCTATTACCAGCATCGCGTTGACCCGCAGGTTCCCATAGAGGAAACCGTGGGCGCCATGGCTGAGCTGGTACAGGCAGGAAAAGTTCGTAACCTGGGTCTGTGCGAAGTTGATTCAGATACGCTTCGCAGAGCGCACGCGGTTCATCCGATTAGCGCAGTACAAACCGAATACTCTCTATGGAGTCGAGAACCGGAGCAGGGCATTCTGCCCACAACCCGTGAGCTGGGTATCAGCTTTGTGGCCTATAGCCCCCTTGGGCGCGGTTTTTTAACGGGTCAGATTAAAACATTTGAAGACTTGGCTGAGGATGACTGGCGACGGACCAATCCACGATTCCAGGGCGAAAACTTTATTAAGAACCTGAATCTACTTGATCGAATTACAGAGATTGCCCAGCGTATGAAGGTTACACCTGCCCAGTTAGCCCTGGCGTGGGTACTGGCACAGGGCGACGACGTTATTGCTATTCCAGGAACCAAACGCCGTCGTTATCTGGAGCAGAATCTCGGTACGCTTGGTGTGACTTTAAACGACGAAGATTTACTTCTTATCAACGAAGCATTCCCGATAGATGCGGCAACGGGAACAAGGTATTAAGGACATTCGTGAAGTAGGATGGTGTTTAGGTGATACAGATGGGGGCTTTGTTTCTTTCTGGCCTCCGTTAGCTATTAACTATCAGATCGTCAATTAGCATCAAAATCCTAAAAAGTGTCAGTTGATGTAAATCAAGGACAGGACCCTCGCCGGGGACTATGGTTCTTACTGTGCCGGAATAAACCGGCCATCCATCATTGCTGAAATAATGCATGAAGATGCAGGCTAACCACCTGTCATAAAAAGGGGCTGATGGCGTCGCACGTCACCGGCCCCGTTATCATTTCGGTTATTGACCGGTTTCAATCTCTCAACGCCTGACTCTGGCAATTCTCATCGAAGTATCATGACAGTTAACTCAGACACCCTTAATAACCAAGTTTTAATAAAATATCGCAAAACAGCAGCAGAAATACCGATATTTTATTAGCGAAATTTCGCCTATCGTTCCCCCTTTGGCTGTCGCCCTATTTCAAAAATATGGAGATTTTAATTAGTGCTTCGACGCGTAGTATTTATTTCACTCATTCTATTTTCCTGTTTCATCAGAGCTGAAGCGGCGAGCTTCTGGGATTCCCCGCAGCATGGTGCAAACAGCTTTAACCGGCTTCCACCGACGCAGGAGTACTTTGATGCTCTCGCTGCCTATGGTGCTACCTGGGTGCGGTTGTCTTATGACAAATGGCCTTCTGAAGGCCGGGATTTTCTGCTCGACAATGCTGATCATTACCAGTCGTTGAACGGTGCCGATCTGGCTCAGCTTAAGGCGGTGCTGGACCGGGCGCACAAGGCAAATCTGAAAGTGGTTATTGCACCGCTGTCTTTACCCTATATGCGCTGGTCGCAGAACAATAATGGTGTTTTTGATGACCGGCTCTGGTCGGACAAGAATCATTGGAACGATGCCAATCGCTTCTGGAGAGATCTCGCAACGGCCTTGAAAGGGCATCCGGCCATTGCAGCCTTCAACCTTGTTAACGAACCCGCACCGGAACGTAAGAGCGACCTTAAAGAGCATGCCGATACTGATGAAATGGTGCAGTGGTATAAGAAGCAGCAGGGAGGTTCGCGAGACCTGCGTTTGTTCTACCAGTCATTGGTCAAAACGATACGACAGGTTGATCAGGATGTAGCGGTGATGCTGGATGCGGGCTGGTACGCTGCGGCGGATGCTTTTTCCTATTGGCCGTCAGGGCTTGAAGACACAAATCTTCTTTATTCCTTTCATATGTATGAGCCCTATGATTTCACCAGTTCTCCTAACATCAAAAGAGAAAACCGCTATGTGTACCCGGGGAATATTCCGTTCGGGGAGGAACTTATGCCTTGGGGGCGGGAGCAAGTAGATTCCTATCTTTCCATGCCTGTTGAATGGGCGAAAAAGTCGGGAGTTCCGGTCAATCGGATGGTGATGGGGGAGTTTGGTTGTGCCAGGACGATTCCAGGTTGTGGAGAATATCTGAAAGATGTTCTGGAAGCCGCTGACAGTCGTAATCTGCATTGGGCTTTCTATGCGTTTCGGGAAGACAGCTGGGACCAGATGGATTACGAACTCGGAACGAAAAAGGTGCACTGGAAATACTGGGATGCCATGGAGAATGGTGAGCCGGATCCTATAAAGCGGGAATCCAGCGAGCTCTTTGACATCATTCGTAAGCGTCTTTAGAAACCCTTATCTGTCAAAATTGCTTGTCTGAACTTGATTGCTTGTCTGAGACTGATTGCCTGCCAGGGACCGTATGACTCAGTCTCCGGCAGGCAATTCCAGATCTTCCTCATATTTTTTCAGAATGCGGTCGTAGGTGCCGTTGTCCCGGATCACCTGAAGACCTTCGTTGAAATCATCCCGAACCTGCTGGGAAAGGAACGCAAAGCGATACTCGGACGGAGGGAATATGTCGTGATAAATCACAGGACGCAGCAAGTCCTTTTGTTTGACGATATAGTCCCCGCCGAGCGTATTGGCCCGGTCATAAAGCCAGCGTCTAAAGTACAGGAAGATCCTCTTCTCCAGAATAATGACGTCTGTTCGATGTCTGAAAAGTTGTTTTACCTGTAGCGATTGGTCTGCAACCTCGTTGTAGTCGCTGTTGTATTGCACGGCAGAGGCAAAACCGTGTCCAAGTATGACGGTGGCCTTTTGAAAGGCCACGACACTGATCTGTGAAAGGTCTTCCAATCGGTTGATTGAAAGCTCCCTGTCTTTCAGGCTGACCGCCTGATTGCGAAAGGTGATGACAACGTCACTGTAGTGTCCTTTGACCATTCCCGGTTTGACGTTTAAAACACCATCCAGACTGCCCTCCTCAAAACTCATAAAGGTACGTGCAAGGGGAAGGTAGGAGGGGAGAACCGTGTACCCCTTGATAGCAAAGCTCTGACGCAGGATTTCCAATTCCAGCCCCGAATTTTCCTCCGCAATCACATAAGGCGGAATGGAAAAACTGATACCGATGATCAACTCACGTTGAGACTGTTCTTTACCTGTCGCGGTATGGCACAAAAGTACGCTGCTCAAGACCAGTAATGCGATTGGGGTTTTCATGACCATTCTTCCTGCAGTTTTGAAACAGATAGCTGCAGCCGATTGAAAAATGAACCCACTCCTTGGCCGTGTTTCCAATATGAAAATATGTCCCGATATTTCGAGTGTAGTCGTTTTTGCCTGAAACCGGGAATGGGCAGCAAAATTTCCGTTGGGGAATTTGCATCGCCGATACTAATGATCTAAACCTTAACTGTATGCACCGGTGAACGATGTCTTCATCGGTAAATAACTCCTTATCGGTAACGATGTCTTCACAGGTGGATAATGTCTTCACCGGTAAGCAAATGTGTAAACCGATAAATAGCTCGAAGCTGCAGTCGCGCCATGGAATGGAAAAAGGAAAAGACTGTCATGTGCAATGTCAGAAGGATGTATCCGCAAGGCAGTGGTAACGTTCCCAGGGAAAGTACCGCTTTCACTTCGTTGTGTGTCCAGCATTCCAAATCCAGCCAGCGCCTGAAATTCAAAAACCATATTGCTCGAACCGTAGAGCGTGACCAGGCGGACCCCTGTGGTCCGAATAGCAAGCCGGGTCCGATCTATCAATACGAAAAATACAATATGAATAATCAATACGGCATGAATAACAAGAACTCACCTTTGTCCATGAAGTCCTTGCTATTCGCCTGAGATCCATAGGATTCATCACCATCATCAGGCTGACAGGAAGCACGCTTATGAGAGATGTCGCAATAGGATTTGCCCGCGCATATGGCAAAGGTATCTACCCCAGTATCGCCACCAATACCAGTCAGATAGTTATCGATGTTCATCAGTCGCAGGCCAGCGAAACATTGTGGTATCAGGTTGGGAGTCTGGAGGGAGGCTATACGGCCTTTGGGGAGAGCAGGCAGTATGACACCGGCCGCTATCCCTGCATTACCTTGAACAATAAAGGCGTGATCGTTGAGGTCCATGAATCAGACGGATTTTCCAACAACATGTGGTATCACGTGGGTGTCGTCAATTCTGACAACATGTCCATTTCCTGGGGAGGGAGCCAGAAATACGATACAGGGAAATTTCCCCGCGTTGCCATGAATTCTTCCGGTATTGTGGTGGAAGTTCATGAGGCTGACGGCATATCCAGCAACCTGTGGTATCACGTGGGGAAAGTGAACCCCGATAATAAATCAGTGGAATGGGGCGGTAGCCGACAATACGATACCGGCCAGACCCCTTCGGTAGCGATTAACAGTCATGGCGTGCTGGTGGAGGTTCACCAGTCTGACGGATTATCCACCAATCTCTGGTACCACGTAGGCACGGTCAATCAGGATAACAAGACCATTGAATGGGGCGAGAGCTATCAATATGACTCCGGCTCACATCCATCGGTGGTTCTGACCGATGATTTCTGGGTCATCGAGATTCATCAGTCGCAGACTTTCAACACACTGTGGAAACGGATTGGGCGATTGAATCTGGGCAAGAAAACCATTGAATGGATTGGTGGGAGCGAGAAATTCAGCAATGACGGCAGTCTGCCTTGCATCGGTTTTAATGGAACACAGGTAGTGGAAAGCCATATGGATGGTACTGACCTGATGTCTTCCGCATCACTGTTCATTGACCGAAGCGATTGGATGAAGAACAGCATGCCGGTGATTGGAGGCAGGAGCCTGAAAGAAGTGATGCTACCGGCTGCCCATGACGCTTCCATGTATGAAGTCAATAACTGTACGGCGCTGGGGCCTTTTGGGGCGAACAGCTGTAACACACAGACGCAAACCGCATCCTATCTCGGGCAGCTAAATAACGGTGTCCGCTATTTTGATGTCAGGCCGGTGATATTCCAGGGGAAACTCTCCACCGGGCATTTCAATACCAATCCTTTGCTGGGGTGTGACGGACCGGGACTGGATACTGCGCTGGCGGACGTGAAGATTTTTATGGCGCGCTCCTCCGAACTGGTCATATTAAAGTTCTCTCACTATTTGAACCGGGACAAGGATGGCGCTGATTTTACCGAAGAAGAAATGGACCGGCTTTGCTCTGAAGTTCTGACCGCGTTGGATGGGCATCTATACACTGGCCCGATGCCGCTTGCGGCCACTCCGTTGAATATCATGACGGCCCGAGGGGGAAGGGTGGTGGCTGTTTTTGACAACCTCAGTGCTGCCCTACACCAGAAATACGCGGGCAAGGGGATATACAGTTACCGGGATTATCCCACCTCAGAAACAGCAGACCTGACGGTATTTGACCATTACACCGGAACGCCGGATCTGGAAGTGATGATCAACGATCAATTAGGCAAGCTGGAAAACCCAGAGAATCACGGAGGCGATCTCTTTCTTCTGTCCTGGACTCTGACTCAGGATACAGAACAGGCTATTGCCTGTGGAGCGGGGATTGGTATATCCATTCTGACGATGGCCGCCAGTGCCAATAGTGAACTCTGGAAAAACATGGAACAACTTCAGCGTGGTGGCAACATCCGCAAAGGCAGGCTTCCGAATCTTCTCTATCACGATTATGCCCAGGGATTCGCCACGGATATTGCGCTATGGCTGAACAACGGTGGCAGCTTTGAAAATAGAGAACATTGAAGATAGGGAGTTTTAAATACAGATATCTTTAAAGACCGAGATCTTTAAAGACTGAGGTCTTTAAAAACTGAGGTCTTTAAAAACTGAAAGCAGGAAAGCCTTCTCATAGACAATAGGCCCTTGTAGACAAAAAAGAACGTCTTCCGCACCAACTGATGCAGCTTATACCTAGGGGTTGTGTCAGTTGGCTTTTTTTGATTCAGCTACGGCTGATTTACAAATCAGAAAGATATACAAATTGATCAAGCGAGAATGAATCCGGGCGTTTGTCAGACGCCCGGATTGCTTTTCAGCGCATTAATTTTCAACCAAGTGAGGCTAGGCTCTGGTTTCAACTAAAATGCTGTGAGGTTACATTTTTAGCAAATTGCGGAACGGATTATTTTGAGTTCCATTCCAGGGTCACGCCACTAAAGCTGGAATAACCTCTCAGGCTCATGAACCATTCTCCGCCTTTCGGGCGTTCAATGGTGCAGGTTTCCTCATTGCCATTCTTATAGGGACGGCACTCAAATGCGTCTCTGGATGGCTCCTGACCTTGAAGTACATAGAGATCGGCATCGCCGGTACCCCCGGAAATGGTGACTGTCAGAGCTTCCACTCCATCAGGAATGGTGTCACTGAAGTGTATCCATTCGCCACCTGATGCACTGAGATCTTTTTCCATTCCACTTCCTGTACCGCCGGTGTCGCCTTTACCATCAAATGAACCGGTCAGGCTCACACCGCTATAGGCGTTGTAACCCTGAAGCATCACGTAATATTTGCCGGGGGTGACGTCCATATCTGCACAGCTCTCGTTATTGCCGTTTTTGTATGGGCGGCAATCGTAGTCAGATTCAGTGGGCTGCGAGCCAGCTTTCACATACAGGTCGGCGTCACCTGAACCACCCTCCATAACAAATGACAGATTCTGGGCATCGGCAGGAACATCAAGGACGAAATAGGTCATGCTGCCTCTTTCTCCGGAGAGATCCGTGACAGCTTGCCCGTTGGTTAATACGGAATCATCACCATCACCGTCGCCATCATCTCCATCGTCGCCACCATCATCATTTCCGATATAAGAGGCTATCCAGTCTTTAAAGGCGGGTACCGAGGTGTAGACACCATATTTGCCTGGTCTTGCACAGCCGTCACCCCAACTGACGACCCCCAACTGACGAAATTCCCCGGCCTGATTGAGGAATAGTGGGCCGCCGGAGTCTCCCTGACATGAGTCTTTACCGCCTTCCTTTAAGCCCGCGCAAACGTTGTAATCGTGAACGGCGTTACCATAAGCGCTGCGGCATTCTTCAAGAGAGACGACAGGGACGTCGACTTTTTGAAGCGCATTGGGAGAATTACCGCCTTCGGACAGATCCCCCCAACCGATGACGGTGGTCATTTGTCCGTCATAAATATCGCTAGGGTCGCCGATGCTGATCCGGGTGTATTCGTCATTCGCTTTGTCGGTGAGTTTCAGTAACGCGATATCGTACTGCGGATGATTGATGATCTCGGATACCTGGATGGTCTGTGCACTGCTGGTATCGTTCTGCTCATGAAGGCCCACAACCACCTGTAGCTGACTGGCTGATTCACCTTCGGTACAGTGTGATGCGGTTAAAGCATAATAATCACCTACCAGAGATGCACCACAGAAGTGTCCTCCGCCTTTGGCTTGTAATGAGACCATGAATGGAAACTCTCCAGGATAGGCTTCTTCGCCTCCTACAATGCTTGGAATCAATTCCCGGTACTTCTGGATAATGTCGGACTCACCGGAATCGGCGTGGACAGATCCAGCAATCGTTAATCCGGAGATGATCCCCAGGAGAGTGTTTCTTGTGTACAGTTTCATCTAAATCCCCTTTCCTTGATGAAATTATTAGAAGTCAGGGAGCACTAAAAATATTGAATGGGAGGGTGCTCCCGTTATGAATAACCACCTTTGGGGGAAGAAACTGCATACCCGGCGGTGAAAAATCAGGTGGTTATTCAAACAACATTCTATGGATAGGGAATATTCTGTATATCCGCTGTACACCCTAGACCCTGAAAGCATTGGTCTATGCCGCTAACTCAATGAATTGTCTCGTTAAATTGGAAAACGTAAACGGCAGGGCGGTGAACTCAACGGATACTTGGATCAGCCCCACGGGGGATTACAGCAGGGGCTGAAGTAATAAAGACTAGTGTTTGTTTGTCGTCATTTGACTAGCCCTAGCGCACCAATATTTCATACTCCACGCCTTTTTCAAAAACAAACACTCTCCCGGGACAACCTTGCTCATCGAATTTATACCACTTGGCGTGCAGGCTTCCATCCTGGGTGACCGTGTACCCACAGCCACGGGATTTATCAGGAGAGTTTTTGTTCCAGTAGACGTCGCATCCCTTGTTTTTAACGAATCCGGTAGAGACGGCAACATCATGGCAATCGTCCGGCCAGATACAGCTAAGAGTCCAGATAGATGAACACGTAACATCCTCATCTGCCATAACGGCATTATTAAGTTGCTCATTGACGACGGCATTTCCTTCAATGGTGCCGAAATCCTCGGCGCAGATGATGGGGCTCAATAATAAAGCGCTTGCGAATACGATTCCTTTGCTGAAAGCTGGGATTTTGTTGATAGCAGTAGTCATGTTTCCTCCTTGGTTTTTAGCTTCCATTTTGTCGTGCTAAAAGACTGCCTTGGGGGAGGCGGATACCAGTGCCTCCGCTCTCATTTCAGCGAAGCTGATCATAGTCCCAACTATCAACTACAGCCAGCTTTTATCAATTACAACCAGATTTTATCAATTACAACCAGCTTTATTACGGGTTAGCCTGTTCTCGGGGAAGATCCAGTCTCAACCACTGTTGTCCGTCCCTGCATCCAGCGTCAACAGCGTTGAAATACCATTGATAGAATTTCAGGAGCTTGTCTGGCGCGGGGACTGCGCCACCATCAAGGTGTTCGATGGCCATGGCGGTTGTAGCGAGTGTGCGAATGTCAGGCGCGCGATGCCTGATGAAGTTCAGCAGCCACTTCATGTCCATGAATGCATTGGCAAGCCCGGAAGGCCGGGAGAGGCTTCGATAGAGAATGATGATTAATGTTCCCGCGTCTTGGCGATAAGTGATTTCGCTGTTAGACAAAATGGCCGTTTCACCAATGGGGCGGCTGCCAGGTGACAGTGTATACGGGTAAATAGGAACACCTTCCCGTGACAATAATTCTGAGAGAGGGGACATGTCTTCACCTTCAGCACATCTGGATTACCGGATTATTCTTGTTGGGTAACCGGATGATGCGGAAAGTTGTCGGAAAAGATTATTTGCCTATACAGGGTTCAACCATGAAGTCGGAAAGGTTTGCTGCCCTATCACCGTAAACGACGAAAGCGGTGCGATTATTGTCATGAGTAGTGTTGCTGCTACCGGTTGAGGTTCTCTTGGCCATCTCAGAAGCAATATTGCGATATTCCTGGCTTGCCACAACCTGACCTTTGCCGAGTAGTATTTCGCTATGGAGCTTATATAGCTCAGTGCCCAGATCATGCTGGTTGTAGCGTTCAGCCAGGATCTCAGCGCAATTCAAGGCATGCAGGGCGTCTTCGGTTTTTCCCTGCCGATAATACATTTCAGCAAGTAAATGCCAGTCCCGGCTGGCTTCGCATTCGTCAGTGCAATGTTCTATGGCTGCCTGGGCAAACCTGATGCCTTTGCCGATCTCGCCCAGTGCTTTTAATGCCCATGCATGCATCCGGTAGGCGACACACTTCAATGGGGAGCTCTCCAGAAACGGTTCAGCCAGAAGCAACAGGTTTTTTGCCTGCTTGTAATGCTGGTTGTAGACCAGCCGCTCGGCAGTGGCGAGCAATTCCGGTAATGCTTCAGAGCTGCCGGATTTGGCGAGATGAACGGCATACTGAACCGGATTCTTTTCTCTGAACCATTCGGCAGCGATACCGTGCCGGCGTTGTTGAACATCTGCCGGCATGGATTGATAAACAGCTTCCCGATAAAGATTGTGAGAGAAAAAGTAATGCTCGCCGATGGGTTGCAGAATCCCCTGGCTGAGCAGACTGGCAAACCTGACGAGGGGGCCGTCCATTAGTTCTTCCAACTGAGAATGGGTGAAGCCGTCCTTGCTGACAGAAATTAACTCCAGCGCGAATTTCAGTCGTGGAGGCAGGTGCGCTGTCTTTGCCGTCATGGTATTACCGATACTGAAAGGCAGCTCATCCTCCAAATGCTCATGATGAAGCAAGTCAAGCAGATATAGTGGGTGTCCCTGGGATCTCAGTATGCTGCGTTCGAACCATTCTTCGCTGCAGATATTATCAACCCCGGCAAGTTCTCTCGATTGATTCTGGGTCAACGGAAATAGCCGTACCGTATTGATATCACAGTGCTCAAATCCGGATATGTAGTCAAAGTAGCTGGTGGTGACCAGTAACAGGGGACAATAAGGTGTCAGATCGGCTAACGCTTCAAGCGTCAGGCGCATAGCGTCGTCTGGTCGTTGGATGTCCTCAATCACCACGGCCACCTCTTCCTGTTCCAGCAAAGCCAGCAGAAGTGTTTCCAATGCCTGAAGGCAACTGTTTCTGAACAACACCGGAGAGATGCTGGGGACTTTCCAGTCCCTGGAATAGTCATCACTAAAACTGAAACCGAAAAGATGGTAGATATAGGGGTACCAGTGGCCATCAATACAAAGATCGATCAGCAGATTATGAAGTTTCAATTCAGTGACTGAACTCATGCCGATTAACCGGCATACCAGTTCGGCTCCCGGGTGAAGCCGGTGCTGGGGATCGTCATAAGGGCCACGCAAAATAACATGCTTGACGCCATGCCGTGCTGACTCCCCGGCAAAGGCAAGAGCCATGTGCGTCTTGCCGATCCCGGCAACGCCGCTGATATTACACCAGGCTCCCTGGCCTTCGTCTTTAAGTTTTGTAAGAAGTGAACCAAAGAAGTTGAGTTCCTGGTCCCGACCAACCGTACGTAGTTCCTGGGGACAATAGTCTGACAGGGAATGCCAGGGGCTGGAATCTGACAGGGAATGCCAGGGGCCGGGGGCATAATCCGGATTGGAATCATAGCTGAGTTTGAAATCGAGCCGACTGGCGTGATACAGCTCTCCATGGATCATAACGCTACCGGGAGCCTGCTGTTTGGCGAACCGCTCAATGCCAAGGCGCTCAATCATGGACAGCTTAGGCTGAAAGTGGGCCTTTTTACCCTGGAGAATAATGTCGGCGGGGATCGGTCGGATCAGCGCTACTATTTCAGGATGATGTCTGGCGATATCCCTGATCACATTGATGGCGTGGTGAGTGGGCTTCGGATTCTGAGAGCCCACGGGCATCAGCAGCACATGAAAGGATTGCGAAGAATAATGGACAGTGACGCCCCGCGCCTCCATCTGTCTGGCCATGCACTGTTCATTGACGACTCCGGCGATATAAAGGCCAAGCACTTTGCCTCTGGTCGTGGTGGTCTCATGGATCTCCGGTTCCGGCCGGGGAGGGGAGGTCTTTTGAGATATGACTTCGTCGTGTTCACAATCTTCCACCACGATCAGTTCTTCCACGGTGACATCATAAAAACGCGCCAGATTATGAGCGGTGCGGAGTAGCACCGGGCGTTGTAATTCAGCCCGCTTTAAAGATGAAACGGAAACGTAGAGTCTCCTTTGCTGACACTCGTCGGCCACCTGTTCCTGACTGAGTCCCAGTCCTTGTCTGAGCTCCAACAAGCGATTCCGGCACAAACGAACCCTCCCGGGTTTGCAACTTTGGCGCATATCGTTATCCCTTACTACGTTGAGCGATGGCATTGCCTTTGCGGGAAGAACTCCCGAAGCCAGCTCACACGCTTCCTATTTTTTGGTGAGCATACTCACCTCTGTTTCATTATTGGTGAGCATACTCACATCGTTTAATTGAAGCAGAGGTTGTTTGGTGTTCCCCCGGTTGAAGTATGAAAGCGTTTTCAATCGAAGATTACCAACTTAAGCGACACGAGAACAACAAAAACGTCATTGACATTCTTGATGACCTCATTGAACTCAACCTATCAATCTATCATCCAATCGACCTATCAATAAGGCAACCTGGCAGATTTGCACATAGGATCCAGAATCCGCAATACCATACTGAAAAGACGTCCTGATACTGCAAGCTCAGAAGTTTAAGAGCCGAAAGGTTATGGCAAGGTTACGCCGCGCAGGTTCCTGAATGACTCAAATTTAATCTGCTACAGAGCGTTGTCGTTTGGGCCATATGAATTTCGACAATACATCAGAAAAACCGCTTCGTTGCCTTAGAATCGCTCGACATTTAATCAATTGCTGTGCATTTCTTGCTTCATATAGATACATTTTTGCGCTTTTCCTCTATTTGTGCGCGAGTACAGATTTTCGCTTCTTATGTCAGGCTCAAGCGGTATCGCTCAGGTGAACCGGCAGTGTCAGATCAGTTCAGTTCACCGATTGAAGTGAAGTGCACCGGATCTGATGCTTATGTGGAGCTGGTTCAAAAGCCTTTGTGAAAGACCATCGTTTTTACCAAATAGCAACAAACAAAAGGAATTGGGAACGATGGAACTCAATATCAAAGACTCTTGTCACCTCAAAGAAAACAATCATCCAAAAAATGCCGGCCACCAAAATGAAACTGGCCACACAGAACAGATTGGGAAGATAGATGAAACCAGTCACCATAAAGCCAGACACCATAAAGAAAGCAACTGCCTGGTAGAGAATGCGAAGAACGGCTGCCCGGCTTCACTGGAAAAGCTCTTTTGTGAACAACGCCAAAAGCTGTACAAGTTTGTTCGAAACAGAGTGTCCCGTCAGGAAGACGTGGAAGATCTGGTTCAGGATACCTTCCTCTGGGCACAGCAGGGGTTAACCTCCTTTGAAGGAAAATCTCGTTTTTCCACCTGGATACTGGGTATCGCAAATAATCTGATCCGCAACTACTACAACCGGTCACCGGAGTACAAATATGACTTTGTCTCAGATGATGTTCTCGATCATGCCACCAGTGATTTCGGTAGTCCTGAAGCCAGCCTGCAGCAGGAGTATCGAATCAGACAGTTGGAGTCGGGCATTCGAACTCTGCCGGAAGATGTTCAGCGGATTATTCACTGGGTGGCTTTGGAGAATTATCCTTATCAGCGTGTGGCTGATGAGCTGGGAATCACCGTTCCCAGCGTCAAGAGCCGCCTGTTCAGGGCCAGAACTTCACTTAAGGAGACCGTTCAGCCTTTGATGTAATCTAAGCCCCTTCATTGGCATTATCAGACACATAAAATGCTTTCTGTTTGTGCCAGCACATGACCGGAATTTTGAATGGATGCCCGATCCTGTGCTGGTGTTTGTCTTGCTGGCCAAACTCCCTGGTTAACTTAACGACTTCACCGCCTTCTCGTAGTCTTTTTGAACTGAACCCTTAAATTCATAAAGGAATGTACGGAAGGCAGTTAAGGCATCCTTCTTCAGGTTCTCGACGGTTGGCTGCCCGTCTTCTCCAGGCCCCGCTTTCATTTGATCCAAAGCGCTGAAGAAATCATCCCGGGCCTGAGTGGCCTTCTCCATGTTCTCTTCTGTAGCGTGTGGTTCACAGGTTTTGAATAGCTCCTCTATTTGTTTACGCGTGGTACTGGCGGGATTTGCCATGCTGCTGAGTAAACCCTCCAGTCGCTCTCCGTATTTTTGGACCATTTCCTCCCACCCGTCGCCTTCCTTGGGTTTGTCGGTAATCGTTTTTCGAGTAACCAATCCATCAAACTGCGTCTTGAAGTAGGTCAGGTTATCGGTGCCGATCGACTCTTTGTACGGTTGCTCCCGGTTGGCTGCGATCTTTCCGGCAACGGTCACTGTGGAATCTGCCGGGATAGTGACCCCCCCACCAACTTTGGCTTCGGTACCTTGCATATGTCGGGAAAAATTCAGACGATCATCTTTGTATTCGACAATAATCACTCTCGTTGCAGCAACAGAGGTCCCGCCCTCGGCAAGCGCATCCAGGGTTTCAGAATTACTTAACTCCGGTACTTTGTTCCCCAGAATATCTCCCAGTTTGTTGAGAGAGTCGGCTCCGACATTACCTTTAAACGTCACTTTCACCTGGTTGAATGTGCCGTTGTAGTTGATATTGGCATTGTTCTTCATCGTTCGCCGGGTATACTCGACGATAGCCGTGAGAGTGGACCCCAGAGATACCTCGAAGGTTGAAGTATGGCTTCGCTCTTTGGGTTGGCTACGTTCAAGTGCCCGAATTTGTGCGAAATCCTTTTTACTGAATTTCATCTCCGGCGTCTCAAAGTGCTTCGTCATGGTTTCCAAGGCCAGAACAGTTTCAGGATCCTGCTCCCGTGCTTTTTCCAGGTCACCGTCGTAAGTCCTGACGAACTCATTAAATATATTGGCATGCCTTACGGTTAACCCTTCAACGAAAGAAGCCCGGCCTTTCACGCCGATTTGAGACTCCATATCCCGCTTGTTACCCGGTTCACTGTATTTGGGTGGCATACCGACCATTTTGCGAAACCCTTCTGTAATCTTTCCGGTCCCTTTGGTCAATGTATCGGCAGATCTAGTGGTGCTCTCGTAGGTGAGCAGCTTTTCAAAGTTTGTGGTTGCCATCTCTTTTAACTGGTTACGAACAAGATCAAATGGAGATTGGTTTTCGGAACTGGAAAGGCGACTTGTTTCACTGATGATAGAAGATTCGTCTGATGACGAGGACGAAGGGGAAGGTGGTGGAGAGGGTGAAGGAGAGGATGAAGGAGAAAATGAACGAGAAGAAGGCCACCGAATCGAGTCTGCATCATCCATTGAATAATATACGGTGGACGAAGTGACACTCTGCTCGGAAAAGCTTTCCGTTTCAGAGTTAACGGACAATGAATCGGACAGGTCCGACAAGTTGAAGTTCTCTTTTGCTGTATAGAAAGTATCCTGTGAACTAGTCGATGATCTGATACTCATGGCATCGGCAAGGGATTCCGGCGGGATAGGGGAGTTCACTGAGTTTCGATCGGAGCCTTGTGAGGAGGTATCGGAATCCGGTGTTTCTGCTTCCCGTGCCTGCTCGATTTCTTCGAGGTGGGATTTCAGGGCATCGAGTTGACTGAAGAAACCGTCCTTTGCCTTGCTTACAAAATTTTCCGTACGGGATTTAAGCAGATCCTCGTCATCCAACATCTTGCTGGTGAGAGAAGCTTCTCCCTTGATCTTGAGAAAGGTATGTTTGTGTTCATAGCTTCCTTTGATATCTCCATAAGTGAAGCCGAATTTCCCGAAGCCTCCGTAGGATATTGTCTTTGCCTTGTAGGTTGCTGAGGCTGGAACCTGCCTGGCTTCGGGTAGAGCTAGCTCGACATTGCCGTCACGCCAGTTTGATACGGTATCAATGCTGGACACTCCCTCCCCGTGAGAGCTGAGGAAGTTTTGCAGTTTCTGTTTCATCTGATCGCTCTGAAAGATGATTTCGCTATCACTGGCAACGGCTTGCTTCAGTGCTCTGGCGGACTTTGCCGCGGTCGGGGAGCTCAGGGTCAAATCCAGGACACAGTCGGTAAAATGGTCGACAAAGTCACTGACGTTATCAAAACCCCGACCAGAGGTGCGGGAAAGATTCAAACTTGCACCCACCGATGGGCCGGCCTCAATAACGGGGATTTTGATTTCAAATCCCAGTTTCCCTGCGCTACTTCTTTCTCTGAGTACACCAAGCGCTTGGGAGGTCTGTGCGACCTCTTTATGGCTCAGGTTGACGGTTGCTTTCAAAGGGGTGTTCAGAATTTCTACCCCAAGATCCATTTCCAAAGCGAGATTACTGGAAGACCCTGACTGATTCAGGAATTTGATCTTGTCCAGAATCTCATCTTTTATCTGCTGCCTTTCCTGTTGAACGATTCGATTGGCGACGTGCTTGGCCAGCGGCTTGACCACTTCGACGGCCTCTTTACTGAATTTCGACGGAGCCAGTTTATTGACCTGCTTCAGCGCGAATTTCATCTGGTTGAGGGCATCGAGATGATCGATAGCGGTTTCCTTTTCCCGGGGCGGGTTGAAGTTGGCGTTGAATACCCGTTGTTGAACGTGATCGAGCTTACTGTCCAGAATGTCTTGAATTGCCTGACTGAGTTTCCCCACTTCATGGGCAGAGGATAAGTCCACACCAGGATCTATCGGTTTTCCCATGACTTCCTGAAGATTGAGCTTTTCGAACAGCGCTTTTACTTGTGCTTCATGACCTGCCGTTGATTTGCTCTCGCTGAGAACCTCATTGAGGTTTTTGCGCTCCAGATCCTGCGCAATGATATGACTGTATTGCTCAACTTTCTGATCCGGAAAGCCGGTCAGGTTCAAGTCGTGGTTTTCTGCCCATCTCTTAAACAAATCCGGCGTTGAAAGCTCGTGCCCTGTATCGGGCGAAGCTGCTCTGATGGTGTTTTCACCCAGTCTGGCAGGGGCCGATTCGATAGATGTCCGGGCGGCTTCATGTATCTGATCCGGAGTAGCGGGGTTAGGAGCGGAGTGGCGATTGATTTCCATGGTCGGCTCCCTCAACCCTGAATCCAGTGCCCGTTGCCAGGCTCTTTACCAGCTGAGGTCCCGGGGGCAGCCTTTGGCTGTGCATCTGCGCCCCTGTTCTCTATTACCAGTGAGATGAAAGTCTTGCTGGTTTCGATATGCTGAAGGAGCCAATCAGCCAGAACCCCGGGCTGGGAAATGGTGCCGAATGAGCGCTTGTCCATCAGCCAGATCCATCCGGAATCCTGATCCAGAGAAAGGGTTCCCCCTGAGGTCCCTTGCCAGAAAAGATTGGCTCCAAGAAGGTTGCTGAGAAGCTGATTTTGGAGGCGGCCGGTGTCCTTTGTCTGGTCTTCCTTAATCGCCTCGGAAAGATTGAATAAGGGCGTAAAAATAATCAGGTGCTCATCAGCAGAGTGCCACTGCAGATTCACCACCAGAGAGTCATTCACTTCAAGGGCAAGGTAACCGTGTTCATTAAGCTGCAGTGAATCTTCCAGGTTCAACTGCTTCGCCAGATCTGCAATCAGTGTATCGATATTCATAGGTTTGGGCCTTTATTCAGCCGGACCAGGAACCTCGTGATGCCTGCCTGTCCGACCTTTCGGTGGGTTGGTAGCTTCATTCGGATAAACAACTGCATCCACTGGGTCTGTAACAGGTCGCCGGCGAAAGTTGCCGATAAAAAATTTCGAAACCGTTCGGTTTTGGCCGTTACCAATCGAGGGAAGTCAAAGGCATAACAGGAAACAGGATTGAACCATGAGTACGACACTGAACAGGCTGATGGCAGAGTTTGCAGAGAAGTACGGATCATCGAACCCGGAGCTGACTCAGGAAGGCTGCTTTGAGTGGCATGTGGACGGTAGGCCGGTGCGTTTCTTTGAATCCACCGGGAATGTCTATATGGACGCCGGGCTGCGAAAACTACCGGAGGACAAGCAGGACCGCGGAGACTGTATCAAAATTGCATTGCAGGCATCGCTGGCAAATGCGGATAGCTATGCTGATTCACTGTATATCGAAGTGGCTGACGATACTTTATGTCTATATCGCTGCGTTCCAGCGGCAAGCCTCTCATTGCATGAGTTCGAGGGGGTATTCGAATCCTTCATGCATTCCCTGGAATGTCTGGGAGAGCTGACGGGGGCGACGACCTCATATGGCTCCCGAGGACCCCAGGCCATGTTGCCCTATGGTCGTCTTTGACCCCCAAATCATACGTTTCCAAATGACTGGATCTAGCGTCTCCAAAATAAAGATGGATGTAACTCATGAAATGTAAAAGCCTCATCGCTTTAGTACTGACACTCGCATGTTCACTGGTACTGGCGGCGGAACCGCGTTGGAATGATTCTCCTTACGAGCTATATGCCAACGGCGAATCACTGACTAACGTGTTGAAGAATTTTGCCGCCAGTTATGGGATTCCCGTAACGGTCAGCCCCAGGATTGCCGGTGCTGTTAACGGAAACTTTAAGGGGGATACCCCCCGTCAGTTTTTGGAAATTCTCGGTAAGTCTTTCGAGTTCGAGTGGTACTACGACGGTTCCACAATGCATTTCTTTCGCGGTGACGAAATTGTCAGCCGCATTATTACGCTGACGAATATCAAGACTTCCCAGCTACGCAATGCTGTTGAGAAAGTCGGCATTTGGGATGACCGTTTTAGCTGGAAAGAGATGCCGGATAAGGGGCTTGTCTATGTGTCAGGTCCGACCTCAATGGTTGAGCTGATTCAGGAAACCGCCTCCGTACTGGAAAGCCAGGTCGTGACACTGCCACGGCGGGATCAGTATTCGATGCAGATGTTCCGCCTGCGCTATGCCACGGCCGCTGATCGAGTTCAGTCTTATCGGGGTAAGGAGGTGGTCGTTCCCGGACTGGCATCGGTGCTGCGCGGAGCTTTGGCCGCTGGCCAGGGGAAAAGAGGGGATACCACTCTGGGTGGCCCCGTGGGAATCCTGGAAGGGAAACAGCGTACCACATCGGTCACTTCAGAGATGCCGGGAACCGGCGAGAAAGCCTGGGTTGAGGCAGACAGCAGAACGAACTCCATCATTATCTACGATCGACTCGAACGTATGCCGATGTACAAAGCGTTGGTCCGCAACCTGGATCAGCCTTCTGAACAGGTTGAAGTCAATGTTTCCATCATCACAGTAAGTGCCACCAATCTCGAAGAACTGGGAGTGAGCTGGCAGGCACGTGATCAAAAGTATGGGGAAATTGGTTATGGCGGGGTGAATGACCAGACGCCTGCCCCCGGCAAAAACCAGGTTGCCATTCTGGGAGGAGCTGACGCAAGTTTCTCCACGGTTCTGGATTCCGGATTGGATTATTTTCTCGCCAAGGTGGATGCCCTGGTGCAAGACGGCAATGCCCAGGTGGTGTCCCGGCCTTCTGTGGTTACCAACGAACACCTTGAAGCGGTTCTGGATGACAGCACCACATTCCATGTGCGCGTGCAGGGGAACGAACAGGTGGATTTGTTCCCGGTCACCGTCGGCTCTGTATTGCGGGTGACTCCCCACATTCAGGGAGGCAATGAGCGTGAGGCCATCAATCTGGAGGTCACCATCGAGGATGGACAACAAACCGACAAGGAAGTGGACAACATCCCCGTGATCAAAACCAGCAGTATCAACACCCAGACAGTCGTGGGCCTGGGCCAGAGTCTGTTGATTGGAGGGTTTTTCCAGGACTACGAGAGTGACACCGTGGGAGGGATTCCCGTGCTCAAGGATATTCCACTGCTTGGAGTTCTGTTCCGCACCCAAAGTCATGACCGCAAAAAAATGGTCAAGCTGTTCCTGCTGACCCCGAAAATCATCACGGATATCCCCATCGGAGGCCAGGCCGCCAACGGACGTGAAGTCTATGGATATTCATTTCAGATCGGCAGCAAGGACAAAGATCGCGCCCAGGAAATACTGGAATACTTTGATTCCCGTGGCTTCGTGACTTCCATGGAAGAAGTCTCCAGCGAAGGGCAGCCATTTTATTACATCTCCATAGGAAACTATTCCCGCTGTGAGGACACTCAAAGAGTAGCCAATGCATTTCCTGCGCCGTTGAAAGGAGACGTGAGCATGATTAACAGCTGTCATCCGCTCACCCGCTAGCGTTTAGAAACAGAAGCTCTTGGAAACAGTCGCCGTGAAAGCAGCGACTGGGCTAAGACGGCTGTCAGGTAAAGCTGCTTATCAGCTAAAGCTGATTGCCAGATAAAGATGAAAAGCAAAAAGCCACGGTTGGCTTGTTGGCTTACGAGAGAAACGTGCAATAGCGATCCGGCATTAGCCGAATGATGGGTAAGAACGAGTTATGTCTGACTGGAAACTGAAAATACTCACCGGAACTCACGCAGGAAGCGAGCTGGATCTGGCTATTGGCACTTATGTCTGCGGCAGTGACGATAACGATGACCTGGTATTCCAGGAACCAAATCTGGCAGCCGCACATTTCTCGTTACAGGTGGAAGAACAACACATTCGGCTCACGCTGCTGCGGGAGGATGGTGTCTTGAGATTGAACGGGGAAGTGTCCGACAAGAATGAGTTGGTGGTAGAGGAGGTCAGCCCGGTTGATATCGACGGATTTCAGTTTGCGGTTGCCAACGGGGAGGCTGAATGGCCGGAGCCTTCTGTTTCAAAAGCCTCTGTTTCAGAAGCTTCTATTCCAAATGCCTCTAGTCCAGAAGCACAACTGCTATCTCAAGAAGAGCAACCCTCAAGTATCCCAAAAGACTCTCGTGGGAAAAGGAAGCTCGCGACTCCGTTACCAAGCCGGACTTGGACTGACACCTTCAATCGAATGAAAGTGGGGCTAGGGGTGATGGGGGCCTGTACCGGATTACTGATGATGCTGGCGGTGGGTTCCATGTCAAACGCGGAAAAGTCCAGAGAGGATTCCATCGTTGGAGACAGAATCCATCTTGAATCTGAGGTTACCCAACAACTTGGGCTTCCCAACGTCAAGGTTGTCCCACTGGCCGACGGTATCAGCTGGCTGGTGGATGGTTATGTCAACAATGTCAGCGAGCTTAACCGGCTGACCCGCTGGGTCGAGTCCAAGGGCTTGCAGGCAACTTTCAAAGTGAAAGTGACCGAAGAGCTGATCAAAGGGGCTGAGATTGCCCTGACCGCACTGGGCTATTCCAACGTTTCAGTATTTAAGAGCGACAAACCGGGGTATCTGGTGCTGAAAGGTAATGTGGATGATGACTCCGAGTGGGAGAAAAACCGCGGCAGGCTACAGGTTGATGTTCCCGGTGTCATGGGCTTCGAAGACCTGGTAACGGCGGATACCAAGATGGCGCTGGCCCCGTTACCCAACTTGGTGGTGAAAGGAATTTACATGGGCAAAACACCGTTCTTTGTCCTGAATAACGGGGAGAAATATTTTGTCGGCAGCCAGCTCAATTATGGCTACCGGGTGGAGGAAATCACCCCTCATATGTTGCAGCTCCGTAGGGGAGACAAACTGATCCAATATCGATTAGGAGTGGACTAGGCATGTTAAATCCAATGTTAAAAAACAAACCGGTAGATACCGAAATCAATGCGGAAAATATCAGTAAGGATTCCGGCGGGGTACTGCTGAGAAGCGTACTGAATGAACTGACCAACGCATCCGCCGGGGTGCAGCGCAAACTAAATTCCGGTCTGAATCAGGAAACCTTCAAACGCCACAATGCCTTCAAGGAAAGCATTGACTGCGCAATTGTTGTTCTTGAGCGGACTTGGTCCAGGCTTCAACGCTAGGCAGCCAGGAAAGGCTGTCCGTTGAAGGGTTTCCCGCCTGGAAGCGGGGGATCACTCAATTCGATACACAAACATTTTTAGTGAGGAACACACTATGGCAGAAGTAAACACCAATTTTACCAACATGAGCCTTGAGGACGCGAAGAACTTTGAAGTGCCTGATTCGCCTGAGGCAATGAATGCAATGCTGAAGGATCTCTACGCGCAGGCTGAGAAGAATGCGATGGAGAGGGAAATCCTGTCCATGATTCACAAGCTGATCATGGATGCGATCAAGAAGATCGGTCAGGCCGCATAACGTCCTGTCGGTGGTTAGGCCCAGGATCATTCCCGGGCCTGGTTATTCCCGTCGCTCCTCCTGTTTCAGAGAGCGCGGCGGGCTATCCGGTAAATCAAGAGGATTGGCTATGTTATATCCTGAACACATTATCAAGCGAGTGTCGGAAATCGGCGTTCTGGCCTGTGAGCAGGGCTGGTTGCAAGACGCGGAGCTTATTTTCAGCGGGGTTGCCGCGATTGCCGATGACGTCAACAGTCATACAGCAGCGGGTCTCGGCATGGCTGCTACCAAAATTGCAGCGGGCGATTTTGAAAGTGGGATCAGGTTGTTGTCGGATAATCTGGCTTCGCTGGACTACGACAATATGGATGCACTGGCCCTACTGGTGTACGCCATGAAGCGGTCTGGCAGGGACAAGGATGCCGAGGAACTGATTCCGAAGCTGACTAGTCACCCGCAATTCAAGGGATCTCTGGCGGAAGAAATTCTGCTGGCGGCGGAGGGCTAACCCATGGAAGCAGCAGTTGTCGCTGTAGCACCTGATCAGGCGCTACGGAAGGACTTTTCGCAACCGGTTCAGCAGGGTGCGGATGCTCATGAAATCGCTCGCTTCACCGAAGTGATGGAGGCTGGTCGTCCACATGCCGCTAATAATGTCCAGGTGGTGCATCAAACCTACGCCACCCAGAATATTGATAAGCCCTTTATCAGTCTGGGAGACACCATCCTGAATAAACTTCAGCAAATGGGGCAGGGCTACCAGGATCGTATTCGCGCACTGGAACAACGCATGAATCAGCCTGTTACGTCTCCGGCAGAAGCCAATAAGCTGTTCTTTGAAGTCAGCCAGATTTCAATTCAGCAGCAGATGGCGCTCGCGGTGACCAGCAAGGTAAACAAGAATGCGGAAAGCCTGTTAAGAGCTCAATAAACTAAAGGTGTGCCATGAAAAAGCGACATATTTGGCGGTTCGGGCTGTGTTTGCTGTTACTGCTGTTAGGTGGTTGCAAAACTGAACTGTACAGTGGATTGAGCCAGCAGGAAGGCAATGAGATGTATGCAATTCTCCGCTCAACGGGGTTTAACGTGGAGATGGAGGTGCTTGGGGCAGGTAAGGATCAGAATGTACGCCTGAAGTTGCCCGAACAGCAGGTGGCCCGCGCGATCAGCGTGCTGCAGAGACAAGGGTATCCTAAGCAGCATTTCGCCACGATGGGTGAAATTTTTGCGAAAGATGGCCTTATTTCATCACCCACTGAGGAAAAGGCACGATTCATCTACGCGATATCCCAGGAATTGTCGCACACATTGTCGAGTATTGACGGAGTTCTCGTGGCACGGGTGCATGTGGTGATGCAGGAGGGTGACAAGTTCGACAAGAACCCTAAACCCAGCACTGCGTCAGTATTCATTAAGTATGTGGAAGATGCCCCAATAGAAACGTTGACTCCAAAGATAAAAGCGCTGGTTTCCAACAGTATTCTCGGCTTGGATTACGACCAGGTCTCTGTCGCTTTATTTCCCTCAAGCCTGAAGAGGATTACTTCGCCGGATGAGGCCCAGGGCGGTTACATGATCTATTTGTGGATTAGTTTAGTCGCACTGTTGTTTCTGTTGCTGGCCGGTGGCGGTTACTACGCCTGGCGAGCCGGTTGGATTACGTTAAATCTCGGGTCTACCAAGGTGCTGCAGGTTCGGGGATCTAAAGTACAACAAGCAGCACAACAAGCAGTACAGCAAGTTTCAGTATGAACGGGGAAGCGCTTCTCAGCAGCCAATATCGCCGGCTGATACTGAAGCAGGCACATGACTTTTATCGATATCCAAGTGACTACCTCGATATCAGCTGGCTTCAGGATGATCCACATAGGGGAATTATCGAATCACTGCGGGATAAGAAGGTAAGTCGCAAGCATGTATCCGATTACATTCTGCAGATTTATGGTCTGTCCCCAATGATGGATTGCACATTCGAGCATGCTCATCAGAGGTTTTGTCTGCTCATTAGCGAGTCGTTGCAAAGACTGGTGTGTCTGGCTGGAGCCCTGGTGTATTCAGCAATGGTTCCAAGGCGGGCGGAAGACGTGGGGCTTTCACCTGATTTGCATCGGTTCGCGGTGACAAAAGCGCCGTTTCTGGCTAAGAAGCCACCAGAGTATTGTATCGATCAGCCAGTGTCTGACTGGAGCAGCAAGAAAGCCGTGGAGCAGGGCATCTGTTCTGCAGGTTTGAATATGCTGGCTTGTGCGCTGTCAGATGTGCCTCCATCGGTATACCGCCGTCTGGTATTAAAATTTCCACAGCCATTGGGAACCTTTTGTGAGCAGGCATTCCAGAAAGAAGTGCCGCCGGAATCCGTGCAGGAAACGCGTCGTCTCATTCTAAAACTATACCGGGAGGTTGATTCATCATGTTCACTGTTATTCGACTGACCGATACCGGGCTGGATCTTGATAGCGAGAAAGTCCTAAAGAGTGATGACTATCGTGTGCTGCAGGAGAAGGAACAGATTATTCAGGACGCCCGTCATTCCGCGGATATGATCGTGCAACAGGCAAGGGAAGTGTATGCCGAGGAAAAGGCTCGTGGCTATCAGGAAGGTCTGCGTGAAGCTCATAATAAACGGGTGGAATTAATGCTTGCCAATACGGCGCAGATTATCCGTTCCTATCAGGATGTCGAGCAGACCCTGACCAATCTGGTCATTGACTCGGTACGCAAGATCCTGAATGAGTTTGATAAGGAGGAACTGGCCTATCAGGTGGTGCGCAAAGCACTCTACCATATCAGTGAGGGAGCCCAGGTGACGGTCAAGATCGCGACAGATGTGGCGGCTCCAGTCAGAACCAAGATCAAGGAAGCCCTTGAGTTTTATCCGGGATTGGAAAAGTTTGAAGTAATTGCCGATCCCAATCTGGGGGACGGTGACTGTCAGATAGAAAGCAACTTCGGCGTAATTCGAGCCAACGTGGAAGATCAGGTTGAAGCATTGACCCAGGCGATGAATCATCAAATTTTGCAAGGACAGACGTCATGATTTTTCTAGCTGCTATTCAATCAAAAAATAGATCAATCAAGCCTCGCCTGAGATTTGCAGCATGGATGTACAGGAACTATAAGTTTTACATAGGAAGTTTTTACCTGATGTCGACAAGAGTCTTCTGGCATTAGCGGTAAACATGGAGGTGTTTCTCTCCTTGTAAAACGATGCCTTCGTAAGAACTCCTTTGATGAAATACACATTGCTCATACAAAGCGGCCTATTTGGGAAGTAAGCTGTCCACGTTGTGAGGCTATTAGACACGTCAATGGAACAGGTGACTGCTATGGCTGACGATCGCTCAGGGATTATCGAATTAGCGAAATATCCGGTATTGGTATTCTCAATCGTCGTTGCCCTTATCATCGCTAAATTCGCGCTTGGCCTGGAATTCGGAATGATTACCGAAGTTTCCACTGACGGACTCAAGTTTTCGGAAAAGAGCAATAAAGCCACCTTAAGTGCGCTGACAGAAATCGAAGCGAAGCTAAATGACCTGTCAGTCAGAATTGAAGCTCTGGAAACCGATGGGGGCAATAAATCCGCCGCCGCCATTTCCAACGCTCAGGCGGAAGCCTTTACAGCCTCCCAATCCGTATCAGATGCAACCGCCAATATTGCCCAGCTCAATACACAGGTTCCCGGCAATGAGGCAAGCACACTGAAAGGCTGGATATGGATTGGTAACTACGATGGCGGCTGGACCAAATCCAGTATCGCTGAGCTAGGCACCGGACAGCCACTAAGCATCGATCCAACGTCCATGCAGCCGGGAACCGAATACCGAGTACTCGGTAATATGGTTGCCCGCGACGGACTTCCCCCAAATACCAAAGAATACTACAGAGCCAGAACCAGCCTGGGCATCGTGCCAAGGGGCTCTGTGGTGACTTTGCTGGCAGAACCTGAATCGGTGGACCGTGAGTTTGCTTTGCAGTATTGGGCGAATATTGAGTTTAAGAATCATTGATGCCTCCGGATACCGTTTCCCTGAAGAATTACTCTGTAAATAGGCTCCAAGAAAGAAATTGTCATATACTCGCTCCCTCCGTGAAGTCGTCTACATGAATTGCAGACATATCAGGAAACTAGCATGCATACGCTACGCCGGATTAAGGAACTCGTTCTTTAGTGAATGAGGTTACATGGATATCTGGAACTTTTGGACTGGAATCGGTGGGCTGGAGGATATATTTTCGAAGCTTTGAAGCTGAAAGCCGCTCAACCGTGATTTATAAATGTTAGAGCTTATTATGAATAAAATTCTCATCACATTGATAGTACTTTTATCTCTGGTCGGGTGTACTACGTACCCGTCAAAGATGAAATTGAATGTATTAAGCGTCGATGTGATCGATTACGAGAGTATTAACTATTTTCAAGTAGACTATGACGGGCAAGGGCTCACTGATGTAGCTGCACCTACTTTAAAGCTTCATATTCAAAGTGAAGCTTTTCCTTACCTTTATAAAAATGATAAGCCGTTCAATTTTCTGTGCCGCTTGAAAAGAGAATTGGTTGAATTGAGTGACATAGAATTTGGTCGAGTTTATTACACTGATCCGTTAGTTGGTTTAAAAGAAGCTCCATACGCCTTCGAGGCAAAGCCGGACTTTAGAGAATTTTACGTTTATCTGTTCAGGTCTCTAAAAGCAGATTCAGAGGTTAATAGAATAGGCGATATTGATCTTTTAGATACCGATTTTAGCAGTATCGAGTGTAGTTTGGTGTCACCCGTATTTTTACTAGGGTTTCCGGTGGCATCCAAGCCAATTTATATACCTAGGAGTCAGTTTCTGCAGGCATACCGAAAGTATCAAAAAGCTCCAAAAGCAAAAGGCGTTATACAACTATCGGAATACGAGCGTAAACTTTCTAACAAATAGAGGCGATATTACCCGAGGATGGATATCCGGCCTCTTTAGGTTATAGGAAATCTACAGCCTAAATTTTGACCATGCTATATGGGAAATTCACGTCTAGGCTAATATTTTTAGCGAGTATATTAATTAAATTTGACTGCCATGGAATTCTCGAAGCTTTTCTGCTGCCTTGTTATGTATAAACTATGAGCGAAACAATTGATGGGGTGATTTTCATCACGGTCATACTGAGTTTCTTTTTAATCGTGATGCCGGTATCTGTGGTTGTAATGACAAACAGGGAAAATCAGTTCTTTTATTTCTGCAGGAAAAGGCATGCTTTTGCTGCGATATTTACAGCGGCTATTGTGGTGCATACGATGGGTAGATACGTTTCAGCGGCCTTTCACATATATCAATTGTTGGTGCTTTTCAGTTTTTATTTATGGTGCACAGTCAACTTTCCAAGAGTTATGAAGTGGCGATTAAAGAAATTCAAGAAGTATCAGCCACGGCTGAATTAAAAATATATCTATGGAAGGGAGCTGGAAGCCACTCCATCGCTGCCTCTGTTAGAAGACGTTAAATGGTAAAGAGAATGTGCAAACCTAAGGCAATAGAAGATATTACTGTCGAAGACCTAAAAGCTCATCGCTGGTGCTTTTACGAGGACGAAGAAGGATGTTTTAGTGCATTTGAGCACGTCGTCCCAGATAGTCACCCTGAGTTCTCTGAACACATCGCTGAGCTCGAACTGTCCGAGTTTAAATTTGCCAATGGCAAAGTTTTGTATGGCGTCTACGACGGATTTGAAGCATTCAATATCATTGCAGACGATGAATGGTATTCTTTTTGGTACGGTGCTGACGAACCGGAACTTGAAGATCTTGAGAGGTTAGAATCATTTCTTACTGGCAATAATCTACTACTACCTGTAGTGGCAACTGCAAAGTGGTCGGGTACCACAAAAACCTATAATGGTATCCAGTATATAAACAGCAATGGCGAAACAATTGAAAAAGTCATTTAACAAAACAGTCCGGCTAGGGTGTGCTGATGCGCACCGTATAGCTTGGCGTTGTTTAGGGTAGGTGCATGAGCACTTGGAGAGCTAATGCAATTGAGTTCTTTCCAGAATTGAAGAGGGTAGTCGAAGAATCTGAAAAACCAAGCGATCTGTATGGTCTGTGGCAGCACTCGTCAGGTACAGCAGTTTATGTTGAAATTTCCACAACTGGCGAAGCATTCCAATGCCGTATTGCTCTAAACCACAGCGTTATAAAAGCCAACGGAAATCTTGAAGGAAATACCTCGATCATATGGGAGCCGCTAACGATCGAAGATGCTAGTGGTAACCCTGTTGACTCTCAGGGCTTCGACTGGGGAGTTGATGACATAGATCTTAATAATAGCGAGCTAACACTCAAAGGAATCTATGGGGATTTTACGTACACAAGGAGTGTTACCGAGATGCCAAGAAAATGTCGTTAGTCTTCATACCTGACAAATCAAAGTAATTCCAGATAAGTAAGGAAAAACATGAAAAAAATCTGTGTAGTAGTTGCCTGCGTGCTTCTTCAAGCCTGCACCACTGTTGGATCTGTAGATCGACCTGAGAGTTACTATCAAGATGCCCCTTCGAGTTTACAAGACGGATTGGTGGAGGGCGCTATCTTTGGTGATGATAAGAAGATTGTCGAATTATTAAATTATCAGGTTGAGTTGCCCGAGAAAAACCGAATAGCGATTTTGAAGCTCAGTAGTGATAACTATTGGAGGTTTTATTCAAATGATTTTACCCAACTGAATGATTCACTAATCGAGTCGCTTATTACAAAGCTCAGAGCCTCAAGCAGGGTATATGATGCTTCATTTTTACCAGCAATGTTGGTCTCAGAAAAAAGAACAGTCCCCGTTTTAAGGGAGGCAGCCGCACGTTTTCAGGCGGATCTTCTTATGGCTTATAGAAGTTCCTGTCAGTCATACCAAAAGTATAGGTTCATTGATCCCAATGAGAGCAAATCGTATTGCTCGGTGGAAGCGGTTTTGTTGGATATTCGTTCGGGAATAGTAGTGAAATCTGTTGTCAGCACAGAGGATTTTACTGCTAGAAAATCGACTAACGACACGAACTTTAGTGAAACAATCAAGAAAGCAGAGCTTGAAGCAGTTGCAAAAGCTCTGGGAAATGTCGCTAATGAAATCGTAACCTTCTTGAAAAATGTACCAACAATCAAGCACTCATAACAAAGTATGACTGCAAGCATGCAGCCGGGAACCGAATACCGAGTGCTCGGTAATATGGTAGGCCGCGACGGACTTCCCCCCCAAATACCAAAGAAATACTACAGAGCCAGAACCAGCCTGGGCATCGTACCAAGGGGCTCTGTGGTGACTTTGCTGGCAGAACCTGAATCGGTGGACCGTGAGTTTGCTTTGCAGTATTGGGCGAATATTGAGTTTAAGAATCAATGATTCACTGATAAACGCTCTTCGTGTTTCACTCATTGTTTATGTAAATTAAACGTGTCATTGGAGTTATGGAGGTACCAACGTCGTAAGGATGATGTGTCTATAGACCTTATTAGCCCGGTACAGAAGATGAATTTTTCTGAGGAAATACTTCGAAAGAAATTTTCCGTTTACTCACTCTTGTGATGTGGTCTGTGGGGGGGGCATTTATGTTAGGAAGCTTGCGTGCTTTGCCGAATCAGTGGCTCGATTTTTCGTGAACAAGGTCGCCTGGATTTCTGGGGTTTTGACACTGGAATCAATGAGCTAGATGGTATATCTTCGGAGTTCTGAGCTTGAAAAATACGCATCTTTGATATGCAAAATTTTTCGGCTTTCAGTTGTAAATTATGAGTGAAATAACTCCTATCCGTATTCAGGAGAAAGAGCTTAATAAATTGCAGGATAAGGAATTGATATGCCTAGTTACACGGATATGTATGGAAACACATATGCTCTGAACGATTGGAATAATGACTCACATAGGGGGCGTGTTATTAACAATGCCCGAGCGAATAGAAATTTTAGATATGTACCTAAAGATGGATTCATCCAAGATGAATACCAATGTTTTTACTGCAAGTATTGGTATGTTCCTGCTGCCTTAGAAGGTGATCATGTGGCAGGTCAGGCGTTAGGAAGGTCTAGTGACAAAGAGCTAAAAAGACTTTTTAGGGATGCGGAACGCGCTGAGAATTCTGATGGAACTCCGTGGAATTTAGTCATTTCCTGTCAGCGTTGTAACGCCAGTTCTAGAAATAGAGACAAAATATATACCCGTTCTATGTATAAAAAAGATAGAGATGATGAAAGACCTCAAGGAGGTGGAGCGGGGTTGGGGCCTATGTTTGTTAAGTAGCCAAGAGAACCCCATCGTTGCATGAGTGCTTGGAGAGCCAAAGCCGCCTCGCTCTATTAGTTAAAAAGGAAAGTGCATAAATGCTGAATATATCTAAACCACACTTGTCTTTACTCGGTCTGCTGTGAACGATGCAATAAAGTACAACGAAAAATTTCTAGAAAGCGAGACAATAGCAGACGTAAGTGATAACGAAGATCATCTCTTGTATGCCTGGAAAACTTTCAGGCGTGGCTCGAGGAAGAATACAAGAAGCTAGAATCCAGTAACCCTGATCTTATCCCCTATGACCGCATAGTAAGGAAAGAGCATAACATCGGCAGGTGATGCAAATCATCATACAAACCAGCGTTAGTGCGATACAGGTTTCATTAAAGGAGTGCAAGATATGGAGAGTAATCGTCTAAAAGAATCTACTGCTACTATTCAAAATGGTGTTGCCAGGGCAGATGGAAAGCTCTGCGTAACTGAAAGCCATATTCACTTTGAACCATACAACAAGGAATTTGGTCTTGGCCCTTATGAGCTGGAACGCAAAACAGTATCAAAGGTAGAGAAATGCTGGGGTAAGGGTGGAGGTATTCTTCCCATAACATCCGAAGCGATAAAAATTACCCTGATTGACGGAACTGAGTATCAATTTATTCTGGCTAATCCGGAAGAGTGGATAAGCTTACTTGGCAAATAATCAGGTAATAAGGGGCTGCAAAGGATATTTATTCGTCCATTTTGTATCTCGTTGTTCTACCCGAAATACGCCTAAGTGTGTAATGTACCATTCGAGGAGCTATAAATTTATCGCTCAGATGTTGTTCTAAGAGTCGTTGCATTAATATTTTTCTATCTGGAGACAGATCGTGGTAAAGATTACCAAAAAATTCGTAGTCTCTGATGTGGAGAGCGAACTTTATAGTCAGCAGCCTGGCTCGCAACTATTAAAGTTACTGTGCACGGGGGCCAGGGCCATAATGGGCGTGTTACCGGAAAAATGAAGATGGGGCAAAAGCCATCCTAAAAAGGTTCTCGGCAACATTTCCTTTGGGAGGTACAGTCAATCTTGGTGGTGAAGTTTGGGCTCTAACTATTGACCAAAATTATTGCTCCTTCGGGGCTGCATCTCGAAATGCTCGGATGCTGCAGGCAGCATTATGTATAAATGAAAAAATTCATCGATATTAAGATGCTACTTCTCATGCTTGTTGCAGGTGTCCTTATCGCATTTGGAGTGTCGTATTTTACTCAGTTTAGCTTTGGGTTGACGCTGGGGAGCATTATTCTGGTGTTTCTCGTTAATGGGCTCATCGCCGCATGGGAAGATGAACATCATGGTGGATTTAATAATCCAAACCAGACGGATTCTAAAGATGATAAATGAGTGCTGAACATTGTCTAATTCATCAGAAAACTACTCTCTATGCCTGAGTATTCGTTTCTCTAAGCGTTGAGGTTGTAGGAAAATAAGTCCAAATTTTGGATATTGCTTTGATAAATTTTTGGAGAACATCAAAGAGCTCAATTAGTGAAGAAGTCATATAGATGCGTACTTTTTCAGAATTGTTTTTCGATCAAATTCGAAAGCTGTGGATATCTTGGGGCTTTTCTACAATCTCGTTATGTATTATGAACAGAATAATCGTTGGGCTATTAGGAACACTATTCTCGATGACGTCAGATGCTGAAGAAGGGAAGGGAGTAATTGGACGCGCATACGAAGACGGTGCGCCCGTAATATACAGATTTGTTAACGAAGTTCCTGAAGAAGCCGTTAGATCAAATTTAACTTGGTTAACGGTGATTTCTTGGAAGTACGATGGTTCAACAAATAACGGGATGCCTCAGAGTGACGAAAATCAAAGAATGATCACGCTAGAAGACGCTATTGAAGATCATATTGAGAGCGATGGAGTTCTTCGTCATGTGTATAGCCGAACAGGCAACAACCTAAAAGAGCTGGTTTACTATATCAATGATCGAGAGCAGTTCCTGGAGGTTTTTAACAAAACACTAAGTGGTCATCCGCGCTATCCAATTGAAATAAATTTCTATCAGGATTCTGATTGGGGAGATTTTAAGAGGATATTAAATGACTTCTCAAATGCTATTAACAAGTGACTTCACTGGAAACTATTCCCACTGCACCTCAGCTTTTCGGTGTGCCGGGCGTTATGGCAACACGTGAATGGTTGGTCAAGAAAAGGAAAACGGGACAGACCTAAATCCAGTATCCAGATGGATACTGGCAATTTTTTCTATTTTATTTGGTTTAGTGATGCTTCTATGGGCACAGGGTCAGGAAGCGTGGAAAGTTATACCGGCTATCTTTTGCTTTATCATCGCTGGCGTTTGTATTCTTCCTCAGCCTATTAAAGGTTGGCGCGGCAACATCATAGGATACTACAAAGAACATTCTGAAATTGGCGGAGTTCTATACGGATGCACTGAGTACCTGTGGGAGGATGCGTTGTGAGTGGTTTCTTTATCTATTTGCTGCTGTTCGGATTGATGATTCTGTTCGCCAATGAAATATGGTACCTATATAAGAGTATTCGTGCGAAATCCTGGAAAAAAGTACAGGGGCAGCTACTCCAGTGGGATTTTCAATGCGAACAGGACTCCGAAGATAGTCGTCGTTATGTCAAATTTTTGAAGTATAAATTATACGCTTAACAACAGAGAGTATACGTCTTCGACTCTGGGATTTGGCTTTCCTCAGGGGATGAGTGTTTTATACAGCGATAAAGCCTTGGATAATCTTTTTGCCAACGCACCAGAAGTTACGGTGTACTATGATCCAGCCGACATGGGGAATAGCGTCCTAGTTGTTGGAATGCAGCTTTATCACTTGGGAAAATTGGTATTTATTTTGTTCTCTATTGTCTGGTTGGCAGGTTTTCTGCCTCAAGTTTAGGGATGCAAGGTAATCAGATACAGATACTTCTTAAAGCTATCAGAATCCTCATAACGCTGGTCAGACAGATACTTCACTTTGCCGAGGCCGAGTTTTTCCATGTCAGCCAGTGTAAAGCTCCATCCACGCTTGTCACTGGCCTCATAGGCTGCAAGATACTCAGGCATTAACCCATAAACGGTAAACTTGCCATCAAGGCCAAGTTCGTTGAAAAACTGTCGTTCATCCTGGAGCGATTGCATGGATTGTTCGAATTGACGGGATATTTCAGCTTTCAGTTCTGGGGTTCCATCCAGCTCCGGGAAGGCGCTGATTAAAGCGTCTTTGATCTCGGCCCCAAAAATGTCCTCGCCGGTTTGATTCGGTTGACTCAACGCCAGTACTTCAAACTGGGCTTCAGATCCGTGCCACCCGACAAATGCGCCTTCTTGGATACGCTTTTCTCTGGCGGCCGGGAAAATGTAATTGGCGCAGGAAGAAAAGCATCCACCCTGAACCTCAATGATGTCGATATTTTCCTTGACCCAACGGCCGAGCAGGCGGCCGTAACGCGTATCTCCGCCGCCGGAGTTGATCAGTAGTCGGGAAACTTTTGTGGTATCGATATCTGCGACAAAGGACTGAAAGTTAGCCCAGCTTACCTCGGAAATCTCACCGTAATAGAATAGAGTATTTCCTTCCAGACGAATCGTGGCCGGTGAGTCCTGTCTTATATCAGACTCAGCATCCTCAGTTGAATGTTCATCCTGGCTGGGGGGAGCTTTGATTTCCGTGCTTGATCCTGTTGGGCTGCTAAGGGGTATGAGTATTTGTTCAGCTTGATGAAATTTTAGCAGGCCAGCGAAACAAAATATGACGACGCTTAAGAAGATACCCAAGTTGATCAACGTTAATACTCCATACACATTGGGACCACAGTCTGAATTTATCCATGGTTCAGAACATGCTGAGGTCGAGAAAAGCACGGCATTAAAGCAGAGTCAGGTTCTTTTTGCACTGTCCATCTGCTATCAACCTGGTATTTGATATTTACCTGATGGCTGCGATCAGCATTGTCATTAGAAGGGCTAAATTCTAAGAATCAGCTGCCTGCAGCTTTTGTTCCTGGTCCCATGCCCACTTTGGCGAGTTTGCCAGTAACCGCCATCGGTATGACCAGTTCGGAGCACTATAGATTTGCCTGGCTAGCTTCAAAAAGCCATGAAAGAACACTTTAACGGGATTAAGGCTGTTCAGGCGTGGATACACCCCATATCTGACGGTTTCCTGTTCTTCCGCGAAGGTACCGAACATACGGTCCCAGATGATCAGAATTCCCGCGTAATTCTTGTCTAGGTACTCTGTGTTGGTGGCGTGATGCACTCTATGGTGAGAAGGTGTATTCAATACAGCTTCGATAGGCTTCGGAAGTTTCTTAACGACTTCTGTATGAAGCAGGGTCTGATAGATCTGAACCAGCATCTCACACAGGAAAATCATTAATGGGTGAAAGCCCAGAAATGCTAACGGCAAATAAAAGAATAGAGGAAAAAGTCCATCCAGCGGACCGAATCTGTAAGCGACCGAGATATTAAAGTTTGGCGAGCTGTGATGTACCGTATGGGTTGCCCAGCCAATACCACAGGAGTGAAGAAAACGATGCTCCCAATAGTAAGCCAGATCAGCCAGCAGCAGGCAGGCCAGGATGCTCCAACAGGTCATTGGTAAATGGGTCAGGGAAAAGTGCTCATATACATACATAAACACACCTAAATAGAACCCGGCAATGACGGTGGAAGTAATACCGATATAGGCTGCCAGGGTCACAAAATTGGTTGCAGAGTCACCCAGAAGGTTCCAACTGATCTGCTTCCTAACCGAATAGCAAACCAACTCAAGAAAGAACAAACCCAGCGCCAGGATAAAAAACCAGTCTCCGATCCAGGATTCCATGTCAAACAGCTGCTCAGGGGTGAATGCCCAGTTTAAAAACTCCATAAAGAAGACCTCTACTTATAAAGTACAAATAGTTTAGGGGCATTCAACTCCCCGGACGGCGACAGCCTGAATTGCTCAATGACGGCTAAAGGCTTGCGATTAAAATCAATCTGGCTCCAGGCCTTGGTGATATCCCCATCAGGAGCTGGAAGGGGGTGGTAGATTCCTGCAGGAATGTAGGTTGTTCTATCTTCGGAGTCTTCAAGTTCTGTTTGTTTATAGCCAATAGTGATCCGAGCTTGGGTGAAATCTTCGCTGAATTGACGATAAAGCACATATACGTCCGGGGAGGGAGTGTTCAGATGCTGATGAAGTCTCTCCTGGCGGGTGAATCGATCCCAAAGAATTGTTACATCCTTTAAGGGAAGCGCTGCGGTTATGCCGGATAACTTTATCAGTTGGAAACGCTGCTCAATTTCAGTGGCTGAATAAAGAGTGCTTTCTGCTGTATTTTGGGGGGCTCGAGGCTCTGTTCCAGCAGGAACACCAGCGTTGCCCGGTTGCACATAAGCTCCCAACCATACAACGAAAGCGATAAATAATGTGGTGACGATAGAGTACGGGAGGTTCATTGATACTGTTCCTGTGTCCTGTCCTGTCCTGTCCTGAATGATATTGATTACGACTGAGAGCAAGACAAAAATTGCTGCGCCCGGTCACTTTCGAAAAATCCTGAACAGGTTGAACCAAACAAGCGGGAGGCCAGGAACTGATGGAAGTCCACGACCACACGCTCTATTTCGAACAACTGGCCGCCCGCGGTGAGGCGGGAATGCATACCTCGTTGTACCCGTTCACAGATCTCTCTGTCTTCCTTGAAAAAGGCATCTGTAAAAGCCTTTGCATGGCTATTCTGGTCAGGGTTTAGTGATATTCCGCCGGAACGAATTTGGCTCTGAACAGCAGAGACTGGCAGGACCTGGATCCAGTCAAAGGAGTCGTAAGTGAGGATTCCCACAAAAGAAGGAGGGAAGGAAACCAGAATGAAGTGGTTATACACTTCGGGATATTGCCGGCTGAACATCCTGACAAGTGTGTTACGGTAGTCCACCATCTTTCCTCCGGTGAGTGTCCACTCAGAGCTGCCGGCAATATAGTATGTATCGCGTGTAGGAGTCGTTGTCTCCAAGGTAGGCTTATGTACCTGAAACAGATGATAGCTCTCCATGGCATTTTCCATGACCAATTTCCAATTGCCGTGCCAGACTTCTGGGCTACTGTTATTTGAATGGCGAAATGAATCGATATCAAACAACTGTAGATAACGATCAATTCCCAATAACCTCTTGCTGAGTGGTTCCGGTCTGGCGGCCAGGTTTATAAATACCAGACCTTTCCAGGTTTCCAGATGAAAAGACGGCAGGCAATGCTTTTGGGTATCGAAACTCGCATCTTTCATTGGCGCGGCTTTTAAATGCCCTTGATCGTTGTAGGTCCAGGCATGGTAGGGGCAAATAATATTTTTATTGATCGATCCAAAGCCGGGATCCAGCAGAGGCGTTCCCCGGTGTCGGCAGATGTTGGAGAGAGCACGTAATTGACTGTCCTGCCCCCGAATAACAGCAATTGCCTCGCCGGCTACTTCAATCGCAAGATAGTCCCCGATGGCCGCTATTTCCTGCTCACTACAGACAAATATCCATTCACTTAAGAACAGGCTTTCCATTTCCCGTTGGTAGACCTCCGGGTCATGGTACACGGCGAACGGTAATGATCTGGCCGCATCCAAAGATTGGGATGCGCCCTGTTTATACTCTTCTAATATGAGAGACTGGGTGCGAGATTGCTTTGAAGACGTCACGTCACTCTCCAGGTTTGTGAGACATATGTGTATCATATAGTGTGTTTTGATATGATACAATCCTGTCTCATAAATTTTGAAAACATATTTAGAATAGATTGAAAGTATATTAAGAGTAGATCGAATGGACGCCCGAGCCCTGAAATCCAGAAATGCATTGACAGAAGCTGGAATAGAACTGTTGTCGCTAAACCCTTCTGCGAGCCTGAAAGAAATCGCAGCCTATGCGGGAGTTGGCCGGGCCACGTTATATCGGCACTTTGAAAGTCGCGAACAGCTGATTCACGAAATTGCCGTTGAAACTCTCTGCATGATGGGGGAGCTGCTAAAGCCCTCATATGATTCTGCCGCTACGGCGGTCGAAGCGATTAAGCGAACCTTTTGTGCATTATTGCCCCTGGGTAACCGCTACCACTTTTTGCTTTTGCTTTGGGATGTCATTGAACAAAGTGACGAAGCGATGCAGGTTTACAACAGTCAGCTAAGTTCGCTTCACACCTTGATAGAACAGGCGAAAAAGGAAGGGACTGTTAACCCGGAGCTGTCTACGGACTGGGTTGTGTCACTGATTGACAGCATGCTGTATATCGGTTGGACATCCATTGCAAAAGGGCAAATGACAGCAGAAGAGGTCATCGAACAGGCTTTGCATAGTTTAATGCACGGGATCGCCAGATAACCTGAATCCGCTATTCAGCCTAGATTAATTTTTACGTCGTAAGATGCTCTTTATGGAGGATCATTTCGATGAAGTACATTTTTTTTATCTGTTTATCCCTCATCCTGGCCGGCTGTAAAGTCACCGTAGACGATACCGATCATCGCATCAGGATAACCCAGTTCAATATGGAAGATAGCTATGGCCATTGGTATGACCTCTCGGATCGGAACATCGCCAAGGGAGTAAACGCCACTATTCATGGAGGAGAGTTTGATGTGGAATGGACAACAGAGCCCTACCGGTCTGAATACTATGCCTCTCTCAGGCTGAGTCACGATCGATACGGTCATGACTCTATCCGTATTTGGGATGACATCTGCGGCGAAACCGGGAGTGAGTGCGCCAGGCATACCGATATCAGCTGTCGTTTTACGATGGATCTTCTCATGTCCTGCGGGTGGGTGGGAGAACCCTATCCAAAAAACTCTGAAGTGTATGTGGGTGATATGGTGGACTATCTTCCTCAGCGTTTTTATCTGGTCTTGGAAACCTGTGAAAGGGATGTGAGTTCATGTGACAGTGAATATCATCTGATAGAATTACAATGACGCGAGAGCCTGTTTAGCAGGCTCGTCTTATGAGCGATTGATTTGTGTGCAAACCTTGGCAGTAAGGCAATCGCTCATAATATTGAAACTGTAATCCATAGGTAGTTCATGCCCTTCACCCCAGTACACACTCTGGCCATTATTCCCATATTCGTCTGGTTCAACAGGTTATCGCAGATAAAGCGGATCATCTTATGGAGGATGAGGCTATCTAAATAGGTCTCTAGATCAGATAGTTGCCGGTCATGCCTGGAAATGCTATTGAATATCGAATAATGACTATACTGTAGTGATGGGGATTCACCATTCAAAGATCAGGCAACCTTGTCTGATGAAATATAGGATCCTCAATGGGATAAAAAATGAAAAAAGCAATAGCAGCAATTCTGTTGTCTTTGAGCTTGGCCACAGCTGCTTCCTCCCATGCAGAGGAGCAGATGGCCACGTCGCAAGAGCTCAGGGAAATGGTTTTTTCTATCAGTGCTGCCGATATTGGAATAGATAGAGAGAACTACCCATTGCCGGTGTGGGGAACTGTTATGGAAACAGGTTTCTCGGATTCCGGGTATTACACACTTGTGGTTCTGGCAGATGGGACTGTCAGCCTGTATCTGAGCAATGGTGGTGGCATTATCGGCGCGGGAACGCACGAAAATGTTCAGCAACCCGCAGGCCGGTTTCTGGTCTTTTCAAAGGATTTCTACGATCTGGCGCAGCCGTCTGGCTCTCACGCTGTACCTGAGGCCAATCACGTAAATTTCTACTTCCTGACTGACGAAGGAATATACAAATACGGCGCGCCGGAAGAGACTCTCTGGAAAGGCGAAGACCCTTTTTCACCGCTGTTTTTAGCAGGGCATGCTGTCATATCTGAGATCAGGTCTATCCAGCAAAAGTAGGCCAGAAGCGAAATTTTTCCAATCTTTTTCTAATTCAAATCCGAGACAGAAGTATGGTCGACAAAGAAACGCTTAAGGTTCTTTCTGAAATAAGAGATGAAATGAAGGAAATGAATGCCCAGTTCAAGTGGCTGATAGAAAAGGCTTCAACAGCGATGGAAAAAGAAGAAACTTCTGGAGGTTTACAGTTAAAAGAAATTGAGTTCCAGAATAAAAAATCCAGGAGGGAAATGATATTGATGTTGCTCTTTGGAGCTGGTTTATTGGCTGCGATTGTGTTGGAGAAATACGGATATATTTAAGTGTAGTAGCTCAGGTCTAAGCTACTACTGTGGTCTGCTGGAGTGTAAATCATCTGCTTTGATTCTCCAGGCTCTCAACCCATTGAAGTACCGCAGCCACAGCCTCGAATAGATCCGGCGGGACATACTCATTCACCTGGGTTCGTTTCCACAGACCCCGAGCCAGGGGAACGTTTTCCATCATGGGGATACCTTCTTCCTCGGCTATCTTGCGGATAATCTTGGCCATCTGATCAGCGCCTTTAACAAGCACTCTGGGAATGTCCTCAACCCCTTTTTCGTAATAAATACCAATCGATAGATGGGTGGGGTTATTGATAATGGCGGAGCATTTCTTGACCTGGGCCGGTACAGAAGTGTTCATCATTTCCCGATGGATCTGCTTTCGTTTGCCCTTGATCTCAGGACTGCCTTCCATTTGCTTGTGTTCCCGTTTGACCTCGTCCTTGCTCATTTTCTGTTGCTTGATGAATTGCTGTTTCTGGATAAAAAAGTCGGCGGCAGCCAGGGCAATGAAGGTTATGGAAGAATAGATAATTAATTGTTTTAACAGGGTGCCGACAAAGTAGGGAATGCACTCGACTTCGCAATAGTGCAGTCTGGCCGAGTCGTTGAGATTGTCCTTGATCAGCATGTACACCAGATAGGACAGCACGACCACTTTGACCAGAGATTTAATAAACTCGATCAGGTTTTTTACGGCAAAGATCTTTTTGAATCCTTCCACCGGATTCAGCTTTTTAAGATCGGGCTTCAGCGACTCCGTGGCAAACAGGGCGCCGACCTGTAGGAAATTTGCCAGTATGGCAGAAGCCATGATGGTTCCAATGGGCATGAGCGTCAGGTAGATCAACTCATAAATGACATCGTCCAGTACCTGGGGAAGCGCTTGTAAAAAAGGTTTATCGATATATCTGGCGGGTAGCTCTATCAGCACGCTCAAATGGGAAAGGTAGATGTCAGACGTTGCCAGTAACAACAGAAACATGGAACAAATGGTCGCGGTGGATACCACATCCTTACTATGGGCTACCTGACCTTTTTTGCGGGCATCCCGTAGTTTCTTCGGGGTGGGTTTTTCGGTTTTTTCGTCACTCATGGGTTACCGATCCATAGCACATTCAGTTGCTTGAAAAGGTCAAAAACAAGTAGATAACGATCGTCGAAAATCCGCATCAGTACGCCGATATAGAATGTCAGCATGACCATGCAAACCAGGCTTTTAACCGGCATAGATAGGAAGAAAACATTCAATTGGGGGGCAAAACGGCTCACCAGGCCCAGACCAAACTCAGCGAGAAACATACAGGCAATCAGCGGAGCTGCGAAAAGCACGACGATGCCCATAAAGTAATCGAGCTGGGCAAAGAAGAAGGTGGCAGATGACAGTTCAAATTTTGGAAAGAATGAAAATATCGGCCAGGAATGGTAGCTGGTGTAGATAGCGCCCAACAGGGTGATGAAATTTCCCCCGAGAAAAAATAAAGTGGTAAAGGTCTGAACGAACAGTATTCCCACCGGTGAAGCCTGGGATCCGGTCAGAGGGTTCATGGCACTGGCCATGGTGGAACCCCGCTGGTTATCAATAAAGAACCCCACTGCTTCAAGCGCCCAAAAGGGAAGGGCTGCCAACCATCCAAGACAAAATCCGATGATGACCTCTTTTACAATGATAATGGCATACATGATCGGCGCCATGGTTTCCGGTTTATAGCCTTCGTCCACGATGGGAAACAAAAATATCGATAGACATAACACCACGCCATTACGGATCAGCGTGCCGCCGAAGAAGCTTTTGCTCAGAAACGGCATGACCGACATGGCCGCCAGCAGACGCGGGACAGTGAACATCATCAGCGTCAGCGAATCGCTCATTAAGTGGGTCATCATGACGGGCCGATCAACTCTATATGGTCAAGGATATTCATGGAGAAATGGAAGATCTCGATACCCAGCCAACGGGCAGTCAGCATGATGGTGAATGACACCGCAATCAGCTTAATGGCAAAAGACAATGTCTGGTCCTGAATCTGGGTCAGAGACTGCAAGAGACTCACCAGGGTTCCAACCACCGCCGCCACAATGACCGTAGGCATGGATAACACCAGCACCAGCATCAGCAGCTGGCTGGCATAATGAATAACTTCGGATTCGTTCATTGGTAACTCAACACCAGGCCGTGGGTAAGACGAGTCCAACCGTCCAGAAGAACAAACAGCAGGAGTTTGAACGGAAGAGATATGGTCATGGGGGAAACCATCATCATGCCCATCGCCAGCAAGATATTGGAGACGATCAGGTCAATGGCAATAAAGGGCAGGTACAGCAGAAACCCCGTTTCGAAGGCGGACTTCAGTTCACTGATGGTAAAGGAGGGCACCAGCACCAGCATGCTGTCGGTATCCAGGCGCCCAGCGTATTCCTTGGGCCATAGAGTCTCGGCACTTTCCAGAAAGAATCCCCGTTCTTTCTCGGAAGAATGCTTGGTCAGGAATTCAGACATGGGATCAATGGCACTGCTGGCCAAATCTTTCAGCGACTCCACATGATTCAGGTCGACCCCTTTCTCGGTGACGGTATCCGCGATCTGGTAGCCCACCGGAGCCATGATGTAAATGGACAGAACAATGGCCAATCCGTACAGCGCCATATTCGGAGGTATCTGCTGAATGCCCAACGCATTCCGCAGCAGACTGAATACCACCGCGAGTTTGATGAACGAGGTGGTCATAATGGCCAGGAATGGAATCAAAGACAGCAGAACCAATGTACCGATCAGTGGAATTGCCTGGATATCAGTCATTGCCGGATACCCCGCTGGTCGCGCTGGTTAAGCGTACAATACGAACTCCCAGGCGGCCGTCGATTTCAACCAGTTCACAGCGGGCAACAGTCTGGCCGTTAATTTTCGCCGAAACAGGCGCTTCCAAACCGAGGTCAAGGTCGAGCGTGGTTCCTTCCGCTAATTCGGTCAGCTCCGCCAGAGTCAGTTTCAGTGAGCCGAGATGAAATTCCATGGTCAGTTCGATATTACCCAGGTCTGAAGGAGCATCGGGATGTTCGGAAATGTTTTGGATTTGGGAAGTCATAGGGGTTACCAATACTAATTTGTGGTCATCCAGGCGTGCGCGGCAGGCGCCATACCCGGTAATACGCAGCGTTACCTGATCAGCGGATGTGTCTGGCGGCAGCATCAGCACGTCACCAGTTTCCAAGTAGTTGAGGTCTTTGCATGAAAGTCTCATTTCTGAGAGCAGAACCTGAATGACAATGGGAGGTTGAACAGGGACAGTAGAAGGGGACACCGGAAGCTCGGCGATTAATCCGGCGACTTTTTCAGTGATATTGGAGGGCAGTTTTATGAAACCCCGGCCGACGGCTGCTTCTTTGCTTAGGTGAAAGCCGATACAAAGATCGTTGCTTTCAAGCTTATCCGTTCTCTGAATGTCGTCCATTTCAAGTTCAGTCTCCAGCATGGAGGACAGGCCATGCATAACAGCGTGGAGCTGTGAGGTAACAAGGGCTGCTAATAAGGGGGGGGGATAGACCGATGGGTCCTGGTCTTCACCCAGCAGTGCAGCAACAGCCCGTTCCTCAAGATAGACACATCCTGGTCGTCCCTCGGCGTAGAAAGCCAATCTGAGATAGGGTGTGATCATCTCTTGAGACTGAAGCCGGAGCTGAATCTGGTGCTCCGGCAAGTCAATTGCTATCGCCTGTTTTCTGGAGCAGATCAGATTACAGATCGCAACCTGAACCCGCGATAGCTGGGGTAATGACAGGGCCTTAGTCATGGTGAAGTCCTTTTATGGGAGGATTCACCACAATCCCGGTTTTAGCTTCCTCGTCCTTTATTCGCCCTTCGTACAGGTCCTTTTCCGGATAGTGTGGACTTTTTGCCTTCTTGAATGCGCACTTCAAAACGTTCATTGGGCAGCTTGCTCCTCAGGTATGTACTCATCTCTCCTTTTAGTGACGTCAACAACGCCTGAGTTTCGGGGCCGGGGGTATTAAAATTTAAATGGATGTCACCGTGCTGACGCATGATGGAAATTTCTGTCCCTTTTAACGGGCCGTTGCTCAACATAAGCCGTAGTTCATCCGGCTGGCCAGCTCCGGGTTTGGTAACCAGAACACGGCTGACGATCTGGTCAACGACCTTCTGCATTTCCGCTACTTTTTCCTGTGTGGAAACTTTGTTTGTTTCTGCGGAGCTGGTGTTAGCCACAGCCGTATCCCTGCTTTGGTTCTGAAGGGGCTGTACCTGGAACATTTCAACAGCGCCTTCGCGCTTCTCTGTCTCTGAGCGGGACGGTTTCTCATGCTCCGGGTGTGAGGACGAGTGATTGTCTTTGGCGTGATGATCTTTGACGCGATGATCTTTGACGTGATGACCGGAAGACGTGGAGGGCTTGGAAGAGGCGAAGGTTTTATCCTGTACCTTGCGTAAGTCTGAAGGCATCTGCCTCTGATGGATACCGGCCGTTGAATCAGGCCAGACAGATTCCGGTTTCGTCGAAGTGGCATTTTTCCTGTGGTTCGCCACTTCTCCTGGTGCCTTTGCCGGTATGGCGGCATTAGAAGGCGTCATCTGACCTTTCCCGGGTATTCTGTCTGAGGCTGAAGCAAATGTGGCTGGAGCCGAACCATGAACAGAGGATGTGGATAAGGCTGTCTTGGCTTCATGACTGATCTGATGAGTCTGAGAAGCCATATGTGTGGGATCTTTGCCGTTGTCTGGTACTGAGGTTTTAGCGCGTCCTGAAAATGCTCCTTGAGAAATATCCTGTCTTCCGGCTTTTTTGTCAGTCATAGCGTGAGATGGTCTGGATTGTATTGATTCCTTGCCGCCATCTGTGCCGCTCATACTGTCATCAGGGGTCCGATGGATAGACATCTTTGGAGCTGGATGATCGGTTGTTCCCGGGGGCTTCTTTGTGGCGATGAATTGGGATACGGGTTGTGGGCTGGGCTCGGATGAAGGCTGGGATGTGGTCCGGGATGGGGAGGACAACTTCTGTTCGATATCCGGCTTGGAGCGATCAGATTCCCCGTAACTGCGAGTGGTCTCAGAGTTTGGTGAAACATTCATCGGCTTGCTGTATTCCTTATTCCGAGGTGTTTCCCTATTTTCGGCCTCCGGATTTTGTCTTGGGGTATTTTCACCCTTGATCTGAGGAGCAGGTGTTTCGGCTTGTGGACCGCTTGTCTTTGCAGGAGTTTGCGTGGCCTCGGCTTTTGCCGGTAAATCTTCAGTCGAAGGACTTAACTTGCTTGTCGTTGACTGGGTTGTTTCCGGGGTAGCTTCCTGCTTTTTAGGTTGAGAGTCAGGCATCAAATCCGATGTTTCATGCGATGAGGGACTTGTTGTCTGCTGGTTTTGATTCACGTTCTGCTGCTTCTGATCCACATCGTGCCGACTTTGATTCAACTGTGGATCAGCCTCTGTTTCCTGGGGCTTGGTTTGTGCCTGAGCAGGTTTCTGCAGCGCATTGTCCGGTTTAGGGGCGTTTTCCTTGTGATCGGACAAGGGTTGTCGATCGTCGGTTTTGTCAGGTGAAGGATGAACGTCATCTGAGCTTCTCAGGAGGGAGTCAGCGGATGCCTGGCTGGCCTCGGGTGTGGATTGCTGTGTCTCCGGTTTGGATTTGCCCGGGGTCTGGTCCCCCGGGGATTCGCCTGACTTGGGCTGGCTCGTTTCAGAGGCAGGATAATTACCTCCTGTCGACTTTTGAATATCGTCATGCTGGGGCAGATCCTTCTCCGGATTTGAGCGATGGCTTTTTGCTTCCTCCTGGTGGACGCCGGAGGGCGAACCATTTCCCTTACCATTACTTGTGAGCGGCTTGCCTGGAGTGAGTTCCGCTTGTTTCTGTGATGATTCAGGTGCCGACCCTTTTCCTGATTCCAGAGTCTTAGCAGTAGTTTCTGGTAGAGCCGGTTGGGGGACTTCCTTCGAAATGGGGGGCGGGGTCTTCTTCGTTGCATCTTCCGCCCGTTTATCCCGAACAAAATCCTGATTGGGAATGGTCTGTTCCAAGTGTCGGTTATCTATTGATGAGGTCATGTTGCCAGAGAGGTTTTGCCGTACCTTTGTTTCAGGTAAAAACTCACGGGTAGCTGACTGGGGCTCTGCATTTTGAGTGTTCTTCTTTTGAAAGGCAGCGTTCTGAGCAGCCGGTTTCTGGACCGCTGAGCTTTGAGTGGCCGATTTATTGGATTCTTGTTGACCCGATAAAGGGGCCTGCAGAGTTTTAAGGGCTGGTTTTTCCGATAGATCCCCGAAGGTGGTGGATTTCTGAGTAAATGTCTGGGTCAGGGATGGCAGTGACATTTTTCCATCCGCCAGAAGGGTGGTGGACTGTTCACGGATGCCACCTTTTTGAAGTGAGGCATTGCTCTTGTTGAGCATGTTCCTGACGATTTTGATCAGTGTCTCCCGATCTTTCTCCGGCACGGGTTCCTCTTTCCTGAATTCTTCTGATTCCTTGTGCCTATCCGGATTGGCCCCTTTTGTCTCCATCAATCTACTGAATTGCATAGAGGAAGTCTTTGATACGGAATCCGGGGTATCTTCCCGGTCTGACGAATCTGATGTAGTGCGATTGGAAATTCTCATAGTGGCCTGACTGTTTCTCTAGTTTTTGGAAATCATAAATCTTGATTCGCTGGCTTCCTCCAGCTCGAGGTCTTCATTTCGCTGGGCTTCAACGGAGGCATCCGCGTTAATTCTGTCGATGAGCATCTGGCATTTTTCGACGGCTTTGCCTGCCTCTGCCAATGCAAGATCTGCCTGCACAAGAGCGGCTTCAGCCTGTTTCAGTTCCTGTTTGGACTGCTCGAATTTCTCTGCCAGCGAAACTTCTTTCAGCCGTAACAGGCCAATTTGGTGTTTCACGTTGTCTATCTCCTTTAAACCGACCTCTGATCCCATGATTTCGTCATACAATCGATGTTCTTCCTGAATTCTCCAGTTTTCGAACCGCTGCAGTTCCTGTTTTGCCTGTGCCAGATCCTCCTGTCTCTGCATGACTGACCGACGCTTTTTGAATACTTCCGCCTGGGCGTTCTTTTCACGTAGCTTTTTAATATCGGAAAGGGCAGACAGCATGATTTACACCGTCTGTTCCAATGCATTCAAAGTCGCTTCGAATTCACATTTCTCATCTGTCGCCTGACGCAGGAATCTACGAATAGAATCGACTTTCGCTATAGCCTCATCCGCCAAGGGATCGCTGCCGCGCTGGTATTCACCGATTTTTACCAGTAGCTCGACTTCCTCATATTTCGCCATCAGTTCACGAATTTTTCCGGCAGCATTGCGGTGATTCGAACTGGTGATTGAGTTCATGACACGGCTGGTACTGGCCAGGACATCAATAGCGGGATAGTGATTGGCTGAAGCCAGTTTTCGCGACAGCACGATATGACCATCAAGAATGGATCGGACTTCGTCAGCGATAGGTTCAGACATGTCATCGCCTTCCACCAGAACCGTATACAAAGCGGTAATCGAACCTTTGTCATTGAATCCCACCCGTTCCAACAGCTTCGGCAGCGTGGCAAATACCGATGGAGGAAAGCCCCGCCGGGTAGGCGGCTCACCGGCGGCCAGTCCGATTTCCCGCTGGGCACGGGCAAAGCGGGTAACAGAGTCCATCAGCAGCAGGACCTTTTGACCCTGGTCGCGAAAATATTCGGCGATGGTGGTTGCCACATAGGCGGCTTTGGCTCTTTCCATCGAGGGACGGTCCGAGGTGGAGACCACCAGGACTGAGCGGGCGAGCCCCTCAGGCCCCAGGTTATGTTCGATAAATTCCCGCACCTCCCGGCCACGTTCACCGATCAGGGCTATCACAATGACATCGACGTCAGCCCCCATGACCAACATGGACAATAGGGTACTCTTACCTCCACCGGCTGCGGCGAATACCCCCATACGCTGCCCCTCGCCACAAGTGAGCAAGCCATCGAGAGCCCGGACCCCAAGACTGAGAGGTTCACTGATCATTCTCCGGGACATGGGAGAAGGTGCGTCGTTGTATACCGGATAATGCTTGAGATCCGAGGGGAAATCGGTGCTTTTACCGTCGAGCGGGTTACCCATGCCGTCGAGCACCCGGCCCAACAGGTGGGGGCCGACAGCGATTTGATGGGACTGTCCGGTGGTGACCACTTCGGTCGAGGTGGATACACCCAGCATATCTCCCATTGGCGTCAGCAGTGCCTCTTTCTCTTGAAAACCGACCACTTCCGCAAGAAGACGGGGAGCTCCCGCGGATTCCAGAAAGCAAAGCTCACCGATCTGGGCGCCAGGCACGATGGCGCGAATGATGGTGCCGACGACATTGGTTACCCGGCCGCGCAGTCGTACCGGCTGTACCGCGGTGATCGCTGAGTGCAGATCTGATAACACATGGCTCAACTGGCTCACATTTGACTCCTTTCGAATCTTGCTGATGGCGAAATGATCTTTTGCAGAACTTTCCTCATATGGGTGTTACCAACAGGGAGAAAGTTGCATGTTCAATTGCCGGAGATCGCAAACTTGAGCGACCAGATCATCAACCGAAGCAGTGCTCCCGTTCAAACGGGTGGAGTGACACCTATATCTGACACTGTCACCCATCAGGCAAAGCTGCATGGGGAAAAAGTGCAGGTACAACAAAGCGCCTCATCTTTAATGGAAGATGCCAAAGAGGAAGTGTCCTTATTGTTTAAGGAACGGATGGAAAAAACGCTGGCGCGGCGGGTGATGTCTACCGATAAGAAGGAGAATCATCAGCAGATTTTGATTGAAAAAATCAGAGAGATGATGGATCAGGTTCCAGACCTGTTGAAGAACGTCAAGATGAAAGCGCTGATCGAGCGCATGAGCTCTGATTTTCCGGCAACCCCTCAGCAACTGATGCGCAAGCTTGAGGAATTTACCAAAGATCCCACACTGCAGTTTGCCGCATTGCAGCTTCTGGAATTGGAAGCCCGGACGGCAGGGGGAACGGATAAAGAGGCGCAGCTTGAGGTGATCAGGAATGCCTCCGCTGAGTTGATGGAGACCCAGGGAGAAGCCGTACGGGCCGGATTGAATATATCCGTCACGGCCAACGACTTTGCCTCAAAACTGAATACTGATAACCAGGGCCTGAGAGACTTTTATCGGGATGCGGTTCTGGATTACGGCGGTATCGCGGACACTTACCGGGCAATTATCAATCAGCATGGTGAAGATTCCTTCGAAACCGCACGCAAATTCACCATGAAAGCCTTGAGTGCTGATTACAACGCCCAGGGCCCCTCCATCGAGCCTCAAAGGCTGAAAGCCATTATGGATGATATGTATGCGCTCAAGCTGTTGGGCGGGGTTCACGAACACTGCAGCAATATCATGGAGACCATGCGCAATGTCTATGGCCAGTCAGGCTGTGGAAGCGGTCAGGAGTTGATGGGCAAGGCTCTGGACATCAAGGAAATGGACTGGGCACAACCGTCCCATATTGTGTCGGTTGCGCAGGAGATGAATGTGTACGGTATCGAAAATCAGATCTATCTGCTTCGTGAACTGGACACCGTATTCCATGAGTTTCCCGAAAAATCCTATAAGGATCCGGTCGATCGGGATCGGTTGCTGGATGTTTCCAGGGAGGCGCTCGGACAAATGTTTCTTCGCGAGCAGGAAGAATAGTCTCCTGCAGTCTGTCGGACGATAGACTGCCCAAAGAAACGAATAGATCGAAAAACAGCAACCTAAGGATCGAAACACTGTACAGAGGTAAGGAGTAGGTGAGAACGATGAACGCAATATTCAACACGCTTGATGCGTACGGCCGCAGTATGGGAATCAATGGCTTCGGTCAGGGGAATTCCACTCTGAAGTATGAGTCAGGTGAAAGGATCACGCTTGATCATCGGGAGGATTACCTTCTGGTTTCATTGAGCTATGAGTTGCCGGAGTACGAACTGGGGGAAATGGCGGAAAAACTGTTGCATCTGAGCCACTTTCGTCACTCCACTGACTACCGGATACAGCCCGGTATTCTGGGGGAGCGACAGTTGATACTCAGCGTTCGGATAAATCCGGAAGAAGCCTCAATTCATTATCTGGATGGGGCGATTCGTAGACTGCGCAGCCGTTATCAGGAACTGACCGGCGGCATAGGGAAATCCTGATGGATATTGTGCTCGATTTGCCCTGGCCGTTGTATCCGGATATCGAAAACGAATTCCTCATGCGTTGTCGTGAGCTGGTTGCCCAAAAGGAAGAGTGCGTTTTGATCCGGTGCCGAAAAACTCCGCATCCGTCCACCCGAGTTCTGACACTGTTGTTGAGCATTGCCCGACTGGCACCTGACGGCCAGCCGGAGTGGCGTGTGATCGAGGCGCAAGACAACCTTGTCGAGGCACTCAGGCTCACCGGGCTTGATTTGTGGTTCAAGACTGATTCAAACAGAGTAACCTCCGAATGACCAATATATCCCTGCGTTCGAACATTGAAGCGCTATCACTCTATAACGCTGAAAATGAACGACAACTGCCGTCGCGGAAAAAATTCACCCCGGCGGGTGGGCAAGTGGTATCGCATCTTAAGCAGTTGTACAGCAAGAGCGATGAATCATCCCTGCTGGAAACATTTGTCAAACCCAGGATCAGTTCAGACAGCCTGCTGTCACCGGCAGACTTCGAGCGTCAGTACGGTGAGGTCCGCAATGTATTTAAGCAGCTTGCCGTCCAGTCACCGGAAAATCGTGACTTGTTCGATAAGGCAGAAAAAATCCTGCGGGATAATCAGGAAGACATTCGCTGCCTCAATCAATATCGCAATGCTCTGATAGAGGCTTAGGGGAATGACTGAACAAAATGCACTCAGCCCGGGAAATCGCGAATGGCTTCTGACACTGGCTTTTGTTTACCTGCAGCAGAATCACCATAAGAAAGCCCTAGTCCTGCTCCAAGCGACCGCCAGACTTTGCCCGGAGGACATTTATGTTATTCGGGGATTGGCTTTTGCCTGCCTGAAAGCGGGACGTTTCAAGGACGCATTGTCGCTGTGTGATCAAAGCTTGAGGAAGCAGGGCATTCATTTGGAATCCGCACCATTTCTACTGATTCGCAGTCATGCCTTGTGGTCTCTCGAACGCAGGGAAGAGGCTACTAAAAGCCTGAAAAAATATCATCAACTCACAAGGAATTCCGTCGTATGAACCGGGGCGCAAGTATCCTGAGTACCCTGAGCCAGCGAAATGATGTGGTGCTGGCAATTTTCCTGGTAGGCATCATCTTTATGATGATTCTGCCCATGCCGACCATGCTGGTGGACATTATGATCGCCATCAATATGGGGGTATCCGTCATCCTGTTGATGTTGGCGCTGTACATCAAATCGCCACTGGATTTTTCTGTATTTCCCTCGATGTTGTTGATCACCACCATGTTCCGCCTGGCGTTGTCGATCACCACCACCCGATTGATCCTGTTGCAGGCGGATGCGGGCCAGATCGTATACACCTTTGGAAATTTTGTGGTTGGTGGCAATCTCGTGGTCGGCGGGGTCATCTTTCTTATCCTCACCATTGTCCAATTTCTGGTGATCACCAAAGGATCTGAACGTGTGGCCGAGGTCAGTGCACGTTTTTCCCTGGATTCCATGCCAGGCAAACAGATGAGTATCGACGGCGATATGCGAGCCGGAGTCATCGATATGGAAGAGGCCAGGGTGCGACGTGCCAAGGTGGAAAAGGAAAGTCAGTTATACGGTTCCATGGACGGTGCCATGAAATTCGTCAAAGGGGATGCGATTGCCGGTCTGATTATCACTGCGGTCAATATCCTCGGGGGCATTCTGGTAGGCACCACGCAGAATGACATGAGCGCAGGTGATGCTGCGGCAGTTTATTCTGTATTAACCATCGGTGATGGGCTGGTGGCACAGATTCCCGCGTTGTTTATTTCCATCACGGCCGGTTTTATCGTTACTCGGGTATCTACCGACGAATCGGAAAACCTTGGTCGCGATATTGGCGGCCAGATAGGCGCTCAACCTAAAGCGCTGTTTATTGGAGGCGCGCTCTTGTTGGGCTTTGCCATGATTCCGGGCTTTCCCACCATGACGTTTCTGGTTCTGGCCGGGCTGATAGGATCTGTAGGTTTTATCATGAGTCGAAAGGCTTCGCGCCCGGACAACGAAGATGATGACATTCCTGCTCTGGCGGCGGCAGGGCAGACAAAAGCTCCCGGCCCAAAGTCAGCGGAGAAGGATGATTTTTCACCCACCGTTCCACTGTTGCTGGATGTGGCGGCATCATGCCAGGAGGTGTTGAAGCCTTCAGAACTCAATACAGAGCTATACCGCGTGAGACGGGCTTTGTACCTGGACCTGGGCGTTCCCTTTCCGGGCATACATCTGCGTTTTAATGAGAATATGAAAGACGGCGACTACACCATACTGATGCACGAAGTTCCCGTCGCTCAGGGACGTCTTTCCGCAGACAAAGTGGTGGTGCTTCAGGATCAGGAGCAGCTGGAAATTCTTGGCATTCCCCATCAAAAAGGTGAGTTGGCGCTGTCAGCCAACCCCTATTGGGTGGAGAAGTCCCATGCTGTTGATATGGACAATGCGGGGATTGAATACCTGGATGCCACCCGTTTGCTGATCTATCACTTGTCGTTTGTGCTGAAACGCTACGCCGGTGAGTTTATCGGGTTACAGGAGTGCCGCTATCTGTTGGATCAGATGGAAGGCCAGTATGCGGACCTGGTGAAAGAAGTACAGAGAGTTGTGCCCATTCAGCGAATCGCAGAAATTCTTCAGCGCCTGGTTTCCGAGGATGTATCAATCCGTAATCTGAGGGCCATCATGGAGGCGCTCGTGGAATGGGGCCAAAAAGAAAAGGACACCGTTTTGTTAACCGAGTACGTACGAAAAAGCCTGAGCCGGTATATCAGCTACAAATTTTGCAACGGACAGAATGTGCTGCCGGCCTATATGCTGGATCAGGATCTGGAGGAATCCATTCGTAACGGCATCCGGCAGACGTCTTCAGGTGCCTATCTGGCATTGGATCCCGATACCACGCAGAACTTCCTCCATGAGTTGCAGCGGGAAGTGGGTGATCTGGAGACACTTCAACACAAACCCGTTCTACTGGTTTCCATGGATATCCGTCGTTATGTCAGAAAAATGATCGAGAGGGATTTCTTTGAACTCTGTGTATTGTCCTATCAGGAACTCACCCAGGACATTACGGTGCAACCCATCAGCCGAATCTGTCTCTAGAATAGTCTCAGGACTCTTTCGGTCTCTTCTCTTAACAACCTTAAGAACCTTAACCACTGCCAACAGCGTCAGTTGACTGACGTTGTTGGATCGCCTCTTCACTCAGTCGCAATAGTTTCTGGATCTTGTCGTTGGAATATCCTGCGGTCATAGCGACTTTTCCTCCTCAACGGTTACTCAACTAGTGGCCCTTTCCGTATTTGACGCCTTCCAACGGGCGCCGATATCGGAGAGCAGGCTTCGCAATACATCATTAAATCAAACGAGGTGAAAGCTATGAATCAGGAACTTGCGGACTCGGACGTGGAGAAAACGCTCGCGGAATCCGAAGCGTTAATCCGAAAAGCAGAGGATATGTCTGAACAGGGAAACAGGGTTTTCCAATCCCTGGGAATTCCCCGTGGCAGTGCCCGGAAAATTCTCGACCATCCTCTGGCTTCCGATGCATTGAAAAAACAGGGTTTGGAACAGTTGCGGCAATGGCAGGAGGAAGTGGCGGACGTCATGAAATCAGGTAGCCGAACCGTCGTGGTCAAGCGCAGAAAATCAAACCGTAACCTCCTGGCGATATAGCCGAGCCTTATTTTTTCCTAAAGAGGAACAACTTATGAACACAGTAAATCCAACCCCGAACACACCTTCCTACCCGGTTGATCAGTCTTCTGAGACAACGACGACGCCTACCGACGGCACTACCAAGCCCAGTTTCGGCGGCGCGGATATGGACCCGTTTACCCTGATCATGATGCTTCAGGAGGAGCGTGTGGGTCTGTTGGACGGTCAGGTGAAATCCCAGAGCGAGCGTATGCAAGGTATCAACACTGAAATCAAGGACTACGGCAAAACCATCACCATGGTCAATGACAAGTCATCCAAATTGAAAGAGGGGGATAGCAAGGTCACGTTGACGGATCAGGAGGTCGCTGAACTGAAATCCAAAGGGGTGAAAGTCGAAGGAAATGAAGTCAGTAAGGATCAGCTTAACTCTTTTGCGGAAACCCTGAAGCAAAAGCGGGATGGGCTGAACAATGATTCCCAAATGGAGATGATCCGGCTTCAGGGGCTGATCAACAAACAGCAGCAGGCTTATCAGCTGATGACCAATATCCAGAAGAAAGAACACGACACCATTATGGCGACCATCAATAAGATTAACTAACGGCACTGTTAGTGGTCTTTAACCAGGTTGCCATATCAATTCAGTAAAGGAGATATCCGTGACTGAGTCAGCACAAACCAATCAATCCGACGTGGACGCTCGATTCGAAGCGTTGGTGGAGTCTGTGGTAAACGGACATTCCACCCTCGGGGATATTAAGGGGATTTCCGACAGGGAGCTGGAGGCGGTCTATACGGTCGCCTATAACCTGTATCGGCAGAACCGTAATGGAGAATCAGAAAAGCTGTTCCGTTTTCTGTGCCTGTACAGCCATCTGGACAAGCGGTTCTGGATGGGGCTGGGAGCCTGCCTGCAGCAGCAACAGAAGTATGAAGAGGCGGTACAGGCATATTCCTATATGGCGGTTCTTGATGTGGAGAATCCGCACCCGCCGTTACATGCGGCTTATTGTTATCTGGCCCTGCATGACCTGGAGAAGGCGGAAAGTGGCATTGAAGCGGCGCTTCACTGGTCAGGAGAACAGGAAAAATATGCCCAGGTTCGCGTCAAGGCCGAATACCTGCAATCGGTTCTCACACAGAAAAAGGAGGGCATAAATGATGGTCGCATCCGTTGAACAGCAGCCATACAGCTATCCCATTACCCACACGGAAAATGAGGAAGTACAGGTTCCCGGACAAAGAGCGACAAAGCCGTCGGGAATCAATCCGGGGGGGGATATACCTCCGGCATCGAACGGCCAGTCACCGGGCAATCAATTTGCCCCGGAACTGGAGAAGCCACAACCTCGTTCTTCAGATGAGCTGGTGGCACTGTTGCTGGAGATCAAATCCAAGTCCAGCAACGAGCAGATCGCGTCCTCCCAGCAGGATATCCAGCTAAGCCGGACCAAGCAGAATCAGAAGCATGATGAGATGCTTGAACAGATAGAGAAATCCATTAAAGCCGGGGAGAAAGCCAAAAAGGGCGGTCTGTTCGGCAAGATATTCGGATGGATCGCCAATATAGCGACAGCCATTGCCGGGGCCGTCATGATTGCCACCGGAGTGGGGGCAATTGCGGGGGCTGCCATGTTGGCTCTTGCGGTGGACTCCATGGTTGGAGCTGCCACGGGTCACAGCCTGATGGGTGAGTTGACCAAAGGGATCGCCAAGGGCCTGCAGGCGGCGGGAGTAAGCGAAGATATTGCCAATATCGTCGCTGCGGTGACCACGACGGTAATGGCAATCGCCGTGACTGTGGGAGCCGGCATGGCTTCTGCGGCCAAGGCCGGCGGAGGCCTGATCAGCAAGTTGGCCTCATCGACCGCCCAGGCTCAGAAGTTTCAGGCGGTGGGGACCCAGGTCAAGAATGTGGCACTGATAACATCAGCAACTTCGGAAGTCGGCAGTGGAGCTGCGAAGGTGACCACAGGGGTGTACAACAAGCAGGCGGCAGACGCGCGGGCTAATCAGATGGATATGAAGAAAGAGCTCGCAAAACTGCAGGCGGCCATGGAGGCTGAGCAGGATCGCCTGAAAGAAGTGATTGCCCAGTTAAACGAAGGAGTCAGCCGTATCCTGCAAATCATGGGGAATGACCACAACACCCGCATGCAGATAAGCAGGAACATGGTCTAGGAGGCCTTTTATGAGCATTAATACAACTAATGAAACATCCAATAATCCCTATATTACCAACAGTCCAAGTATCACCAGCAATCCGGCTCTGGACGATACCGGGTCGGTACAGGAGGGGCGTCACCAACCATCGCTGGTGGTGATGAAATCTGAGCAGGAACCCTTATCGATCAGATTTAACAATGAATCCTATCGGCCCAAGCTGGACAAGCCTGATGCATCTGTTGAGGGACCGGGTAAAAGCTTCGACGGTAAGATGTCTGAGGCCGGTCAAAGCCTTGAGGCAGACATTTTCGCCATTATGGCGATGATTCAGGAGCTGGCTCACACCCAGAAGAAAGGGGCGCTTGAAATCCGTAACGGCGAATACAAGCTGAAATGGAAATCACTGGAAAATGCCGGAAAGGAAATGAGGGAGTCTGCGGGCAAGGAGTTTGCGGCGGCTTTGATTCAGGGGGCGGTGCAAATCGTCAGTGGAGCGGTTTCTGCGAAGATCACCATAAAATCCTCGACGCAAACCCATGCGCTGATGAAGGATACCAAGCTGTCTCCAACCGAGTTCCAGGGCAAGATCCAGATTCAGCAGAATATGGGGAATATCGGCCAGACCTATACCCAGTTGGGACAGGGGGTTGGAACTATCGCCGCGGCACCGCTGACCTATTCTTCGAAGCTGGACCAGGAAGAACAGAAGCAGTACGAAGCAGAGTCGGAGAAGCATTCGGCCAACATCGACTCGGCCAAGGACTTTATTCAAACGATGAAGGATATCATGGCGGACGTCAGGGCCAAGTTATCCGCTATGGAACAATCCCGGCACGAGACCAGGCAGAAGATTTTCTCCTGATCTGGTATTCCCGGGTAAGTGTCCAATGCAATAACCCCTTTAATGATATAAACGTTGCAATGAAGTAAACGTTGTAATGAAAAAAACGTTGTAATGAAACAAACGCTGTACGGCTGGCCCTCACAGGTCAGCCGGTATATGCCGGAAAAGTCCGAAAGCTAAAGTGCTTGAACGCGAGGAATCCAGGGGCAGGGAATCAAAAGATAGCATGCCCCTTAGCTTGTACTGTTGGGAAGCTCGACAAAATCCTCACTTTTGCTAATCGATTGCAGAGCCTTCTTCAGTGCTTCAGGAGGACTGGTCAACTTTCGCAGGTTCAAGTCCATCCATCCGACTTTTGACGTGACTCTTGCCGCAAGTTTGCCCTTGTGGAAAAACTCGTTTCGCAGTGCCATTCGGCTTCCATCCTCCGAAAGACCCGCAAGACAAAGAGACACGGTCATTTCCTCCAATAAATGAATCTCTCTGAAATACTCTATTTCATCCCTCATCACCACGGGCCCAAGCCTGAGCCGCATGAATTCGGACATTGGGAAACCGTTTTCGGAAAAATACATCATTCGTACATCTGCAGATCTGTCCAGATACGCCGTATTTCTCATATGAGAGTTGAAATCCATATCGCCCCATCCGGCGAGAAACGTTTGTTGGTACATATCGAAGGCCTGAATTCCTGGTGAGTAGGGTAGGAGGCCGATGGATTCCGTCATCCATCAGCCGCCCGTTGGTTTAGTGGTCTAGCCGTTTAATGCCGCATTTTTCAGTCCCAGTACATCAATCGGCTCGATAACCGGAGGCTGGGAAAACAGCCTCTCGGCATTTGCCATCAGTGCTTCGGCGATTGGTCCGTTAAGGTGGGCCTGGCGTCCTTCTTCTGTTTCAAAAGCGTCAAACACCCCGAAAGTGGTCGGAGAAAGACGAAGGGCGAACCAGATTGGCGTCGTTGTCTCTTGATTGGCAAGTGCGAGGCCTGTCTCCAGAAAGTCCATCACCTCCTGCTCTTTGCCGGGTTTGGCTTCGAGGCGGGCAAAAAAAGCATACTTAATCATGACGTGTCTCCACTTTACAGTTGGTTAAAATTTCAATGGCCGCGCGGTAAAGAGCACTTTACAAAAGCCTCGCAGAGGAAAATACTGTCGTGATTGACAACTATGTAATCAATCGTGCCATGAATATTTCAATTCTTGCTCTCGAAGGTGTATTTGATACGGGATTGGCCACTGTTCTGGATGCTTTTGCCACGGCTAATGAACTCTCCCAGATGGCGAACATCCAGTCGCCTGGATATAACATTTCAGTGGTGGGTGTACGCCCACAAGTTCACAGCTCCTTGGGAATGACTGTACCGGTCATCGCAACCACGGAAGGACCGTCTCCGGATTGGGTGATCATCCCCGCTATTGGCTACAAGATGCCAGATCCTCTGTTGGAGGCTCTCGCACGGGAGGATGTCCAGGAATCCTGCCACATTATCCGGGAATGGTCCGAGGCCGGTGCGGGAATAGCGGCAGCCTGTATCGGGACTTTTGTATTGGCGGAGAGTGGTGTACTGAACCAGTTTGAAGCGACCACCACCTGGTGGCTTACGCCACTCTTCAGGCAGCGCTATCCGGAAGTCAGGCTGGATTCGAACCGTATCATTGTCCCCAGCGGGAAATTTCTGACCGCAGGTGCCGGTTTAAGTCATATAGACTTGGCGTTATGGATGATCAGACAGAACAATCCAGAGTTGGCCTCGCTGGTGGCCAAATATTTGATCGTGGATTCCCGGCCGTCCCAATCGGTCTATATCATTTCAGATCATCTTGCTCATACTGACCCTATGGTAGAGCGATTTGACCACTGGGTCCGAGATAATCTGAACAGATCCCTGACCCTTGATGAAGCCGCTGCAGAACTGGCAACCAGTAAGCGGACGCTGTCCAGGCGCATGAGTGAAGTCGTGGGTAAAACACCCATTGCCTACATCCAGGACCTGAGGGTGGAGCGGGCCGTCCATCTGCTGAAAACCAGTAATCATAGCGTAGACCGTATTGCAGAAATGGTGGGGTATAACGATGGAGTTACCCTGCGGACGCTGTTGCGTCGTCGTCTTGGAAAAGGTGTTCGTGAGTTGAGAGATGCCTGACAATGGTGATCATGATGATCGAAAATTTGATTTGAGATTCATTTTTTAAGGCTCGAAACACTGTCAACCTGCTTGTAATATGGCTGAAACATAGCTAAGGAGAAGACTATGAGCTCAGGCATATCTACAATAATCGATGAGATCTACCAGCTTACCCAAGACGTCGGTGATCCCCATAATCTGCACACCGGGCTTGACGACGAAAAGCTGGAAAAAATGAATGCCCTCTGGGAACAGCTGGCAGATCTGGTGGTCGAAACACCTGAGGAGCCTGTGAATGATTTATTGAACCGGTGAGGCTCCTTCTTCACGGCACTAGGGGCTCCGTTTTCACGGTACCAAATCGTATTTCGCTTCACTGGCTGCTTTTCGATAGAAATCGGGCAAGGAGTCATCGCCTGTTGAACTTCCTCCGGGGAAAGAGACATTTCTTAGAAATGCGAGTTCTTCAGGTGTCTCCGCCAGTGCTTCAAGTATGTCGTCCTGAAATTCTTCATATTCGCTGAAATTCAGCTTTCCGAAAGCCGTTTCTTCATCAAAGTCGGTATAGAAGTCAAATTGACAGGCCGAATCGCGTTGCACATTGAATGGCCAGCGATCAAGAACCCTTGTTACAGCGCAGACTAAAATCATCATCTGGTAGTCAGTTTCAAGGCGTTCCATCAAATCCATCCATTCATATTCTTCGTCCGAATCCTCTTCAATATGGGATGGCTGGTTGACCTTTAACGGGACGGCTAAAGCAATCCTTTCAAGTGCCTGGGGGACTGTGATGTCGAGTTTTTTCCATTCAGAAATAGTGCAAAGTGCGTAATGAGGATATCCGTCGTCGTATTCCTTTGTTTGATCGCCACAGCTGTATTTGAATAAACCTATTCCACTGTGACTAACGCCAAAAGAAAGCTGCGTCAAAGTATCGGGTGTTGACCAATATACGCTGTGGTTAGTATTTAGAGGCAGAAGATCAGATAGAAAGGTCACAATAGCCTTTTCGATGGTCTCTACATCCTGTTTAATACTCATCCTCGGATTCTCTCTGTTTATACTGGTTCGCTTTCTTTAGGTAGTTTTCGTCAGGTTACAAGAATTGATGCTCTCCGAAAATGTTCTTGATCTTTTTAGGCGGGTGCTTAACAGTGACCCCGTAACCATTAAAAGGGTGCATGATTTCAACGGTGATGTGCACGTTATGGACACGGAGGTTTGTCTTGTCTTCAGCCTCAAGGGATTATACAAGTTTATCGGCGCTTCTGAATCCGGGAGCTACGCTGGATTTCGAAAGGGTCTTTACCAAAGTGATTTAAACCAACAATTACAGGATGCAGGTGCCGTCATTGAAATTTTTCAATCGACGGGAAAGATTGAAAGTAATCTCTATTGCCTGAAGCGGCTCCAGGACACATAGTCCATTAACCCTCTATTTACCCTCTATCTCTACTTACCCTCGACCTCTAAGAGGTCTTTCCATTTAATGAATTCTCAGGGTTGATAATATAATCCATTACATTTAGCATTATTCGCTTCCAGACAGGTGCCCAGATGTATTGGGATAATCGGGAAGTATGGTAAGCCCCAGGCGAATTCCATCGCTGCCCCCGCATCGGTAATAAAGAGTAGTTTACGAATGCCACTGGTTGTGACAGTTAACAGCCGGGAAGGTGTAAACGAAGGTTGTATCCCTCTTTGAGCCCGAAGACCGGCCTGCTAAGTTCATTTCTCCTTAACGGGTACGGTGGGTGCCAGAGGTAATCGGTATGTCTATTCAGTCAGTCTCAAGTCAGCAGTCCGTCTCCAGGTCTGCCAGTTTTACTCTTCTGCAAACAATCAGCGCTTTTGTGTTTGGCGCAGTGATTGTGTATGCCGTTGGTTTCCTGCCAATGGGAGCAGCACATAATGCTGCCCATGATACGCGTCACTCCCTGGCATTTCCCTGCCACTAAAACGTTTTCAATCAACCGATCATGATCGGAACGATCAGGCTGTTGCCTGTGGTGACTCATCTCGCCTAACCGTGGTTTGAACCGGTTTGGGGGAGGCATCGCTGTGTCCATCTAGACACTGTGCCCACGAAGAAAACGATAAAGAGGCTGTCATGCTATTTCGTAGAATTATATTAAATGCGCTATTCGTCGGGCTATTGGCCGGACTCCTGTTGACCGCCGCCCAAACGATCGGCGTCACCCCCATCATATTTGCAGCTGAGGTCTATGAAACCGCTGACGAAGCACCGGTAGCCGACCACGACCATCAGGCCATGACCGATCACGATCATGAATCGTCTGTCGACAGCCATGAGCATGGGATAAATGAAAACCATGAGCATGGGCTGGATGACAGCCTTGAGCTAGGTTTAGTTGAAAACCATGAGCATGGGACATCTGAAAATCACAACCATCAGCAGGCCGCCACTGAAGGCCACAGCCACGAACATGATTCAGAAGCCTGGGCTCCTGAAGACGGCGCTGAACGTACCTTGTATACCCTTGTATCCAACATCCTGGCGAGCATTGGCTTCTCCGCGCTATTGCTGTCTTTGATGGCTCAGGCTCAGGCCATGGGCATTACCAACATCAATATATCCAGAGGCGCTGCCTGGGGCATCGCAGGATTTATCGTCTGTTTTGCCGCTCCAGGTATCGGTCTACCTCCGGAGATTCCTGGCATAGAGGCGGCTCCACTTGAATACCGCCAGGAGTGGTGGTTGCTGGCGGTGGTTGCCTCTGCAACAGGTCTGGCGGTGCTGGCATTTTCTCCGATTAAGTATAAGGCGCTGGGGCTGTTGGCCATTGCTGTTCCATACGTCATCGGTGCCCCTCAGCACCAAGGTCCTGAATTCGGTCACCCTGACGCGAACGCCGTAGCAGCGCTGAGCAGCCTGCATCACGATTTCATTATCGCCAGCAGTGTGGCCAACCTGATTTTCTGGGTGGCAATGGGCATTCTGAGTGCCTGGGTATTAAAACGTTGGGTACTTAATAGCTCCTCGCAAGCCCTTGCATCCGGGGCTTGAGACACCAGCTATGGATTACCCCTTCTCGGCAATTACCGGTCAGTCCCTGTTCAAACAGGCCCTGATTCTGGCAGCGATTAACCCCTCGATCGGCGGTGTGCTGATCAGTGGGCCGAGAGGCTGCGCCAAATCGACCCTGGCCCGAGGTCTGGCAGATGTGTTACCGGGAAGTCCATCCTTTGTGACGCTGCCATTGGGTGCGACGGAAGATATGCTGGTGGGCACATTAAACCTACAGCAAGTGCTGAATGACCGTGAGGTTGCTTTCCATCCCGGCATACTGGCTAAGGCCCACGAAGGTGTTCTCTATGTGGATGAAGTGAACCTGCTGGCAGATCCGTTGGTGGATCTGCTTCTGGACGTTTCAGCCAGTTGCGTCAATCGTGTAGAAAGGGATGGGATCAGCCACACCCATGCAGCGGAATTTCTTTTGATCGGTACGATGAATCCTGATGAAGGAGAGCTTCGGCCACAGTTGCGTGACCGTTTCGGCTTGATGGTGGAACTGGATAACCATTTCTCGATTGAGGAACGCATTGAGATAGTGCGCCGTAGGGAAGCGTTTGATCGGAATCCTTCCGCATTTTGCGATGCTTACAACAGTGAGCAGCAGAGTCTGCGAAGCAATATTGCCCGGGCGAGGCAAGATATATCCGGCGTCAGCTGCGCGGATCGTTTACGGGTCGAGATTGCCGAGAGGTGTCATGCGGCACAGGTGGATGGTATGCGTGCGGACATCGTCTGGTATCGTGCGGCGCTGGCCAACGCGGCTTGGAATGGGCGTAGTGAAATAGACATCGAGGACATTGATGCGGTTGAAGCGTTAGTGCTGGCCCATCGAAGAAATCAGGTTCGCTCACCTAAGCCACCTGCCGGTGGACAGAATAACTTTTCAAGACCTTCAGCTTCGAAAAACACCGGTGCGGATAACGAAAATATTCAATCCGGCAATGATTCGAAAGTCAGTGGCAATGTCGGTCAATGGGGAGATATGCCCCCACAGTTCCAGGAAACAGAAAGCCTGGAAGAGGGGATTATCCCACCTAATCAAGATGCCGAGTCCAGGATAGAAAAATCACTTCAAAAGCCTTCCACGAAAATATTGACCGGCGGTAAGTCCAAAGGAAACAGCCAGGGAGCCGGTCGATCAAGAGTTTTCAGGAAGAACGTGCCTGATTGGTTCAGGACGTTGTTAACGTCTGCCGGACAGTGGCCCCCCGCGTCGATTCGCTTTCGTCAAAGAAGTGGGGGCTGCTCAAAGCTGCACCTTGTTCTGCTGGATACCTCCGGCTCCACATTGAAAAACCAGTTGTTTGGTAAGGCCAAGGGAGTGGTTGCGAGCATTGCCGAGCAGGCTTATCTGGAGCGAAACCAGTTGGTCATATTGGGGTTTGGCAATGATCGGGTGCAAACCATACTCAGCAGGCGATTTCGTTCTCCCAAAGATATTCGTGAATTATTGGATGATCTGCCAGGCGGAGGCGGAACCCCCCTCAGAGACGTGTTGCTGGAAGCGCGCTCTTATTTGCATAAGCTGCAGCAACAGGAACCTGACACTCACATTCATACTTATTTGTTGACCGATGGCCGCACCCGTCAGGACCTTTCTGATATTCGATTGATGGGCGAGTGCACTGTGATCGATATTGAACTTTCACCGGTCAAGAGGGGAAGAGCAGAAGACATCGCCAGGGAGCTGGGCGCAGGTTATCTGTCACTGTTTTTCAATGAATCGGTCACCGCATAATCAGGAGTTCCAGAATACGATGAGCAATGACGACAAGACCCTGGAAAGCAAGGATCTGGAAAGTAAGCACCTGGAAAATAAGCACCGAGAGAGAATGGCGGCCCGCAAAGCGGTAATGGATGCCAAGATTGCGCAGGCGGTGGAAGAGCGGGGCGTCCTGATTTTGCTCAAGGGGAACGGCAAAGGTAAGAGCAGTTCTGCCTTCGGGACGATGCTTCGCTCGGTGGGGCATGGCAAGCGCTGTGCCGTTATCCAGTTTATCAAGGGGCGCACGGAGACTGGCGAATACAAGTTCTTCAAAGATCATCCGCAAGTTGACTGGCATGTCATGGGACACGGCTTTACCTGGGAAACTCAGGACCGTGAGCAGGACATAGAAGCCGCTAAGAAGGCTTGGGCTCTGGCTGAAGAATTACTGAAAGATCCGACATACGACATGTTGGTTTTCGATGAGATGAGCTACATGTTCAAGTACGGCTATCTTGATGTGGAACCCGTTGTAGTGGCGCTTGAACACCGTCCGTTGGCGCAGAATGTGATCATTACCGGGCGCACCATGGCTCTTCCGTTACAGGAAGTCGCTGACACGATCAGTGTCGTTCAGGATGAACGCCACGCGTTCCGTCTCGGCGTTAAAGCTCAGCCAGGAATCGAATACTGATGAGCGATCTGTCTGCCAAAAGCAATCAGACTATAAAAAGCCATCTGTCTGTAAAAAGTCATCTGTCTGTAAAAAGCAAAGCAGCTCCAATTACCTGTCCGGCCCTGTTCCTGACGGCTCCGGCTTCCGGTCAGGGCAAGACCACTGTGACCGCGGCACTGGCACGTTATCTTCGCAACCGGGGCAAGAGTGTCAGGATCTTCAAGACCGGACCCGATTATCTGGATCCCCAGATTCTGGAACAGGCTTCAGGCAACCCGGTTGAACAGCTCGATATGTGGATGGCTGGCGAGTCGTACTGCCAACAGGCACTTTATGAGGCGGCCAGAGTATCTGACGTGATTCTCGTTGAAGGTGCCATGGGTATGTTCGATGGTGAACCTTCCAGTGCTGATCTGGCTGAACGCTTTGGCATTCCCATCCTTCTGGTGATGGATGTGAAAGGCATGGCTCAGACAGTTGCAGCTTTGGCAACGGGTCTGGCCGGGTTCCGCAAAGGGATCAATGTCGTCGGGATGATTGCCAATCATTGTGGTAGCGAGCGCCATGCGGAACTCATCAGGGGTGCGCTCCCGGACACACTGCCTCTGCTGGCCACCATGCCGCGAGATCCGTCACTGGCCTTGCCCGAAAGACATCTTGGTCTGGTGCAAGCGAGCGAAGTGCGCGATGAACTGGAAGACAAATTCGAAGTCGGCGCTAAGGCATTGGCTGCCGGAGGGCTGGATAGCTGCGGGTTGCTTGGTATTGGTGACATGGAGGGTGGCCAAACCGAAAATAAGAAATCTAGCGCAACAGGTGTTTCTGGTTTTTCACCAGTGACCTTTTATCCTGCCGAGACTAGCGCATTATCAATCTTCACCGAGACTCTGCCAAACCACACCGAGACTCTATCAAACCACTCTGACGCGCTATCAAACCAAACAGATGCTCTATCTCAAAACAAGGGAAAACCTTTGGAAGGATTAAGCATCGGAATCGCCAGGGATGCTGCCTTCAGTTTTATCTATGCTGCCAATATCCGATTGCTGGAATATCTTGGAGCGGAATGCCGATTTTTTTCGCCACTGGAAGATGAATCTCCGGGAGTCGTGGATGCGCTTTGGTTGCCCGGGGGGTATCCGGAGTTATATTCCCAGGCGCTGTCGAGAAATGAACCCATGAAGGCCGCAATTAAGGCGCTCTTCCTGAGCAATAAGCCCATCCTGGCCGAATGCGGAGGTTTCCTGTATTGCCTGGATACGCTGACGGATCTTGAAGAGCGAACCTTCCCCATGCTGGGCCTGTTGCCGGGTCAAGGCATGATGAGAGGCAAGCGCGGTTGTCAGGGTATGCAGACGGCCGTGTTGCCTGAGGGCGAAATACAGGCTCATGCGCATCATCGTTCCCGTAGTTTTGAAACCCCTGAACCGATCAGCTATGGCCGACGGCAACGGCATCCTGCTCCTGGCGAAGCGATCTATCGAAGCCGGGGACTCACGGCGACCTATCTGCATATGTTTTTTCCCTCGAATCCTAATGCCGTTGCAGGCCTGTTTAAACTGAAACATTCCACATCCGAACACCAGGAGGTGAGTCGTGTTGTCTAGTTCTTTTGCCCTGATTGGTGCCGGCTTCTCCCTCGGTTTTATTCATGCCCTGGATCCGGATCATGTGATGGCCGTATCCGCATTAAGCAGTGAGAAAGCGGGTGTTCGCCGAACTCTTAAGTACTGTGCCAGTTGGGCGCTGGGGCACGGAGGCGTGCTATTGGCCTGCGGGTTGTTACTGTTTGGTCTGGGCTTCCGGTTGCCCGAGCCTTTGCAGATTTCCGCTGAGGCCAGTGTCGGGGTCCTGCTGATTGCTATTGGAATGATGTGCTTCTATCGCCATCGCCATGGCGCTCGCCCGTCCCACCATGAGCCTCGGCCTGGTGGCAGAAAAGCGCCATTGCTGGTGGGAATGTTACACGGTCTGGCCGGGAGTGCCTCCGCCTTGGCGTTGGTGCCGGTCATTACCCAGGGGCAACTATCCGTTGCGATTGCATACATCCTCGTTTTCTCGATGGGGGTTTTGCTGTCCATGCTTTGTTTCGGTCTTGGGTTGGGAGCCATTCAGGTCAAATTGAAGACGCTCAGCGAGCGCTTGTTCAGGTGGAATCAATATCTGATCGCGTCGGCATCCGTTGTGCTCGGAAGCTATTGGCTAAGTCAGGCTGTTTAGGCAGCTCAAAAGTTGAGACGGACAAGCTGATACGGACAAGCTGATATGTGGCCGGAAAGCAGTGAACAGCCGAAGCGGTTAAGGACCGGATTAACGACCGGTACCTGTGCAACGGCCTGTTGTGTCGCCGCCGTACAATCTCTGTTAGCCCCGAAAGGAATCGAGGAAAAGACAAAGTCTCAACAGGAAAATAATGCCGAGCTGAAGTCGCCTCTTGTGACGGTTAAATTGCCCAGGGGGAAGCTGGTTAAACTCAAAATAGTTGAACGAGTCAGATTGGATGACGGTCGCGTAAAGGCGACGACAGTCAAGGATGCCGGAGACGACCCTGATGTCACTCACGGGGCCAGGGTATTTGTCATTCTGGGACTGTCCCCGACACCAGGAATAAGGTTCAAAGCTGGACAAGGCGTGGGAACAGTCACCCGAGATGGTCTTAGTCTCGGAATTGGAGAACCGGCCATCAATCCGGTACCTAGGCAGATGATACGGGACCATCTGGACCAATCTGCCGAGGAGTTCGGTTATCAGGGAGGCTTCGAAGTGGAAGTCGGCGTCGAAACCGGACAGGAACTGGCCCTGAAAACCATGAATCCCCGATTGGGGATCTTGGGAGGACTGTCGATACTGGGAACCACAGGTATTGTCAGACCCTTTTCCTGTGCGGCCTATATCGCATCTATTCATCAGGGAATTGATGTGGCTCGGGCAAACGGCATTGATCACATTGCGGCGACCACCGGAAGTAGTAGTGAGGCGGCCATCCGTGCTCACTATCAATTGTCTGACATGGCGCTGATAGAGATGGGTGATTTTGTCGGCGCGGTACTGAAGTATCTGAAGAAAGTAAAAATAGCGAAGGTCAGCCTGTGTGGCGGCTTCGGAAAAATAACCAAGTTGGCTAACGGGCACCTTGATCTGCACAGCAAGGCCTCGTCTATCGACTTTCAGCAGATGGCAGACATGGCGAAGGCTCTGGGTGGAAATGCCGAGTTAATCAACGGGATTCAGAACGCCAACACCAGTATTGAGGTGTTGAAGTTATGCCAGGAAAACGCCATTCCCCTGGCCGATGCAGTGTGTGAAGCCGCGTTGAAAAGAGCGAGGGCGATTGTCCCCAAGGATATCGAGCTTGAGGTATGGACCATTGACCGGCAAGGCAATTTTGTTGGCTCAGCCGGGCAGGCTTTTCATGACTGATAGAAGCGTAGCGAATGAAAACAGACTGATGACTGGTCGAGACCAGTCCACTGATCCAAAAACGCTCTTGCTGTTAGGGGGTACAGCTGATGCCCGGCGTCTGGCAGGTATTTTGTCAGCACAAGGCATCAAGTTGATTTACAGCATTGCCGGTCTGGTCCGGATACCGGATGTTCCATGTGAGGTGTTCAGTGGTGGCTTCTCACAGGTGGGTGGTTTGCCGGCATTTATCAATGACAGAAATATCAATGCGATTCTGGATGTCACTCATCCCTATGCAAGCACCATGAGTGAAACCGCAGTGCAGGCCGCTGCTGCATGCAAGATACCGTATTGGCGATTCCAGCGACTGGCTTGGATGCCGCAGGACGGCGATGACTGGACATCGTTCTCCGATTGGAACGCATTGCTTCAGGCCCTAAAGGGAAAAAAGTCCGTGTTTTTAACAGCGGGGCAACCCGACAGGGAAAGCCTGGATACATTGGCTGGTTATCAGCAGCAAGGGCAACGTCAGCTGTTGCGAACCGCGGTGTATCCCCATTTCGAGCTCCCGGGAACCATGAAATGGGTAAAAGCCATTGGGCCGTTTGCGGTCGAAGAAGAGCGAAAAATGCTGCAGGAGCATGGGATCGACGTGCTGGTCAGCAAGAACAGCGGCGGTGATTCCACCGTTGCCAAGATCACGGCGGCCAGAGAGATGGGAATACCGGTCTATATGCTGGAAAGGCCGGTCCTGACGCCGGTGGAATATGAATTTGGCGAGATTGCCGAGGCGGCAAGCTTTGTGGTCGGGCAGTTTATGTCCGGGCAGGTCACAAAGCACTGCGAATAACAATATTAAATGAATACTGAGATGCAGAGGTTAAGTAATGACGACTTCACCCGATAAGCCAGCGATCCTGTTTGTGGGTCATGGTTCGCGCGATGTGGAAGCGGTGGAAGAATTCTATCAGTTGGCAGACCATTTCCGGCAGAGATTTCCTGACCGGTTGGTGGAGACAGGTTTTTTGGAATTCGTCCGTCCGATCATTGCACAGGGCGTGGAAAAGCTGGTCGAGCAGGGAGCCAGACACATCCAGGCCATTCCCGGAATGTTGATGGCGGGAGGTCATGCAAAGAATGATATTCCCAGCGAGCTGAATGCTTTGCAGTTGGAATACGGTATCAAGATCGATTACGGGGCCGAACTGGGAGTAAATCCCAAGATGTTGCAGGCTGCTCAGGCCCGGATTGAACAAGCGGAAGAAGAACTCAAAGATAAGATCGGGGCCGGATATCAGCGTAAGGATACCTTGCTGGTGGTGGTCGGTCGTGGGGCTTCAGATGCGGACGCCAATTCCAATATCTGTAAGATCACCCGCTTCCTGGAAGAAGGCATGGGCTTTGGTTGGGCGACTACCTGTTATAGCGGTGTGACCACTCCACTGGTGCCTGATTGCCTGGAACGTGCCCATGGTCTGGGCTTTAAACAGGTGATTGTGTTCCCTTATTTCCTGTTTACCGGCCGCCTGGTGAAAAAAATCTATGCCTGGACCGATGAATATGCCCAGGCTCATCCGGACGTCACGGTGGTGAAAGCTCCCTACCTGAATGATCACGAGAAGGTGATCGATACCTTTGTGGAAAAGCTGGAAGAAATAGAAGCCGGCAATCCCAATATGAACTGCCAGCTTTGCCAGTACCGGGTGCAGATTGTCGGTGCGGAACATAAAGTCGGTCGTCCTCAGGAGAGTCATCATCACCATGTCCAGGGCATTGGGACGGATGCTGACCACCATCATCACCATCACAGCCATGACCATCATCACGGACACGATCACCACCATCATCATGATCATCACCATCAGGATCATGAGCACAGCCACGCACATGATCCTGACAGATCCGAACAGTGACAGTTAGGAATAGTGGCAGATCTGACTAGTGACTGATGTGAATAGCGACTGATCCTAATGACAACAGAATAAAGCTGACGGTAACCATGCCTTTTCATTACGAAACCGACCCGAAACGCATAGAGCAGGAAAGTTTCCGGCAAATCCGGGAACTGACGGACCTGTCCGGCTTATCGCCTGAGCAGGAACAGGTGGTCATGAGGGTCGTTCATAGTATCGGTATGCCTGAGGTTGCCGGACAGATCCGGTTTAGTGATCAAGCCTGTGAAAGCGGGCTGGCCGCTCTGGCCGGAAATACGCCGATTCTGTGCGATGCTGAAATGGTGAAGCAGGGGTTAACCAAACGGATGCTGACATCGGAACCCTTGTGTTTTCTGAATGCTCCTGAGGTGCCGGAAATCGCCGCTGAGCTGGGGGAAACCCGTTCCATGGCGGCTCTGCAATTGTGGAAACCCATATTGCAGGATGCCATTGTGATTATCGGTAATGCACCCACGGCACTGTTTCGCTTGCTTGAAATGCTGGAGCAGGGAGCGCCCAGGCCTGCGTTGATCATCGGTATGCCGGTCGGGTTCGTCGGTGCGGCAGAATCCAAACAGGCGTTATGGGAGTGTCATCGTTCTTTGGAAATCGAATGCATCACGTTATTGGGCAGACAAGGTGGTAGTGCGGTGTCATCAGCGACCTGTAATGCGTTGCTGAGATGCCAGCGGGGGGAATGGTATTGAACCCGATCCACATTATCGGTCTTGGCGTCAGTGAGCAGCCGGAATTAAGTTCCGCAGCTTTAAGCGCGCTGAATCGCGCCGGATGGGTGATTGGATCGTCCCGTCAGTTAAAAATCGTTGAGAGCCTGCTACAGGATCAACAGACTCTGATACTGCCGCCACTGGTTGAACTACCGCGCCATCTGGACGAACTGGAACAGGTGGAAGCATTGGCTCAGGCGGAAAAAATGGCCCAGGATAAAACTGCTAGACCCATCGTTGTATTAGCGTCAGGTGATCCTCTCTATTATGGCATCGGTAAATGGTTCAAGCGTCATTTTCCCTCGGAGAGGTTACGCTTTTATCCTGCCGTTTCCAGTATCCAGGCGGCTTGCCATGCTCTTGGACTTGCCTTGCAGGATGTTGAAGTACTTAGCCTTCACGGCAGACCGTTGCAAGGTATTCGGACGGCACTGAAAGCAAACAAGACGCTGGTGGTGTTGACTGATAAACACAGTCAGCCATCCATTCTGGCCCAGGAGTGTATCGCCGCGGGCTTTGATGAATCACATCTTAGTGTCTGCGAATCTCTCGGGTATTCCGAGCAGCGTATTCGTCATTTTACCGCCAGAGAGCTGGCAGTTATGGATGAGGCATTCGACCCTTTGCATGTCACCGTCATTAATTGTCAGGGACGAGGAGGTTTCCTGCCGGAATTTCCCGGCATACAGGACGATCGATTTATCACGGGTGAAGAGCCGGGCAAAGGCATGATCACGAAGAGAGAGGTACGTCTTAATATTCTCTCTCTTCTGCAGCCGGGTAACGATGATGTTATATGGGATATCGGGGCGGGCTGTGGATCTGTAGCCATTGAGTTGGCCTATTGGAATGAACGATGCAGAGTGTTTGCCATTGAGCATCACCCCGAACGGCTACAACATCTGGAAGCGAACCGTCAGCGTTTCGGGGTGGTCAGCAACCTGAAGATTCAGGCGGGTCATGCGCCGGAAGTACTGACAGATCTGCCTTCACCAAGCAAAGTCTTCATTGGTGGCAGTGATGGAAGGTTGTCCGAATTATTGGCGCTGTGTTGGGACCAGTTACCCGTTGGCGGAATACTGGCAGCCTCTGCGGTAACAGAAAACACCCGGTATCAATTGATTGAGTTCATGGAGCAGAGAAACCTGATTCATGACGCACACATGGAAACGCTACAGATTGCGGTAAGCCGGGGTGGCTCGCTCGCTGGACAGTTGCTTTATCGGCCTGCACTACCGGTCACATTGTTCCGCTTTGTTAAATCCGCAGACACAAAAAATAGGCTCGGAAATGACCCAGAATAATCACGTTAACGGGTGCCTCTACGGCGTTGGTGTCGGACCCGGAGATCCAGAGCTGTTAACGCTGAAGGCCGCTCGCTTGATCAGAGAGGCCGATGTGGTCACCTATCTGACCAATGATAAGGGTGAATCACAGGCGCGCTTTATCGCCAGGCAGATTCTGGAAGAAGTCGACAGGTCGCAACTGGAACTTCCGATAGAGCTTCCCATGTGCGAGGACCGCAGCATTGCCAATGCGGTGTACGACGAAGCGTCCATTCTTATTCGGAAGCATGTCTCAGAAGGAAAGAAAGTCGTATTCCTGTGTGAAGGGGATCCGCTTTTTTTCGGTTCATTTTCCTATCTTCTCCAGCGTCTGCAGCCTGACTGTCGCTGTGAAGCGGTGCCCGGCATCGCGTCAACCCATGCCGCTTCGGCAGCGCTCGCGATGCCTTTGACCCTGCTGAAGGAATCCTATGCGGTGATTAGTGGTCGCCATCCTGACGACATGATTCTGGACACACTAAAACGCCACAGCAGCGTGGTGATTATGAAAGCGGGAAGGGCACGGCAACGGATTCTAAGACTGCTGGAGGAAAGCGGCAGGGCGGGACAGGCTCGTTACCTGGAATACATCGGACGGGACAATCAACGCATCGTGTCAGACGTTGCCATGCTGAATGAAGAAACTCCTGGTGAACCGGGCCCCTATTTTTCTCTGTTTGTCGTCACGCCTGATCGAACAGCGAAAAAAGCTACGAACGAGTAACTAAAGAGTAAATACCGAGCAAATATCGAGTGAATAGAGAGCAACGAATGAGCTTAGCGGGTTTGAATTGATACGAATTATCGCTCTTACAGACGCGGGAAAAAGACTCGGTAGCCGACTGGCACAGCAGTTGGCGGACAGTGAGTTCTGGTATAAGCCGCAACCCTTTACGGAGAAGGTTCAGCAAGCGTTCTCCGGGGGTGACAGGTTGATTCTGATATGTGCCATGGGGATCGCCGTCAGGACATTAGCGCCCGTCATCCGCTCAAAATATGAAGACCCTGCCGTATTGGTACTGGATGAAGCCGGTCGATTCGTTGTGCCTCTGTTGTCCGGACACGAAGGTGGGGCCAATCACTGGGGGCAGGAAATTGCAGAACTATTAGGTTCTGAACTGGTGGTGACAACGGCAAAGCCCTATTTGAACCCCGTCTACACAGTGGGGATGGGGTGTGAGAGGGATTGTCCTAAAGAGGAGCTTGAGGCTTTGTTGATCCAATGCCTGAATCAGGCTGGTCTATCGATTGAGGATATCGACTCCATCCACAGTATCGATATCAAGGCTGATGAAGCGGGCCTGATGGCGTTGGCGGAGCAGTTAGGTAAGCCTTTTTGTACCTGGAATAAGGATCATTTGAGTAGCGTTGAAGACTTGCTGAGTACCCGATCTGAATACGTGTTCAAGACTGTTGGTGTATACGGAGTGGCTGAGTCCGCCGCTTTGTACGGGGCAGAAAATCTTACCGGGGAGAGTTCTGAATTACTGCTGCCCAAACAGAAGAACAGAAGGGCGACCTGTGCCATCGCACGAAGCTATGCCTCGGCAAGCACCGATTCCAAAGATAAAAGCACGAGCTAAGCACTGAGATTCGGTAATTAAACTGAATAAACCGAACTTGCAAATTGATAGAACTGAGCACTCGACAGATTGAAGAAAAATGTCCCAATGAGACCTGGCATTCATGAGTAAATTATTTGTTATTGGATCAGGCCCCGGCGATGCTGAATTGCTGACCCCCAAGGCCCTGAAAGCGATTCAGGCTTCCACGGATCTGGTGGCCTACGGCCTGTATCTGGATCTTCTGGGGACCATGTGTGCCGGTAAACACCATCATGAACTCCCGCTGGGCGAAGAAACCGGTCGTGCCCGCCTGGCCCTTGATTTGGCTGCCTCAGGCAAAACCACGGCGTTGATTTCCAGTGGTGATATCGGCATCTATGCGATGGCGACACTGGTATTCGAGTTACTGGATCAACAGCTTCTTGGTAAAGAAAACCACCCGGAGTGGTTGAATGTAGAGATAGAGGTCATTCCCGGCATATCTGCAATGCAGGCTGGAGCCAGCCGTGTCGGAGCCTTATTGGGCCATGATTTCTGTACTATATCCCTGTCAGATCTGCTGACTCCCTGGGATACGATAATGAATCGAATCCATCATGCTGGGGCTGGAGACTTTGTGGTCTCATTCTACAACCCGGTGTCAAAAAAACGCGACTGGCAGCTCAATACGGCTAGGGACATTTTATTGCAATATCGCCCCGCTCAAACGCCGGTTCTTATCGGCCGCCAACTTACCCGTCCGGATGAATCCATCAATATTGTGACGCTGGAAAAACTGGATGCCAGAGACGTGGACATGTTTACCCTGGTCTCCGTCGGAAACAGTGAATCGAGGCATATTGTCAACGGATCCAAAGAATGGGTTTATACCCCTCGGGGCTACAAAAAGCGTTGGGTCCGAGACACTGAAATGCAGCAGGTGCAGGCATGAAAGTCTATTTTATCGGAGCCGGTCCTGGGGACCCTGAGTTGATTACGGTTAAAGGGCAACGTTTGATCGGTCAATGTCCGGTGGTTCTCTATGCCGGATCCCTGGTGCCAAGGGAAATACTGCAGCCGGTGGAATCTCAGGCGGAGAAGATCATCGATACCGCTTCGCTGGACCTGGAAGCCATTATTGAACACATCCTTGATGCACAGTCGCGGGACCAGGATGTGGCTCGGGTTCACTCGGGAGATCCTTCCGTCTACGGCGCTATTGGCGAACAAATTCGGCGCCTGGAGGCCCTTGGGATCGACTATGAAGTGATTCCCGGCGTGACGGCAACCTCAGCATCAGCCGCCTGGTTGGGCAAGGAACTGACACTGTCCGGTGTATCCCAGACCATCATCATGACCCGCTACGAGGGAAAAACGCCGTTTCCTGAGCGGGAGCGTCTGCCTGAGCTGGCCAAAAGTGGCGCCACCCTGGCTATTCATCTGGGAGTCACCAGGATTCACAAGATTGTCGAGGAACTGATTCCACACTATGGGGAAGATTGCCCGGTGGCGGTCTGTTACCGCACTTCGTGGCCGGATCAGGATAAAGTCACAGGTACCCTCGGTGATATTGTCGAAAAAGTTCGCGCCAGAAAATTCACCCGCACCTCACTGATTCTGGTGGGACGGGTACTGGATACAGATCAGTTCCGGGATTCCTATCTCTACGATCAGGACCAGGCGCATATCTATCGTCCCAAGGTCAAACCCGCCACTCCCAGAACTGTTAAACGATAAGGAAACCAGGAATTTACTATGCAACTGAAAAAGATACCCGCCACCATCGTTACCGGTTTTCTGGGTAGCGGAAAAACCACCTTGCTGTCCAATATCCTGAAACAGGCTGCGGGGAAAAGAATCGCTGTTATTGTCAATGAATTCGGTGAACTGGATATCGATGCGGATCTGTTGCGCAGCTGTCCTCTTGATTGCGAAGAGCCAGTGGATAGCGAAGATCCGTCTGGTGAAAGAAAGGGGGCGTCAGTCGCAGCCTCCGAGAACGGTATCTATGAACTGGCCAACGGCTGTATCTGTTGCACCGTGGAAGAAGAATTTCTGCCCGTCATGCAACAATTGGTGGCGCGCCGGGATGACATTGATCACATACTGATTGAAACCAGTGGGTTGGCACTGCCCAAGCCTTTGGTTCAGGCATTTAACTGGCCTGAAATCAAACAGCATTGCACCGTGGATGCGGTAATTACACTGATCGACGGGCCCGCGGTTGCCGCCGGGCGTTTTGCTCATGATGAGGATAAGGTCCAGGCACAAAGGCTGGCGGATGATAGCCTGGATCATGATCCTACGCTTCAGGAACTGCTTGATGACCAGCTCAGTGCCGCCGATTTGGTTTTGGTCGGCAAGAATGATCTGTTGGGCGACGAAGAACGCAAGCAGGTCAGGGACACCGTAAGCCGCCGGGTACCTGCGGCGGTAAAAACCGTATACGTTAGCAATGGTGAATTCATCAATGATGAATTGCCGTTGGAGATGTTGCTGGGGATTGAGGCGGCCACCGAATCCCGCATCAAAGATGTTCATAATCATCACGACCACCATCATGCCCATGGCGAGCATCACGAGCACGCTCACGATCACTTTGATTCCTGTGTAATTACACTGGGTGAAGTGGACGCGGCACAGTTGCAAAATTATCTGCAGGATTTGCTCAAACAATATGATATCTACCGGGCCAAAGGGTTTGCTGCGTTGCCAGGCAAACCCATGCGTCAGGTGCTGCAGGCCGTTGGTGAGCGCCTTGATGTTCACTTTGACCGACTTTGGCAGAGCGACGAGGCCCGCCACACCCGCCTGGTGTTTATCGGTAAAAACCTGGATGCCGGTATTCTGACGGAAGCTCTGAAACAGGCCGAATTGGAAAGCGTTGCCTGATGCATCTCTTTGCGGCCAAGCCAGGCGGTTTCGTCGACGACGAAGGCATTATCGATCTAAATCAGTCACCGGCGGATATCATTATTCTGTCGGCGGCTGACAGCAGCCTGTCGGCCTTGGCTCACGCCGCAGAAGATCTACCGGATGACTATCCTTCCATTCGCCTGGCGAACTGGACACACTTGCTGAAACCCGCGGCTTTTGACCTCTACCAGGATAAGGTTCTGGATCGGGCCAGAGTCGTAGTCCTGTCTTTGCTTGGAGGGCAGGGATATTGGGAATATGGCTATGAAAGACTCCTTGAATGGGCGCAGCGAAGAGGCCACAACCGACAATTGATCCTGGTGCCGGGTGACGATGCCCCGGATGAATCACTGTTTGCGGCTTCGACCTCCAACCGCGAGGATACTTTACGAGTCTGGCGTTACCTGCGTGAGAGCGGGACGCATAATTCCCGTCAACTGTTCAACTTTTTGGCCGCAAGCTATTTTGATTATCCCGGCTCCTGGCTTGAGCCCAGGTCCTTGGCTCCCTGTGCGATTTATTTTCCCTCTGGGAGCGGGGCATCTCCCGATAAAAGCCTGAAGTCGGATTATTTGTCGATTCTGGAATCTCTGGATTGGTGGCAAACCCGTTGGAATTCACGTTGCAGCGATCGCCTACAGGTACAAGGCAAGAATCAAGATCGACAATCGGTCAACACGGTTGTGTTGCTCTTGTTCTATCGCAGCCATCTGCAAAGTGCCAATACCCGGATGTTCGACGAGTTGATCGAGCAAATGGAAGTTCAGGGACTTTGCCCGCTCCCTGTTTCAGTGGCATCCCTGAAAGATGAGGCGACGCTGAAACAGTTAAACGCCCTGATCGCCGCCACAGGGGCGGTTTTGATTGTAAATACCACAGGGTTCGCCGTGAATCGGGTATCCAGCCCGGATCTGGCATCAGAACCCACATCATTCAATTCGCCGTTCGAAAAACCGCTACCGGTTCTGCAGCTGATACTATCAAGCACCACGGAACAGGACTGGGAAGACTACAGCCAGGGATTGCGTAGTCGTGATATTGCCATGCAGGTGGTTCTTCCTGAAATGGACGGTCGCATTATTACCCGTGCCATCAGCTTCAAGACGGAGAACTACTATAGCCGGCGCTGCGAAACCTCTATTGTTCGCTATCACCTGAATCAGGAGCGTGCCCGTTTTGTCAGTCAGCTGGCCTACCGATATTGCCAACTGGCGTGTAAGCCCAATGAGGAAAAACGCATTGCCCTGATCCTGGCCAATTATCCGACCAAAGACGGGCGCATAGGGAATGGTGTAGGGTTGGATACTCCCGCATCGACCGTGAATATCCTGAAAGCACTCCAACAATCCGGATATCCTGTAACGGACGTTCCGGAGACAGGGACGGCACTCATTGAGACCTTGCTGGAAGCTGTCACCAATAATCCCAATACGTTGAATTTCCTGCCGTGCTGGCAAAGCCTGGCACTGGAGGAGTACCAGCGCTATTTTCAGGCGTTGCCTGAAGCCTGCCGCGAGGCGGTTCTGGCGCAATGGGGGGAGCCTGAACAGGATCCTAAATACCGACAGGGAAGAATCATACTGGCAGGGATCCGGCTGGGTGAAACCTTTATCGGGATTCAGCCGGCGCGTGGGTTCGACCGGGATCTGGCTGCGAACTACCACGATCCGGATCTGATCCCCCCGCACAGTTATCTGGCGTTCTATTTCTGGCTGCGACACACCTATCAGGTGGACGCAGTTATCCATGTGGGGAAGCACGGAAACCTGGAATGGCTTCCGGGCAAAGGCACGGCACTGTCTTCAGGATGCTGGCCGGATATAGCACTGGGACCCATGCCGCATTTTTACCCGTTCATTGTGAATGATCCGGGAGAGGGAGCCCAGGCCAAACGGCGGACCCAGGCGGTGATTATCGATCATTTGATGCCGCCGATGACCCGGGCGGAAACCTATGGGGAATTGTCCGAACTCGAAGGTTTGGTGGATGAATATTATCAGGCTTCCGGGATGGACAAGCGCAGGGAAAACTGGCTTAAGGAGTCAATTCTCAATCTGGTTCGTAACACAGGAGTGATCAACGAATTGGGTATAGGAGGCGACCTTGAAAGCGTTTCCGATGATGAGCAACTTCTAACGGAACTCGATGCCTATCTATGTGATATCAAGGAAGCGCAGATCCGGCATGGCCTGCATATTCTAGGTGAGCTGCCGCCAACGGATAAACTGGCAGACACCCTGGTAGCGCTACTCCGGTTGCCGCGGGGAGATACTGCTGAAAGCCGCGGGATTCTGCATAACCTGGCACAGGATCTGGAACTGTGTCCCAGAACTGAAGATTTCAATCCGCTCGCGGCCGGAGCGGAAGAATGGAACGGCCCTCGTCCGGATATTCTAAAGAGAGTGTCTGATGCTCCCTGGCGGACGGCGGCCGATACTAGAGAAAGACTGGAAATTCTGGCCCGCGAGTGGATTCATCGTTATGTACTGGATGATGAAACTGGTGAAGGTATTGATGGGGGGAAAGGAATATTAGGAATAGAAGCTCTCGAAGGAAGAGAAAGAATAGAAGCCATTGCCCGTCAATTTCCCTCAACATTCAGGCAGTTGATCTATACCAGAGAGCGACTAAAACCGGCGCTAGAGCAAAGTGCCGGATTAGAGATTGCGTCTTTGCTACGGGGGCTGGAGGGAGAATTCATACCGCCCGGCCCGAGTGGTGCGCCAACTCGGGGAAGGCTGGATACCTTGCCCACCGGCCGCAACTTCTTTTCCGTGGATTGTCGTTCTATTCCGTCTCCTGCTGCCTGGGCCATTGGTGAACGTTCGGCCCAGTCGCTGATTGAACGACACCTGCAGGAGCATGGAGATTATCCCCGTGAACTCGGACTTTCCGTTTGGGGTACCGCCACTATGCGGACCGGCGGAGATGATATTGCGCAGGCGTTTGCCCTGATGGGCATCAAACCCGTCTGGGCGCAAGGCTCGCACCGGGTGGTCGACTTTGAGATTGTACCTACCATGCTGCTGAAGCGGCCCAGAGTAGATGTAACACTCCGGGTTTCCGGCTTCTTCCGGGATGCCTTTCCCAATGTGATCAGGCTTTATGATGCCGCGGTACAGGCCATTGCCCGCCTGGAAGAACCCGGTAACGACAACACCATCCAGCAGCATATTCTTTCGCGGCAGAGTGCTTTACAGGGGACCGGGCTGAGCCAGGAAGATGCATTCCGTCAGGCAAGTTTCCGGGTCTTCGGCAGTAAGCCCGGTGCCTATGGAGCCGGTTTGCAGGGTTTGATTGACGAACGATGCTGGGAGCAGAAGGGTGACCTGGCAGAAGCCTATGTGAACTGGGGCGGGTACGCCTATGGCCAGATTCAGGGAGACGGCATTCAGGCCAGGGAAGAGTTTCAGCATCGTTTATCCCGGCTCGATGTTGTAGTGCAGAATCAGGACAACCGTGAACATGATCTGCTGGATTCCGATGACTATTACCAATTCCAGGGCGGTATGAGCAACGCGGTCAAAGTCTTCAGCGGGGAAATGCCCACCATATACCATGGTGACCACTCCAATCCTGCTGCCCCCAAAATTCGCACTTTAAAGGAAGAGTTGAACCGGGTGATCCGATCACGGGTGCTGAATCCGAAGTGGATCTCGGCTATGCGCGAGCATGGCTATAAGGGGGCCTTTGAAATGGCTGCGACGGTTGATTATCTGTTCGCCTACGACGCTACCACGGATCTGATCGACGACTATCAATATGCCCAAGTCACACAAGCGCTGGTCCTGGACGATCTCAACCAGAACTTTCTGAAGCAACATAATCTTTCCGCACTGGAAGAGATGGCTGAGCGTATGCTGGAAGCCACTCAAAGAGGGATGTGGCAGGATCCGGGTGAGCATGCACAGGCCTTACAGGATCTGTTGTTGGATATCGATGCACAGCGGGAAACCCAATGATGTCTCCTTTGAGTTTTTTCATCGGTCTGGGGCTGGATCGTTTACTGGGCGAGCCCCGCAAATATCACCCTCTGGTTGGATTTGGAACACTCGCTGGTTGGATAGAGAATCAGGCCCGCAGGCTTTTCGAAGGTTATCTGGCAGGTGTCCTGGCCCTGGTTGGCGCTGTGATGCCGCTGACACTGGCTGCCTGGTGGCTGGACTCGGCGCTTGAGGAATTCCACTGGATTCACGCTCTGTTCGCCGGAGGGATTTTATATTTGGCGATCGGTTGGCAAAGTCTGCTGCAACATGCAGAAGCCATAGCCAGGCCCCTGGCTTTAGGGGATCTGGAAACAGCACGTCAGGCAGTATCGATGATCGTCAGCCGCGATACACGCGATCTCGATGAGGCAGGAATTGCCACGGCTGCAACGGAATCGGTGCTGGAAAACGGTGCCGACGCCATATTTTCAGCCCTGTTCTGGTTTTTGGTCGCCGGAGTCCCCGGTGTTGTGTTGTATCGCCTGAGTAACACTCTGGACGCAATGTGGGGATATAAGAATGAGCGTTATCTGGTGTTCGGCTGGGCGGCGGCACGTTTCGATGACCTACTGAACTTTATCCCGGCACGGCTGACGGCGTTAACCTATGCCCTTGCAGGGGAAACAAGCGTTGCTATGGCGTGCTGGAAACAGCAGGCACCGACGTGGAAAAGCCCCAATGCCGGACCGGTGATGGCCGCAGGAGCGGGTGCATTGAATGTCAGCCTCGGGGGTGGGGCACAGTACCATGGTCGTTGGCAGGAGCGGCCGCCATTGGGGCCGCTGCCCGGTGTGGGAATGCAAGCCTCATCAGCTTCGATCCACAACGCTTGCCGATTGCTCAATAAATCCCTGGTGATCTGGACGGTCGCAGTGTTAATCGTCGCAGGAGTGGCATGACAATGCAGGAATGTTCCAACTTTCGCTGGTCTTCAGACTGTGCTGGAAAAGAAAGCGCCGAAAAAAGCACAAGAGATAAAAGCGCAAGAGAGAAAAACTCAGGAGAAAAATCAAAAACGATATTGCACGGTGGCGATATTTTCACCGCAAGTCGGCGCTATGGCATCCCCGTCAATCAATGGATTGATCTTTCCACAGGTATCAATCCAGATCCCTATCCGGTAAGGGACATCCCTTCAACAGCGTTTCAAAGTTTGCCCTACGAATCGCCAGAGTTTCTGGAGCAAGCTTCGGCCTATTACGGCAACGCTTCTCTGCTGCCGGTCTGTGGTACTCAGATGGCCATACAGGCTTTGCCATACTGTCTGCCGTCGGCGCCGGTACTGATTCCTGAAATCGGCTATCAGGAACATGCTGCTCAGTGGATTAAATCCGGGGCGGAGGTGAGCCGTTATCCGTCCTTCGATGTACAAGTATGTCGTCGTTGGATCGAGCAAAGAATCAACGAGAACAGTCGCTGTCATTTGGTGATCATTAATCCGAATAACCCGACAGGCCTGCGCTTTTCCCCGGAACAACTCAAACAATGGGCTGAACGTCTCGATCAGGGCGGATTTCTGATTGTGGATGAAGCATTTATGGATCTGACACCTGGAGACAGTGTGTTATCCCATCACTTCAGCTCGAATATGATTGTTCTCCGATCCTTTGGAAAATTCTTCGGCCTGGCAGGCTTGCGCTTAGGCTTCGTATTTGCACAGGAGGCCATTCTCCGGCGGCTCAGGGAGCATTGTGGTGTCTGGACCGTCAACGGACCGGCTCAGGCTATCGCTGCGGAAGCATTTGCCGACACTGCCTGGCAACAGAATGCCCGTGAAAGGATCGCTATCGCCGCCGAATATACCGAATCCTTAATGCGCCCCATTGTGGACAGGATGGAGCCGTTACAAAGGATTCGGGAAGGCCTGTTCTCAAGTTATCTGGTTAAAACCGACGTGGCGCTGGAAGCACAGAATTTTCTGGCACAAAAAGGGATTCTGGTGCGGGTCGTTGATGTGGATGAATCCTACAGCCTTCTCAGAACAGGTCTGCTTAACCCGGAGCACATGCATAAATGCCAAAGGGTAGAGCAGGCAGCCTCCACTTTTACTTTATCCTTTGAAGAGGACCGACGTTGAAAATTCATTCCCAGACAGCGACACAGGAAGTCGAATTTTCAGAGAAGGATCGAGAAAGTCTCTACAAAACCATCTTTAACCGACGAGATGTTCGCGGGCAGTTTCTGCCAGATCCCATTCCGCATGATAAGATCGCGAGGGTTTTACAGGCCGCCCACCATGCGCCCTCTGTCGGTTTCATGCAGCCCTGGAACTTCGTTCTGGTTCAGTCTGAAGCCGTTAGAAAAAGAATTCATCGGGCTTTCATGGACGCGAATGAAGAAGCTGCCCGGATGTTTGAGGAGGGAAAACAAAGCACCTACCGTTCATTGAAACTGGAAGGAATTCTGGAATCTCCTATGAACATCTGCGTAACTTGTGATCGTTCCCGATGCGGACCTGTGGTGCTGGGCCGTACCCATATCAAAACCGTGGATCTCTACAGCACGGTCTGCGCTGTACAAAACCTCTGGTTGGCTGCGAGGGCAGAAGGGTTAGGTGTCGGCTGGGTCAGTATTATCCGGCAGGAAGCCTTACACGATATTCTGAATATCCCCGAAGACATTGTTCCAATCGCGTATTTATGTATTGGCAAAGTCTCCCATTTCAATGCCGCGCCGGACCTGCAAACCGCAGGATGGCGCGAACGTTTACCCCTGGAGGATCTGGTGTATTTTGATGGATGGCAGCAACAGGAAAGAGATCAGCACCAGAGCCTGACTGACCAGATACGGGCACATTCTGGATGGGTGGACGGACATAGGTTGGTGGATGGATGGTAAGTAGGTTGGTGGATGGTAAATAGGTCCAATCAAACTTAAAACGTCCTGCCAGGATCTGCCATAGCCATGATCTGCCTTAGCCAAGATCTGCTAAAGACAGTCATGACTCGACCGGAGGCTCAGCCACATCAGCTGCCAGTTCGATAATCCAGTCTCGCAGCACTTCCACTTTTTGGCTCAGTTGGTTCTGCATACTGGTAACGAAGTAATAGCCCGGCTGGTGGCCCGGTTCTCTGGGTAGTTCAAACGGGATGACCAGATCGCCCTTACGCAGATATTCAGCCGCAAACATTCGATTAACCAGGGCAACCCCCAGCCCGTCCAGTGCGGCCTGGAAGGTATGGATCGAGTTCAAAAACCATAATTGTCCACGGGCCTTGATATGTCCGTAGCCGCCTCCGGCAAGATAATTGTCCCATTGGACAAGTCTTCTTTCGGTATAGATTAATCTGAATTGGGCCAGATCTTCAGGCCCGTTCAGGGCCTTCCCACCGGCAAGAAGATCTGGACTGCAGACCGGGCACATGTCTTCGTGGAACAGAAACTCACTGTGAACACCTTCCCAGCCGCCAAACCCATAACGAACGGCGGCATCGATGTGGTCCTTGTCAAAATCCAGGAACTTTAACGTGTCCACCAGGCGCAGTTTCAACTGAGGATTGGTGTCGTAAAACGAGGCCAGACGGGGAATCAACCAACTCCTCAACAGCATGGGAGGGACTGCCAGGGAGATCAGCTCACCGTCACCCCGTTGTACCAGGTCTCTGGTGGCGTCTTCGATATCATCAAAGGCCAGTCCCAGTCTGCCCAGGTATTTCGCACCGGAATCCGTCAGTGCTACCCGGCGGTTAAAGCGGCGGAAAAGAGGTGTTTGCAGCTCTTCTTCAAGCTTTTGGATCTGGTGACTCACTGCAGCAGGGGTTACGCAAAGTTCGTCTGCGGCATCCTTAAAACTTAACAACCTGGCCGCCGCTTCGAAGGCCCTCAACGCTGACATGGAAGGGATTTTTCTCATCTTTTCCGCATGACCTCTCACGCTTGCTTATTCGCCCATTATTTTCTGTCAGATTATCAGGAATAATCTGACGCCCCAAATATAACTCGTTTGTCATTGAATGAGTAAAGTTTAATTATTCTCAAAGGCAAACTTTGTTGTGACTGTTGCCCTGACTAAGCAGTAACTGTGGCACCGCCTTTTGCGGAGACTACAGCCAAAACACAGATGTTTTTCAGGCTGCAGCCGGCAAAGAATTTCAAGAACAATAAGTAGAGGTGATCCAAATGTCGCGAAATTTAATTCAACTGATCTCGCTTCTTGCGATGGTCTTCCTTCCCTTCACCGAAGCGGCTGCTTCTGAGCAGATTACACTGAAGTTTTCACATGTTGTGGCGGAAAATACGCCGAAAGGATTGATGGCCAATAAATTCAAGGAGCTGGTTGAATCGCGGCTTGGCGACAGAGTCAAAGTGGAGGTGTTCCCCAACAGCCAGCTGTTTAATGACGACATGGCCCTTGAGGCCCTGTTGCTGGGCGATATTCAATTCGCAGCGCCCACGCTGTCCAAGTTTTCCCACTATACCCGCAAGCTTCAGGTCTATGATCTTCCTTTCCTTTTCAGGGACATGGCGGCAGTCGAGCGTTTTCAGAAAAGTCCCACCGGCCAACAGTTACTGAAGTCGATGGAGCCTCTGGGATTGACGGGATTGGGCTATCTCCACAACGGATTGAAGCAGATCTCAGCTGACAGTCCGCTCAGGGTGCCGGCGGATGCCATGGGGAAGAAATTCAGAATCATGTCGTCAGACGTATTAAGGGCGCAGTTTGACGCACTGGATGCCATATCTATCAAGAAGCCTTTTTCCGAGGTGTTTACCCTGCTGCAAACCAAAGCTATCGATGGGCAGGAAAACAGCTGGTCGAATATTTACTCCAAAAAATTCCACGAAGTACAGCCCTTTATTACAGAGTCAAATCATGGGTTGGTGGACTATATGGTGGTCACATCAACGGAGTTCTGGAACGGACTCGATAATGATCTGAGGGCTGGGCTCAAGCAGGCCATGGAGGATGCGATAACCTACGGAAATCAGATGGCGGAGCAGAAGTCCGTTCATGACAGACAGGCGATCATCGATTCTGAAAGATCTGAAGTTCTGCAGCTTAGCGATCGGGAAAGAGATCAGTGGGTCAATGTGATGGAACCTGTCTGGCACAAATTTGAGAGTGATATCGGTAAGTCTGTCATTGAAGCCGCTCTAGCATCAAACAACACCCCCTGAACCGTAACGACTGAGTTTAATCCTTCGGAGAGCTCCATCATGGAATCACAATACATCAGTGCAAAAAGCTATTTGTTTGTTCCGGCCAATCGGCAGGACTTTATTCGAAAAGCCGTAAATGTGGCAGCGGACGTCATCATTATTGATCTGGAAGACAGTGTTCCCATGGCTGCCAAGGCAGAAGCCCGTGGAGGGATACTCGAAACTGCACAGAGGTTGTTCTCTGAAGGTAAACGTGTCGCGGTGAGGGTGAATAATGATCTTGGCAATCTGGCGGCAGACCTTCAGTCTCTGCCGCTATCGATCCTGCACAGTATTCTGCTGCCCAAAGCCCAGAACGCGGGGATCATTCAGATGATCGACCAATATCTGGTGGATCTTGAGCTCCAGCAATCCTGGGGGATAGGAAGCACCTCATTGATTCCGATGATTGAAAGCTGCACCGGTGTGTTGAACTTGCGCTCAATTGCGAAGTCCTCCCCCCGAGTCAGGGCGTTAGCGCTGGGTTCTGAGGACCTGGCTGCGGATCTGGGTGTACCAGCCGTGCCGGAAAGTTTGCTGGCCACCTGCCAACACATGGCGCTTGTCGCGGGTGAAGCTCGCTTGGATGCTCTGGGTTTTCCCGGATCGATTGGAGAATTCAATGATCTCGACCAACTAGGCCGGAACCTGATGCAGGCCAAGTCCCTGGGATTTGGCGGGGCTCTGTGTATTCATCCCACTCAGGTTCCTATTGTTAATCAGGCCTTCGCCTATCCATTGGAACAACAGGTATGGGCACGGCGGGTGATCGATGCGATGGCTGTTGCGCAAAGTCACGGGCAGGGTACGGCCAAGCTTGACGGACGCATGTTGGATGCGCCGGTGGTTGCACTAGCCAATCGTATACTTGGCCAATAAGGAAAATATGATGATTGTGACGCATTTGGATCACTTGGTCCTGACGGTGAAGGACATCGAGAACACCTGTGATTTTTATTCCAGGATTCTTGGAATGGAGGTTGTGACCTTCGGTGATAATCGGAGAGCACTGCGTTTTGGTGAGCAGAAGATCAACCTTCATAGCAGCCAATCCCCTTTGCGGCCTCATGCCCGGGTACCGATGTCCGGCTCCGCGGACCTCTGTTTTATCAGTACAACACCTGTGGAAGACCTGAAGTTATTCATAGAGCAGCAGGGGGTGATTATCGAGGAAGGCCCGGTTCCCAGGACGGGGGCCACCGGTGCGATCAGATCGATTTACTTTCGCGATCCTGACGGCAATCTGATTGAAGTGTCGAACTATGTGGATGCTGCTATAGGCTAGTCCACCGTTGCAGGTACTGAAGGTGATGGCGGTTTCAGGAAAGCCTGCCACAGGGGTGCCTGCCACAGGAATGCCTGCCACAAAAAAGCTTTTTCTTCTTCTGACTGACGACTCTCGTCATTTGGTGCCTATGCCATGACCCCTATGGCTGTCAGGCACCTCTTTTTCTTTCTGTTTCCCGCTCCAAGCTCTTTGATTTTCTGCTCTAAGCCTGCTGATTTTTCGATACAGACCTTCGGTTGTTTTTTGCAAATTCACTTTGCTATGTGAATTTTTGGTTGAAAATATCAGTTTAGAAATACTAATTCGACAGCGTCATTTTTTATCGTTTGCGGTGACTTTGATAAAGATTAATTATTCTCAAACAGGTGTCGAGCAAATCAAAGCACCCTGTGTTGGGCCAAACCGCAAGTAGCAGGTATTAGCAAAAGCGAACCTGACAGGTCCAAGCAAAACTGGCAGGTCTAAGCAAAACTGGCAGGTCTAAGAAAAAAGTGACACTGGTCTCAACAAGAACGAAAACGGGTCTTAACAAAACATAAACAAAGGGTGGAGACGTAGATGCCCAATAAAACATTCAACAAGCCCCTGCAAGGGCTATTAGTCGTATCCATAGAACAGGCGCTGGCGGCACCTCTGTGTACAAGTCGGTTGGCGGATGCAGGTGCGAGGGTGATCAAGATAGAAAGGGAAGAGGGGGACTTCGCCAGAGGGTATGACAGTGTGGTGAATGGTGAATCCTCATACTTCGTATGGACAAACCGTGGTAAGGAATCGGTCGTGCTGGATCTGAAATCTGATCAGGGGTTGGCGACATTGAGAAAGCTGCTGGAGAGAGCCGATGTGTTTATTCATAACCTGGCACCCGGTGCGACAAAGCGATTGGGGGTTGATTCGGCAACTATACGCAAGGAGTTGCCGCGTCTGATTACCTGTGACATATCGGGCTACGGTGACGAAGGTGAGTATCGGGATATGAAAGCCTACGATCTCCTGATCCAATCGGAAAGCGGGCTGGTGTCAGTGAGTGGGGCTGCCGAAGGATACGGAAGGATCGGTGTATCAATCTGCGATATCGGAGCCGGTATGAACGCGCTGATCGGTATCCAGCAAGCATTACTTAAACGGGATAGAACGGGGCAGGGCAGCTCGGTGAAGGTTTCTCTATTTGATGGTGCTGTCGACTGGATGTCGGTGCCGATACTGCATCAGAAATATGCAGGCAAAGGACCAGAAAGAGTGGGATTGAAACATCCCTCCATCGCACCCTACGGGGAATTTATGAGCCAGGACGGTAAGGCGATTGTGCTGTCGATTCAGAATAACCGTGAGTGGGCGATATTTTGCGCAAATGTGTTGGAAGCGCCGGAATTGGCTCTCGATGAGCGCTTTGCCACCAACAATCAACGTGTGGAGCATCGGCAGGAACTGGATCGTTTGATTTCCGATCGATTCGCCCAAATCAAATCCAATGATCTTCGGGAACTCCTGAGAAGAAACGGCATTGCCTTCGGCTCCGTCAATTCGACAGCAGATCTGATGTCCCATCCGCAGATTCGCTATACCACGGTGTCCACACCTTCCGGTCCCGCAGAAATTATTGCACCACCGGTGGTTTTTGCTGGAGAGCCGATTGACCTGGGTGCGGTTCCGGCGCTGGGAGAACATACGCAGCAGATTCTGGAAGAGTTTCAATAATGAGGGGAGAAGGTTTGATGAAAGCGCAAAATTATCTGGCTTGGGTGGGGCGAACAGAAGAGTCTGTTGACCAGATTTATCCTGAGCGGGTTAATGCTCTGGCAGCGACGTTGGATGTGGATATGCAACAGGAATCTCTTCCTCCGTTGTGGCATTGGATATTCTTTAATCCCGTTCACAGGCATAGCGAGCTGGCAGTTGACGGCCACGCCAAAAAGGGCGGTTTCCTGCCACCAATCGATCTTCCCCGCAGAATGTGGGCTGGAGGGAGGTTCAGATTTATTAGTCCGATATCTATTGGTGATCGGGTTAAGAGGACCTCAACGATACGTCAGGTTATAGAAAAAGAAGGGAAGACCGGGTCGTTGGCCTTTGTCACCGTGGAGCATGACATTACGTCTGAAAACGGAGGGCACTGGGTTGAAGAGCACGATATCGTGTACCGGGAGGCACCTGATGCTGCCTGGACGCCCCCTTCGTCACCGGTGCCGGATCAATCTCCTGCAGACTGGTCTGAGACGATAACACCCGACCCGGTTCTCCTGTTCCGTTATTCCGCGCTGACGTTCAACGGGCATCGGATTCACTATGACCGGGAATATTGTCAACAGCAGGAAGGCTATCCTGGATTGATCTTTCATGGGCCATTAACAGCGACACTATTGATGGAGTCTTTGAGAAAGCATCATCCCGATCTCAGAGTGTCTCAGTTCAGGTTCCGGGCATTGAACCCGCTTTTTGATCATTTGACTTTCACTATTCATGGAAAGCTGGAAGGGCAACGAATATTGCTATGGGCCAAGGATTTCTATGGTCAGAGAGCAATGGATGCAGAGGCTCTGATCGAGTCGATATAACTGGACTAACCCCTAATTTTCCGAGTGGCGTTGGTTGACCCAATCGCCACTGGAGGCACTCAAATGCAGCGACTGATTCTGGAAAAGAAAGCTCCCGAGGATATGTTGTCTTCATTGCTCAGGGAGATGATGGCGATAGCGGTGTTGGTAAAAATCGTTATTGGATGCCTTCAAGGTGAAACTTTCGGCAGGTACCAGGACATCAGGTATCAGGAAATAGTGCTGATGCTTTTTGGGTGGGGGTTATTAATCGCTCTGATGAAAGGGCATGCTCTTCTGGGAAGGGTGTCTATGGCAGCGTGGCTTATCTATAACCTGATACTTATGGCAGGCGTATTCGTCTATGTCATGTGTCTATATGACATTTCAAATCCTATTGACCTGTCTGCACTTCCTGTCTGGGTCGCATCCAGCATTCTGCTTGCAGGTGCCGTCATGGTGCCTATCCGACTATTGGAATCGCTGGTGCTCGGTTGTTCGTTTAAGAGATTATAAAACCGTGTTTCTCCTGGATTATTAGGCTCTACAGGCGACCCCGAAATCGGTTTTCAGAAAATTTTTGAGACCTGGTTTTTGGAGGTGCATTGAATAGAAAAGATCACTCATACAAGTATTAAATACGCAACCTTACCTAGCATTAAAAATCGATAATTGTTGTAGTGTTTCAGATTTGAAATATCGAGCCGGTAATCAAAGGCGATAGGTAACACTGTGTAGATATCGGCCTGAGAGTGAGAACTTTCTCTATAGCTGATGAGAGATGTCACGTTCTGATTGATGGATATCCAAATAGTCTAATCCAAAAATATCAATAGGTTATAAAACCTTTATGAATTGGTGCGTAAAACATGGAAACTGCACTATTCAGTTTTTAAAATATAGGAACAGATAATCACGTACATATGGATTAGGCTATTTGATAATTTGTCAATTTCAACCTTTGAGTAAACCTAGGGTATTCCCTAGGTTTACTTACCCGTTTAACTCTCTAACATAACGAAACGTTTTGAGGCGTTTGAATATGGAGGGTTCAATGTATCGAATGAGTTCAAAAATATAGCCGGTTATAGCGAGAGTTATTTGGCTGTCTTTGATTAACCAGATTGGATAAGTTGTAAATCAAAGAATATCCGCTCGAATATCTTCTCCTGAAATTGCGGCTCCTACATAAAACTATCAAGCATTGAATGGGTTCTTTCGGTAAAGGCTTGTCCTCGTTGACAATAAATCGAGCCTTTCCCAGGGGGACTTTTTGTCTGAAAAAAGCTGTCTTTTGTGATTGGGTCAATCACTTTCAGCCTGCAACACAGTGTTGATGCTGCAAGTGTGACTAGGGAGGGAACACATGGAAACCGGAATAATAAGACGCTGGCAAAGGTTTACCAATATTGCTCACGGCAATTCGTTAATTGTACCTCTGGATCATGGTTTTACCATGGGGCCTATAGAAGGTATCAGCAGTTTTAGTGAGGTGGATCACTGGCTTAGAAATCCTGCGATAGACGGTGTTATTGTCCATAAAGGCCTGATGAAACACCTGGTTGTCAACAAAGTCATCAAGCACACCGCTGTGTGTCTTCATATCAACGGGACAAGCACTTTGTCCTCTGATGTCAGCGAGAAGCCGCTTCTCCTAGATGCGGAGATGGCCGTCCGATACGGTGCCGATGCCATAAGTCTCGATCTGATTTTCTCCCCTGAAAATACTGCCAGGAATTTTGCCTTGCTCGGAACCATTGTCCGCCAGGCGAATCATTACGGCCTGCCGATTCTGGTCATGCTGAACCTGAAGGAAGGCACTTATGACCCTGCCAATCTTGTTAACCTGCAGCGGCAATACATAAGAAGTTTATGTGAGCTTGGGGTCACCACGGTCAAGCTGAAGCGGCCGGAAAGTACCGAACTGATGCATAACCTGCTGCGTGGCATCTGCCAGGACATCAATATCGTCTTTGCCGGTGGAGCTTACTGTAACGAACAGACCATCATAGACATGACGGCGGCCGCCATCGATGCAGGCGCGAAAGGAATCTGCGTTGGTCGCAACATCTTTCAGCACCCGCGCCCGGAAGAGTTGTTGAGAAAACTGAAAAGCGCCTTATTCGGCAGCACAGCAAAACTTCAAATTTCTCAGAGGGAGCAAAACAATGAATTCTCAGGACAACCTGTTCTCTGATAAGCAGAGAAAACAACTTCTGTTAAACCCCTATCTGGGTGCTGGCAATTTTCTTCAGTTTGCCGCCCCGATTTACCCGGTGGACTGTCAGGACAGCATTCTGACAGATATGCAAACCACGATATGTGAGGGGGAATCCATACAAAGCCTGTCGGTGCACAGTCTGGCTACGCTGGCCGGCCGTTGGGCTCTATGGTATCGGCAACAAGGTGTCGAAAGTGCAGAACCGGTTGCCGTCTATTGCGATGACGGGTTGAACTATATCATTCATTTTGTCGCGTTAACGGCGATTGGAGCCGTACCTGCGCTGACCAACGGCAAAATGCCGGTGCCGATTGCCGCGGCACATTTTAACAACATCTCGGTAAAGTATGTGATCTGCGATACAGATCGTTGTACAGAAATCCGGGAGCGTCTGAATCCAGGGATCGAAGCGGTCGACCTTGCCACGGTTTCTCTGGGAAAAGAGGAACTGGAGAAAGAGCATTATTTTGTTCATAGTGCCCGATCACCCGTCATGATTACCCATAGCTCGGGAACCACGGGAATTCCAAAGGCCGTCATTCTGCATCATGAACAGTGGTTTCATGGTATACGGGACCTGCTGAAGAAGCCCCACGCCCAGGGGCTGGATAAGTACCTGAATGCACTTCCGACGTCCCATAATTCCTCAATTGCTTTCCTGATCCACTGTATGTTGTCCGGCAGCCAGATCATGCTGGCTTCCCAGAGGGACGGAAAATCGGTTGCAAACCTGATTGAGGAGTACTCTCCCTCTACGGTTGTCGCCTTTCCTCAAACCTACGTTGAACTGGCTATCAAGCATGCGGATGAGCGAACGTTTTCCAGCGTCAATACCTGGGTAAACAGCGGAGATGCCGCCCACGAAGTGCATATCCGAAAACTCGTGAAACATGGCTATCACTTCCGCGGCAGTAAGAAAATCGAAGGCTCTCAATTTGTGGACGGATTGGGATCCTCTGAGATGGGGCATATCAGCTTCCATGTCATCCATACCCCCTACACCGCCAATTATGGCCGTTGTGTCGGCTTCCCCCAACCCTGGGTACATGCCAAGGCCTTTCAGAAGGACGGCAAGGAAGTGCCTACAGGAGACGTGGGCATGTTGGGAGTGAAATCTCCCAGCATTACACCCGGATACTGGAATAACTCAAACCTGACCTACAAGAGCCGCATTGGCGACTATTGGTTGACCGGCGATATGGTCTCCATCGATAAGGACGGGCGTGTATTCCACGTGGACAGAATTTCCGATGTTATATCCACCGAAGCCGGTCCCTGCTACAGCCTGCTCACGGAAGAATACATACTCGCCGGAATCCCGGAACTGGAAGAGTGTACCGTCGTAGGAATTCCCGCTGGAGCGGACAGCCCTTTTTCTGTTCCCGTGGCGTTGGTGGTTTGTTCCGACAGCCGTGCCACCGAAAAAGATCTCTTGTCTGCCATCAATCAGCATCTTACTGATCAGGGTTTGCCTGCTGTGACAGAGGTTCGAATTGTCGATCACCAGGATATTCCTAAAGGTATTACTGGAAAGGTGCTTAAGCGCACGTTACGTGAGCAGTTGCTAAATCCAGCCAAGTCGAGCAGACCGGCCGCCAAGCCGGCTTCCAGATCAAAGTCCCGGCGGGCATCTTCAAGATCCGCCAAAAGCAAATCGACGGCATAACCGTCAATTGGATAGTAAATGGTTAGTAAATGGATAGTAAACGGAGAGTACAAATATGAATATCACTACCTATAAATCCAGCGGAACCTGGCAGGGAACTCTGAGCGACGGCCAGGGAAATCTGGCATTTGGACCTATCGAGACCCAGCACTCTGTCCCTCAGGATCTGGGTGGAAAGGGAATCGGTACCAATCCTGAAGAGCTGATTGTCAGCGCCGCCTCTTCCTGTTTCCTGATCACCCTGGGAGCCATCTTCCAGTTCAAAAATGTCAGTTACAAGAGCCTTCAGGTGAATAGCGAAGCTGACTTTGAGGTGACTCAAATGGGGCCTCAAATGCGAGCTATCCGTCACCACGTCAAAGTCTTTGTGGATGCCAATGGTGAAGCGGCTGACGTTGAAAGCTACATCAAGGATGCGGAGAAAGGCTGCATGATCAGTGCCGCATTATCCGGAAATGTGTCGGTCAGCGCTTCCGGCACCATCATCCAGGAATAAGACCACAGGTCGCCGGTATACCAGGACTTTACTGGCCTTTACTCAAGCCAGAAACTCTCTTTCAGGACGAGACTAGCGAGATATGGAAAAAGTACGCATTGGGCTGGAATCCAAGAACTACTATTTGACATCCGTTCCCAGGCTGTTTGACAAGGCATGTCGTCAACATGCCGAAAATCCGGCCGTTATCTGGGGTGAAGACGGTGAGCAATCCATGACTTTTGGGCAATTGCACTCACTTGTCGGAAAAATCGTCGCAGCACTTGACGAACTCCACCTCCAGAAGGGAGATCATATTGGAGTTCACTGCAGCAAAGGGCCGCTCCTGGTGGCGTCTATTATCGCGTTGTGGCATATCGAGCTGGTATACGTTCCCATTGAGAAGAGTTTGCCTGCGGAATACCGGCGCTCGCTGGCAGAATCCGCTGATGTAAGCGCCATCCTGCATGATGGAGACGCTTCTGCTGTATTTTCAGGGGAGAGACTTATCTCCTATGACCGGATTACCTCATACGATGAGAAAAGAGATCTGGTCCTGGACGGTAGTTCCCTGAATCGCCCGGCGATTCTGATGTATACGTCAGGGTCCACCAATAAACCCAAAGGGGTCGTTCACAGCCAGAGACAGGTGCTCAATCGACTGGTGTGGATGTGGAATGAATATTCGTCCTATCGGGATGACGTCGCCTCCTCCCGTTCATTGATGAGTGTGATGCCGTCAATGTGGGAGCTGTTGGGAGGGCTGCTGCTCGGTCTGCCAACGGTGATGATTCCCCCGGCATTACTACAGTCTCCCGCTGCATTGCTGGAGTATCTGGCTAAACATGGAATCTCCTGGATCACCATTACTCCTTCAATCCTGCGTCTTCTTTTGAAACATCAAACGACTCAGGAACCCGTGAGGGGTATATGCCTCAGAAGAGTGACCATCGGCGGCGAGATCCTCCGCGATTCAGACGTCACTGGATTCCATTCGGTTTTTCCTGAAGCACTGTTGCTTGAAGACTACGGTGCCACCGAAGTTAACACGATAGGATTTGGTGAGAGAGCGCCCGGCCAGCTCCATTGGTTTAAGTCAATTGGCAATGTACAGGTTGAAGTTCGTGACGACGAACTGGGGTTAGTGAAGGACGGCGAAGAAGGGGAAATCTGTGTCTGCGGTCATTCGCTGGCTCTTTATTATCATCAGTTGCCGGATATTACCGCCCAACAATTTGTCGAGTTGGATAACGACACGGTAAACGGGCACCGGTTCTATCGTACAGGTGACTATGGCTATCGGGATCAGCAAGGCCGATTCATCCTGAAGGGAAGGCGGGATAACAAGGTAAAGATCAACGGACAGACCGTTGAACTCAGTGCAGTTGAAGCACTTCTTTCTGAAAATTCCGCGGTTCGCGAAGTCATTGTGACACACAGGGTAACCAGTGAAGGTCGTGGACAACTGATTGCCTGGTATACCGAAAACAGTGGTTCGGAAGTGTCTCCGCGTGAGTTGAAGTCGGATCTCAGGGCAAAGGCTCCGGCCAGTATGGTACCGCATCAAATTATCCGCCTGGATCAACTACCCAAGCTGGCAAATGGCAAGATCGACCGTCGAGCACTTGCCGAACGCCCGCTCGATCAGATATCTGTCGAACCAGAAACGCCCGCAGCATCGCGACTTTATGCAGAGCAAGTGCAATCGGTGATCGTCAGCACAGCCCAGAGCATCCTGGAGCGGGAGTTGGGCCGTGACGAATTCAATGATGACTGGAATGACCTGGGGTTTGATTCAGTTACTCTCGTGGAGTTAAAAGAGACACTGGCTGCGCAGCAGGGATGGCCATTGGATATTGCGGATTTCTTTAATCATCCGAGTATTCATGAATTATGTGCGCAGCTGACCAGCAGAGGCCTGAGTGAATCCACGGCAGTACGCAATGACAGGTCCAGCAACGCGAGTGATTCTTTGGTAGCAGTTGACCGCGGGGTAACCGTTGACAGCGCGGTAACAGATGGCGGCTCGGTAACAGGCAATCGTCGTGCGGAAACTGATGACATCGCTGTAATAGGCATGGCCGGTGAATTTCCCGGTGCCGAATCCATCCAGGCACTATGGAAACTGGTCGTCAACAGTGAAGGCAGCATTGGGGAAATTCCGTCCGACCGGTGGTCGCTGGACCAGTTCTATGACGCGGATGGTTCCCGGGCCGACCGCTCCTCAAGCAAATGGGGAGGTTTTCTCTCCGATCCCTTCAGCTTTGATGAATCCCGCTACGGGGTAACCCCGAACGACGCATTTTACCTGGATCCCCAGCACCGACTCTGTCTGCGTACTGTAAGACAGGTCATGCAGGATGCAGGCTATTGTCGCAAGGATCTGGCCGGTCAGTCGGTGGGTGTGTTTATCGGTGCCCGCCAGCCGGAATATCCTGAAATGCTGAAACAAGCTGGAAAATACAGCGGTGCAGCGGCATTTCTTGGCAGTGATAATGCTTTGATGGCAGGAAGGATTTCTCACTTACTGGGAATTCATGGGCCATCGCTTGTATTGGATACGGCGTGTTCTTCGTCCATGGTTGCTTTGCACATGGCCTGCTCAAGCATCCGCCAGGGTGAATCAACCATGGCCTTTGCCGGTGGCATATCGCTGACTTTCGATTCCGGGTTCTACGTCAATACTTCCGGGTTGGGAGTATTTTCTCCCACCGGAAAATGTACGCCATTTGATGATGAAGCCAACGGCTTCGTGCATGGGGAAGGGGTTGCCTTTGTCCTGCTGAAACGTTTGTCGGATGCTGTCGCGGACGGGGACCAGATATACGGCGTTATTAAGGGAAGTGCTGTAAATCACGACGGCCGTTCGAATTCTGTAACTGCGCCCAATGGTGACTCTCAGGCTGCGTTGTTACGGGATATGTTGAAAAAATCAGGCGTTAACCCCGAAACCATTGGCTATGTGGAAACCCACGGCACAGGGACCAAACTGGGTGATCCCATTGAGGCTGGTGCGTTGCTGCAGGTTTTTGACAGTCCTCAAAGGGATCGAAAATGTGCCATTGGTTCCATTAAGGCCAACATCGGTCACCTGACAGCGGCGGCTGGTGTAACCTCACTGATTAAAACATTGTATGCCCTGAAACAAGGGGTGCTTCCGCCGCAAAAAAACTATTCATCCCTGAACAGGCATATAAATCCGGTATTTTCCGATACCTTCCAGGTACCAACGCATGCACAACCCTGGACACAGTCCCTGCGCAGAGCCTGTGTCAGCTCGTTCGGTTTGAGTGGAACCAACGGGGCATGTGTCGTTGAGTCCTGGCATCAAGGTCAGAATAAGCAGAAGGTACTGACAGGAAGACGAGTCAATGAAAGTGCATGGATCGTCTGTATTACAGCAGGTAACCCTGAATCACTGACACACTACCTGACATCGCTGCTGAACCATCTGGAGCATTCGGAGGACTCTTTTGATTCCGTTGTATTTACCCTGGCGCACCGGGAAATCGAACCTTATGGCTGGATTTTCGCTGTCTCTTCTATTGGAACACTTAAAGCTGCCATCAGATCTGCCAGGGAAAGGTCAGGTAACCTGGATAAGGGGATACATCTGCTGGGGGAACATTCTGCAGCATTGGAATCCGCAGTAAGACAACTCCCTATCCATGGCAACAGTGGAATTCAGGACCAGTTTCGCGGCAAGGCGCTTCGTAAAGTAACCCTGCCGGTAAGCCGGGATTTTGGTCAACGATACCGGCCGGAGATACCTGCAGGCAGTCAGGGAGTGAACCTGGATGAGACGCGTCCCTTGCAGAGCAGCCATTCCCGCCCGGATGCCGTGACGCTCGAAGCTTGCGATCAGGGGAATGTTATTGACGTAGACATCGAGGTAGCGCTGTCGAAAATTTTCCGGCAGATGATTGGTATTGAATACGACTCTTCCTTAAGCCATGAATCGATCGCTGACCATGGTCTCGACTCACTCAAGGCTCTGTCACTAAAGAAAGCCGTTCAGGACCAATTTGACCTGGATATTGAGCTTTCAGATTTGATGGGAGGTATGAGCTTTGGAGAATTGGCTGACCTGGTCAAATCAGCCGATCGCACATCACCGCAGGCTTCCTCTGATAGTCACGCCGATCAGCAACTCCAGGTTTCAGATATCACGCCAGGCATGGAGTGGCCATTAACCGATCTGCAGACCAGCAATCTGGTCAGTAAGCTGTCGGGCAAAGGCATGGAGGCAATAGGAAGTTGCGTCTACATGGAGTTTGCATTTCCCAGCCTCTCAGTTGAACGGTTAGAAAAAGCCTGGAACAGGCTCGTTGCCCTTCACCCCATGCTGAGAGTCAGGATCAAGCGCAATGGAAAGCAGGTTCTGGCCGAAGAGGGGACCGGGTACAAGATTAAGTTTAAACCGCTTCACCTGACGGGTGAGGATGTCGAGTCTCATCTTGATCAAGTGTACGACTCCATGACCCGTCGTGTGTACGCGGTCGACAGTTATCCCCTGTACGAGATTTATGTATCACTCATTAATGCTGACTCGGGCATCGTGCATATGCACATGGATGCCTCCATTATCGATGCTCACAGTGCCCAGCTGTTGCTCAGGCAATGGTACGCTCTGTATCAGGACGAGCACCATGTGCCGGATCTTCCTCAGATCAGCTTCTTTGATTTTCTCAATTATCAGGTGAAGGACAAAGCGACTGAGGGGTACCAGAAGGCACTGTCGTACTGGACTGACAAACTAAACGGAGACTGGCTGCCCGCCGTTTTACCTGAAGAACCAGCGATAAAAAGCTCGCCTGATGAAGGATCGGCAAAAGCGCGATCTGCGCACAATTCGGCGGAAGATCAAAGAAGAGTATCCAGTTTTCTGCGGCTGCATAAACCTTTGTCGTCAGAGACGGTTCGTCGAATCAGGGGCTTATTGAAAGCCTCCGGTGTGGCTATTTCCAGTGGATTATTTGCGGTATTCCTTGACTGGCTTTCCCGATACCAGCGGGAGAAACCGTTTGCCGTATCAATGACTCTGAAAAACCGACCTCCGATTCATCCGGATATCGATAAGGTGGTCGGCCCGTTCACGTCCAGTAGTGTGTATATCGCAGAGGCTCGAAAGGGCGGCACTTTCCCGGACTTTGCCAAAGCCGTTCAAAGTAACCTTTATCGTGATCTTGAACATAGTCAGGTAAGCAATGTTGCGGCGATGCGCAACAGCCACCGAAGCAATCCTGTGTCCATTGTTTATTCAGGATTACAGCGAAACCCTGCCGAACCGAGCCTGATCAATGACGTCAATGAAGAGCTTGGAATGACCAGCGGGGTCAAGCTTCATTGCCATATCATCGAGAACGGGGAAGAGGTTTCTCTGGACTGGGATATCGACCAGCGATACCTCTCGGCCGAATTGGCGAAACAGTTGATGACAGAGCTGGCCGAGTATTTCGAGTGGCTGTGTGCAAGTGAAGATTTTACAAACAAAGATAGGGCTCCTGAGGTCAGTGGGCCAGTAATTTCTGCACCTCTAACATCTACACCTCTAACCGCACTCATGCAAAGCTATGTGACGCAGGGGCTGATGAAACCTGAGTCTTTGCCTTCCTATGTCATCCGTACATACGAAGTTTCGAGTCTGAATATTCATCGACTCAGTGCGGTCTTGAAGGAATTGGGAGACCGTCATGCCATCTTCACGACGTTGATCAATCCCAAAGGCCAGTCCTGCTTTCAGGGATCCTCAGCATCTTATCCCTTATTTCGTATTAACTGGGCCGGGCGCCGTCCTGAAAATCTCGAATCCGCCTGCCGGGAAGTAGAGCAGCGATTGGTATCGGAGATGTCCAAGTCCCGGAATCAATGGCCTGGTTACTTCATTGGGCTGATGGAATACGGCGGTCGTTACTTCCTGCAGTTTCTTTTCAAATGTCTGTATTTCGACGGTCTATCAACATTGAAGTTCCCTGACGAGCTGATTTCTGCCTATGAATCGGAATCAATGGGAATAACTGACATAGACACCACACAGACCGACGTGTCACGTGTGGCAGCGCTGGATTATGCCGCGATGCAACACTCTCTGACTAAAAGCAAGGTGGGGAAAGTCGCTGAAAAATACTGGACCCGGAAGCTTGAAAGTATCTTTTCAAATGCCCCCAGGGCTTCGCTTCCTGCGCACAGTAAATCCAAGAACACTTTAAGTGCTGAACTGGATGATCTGGACAAGCTGATTACCTCCGCAGGCGAACAGCGGGTAGGTCTGGATGTATTGATCATCCAGGCTCTCAGAACGGTGCTGCCGCAAGTCGTCGGTGTGGAAGGTTCGCCGTTACTGGTCGTGGAATATATACATCGCCAATTCCAGAAAGAGTGGGCTGATTCCCTGGGAGATTTCAGTACCTTTGGAGTACTACCGGGGCAGTCGATGTCCTGTGCCCAAGTGCAGCAAATGCTGGAACGGGACAGGGCAAACAGTTTCTGTAATCTGTTTACCTGTCTGCCGGCTGCGGTGAAGTCTGACAACGGAGTGTTCCCACTGGTATTTACCAATGCTTTGAATGCAGAGCTGGTCAGCACCTCCGAAAACCCCTGCGTTTACTGTAACTCCAACACTCAGGGAGTGGTGCTTGACTGTTTTGTCTACCGCCGCGGAAACCGCTTATGTGTGGAATGGACCTATCCGTTGGACAGTGATTTCGCGGGGGCTGCGCCCCGGCTGTTCAAGCAGTTTACGACCCTGATCAAAGCGGAAACCCATAAGGCTGAAGTAGGCGGCTTGCCTGCCAAACTTCTTTCCAATTCGGCCGCACCAGTCAAATCTGACAATGCAGATCCCCGTGATCTGTTGCAGGCACTCAACCAGACCAGGACAGACTTCAGTCGTGACAAAACCATGGTCAGCATATTTGATGAAGCTGCGCTGCGGGGACCACTGAATCTGGCAACGATTGATGAGGATCAGGCGTTTACCTACCGCCAGTTACAGTATTTAAGTTGCTGTTATGCGCAATACCTCCGGACTGAGTGCCGGGTATCCGCCGGTGATGTGGTGGCGGTCAAAATGCGGCGCTCAGGTCATATGCTGGCGGTTCTCTATGGGATTCTGCGGTTAGGCGCGGTGTTTGTTCCCCTGAACGATAACGATCCCACGGACAGGCAGGAAAAGGTTCTGCTGCGGGCCAGGGCGGTCCTGCTGATCGGAGATCGTTCGTTGATTGAGCCTTTTAGCTGTCCCGGTACACAAAAGCTGGCCACGGAATCATTTCTGAAATGGGACGATCTGGATAACGATTTTGACATCATTGACCACTCCCAGGCCGATGAGTTGGCCTATGTCATATTTACCAGTGGCAGTACCGGAGAGCCCAAAGGGGTTATGGTTAAACATCGTCCCGTCATTAATCTGGTTGAATGGATGGAGAAGGAGTACCGGTTTGATCATACGGACCGGGTTCTCTGGGTAAACGCGGTAGGTTTTGATCTTTCCATATTCGATATATTCGGATTCCTGGCATACGGGGCCAGCATTCGCGTGATTTCCAATGAACAGCGAAAAGACGCGCTGGTGGTCAAGAAAATACTGTGTAGTGAGCCTATTACGTTCTGGAATTCAGCACCGGCGTATCTTCAGATGATCGCCCCGTTTCTGATGAAGAAGGACACTGCCGGCCAGTTGAGGCTCAGGTTGATCTTCCTCAGTGGAGACTGGATTCCCCTGAGTCTCGCTGACCAGATTCTGAGTTATCTGCCTGAGACCCAACTGGTGTCATTGGGCGGCGCCACTGAAGCGACAGTGTGGTCGAACTATTTCAATGTACAGACGATAGACCCCGACTGGGACAGCATTCCATACGGTAAACCGATTCAGAATTCCCGCTACTACATACTCAACGATGACGGCGAGCCATGTGGTATCAACGAAAAGGGCAGGCTGTTTATTGCCGGCGAGTGCCTGAGTGAAGGCTATATCAATGCGGAAGACCTGACGTCAAAAGCCTTTGTGCGGGATCCTTTTTGGCCTGGGGATAATCTTCGGATGTACGACACCGGTGATATGGCGCGTTACTTTGCAGACGGCAACATCGAGTTCCTGGGCCGTGCCGATACCCAGGTCAAGGTCAGGGGCTACCGCGTGGAGCTGGGTGAAATCGCGGCGGTCATGTCCACGCTCGGATTTATTGATCCTGTGGTTCTGGTGGACAACCACAATCCGTCATCCGCGCTGCTGATCGCCTTCTGCCTGGGGACTTCCGATAACGGTTCACAGGTGTTATCTCAGCATATGGAACTGCTCAGGAAGAAACTTCCTGAATACATGGTTCCCAATCAGGTGGTCCTGATTGATCAATATCCGGTCACAGAAAACGGAAAAGTCGATAGGAAAGCATTGCTTGCCGAGCTAAGGAAGACTAAGGAGAAAGTATCATGACGGGCAAGTCCAGTCTGCATGCACAGCGATTACAGGAACTAAGAACAGAAATTCGTGATGCGGTTTCAGACATCGCGGAGATCCCTCAAAGCCAGATCGAGGACGACATCGGATTAGGTCAGCTGGGTTTTAATTCGCTCCACTATACCATTCTGAGTGCGCAGCTGGGGGACATGCTCAATCGTGAAGTCAGCCCAACGTCGCTGTTTGACCTGCCGACACTGAACCACCTGGTGGATTTTGTCGCAAAAGAATTGCCTGAGAATTCAGAACCGTCGGCTGATGGCAATACGATCGGGTCCTCTGTTGAAAATTTCCAAGCAGACCACTGGGCGCAACGAGAAGAGGTGATTCCACGTCTCTCAGAGCAGCATGACGCCGCGGAACATCTTGGAGCATCCGGAAAGCAAAGCTACAAAGATGCTCTGGCCATTGTCGGTATTCATTGCCGCATGCCCAAAGCCGGCAACCTGGATGAATTCTGGGCCAACCTGGCACAGGGGAAAGACTGCGTTGAAGAGGTTCCTGAAAGCCGCTGGAACTGGGAACAGATCTACGGTCGCGACGGCAATACCACCTATGCGAATGAAGGCGGATTTTTAGAAGACATTGACCAGTTTGATGCGGGATTTTTCAGACTGTCGCCGCGGGAAGCGGAGCTTATGGATCCCAAGCAGCGGCTGCTGCTTCAGGGCGTATGGCATACGCTGGAGGATGCGGGCTATCGGCCCTCAGAACTCAAGGGGAGCGATGTGGGCGTGTTTATCGGCTCTACAGGCGATGAATATGCCAACCTCTTGATCCAGGCCAGACACAAAGTCGACAGCTTCACTCTGACGGGTACCGGCCGGGCCTTTATCAGTAATCGGGTGAGTTACTTTTTTGATTGGAGCGGACCCAGTGAGGTTATCGACACCACCTGTTCAAGCTCCCTGGTAGCACTCCATAGTGCACAGCGGGCGATCAATAACGGTGATTGCTCGGCGGCTATTGTGGGAGGTATCAGCCTGCTGATGGATCCGTATCCTCAGATCAGTCTATCCAAGGTCAATGTGCTGGCGGATGACTGTCGTTGTAAAACCTTTGACTCCCGGGCCAACGGCTATGTGAGAAGTGAAGGATTGGGCCTGGTGATGGTCAAGCCGTATGCCAAAGCGATCGAGGATAATGACCACATTTATGCGGTTATCCGGGGCTCGGCGGTCAATCACGGCGGACACTCGTCAGCATTGACGGCCCCCAATTCAAGAGCCCAGTCAGCGCTGATTCAAAAAGCCTTCCGGGACTATCAGGTAGAGCTTGACGGACTTGGTTATTGCGAAGCCCATGGAACCGGAACCCAACTTGGGGATCCGATTGAAATTGAAGGCCTGAAAAATGCCATTGCCGGTATCGCCGGTGAGCAGGGGCTGACAGCGCTTCCTCCACAAAGTGTTTCTGTGGGTTCGGCGAAAACCAGTATCGGCCATTGTGAGGCAGCTGCAGGCATTGCCGGGCTATTGAAGGTGGTGATGTGCCTGAGGAATCAGTCGATTCCACCTGTCGTTCATCTCAATACGGTAAATGACAAAATTAAGCTGGAAGGCAGTCCGCTGTATCTCTCCAGAACAAACCAATCCTGGAGCGTCACATCCACACAAAATGCGGCGAGAAAGGCGACGGTCAGTGCATTTGGATTTGGTGGTGTTAATGCCCATGTGATCGCCCAGGAATTCAATGATTTACGACTCGGCGCTCGAGCCAGAACGCTGGTTCTGCCGGTCGCAGCCAGGGACAGAGAGCAGTTGGTTCAATATGTACGACTCGTTCGCGATGCGGTCGCCGGGGCGGATGAGAACAGGTTGGCGGACTTGCTCTACACCTTCCAGACGGGTCGCGAACAGTTAAACGAAAAAGTCGTATTCATTGCCGGTGAAAAGAATACGCTGCTCGACTCGATGGACGGTTTCTGCCGAGGAAGCCAAAGCTTCCTGATTACAGGGGGAGTCCGGGGATATGAGCAGTCCATATACGGAGACTGGAGCTGCTTTGAGAAGCGTGAAGTCACCCTGGCGGTCGAAGGGTGGTTGGAGAAGGGAGTGTCCGAATGGAATCGTCTATATGACGGTCAACCCAAACGTATTCCTGCACCGGTCTACCCGTTCGCCAGACAGAGTTATCTCCCGAAATCGCTGGTAGAGTCCTCCTACAATAAAGTCGGTTATTTCCTCGACAAGCTGGAAGATCATCGATATCAGATCCTGCTCACGACTCAATACGAGTACGTCCGGGATCATGTGGTGAACGGAGAGAGGATTCTCCCCTCTGCCGCCTATATTTCCTTTATGGAGGATATTGCTTACAGCCAGTTGGGTATCCGGGGAGCGTTATGCGTATCCAATATTGTCTGGTCCCAGCCTGTACGTTTCACTTCGCGTTTTCCCGTTGCGATTAACTTTGAGGTTGAAAGCCTGGATAACGGTGACTGGAACATTATCTGTTACACCTTCCAGGATGAGGCAAGAGTTGAGCATTGCGCCGCGCGGATTAAACGCCACTCTGGTGATCTATCATCAGAGAAGCTCTCCGACGGAACCCGGCAGTTCAAAGCCGCCCGGTCAGAAGACGAGATATACCGCCAGCTCGCTGATATCGGCCTGACGTTTGGAGACAGTTTAAAGACCGTTAAACAAATCTGGTACTCGGAACATGAAGCGCTAAGCCAGATCCGGGTCGAGGCCGATAAGACTGTGGGCCAATCGGAACCTGCGCTGAAAGTTGAGGCAGTGGATGCCATATTCCAAACCGCTATCCTGCACCAGTGTTGTACGTCCAATCAGGGGGAGTTGAGCATCCCATTCTCTGTTAACCGCCTGGTGATTCATGGACGTATGGAGGAGGACATGTATGTCCGCGCCATCAGCCAGAATCAAGGGACCGGGAACACACAGAAGAACAGCAATACACAAAAGTACGACCTGCTGGTATTCGATCCGGCTGGTGTCCTGTTGATGGAAATCAGGGGGTCTATAGGATTACCCACCCGTCCGGAAAAAGGAAGCAAGCGCAATACATCCTCATCGCAGGCAACTCGTTTCATTGAACGCTGGAGATCAGTCGATATACCGGCAACCGGCGAACCGGCATTTTCGGGCCATCTGTGTATCGGGTTTCATCCCGGTATTAAAGAGCAGCGCTTTGCTTCGATGCTGAACGCTGAGCTGATTGATGCCCAACAGCTGGATGCTGATAGCCGGGACGCCTCCGTGACGGTTCTGTCTGAACGTCTTTCTGACCTTCTATCCAGCCATCCGTCTGGATCAGGCGAGGCTGTTAAACCTGTACTTAACATTGTGGTGGATGCAGGAAGTCTTTCTTTTGAACAAGCACTTAGCTGGCACAGGAACGTTTATTTCTGGGTCCAGAAATGGATCAGGTCCCGGGTAACACCAGCGTTGTCCATGAACATTGTCGTGTTGCATGAAACTCCTAATGAAGTCTCCACTTTATTGTCAGCGATGGACGCGTTCGGGAAAGCGGTGACTCATGAGTTTCCCAGAATGCCGGTAAGGACTGTCATTATTCAGTCTGACGCGGAACATGACGCACCAGGAACCACCTATGACCTCCGGCGCGAGATGGAATTTATATCCCGTCAAGCGGCTGCGGGATCGTTCAGGATAACCACTGACAGCCGTCATCTGGAAACCCTGTACCTGGAGACCGTTGGGGACATCAGTGTGGAAAGCGGGGATTGGCAGGTCGACCCTTCCAAAATTTATCTGGTGACTGGAGGCATGGGGCGGGTAGGTCGCTTTGTCGCCTCTTATCTTTCTTCTCTGGGAGCCAAAGTACTGCTGATGGGGAGAAGCCCGATTGCGACATTGTCTGCTGATCATCAGCGTCTGCTCCGCGAGCAGGCAGGGAATTGGGAGTATCAGCAGGTTGATGTATCCGACAGGGATTCGATGATGCAGACAGTGGCTTATGCCAGAAATAAATATGGTGCCATCGGTGGCGTCATTCACTGCGCAGGATCTCCCCCCAATGCTTTGCTGATAAACAAAACCGAAAAGGACTATGAACGCATAACCCTGGGGAAAATTGCCGGTGCCTATTATCTGGATGAAGCGACCAGAACCGACGATCTGAGTGTGTTCCTTGTGTGTTCTTCTCTGGTTTCCATTACCGGTCACGTTGGTTGCACCGACTATGCGTTTGCAAACCGTGCATTGGAGCGCTTCACAGAATTCCGCACATCTCTCTTTAACCAGGGGCGACGTCATGGAAAAAGCGTCTGTGTGGCCTGGCCCGCCTGGAGAGGTGGTATGGATATCTCAGAAAAGGAGCTGGCATTTATCGGGCAGAAAGGCTTTATCCCGTTGGATGACAACCAGGCATTAAACACCATCAAGAGTGTTGTAAAGCATGCCGGTGTCACTAAGCAGGGGGATACCGGAATCAGTTTTATTGCCAGCGGGAATAAGCGCCTGTACGAGCCGTTCTTGCACTCACTATATCTGTCAGACCAAAACATAACATTAAAATCAATAGCTTAGGATAAGAGGGAAGCCCTAAACAATGAATATTTCAGACTTGGCTCGCAATCTGGTGAAGGACGCAATTGTTCGCGAAACCATGATGGACGCGGCTTCACTGCAGGAACAGACGCCCTTCGAGGAATACGGTATTGAATCGGTGATGAGCGTATCGATTATTCGTGTTCTGGAAGATAGCTTCGGCGAATTGAGCAAATCCCTGTTATTTGAGTTTCCGACTATCGGAGATCTGGTAGAACATCTGGTAGACGAACATCAAGCCACCCTCACTGAAAAACTGGCAGAGCAGGGGGCATCGACACCTGCAATCGTCGGCGACCGGGTATTCTCTGATCGCCAGCGTAAAGAACAGATCGGGATTGCTTCCGTCAACACCGATGAGCCGGTCAGGGAGAGCGTCATTCCTGCGCCGAACACGATGGCTGCTGAAGCGCAGAAACCGGTACAACAGTCTTTGCCTGCTGTGAGTCGAACTGAAGAATCGTTGGTACCGCCTGTCTTTGGCACCATGGATTCCTCCGCAGAATCCACAGGCGGTACAGCCGGAACGGCTACTCAATCTGCGAAGTTACAGGGCACAGCGTTGTCCCATCGGGAAGCTACCCATGACCAGCAGTACAGCGATAACGATGTGGCGATCATCGGGATTGCCGGTCGTTTTCCGCAGGCAGATGACATCGAGACCTTCTGGAATAATCTGGTCGATGGCAAGGACAGTATTACCACGATCCCCGAAAGGCTGTGGAAATGGCAGGATTTCTGGGATGAAAGCAAAGGTGTCGCGGGGAAATCCTATCTTAAATGGGGTGGATTCCTGAATGATCACCGCAACTTTGATCCACTGTTCTTCGGTATGAGCAAACTGGAAGCGGAATCAGTCGATCCTCAGGAAAGGGTCTTCCTTGAAACAGTACATCACACCTTTGAAGATGCCGGATATAACCGGAAAAAGATCAGCAATTACCGTGTTGGTTTATACGTGGGCATCATGTGGGGGCAATATCAGCTTTACGGAGCGATGGATGCCTCAGCGGGCTCCTCGTATGCTTCCATTGCCAACCGGGCTTCCTATTTCTTCGATCTGAGAGGACCCAGTATACCGCTGGACACTATGTGCTCCGGTTCCATGACAACGGTTCATCTGGCCTGTGAAAGTATTCGCTCAGGTGAATCGGATATGGCGATTGCCGGTGGCGTTAACCTGACCACCCATCCAAATAAATATTTTGTGTTAAGCAAAACGGGGTTTGCTTCCTCCCATGGTCGTTGTAAGAGTTTCAGCGCGGACGGCGACGGTTATGTGCCCTCGGAGGGTGTTGGTACAGTTCTTCTGAAATCAATGAAAAAGGCGCTGCAGGACGGCGACCGGATACACGGTGTGATCAGGGCAACCGCCATTAACCATGGTGGCAAGGTCAACGGCTTTACGGTTCCCAGTGCCCAGGCGCAGGAAGAGCTGGTGACCATGGCTCTTGAAAAGTCAAAGCTGGATCCTTCAACCATTACCTATGTGGAGGCACATGCACCGGGCACGGCTCTGGGTGATCCGATAGAGGTGAGAGGGCTGACGACCGCCTTCAGAAAGCACACGGACAATAAGCAGTTTTGTTCAATCGGCTCGGTGAAATCCAACATCGGCCACCTGGAGTCCGCCGCGTCGTTTGCCAGCATTGCCAAAGTGGTTAAGCAGCTTGAAGAAAAGACGCTGGTTCCTTCTATTCATCTGGAGAATGAAAACCCCAATATCCAGTTTGATAAGACACCGTTCTATCTGCAAAAAAGCCTGACGCCATGGAAGCTACCACTCAGGGAAAATAACGGACGTCTGGAAGCTTTGCCCAGAAGAGCCGCCATTAACTCCTTCGGTGCCGGAGGGGCGAATGCGCATATGATTGTTGAGGAGTATATCGCGCCGACCTTTGTAGGTAATGGCATGGTTGACGATGAGCAACTGTTTCTGCTGTCAGCACGTGATGACATCACTCTCAACAGCCTGATGAATAAATATATCTCCTATATCGACGAACTGCTTGATATGCGGGCGAAGATTGAAGAAAGCGACACCGTCAGTCGGGTGATGGAAGCGTTGAATCAGGCAACCTCTATCAGCTCATCCCTGCTGAGCAATGACGATCTGCTCATTAACCTGCTGACGGGGGCGGAGAGTTCCTCCAAAGTGATTCGTGCCATTGCGGAAACCTGCAACGTGCTGTTGAGCGAACAGGAGATCGACCATTGCCGTACAGTGTCGGACCTGAAAAGCACGATACTGGCAAAGGTCTGTAGCAAATATGTGGCCGAAGGAGAAGCAGAGCGTCGCCATCTGAGGTCCATGGCCTACACGATGCAGACCGGTAGGGAACATCTCTCCTGCAGGTTGGGCATTGTTGCCGGTAGCCTTGCCGGACTGAAATCCGTATTGCTGGATGTATTGTCTGAGAAACAAAGCGAGAAAATTGCCCGGGGCAAAGTAAAAAATGTGGCACTGCTTCCAAAGACCAGTGAGCAAGATCAGCAATTTATCGGCCGGCTGATGCAGCAACGGAATCTCACACGGATTGCCGAGCTCTGGTGCAAAGGCGTTGATATTGACTGGGAGGGTTTTTATGAGGCCCGGCCGGGTATCGTGTCTTTGCCTCAATACCCATTCGCCAAAATTATTTGTTGGGCTCCGACTGCAACGCTGACCGCATCCGGACAGGTGATTGCCTCCGGTGCTGATTCAGCCGCACAAAGCAGCGCAGCTGGTGGATCGGTTGACGGTTCCAAAGGCACGGCTGATGAATCCTATCTTTTGGGCAAGGCCTATCTCAAACAGGGTTTCCTGGCCGGCAAGCTGCTGGAGGCCTCGTTGGAACAGGCAACAAAAGGCTCGCTGCAATTGGAAGATATTGCTGCCACGGCCCAACTGACAGACCTTGCTTCGGTCACAACGAAGGATGCACGGGAAGAGTCAGGAATCAGGCTCAGCCTGTTCTCGGTTAATGACGAAAAACCGGTTGCTCAAGGGCAGTTCAAACCCTCGGAAATCTTCAAAAGTGAGGTGTTGAGTGTCGATATCGGCTCCCGGATGCAAAAAAATCCTGAGCTTGTCACGCACACGACCGGCCTGCCAGGGCTGGAAGGTGTTGCCACAGCGCCGAGCATAGCCATTGCGCGGTACACCGAGGTGGCGGGAGTATCGCCATCAGTGGTGGCAATGTCCGTACTGCATCAGTTGTTAGCGGATGAGGGCGGCACAGATGAAACGGATGTGAGCTATGCATTCAGTCGCGACCTGCTGGTAATGAGCCGGGTTTCAGAAAAAGGTTGGGTTGTATTGCATAAGCATGATGACGGTAGTTTTGATGCGTTCATCCTTAATGAAAGCCGGGAACCTTCCGTCTATTGCCAGAATATTGTTGATGCCAGAACACTGCAGGCAGACAGCATTGACTGCCGGTTATTCAACCCGGTATTTGAGCCGGTGAGTAAAACCGGTGAAGGTTCTAACGGAGAAAGCACGAGAAAAAATACGGCCTGTCTGGCGGTATTTCCTCAGGGCAGCGAGCCGGATATGGGGAAACTGGTGGATGCCTGTCATTTTGAAAAGGTCTACGCCATGACCTATGGCGCCAAATGTGCCACGGAATTAATGGATTCGACCCATTGGCAGATCAATGTGAATGATCTGGAGGACATCGAGCACTGTTTGAAACATGTGGACAGCATCGGACAGGTCATGTTTTTCGGTGGCTCCTTTAATGAAGGGGATGCCGGCATTGAACCGGTTCAGGAAGTGGCATTCTTCCATAAGCTGATGCAGCAGATCCTGACTTCCGAATGGAGTAAAGACGAAAACTTCTCATTACATGCCTACACCCGTTTCTGTGAGCTTGTGGAACAGAGCGAGCCTGTCTCCAGGTTTGCCGGTGGTCTGTCAGGCTACATCAGAAGCCTGGCCCGGGAGTATCCGAAGCTTCGTCTAAGGCTGGCTGATGTGGACTGGCAGCAGGGTACCCAGGGTAATGCTCTGATTGAGACATATGTACAACTGAGAAACAGTGCCAATCTGGAAGTCTTCCATCGCGGCGAGGAGTTTCTGAATCGCCGGGTGATCGAGTTCAGTCCCGAAACTGCTCAAACCCCGGCGGTCTTCAGGCAGGAAGGAGTCTATCTGCTGGTGGGCGGTGCCGGCACCGTGGGGTACCAGCTCAGTGAATATCTGGCGAAGAATTATCAGGCCAGGATCGTCTGGGTGAATCGGTCGCCTTTGAGTGATGCCCGTAAACATGCAATGGATGCCATCAACCAGTTGGGAGGGGAATGCCATTACTATGCTCTTGATGTTCAGGATGCTGCCCAGTTACAGGAAGCGGTAGACGATATCTGCGGTAAATTCGGCAGAGTGGACGGTGTGGTGCATCTCGCCATGGAGAGAGATATCTGTCGGATCAGTGAGCTATCTGATGATCTGTTAAGGCAACGTATCGGTGCCAAAATAGCCGGCACGGAAAATCTGGCACAGGCATTTAAGGGCAGGGAGCCCGACTTCATGCTCCTGTTTTCGTCTGCTGAGGCCTACGTGGGAAGCACCGGATGGAGTGCCTATACCTCAGGATGTTCCTATCAGACACAGATTGCCCAGCGTATATCGCAGCAGGGCATTCCAACCTTTGCAGTAAATTGGGGCTTCTGGGAAGGCGTTGACGAGAACATCGTGGAAATGCTGAAGAACAAGGGACTCCGTTTCCTGAATATCAGGGACGGCATCAATGTGATCAAGTATGTTCTTGGCAATCAGTGTCATCAGTTGGTGGCGCTCAAGGCGGAAGACCGTGTGGTCGATCAGATGGGCTTTGAAAAGCTTGCCAGGCCACAGGAAGTCATCTCCCCGGCAGTCGATGCTGAGAAAAACGCAGCAGTCCAGGCAGATGCCACACAAACGCAGGCAGTTTCTGCGCCGGTCGCAACTGTGTCTGGCGCAGGCTCACTCTCCGGAGCTGCATTGAATCAGGAAAATCTTCAGAAGGCCCTGATCAGCCTGTTTGCCCAGGTATTGAAGCTTGATGAAAGTGATATGGATGCTAATGAGGACATGCTCAATTATGGCGTCGACTCGCTGATCGTCCTGAATATTCAGACCGAACTGGAAAACCGGGCCGGACAGGTCAGCGTCAACCTGTTGTTGGAAAATCAGACCATCAGCGACATCGCGACGGCCATGTTGGCCGACTATCGCGAACAGGCGGCTGCGTTGCTCGGTACCGTAGCAGGTGACGAAACCACCACTGAAATGACGGGGGATGGCATAGCACCGTCATCAGAACAGGCGTCCCCAGTATCCCAGGCTGAATCGACAGCCATTATCCCGAAAGTACCAGAAAACCTCAGTGTTCTAAGAGCGATGGCATTGGATGAAGGTGAAACCTTCCTGAAGGGCTATCACCAGCTTTATCAGGACAAGGCACTGATGACTGAGCCTTTGGAGGGCTCTGTGGTCGGAGATTATGCTGCCGACGGCGTGCTGCACGGTCTGGTGGACAGCGGTCAGGGCAACATGGAGGTGTTTGTGAGTGGCCAGGGAATTCCTGTGGTACTGATGCCGGCGGTGGCCGTGACTGCACCGACCTGGCTGTACCTGTTGAATTCCAGGTTGCGTGAAAAATATCAGTTCATTGTGGTGCATCCTCCGGGATACGGCATGAGTGAGCCGGTAAAAGAGTGCAATACCAAGGGCATCGTATCGGCAGTGATGGGGACTTTGGACGCGCTCGGGATCAGGCGTCCGTTCCATCTGGTGGGTTCCTGCCTTGGTTGTGCCGCCTCGATCTACCTGGCCAAAACCCATCCGGAAAGGGTGGCTTCACTGACATTGGTTGGAGCGTTCCATGACACCTCTGATCTGAACGTCAATGACCCGGATAACATGTCGGGAGCCCAATTCGAAGAACTGGCTAAGTCTGCGGTGGAATCCCTGCGGGAGGACTTCCAGGCCGTCATTGATAACCTCAAGGAAACGGAGGCGTGGCAGGCAGACATCATCCGGGAACGCCGCGATCTGTTGCTGAACTCCCAATGTGTGAACTTCCTGGTTGCCCTGCGCTACCTGAATGAAATGATGAGCATGTCTCTGCTGCCATGGCTGCCGGAAGTGGGCGTAGCTACCCACTGCATATACGGGGACGTGGATAAGATCATTACTCCCCGTCATTCAAAAGAAATCAGTCAGGGAATCAAAGGGGCACAGTTAACCTGTATTCCCGGATCAGCCCACTTCCCATACCTGACTCACGAAAAAATGTTCGTGCCTGTCCTGGAAGGATTTATTGATGACCAGGAACGCAAGCAGATAAAGACAGTGACTGAAGACGCGGTGGAAACCGTCAATTGATCACTGCTCCTAAAGGATACCCAGGAGGAAAAGAAAAAATGTCTGGAAATGAAAAAATCGAACAATTCGTCAATTCTGCCAACAAGAGCGCGTTGTCCCTGGAGGGGGCAACGGGCGCCTGGACCGGCAGGGACTATCGAGAGAGTCTTCGTGACGGTCGTAGCGTCTGGTATGACGGTGAGGAAATCGACGTTTGCAGTCATCCTCGCTTCACCGGAGTGCTGGAAACACTGCAATCGTTATATGACACGCAGTATCTGGAGGAAAATCTGGATACCACCACTTATGTGTCTGAACTCACCGGTAATCGGGTCAGCTATTCCTATCTGGCACCGACCACCCGAGAGGAGCTGACAACCAAATGGAAGAACTCTCACTTCTGGATGAGCGAAAGCCTGGGTCTTATGCCAAGGCTTCCCGACTTCATGTCCAATGTGGTGGTGGGCCTGTATGACTATAAAGCCCATGCCGGGGCCGTCGATCCGCAGTATGAAAAGAATATCGAAAGATACTTTGAGTATTGTCGTGAGCATGATGTCAGCATTACCCATGCGATTGGTGATCCTCAGATCGATCGCTCTGGGTCACTGGAGGATAACCCGGAATTCGCGCTAAGAGTTGTTGAGATTCAGGCAGAGGGGATTGTCGTTAATGGCGCTAAGCAGCTGGCCACACTCGCTCCCTATTGCCATGAAGCGCTGATTTATCTGTCTCCGTCGTTCGCCAAACGAAAAGACCCCAGTTATGTGGGCTGGTTTGCCGTCCCCATGGCGACTAAGGGCTTGAAGATTCTTTGTCGCGAATCTCACTGCAAGGACTCGGGTGGCCATGAACACCGACTTTCTAATCACTACGACGAACAGGACGCCATGTTGTTCTTCGACAATGTGTTTATCCCGATGGAAAGGGTGTTCCTGTTGAATGACGCCGACACAGCCTTTAAAGGTTTCTTCCGCCTCAATGCCTGGGCGCTGTATATCGGACAGATCCGGTTCTACCACAGGCTGAAAACATTTCTCGGAATTACGTCTCTGGTCAGTAAGGCGATCGGAGTAAATGAGTTTCGCGAAATACAAAACAATCTGGGGGAGCTCGCTGTCTATGCCGAAATGGTCAGGCTTGGCCTGGTCGGTATGGATGCCGAGGCCAAACCGACGGATTCCGGTCTGATGGCACCTAGTTCCACATTCGCCATGGACTCATTTGCCGCCCAGATCGCGTCCCGCATTTCTGAGATTCTGCGTGTGATTTCCGGTTCGGGCATTGTCATGCACCCATCCAGAAAAGATCTGGAGAGCCCCGAACTTCGCCCTTATCTGGATCTCTACATGCGCGGTAAAGGCTGTGATGCCGAGTATAAATCACGCTTGTTCAAACTGGCCTGGGAGTTAATTGCAGACGCCTTTGGCAGCAGGCAGGAAATCTATGAACTCTGGAACCGGGGTGATGTGGTTCGAAACAGAATTCATGTGTATCAAAGCAGCCCGGACAGAGTCGAGATGGAAGAGCGCTTAACCCGCTGGATTAACTCATTCTAGGTTCAGGAATTATCAGGAGGACAAATGGACAACGGACCAAACAACAAAGGCTTACCTTTTACCATCTGGATGCTCAGCATACCGATCTTTATCGATATGCTGCTGTCTTTTTCCATGTTTTTTATCGACTCTTTCTTCCTCAGTCAGATTTCGACCACGGCTGCGGCAGCGGTCGGTACGGTGATTCCGATTTTCGTCATATTTGTACTGCTGTTTATGATGATTGCCCAGGGCGGCGCTAATGTGGCCGGGCATTATCTTGGTGCAAAACAATTTGAGGGTGCCAAGCAGACTTATACCGGGACATTCCTGATCAACAGCCTACTTGGGCTTGTGGTCTGTGTAGCGCTGCTGGCGTTTGCCCCAACGCTGGTAACCCTGTTTGGTATGACCAATGAGGCGGAATTCTTCGCCGGTGAATACCTGCGCTATATCTCCATCGCGCTGTTCCTTCTCGCTCTCAAGTCTGCCATGAGTGCGGTATGCATGTCACAGGGCAAGACCCAGTACAACCTGTACTCGGGCATTATCGTCAATGTATTGAACATCGGACTGAATTCGCTCTTTCTTTTCGGGCTGGACATGGGGCTGTACGGGATCATCCTGGCCACAATCATTTCCCAGGCTGTCACCTGCCTGTATTACCTCTATGTGGTCATCAAGCGTATGAACCACCAGTACGAGTTTGGAAAAGTCCTGCAAAAATTTGGGGAAGTCACCCGTCCCATCCTGGCGATTGGTGTTCCGGCAGCGATTCAGCCTATCTCTGCAGAAGCCGGTATGTTTGTGCTGTCGTTATTTGCCGTCGCCATTGGTGAAGACGCGATGGCCGCCAGAGTTTTTGTCATGAACCTCCTGACTGTCTGCATATGCTGGTCATCGGCCATGTCAGTGGGTAACCAGATCATGGTGTCTCATCTGTACGGCGCCAAGCAGTATCAATTGATCGGTGAAAAAGTGGATGAACACGTGAAATTCTCCATGGCGGGAAGCCTTGTGGCAGCAGCGATACTGTTTATTGCCGGCGATGTGTTGCTGGGCGTATTTACCAGTGACCAGGCCATCATTTCCACCGGCCTGATGCTATTGAGCTTCGGCCTGGTGATCGAGCCGCTACGCAGCCATGCCATGATGGTGTCCTATAGCCTGAAAGCCACAGGTGATGCGCGTTTCCCGGCGATGGTCGGCGTTATCGTGACTTGGCTTGTCGCCATTCCGCTGGGCTACTTCCTGAGTATCAAGCTGGGGATCGGCGTGGCCGGACTTTGGGTTGCGCTGCTGATTGACGAGATCTTCCGCGCGGGAATAAACAACGGCCGCTGGCTGTCAGGCAAGTGGCAGGAAACCGAGGCAATGCATCTGCAGCCTCAGGAAGCGTAATCAGGGAAATTAAAAAAACAGGAGATAGAAGTGAAATACGTACGCATTTTTCTGGGAATATTCATGTTGTTCTTCGGGCTTAACCGGATGTTCCATTTCATGCCGGAACCTCCCTGGCCGGAAGGCGCTGCTGCATTCCTGAGTGCGCTGGATATGACGGGCTATATGACCCAGACCATTTCTTTGGCGGATATTCTTGTCGGTGCCTTGCTCATTGCTAACGTGCTTGTGCCGTTTGCGTTGCTGATCGGCATGTCCGTACTGGGGCATTCAATTTTATTCCATATGTTCCTTGCGCCGGAAACCGCTTTGTTCGCCATTGTCGGCAGCATTCTGAACATCGTATTGATATATCACTATCGTGAAAGCTATATCCCATTGTTGGGAAAAAACCTGCCACAACAACGAGTTTGATTTAATAGGGAGTATTAAATATGTCTGCGCCAAAATTAGAAGTAGTTGAAAACCGGGCGACCAAAAAGGCGGTTGAAAAACAAGCACGAAGCAATGATACCCCGCCGTTGTTGTGGTACGACACCACCAAGGTTGCTGCGGATGACAAGGAAGCCCATGAAGTGATGGACCGGGTGATTACCCATGACTTTACCGGTCTGCTGGTTCAGCCTGAACACCTGAAGGGCTACCTGACAAAAAGATTCCGCCGTCACCAGATTGTGGTCAGGGTGGATAAAGCAGAAGAGTTTGAGAATATCGAAAAACTGGTAGATGACATCAACAGAAAGTCTCTTGTGGTCATCAGCGCCAGTTTTGACATCCTGGACATGGCTATCGAAAAGGGTTTCCAAACCTGTCTGCATATGTATGTGGACGACAAGGTTTCGTTGCATCAGGCGATCCAGCTGGGCGGCAAGCATCCTTATCTACTGATCAGATTCCGGGATCCCACCAATATTCCTCTGGAACTGGTTATTGCTGAGCTGCAGCACACCTCCACGGTGGTCATCAAGGAAATTGAGCATAAAGAAAATATTGATGATGTCATCAACTCCATGAGCACGATGGAGTTCGGTGTCGAGGGACTGATGGTCACGCCGATGCGCCATGAAGTTCTTGACTCCATGTTTCGCCGGATTGAAGAGACCTTTATGGGCAAACTGGCCCTGGAAACGGCTGAAATTATCGAAACCCGTCCGGTGAAGGACGGCATTCGAGGATGCGTTGACGTTTCTACCATTTTTTCCGAAGTGGAAGGCATTGTCGTGGGCTCTACTTCACAGGGCGGTTTTCTGTGCTGTCCTGAAGTCTTTGAAATGCCCTATATGAACAAGCGGGAATTCCGGGTCAACGCCGGTGGCGTACACAGTTATGTTTTCGGTTCCAACAACCGCACCATTTACATGTCGGAAATGCGCGCAGGCGACGATGTCATGATCGTTGGGCTTGACGGCAGTACCAGGACGGTACCACTTGGTCGGGTGAAGCTCGAAAAGCGCCCGTTGCGTCTGCTCAAAGCCCGTTTCTCCAGCGGAGAGGAAATCAGCATCCTGCTGCAGGATGACTGGCATGTCCGGATTTACTCCCACGAAGGCAAACCGGTCAACATCACGGAGTTGAAGGTCGGCTCCAAAGTTGCGGCTTATAAAGCAGTCAGCGGCAGGCATGTTGGTGTTCCGGTGAGCGAATACATCCAGGAACTGTAAGTATTCAGAAGCCTAAGCAAGAAGAGTGAAGAGCCAGGGAGTGACCGGCGTGGATCGCCATGCTGGTCACTCCCTGTCCGGCAATAACCCGAATACCGGCAATAACCCGAATACCGGCAATGACCTGAATACCGGCAATGACCTGAATACCGGCAATAACCTGAATAAAAGTATCAGGATACAAAAAGCACCATTGCCAAGACAGGTTGTCGTTTGTGCGAACCAGGAAATAGCGAGCAAGTAAGTGGTGTTCTGGTGAAGGTAAGCGGTGTTCTTATGAAGGTAGTGGTGAAGACAGTGGTGAAGCAGTTAATGGAAAGCAAATAATGGAAAGAAAAGACGAATCATGGATCGGCCTCCGCAGGAAGGCCCCCCGGAATAAAGCAAGGCTGGTGGTGTTTCCGTTTGCGGGAGGAAGTGCGTCGTCTTTTTATCGATGGGTAAAGGATTTTCCGTTTGCTGACGAAGTATCGCTGGATATCGTGGAGCTACCTGGACGTGGCAGGAGGCCTACGGCCCCTCTTATCCGTGATTTCGCTGACCTGAATCGGCAGTTACTACCTCATACGGCCAGTCTGGTTGATGATGTTCCCTGTATCTTTTTGGGCTATAGCATGGGGGCCATGATTGCCTTTGAGCAGGCTCGCCTGCTAGGGCTTGAAACGGGCAGGTCACCCTCAGCGGTGATTCTGGCGGCAAGAAAGTCTCCCACCTATAACCGCACGGGAATCCGACGACACAAAATGAGCCGCGAGAAGATCGTGGATGATCTCAAAAAGCTGGGAGGAACTCCCGAGCAGGTCATTGAGCAGCCGGAATTGTTCTCGCGATATCTGGATGTTCTCGAAGCAGACTTTCAGGCGCTGGAGAGTTGTACGACTCCTGTCGATTCTGCCATCGATTGTCCTGTGGTGGTGATCGGGGGAGTGGATGATCCGGAAACCAACACCCAGCAACTTCATGACTGGAGCCGTTTTACCAGAAGCAGTTTCAATCTCCATTTCCTGCCAGGTGGCCATTTTTTTCTTCACTCGTCACATAACGCACTCATCGAACTTGTTGCGAAACACGTTCAGAAAATTGTGGGATACCAACTAGAGTCTGAGAGAGAAAGCATATGTTAACCGTAATGTTCCCAGGCCAGGGGGCCCAGCATAAAGGTATGGGGTCCCATCTGTACGATCAGCATGATGATCTTTTTAAGACAGCCAGCGAGGTTGTCGGCTATTCCGTCCGCCAGGTGTGCGAACAGGGCGGCAAGCAGCTTAGTAGAACGAGCATCACTCAAGTGGCGTTATTTACTGTCAATGCCATGTACTTCAGGGAAGCCCGGAATAGTGGTGTAAAACCGGACTTTCTTCTCGGTCACTCATTAGGCGAGTTTAATGCTTTGCACGCCGCCGGTGTTTTTGACTTCAGAACCGGGGTGGAAATCATCCGCAAGCGGGGAGAAGTCATGGAACAGGCAGACTCCAACGGCGGCATGTTTGCGGTGCTCGGCGTTAATCGGGATATCGTTGAAACACTGGTTGGAGACCATGACCGGATATTCATGGCCAACGTCAATTCCTCTGAACAAGTCGTGGTTTCCGGTGACCTGGACCAGTTGAATCTTTTCAAGTCCCGGGTAGAGTCCAAGAATCTGGGGAGTGTGGTCCCGTTGAATGTGTCAGGCGCCTTCCATTCACCGCTCATGCAAAGCGCCGCTGACCAGTTCCGGGATTTTCTGTCTTCCTATGACTTTCAACCACCGAAAATCCCAGTGATATCCAACGTTACAGCAAAAGAGCACCTGGGCAATTCCATTAAAGACAGCCTGGTTCAGCAGATGACAAGCCCTGTTCGTTGGGAAGAAAGCATCAAGCAATTGGCGAACAGAGGGCCGGGAATCTACCTCGAACTGGGGCCCAAGAACGTGTTGACCAAGCTCAACAACTTCATTTTGCCGTCAATTTCATCCACCCGAATTCTATAGAGAAAGCATATGAAAGTCCGAGTTATCAGTCGAAACAGCATTCCCACTATTTCAAAGATCAACGTCGATGGTGAAGAGCACTATATTGGTGAGGTTCAACCATTCTCCGGAAGTGAAACCTTTGCCGACTTTATGAAGAAAGGCTCCACTGGCATCAGCTTTGTGAGGTTGCAGCCCGGCGAAGAACACAAAGTCCACACCCATGACGTGAACAGTCTGTTGATCGTTACTGCCGGTAAAGCAACATTGCTGGGTCCTGACAGCCGGCCGGTGGCGCAAAACGATGTGATCTGCATCGATGCCGGTGCGCAACATGGTTTCCGCTGTGACCTGGGCGAAGGTCTGGAGGGCATTTCCATTCAGTTCGACAGTGAAGCGTTGTTCGAGAATAAACCCAACATTGAGTTCGCCACACGCCCACTCTCGACGGCTGACCGATTGATTGCCTATAACGAAGAAAAGTGCCGGGACATCGAGTCATCTCCGTTTTTCGAGCTGTTCAGAAACGGGACCATGCAGGACGAAGACAATATGACCATGTTCAAAACCCGTCTTCGTCAATGGTCCGGGTTGTTTCAGCACATTATGTACAGCAGGCAATTTTCCACCGTGGATAAATTGTTCAGCGGAATATTCCTGGAACATCTGAAAGAAGAATTGGGGCATGATGAAATGCTCCCGGAGAGCGGTTACTGGGACCCTGAAATTGACGCGTTCGGTAACTGGTTCGTCCTCAAGATGCTTCAACTGGACAACCTGGAGAAGCTTGTAGTCGTTCATCTGGTTCTGGAAAAGTGCGCGGATGTATTCCATTCCTTTGCAAAACGTTATATTTCCGAGTCCGGCGAATATATTGATGCGCATGCGGAACTGGATCACGAACACTCTGAACTTGGGAAAGAGCTATACGACAGCCTGACGGAAGAGCAATACGTGAGTATGGAACGCCTTTGCGAACATTCCTGGCATATGCTTGAATTGCTGCTCAACCGTGTGGCAGTACTGACGCTTCAGGATATTGGCGCTGAGGAGCGTTCAAGAGAAGTGGCCATGGCTTGATGTGGAATCGCTTGATGTGGAATAGGAGAGTTCTACCTGGAGGTAATGTTGAGCAAACTTTATAGAAATATGTCGGTGGAAGAATTTGAGAAAGGTTACTTTTACGCGACTGAGCTGAAAGCCTTTGCCAAAGAGTTGGGTATTGATGTGGGAACCTTGAGGAAAAATGAGGTGGAAGACCATATCAAGGCCCGTCTGTCGGGAAGCAAGGACACGCCACTACCTAAAAGTGTTTCAAACCGGAAGACCGGGGGAAGTCGGGATAGACTGTTGCCCGACTCCTATGTTGTTAACTATGTCAGTGACAAGGCGACCAAAGCATTCCTGAAGGAAGAGATCTCAAAGAGAGATCCGGATCTCAAGGACAAGTCAGGTCAGTGGTACTGGTTGAACGATTGGCGTAAGGAGCAGATCAGAAATAACCGGAAAATCACCTATCGGGAATTGATAGACCGGCTTTATGAGCTGATGACCACCAAGGGAAGGCTGCCGAGAATTCCGTCAACCCGATTCAATAATTTCATCACAGACTTCCTGGCAGATCCCGAGAATGAAGGGGCGACTCGTCAGGAGGCGATGGACGAATGGGAAAGACTGAAAAAAATGCCTGTCCAGAAAAATTATCAGGAATATAAAAAATTTCGCAATGAAACTGCCTGATAATACTCCGTGTGACTGCTGTATGGCATGGAAATAAACAAATCAATTTAAGGAAAACACCATGAATTTGACTGATTGTGAGCATAAACATCTGCTTGGTATTACGATCAGAACCCGGAACGAAAATGAGAAATCCCGGGAGACTGCCCAGATCCCGGGCTTATGGAAAACCTTCTACGAAGAAATTTACCAGAAGGTTCTCAATGGAGAGACCGTTTATGGCGTGTATTCCGGTTATGAATCAGATCATGCGGGTTATTTTGATGTCAGTGCCGCTGTCGAAAAAGGTGGCAATGAAGCGGAGCAAAAGGACGTTAAGCCGATGGAGCTCCAGAGCGGAAAGTACCTGAAGTTCACGCCGAAGACCGAAGGGGCCAATCAGATTTGGCATCTGTGGGAACAGGTCTGGGAGTTTTTCTCCGATGAGAACCAGGAACTGGAGCGGGCTTACACCACGGACTACGAAGTCTTTTACCCCAACAAGGAAGTTGAACTGTATATCGCTATTAAATAGCTCCTGAAAGCGGCCATGTCCGGGGTAAATGTTGGAAACTGAAATCACAATGAAAGAACCTGCTACGGCGACGGTAATGACAGTCGACAGGCTGAGGTCAGCCGGAGCTTTTATTTCAGAAGAATGGTTTTTCAGTGCCCATAATATGGAAAACGTTAAAGTACACATGTGCTTGTTTTCGCCGGACAGCTATGACGATAGCCTTTTCCAAGCGTTTGGGATTGAATCCCCGGAACAGATCTTCAGTGCGGTAAGCAAGAGAAGGATGGAATATCTGGCCGGCCGCTATTCAGCCAGGAAGGCTCTCAGGGAATACTCGGCAGGGGACGGCCAGGTGGGAATTGGACCTGCCCGCTCTCCTGTCTTTCCCGCTCCATTTAAAGGTTCCATATCCCATAGTCGAAATATGGCCTGTAGTGCAGTCACTCAATCCCCCGGCATCAAAGGTTTGGGGATCGATGTAGAACACACCATAGATGGCACACAGATTATCGAAATTGGCGAGAGTGTCGTCAGCGATGATGAAGCCCGACTTCTGATAAACACCTCATCCGCCTATGCCCAGCTGTTTACGGCCGTATTTTCCGCGAAGGAAAGCATATTTAAAGCCCTTTACCCTCGGGTTGGCTACTATTTCGGTTTTGAATATGCTGCGCTGAGACATCTGGAGCCGGATAACAACATTTTGCTGTTTGAACTCACCAGGGCACTTTCAGATGAGTTTCCAAAAGGAAGAGTGATTTCAACCAGATTCCATATCCTGGGCGATAAGGTCTTCACTCTGGCGGTTGTCTAAGACTTTCACTGAAAAGTGTAAAACAATAGGGAGGTTAACAATCCTGGGATAGGTGTATGTCGTTTAACGATAGCTGCTGAAAACTTCTTCCCGCAGCGTATCCAGTTCCTTGTTTTCTGTCATCTCAGCCATTGTCCTGTCCAGCTCTGGCAGAATCACGAGGAAGGGGGATTTATCTCCGATACATAAGTGCCAGTTGGTAACATCCATCATATTCGGTACTTCAACGATTTCGCCTTTGTAACCAAGCAACTTCATCTGATAATTCATCAGTGGACGCTGTTCTATATAAACATCCGCCCGATTAAGCTCCAGCAGCATCAATATCCGCTTTGAATCCTGTTCCACCCACTTATGGGCGACATCGCCGAGATGCACGCCGTGCCAGCCTCCACCCACTATGTAGGCATGGGTGAGTTGCTTCTGCTCTTTGAGTTCCTGCAGTGTATGCAGTCCCTTCAGCAGCTCAAGGTTCGGGTTATTTTTACCCGTATACATATAATAGTCGGAGGTGAAAATCGGCAATTTGCTGGCTTTGGTATAGGTCAGTCTGTCTGCGTTGGGGATGGTGAAAAATGCATCCGCAAGTCCGTCTTTAACCAATTTCTGGCCTCTTGCCCAAGGGTAGATATGAAACTCAACTTTCAGCCCCATCCTGTTTTCAAGGAGTTCGTGTAGAAAGTCTCTCAGGATACCTTTCACTTCGTTGTCGTCAGACTGCCAGCTGAAGGGAGGGTAGTTGTCGGCAAAGGCGATCGACATGGCTCTTCCCGGATAATGGGGAGTGCCATCTTTGGCGTAGGCAGTGGTTGTGGTTTGCAGAGTGATAAGGGCCAGGAAGGCGAAAACGGAAAACAACTGTACTTTCTTTAACATTGTTCTCTTCAACAGTGCTCTCTTCAAGCTACCCCCTCCCGAAGAACCCTGCTTAACCTGTTCTGACCATTGACAATGACAATGTGTATGTTGACTGCCCATAAAGCAATAATAGACCTAAAACTCCGTTAAAAAAATCTAACAAATCAACATAACTGACGACCTGTACTTATGTGGTTTCGGGTCTAGTATTAGAATTTGTGTCGCCAATTTAATGGAGAAGGAAATGGCTGAAGCGCAGATCAAAGCTTGTAACTGGGCTAAAGGTTGGGCCAATAGCACTAAAACCGTGACATGGACAAACCATGAGCCGGCCAGCACATTATGTCAGTGGTACCGGACCAACGTTACCAGCAATGATCCACCCATGCCGGGTTCGCCGGGTGCGAACACCATGATGGTTTGCTTTGAACTTCCTCTATACGCCGCCGTGTGTTCAGGTGCCATTACTGCCGGTCAACTCAAGGAGTTATTTCACAGGCACTGGAACGGCAACGAGTCATGGGACAGCATCCTGAAGAATGATTGGGTGTGGAAGACCCATAAAGTCGGTACTAACGGCGCTATGAGTGCCGGTGATATTGTATTTTTCAATCGTCTTGCGCACGTCGCCATTGCAACAGGAAATGGTGAAGAGCTTGTCAGTGTATGGGGGCTCGATGTCACCGGTATCGCTGCTAACACACCTATTGAAATCACTACGGTTTCTTCATTGTACGCCACTGTGCGCCAGCAGACCGCGCGGGTGCGTTCACCTGAGGGACTTGGTACCCGGGCTCCAGGCGGCAATCAGGTTCAGGAAGTTAAGGTGGAATACACCAGTCCACCCTGGTAGAAACGCACGGTGTTGACCAAATAAAAGAATGGCTTAAATACATCGCGGACCGAAAAAAAGAGCTGTATATCAGCTCTTTTTTTATTCTATTAAAATATATAAAAACAATAGCGATCATCACATCCGGTTATCAAAGAATATTATTAAACTAATGGCAGTTAACTTGTTGACTTGAACGTCTTGGTCTATAAATATAGTCGCAACAACGGAAGTATAAATAACAACACTATCTAATTGGGGTGGAATCCGCATGGAATGCGGCGTTCAGCTTTTTAGTTCCAAAAATACACTCAGCAGGCCTCCATTTGGAGACTTATGTATATTTTTGTGTATTGCTTATGGGTTGCATCACTTTATAAAAGAAGTTGTTTTGAAATGCTGTGCCCTTGTTGAATACAAGCAATCCCGTTCTTGTCTCCAGTCGATGCTGACGTCCAAAGACAGGCATGCCCATCCCAAGCCCTGCGCTTATCAATCCTCTCTCCTTTTAGCTCATTACCCGCAAATCTGGCGCGTTAGTGAGGCTCTAGGTTCTTTTGGACCCTGCGGTGATGCAGGGGAAAGTGACAATCGCGCCACCTTGAATACCACTGTGCTTTCCAAGCATAAAATCTGCCCATCCATGCATAAGACCTGATTCAGGCTTGATGCTGGAAGGAGAATTGTAGATATAACAATATAGTTAAATAATAAAGTTAACTGATTTTATTAAAGCCACGAGTATTATTTATATTCTTTCAAGCCTTTTGTTCCAGAGAGGTTTATTAATAGGCCTTTAACGATATATCGATAGGTCTGTTGGAGAGTATTAATAACTTTGTCGTCAATATGCCTTTATTAGACATATAAGGCAGAGGGTATGTTTTGTCTTAATTAAATAAAAAATTATGTTTCCTGTTGGCAGTCTGGAAGGTAATAAGGAAGTAAAAATAAATTAGCCATAATAATCAGGAGCTTATATATGAGCGACAAGTTAAGTGACACCGAAGCAAAAGCATTTGCGGATGTTAACCAACGGTTGGGCATGGGGGCCAATGAAACTACCTTCTGTCAGGACCATATCATGTCAAAAGGCAGTGGTCCTGTGCATATGTCTTCCGATCCTCTGGCCTCTCACATCCCCCCCAAAATCATACCGGTGGCCTCCATTGCCGATATGAACAAGTTGGTGGGAATTCCCGATACAAACGATGACTCTCATGTGGAATACCCAGAGCCGGCCCGGCAGGAACACCTCAACCTGCTGAAGTCCGCCAATTCCACCGATGAGTTTCATCGTTCGGTCACTCCAGAAATGCATGAAAATATCCGGAAGGCAGCCACTGCCTATGTGCTCGGAAATTCCAGCAAGGTTAAAGATTACGAGCCGCTGATTAATGCCCGTATGTTCCCAGGCAAAGTGGCGGCTTTTGTCGCAGACGATATCGTCATCACAGCCGATAACCCTCTGATCATCAAGCCCGGAGACCCTCAGGTTCATAACTACGGCACCATTACCGTTAAGCCTGGCGGCTACATTCAGGTTTCCGAAAACGCCACCATTAACTGCCAGCAATTCATAATGGAGTAGGCCATGACAGATACAAAAGTAATCCAGGTGATTGTCGCTGATTACGACACCCCGGCTACAGCCGGGCAAGATGGCGGAACCGGTAGTCAGGGGCCTCAGGGGAGCCCGGCAGAGACCCACTACGATTCAGGTGACTGCAAAACAAAATGTGATACGAATCCAACCAATGGCGGTCAGGGAGGTGTCGGTGGCGAAGGCCGGCCAGGCTCTACCGGTGCGAAGGGCAGATCCGGTCCTGTCAGCATATTCAATCTGATGACTATCGAAGGAAATTTATCCATCGAAGTCTCTGGTGGAGATGGCCAGGATGGAGGTAAAGGAGGCGCTGGTGGGCCAGGAGGCCCCGGTGGAAGCGCTGGCAACAATGCCTCTCCCTGCACGGCTGCTTCCAGCGGACCACAGGGTCCCGGTGGTAGAGGCGGCGACGGGGGCAATGCCGGGGACGGTGGCTCCGGACCCAATGTGACCGTGTACTACCAGCACGTATCCGGTGATATCACCCAGAGCCCGAGCACTGGTAAACCCGGACAACCCGGTCAGGGTGGTCCTGGAGGACAAGGCAGTCCGGCAGGCATGGGAGGAAGCAACGGAAGAACAGGTAATCCGGGTACCGCGCCGACCATCACCGTTCAGCAAATCGGATAGGAGGCAGGTGAACCATGACGGAAACTACATTACCTACCATCAGAATCACCGCGACAGAAGGCGGCAATGGTGCCGCCGGGCTGGCAGGCGTTGACGGACAAAACAGCGCCGCCGCCGGTACCGGTCAGGATGGGCAGAACGGCAAGTCACACTGCGGTTGTACCTGTGCCAAGAATGGAACCAATGGCGCCAATGCCGTCAGTGCCGGAGGCAACGGAGGAAATGGAACCGGCGGGGGGAACTGCCCCATGTTCATTCTGACCGTTGGCCAATTCACCTTTAGCGAGCCGGCCCAGGTGCTGAGAATTGTAAGTCAGGGCGGCACCGGCGGTAATGGCGGTGCAGGTGGTATCGGGGGCAAGGGTGCTCCTGGGGGCAATGCCGGATCTAACGCCGGAAGCTGTGTCAGTGATGGCAAGTGTGATCCTGCCAAAGGCGGCCAGGGTGGCAATGGGACTGACGGCGGCAGAGGTGGCGATGGCGGTATCGGCGGTAATGGCGGTGACATCACTGTTTATTACGTTGATGAAAAACACATTGGTCAGGTTTCCAGTCTGAGCTCGCCCGGCAAAGGAGGAGCGCCTGGACCAGGTGGAAACGGTGGAGCAGGTGGGGCCGGCGGTAAAAACGAAACGCCACCGGGAGGCGAACCCTCCAATGCCTTCCCTGGCAATTCCGGAATAAACCCGGGTAGTGGCAGGGCTGGAACCAACGGTGAGGCTGGTCAGACCAAATTTATTCCAAAAGACCAGTAAATCCAAAACCAATAGGGATTAATAGAAGCCAGGGAAGGCAAGCGTTATACGCTGTGGACCACGTCTGAAAAATGGGTGAATGAGAGATAGTCGAGTAGACAATAGAAGAGGGTGGCGTCAGTTGTTATAGACACTCAGCACGGCATACAACTTTTCAGGGAGAGAAAGATGTTAGAAGATTCTAATGCTACAAGAATTGTCCTGGAGCAACTCGCCTCCCAGGCAATCCTGCCGGATATGATAGAGAACAGTCCGAGCCTTCCACCGGGATGGGTACTGTTAAAAACCTTCAGCGCGCGATTCAGTCCCCCTTCTGTGATAGTGCAGGGATTTATCGCCAAAGGCCCCATCAATTCCAACGGCGATATTGCCGCGGCGTTATCTTTGGGCATTACCTGGGAGGATTTTCTCGGAACCAGCATCGCCCCATTTGATCCTACCGCTCAGGCGGAACTGCCTGCTCAAGTGACCGGAACCGGCAATGTCGGCAAGGTACTCAATCTCTTCGCCAGCGCCTATAACAATGTTCGTGGCAATATCTGGGAAGTCGTTACTGACTATTTAAGTGATCTGCCTTTATATATCTGTGGCATGAGCCTGGGTGGGCCTATTGCTCAAATTGCCGCTCTGGACCTGCGTCCAGGCAACACTGGTCCGAGTAAAGGGCAGAAGTCCCCTGACACCCAGCCTGCCGGCTACGTATTTTCTACGGCTAACTACGGCAATACAGAGTTCGCCACTTATTTCAATAACACGGTGTCCGATCAGTTCAACTTCAGAGCCTATAAGTCCACGGAGGCGGTGGATCTCTTTCCCACTGAACCATCTGATTCACTCTATGCTGCAGCTGGAGAAGTGGTACAGCTGAATATTTCCATTCCGGAATATGATGTTCCCTGGCTTGAGCGCAGCGACGTATTTTACCTTGAGGCATTGGGCGGCACCCCGGTTCAGCAACCACCCCAGCCAGGATTCATTTCAAATCCGCCTTCAGATTTTTCACAGACCAGAGCCTATGCATTTTCACAGCTTGTCGCTGCTGCCTACGCTTTTGCACAGCACCCCGGCAGTGTGGTGAATACCTCTCCCTACAATCTGGAAGCGATCATTGAGAGTAATGGTGCTCCGTTTGCCTACATATTTACCAGCGTCACTGACGTGGTGGTCGCTGTTCGTGGCACCACCACCGGGCTGGAATTTCTGTCTATGGAAGCCAACTCCAGTCTGGTCGCCACTGACTTTAACCCCGATAACCAGGCTCAGGTGCATAAGGGAGCCTATTCGGTCTATACCGGGCCGGTCTCCTCAACTGATAGCACTTCATTTTCCGACAAGCTTCTGTCGACTGTCAGTTCGATGATGAGCGGCAGAAAACTGTGGCTGACAGGACATGGTTTCGGAGGCGCCTTAGCCAATATTGCAGCGGCTGACTATGCCATGAATCCCGGCAAAGGGCTCGAAGTCAGTGGAGTGTATACGTTTGGTTCCAACGCGGTTGCCAACAGTATCTTCAAGAGTGACTTTGACCAGTCACTGAGCGGAAAGAGTTTTCAGATACTGAGGCTGAAAGACAGGATTCCCACGTCTATCGGCGTGTTTGGAACGCTGTTTGTGGTAGGTGATCAACTGGTTTTAAACGGACAGTTGGCGGTGGATGAGTCAACCTATCATTCATTGGATGGCTATATACGGTTAACCGCTCCCTAGAGCAATGCCGGAACGCACCAAACCACATTAGCAACCAACATCATAGTGGAACATTCCCATGACTATTATCGAAAAAACTGTTCCTGCAAGGGCAGAAGAGAGCGTTCCTGGTAGTAGTGGTATTACGTTTTCAGGGTTGGATCCCATCCTGGGCAGTTTAGGGGTGTTAGGCAATCTGCTGGTATCTGATGGTCAGGATACCTACACATTGAATAACGATTGGTTTACAGACCCTATCACCAGCATGAAAGAGGGGTTCAGCCGCAATCCTGAACAGTTTCAGGCACTGCTCTCCCAGATATTGGGCGATGTGGAAGGAAATGCGTTAGGGGCACCGGTCAGGGATCCCACAGTTCTTGGAACCTGGTATCCCATAAAAAACGGGGATGTGGAAACCGGTCTGTATCTTGTCAGTTATAACAAGGCAGGTGACACGGTCCTGGGATTCGGTGCCTTGCACGAATGGAAAGTGCCCCAGGCGCCATCGGAAGCCCTGCTTCAGGTGACCGCCTTTGTCCTGGTGCCCTTCGTAAAAGTGGGGAGTGGCAGCTTCGACCTGACGTTCGACTCGGTCGGCTATCCTATTTTGATGGGGGCAGCGGTGGACGGGGCTGCCACCACTCCTTTGGTGGATATTAACGGTGTCCAGTTCAATGGAGTAAAGGCCAGTGTCTCCATCGATTTTGCCGCCAGTAATCCGTTCGGTGTTTCACTTGAGGTGCTGGCATTACAATTGCCCGGCGATGCCCAGCCATCCAATCGTTCCATCGCTGACCTCGAAGCCATATCGGGTGTGCAGCTGACCAATACCGCCAGCGCCCTGTTCGTTGGCGCATTGACCAAAACCTTCCCGGATCAGGAAGACAGGATACGGTACTTTGCGCCGCTATTTGGTCTTTCCTCCATGGTGCCGGGCTCGAGCGTCAGCCTGCCGATACTGGCCTGGTATGACTTGTTTGCCAATTCCAGCAATCCGGCAGAACCGTTCCAGAACTGGTTTACCGCTATCGGGTCGGATCCCCAGCTCCTGAGCACCTGGTTGTCCTGCCTGGGAGGCTTTATCGGCGACAAATCCGTGTCTGTGACGGGAACCGGAGATCGCAATACGCCTTTTGCCGTCGCTATTCTCTCCTTTGAATCTATCGGCACTTTGCAGGTGACTACCGCTTCGGTGGTTGAGGAAAATCACGGACGGTTTTTCTATCCGGGGTTAGCGTTTGCCGGCAAATCCATTGCGCTTGGCACCTCGGATGCCGTCTTTATCCCGAGCGCCAATCTCGAACTGGGGGCGTTTGCCCTCAGCCAGCAGGGAATATCCGCGTCACCGGAACTGAACTTCCTGTTTAAGTTTGCCTTGCAGAACAAAACCGACGGCGACCCGTTGGCAACGTTTCAGGAGTCTGGTGACAGCTACAGCGTCGGTTCGCTTGAAGGGGGCCTGACCCTGGACCTGAGTGGCAAGCCGGTTCCACATTTCTATCTTAACAACGTGGATATACCTTCAAGCAGCTTCCAGACATTGGATCTGCTGTCGCCGACACAACTGGCGGATGCCGGGGCCGCTCTTTTAAGTGATGGACTGAAGACGCTTCTGGGTGTCAGTTCTGACAACCCCAATGCGCTATCAAACAATATTGCCGCTGTATTGGGGCTGATAGCACCGGGAAGTGCAGGGGACAACTGGCCGGAGGATCTGGTTCCACCATTCTCCGCGAGCGGGATGGAGAACTCCATTCTCAACCCTATCAAGGCACTGGCGGATTACTATCTGAGTATTCTGGAATACTCAGGCAAGGTCGCGAATCAATCTGCTTTTTACTACATGGTGGAGAGCTTTGCCCTGTTGCTGGAGAAAGATACCGGCTCCACCAGTATTACGGTCACCGGTGACGGGACACCACAATCCCCCTGGCTGGCGGGAATTTCGATCAGTAATACGGCACTGCCCGCGTACGTCCAGTTTTTCCAGGAACCCATTGAGGGTGGCGGAAGCAGACTGAATCTCGGGGTGTCGATGATACCTGAGATTGTCGTCAGTACTGTTACCGTGAAACCTTCCCTGAATCTTTCCGTGGCCAGCATCGAGTTTCCTTCATCAGGCAATCTGTCTGCCACCTGGCTACCGATTGCCTCCGCGGCTCTGAGTCTGCCTAATCCCATACAGACGCCTGAGGTCGGTGGGTTGTCTGTCAGCATCGGGCCGTCCCAGCTGTCTGCGGCTTGGAGCCGCTTCAGCGGTTGGTCCTGGTCCATGTTTGTGGATGAGCCGGCGCTGGTCGTCAATGGAGATAAAATTTCTCTCGGGCAGAGTCTGAATTTTGATGACCAAAGCTCGCTTCAGGATCTGGTGACCACAGGGCAGGCGACCTTTGCCCCGTTCCTGGTGGCCGCCCTGGGAACATTCCTCATGCGGACAGAAACGCGGCCGGGTCTGTTCTTTACCGGTGCCATGGGATTGGTGCCGGATATCACAAGTTCCCCCATATTCCCTCAGGGACTGGCTTGGAGCGGTTTCGACCAATTTACCATTACCAGTTTCAGCAATCCGTTTCCGGATCTGCGCAAGCAATTGGCCAGCGACTATGCCAGTCAGGCCAAAGCGCAGAGTATGTTATCTCTGCTTGCCTGGACCATTGATACTTCCTTGACCAAGGCTCCTGACATCGGTGGAACCGGAACCTATAACGATCCTTATCCCATGCCGATTCCCTTCGGCTTTGATATCTACAGCTGGTTCACGCCACAGGATCAGGTGCTGGGGCTTGGGGTAGGGCGAGAGGATAACTTTCAGTACCAGACCACTGTCAGTGGTACCGACGTCAAATTCAAGTTTGATCTGCAAAGCCGGCTAAGCCTCATTGAATATTCGCTCGCCAAGGGCGCCCTGGATAATCTGAACAATCTGCCGGCCTTTAATTTCCTGGGGACTCTGTCCAACCCGGATGGAACACTATTGGTCGACCTTCCGGATAATCTCGGCAGTGTGGAAAAAGTGATTCTGGGGTGCAACTTATCGATCAGTTCTTCCGGAGGAATTACCTTTGTTCCGGTGGTCACATTATCCGGTGCGACACTGCCCGGACAGGCTAAGCAGGATATCACGCTGGAGACATACCAGAGCGACAGTTTTACCTCAGCTCTGCAATCCAGTTTCCAGACATTGCTGAATGCTGCCGTCCAGGCTGCCGTGGTGCAGGTGAAAGATGTCGCCGGATTTACCACGGCTTACGATCTGCTTTCAATTCTGGGCCTGACGTTAACCCGGAAGGCGGACAACGATCCCTACGGTATCAACAGTTCCGGATGGCAGGGGCTGCTTTCGGATCCGAACAGCTACATTCGCAATCAGTTGATTTCCCTACTGGAAAACCAGGAATCCCGCACGGAATTTTTCAACTTCCTACAGCAGGTATTCCACATCACCATACCCAGCTTCCCGACCTCCTTCCTGGAGCTCATGGCGGGGCTGGAAATCTGTGGCCCTGCGGATCAAGGGTATCCGCTGCAACCGCTGGCTGTTCTGCAGATTCTGTCTAATCCGGTTGACGGTCTGAAGACCCGCTTTGATAACCTGTTCTCCAATGCACAAACACTTGCCACTCTGACGGGAGAATTGACTCGAAACATACCCGAAGCCAAGTACGGCAGGGTCTCGTTCTCGTCCAATACCAACGGCGTTATTTCTGTGCAGGTTCTCCCCGCCGATGCGTTCGAACTGGGGAGCTTTCTCCAGGTGAGCGGCGGAATCCAGCTGGATTTGGTCAACCGCAAGCTTACCGGTGACATATCCGCCTATAACCCGACTTTGCAACTGTCGTTGGTAGACAGTCTGACGCTCGATCTTGCGACAGGCTCAGTAGAAGTGTCGGTCGGCAGTGAAATTGTCTGGGGCAATGACTCCAAGCCTGCCGCACAGCCTCTGACGTTACTGCCGTTTAACAGTGATTCATTCTTGAATCAGGTGGCTGACCTGGCGCCGGTTTACAGTTTAAATATTCTGCTGAATGCGGGGATTGAAGAACGGCTTCTGAAGCCTTATCCGCTGATACAGAAACTGTTTGTCGGATTTGGGCTGGCAGTAACTGCCGAAGGACAAAACGGCTACCAGATGGCCGCCATTCTGGGGATTCTCCGGGATCCACTGGGCTGGTTGCTTTCGGATGCGGTATTGGGTACTAACGGCCGATTTGACGTGGCCAAATTCGTGGAACTGCTGGGGAATCTCCCGCAGGTTGCATCGTCTACCGGAATCACCTTGACTCCGACGCCGAGTCAGGGGCTGGACATCAGTGGCTTGCCCTACAACTTCGGTATCAGCCTGACCGGGGCCGATGGCATGGCCAGCCTGGGCTTTACCACTCAGGATATTTCCATTGCCGATAACCTAGGCAAACTCGATAAGTTAAATCTCAATATCGGCATCGGCCCCACCTATCAGCCCGCGTTTTCAGGGCAGATGGAAATTTCAGCACCCGAGTTACCGGCGCCCTTCTTTACCACGGTCGGATACAACCGGGGCTTCCTGCTGAAACTGTCCCAGGGAACTGCTTCCGCCCCCACAGGTTTAGGTGTACAGCTGTTCCCATTCCAGGGATGGGGAACTGTGGCGGGAGAGGCGGCCAGTCTCGCTGCTGCAACGGTTATCCAGCAAATCACCCCGAAACTTCTGGATGCTTTGGAAAACTCAGGGGCTCAGGCTTTTGTATCAAGGATGCGGACCTTTGCGACCAGTGTGGATCTGGAGGCTTTGGTTAACGAAATCCTGGCCACATTAACGCCGGAAAACTTCAGTAAATACAGTGCGGATCAATTGCTTCAAATGCTGTTGACGCAGGCATTTGACTGGCTCAAAGAACGTTTCTCCACAACGACAGCTCCTCAAACTGCCGACGCGGTCAAAACGTTGTTGTCCAATGTACTGCCGACTCAGATCACGACCGAAGGTGGTCGGGTGGTGTTTAACCCCGGCGCGGATATTCCCATACAGGTTAAAGCGGGCCTGAATTCGGACGGTTATCTGGGACTGTGGAGCGACCTTAACGTACCGGAGTTGAAAATCGTCCAGGTGGATGTGGCGGAGACCGGTGTCGGCGTCAAAATCGACACTGGTGATATCCAGGTCAGCTTCGGTGTGCGCACCTTAATCCCGGTAGAGAGTCTGAACGGTCCGGCCTTGAGCCTGAATTATGTACAGGGCAGTGGCTTCGTCCTGGCATTCGATCCGTTGGCAGACCCTTCGAATCCCTCACAGGCATCCTCGCTCAGCAGAGAATTACTACCGGTATTTTTCCCCGGCGAAGGCAGTCTTTCCACACGCCTGGAAGACTGGCTGCTGGATGTCATCAAAGATGTATTGCCCCGGTATATCTCTCTGCTGGTGCTGAATCAGAGCACGGTTCACCAGTGGCTTGAAACCCCGATTATCAATGATGAAAAAGCGCCCACTCCAGTACTGATTTTTGAGGCGACATCGCTGGTCATCGTGGCTCCGGATACTAACCCCAAAGTGTATCTGCTCAATAGCTTTGATGCCCTGACGGCAATTACCCCCAAGAGCTTTTTTGGGAACTTCATCAAGACACTGATGGAGAACTCTTTAACGTTGCTGACCTTTGGGGCGAACAAGCAAGGCAAGATTACTATCGGGCCTCAGACCGGAACCCAGGATCACTATGGTATCCAGGTGGCCGCGCCGGATCTCACGCTTGCTTCAATCCCGAGTCTGGTGATTCAACTGGGGGCTTCGGATACCGCTTGGATAAGCGGTAGCGGAGGGCCGTCCGGCGATCCGGGTATCGGCTTCTATGTGCCTGTCACTGACAGCGGCGGCAATGTTGAGGTGGATTTCACGTCGCTGAACATGGCGCTCTATAACGTTGGTTTCGACTATATCGGCACTAACGGTAAGCCTCTGGTGAATCTCAGCCGCTTCACCATGGATGCTGTGCAGCCCCGGGCATTGTTCAGTCTGAGTTTTGACAAGGGGTCACCAACACTGGATTTCGGTGCCGGTATCACCTTGAAGGATATTGCCATCTCGCTATCACCGAATAGTCTGGCATCGGGTGCGGGCGGTAATCCCATTGCCAGCAACCTGCTCGGTTCAGGAGGGGATAGTTCCCAGCAGAATCCGCCCACCAATCCAACGTTCTCCGCATCGGCCGGATATGTCTCCAATATCTACGTCAACCTCAAGAGCAATACCGGTAACGGCGATGAAGTGATTCTTCCCATACAGCGTTCCTTTGGGCCGCTGTATGTGGAAAATCTGGGGTTGGGTTGGGAACAGGCCACCAAGTATCTGGACTTCCTGTTTTCAGGCAGTGTCGAGCTGGCCGGGCTCAAGGCAAGCCTGATTGGTCTGACAGTTGGCGTACCGACGAAAACCCCAACGGAGTTTGATAAATATTCCATAGATCTGCAGGGACTGAACATCACCTATCAGGGCGGTAGTGTGTCGGTGAATGCCGGTCTGTTGAAGTCTGACAATCCCATCGAATATAACGGTGTGGCGATTGTCAGTGCCGGTGATTTTACCCTTGGGGCTCTGGGCTCTTACGCTGAAATTCCGACGCCGGACGGCGATAATGTTCCGTCTCTGTTCGTCTTCGGTGCTTTGGATTTCCCCCTGGGCGGTATTCCAGAGTTCTTTATTACCGGGGTCGCTGCCGGTTTCAGCTATAACCGATCGCTGACGATTCCGCCGATCGATGAGGTCCAGACTTTCCCATTGGTGGAAGGTGTGGCAAAAGGCACCTTCAGCAGCGGCGAGGATCCGAAGTCAGCTCTGGTAAAACTGGGTGAAAGTGTACAGCCGGAAATAGGGCAGTACTGGCTGGCAGCGGGACTGAAGTTCACCACATACAAACTGTTGAACTCAACCGCACTGCTGTTTATCAGTTTCGGGCGCGAGTTTGAGATCAACCTGCTCGGGCTCAGTTATGCCTCGCTGCCGCCTGAGGTCAAACAGAACATGGCGCTGGCTTATTTTGAGCTAGCCCTGAAAGTATCGTTCAGGCCGTCAGATGGGGTTGTGTCAGCAGAAGCCCAGCTGACCCCGAATTCCTTTGTCCTGTCCACGGATTGCAAAGTGACCGGTGGTTTCGCGTTCTACCTCTGGTACAAAACAATTCAGGCAGCAGACGGCGGAACCATTCCTGCGGGACAGTTCGTTATCACCCTGGGCGGATACCACCCGGCCTTCCAGAAACCGTCCTATTATCCGACCGTTCCCCGTTTGGGCATGGTCTGGAAAATGGACATCAGCGTCGGCAAGATCAGCATAGACGGCGGCGCTTATTTTGCGCTATGTCCGACCGCGGTGATGGCCGGAGGTTACCTGGATGTGACCTTCGAACTCGGGCCGCTCAAGGCGTGGTTGAACGCTTACGCCAACTTCCTGATCGAATGGCAGCCGTTCTACTTTAACGTCGGTATCGGGGTGACGGTTGGAGCCTCCTTCGGCACTACCATCGCGGGTGTTTCCATCACCATCAAAGCCGAACTGGGTGCTCAACTTCAGTTGGAAGGGCCTCCCACACACGGCAAGGTGGAAGTGGACTGGTATGTGATTTCCTTCACCATCCCGGTTGGCTCGGGCTCCAATGCGACCGAAGACAATAACCTGGATTGGTCCGCCTTTGAGCAGAACTTCCTGCCTGCACCAGTGCAGTCCGGAAGTGGTGGAAGCAGCCAGGCGAAATTGCTGGCGGCATCAGACGCCAGTGTCCAACAGGTGGTGAAATGGAATGCTCTATCCGGCCTGCTGAACCAGAATACGGACAGTGATATCTGGCTGGTACAACCGGTGCCGTTCTCTGTCTCTTCCGCTTCGGCGATTCCCTGCCGGGAGGTCACTGTGACGGCAGATGACGGCAGCGACAAAAAAGTGGTTTATCAGCAGAATAGCAGCGCTCCACTTGGGGTGCGCCCGATGGGGTATAACGACAATCTCGACTCTCCACTGAATGTTGAAGTGATAGACCAGGGCGGAGGTCTTGTGGATCTGGTCGCTCGCGGACTCACCCTGACGTTGGGCAAAAACGGAGCTCCCAGTGCCTTGTGGTCCCAGGATCCGCTGAACCGGCAACAGGCTCCTGCGGCTGATGATCTGCTGATTCCCGGCGCATTCTTCGGTCTGACACTGGCGGCGGATGCCTATCTCTATACCGGAGATGTACCCGCATTTCCGATATCGAATCTGAAGTATACGTTAGGGGATATTAAAGACCTGCCGTTCTCTTCCGTACCTGATTATCCCGCAGCGCAGACATACTCTCAGTTGAATGCCTATACACAATTGATGACTTCCATCATGTCCAGCGATGTGATTCCGGTACGTAACGCCATCTATGCCACCCTGGAAGCCTATAACATTCTGGCCCCGGCCGATCCTGACCTGTCGGTGACGGCTTCATCGGCGGATCTGGTGCTTCAGGCGCCCCCGGTGATTGCTCGGATTGGCGTTTACCAGAATGGTGGTGTCGTTGAGCCCGGGAATGCTCCTGTATTGACTGCTGCACCAAAAGTAGCCGCATCGCCAAAACAGGCGCAGGTTAAGTCTCCAGAGTTGCTTGGGCTATTCAGGCGCTATCGCTCTACCGCACCGGCAGCAAAAACATTGACCGCCATGCCTTCCTATCGTGGTCAGGCAAAAGGACGCTGGACTGTTACCAGTGGCGTGGTCAAGCGTTCAGCGGCAGCCACCAGCCTCAGCAGCATTCCTGAGCCGGAATTCCGTACTCTCTATAACGGAGGTATCGCGGTCTGGAAGGTCGACAACCAGACAGGCAGCACAATTGATGTGTCCGGCAAACTTCCTGTGGTTGTGGCGACTTTCAACCGTAGCGGTGCACTACTGGTCCTGACAACGCTGGCACCGGATTACGGCACCTACACCTTGCCTGAAGGAACCGCCAGTGTTGCTGTGCAGGTCTTCGGTGGTGAGGCTGGCGATACCATCGGCTGGCAGCGTGACACCGTCCTGTCCAAGGTGAGTTCCTGCTGGACAGCGGCGGATGCGTGCCTGATCCGGGTTCAGAACAGCCAGCGTATCGATGCCATCGGCGGTGCCGAAATAGGTGTCCTGGCGGCAGACAAACTACTACAGCGCAACCGGATAACTGGGGCCAACCAGCGGCAGTACGACGGCTGGATTCAAACTCTGTTCCCGGCCGGTTCCAGCATGATCGGGGTTTTACTGTCCGGTAGTGATGTCTCCGCAGACGCCATCTCGATGACCCTCGCAAGAGGCCGGATACCGACCAAACAGGATCAGGTCAGTGTGTCGAACAGGGAACAGTACAGCGACAGCACATTGCTGCTGTACCAAGTACCTGACGGAGCTGATACCGATTACATCGGAAGCCTGTTAACCATGGAAGACGACAGCACTTCCGTGCTTGGAATCTACGGCCTGAGCAATGTCGATGCGATGGCTAAAACCACACTCTGGAATCGCCTGAGCCTGGACTACCAGGCATTGGATCTGGAACAACCGGAACAGGCGTCAGTACAGGTTAAAGTTCAGACAAAGGGATAAGCCAATGAGCACAAAAGTCACTGTCGGAAGTGGCGCTATCGGCGCTGGTGAAATCAAATTTTACGATTCGATTCAACCGCCGCTGACTGCCGGGTCTTATACCCTGCAGGCCACTCAAACCATTCAGAATCTGCCTGGGCAGAAAGACGATCCAACTTACGTGGCAAGTCAGCAGTTAAGGGTGGACGGTCCACGTTTTACTCTGGACCCGTCACAGATCAGCTCAGTCTTTCCGCCGGCCAATCAATTGGGTAATTTTGATAACGATTTACCTCATATCGTTTTCAACAATTTTGCTTTGCCCTGGTCCCGTGAAATCAATCCGCTATCTCAGGATATTAACCAGATCCCCTGGATGGGACTGCTGACGTTGTATCCGGATGATATGCCGTCAATGACCAACGTTAATCCGAACGTTTCGCCACCCCAGACCATCACTGTCTCCGAACTGATTCATCCATCCAACGCAAAAGTTCTGCCGCCGGATCTGGGAGATACCATTTACGAACCCGACAGTACCAAGGTGACCGTGGTGGATGTGAATCTGGCGTTCTTCCAGGCCATTGCTCCGTCTCTGGATGAGTTGCCGTTTCTTGCCCATGGCAGACAGGTGAATACGGACGGGAAAGTCATGCTCGGCATGGATGCCGACGGCTGCTTTTCTCTGCTGGTAGGCAACCGTCTGCCAATGGCCACGGACGACGGGATTACCAAGAACACGATCTATCTGGTTTCCTATGAAGGCCACCAGGATCATTTGCACGGAAGCACCATTTCCGGCGATTACAATCAGATTCGGCTGGTGTTGCTGGGTTCCTGGGAGTTCAGTGCGGCCCCCGCCAGGGGCAGTTTCATACAACTGATGGAAGACCTTTGCGACAAAGGACGTGGAGGCGTCACCCTGTATCAAATGCCGAAGCAGCAGACCAATCTTCCTCTTACTCCGAATGTAACCGTGGATGAGGCCTTGGACATAGGCTATGTGGCCCTGCAAAACAACATGCGTGTTGGGGAGAACGCCACCTCCTGGTATCGCGGACCACTGGTTCCGGCGCCGACCAAAAGAGATTTTAGCTACGGCCCCTACATCTTCAGCGATCACGCGATGCAATACGATCCGGGTACGGGGATATTCAATCACGCCTATAGCGCTGCCTGGCAGATCGGCAGGCTGCTGGCACTGTCGGATGCGACCTTTGCCCAGCAGTTGTTCCAGTGGCGCATGGACTACATTACCGAGATTAACAACGACGCCAAAAACGAAGAAATTCAATTGAAAGCTTCAGCCATGATGGCACCGGAAGCCAACGGTGCCGCCGTCAACATGGTCAGTGCCACCCAGAGCCTGATGGCGACCAAGCTTTCCAAAGTGAAGTGGCCGAAAGTCACCCCGCGTACCCAGACCACTTTGGGCGATCATCTTCCCGGCATCATGAATAGTGATGAGGTTTCTGCCATTCACCAGAGCGGCGAGGATCCCCTGATCGAACTGTCCAGAAAACTGAAAGGTGGCAGCGGAAAAGTAAAAGGAGCGAAAGCATGAAATCCTGGATGAATCGTAGCTCTCTGCATGAATCCATTGTCAATCGAATGGTGGCGGCTTCCCAAACGCCGGATGAAAAACCGGTACTGACTGACAGTATTGCCCAGTGGTTGGCACAGCTGACATTGCTCTACGGCGTACCGACCTCCTACCTGACGCCGGATGTCCGAATGCTGCCTAACGAGTCCATGCGTTTTTTCTTCCTGGATCGTAACTGGCTCGACCGGATGGTAGACGGTGCTTTGAGCGTCGGTGTGCTCTCCACCCAGACCAGTCTGTTCAATGAAGTTTTCTTCGAGGACATCTATCAACAGATAGATCAGGCCCAGCAGAAGCTGAGAGCCCAGTTGAAAAACCAGGAACCGGTCAGTAGTGGCACTGTCGGTGGACCTATTACCGGTCTATTGTTTCGCTCCCAGGTCGTCTCGGGTTGGCCCGGGCTGGAAGTATACGCGTCTGCGCAAGGGGCTGAGTTGCCCATATTGCGAATGGATCGTCTGGCGCCGAGTGTGCTGCTTTGCCTCTTCGACGGAGTGCCGGATGACGTGGATTTCGTTGAGCCGAGCGAAGCACTCCATTTCGGTATCACCAGAGAAAAAGGTGCCTCGGACTTTAAGGTCAGCCTGCGCGGTCTGGGGCTTCCCACCGTAGAGGAATATCCACCTGGCGAGCAGATTCCGGATCCTCAAACCCCTGGGGCGTTTTTGACCGCCCCGGGGAATCTGCGTACCAACAACTCTCAACCCGGCGTAGTCGATATTCAGGGGCTGGTGTCATCGATCGAATCGAATATGCCTCAGGGCGCTCTGGATAACGGGAAAATCGAACCGGGCGGATTTGCGGTGCAATTGGTTCAGGGGGCCGGCAAACAGAGTTACAAAATCAGTAACGGTACGCCTTATCCCAAATGCGCTTATAGCGGGAACTAGCCGTGGGCTTCAAATGGATCAACCCATCAACGACTAAGAGTGGAAAGTAACATGGCCGCACAGACAAATCTCATGCCGGTATGGCCCGGCCCCCGTGTCCTGGTTCCTATGGCGACGGATATTCTGCTGGTGGGCAAACCGGATCAGAACACCACTTATGCCAGCACCAAGAACAGCTACCTTGACCTGTATCTGAGCCCTGGAGCAGTATTGCCTTCGCCGTTTACCACGTCGACGCTGGGGGTGGGAGCACACATCATGTGGACGCTGCCTTTCAGCCTGCGCAGCGGTTCACAAAGCGCCCAGGAAGAGCAGGTGGGATTCAGGCTGGTGCCCAACCGCTGGCTGGTAACGCGCTTCAAATATTCATCCGGTAGCAATGGAACCATTACGCCGCCACAGGTGACGGCAACGGTTCTGCAAAGCGATACACTCTTCGATATTTCCAGCAACCCGTCTGCCTATAACCAATATCCTTACCCACAGGACGCCAGCTTTCCGCTGCGTGGGATAGGGGTGGCACAGGAACTGGCTACATGGCAGGGCGTGGCCGGACCGGACAAGCCGTTCCTGCAGGCCGTCGGACCCGGAACCTTGTCGTGGTCGGTGGCTTACGACAATATCAAAAATGTATTTTCCCTCTATGACGACTTTGGTCAGGAAGCCGCTGACAGCGCCATATATACCTATTCCATTATCGGCTGGTACGCCAATCCGGACGATGATGTTCTGAGCTCCCTTCCGGTGACCGACAGTGCAGATTGGAAAGCCGCACTGGAACAGGGTTTTGCCTGGTCCCCCGGCCCCTCGGTGGGAGACGTGGACAATGGAGTGGATGCCTGGAAACAATGGCAGCAGTCGCATGGATTGCAGGGCACGTTCAACCCGGATTCCATTCAACTACCTGAGCAGGAAAAAGCCGCCATTATCGCCTGGCATAACTGGCAGCAGGCCAATGGCGTGACCGCCGAACAGCCGGACCTGCCAACCAAACTGTTGTGTCACTCCATGGTGGCTACCGTCAATTGGCAGGGTAACGGCCATGCTTATGGCACCGGCGTGCCGGGCGACTATGCGGACTTTCCTGCGGTGGCCATCGGCAATACTTCGACAGAAGCTATTTCGGTGTATATGGCCAATAAAGTGGTAGAGGAACTGGGGGAAGATCCTTCCTTTATTCCCGAAATAGAGCGGGCACTTTCAGCCTTCCAGAAAGATCTCCTGTTCGATCTTGCCAACAACGAAGTGAACAAAGTTGAAACACGGCTGCATAACGACGAATTCGAACTCGGTTACGGTGGCCAGCAATGGGTTGTGGTTCGGCCGGAAAGCACTACCGAAGACATACAGGCCACCGGAGGCCAGCAGACGATTCCGCTGAATGCCACCGATACCCAGACACTGATTGCGCTGAACAAGCTGCAAAGCGAAGTCAACACACTCTTTGGTTTGATTTCCAGTCAGCGTGGCGAACTCTTCCTGCTGTCGGTGAAAAAGCTTCAGTTGAACCGTCATTCCGATCCGGACATCGTGACCAAGGTCAACGACAGTATCAGCGCCATTACAGGGGCTTTGACTGCCAACCTGACGTCCTATGATCAGAAGACCACTCAGGTGGATAGTGACGCCAAGTCTTTTCAGGACACCTTGGGCGACCAGTTCGTTCTCAAGCCGGTCGACCTGACACCTAACGCAGCACCCAATGATCCTGTGGTGATGCTGGCCGGCGGGAAGCTTGATGCGAAGCTGAACGCTCCAGGACAGTACAAGGAAGATCAGTTGTTGTTCGTCCGCTTTACCGGGCAGACGGTCACGGGCATTGATATTACCTATACCCCGGAAGGAGGCAGTGCCGGCCCCAAAGAAACGATTGGCGCTGCAGAACTGTTGGCTAGCGGAAATGTCGTTCTGCCCACCTGGAACGCCATTCCCAAAGAGGTCATGGACCTCTGGATTGAATTGTTGCTGCTGGATACCAGTAATGCCGGTTTGATTGCCAGCCTCTATTTTCAAAAGGCAGGCATCACTCCCACCGATGACGATCTCACGGCATTGACCGCCCAGATTCAGAAGCAGCAAACCGCTCCTTGGAACAGCGCAGATCAGCTGGGTGTGCATCCCCAGGCATTGGGCGTTGTGGCTGGCATAAACGGCCTGCTGCCCTCAGAGGAATCCGTAGCCTTCAGAACCCAGCAGCCCTGGACGCCAATTTATCTAGACTGGAAAATCTCATGGTTCCCGTCTTCCATGGATTCGGCGGATGCGCTCAACGGCTGGACATTGGGAGATATCGACTTCTCCTACACCGGCACTACCATTCCGACACCGCCGGATAAATTGATCTATGAAGGGCGGACCACGATCAATACCAAGACGGCCCAGAATATCCAACAGAAATTCGCCAGTTTCGAAAGCGATCCGAACTATCAGAACTTACCGGATTTCATTATTTCGAACCTGACCAAGGTGGCCAACGATATCAAGGAGATTGATATCGTGACCCAGTCCATGGGCGGACTGGGTAAGCAATTGGCGACAGAAATCACCTCCATGAACACTTTCACCGAGGAGTACGCCGACCTGCTGGGCAATACCAGTAGCCTGTTCCGTCCTGTGGTGGGATCCGAGACAGAATCCGGCCCGTTCTTCCCCATTAGGTCCGGACACTTCCAGGTGATTGATCTATGGATGGTGGATTCTTTCGGCCAGATCTGGCGGGGCAAGGACCCAAGCTTCGGCGCAGAGTCGCCCATATTGAATATCTATTGGTCTGAAGAGCTGACGACACCTCCCAGCATCGACAAGGCTGAAACCTATGGTCAGTTGCCGCCCAGGCTGGAACAACCGGTGAGGGCCAATCCCAGATTTCTGCAGGCGGATAATGATGCCATATTCAGTAATTCCTCGGATCGGACCAGTCCCATATGCGGGTGGGTCATGGCCAATCATCTGGATAACTCGCTGATGGTGTTTGATGCTGAGGGAAATAACCTGGGCGCTATCATCAAAATTCAGCGGCAAATGACGGGGAGCGAAACCAGTGCGGAGTTTTCCATTCGTTGGGATGCGGTGCCCGGTAGTAATACACCTTTAGGTGCTCCACCGAATCTGCCCAATGAGCATTTGCAGAGCTTTATCCTGAATTTATTGGCGACCGCTTCACAAGGCTCGTCGGCCTATGACGAGTTGATGTCCGCCATTGATGCAACATTGTGGTCCATGGGGAATTTCCCGCTACAGGACGGCAATCTTTCGATATTGCTGGGAAGGCCTTTAGCGGTGGTCAGGGCCGAGCTGAATGTGCCTGTCGCCGGAACGCCCATATACAACCAGAGCTGGCCGGATACCGGCAGGTACTATGAAAGTAATGGGGAGTACCTTCCTACCAATCCTCCCTACATGTCCGTGCCATTTCCTTTCAGGGTGGGGGATAGTCTGTCTCAGCAAAACGGGGTGATGGGGTATTTCCAAGCTGACCAATACGACACTTTCTATGCGGTATACGGGATTCAAAACCAGACTGCGGCCATGAAGAGCCTGTTGACAGGGATAAGCGGCAGCCGGGCGGACAGCAGTGCCATGCTGAAGGCGATCACCACTCCCGCCGGCTTTACCAGTGGCTATGTGAAAGAGAATCATCTGATCTCTATCGCGCCGGGAGATGAACCCGTCAAGCTGACCGTGCTGATCGATCCTTCCGGGGACATGCCAGTGATTTCAGGCGGGTTGCCGACCCGGGAACTGACCTTGCCGACAGGACCCGTCGGCAACGCCATGAAGAATTTTACGGCGACTTTCCGTACCGGTCCGCTGTTGCTGGATCCGGACAAAATCAGGATGCCTACGCCGGCCGAAGTCAGAGGCAACTGGGGATGGGCTGCGCGGAAAGATGTCACTCAGTGGAACCCGAATGTCCAGGTGACCAACTACACACCGGTGGCGACCCTGGAAAGTACTATTCCAACGCTGATAGAAGGCTGGCTGACACTGTCCGGTGCCGAGTCTGAGGAAATCTGACCACGAATGAATTCAATGCCGGAAGCGACCCGGCAGAAAAATAATAGCAAGGGAGTCATGCCAATGAGTAACAGTTCAAGCACCGTTTTTGACTATAGCTTCGCGCCACCCCAGGTATTCGTTGCGACGACCACAGACCTGACCCTGACTGTATCTAATCCCATTGACGGCCCGACAATACAATGGCAGGGCGGGCCGAACGGAGATGAAATCGATGTGACCTTTCCAACCGGAAGCGACATCAGTGACCTGATGAATCAACTCCCGGTACAGACCAGGGTGGTACAACCCCAGGGATTCAGCTGCGTACGCTCAGGTGACTATTTCGCCATTAAATCAGCTGTCGGAACCACGATCGAGCCGGGCGATAAAATTGTGGTGGTGTTTGAAAGTGCGGTCATTAACGGTAAAACCGGCAGCGCCACTGTCGGCATCCAGGAATACATTGGTACCGCCAACAACCGTACCTCGGCCGCGATTTCAAAAATTGCCCAGGAGCTGGCCGTTATTGCCTGGTTAGATCCATATGTGGTGGGCTTATACGAGCAAGCTAACCTGAACTGGCAATCAGCGGCGGGCATCGGTGTCAAAATCTTCGGATTCTCCGGCGGTACCGGGGAAAAGGATTTTCCTGTCAGCGGAGATCCCCCTTATCCGGGCACCACCAAGGTGAATGTGCCTTCCACCACAGAATCCCAGAGAACCTATACCTTACAGGTCTATACCGGCGATAACCGTCACGCCCAGCAGGATGTGACGCTGACGCAACATTCTCCGTTGATTACGTCATTTACCGGCGACAAGACCTCACCCCTTAAAGTGAATTCAAGCGTGACCCTGACCTGGCACAGCTTGTTTGGAGCCGGAACAACCCTGAGTTCCAATTCCGGACTGGACCGCAATAATCCCCAGTCGCCGTTAGACGTAAATCCCGGTCAGGAATTGTTGAAGACCTATTTCAACAACTACAGCAATTTACCTGAAACCGTCACCTATACATTGGCCGTGAACGGATTTCAGGAGCCCGCCTATGCCGATGTGTCGTTCACCCTGGCTCCCGTAGGTTTGGTCTACTTCAAATACACGACGAATAACGAAGGCCAGCTATCCGGCGTGAAAGCGGTACTTGATCCGGAGCAGTGGACTGCCCAGAAAATCGAATTTCCCAGCAGCGATCTCGCGATCCTGACTTTCTACCAGCCCGGTGGAAAAGCGGAAAAATATTATCTGGGAAGCGGCGACACGGAGCATCCACAGATTCAGTACTTCAATGCCCAAAGTAAAGGGGACAACATGTTTGAATTCAGCTGGGTCACCGCCAACCTGGATGCCTCCAAGGGCATGGTTCTGCTACCGGGAAATATTCAGATTACCGGTAACGAGGTCGCTTCCGGCAGCAAGTCGCTGACGGTCACCAGCACCGCTGAATATACCCTCAGCGGGGTGGGAACCAATGGTCAATCGATTGTCAGCAAACTGGTCGTACAAGCTGGCTCCTGATAAGCGGGCTCTAAAAACAGCCTCTGAAAATTAGAAGAAGAAATGGTTTATGAGAAAAAATACTGTTGCAGACCTTGTACTAACCCTGCCTGAAGGCAGGGCTGATGAAATCGCCTTGCGCTTCCTTGATAGCCGTGGACAGGAATCCACATCGTTCACCTTTGCGGGCTTGCGCCGGCATTGCCTGATCGTCGCGGAAAATCTGGACCGGCTGAATATTACAGGCTCCATTACCTTACTGGCGTTGGAAAATCAGGCTGACTTTGTCGTCGGCTTTTTCGGCACGATGTTGGCGGGTATGATTCCCGCCCCCGTGGCACCGCTACGTCACGCGAAAGATAAGGTCGGATATGGACGTCTGGTGTCAATTCTTCGGCAGGGAAAAGCGGGATGCGTTGTTGTGGAAGCATCCCAGTCCGAAGAGGTCAGGGCACATCTCAAGGCTGAAGGGCTACCATCGGTCACCGTCCTGTCGATCGAATCGCTTCGAACCGGGGAGCTGGATAACATTCCGCTACCGAAATCCTATCCTTCCGATATCGCCTACATACAGTACACCTCAGGCTCAACGTCAGAACCCAAAGGGGTGGTGCTAAGGCATTCCAGTGTCATCACCCATATGAGGCAGATGCAGCAGGTGTTTGCGCTGGAGGAACGTGCACGGGTGGTGGGGTGGCTGCCCATGCACCACGACATGGGCCTGGTTGGTGACTTGTTCATTCCTCTGTTTGAAGGCGGTACAGGGGTGTATATGACTCCCCGGACCTTTCTTCAGTCTCCGCAACTATGGCTCAAGGCCGTCACTGAATATCGGGCTAACTTATCGGCAGCACCCACCTTTGCCTTTGAATACTGTTGTCGCAAGGTAGAGCCGGACGCTTCGTTGGATCTCTCTTGTTGGAGCAAAGTGTGTGTCGGTTCTGAAACCGTATCGCTCCAGGTATTGGATCGATTCTGCCGCACATTTGCCTCATCTGGTTTTGAACGTAATGCCTTCCTTCCGGTATACGGTCTCGCCGAAGCCACACTGTTGGTAGCGGGCGGTCGCCACGGTCTGGAAGGGCTTGACTCCAAAGTGGTGAAACGGAAGGAGTCATTCAAAGGCGATGGAAGCCCGCAGCCTAAAAGGGCATTAATCCCCTATGCGCTGAACGACGGGATTCAGGTGGATATTCGCAATCGCGAAAGCGGAATGCCTGAAAGGGAAGGGGTTGAAGGTGACATCTGGGTCAGTGGTCCGGCCACGACAGTCGGTTACCTTGAAGAACTTTCACCGGAGACGTCATTTCCCGAAAGCCCCACAATCAAAACCGGCGACCTTGGATTCATCCAGAACGGATTCCTGTATGTGACCGGACGTGCCAAAGATACGGTGATCGTGAGGGGGGTTAACTATTCCTCCGAAGACCTTGAATATGCGGTTGGCTGCGGGCAGGACCTGCTGCAGAGCAATGATCACTGCGTGTGTGTTTCTCAAATCAGCGATGCCGGGGAAAGTTTTTACCTATTCCAGGAAGTGCAACGGCATCTGCCTGAAGAGAGCCAGGAAAGGCTCATCGAGCAGATAAAAGCCAACCTGATCGACGGCTTTGGTATTACCGCTGACAATATTGTACTTGTTCCCCGGGGGACATTGCCCAGGACAGCCAACTATAAGCTGGCACGCAGGGCTTGCCTCGAGCGCTATCTGCGCGGCGAGATGAAGGTTCTTCAATCTTCGGAAGAGCGTGGCATTTCAACAGAAAGGCATTTGCCAGAAGCATCTTTTCTGAAAACCTCGAAAACCCAGGAAACCGTGGAAGCAGATCCGGTCGTGGTAGTCGGCATGGCCTGCAAGTTTCCCGGGCATGTGACAGATCCTGAATCGTTCTGGGATTTGTTGATCAGCGGAAAGGATGCCATTACTGAAGTTCCACCTGAGCGCTGGGACAATAATGTGTTTTATGATGCCCGGCCGGCTGTCCCCGGAAAGGTCAGTACTAGGTGGGCCGGATTTGTGGATGGAATTGATCAGTTTGATCCCGCCTTATTCGGGGTCTCTGCAGTGGAGGCGCCAGAAATCGATCCACAGCAGAGAATGCTACTGGAAACTTCCTGGCGGCTGATAGAAAACGCCGGATGGCAGAAACAGCAGTTGGCGGGATCCGATACCGGCGTGTTCATCGGCATCTCCACTAACGATTATCTGTATATGAAGATAAAGCTGTCGCCGGGAATGAACAGTTTTAATGCTTATTCCGGCCTGGGCAACGCCAATAGTGTCGCAGCCAATCGACTCTCATTTTTCTATGACCTCAAGGGACCGAGCATGGCGGTCGATACCGCCTGCTCATCGTCGCTGACAGCGTTTCATCTGGGCGCACGGGCCATTTTGAATGGAGATTGTTCTCAGGCCATTGTGGGTGGCGTCAATGCCATATTGTCTCCGGGGCCGACCATCACCTTGTCCCAGTTCAACATGATGTCACCGGAAGGGCGCTGTAAGACGTTTGATGCTTCCGCTGACGGGTACGTCAGAGCTGAAGGATGTGGACTGGTGATGCTCAAGCGCCAGTCGGCCGCTTTACGGGATGGTGACGCAATTCTGGCTGTCGTTGCAGCGTCTGGGGTCGGTCAGGATGGCCTTAGCGCTGGCATGACGTCTCCAAACGGTAGCGCCCAGGATCGTTTATTGCGCCATTGTCTCAAAGAAGCGGGGCTGGCAGCTGCGGATATCAGCTATGTGGAAGCACACGGAACCGGCACCCCCACCGGGGATCCGGTTGAAATGGAACAGATAAGCAAGATTTACGGCAGTAGCAGATCTTATGGAAGCACAAAAGAATTCGAACATTCAGGGAAGGAGGTAATGCCATGCGACGCTCCAACAGATACCTGCGAAGACACATGCTATGTGGGAGCCGTCAAGGCGAACATCGGCCATCTGGAGGCCGGAGCGGGGATCGCCAGTGTTATCAAATCCCTGCTGATGCTGCAGAAGGGAATGATTCCACCCCAGATCCATCTACACCAGTTGAACCCGAAGATTCGTCTTCAGGAGTCAAGACTGAACATTCCTACCGAACCTCATAAGTGGCTGCCCAGGTCCGGTCATCGACATCTGGCGATCAGTTCCTTTGGCTTTGGCGGCTCCCTGGCTCATACGATATTGAAGCAGGCGGACAAAGAGGCAGAACGGCGGCAGCCGCTACCGCCGGACCCGTTTTACTACCATCAGCATCCTTTTGTGCTGTCAGCCGTTTCTCCGGAAGCACTCGGTCGTCAGGCAGCGCATTGGGAAGAGTGGCTGAATACGGCTCCGGACATCGCTGTTCGCGATCTTTGCTACAGCCAGGCCCTCGGTCGCACGCACATGAAATACCGCACCTATTTCCTGGTGGATTCACTGCCGGCGCTAAAAGAAAAACTTCATGGCTATCTACAGACGGACAGATGCTATCTGCAGACTGATAAATACCATGTACAGGCGGACAGATACCCGGCAACAGGCAAGCCGAGTCAGATTTGTTTCCTGTTTACCGGGCAGGGTGAGCACTACCTGCATATGGGAAGGGAGTTATATTCCCGCTTTCCTACATTTCGCCAGGCGTTCGATCGTTGTGCCCGGGTTCTGGATAACCCGGATGAAGGCTTTACTCTAGCTGAAATGGCATTCGAGAACGACGATACACGTCACTGGAATGATATCTACATGCAGCCCATATTGTTCGCCGTTCAGTATGCTTTGGGGATGTTGTGGCAGGCTGCAGGAGTCAGGCCGGATGTATTGCTCGGCCATAGCCTGGGGGAATACGCAGCGGCTTGTCTTGCTGGTTGCTTCGAGCCGGAAGTCGGTATGCATTTACTGAAAAGGCGGGCGGAACTGACCAATTCGATCACGAATAAGGGCTTCATGGCCACGATATTCACTGATCACCAGCAGGTACGGGCGGTAATGGATCCTGATCGGGTACAGATTGCTGCCATTAACAGCCGCCATAAAACCGTGATTTCAGGTGAAATCGAGGAGATGGAACGACTGATCAGTCACTTTGAATCCAAAGGGGTGGAAGTTTATCGATTAAAGACCGATCAGGCTTTTCACAGCCATTTGATTGATCCCATTCTGCAGGATTACCGCCAGTGGGCTGAAAAGTTTGAATTCAAGCGGCCAACGAAACAGTGGTTGTCCAGTGTTCGGGGTGATTTTATGAATTCCCGTCCCGATGCTGACCATTGGTGTGATCACCTGCGCCATACGGTGTTGTTTGAAGACGCAGTGGCGAAACTTGACCAAAACCAGGATTGGGCATTCCTGGAATTGGGTCCTGGAGCCAGTACGCTGGCAGCCGTCAGGGAAAACCTTCCGAATTGCAAAGGCCTGCTGCTGAGATCGCTGAACATCAAGAAAGGCGATCGTACGGAATTGTTTTACTTCCTGGACTCCCTTGGCAAGCTCTATCAATCCGGTATGGACATTCGCTGGGAAAATTTACTTTACGGAAGGTTTTGCCCGGAGCTTATCCCCGGCCAGAAATTTATGCATCAGTCCTATTGGATTAAGGGTTTTAATGCTGAGGCGCTGACTGCGTTTGCCAAAGCTGAAGATGGGCAGCTTTCTTTGGGGCACAAAACGGCCAGCCAGCCGGGACATTACAAGCTCGATTGGGTGGGGGATGACAGTCGTCTTGGCCTGGATGCAGATGTCTTTCTGAAACAAAACCCGGACAACTGGCTGATTGTGGCTGAGCCGGGAAGGCTGACCGATAGGCTTCTTGCGCGGCTGAGGAAATCCCAGAAACGTGTCTATTGGATCGCTGTTTCCACGCAGTCCGGAATAAAGATAGGAAAGCCTGATGCGGTATTGCCTCCGGAGGCAACTGTTCAGGACTGGGCGTCCACCATTGCCGTATTCGAAAACTATCGCAGGCAGGCCGGGCACAGGGAATGGAAAATGATCTACCTGGCCCAGGGGCAAGCGACCTCAGATGCTCTCTCAGCCCGCGAAATTGATACTTCGGTGGCTACTGTAACGGGCTCATTACTGTCGATGCTGAAGGCGGTGAAAAACAACGGCTTGATGCTACAACTGTGGGTTGTTTGTGAAAACTCTCAAAATGTCTTTGGTGACCAGATTTGTGGGAACAAGAGTGGTGGGAACAATAGTGACGGGAACGGTGGCTGTAACAAGATTCCAGAGCTCAATTTACCTCTGTCCACACTTTGGGGATTTTCCAAAACCCTGTTCCTGGAGCATCCGGAATGGCGTGGCGGGCTGATCGATATTGATCGGAACGAATCTCTGGATGAGCGTGTCACCGGAATGCTGCAGAAAATTCTGAAGCCCTCTGGCGAACACAGTGTTGCATTACGCGGTGGCAGGCAGTTTATCCAGCAGATCATTCCCAAAAAGGTGGCCAAGGGAGAGCCTCTTAAATTCCGTGATGACGGTGCTTTTTTGATCACCGGAGGTCTTGGGGGGTTAGGGCTGGAATCCGCTCGCTGGGTCGTGGAGAACGGAGGTCGGCATGTGGTGCTGGTGAGCAGGAGTCCTTTGCCGGATCGAAAAGATTGGCGCTCAATGAGCGAGTCTGAAGCGTATTACGAAAAGGTTCAGAGAGTGCTCGAGCTTGAGCGCAAAGGGGCCAGGGTAGACGTTGTCTCCATGGATATCCGTCAGGAGGACAGCCTGAGCCAACTGTTTGAGCAATATGTCATACGCGGGGTCATCCATGCGGCCGGGGTCAACTGGTTTTCCAAAGTCATGGATACCAACAGGGAAGAATTCCTCAGAACCCTCAAAATCAAGACCTCATCGACCTGGGCACTGCATCGATTGAGCCGGAATTGTGATCTGGACTGCTTTATCCTGTTTTCGTCCGTATCGGCTTTGTGGGGGTCGGTGGAGCTGAGTCATTACACCGCCGCAAATCATTTCATGGATATGCTCAGTCAATATCGAAAGGCCTGTGGCCTGCTGGCAACCTGCATAAATTGGGGGCCATGGGCGGACGTGGGAATGAGTGCGAAGCCTCATGAGGTTGAGGTGTTGCAGCAACTCGGATTCCGTTTGATGCCTCCTCAGGAAGCGCTTAAAGCCATGTCTCTTGAGGTGGTTGACGGCGCTCCATTAAGTCTGGTGACGGAAATGGATTGGGACCGTTTCCAGACATTCACCAACTTCTCGCTGCAGCCTTCACTGTTTGCCAAAGTGGTAACGGACTCACCCTCTATGGTGCGTTCATCCGAGCAGGGATTGGCCCGCATCATGCGAAGTTCTCCGGAAAAGGCCCGCTCGCTGATTGAAGAAGTGGTCAGGATGGAGTTGCGAATGGTCATGCTGATTGATTCGATTAACGATGTGGACTCCGAGCAGCGTTTCAATTTCCTGGGGATGGATTCCCTGATGGCCATTTCTTTCGCCGCAAAGCTGGAGGAGTACTTCGGCTGTAAGCTGCCAAACACGTTGGCTTATAACTATCCCCACATCAAAGCTGTCAGTGATTTTCTCTATTCTCGGGTTTACCTGGGGGAAGATCCGGCCGAGCAGGAAGCGGCCACCGAAGAGCCGGCCTCCGGCAAGTGGTTCAGGACGATGAAGCATGCCGCAACAGAGGTGTCAGTCACCCTCTATTGTTTTCCCTACGCGGGAGCCGGCGCCTCCGTATATGCCGGGTGGTCTGAGGTATTTGGTGACGACATTGAAATCATCGCCGTTAACCCTCCGGGAAGAGAGGATTGGAGTGATACAGCGCCATTGACGAGTCTGGATAGTCTGGTTGAGGTTCTTGAATCGGAATTTTCTCCACCTAACCGTGAATTCATATTTTTCGGACACAGCCTGGGCGCGTTGATGGCTTTTGCGCTATATCAGCGACTGAAAAAAGTGGGTAGAAAACTGCCTGTCAGAATGGTGTTGTCTGGCGCGGCCGTACCGGGTGAAAAAACTCAGGGGAATCTTCATACACTTCCAACGGAGGCATTTGTGGAGGAGGTGGCCAAATACTGCATAAATCCACCAGAGACAATTCGTGCCTTTGAGCCACTTATCCGTGCCGATATCCAGATGTTCGAACAGTTTGATAATCCGGGAGGTCGGGTCGACATCCCTCTGGCAGTCGTTGCAGGTGATCAGGATTCTGTTGTTAAAACCGAGGATGTCAAAGCATGGGAAAACCTGGCCGATGGTGAATTTGATTATGTCTGTCTTCCTGGAGGGCATGATCTGGTAAAACAGTGTCCGCGTGAGCTGGCCGCTATCATCCTGAAAGGCAGGCAGATAACCAGACCTGTACCCGCGACAGAATCGGTGGAGGAGTAAATTATGTTGGATACCAAGGTTCAGCGGTCCAAACCGATTCCCTGGTTCAATGAATTCGGAGGGCGCTATTCCGGCGATCGTCCGGCATTTTATGACCCGGCCAAACTGCCCTGGGTTAAAATCCTTGAGGACAACTGGGTAATCATCAGAGACGAAATGTTTGCCCTCAAGGACTCGAAGCCCCAGCGGCTGCAGCCCTATTTCATCAATAAGTCCATGTCATTTCCGCCCCGGAGCTGGCAGACCATGGGGCTGTATTTCTGGACGTTTACCATGCATCGCAATTGCAGGAGTTGTCCGCAGACGGTGAGTATACTCAAGACGATTCCGCACCTGGTGTCCTGTTCTCTGAGTCTCCTTGAGCCCAATTCCAATATCAATCCCCATCAGGGGGATACCGATGCTGTCATCCGCTGTCATCTGGGGTTGTCTATCCCCGGAACGCTCCCGGAATGTGGTCTACAGGTGGATATGGAAAAGCATTCCTGGCAGGAGGGAAGGGTGCTGCCATTTTGCGATGCCAGGTCTCATACCGCCTGGAACCATACCAAGGGACGGCGCTACGTATTGATACTGGACGTCATGCGACCGGAATTTGCGAGGCAGAAGGATCGGGTGTGTGCCAGGGTGCTGGCCTCGTCAATCCTGCAGATGTTATATCAACGATACCCCGGGTTAGGGAATCGGTCCGGATATGTTAAGAGCCTTATCTATTCGTTGTCCTACGGCATGATTCGCCTGGCTCTGCCGATCCAGCGATGGAAATTCTGGCGACATTTCTGTCGGTGAAGATCTGCCGATAAAGATCTGTCGGTAAAGATTAGAACAGTGCTGCTGTAGTTAAAGATGCTCTTGTGTAAGAGAACACCATCAGCCGAAATCCATTCAGCTGATGGTGCTGGCAAAACGAAATTTCGATGAGTTTATGACTTGGCCTTGCGGCGACGTTTGGCAGCCAGTCCTGCCAGACCAAATCCGAGCAGCCCCAGAGCAGCAGGTTCCGGACAGTCGACGGGCTCCGGGCAATCAACTATGTCATCGATGGTGACCTTCAACAGCTTGAACATGTCGTTTTGTTCCTTGCAGAGATCATCAATGAATCCGAATATGGGGTTATAGACGCCAATGAGCCAGAATTTTGAGGAGATGTTGGTGTTGACTGCGGTCTCGTTTGTCGCGGTATCCGCGTAATTGCCCACCACACTCCAATCATCGGTAAGCAGGCCTTCCCATTCCTTATCAGTAAGGTCATAGGCCGGGTCTGATCCTTCGTAAGCCAGAACGGAAACGTCCGCATCATGGTGATACCAACCATTTTGGAAAGAGGTCACGTTAACTGCTTCCGAGAAACTCAACATAAACATGTCAAAGTCACCGTCTGGCCCCCCTTCGCTGTCTGCAGCATGTTGTGGGGAAGCGCAATGAACCTGGGCATACTCGTCATCGTTGCATATTCCCAGACCATTCCAGCGTCCCAAGGCGCCGCGTTCCAACTTGTTGTCGTTGGCGCCACCCGTGTCGCTCCAGCCGGTCACGGTCAAAAAGAGATCACCTCGTGAATACAGATTGGAAGCGTGATAAGACCCGTAGTTAATTCCCTCGTTAAGGTCCCATGAAATGATGTCTGCATTGGCGGCGGATGAACTTAATCCCAACAACAACATGCTATTTCTTAATATTTTATACATGCCCATTATTTCTCCATTTATATATTGTTAGAAAGGCTAAATAAGCCGATCCATACAAGGCAATAGATGTGCCAAATGTATAAAATCAATAACTTATATATAAATGAATGCTTGGGTTGTAAACAATGGCGACAATAACAATTAACCTATATATATTGGCTGTAATCCACGATATATAGATAAAAAATATAGGGGGCATAGGCCGGAGGGTTGGTCGGTATAGGTAAGCTGTAGTCCCTGTTAGACGGGCCTCAGCCCTGCCTAATCCAAGGTGTAAGTAAAAGGAAAGATGTTGTTTGACTGTCTAAAATAAGTGGGATGTAATTGTTGGTTTTAGATGTATGTAATTGGTTGTGTGTTTTAGGTTGTTTGGTAGAGAATGAGTATATGATGACGTATATATTGATATCGCCTCAAATTGCATAATTGAATTTTGATCGAGTCAATTAAGAAAGTTCTGGCGCTTGTGTATATCGATCCGTCATATTCAAAGAAGCGTTATCCCAACAGGCGTTGAACCTCAGACAGCAGGTCCTCATTGCTGAACGGCTTCGCCAAAGCTCCATCAGCGCCAAGCTTCAGGGCTTCCTCAAGTCGTTCGTCACTTTCTCCGGAAACCACCAGAATTTTGGTAAAGAAGGGAAAGGTTTGTTTTTGCAGGAAGCGCAGGACCCCCATGCCGTCAATGCCTGGCATTCGAATATCCAACGTCAGTAATCTGGGTTTGAATGTGTGGAGGAGAGAACCTGCCAGGAAGCCATCACTGGCGACGACGGTTTCATAGCCGGCGTTACGAAGCACCCGCTCAATGGCTTTTGCCATGGGAGCTTCATCTTCAGCAATCAAAATACGCCGCGGCTGCCCCATCCATTCTTCCGGTTCTGGGATATTGTGTCCGCGCATGAAATCTTTCAGATCGGTCATCGGTACCCGATGATCTCCGCGACCGGGAAGTTTGTAGGCTCCCAGCTCACCCCGCTCAATCCAGCGGATCACCGTCCGAAAACTTACTCCGCAAAACTTGGCAACTTCAGTCGTGGTATAGACATCTTTCATTGACGGACTTCCTTTTTCAATGATTCGGTTCAAGTTAGTTCCGAATGTCAGGATAGTCAATTTAGATTTGGTGAAATGTTGTAAACGAATGGCTCTTCTTTTTAAGAGCCGAAGGCCTTAGACGCATTGAAACAGAAGTCCTTGGCTGAATCGAAAGCTGCAACCAAAAGCCTTGGCTGAACACAGGTTTCAAGGGATGATGGGTTACTGGTTCTGGAAGTTGAGGAGCCGTCGGCGCAGGAAAAAGCTGAGGTAAGCAGGGAGATGCCGATAAAAGTTAAATCACTGAATATTATCTATACTAAAGCCGTATGCGTACCGTAACAGCAGCCGTAATTGCTCTACTCATCACCCTGAATGTTGCCCGGGCGGAAGTTGTACGTATTACAAACGGGGAATGGCCGCCTTATCTGTCTGAAAACTACAATCACTATGGCGTTGCTTCCCACATTGTGACGGAGGCGCTGAAGCTGGAAGGGGTTGAAGTGGAATATGGCTTCTTCCCCTGGGTTCGATCAATGGAGTTTGCCAAGAGTGGATTGTGGGATGCGACCATTGTCTGGACCCGGAGTGCCGAGCGGGAAGCCTATTTTTATTTCAGTGACCCGGTTATCAGGATGGAGGTCGTCTTCTTTCACCGGCGAGACAAGGCGTTTAAATGGAGCTCCCTGGAGGATTTGAGAGGGTATCGAATTGGCGGCACAATAGGTTATTTTTACGGTGCTGAATTCGCCCGGCTTGAGGAAAGCAAAATACTCACTATCTCGCGTCTCCGCTCAGATGAGCAGAATCTGAAATTGCTGCTTGCTGATCGATTGGACTTATTTCCAATCGAACTGGAAGTGGGTTATGAAGTGCTGCGGCGCCACTTTACCCAGCAGCAGATTGATCTACTTACGACCACACGCCCATTCCGGGAAACCAGCTACCACATGCTCGTGTCAAAAGCCTCAGACAAAGCCGAAATGCTTCTAAACTCGTTTAATCGAGGACTGGAAAAGCTCAAGCAGTCAGGAAAATTTGACACCATGCTGAAATCTGCTGCGTTCGGTGCCTACTACCCTGTAGAGCCGTCGAATCCTAAGACGGATTAGACTGGCCAATAACGAATTAGGCTAGTCAAGAGTAGAGCCTAGAGCTTCATCAGATATGCCCGCTCTTCAGAGGCCAATTATCGATCAATCGATCCAGTGCACAGTTGGCGACACTGTCGGCCACGGCCTGTTTCTGCATATGGTCCATCGAAGGTTCCGATAGCCACCAGCCCAAAGGTACGTGAAAATTGTCACCTTCCGAAAGCCGGACGACATACATATTCTTGCTGAGCTCTGGCGCATCACAGGAGGTTTTCGATGATGGCGGCAAATCGTTGACGTCAATGCGCTTCATGTAGTCAATCGTTTGAGCGACACTGTAGACGGTTCCGCCACTTCTGGAGCTCAGTATTCCCTGTAGTGGGCTGGTAATCTCAGTGAAAGGGAGTGGCGCCGAATCCGGTTCCGGATTATGTCTGGTAATGTTGAAGTAGTTTGCGGTGAGTTCCTGGTCGTTTGGAATGGCAATCACTACCGGGACATAAAGGGTGGAATCCTGTTCCAGTTTACCTGTTTGTCTTAAATAACCGATCATGTCTCTGATACTGGATAGCCCGAAATTCTCAACATAGCCTCCGTCAATGATATGACGTCGCTCGACGGGAGCCTGTTCATTGTTGATGGTTCCGGGAGGGGTGACATAAGGGAATCGGGCAGCATTTAACGCCATGGTGCTTAGTCTCAAATCACAGGCGCTGTCGGCGGCCGGATTCGCGTCGGAAGTCATGCAGTGCATCTGTCTGAAAATATCGTACTTGTCGACGAACACAGTACTTTCGATCGGGAATGGCGCGGTAATAAGCACCGATCCTGTTTCCTGATGTGCTCCCATGCTCATAATGATGGGAGTCCAGAAACTTTCTTCTTTCGCCTTCTTGTAAAAGGCATTTACGCCGATGCCAAGACAGTTTTCCCCCCAGGTGTCGTTAAATCCGTTTTCCCAGGATTTTTCCAGTACGGCGGCTCTATCCCGTGAAAGGAAGTTCCAGCTGTTGATAGGGAAAAATCGATACAGCAGATCGTTATAAAGCATTGAAGTGGCAACTGGAGAGAGATAGTCCCTTCCCACGGATTGGTGCAATCCTTCCTTCAGATTCAGTCCCAACTGTATTTCGCGGGATGGATGATTTGTTTCCTGGGATGGGGTGCCTGTTTCTTGAGGTGGTGCACTTGTTTCCTGGGAAGAATCCCTTTGCCGACAGGCGGAATAACCGCCGTTCATCATATAGACAGACGGCGCATAGAAAACACTGCCAACGCTTCCGCCTGATACGCCGGCCGCAATAAAGACGTTGCGGTGAAAGCCCGGAATTCTTCTCTCCAGTTCAGCTAGAACCAGAGTGCTCCAATAGCTGGCTCGAAGTCCGCCCCCTTGATTGGCCACAAAAAATACCGGTACAAATTTGCGACCGGATTGGGAAATAGAGAGAAGGGGGGAATGGCTTTGGTCTTTGAATTGATTCCAGGCGTCATTAAAGGTTGGGTAGGCGAATGTGAATTCCTTTTCTGGAATTCGCCTCACAGCATGATTGTCCGTGTCAATAACCATGCTTACCACGATGGCATAGAGAAAAGTCAGAGTCAGAATGGGATAGGGCGTTTCCAGCAAGGACCAGGCTTTCAAAATTGGGAGCCAGTTTCTGATCGCCTCGATAATTCTGTGTCCAACGGTGTACATAAGGAGGGTGAGCGTAACCGTAATACTGCCAATCCCCACCAATATTGAAGCCAGGGTCCCAAACAGGCGACCCAGTGAGGCCGGGTCAGCGAGTGCGACAATTAACACGATGAGGTATATAAAACCTCCGATCAACAGCCAGGTCCGGCTCCTTAAAATCCAGTGTTTGCTTTGCTCGGAATCCAGGTGATCGCAGGTTGCCGATTGGTTTGTCCGTTTGACGATCAGCCACATCAGATAAGGGCGATAGATGACAAACAGCGTTACCAGTATCCCCGCCACCAGACTGATTGCCATGGCATAGTATTGTGAGCGGAGATAAGCCGATATCGCCAGCAGCAGTGGCAGCAATGAGGCATAGATTCGTGGGAGCCACTCTGCGACAAAAGGTGATATGCCGGGAGAGGGCGCATCCACGGCTCGAATTTTTCCGCCAGCTTTGAGAGGCGCTCTATGGTAGTTCAGGCTATCACTTCTGATGGACGCCATTCGGTAGAAAATATAACGTGCCGACCACCACAAAAGTAGCGAGCACCATGAGAGAGCGAAGCAGTAAGCGATTTGATATTTCAGCGGCCCTTCGTCATCTATCTGATACACCAGGTCAATGAACTGATCGTTGGTAAAGACCAGTAATCCCACCAGGGATATCATAAAGAAGGGAAAAAAGGTGGCACTGATACCGGCAAAAAAGCTGGAAAAAAACGATAGTCGCTGATGTTCGGTCACAAAATCCCCTCCGACGCCTCACTTGAAACAATCAGTGGAGGAAACATCTCTGCAATTCAGCTTGGGTGATCATGGGCTACCGTCAGACATGTGAGGCGGTAGTATCGACCAGGCGGTGCACAGAATTTTCATCCATTGAATTCCGTCCCTTACCACCTATGAGGGAGTGTTTTACTTCAACGTTGCCTAAATTAAAAAAGCACAACAAATGTTCTCAGATTGCCTAAACACTAGACAACTATCAGACAGTTATCAACTCTGGATGTTTAAGCGTATCCCCTCCAGATAGTCCTGCTATTCAATCCATGGCAAATGGCCGATCAAATCAGTGATGAGAATATCGTCAATAGTTACCTCGTAGTCTTAAACGACTATCTTAAGCAGTTTTCTTAAAAAGCGAGCACCCCGTCAATAATTTACGGGGTGGTTTTTGACTTGTTGTATTCGGTTTCCAGAGCCATCTCAAGATATTCGCTGATGGTCATCCCCGATTGAATCGCCAGGGTGGAAACCATTTTGTGCGCCATAAGAGTAAGATCGACACGCTTCACACCTGACACCTTGCCGGACTTTCGGCGGCTTCTCAATCGTGCCTGTTTGATGGAGTTTTTCATGGCGGCCCAGTCAGCAGCGCTGAACCACCTTTCGCACCAGGTGTTCAACTCGCCGGATAGCTCGCTGGCAGGTTCATATTCCTCAAGTGCGCATTCCCTTCTCGCAAATACGAGTTGGTCATCCACATAAGATAACCAGTCCAAATCTTTGATTTTATGATCAATCCAGCTCTTTGCGAACGGCATATCTGAGATGGTGATGGTGTATTTTTTCTTGGCCACTAAACGAATTACCCCGTAACTACAAATAAAGGTCTGCGCGCATTATAAAGAGATGAACGGGGTAACTCCACCGACTTTTGATGTCGGGTAACGGGGTAATCCTAACCGTTTAAACTAACGAGTAGCGGGGTAACTTTTTCGATGGGCGTCGTACGGTTACGGGGTAGTGAGTGTGATAAACAGGGCGCGTTAGGGTGTGATTTTAGTCGGGGAGACATAACGAGAATTCTGCTCTGTCAGGGGGCGCTCTGTTGGAGGAAGATCAGGTTGGAGGAGAATCAGGCAGGCAGGAGTTGCCCGACTAAGGTTTGTCACTCGCATAAAAGTCATCGATATACTGTTTGATCTTGTGATCGCGTTTCAGCTTTTTGAGCCCCCGGTTAAAGACCTCCATGAGTTTCGCGTTTGCGCTATTGGTTTTCGATAGCAGGAGGTGTAGGGACCGCTCATTTTCAGCAATGAGGCTTTTTGGGTGATGAGTAACCAGCTTTCGTTCCTCCGGCTTGAATTTTTGCTTCAGAATGAAATATCCAACCTCTGTGGTGATGGGGAAAATATCGATATGACCTGCCAGAAGCATGCGAAAGTTGGTCTCATCGGATTTTGCACGACTGATATTAAACTCCTGGGATTTTTCAGCGTTGCTGTAATCATCGTTGTACCCATAACCGATAGTGCCACCGATATGAAGTGATTTCAGGTCGCTGAATTTTTGCCAGTCGAACTTGAAAGATTTCAGGTGAAAGAAAACGGTCTGGCTCTCGATGATGGGGTCGCTATAGTAAAAGTCTTTGGCAAATTTTGCCTTGTAGCGCCAGACGCCGGTGCCGTCCAGTTTACCGTCTATCGCCATCTGCATCCCTCGTTTCCATGGTACAAAAACGTATTCAACCTTGATGCCTTCATTTCTAAAGGCTTCAGTGATGATGCGGGAGGCAATGCCATAATGCTCGAGGTTCTTTGAATGATATGGAGGCCATTCGCCATTGGCGAGATGTACGACATCGGCAGCATCGACAAACTGGCTGACAAGCATGGAAAGAAATAGTGCGATCAGATATCTATGTTTGGGCACATAAAATAGTGATGTAAAGGCTGTTGCTCTCAGTATAGATCAAAGGTCGGAGTTTATTTCTTTCGGATGCTTTACTCATGGTTAACCGTAGTGCTTTATCATCCGAATACGGTAGCGACTGTCATCAATGTTGTGCGGCCTAGCCCTAATGGCTGTATGGAACGAAAAATAGTTCTGATAAGATTTTTCCTTTTAAATCAACAAGGAACGGAAAAATGTTCAAGGAAATAGTCTGCACCCTGGGCGTAAGCCTATTGGCCTCACCCTTTCTAACCAACGCAGAGCCATTTCAAATCAGCAGTTCAAGAGCTGAGCCTACCTTTGCAGCAGGAGTGCTTTCCGAAGAAGGTAAATATGCGGTTGCCTGGCAGGGTGACGGTGCTGAGGGATGGATCGTCGATAATGTTGGCAAGCAGTATAAGAAGATTCAAACCAATACCTTGTCCGAAAAATTAAAGCCGAGTCAGATTTTACCGTTGGCAGATGAGCAGTTTCTCGTCGTCTATAACCGTATCGGCTATGACGGATATGGTGGTTACGGACAGATTTATGATGGCAATGGGATCATGCTCGGCGAGACCGTAAAGCTGACGGAGGATATTGAGGAACGGGTAGAATCAACTGAAGATATCTGGAGTGCCGTTTTGGCCAACGGTAACGTGGTTATCACCTGGGCGGAGCATCACAATAATATATATGGTGATATTCAGGGTGCCACTGTTTACGCTCAGATTTTTAGCCCGAATCTACAAAAAATAGGCCCCCCAATTAAGGTAAGTACGGATTATTCTGGTTCAGCAATATCTTACAGGAGCGATACACGGGTAACCGCTTTTGAGAATGGAGACTTCGTCGTCACCTTTGAAGCGAATAAATTCTACGGTAGGCGCTATACTCAATCGGGCTACCCAAAGAAAAACAGGGAATTCATCATTGGTGAAAAAGCAGACGTCGACCATGAGCCTCAGTTGCTAACGCTTTCGGACAGCCGCTATGTCGTGGCATGGACTGTATGGACAAATCGCGTCTTTGGCGAGCGGAAAACTTATATTCAGGTTTTGAGTGAAAACGATGTTCGTTTGGGAGAGCCGTACATATTGACCCATAACGGCAATTACAGAATCGAAATGGAAGGACTGACGAAGCGCTCTACCAGAAATTTTTGGGTTTCCTATATGTTTTACCAGAAAGGAAATTATCACCTGGCAACCGTTCCTTTCAGGCTGGAGAAAGATAACACCCTTGCTCCGGCAGGGGAGACATTATTGCTGGAGGATGATGCAAATTCGCATGATGACGAATGGTATAACTTTATCCCGGAACGGTCAGGCATCCTGCTAAATTATCGTGCGAATCGTTACTTAAATCTAAGTCTGGACTCTGATGGACGCCTCAGCGGAGAACAGCTCTGGACAAAGGATTGCGAAGGCGGAACCGGGGAGTGGACGCAGCTATGTTCTTCTCCGGCACCCCAAAACGATGATGATCTGTAAATGATATTTCCCTACTAAAGCAAGAGTAAAGCAAGAGCTTCAGTCGACACCTTTTTAGTGATGTCGACTGAAGTGACCGCTGATGTCAGGCAGTTATTTTTATCTACACGATTGACTCTGCGTTAGTCGGCTTCATCACTATGCGTCCATAGGCAATCAGCGCGCATACAATGAAGACGATAAGCCAATAAATCATCTGCCCGTAGTTTGGATTGTCTGAAAATATCAACACACCGGAAAAGAACAGCATTTCCATCCCGACACCTACCGCACCGACAGGTGCCAACATGGCCAGTTGTTTCTTGAACGCGGGAAGAATCAGGCAAAGACTGCAAAGGAACTCAAAGATAATTAGCGACAGCCAGACATTATGGGGGATGGCCTGCAAGGATGCTAAGGTGTCCTCGGAGTTAGTGAACTTCCATGCAGCTCCCATAATCGTATGTGCTGCTAACAGGATCTGGATAATCCACAAAAAAATATTCATAAATGGCTCCCTTGTTCAGAATCAATGATTTCAATATCGATGCCGCCAAGCCTTTTTTGATCCATTACAATCTCGATGGCGGTAATTTTTCCTCCCTCTATGGAAAAGCAGAACGCGACAACCGGTTTTCCTCCTGGGGCCCAGGTAGCGCCAAAAGCTCCATTTACGAGTGCAAGCTGAGCTGCCGCCGCTTTTCCTTTGAAGGTGTTGGCCACATTTTGAGCGCCTTTGATTTCAGGCTTAAAGGGAGGAGCTCCCCGGGATTTGTTGATTTCAGCAACTTTCACTGCAGTATCGTCTGCTTGAAGAGATACATCAGGATGAAGGAGTTTGATCAGCGCCTCAAAATTCCCTTCTCTTGAAGCTGCCAAAAAAGCAGAAATAATTTCTCTGGGACGTTCTACTTCACGCTCTGAATTGTCAAAGCCGATGACCCTCCGGCGTGCTCGGCTTGCAAGCTTTCTGGTTGCAGCTTCTGAGCGATCAATAACAGGCGCGATCTCATCAAAGGAAAGGTCAAACAGATCATGCAAAACGTATGCGATTCGTTCTGCCGGGGACAATATATCCAGGACGACAAGTAGCGCTGCCCCTACAGAGTCCGCCAGAAGTATATCTTTCTCTGGATTTGCTACCTCTTCATCAGAAAGCTCATAACCGCTTTCGTCAAGTTGCTCCTCACGCCACCTGTCTCGGGAGCGAAGTTTGTCCAGGCAAACTCTGGCCACGACCGTTGTCAGCCATCCGCCCAGATTTTCTATTTTTTCTGATTCCGATCGCGTGAGCCTTATCCAGGCTTCCTGAACCGCATCTTCAGCTTCGCCGGAAGATCCCAGCATTCTAAAGGCGATGGACTCCAGGTGATGGCGGGCTTCTTCAAAACTCTCCGTAAGCCAATCCTTCTTATTCATTTAACCATTATTCCTCTTTGATTTTTTACTTTTTGTTCCGCAGATTTTTAATGCTTTATAGGGATGACGATTGGTCTCTCTAAATTGTGACCAGAATACTGATTTATTTGCCTGCAAGCAGTCTTTCGCCATGAGAGGGTGTTGGCTGGAGGAAGTCTCCATGAAGCCACCTTTTTTGGCTTAGTGGTCTAAATTGAATAATAGTCACTCAGCTATGCTGTAACGGTAGGGCGCTTAATTGAGACTTTGAAATTAACGCACAACTTTAAATAGTCTCTATAACAATATGTAATAAAAGAGAAATATTAAAATTAAAGTAAATTCTTAAGTATTCGTAACTCGATTGGAGGATTCTGGCATGACAATCAAGATAGTCACTATTTGCGGAAGTGTTCGGCCGGGGAATTTCACTGCAAAGGCATTGAAAATTGCAGAAGACGAACTCAGGAAAAGTTCCGGACTGGAAGTAACTTCAATTGATTTAGTCCCTTTGGCATTGCCTCTACCTGGTATGCCGGCAAAAGATCCTGATGCTGTGGCAAATTTTCAGCAAACAGTTGCAGATGCTACAGGTGTTTTAATGGCATCTCCAGAATACCATGGTGGTATCAGCAGCCCAATGAAATTGGCGATCGACAATCTCGGTTTCCCCAGCAAACTATCGGGCAAGCCGGTCTCTATACTCGGAGTCGCTTCGGGCGTTATCGGGGCGATTAAATCTACCGAACAATTGCGGGCAATCTGTGCTCATGTTGGAGCTGTTCCACTGCCTCTTGCTGTATCGATCCCCAAAGTACAGCTGGCCTTCGATGCCGATGGGAATTGTGTGGATCAACATGTGGAGGACCTGATTCGCAGATCTGCCAGGAGTCTCATCGATTATATTCAAAATGCGGTTTGTCCCAAGATCAGCCTCGAAGCGATCTTGCGGGAGATGGAGGACGCATAACGCGGGAGGCTTCCATGAACCGGGAGGCATTGTAGGTAGGCGGAAGCCCCTTGCAGGTAAAGGTTCTGAGGAAAAAATGGTCAATCTCAAATATAGCCATATTGTTTTCTTGAATCACCGCTCCTTTGTTGCCAAAACTCTGAATTGAGCCAACGTCGCTCCAAGCCGTAAACATGGGCTCGGTTCTGACAATATATATCGTATTGCTGTAAGACTTTTTCGCTGAAGGGGGAGGTGTACGAGCGATCTTTCGCGAAAAAGGCGGCTACTTTATCGGCCGCCATCAGGCCATGGCTCAAGGCTTTGTATATTCCCTGCGCGGCAATGGGATCAAAACTTAATGCTGCATCCCCGATCGCGATCCAGTTGTCCTCCTCAGCCTTGGGTAGAAGACCCGAGTAAATGGGGCAGGTGAGATAACTGTGTGATTCAAGTTGGAGTTTGGAAATACTGGGTCCCACAAAGGTGGTTGCTGCCAGCGCATTTTCAAATGCCAGGTAATGATCCTCCCTAAGTGCATAAAGGGAGTCTTTCCCGGTGACGATCATGCTGACGACTTTGCTGTCGGGAAGCAGAGCCTGGTAATACCAACCCTCGGGTGTGGCTTCCAGTTGAATTTGTTTGACTCCTTTCCCTTGTTTGACCTGAGCAAACCGCACGATAGCAAACAGCTGGTCGTCTACCTGTTTCTGGATGTTTCGGGTGTGGGCAAATCGCGCCTTAAAACCGGTAGCGTCAACCACAAAGCGGGCTTTGACCTGAATTTGGTTTTTGTGGGATGTGTGGGCAAGATAAAGGGTGTGGGGGTAGTCCTCTTCGTTCTGAGTTTGTGCATCAATAAACTGAGTTGTCCAGCTTATTCGCGCTCCGCATTTTTCTGCGTTATCCGCCAGCATTTTATCGAATAACTGTCGGTTCAGGCGCCATGAGGGGCCCATTGGGTTGACGATGAAATCGTTATAGCCGACATCGGCACGCCCCCATACGGAAGCATAGCCCGGACAGGTTTCGTGTCCCGACTGATAGAAGTCTTTGGCGATGCCCAGTTGTTTCAGCAGTAGCATGGTTTCCGGAGGGCAGTTTTCTCCCACCCGTTCTTCACCTGGTGCCTGGCGCTCCACCACTAACACTGAAGCCTGGGTTCGGTTGCGAATGGCGATGGCCGCCGCCAGTCCGGCGGGGCCACCTCCAAGTATCACCACATCGTAAGTTGTATCAATCATTATTGAGTGGACTTTATTTGTGTGGGCAACCTCTTTTTTTCTTGGATGGATTGGCATTGAACGGCCAGCCCGGTACGGGGTCCGTGGCATCTCCAGGATTGGTCAGTTGACTTTGTACCTCAAGATACAGTTCTGGAGAGTAGGTTTGGGAATCGCTGTCGACATTCGTTCCCTGAACGATGATGCCAATTTTGTCCCAGTCCGTCACTGACTGCAGCGGGTCCTGGAAGGTTGCGGCGGAGGCTGGATTAACGGCATAGGTGCCTGGACCGCGAATCGACCATTTTTGCATCGGCAACACGTTGTTGTACACCTCTTCTGCCACATAGACTGCGTCTGGCCGTTGTGAGGGCCAGGACCAGTATAGAGTCGTTACTGAGCCGTTGCTCTCATTGACTCCATCGGTATTGATGGCCGTGGCATGAATGGAGCAAGAGTTGTAGTCCGTCTGCCATGGGATGGCCATGAACTTGGAAACATCTCCCGGTTGCAGCCCATCCGTCATGTCATGCAAGGGAATCCATCCGCTGCTCAAATACGGGGTGTCTTTCTGCAGTCCTTGATAGGTCAGAGGATAATGTTTGATCCGGAAAGGACCGGCGCCGCTGGTCTTCCAATCCTGTATATAAATGTCCTTTTCCATGATCGTGTAGCTGACTTCAATGCCGGGTACATAGCGCCCTCCAAGACAGTTGGACATGGATGCCATGTCGAGGATTTCGCCAGGTCCCAGTTTTCCAGGGTCTCCTTTGTCGAATTTTCCTTTGCTCCACTGTTCGAGTAGAAAATACTGGGTTTTGGTCACCGTCAGGAAGGAAGTCCCGGCAGCGCCCAGGGATAAAGGCATCAGCGGCGTTCCGATATTGGTCTCGTCAGCATTCGGATTTCGAATGAAGTTGAGGGCCGCCATGATGGTTTTATTGGGGTCGTCATCCTCATTGATCGATTCCACCGCAGAGTGAGCCTGTAGCGCCAACGGCGGCAGATTGGCTGTCCATCTCTGTAGATTGCAGGCAATAAAGACCGGCTGTATATCCTGGGTAAAGTTCGGGGTGTAGTGAGGGTTATATTTCTTTTCCACCTCACCGTCCGGTTTGCCGTAAAGGTCCGGTTGTAAATCCAGATCGCGGACAAACATGTTGTAGACGTCATCCCATACCGAAACGACATTGCGAATTTGGGGAGCATAAGCCGGGTCACCACAGACAACCCAAGCGCCAAACGCTTCTTCAGTGCTGTCATCCTCGAAGATGAGGGTCACTTTCACCGGGCCGTCTGAGGCAGAGTCGAACCAGCCCACATTGTTCAGGTCTCCGGTCATCTGGATCGGTACGCCGTATTCATCATATTGTCCGACCGCGTTTCCGGAGGCTGCCAGGACCAGTAGTCTTCCTTTGTCATCCGTCAGGATTTGGCCCAGAGTGTCCAATGGCCCACTTGGCTCAAACAGTTCGTCATTGGTGTCATCGGGGAATCGGATCGGGTAATCGGGCAGGGGTTCTATTTTTCCGTTATCCCCTATGCAGGAAGCCTGGGAACATTGGTTAAAGTTCGCCAGTTCCCGGGATTTAGCCCTGATGGCTCTGGGGCCGGCATCGATCATCAGGCGGTTTAACCGGTAGTCGGAATCGATTGTGCCATGCACTTCAGGGTTTCGTAATTGAGGAACCTGGCCGTCAGCATACGCCTCGATTCCTTTGTTGTTTACAACGTTGTAGGCGGCGGCTTTTTTATTCGCCAGATGGCAGGACCAGACAAGATCTTTCACGACTCTGCCGTCTGGCAGCCTGGTTCCCAGAGTGACTTCAATACCGTCGCCCCCTGGATAAGCCGTGGTCCCGTCGGTTTCGTAGGCAAATATGCGAAATCTTGCTGCCTGCTTCTTCAAATTACCCTCATCATCACGAAGGTCTTTGCTGGATACGGGGGTGTTCTCGGTGCCTTTTTTAATGGGTAAGCCACCTGTGACATCTGTTCCTTTTTGCGGAAGCCCGGCACTGGTCTCAGGAGAAAGAATGTACTCTTCGCTAGTGCCAAAGCGGGCAAAATTCACTGTAGGGTGTACCCTGAAAACGGTTTTCTTGTTCATGATTGATCATCCCTTCAATTAGTTGGCGTAGCTGTATTTGGGGGTAACTCCATGCTCCCAGCAATTGCGAATTGCTCCTCCGACACTGGCCATTATCGGGAAGAAATTGTCGGGATTTTCCCCGCTGAACAGCCCTTCAAGAAGAGAGGTAAGTTGAGTGAATTGATCGATCAGAATTTTTTCCAGCTGCTTGTCTTCGTTCGTGTATTCGCTGCACGGTTTGGTAGGGAAAGTTTCGGGCAAGAGAGCCCCATTGTCTCCACCTTCGGTTTTGATCTGATTGAACTTGGTGAAGTGATCCTGGGCGGGCTCAATATCATCGGCCGTATTCTGGAAGACACTGGGAATCGTTTCATCGACTTTGCATTGGCCCTCGCCCTGATCGGTAATGAGGTCTATCAAGAGTCCCACCTGATCAAAGCCTTTCGCACCTGATTGGGTCACGATCATGTCGGGCATGTTGCGATAAAAGCTTGAGAAGTAGTCTACCTGTCTCACGCCTCCCTTGATCTTTCCTCTTAGCAGGTAAGCGCCAAAACGCAGTGCTTCGTAAAACGCGCCGATGCTGCCATATTCTTCGATTCTTGATTGAAGAATGATTTCTTTTTTGGTGGTATCAAACTCCGGAATCTCCACCAGGCACATGGCATTGATGTGCAGTTCATCGAGAGGCCCAATTTCGGCCGTATAAGGCTTATAGGGCTTGGTGGATTCAGGTGGGTCAAGGCTGAAGTTCAGATGGGGGATATAGGTTCCCTCATATACCGGAGTGTTGATTTTGGGCGACAAACCATAGGCGTTGGCCATATTGGCGGCACATTGTAGGTGCAGCATTTCCTGGTTCACGATGGTTCGTATTAACTGATAGGCGGTGGAATTGCGGTCCTTAATCGAATACATGGCGGACATGTAGAAGGGGATAGTCCACAATTCAAGATCCACAGCAGCTTGCAAATGGGTGTCCAGATGTTCCAGAGCCCATTCATGGTGTTCTATTTTCATTAGACTCGTCCTTGTAAATGAGTGAGTTTGATCCGCTATTCTTTGAGTAATTGCGCGAGTTCGACGCGCTGAAATCAGGTGGCTATTTCCGTTCGATAAAGCATGTGATTACCTTTCCCTGTGTACAAAGGAGGGATTTTGCTTTTAGTAGACTCGAATTCCTGCTGTTGCCTTTGTCTGCTTTTTGAGCAACATCATAGTTATAGTTGAGATATGCCAAAAATCCATCGAAAGAGGAGGGCAAAGGAAAAGTGAGCGGGGAAGGCTGGCGAAAGAAAGGTCGACGAAAGAAAGGTAGGGGGTTGGAACCTGTTCGGTAGTCTTGCGAAGGTTAACTATTTGAGTTTCTTCTTGCACGATCCTTTGGAATGATTGCCTGATACTACGGAAGGGCAGTAAACAAGGGTGATAATTCTTCTCACTCTCGACAGCAATCGCTATCTTAAGTTATTGCATTATTTGGAGTGAAATAGTGTTCGACAAGATCGATGAACTCAAGCAACTGATTAGCAGGAATACAACGAAAGAGGGAGCTACCGACACCGATGTTCCCCGACTCTCATTGATCAGGTTGAATGCTCCCAGTTGTAAGATGTTTGTAGTACAGGAACCGTCAATAGGTATCGCTGCTCAAGGACATAAATCGGTAGTACTCGGCGACAAAACCTTTGAATATAATCCTTCTCAATTTTTGGCGGTGTCGGTGGATGTCCCTGTTATCGGACAGGTGTTGAAGGCGACTCCCGAAGAACCCTACCTTTGTCTGCGTCTGGACATTAATACCAAATTACTCAGCAGTATTATTACCGAGCTCAATTCGGATTTTCCAAGAAATAATGAGGTTGGTCCGGGTATCAAAGTGGCCCCCATTACCGAAGAGCTGCTTGACGCGGCCATTCGTTACGTCCGTCTTGTGGAAGACCCTGAAGCCATCCCTGTTCTTGCTCCTTTGGTGGAAAAAGAGATTCTTTATCGCATGTTAAAGAGTGATCAGGCCTCGCTGTTATGGCATATCGCTCAGGGAGAAAGCCGAATGCGACAAGTGAATCGGGCCATTGACTGGCTGAAGAAGAATTTTGATAAGCCGTTCAGCATTATGGAGTTGGCAAGTGTCGCCGGCATGAGTTCTTCTTCGTTGCACCAGCACTTTAAAGCCATTACCAATATGAGCCCGTTGAACTATCAGAAGCAACTTCGGTTGCAGCACGCCAGGCAGCTTATCTTTACTGAGTCCATGGATGCGGCGACTGCCGGTCATGCGGTAGGTTATGAAAGCCCATCCCAATTCAGTCGCGAATACAAGCGGTTGTTTGGTGCCCCCCCAAAACAGGATATCGCCAATCTCCTGGCTCAACCGACTTTTGCAGACGCTTCAAGCTCGGTGTGATGCAAGTCATACGGCGAGATAGAAGTCATTCGGTGTGATACAAGTCATAAGAAGGAGGTCGCAGATATAGCGCCTCCTTTTTAGTGTTGATTCTAGAAAAGAGTTGTAACTATATAATATTACTAATTTAAAATTATATGAACTGAAGTCTACGCTGCCACTCTGATGTGCTTTTTATCCTTTGTTGATGCACCACTATGGCAGACGCTACAGAGCTGCCAGCGCTCCTTGATAACTTCGCTGATGAGGTTTCGCATCCAGATTGAACCGGGGTCTCTATCATCACGAGTATGCCAAGCCAGACAAATACTCGCAGGCTCCATTTTGAAAGGTAGGTCGGTTTGTCGGATCCCGTCCTCATACCCTAAGCCTCCGGTAGCGATTCTTGGTATGGTGGCGATCATATCGGAATTCCTAAGCAGCTCTGGAACAATGGCAAAGTGATTGACCGTTAGGCTGACACGTCTTGCATGTCCTTGCTCGCTCAATGTCTGATCAACCACGCCTGAAGAATTTCCTGAGAATGAAACCATTAAATGTCTGGCTTGTATGAAGTCCTCAAGCTGAATCGGCTTGTTAGCCAAAGGATGATCTTCTCTCATGAGCAATACATAGTCACTGTCAAACAACCAATGACTCCGAATGCTGTTGTCATGCCCTGAAAGCTTGCCCACTGCCAGATCTATAGTTGCCTCCCTGAGTTGATTGGAAGCATCTTCGAGCGTATAGGGAACAGCATAAAGATCCACACCTGGAGCGATCTCTGTCAATTGCTTGGAAAGCTCAAGCCATACCATATCTGCGACAGCATCCCGGATGGCTATTTTGAATTTTCGTTTTGATGTTGCTGGGTGAAACTCTCTGACATCAAGCGCGTTATTGAGATCAGACAAGGGCAACTTAACCTGTTCCCAAAGGCTTTTTGCAAAGGCGGTTGGCTCGATGGTGCGGCCTTTTTTGATAAACATTGGATCGTTCCACAAAAGCCGCATTCTGGAGACGATATTGGAAACCGCGGGCTGTGTCATTCCCAAACGGTCACTGGCGCGGGTAATTGACCTCTCTGTCATGATTGCGTTGAAAACGAATATTAGGTTCATGTCCTGACTTCGCATAATCACCTCAACGTTGAAATCTGTTTATTCCATGGTTTCTATTGTTCAACGAATCAGTGAAGAGTGGGTATGTGGATACTCCTCAAATCTTGCACGATACTCCAGGAAGGAATTTGCGAAGCACTTTAAATTTTGGCTAACTTGCATTCGTTTGAACGATTCGCTTCCGGTACGCAGAAGGGGTGCAATTGAATTTTTTCTTAAAGCTATAGGAAAAGTGGGCGCTGCTGTTATATCCAACCGTCAGAGCGATTTCTGTCACTGTGCCTCCATCTTCCTCCAGTAACCTCTTTGCCCACGCAAGCCGTGACTGTGTAATCAGTTCACTGGGAGAGGTGTTAAAGTGTTGTTGGGTCTTGCGAAAAAGAGTGCTTCGCTCCAGTGCTAATTTTTGGGCCATTCTATCAACGTTGAAATCGGGCTCCTGGATTCCATCCATAAGTACTGCTTCTATGCGGGAAATAAATTGTTTATCCCTGTTAACCAAAGGCGCTGAATTGGGGGTGGTGTTGAGTGAATGATGGTTTATGCCGTTACCCGCCTGTTTTTCTTTCGCGATGTTCTGAGCCATTTCATTTAACAGCACCACCTTTTCCCGATACCGGTTGTAGAAGATTGAAAATATCACCGCAATTGTTGTGGTGACAAAAAAGAAGGCTGTCGCCAACGGCCACACTCTGGCAATGGGTAACACGATTCCATAAAAAGCCAGTGTGTAGGTAGTCCAGGCCATATGCGTAGCCAATCCCAGCCAGCATAGACAGGCGGTTATGAACGAATAGCGATCACGTGACGCATAACAGACGATTAAAAACACGAGATAAAAATTCAGTGCGCATAGAGCAGCAGGAACAGGGATCGAGATTAGCGGGCCAAGCGATTGGTAATCAAAGCTTTCCTGGAAGGTCGGCGGAGGTTCCTGTAATCCGTTGGCGTCCAGCAGCATTCGCCGGATATGGAAGGTCAATGCTATGTAGGTAGCCGTAAAAATAAGAGCTAATTTTGCGTGATCGCAAAGCCGGACGGTGGGTACTTTGATGGCCACAAACATTCCCTTATTTGCATCAAATACGAGTCTGGTAATTTCAAACGTCGAGTAGTTTTTAATATAGTTCAGAAGGGAGACTGTGTCGCTCTTAGTAGGGAAAACTAGCCGGGCTACATAAGTGAGAAATCAAAGCTCCACAGTGAAAAATCAAAGCTCCACAGTCTCTTGGAGGTGGGGTTAGTTTCTTGAAATTTGGATGAATGTTTCCAGTATGAATGATCTCTTCGGGATTGGTTTTTTAGTGTGGATAACCAGAAAATGGCCTGGGTAGGCTATATTTTTGTCCAAACACCCACGTAAGTGTACTTATCCTGATGTACCTCATGATTCTCGCTAATCTGGAGGATACCAGAACCCCACTTTTCCGCATCGTTGTATAAGGTGGTTACTGAGCTGGCAATACTGGGCGGCTCGACATCGCCGGTTTCAAAAGTAAATACATATAATTCGTTGCCATTTGAAAAACCTTTGATTTGGCCGAGAACCCGGCCTTTGTTGATAGTCTTACCATCAGATGAGCCGTATATCTCGCCGTCATTTGGAACGAATTCCCCTTTCGATGTTACGTAACCTGATGCCAGGTTGTGGCTTCGCTGATCCGGAAATGAAAACTTTAATCCGGATTTGATGCCACCCAGCAGAATGGTATTGAGGCATTTATTCGTTGACCACGCACCATCAACTTCCGGATTCAGATCGACCTCATCTTTGAGAATATGCATTAGTCCCAGTACTCGGCCGGTACAGCTCTCAATGAATGCATATTGAAATATATCCGATTTGTTTTTACTCATTTTTTCTCCTCCATGTTTTGCTGAATACACATTGAAAAATTGAGTGGTTAGTTCATTTTGATAATGGTTATTTGAGAAAAAATTCGATTGACGGATTCTCCGTCTGACACAGTGAGAAAAACATTTTTATTGTCGACGTTCCCAGCTTGATGGATCAGCTGGATATGGATCATGTCTTCAACGTTCAATATCGTGTCAATAAATGAGGGTGCCGTGCTTGTGTGGGATACGGTACCAACGGCTATGGCTTTTTCTGCATCAGAAGGTGCCTCGATAATGGTTCCTTTTTCGAAGATAGCGCAGTAGCCTCCATTTGACTTCTCACATATAGAAACTGTAAGTGATTTCGTTATCCCGTCCTCCATGTCTAATTCATCCACGTAGGAGACAATTGACATGGCAGTTATATGGAAACACCCTCTGGTGAGCGAGATGGTCGTGCCGTCTTCACTAAGGCTGATATCATTACCTCTATTTATTTTAGTCTTGTTGAAAACCCTTAAGTTGCTGCCTGACTCCATTTTCTTTGACGAAGTAGTGTTGGCAGTCTCACAATAAATCGCGAAGCTCTCTGCTGAATTCATAATATTTATCCCTATAAGTATCCTTGAATGAATAGCTTGTTGCCGGCAGATCAGTACGCCATTAGCCGATTAACTCCTCTTGCTACCGGTTATAAGATGTTAGAGAGAAGCGGGTGGAAAGGGGTATCGATTATGTTGCGAGGTTTATCGGTGAGGTTGTTGAATGTAGGATTATGCCGCCCATCAATGGCGGCATAATAGATCAGGCAGGTAGCGATTCATTCAAACACAAACGCTTTCTTTTCTCCTTGCGTACGTATGGAAGACATCATGGCGTCGTTGACGGTGTTGGCTTCGGGTTCGCTCTGCTTACTCTCTTCCTTCGCAACGTAGGCGGCACGAGCTTCAGTCAATGCTTTGATTTCATTCTGTAGCTGCTGACGCTCAGTTTTCTTTTCCTCGATGAAGTCTTTCTTTTGTTCCGGGCTCATTTGGGCCATTGGTGCCGGCAGGGTTTCCTGATCCAGATCTTCCAGTTCAACTTCTCCTGATTCAAGGGCATCAACCAGATCCCACTTGGCATTGTTGTAAAGTGAGGAAACTTTGCTTTTAACCCGCTTGGCCAACAGTCCCAGCGATATGTCATTACTTTTCTGGTCTTGCTCATACTGGCGACTGGCAGCCTCTTCACCTTCGCTGCCGTAGGGGACATAAGTCTGATTGAGCTTGCTATTGAGTTCTGCGATTTTCTGGTCTTGAGGCGCCACAATGTGGGCGACCTGCTGGTTTTGATCGATGCTCATATAATTTCCGCCAGCCAGAAGCGCACCCTGGCGCCAACCGTTTTCTCCCCCCTGGTTATAATCCCCAGCGAAGATCGTGTTAACCGTGATGTCTTTTTCCTTGGCAATTTTAATGGCCTGAGTGTAAGCGATTGGGCCTTGTGTGAAAGGCTCGTTACCCGCTATGAAAATGGCTCGCATATCCGAGGAAGACTGACTCCATTGCAATCCATTCACCGCGGATTTAATTGCATATCCGCAGTACTCGCTTCCACCGTTGGTCGTCAGTGAGAATAGGGCTTCAGACACCCGGTCCAGCTCCTGGGTGAGCCCGGTTACCTGGCGAATAAAGCCGTTTTGCGAGGCCAACCCGTCATTTCCATATTCGAATACTGCGACTTCCAAAATTGGGGTAATGCCGTTTTGCTTGGCTTTGGAAAACTCATCCACCATCTCCCAAAGCTGGTTGCGGGTCTGATCGATCAGGCCGTCCATGCTATTGCTGGTATCAAGCAATATGGCGACCTGAATTTTGGGTGGGTTGGCTAAAGTTTGTTGCGCCTGTGTGGTTTGCGGGCTTCTGCTGTCGGCCCAAAGGTAACCTGAGCAGCCCAGAGAGGTAACTAACGCCGCCACCAGAAGAGACTTATGAAAAGAAAGCTTTGGCGAAGGCTTGGATGTTTGATTGCTGGAAGAAGGTTTGGATGTTTGATTGCTGGAAACAGTGGAAATCATCATGTCGGGCTCCTGATTATTTGCTTCTCTGTTGATGAAATCAGGATAAGGAGATGACTCACTGAATATCAGGCAGCGCAATGTAAAAGTTCAAGAGTAGGTTTTACCTAAAGTTTACATAACCGAAGCCTGGACTCTCTCGTGAGGGCGAAGGCAGGGTGTACATCTCATCAAATAGACCGGTTTTTCATGCTGCCGATAAACTGGCGACAGAAGTATGTGAGACATGCTATCCAAGGTGGATTGCACCCAAAACAAAATAGGCAGCAGCTGTAATCATTATCCAGGTGGCGGCGTATTTCTTTAAGGTGATTTCGCTGAGTAGAGTTGCCAAAGCAGGGGAAAGTGCTCCCCCTATCATCGCGCCAAAGGATGCAAAGAATAGCAAATCCAAATCAATAAGAGGTCCCTGCTGAATATAGTATACCGATCCTACCAGGGCATTTGCGGCGCTGAATATCACCGCAACGGCTATGGCATGTCTAGCGTTTACCCCCTGAAAGATCAGGTAGAAGGCAACTATTTCGCCGATACCTATCGACAGCCAGGAGGTGATGAAACCTCCAAGTATGCACAGAATAACGCCACTCACAGCGGAGGGGGCTGTATACTTCAGGTCGGTGCTTCTGGTTTTTCGAGGCCTGCTTATTGTCCAGAATAACAATCCGGAAATGGTTAGTGAAAAGCCTGAAAAAACCAAATGGAGTATGTGCGGCGAAGGGGGGATAATGTATTGCCCCAATGCGGTAGATGTGCAGGAAATCATGATGCCCCATGAGATCCAGGAGCGGTACTTTCGCAGTGGGTTATCTAATCCGTGTGTAGCCTCGAGTCGCGCGATCCAATTGACCGCTCCTGAACTCATGCCAAAGGACTGAATCGCAAAGCTTGTACCTAAAGCAATGATCGGGTCTACCTGAAATAAGGTAAACGCCGGGACAAACACGATGCCTCCGCCAACCCCGGTAGTATTGGCGATGGTCGCGGCGATGACGCCCAGGAAGAAAACCAACGATTTTATCTCGAAGACCTTTTGTAATTCTGTGCCTGTATATCCTTGCAGCAAAGGAATGCAGCTGAGCACTAAAAGTGCTACAGCATAGAAAGCAAATCTATACGACACCAATTGCATACGCCGTCCCTGGCCGGCAATAGATCTTATGTTCATGCGGAGGAGTGCGTAGTGACCATTCAAGCCGACTTAGGCAGCTTAATGTCACATGACATACCCACTAAACGCTCGTGCCTGCTGCCAGACCGCCAAGCTGCTTCATAGGTGGCTTTTGCAGTTTCGGACGCGCCACCCCAAGGCATGACAGTGTTGTAGTCGACTTTCTGATAAGACACAAAGCCTGCGCGCTGAAATTCCTTTATTGCAGGCTCTGTTGCCGCTTGGGCGATGAGTTCAACCATGTCGATGTCATGGCGCTGCTCAAGCAATTTTTCCACCTCGAACATCAAACGTCGGATAAGTGCCTGGGATCGGTGACGCCCTCCGTGCTCTCTGGCTACACACAGTCGACTGATAATCATGTACTTGCGGACGTCCGAAGCTTTAGAAGGCAGGCCAACACTATTGGCAACGCTGTGTACGCACTGACTAAACATATCTTCAAAACACTCAGCACTGTCTTCCTTTAAAAAAGTCCCGACTATACTCCCGACTACATTTACCTGGCCTTTGTGTTTATAGGTAAGAAGGCAGGTCAGTTCAGCCTCGTCGAAGTCCTTCATAATGCCTTTTAGAGAAAAGGTGCTCTTCAGATTGCTTAAGACCCGGGCGATGATGGGCGATCGGGGAAAAAATTCTTCCTCGATCAATTTTTTCAGGTCCTTTCTATATTTTATCGGTAGAGTACCGGTATGTACTTCAATGCCATAGCCATCGTCGCGTTCAATAACGTTTCTACTGAATCCTATTAAATAACGATGGAGTTGGGATGCCAGAAACAAAGGGAATAGATAGATTACATCCGGTGGCAATCTGGACCAGGTCATCCGTTTAAGAATATTCAGGCTCTTTTTCGTTTCTGCTCCTGGCCCTCTCAATCTATAGTGCACAACAGACAGTGGCCCCATGAGTACTTTCCATAATGCTTTTGGATGCAGCATTAACTTGCCCCAGGGAGGGGTGCAGCCAATCTCCCGTGCTATTCGTTCCAGGAAAAAGAAAAAATCAGTCAAGCCGGGATATCGGCATGAATCGATGGGGAATTGTTTCATATCCCGATCTTGTTGAAGGATAATTTCCTCACGCATTTTTGCCGGCGTTGGCAATCTGCGTTTGCCGGATAAAACTAAAGCAAGATATCGAGCCTGCATTTCAGACATCGGAGGAATGCCGCCTGCCTCTGGTCTCAGCATTCCCACAAAGGCAATGTCTGCTCCGTAACCAGGATGGAACATCCTGAAATATAACTCGTTAGACTGAATTGAACGCAACTCTTGGGGAAAGATATCGGGATTTTTATCGAAGCCGAGGCAACTTACGATGATGTCGATGTTTGCGCTGGTTTGATCTTGGAATTTAATTGTATTTCCATTGACCGCAGAAACGGGTGGTTTGATTTCAGCGTCGTGATTCAGGACCGCCAGAGCCATAGCGTCAGTCTTGGTGGCATAACGACTAAAAGCCGTTAACTCCCCGCTATGTTTTTTGTTCCATTCAGCCAGCAAATTATGAACGGGAATAGAGTCACTGTTTGCCTTTTTTTCCCGGCGACGAGTCGCCCTGAAGCGCCATTGAACAGGGCCTGCACTGTCCCATTTTCGGTTAATGCTATGAAAGGCCCGTGACAACGATGTGTCCAACGGAGCCCCAGATAGAAACCGTGGAACGATACGTCCCATACCTCTGACTGAAACATATGTCTTGCGCGATCTTTCTGCTGAGAAAAGTGCCAGGTCGGAAGCCATCTCACCGCCGCCTATTATCAAAACATTCCTGTTATCGAAGATTGCTAGATCTGTAATTTCTTTGGCGTGAACATGTACTCCGGAATAGGGCTCACCCTCTGCATTTAGTCGTGCTTTCTTGGCGACACTGTGAAGTCCTGTGCACATGACAAGGGTATTGCAAGTCATGTCACTTGGCTGGCCATTTTTCTCCATGATTGATAGCGACCAGCCGGAATTCTCGCGTTTGATCCCCTTAACCGAGACATTAAAAGTAATATGACGATCAATACTGTTTCTATTAGAGAAGTTACGGAGATAGGCGAGATATTCTTCGGTTGAGAGGAAACGGGAGACCTCGGGGTCGGGAATATCGGTACTGAAGTAGGTGATATTGTTGCTTGATACGAGTCGGGCTCCGGTATACAGACCGGTATAAACGCCACCTATATGCCCTGATTGTTCCAGAATAACAAAGTCATGAAGGTCATTTCTTTTCAATTCATGAGCGACGATCAAGCCTGATGCACCGGCTCCGACAATAATGATAGGAATGTGATTTTTTGCCTGACGGGTCATACCATTGTCCCTCCAATTTCATGATCAGAAAAATCAAAATGCCCGCGGTATATGAAGCGAGGCCCTCTCACATCAGAGGCATTGCCTTCCGCGCGATGCAAAAGCTGAAGGTTGTCCCACACCAGAATTTCACCTATTGAGTAGCTGTGGGCATACGTCCTTGAAGGGTCTTTGCTTAAGGCTTTGCGCACATCCTCAGGCTTTATGAATGAAGGATCTCCGCTGTTAATCAATTCCTGTTCGTCCCGTCCGCGATCGCTTGGAACCAGGAGATTAATCTCGCCGGATATAGGGTGAGGCTGCCATACGTTTTTGGTTATTTCTGCAACGACTTTTCCGGACATTATTCTTGCCAAATTGACCTTGGTGTTGGCTAACCCGGCATAGCGATCGATATCTTCTGTTTTCAGCAGCAGAGTATCCAAAAACAATGTTCGGGTAGGGTTCACAATCCTTGGTACCATGGCGTTGCAAAATGCCCGCTTTTGTAAAGGGAAATATTGCCCGTCGGCATGCCAAAATCCGGAATGCCGGTAGGAGGTTTCACTGGGATTTCCTTCCATATCGACGTTTGCAACGACATTCACGTATTTGTTCATGTCAACCGTGCGGTAGTGCTCGGGCACTTCAACCGGTGTCCCTATTGCAGACATGGCTGCGAGGGTGGTGTTCTCATTTGGTTCAGCTGGGGTAATAAAGGAAACAACGCCATGCTTAAGAATACATTTTCGAAGGTTCGCCAATTCAGTGGATTTAAGCCTCTCAATCGGCTCTCCTAATATCACCCTTATTCCCAACTGACGAGGTGCGCTTAGCGCCTCGTTTGGGCTAATAGACATGGTTGTGTACCTCCGACATCTGTACGAAGATATTGAGTGCAACGATCCAGGCTGCGGGTATGGTTCATTGGATAACCAGGGAGGGCGTTGAGGAAAGGCAAGAGGGAAGGAAGCCTGTATTGTTGACGCACGAATACAGCCATAATGCGATAGCGGGGGAGATACTGAGCGATCCCTTGCATTCCATTGCTCCTTGAGCTGTCCAATGATGAAGTCACCAATGGTCCGATAAACCTCATCATATCTATCTACAAGCGACGAAGTTCTCTGGGTGACACAAACTACGACCTCTCAATTAAAAGACTAGACAAGAAATCTCAGGGAGTTAGAAATTATTCATATTTGTTTGGTCGTAAGGTGGCCAAATCTGATATATGCCCGCATACCACTGAGGATGCTTCGAGGAAATAGAAGGCCTTAATTTGACCGACACTTCAAACAGGATAGAGGCCCGGGAAGATCCGGGCCTCGAAATCCGCCATCGAAGTAAAAATCAAACCTATCAAAACTTCACTGGCTATACGCGGATTGCGCCCATTTTTTCATGAAGGAGATAAGGAAAATGAAAAATGACGGTCTAAGCTTGGCCTTGAACCACGACTTTACCGTCTTCGATAGCTTCCTGATCATGCGCATCGTACTGTGCCAGATTCAGTGAACCATTCTGCTTGGCTGTGAGTACGCCAGACAACATGGAACCGGATATATTGAGCGCTGTCCGAGCCATGTCGATCAAGGCTTCAATCGAAATCAGTATGGCGGCCACCCGGATATCCAGTCCCATAATGGTGAGTACGGCCACTGCGGCAAAGGTGGCTCCACCGCCAACGCCGGCGATACCAAAAGAAGCAATCGCAATGACGGCCACTAATTGAACGAAAAAGCTCAGGTCAACTGGAATTCCCATTACCTGCGCCGCCATGATGGCCAGCATGGCCGGGTAGATGCCTGCACAGCCGTTCTGTCCGATACTGGTACCGAAAGTCGCAGACATGCTGGCGGTTTCCTCGTCGACCCCTAGGCGTTGAGTCTGGGTTTCAACATTCAGAGGGATCGCCGCCATGCTGGAACGGGAGCCGAAACCGAATACCAAAACCGGCCAGGATTTTCTGGCGAATATCTTTGGTGAGAGGCCGAACATGGCAACAAAAACCAGATGCACAATAAACATAGCGCCAATTGCGACGTAGCTGGCCAACAGGAATCGGCCCATTTCTGCCAGTGCGAATAAGTCATTAGCCATCATGAAATTAGTCATGAGCGCAAATACGCCGTAGGGCGTCAGCTTCAGAATTTCTCTTACCATGGAAAGCACGACTTCTTTAGCGGCGTTTATGAAATCCACGAAACTTTTTACTTTTTCAGGCTGGCGCTTTTTAACCTGAAGAATGCTGTAGCCCAGAAATATGCTAAACAGCACGGTTGATAAGGTTGAAGTCCTCTCTGCACCGGTCAGCATGCTGAAAATATTCGAAGGGATGATAGATAGGGCAAGATTGGTTAATCCGTTGTTTGCCATAAACTGCTGGGTGGATAACAACTTGTCGCTGCGGGTTTCAATATCACTGTTGGTTCCAACGACATTAACCAGACTGTTTGCGTCTATATGGAACAGGTAGATGCTCGCAACACCAATCACGGCCGAAATGGCAACGGTAATCATCAGCATGGCAATGATCTTTGGGGCGATTCGGGATAGTGCGCCGTTGCCTTCGACATTCATAATCGAGGCTGTCATGGCAACGAATACCAGGGGAATGACGATCATTTGAAGCAATTTGATATAGCCGTCGCCAAATAATGAAATAAACTCACCAAAGCTGGTTGCGGCTTCGCTGTTGGTTCCTAAAACCAGTTGGATGGCTCCGCCAAACAGCAGTCCCGCCACTAACGCGCTCAGTACGCGGAAGTTAAAACTCTTCTTTTGTGTCTTTAAGCGGGCCAGAACGAAATAGAATGACAGGAAGAGGGCGCATAAAGCGATCAATGCCAGACTCATGAGAAACTCCTTTTCTATAGATGCAAATGGGTGTTACGTGGATTCGTCGATTATTTTGTTTACATGGAAACTATCAATCTTAAGGGGCCTGCCTCTAATTGCCAGTAATCTTTTACCGGATTTTATTTGGCCTGGAAGTCACTTCAGGGAGTGAGCTTTAGATAGCAGTGTATGCCGGTTCAGAAGTCACTGTCAGGCTGCAGGTTTAATGGGGAATTGCAAACGTAGTAGGTGACGGAAAGTAGGTAGCGGAAAGTAGGTGCTGGATATTTGGTGAGGGTAAATAACGCAAAGCAAAGTTACTCTGATGCAGTTGTTAAAGTAATTTCTCCTATAGATATTATAACCTATTGAATATACGAGGAAAAATGATGTGATTTTCCTTGTTCTTGGATCTGGCTAATCGGATTCATACAGATGGTATTTATGTCTTAGCTTTGAATAGAAGCCGGTTTGCTTAAGATTCAAAAACGATTGTGCAAAATTCTCTGCCAAGGTCTCCCGATGCCTTGCTTTTGAGAAGCCGATATAGACGTCGGTGTCGGCTATATAGGGTTTTACGACCTCAAAGCTGTCAATATTTATTGGAGTCTGAAGCTTAAGATAATCAAGTTGGCCGAAATTGATACTTAATGCGGCAACGGCATTTCGGTCATTGGCAATTTCCCGAAGGACATTGTCGATTCCGCTGATCTCAACCCTGTTGGTGAATGGGTAAGTATCAAAGTGATTGCCGAACTTAAACCCTAAAGGCACGACAACCCGTTGATTTTTGACAGAATCCAGATTCCCATTAAATGGAAATCGGGCGTCGGCGAGCCGATTTCTGATAAATGCCAGGTGAGAAACAGATAAGATATTCTGCGGATGAAAAATCGTGTAATGGCTGCGGGCTTCTGTCTTGGACATGAACGTGACAGCATCAACATTGCCTTTCTCAAGCTGTCGAAGTGCACGTTTCCAGGGGAGATTGACAAATTCTACACGGTGGCCGAGATCAGCAAGCACCCGGCTGACGAGCTCTATATGAAAGCCGGTAAGCTGGCCGTTTTCAACGTATTCCATTGGCGGGTAGTTTTCATCTCCCCGGGCCACCTTGATTGGCTCCTCTAGAGCGTCAACACAACGGCTGGTAATAGATAAGACAAGCACGAAGAACAGTTTGTACTTCATATCCAAGTGCACTTAATACTGAGTCATATAGAAAAGATAGTCGCCAATCGGGTTCTGCTCAATAGGTATGATGAGAATATGTTGGCTTTCGCGGAATCGTACCAATCACTAGACTGATACGATTTGGCGGAAGGTTGAAAATGTTCGAATCGTGCTCAGAATTGAGTGTTTTGGCTAAGCCAGCAGCGCCTGCTCAATCTGCTGCAGATAATTATCTGGCATTGCCGGGTAGTTCCAGATAAAGAGGCCGCCAATACCTTTGCTGGTCACCTGATTGAGGAAGTAATCGAGGTTTTCCTGATTCAATCCCGCAGGTGTCAGAGCCAGTATGACCTGTTTTGCCGGCACTCCGTTGGCTATTGTGCGATCAATGGCTGGCCCGACATTCGCTTCAATGTCGCTCATGCTCCACATACTCGCGGCGTAGCACATGAGACAAAACCTGTTGACAGTTCCTGACTGCGCGATGGTTTTGACGGCCTGGTTAATGCTATTACCCAGGCTGGACGCGCCGGGATTGTTGTAGTCCCATCCAGCGAGAAATGTGTAACTGCATTCCTTGTTAATCGATTTCAATTTACTCATTGTTTCCACCAGCATGCCAACATTCATGCTGCACTCGTCGTCGAAATCCACTCCAGCCCAGTTCCCTTTGTCTGTAGCCTGCACGATTTCGGCCACGCTTGCCGGGCTCTGGGGCATATGGTCGGGTGTACATCCACCACCACCGTAGGTCCACATCACTTTACCGGAGGCGGAGGGCGCCTTGGTGGTGTTGGGGCTCCAGCCAGGCGACTGCGGGGTCCCCGTGGTCAGGCCCGATAAATTGGTGACCATGCCATACATCGTATAAGAAAAGGAATCAGGAGAAGTGTCTGAAGGGCGTTGGGTCCAGCCGCCGATAATATATCCGCTCATAGCAATTTCCTTATTTGTCAGAGAGGAAAGGTCCTCATCAGAAAGCTTAGTTCAAAACACGAGGACTGGCAGTTGGTGAGGAATACCTTTAATGGCTATTCTGTTTCATCCGGCACATACTCGAGCACGTCCCCAGGCTGGCAATCCAATACCTGGCAAATACGCTCAAGTGTTGAAAATCGCACCCCCTTAACCTTGCCAGTGCGCAATAACGATAAGTTTTGCTCGGTAACACCCACAGCGTTAGCCAGCTCTTTTCCGCGAATTTTTCTTTTGGCCAGCATTACGTCCAGATTAACGACAATAGGCATACAGGCACCTTAAACGAATTGCTTGTTTTCACTCTCAAGGTTGCTTCCCTTGACAAGAAGGTCGCTCATCACCCACAAAATCATAGCCAAGGCGATGACTTTTACCTCGTCACTGCCAAAGGATACAGAAAGCATTCTTTCGCCAGCGGGGTGATTCATAGACAGCAGAACGCTGGATAATCCCATGTGTAGCGGTTTGGCGAGAGCCTGGATGAATAAGAAGATCGAGAACAGTCTCAGGTCATGACTATTGTCTTGGTTAAAAAGCTCTCCTCTGGCAAAGTTCGCGAATGCACGACGAAGGAAAAACAAGCCTCCAAGGCCAATAGCGACATATATCATCGTCAGCGCCCAAAAGCCGTACCATTGTGATGATTCGACACTTTGCCATTGTATGGGCAAATCCAGTGTGTACTTAGCCAGGGACGCAAAAGCATCTATGTTGACAAGGAAATATAGGGCGATGAGAGGAGTCAGAACAAATAGCGTCAGACAACCCCAGGCGATCAGCGAAGAAAAATGCTTGGTCATACTAAATCCCTGTAATTATTGATTGAGGGTAATAAATTATTGTTTTACTTTAATTTCGTCAAGACAATATTTTAGAGGTCAGGGAGTTATAGTGCGCGGAAAAATGGGAAGGTCTTCCATGGCTAGCTTTGCCGGTGCAATGTGGTGATAGGCTGTAGCGATCAAAAGTTGGCGAACTGAAGCTTTAATATCAACGACATACGTAACATGATAAACTGTATGGCCTTAAAAAATGCCCCGGGAAAGGGCGCTAATGTTGATTTGTATTAAAGAGGACTTTATGCGGAAACTTCTTCTAGCAATGGGCTTTGTCTGTTCACCACTTAATGCTAACGCCGCTCTAATAACCAATACCTACGAGACTACTTTGGATTGGGTTGATTTTGAATCCTATTCATTTGATGCTGGTTCTACCCCTGACTTTCATAGCCTGGATGGCTTGAAGTTTGTCTGGAGTGTAACCTATGAGAGCACAGCCACTTCAGCTCATCAGTACTTGGTTGGGGAGAATGGGCTTGACGAGCTGGGCAAGGGTGATGATGCGATCGTATCGGAGATAGGGCTGGATTTTTATGGAAACCTGTCCTACATGTCTGATGCTGTATTTGATCTGAGCTCATTTCGTACAATTTTGAATGATTTTACGGCTGAGAATAATCTAACCACCGAATATACCGACTACCCGATAAATGGTTTTGAATCTTTTGGCTTTACATCTTTTTTTGCCGGAAATGAGAATGGCGATCTCTTTGCACTAAGAAACACTGACTGGTTTCGTTTTCAAGTAGATAATACCGGACCTACTGTTTGGGCGGGCGCCACCTATGAAGAAGGCTATCTTGATATCCGGGCCTCTAATGCCTTGATTTCCTCGGTCGCCTCGGAAATCGCAGTGCCGGGCCCATCGGCATTAGGGCTGCTGGGAGTAGGGTTGGCTGGGCTGTTTTATACCCGCAGGAAAGCGAGTAAAGCTTGAGTTCGCTACCTGGTTTACTTGCCGCTTATCATGAATAGATAAGCAAAGCATAGGACTTAACACGTTTGTAGAGAGTGTGCCTGTCCCATGTCACTCTCAATGCGCAGGCCTGGGGAGGTGCGGGTCTGCATATTTGACGAATTTCGCCTGAGCGCTGTATCAGTGCGCCTCAGATTCGTTTGTGCGGTGCAGTCGTCAGTTTTTCTAAACTAAAATGCCAATCGGATAAAGGCCTCCTTTGCCTGGAAACTTCCTGAACCATTACAATGCTGGCATCCCGGTCTAGCGTTTAGTGATGCCATATGTTGCGTATATTCTGCACAATACTCAGCTGGAAAGTTCCAAGGCTGATCGACAGCAATGGGAATTAACGATCGATTTATCAGCTATTTAATTGATTATGAAATTTTGATGACTTCCTTTCCCGAAATCGAATTCAAAGAGACGGCCATACCAGAGGTTGGTTTTGAGGTTATTGATCTCAATAGCCTGTACCAAATGGCAGATCAGGGGGCACTCCCCATGTTAGGGAAGGTTCACAGAATCAATTTTTATAATCTGATAATTTTTTCGAATGGGAAAGGGCGTCATTTAGTTGATTTCAGCCGATTGCCTGTCGAAAGAGGAAGTGTCATTTTTATCAATAAAGGGCAAATTCACCGATTTGATACATCGAGTCGCCCTGGTGGCAAGTTAGTGGTATTTACAGATGACTACATAAGAAAAGTCATGGCTGCGACTGACTTGCACTTGTTTTCTTCCTCGCACTTTTTGTCTTCCTATCTGCCGAGTTTTAAATTGAATCACACCGCAGTCCAGTCTCTCCTGAATCTCATTGATCTCGTAACCGAGGAGTATCACAACAACCAACCTAATATCCCCTACCTTCAGACACTATTTCAGGCCATGTTGATCAAAGTAGGCGAGGCCAGTCCAAGTCATAGAGGAAAGGTTGTGAGCCAATACCACAGCCATTGTTTTGAACGCTTCATGAAATTGTTGCAAGAGCAGTTCACAGTCAATCGCGATGCTCATCAATATGCGAGCATGATTGGTACAACCTACAAAACGCTGAACATCATTTGCAAAACAATGACAGGCAGGACAGTAAAACAGCTCATCGATGCCCAGACCATTCTTGAGGCTAAGCGACAGTTGGTTCTAAGCGGTACTCAAGTCCAACAGATTGCCCAGGGGCTGGGGTTTGAGGAGAGCAGCAATTTTGTTAAGTATTTTAAGAAGCATGCTCATATGACGCCGGCCCAGTTTCGAAAACATCACGAAGGCGGGCAAGGGTGATACATAAGGCGTTGATGGTGGGGCAGCTCACTGAGTTTGATTTTTACCATTTATAGTCCGGCTTTCACCTGCTCGTACCAGATGCCTCTATCTATCATGGTTCCACTTAGATAGAGGACCACTTAATGAAGAAACAAATACTGAACACCCTGCTGGTATCAGCATTGTCTATGGCTGTCTGTTCACATTCTTGGGCGGATTCCAGCGCAACAGATCAACTCTCTAATAAAGATAAAGCCATCGCATTGCTGAATTCGATTGAAACTGGAGATCGCGAGGCTGTTGGTTATGTGAACCCAATAAAATACATTCAGCATAATCTGTCTGTTGCTGATGGCCTGGCGGGGTTTGGTGAGCTTATGAAAGCATTGCCTAAAGGTAGTGCAAAGGTTGAAGTCATCAGGGCGCTTGAGGATGGCAATTTTGTTGTTACCCAAACGGATTACAATTTTTCTGGTCCCAAGGTTGGGTTTGATGTTTTCAGATTCGAAAACGGTTTGATCGTAGAGCACTGGGATAACCTGACCATTAAGTCTGACACACCTAACCCGAGTGGTCATACTCAGCTGGATGGAGCCAGGGAGATCATGGATCAGGATAAGACCTGCGCCAACAAAGCAATCGTGGAAAGGTTTATTGATACTGTTCTGGTTAAAGGGAAGTTCGAGCAGATAGGCGAGTTCTTTGATGGTGACAACTACTTGCAGCATAACACTCAAGTGGCAGACGGCCTGTCAGGTCTAAACAATGCCATTGAGTTTATGAAGAGCCAGGGAATAAAGATGGAGTACTTGGTCAATCACCGTGTGATGGGGGAAGGGAATTTCGTACTGGCGATAAGCGAAGGTAAATTGGCCGGAGAATCTACCTCATTTTATGACCTTTTCCGGATTGAGAACGGCAAAATTGCTGAGCATTGGGATGTCGTGGAATCTATTTTGCCAAAGGGGCTATGGAAGAACGAAAATGGCAAGTTTGGCAACTTGCAAAACTTTGGCAATGGTTGCTAAAGATCAAATGGTTGCTAAAGATCAATAGTACAAGCTAGCGATCATCCTGAGTCCAGGATGATTGACGGGATACCTGCAACAAGTCGAATTTTACCTGTCTTACCCATAATAACTTACAGTCAGGTATCCCTTTGCCCTTCATTCTTACGGCGCTACAGCTTTATCATCCAAACGAACAAAAGCAGCCTTGGACGGTTTGCCCTGTGTGTCCACATAAAACATCATGTAGAAAGCCGGAGGAATATTGGCTTTTACGAATTCCGGAGTTTGGAAACTGATGACACAGCTTGATTTGGCGCAGGTTTTCTTATCAAAAGGAATGCTGATGAATTTATGGCCCTGATCCCAATCGTGAGTAAAGGAAGGCAGTTTAATTAACACCAATTCATCATTCTGTTTGTGTTCCTTCGGCAGATCGTTGACCTCAACTTCGTAGGATTGGCGGCTTTGCAGAAGATAGTAATTTTGCTTTCCAATGGTTTGTTGAAACGTTGTTCCAGGTTTGGCTTTGGATGTTTGCTTTATTGTCTCTATTTGAGGCCGGTAATCACCACCGATAAAGAGATATGGGGGATTGAATATTTCTGCAGTCCAATTCTCTGTGGGTGTGTCGAGCATTCCCTTTTGGACTTCTGCCATCTGGCCGTCCTGGAAGAAGTACATTTTTATATTGACTAAATCCAGGTTGGGCTTGCGCTGGCCTTTAGGGGCTTCTTTCTTACTTGAGGTAGGTTGAACGCCTTCCTTTGTGTTAACTGAGGCTCTGGCGCTATTGCCTCCTGAAGTCCAGACCCGTCCATCCGGTAGAAGCACCGCAGAGTTGTGGTACAGGCGAGGCTCTACGGCATCGGTCAGACGACGGCTGTGGTATTGGACAAACTCTCCTTTGTCATTGAATTCGGGGGTCATCAACACGGGGTAGTGAATGGGCCCGTAAAAGTCATAGTTACCGCCATTGATCAGCAACACCTGGCGGGTGGGCAATACAATTGCGGCGCCCATGGTGCGATTGTCCTGGGCATGGTCGCCGAGGAAATTAGGTTCAATCTTCCATTGACCGCTCTTGTTATCACCATCGGGGTGAAAGGTCTCAAATTTTGTGCTCCCCAGACCACCGTGGAAGCGAGTGGCAATGATTTTTTCAGGAGTTGAAGAGTCCGATGAGTCATTGCTGAAGTCATAATCAGGATTTTCATCATCATGAAGGACAGTGATAAAAGAAGTGCTTGTGCCCGGAGACACGGGCTGGCCGCCCAGTATGCCCACCCCGTTGAAGTTGGGATCGAAGTAAGAGGTACCGTAAGAGGTAATAATATCGGGGCGGTCCGGACCGTGCTCAAAAGTCACTTTGGGGTGTTCAGCGTCGCCTTCAATATTTACCCAATAGGTGTTTTTTGTACGACGCATATAGGCGGTATCACTGGTGCGGAGGCTAACCCAGTCGCCTTCACGGCTTAGATAAATTCGATTGTTTGCCAATTGATAGTTGTTGGGGTAGAGCTTGAAGGCGTCGTATAAGTTGTCTTTCTGGCAGCGCTCATCACAAGTGCAGGGAGGTTTTAGTGTTGGGTCTGCATCGGGGTTGGTCGATATCCCCAGCGCATCAAAGTGCTCCATATCCTCGCAGACTGAAGGAGTGAAGGTTTTGTAGATACGAGTACTGAAAGGGCTGTTGGGCGTTTCCTTCACATCCACATTCTTCCAAGCGTTCTCGGGGTGGTCCGGATTGAAACGATAGGGGTCGAAGAAATCGACGGTGCTGTTAATTTCAAATCGATAAGCGGTGACTTTTGGAGTTAAAAAGTAGTTGGTAAATCCGCTGAATATGCTGATGCGACCATCATTGAGGGGCACCAGGGACGGATACCAGCGCCCTACATCCATTTTTCCGGCAAATGTCCAGAGATAATGGGCGTCGTTTTTTTCAGGGACAACACTCCAGTCCACGGATTTCCAGTCCACCGTCAGCTCTTTGCGCCAGTCAAAAATGTAATTCGATTGAGCACCGGTACGATAGGGATAGTAGTATTCAGTACCGCCGACGAAGAGCACGTTCCCGTCGGGCAAATGAACATGTCCCGAGCAGAATAGATCATTGGCCAGAAAGGTATCTTTACCTTTCTCTGGCAAAGGTGAGGGAATTCGATAGAAGCTGTTTGCAACGGGGTCGTATATGGCGGTGTTATTTACTAAGCGATAATAATTGTCGTATTTGCTGTTTGCGAAGGGGTCTTCCCGGACATCAAAAAGCCCGGTGCCAGGGACTGGGTTCAGGGAATCCGGGAATCGGTCGACATCAAACTTGTTTCGCCAGCTGCTACCACTGGCCAGGAGAAGTTTACCTGACGGGAGTAGGGCGGAATGCACGGTTTGCATCCCCAGGATATTGTCGACTGCCGCCCCATCGGCTCTGGGATATACCGCCTCCCATCTGCCACAAACGCTGGCTTTATCCCGATTACTGAGTTGTGCCTCTTCTTTGCGGAGATTAATACCGCTGCCTTCGACAGGCGGATTAATGACCAAAGGAATGTTATTAACAAAATTGCTTTTGCAGAAGTCAGCAGGATATTCAATATCAACAGCTGCATAGGAGTTTTCAATGGCTGATCCCAAAGGCAGGGTCAGTATTGCAATAGATAAGAATCCCTTGTTGAATGCTCTCATTGTCTTTGACTCTCCCTGTGAATGAAGACAAATAGCGAATTCAAACTGCGTCTTAATCCTAAAGCCTGCTTGAACCTCAACAGACCCCAGAGTCACTCCCAGCTTTCTATGTGGCTGAAGGGATGGTGATTGCTGATGGCAAAGTGAAAGAGGCCTTAACAGTATTAATGAATGTAGGACCAGCCTCGGATATTTACAAGAAAACGCAGCAAACACTTGCGTAGTTAAATGAAGAATGTCTCCCATATGAGCTTATTGCTATTCTGGAAAATAGCTATTACAAAGGCCGCTAAGTGAAGGCCGGCAAAAACTTTCAGTGGCAGCACAAATATACAAGCGCGGTTTTTCATGATGGGGCATGATGGGGCATGATGGGAAAAAATGAGAACCTACACAGGGCGAACAGTCTTTTATGAAAATATCTTTATGCAGTGACAACATCGCAGGCGCATCAGAAGCGGTTATTGAAGCTATGGTACAGGCCGCCCGCATGGAGGCAATGCCCTATGGGAATGATGATCAGACTCGGCAGGTCGAGAGAATGATGTCGGAATTTTTTGAGTGCGAGGTAGACGTATTTCTGGTGTCTACCGGTACGGTGGCCAATTGCTTGAGTCTGAGCGTGATGACGCCGCCATGGGGAAGTATATTCTGCCATCCGGAAAGTCACATCAATGTTGACGAAAATACCGCCCCGGAATTTTTTACCCATGGAGCGAAGCTGATCAGTGTTGAGGGTGAAAGTGGAAAGATGGACCCGAACAAATTAAGTCAGTTGATCAAGCAAAAAGTCAGTGATGTGCATGTTTCGCCGTCGTCGGCCGTGAGCCTGTCTCAGGTGACCGAGATCGGCAGCCTGTATAGCCTGGATGAAATACGCACGATCACTGATATCGCCAAGTCAGCTGGATTAAAGGTACATATGGACGGTGCGAGATTTGCCAACGCGTTGGTGTCTCTGGACTGTACAGCCGCTGAAATGACCTGGAAATCCGGCATCGACATCCTCTCGTTTGGCGCCACAAAAAATGGCGTGATGGCGGCAGAAGCCATCGTTGTGTTTAACCGGGATCTGGCATATGAGCTCGGCTATCGACGCAAGCGAGCCGGCCAGCTGCACTCAAAAATGCGCTTGCTGTCAGCTCAGATGATTGCCTATCTGTCCAACAACCTATGGCAAAAAAATGCCCGACATGCCAACGCGATGACGGCGTTGTTGCAGGAAGGCTTAAGAAGCATTCCTGGTGTAGTCATCAATACCCCGGCCCAAGCCAATATTCTATTCTGCACCATGCCGGCCGCGATGATAGAACATCTGCAGAAAGCAGGTTTTTCCTTCTATGGCGGGCGTTGGGAAGAAGGCGTTATCCGGCTGGTGACCTCATTTCAAACGCCTGCAGAAGGTATTAATGCCTTTGTTCAATGTGCCCGGGATTTTGCCGCTTCAAGCTAAAATTTGGTATTGATAAGACGATCAGTGCTGAGCATTCGGTATTGGGAAGGCGTTACGCCATAGGCAACTTTAAATGCGCGATTAAAGTGACTCTGGTCATAAAAGCCCACTTCCGCCGCAATATCAGCGATTAGCGCATCCGGGGAGGAAAGGCTGGCACAGGCATGTTCCAGCCTTAGCCTCATTAACCAGGAGTGTGGGGCCAAGCCGGTTTGCTTCTGGAAACTTCGGATAAATTGGAAGCGTGACAAGTTACATAAACCGGCCAATGTGTTCAGAGTAATTTTGCAGTTCAGATTAGCCTCGCAATAATCTCTTACCTTATTACCCTGCTGCTGACTGAGTCGGTACTGTTCCGGCTGAATCACTTGGCGCTCGGCGCCCGCCAATAACTGATTAAGAGATAGTGTCCATAAGCTGTCTTTATAAAGTTGGCTGGCGCAAGTCTCGTGATGAAAGGATTTTCGTAAGCGCAAAAAGGCCTGATACAGAGACGGATTCTCCAACAAAGTCGGCGCCAGATTTGGCTGGGAAACCTTGTCCTGGCTGTCAAACAGAATTTCATTGATCAAAGCCGGTGGAACTCGAAAGGTCGTCAACTGATGTGAGCGATCGTCCGGACTGGCTCCATCATGGACTTGGCCGGGTGGCATCAGGCATAACATGCCTGGCCGTATATCCTGGGTATTACCGGAAATGCGCTGCCTTTGAATGCCGCTGGTTACAACGCCGATATGGTAATCAAGGTGAAAGTGCGGCTGAAAATGAAACTGCTGGAACAGGGCGTCGCTAATTACCAGGCCGGGTAGCTCGACAACATGCTGGTAACGAACAAACTCTTCTGTCGACACCGGTTCTTCTGAAGACACCGTCTCATCTGTAGACATCGGGTAACCGTACGGGGAAAAACAACGCTCCATACTAACCTCATTAAAAGATTTCTGCTTGTACTTTTGTGCAGTCTCCTTGCATCCAAATGTGATCTTTGCGTCGTCTCTATAAATGTGAATCGGTTTTGAATCACCAAATAACATACAAGGAGCAAGACATGCCAAATAGAGCCTATCCGCTGGACCGCGTTCAGCAACTGGTCAGTGACTATAACGGTCTGTGTACGTGGGATTTCAGCCAGGGGTACCCGCTTCACTTTATTCAGGGGCCTGTGGGCAATGGAATCTGTATGGGATTGTCCTGCCATTGGGTCCAATATCACGCTTTGGATGATTCCCTGGTCAATCACCTTGGTGCTGTCTGGAATCCCAATACAAGAATATACAAGCCATTTAACCATCATGAACTGCAGCGGATATCTGCCTGGCAGCGAAGCCTGACTCGCTTTCCTGATTGGGTAATGGGCTATCAGGCATGGTTGCGGAACAACGGCCTGGGAATTCACTCGAACAATCGAATACCTATGAACAGCAATGCTCTGAAAGCGGAGCTGGATCGGATAAAAGGTGGATATGCACTAATTATCCTGAGTGGACAAAACACCAGAGATTCACATGCCATTGCGGCCTATATTGGACAGGATGGCGAGGATGTGTGTTTCTTTGATCCAAACTACGGCGAATTCTGGTTCCAGGACAGGGATGATTTCTTTTTCTTTCTGCACCTGTTTTCCAACTTTGTCTACAACCGAAATCATCGTCACAATACTGGGTTTAACCGTTACGAGGTCGTTCGCATTTACAGGCAGTAACCGATAGTTTGATGGAAAATTTAGACGGGTAGTGCTCAGTACAAATTTCGTTGCCGCCTACATGCCAGGGAGTATTGGTTACACCGCTTCCCTGGCCACTTTCTCCTCTTTTGAGTCGTACGATAGTGACTTTAATTTCTTCATGTAAGGAATTTCTATTCTTCTTTGGTCAGGTGTAATGCCAAATAATCGATCCCGCCAAATCGGACCTGATATGCAGGCCTGCTGACGATGGATAATTCAGTCGTCTAGTGGAGGCTGTGTAAGCCAGGCCTCGCATCATTTGAAAGCAAAGTCGTGGCTAAAGTTTTAGTGTTTGTCTTTCTGACTTAAGTTGATCCGTGACCTACACTCAATATAGAAAAGTTTCAGAGAGTTTTTATGGCATTAGCGAAATCTATATCAAAAGCTCCTATAAAAACGATGATCAAGTTAGGGCTGATGACATTATATTTATGCCATGTGAGCTTTGCATACTCAGGCACCTCTAAAGCTAGCGAAATACGAATATGCACTCCTGAGTGGGAATATTACGCTCAACGGGATGGTAATGGCTTGTACCATGAATTGTGGAAGGAAGTATTTGATGCCTATGGAATTCAGGCGTCAGTTCTATTCGCTCCATACAAAAGATGCAAAGAACTGGCGCGATCCGGGCATGTTGATGCATTTCCAGGTGGCTACCGCAGGGATATAAACGTCGGTAACCTTATCTATCCACACTGGTACATTGGAGTTGATATTATTTCCGTGGCTTATCGAAAGGGAACTATCAGTTCGTGGACAGGAACCTCGAATTTATCGGGCAAGGTTGTTGGTTGGGAGCGAGGTCTCCAATTTGATGTTGCTGGCATCATTACGGAGGATATCCACTTGGAGGAGTTTACCCATTTGGATGCTGCCCTGATGAAGCTCAATGCGGGACGGCTGGATTTTATCCTGGATTATCGTCAGGCACTAGAATCCACTCTGGCCGAACTGGAGCTTGAAGAAAGCATCGTGATCCGAGCGAATGTTATAACAGGACAGGAATACTTTATGCTGTTTCATGACAATGAAAAAGGGAGGTTTCTTGCAGAGCACTGGGATAGAGTGATGAGAAAACTGTCGGATGAAGGACGTCTACATTATCTGTACTCAAAGTTTGGTGACGAATCATATTAAACTTTTGGTTTCTGTTGGTTTATCAGCAGGACTTGAGGCGAATTCACTTTTATCCGTAACTTGTTAAAGACACCCCGATGAATCTTCCTGAACAAGTCGTCCATGGCTGAGAAAAAGTCGGACAAGACTTTTTGCATATAATTATTCAACCTCATCAGCCTATTGTCTCAAGCGAGCAAATAGCCAATAAGATAAAAAAGCAATGAATAATCCAGCCAATGGCCTGAACAGCATTTCCGGATGGACCCCTGGGGCTAACATCGACTCCTTCGGATTATCAGGGTTCACGTAAACAATTACCTCACCCACAGGAAGCTTCTCCAACCAATCTTCGGCGGCCTCCCGAGTACTTTGACGAGCATAGCCTGGATACAGAACGTCGCCGGTTAGTTCACGAACACCAGTGTGGTAGCGGTAAAAAAAACTAGCTTGATATTGATAAGAGTTTACCGAATGATCGGCTCTTGATCGATTAACCTTGCTGGATAGAAGTACTCCTGGCACTTCTTGCCAGCCATACGAACTGACTCCCTTCAATAGTTCTCCTGCGCCAATGGCACACAACAATACGCCCCCCAACAACATGGCTGCACCTATCCAGAAGTCCATTTTTTTGATTAACATCTGAAGTGCATTCCCTATATTCGCTATTTACAGTTGGCTTATTTGACTTTTACGCGACCAAACGACGCAGTCGAGCGCAAAAAACGGCTCTGTGTTCGCGCTCGACCGTATTGTTTACATGATTTCCCTATTGCCTACATGGTTTTCCTGGTGACTTTCTCCTGCTTCAGAAGTGCAACGGCTACTTTAATATCTTCAGGTAAGGAATCGGCCTCTTCCTGTTTGGCCACGGGCAATACCAAATAATGAATGCCGCCATCAGAAGTCTTGACACTCGTGGCTATAATGACATCTGCCTCGGCAGCGGTGCCAAAATAGCGCGAAACAATATCAGAAGGTGTCTCCGTGAGACCGGAAAGCCTGTCAGCCTCAGTGTTATCAAACATCAAGATTTCACCAGACTGTGACAGGGCTCTAAGTCGACTTTCTGTCTCAAGATCGAATGGGTAGGTGCTGATATCAACATATCTGAGATGTTCGGATTCGATAAAGTCATAAAGTTCAGAGCTCAACTCAGTGGAGGCCAGGGAAATCCACGGATTAGTATCCTGTATTTCGGCCAATTCTTCTTTACGCGTCTCTGTCGGCGTTTCCTGGGTAAAAAGGGGCTGCAGATAGTCCTGGGGTTGTTCTTCGGTCGTGACTTTCTCGCTAACTGTCTGCCCGATAACTGTTGGATTTGAAGTGGCAACGTCAGGGAAGTATACAAAAGCCGCGGCCGCCAGAATGCAAAGAGGCATACACCAGAATGCCAATTTTCTGAAAGTCATGGTGTGTTCCTTTTATTTGAATGGGAAAGTATTGGGTGTACTGGCATCAGCCAGCACACCCCCCGGTTTTTGTTTGAGCACTGGTTTTTATTAAGCGCTTTATAATCAGGTGCTCATTTTGGATTGAGGGCTAATGATAGAGAGAATCACTCCAGGATATGCTCACGGTTCGGCTGGCTTTAGTCCAAGTGTGGTAATCGGTATACTGCGGGTTCCAATAGATATCGGCGTACCAGGAGCACCAGTCGCGCGCAAAGTGGTAATGAGTTTTCCGCCAATTTGCTTCAAGTGTCAGTTGGGTAGTATCTTTCCCGTCATTTAAATCAGACTTGCGATACAGAATTGCAGCTTCAGGTCTGAAATCTGACTTCATGACAACAGGAAGCTGGTCGTAGCCGATGAGATTGGATACGTCACACCAGAGCCAGCCCTTCATTAGCCAGTGTTTTGGCGGCGTATTGTGTCTGATCGTCTTGTTGGAGATATCCCAGGTGACGCCGCCGTTAGACTGGGTATAGTTTGCCACCGTCCTGAACTCGGGCTGGTTATATGTGACCCTTGTCCCCCAGGAAGCTTCGCCACCGAGGCTTGGGGTTTCGAGGGAAATTCCCAGACTAAACTCCATAGACTCGCTGACCTGAGCTGTCTCAATGGTGTTGGCAGGTTTATGATCAATATGAGTCACCTGAGCACCGCCCTGCTGTCCGACTTTAAGTTGAAAAGCGGTTGGAAGGCTGTATCGATAATAGCCAGTCATCCCCGATTCATTTAACGTGACAATTTTCGGAACATTGCTCATATCAAATCCAGACCCACCGTTGAGTATGAGCTTTGTTTCCTTGATCCCGTCAGGGATGTGGCTGCGATTCCATGCGCTCTGGACCGAATAGATGAGTCTGATTTTCTTATTCTGAGCATCGGTATCATTCAGCTCCATCAAGGAGCTGGTATAGGAACTTATATCTTCTGCCGCATGGGCGAAATTGGCTGCAACGCACAATAATGTTAGCGCTATAGGGATTTTTCGGGTGATATTCATTTTTGTTCTACCTCGCGTAAATGTTCCCAATGAGTTAAGCCGGTTCGATTTCTACTTTTCAAACTATCGGCAAGGGTATTATCCGAGAGTAGAGGTGAAGGCGGTGTCGCTTCTGAGTGAAGGCTATGTGAAATTCAGAATTTTTTTGGAGGAATTGATATACGCGCAACTTAATGACGTAGGAACGCCCAAAAAAACGCAAATGGGCTATTTATTGTCTTGGTCCATACTTCGAGTTTCCGCTTGGGGCTGTAGAATGTCTACAGCCCCTGGATAACGGGTTTTATGTCCCGTTGAAGGATATTTTCGGAAGAAAGCCGCCGGGGCTGAAGTCGAATGAATCTAATGAAATTTATTGTAGGGAAGCGAGGAAGATTCTCCGTTGCTTTCCAATAACACCAATACAGCAGGTAGAGTCACCAGTGTAAGTAGTGTGCCCAGCATAACGCCACCGCCTAGGGAGACTGCAATGGGTACCAGCCACAAGGCCTCCGGATCTGATTCCCAGAGCAGGGGCATAACACCGGCACAAGTTGTGACGGAAGTCAGAAATACTGGACGAAATCGTTGCATACAGGCACCCACAATGGCTTCTGTAACTGACATGTCCAGCGCTATGTTTTTTCGATAAGCGTCGACCAACAATAGCCCATTGTTAATGAGGACTCCTGTAAGTCCTACCAGGCCAAATATGGATATCAAACTCAAAGGAATACCAACCACCCAATGCCCAAGTATCACCCCAACCAGGCCCAGCGGCGCCAATGCCAGAATTACCAGCGGATACCGATACGACCGCATAGGAATCGCCATCAACGCAAAGATTATAAACAAGGCAAGAAGCGTTGTGGATAGTAGGCTTTCCACTGACTTCGAAGAATCCTTAACCTCACCCTCAATACTGTAACTCACCCCCGGAAACACTGTTGATAGATTGGCCAGAAGGTTTCTTTCGGCCTCTTCAACAACTTCCTCCGGCGTCAGCGGTGGAAGCGTGCCAGCCTGAACAATGAAAGAACGCCTCGCGTTGATTCTTAACAGGCTTGTGCTGCTTTGCGAATAGTCGATAGTGGCAATGGTCGATAGAGGAGCAAAAGACCCATTAGGGAGCGGAATCAACATCTCTCTCAGATTCGCCAGGGTTTGTTGGTAGTCATCAGGAAAACCGACCATTACTCGCCACTCCTGCTGGTCGTTTTGTATCCTCTGTGCTTCGACGCCATAGAAAGAAGCGCGTATCTGCTCACTCAACCAACGCTGGGTAACGCCGGCGGATTTTCCCTCTGGAGTAACTGCCAATACCACTTCACGAAACCGGGTACTTGTGCCGTCACGTATATCGATGACGCCATCGATACCAGCTAAATACTGCTTTACGCGGTGAATGGCTTCTTCAAGGTTGGCAGGGTCGTCACTTGATAATTGTATTGCCACCTGTTCGTCTCCACCGGAACCGCCGGAAATTGCCAAGGACGCTATCGATGGAAGTTTGGGCAGGCGCTCTCGCCAGAGTCGAGCGACCTCATGAGCATCAAAGGGAGCATTTTCAACGGCGGCGATTTCGATGTTGAAATTGATGGTCTGATTATTGATATCAATAAGGTAGCGCTGGATTGGTTCATAATTTAGTTGATATTGGTCTTTTATGTCGTCTCCGGTTAGAGACAGCGAATCTTCAAGTCGTCGGGCTATTTGTTCACGTTGGGGACGGGAAATATTGGCGTTCAACCGGAATGAACCTGAGACTTCGTAGTCGGCAATATCCGGAAGTATTGAGGTTCTGACAAATCCCATGGCGATGATAGCGATGGAAAGTGAAAATATCCCGGTCGCAGCCAGCAATATTTTCCATGGGTGATTTAGTGCCCAACGGAGTATAGGGAAATAGATTTCCTCGCATACTACCGATAACCCTCTGCCGGCTTTGCTCTGAACCCGGCCCCATAGTCCCTCAAGCCAGGTGATCATTGGATTTCGGGATGGGCGGGGAGAATGTCTCAGGTGACCCGGGAGTATCAATTTGGATTCCAGCAGAGATGCCAGCAAACAACAGATCACGACAATGCCCAGACTCCCCATGCGGCTGCCCATTTCTCCTTTGGTGAGTGTGAGCGGAAAAAACGCAGCGATAGTGGTTAAGGCTCCAAAAGTTGAGGGAAGGGCTACTTTATCAGCGCCTGCGACGACGTTAGCCACGTTGTGTCCGTAGTTTTTCGTCTCACTGTATATGCTTTCGCCTATGACCAACGCATCATCTACAATCAGTCCCAGTGCGATCAGGAAGCCGAACAGGGTAATGGCATTCAGACTGATATCCATACCGCTGAAATAGAGAATTGCCATGGCCCCCATGATCGATACCGGGATTCCTGCTGCTGTCCAGAACGCCACTCGCCAATGGATGAACACCCCCATAATCAAACAGATCAGTAGAAAACCGGTGAGGCCGTTTTTAATCAGCAGATTGCTGCGGGAGGTGAACTCTCGTGATTCATCCATCCAGGCCTCTACCTGTAAATGCCGACCCAACTTTTGCTGATATCCCACTAAAAATTCAGAGACTTCCTGACTGACAGAAGCCAGTCCTGCACCTGCATTTCGACGAATATCCAGGGTCAATGCAGGGGATCCATTGAATCGGGAGGGGGAGTAATCCATAGCAGGCTCTGTGCGCACATCGGCCAGATCCCGTATTGTCAGCTGCCGACCATCAGGTAATGATTTGACCGGAATCCTGAGAAAGTCCTCAGGTTTCACAGCCTGAGAGGTGGTCCGTAGATTCAGACGGCCACTTTGAGTTTCAATCACGCCGGTGGACAGATTCAAAGAGTGGCGACTGATGGCTGTGGCAATATCATTAAGTGTCAATCCGTATTCATTCAAGCTCATTGGCATAACGGCAATAGATACCTGCATTTCAGGAGGGTTCTGAATGCGGGCATAGCTGACCCCGGGCAATGCACTTAAAGCCTTTTCCAGGCGCTGGCCCTGTTCCAGCAGTGCCAATATGGGCAAGTCGCCATAAAGACTGACGATCATCATTGCTTCGGTGGGTTCCGGTGCAGAAAACACCGGGCGTTCTGCATAGGAGGGGAAAGTGTCGATAGCATCCACGCGGGATTTGATCATATTCAGCATTCCGTCTTGGCTGGCCTCTCTGGTTAGTTCCACCGTTATCTGTGCCTGATCCTGCTCGGCAGTAGCGAGAATACGTTTTATTCCTGAAAGACCTGCCAGAGCCTGTTCAACTTTGAGGATAACCAGTCTTTCCACATCCTGTGGAGAAGCGCCGCGCACATCAAAAGATATATCGATTTGCTTGGGAGCAAAAGGAGGAAAGACTTCCTGATTGAGCGACATGACACCCGTCAGTCCAGACAGCAATACAATCATTAGCAGAAGGCTGCCTGCAACCGGATGATAGATAAACCAACTGACAATACCGGATGGCCTACGCTTTAAGTCTGAGCTAAAAGCTTTATTCATGCTGATCTCCAGATACGTCTGCCAAAGAAGCGGAGTGACCCTGATAGGCCGGCGCGCCTTCCCAAAGCTGTTCTATATCCTGCGTAACCACCTGTAATGTGTCTCCGGTGAGGATGTTTTCGGGTGGTGGGATAAAAGCGTAACCGTGACTTCGATAATTGATTTGGGCTGATATCTCTTTGAGTTGGCCCTGCTCCAGAATAAAGAAGGTTCCCCTTTGGGTGAGGGAAGACTCGGGTATGGCATAGAGCGGCAGGAAATCTCCAAAGGTTATTTGAGCAGAGACGAAAGTTCCTGGACGCAAGGGAGGCTGGGCCTTAAACGGCTGATGGAATACGGTATATGCATTCACCTGCCGGCTTTCTTTATCGATGATCGGTGCCAGCGCCAGGCCTTTGCTGTTCCAAGCGCTTTCCCGGGAGTGGTCCCGGCCGGAACTTAGAGCGATATTTACTTGCTCTAACTTCGTGAACCCCAGTAGATCGGCGTGTTCCTGAGATAGTGTTAGTTTGATGCGCACCTGATCCGCGCTGACCAGATACCCCAGGGATGATCCCATACTTACCCAGTCACCCTCGCTGGTATTGCGGCGTATAATCCAGCCCGAAAACGGCGCTCGTATTTCTGCCGACTGTAAATCTGCTTTGGCTCTTATAACTTGGTCACGAGCACTTTCCAAGCGTGCCCGAGCTGCTTTAAGTTGAGGTTCTTGTATAGCCAGTGCAGGGGGAGGTGTTGAATTGTTAGAGAACCAGTCCTCACGTGCACTTTCACTGGCGGCTTGCTGTTGCAGCAGCTCAAGTTCTGCGACTGCCTGGGTACTTAGAGCATTGCTAAGCTGAGCCTGATAGTCAGTTTTGTCCAGTCTGAGCAGCAACGCTCCTTTTTTGACAAAGACGCCTGGTTCAAAAATAGCGGTAACTTCCGTGACGGTAGCCGCTATGCGACTGGCAATCGTGCTGGTTTGGAAGGCTTCAGCTTCTCCATAAGTCCGAAACTGTCGCTGATGGGGTTTCAATTCAACGGGAGTCGTCTGAACCTCAATTCCTGAATCTATTTTGCCGGGGACTGACAATGCGTCGGCTGCAGACGTTGCATCAGTGATCAGGGGTAGCAGAAAGAGTATTGCTAAGAGTGGTAGTTTTAAGTTACACATGAATTGACTATTTCCTAATGGACGGGTATCCCGATTTCAGGACGAACATTCTCCGGTAGACTGGGGCGCCCCAGAGCCAGCTGTAATGCGACCCAGTTGCGTAGACAGTCTGCCTGCATGTTGACTGCCTGCTGACTAAGCTCAATGACCCGCCGCTGTGAACTCAGATAGTCCCTAAGAGTCTTCAGCCCCCGCTGGTAGTCTCGTTTGTCGTTTTCAGCGACTTTTATAGCAATGCTTTGAGCACGTTCGATTGCTTGCCACTCCCGTTTCATCTGAAGGGTGTTATGAGCTGTCTGTTCAACTTCGAAAAATGCGTTAAGCAGGGTGTCGGTATATCTCCAAAAAGCTTGGTCTGCCTGGGAAGCAGCCAGATTCACACGGGCTTTAAGTGTGCGTCGATCTAGCAGCGGCTGGAGCAGGTTGGCGGAGGTTGTGAGAGTCGATTCCTGACTGCTGGTTCCTGAAAGGTCCCCCGTCAGGATTTTAGGGAGAATATTCAAACTGAGGCGGGGGAACAGATCCGCATATGCTGCAGAAGCCGCAGCGTCGGTTGCGGCTAAATGTGCTTGAGCCATTAGAATATCGGGCCTTTGCATCATAATACGGGCCGGTGAATCCATTCTGGCGATTTCCGGCACTTCAGGTAACTCTGTTGGAAGTCGCTTTCGGTCGAAAGTCGGATACTGCCCCAGAATAATTTTGATGTTTCTGGCGCTCTTTCCAAGTTGTCTGCGGGTTTGCTCAAGTGCCGATTCGGCCAGTGCCAGCTCGGTTAGGGTGTACTGCAAATCTCCGTTGCTTACCTGTCCCCGCGCGACATTTCTTCTGACAGAGTTCACGACAGCCTTCCAGTTATTGAGGGCGTTTTGCTGCAGCACCTCCAATAAAGACAGTTCGGCTATTGTTATCCAGGCCTGAGCGATTTGTGCAGTCAAAGAAAATACCTGATAGCGGAACTCATGCTCTACGCTGATTCGTTGCCATCTTGCCTGTTCTTCCAGAGCTTCCTGTTTGCCCCATAGATCAAACTCCCAGCTCATATCCAGATGAAGAATCCATCCTTCCGTATCGTCGTTTCTATTGCCGGACAGGCCGTGGGCCTTGTCGGCACTGAGTCGAGAATCTATTTGCAGGCCCCCGGAGGAATTAATCTGCTGCTGCCGGTAACCCGTTGCTTTTAGCTTCTCGCTGACTTCCAGCAGACTGGCATTGCTCTTCAGGGCTTGCCTGACCCATTGTTCAAGGTCAGACGAGCCTAGTTGGTGGATCCACCCGGTAGAGGGGGCCTGCCGGATTTCTGTGTCGGATATTTGCCATTGGGGGGCTATATTGAAGGGAAGTGTCTGGACGTCATGCTGCGGGGGAGCTCCTGTACAACCCGTGACCAGCATCAGGCCTAGCATGATAGTCGCCGTGAGTGATGCAGGCTTAGAACGCATATCCAATTCCTAGTATCAACGAGGTTTCCTGACCTTTATCGACCAGGGGACTGTCTTCGACAGCCCCGTTCAGAATGGTGTGTGAAACCTGACCCATGACGCTCCAGGAACGGGTGAATTGCCATATAGTGGTAACCCCCACTGAATACTCCACACCGGCACCAACATCATAGGCGGGGCGGAATGCGGTCCCGAATTCTTCATCGACACCATAGTAATATTGATTAAAGTCACTGCTGTGATAATGAGCTGATATGGATGGAGCGAGTATTACTGTGTCGGAAAGATTGAAATCACGGCCCAGTCTGAGTTCTGCACTGAGGCCGGAATGGCTGTTGCTGACATCCGTGAGCAGGGTGCTTGAAATGTCTACCCACGAGAGGTTGTAATCCAGCTGAAAACCCGCGTCTACTGCTAGTTTGCGATCCTCCAATCCATCATAAAGCCGACTATTGTTTTCGATACTTTCCTGATCGTACCCCTGTCCCGGGCTGATCTGTAAAAGTGGAGATACTTGCAGTAAATTTGATTGGTAGGCGTAGTATCCGAAAGTCAGTCCCTGCATCCAGAAATTGCCTATTTCAGCGGAAATTAGAGGTATGGGTTTTATTCCGGAGGACTGATCTTTGTATATGCCGCTGTCATATTTCACGCCAAACCCCACTATCCAGGGCTGTCCGATATCTTCCTGAACCGATGTGAGCTCACCAGACTGGGTCACAACAGCGTCGAAGGGCTGCCCCTCAGATTTGACTTCAACGTTATCGATTCGATCCTCGGTCACTGATAATTCGCGAGTTTTTGTTAGCACCGTATCAGGGGATATGGTTGTAATTTTCGTTCTTACCTGTTCGGGCGAAATAGCTGAAGCTTTGGCTGCTACCAATAGCTGGCCAAGCAATAAAGCAGGTAAGTAAAAATTCGAAGGGGAAAAATTTAAATCGACAGCAGTTTTCATGAAATACTCCAGAAGGACTTTGCTTGATACAAGCGTTTCGAATAAGTAACGGGAGCATTATCAGAAAGGGGCTGTGTAGCCTTTGTCACCTCGGCGTGAAGAGGGTGTGAAAATCAGTATTATTTTTGGATATACAAGGTGTCAAAAAGGAAGAGCTGAATATAAAAACGCATCTTCTGATGCTTGAAGTATCCAGCGAGATAAATGCACGGAAATAATTAAAGATGAAGAATGATACGGGTCCCCCCGTTTTTCCGGTGCTGAATATCGAGCTTCCAGTGACGTAATTGACAGATACGCCTGACAATGTTCAGGCCGAGTCCCATGCCTTCGGGACTTTCAGCTTCTCCGCCCATTGATGTCTGGGAGGGAAACCCCTTGCCGGTATCCTCGACTGTGATGGATTGACTATCCGCGCTGATTTCGACTGTACCTTCGGTAGTGTACTGAAATGCATTGCGTACGAGGTTGTTCATGACAATTGACAGCAGCTGCAACGGCTGTTCAACCTGCAGATTACCGGGAATGCCGTTAATAAGCTGTATTGGTTTGTCGCGGAGAAGATAGGCATTCTTATCAAGTGCGGACTGGGCGAGGCCCTGGAGTAACAATTGTTGTTTTGACTCGCTGTGACTTTCCTCTTTTCCTAATAGCATGAAACTCTCAATCAAATGGGTCATATCCTGATTGGCGCGACTGGCACGCAAAAGCAGGCTGTGCAGTTTTTCATTGTCCCCGACCAGGGGAATGGCAAGCTCCAAGGCCATTCTACTACTGGTGACCGGTGTTCGGAGTTCATGACTGGCATCTCTTGCGAAGGCCTTTTCGCGCTCAACAAAATCTTCAATTCTCCGCAACATTGCATTGATGCGATTGGCCAGAAAGCCCACTTCGTCTGGGTAGTAGTGGCCTTTCAATACAGGCTTGTGATCAACAGTGGCCGAATCAACATCCTGACTGAGGCGGGTAAGAGGAGCAACCACATGGCGGGCAATGCCATGCCCCACCAACACCGCAACAATTAGGGTAAATATGACACTGATACCCAGAAGTGAGACAGAGCCCAATAGTGCATAAGTCGTCTGGAGATCGAATCCACTGACATCCGTCAGATAATAGAAATATGCCTCAGTAGAGGATGGCTCCAGAGAAGAATTAATTCTAGATTGGGGTAGTGAGCTTCGGACGACATGGATCTTTTTTCCCTGAGACCTCAGTTCGAAAATCTGATATCCCTGTCTGGTCTCGCTGACATTCTCCGTCAGTACAAGCTCTTCAAGTGTTTTGGTATTCGGGGGGATCGGAATATCAGATCTCAAAAGTTTAAGCTCGAAGAGTAGGTACTTGATAAAACTCTCGTCATTACCGATAAATGTTCTTTCATTGGAACCGAACCCGCTTTGGGCTTGTCCATCGATATAGATTCCGACACCGTGGCTGGCTTCATTGGCAATGTGCCAATTAAATAATTCATCATCATTGATTTCTGCAACGAACAAAACCAAAAGGCTGAAGCAAACTGTCACTGCCAGGGCAAATAGAACAAAGCTGGTTAGAATTCGGAATCGGAGACTCTGCAGGAAGTTCACTTGTCGACCACTCGAAAGCCATGGCCCTGCACAGTATGGATGAGTGGCTTTTTAAAAGGGCGGTCAATGAGCTGTCGTAGCTTATAGATATGACTACGCAAGGAATCACTGTCAGGTAGGTCATCCCCCCAAACCTCATGAGTGAGTTGCTCCCGTGACACAAGCTTGGGAGAATGCTGCATCAAAGTTTGCAGAAGCTTGAAGGTAATTGGAGCAAGTTCAATTTCTCTGCCATCACGGAATACTTCATGAGTATCCAGGTTAATATGGAGATCACCGATATGTAGGGAGTTATTATTTCCGCCATAGTAACGTTTGGCGATAGCCCCCAGACGCGCATACAACTCCTGCAGTTCGAAAGGTTTGACCAAGTAGTCATCGGCACCACTGGCAAAACCTTCCAATTTATCATTCAACGTATCCCGAGCCGTCAGAAACAACACTGGTCGATAATCATTTTTTTCCTGGCGAAGCGTCCGACAAAGCTGTAATCCATCCATTCCTGGTATGGCAATGTCAAAAATATAGAGGTCATATTCATGATTGACAGCCTGATAAAGACCCGACAGACCATTATAAGCAAAATCACATTCACATCCCTGGGCTTCCAGGAACTCAGCGATACTCGCCGCAATATCTTCGTTATCTTCCACCAGCAATATTCGCATACAGTCTGCCCAATACTCTTTTCAGCTTAAAATTCAGATTACACCATTTTGCGTGAAATTGATGTGAAACGGCATTATGGGGTGTCTATTTCACTGTGAGTGATGACAGCAGAATTTCCACCAACGCCGGGCGTTCTGGATAATGGGGATGTATTGCGACGATGGGGCGTGTGAGCTCAGGGTTGGTCAAGGGAGTGGTTTCAAGGTGAGGGAATTGCTGAGCAATACCCGCCCATAATGGAATTACTGAGACGCCAGCCCCCTCGCTGACCATTTGAGCAATGGTGTGCAATGCGTCGAGGTCGGCTATGACATTCGGTTGCAGCCTTCTTTCTTTTAGCCACTGTGCAACCTTATGCCCACCCCAGGAATTCTGGTCATAGCGAATATAAGGGTTTTCCTTTAAGGCTTTCTCAATACTTTCTGAGTTTTCCTGGCAAATCAGCGCATATCTCTCTTCAAAAAGCAGTGTCTGGCTCAGTGCCTTAGGTAGAGGGAATGCTGGGGCTACGGTGATAGCGATATCCACCTTTTGCTGCTGTACCGCTTCATAAAGTGACGCGGAAGTGCCTGGAGTAATCTGACATCTGGCTTTGGGGGCAATCTGGTTGATCTGGGTCAGGGCTTTCGGGAACAGGCTGCTAAGTACGCTATCTATTGCGCCGATTCTGATGGGGCCGGTGAGCCCGTCCTGATCAATATCTCCGCGTAGCGCCTCGCTTTGCTGCACAATATGCTTTGCTCTTGGCAGCAGGCTGACGGCTTGAGGTGTCGGCAAGGCTTTAAGGCTGGAGCGATCCAGTAACTGGCAGTTCAGCTCCTGCTCAAGAGCCTGGATTCTCTGGCTGATGGCCGCTGGAGTCAGGTTTTGGGCTCTGGCTGCACCGGCAATCGAACCCTGTTCAACCACCAGAATCAAACTCTGCAGGAATCGACTATCCATAAGAAATTCTTTTGATGAGATATAGACAATTATAGTAACGCTTATCGATGTCTAAAGGTACACTTTGGACTCTCCATATAGGACAGTCCATACAAGACTGTCTAAATAGGACTGTCTAAATAAGAGAGAGCATAAGAGGAGATTGACGATGGCTTCTGTGTTTCACCTTGCCCTGAATGTAACGGACCTGGAGCAGGCAAGGGCCTTTTATATCGGATTACTGGGAGCTACGGAAGGGCGCAGCGCAGAAACCTGGGTGGATATCGATTTTTTCGGACACCAGGTTTCATTGCATCTGGGTGAACCATTTTCCACCAAGGCAACAGGCCGGGTAGGAGATCACCTTGTTCCTATGCCACACTTTGGTGTGATTCTTCCTTTGGAGCAATTCAAAGTACTGGCCAAGCGGTTGGTCGATGAGCGGCTGAAGTTTGAGATTGAACCCTTCGTGCGTTTCAAGGGAGAGCCGGGTGAACAGCATACCATGTTCTTCCGGGATCCCTGTGGTAATCCTATTGAGATTAAAGGCTTTGCAGAACAAAGCGGAATTTTTGCCGGATGATGAGTTCTTGCACCAGAATAATGACTGTTTCTTTCCGACGAGGTGGCGTCTAAGTAATGTTAATCCCCTTAATTCACCAGTTAGACTCCGATGAGGCCGAAAAATGGCTAAAGATACTTCGGGAGAAAATGCCTGGATATCAAATTCAGGAACTGAAAGATTGCAGCGACGAGGAGCGTCAGAAAGTTCGTGTTGCCATTGTAGCCAATCCCAATCCTGATGAGCTCAAGCTATTGCCGGCTCTGGAGTGGGTTCACTCTTTGTGGGCGGGGGTGGAATCCTTGCTTGTCGGACTGAAGGATCACCCGGTCGCTATTGTCCGTCTCAAAGATCCGACTTTGGCGCACGTGATGTCAGAAGCGGTGTTGGCTTGGGTGCTTTATCTGCATCGGGATATGCCTGTTTACAGGCTTCAGCAGCGCCAGAAGCTATGGCGCCAGATCAGCTATCGAGCAGCCAGCCAATGCCGGGTTCTGGTCCTGGGATTAGGTGAATTAGGGTTGGCCAGCGTGCTGCGGCTACAGCAAAACGGCTTCTCGGTGTCAGGCTGGAGCCGGCAACCAAAGAAGGTGCCGGGGGTGAAATGCTATTCCGGACGTGAGGGTCTACAAGATGCCGTCAAATACGCGGATATTCTGGTTAACCTTTTACCTCAGACAACGCAGACAATCGGGCTTATCGACAGGCAGCTTCTTGCAGGTCTGCCAGAGGGTGCGTCCCTAATTAATTTTGGTCGGGGCGCAACGGTCAACACCGATGACTTAATCGACAGGTTGAATTCCGGTGAGCTAAATCATGCGGTTTTGGATGTGTTTGAAGTTGAACCATTGCCGCAGGATTCTCCGCTATGGCATCACGCGAGAGTGACGGTCCTGCCTCACATTTCAGCGCCGACAGATTATGTTACGGCTAGTAATATCGTTGCCAGGAACATAGCCGGCTTTTTCAAGAAAGGAATAATGCCGGCGTGTGTCGATAAGCAGCGGGGCTATTAGTGCGAAACTCCCCGTTTGTGTCCCTGAACTGACGACATCTGTTATCCCCGGCTCAGCATTTCAAAATACTCACTGGCACATACTTGTGATACGGCGTTTTACTCAGCGGGTCGCAGTGATCTCCGGCAGTTAGCATATTGAGTGCCGGTCCATTGGGTTCACCGTTACGGTAGCGCATACCATAGCCATGGGGTAGGGTGACCATACCCCGGCGGACAGAATCATCAATCTGCACAGTGACGGTAATATCGCCGCGCTTTGCTCGAACCATCACGCTGTCGCCGTCCTTGACGTCCAGATCAGTGGCATCATTCGGATGCATTCTGAGGGCACCTTCCTTGTCAACTTTGCGCCACGCCGGATCGCGATAAATCTGATTGGCATTGTAAGCGCGGCGTTCACCTGCCATCAGGATAAAGGGCGTGTCTGTATGTTCTGGAGTTTTAACTCCCAGGGCGCGAAGGTCCTCGAGCATTTCATCAATCTCAAGATGTATACGGCGATCTTTATTTCTGATCATGCCCCAGATATCTGAAAACTCGTGTTGGCTGATAATGGCTCCGGAGCGTTGATCGAGTATTCTGCGGAAGAGATTGGCTCCAAGAGTGAACCGGTTGCCCTGGATTCCGGCTCGCCTGACGGCGGCAGCATTCTTATCGGCAAACTGTATTGCCAAGGGGAGAAGAATCGCAGCCGCCGCAGCACCATCCGGGAGTGTTTTTCCCAAGGTTCGATAGAGAATTGAGGGAGCGTAGTGTACCCAGTGCTTATTCTTTTTAAGCGTGGCGATCAACGACGCAAGGAAAACCTGGTAACCGGCGGCTTTAGGTTCAAGGCGTGCGATTCGTTCCAATAGTGGAAAACGCTTGGGAATCAGATTCATTTTTTCCAGGAGTCGGGTGTAGATCTCCGGTTCGGGCAATGTGTCCCCTTGAGGTGCCTTGACCGGTTGACGCAAATGGAAAAAGTTCGTCGGGAATTCAAGGTTGAAACCGGTGGCTTCCCATTTTTCAAACTGATTGGCGGCAGGAAGAATATAGTGCGCCAGACGGGCCGTTTCTGTGAGTGCCACATCCACCACGACCAAGAGATCAAGCTTTTGAAATGCCCGTTCATAAGCTTGAGTATCGGCATAGGTCATCAGCGGATTGGCGCTGTCAACCCAAACCGCGCGTAACCGGTCATCGCCCTCATGTTCGATTTCATCCGGGAGAATATTTGGTGGATAGAGGCCTCCAATGGGAAACATTTTATGATGGGCGGTAAGTTTGATGGTTTTACCCTGTTCCGCCAGGCGCTCATCGGAATTGGACAACAATGGAATCAGGAAAGCATGTAGGTTATTCCCTCCTTTGATGCCGAAATTACCGGTAATCAGGTATAACAGCTTTTCAAGATAGGCATTCAAGGTGGTATTAATCGTGTGCTGGATGCCCAGATCAATGCGAACACAGGCGGTGCGGGCACTGGCAAAACCGCGTGCAACCCGTTCAATATCCTCAATAGGGATATCAGTGCGCTTAGCATATTCCTCTATAGGGATCGCCAGCAGTTCCTTTTCCAACGTTTCGAAACCGGTGCACCTCGTCGTGAGAAACTCCAGATCGTGCAGGCCTTCTTTAACGATGATGGCCAGCATGGCTGACATCAGATAGGCGTCAGTTCCTGGCTTTACCTGCAGATGAATGTCGGCCATTTTGGCGGTTTCAGATCGGCGTGGATCGATGACCACCATGGTTCGATCAGGATTCTTGCTGAACTCTTTCAGCGTATCGCGGGCATTGGGAATGCCATGGGATTGATAAGGATTGCAGCCAATGAATAATACATAGTCAGCGTGCTCCACATCCTCCGTGGTATGACAGCGCTGGTCACCGAAGAGGCGTCCGTTTACCCAGAAATCCTGAGTTTTCTCCTGCGCCAGGGCTGAATAGATATAGCGACTGTCCATTGCCCGCCGCAATTGTTGCCCATATCCGCCCGCCAAATGATTGCCCTGACCACCGCCGCCGACAAAGGCAAAAGCATCTCCGCCGAATTGATGACGTATCTGAGTTAACTTCTCCGCGATTTCTGTCAGGGCCTGATCCCAGCTGACAGGGGAAAAGCTCCCGTCGGGATTGCGTTTCAGCGGTTGTTCCAGGCGGTCGGCGTTATCCTGATAGTATTGCAGACGAGCGGCCTTTTGGCAGATATAGCCTGCACTCATCGGATGCGCTTTATCCCCTTTGATTTTGCTGAATTTCCCGTCCACTGTCGTAATGGTAATGCCGCAATTGCGGGAGCAAAGAATACAGGCGGTGGGATGTTGTTGCTCAGTGACGGACGGGGTTTCTCTCATGATGCTTTTCTCTTCGGGCAGTTGTTCCAGGGTGGCGAGGTTATTTTTAGGCGCTGAAAGTATGCTTGAAAGCCAGATTAAGCATAAGTTAGGCTAACCAGTAATGGCGATCAATTCAGTAATAATGAATATAAGGTAAGCTGAACTTATCTATTGCCGACACATCACCTAATAAAGGTCTTTGTTTTGCAGAGCAAACCGCCCCCCATCCAATGGCTTCCTGTATTCGAGTCAGCTGCCCGCCTGATGAGCTTTAAAAAAGCTGCCGAGGAACTTTGTGTGACACCTCCCGCCGTTAGCCAGCAAATAAAGGTGTTGGAAGAGTATGTGGGGCGGGCATTGTTTGATCGAAGTGGAAGGAATCTGAAGCTGACTCAGGCAGGGGAGTATTACTACGAAATTGTCAGGGGGATTATAAAAAGCCATCAGAAAGGATACTGGGATTTTGAACGTACCTATAAAAGTCCCACACTACAGATAAGTACGCCGCTATTTGTCGCCCAGGAACTCCTGATCCCGAATTACATGAGTTTTCGCGAGAGGGCCCCTGGAATTGAGCTGCGAATAATGACAGGTAGCGAATTCGTGGACTTCGAGAATGAATCTGTCGATGCGGCTATTCGTTTTGGTGAAGGCCGCTGGCCAGACCTGGATTGTCGTCTATTGTGTAAAATTGATATCGGCGTCGTATGCAGCAAGAGTTATCTGGCCAAGCGAGGGCTCGACCGGAATGACTTCTTTGGCGCAGCCGAACTGCAGCAGCAGGTTCTGCTATCGGCCTTTGCCGACATGAACGATTGGGAGCGAATGATTCCAGATCTGCAGCCTGCCGACAAGATTATCTGCGACTCCTATTTCTCAACGATTAAATCAGCCGAAGAAGGGCTGGGGGTTGCGATAGGGCTGTTTCCGATTATTAATCGTCTGCTGCATAACGAGCATCTGATAGCCCTCAATACGGATCCTTTCGACACTCAGATGGCATACTGGCTCGTGGCTCCTGAGCATTCCGTTAATCAGGATAGAATTGACTTGTTTTATGAATGGGCCAGGGATTTATTCGGTATGCTTTTCTAGCATCCTTCAAGATAAAGATCAGACGTCGAAGGATCTGAATCGATGGCTTCTGAAGAGCTCGGAATGGATCTATTGAGCTTACCAGTTTCAAAATGCGGTCTGACGATCAATCTTCCCAAAGTAATCCTTCAGGTAATCAATCAAGAGTCTGAGCTTCTTTGATCTGGCACTGCCAGGGGGAAACACGCCATAGATATCGATATCTTTCAACTGATAGTCCTCTAACACCAGTTCCAATGTTCCCGCCTGGATCTTTGGCCAGGCATCGTAGACGGGAATGCGTCCCAGCCCATGACCGCCCTCGATAAAGGCCGTACGAGCGGCGGCATTATTGGTGGTGATGCTGCCTTTCACCGCAATGCTGTAGGATCGACTGCCTTTGCTGATTTCGATGGTGCCGGAAGTGAGTTTGTAGATCACCCAATCATGTCGCTCCAGCTCAGCGGGAGTGCTAGGGCGTCCACGTTTCTTAAGGTAGTCGGGAGAACCGCACAGGCAGGTAGCCAGGGTAGAAAGCTTCCTGGCCTGAAGTCCCGAATCAGGAAGTGGTGCTCCTCGAATAGCGAGATCAATGCCTTCCTGCATGATGTTGACCACTTCGTCTGTCAGCATGACATCCAATTCAATTTTGGGGTAAAGGCGACGGAAATCGTTCAGCGCCGGTACCACCATCTGTAACCCCACATTCACCGGGCAGGTGACCTTCAATAAACCCACGGGTTCATTTTTTAGGTTTTCTATCTGTTGATTTGCAGTGGCCGCCTGCTCCGCAATGATTCGGCAGGACTGGTAATACTCGCTGCCCGCTTCAGTCAATCGAATGGAGCGGGTAGAGCGATTAAGCAGCTTCACTCCCAACTGGGATTCCAGCTTTTTGATGTGGTAACTGACGACCGCGCGCGACAGGCCGATGTGCTTGGCGGCGGAGGTCAGGCTGCCTTGCTCAACCACTTGGGCAAAGACCACCATGCTTTTGAGTTGTTCGAAAGATAAAGTCATCGCCGGATTGTATCAAAAATTCTACCAATGAAGTCTATTTTCTTCATATTGTTAGAAAGTTGTGCAGCTCTTACACTGGTTTCAATTGTTGATTGAGGAGAAAGAAGAATGTCTGATTCAAATATTAAATCTGAACCGAATGCTAAAAAGGTCCTGATGGTTCTGACATCCCATTCTGAGCTGGGGAATACCGGCGAGAAGACTGGTTTCTGGGTGGAAGAGTTTGCTGCTCCATACTATGCCCTGGTTGATGCGGGAGTCGAGGTGACGCTTGCGTCACCGGCTGGAGGCCAGCCCCCGATCGATCCGAAGAGTGAATTGCCTGATTTTCAAACGGCTTCAACTCAACGCTTTGACGACGATTCCGAAACTCAGGCATTGTTGGCAAACACGGCGAAACTGGCTGATGTTCATTCTGATGACTATGACGCAGTCTTTTACCCCGGTGGACATGGCCCATTGTGGGATTTAACTGAAAGTCTTGATTCCATCGCTCTGATTGAGAGCTTTTTGGCTTCCAACAAACCTGTCGCTGCTGTATGTCATGCACCTGCGGTGCTCTTGAATGTGAAAGATGCTCAAGGCGACTATGTGGTGAAAGGGAAGGCAGTAACCGGCTTTTCCAACAGCGAGGAAGAAGCCGTGCAATTGACCGAAGTCGTTCCTTTCCTGCTGGAGGATGAGCTAAACAGTCGTGGTGGTGAGTACCAGAGAGTCGCTGACTGGAATGCGTTTGCCGTACAGGACGGTTTGCTGATTACCGGCCAGAATCCTGCCAGCTCCGAACTTGTGGCTGATAAATTACTGGCCGCGCTTGATTCATAGATAAGGAAACCTGTGATGCTGAATTTTAGTTTTCAAAATACAACCCAAATCCATTTCGGTGAAGGCCAGATCAAAACGCTGGGAAAGGTAATCCCCCCTTCTGCGAGAATACTGGTGACCTATGGTAGCGGCTCAATCAAAACAAACGGGGTTTATGATCAGGTCGCTGAGGCACTGAGTGAGCACACCTGGTTTGAGTTCTCCGGTATTGAGCCGAACCCGAGCTATGACACGGTGATGAAAGCACTTGATGTCATACGCCGGGAGAAGGTTGATTTTTTATTGGCCGTTGGGGGGGGATCTGTCATTGACGGCACCAAGTTCATCGCAGCTGCGGCTTTTTATCGGGGTGATGATCCCTGGGATTTAGTGGCCAAGCGACAGCGTATAGAACAGGCGCTGCCAATCGGGTGTGTACTGACTCTGCCGGCCACCGGATCCGAAACCAACGCCGGTGCGGTAGTGACACGTAACGGCGATAAGCTGTCATTCCATAGCCCCCTCGTACGTCCGTTATTTGCAGTGCTCGATCCGTCGGTGACATTGTCGCTGTCTGATCGCCAAATCAGTAACGGTGTCGTTGATGCGTTTGTTCACACCATGGAGCAATACCTGACCTATAGCGTCAACGGGAAAGTGCAGGATCGTTTTTCAGAAGGCCTGCTGCTCACTCTGATCGAAGAAGGTCCAAAGGCACTGGCCCCCGAGACTAAGGAAGATCTGGAGGTTCGCGGCAACATTATGTGGGCCGCCACCATGGCGCTTAATGGTTTGATCGGGGCGGGCGTCCCCCAGGATTGGTCGACTCACATGATCGGTCATGAAATTACCGGCGCTTATGGCGTTGATCACGCACGAACTTTGTCCGTGGTGTTGCCGGCTGTGATGAAAGTCTGCCGCGATTCGAAGCGTGAAAAACTGCTGCAATATGCCGAACGCATATGGAATCTCACAGATGGCGATGATGACTCTCGAATCAACAGGGCCATCGAGTTGACGGAGCAGTTTTTCGAGACCATGCAAGTGCCTGTGCGCTTATCGCAGATCGACATTGGTGAAACAGACATCGATGGTCTGATCAATAAGCTGACTCAGCACGGAATGATCAAGCTGGGTGAGCATGGTGCGATCACCCCTGAGGTTAGCCGTGACATCTTAGCTGCTGCTTTGTAGCCAGACAGGCCCAAAAAGCAGATAGAGAAATACAGAAGAGCAGCACACACGAATAGCAAGAGAAAGATAGCAAATGACAAAGTTCAATTCTCAAAATGGAACCGTTAACCGCCAGTGGGTATTAGCTTCTCGACCTGTTGGGGCGCCGACATCAGGCAATTTCAATTTTCTCGAAAGTGAAAAGCCCACACCTAAGCAGGGTGAGGTACTGTTGCGCACGGTGTACTTGTCGTTGGACCCCTACATGCGCGGACGTATGAACGATGCCAAGTCATACGCTGAGCCTGTCGGGATCAATGAAGTCATGGTGGGCGGCACTGTGTGTCGCGTGGAAGAATCGAATCACCCGGACTATGAGACCGGTGAATGGGTCCTCGCGTTTTCCGGCTGGCAAGACTATTCAATATCCGATGGCAGTGGTCTGCTGAAGCTGGGTAAAGCGCCCGCCAAACCCTCTTATGCGCTGGGTGTTATGGGAATGCCAGGCTTAACTGCCTACATGGGGTTGCTGGATATTGGCCAACCTAAAGCAGGCGAGACGGTTGTTGTCGCTGCGGCGACCGGAGCTGTGGGAAGCCTGGTTGGGCAAATCGCCAAGTTGAAAGGCTGTAAAGTGGTCGGCATTGCGGGTGGCGAAGAAAAATGCCGCTCAGCAGTGGAAGAACTGGGCTTTGATGCCTGTATCGATCATAAAGCCCCTGACATGGCTGAGCAGTTAGCCAAAGTATGTGACGCCGGCATAGATGTGTATTTCGAAAATGTCGGAGGCAAAGTCTTTGATGCTGTATTGCCGCTATTGAATCCTCGTGCACGAGTGCCCCTATGTGGACTGATTTCACAATACAACAGGACAGAATTACCTGAAGGTCCGGATCGCATGTCTATGCTGATGGGCACCTTGCTGGTGAAGAGAATCAAGATGCAGGGCTTTATTGTATTTAACGATTATGGACACCGTTATGACGAATTCAGCCAGGACATGATGCAGTGGTTGAATCAAGGCAAGATCACCTATCGCGAGGATCTTGTTGAAGGACTGGAAAATACCGTTGAGTCGTTTATCGGTCTGTTGGAAGGCAAAAATTTCGGAAAGCTTGTTATTCAGGTTGGCCCACACGAGCTGTAAGAACCCCTGTTGTTTATCACCACTATGTATAGGAACCCTAAAGGGTTCCTTAGCAAGGAATTATCTATGCTGACAGTACACCACCTGAATCAATCCCGTTCAAAGCGAGTGTTATGGTTATTGGAAGAGCTTTCCATGCCTTATGAGCGTGTTGACCACCAGCGGGATCAGATCACCCGGCTTGCTCCGGCAAGTTTAAAAGCGGTTCATCCCTTGGGTAAGGCTCCCGTCGTGGTCGATGGATATGTCGTTTTGTGCGAATCCAGTGCCGTCATGGAATACATTATCGATCAGGATGAGCAGCACCGTTTCAGGCCGACTCCGGGAACACCTGAGTATTATCAATATCTGGAATGGTCCCATTTTGCTGAAGGCTCACTGGGACTGCCGGTGATCACCAAATTGTTTATGCAAATGGAGGATCGCAACGGTAGCCAGCCGATGGACAATTACATTGCCAAGGAAATTGAGGTGGACTTTGCCTACATCGAATCCACACTGAGCCAACGTGCCTATTTTGCCGGCGGCGAATTTACTGCGGCAGACATCATGATGACCGTTATTCTGGAAATCGCGGACAGATGTGGGCTTCTTCAAGACAGAAACAGTACCCAGGCGTATCTGGCTAAAGTTACCCAACGTCCGGCTTATCAGAAAGCGGCAAGTTTCGGGTAACCCTTCCGGGTAAGCCTTCAACTCTCTGCATTGTCCTATGAGTCAATTATCGTAAAGCGATGCTGGCCTGTCTGCTCCGGCTGCGCTTATAGCGCAGTCAGAATAGAGCCTAATGTCGGTCGATTGGTGTTTTGGACGGAGCAACACAAACTCGATTCCTACCGGATTCCTTGGCTTGATAAAGAGCCTCGTCTGCCTGCTGTAATAGTTCTGCACCGGATTCGGTTGAGTCTGGGTGCAAAGTGGCAACTCCGAGGCTTATCGTGATCTTAGGTTCTGTACTGAGAGGACCTTCGGTGGGCTGAGGTGCTTTGGTATTTTCTACCAAACCACGAATCCTCTCTGCCACAATTAACCCCCCTTCCAGCGGTGTAGACGGCAACAGTACGACAAACTCTTCACCTCCATAGCGGGCAATGATGTCTCCGGGCCGGTGCTTGCCTTGTTCCAGAATTGAAGCGACATGACACAGGCAAAGGTCACCAAATAAGTGTCCATAGGTGTCATTGAGTTTTTTGAAGTAGTCTATGTCAACCATGATCACTGACAATGAGGTGCAGTTGCGTCTTGTCCGCTTCACTTCCATTTCATACCGCTGATTGAAGTAGCGGCGGTTGAACAAACTGGTCAATTCGTCGACATAACTTTGTTTTTCCAAGCGCTGATTTGCACTTTCCAGCTGCTTCAAAGCATTCTGTAGTTCACTGGTTCTCTCGTTAACCTGAACCTCCAGCCGCGCACTATATTTTTTCTCTGCTTCCAAAGCTTCTTCTTTCGCCTTCCGTGCAAGGATTTCCATTCGGGTGGTTTCCATTTGGGCCAAAGCTCGGGCACGGCGTTGCTGGGCGATGTATTCACCCAACGCAAACGAAATCAGCACCACCTCAATGGCAGTGCCGATCTGCAGTGAATTTTCGGTGAAAGCATTACGGGGAATCATGCCGAATTTGTTGAAACCGAGAATGAATGCGCCCAGCAGGGAAGAGAGCCAGGCAAGAGTGAAGTATTGTGCGGAGCGGTCTTTTTGTAGAGAGCGTTGAATGCCGAGTATCAGCGACAACGTAATACTGAAGAGTATGGCCAAAATAATGAAACGAATCGAGAAACGGTAACCGATCGCGGTTTGCAAAAAAGCGGCGAAGAGGGTCAGGACAGCAACGGAGATAAGCAGTTTATTGGTCCTGGGCTTGTGCTCGGGCAAATTCAGGAAACGGCTGACGAACATGGCCATGAACAATAGCGTGATACTTAGAAACATGGGTAAAGACCAGCTGTTCCATTCCATGGATTCCGGCCACAAGTACTGATAGGCATATCCGCTGATGGATAATTGATACGTGGAAAAGCCGCAGATAAACGCTACATAGAACAGAAAACGTGACTTCTTGATGGAGAAATACAGAAACAGGTTGTAGAGGGCCGTGATCATCATTATGCCGTAATAGAGGCCCTGCAGAATATTTGCCTTGTCGTTCTGATTTTGGAAGGCAGAAGGACTGTAAAGCTTTAAGGGAAATTGCATGGAGGTCTTTGATTGAACTCTTAAGTAGATCTTCAGTGACTGGCCACTTTGTAGTTGAATCGGAAATATGAAGTTTCGGTGTGGGAAAGGTCTGGAGTAAAACGATAAATTGTCGCCGGTACTGTAGCGCTGAAAAAGATGGAATCCTTCCGTGATGTAGACATCAACATAATCCAGTACCGGATATCGCAGTTCGAGAAGCCATTCCGTGTCCCTGGTTTGTGTGTTCTTTAAATCAAGGCTCAGCCAGAAGGTGGCGTCGCTGTAACCAAAGGAAGGAACATCTGTATCCTGACGGCTCCAATGGGGGGAGGCTTTTTCCAGTAGTATGTCATTGAAGTTTAGTTGGCTATTCTTATCTTCGTAATAGCTGACATAAGGCCCAAGATTATAGATGTCACTCTCGACGGTTAGAGGCAGGATTGCCGGCGCTGAGTCTGATGATGTGATCTCAGCCGCATCGGTCTGAATTGCCGCCATCATCAGCCAGCAGAGTAGTATGCTGACAGCAATATGAAAATGGCTTGAAGGTGGACTGCTCAAGCTAAGGGTAGCCCGTGATCTCATTGGCATTTTATCAATGGTGGTGAGCATTAGTTAAAGCCTAGTTGTTTATCTATAAACCTCCCAGTTTCCTTGGTGATATTTCCGTAATATCCCACGGGTTTGGTTTCTAAAGTAGTTAAATGCCCGGATTTCCCTGGCATCGCTTATCGTCAGGGCAGGCGGGTTGTATATCCCGCCTGCCTTTACATTGTTTATGCTCTCAGAGCATTCAAAATCCCATCCACACTGGCCTTGGCATCGCCAAACAGCATGCTGGTGTTCTCCTTGAAGAACAGCGGGTTTTGAACGCCAGCGTAACCGGTGGCCATACCGCGTTTGAACACCACTACGTTGCGGGCTTTCCAGACTTCCAGAACCGGCATGCCGGCCAGGGGGCTGCCGGGGTTTTCCGCCGCTGCCGGGTTCACGGTGTCGTTGGCCCCGATGACCAGGACGGTGTCCGTGTCAGAGAAATCATCATTGATCTCTTCCATGCCCAGCACGATGTCGTAAGGCACCTTGG
>NZ_MRYI01000070.1 GCF_002260525.1 Hahella sp. CCB-MM4
GAAAAACGCGCATGCGCGATATACAAATAATGATATGGACGCTCCCTTTCTATACTGAACAGGCCGAGAAGCTGGTTAAATCTGGAGGGAGATATTATGAAAGGTATATCCGTTATTGGTATTGATTTGGCCAAGAATATTTTTCAGATCCATGCCTCTGATCGAGATGGTAATTGTCTTCTGAATAAAGCCATTCGTCGCCATAATCTGAAATCATTCTTCCGCAACCTAGAGCCCTGTTTGATTGGCATGGAAGCATGCGGAAGCGCTCATTATTGGGCGAGAGAATTGCGTTCCTTAGGTCATGAAGTTCGACTAATGCCGCCCCAATAGGTCAAACCCTATGTGAAGACTAATAAGAGCGATGCCGCAGATGCAGAAGCAATTTGTGAGGCTGTCGTACGCCCCAACATGCGCTTCGTCGATATTAAGTCGGTAGATCAACAGTCAGTACTTTTGCTCCACCGTGAAAGAGATGGTCTCACTAAAGAGCGGACAGCTTTGATTAATCGTTTTCGGGCCACCCTAGCTGAATTCGGTATTGTCGTACCGGTAGGAGC
>NZ_MRYI01000071.1 GCF_002260525.1 Hahella sp. CCB-MM4
CCAAAGACTATGGATGACAGCTTCTTCATGGGCGCGCCGAAGGACACCGCACCGGGCATTGACGGCACCGTTCTGACCTCTCTCTTCGCGATGGGAGACGACGATCTGCGCGTGGCGCTGAGTGCGCAGCTGCGAGCGGATTTCCAGCGGATCCGCGATGCACTGGACAGCGAGGACGGCTATCGCGTCGGCCGCGCCGCGCATGAGTTGAAAGGCCTCGCCGCCACCGTCGGCGCCAATAAGCTGGCCGATATGGCCCGCAGCGTCGATGCCGTGGCCGAAGGCATGGCTGCCCCGGCGCTGGCCGTTGTCATTGTTCCCCTGCAGCGCGAAATCGACGTGGTGCAGGCTCATATCTCTGCGGTTTCCGAGAGTACCCAATCCCTATGACTGCCCGACAACCTGCCGATACGATCCTACTGATCGAAGACACCCCCTCGCTGCAAATGATCTACAAGGCGGCGCTGACGCGCGCCGGTTATGAGGTCGAATGCTGTGGCACCGCCGCCGAGGGGATGGCGGCCTCCTGGCTCCTGAACTCGG
>NZ_MRYI01000072.1 GCF_002260525.1 Hahella sp. CCB-MM4
CCTCTTTCCCGCGCCAGATCTCGGCGGCATCGCTGGCAGAGTTCGACGTGCATCCGTACACGCGCGCGGATGAGCCGGATTACAACCCAGCCACGCAGGTGCTGGTGCCGGGCAGCTTCACACAGGAGAGCGGCGCATGGGTTCAGGGGTGGACTGTGCGCAGCATGCCCTCGGAAGAACAGGCGCAGGCCACCGGGACCCTGCGCGCCCAGATCAACGCAGAGCGCGGCCGCCGCATGGTCGAGCCCTTCACCTTCGCGGGAAAGCCGTTCGACTTCTCGCAGGAAAGCAAGACGCGGATCTCTGGCGCCGGGACGCTGGCGGGCTTCTCGTTGGCGGCCGGTGCGCAGGCGGGGGATTACCTGTGGCACGGTGGCGATGAGCCGTTCGCATGGATCGCGGACGACAACAGCGTCATGCAGATGGACGCTCAGACGGTGTTCGCGTTCGGCCAAGCTGCAGCTGCGCGGGTGAGCGCCATCGTCTTCGCTGCCCGTACCCTCAAGGACGCATCCCCGATCCCGGCTGACTACGCAGACGAT
>NZ_MRYI01000073.1 GCF_002260525.1 Hahella sp. CCB-MM4
TGCAAGAGATGGGCGGACGGTTCTACCGCATGGGCCCCGATGGAGTGCCGATGGCAATCTCGCCGGAAGCGGCGCCGGACCTTCCCCCGGCCATGGTCACGTTGCAGGCACGCGCAGAGGCGGCTGGACTGCAACCTGGCACGCCGGAATATCAGTCCTTCATGCTGAACGGCGGCCCGGCTCCGGCCCAGCAGGCTCCGTCCACGGTGCAGACGTTGCAGTTTCAGGCTGAGCAAGCCGGGCTGCAACCGGGCACACCTGAGTACCAATCGTTCATGCTCAACGGCGGACCCGCGCCGCGGCCTGACCAAACGACCGGGCAGCGCAACTATGAGTACCTCCTTGAGATGGGCGTTCCTCAAGAGCAGGCGCTGCAACAGGCCTTTGGCGCGGGCGGCGTCAACGTCACGACGAATGTCGGCGGGGCGGAGGGGTTCGCTTGCGCCCTTGCGCGGGAGGGTGCGCCAACGCGGGCGGAGCTCTCCCAAGCCGGCATCGCTGCGCGGCGGAAACAGGGGCGCC
>NZ_MRYI01000074.1 GCF_002260525.1 Hahella sp. CCB-MM4
GGCGCGCGGCGGGATGGTGGCGATCCCCGACCGCGACGCGGACAAGGGCGCGGCCGTCGCGGTCGAGATCGGTGGCGTGTCGGCGATGGGGGACGTGACCTCGGAGGCCGATGTGAACGCGGCGCTGGACGTTGCGACCTCGGCGCACGGCGTGCCGCGCATCGTCGTCAATTGCGCGGGCATTGGCACCGCCGGGCGCGTCCTGGGCCGTGATGGCCCCTTGGCGCTGGAGGCCTTCCAGCGCACGATCAACGTCAACCTGATCGGCACCTTCAACGTGCTGCGCCTCTCTGCCGCGCGGATGGCCGAGGCAGAGCCGCTTGAGGATGGCGAACGGGGCGTGGTGATCAATACCGCCTCCGTCGCGGCCTTCGACGGGCAGATCGGGCAGGCGGCCTATTCGGCCTCGAAGGGTGGCATCGTTGCCATGTCCCTGCCCATCGCGCGGGAATTGGCGCGAGTCGGTGTGCGGGTCAACGTGATCGCGCCGGGGATCTTCCTGACGCCCTTGCTTTATACC
>NZ_MRYI01000075.1 GCF_002260525.1 Hahella sp. CCB-MM4
AGGAGGCGCTGGAGGCCCGCGAGGCGATCTATTCCCTGCAGGCGCAATCGCTGGAGATGACCGGGGCGGTGATGCTGGTGCAGGGGCAGAACATGCTCTCGGGCGAGCGGTTCGTGGCCGATCTGCGCTCGGGCAGCGGTCAGATGTTCGGTCGCGTCCGCACTATCATCCGGATGGAATGACTCCTCGATGACCATGAACGACGATCAGGTCGACGGGTTGCGCATCCGGGGCCTGCAGAAAAGCTACAAGCGCCGCCCCGTCCTGCGCGGCATCGACCTCGATCTGCGCCGTGGCGAGGTCGTGGCGCTGCTGGGGCCGAACGGCTCGGGCAAGACCACCTGTTTCTATTGTGTGGCCGGGCTGGTGCCGGCGGATGGCGGTCAGGTCGCCATTGACGGCATCGATGTCAGCGGCTGGCCGATGTACCGCCGCGCGCGGATGGGTATCGGCTATCTGCCGCAGGAAATGTCGATCTTCCGGGGCCTCTCGGTCGCGGACAATATCAAGG
>NZ_MRYI01000076.1 GCF_002260525.1 Hahella sp. CCB-MM4
CTCTTAATACTGACACGGGAGCTATCACCGGCACTGCATCTGTGGCGGGGAAATTTATGAGGATTGTGGTGTCCGGCACTGATGGCTCATACAACACAGCATTAGGAGACGTTAGGGTCGAAGTTGAATTGGGTACCCAAGGGGGAGGGGAGGGGGGGAGGGGTAGGGGCGGCCGCCGTACCCGGCTCCGGGAAGCTGTTGCCGTCGCCGCCGAAGATGGCCGGCAGCACGAGGCGACTGCCATCAGGAGCCAGCCACCCCTTGTCGGCCCAAGTCGTCGTCCACTCGGCCTCCAGGTGGCGCTGTTCCGCGCTGGCGTAGGCGAAATGAAAGCTGACCGCGTTGAAGGGCGACGCGTCGGGTCCGGCCTCCGGGAAGCTCAGAGTGATCGCGGTGGGCGGAAGCACGAAGTGCGGGCCTCGGTCGCCCGACCAGTCACGTACGAGGTGGAACCGCCGGGGGTTGAAGAGGATGGCGGTGCACGCCCCGGGGCCGAGGACGCCCTGCA
>NZ_MRYI01000077.1 GCF_002260525.1 Hahella sp. CCB-MM4
GCATTAAACAGGAAGAAGGCAGCGATCACGGAAACTTGACTCGGGGAAAGCACGAACTGCGGAACGAACTCGGGAAAGAATATATACTGGATTGAAATTGCGGCCAAGAACGATGCCGCTGAAACAAAGAGGGATGATTTCAGGAATCTCCACCCAACAATATTGCCGGAAAAGTACCTGTCAAAAACAATGGCCTCCGATAGCCCAAGAATCTCCTTGTAGCCGTCGAACCAAGTTCCTTTTGACCGAGGGAGAGTGAGGTATTCTTCTATTCGCTCCCTAATGTGCGAAGTTATGAAGATTCGATCAAGAGCAATGCCAAACCCTGTTATGGTCCCCAGGATCGCAATCACCTGAAATAGAATGGATTCAGTCAACTCTGTCATTGCAAACTAGTCCTGCGAAACAAAAGGTAAGCCCGAAATTGCCTCACCCCTCAATTATGCCCTCGTGTGCTATTGGGGCGCATACTAATCGGCGCGTCCAAGTAGGGATACGACTAGTCT
>NZ_MRYI01000078.1 GCF_002260525.1 Hahella sp. CCB-MM4
GGTCCCGGCCGGGTCCGCACCGCCGCCGGCGAGCAGCGCCGCCCGGGCGTCGAGGAAGTCCCGGACCCGCTCGCCGATCCGTTCCACGGTGGCCAGGGCCGCCTCCTGCACCCCGGTCCCGTGGTGGTGGGCCAGCACCGCCACCAGGTTGCACCGCTCCTCGCGGGACAGTTCCTTGGGCGCGGAGAACAGGTCGTTCGTCCAGGCGGCGACGTCCGCGGCGCACTCCACCAGCTGCCGGTGGGCCTCGCCGCCGACGAAGCCGTCGGGCAGTTCCCGGCCCCGGGCGTACTCCACCAGGTCGAAGTGCCAGATCACGGGCGAGGAGATGCGGCGCCAGGGGACGTACTCGTCCGGGGCGGGCGGCCGAGCCGAGTGGGCGCGGGGCGAGCCCGCCTCGGTGTTGGTGCGGTCCCAGTCGGCGAGATGTCTGCGGTAACTCTTCCGCCCGGGCGGACTCATGGGCTCCTCGGACGGCGGCAGCAACG
>NZ_MRYI01000079.1 GCF_002260525.1 Hahella sp. CCB-MM4
CGCCTGGTGGAGATGCCCATCGGCGAACTCGATGCGGCGCGGGAATGGATGCTGCTGCTCGGTGGCAAGACCGCGCGCGAGAAGATCGCCAGCCTGATTGCCATCATTGCCCGCCGCGATGCCTCGTTGAAGATGCAGAAGAGCGAGGGCCGGGTGGTCGTCGACCTGCCGCTGACGCGTGAGGCGATGTCGGAATATCTGGGCCTGACGCTGGAAACGGTCAGCCGTCAGATCAGCGCCCTGCGCAAGGACGGCATCATCGAGGTCGAAGGCAAGCGCCACATCACCATCCCCGATTTCGATCGTCTGATCGAAGAGGCCGGCGATGACAGCGATGGCGGTTTCCTCGTCTGACACAGACGCCAAAGGAATCGCCGTCCCGTTAACCGAGTCGCAATGCCTGGCGGTGGGTCACAACCGGCAGGATGAGTCGCGCCGCTGTCCTGCGCGCAGTGGTTAAGGATTCAGTTTTACAG
>NZ_MRYI01000008.1 GCF_002260525.1 Hahella sp. CCB-MM4
TCGATCAGATAGTGAACTGCGTATTCGAAAGTGCCGGGCTGGAGTTGGTCTTGATAATTGATGACCACCATGGAGTGCTGGTCATAGTTGTAGGGCTTAAACTTGGGCATGGCAACAGATCCTTGTTATATACTGCCAGCATAGCAAAATTGATTCGGGTGGGAGGTTTTTCTACAGCCTCAACGCTTAGCTAATAAGCGCGTAGTTGTTTGCGTCTTTTTCAGCGCATGGTTATACATTTTTTGGTAAATCATTTGCCCTATTTATCCATTCTTCTCCGGTCTCTCCCCAAAAACCGGAATAAAATAAGACTTCGCGCTCTTCTGCAATTGACCTTAATGCTTTAAGCGCACATATATTGTATTGTTCTTCCATTTGCTCCTGCCAGATAGAGTCACGGTCATCAGGGGTTCTGTCTGCAGAATTTAACATATGAACGAAGGAGCCCCATCGATTCCAATCTGAAGAGGTGGCTAGCTGTAAATAGCCGGTTGGCGTATTTTCATAGGGTTCGTCACATGGAATTACGCCTGACTCCGTTAATCCAAACAATCTAAACTCGACCTCAACACTTTCTTTTGGGTAGGCAATACAGCCATAACTCACAAAGCAAAAACGCTTAAAACGACTTAAGTCTGCCGATGCTATCTTATCCAAGATAAACTCTTTAAGCTCCGATTCAAATTGTTTCCATTTAATAGAAACAATTCCAGGATAAACGGTTTCTTCAGGAGTAGATTCGAAATAGATGCTTTTGAAACCTTCAAATAGTGGAGCTTCCAAATCCTGAGTCATAAATTGAAGTCCTTCCTCGTATTACGCCGCCAGCACAGGCCGGAGCACGCAGTGCGGAGATCCAGCCCCGCAGGGGCGATTGTGCCTGGCCTTGTTATACGCTTACTGCCAGCCACTGATATTTTTGTAAGTTTCATAATCTGTTGGGGAGACATACTCCCACTCTTTATCATTTTTCTGCTCGTATGCTTCCTGCGCGACGTACAGTATGGCCTCGAACTCCATATCTTTAGGGAACTCCTTTGGGTTCTCTAAGATATGCTGGAAAAGCTCTTTACCATTGGCTACTACAACACACCTAGAATAAAGAAAGCTATCTACAGAAAAGTACTTTTTCTCATTGACATAGGCGTCTTCTCCTATCTCTTTCGCATGGGCTTTGGTGTCTAATGCGTGGAGCTTTTGAGCCAATATCTCTTCAAATTGAAATATTTCTTCGTCCGACTTCTGTGACAACAAGTCTACGACCGGCTCCACGACAGCTTCGTCGTCTCCTGATTCTTCCCAGTTGAGCATTCCGATAATGCTCCAGAATTCATTTTCGTTCATGACTCTCCTTGCGTATAAAGCTTCGCACATCGGTGTCCTGACAAGGACACCCGTTGCTGTGACTTGTTACACGAAATTATGGTGCAACCTCCGGAAGCATAATTGTAATCTGCTTTAACAAGTGTGAATCTGCGTGAAATTCAACATGAATGCTCATAGCCTCCCGGTCGAAACGCATCCAAGGACCATACTTACCCAGAAGTTTATTCACTTGCTCGTCACCTTTTTTGTCTGGGATTCCGAAACGAGCCAATACATCTCTTGGCGCCATTCCTGCTTCAAGACCGAAAGGCAAAGAGGACTTCGGATCAACCTGAAGAAAAATGGTCTGAACCACACCATTGCCATCCAAATTCATTTGCCAAAGCCCATTTCTTGCTTCGATGTGATGGGAATACAGACCATGCCCTTCATCACCTTCTATGGTAGTTCGTATGAAGGAACCATCTTCTTCTGCAGTGAAGGCTTTTCCAAGAAAGTCTATGACATTCAACATATCGTGTAACGCTTTGCACACCGGCCGGAAAAAGCGTAGCTTTTGGAGGTCCGAGCCGCGCAGCAGATGAAGTGCTGCAACTTATTATGTGAATGCTTGTATAAACTACGGAACATATACAAGCCCAATTTCATACCTGAAGTCATTTTCTACTGAAAAAATTCGACATGATAAAGCGAGATCACTAACCCCTTCTTCTTTTGTGCAGAGATCAACGATTACTTCCCAATATTCTCCCATCCATTGATAACGCGATGTTTCCCAAACCTCTTCGGATAGAGGCTCTAAAGAGCAGCCATAACCTAATACATTAGACCTATTCAGCTGAGCGATATCGTCTGACTGCAATCGAGCATTTAAAACACAATTCGATAACTCAAAGTCATCATTACTCATCGCTATAACTACTTGCTCTAACGGCTTCTTCCATACCTCGGGGATTGGGTGTTCAATTGACATATCTCTTTTAGGGAATCTCATACACGTCATCCTTGAATCACATAACATCTATGGACGCTCCACTTGTTGCAAGAAGATCCATTGATTAATTGGTTGTGCAGCCATCTATTCGGACTTTGCCATACTGCCATGTCTATGTCCCTGATGATTTCCGCCAATCCGATTCTAAACATTTGGACGTTCTATTAAAACGATGTTAAGCCCAGATTTTTCGGATTACGGTTCAACCGATTTGCCATCAATTTGACCTTCCCACACACAACGCGACGTCAACATTCAATTTGTTCAAACCACTCGATAATGCTCGTCATAACTTCTGTGTTGATAAAGCATTGCCCAAGCAATCCGAGCCAGTTTATTGGCTAATGCAACAATGACAACATTTCTATGGCGACGGGCTGACAAATCTGAGAGCCAATTCGTCACCAATCGTTTCGGGTTCATATGCCTTAGGACAGCCCTTGCTCCATGAATGAACATCCGTCGGAGGGAGGGTGTAGAGTGGGGTCAGACTCGCAGAGTCAGACCCCGAGTGTTATTTCGAAATTGGGCTTCCATTTAAGGGCTTTTATTTGGGTGTTCCGGTGCTGGCTTTTTCCGGAACTGGTGTTCCTGCTTCTCTACTATTCCGAACAGCGGAAGCGGAGCCCCAATACGATCGGGGTGTCTCCATAGCGTGCCAGTTTGGGGAATTCTTTCACCAGTTCCGGTGTTCCCTGATATTCCTCTAACCGGTCAAGGATCAGACCGGCCTGCCGGGCTGCTTGAACATAGTCTTTGATGAGGTGAGGGTAACTGGGAAGAAACCGGTCTGTTCCACTTTCATCCTTGTAGTGAGCACGTCTGCCATTCAGGCGTTGATAGGGGTGAATCTCGAAGATTACCAGCTGTCCGTTAGGGGCCAGCATCCGTGAGGCCTCGGCAATAACAGGCTGGATATTTTCAATGTGTTCGAGAACCAGACTGATCAAAATAGTGTTGAAGGACTCGTCGTTCAGGGGGAGTCCGTTGCTCAGATCATGTCGCTGAACAGTTATCTCTGTACCCTCAAGACGTTTTCGCGCAATCGCCAACATTTCCTCTGAGATATCGACCCCGACTCCATTGGACGCGCCCATCTGCATCAGGTGCTCTAGATTTCGGCCCGTTCCGCATCCCAATTCCAGCACCGGGCTGATGTCATGTGCCCCATGAGAAACTAAATCGGCGAGGTGTTTTTCCACCAGATAGGTCATGGGATTGCTAAAGCTGTCATAGCTCTCTGACCAGAAGGCATAGCCGGTTTCTACTGAGACAGTTGAGTCATTCGTATCTTTCTGTGGGTGGTCGCCAGGAAGGGGGATTTGAATTTCAGACATGTAAGTTCTCCAATCGTTTAGCTTATGGAAAGTTCAATTCAAGGAGCACTTATTTTTAGGGATAACTTCAAAGTAACCGGTATGCGAGTGAAGATTTCCTTTCAGCTCCGCCAGAGCCCGTCCAGATTAATCAACCTGATATGGAAAGTAAAGGTGGCTTCATATGGTCGTCATGCCGAGGGATTAGACTAATGTATAGCTCCCAAATGACAAAAAATTAACGACGTTCATAAAAAGGTCACTTAAGTTTAATAACACGATGATCCAATGGCGTCCGCAAAAAAACTACTCGGAGCATGCGGTATGAAACCGGAATTAAAACAGGGACATTCCAGCCGGTCGGTCTGGATTGTTCTGATATTCATGTTAATGGTGGGAGGAGCTGCTCAGGCAGAAATTACTCCCTACCTGCAATCACCCACTGAAACATCTATTTGGGTGTCTTGGAAGACAGCTGACGGCACTGACACTGTCGTAGAATATGGGACCAGTAAAACGTCTCTGAATCAAACCGTCAGTGGCGGTTACCAGTCTCTGAAAACTGATTACCTTTACCACAGTGTACAGTTGACGGAACTCCAACCGGATACTCTCTACTACTATCGCGCCAGAACCGGTAGCAATATCTCCGGTATCTATCGTTTTAAAACACCGCCGGTAAAAGGGACTGATAACGGTCATGTGCGTGTTTTAGTGATGGGGGATCACCAGATTCGTAATGAGAACCGCTACGAACAATTGGTCAATGCCGCCAAGAACAAACTTGAGTCTATGTATGGTACACCGGTGGAGGAGAGCATCAACCTCATACTCAATGATGGTGACCAGGTGGACGTGGGTACCCTTGACCACTACGAAAATCTGCACTTTGCCCAGTCTGCAGCCTTGTCTCCCTATCTGCCGATCATGACGACAGTTGGTAATCATGAATACTATTACGACGGTAACCTGGCCAACTATAGCGCCCATTTCATATATGACGGCCTGAGCTATCAGGGGATCCAGGGCGCAGATGACGAAAGTTATTACGCCTATCAGATCGGCCGGGTGCTGTTTGTGCACATGAACAGCATGAAGGCGGATGCCATTCAGCAACAATGGTTGACCCAGGTTGTCGCAGCAGCGGACAAAGATACTTCCGTGGATTGGATTATCAGTGTGCTTCACCATCCCTATCAGGCGGAACAATACGTCGGAGACATCTCCAAAACCTTACGTGAAAGCTGGATGAGTATTCTGTCCAGTACCCGCAAACACGTTTTGAATATTGGTGGTCATCACCATCTGTACGCCCGAGGCCAGACCCGGGAATGGCCCACTTACCATATGATTTCGGGTGGAACAGCTTGGGATCAGTATTGGGGGCAGTCCACGGAAGAAGACTTTGACGATGTGCAGAAAACGATTTCCAACTGGGCCTGGCAGGTTATTGATATCGACATAGTTAACCGGGAAATGTCGGTAGAAACCTATTCAGAAGCTCATCCGATCATCTACAAAACGGAAGGCTTTAATTATCACAGCCGGTTAATTGACAGCTTTCATCGTAAGCTTGATGGTGGCGCACCCATGAAACCGGCCATCAAGAACGTGGTTGAAGCACCCGTTCAACTGCCTTATACCTTTGAGAGCACACCTTTTGGCTCATTGGATGCTGAGCAGCTCAACAGCACCCAGTTTCAGATTGCCAGCGATGGTAATTTTGAAAACCTGAAAGTCGATCGTATCCGCGATTATGAAAACATCTTCGGCGACACCGGCGCTCCTCTGTACGAGCCTGTCGATATTCACAAAGGGGTGAATATTCTGAATTGGGAGATACCCGCCTATGGATTGGCAAACGGAGATTACTTTATCCGGGTTCGCCATCGTGACCGCAATACCGAGTGGTCTGAGTGGTCTGATGCCGTGGCATTTTCAGTGCAGGGGAGTAGTGACGGCGATCCTGAACTGGATCTAGCCAAAACCCGTTACCAGAGTGGCGAATCCATTGAGGTAACCTATAGCGGTGGCCGCGGCAATCCCAAAGACTGGATCGGTATATACCGCAAAGGCCAGACCCCCAAGGGCACTGCGGCAACCCAGTGGAAGTATGTTCCCACTCCCAGCGGAACTGTCACCTTTGATGGATTGCAGGACGGCGAATATTTTGTCGGTTTCTTTGAAAATGACGGATATAGCGAAATCGCCGAAAGGGTGAACTTCTACGTCGGGCCGGTCGTTGACATGAGCTCGGACAAATCCCATTACGCCGAGGATGACATTGTTACTCTGAGCTGGAGCGGTTCCGGCGCGGGCAGCAAAGACTGGATTGGTATTTATCGGGTAGGCGATACACCCGGCAGCCAAAGCTCAACGTTATGGAAGTACACTCCGGCGGAAAGTGGCAGCGAAACCTTTGGTGGGCTCGCCAAGGGTTACTACTTTGCCTCATTCTTTATCAACGACGGCTATGCAGAAGTTTCTGACAGAGTGTACTTCTCCGTCGGTGAAGAGATTGCAGAAGTCACTCTGGCGAAAACCCGGTTTGAGGAATCCGAGGATGTCACGGTCTACTTCTCAGGAGGTCCGGGGATCCCCAAAGACTATATCGGCGTGTTTGAAAAAGGTGCCATTCCCGGGCAGACAGGAAGTGAGCTGGTGGCGTATCTGTACTTCGATGGCGCTGTAACCGGCAACGTGACCTTCACCCAGGATTTCCCCGTCGGTGAGTATTTTCTCGCCATGTATACCAATGATTCCTACGACCAGGTATCCAACCGGGCCTGTTTTGTCGTCGGTAATATTAACGGCTGTGGCGATGGGCCGGTATTGGGACAGCTCACCGTAGCCAAAGATCCGGTTGATGTAGGAGAGAGTGTTTCCCTGTCATGGTCGTCGACTCCCGGTAATGCCAAGGATTGGATCGGAATATACAAATCCGGCGATACACCGGGAGAGACAGGTTCCACTGCCTGGCAATACCTGAACGGTAATGAAGGCTCTGCCGAATTCTCCGGTCTGCCAATTGGTGACTATTTCGCAGTGGTACTTGCCAATGACGGTTATGAGGAAGTGACACCAAGAGTTTCGTTCTCGGTCGTTCCTGCCTCTGTGGAAGGTGATGTCAATGGGGACGGGGTTCTTGACCTGTCTGACCGCAATCAGCTGCGACAGGCATTTGGCCTTTGTGAAGGAGATGCCGGTTATCAAACTGCGGCGGATCTGGACAGCGATGGCTGTGTCAGCATGCAGGATTACCGTCTCTGGTTATCCCTCTATCGCGCTAACTGAAACCATCTTCCATATCGATTGAATTCCATATCGATTAAATAAACACGATGAAAACAGGTAGCCGAATTCAGGCTGCCTTTCCCAATTTAGTTCTGCACAGCAGAGATGTTTGTATTGAGGTTTAAAATGAAACAAGTGAAGTTTTTTCTGCAGGTGGCATTATTCATTAGTCTGAGTGTCTTTGGTGTCGGCTTTGCGAATGCCGGCTTGATCACGCTCACGCCAAATCAGCAGCAGATATTCGTAGGGGATACCATCGGGATTGATGTCATTCTCAAGGACCCTTTCGAAGGGGCTTTCTCCGGTGATGTATTGTCCGGTTTTGGCTTCGATCTTTTGTTTGATTCCAACAACCTGGAATTTTCCGGTCGGGATATTTCCAGTCTGTGGGATGATGACTCGGACTTCTTTGCAGATACGGATGTTGCCGCATCCAATTTTCCGGGCATTGATGATCTGGGGCAGTCCGAGGTGTTCTTCGGGACTCTGTACTTTCATGTGCTCAGTGCCGGAGATCTGTCGCTAGGTATCGTATCCGATAGCTTGTCCTCTCCCAACCAGGGATTGTTTTATCTGTCGGATATCGCTGACTTTGGTACTTCCCTGACTCTGCATGTCAATGAAGTGCCTGCACCAGCCTCGTTGGCATTCATGGTTGTTGCTCTTGGTATCTGTGGTGCCAGAGCGCGCCGTTAAGTTTGTCCAGATTCCTGCACAGCGGTCGCTGTGCAGGTGAGATAATGCAATGAAAAAGCTGATCGTTTTCCTCCTGTTGTTTGTCTGCAAAGCTCAGGCGCATCTGGTGGGATTCACTGATACCTCGATCCAGATTGCCGAGCCCGGCATCAAAATTATCTATACATTGCCCAGTGATAATTTGATCGAGCTTGAGCAGGGCCCCGATGATCGTATCCGCACATCAGAAGGTGACAAAGCAGGTACCGAAAAAAGCAGCACCGAAAAAACAGGCTCAGATGAAAACAGTCCGGAAGAGGTGTTTCCGCCTGATTACTATGCAGATCTTGTGTCCCGGGGATGGCATGTGGATTCTCGCAAAAGGAATTGTCATCTGCAGGAAATGCATTCAATAGATCTGGAACAGATCGCGTCCTATCAATACACCATGGTGTTTGAATGTCCTCAGGGACTGGATGATGTTGATATTTACTATTCTCTGTTTACAGAGCAATGGCGCGGCCACCGCAATTACAGTCGTGTTTATATGGCTGGCGAGCAGATGAGAACCCGGTTCGCTTTCGACCGGAATAAGCTATCCATTCCTGTCGCGAAGCTTTTACAGGAATGGAAATCGGAACTTGGTGGAAGTTTCTTTGCTGATGATCCCAACCATGTGATCAAAGAGTTGGAAAATAGCGATAACGCCAATGCTGCCGGTGATTCTTCCAATCCTTTCAGCCGCCTGGGGACGGCTGAACCTGACTGGGCTGATCCCGGATTTATCTGGATGGGGATGGAGCATATCTGGACAGGGCTTGACCACGTGGTATTTGTGATTGCTTTGCTATTGGTTCCCGTATCCTGGAAGCGCTGGATGCTCTGGATCAGCCTGTTTACAGTGGCGCATTCCATTACTTTGGCGCTGTCTTATTTCAAAGTCATCCTGTTATTCCCATCAGTAACAGAGCCCTTGATTGCTCTCACCGTATTGGCAATAGGGATAGAGAATATTCTGGTGATGCGTCATGGAGAATCCATGCTGAAGTGGCGGTCTGTGATTATTCCTGTTTTTGGCCTGATTCACGGCGTGGGGTTCAGCTACATGCTCATTGAGCTTGGAAACGGCATACCGGCTGTCGGTCGATTATTCTTCTTTAATCTCGGAGTTGAGTTGGGTCAACTCGCTTTGGTTGCCTTGTTTCTGGTACCGGTATATCTGCTATTTCGATGGCAAAAGGGAAGGGCTGTTGCTGGCTTCCTTTCGGGAAATATCGCCTTGTTTGGTGCTTATTGGCTTTTTCAACGTCTGGTTTTTTAGTACCGAGGTTAGGGCAGATATTCTGATTCCTGTGTTTCCATTTACTTTTGTGTTTTTGGCTGAAAAGCAGCTGAACGCAATATCAGATAAGTGGCCAGGCCAACCACGACACCAGGGATAATGCCAAGTATCAAGCATACCCAGCCGTACCTGATCTGCCGGGTAGTTTTCTCGTGAATAATCCAGATTGCCAGTACTACCCAACAGAGAATGACGTCGATAGAGTAGCCCGCGGCAAAGGGATTGACGAATCCAGCAGCAAAAGCACCGAAGATGTCCCAATCCCTGGCAAGCGGCGGGATGATCGTTATCGAAAAAAAGACACAGAACAGACAGGCTGTGGCGATAAGAGCCATTCGAAAGGTACGATCACTCATCCGGAAAACCTCCTGTTCGGATATTGGCTGCATTGACTGTCATTGGCGGACGCCTGTTGCGTTGAATGATCAACGCCACTCCCGCAAGAACCAGCATGCCGCCAATGACAAAATAGTCTGATAAGTGTTCGCCCAACACGACAAAGGCAATGAGTCCGGCAAGCAAGGGCACGAATAAGGGTATGGTGGCCGTCACCACTGCGGGCAGTTTATTTGAAGCCAGTGCAAAGCCCAGAGTGGGAATTGCGGTGGATAGGATGCCCAGGCCTAAAAATATGACAACGGAGTCAGGCTGGATGCTGTTCAAGCCACTGGGAAGTGGCGTGACTGCCATCGCCGCCGTTAACAGGACGGTGCCGACAATGAAGGTCAACATGGATACTCCTGTCGACTCCGGTGCCCGGCTCTGCTCAGATAAACCTCGGAATATAAAAGCATACAAAGCGGTTAACGCGGCAGCGCAAGTGGCTATTGCGTCTCCATATAAATGCGTGCTGGAGAGGCCGCTCTCTACAGAAAAACCAGGAGCCATAATAATAGCCATACCTGCGACTGCCATCGCCGCTCCCGCCAGTTCGGTGCGGGCAGGTATATCCCGTTTCAGCCACCGGAAGAACAAAACAAACAGGGGAGGAGTACTCAGCAGCAGGGTGACTTCAGCAACAGGCGCATATTGAAATGCGGCGGTTGCCAGGAAGTAGTAGCCCACCAGAAATGACGACAACAGGTAAGCTGAGGGATGCCTGAGTGCAGAGATCAATCCACCGCGAGGGCCGGAAGCCAATAACATCAGGGGGATCATTGCAAGTAGTGCAATGAACAGTCGCCCGGCGGTAATCGTCAGCGGTGAAATGGGAGGGAGCAGACGCACGAATATTCCGGTCAGGCTCCAGGTTAGGGAGGTCATCACTGCTGCAACCAGGGCATATCCTTCCGAGGGGAGGGCTTTGGCAGGGGATTCCATGGTGTTAACTCTCCTTGATTCTATGACCGAGGTGAAGCGGAAGAGCTGTAATGTAGAGTAAAAGAAAGCAATGAGGAAGAGGAGGCGGATTCAAAGCGATAACGGTCAGGGGGATATATCCCCCTTTAATGAACATGAGCCGACAGCTAGAGCTTCAGCTGATCCAACGCGATTTTTAGCTGCTTTTCCTGCTGTTCAAGGAACTTTATCATCTCGTCCCCGTGCAGGAATTTCTCTGACCAAAAGTGTTGTCGGCGTACATCATGCCAGGTTTCCGTGTCGTTCAACTGTTCCAACATCCATCTCCAATGTACAAGCTTTTTCCTGGAAATGGTTGGGCTGGCGAAAAAGCCCCTCCAATTGGCAAACTCCACATCAATGCCTTGCTCGATAAAGGTTTTTACTTCGGGGAGTTCCGGCAGACGTGCAGGACTGGTAACACCGAGGATTCTGATCTTACCCGCCTGATAAGCGTCCAGCATTTCGCCAATTCCGCTCACCAAAGCAGTACCGTACCCCTGTTCCAACAAGTGCATGGCTTCGCCGCCGCCATCGGAGGCAATGTACCTGATACTGCCTGAGGGGAGGTCGGCTGCCTTGGCAATTAGTTCAATGGAAATATGGTCAAGGCTGCCGTAGGAAGACCCGCCAATAATCGGATGTTTTGCCGGAGACATTCGTATTGAATCAACCAGCTCGTTAATGGACTGGTATTTTGAGTCAAACGGCACTGCTACTGCCTGATATTCCGTGATCATGATGCTGACAGGCGTAATATCGCGGAATCCGTATTTAATGGTCCCAGTTAACCGGCGCAACAGTAACGGGGTGGATTGCACCATTAACGTATCGGTGTGTCGGTCTGGATGTTCAACGATATCAATGATGGCTCGTCCGCCTCCGGCGCCCACCAGGTTTTCATAATTGACTTTCTTAATCAGGTTGGATGCCAAAAGGGCATCGCCTGCTTCTCTGGCGGTGGTATCCCAGCCTCCACCTTCACCACTGGGGATGAGGAAATTAACAAATTCAATCTTGGTTGCGCTGGATTGAACGGGCAGTAGAAGTAGTGCAAATAAAACCAGGTGCATTGGCAATCCCGCCAGTGCCTGGTGTAGGTTTATCGTGTTCATTGCTTTGAGGTAAATATCCGGTTAACGAAACTATCGTCAACGATAAGTAAAATGCGCCAGTTGTGTTTGCAGGTCTTCGGAAAGACGGCTGATCAACTGGGAAACCTCGGCGGAATTCGCCGCAAAGTCCTTAACCCCGATTGATAATTCATTGATTTTATTTATTTCCTGATCGACCCCAATCACCGCCTGTTGCTGTTCCTGGGTAATGGAGGCAATCGCCTGATTACGTTCCACCAGATGGGACAGATCCTGGATGATCTCCTCCAGAGACTGACTGGCCTGTCTGGACAGCATAACACCACTTTCCATCTGGGTTCGATTCTCTTCCAACGCTTTGATCGCGTCATTGGCCAGCTTTTGCAGGAGATTGACCATGTTCTGGATTTCCCGGGTGGATTCTGCGGTGCGTACAGCCAGCGTTCTGACTTCGTCCGCCACCACCGCAAACCCCCGCCCCTGGTCACCTGCGCGGGCGGCCTCAATCGCTGCGTTAAGTGCCAGCAGATTGGTTTGTTCGGCAATGCTGTTAATCACATCCAGTACGCCGCCAATGGAAAGGCTTTGTTCGGCCAGCTGGTTGACAACTGATTCCGCTTCTTCAAAGCGCTCCGCTAACTGCTGAATGGCGGCGGCGGTGTTGTTGACATCCTCTCTGCCGCTATTGGTTTTCTGATCGAGTTGTTCCACCAGATCGAGACCGGATTTAGCCGTGTTGGAAATGTCTTCTGAACTTGCCCCCAGTTCTGTTGCGGCTGCGGCAATGGTTTCCGTGAGGCGTTGCTGTTCCATGCAGGATTCATGGGTTTGCTGGCTGAGATTCAGGCCCTTCTCCGACTTTTCAATCAACTGACTCGCAACGTCTCCCACGCTGACCAGGGTGTCCCGAATATGAGTAATCACATTCCGGGTGGCATCCGCCATATCGTTGACTTCGTTCCGGCCTCTGAACTCCAGCTCCAGAGGTTGGGTGAGATCCTGTTTGCGGTCGATCACGGTTAATCTGTCCCGCAGCCCGTGCAGAGGTTTGGTGATAGAAAAAACAATGATCAAGGCGACCACGATGGTAATAGGAACGCAGATCACCAGGATTGCCAGAATGATACTCTGGATTTCCTCGATTCTGGCAGTGTTCTGCTGGCTGGAGTTGGCGACATTCTCACTACCGGCCTGGGTCTGCTTGAGCGAGTTCTGGATTTTTTCATTGGAGGCATTCAACCGGTCCTGCAGATTAAGACCGATCTTCAGCAGGCTTTCGTTCATGCTTTCGATTTCAATCTTCGCCTCCGAGATTTCGGAGCCGCCCAGATTATTTTTCCCGACCATGTAGTATTGAATGGCCTGGTCCATGAACTCCCTATAGCTGGCCAGCCGCTCCTGAATATTGGTGACATCTCCACTGAGTGAAGAGTCCTGTTTCAGTTGCTCAAGACTGGAAGAAAGAGTGTTGGCTGACTCGTTGGCACGGTTAACTGAATCGGGAAACAGAGATACCGAACCATCGAAGTACCAGAACACCATATCGGAATAGGACTTCTGAATCTGTTGCAGCTTTTGCAGCAGCAACTGGGTATCCGCCTGGCTGTGAATGAGCTGCGCCTGTTGTTGGATCAGGGTTTCCTGGGCGTTGGCTTTGGTGAGTTGCTCCAGGCTTTCCGATTTAACATCCGTGACAGCGTTAAGCGTGAAAAACAATGCCAGACCAAAGACGATAATCGAGAACATTGCCAGAACCATAATTCGGACAACGACACTGGTATGGGAGAGCCACCTATAGATGATGTTCATATGCAACTACCGACTGTAAGACTGTACCGATCAAATGACTGTTACTGGGTGCCTTGAGTTTCCTGGGACGTGCCTGCTGATTTTAGTCTATTTTTTGTACAAGCTTGTTAATCGTCCTTTCCTGCGTCAGCAGGAATGCTTCAGCGTTATCACCGCTGATATAGAACGGCTCCCAGCCGTATCGATTTCGGGCCTGTTTCCACTCCGGCGACAGGTTCATCTCTGAGAGCAGGTCCTTGTAATTGTTCAGCAGCTCTGCATTTACGCCTTTCGATGCAAAGAAGCCACGCCAGTTAGCCAGTACCACATCAATTCCCTGTTCTTTCATGGTTGGGGCATTCAATCCTTCGATGCGTTGCTCACTGGTAATGCCGAGAACCCTGAACTCTCCGCTTTTGACTTGTTCAATGACCTCACCGAGACCCGTCACCATCGCCAGGGCATAGCCGACGGAGAATTTCCGAATGGCATCCCCACCGCCGTTGCTTGGAGAGTATCTGAGCTTAGAGGCAGGAATACCCGCTGCGTCCAGAACTGCCAAGGCGGTGATGTGGTCGAGGCTGCCTTTTGCGGAACCTCCTACCAGAGGCTTTTTCTTGCCATGTTCCTGGATTGATTGCAGGAGTTCGGACATCGTGTGGAAAGGGGAGTCCTTGGTGACCACAACCACCTGGTATTCGGCGATCATGATCGCAACGGGCACGATATCCCTGAATGAGTGATCATACTGGCCGCTGATGTTGCGCATAATCAGCGGTAAAGATTGCACCATGAGGTGATTCTTATATTTGGGATTGGAGATGATTTCATTCAGAGCTCTTCCTCCACCGTTGCCGGAGAGATTTGTGTAGTTGGCAGATGTTACCAACTTAAGCTGTTGCAAGGTGTTGCCGGCTTCTCTGGCGGTGGTGTCCCATCCGCCCCCCTGTCCGGCAGGGATCAAAATGTCCAGATCAGCCAATGAGGCTGCCTGACTGGCATAACAAGGAGATAAGAGAAGAATGAAGACTAAACGGAGTATGCGGGCGGCTGATTTTCGCATGGTAATTCCACTTCTTTCTTGTTGGACTGGAACGCTCGGCTGCCTCCTCGGTCAGGACGTAGTCCCAGAAGACTAGGCTGGCAGTAATATGCGAGCTTAGGACAGATGGTTGGAGTACGACGGAATATTCAAATAATAGGTATATTGTTTTAATTGGTCGTTTTGTTCATAAAGTTCACCGTGAGTGGCGATCTTAACCGGCTGCCCGATACAGCCGGCTTGCAGCAAGGAGGGATATGGTCAGTCGATGACCGTTTCAATGATGTCTTTCCAGCTCGCCAGTTTGAAGTTCTGGTTTTCGAGCTGATAGCGCTTATCAATGTTATACCAGTCCTGGGCGATGAACATGCCCTCCGGATAGTCTGCGCCAAGATTAGCGGAGATGACATCAATACCGTCGGTATCACTGGCGCCGTCGATGCCGGCGCTGTCATCACCGATGATGGCAAACGTGCCGATATAGTCTCCGTTATTCAGGAGGTCGTATAACACATACGTATTGTTACCCTGACTGGAAGCAATCAGAAATTTTTCCGCACCATTATCAAATATAGTCAAACCCTCAACGTCTGCCACCAGATGCTTTCCATCAACTTTGGCGAATTGGGTGGCGGAGGTATCGGCGCTTTCATCGGCGTCGAATACCCAGATACCGACGTCCTCTTCGCCAACATAAAGCTTTCCGTCAGTATCGTCTGCGACACAGCCTTCCGGTTGGGTGGCGACAGTCAATGTTCGGACAACGGCGCCTTCAATGCCGGTTTCGCTCGTCGTGAGCCGCCATTGCTCAATCTGTCCATTCTTGCCGTTCACGAATACATAAGGCGTACCATCTACGGCCTGATACATGCAAAGGCCGTAGACTTCGTCCACGCCGGAGATCAACTGAGCGGCTTCAGCGTGTACGTTGTTTCCAACAGCATTGAGTGGCTGGATAGGGGACTGGGTATCAGTTGCTTCCACAATCTGATAAAGCGCTATGGTGTTCAGTTCCCGGTTGGATGTTGCTGCTAGTGAAAAAGTAGTGTTATCCCAATCCCTGACTTCTGTTCGCAAGTCTATGTTATTGGGTTCACCCCCCTCCAGAAATTGCAGTAGATTGCCTTGCAGATCGTAAGCCATTAATCCACCCTGTTTGTTGGTGGCGATGATCATACTTTTGCTGACATCCGTCGGATGTAGCCAGAAGGCTGGATCGTCGGCGGCGTCACCATCATCGTCTACAGGAGTGGTTTCACCCTTTGCCGCAATTAGGTGCACATCCTGAATCTCCAGATCCCGAGGAGACAGAAGGTCAAGGAACCTGACGCTTTTAGCTGACAAATAGTGTGTGAGATCGGCTATTGGAAACTTCTCGTAGACGGGATCATCTAATTCAGTATTTCCCAACCATAACGCGTCTGATGAGGTGGCCAGGACTTTTATTTCATCAAAATTCTCCACTTCTATTCGGGTAACGAAGGCGTAGTCGCTTTGACGCTGATATAGAAGGAATCCGGCACCTTCGTCTGCAATCATCAGATAGCCTTTACCGTCAGCCATGTAAACCAAATCCAGACCTTCAATCTCCTCCAGGTGACCCAGAGGAGTGATGCTGTCTACGAGTTGCCTGGCCTTTACATTTTCAGCATCGGCACCATATGCCCACACTCCCAGGTCCTGTTCGGCGATAAACATTGTGCCGGTTTCGTCATCTGTAATGCAGGCGCTCAGTTCGCCGCCGACGGTAAATCGTCTGACTGGAAGAGGGGTTCCCATGCTGTCATTAACGGTGCTGATCATGCCGGAGCCATCATAGCGGAGCTTGTATTGAATGACTTCACCCTGTTCGGAAAAGCCGGAAATTGTGAGTTCGTCTGTGGTGGTGTTTTTATAGAGGCAAACACCGGCGGGCTCCAGACCGATATCCAATGTACTGATATCCAAAGTACCGAGATCTGTCAGTGGGTTCGTAACATCGTCGTTAATGGCATAGAAGGCAAAAGCTTCTTCCTCAGGGAGTGCCACTGCCAACAGATCGACAGAGTGGCCGAGGCCGTCGCTGATGTTATAACGGATATCAGCCCCCAGAATCTCCCGGCTGTCATCCCGCCATAGTTGTTCACCCTGACTATCAAATACGGCTAGGCCATCCCCTTCAAGAGTGCCGATCAGAAGGTTTTTTGTGGCATCTGTGGGGTGTTCCCAGACGGCAGCGTCCGCAATATCTTCGTAGCTTTGCGACGTTGAGAGCTGTGAAGTTATCGCTCTGTTTGAACCGGAGTGGTTATCGTCGCCAGCGGGGTTGTGCTGTGAGTCGCTGTTGTTACAGCCACTCAGGATGAGTCCTGATAGCAGGATAGGAATGCCGATAAATTTCATAGAGAGTTGTTGTTTCATGATGAGATCCTGTGGTCGATTTCGATGCAGGCAGACCCTAGAAATGAGAGATGTCATCTATGTGACAGGGATTTTGGAACGGCCTGAAAGACCATGAAAATGCAACTATTTTCTGGTTGAAAATTAGTCGGTTGAGCTGTTGTGACTGGAGGATATCGGAAGCGTTGTGATAAAGAGGCGACTTAAACGTTGATAGGCGCTGAAATTGAAACTGAAAAAGGTATGGAAATGGAAAGAGCCTGGAAACTTCCCTGAGCTGATCGGACTAAATGATATTTGAAGTGTCACAAAAGTGACATCTCCGGTCGGTAAAAAGCCCTATGTTTCAATTTTATGGCACCCGACTCATGCCTGAATTCTATTATCGAATCCGTTACATGGGAGCAGAATTCATCAGGAATATACTGCGCCATCAGCTATGGTTGGTATTTCTTTTGAGCTGGATTGTTTTCCAGCTGGGTTTAAACATTCAGTACGGGTATTGGAAAAGCCATTCTGATCTGGACTGGATAGATATCGTCGGGGAAGGCGGCGCGGCTTTCTTTGTCATTACCTGGCTGTTGATCTTGCTTTCGGTAAGGCCTTCCGGCCGCGTCACAACCTTCCTGACAGCAGGTCTGATCGGCGTGTTTGCTTCCTGCTTCCAGGATCTGCTGGATGAGTTAATTGAGCTTCCAGAAAACGTTTACTGGGACAGCCTCATTGAATCAATCCCCCTAGGGTTGGTCATACTGACCTATGGTATTTGGCTGTGGTCCCGGGAGCAGAAGGTGATTAACCGCTATTTTGACCGGCGTGAACTGCGATGTAGAGATCATCGTCCACTTGATCATATGACATCACTTTCAAAACCTTCCTATCTGAAACAGCAACTGGATCGTCTGCGAAAACATCAGGCGCGCAGTCGTGTTGCGCTGATCCAGTTGGACATCCGTAATGCAGAGGGCCTCTCTCATCAGTTGGGACATGCTGTGGCAGACCGGTTTCTGGCGGATCTGTCGGAAGTGTTGAGGGTGGCAATTCGCCAGAATGATTTGTTGTGCCACAGTGTCGGCTATCGGTTTTACCTTTTGTTGACTGACGTCAGCCCGGAGATGGCTGATCAAATGGTCGAGGATCTGGATCGCCTGATCAGGTACTTTCCGTTTAGGAGCGGCAATCACCAAGCGGCCGTCTATCTGACCCCTGTTTTCGGAATTGCTTATGGCAATGAAGTGATTGAGTCTGGTGAGGAAGAAGATAAATTGCCCTGGTCTGAACGTATGATGGCCATGGCGAAGCAGGGAAGATGGAACCCGAATGACACTGCTGACAGTAGCGCTGTCGGCGTTGAAACAACCGGAAGTGATCTGACCAGCGGGGCACCTTCGGGAAATCTGGTGTAGGCCCCCGGAATGATACCGTCACCCGGGAACCGGCAACGTTGGCATGAGCGGACGACCCGATTTATTGCAGCTGATCGGTTACCGGCATTGTTGATTGACTTGCTCAACAGTCGTGGCTTGAATCAGCATTACTATCTTCGTAAAACCGGGATATTTTACGAAGATGTCCTGAAGGGCAACCTAATGATCAACCCCATACAGCTGGCGCAGTTTTCCCGCAATGTCAGCATGATTGGCGATGTGCCCGACATTAGCTTCCTGTCCGGCCAGCGCTTGTTTTCCGGAGGCTTTGGGGCACTCTCCACTGCCATCCGCTATGCCCCGGATTTACGCACATTTATCTCATTGCTGATTGACCATTCCCAGCAGTTCTTTCCCCTGATGACAATACGAAAACTGGCCTCATCAAAAGACCTGTATCTGGGTTTTAACGATGTCTTTGGTTTTGTGGAGGGGGTGGGGAAGCCCCAGTGGCCACTTAAGCGGTTTCTCCTGGAGCAGTTGATTTCATTTCTTGTTTCTCTGGCGTCCTGGTTATCCGGAAAGAAACAGGTATGGGAACTCCATTTCGATTATCCGGAACCCTGCTGTCGGGACGCTTACGAAGTCTATCTCTCCAGTCATCTGACGTTTGACGCGGGCTATTGCTCAATAAAGATTCCGGCTCCTGATCTGAATAGTTCCTGGCCGGGAGCGTCAGAAACTCCCTATCGGCTGGCGCTTAAGGAGCTTGAATCGGCGGAGGCGGCTCCCGGGCTGATTGGGATGATCGAGGGTCAGTTACGGCAGGATCTTAAACAGTTGCCATCTCTGGAATCGATCTCCGATAGACTATCGATCAGTCCGGCAACGCTGAAGCGAAAGCTGAAACAGCATGATACCAGCTACCAGAAACTATGCGATCTGGTCAGAAAACAGGAGGCGTTTCACCTGAAAGAGGTGATGAGTTTTGATGATGAGCAGGTCGCCAACTACCTGAATTACTATGATGTCAGCAATTACCGCCGGTCATTCCGCCGGTGGCTGGCGTATTCTTAGGTGATTAATCTCTCTTGTTCCAGACAGCAGTAAAACCCAGTGGAGGGTTGTTTTCTGCCTGTTCCAGGTCGGCACAGTAATTTCCGATGTTCTCTGCCAGTTCTTCAATATGCTGTAGTTGAAGCCCGGCATTCAATGCCGACATCAGGATTTCACTCAGCGAGTGATTGAACCAGAAGTTCTTCTTCGCCTTGTATTGGGTCGCATTGAAATAATCTAATCCGTTTTCGTCCTCATAAGGTGTTTTGTCGAAATAGGAAGCGCCGATGTGAGAAGGTTCGCCTTCGACGTACATTGAAAGTATCGGATGAATTTCTTCCATGATGAGTCGGCCTCCCGGTTTCAATAAGGAGGCACACACCTTCATGAAGCGCGTAAGGTCTGGCATCCAGTTGAGCACTCCCACGGTAATGAGGGCAACATCAAACTGGCCTTGATAGCCGGCCGGTAGCTCGTAGATATTGTGCCTGACGAAGCTGATCTCTTTGAGCCCGGCCAGTTCGGCCAGCTCCTGCGCCTGCTTTATGAACGCTGGTGATCCGTCAATACCCAGGCAGTTTCCCGCCCCTTTCTTTTTTAATGAGATGAGATCGATACCGTTATTGCAGCAAATTTGTACGCAGGACAAACCTGTAATATCGACCTCATCCATCAGATCCGTCAGGTGCGGGTCGAGGTTGGAATAGTCGGCTCTTGATACTTCCTGGAGCAGATGTTGGTTGATCCCCGCATGCAGTGGAGCGGCTTCGTCCCAGGAGGCTAGATTCTGTTGGGTATAATTGAGCAGATCATGAATATCCATAAGAGAATTATCCTAAAGCTTGTCTCAGGCCGTCGGGAATCTTCACCGGTTTTTTGGTCTCAGGCGAGACGCATACCTGAGTAATACTGGCGGTAAATGCCACGATGTCCGGTTCCAGTCTTCCTATGACTGAGAAGGTATAGGAGTGCTCACGGAGTTCGGCGACGGAGACTTCCATGATTAACTCATCATCCCAGGTGACAGGGTGGAGAAATTCAAGGGAAAAAGCCCTTGCTGGCGGAAGAATGCCAAACTCCATCAACCGTCTGAAACCGGAGCCATCCAGCCAGATGCACAGAGCATCATGAACGGCTTCCAGGGCAAAATAGGAAAACCTGGGGGTGTAAACGATTCCCTCTGGATCACAGTCACCAAACAGGACTTTGCGACGAACGAAGACGGGGCTTGGCATAATGGACTCGCGACTCTTATGTGAACAGTTTCCTGTTAACAAGAAAATAAATTCCAGCACCTAACATTCCACTATACAGGCAGAACTTATGCAATGCGTAGACTGAAATAATGCCAAGAAACTCGTTGGCTTCTGTAAATGGATAAAAAGGTTGTAGATCGCCGTGCATGATGCTGTCCAACAATACGTGGCTGAAGCTCCCGATAAAGGCACTGATAAACGTCACAAGCCAACTGATTTTGATCGGGCCATCGTTGGTAACGCCCAGAATTCTCAACCCAAGCTCTGACAGGTATTTCCCGCTAAGTGCTGATGCCACGGCTATGAGAACAGCGCCGATGTAGGTATGGGTAAATCCGTGCAGGTGGCCTTCGCCGGTAATCATCACAACGAGGGGTTGGATATCCATCACAATCTGGGTCCAACCAAATACCATCAGACTGAAGGAGCCCTGGAGTAATGCTTTAATGAAGATTCCAGGGCCCATGTGAATTGGGGTAAAGGGCATATCGAGTACCGGTTTCTCGGTGGAAATGTGAAGTGGCATATTAGCCTCCGGCAGATGCAGAATGCCACATCAATGTATGTCCATCGTCTGGAGATAAACGCTTTAGAATGGCTACCAGGACGATAAAAAGAGACTGAATTGCAGGGTGTCCAGATCTGGAATAGATAGATAAGTGGATTGTCCATCGTCCAATTGATACTTCCATTCCTGTCGCCAATAGTGGTTCAGCCCCAATCTGAATGAGGCCAATCGGACTGGGGACCATTGAAGATAAGGAGGGGACCATTGGAGATAGAGCGAAGCATTCCAGCGTTTTTGGCTTAAATCCGAAGATTGTCTGAAATTTTTATCCCTGACATGCCAGAACCCGCCATCAGGTCCCACCTCCAAACCAACGGACCAGTCTGATCGAAAACGCCAGGCTATATCGCTGTTCGGCAGACCTAATCCTATCTGAGTGTTGCCGACATTTTTTTGCCATTGCACCGAAGGATAGGGCAGATAGCGACCAAATCTGCTGTCTGCGATCACTCCCCATTGCCACTGTCCCGCCGCAGGGCCTGTATCTGATCTGAGCAACGATCCGTGAAGCTGCCAGTCTTCCAGCTTCATTTCATCCGGATGAACCAGGACATTGGAACTGGTGGCGATTGTCGGTGCCAGTTCTATTTGCCACTGGGAAAAATGTGCAAACCATCGTAGGGAAAGAGCGTGGGCATCGCCGTTGCTGGCTGGTTCATGATTGTCTATCTTGGGCTGGTGAAAGGAGCGATAGTCCTCTCTTAATGACCAACGGGTCGGGCTTTCCTCCTGCGGGAACCTGTCCAGTTGAAAGAAACTCTCGAAGTAGCGGGCATCTTCTTCAGGTGTGTTGATTGTCTCTGAAAGAGTCGTGCTTAGCGTTAAATTCCAGGATAGTTCGCCGGCGATGGCGGTTTCTGTTACCAGGAGGAGTAAGAGTAGCCGTTTCACTCGTTGTCTCCTGTGTTTGCTTGAGTCGTTATCTACGATGCTGGGGCATCAGGTTTAATTTTAGTCTAATTACTAAGGGTATGGCTGGAATGAGGTGACTTCTGTCCATAGGGAGGCTGGGTGGTGGATATCAGGCGGTGCCTTGTGCATGTGAAAGTGGTTGTTAATGAAGACGACATGGGGAAGTCGGGTAAAGCGGACTACACTTAGTACAGGCACTGGCAGGTAACACTGTAGAGAAAATATTCGATGAATATGCGAGCCCCGGTATTTTACATTGTAAGTATTTGCATGGTGCTCTTATTCAATGCCGGTATTTCTTATTCAGATGCTGAAGATGAAATTACACTGGTAACGGCTGATTATCCTCCTTACGAAATAGAAACCCCGCAAGATGGATTGGTAGGGTATGACGTTGAGGTGGTTCAGGAGGCCTTTCGGCGTGCCGGTATTAAGGCTAATGTCATTTTCATTCCATGGAAAAGGGCGGTGAGGCAGTTGACGGAGGGACAGTCTTTAGCGGGATTTTCCGTCGGTGATTCGCCTGAGAGGCGGGACATGTGCATGTTGTCCGATCCGATCAGCACGATCACTCCAGTGTTGGCTATCAGGACAAACTATGGTGGTCCTATTCCCGAGACGTTAGCGGATACCGTAACACTAAGGGGGATTGGGATTAACGGCTATTCCTATGAGAGGGAGCTCGTAGATCTGGGGGCACCACATCAGATTCTGAATACTGACCAACAAGCACTGTTGTTTCTTACCCGATCCCGCGCAGATGTATTCTATACAATTAAGGAAAGTACTCAGTATCTTGCAAAAAACATGGGGCTATCCGAGAAGATAAAATATGTCGGACTGAAAGACCGACGCGCCGGTTATTTTCATGTATGTTTCAGTAGATCCTGGCCGGGTTACGAAGAGTATTTGAGGGTCTTTAACAGGGAGTTGGGACGCATGAGGGCGGATGGTACCTACGACAGCATCCATCGTAAGTACCAGTAGCCACTATTGTTTCAGCAGTAGGTCAATTGCTACTTAATATGCTAAGTCTCACTTTCATCCCACAATCCATCCATCATGACCGGGTAAGTGACGGGTCTGTATTCTGTGAAAGTGATATCCCTGACATGGGTAAAGTTTGTCCATAGCAAACGGCTGCCTTTTAGCCATTTGGTGGGGCGGACCCGTTTCTCTATTTTGGCAATTTCCTCTTCCGTGGCAGGCCTTAGCGGACTGGCTTTGCCGTAAAGCCTGACTCCGGGCGGTGCGAGAAACCGACCTTTCAGGAAGGAGCGGAACCAGAACCAAAAGCCTGAGTCTACTGACATGACGCAGACATTCGGATTGTGATCGAGGTTACGCGCCAGGGCACTTGTATAGTGGTCGAAGTAGTAGCCGGTATTGTCTTCGCGGAGGAAAACGGTGCCAATGGGGGTGATGGTTGGCGTTCCATCGGGATTAATGGAAGCGATGGAACAATAAATAGAGGATGCCTGCCCGCGTTCAAGTACGGCTTTGACTTTCATCCAGTGATTCTTGATTTTCAAGCGCAGACTCCGTTGTATCGAATGTAATGACTTATTGTTGTGAAAAGTTTGTTTGTGGGCAAGATAGTTGTGGCCCGGATATCGCCGAAGACGCCGGTGGGGAGACCACCGGCGACTTGACTGGACTCATACTAGGCCTGAAACCCGCAAATCAGGCGGTTTCTGCTTTTTTACTGGTTTTCCTGCTACGTATAGCCCGCTTGGGTTTGGCTTTCGCCGGTTTGAACAGTTGTTCCAGTTCTTCCAAGGCCTCACCGGTATAGACCGCCAGGCGCTGCATGCTTGGCAGCGTATCTCTGCAGCCTGTGTAGCCGAAGGTCAGGGACCCGGCATAGCTCAGGCAGGTGATATTTAACGCACCACCATGGGCGATGAGGGATACAGGATACATGGCCTCCAGCTTCGCACCTTCGAAGTAGAGTTCTTCCTCCGGACCCGGGACGTTGGATATGGTGATGTTGAACGCTGGACGCATGCGGCCGCCTAAACCTGTCATCAGCTGCAGAATGTAGGGAGACATCATCAGCATGGTGTATTGATTTAACGCTTGGCGTGGCAGGCTTTGCAAATGTTCCTTGGCCGTGCGGGTGGAATCCTTGATGACTTCCAAACGCTCTTCGGGATCGTCGATATCCGTCGCCAGACTGGCAATCATAAAACTGATGGCGGTACCGGTACCGTCATCATCAGCCGGACGAATATTGACCGGTATGCCTGCAGTGAGTGCCTGATTCGGCAGACTGTCGCGTTCCAACAGGAACCGGCGTAATGCCGAACCGCACAGGTACAACACTATATCGTTCAGCGATGCATCTACCTGATGCGCCAGGTTCTTGAGCCTGTCCAGTTGGTATTGCTGGGTAGCGAAGCGGCGCTGGGCGGTGACGCGCTTGTTGAGCACTGATTGAGGCCCGACAAATGGTGCCGCCAGGTGACTGCCATTGTGGCTGGCCGAATAGGTCAGGCGGCCCAGGGCTGATAGCAGTTTGGGCAGGGTAGATGCCTGTTGGCGTAGTGAATCGATGGCCTGCAGCGCAGCTCCCTGTACTGTCGGTACATGGTCTTCTGCCAAGCCGTGAGGTTTGCGCTTAGGACCAATCGACCAGGGGGCCAGCATGTTTTTGGCATTGGGATCTTTAGAGAGGATTTTCTGCGTCAGACGTACACCACTGATGCCATCAATCAGGGAGTGATGCATCTTGGTATACATCGCGAATCGGTTATTTTCCAAACCCTCAATAATATGGCATTCCCAGAGAGGGCGTTTAAAGTCCAGATGATTGGAATGAAGTCTCGAAACCAGTACCCCGAGTTCACGTTCTCCACCAGGTTTGGGCAGGGCCGAGTGCCGAACGTGATAATCCAGATCGATGTCTTTATCAATCTTCCAGGAAGGTGCAATGGTTCTTCCGAGTAACCCGGAGTAGGCGAGTTTCAGGTTCCAGGGAGGAACCACTTCATTGGTATCTTTCATCCGCTGTACCAGATCACGCAGGAATGTCTCCGGCGCACCTTCAGGCAGAGAATAGATATGCAGGTTGCCGACATGCATCGGCGTATCATCTGACTCCACTGCCAGCCAGGCAGCGTCCAGAATATTGACTCGCTTCATATTGGGCTCTTTCCGTGATGATGATTGTAGTCGTAAGTAATTTTAGTTTTCTAATTGTTATCATCACCATTATAGCCACCTAAAGCCAGGTATTCTGTGACCAGGACCATTAGTTGGATCGTGCACCAGTGCACAGGAAGGCAGTTTGCCGTATTCCTGTGCCTGATTGCAGGTTGTCAAAACCACGAGGTTATCTACCACCTCATGAGACTATCTACCCCCTCATGAGACTTCTCACCACCCAATAAGACTACTCAACCACGAACGTTTCTCCGGAGGCGACACCCAGAGTCGATCTTACATAAGCCTGGGCAACTGTCTTGCCTGGAACCGGGATAAAGCCCGGGAAGAAATCGCCGTACATTGGAAGGGATTCTTCCAGCACAGTGGGGCTGACAACATTGATACGAATGCCCTTTGGCATCTCGGTTGCTGCTGCCTTAACGAAGTGTTCCAGGGCTCCATTGATGGTTGTGGCAGCCACTCCCCCAGCAATTGGATCTTTGCTGAGTATGCCGGAGGTAAGGGTAATTGAACCTCCTGGTGTCAGGTATTCCAGCGCTTCACGGGCCAGGTTGATTTGACCCATCAGTTTGCTGTTGATGCCTACATTCCATTCCTGTGCAGACATCTCAGACAGGCTGTTAAAGGCCAAGTCTCCTGAGGCCACGATCAGTGCATCAAAGCTGCCGATTTGCTGAAGAGCTGAGCGGATGGAATCCACATCGGTGATATCCAGATTTACGTCCCCTTTGGTTTTTCCGACTTTTACCAGCTCATGCTTTGATTCCAGAGCACTGACAACTGCTGAGCCAATGGTACCGGTAGCGCCGACAATCACAATTTTCATATCTGTCTCCTGAAGAGTGCTGATTAATGTTTACGATAAGAATGCTATACCCTGTGAAATTGGCGAAAAACAACATATATTGAATTCATTGTTTACTATTTGGGTATAAAGATGAGCCTCGTATATTTGGAAACTTTCTATGAAGTGGCCAGGTTGCAGAGTTTTTCTGCGGCGGCAGATGCTCTGGATGTCTCAAAAGGTCTGGTGAGCCGCCATGTTCGTCAGTTGGAAAAAGACATGAATGCACAACTGTTTCACCGGACGACTCGAGTGGTGACCCTAACCGAGGCAGGCAGCCGTCTGTTTACCAAGGCTGAACAAATATTTTTGCTGGCCAGGGAGGCGGCGCGGGAGGTTCGGGATATCACCGAAGAGGCCAGTGGTGTATTGAGGTTCACGGCCCCTCTGTCTCTCGGGGAGCGCTTGATGGGTGACCTGTTGCCGGAGTATCGATCACTGTGCCCCGGTGTGAAGGTGGAGCTGGATTTCTCTAGTGCTTCCCTGAGTATCGAACATGGGCATCAGGATATTGCCCTGAGGGCCGCTGACCGGATGCCCGATAATGTTGTCGCCCGGCATATTGGCCGGATGAGAAATATCCTGTTAGCGTCCCCGGAATATCTTCTTCAACATGGAGACATTGCTCGGCCTGAGGACCTGAACCGGCATGAGTGCCTGTTGAGCAGCCATCGGGCGGCATGGAACGAATGGAAGTTGACTCGTGGTGACGAGGTGGTACAGGTCAATGCCAAGGGGCAGTTGTCCTCCAATCAATACACCGCCACCCGACAGCTGGCCCTGGCGGGTCAGGGGGTTGCCAGTCTGCCGGTTTATCTGGTGGAGGAGGACATCGAAAAGGGACGCCTGAAGCATGTGTTGCCTGAATATATTCTGCCACTACACGACTTATCGGTTGTGGTCGCCCGGCACCGTATGTTGCCGCGAAAAATCATCACTTTCCGGGAATTGATTGAGCGTTGGTTTCGGGATCATCCTTTTTATCTTGTGTAACCGGCGATCTTGTCTGACCAGCTGTATCGTGTCACTGGTTCTCCCGTGTCACTGGATATTAGGTCTAGCTGTTTATCTCGCGAAATTGGCCATCTCCTATGGCCGGCGGTTATTGCCGTGTCTGGCAAACGGGACTTCATCTTAAGCCGGGTTTCAGGTTACGGAATCTTTCGGTCAGATTCAGGGCCGAATCAGATTATGTGAACGGAGTTAAATAAAACCTTTTCAGTGTCATCTACCATTCATGGGGTGCTGGTATAACGTTAGGCCCAAAGCACAATGGCGTTCCCCAAAAAATAGCTATGTGCATCAAAAAAATAACCATGCACCTCAAAAATAACAATAGCCTCAAAGAATATTCAATGGAGTAAAAGATGAGTCTGAAAATCAATCGGCGGAGCTTTGTAAAATCCACTCTGTTAGTGTCCGGTGCGGCGGCGACTACTGGAATGTTGAGCGGATGTGCAACGGGTGAGTTTATTCACGGGATTGCCAGTGGCGACCCTTTGCAGGACCGGGTCATTATCTGGACCCGGGTGACTCCTCAAGGGATGGGGAAGGTGCCGGTGGAGTGGGAGGTGGCCACTGACCTCGGATGCCATAACGTGGTCCAGCGCGGAATCTATGTGACCGATGAATTCCGCGATTATACCGTCAAGGTTGATGTTAAAGGGCTGACTCCGGGAACCCGCTACTATTATCGGTTCCGGACCACCATGGATGTTTCTCCCACTGGAATCACCCGCACTTTGCCGCAGGGAGCAGTAGACCAGTTTAAGTTTGCGGTGTTCTCCTGTTCCAACTATCCGGCGGGGTATTTCAACGTATATCGTCATGCTGTCGAACGGGATGATATTGATGCTGTGCTGCACATTGGTGACTATTTTTATGAGTACGGCATGGGCGGTTATGCAACCGAAGATGCCGAAGAAATGGGGCGGGTTCCCGCGCCGGAGAATGAGCTGCTGACGCTACAGGATTATCGCGCCCGCTACGCTCAATATCATACCGACCCAGATCTTCAGGCACTCCACGCCAAACTACCGTTTATTACCGTTTGGGATGATCATGAGATAGCCAACGATGCCTGGAAAGCCGGTGCGGAAAACCACAATGATGGAGAAGGTGATTATTTTCTGCGGAAAGCCAATGCGATAAAAGCGTATTTCGAGTGGTTACCGATCAGGGAGCGTCACGGAGAAGATAACGATGATATCTACCGGTCATTTGAAATTGGTGACCTGGTCAGTTTGTATATGCTGGAAACTCGTTTGCTGGCGCGGGATAAGCAACTTGATTATGCCGATTACATGACGCCGACCGGTGGATTTGACAGTGACCGATTTCTGGCGGATTTGTCCAACCCTGCCCGGGCGCTGTTGGGAGAGGAACAGAAAGCCTGGCTGCAAAATGGTATGGCAACATCCGGCGCTACCTGGCAAGTGCTGGGGCAGCAAATTCTGATGGGGAGAATGAATCTGCCGATTCCACTGATCACCTTCCAGATTGGGTTCGCTGAGTACATTCAACTGACGCAGTTGGCGCAAACCAACCCTGATCAACTGACACCTGAACAATGGGCAATTCTCCAGGCGCCGTCAGTGCCCTATAACCTGGATGCCTGGGACGGTTACCCGGTGGAGCGTGAAACTGTGCTGGAAACAGCTCGCCTGCTGAATAAAAATCTGGTGGTGCTGGCAGGTGATACCCACAATGCCTGGGCCAGCAATCTTAAAACCCTGTCCGGTGACCTGGTGGGTGTTGAGTTTGCGACACCGGGCGTGACGTCGCCAGGCCTGGAGACCTATCTGGAAGGGCAGGATCCTGATCTGGTAGCTGCCGGGGCCGTTGCATTTATTGATGACCTGAAATGGGCCAACACCCAATATCGTGGCTATATGACAGTGACGTTTACTCCTGAAGAGGCCGTTTCCCAGTGGATTCTGGTAGATACGGTGAAAGATAAGGACTTCAGAGTGTTGGATGTATATGGGAAATCTTTGAAAGTCCTGCCTGGACCAACCAACAGGCAAATTCTGGATGTATAGTTGCTGAAATCATACGCCTGCCGACGTACGTTGCCTCGGCAGGCTGTTTTCTCTGGAACCGTCTTCATTCGGCCTGCGGAGACGATATCCCCTACGCCATTCCAAATCTCAACATGCGCTTCCGGGTATATATGTACTCGTATTAACTTGTGTTTGGTCATTATCACTGCCGCATATTCAGGCCGTTATGAATTGACTGTTCTTGTTCTATAGGCACGTCACTCAAATAGGCCATGAGAATTTTTGTTTCGCAAACGTGAGGCTCGTCACATTGTGCGTGAGGGGTTCTGAATGTTCATGCCGCTGTAGCGATAAACACATGGTTTTCCCTTAAAGGAAATGCAACGAAATCAAAAAAGCCATATCCGTATGGAGGCGTTGGAGATTTCTATTCAACATTGAAGGATGCTTATATGGACATTCCAGCTGGCACCAGTATCACGCGGTGGGGCTTGTTCGCACTTACAACTATCCTGGCCACAGGGTGTGGTGGGGGTAACTCTTCTTCCAATGCGGGAGATAGTAATGGCTCAGGGGATACTCCTACAAGAGCTGAAAACAATCGTCCGGTCGCTTCGTTTTCCATTCCGCTTTCTTCCACTCTCGGCGGACGTGTCGCCATAGACGCATCAGCAAGTTATGACGCCGATAACGATGATTTAGTCTATCAATGGGAGCTGACCAAGCCTGCGGCGTCGTTAGCGGAGTTGGATGCAACAAACCAGACGGCAGGATTTACCCCTGATGTGACTGGAGATTACGTGGTTAAGCTGATGGTGAGTGATGGTACTGATCAGACGACCATTTCCAAAACGATCCATATTCTTACTCCGCCTGATGATTTCTCGATCAAAATTGAAAGCACTTCTGATGTGGCGCAGAGTGATATTCCTTTCACCTTTGCTTATGTCTTCAAACAGGGTGAGTATTCAGCTGATAAGGGTTATTCATTGGTTATTGAAGAAACCAATGCTGTGATTGATTTGCAATCCAATATTAAGGCAACTCACAGCGACGGCTCTGTCCGTCATGCTGTTTTTTCCGGTGTAATACCCAATTTAGATGCTCACCAGATTCTGACCGGCTCCCTGGCCGAAAGGACTGCTGACAGTGCCGATGCTCCAGTGGATTTGAATGCACTGTTAAACGGTGCCTGGAATGTGGAATTTGTAGTCAACGTTGATGGTGAAACCTACACCGCCAATGCCAAGGATCTTTTGCGCAATGGTGCCACACAGTGGCTTTCCGGACCGGTTGCGAACGAGTGGTACGCCAATGGAGCTTTAAAGACCAGTGCTAACGTTGAACATGATCAACTGTCCGCGGTGTTTTACGTCAGAGTATACGGAAATATGGATCATATCCGGTTCGGTGTGGTGGCGGAAAATGGTTGGGCGTTTGAAGAACATCCCCGAAATATCACCTACGATTCTGTCATTCGGCAGAATGGCCTGACACTGGATCAACAGACACACCTGACTCATCTGCGCCACGCCCGTTGGAGCAAGTTTTTCTGGTCCGATGCAGAGCCGGCGATCAGTATATCCCATAACCCCCACTCCCTGATTACTACCGGTGCAGTGCCCAATTTTGATCCCTCTCTGATTAATAACGTCAGTGAAGATAAATTGACCTGGTACGATCAACAGTGGAAAGACACACAGGTGACGGTCGCTGTTGATGACAACGGATATATTGTGCCCGTTGGTAGCGGTGGTCATGAGTTTACCTACAATCGTATAGGCCCGATGGGGTTGGGGCTGGCTCATCCGCAAATGCCTACCACAGGGGCGCGGCCTGATATCGGCCCTTTACCGACCTGGGGCGCAATGTATCTGTTAAGTCAGGATAAGCGCGCTAAACAGGCGGCTGTGGGAATGGGGAACCAGGCTGGTTCGTACTCTATTCATTTCCGCGACCGCAACACGGGTAAGCCGGTCTCTGTAGACCAGTATCCTTATGCTTCGACTATTTGGGACAAGAATCTGACTAAAAACCCGGATACGGGAGAGTTTGAAAATATTGCCCGTTGTGATTCAAGTACGGTGAGTGACTGTGTTTTGCCTTACCGGGCAGATTCATCTCATCAGCCATCCATGGCCTATGTTCCGTATTTGACAACAGGGGATCATTTCTATCTGGAAGAACTGCAGTTTTGGGCTAACTACAACTTCATCGAAATGAATCCTCACTATCGCGGTTTTAGCGCAGGATATTTTGAGCGTGCCATGCAGGACAGGGCACAGGCCTGGTCCATGCGTACCTTGGGGCATGCTGCCTACATCACGCCGGACGATGATTCATTTAAAAGCTATTTTCACACTAAGTTGCTGGGCAATATTGCGAAATACAATGAAAAGTATCTTACCTCTCCGCCTAACGGCTATGGTGCGATGATTCCAAATTACTCCTATCCCACTGCCTCTCCCTGGATGGACGATTTCTTCACCTGGTCTCTGAGTGCGGTTGTTGATCTGGGGTATTCCGAAGCTTCTGATCTGTTGAGGTGGAAAGCGAAATTTCCGATTCAGCGTATGGGGTTGGGTTCCGCCAGTGCCAGTGATTATTGCTGGATATTCGCACCTGCCTATCATTTGCTGGTGGCGCCGAGTAAAGATGACGACATGTTCTCAACGATTGCTGAGGTATACCAGAACACCAACGGACAGGATATTCCGTATCACGGTGCCTTTGATGATAAGGGAACAGAGTGCGCCAGTGCCGAGCAGGCTGAGGTGTTGGGATTGCAGCAAGGTGAGATGATCGGTTATTCGACCAGTCCCACCGGGTTTCCTTCCAATTTACAAATTGCATTGGCCGCGGCGGCGGATTCAGGGGCAGATAAGGGACGGGAAGCCTGGGAGAAGTTTATGGCCAGACCAGTGAAGCCGGACTACTCTGCCATGCCTAACTATGCTGTTGTTCCACGTCATTAGTGTGAGGCTCTATTCCTCTGTGTTTTGATGTTTTTGAAACTGCAGGAACTATTCGGAAACAATTTTAGTGGAGGGGAGTGTCCCCTCCACTTGGTTTGTCAGAATGCTTCTTGGGTCAGTTCGGTGCATTACTTCAGTAGAGTCTCGGCATTTCGAAAAAAAGCATACTGCTTCTTCACATATACTTGCATGAGAAAGTGAAATAGATAAAGAGTAAAGGGTCGGAAAACTACAAGGGGCTGCAGTACTGAAAACTGATGAATTTCGAAGAATTGGACATAGCTGATCGGTATATGAAGGTCAATCATTCTGGTGAGTTCGGGGCTATGAACATTTACCGGGCTCAGATTGCCGTTTCGAAGATATTTCGCTCTAACCAGATTGATATGCTAGAGGAGTTTCTGGCCCATGAAACGTCCCATCGTGATATTTTTGCTGCTGAACTGAAAGCCAGAAATGTCAGGCAATGCCGTAGTTATTTGTTGTGTGGTATTGGAGGTTATTGCCTGGGATTGATATCTGCGCTGTTGGGCAGGAATTCAATTTTGGCCTGTACCGCTGCAGTGGAATCGGTTGTTATCACTCACCTGGAAATGCAGCTGAAGGTTTTGGAAAGGGCTGGGGATGAGCATGCCTATAATGCTGTAAAGAGTATTTATGTTGATGAAATGCAACATTTGGAAAAGGGTGAAAACTCGAATAAGGATTGTGTGTTCTATAAGCCCTACGTTAAAGCTGTGTCGATTTGTACTGAATTGGTCATTTGGTTAGGCATGAAACTTTGATGGGGCTCTAACTTCGCTACTGTCACTATCAACAGATTTCCGCTCGATTTGACCTCAGGGGCATTGTGCAGCGAAACTGGCAGGCAGGAAAAAGAGAATAGGATGTCGTAGTGAGTAACGTATTGGCAGTATTATTAGGATTTATCGCCATCACATGGGGTTGGTTGAACCTGGTCGCAATTGTGTCAGTTTTTGGAGATGCGACACTGGATTCATTCCAGAAGAAAGCCCAGATCGGGGTTGTCGTATTGTTGCCTTTTATTGGTGCCGTATTGGTAATCTCTCTGGTACGTCAGTATTCTCCTGAAGCGGTGCCCAAAGCACTGATGCCCTGGCCGGCGTCACTGATGTTTCGCCACTCTAAGATGTATGCCCCTGGAATCTACGGTGGAGGAGGGGAAGGGATGGATTCGCATGCGGTCTACTATGGAGGGAGTTCCGATTCAGGAGGGGATGGTGGTGACTGAAGCCCTTATGTGTAGTGTTGGGTTGATGGGCTTTGTCAGATCCGAAATTTGCGTGCTATAATCCGAGCAAGTCCGTAACTTCCACTAGTGAGGCGCTCTGATGAAAGGTCCTGGTCCTTTGGTAATTTAAGACGTTACATAAGCTAATTGGCTGTTTTGTAACAATTTTCATCTCTCCATCCTTCTTCTGATCTCCCTCAGTGGTCCTTCAGAACCTCTTTTAATTCTCTAGTACTGACCAACCAGGCATCAAACTGCTTTTTTACCTGTTCCAAGGCTGCGACATAGCGTTTCCTATCATGCTTCACCAGTTCCAGATACTCTTTATCCATTACCGAGCGACACATAAACCTTGCTCTGGAAGCATTTTCCTCGAATTTGATAAAAGCCCGCAGAACCTCTTCTTCTACCAACCAGAAATGTTCTTCATCCATCAGTTTGGTTCGAATGATGTCTTCGTTTGATACTGATACGTGGGCGATATAGCTCTCGTCTTTTGCCGCTCTCTCTATCTGCTGTTCTATCTGATAAGAGACCTTGTCAAAAATAGAGGTTGAGGTGTTGTCACCAAAGAAATCCAGAGTTTTGTCGGCCATGACTTTCATAATGGTGAGAATCAGCTCTTTGCCCCTCTTTTGCTCCCGCTGGTATTTATATAAAGGGATCAGGACCTGGCCGCTCATGAAGGTCATTAATGCCACAAAGGCACCGGCGAGAAGAGAAAACTCTCTCAGGGTCATGGGATCTGGCGCGAATCCTTCTGCCTGACAGTGAGCGCTTAAGGCAAATATCATCGACAGACCGGACAACTTCGCCCAAAAGCGGCGGTTGCGGAAAAATAACGTCGTGAGGCGGGAGATTGAAATCATTCCCTGGTTCATGGGGGTATCCTGGGCGACTACTTGGATTGAGGTGAAGCTGTGGTTAAGTCGATCAAAAACTTACGTAATTTAGCGCTATCGTAAGAGCCAATCAACTGGCCCGCGAGTCCTCCCTCCGGATTTAAGACACTTAACACGGAATTATGGGAGAGTGAGTAGAAGCCACCGGGTTCAGGATCATTGTTCATGAACACGGTCCCCAGATTCTTGGCGAACTCTGCAATATCCTGAACCGGTCCCGTTGCTCCCTGGTAGCTTTGATCAAAATAGGAAAGATAGTCGTGCAGCTCTTCGGCAGAATCCCGCGCCGGGTCCATCGTGACATAAAGCACAGTAATGTTGTCGGGAAGAGAAGGAGGCTCCTTCACTGTCAGAGCCCGATGTATCGCAGCCATGTTGACCGGGCAGACATCAGGGCATGATAAGTAGCCAAAATTGACGACCGTCCAGTGACCATGCATTGTCTGTTCAGTGAGCGGGCTCCCATCCACATTTTCCAGCACTGGCAACTGTAGTTTTTTGGCAGGTTGAAAACGGACGCCTCCTTCTACTGATGTCGGGCGGGCTGGGCTGTTGGCCTGGGATACCCAAAGGACAATGACCGAAATGAGCACAAGAGACATACCGACCACGGGCAGCCCCAGCCCGACAATAAATGCAGGTAAGGGAACGGAGGCAGACTTGCCTGATTTTGCTTTGGAAGCTTTGGAGCTGCTCACGGAGTGACCCGAATCAAATTTTACCAGTGCCAAGTCTGCCTTTATTAACAACCTGATAGCAAGCTTTCAGGTAGGTACCGACCAGTGCTCATGTGTTCTAACAGGAGCCAGGTCGGTCTAACTAGAACCCAGAATGCTCCAACAACAACCCAGAGAGCTCCAACAACAACTAAGAGGTCTAACAAAAGCATCGATAGCCTAAAGCGAAGCCCCCCATGTTACGCCAACAGCACCATAGTTTTTGTCTGACTCCTGGGTCATATTTTCAATCCACTCCAGTCTGAGAGCCAGGTTCTCGTGCAAGCGGTAGCGATAGCTCAGCCCAAGCCATTCGGGGTTCTGCCCCATATCCGTGAGGCCGGCATCATTGGCCAGGCTTTTACCCGCGGCACCGATCAGGTGATTATCAAGATTAAGAGTGGCATAACGAAGTGCAATCTGATGTTGTTGGAATTCCAGTTCCGGCTGAATCCAATAGCCGTTGTAGCGTCCCTCAAGGGTCGCCAGGCGAGTGCTGTCAGTGAGATTACCATCAACTTTGACCTGGTGAACTTCGCCGCTGAGCCTCAGTTGCCAGTCGTCTTGCAATATCCAGCCTAATGTAACGTGAATGCCGGCAGCATTTTGTGATCCGTCAAATTCAATACCGGCTGCCACGCTCGTATCTGTTGTGGTGCCGTGTTGATGGTCGTCTGATAGGCGATCATCCTTTCGGTTTTCCGCTCTGGAATGGAAAATCCAGCCTCCCAAGCGCCACCAGATGGTGTCTGACTGGCCAAGCCAATAGAGATAAATATCCTGCGCTTCCCCTCCGGTGCCGGAAGTCGCTGGAAATTGATCTCCCCGCCACAGCTCGGTGCCCAGTGTCAGGTTCCCTGAGCTCATTGCCAGCCGCGCGCCTTCGTCAACATAATGGCCGCCGTAGAAGGCATCAAAAAGAAGATTGTTGTCACTAAATGGCCGTTGATAGGCATGGGTGCCGTTTTCCGGGGAAAAGGCCCCTTTCATGCTTCCTGCGGTGATCTCCATACTCAGATGGTCTGTCACTTCAAAGTCCATACCCGCATAAGCTTCTTCCAACTCCAGATCATGATCTCCATGTTTGCTGAACTCGAGTCCGGCAAAAACACCGTCGGGGTCCTTCCAATCGAGCATCAGGCTGGCATCATCCAGCGTAAAGTCTTTCTCGGGAGCGTGCGCATCTCCGCCCATCAGTACGCCGGGGATCTGCCATACACTGTTCTCTGCAACAGTATCGCTTCTATAGCTGGTGGATAGTCCTGCGCTGATGCGGGTTTGCGAAAGTACAGAGTCCAGCCCGGTGTGGGAATGTGACTCGATATCAAAGGGCTGGTCGCTGTGAGCGAGGGTGTAAGTTGATAGGAACGCCATTGTTGTGGCTAGTGTTACTCGAAACATCAAGGGGTACTCCAGGGGTTGGAGAAACGGTCATTGGCCAGATACGTTTCGTCCGTCAAACTGTTAAGAAAGGCAATAAGATCGGCTTTTTCCTGATTGGTAACTTCAAAACCTGTGACGAAACCATCCTTGAAGGGATTGAAACGTCCGTCCCCGGCATTTGGGCCGCTTTCGATATTACGGCCACCAGCGGCATAGAATTCGATGACGTCTTCCAGAGAATTCATGCTGCCGTCATGCATATAGGGGGCTGTTAAGGCAATATTGCGTAGGGTGGGGGCGCGGAATTTACCCATGTCTGAGGGATCTTCTGTAACTTCAAATACCCCACGGTTGTTCTCCGGGAATGCTCCTGTACCGTTAATATTGAATAAACCGGTGTTATGAAAGGGCCGTTCAATAAAAGTTTGGGTGCGGTCAAATGTTGAATCGCTGAAGTTATAGCCTCCGTGGCAGTGAAAGCATTCCATGTCTTCCCCAAAAAACAGTTGACGGCCTCGCTTTGCACTGGCACTTAGCGCTGACGAATCGCCTCGCTCATAACGGTCAAAGTCACTGTTGAACGACACCATTCCGCGGACAAATGAGGCCAACGCAAAGACGATATTGTTGTAGTCGATGGGATCACCTTGTTCAGGAAAAGCATCAGGAAATAATTCCTGGTAGCGGGACTCGTCCCTTAGCCTTTCCAGTATTTGCTCCTGGTTACCATCGTTAATTCCCTGTTCCACCGGGAACTCTCCGAACAGAGGGACCAGAATCTGCTGCTCAAGTGTGCGAAGTGAGGGGTTCCCCCAAGTCAGGGTGGCGTTGTACGCAACATTCAACAATGGTTGTGCATTGCGAGGATGTAGCTCCCCTGTTGATCCCACTGAAACTGCCAGTCCATCGGTAAATCCGATGGACTGTTGATGGCAATCTGCACAGGATTGTGTGCCGTTACCGGACAACCGGCGGTCATAAAACAGATGACGGCCAAGCTGAAACTTGGCCTCTGTCATGGGATTGATTTCCGGCTCGACAGGAAGAGGAGCTGAATCCGGCAAATACCAGTTAAAAGCCGTTCGGTTAACGCCGAGGTCATCAAAAGTGGTTTTGCTTTCCCCTCCGCAGGCAGTGAGCAGAGCCACGACAGCTATCAGAAAAAGCCCAGGTATTCGTGCCTGATCGTACCGGGGAGGTTTTCCGGCAATCACCAATACATCATTCATAAGTGATTGCCCAACCTATTTCAGCCGAAAAACGGTCTGCGCGGGTGTTCTGATAGAAGAGCCTTCCGCAAGATCCAATCCCAGGGCCGTGAAGATGGCTGCGCACTCCGGATCTGTGCTGCCGGACATGCAGCCCCCGGCACCTCCTTCATCCTGGCCAAGATTGGCATTGGCGACCAGGGCCGAATAATCCACGACAATCGTATCTTTCCCAAGCGTGAAGTCGTTGAGATTGACCTCTGGACGGTTACTGCGGCCACAAACAACTTCTTCACCTAGCGCAGGGGTTCCGGTGCAGTTGGTGCTGCCCAGATGGAAATTCCAGCTGGTTCCGTTGTAGTTGCCGTCGGTTGGCCGTGTAATTCCGCCGACAGGCGCAATATCCAGGCGCATGAACTTGTGCCCGGCCTGCCAGCCCCAGCTTAATCCTGGGATATTCATCGGGCTAACAGCGTCGGTGGGGTTTTGATGGTTCAGGTTGGATGGCAGACCAATTTTAAAGCCGATACCGGTAATGGATTCTCCCGCTTTTAGTTTGACTTTGCCGCTAATGGACTTGTGAGTCTCTTTGGCGTCGCCCGAACAGGAGTCACTTTTATTTTGGAAATCCAGCAGTGCAACACCGTTGGATTGCCAGATGCTGGTATCAAGAGTGACAGGGAGTGTGCGGCTGGCATCCGTGGTGACTTCAATGTCATGAAGGTAGAAGCGAAAGTCCTTCAAACTGGCGTCTGTGCCGGCAATCCCCAGGCCAGTCAAAACGGTATCGCAATCTATGGGGATGTTGTTGGCGCTGGCTTCAAAAGGAATATTGACAGTCACTGAAGCGGAGTGATCAGCGGACGGTTCGTCATTGGATGTGCTGGTGGAGCCTCCACCGCCGCAGCCGGTGATAGGCAATAGGGTGCATGCAAAAAAAGCCATGAACTTTTTCATTGGATGTTTTCCTGATAGTCGTTGGTAAGTTTTAAATAGTCGTTGGCAATCGTTCGAAAGTTATAAGGTGAAAAAAAGGCACAAGTTGCCTTGTGCCAAGCACCATTCATTCTTATTTTGGTGGCTTCAGGTCATTGCTGAGGCCGCGCAAAGTTCGGGGAGGAGCCATTACCTGCTTCTCGACAGGATTCAGTTGATCCAGGAAACTGGTATTGTCTTTTGTCTCTGAGGAGGGATTGTCACCGTTGCTACACGCCACGACTGACCAAGCCAGTACAAGACATAACGAGACCTTTTGCAGGAATCGGTAGAGCATGGTTGCCTCCTCAGTACTTCACCCAGATTTCAGAGCCGGGATGAATCTGTTCGAGTACGCCGGCATTTCCATCAGCTCTGATCATTTCCATCGTGACAGGATTGCTGCTGTAAGCACTGGTGCCGAACCAGACGATTTCTGCGTCATCGAAAACGCTCAGATCATGAATGTGTTCATCAACGGTATACTGGTTCCAGCCTGGGTAGCGCTTTGGATAAATGAATAAGCTGGGAGCAGGAAGCTCGTCTGATGTGCTGTCATGATCATGACCGGCAGTACCGACCCATTCGGAAGTGGATTCCTCAAGAGTTTCGTCATCGCGGCAATACTGGACTGTGGGAAAATGTATGCTGGTAAAAGGTGTGTCGGGTAGCTTGGTTCTAAAGCCGAAGTTATAACTCTCAGTATCTGCTTCCGATACGTTGCCGCTACGTTCCCAGGTAACGGTATAGCTGGTAATGGTCTCACCATCCATTATGGTTTCAATGGAGCTTGGACCGAAGCTGCTGTGAATGGCTCGAACCTTTCCGAATGTTCCGGGAATGGTCATTACAACTTTATAAGTATCATCTCCGTCGCACCCATGAGGGACCGCAAGAGTGGCTTCGTAGTAAGAGCCGGCAAATGCCGTCTTCGAGGTAACTGAGACGTGTGCCTGTACTGTAGCGGATACGAAAAGAGCAGCGGGCACTGTCAGGACAGAGAAAAGCAATGCGACTCTGCCGCCTGATTGTAGCGGATTCATACTGTTTCCTTGCTAATTTAGTGATGTCATTCCGCAACACAATGGCCATATGTATTTCCGAAGAAGCATGATAAACGCCAGGTTTCAGCAACAGGCAAATATCTGGCAAAGACCGGATTGTGCTGGGATTTAAGGGTGATTAGCAGGGAGAAACGGGAGGTGCCCGGGAGAGCGGTAGGATGTAGTGGGGAGTTAGAAGGTCGGATGGTGGATCATAGCCGGTAAATGAATTCGTTAACGCGGAGATATAAAGATCAGGAGCTTCGAATGAGGTTAGGGTGGCGGATTGGGCAAATGAAGTAAATGCGCAGAGATTGTGCTTTTCCGCCAGATAATGGGAATCCTGGCTGTTGTCATCCGGGTTATCCGCATTTTGGGAAAGATCCAGCCCGCAAAATACCAACGCACCATCGCCAGCGGCAAGATTGCCCGGCATATAGCCGTGGGGAATCAGTGCCTGCAGCATCAAACAGGACAACAACAGGGTCAGCAGTAACTGATGCCCAGGTTTCCTGAATTGATTTTGTTGATGAGGAGTCCCTTTCATCGTTCCCGAATTTAGAAATTTCGAACCGGGAAATTTAGCCACAGTTAAAAAAGATTAACAAGGACAAAGTTTATGGGAAGAGGGAGAAGGGCAAACGAATGTTTGCCCATGAAAACTTGTTAGGTTTTAGCTTGGAGTCAGATTTTAGCTTCGACTCGGGTTTTAGCTTCGACGGGTGGACAGCATGTTGGTGGGTTGCAGCAATTCATCCAACTGTTCAACAGACATCAGCTTTTCCTCAAGAACCAGCTCTACCACGCCACGTCCTGTTTCAAGGGCTTTTTTCGCAATCCGGGTGGCATTCTGATAACCAATGTAGGGATTGAGCGCGGTAATAATGCCGATACTGTTTTTGACCTGATTGGCACAGTGTTCCACGTTGGCGGTTATACCGGTAATACACTTGGATTCCAGCATACTGATGGCTTTGCCCAGCATACGCATGCCATTCAGCAGGTTATAAATAATCAAAGGCTCCATGGCGTTGAGCTGTAATTGGCCCGCTTCAGCGGCCATGGTGATCGCCATATCGTTGCCGATGACCTGAAATGCTGTTTGGTTGACCGCCTCTGGAATCACCGGATTGACCTTCCCGGGCATGATTGAGGAACCGGGTTGCATGGCGGGCAGGTTAATTTCATTCAAACCTGTGCGAGGGCCGCTTGACAGCAGACGCAGGTCGTTACAGATCTTGGACAGTTTAACTGCCAAACGTTTGAGAACGCCGGAAAAGAGCACGAAAGCGCCCATGTCAGAGGTGGCTTCCACCAGATTGTGGGCCAGCTGCATGGGGCGGCCGGAGATGTCTGTCAGCTCGGCAATGGCGTAGTCAGGGTAATCCGGATGGGCATTAAGTCCTGTACCGATAGCCGTGCCTCCGAGGTTAACTTCGTGCAGCAGGCTGGCAGCATATTCGATACGATCGATATCTTCGCGCAGGGTCACGGCAAATGCACCGAATTCCTGGCCCAGTGTCATAGGGACAGCATCCTGCATTTGGGTGCGGCCCATCTTGATCACTTCATTGAATTCAGTCGCCTTTGTTTCCAGAGCCCGGATCAGATTATGCAGATGCTGCCGCAGTGGCTCTGAGGCAAAGATGATGGCCATGGAAGCGGCTGTGGGGTAGGCGTCATTGGTCGACTGGGACATGTTGACGTCATTGTTCGGATGAAGGTGCTGATATTCGCCTTTCTGATGTCCGAGATGCTCCAAAGCCCGGTTGGCAATGACTTCGTTGGCATTCATGTTGGTGGAAGTGCCGGCACCGCCCTGGATCAGGTCCACAATGAAGTGATCGTGAAGATTTCCGTCAATGATGTCCTGGCAGGCTTTCTCAATCACGTTGAGCTTGTCTTCCGGCAGGTGACCGGTCTTTGCGTTGGCTCTGGCTGCGGCCATTTTGACCATGGCCAAGCTGATGATCAGCTCAGGGAAATGGCTGATGGGAACGCCGGTGATATTGAAATTCCGTTGTGCCCGGAGGGTCTGGATGCCGTAGTAAGCCTCAGCGGGGACAGCTTCGTCTCCCAGTAAATCATGTTCCAGACGGGTATCAGACATCATCGCCTCCGATAGACAAATAAACAGCCGCCAAAGCAGGACGGCACGGGTGTTGTGGAATGCGCGCTATAGGAACATAACCGCGGGAACTCCAACAATCGGGTAGACTACTTATATGACCGACTATCACCAGTTATGGCTAACTGGAGCACTACCGAAGCAATGGCTCCAGATTTTGAGTTCTTCCGTCAAGTCAAATAACGGGCTTCATATTCCTTTTATGATTACAGAACTAAATTTTCTGTTTGGCAAATCAGGAAGGTTTATCTGAAGCTATTAGCCACTCTTTCAGTTCTTTTCTTAACAATTGGACAGCCTGCTTTCTACCCGTAAGCGAAAACCAGGACGCCAGCGCTTGTAATTCAACGGATTCCTGTTTGAGCGCCTTATCGCGCAGATATTTCAAGGCGGGATAATCTGAAACCCCTGGCAGTCTTGTCAGCAGATCTTCAATGTTTTCAAACGGGCGGGCTCCCTCTGCAAATAGTGCCAGCAGTGCTTTTTCTCCATCATATAGTCTTTGCCTTGGGGACCACTGGGAATTGCGCTTTGAACGGGATGGTAATTTTGAACGGGATGGTAATTTTGAACGGGAAGATAATAAAGCCTGTTCCAATATTTCAGAGGTTTGGCGCGGGTATTTCTGAAAATGAAGATCGTAATGGCTACGTCTTTGAAACCTGATATTGGCCGTACGGAGTATGTGCTTACCCTCTGGACTCATTGGGCACAGCACCATCGCGGCATAGGTGCCGCTGACGTGGTCCCGTTTTGAACCCATGCGTACCAAGTGATAACCGTTCTTCAGCCAGAACCGCACGACGTCAGGTTCACCGGCAAAGCTGGCGCCTATCAATGAAACCTGTGGTTTCAGGTGCTGCTTTAGTTTGCCCAATAACCAGGAACCAATGCCTTTATGTTGTAGTAAGGGATGAACGGCGATACGGATTACCCTGGCCACAGGTGTTCCCAAGCCTTCCCGGATACACAGCTGTTGAGCCAGTGATTGTTGCAGAAGGTGACCTCTGGGCCGTCTTTCACCCTGCCAGATCGCATCGATCATCGTGGGGTCAGTAAAAGGCGATTCCATGGAAATCAGCGCCGCTGCGACCACTTCCTCTCTTTCTCCCTCGCCCTTTCCCTCTCTCAGGGTTACGGAGAATGTTCTGACCCCTGGAGCATCGAGGATTGTCCTGAGGTCGTCAGGCGTTGTGCGATAGTGGGCGATGGTCAGAAGTCGCATAAGTTTGCCTAACAAATGCTGATCGCCACACAGCGTTTCCGCCGGGTGAAGTGACATCTTTAGCCGACGTAGGGAAAAAGCATTTAACGCCGCTTCATCGAATGATTTCTGATACACCGGCTGATTATCGAGAATGAAGCTTTTCTCGATAAAGTTTTCCAATGGGTCTTTGGGTTGCCATCTGACCGGGTGCTTCAGCGTAATCGTTTTCCAGCGGGGGAACAGAGATGACAATACAGGGAAAAACTTTAGCGCGAACCCTTGCCCGGTACCTTCGTAACCGTGCGTGGTTGTCGCAAATATCAGTCGGGGGAAGGTATTCGCCATAGCCTTCAGGAGGCTGGTGGAAATGGCGGCGGCTTCGTCAACGATGACCAGCGTGGGCAGTTCTTTGGGACTTAGCAGCTGTCCCTTCTGCAACAAGTCATCCGGCGCGTAGAAATGTACCCTTGGATCGGAACTCTCCGCGGAGTTGTCGGCAAGAAAACGATAGAAGCTGTGCAGGGTGGCTTTCGAAGGGGCCGTTACCCAGATCTGGCCGGCAAATTTCTCCAGCCATTGGTTTACCGCAAGACCTAACCCTGACGACTTTCCCCGCCCCCTGCCTGCAGTGACGACCAAGGCATTCCTGCGACCGGGAGACATTTTCAGGACCCATTGGATGAGTTTCTGCTGGTCCCCGGTAGCGGTAAAACGTGGGGGAGCATTTGAGGAGGGCAGAGTGCTACGTTCCGGGAGATTTGCCTGTATTGACACTTTTACCGGATGATTGCCTGATACCTGGATTGAACGCCGTATCTCCAGTCGTGAATTGTCCTGTAGCAAAGACAGATTGAATACTGCCCAGGACTTTGATTGAGAGATATGCCTGGAAAGATAGTGAAGGAAGTGGCCTTTGATGTCCTGTTGACTTTGAGGGTAGGCAAGAAGCCGGTGATATTCCGGATCAGCGAACGTGGGCCAGTCCTTCAGTCTTGGGCCAACCAGAATGAAAGCGCCTCCTGCTGTCAGGGTGCCGCTTAATGCAGTAAATGCATCTGGATGCAGACCGGAAAACATGTCGAAGATGACACAGTCAAATTCTTGTCCGAGAACGGAGCTGTATTTGCCGGCAGTGAGATGAACCACAGACCTGGAAAAGCCGGTGCTGCTCGAATCGGACTCGTAGTTAATCGAGGAAACCCAAAGTATCCTGGAATAAACTTTCTGCCGCACGACCCACTTCAGCATGCTATGTGAGGCATGATGGAGTTCCGTGTGTGATTCTGGATGCCGCTCCGTATGGGTGTGTGCCGAGAGAGCACAAGAGGGTGCGCAGACTTCGACTAAAATCGGTTGCCGGTGGCCCGCCAGTCGATGGGCTTTTTTTTGTGTCCAGAACCAGCGGGCGGCTTTGGGGGAAAGTATTGGGCCGAAAGCTTTCTGCGATGACATCAAACGGTTTTGGGCCGCCTGTCCCCTTGCATATACTTGGCGACGAAAACGCAGTGGCCATATTTTTCAAAGGACCAGGCCATGGTTTGATTAAGGGCATTCATAACCTTTTGATATTCACCAAAGACCTGGGTGCTCATGCGATTAGGCTGAACCTCTATATCGGCGAAGGAAGTCAATTTGGCGATAACATCTTTAACCGGTGGTTTAAAATCGGCATCAAACGGATAAAAACTGAGTTCAACAGATAACTCCATGATGACCTCCCGTCATATTTCGGATGAATTGCTGAAATGGTATCAATCAGACCGGCCTCTGTCATGAAGATGTTTCAAGTCAGAGCTTCGCTTCCCGGATCATTCGCCTCTATAATATTGGTCCATAAAAACCCGCCGATGATCAGTGCATGCGGCCCAGGGTTCCGAATAATATGTTGGGGGGAAACTGCAAGTGTTCGATATCAGACGATTGGCTGAATGCAGCCAGGAAATTATCAGTGCAGGTCAGTTTTTATACGGCAAAGGCTGGTCCCCGGCCACCAGTAGCAATTATTCATCCCGAATAGACTGGGAACACGTGGCCATCACCGTTTCCGGCAAACACAAAGGCGAACTGACTCCCAGGGACATTATGGTCGTGGATCTAAAGGGAAGGCCTGTTGCCAGTGAGGCGAAGCCTTCTGCTGAGACATTGCTGCATACCGTGATCTACCAGGAAAAGCCTGAAGTCGGTGCAGTACTGCATACCCATTCTGTATGTGCGACGGTCGTGTCACGTTACTATGCGGATCGCAACAGTCTTGAGCTGCAGGATTATGAATTGCAGAAAGCGTTTGCCGGGATTACCAGCCATGAAGGGATGGTGAACATCCCCATATACGAGAATACACAGGATATCGGGCAGCTTTCCGAAGATACCAGGAAGCTCTTCCTGGAGCATCCGGAATGTCCGGGATACCTGATCCGAGGGCATGGTGTTTACACCTGGGGGCAAACTATGCAGGAATGCCTGCGCCATATAGAAGCGATGGAATTCTTGTTAAGCTGTGAATTAGAAATGCTGAGGATTAAACGATGAGTAGTTTGAGAATTTATAACGAGACTGATTTTGGTGAGCCGGTATCGTATACAGAAGACGGTGCGGAAATCAGTCGGCAACTCAATGAGATGGGGGTTCGCTTTGAACGCTGGTCAACTCGTGATTTGGGAGCAAGTGCGTCTCCGGATGATATTCTGACAGCATATGCCGATGAAGTAGAGCGTTTGAAAAAGGAAAACGGTTTTACCACGGCGGATGTCATCAGTTTGAACAGCAATCATCCCCAAAAGGATGAGTTGCGTAAGAAATTCCTGGACGAACATCGCCACTCGGAAGATGAAGTCCGCTTTTTTGTCAGAGGGCAGGGGCTGTTTTATCTGCATCTGGAAGACAAAGTCTATGTTGTGCAATGTTGCCAGGACGACCTGATCAGTGTGCCCAATGGCACCAAGCACTGGTTTGATATGGGACCGACTCCGGAATTCACCTGTGTTCGTCTGTTTACCAACCCTGAAGGTTGGGTAGCCCAGTTTACTGGTGATGAAATCGCCTCCCATGGGCCTCGATTCGAGCAGTTGTTACCTGAGGCCTGCTGAGTTCGCCCAAATAGACCTGAAATCTTCGTAGTAGAAGACAGATTTAATTGAAGTAAAAGACACACAGATATAGGAAAACAAGAGACAGCATGACCATCAAAGCTATTTTGACCGATATCGAAGGAACCACCAGCAGTATCAGCTTTGTTCACGAAGTGCTGTTTCCTTATGCCGCCAGCCGTCTGGAGGCATTTGTCAGGGAGCACCTGAGCGATGATGAGGTGCAGGCTCAGTTGACTGCAGTGTCCGTTGAATCAGGTATCGACGTGAGAGATGTGGATGCTCTATGTCGACAGTTGCTTGACTGGATCAGGGAAGACAAGAAAATTACTCCCTTGAAAGCCCTGCAGGGGATGATCTGGAAGCATGGCTATGCTCAAGGGGACTTTACCGGTCATGTTTATCAAGATGCGGCTGACAACCTGAAATCCTGGCATGAGCAAGGGTTAAAACTGTATGTGTATTCCTCCGGCTCTGTGGCTGCCCAGAAGCTGATATTCGGATACTCGGATTTTGGTGATCTGACCCCGCTCTTTTCAGACTACTTTGACACCAAAATAGGCGGTAAAAAGGAAGCTGCATCTTATGCCGGGATTGTTGAGAAAATTGGATTACCCGCAGAGGAAATCCTGTTTCTTTCCGATGTGCCGGATGAGCTGGATGCCGCTGCCGCTTCTGGACTGAAGGTTTGTCATCTGGTCCGTGTCGATGAAGTGACCAAACAGGATCGTTATCCCGTGGCGGCAACATTTGATGAGGTGAGAGCGACCTTTGCCCTGGTCTGAGGACTATTTGGCTGGTCTGAGGACTATTTGGATTGTATTTAGCTTCGCCTGAGAATGATATGACGACCACGGGTCTTTGTACGGTTATATTCATTGTGTGGTTGAATAAATCTCGACGGGAAGACCTCGATTAGCCGAGGTCTTTTCTCATCCAAGGCCTGAAAACAAGCGTATTATCCTGATCATGCGACGCATTGAGGACTGTGTGCTTATTCAAGAGCAATCTCTCTCAATCAGCCTGAAAGAGCGAATGAATCCCCAGGGCATGGTTGTCACGTTGATGATCCTGGTGATGCTGCTATCCACCACAGGCTGTGCGAAGCAAGACACCATGCAAGGCCGTATCCAGGACTATCAGGAACGTCTGGAGCGGGTGTTGGATACGGAGTTTCCAGAACTTGATGTCGGCGATCCGGCTATTCGATATTCTCTTCCGAAAAATCTTCGCCGCAGTACATCTGCCTTTACCATTAACTGGCTCGACTTTTTCTCCATCATGCATTGTGACCTCAACCGGCTGGTTGGGCAGCGAAACAGTTCTCTTGGTAAGGTGATGAGTGCCAGCCAGAGATGGCGTTATGAACAGGAGTTTCTGGTTGTGGGGCAGCAATGCCTTGAAATGCTCCAGAAGGAGGAGCGTAAACCGGATCTGCAGAAACAGTTAGCTGAAGTGTTGAGGGTGAAATCTCTCGAAATGGTGGATATTGCCTGGAATGCCACATGGGCTGGACCCGAGTTTCAACAGCTCATGAGTTTTCATGATGGTCCTCTGCCAACCGACTTTCGATATGCCGACTGGTCAGAGTTAACCGCCGCACTGGGATTATTAGTGGAGGGCTCTGAGCATCCGACTCGGATGGAAAATAGTTCGGAACCTGAAGAGATGAATCTGAAGCTGGTGTCCTATCCCGTTGTTGGCCGTTTGCTATTGTCCGTCCGGCAGGCGACCTTGCAAATCGAGAATATTAATCAAGGGCTGCGCCAGGTAATGTCGCGCCGTCCGGTTTGCTTTAACCAGACTCCCAATCCTAAAGCGAGAATACTGAGTAATGTGTTGACCAATATTTTTATTGTCAAAGTCCAGCCCTATCTAGCGGAGTTGAATAAGGGGATGGAGCAGTGGAGGCCAATGCTGAAGCGTAGCTACAGCGCGCTTGAAGGAAATGAAGATAATGCCTTTTACCAGGCTTATCTGGCTGATCATACATTGATGCGCTCTTTCAAACAGAGCCTCACTGAACACGGTATCCTATGGACTGAGTTACTTGCACAATGCGGGCTGAGCCCCGGAAACCCTCCCAGTCCTTGAGATTTCTAGCCGTTTGGATAGGACTCCTTGGAAAATGACAATAGGTCATTTGTCCGCTTGGCAAAGTTGATCATTTTTTGATATGGTTCACATCCCTGGCACGGATAGCCAGAAATTTTCATCATACAAACAGGGATGTCATCATATGGAAGTAACCTTTTCTGTACTTGGAACCGACTCTGGTTCTGTCTTTAATCTCTCCTATACCTTCGATTACCGCGGTGGTTTGATCGGTCACTCAACCGATTGTGACTGGTGCTTGCCTGTGGGGCGGAATACTCATCCAAGGCATGCAAAAGTGATATTTTCCGACGGCGAATTCTTGATTGAAGGCTTGGCCGCTGATGGCTTGATTATCTGTCGCAATACAATGCCTCTGGCTCAGGGTGGGCGTTATGCCATTCGTCATGGTGACCAATTTCGAATTGGCTCCTATCAGGTACTTGCTCAGTATCACTCAGATATATTTCTACCTCCCTGGCTAAACAAGGGAGAGGTCATAGATTTAGCGGACAACCACCGGAAAAGAAAAACCTTGCCCGCTGAATTCAAGAGCTCTGATTTTGATATGTTGTTAGCCTTGCTGGGTGAGGAAAAACAGGGACGTCACCACTAACGCCTCAACCCTAATCTCTCTAAATTTATCATGGCCATTAAGGAAGGAACCTATGAATTCCATGGAAAGTAGTGTCGTACGTTTGCAGTCCAACTCCGCCTCGATAGCAAGAGGAAAAGCACTATCTGTCGGCGGAACAGGGAAAGGATTTTCCGTCGGGCAGATCGTCAATGATCGATATCTTTTGGTAGAAAAATCCTGTTCGTCGGGGGCCTTTGTGGTGTTCAAAGCTCAGGATTTGTGGAGGTTGGCGGAATTGGGGCAGGAGCATTTTCTTGCATTCAAAACCCTGAAAAACCAGTGGATAGATTGCCGAGAAGCGGTTAATACGTTGCTGTGTGAGGGGGACATGCTTCATAAGATTCAGCATGAATCCGTGATAAGAAGCTTTATTTCAGGAAACGAGGATGGTATTCCATTTCTGCTGTTGGAGTGGCACGAGGGACGGACACTGGAAAACATGATGAAGGATTCTCATTATCCGCTAAGTGCCCAGGTAAAGCGGCGGATTATATGGCAGCTTGTGGCTGTCGTCGGTTCTTTGCACCGGCAGGGAATTGTGCACGGTGATATCCAACCTGCCAATATTGTTATCAGGCCGGATGGAAGGTTATATCTTAATAATTTTGGAGCTGCGTGCCTGGATAATATGGCGAAGCTTCCTCAACGCCTCTATCGTGCACTTCCTGATTTCGTCATTAAAAATCATGATCCGACCCAAGCCCCAAAGCGAGAGGGTGACTGGTATGCCATTTTACAGGTGCTTCGATGCCTGTATTTTGGAGGACCCAGGACCAGAATGCGACCGAAGCCGGGACTAACCTTCTTCCAGATCAGGGCATTACGCAAAGCACTCTGGAAGCTGGAAAGGAAAAAAATGCCGGATATTTACCTGCTTGATGAGGTGTTTGGGGTATCTCTGGAGCAATTGAGCACTTGTAACCTGAAGGCGCTGACGACTGACAGTCGTGCTCAGCAAGCAGAATCAGACAGCCCCCTGAAACATGTTGGACTGGTTTTTTCGGGCTTATGTATCGGAGTGCTGAGCAGCCAATATGGATACCTTCTGGATTTGATTAAGGAAGGATGGACCATCATCTCATAGGCCCACCTTCCGTCAGTTTTTGGTGAAACAGACCAACCTGCCATAGATGATTTATTTTTCTGTGGGTTGGTCTTTTTCATGATGCCGCTACACACTGGACTAGAGCGAATAGCAGACGATTTTGCTGACTCCTGTCGCTATGATCAGGTTGTATATGACTGGGTATAAAGATATTGACACTCAGTCACCAAGGGCGTACAAAAATTAATCAGTGCGTAGTTGCCAGGCAGTATCAGGTATTTTTGCACGGAAACGATTGATACTTGCAGATGTGGATCAGCAACAATGCATAAGTTTTTCTGTTCACTCTATAACTCCGCTTGCGTAAATCCTTCCTCTCTGGAATTTCACATATTTCCTAACTGGCCGGTGAACGAAAGCGCGAATTCCACGATTCCCTTCTGCAAACACGTCATTGGTCCTGATGATTCAATAAGAGGATTCAGACATGATGGGAGCCGTTACTGCCACACATCTGAATGTAAGATCTCAGCCCAATACCAATAGCCGGATATTGGGTGAAATAGCTTCGGGAACTCTGGTAGAGGTCGTTGGCCAGAAGAGCGGTTGGTTTGAAATTCAGTACCAGGGCAGACCAGCCTTTGTCTATGGCGACTACATACAGCTCGATAATGATATCCCCCGTCAGATTGGGGTAGTGACTGCGAGCCTATTGAATGTGAGGAGCCGTCCGGCCGTGAGCGCGGAGGTGATAGGTACCCTGGGGAGTGGAACCGTGGTTCCTGTGGTATCAAGTCAGTCCGGTTGGCTGGAAATTCCTTTTCATGGAAGTCTCGGTTATTGCTCAGCCTCTTATATTGAACTGCATCGGCAAGGCCAACGAAGACAAGGGGTGGTGAGCGCAAGTTTGTTGAATGTCAGGTCGAATCCGACCTCCGAAGCTCCTGTTCTCGGCCAGCTAAGAAGGCAGGCGGAAATCACTGTTGAGTCGACCTTGGGCGCTTGGCACGAGATTTCATTTAATAACAGCCGAGGTTACGTCGCCGCCCAATACATCAAGCTTCTTCCGGAGAAAGAGGTCACACCTTCCATCCCGATTGCCGCCAATGAACTGGACGAAGCTCTATCGTCTGATGCTGTTACAGCCCCAGTCGGTGGAGATCAACGCTTTAGTCCGGCTAATCAGTTACCCGTTTCGGGGTCCGCCGAAGAGCGCAAAGTCGCATCGACCTGGAATAAGTATGGAGGCCTGCTTGCCCAACTCAGTGATACTGAAGGGGTGGATGAAGCATGCTCTGTAGCTGTTTTGTGCGTCGAAAGTTCGGGTGAGGGCTTCGATCCGGATAATCAAAATCGCATGGTCATCCGATTCGAAAATCATAAGTTTTGGAAATACTGGGGGAAGACGGACCCTGCTCGTTATCGACAACATTTTACCTATGATGCAAATCAGGTTTGGAAAGGCCACCAGTGGCGCAAATCGCCCGGTGACCATTGGCAAATCTTTCACGGTATACAGAAGGCCGAGTGGGAGGTCCTGGAGTTTGCCCGTTCGATTGATAACGATGCTGCACTGATGTCAATCAGCATGGGGGGCCCCCAGATTATGGGCTTTAACTATGAAGCATTGGGATTTCGTTCGGTGCAGGAGATGTACAACGCATTCTCTGCGGACATGGGAGCTCAGATCACCGGCATGTTCGATTTTATGTCAGCGGCAATGATCAGATATCTCCAGGTTCTCAATTTTGTTGGGTTTGCCGGTCTGTATAACGGGAGTGGCCAGAAGGATATATACGGTCGCCGGATAAAGAACTTCTACGATGCTTTTAAGCGCATTTCCTGATACATGAAAGCCTGAAACTAAAAAGGAAAGCTGCGTGAAGACAAGTTGGAATTTTGATTGCCAAGGAGAAAAACAATGAATGTCCTGTCATTTATCAGCAGTATCTTTGAGCCAGCGGTTAGGTTGGTGGATGAGCTGCACACCAGCGAAGAAGAAAAGCTGGATATGAGACGTCGGATTCAGCAGATTGAGAATGAGTTTCTCGGTAAGGTGCTGGAATATGAGACCAAACTCATGGATAACCAGGCCACAATCATCAAGGCTGAGGCCATGGGACAGTCGTGGCTGCAGCGTAGTTGGCGTCCTATCACCATGTTAACTTTTCTGGTCCTGGTGGTATTTGATAGCTTCGGGATTCTGGCAACGCCTCTGGCGGATGAAGCCTGGCTGTTATTGCAAATAGGCTTGGGAGGGTATGTTGCCGGCCGGTCAGCGGAAAAGATTACCAGCCAGGTGATGGGAGCTCGTGCCAGAAGGGATAACGAAGCCAAAGGTTAGGAAACAGAAGGCTATCAAACAGAAAGCGATAAATCCCAGGAAAAGCTGACACTATTTATTAACAGGCAAAGCTGGTGCTATCAATCACAGGCAAAGCTAGCGCTATCAATAAAAAGGACATGTTTTGGCAATCATACATTTGGTAGAAGGACCGGTGGGAGCAGGTAAGTCCACTTACGCTTCGCAACTGGGTCAGGAATATCGAGCGCCTGTGCTGAATCTGGATGACTGGATGGTCACCCTATTCAGCCCGGATCGCCCAATGGAAAATGCCATTGAATGGTATATCGAGCGTAAAGAACGTTGCATAGAGCAGATTTGGAAAGTCACCTCAGAGATAATCAGCTCAGGAAACGACGTCATTCTTGAGCTGGGACTGATTCAACAGGCAAGTCGGCAAAAATTTTTCGACAAGGTGGAGTTTGCCCGTTACATGATGAGAATTTATGTGCTGGATGCGCCGAGGGAAATTCGGCGGATGCGGGTTCAGCGGCGCAACAGGGAGCAGGGAACCACCTATTCCATGGCGGTTCCAGATCACGTATTCGAGATGGCGAGTAATCTGTGGGAGCCCGTTGAACAGCTCGAATGCAACGGTTACGAAGTTAAATACATTTCAACTGTATAATCGGTTCTGTTTTTAGCGAGCCCGCTTGAGACTGTTCTGGGTGAAGTCATTGTCATCCAGACCTGTCTTGAACTCGATCTTGTCTGTTTTCAACAGTGTCTTTTTACCCGTCTGCAGATTTTCCATCATACTGTAGTGGGCTCTCCAGTATTTGTTCAGATACTGCTTAAATTCCTTCGCTGTCAGAGTTTTCAGCAAGCTATCTTTGCGGTCATAAAATTCGACCAGGAATGTGCGGTATTCCTCTTGATCAATCCAGTTAACCTGTTTGCTGTAACCCGAGTTCTCGTCCACCGGATAACTTTCCACGACAAAGCACTTAATATCTTGATAGGGTTCCGGGCAGGCTTCGTCGCGCAGGTATTTATAGGTGTATTTTTCCACCTCTTGTGAGGAAAGATCTTCAAAAGCAAATTCACTTCCCATGAATGGGCCTGACTTGTTTTTGGAGGCGATTCTTTTTACGCGCTTCAGTGCCGGAAGGTATAACCACTGGTCATCGTCTTCTGCTTTATGGGAATAGGTCAGTAGTTTGGTTCCACGAACATCTCTGGGGCTATCAAAGATGGTGAGACTCTTGTCACCGTCCAGCCGGACTTCAAGCCCCCACATACGCATATCCCGGACAGTTTCGTCGCCACCTTTGTTGATCAGTATCATCTTGACGTCAGCCTGGCTGTCTTTCCAGCCACGGTCCCGACGGTCGGCTTGTTTGGCGATTTCCAGGCCACGGTCTTCTGGAGATAATTCCGCCAGGCTGTTCATTGCTAATGCAAACAGGCTGACTCCAAAGACTATTTTAATTAGTTTCATTTTTCCCTCTCTTTCATTGGCGCTTGGTGTCGCCAGATGGCGCAGTATTTTGGGGTTGTTGTTCTTTCTTTTACAAGTGACAGGTTTTCCATCTGGTTATAGAGATTGAGGCGCTTATTGAACCGTTACTCTATGCTTAGCTGAGAAGATGGTGTCACCCTTAATACTTCATCTATTGTGGTTTGGCCATTGGCAACTTTCTGTGCGCCACTGAGTCTCAGTGTTCTCATACCTTCTTTAATGGCGATTTTCCTGACCCGGTCCAGGTCACAGTTGTCGGAAATGGCCTCTTTGACCATCTCGGACATCATCAGAATTTCATAAACGCCTGCTCGACCTCTGTAGCCGGTATTGCGGCATTCAAGACAACCATTGGGGATACAGGTGTGGTCGGGCATTGGGGCTTTCCAGGGGCGAATCAGGCTCTGCCAGTCTTCAGTGCTGATGGTGCTGGTCTGTTTACACTGAGGACACAGTATTCTGACCAATCGTTGAGCCATAACGCCCAGGACGGTTGCCTTAACCAGATAACCAGGAACGCCCAACTCCATTAACCGGGTGATGGCTGAAGGAGCGTCATTGGTGTGCAGAGTGGAAAGCACCAAGTGGCCGGTCAAGGCTGCCTGTATCGCCATTTCTGCGGTTTCCAGATCTCGTATCTCACCGACCATGATGATGTCCGGGTCCTGACGCAACAGAGCTCGGACCCCAGACGCAAAGTCCACTCCGATATTGCTTTGTACCTGCATCTGATTGAAGGCCGGCTCCACCATTTCTATGGGATCCTCAATGGTGCAGACGTTTACTTCAGGAGTCGCCAGAGATTTCAAAGTAGAGTAGAGGGTGGTGGTTTTACCCGACCCAGTTGGACCGGTGACGAGAATGATGCCGTTAGGCTGGCGGGTCATGCTGTTCCAGCGCTTGCTGTCGTCCTGTCCGAACCCCAGATCATTGAAAGATCTTAATAGCACCTCCGGATCGAATACCCGCATGACCAGCTTTTCGCCGAAGGCTGTCGGCAAAGTGGAAAGACGAAGTTCTATTTCAAGACCGTCCGGATTTTTGGTTTTAATACGGCCATCCTGGGGTTTCCGTTTTTCTGCCACGTTGATCCGGCTGAGAATCTTCAGGCGGCTGACAACGGCGGTGGAAACCTGGGAGGGAAGTTCGTAAACATTATGTAGAACGCCGTCAATACGAAACCGGACCTGACCGATTTCCCGGCGTGGCTCAATATGGATATCGCTGGCCCGCTGATCGAACGCATACTGCAAAAGCCAGTCCACGATATTGATAATATGCTGGTCATTGGCATCTGGGTTGGCAACGTTACCCAGTTCGAGCAATTGCTCAAAATTTCCGATGCCGGGAGCTGCCGCCTGCCCGCCAATGGCTTTGTCCACAGAAGAAGCCAGCCGATAAAATTCCACTGTAAAGCGGGAGATATCCGCCGGATTCGCAACAACCCGGCGAATATCCTTGCGGATCACATGGCGCAGGTTCTCTTCCCACCCGGTGACAAAAGGTTCCGCACTGGCAATGACAACATGATCGGAGCGAATCTCCACCCCCAGAATACGATGCCGCTGTGCATAGGCAAAACTCATCAGGCTGGCAACGCCGCGGGTATCGATTTTCAGAGGGTCAATATGATAGTAGGGTTGGCCGGATTCTTTAGCCAGCCACTCAGTCAATTGTTCAAGGTCAAATTTCTTACCAGACTTCAGATCTTTAAGTTCTGCTTTAACGATCTGTTCCAGAGGGTGAAGAGCTTTGTCTTCTTTGCTGGTAGGCATGGCGAGAAACTTGTCTGCCTCGTCCTGGGCTAGACGTCCGATTCTCACCAAGCGGCTTAAAACGTCGAAAGGGGTGAGCCAGTCACGGGTTAATTCTTTTGATACAGAGTTCATATGGCGGTAGTGTCCATTCTTCAAGTCGCTTTCGACATTATAGCTTATCGCTTGTCTGCCAGATGGGGGATTAACCTTCTGAAAGATTAGGCGCAGGCTTTGCGAGCTTTGGCATTCGCTTTGATAAACAGCATGATGAAAATAAATAACCCTGCTGAGAAGATTGCCATGCCAATGTTCAGGGCCGTCGGAGCCACGGTCATGGAATGGACAACGGCGTCTGTAAAGTACAGACAAAGTACAAAGCATAGCCATATCAGGCCACGGATATTGACCTTGAACACCGCCGGTGCAAACGCCAGCAGCGGCAATACTCTCACTGCCGTAATCAGTAACCATGAGGCGTCGGTATGCTGGATGCTCTGCCAGGTGCTGGCGATGACCAGGGCCAACAGGATTAAGTAGCTGATCTGGTAGGACTGGCGAAACAGTTTAATCGTATGCAATGTGGTTACCTAAATTGGAAAATGTGGTTACCTAAATTGGAAATAAAGTCGAAACAGGGGCTATCCGGTTTTAATGCTGGCGGTTGGTCTGCAGCTGCCTTGCAAGTCTGGCAACCCGTTCGCCAAGCGCACGGCAAAGAGCCAGCTCAGTATCATCGGGCTGGCGTGACCCGTTTGGTCCGGACCAGTGACTGGCCCCATAAGGCGTACCGCCACCCTGAGTCTGCTGGAGATGTCCATCTCCGTAGGGCAGGCCGGCCAGAACCATGCCATGATGCATCAGTGGCAGCATCATGGATAACAATGTGGATTCCTGGCCACCGTGAAGGCTACTGGTTGAGGTAAACACAGCGGCAGGTTTATCTGCCAGCTTACCCGCCTGCCAGAGTGCACCGGTCTGGTCCAGGAAATACTTCAGTGGTGCTGCCATGTTACCGAACCTTGTTGGTGATCCCATCACCAGTCCGGCAGCATGCTCCAGATCCTCTAATGTGCAATAGATATCGCCTTCAGCAGGGATGTCTGCTTCAGTGGCCTCGCAAGTGGGGGAAACCGGGGGAACTGTACGTACTCGCGCTTCAAGGCCGTCAACTTTGCCAACGCCTCTGGCAACGTGATGTGCCAGCTGTCGGGTCGCGCCGCTGTGGCTATAGTAAAGGATCAGGATGTAGGACACCTTATGACTCCCTAGTAACTCGGGGTTGATGTTAAAGCAGTGATTTGACGTTTTCCGGCGGTCTGCCAAGAACAGCAGAATCGCCTTTTATAACCACCGGGCGCTCAATGAGTTTAGGATGCTGGACCATGGCCTGAATCAGGTCGTCTTCACTCAATGAAGGATCAGACAGATTCAATGCTTTATATTCATCTTCTCCTTTTCTCATCAGATCTCGGGCTGAAATGGCCAGTTTTTTCAATACGTCTTTGATTTCATTGGCAGAGGGGGAATCTTCCAGGTATTTGACGATGTCGACTTCGGTACCGGTTTCCTCAATGAGAGCCAGAGTCTGACGGGATTTAGAGCAGCGTGGGTTGTGCCAGATAGTTAATGTGGCCATGGACATTCCTCTTGGATATTGCGCACTTGCTATGTGCAGATTGCCGGAAGATTGATTCATGTGCATTGATTAGGTGTGAAATTGCCCAAAAAATGTACGATCTCTTCCGACCTGCCATTAATTTTCATATGGGGTTGTGATGGGTAGGCAAGTTTAAAGTAGAATGCCCAAGATCGCCACGTTACCTCCAGCTGTCTTTCTATTGATTTAAATATGAGATGGATTGATTTAAATGAGATGGACATGTGCGCCGAACTTAGCTAATAAAACCGGATAACCCAGGGAGCATTCATTGATTTTCGTCAGGAGCGTTCTTTGGCCAGGCGCACTAGTGCTGTTGTTGACCGCCTGCCAGCCTCAGGAATCTGAAAAAGCTGAAATAGCCACGGATGAGTTGGCCACTGCCAATGCAGGGCCTATCAAAACGGCCTCTTTGGAAGGACAATGGGTGGTCGTCAATTTTTGGGCCGAATGGTGCGCGCCCTGCAGAAAGGAAATCCCCGAGCTCAATGAACTGGACAAAGCGCCGGACATTCAGGTGCTCGGCGTGGATTTTGACAGGCATGAAGGCGCTGAGCTGACGGGAGTTATCGACAGAATGAAGATCCAGTTTCCGGTTATTCTGGAAGGACAGGTTGGTGATATCAGTTTACCCTGGCCGTCAGTGCTCCCGGTAACCTACCTGATTCACAACGGTACTCTGGTAGATACCCTACAGGGTCCCCAGACACAGCAGGGACTCCTGAAAAAAACGGCATCTCAATAAAGCCGGACTAGTTTCGCAAAATGGCCGGGAGTGACTCAAGGTTGCTCGTAGAACCGGTTTGAATCAACGCAAGAGGTTTTTTGCCCGATGGGCGACTTTATTCATCTACGAATCCACTCTGAATTTTCATTGGTCGATGGGCTGGTGAAAATCAAGCCATTGGTCAGCAAGCTGGTTGATATGAAAATGCCGGCGGCAGCAATTACCGACCAGTCCAATATGTGCTGCCTGGTGAAATACTACAAAAATGCGATTGGTGCCGGAATCAAGCCCATTGTGGGGGTCGATGTCTGGGTGGAAAATCCCGAGGAGGAAGAATCCCCTTTTCGCCTGACTCTCTATGCCCGCAATGACAAGGGCTATTTGAATTTGACCGAGTTGGTTTCCCGAGGGTTTACCGAAGGTCAGCACCATGATCGTGCCGTATTGCAAGAGGAATGGATCAAAGCCCAGTCGGAAGGGTTGCTGGCGCTTTCAGGAGCTAGTTTGGGAGATGTCGGTCAAGCGTTATTGGCCGGCAAACCTGATTTGGCTGAGCAGCGTCTGGCTCGGTGGATGGAGATATTTCCTGACGCTTTTTATCTTGAGCTGCAGCGAACCGGACGGGTAGGGGATGAAGAGTGCGTCCATGCCAGCGTTGAGCTGGCTACGGCTACCGGGTGCCCAGTGGTCGCTACCAACGATGTTCACTTCCTTGCGGCGGATGATTTTGATGCGCACGAGGCCAGGGTTTGTATACACGATAGTAAGACCATTGATGACCCCCGCCGTGAGAGGCGCTTCAGCGAAGAGCAGTACCTCAAATCCAGTGAGGAAATGCAGGAGCTTTTCAGCGATATTCCTGAAGCGATTGAAAATACGGTTGAGATTGCCAAGAGATGCAATGTCAGTCTGCGTTTAGGTAAATACTTTCTGCCGAATTACCCAATTCCGGAAGGTATGACGATGGACGAGTTCTTCATCAAGATTACCGAAGAAGGGCTTGAAGATCGTTTGAAATCACTACTAGATCCATCAGATCCGGAATATCAGGAGAAGCGTCAACGATACTATGACCGGTTGAAGTTCGAGCTTGATATCATTATCCAGATGGGATTCCCCGGTTACTTCCTGATCGTTATGGACTTTATCCAGTGGGCGAAGAGCAACGGGGTCCCGGTAGGCCCTGGCCGGGGATCCGGTGCAGGTTCTCTGGTGGCCTACGCGCAGAAAATCACCGATCTGGATCCAATGGCCTATGATCTGCTGTTCGAACGATTCCTTAATCCTGAACGGGTTTCGATGCCGGACTTTGACGTTGACTTCTGTATGGACGGCCGGGACCGGGTTATATCCTATGTGGCAGATACCTATGGTCGTAATGCGGTAAGTCAGATTATCACCTTCGGTACCATGGCGGCTAAGGCTGTGGTTCGGGATGTGGCGCGGGTGCAGGGGAAGCCCTATTCTCTTGGTGATCGCTTATCCAAACTGATTCCATTCGAAGTGGGCATGACGCTGGCCAAGGCTTATGAAGCGGAAGAGCCATTACGTGAGTATCTGGCCAATGATGAAGAAGCTTCCGAAGTCTGGGAGATGGCCAAGAAGCTGGAAGGTGTGACCCGGAACGTCGGTAAACACGCTGGTGGGGTTGTTATTGCGCCTACCAAGCTGACTGATTTCGCCCCTTTATACTGTGATGAGTTCGGTCAGAGCCTGGTGACCCAGTTCGATAAGGACGACGTCGAACAGGCTGGTTTGGTAAAGTTCGACTTCCTGGGGTTGCGGACACTGACAATCGTCAACTGGGCCGTCAATATGATCAACCCCCGGCTGGAAGCTGAGGGCAAGCCGGCGCTGGATATCAACTTTATCCCCATCGATGATGATGCAACCTTCCGGTTGCTGAAGAATGGTGAAACGACAGCCGTTTTCCAGCTTGAATCCCGCGGGATGAAAGAGCTGATCAAACGTCTGCAGCCAGACTGTTTCGAAGATATCGTCGCACTTGTGGCGCTGTTCCGGCCTGGTCCTCTGCAATCAGGGATGGTTGACGACTTTATCAACCGGAAGCACGGCCGCGCCGAGTTGGCCTATCCGCACCCGGATTATCAGTTGGAATCCTTAAAACCGGTCCTGCAACCGACCTATGGAATCATCCTGTATCAGGAACAGGTTATGCAGATTGCCCAGGTGATGGCCGGTTATACCCTCGGGGGCGCTGACCTGTTGCGACGGGCAATGGGTAAAAAGAAACCCGAAGAAATGGCGAAACAGAAAGCCATCTTCGTTGAGGGGAGTATCAATCAGGGCCTTGAAAAGGATCTGGCGGAAAAGATTTTTGACCTGGTGGAAAAATTCGCCGGTTATGGTTTTAACAAATCTCACTCCGCCGCTTATGCCTTGGTGTCTTATCAAACAGCCTGGTTGAAACAGCATTTTCCTGCACCATTCATGGCTGCGGTACTGACGGCGGATATGCAGAACACCGACAAGGTGGTAACGCTGATTGAAGAATGCCGCCGGATGAAGTTGGAGTTGGTGCTGCCGGACGTCAACAACAGTCAATACACCTTCACGGTGGATGACGATAGCCGTATAGTCTATGGACTTGGAGCGGTGAAAGGCTTGGGTGAAGGCCCGGTCCAGAGTGTCCTGGATGCCAGGGCGGAAGGTGGGCCTTTCAGGGATCTGTTTGATTTTTGCAAGCGGGTCGATCTGCGCAAGGTGAACAAAAGAGCTCTGGAAGCGTTGATACGCTCAGGAGCCATGGACAAGCTCGGACCCGGCCGCGCCAGAATGATGGCGTCAATAAATGAAGCGGTGCAGAGGGCAGAGCAACATGCCCGTAATGAAAATGCGGGTATGATGGACCTCTTCGGAGAAGTGATTCCGGAAGCCGAGGCGGATGCCTATTCCGCGACAACCCATATTAAGGAATGGCCGGAGAAGGAGAGGCTCAAGCTGGAGAAGGATACTCTGGGTCTATATTTAACCGGACATCCTTTTGATGAATATGAGCAGGAAGTCCGGCGCTTCGTCCGGACGCCGATATCAGAGCTGCGTCCCGGCAAAGGACTGCAGACAGTAGCGGGCCTTGTTGTGGCTGTGCGTACCATGAAGAGTAAGCGCGGGGGCTATATCGGTTTCGTGACGTTGGATGACCGTAGCGGTCGAATTGAAGTAACCCTGTTTTCCAATGCCTATGAAGAGGCAAAGGAGCTCTTACACACGGATCGAATACTGGTGGTGGAAGGCAATGTTGAGGATGATGAGTACTCTGGTGGCTTGTCTGTTCGTGCAAAATCCGTCACAGATATTAGTCAGGCCCGTCTTAAGTTCGCCAAAGAGCTTATACTATTTCTTAACAAAAACGATTTTAATAATGGTTTCGTTGAGAAATTGGGTGGCGTGTTGGGTGACCCCTTCGATGAAGGTTGCCCGGTTGTCATTCATTATGAAACCGAAACCGCCAGGACCAAGCTCCGTTTGAGCGAGTCCTGGAAAGTGAATCCCAGTGATGATTTGATCCAGGGGCTGCGTGGAATGTTAGGCAGTGAACGGGTCCAGTTGAGGTATAACGGTTGATATGCTTGACTGTACCACCTGAGTCAGACACTGGGGTTGCATGAATACATTAAACGGACATGTGAACACTTATGAGTAATTCAGCCAAGTCTATGAATCTCAATTACCTGGATTTTGAGCAGCCGATTGCCGAACTGGAAGAAAAAATTGAAGAGCTTCGTCTTGTCGGCAACGATAATGAGGTCAATATTTCGGATGAAATTAATCGGCTGAAGGCGAAGAGTGTCAGTCTGACGGAGTCGATCTTTGCGGATCTGTCTCCCTGGGATATCTCAAGGGTTTCCCGGCATCCTAAGCGGCCATATACGCTGGACTATGTTGATTTGATTTTTGATGATTTCGACGAGCTGCATGGCGATCGTAAATATGCTGACGATAAAGCGATCGTCGGCGGTCTGGCCAGGCTAGAAGGGCAGCCGGTGATGGTGATTGGTCACCAGAAGGGACGTGAGATCAAAGAGAAAGTCCGACGCAATTTCGGTATGCCGAGACCTGAAGGGTATCGGAAAGCATTGCGCCTGATGGAAATGGCAGAGCGTTTCAATGTGCCCATCCTGACCTTTATCGATACGCCTGGAGCCTATCCTGGTATCGGAGCGGAGGAGCGTGGCCAGAGTGAGGCGATCGCCTACAATCTGGCGGTAATGTCCCGCCTTAAAACGCCGATCATTTCCACCGTCATCGGTGAGGGCGGTTCCGGGGGGGCTTTGGCCATTGGAGTCTGTGATCGCCTGATGATGCTGCAGTATGCAACCTATTCGGTTATCTCTCCTGAAGGCTGTGCCTCCATTTTGTGGAAGAGTGCGGACTATGCCTCCGAGGCAGCCAAGGCCATGGGGATCACTGCCAGAAGGCTGAAAGAGCTGAACCTGACCGATTACGTGTTGGACGAACCTCTGGGTGGGGCACATCGTAATCCGGAGCAGATGGCCGCCACCATCAAAAGCGCATTGGTAGCCCGTATGGAAGAACTCAACAAGCTTAGTAAGGAAGAGCTGATCAAGCAGCGATACGAGCGCTTAACCTCTTATGAACGCTTTTTGGACTAAGGTGTTTTCTGGATAATCCTGCTATTCACATTGAGCAGTGTTTACGTGAAGCCATCCAATCCCTTCCTGAAGGACGAGATTGGATGGTTGCCTTCAGCGGGGGACTGGATTCTACAGTCCTGTTGCATGCCTGCCACCGTTATTCTCCACAGAAAGCCATTCAGGCTATTCATATTCATCACGGCTTGAGCCCCAATGCAGACGCCTGGATGCAGCACTGTATCGGGCAATGTCATCAATTGGGTATTCCCCTGGTTACAAAAAAAGTGGCGGTGCATTCTGACGGCACCGGCGTGGAAGGTGCTGCCAGACATGCCAGGTATCGCGTGTTTGAGCAAACCCTTCCGGAGAAGGGGCTTTTGTTGCAGGGGCACCATTGTGATGATCAGGCCGAGACAATTCTCTATCGTCTGATTCAAGGGCATGGTGTTCGAGGTCTGGCCGGCATTCCTTCACGAAGGAATATTGGACAGGGAGAATTGTTTCGTCCTCTGCTCGCGTTTACCCGGCAAGAGCTGGAATTGGTTGCCGAATATTGGCAGTTGAGCTGGATTGATGACGAAAGCAATACCGATCCAGGCTATTCCCGCAATTATCTACGTCATCGAGTCTTGCCAGCTATCCGTGCCCGTTGGCCAAAAACTTCCAGTCGAATATCAAATGCTGGCCGCTGGTGCCGTGAAGCATCCGGTATGCTTGAGGATCTTGCCCGGATAGATTTCGAATCATGCCGAGTAGGTGAACAGGCTGATCGACTGCTGATGTCTGGACTAAGGTTATTGTCCGTGCCTAGGCAATACAATCTATTACGATATTGGTTGCAATGTGCCAATATCGAATTAAATGAAAACAAGATGCAGTCTCTTGTGGACTTCATTTTCGGGAAGTCCCCGGAAGGGATCTTCAAAATTCATGATGAATACGGGATTGGTGTTCATCGAGAAACGGTCTATCTGGTGAAGTCCTGTCATGACATCGATATTCCGTATCAGGTATGGAAATTCCCAGGCTTGGTTAATACGCCATTTGGTGAATTGAGGGCCGAAATTCAGGAGGGTGAGGGGCAGGCGTTTCTATTAACACCACCTGCTTCCGGGCAGGAAGTCACTATCCGTATGCGCCGTGGAGGGGAAAAGTTTCGTCCGGCTGGCCGGGGCGGAAAGTGCAGCCTGAAAAAATGGTTGAATGAGCACCATATACCTGAATGGGAAAGGACAAGAATACCATTGGTATTTTACGACGATGTCTTGGTGGCTGTTGGCGATTTGGCGTTGGATTCCGCCTATGCCAGTAAGGAGCAGGGTTACCGCATAATTTGGAGGAGGTGAAACCTAAGGAAGTCAGATCGGGCTAAATACGAAATAACTTGGATCAGGAAAGTAGTTTAAGAAGGAAAAGGAGGAGCGTCCCAAGCGCCTTTAACATTTTGCAAAGCTTTGCAAATTGTCAGCATGGATAGAATGTCAGCTGTGACCATAACAATTACAATGGTCGCAAAATGTAACATACCGTTACTTACTGCTTAGGATTAGGCAGTGCGTCATTTTAAAGTGCATGAAAGGTATATTTATGAATAACATCGGAGTGATGTTGATAGTGTTTGTTTGTTCCCTGATGTTGGGCTGCGGAGGAGGTGGCTCTAGCGGGGGATCTGGTGCCGTTGGGATTAATACTGACGGGGCTGAAGAAGTTTCCACCGATCTGAACCTTGAATTGGAACAGAGCGATCTGGATGCCGTCGACGATAGCGGCGGTGATGTTGTGGGGGTTGTGTTTGACTGCAGCGATGAAGCTTACAGTGAGCTCGGAGGCTGCTGGACTACCGACGATGCAGCAGAAGGTTGTACCGCCTCGGCAGGTGTTGGTGCGGGAGACTACTGGCTAAGTGTTAACGTCGATTTTGAAGAATCTAGTGTCGAGACAAAGAAGCCCCTCAATATCGCTGGGTACTTTTATGATAATGACACATGCAGCGGGACGCCGAAAGTTGTTAAGCGGTTTGATAATTTGTCCTTAGCTTATAAGGTCGGGGATGCATTCAGCGAAGACCTTTCTGCTTATGGTGCGATTAGCCCCAAGTATGCCATTACAGTGTACTCTGAATTAAATGATAAACCTTTCAGTACTGTAGATAGCGCATTTGTCGTCATTGATGACGGCGGTGTGGAAAAAATTTGTTTCGCACCCAGTTTTCAGATTACCGATACCGGATTTTCTCTGTCGGCAAGTGATTCTACAGACATTGATCTGGATGCATACAGCAACTGCCTGATCAGGTTTTCCCCCTAATTAAATAGTTGCAGTTCTCAGGCATGGATGCCTGAATGCTCTTTGTTATACGCTCCCATTTGTCATACTTTTCCGTTTGTCATACGCCCCCCACCGCTTATTTTGACTCCAAATGAGGTGTTGTAGATTCCTCCCCCGTACGATCTTGCCGCTATACAAAATATTTTCTGCATGTAGGCCTTACCCACTTCGGATGACCCTGGATCATATGCCGAAGAAATAATCGCAGTCCACGCACGCTTCTTTGATTGAGCTGGCCTCCGGTTTCTGTTACTCTGGCGTCCCATCTTGAGATGAATATCTCCCTCCAATCCGACTAACATCTTAACGCCAAAACGGGTTCTGCATGACGCGCTATATATTCGTCACAGGTGGGGTTGTTTCTTCCTTAGGGAAGGGCATCGCATCCGCCTCCTTGGCCGCTATTCTCGAAGCACGCGGGCTAAAAGTTACCATCCTTAAACTTGATCCCTATATCAATGTTGATCCCGGAACCATGAGTCCGTTTCAGCATGGGGAAGTCTTCGTCACTGAAGATGGTGCGGAAACAGATCTGGATCTGGGTCATTATGAGCGTTTCATCCGAACGCCGATGACCAAGCGTAACAACTTTACCACTGGTCGCGTGTACGAAACCGTATTGCGCAAGGAGCGCCGTGGGGACTATCTTGGCGGAACCGTACAGGTTATTCCTCATATTACGGATGAGATAAAACGCCGCATCGTGGAAGGGGCGGGCGAGGCCGATGTGGCGCTGGTTGAAATCGGTGGTACGGTCGGTGATATCGAATCCCTGCCATTCCTGGAAGCTACCAGACAGTTGAAGGTGGAAGTAGGGGCCAAGCGGGCGCTGTTCATGCACTTGACCCTGGTTCCTTACATTGCCACTGCCGGCGAAGTCAAAACCAAGCCTACCCAGCATTCCGTGAAGGAAATGCGTTCAATTGGTTTACAGCCGGATATTCTGGTCTGTCGATCCGAGCATAGTATCGATCAATCTTCCCGCCGTAAGATCGCGTTGTTTACCAACGTTGAGGAAAAGGCGGTTATTGCTCTGGAAGATGCCGACAGTATCTACAAAATCCCCCGTATGCTGCACGCACAGGGGCTCGACGAGATTATCGTTGAGCGATTCGGCCTGGAGTGTGGTCCTGCGGACCTCAGCGAATGGCAGGCGGTTGTTGATGCTGAAGCCAGCATGAAAGGCGGTGTCACCATCGCAATGGTGGGCAAGTATATGGATCTGCTGGACGCCTACAAATCTCTGAATGAGGCGCTCAAGCACGCGGGTATCCGTACAGGAAACAAGGTCAATATCAAGTACATTGATTCTGAGCAGGTTCATCAGAAAGGTGTTGAGCTCCTGCAAGGTGTGGATGCCATACTGGTCCCCGGTGGTTTCGGAGAGCGTGGCGTCGAAGGGAAAATCAAGACCGTTCAGTATGCCCGTGAAAACAGGATTCCCTACCTTGGGATTTGTTTGGGTATGCAGGTCGCGGTGATCGAATATGCCCGCCACGTAGCAGGTATGGAAGCGGCGCATAGTACCGAGTTTGATACAAAATCACCGTTTCCCGTTGTCGGTCTGATCACTGAATGGCAGGATGCGAGCGGGGCGACGGAAATCCGGACAGAGCAATCTGATCTTGGTGGTACCATGCGTCTTGGCGCCCAGGAATGTCGCTTGGAAGAAGAATCGCAGGCTTATGCTGCTTATGGCAAGAAGGTGATAGCTGAGCGGCATCGTCACCGCTATGAAGTAAACAACAACCTGCTGCCCAAACTGCAGGAGGCCGGATTGAAAATATCCGGTTGGTCTGCGGATGGTTCTTTGGTCGAAGTGGTGGAAGTACCTGAGCATCCCTGGTTTGTGGCTTGTCAGTTCCATCCGGAATTTACTTCTACACCGCGGGATGGACATCCACTGTTTGAAGGTTTTGTGAAGGCTGCGGTGGCGCATGCTCAGAAGCCTGAATGATAAATAAGACATACAGGTCCCCCGTGGTTTCCGGATATCCCGGGGTCGACTAATGTAGAGGACATCAAGGGCCCACATTTGTTAGAATGTTGGCCCTTTTTATTTTCAGCAATACGGGTTTAATCAGTCTCGGCCGCACTGAGTCCAATATCGCAGATGTTGCCTCGGCCTCGTTAGACCCCCACGGGAAATTCAAAAGCTCATGGCTCAAAAAACTGTCAAGGTTGGTGATATCGAAATTGCCAACGACCGTCCCATGGTTCTGTTTGGTGGGATGAACGTACTCGAATCCAGAGATCTGGCAATGGAAGTGGCGGAAGCTTACGTCAAGGTCACTGAAAAACTCGGTATCCCATACGTATTCAAAGCCTCGTTCGATAAAGCCAATCGTTCTTCCGTCCACTCCTATCGCGGGCCGGGAATGGAAGAGGGATTGAAGATCTTTGAGGAAATAAAGAGCACTTTCAACATTCCTGTGATAACCGATGTCCATGAGCCGTACCAGGCTGCGCCTGTTGCGGAGGTGGCTGATATCATTCAATTGCCGGCTTTTCTTTCCCGTCAGACCGACCTGGTCGTGGCTATGGCCAAGACTGGTCGCGTAATCAATATCAAGAAAGCCCAATTTCTCGCACCTCAGGAGATGAAGCATATTCTGACCAAGTGTGAAGAAGCGGGTAACGATCAGTTGATCCTTTGCGAGCGCGGTTCTTCCTTCGGTTATAACAATCTGGTTGTCGATATGTTGGGCTTCGGAATCATGAAGGCCATGGAATATCCGGTATTTTTTGATGTGACCCACTCTTTGCAGATGCCGGGTGGGCTGGCCAACGCTGCTGGCGGTCGTCGTGAGCAGGTTGCGACATTGGCACGTTCCGGTATTTCAGTTGGGCTGGCTGGTTTGTTCCTCGAAGCTCACCCTGATCCGGACAAAGCAAAGTGTGATGGTCCCTGTGCTCTGAGATTGTCTCAACTGGAGCCTTTCCTGTCTCAGCTCAAAGCGTTGGATGATCTGGTAAAAGGATTTGAAGACCTTAACACCGCATAACGAATAATGAATACCTGGTCTGCTGGTATTCCACCCGGCAGGCCGGTGAGGAATAGAGGGTCAGCCTTGTCGATAAGCAAATACGCAGATAAAGCCAATAAAGACAGCACCGAGGCTATTTGTTTGACAAGGCGAATAATAAAAATTTCAGGGCCAGCATGGCCATTCAGTTACGGTATCTAAATCTTTAGGAGATTAAACATGGCGGAAATCGTCGATATTAAAGGGCGCGAAGTTCTCGATTCGCGTGGTAACCCTACTGTAGAAGCTGACGTTATTCTGAAATCCGGTGTCGTAGGAACAGCATGCGCTCCATCTGGAGCCTCAACGGGTTCCCGTGAAGCGCTGGAGTTACGGGACAAGGATCCCGCACGCTATCTGGGGAAAGGTGTGCTCAAAGCCGTTTCAGCAGTGAATGAAGAGATTCGCACTGCTTTGATTGGTAAAGATGCCGCTGATCAGCGTGCTCTTGATCAGATCATGTTGGATCTGGACGGAACCGAAAATAAGTCCAAATTGGGCGCTAATGCCATTTTGGCGGTATCCCTGGCGGCAGCAAAAGCAGCAGCAGCTGATAAAGGCGTGCCTCTCTATGCGCATATCGCTGAAATTAACGGCACTCCAGGGCAGTTCTCTATGCCCGTGCCTATGATGAATATCCTGAATGGCGGTGAGCATGCCGACAACAATGTGGATATCCAGGAATTTATGGTCCAGCCGGTCAGTGCGACCAGCTTCCGGGAAGCCCTGCGTATGGGTGCTGAAATCTTCCACGCCCTGAAGAAGGTATTGCAGGAAAAAGGCCTGAATACTGCTGTGGGTGACGAAGGTGGTTTTGCTCCAAACTTGCCGTCCAATGAAGCTGCGCTGGCTGCCATCGAAGAAGCCGTGACCAACGCAGGTTACAAACTGGGCACTGACGTCACCCTGGCACTGGATTGTGCGTCTTCCGAATTTTATAAAGAAGGTCAATACAATCTGTCCGGTGAAGGCAAAACCTTCAGCTCTGAGCAGTTTGCCGATTACCTGGCTGACTTGAGCGACCGTTATCCTATCGTCTCCATCGAAGACGGAATGGATGAGAGCGACTGGGATGGATGGGCTGTTTTGACACAGAAACTCGGCGACAAGGTGCAATTGGTAGGCGACGATCTGTTCGTCACCAATACTAAGATCCTGAAGCAGGGTATCGACAAGAACATCGCTAACTCCATTCTGATCAAGTTCAACCAGATTGGTAGCCTGTCTGAAACCCTGGACGCCATCAAAATGGCAAAAGATGCGGGTTACACAGCCGTTATCTCCCACCGCTCCGGTGAAACGGAAGACACGACTATTGCTGATCTGGCAGTTGCCACCAGCGCCGGCCAAATTAAAACCGGTTCTCTGTGTCGCTCAGACCGCGTTGCCAAGTATAACCAATTGCTGCGTATCGAAGAGCAATTGGCCGGCAAAGCGGCATATCGTGGTTTGAAGGAAATTAAAGGTCAGGGCTAATTTTTAGTCAGGATTGAAAAAGGGCCGTAAGGCCCTTTTTTCGTATTACAGGTGATAAAACCGGTGATGCTTTAAATTTTCTATATGAAAAAAATCATTAAATTTATGAATTTATAGGCCAAACTTACTGGAAATTATTAACAGTTATCGACTATATATTTAATACGCTCTAAAATTGTCGGTTCCTTGTTCAGAAATTTCGATGGATCAGGGATTTCCAACACTGGAAATATTACTTGCCCTGGTGGCAGGGATAGTCAGAGCAGCTCTTGCTAATAGGGCTGGGCAGTTCTTTTTAATGGGTTCAGAGTAGTTCTTGTTAATGGGTAAAGGTGTGAAAGCGATTTGGGTGCTTATGGCGACATTGATCGTGTTGCTGCAGTTTCGCCTCTGGATGGGCGAAGGCTCCTATGCGCAGGCGTATAGCCTTTATCAGCAGGTTAAGGAACAAAAGGCAGAAAACGAAACGCTGCATGAGCGAAACCTGCGCCTTGATGCTGAGGTGATGGAACTTAAGCTTGCCCAGAGTGCCATTGAAGAGCGTGCCCGTAATCAGTTGGGGATGGTCTATCCTGACGAACAGTTTTTTCTCCTGATTGAGCCCGATTCTGTCAACTGACCTGATGCTTTCAGGCCGGGTGATTGTGGGGCAGAACTCATTTTTCCTGCCTGCTCCAAAAAAGTCGGGCAAAGGTTTCTCTCAGCGGTTACCATACTCCTCTTGAATCCAGTACCCGGATTGCTGTCTTATGCAGTCTGAACCGCAACTACACACCAGAAACAGATGTCGTTAATACCGCCCTCCCAGTCCAGCGAACTCAAAAAGAAACTATGGGTTATTGTGCCTGCCGCCGGCGTAGGCAGGCGATTTGGAGGAAGCCTTCCGAAACAGTATTTGCCATTAGGGGACAAATTGGTTCTGGAGCATACTCTGGACAAATTACTCTCCGTACCGCAGATCGAGCATGTTTGGCTCCCGGTGAGTGAGGCTGATGAGGTCTGGCCTTCCCTGGCACCGGGATACAGCGACAGAGTCACCGTCGTACGCGGAGGTGCCGAACGGGCTGACAGCGTCATGAATGCTATGGAAGCTGTCAGTGGCGAAGCTCAGGATGATGACTGGGTATTGGTCCATGATGTCGCTCGGCCTTGTATCAGGTGTCAGGATGTTGAAGCCCTGATCAAAGCCGTTGAAAACAGCGAAGTGGGCGGCTTACTGGCTGTTCCGGTAACGGATACCCTGAAAAAGTCAGACTCGGCTGGTTGTGTTGAAAATACAGTTCCTCGTGATTCTTTATGGCGAGCCTATACTCCGCAAATGTTTCGCTTCGGTGTTTTGTGGCGTGGTATGGAGGAGGCAATGGGAAGCGGGAGGCTTGTTACAGATGAAGCCTCGGCGGTGGAGTATCTCGGTTATAAACCGATATTGGTGGAAGGACATAGTGACAATATTAAGATCACTCATCCGCAAGACCTCTCCCTCGCGTTAATGTTTCTGCAGCGGATTCAGCAAGAAGAATCATGATTTATATACCCATGCCGGAAAAGTCTTTTGTTATTTGAGTAGGAGAATTCCATGACCCCTTTTCGAGTCGGACAAGGCTACGATGTACATGCATTTGCCGATCAAGGTGATCATATTGTTATCGGTGGTCAGGTGATTCCTCACGAGCGGGGTCTATTGGCTCATTCTGACGGTGATGTGCTGCTTCATGCCATCTGTGACGCTTTGCTCGGGGCTGCAGCGCTGGGGGATATCGGTCATCACTTTCCAGATACTGATCCTGAATATAAGGGGGCTGACAGCCGTAAGCTGTTGCGTGCTGTAAAATCATTGTTGGAGACTCGGGGCTACCGGATAGGAAACATCGATAGCACAGTGGTTGCCCAGGCTCCCAAAATGGCGCCACATATTCTCCCAATGCGAAAAGCAATAGCAGAGGATTGTGATATCGGAGAAGACTCGGTGAGTGTTAAGGCGACGACCACTGAAAAGCTGGGATTCGCCGGCAGAAAGGAGGGGGTTGCCTGTTATGCGACCGTTTTGATCTATCGGGACAACGTAGGAGTAAAAGCTTGATGGATACGTCTACACGCAAGTTATGGCAAGGGTCTGCAACAGGCACATGGAAGCAGTCGCCGGAAGATTTTTATGTAGAAGAACTTTGGGAGCCGGAGAATCCGGGAAAGGGGGAGCATGTATTGCTCCACATTGAAAAGTCCGGACAAAACAGTGACTGGGTTGCCCGTCAGATAGCTCGTTTCGCTGGTGTTCGGGACTTTGACGTTGGGTTGCATGGTCTGAAGGACAGGCACGCGGTTACCCGTCAATGGATGAGTGTTTATCTTGGTAAACGGCCGGAGCCCGACTGGGAGAAACTGGAGGTGGAAGGAACCCGGCTATTGCTGGTTAGTCGTACCACCAAAAAGCTGAGACGAGGGGAGCATCGCGGAAACCGTTTCAGAATTGTTGTTCGAGATATCCAGGGTGATCGGGAGCGTATTGAAGAGCAGCTCAAAGTAATTGCAGCGGAAGGCTTCCCCAACTATTTCGGGCCACAGCGCTTCGGGCATGACGGCTATAATCTGGGGCAGGCTGATCGTTGGTTTAAAGGAGAAGGTAAGCCTAAGAAAAAAGCCCAGCGTGGGTTGTATCTTTCTGCTGCCAGATCCTATCTGTTTAATCGTGTTCTGGAAGCACGTCTGGTTCAAGGTAATTGGAATCAATTGGTTGATGGGGATGAACCAGTCAATATTGTCTCTGCCAATCCGCAATTGGAGAAAACTGTGCCTTCGGGACCTATGCTTGGTGGGGCTGAATTCTTATCAGGCAACGCAGGTGACATTGAACGGGAGGCTGTCCAGGGATATGAGAGCTGGCTGACGGGTCTTCATGATGAAGGTGTCAGGACGGCACGTCGGGCGATGGTGGCAAATGCGGACCAAATGTCCTGGCAGTGGGAAAAGGATCACCTGGAAATTTCATTCGATCTTGGGTCAGGATGCTTTGCATCAGTGTTGCTGGATCAGTGTTTTGATTTAAACTGAGATTCTGGAACATATCAGGCCTGCAATTTGGGGTGAATGAGACTGCAATTTATTGGTCGTTAAGCAAGATCAAGCAAATAACAATAGGGTATGGGCAACTCACTGCCAGCCGGGTTTAAGTTCCGGTTTGGATTAACGTTTAGTAGCGGCAGTGTTGACGTCCGGCACAGCATGACATCGATAACTACGGAAAATTAAATTGTGAAGTTGTTACTATCCAATGATGATGGCGTTCACGCGCCGGGGTTAGCTGCTTTGGCCAACGAACTCCGCATGATTGCCGATATAAAGGTTATTGCTCCAGACCGTGATCACAGTGGAGCCAGCAATTCTCTCACTTTGACCCGCCCGCTGTTTCTTCAGCCCACATCTGAAGGTTTTTTTGCGGTGGACGGTACGCCTACCGACTGTGTTCATTTGGGATTGAGCGACATGTTCGGCTTTACGGCAGAGAGGGTTGTATCCGGGATAAATTCCCATGCCAACCTCGGAGATGATGTGCTGTACTCCGGCACCGTTGCTGCGGCGATGGAAGGGCGTTTCCTTGAGCATCCCGCTATTGCTGTCTCGCTGGTCAATCAGGGGAACAATCACTTCGAAACCGCTGCCAGGGTTGTGCGCCGCCTTCTTGAGAGCGATGAGCTGCATCCTCTGGCTCCTCGGACGGTATTAAACATTAACGTTCCCGATGTTCCTTATGAAGAACTGCAGGGGATCAAGGTAACCCGGCTTGGTCATCGTGCCCGTGGCGATGACCCGGTGGAATATGTTGATCCGCGAGGGCGGACCCGTTATTGGATTGCTGCTGCCGGCGAAGGGGATGATGCCGGGGAAGGCACGGATTTTCATGCCATCGAACAGAATTACGTATCCATTACGCCAATACATGTGGATATGACCCGCTACGACGCGATTGAGCACTTAACCCGCTGGGTGGGAGACCTGTAATGAAATTTGATTTGCAGGGGATTGGAATGACATCCCGACGTACCCGTATGCGTCTGATTGATCGGCTTCGTCAGGATGGCATCAGTGATGAGCAGGTGCTTACCATCATGGCGGACGTTCCCCGGCATATATTCGTCGATGAGGCTCTGGCCCATCGTGCCTACGAAAATACAGCCTTACCCATCGGCCACAGCCAGACAATATCCCAACCTTATATCGTGGCCCGAATGACTGAGCTGCTCAGTGGTGGCCTTGAGCTGGACCGGGTGCTTGAGGTTGGGACGGGGTCAGGGTATCAGGGGGCCATACTGGCTCATCTGGCCAAACAGGTATTTACCGTGGAGCGCATTGAACCTCTGCTCGATCGGGCTAGAAAGCGCTATGCCGCATTAAAGCTGAATAACATACATACCAAGCTGGCCGATGGTCACTGGGGGTGGCCGGAAAAGGGCCCATTCGATGCGATTATGGTGACGGCTGCGCCGGAGGTGCTTCCCGAGGAACTGCTGGGGCAGTTGAAGGTGGGGGGCAGGTTGGTCATCCCTGTAGGGGAGGACGGAAAGCAGTATTTGTCCGTGATTACCCGCCAGGAGGAAGGATTTGATGAAGAGTTGGTTGAGCCGGTCAGGTTTGTTCCCTTGTTAGGAGGTGTTGTTCGCTGATGTGGAGTAATTATTTCAAGGGAGTGGCGATGGGCGCTGCTGACGTTGTGCCCGGAGTGTCCGGAGGAACCATTGCATTTATTTCTGGTATTTATGAGCGATTGATCGGGGCATTGGCCCAAATATCCCCCGGGTTATGGACTGTCTTCCGCAAACAAGGTGTGCAGGCAGTCTGGAGGCAGATTGACGGTACATTTCTGGTGGTGCTATTTGCCGGTATTCTTACCAGCGTATTTACCCTCTCTAAATTGATTAGCTACTTATTGGTCCAGCATGCTGCCTTGTTGTGGGCATTTTTCTTCGGATTGATCCTGGGATCGGTCTGGTTTATCGGAAGGGCCATTAAGGAGCGATCCATCATTACATCTTTTTTATTGGTGGCCGGCGCTATCTGTGCCTATATTCTAACTTCGTTTGCACCCACCAGTATGGAGCCCACGTATCTCAACATCTTCATTTCCGGTGCTATTGCAATCTGCGCCATGATACTTCCTGGCGTATCCGGGAGTTTTCTGCTTCTGCTTCTGGGCATGTATAGTCCGATACTGACGGCGGTAAAGGGCTTTGATGTGACGGTGCTTGCCATATTCGCATCAGGATGTGTGATCGGTCTGGTGAGTTTTACCCATGTATTGAACTGGCTGCTGAAACGATACCACGATGCCACGCTGGCGGTATTGACGGGATTTATGCTGGGGGCTTTGAACAAGGTCTGGCCATGGAAGTATACCCTGGAGTACAGAATTGATTCGCATGGGAATACCCAGCCTTTAGTACAGATGAATGTGTCGCCAATCCGGTATGAATCTATTACCGGTGAGTCTTCTCAGTTGATTGCTGTGATTCTTCTGGCAGTACTTGGATTGGCCATCGTATTGTTGCTGGAGAAATTGAGAACCAGTTATCAAAAGTAGCAAATGCGCAAGTGTTACCGAAATACCGCACAGGTGTTACCAGAGGTAGCATAATGGCCAGGAAGCGTAATTTGAGGCTATCTATAACTATTGAGAATAACGTTGTTTTTTAACTAGTTAGCGATGATATCTAGAAATGGATGTAAAAAATAAGAATAAAGTAGGTATATTTAATTCCGAAATGTTTTAAAAAAAGCGTGATTGTGAGGCAGCAAATAGTCAAATACACAGGCTTATGTAACAGACTGTATATGAGAAGTGGCGTTAATTATGCTTACAAATGCGCTTGGTTCGTTATCGCCATTTTTTTGACTTCCTGCACCTCACCGAACATCTATCAAGACCCCGATTTTAACCCTCCCGTTTACTGGGGATCTCACCGTGTTTCCAAAGGGGATACCTTATATTCCATAGCCTGGAGGTATGGCCGGGACTACAAGGAACTGGCTGAAATCAACAATATTCCGCCGCCATATATTATAAAAATTGGCCAGAGAATCAGTCTTGTGGTGCCGGAAGACTATGTCTTTCGCACGCGTAAACCTGCACCAACCCCTGCCAAAAGTTCAAAAAGTACACAAAGTCCACCTGCGCAGGTGGCTTCGAAAAAGCCCGTTTACAAAAAGAAACAAAAGCCTTCCGGTACGAGTAACAAATATGTACCTCAAAATGTGTCCGGATGGGGGTGGCCTCACCCTGGCCCGATTATTGATACATATTCTGTTACCGGTGAAGTCAATAAGGGAGTGGACATTGCCGGTAAGATCGGTGATCCGGTGGTAGCCGCAGCCAGTGGCGAAGTGGTTTATGCAGGCAGTGGGTTACTCGGGTACGGTAAATTAGTGATCGTAAATCACAGTGAAACGTACCTTAGTGCATACGCTCATAATCGCAAGATACTGGTAAAAGAAGGAGACTACGTAAAACTGGGGCAGCAAATCGCCGAACTGGGGCAGACGGGGGCGAAAAGGCCGATGTTACATTTTGAGATACGAAAAAACGGAAAGCCTGTAGACCCGCTGACCTATTTACCAAAAAAATAAGCCTAAACAAAGCAAGGCACGAAGAAGAAAGTCCGCAAAATGCGGGACACCAACTATCACACTCCCTAAGGAGTTCACGAGAGCAGGGCTTTTATCATGGCAGCAGAACGCGAAGCATATGCAGAAGACATTTCGTTTGAAAATGATGTTGATATCTCCGAAATGGAGGAGATGAACGAACTTGATAATGACGATGATGTAGTTGTTTCTATAGAGCAAAATCGCAGTGGTCGCTTTAGTCTTGGAGAAGGTCAGTCCTACCGTAATCTGGACGCCACTCAAATCTATCTGAATGAAATCGGTTTTTCGCCGTTACTTACCCCTGAAGAAGAAGTCTATTTTGCCCGTCTGGCCCGCAAGGGTGATGAAAAAGGCCGGAAGCGGATGATCGAAAGCAATCTGCGTCTGGTTGTTAAGATTGCACGTCGCTATGTTAACCGAGGCCTTTCATTGCTGGATTTGATTGAAGAAGGCAACCTGGGCCTGATCCGCGCTGTTGAGAAGTTCGATCCCGAGCGTGGGTTTCGTTTCTCTACATATGCCACCTGGTGGATTCGTCAAACCATCGAACGGGCTATCATGAATCAGACCCGGACTATCCGTCTGCCGATTCATGTAGTAAAAGAACTAAATGTTTATCTACGTGCCGCTCGTGAGTTAACCCAGAAGCTTGATCATGAGCCAAGTGCGGAAGAAATCGCAGAATTGCTTGAGAAGCCGGTGAAAGACGTCAAGCGTATGCTGGGTCTGAACGAGCGCATTACTTCGGTTGATTCTCCTATCAGCGGAAATTCCGAAAAATCCCTGCTTGAAACGGTTGCCGATGAAGCGAGTAACGATCCTGCTGAGATGCTTCAGGATTCTGACCTGAAAGGGTGTCTGGATCGTTGGTTGGATCAGCTGTCTGATAAGCAGCAGGAAGTGATCGCACGCCGTTTTGGTCTGCGTGGTTACCCGATGAGCACACTTGAGGAAGTAGGGCAGGAAATCGGTCTGACTCGCGAACGTGTTCGTCAGATTCAGGTGGAAGCTCTCAAGCGTATGCGTGAACTGCTGGAGAAAGAAGGTTTGACTGGGGAGACTCTGTTCAAATAGCCTTCTGTCATCAGCTGTCAGGTTAATACGAAGCCGCCCGCTCATCGGGCGGCTTTTTTATTGGCATTTATTAATGGAGCTCTTTTTAATGGCACGTTTAAGCACATCTACAAGTGCAAGTTACCAGAGCCTTTAAATCGCCGACGCTCTAAAATCACTAGCGATCATAAACCTACCAATGTCACCCGGTGATTGCTAACCAGCTCACATTACCGGACAGATATGCCTGCGGACTCTACCTTTGTATAAGTACTGATGCCTATAATGACGTCGCCGATTGTCGATAGGCCGGGAGGATCCGGCTTTTGGCCCGAAATAAGGACATTTGACGCCTGGTCACTGGTGACATTGTGGTATTTCAATTGCCTACGCGTCCCCTTTGCCCTTGCGTTCCATAATCACAATAACAGAACACAACCAAGCAATTAGGGATGGAATATGAAAAAGCTACTCACAGCCTTTGTACTCTCCTTCGCTCTCTCTCCGCTGGCCAATGCAGCCACAGTGGCGGATGTTGAAATACCTGACACGTTCGATGCTTCAGGTTCAGAGCTCAAACTGAACGGTGCGGGTGTGCGCTCCAAATGGTTCATCGATGTATATGTTGGTGGCCTGTATCTTCCTGAGGCGAGCCAGGATGCCTCAGAAATCGTGAATGCCGATGAACCTATGGCGATTAAACTGCACATGGTATCTGGTCTGGTTACCAGTGAGAAAATGCAGAAAACCACAATGGAAGGTTTTGAAAACGCTACCGGTGGAAATATGGCGCCGATCCAATCTCAGATCGACCAATTCATGTCAGCATTTGATGAAGAAATTCTTGAGAATGACGTCTTCGACCTGGTGTATGTGCCCGGTAAAGGGGTCGAGATATACAAGAATGAAGAGCTGGTTAATACCGTCAGCAGTGGCGTGGATTTCAAGCAGGCATTGTTTGGTATCTGGCTGTCAGATAAGCCCGCGCAGGAAAGTCTGAAAAAGGCGATGTTGGGCGAAGGCTGATTGCGGCTGTCCAGGAAATGAAAAAAGCCCCGTTTACGGGGCTTTTTTTGTGACCTCTGAGTCCAATAATGATGAAGATCTGGAATCATTGGTTACAGGTGATTTTGTGATTCGGCCAGGATACGGATGTTTTGATGGCTCGATGCATGCTGAGTCAGCAGTCGGCATACCCTTGCCAGCAGTGGGGTGGGAAAATCATGACCCATTCCGTGGATCTGCTCGAATCTACTTCCCTCTATCTTGCGGGCGACCTCTTTTCCTTGCTCCGGTCTGATCAGTCGGTCTTCGTCGCCATGGATAACCTGTGTGGGGCAACGGATAATTCTCTGATAGCGATCTAACGCACCGGTTGCCATGATGGCGGCTGTCTGTCGTCTGGTGCCGGGGGCATCGTTGTCGTTTCTCTCGAGGACTCGGCTCAGGCGTGACATTAACTCCAGATCAGGCGAAGGATAGGAGCTGCTGCCGATGGCTCTGATGATTTTTACTTTATGCTCCAGCAAGTGTTTCTGTGACTCAAAAGTGCGCTTTCGAATCAGGCTGATGGCCAGTTTGGGACTGAAGGTCGGAATTCCCGAAAATCCGCTGGAGGTCATGATGACGGACAGACTGATCAGACGTTCTGGGCAACACGCCGCCAACACCTGGGCAATCATTCCTCCCATTGACGCACCGACGATATGTGCTCTCTTTATGTTCAAGTGATCCAAAAGCTCTGCAGCGTCCTGAGCCATGTCTTCAAGTGAGTACGGAGCAGAAGACGGGAGTCCGAACTTTTGGCGAATCAAGTTAAGTGTCAGGCTGGTGGGATGTTTGTCAAATTGGGACGAAAGGCCGATGTCACGATTGTCGAACCTGATGATATATAGCCCGCTGTTGGCCAACACTTGGCATAAGGCGTCCGGCCACACCAGCATTTGAGCGCCAAGCCCCATAATCATTAGCATGGCAGGATTTTCCGGATTGCCGAATGTTTCATAGGCAATACGTACCTTGCTTAGCTGGGCAAATCTGGTAGCGCTAGGAGCTTGATGATTAAGAGAGGTTATCGGAGCCACGACGGCAAACATCCATGGTGAAATCAAAACATCATCAAATTGTAATAGAAGTGCGGTATGTAAAGCAGACAATTGATGACGAATTAATCAAATATTCACACGGATTAAACGTAACTGAAATATTTTATTTGTACGCGGAGAGCGTTTTTTAGGTGGAAAGCGTTCTGTGGGTGGAGAGGTTCTGCAAGTCCGTTAGTACGAAACACACCGGCACCAGTACTCTCTAGTCGATGACTTTTTGCTTGAACTCGCAGAGATCTTCAATGACACAGGCCCCGCATTTGGGTTTTCTGGCGGTGCAAATGTAACGTCCATGCAAAATCAGCCAGTGATGGGCATCCATTAAATAGTCTTTTGGAACATGCCTGAGAAGCTTTTTTTCCACCTCCAGAACGTTTTTGCCGGGAGCGATACCGGTTCGGTTGGATACTCTGAAAATATGAGTATCTACTGCCATGGTGGGGTGGCGAAATGCGGTATTCAGTACCACATTGGCAGTCTTGCGCCCAACGCCTGGTAGTGCTTCCAAGTCTTCCCGGGTCTCCGGGACCTGAGAGTTGTGTTTTTCAATCAGGATTTTACATGCCTTGATGACATTTTCAGCCTTGGCATTAAAGAGACCGATAGTTTTGATGTATTCCTTAAGGCCCTCTACACCAAGGGCGTAAATAGTCTCAGGAGTGTTGGCAACAGGATACAGTCTGCGGGTCGCTTTATTGACGCCCACGTCGGTAGCCTGGGCTGACAGAATGACAGCGATCAGAAGTTCAAAAGGGCTGTTGTATTCCAGCTCGGTTGTCGGGTTGGGGTTCTCGGCCTTTAAACGGGCAAAGATCTCCAGTCGTTTGTCTTTGTTCATGAGAATACGCTTGATTGATCGTTTCGGTCTGCCTGGGCTGCTGGCTTTACAAGAGCTGCCGCTTCTACAGGAGATATCGGTTTTGCATGAGCTATCTGGTCTGTAAAAGCTATCTGTTTTGCAGGAGCCAAGCGGTCATCAGGAAATAGTGCCGGTAACTCTGACTCGCTTGCTTCCGGTGGTTACTGCTTCCTTTTTGGTCTCCGCTGAACGCTTCATGCGATTATCAATGATATTTTTGAGCGCAATGATAAATCCCATGCCGACGAAAGCACCTGGAGGAAGGACTGCAAAAAGAAAGTTAGGGTAATCCTCGAATACGGTCAGCTGCCAGCTTTTAGCTGCCTCACCAAACAGCAGATCCATGCCGGTAAACAGAGTGCCTTGTCCAATAAGCTCACGGATACCTCCCAGCAGCATCAATACCAGAGTGAAGCCCAGGCCCATCATGAACCCGTCCAACGCAGACGGCAGAATGGGATTCTTACTGGCAAACGCATCAGCCCGGCCCAGTATGGAGCAGTTGGTGACGATCAGTGGAATGAAGATACCCAGAATCTCATAGAGTTCGTAAGTGTAGGCCTGCATGAGGAGTTCAGCGCAGGTCACGAAGGACGCAATGATCATGACAAAAGCCGGGAGACGAACGGATTCGGGAACAAAGTTTCTGATCAGGGATACGGCGATATTGGAACCGGTTAGTACCAGCATCGTTGCCAGGCCCAGTCCGATGGCATTAACCACGGTGCCTGTCACAGCCAGCAGAGGGCAGAGACCCAGTAACTGGACCAGTGCCGGGTTGTTCTTCCAGAGTCCGTCCTGGGTGATTTCCAGATAGGATTTCGCCATGACTGTCTTTTCCCTTATCTTCTGCTTAGCGCCTGAGGCAAACTGATGTGAATGGTCGCCTGGTTCATTGCGCTGTGCTTAATGCTGTGCCCAATAATATGGTGCGGTTCTGTTCGAAATATACGAGTGCTTTCTTGATGCTGCCAACCACTGCGCGTGGGGTAATGGTGGCACCTGTCAGTTGATCAAAGTAGCCGCCGTCCTTTTTGACTTTCCATAGCTCTTCTCCCGGATCATCCAGGGATTTGTCAGCAAAGTTGTCTATCCAGCGGGATTTGCGAGCTTCGATCTGATCGCCTAATCCTGGTGTTTCCTTGTGGGCGGTAATTCTGACGCCCTGAATTGTGCCATCCGGTCGAATACCGACGATGGCATTGATCTCTCCAGTGTACCCGTCAGGTGCAACCACTGGCAGAATGATCGCTACTGGCTTGCCGTGATTGGTTGCAATAAAGGCTTCGCTTTCCTCTTTGGTGCCTAATAACGGGCTTGGTGCCAGTGAGATGGCTGAGTCCAGCAGGTCATTGTCATGACTGTCCTCAGGTACAATCTCCATCAATGCCTTGGCGCGAGCCTGTTTTTGGGCTTTAGCAATGCGATCGGCAGTCGAGACCTGGGTGAACGCTATGAGACCGGCGGTAATAATGGCAAATAACCCCAGCCCGATACTTCCCCTGAAAATGGCAGCGCCCAAACTTGTCATATTCTCTGTCAGCCTCTCTTGAAATTCAGTCCGACTTTTTAATCCCGCGGTGGGCTTTACGATGCCCGTAGGTTCTGGGCTTGGTGTAGTAATCCAGAAATGGCGCGGCAAAATTCATTAATAACACGGAGAACGCCACCGCGTCCGGATAACTGCCCCAGGTGCGAATGATGTAAATCAGTATTCCAATACCCGCGCCGTAGTAGAGTTTGCCTAGACGGCTGGTGGCTGCGGTGACTGGGTCTGTTGCGATAAAAAACGCTCCGAGCATGGTCGCTCCGGATAACAAATGAATGCTGACCGGTGTATATCTGTCGGGGTCCCATCCCAGTACCAGCGAGCAGACGGCCAGTGCAGCCAACATGCTCAACGGGATATGCCAGGTAATTATCTTACGCCATATCAAAAGCAGGCCACCTGCGAGAAAGCCCAGATTCACCCACTCCCATCCCAGGGCTACGTGCTGTCCGAAGATCGGGAGTTGCGACACTTCTTCTCTGGTCAGTACGTCAATTTGATGTTTGTAGGTGTCCAGAGGCGTGGCCATGGTGACGCCGTCAATATTCAGATTGCCGCCCCCAAAAATATATTGAAGTGTGGACAGAAAATCCGGAAGTTCAGTGAGGGATGAGGGCGTGGCCCAATGAGTGGTCATTTCAACGGGGAAAGACACCAGCAACAATGCATAACCGACCATGGCGGGGTTAAAGGGATTGCTGCCAAGTCCGCCATATAGTTGCTTGGATATCACAATGGCGAAAAGAATGCCGACCATGGTGACCCACCACGGAGCAAATGGTGGCAATGCCAGTCCCAGAAGAACGGCTGTCACAACGGCACTATAGTCACCCAGATAAAACATGACGGGACGTTTTCTGAGTTTGACGATAGCTGCTTCGCTGACCAGCGCCAGCAAGCTGGCCCAAACCACGTTAATCAGCACGCCCCAGCCAAAGAACCAGGTCAATGCCACGAAGCCAGGCAAGGTCGCCAGTAGCACCCACTGCATGACCGATGCGGTGCGGTTTTTGCCCCGAAGGTGAGGGGAGGTGATCTGTAACAATGCCATTATTGTGTTGCCCGAAATAATGTGGTCTGTTTAGTGAATATTGCGGTCTGTTTCATGATTGGCTTACCGGGTCCCGGATTTCGCCTCCGGCTTCTTGATATGCTGTCTCGGCGGCATTCACCCGTTCCAGGTTCTTTTCTACGGCGCGGGTCAGCTTGGCGATTTTAGCCTCATCCTCTGGAGACTCTGTTTGAGCTTCGTCGAGCATTCCCTGCATCATGCTTAGTTTGTCCCGAGCTTTGTCGATATTGGTCCGTAAAGTCTCTAATTCTTCCGCCGAGATTTTCGGTGCCACTGGGGTTGCTTGCTGTTGGGCGTCCGTCAGGGCCTTTTCTGCCGCTGTCAATCGCTCCTGGTTCTTTTCCACGGCTCTGGTCAGCTTGGTGACTTTTGCGTCGTCCGAAGGAGACTCTTGCCGGGCTTCATCCAGCATGCCCTGCATCATGAGCAATTTATCCCTGGCTTTGTCTACCTGTACTTGAAGCTGTTCAGGATCCGGGGCAGGGGTGTTGTTCTCAGATTGATCAGAGGAGTTTGTTCCAAGTGCCGATTTAAGCTCAGCCAGTTTGGCCAGGCTCTTGTCGAGAGATGGTTGTAGCTGGGCTGCGCGATCGGGGTCGGATTTCAGTGCTTCCTCTATCGCGTTCTTCAACGTCGCAACTTTGTCTTCCTGGCGTTTGATGCTGCGTTGCAGTTGTTCAGTATCCTGGGGCGGAGTATTTGTGCCCGTGTTATCCGAATCTGAGCTTTGTTTTCTGGCATCAGCGAGCGCCTTTTCGGCGAATTCCAGTCGATCCCGATTTTTCGCCACGGCATTGCGCAGCTTGTCTGTCATATCGGACTGATCGGCTTCAGCCTGTTGCAGTGATGCCTCAACTTTAGCCAGCTTGTCTTTGGCTTTTTGTACGTTGCTCTCAAGTTCTGTGAGATCGGCTAAAGGAGCGGAAGCCTGCTCGCGTTTGGCCTGGGCTCGTTTGACCGCTTCTGCGACAGCTGCTTTCTTGGGATCTACCGCTGCTTCTGCCTCAGCCGCCCGGGCTGCCTGTGCCTTTGCAGCAGCTTCAGCCCGCGCTTTACGTTTGGCTTCTTTCTCTTCCTGTTCTCGCTGCAGTCGGGATTGGCGGAACTCAAACCGTTCGCGCGCCTTGTCTGACTTTTCCTGTTCCAGCTTTGTGGTCCGTACCTGGTTCTTGGAATAGCGGTAGTACTGAACCAGGGGAATGCTGCTGGGGCACACATAAGAACAGGCGCCGCACTCTATACAATCGAAAAGATTGTACATCTCCGCTTTTTCGAACTCCTGGGCTTTGGCAAACCAGAACAGCTGCTGGGGCAGCAGTTCTGCCGGGCAGGCTTCTGCACACATGCCGCAGCGGATGCACGGTTGTTCAGGTTGCGGCTGAGGGAATTCCAGATCCGTTGCTGCCAGCAGACAGTTGGTGGTTTTAACTATCGGTATGTCAGTGGAAAGAAGGGCAAAGCCCATCATCGGTCCGCCCATCAGAACTCTGGATGCCTTGTCCGCATTAAATCCTGCCTGTGTCAGCAGGTGCGACATCCGGGTGCCGATCAAGGTATCAAAGTTACCCGGATGTGCGACTGCGTCCCCGGTGACGGTGGTAATACGCGAAATAAGCGGTTCGCCATAGCGAATTGCCCGGTATACTGCCGCCGAAGTTCCTACGTTCTGGCACATAACACCGATATCGGCAGGTATGTGTCCCTGTGGTACTTCGAGACCGGTGAGAATCCTGATTAATTGTTTCTCGCCACCGGATGGGTATTTGGTGGGAATAACCACGACTTCAATCTGGGTTTCCCGAGCCGCTTCACGGAGAGCGGCAATGGCTTCAGGTTTGTTGTCCTCGATGCCAATGAGACATTCTTCCGGCTGCAGGATGGACGCCATGATTTCAAGGCCGCCGATAACTTCGCTCGCCCGCTCCCGCATCAACATGTCATCCGCCGTAATGTAGGGTTCACATTCGGCGGCATTCAGGATTAATGCATTCACTTTATCGTTGCGTGGTGGGTGCAGTTTGATGGCGGTAGGAAAGCCGGCACCGCCGAGTCCTGCTATACCTGCCTGGCGGACCCGATGAAGAATGTCTGACGACGAGAGTTCCTCGTAATCTTCACAAGGGGTCAGTTCTGTCCATTCATCAAGGCCGTCTGTTTCGATGACAATGCAGGAGTCGGTCAGGCCTGAGGGATGCGGAACCTGATGGTCTTCAATAGCAATCACGGTACCTGAGGTTGGGGCATGGACGGGCACGCTGACGGGGCCGATCGCTTCTGCCACCATTTCGCCCTTTCTGACCCGCTGTCCTATTTCCACAACGGGAACTGCCGGTTGACCAATATGCTGGCTAAGCGGCAGAAACAGGTACTGAGGGATGCCGGCATTCTTAATGGCTTGCCGGGTCGACTGATGTTTGTTTTCCGGAGGATGGATACCGCCGTGGAAGTCCCAGATCTGTCTCATGCCGCCTCCTGGTCATTGGATTCGGCTTGCAGGTCTGTTGCGATGATTTGTCTGGAATCAATCGGCTTGGAACCGGGCTTGTCCCAGGACCAATCACGAATAGTCTGGCCAACGGGGATCATATCAATACAGTCAACAGGGCAGGGATCAACACAGAGATCGCATCCGGTGCATTCATCAACAATTACCGTATGCATCTGCTTGGCAGCGCCGAGAATGGCATCCACCGGGCAGGCCTGGATGCATTTGGTGCAGCCGATGCACTCATCTTCGCGTATAAAGGCTACGCGTTTGCCCTGGGATACCCCGTGTTCTTCGTCCAGAGGCATGGGGTCTACGTCCAGCAGATCGGCTAAAGCAGCAATCGTACTCTCGCCTCCCGGGGGGCATTTATTGATGGCGTCTCCACCGGCAATTGCTTCCGCGTAGGGGCGGCAACCCGGGTAGCCACATTGCCCGCATTGGGTTTGCGGCAGAATACCGTCGATCTGGTCAACCAGGGGGTTGCCTTCGACTTTGAAGCGGACAGACGCGAACCCGAGAATGGCTCCAAAAGTGATGGCAAGGGCGAGCAGCGCGAGTACTGCGATAATGACGACGCTCATACCAGTCCCCTCAAATATTAACCAGTCCGGTGAAGCCCAGGAACGCCAGGGACATCAAACCAGCGGTAATCATGCCGATGGCGCTGCCCTTGAACGGGACCGGGACATCGGCAACGACAATGCGTTCCCGCATGGCGGAGAAAAGTACCAGTACCAGGGAGAATCCAACCGCTGCACCGAATCCATACAGGATGGATTCCATAAATCCGTTTTGTTTTTTGGTGTTTAACAGGGCAACACCCAGCACTGCACAATTAGTGGTGATGAGTGGCAGAAATATCCCCAATACCCGGTATAGCAGCGGGCTGGTTTTGTGAACCACCATTTCGGTAAATTGGACCACCACGGCGATAACAAGAATAAACGTGATGGTTTTCAGATAGTCGAGACCCAGCGGGACCAGCAGGTATTCGTAGGCCAGATAGCTGCACAATGAGGAGAGCGTCAATACAAAGGTGGTCGCCAGGGACATGCCCATGGCAGTCTCCAGTTTGTTGGAAACGCCCATAAACGGACAAAGTCCAAGAAATTGGACGAGCACAAAGTTGTTTACCAGAATGGTGCTGACGAGAATCAGCAAATACTCGGTCATGGGCAAATGGCTCTCATGTTGGACAGCAATTGTGATCGAATACCAGGCTAAAATAGCTTCCCAGAATTAGTGGGGCGCGTATTATAGCGTAAAAGTCTAGCCATTGGCTTGTATGTAATTGTCAGTTTTGGCAGGTCAGAGGTGATATAAATCAAAATGGGGCGAAGCGACTTCGCCCCATTGGCTGTTTAAGTTACATAACTCGCATTCCTGGCTGCGCGCCACTATCCGGTTGTAGCAACCAGATATCCTTTCCGCCGGGGCCTGCTGCCAGGACCATGCCTTCCGACATGCCAAATTTCATTTTACGTGGTTTCAGATTGGCGACCATGACAGTTAATCGGCCAATCAGGTCATCAGGCGCATAGGCGGATTTGATGCCGGCAAACACCTGTTTTTGTTGCTCGCCCAGATCCAGAGTCAGTCTGAGCAGTTTGTCAGCGCCTTCCACATGCTCTGCATTGACAATTTTGGCAATCCGGAGATCTACCTTGGCAAAATCGTCATATTCGATTTCCGCCGGCGTCTCAGGCTTTTGAGGCGCTTTTTTGGCATCTTTCTTTGCCGGGGCCGGAGCTTCCTTGGAGTCCTCAACCATGGCATTCACGGCTTTCGGGTCAACGCGGGTCAGCATGGCTTTAAACTTGTTCACAGCATGATCCGTCAGAGGTGTCGGTGCCGCCTTCCAATGTAGATTGACGTTCAGATACTCTTCGGCTTTCTTGGCCATTTCCGGAACCACTGGTGCCAGATAGGTCATCAGGATATAGAACATGTTGATGCCGTTGGAGCAGACATCAATGACTTCCTGTTCCTTGCCTTCTTCTTTCGCAAGTTTCCAGGGTTCCTTCTCTGCGATGTAGCCGTTGGCAATATCCGCCAGGGCCATAATGTCCCTGATTGCCCGGCCAAACTCACGCTTTTCATAGGCGTCAGCAATGGCGTCGGATTTTTCAGTAAATTGTGCCAGTAACTCAGGCTCGGTAACGCTGGCGGAAAGCTTGCCGCCGGCTTTATTGATGAATCCGGCACACCGGCTGGCAATGTTGACCAGCTTGTTCACCAGGTCAGCATTGACCCTGGCAGTGAAGTCCTGCAGGTTGAGGTCCAGATCGTCTACATTGGCATTCAGCTTGGCTGCGTAGTAATAACGCAGGTATTCCGGATCCAGATGCTTGAGGTAGGTGCTGGCCATGATGAAAGTGCCACGGGATTTGGACATCTTAGTGCCATCCACTGTGACATAGCCATGAGCCCAGACGGCAGTCGGAGTACGGAAATCCGAGGCACTCAGCATGGACGGCCAGAACAGGGCGTGGAAGTTGATGATGTCTTTGCCGATAAAGTGGTACAGCTCGGCATCCGAACCGGGTTTCCAGTATTCATCGAAATCCAGGTCATCGCGGCGCGAACAGAGATTCTTGAAGCTGGCCATGTAGCCGATAGGGGCATCCAGCCAGACATAGAAATACTTGCCGGGGGCGTCGGGAATCTCAAAACCGAAATATGGCGCGTCACGGGAGATATCCCACTCCTGCAGTTCCGCATCCAGCCATTCTGCCAGTTTGTTGGCCACCTGAGGTTGCAGGGTGCCGCTACGGGTCCAGCTCTTCAGGAATTCCTGGAACTCCGGGAGTTTGAAGAAATAGTGGGTGGACTCTTTAGTAATAGGAGTGGCGCCGGAAATCGCCGAGCGCGGGTTGATCAGTTCCGCCGGTGTATAGGTCGCACCGCAGGCTTCGCAGTTGTCGCCATACTGGTCGTCGGTTTTACACTTGGGACAGGTGCCCTTGATGAAGCGATCAGCCAGGAATAATTCTTTCTCTGGATCATAAGCCTGGGTGATTTCGCGGGTGGCGATGTGGCCTTTATCCCGCAGCGCCTGGTAAATCAGTTCAGAGAGTTCACGGTTTTCTTCTGAATGAGTCGAGTAATAGTTGTCAAACTCAATCAGGAAGTCTGCGAAGTCCCGGCGATGGTCTTCGTTCACCTGGTCGATCAGTTGTTCGGAAGTCATGCCCATTTGCTCAGCTTTCAGCATGATTGCAGTGCCGTGTGCATCATCGGCACAGACATAGGTGCATTTATGCCCCCTGGCTTTCTGGAAACGTACCCAGATATCGGTCTGGATGTATTCCAGCAAGTGACCCAGGTGAATAGGGCCATTGGCGTAGGGAAGCGCGCTGGTGACAAGAATCTTTCTTTGCTGAGCGGACATATTACCTTTCCGTTAATAGAGTGGAATGGAGAGTCGCTTTTGCGAAGACCTTCCACTCATAAGTCTCTTTAAACCAAATATTCCATCCGCATTGTTTCGCGAATGGGGCGCTATGATAGCGCTATGCAGGTGAATTTTCATCCGTCATCCGCAGCCACTTGCGACAGTTAACCGCAATCTGGAAATACCATACTGAATTGGTATAGTATTCGGCTCAACCGAATGATTATCAGGTTTCCCGGAATGTGGGGAGCCACACTGGAGATGTCAATGACCGCCATTAACCGAGCTGATGTGGAAAATGCGATTCGAGGTTACCAGGATCCCTACCTTAAAGCGGATTTGTTTGCGATTGGAGCTGTAAAATCCCTTGAGGTAGAGGGTGATAAAGTCTCGCTTAAGGTGGAGCTTGGTTATCCTGCAGCTGGAATTGCGGGCGGCCTCAAGCAGATCGTGGCTACGGCGATTGAGAATTGTGATGGCGTTGAGTCTGCGGAAGTTGAAGTAAACTGGAAGATCGCTCCCCATCAAGCGCAAAAGAATCTTCCGGCAGTGGCCAACGTGAAAAATATTGTGGTCGTCGCGTCCGGCAAAGGCGGTGTCGGTAAATCCACGACGGCAGTGAATCTGGCTCTTGCATTGCAGAAAGAAGGTGCGAAGGTCGGGATTCTTGATGCTGATATCTATGGCCCCAGCCAGGGAATGATGCTCGGTGTGCCCGAGGGAACCCGGCCGGAAGTGAAGGATAATCAGTATTTTATTCCGGTTAAAGCGCATGGCATCCAGGTGATGTCCATGGCCTTTCTGGTGACGGATAAAACGCCGATGGTATGGCGCGGTCCCATGGTCAGCGGCGCGCTGCAGCAATTGTTAACCCAGAGTCTTTGGGATGAGCTGGATTACCTGATCATTGATATGCCTCCCGGTACCGGTGATATCCAGCTGACGCTGGCACAGAAAGTCCCTGTCACCGGGGCTGTGATTGTCACCACGCCACAGGATATCGCATTGCTGGATTGTAAAAAGGGCATCGAAATGTTCCGTAAAGTGGATATTCCGGTATTAGGTGTCGTGGAAAATATGAGTATCCATATTTGCAGCAATTGCGGGCATCATGAGCCGTTATTCGGTGCCGGTGGGGGCGAGAGAGTTTCAGAAGAGTATGATACCGAGCTGCTTGGGCAGTTGCCGTTACATATGACAATCAGAGAACAGACGGACTCGGGCGAGCCTACGGTCGCTGCGGAACCAGACTCCGAAGTCGGCTTGATCTATCGTGATATTGCCCGAAAGCTGGGGGCCGGCCTTTCTTTGAGAGCTAAAGACCAATCACAGTTGTTCCCTGAAATTATTGTGAAAGCTGATTGAGTTGGCTGGCTGTATAGCTTAGAAGCCTGTAGTAAGGATTTTCCGTAGTTTTTCATGTCGGTTAATCCTTATCAGAGCCTGTCTCTCCAGATGCAGGGGAGGCTTAGAGGTGTGCTTGTCTGTACACAGCGACCTATTAGCGCCTAACTGAAGCCCGGCTCTACTTGGTTATACCTCACACTTCCAGTATCATGCGCGGCAGATTAGCAGGCTCCTAAGGTCTGCCTTCCAGATTGAAATTTCTAATAGATTGACTTGAAATTTCTAATAGCCAGATTGACAGCGTAACGCGAGTACCGACATGACGATTAAATCAGACAAGTGGATTCGGAGAATGTCCCAGGAACATGGCATGATCGAGCCATTTCAGGACGGACAAGTGAGAGAATCAGCAGAAAAGGGCAAGCTGATTTCCTATGGTAACTCCAGCTATGGTTACGATGTCCGCTGCAGCAATGAGTTCAAAATCTTTACCAATGTGCACTCTGCGACGGTTGACCCTAAAGCTTTTGATTCAAAGAGTTTTGTCGATTTCGTTGGAGATGTTTGTATTATCCCTCCGAACTCCTTTGCTCTGGCCCGTACGGTTGAGTATTTCCGAATTCCCCGCAACGTCCTGACCATTTGTCTTGGTAAGTCTACTTACGCCCGTTGCGGAATTATCGTCAATGTCACTCCTCTGGAACCTGAGTGGGAAGGGCATGTGACACTGGAATTCTCCAATACCACCAATCTCCCGGCCAAAATATACGCCAATGAAGGCGTTGCACAGATGCTGTTCTTTGAGTCGGATGAACCCTGTGAAGTCAGCTATAAGGACCGTGGCGGTAAGTATCTTGGGCAAACCGGAGTGACATTGCCCAAGGCTTAACAACCCTCAAATTGGAAGCAAAGGCGTGTAGTGTCTGTTGCTGGTGCATGTAGGGAGTCTCTAATGGAAGCCGAAGGTGTTATCAAGTTCGATCTTGATCATCAATGGAAGACCCTGCCTGAACGTATCGACATTTCTGAACTTGAGCGGGCACGCGCGCTGTTAATGCAGCGCGGCCTGATTGGCCGGGATCCCAAGAGGTACGGTGGATTGGGGTTTGGAAATCTGAGTCAGAGGTGCGAAGGAAACCAATTTATCGTATCCGGCAGTCAGACCGGCGGTTTGCCCACGTTGGATTTGCACCACTACGCGCTGATAACGGACGCTGATCTGATTGCCAATAAGATATGCTCCCAGGGCGACATCAAGCCCTCATCAGAATCCACTACTCATGCCTTGCTTTATCAGTTAAGTCGGGAGATTGGTGCCGTCATTCATGTTCATTCACCTGATATCTGGAATCATTACGATAAGCTGGGAATGCTCTCTACACCCCGTGATGCGCCCTATGGAAGTGAGCGTCTCGTCCAGGCCGTCAGTGATTTGTGGCAAAATAGGGATCTTCTGTCCCATGGAATATTTGTGATGTTGGGTCATCAGGACGGTGTCATTGCCTTTCACCGGACCGTTCAAGGGGCTTTGAGCCGTGTCCTGGCATTGCATGATCAAAGCCTTCGGTTGGAATAGTCTCCTGAAATAATTTGGCTCATAGAAGGCCCATTTTTCCACTGGAGCATTCATAATATTGCACAAAGACAAAGCGCTATTTGACTTCTCACGGTATACACAAGCTCTTACGGTATGGCGCAAGCTATCAATATATGACAAAAAGGAGGCCAGGTGGCGTCAATAAAGCACTTCAAACAACTGGAACAGCTCAAGGGGTGGCGCCAACAAGTGTTTGTGGCGGCTCTCGCAGAACGGGCGTTACCTAACCTGGTGTTCTTTGCCGACCTGCTGCAAGTCGATCTGAAGGTGTTTCCCGAGAGGGTGGTCGAAGCCATTTGGCACGGCATAGAAACCCGTGAATCCATCAGTGTTCAACCTCAAATAGAGGCTTTGGAGACCTTGGATGAAGAATTGGGCGGACGCGAAGAATATGGCGCAATGCCGGCGAGGGATGCCATTGAGCAAATTCTGAATGCGTTGGAATCCCTGGTGATTTCAACATCCGATATGGCAAGAAAGGCTGCGGAAGCCAGCTTGCAGACGGTGGCCTCTTTTGTTGAGTTCAGTGAGGGGGATGGTCTGGAGGAGCATGATCTTGTGATGTTGCTGGAGCGACATCCGCTCACTCGTTCGGAACTGGTCTTTCAACGTGAACTTGTTGAATTATTGAAGAAGGCTGCTGCTCCGACAGCTTCGTTCTTGCGGCAGATCCGTGAGCTGTCGGCCCAGGGGGGCGTCAGCAATATTGGTATTTCTCTATGTGAGGACGAAGAAGAATAATGGGGGTTGCCCGTCAGGAGTTATAAGCCCTGATGAAACGAGGCTCTTGGTTTTTCATACATATGAGCTTTTCATTCACTGCAGCTTTGCATAATTAGTGGCTCTACATAAATAGCTGCTTTGTATAGATAGAGGCTCTGCATAAACAAGAGCCCTTTATAAACGTGAGTCTCTAATAATAAGTAGAATGCCGGAGTGATCCTTCTGCATTCTTTGTGGGTACAGCACGAAAAGAGAGGTTGTCCATGCAGCTTTCCGAATTTGGAACCAAGTTCACCCAGGAGGCGGGAATTAACTCCCTGATGGAAGACCTGGGGAATGCCCTCGCCGACGGTAACATGATCATGATGGGGGGCGGGAATCCAGGACTGGTCCCGGAGGTGCAGGAAATATTTCAGAAAGAGTTGCAGCGTATCACCGAAAATCCTGTGGATTTTCGCCGGCTCACTGGAATTTATGATCCGCCTCAGGGAGAGAAACAATTTATCCAATCTCTGGCAGATCTGTTGTCGCGTGAATATGGCTGGCCGATAGGTCCGGAAAATATTGCCCTCACCAATGGCAGTCAGTCGGCGTTTTTTATCCTGTTTAATTTATTTGCAGGCCGCTATGCCGACGGCACAACCAAAAAAGTGATGTTGCCGATGACACCTGAATACATTGGCTATGCCGATTCCGGGCTCACTCACGATTTTTTTGTGTCGACCCGTCCGACGATTGAAATGTTGGATGAGCACAGATTTAAGTATCACGTGGATTTCGACAATCTGCATATTGATGACAATATCGGTGTGATGTGTGTATCCCGGCCGACTAATCCTACCGGGAATGTGCTGACGGACGATGAGATGACGCATCTCATCCAGTTGGCGAAAAAGCATGATCTGCCATTGATTGTCGATGGGGCGTACGGTCTGCCGTTTCCCGACCTGGTGTTTACAGAGGTTAAACCGGTATGGGATGACCATCTGGTGTTGTGCCTGAGCCTTTCCAAGCTGGGGCTTCCGGCGGTACGAACCGGTATTGTGATTGCCAAGCCTGAAATCATTAAAGCGGTCGCTGGTGTTAATGCCATCATGAATCTGGCGCCAGGAAGCTTCGGTGCGATGCTGGCGAACTCAATGGTAACCAGCGGTGAGATTCTGCGGTTGAGTTCCGAGGTGGTTAAGCCTTTCTATCAGCAGAAAGCAGAGCGTGCCTTCAATACTCTGAGTCAGCATCTTGATGGTTTGCCCTTTGCTCTTCATGAGCCGGAAGGTGCCATGTTTCTGTGGTTATGGCTGCGTGACTTGCCGATTTCCAGTAAAGAGCTTTATCAAAGGCTTAAGCAGCGTGGCGTATTGGTTGTATCCGGACACTATTTCTTCCCGGGCCTTGAAGGAGAGTGGGAGCATACCCGCCAGTGCCTGAGAATCACATACTCTCAGGATGACGCTTTGGTGGAAAAAGGACTTATCCTGATGGCGGATGAAATACGTAAGGTGTATGCCGGTCAATGAGTGAAAGCGGGCTTCATCCATTGAAGCCCTTTCAACCGGAGGTCAAGCCTCGGTATTGGCAAAGGATATGCCGGAAGGTGCGAGCACATTGTTGTCCAGAAGTGCAGCATTATTTTCCATAACTAAACGCCCTTCGCAGAACCAGCGAACGGCTTCCGGATAGATCAAATGCTCCTGTAGCTGCACTCTGGCAGCCAGGACTTCAGGAGTGTCTCCCGGCAGGATGGGAACTTCGGCCTGTAGAATATTGGGTCCTCCGTCCAGCTCCTCGGTGACAAAATGAACCGTGACGCCATGTTTCTGGTCGCCAGCCTCCAGGGCCCGTCGATGCGTATGCAATCCCTGGTATTTGGGAAGTAATGACGGATGTATATTCAACATCCGTCCATGGTAGTGCCTGACGAATTCCGGGGTCAGGATACGCATGAAGCCTGCGAGCACCACGAGATCGGGTTGATGTTCATCGATGCGGGCTTGCAGGGCCTGGTCAAAAGTCTCCCGGGAATCAAATTCCTTGTGATCCAGGGTGATCGCAGGAATGCTGGCCTTCGTTGCTCGTTCCAGCCCAAACACATCCGGTCTGTTGCTGATCACGGAGACAATCGTGCCAGGGAGTATGCCCCGAGCCTGTGCATCGATTAGTGCCTGTAAATTGCTCCCGTTTCCGGAAATGAGAACGACAATTCGGCAGGACGTGTGGTTAGATTCCGCCATTATTGGGGAAGCCCCTGTAATTCCACTAATGGGGTTTCAGCATCGTGTTCAGCAATGTAGCCGATTTCAAATACTTCTTCTCCGGCATTGCGGAGAATATCCATCGCTTGGTCTTTGCTGTCAGCGGGGACCACCAGGGCCATACCGATACCACAGTTGAATGTGCGATACATTTCAGTCCAGTCCACATTGCCTTCTTTCTGCAGCCACTGGAACAGGGGAGACAGAGTGTAGCTGTCCAGATTGATAACTGCTTTGGAATGTTGAGGAAGAACCCTGGGGATATTTTCCAGGAAACCGCCGCCGGTAATGTGGGACAGGGCATGAACCGGAGTTTGCTTGATCAGCTCCAGTAAAGGTTTGACGTAAATTCGGGTCGGCTTGAGTAAAGCTTCGCCCAGTGTGCCCCCGTCAAATTCGATGGAAAGATCTGCCTGGCTGACTTCAATAATCTTGCGAACCAGAGAGTAGCCATTAGAGTGGACGCCGGAAGAGCTTAATCCCAGGATGACGTCGCCGGGTTTTACCAGTTGCCCGTCAATAATTCTGGATTTCTCCACAATCCCTACACAGAAACCTGCCAGGTCGTAGTCTTCACCCTCATACATTCCAGGCATCTCTGCAGTTTCACCCCCGATCAGGGAGCAGCCGGCCTGAAGACATCCTTTGCCGATACCTTCGACGACGGTAGAGGCGATATCGACTGAGAGTTTACCCGTGGCGTAGTAATCGAGGAAGAACAACGGCTCTGCTCCCTGGACGATCAAGTCGTTCACGCACATGGCTACCAGATCGATCCCGATGGAATCGTGCATGCCGAGCTGCATTGCCAGTCTCAACTTGGTTCCTACGCCGTCAGTGCCGGAGACCAATACAGGCTCCTGGTATCCTTTTGGAATTTCGAACAGGGCACCAAATCCTCCCAGGCCGGCCAGTACTTCCGGACGACGGGTGGCTTGTGCCGCACCTTTGATACGCTCGACCAGTGCATTACCTGCATCAATATCAACGCCGGCATCACGGTAACTGAGGGAGGGTTTATCTGTCGGTGCAGTCATGAGGATTTATGCTCTCTGTAGGTTAACTGGTTTCATCCCGAACTGTACTAGATAGGCTAAATCAGGATGAGCACTTGGAAGGTCGCGTATTTTAGCAATTGAAGCAGTGGAGCACTAGGGCCTGTTGATGTTTCAGCGATACCTGCCCGCCAGAATGATGAATATGCCTGCTCTGCAGGGGGACTGAAACTAAAACCGCTTTAATAGTGGCTCGATGGGAAATAGTGTATCCTTCCCCGCATTTGCTGAATTCCGGGGCAGGACCGCATTGATATGACTGGATTTAATCTGCCGCCGGGCATCCCTGATGAGTAGTGATATTGGACGCAAAAGTGATTTTTCTGTTTACCCAAATGCTTTCAGTGCGCATTAAAAATACTCACTCTGGCCTGAAACAGTCCCGTAAAGGGATGTGGGGCTTGGTGATGACCTTGATGTTGAGCGCTTGTTTGCTGCAATCGAATGCCTATGCGGTAACCGTTCGTGGTCTGTATGAGGCGGAAATCCCGGTGGCGGACCAGGCTGCTGACTCCCGACGGCAGGCGACAAAGCTGGCGCTCGAGCAGGTGGTGGATCGTATTACAGGAACACCTTATTGGAGAGACGTATATTCTCCGGAAGACCTTGCCACAAACAGTCAGCGTTTGCTGGAACAGTACAGTTATGATCGCAGCGCTGATCCCTCAGCGCAGTTGCCTTGGGTCTTCAAGGCAAAGTTTGCCGGTAGTGCGCTAGCCCAGTTGCTTGCTCAGCAGGGACTCCCTGTGTGGGGGCAAAGCAGACCTCAGACTCTGTTTTGGATTGCTCTTGATAACCAGGGAAGCCGGGATGTTCTGGCTGAATATCAGGAAAGCCCGATGGTTGGCTATCTTCAATCCGCTGCCCGTCATTGGGGGTTGCCGATGCTGCTTCCGTTGATGGATCTGGAGGATTCCTCCGCGCTGAATGTCTCAGATCTGTGGGGATTCTTTGCCAGCCCGATAGAGACGGCATCTGTTCGCTATGGTAGCGATGCTATCGTTATGGCCCGGGTATATCAGGACAACGCCGGTCGGTGGACTGGGTTGTGGCAATTGCGGGTCAATGGCCAGCAATTGAGTCAGGGAGAATTGGAAGCTCCCAGCCAGGATGAGTGGGCTCAACAGTTAATGGCTGCCGTCGCATCATCCCAGGCGAAGAAATATGCCATCACGCTGGATGAGAATTCGGCCAATCTGGTTAAGCTTCAGGTCACCAATGTCAGAAATTTCCGGGACTATGTTGATGTTTCACGTATGTTGCAGAAGCTTGCGCCGGTAAAGCGGGTGGAGCCATTTTATATGGATCGTGATGTGGTCAGGTTCCAGCTGTCCCTGAATACGGCACCAGAGCAACTGGAAGAACACATCGCGTTGCAGGAAAAGCTGCATCCGATATTGGGTGATGGGAATCCTGAGGAAATCGGCTATTGGCTATACTATCAATGGGGTGACCAATAGAATGGCGGTCATTGATCGCTGATCGGCTGAAAATCATCTGGTGGTCTTGTATCTGTATATTGCCTGAGTGATTGGTCGGCTGCCTGAAGTTACAATGCGGAGTATTTTGCATGAGCCGTGGTAGCTGTGGGATGTGTTGGCTGAGTATTCAGATTATTGGGTGTGGCAGTTGAATAGACAACAGCGGTCAGTCATTACGACTGTGCCGGGTACCAGCTGAGTGGAGCAGGAATCGTTGCGTATTTCCTGGAGGCAATTGCCCAATGCCATTACATTACTGCGTATTTTCCTGGTGGCGCCGATAGTATTCTGCCTCGCGAGGGAATGGTATCGGGATGCTCTGTGGCTGTTTTTGGTCGCGGGACTTTCCGATGGGCTTGATGGGTTCCTGGCAAGAACTTTTCACTGGGCCAGCCGGTTCGGGGCGATTACCGATCCGTTGGCGGATAAGGTGTTGCTGGTATCTGTGTTTGTTGTGTTGACGATCAATGGATTGCTTCCCCTGTGGCTGACAATTCTTGTATTTGCCCGGGATTTGATTATTGTGGCGGGTGCCCTGACATATCACATGCTGGTAGGTAGCTATTCGATACGGCCCAGCGTGTGGGGGAAATTAAGCACCTTTGCACAGATTACTTACGTGTTGGTAGTGGTTCTGTACTATGCCGGACTACCCATGCCTCTTCTGGCTGTCGAGCAGGGGGTATGGATTGTCGCAGCAACAAGCCTGATCAGTGGAGCGCATTATGTGACTGTTTGGGGGCGAAAGTACTGGCTTGAACGCTCAGGGACAACTACCTGAGGCTTTTTGATTCTGTTGAAAACCGCATGTCGAATAACTCTAAAAATCACTCTCTGACTCAGCTTGCGCTGAATCTTTCCTCCAATCCTTCGGCTGAACTGGAAAATTTTGTTGAGCCGGATGGAGGCCAGACCGTTACGACGATTCGTAATTTCCTGTCGTCCCCAGACGAAACCATACTCTTTATTGCCGGCGAAAGTTCTACGGGCAAAAGCCATTTGCTGTTGGCATCCAGTCAGTTATATGACTCTGGAGAAGCATTCTATTTGCCCTTTGGGGAGCTTCTGGCAATGGACCCGGCTGTTCTGGAAGGACTCGAGTATTGCCAGCTGTTGTGCCTTGACGATATTGATAAGGTAGCGGGTCACTCCGAGTGGGAGGAGGCCTTGTTTCACCTGTTCAATCGATGCCAGCAGCAAAAATGCCAGTGGATTGCCTGTGCGCTGCAGACCCCGGCAAACTTACCCTGGCAACTGCCGGATTTGAAGTCTCGCTTGGGATGGGGGGTGACGATCAGGTTGCCTGCTTTAGACGAGCAACTGCGCCTGCAAGTGCTGGAGCAGCAGGCACAGCATTTTGGATTTTTCCTGTCGGATGAGGTCAAACAGTTCATCATCCGGCGTGCGCCAAGGGATTTGGGGTCATTAACAACATTGTTGAAGCAGATAGATCGAGCCTCATTGGAAGAAAAACGAGCTATCACCGTTCCCTTTGTGAAATCGATTACCGGTTGGTAAAGGCTTTACCGGGTTATCTGATGCAGGTGTGGTTGTGGGATAGAAAGGTTGTGGGATAGAAAGATAGAGGGATAGCTCTGGAATATCGGCGTAATTCTGGAATTATGCTGGTAGATGGGTTACAACTTTGTTGCTTTCAAAAAACCATCACACAGGCACTCGCGGCATCATAATATTCAGTATAACCGTGTGACGCGTGCCAATCAGGACATCCGGGGGAAACATGCGAAGAGTCATTTTCAATCAGAAAGGCGGGGTTGGAAAATCCAGTATTACCTGTAATCTTGCTGCCATTAGTGCAGAGCAGGGATCCAAAACGCTGGTTGTTGATCTCGATCCACAGGGAAACTCAAGTCTCTATCTGCTGGGAAAGAATCCAGTTGAGCTCAAAGATACGGTGGCTGATTTTTTTGAGCAGTCCGTCGCCTTCAATATCTTCAACAAAAAAATCGATGACTTTGTCCACGCCACACGCTTTCCTGGCTTGTTTATCATGCCGGCAAGCCCTGAACTCGACTTCCTGGAGCGTAAGCTGGAAGCGAAGCACAAGATCTATAAGTTAAGGGATGCCCTGGCGAAGTTGGGGGAAAGTTTTGACCGGATATTTATTGATACAGCACCAGCCCTGAACTTCTACACCCGATCGGCTCTCATTGCCGCGCAGCGATGCCTTATACCATTTGATTGCGATGATTTTTCCCGCCAGGCGTTATATACGATTCTTGGGGAAATTCAGGATCTTCAGGAGGACCACAATCAGGATCTTCAGATTGAGGGGATTATTGCCAATCAGTTCCAGCCCCGTGCGTCCCTGCCAAGAAAGATTATCGGAGACCTGACCGATGAAGGGTTGCCGGTGCTGCCTGTCCAGTTAAATTCGTCGGTCAAGATGAAAGAATCCCACCAGGCCCATGAACCTTTGATATATATGGCACCCAAGCATCCGTTGACGCAACAGTTTGTGAGCCTGTATCAAGTGTTGCAGGGCGAAAATGTCACTACGGAGGTTTCGTAACGTTGTCAAATACCAGAGTGCTAACCGAGTTGGCAGATGTTCTTCTGGAAATGGAAGCTGAACTGAGGCGGCTGGATATGTGGAGTAGTCAGCCACCTTCCCCTGAAGCCTTGGCTAGTCAGCAGCCTTTTTGTATTGATACCCTGGAGTTTCATGAGTGGTTGCAGTTTATACTGATTTCCCGCATGAAAGTCATCATAGAAGCTGATGCCCCATTACCTCAGGCCAGTGGCATATTGCCCATGGCAGAAGAACGCTATAAACAGGAGCTTGAGCAAGTGGACGCTTTACTGGATGTAATCAGGCGCTTTGATGATTTGATCATGGAATATCACGGCTAGAGCCCGGATGAAGCAGTTCGTGGACAAACTCCCGAACTGCTGGAACCACCTCGTCTTCAAACCAGGGGCGCTGCTTGAGCCATAAAGTGTTTCTGGGAGAGGGGTGAGGAAGTGGGATCAGGTGTGGAAACCATTGTTTCCAGTTTCTGACGTTGTCTGAGAGCGATTTACCCGGGGTCGGCAAGTAGGCATTTTGGGCGTATTGTCCGATGAGTAATGTGGTCTTAATCTCCGGCATTAGTTGCAAGGCCCTGTCGTGCCAGGCCTCCCGGCATTCCCGTCTTGGCGGCAGGTCGCCACTTTTTCCTTTCCCCGGATAACAATAGCCCATGGGCATAATGGCGACCTTGCTGGTGTCATAGAAAACCTCATCATCCATGCCCAGCCAGGAACGTAGCCGCACACCGCTGGGGTCATTCCACGGAATTCCGGTAGCGTGAACCCGGGTGCCGGGAGCTTGGCCAATCACCAATAGGCGGGCGCTTGTAGATAGTCTTAACACAGGGTTCGGCTGTAAGTGATCTTCACAGATCCGGCAATCCTGTATTTCAGTCATGAGCAGGTCTAGTAGTTCTATGGTTTGTGTCATCTGGTCTGGCTAAAGAGGTTCGTGTGTCTCAGGGTTAATTACAGAGGTGGAGGAGATTAAGGTTAAAGCCGTCTTATTCGATAGATAACGGGTATTCCCGAACCATATCATATCGCGAGCCTTGTTCCGTAGCTTGGCTGCTGAACAGTGTTACCTTGTCTATGTTGAACTGAATATTCAGTTCCTGTCGTTCAGCGAAGTCTATCCTACTGCCTTTATGAATTCTGGCCAGGGTCAGGTGAGGGTGGTAGTGCCGGCTTTCAACCTGAATGCCTGTCTCTCTCGCAACGGTTTTGATCTCTTGATGCAGTTTGGATAATTCTTCAGATTCGAGAATTTCCAGTACCAGACATCTGGGCTTTCTGGTCGTGGGGAAAAGTATCGTGGATCCAGTGGTCAGCATCATCTGTTGTGAATTCTTGCAGATGCCTTCAACGAGCGGATCCATGGCAGCGATATCTTCAGCAGTAATATTGCCCATGAACAGTAATGTGATGTGTAGCTGCATGGCGGATTGCCAGCGAAGTACGTGGGGAGGTATGCCGGCAATCTCCTGAAGGCGTCCTATGTGTTGGCAGATGTCATTGATGGATTCTGGATTGGGGGTAATGCCGAAGAAACACCGCATCAACTCAATTCCCGGACTCTTGGCGCTTTTTTAGCTCTTCCAGAAGTGCTTCTTTTTGTTCTTGGTTCATTGAGTGCCAGGCCAGAATTTCCTCCAGGGTGCGTTTGCAGCCACAGCATACATCATGTTGATCCAGGCAACAGTTTCGGATGCATGGATTGAGATCGCTGGTCGGTCGGGTCTTCAGGTGATCCTTCATATCTCAGTTTTCCAGCGGCAGGTGGATCTGGTTGCCTTCGGCTGAGATTTGACCGTGTTTTAGTCCATCGAAGAAGTCTGGCAGGGTGATGGAAGGCATCGGGTGAGCATAGAGGTGCCCCTGTACAAATCTGACACCGTTATTGCGGAAAAATGCTTCCTGATCGGGTCTCTCGACACCTTCGATCACGACCTTGATACTCATTTTATGGGCAATTGCCACCAGGGTTTCCGAAATGGCCATGTCTATGTCTTCACCGGGGACATTGCGAACCAGTGCCCGATCAATTTTGAGCGCATCTACGGGGAGGCGGGCGAGAGTTGAAACAGAAGACAAGCCGGAGCCGAAACTATCCACGGTGATCTGTAGTCCCAGGGCTTTCAGTTGTGTCAATCTTTCTTCGGCTTCCTGTTGATTGTGCAGGAGTACCGATTCGGCAATTTCCAGGCAGATATAGTTTGGATCCACACGGGTTTCACTCAGCGCTGTAGCCAATGTGCTGATCAACTCAGGATGGTAGAACTGGCGTGGCGAAATATTGACTGACACCTGGACGGGATGCTGGCTCATGGCCTGAATTGCACGGCACTGCAGGCAGGCATTGTATATGACCCACTGTCCAAGGGCTGGCAGCAGACCGCATTGTTCGGCAACATCGATAAATTCAATGGGGGCCAGAATGCCGCGCGATGGGTGCTTCCAACGCAACAGAGCCTCCAGGCCGATCACCCGTGCGCTTTCCAGGTCGATCTGGGGTTGGTAGTAAATATCAAACTGATGCTGTTCGATGGCTGCCCGCAGTTCCTGCTCGGTGTTCAACAGCAGTTCAAGCTCGTCATTCATTTCCTTGCGGTAGAGCTGGATGTTATTGCGGCCGGCACTCTTGGCCCGATACATAGCCATGTCCGCGTTTTTCAGTAGCACGGAATAATCCTTGCCATCTCTCGGCGCCAGAGTGATTCCGATGCTGGTGGTGATGACCAGTTGCTGGCTTGGCAGATTGATGGGCTGGGTGATGTTTTCCAGCAGGTTTTGGCCAACCCTCAGGCAGCCTTCTTCGCCATTGACCTTGTTAAGGAGGATGGCAAATTCATCGCCGCCCAGCCGTGCAATGGTATCCTCTTCCCGGATACACTTTTTCAATCGACGGCATATTTCTTTTAACAGCTCATCGCCAGCGTCATGGCCCAGGGTGTCATTAATTCGTTTGAAATGATCGATGTCCAGGCTGATCAGTCCCACCTCGTTTTGGTGGCGAACGGCTTGTTTCAATGCCTGGGTGCAGCGGTCTTCAAAAAGTCTGCGGTTGGCCGCACCGGTGAGAACGTCGTAATGGGCGAGAAAATGGAGTTGGTTCTGAGTCTGCCGGATAGGGGTGATATTCTGTCCGGCCAATACGACCTGTGGCTGCTCGTCTTCTTCATCCACCACTCGGTTTATGTTCCACAACATGACATGCTTGCTGCCGTCCGGGGCATTGGCTTCGGTCTCAAAGTTCTCGACCGGGATACCTGTCTCCAGGACTTTTTTAATTTTCCACTCAGTCTCGTCCCGGAATTCTAACGGAACAAAGCCTTCTATATAGTTGCGCCCGAAAATGTCCTCCCGGTTATATCCAAACAAACGGGCTGCGGCGTCATTCCATTGTAAAATCTTGAATTCACCGTCCATGACCACGATAGGGCTGCCTGCGGTTTCTATCAATGCTCTGTAGCGGCGTGAACTCTGGCGGAAGGATCTTTCGGCTTTTTGCCTGATGGCCACTTCACTCTGGAGTTCATGGTTGGTCATCTCCAGATCCCGAGTCCGTTGGATGACCATTTCCTCCAGGCGGTTCTCCAGTTGAATGCGGTCTTCTGTCAACGCTCCCAGGTAATAACTGGAAAACACAAATACGGCAATTTCCAGATGCAGCAGGTTGATGATGCTCAGTTCTGGCGTGGGGCTGTAAATGCACAAGGATACAATAACAGTCGCACCTGCAAGTGAGGCTGCGAGGTTGCTGTGGTACTGGGGGAATCTCAGATTGGACCAGATGAGCAGTGGCAGCAGTGCAAAAATCAGGAAGCCGCCCATATTGGTGATCAATTCGCCGACAAGCAGCAGCAGGCCGAGCCAAGCCACAACCTCTACAAAGCGTTCCTGTAGGAACTGTGACAGATTGAGGGGCTTCTTGTTGGGCAGATAAGCTGGAAATCCGATCAGGGTGGGAAGCGCTACCGCCAGAAACAGTAAGGCAAACAGAGAAAATAATTCATATTCGCGTGTGGACAGCAGGGTGAAACATAGCGCTGTCAGGCATGCGCAGGCCGCAGTACTGACCAGGAGGCTGATCAGAAGCCGCAGGACGGTGGTCTCGGCCCGATTGTCAGGTTCGTCAGGGGTTAGCCAGCGGTACGTCTGATAGAACAGGTAAGATTGTCCGAGGACATAAGACGTACAGAGTGCTGCAATATATGCCGACTCTGAAATAGAAGGACCTGGAATAGCGTAGCTGGCGGATATACCCGTGACGAGGGCTAATGGCCCTGCCAGCCATGCGGCAGAAACGCCCCGACGGAAAAATAGCATTGAAATGAAGGCTGTGGCCGGCAATAAGAGCGGTGGGTAGCCGTTTTTGAACAAAAACAGACCCGTCGAGCAGGCCAGAGCAATCCCTGCAAGCAGTAGTAGGATACCGCTGATTTTAAAAGGTCCCTTTTTGGGGTTATCTTCCTGATCATAATGAGACTTCGTGGGCATAGATTCCTTGCGATAAAAGGGATCACCTTTCACCACTCCTGGCAAAACCCGCTGATAAGCGGGTTCAGTCAATCCATTGTCTTCTTAGCGCTGTCTTTTCTTATTTGGGGCATGGGCCCCGGCTAATTAATTCTAGCAGATGTCTTTGGGCAAGGATCACATATCCTGAAAGAAAATTCAGGTGCTTTATTGTTGCTGTCGATCAGTTCGCAATTCGCATGGATAAGTCTATTGCCTGGCAGTGTTTGGTCAGGGCTCCAATGGAGATGAAATCAACCCCTGTCTCCGCAATGGCAACCAGTGTCTCATCACTTATGCCGCCCGAAGCTTCAAGCTTCACTTTCTTATCTGCCAGATCCACCGCTCTGGCCATCGTTTTCAGGTCAAAGTTGTCCAGCATGATGATATCTGCACCGGCGGAGATGGCTTCTTCCAGCTGCTGAATGGTCTCGACTTCCACTTCAACAGGTTTGCCGGGAGCGATCTGTTTCGCTGTCGCCACTGCCTGGCTGATGCTGCCGCAGGCCATAATGTGATTTTCTTTTATCAGGAATGCGTCCCACAATCCGATACGGTGGTTATGACAGCCGCCACAGCGGATCGCATATTTTTGAGCCACTCTCAGCCCGGGCAGGGTTTTTCTCGTGTCCAGTATGCGGGTATGGGTATGGGCGACTTTGTCGGCGTAATACCGGGCGATGGTGGCGGTGCCGGACAGAGTCTGTAGAAAATTCAATGCGGGTCTTTCCGCCGTAAGTAAAGAGCGGGCATTACCGGTGACGGTGAAAAGCCTGCTGTCTGCTTCCACTCTGTCACCGTCATTCACCTGCCATTCAATGGTGATATCGCTGTCCACTTGATGGAAAACTTCATTGACCCAGGCCTGGCCGCAGATAACTGCTGGCTCCCTGGTGATGACATGGGCTGTTGCCCGGGCATCGGGAGAAATCAGCCGGGCGGTGATATCGCCATCGCCAACATCTTCTTTCAATGCCTTGGCTGCGTCTTCTTTTATAGCTGTAGGAATCAATTCGTCTAGCAGATTCATAATGGCAGGTTTCTCAATTAACAGGTTTCTTAATTAAATAGGGTGATTGCTTTTATATAGGGCAATGGCATTTATATAGAATAATGGCATTGGCGGTTGTCATATCGGGCGATTGTCATTTTGGGCAATGATCAGGTCCGGCAATAGCTTAAAAACGATTCGGGACTACTCTGCTCTGAGTATCAACTGGTCGCCTTGCTGGGAAAACGATAAATGGCGTAATGCGCTCATTCCCAGCAGGACTTCCTGGTCACCGTTCATTCTGGGAAGGATTGTGGCGTTGACATCACGTAGAGTGAATGGTCCCAACTGCAGCTGATCGATGACGGTCCGGGTTGCTCTGGTTGTGCCATTGGCTGTTTGCATGCTGGTTTGTCCGAGTTCGGGAAGACCAAGTGATCTGGCCATGGATTCCGGGACAGCAACTACCGTTGCACCGGTATCTACCAGGAACTCAACATCGCGGTTGTTAATTTTTCCTGTAAATAAATAGTGGCCAAACCGGTTTCTTTGTAATACCAACTCTTCATTGCCGTCCGCCCCGCTCACAATTCTCAGGGTTTGGTTGGGATTCCGTTGCTGGTCTTCCCAGAATCCGAACAGTTGAGTTAGTAGTAACATACCAATGATCCATGCTGCCGCCATCATCCATTTACCGGTTTGACGGGGGCTCGGACTATCCTGGCTCATAGCAGGCTCCAAAAATACAACGGCAGCTATTGTACCTGATTGTGCCTGGGGCAGAAATGCTTCCAATAAGTGGTGATGTATCAGGTTTAATGCGCCGAAATGCCTTGAAACCCCTAACTCCTAGTCCAAAAGGTAGAGGCGTAAAAAAAAGAATGTGAATTGGATCGCTAAGCTACATTTTGCAACAAACGTCGGTATTATGACGTTATATACTTCATCATAAGTCGAAATTTTGTCGCAACCTGACAATTTTTGTCAGCTAAACTTATCTACATAAGGATGCTAGATCGGGCATATTGGAGTCTAAAATGTCGCAGGGTTCAAAAGTTGTACAGCTTGATAGCCATCGCGCTGACCAGAGTGCCGCGAAGGGAGTGAAATTGCCTGCACCTCTGGTAAAACTGCGTGATCGCTGTGGCGAGCACCTGCGTAAATTGATGGTTCGTCTGTTTGATCAGATGGACGATACCTACTTTGATCTGGCCGATCAGGCGACCAGTAACGCCCAACAATCCAGCTATTTTGATGCGATGCGGGAGCTCCGGCTCAAGAAAAACCGTGTCACCGCACTATTTATCCAGGGGTTCACCCGTGATTTTCAGTTCCGGGATAGTGGCAATGGTAAACCAGCAGCCAAAAAACCGCTGGATCTGGAAAACCTGTCACTTGTAAAAGATGATGCCCTTGAGGAGCAGGTGGCGGTTGACAATATGGTTAACCGTTTCCAGTCTGAGGCCGGGAGGGAGTTGGAGCACCTCACATTGCGCATGGATGCATTGATGCTCAATGTCGACGTCGAGGACCAGAGCAATCCGCTGGGACCTGCCCGTATTACCAAAAACTTTGCTGCTGCCTGCCAAGACCTGGAAATGGATATCAAGGCCAAGCTGGTCTTTTTCAAATTATTTGAAAAGCATGTTCTGGGGCACGTCAAGTCGATGCTGGAGGCTTCCAATAAGTATCTGATCGAGCAGGGTGTCATTCCGGATATGTCCGTGGTGCGTCCGGTTCCGGTTCCCCGGTATCAGGGGCCTGCCAGACAGACCTTGGATCGTAGGGGCAGCGCGCGGGACACGTACATGCCTGCAGACGCTTCCGATGGTTACCTGTCTGATGCCTATGAAGAAGTAGGCTTAAGTGACGGGGTGACGGTTGATCCTCTACAGTTGATGAGCCAGAGTGCACGCAGACCTGCCGGCAACGCCAGTGTTCAATTGCCGCTGTTGCAGCAAAATACGCTGGTCAGCCTGCTGTCTACTGCTCAGCACAACAACAGCAATCTCCCTGTCATTTCCAACGGGTTGGTAGACTACGCCAGATTGCTTGAGCATATGGTGAGAAACGATCAGGGACAGGCCAGAGCCAGAGTGGGGGATACCCACCAGGATGTTATGAATCTGGTCAATATGCTGTTTGAGTATATCTTGAGCGATCAGCAACTCCAGTCCTCAGTTAAGGCGCTGATTGCCAGGTTGCAGATTCCTATCGTCAAAGTGGCTCTGTTGGATAAAACTTTCTTTAATCGTGGTGGTCACCCTGCCAGACGTTTGTTGAACGAGCTTGCGACCGCTGCGATTGGCTGGACAGAAAAAGCCGATGGCGGGAATGATCCGTTCCTGAACAAGCTGGAAGAAGTCGTACTGAGACTGTTGAACGAGTTCGAAAGTGATTTGTCGATTTTTGACGATATCATGCAGGATTTTCAGTCTTTCCAGGAAGGCGAGAAGAAGCGCCGTCAGTTGGTGGAGCAAAGAACCCGGGATTCTGAAGTTGGTAAGGCCAAGTCCGAAGCTGCCAAGAAAGAAGTTCAAGCGGTTCTGAATCAGCATCTTGAAGGTGCTGCGATTTCTGAACTGGCGCTGGAGATCCTGAAAGAAGGTTGGAGCAGCTATATGGTGCTGTTACACCTGAAATATGGTATCACCCATGATGATTGGAATGATGCCCTGGCAACGGTTGATAATCTGATCAATGCCACCAACCTGAATGGCGAAGCTGAGCCATTGGATATGGATGCGGTTGAAGGGTTGCTGGGTAAACTGAAAGAAGGCCTGGCTCAAACAGCCTTTAAACCTTTCGATTTGGATAAGTGTCTGCAGAAACTGGAAGCGGATATTGTCGACACTGCCCAGAAGCGCCTGGCGGCAGAAGTGGAGTTTGAAGAGGAGTATAGCTTCGATTCAGAACAGGAAGACTTCGAGTCTGCAGTGCTTGGGGGATTGGATGTTGTTGATCTGGATGAGGTCGCCGAGAATCTGGACACGCTCGAAGAAGAGCAGGAAGTCGAGACGGTTGCCCAGGCCATTCCAGAGTCTACAGTAGAGCAATCAGAACCAGTTGCAGCGCAAGACCTTGCTTCCCAGGCTCTTCAGCAACAAAAAGCTCCTCAGCAGCAGGAACCGACTGCTGCCAATGTTGATGAGCCGGTAGCCAAAGCTGGTAAGATTGTTCTGGTTGAAGAGGTTGCTGAAGCGGAAGTCGAAGATACTCCCGATGAGAAATCCCTCCAAATGGTCGACCGGATCAAGATCGGATCATGGGTTGAAGTTAACGAAGGTGAAGACAAGAAATACCGTTGCAAGCTGGCGGCGATTATCCCGACGACCGGTAAATACATTTTCGTTAACCGCATGGGGGTTAAGGTCATGGAAAAAAGTCGTCTGGGCTTGGCCATGGCGCTTAAGACTCACACCATGTCGATGCTTGATGACGGTTTGCTCTTCGACCGCGCATTAGAGTCTGTTATCGGGAACCTTCGCTCAAACAAGTCGCAGAAGCAGGAAGCATAGCCAGAGGTTAGCCTGCATCATTTGCTATCTGAATAAACGGGAACCTGGTTCCCGTTTTTTGTATCTTTTACCTGTCAATCTTTAATCTACACTCAAATTCACCTATCTTTCTTTACCTGTTCCTTAATTGTCTGTGGAAAATTTGTCCAGCGTGTCAAATTAACCGCCCCAGCTTCCTAAAATGATAGAAGACCGGATTGCTGCCAGATGAAGTATGTTGCGCCGAAAATACTGACCGTTATGCAGGATGGTTGGCTTGAAGGGGCCAGGAAAGTTCCCTCACCGAACTATAATCAACGCCCTGTCGGCAGGAATATCGATATGGTAGTTGTGCATAATATCAGCCTTCCCCCAGGCGAGTTTGGCGGTCCCTACATAGAAGACTTTTTCCAGAATCAGTTGGATGCATCGCAGCATTCGTATTTCCGGGGAATCTCTTCAATGGAGGTGTCGGCTCATCTGCTGATTCGTCGTGATGGTGAGATTGTGCAGTTTGTTTCATTCTTTGATCGCGCATGGCATGCCGGAAAGTCCAGCTGGGAAGGGAGTGATAATTGTAACGATTTTTCGATCGGTATTGAGTTGGAAGGAGCTGACGATATTCCTTACGAGCAAGTTCAGTATCAACAACTGGCCTGTGTCATTCGTTCACTGGAACATCATTTTCCGTCAATCACAGACTCACGCATTGTTGGTCATTGCGATATCGCGCCGGACAGAAAAACTGATCCCGGCAACGCCTTCGAATGGCCTACACTTAGATCTATGTTAGAAAACGATAAGAGCTGAACCGCCGATGAAGTTTCTTGTTCTACTGCTGACTTTTGTGCTGCAACGTAAACTTAACCTGACTCTCAGCCGACAGCATGATCAGTGGGCCCGACAGTTTTTGGAATTTTTTGAAGCAAAATTTCCGGTGATCAGGCATAACGCGACCCTTTATGTTGTCATCGCAATACTGTTGCCGGCGGTGGTATTGACTCTGGTTCTAACGCTTGTTGATGACGTGCTGTTTGGTGTCGCCACTTTATTTGTTCATATCGTGATGCTCTTTTTGTGTCTCGGCTGTGGCTACCTCAAGCAGGCAGTGGAGCTATATCGTACCCAATGGGAGGCGGAGCATTACCAGTCGGCGTTCAGGACTTTGGAGAGTGCTGACATCTTTATTAAGGATGCAGACAAGCTGACGCCTGCTGAAGTCCACTATCAGGCGACCTCTCAGTATATGTATATGACTTTCCAGAGATATTTTATGGTGATTTTCTGGTATATGGTGGCCGGACCTGTTGGCGCTCTGGTAGCGAGACTGGCCCATGTGGCTGGATGCGAGTCCACCACTTATGTGCCCAGACAGGTCGGCATTGTTTACAAAGTATTGGAGTGGTTGCCTGCGAGGTTGCTGGCACTGAGTTTTGCTCTGGTGGGAAATTTTGGGGAAACGATCAAGAGCAGTTTGAACTATATGATCGATCCCGCTGTGGGTGCGCTCAAGGTTCTGCAGCAGGCAGCAGCTGGAGCTATTGAGAGCATGCCTGCCGTCCCTGCTGCCGGTGAGGCTAATGCCCTGCGCGACAGCCGGCAGCTGGTAGCATTACGTGATTTGCTGAACCGCTCAGTGATGGTGTGGTTTTCCGTGATTGCGATTCTGACGATCGTAGGCTGGATGTCCTGAAGTTGTTTCGGGTTGTTCTGACGCTGTCGGCAGCATTTGGGATGCTTTCCAGAAAACTCTAGGCGATATCGCAGGCATTGATAAATTGTGCAAGGTTATCCGCCAGTTTTCGGTGTGGGCGACGTCCGGGAATCTCCAGGTAGACTTCACCGGTGGAGTTATCGATGACGAGTATCTCGTCTCCCTGTCCGACGCCAAAAAACAGCGTGAGGGGCTGCTTCTTTTTGAGTTTCATAAAGGCGTGCCCCAACAGGTTCTGTTTCAGAATCTCCATATCGGCATCATTCCAGACTTGGAGCAGGTGAATCTCACCGGCGGGGCTTGTGCAGTCAATGCCGTCGCTCCAAAAACTTCCATAGTAGTCTTTTATATCCTGGTGAAGTCTGGTTTCCAGTCCGTTTTCCAAACCTTCCAGACCGCTCGTATCCCCATGGGAAACGGGTTGCCAGTAAAGTTTTGATTCCTCGCCGCTAAGGGATGTCACGGCAGGGCCGGTAGTCCAACCTTCCAGGTCATTATCCATGCTGGCGCAAGGGAGCTGGCCGGTTAGGCTGTGAGTGTGGTGGATAAATTTCTGGAACAGTGATTCCAGGGCCTGGGTTATTTCTGATGTCATGGGAATTCTGCAGTCTGAGTGTTCTTCGGTTGGAATTGAGGCCGGTCAGTGGCGGACTCATCCGAATGATATATATACATTAGCTTACAAAAATCAGCGGAAAACTAACTTTAAATTGACTTATGCTGTCAAGCTGTGCCTGCCCCATAGTCTACACTTGCATGTGAAGTCGCTCAAAGCCAAAGGTTGTAAAGAGCGATATTTATTTGGGTAAAAAATGAAGTTGGATTCGTTTTTTCAGGAGGGTCAGGGAGTACATGGTGCCAAGGCCAGTGAGTGGTCAGGCTATGCTACATTTATTTGTAAGGCAGTCGATTTATTAAGCAGAGCCAGGAGAGTGTGAAGGAAAATAAAAATAGCAGCGGACGCTCAACGCAGATGTCGAGGTAATATCGTGAAGCAGATTTTGTGGCCTGCTATCCAATTAATGAACCAGTTGAAACTGGTCTATAAGTTCCTGTTAATCAGTGTTTTATTTCTTCTCCCCATTGCCTTCATGGGGTATATGCTGGTCAGCCAGCTCTATTCAGATATTCAGCGTATTGAAAACGAAGTGTACGGTATCCAGGTGAGCCGGGACGCTGCTCAGCTCTTGGATCTTGCTCAGCAATACCGGGACTACCGGGCGACTGCCAAGCTACGCCAGAATCCAGGTTTGGAAGAGAGATCCATGGATCTGAGGAAGCGTATCAATGCACAGCTTGAGACTTTAAAAGGGGCCGGTTTCAAGTTTGATAGGAAAGGTGATGTTGTCGGGCAGTTAGAGGATTTGCAGCGTTCCTGGCGCAAGTTGGTATCCGATGACAATAATGAGCTTTCCATGGCTCCCCAGATCGCTTACTACGGCAGTTTTGTCTCCAAGGCAAAGAATTTCCTGGATAGTGTCCAGCAGGTATCAGGTGTTGCTCAGGATCCATCCCGGGATATTCAATTCCTGATGGAGTTATCCAATGAATACATTGTCAACGCAACCGACAAGATCGGGGAAGCCAGGGCAAGTGGCGTTTTTTCTCTGGTGGAAGGGCGTGTCGGCTTTGATGTCAGCGACTATCTGAACAAGGTTTTCGACGAACTGACCGCGGTTAATGTCGGTTTTACCAATCAATTGGAAGTCACTTTAAGCTCGAGTCCGGAAGTACGTAGGGGGTTGGCTGCCCCTGCTGAGAACGCCAAGGGCTTGATTATGGCGGCCCGGGATCAACTGGATACAGAAATTATCACGCCCATGGTGCTGGAGCAGCAGTGGTCTGACTACGATAAGTCCATTTCCGGAAAGATCGAGGGACTGTACGCCCTTAATAACGGTATCTATGACCTGGCCAAGAATTTTCTCGATGTCCGCTTGGATGAGCGCCAGACAACCCTGTTTGGTATTTTCGCCGTGCAGGGCGTGCTTCTATTGATCATTGTCTATATTTTTATGGGCTTTTTTGTCTCGGTTAAGTCCACGATTGAGCGCTTTGCAACTGGTGCCCGCCAGGTTTCCGGTGGCGACCTGACCGTGACCCTGGATTCTTCCAATCAGGATGAAATGGGTGAACTGACCCGTGAGTTCAACCAGATGACGCAAAAGGTTCATCAGTTGATGACCCAGTTGGTGGATACCGCCAGTGAGGTGGATAACCAGGCTAAGCGGGTTAACAATGTGGCCGTGGCCAATAGTGATGCATCCAATCGCCAGATGTCAGAAACCACACAGATATCTGAAGCGATGCACCAGATGGTGGATACGGTTGCGGAAGTAGCTTCCAGCTCCCAGGCAGCTGCCAATTCCGCACATCAGGCTGATCAGGAAGCGCAGAAAGGTAAGCAGGTAGTCGACGATACCATGCACACCATTAACCGGCTGTCTGACGAAATATCCTCTTCCGTGGAATCGATTAATCGGGTCTCTCAGGATTCGCAGAATATTTCCCAGGTGTTGGTGGAGATTCGGGCGATTGCCGAACAGACCAACCTGTTGGCTCTTAATGCGGCCATTGAGGCTGCCCGTGCCGGTGAGCAGGGGCGTGGATTTGCGGTGGTAGCTGATGAAGTTCGCACGTTATCCCAGCGTACCCAGAAATCCACAGAAGAAATTGAGGCGATGATTTCTCAGTTGCAGGCCGGTGTGAAAGAAGCGGTCGGCTCAATGCAAAGCAGCCAGGAAGTGACGCAGTCCACTGTGGCACAATCCCAGAACGTGGCTGAGGCGCTGGACCATATTGTGGCTTCTATTGCGACGATCGTGGATATGAGTCACCAGATTGCTCAAGCAGCCGAAGAGCAGACAGCAGTGGCCAAGAACATTGATGAGAATGTCAGCCACATTTCCAACCTCGGCCAGGAAAGTATGGATAATGCCAACGAAACCCTGGAGAGCAGTCGCTCATTGTCTAAGCTGACTGATACGCTCCATGAACTGCTGGCATCATTCAAGATATAGGAAACAATAGGGTTGTTATAAGAAAGCCACCAAACGGTGGCTTTTTTTTTAGAATTCGGTTTTGGTCCAGAGAATTTCTTCATCCCCGTTACGTCGGGCCAGGGTGCGTGCTGCGACAAACAGGAAGTCCGACAGTCTGTTGAGATACTTTTGTAACTCCGGATTGATGGCTTCACTGCTGCTCAGCGTAACAACCACTCGTTCGGCTCGTCTGCTCAAACTGCGGGACATATGACACAGTGCCGCAGGACGGTTACCGCCAGGCAGAATAAAGTTTTTCAGTGGGGGAAGGGGAGCGTTAATATCCCCGATCCAGTTCTCCAGTCGATTGATATGGTTTTCGGTAATCAGCTGATAGCCGGGCATCGCGATTTCACCGCCCACATCAAACAGATCATTTTGAATTGTCTGGAATATGGGCTTGAGAACATCGGAGGAATCCAGCTCAGCAATGAGGATTCCCACACTGCTGTTGGTTTCGTCTACTGCACCAATGGCTTCTATCCTGATTGAGTCTTTGGGGACTCTCTGGCCGTCGCCCAGTCCGGTAGTGCCGCCGTCTCCAGTGCGAGTAACAATTTTTGATAGTCTGTTGCCCATTTCATTAACCTGTTGCTTGATGGGGTTAAGTATTCTTCTGCCCAGACAATGTTAAAACCTGCTGCGTCAGATATTCATTGGTATCTGCCTTTATCCCGTGACGGTGGGCGTAGTCGGTCGCAAATCCATTTATGGCAGAAATTTCAGTCGGTTTGCTGTTACGTATGTCCTGTAACATCGAAGAGATGTTGGATTTAGTGGCTTCAGCCACTGACAGTATTCTGGCTTTTATCGCCTCGCGATCCTCGGGATAGCCTGCGACACGCAAGATGCTTTCAAGTTCGTGACACAAGGAATCAATCGTATTCTGAAACAGGGGTTGTTGGAGAATGTCTCCGTTTGGGCACTGGCAGATGGCCGTATAAGGATTGATGCCGCAATTAACGGTTAGTTTTCTCCAGAGAATCTCCCAGATATCAGGGCTGGCTTCAGTGTGAAAACCTGCCTGTCTGAACATAGTAATAATACTTTCACAGCCTGCGGATTTGGCCGCTTCATTCAGAGAACCAATCCAGGTTTGACCGTCACCGGCATGTATAACCTGTCCGGGGGATGGCCGGTTAGCCCCTTCCGTTGTTGAGGCAGCATAGAGAGATGGTGTCGCTCCATTCAATTTTTGAAAATGCTCCAGATTTTGAAAGTGCTCTAGATTTTGAAAGTACTCGAGGATCTGGAAATAGCTGCCCAGGCCGTTCTGGAATAAATAAATGTGTGTCTTGGGGGTAAGTCTATGTACGAGACTCTGAAGTGCATTCAGGGTGTCGTAACTCTTGGTTGTGACCAGCAAATGTTCCAGTGGGGTGTTGGAGTGATGAGGTTCACAGGAAATGGTAATCGGTGTGTTCTGACCTGAGCTGTCGGTAAACCGAAACTTCCGGTGTTCTTCCTGCTGACGAGTAACAAATGTCACCGGGAAGTGATGACAAAGGCGGGCTGCGAACAGCCCGCCGATGGATCCGGCGCCCAGAATATGGATCGTCGGTGTCATGAAGGGATTATAGCGCTTCGATCCGGGTGACCTGCTCCTGCAGTTTAGCCAGAGCGTCTAGCGCTTCCTGAAGCTTGGCCTTTTCTTTCTCCACAACCTCAGCAGGTGCTTTGGCCACAAACTTCTCGTTGGATAGCTTACCTTGCAGGCGTTGCTGTTCCTTGGTCAGCTTGTCGATTTCCTTTTGCAGGCGCGCCAGTTCGGCTTCTTTATCGATCAAGCCTGCCATGGGCACCAGCACTTCCAATTGCCCGGCCAGCTGAGTGGCCGAAGCCGGCGGTACTTCACCTTCGCTGAGGAAGCGAATTGATTCCAGTCTGGCCAGCTTCTTCAGCACGGTTTCCTGTTTGGACAATTCCTCGCGATCTTTGTCCGTACCATGTGAGAGCAGTATCGAGAGAGGTTTCCCTGGGGCAATATCCATTTCACCACGAATATTTCTCACTGCCAGCATGACAGCTTTGAGCCATTCAATGGATTGTACGGCCTCTTCATCGACTTTGGTGTCTTCAGGGACCGGGTAGGGCTGCAGCATGATGGTGTCGCCGGATTTACCTGCCAGGGTTTTGACCTTCTGCCAGATCTCTTCCGTAATAAACGGCATGATGGGGTGCGCCAATCTTAATGCTGCTTCGAGTACTCTGACCAAAGTTCTGCGGGTGCCGCGCTTGAGGGCATCTGATGCATTGTCGTCCCAGAGAACCGGCTTGGAAAGTTCCAGGTACCAGTCGCAGTATTCGTTCCAGATAAACTCATAAATCGCCTGGGTGGCCAGGTCAAAACGGAACTGGTCCATTTGGCGAACTACTTCAGCCTCTGCATGCTGCAGACGGGAAATGATCCAGCGATCTGCCAGACTGAGTTCCACTTCGGTGTTTTCCAACCCGACATCCTGACCTTCCGCATTCATCAGTACATAGCGGGCGGCATTCCAGATTTTGTTGCAGAAGTTACGGAAGCCTTCGACCCGGCCCATGTCAAACTTGATATCACGGCCGGTCGAGGCCAGTGAGCACATGGTAAAACGCAGGGCGTCAGTACCATAGCTGGCAATACCTTCCGGGAATTCCGCGTGAGTTTTCTTCTTGATCTGTTCCGCCATCTTGGGCTGCATCAGTCCGGTGGTGCGCTTTTGAATCAGGGCTTCCAGATCAATACCGTCCACAATATCCAGTGGGTCCAGAACATTACCCTTGGACTTGGACATCTTCTGACCTTCACTGTCCCGGACCAGGCCGTGTACGTAAACGTACTTGAACGGAACCTGGGGTGAGCCGTCTTCATTCTTCATGAAGTGGGTCGTCATCATGATCATTCTGGCTACCCAGAAGAAAATGATATCGAAGCCGGTAACGAGAACGTCAGTCGGATGGAATGTCTTCAATTCCGGGGTTTCTTCCGGCCAGCCCAGAGTAGAGAACGTCCACAGGGCAGAACTGAACCAGGTATCCAATACATCTTCGTCCTGACGCAAAGCGGTATCACCAAGGTTATGCTTGGCGCGTACTTCCTCTTCGTTGCGTCCGACATAGAAGTTGCCCTGATCGTCATACCAGGCTGGTATACGATGACCCCACCACAGCTGTCGGCTGATACACCAGTCCTGCAGATCACGCATCCAGGCAAAGTACATATTTTCATATTGCTTGGGAACGAACTGAATGCGCCCGTCTTCCACTACGTCAATACAGGGCTTTGCCATGGCACTGGCTTTCACGTACCACTGATCGGTCAACCAGGGTTCGATAATCACCCCTGAACGGTCTCCGCGGGGGACCTTCAGGGCATGCGGGTCTACTTTTTCCAGCAGGCTCTGTGAATCAAACTCCTCTACGATCAGTTTGCGAGCTTCAAAACGGTCCAGGCCGGCATATTTTTCCGGCAATGAAGTGTCCAGTTCTTCGTTGACGGTTCCGTCTATATTGAACACTTGAGCTTTGGACAGTACGGCGGCATCACGGTCGAAAATATTGATCAGCGGCAGTTGGTGCCGTTTGCCCACTTCGTAGTCGTTAAAGTCATGGGCCGGGGTGATTTTGACGCAACCGGTTCCAAACTCACGGTCAACATAATCATCGGCAACTATTGGGATGCGACGGTTCACTACCGGCAGAGTCACGAATTTGCCGATCAGGTCTTTATAACGTTCGTCCTCCGGATGAACGGCAACTGCTGTGTCACCCAGCATGGTCTCCGGACGTGTCGTGGCAACGACCAGGTAATCAAGGCCGTCTGCTGTGGCTGCGCCATCTGCCAGAGGGTAGCGGAAGTGCCAGAGACTGCCTTTCTCATCGACGTTCTCGACTTCCAGGTCAGAAATGGCGGTATGTAGTTTCGGATCCCAGTTAACCAAGCGCTTGCCGCGATAGATCAACCCGTCTTCGTGCAAGCGTACAAATGCTTCTTTTACTGCGTTTGAGAGCCCATCATCCATAGTAAAACGCTCTCTGGACCAATCAACAGAGGAGCCCAGACGACGAATCTGACGAGTGATGGTGCCACCAGACTGTTCTTTCCATTCCCAGACTTTCTCAAGGAATTTCTCGCGCCCTAGGTCGTGGCGTGAAATGCCTTCCATTGCCAGTTGGCGTTCAACCACCATTTGCGTGGCAATGCCTGCGTGGTCCGTGCCTGGTTGCCACAGAGTGTTGTCACCTTTCATACGGTGATAACGGGTCAGCGCGTCCATGATGGCGTTGTTGAATCCATGGCCCATGTGCAGGCTGCCAGTGACATTGGGAGGAGGGATCATGATACAGAACGAGGGGCTCTGTTCATTGGTGTTGGTTTGGTGCGGCTTGAAAAAGCCTTGCTGCTCCCAGTAGTTATACCACTGATTTTCTATCTGACCTGGTTGGTAGGTTTTTTCCATCATGCTGATAAAGTTTCTGGCTGAACGTTGTTTGGGAAATCGGGGTTCCTGCGAGGTTTTGTGCACCGGCATCCACGGAAGCCCGGGAAATCAATATCCTTAGGTTAATACTTATTACCATGAATAAGGCGGGCTTTCTGTAAATGACGACCTACAGTCTGCAAATGATAACCCACGATCTGTAAATGATAATCCACAGTAAGTCATAACCTAGGTTCGCCCGGAGGTTATTGAACTCCGGACATTAACATCGCCGTGCCCAGAGTCAGGTTCGACGATGAAAATAAAAGACCAGCATTATACACAGCGCACCATGTGCTTAATAGAACCCGGGGCGCTAATGTGGGCTATTGGCTTTCTATTGACGCTCATTTGCATCAGAAGTCTGCCAATAACCCATGAAGACGGGAGGGGATTGGGAGGATAATCCGGAGGTCAGCTTTTGATACCTGAGTTACCAAGTGCCGGTAGGCGAGAGCCCAGCTGGCGAATGACCTCTGCACGGATTCGCTGTTCAATCTGAGGCATGTATTCGGCCAGCACCTTCTGGGTTGCCAGATGGACGATACGGTCCAGATCCTGGGTATCCTTCATTGCGGAGCTGGCAGGGCGTTGATTCTGCTGGCTTTCAAAGAAAGATTTGAACTGTTTTTGGAACTCTGCGCGCTCGAGGGCCAGCTTGGCAAGGTTTTCATAAGGCAGAAATGGGTTCTTTGATTGTGTCTGGTCTGGATTGTTGACTGATTTCATCGTGTCGGTTCCTTCCAAAGAAGTTGCTGATCCTGTGGATTGAGATGGAGCAGCCTTGTCCCTGACCTTTTTTTGTTCGAGGACTCGGTCGTCCAATAGTGGAATGATGCTATTGTCATTCCCGGCTATGGAGGCACTCATGATAATCCCTGTTCTCTGCAAGTATTATGGGGTTGTAGTACGTCTTCTACTGTTTATTATTATCTGAATAATTCATACCGTTTCCGGAATGTTGGTTGATTTTGGTAAAAATATCCCAAATTGGCAACAGTCCGAAAAGCCTAGTAATAAATTATTACAACTCCAGCGAATGGGTTTTCATTTCAAATCCAACTTCTTTGTACTCTCTGAATTTGTTCCTGGCAATATGCTTTTCGGCCGATGCATTTGGGACTATTTCTATAACCCTAGACGTTTCTGTATAAACGACTGGTGACAGATTAACCACTACGGCCGGGGGCTGATGAGGGTGGATTCCGCTACCCAATTCAATGGGGGCTTTGCCATCAGACTCCTCAACCAGCGCATGTGGCAGAAAGCTGTCTGGCTTGAATTCGTAAAGCAGGTCATCCAGAAACTGCAGCTGCTCCTGGTTGCGACAGGCAATATATATGTGGTTCCCAAGGCGAACGGCCTTTTCCGCCAGACGGCATACAAATTGATTCACGGCTTCAGGAGTTGCCGTGTTTAACAGATAGAAATCGGCCTTTTTGGGCATTCAGGACTCGTTGTTGGAACTGATAAATGTGTTGGAACTGATAATTTTTCTGAAGCTAATTTGGTGTTGATTGCTGGTAGGGCACGCGGACTAGGCATAAGCAGCCCACGTGCCTTTGACCTTACCGGGATTAAAGTTTGTTAAGCAGGTACTCTGTCAGTAATGGCACCGGACGGCCAGAAGCGCCTTTTGCCTTGCCGGATGTCCAGGCTACTCCGGCAATATCCAGGTGAGCCCAGCGGTACTTCTTGGTAAACCTCGACAGGAAGCAGGCGGCAGTAATGGTGCCGGCAGACCGGTCTCCAATGTTCTGTATGTCGGCAAAGTTGCTGTCGAGGGCTGATTGATACTCATCCCATAGCGGTAATTGCCAAGCGCGGTCGCCGGTGGCTTGACCCGCTGCCAGCAGTTCCTGGGCCAGTTTGTCATCATTGGCCATCAGGCCGGTCGTTTCATTACCCAGGGCGATAATACAAGCGCCGGTTAATGTGGCGATATCCACGACGGTGTCTGGATTGAATTTTTCGCTGTAGGTTAACGCATCACACAGCACCAGACGACCTTCTGCATCAGTATTCAGAATTTCGATGGTCTGTCCGGACATACTGGTCACGATATCGCCGGGCTTGGTTGCCTTGCTGCCAGGCATGTTTTCGGCTGCTGCGACAACGCCGACGACATTAATAGGTGCGTTCATCTCTGCCAGGGCGGTCAAAGTACCGAAAACACTGGCTGCCCCGCACATATCGTACTTCATCTCGTCCATCGCCTGACCCGGCTTCAGGCTGATACCGCCGGTATCGAATGTAATACCTTTGCCGACCAACACGTGGGGTTTCTTCTTGCTGTCCGCACCCTTGTATTCCATGGTGATCAGCCGCGGAGGCTCGGCACTACCGGCAGCGACCGACAGCAGAGACCCCATGCCCAGCTCTTTCATTTTCTTTTCATCAAGGACGGTAACTTTGACGGACTTGTAGGATTTGCTCATTTCCCTGGCTTGCTTGGCCAGATATTCCGGTGTACAGATGTTGCCGGGCAGGTTGCCCAGAGTCTTGGTCAGAGCAATACCTTTGGCGATGGCTTCGGCTTTGGCGACAGCTTTTTCATCAGCTTTGCTGCCAGTCAGTTTCAATTGTTTGAGTTTACCTGGCTTGGCTTTCTCACTTTTTAATTGATCGAACGTGTAGAGAGCGGATTCCAGTGCCAGGATACTGTGCTCGACCACCCGGTCGTTGGCCAGTGTTTTGTCGGCAAACTCCCCAAGTGTAGATATCGCGGTAGTGGCTGAACTTTTAGCCAGTGCACCCATGGCAGCCTGAATGGCTTTTCTGAGTTTGGCGGCATCCAATTCCTTGCTTTTACCCACACCGACAAACAGAAGTCGTTTGGCAGGCTTGTCTGGTGTATGCACCCAACTTGTATCGCCCACTTTGCTGCTGATATCCCCGGCTGAGAAAAGCCCTTTCAGCATGCCATCAAGGCTTGCATCAAGTGCAGCAAGAGACTTGGGTAAAGTCTTGCCTTCTGGAATGCCCAAAATCAGACAGTCTGTTTTTTGTTTATATGCGTCTTGGGTTAGCACGGAATAATTCATATCTGCTTCCTTAGCTTGTGGCATGGAATATTGAATGAAGGTGGATGTAACGCCACACGAATAAAGTAAAAAGTTGAACTTATGTGTACAGAGTTAAAATAAGACAGGAAGCATACAATGAATTAACAGCGGCCACCAACCGGGCGTGAAAGGTTTTTCTATGAAAAATATGTCCGTGTCTGGTATCTTGCCTCCCTGAGTGTCAGATCCACGGAACCTGTTTTGTTCATCATCCTACGTTACCTTTCCAAGCAGCTGTTGATCAGCATGATAGCCGTGGCCGGTATATTGCTACTGATCTTTATGAGTGGCCGTTTTATCAAATACCTGGCGGATGCAGCGGCGGGCCAGCTATCGGCGGATGTGCTGTTTGCCATAATGGGGTATCGATTACCCGGATTTCTAGAGTTGATTCTCCCCCTTGGTATGTTTATCGGCATTCTGCTTGCCTATGGACGCATGTACCTGGAAAGTGAGATGACGGTTCTGTTTGCCTGCGGAATGACCAAATGGCAACTCATCAAATTAACTATGGCGACTGCCGGTCTGGTATCCCTGCTGGTCGGATTTATGAGTCTTTACCTCAGCCCCTGGGGTATGCAGCAGGTGGAACAGATTTTTGTCGACCAGTCCAAAATGACCGAGTTTGAAATGCTGGTGCCAGGTCGCTTCCAAAGTCTGCGATCAGGTGAGCGGGTCACATATACCGAAGCGTTAAGTGACGATAAGCGTGAAATGCAGAACGTCTTTATTGCTGAGCGTGACGAAGCCCAGGGATCTATTGCTGTGCTGGCTGCGCAGAGAGGAACCCAGCTGGTTGACGATAAAACGGGAAGTCGTTTTATCGTTCTGCACCAAGGCGCCCGTTATGAAGGAAGGCCTGGCGAACTCAATTACCGGGTGATCGACTATCAGTCCTACGGGGTCAAAATTGCAGAACCTGCCAAGGAAGCCAAGCGAGGAAAAGCGGAAGCCATTCCGACAAAGGAACTATGGTCGTCGGACGATCCCAAAGAACGAGCCCTCTTGCAGTGGCGGATTTCTATCCCGCTCCTGGTGCCTGTGGTGGCTTTGCTGGCGATACCGCTGAGCCGGGTGAATCCTCGTCAGGGCCGGTTCTTCCATCTGCTGCCGGCGATGCTGATTTATATTCTCTATCTGGGGCTGCTGATTGCCAGCCGCAAGAGTCTGGAAAAGGAACGTATACCGGAGTGGATTGGAATGTGGTGGGTTCACCTGGTGTTTCTGATCACGGCGCTGGGATTGATGTTCGGGCCCGACTGGATGCAGAAGAGGAGAGTGCAACGTGCGCAGGCTTGACCGTTACATCGTATCTACGGTGTCTTCCGCCATGTTGCTGGTTTTACTGGTCGTGTTGTCACTGGACCTGGTGTTTGCTTTCATCGCCGAAATGGACGAGCTGAAAAACAATTACCAAGTACTGCAGGCAATCAAATATGTCGGCATTACGATTCCCCGACGTATTTATGACTATTTACCCCTGGCGGCGTTTATCGGAAGCCTGGTTGGACTGGGAGTGTTGGCCAATACCAGCGAACTGACCGTCATGCGGGCGGCAGGCATCTCTGTGTCGCGTATCGTCTGGTCAACCATGAAGCCGGCCCTGGCGGTTGTGTTGCTGAGTCTCTTTATCGGCGAGTTTATTGCTCCTCACACGGAACGAATTGCTCAAACCCAGAGAGCCCTGGAGCAAGGGGCCGCTGAGAGCATCGCTTCAGAGCAGGGGATATGGCACCGGGAAGGAAACATCTATATGCATTTCAACGCCGTGGAACCCAAAGGGGTGTTGCATGGCGTCAGTCTGTTTGAATTTAACAGTGCCCATGAGTTGGTGAAGTCATCTTTTGCCAAGCGGGCACTATACCAGGGCGACTACTGGATACTGCAGGATCTGAAGGAAACCTATATTAAGGACAATGAAACCACACGTATGGACATCGTTTCCAGGCGTTGGGATACGGAATTGTCACCTGCGGTGCTTGGGGTTTTGATCATCAAGCCTGAGTACCTTTCCATTCGAGGGCTGTATACCTATGTGAATTATCTGGTTGCCCAGGAGTTGAATGCCAACACTTACCTCATGGCCTTCTGGAAGAAAGTTCTGCAGCCGGTGGCGACAGGGGTTCTGGTGCTGGTGGCCATCTCCTTCATATTCGGTCCCTTGCGCTCGGTCACCATGGGATTCAGGGTGTTTTGCGGAATCATCGTGGGGCTGTTGTTTAAATACATGCAGGACCTGCTTGGGCCGGCCAGTCTGGTATTCGGCTTCAACCCGATATTGGCCACGCTGGTGCCGATCATTATCAGCGGTATTCTCGGAGTGATACTGTTAAAACGGGTCAAATAATATTATTCGACTGATTTGCAACATTATTCCTGCCAAATCTCCATCCTTGTCTAAACTTATAGCATTCAGGATTTAAACATCTTGCCAGGACGACTTTGCCGACATTGATTGTCTTCAGGAATACCATGAGGTGGGTGATGTCCCTACAATTCAGACATAAAATCATACTACTCAGTGCCAGCATACTATTCATTTCCATTGCGGCATTTGCCATTAATAACTACTTCTATCTGGCCGGTGAAACGGATAAACAGCTCCAGGCCAGTCTTAATGAAGTGGGGAAAGCTGTTTCCGGCAATATTTCCAATTGGATGAATGCGAAACTGGATACGGTTAAATCTGTTGCCAGACGGGCCGCATCTGAAACAGACAACGCGACGTTAAAAATCATTACTGACCAGGGCGCTGCATTCAAGGAAATGCCGGATGTTTACGTTGGTCTCGATAACGGGACAATGATCATGAACAATCCGACTTATGTTCAGCCGTCGGATTATGATCCTCGCAAGCGCCCGTGGTATATCAAAGCTAATCAGGAAGGTCGTGGTGTATTTACCGCTCCCTACATTGATGCGGACTCGAGGAAACTGGTAATCACCGCTGCAATGCCTTTTTCGGGAAGCAGTCGAGGTGTTGCGGGTGGCGACCTGTTCCTGAATGTCATCACCGATCTGGTGAACTCCATTAACTTTTTCGATATGGGGTATGCCTTTCTCGTATCAGAAGACGGCACAATCCTGGTGCATCCTGAGCAGGAATGGGTGGATAAAAGACTGTCTGATCTCTTCAAGGGAAGTAAGGTCAGCATGAGTCAGGAATTGACCAATGCGGCTATCGATGGACAAAACGTACTAGTGGGGTTCGTGCCCATTCAGGGGGTGGAATCCGTTAATTGGAATCTGGCGATCGTTGTCGACAAGGACAAGGCTTATGCCTCTCTGTACAGTTTCCGGAACTCTGCTTTGATATTCACCATTGTCGGGGTTGCCATAGTCATCGGCCTGATGACTCTTCTATTGAACAGCCTGATGAAGCCGGTAGTGAAACTGGCGGACACTATGCAGGATATCGCGCAGGGCGAAGGGGATCTCACTCAGCGGCTTGATGTTCACGGCAATGATGAATTCGCCAAACTGGCCAGCGGCTTTAACGGGTTTGCCAGCAAAGTCCAGGAACTGGTGGCTGATATTAAAAACTCCGTACAAAGTATGGCGGGCTCGGTCAATGAGATGAACCAATTCGCCAGTGACACCAGTGATGCGGTTGCCATGCAGCGGCAAGAAACTGAAATGGTGGCAACTGCGGTCAATGAGATGTCTGCCGCCGCCAGGGAAATTGCACAAAATGCCCAGCAGGCTGCAGAAGCTGCCCAAAAAGCGGATGAAGAAAGCGTCAATGTGCAGACTGTCGTGGATGATGCAATCAAGTCCATTGCCAAGTTGTCTGAACAGATTGGTGAAGCCTCCGAGGTAATCAATGCTCTGGAGGGCGATGTGAACTCCATTGTTTCTGTATTAAGTGTTATCAGGGGGATTGCAGAGCAGACCAACCTGTTGGCATTGAATGCGGCGATAGAAGCTGCCCGGGCTGGGGAAGCCGGTCGTGGGTTTGCTGTGGTAGCGGATGAAGTGCGCGCATTGGCCAGCAAGACTCAGGAAAGCACAGAAGAGATACAAGCCATGATTTCCCGCTTGCAGGACGGCTCAAACCGGGCGGTCAGTTCAATGGAACAGAGCCGTGCCAATGGAGAAAGTGCGGTTGGTAAAGCACAATCGGCCGGTGAATCGCTGACTGTTATTACCAATTCCATCGGTACGATCAGTTCCATGAATACCCAGATTGCCAGTGCCTCGGAAGAGCAGACCGCTGTAACGGAGGATATCAGCCGGAGCATTACCTCCATTGCCGATGCTTCTGAACAGACGGCAAGAGGGACCGAGCAGACGGCTCAGACCAGCCACGAGCTATCCAATCTGGGTGAGCACCTGCGTGAGCAAGTGGCGAGGTTTAAGGTTTAATACAGGCAACATTCCTCTTCTTCCATCTTTCCACTCCCCCCGATCCTTGGCGGGGAGTGGCGCCATATTTATCTGGTTATCTGGTTATCTGCTAACCGGTAAGTCCTTTCCCGAAGGTGACGGCAATCGAGATCCAATCTATGATGACTAGCCGTTAATCTACAATGTTAGGGAGTTACATGCCTGTCACCGTTTGGGTTCTGATGTTCACACAGGCGTTGTCAATGTCTGCCGCGCCGTTGATCGTTTTCAGCGGCGGTATCGTTGGTGGAGACCTTGCGCCGGTAGCGGGTTGGGCAACCCTGCCAATCGCTCTGGTCATGGTCGGAACGGCAGCCAGCGTCATACCCGTGACAAGAATGATGCATCGTTGGGGGCGGCGTTCGGTTTTTGTGCTGGGGGCTCTGTTAGCCGGTGGCTCGTCGGTTATTGCTGCGATGGCGATTTCTGCAGCGAGTTTCTGGTGGTTCTGTGTGGCCGGTTTTCTGATGGGGGGGAGCGTGGCTATCGCGCAGCAATACCGATTTGCTGCGATAGAGGCCGTGTCTTCAGGGGATTCAGGGAAAGCCGCCTCTAGAGTATTGTTGGGTGGCTTGATTGCGGCGTATATAGGGCCTGAGTTGGTCGTGTATGGCCGAAACCTTGGTCCCATAGTGGGATTGACTGCCGATAATCCCGAACATTTACCGTTTATCGGAGCATTTCTTCTGCTTGGAGCTGTCTGCCTGCTGGCCATGCTGGTGCTGCTTGTTGGCTACAGGAATCAAAGCGTCGTGGAAGTCACCGCTTTTGGGGAAGGGCGTCCCTTGGGACAGATATTTCGGCATCCCCTGATCTGGCTGGCGATTGTGGCTTCTGCCATGGGATATGCCATGATGAGCTTCATGATGACGGCCACTCCGGTCAATATGCACAAGATTATCGGCCACAGCCTGATGGATACCAAATGGGTCATTCAATCCCACATCATGGCCATGTTTTTACCTTCATTTTTCTCGGGCTGGCTGATCAGCCGAATCGGTCATCATAGGATGATTGCCGCCGGTGTATTGGCCTATGTGGTATGCCTTGCCGTTGCATACTCGGGACATCATTTGATGCATTATTGGTGGGCTTTGGTATTGCTGGGCGTAGGCTGGAACTTCCTGTTCGTTGGCGGGACAGCCCTGTTACCTCTATGTTATCAACCTGCGGAGCGATACAAGGTTCAGTCGGTGAATGAATTTATCGTCTTTGGTATACAGGCGACGGCGGCTTTGAGTTCTGGCTGGGTGGTTAATCAATATGGCTGGGATACATTACTCGGACTGTCGTCGGTGATGGTCATGTTGGTGGTATTGGTGTTGTGGGTAAATCGCCGTAGCCGTAGCGAATTTAACCCTGTTACTGGTTAGTATTTGATGGAAGCCGCTATGTCAGTCGAAAGTTCAGTCGAAAGAAAGGTATCTTATCCGGGAACTGGCCAGAGGGCAGTATGGCTGCTGATATTTCTGGCTGTTCTGATTTGGTCCGCCGTGAATCCGAAGGACTACCCGACCTGGTTTTTGGAAGTGGTTCCGGCATTGATTGGTATCGCATTGATCGTCGGTACCTATCGGCGCTTCCCACTCACACCGTTACTCTACTGGTTGATATTGATTCACTGCCTTATTTTGATGGTGGGAGGGCACTATACCTATGCTGAGGTTCCGTTGTTTGACTGGATTCGGGACTACACCGGTGGGAGCCGCAACAATTACGATAAGGTCGGACATTTTGTGCAGGGCTTTGTTCCCGCGATATTGGCCCGGGAGCTGTTGCTTCGACTCAATGTCGTGAACGGTCGTCTCTGGTTGGCCTATGTTGTGCTGTGTATTGTGTTGTCTTTCAGTGCTTTTTATGAGTTGATTGAGTGGTGGGTGGCATTGATGAGTGGAGAATCTGCGACGGCTTTTCTGGGGACGCAGGGGTACGTTTGGGACACCCAGTCCGACATGCAATATGCTCTGGTTGGTGGGATCGCGGCTCTGCTGATGCTGAGCCGCTGGCATGACCGGCAATTGGAACGGTTTGCGGCCGATTAAGGCAAATACTTCAATAGAAAATTCTTAACGTTATCACCCATAACTTTGGCAATGGTTTCCTGGCTCAAACCGGCATCCAGCAGGCTTTGGGTCAGTTGGTCCATTTCCGGTGCGCTTATCGGTGTGGCCACTGCTCCGTCGAAATCTGAGCCCAGCGCTACGTGTTCTTCCCCAGCAATTCCCACGGCATATCGAATAGCGCCGGCAATGGCGTCTACACTATTTCCGCAGACTGCCACAGGCCAGAAACCTATACCGATGATGCCGCCTTTCTCTGCGATAGCCCTCAGCTGCTGATCAGACAGATTGCGGTTATTGTCGCAGGTTCCCTTGACCCCAGTGTGCGACACAATCACCGGCCGGGTAGACATTTCCAGGACTTCAGCGATGGTCTGTCTGGACGCATGGGCAAGGTCAATAATCATGGACTTTTCTTCCATCGCTTTAACCCATTGTCGGCCCAGCGGGGTGAGCCCACCCTTTGCCACTCCATGAGCCGAACCGGCAATTTCAGTATCAAAAAAGTGGGTGGGGGCGATCATGCGGTAGCCAAGATCGTATAGCCGATCCAGATTGTTGAGATTGCCTTCGAGAGCCTGGGCACCTTCCAGGGTGAGCCAGCCGGCCAGTATTTTCTGATCAATTTTCCGGGTATCCAGATAATCCTGTAGATCCTGACGACTGCGGATAAGAAAGAAGTCCGTTTGACTATCTGCCAGACTCTGAAGCCGGTTGGCAGCTCTTTCAGCCCTACCAAACAAGCTGCCAAGGGCTTTGGTTGACCAGGTCTGGGACACACCAAGCCAGAAAATCATGTCGTTTTGGCTATCGTTGCTTTGCAGGTTCAAGCCGAAAGGAACTTTCGTGACGACTGAGAATCCCTGCAGTGCAACATTCCCCTGGATCAGCCTGGGTAGGTCGGTGTGGCCGCGGTTATAGCCTTTGGAAAGATCCCGCCCCCATAAAAGGGCATCAGAGTGCAGATCGCTGATAAACAGATCTTTGTGAAGTGATTCGACAGAAGGAGAGACCACTTTGGGATCACCCGGGAGACGGCTGTTAGCGATATGGTCAACTAATTCCGGGACCACACCGAAAAACAAAGCCAGCACGATAATGAGGGTTGTCAGCGTTGCGGTGAGCAGTCTCCTGGCCAAAATTATTTCCTGTTGTTTTTTGGAGTTTGCACAATAGCGAAAATCGTCTAAATATCAAAGAATGGATTGGAAATATTTATGATTAACTACTGGACATAACAACAGGTGCTGTATACAGTGTCAGTACTGTATAAAAACACATGTTAAAAGTTGTTTATTGTTTCACGCTTCTTATCGCAATGAATAGCTCGAACTATCGCATTGGATTGCTCTGGATGAATGAGTGGTTCAGAAAGACGAACATACCGAGATAAAGAGCGGTTCGAAGTAAAAGAGTGGTTCGAAATTTAGCTGGTCTAAATAAATGAGTAGAGCCGCCGGTTGTTAATCAAAAATTCGATATTGCGACAGATATATAAGGAGAGTCTTATGCAAGTTTCAGCTAATGGTGATGTGATCTGTATTCAAATGCCTGTGAGCCAATACATGATGGCCTTTTACTATAAATGCGTCAGTGGTGAATGGGTTCGCTATAAAAGGGAAAAGCTGGCAGCAATTCACTAGACAATGAATTTTCCTATGCAGTCTCTGGACAGGGTTGGGCTGAGGCTGGATTTTATCGACCTTTCTTTTCGTCTTTGGAACAAGGATGTTCCCGTCTTTACTAAATTCGTTTCTTAGGGCTTATTTGTCCCTTTTGGGGCTTGGTCATTTTCTCGTTCTTCCGGATATTTAGTCATCTAAGTGAAAGCCACATTGCGCCAATTTGGGACTTAGTCTTAAATGTTGCTCCTTGGCAATGGCTTCTACAAGGCACTTTCCCAGTGTGCCTATTGTTATCCAGCAACTAAACTTATTGGGTGTCCCTGTGTCTGCTGTCTCCAAAACAGATCCGAGGATGCTGCTGGAGTATGTAATGGCTACCCGATAGAAAAGGTTTTGATTTGCCCGAGTCAGTAGGAATTCTTCTATTACCGCATTTTTCCACCCTGGCGTATGCCAGTGTGGTCGAGCCGATGCGCATCTGTAACCAATTGATGGGGGAAGAGCGTTTTCGCTGGGTAACCGTGGGCTCGGAACCGGTGGTTCATAGCGGTGACGGGCTTAGTGTCTCTGTAGAACAGAATCTTGCTTTGCCTCACGGACTGGATGCACTGGTTATCTGTGGGAGCCAATCTTCAACTCCTGCCGGAATGCAGATAGCTCCATGGCTTAAAGGGCAGGCGGCAGGTTTCAAGTGGATTGCAGGTATTGCCAGTGGTGTCTGGCTGTTAGTGGAAACAGGGCTGCTGAAAGGTCGAAAAGCGTCATTACCGCCGATTCCTGCGAATCTTGTTGAGGCTTGTAAATCCGTGAAGCAGTCGGCAGATTTGTTTTCCGCAGATCAAGCCGTGTGGACCTGCCGTGGAGGTAGTGCAGCTCAGGATATGATGTTGTTCCGTATCAGCCAGTCTGAATCTGTCGCCATCTCAGAGATGATTGCCCAGACCATTACCCGATATCGTGTCGGAGAGTCTGCAGCAGGAGTTCGCAAGTATCCGGATGCGAATCTGAAAAAGGAAGTTCCTGTTCTGTATGAGGCAGTTCAGTTGATGGAAGCCAATGTCGAAGAGCCTCTGACCACCGATGATATCGCCCAGCACCTGGACATTTCACGTCGCCAGTTAGAGCGATTGTTTAAGAAACATCTCGATTCCGTACCTTCCAAATATTATGTTCAGATCAGGCTGGAAGTTGCCCGGCAGTTACTTCTTTCCACGAATGTTTCAATTACCGAAATCGCACTCCGATGCGGTTTTTCATCCGGTGCACACTTTTCAACCTCCTACCGAAGCATGTATCAGATTACCCCCTCAGAAGAGAGGGCTGCGGGCTAATCTGGCAAATATTCGGAAAATATGACGACGCATTTTTATAAACCGGTGTCGCGATCCTAAAATCCCTTTCAGCCATCTGCGGCTATTCTTCTCCACTACCCTGAGCAGCATTGTGCCGGGGATCGAATAATATTCTGACGAGTGGAGAAATAAGCATGTCCGACGGTTTGACAGTTACACGCGAAATGTTTGATGACGTCATGGTTCCCAATTACGCTCCGGGTCCGGTAATTCCAGTACGTGGTCAAGGTTCTCGTGTATGGGACCAACAGGGCAAGGAATATGTGGATCTGGCTGGGGGCATCGCGGTTACCGGTCTTGGCCATGCGCATCCGGAGCTGGTGGCGGCGCTGACCGAACAGGCGGGCAATCTCTGGCACCTGAGTAATGTTCTGGCGAACGAGCCCGCCATTCGTCTGGCGACGAAACTGGTGGAACTCACTTTTGCGGACAAAGTCTTTTTCTCCAACTCGGGCGGTGAAGCCAATGAGGCAGCGTTCAAGTTGGCTCGTCGCTACAGCTGGGAACACGCGGGATCCCACAAACATAACATTGTAGCCTGCTCTAACAGCTTCCATGGTCGTACGTTGTTCACGGTGAGTGTCGGCGGACAGCAGAAGTACCGTGAAGGCTTCGAGCCGGTACCGGGTGGTATCAAGCACGTACCTTTCAATGATATTGAAGCTCTGGAAGCAGCCATTGACGAAAATACCTGTGCATTCGTGGTTGAGCCGATTCAGGGTGAAGGCGGTGTAACTCCTGCGAAGCAGGAATACCTGAAGCGTGCCCGGGAACTGTGCGATCAACATCAAGCGCTATTGATTTTTGATGAAGTTCAATCAGGTGTTGGTCGTACCGGTCAGCTATACGCCTACATGAACTATGGCGTTACTCCAGACATTCTGACAACCGCAAAAGCTCTGGGTAACGGTTTCCCCATCGGTGCCATGCTGACAACCGATAAAGTGGCCAAAAGCCTGACAGTGGGAACACACGGCAGCACATACGGTGGTAATCCTTTGGGATGCGCTGTTGCTCTGAAGGTGATGGAAATTATCAGTCAACCTGACGTGCTGGCAGGAGTTCAGGAGCGTCACGATCTGATGGTCAGCGGTCTGCAGGCAATCAACGAGAAGTACAACGTATTTGCCGATGTTCGCGGCATGGGGTTATTGATTGGTTCGCAGCTGAACGATAAATACCAGGGCAAAGCCAAAGAGTTCATGACGGCTGCTCTGGAAGAGGGAGTTCTGGCTCTGGTAGCCGGCCCTAACGTTGTTCGTATGGCTCCGTCACTGATTATTCCTCAGGAAGATATCAAGGAAGGTCTTGCCCGGTTTGAACGTGCCGTCGCCAAAGTTGTGGCGTCTGCCTGATAAGAGGAGAGCGGCATGATCATTGTTCGTCCAAGCAGGTTTGCAGATCTTCCCGGCATTGAAAAACTGGTCAATGAAAGTGCAGCGCGTTTGTCCACGCTGCCTTCTGACAGGGACAAGTTAGGGGAGAAGGTGGATTATTCCACTCGATCTTTTGCCGGAGATGATGAAATATCCGGCAAAGAGCGCTATCTCTTTGTGATGGAAGACACCGAGACCAAAGAAATTCTGGGGACCAGTGGAATGGATACCAGTGCCGGAAACGGTGCGCCATTCTACAACTACCGGCTGGACGAACTGATTCATTCCTCGCAACAGCTGGATGTCTACAATGAAGTAGACATCCTCTATATGACACACGAGCTGACCGGCACAACCGCTCTCTGCTCATTGTCGATCTCGCCACGTTTCCGGAAGACTTCTTATTTCGATCTGTTGTCCCGATCACGTTTTATGTTTATGCAGCTGCATCATACGCGGTTTGTGCAACGTATTATTGCTGAGATTCAGGGCATGCAGGACGAAACCGGTAACTCACCTTTTTGGGAGAGCCTGGGACGTCATTTCTTTGATATGGACTTCGCAACGGCTGATTACTATTCCAGCATCAAGAGCAAGACATTCATTGCTGAAATGATGCCCTCTCATCCCATCTACGTCCCCTTGTTGAGCCGGGAGGCTCAAGACGCCATTGCCCAGCCGCATGGCAGTGCAGCGGATAACTGCCAGTTCCTGTACCGGGAAGGATTCAAACTTGGCCGTCATATCGACATATTCGATGGTGGTCCAACTCTGGAAGCATACCGCTCCGATCTGAATACAGTGAAATCCATGAAGCGCAAGCAGGTGAAACTGTCAGAGCACCAGGGAGGGTTGCAGTATCTGATGAGCAATACCCGGTTTGGTGAATTCCGTGCCACCCTGGCCAATATGACTGACGGCATGGGAGATGTGCTGCGGCTGAAGCGGGCAACTGCTGAAGCTCTACAGATTGCCGAAGGCGAAGATGTGGCATTCGCACCTCTGTAACCAGTCACTTGCAGTCAAACGCACAACTTAGAATAAAGAAGGTAACAATCGATGATGCTTATTCGCCCCATCGTAGCTGATGATCTGGAAGCCCTGTATTGCATGGCGCAGAGTGCCGGCGTGGGAGTGACGACTTTGCCGGCTAATGAAGAATTGCTGGCTTCCCGAATTGAACACTCTGAGCGGTCCTTTGCCCGCAGTGTAGATCCGCAGGACGCTTATTATCTCTTTGCCCTGGAAGACACTGAACTCAAGCGGGTCGTAGGGGTTAGCGGCATCATGGCAAGAGTGGGCTTGGACGAGGTCTGGTATAACTACCGGGTCTCTACCACCGTGAATGCTTCCAAGGAACTGGGAATACATAAGCAGACGCCTACGTTGTATCTGACGAATGACATGACGGACTGCTCTGAAATCTGCACGCTATTTCTGCATGCGGATTATAGAAACGGCCATAACGGTCAGTTGTTGTCCAAGTGCCGTTTTCTGTTTCTGGCGGATTTTGCTGAATATTTCAGTAGCAAGGTTTTTGCGGAAATGCGCGGTTATGCTGACGATGAAGGCAACTCGCCGTTCTGGGAGTGTCTGGGTCGAAAGTTCTTCACCATGGAATTCTCTAAAGCAGATTATCTGACAGGGTTGGGAAATAAGGCATTCATTGCTGAGTTGATGCCCAAATATCCCATTTATTTACCGTTTCTGACGGAAGAAGCCCGCGACGTGATTGGTCAGGTTCACCCGCATACGCGTCCGGCTTTGGCCATGTTGGAAAGTGAAGGATTTAACTTTAACGGACTGGTGGATATTTTTGATGCGGGCCCTCTGGTGGAAGCTTTTGTCCGCAATATCCGCACTGTGCGTGACAGCGTCAAGCGTCATGTCATGCCCAGCCAGCACGGAGGCGGGGAAATCGATACCCCGGTGATGGTCTCCAACCGTTCTTTTGAAAACTTTCGTGTGGCTCTGATTGACCAGAATCAGGTCAAACAGGATGTCGTGTCTCTGACCCATGATTTGCTGGAAAACCTGCAGTTGGAGTCAGGAGATATGGTGCGTACGGTACAGCTCAGGGCTAAACGGGCTGAATAAGTCGATTGACCGTACCTTACTTAATAACTTATCAGATATACCAGGTCGAGCGTCATGACAGAACAATATTCATATTACATCAACGGCAACTGGGGCAACGGTGATGGAAAAATCGTTGAATCCGTCAATCCCGTGACCCAGGAACTTCTTTGGTCTGCTCCGGCCACGATGGAAAAAGATATAAATCACGCAGTTGAAAGCGCTCGTTCCGCTTTCCGCCAGTGGGGACGTAAAAAGCCGGAAGACCGGCTGACAATCATTCGCCGTTTTGCCCAATTGCTGGAAGAACGCAAAGATTACCTGGCTGATTTGATCGGTCGGGAGACCAGTAAGCCTTTGTGGGAAGCCCGCACAGAAGTTGCCTCGATGGTTGCCAAAGTGGAAATCTCAGTGAAGGCCTATGAAGAACGCACTGGTCATCGCGAGCAGAACGTGGCTGCCGGGCATGCAGTATTGCGCCACCGTCCTCATGGTGTCCTGGCAGTATTCGGCCCATACAACTTTCCCGGACATTTGCCTAACGGACATATTGTCCCAGCCCTGATTGCCGGTAACACCATTGTGTTCAAGCCCAGCGAGCTGACTCCTGCATTCGCTCAGGCAACCGTCGAAGTCTGGGAACAGGCCGGTTTGCCTGCCGGCGTGCTGAATATGGTACAGGGGGCCAAGGAAACCGGTATCGATCTGGCGTGTCATCCCATGCTGGATGGATTGCTGTTTACCGGCAGCTCCAACACCGGTCATGCACTGCATGCGCAGATGGGAGGCCACCCGGAGAAGATTATGGCCCTGGAAATGGGGGGCAATAACCCACTGCTTGTCATCCCGCCATATGATCTCAAAGGAGCTTTGCACCATACATTGTTTTCTGCGTTTGTTTCCGCAGGTCAGCGATGTACTTGTTCACGCCGGGTAATCGTACCGGTAGGAACCGAAGGGGACGAGTTTGTTCATGATCTGGTGAAAGCAGCCGAGGCTCTGAAGGTAGGAGCTTATGATGAATATCCGCAGCCTTTCATGGGGGGCGTTATTTCGCTGGAAGCCAAGCAGCAATTGCTGAATGCCCAGCGTCACCTTGAAGAGCTGGGAGGGCGGGTTCTGTTGCCGCTTAAATCACTAGGAGAGGAGAGTTCGTTGCTCAAGCCGGGCATTATTGATGTGACGGCAGTTGAAAACCTTCCTGACCAGGAATACTTCGGTCCTCTATTGCAGATACAGCGCTGTCGGGACCTTGAACATGGTATCCGTCTCGCGAATCAGACCCGTTATGGTCTGGCAGCGGGCATCATCACCAACCAGCGTAAATTCTATGACCAGTTCCTGCTCGAAAGCCGTGCCGGGATCGTTAACTGGAACAAGCCATTAACCGGAGCCAGCAGTGCCGCACCTTTCGGCGGTATAGGAGCCAGTGGTAACCACCGTCCAAGTGCCTATTATGCGGCGGATTACTGTGCTTACCCGGTGGCCTCCCTGGAGGCTGACGAGGCTGAAATGCCCGGTAGCCTGTCTCCAGGTATGAAGCTGTAGCACAGTTGATCAAAACCTGCGTCGTTACCGGCTTCAGGAATAAACACGTGGCTTGGGGATAAATCCCAAGCCGGCAGACAACCGTATTAATAAAGAGTTAATGCCGCTTTAATGCGACGATAAGAGGAAACAGTCCTATGACAGCCTACGAAGTCAATTTTGATGGATTAGTCGGACCCACCCATAACTACAGCGGACTTTCCTATGGGAACGTGGCTTCCGAGACCAATATCAAGGATGTTTCCAACCCTAAGGAAGCGGCCAAGCAAGGACTGCAAAAAATGAAAGCCCTGCATGATTTGGGGCTGAAACAGGGCATCCTGCTACCCCAGGAGCGTCCCTGTATCGATACTCTTCGTCAACTGGGTTTTTCTGGATCTGATCGGGAGGTCATGCTTCAGGCTGCCCACGAAGCGCCCGCGTTTCTCGGGGCTGTAGCGTCAGCTTCCTGTATGTGGACAGCCAATGCCGCCACCGTATCGCCCAGTGCGGATACCCGTGATGGCCGTGTCCACTTTACAGCGGCGAATCTGACGGCCAAGTTCCATCGTTCGATTGAGCACACCACCACTTCCCGGGTGCTGAGCGCTATCTTTAATAACGACAAACACTTTGCCCATCATCCTGCATTGCCATCGTCGATTCAGTTCGGCGATGAAGGAGCGGCCAATCACACTCGTTTTTGTCGTGACTATGATGACGCCGGAGTTGAATTCTTTGTCTATGGGCGCGTAGCCTTTGATGAATCTGCACCGAGACCCACCAGATATCCGGCCCGGCAGACTCTGGAGGCATGTCAGGCGATTGCCCGTTTGCATGGACTGGATAGTTCCTCCGTGGTTTATGCCCAGCAAAATCCGTCAGTGATTGATCAAGGGGTATTCCATAATGATGTTATTGCGGTCGGTAACCGGAATGTACTGTTCTATCACGAGGAAGCTTTTCTGAACAGCTCCCGGGTGATGGCGGAGCTGGAAGAGAAGCTTCAGGGTGCTTTATTGAAAGAGGTGAGGGTGCCCAGTTCTGCTGTTACGGTCGAGGATGCTGTATCCAGCTACCTGTTCAACAGTCAGCTCCTAAGCATGGGGGATGACAATATGGTGCTGGTGGTGCCCCAGGAGTGTGAGGAAAATACCCGGGTAAAAGCTTACCTGGATGACTTGGTGACCCGGAACACGCCGATTAAGCAAGTGAAGGTATTTGACCTCAAACAGAGTATGAAGAACGGCGGTGGCCCGGCCTGTCTGCGTTTACGGGTGGCGCTCACCGAAGAGGAACTGGCAGCGGTTCATCCACAGGTTCTGATGTCTGATCAGTTATTCGAACAGCTCAATGCCTGGGTAGATAAGCATTACCGGGACCGCATCAGTCAGCAGGACCTGGCCGATCCGGCGCTGTTGGAAGAATGCCGCACGGCTCTGGATGAACTGACTCAGCTGCTGAAACTGGGTTCAATCTATCCATTCCAGCTGTAACAGACCTTATCTGATTGCAGCCTCCTACCGCGCAACGCAACTTCCCAGCTCGTAAAAGGCTGGGAAGGCGTTCGCACCCCTGACACTCAGATCTGGAACTGGTGTGCATTTAACGCTAAGCTGTCACGCAGGTTAGGGGGTCACTGCAGGCAATGTCTACCCAGTATTCTGAGCGTCTGCCGTTACCCTCATCAGGTGTTAATGAGGGGAATACATTTGGATTCAGATCAACGTTTGCGGTTTGATGTCGCAGGCCATACGGATATAGGTGCGGTCCGCAAAGCCAATGAGGATAGTGTTGACTGGTATTTGTCTCCCAGCAGGGAAACTGCTCTTGCCGTAGTTGCTGATGGCATGGGCGGCCATGCCGGAGGAGCCAAGGCCAGCCAAATGGCGATCGAGGTCTTTGTGGCTACACTGGCCATGCCTCTGGCCAGCAAAAAGCTGATTGATTTGGAGCGCTTGAGAGGCGCGCTTTATACAGCCGCAGAGCAAGCTCACGAATCCATCTGCCAGGCCCGGAGCGAGCAGCCGGAATACGGTAAAATGGGAACCACTCTCGTAGCGTTATGGGCCCAAAATCATCAGGCTTCCATACTGCACGTCGGTGATTCCAGGTGCTATCGCATTCGTCCCCAAGGCCAGAATACCCGTATGGAGCAGCTGACTCGAGATGACTCTGTCGTCCAGTCCATGGTGGAAGATGGCACGATCAGTGCCGAAGAGGCAGAGCTCTCCCCCTATCGCAATATGCTTACCCAAGCCGTCGGCAGTGACGGCGGAATCATCGTGCATCAGATGGATGTTGATGTTGAACCGGGTGATTTATATCTGCTTTGCTCTGATGGTTTGTATAATGAGTTGTCTTCAGGTGACGTTCTGCAGATTTTGCAGGCCGAAGGGGCTCTTATCGAATTGACTGAGTCCGAGGCAGATCAGCCTGAACCCAATCTGAAACGGATCTCTTTCAAACTGGCTGAAGCGGCAAAAGCCGCCGGCGGTCACGATAATATTTCGGTAATTTTGTTGCGGGCAGTAAGAGAAGGCTCTGAGTAGGTTTCCCTGATCCTATGCTCCTTTTGAACCTTTAGAAGTTAGAAAACCAAGGTAGAGTAAATTGAAAAAGTTGTTCTTTATATTCGGAGTTATCGTTGGAATATGCGCCTTTGTCAAAATGATCGGTGGGGACCCTAATGCTGGCAGTGGGGCTTATCAAACTGGTTTTCAGGCCGGTCACATTTTTATGATTTGTTTTGGGTTGGCATGTGCCTGGCGGTTGCATAAAGGGAGTTGATGCACCGATAATTTTCTCCGGTATTCCTCTGTTATGCCGTTCCTCTTTTCTCAAATCCCTCTTGGTAGAACGGCTCTCGGCCAGTATAGTATGTTACTAGCGTTTTAAGCGCGTCCCTCCAATCGTTGTACCTCAGAGTAATCAGATGCTGGAACCGTTAAAGACTTTAAGAGAAATTTTTCAGGATGCTGCGGATTTAAAGGCTGCCAAGGATCTTCTGGAACTTATCGTCGAACGGGTGCAGCAATCCATGACGGCTGATGTATGCAGTATCTATCTGCTTGAGCCGGAGTCTTCGGAACTGGCACTTGTAGCGACCCGTGGTCTGGATCAGGTCTCAGTGGGGCAGGTTACACTGCGGGTTGGAGAGGGTCTGGTTGGCTATATCGCGCAGCATCAGTCGTTGCTGAATGTTGATAATGCCAGTGAGCATCCAAGTTTCAAGTATTTCCCGGAAACCCGTGAGGAACGATATTCGGCATTTCTTGGTGTTCCTATCATCAGCTTTCGTAAGTTGATAGGTGTCATTACGGTTCAGAAAGAGGACGCTTCCTATTTCAGTGACGAACAGGAAGCATTTGTCATCACGATTGCCGCCCAGCTGGCCGGTCCTCTCAGTCAATGGGTGCATGCAGAAGACGTCAAAACGTTTCTGGCTCAGCCGGATGTTCCTATCCAATCCAATCTGAAATTTCAGGGGGTCAAAGGTGCAACGGGCATGGCCATCGGACGAGTCCGCTGGATGCATAGTGCCTACGAGCTGGCTTCTGTGCCGGATCGGCTTGCATTGGACTCGGGGTATGAGCTGGAAAAGTTCAATCGTGCACTGAACCTTGCCAAAGAGGAGCTGCACAATAGTGGTCGGCGCATGGAAGGCACTTTGCCGAAAGACGTTCTGGCCTTGTTCAGTGTTTATAAAATGATTTTGGAGGATCGTGAACTATCCTCTGAAACTGAGCAATTTATCCGTGAAGGCTGGTCGGCTGCCACGGCGTTGCGAAAGACCGTCGAAGCCCACGCCCGGATTTTTGCCAAGATGGACGATCCCTATTTGCAGGCCAAGGCCGATGATATCCGTCATATCGGTAATCGTGTCTATGCCAACATGCAGGGAGATGACGGCGGAGATGGATTACAGGTTAATGAACCTACCATTCTGGTCGGGAAGGACATCAGCATAACGGATATCGCCCAATTCCCTCCCAAATTCCTGGCGGGTATCGTTTGTTCCAGCGGATCATCGCTATCTCACATCGCCATTCTGGCCAATGCATTGGGGATACCGGCGGTGATGGGGGGAGGGGGTATCAATCCGTCGCAGATTGACCACGCCGAGGCAGTGATTGACGGCTACCGGGCAGTGGTAGTTTTCAATCCGGTTCCCAATCTGCGCAAAGAATACCGCCGTCTGGCCCGCCAGGAAGCCAAATTTATCAAGGGGCTGGATGAACTGCGGGAACTTCCCGCCGAAACCCCGGACGGTTTCCGCATTAAGCTATATGCCAATACGGGGTTGGTGGCGGATATATCACCAGGACTGCTGCGTGGGGCGGAAGGAGTTGGGCTATATCGCTCGGAAATTCCTTTCATGCTGCATGAATCGTTTCCCTCTGAGGATGAGCAGGTTCATATTTACCGGAAAATATTGGAAGCCTATGCGCCCAACCCCGTGCATATGAGAACACTGGATATTGGCGGGGACAAGAATCTGCCTTATTTCAGCTTCTCTGAGGAGAATCCGTTTCTTGGCTGGCGGGGAATCCGTTTTACTCTCGACAACACCAGTATTTTCCTCAGTCAGATCCGTGCCATGCTGAGGGCCTCTGAAGGGCTCGATAATCTCAAGATTCTGCTGCCAATGGTCAGTCATTTGGACGAGCTGAAAGCATTCCACGGCCTTCTGGAAGAAGCGGTTTCACAATTGAGATCTGCTGGCATAAAGGTTCAGCGGCCGCCAGTAGGGGCAATGATCGAAGTACCTTCGGCTATGGTCATGCTGCGTGATATTGCCAAGCTGGTAGATTTCGTATCCATCGGTAGTAACGATTTCACCCAGTATATTCTGGCTGTAGACCGCAACAATCCCAAGGTGTCGGACTTGTATAACTGGCTGAATCCGGCAGTTATCCGATCTATCGGACACGTGGTACAAAGTGCGCAAAAATACAATCTTCCTGTCAGCCTGTGCGGCGAGATGGCGGCGGATCCGGCTGCCGTTATTCTGCTGTTGGGAATGGGAGTAGAGATGCTCAGTCTCTCTGCATATAACCTCCCCAAAACCAAGCTGGTCATTCGGACAATGACCCATGAGCGGGCAGCGGAATTGTGGACCAAAGTTAAACGCAAATCTGATGAGCACAGAATTCGCCGCCTGCTGGAAAGCGAGCTGGACCGGGTAGGCCTGGGTGGCCTGATTCGGGCCGGTGCGGCTTAATTCTGGATCATAGAGCTGGTCGGGTCCTCCTCTGGCGAGAGTTTTTTCAGTCGTTTGCTAAGCCCTGGCTGGGAAATGCCCAGCATCTTTGAAGCCAGAGATTGATTGCCCCGGGTACGGTCCAGTGCCTCTTTCACCAGTATGCCCCCAATTTCCTGCAGTGTAGGCAGAGGCAAGCTCGCGTCCAGGTCACCCAAATGGACGACATCCTGGGCTGAAAATCACCCATTCAGGTGAATTGCCGGCCAGACCCCTTTGATATAGTGCTCCCTGTGTTCGCTCGCAGTTACAGCGAAAAATCCTGACAACAAAAACAAGACTGGAGAGCACTTAATGAAGAAGCTACTCACCGCAGTAGTCTCCTGCTGCCTGTTCCTTATTGGATCAGCAGCCATGGCAGACACGTACACCAAAACCAAATATCCAATTCTCCTTGTTCATGGGGTAACCGGATTTGATTATCTGGGCGGCCTCATCGGCTATTTCCATACGATCCCGTATAACCTTTCCCGTTCCGGCGCGACTGTTGAAGTGGCGAATGTCTCATTCGTCAACAGCAGTTGGGAGCGTGGCGTTCAGCTAAAGAACTACATCAACAGCCTGGGATATTCCAAAGTGAACATCATGGCCCATAGCCAGGGTGCGCCGACTTCACGAGTGGCGGTTCATCTCAATCCTTCAAAAGTGGCTTCTGTTACATCTATCGACGGTGTGAATCAGGGCTCGAAGGTTGCGGATGTCATTCGCGGGATTATCCCTCCGGGGTCCTATGTAGAAGGTGGTGCTGATGCCATTGCCGTCGCGCTTGGCGGCTTGGTGAATTTATTGTCCGGCAACAACAACCCTCAGGACGGTATTGCAGCGCTGGAGACTTTGACCACTCAGGGAACCACGGACCTTAACTCAACTTTGGGGTGGAAAGGGGTCAGCCAGACCTACTGTGCCACCAAAGCCGAGGACGTCTGGTACGGTTCCAACAAGGTGAAATTCTTCTCCTGGACCGGGAGCAGTGTCGTAACCAATGTTCTGGATCTTTCTGACGGATTCCTGGCGATAACCGGGCTGTCTTTTGGTTGGGAAGACAATGATGGTCTGGTGGCAAGCTGTGCGACCAAAATGGGGAATGTTATCGGTACCCATTACTCCATGAACCACATTGATGCGATCAATCATTTGTTCGGCATCCGTTCGCTGTGGACCAATCCGGTATCACTTTACCGTAGCCAGGCCAACCGTCTGAAAAATAGAGGGTTGTAACGGCCACCTTGAATAGAGGCCAAGCGTCCATAGATCAGGTTGATTGAGTATCCGTCGATAAAGGGGAGTTGTATGCACAACGCTGTACGTCGCCACATGCCGGTCCAGGTGACCGTTATCGCAATCGCTGCTGTACTAATGATCATCGCCGGCTGGTTATGGTTCAACCGGACGCCAGGCCTCTTTCAGGAACCCTCTCGTCAGGTAACTGAAAGTACTACTCAAACTGCGCCGCATGCCCTGGAGCAGGCGGCTGAAAGTCATTCGGGGGGAGATGCTTCCAACGTGCCGGGTGCGGTTCCTAACCTGTCAGGAGATAGCGCTAACCTGCCGGGAGCCACCCCAAAAAAGTACGATGGGGAGAAATTTGCGGCCAGTCTTGAAGGGACTGATATCGATGGCCAGCTCAAAGTGGATGAAACCGGAAAGCTGATCATTTCAATAGAAGTAAAAGACTTCTTTGATTATTTCCTCAACACGGTTGGCGAGGTGACACCCGAGCAGGCCCTGGCGGAAATAGAGCGCCTTGCCAGGACCAGCCTGCCACCGGCAGCAGCAGAGCAGGCTCTGGCAATGCTGGACCAGTACCTTGAATATAAGCAGGCTGCTTTACAGCTAATGCAACAACCTCTGCTGCCCGTTGACCAGCAAACCCCGGAATATCACCTGAGTGTGCTGACCCAATCGCTTGAGCAGTTGAAGCAGATTCGCCGCCAGATAATGAATCAGGAGGTCGTCGATGCGTTTTTTGGCATGGAGGAAGCCTACGCTGACTATACTCTGACCAAAATGGCGATTCAGCAGGATCCAAGTCTCAGCATGACTGAAAAACAACAGCTGCTGGCAGCTAAACGGCAACAGCTTCCGCAGGAACTCAAAGTCGTGGATGAGCAGCTGGAAAGCTCTGCTATCAGGGCGAGTCAGGCGACTGAGTTATTTCAGTCTGCGACCAGCGAGACGGCTTTGAGGCAAGGGCTGGCGGGACTGAGCTATGAACCGCGCCAAATTGATGATTTGGTGGGGCAATGGCAGAGTCAGCGCCAGTTTGAAGATAAATATGCACAATACCTGTCGCAAAAAGAGCGGATACTGGCTGCGGGTCTGACTGCCGAGGATCAGGATAAGCAAGTAGTGCTGTTGCGGCAGCAATTTTTCACTGGGGAAGAAGAGCTGGTTCAGGCTCGTTTGCGGGATATGTCTTTATAGTCTGTGCCGTCTGTTTTGGACCCTGTTTCACGACTCTATTTCACCTTCTTGCCTTCATCTCTTCAAAATCATTCAGTAAGGCCTAGTCCCGGCTGATAACAGTCGGGTAATCGGCCATCATCCTTCGGCCGAAGAGCCACCCGGAATATCGTCCCTTAAGGCGATTTTAAGATCTAACAGTTTTGTCATAATCACTCTATCGTTTGCCGCTCGCAGTATCAGCCGTGCATTCAAAATATTACGGAAAACTGACAAAGGAACGAGTCCGGAGAGCATTCATGAATACCTTATTTACCGCCAATGTATTCAATAAACAACATAAAAAAACGTTAAACCCGGTGAGAAAGCCTGGCTTTCGTCGTTTTGCCAAGAAACTGCTGATTGTTTCTGCATCGTGCAGTCTGATGATGATGGGCGCCGCCCAGGCCGGAAGTTATACCAAAACAAAATATCCGATTCTTCTGGTCCACGGTTTTGCAGGTTTTGATAACCTCGGGGGATTGATCGGCTATTTCCATACGATTCCCTATAATCTCGCCCGCTCAGGTGCCACGGTGGAAGTCGCGAATGTTTCCTTTGTGCACAGCAGTTGGGACCGGGGCCAGCAGCTAGAGGAATATATCGACTGCCTGGGTTACCCCAAGGTCAACATCATGGCGCATGGTCAGGGGGCGCCGACTGCCCGGGTGGCCACTCACTTCAATTCCTGCCATGTCGCGTCTGTCACATCAATTGATGGTATCAATAAGGGCTCTAAAGTCGCCGATATTGTCAGAGGTGTTATCCCCCCTGATACACCAATTGAAGGGGGTGTTGATGTCATTGCCCGGGCCGCCGGGAGTCTGGTGGATGTCATGGCCGGGAATAGCAATCCCCAGGACGGTATGCAGGCGCTGGATGCCATGACCTCTCCCGATATGCTGGAATTGAACAATGATCTCGAGTGGAGAGGCGTTAGCCCCGAAAACTGTGACAGCGGCGATGAAGAGGTCTGGTATGGCGACGATCTGGTGAAACTGTATTCCTGGAGCGGCCGTAGTCCTGTGACTAATCTGCTTGATCCCTCGGATGCCTTTCTGGGAGTGACATCACTGGTGTTTGGCCATGAGCGGAACGATGGGTTTGTCTCAAGTTGCTCCAGCAAGCTGGGCAAGGTCATTGGAACCCACTATTCCATGAATCACCTGGATGCCATCAATCATCTGTTTGCGGTGCGTTCTTTGTGGACCAATCCGGTATCGCTTTACCGAAGCCAGGCTAACCGGCTGAAGAAAGAAGGCTTATAAGATCCGTGTTGGACGTTGTCTCATCACCATTGCGCGGGTTGCTGACTTATGATCAGTAGCCCGCCAGGAAGGACCCGAATGAAGATAAAAATCAGAGACCAGTATCTGTTTCCCTTGTCTGTCGTCATCACGGCCATATCCCTGGCGTTAACTGCCGCCTGGTTATGGCAAAGTGAACCGTACAAAGCCAAACCCGATGTTGAAACGGTATCTCTGGAGACAGCACTTGAAGACCCCTGGGTTGCACCGCAGGGGCCGCTAGGCATTACCAACACCGAAGAGGCGGCCACACTGGATGACGAATCGGTGAGGCAGGATGAAACCACTTGGGTGACCCCAAAACAATATGACGGTGCCGCTTTTGCTGCCAGTCTGGCCGGCACGGATATCGATGGCGAACTGCGGGCGGATGAATCCGGCCATCTGATAGTGAGCGTTGCAGTCAAAGATTTCTTTGATTATTTCTTCAATACGGTGGGAGAGGTTCCTCCTGAGAAAGCGCTGGCGGAAATTGAACGTTTGGCCCGCAGTAGCTTGCCCCCGGCAGCCGCGGATGAAGCCATGGCGTTAATGGACCAGTATCTTGAGTATAAGCAACTGGCATTGGATCTGATGCAGGAGCCGTTACTACCGGTTGATCAGCAGACCCCTGAGTACCATTTGAAAGTGTTGCGAGGGTCACTGACCCGGCTGAAACAGATTCGCCGTGAGGTCATGAACGAGGATACCGTCCAGGCATTTTTCGGCATGGAAGAGGCCTATGCGGATTACACGCTGGATAAAATGTCGATTCAGCAGGACAAGGAGCTCAGTCCCGATAAAAAGCAGCAGTTGATTGTAGAGAGACGTCGCCACTTGCCACAGGAGCTTCGGACGGTGGACGAGCAGCTGGAGCGTTCGGCCATACGGGCTCAGCAGGCTGCAGCGCTGTTGCAGAATGCAGCCAGTGAGGAGGATATTCGAAGCGGGTTAGGAAATCTCGGTTATCCCGCAGAGGAAATTGATCAGATCGCGAAGAACTGGGAAGCGCGGAGGAAGTTCGATTTGAGATATGCGCAATATCAGGTACAGCGGGACCAGATACTCGAGGCAGGTCTCAGTGAAGAAGATCAGCAAAGGCAATTGGAGTCGTTAAGGGCGGAGTATTTTACCGATGAAAGAGAACGGCTCAAAGCGCGCTTGAGAGATCGTACTTCTTAGTCTTTTGGATCGCTGTGAAAGGGCCTTATCGATCGGCAACAATCATCCACACTCTGATCAATTTCTGGACGTATGCCACATTTTCTGGACTTAGGGCACATTGAGCTAAATGGCTGAGTGTTATCATATCGGCTCTGCTGGAGTTGATATGAACGAACAATTAATAATAAATGCCAGTCGAGCCGGTTACTACAATCTGAATTTTGAACCTGAACTGGAGCGGCTGTTTGAAACGTTCCAGTTTAAGCGTATCAGACGCAGGCTGGGCGTTGTGAACTTGGTCGCGCTGGTTTTCTTCGTTATCTATTCACTGGTGGATTACCTCATATTTCCGTTTGAGGTGGCGAGCTGGACGATTCCCATACGCCTGTTTCTGGTGGCCCCGGTCATTGTGATCTCTACCATCATTAACTGCAGAACCCGGTCACCCCGACTTTTCTTTTTTGTATACATGGCCAGTTACTTTGTGTGTGGCATGGCAGTGGTTGCGATTATCTGGATTGCCCATTCCAACAATGTGATGGTGCCCTACGACGGCCTGTTTCTCGTTCTGAGCTATGGCTATTTCGTCATGTCCATTCCATTCCGCCATGCCCTGGTACCTTCCTGGCTGATTTTTGCTTTTTATGCCGTGGCGGAAGTCATGGCTGACATGCCGCCGGATAAGCTTTATCTGAATATGTTTTTTCTGGCCGGTGCCAATCTGATTGGTTCTGTCGGTTCCTACATTCAGGAACACAATCTCCGTAGCAGTTTCCTGAACCAGCAGCTATTGCATATTCGTCAGGCAGAAGCTGACAGGGAAAACAAAGCCAAGACCCGATTTATTGCCACCGCCAGCCATGATTTGCGGCAGCCGTTGAATGCCATGAATCTGCTGTTGGAAGGAATGCCGAAACCGGCACCGGGTGATACTGAAACTTCGGAAGTTCAACAAAAACTGAAAAGATCCCTGGACCAATTGAATGGTCTATTGGGTACCTTGCTGGACATATCCCGTTTGAACCTGGGGGTGATCAAGCCGCACTGCAGTGCATTTGACCTTCACGATCTGGTAGAGCGTATTATCGAAGAGCAGGTTAAGGCGGATGACGCCAGCCCCGCAATGCTCAATTCAATACCTGAAGGGACGGGAATCTACTCAGACCCGATTCTGATCGAGCGCATTCTTCGCAATCTGCTGTCCAATAGTCTGAAGCATGCGGAGGCCGACAACGTGGTAATAGACGCTGAAATTTCAGAGGAGTGGGTGACGCTGGTGTTCAGGGATGACGGACGGGGGATTCCAAAAGAGCATCAGGAAAAGGTGTTTCAGGAATTTCAGCAGGTTCGCCGAAATAATGGGCGACCTCCCAATGGCCTGGGATTGGGACTGGCAATTGTTCAACAGCTTTCTGAGCTGATGGACATTTCTTTGCAATTGGAGAGTGACGAAGGAGCAGGGACGGTATTTCGCCTGACGATACCCGCCTCAGATCCCGTACTGCCATCAGCCCAGGAAAGCGCCGCAGGAGGTATGCATCAGGTACTTTCCGGTGTGCGGATTTGGCTGGTGGAAGATGACGAGACCAACAGAGAAGCGCTGACCGCTTTTGTCACTCAATGCGGGGCAGAGGTGGTGTCTCTGGCCGGGTACGGAGAGTTTGTCGCACAGCTTGATGGATTGAATGATGCTTCCACACCGGACCTGATGTTGACTGACTACCGACTGGGGCACAGTAAAACCGGCCTCAGCGTGGTGAAATTGATACGCAAGCTGGCGGACCGGTTTGTCCCCGCGATAATCCTGTCGGCCGATGTGGAAAAGGTGCGAGATCTTTCGGATGATCGGCCGGACATTGTATTTCTCACCAAGCCCGTGACGCCTGCCAGGCTGTTAAGCGCTATTCGCAGTCAGCTCAGTCAGCCGGTTGCATGATCAGGCTGCTTACCGGCCTTATTTGAAAGCCTGTTTGTTCGAAGGAGCCTGTTTATTTGAAGGAATCTGTCAGTCGATCAGATTCCATTTCTCGGCGACCCTGACACACTCTGTCCGGTTATGAACATTCAGATGCATGAACAGGGATTTCAGGTGTGTCTTGACCGTGTCTTCTGTGAGCTGCAATTTCGTACAGATCTTTTTGTTCGGCAATCCCTGGGCCAGTAGCTGAAGCACTTCCATTTGACGGGGCGTGATGGCCTGAATATCCACCTGCAGATCAACAGGCCGACGACGACGGTATCTCGGATAGAAATCCGGCAGTACCATTTTTCCTTCCAGAATGGCCGAGATATCCTGATATATATTGCTTCCGCTGCTGGACTTGCTGATATAACCGCAAGCGCCGCTGGCCAGTGCAAGATCCACGTCTTCGGGGTCTTCAGACCCGGATAAGATGGCCACCGGGATGAGCACGCGAAGCTCCGAAAGTTTGCGAAGAAAGCGAAGCCCTTTACTGTCAGGCAGCGATAGATCCAACAGAATCAGGTCAAAGTTTTGGTCTTTGCTAAGAATTTCTGCGGCGGCGGTGCAGTTCAGTGCGATTTCCATATCCAAATGGAGATTTTGTTGGCGTAGTGAGGCGCGAAGGCCTTCGGCAACCAATTGATGGTCGTCGATAATCAATACACGCAGGTGCTCTGAAATACCCAATGCCTGAGGTTGGGGTGCCAGATTCATGATTCTCTCCGGGTTGTTATTTTTATTGTCCCTTTACGACTCACAGGACCAGCATCTGTTGATGCTTCCATTGGTGTTCGATTTGGGAGAAACATCAATGGATTCTGAAATTATACGCAGATGAAAATCACGTAATGTGAAGTCGCCCTTGTTTAGAACATCAAATCCAACTTTCTGTCAGGGGAGTGGATTCGAATGATTCGCCAGGGCTATAGAGATGCAGGCAAGGCAATATGAACGCAAGGCAGAAAATATGAACAGGAAAGAAGGGAAGGTGGACAGGGTGTGGATGGAAGGTGGTCGGGAAGAAAATGAAAAGTGGTCAGGAAGAGAATGGACGGTAGATTGAAAAGAAGAAAAAGTGAAATGAAAAAGGCTCCGCGAATATCCCCAGGGCAGAAAAAATGCTGACCTGGGGAGAAAGAGCAGATCTGTCAGTTCTGGCCGGCGGCTTTGTCCATTGGAGGTGGCTCTTTCGAGACCGGTTTGGACTCTGCTTCAATGGCGACCTGAAGGATACTCTGGCGCATTTCAGCATTGAGCACCAGACGTGCATCTTCAGCGACCTGATCCAGATTCTCGTCGTAAACGATATTGCCGTTTTCATCAATCTGAATGATTTCTTTGCGCTTCAGATTATTGATGAAGTTTCGGAACAGGGATTTATCGAAGAACTCCGGCGCATTCAGTCCATAGAGGATCGACATGCGCTCCGCCATCATCGTACTTTGTTCTTCCAGTTTGTTGGCGGTAATGGTGCCACGACCGTTACGACGCAGAATGGCGATGGCAATGTAGTACCTTTCCAGTGTCGGGATGATAGTTCTGGCCAGCGCGTCAAGCAGGACAAACTCCCGGGATCCGACAATCGGCTTGTAAAGATTGTCATCGTCCTTCAGCAGAAGGTTATTGGCACATAATGTGTCGATCCAGCGTTCAATCACGGAATCAATTTCTTCCCTGGACCAGCGCAGGAATAGTTCGGACTGGATATATGGATAGACAGTTTTCACCAGCCAGACCAGTTTTTCCCTTCGTAGCGTGGTGTTGTTCTGGAACATACTGGCGACCAGAGCAGGGAGGGCCATCAAATGCAGGATATTGTTACGGTAGTAGGTCAGCAGAATCGCGCTGGCGCCTTCCAGTGCAATAATATCCCCCAGCTTCTGTTTCTGGCGGACCGCCAGCCCCATGGACTCCATATAGGCAATCCAGTCTGATCCTTTTCCTTCAGGGAAACTCATCACATCGCTGTAAGGGAATTGTTTCAGCAAAGCGATCATCGCGTCACAGTGGTCGCCGAGCATTCTTTCATCCATGGCCTGCTTGGGTGTTGCCAATAACAGCGTCGCGACGATATTCACCGGGTTGATGGCGGCAGCGTTGTTGATACTCGTGGCGACCTGGTTGGACAGTTCGTCGATGGCCCCCGGCAACCACTCGGGTCGGGAATCCTGGGTATAGGTATGTTCTTTCCAGTCCGGCTGGATATTGCTGAGAGTTTCTTCCAGTGCGAACGGTGTTCCAAAGTTCACGCTGACCTGGCCGAATGAGCTGCGCAGGTTTCTCAGGGACTTGAACAGGCCAAACACGTTTTCCTTCTGTTTCTTGGCCCCTTTCAATTCGCCCAGGTAAGACCTGGCTTCCAGAATCTTCTCATAGCCTACGTAGACCGGTACGAAATATATGGGTTTCTTCGAGTCCCGCAGGAAACTGCGGACGGTCATCAGCAACATACCGGCTTTCGGCTGCAGTGTCCGGCCGGTTCTGCTGCGGCCCCCTTCAACGAAGTATTCCACCGGATAGCCGCGGGTAAACATGGAGTGCATGTACTCGTTGAAGACAGCGGTATATAGCTTGTTGTTCTTGAAGCTGCGACGCATAAAGAAAGCGCCGCCGCGACGCAGGATCGGGCCGACGATGGGCATATTGAGGTTAATCCCTGCGGCAATGTGCGGCACCATCAATCCGTTGCGGAACAGGACATATGACAGCAACAGGTAATCGATGTGACTGCGATGACAGGGGACATAAACGATAGCGCCTTTCTGAGCCGTTTCCTTAACCGCCTCAAGGTTGTTGATTTTGACCCCGTTATAAATCTTGTTCCAGACCCAGGTCAGCAGGATATCCAGGAAGCGGACAGCCGCGATGGAAACGTTGGAAGCAATTTCATTGGCATATTTGCGGGCTCTCTGCTTGGCCTTGAGCGGTGGGATTTTCCCTTTTCTGGCCGTTTCCTTGATCGCTTCTTTCACCGCATTGGAACGGATGAGTGAGGATACCAGGGTGCGGCGGTGGGATAAGTCCGGTCCGATCACCGCCTGACGCACCAGTCGGAAATGTACCCTGAGGACACGGGCCAGCTTCCGGGTGGCGATCGCTTTGCTTTCGCTTTCTTCCACGATCTGGTGCAGAGAGATCGGCTTGTTGAACTGCACGAAAGTATTTCGGCCATGAATCATGATGACAAAGAACTGCCGGATCCGGCCGGCTACTGACCAAGTGTCTGCCAGCATGAGTTTAAAGAGAGACTTTTCTTTCTCGGGAGCCCTTCCCCAGAACAGGGAAACCGGAACAATCTGGACTTCCAGATCAGAATCTTTTTTAGCCGCGGCGACCAACTGTTTGAGTCTTTCCGTAATCACCGGTCGGTAGCGGCGGCGGAACGGCTGTCCCTGTTTTTCATATATAAAAAAGTGACTGCGCCTGATGGTTTCATCGCCCAGGGATAAAGGTTGCTGGGCGGAAGGAAAATGGTTCTCCAGACACTTCTGCTCCAATACCAACCGGTTGCTCAGTGAGCTGTGCTGGAGTACATAGACGACCGGTTTGTTAGGGTCCAGCCCCAACTCTTTGGCGTCATTGCCGATCACGTCGGTACGTACCCATAAGAACAGTATTTTACGGAGGATGGTAAAGAAGAAGGAGCTGATCCCAAACATTGATTTATCCAACGGTTGAAGGGAAGGGTTAATTCAGGTCACCGGACCCTGGCGAATAGTCGCCGCCTCGTGATGCCTTGTCAAGTTGACTTCCACCCGGTGAAACCTGGTAACAAGTTTAGTCTGCGTGGCCGTTGGAGCAAACCTCACTTTAGTCGACAACCCTGAACCTTGCCACACTGTAATAGATTGTTTTCGATAGGTTCTTGCAAACCTACTATTGACTACTTATTCTTTTCGCTGCTTCCCTGGACCTCTCATGGAGAGGGGGATTCCGGGGAGTTCTGCATCCGAATACCAGGTCTGCAACAGACCTGTACACATAATAAAACCTGCAGCTCGTTATACGGGAAGCCTAATCACATGATCAAACTCCAAGATCTGGAAAAAAGCTACGGCAACCTCCATGCCGTAAAGGGTATCTCATTTGAAGTCAAACCGGGGGAAGTGTTGGGCTTTCTTGGCCCCAACGGTGCCGGCAAATCGACCACCATGCGAATGATTACCGGATACATTCAGCCAACCAGGGGCAATATCTCCGTCATGGGGACGGATGTGCTGTCCAACCCACAGAAGGCCCAGGAAATTATGGGGTACCTTCCGGAAGGTGCGCCTTTATATGGGGAAATGACCGTGGCGGCGTTCCTCCGCTTTGTGGGGCAGGTGCGTGGTATGACCGCACAGCGCCTGAACGAACGGTTTGATGAAGTGGTCAGGCAGGTCTCGTTACAGAAGGTTTTAAGTCAGCCGATTGATACCTTGTCCAAAGGCTATAAGCGCAGGGTCGGTCTGGCGCAGGCGCTTATTCATGACCCTCAGGTGCTGATACTGGATGAGCCTACCGATGGCCTGGACCCGAATCAGAAGCATGAGGTGCGTAAACTGATTCAAAACCTGTCCAAGGATAAGATCGTGATTATCTCCACCCATATTCTGGAAGAGGTGGATGCCTTGTGTTCCAGGGTGGTTATCATCGCCAAAGGTAAAATCGTCGCCGACAAGACACCAATGGAACTGGCCCAGATGTCCCGATATCACAAAGCGGTCTATGTACGCTTCAGTGAGGAGTATGAGCCACTGGAAGCGCTCCGGGCACTGCCGGAAATTACCGAGGTGGAAACCTGCAGCGATCATGGCTATCTGCTATACACCGAACCCGGTACCCAGGCACTGCATGCTGTGAATCAACTGATACATGACCGTAACTGGGATGTGGAAGAGCTGCATGTGGAAAAAGGCCGCCTGGACGATGTGTTCCGCCGCCTGACGATGGAGGATGCAGCATGAGTACGGTAACCACAATATTCAAACGAGAGCTGCTGAGCTATCTGTCAACGCCGTTGGCCTATCTGTTTACAGTGATATTCCTGGTTCTCAGCGGGATTTTTACGTTTTACCTGGGACGCTTCTTCGAGCGTGGGCAGGCGGATCTCAATTCCTTTTTCAACTTTATGCCCTGGCTATATCTGGTGCTGGTTCCAGCGTTGACCATGCGGCTGTGGGCGGAAGAGCGCAAGAGCGGAACCATTGAGCTGTTGCTGACTCTGCCGGTATCACCTTCTGCCTGGGTGTTGGGCAAATTCCTGGCGGCCTGGGTGTTCCTCGGGTGCGCGCTAATTCTGTCTTTCCCGTTATGGATTACCGTCAATTACCTGGGAGAACCGGACAACGGAGCCATTTTTGCGGGATATCTGGGAAGCTGGTTCATGGCTGGTGGATTCCTGGCGCTCGGCTCCATGTTTTCTGCTGCGACCCGCAATCAGGTGATTGCTTTCGTCCTGACTCTGGTGGTGTGTTTTGTTCTGGTTGCCTCCGGATTCCCGTTGGTGCTGGATGCCTTCTCGGTCTGGGCTCCCAACTGGGTTCTGGATCTGGTTGCCGGCTTAAGCTTCATGTCACATTTCGAGGCTATATCCCGTGGGGTGATCGACATCCGGGATGCCCTCTATTTTATTTCCATTATGGTGTTTGGCCTCTGGCTCACGGCCCATCTGGTTCGGCATACGGTGAAGAGGTAAGGAAATTATGAAACGTACTGGAATCATTGCTGTTATCGCCGTCGCCGCACTGGTGATTTTCAACCTGTTGATGTCCTCCGGACTGACCGGAATGCGCTGGGATCTAACAGAAAACAAACTGTATACGCTGAGCGAAGGTTCAAAGTCGATCCTGCAGAATCTGGATAAGGATATTGAACTGAATCTCTACTTCTCTGATCAGTCTTCCAAAGACCTGCCTGCGCTGAGGGCATATGCCAAGCGGGTGCAGGAGCTGCTGCAGGAATTTGAACAACTGGCCGGCGGAAAAATTACGTTAAATGTTATTGATCCGGCGCCGTTTTCCGAAGATGAAGACAACGCCACAGTGGCAGGACTGCAGTCCATCCCGGTGGGAGTTTCTGGGGAAAATGTGTTTTTTGGACTGGTAGGGAAGGTGAAGTCTGACGAGGTGGGGGATGCTAAAGATGCAGAAACTGAGGAAGATCTTGCCGCAGTAGTCGCTGCTGAAGAAGTCATCGCATTTTTTCAGCCGGATAAGGAACAGTTTCTGGAATACGACCTTAGCAAACTCATTTATAGCCTGAATCGGCAGAAGTCTCCGGTAGTCGGTATTCTCTCCGGCCTGGAAATCAACGGCGGTATGGATTTTTACGGCCAGGGACAGCGTCCAGCCTGGGTCTTCATGCAATACCTGGAAGACCTTTTCGATGTGCAGTGGGTATCCAATGATGCGGATAAGATTGACGACTCCATTGATGTGCTGCTGCTCATACATCCCAAGGATCTTTCGGATCAGGCACTGTTGGCAATCGACCAGTTTGCTTTGAAGGGGGGACGGATTCTTGCGTTTGTTGATCCGTTTGCTGAGCAGGATCAGCCCTCCATGCCGATGATGGCGGCTAACCAGTCACGTAACTCTGATCTCGGTCCTTTACTCAAAGCCTGGGGATTGCAGTTACGGGAAGGCGCGGTGTTGGCGGATTTCGACAACAGCATGGTGGTCGGCGTTGGTCCCCAGAGAACGCCTACACGGCATCTGGCTCTGTTAGGGCTGACCAAGGACAACTGGGATGGTGAAGATGTGGTGCTATCGGGACTTGAGTCCATCAATGTATCCACCTCGGGTATTTTGGACATGGTTGAAGGGCATACCACGAAAATCACCCCGCTGATCAGTTCCAGCACAGAGTCGAGTGCGTTGGAAGCGTCGTTGTTCGCCACTTTGGATAATCCGGAAAAACTGTTTGATGGTTTCACGCCAAGCGGCGAGCGCTATACCATTGCAGCACGTGTGGAGGGTAAAGCGACGACAGCTTATCCTGACGGGATCGAAATTGAAGAGCCTGTAGAGCCCGCAGAGGGTGATGATACTGGCGCAAGTTCCGCAGGCGATGAAGCCACAAATAATAGCGAAGCGACCGCAGATGAGGCAGATGCAGAACCCAAGACAGTGACCCGCAAAGTGATGGCGGATATCAGTGAGACTGACAATCTGAATGTGCTGGTGTTTGCCGACACGGATATTCTGAGTGACCGTCTTTGGGTGCAGGTTCAGGAGTTTTTCGGCCAACGGATTGCCAGTCCCTGGGCTAACAACGGCGATTTGCTGGTTAATGCACTGGATAACCTGTCCGGGAATGCTGACCTGATTAATATTCGCTCCCGCGGTCGCTTCACCCGCCCATTTACGGTGGTGGAAGAGCTGCGTCGCAAGGCAGAAGAAAAGTTTGCCGACCAGCAGCGTGAGCTGGAGACGCGTCTGGAGGAAACCGAGTCCAAGCTGGCGGAACTTCAATCAGCGCGTGCCGGAGCCGATGCCAATAGTGCGATACTATCTCCGGAGCAGGAACAGGCGCTGCTGAGCTTCCAGGAGGAAAAACTCAAAATTCGCAAGGCATTGCGGGATGTCCAGCACAGCCTTGACCAAAATATTGAGGACCTGGGGCGTCAACTGAAGTTGATCAATATTGTCCTGGTGCCGCTGGCGCTAACGGTGATTGCTCTGTTGGTTGCATTGTGGCGAAGAAGCAAAAGGATGGTCTGACGCAGAGGTCGCACTGACTCACGAAAAATCCGGGGAGCTGGCGACCTTCACGTCAAAAGGCGCTCATGTTGATAACGGTCGGCATGAGCGCCAGATGAGGAGTAAATATGGCGGTTCATTTTAAATATCATCCGGCCATGGTGGCAGGCGTTGATAACCCACAGACGTTATCGATTTATTTTGTCGATGACCAATTGCTGGTAAAACCGGAGTTGCTGGCGGATCCTTCCCAGCATATGCCATGGTCTTATGAAACGCTGTCGCCGGAACCCAAGTTGGCATTGCTGTTGGGTGAGCTGAACGATTCACCCTGTAGAGTGGTGCAACTTGAATCGGCCCCGGATGGCTGGCAGGCGGTTGCATTGCGTGATTACCTCCTGCGTGCGCCCGAGCCCGCATTTAAGGTGATCAATGCTGCTGCTCAGTTGCGGTATTGGTTAAGTACCCAGAATTTTTGCAGTCGTTGCGGTCATAATCTCGAGTTTAACGATAGCGACAGAGCGCTTGCCTGTGCCAAGTGTGGTTATCTGTCTTATCCAAAGGTTTCCCCTTGTATTATTACTGTGGTGAGAAAAGGGCGTGAGATTCTGCTGGGGCAGCCTGTTCGTATCCATACCGAAATGTACAGCTGCCTGGCAGGCTTTATTGAGGCAGGAGAAAGTGCCGAAGATGGCCTGAAAAGAGAAGTGCTTGAAGAGTCTGGTATTCATGTGCACAACATTCAATACCAGTTTTCTCAGGCCTGGCCGTTCCCTCACCAGCTGATGTTAGGGTATCTGGCCGAGTACAAAAGCGGTGATCTTCTGTTCGATCCTGCGGAATTGAGAGACGCCAGATGGTTCGATATTGATGAGCTGCCGACGATTCCACCACGCCAGACCATCTCCCGCAAACTGATAGATGCCTCCATACAGATTATTCGTCAGGAGCATTCCTGAACAGCACCAGAGACGACAGATTGGCAACAGACCTCAGAGATTGTCTGGGCGGATTGTCCTATGGCAATTCACCGGCATTGATTCTCGATTCGGGAAGCGGCGGGCTTACGGTCTGGGGAGAGATCGTCAGACATTTACCCCAGCTGAATACGTTCTATCTGGCTGATTTCGCCGCTTATCCCTATGGGTTGAAGTCGGAGCAGGAGCTCACCGACAGGGTGATTCTTCTGTTGCAGACTCTGGTTCCAGTGATTCGGCCTGGTCTTCTGGTCGTTGCCTGTAATACCGCCAGCACCATTGTGCTGGATACTATCCGTCAGCAATTTCCTTTTCCTGTTGTCGGAGTGGTGCCGGCGGTTAAAACGGCTGCATCGCTCAGCCGCAACCGGCGAATAGGGGTGCTGGCAACACCGGGCACGGTACAGCGTCAATATCTGGAGGATTTGATTCATCAACATGCATCCGATTGCCAGGTTACAAGAGTTGGATCGAATGCTCTGGTAGGGTGGGCAGAAGATGTCTCGTGCGGACAATTGCCGGATCTGGAACTTTTGCAGCGAGAGATTGTTCCCGTTCTGGAAGCGGAATGTGACCAAGTGGTATTGGGATGCACGCATTTTCCTTTGCTGAAACCTTTTCTATTGCAGATTTCACCGCATATCGGATGGGTGGATTCAGGACAGGCTATTGCCCGCCGAGTGGCTGATTTGCTGACGATGGCTGGAGCTTCGACTCTGCCTGGGGAAAGTTCTGTTCGCCATGTTGCCGTGTCTAGCGGTACGAAAGTGAATCCGGAGTGGGAGAATGGCGTGGCACGCCTGGGATTTCATCAGGTGATGTCGCTGTCGATATAATGCTATCGATATGGTGTCGCCATATATATGTATATGTAGAACTGCAATCGGAGTGCTTATAACGAAATGGAAGTGTATATAGCGAAATAGTAGTGTGTATAAAAAGCTGGTCCACGGGCTGTTGACGCTAGCTTATAAAAAAATAATGCCCGCGATCCTGCGGGCGGATATTGTCATTATTTTTAGTTGTTATTTGTGGCTTTCTTTGAGGTTTAGATCAATCTGGTCAGCTTAAACATCGCCAGGAATTCAAGCATGGGAAGTGTCTTGCTGTGGCAACAGTAGGTTTTGAAAACCTCGCCCCGGAATCTGGTTTTTGTGAACTCCAATCCCTTGAAGTTGTATAGAAAGTTTCCTTTTTCATATACCAGATGCAGCAGTTTTTTCAGCAGTCCGGCTTCCTGGGGCTCCGTTTCTTTGGTCAGCATCAAGGGGATTAGCCCCAGGTCGAGAAAAGGAACGCCTTCTTCTTTAAACACTTCCATGGCGTGTGCCATTAATGTGTAGAAAATGCCTTGTTTGAAATCGGCTGAAGCACGGGAAATATTGGGTACGTAGCTGACAATTTTGTTTTTGTCGTAGATCGGATCAAAGTAAATGAAGCCGACTGCCTTACCGTCCTGGTATGCATAAAAATGGCGCTCGTTTTCCTTGTAGTTCATATTCATCGGGCGAATCAGAAAACGAATTTCATTGCTTTTGCACTTTCGTGTTTTGATCCAGGCTTCAGAGATTTCTCGGGTATGGTCGTCACTAAAACGCTCTTTTACAGTGATCCCCTGTTTCTCAGCCTGGTTAAGCGCTGTCCGGAGTACCTGTTTCTTTTTACCGGTCAGGCTCCATTTCTGTAAATCGATCCTGGTCTCAGAGCCAAATTGAGTGCCATACAGGCCAAATCGTCTGTGCAGTATATCCGCCACGGACTTGCTTACCTGGATATAGTTCGCCCGGGGAAATTTCTTGTGGAACTCAGTCAGAATAAGATCGAAGTTTTCCGCTGCACAGACCGGATCGGAGAGAACGAATACATTGCCCCATTTACGCATGTACCCGATATAGCCGATTCCCTCCAGGTCAAAAAAGTCCATACCTGGCTGCAGAGTGGAAAAGGATTGTGAATGCCGGCCAAACTCTTTCAAATAGTTGACCCGTTCTGAGAAACTGAAATTACCCTGGCGAACATCGCTGTACCGGTCCAGGACTAATACCTGATCAGTCATACCACAACACCTCGTCTGTTTTTATCGTTATTGTGAGATTCGTATTTACAGTGATTTGTAGCCGAGAATGGACCAGTAACAATTAACGTTAAGCAGTTTGAAGTATTTCCTGTCGCGAATAACCAGCCCTTGCTTTTTCATGTGCTCGGGGTAGTTGTAGATACTGTGCATGGCGTTATTGGCGAACAGCCAGAATAGTGATACGGCAACATACCAATAGGCCTTTTTAAAGGTGCGGGAAAAGATATTGCCGGTAGGGAAGGCGAAATCACCCACAACCACTTTGCCACCTTTCTTGGTCAAGGCAATGAGGTGTTCCAGAACTTTTGCCATCAGGTCTTCATTGAAAACGTTCAGGAAGAAGTTGGCGACGACCATATCGTATTCTTCCAGCTCGTCGAAGGTGAAAATATCCGCATGTACCTGGCGAATAGGGAGGTGGGATTTGTTTTGTTCCAACAAACCTTGTTCAAACTTGCGCAGCATGGTAGCGGAGAGATCAACGACGGTCACTTCAGCGCCAAGCTCGGCGGCATGAATGGCATCTTTACCGTGACCCACGCCGGCAAAAAGGATTTTGTCTCCTGGGCGTACCTGGTCGGAATTAAGCATGCCGATTTTGCACTGATGAATCGACTTACCGCTGTAAAGTGCACTGAGAAAGTCATACAGGGGGCCGATCAGTCGATATTTATCTTTTGTGACACCACTGTCTTTGCCGGATTCTTTCATGCTTACGACTTCTGTTGTCATGATCTCTTGCCTGCTTTTTGTTTTAGTGAGTCTTGTTTTTGTTTTTCATGTTGGACTGAATGGTAGTTTACTGACTGTTACAAGACTGTGCGTCATGCCGCACTTTTTGGTTGCAGAAGTTAACGAAAGCGCATAAAAACCCAATGAAATTCATTAATTTGTATTAGATTGTCAGACAATCAAATGGTCGGTTGTGGGGTGTGTCACAATTTAATTTTGTCTGCCTCTTTTGATTGAAATCACTTACGCGTACACTTTCGTTTCCCTGGAGTTGTGAATGCTTTATTTGACCTTTAGCGTTAAATGAATCATTGGCAGGCTCTGGAATTTTGAGTAGTAAAAAGGGACTTTTCAGGGGATTTCCAGACTCCAGACACTCAATCAGGAATACGATTCAAACATGCCCAGACAGGAATCCATCCAGTTCAGGTCTCTTGGTGCCACCATAGTTGGCCGTATGTTTTTCCCCCGCCAGGAACATCCTTCTCCTGTTGTCATCATTTGTCATGGCGCTTTCGACTATAAGGAACACTTCTTTGAGCTGGCAGAAGATCTGGCCAAAGAGGGCATTGCCAGCCTGGTGTTGGATATGCACGGCCATGGGGAGTCCGGTGGTCAGCGTTATCACGTCAAAATGGACGAATGGCTGGAAGACCTTCGTTGTGCACTAAAATATCTACGTCAGCGCACCGATGTGGTGCACGAAGCCGTCGGTGCATTTGGTTTTTCTTCCGGAGGAACCGCCGTTTTGGAAGCGGCCGCTGAGGGGCTTCCGTTAAAAGCGCTGGTGACTCTGGATGCCACTGTGAGGAGTGTGCTCAAGTGGTATGAGTCCCCCTTCTTTAGAGTTGCCAGCCTGCTGGGCAGATGCAAAGTCATGCTTGGGCTCAAGGAAGTGCGGTTACCGTTAGCTTTCGCCTTGAGTCAGGTGAGGGCAGCAGTAGACGACAACATTAACCGAGCCGTCATACAAGACCCTTATATTATAGAGGCTTATTCGCGCCTGCCGCTTCCTGGCTCATTGGAATGCTTTGAAGTGGACACCCTGAAACGGGTTGGCAGGGTTACCTGTCCCGTGTGTGTTATTCATGGTGCTCGCGACGAAGTCGACCCACCTGCGTCAGCTGAAATGCTGTTTCACCGGCTACGCGGCGATAAGGCGCTTCATATTCTTCCTGAAAATGGCCATATGGGGCATATGGATACCCAGAAAAGGGAAGTTCTGCAGCTGACTTGCCAGTGGTTTAAAAACAGATTGTAAGACAATCGAGGAGGCTTTTGGAAAGCTGGTCAGATTTTTGCTGTGAGATTTATCACGGGGAGCGGATCAGATTTGGCAAAGGGCGGTTATTGCGAATCAGTTCACGTTCTACTCTGTAACCAAATGTAAATATTTTTATCAAGAAGGGGTCAACTTTGAGCAGTAGAGTCCCGAAGCGAGATGATATTTCTAAATGGTTTTATGGAATCTGACTGACAGTCACCTGATTTGGCGTCGGGGTCACCGGCGAGTGAATTGAAGCGGAGTCCTGTTTGTAACGACAAGGCGAAAACGATAGCTGGCTCGAATCAAAAACCAGCTCGGAATAAACGCCAGCTCGGAATAAAGGCCGCTCGAAATAAAGGATAGCAGTAAGGATAGAGAACAGGTCACTTAGAAATATCAGCTTTACAACATTAATGGAAAACAGGAGCAAGTGGATATGAATGAATCCAAAACTCTCTCCGCACTGGCGGGAAAAAACGTGCTCATCACGGGGACCACAGGGTTTGTGGGCAAGGTTGTACTCGAAAAGCTGCTTCGCAGTGTACCTACTATCGGCAAAGTCTATCTGTTAGTTCGTGGCAACCGCAGTTATCCCACGGCAGAGAAACGGTTTGCCAACGAGATTGCCCAGTCTTCCATATTCGAAACCCTGAAAGGTGAGGATGCAAAACAATTCCAGAAATTGTGTGATGAGCATCTGAGGTTTGTCAGTGGTGAGATGACCGAGAAGAACTTTGGTCTGTCCGATGATGAATTTCAGGAGTTGGCGGGCAATATCGATCTCATTATCAATTCTGCAGCCAGTGTCAACTTTCGAGAAGCCCTCGACCAGGCATTGAAGATCAATACTCTTTGCCTGCACAACATGATTGCTCTGTCACAGGCTGGAGGAGACCTGCCGATCGTTCAAGTATCCACCTGCTATGTAAACGGCCATAACAAGGGCGTCATGGAGGAGGATAACGTTGCACCTGCAGGGCACCCGATTGAGCGATCTGAGTTCGGTTATTATGAAGTCGAACCGCTGATTGAACTCCTGCAATCCAGAATTCAGGATGTGTCTGCAGCGGCTAAAGATGACGACCAGCGTGAAAAGGATCTGGTTGATCTGGGGATTGCAGAATCCAATCGCTACGGCTGGAATGACACCTACACCTTTACCAAGTGGATGGGTGAGCAGCTTTTGATGAAAGCCATGTACGGTAAAACCCTGACCATTCTGCGTCCTGCCATCGTGGAAAGTACACTGGAAGGTCCGGTCCCTGGCTGGATTGAAGGTGTCAAAGTGGCAGACGCCATCATCCTGGCCTATGCCCGTGAAAAAGTGAATTTCTTTCCGGGCAAAAAAGACGGGATCATCGATATTATCCCGGCGGATCTGGTCTCCAACAGTATTATCCTGTCAGCGGCTGAAGCTATGGCGGATTCTGGCCAGCAGCGTATTTATCAGTGTTGCAGCAGTGAGGCTAACCCCATCCGGATCAAGGATGTCATTGCTCATGTGCAGGCTGAAGCTGAAGAGCATCATGAGGTTCATGACCGTCTTTTCTATCGTAAGCCGCAGAAGTCCTTCATGTTGATTCCCAGCCCGGTTTTCAATGCAGTAATGACCGTCGGATATAACGCCATCAAGCTGGGCTTCAAATTACTGGAAGCGCTAGGCCGTGAGCCCAGTTCCAGAATGCTCTCCAATCTGGAGGCGACCCGTAAGTTGTCGATCGTATTCTCTTTCTACACTTCACCATCCTATACGTTCAGCAATTCCAAGCTTAAGGCCCTGGCGGAAAGAATGGGGGAATATGACAGGAAAGAGTTCCCGGTCGATTCTTCCAACTATGACTGGGGGATGTATCTTCGCAAGGTTCACGTTCCCGGCCTGAACCGATACGCACTCAGACCGCGTCGTGTTTACAAGCTGAAGAAGACGACTCTGGAGCAACAGAGCCAGGCAGCCTGATTCTGCGCTTAATCTGGACTTTATCTGGAATAGGCCAGGACCTGGAGCGAAGAGCCTCGAATAACAGGGGAGACGAGAGTCTCCCTACGATGAAGTCTTTGCAGTCTGGTAGCCGTTTTCAATCGACTGAAATTTCCCCCTGTGCAAACCTTGGGAATTAAGGCTATTCCAGCTAAGCTATGGAAAAAGCTTTGAGGATCTGCCTGAAATGTTGGCTAAATTCCATCTTAAGAGAGTTCATGATGGAAAGGATTTCCCCGTAACCCGTCCCTCTACACTGGTTGGTCGAAGTTCGACCTGTGACATATCCCTGGAACAGGGCGTTCCTTCGAGGGAACATGCCAGACTGGTCTGGCGCAAGGATGGGTTGTTTGTCGAGGACCTGCATTCCACTAATGGGACAACAGTCAATAACCGGCGAATATCGGAAGCGACCCGGTTGAATCCGGGGGATGTGGTGAAGTTCAGTAGTGAAGAGTTTTTGATCACCTGTGAAGACGAAGCGGATCACACCATTGTATCCAGTCACCTGGGAGTCGGTTCCGCAGAGGCTGAATCCCTGGTGGTCAGTGAAGAGGATGAAGAAGATCCGGATGCCACTCGGGTGCAACAAAGCTATCCTTTGCCTCCCGGATGGTCTCCCCTTGATCGTGACCGACTGGCTGAATTTCGTAAGGATGAATCAACCCATAGTCGTGCCAGTGTAGACAAGCTGGTAACTCAGGCCTTGTCCGGCAGTAATGAGATCTACAGTGCGGCATTGGTTTTTTTCAAGAATAAAACGGAATTTCAAGTGGTGGGATTATCACTGGAAACGCCAAAGCCTCTCTGGGTCATCGGTCGTGGTGGAGAAGCCGACGTGATTATCGGTGATCCGAGTGTTTCTGATAAACATGCTGAATTATCTTATGCCGGTGGGCAATGGACCTTAAAAGACAAAGGCTCCACCAACGGAGTTCATGTTGAAGGTAAAAAGACCGACGACATTGAGCTTGAAGACGGCATGGTGATCTTTTTGGGACGGGTGGAAATGATTTTCTGCCTTTTGGATCCATTAGGATAAACGCCCGGAAATTGGTGTAATTATTAGGTATTGTTGGTGAACGCGCGCTAAAATGCTGGATATAGCGGAAAGTGCAAAGTCCAGCAGGTGAAATATGTGTTAGCCTATGGACATACAATCGAATCGAACTTGATGAGCAGGATAAGTGAGGGCTCATGCTAATGTCTCAACAGATCATCATCGCTGATGATCACCCCCTTTTCAGAGCCGCATTAAAGCAGGCGGTGACCCAGGCCGTTAAGTCAGTCGAAGTGATTGAAGTGGATACCATCGCCGCATTGCAGAATGCGGTGGAAGCCAACCCGGATGCCGATCTGGTACTGCTCGATCTTAATATGCCGGGCGCCCATGGTTTTTCCGGGCTGGTATTCATGCGCGGACAGTATCCCGGACTACCGGTGGTGATTGTCAGCGGTAGTGAGGATTTGCAAGTCATTCGCCGGGCCATTGACTACGGTGCTTCCGGATTTATCCCTAAATCTGCGGCACTGGACGATATTTCCAAGGCAATCCAGCAAGTGCTTAACGGAGAAGTCTGGTTGCCGGCTGAAGTGGCAGCGAAGATTGACTCGGTCAGGGTTGAGGATACTGACTTCTCAGAGCGTCTGGCCACTCTGACACCGCAGCAATTCCGTGTATTGGGAATGTTGACGGAAGGTTTGCTGAACAAACAGATTGCGTACGAACTGGATGTGTCTGAGGCGACAGTCAAAGCCCATATCACAGCGTTGTTCCGTAAACTCGGAGTGCGCAACCGTACTCAGGCAGTCATCGCCGTTCAGCAGATGGAAGTGGAGCAGGCAGCCCAGAGCTGACAGGAATGCATAGATTCTGTCCTGCTATTGCATGAGCTGCTTCAGGACGGTTTAGGGACTTCGACAGGTTTACTCTGACCTGTCGAAGGATTTCCCGTCACGATTAAAATTTTCTTCCTTTCTTCCTTAAGTGTTTCAGACTTAATTCTTACTCAACTCTTTGTTAATCATGGCCCTCAAAGCAGCAGGTTTTACCGGTTTGTGCAGGATTTGATAGCCGCGTTGTTTGACTTCCATTTTGACTTCATCATTGTTCACCGCGGTAATCAGTATGCCCGGAAGATTACGGGCCAGGCTACGACGCAGCATATCCATGGTATCCAGTCCATTGTCGCCTTCATCCAGTTGATAATCGGCCAGGATAATTTCCGGTGGATTAGCCATGCAGGTTGTCACAGCTTCGTTGGGATTCGATGCGGTGAAGACGGTGCATCCCCATCCCTCAAGCAATGCTCGCATGCCTTCCAATATGACGGGCTCGTTATCGATGCAGAACACCACAGTGCCTTCCAGGCTGCCCAGACTGCGTGAGACTTTTTTGGGCGATGCCAAGCTTTCTACCGGTTTGCTGACAACAGGAAGAGTGACCGAGAACATACTGCCTTTGCCCAGGATGGATTTCACCTCTACCCGGTAATCCAACATGCGACATATGCGGTCAACAATGGCCAGACCCAGGCCAAGCCCGTTTTTCTCCGTATTCTGGTTGAGGCGTTTGAACTCTTCAAAAATGGAGCTCAATTGATCCTCAGGAATACCCGGGCCCGTATCCCAAATTTCAATGCTGATTGCTTTGTCATGGCGCCGGCAACCCAGCAGTATCCGCCCGCTTCGGGTGTAGCGAATGGCGTTGGTCAGGAAGTTTTGGATAACCCGTCTGAGCAACTGATGGTCCGAATTGACAAAGGCATTACAGGGGACAGTGCGGAGTCCAAGACCTTTTTCTGCGGCGATGACGGTAAATTCAGTGTTCAGATGCCCCAGCAGTTCATTGATGTTGAAAACGGAGTAGTGGGGCTCTAGTGCTCCCGCATCCAGTTTGCTGATATCCAGCAGGGTGCTGAGAATTTCCTCGGCAGCATTGAGGGAGTGATCAATATGAGAAACCAGTTCGTTGTATTCGTTCTCATTCTTCACCTTATTGGCCAGCGCAGAGGTAAACAGCCGTGCCGCATTTAAGGGCTGTAGCAGGTCATGACTGGCCGATGCCAGAAAGCGGGTTTTACTCAGGTTGGCGTTTTCGGCCACTGACTTGGCTTTAACCAGTTGTTTGTTAAGTTTGGACAGTTCTTCGGTCCGTTCCTTAACGCGTTGCTCCAGATAGGTATTAGTTTCTTTCAGGGCCAGCTCAGTGCGGCGCATGGCAGAAATATCGGAAAAGGTGGTAACAAATCCGCCGCCTGGCATTGGGCTTCCCTGTATCAGGAGCACGGTGCCATCCGGTCGCATACGTTCGTATTCATGAGCTTCACCAGACTTCATCATTTCCAGACGACGGGAAATGATTTTCTGCGCTCTTCTGGCAGGCACATGGGCCATCAGCAGGTTGTAGCGCATAAGATCGGCGATTGGGCGACCTACCCGGGTGAATCCCTGGGGATAGTTGAACAGCTCCACATAGCGGCTGTTCCAGGCCACCAGGTTGAGGGCATCATCGACAACGGCAACACCCAGGTTCATGTTTTCAATTGCTGACTGGAGCAGTTCCCGGTTGAATTTAATGACCTGCGAAGCTTCATCAACAATACTGACCACATCCTCAATCTGCATGTTCTGACCTTTCAGGGCAGAATTGAGAACCACGCGGGCGGTTGAGGAGCCGATGGCGCTGGCCAGTTGTTTCTCAATGTGCTTGATCAGATCGACAGAGGCTGGTCGATTGGGTGACAGTCGTACCCGGTTACGGCGGGAATAATCCTTCAGCGTTTCCTGGGTTCTTTCCGGGCCAAGAAAACGCTCGGAGAGTGCGCTGATATCTTCAACCGTGGCTTCACTGACCCAGGTGGTGGTACTGGCTTCAGCGCTTTGGGCACTGTCCAGAAACGACGCTACCTGTATTCTCTCAATAACCCTCTGCGTCGTAATGGCTGACACCACTAAGTAAAGCAGAATGTTGAAGCCAAGGCTCCAAATGGTACCGTGGGTGATCAGGTCAAAACCATCAAGCCCAAATAGCGCTGTGGGGCGCAGCCAGGCAATACCGAGCAGGCCCTCACTAATGAGGGTTGAGTCTGCGTTGGTGGCCTGAATAATTGTCGGGACCAATAGGGTGTAAATCCAGATTGCGAATCCGCAGACCAGTCCTGAGATGGCGCCTTGGCGATTGCCATAACGCCATAACACACCGCCTATCAACACCGGAGCGAATTGCGCGACAGCAACGAATGACAGAAGACCAATGGATGCCAGTGAAAAGGAGTCCCCCATCAGCCGGTAGTAGCCATAAGCGGCCAACAGGTTAACCAGGATGGTGACACGGCGGATGGTCAGCAGCCAGAATTGGACGTTTTTCTTGCGAGACAGATCCAGGGCCTGAATGCGCAGCAACAGAGGCACAATAATCTCGTTACAGACCATGGTACTGAGGGTGACGGTGGAGACAATCACCATACTGGTCGCGGCAGATCCTCCGCCGATAAACGCCAGCATTGCCAGCCACTCGTAGTCGGCCACCATGGGAATACTGAGGACAAAAATGTCTGAATCAATCGTGCCGTTGGGATAGATCAGAATTCCGGCGGCAGCGATAGGAATCACAAATACCGTCAGCGCGAGCAGATACACCGGCAACGCCCACCGTGCCGTGTAAATATCCCTGGGTTCATAGTTTTCAACGACGGAAACATGGAACTGTCTTGGCAGGCAGATAATGGCAATCCCGGCCAACAGGGTCTGCACGATAAAGGAACTTGGCGTGATCGCATCGAAGCTGAACACGGCAGCCTGATTCGTTGTGCGTAGCTGACGCGTAATATCCCCCCAGCCATCGAACAGAAATATGGACACCAGAATTCCGACGGCGACGAAGGCCACCAGCTTGACAATCGATTCGAATGCCACAGCCTGGATGAGGCCGCGATGGTGCTCGGTGGCATCGATATGACGGGTCCCGAACAATATGGTGAACAACCCCATTACCAGGGCCACATAAAGGGCTGAGTCCTGTATGTAGGGCGTTTGTTCAATGCTGCGGACCTGGCCGCCTTCGGTCAGTACATTAAATCCCATGGACACTGCTTTCAGCTGCAGAGCGATGTAGGGGACGATACCCACCAGGGCAATCAGAGTGACGATGACCGCCAGGCTTTGGGATTTGCCGTAACGGGATGCAATGAAGTCGGCAATGGAGGTCGTGTTATGTCGTTTACTGATGCGGATGATACGGGCGATTAACGGCGCTCCGAAAATCAGCACGACAATAGGGCCGAGATATATCGGCATGAATCCCAGGCCATTCTGGGCTGAACTGCCGACGGCACCATAGAAAGTCCACGAAGTGCAGTAGACACCCAGCGAAAGGCTGTAAATCGCTCGCCGTCGATTCTGCTGAGCATAGACCCGAGTGTTCTGGTCTCCGAAATAGGCGATGCCAAACAGAATGGCAATGTAAGCGATGGAGACAATAAAAAGTAAAAAGCCGTTAATCATGTAGCACGTTATTCTTTTGAAATGACAACCGGTTATAGCGTCCCACGATCTTCCAAAAAAAGCGAGAGAGGCGGATAGACTTAAGTCTAATTGCTGCGGCTGAAAATGAAATTTTATTCATGTCAAAATCGTATCCTATTGATATGTATAGGTATTATTCCTTATACCAAGGTCTAGATTTGCCAATTTTCAGACGGTGCTATTGTGGATATGCATACAAAAATAACAAAATTGGAGGAGTCGTAATGGCTAGTAATCCATCTCCCAAAGCCGCCTATTGGCGCGATAATCTAAAACTGCTTATAACGCTACTTGTCATCTGGTTTGTTGTCTCATACGGGGCAGGCATTCTCTTCGTTGATCAACTGGACAAAATCAAAATCGGAGGATTTCCCCTCGGGTTCTGGTTTGCTCAGCAGGGTTCTATCTACACCTTTGTAGTCCTGATTTTTGTTTACGTCGTGCGGATGGCCGCACTGGATCGTAAGCATGATGTTCACGAAGACTGAAGGAGCCCCAAATGGATACCCAAACTCTAGTATATCTGTTCGTCGGGGCGACCTTTGCCCTCTATATCGGCATCGCGATATGGTCGCGGGCCGGTTCCACCAGTGAATACTATGTTGCCAGCAAAGGGGTTCACCCTATCGCCAACGGTATGGCCACTGGTGCTGACTGGATGTCAGCCGCATCCTTTATCTCCATGGCGGGGATCATTTCGTTTATCGGTCGCGACGGGGCAGTGTACCTGATGGGATGGACCGGTGGGTATGTGTTGCTGGCCATGTGTCTGGCTCCTTACCTCCGTAAGTTCGGTAAGTTTACAGTGCCGGAATTTGTCGGAGAACGGTATTACTCGCAGACAGCGCGTATGGTCGCTGTTGTCTGTGTCATATTCATCTCCTTTACCTATGTGGCCGGTCAGATGCGCGGTGTAGGAATCGTGTTCTCCCGTTACCTGGAAGTGCCCATTAATACAGGCGTTATCATTGGGATGGCGATTGTATTTATCTACGCGGTATTGGGGGGAATGAAAGGGATCACCTATACCCAGGTGGCGCAATACTGCGTCATGATCCTTGCTTATATGATTCCTGCTATCTTTATTTCCATGCTGGTAACCGGTAACCCGATTCCTCAAATTGGGTTTGGCAGCACAGTCGACGGTACGGACACTTATCTCCTTGATAAGCTGAACCAGATATCGGTGGATCTAGGATTCAATGAATATACGTCGGGATCGAAATCCACGATTGATACCTTTGCCATTACTTTTGCGCTGATGGTGGGAACCGCAGGACTTCCTCACGTTATCGTGCGTTTCTTTACTGTCCCTAAAGTCAGTGATGCGCGTCTGTCAGCGGGTTGGGCATTGTTCTTCATCGCGATCCTGTATACCACTGCTCCGGCTGTGGCCTCCTTTGCCCGTCTGAACCTGGTGAATACCGTGTCTGAAACCCAGTACCAGGAGCTGCCGAGCTGGTTCCAGAACTGGGAAAACGCGGGGTTGTTGGCCTGGCAGGATAAAAACGGTGACGGCAAGATCACCTATACAGCGGGTGCGGCCTTTGCCGGTAAGCCTGACTTTGCAGGCGACACACGTGGTGACTACGGTCAGCGCATGTTGACTAATGCGCCGACAGACAACACCAACGAACTATACGTAGACCGTGACATCATGGTGTTGGCTAATCCGGAAATTGCCCAATTGCCGGGCTGGGTAGTGGCGCTGATCGCAGCCGGTGGTTTGGCGGCGGCATTATCGACAGCGGCAGGGCTGTTGCTGGTTATCTCGACCTCCATATCCCATGATTTGCTGAAGAGTAACATCATGCCGAATATCAGTGAGAAGCACGAATTGCTGGCGGCTCGTATCGCAGCAGCTTGTGCCATTGCCGTGGCAGGATATTTTGGGATTAATCCGCCGGGATTTGTGGCCCAGGTGGTGGCATTTGCCTTCGGCCTGGCCGCGGCGAGCTTCTTCCCTGCCATCATTATGGGAATATTCTATAAGCGGATGAACAAAGAAGGTGCGATTGCTGGAATGCTGACAGGTCTGATATTTACCTTCAGCTATATCGTGTACTTCAAGTTCGTTAATCCTGCCGGTAATACTCCTGATAACTGGTGGTTTGGGATCTCGCCGGAAGGTATCGGTACCCTGGGGATGATTTTCAACTTTGCGGTCTCCACGGTGGTGTCCAAACTGACGGCAGAGCCCCCTGAGCATATCCAGCATCTGGTGGAAGATATCCGGGTTCCTCGTGGTGCTACTGCTCCTGTAGCCGGGCACTAACCTGTAACTGAGTGCTATCAGTCCTTTTTTCATGGTCTGACAAGCCAAGGGACTGACAAACCAAAAGACTGGCAAATAGCAGTCACAAAAAAGCCCCTCAACTGAGGGGCTTTTTATTTTCCGGAACGGTGGCCGGAATAAAGAAAGTGCAGCTGTTATCTTAGCTGGATTTTTCCGCCTGGGCCGCCGGGCATTCCACCCATGCCGCCTTCCTGACCGGGAACTACAATCGAAGAGGCTTGCTGACGGCGATATTCCTTCAGTTCTTCGATCGTTCTTTCCATCGCAACCTTGGCTTCGTCGGCAAATTTGGCACAGGCGTCCGCCAGAGTGTCCACTTCAAGCTCAAAATTCAGGGGTAGAGCACCGGCAGGTGTCATCATCTGAGCTTGTCCGAAGAAAAGTACCTTGCGGTTGCTGTCGGGCTGACCGTCTTTGTTCATTGGCGTCAGGCGACGAATGGTGCCAACTTTTTGATCTGTAAATATTTCCTCCAGATACAGCTCGTCCGGATTCATAGTAACTTCTGGCTCTGTCATAGTCTTTCTCTCTTAGATCTAGATGAGTGGCGTATATTTCCCTTTGCGAATGCTATTCGCCACTTTGGCTCATGTTTGTCAGTTTATTAGGTGTTAAGCGTAAGTACAAAGGTAGGCAGTGTCTACCGTAACTTTGAGCTGAAACTTGCTATTGGCAGGCACTTCGAAATTTTGCCCGGGTGTAAATGACTGCCATTCGTCCTGGCCGGGAAGCAGTACGGTCAGCTCACCACTGACAACGGTCATGGTCTCATGCTGACTGGTGCCGAATTCATAATCCCCGGGAGCCATGACACCGACAGTGGCAGGCAAGGTCGCAGTCTGGAAGGCGATGGATTTTACTTTGCCATCAAAATATTCGTTCACATTGAACATCGGGTCAAAACTCCATTCAGAAATTAAGGGGACGGGAGTATACCATGATCGTAACTGTCTGTGAGGCTGGGTGAAGTTTTGTATAAACGTGTCGGATTCCTCATCCCAATGGAAATTTGATCGCTGCGTCACGTTCCAAGATCGGTTAAAGTAGCGTTATCAACCAACTACGTATGTCCCTGCCAGCCAAGGAAACAGGCTATAAAATGTTAGCTATAATGAGTGAGCAAGACTTCCAAACTGCACGGACAGATGAAACTACACATATATTTGTTCGGAGTCGCATATGTCGGACATCATCCCTTCCAAATTAGTTAAGCTTAAGGTGCTGGCAGAGGTCCCACGCGCGGAATTCTGTGACGCTCCCAAGTGTGATAATCCAGCGGATACAGCATCGCGCCTGTCGTTTATTAAAAAGCTTAGAATGGGGTCCAAGAAACCATCAGCACCTGCACCGGTGTCCAACACCATTGAAAAGAAAACCTTTAATGCGGCGGCGTGGATACGATTTGTCAACGCACCGACACAGCCTATTTCATTCTGGCTGGTATATCGCGATCAGCGGGATGAATTTGCGGTGATGCTGGATGAGGCTAAACTCACGGCGGGCTCATCAACCATGCTGTCTGGTTGCGTCACTATCGAAGCGAAAGGGAACATCGAATACATGAAGGCTTGTTGTGGTGGTGCCCGTGACGGTGAGCTTTTCTCTGTAGAAGAGCTGTATGTCCAGAAAGAACGGACAGAATCAGCAGCGACAGCCCGCAAGCATACTGCTTAAGTCTCTTTTCGGAGTTTCTGCTATTTACCTTCTGCGGCCCGAGGTGTGTGGGGCTGCGTTTCCTTTATCAGAGTCTTGGCTCCCTCCATGGGGGCCATTTCAGGCTTTTTTGCCGTTCCACTGACCTCATCATATGCATTTATCAGGGATCTGGGCATTCTACCCCAGTTCAATCCCGTCAGTCGGTTAAGTGCATCCAGACCTTTATCGGACTTAAATTGCAGAAAATCGATAATCCTTGCACTTCTTTGCATGCCGATATTTCTCCCGTTTTTCTTCACTCAATTGTGGCTTCAGGTGCCTGATGATGGCTGGGTTTGATACCCGGCTCATTCAAATCCATCGTTTATAGATATTCAGCGAGAATACAGCAGATAACGTGCCAATTATGAAAATTTATATATATCATTGACTTATGCGTGGGAGGGGACGACGGGAGGGTTGGCGATGTAAAAAACAGGAAGAAAAGTGACGTAATACGTCAATCGGGCTCATAATTTCTGAAGTTGGTCCATGCCCTCACGGAACGAAAGACGAAGACCGTCCTTTTTCTTCAATTGCCGAAATCTTCGAAGCGCCCAGTAGACCTGGCCGCTATCCCGAAGTTTGCGAACGTCTTCCCAGGTGGTTTTTGAGAGAGGTTTGAGAATTCCCATACGGATCATTCCAAACTCTACGACTTTGTGAAGGCCGAGATAAGTGACCACGACAACGGTGAAGACAATCAGAAGTGGTAATAGAGTGTTGAAAACGCTTGGCTCTTGCATGCAGTATCACAGTTTTGAAATCGAATGAGTTTCCGTACAGGATAGTAAAATTTCACCAGGAATCCGAGGCCAATTTGGATCAGGTCGTCAGACAGATCCTCAGAAAAGCCGTTAAAGATCTCTATCGACCAAGTATCGCCGGGTGGATATCCTCGAAATGATTTCTGATAATGAGTCTTTTGGTCAGGGAAGCGGACTCTGACCCCACGTAAGTAATTTTTTAAACCCTGACATTAAGAGAAATAGATTCCTGTGAGTACTGATAACACCATTGGCAGCGATGATGAGCGCAAGGCCAAGTTGCTGGGAGAAACCTCCCGCATCAATTGGCGAGATCTGGAAATTTTTTATGCCAAAGGGCAGGTTGTGGAGGTTCAGCCGGAACTGGATTTGATTGAAGTGGCTTTGGCTGTCAGCAAGGATGACAGTGCGGCGGTGGGAGATTGGATGAACCAGCAAAAGGTTGGTCAGGTTGATCCGGATAAAGCCCGTAGATGGCACGAGGAAAAGCGTGGAGTCTGGGCTGTGGTTGTCGCGCCCTGGGTGTTGGTGCAGGACAAAGAGAGTTCCTCTTCAATTGATCCTGAATACTGAGAATTGGTCCTGAAAACCGAGAATTGATCCTGGAAACCGGGAATTGGTCCTGAAAACAAAGAAAGGAGAGGATATGACCCTGGAGTTGTTCAGAGAAGACGGTTATCTCCGTGAAGGAGAGGCAACAATTGTGGCTGTGACGGAGCAGGGCGTTGAGCTGGACAGAACCATCTTTTATCCCCTCGGTGGTGGACAGCCAGGGGATACAGGTTATCTGACCGGGCAAAACGGTCAGCAATACCGGGTAGCGGATACCCGTAAAGACCGGGATAGCGGGCAGCATATTCATTTTCTTGAAAGCGTGGATGGTCTCAATAAAGGCGACAGGGTTTCCATGACGCTGGATTGGGACAAGCGCCATGTTCACATGCGAGTACATACCTGTCTGCATTTATTGTGCTCTCTCATTGATGCTCCGGTGACCGGAGGCAACATATCCGGCAATAAGGGGCGACTGGACTTTGATCTGCCGGAAGCCCCTGACAAAGAGAGCCTGACTGAACAGCTGAACCAATTGATTCAGGCGCAGCATCCGGTTTCCATGCGTTGGATTACCGACGAAGAACTGGATGCACAGCCGGAACTGGTACGTACTCTATCTGTGCAGCCTCCCCGGGGAACCGGGCGGGTGCGGTTGATTCATGTGGATGCTGTGGACTTGCAGCCCTGTGGGGGCACACATGTGGCCAATACTGGTGAGATCGGCCATGTGCAGGTCACCAAAATCGAGAATAAAGGAAAGGGAAACCGCCGGATAATTCTGGAGCTTGCCAGTGACTGATAGTTTGTCCAAAGATGGCGTCGATGGCTTTGAAATTATGGGCCAGCAGAGGTGCAATCACTCTCTATTCGATTTTGCCAAGGCTTTCACAGGTTTTTTGATGGTACTGATGGTTTCTGCGTGGGGAGGCGTTGCTGAAGCCGAAGGAGTGGAGCCTTACGTGGTGGATGTGATGAAACTCCAGTGTCTGCCTGAAGGAACGGAAGAGTGTGCCGTGGAGGATACGAGTCCGCCTTATGCCACGCTTTATCGGGCAGGTTCAAAATGTCGCTACACCCGTCCCGACGGCACGGCTGTTGGAAGTCGCTGGTTTGATCGCTGTGAGGCCGAATTTGTCGGTACCCACGCCAAGGTATGTTCAGTGGGACGGGATGATCGACTGGGGTGTGGGCTGATCGACCAGAAAGGGGAAATCGTTGTCCCGCTGGTATATGACGAAATCCGCCATCAGGAAGGATTTACCATCGTTGCCGTAAAGTACCAGGGATTATGGGGTTATTTCAGTATGGACAGGGAACGGCTGTTATTGACGCCGCAATTTACCGAAGCTTCTGACTTCAGCGAAGGATTGGCCTATGTTCTGCTGGATGTTGAAGAACCTGAGGAGCGTTCATGGATTATCAATGACCAGGGTCTGAGATTGGCGATGGTGCCCCGTCAGATTGAAGTAAAAGGACGCTTTGTTAATGGGTTGGCGCCGGCAGTCCTGGACGGGAAGTGGGGTTATGTCAATCAATATGCGGAATGGGCTATTCAACCTCAGTTTTATCAGGTCACGGAATTTTCCGATGGTCTGGCCAGTGTCAAATATCAAAGTCGGCCGGAGCTATGGTCGGTCATCGATACCAGCGGCGCCGGAATCGTTTTTTTTGAGGGTGGGGCACATAGGCTGGGGCAAGTTGTTAACCGTCAGGTGCCATTGTCTGTAGCCTGTGAGAAAGGCTTTTCGTCAAGAGTGTTTAAGGCCTGCCATCACTACTGTATCAATCCAGCGGACAGCGCCTCCAATTTGTCATGCAGAACGGGTGAAGTACCTGAACAATAAGTGAGCAAATCTCTCAGATTCGTAGGATATGTCTTACAGGTAATCCAGAGAAGTAGCCTTTCCCCGGATACTGGAGATCACTAATATATCTAACCGTAAGGACAGCGAAATGACGTAAGGATACGATGCACGGAAGCGGCATGGATGAATAGAGGGCCATAGGAATTGGCATAAAGGAAGCGTCCTAACACCGGAAAGCACAGTAAGGATACTGTGCTTTTTTTTGTCTTTTTTCTGGGGTTTTATCCGTCGTTCCCGGCGAGTTGCTGAAGTGCCCGGGTTTTCATCAGGGCAATACCTGCTACCAGAACCCCTATGGCTGTCAGGGTAGCGATTCCGAATCCCGTCCAGAGATCGTTGAATGCCATAATCACCGCCAGGGTGGCGGCTACCCAAATCCAGTCGGCCCAGACGGTCAGATGAGTAAACCGGCTTCTGAAGCGCTCATTTGCCGCCAGTAGAAAAAGATCGACAGACCAAATCGCCAATGCAACGCCCAATGCGAAATAGATATTGGCTTGCACTGAGCCCATCAGCCCGGCCACAAGATCTGAGAACAGCATCAGGTCAACTGCCAGCAACAGGGATAATGCCCCATCAAACATCAGGATTCTGCTCAAATGATCAGATGGTTTTTCTGATCTCGAAACAAGGCTGATTTCCAGTAATTGTCCGCTATTTTTCATTTTCAGTTCCTTATATTTGTCTTCTGCTTTGTCTACGACTGTGTTGTCTGTCTACGAATGATTTGATTGTCACTACTGCTGTGTGCCTATCATCAAACGGCAATACAGGTAGCGGCCGCAATTACCTGTCAGGTAATGGAATAGATGACGGTGTTTGAGGTTAATATTGGGAAGCCGGAGCAACAGGCGGATGAAGTCAGATCGGTTTTTCTGATAAACGGAGGATCATGTGAGTGCGTTTGGAACTTTATTGCGTGAGATGAGGGTCGCCCAGCGATTCAGTCAGTTGGATTTTTCGTTGGAATCCAACGTGTCCTCGAAACATATCAGCTTTCTGGAAACGGGAAGATCCATGCCCAGCCAGCAGATGGTGCTACACCTGGCCCAGGTGCTCGGTGCTGATCTGGCGGGAACCAACCGTCTGCTGTCTGCTGCGGGGTTTAGCCAGGTGTTTACCCAGCAGGACCTGTATGCCCCGGAAATGAGAATGGTGAAAGAGGCGCTCGACCATATGTTGGTCTCGCACATGCCTTATCCTGCCATGGTCTTTGACCAGAACTACAACCTGGTCAATGGCAATGCGGCCCAGTTTTACCTGATTCAGGCAATGGTGGCACTTGGCGGAAAGATTGCTGAACGCCCTAATGTGCTGCTTGCTTTTCTGGATGAAAACAGCTTGAAACCTTTTGTGGAAGATTGGGACCAACTGGCCCGCCATATGCTGCAAAGGATTTACCAGGAACACCTTTCCGGACCCTATCGGGACAGGGAGAACCTGCTGTTGAAGCAGGCGCTTGAGCTTCCGGGAATTCCATCAGACTGGAAGCAACACCGGGTGGAAAATCTGGATAAACCGGTAGTCTCATTCAGTTTGCGCCTTGGAGATACGCGACTGAATATGTTTTCTACGATCGCCACCATTGGTACTCCTTTGGATGTGACGGCTCAGAGCATTCGCATAGAGCACTTTTTCCCTGCCGATGAACAGACGAAGGATTATTGGATCAGACATTGCAGCCAGTGAGAAATGAGTCTCTTGACTCGATGAAATTTAGGGAATAGAGTAAAAACTCTAATTGCGAGGGTGTCAGTCTTAAACCAGCTCCTTGAGCTTCGGGATCAGTTCCCGGCCGCAATGAATAGAGCAGCAGTACAAAAATCTATAAGAATGTGTCTTCAACATCATTGAGAAGGTGTCGGGCGGTTATGTCGTTACAGCAAATCAAGACGTTGGCGATGAGTCAGTCAAAGCGTCTCTATGTCACTACCATGATGCAGGTTGTCGGGCGTGCACTGCAGGCGATTTCCGAGCAGGACGAGGAAATTCAGAAAATCTCCAGCGCATTTCCCGAAGGCTTTGTGTTTTCCATGCAGGTGTTGCCCAACGGGCCCGGATTTGCGCTTCGCAAAACGGCGGACAACAGCCTGGAATTTTTGGACGATATCCCCACTGAAAAACCTGATCTCACGATCTATATCAAACACCTGGAACACGCTTTCCGCATTCTGTCATTCCAGGAGAGTACGGCGCAGGCGTTTGCCAACGACCGGATGATTGTGGATGGAGACATTTCCTTTGCCATACGCATGACCCGGGCTTTGAATCGTCTGGAAGCCTACATTCTGCCCAAACTGGTGGCGGAACTGGCGATCAAGGAATATCCGCATATTCCTTTGCCGGAAAAGGTGCTTCATGGAGCCAGAATCTATCTGCGCGTGGCCACTAACTTTATCTCGCAACAGGTGAAATTCGCATGAGTAAAGGTTTTTATGAATTCTTCTGTCCGGTGAAGGTTATTGCCGGAGAAGCCGCTCTGGAGCACATCCCTTTTGAATTGAGTGCTCTTGGTGCATCCAGGCCCTTGCTGATTACGGATAAGGGGGTGCGTGGCGCAGGCCTGACAGATTATGTGACAACCGCATGTGACGAAAGCGGAGTTGCGATGGTCGCGGTGTTTGACGATGTTCCTCCCGATTCATCAACCGAAGTGGTCAAAGAGATTGCCGAGCTGTATCGCAACAGCGGAGCGGATTCCATTATTGCCGTGGGTGGCGGCTCGGTGATTGATACCAGTAAAGGGGTGAATGTCCTGGTATCTGAAGGCGGAGATGATATTGCCAAGTATTCCGGAGCCGGTGTTTTAAAGCGTCCACTTAAGCCGTTTTTTGTGGTGCCCACTACTGCCGGGACCGGATCTGAAGTTACCTCTGTCGCCATCATTGCCGACAAATCCAAGGGGGTGAAGCTACCTTTCGGATCGCCATTTTTATTGCCGAATGCGGCCATTATTGATCCACGTATGACGTTGACGTTGCCTCCGCATATTACCGCTGCCACCGCGATGGATGCCCTGACTCATGCGACGGAAGCATTCACCTGCCTGGCGAAGAACCCGCTCAGTGATGCTTACGCGCTATCCGCGATCCGTAAAATCAGCGATAACCTGCTGAACGTGATGGATAACCCCAAAGACGTGGAAGGTCGTCTGGAATTGGCCCAGGCGTCTACGATGGCCGGCATTGCATTCTCCAACAGTATGGTAGGGCTGGTTCACTCATTGGGACATGCTCTGGGTGCAATCTGTCATTTACCACACGGTTTGTGTATGAGTCTGTTCCTGCCGTATGTACTGGAATATAACCTGTCCAAAGATAAGAGCCGGGAAGCTTTGTCAGAGCTCCTGTTGCCTTTGGCCGGTGCTGAGGTTTATGCCAGAACCCCTGAAGGACAAAGGGCGGAGAAGGCTATTGAGACCATCAGGGATCTTCGTGATGAACTATACGAGCGCTGCAAACTACCGAGAACTCTGGAAGAAACCGGTAAGGTCGGGCGTGATCAACTGGCCAGAATTGCCGATATGGCGCTGGATGACGGTTCTATCATGTTCAATCCCGCCGAGGCGGACTTTGATGAAGTGCTGAAAGTGCTCAACCTCGCCTGGGGATGACCCGGCAGTCACTTTCTTTCAAACAGATAACTGTACTTTCAAACGGATAGCCGTATTTTTGTTCCTTGCGAACGGATGACATCTTTTTCGTCTCTTCCATTCAGATGGTTGTGTTAGCCCTCCTTCCAGGAGGGCTTTTTTATTCGTTACGGAGAAAGGGAACCTGAACGGCTAAAGGACTTGCCTTTACAACTAAAGGAATTGCCAGAACAGCTAAAACGTATGTCGGCTTCTGTGAAGCTTGGTGGCAGTGCTGATTCTATCGATAAGTTGTCCCCAGGTATCAATGCCTTCACTGTAAGCCTTTTGCAGACAAATCAACGCGAGCTCTGCCGTTGCCATCGCATCACAGGTGGCATGGTGGCGCTCGGAAGCTTCCAGCCCAAAATGTTCCAGCCATGCATCGAGTCCTCGCAACTGTTTGCTCAGGTCCGGGAACAGGGCCAGACAAAAATCCGCCACATCGTAGCAGGGTAATCTGGCACTGACCCCCAGCCACTGTTTACTCTCCTTTTCCAGCATATGTTTATCGAACGGGGCATGAAAAGCGAGCAGGGGAGAACCGGCAGCAAAATCCAGAAAATCCTTAAGACCCTGTTCCGGCGTGGTCCCCTGCTGCAGTTCCTGAGGGGAAAGTCCATGTATCAGAACATTCTCGTGTTCCAGGTCTACACCGGGGTCAAACACCCGTTCAAAAGATTGCTTGAGGTTGATTTTCATCTGATCGATTTCAACGGCTCCAATGGCAATCACGCGGTCTTTGCGAATATTCAGTCCGGTGGTTTCCACATCCACCACAACCCATCGAATCTGGTTCAATATTGTTGATGCCTCTGGAGGAGGCCATTTACTGGTGATGTTTTGCATGCGATTGCCTGATTGTCGGTCCGTGTTGAATTGAAATGCCAGGGGCTGGAAGTAAGATATCATGTGCCATCGTGCCTAAAGCTGGAAATTCCAGGCCAGTTTTCGTTGTAATCGTTGGGCTTGCCGGAAGGCTTCTTTAAGAATTCTCTCATCCAATTGATTCAGATCGTCAGGATCCACGAGGTTGGATAGCGCCTTACCGTGACTTTTTTGGGCTAAATGGTGCCGTAACCGCAATAACTGGATAAAGCTGTAAGCCTCTTCCCATGCGTCGGCATCCTTTTCTTCCACCACGTTAGCCCGCACCAGTTGCCGTAGCCGATGCAGGGTGTTGGTGGGCTTGAGGCCATGTGCCAGACACAGAACTCTCGCTGCATCGACAAATGGCGTGAGCCCCTGGGTTTTTAAATCCACTCCTTCCTGGCCGTTTTCTTTCCTGGTGACAAACCCCTTGAACAAACCTAACGGAGGGCGGCTTTCCAAGGCAGCACCTGCCAGCATTTTCTGGAAGATGGAGTTCTGTTTGATACGCTGCCGGACATTTGTGAACATGTCTTCTGCCAGATGTTCCGGTCCCCATTGGGTGCGTAGGTCAAAGAAAATGCAGGAATTCAGGACGTTCTGTGGAGTGGCGGCATCAATGAATTGGTTAAACCAGAGATTCCATTCATCCATGCTGAGACAAAGCTTCGGATTGCTGGCCATGATGTTGCCCTGACACAGGGTAAAACCACAGCGGTCGAGATCCTGGTTGATCTGTTGGGCCAGAGGTAGCAGTCCGGCTCTGATCTGTTCTGCTTCTTCCGGATCAGCGGCTTTGAAAATGATGCCGTTATCCTGATCAGTGAGTAGCGTCTGTTCGCGACGTCCGGCACTACCGAACGTTAGCCAGGCAAATTCCACGTCAGGGTGTTTGATCTTTTTCACTGCCAGTCTGATGACCTGTCGAGTGGTGTAATCATTCAGCAGGGAAACGATACGATTGATCTGTTCGGCGCTGGCGCCATGGGCGATCATGGTCTGAATCAACAGGGCGACATCCGATTGCATCTCTGCCAGGCTTTCCACACTGGGAGCATTGGCCAGTGTACGGGCGACATGAACAAGATTTACCCGCTGCAAAGAGAACAGATCCCGCTCCGAGACAACGCCTTTCAGCCGGGCATCATCAGCGATAAGCACATGGGCGAAATGATGCTTGGCCATCACCAGGGCGGCATCAAAAGCGGTGGCAGATGATGGTAAAGATATCGGGTCCCGATTCATTACCTCGGATATTGGCGCATCCAGCCGGGCATCGGGATTGGCCACAAGGTGTCTTAGATCTCTCAGGGTAAAGATACCCAGAGGGGTCATCATCGGGTCGGTGATCACCATGGAGCCGATTCCCCGGTCATCCATGATTTTTACCGCCTGACGTACACTGGTGTCGGGGGAGCAGGAAATGACTTCCCGGTGCAGATAATCCTGTAAGGGAGTCTCAAGTGAATATTCATCACCCAGATTAAACTGGGCCTGAGCCTGTACATGGCGGTTAACCTGTTCCAGCAATCCGCTGATGCCACGCAGACAAAAGTCCCTGAACACTCTACTGGTGGAAACGATATGAGTGAAGTGTTCCTTATCGCAGGAAATGCAGAAGGTATCTTCTAAGGCTTTATGGACTGTCCGGGTAGGGCGTTCGCCTAAAAGTGCGGCGATCGGAAAACAGGCTCCGGGACCGATGTCGAACGTCGGATGAACATCCCCGTTCCGCGACATGAGTCGTTCCCCGGCGATATGCCCTTTTTTTACAATATAGAAACGCGATGGTACGCCGTCTTCCGGGGACAGAATAATGGTGTTTGCAGGGAAATACTCCACGGTGGACTTTTCCAGCAGTGTTATGAGTTCCCTGTCGTCCATCTGATTGAAGGGCGGGTACTGGCGCAGAGCATCGATCAAAGCACGAATGTTCCTGGGGACGGAATCCGCTTTGTCACCGGCTACTGCCGGGATCTCGGCCTTACTGGTCGCCATGTCGCCGGATGTTTGTTTTTTTTCTATCATCGCCTGACTCTTTTTTGACCCATTCTTGCCCCGGTGGCGGATGAATCCTATTCACCTTTGGTTGTAGACAAAGTTCACTGTCTAAGATGAAATGGTGCCGTATAAGAAATATGACCTATTGAGTTTAGTAGCTTCAGAGCCTAGTCTTGTGACCCCGGGAAAGGCAGGTGACAGAGGCTCCTGTAGAATCTCAAATATAAGCACAAGCAAAGGGTTAGTTAAATATGGGCCGCATTTTTCATCTGGCAATCGCTGTTCAGGACGTTAATGCCTCTGTCGAGGAATACAATGAACGCATTGGGCAGGCCGCAGACGTTGTGGTGGATGGTCAATATGCCCTGTGGCGCACAAAAGAACTCAACTTCTCCATACGTAAAGCATCACCGGGTGATGTCGGCAAATTACGGCATATTGGCTGGGAAATGGACGATGTTCCACAGTTTACTTGTGATAAGGACAGTAACGGCATTCTGTGGGAAGAATTTACCGCCAAGCAACAGGCGGCAGAAATTGACGCGGCCTGGCCGGGAACAGGGTACAAGGTCAAGAAATTAAAGGTGAAGAAAGAGAAGAAAAAGGATGATAAAGAAGCCGAGTAACAGGGGAGTTCAAGGGGAGGTTCAAATCAGGAATTCATCGTCCATATCGTCTTCGAGTTCTTCCTGGTCGTCCTGAATAAATTTAACACCCACACCCTCGTGTTCTATTCTTACAACTTCGCTTTCCACAGGGGCGCCTGGTTCGCCGGGCAGTCCAAGCACACGGATACTCACCCGCATGTGAAGTTCCGGCGTCTGCTCTTCATTAACAATGACAAAAGCACCATTTTCCGAGATATCGCGGGTTTTGGTTTTGATTGTGCCGAACTCAGGATGAGTCAACTCCACCTGGAACGACGCTTTTATCCTCGGACTGTTTCTTTTGTCTTCCGCCATATTGCGCTGTAATTAAGTGAATATTGTATCAAGTTTAGTCACCATACCCTGAATTGCTGGTGAGAATTGTAGGGTTTTAGTAATCTTGACCGACAATCTTGTGGCGAAATGCATCGATAATTTTCTAAGGAACTGCCATGTTTTCCCTATTTTCCAGACGCACGGGTCTGCTTCCTGTAACACTCTGTTGTCTTGTTTCCTCTGCCGTTCTGGCTGAAGACACAGTGACCTTTACCTACAATCCTCCCGACGGTCTGACTTATGAAGTCAAACTGGAAGCCGTCCAGAAAAAAGAAGCTCAAGCCTCTGGGAAGTCTCAAATCCTGACTGAGGAAATGAAACTCAGAAAAGCGGTCACTATCAAAAAAAATGAAGCGGGTTGGTCTGAATTTCATGATGTTTCGGATCTGAGTTTGTTCAGAAACGGCAGAAAAGTTGGGAATCCTCTGATTAGTGCCACATTGAAAAGATCACTTGAATATCGGATTAATCAGGATGGAAAAATACAGGATGTCGTGGGATTCGAAGGAGTGCTTGATGAGCTGAAGGACAAGATCCCGGAGCAGGTACTTGAGAAGATTGCACGAGCGGTGTCTGCGGAGAGACTCAAAGCGAAGGAAATGACGGAATGGAACGGCCGCTTTGGAGGCCTGGCGGGTAAGACGGTTGAAATCGGCTCGGAAGAAACCAAGGTTTCACCGTTTCAATTACCCACCGGCGATACGGTTGAATTTGAAACAGTCACCCGTTACCTGGGATGGGAAAAGTGTGGCGACAAAGACTGCTTCCGTATTGAGCAGGAATATAGCGGAGATCTGGAAGCGGCGGCTGAAACGATTCTGGAAAAAGCCCATAAGATGACTCAGGGGTTACGTGAGAATAGCGATACAGATATGCCGGAGGACGTGGAGGCCATGATCGAAGGTAAAACTGAAATCTTGCTGGATCCTGCCACTCTGTTGCCCTATAGGGAAGTGCAGAACCGGTTTATCAGGATGGTGGCTAATATCCCCGGACAGGGCATTGTTCCGGTTGAGCAGACTGCACGCAAAACGCTTCAATACAGCTATTGATCGTATGGTTATGTCATCATTTGGGGCATGTGATCATTCAGGTCATGACGATCGCCGGGGTATCTCGTGGGATCATCTGAATGCAGAGATGTTCCAGAGTGCAAAGTTGTTCCAGGAGGTAGAGCTGTTCCAGAGTGTAGAGTTGTTCGAGAGTGTAGAGTTGTTCGAGAGTGCAGAGGCGTTATAGCAGAACTCTGCACTCCCAGGTTTTTAACTCTTCCCGTCGTTGCTTCCAGTCTGGTACCAGTGACGCCTGCCAGGTATAAAATGCAGGGCTGTGGTTCATTTCCTTCAAATGGCTGAGTTCATGGGTGACCACATAATCCAGCAGAGGCATGGGCACCTTGAGAAGGTGGACGTTTAAGGTGATAACGCCCTTGCTGCTGCAGCTCCCCCAATAGCGCTTCATGAACCGAAGCTTCAGTTCCGGGCGTGCAACGCCCCAATGGTCCATCTGCTGCATCCAGTGATCGATTCTTTCGGAAAAGAGTTTATGGGCTTGCTGGCGATACCAGTGTTTGACGTGGTGCTCAGCATGCGTCTCAGACTTTCGATCAGGGAAGGGGATGCAGAGTTCCCCATCAATCAGGGAGCTTCTGAAGACTCCCGGGGTCCAGCGTAGAGGATATTCCTGGCCGAGGAAATAATGCGCACTGCCGTCCTCAAACCCTGGAGGAGTTTCTTTTTGCGGCAGGCAGGCTTGCCTTAGCTGCTGGTGGTTGATCCATTGGCTTTTCTGCTTGATCAACCGCTCAATCTCTCGTTCACTCACTTTCAATGGTGCCCGGACCTTGACGCTCTGGTCCCGGTGAACCTCGATGACGACCGTTTTTCGTCTTGCTGATCGAATGATTTCGTACTGGATCATGTGTCGCTCAAGTTGTGTGCAAATAATCGGGCACACCCCTTTCTTCCATTTCTGCAACGGACACACCCTTTCTCCATTTCTGCAAACTTTCCATATCTGCAAAAGGGGTCGGAAGGATGGGTTGGTTTTAATGAATAGGAGGGTTGGTGCTGCTCAGATATTAGCGGAGAAGGATGCCTGAAGGCTAGGGGGGATTCGGCCTATTGTCGGTTAACCATGATGGTGCGACTTGTAAAACGTTGTGTTCTATGGAGGATCAAGTTGGTGCGTTCACCTATACTGTCAAGGTCCCCAGCAATAGGCGTGATAAAGCAAACTTATGAAATAAAAGGAGAAATCATGGATGGCCCGGAACCTGCTATTGACCAATATGTAAACTGGTAAATGAAATGCAATAAATCGCAGCCTGTCACGAGGCTGTCAGACAACGCTAAATCATATTGAAGAAACACTATCGCGAATAATGGAGAGACTGGGATGAGTTTGTACGAAAAACTGGGCGGGGCTCCCGCCGTTGACGCAGCCGTTGACATTTTCTATCGCAAAGTACTGGCGGATGACCGCATCAGTGAGTATTTCGATGGTGTGGATATGGCGGCACAGGCACAAAAACAGAAAGCTTTCCTGACTATGGTGTTTGGCGGTCCGAACAGCTATTCAGGCAAGGACATGCGTGAGGCACACAAGAACCTTAAAGGTTTGAACGACATTCATGTGGATGCAGTGATTGAAAATCTCGGAGCTACTTTGAAGGAATTGGGAGTGGCTGACGAGGACATTGCCCAGATTGCCGGCATTGCTGAAAGTGTCCGGAATGACGTTCTGAACCGCTAGTCATCTTCTTCTATTGATACACACAGGCGGTTGGTTCACAACTCGGAAGTCATAGGACGGTATAGGAAGTCATAGGACGGTATAGGAAGCCACAGGAAAACCTAGGAAGTAATCGGGAGAAATGAAGATGACACGAGTCAGAATGGCGGGCAGGGAGATCGAAGTCGCTGAAAATCAGAGTCTTCTTGAGGCGATGGAGCAGTCTGCCCAGCCTGTTCCGAGCAGTTGTCGTGCAGGGGTGTGTCATGCCTGCATGATGCGTGCTGAGACCGGGGATGTCCCGGCTAAGGCTCAGGTAGGGCTGACGGAAACGCAAAAAGCCCAGAACCTATTTCTTGCCTGTCAGTGTTATCCGATATCTGACATGGATTTGTCCCTGCCTCTGGAATCCGCACGGGTCAAAGCCCGGCTGCTGGACAAAACCCGACTGACCAAGGATATTCTTCGGGTTCGTCTGCAGTCGGAAATCGACTGGTTTCCTGGCCAGTATACGACCTTGTGGCGCAGTGATACTGAAGGCCGGAGCTTTTCCATTGCCAGCCATCCGCAACGGGATGGTTATATTGAGCTTCATATCCGCAAACGTGCAGGGGGAATTATCAGCGAATGGTTGGATGAAACGCTGGTCAACGGTCAGGAATGCCTGATCAGCCAACCTCGCGGACAGTGCTTTTATACTCCTGATTGCCTCAGCCATCCTTTACTGCTGGTCGCAACGGGAACGGGGCTGAGCCCGATATACGGCGTATTGAAAGAAGCGTTGGGTAACGGCCATACCTATCCAATATATCTGTATGCCGCCGCCGGCGATCCATCCGGATTGTATCTGGTGAAGGAGCTGACGGAACTTGCCTACACATTTCCGCAACTGCATTTTCGGCCGGTTGTCCGTCGGCGTGCCAAACCCGGCATGCTGGAAGGGGACGTTATTGAAGTGGTCAGTACACGGCATGCGGATCTGAAGGACTGGAGGGTCTTCCTGTGCGGAGCACCCGATACCGTGCGAAAACTGCAGAAGAAATGTTTTCTGCAGGGAGCATCGATGAATGCCATTCTCGCCGATGCTTTTGAAGCGCCGGCGAATGTGTGACATGCAGGCTGCCCCAGGGAGCTACCAATGTGTGACATGCAGGCATGCCACAGGGATCTACTAATGTGTGACATGCTGGCATGTCACAGAGAGCTATAGGATGAAGGTGCCCGGCGTCGAGCGTTGATTCGAATGTTGATGAGAGAAAAGAACGCCGGCATCAGGCATGGAAACATATGCAATTAACCCGATTTACCGATTATGCCCTGCGCACGCTCATATATTTGGCCGGCCGACCGGTTCAGGAGAAAGTCGCCTTAAGCTATCTGGCTGAATCCTTCGAAATGAATCTTCATCATTTGAACAAAGTCAGCCAGAAACTTACTCAGATGGGATATCTGGTATCCACTCGCGGCAAACAGGGGGGTATCAGTCTGGCACGCTCTCCAGAGAGCATCAGCGTCGGAGATGTCGTCAGGGATATGGAGCCTTGCCTGGCGGCAATCGACTGTGACGGTATTTATTGCCCCATACGGTCCTCATGCCGGTTACGTGGTGTGCTGGGCAAGGCCAGTCAGGCCTTCATCAGGGAGCTTGACGGGGTAAAGCTTTCCGACGTCAGCGTAACTATTACCGACGGTCAGATCCCTTCAGTTACTCTATAGCCTGACTTTTCTGCAAGTCCCTAATCCTTAGCGGATCGTGCTCCATAAGATACTTTGAGTATCCGGATCATCTGACAATAACCTCGCAAGACCAAGTGGTAACGTAAAAGTGTGTCATATTCCTCAGACTTCTTTTGCCACTTAGATACCCTATATTCCTATCTGTCTTTCTATGTCATATGTTCTAGTCTTTATGGTGGGTGACGGCTAAAAACCAGATCGGATGCCGTTTGATGTAATGACTATGAATAATGTCTTCACTCAGGGAAACAACCAGCTGCATGAGTAAGAATCTTCAGCGGGTCAACCGGCGGCATTTGTTGTGGTTGAGTCTTCGGTCTTCCTGGCGGGACCATCCGCGATTGCTTTCGTTTGTTCAATTACAGTCGCTTGTTCAATTACAGCCACTTGCTCAACTACGGTCATTTTTTCAACTACGGTCATTTGTTCAACTACGGTTATTCGAACAATTACAGGCAGTCATTCGATGTGTGGCGGTATTGTGCTGGCTGATTTCGGTAAATGTTTCGGCCTCGCCGGTCGTGATCGCCGGTGACAATTTCCCCATATCACCGGGGACCCAGTGGTACTACACCAGCCGGTTGGATGAAACCGCCCGGCTTCGTGAGGCTCTGGACGACTTTCGTCAAGGTGGCTGGACCCAGGTCAACGAGGACACACCCAATTTCGGAATAAACCCCCGTCCTTTCTGGTTTACCTTTGACGTGGTGAGTCCCGTTGATCAGACAATATTGGTAGAAATCGCGTATGCCTTGCTGGATGGCATCGACTTCTATGTGGTTGATCGGGATACCATCAAGCAGACCTATATCACCGGAGATCATTACTATTTCTCCGAACGTCCCGTTTATAACCGTAACTTCCTGTTTCCGGTTCCTTTGGAAGCCGGTCAGACGCTCAGGGTGATGTTTCGGGTGCAGACCGACGGGTCACTGCAGGTTCCTCTCAATATCTGGAATCGGACCGCGCATGAGAAAGCCAATCAGGACTTGTTGACGCTGCATACCTTTTTCGCTGCCATCATGATCACGATCGCCATCTATAACCTGATGCTGTTTATCAGTAGCCGGGATCCGGTCTTTTTCTATTACGCGGCCTATGTCTGCTGTCTGGCGATGACACAACTGGCGTTGCGTGGTTACAGTTATCAATTTCTCTGGCAGGAATCGCCCTTTTGGAATGAGCGAAGCCTGATGTTCTTTGCTGGAATGGCGGTCTCCCTGGGAGCACTGTTTGCCCGATATTTTCTTATGCTCCGGGAGGCTGGACGGCTGGTTCAGTCCGGTTTCTATTTTATTTTGGTTGCGGGCCTGATCCAGAGCTTGCTGAGTTTTGTCATTCCCTATTCGATCAGTGTCGTGACAGGGATTCTTACCGCCGCTGCAGGTTGTGTGGTGATGTTCCTGTTTGGGCTTAATGGCTGGAAAAGGGGCTTGAAGGCAGGGAAGTTTTATACCTTTGCCTGGACAGTGTTCCTGATCGGAATGTTTGTTGCTTTGATGGCCAAATTGGGGTTATTGCCGCGAACCAATCTGATTGAATATGGTCCGGAGCTGGGGGCGGCTATCGAGGTGATACTGCTGTCCTTTGCCGTGGCCGACCGGATGAATGAAGAACGGCGGCAACGGTTGATCGCCCAGGAAGAAGCACTGATCAATGAAATCAAGCTGCGGGAGGTGCAGGAGCGGGCTCTCGAAATGCAGAACGATGCTAATCAAAGGTTGGAAGAGAATGTCAGAACCCGCACGTTGGAACTCCAGAGTGCGCTTGAAGAACTGTCTGCGGCCAACGCCAAGTTGAAAATGCTCAATACCATTGATGGCTTGACCCAGGTGCGCAACCGGCGTCACTTTGATGAGACGCTTGCGGTGGAGTGGTCGAGGGCCAAGCGTAATCGGGAGTCTTTGGTGCTGATACTGTTGGATGCGGATCACTTCAAGAATATTAACGATACCTATGGTCATCTGGCGGGAGATGAATGCCTGAAGTCGCTGGCCCGGGTTCTGGAAAATCAGATCAAGCGCCCGACTGATTGCATTGCCCGATATGGTGGGGAAGAGTTTGCCATTATTCTGGCCGATACGGATGAGGAGGGAGCCATTCAGGTTGGTGAGCGGCTGCGCAAGGCGGTGGCTGCCAAGCCTGTTGATGCGGAAGGGGTGTCTATTGAACTGACCATCAGTGTGGGTATCGGTTACGGTATTCCGCAAGCCGGGGAACCGGTCGAGCGTCTGCTGGGGGCGGCGGACAAGGCGCTGTACAAGGCTAAACAGGGGGGACGTAATCAAGTGGCATTGGTCAACCTGGAAGAGAAACCTCTCAGTGCCTGAAATTTGCACGGGTTGGTTCAATTACTGATTTTTAAGCGCCTTATCGCTGCTTTTCCATAACGGGTTCGATAGAATACCGGGGAATGAAGTGAGGTGACCCGTGCCCGATAAACCCGACGATAGTTTTACTTCCGAAATGTCGGATGTGAAACCACTGGCCCCCCATAATCAGGCGGATGTTAAGAAATCCCGTGAAGAAACCCCGGGGCAGATTGCCCGGCGCCAGTCGGCAATCCGACATAAGTTGCTGGATTTAAATTTCCTGGCAACAGATGAACATATCGAGTTGCTTAAAAGTAACGATGTACTGGAGTACAAGAAAGATGGTGTTCAGCATGGTGTATACCGTAAGCTGAGGCTGGGGCAATACCAGATCGAAGCCCGTCTTGATCTTCACCGTAAAACCGTGGACGAAGCCCGCAGAGAAGTCTTTCAGTTTATTAAGGACTGTCTGAAATACGGTCTTCGCACGGTGATGATCCTGCACGGAAAAGGTGACCGCAACCAGAATCAGGAAGCTGTGATTAAAACCTACGTGAATAAATGGCTGCCTGAGTTTGACGAGGTTCTGGCTTTCCATACTGCCCAGAAACACCATGGTGGAACCGGTGCCGTTTATATTCTGTTGCGTAAGAGCGATGAAGAAAAACAGAATAACCGCGAGCGTTTCGGATTGAGGTAGGCGGCCTGACTTGTCATTTTGTGTACTGATAATTGAATAATTTAATGGTTTGGATACTGAATCAATGAAGAAAATACTGATAGCGAAAGCCTCAACTGTAATATTCACTTCAGCATTGGTATTGGCCGGTTGCGCCTCTGACGGCAGCTATCAAGGCCCTGAAATCTGGAAGGACAGCCCGGATCGTAACGAACCCAAGGAAATCTGGAATACCAACGGCCAGATCAAGGCGTCGCCTCCCAAGGTTATCTGGCGGCGCACTGACGGATCTGATGTGATTCCGCCCGTTGGTGGTAACTAACCACTCTTAGTCGGTGATAACTAGCCACAATTAGTCGGTGATAACTAACCACAATTAGTCGGTGGTAACTAACCACAATTAATAGTAACTAATCACCTGTAACTAGCCACTATCACTAAAAGTAACTAGTCACCACTTTTATTAATGGTAACTCGTTACCACTTTGCATAATGGTCCTCGGCGAAACCGGGCTGGGCAGAGAGTTCCAGCACCTCGCCGGAGGCCAGTTGCAGTGTTCCTGAATAGAGCCCGAAATACTGCCTGAAATTTGAGGCGATCAGCAGGAAGTTCTCTTTACTGGTTCGTTTCCCCAACGGGCTGAATGTGAGATTGATTGACCCGTCTTCAGAGCACACCACCCAGTCGCTGTCCGTCCTGCTTCTGGAGAAGTGATATTGGACCGGCGGGAGAGTGATGGTCTGGCCGCGGTGCCAGAGTGTATTTTCCGTCATACCGGTTTCATTCACGCCATTGGCCAGGTTAAGTCCCACCGGATTATTGTATTGATCTGATCCGTTGATACAGGTCCACTTCCATACGGTTTCCCGACGCATAAAGCCGCAGGAATAATCAGATGAACCTCGGCACCCTCTCTCCTGAAGATCGATGCTCTGACCACCGGTTTTCAATGTTCCTGTGACCTCCAGGCCTGCCGATTTCTGTGTGAAAACCCAACCGTTATAGCCTGCCGGACAGCAAAGTCTCAGAGGAGTATGAGGGTTGGGAAAATCCAATTGAGCCTCCAGGTCCAACTTTCCCTTAACTCTTACTCTCACGAAGTGCCCATGGTTATCGCTCTTGAAGGTGAAGGCGGCCTGGCGGTTTTCAAAACGGGAGTCGTTCTGTTCCGGCGTCAGCCCGATACTGGTTTTTAGACCGAATGGCGCAATAAAACTGTATTCCTGATATTCCCCGGAAACCGTGTCAGAAACATAGACGAAGGCATTGGCTGCCCATTTCAAGTCCACAATGGCCATGCCTACATAGAGTGTCGGTGCGGTAATGCCAAAGAAATGAAACTGGTTAAAACGCATTTTTCGACGCCAGGAAGGGTAGGGCTTATCCATGGCATTGCGAAAGTCGAAGTCCAGGTAGTTAATTGCGCTGACCGGTTGGCTCAGTCTGCCGGTACGAGGTTGACCACTTGTGATGAGTGGTGAAGGGGGAAATGATGTCATTTTGTCTGAGTCGTCCTGCTTATTGATTGTCTTTTACTTGTCCATACCCGGAGTGATCTTAGCGATTGTTTTCACAAAGTTGAACAGAGTTAAATGAACGCCGTTCAATATGTGAGTTTGTTCCGAAAACGCGTATTTACATTCTGTAACATTCTTCTGCGCAACAACAATAATTAAAGCCTCAGGAGATCTGAATGAAAATATTCGCTGTGTTTATGCTGTCTGTGCTGCTGATCGGGCAGGCGCAGGCTGAATCCTATATTTATCTCACCAACAGCACGATGGATACGCTGACTATCGATGTCACACAAAGTGGGCACGATAATGTGGTGGAAGGGAATGAGTGGGAGCAGTTGGCTTATGAAGTGGCTCCGCTAGCGACAGTAAAGTTTTTACGTTTTAACCGGGACGAAGGGATCAAGTGGGGCAAGACCTACTATTTTGATTCGGTTGTCAGTGGCCCTACCGGAAACGTGGTGTTGAGACAGAAGTTGGAAGGTACCTGGAATTTCTCGAAGATGTGGCTCACGGCTGAGTCTGATCCCTGGTATTACGACCGGGACATTCACAATATTCCCATGGCATTTGAAGACCAGCCCTCAACCCTGGCATTCCGTTCCCAGGTGGCAAGAACCTCTGGGGATGACATCTACTATGTGATCAACAACGATTGGCAGCCGACTCAGCGGGAACCGGTATCCAATAACTTCAAAGTGCTTACCTACAACACCTGGGCGTTACTTCCCGGTTTGATAGCCAAGAACACCCATGACCGTCTCCATGGTATTTCTGATCTTATGAAAGGCTATGATGCCGTCGTATTCCAGGAGGTGTTTGATCCTATTCTGACGGCGGAATTCCGGGATCGTCTGCAGGAAGAGTATCCCTATCTGACGGAAATCCCTTTCAAGCTGGGTAAGATTCTGACCGGTGGGTCTTTCATTGCCAGCCGCTGGCCGGTGCTGGAGCAGGACACTCAAGTATATGATGCCTGCCGCAACGATGGCTGCTTTGCTTCCAAAGGGATCAACTACGCGAAAATCAATAAAGGCGGACAGATTTATCATCTGTTTGGTACCCACACTCATGCCTACACCACCAGTGAGGATATTGCTGTCAGGATGGATCAATTGGCGCAGATGAAGCGTTTTGTGGACAGTAAGAATATTCCGGCGGGTGAACCGGTATTAATGGCCGGGGATTTCAACGTGGACAGAATTCATTTTCCCGCAGAAAGAGAAGACATGCTGAGCATTCTGGATGCCTCAGAGCCGGAAGCCTTGGGTGAGTATCCTTACAGTTATGCCGGTCTGGTCAACGTATATGCGGATGATGTTTACAACGAATTTCTGGACTATGTGCTTTACTCCAACCAGCATCTGGCACCCCTATACAGCTATAACCGGTTACGGGTTCCGCGTCTGGTGACTTCAGAGCACTGGGGAAGCTGGGATCTCTCGGACCATTTTCCTGTGGAATCTGAGTTTGTGTTCCCGGTTCCCGGACTGCCGGTTGCCGACTAAACCCAGAAAGGGCTGAACCGGTTATGAGGTTATCCGCATAACCGGACATTGATCCTCGGCGTACTCCTTGTTGATGGCCTGGCCGTTAACAGCCAGACCGTTGGAGGGCAGTCAGGTGATTGCTAGACAGGTGACCGGTGGTCAGTTAGTATGGCTCGACATGTCGTCCACTGGCAGCTGGCCTGGAATGCTGAGGATCAATGATGAAAATAAAAATTAATGGCACAGAACGGGAAGTGAATGTATCACCCGAAACCCCGTTACTGTGGGTTATTCGTGAAGAACTCAAAATGACGGGCACCAAATTCGGTTGCGGCATGGGACTGTGTGGTGCCTGTACCGTGCATCAGAACGGTGTTGCGATCCGTTCATGTATCACGCCGGTGAGTTCCGTCGTAGGGATGGAAATCACGACTATAGAAGGCATCGGTGATGAACAGAATCCTCATACGTTGCAACAGGCCTGGCAGGACCTGAATGTTCCTCAATGTGGTTATTGCCAGTCCGGCCAGTTGATGTCCGCCAGTGCGTTGCTGGCGCAGAATCCAAATCCTTCCGACAGCGATATCGTGAATGCCATGTCCGGTAACATCTGTCGTTGCGGCACCTATCCCCGAATTAAGAAAGCGATCAAGGTGGCTGCCGAAAATCTCCAGGCATCAGTTGTCGAGTTTTCTCCGACCTCTCAGGTCACTGTGCAGAACCCCGTTCAAAGCTCTCAAGCCCCGGCTCAAGGCTCTTATGGTCCGACACAAGGCCCTGATGCTCCGGCACAAGGCCCTGATGCTCTGGCGCAAAGATAGGTGAAGACGATGGAGAATATGATGCAGACAGACAAGGCTTTGAACCAGGTTTCTCTTAACCGTCGGGATTTCTTTAAAGTATCCACCTCCGCAGCGGGTGGCTTGATGATAGCCCTGAATCTGCCGGGGTGCGCTTCTGTTCCTGCCGGAAGTAAGGAAGATTCGCTGCGACCGAATGCCTGGTTGGAGATTACCACCGACAATCGCGTGATTTTTACTTTGGACCGTGTGGAAATGGGCCAGGGTACCTATACCGGTATGTGCACTCTGCTGGCTGAAGAACTGGATGTGAATCCTGAGTCCATCGAGGTGGTATTTGCGCCGGTTGATGAAGCCTACAAGCATCCGGAATACGGCCTGCAGATGACTGGCGGCAGTAGCAGTATGCGCGTGATGAGCCCTCTGATTCGTGAGGCCGGGGCCGTCGGACGTGCCATGCTGGTTGCGGCGGCTGCTCAGGTATGGGAAGTCTCGGCAAGTGATGTTCAGACTCGGGACGGAAAGTGTCTGGACGGGCAGGGGCGTTCGATGGCCTACGGTGAACTGGCTGAATTGGCCGGACATCAGAAAATGCCGGACAGTGTTCCATTGAAAGTTGCGGGTCAGTTCAAATATATCGGCAAATACAACAAACGGCTGGATGCCAAAGCGAAAAGTTTTGGTACTGCAGAGTTTGGTATCGATACCCAGTTACCGGGAATGGTATATGCCGTGATCAGCCGCCCGCCCATGGTGGGTGGTGTGGTGAAGTCATTCGATGCCTCGGATGCCGCTGCCATGCCGGGAGTGATCAAAGTCGTTCAGGTGCCGCGTGGAGTTGCCGTTATAGCGGAACAATACTGGCAGGCCCGGCAGGCCCAGCTCAAGCTGAAAACGGTTTTTGAGGCTGGAGACATCGGTAAACCATCGGATGACGATGTATTTTCCCTATATGCAGAAGCGTTGGAGAAGGGGGGCTCAAAGGAGCGGGAGGAAGGTGATGTTGCACTGGCGATCACGCAGGCGACTAAAACACTCACGGCTGAATACCATGCCCCGTTTCTCAGTCATTCTCCCATGGAGCCCATGAACTGTACGGCTTGGGTTCGCGACGGACGTTGTGATGTCTACGCTTCTACCCAGGTTCCGGATATCGCACGCGCGGTGGCAAAACGGGAGAGCGGACTCGGGATGTCGGATATCCAGGTTCACTCTACCTTTATCGGTGGTGGATTCGGCCGTCGTCTGACCCAGGAATTTGTGGCGGAAGCCGTATCCATCGCGGTTCATATCGACCGACCGGTCAAACTGATCTGGTCCCGGGAAGAAGACACGCGGCATGGTGTATTTCGTCCGGCAGCGCTTCACCGCCTTACCGCGGCATTGGATGAAAACAACCAGGTTTCCGCCTGGAAACACGAAATTGCCTGTCCTCGGATCCTCGATCACTATGCCAAGGATGCCGCTGGAGCGATTGTTCCAGGCTGGGCGCCGCAGTTCATGGTGAAGGTTGGCGCAAAACTGGCGGCGTTAACGACAGCGGACTCGTCACCAACAGAAGGTGCCGTAGAGTTGCCTTATGTGATCCCCAATATCGAGGTTTCCCACGCTCAGGCTGATGCCGGGATTCCGGTCAGCTTCTGGCGTTCGGTCGGACATTCCCATACGGCCTTTGCTGTTGAGTCATTTATTGATGAGCTGGCTCTCCAGAGTGGTGGGGATGAGGTCGCTTTCAGATTGAAACTGCTGGCCGATCGACCCAGAGACGTCGGGGTTCTGAAAGCTGCTGCAGCAAAGATAGACTGGAGCAAGCCTCCTGCCAAGGGTGTGTTCCGGGGAGTGGCTGTCCATGAAAGCTTTATGACCCATGCGGCCCAGATTGTGGAGTTGTCTGTTAAGAACAATCAAATCCAGGTTCATAAAGTGGTATGTGCGGTTGACTGTGGTCAGGTGGTGAATCCGGATATGGTGGAAGCGCAGGTGGAGAGTGCCGTGATATTTGGTCTGTCAGCGGCCCTGTATGGGCAGATCTCCTTCCAGGACGGAGAGGTGCAGCAATCCAACTTCCACGATTACCGGGTCATGAGGATGAATGAAACACCTGAAATCGAGGTCGTTATCGTTCCCAGCCAGGAATCCAGTAGCGGTATCGGGGAGCCTGGTGTACCTCCAATCGCTCCAGCCGTTGCCAATGCCGTATTCAGGGCGACAGGTAAGCGTATTCGTAAACTGCCAATTGTGTTGAGCTGAAGCAGCCATGGGATGGCTGATACTCTGTGCCGGTCAATCGAGCCGTTTCGGAAGCAATAAACTTCTGGCGCGGCTGGATAACGGCCGGATACTACTGGAGCAGACACTGGATCATCTTGTAGCCACTGGCATTCCAGTGTTTGCCGTGTGCCGGCAAGATACCCCTGAAGTCTATGAAATACTGGAACGCAAGGGACTGGAATATGGTATTGCCCCCCAGGCTCAGCAGGGTATGGGGCATAGCCTCGCTTGGGGGATTACTCAGGTCGTATCCTGGAATTGGGCTGGAATTGTTCTGGCAGATATGCCATTTATCGATGTTTCAACTTTGAAGAGGCTGGCATCAGTGGCTGATGCCGGAAATATTATTCTGCCGGAGTATCAGGAGGCGGACGGTCTTGCCAGAGCAGGACATCCCGTCATTTTTGGTCATTCATTCTTTAAGGCCATTCAGACACTGCAAGGCGACCGGGGAGCCCGGTCGTTACTTGAGCGTTATGCCGATAGCGTGATCAGGCAGCCGGTCGGCGATGCCGGCGTATTGTTGGATATCGATACCCCAGGCGATATACCCAGAGAATAGGCGTGTTTCCCACGCCTTTCGGCACGCGGCTAGATCCCGGCTGCGATTTCCAATTCCTTGATACCGCTTTCCAGATAGTCCAGCAGCCTTTGCATTGACGGTAGGGTACGTCGGCAGGCGGTTAGTCCGAATTCCAGATTATCCACATAGCTCAGTAAGGTAATATTAAGAGCAACCCGGTCAACAGGGATGGATACCGGATACAATCCCTCAAGCTTGGCGCCGTTCCAATACATGGGTTTGTCGGGCCCGGGAACATTGGAAATGATGACATTGAATGCCTGCCACTTGGGAGCCAGACCAGTCAGCATGTTAATGCCCGTTGGTGCCAGCGTTAGCGCCGTATAGTTGACTGCCTCCTCCTGGCTCATCTGTTTGAAGCGCTGTTTGGCTTCCGAGACAGAATGCTTGATGACTTCAAGCCGATGAGTCGGGTCGGCCAGATGGGTGCCCAAATTGGCCAGGATCATGGCGACCTGGTTGCCGCTATCACTGTCATCCTTGCGTATGGACATGGGCACCATCGCAATCAGCGGGCGATCGGGCAGTTCCTGCAGGCTGATCAGGTAATTCCTCAGTGCACTTCCGCATACCGCCAGAACCACGTCATTGAGGGTCGCCTTGAACACTTTTCCTATGGCCCGAATCCGTTCAATCGGGTAAGACTGGGCTGCAAAGCGCCTGGAACCGGTGATTTTCTGGTTGAGAACACATTGGGGGGCATTAAAAATAGAGACGAATTCATCACTCTTGCGCGACTTCGCCATGGCTTTGGTCATTTCACGGGCAAGGGTGGGGATGGTGGCGATCTGCTTTCCGGCGCCTTCCAGAAAATGCGCAATGCTCTGAATCGTATCACCCGGTGTGACCTCATTGCGTGGCCGTTTGTCTGATTTCATCGCCCAGATCGGTGGCATATCTGAACGCTCGGGATCGAAAGAGTAGGACTTCAAGGTCATTCTCATCGCAGCGATCCCATCCACCATGCAGTGATGGGCTTTATGATAGAAAGCAAAGCGACGGCCGCGAATACCCTCAATCAGGTGGGTTTCCCATAAAGGCCGCTCCCTGTCCATCAGGTTACTGTGCTCCGCTGATACGTGGGACAGCAGCTCTCTGATGCGGCCGGGCTTTGGCAGGGCCTCGTGGCGAAAGTGGTGCTCCAGGTCGAACTGCTTATCCGTTTCCCAATAGTATTGTCCCAGTTTAAAGTGCAGCTTCTGGTTGAAGGGGGGCTGGGGATCTGTGTAGGCGCGCATGATTTCGGCCAGTTCCGTCATGTATTTATTCCCGGCGCCTTCGGGGAAACTGAAAATATGCAACCCACCCACGTGCATGGGCTGCTGACGTTTTTCCAACCAGAGAAATACCTGGTCTACCGGACTCAGAGGTTTCATGGATACTTCCTGTTTTATATATTGTTTTCGTTATCGTCTTCGTCTTCTTCGATATCCTGCAGACTCAGGGATAAACCTGACAAAGGCTTGCTGGGCGCCGGAGCCGGCGCTGGTGCGGGAGCTTCCTCCTGCGAAGGCGGGGCGCTGGCTGCTGGAGCTGTCTCCTGCTGCTTGCCATGCAGTTTCAACCTCAGGCGCAGGTTGTTGGCCGAGTCCGCGTTACGCAGTGCTTCCTCTTCGCTGATCCGTCCTTCCTGTACCAGTTTGAAGAGTGCTGTATCAAACGTCTGCATACCCAGGTTTTCTGACTTCTGCATTGCTTCCTTGATGCTTTCTATCTCGCCACGCAGTATCAATTCGCTGATGGTGGGGGTTCCCAGCAGAATCTCAATGGCGGCCGCGCGTTTACCATCCACTGTAGGGATCAGGCGTTGGGAGACAAAGGCTCTCAAATTGAGTGCCAGGTCCATCAACAATTGGGGACGGCGTTCTTCCGGGAAGAAGTTGATGATTCGGTCCAGAGCCTGGTTAGCGTTGTTGGCGTGTAGGGTGGAAATACACAAATGGCCGGTTTCGGCAAAGGCCAGCCCGTGTTCCATGGTTTCCCGGTCACGTATTTCCCCGATCAGGATAACATCAGGAGCCTGTCGCAACGTGTTTTTCAGTGCCGCATGATAGCTGCGGGTGTCCACACCCACTTCCCGCTGGTTGATGATGCTTTTCTTGTGTTTGTGGATATATTCAACCGGGTCTTCAATGGTGATGATGTGGCCACCGCTGTTGGAATTGCGATGATCGATCAGGGCCGCCAATGAAGTGGATTTACCCGAGCCGGTGGCCCCGACAAACAGAATCAGCCCCCGCTTCGACATCATGACTTCTTTGAGTATTGGAGGAAGTCCCAGATCATCCGCGTTGGGAATGATCGTGACGATGTTCCGGGCGACGATGGAAATTTCATTTCGTTGCTTGAATATGTTGACCCGGAAGCGCCCGACACTGGGGATGCTGTAGGCGAGATTCATCTCAAGCTCTTCCTCGAACTGTTCCCTTTGTTGTTCATCCATGATGGATTCAGCAATAGATTTAATCTCTCCGGGCGGCAGTGGATTCTTGTCAATCGGTTTCAGTTTGCCGTGGAACTTGGCGCATGGAGGGGCGCCGGTGCTGAGGTAGAGGTCGGAGCCGTCGTTTTTTGCCAGAATTGTCAAATATTGATCGAAATTCATTTGTCAGCCTTTTGTGTATCCATAATTCATAACTTGGTTTCGCAGCTGTCTTTTAGAAATAGTCCATTGTCCCGTCTTGCGCCAGCAATTTGTCGTTCAACTGCTATAGTTATAGGACTTCAGGTCATTACTTATATGACATCGGGCATGTGGCGTCCTGCCGTGATTGAGCGCCATTCAGCAGGCTCTGTAACATAAGCCACCATTTGAATTTGTCGCATCTTATGGAGAGTTGTGCATATTGGGCCGATATTTTCTCCAATTCACGTTACTGGTAATCGTCTACCACCTGGCAACCCATCTGGGGCTTTTCGTTAAAGTCATATACGGCGATGTATCTCCTTTATGGCCTCCTGCCGGGCTGGCCCTGGCCATGGTCTGGTACAGTGGCTGGCGGTGGCTGCCGGTTACGCTGGTCGGTGAGGTTCTGGCGGCACTGGTGTTGGATCAACCTTTCTGGACAGGCCTTACCGGAGGCATCGGTATGATGGCGGAAGTTGTCGCTGCCATGATGCTGATCCAACTGAATCGTATCGACAAGGATTTCAACAGTATCGGCCAGGTGCTGAAGTTCTTTGGTATTGTCTGCATGGTTGCGCCCCTCGCGTCGGCTGCGGTGGGACTTGCGGGTTTGATGCTGTCAGGGCTGGTGACGGTCGGAGACTCCGGTCCGGTGTGGATCACCTGGTGGCTGGGGGATTCTGTCGGGCTGATGCTGATTACGCCGCTCATATGGTTCTGGTGGTATAAGCGACCCAATAATCCGGATTTGTTCCTGGGCTGGATGTCACTGACTTGCTTGCTGGTGGCTTTCTTCATCTTTGCCTATCTATGGTTTCCCGGACGCGGTTGGATGTTTTTCTTTCTGCTGCTGCCGTATGTGGTCTTTTCATCCATCCGAATGGGGAAACATGGCGCCAGTCTCAGTCTGGCATTAATGGCGGTGCTGGTGCTTGGCGAAGGTTGGGGTGGAGAAGCTACGGACTTTCTGCTGAGTCTCAAGATGGCATTTGTCGGCACCTGCTGCCTCACAGGCTACATGCTGGCTGTCATGATGGAATCCAATCGTCAGATGACGGTGTCTCTGGACAGTGATAAGTGGCGGTTGCAGACCACCTTGCAGTCAATTTCGGACGGTGTGGTCAAAGTGGATGACTACGGCGCCATAGTGTTTGCCAACCTTATGGCTGAGAAAATCCTGGGAGTGGAAGGTAGAGAGATCGAGGGCCATAGCTTTGACCGGTATTTCCGGTTTTACAGTCTGAATCATTCGGAAAAAAGGGTCAGGCCGGTCGAAGCCTATCACATGGTGGCGCAGCGCAAGGAAATGAATCAGTTGTGTCAGTTGGAACGGGAGGATTCGCGTACCAGTGTTCTTGAGCTGAGGATATGTCCGGTGTTGACGGACCAGGGGGAAAAGGCTGGAGGAGCGGTCATTGTTATACGGGACGTTACCGCGGATATTGAAGTCAGACGCCTGCTGGAGTTCCAGTCCAATCATGATCCGCTGACCGATCTTCCCAACCGGCGTGCGCTGGATGAAGCACTGAAACAGGCACTTTCATCATTACAGGACCCGGAAAGTCCATTGCTGGATGGTCCCCGCTCCCAGGGAGCACTTTTCTATATCGATCTGGATCAGTTCAAGTTAATCAACGATACCTGTGGCCATGAGGTTGGGGATCTGATGCTCAAGGCTCTGGCACTGGAACTGGCGGAGCTGATAGGGTCCAGTGCGCTGCTTGCACGGCTCGGAGGGGACGAATTTGCTTTGATGGTGGAAAGATGCACCGAGTCCGAGGCGGAAGGATTGGCGGCTGATCTTCATCGCTTTATTTCGGACTTTCAATTCCGCCATGAAGATCTGTGTTTTTCCCTTGGCTGCAGCATCGGCCTCACATACTTCAATCGTGATGACTATTCTCAACAAGCCGTGTTGTCCAGAGCGGATATCGCTTGTTACAAGGCCAAGGAGAAAGGGAGAAACCGAATCAGTGTATTCCGTGCGGAAGACTCGGAAATGCTCCGCTACAAAGGAGAGCTTGAGTGGATATCCCAGATCAAGAGCGCCATTTCGTCGGGAAGCTTTCAGCTCTATCAGCAGGGAATTTTTCAGGTCAAAGCTGATGGCTCCGTGGAGTCAGTGTTTGGATTAGAGGTGCTGATTCGGCTGGCACAACGAGAACAGGTGATCGCCCCGGGAAGTTTTATTCCGATTGCTGAGCGCTTTGGATACATGCCTGTCATCGACCGCTGGGTAACGGAAACCCTGTTCAGGAAGATTTGTCTGCTGCCTCCCACCAGTCAGATTTATAACATTAACCTCAGTGGAGCGACCTTCAACGACGACAATTTCTTTGGCGATGTGGAAAGCTGGGCGGATTCATACAACATCAACCGAAACCGAATATGCTTTGAGGTGACTGAGAGTGTGGCGCTGGAAGACATGAGTCGCACCCGGGAGATCATTCAACATTTTACTTCCCTGGGCTACCGGTTTGCTCTGGACGATTTTGGTAGCGGTACCGCGAGTTACGCTTATTTGAGCCAGCTGCCGGTGGACTACGTGAAACTGGACGGCAAGTTCGTCCGCTCCATTTTGCATGATCCTATTGCCACTGTGGTCATAGAGTCACTGGTCAATATTGCAAGACTTAAAGGAATGACCTGTATCGCGGAATGTGTCGAATATGAGGAAGAGGCCAAGATGCTGGTGGAACTGGGGATCACTCTGTTGCAGGGCTACTACTATGAAAAACCGATGCCCATGCCAAAGCAGTAGGGCATATCCAGTTTGAAGTCCTAATTTAGCGATCCCGGAAAACAAAGGGCCGGGAAAACAAAGGGCCGGGAAAACAAAAGGCCGGAAAATGGACCGATATCTGATAGAGATATCGATCCTGTTCGGCTTAGTTAGCAATGCCCACCACCTGGTTCGTGCTGGCAGGTTTGGTGTCACTGTTGCCGAAAGCCACCTGGTCACTCAGGTAAATCATTTCCACCCGACGATTCTTGTCATGCTGTGCGGAACTCAGCAGAGGATCACGACTACCCCAGGCAAATACTTCAATCTGCTCAGGCTTTACACCCGCAGCAATCAGCTCGTCAGCGACACGTTGAGCACGTTGCTTTGCCAGCTTTTCGTTGTAAGCGGGATAGCCCTGTTTATCGGTATGGCCATGTAGCTGGATATGGTAATTGGGGTGTACCGCAAGAAAGTCGGCATGTTTGCGAATATCAGCCTTTTGCATGGTATCAAGTGTGGATTGATCAAATCCGTAATAGATAATCCGGGGCTGTGGTGGCTCGATGGTCATCAGTCTGTCGACCTCCTGGTCTGAATTGCCCCTGGTTTGAGCTTCAAGTGCTGCCATTACCGTATCGTCCAATACTAATACTGTCATATCCTTGTCCTCTTCAAACCCCGGGGATGTTGTGTTTTGTTCATTGCTGCCATCGGTTATCTGTAAAGCGTCGTTTTCGTCGGAACCCCTCGATTCAGATGAGAAATGGTTCGGTTCTGTGCTGGAATTCGCATTTGGTGGTGTCGTCAGCCCATAACCGATCAGCTCATCTTCGTCTTCCTGGTAGGAGGCATCGTAAGCCTCTGACGGGGTGTTCTGGGACTCTGAACTATCTGCCATGCTGTAGCTGTCCGCCGCACTGTAGCTTTCGGAAGCAGTGGATTCCGGTGTTTCTGTCAGCGACTGGCTGCCACAGGCGGTCATCAGGGAGATAGCGGTGACTGCGATGCCGAATTTCCAAAACGGTTTGGGGGAGAAGTCTTGTTTGATCATGTTGTCCTCACTTGATTGGGTTAGTGAGGACCATTTAAACAGGGCAATATGGGGGCAACAGGGCAGCGGCCGTCATTGTGGTGACCAAATATGGCGAAATATGCCGCCCCCCCCTCAGGAGGGTAGCTTTTTCAGCCAGTCGACAATGTGTCTTGCCAGCCTTTCGGGATGTTCAACCGGAAGGTCGTGCCCTCCGGGTAGCTGAACAAAGTCGCAATTCCAGCTGTCAGCCATCCGTTTTGAACACACGGGATTGACCAGTTGATCATTCTTGCCGCCTATCACCAGCGTTGGGCATGCAGGTGCCGCTGTGGTCGGACATTTGTAACGTGCTGCTGCGTATAACTGGCGGCAGGCATTGTGATAGGAGATCGGGTATTTGTGACTCCAGTCAATCCAGGTCTCAAGACGCTCGGAGGATCTGTTCTCGGGTGAAAGAGTCAGTTCCATAATTAGCTTTTCCCGCTCCCGCAGACTTTTGCCCAGGTGTTTGAGCAGTTGGGGCCAGACCTTTGGCTGAAGTCTTTCCCATGGCCTGGCAAATGGTCTCATGCTCGAATTGATCAGCACCAGGCCATGGACTTGCCCGGGATTCTGTGTCGCCCATTGACGGGCTATCATTCCTCCCATGGAAAGGCCGATCAGGATTAATGGGGTGGAGTGTCCCAACTCTTCCTGCAATTGTTGATACATGTCTGGAATGGAAGCGGGAGTGTGCTCCTGGCATCGATGGCCGTTCCCCGGTATATCCACCATCGCCAGCTTATAATCCAGACCTTTCTCATGACATGTCGTCGAGAGGACTTTGGGGAATGTCTCCCAGTGGCGCTGATCTCTCATCCAGCCCCTGAGCAGTACCAGAGTGGTTTTGGAACCGGAAGGCATACCGTTCAGTCTCCGTCACCGGCAGGGTTCTGGTCGTACCACAGTGCCAGTGCTGCCAGTTCATAGTGAGCCCTTTGCTGAGGGTTGGGAACCCAATTCTGAAATGACCTTACCGCGTTTTTGAGAAAATCGATGAAAGTCAGGTGCCTTCTGAGTACCCGGCGGATTCGATGTGGCAGGATCGGATGAAAGAAGCCCAACAGTTGTACCAGTTGTCGGGGGTTCTTTTTGATCCACTGCCAGGAGCCCATCTCCATCGTCAGAGGCAGGAACACCCGTTGACGTTCCTGGGCCTCAAGATAGAGATAATCCCAGAGATCGCCGTGGGTGGTATACACCTGAGATTGAGGCTCAAAGGTGTAAACGTGGTTAGGGTAGGTCTCAAACAACAGATTGCGTAGAGCAAAGACCTCCGGCAGATGGTGAATCGGCTCTTTACTGTAGGCATAGGGGAACCAGAGCTGATCGTTGAATCCAAATCCCGAATGGCAATCCAAGGCCATACTGAAAGGCGCTGGCATAAGACGTTCCCGGACAAAATTACACAGTGCGACGGCCTCTGGCTCCATATAGTTTTGGTCACCGCGATACCAGGGAATTCTGGTGGTGAAGCGCTGCCCACCCAACAGCCAGGGGACCCGGGTTTCTGCATCAATGGGTGCATTACGCATCAAATCGACACCATTGCCGTTGGCGCGGGTTTTACGGATCATTCCGGCAGGATTAATCGCGGGCAGGAAATAAAGCTGAACGTGTTTAAGCTCTTCCCGCAGGGACTCGTCCCATGTGAGCTGCTTTAACAAAGATTCGAGATAGGCCAGAATGACCTGGGAACCGATTTTTTCCAGTCCATGAATTCCGCCGGTGAGGGCCAGTGCGGGTTTGTCTGGAGTGGCTGAGCCAACTTTCAGGAGGTAGAGAGGTAACTGATAGCCCCTGAAATAGACGGTCTCCAGTATCTCATGCTCGACAAACTGACCTCCCAGCTCAATCAATTGCTGGATTTTATTCAGTTCCTGAATAGGATAGTGAATTTTAGGATACATATTCCGCCGCTACGTTGGTTCGTTTCTTGATTTTGGGTTAGAGCCGAAACAGCGGACTCCAGATTATGTCAGAGGCATGACGATTCAATGACATATCAGGACCGGCTTTTGTTAATCTTTCTACATGTCTGACGGCCAATTCACAAGAGGGGTTGGATTCTTCCGGTTAGGCGCTATTCTTAAGGTCTGATGAAACGTCAACAGACCCTAGGGTTGTTGAGCTATGAGGTAGTTGTTATGAAGCAATGGATATTCGCAGTATTGCTTGCAGAAATACTGGTGCTGGGGACGGCAGGGCAGGCGGTAAGTGCAACACTGGCACCCGAGCATGAAATGCAACGGCTCCTGCTGGTGGCGGATGAAAGCATCAAGTCCATGGATTACGGCAAAGCTAAATCCGCTTTGGACAGGATTGGGGAACTGGCGATCGATCCCGAAGTGAAATACTTCTATTTCAAGGGGCTGGTCGATGCCAACTCGGGAGAACGTGAAGCGGCCCGCGATGCTCTGGTCGAGTATGTCAATCGAGCGGGAAGTGAAGGAGAGTATTACGAAAAAGCTCTTCGTATGATTACGGAACTCGATACCGAAAGAGCCGAATCAACACCGGCTAACAAGCCGGAAATCGACTGGAGTCAGGTGGTCACAAGTGAAAATGATCAGTACCTGGCCGAGTTGAAAAAGCTGTATCTCACCAATAGTGACGAGAAAGCCGTACTGGAGCATATCAACAGTATTCTGAAAGAGAATGTCTATGTTTCCGGGCGTATCCGTCATCTGGATAAGAATGAGGGACGGGTATTCCGTATCAGTACCAACAGCAAGGATGAATTGGTGGTGCAGGAGACGGATTATACGAAATCAGGTAATGCCAGCCATACACTGTCAAGACTGCCCGTTTTTGGGGTTGACCCCTATGTTCAGAGCGACTGCAATTTTGAGCGTCGGGAATGCTGGTTATGGCACCCGGTGGACAAGGATAAATGGATTGTCATTGCCGATAATCAGGAAGCGCTTGGTGAACTCTCTCGTGCTATGACAGCGCTGATACGGCTATTGCAGAAATAGAGATGACAGGATCGTGATAAAACCGCAGAGTCGCTAACGTAAAATCAATGGAGTGGCTATCGTGAAACCAAAGGAGTGGTTAGGGTTAAATCAAACTTGGGGAGCTGACTGCGTGGAGTGGTTGGCTTGCTGAAACGAAGAAGGGGAGGCACAAAGCCTCCCCTGCGAAATTCTGGTGCCCGCACTCACAGCTTTTTGGGGCAAAGAAACAGCCGGACCCGGAGATCCTCTCTTTTTAAGGAGAGCTGTTTGCTGTTGGGTATTACTCGGCTACTACGTTAGCCGCTTGAGGGCCTTTCTGGCCTTGTTCGATGTCAAAAGATACTTTTTGACCTTCAGCCAGTTTTCTGAAGCCTTCACCTACGATGGCACGGAAGTGAACGAATACGTCTGCACCGCCGTTGTCTTGAGTGATAAAGCCGTAACCTTTGTCTTCGTTGAACCACTTAACGGTTCCAGTTGCTTTGGACATGATGTTTCCTGAGTTTCTATATCAAAATATTACGTACGCTTACGCGTGTTTTGGCCGGAAGGGTAGAGATACTTATGAAGACAAGCAGGGATGACAAACTTCAGAACAACGGACTTACATTTCCCAAACCCGGTTGGACATTCGTCCATTTGGTTTGACCGATACCCAACAAAAGCTGGATATCTCGGATGAAGCGGTGTAGCGAAGTGTTCAGCGCTCAATGTTGCATAAATAGGTCTGATCCACAGGCCACATTCATCATACACCAAATTTGGTAAATGAAAAGAGTATTTTTTGACCGCCATCTCAATCCAGTTCATTGGCCCATGGTAGTGCAGGGTATGCACCAGGACGGGTCACGGTGATCGCCCCGCAACGGACGGCAAAATTTACCGCTTCCATGAACCCGGAATTGTCCCAATCAGGTAGTTGAGAGAGCTTGAATAACAGGCCTCCGACGAAGCTGTCACCAGCGCTGGTGGTGTCTACCACCTTGACTTTGGGGACCTCTATGGTCCACTCGGTATCGTCGTAATAACCCGTTACCGCCTTGCCTCCGTCGGTGATGACGATCAGCCTGTCTTCCACCCAGCTCTTAACCAGTGAAGACAGTTCCTGGTCTGGATACAGCAGCTCCAGTTCTTCACCGCTGGCTTTTATCACATCAGAAAGTTTTACGATGGCTGAAACCCGATCCGGTGCCTGCTCTGGATGCGCCCAGAGATTCTGACGGAAATTAATATCAAAACTGATTTTCCAACCCAGTGATCTGGCCTTGTTGACCACTTCCAGAGTGGTCTGGTAAATGCCGTCTTCGGTCAGGGTATTGGAGCACAAATGAAGAATTCCGGGCTGCGAGTACTGATCCCATTGAATCATCGAAGCATCAAACAGGAGATCAGCGGTATCTGTACGATAAAAACTGAAACTGCGCTCTCCCTCGTCATCCAGCAGAACAAAGGCCAGAGGGGTGGGGGCTGTGGGATGCTGATGCAACTGGGTCGTTTGTACGCCATAACGCTCCAGAGCGGCTTTCAGGAAGTCTCCGAAGGTATCTTTGCCGACTTGCCCGGCAAAATAGGCTGCTCCCCCGAGCTTTGCAATCGCGACGGCGACGTTCGCTGGCGCACCACCGGGGAAATGGGTGAATTGAGGGAGCGACAATCCATCAACGTCTGACTGTCCAGTCTGGAGGCAATCAATCAGGGCCTCACCAAAACAAAGAACAGGTTGCATAGTATCTCCAATCTGAATGAGCTTCTTAAACGGGCAATTCTGTCAAATGCCTGGGAGTATGTTAATCCCAACCATGGTAGAGGTGGACATTATTATCCCGTAATAGTTGTGTGGGGATCAGGATTTTGGTTTGGGCCGGCTGATGACCCGCAACCAGTTCGATGCCGAGATCCACGGCTGTACTGGCCATGGTGGCCGGGAACTGGGCTGCCGAAGCGGTCCAAACCGGATCTTTGGCTTTCAGGGCGTTGACCGCGACAGGCGCACCGTCCACTGAAGCAATGATAAAGTTGCCGCGACCGGATTGACGAGCCATGGCAGCCGCGCCAGAGGCCGTAGGGTCGTTAATGGCAAACACCGCATTGAGATTGGGGTAGCTTTCCATTAACAGCGCCATGGCCTCCATACCGCCTTCATAGCTTCCACCGCCACTAATGGAGTCAGATAGCAGGTAAATATCCGGATAGTTGTTCAGAACGGCTTTACAGCCGGCGACGCGCTCGACGACTGAGGAAACCGGTGGGCCGTTGATAATGACAATTTCCCCCTTGCCGTTGAGCTGATCGGCAAGGTACTCACAGGCAACTTCCCCCGCCTGGACATTATCCGTGGTGACGGTGGCATCGGCACCGGAAGCGTTCACATCAACCGCAACCACTTTGACCCCGGCGCGTTGGGCCTGGCGGATATAAGGTTCGATGGCATAGGGATCTGACGCGACCAAAATGATCAGGTCCATTTTCAGTTTGATGAATTCCTGAATCTGTTGCTCCAGCCGGGCTTCGTCATAGGCATTGGATTTCACCATGATGCGGACTGAGGTGCCGAATTTGTCCCGTATCCTTTGCCTTACGGTTTCGGCAATCCGCACAAAAAAAGGATTTCCCAGATCAGACACGCTGACTCCTACGGATTGCAGGGCAGGCTGTTGAGCTTTGTCTGCGGAGACGTGTTCCACTGGCAGTAGAGCCACCAGAAGCGGTAAAAGGAGTAATGACAGCCAGCGCATAGAGAGCGGCATCCCATATTTAGGCGGTTGTAAAAATCCGACACCCGTTTCCAGTCAGGTATCGGATTGATCTCGGGTGATTCAAGCCCATCGCAGGCTTTAGGTTAGCATACTCCGATCAGGCCTGAAGACTACCTGGCTGGTCCGGTTCCATCGCCCCGGTCATGATGGCAACGGCATCAGACATACTATGGGTTTTGGGGCTGATGACGGCAATGCGTTTGCCCAAGCGATGAATATGGATTCGATCAGCAACTTCAAACACATGGGGCATGTTGTGGCTGATCAGGACCACCGGCAGGCCTTTATCCCGGACCTGGCGAATCAGATTCAGCACTCGGCGGGATTCTTTGACGCCCAGTGCCGCAGTGGGTTCGTCCATAATCACTACGCGACTGCCGAACATGGCGGTACGGGCCACAGCTACACCCTGGCGTTGTCCGCCGGACAAGGTCTCAACGGCCTGGCCGATATTCTGTATGGTCAGTAGCCCAAGTTCGGACATCTTATTGCGGGCCGCTTCGTGCATTTTCTTCTTATCCAGCATGCGAAATACACGGCCTAATATTCCAGGCTTGCGGATCTCTCTGCCCAGATAGAGGTTATCAGCAATATTCAGGGCTGGGGACACGGCCAGATTCTGGTAAACCGTTTCAATGCCTTGAGACCGGGCGTCCAGTGGGTTCTTGAAGAGCGTGGCTTTGCCATCGACGAGGATTTCCCCCGCATCGGGCACCAGAGCCCCAGACAATGCCTTGATCAAGGAAGATTTTCCGGCGCCGTTATCACCGATCACAGCCAGGATTTCTCCCGGATACAGTTCGAAATCGGTGTTGTCGATGGCGGTGACACGGCCGTAGCGCTTCACCAGACCTTTAGCCTGAAGTACCGGGGTTTGTTCGTATCTGTTCATGATGACACCTTCCTGATCCATTGATCGATTCCGACGGCGACAATTATCAGCATTCCAACGGTGAATTCCTGCCAGAGCACATCCACGCCGGATAAAGCCAGGCCGTTTCTGAAGAGGCCGACTACGAGTGCACCGATCAGGGTGCCGTAGATCGACCCACGTCCCCCAAACAGAGAGGTTCCGCCTATAACAACTGCCGTTATACTGTCCAGGTTAGCGGTATATCCGGCCTGTGGGCTGACGGAGCCGATTCGCCCGATCAGTGCCCAGGCGGCAAAGGCACATACCACACCGGCCACCACGTACACGGAGAGCAGGATACGATCGGTTCTGATGCCTGCCAGTCTGGCAGCGTCCGGATCATCCCCGGTGGCATAGACATGGCGTCCCCAGGCGGTCCAGTTCAATGCATACCAGATCAGGACAAAGAGACCGACCATCATCAATGAACCATAGGAGAGCCGCGCGCCGAGAAATTCTACGGTGTGTCCGGTCCACTGCAGTAATGGTGCAACAGCTTCGATTTCCTGTGAACGGATAGTCTCGCTCTTGGAATACCAGAGGTTCAGGGCAAAGAAGATATTCCAGGTGCCCAGGGTGACGATAAAGGGCGGTAGCTTAAGCCGGGTGACCAATGCGCCGTTGATGGCACCGGCCAGGGCGCCGACGGCAAAACCGGCCAGGAGGGCCAGCGCCGGAGGCATGCCGAATTCCACTGCGAAGCGTCCCATGACCACTGTTGTCAGTACCATGATGGCCCCGACCGAGAGATCAATACCCGCGGTGAGGATGATCAAGGTCTGGGCAACCCCCAGAATACCGATGATGGTAACCTGTTGAAGCACCAGGGAAAGATTGAATGGATGCAAAAAGCGGTCGCCGACAATGATGCTGAATGCCGCGATAGCCAGAAGCAGTACCATGATGGGGGCTGCGGTAGGATTACTGTGCAGAATCCGGTGGATACGCTGGATGGGAGAGAGTTGCTGATCAAAGCGGGCAACATTGCCCTGAGCTTGGTCGGCGACCCTTTCATGGTCCAGCATTTGGCTCCCGGTCGGCGTAGGTTTGAGTATCTCGCTCATGTTAAGTCCCGCCACGTGTGTTGTTGAGTGGTTTGGAGGCAGTGTTTGGTTGGCGCGGCAGGGGATGCATATCCACCACCGCGCCGGTTTACGCTGGAAAAGCGATTAACCCCAGCACTTGTTCAGGCCGTCTTTGGAAGACGAGGAGGGGATGCCTGAGGACGGCTGATTGGTAATCAGTTCAACGCCGGTATTCACAAAATCCAGACCGGGAGTAGCAGAGGGCTTCTGGTGGCTATCGGCAAAGTTTTTCACCGCTTCGACACCCATGGATGCCATTTTGAGAGGGAACTGCATGGAGGTTGCACCGATGACTCCGGCTTCAACGTTACGGACACCTGGGCAACCGCCATCAACCGAAACGATCAACACATCCTTTTCCATACCGAAGGCTTTTAAGGCCTCGTAAGCTCCTGCAGCGGCAGGTTCGTTGATGGTGTAAACCACATTGACGCCAGGATCTTTCTGCATCAGGTTTTCCATGGCACGGCGGCCGCCTTCTTCAGATCCCAGCGTGACATCGTTGCCGACAATACGAGGGTCACTTTCGTCGCCAATATCATTGGGATCCTTCAAATCAATGCCGAATCCTTTGAGGAATCCCTGGTTGCGTGCCACGTCTACGGTGATTTCGCTGGCATTAAGATCAAGCAGGGCAATTTTGGCTTTATCGGCATTGGAACCGAGCTGCTGGCGAGCCCATTGACCGATTAATTCACCGGCTTTGAAGTTATCTGTGGCAAATGTTGCATCAGCAGCAGACGCGGGGCTTAACGGTGTATCCAATGCAATGACCAGCACACCGGCTTTACGGGCTTTTTCGATGGCTGGGACCACTCCGGCAGGGTCACTGGGGGTAATCAGAATACCTTTAGCGCCTGAGGCGACCAGATTCTCGATCGCCTGAACCTGGGAATCATTATCTCCGTCGTAGCGGCCAGCGAAGGTTCTCAAGTCCATGCCAAGCTCAGCGGCCTTCTGTTGAGCGCCTTCTTTCATTTTGACGAAGAAAGGATTGGTATTGGTTTTAGTGATCAGGCCGACAATTACTTTATCTGCGGCCAGTGAAAAAGGTGAGGCCAGTGCGGTGCACAAGGCCAAGGCTGAGCTGTATTTAGCAAGTTTCATATTTTTATTCTCCACTAGTTGCATGAATACAAATTGCATGAATACGGTGTTTTGAAGCCCTTTAAGGAGCTGAGGACAGCATCTCACCGGATTGCTAATGGGAAATTTCAATAAAACAGGAAACTCTGTAACAATTGTAATAATTGATAAATCTTTTATTTATCAAATGAATAGGTGGCGCGGGGCAAGGGGTAATTGTAAGAACTAATGGCAAGGATTAATAAAGTAGAAGGTGGGGGAAATGAAGCCGCCAGGCGTAAGGACGAAGCAAGATCTTAAGATAGCTGGAACAGTTTCTTCAGCGTTGCCTGAGATATTGGTTTGGGTAGAAGCGGATCATTGGCCTTTAACCCATAACGGCTTTCCAGGATTTCCCGTGGCATGCCTGAAGTTAACACTACGATCAGATCGGGGAATCGCTGTCGGCATTCGGCTAACAAATCCACACCGCTCATGGTGCCTTGCAGGTTGATATCGGTGATAACCATATCGGGTAGGGGGAATACACCATCGGAGGAGGCAAACATCACCTTCAACAGATCTTCCGCACGTTCATAACAGTCCGTTGAAAAGCCAAATGTCTCCAACTGTTGCACGATGGTGGCCTGTACATCGGGATCGTCCTCCACCACGGCAATGCGGGCATTGGAGGGGATATTAACCCTCAGAAAGGTATCCTGTTCGGAAGGCATGGGCGCAGTGATATGTCGGTCAAGAGGGAAAGTCAGTGATATCCGGGTGCCCTTTCCGGGGGCAGAATCGATATCCAGATGTCCCCCGGATTGGGTGGCAAAGCCATATACCATGCTGAGCCCCAGGCCACTGCCTTTCCCTACCGGTTTGGTTGTAAAGAAAGGTTCCAGTATCCGTTCCTGCAAATCTCTGGGAATTCCGCTTCCGGTGTCTTCAACCGTTAGACTGACCGTATCTCCGTTCTTAAGTTCGTGATCATTCCTTTGTTCATTTCTGGATTGCCCCCTATCTTCTGTTACCTGCGGGAGTATTCGGGTGCGGAATATCAGCTTGCCACCCTCGGGCATGGCAGCGCTGCTGTTGAGTGCCAGATTCAGGATGGCATTCTCCAATTGTGAGGGGTCGACAAATACTTCACCGGTTGCCGCCTGCAGGTCTGTAGTGACATCGATATTCTGGCCGACACTGTATTCGATAAGATCCATCATGCCTTCCAGTAACTCATCCACGTTGGTCCTTTCGGGATATAGTTGCTGTTTGCGGCTGAATGCCAGCAAACGTTGCACCAGGGCAACGCCTTTTTCGGTGACGCGAAGTGCCCGTTGAATCTGACGCTGCTGATTTTCCTCAAGCTCCGGACCCTGGTTTAGTAACTGTAAGCTACCCAATATGGCGGCCAGCAGATTATTGAAATCGTGGGCGACACCTCCGGTCAGTTGTCCCAGAACTTCCATTTTTTGAGATTGGATCAACTGCTGTTCCATGGTGCGCCTTTCAGTCAGGTCACGATAGAGCGTGACAAAGCCTCCCTCCGGCATGGGTTGACTGCGAAACTCGATGACCTTGCCGGAATCGTAGTGGCGCTCAAAGGTCTGGGCGGACTCCAGGCGAGCCAGATTGAGATCCTCCATATCAATGGGGTGGCGGTCTATCGTCAGGTTTCGATGCGGTTGCCGGGACATGATGGATTGCACCTCAGACAGACCCATGTTGGCATACACTTCGTCCGGCGAGAGTTCAAAAATCTCCAGATAACGTCGGTTCCAGGCGATCAGTCGTTGATCCCGGGAGAATACACTGAGCCCGTCATGGATTTGATTAAACACGGTTTCCAGCAATTTGGTCTGGGCTTTCAGGTCCTGACTGACCTTTCTCATCTGCAGTGCGTCCCGGCGGAACACACTGAAGGAACGGGCCAGATCTCCAATCTCGTCTGACCGGTCAATTGTTGGTTCAGGGGTATCCGTATTCCCTTCGGCAAGCTTTGTCATGTCCCGGGTGACGGCTTCCAGGTCACGGGTTACGCCGTAGTTGAATCTGGCGCTGTAGATGAAGGCTCCCAGCATCAACAGCGACATCAGCAGTATCCAGCCCTGGCCCTGGTTGACGGCTTCCGCCACAGACTCACGCTGCCGGACCACGCTTTTTTGCAAATCCCCGACAAACAGATTGACCTGGCCGGTCAACTCCTCCGATTGTGCTCTGATGGAGGCAATCAGATAGGGCTTGCGACGGCGAAACTCCGATAGTCGCTGATGGGAAAGATGGACTGTCTTTAAAAGGTTCTCTGCCTTGGCGGATACGGTGGCATTGTCTATCCCTGCCAACGCTGATCGGGCTTCCTGAAATTCCACGACGTTCGGATTGGCCAGCCGGAGTTGATCCGGTTGGGTCAGGTGATCCAGCGTGCCGACGAAGGCCATTAGGGCAGAATCGGGGGCACTTTCTTGATCTGAGTTGGCGGTAGAGTCAGCAGCAGAAACACCAAGCGTCAGGTCATCAATATCGAAACGCAGTGCCAGTACATCCTCCCGCAGAAACAATTCATCTTCCACGATAGTGATCAGCTCGCTGACGAAGCCGAACAACCGGTTCAAACGTTCTTCGAGTTCAGAGCGAAAATTGTCGTCTCTGATATTCGCGGCGACCAGTTTTAGTTCATGGAATTTCTGCTCCAGACGGGTACGTTCATTCTGCAGCAGGAAAGGTCTGGCAGCGTCAGCGACATAGGGGGAAAGGGCTGCCAGTTGCGCGACCCCCTCGGACAGGTTTAATGCCGTGCTGATTTCAGGCAGGGTCTGGGATTCAAAACGATATACCGTATCGGCGGTCTGGCGGGTGACGAGCCATCCCACCAGCCCCATACTCAGGGTGAGGAGGGCCAGTACCAACAGCGTCCATATACTGCGGGTTTTGATCCTCAGCATCGATTCTTCTGCACCGGTTGGCTGAATATGTAACCAATGCCCCGTTCCGTGCGGATATACATCGGGGTTTTGGGATTGGGCTCTATTTTTCGTCGGATGCGCAGGATCTGAACGTCGATGGTTCGGTCAAAGACATCCGTCTGGTCTCCACGGGTTCGTTCTAGCAGTTCCTCCCGGGAAAACACCCGCTTGGGATGTTTGGCCAATACTTCCAGCAGCGCAAATTCCCCGAAGGTCAGGTCAATGATCTGGCCACCCTGGTGTCTGAGTTCTCTGGCGGTCAGGTCCAGAATCCAGTTGCCGAACATCAGGCAGTCATGCTCCTGGGTGACCTCGGAGCCGGGAGAATCCCCTCCATTGGCAGATAGTCGGGTACTGCGGCGAATCAGGGCATTAACCCGGGCCACCAGCTCGCGGACATTGAAAGGTTTCATCAGATAGTCGTCTGCAGCCAGTTCCAGGCCGAGAATGCGGTCGGTCTCGTCACCTTTTCCGGTCAGCATCATAATGGGGATAGTGCTCTGTTCTCTGACCTGGCGGGCCAGTATCAAGCCGTCCTCGCCTTTTAGTCGTAAATCCATGATCAGCAGCGAAATATCCTGTTCCAGGGCCTGGAACATTTCTGTTCCGGTGGCCACTGCTGTGGTCAGATAACCTGCCTGTTGCAGGCAGTCCTCAAGGACTTCGCGAATGTCCTGCTCATCGTCCACGATGAGAATTCGGTATTTGGGTATCTCGTGCAAGACTCAACATACTCCTGCAATTGGCCGTTGGCCGATTTATCGTTTTTGTTTTGCTTCTCAGTTCAGCTGCTCAGTTTTGCTGCGCTTTTCAGTATGAAGGTTTCCCGGTGGCCTGGTTTGGCAATCACCCCGGGGTTGTTCATACTAAAGGTGTTTATCTTTGTGGTGTTCCTGTTTTGGTTTGTTTATATCAGGGTAGTCCTCATCGGGGTTCACCTAATTGGAAAGTACACCATAGACAATGAAATCTGTAAACGGAGGAGCCAATGGCGAACGAAGGTTACCATGAGCCGATTAATGAGTTGTCTGATGAAACGCGCGATATGCACAGAGCGATCACTTCACTGATGGAAGAACTGGAGGCTGTGGACTGGTACAACCAGCGCGTGGATGCCTGTAAGGATGAAGAGTTGAAAGCCATCCTCGCCCATAACCGGGATGAGGAAAAGGAACATGCGGCTATGGTCCTGGAGTGGATTCGCCGGAAAGACCCGACCTTCGATAAAGAGTTAAAGGATTATCTGTTTACTGAGAAACCCATTGCCCATAAATAATTGGAATCGTATATGTACCTGGGGCTTCCCGATTCCTCGTGAAGGCTCCAGTCATTCACGTTATCGGATTATTCTGGAGGATATCTGAAGGGGCGACCTATTTGAAAATGTCGTCCAGGTTAGCCTGGTCGGTATTGGTTTGGAAATATTGGCTTAATAGAGGCCTTCCCACCAGACTCTGCAAACAACGGTCTGAAGAGGCGCAGCCAGTATCAAGATATTGGGTGGACTGACGCTGAAGCTCGACTCTCGGTACAGAGAAATCGTAAATTGTGGTCTGCTCAGGATGATCCCTATGCACGAATACCGTGCTGAGGACCGTGAATCCAAATCCGATAAAGGCAAGTGTCAGAAAAGAAAAGTGTTGCATATTGTATGACCATCGCAGCACAGGTCTTCCGTTCACAATGAAACCTCGACGTCCTTTCAATGGTTGAAGTTAATGCAATTCCACAATTGCGCTCGGTTTTGACATCCCTGATAGGCTTTTCAAGTCTGTCTTTTCAGATCCGATCAGGTGTACTTAAAGTATGGTTGGGGGAAGGGACGAAATGAAGACAGGTTCTGTCAAAGACTGTGAAATGTAAGCCCTGCCGGGTAAGTGAGTGCTGTCTGGCAAATGAATAATATCTGGTAAATATATAATGTCTGGCAAATAGCTAATATCTGGCAAATAGCTAAGATCTGGCAAATAGATAGCGACAGGCAAGTAAGTGCGAAAGGGCAAGATAGACAACCAGAACTGAGTAAACTGCCGGTGCTGATCAATCCTCTGAGTCAGCCATTTCGCCCGTTTTAAGCGGAATAATCAGGGTGAAACTGGTGCCCTGGCCGAGCCGGCTATCCACCTTGACCTCGCCTCCGTGCCGATCCATGACCAGTTTGACAAAGCGCAGACCCAGACCACTACCGCTGACCCCCAGTTGTTCGGAGCTGCGAGTTCGGCGATATGGATCGAACAGCGTCGGAATTTCCTCCGGTGCGATGCCCGGCCCCTGGTCATGCACTGCCACATAGGCACATTCCGAGGCGACTTTGATCTCGATAACAATTTCTGATTTCTGGGGGCTGAATTTCACTGCGTTTTGCAGCAGATTCTGGATACTTCTCTCCAGCAGTTCGGCGTTTCCGATGATGGGCACAGAATCCTGTTCGCCGACAATCCGGATATGGATATTTTGCTTTTGGGTGAGTGGAGTAATGGCATCAACAGCATTGTCCACCACGTCCAATAGTTCACACTCATACAAATGAATATGATCTGCCGCCTCGACGCGCGCCAGCTGCAGAAACTGCTCCGACATAGCGAGACTTTTTTCCGTCAGGGATTGGGCAGTGTCGAGTTTCGGGGCAAACTCCTCCGGCAGGGTAGAGCGCAGATTGTCCAGCAGCGCTAACTGTGAGGACAATGGAGCCCGCAGATCATGGGATATGAAGTTAATGGTTTCCAGTCGCTTGCGCTGGGCTTCGTGAATGGCGGTAATATCCGAGAAATTGATGATGATTCCGGTACTGAAACGGTGCCGGAAGCGGATAGGAACCAGAGAGACCAGCACAGCGGAGTCATTTAGATACAACTCTTCAGCATGCTTCTCATCCTGCATGATCACCTGACGGATAATAGTCTCCCAATCGCCGGGAGAGAGGGTATTGGTCACCGGCATGTATTCGGCAATAAATTCCCCGGGTTGTGCACCGGGACTGAGCCATCGCAAAGCATGGTTGTTGAGGAACAGGATACGCCCGAATTCATCGCTTACCAGGATGCCGTCTGCCATATTGGAGACGGTATCGGAAATAAACTCCCGCATTTCCTGCATGGCCGCGATGGCGCGATGCACCTGCATAATGCGCCGGTCAACTAACTCGTTTGAAAGCCGGGGCAGGGTCGTGCCTTCCAAAAGTGCCGGGTAGAGGCGCTTGACGTAGTCGACAGTAGCCGTCAACAGGGCCGGTTTGTTTTCCAGTCTGAGATAGAGTGCTATTGGCCGATCATGATCATTGACCGGCAAAGTGATTTCCGCATAGTGCTGGGCGGTGTACACCATGAAACTGGGTTCCATGTTCTCTTTGAGATCCTGGAACTCCCACCGGGCTGGCTTGATCAACCGGGCCAGGTGCTGTGCCCATTGCTGGGGAGAGTCATAGGAACTGCCCCGCTGAACCCGAGGCTCGTGAGCCAGCCTTTCCAGCTCCTGGCGCAGGAAGCGATTCAGCCGCGACAGACGTCGCCAACTCCAGAAAGGGTAGGCAAACAGCAGGGTGACCAGAACGGCTGAAGGCGGAAACCACTGATGATCCACGGTCAACAGGAAATAGCTGAAAGCAAGCACTCCAGACGCCAGGGCGATGGTCATGGGCAGATTCCGGTCCGGTGAAATCCGCGGGAAACTGAGCACCGCGATTAAAACCAGGCTGAGAGAAAGCAGGTACTGCCATTCGATTTCAACATAAGCACCCAAATGCTGCTGTACCAATGCTTCATAGATATTGGCGTGAACTTCCACGCCCGGCATATTGAACAGGCTGCCCGACACCGGCGTGGCGATAAAATCCCCCAGACCGGCTGCTGTCGCTCCGACAAACACCACCCGTCCGGCAAAATAGTCTGGTGGCAGTTCGCTGTTCAGAACGTCGCTGTAGCTCAGGGTGGCAAAGCTCCCGGGAGGTCCGACAAAAGGAATCAGCCGGTAGGCTTCACGAACATTAAACTGTCCGCCTGACGACGCATGTTCGATATTGTGGGTGATGTCATATTTGGTTTCCGTGACCGTCTCATAGGTAGCCAGGGCCAGGCTTGGCCAGAAGGTGTCTCCCAAGCCCTGATAGAGATAAAGACCACGGGCAATGCCGTCTGCATCCAGTTCAATCTGTGCATGCCCCAGGGCCGCTGCGGACTCGACAAAGGGTTGGGCCGGAAGGATTTCTGTCAGACGGCCGCTGGAGCCAATAAAGTCGATATGTAACGGGAGAAGTACGTTCCCAGCCTCCTCCATGGAGACTTTGAAGAGTTGGTCCGCAATGGGAGGTCCGGGTTCGGTCAACAGCATATCGAAGACCACGGCACGGGCTCCGGCGCCACGAAGCTTGGTAATCAGGTCGGCATGAATGGAGCGGTCCCATGGCCAGCGGCCGAGCTCCCGCAGGCTTTTTTCGTCAATGGCGACAATAGCGCTGGAGGTCGAAGTCTTCAGTGGCTGTAGCTTAAGGAAGCCGTCATAAATCAGGTAATCCAGACGCTGAGTCCAACCGGTAAACAGCAGGGTGTAACACAGGGCCACCAGCACTGCGGCAAAAAGATAGCGCTCTGAAACGGGAAATTGGCGACTGCTGCCGGTGTGTGGATGGAGTCTGGAGGAGGGCTTATCGCTCATCCTTGATGATTTTCCTGTCAGCGCGATTGAATTTTAATAATCTGGGCCTGTCCGAATTCTGATGCATGTAAATCGTCGCCGAGCCCTTTGACTCGTATCCAGTAGGTCTTGCCTGGTTCAAGCAATACATTGGCATAGGTTTTATCAATCTCATATTCGCGTATGACACGGGTAAACAATTCATCTTCTGCCAGTTGAACATGATAGCCCAGCGCGTCGGGGACGGTTTTCCAGAACACCTTGGCCTGGTCTTCCAGATAATTGACGGCAATGACTTCGGTTGGATCCAGGCGCCCCTGTATCGTCAGAGGACGTGACTGACTATAGTTGAAGTTGTCCCCCCCGACCAGGGTGACAACACGCCAATAGTACTTTCCCGCGGATAGGGGCCTGTCGCTCTGAGTATTATCGGTCGCGGAAAAAGGGGAGCGGGAATATAGCTCCGTAAATTGCGGGTCGTGTGAGATCTCCAGACTGCTCAGCATGTATGGAGCCTCAACTTTCCAGCTGAATGTTGGGGAAGGGATGTCCAGAAAAGCACCGGAAAGGGGCTGTAATAATTTGGCTGGAGCCGCTTTTTGCTCCACCCTGAATTTCACTTCGGTATCCACGCCTTCCAGATCGTCAGCCGCAATACCACGGATACGAAGCCGGTATTCCCCGTTATTCAATCTGGGAAGCTCGATATTGGGAGAATCGATACGTTCTGCCAGGATGGGCAATGTATCCGGATCATCCGTGAACAACTCCACCCGATAAGCTACTGCACCATCGAGAACTGCCCAAGTCAGCTGGAACGGCAGTTCTGACATCGTCGCCGGAGCCTTCACATCCGGAGCCGGCAGCAATGGCAGATCCCCGAAGGTGATGGATTCAGACACCACGGCTCCCTGGCCTTTGGTCAGCCTGCGGGAGGTAACGTTGTTGGAGACTTCCACCACCCCTTTGGTGACTTCGGTTACCGTCACTGTTGCCGTGACGTTCATCCGGAACGCAGTCCCCCTGACTGCCGCGACGGCTGAGGGCGTTGTCACCTCGTAGCGGGCGGCCGGACCTTTTCGCGGAGTGACATTGGTTTCGATGCTGCCCTTAAGCAACCGGAAACGGGTGTCCACCATGCCGGTGTCGCTGAAATGAGTCAGGGTGTTGAAAATGACAATGGATTGGTAGGCGACAGACAGGGAACTGCCATCGGCAAACTTAACCAGTGCCTGACCTTCCTGTGTTTTCAGCTCATCGCCGATATTCAGCTTGCTGCCGGGGAGCGCGGGAATATAGTTGGTGGTATGTGCACGCCGCAGCCAGACATCACCGTGAGTCACTATCAGGGTGGCTGGTTGTGGGTAGTGCTTCAGCCAGGCTACCGGAATATTGATCAGGGTACCGGCTTTTAACCTACCGCTGCCGTCGAGTTTGTTGTATCTCACCAGGGCATCCCAGTGGCGATCCGGCATCAGGTATTTTTCTGCAATGGTTTGCAGGGTGTCATTGGGACGGGCAGTGTACACCCAGTCCTGATGTGGCTCGACCGCCTGGGCAGTACAGGTCGCCCACAGGAGCAGGATACAGAACAGGGAATGAAATAAGTGCTTCATAAACTACCCATCCGACGACTCATTGTCGTCGTACTGCTGACACCCTAGTCCTTGGTGTAAGAAAAGTCCTTGGTGTAACGATAGTCCCTGATATAACCATAGCCCCTAATATAACCATAGTCCCTGGTGTAGTGATAATCTCTGAGGTAACCATCCTCAGGCTGGAGCTGCGAACCGATCCCTTCATTAATCCGCGTCCTCCAGTCGATATCCATGTTGGTAAATGGTTTTGATGCGAAAACCGTTTTCCGGCTTGATCCCGAGCTTACGGCGAAGACGGCTCATATGGGTATCAACGGTGCGAGTGTTAATATCGCTGTTTACTCCCCAGACTCGCTCCAGCAGATATTTTCTGGATAACAGGCGGCCTTTGTTTTCAAACAAAAATGCCGTTAGTTCAAAGTCTTTGTCAGTGAGCGTCAGGGGTTCATCATTAAGATGGATGGTGCGTTTCTTATGGTTGATGCGAAACGGACCGTAGATCTCTTCTTCAGATTGCGTGGTTTCTTTCTTGTTGCGGCGAACCAGTGCATGGAGTCTTGCCAGCAGTTCGCCCGGACGTGCCGGTTTGACCATATAGTCATCGGCACCTGCCTGCAGGGCATTGATAATGTCTTCCTCAGCCTCACGCTGAGTCAGGAATAATACGGGAATCGGCCAATCGAGCTGCTGACGGAGTTTTCTCAGGGCATCAATACCCTCCATATCCGGTAGCTGCCAGTCCATGATCAACAAATCAAAACTGTCATGGGTGACGGCATAGAGAAAGTCTTTTCCGGTGCTATAGTGTTTGCACATAATTGCCGAGTCTTTCAAATGGCCAAGCAGTTGTTCGGCCAGGTTAGGGTCGTCTTCCAGGAGCGCTATCTTCATCATGGTCGTTTATAGATTTGAGTAGTGGATGAACAATTGCCTGAATTACAGACAAGTTATTGTTGTTTTTCATTATTTTATTGTGGCAGCAAATACTGGTATTCGCTATTTTTTTGCCAAATTTGGGAAAAATTTCCCCCTCCTGACTTGAAGACACTTTATCGCCATTACACAGTTCACTACCAGAGCAATAAATAAGCAATTTCATTATGTAAGGAACTGCAAAGCTTTGTGACGGGGAAAATACCGCGTTTTATGGCGGAATATAGGGACACCGCGGGAGCCAGTGGTCTACAATGATGGACATATCTGATCCCGGCTGGCGGTACTTTGGCGGGATTCATGCCCGCAGTAGAAAAACTCACCTGCAGTCGAGAAAAAGCAATCGCTGTGGCACAGCGGATCAAACAGACAGGACAATCTTGATAATCATGACTATCCAGCAATCAATCGAAAATACTTTGAATGATGATTTTCAGCCTTCTCACCTGGAAGTCGTCAATGAAAGCCATATGCACAGTGTGCCGCCCAACTCTGAAACCCATTTCAAAGTCGTACTCGTCAGCGATCAGTTTGAAGGATTGCGTTCAGTGCAGCGTCACCAGAAGGTCTATGGGGCCTTGGGAGAATTCATGCGAAATGGTGTCCATGCATTGGCGCTGCATACTTACACACCTGACGAGTGGGTTGAAACCGGTAACGCGCCTGCCTCTCCAAACTGTATGGGCGGAAGCAAGCACGATAAACGTGCCTGATCCACTCCTGGCAACAACCACTGACTTCTATAAATAACCACTAAAAAACGTAGCGAATAAAAATGAGCCAGTTTTTCCAGATCCACCCGGAAAACCCCCAATCACGTCTTATCAAACAAGCCTGTGAAATCATCCGGAAAGGAGGTGTGGTGGTGTATCCCACGGATTCCGGTTATGCCATCGGTTGCGCCATCGGGGAAAAGAATGCCGCCGAAAAGATCAAAGCGATTCGCCGGTTGGACGACAAACACAACTTTACGCTGGTGTGCAGTGACCTGAGCGAACTGGCCACCTACGCTAAAGTGGGCAATACCGAATACAGGCTGATCAAGAGCACCACACCAGGCGCTTACACCTTTATTCTCAGTGCCACTTCAGAAGTGCCCAGGCGTTTATTGCACCCCAAGCGCCGCCAAATTGGTATTCGCGTCCCGGACAATGAAATTTGCCGCGAACTGTTGCGAGAGCTGGGCGAACCCATCATGAGTGTGACCCTGATTCTGCCTGGCGATGAACTCCCCATGACGGACCCTTATGACATTCGGGAAACCCTGGAGCATCAAGTAGACCTGATAATTGACGGCGGCTACTGCGGTATGGAACCGACCACGGTGATCAACCTGTCTGAAGAAGTCCCGGTCATCATGCGCCGGGGCGCTGGCGATGCCACTCCGTTTGAGGAGTAGGTCTGCTATCTATGGATAGTGGTTCAAAATGCGGTGACAGGAATGAGTCAGCGCTAGAGAAGAAAAATATTGTGTGAGAAAAACTCGCGCAAAAAGGAAGTAGGGGAGTTGTCTCCCCTTATACCGAAATCGAAAAGCCTTTCGCCGGTTTTTCGTCAGCCTCCGAATAATTCCCCTGACGTTGCCCTTTACCCAGATTTGAAAAACGGGTCGTCAGATCCTGCAGCGAATTATTGGCCGGGTCCGCCGAAATCAACGAATCAAAGAGACTATTATTGCTACCGTAAGTCTGGCGGATATTCAGGTTGTTCTGGATATATTCCAGCGTCGGCTGATTCTGACTGATACGCAGATAACGATGCTTGAAATCCGGATTGCGGTTAATGTCCTGCTCAATATTGGCAGCCGTCTCCGCCGGCAGATTGCCGTTCAAGCGGATTGCACCGGTATCATCCCGATAGAGCTGAACATTGGCTCTCGGATTGGCTCCATACTCGGCAAGCTTTTGCCTGATGGTCATCTGAATAAAGGCAGTGTCTTGCCCCAGAGACTGCCTGAATTCCTTCACTGAAAGCTTGGGCTTCTGGTCTGTCTGAACTTCACCTGACAATTTAATCTGCGGATAGTTGATATCTTCAACTGCCGATTGAGCCGGCTGATCTGCAGTCTTAGCAGGTGGTTTCAGGCCATCGTAAGCTTGTTGGCCATAGTCGACGAGAGTGCGAATAAGACCCATGTTTATCTTCCTGTTTGTTCACTGTTCGAGCGATATTGCCGGCGATGCGGCAAGAAATTGTCGTATTGGGGTGTGGGTTACAAGTTTTGTGCCAGGGGGGAACTCGAATAGACTTGTATACGGCTGTTAGAAATACTAGAACATATGTTCAATCGCTAACACTATGCAGGCTGGTAACTTGCAATGGAGTATTTAAAATGAGCCCTGATGATATATATGAAGCCATATATAACCTTGACTTTAGTGAACTGAAGCGTACCGACGACCCTTTAATAATCGAAATATTTTTAATAAATATGTTTGCAGCATTCAGTGATGCTATTGCTGATATTGAACTTGATGACCTTCAACTTGCTATAGACAAAATGCGTCCCTACAACGAGGTTAAGGCGAACCATTATCAGGCAGAGCTTCTATCGAATGATGAAGGGGAAGAGTTTGAGCGTTGCCTGCTCAAAGGGATTGAAAACGGTTGTGTTGGATCCATGTATTCACTTGTTGAGGCAAGCGGCGAGTATGAAGAGCTTTTCGAGGGTTTAGATAAACATCAGCGTTGTTCCTGTATGGATAGCCCAGAAAAGAAATGAGGAAGAACGTAATTAGGAGCCGCTCTCCAGCGGCCGGCCATACAATTTGACACGGTATCAGGAAGAAGGGCATCTAGAGGGAAAGGTATATCCCCGGACTACTATTCCGTGGTGATCCAATCCACCCGAAAATGCGGATGCTGAATTTCAAGAGAAGTATCGATATGGATGAGAGAGACCAAAAAGCACTTGATGATATTGAAGAATATGGATGCCATGTTCTAAATGTCATGGAAGGTGAAGGTGATCCATCATTTACCTACTCTATTGGTATCAATAAGAAGCAGAATAAGCCCGATGTTGTGATTCTAGGGTTGAAGTCAGAGTTGGCTCATTCCATGGCGAATAACTACAAAAATCGCCTACTTGAGGGCGAAGTGTTTGAGCCGGGTAAGTATTATTCGGGGTTTCTTGAAAATTTTGATGTGTGTTTCGTAAGAGTCGCCAAAAAGCATTTTGATGAATTCTTTGGGTGGGGATTGTGGCTTCATCATGGAGATGATTTTGAAATGCTCCAGATAATCTGGCCCACCACTGATGGCGTTTGGCCATGGGACGAAGTTAAATCAGATTTCTACAAATGGGCACAGCCAATCCTGAATGAAGATGGTGTGCTTGATGAGATTTAGTAGGTGAAGAGAATACTCTTTGAACTTTTTCGAGTGGGTCATACATTTGACACGGTCGAATGTGAGATTTATCGCCTGACCCTATAGTGCTTTTTTTATGCCAAAAATAACTCGTATGGAAGTATAAAAAAGTGATTGATCCATATCAGCCACCAACTAGTGATTGCCTAGACAAAGAAGAAATGAGCAAAACGATTGGTGTTGTTCTCTGGCCTATGCATATAGCTATCACATTAGGTGGCATTTATAGTTTGGTATTGTTATGGGGCCCAACTGCTATATTTAATTGGGCATTTTGGCTGTTCAAGTGTGGTGTTTTATTAGGGATTCTTCAGTCAATTGGTCAGGTATTGTTTATCTGTAGAGGAGCAAATAGGCGGCTAGCGTTACCCCATGAAATTGTATTTTATATTTTTCTGGCGGTTCTATTGTTAGCTGCTTTTTATCAAATCTGGGAGCTCGCGTACCTTATAATTATTGCCTTTACTGTCAGCAATCTTATTTTAGCTGTGGCGATTCTTGTTGTAAGTCGTATTAGAGGTATACAGATTCGATCTAAAAATATGAGTGTGTATTTCGTAAGGAAGAGATAGCGAAATATTGCATGACAATCCGAAGGCTGGTCTTACGTTTGTGCCTTGGAGGTTACCTGTTGTAGGGGCGGACCTATGTGTCCGCCCTTAATTGCTGAGTTGATACCTGGGCGAACACATAGGTTCGCCCCTACAGGGGGGCTACCGTATTGTTCCTGCTAGATAAAGTTCAGAAGGGTTTACTGCCCGGCAATCGAAGGGTACCTTAAACTCACGGAATGTATTTTACTTGGAGGTAAGAAGTGAAAATTGAAATACCCGACGATATAGCTGCCACAACCGGACTGACCGAAAAGGAAATGGCGGAATTCCTTGCTGTTTCGCTGTACAAGAAAAAACTGATAAATGGTGTTGCCGGAGGTGAAATTCTTGGGATTTCCGAAATTGAGTTCCATGGATTGTTGGAAAAATTCAACGAATATGTCAATTACGATGTAGAAGACTATCTAGAGGATTCGGTCAATTTAAAGGACTGACTTGCATTCCACTTTTTCATCCGTCTTAAAACGAAAGCAACTGTCTTGCTTAATAACCTAAACCTGCTAAAAAGAAATATGAGCCAGTGCAAAATAAATGGAATAGGGCAGACAGGATGGCAATCAAACTTCTTTTCCCGCTGTCAGCTACGCGGGAGCTGAGATTCCACAGATGTTCCAATGATAGAAAGCATAAGCGTTCAATATACCGCTATATAAGCCTGTGTCTTAACCTTCAAACATTTCATTTGACCACTGACCTCGCAGGGGTATTGGGTACTGTGTCAAATAGCGTGTTTGCATACCGAATGCAAACAACTCCCTCCTGACACCACCCAACATCGATATCTGTTTTTATTGTCACAAGGAGAAGTACATGAATAGATGCAAGCATGTCCCCGCACACTTTAAAATGACCGAAGAGCGGGAGATCGTTTTTAGAAGCGATATTATTACTCGGTATTCGGTGAAAGATCCTTCTGATGCTGTGCTGGATACTCTCTCAGGAATGTCTTTCATCGATGCGGGTGAAACCCGATGGAAATTGTCATTGACGGAGGACGTTGGCATTGTTCCCAGCGCTTCTCCGGATAGAGTGACCGTGGAAGCAAGCTGGTATACCGCTGAGCAGGCACAAGAGGCGGGGATTAAAGTGATCGCGGGTAGTGATGCGAATGTCTTTGCGGGGCTCGGAGCGATTTTGGTTCCTGACGACTTTAAAATTCCTGCGGTGATAGCCAATGAAGAGAACGTGAAGTTCTACGGCATTACATTACTCAAGAACGATGAGACGTTTACGATTACTTCCGATGAATATGACATCGTTTTGATGAGCTATGACTATAAAGACAATTACCGAGCAGACTTCCTGACGCAAGAGCATGGAGGAGGAGGCTTTTTTGTTGAAAGGCATAACTTCCCCCATATACATGCACCCCTATCAAGCGAATCCGGCGGTTATATCATTATAGGGAAGCAGAATACGGCGAATTCATTCAGCTTCACTGCTTTTAATATACCCCATGGACACGCTTTCTATATCCCGTCAAATACCATACATGGTGATGGAGCGCTTGTCGGAAAATATGCCATCAGTGTTGCCAAGACATCAGCGGCGGCCGATACGGTGCTTTTCTATAATAAACATACAATCAAAAAGGCGGATAACATTGTCCCTGAGTGGAATTAAGGCAGGTCGTGAAGCTGTTGGGGTCAGGTCTTATGTTTGGTTCAATAGAATGTAAAACCTGACCCTGTTGTTCTAAATGTGCACTTAAATGAGAGTAATGGCAGATGCTATGGTGAGTTAAATTATCAGGATAGAAATGTCTATGATGTGCCGCATTGGTGTGAATGATTAGCTGACCTTCTCTACTTCTGTACACCTTAATGTAATACTGTTTGAGACATACTCGCCATCGAAGTCTATGGTAGGCGGTAATTCAAGTGTTAGGCTACGGTCATTGTCAAAGTAGTCAATTTTCAGGAGACTGTAATTTAATTTGTGTATCTGCCTATCACTAGTACCCTATTACAGGGTTAAGGATAGGTAGACAATGAACCGGAAAGAATTAGAAGCATTTGCCCGTGAGGCAGCCAAATCTCTAAAGACA
>NZ_MRYI01000080.1 GCF_002260525.1 Hahella sp. CCB-MM4
AAATAGGGCAGCATGGCCGGCATGGCGTCGGCGATCGGTGCGAAGAACACCCGCCATGACATGACAGCTACGCCCAGCGCGCTGAGCCAGAAGAAGACGGTGAACGGGCGGGTCATCGGAGCCTCCTTGACAGTGTAAAGCATGCCGCACCATAGCGGTCAGCTTTACACTGTCAAGCTGCAACTTGACACTGTCAGGGCCGCACGTCACAACGGCGCATGACCCGTGACACACCAAGCACCCGCGACGCCCTGATCGAGGCCGGTCTTTCGCTCCTCATCGAGGGCGGGCCGGAAGGCCTGACCCTGCGCCGCGCCGCCGCGCGCGCCGGCGTCTCGCACGCCGCCCCCGCCCATCATTTCAACGGCTTGCCGGGCTTGCAGACGGCCATCGCCACCCGCGCCTTCGCGCTGTTCACCGTAACGATGATCAGCCACCGCGACGCGGCCGAGCCCACGAGACTAG
>NZ_MRYI01000081.1 GCF_002260525.1 Hahella sp. CCB-MM4
CCAGATCCACCAGCGCTGGCAGGTCGCGGTCAGCGACGGCATGATGGGCGGCTCGTTCCGCGATGGCGCCGGCGACATGATCCAGGCGTGGAGCGTGCGCGGCCCGGTCGACCATATCGAGGTGAAAGTCACCGGCGAGGTGACGACGACCGACCTGTCGGGCGTGCTGCGCGGCAACCGCGAATGCATCCCGCCCGTCGCCTGGCTGGGGGAAACCGCGCCCACCATGCCCGATGCCGCCCTGCGTGAGCTGGCGAGGTCGGTGAGCGATAGCAACCCGTTGGGACTGGCCCATGCGCTCTCGGGCGCGGTGGCCGAGGCCATCGTCTACAAACCCGGAGCGACCGACGCCCATACCGCGGCGGCCTAGGCGCTGGCCTTGAGCGAAGGCGTCTGTCAGGACCATGCCCATGCGCTGATCTGCTGCGCCCGGCTGCACGACCTGCCGGCGCGCTATGTCT
>NZ_MRYI01000082.1 GCF_002260525.1 Hahella sp. CCB-MM4
GGCCCAGCACCGGCGTCTTCAACACCTCGAAGGCGTTCAGCGCGCGGCGCGCATCCAGAAGGGCCACGTCCTGCGGGGTCGACACCACGATCGCGCCGGTCACCGGGAATTTCTGGCACAGCGTCATCTGCACATCCCCCGTCCCCGGCGGCATGTCGATCACCAACGCATCCAGATCGCCCCAGGCCACCTGCGTCATCAACTGCTGCAGAGCACCCATCAACATCGGGCCGCGCCAGATCAGCGCCTGATCCTCGGGCAGCATCATCCCGATGGAGATCACCCGCACGCCATGCGCGACCGGCGGGATGATCGTCTTGCCGTCGGGCGAGGCCGGCTTCTTCGTCACGCCCATCATGCGCCGCTGGCTGGGGACATTGATGTCGGGAACGACCAGCCCGACCTTCCAGCCCTCTCGTCCCAGCGCCACGGCGAGGTTGGCCGAGATCGTCGACGTTCC
>NZ_MRYI01000083.1 GCF_002260525.1 Hahella sp. CCB-MM4
GCCCTACGCTCGGCGCTGGGGTTGCCGCTGCTCCTGCTGGCCGCCGGGGCGTTCAGCCATCCGCAGCGGATCTCGCGCCATGACCTGCTGACCGCGCTGGTGGGCGGGATCCTCGTGGTGTCGATCCCCTTCGTCAGCATGGCCGCGGGCATGCAATACATCCCCTCGGGCATGGGCGGGATGCTGTATGCGACGATGCCGCTGTTCACGCTGGGGCTGGCGGCAATGTTCCTGCATGACGAGCCCGCGACGCTGGAGCAGGGGATCCGCATCGGCATCGGCCTGTTCGGCGTGGCGCTGATCTCGGTCCCGGCGATCCTTTCGGGGGGCTTCGGGCAAGCCGGCCTTGGCACATTGCTCACGCTGATCTCGCCCCTCAGCTACGCGGCGGGCAATGTCTGGTTCCGCCGTCGTCGCAAGATGCAGCCGCTATTGCTGTCGGCCGGGATGTTTGCGGT
>NZ_MRYI01000084.1 GCF_002260525.1 Hahella sp. CCB-MM4
CCGCCACGTCGGCATCCACTTCGACGCCGTACGGGCCATCGGCCTGCTCGGCGAGGAAATCGCGTACGAGGTCATGCAGTTCACCGACTTCCAGGCCGGGCCCATCGTCCGCTCCGGCATCGGCGAGCGGAGCATGTACTTCCTGCCCGCGCCAGGGACCGCCGCCGAGCACCGGTGGCCTCCCGGGGTGGAGGCGATGAGCCGGAGTGCCCGGGGCGGCGCGCTCGGCGGCCAGTTCGGCCTCGGTCTCCGCCGGCTCGGCGGACGCGTGGTCGTCGGAGCCGTGGTCGTGGGCGTGCTCGTGGTCCTGGGCGGCGCCGCCGCGGCCCCGCTTCCTGGACTTCTTGCCGCCGCCACCGCCGCCGGCGGACGTCGGCTGCTCCATGTGGACGATGACGCCGCGGCCGTTGCAGTGGACGCAGGTCTCGGAGAAGGACTCCAGCAGCCCCTGGCC
>NZ_MRYI01000085.1 GCF_002260525.1 Hahella sp. CCB-MM4
CCTATGTGTTCGTCACCGTCGACGGCGGCACCACTTGGCTCGGGTTCCTCTCCGGGGATGCAATGGCATGAGCATCGCGCAGAAATTGATGAGCGCACAGGTTGGCGTGAAGGATCAGACGGTGATTGTCGGGCATGATGGTGCGCCATATGTTTCGGCTTACCCATGGACTGCCGCAGATGGATTTGGCGCGAAGTTCTCAAACCCATCTTCCGCGTTGAGTTATCAAGTGAATGGGGCTGCGTTTAGCCCCTCTATGTCGTCCGTTGCTGTGACCGAAAGCGGAAATATCGGCGCGTTCCAGTTCGACCCGCTGACAGGATTTGGGACAAAATTCTCAGCTCTAGCATCGACATTCAGCATAACATATCGTGTGAACTTCAATCCATCCGGCACTGCTATCGCAGCTGTTGGTACCTCCTCCCCATACATTGCAGCATACGAATGG
>NZ_MRYI01000086.1 GCF_002260525.1 Hahella sp. CCB-MM4
GGCTGAGACGGTCGAAGATCGCTCTGGCGGATCATCTGCGCGCCCCGCAGGAACGCGCCTTGATGCGGGCGGTGAAGCAGGCGCTGGACCCTAAAGCGTCGCTCAATCCCGGAGTCATTCTGCGGCCAAAACAGAAAGAATAACTTTCCTTTCTCACGCCGAACTTCATTTTCCCGAACCGCGCCGGACCGCATGATCACCTGAACGGGCGATGAGCCTCTGACAGCACAGGTGACGCATGACGGGACAGACACGAAACGGCGGGCAGATTCTCGTCGAGAGCCTGCTGGCGCTGGGGGCCGAGAAGGGCTTCGGCGTGCCGGGCGAAAGCTATCTCGCCGTGCTCGATGCGCTGCATGACACCAAAGGGCGGCTCGATTTCATCAATTGCCGTAACGCGGGGGGCGCGGCCCTCATGGCCGCCGCCTGGGGCACGCCGACGGCCAAA
>NZ_MRYI01000087.1 GCF_002260525.1 Hahella sp. CCB-MM4
AATCATGTTCCTTGATGCGTGTCGAGAACGGAGTTTTTCAGCAGCCTGTTAACTGCTATAGGAAATGTTCAATCGCAGGCAAGTGTTGGATACGCGCTGAGCTGTCTCTGCAATCGAATGCCACAGCCGCGTATGAAAAAAGGGCCCCGAAGGGCCCTTTCCCATATCTCAACTTGATCCGATACGGATCAGACGAGAACCCAGTCGTCGACCGCCGCTTGGAAGTCCGCAACAAGCGCACCTTCAATAACAATAGTCTGCCCCGGTGCGATAGCCAGCGTCGTGTCGGCGCCGTCATCAGTCATGTGATCAATCACGTCTTGCGTGCTGGCGAAGCCAAGGCCAGTAAGGTCGAGGACATCGTTGCCGTGCACGCTAAGGGTGTCAAAGCCAAAGGCTGTGATCACATCATTCCCGTTTCCGGCCACGAACGCGAAGACAT
>NZ_MRYI01000088.1 GCF_002260525.1 Hahella sp. CCB-MM4
GAACCCTGCTTCGCGCAGCGCCGCGTTCGCCGCATCGAGCCGGGCTGTGAGCACCGCCTCGTCGACACCGTCGGGCATTCGGCTGTAGTCAAGCGCACTCGGGTGCAGACCGATGGACAGTACCTTCGCGTAGCCCGGCACAGGAGTCGAGGTCATCGGTCGGTCCATGGACGGTGTCCTCTCTGCTCGAGTCATGCTGATCTTCTCGGTGTATCACGGAAATTGGACAGAGGGCCCGCTCGGTTCGAAATCGGTAGACGATCTCGGCCGGCTCCCCCAGCGCCTCGGCACCAACGACCCGCAGATACGCGGACGGTTCCCGAGCGCAGCTCAGATCCACAGATCTTGACACTTACTCCTTTCCTCCGCTCCATCTCTGATGTGGGGGCTGTGTACGTGACTGCATTGCGGCGGCACTGGATTCCTCAGACCTCTTC
>NZ_MRYI01000089.1 GCF_002260525.1 Hahella sp. CCB-MM4
TTTGTGGAGTAAAGATGAGGGGGACGGGCTTTCCGGCGGACGCGGGCGCGTTATGTTGCGCGCAAACGGAGGCATGGCGTGTTCAGGATTTTGTGGACGATTGGCGGCGGGCTGGCGCTGGCGGTTGGGATTGACGGCCTCGTGCTGCCCATGGGGCCGACCACGCCGCTGCTTCTGCTCGCCGCCTTCTGCTTCGCGCGCTCATCGCCGCGATTGGAGATGTGGCTGGTCGAGCATCCGCGCTTCGGGCCGCCCATTCGTGACTGGCGGGCCGAGGGCGCGATCTCGTTACGTGCGAAGACCATGGCGCTGGTGGGGGTTGCTGCGACCTTTCTTTTTAGCGGGTTCCTGCAGTTGCCGGGGGGCGTCCTTGCGGTTTAGGCGGGGACCCTTGGGGCGGGGACGCGGTTCATCCTGACCCGTCCGAACCCACCGG
>NZ_MRYI01000009.1 GCF_002260525.1 Hahella sp. CCB-MM4
AATCAATACCAATAACGGATATACCTTTCATAATATCTCCCTCCAGATTTAACCAGCTTCTCGGCCTGTTCAGTATAGAAAGGGAGCGTCCATATCATTATTTGTATATCGCGCATGCGCGTTTTTCCAATTTTAGTTCCTGAAGATACATCCTCCAGCCCCATGATTCCATTGGATAATTACTGAAGTCGACTCTTGCGGCTCGCTGGAAAAACGAGCATGCGCATATATCTTGCCCACTTGGTCCCGTTATTTAAATGGATCTACGTCCAGTTTATTGAATTCCCTAATTTTTCTAAATTAGGAAGATGACAAACCGTGCCAGTGGTACTGACAAAACGAGCACGATTCTTGACAACTCGACGATATGCTGTGGATATAACCAGCTTTTAATCTCACAGGGAAAGTGACGATATAGCGAGCCCATTCCTGGAATCGGTACGTAGAGAAATTCGTCTTCGCGGATACAGCATCAGAACTGAGAAAGCCTACTTAGCCTGGATTCGGCAATTTATTTATTTCATAGATAAACGCCACCCAAAAGAGGTTGGAGCTGTTGAGGTGAAGGCCTTTTATCAATGCTGGCAGACCTATAGGTTGTCTCTCTGTTTTTTGAGTCAGGCACCTACTTTTTACACGCGAATGCTATTTGTTTCAGGCTGGCCTCTACTTGCCCGTGATCTGTTCAATGTCACTAAACTCGGGATTCCTGATTGCGTAAGCAGCACCAAAACCTTTTACAAATCTTCCGGATTGAAATTTCAGCCGGAGCAAGCTGAAGTCAGGCAGGCTCCGTAGCATGCCTACCGTGTTGCCAAGTCTGTTCTCCATGGCATCCAGTATTGACTCATAGTCCTCTGAATCTTTTGCCACGGGTTCCACTTGCATATCAAACATCAGTCGGGTGCGTGCAAACAGATTTCGGGCCTGTGTCTCATCTTCGATCAACATGATTCCGCACTGTCTTTGTTCAATCAAATTGCGGGTATGTGCTGCAAGTGCGCTCACAAAAATATAGAAATCCGGTGCCTGATAAAGAAAGGGGGTGTAACTCGCTTCCGGCTGGCCACTCTCATTCAGTGTGGCCAGTTGCAAACTTCTCAATTTTTCTATCAGAGACAGAATCTCTGACTTTAGCTCTGGTGTCGTGGGTGGAGAGGCGTTGGGGGGCATTGGATATCTCGGCAGTGATCTTTGACTGGCTTGATACGTTAGCGATTCATTCCCTTGTTCTCAAGTGGCTGTTTTCCTCAAGTGACTGTTTTCGTCAGTCGTAATGAATGTTTTAACCATTGGCTAAAATAGAGTGTTAAGGAGACACTAACTGGATTATAAAAACAGAGAGGTGCACTTTATGATGCCACGGCCATTATTTGATTCGGATACAGAAGGTTTTCGCGATGCGTTCCGTAAGTTCCTGGAACAGGAAGCGGTGCCGCACCACAGTGAATGGGAAAAAAACGGGCAGGTGGATCGTGCACTCTGGACCAAAGCCGGTGAGATGGGATTTTTATGCCCCGATTTACCGGAGGAGTACGGCGGCGCTAATACGGATTTCAGATTTAATACGGTCGTGGCTGAAGAAATTGCCAAGTTTGGATTGAGCGGAATCGGTTTCAGTCTTCACTCAGATATCGTGGCTCCCTATATCCTGCATTACGGTTCTGAAGCCCAGAAAAAGAAATATCTGCCGAAGCTGGTCAGCGGTGAAATGATCGGCGCGATTGCCATGACTGAGCCCGGTGCCGGTTCCGATCTGCAGGGTGTTAAGACTTCTGCGATCAAGCAGGGAGATCACTATGTCTTGAACGGTTCCAAGACCTTTATCACTAACGGACAGCTCGCTGATCTGGTGATTGTCGTGGCGAAAACCGATCCCAAAGAAGGGGCCAAGGGAACCAGTCTGTTTTTGGTTGAAACCGCCTGGGAGGGGTTCAGTAAAGGGAAGAACCTGGAAAAGGTTGGAATGAAGGCCCAGGATACTTCAGAGCTGTTTTTCCAGGACGTGAAAGTTCCGGCTGAAAATCTTTTGGGAGCAGAGAATACCGGGTTTGTGGCGCTAATGAATGAGCTGCCTCAGGAACGATTGCTGGTTGGAATTTCTGCGATTGCAGGCTGCGAAAGTGCACTTGAGTGGACGATCAATTACTGCAAGGATCGCAAAGCCTTTGGCAAGCCGGTGATGGCGTTTCAGAACACCCGTTTTAAACTCGCTGAACTGAAGGCTGAAATAACAGCCGGCCGCTGTTTTCTGGATAGATGTCTGGAGCTGCACATGGAGCGTAAGCTGGATATTCCAACGGCAGCCATGCTAAAGCAATGGTCGACGGATCTGCAGTGCAAGGTCATGGATGAATGTGTTCAGTTGCACGGTGGTTATGGATATATGTGGGAATACCCGATTGCCAGAGCCTGGGCTGATTCCAGGGTGCAGCGCATCTATGCCGGTACCAATGAAATCATGAAGGAAATAGTGGCGCGGTCACTCTAATTCATTTGTGCTAAATGGGACTGGTTAGAGCACCAGTCCCAGAATCAACAGGCTATATTTCTGGCCGTCCATTTCAGCCACCTCCGGCAACTCACCCCATTTCACAAAGCCATATTTTTGGAACAGGCTGATGCTGGGCTCGTTGTGGGAAAAAATAAAAGCCACCAGACGACTCAGTCCGATATCCAATGCACTATTGACTGCATGTCGCAGGAAGCTGTCCCCATGTCCTGCGCCTCTGCTTTTTTCGTGCATGTATATGCTGATTTCGGCTGTGCCGTCGTAGGCAGGGCGACCATAGAAGTCCTCAAAGCTTAGCCAGCCAATAATTTGACTGTCCTGCTCCATGATGAACAGCGGTCGCTTCTCGCTATGACGCCGATACCAGTTCCGACGGCTCTCTACCGATACTGGTTCTATGTCTGCCGTCACTTTTCTGGAACTGACGGTCGAATTGTAAATGTCCACAATGGCAGGTAGGTCTTCTTCTTTGGCTGTGCGGATTTTGACTTCCATATGCTCGCGTCGATGGTTAGTTTTCAAGGTGATATTTTGATGTATTTAAGTGTAGATCATTGCACCGAAAAGCTCATTCAGACTAGTTGCTGATGGCGGTTAAACAGCGATTCCTGTTCATGGTTTTACGATTTTTTGCAAAAAATAAAACGACTGTTTGAAACGCGTGTATTAAACTCTCGTTTCAAATGTGGCTGTTGCAGGGTTCTCCTGAGGAGCTGCGATGCAGAAAATGTCGTAAATCGAGGGGGCAAAGTGGTGGAACTACGCTGGATGATCATCATTGGAATTTTGTTGGCAGTATTTTTGTCATTCGAAGCCTTTGCCCAGGAACAATTATCGGTGGAAATGAATACCGCCAATTCATTTGCCGGAAGTTATCTTGTTGACGGCAACATGGTGACATTCCAAAGCGATCTGGTTTCTGCCAACGCCGTGACTTTTTCCATTGATATCAATGGTGCCCAAAGAACAGCGACGCTTTTTTTGAATAACTGCGAAAAGTCTGGTGCCGGTAGTCAATTATGCTCTGACTATATGGATGTAGAGCAGGCATCTGAGCCGATGTTGTCGCCGGAGCAAAGAGATTTGATGTTTGATACGATGAATGCCGTTTCCGGTTACTATCTCAATCAACCAAACGAACTCAAACAACCAAACGAACTCAAACAACCAAACGAACTCAAACAACCAAACGAACTTTATTCTCCGGCTTTGGCACTGGTCAGTGCGATGGGATACTGGTCAGTACGCTGAGCCCCGGATCAGTTCTGAGCCAGTTGCTCGCTGTGTCCGTTTAGCCACTCACCAATTTCCGGTGCTGCTTTCAATAAGACCGATAAGTGAGTCTCGCCTTTCAACAACTCATTTTTCTCCAACCAGGGCTCGCGGCCATTTTGTTTGAAGAACATCTTGGTCCTTCCGCCCTGGACCAGCTCATCTTTCGATCCAGTGAAGACAACAAATGGTTTGCGGATCTTTTTGACCTGCAGTGCCGGCTTATCCGGCGTCATTGCACTCACGGTTGCCAGGCTTAGTTCGGTCACCACACCGGGGTAGTTGACCTTCAGTGGATGAGGGTAGTTAAGGGAATAGCCCGAGCAATGCTTGCAGATGAGTCCTAGTGTGGCCTTGCTGTACAGGTTGGTGGCGGCATCTTCTTCCATGAATACCGGTTCTGTCTTGCGATTCAGCTTGGCGTCATCGCCAAAATTAGGCGACAGGAACACCAGCCCTTCCACAGGCGAACGAGGTTCTTCGCTGATGTAGTTCAGAACCAGGGCTGCACCGGATCCGTGTCCACCCAGATAAATCGGTAGATCCTGATATTCAAAGTGCAGGTATTCCACCATGGCATCGATATCCTTCCAGAGCATGTCTACTGAAGGGATATCTCCCCGGTCACCTGCGGATTCACCATGTCCGCGAAGATCTGCGGTATACACGGCAATGTTGTAATCCCGGGCGAGTTCAAATGCCAGGTTCGGGTATCCAATACCACTGTGAAGACCTGCACTGTGATAGAACAGTAATACTGCTCTGGGGGAATGTGGCAGATATTGCCTGAAAGCCAGCTTGGAGCTATCGGAGGCACTGATATATTGAACCTCTGCAACCGGAGCCTTTGGAACTGATTTCAGTACTTTGTGGTCGATGGGAGAATCAGCCAGGCTGGTGTAGGAAAATGCGAGCGAAGTTAGGCCCAGGGCAAACACAAGTGCTGCCTTGAAGCTGCAGTTTAGTGAGGGCATGTCCACGCCTCTTTCTTGTTGGTTTTTTGAGGTTGTTGTCAGGTCGTACTGGAACGCACCTGAATGGTTAGACTAGCTCAATTCCCGTTTGCAAAGATTGATCTATTCGGCATTCAGGCAAAATGGACCCTTAACGGGTCCTAGCCGGAGGTGCCCTATGGTTGGGTGGGAGGAGGACTTGGTTGTTTCAGGGACTCAAGTTCCTGGTTGAGGGTATCCAACTGCTTCTGTTTTTGATTGATTTCCTGTTGTTTTCCCGCCACTTGGTCTGTGAGGGCAGCTTTTTGTTTTTCAAGATCCGCCGTCTTGCTTTTCAGAGCATTAAGCTCTGTACTGAGTGCTTCAATACGTGCATCCCGGTTCGCCAGGTCGGTATTTAATCCCTCGGTTGACTGCATGCTTGTGGACAGTGACTGCTGTGCTTCGTCGAGCTGCTCCTGAAGTGTCGCCAGGTTCTCTGTTTTTGTGGCAACTTCCCCCCTTAATTCATCCCTTACTGCTTCCAGGCTGGAAATCGTTGCAGCCTGCTCGGAGATAGTGTCCTTTTGCTCAGACAGAGTTTGACTACTTTGTTCAATACTGCTGGTGAGCGAGTCTATTTGGGTCGTCAGTGATTCCATTTTTGCACTTTGCTCATCGAGCTGTGCCTGGGTGTTCGTGACTTCGCTTTTTGCATCAGAAAGTTGTTGGTCCAACGTGGATTGTTGTGATGTCATCTGACTGACCTGGCCTTCCAGGTCGGTAATTTTCTGATGAGACTGGGCTAGTTCATTGCGTGTTTCGTTAAGCGTGGATAGTGCCTTATCAAGTTGCCCCTGGGTATCAGCAAGTGAAGTATTGAGAGTCGAATTCTGTTGTTCAATGCGCTTCAATTCTGCACCGGTATCCGTTGCCCGTTGTTCACTGGTATCCAATTGTTCCATCAATCGCTGGTTCTTCTGACTGGAAGTCTCCAAAGCAGACGACAGTTGTTTGGCCCGGTCCAGCATGTCGGATAATTCTTCACGGATCTTTTCCTGGTGCTGATTCGTGGCGTAGTAAAAGTAGCCTGCCAGGCCAATGACAAATAATGTGGTGACAATCAGAGTGACGTGAAATCCCCGGCCTTTTTTGCTTGCTTCATCGGCAGCCTTTTGAGCCGCCTGTTGGGTTTCAAGGTCTCTTAGGCGTTGTTCGATATCTCTCTGCTGACGCTGGAGATCGGTTTCCTGGCGGCGTAAATCCTGCTCTTTTTCCCTGAGCGTTTGGTGCTTGTCATCACTGGCTTTGAGTTTTTGCTTTACCTGTTCTTCCTGGCGAACCAGGTTTTGCTCCTTGCGTTTGAGTGACTGCTCACGCATATCCAATGCGCGCTGCTGGCGATCGGCACTCTTATCGTCAAAGGGTGGCATTCGGTAAACTCCTGGATCAATTCATATGGTTCATAAAATTGAATACTCTTGCTCTTGAAATTGATTGCTTTAAGAACAAGTGTAGCCAAACTTCGGAATTCTTCCGTGTACAGCAAAACCAGGAGAGCGACATAAATACACAATGCCGGTGAGGGAAAGTCGATCAGGGGGATACGGTTTCCCAGGCGGCGTTGCAGAAGAGTTCCGTATAATCCTGCAACGGTTTTTTCAATCTTCCTGAGAGCCAGTGCTTGGCATAGTCTTGAGCCGGGCCGACCAGCAATGAGTGATAGACGGAAAATGGATAATCCTGGAGTTCGCCTGCCTCAAGATACGGACGAAACCATTCCTGCAAAAAATTCATATGTGCTTTGTTGTCTTCGCGTAACTTTTGTTCCTGTTCTTCGGAGAGTGCTTCTCCGCGTGAGCCGAAAATAAAGCGTGCCCAATCAGGATGATCACTGATCCATTCGCAGTAGGTTCTGACGATGGTTTTCACTCCCTGTTCTGCCGAACGGCATTCTTCCAGGGATTCGCGCAGAAGATGGAAATGATCTTCCATGCCCTGGATGTAGAGTGCGGATGCAATGGCTTCTTTGCTGCCGAAGTGATGATACAGACTGCCGACACTGGCACCCGATTCGAGGCGGATCATATCGATGGTTGTCGCTGCGATACCATGATCGATGAAGCATCTTAATGCGGCTTCCAGGATCTGATCTTTACGTACACGGGTTTTAGAACGCTCAGTTTTAGGCATCTTTTTTTGTGAAGTCGCGTCGGATTTTGGGCTTGTCTTTGTCATTTTGGAATAATATTCTAGAATTTAATTCTAACAACTAAGAAGGTTTGCATCATGTCACAGGCGGCAGTCTATTCTCAAGAATTTATTCCACCATTGATCCAGCTATTTACCCGAATGAGCAGGTTGCCGTTTGGTGCGAAACTTTTTGCCCGCGCCCTGTGTTTTAAGGCGCCATATTTCAGTTCTATTAAGCCGTCGATTGATACATTGGAACCCGGGAGGGTGATATGGAAAATCAAGAATCGACGTGGCGTCCATAATCACTTGGGAACTGTTCATGCCTTGGCCATGGGAAATCTGGCTGAGCTTTGTGCGGGGACCGCCATGGAAGTGAGTTTGCCACCGCACCTGCGCTGGATACCCAAGGGAATGAATATTGAGTATTTGAAGAAAGCCACGACAGATCTCACCGGCATATGTGATCTTCGCCAGGCTGAATTCTCTCCTGGCGAGTGCCATGTCATCGTTGAAATTAAAAACACCGATGGGGAAATGGTTGTTCGGGCGGATATCAATATGTGGTTGAGCGAAAAAAAGTAGGAGAAGGTAAAAAAGGTAAGGGAAGTGGAAAAAGTAAGGGAAGTAGGAAAAAGTAGGAGAGAGCGATGGAAACAGTCACCGATCACCAACGCGCGGGAGACATATTTCAACTCGCAGAGACGGTTCTGAACAACCAGCCTTTTAGTCAGCTGATGGGGGCTGAGCTGATGTCACTGACGCCGGGTTCTGTCTGTCTGGAACTACCGATTACAGAACAACTACTGCAACAGCATGGGTATGTTCATGGTGGCGCAATCAGCTATCTGGCGGATAATGCTCTTACCTTTGCAGGAGGAAGTTTGTTCGGAGATGCTCTGACCATGGAGTTTAAAATCAATTATATCGCCCCGGCGAAGGGCAGCCGATTAATTGCTCGGGCCGATGCTCTGAATAAAGGCAGCAGAAGTGTTGTCTGCCGATGTGATATCTGGGTTCTGGATGACGGCGAGGAGAGGTTATGTGCCATTGCCCAGGGAACGATAATGGGTAGAAATCGAAGTGGATGATTTGTTTGCCGCTTAATTCGGCGTTATTTGTATGTCTGTAATGTGATGAATTATTTAGATTTATTGATTTCTCCCAAAAATTCCTTCTTATAATCAGACCATTGAATACCGAGCATGTGAAATCGATGATTTTGCCCGGTTTCATTGGTCGATAATTCCCCTCAATTTTCCGGAAAATTTTATCCCTCAATTGTTTTTATTCACCCAAAGAGGATTTTGCACATCATATTTTTGGACTAAAAAAGCCAAAATCAGTGTCTGGCAAGCACTTAAGTGCAAATATTCATGCTCAATATCTAGACAATTTCGCGATACGGGTTACATTTAAATAGGGAAGATGAATCACTTCTTATGTGACTTCTATCGAAGGGGCGAACAAAATGGGGTGGAATTATGCCAACCGCTAAAAGTAAGAAAAGCAAACTCGGTTTCGAGAATATCTTTGATAAGGTAATCACCGAAATGCGGAGTACTCAGGATAAACTGAATAAACAAGTCAATCATTGGATCTCCAAAGCTGAGGCTGAGCTTCATGTGGAAGAGTCCATGCAGAAAGTTTTTAAACGAATGGAAGAGCTTCAGCAGAAGCAACTTCAAAGTATGCAGAAATGGCAGCAGGATGTTGAAAAACGTTTTGGTGCGGTTCTGGATTTCCAGAAGCAAATGCTGGATGCGGTAATGCCCGGATCCAAGACATCGGCAGCGAAAACCGCAGCGGCTAAAACGGCAGCTAAAACCACTGCTACCAGAAAGCCAGCAGCGAAGAAAACAACCACTGCTGCGAAAAGAACGACGACTGCAGCTAAAAAGACAACGGCAGCGAAGAAAACAACTGCAGCAGCCAAGAAGACAACAGCTGCAGCGAAGAAAACGACCACTGCAAGAAAGACCGCGGCTAAGAAGCCTGCTGCAACCAAAGCGGCTGCATCCAAGGCAACAACAGCCAGGAAAACTTCAGCAGCCAAACCTGCTGCTAAAACTGCTGCAGCTAAGAGGTCCACAACCAAAGCCGCGGCAGCCAAACCAGCAGCGAAGAAGCCGGCAGCACGTAAGCCTGCCGCCGCTAAAAAGGCTGCAACAGCTTCGGCTGCTAAACCTGCCGCTAAAGCTACGGCAGCGAAAAAGCCTGCTGCCAGGAAGCCCGCCGCGAAGAAACCCGCAGCGAGGAAGCCCGCAGCCAAGAAAGCCAGTGCGGCTTCGGCATCAGCTGCATCAGCACCAGCGGCAGATACCGGCGCCTCTACAACGGCTGCATCGACTGCGACAGGCGCTACTACCAGCTAGCAAGAGAATTCTTTCCCGAATACTGACGCCGTCAGGAGATGCGGGACAAGAGGTGCTGGTAACGAAAACGCGTCAGCCAAGTAGGCTGCCGCGTTTTTTTTCGTTAAACTGCCGAGTTCCGCTGAACTACGATTTTCATCGGAATGAACCGGCAGTATTCAATGATGCCCGCTTCGCTTATAGAGCAGTAATAGAACTGCTTACTCTCACAGAATTTTTACAGAACTTTATGCAAAACAACGACCCCTCAGAACATCAAGAAAGACCTCCAGAAGAAAACGGTAAGGAATCACCGGGAATCGCAGATTTTCCGCGCTTGAGTGTGGTGCTGTTTGTCGCGTTGTCCATGCTGTCTTTCGGACTGTATTTTGCCTATTGGATGTATAGCCGATCGCAGATGCTGAACCGGCAGCTCGGGGCATCGGGTATCTCGATGGGGTTGATGAACTTTTCAGTTTCCGCTTTTCTGGTCTATGTAGGCGTTGCTCTCTTTGCACAGTCGAATCCCGAGCGTGTGGATATGTTAATGCTGTATGACATGTTCGCACTCATCTGCAATATTCTGTTTTTGGTATGGATATTCAAAATCAGGAATCGATTGCATCTTCTATTGGGAGTAAGTCGTGGACACAAGTATTGGTGCAATGCATTTCTGACCTTTCTGTTCAATGCATTTTATATTCAATACAAGATCAACCAGATGATTGACGGTGAAACGGATCAAGTGGTGCAACGCTATACCCGGGAGCTATAAGTCATGGAGACTGAGCTTTTATCTGCGGACTCCCAGCCGCGCGAGGAATTGAACATCCTGTATCAGGATGAGTGGTTGGTTATCATCGATAAACCCAGTGGCCTGTTGGTGCATCGCAGTGAAATTGACCGGCACGAAACCCGCTTTGCCATGCAGATCCTCAGGGATCAGATCGGTCGCTATGTGTATCCAGTTCACCGTTTGGATAAACCCACCTCCGGCGTGCTCTGTTTTGCGCTCAGCAAAGAAGTTGCACAACAGGTAACCGCCGGTTGGGCGGGGGCGGTCAAGTGTTACCTGGGAGTAGTCAGGGGGATTATTGAAGAGAACGGAGTCTATGATAAGGCCCTGAAAGAGCCCTGGGATAAGTACGGCGACAAAATGGTTAATCCTGATAAGGAGCCGCAAAGCGCGGTTACCCGGTTTCGGCGTCTGGCGACCTGCGAATTACCCTACACTGTAGATCGTTATCCTACATCCCGGTATTCATTGGTGGAATTTACATTGGATCAGGGACGTCGCCACCAGATCCGTCGACATTGTAAATCCTTTTCCCATCCAATCATTGGCGATACTACATACGGAAAGGCTCGACACAATCAGTTGTTTGCCGATCATTTCGGTAATCATCGTTTGTTGTTGCATGCCTACAGTCTGACCTTGGCACATCCAATCCATCAGAATCCGATCACGATTCATGCTCCTGTCAGTGGATCGTTCTATTCGGTACTGGAACAGTTAAACTGGCTGGAAGCGCTTCCTTCTGTTGATATCTGAGCACGCCTTTTTATCAAAAAACGCCTGCTGCTTTTATCCAGACACGTCTGCATTTCCTCCAAGCACATTTGCTGCTTCTCTCGATGCACATTTGTAGTTTTCATGCTCTTTATCCCCAGGTACGCCCATAGTCGGCGTCTAGGCGTGCGTAAAGCCTCATAAGCCAGCGGGATCTCGTGGTTCATCGCTGCATATTTGACAGCGGGAGGTACAGGTCACGTTTTCCCTTGAAGGCTTTTGGCAGAATGATGTCTGAATTGTCCAATAATAATTAACCTCAAAGGATACTCCCATGAGCAGGTTGAACCGTCTGTTATCACCTGTTGTTTTCACTTCTGTCGTATCGCTGTTATGCCTTTTGAATACTACCGTTGCGTTTGCGGAGCTGCCGGTCAGGCACTTTTGTGTCTGGGATCCTGTTGGAGCTGGTGGCCCTGTGGTGACCATGATGAAGGACGCCCAGCCGAAGTCACTGTCCTGGGGGGTGAATTTTCAACTGGAAGCTTATACGGACGATAAAATCGCCGCCAACGACTTCAAGGCCGGTAAATGTGATGCTGTTCTGGTGACGGAAGTCACTGCCCGCCAGTTCAATTCATTTACCGGGACCCTGGGAGCCGTAGGTGCAATACCGGGTCAGCCGGAATTGAAAACCATCCTGTCCACCCTGGCGGCACCTAAAGCGGCCAGCTTAATGCGAGAAGGGCGTTTTGAAGTGGCGGGGATTCTTCCAGTTGGTTCGGTTTTCATTTTTGTACGTGATCGGGCCATCGACAATATCGAAAAATTCCAGGGCAAGAAGATGGCTGTTCTGGATAACGATCCGGTTGCGGTCAATATGGTGCGTCGGGTCGGTGGTTCGGTGGTCGGTGCCAGCCTGAGTAACTTTGCCGGATATTTTAATAACGGTGGGGTGGATATTATTTTTGCGCCGGCGGTCGCATACGAAACTCTGGAGCTATATAAGGGAGTGGGGGAGAAAGGGGGAATTCTGACCTATCCGTTACTACACACTTCCATGCAGATTTTGATTGCCTGGGAACAGTTTCCCGAGGGCTTTGGACAGCAAATGAGAAGTTATGTACAGAGCCGGTTTGATGAAATGGTAAAGATGGTACAAAGTGCGGAGGCGGCCATACCACAGCAGTATTGGGTGTCTATTCCGACAGAGAAGCAGGCTGAGTATGATGATTTTATGAGGGAATCACGCATCAGTCTGATGAATGAAGGCTTGTATGATGCGCGAGCACTGAAACTGATGCGCAAAGTCCGCTGCCATCACACTCCCACGGCGGGTGAGTGTACTTCAAGTCCGGAAAAATAACTTAGCACTCTCTATCTGTTCAGCGCTCTCTATCTACAAGACAGACAGTCTGCCAAGGTAGAGCTTAAGCCTGCCTCCGGTCGTCGGGAGGGGCGTAAAAGACGAGGGAGTTCAGGCGGTTTTCGACAGTAATCGTGACTGTAGTTGCCTCGGACTCTCTCCGTATTGTCGTTGGAAACGACGGCTGAAATGACTGAGATTACAATAGCCGGTATCGAAACATACCCGAGTAACGGGCTCTCCGCGGGCCAGTCTTTCTCTGGCTTCCTGCATCCGCAGTTGGTGCTGGAATTCCATAGGAGTACAGCCCAGGTGTTTTTTAAATTCGTTGAAGAACCGGCTACGACTCATGCAGGCAATTTTGCATAACTGATCAATATCCAGAGGTTCGGACAGCTCATTGCGTATATGCTGGATCGCTGCACTCAGGCCGTTGGCATCTGGAGCGGCGGAACAGGCACTGAGCAAAAAATCCCGGGTCTGGTGGCGTAGCATACGCACAATCAATTCACTGATGCCAAAATCGATCAATAGATCTCGATCCAGCAGATCTTCAGTGAAAGTGTGAACCAACCGTTCGAGGAGCGCCTGGGTGGCCGGGGTGTGGGCGGTATGTAGTTTGGTTTCCGGGCGGTACCGCCATTCTTCAAAATCCCTGTGCAATGAGGAAACCTTGTTCATGTGAGAACAAACCTGGTCCATTCTTGTTCTGGAAATTTCGATGGTGAGGCAGGACGTCGGACTGTCCAGGGCGGCCTCTGGGAAATCAATCTGGATTTTCTCACCAGGGGCCATGACAAACGATTCCTGGGGGAGAAATTCAGTAGTGTAGTTACCTGCCGCATGCAGGATTTTTTTTCCTGAGATCATTCCGCAATACAGCAATTCACCTGCTGCAAGATTGACATCCTGTGCCGGAAGGTAGGTGTCATAGATACTCAGTTCTGCGTTTGGACCTGCAAACGATACCCGATTTTCTACTAATTCACGGGGTTCACGGCAGATGTTCATCATTGTGCCACCTCCACGTTACCTGCTTTTAATTGTTTTTATAGGGGCCTGTTAACAGTCCCTAGTTGAGAGTGCGGCGATCTGGACTCTCAGTCAAGTGATCTGTACTGGTGGAGCAGTCATACTTTAGTCGCGCATTTAGAGTGTAGATATTCGGGGAAAACGTTCTTTGGGCCGGCATCCTGGCGGAGACAGCGGCCCATCAGATGATCCCGAAGCATCACGACCCCTGGTCTCTGAATAACAACAAAATGAGGTTCTGAATATGATCTATGCTCAACCTGGCCAAGATGGTGCCGTCGTTTCCTTCAAATCCCGATATGAAAACTTCATTGGTGGCGAGTGGGTAGCGCCGGTTCTCGGACGCTACTTTGAAAATGCCTCGCCGGTTAATGGTCTTTCATTCTGCGAAGTTCCCCGCTCAAGTGCAGACGATATTGATCTGGCGCTGGATGCAGCTCACCGGGCCGCGGATGCCTGGGGCAAAATCTCCGTGACGGAACGTTCCAACACTTTGTTGAAAATAGCCGACCGTATCGAACAGAATCTGGAAATGCTGGCGGTTGCCGAAACCTGGGATAATGGAAAGGCTGTGCGCGAGACACTGGCCGCTGATATTCCATTGTCTGCGGATCATTTCCGCTATTTTGCCGGCTGCCTCCGTGCACAGGAAGGCAGTGTCGCTGAAATCGATGCGAATACCGTGTCCTACCATATACACGAACCCCTGGGTGTGGTGGGCCAGATCATTCCCTGGAATTTTCCCATTCTGATGGCGGCCTGGAAGCTGGCTCCGGCGCTGGCCGCCGGTAACTGTGTCGTGCTGAAACCGGCAGAACAGACCCCAACTTCCATTCTGGTTCTGATTGATCTGATCAAAGATCTGCTGCCTGCTGGAGTCGTTAACATTGTGAACGGATTCGGAGAAGAGGCAGGTCAGGCTCTGGCGAGCAGTAAGCGTATTGCCAAAATAGCTTTTACCGGATCGACGCCCATCGGTTCCCATATCCTCAAATGCGCTGCTGAAAATATTATTCCTTCGACAGTCGAGCTGGGTGGTAAGTCACCCAACATCTATTTTGCGGATGTGATGAATCAGGAGGACGAGTTCGTCAGCAAGTGTGTGGAAGGTCTGGTGTTGGCTTTCTTTAACCAGGGTGAAGTATGTACCTGTCCTTCCCGGGCGCTCATTCAGGAATCGATCTACGACGATTTCATGCAGAAGGTCATTGATCGTACTCGTGCCATCAAGCGAGGAAACCCGCTGGACACGGATACCCAGGTGGGAGCGCAGGCTTCCCAGGAACAGTTCGATAAGATTCTGAGCTATATCGAGATCGGCAAACAGGAAGGCGTTGAAGTGCTGACCGGGGGCGGCATTGAGAGTCTGAGCGGGTTTGAAAACGGCTTTTATATCCAGCCGACCCTGCTTAAAGGAAACAACAGCATGCGCGTGTTCCAGGAAGAAATATTCGGCCCGGTGGTCGGTGTGACCACCTTTAAAACTCCCGAAGAGGCTTTGGAAATTGCTAATGCGACGGAATATGGTCTCGGTGCCGGTGTCTGGACCCGTGATATGAATCTGGCGTATCGCATGGGACGGGGAATTAAGGCTGGTCGGGTGTGGACAAACTGTTATCACCACTATCCCGCCCATGCGGCATTTGGCGGCTATAAGAAATCAGGTGTTGGCCGGGAGACTCATAAAGTGGCGCTGGAACACTACCAGCAAACCAAGAACCTGCTGGTGAGCTACGATACCAATCCTCTGGGCTTTTTCTAGGGCGCAATATTGCTAATCTTTTCGGGGGCCATCAGGCCCCCTTTTGTCGAATAAAGCAGAGTCCGTAAATATCAGCTGTTTTTAAGGGTCGCCATATCGATGACAAAGCGGTATTTCACATCGCCTCTTTTCATACGTTCGTAAGCTTCATTGATATTGCGGATATCCAGCATTTCCACATCACATTGAATGTCATGTTCTGCGCAGAAATTCAAAACTTCCTGGGTCTCTGGAATACCGCCAATCAATGAACCAGCTAACACTCGGCGCTTCATGACCAGTTCACCTGCCTGCAATGCCGGTTCAACAGGAAGCAGTAATCCAACCAGGATATGTTTGCCGTCGTATTTCAGGCAGCTCAGGTAGGGGTTGAGATCATGTTGTACCGGGATGGTGTCGAGCAATAGGTCAAAGGAATCCGCAGCTGCTGCCATCTGTTCTGGATCGGTGGAAATAATGACGTGATCCGCCCCTTGCTTCTTGGCCTCCTCCACTTTGCTTTCTGAACGGGTGAAAATGGTGACTTCAGCACCCAAGGCCTTGGCAAACTTAACGCCCATATGGCCGAGGCCTCCCATGCCGAGGATACCGACCTTATCGCCGGGTTTGACGCCATAATGTATTAAAGGCGAATAGGTCGTGATTCCGGCGCAAAGGATGGGGGCTGCTTTCGCCGCATCGAGTTTTTCCGGAATGGAAAGCACAAACTCTTCTTTTACCACAATGCTGTCCGAATAGCCGCCGTAGGTAACGCTCTGGTCCACACGGTCCTGACCGTTATAGGTGGCAACCATACCTTCCAGGCAATACTGCTCCAGACCGGACTCACAAGCAGGACAGGTGCGACATGAGTCCACCATACAGCCTACCCCGACAATATCCCCTTCCTTGAATTTCGTTACGTTGTCTCCGACGTGGGTAACGTGTCCGATAATTTCGTGACCGGGAACAACCGGATAGATGGTGAATCCCCAATCATTCTCGGCAAAATGAATGTCTGTATGACAGACACCGCAATAGTCAATTTCGATTGCTACATCATCTGCCCTGAGCTGGCGGCGCTCAAGGCTGAAAGGTGCCATACCGGAAGTGGCGGACTGGGCCGCATACGCTTTTGCTTTGGTCATGATTACTGTGATCCTTTTTTGAATGGGCGGGGAGGAAGTGACTTCTGGATGTCGGCCCCTGGGACAGATTCATTGTGATTTATTCTGTCGTTTATGCCATTCACAAAACTCCGGCATTTTTGCCAAATCCTACGAGATCAGAGAGAGTGACTAGGGAAACGGAGCGCAGGCGGGCATAATGTAGTTGTGCTGCAATACCCCTAATAATAAAGGATACGGAGCCTGATTATGAATTGTCCGGAAATGCTGGAATTACTGGAGCCCTTGGCGAAAGTTGACGGATTCTACGAAACCCTGGTGCCGTCGGTTTGCCTCTTTTCCTCCCGGCAGCCCCGCCCCAGAACACCAATCATGTATGAGCCGAGTATCTGTATTATTGCTCAGGGGCGCAAAGTAGGGTTTCTGGGAGATCGGGTTATCCCCTACAACTCCGGCCACTATCTGGTACAAACCTTACCTCTTCCATTCGAATGTGAAACCTATGCCTCCGAAGAAAATCCACTTTTTGGCATCGCCGTTAAGCTTGAAGCACCGGTGCTGGCAGAGTTGGTGATGGAGACGGACGGGCTGTCTTACACAGAGGATGAAAAAAGCTGCCCTAAGCCGATGGACTCTGTTGCAATGACGAAAAGCATGAGTGAAGCCGTGATTCGACTGCTAAGAGCACTGCACGATCCCCAGACCGCCAAACTGATGGGGAGCGGACGGGTAAGGGAAGTCATCTACGAGGCTTTACTGGGTGAGCAGGGGAAGGCCATGCGGGCACTGGTCTTTAACCAGGGAAATTACTCAAGAATTGTCCAGGTACTGAACCAGATGCATTCTGAGCTGACTGATGAGATCAGTGTGGATCAACTGGCGCGTAAGGCCAACATGAGTGTGTCCACCTTTCATCAGCATTTCAAGCAGGTAACCCGTTCATCGCCGCTGCAGTATCTTAAGCGGCTTCGCTTGCTCAAGGCGCAGCTTCTTCTCAATCAGGACGAGCTGAATGTTACACAAACGGCCACAGCTGTCGGGTATCGCAGTGTTAACCAGTTCAGCCGGGACTATAAACGTTATTTTGGACTCAGCCCGACAAATGAGAGGAGGGGGGAGGTGGCCTAATCGTTTTCAGGTTCCATTTTATTTCTATGACGGGTGTTGGTTGCTGTTGCCGCTTACGTTTAGAAGTGTGCAAAAACCGAACAACATAGATGTAATTTAAGGAGTCTCTATGCCATCGTCCAAAGCATCGGAACACATGCAACGTATCAACTCATCAGGTGCAGACAGTACGGTTAAGGCCGTATGTAATGCTGCTCTGGCTACAGTGGGAATGTTGCAGTGGACCAAGACGGATATCCCGGAATTCCACAACTGGAAACAACGTTCTGCTGATGTGAAATCCACGACAGGCGGAATAAACTGTTGGACCGCTTGTCTGTTCTGGGCATTTCAGGGCGGAGCCATCAACCACAGCTGGTTGCTCAAATACAAAACGGCTATCGAATCATACGGCGTCACCAAGGACTACCGACAAAAAGTCACACCCAAGTTTATGGGGTATGAGAAAGCGGTGCCTGTGGGAACCGGTAATGTTGCTCCTCCCGGCAGTGCAATTTTCTTTGGTGGGGGTGAATTGAGCCCGATGAACCACGTGGTTTTAAGCATTGGGGACGGTTATTGCGTTAGTACCGGACAGGCGATGTACAAGCCTGATCTGTTGGATAAACTGGTTAAGCTGAATTCCGGATTGGGTATAGAGGATTTGTACAAAGGAAAGACCCACATCGCCACGATCGAGATCATAAGGGAAGGGACCAATTTCCCGCCAAAAGTAATGAAAACCCCTGGAGCTTTCTGGTCATAATCAGCATCAAATGGTCGTCATGGATTGACAGTGCTTAGCCGGGAACATCCTGGGCTACACAGAGAAAAGCGTCGGTGCTCCGGGAGGAACACCGACGTTGGGAAAGGATTTTTGATCAGGAGGACTTGCGGCGACGGAAGAAGCCGAAGGCAGCAAGGCCGGTTCCGAACAATGCCAGAACACCGGGCTCCGGAACTTTCACCTGCGAGAAACGCTGATCAAATCCAAGCAAGCTGGCAGATTCGCCTAAATCTCCCGCTTCGATCAGGATGTTGGTGGTCACGTAAATTGAATTTACCGGGCTGAAATCCACCGAATCATAGAGCTGTTCGTTCTGCAGATTATCGGCAAACACATTTTTGGTTCCGAAAATATCCCCCAGTGAATCGTCCTGAAACACCTTTTCCTCGATAAAGACGCTGGTCAGGAACGAAGGATTGGCGAGCTCAAAGCTGGTCAATTCCAGTGAATTGTCCTTAATCCGCAGCTCCGGATCCAACACCGTCACGCGAAACCCGATCTGGAAGTCCAGATAGCTGTAAAAGCCATCACCTTCAATGCCCAGTTCGCCATTGCTAATGTCATAGCGAAGCCCGGGGCCGGGATCGAGACCTCCGTCATTCAGTGCCGTAACATCGATATTGTCGGTATCGTAGACACGGCCGTCTGACGAATCGCTGAAGATAATCTCCCACTGATCAAAGAGCTTGTCTCCTGCCGTTATGCTTTCACCTCCCAAAAGGTCGGTGAGAAGCACTGCCTGGGCAGAGCTGGTTGCTGCTGCCAGGCTCAAGGCGATTAGTACTTTCTTCATTATTCACTCCCTATTGTTGAGATAATTTGTCTCATGGCTGTTTTTATCATTATTGAACGGCGCAGCTTGGCCGAGTACACAGCGGTATGCATACTTTGACATCAGAAGGAGTAATAACACCATCGCCGTTGGCATCACGAGGATCGCCCGGCTCAGCTATTTGTCCGCGAGCCAGAGAAATTTCTCTGAGATCCATGCGGTCGATATCTCCATCTCCATCTACATCGCAGGGTTCATTCTGTGCGTCAACCCATTCCTTGCGTGCTGTCGCAGACAGGTTACCTACAGTGGCTACGATGCTGTCAAAACCGACATTGGTTCCGGTATAGCAGAATTCAGCTTCACCATTTGTATCGGTGAATATGAATCCGCTAGCGGTATTGGCACCGGAAACGTTGAAATCTACCCGGATACCGACCAGAGGGTCATCATTTTGGTCGGTTGTTGTGGCAACGACGCAATGTTCGGTATTCACTGGGTTGGTGGCGGTTGGAGGGGTTAGCGTCAGGTTGGTCAGTTCAGCGACTGCTGCCAGAGCCAGACCTCCTGGATAACCATAGGAATCGAAGCTGTCGAAACCATAGCTGGTCAAACCGAACGGCAGTGGACCGGTCAGGTTGTGGCTACCCAGTGCTACTGCTACCGACGCACCAGAGAAACCGCTGGCCCCAATGGCGGTGTAGCTGCCTGCAGGAATAGGGACGCCATCAAGTGTGACTGCACCTACCGCTGCATTTGGAACAACGACGTTAACAAAGTTCAGGGAGAATCCTGAAGCCGGCGTTGTGATGGTATACCCGGACAGGAACTGCTCAAACGGTGGAACCACCACTTCAAAAGGATCTGAAGTGACGTTGTCGTAGGAAGAGCTGTTTGAGTATTGAGTTACCAGGACAGCTTTGTCGGCTGTAATTCTGGCAGGAATCGCCAGAACTGTTTCGTAAATGTCGCCTCTGTTGAGCACGGCAACAGGCGCGCCATTGATGCTGACGGAGGTCACATCGTTAGATGCCAATACCCTGATGGTGTCGCCGTTAGTGCGAGTGGCCAAAGGATAAGTAACGAATGCCTGACCCCAGGTGCTGGTCGGTGGAAGCTGTTCAACAATATGGTCGCAGGCAATGAATCCTTGCGGAATGTTGGCACACTGGTGACTACCGAAAACGGCAATTGGCTTGTCTGAGGTGATGATCGTGCCTGACAGGTCCGCAGGTGCAGCATTACCATTACGGAGCTGATAGGTTTGCCCCTGATTGAGAACGATATTGTATGGAACTCCGGCAGTTCTGGGTCCGGTCGTTGCGGTTGGCGTAATCGTCACAGTGGTTGTGTCTTGACTGGCAACGATACCGAATTGGGTGGCGTTAACAATATTGACGTTGGCATAGCCCTGGTTGATGTATTCCGTTCCCAGAATATCAGTAGGAAGCCCCAGGAACGCGTCTGTGGTGGCAGTCCGGCGGTTAAGGCCGTAAACAGTGACCTCATCATTAGCGACCACATGAACCCCTTTGGACTCAATAAAGTCGCTGGTGTCCATTCTGACACTGAGTGGAAGATTGACGGTGGTGACTGTGCCGGGTACGACAGCAAAAGGAGAGGAAAATGCCAGACCGGGAATAGAGACCGTTCCGTTAGTGGCAATATCACCTGTGATGTAAAGGTTGACGACTTCGCCGCTGCCAGGAAGGTTACCGTTAAACATCAACCAGAAGTCTGTACCCTTGCTATCGGGCTGTACGGCATTGGCAATGCCTGAAAGGCTGATAAAGAATAGAAATATAATAGCCGTGATTTTTGAGGCTAATGCGGTGCCAGCACCTTTTACTCCCCTCAGGTCGAAGATATTCCATGGGCGCATGCCACAGCATCCTCGCTGTTGTGTCGTTGTCATTGTTTGACTCCCAAAATTTTACGCAAAATGATTGAGTTTGCTTCTTGGGTACCTACCGAATACAACTTACACAGGAAAAAGTCTGGTTTTTATTTGCTTGATTACAGACATATTTTTTCCTCAGTCCCAGACAACTAAGCGAATGGAGTCCTGCAATTATTATTCCTTGCTTATTAAGTTTTGTTAATTAAATTTAAAAGCTATATATATCAGCTGGTTATGTTGGTCGTTTGTTATGGTGCGGTCTCGGGTGTTATGGCTATATTCACTGGTGATTATTGAAAATCATTTAAAAACAGTGGGTTACAGGTTTCCTGTTGAATGGTGAACTGTAGAAATTTTTTACACTTATTATGAGGCGCAAATACTCAGATAAATTGATGAAGTAAAGATGATGCTCTGTACCTTTTGAGAGGCGACTCTGTTACCTCCTTGGCTCATTTACTCTGCTGATACTCTGAACTTCCCGAATGAAAAGTCTATTTAACTGTTGTAAAACTTTACAGTCGAACCTCTCTCCCATTGAGCTCGTTTTGTCGAGGTTTGGCTCAACTTGTCAGTCTCCATATGTCATAGCCATCGATCGACGGGATTCGCCTAGTTTGTGTCATAGTCGCCAATATCACCTCTAGCCTCTCCATGTCAGACTAGGCTTCCGTAGAAGAAAAATGATTCGCAGAGGTGTCCTATGTCTCATCCGGTATTAAACCGACGTGAGGTCGACTTCCAGTTATTTGAAGTTCTGGAAACACAATCGCTGGTAAAGAGAGAGCATTACAGCGAACACTCCGAGGAGACATTTGCGGCGACTCTGGATACCGCGGAAAAACTTTCAACAAACCTGTTTGCCCCCCATAACTCTCTGGCGGACAAAAACGAGCCGGTATTTGATGGTGTCAAAGTCAGTATGATGCCTGAGGTGAAACTGGCGTTTGAGGCATTTGCCGAAGCCGGCTTCATCAGGGGACGGTTACCGTTTGAAGAAGGCGGAATGCAGCTCCCGGAAACCGTTATGACTGCCGCAATGGGATATTTTACCGCAGCTAATCCCTCGACAGCCGGATACCCATTTCTAACCATGGCAGCAGCCAACCTCATTCGGACCTTTGCCAACGACGAACTTAAAGCCCGCTTTTTGGAACCCATGCTGACGGGGCGTTTCTCCGGCACCATGGCATTGACCGAACCCCATGCAGGTTCCTCGCTGGCAGATATTCTTTCCACTGCCATCCCGAAAGACGACGGAACCTACAGCATCAAAGGCAGTAAATTATTTATTTCCGGGGGCGAACACGAACTCACGGAAAACATCATCCATCTTATGCTGGCCAGGATTAAAGGTGCTCCGGCTGGTGTGAAAGGCATTTCGCTGTTTATTGTGCCAAAGAAAAAAGTCGGAGCTGACGGCAGCGTTGGAGAGGCCAACGGCGTCAATCTGGCAGGGCTGATTCATAAGCTGGGGTACCGTGGTACCACGTCCACTGCATTGAGCTTTGGAGGGGATAGCGAATGTGTCGGCTATCTGGTGGGGGAACCTCACCAGGGACTCAAATATATGTTCCAGATGATGAATGAAGCACGTTTGGGGGTGGGGTTCGGCGCGACGGTTATCGGCTATCAAGGCTATCAGTACTCTTTACAGTATGCCAAAGAGCGTACTCAGGGACGTCTGCCATCCAATGCCGATCCGTCCAAACCTCCGGTATCGATCATTCAGCACTCTGATGTAAAACGGATGCTGCTGGCGCAGAAAGCCTATGTGGAAGGTGGATATGCCCTTTGTATGTATGGCGCTTCACTGATCGATGATCTGCACACACTGGAAGATGAGGCTGGACGACAGAAGGCAGCGGTGTTGCTTGACCTGCTGACACCGGTAATCAAAGCCTGGCCCTCTGAATATTGCACCAAGGCCAATGATCTGGCGATTCAGGTGTTGGGTGGTGCGGGTTACACACGGGAATACCCGGTAGAGCAATACTGGCGCGACAACCGCTTAAACCCTATTCACGAAGGCACCAATGGAATTCAGGCTCTGGATCTGCTGGGGCGAAAAATCTGGCTGAATAACAGCCAGGCCCTGCTGTTGCTGCAGAAAGAAATAGCGGCAGATATATCGGCCTCCGGTGAACGTACACGACCCATGGCGAATCAACTGGAAGCCACCCTGGGTGTCATCAGCAAAACCTTTATGGTTCTGGCGGATGCCATGAAATCGAAAGGACCCGATGTCGCCCTGGCCAACGCCAGCTGTTTTCTGAACCTGTTCGGCCATGCCGTGGTTGCCTGGATGTGGTTGCGAATGGCCAATACAGCGGCTGGGAAAATTGACCAGGCTCAGGGCAGCGACGTGAATTTCTATCAGGGTAAATTGCAAGCGGCCCAGTACTTCTATCGTTGGGAACTTCCTCTCACGGAACGGGATGCTCGATTATTGCAGAACCTTGATGACACTTGTTTGGCGATGAATCCTGATTGGTTCTGATGGAGTCAGGCATATTTCTCATGGAATACGACACCAGAGCACTTTGCCGTCCCATTGTGCAGGACTCTATAACGGGAACCGGATAAGAAGCCCTGATGAAGGGACACGCTAAAGTCTTATCCACAGTCTTATCCACTTAGTGGTGACGGCAAAGTGCTCTGGTGTTAAGGAGCCTTTGAAAAACATCTAGGTTGCCTTGCAGTGTGAGTAGTTGGCTTTAGCGACTCGCCGGTGTGTTTCTGGTGGTTCTAATACTGTTTTCTCACGTGTATCAGCTCTTCATTCTGCTCACCCTCCCTGAAGCTACTCCTCTTTTTTTTACCGGGGGAGGATTTTTCTTGCTTCATATCCCTGCACACTTTTCCCATCAAGCCTCTTTCAAAACACCATCAGTGTAATGATGATCGTATCAGAATGATGATGAGAAACCGGACATGGTTATGAAGTTTCCAAATAGTCTTTTACTGATTTGTCTGTTGATTATCGGTCTGATGGCCGGTTGTGCCTCAAAGCAGGTGGCTGAGCCGGGCCCACTCACGCACTTTAGTGATTCATTGGATTTATCTCCTGTGATGGCTGAGAACAGGCAGTCTACGTTGCCGGAAGACTGGTACCGCAAAGCGGTTTTTATGGAAATTTATGTCCGGGGATTCAAAGACAGTGATGGCAACGGGGTAGGTGACTTTAACGGCATTATCGAAAAACTGGACTACCTCAAGGAGCTCGGCATTGGCGGAATCTGGTTAATGCCGATGATGAAGAGCCAGGACAACGACCACGGATATGCTGTGGTGGACTATCGTGCTACTGAAAAGGACTACGGTACGCTGGAAGATTTCAAACGACTGCTTGATGAGGCCCATAAACGGGGTATCGGGGTCATCGTGGATTATGTCATTAACCACAGTGCCGCTTTGAATCCGTTGTTCAAGGACAGCCAGCACCCACTGAGTGATAAGCGTGACTGGTATATCTGGTCTGAGGATAAACAGTTTTGGCCACGTTGGGACTATGAAAATACCTGGCATGAAGGCAAACACGGGTATTACTACGGCGTGTTCTGGAGCCAGATGCCGGATTTCAATATGAAAAATCCGGAAGTACTGGAGTTTCATAAAAACAATCTGCGTTTCTGGATGAATCTCGGAGTCGACGGTTTCAGATTTGATGCTGTAGGTTCACTCGTGGAAAACGGCAACGGAGCCATGTTCAGCCAGCCCGAGAACGATCAGATTCTGCAAGAGCTTCAGCAAACATTGGGCGAGTTTGATAATCGGTACATGGTGTGTGAAGACCCCACCGGATCTCTGCGGGTTGGGAAAAAGGAATCCTGTGGAAGCGCGTTCTATTTTGGGATGCATAAGGAACTCATCGCCAGTGCGACCTATGGCTGGCCGAGCCGTGACCTGATTGGGGCCGTCAAGCGTGCGCCACATAATGATATGGCGATCATGCTGGCCAATCATGACTCCTTTGCCGGCAACCGGGTGATCAAGCAGGTGGGCGGAGATGAAACCAGCTACAAAATGGCTGCCACGCTGTTGTTGACGCTCCCGGGTATTCCCTTTGTCTATTATGGCGAAGAGATTGGAATGGGGCATGGCGAAAAGGCATTTGGCGATCATGCGCTACGTGCACCTATGAGTTGGAATAGCGATCCTGATACTGCCGGGTTTACTACCGCGAAACGCATGTTTCGGTTACCCGCCGAAAACCGGGCGACGTACAACGTAGAGGATGAACTCAAAGATCCGGAAAGCCTGCTGAGCTTTTATCGAAGCCTGATCAATGCCCGTAACAATATTCCCGCGCTACAGACCGGTGATTTTGAGAACATCAAGCAGGATGCGGCCAGCCTTCTGACCTTCCTGCGCAAGGCAGAGGACGCTGAAGCACTGATAATGGTTAACTTGGGACGCAAAGAGGCAACTGCACGTTATCAATCTTTGGATAATAAGATCTGGACGCCTGCGTTTACCCATAACGTAGACGCTGTTAATGCTTCCAATGGTGAGATGGTGATGCCGCCTTATTCCATCGCTATTTTTACCCGACATTTATGATACTGGAGACCTGTTCCAGTTTGCTTTGACCTGCGAGACCTACTCCTCGCATCCTCCTGGTGGGCATGTCCCACCTTTTTTTATGTCTGCCGCGGCAGGTTGTCTCTCTTCTCCAGGCATTCGTCCTTTTGATTACCACCGCGTATCAGGAGGCTTAGGGTTCTAATTCACTAGAGACATAGTGCTCCCGTTCACGAGTAGCAAGGTCAACTTGTATGACCCAATGGATATTCTCGGCAATTGTGTTTTGAACAAGGTAGAATGGCCGCCATGTTCAAATCGCAGCCAGATATGAGTTCCAATTCAACAACACACGTGAGTCGAGCAATGATGGACGAAGCTCGCGCAGTACTGCGCAATTTATATGGATATAATGACTTTCGCGGTGAACAGACCGCCGCTATTTCAGCCGTTCTTGATAGCCGGGATGCGCTGGTGATCATGCCAACCGGTGGAGGCAAATCCCTGTGCTACCAGATCCCGTCTCTGGTACGGGAGGGGATCGGCATTGTCGTTTCCCCTCTGATAGCTCTGATGGAAGACCAGGTCTCAGCGTTACAGCAGTTGGGCGTGGAGGCTGAATTTCTAAATTCCACTCTGTCCCCTGGGCAACAGGCTGACATTACCTACCGCCTGCAGGCGGGGGACGTCAAGTTGTTGTATGTGGCCCCTGAACGTTTGCTGCAGGAATCAACTCTGCAACTGCTGGAAGCCCTGGACATCGCCCTGTTTGCGGTTGATGAAGCCCATTGCGTTTCCCAATGGGGACACGATTTTCGTCAGGATTACCTGGGGTTGGGGCTGCTCAAACAACGTTTTCCCGATGTTCCTCTGATCGCACTGACGGCCACAGCCGATAGTCGTACCCGGGTGGAAATTGTGGAGCGGCTGCAACTGCAGCAGCCCGAGATTTTTATTGGTGGTTTTGACCGGCCCAATATTCGTTACACCGTATCCCTCAAGCAAGATGCCAGAAGACAGTTGTTGCGTTTCTTGCAACAGCATCCGGGGGAAGCGGGGGTGGTTTACTGCATGTCGCGAAACAAGACTGAAAGTACGGCTGAATGGTTGTGCAAACAGGGATTTCTCGCATTACCATACCATGCCGGCTTACCTGCGGACCTGCGAGCACATCATCAGCAGCGGTTCCTACGGGAAGAGGCTGTCATCATGGTGGCAACCATCGCTTTTGGTATGGGGATCGATAAGCCGGATGTTCGCTTTGTCGCGCATCTGGATCTTCCCAAAAGTATTGAATCCTACTATCAGGAAACCGGCAGGGCAGGCCGTGACGGTGAGCCCTCAGAAGCCTGGATGGTATATGGCCTGCAGGATGTTGTTCGACTGGGACAGATGGTCGACGGCTCTAATCTCAGTGATGAGATGAAGCGATTCGAGCGCCAGAAACTCAACCGCTTGTTGGGGTGGTGTGAAGTGACCCGTTGTCGCCGTCAGGCGTTATTGGCTTACTTTGATCAGGAGGCACCGGATCACTGCGGAAATTGTGATATCTGCCTGAATCCGCCTCCGACATGGGATGGTACGGATGCGGCGAGGAAGCTTCTGTCTGCTGTGTATCGCACCGGACAGAGATTTGGTGCCGGACATGTGATTGACGTGTTGTTGGGCAAGGACACTGAAAAAGTCCGCCAATATGGGCACGAAACACTCAGCACCTTTGGCATTGGTCAGGATAGGTCTGCTTCGCAGTGGCAATCGGTATTGCGTCAATTGTTGGTGCAGGGGCATGTATTTTCTGATTCGGAGCGTTACGGAGCTATACGCCTGACAGAAGCCAGCCGACCCTTGCTGAGAGGGGAAATGAATCTTGAGCTGCGTGAAGATGTGGTGGAAAAAGTTGCCCGCAAGGATAAGGCTTCACCTCGCCGCAATATTGAGCTTTCTGTCAATGACGAACCTCTTTGGGAGGCTCTGAGAGACTGCCGAAAACGGCTTGCGACAGAGCAAAGCGTGCCACCTTACGTCATTTTCCATGACGCGACGTTGCTGCAAATGGTGGATCAAAAGCCCACCAGCAAGGATGAAATGGCGATGATTTCTGGAGTGGGGCAGGCAAAGCTGGACCGTTATGGACAGGCTTTTATCGATGTCATTGAACAAATGTTGATGTCCATGGATTCATAGATAGTCACCCTTTGGGGTGCCTCTGAAAGACCTCTTTCGTTGTCGTTACCGCGTCAAAAGCTGACAGCCTCGGTAATGTTTCTCAGGGGGTATTAGGTCTTTTGTACTGAAAAGTAGAAGTAAGAATTAGGTGTAAGAAGTAGAAGTAGTCTGATAATGAAGTATCTGGATGCAGTCACAGTAAAACAACGATTTTGCGGTCCCCCGGGGTCAGGTAACGGCGGTTACGTCAGTGGACTGTTGTCGCGCTATTGCGGTGATGCCGCTGAAATCAGGCTAATGGCACCACCTCCGTTGGATCTAGAACTGGAGGTTTGGCAAAGTGAAGATGGTGCTGTCCAGCTCAGGAACGGAGAGCAGGTCATTGCCACAGGACAACCTGCTGCGGGATTGGAGCTTGAAGTGCCTAGCGTCATTCCGTATGCGGAAGCTCTAGCGGCTTCTGAACGGTTCATTGGCCATTACAAGCATCCATTCCCTGACTGCTTTGTGTGTGGTACGGCACGTCTTCCCGGAGATGGCCTGAGAATTTTCCCTGGCCGGGATAGCCGTCACGATTTGGTGGCAGCGAGTTGGATTCCTGACCAGACACTGACGGACGATCAAGGGGATATACCAACCGAAATGCTCTGGGCTGCACTGGATTGTACCGGTGCATATGCGCTGGATTTTGGTCCGGAGAAAGTGCTCTTGCTGGGTTCCTTTAATGGCAAAGTGAATCACTTGCCCAAAGCGGGGGAGGAATGTGTGGTACTGGGATGGAGCCTTGGTATAGACGGCAGAAAGAATTATGCCGGAACGGCTTTGTATGATAGTCAGGGAAGGTTATGCGGAGCAGCCAAGGCGACCTGGATTGAACTGAAACCCACCCACGCTGAGACTTTGCAGCGCAAACAAGGGTTGATAAATACTCCTGAAACAGTATAGTCAATAACCAGGTCGGGATGGGGGGCTGCGGGTAGGCATACTCGCCCCCTAAAGGCAAAGTGGCCAGCCCAGGTCCCCCAATGCCGGCCGCTTCTTTCCTAGCTTTCCTTATTCTCCTTACTTCCTCTGCCTTGCTTTCCCTGCTTTGCTTTCATTTTCCGTCTGTGCCCATCCTCAACTATTTCGCCAGATACAGCCAGTTATGAAAACCGTTATCGCATACGATTAGGTTCTTCTTCAGATAATCGCAATACTCAATTCCTTCCGGTCCATTGCTCACCAGGCGTTTTGGCGTCGACATGGTCCGTTTGTCTTCTTTGAGGTATTCGTACATATCGGCAAAGCGTTGCTGGAAGTCCCGGTTCTGTTCTTTGGCTTCCTGAAAATTGTGATGGAAACGAGTGAAGCTCATGGTGGCTGCGCCCAGACCGATTTCCATCATCTTGTCGATATAGACCTGGTAGGCGGATGTCAGATAGAGATGCTCTGAAGGCTGTTCCTGGGTATTCCAATCCGGTAGCTGTAAGCGATTAGTGGCCTGCAAAGCGGTTGGAGAGATCGATTTATTCGGCAGGTTTTCTACCAGCTGGAACTGTCGTCCGCTACAGGTGATGGATTGTTTATGCAACTGGCAACTATCAGACTCCGGGGTACCCGGTTCTCTTTGAGTCCTTTTTGCCTGGGATGTGTCCACATCAGCTTTCCGACTCGCTTGAGGTTTGGCCGCTTGTGTCCGGGAGGCCGAATGAGAGTCTGTTGCCGTGGCGGTCGTTGTGGCTTGAGTATCCGCCGGAATCTTCAGGCCAAGTTTTTCAGCAGGTCGCTTTAGCAGCAATGCCTGGATTTGAGGGGTGTTACGGCGGAAGTCATCAAATGGTGGAAGTGACTTGCCCTCACCCTTATTGGTGACCTCGCAGTAGAGACGTTCCATTGGTGTTCTCGCCAATGGTGTGCATTTGTCGGTGGCTGCGATACCGGTTTGGGCCATCAGGATAAGACTGATTGTTGCGAGGCCTGCCGCAATGTACCGAAGGCTATATCTCAACTGGAGGTTATATCTCAAACGATAGTACCTCCCGCAGCCACAACCCGATATCTTTGATTTCTTCCAGACACACTTGATGTTCCATCGGGTAGGTCAGGTACCTTGGGTGAAATCCCCGGCCGCTAAATTGCTGACAGGCGTTCTGCCCGAGAACTTCCGGAACTACCGGATCGAGTGTTCCGTGACAGACCAGAATCGGGAAGTCCGGATCCTGGCGGGTAAAGTGGATAGTTTCTGAGGTGGCAAAATAGGTAGATAGCCCCATGACGCCTGCCAGCATGTGGCGTCCTCCGAAGGCTACCTGATAAGCCACTGCGCCGCCCTGGGAAAAGCCTGCCAACACGATACGCTCGGAGGGGATTCCCCGTTCAATTTCCCTGTCAATGAATGCTTCTATGGCTTGCGCTGACTGAAGCAGTTGTGGGGTATCTATTTTACGATCAATGCTCATTTCCAGAATGTCGTACCAGGCAGGCATGATATAGCCGCCATTTACGGTCACGGGCAGGCTGGGGGCATGAGGAAAAATAAATCGTACGGCCAGCTCATCAGGTAATTGGAGTTCTGGGACGACGGGGGCAAAATCGTTACCGTCGGCCCCCAGACCGTGTAGCCAGATGACAGTACTGCGGACGGGGTCTGCTGGGTTAACTTCAATATGGGGTAAAAGCTTCATGGGTGTAGAAAAGTCCAGTATTCGGGGGCACCAGCCCGGGATTTATGTCAAATAGTCTAACCGGGCGGACGCACAACGCAACAGACCGGAGGAATATTCTTATGGTTGACGCTATTTGAGGGTGGCACAATACTTAAGTTATTAATGCGGAAGCTTGTTGCCCTGGTTGCTCTTGGTTGATAGATGGTTCAGGTATGTAGTCGATTAACTGTCCCGGTATGGGGGCTTAGTCTGGTATTGTCACTACTGATGGCTGGCGGTCAGGCTAGAGCTGCGGACCCGGCGGCCAGAATTAAATTTATCACCGAAAGCTCCCCCCCTTATAACTTCGTTGTGGATAATCGGCTGACTGGAAGCTCGGTGGATATCCTGGACGAAATCTTTCGCCGTATCGGCTCACATAAAACCAGAAAAGATATTGAACTGCACCCCTGGGCGCGTGGCTATCGAATGGTGCTGAATGAACCCAATACCATGTTGTTCAGTACCCGGCGCAGTGCCGATCGTGAAGAGTTGTTCCGCTGGGTCGGCCCGATTGCAACCGCTCCAGTGGTTCTGATGGCCCGTAAGAAGCGTAACTTCGAGATACAACAGTTATCCGATCTTCACGGACTGTCTGTCGTTGCCGTTGGCAGTGATATGGGTGAGCTGATGTTGGATACCTACAAAATACCCAAGAACATCCGTCAAACCGTGTCGCATCCTGATATCGCTGCCAGAATGTTGATCTTCGGCAGAATTGATATGTGGTCTTACGGTCAGCGAACCGCGCTATGGCTGTTGAAACAGCAGGGTGCCCAACCCCAGGATTTTGAACCTGTATGGAGCTTTGGCTCTGCCGGAGATCTTTATTTCGCATTCCACCGGGATACACCGGACAGCACGCTGCAGATTTTCCAGAAAGCGCTGGATGAATTAAAAGTCGAAAAGCGTGAGGATGGTCTGTCCATCTACGAAAGCATTCTTCGGTCCTATGTAGAGTAAGAGTAATCTGGGCTCCGACAGATCCCTGTATAGAGTAATCTGCACTCCGATGCAGACATCGATAGTTCCTTACGATAGTTGACGGCAGTGTAAAGTCGGTTAAAACTAAAATTGAAGGCATATCAAAATGATATGACAGTACCCATCCGATCATCCTGAAAGATGGTTTTGAATACCAGGGTGATATCAGCGGTAAACGCTCCTCAATATATCAATGGAATGTGTTATCCGTCGGGGGGCGTGGTAGTGGGGAATTCAAATGCGTAGCAGATTAAATGGATGGTTATTCGCGTTGTTCTGTGCCCTGTTGCTGGCACCACAGATACAGGCAGCGACAGATCCCACTCATGGTCTTCGTTTTATGACGGAAGACTATCCTCCGTTCAATTATGTGGATCACGGAAGACTCACCGGTATTTCGGTTGACCTGCTGGAGCAGATTTTTGCCAAACTGGGGTCTACCAAAACCCGTGAGGATGTGATGGTTCATCCGTGGGCCCGCGGATATCACACGATCATGACCGTTCCCAACACCGTTTTGTTTGTGATGACGCGAAACCCGAAAAGAGAAGGGCTGGTGCGCTGGGTTGGCCCGGTGGCGGCTTCTCCTATCGTGCTGCTGGCCCGCAAGGACCGACACCTTAAAGTCAACTCATTGGCTGACGTTGCCGAATATTCGGTGGTGGCCATCAAGAGTGATATTGCAGATCTGGTGCTGGACGACCATAACATCCCCGCAAAGAACAGACAGGTTGTTCCCTATCCCGATATTGCTGCCCGTATGCTTAATTCCCGTCGAATTGATATGTGGTCTTATGGCCATCTTGCGGCGCTTTGGTTGTTGAAGCAGGAAGGGGCGAAAACCGACGAGTTTGAAGTAGTCTGGGATTTTGGTTCAGCCGGGGACAACTACTATGCGTTCCACAAGGATACGCCGGATGCGGTGATTAACGCATTCCAGAAGGCTCTTGATTCCCTGAAGACGGATGATAACGGTGATGGTATATCCACATATCAGACGATTCTGAACAAATACATGCGTTGAGCTTTGATCAGATAAATGAGTGGGGCTGACATGAAAATTGGCCAGATATGAAAGCCGGTCAGACCTTAATGGTGAATAAGCCACTTCAGCGGTGAATGGACCACTCTCTCTCAGCCCGCTCCAGATCACAGTCCTCGATAACCTCGATCTGCAAAATCTGTTGTACATAGGCTTCTGGAAATCCCGCTTCTATAGCGCCCTGGACAACGTGGTGTCGGTACCAGTCATAGGGTTTTAATGATGGATCGATCAGTGTCGCAATATAGGTAAATGCCATTTCCGCCTGGCGGGAAGTATGATCGAAGAGCTGTACGGTTTCCCTTTCATACCCATGTCCAAGGCCTTCGATATGGTCCAGCACCGATAGCTGATTATCCGGGATATTGTAGAGGACTCCGTGTAGCCAATCGGACTCCTGATCGGTTCTGAAGGCATCACACTTGGCGGATTGGTCCCGCCATCCGACTTTGTGAAAGCGTAATTGAAAGCCCGGCAACAAGCGGTGGCCGATGCGGGTGATATTGGTCAGCCGGTTTGCCAGTCTCTGACTGTAGAGATTGGAGCCGTATGCGAAGTAAAGCATGTTAAAAGGGGAGCTCTCTTAGTTTGAACAGGCCCTAGTTCTCCTCCGATTTTGACAGGTTTCTGCTGGCTTGTTCAATTAAAGATGTGGATTCCTGCAACAGGGATCGAGCCTGGTTCAGGCAATCAATCACGGATGCTGAATCCTGACGTGAAGAAGACTCCTGGCCACTGTCGTATTGCTGTCTCAACAACATTACCGCCTGACCCAGTGACTGGTATAAAGCTTCCAGTTCGTCCATGGGAACAAATACGGGGCCGCCTTCCGGTAGTGGTTTCTCCTGTCGGAGCAAATAGTTGGCCAGCTGACGGTCTACTTTGAGAATATGGTTCTTCAGCCAATTGGTCAGGTAGCTCATGACCAATTGGGCTTCGTCTGCTGATACTGGAATACTCTCGTTATTGAGTGAGTGAATCTCGTCTATAAACTGATAGTGCTGCTTAAGATGGGCATCAAGCGCTGACTTTTTATAGCCGCCGATTTTCATTAGCCGTTCTTCGGTGGCGAAATGGTATTTTGTGTAATCCAGCAATTCTCCGAACAAGGCTCGTGCCTGCTGCACGGAGAAGTCTGACTGCAATAGAAGATCCAGCTCGTTAATGATGCGTACAAGCACTTTGTGTTGGTCATCAATAATCTTGATGCCGACACAGTAACTTTCCTTCCAGACAAATATCGCCATCTTCTCTTCCGGTTAACCGGTAGGCAGCTAAGGCCGCCACGCTAATCTTATCGTTATTATAGGGGGGAGTCGGGCTCCGATGATTGATGCCGGACAAGTCAAAAGCTCAACCATTTCTGAATCTTGAGTGGTTCATAGCCAAACAGAGCGTTCAGGTGGTGCAGATAGGCATGCTGGCCCTCTTCCTGCCAGATCTCTGTGACCTTGGCCTCTATCTGTTCATAACGTGCATAAAGGTCTGATTTCTCGTTGTTAATTATTGTCGTACGACTGTCAGAGTCACCTGCTTCAATGTTATTCTCTCCACCTTCGATTGCGATATCGGCCTGATGGATGAGGCTCAGCCAGCTGGCGCTGACCCCCATGATGAAATAGGGCCAGGATTTTTGCAGCATAGGATCCCAGTGAGGGTCGCTGGTGGAGCTGATCTGTTGACGGTTTTTGCCGCCACGGCACTGGGGTATGAATCGTATTACCTGTTCCTTTTCCATCAGCTTTCTGAGAAACGGGTTGTTTTGCAGTTCCCCGGCCATCTCAGAATGCGTGTCTTCGTCGGTATAGTAGAGAAAGCTGAATTGATGTCCGGTGACGTCCCGGGCAGAACGGCGATGAAACCGCCAGAGTGATATCCGGGCAACATGTCGCTGCAGCGTTGGAGCGACAACCTTGTCCGCGAGAATGTAATCAATGGTAAAGTCCGGTTCGCCATTCTCATTCAGAGGCATCCGGAAGCAGGCCTGATACCATTGCCTGGCCGGCAGCTGGTCGGAATTCTCGATATTTGTCCTGCCCATAAGGTTGGCAGGGGCTTCACGTGGGCTATTGATGGCACATCCACTCATGATGGATATGGACAGTAAGACCACCATTGAAAGCACTGTGTTAACTTTTTGTTGCATGACGATAGTAGACGGTTAATTCCAACTTGTGTCAGGGTAAGTACTTATAGCTGCCTTAGCGATCACCCTAGCTGCTGCCATAAGAACCGGATTGACACGGTGAAGTGAAAGAAGCATTCGAGGGTTTTGAACGTCATTTTTGTGAAAGCAACTATTTGAATACGACTAATTGAAAGCAACTAATCGAAAGCAACGATATGAAAGTCGCTATATGAAGGGACAATAGCAGCTAAGCAGGTGATAAGCCATTTTCGGGGTAGAAAGTGTCAAATCGGGGTAAACAGTGTCAAACAGGGTATTTTGGACAAAATCAGATACACATCGCCGGAAGCCGTATTTTCCCCGGAGAATATCAGGAATGAAGAAATGGGTATGTATTTACCTGCTGGGCTTGGCAACGCTCGCAGGAGCTGAATCTCCACAGCGTTTGTTGATCGTTTCGGACACCTGGCCTCCTTACGTTACCGGAAATCCTGTGCGGCCTGGTTTTGATGTTGAGGCAGCCACCCAGGTTTTGCAGTCCATGGGGTATGACGTCACATTTAAACTGGTGCCCTGGAAGCGCGCAATGAAGATGGTGGAGAAGGGGCTTGCCGACGGATTACTGGATGCCAGTCCGAATGAAGAAAGAAGCAGGACTTTTTATATCCCCCAAGAGCCTATGAGCTACAGTGTTTCTACGTTATTTTGCCAGTCCTGTGACACTTCCCGACCAATTACCAATGAGCTGCTGAAAGGTAAACGGCTTATCGTTAACCGGGGATATAACTATGTCGGTACTCTGGAAGAAGATCCTGATATCGAACAACTCCCCGTCGACTCTTTTGAGCAGGGATTTGCTGCCCTGAATGCCGGCAGAGCCGACTATTACATCGTGAATCGATATGTGGGGCTGCATGCGCTTAAACAATTGGGGATTGACGGTGTGAAAGTGATGCAAGGGCATGTGGCGGAACCGTCACCCGTGTACCTTCTGTTCTCAAGACAACCTCGGTTAATGTCTCTGCCCACTTCATTCAGCAAGGCTCTTTCCGATTTCAAGAAATCTTCTGAATACCAGGAGATACTGAGAAAATATGGTTTGGTGGATGAGTGACCGTCAGTAGGAACCGCTGAAGCATCCTCCGCCATGCCATGGTCTGAACGCACAGCATCAAGGCAATCACATTTTGGCGCGAATACTTCTACTCTCTGCCTATGACATAGACAGCCACCGCAGTTGGCGGGAAGGGTTGGTTGAACATCTGGGGGAGCATGAATGGACAGTGCTGACTCTGCCAGCCAGACATTTTCGCTGGCGTATTCGTGGTAATCCCATCAACTGGTGGATGACCAGGAAAGATGACTTGTCCCGTTCCTATGATCTGGTCATTGCGACTTCTATGGTCGACTGTGCCACTTTAAGAGGACTCTTCCCAAACCTCATTCGAAGTCGCTGGGTTGTTTATTTCCATGAAAACCAGTTGGCTTATCCAGTCTCTGATGAACAACATTCCAGTATTGATCCGGCAGTCGTCAATGTATACAGCGCAATGGCCTGTGATCATGTGGTGTTTAATTCCCAACATAATCGGCATAGTTTTATAAGTGGCCTGGAGGGGCTTATCGACCGCCTGCCGGATTTTGTCGACAAGACGCTGTCTGAAGCAGTCGCAGGCAAGAGCTCTGTCATCCCCGTGCCCCTGCAGGATGATCTCTTTCAAGACGAATTCAATCATCAGCAGGAAGGCACTGTTGCGAGCCGGCAATTGCCAACCATCGTCTGGAACCATCGGGTGGAATACGACAAGGGGCTGGATGAGTTATACGCCATATTGGCGGAACTTCGATATCAGACACGGGAATTCAGGTTGCTGTTGCTGGGAAAACGGTTTCGGCAGCACCCTGAGGTATTTCAGCGGATCGCAGACGAGTTTCATGAGCATATTGTTGTCAACGCATATGCCGGCTCCCGCCGGGAGTATTTGTCCTGGTTGCAACGCAGTGATGTTGTATTGTCGACGGCCCTGCATGAGTTCCAGGGATTGTCTGTCATGGAAGCCGTTGCATTGGGCTGCAGGCCGGTCGTTCCTGACAGGTTGAGCTATCCGGAAATGTTTCCTGCCTCATGCCGGTATGATTCTGTGTCTCAGGCAGTGGAGCTGATACGCACGGCTTTTGAGCGGCCAGTCATCAGTATGCAGCGCTTCAGCTGGAGTTCCATGATTCCCCTATACCGTGATCTCGTAAATGGCGATCTCATAAACGGCTCGTAAAATAAGGTTTAAGAGATATCACATTTACAAATGTTTAACATAAAATCGGTTAGGAAAGCCGTTAGTATGTCGATATGAGATGGATTGTTACATCTAAGTGAAGGATAACGCCATTCCACTTTGAGTCTGCTTCGGTCTATTGGTTTTGCTAGCTTTTGACCTGCGAGTTTGACTCTGGCCTGCGTGCTCTTACACAGTCATTCGTCAATATTCAACATGTCGCGGAAGCCACTACCCAGTGTCTTGCCAATGCTCGCCATTGAAGACGGCGATTTATTATTTGCATACTGTTCGGTCGTATGACTGGGATATGGCCTGGCGAGCCAATCGGTGCCAGATCCCCTGTTCCATGCGATGTCGTCCATATTAAAGGGATTGTATAACTGATGGATCATTTAGCTCCCAAATGTTTGCTGGCTCTGCTTGTTGTCGGAACTCTTATTGGAATGACGGAAGTGGATGCTCAACCGAAGAAGGTCAACAGCGCTCCCAAAAGAATACTCATGGATGACTTTAGCTTTGTGGTTCCACTGTTTAATGATGACGATAATTTGGTATGCAGTGCGACCATCATTCGACATGGAATGTTACTAACGGCAAAGCACTGTTTTTACGAGAATGACGATCCGGATGATTTTTATTTCGTGTACTCCACGGATGCAATGATTGACGATGACGACCTGAGGATTCCAATCACGGCTATACGGTATGATGGTCCGGGAGACGAAGTTAATGACATTGCAGTCTTGTATTATCAGAAAAAATATACGGAAGGGAGAGTCAAACTCCAGGATATCTCTGTCAATGTCGATACCCTGGCGAAAGAGGGCGACTCGCTTCTTTTGGTTAGCTATCCCATAACTAAAAGCCGGAAAGTCATGAGGATTGCCTCAATAAACTGCATCAGACAAAGGAAGATCGGCACTAATCCTCCTTTAGCCAAATCTCCTGGTTATGATGGAACCTTGTTGGATACCAATTGCCTGGCATTTTGGGGGAGTTCGGGTGGACCAATATTTCAAACCCAGTATGAGAATGGTCAAATGAAGATTAATTCCCTGGAGGGAGTTGTCACTCATTCATTTGATCTCAAAAAGGACGGGTCGGTTGACAGGGATAAGATGAAGAAAGACTCCTTTGGGAAATATCTTACTTTAAATTATTCGCCCTTTAAGCAGAGCAATTTAATCAAGCGCATATTCGAACACTGACTGTTTCTCTGGCGTTGGCTAAATTATGTTGATCACCCGATCCGTCAGGCGGGTGACATCTTCCGCTTGGTGGGTGACCACCAGCATAGTCTTATGACGGCTTCTGGCTTGTTCCCGGGTCCAGGCCGTGGCGGTAAAGCGGGTACTGTCGTCCAGTTCAGAGAACGGTTCGTCAAGCAGTATCAATGGCTCCGGACGTAACAGTGTTCGAATCAAGGCAATCCTCTGTCGTTGTCCGCCTGACAATGCCACCGGCAGTTTGGCCAGGTGTTCTTGAACGTTCAGTGCCTTGGCCGCTATCTGAATATCGCGATCAGCATTCTTGCCCAATGCTAATCTGAGGTTGTCGTACACTGATAAATGTTCGAACAGATTGTGTTCCTGAAACAGCATGGACACAGGTCGTTGTCTGGGTTCCAAAGATAGAAGATCCAGATCATTCCAGTAAATTTCACCGGCGACAGGCTGGATAAAACCGGCCAGGCATTCCAGCAGAGTGGATTTTCCAACGCCGCTGACTCCTTGAATGGCCGCGATTTCTCCAGAATTAATCTGGAAATCGTAATGGAAATTCTGTGGTGGGCGTTGGATTTTGAGTTCGGAAACTCTAAGCATAACGGGCTCTTTGTCTTTCCAGTGTCAGAACGAGAATAATACTGATCCCCAGCAGCAACAGTGAGGCAACCGCCGCTTCGGCAATCCGATAAGTGCTGGCGTATCCATAAATCAGCCAGGGAAGGGTAACAAAGTCCTGATTTCCGAATATCGAGTAGATTGCCACGTCACCCATCACCAATACCGATACAAAAGACGCCGCAGTCAGAAGTACCGGCCGGATGAATTTCCACTCGGCATATGCTCTTTGCCGGAAGCCCAGTTTGAGGGTCTGGATAATCGGCCAGTATTGCTGGTCATAGCTGGCCAGCGCTGGCTTCAACTGGGTCAGGGCATAGGGGACACTGACCAGGGCATTGACCAGAAACACCAGAGTGAAGCCCCAGTAATCGATGTCGATTCGAGGCAGACAAAACACGAACAAGCCGACAGAAAGGACCATGGCAGGAACGACCAGGGTGTGCGATGCCAGTCCGTCCAACCAAATTGCCGCATTGGATCGGGTTCTCAGAGCCCGCCGATAAGGTTGCAGAACCGCATAAGCCATCGTCACCGAGAGCAGCGTAGACATTAATGCCAGTAGCAGGGAAGTGGCAAGGGGAGGTATTAACTTGAGCCAGTAAGCGCCGTTCGACCATACCCCTTGGGTTTTGGGTATCAATGCCAGCAATGGGGCTAACAGAAACAGCCAGGCCAGCCCGTATGTCGCGCGATAGAAGATACTATTTTTCCGGTCTGGCTTGGGAAGGTACAGGCGACTTTTGATTTCCTGACCGAGCCAGGAGACCTGTCCACAGGCGCTGACCACAAGATAGAGGCCCCCGGCGACGATTAATTGAATCCAGGACAACACCAGGGCTTCCGGAATGTTGAAGTCATACTTTAATGCCTGATAAATAGCGACTTCAAAAGTCGTGGATTTGGGACCGCCGCCAAGCGCCAATACGACGGCAAAGCTGTTGAAGCACAACACCATGACAAACCCCAGGGTAATCCATGTGGCACTTCTGGCGGCCGGCCACTCCAGGTAGCGGAACTGTTGCCAGCGACTGAGTTTCAATTGTTGCAGCAGACGCCAGTTCCCGGCGGGTATCGCTGCCAGTCGCAGATAAATAGACCGGGCCGCAAATGGCATATTGAGGTACACGTGTGCCAGCAGGATGCCGCTTAAGCCATAAATATTCCATTGTTCGCCCATTAAGGGAGTCAGTACGCCTGACTGGCCCAGCAGGGCAACGATGCCGGTTATCAAGACCAGAGTGGGTAATACAAAGCACAGGACACAAAGGCTGAGGAACCAGAGTTTTTGTCGACTGTCGGGTAGATGGAGTAAGGCCAGTGCGACTGGCCAGGCCAGCAGCACGGACAGTAATGCACTGAGACAGGACTGCAACAGGGTAAAGCGCAAGATGCTGAGCAGGTAAGGATCCTTCAGGACATCCCATTGAAACGAATCCCCCGAGAAACTCAGCAAGCCGTAAAACGCCAGCAGAGTAGCGCTGGCCATCAGCATAAGAACCGTCCAGCCCGCCCATTGGGGCGAACTGGAGGTTGGTTTTTGCGCTGTGCCGGCGTGGGGAAGGCTGGCTATTGAGTTACTACTGATCGCCACTCTTTAATCCAGCTTTTACGGTTGTTGGCAATAAAGTCCGGAGTAAAGCCAATGTCTTTCGGTTGTATCAAATGATCAAATGCCTCGGGGAGTTCGACATTATCAATCACCGGCAGCATCCAATTGGTCACCGGAATGACCTGCTGGGCGTCGTTTGAAATCAGGAAAGCCAGAAACTGGTTTGCCAATTCAGCGTGATCAGTGGTTTTGACGACAGCCGCCACCTCAATCTGGGGGATGTGTCCTTCCTTGAAAAGCGCTGCTTTATACTGGGATTTCCCTTCCGCCACCACATGATAGGCCGGGCTGGTACTGTAGCTGAGTACATAGTCGGAACCACCTTCCAGGAACATGGAGTAGGCTTCCCACCAACCTTTGGTGACGGTCACTGTCTGTTGGGCAAGCTGCTCCCAGGCCTTTGCTACGTTATCGCCGTACACTGAATTCATCCACATCATCAGACCCTGGCCGGGGGTGCTGGTGCGTGGGTCCTGATAAATGATGCTGGCGTCGGAGTCCAGTAGCGCCTGCATGGAATCAGCGGGCTCCTTGATTTTGTCGGCATCATAGATGAAGGCGAAGTATCCATAGTCGAAGGGAACGAAAGTGCCGTCTGACCAGTGCAGAGCCGGGCTGATGCCGGACGCATTGACGGAGTGAGGCTGGAACAGACCGGTCTCACGGGCTTCCTCCATCAGTCCGTTGTCAATGCCGAGGATTACATCGGCTTTGGAGTTTGAACCTTCCAATCTTAAGCGGTTCAAGACGCTGACACCGTCTTCCGCGCCGACATACTGAAGATCGCATTGGCATTGAGCCTCAAAAAGTTTTTCCAGCTGAGGGCCGGGACCCCATTCGCTGACAAAGGAGTCATAGGTGTAAACAGTCAGTATTGGTGGCGACTCTTTGCTCCCGGTGTCGTCCGCCAGGGCGATGGTGGAAGCAAATAGAAGCGGGGCTGCCAGGCTTAGCGGCGACAGCCGGTGAACTTTCAACATGGACATCATGAAGGTTTCCTCATAATCTGAGGCGTGGAGATGGCGACGAGTGCAAGAATCAGATCTTGAAAGGTAGGCGTGTGGATAGTACCAGCAGCTCAGTCAGCCCCATTCCCTACGCCAGTATTAACTGGATCAGGTTCTACGGGTTTTTCTCAGTCCTCTGGAGACACCCCGATGAGACGGCCCCATTGTAACTTTTTCGTCATGAAGACGCCAAGATAAGTGCAGGAATCCCTATGATCGACAAGGATCAAGTCCCTCAACCATCCCAGCTTGGCAGTGTGGCTGACGCCGACATCCGGGACTTTCATGATGATTCGCGACTGGCTCTGGTTGCCCGCTTTCTTGGTCGGGAAGTCAACTGGCGACCACTACACTCCCAGGGCGATGCCAATCCGGTTTTATGGGGTGAGTGTGATCGCCGGACTCTGGTGTTGAGGCTGAATGCCGATGCCCAAAGCGCCTTTGGGGCAAACCGCAGCATGGAGTGGGAAGTGCTCAAAGCGATAAAATCCTATTCCTGGTCCCCCGATATTCTGCATTACGAGCTGGACGAAGGATGGTGTCTGATGGAGCATCACGGACTGAGCCTGGATCAATTTGGGGATGAAGAGTCTTCTCACAAGATTTCCGGCTATGATTCACAGCTGTTGTCTGCCGTGAACGATATGCAGAAGATTCTGGCGGTACCTGAATTCGACTATCACAGTTTGTTTCGATATTACCGGCAGCGATTTCAGCACCAGCAGGATCATCAACATCTGATGCAGCTGGAAGAGCTGATAGATGACTTCTTTCATTTACCGCAGACCCCCAATTGCCTGGTGCATCACGATTTACATCAGGGTAACTTCTGCCTGGACCAGGGACGTCTGGTAATCCTGGATTGGGAATATGCCGGTCGTGGAAATCCCTGGCTGGATATGGCCGCTTTGGTGCGATACCACCGGGTCAGTATAGAAGAGATAAGCCGCTTACCTTTATGTCAGGGTATGCCCGGGGATCGCATTCGTCACTATCTGGCTTTGGCTGCCAGGGTGAACCTCAGCCTGGAATCGTTGTGGATTGCCGCACGAAAATCTGCATGATGATGTATTAATGTCATGAATAAAAACCTACACGGACTTAACTTCGGATGATCAAACTATATCAATTTCCCATTTCCCACTTTTGTGAAAAGGTTCGCTGGGCATTGGAATATAAAGGTGTTCCATACGAGCAGGTAAACCTGATGCCGGGTCGGCATATCTCTGTCATCAAGGGCCTTGCACCAAAGAGCTGTGTTCCCGTGCTGGTCGATGACGACAAAGTCATCCAGGATTCCGCCGCCATCCTCACTTATCTGGATGAGAAATATCCCGAGCGTTCGCTGACGCCGGTGAACCCTGCCGAGAAAGCTGCCGCATTGGAGTGGGAGCGTTACCTCAATGGTGAATTTGGTATTCATGTAAGAAGGTTCTGCTATCACTGGATTTTGCAGAGTCCGGGAACCGCTGTGCCGCTGCTGGCCCACAAGGGGCCGTGGTATGCGGGGATCGTTCTTCGTCTGGCTTTTGGAAAGCTGTCGAAGATCATGCGTAAGAGTATGAACATCAGCCAGGAAACCGCAGAAGAATCCAGGCAGCATATTCTGGCTGCTCTGGAGCGGGTTAATCATCAGCTGGAAAAGCAGCCCTTCCTGGTCGGAAGCAGCTTCAGCCGTGCCGATTTGACCGCCGCTGCTCTGCTGGCGCCGTTGTGTATGCCGGCAAAATATCCGATATCCCTGAACCGTAGTGTTCCAACCGAGATTGCTGAACTGAACAATCGCATTCAACCGCAGGTGCAGTGGTTATACCGCTGGTATGACAGCTACCGCTAGCCATTGAGTGGCCTTCCAAAACGCCAGCTCGCGTCTTTTTTAATGGGCCCCGTGCATTCATCCTGAGTTCAGGTCGCCGGGGGTAAATTAGCACCATTAAAAGACGAAAAGGAGCTGGCAATGAAGAAACTGTTAACACTGATCATCCTTAGCCTGGGTATGACCGGATATACCTGGGCAAGTGACAACTCCGGCAGATATGCGGTGTCTGATACTTCTTATCAGGTTGCTCATAATGATGGCCACTGGTCTGGGCATGGCTCAAGAAAGTGGGAGAAAAACTGGGATAACAGGCATCACAACCACGGTAAATATCACCATAACCAACGTAATCGAAGCTACCCGAAATGGCGTCATGGACATGGATATCCTCATTGGAAGTACTGGAATCGCAGATACCATCATGGTGACCGCCATTATTATCAGACCAGACCCTACCATTCTGATGGACAATGGCGGTTTGATGTAATCTGGACCTATCCATAGAGGTGTCACCTGGACTGGTCCATAGTATTTGGACTGGTTTATAGCATTGCAGCCGTCCTGGTGCCTTAAGGTCGTCGTTAAAGAACCGGGGGAAGTTTCTCTGACTCACTGCTGAGAAATTTATCCCCCTTTCACCTTTCCGTCTTTCCACTTTCCCGTTTCTGTTGTAAGCCTGTTTGCATAAAAAACAACGTGTTCTGTTACGCGAGATAACAGTTGGCAGGGATATTTCTGTCTATACTTAGGTCAGTTGACTCCTCGGCTTCGTCAACCAGCCATGGGATACGGCATCCGCATACCATCTTCAGAGCTGATCCCCTGAGGCGATCGAATACCAAGTAAACAGGATTTGCATGAAAATTTGCCCAATATGCTCCAAACAATATGCAGAGGGGGGAGTTTGCCCCGATGACGGCGCTACCCTGGTCGCAGCAGAGAAGCCGGACCCTCTGATCGGGCAGATACTCAAGGGCATGTATCGAATCGAATCCAGGCTGGCCGAAGGTGGCATGAGTCTGGTCTATGTTGCGCGCCAGTTGTCGTTGGACCGGCTGGTCGTCGTGAAGGTATTGAAAGCCGGTATGGATGACCGGGATTTCGTGCAGCTGTTTTTTCGTGAAGCGCGCATTGCCAGTCAGTTGAATCATCCCAATGTCATGCATGTACATGACTTCGGCAATACCGACGAAGGCATGATGTTCCTGGTGGTCGAATATCTGCGGGGGGAAAATCTGTCGGATCTGGTCGAGCATCGCCAGGGACTGCCGCTGGAAAATGTTGTCTGGTTAATGGAGCAGATCTGCAACGGTCTGCAGGCGGCTCACCAACTGAATATCGTGCATCGGGATCTGAAGCCGGGGAATATCCTGGTGGCCAGAGTATCCGGCGACCACTCTGTGGCAAAACTCCTGGATTTCGGCATCAGTAAACCACTGGGAGAGCAGGATCTGAAATACACCCAGCTGGGGATGATTATGGGGACTCCCGGATATCTGGCTCCAGAGCAGATTGAAGGTTCCCGTAATATCGATCATCGCGCTGATATTTATGCCCTGGGCGCCATTCTGTATTTCTGCATCACCGGGGAAAAGCCGTTTCGGGGAGAGAACCCGCAGGCAATCATGGCCAAGCAGCGCGTTTCCGGTCCGTCACCCATGGTCAAGGAGCGCCTGCTGGACGCACGTAACATGGTGTTTGAGCCGGTTATCCAGAAGGCTATGGCAATCGATCCCCAGGACCGTTATGGAGATACCCAGAGCCTGCTAAAAGATATCCAGATCATTGGTCAGAAGGCCATAAGACAATATTCCAAGGAAATGGAGGTTCCCACAGACAACCCCGATTCCTTCCAGTTTGTGTTTTACAGTGAGCTTGAATCCGGCTGCGATGAAGACGAAGTCAGGCAGAGGCTGAAAGCCAGTCTGCATCTGGATGAACAGGGAGTGTCCAAATTATTCAGCCATCGCCGGGTGGTGGTAAAGAAAAATATCAGCCTGGAGAAAGCCAAGAAATTCGATGCGGCTTTTCGCGCAGCGGGAGCGATGGGGCAGATCGAGGAAATGGATACTGCCACGCGTATTGACCCGGCGATACATACCGATGAGAGGTCCTTAAGCCAACCGATCCTGGTCTCTGCGACAATTGCCAAAGAAGTGGCGATCAAGACGCAACCTTCGATGCCTTCCCCATCTTTCCCTGGCCAATATGGGATGGGGCAGGGAGCCAGTAATGGTTCGTTGGGCGGGCGCAATGGGTTTACCGAATCCAGTATGCAAACCCGAGTGGTTGAGGGAGCGCCTGGTGCTGCCACGGAAGTTGCTAACGGCAATTCAAAGGGATCCCGTTTCCGCTATAAACGTTGGTTGGCCACCCTGGGGGTGGTTGCACTGGCAGTATTGTTGACTCTTGCCCTACCACAAAGTCGTTATGCAATCTTCGATACTTATGCCGAGATGCATGGTTGGCAGACTCCATCGGGTGTCAGTAAAAATCAGATCCGGCTCGGCATGAGCGCTGCGTTCAGTGGCGGTGCCCGGGAGCTGGGGCGTTCTATGCAGTTGGGTATAGATGCCCGGTTCCGGGAAATCAATGAGTCTGGTGGCATCCATGGTCGCCAGCTCGAGCTGCGTGCGCTGGATGATGGATATGAGCCGGTGGCGGCGCGGGCCAATATGGCAAAACTGCTGGAAGGGGAAGAGCCGGTTTTTGCGTTGATTGGTAATGTGGGAACTCCAACCGCAGAAGCGATTGTGCCAATTGCCCTGGAAAACCGCACGATTGTTTTCGGCACATTCTCCGGCGCGGAAATGCTGCGCAAGAATCCGCCGGAGCGATATATATTTAATTACCGGGCAAGTTATGACCAGGAAACCGAGGCTATCATCCAGTACTTTATCGAGCAAGGGGTAGCGCCGGAAAAGATTGCCGTGTTCTATCAGGATGATGGCTATGGGCGTAGCGGTATGGAAGGCGTTGAGGATGCTCTGGTCGACTATAAAATTGTGCCCCAGAATATTCCCCGTTACACCTATCAACGCAACAGCGTTCAGATTGAGGGTGCGGCACGCGAAATGATCAATAACCTGGATGCGATTGATGCTCTGGTGGTCATAGGCACCTACAATGCCAGCAGTCGCATTACCAAGCGCCTTCGTGATGCGGGCTTTAACGGCCTGATCGCCAATGTCAGTTTCGTCGGCGCGAAGGCTCTGGCGGAACAGTTTCGCGAACTGGGTTTGAAGTACGCTGATGGTATTATCGTGACACAAGTGGTGCCCCCCGTGGATTCCTTCGCTACCTGGGTGCTGCGCTACCGGGAAGCACTACAGAAATATTATCCCAGTGAATCTCCCGATTTCGTGTCCCTTGAAGGCTACATTGTGGCGTCCCTGTTTGCCGACTCATTGGACCGGGCCGGCCGCTATTTCACGACGGAATCCCTGGTGGATACTCTGGAATCCCTCAAGGATGTGGATGTGGGGATTGGAGAAAAGATCTACTTTGACAGCACTGATCATCAGGCCAGTGACCGGGTCTGGGGGACACGTCTGAATGCCAGCGGGGAGTTTGAACCCTTCCATCTGCACAACGAATAAGGGCGTGCTTTAGGGTACGCCCTCTATGATGGCTCTTCTATCCGTTATTCGTCTTCTATCTGGCATTATTCGGCAAGAAATCCGGATACTTCCTTTAGAACGTCTGCATCTTTGAGAATTCTGTAATGCCCAAGGGAGTGGGTTTTCAGAAAGCGGGCATTGTGCCAGTGCCGTGCGATCAGCTCGCCATGATCAAACGGGATTTCATCGTCATTCAGGTCGCTGATGACCAACCCGTCCAACTCCAGAGAAGGGGAGTGGAGTGTAAGATCCAGCTTATTCCAGACCTCTTTTCCGAACTCTTCCTCCAATAGGCGGCGATGTACCGCCAGCGTTTGTTCCGGGATATCCAGTTGCTGACCGAACATCTTCACGACGAAGTTCAGATCTGCCGGGGGAGCGATCAGTGTCAGCTTGTTTACGCTCAGTCCTTGAGATACTGCCAACACTGAGGCTACGGATCCTAATGAATGCGCGATAATGCCATGCACGTTGCCGAACATGTGGGCAACCTGTTGGACAACTTCAGACATTTCGAACACATTGGTCCGGTCTCCCTGGGCCCGACCGTGGCCTGGCATATCAAAGGTGACGACCCGATATCCCTGACGTATCAAGGGTTCTACCATGGCGCCGAATTGTAGTCCTGAGCCTGACCAACCATGCACAAACAGGATGACCGGACCGTCTCCCCAGCTGTACACCGGAATCTCATTCACACCAAAACGCAGTTGGGTATGGGTATCCGCATGCTCCAGTAAATGTTCATAGCGTGATCCGGCCCCGGTACGGCGGGGTGTGAACCAAAGGCTGTTGACCCATTTTCCGGCCCTCTCGTTCGAGATATAGCTATAGACCTGAATCGCTTTCTTTAGAGCCCGCAAAGCCAAAGGCTCTCTTGTTGGCCTGGTTGAAACTTTGGTAAGGGGAGTTTCCACCCATTGGGCTTGAGCATTCATTGTCGGCTCCTCGATTGTTGCTTGGTATGTGAGCCTACTTTACTGGTTGAAATGTCATCTCTGTAGTGTCATATTTGACTCTCTAAATGCTGAAAGTGACATTTTGATAATGGCTAATAGGGCGATAAACGAGTAATACGGCCGATATTGTCATTCAACCACCGGAGGAAATAGCGATGCTGGATACAAGGTATGGATTGCACGATAGTCAATCCAAAAAAGAAGAGCCGATTCAGGTCGTTCTGCTGGCTTTGCCTCACTGTGCGGCGTCGTCGGTTCATGGAATTCTGGATATTCTGACAACCGCCAATTATTGCCACAGCCTCAATGTCGGCAGAGGGGCTCCTGCCTTGTTTAATCTGCAGGTAGTGACACCGGATGATGAGCCGGTCAGGGCTTATAATGGGGCGATGATTGTGCCGACGGTGACCATGGCAGGCCTCCGTCCGGATATTCTGATCATTGCATCCGCTGTGGAGGCTGTGACGACTCCGGTGTTTCTGGACAAGCATTTGCTCATGCTGAAAGACATCTATGAATGGATTAGGCATCTGTATGCTGAAGGCACTCTGATGGCGTCCGCCTGTACCGGAAACTTCCTCCTGGCGGAAGCCGGTTTACTGGAAGGGAAAACTGTCACGACCCACTGGCGTGCGGCTGAACATTTCCGCCATCGCTATCCGGATATTCATCTGCAGATTGACAAGATTCTGATCGATAACGGTGATGTGATCTGTGCCGGTGGGGCAACCGCGTATATCGACATGTGTTTCCACCTTATCGAGCGATTTGCGGGCCAATCACTGGCTTCTGCCTGTTCCAAATTGCATGTTTTTGATATCCATCGTGATCAACAGGCCCCTTACATGATGTTTACCGGCTTTAAGTCCCATAAAGATGAGCGTATCAAGCAGGCACAGGAATGGATGGAGCAGAACTATGCTGACCAGTTTTCTGTGGATGATATTGCTGACCGGGTCGGCTTAGGAGCTCGAACCTTTAAACGCCGTTTTAAAGAGGCCACGGGAGAAACACCGATCAGCTATTTGCAACAGGTGAGGATTGAAGCGGTAAAAAACCTGCTGGAGACCACCATCAAATCATTTAACGAGATTATCTGGGAAGTCGGCTACGAAGATATCAGTTCATTCCGGCGACTGTTCAAGAGAGAAACGGGATGCACGATGGAACAGTACCGTAAGCGTTTCAGCTATGTGGTGCCGTCTCCCCAGAGTGGGCGTCTGGTTCGGCCGGAAGTGGCGGCAATACATTAAATAACGCCAGAACAGCCTCCCTCTATAGGGAGATAGGGAGGCTTCTTGTTCCGCGAGTTAACTTATTAAGCCTAAAGCCCCTGCGCTAACCCCAAGGCCCCATCACTAACCCCAAGGACCCATCACTGAGGGACTGCCTTCAGCCATGGATTCATAGCCAGGAATCAGGATGGAGTTCTTGTTGGCGACGGAACGCACCGGCATCAGCCCGGCTTGAAGTAACCGGCCGGCGGTGCGGTCCAGCATCAATATTTCTGCGCAGGGCTTGATGGTGGGCTCACCGTCATCGTCGTAGGTATGCAGTGGCAGGCGGTCTACCTCCTGAATGCGACCCAGGGTAAAGGTCCGTCCCAGTTCTGCCCGGTGTTGTGCGACCAGGAGCGTCGCCAGCCACGCGCTGTTGGCCCAGCAATAAAATTCATGGGCTTTCTCGTCAGGCAGTTCTTCAAAGGTAAAGCGTTCTGTAGGCGAGGTGCGTTTGCCGTAAGGCAGCCGCAGCATGAAACGCGGACAGGTCAGTCCCAGGTAAGGGGCGGGTTCAGATTCACGCAGAGCTTGCCACAGCGCCTGGAATTCATCGTTGGCCGGCAGGCTCCAGTCATCGGGGTCCGGTGTTTCAGCAAGGCTCGCACAACCGGCAATACGCTCATGAGCGCCGGCCAGGAAAGGCACCTGAAGGTGGGCTGCCAGCTGGGCGCAGAGCAGAGCCGCTCCGACATGAGACGGCTCGTCGCGGAATATGAAATCACCCATCAAGAGCGAAAACGGTGTCCCTCCCGCGCTGGTGCGACGATCGACCACCAGTTTGTAGAGCCCGGTCTGGGTGAAATCTTCGTTTCCTTCGGCCTCGGTAATGACCTCATCCTGCGAGACATCGGCAATGTAAACTTTGAGATTAGTGTCAGTTTCCAGCCGTTTGATCAAAAGATACAGGCCTTGCCAGCAGGCTTCCAATTGTTGGAATGACGAGTTGTGTAGAATTTTACGCATCAGGTGGCTGGCCGCCTGGTCTACGGCGTTCAGATACTCGTCTTGGCGGGGATCCGCCCGCTTGGTGACATAGGGAGCGAAAATATCTTTGACCAGCCTGGATACGTCGATAGCGCCTCCTGACATCGTTGCACTGGTGGTGCCGCTGCGGCTGTCCAGTAAGGCATCCAGCATGGAGGATTCGGCTTCCTCAGCCGGGGCTGCCGATGCGCTGCTCTCAACCGGTTCTGACGGGCCCGCTGCAGCGGGCTGATCCGGCAGGTCAATCTCTTTGGCTGCATCTGCAAAGGTATCGGTATTCTTTAAGCGCCGCTTAAGGCTTTTGAATTTATCAAACAGGGGAATCCGGTCGTAGATGAAATCCGGATGCATATCATCCAGTTCCCTGAAACTGATCGGTGAATCACTGATGGGAAGGTTCAGGGTGACATTCAACGCAGCGAAGACATCGTCGAAATTATCACGATCGACTTCGTGGATTTTGCGGCTGCCGATAGGGCCTCTTTCTTCCGAGCCGGACTGTCCACTGAAGTTACCCAGGATCAGTACATGAAAAGGTTCTGAGCCTGTGCGTGGAATAGGGGTCGGGGCAGATTTGGTGTTTTGGCCGGTATTCAGTGATATCCCGCCGGTGGACATGGTAGGGCCGGGCATGATGCGCTTCTCCTTTGCTGGCTCGTACTGACACAAATGGTTCTTGGAATGCCATAAGGGTAGCAGATCCGCCGCCGGATCGACGACAGATCTTTATCGATAGATGCCCTGGGTCATTTTATGGTCATAAAGCAGTCAACTATCGTTATACCGTAACTATTTATGGGCACTATATAGCGGACGTTCAGGTGTATTTGAACTGCACCACGATTTCCTGCAGCCGGTCTACCATGGCGTTGAGTTGTTCACTGCTGGCAAGGTTCTGGTCGGCCGCTGACAGCAGGGATTGGGATAATTCACTGATACTGACAATACTCCGGTCGATATTCTCTGCCGCGACTGTCTGCTCCTGAGTGGCTTCACTTACATAGTGGTTGGCTTCGTTCATCGAGGTCACGGCTTCCAGGGTTTGTTGAATGGAGTCACTGGCCTGGGTGACCTGATCAACTGTGCCTTTGGCCCGTTCGCAACTGTCATCCATTTTTTGTACGGCTTCCCGAACGTTATTCTGCAACTGGGTAATCATTGCCTGGATTTCGTCTGTGGAATCACCGGTGCGCTGTGCCAGTGTTCTGACCTCATCAGCCACCACTGCAAATCCTCGTCCCTGGTCTCCTGCCCGGGCGGCTTCAATGGCTGCATTCAGTGCCAGAAGGTTCGTCTGCTCTGCGATGCCGCGAATGACATCCAGGACTGCACCGATGGATTGGCTGTCTTTCTCCAGGCTGCCGACACTTTGCGCAGAATCATTGATGGCTGAAGATAGCTCGTTGATCAGGCGGGTGGTTTCATCGATATTTTGCTGGCCTGATTCGCTCGCGTGTCTGGCTTGCCCGGCCACTTCCGTTGCATGATTGGTGTTTTCGTTAATCCCTTTGACCGTCGCAGCCATTTCGTTGGAAGCGGTGGCAACCATATCGGTTTCCTGACTGAGCCGGTCTGCACTTTCGCGGGTATGCTGACTGACCTGAGCACTGGCCTGGGACGATTTCTGCAGTTCCAGGCTGGTCTGGTTGATATTACGGACGATATCCGAGAACTTCTCCAGCATGGCATTGAATGCCCGGCTGATATCGCCGATTTCATTCTGCTTGAGATAGGCGACCCGGCGGGTGAGATCATTGTTTTGTTCAATGGAGTGGATGACTTCTTTGAGTCGGATAATCGGACGGGTAATGGACCGTGAAAGCAGAATACCGACCAGAATTGTGCCTACCACCGAAATGGCAAGAATAATCAGTACCTGTTTGGCCAGCTGTTTACCCAGGGCTTCAACCTCAAGTCCGGTGCTACGAACTTTATCCGCTGCTTCAGCCACAGCCATACCGGCTTCTCCCACTTGCTGGTTGGCGTCGGTGGCGGCAGTTGTCGCCACCTCCAATATGACCTCAAAGCTGGAGTTCATTGTCATACTGGCGCCTTGGGCGGAGTTGATCTTGGAGCTGATAGCCCGTTGTGGGGCTTCCTCTTTGGTTAATTTCATTGCGCCGTCAATGTCGCGCTTAAAGTCGCTGAGATAGGCCGAGACAAGATCCGCCATATCGGCCATGTCCTCATTGATGGCTGCGATTTGATCCAGGTAGCCTTTGAGTTCGGTTTCTGCTTCTTTACTTTGGGTAATGGCCTGGTCGTCAGCCGTGGTGGCAGATATCAGACTCCAATAAAGAAATTCGGAATAGACTGAATAAGCGGATTGGGTCAGCGCTACCAGCTTGCTGTTTTCCTGCTGCTGCTTCACCAGTTCGGTCTGCCGGTCGATGGCCTGTACCTGGCTTTCCACCAGGTTCTTCTGACCGGCGATCGACTCGACCATGCTGTTCACATCCGACAGCAAATAAGTCATGGCGCCCACCAGAATCAGGACGAACACGAGGCTCATCAATAGCGCCCTGTGGAATATGGTGAAACGAAAATTGATATCTCGGCCAAGAAGTTGCATTTGCTACACCTAAACTGGTTTATCGGTATCCGGACCCGGGGCGACGCCAATGTGGTATCCAATGGGAATGGATGCTCGGGACATGCAGAAGCGGGGCATGAAGATGTGTGGTATACAATACAGGCCTCAAGAACCAAGCCTGACGGGATTCATCGCCCTGGCTCCCATGTGTCCCGTTATTTGTTTATAGCAGAAAATGTGAATTCTGCACGTTAGGAGGAGCGCCGCCAGCTGGGCTCCAGTATGATCCGTATACGTAATTTCCCGAGTATTCAGTGTGAGTGAAGTGATTACAGTGAATCTTTGTTTTCTTTTACGGTATTGAGGATTGTTATCCGTGGAATGGTCAGTTCTGGTGTTGTTTATTCCCACATTCTTTCTGGTCTCGGCGACACCTGGTATGTGCATGACTTTGGCACTGACCATGGGGTTAAGTATCGGACTGCGGCGGACATTTCACATGATGTGGGGGGAACTGATCGGCGTCGGCCTGGTGGCCCTGGCGGCTGTGATAGGGGTAGCCACGATTATGTTGCAGTATCCACGGGTATTTGAGGTGTTCAAGTATCTTGGTGGAGCATATCTGTTTTATCTGGGTATACAGATGTGGTTATCCAAAGGGCGAATGGCCATCCCGAATAACATGGAAGAGGTTGCGGATGTACCCCGGCTTAAGCTGGCTTCACAGGGGTTTGTGACCGCCGTGGCAAATCCTAAAGGATGGGCATTTATGGTATCTCTGCTGCCTCCTTTTATTGTGACTGATCAACCCCTGTTGCCGCAGTTGGCTCTTTTGCTGGTTTTTATACTGGTGATCGAATTCATCTGCCTGGTGCTATATGCCGCAGGAGGTCGCACTTTACGGCAGTTTCTGTTCAACGGAGACAATGTGCGGTTACTCAATCGTATTTCCGGATCGGTGATGATGGCTGTGGGAGTCTGGTTAGCACTACAGTAATGAGTGCAAACAGGTTCCTGAGGGGGGCTCTTGCCCTCCCTGCTCCGTCAATTTGAAAAAACACCTGCGCCTCAGTGCCGCGTCAAAAGCTGCTCAAGATACTCATATACTCACGATGTATGATGTTTTGTCTTATATTAAGCGTGACGTAAATAATGATTTATGAGATAAATTTTGTGCCATATAAATTGTCGTAAATCATTTGAATGTTATTAATTTGTTTCTAATTGTTTTTGGTGTTGAAAGGGGAATGGATTCTCTGTACTCTTGCGCCCCGTTGAGCCACTCACTAGCAAAAGTCTCTTTTATATTTAATGGAAATATATCGATTTTTTTGTTGGAGTATTATCGTAATACTATGTCTGGTGATTGGTGACGCACAATATTAATTTCTTCGTGTATTATTGAAAACAAAAGGATATGTTTTAAATGAAGAAGCTTACATTAGGTGTGGCAATATCTGGTTTACTTTTGGGTGGCGGTGTTATAACTCCTGTTAGTGCGGGAGTGAAGACATCCGTCGTAGCCGAGTTTGGTGTTGGTCCAAGTTATCCTAACTTCTCGGGGGCATCAACCACGCTTATTCAAAGAAAGAATGATGAAGGGAAAGTTGTCGAGTTTCGAGCAATTGTAAAAAGAGATAATACTGCTTATATAAAGTTTCTTCCTGTTGAAAAACTGGGGGATATTAAACTTGCTATATATAATGTTGCATCTCAGGACGGCTGGAAAGATTATGGATATTATTTCTTATGTGATCTTCCTGATGTAGATATTAGTGTTGGTGAAAAAGACTTATCAATTACTGCATTTTGTGCACCTAGACCTGAAGATGGAAAAGCACTTCCTGAACCCTCCGAAGGAGCGTTAAAGCTTCAAGATCTATTGAATCAGATCAGTAATATGACAGTGAACTCATATGATGCTGTTACTGAGGTTGAACCTCAAAAAGCAATCGAGGTTTCCAAATTCGTTACTTATAACATTTGGCTTGAAAATGTATGGATCCCGACAGACCCTCATGCGGAGACTCGTGATCTGATTAGAACCGATTGGGGTTATGAAGGGTCCAGCACCAGACTGAGAGCTTTTGAAGACTTCTATAAGGTGTTGGGTGACAAGTTTTCAGTCTACGAATATTGGCTGGAGAATGTGTGGAACCCAACAGGTCCTCATATAGAGACTCAGGATCTGATCAGAACTAAGTGGGGTTATGAAGGATCCAGCACCAAGCTGAATGCATTTGAGAGTTTTTACGGAAAATTTGAGAATCAATAGAACTTTTTCCAGGTCTCTCTGAGACATTTTTTTCTGGTAGCCGAAGCAATATGTCCCTGATTGGATGAATTCATCTAAAGGATAGGGAATAGTTGTCAGCCCGGAAATCTACCGAAGCCCCGATGAGGTGTCTCATTACCTCATCGGGTGATGATCAGGTATTTTCTTATCGATCTTCCTTCTACGTTACCCCTTATCCAGCGACGTACCTGCTAAACTAATTATCGGGTATAACTCCTCCCTCGCTACCTATAGTTCGTTCCGGCTGTCCAAAGCAACCCTATGGCGATTAACCCCTGACGGTAGAATTCGTGAAGGGGAATAGCATGAAATATCGCGTTGATGATTAATTGGACTCTTAAATGAAGCTAAGCTTTCCAGAGACTAAGGTTGCCCGCATAAAACGGCAGCAAGCCCTGAGCCAAATCTTCATCAACCGATAAGCGTGACAAATTGAAAGAGAGGCGAATATGTGGAGTGATCCTAGTTGGTCCCAGACAGCCAGAAATACCCTAAAATGTACTGTCTGTGACCAGGAAATGAGTTCACCTCCCAGCATCTCTGATTCTGGTGAAGCCGTTTGCTCGTCCATTCAATGCCGACAGGTCTGGCAAAAGAAAGATTCGATGCCGCCTGCCATGTTTCAGCACCACCTCCAGTTTCAGCGTCAGGTTATCAAGGACAGAATTCTCCGGGAGCAGCAGGAGGAGGCACACAGGACCGCCGTTGATGACAGGATTAAGTCTGAGAATCATGTCTTGTTTGAGCGGATTCTGAAAGAATATGGAAACATCCTGCCTGACAGGGTGTCTGCGGAAACTCATCTGATCTCACTCCCGTCCGGAAGCCGGCAAGTCAGCCCTTTAAGGGAAGATCAATTAAGCGAATACCGAGCCCATCTACAGAAGATGATTACCGGCGCTATTGTGACCAACGATGCTGACGATCTTTTTCTGGTGGAGAATGAAGAAAAAGCCTCCCGTACAGATGCTAAGCTGGACCATCAGCCTGAGATTGCAGCCAAGTCAGGTAAGTTTTGTGGATTGTGCAAAGGCGGGTGCTGCACAGCGGGCGGGAATGATGCCTTGCTTGATGTCAGGGGAATTCGCCGCTTCATGTTGAGTCATTCTGAACTCTCTCCGGTTGAGGTGATGGAGGCCTATCTGGCAAGGGTGCCCGAGCAATCCATTGAAGGCTCCTGTATCAATCATACCTCTACGGGCTGCGCGTTGCCGCGGGAAATGCGGTCTGATATCTGTAATGGATATTTCTGCGATGCGGTGAAGGCCCACAACAGTCTGTTGCAGGATTCACCGGAAGACAGGGTGATCGCCATCGTCAGGGGTTACGCCAATTTCCGCAAATACCATGAAGATGCCGATCACAGTGTGCAGGAAGTGGCCATTCTGGATGACCGGATGCTCCAATTGATTCCTGCCATCAATTTGTAACTCAGGAAGTCTGCACTCCTTCCGTAATCCAGTCCGCGAATCCGGGCAGCGACCTTAATGTCTCAAGACGTGGGTTGTTGCGCAGGTATTCCTCATCAATCTGATAATAGAAACGGTCTCGCAATACCTTCAAGGCATCGAAGGCAAGCTCAGGCTGGTTTATTTGCAGAAACAGGTCTGTCAGCGTGAAGAAAGTGGAATCGAAAGTCGGTTCAGCCTTGATGGCTCTGAAGCAGAAGTCTGCCGCCTGTTGGAACTGGCCAAGGGCAGCATGTTGCTGACATTGCAAATTGAGAATCGCCGCATCCTGTGCAAGGGAGCGCGGGAGTCGGGAAAAGTGTTTCAGTGCAGACTCATGGCGATCAAGAGCCAGCTCAGTATAGGCAAATAACAATTGATGATTTGCCGAGTCGGGGAAGCGCTGGTAAAACTCCCTGTAGTAGGACCCCGACAGGTCTTCTGATGCGTTAACTTCCACTAGTGCCTGAAGGTAGAGAAAGAGTTCATTGTCCTGGACATAAGTAGGAAGGCGGTTATCAAAGTTCTCTATCTGACCGTTTTTAATCTCTTTGAAGTTTTTCAGGTAAGCAAGAACTTCCCTGGCTCCCGACTCATTTCCCTCAGAGCTGAGTTGGATGACTTCTTTCAGGGTCAATGCCGTCAATGTCGACATTCGATAGCCCAACAGGAATTCCTCTACATCCACAAACTGATATTGATCTTCACTGGTTTCACGGTAGTGTATCTCCAGGTAATCCAAACCAGATTCAGAATATATTCTGTACAGAATCGTCTGCTGTTGAGCGTCGATGTCAACAAGTTGAACGTCTTCAGCCTTTTCATACAGAGACGTGGCTTCTTCCAGAAAGCTGAAAATAAATTTGGGATTTTTGCTCAGAGCCTTGTTGATCGCGACTTTGTGTGCCGCTTTCAGCCCCTGAACTTTGGCAACCTGCAGCATAAAGCCTTCATGATCATATCGCTGCAACATCTGGTCAAAGTCTTTGTTTCTGAGATCCTTCAACAGATCAAAGGCAAACTGCTCAAGGTGATCTGACGGCATGGATGCTGCGGCGGCTTGTTCCCCGGCTTGGGAGGGAGTCTCGCCCGGTTTTTGGGGTGTATGAGTGCAGCCGGTCAGCACCAGGGATATTGTCAGTAATGAGAGCAGTGTTTTGAGGGCGGCCTTAATCCATGGAGCGATCACAGGGCTTCCCCTTCTGGTGCAGCAAGAGCCCTGAGTGAGTCCAGGATACGGGTGAGGGCATTGCCGGTATTCTGGAGTTTGGGGTCATCGTCCAGCAGGTAGGGTTGCCATAATTCATCACGTATATGTTCCCTGGCTTTGACGTATTGGTCCACGTCAGAAGCTGCAATCGCGTCCCGGTTGACCTTCAGCTCATGGCTGATGCTGAGGGTTTTATCCAGGTAATCTGTCTGCTGCTGGTATTCCAGCTCATCCATTTTCTCACTGATGCGCGGGTTGTCTATCGCCATATCGATATGCTCAGGGTAGGTGATATTGACCTTGTGCAGGATATCGATGGGGCCCTTCATATAAATAGGTCCCTTACGTTTGGTGGTTTGCGGTAGATAGAGATAGTCGTTCAGTGAATAGGCGTAGGTTTCATAGTGCAAAGTGTTGTCTTTGCTTTCAAAGAAATTGGCAATACGGTACTTCTCGATGGTGGTGAACTTGTTATGTTCTTTATCATCAAAGGTCTGGATTTGACCCGCATCGGTCAGGCCCGGGTAGATTTGCACCATATAGTTGTAATAGTCATTGGAGATCGACTCCAGCGAAGAGTTGGCAAACCTGCGGCGGGAGGAATCTGCTTCGCTGCCGTAATACACGGTGATGATTTCGTGCTCGACCGGCGCCCGATAGTCGATAACGTGGAAGTTTTCGGTGGTTTCGATTCTCGGCAGGCTGGACTCGGGCAGGCTCATGTCTTCCAGGTCTTTTGTACCCGCGATAATGGGTAACGCTTTGCCGAAGTTGTGGTATCCAAGTACTTCCAGACCACCGTCCTGAAAGCGACGGGTAGGGTCGAGCCAGTAGCGTTTGCCGTGGATGTCCACCATCGTGATCACGTGATCAAATGGGCCGGGGGAAGGCGCATAGTTGGCAACACCTTTGCCCAGATCCCATGACACCAGAGCAGGGTGGGCTTCGATATCCAGCGCGTGAAGGATGGTAATCAACAGCAGTGTTTTATCCTTGCAGTCGCCATAACGGTTTTCCAGCGTTTCCCGGGCAGAATGGGGAAGGTGGGAGTTCTGGCCCATTTCTATGCCCACATATCTGATTTCGTCCTGGGCGAAGGCCAGGGCTTGGGTGACAGCCTCTTCAGAAGGGAGTTTCTTCAGGCGCTGGACTAATTCCCTGAACTCAGCAGAATCGGGAAGCTCTGTCTGATACAGCGGCAGAGCCCAGTCCACAACGTCTTTCCAGCTATTGAAGTCGGTAACGCTGATAAAACTGCCGGGTTCATACCATACGGGGTAGTCTTCTTCCCAATAGTAGGCAGCAATGTTGCTGTTTTCCCACTCCAGTACCTTCATGTTGTTTGCGGTATAGGTGTGAGGTGTGGATTCATCCCGGTGGTGCTTGACCTGCAGATTGAGGGTTTCCGGATAAACGATGCGTGTGCTGACTTTAGAAACCGGGACCGTCCAGTTTAGTGAAAAGGCGGTAAAGAAGTGGTCGCCAAAAATAGGATTCTGGCCGCGGGTGGAAAAGCTGTAGTCGACGGTGTCACCAATACGGGTGCCTTTCAGGTAAATCAGACTGGTGACGTAGCCGTTGATCATGTCCTGGTCGAGATCCTCTTCCTTGCGGACCATTTGAATATCTTCCGGAGCCAGACTTCTGACCACCTTGCCGTCACGGATCACATCAAGGCGGTGCCAAACCAATTCCTCATACTCAGGATTGAACTTGACTTCAATCTTGGACGTCGCCTCGAGGCCTTCCAGGTTAACCGGTTGCTCAACGTAGCGGTAAAAGTCCTGCTTCACCTTACCGGCATTAAACTGTCGGTCCACCAGAAGATAGTTGGTGGCCCCTTGTGCGGGAGTGACGGGGGTGCCGGGTGAGACAGATTTAACCCACGATGGTTCTGCTTCGATATCGAACCTGTAACCATTGGAGGTAAAGGATTCTGCGTGGGCGATGAGAGGGGATCCAACTAACAGGATCAGGGCGGCATTGCTTAAAAATTTCATTTACATCCGTGCTCAACTGCTGGCGACTGGTTATTAATTACAGCATCCGTGCCCCATGTGGGCAAGATTTTATCGATCCTTTGGTGATAGGGTCGAGGTTTAAGAAGACGTATCAGACAAATAAAAAAGAGGGGGCAATCGTGATTGCCCCCTCCGGGATGGCTACAAATGGGTTAACGGATAGAGCTTATTGCCCAATCCATTAAATGCTTTGCTTAATCGCTAGAAAAGCACCCGACAGCGGATTGTGCCCTTCACAGAGCGCAGTTTGCTGAGAGCCAGATCGCTGTATTCCTTATTGATATCGACGACCACGTAGCCAACTTTCTCGTTGGTCTGCAGGTACTGGCCACATACGTTGATACCGTTCTCGGAAAACACGTTGTTGATTTCCGACATAACCCCCGGCACGTTTTCGTGAATGTGCAGCAGGCGGTGGTTCTCCGGATGCGAAGGCAATGATACCTCCGGGAAGTTGACCGAGGTGACGGTCATCCCTGTATCACTGTATTTCGCGAGTTTTTCGCCGACTTCCCGACCGATATTTTCCTGGGCTTCCATGGTGCTTCCGCCGATGTGGGGAGTCAGGATGACATTGTCGAATTCACGCAACGGAGAAATAAACTCATCTTTATTGGTGCGCGGTTCAACCGGGAACACATCGATCGCCGCGCCCAGTAGTTTCTCTTCATGCAGGGTCGCCACCAGAGCTTCGATATCGATCACGGTACCGCGTGATGCGTTGATCAGAATGCTCTTGTCCTTCATGGCAGCAAGTTCTTTGGCGCCGAACATGTTCTTGGTCGCCGGAGTTTCAGGAACGTGCAGACTCACGATGTCGCTCATCGCCAGAAGCTCATGCAGGCTGTCTACCTGAGAAGCATTGCCCAACGGCAGCTTGGTGACCACATCGTAGAATACCACCCGCATTCCCAGACCTTCCGCCAGGATGCTCAGTTGTGTGCCGATGCTGCCGTAGCCGACAATACCCAGGACCTTGCCGCGGATTTCGTAGCTGTTCTTGGCAGACTTCATCCACTCGCCGCGATGTGCCGCCGCATTTTTTTCAGGAATTCCACGCAGTAGCAGAATGGCTTCGGCAAGTACAAGCTCCGCGACCGAACGGGTGTTCGAATAAGGCGCGTTGAATACCGCAACCCCTTTCTCCAGGGCGGCACTCAGGTCAACCTGATTGGTTCCAATACAGAAGCACCCAATAGCAATCAACTTCTGCGCGTGTGACAGCACGTCTCCTGTCAGCTGAGTCCGGGAACGGATGCCGATAAAGTGGGCATCAGCGATTTTTTCCTTCAACTCGGCTTCTGGAAGAGAACCGGTGTGATATTCAATATTGGTGTAGCCAGCGGCGTTCAATGTATCCACCGCAGACTGGTGAACTCCCTCAAGAAGAAGGAATTTGATCTTGCTTTTGTCTAAAGACGTCTGGGTCATATCGGGTTGAACCTTCTAATCTGCTTGGTCGCTGCGCTGTTTATCCGGCCCTGTTTGGCGATAAAATTCCATCAGATCGTTTCCCATCCCTTTAAACCTAAGGGGGGATCAACAGCGAAGGGCGCGTATGATACCATATGTGTCGCTTTTTGACTTGCAGATTTAAATATATTGTGAAAGCCCTGGTTTTTCTGGTGCCGGGCCTGGAGGCCTTGTCTTCATTGAGTTTCAGGCATGCGGTGGTTTAAGCCGTAAGCAGTATTCATACAGATTATGTTGACTATTATCGCGAGGGCGCTGGAAACCGAATCTTCTGATATTTCATTTTTTGAAGACTTCTGTATAACCGGGAGCAGAGTAAATTCCACCCAAATGGAATATCAGAAGATCCGTATTTGGTACTTTGATTGTCTTAGGCGCTGAGTTCGTATTAAGGACTTGGTGGCATTTGGCCACCTTAAGTCACTGAAGTACCAGGCTCGTTTTAAAAACTTAAGTTCGTTTTAAATACTGTTAAGAGTGAATAGAGAGAAGTTATGACCAAGGTTCCGGCTGAACAGATAGTTGAGCGTCTTCAAAGTGTAGTCACCACCGGAAAGGTGTTAACAGATGCTGATGCGTTACAGGCCTACGGTTCAGACTGGACCAAAAAATTCTCCCCCAATCCTTTAGCTATTGTGCTCCCTAAAACCACTGAAGAAGTGCAGGCAGTCGTACTTGCAGCCAATGAGCTTGGCTTCGGACTGGTGCCGTCCGGTGGCCGTACCGGTCTCAGCGCTGGGGCGGTAGCTGCGAATGGTGAAGTAGTGGTGGCGTTTGACAATATGAATCAGATCCTCGACTTCAACAGTGCTGACCGTACTGTTCTGTGTCAGGCGGGTGTCGTAACTGAGCAGCTGCAGAATTTTGCGAAGGATAATCAGCTTTACTATCCGGTGGATTTTGCTTCGGCAGGTTCCAGTCAGCTGGGTGGCAACCTTTCCACGAATGCCGGCGGGATCAAGGTGATTCGCTGGGGGATGAGTCGGGACTGGGTTGCCGGTCTCAGGGTGGTCACCGGTAAAGGTGATATTCTTGAACTGAACAAGGATCTGGTGAAAAACAACACCGGGTACGATTTGCGCCATCTGTTTATCGGAGCCGAGGGTACTCTGGGCTTTATTACTGAAGCCACCATGAAGCTGACCCGTCAGCCGAACAACCTGACGGTACTGGTACTGGGGCTCAGCCATTTCAATCATGTCATGGACGTCATGCAAACCTTCTCCAACAAACTGGACCTGACCGCCTTTGAGTTCTTCTCTCATCAGGCGATGGAGCATGTGCTTGAGCATGCCGATATTCCACGCCCATTTGATAGCGAAGCCCCATACTACGCATTGCTGGAATTTGAATGTCTGACAGAAGATATGCTGGATGATGCGATGGGGCTGTTCGAGACCTGTGTTGAAAACGAATGGGTGGTCGATGGTGTTATCAGCCAGAGCGAAACACAGGCCATTAATCTGTGGCGTCTGCGGGAAGGAATCTCTGAGAGCATTGCTCCCCACACTCCCTATAAAAATGATATCTCTGTCGTGCCGAGCAAGGTGCCTGAATTCCTGGTTCGAATTGATGAGATCGTCAGCAAAGAATATCCGGATTTCGAGATCATCTGGTTTGGCCATATTGGGGACGGGAATCTGCACCTGAATATCCTCAAACCGAAAGACCTGCCGAAGGAAGAATTCTTCAAGCGGTGTGAGCAGGTGAATACGATGGTATTTGAAACGGTAGAAGCGTTTCGCGGCAGTGTTTCTGCTGAACACGGCGTAGGTCTGCTGAAGAAGGATTATCTTCAGTACACCCGCAGTCAGGAGGAGTTGGCTTACCTTAAAGCCATCAAGCAGGTGTTTGATCCCAATAACGTCATGAATCCCGGCAAGGTGATTGACCTATGATGCATGCGAGGATGGCTTCAGGGGAGGAGTTCTCCTCTCCGGTGAGCAAGGTGGTGTGCGTCGGTCGTAACTATGCTGAGCACGCCAGGGAACTGAATAACCCCATACCCACCACGCCTATCCTGTTTATTAAGCCAAACTCCAGCCTGACAAGGCTGGAAGAGGGTGTCTCTCTGTTGCCTGGAGAGAACGTCCACTATGAGGCTGAACTTGCGGTATTGCTGGGTCGTCGCATGAAAAATGCTGACCAAGCGGAGGCCCGCGCTGCGATCGTTGGTTTAGGGATTGCTTTGGATCTGACCTTGCGTGAAGTTCAGGCAAAGTTAAAGGAAAAGGGGCTGCCATGGGAGGTTGCCAAGTCCTTTGACGGGGCCTGTCCTTTGTCCTCGTTCCAGTCGGTATCAAACCCTGAACTGGAAAATCTGGAATACCGATTGCTGATCAATGGTGAGCTTCGCCAACATGGGGTGACTTCACAGATGCTGAATTCCGTCGCCCGATTGCTGGCCTATGCGTCGAGTATCTTTACCCTGGAGGCAGGCGATGTTGTGCTGACCGGAACGCCTTCAGGAGTGGGGCAGTTGCAGAGTGGGGATCAGTTGGCCTTTGATTCTTCGTTCGGTATCAGCCTCAATTGCGAGGTGCGTTAATCCTGTTTGGCTGTCCTGCCAGCCTGTACGGATAGGGGTGCCGTACAGGTCGATTTCTCCTTATTTGTCTCAATGATGATCTCTGTGCGTTTTCATCACCGATTTGTCTATTTTCCTCTTCAACCCCATTCCTCTCTATCACTCAATTTACTGGACTTTCGAGGGTATATAAATTCTGTGAATACCCAAGATTCATTCATCACCCCCCGTTTGGGCATGATTCCCTAGGTGTTTTCACGTACAATACCGCACTTTCACTGCCCCTGTGTATATACTGATTCGTCTGCCTGCTGTGCTGGCGTATCCATACATAAGTCAGGCAGAGCCGCGAAGATGGATGGGGACCCGTTTTCGTGGTGGTGTTAAAGCAATGCGAGTGCACTTCCAGCAAGGAATGCCCGTACAACGTCTAGAGTGTGTTGAGGCTTATATATGACTGAGAGAGTCCAAGTTGGCAGCCTGCAGGTTGCCAAGGTTCTGTACGATTTTGTGAATGAAAAAGCGATCCCCGGAACAGGCTTGTCTGCTGACAGGTTCTGGTCCGAAATGGAAGCCGTACTCACAGACCTGGCCCCTAAGAATAAAGCGCTGCTGCAAAAGCGGGATGATATCCAGGCAAAAATCGATGAGTATCACAAGACCAATAAAACCATCGATGCTGCCGCTTATAAAACCTTCCTGCAGGAAATCGGATACCTGCTTCCTGAAGGGGAAGAATTCCAGGCAGTTACACAAAATGTCGATCCTGAAATCGCTACCATGGCTGGTCCACAGCTGGTAGTGCCTGTGATGAACGCACGTTTTGCGTTGAATGCCGCCAATGCCCGCTGGGGCAGCCTGTATGATGCCCTTTACGGTACCGACGTTATTTCTGAGGAAGGCGGAGCCGAAAAAGGCAAGGGCTACAATCCTGTTCGCGGTGCCAAGGTTATTGAATTTGCCCGTAACTTCCTTGACGAAGCTGCGCCTTTGGCTGCCGGTAGCCATAAAGATTCTGCCGGTTATGCGATTGCAGACGGCAAGCTCGTCGTATCCCTGAAAGATGGTTCCACCACAGGTCTGCAGGACGAATCCAAGCTGGCCGGTTATACCGGTGATGCTGGTGCGCCGACAGGTATTCTTCTGCAAAACAACGGCCTGCGCTTCGAAATTCAGGTTGATGCGGACAGCCCTATCGGTAAGACCGATGCGGCAAGCGTCAAAGATGTTCTGATGGAAGCGGCTCTGACAACAATCCAGGATTGCGAAGACTCGGTCGCGGCGGTGGATGCTGACGATAAAGTCGTTGTTTATGGCAACTGGCTTGGCCTGATGAAAGGAGATCTGGCGGAAACCTTCGAGAAAGGTGGCCAGAAGATGACCCGGACCCTGAATGCAGATCGTACCTACAGTGCACCTGACGGTGGCAGTTTCACTCTGCCTGGCCGCAGCTTGCTGTTTGTGCGTAATGTCGGACATCTGATGACAATTGATGCCATCCTGGATAAGGACGGCAATGAAGTTCCTGAAGGTATTCTGGACGGCATGATCACCTCTTTGATTGCCATGCATGACCTGAAGGGCACAGGTAACCTGCGTAACTCCAAGACCGGCAGTGTCTATATCGTTAAGCCGAAAATGCACGGTCCGGAAGAAGTGGCATTTACCAATGAACTGTTTGGTCGTGTGGAAGATGCTCTGGGACTTGAGCGCTTCACGCTGAAAGTAGGCATCATGGATGAGGAACGCCGCACCACGGTCAACCTCAAAGAATGTATCCGTGCTGCCAAAGAACGTGTTGTCTTTATCAACACCGGCTTTCTGGATCGTACTGGTGATGAAATTCATACCAGCATGGTGGCGGGTCCTGTTGTTCGTAAAGCGGTGATGAAGCAGCAGCCATGGATCAACGCTTATGAAGACTGGAACGTGGACACCGGTCTGGAAACAGGTCTGAAAGGCCGTGCCCAGATTGGCAAAGGCATGTGGCCGATTCCGGATGAAATGAAGCAGATGCTGGATGCCAAAATCGGTCATCCGATGGCGGGTGCCAACTGTGCCTGGGTTCCATCTCCAACGGCAGCGACTCTTCACGCGTTGCACTATCACAAAGTGAATGTGGCTGATCGTCAGGAAGAGCTGGCGAGGCGCGAACATGCTTCACTGGACGCCATTCTGACCATTCCTTTGTTGGGTGATACCCCGCTGAGTGCGGACGATATCCAGAAAGAGCTGGACAACAATGCCCAGGGAATTCTTGGCTACGTAGTACGCTGGATTGATCAGGGTGTTGGCTGTTCCAAGGTTCCTGATATCAACGATGTAGGCCTGATGGAAGACCGGGCCACTCTGCGTATTTCCAGTCAGCATATCGCCAACTGGTTACTGCACGGTGTCTGTACCGAAGAGCAGGTGATGGAAACCATGAAGCGCATGGCGGCGGTGGTTGATCGTCAGAATGCGAACGATCCACTGTATCGTCCGATGGCTCCAGGATTTGATGACAGCGTAGCATTTCAGGCTGCCTGTGATCTGGTCCTGAAAGGAACCGAGCAGCCAAACGGTTACACCGAGCCTCTTTTACATGCGTACCGTCGCAAGGCAAAGGCTAAGTACGGAGCTTGATTTTATATATATGTACGAAACCTGTTGTGCATATTGGAAGCAAATCATAAGGGTGGCAAACCCTTCGAGTGCGAGAGCCAAGAAAAACAATAAGGCAACGAGCTAGGGCAAAAACACTAAATTAAACAAACCCCTTAGTTTAACCCGGTCATTGGCCGGGTTTTTTTTCGCCAGCTAAAAACAAGGTGACTTGTTGATGCTAACCGGCCACACTTGTACGGTTTTATTGATCGTGTAACTTTCTATTGATCGCGTGACTTTCTATTGATCGTATAACTTTCTATTGATCGTGTAACTAAGGGAAGGAATCTTCAATTCATGACCTACCTGCAGCTTGCGTACCTGCATCTGATCACCATCGTTCCTGCATTCCTGATTGGTACCTTTCTGATACTCTCGCGAAAAGGAACCTTTGCCCACAGGAAACTGGGGCCTGCTTACATGCTGCTTATGATAACCTCTGCTGTTGTGACACTGTTTATGCCTGCCAGAGTGGGGCCGACGTTGTTTAAGCATTTCGGCTTGATACACCTGTTAAGTTTGCTGGTGCTTTATTCCGTCCCGACCGCGTTTATTGCGATTAAACAGGGCAACATTAAAAAGCATCGGGCTAGTATGACGGGCTTGTATTTTGGTGGGCTGATACTTGCCGGCATATTTGCATTGATGCCGGGCCGTATGCTTAACCAGTGGATATTTGGGTAAGCTCAGGACAATCGTGCGAGGGAGTGGAGTATGTCCATAATCGAATTTTCAAAAGAAGAAAAAGATATCTTGGTGAAGAATATACAGGCTTATTTCAGAGAGGAGCTGGAGCAGGACATTGGTAATTTTGATGCCCAGTTCCTGTTGGATTTCTTCAGTGAAAAGATTGGTCCCTATTTTTACAATCGGGGGTTATATGATGCCCAGGCTGTGCTGGAAAAAAGGTTGGACAGCATTGCCGAAGCCATTTACGAAATCGAGAAGCCGACAGAGTTTGTGAGATAGCTTAGCTCGTAAGATCGTATGGCTCGTAAAATAGTAGAGCTCATAAGATACCAGTACTCATAAGATACATGGCTCATAAGATAGTAGAGCTCATAAGGATTTAAATCGCCATCAGTCTGGCGAAACGGATATGTCCATCGATACGGAATACCTTGGAGGGATGACTATGAACGAACATGAAAAATTAAATTATGTGGAATACGCAGCCAGGGACCTGGGCGCTACCAAAGCATTCTTTGAAAATGCCTTTGGCTGGGACTTTGTAGATTACGGGCCTGAATATTCTGCGTTCTCCAATCAGGGATTGGATGGCGGTTTCTACCAGGCGGATCGATGTTCAAGTACGGAATCCGGTGGAGCTCTGGTCGTATTCTATAGTGAAGATCTCGAGAGCACACTGTCGAAGGTCGAGTCAGCGGGAGGATCGATTAATAAGGCCATATTCTCTTTTCCTGGTGGCCGTCGCTTTCACTTTATTGAGCCCAGTGGGAACGAGTTTGCCGTCTGGAGTGATAAGGGTCTGTAAGCGGAACGATAAGAGATTGTAAGTAGGTTGATATTTATGGGCGGAGTTAGTTTCCGCCCTGATAGTGTCATTCGTAGGCCTTTAAAGTAACCCGTAGATAATCCCTCAAGTCTTTTCGTATCATTTCCGGTTGTTCCACGACAGATTCCGGCCCCAGGCTGATCAGCCAGTTGCGCAGCTGTATCGTTCGTCTGACATTTGCCGTTAGATAGTAGGTATCATCGTCTGCCCGAATAATTTCCTGGCTGCCGCTGATGGGGTTCTCGATCAGGTCGTCGATCAGGTTACTCTTGCGCTGGAAAGGCTTGATACATAACTTCAATGAATATTCCCGGGTGTCCTCGGGTTCGATATAAACATCCATATGACCGGCCTCCAGATAGGCCCGCAGACTGAAGTCTGGAGGAATCCTGGCAGTCTGGTTACCGATATAGATCGATTCAATTTTATGAATCAGAAAGTGGCGGTATTCGTCCGGCTGGTCGACGTCTTCATGTTTCTTGCCGACCAGATAGAGCTTGGGCAATAGAATCGCCACACCAAATGGATGTACCTGATAGTCTTTGCCGCGATAGCGAAAATGAAGCTGCCGGTTGTGCAGAATTCCGCGATAGATCGTATCCAGATGTTCGACATCAAACTCTGCCGGCTGCAGTCTTTGTCCCCGCTGGTAGAACTCTACCGATTCTTTTAACCGGCTATAAAGTTGGGGGGAAAGGCTTTGTTCACTTTGCTCCAGCCGGTGCTCTGCCTGGGCAAAAAAGCGTTCGAGTTCCGAAAGCGTGTTGCGTGGCAGGAGGTTCGACAGATGTTTCTTGGCCATGGCAAAGGCGATGGCCATATATTGGGGCATCTTCTCATAATCGAACTGCAGGCTGGCGTAGGGATCCAGTTTCCACAGCCAGCTTTTACCCACGCCTCTGACAGCCAGCAATCCGAACTCGTTGGTGGGTTCGCTGTCTTCCTCGTCAAAGCCGTCATCTTTCCCGTAAAGAAAATTCATGTCCCTTTGAACCAGTCGTTTTAACGCGGCCGGGCTTTGGGATTCATCCAGATAGCCTGAACCCACAAGGTGATTAAGAATTTCCTCCGTAGATTTCTCCGTCCGTGTTGAGCGAAGAAATTCCAGGATAGTCAGACGTCGGATAAATGAGGACATAGGCCGTAATCAGGTTCCTGTTTGCTTTTTCGGTTATTGATCCAATCGGCTTGATGAGGCTTCAATCCTCACAAAAAACAGGCTATTTAAAATATTGTCGAATTTCCTGGCTGGCCCATTCCCACAGGGAAGATGATCCCTTCTCTATCTGAGGGCCGCAGCGATTGAGTACTTTGGCTTCATCCACATTGAATGTCTCCCAGGTGCCGCCGTCAGTGGCCAGGTTATGCAACACTGGCTGCAATCGGTCGAGAGCCTTGGCGAAACGCGCATCGGGGGTCGTGGCCTCTTCGAATTCGTCCCAAAGAGTACGCAGGTTTTTTCCCTGCTGGTCGGGAAGCAAGCCAAACAAGCGGTCAGCGGCTGCCTTTTCTCTCTGTTCCTGTTCGGATTTATCGCCGTTGCCGTGGAGAGGCACATCTCCCGCATCCACCTCGACAATGTCGTGGATCAGCAGCATTTGTATGACTCTGCCCACATTCACCGGTTCATTAGCGTACTCTGACAGGATCATGGCATACATGGCCAAGTGCCATGAATGCTCGGCGGAGTTTTCCTTGCGGGATTTATCGATCAGCAGGGTTTGCCTGATAATGCCTTTAAGCTGGTCGATTTCTCTTAGAAATTCCAGTTGTTGCGGCAAGTGCTCCATAGGGCTGGCTCTTTCCTTCAATTCAAAAATGGTGTCTATAAATACGTTATAGATCGAGTCAAAAAATGCGTTCTGCTGAGCAACACTTTACACACTGTGTGAGGCGGGAGCCAGGGGGACGTCAAAACGCCACCTTGGTCAGTTTACTTTTTGGGTCAGTTCGCTTTTGGAATCGATGAAGGGGAGTCAGAGTAGGAGGCCAGCCAGACGACGAACTTGTCGTAGGGCAAGGGTCTGCTGACATAATAGCCTTGCAGATAATCGCATCCCATTTCCTGCAGGTTATGGCAGGATCTTTCCGTTTCCACACCTTCGGCGACCACATCAAACCCCAGGTCATGACACATATTGACCATGGTTTGAACGATAATGGCATCACCGTTGCTGGACTCCATGTCCATGACAAAGGAGCGGTCGATTTTAATCTCTTGTACAGGGAGCTGTTTGATATAGGAGAGCGACGAGTAACCGGTGCCGAAGTCATCAATAGACAGGCGTATGCCGAGAAGATTCAGGCGTTTAAGCACCGCGAGTGCCCGGCGTGGATCGTCCATCATGGCGGTTTCCGTGACCTCAAGAGACAGACGGGACGGTGCGACCTGATGTTTTTCAAGAATCCGGCGGACGGTTTCGGCAAAGTCTTTCTCTTTCAGGTTAATGGCCGAGATATTCACTGCCACGGCGAGGTCGTAGCCCTTCTGAATCAGTAGCGCGATTTTTTCTACCGCATGGTTGATGACCCAATGGGTTAAGGGGTGAATGACCCCGGTTTGCTCAGCAATAGGAATAAATTCGTCTGGTCCGATGAAGCCATGTTCAGGATGCTCCCACCGAAGCAGGGCCTCCATGCCGTTGATGGTGTTATCCCGCGTGGAGACTTTCGGCTGGTAGTGCAGGCTCAACCCGTCGGTCAGAATCGCTTTGCGGAGTTCTCCAGCCAGGCTCAGGCGACGTTCATTGTAAGGATTCAGGTTGTCTGAGTAGTGGGTGACAAGGTTGCCGGAACGTGAGCCCATCTCGATGGCAATTTGGGCATTACGAATCAATGTCGAACCATCGACAGCGTCTTTTGGAAAACTCACGGTGCTGGCGATGCCGCCTATGTCGATCATCAGGCCTTTGAACTCTATCGGCTCGGCGATGCGTGCGGTCAGTTGGGCGAACGCGGCATGTGGATCGGGGTTCTGTTCGGGGTCGATCAACGTCACAAAGGTGACGCCGTCGACGGCCACAATATGGTACTTGTGGGATTCGGTGTTATCCATCATCACCGAGCCGGGAATTGCCTGCACCCATTCGTTCAGTTCATGGGTCAGCAGCTTTAAAAGCTCATCTGCCTGAAAGTGTCCCAGGGTCTTGTTGACCTCGTGAAATCGCTGCAGATGCACCATTCCCAACAGCAGAGGTTTGCTGAGTTTTTTATGGCGGCAGGTCTTATCAAACCAATTTTCAAAATATATCCGGTTCGGGGTGCCGGTAATGGGATTGTGCAGAGCAGAGTAGATCAGTTTTTCTTCTGCCAGTTGCCGCTGACGGGTCTCAATCAGAACCTTTTCCTGAGCTTTGAACCGCTGTTCCCGCTCACTGTTGAGTCTGTCTGCCAGTGCCATCGACAGTAATACGGCTTCCATGGCTGAGCCGAATTGCAGGCCGTTTTCGGTCAGGAAGGTTCTCGGAACCCAGCCCATTTTGTTGAAGGCCAGAACCAGGGCGGCCAGGGTAATGCTGAACCAGGCCAGACTGTAGAAGCGGGCGATGGTGTGTCCTTTGGCCCATAGATAAGGGCCGACCAGGAGACAGGCTGTGGACACAGGGACCACCGTTGCCAGGGATAATTTGATTGAGGTCTCATAGTTCAGGAACAGCGCACATACCAGATTGGCAGCACTGACCCAGCCGGCAATAGTGAAGAATATATTCATCTTCGGGGCGTGTTCGGCCAGATTCAGAAAATTCCGGGTAAAGAAAGCGGTAAACAGCACGATGCAGGGGACAAAAATGAGAATCCCCAGGTCCTGAAGGTAAGGGTGATTGGGCCACAGATACTGTGAAGGGATTCCATGGATACAGAGCTGCACTGCTGCAAAGCTGAACACAAAGGAGATGTAGTACAGGTATACCCGTTCCCTGAGTGATAAAAACAGGAACAGGTTGAACAGTATCATGACCAGCATCATCCCGTAGTAGATGGCATTTCGCATCAGATCCGTCTGGTCATGGGTGTAGAAGTCGACCTCGGCAGCCATGTGAACGGGCACTTGTAATGAGCTTTCGCTTTTAATTCGCAGGTAAATCGTGCTGGTGCCATAGCTGTTGAGTTTGATGGGGAACACAAAGTTCCGATGCTCTATGGCCCGACTACTGAAAGGATGTCTGTCTCCCGTGCTGTAGTGCTGGACAATGGTATCGCCGCTGACCTGAAACAGTTCGACGTAATCCAGGAGCGGGTAACCGATTTCCAGTAATCTGTCTACGGCCTGGTTGCTGGTATTGCTGATGTCGAAACGGAACCAGAAAGTGGAAGTGGTGTAGCCCATGTTCGGGGTGTCTGCAGTGTTTTGTTGCCACTCCAGGGTCTGATCGTCTATCAGGTCAAAAATGTTGACCAGATTGGATGAGTCTTCAAGATACTCAAGATTGGGTCCAACGGATACGGGATTCCAGATATGATCGATAGCTACAGTTGGGCTAGCTCCTGACCGGCCGGCCAGAAGAAAGAGTGCAATTGTTAAAAAAACTTTAAATCCCTGATAAGTCATCTAATTTGGAATTATTCTGTTGCGACCAATACTGTGTCCAGGGCGTAATTGGAACATATTATGGTGAATAGCCTTCTAAAATCAGGCGTTAAGAACACCATATAATTTACAGTTAAGCTGTTAAACATGGCTCTGTCCATAAGGTTTACGTTGCGTTAAGTAACGGGCTATTACATCTTTGTTGTACGTGGAATAGGAAGATTTAGTGCATGGTATTTGATACGGAGCGGTTGGTGGTAAGGGAACTGACAATGGGGGATACGGACTTTGTGATCGACATTCTCAATGATCCTGACTTCATCCGAAATGTGGTTGACCGGGGTGTCAGAACCAAGGAAGACGCTGAAAACTATCTGCTGGAGGGACCGCTAAAAAGCTACAGAGACCATGGATACGGATTGTTTGCCGTTGAGTTGAAACCTGGACAGAAGATAAAACAGGGACAGATAGAAACCGATAATAAAGTCGCCGATAAACCTATTGGTTTGTGTGGCTTGATCAAGCGGGACTTTCTCGCAGCCCCTGATATCGGATTTGCTTTTCTGCCGGATTTTCGCGGGCAGGGATATGCGAAAGAAGCGGCCATGGGCACCTTGCGGCTGGCCAGGGATGAACTTCATATTCCCCAGGTGATGGCAATCACCAGCAAGGAAAATGTTGATTCGATGACTCTGCTGATCAAGCTTGGAATGAAAATGTCCGGCACAGTGACCTATCCCGGCAGCGGAGAAGAACTCAATCTATTTATCAAAGATTTATAGGGTTTCTTTCGCCGGAAGACAATCCAGATCAACCAAAATTGAAAGCTGTTTCAAGGCTAAAACACGGTGACTGACTACGTAGAAAATACGTAAGTATTAGCCGTTAGGCTCCTACGTAGTCTCGCTCCGAAATTGGTTAATTAAGCGGATAAAAAATCACCTCTCGGGCTGTCATTCTGTTGGTCATGCTCTTAACGGGCGATACGCCTGTAGCTTTAGCAGGCGATTGAGCATGGTTTGCAAGACCATCATTCCTAAAACAACCACAACAGGAATACAGCAATGAAAAAAGTCGTTAAAGCTGCTGCGATTGCTGCAGTAGTATCCTCTGCAATTCTCTCTTCCTTTTCTCACGCTGCCGAGAAAGTTTATAAGCTGAAGCTGGCTGAAACCTGGGGACCCAACTTTCCGATTTTTGGTGATGCTCCGCGCAATATGGCGGCAATGGCTGAAAAAATGTCCAATGGTCGTCTGAAAATTACCATCGACTCTGCCAACAAGCACAAAGCGCCGTTTGGAATATTTGATCTGGTTCGTTCGGGCCAGTATGACATGGGTCACTCCGCCTCTTATTACTGGAAAGGCAAAGTGGCCAACACTCTGTATTTCACCACTATGCCGTTCGGTATGATTGCTTCGGAGCAGTATGCATGGTTCTACTATGGTGGTGGTATGGACCTGATGCAGAAGGTCTATGAACCATTCAATCTGATGTCATTCCCTGGTGGCAACACGGGTAACCAGATGGGGGGGTGGTTCCGCAAGGAAATCAACTCGCTGGACGACCTTCAAGGTCTGAAAATGCGTATTCCAGGATTCGCCGGTGAAGTCTTCGCCAAACTCGGTGTGAAGCCCACCAACATTCCACCCGGTGAACTCTACACAGCTATCGAACGTGGCACCATTGACGCTCTGGAGTGGGTAGGACCTTCTCTTGATCTGCGGATGGGCTTCCCGCAAGTGGCGGATTACTACTATACCGGTTGGCATGAGCCTGCCACAGAACTTCAGTTCCTGGTTAACAAGAAAACCTTTGATAAGCTGCCCGCAGACCTTCAGGAAATCCTGACAGTGGCGATGAAAGCCTCAGCTTATGACATGTACACCCAGTCTACCCACGAAAGCGCCAAAAACTGGGATACCATCAAGAAAGATTACCCCAACGTGAAAGTCCGCACTTTCCCCAAGGAAGTGATCGAGGCAATGCGTAAAGCCAACGATGAGCTGGTTGCGGAAAAATCTGCTGAAGATCCGCTGGCCAAAGAAATCATCGAATCACAATTGTCCTATCTCAAGAAAGCCCGTAAGTGGACTGAAATCTCCGACGAGGCTTATCTCAACAGCATCTCTGTGGTTGAGTAACCCACACCAAGCGTGATCTCCATACAGCGCCGCCAGTGGGCGGCGCTTTTCTCAGGTCGAGTGATGTTAACTGGTGTAAGACGGGAGTAACCACACATGCGTGGGTTGGTTAAAACTGATGAATTTCTTGGGGGCCTTTCCAACATTTGTGGCCACATTGCAACGGTTGCCATGCTGCTGATGCTGGCAAACGTGGCATTCGATGTAATGATGAGATATGCCTTCAATGATGTTTCCATCGGAATGCAGGAGCTGGAATGGCACCTCTATTCCGTAACGTTTCTTCTGGGTGTTCCCTTTGCCATGCGGCGGGACGGTCATGTACGCGTTGATATTATCTATGAAACCCGCAGTGATCGGACCAAGGCTCTGATCAATCTGGCAGGTGTTGTTTTGTTTGTGATTCCATTTTGCGTGCTGATTGCCTATTACGGATACGGCTTTGCAATGGAAGCCTATGAGCTTGGAGAGGGAAGTGGGGATCCCGGTGGCTTACCCTACCGCTGGATCATCAAGTCTGTTATTCCCCTGGCCGCTGCGCTGACCTGTATCAGTGGGCTGGCTATGTTTACCCAGGCTTTGCGGGTGTTGCTGCTGGGCGAGACATACTCCACTGAACACAAGGAGAGCCTGGCATGATTGGTATCATAATGTTCGTTGTTGCCCTGCTGATGTTGATGTGGGGCTTTCCGGTGGCCTTTACCTTTGGCGGTGTGGCACTGGTTTTCGGGTTGATTGCCGAGGGCATGGATCTGTTTGCTTTCATGCCGTTCCGGATTATGAGCATCATGGAAAATACCGTGATGATGGCCATCCCTCTGTTTATTTTTATGGGGGTGGTATTGCAGAAAACCCGACTGGCCCAGCAACTGCTGGAGTCGATGGGAAGACTGTTTGGCGGCTTGCCCGGAGGGTTGGCAATCTCCACGATCCTGGTAGGCGCGCTATTGGCTGCTTCCACCGGAGTCGTGGGTGCCAGTGTGGTCGCCATGGGGCTGATTTCTCTGCCGGTAATGATGAAATACGGCTATGACAAGAAACTGAGCTGTGGAACTATTTGTGCCTCCGGAACCCTGGGTCAGATCATTCCCCCCTCGATTATTCTGATTATTCTCGGAGATGTTATCGGATTACCGGTAGGAGATCTGTTCAGAGCCGCGGTTGTCCCCGGTGTTATTCTGATCGGTCTCTACATCGCATTCATTCTGATTCTCACTCTATGGAAGCCCAAGCTGGCGCCCCCTATGCCTGCGGGAGACCATGACCGTGCTAAGGAAATCCGCGATGCACTGATGGCGGTGATTCCTCCTTTGGCATTGATTCTAGTGGTACTGGGTTCCATTTTTACCGGTATCGCCACACCCACGGAATCATCTGCTCTGGGTGGTGTGGGCGCGATTGCATTGGCAGTAATCTATCGTCAGTTTTCCTGGAAAATGATCTGGGATAGCGCGCAGGAAACCGTGGTGGTGACGGCGATGGTCTTTGCCATTCTGTTGGGAGCGACCGCGTTCTCCATGACGTTCAGCTATTCCGGCGGCGATGCCCTGGTGGAAGAATGGATGCTGTCACTTCCCGGTGAAAAATGGGGCTTCCTCATACTTTCCATGCTCTTCATTCTGGTGCTGGGCTTCTTTATCGATTTCGTGGAAATCTCTTTCATTATTGTGCCGATCCTGGCTCCGGTGGCAGAGACCCTGGGTATTGATATGCTGTGGTTTGCCATCCTGATTGCCATGAACCTGCAAACCAGTTTCCTGACACCGCCCTTCGGATTCAGTCTGTTTTACCTGAAAGGGGTAGCGCCGCCCGGTGTCCGTACCATTGATATTTACCGTGGAGTCGTGCCATTCATTATCCTCCAGGTATTGGTGGTGATCACCCTGATGGTGTTCCCCGGCGTGTTCGGAATGTAGCTGGAAGACAGACAGATCTTTAGGAGTAAAGACAGGTCTCCAGAAGTAGATGAAATGGCCGCCTGTAGTTTTTTCTGTCAGGCGGCCTGTTAAACGTTAACGACCGTAAGGCCTTAGTTGGCTTTGCATAGTCATGGATGAGTGTTGGTCAGGACGACTGTTAGCGGGCGCGGGGAGCCATTAGCCGGAATGTTGGTTTCGTCTCAAGAGTCCCCTCTCCGCGTCCGCTCTTTTTAATCTATCGGGCCGGCATTCCGCCTTGTTCCGTATAGGCCTGTGACTGGCGCTTATGACATACTGCTGCCGATAGCGATTTAACGGTAATCGATAGCGAGTTAATGGTAATTGTCATGTCGTTAAGAACCAAACTGATACTGCTTGCCCTGCTGCCTTTGCTGGTCGTCACTGCCATTTTTTCTGTGGTGACCCTGCATCAGGGGAATATGCTCACCAAGCGTGAGTTACACACCTTCGAGCAGAATCTACGCCGATCCAAGGAAACCGCATTGAAGGACTATGTGTCCATCATGCGAATTGCGATCAATTTCATTCGCGAAAACTCTGCCAATGAGGATGAAGCCCGCGCCAAAGTGGTGGCTCTCATGCAGGAAGAGTTGTTCAGTGATGACGGTTATTTCTATGCCTACACCAAAGACGGCCTGAATCTGGTACATGCGGCCCAGCCGGAATTGGTGGGGCGGAATCTGATGGATTTTCAGGACAGTAACGGAGACTACCTGATCCGTCAGTTGCTCAGGATTGCAAACAAGGGGGGCGGGTATTATCAGTATCTGTGGCAGCAGCCCTCCACCGGCAATGAAGTGGATAAGGTGGGTTATGTCGAACAGATAGAAGACTGGCAGTGGATGTTCGGCACCGGCTTGTATATTGATGATATTGCCACTGAAATGCGCCTGATAGAGGCGGGCGTGGACGCTAACGTGAAGCAGACGCTGTTGGCTATTCTGGTGGCTCTGGTGGTGTCTATCGGTATCGTGGTCAGTGCTGCCATTCTGTTTAACGTCCATGAACATCGCCTGGCGGATCAGAACCTGAAGGAGCTCAGTCATAAGACCGTGCAGCACCAGGAAGAGGAACGGCGACGGGTTTCCCGGGAACTTCACGACGGCATCAACCAGTTACTGGTGTCAGTGAAATACCGGTTGGAGGCTGCCATGGCAAATATTCCAGATTCGGGTGGGGTTGCCCGGGATTCGCTGGTGAAGGGTGAAGAAGTTCTGAACCGGGCCATACAGGAGGTCAGGCGCATATCCCATGATTTGCGTCCAAGCGTACTGGATGACCTGGGACTGCTGGCTGCATTGAACCAACTGTTGGACGACTTTCGCGAGCGTACCGGCATATCCATGGATGTGGATATTCAGCCACAACAGAGTGAGATTTCTGAAGAAGTCGCCACAACCTTGTACCGGATTGTCCAGGAAGCACTTTCCAACATCGAGAAACATGCCCAGGCCACCAGACTGACGTTAAGCCTGGAAGAGGATGCAGAAGGGCTGTTTCTGTGTATCTCGGATAACGGGGTAGGGATTGTCAAAAAAGACGATTTTGCCCGGCGCGGCATCGGATTACGTAATATGCGGGAGCGGGTGGAGTTCCTGGGAGGTGAGTTTGAACTTTCTTCCAGGGCCGGTAACGGCACCCGGATTATGGCATCGTTCAAGCAGTATCAGGCATAGTCATGCTCTGGCTTTCACAGACTATCCCGTGGCCACATGGCTATTGTGGACATATAGATAAACAGTGACGTTGGCAAAGCTGGCGTTGATAAAATAAGAAACATGCAAAGGCGTAAGTGAGTGGCAGTGATATGAGCACATCAGAATCTATTGTTAAAGTCATGCTGGTCGATGACCACATTCTGGTACTGGAAGGAATCCGGGCGCGGCTGGAACAGGAAAAGGGCATACAGGTGGTTGGCCAGGCAACCGACGGCATTGAAGCACTTGAACTGGTGCAGAAACTGCAACCGGATGTGGTGATGATGGACGTCAGCATGCCCAATATGAACGGGATAGAAACCACCAAGGTGTTTCAGGAACGGTATCCGGATTTGAAGGTGTTGATTCTCAGCATGCATGATAACCGTGAATACATATCCCAATTGATGTTTCACGGAGCCAAGGGCTATATCCTGAAAGATGTTTCGGTCGAGGAAATGGTGCGGGCAATCCGTACCGTCGCTGATGGCGCAACCTACATTTGCCGGGCGGCGACAGAAACGCTGTTTCGGCATGGGGAAACCTCAGATCCAGTGGCCAGTAAACTCACTCGGCGGGAAGAAGCCATTCTGGCCCGGGTGGCAAAAGGGCTCAGCAGCAAGGCCATTTCCAACGAATTGAATATCAGCGTGCGAACGGTGGAAACACACCGGCAGAATATTAAAACCAAGCTGAATCTGAGTACCACGGCAGAACTGACGAAGTATGCCTACGATCAGAAACTGATATAGCCCTAGAAAACATGCACTAATAAACAAATAGCTCTGAGTTCATTACCTCCAAGGTAATCGCTATCGCTACCGGGCTCGCGTAAAAAAGACAGGTAATCAAATCCTGAATGACAAGAGAGCGAGCCCATGTCAGCCGACCATAGCAAACAAGCAGAGATCCTGAGCCAATATACTAACGTCGACCAGCTGCGAATACACTACCTGGAAGCGGTGCCGGTCGAGGATGACGAACTGCCACCCATATTACTGATTCATGGTTTTCCGACGTCTTCTTATCTATGGCGCAATATTATGCCCGCCCTTGCTGCACGTCGCAGAGTGATCGCCATTGATCTACCCGGCTATGGTGCTTCAGATAAACCTCTGAATGTTTCCTACAGTTTTCGTTTCTATCAGCGAGTGATTGATGGATTTCTGGACAACCTCGGTATTACCGACATCAATTTGGTGGTTCACGATATTGGCGGCCCTATCGGGGTTTATTGGGCAGTACACCAGGCGGAAAGAGTCAGAAGCCTGGTGCTCCTGAACACCCTGGTGTTTTCAGACTTCTCCTGGGCGGTCATGGCCTTCTTGTTCTGTTGCAAGCTTCCGGGAGTGCGCCATCTGCTTTCCAGCCCATGGGGACTGAAGTACAGCATGTATATTGGAATGCTGAATCATGACCGTATTACGAATGAGATGATTCAGAATATTCAGCAGCCCTTTGTAGACAAGCTTGCCCGAAAAGCGCTTCTGCAGGCGGGTGCCGGGCTGGTCCCTGAAGGGTTCAAGGATATGGAAAATAAGCTGTCCCGGCTGACGATGCCGGTTCGGATCATCAATGGAACGAAAGACCGTATACTGCCGGATATGCCTTCAACGGCAAAACGGATAAAAGATATTCTGCCGCAAACGACTGTAACATCGCTGCCACACTGCGGACACTTTCTCCAGGAGGACGACCCGGTTCAGGTGGCTGCACTATTGGCTGATTTCTTTTCGGTCAGATCCTCTGTCCTGAACGCTGAAATGGACGAAAAAGCGGTGGTTATGTAACTTTCATTTTTTTATTTCGCTGCCATACTAATGCCTATAGGGAGATAATCTGTCTGCATTGAAACACTGGAAAGAAAGAAGCGAATAATGAGCAGAACCGGATATTTTGTTCTTGCATGGTGTTGTGTCGGGTTGGGAATTATTGGTGCCTTTTTGCCGGTAATGCCGACGACCATATTTATCATTATTGCCGCCTGGGCCTTTGCCAAATCTTCCCCGGAGCGTGAGCAGTGGCTGCTCAACCATGCCAGGTTCGGCCCTGCTCTGCGCAATTGGCGGGATCATCGGGTGATTCCACTAAGGGCCAAGTGCATGGCCTACAGCATGATTACATTGAGCGGCATTTTCGCCATGTTCATGTTGAACGCCAAACCCTATCTGCTGGCCATTACTCTTATCTGTCTGACCCTGGTGGTGATCTATATCCACCGGCAACCCTCTGTTCCGGGCGAGCGAAGCAAATCATCGTCCTGACTTTTCGATATTTTCCCATTGGATAGCGCTCCCTGAAGCCGTTAAGGCTATACTCCTCTCCTGTACTGGTCTGTCTCGAAGGAAAAGCAAATTTTATGGTGGAATGGTTAAACGCAAACATTGCCTACTGGCATTGGATTGTATTGGGCATATTACTGGCCGGCCTGGAAATATTTGTTCCCAGCTTTGTCATACTCTGGTTTGGTGTTGCAGGCATCGCGGTAGGTCTGTTGATGGTGCTGTTTCCAATAGGAGTCACTGCCCAATTGTTTATTTGGGGCGGCCTGTCAGTTCTGCTTTTGGTGCTGTGGCATAAACTGGTGTCACCACGTATGGAAAACCGCACTCTGGCGGGGCTCTCCCGGGAGGCGATCATTGGGCAGGTGGGGACAGTGCTGGAATATTCCTCTGCCAGATCCCGTGGCAATCTTCGTTTTCCTGCTCCCATATTGGGGAATGATGAGTGGGAATTTATCTTTGACGGCGAGCTCAGATCAGGGGACAGGGTCATGGTGACCGAAGTGTCCGGTAATGCCTTGATTGTGGTTCCCAAAAATTAAGCTCTATAAATCATCCGGCAGCTAAAAACATAGATAAATGAGGTTATTGAAATGGAAGCGTTGATTATCGTTATCGCCCTGGTCGTGGTGGTCATTGTGACCCTGATGATGGGCGTGCGAATCGTACCCCAGGGATACAAGTATATTGTCCAGCGTCTCGGTCGTTACCATAAAACACTGACTCCCGGGCTGAACGTTATTATTCCTTATGTGGATACCGTCCCCTACAAAGTCACCACCAAAGATATTGTGTTGGATATTCCCTCTCAGGAAGTGATCACAGAGGATAATGCGGTGATTGTGGCCAATGCCGTGGCCTATATCAATATCGTGACGCCGGAGAAAGCCGTGTACGGGGTGGAGGATTATATTCTCGCCATTCGCAACCTGATCCAGACGGCACTGCGTTCCATCATCGGTGAAATGACCCTGGACTCTGCGTTGTCTTCCCGGGACCAGATCAAGGCCAAACTGAAAATGGCGATTTCTGACGATATTTCGGATTGGGGGATCGTGCTCAAGACGGTGGAAATTCAGGATATTAATCCCTCCACCACCATGCAGGCCGCTATGGAGGAACAAGCTGCCGCAGAACGCCAACGCCGTGCTGCTGTTACTAAAGCCGAAGGTGAAAAACAGGCCACCATTCTGGAAGCTGAAGGGCGCCTGGAAGCCTCACGCAAAGATGCAGAGGCTCAGGTGGTATTGGCAAATGCCAGCCGTGAAGCCATTACCCTGGTCACGGAATCCATCAAAGGAGACTCTCTCCCGGTCACCTACCTGCTGGGTGAAAAGTATGTGAGTGCCCTGAAAGACATCTCCGTTTCAGACAATAGTAAGACAGTGGTTATGCCGGCGGATATCCTCAATACCGTGAAAGGGTTGATTGGAAGCAAAGTTTAATCGCTGGTCAGGATAAGGCAGGGGGCGAACATTTTACAGATATCCTGCCTGTGTAAATTGAAAGATCGCACCCTGATCGAGAGGAGAGTGGCGACGGAGATTTGGAAGATTGTGGCAACCCAGCCGGTGAAGGCTGCGGCTGCCCTGGATTCTATTATCGATCACTGATCCGTGTTGATAGCTAATCCTTGTCGATAGCTAGTCATTGTCGATCGCTAAGATCTGCCGGTGTCTCCTTGCGTCACTCTGCAATCTGCTGATTGGGGTGTTTTATCTATGACGGTACTTGAACCTGCCATCCTGCATGAATCTGTCATCGTGATCTGACCACCTCCACCTGATGCCAGGTCGTGTCCTGAATGTGCAACGGTTCAGCGGGGCCGAGGCTTGAATTGGCCTGGGCGCTGTCAGAAATATACTCAGCGATGATGGATCGGGTATTTTCCAATGTGGATTCAATACAGGTCCCCATCCCACAGACCAGCATGCCGGGTATACAAGCGATGTAGTCGCTATCGCGTCTTACCGAAACTGCCACTCTGAATACCAGTTTGTTCATATTATTGTCCTGCCTGATTGTTATTATGCGCTCATCATAGATACGCGTTATCAGCAAGACTGCGACCCCGGTCTCTGACATTGTGAACCTTTGTCAAATGGACAGATAAATGGATCGTTAAATGGGTGGATAAATGGATCGTTAAATAAATAAATAAATGGAACGAATTATCCGATCGAAATTTGTTCACCATCTGCCGTCTTCGTCGTTGACAGTGCTGTCACATTTTAGTCATATAGGGATGCTAGCGTCCGTCAGCAGTGCATGCGCTTGGCTACGATCTCTTTTGAATCTTGTGCCTCAAGCTGTTCTACCGGTGAGTTCTGTTGTTACTGGTTATCCAGTGTTAGAGCTACTGTAGAGGGCTACGGGTCTGGAAGGGTGACTGTTTTCAGCAATTGAACATTTTCCCTGAGTGGCTTTCGATTGATGTCAGGTATTTTCATTAACCACAGGTACTTTAATTAACAACAAGTACTTTGATTAACCACAGGTACTTTTAAATTAACAACAAGTGCTTTGATTAATAACTGGTACCTTGATTAACAACAGATGCTTTGGATCAACAATAGATTCTCTGGATCAAAAGCGTTAATTACCGGCTCAATGGAAAGGCAAGTAGTAGCACATTGTTGAGGGGCGATCAGTGATCCCCCCAAACGATGCCGCATGGATGACTGCAGGTGTATACCGCAGGTTTGACTGTCAATCAGGGTATGACTCCATATAGAGGAATCGTTATGAAAAGGCTGTTAAAGAAATCCACCTTAATACTCGCTTCGGCGCTGGCAATGTCTTCTCAACTGCATGCCGAGACGCTGCGTCTGCTGACATGGGGAGGGTATGCACCCCAGGAAGTGGTCGATCAGTTCGAAAAGGAAACCGGCATCAAGGTTGATGTCACCAAGTCCAACAATGAAGATATGATTTCCAAACTGCGGGCGACCCGTGGTGCGGGCTTTGACCTGGCGCAACCCAGTCAGGACCGGATCACCAGTGCCCAGGCAGACTTTGATATCTATAAGCCGATTGACCTCAGTAAGATCGATGCCAATAGATTTATCTCCTCCATGCTGGAAGCGACCAAAAAGAATACTGCCTTTAACGGCGAAGTGTATGGTGTTCCGCATGTGTGGGGAACCAGTGGTCTGGTGGTCAATCGCAAACAGGCCAAGGGCGTCATGGACTACACAGATCTATGCCAGTCTGCGCTGAGTGGGCAGGTTTCCTATCGATTGAAACGTCCCACTTTGATCGGGTTTGCTTATGCCTTGGGAGAAGATCCTTTCGCAGCATATAGCGACACGAAAAAATACGGCGAAATTCTGGCCAAAGTGGAAAAGAAGCTCATCGACTGCAAAAGCAATGTGAAAGCCTATTGGAGCGGTGGGGACGAGCTACTCAACTTGATGCGTTCAGGAGAGGTTAAAGCCGCAATGGCCTGGGATGCCGGTGGTTGGAAACTGAATTCTGAGAATCCTGATATCACCTTTGTAGCGCCTAAGTCCGGTGCATTGGGCTGGATTGATACCTTTGCCCTGCCACGCAAAACCAAGGCAGAAGAGGCGGCCTATAAATGGATCAACTTTGTCATGCAGCCGGAAGTCGCCGCCAAGATTACGGAAGCTGCAGGAAATTTCACTGCCTCCAAAGGCGGCGATAAGTTCGTCAATCCCAAGCTAAAAGCCCAGTTCAACGAGAGCTTTCCACCGGCTGACGTAGACAATATCAAATGGTATCCACCGGTTCCTCCCGGTCTTGAGGAAATGGAAGGTAAGGTACTGGACCGTGTGAAAGCTGCCCAGAGCTGATCGCATAAATCTGACAGCGGCAGGGAACATGCAGCTTCAAGCCAACAATACTGATGTAGACCTTGAATGTCGTGAGGTGACCAAGTCCTTTGGTCATTTCGCGGCCGTTCAGGAAGTCTCTTTCTCTATCCCCAGTGGCAGCTTCTTTTCCATTCTTGGTCCGTCCGGGTGTGGGAAAACGACGTTGCTGCGTATGGTGGCCGGATTTCAGAGTCCTGATCACGGAGATATCCTGATCAAAGGTAAATCCGTTCTGAATACACCGCCCAACCGACGACCGGTGAATATGGTGTTCCAGCACCTGGCTCTCTTCCCCAATATGACGGTTGCAGAAAATGTCGCATATGGGCTCAAGCGCCGGGGTGTCGCCAAAACAGACATCAAGAGCCGGGTGGAGGATATGCTGTCCCGCGTTGGGTTACCGGACTCGGGGGATAAGCAGATCAGCCAGCTTTCCGGTGGCCAGAAACAGCGTATTGCGATTGCCCGGTGTCTGGTCCTGAATCCTGATGTTCTGCTTTTGGATGAACCCCTGGGCGCTCTGGACCTGAAACTGCGGGAGCAAATGAAGGTTGAACTGAAGCATTTACAAGAAAAGTTCGGCGCCACGTTCATATATATCACCCATGATCAGTCAGAGGCATTGGTCATGTCTGATCAGGTTGCAGTGATGAATGCGGGTCGCTTTGAGCAGGTGGGAGCGCCCCAGGAGCTCTACTATGAACCCGCCTCGCGGTTTGTTGCAGGATTTGTCGGGGAGAGCAACCGTTGGTATGGCGTCATTCAGGAACGGGATGAAAAAGGTTTCAATGTCCAATGTGAGACCGGGCTGAAAATGCGGATTGACCGCCCTGGAAATGATCTTCAGGTTTCCCATCCCTGGGGAGTCGGTAAGAAACTGGAATTCTATCTGCGTCCGGAGTCCATTACGGTCACTCTGGGTGACACTGCGCCGGCCACAACCAACCGTTACAAAGGTAAAGTGGAGTCGGTTCTGTTCGACGGTGCCCGTAGCCAGATGCTGGTACGGCTTCCCGACGCGATTGAGCTGCTTAACGTCGCCCTGCCTCAGACGGCGGAGTTTCGTCGGGTCAAAAAGGGGGATGTGGTCAGCGTTGGGTGGATGTCCGGTCAGGTGCGGTGCTATGAGGTCTAAAGCCGGAAGGCCCGGCGGGAGCCGGCGATGAGTCAATGGAAGGACAGTGGCAAACTCGGTCTGATTCTGCTGGTGAGTCCGCTGGCCCTCTGGCTGGCGTTGTTCATTGTGCTTCCCCATATCGACATGGTGCTGATCTCCCTGCGTGAGCGAGTTGCTGCACGGCAATATGCTTTCAGTTGGGGGAATTACACCGAATTTTTTACCGAGCCTTTATATTGGCGGACCTTTCTGCGTACGGCGGTCATGTCCATTCTGGCTACCGGGCTGACACTCCTGATTGCGTTCCCGGTCTCCTTCTATATCGCTAAAATGTTGCGGGGCAGGCTTAAGGCGGCTCTGTTCATTCTCTGTCTGATCCCCTTTTGGGTCAGTGAGCTGGTGAGAACCTACGGATGGATGATCCTGTTGCGGGAGACCGGTCTGTTCAGTTCGCTGCTGCAATGGATGGGGCTGGTCGATCAACCGGTGGAAATGCTTTATAACGACGTTGCCATCATGGTGGGGCTTGTCTATACCTCCATGTTGTTCATGGTGGTGCCGTTGGTTACCACCCTGGAAAGCCTGGACGACAGCCTGATTGAGGCAGCATACGACCTCGGTGGGAACCATCTGGAAGTGATCAGAGACGTGGTGATTCCCCATGCCATGCCCGGCATTGTCAGTGGCTGTATCGTGGTATTCATGCTCACGTTGGGCAACTATCTGACTCCCACGCTATTGGGAGGCAAGGACAGCCTCTGGTTTACCGAGCAGATCTATACCCAGTTTATCACCCGTTTTAACTGGGAGCAGGGTTCAGCTTTCGGCATGCTATTACTGGTACTGTCGTCAGTCATTGTCTGGTGTGGGCTCAAGTTGAGCCGACAGTCCTTTACCCGGGTGATGACATGATTCCCTCCATTCCCAGCAGCCGGTTTTTCCGCCGTACCTATGCCGCTTATGTGGCTCTCTTTTTTGTTTATCTGATATTGCCTCTGGCGGTCGTGGCGACCTTCGCATTTAACGACTCCCTGTTTCCCTCACTTCCCTGGAACGGCGGTACCCTGGATTGGTTTGTCGGTCAAAAAGAGCCTGCACTGGGGATCTTCTATGACGGGGAATTGCTGGAGAGTATTCTGGTGTCCTTTTGGGTCGCGGTGGCAGTCACGATCCTGAGTATCAGTCTGGCTACCTGTAATGCTTTTCTGTTTGAGCGTCACGATTTCATCGGTAAAGGCTTTCTGTACATGATGATGCTGACGCCATTGGTGATCCCGGGAGTGATTCTGGGGGTCTCCATTCTTATTTTCAGTAGCAGTATCGCCAACGGACTGGAGGATAACTATGACCTGGAGCTGGAGCTTCTGCGTCCCGGTTTGCCGCTGGTGATTCTGGGGCAGTTTGCCTTTATTACCACCATCGCCACACTGGTCATCTCAGCGAGATTGAGACGTTTTGACAGGTCTCTGGAGGAGGCGGCCCTGAATCTGGGAGCCTCAAATTTTGCTGTTATCTGGACAGTGACTTTACCTTACCTGCGTCCCGCGCTGATCGGAGCCGGCATCGTCAGTTTTCTGATGTCCTTTGAGAATTTCAATACAACCCTCATGTTGGTGGGGTCAGATGCGCCTTTAACAATAGCGATGTTTGATCGGCTGAGGGAGGGGTCTACACCTGTATTGAATGCTGTGTCAGTACTGTTGATGGTGGGGTCTGCAACCCTGGCATTGATATCCCTATTTGTGCAAAAGCCCAAGTCAGATTGAATGCGTGGTCGACTCCAACGAATAATTCGATGGTCGGGCGAAAGTGCTGTTATGTTCAAGATGAAAACCTTAGCAATTTTGTATCCCCGATAACTGGATCGCAGTTAATCTAAAATAGGCCAAATGGACGGCGCGTCCCCGGATTTTCTTTATTACACTCACGGCGGTTTCCTGAGAAAGCCATATTGGGAGTGTTGTGCAGATAATTAAGGTCAATCAGTTACTTTTTCGTAGCCTGCTGATAAGCGGAGCGATGTTGATGTCGCCGGTGTTGTATGCCGATGACGGATTCTGGAATCCTGCGAAAAGCGATCGGCTGGAGCACACATTCCCCTATTTTTCTGTCGAACTCGATTTGCCGTCATTACGCGAATATCTCAAGCAGGCTCCTGCGGAGGGTGCTCCCCAAGGGTTGTCTTTGAAATTACCGATGCCGGATCAAAGCTTCGTTGTTTTGGAGGCCTATGATTCACCGGTCATGGCACCGGAGCTGGCGGCAAAATACCCCCTGATCAGAACCTACAAAGTCAAAGGTGTGGACATTCCTACCATGTCCGGTCGCATCGATCTTACCGATGCCGGCTTCAAGGCTTTCCTCACCACACAGGGAAAAAGTGTTCTGATCGAGCCGGAAGCGGTGTTTGGTGGTTCCAACAAGATGCAAAGCGAGGGAGCTGGCAAAGGGCGATACCGGGTCTTCTACAAACAGGATTTGCCGAACATACCCAAGCCTGTCGAACCTCCGGGGGAACTGAGGCCTGAGCCGTCCCAAGACAACGCAGATAATGCGGAAGAGGGACAACAGGGGTTCTTTTCCAGACTTTGGCGTTCAGTAAAACGCTGGTTTTAACACCTTGAAAAGTGGAGCCCGGATTCTTCGAGGCTCCCATATTTACCCACAAAATCACATTGGAAAATCTGGTTAACAGAGATGAATAAGGTTGTTCTTTTAGCTGCAGCACAATTGTCGCTGGCATTCGCCGGCATGGTTCAGGCACAGTCTCCCGACGGTATGTGGGTGGATGTCAGAGGAAAAAGTCTGGCGGAGTCGGCGTTTCATTACCGTGGCATCGCTACCGATATCGAAAGTCTGAAAACCTATCTGGAAGGTGCGCCATTAGAAGGGGCGGCTGAAGGTCTGTCGTTTTACTATCCCCGCCCGGATGGCGGTTATCTCCACTTGCAAGCTTTTTATTCTCCGATCATGGCTCCTGAGCTGGAAGCCAAGTATCCGGAGATTCGAACCTATAAGGTCGTCGGTGTTGATGATGAGGGAATCAGCGGACGTATTGATACCACTCCACGAGGCTTCCATGGCTACGTCAATACGCCTGAGACGGTGATGGTGCTGGAGCCGGAAGCCAGCTTCGGCAGCGCCGGAAATATTTCTCAGTATCGCGGGTTCTTCAAAGAGGATGCGCCGGAAGGCGAGCCATTGAAGTGTGATACAGAAGAGCATCATCAGGATCAGGACAGTGAATTCAGTTACCTCAGGTCGCTGGCGATGCCTGAACTGGCTGCCAGAATGACCACTGGTGATACCTATAAGGTCTACAAAATAGCCATGGGAGCTACGGGAGAGTTTTCGGCCTCGGTAAGCAGCGATAGCCGGAATCCTTCTGTGGCTGAAACCCAGGCGTATATCGTGACGGTCATCAACCGGGTGAACCAGATATATGAAAAAGAAGTGGCAGCCCGGTTTCAGTTGGTCGCAGATAACGACAAGCTGATCTACACCAATTCAGGTACAGATCCATATTCCAATGAAGATAGTCTGCTGGATGAACATCAGAGCAATGTTGATAAGGTCATCGGTAGCGATAAATACGATATCGGGCATCTGCTAAATCAATATGGCGGCGGACTGGCGTTCGTCGGAGTGGTTTGCTGGGATTCCTACAAGGCGATGGGACGCACCGGACTTTCCGATCCCGATGGGCGTTTTGAATACTTTGTGACAGACTTGCTGGCTCACGAGCTTGGTCACCAATTCGGGGCAGGGCATACGTTCAATGCGAATAGTGGAGGATGTAATGGAAATCGCTCCTCACGAAGCGCATGGGAGGTTGGTTCCGGATCGACCATCATGTCCTATTCCGGGCTTTGTGATCCCCAGAATATTCAGTACAACGCTGATGATTACTTTCATGGCGGCAGTCTGGAGCAGATTAATGATTATCTGACCAGTAGCACAGGAGCCAGCTGTGGTACGGCTGTCAATGCTGGAAATACGCCTCCTACCGTCGATGCCGGTGCCGACTATGCAATACCGGCCAATACTCCTTTCATGCTGACGGCCGTCGCCAATGATGTGGATGTCGGTGACATGGCGGGGCTTACCTATACCTGGGATCAGATGGATTTGGGAAGTGCGACCAGCACAACCGGACAAATGAGCACGGATGACGGATCCCGGCCATTATTTCGATCAGTGCAGGGAACCACCTCTCCGACACGTTATTTTCCAGAGCTGAGTGCCATCGTCTCCGGTGATCTGGGCTCTTCTCTCGGTGAGACTCTGCCGACAACTGATCGTGAATTGAACTTTCGGGTGACAGCGCGTTCAGGCGATTTCGGAGTTGCCCAGGATGATCTCATTCTTACGGTAGATAAGGATTCCGGTCCATTTGTCGTCACTGCACCTGGAGCCGGAGCCTATTCCGGTGGGCAGCAATTGGATGTGACCTGGAATGTGGCTAATACAGACCTGGCACCGGTAAGCTGTACTCAGGTTGACATTGAGTTGTCCAAAGATGGAGGAGACAGCTTCACCACGGTCATCACAAAAGGCGTCTCCAATGACGGTTTCGAAAGGGTGACGATGCCTAATACGGATACCGGGAAAGGGCGCGTCCGTGTCAAATGCAGTGACAACGTATTCTTCAATATTTCTCCAGAAGACTTCAGTCTGACTACCGTGAATACCTCAGGAAATTTATCGGTGACCGCTGTAGATGCTTCTCTGGCGGAAGGTAATAGTGGCAGGAAGGCGTTTACTTTCCGGGTATCCCGGCAGTTTGCCGTGGTGGATATGACGATCGACTACGATGTGGACGGCGTCGGTGCCAATCCGGCGAATGCCGCAGACTTTGGAGGTACGCTTCCCTCCGGAACGGTGCGTCTGTCGGCGGGTGAGTTCACTAAATCATTTACGATCGATGTCTCCGGCGATACCGGGTATGAAAATTCCGAATCATTTCGGGTGACGATCAGCAATCCGAGCTCCGGTATTGTTGCGCAGGCGTCAGTCGAGGGGTTGATTGAGAATGATGATGAAAAACCTACCGTGGACAGCGGTGATTCTGGTGATACTGGCAGCAACACGAGCCCAAGCTCGGATAATAGTTCCGATAGCTCCGGCGGTGGTGCTGCGTGGTGGCTGTTGCTGGGGATTGCGCTAGTGCGCCTGGGGGCTCGGCGTCGATAGATAACCGTCGACTCGGCGGACCCTAGTTTAACGGGTCCGCAAATGGGTCGAACCACAGTCGACTGTCACCCAGAGGGGTTTCCTTGGTTAGATTCGGATTGTCGATGCTGATCAGGTGGCGGTCGCTGAGCTTTCCTCTCAAAATGGACTTTCTGTTGTACTTGAAAAATAACTCGTCAAAAGTGCCGTCATTGATCATTCGCCAAAGTCCTGTCTCCAGGCGATTTGCGAGCGCTATGTCGTTTTTTGAAGTGAAGAAGTAGTAAGGCCAGGGGTAGTAAATCAGCAGATGATCATCAATGTGGAGGTTGGGGTTATCGGAGGCGTACAGCTCATATTCCTGGTAAATTTCGCTGATGCCACGGGGAAATAGATCAAAGCGGTTCGAGTTCACCATTTTAAACAGGTTGTCATAGGTGGATTGCTCCACAATTATCCCGGCAGCCCGGTATATTTCCACATCCCCCCAACCGATCCCCTGGCCAATTCTGAGTTCCTGCAGATCCTGCAAAGTTTTAACTCCATGGAGAAAGTTTTGTCTGTGTTTATAAATGAAGCAGATTCGGTAGCCCAGAATGCCTTTGCGCAGAGGAATTCTGATGGGGAGCAATTTTTTCTCTTTCTCCGGAGACGTGGAGCTCCACATTACGTCGATCCTTCGTCCTGCCTCAAGTTCCTGCAGAAGTCGTGACTCAGTCATTTTGGGGTAGGAAGGAAGCAGTTCAAAGGGGCCGAAATCGTCTTCGGTTTTTTGTAATGCCAATCCTAGGATTTCACGCAGATCCTCAAAGCGCTCGTTGCCATCCAGGCTGGGATACAGTATCCGCTTGGTGGTGCCCGATGAGTCCGCAAACGAGATGGCAGATGAAATAACACAAACCAGTAAGAGCAGCGTGAGTACCAAGCTTTTCATAGCACGCACCTGGTGACAAAGAATCACTATCAGTTTAGATCAGTTTGCTCACTGTGGTCATAAAACATACGCCTGAAGCCTAAAACAGTATTCATTCAATAAGATAACGTCTAAATTTCAGAAGAAATTTCGATGAGAGCCGGATTGCTGTTTATACTCTAGGTAACGGCGTCCATGATCGCGCGTAGATGTAGATGTTTAATCCAAGAATCAATAAGAGAACAGCCATGTCCTACACCCCCGAAATGATCGAAGAACTCGAACTCCTCAGCCTATTCAACCTAGCCTCCACCCAGGAAGGTATCAAAGTCCACAAAACCGCCAGCTCGTCAGCAGTCTCTGCCGCCCAAAGACTATTCGACAAAGGCCTGATCACCCAAGTGGACGGAGGTTACCTCACTAGCCTTGGTCACGATGCCGCAGAGCACGCACAGGCGTTGTTGCAGATATTGAAGTGTTAAATCTTCGTTGGCTGATTCCGGTAATCATACTGGATAAACCGGTCTAGTATTTCTCGGCGTACAAGGTTTTGGCGTAAGCCTGGATATCCCCGGTTATTTCCGTGGGTTGGTAATGAGTCGTTATGTCCCAGGCTAATATGCCAATATCTGATGAATTGACCATTATCACGGAGTCCGTGTCTAGCCAGCCGTAAGCAAATCTCTGGTACACGGAAGCTCTAGTGTTAATCTCTACAGAGTCGTCACCATTTTTTTGCTTTACGGTTATGACCAGGAGTCCATCGGAGTCTGCATATCCTGAAATGGAATAGTCTCCACTTGAACTTTTTAAGTCAGGAAATTCATCGGAAGGTGTGCAGCTAACCAAGAAGAAGGAAATTAGTAGCAGGCTTCTAATTGCATTTTTTCTTGTGGCATTAACTGAAGTGAGGATGTCTGCTTTAGGGTTCTGCACGCTTGCTTTTGATGTCTGTGGTTTTGAGTACTAATTTAGTTTGAGCGTCATTATAGTCAAGCTTCATAGAGGAGGTGTTGGGGATGATTGCTCTTAATACCTCAATTATGAAGAGGCCGGTGATCAGATAAGCTAAAAGGAGGCCTGGCCTAATGTTGATGGTGTTTGAAAATTGTAGCCAAAGACTGATCGCTAGAAACGTGATGCTGAGCAAATTAAGCAAGTTGCCAACATGGTTTTGGGCTGTGATATATCTCGCTCCACACGCAGAACATTCACTACGCCTGTAAATCATTCTATTTCTGCAATGGCTGCATTTCATGCTGGAGAATAGGGGCAGAAAAGAGAGTTCGAGTAGCACAATTGCGATTATGTATATGCCGTGATCGATATCGTTCATTGCTGCCTGTCTCTTTTATTCGAAAATCTAAAAAAGGAGCTGCTAGAGCCGGTAAATTCTGATTTGTTTTGGACTATATGCCAGAGGTGTTATTGAGTAAATTGGCTTAGTATACGAACAATCTGTTTTGTCGTGAAAAATCGGTAGTGGATAGGGTTGCAAAAACGCTGTAGCTATGGGAGGAGTGAGGTTTTCTGAAATTTGAAACGAAAAATTAGTTCCTAGAAGTATTGTTCCCCGGAACTAATCATCGATATAAGAAAAAGCCTGAAAATAAAATGGTGCCGAGGAGAGGACTTGAACCTCCACGGGGTTGCCCCCACTAGCACCTGAAGCTAGCGTGTCTACCAATTTCACCACCTCGGCACTTCAGGATGGCGCGCACTTTACTGGTCTGGATTTTGTTTGTCAACGCTTTTGTTTGGATATTTTTTATGTCTAGTGGTAATGTGCGTTTTATCAACACTTTATTGGGCTGTTTAGCGGTGTGTTGGGCGATAATGCTCCAATGATCTGTCTTGGTAAGAGAAACGTTTTTCACAAAAATGAAACAATGACAGGACAGTATGCCGAGCCCATAGTCAGAGGTGATTACCTCTGCAGGATAATAAAACTATAAAAGTTTCTAGAGAGGATTAATGGCGAAAAAAAGCCAATCATTTAAAGACCCCCATGCCCGGCGTGAAGCTGAGCGTTATGACAACCCCACTGCCAGTCGCGAAGCGATTCTTGCCGCACTAGAAGAACGCGGAACACCTGCGACCATCGAAGAGTTAGCCCACCATTTTAATATCGAGCAAGCTGAAGTCTTTGAAGGCCTGCGACGCAGGTTAATTGCTATGTGTCGTGATGGGCAGTTGGTATGCAACCGAAAGGGGGCGTATGGCATTGCCAAGCGTATGAACCTGATCCGTGGAAGGGTGCAGGGACATCGCGATGGTTATGGATTCCTGATCCCTGAAGAGGGTGGGGAAGATTTGTATTTATCGAGCCGTCAGATGCGTCGGGTATTTGATGGCGATATTGTTTTGGTCCGGGAAGACAATCGTTCTTTCAAGGGCAAGAAAGAAGCCGTCATTGTTGAGGTGGTTGAGCGTCGCACGGATGAAATCGTAGGGCGCTTTTATCAGGAAGGTGGTGTGGCCTTTGTTGTGCCGGATAACCCCAAACTGATTCAGGATGTGATGGTGCCTGAGCATGCGATCAATGGTGCACAGAACGGTCAATATGTGACAGTGAGGGTCGTGCGTCAGCCTGAGTCCCGTTCAGGCCCCATGGGGCACGTAACCGAGGTGCTTGGTGACCATATGGCGCCGGGCATGGAAATCGATGTGGCGCTGCGCACTTATGGGATTCCTTTCCGCTGGCCCGATGAGGTTGATCGTGAGGCGGAAAAATTTTCCACGGACATTCCTGAAAAAGATAAAGCGCATCGGGTAGATCTGCGGGATCTGCCATTGGTCACCATCGATGGTGAGGACGCCCGCGACTTTGATGACGCAGTGTATTGCGAACGTAAGCGTGGCGGTGGCTGGCGACTGTTTGTGGCTATTGCCGACGTATCCAACTACGTATTGCCCGGTACGGCGCTGGACAAGGAAGCATTTGAGCGCGGCAATTCGGTGTATTTCCCGAACCGGGTGGTGCCCATGCTGCCGGAGGTTTTATCGAATGGCCTGTGTTCACTAAACCCTCATGTAGAGCGTTTGTGTATGGTCTGTGAGATGACCATCAGCGCTGCCGGACGATTGAGCGGATATAAATTCTATGAAGCGGTGATGTTGTCGAAGGCGCGACTGACCTACAGTAAAGTCGGTGCCTTCATCGAAGGGGCGGATAGTCCTGAAGGTCTGGCCTTCCAGGAGCGCTATGGCGATCTGGTGCCTCATATCCGTGAGCTGCATAACCTCTATCTGGCCTTACGTCAGGCCAGGGATGAGCGGGGAGCCATTGATTTCGAAACTGTGGAAACCCGAATCCTGTTCGATGCGGAGCGTAAGATCGACAAGATCGTGCCGATCACCCGTAATGATGCGCATAAGTTGATCGAAGAGTGCATGCTCTGCGCTAACGTGGCAACAGCCAGGTTGTTTGAGAAGTACGAAATTCCTGCTCTTTATCGGGTCCATGAAGGTCCGACGTCAGAAAGACTGGAGAACCTGAGGGCATTTCTGGGTGAGTTGAGCCTGTCTTTGCCTGGAGGGATGAATCCTAAGCCCACCGACTATCAGCAGCTTTTGGAGCAGATCAAGGAGCGCCCGGATGCCGCGACACTACAGACGGTGATGTTGCGTTCACTGAGTCAGGCCAAATATCAGCCTGATAATCAGGGGCATTTTGGCTTGGGTTATCAGGCTTATACCCACTTTACCTCACCGATCCGACGCTATCCTGATCTGTTGGTACATCGTGCCATTCGTGATCTGGTTCGTAGTGAGCGGCCTTGTAAAAATGTCGAGCGTGTGGACGGGGCCAAACCGTTGTCAAAGAATGCCCGTCACGACTATGACATGGCTGCTCTGGTGATGCTGGGAGAGCACTGTTCCATGACAGAGCGGCGGGCAGATGATGCTACCCGTGACGTCATGAGTTGGCTCAAGTGTGAGTACCTGACGCAGCATGTCGGCGACAAGTTTGATGGTATTGTGTCGGCTGTTACGGCATTTGGACTCTTTGTAGAGTTGAAAGAACTCTATGTGGAAGGTTTGGTTCACGTTTCGTCGCTGAAGAGTGACTACTACCACTTTGATGCGAGTCGTCATCGTTTGGTTGGGGAGCGTTCGGGTACGACTTTCCGTCTTGGAGATGAAGTGAAGGTGCAGGTCGTACGGGTGGATCTGGATGACCGCAAGGTGGACCTGGAATTGATCGGAGATCCTAAGCGTCGTCCCCGTCCGGGCGATAAAGGGCGATTTAAGGGAAGCTCGAAGCGCCAGCAGATATTGGCCGAGTGGAATGCTGATTTTGAGAAACAGAAGAAAAGTACATCCGGTAAACCGGATTTTGCATCCTCTGGCAGCGGCAAAAATGCGAAAGGTGGAAAAGGAAAAAAGGCAGGTGCCGGAGCTAAGTCCGCAAAATCCGCCAAGCCAAAATCGGCAGGAGGGGCGCGTAAGAAACCCTCGGCAAAATCCCGAAAACGCCGCTAGAATATATACTTATACAACATCAAGAAAATAGTCGAGGCGAGTGTGTCGGAATTATCCCTGGTATTTGGAATCCATGCTGTCAAAGGCCTGCTGGTCAGGCATCCTGGAAAAATTGAAGAACTCTTGTATTTAGATCAGCGTCAAGATGGTCGCGTGCGGGAGTTGTTGGGGATGGCTCGGGACAAGGGCGTGCATTGCCGCTCTGTACCCAAAGAGGAGTTTGATCGCCTGTTAAAAGGCCAGGGTGACGCGGCCCATCAAGGGGTTCTGGTCAGGATCAAGGCTGACCGGATCAGCAATGAAGCTGATCTTGATGATATGCTTGAGTCGCTGTCGCCCCAGGATCTCTTTCTGATCCTGGACGGGGTGACCGATCCCCACAATCTCGGTGCGTGTCTTCGCTCTGCCAACGCTGCTGGAGTGAAGGCCGTCATTGTGCCTAAGGACAAATCCGCTCCGTTGAATCCGGCGGCCCGAAAAGTAGCCTGTGGTGCTGCTGATATCACGCCGCTGATCCGGGTAACCAACCTGGCGCGCACGATCAAACATATGCAGTCTTATGGGGTGTGGTTTGTGGGGACGGCCGGGGAGGCAGAGCACACATTGCATGAAACCAGTTTGACCGGCCCCCTGGCGATTGTGATGGGGGCAGAGGAAAAAGGGATGCGACGCCTGACCAGAGAGGGGTGTGATGCTTTGGTGAAAATCCCAATGTATGGTGAGGTCAGCAGCCTGAATGTCTCTGTGGCCACAGGCGTTTGCCTGTTTGAGGCGGTTCGCCAGCGCCATCGTCCCAAATGACATGTATAGCGGAATTCTGAATTAAGCCGTAACACAGTGCCCCATGTAACCTCTAGCATGAGGAATAGCTGCTAACAATTGCTTGCATGTTGGCCACCTTAGGCCTAAAATGCTGCGCTCTCAAAATTAACTTCAACTCCTTGCCTTATGCTGAACGCAACATGAGGCTGCTAATCCGAAGGGAGATACAATGCGTCACTATGAAATCGTGATCATGGTTCATCCTGATCAAAGCGAGCAGGTTCCTGCAATGATTGAGCGTTACACCTCCAGCGTCAATGCCGGTGGTGGTAAGGTTCACCGTCTGGAAGACTGGGGACGTCGTCACCTGGCCTATCCAATCAACAAAATTCACAAAGCCCACTATGTGCTGTTGAACATCGAGTGTACTCAGGAAGTCATCGACGAGTTGTCTCACAACTTCCGTTTCAATGACGCGATCCTGCGTGACCTGGTTCTGCGTGAGAAAGGTCCGGTTACTGATGTGTCACCGATTAAAGCAGCAGAGTCTCGTGAACAGCGTGCTCCTCGCTCTGAAGACCGTCCATCCCGTCAGGAAAACGTCGAAGTCGACAATGATGATGTGGAAGACGACGATTCCGACAACGATGAAAACGAAGAGTAATTAAGAGGAGACATAGTATGGCTCGTTTCTTCCGCCGTAGAAAATTCTGCCGTTTCACTGCAGAAGGCGTAAAACAGATCGATTATAAAGATGTAGAACTGTTGAAAGGCTACATCACTGAAACCGGCAAGATCGTTCCTAGCCGTATCACTGGTACCAAGGCGCGTTATCAGCGTCAGCTGGCGACCGCTATCAAGCGTGCTCGTTACCTGTCTCTGCTGCCTTACACCGATCGTCACGATAACTAAGAGATTAAGTGGTGTGGATTTGATTCCGCACTACGCCGAATTGAGGTAATCAAGATGGAAGTTATTCTTCTGGAAAAAGTGGCTAACCTCGGAAGCCTTGGTGACCAAGTAAAGGTTCGTTCCGGTTATGGCCGCAACTACCTGGTACCATACGGTAAAGCGGTACCAGCGACTAAAGCAAACGTTGAAATGTTCGAACAGCGTCGTGCGGAGTTGGAAAAGTCTCAGGCAGAAAAACTGTCTGCAGCTCAATCTCGTGCTGATGCCTTGAACGGCAAAGAAGTTACCATCGTTTCCAAAGCTGGTGATGAAGGTAAGCTGTTCGGTTCTGTTGGTACTCGTGACATTGCTGATGCAATCACTACCCTCGGTACTGAAGTTGCTAAAGCCGAAGTCAAACTGCCTGAAGGTGCTCTGCGTACCACTGGCGAGTTTGAAATCGACCTGCAGCTGCACAGCGACGTGTTTGCAACTGTTAAAGTGATTATCGTAGCTGAGTAAGTGCTGGCGATAGTCCCTCAAGTCTATATACTGACTTGAGACAGTCATGGAAAAAGGCAGTCTCGCCATGCGGACTGCCTTTTTTTATTTGTGTATTATTTGATTCCCATACCATTCATTATCGATGCTCGGTCTTCGATATATAGTGGTTCCGTGTTAAACCAATTTTCTATTGTTTACAGGTGTTCATGAAAGACATCCAGGTCGAGCAGGGCAGCAATAATGCCAGCTTTGAACAAATAAAAAATGCTTCAGGTGAAACTAAGAGCGCAGCCGCCTCTTTGAGATTACCTCCTCATTCAATTGAGGCAGAGCAGTCGCTTCTGGGAGGTTTGATGCTGGATGGTGATGCCTGGGATAAGGTATCGGAAGTTGTCAATGTCAAAGATTTTTACCGTCAGGATCATCGGCTGATATTTGGTGCCATTGAGAACCTGATCAAGTTCGATAAGTTACCGGATGCGGTGACAGTATCCGAGCAGCTGGAAACCCGCAAGGAGCTCGATAAGGTCGGCGGACTGGCCTATCTGGGGGATCTGGTGAAAAACACGCCCAGTGCCTCCAATATCAGGGCCTACGCGGAAATTATCCGTGAACGTTCTGTGCTGCGTCAGTTGATCTCGGTGGCGAATGAAATTACGGATATCTCCTACGACACGGAGGGGCGTACCAGTACTGAGATTCTTGATGAGGCTGAGCGCAAGGTATTCCAGATTGCGGAAGCACGGCCAAATCAGGGGGGGCCGGAGTCGGTCAACCCGATCATTACGAAAACCCTAAAACGGATTGATGAGCTGTTCCATTCGGACGGTGGAATCACCGGGGTCACCACGGGCTTTGCGGATCTCGATAAAAGTACTTCGGGCATGCAGCCGTCGGATTTGATTATCGTTGCCGGCCGACCTTCGATGGGGAAAACCACCTTTTCCATGAACCTGGTGGAAAACGCTTTGCTGGGGTCGGGGCTTCCAGTGCTGGTGTTCAGTATGGAGATGCCTTCTGACTCTATCGTAATGCGGATGCTTTCCTCTCTTGGCCGGATAGATCAGACTAAGGTCAGGAGCGGGAAGCTTGAAGAGGATGATTGGCCGAGACTGACCTCGGCGGTAAACATGCTTCGCGACAAGCCTTTATACATTGATGATACCGCTGCCCTCAGCCCTACTGAAATGAGATCTCGGGCGCGACGTGTGGCTAGGGATCACGACGGTAAGATTGGTCTTATCATGGTGGACTATCTTCAGTTGATGAGGGTCCCCGGGATGACCGAAGGTCGAACCGCGGAGATCTCTGAAATCTCGCGGGGACTGAAAGCCCTGGCAAAAGAGTTGAATTGCCCGGTAGTGGCACTGTCTCAGCTTAACCGTAGTCTTGAGCAGCGCCCGAACAAGCGCCCGGTCAACTCGGACTTGCGGGAATCTGGTGCGATCGAGCAGGATGCTGACGTTATCATGTTCATTTATCGGGATGAGGTGTATAACGAAGACAGTCCGGATAAAGGGATCGCTGAAATCATTATCGGTAAGCAGCGGAATGGTCCGATTGGTACTGTGCGCCTGGCATTTCTTGGTCGTTACACTAAATTTGAAGATCTGGCGCCGGACTATGACCGGTCGCGATTTGACGATGAATAATGCCAGTGTTATTGCTGGTGTTTCGTAAACGAGTTTGTCATGAATAGAAGAGAAAGTTGAGTCCTGCCGTGTCGAGTCAAGTGGTGATTTGTGTTACGGGGATTGATTTGCCCATCGGTCAGGCAATCAAGAAGCGCCTGGAGGCCAGTAACTGCCTGGTGCAGGGGGTTCAGTCGGAGCACCTTAATCTGGCCACAGATGCCCTGGTCAGAGAGTTCAGGAAGCTCGAGAAGTCACATTACATCATTAATGCGGCGGAATTAACCGATCTCGAAAAGGCTGAAAAACACCCGGATCTTGCCTATCAATACAATGTTCGAAGCTGTGAAGCTGTCATTGAAGTGGCGAAAGACTGGGGGGCGGCAGTCCTCCATCTATCAAGTTTTCAGGTGTTTGACGGGCAAAAGAAAAATCCCTACATATCGGCAAACAAGGGAAGGCCCATAAATGCCTACGGGCGAACCAAGTTGCAGAGTGAAGAATTGCTGCAGACCGGGCTGGAGAAGCATCTGATTCTGCGTTTGGGATGGCTGCTGCATACAGGCGAAGAAGGATGGATGGTGGAGTGTATGCGCCAATGGCTGGCTGATACGCCGGTATCCTGCCTATCTGATGTGGAGCTGGCGCCTACCGCGGTTGAGGATGTGGCGAGAGTTGTAGACGCCATCATCAAGCAATTGAACTGTGGTATCAGTGTCTGGGGTATCTATCACTATGCCAGTGCTGAAGCTGTTTCTCATGAGGAGCTGACCCGGGCCATCTATTATCAGGCGTACGGGCAGGATGCGCCCCAGAATCTTTTATTGTCCAGGCATATGGACAATGCGGCGCTGAATTATGTGTTGCCAAAAAACGGGGTTTTGGGGTGTATTAAGCTTCGCAATACGTTTGGAATCAAACAGTTGCCCTGGCGGCGTTATCTTCCTGCAATGGTGGAGGAGCTGGTGGACAGGGGAATGGTGAAGTCCGGTTCAGCGGCTATGTCAGACGAGGCCGAAACCACCGTAAATCGTTGATACACTGCCCTGGACTTAAAAGTCCAGGGATGGTAATTCTTGTCAGGCGAGGCTGCCTGATCGCTTGTGTTCAGAGCATTTCACGTCTTTCAGCATCGCTTGCAGGCCTTCCAGGTCAGTGATGTGAACATCTCTTCCCTGTACCTGTATGAGTTCCTGCTGTTGGAAGCGTGTCAGAACCCGGCTCACCGTTTCGACGGCCAGTCCCAGATAGTTGGCAATGTCGCTTCTTGGCATAGGAAGCTTAAAGTCCGTATCGGACAACTTGCGCCGACGGAAGCGGCTGGAAAGGGACAGCAGCAATGAGGCTATACGTTCTTCCGCAGTGTTCTTGCTCAAGAGCATGGTGAGCTGCCGGCTTTCCTGGATTTCCTTGCTCATTAGAGAGAAGAAATGATGCTGCAACTTTGGGATTTGGGCGGATAGCTCTTCAAACTTGGCCAGTGGGATTTCGCAGACGGTTGTGCGTTCAAGGGCCACGGCTGAGCAGGAGTATTCATCCATGCTGACGCTGTCCAGGCCGATCATTTCGCCGGGTAGGTAAAACCCTGTAACCTGTTCTTCTCCATCTTCAGAGACTGTGAACGTCTTTATCGCTCCGCTCCTAACCGCGAAGCAGGATTTAAACGGCGTCTGTTGCTCAAAAATGTAGTCACCGCGAGACAAAATGCGACCTTGTCGGATGATCTCCTCAAGGCGATCAATGTCGTCTGCTTCAACCGCAATCGGTATACAAAGTTTGCTCAGGCTGCACTCATGACAGCCGTGATTTATCGAAAAGGACGAAGATGTTCGTATCCGTTTCGTATCCATAAACCATCTCCCACTGTGGAAAGTCTAGGATAGCGGAATGGGGCTAAAAAGAGAATCGCTGTTCGTGGTTTAATACAGCTCCGTAATGAGTTTTTGAACCCTTTTTATCGGTAGCTTCCCGGAGTCCAAAATCTGGTAATACTCTGTGAGTCCATGAGTGTTATAGAACTCCAGGTTTGAGGTGTAGGACTTGGCTCCAAGGCCAATGCCTTTTACCAGGTGGGAGGTCGTGCTGTTCCAATTCTGGGATACATAGAATGAGTCTGTCATGGGGCTGTACAACGCCTCCAGAAGATCCTGCTTTATACTGAATATCTGATCGTCAGGCACGCCGGCAACTTCTCCATTTGCTACAGAACTCGGACGCAGTAATAGCACGGCATCCGGTGCAGCAGATATGATGTCTGCCAGATTTGAAGACAAGTCATCTGAGATTTCTTCAGCAAGGTAGAGCCTTAAAAGCACCTTGCTGATGCCATAGTTTCTGATGAGTTTGATCCAGTCCTTCAATTCTGAGAGAGGGAAGCCAAAATTGGTAATTCCCGGATCATTAATGCAGACGGTATTGATCCCCAGGCCCACCAATAATGCCAGCAGGTCATCAGATTTGGGGGGCGTGTCAAGTTCAGCCACCAGTTGTGTGGACGGGCTGTTGACGCCGCTAAAGGCCCGGTTAATGAAAAACATCAGCTGTGTCAGCTCGCTGTCTGACAGGAAATGCACCAGATCACCGTCCCAGTGCATATAGGAGAGGCGAATCTCTTCCGATAATATGCCGCGTAATATCTGAATTTCCTTGACCATATAGTCAATGTAACGTTGCAGTGCGATAGGGCTCTGGTAGACGCTCCTGAGCTTTTGTATCTGGATCTCGGTGTATTGTTGACGGGGATCCTGATGCCAGCCCGGCAATTGGAAACTCAATGCCAGGTTGGTTGGGGAGCCCGAGCGCTCACATTCTCTGAGCAGCCATTGAGAACTGGCTGACTCCAGATGTGAAAGTGGCAGCTCACGGCTCTGGAGAAACGCTCTGGGGGGAGTATTTAGCAGAAAAGGCCATTGAGCGTGAACATCCAACTCCATATGGGAAACTGCCCGAAAGTCCCTGAAGGTTCTCCGGTGGATCGCTTCGTCCAGATATAATGTGCGTTGGTCTCCTGAATACATTGATTCCTGATCGCCTGCTTTTTCCGTTGTATTGGGCTCAAGTGTACGCTGACAAGTGGAGAACCTATTGACGTCCGTCAAATTGGGAGTCTGTGCAATTTGACGGACGTCAATTCACTGATGTGACGTGATTTATTGCGGGGGTAAGCCAAGCCTTGCTATTCTTGGCATCCCCGATGAAAGTCCCTCAAAGCTGTAAGGCTTTGTTGCACGATATTTGTTCATTGTTCTCCCATACAGGATATTGCTCCGAAGTGCTGATAATTACTGTTTTTCGATCTGCTCTCTTTTACATCGGCTATGCCTTTGGCGTCATGCTGGTTGGTATTGTTAGTTTTGGCCTGGGTGCCTTTGTCGATTTCGAGAAACGCTACTACATAGTCTCCAGGTTCAATGTATTTACTATCTGGTGGGCAAAGATCACTTGTGGGCTGAAATATGAGATAGAGGGAAGGGAGAATATCCCCAATCAGGCCTGTGTTGTGGTCAGTAACCACCAGAGCGCTTGGGAAACCTATTTGTTAGGTATCATATTTCGCCCCCAGGCGACGGTTCTGAAGCAGGAATTGATCAAAATTCCATTCTTCGGCTGGGCGTTGAAAAAGGTTATGCCGATTGCGCTGGACCGAAGTAAACCGGCATTGGCACTGAAGCAGTTGTTGAAGCAGGGCAAAGAGCGCCTTGCAGATGGGCTTTGGGTTGTGATATATCCTGAAGGGACGCGTATCCGGAAGGGGAAATTCGGCCGGTACAATAAGGGCGGAACCTATCTGGCTTGTGCTGCCGGAGTGCCCTTGTTACCCATTGCTCATAATGCAGGGACCTGTTGGCCCGTAGAAAGCATGTTGAAGTCGCCGGGGGTGATTAAAGTGGTCATAGGTGAGCCAATCCCCACAGAAGGGCGTTCGCGTGATGAAGTTCATCATGATATGGAACAGTGGATCCGGTCTCATGTCCGGGCCATGCCGGGAGGAGATGCCTGGCCGGAAAACCAGGCATAATCGGTTTACCGGTAACGGTCTTCTATCGATTTAAGCTCTCCGGAAGCCCGGATTTTTTCTAACTCTGAGTTCAGTTTATTGACGACAGCGTCAGGAGTGTCCTTGTTGACGGCCAGGTAAAGCTGGGTTTCCTTCACTGTGAATACCGGCTTCAGGCCACGGACGCCGTTCTGCAGAGCATAGTAGGGGCCGGATACAGGACCTGAGATCCACAAGTCAATCTGGCCGTTTTCCAGTCGTTTAGGGTTCAGATTGTCTTTGTCCAGGCTGGAGGTCTTGAAGCCGTTCTCAATCAGCCATTGCTCACGCACATCCCCTTTGTAAGCCCCGATCAAATATTTTTTCGCTTCATCAACGCTGTTAATGACAATATCTGACCCTGGCTTCGCATATAGAACCCAACCATCGGAGGCAATAGGGCCGACCCATTTGAACAGCGGTTTGCGTTCTTCGGTAAGAGTTGTGCCGAATACTCCCCGGTATTCTTTACGCTGCGTGTAGTTATAGGCATAGTTCCACTGGCGCAGCTTCATGGTGTAGGGAATTTTGGCATTTTTAAAAATCAGCTTGACCACTTCAGTAATCAGGCCGGTAATACCTTCTTCCTTATGCTCGTATTCCGCATCACTGACACTCATGTTGTACGGCGGAAAGTTCTCTGTCACAAGGTTAAAGGTGGGTGTTTCAGCCTGCGTGGTCCAGGTTGCCAGCAGTAAGATCAGCGCTGATAGCAAACTAATGGATCTCGACGCCATAATAACTCCTCGGGAAAAAGTGTTTATATAGTTTTTCTGTACCCAGTATTACTAAGAATACTAGCCCCCCTCGCTCGATTTGCCAGATCCATTGGTACATTATTTGATCAATTTGAGTGATGCTGCCATCAGTATCCTGCTTATTCAGATCCATCTGATGGTGCTTCGAAGACTGAGTTCGTCATGTCTCAGTGGTGGAGCAGGGCCGTAAGTTAACGACCCTTCTGTTTGCCAGCCATATGGGTGGAGAACCCGATTTGCTTATGGCCAACGAAGCGGAATTTCCTAGTTTTTCAATTGTGAATTGTGATGAATTGTCGCCCGTTATGGTCGTAGGATTTTGTTATTTTTTGTTTTCAGTCCTGATTATCATCACAACTCAGCTTAGTTTTAGCCTATTCCCAGTTCCTCTTTCACAGCCTTGAACTGTTCAACGACATATTCCAGGTCCTCACGACTATGAGCTGCCGAAATCTGGGTACGTATACGGGCTTTTCCCTGAGGGACCACCGGATATGAGAAGGCTACGACGTATATCCCCTTTTGCAGCATTTTGTCAGCAAACTCACCTGCGAGTTTGGCATCATACAGCATGATGGGAACAATGGAATGTTCTCCAGGAAGTATATCGAAGCCGATTTTGCCCATTTCATCCCTGAAATACTGGGTATTTTCGGCAAGTTTGTCGCGTAGTTCAGTACTTGCCGTTAACAGATCAATTGCTTTGATCGCTCCGGCAACGACAGGGGGCGCAACAGTATTGGAGAACAGGTAGGGGCGTGACCGTTGTCTCAGTAATTCAACGATTTCCTTACGCCCGCTCGTATAACCGCCGCTGGCGCCTCCCAGTGCTTTACCCAGGGTGCCGGTGGTGATGTCTATACGGTCCATGCAGTTCCGAAACTCATGGGTTCCGCGCCCGGTAGCGCCGACAAAACCGGTGGCATGACAGTCGTCGAAGTGAACCAGTGCCTGGTATTTCTCTGCCAGATCACAGACTTTATCCAATTGGGCGATATAGCCGTCCATGGAAAATACACCGTCAGTGGTGATCAGCTTGAAACGGGCACCGGCCTCGGTGGCTTCGATCAACTTCTGTTCCAGATCTGCCATGTTGTTGTTTTCATAGCGAAAACGTTTGGCTTTGCAAAGTCTGATACCGTCAATAATGCTGGCGTGATTGAGGGCGTCTGAAATAACTGCATCCTCTGGTCCCAGAAGAGTTTCAAACAGGCCGCCATTGGCATCAAAGCAAGACGGGTAGAGGATAGTATCCTCTGTCCCCAGAAAATCTGTCAGTTTGTGCTCAAGGGCTTTATGGATGGATTGGGTGCCGCAAATGAAGCGCACGGATGCCATCCCGTATCCCCATTCCTTCAGTCCATCCATTGCTGCCTGATTGACTTCTGGATGCTGTGCCAGACCAAGGTAGTTGTTGGCGCACATGTTGATCACTTCCTGTCCGCTGGAGACACCGACATGTGATCCCTGGGGGGAGGTGATTTCACGCTCCTGTTTGTATAAGCCTGCGTTTTTGATGCCTTCCAGTTCCGTCTGGAGATGCTGTTTAAAACTACCGTACATATCTGTCCCTCAATCCTAAGCGCTATGCTACTAGCGACATGTTTATTCTATCGGGAGCACCAATAGCAGGTGCCCCATGCTTGTTCAAATGAGAGCAATTTCGCAATTGCTCCATGATTCACCAAGCCGAATCGGGCTGACGTTATTCTGACCAGGTCAATATCACCTTGCTGGCCTCACCGGCCTTCATGGCGTCGAAGCCTTGCTGGAATTCCGTAAAATGCAGACGGTGGGAGATCACGGGATCGATATTCAGACCACAATCCACCATGACAGACATTTTGTACCAGGTTTCGTACATTTCCCGGCCATATATTCCTTTAATGGTCAGCATGTTGAATATCACCGTATTCCAATCGATGGCCATTTCCTTGTCAGGAATGCCGAGCATGGCGATTTTGCCACCATGGCACATGGACGTGAGCATTTCCTGGAAGGCTGTCGGATTGCCTGACATTTCCAGGCCAATATCGAATCCTTCCCGCATACCAAGTTCTTTCTGAACGTCTGCCAGTTTCTCTGTACGGACATCAACGGTTCTGGTCGCGCCTAACTTGCTTGCCGTTTCCAGTCGCTTGGGGTTGATATCCGTGATCACCACATGACGTGCACCGGCATGTCGGCACACCGCCGCGGCCATGGCACCTATAGGACCTGCGCCGGTGATGAGGACATCTTCACCCAAGAGATCAAACTGAAGGGCGGTATGTACCGCGTTTCCTAAGGGGTCAAACAGGGAAGCAATGTCGAGATCAATGCCTTCGTGGTGTTCCCACACGTTGGACATGGGTAACACGACATATTCAGCGAATGCTCCGGGACGGTTAACGCCGATACCACTGGTATGCGCACACAGATGTCTGCGGCCGGCCATACAGTTTCGGCAGCGGCCACAGACGACATGGCCTTCTCCCGAGACAATCTGGCCCGGATGGAAATCGTTAACGTTGGATCCCACTTCGACAATTTCACCGACAAATTCGTGACCGACGATCATGGGAACCGGAATCGTCTTCTGGGCCCAGTTATCCCAGTTATAGATATGGAGGTCAGTACCGCATATAGCGGTCTTCTTCACTTTAATCAGCACATCATTAATGCCGACGGCAGGGCGAGGGACTTCCTCAAGCCAAAGGCCTTCTTTGGCTTCGCGCTTGACCAGGGCTTGCATGGTGTTCATTGGGTCACCTCGAATGTCTGATCGTTATTGTTCTGGACACGGGGTCATTCTCTGACCCTACTTTAAAGCCCATTATAGGCAATTGGAATGGTTGCCTATTCAGCAATAAATCCTAGTCGTTTGCCCTTAAGTAATTGTACCTATCATGACTTTACAAAAAATTAATGCGGGTAAAGAATGATCATTCACCTTTTAACGGCGTTAATAAATACAACAAAACAAGTTGTCCGGTAATAACGATCGATAAGGGTGGCTAGTCTCGAGAGCTTAAGGAAAAGCAGTACTCTTTCCTGTTGTTAAGCTGTGGTCCGAGGAAACCTCATTAAGAAGGAACTCAGCAATGAATCAAATAAAATGGTTAGGCTTCCTGAGCCTGTTTCTACCCGCACTTGCCATGGCAAAAAATCAATTGGACATGGCATTCATCGAAGTCGATTCCTTTGAAGCCTCCCAAAAGCTCAGCCAAATGAATCTGGATATTGCGAACGTCAGGGATTTAAGCACTGACAAGGGGCGCAAACTCCGATACGAAGTTGTGCTGTCTGCCAAAGACAAGGCCAAACTCGCCAAGGCTGGAATCAAATGGAATGCCGTTGTTGCCCAAGCGCAAGCCCAAGCTCGCAGCTTTTCCATTGCCAGCGTCAGCGATACGGTTTATCACAGTTTTGATGAGCCTGAATTGGGTATCAAAGACTCACTGTATAAAATGGCGGAGGACTATCCGGATCTGGTATCCCTGTACAGCATCGGCGAGACCGTGCAGGGCCGTCCAATGATCATGGTCAAAGTCGGCAAGAAAGGCTGGTGGGACCGCTGGTTTGACCGCGGTCCGGTACTTAAGGAACACGGTGACCGCAGCCACAGCTTCGGATTCAAACCGGAAGTTCTTTATGTCGCCACGCACCATGCTCGTGAGTGGGTTGCTACTCAGATGGCGATGCGTTACCTGAAATACCTGCTGGAAAACTACGGAAAAGATGAACGGGTCACAAAGCTTCTTGATACCGTAGATCAGTGGGTCATGCCGGTTGGAAACCCAGACGGTTACGAATACACCTTTACCGATGAACGTCTGTGGCGGAAAAACCTGGCAGACAATGATGATGACGGTGTTATTACCCAGTTGGATGGTGTCGACCTGAACCGTAACTTCTCCCAGAACTGGGGATTGGATGACGAAGGTTCAAGCCCGATTATTTCTGATGCGACCTACCGTGGCCCAGAGCCGGAGAGTGAGCCGGAGTCCAGAGCCCTGGTGAAATTCATCAAGCGCCATGACTTCAAATTCATCATTTCCTATCATACCTACAGCAACCTGATTCTTTACCCTTGGGGCTGGCAGGTACAGACGCCATCGTTTGATGATCCGATATTCCTGGCTCAGGCGGGTACTGACGAAAATCCGGCGATCTATGACAGCATTATGGAGAAGGGATATGATCCCGGCGTCAGCGCTGATCTCTATACCACCAACGGTGAGTTTACTGACTACACCTACGGTGTGCTCGGTATTCCTTCTTACACCGTTGAGCTGACTCCAGGAGAGGACAAAGAAGGGAACTTCTACGGCTTCGAATTTCCTGATGACGAAGGCATGGTCCAGACCGTATTTGAAGACAACCTGGAGTTTGCCCTGTCCCTGGCGGAAAGTGCGAAGACACCTAACAAGCCTGTATCTCCCGTGGGTATCAGTGCGGATGACATCTATCATGATGCGCTGACCAACTCCTGGGGTTCCAAACAGAAAGTAGACATTCTGGCCCAGAAATATGTTGCCCCATGGACCCGTCTGGTTTATCAGGTTGACGGAGGCCGTTGGCAGCTGGGTAACTTCAAGCCTCGCAAAGGGAAAACCTATAACACTGAGAAGGGCACTTATTACTCCCGTTATGAAGCCACGATTCGTGGTCAGAATACCGGCAGTGAGGTGACCTACTACATTTGGTCTCCCTGGAAAAAACTGGGGCCTTATACCTACACAGTGGAGCAGGCAACCAGCGCGGATGTGCTGATCATTGCGGCTGAAGACTATACCGGTGAATACCCTGTCTACGACAACAACACCGCTCCCAACTACCTGTCATACTACACCGATGCTCTGGATGGAGCGGGTTACAGCTATGACGTGTGGAATGTGGACGAGCGTCTGGCAGCACCTGATTACCGCGAGATTCTCAGCCATTATGACGCTGTTATCTGGTATACGGGTGATGACTATGCCTCGACTCAACCGAGCTTCGATATTCATGAAGATATGAAACTGGCGATCAGGGATTACCTGAACTATTACGATGGCAAGCTGTTGGCTACCGGCCAGGGACTTTCCCAGCTGTCGACCGTATTTGGAAATTATTCAGATGATTTCTTCCAGTACTATCTGGGATCGTTTATTCATCTTGAATCCAGCGGCGTAGATGGCGATGGCAATCCATATTCAATCGAAGGCGTTGCCGGTGATCCGTTGATGGATGGTCTGCTGCTGGAGCTCAATGGAGCTGAAAGTGCAGGCAACCAGACAAACAACGATTCCTTCCTGGCCAGCAGTGGATTCCTGTCAAGCTATGACCAGCAGATTGGTGCGACCTATGTACGTCCCGGCGGCGGATTTGGTCCAACCTCCGGTGAATACTATGTGTACAGCGGCCAGGCAGACCAAAGCTACAAGCGTCTGGGTGGAACCTTCGTTGTACCGGCGGACAATCCAACTCTGACCTTCAACATGGCGTATGAGACCGAGGCTGACTGGGACTTTGCGTTTGTGGAAATCTCCGTTGCAGGTTCCGGCAAATGGACCACGCTTCCTGAAGTGGGTGGTGCAACGACCCGGAACACCGGATCAAGCTGTACTTCCGATTGGGTGAGCCAGCTTCATCCGTTCCTGGCGAACTACATGGATGCTGATTGTAACCCAACCGGTGCTACAGGTGAGTGGCATTCCCTGGAAGGCAGCAGCGCAGGCTTCAAGAAGTTGAGCTTTGACCTTTCTGCCTACGCAGGTCAGTCTGTGGAGCTATACATCTCCTACGCTTCTGACTGGGGTACTCAGGGTCTGGGCATCTTCGTGGATGATGTGCAACTGGGTAATGAGCCGGCAGAAGACTTTGAGACGGATCTCGGTAGCTGGCAGGCAACTGGACCTGAAGGAACCTTCAATATCAATAACTGGGAGCGCAAGCTCGGTGAAGGCTTTGTGGATGGACCTGTCCTCCGCAGTGACGACACCGTATACCTCGGTTTTGGTTTGGAAGGTGTCAACGGTTTCGACAACCGTGTTGAACTGTTGAATCGCAGCCTGAAATACCTGGGTCTGTAATTCACCGGATTCAATAAATCTGCCACAAAAAAGCCGGCACATGTGCCGGCTTTATCTTTTCAGAATCAAGCTACTTAAAGCTTCGCCAGAGCCGCTTCATAATCCGGCTCATCCGCAATTTCGGCCACCTGTTCGGTATGAAGTACATTGCCGGATTCATCAATGACTACAACAGCTCGTGAAAGCACGCCGGTGAGGGGACCGCTGGTGATCAGTACGCCATAGTCCCTGCCAAAATCCGGGGATCGGAATACCGAGGCGGTTTCAACATTGCTTATGCCTTCCGCTCCACAGAAACGTCCGAAAGCGAATGGAAGATCTGCTGATACGCACAGCACTTTGGTGTTGTTCATGGCAGAAGCTTTCTCATTGAACTTTCTTACCGAGGTGGCACATGTCGGGGTGTCGACACTGGGAAAGATGTTCAATACCAACCTGGAACCAGCGTATTGAGATAGATGAACCTCGGACAGATCACTTTTGACGAGGCTGAAGTCCGGAGCCTTGCTGCCGACTTCCGGCAGTTCTCCGATAGTCTGGACAGGGTTACCTTTGAGGGTGATGGTTGCCATGCAGAACTCTCCTTGATGAGGGATGGATAGAGGTGATAACTCTAGAGCGTGTTAAGGTTTCCTGCAACGCTCGTGTTGGACCACCGCCCGTTCCCGGCACAACTTTCGTCACCCGTTGGAAAATCGCTATTTCAAATTTGGTTTGGCCGCTATTTGAAAGCTGCCCTGAGCTTTATTTCATAAACAGTAGACCTGCCAGATTGCAGGGGCCCTGTCGGCTATCAAGCTGCTTTTGCAGTATTTCATCCCAGGCCAGTTTGCAGGCACCTGTGGAGCCGGGCAGGCAGAATATGGCCGTGTTGTTGGCTAGTCCTCCTACGGCGCGGGATTGAATCGTGGAAGTGCCGATATCGTCATAGGATAGTTGACGAAACAGTTCGCCAAAGCCATCCATGGTTTTATCGAATAGTGGAATCAGTGCTTCAGGTGTACTGTCCCTGGCAGTAAAACCGGTGCCTCCGGTTACCAGGATCACCTGAACTTCCGGATCGGCGATCCACGCGGATACCATGGCCCGGATCTGGTAGATATCGTCTTTCACCAGCAACCGGTCGGCAAAAAGATGACCGGCATCCTGCAAGGCTTCACAAAGGTACTTTCCTGAGGTGTCAGTATCCCGGTTGCGGGTGTCGGATACTGTCAGGACCGCAATTTTCAGGGGCTGGAATTCTTGACTGGCTTTCATGGCTGTTTATCCAATTCTGGTTTCATAATGGTTGGGGGCATATTCAGTCACTATCCACCGATAGATGCAAGATGACGTGTCGATCCTGTATAGCCATCATGCAGTGCGTGCCCTGATTTTTTAATCGGCAGGCTTTGCCGTATCGCCCTGATTGTTCCGACCACATCGCCTTGTAACAGGTAAGGGCGCAGATCTACCTGGCTGTCACCGAACAGGCATAAATGTAACTTCCCCTCAGACGAAACCCGCAGGCGGTTGCAGGTGGCGCAGAAGTCTTTGCTGTAGGGCATGATCAGTCCGATATTCCCTTTGTAATCCGGATGGCTGAACTCTTTGGCAGGCCCGGCAAACCGGTCACGTTGTTTCTCCGTCCAGCCTTGCTCCATCAGTCGACTTTTAATGGACTCGCCGGTAATACGGTTTTCCCTGAAGAACACCCGGTTATCACTGGTTTCCATAAGCTCGATAAAACGAACAGTGACCGGCATGTGTTTCACCCAATCCACAAACCGTTCCAGCTGGTCCACATTGAACTGCTGTAGCAATACAGCATTGATCTTGATGTTTGAGTATCCGAGTTCGATGGCCCTATCGATCCCTGCCAGAACCTTTGGCAGGATGTCGTGGCCTGTAATTCGTGAAAACTGGGCCGCATCCAGGCTATCGACACTAACGTTGATGGCGTCTAAACCAGCCTGTTTCCAGGATGCGATCTTTTGCTTCAGGTTGTAGCCGTTAGTGGTGAGTGCGACTTTCTGAATTCCAGGGGGGGACTTAGCCATGGCTATCAGCGTATCCAGATCCCGTCTCGTTGCCGGCTCTCCCCCGGTGAGTCTGACTTTCCGGGTTCCCAGAGCACTGAAAGCCTGCAACAGGGTATCTATTTCCACCTGATTCAGAGGCAGTGGTTTACTGACGTTCTGGTAGCCGTTCGGCAGGCAGTAGTTGCAACGGAAATTGCAGATCTCGGTCACCGACAGGCGCAGGTACTGAAAGCGCCTGCCATAGGTATCCTCCAATGTCGGATACGCCTGGCCGGCCTCTGCAGTGCCCGATTGCACCACCGCACTCGGGTAATTCGGCATAACAATCTCCGCTAATAGCAACTGGTATGAACTGGAATCATTGTAGAGAAACGATGGCAACAGTCGGCTTGATCTTTATCAAATCCCGTCAGTACAGCGGGAGGCAGAAGGGGTATTCCTTTATGGGTAGTTGAAGGGGAAATGAGTTGATAAAAACCTTCTATTGGAAGAGAAGATTGACAATCTGGAACATATGAATCTATCTATTTGAATAGGCTATCCGGATCGAGCTGTCCTGGCGATTGGCCACAATCAGCAATGAATGGCATGGAGGGGAATATGAAAATAGAAGCAGCCAATAAAGAAGACGCCGGAGAATTGGCTTACCTGATTAATCTGGCGGGAGAAGGGTTCCCTGAACTCCTGTGGTCGGGAATGGTTGAGGGATCAGAAACGCCTCTGCAAGTTGGCGCCAAACGTGCCGCACGGGAGGAAGGCGGATTCAGCTACACAAATGCCAAAGTCATCAGGATAGAGGAAGATATTGCCGGGATGGTGATCTCCTACAAATTGGATGATCCTTATGATATTGGCGATCTTGCCGATTACCCTGAGCCAGTAAGATCTTTGATTCAACTGGAAGCAAAAGTTCCGGGAAGTTGGTATATCAATGCCATTGCGACCCATGAAAACTACCGTGGCCGGGGGATTGCCACTAAATTGATGGCGGATGCTGAAATGCAGGCCAGGGAGCATGGGGCTAACACAATGAGCCTGATTGTTTCATCAGAGAATCGCCTGGCAAGAAGCCTGTATCTCAATATGGAATACAGGATAGTGTCTTCGTTACCTGTGGCGTCCCATCTCAGTTTCATACATGGTGGTATATGGGAACTGATGGTTAAGCCAGTACCAAATGAGTAGTGTTGGTGAGATCTGAGGGACATATTGATGAAATGCCAGTCAGGGTGGAGGATGTCGCTATAGATTCCATAACAATGCGCGAAGAACTCATTAAAGCTTTCCCGTCGCTTGCTGAAAGGGGACTGTCAGAAGTCTATATTGAAAACCATCCCGATATTATGTGGGATATTCCAGAAATTTCGCTCGACCGGGCCGTACCCCTTTATATGCTATGGTGCGTAGATCACATGAAGGAGGAGGGAAGTCTCGTGTTCGACAACACCATTAGTGCATTGAATAAATACGCCAGGGTAAAGAATCATACTGCGAATGATCAGAACTTCAGATTTCTATGTGACCACAATCAGATCGAAGTCGTCAGAACTTTTCTCAGATGGTGCAGGGATAGTTTGGTGTTGGACTATGAGCCAATGCTTTCCCGTGCTATCAGGAACTGGGATAGTGATGGTGGATAATTCGTCGTAATTTTCAGGTCTGATAGCTGCCATCAATAATCGTTGAATTTACTACTCATTTCTCCCTCTGCGAGTTCGCTCTCATTGGAGGGCCTGAAATGGAAGAAATTGTTTAACAGCCCTCTGTCGCTCAGCTTCCTGATCAGCTTCTCAAGTCGGGCTTCAATCTTGTCTCCCTTCTTGCCTTTCGGCAGCACAATATGCCCGTCATAGGTTCTGAAGTGTTGTTTCTTGATTCCAGTGATTTTCAGTTCTCGAATGATAGAATCAATCTCCTTTTCAGCAAACAGAACACCATCAATCCATCCTGCATGAAGTCTTTTAACGATACATGTCAGGCAGGAGGATTCTTCAACCGGAAACGGAAATACCTTGGTGTGAGCTGAGTCCGTGGCGATCTTTATGGAGCCTGGTAACTGATTCTTTTGCAGGTCATTGACGGTTAGCGTGGAATCTTCTCGTGTGTATAAAGCAAAGCGGACTTCATCGATTTTAAATCGACTAAGACGGACATTATCAAATCCAATGTCATCGGTATTTAACATGGGTAACTGAAAGTCTGCCCAGCCCGAACTAACGTCCATGATTGAGCGTTTGAAAGGGGCAATGATAAAGGTGATATCACACTCTTCATCCTGTTCATTCAGCTGCTTTACGAACTCAGTCAGGATGCCAGACTGGTTTCTTTCGGCCAGGCCAGGGAGTTCTGCTATTGAGGCGACAAGCTTCTGTGCCTGAACTTCAGATGTGGTGATCAGTGAGCTGAAGGTGACTAATAAGGCAAGGAAACATTTTAAGGCCATGTAATGGCGATGTTCTTGGCTAAATCGTTTCATCTTTGGGCTCCTGGCTATTATCGTTGATTGGTATCAGTTGATTGGCACTAGTTGAAGGATCTTGCCGTTGCTCAAGTTTGCTTTCTGTTGGAGGTAAAAAGCTTAAGTGAGCGTAGAAACAGAGGCATTATGAGATAGGTCATGAGAATCACGATGGCAGCAACGGACAACATGACGACAAAAAAATGGTTGTCCGGAATTAACCTTTCGAACACGGGCGGAATAAAATACACCAGAGGGAGTAACCCTAAGAAAGTTAAGAAGGCGTTTATATGTCTGGATGCAGTTTTCATCGGAATGAATCTCTTTGAAACAGGCCCGGATTTTCATCCGGGCTCAATGAATTAGCTTTGGTCTGAGGCGGTTAAGAAGCTGTTGTAAACCCAGCTATATGACGTGTGCTCCCCTAATACGCCACCGAGTTCGAAGCCTTTTTCACTTCTCCAGTCGTGCATGATTTCCGCCAGTACTGAAGCCCATGTGGATACCTTGACACCGGCTTGAGACATACGGTGAAGGCTGGCTTCCTGAACGGTTTTATTCCAGGTGCCGGATGCATCGACTACTGCGTAAACGTCGTATCCTTCTGCCACAGCAGAGATTGCCGGGAACATCAAACACACATCGGTGACAATGCCGGCCATGATGATTTTCTTTCTACCGGTGGCTTCAATGGCAGCTTTGAAGTCTGGATTATCCCAGGCATTGATTTCTCCCGGACGTTCAATGACCTCATTGCCCAGGATGTCGAGAATATCCGGCATGATTGGACCGTTGGGACCTTGCGGCATACTGGCCGTCACAACGCTGGGTAAATCTACGGTTTTAGCCAACTGGCAAAGCCCACGGATGTTAGCCTTAAGCAAGTGAGGCTCCTGATCTCGGCAACTCACCAGCAGGCCGGTTTGGTGGTCAATCATTGCGAGGACTGCGTTGTCTTTTGTCAATCGCTCTGCATATTTTGAAGTAGTCATTTTTTTTCTCCGGTGAATTCAGTTTGCTTCGTAGATCACAATTAACTGGCTATCGGACTGCGCGCTGATATTCAGCTCATTGCCTCGAATCAGGTCGCCGTCGTTTACTTCCTTGCCATTGATGGTTAAAGATCCGCCTGTGACATAGATCATCGCTTCATGCTCGATGGCCAACTCTTCCTTCTCTCCCAGGCGAGCGATATCGATGTGTGTTTTGCTATCAAAAGTGTTTACTTGGGGTGAGTCTCCTCCATAGATGGTTGTCACTGTAGAGTCCTCCGGACGGTAGGTTTTATAGCCCGCGCGTCCACCAGATTTGTCTGGGAGTACCCACAGCTGGATCATCCTGTTTTCATTGGCTTCAGGGTTGATTTCGTTGTGGGTGAACCCTTCGCTTCCAGCGCGCTGGACTTGTATATCTCCGGCTTCAAGTGCTTGCCCGTTTTGTAACGATCCTTCGTGAGATAATTTCCCTTCGACCATCACTGAAATGACGTCAACCTCACGATGGCCATGCATGCTGGTTTCGCCGAATGGGACAAAGCGTGCGTCAGCCAGATAAACAAAGTTGCCAATCCCGTCCCAGGCATGTGGGCCCTGATGAACTCCAAAAGCCTTGGAGCCTTTGACGAGTTGATGCTCCCGAACGCCTTGGAAGCCCCCTTTGGGGAGTGAATCTCTGTGCAGAATCTTCATATTTCACACCTGAAATGTTTGATGACTTGGTATGAGGAACATGTTATTTGTTGCAAATATTGAGATATATATGCGGTTTGATAATTCACTGTTCCGTATGGGGTAACAATAATGCGGGATCTGAACGATATTCTGGTTTTTGTAAATGTGATTGAGGCGGGGTCGTTCAGCGCAGCTGCTGAACGCTTGGGCTTACCAAAGTCGAATATCAGCCGAAAGGTTTCCCGGCTTGAGAATGAGCTTGGAATAAGGCTGATCGAGAGAACGACCCGAACACTTCATTTGACGGAGGCCGGGAGAATGTACTTTGATCATGCCGTTCGAATTAAGGATGAGCTGGATTATGCTGAGGCCTCAATCAGCCAAATGAAAGGAACCCCCAGAGGCCTGATTAGGGTGGCGGCATCCGTCACAGTGGGGCAGCAAATTATCAAGCCCGAACTTTCGGGTTTCATGCGCAAATATCCCGATATTCGGATAGATCTGGAGCTTTCAAATCGGCGAGTTGATATTGTGAGTGAAGGGATTGATTTAGCGATCAGGGTGGGGGAGCTTAAAGATTCGTCTCTTGTGGCTAAATATCTGGGCACTGCACGGCTTCTGCTCTATGCCAGTCCTGAATACCTGGCTGGCCATGCGGCTGTGGAAACTCCCGGAAACCTGCTGGACCATTCATGTCTGCATATGAGTGCTGTCGGTTCAAAAGCTATTTGGCGTTTGAATTCTGGCTCTCAACAGGAAATTATTGAAATAGAACCGATATTATCGGTTGAGGATTTCGATGCTATTGCCGATGCCGCATTAGGTGGCCTGGGAGTGGCATTGTTACCGCACTACATTGGAGATTCTTTGGTGACCAAAGGACTCCTCAAACCGGTATTGCCGGGTTGGGAGATGGAATCCAAAAGGTTTTATGCTGTATATCCGAGCCATCGTGGAGCCACGCCAAAGCTCAGGGTATTTCTGGAGTATTTCTACGAGAGAATCAAAACCCGGTTGGGGTAATCCGTACTGAGCCTCAATCTTCTTCCAAAAAGTTATGCTCAATCGCCTGCTGAACCCTGCGCCTTTGCCGTTCAGCTTCATTGGCAAAATGCATCACAATCATACAGCCGGCAAGCACGCCGTACAGCACCATAAAGCAGGCGGAGAAAATGTTCATGAAGTCGACGGCGATACCGAATATCACGGGCAGGGTAAAGCCGCCAACCGCGCCTAGTGTAGCAACGGTGCCTCCAGCGCTTCCCATGTGATTTGGATAATAGTCATGGATGATTTTATAGACCGACGCGCGTCCGAAGCCCTGGGCGATACCGATAATATTAATCAGCACGGTAAACAGGGTCAGGTTGATTCCCAGGCTGAGCTGCACATCATGGGTGATGCCATGAATGGTCATGCTGGTGCGGGGGTAGCTGAGGAAAAACAGGCACACCAGGCAAATCCAGAAAACGCTCCAGTTTACCGCCCGTCCGCCGTAGCGGTCAGCAAACCATCCTCCCAGAGCTCTGACGATGCTGGAGGTTGAAACGAATACCAGAGTGAACAGCATGGCCTGGGGCTGACTCAGTTGATAAGCCTCAACATAGTAGTGAGGAAGCCACATCAGCAAAGCCAGGAAGCTGCCGAAGACAAAATAGTAATAGAGGCTGAAACGCCATATCTGCAAATGCTTCAGAGGTGCCAGCTGATCCTGCAGGACAACGGTTTTCTGTGACTGCATATAGCGGGTTTCTTCTGGAGCGATCAGCATGAATACGACAATCATCACCAGCATGCCGATCCCGTAAAGAGGACCAACATGGCTTTCTCCCCAGTACTGGATAATCAGCGGAGCCAATACCAGCGTAATGGCGGCACCAGCGTTGCCGGCACCGAAAACCCCGAGGGCAAACCCCTGCTGACGTCTCTCAAACCATGGTGTGACATAACGAATGCCAATCGTGAAAGATACTCCGGATACTCCCAGCAACATGCCCGCAGAGATGTATTCGAGGTAACTCTCCATCCAGGGCAGGGCAAAAAGTACTGGGACAACAATGAGCATTTGCCAGAGGAACAGGCGGCGGCAGGAATAGCGTTCGCTGAGAATGCCGGCGGGGAACCTCAATAGCGCTCCCGTAAACATCGGGGAGGCCAGCAGCAGGCCAAACTCTGTGGCGCTCAGCTGTAGCTCTTCACGCAGGTTAAGTCCCAGGACGGCATACAGTGTCCATACTGAAAAGTTGGCGGCGAATGCAAGAGTCGCAGCCGCCAGTGCCCGCTGGCCGAGCCTTTCTGTATAGAGAATTTCGCTGGAGTTTGCTCTTTGCGTCATTAGTTCATATTAGCCTGAGCCTTTCGATGTGTTCAGCATAACCAGTATTTTTGTGTTCCAAACCCCCATGCCTCCATTGCCTCTAGGTTTCCCCTTTTGCAGGGCGGAAATACCACCTTGGAGGTAGTCCGTCAGTAATATCGCGAGGTTATGGGAAATTTCTTATTTCCCATAAGGGGTAGGTCCCCGAAAGAGGTTAAAAATTGAACATGTGACGAGTTGATGCGTATCAATTTTCCTCCGTAATAGAGGTGGGATATTGCAGGTGAATTTCATGGGCCTGTATTCAGGAGACACATATGAACGACGGCAGTTTGAATCTGTTCAGGTTCAGCGACCCCAAAATTAAAACCTTGCATATCACTTGGTTTGCTTTCTTCCTGACTTTTGTTGTCTGGTTCAGTCATGCACCTCTTCTCGCATTTATCCGGGAAGCATTCAGCCTTACGGATCAGCAGGTAAAAGCACTGCTGATACTCAACGTGGCATTGACGATTCCTTCCCGAATCCTGATAGGGATGCTGGTGGATAAATTCGGTCCGAAAATCGTCTATTCCGGTCTGTTGGTCATTTCTTCCTTTATCTGTCTCGGGTTTGCCACGGCAACGACCTATGAGTCTCTAGCGCTGTTTCGCTTTTTACTGGGCTTTGTCGGTGCCGGATTCGTGATCGGTATCCGTATGGTGGGCGAGTGGTTCCCTGCTAAACAGGTCGGTATCGCAGAAGGCATCTATGGTGGCTGGGGGAACTTCGGATCTGCAGCCGGCGCCATGACACTACCGACTCTGGCATTAATGTTCGGTGGTGACGACGGCTGGCGCTATGCGCTTGGCCTGACCGGTATTATTGCTGGCCTGTATGGCTTGGTTTACTACAAGAATGCCCACAACACCCCTAAAGGTTCTACCTACTTCAAACCGAAAAAGACCGGCGGGCTGGAAGTCACCAGCATGAAGGACCTGATCTTCTATCTGGTGATGAATGTTCCCATGTATCTGGCGCTGGCGGTATTGGCGTGGAAACTTTCTCCTGCGGGATTGGGTCTGCTGAGTGATACCACGACCTATATCCTTTGGGGCGCTTTGGTACTGCTGTACGTGTTCCAGGCACACCAGATCTGGAAAGTGAACTATGAACATCTTCGTGACGGCGTTCCAGAGTACGAGCACTACAAATTCAAGCAGGTTGCCATTCTGGACCTGGCATATTTCGTTACCTTCGGATCTGAACTGGCGGTTGTTTCCATGCTGCCTCTGTTCTTCCTGGAAACCTTTGATGGAATGGACCCTGTGAAAGCCGGCTTGCTGGCATCTGGATTCGCATTCATGAATCTGGTGGCCAGACCCACAGGAGGCCACTTCAGTGACAAGTTCGGTCGTCGTAAAAGTATGATGATTCTGATTGGCGGACTGGCGCTTGGTTATCTGGTACTCAGCCAGATAGACGGCGACTGGTGGGTGCCTCTGGCAGTCATCGCCACCATGGCCTGTTCCTTCTTCGTCCAGGCCGGTGAAGGCGCGGTATTTGCCATTGTTCCTCTGGTGAAAAGACGCATGACCGGTCAGATTGCAGGCATGGCAGGGGCTTATGGCAACGTGGGTGCGGTGTGCTACCTGACTGTACTATCCTTTGTTGATTACAGCACATTCTTCCTGGTGATTGCGGGATCTGCGGCTTTGATCTTCCTGGCTTGTATTTTCCTGGATGAGCCCAGAGGGCAGATTGCGGAAGTGATGGAGGACGGCACTGTTCATATGATTGATGTCGGCTAAGCGGTCGGTTGAAAGAGTGACCAAAAATACCGTCTTGGCAAATCAAAGCCTAGGCTAACAACAACGGGAGGAAGTATGGAAATGCAGTTGGACATTGGACAACTGACCACAGCAGGCGTGAAGCCACTGAATGAAGATGCTGTGGGCCATACTTTCCTGGAAGGCAACTCACAAACGGCGTCGAAAGGCGCCGTATTTCTTTTGGCTGACGGGGTAAGCTCCTGCGAAGCTGGGCAAGAAGCAAGTCGGCAGGCGGTGGCCGATTTCCAGCAGGATTACCTGATTACACCGGATACCTGGTCAGTGGAGCATGCCGGACGCAAAGCCCTAACCTCTCTCAATCTTAAACTCTACAAACGCAGCCATGAGTTCACACAGCAGGAAAAAGGGTATCTCTGTACCTTTACCGGATTGATTTTGAAATCCCGCACGGCGCACTTTTTTCACCTGGGAGATAGCCGTTTGTACCGGCTCAGGGAAGGAGAGCTACAGCAATTGAGCCGCGACCATGTGGCAACGCTGGGTGGTGGCCGTCGTATGCTGGCCAGGGCGCTAGGCATGGACAGCATTATCCAGATTGACTACGGCCAGTCGCCGGTGATGCTGGAGGATATTTATCTGTTGACCTCGGATGGGGTCCATGACTTCCTGAGTAGGGAGCAGATTGTCTCTCTCTTGATCCAGTCGGAAGACGGTCATACCGCAAGTGCCCAGAAACTGGCGGACCGCATTGTTGATCATGCTTTACAGGCCGGAAGCGATGACAATATCAGTGTGATTATTGTCCGGGTTCTGCAATTACCTGATTCTACGCTGGAAGATTACAGCGGTGAACTGAACCGATTGCCTTTTCCACCGGACCTTGAGCCTGGAATGGTGCTGGACGGTTATGAAGTGGTGCGGGAGCTGTTCGCCTCAGCTCGCAGCCAGCTGTATCTGGTGAGAGACCAGTCAACCGCTGAGCAGATGGTGATGAAAACACCCTCGCGTAATTTTGAAGAGGACATGAATTACATTGACCGTTTTATTCAGGAAGAATGGATCGGTAAGCGCATTAACAGCCCAAGGGTGGTGAGGGTGATTCCCCAGACCAGTAAACGGACGGCTCTGTACTATTTAATGGAGTATGTGGAAGGGGAGTCGCTGGATCGCTGGATGACCCATAACCGGTTTCCCAAGCCCAAACGGGCGATACAACTGGTTAAACAGATTGCGCAGGGGCTGCGTACATTGCACGATCATGACACGGTCCATCAGGATCTGAAGCCTGCCAATATCATGGTGATGCCGTCAGGTGATATCAAACTGGTGGATTTTGGTTCCGTCTATGTGGCAGGAGTGGCTGAAGTTTTTCGACCACTGGAACAGGAGGGAGCGTTGGGGACCGCAAGTTACTCCGATCCGCAATACCTGCTGGGACATAACAGTGCCCGACAGGGTGATCTGTACTCGCTGGCGACGATCACCTATGAAATATTCACCGGTGAGCTGCCCTATGGGGAGCAGATCAATGAATGCCGGTCTGCTTTTGACTATGACCGCTTACGCTACCGTACGGCCTCACAGTTCAACCCGGTGATACCATTGTGGTTTGATCGGGCGCTGGAGAAAGGTGTCGCCATAGATCCGGATCAACGCTATCTGACGATCGATCAATTCTTGAAGGACCTGTTGCACCCAAACCCGGAATTTCTACGCAATGATCCGCGTTTGGGAGATGATCGCAGCCCGGTATTGTTCTGGCAGTTTCTGTCGGGATTCTGGGTCCTGATTCTGGTACTGGTCATTACTCTGTTTTCCTGTCAGGGACCTGCTGCATGAAAGAAACTCATTATCCAACAGTGCTGAATCTGGGATTTCGTCCCTTCTTTCTCGGAGCGGCCATCGTCGCCACTGTCTCCATGAGCTTGTGGATATTGGTATTTACCGGCTATCTCACCCTTGAGTTTGACCGGCTGGCCGGCCCCCAATGGCATGCTCATGAAATGCTTTACGGCTATGCGATGGCGGTAATCGCCGGCTTTCTACTTACGGCTGTACGTAACTGGACTGGAAAAGAAACACTACGCGGATGGCCTCTGGGTATGCTGGTCGGATTATGGTTACTGGCCAGGGTGTCATTATGGTTGGGGGATTCCCTGGTGGAGTTCTCTGCCGTCATGGATCTGTTGTTTAACCTGGCGTTGGTGGCCGCTGTTTGTCGGCCGATCATCCAGGTCAAACAATGGCGACAGCTGGGTATCATGATCAAACTGGGGCTGCTGTTTGCAGGGAATCTTCTGTTTTACCTGGGCGTTTTGCTGAAGCATCCAGACTGGATTCCAATCAGTCTATACGGCGCCCTTTATCTGGTTGTGGCATTAATTCTGACGATTGGTCGTCGGGTAATCCCCTTCTTTGTCCGCAGTGCTCTGGGGGTGGAGCTTGCTAATTCCCGGTGGTTGGATGCTGCCAGCCTGGCAGGCCTATTGGTGTTTTTTATTTCCGAACTCGTCTCTCCGGCCAATGTCATTGGACAGGTGGCAGCGCTGATCGTGTTTCTGGCCAATGCCTCTCGCCTGATTCTCTGGCATAAGGCTCCCGTCTGGGGACGTCCAATGCTATGGAGTCTGTATATCGCATTCTGGTGTATTGCATTGGGGTTTCTGATGTTTGCCCTGGCGGACATTCTTGCATTTTCCCGTTTGCTCGCAGTGCATGCCCTGGCATTGGGTGGAATCGGCCTGATTACAGTGTCAATGATGGGAAGAGTTTCGATCGGACACACTGGCCGTGATCTGTCACAACCCCCGCCACAGTATGTTCTCTCTCTCATGTTTCTGCTGGCGGGTGTGGTGTGCCGGGTGTTGCTGCCATTGATGTTCCCCGATTGGTATCTGGTCTGGCTGAAACTATCCGCAGCCTTGTGGATCGCCGGATTTACTATTTTTCTGACCGGGTACGCAGGAATTCTGACGAGCCCCAGAGTCGACGGTCGCCACGGATAGAGGCTTAGTTTTATTGAATTAATCTGCTGTAAGTAACTGGCGGAGGTTGTTATGTTTGAGAAGATTAAACATCTGGAGTTTATTGCTGCCCAGCAGCAGCGTTCCTATGCGGAGCTACCCTTGGTATATGCCTGTTCCGGTTGTTCCAGTGCGGCCCAGATGGCCAACGCTCTGGCCGTGCGCTTGGACCGGGAACATTTGGCGGAAATGTCCTGTATCGCCGGCATTGGGGGAGATGTACAACCGCTGGTTCGTGCTGCTCAACGTGGACGTAAGATTCTCGCCCTTGACGGTTGTCTGCTGCACTGTGTCCGGAACTGCCTGAAACGATACGATATCGAGCCTTCATACCATTTGGAACTGGCTGATCACGGAATCAAAAAAAGGCATCACACAGATGCCACAGAAGAGGAAATTAAAAGAGTTTGGGATGAAGCTGTTATACCGGCGCTGATTGAAATAGATAACCTATAGCCTGACCGGGCAGGCTATAGGTGGTTGAATTACTCAAATGAATCCAGGATGACTCTTCCCATGGTTTTGTCATCCGCATCTGTAATGTAACGATATTCGCGGAACCAATCCCACCAGGCATAAACCGTGTGGTACTCCACATCTACGTCTATCGTTTTGGCACTGCTGCTGTTGTACAGGTTGGCGCCGCTCAGGGCAAACGTCATGTCCCTGCCGTCCTTGTCTGCCTGCATTTCGTTATGCGCCATCTTTTCACTCATGATCACAGGGAAGTGAAAGTTATAGAGCTGGTTCAAAGACGGTGCGTTGCTGACGGTGGTGACCCTGCCGTCCATGCGTAGATCCTGGACGCAGGAATCGTATCCCTGATCAAGAGCAGCCCCACAGGCGCTATGCAGGGGAACCACACTATCATCGGTCCCTTTGATGAGCGGGTGAGTGGCAAAACCATAGAGTTCATCCCCAGATCCGGCAATACGCAGACGAGGAATCGACGGGAAAGTGTTGACTGCGGTGCCTCTTGCGACGGTGGGCTGAAGATCAATCGCGACGCCTGGGTCCATGCCGATTTCCAGATTGTAACCGAGGAACTCCAGCAGAGCTTCCAGGATATCCGCACCATGGTTAATACCGTTGACGACATCCACGCCAAAATTGGCCAACTCTGTTCCGCCACCTGCACCGGCCATGTCAATGACCGCTGCTACTTTGAAGCGATCTGCGAGGGCTGAACCGAGTAGGGAAGTTTTATTGGCCAATACGTAACGCATGACCAGATCACCGGTGGAATGGGTGATGATGATGCAATCATTGTCACAGTGGCCGGAAGACAAAATAGGCTGTAATTGGGTGGCAATCAATTCGGCAATACCGCCAGCTCCGGGCAGCCGTTTACTGGAAGGCCAATACAGAATCTTTGTTGTGGCGGGATCTTTCAGAGCCGGGTCGAAGGAATCCCAATAGGCGATACCATCGGCCTGACCGTTATCACTTGGCGGGAGGGGGATGTGCCAGGGAAGAAACCCTTGAATCAGGATCACATTCTTTCCGGCAAGTTGAGCGTAGGAACCGGTGGCCACCAGCATCAGCACAGCGGCCAGTATCAGTTTGAGTTTTTTCACCTTAATTCTCCAGTTTTTATCATTGTTACGGAGAGCAAACAGTCGGAATTGCTCATGGATATTGACTGACTGCCGTGACATTCGGCAGCTCAGATCGCACTCTGGATAGGCCTGCTTTTGTTGTTATTGGACACTACCCAGCTGACGAAGAAACTCCAGGCGTTTCTGCGCTTCTTCGTCCACATAGGGCACATCGTCATATTCATCAAAGTCATGCCCGGTAACGGCATATGACTCCTGTGACGTATGGCCATATTCAGTGGTATAGGTTGGTGGTGATGGCATGCGCGCGAGCATGAGGTCCTTGAGGATATAAGGCCCGCTGTTCCCCTGCTGCTTCAGTGCACTGATATGAGCGCGTAACGGGATAATTCCGCGGCTGCTGCGGATCTCCTGTTGTGCGGTCAAATGGATCAGCGGCTGATCCGTATCTGCTGAGTACAGATTGGCACCGAGTTCGTGGTATCCGGGATTGGAGGTATCGATGTGAACGGGAATCTCGAGATATTCTCCATTAACCTGGGACACATCGACATGCGTAATGTTGGCGACGCTTTCTACATAGGTAATCGGAGTGCCTATTTCGTATGTGCGTCCATCGAGCTCTAGGCTGGCAACAGCCCGCAACTCTGTGCCGGAAGGTTGTGTGGCATTTTGCCCGGGGGCGAATTGCAATTGGTAGGTTGGCGTGGAAGCATTGATCTGGGAACCTTCGACCGAGGAGCTTTCGACCTGAGAGCCAGCAGCCTGTTGCAGTGTGTTTCCATTTTCCACCAGTCTGCCTGTTACTTTTAGCCAGGTGCCTTCTTTCAATCCATCGACAGATACAATGGCGGTTATTTCTTCGCCTTTAAAATACTGGCGTTTATCAGTCTTCAGAGAAATAGTCGGGCTGTTCTTATCCTTAAAGTCCAGTGGCATGGTGGCGGCGAAACTTTGGTTGGGAAGATACTTTGGCAGGGCATCCCGACCAGGGATCGGCATGGAGAACGTCGGGTAACGAATCTGTTCCGCATAAAGATCGGCAACCTGAGCAAGGCGGGCTTTTACTTCACGCTCAAAGTAGGGATTTTCTGCTTCAACGGTCGAATCTTTTTCTGGAGTGACATCGTTGTCGGAGGAGGCAGATGTTTGCTTTTCTGTAGTGGCTGCAAGGCGCGGCTTGTCAGTGGCAGCGGACGGAATTTGCCCTATAGAATCTGGAGACGGGGCTGATGCTCCCTGATGCAGAAACATCCCCAATAGACCGGCGCATAATACTAAACCGGCGACAATGCTGTAGCCTTTGTGTTTTCTGAGAACCCTCAGAAAGCTTGTAATTGAATTCATAGCGGCGAAACCTGTGTCTTTATTGTTTTTATAAGACTTATTGGTTGGCTGTCACCGTCTCACATATACAAATGCAAAACGGTGTAGCTCGTATACGCCACACTATAAAAAATTAGATTAGTGAATTTCCCCACCCAAATGGGGGATCTGAACTAGCGAATTCGGGCGAGAGTATTCAGAACAAACTGTTTCATGTCAGCGGATACCGTCGAAGGTACTTTGTGATTCAAGTGACGGTCTTGCTGTGGGGGAGTGGAGAGTAATAAATTGAGGAAATAGGAATGCGGGACACAACCTGAGTTGTGCCCCGCTGCAATAAGCGCTTCCTTTGCCAAATCCTGAGGCTCGTTAATCATCCTTGCCGCTTCCATGCATCGTGTCCCTACGTCGCTAATTGCATCCCTACGATGTCTATATTAGTGACTCGCCCGATTAGGCGAAAGGCTACATATCCTAAAGGGATGTGAGAGATCTCCTACGAGGTTGCAGACCGCTTCAGCCAGCTGATTTTCGAGTGCATCAACCGGCTTCTTCCACGGCTTCCAGCATTTTCTCGTTGATCTGTTGGCTGGAGGTCCAGCTGTCATATTGGTTCAGTCTCTCCAGCCATTGAATGATGTTTTTGAATGGTTGGAAGGGTACTCCGCCGGCGTCCCAGTGGTCGGATTGGCAGGCAAGGGCGAAGTCCGCGATTGTCAGCTTGTCGCCTGCCACATACGGATATTGAGCCAAGTGGTCATCCAGAATGCTGGCGAATTTCTGAAAATTCTCCTTACCTTCTGCAATCTTTGCTGGATCCCCGGGAGCACCCATGAACAACGGCTTAAAGAAGGTTTCCAGCAGAATAGTACCGGAGGCCTGGTTAAAGTGAGCGGTTTCCCAGAACAGCCAGCGGGAAATATTGGCTCTTTCCTGTGGCGTCCCGGAAAACAGTTTTCCGGAGCCGTATTGGCATGCCAGGTACTGGCATATGGCATTGGATTCCCAAAGGGTGAAGTCTCCGTCAACCAATGCCGGTACCTTTTGATTCGGGTTGATGGCGGCGTATTCGGGTGTCATCAGGTCTCCTTTGTCGAACTGGAGATATTCGATCTCCACGTCCAGCGCCAGATGTTTGATGGTTGCCAGTACCTTGCGGCAGTTAGGGGAGCCGTAAACCAGATATACTTTCATTTTGTCACCTCATTCGTTTTGGGTTAGTTCCTGGAGTAGACGAACGAGGATTTGAAAAACCTACACGAAGCAGAAAATTATTTAAGGTTAATTCTGGGAAAGCCTGGCGATCATCCGCGCCAGATACCTTTGTTCTTCGCCGGTATTTGAGAGCTCATGCGCCTTTTGTAGGTGCCGCAGGGATTCGGATACTTGTCCGGCCTGCTCGTACAGGTGTCCCAGGACTACATGGTAATGGCTGTATGTCTGCAGGGTTTTGTCCTGGGAATATCCTTCCAGAAGAGATATCGCTTCCTGTGGGCCATAAACGTGTGCAAGGGCCACGGACCGATTCAATTGAATGATCGCGGAGTTTTCAAACCGTATCAGCGAGTCATACAGCATCAGAATCTGTGCCCAATCGGTTTCTTCGCTGGACGTGGCAGTGCAATGTAATGCGGCGATGGCTGCCTGAACCTGATAAGGGCCAGGATGATGCAGACTCAAAGCTTTATCCAGTAAATGCCGGCCAAGTGAGATCTGAGATTGATGCCACAAGTCTCGGTTCTGTTCCGCCAGAGGGATAAGCTCGCCTTCAGGTGATATACGGGCATCGTGTCGGCAATTCTGGAAATGGAGAAGCGCTGTCAGGCCCAGAACTTCGCTGTTTTCCGGGTAGAGTTTTAAAAGGGTTTCTGCCAGGGAGATCGCCTCCTGACACAGGGATTCCCGGATGGCATTCTCTCCGGGGCTGCAGCTATAGCCTTCATTGAATATCAGATAAATGACTTTCAACACTGCCCCCAGGCGCGCTTCCAAATGACGTGGGGCCGGAATCTGATAGGCAATTCGGGCCTGGGTAATTTTTTGTTTGGCCCTGAGCAGGCGTTGTTCCATGGTTTTTTCACCCACAACCAGAGAGCGTGCGACATCCGGCAGGGACAACCCAGCGACGGTTTTCAGCGTCAGGGCGATCTGTGTCTCAAGGGCCAGGGCGGGGTGGCAGCATGTGAAGATCAAACATAAATAGTCATTCTGAATATGCTGGCGCAGGATGTCCTGATCCTGCTGGTGATCTGTGTCCGTGCTGTTATCCACCAGCTCCAGAAAAGGCGCTACGGATTTTTGATGATACTGGCGACGTCGGAAGATATCCGTGGCCCGGTTACGGGCCGTCGTTACCAGCCAGGCGACAGGGTTGTCGGGGACCTGCTGCTTCCAGGTCTCAACCGCTTTCAGACAGGCATCCTGAAGACAGTCTTCCGACAGGTCGAATTCGCCCGTCAACCTGATCAACGTGGCCAGGGCCGGACCATAGGCTTTCTTGATGGCATCTTGCATGATGGCTTCTTGCATGTACGTCTCTTACATGAACTCTTTATTGAGAAACTGAACCTTCATGGAATGATCATTCATGAACAGCCCCTTGTGTGGGAGGGTGTTAGCCTCGTGGAACCGAATAATGGACTGGTCGAACTTCCACACCTCCGTTCTCCGGCACCGGAATCATTCTGGCGTATTCAAGAGCTTCATCTAGATTTTCACAGTCCATGAGGTAATAACCCACAAACACTTCTTTGGATTCGGCAAAGGGGCCGTCTGTTACCACCAGTTCAGTATTTTGCTTACGCACAGTGGTGGCCGTTTCAATGCCCTGGAGTCGATCTCCTGCAACAAAGTGTCCGCGGGACTTACTCAATTGCTGAAGCTTTCTGTGCTGATCGAAAATAGCCTCCATGTCCACTGAGCTGTCCGGCCAGGATTTGTCATGATGAATCAGTAACATATATTGCATTGGGATGTACCTTTTTAGTTAATCTCAGACCATATAGTTAATCTCAGACCATAGACGAATGAGGTTTTGCAAATCCTACACCCGCACCTAAAAAAATATGAAATTTTTGATGGGCAATTTGGATACTATAAATGCAGTGACGACAAAGGCAGCGCGGGTGGAGAACTGGTGAGGAGAGATCAGATGGCATAGGGTGGTTATGGATTGTAATAACCCTCAATCAGAAGGGTTTCGAGCTTCTCGTATTCTCCTGATTCTTTTAGCCGTTTGATACCTTCGTTGAAGCTGGAGAGAATTTTCAGTGCCCGTTCCTGAGGGATGTTTCTGGATATCATGACATGGTAGGAGGATCTCAATAGAGCCTTTTCATGATTGGTGATGAGGCGGGCTTGAGAAGAAGGAAAAATCTCATAGAGCGTGGTGTAGCCGACCACCATTTCCACAGGGAAAAGATCAATTCTGCCCAGTAACAGTTTTTTCAGGTTAGTCGCGTCGTCTGTGACCGGTTCAATGGTGATTCGCTTTTCTTTGGCGGCCTTGTCAAATTCGTCTCCGTAGGAGTAACCCAACGCGGTTCCGATTCTGTAGTTCTTCAGGTCGTCAATGGTGTTCCAGTCAAATTTGAAATCCTTACGATGGAAGAACACCTTCTTATTGACCATCAACGGATCTGTGAAGATAAAGTTCTTCAACCTTTCCTCATTTGGTATCCAGCACAGTGTGATGTCCAGTTCTCCGTCCATGACACTTTGGGAGGCTCTCTTCCAGGGGAGGTAGACGATTTCCAGATCGTAGTCGCTTAAGGCTTCTCTCAGAATGTGCGTGCAGAACCCTCCTTCCTTGAGTTCCACGCCGGTATAAGGCGGCCATTCTCCGCTACCCACCGTAATCGTCTCTTTGGCATGTACGGAAATGGAAAGGAATATCCCTACTGCTATTGCGAACAAATCGTTTCTCATATCGCCGCCACTGGCTTGTCTCAGCCTAAGTATAGGCCACCAGAGCTGTTGAGGTGACAATATGTTAAAAATGTATAGGCCGAAAGCTGCTCATTGTCCGGGGTTTTAACGGCAGCGCCATACACGCTACCGTCAATACAACCTGGTTGTTCAGACCTGTAATTCCATCCCGGCCAGCCGATTCCAATAACCATTGCAATGTTGTTCGGTATAGGGGGTAACCGTGGTAAGGTCGTTCTCCATGGAATCTTTCAGGCTGCTCACCAGATTCAATACCGCTGGGCTTTCCGGCGCCAGTCTGATCAACTCTATTCCCTGCGAGCGTATTTCCTGCCATTGGTTGAGCAGATTCAGGCATTTGCCGGACTGGGTCTGAATGCCGTTCAAGGTAAATAGTTCCTGTCCATCCTGGCTGGTCGCTTTCATGCCCGTTGGGTGTTGCAGACAGATAAACCGGCACTGGTCCTTGGGAATATTGTGGGCTCTGGCCGTGTAGCAGCGGGCGGAATACGCCAGCGTCATGTGCCCGTAGGCAAACAGCTCGGTTTCGGGTTTCTGCGTGCTTGCCTCGCAAATGTCGGCAATCGCATCTTTGCCAAGTTCCAGTGGGGGGACCCAGCGTATGCAACCGGCGCGGGCCAGCAGGTCAAGACTGGATCCGTTATAGATGTTCAAAGCCGGCCCGGCCACAAATGGTTGCTTTAATTCACTCAGAAATTGCACGGCCGCCATATCATTGGCTTCCACCAGCAGGTTTTCGTCTGCGGCCAGCTCACACAGCCGCCTCAGGGAATGCAGTTCTGATTCCGCCTCAATCAGCGCCAGTGTGGATAGTACTGTTTGCTTACCTGCCTGATTCAGTTCTTTGGCCAGAGCCACCCAATCTTCCTGACTAAGCTGACGCCTTTTAGAGCAGACTGATTCTCCCAGATAGATAACGTCCGCCGGGGACTCGGCAGCAGCCTGGTAAAAGTTGAGAACGGTGTTTTTTTCCCAGAAGTAGGGAAGAGGACCAAGGGTGATTTTCATCAAGTTATCCCGTGCTAGATGCTTTTATCTTGAAAGTACTTTTGTCTTGAGAGTGCTGTGATTTTAAAAGTACGTTGATCTCGATTGATTTACTGCCAGGGGCGTGAATAAGCGCCGAGAGTCGTCTGGCTGCCCTCAGACAATGACTGGAGCACTTCCATCCACTGGTTATCAGCCCTAAAGTTCTCCGGGCTTTGCTTGAGCTTGTCCAATGCCTTGCGCCAGACCGATACCACTTGTCCCACGTAGGCCGGGCTGCGCTGACGTCCTTCTATTTTGACGGCCTTGACACCTGCGGCCTGCAACTCGGGCAGTATGGTTAAGGTATTCAGGCTGGTGGGTTCTTCCAGTGCGTGATAGCGATGTCCGTCCACATCGAAGCGGCCCTTGCAGAGCGTTGGATATCCGGCCTTTTCTTCCGGCTGGTAGCGGTCAATGACCACATTATTCAGCCTGGATTCCAAATGTTGTCCCGTCTCCCGCCATTCCACAAATCGGGCAGGGGAGCATACTCCCTGTGTATTGGGTGATTCGCCGGTAATGTACGACGATAAATAGCAGCGCCCCTCTGCCATGATACAGAGGCTTCCAAACCCGAACACTTCGACATCTACAACATTGGCGGCAGCCACCTGCTTAACCTGTTTCAATGACAACACCCTGGGCAGAACCGCGCGTTTGATATTGAATTGATTCACATAGAACTGTAACGCCCCAAAGTTGGTGGCGGATCCCTGGACGGAGAGATGGAGATGCAGATCGGGATGCTGAGTATGGGCATATTCCATCACGCTCATATCCGCCGCGATCAATGCATTAGCGCCAATGGATACTGCCTGGTCCACTGCGGCTTTCCAGCGATGCCATTCTCTCTGTTGGGCATAGGTGTTGATGGCTACAAATAATTTGACGCCTTTGTCCCGGGCCAGATCCAATGCCTGCCTGGCCTTACGGTCGTCAAAATTCAAACCGGCAAAGTGGCGTGCGTTGGTGTTGTCTTTAAACCCGATATAGATTGCATCGGCACCTGCTTCCACGGCTGCCTTGAAGGCCGGAAGACTCCCGGCGGGACATACCAGTTCCATGTTCACCTCTGAATAACTGCAATGATTGATAATTGAAAATTCGATAAACAAATGTGTGTGACCAGCCTATTGTGAATAGGTCAGTCGCTAGTTGACTGATATCAATGCCGCTAACGGTTAAAGTCGTTTTAATAGTGCCTCCTATGGTTCATAGAGAGATGTCCACTGTGTCTTTCCTTCGCTCAATCAAACAACGTTTCCCTTCTTCTCCTTTGGGCTTTGCGCCCGATCCCCTGGAAGTATTCAAGCGCCCTATGTTTTATGCCGCGACACCCTTCAGAACATTGCCCTCGCAGGTACAGTGTCTGGTGATGAGGCAAATTATTGAACGGATATTGGGGGACCGTATTGCTGAGGGGGATTTTGATAGTCTGGTCAGCAGACGGGTTCGAATATCGGTGGTCGATATGAACCTGGATTTGGAATTCGGTTTGTCGCCGCAGCGAAATGTGGTGGTTACCAAAGGACAGGACGCGGATACCGAAATTCGGGGGGATGCCCTGGCATTTATGCAGATTGCCACTCATAGCGTTGATCCGGATACGCTTTTCTTCCAACGCCGGTTGTTGATTTTGGGCGATACGGAGCTTGGACATGAAGTGAAGAACCTAATGGACAGCGTTGATATTGAGCAGATCCCCCGGCCGTTGCAGAATCTGATTAACCGCTGGTGCCTCAGAGTGATCAAAGCACATCAATGGGGAGAACAGCTGGGGGCTGCATTACAGTATCGTGTGCCTTTGCAGCAGGCAGAATCACATCAATGAAGAGACGCTTTAGCGCCTCTTCATCTGTTCTTGGCAAAAACGATTATTGAATAAGAGGCGATTCAGCAATCTCGTAGCCTTCAATTTCGGCACTGTCTGCCAAACGCCTCAGGTAATCGGCAACAGCCTGTCGTTCAGCTCGTTCCTCAAGATAATGACGAATCGTTTCAACGACCATCTCGTAGGGAAGCTGTTGCCCGGGAATGCTACGATCGATATACACCACATGCACACCGTAACGACTTTCAACAGGGTGACGCATAAGTCCGGTTTCGGCACGGAATAATACCTTTTCAAATTCGGCCACGGTTTGTCCCTGTGACACCTGGCCCAGAGATCCCCCGGTGGCTTTGGAGGGACACTCCGAAAACTTCTCTGCCAGCTTTGCAAATTCGTCCGGCGATTCCTCTAATCGTTTTATCAGCGCTTCAGCCTGAGCGACACTATCACTCCGTTTTTTGGCGTCATCGGGGGCGGCCCCGAGCAGAATATGCCTTGCCTCAACCAAAGGAGAACTGCTGAATTCCACGGGGTGGCTATCATAAAAGCGGACACACTCCTCTTCAGTGGGATGAGGTATTTCCACTTCCTTTTCAATAAGCATTTCCAGTAAATCGTCCGTGTTATCTGCTTTCAGACCGAGTGAATCGGCCCTTTGACACAATAACTCCTTGATCACCAGAGAGCGGGTGGCAGCCTGTTGAGCATCGTCTACTGTCGTCGATGGGAAGAACTGCATTTCGCTATAGATCTGGTCCGGCGTAATTTCGGTACCGTTGACGAGGATGGAATTCATGTTGATGTCCCGGTATTCGGTGGGTTGTGACTCGGTGTCTGGCTGAAAGGATCAGCGGGCCCGAGGGGGCCCGCATGTATCTCCTCAGGATCTGGCGATGCCGCGTACCACTTGGTAGTTGCGCGTAAAGTAACGTACTGGAATGCTCCAGACATGTACCAGACGGCTGAACGGGAACAGCAGGAACAGGGTCATGCCGAGGACGATATGAAGCTTGTAGATGATATGCACATCTTCCATCACGCCCGCTGCCTGGGCAGCATTGAATGTCACGATGGATTGCGCCCAATTCATCATCTTCAGCATTTCTGCACCATCCATATGACCTGCGGAGACAAATATGCTGAGCAGGCCGAGGCAGAGTTGCGCAAACAGCAGCAACAGAATCGCGATATCCATGTTAGTGGAAGAGGCTCTGACTCTGGGATTGGTCAGACGACGCTTGATAAGAATGACCAGTCCAAAGAAACAGATGATACCGAACAGGCCGCCAACGCCCATGGCGACACCCTGTTTGAAGCTGGCTGAAATGCCAAAGGCATGCCAAACCGCAACGGGTGTCAGAAGACCGACGAAGTGTCCCAGAAGAATGGCGATGACCCCGATGTGGAACAGGATGCTGCCAATACGGAGTTGTTTGCTTTCCAATATCTGGCTGGAAGCCGTCTTCCAGGTATATTGGTCCCGATCATAGCGGATCAGGCTTCCGACCAGGAAGACCGCCAGTGCCACGTAGGGATAGACGGCCAGGAATAAGGTATTGAGGTAGCTCATAGGAATCTCCTAAGACCGGGTCATGTTCAATGGTTGGGAAATCGGGGCTTCCACCCACTGTACGGTGCTGACATCGTCACACCGTTGGGCGGGGGAAGGCCGGTAACGGCTGCTCGGGCAACTGTTGTTGTCCGGTGCGGTAAAGGACACAGCTTCTTCCTCCCAGATTTTGTCCAGAGCTTCGGGAGTATCATCACGTTCCTCACCGGCCACCTGCTTGCGCAGTTCTGCCAGATCAACTTCCACATCGGCTATCCGGAGCAGAGCACCCATCACCAGGGTGTAATCACTCTCACGTTCTTCCAGGCGTGCCTGCAATAAGGTGAGTACATGGGCGACATCCATGACCCATCCCAGAGCCTGATTGCCCTGGGTAGCTGCAAATTCAAGATAGACCGGCAGGTAGTCGGGCAACTCGCGTACAGAGAGTTCAAGACCGGCATCGCGATATTGTCGTAACAATTCCACCATCGCCTGACCACGATCACGGGACTCTCCATGAACGTGCTCAAACAGATGCAAGGATACCGACCGGCCGCGCTCGAACAGCCCGTCGTACTCGCTTTGCCAGTCCAGAAGATCTTTTTCTCTGGCCTGATGGATAAACAGCGTCAGCGATTCCCGCGCCAGAAGGGGGATACTGGAATCCTCTCTGACCAGGTTCTCAATCAGGTCGAGATTTCCATGAACCTCCTGAGTCGGGTAGTCCAGCAGGGTGGCAATCAATCTCAGAGCTTTCATTACACATCCTCCTGAATGGCCGGTATGACCTGACGGACCGCAGCGTCCTTGCCTCCGAACAGATTCACCGAATTGTCACCGGTAGAGCATCCGTTGCCGAAGCTGAAACCACAGCTGCTCTTCATGTCGTAAGCGTTTTCTGCGTATGCCCGGTGGGTCGTCGGGATCACGAAACGATCTTCATAGTTGGCCAGGGCCATGATCCGATACATGTCTTCCACCAGGGCCTTGCTCAGTCCTACCTGGGCCAGAACTTCCAGATCTTCCACCTGATCAACATGTTTGCTGCGCATGTAAGCCCGCATGGCAATCATGCGTTCCAGCGCCCGGATAATCGGGGCTTCGTCGCCAGCCGTCAGCAGGTTCGCCAGATAACGCAGAGGGATACGAAGGCTCTTGAGATCCGGGATTTCCCCGTTCATACCAACGTGGCCTTGCTCCACGGCGTTCTGGATCGGACTCAATGGCGGAACGTACCAGACCATCGGCAGCGTGCGATATTCCGGGTGCAGCGGAAGAGCGACTTTCCAGTCGATGGCCATTTTATAGACCGGTGAGTTCTGTGCAGCTTCCAGCCAGGCTTCAGGAATCCCTTCTTTGCGGGCAGCGGCGCGAACCTTTGGATCGTTCGGATCCAGGAAAATGTCGCATTGGGCCTGATACAGATCCTTGTCGTTGGTGGTAGAGGCTGCCTGTTCAATGCGATCCGCATCGTACAGCAGCACTCCCAGGTAGCGGATACGGCCGACACAGGTTTCGGAACAGACGGTGGGTTGTCCGGACTCAATCCTTGGATAGCAGAAAATACATTTTTCGGACTTGCCGCTCTTCCAGTTGTAGTAGATTTTTTTGTACGGACAGGCAGAAACACACATTCTCCAGCCCCGGCATTTATCCTGGTCGATCAGGACGATGCCGTCCTCTTCCCGCTTGTAGATGGCCCCGCTGGGGCAGGAAGCCACACAAGCCGGGTTGAGACAGTGCTCACACAGACGGGGCAGGTACATCATGAAGGTTTTCTCAAACTCGCCATAGATGTCCGCCTGGACCTGATCAAAGTTTTTGTCCTTGCGACGCTTGGCGAACTCGGTACCCAGAATCTCTTCCCAGTTGGGACCCCATTCGATTTTCTCCATGCGCTGGCCGGAAATCAGCGACCGTGGCCGTGCGGTGGGCTGGTGCTTCATGTCCGGTGCGTTATGCAGGTGCTGATAGTCGTAGTCGAACGGTTCGTAGTACTCGTCGATGGTCGGAAGGTCCGGATTGGCAAAGATATTGGCCAGAACCCGGTGACGACCACCAATGCGTGGTTGCAGTTTCTTGGTGCCGTTGCCTTTCAGGGTCCAGCCACCTTTCCACTTATCCTGGTTCTCCCATTCTTTTGGATAGCCGATTCCAGGTTTGGTTTCGACGTTGTTGAACCAGGCATACTCCACCCCTTCACGTGAGGTCCACACGTTTTTACAGGTGATCGAGCAGGTGTGGCATCCGATACATTTGTCCAGGTTCAGGACCATGCCGATTTGTGCACGTACTTTCATCTCGCGTATCTCCTCACTCGGTCGCAGACAGGGTGTCAGCAGGCCCGTCCAGCCATTCAACTTGGTTCATCTTGCGGACGATAACGAATTCGTCCCGGTTACAACCGACAGTGCCGTAGTAGTTAAAGCCGTAGGACTGTTGAACATAGCCTCCAATCATGTGCGTCGGCTTCATTACCGCCCGGGTTACTGAGTTGTGGATACCACCGCGTGTTTTAGTGGTCTCGGCTCCCGGAGTATTGATGATCCTTTCCTGGGCGTGGTACATCATTGCCATACCCTGTGGAACACGTTGGGAAACAACCGCCCGGCAGGCGATGGCTCCGTTCACGTTGAACACCTCAATCCAGTCGTTATCCACAATGCCGGCTGCCTTGGCATCCTGTTCGCTCATCCACACAATGGGTCCGCCCCGGGACAGGGTCAGCATCAACAGGTTGTCGGAGTAGGTGCTGTGAATCCCCCATTTCTGGTGCGGAGTGATCCAGTTCAATAGGATCTCTTTGTTGCCGTTACCATGCTTATTCAGCACCGGATCGGTGGTTTTCAGGTTGATGGGCGGCTTGTAAAGACACATGGTCTCACCGAAGTCGCGCATCCATTCGTGGTCCTGATAGAACTGCTGGCGGCCGGTGACAGTACGCCAAGGGATCTGCTCATGTACGTTGGTATAACCGGCGTTGTAGCTTACATGCTCGTCTTCCAGCCCAGACCAGGTGGGAGAAGAAATGATCTTGCGCGGTTGCGCCACGATGTCCCGGAAGCGGATTTTTTCCTCTTCCTTCGGACGTGCCAGATGAGTGTGATCCAGGCCGGTAATTTCGCTGAGTGCCGCCCAGGCTTTCACGGCTACCTGACCGTTGGTTTCTGGTGCCAGGGACAGGATGACTTCAGCCGCATCGATGGCCGTTTCGATTTTTGGCCTGCCGCCGCGGGCATTATCTTCCTGGTGCGTCAGGTTGAGTTTGCCCAGGAATTCCACTTCTGCTTTGGTATCCCAGGTAATGCCTTTGCCGCCGTTGCCCAGATTTTCAAGCAATGGACCCAGCGAGGTGAAGCGGTGATAGGTGTTGGGATAATCCCGTTCCACCACGACCATGCTAGGTGCAGTTTTACCGGGAATCAGTTCACATTCACCTTTCCACCAGCTTTTAACACCGAATGGCTGGGCAATTTCGGCTGGGGTGTCGTGCAATATGGGCAGCGTCACCAGGTCTTTTTCAACGCCAAGATGGCCTTTCACGGTTTGTGAAAACGCTTTGGCGATTCCCTTGAAGATATCCCAGTCACTGCGCGCTTCCCAAACCGGATCCACAGCTTTACTGAGCGGGTGGATGAACGGGTGCATGTCAGAGGTATTCAGGTCGTCCTTTTCGTACCAGGTCGCAGTCGGCAACACGATATCTGAATACAGACAGGTGGTAGACATCCGGAAATCCAGCGTTACCAGGAGATCCACTTTGCCTTCAGGGGCTTCATCCCGCCAGGTCACGTCTTCCGGTTTTTTGCCGCCCATTTCGCCAAGGTCTTTCCCAAGCAGTCCGTGCTTGGTTCCCAACAGATGGCGCAGCATGTATTCATGGCCCTTACCGGATGAACCCAGTAGGTTGGAGCGCCAGATAAACATATTGCGCGGATAGTTCTGTGGGTTGTCGGGATCTTCACAGGCAAACTTGAGCGAGCCGTCTTTCAGGTGCTCGATGGCAAACTCTTTGGGATCCTTACCGGCTTTTTCAGCAGCCTTGGTCAGCTCCAGCGGGTTCATGCCCAACTGTGGTGCTGAAGGCAGCCATCCCATGCGCTCTGCGCGGGTGTTGTAATCGATGATGGAGCCGGTCCACTTGGATTTGTCCGCAAGAGGGGAGACCACTTCGGCCATTTCCAACTTCTCATAGCGCCACTGATCGGAATGGTTATAGAAGAATGAGGTGCCGTTCATATGGCGTGGCGGACGCTGCCAGTCGAGAGCAAACGCCAGAGGTTGCCAGCCGGTTTGTGGACGCAGCTTTTCCTGCCCGACGTAGTGTGCCCAACCGCCGCCGCTTTGACCGATACAACCGCACATCATCAGCATGTTGATCAGGCCGCGGTAGTTCATGTCCATGTGATACCAGTGGTTGAGTGCGGCACCTACAATGACCATGGAACGTCCCTGAGTCTTGTCCGCGTTGCGGGCGAATTCTCTGGCGACACGAATAACGGCTTCACGGGGCACACCGGTAATGGCTTCCTGCCATGCGGGGGAGTAAGGCTGATTATCATCAAAGCTGCTGGCGCAGTTAGGATCGTTATAGCCGTTATCCACGCCATAGTTGGCCAGGGTCAGGTCAAACACTGTGGCCACCTGGACCTGGCTGCCGTCTGCCAGCGTCAGGGTTTTAACCGGAACTTTGCGGTAAATCAGATTGTCGTGATCCGTATGCTGGAAGTAATCCAACTCGTGTTCCAGGCTTCCGAAGTAAGGGAAAGCAACATCGGCGATAGCATCATGATGCTCTTTCTGGCTCAGGCGCAAGGTGACGTCTTTGCCGTCTTTTCCTTCACGTGGCTGGATATTCCATTTACCTTTCTCGCCCCAGCGATAGCCCACAGAGCCGAGTGGTGATACCAGTTCGCTATCCTGTTCATTGATCGCAATGGTTTTCCACTCAGGATTGTTTTCCTGGTTCAGGTTGTCGGCCAGGTCAGAAGCCCGAAGGAAGCGGTCCTGAATCAGTTTGCCGTCGTGTTCTTTGAGCATGACCAGCATGGGCATGTCAGTCGTGCGGCGTACGTAATCAGTGAAGTACGCGCTGGGCTGGTCCACATGGAATTCTTTCAGAATCACATGGCCAAACGCCATGGCCAACGCTGCGTCGGTACCTTGTTTAGGTGCCAGCCAGGTATCACCAAATTTGGATGCTTCGGAATAGTCGGAGGTGATGACACAGGTCTTGGTGCCTTTGTAACGCACTTCAGTCAGGAAGTGTGCATCGGGCGTACGGGTCTGGGGAACGTTGGAGCCCCAGACAATAATATAGTTGGAGTTGTACCAGTCGGCAGATTCGGGAACATCGGTCTGCTCACCCCAGATTTGTGGTGAAGCTGGCGGCAGGTCGCAGTACCAGTCGTAAAAGCTCAGGCAGTTACCGCCGATCAGTGACAGGTAGCGTGCGCCTGCGGCATAGGACACCATGGACATGGCCGGAATCGGTGAGAAACCGGTAACACGGTCAGGACCGTACTTCTTGGCGGTATATACGTTGGCTGCGGCGATGATTTCATTGATTTCATCCCAGTCGCCACGTACAAAGCCACCCATCCCACGACGCTGTTTATAGGACTTCGCCTTGGCCGGATTTTCGACAATACTGGACCAGGCGTCGACCGGATCATCATGCTGTTGGCGGGCTTCTCTCCACAGCTTGATCAGATGCTTGCGTACTTTTGGATATTTCAGGCGATTGGCGCTATAGATATACCAGGAGTAGCTGGCCCCACGGGGACAACCGCGCGGCTCATGATTGGGAAGATCCGGGCGGGTGCGGGGGTAGTCGGTCTGCTGGGTTTCCCAGGTGACCAGACCGTCTTTTACATAGATTTTCCAGCTACAGGAGCCTGTGCAGTTCACACCATGGGTGGAACGGACAATTTTGTCGTGTTGCCAGCGACGTCTGTAACCCTCCTCCCAGCTGCGATCGTCTGTGGTGGTGATGCCATGCCCCTCCGAAAAGGGTTCGCCCTTGCGTTTGAAGAACTGCAGGCGATCCAGAAAATGACTCATGCTCGACTCCTCGTGGTATGAGCGCCTCCTGTACTTTTCAGGGGCGGCCGTGTTGAACCTCTGTCACGTTCATTCTAGGAGGGGTGTGGCAGGTAAGATTGATCTGAGTCAAAGAGTCTCAGGCGGTAATGTGGTGGGGTAGGCACATGCTACCCCCAAAGAGGTAGTAGGAATTATGAGAAAATATAAGTGATACAATGACTTGGTGTTGCAGGGCCTAAAGTTTCAAAGGTGGAGGGGTACGGTGAGTCTTTAGAGGTACTCCTTCCCTGGGTCTGCTGAAGTTACCTCAGGAACCGATGTATGAAAATTCTCCGGAGATTACCCATGCTGGAAAGGATGCAAAAATCCATCGTCTTCAGGATAGGCGTACTGATGGTGGCTATGGTGACCGTGGCGATCGCGGCGATGTTAAGTTCTTACCTTATTGCAGATGAGGCTGATCGGGATGCGGAATCGGTCAATCTGTCCGGCTCTCTGCGCATGCAGAGCTACCGGGTATTGTCCACGCTGTTGGCCACGGAGGTGGATCCGGCCTACCGGGTGAAAGCCCAGGATCAGATCGACAAGCTGGAATCCCGTCTGGACAACGCCATTCTGGTGACGGAAGCGGATAAACAGGAAGGGAAGGAACTCAATACTCTGTATTATGCCGTGAGCGAACGCTGGCGGGATCAGATCAGGCCCAGACTGGAACGGTACCTGGCGGAGGAAGAAAGCATCTCTGCCAGGGAGTTGCAGGCGATGATTGACGGTTTTGTGGATGAAGTCGACATGCTCGTCCAGGCCTATCAGGAAAGTGCGGAAAGCCGGGTGGCCAACCTTCGTATTGTTCAGCTGGTGGCGCTCTTCCTGACACTCGGACTGGTGGCACTGTCCCTGTTAATCCTGCATGAGCATGTTGAACTGCCGTTACGCATTCTCACCTATCGTGCGGAAAAGATCGGAGAAGGGGATTTCAGTGGTGAGGTCGATTTAAAGAACCAGGATGAGCTGGGGATTCTCGCCGACACCATCAATCGCATGTCACAGCAGCTGAATCGCATGTATGACACTCTGGAAACCAAAGTCAGGGAAAAGACCCGGGCGTTGGAGTTAAGTGCCAATTCTCTCAACTTTCTTTATCAAATGGCTCGTGAAATCAACGAATCCACCCATGAGAAGATTGATTTCCAGGACTGGCTGATCGAGCTATCTAAAATCACTGGTATCACCCGTATTGAGTTGTGCCTGAAAACTCCGGAAGCGGTTATTCCCTACGAGCATGTTCGAGCTGACTACATGGCAGCCCTCCCACCCATTTGTGATCGTGAAGACTGTGAAAAATGCATGAGCGTGGGCTCAGACGATTGTTCACCTGATGGCGATCAATTAAAGGAAGTGCGTTTCGGACTGCTGAAAGAGGGCATCCAGTACGGCGTGATTGTCTGTACCCTGGCTCCTGGCCAGAATCTGGAATCCTGGCAGCAACAGCTGCTGCAATCCTTTGCAGATCAGGTGACTGTGGCACTGAGTCTGAAAAACCAGAGTGAGCAGGAGCGTCGCGAAGCGTTGATGAACGAGCGTAATGTGATCGCCCGTGAACTTCATGATTCTCTGGCCCAGTCTTTGTCTTATCTCAAGATCCAGGTTACCCGGCTGACCCGTGTGCTGGGACGGGAGGATATGGATCCGGAGGTGTTGGAGGAAATCACTGAGGAAATCAAAGAAGGGATTACGTCCGCCTATCGCCAGTTGCGGGAGTTGCTGACCACTTTCCGGCTGACGATTTCAGAAAAAGGGTTGCGGGCAGCGGTCGAACATACGGTGGAATCCATGCAGGAGCAGCATCCATCCATGAAGCTGACGTTGAAATACTCAGTAACGGATGTGCCCTTTACCCCGAATGAAGAAATTCACATGCTTCAACTTGTCCGTGAGGCGCTACAGAATGCCATGCGTCATTCCAAAGGTTCAGAGGTACAGGTCATCCTGAAAAGCGATCAACAGGGAACGGTTCTCGTACAGATTGATGATAACGGCGTAGGAATCCCCAATGATCCGGATAAACTTAACCACTATGGACTGGCGATCATGCGTGAACGCAGCCGTAATCTGAAGGGGGACTTGAGTATTCACCGGCGCCCCGAAGGGGGAACACGCGTCCAGTTCCGCTTTCAGCCGGATTATTATGCGGAACGGAACCGGACGATTATGAGTCAGGTTTGATTCTGGTCATACCTCGATTTGATATCCGAGTTCGACGTCACAAGCCGCCTGACCGCCGCGAATTCCCCAGTTCTCGGCGGTAATTTCCCTTAGCATGATTTTGACGTGGTCATTGGGAATGCCAAAAGGTTCCAGGTTTTTAACTATAGCCTTGTAGAGATTTCTCTTGGCCTCCAGCGACCGCCCGGCGAAACAGTCGATGCTGATGTGGGTATAACATTCAGGTTTTTCTTTTCCTGATGGATATTGGAATCTGTGTGGTTTGTGGGAAATCAATCTGACGTTTCGGTCGTGGGGAAGGATCTTGAAATTTTCTCTCAAAGCGGAGTGCACCGCTTCCATCATTCCTTCCTCGATATCAGATGAATATTCCTGCCGGGTTTCAATCAAGACGCTAGGCATGCATTAAATCCTTTTATATTTCAGTGGTGAAGACAGTACCAATATTTCAGGGAGCAATTCCCATATCATCAAGGCGTAAGAGTATTTCGGTTTTTCTCTCACGGGCGACCTGTTGCCAGTGAACGTCTTCCTGCGCACCGATCATGGCATAAAGAGCATTCAGGCTTAAGTCTGGAACTTTGCCTTTAAGTTCCCGAAAAATTTCGTAGGGGTCTGCAGAAAGAAACTCTTCCACAGTGGTAATACCCGCGAGAGGAAGCATTTCTTCACTTCTTTGGCCGAAGCCTTTCAAATCTCGGAAGCGCATCATTTCATATCCTTTTGTCAACTTGGGAACTTTCCTGAAGTAAGCAATCCTGAAGTAAGCAATAGAGCTGATCAGGATATTTGAATGCTTCCGCTTCAATGTCAAGCCTTCCAGCCTCGCCCTTAATTATGACAGCTGTGTATAATGCGTTGCCGAAATCTTCTCACGTTAACCTCGGGATCATAATCAAGATGAACTTTGCTGGCTCTTCCATTTTATCCGTCGATCAATTCAGTCTGGATGCCATAGATACCATTTTCCAAGTCGCCGACCTCTTGGAGCCTGTGGCCAGGCGCAGGAAAGTGACTCGTGTGCTTGAGGGAGCCGTGTTGGGTAATCTTTTCTTTGAAGCCAGTACGCGGACCAGATTGAGCTTTGCTTCGGCTTTCGAAAGACTTGGAGGAAGCGTTTCCGATACCACCGGGTTCACCTTTTCCTCCATTAGCAAAGGGGAATCTCTGTATGACACCAGCCGCGTTATCAGTGGCTATGTGGATACCATCGTGATTCGACATCCTGAGGAAGGCTCTGTTAGGGAGTTCTCTGAGGCGACCAATATCCCTGTTATCAACGCCGGCGACGGCATTGGAGAACACCCCACGCAGGCGCTGTTGGATCTTTATACCATTAACGGTGAATTCAAAAGGCTTTCAAAATCGATCAATGGCTCTTCTATCCTGGTCTTCGGCGACCTTAAGAACGGAAGAACCGTGCACTCTCTGGTCAAGATTTTGGCGTTGTATCAAAACATCCGATTCGTGTTTGTCTCTCCCATGGGGCTCAGTCTGCCGGAGAGCCTGCTTGAGCATATAGCCAGCCGGGGCCACCACTACGAAGTCCACAATAGTCTGGGTCCCCATATTAAAAACATTGACGTTGTATATGCGACTCGTATTCAGCGGGAGCGCATGTTGGATGGTGAACTGACGGAAGGCTATTCTGAAAACTTTAGGATCAATGCCGCCCTGGTGAACTCTCTGTTTGATAAGAACACGGTGATATTGCATCCGCTCCCCCGTGATTCCAGGGAAGGCGCTTTTGATTTGAGTGATGACCTGAACGCGGACGAACGCCTGGCTATTTTCCGGCAAACGGATAATGGCGTTCAGATAAGAATGGCACTGTTTGCTCTGGTGCTGGGGGTAGAGAACCAGATCGAAAGCTCCCTGAGGGATAGTAACTGGTTCAGGCCGCAATATATTGGCAAGCAGGATGCGAAATTCACAAAGTTGAAGTAACAAAGTCAAAGTAGCAATGTTGCAATAACAAAGGTGAAGTAAGAAGAGACCAATAAAGATGAAGTTCCCCAATATGCTGCTTAGCCATTTTGAGTTATATGTTCAGAATATAACTCAAATGGAAAGCTTCTACCGTGATGTTCTCGGATTCGTCGTGACAGATCGCGGTGCAGGCAGTGAAGGCATGGTGTTTCTCAGCAGAAGCCCGGAGGAACATCATCAGTTGGTATTGAATCCACGTCCAGACTTCCGAACTCAGGCTAGCCCGTTAGATCACATATCATTTCGTGTCGCGGAGCTTTCAGATTTGCGTCAGTTCTATCGGGCGCTCTCAGAGGCCGGCATCGACTTTGATGCGGTCTCCCACGGGACTACGTGGTCATTGTATTTCCGTGATCCGGAGAACAATCGCCTGGAAATATTCACCGATACCCCCTGGTATGTCCATCAGCCCTGTAAATTCAAAGTTGATTTATCGTTGTCTGATGAAGAGCTCTATGCACACACTGAAGCTGAAATTAAGGACATGCCGGGATTCAGTGCTGCCAGCAACTGGCGGAAGGATCACACCTCCAAAATGGATACATGATCCTTGTCTGAGTCATCGGTGTGATTTATCGCGAATGTCATATATGTCACGGTAAACGGTAGATGAGGAAAGCGCTTGGTTTCACCGAGTGTGAAGCCAAGTCGGGCGTACCAATCTTGCAGTTCCAGGTGCTCTCCGATGACGCCGATACTGATGGTTTCGATGGCGGTAAGCCGCGCGATTTCCATGATGTACCTGACTAGGTGTGCACCGGCTCCCTGGCGACGATACTCCGGCAACACTGATAACCGGTTCAGGTAAGCCAACCCCGGCCGGGGATTTTCATAAGCCACACAGGCGATGGGTTGTTTTTCCTCTTCAAGGATGAAATAGCGCTCACCCCGAACGAAGTCAGCTTTAACCCATTCCTTCGTACAAAACGACGGGTGCTTCGGGCAATTCTCTGCATTCAATCCAAATCTGACAGCGACATCCTTATTGGATTCACTGATTAACCTGGCAAGCGTGGATAGATCCTCTGAGGTGGCTTCTCTGATGTGCATGTTTTCGTGTTGGCCTGCGAATTTCTGAGTTAGTTGATACAACATACACCTGATAGATCAGACACGAAAATGTGTAACTTCCCTTAGGTTTAGAGCCTGCTAACTCTATTCCATGGATCAGCTCAAATGTAATGAGGCTGATCCTGCCTTATTTTGTCGTCTTTTGTTCGCAGTTTGTCGTCCAAAAAAATGCCTTATCCCATACAGTGATTCTTGCTCAGTATGTGAGCAAATCTCAACGAAACAACAATAAACAGGGATAGCTGAGAACGACCGACAGGTCCGGGTCAGAAGGAACGACCAGGAGAGCCTGGCAAAGGCATCACTCTATGAGACGAATCAAAAAAGGATAAAAATATGAAAAGACTAGCGATCATTCTGTTCCTGGTCCTTGGAACACAGCAGGCATTTGCTTCCAACCTGTTGGATTACTACTTCGATATAAACTACCGATCCGACATTGTCTACGGAAAAACGGACAACGGCAGTGATTTCGATATGTGCGACAGTTATAAAAATACTCGAAAGCCAGGAGATAAGATTACCGCCATCACTACCTATAACGGGGATGAACGTATCAAGGGAATAAAAATAGAGTATTTATATGCGCCCGCAGAAACAGTGGGCTCTACTGGCGGCAACGGTTATCGAAAGGTATTGGGAAATACCGAGTATATTCAAAAGTTCCGCTTCTACAAAAAACGTGCAGGCAATATATCGCGCATATTGCTGACTCTGAAAGACATGTCAGACAACTCTACCCGTCAGATCTATTTCGGAGATGGTAACGGATGGTATAAATGGTACGAAAATACCATTGGCTACTCCTTCCGCTCGTTAGTTGGATTTGCAGGAACCGCCAGTTCAGACAAAATCTGGAGCATCTATCCCTGTGCCGGTAATCGCCTGGACCTGGTCGAGACCGGTGTACAAATTCACTGGGATCAGATTGCGGAAAACCGGGATGAACAAAAGGTCTTTTTTGGTGAAAGAATTTTGGAAAACAACTCGACTCTGGAGCAGTCTGATGGCACTGAAGTCTGGTACGTCAATGGTTCCAGAGAGTCTGATACCTGGACAGATACCCTAGGTGTTTCGGTAACGGCGGGGGTCAGCCTGACTGAAGGGTTCAAGGTAGGTGTGCCTGCCACTCTGGAGAACAGTGGATCAATTACCTACAGTTTTTCTGAAACCTTCAGCGCATCCACCACTGTCGGCTATACAGAGGAGGTGAATAACCAGACCACGATAAGAGAAACGATGGGCGCAGATGTGCCGGCTCATACGGTGATGATTGCCAGGATAAGTGTGAACTTTAATCAGGTAGATGTGCCATATACCTCTACGGTCTATAACCCCCATGATGGCAAAGAGTTCAAGTTTAAAGGGATTATAAAGGGTTCAGACTACAGCAATGCCCGAAAAAGATGGGATGAAGTCGGGAATGTGTATGGTGATCGATATGAGATATACAGAAGCTACGCCTGGGTGATTGATTACTACCATCTGGAAAACGCATCACTAATTGACGATCCCGCATGGATGGATCCTATGATGGTGGTTGATTCGCCACTCTGACCGCTACTTACAGGAAAATGAAATAGACAGATTGAGCTGCACTTGAAGAGCTCAGTCTGTCATCTGTAATCAAAAGGATGCTGTAGACTTACGTAGTCTTATTCTTAATAAAAACAATGAAATATGAGACATAATCGATATGCAATCATTAATAAAAAACATTTTGTTGTGCACACCACTCTTACTTTCCCAGCTGGCAATTGCTGAAACATCAGATGAATGGGCACTGCGTGCGCTGAGGATTCAAAATAACATTGATCATCAAGTACCTTTGGCACGCACCACTTGGGTGGGCACACATAACTCCTTTGCCAACGCAGACGATGACAACTTTTCCTTCGGTGTTAATCAGGGAATGTCTCTGCGAAAGCAACTTGACGAGGGCGTTAGGGAGCTTGTCCTGGATCTGCACAAGGCCAGCAGTGAAATCCGTATGTGTCATAACAATACTGGATTTGGCGGCTGTATAAAGAATTTCACTGGCTGGCGCCGTTTTACCGCTGGGCTCAAGGATATCCGGGACTGGGTTAATGCCGGGAACAGTAACCAGGTTGTGATGATCAAGCTGGAGTTGGCCGGTTCCGCAAAGGACAGCCTGAACAAAGTCTATAAAGCCATTGATGAAAGTGGTCTCATTTCCATGGTGTTCCGACCGGATGAACAGACCTATCAGGGCAATGGCGGCAGCGACAATTGTACGCTCCTGAATACTGAGAATCTGAGTAAGGCCCAGATTCTCAGTGCCGGGAAGAATGTGCTATTCGTGACTTATGGTTGTACTGACAATACAGGCTTCAATGGCCGGGTATTTAATGCCGATAAGACTATGAAGGACTACAACTCTGTCAGTGACATCGAAGCGTTGGATGAAACCTATCAGTTCACCAAGATGAGCCGGGTGAAAGATGGGGTGATCAAAGGTGGCGATGGTGCCAAGCTCAAACCCAGTACCGTGGGTAGCTATCTTGATGCGGGATTAAATGTTTTTGAGCTTTATGGATTCGCTGCAGAAGGCAGTGGATGGAAAGTCGACGGCGAGTATCCGGTAAGCCATAGAGATATGGTGTGGTCATGGGACTCCACTGGATTTGAGCCAAACGGCAGTGGGAGTTGTGCAGTGATTTCTGCAGAGAGTGATCGTATCAGGGACCATTCTTGCACAGAGTTGTTTTATGCCGCATGTCATAAAGACGGTACTGGTATTGGAACCTGGAAAATGACCTCGCAACCAGTAAGTTTTGGTGATGCGGCCAATCAATGTTTGCTGGACTACGGTAATGAGTTTGATTTTTCCTCCCCCCATTCGAAGCTCGAACTAAATCTAGTGATTGATACCAGAGAAAGCGTCAGCCTCGGGGATCAGGACGTTTGGATCGACTACCAAAATACCAACGGGCAATGGGTAACTGATTCCGGTAACTAATATACTCGCTTCGCACTTTTTACCTGAACGGAGCCATCTATCGATGGCTCCGTTTTTTGTGGTTTCTGCCACAGATGAAATATCGTGGTACCTTATTTTCTTGCTTCTTAAGATTTTCTTATTCTGATTCGCTATAGGGTGTAAGAAGTATTACCAATAGTGAAATTCCTTAAAGTCACCCTCGCTGGAAACACTAAAATTAGTCTGTTTTTTGCTCAGTGGCAGATGCTCTGACGTTGAAAACATACGACTAATAAAAATAAATCTGCTGCAGAGAGCAATCTCTGAAAGCGGCATTACAGTGGCGAGGTAAGCACGGATGTTGGATGGCGGCTTTACAGTTGCGGATGAATTTCTGATACCCACACGAATCATCATCAGTATTTTTAATGTACTGAAAAAAGATGGGGTAGATATTGAGCGTCTTCAGCTCAAACACGGTTTACCTGTCGGCATCAGCGAAGATAAATACCGACAGCTGGAATTTCGACGGCTCCAGGCATTACTCGTGGATGCGCAATGGGAGATGGGAGGGCCTGTGTACGGCTTGAGGATGGCGGAAGTTCATTGTTCCACGCTGTTCACCAAGTTTGTTCATTTATTCCTGACGACGGAAAGTTTGTTTTCTTCCTTATGCTTTTTTGAGGAGCGCCTGAAGTCGTCGAGATTTCCTACCTATATCACTCTGACGAAGTCCGGGAATGACGACAAACTGATGATTCATCATCGCAGTCAAAATCCGGACAAGCCGATGATGTTAACAGTGCTCATGATGGGCTTGTTCTGGAAGTTTTGTGAACGTGTTGTCGGTGAATTTGAATATCCGGCCACCCTAAGACTGGGCTTTCCCCAGGACAATCCCTTATCGCTATACCAGGAATTCTTTGGTCATCAATGTCATATCGAGTTTGACTGTAATGAGTATTCATTGACGTTTTCTCAATATGATTTCAGGAAGAGTAACCCTATTGCAGATATTGATCTCCAACACAAAATCAAAAACCTGTTACGCGGGTTTGAACCGGAGGAGGTGAGTAACGGTTCACCGGAATTGGCCCACGACTGGCCGCTGAGAGTTAGAGGGCAGATTGAAAAGCAATTACCTCAACGCAATGTCTCTATTGATGTGGTGGCTGACATGCTTCATGTTTCTCCCCGAACCCTGCAGCGTAAACTGAAGCTGAGAGGGTTTACTTACTCGGGAATTTTGGAAGAGTGCCGCAAAGAACTGGCACTGGTAAATCTGAATTCCGGGAAGCCTGTGGCCAAAGTCGCCTCAGATCTCGGGTACAGCAGCGTGACTACTTTCAGGCATGCTTTCCAGGGGTGGTATGGAACAACTCTGTCGCTCACCCACTGGGTTACAGCGGAGAACGACGAGAGTCTTGCTGATGATGATTGATTCCGGCGGAATAGTGCGGAAGTGAGTTCCTGACTTAATCAGGGATCTCTGGTTCAACCAACTGAGCCAGGTGAGTTATTGACTCTTGCCAGCCCAGATAACACATCTCAGCAGGAATGACCTCGGGAATACCTTCCTGGACGATATTGATCTCTGTTCCACAGGCCAGCTCACGCAAGGTGACGGTTGTCTGCATATCCCCGGGTAGATTCGGATCGTCGAATTTATCCGTGTAACGGATGCACTCATTGGGTGTGAGTTCAAGGTAAGAGCCTCCAAAAACGTGACTGCTACCGGTTGTGAAGTTAGTGAAGGACATCTTGAATAGGTGCCACCCACCTTGGCTTCCATGTGATGCACTTTAGCGGTGAATCCATTCGGCGGTAGCCATCTTGCCATGGCATCAGGCTCTAGAAACGCCCGGTAGACTTTTTCAGGTTTTGCACGAAGTACGCGGTGTAACCGGACAGTGTTGCTCATGCTGCTATCTCCTTTGTTCGACATGGGATTTCAGGTCTTGCCTGAATGGTTATTGGTTAGTCGAACGAGAAGATGGAGTTTCGACAGGTAGTTTGAAATATTTTGTTGAAAGTCATTTCACACTATTTATTGAAATTGGATAGTCCAAAGGCCCGGTTGGACCTTCAAACCATCATGGCTATAATTTTTGCTCTCAAGTTCTTATGGTTTCAAGGATGAGCTATGTTCCCTAAAGAGTTTTATATTGTTCCTGAAGAGATATTTCGTCTTGGTAATTCTAATAGTCCTAAGTTGGCTAATGTCAGGTCCCGGGATGTCGATTCCATTGAGTTAAACGGTATCACAGTGATAGTTGCCAATGGGAAAGGCATTAGCGTTTTTGACAGGAAGGGCATTGAAGAGTCTCCCATGAACGGTTGGGTTTGGCGTTTTCCTCCAAATACCCGGCCACCCCATGGCCTCCGTTTGGTGCAAGACAAACCTCATCATTATTGTATTGCGCCCATTCACAATATGCCTTTAGATAAGTACAAAGGTCTGTTGGAAGAGATGGCTTTAAAGGCAACCAGAGTCTACAAGAAAGAAGGTAAGGTGGTATGAAGCGATTTCAAATTGACTTGGCTGAGTCAGAGCTAAAAATAGTCTTAGAAGCTCTGACAAAGTTGGAACATCATATGTCTACTATCTGTGCTGAATCAGATGATGAAGACGAGATTGCTGACATTGGTAATGACCTGATTGAAGTTCGCTTACTCCTAAAGCCGCTGAGAGAGAGAGCTATAAAGCAGTTTGGCGAAGGGATAGTAAACTTTTCGCGCGAATCAATGTGATTTCCCTATATGTAAAAAAAGCGCCCCGAAGGGCGCATCAAGTGTGAGATTGGAGGGAGAACACCTATTTTCCATTCCAAACTCAGGGTAGGTAGCCTGTCGAACTATGGGTTGTAATACTCACCGTTTTTGCGCAGGTAGAACACCCAGTTAATGACCATGCACAGGGCGTAGAAGATGGCAAATCCGACGAAGGCATATTCCGGGGTGGCCGCTTTGATCTGTTCCCCGATGACTTTGGGGATATAGAACGCTCCGTAGGCAGCCACTGCTGAAGTCCACCCCAATACAGGGCCGGCTTGCTCTTTTGGGAACACCATGGCGATGGTGCGGAAAGTAGAGCCGTTACCGATACCGCTGGCGGCAAAGAGCAGCAGGAACAGAACAAAGAATGGGATGAAGTATTCTTCCGGTGTGGCAGAGGCATAAGCTGCCTTCAGGTAGTAGGCCACTGCGGCTGCACATACCACCATCACCAGTGAGCAAACCTGGGTCACCAGGGCTCCACCGATTTTATCTGATACCCAACCACCAACCGGACGGATCAGCGCACCAATGAATGGGCCCATCCAGGCATACATCAAGGCGCTGGGGCCGTTCGGGTTAATGGTGTCGTGAGTCACGACGCCGCCTACTTCAAGGTGGCTGTAGCCGAAGATAACTTTAATCGCCAGGGCAAATGCCGCGGAGAACCCGATGAAGCTGCCGAAAGTCATGGTATAGATCAGACTCATAACCCAGGTATGACGGTTACCGAAGATCCTGTATTGGCGGCTGAGGCTGGTGCCGATCTGGCCAGGAATCAATTTCAGCAACAGTACGGTAGAAGCGATGACACCTACCAGAACCAGCTCTTTGGGAACCCCAAAACCAGATCCGTTGGCCGATTCCGGCAACATCAACCACAGACCCACCATGGCAGTGAAGAATCCGATCAGGAGCATGAAAGTGATTTTGGTGAAGCTGCTTAAAGGACTTCCGATATCCGGAGAAACCTCTTCGGTGCGGATGTTATTCATGCCGAACCATCCGGCAAATGCCAGTGGAACCAGGAACAGCAACCAGAGATAACCGGCATTTTGAATCCAGGTTTGCGAACCTGCAGGAATCTTACCGATCAGGGTTCCTGAAGAGTTGACCAATGTCATTGGGTCACCGCCCATGGCACCAAAAGCTCCGAAGGTCATAAACAAGGGAACCAGAATCTGCATGGTGGTAACGCCGAAGTTACCCAGGCCGGCATTCAATCCCAAAGCCAAACCTTGCTGTTTCTTTGGAAAAAAGAAGCTGATATTGGACATTGAGGAAGCAAAGTTACCCCCACCCAGACCAGACAATAAAGCCAGTACCTGGAAGACCCAGAGAGGCGTTTCCTTGTTTTGCAGGGCAATACCAGCGCCTACTGCGGGAATCATTAATAGTGTGGTGGTGAAGAATATCGTGTTGCGACCACCGCAAAGGCGAATGAAGAAGCTGCTGGGTATACGCAAAGTCGCACCGGTCAGGCCCGCAATGGCCATCAGGGTGAAGAGCTCTGAAGCGGAAAACGGGAAGCCCAGGTTGAGCATCTGTACCGTGATAATGCCCCAATACAGCCAGACGGCGAATCCGCACAACAAACTAGGGATGGAAATCCAAAGATTCCGGTTGGCAATCTTTTTGCCTGAGCTGTCCCAGAAGGTGTTGTCTTCAGGGTTCCAGCCGGTGGTGATGTCAGCCATAAGCGTTACCTCTTGGCAGTTGAAAGCGTTGGTCGTTCAATGCCAAGGTAAGAAGTGGGCTGTCCAGTCACAATGCTCACTAAGGGGTAGGGAAACCCGGAGGAGGAATTGGGGGGGAGTGACCGATGCGGTATTTTTCTCCAGGCTTTGGTGATCCACGGTAAGCTGGGTTGTACGGCCCCTGAGGCTGTTCCGGGGGGCGGTCTGAATCAAAAAACGCTATGGAATCACGTAACTATCAACAGGATACTTTGTGCCGAAAGTGCAAAGAGGAGGTCCTTATTTATGGATCGTCACTATCGGATTTGCAGTCTTTTGACTGCTGGAAGGCTTCTGCCTGTATCTCCAAAGGGGTATCCACATTTGCTCTCTTTTGCGTATCCTTTGGCTATCGTCACTCATCAGGTATTCCTGTAAAACCTGATCTGGATCAAATCCGAAAGGCAGGTAAAAAAAGTATTAAAATGAATTCCTTCCGGAAAAGTTACTATCCTGTTTTTTGCTAGGTACCGAACAGGAACCAGGTATTGAACAGGATGCCGGCTAGTGAATAGGAAGCCTGACATCGAATAAAGGCCTGGTATTGAATTAAGAGCCTGGTATTGAATGAAAGGTCAGATACTGAAGTAGACCCTGGGGAAATTGAAAGCATGAACAAAGCAACGGTGATGCTGGTGGATGACCACCCTTTATTTCGTAAAGGAATCCGCCAGTTGATTGAGCTCGAAGACGAGCTGAGCATTGTGGCCGAGGCCAAAAATGGTGAAGAAGCATTGGAGGCGGCCCGTGACATAGAGCCGGACCTGATCCTGATGGACCTGAATATGCAAGGTATGGACGGCCTGGATACACTGAGAATGCTCCGTGCCAGCGGTGTGGATTCGAGGGTGATTATGCTGACGGTCTCTGACAATGAGGCTGATGTAGTGAATTGCTTTCGGGCCGGTGCCGACGGGTATCTGCTAAAGGACATGGAGCCTGAAGATATTCTGGAAAAGATCAAACAGGCAACTTTGGGCAAAATGGCGATTAGCGAGAGGCTGACAGAAATCCTGGCCGTTGCATTGCGCAAGCCGGGGGACCGTGACGTCGATCCATCCGCCTCCCTTACCAGCCGCGAATATGAAATTCTGACCCGCATTGCGGAGGGGCACAGCAACAAGGTGATTGCCCGGGATCTGAATATCTCAGACGGCACTGTTAAGGTGCATGTGAAACACATCCTTAAGAAAATGGGGATGAAATCCCGGGTGGAAGCGGCGGTGTGGCTGGTCAACCGCAGAACCGGGGGCTGACGAGGGACTTTTTTTACTTCGGTCGTCTTTAAAATCAAGGACTTTAGTGGTGTATATTTTGCAGCGTGATTGCCTGATAATGTTCTGACATCAGAGTTGATTAGGCCCGCTGCTTGATGAAACAAACCGCCTTTCTGGATCAGCTGTATAGCGAAGTCAACACGGTGATCCTCTCCCGCCAGCACCCGGTAACGGGATTGCTGCCTGCCAGCACCAGCGTGAATACCCATGGTGACTATACCGACGCATGGGTGCGCGACAATGTCTATTCAATTATCTGTGTTTGGGGACTCTCGCTGGCCTACCGTCATGAGGGCGATCATATTCGCAGTGACCAACTGGAGCAGGCCTGCATCAAATTAATGCGCGGTTTGCTGCAGGCCATGATGAGGCAGTCTGCCAAAGTCGAATACTTCAAAATAACCCAGGATCGCCTGGATTCACTGCATGCGAAATATGATACATCCACTGGCCTGGAAGTGGTGGCGGATGATGCCTGGGGACACCTGCAGATCGATGCGACATCCGTGTTTATGTTAATGCTGGCGCAGATGACCGCATCAGGGCTCAGAATCGTTTGTACCTTGAGTGAAGTCGATTTTGTTCAGAACCTCGTCTACTACGTTTCCACAGCTTACCGGGTCGCTGACTATGGTATCTGGGAGCGGGGAAACAAGATCAATAACGGTAAGACGGAAATCAATGCAAGCTCCGTGGGAATGGCAAAAGCAGCGCTGCAGGCACTGGATGGTTTGAACCTGTTTGGGAAAGGTGCCGATCCAAAGGCCGTTATACACACCATTCCGGATGCTGTCTCCAGAGCCCGCTCCACATTGGCGGCATTGTTACCCCGTGAATCCCTGTCAAAGGAAGTGGATAGCGCTCTGTTGAGCATTATCGGCTATCCAGCATTCGCGGTGGGAGACCAGGAGGTGATAAGGAAAACCCGACAGGAAATACTCACGAAGCTTGAAGGTCGCTATGGTTGCAAACGCTTTCTCTGGGACGGTCATCAGACCGAATTGGAGGACAGCAGCCGCATACACTATGAGCACTCTGAGCTGGCCAATTTCGAGCATGTTGAGTCTGAGTGGCCGCTGTTTTTCACATATCTCTATCTCTCAGCGTTGTTTGATGGGGATACTGAAACGGCCGCCCACTATCGGGCGCGGTTAGAGGCGCTGACCGTGGAAGTGGATGGACAGAAACTGCTTCCAGAACTCTATCTCGTGCCAAAGGACAAGATTGCTGCTGAGAAACGTCATCCACACTCCCAGGAGCGTCTGCCGAATGAGAACATCCCATTGGTTTGGGCGCAGAGTCTGTATCTGACAGGACTGATGCTGGACGAAGGACTGATCAGTGAAGATGATCTGGATCCGCTGAGAATGCGCCGTCGTGCCACCCGCTATATCAATGCAGAAGTCGCATTGGTGGTTCTGGCAGAGAATGATGAGGTGAAGCGCCAGCTGTCCGATCATGGTGTGATTGCGGAGACACTGGAAGATATCCGCCCGATTGCTGTCGTATCGGCGACGCACTTGGTGGAAGCCTATACCAGGGTCGGGGCCAATGACGCGTTGGGATTAACGGGAAGGCCCCGCAGGCGTCTGCAAAGCCTGGCCACCTCGCAGACCTATCGAATCAATGAGCAGATGGTGTTGTGTCTGTCCTGGCTGCAGAGTGAATATGGTGACTACCGTAAATTTGATGCCAGGCTGGTCATAGAGAAAGTAAAGCGTGAAATCCGTCATATTCGTCAGCACTGGTACCACAACGAAGTGGCGGTGTTTACTCTGATGATCGATCAGATGACCTGCATGGTACCGGATGCCGGCAAACTCTTTCTGGCGCTCCGTGATATGCAGTTACGCAGTGAGCATGAACAGGTGGGGTATGCCTCTGCCAGCCTTGCCTTCCGGGCTTCCCGGGTCAATAGCCTGACCATCCCCGAGGTCTGTATTGCACCATTGGTACCGCGAAGCCATCCTCACTTGATTGACACCTGCAAACTCGATGCGAAAGTGTTCACTGGTGAGGCGGAGATCCTGATTCATCGACTGATTAACAGCCATAATGAGCGGGAAAACCTGAAGGCCATCAAGGCGTTTTTCGATGTCGGCACGGACAAGTCAGGGGCCAAGCATTCGCTTGAGGAAAAAGCAGAGGCAGTCGAAAAAACAGTTGAATCAGAGCCTGATCACCTGCAAAAAGAATTGCTCAGCAAACTTTATCTCAATGCTCAGTACCGGCAGCACTGGTCTGTGGCCCGGTTCTGCTTTGGTATGTTGAATTATTCCCATGTCGGGCTGGCAGATTCCCTTACCAACCTGAATTCCCGGCACATGTCTGTCACCATTGGCCAGAAGGCCCCGGTCAATCTTTCTGCCGTGAGTCCACTGGCCGATGAAGCGGTCAGTCAGGAAATTGCCAGGCATGTGAAGGATCCATTGGAAAGAGTGTTATACCAGGAGTTGCTGGTGACGCTGGGGTCGTTGCTCAGAACCGAATCGGAGCTGTTTGAAGGTCTGCGTACTCTGCAATTACGTAATCTGGTGCTGGTATGTGCGGAATTGAAGGACGACAGTACGCTGGAAATCAAAAAGGCACTGGTTGAGCTGGCAGGACTGTCTCCCTCCGCGTTGTATCACCGGGTTCGAAATATCCTTTCCGCCCAGAAAGAACACTTCTCCTATGGTGTCCGGCACAGCTTTAAAGTGGACGCCGGCGGGCATGCAGATATTTATGAGGGAGTGATGCTGCCCATTTCTGCGGTGGGCACGGACTGGTTGGAATGGCGCATTGCCAGGGGCATGCTGACCGGGTTTGACAGCACCTTTCTTAAATCCATCTGGAAAAGCCTTGCCCATGCCAAGAGCCTGATTTTCGGCGAGCAGGCAAGCCCGGATTCCATATTGGAATGCGATATCGTCAGGGGGTCGATGACACCCGGAGAAGAGAGTTTTGCCAGACTGATTGATCAATTATTGCAGCCTTTGCATCCCGCCTACTATAAAAGTACTGTGATAGAAGCACTTTATGCGTTTGCCGAATATTGTACAGACCATCCAACCAGACGGTTTGAGGAGCCCATTAACCTCAGCCTGTTAATTGAGAGTGCGGCAGAACTCTATGTCGTGGAAGAGGCCATGGAGCAGTCGGAGGAGAGGAACCTCGATCTGTTGATGCAATTGCCGCCACATTTGACACATATATATTTTAAAAAGGCTTTGGCCGGACTCGGCCAGGTGGAAATGGAAACAACGGAGGCCGGATAGCAGCCTGCAACCCGCATGGTGATTCGCCTCCCAGGGTCGATTGAGCGTGAATTGACTCTGGAAACTGATGGGATAATACATGACTGATCACCGCCTGAATGAATTGTTGAACGCCCAATGCGCGCTCCCGTTTGATCTGCTGGGAATGCGCAAGACCTCCAGCGGAGTGACTATCACCTGCTGGTTCCCCGGTGCCACCAGGGTCGAAGCCGTAAGTTGGCTGCCGATTTACGAACCTGAAGAACGGGTCAGCCGGGTCATGGAACCCCTGCATGAAGACGGCCTGTTTCAGTTGAAACTCAAAACTTCTGACGCACTGGTCGCGGAATCCTCTCACTGCCGTTTCCGGGTTGAGTACGGAGACAAGGTCTACGATAAGCTCGATCCGTATCAGTTCAGCGATATCACTTTCCATGACTTTCACTATGACGCTGCCACGCTTTATCGAAATCAGGGGGCTCATCTGAGTTCAAGGGAAATTCAGGGCCAAATGGTCGAAGGCGTGCGTTTTGCCGTGTATGCGCCCCATGCCAGATCAGTGAGTGTGGTGGGAGACTTTAATCATTGGGACGGTCGGATACATCCTATGGGCGCCAGTGGTGATGGCATCTGGCGACTGTTTATACCGGATTCCAGATTAGGGGACCGCTATAAATTTGAAATCAAGAGCCAGCAGGGTGACCTGTTGCCCCATAAGGTCGATCCGATGGCTTTCTCCATCGATCAGCATCCTTCATTCGCCTGCGTGGTATACGACCATCAGCGTTACCAATGGCAGGATCTGGCCTGGCAGGAAAAGGAGGTAACGTCCCACCTCAGTGCGCCTATCAATATTTATGAAGTGCATATGGGATCCTGGCGGTTTCAGGATGGGCGGCCAATGTCCTATCAGGAATTGACCCGTGAATTGATTCCCTATGTCCAGGAGATGGGTTATACCCATATTGAATTGTTGCCGATCTCCGAATATCCCTATGGAGCCTCCTGGGGATATCAGCCTGTCGGACTGTTTGCCCCGACCAGCCGCTATGGTTCACCTGATGACTTCAAGGCCTTTGTCGATGCCTGCCATCAAGCTGGCATCGGAGTGATTCTGGACTGGGTGCCGGCGCATTTCCCCACCGACAGTCACGGCTTGTCCAACTTTGACGGTACGCCTTTGTACGAGTACCCGGACCCACGTAAAGGGTGGCATCAGGAGTGGAATTCGCTGATCTATGACTATGGACGTGAGCATGTCTGCCAGTTCCTGATCAGCAACGCTTTGTACTGGTTCGATTGTTTTCACATTGATGGGATACGGGTGGACGCGGTGGCTTCCATGCTGTATCTGGATTATTCCCGCAAAGACGGCGAGTGGGTGGCTAACCAGTTTGGTGGGAATCATAATCTTGAAGCTATCGCCTTTATTAAGCGGCTCAACGAAACTATCTACCTCAATTACCCCAAGGCTATGACCATCGCAGAAGAGTCGACAGCGTTTCCCGGTGTGTCCAAGCCGACCTTTGAGGGTGGGCTGGGTTTCGGATTTAAATGGAACATGGGGTGGATGAACGACAGCCTGCGCTATATGTCCCGTGACCATATATATCGCAAGTATCATCACAATGAACTGACATTCGGCATGATGTATGCCTTTTCAGAGCATTTTGTTTTGCCGCTTTCCCACGATGAAGTGGTGCATGGAAAACGTTCTCTGTTATACAAGATGCCGGGGGATGAATGGCAGAAGTTTGCCAATCTGCGGGCCTTTAGCGCCTACCTTTATGCGCACCCTGGCAAGATGTTGAACTTCATGGGGAGTGAGATCGCCCAGTCCAACGAATGGGATTTTAATCGCCCGTTATCCTGGGAGTTACTTGAGTATGAACTGCACCAGGGGCAACAAAAGGTCATCCGGGATCTAAATCACCTTTATCGAAATGAGCCCTGCCTGTATGAACAGGACTTTCATCCCGACGGTTTTCGTTGGCTGGCTCCGGATGACAGTGGCAATAGTGTGTTATCGATGATTCGATTCGCGACAAACCGTGATGATCATCTGATTATTCTGATTAACATGACGCCAATGCCTCGTGAACATTATGCGATTGGTGTTCCCCGGAACTGCCATTACAAGGTGGTGCTTAATACAGATTCGGTTTATTACGGAGGGAGTAACTATCCAGTGGGCGATGATTTTCGCCCGGCGGAAAAGGCTTTGCATCAACAACCTTATTCCATCGCACTGAATATTCCTCCACTGTCCGCCGTCATATTGAAGCCACAACCGGACAACCAGACGGGCAAATAGATGGGCCACCAGATGAGCAACCAGAGCAGCGACAGTCTTGAATAATCGACTGCGAACGCCAAAGCCGCCTCCTTTAGGGGCGACGTTGTCTGATAGCGGGTGTCATTTCGCGATATATAGCGAGTCCGCAACGGCTATTCAGCTCTGCCTGTTTGATTCTGACGGCAGGGAACAGCCTGTGCCCATGAAATACCGCCATGGAGGATTGTGGTATACCCATGTCGAGGGGATTGTAGAAGGGCAGGCCTATGGCTATCGCGTTGATCAACCGGCGGGAAAAGTTGGGAATGCTAATAAGCTGTTGCTTGATCCCTATGCCAAAGCATTGACTGGGCCGGTCACCTGGTATGAAGAATTTCTTTGGCAGCATGATTGGGAACAGGTGGACAGTGCTCGATATCTACCCAAAGCGATCGTCAAATCCATACCTGCGCTTGATACCGGTCCGGTTTCTTTACCGCCGCAGGACCGCATTATCTACGAACTGCATGTCAAAGGATTCACCCAACAACATCCGGAAATCCCCCTGGAGCACCGTGGAAAATATCTAGGGCTTGGCCACCCGCAAGTGATTCGTTATCTGCAGTCATTAGGGGTGACCAGTATACAGCTCATGCCATGCTTCAGCTTTATGGACGAAGCCCGGCTGATCTCCCTGGGACTGGTCAATTACTGGGGCTATAACCCGATTAATTTCTTCACGCCGGACTGGCGATATGCGCTGAAAGACCCGGTGGCAGAGTTCCAGTGGATGGTGCAACAGCTCCATCAGGCAGGATTCGAGGTGATTCTTGATGTGGTATACAACCACACAGCCGAAGGCGGATTGAACGAAGGGATGCTCAGCTTCAAAGGGATCGACAGCTCATACTACCGTATGGAGGCTGATACTTCGCATCAAACCGACATTGAACAGTCTGGTCAGAATCCTCAATCACCCCAGGCAAAGTATCAGAATTTTTCCGGATGCGGTAACAGCTTGCAGACGGAACATCCGATGGTGCTGCAGCTGGTCATGGATTCACTCCGCCATTGGGTGACAGCATTTGGCATCGATGGTTTCCGGTTTGATCTCGCGGCAAGTTTGATGCGGCAAGGGGAATCGATTTCAAAGAACACGCCGTTGCTGCAGGCGATTGCCCAGGATCCTGCACTGCGTGACCGGGTGTTGATTGCTGAACCCTGGGATCTTGGGCCCAATGGTTATCAGTTGGGAACGTTTCCCCGTGAATGGCTGGAAGTAAACGATCACTACCGGGATTTTGTCAGGGGATTCTGGAAGGCGGATCCGGTAGGAGTAGCCGGGCTTAGTACCCGCTTAATGGGATCACGGGATATATTTAACAAGATGAATCGCTCTCATGCTTGTAGTGTGAATCATGTAACCTACCATGACGGATTCACATTGCAGGATCTTGTGTCCTATCGTCGGCGACATAACGCTGCCAACGGAGAGCAGGGGAGTGACGGGCATAGCCACAATCTGAGTTGTAATCATGGCGTGGAAGGTGACACCGACGACCCGGAAATCCTGAAGCAACGTGAACGCCATCGAAGAAACCTGTTGATGACGCTGCTGATTTCCAGAGGCACTCCCCATCTATTGGCGGGGGACGAATTCGGCAACAGTCAGCAGGGAAATAACAATGCCTATTGCCAGGATAATCCGACGTCCTGGCTGGATTGGGGGCTACTGGAATCCAGGACCTCATTGGTGCACTTTGTCAGTCAACTGATCAGAATCCGCCAGTCCCTGTTCACCCTCAATGACCTGCAGTTGCCCGACGAAGCATTCCACGAAGTCTTTTTTTCCGATGGACGAGATTCGGATACGTTAGAGATCAATGACCAGCTATGTTGGTTAGATCAGTATGGCAAGCCCATGGAAGACGCTCAGTGGCATAATCCTGACCAGCGATTCATCGCACTGTTGATTCAAAGAACTGCTGATGGACAGAGGGATGCCTGGCTGTTGGCTGTCAACGGCAGTGAAGACAGCGTGGAATTTGCGCCTCACGATTGTCAGGGAATTCGCTGGGAGCAGGTTATCGCCTCTTCGTCTCATGGCGAGGATTATGGTGAAGAATATGACGAGAAACCTGAAAAAAGTGATGACGAGAACGATGAAAAGAAAAGTGACGGCATAGATGGCTCCGCCGACATCCGCTCGCGGATTTTCGTAGAGTCTTTTAGCGTTTCGCTATGGCGCCAGGAGGGGCTACCGAATCCTGTTAACAAGCGCTGAGTAATAAAGTGCCGTACAAGGAAGATCAATAATGATATGTGAACAGGGATGTCGGAGTGTCGTAAGAAAAAATGAAGCAAGAACTACATCTCACAGGGGGAAGCATGTCTGTCAATATACGCGAGGTGGCTACCACACCGTTCAATGACCAGAAACCCGGAACATCCGGACTGCGAAAAAAGACCCGTCAATTTCAGCAACCGGGATACCTGGAAAACTTCGTGCAGGCCATTTTCAATACCCTGCCAGGTAAAGCCGGAGCAAAACTGGTTGTGGGAGGCGATGGCCGTTATTTCAATCGAGAAGCTATTCAGACCATCATACGAATGGCAGTTGCCAACGGTTTGGGTGAGATTATTGTTGGCCAGCACGGTTTTCTTTCCACACCAGCGGCTTCTTGTGTGATTCGGAAGTATCAAACGCTGGGAGGAATTGTACTCTCTGCGTCGCACAATCCCGGTGGGCCGGATGAGGACTTCGGCTTGAAGTTCAATGCGGCTAATGGGGGGCCTGCTCCTGAGCAGTTGACCAATGCCATTTATGTGGCCTCGAAGGAAATTGAAAGCTACCGGATCTCTGAAAGTGAGGACATTGATCTGGATACGTTAGGGGATGTCCACATCGGTAACGCCCGGGTTCGGGTGATTGACCCGGTGGCAGATTATGCCGAGTTAATGCGAAGCATTTTTGACTTCGGGAAAATTGGCGCAATGCTGAAATCGGGAGATTTCGGGTTTTGCTTTGATGCCATGTGGGCTATCACCGGTATTTACGCCAAGGCCATTTTTGAGGAAGAGTTGGGGGCTCCGAGAGGAACGGTCATTAACGGCGAGCCATTGACGGATTTTGGCGGCCATCATCCCGATCCCAATTTAGTGCATGCCAAGGAATTGGTCGCGAAACTGTTTTCCGATGACGGACCGGACTTTGGGGCGGCTTCTGACGGCGATGGTGATCGCAACATGATTCTCGGTCGCCAGTTTTATGTCACCCCCAGTGATAGTGTGGCCATCATTGCCGCCAATGCCAGGCTGATTCCGGGGTATCGGGACGGACTACGTGGTGTTGCCCGGTCCATGCCGACTTCTGCAGCTCTGGATGCGGTGGCCTCCAAATTGGGAATCCCCTGTTTTGAAACTCCGACCGGCTGGAAGTTCTTTGGCAATCTGCTGGATGCGGGACGAATTACCCTATGTGGTGAGGAAAGCTTTGGTACCGGCTCAGATCATGTGAGGGAAAAGGATGGCATCTGGGCAGTTCTCTGCTGGCTGAACATGCTGGCAGAAAGGCAACAGCCAGTGGAAGACATCGTTCACGAGCATTGGCTGACTTACGGACGAAACTTCTATACCCGGCACGATTTCGAAGGTATTTCAAGCGAAGACGGAGCCGCTATTATGGAACATCTTCGGACTCTGGTGGCCAGTCCTAAACAGGTAAGCGATTGGTTGGAAAATGAGGGGGCTGAGACAGGGCTCGCCTCCTGCGACGATTTTGCCTACACGGACCCCGTGGATGAATCGATCAGTGAAAACCAGGGAATCCGGCTGCAATTTTCTGATGGCTCACGAATCATCTATCGATTATCAGGTACCGGCACCGTCGGAGCCACTTTAAGGGTCTATATTGAAAAGCCGGTTAAGGAAGCTGGTCGGCAACAGGCTGATACCCAGGAAACCTTGGCTGAGCTGATTGCTCTTTCACGGAAATTCGCTCGTATTGAGGAAATTAGTGGCCGTACTGAACCCTCGGTTATTACCTGATCTTTGAGGTGCATGGGAAAGGGCGGACACATAGGTCCGCCCCTACATAGAGCCTTATCTCGGGCATGTGTGCGTCGCCAACCCCACATGTAGGGGCGCACCTGCGTGTGCGCCCTCGCTCTTGTCCCGATCCCCCTACAACTTTTCCAACATATCCGGGGTGACCAAAACAATCCCGTCTTCATTGCGGTAAAACCGTTTCGCATCCTCTTCCGCATTCTCACCAATAATGGTGCCTTGAGGCACCTGGCAATGGGCATCCAACACCACCCGGTTCAGACGGCAATGACGACCGATATCGCAATTAGGCAGAATCACGGATTCATTGATGCTGGCGTAAGAGTTCACCCGAACATTATTGAAGAGAATACTCTGGGTAACGGTGCCACCGGATACCACGCATCCGGCTGAAACCACCGAGTTCAGCGCACTGCCCACACGGTCATCTTTGTTATGGTTGAACTTGGCGGCCGGACGTTGATAGTGCATGGTTCGTATGGGCCAGGAATCATCATAGAGGTCCAGGCGCGGAACCAGACGGGTCAGGTCCATGTTGGCTTCCCAGTAAGCGGTAAGGGTTCCCACATCGCGCCAGTAAGGTTCAGTGGGGTATTCTGTGTTGGGAATACAACTGTTCTCAAAGTGGTGGGCCTTACAGATTCCATGGCCGATCATTGATGGAATAATATCCTTGCCAAAATCGTGGCTGGAGTCGGGGGAGGCTGCATCATTTTTTAGCTTTTCAGTAATCTGCTGAGCGTTGAAAATGTAAATGCCCATGCTGGCCAGACAGCGTCCCGGTTTGCCTGGAATTTCCGGCGGGTCTTTGGGTTTCTCCACGAAGCTGACGATATTATTGTCACCATCAACCCCCATAATACCAAAGCCTTTGGCCTCTTCTTTATCAACCTCTATGCAGGCGACAGTAAGATCTGCTTCCGAATCAATATGATCTTTCAGCATCAGGCTGTAGTCCTGTTTATAGACATGATCCCCTGCCAGAATCAGTATGTATTCCAGACCCAGAGGTTTGATCAGGGCCAGGTTCTGATACACGGCATCAGCCGTTCCCTGGTACCAGGCATGCTCGTCAGTCTGTTGCTGGGCAGGCCAGAGCTCGATGAATTCGTTAAAGTCGGGGCGCAGGAAGTTCCATCCCCGTTGTACATGCTGGTTCAGGGTATGTGATCGGTATTGGGTCAGGACGGCAATCCGGCGGACACCGCTGTTAACGCAGTTGGAGAGAGGGAAATCAATGATTTTAAATTTTCCCGCAATCGGGACGGCGGGTTTCGATCGATGATCGGTGAGTTGCATAAGCCTTGAGCCCCGTCCGCCGGCCAGTATCAGAGCCAGCGTTTTACTTAGGGCATTGTTGAGGTCGGTGCTTGTTTCGGCTTTCTTATTCATTGTCGCTCTCCATAGGGACTCACAGCCTGCGTTGATGTCTGGCTTGCTGTGTTTGAAGAATAGGGTTCCTCATAAAAGAGTAGACCATAGAATATCTTGGATGAAGGAGCCGCTTGCCCGATGTCAGCGTTGAGAAGTATTCGCGAACGGGTACGGGTGGAGAGAGCTCTTAGAAAGAGTACTCTTCGAATGTCCTGTTCAGTTTGCCGGTGGGTTCGGTTAGAGTTCATGTTCTGACTAAGACGGACTTGTCTAAGAAACTCAGGTCTTAGCAGAAAACGAATTGGATTAACCGTCCGGGAAAAGACATCTATGAAAGTTCTCATCGTTGCGTCAGAAGTGTTTCCTCTCGTCAAGACAGGGGGGCTTGCCGATGTGGCGGGCACACTGCCAAAAGCCCTCATTGCGAAGGGCTGTGACGCAAGGATCATGTTGCCTGCCTATCCAGGCATCGTAGATAAGTTGGTCGATGTCAAACAGGGCCCAAACTTAGGTGACCCTTACGGCTTTGGCGAGGTACGTCTGCTCACCGGTAAGTCCCCTGAACATAGCACACCCTACTGGCTGGTGGATAGTCCACCTTTGTTTAACCGGCCTGGGGGGCCATACTTGAACGATCAGGGCCGTGATCATCATGATAATCATCGTCGATTCGCCACGCTTTCCTGGGCTGCCGCCATGGTTGCCCAGCATGGCAAACTGCTTGGATGGCAACCGGATATCGTGCACGCCAATGATTGGCAGGCCGGGCTGATTCCTGCCTACCTGAGAACCTGGAAACAAAAGCACCCTCCCGTGGTTTTCACCATCCACAACCTGCAGTTCACGGGGATGTTCAGCTATCAGCAGTTTTTGGAGCTGGGGTTGCCGGAATCAGAGTACCGACTGGAAGGCATGGAATACTATGGGCACTTTTCCATGTTGAAAGCCGCGATCCAATACAGTGATGCCATCACGACAGTCAGCCCAACATATGCCCAGGAAATTCAGACCCCGGGATTCGGTTGTGGCCTGGATGGATTGTTAAGGGAAAAGTCTGACCGTCTGACCGGTATCCTGAATGGTGTTGACTACAGCTTATGGTCGCCGGAGGAGGACTCGCTGATCAAAGCTCGATACTCTGCCAAATCCTTCTCGGGTAAAACCAAAAACAAAACAGCTCTGCAAAAACAATGTGGGCTGGAAGTCTCTGCTCAAAAGCCACTCTTTGGCATCGTTAGCAGACTGAGTGAGCAAAAAGGGCTGGATCTGGTTCATCGACTCATTCCGTCCTTCGTCGAAAAAGGTGCGCAATTCGTTCTGTTGGGGTCTGGAGATCCCTACTTCGAAGGGGAGTTCAAAGCCCTCGCAGCCCAATACCCCGATCAGGTCTCCGTCACCGTCGGCTATGACGAACCTTATTCCCACCTCATACAAGCCGCCTGCGATTTCTTGCTGGTTCCCTCACGCTTTGAGCCCTGCGGTCTCACCCAACTCTACGCTCTCCGTTACGGCACACTCCCCATCGTCCGCGCCACCGGCGGCCTCGCCGACTCCGTATGGGAAGGCGGCCCTGACCGGGAACAAACCGGCTTCGTGTTTTATCACTCTCACGTCGACGACCTAAGCTACGCCATGGACCGGGCATTGACGCTGTATTCCAACCCCAAACTGCTAAGGCAGGTGCGGCAGAATGCCATGGCGCAAGACTTTAGTTGGGATAGGTCGGCTGGGGAGTATTTGGGGTTGTATGGGCGGTTGATGGGTTAATAAATAAGCCTTAATGCTTGGACTCTAAACATTTTTTAATAATTTTCTTGAAATGATTTTTTATCATCTTTAGACTTTATTCCCTTAAAAAGGAAGAATTACCTATGGACTGGGTTCCGCACGCCATGTCCATCTTGCTTCCTTCAGATTTGTCGGCTTTCTGGCCGGTAGTCATGACAGTTAGGCTGAAACACAGTATCTGTCTAGTCAAAATTTGTACCAGGGATCGCAATGGATATAGCAAAGAAGTACAAATCAGGCCTCGCTGCATTTTTATTGGCAGCTGTCTCCGGATGGTATTTTTATATTAACCAGCCATCCAAAGCTGTTTCACAAAGTTTGGATGTCCAAACTGAAGACGTGGCTAAAATACCGGATCCTATGTCTAAAACTGAGGATGTCTCTTCTGAGGCTGTGCCCGAAAGTTTTCCTGTCCCAGCAAAAAAACTGCACCAAGTTATTAATAATCAAAATGACTCCCCTGAAGCAGAAAGCTCTCTAAATGCCAAAATTGAGCATATGAATCAAGAGCTCGAAGCGATTGATGAGCAGCTATCTGCTACTCCTTCAAGCAGCATGTCCAACGACCAGTATGAACAGAAAGACTCACTAGAACTTGAGTCAAGATTGTTGGCCATCAAAGAACATTTACGACCGAAAACTCAATAAGGTTGCCTGCTCTCGTCGACTAACAGCATCAGAGCACTCCCGGAATTTAAAAAGAATAGCCAATTAGGATACCGACAAGGACTCTCCATGTTTGACAATTTCTTCTGGAATAAGCTAGTGCCCATGGTGGCGCTGTTACTGGCGGGTTCATCCGCCTACGCTCAGACGGTAGCCGGAAATCTTTCCGGTAGCCTCTCGGTCACGAACGGCGCGGCGCAGTTTTCACTTCCAATCCAGGTCGTGCCCGGTCGGGGCGGTATGCAGCCTGAGCTTGGGATAAACTACTCGAGTAACGGAGGAGCCGGCCATCTTGGACTTGGGTGGAGCCTGAGTGGGCTGTCGGCTATTTACCGGTGCTCTCCCACGTTAGATCAGGATGGATTTAGCCGGGGTATCAGCTTTGACGGCAATGATCGTTATTGTCTGGATGGTCAGAGATTGGTCCCGGTGGACGGTACGAATGGTGGTGTCGGCACCGAGTACCGTACAGAAATTGACAGCTATTCTCAGATCCTCTCGGTGGGTGGTACTAGCAATCACCCGGATCATTTTGTGGTCAAGACCAAGGCCGGCCAGGTGATGACTTTTGGTGGTGGTAGTGCATCCCATGGTGTGTCTCAGGGAACCCTTAACTGGTCTTTGAGTCAGATCAATGACACTACCGGCAATAATCCAATTACCTATAGCTATATCACAAAGAACAATACTCAGTATCTAAGCAACATCAGCTATGCTGGGGGACGAGTTGACGTTATTTATAGCTCCTTATCGAACTACATTAGTGGTTTTTCTCCGATCACTGGTTACTTTAAAGGTACCGACACTCAATCCAATGACGTGATATCTTCAATCAAGGTATCTTCCGACTCGACATTGATTCGGACTTATAATTTGGATTATTCAGGTGACACGACATCGCGTTATGTCGAGCTTGAAAAGATTACGGCTTGTGATGCTGCCGGCAACTGTATGACGCCTCTCAATTTTTCCTGGTCCGGGAACCAGTCAATAAGTTTCTCTACCTTGACGGGAGTAAATACTTACGTCAATGGAAAAATTGAGGCTGCTCCAGTGGATATTTTCCGAATCCGCTATGGTGATTTTAACGGCGACGGTCGGTCGGATGTATACGTTGTCGAAGGTTGGGATAGCTCCTCGGTAGATAAGATTTATTTGTCGAATGGCAACGGAACTTACAATGTCATTAACGGGATCAACTCCTCCGTTCCAGACACTATTGAAGGGGCGCATATTGACTTGGCCCGCATTAAATATGGCGATTTCAATGGAGATGGTAAGACCGATATCTATTATGTGAACGGTTGGGGGGGGGCCTCGAGAGATAAGATTTACCTGTCCCATGGCGATGGCTCCTACACCACAGTGAACGGATTGAATACCTATGTAAAGGACAGCATGGAAGGGGCGCCAGTAGATATTTCCCGGATAAATATGGGCGACTTTAATGGCGATGGCAGGACGGATATTTATTATATTAATGGCTGGGGTGGATCTTCACGAGATGATGTATTTTTATCCAATGGAGATGGCACATTCTCCCGAGTTGACGGTCTGAATACCTCTATTAACGATATTCTGGAAGGAGCACGCATTGACATTGCCCGGTTGAAGTTCATTGACTTTAATGGCGATGGAAAGACCGATATTTACTTAGTGAACGGTTGGGGCGGAAATGCTCTGGATAAGGTGCACTTATCGAATGGTGATGGAAGCTACCAGGTTATTAATGGCATTAATAGCAGCGTGGCGGATTCCTTGGATGGCGGTGCGGGGGTGGATATTGCCCGGGTCAACTTTGGTGACTTTAACGGCGATGGCAATCTGGACGTATATCATGTCAACGGTTACGGCGAATCTGCTGTCGATACAATTTACTTCTCAAAAGGCGATGGTAATTACCAGGTAGTTAATGGTATTGGGAGCTTTGTAAATGACGAGCATGCTGGGGCTCAGATTGATATCTCAAGACTGAAGTTTATTGACTTCAATGGAGACGGAAAGACCGATATTTACCAAATCAGAGGCTGGGATAATGCTTCTATAGATAAGATTCATTTATCCAAAGGCGATGGTACGTTTAGTGTCACGGATGGTCTGAACACTTCGATTAACGGCAGCTCTTTTGAAACAGGCCAGATTGATATTTCGCGAATTCAGTTTGGTGAGTTTACCGGCGATGGAGCGATAGATATTTATTATATTAATGGATGGGGTGGGACATTCAAGGACACCATCTATTCGAACAGTGTGTCGCCAAGAAAATTAGCCTCTGTTGTGGATGCCTATGGCAACGAATCTAATTTGACCTATCGACCCTTGACGGACGAGTCTATCTATACCAAGGGGAGCGGTGCCTCATACCCGGTGGTGGATGTTCAGGGGGCAAGCCAGGTAGTGTCGAAACTTGAAACCAGCAATGGAGTGGGTGGAACCAATACTGTCAATTATCACTATGCAGGTTATAAGGCGAATCTTCGGGGGAGGGGGTCTTATGGCTATGCCCAGATAACGGAGAGTTATCCGGAAACCGGCAAATCAAAAGTCACCACATTTGACCAATCAGGGTTTCCCCGGACTGGAAATGTTATTTCGGTGACTGAGCTTTATAACGGCTCGTTGCTGAATAAGGCAACGAATTCATACTCCTTAGGCAAGTATCTTGGAGGAGTATATAGCGTAAATTTAGCGCAGGCAGTACAGCAAAGTTATGAGTTGGATGGATCGCTTGTTTCAACTGTAACCACAGAGCACAGCAACAGCGACGAATATGGAAATATCGGCACAATAAAAGTCACCACTTCAGGCGGTGGTGAGACATTTACCAAAACCACAACCTCGCATTACTACAACGATACTTCTAACTGGTTTTTGGGCCGATTGAGCGACAGTCTGGTGACACATTCAGGCCCTTCCGGCACCCAAACTCGAAAATCTGCTTTTTCATACAATAGTAAAGGATTGCTGGCCACTGAGCAGGTAGTCAGCACTGACACTGGATTGCCGCTCACTACAACTAAAAATACTTATGATGACTACGGCCAGAAAACTCAAGTGGTGGTGTCTGCAGATGGAGAACAAGATCGGGTTACCACTTCCGCATACGATAGTTTGGGCAAAGCAACTCAAACCTGTAATGTCTATAACCTTTGTGAAACCTATACCTACACCCCTGAACGCTGGTTGAAAAGTACTACCGGACCGAATGGTCTGACAACTTCATGGACTTATGACGGGTTTGGACGCAAAGTCCGTGAAGATCGACCGGACGGTACAGCCACCACGATTAGCCGTTATTTTGCTTCCAACTCAAATTGTGGAGATTCGGCAGATTATGCAACGACTTGTGTCCTGACCCAAAGCACAGGGGCTCCGTCCGTGCGTGTGCAACAAGACTCCCTAGGCCGAGAGGTTCGTAAAATCACCCAGGGCTTTGATGGAAAACTGGTATACAGCGATACGGTCTATAACCCGTTTGGTCTGGTGGAGAAAGTTAGCCGGAACTACTACGCAGGAGACCATATTTATTGGGCGACCTCAGAATATGATGCTCTTGACCGAATTATAAGAGCCACTGAGCCAGGTCCCCATGGTAGTGTCCGTCAAGTGACAACTCAATATAATGGGTTAACTTCCACTACGGTTTCCGGTAATGAATACCGCTCGAAGACAGTCAAGGCCAACGCCTTGGGTCAGCAGGTCTACATCGAGGAAGAAGAAGGTTCATTCATTCGTTATACCTACGATGGTGTAGGTAATCTGCTGACCACAACGGTCTCTGATGATCCTTCAACCACGATCGCGCTGCAATATGACGAATTCGGTCGTAAGATCGCCATGGATGACCCGGACATGGGGCATTGGGAATATTCCTATAACGCCTTCGGACAGCTAACGTCTCAAACTGATGCTAAAAATCAGACCGTCTCTATGGAGTATGATTTGCTGGGGCGGATGGTCAAACGGACTGAGCCTGAGGGTATCAGCACCTGGGTCTATGGAGATGCCACAGCTCCGCAGGGCAGCATCGGAAAATTGCTCTCGGAAACCGGCAATGGCCTCACAAAGCTCTATACCTATGACAGTCTGGGGCGTGCCTACAATACAACCACGGAAGTAGATGGCCATGGTTCCTTTACTGCCGGCACCCGCTATGATGCGTTGGGACGGATCGCAAAGACAATCTATCCTGGCAGTAACGGCTTCTATACAGAAAATATCTACGACAGTAACGGCTATCTTGAGTCGGTACGCGGACTGCGGGTGGATGCGGAGGAGCATGACCTGTCGCGTTTGCAACCGTTGATTCAAGAAGCAGTAACGTTGGCTGAAGACTATCTTAGCAAGGCGAATCAACTAAAAGAGATTGGTCAATACTATCAATCCCGTATCGATAACTATGCAGAACTTCTGGCGAAGCAGACTATCCAGTTCGAACAGGGAACTACTGATGGTCTGGAACAGAATGTTCCATATGATTTTTTGAGTGCCGGCGATGGGGTGACATTCTATATTCGGGTTCACGACAAGGTTATTCCAATTGCCAGCGATGTATTTATTCCGATTGTTGTACCTGCTGAGTACCATTACCGCGTTACGTACTCTGGAAATACCCAAACAATATCCCAAATCTCAGTCAGCGAGTTTGAGTCAGTCGAGCCGTCTCTGATCGACAGCGAAGACCAGATCTATGTGCTCAACAGCAACACTATCACTTGCGCCTGTGAATCAGTGGAACATGTGGAATATCTCTCAAACTTACAGTCGCATCAAAGCCTGTTAGCCGAAACGGTGTCTAACGGTGAGTCCTTGTCGCCGGAGTTTCTGAATCACCTGAATAATACTATGGCGGAACTGGAAACCGTCCAGAGCCTGATCAATCGTCAGGCGGAAAGCTATTCCAGCACCGCTGCACAGCTGACAGTGTTAGCAGAACAAACGCTGGCAGCAGCAGATCACAGTTTCCGGGTATCCAGTACCCTGAACAATGTGGCTGATGCCTACAGCGATATGGTGGCAGACAATGAGTTTATTACCTATTGGCGGGCGGTGGACGTCGATGCCTCCGGACGCATTCGCGCAGAAGTATACGGCAACGGTATCGTTAACGATTATACCTACAACCAGGGCACCGGCCAGTTGCAGGCCATTCATAGCAGCATGCTGTCCATTGTGGAAGTCATGCGGCACTTGGAATACCAGTACGATGATTACCAGAACGTGGCTTTGCGAGAGGATCTGGCAAATGACATCCGTGAAATCTTCACTTACGACCGGATCGACCGTCTGACCAGTACCCAAGTGAGTAGTGGTCGCTATACCACAGACGACCTGAATCAGACTCAGACACTGAGCTACGACAGTCTGGGCAATATCACCTATAAGTCCGACGTGGGTGATTATAGCTACGGCAACAACGCGGGACCGCATGCGGTAACGACTGCCGGTGCCAACACCTATGTCTACGATGCCAATGGCAATATGACCAGCGGTAATGGTCGAACGATTCAGTGGAGTAGTTTCAACAAGCCGGTGCTGATGACCCAGGAGGGGCGTTCTGCAGCGTTCAGCTATGGACCGGGTAGAGCTCGATATAAGAAGGTCAATCATAAAGGGGATACCACCCTATACGTCGGCGGTCTGTATGAGTTGCTGAGCAAGGGAAGTGCCACGGAAGAGAAGCACTACATCTATGCCGGCGGCCAACTGGTGGCGGAGCATATCGTGTCCTCGAGCAACGGGGTGCAAACACGGTATCTGCACAAAGATGCATTGGGCAGTATCGATCTGGTGACGGATGCGTTTGCGAATGTGGTGGACCGCCGAAGCTTTGATGCCTGGGGCAAACTGCGTGAGTTCCCGTGGAAAGCCGGGGCGACGCTGGATGACCCGCTGTACCTGACCCAGTTGCCTTATACCAATAAAGGCTTTACCGGTCACGAAAGCATCCAGGAAGTGGATCTGATCCATATGAATGGACGGGTCTATGATGCCACGCTAGCCCGATTCCTGAGCGCGGATACCTTTATTCAGGCGGCCAGTTCGAGTCAGAGTTATAACCGCTATTCGTATGTGTTGAATAATCCGTTGAAATATAGCGATCCCAGTGGGCATTTCTTTAAAAAGTTATTAAAGAAGGCCTTGAAGATCCTTCCCAATCCTACTGTGTATATGTGGACGCATCCAAAGGAAACGGCGTCTGGTGCGGGAATTGTCGCTGTAATGGTTATATGCCCGGAATGTGCCCCATTCGTTCAGGGGCTACTAATGGGGGCTATTAATGCGGCGATAGTTGGTGGAAACATTGCGAAAGGTGCTGTGATCGGTGGTTTGTCTGGGGGGGTTTTCGGCGCTATAGGTCAATCGAGTCTTGGATTCGAAGCAAGAGTATTGGCCCATGGTTTAGCTGGCGGGGTCATTTCCGTTATGCAGGGGGGCAAGTTTGGTCAAGGTTTTGTCAGCTCAGCGTTTACTAAATTTGTTACATTGAACCTAGCAGAGGGTGCTGAGACGGGAAGTCTGTACGATATGCAAGACAAGGATTTCGGTAAAATTGTAGGGCGGACAGCAATCGCAGCCCTTGTAGGTGGCACCACATCGGTGATTGGTGGAGGTAAATTTGCTAATGGAGCCCAAACAGCAGCAATGGCCCATTTGTTCAATGGAGAAGGACGAATGGGCCGTCACAGAGCACCTAAATCCTTTAGAGGGGCTACCGAGCAGGAAATTTTAGATGCCTTAAGAAGTGAAGGGCTGTGGAATGGAAAGGATGATATCGCTTTTTTTGGCGTTCGGCCGCTTGGTGGACCTGATGGAGTGTTTTTAAGAGTAGGCGACAATGTGAATATTAATGTAATGCACGAGCATGCCTTTGGCGTAGAAAATGGTAGGTTGGTCAATATTGGATATACTGGGGATACCTTGGGAGTCAATGCTGATCCAGTACTAAGTCAAGGAGACTATTCTAGCTATATATTTAGTAGGGATATATATCAAGGAAATATGAGAACTGTGGCAAATACGGTTCTCCAATCTGGGGGGTGGGCTCCAAATGACTACAATATTCTAACCCATAACTGTCAAGACTTTGCAGATGCAATGAAAGGAAGTTTTTGACTATGAATTTATGTAAAGTGTTGTTTTTTTTGACGGTTTCATTTTTTTTGGGCGTTTCAAATGCCTTTTCGGAAGGAGATGGAATGGGAAACTTGTTATTAAGTAGCGGAAACGGCTATTTGTTTATATCCAATCTTGCTGACTCTAGTCTGAAAGAGTTAGCACCCTTAAGTCGGAATGGCAATGTTAGTGGCTACATAAATTTAGAGAAAGTTGATCAAGATAAGTTTCTGTTTGAAAGCACTTCTCATGCTGTTGGGATTTTTGATATTAGAACTCATCAAGAAGATTTACTTTTTGAAAATGCAAGCTGTCCTATCTACTTTGAGTCTAGCGGAAATATTATCTTTTCAAGAGTGGAGCGGACTCATGATGGTTTTGAAGAGTCTCTCTATATGTCAGATTTATCTGCATCTGAACCTGTGAAAGTCGCTAAGCTCGAGAGGGGGGCCGCCTCGAAATGCCCCATAAAAATAAGCGATTCACAAGCAATTTTTTTTGAGTCTTATGGTAAAAATAAGAAACTGAAACTGTTAGATATTCGGAACCAATCCCTTCGAGACATAGACTTAGCTCAATATGAGCCTGTGATGGGAATCGGTGGAAATAATCTGTTATGTGTAAAAGCCGGTAAATACTTTGTGCTGGATTTGAAGACGAATATTGTGAAAGAGATAAGTGAAGAGCTGCTAAATAGAAATAATATGTTTGCCGTTAGCTATATTGAAGAAAATAACACTGTTGTGATTCAAGAATATAGAGAGAGGCTGTTTCTTAATGCCGTTGTTAATGTTTGGCTTCTAGAAATGGATACACTTAAGAAGAAACTGCTTGTGGAGGGTATTGGTGTCGCAAAAAAGGGAGCACTATACTTTAAGCGGTGAAGGGGTCAGGCCTAACGGTGATGGGGTCAGGCCTTACGCTTGACACCAGAAAACGGAGATCGAGAGAGGTGATAGGGTCAAGCCTGAGATGACTCGCCTCTCATCCTAAATATAGGATGAAGGTGACCAAACCCAACGGAGGCGAATCATCATGGCTATCAAAACACTGGGCGTAGATCTTGGCAAGAGTGGCTGTTATATCGTTGGCCAGGATCAATTTGGCAATCAGGTTACTGCGAAGCGATTGAGCAATAGAAAGTTCGCTGAGTTTCTGGCGCAGCTTCCTCCCTGCCGAGGCGCAGAGCGGGATGGGGTCAAGCCTTACATTTGACATGACTCAGATGTGAAAAGGCGACAGATCTATTTTCGAAGTGGCTATTTATACGAGACTTACAAAGCTCAAAAAGTTATTGTGTCAAAGTAGATTTGAATAAACTAAATGAAGTGCATTGATATAATGGAAGATGGTGTTGTGAAGAAGTTGTTATATATGCCCCTGTTACTAATGCCTATGCTGTCAAATGCTACAGACTTTAATACTGGGTATTTGACTGTCACTGAGCTAAAGGTGTGGAAAACACAAATTGATGTTTATTTCAATGTTAGCAATCAATGCAGTAATTCTAATCATAAAATGCGGTACTTGCTTGAAAGAAAAGAGTCACTGATGTATTCGTCACTGTTAGCTGCAATGACTTCTGGTCTTAAGGCTAATGTCAATTATCAGTGTAACAGCGAAGGATATCCTGAGATTCAAGGGGTTAGAATTAAGTAACTCTTTAGGATTGGAGTAAAAAATTAAGCGCCTCTAAGCAAAGCAATGGGGTCAAGCCTTACTTTTGGCAAGGGGGATGGATGGGGTCAAGCCTTACATTTGACATGAGTCTGATGTGTGCTTCAGCCTAGCCCTCTTATCTCACGTAGGGAATAAGGTGGGGCTTTCTCGCGGGTTTTATTAGCTTGTTAAAAAGGCTTATGACGAAGTTTTATAAGTAACAGGAGCAAAATCCAGTGATTTTTTAATGGAATCATGGGCCTGGAGGATGTGTCTTTAGAAAACAAAATTGAGCATGCGCGTTATACAAATAATAGACTTACACTAGGAGACATTCATACAAATGAGAAAATTATTTACTCTTATGCTTATCTTATTTTCACCCTTTTCATTTTCAGCATCAGATACTGGAATTATTGCCGAACTCTATGTAGACGAGGGAGGTTCAATCGCAATTAAACTGGATAATGGCTTTCCGAATGCAACGTCAGATAATACATGTTCTAGCAACAATGGCTGGGCAGGCAATACAACTGCCGACCCCGCATTAAAGTCCGCATTACTGGCGGCGAAAGCTGCTAAATCTCCTGTAACTGTATCTATGAATGGCTGCGATGCAAGTGGGGCGTGGATAAAGGTGCATGCCGTTTATGTTAAGTAGGGAAAGTGGGGCTAGATCCACATTGAACACTGGAATAAATTCTTAATACAGAATCGAAATATAAAGAGAATTAAAAGGAAAAGTAATGAGGTCAAGTCTTACATTTGACATGAGTCAGATCTGGGCTTCAGCCTAGCCCTCTTATATCACGTAGGGAATATAGGGGCTTTTTTTCAAATTTTAAGAAGGAATACGTTTAGAGTAATTGCTTGTAGCCTCATGTTTGTAACATTGTTTGCAAATGCAGGCGATCTTGCCACCGGATCAAAAATTGCCAGCATTACAAACACAAATTCGAATTCAAATGCTTTTGTAATACGGGTTGAAGGCGGTACTGGTCCCTGTGTAGGCAAGTCAATTGTTTTTCCTCTGTCAATTGCAGGGAGCCAAAGTATATTTGATAAAGCCTATGCAGCAGCTCTAGCCGCTTTTGCTGGTGGTTTTTCAATAAGAGTTCACAACTATAGTGATGATAGCTGTAATCAGGCGGCATATATTGAGCTGTCGAATTGATGTGGTTTTTGGTCGTTAATGAGTGTATATGAGGCTCGTCTAACATTATCGCTCTAACAATTTAAGTGTGCTGACTGATTATTTAGATACGACTGAGCGAAAAAACTTTAGTTAATATTTGGATTCAGATAGATGGAAAAGAAAGGTGTAATATATGAAGTTTGTTAAGCATGGAATTGTAGCGTTAATGTTGGGCAGCTTTGCTGTCGGCGCTCACGCCGAAACCTGGAAAACTATCCAGAACTTTAATGTCTGGAGCATGTCCAATGCTTCAAATTTGACCATTCGTGTAACTGGTATTCCGATTGAAAACCCTGAAAGCTGTTCTGATGCGGATAGTTATATGGTTCAGTCCAGTATCGCGGAAAGTGGGCAGGATAGAATCTACTCGACCCTTCTGGCTGCGGCCGTTAGCGGAAAACCGGTTCATATCAGTCTTTCTGGCTGTGAATCGAACAGACCTCGTATCACAAATGTTGTGATTGGTAAGGGAACTGGTCCTTGGTAAGGTTACTGGGGAGATAACTTTGCTTATCTCCCCAGTAATTCTATTGATTAGCAGTCTCGGTAGTTGTTAAATGTTTGGCGATCGCTATTTCCGCACCGCTCCACTCTTATCGGACCTGTCCATTATCTGAGCCACAGACCCACCAAGGGTATCTCCTGGCCCGAATACAACAACCCTGTCCGGGCGAACTCGTATGGCTGAATGACTTGGTGGCGAAGCGTTTAGTCCCAAAGCTTTTGTGTGTCTGTGCTCCAGGATGTCCATATGGCAGGAGTGTTCAAGGGTATACTTGCCATCCAGATTGACTATTTACAATAAACGGGAACTCTTCATTATCCTGTTGCCCTCTTCAACACATGGACGAAGTCGATAACGATTTTTCTACACATTCTTGTAGAGTCGCACTTATTTGCATTAGGTGGGATACTGATGGCCACAGGAATAAAGAATATTGGGAGTCTCGGCTTCCATTAACCCTGTTTTTAGAGGAAAAGAGATGAAAATAGAGCTAGACGACTCTCTGATGGATAAGATCGGAGTAGACGAAAAAGAAGCGTTGGAATTATTTGCTATCGCTTTATACAAATTCAAAGGTATTCACGGCTCAATGGCAGGTAAGCTACTCGGTATTTCAGAGTTCGATTTCCATACACTGCTATCTGAAAAAGGGGCTACCGTGAATTATGACGTAGACGACCTAATTGATGACATAAAGAATAACGACTTATAGGGAGCTAAATTTTGGACAGGATTGTCGTCAGCGATACTACCGCAATTACCCACCTTGCTAAGATAGGTGCTCTTCAACTTCTTCAAAAGCTTTATTCTGAAACTCTTATTCCAGAAGCAGTTTTCAATGAGTTATCTCAGGTCAAGAGAACACAGCCTGGGGCTTTACAGGTACTAAATTCGAGCTGGATTAAAGTCATAAAACTGCAGAATAGACATGTAGCGACCAAGCTTTCCAAGCACTTGGATTTGGGGGAGTCTGAAGCGATAGCGTTATCAATTGAGCTTCAATCTGACGTTTTAATCATTGATGAAGTTGCAGGCCGTGCTATTGCCAAGAAACTTGGCCGTAACATCATCGGAATGGTAGGAGTTCTTATTGAGCCAAAGAACAAGGGGCATATTCAGACAGTAAAACCATACTTAGATAAGCTCCGTGCCACTGGTTTCAGAATGGGCGAGGACTTATATCAACAGGCTCTTAAGTTGTCTCAAGAAACAAAAGTGAAGTGAAAAAAATCGCAGCTATTATAGCGGCAGCAGGGAATCCATAGAAAACCATAGGTTGAAACTTTTAGCTCGAGACAAGTGAGAGCCTTCTTTTGCGGGAAGGGCTCCCACGATAAAAACTACCGTCCCACCACTGTCGCCTGATCCTCTCTCCCCATCGCCAACAACACCGGATCACTTGACTGCCGCGCCGAAAATCCACTCTTATCAGACATCCCCTGCCAATCCATCTTCACCATCGTCTGAGCGACGGACCCGCCCAGTGTATCTCCGGGCCCGAGTACAACTACCCGATCGGGTGCGAATTCTTTAATTGCGACTTCGATTGCCTGGGTGAAATCGTATCGCAGAATGACTTGATGGCCAAGTGTGTAGTCCCACAGCTTTTGTGTGTCTGTGCTCCAAGATGTCCATATGGCTCCGCGTCCGTCGACCAGGGGAATATCCGGCCTCTGGAAAGGTTTAGGGCTGAGGTCTTTTCTGGCCTGTTCCATGACAGGTGTTTGTAGTGGTGTGTGAAACGCAGCGTGATTATGTAATTTTAAGGGGAAGCGATCCTGTTCCGGGGGGAGTTCGGCCATCATCATTTTGCAGGCCCGGTCGCTGCCGGCGAGCACCAGCATGCCGCCCAGTTCGATGGAGATGAAGGCTTCTTCGCTTCCCAGTTTTTGATTAATTTGATCAAGTAATTCGAGAACCTGCTCTCTTCTGCCGGGTAGCGGGTGCCATTGGCTGTCGACCAGGGTATACACCAACTGCCCGCCAATTAGGGCGTTATGCATGGCGATGCCCATATAGTTGATCAGGTGAAGGGCATCCATAGGGGCTAAGGCTCCGGCGCAGGCAAGGGCGATGTACCAGCCCATGCTATTGCCGGTGACTGCCACGATATCGTAGCGTTCGCGATCTATGCTGAGGAAATCGGCATAGGCACAGGCATAGATGAGTGCAGAGGCGTTGTCTCCTGATGAGTGTTGTTTCAGGGAATATTTCTCCGCACCATCAAGCTCGGAGAGTGTGACTTGTCCCTGTTGCTTTCTGTACTGATCGAATTGGCTTAGCATTTCCCGATGTTTGGGATGATAGCGATTCAGGTAGCCCAACTCGTTCTGGTTGTAGGTGCCGCGGCCGGGACAGACGACAATAATTCGTTCTTTGCCGGTTGATGCTTGCTTTGACATAAGATGCGTATCCTTTATTCGGCTTTGGCTAACAACATATGACCCAGCAGATCTTTCGCCGCGTCGGTGATGCTATCCCGGCTGGGTAGGGTAGAAGTGGCGGACCTTCCCAGGGGAATGAAAGAATCTTCCGCACACAGGCGGGCGACTTTTGAGCGATCCCAGCCGGACTCCATGAGTAGAGTCATGATTTCTTCGCTGACCGAACCGGTGCGTCGACACTCATCGACCACCAGCACATGTTTACAACCTTCTATTGCCTCCAGCATGGCTTCTTTGGGCAGCGGTAACAGCCAGCGCAGGTCAATAATACGTAGCCTGACGCCTGCCTCTTCCAGGGCTTTGCTTGCCTGTCGACTCAGGTAAAAGCCGTTGCCGTAGGTGACAATTGCCAGGTCTTTACCATCTCCCCATTTATTCACTTGTCCGAATGGTATGGCGGGAGCCTCTTCGGAAGTCTTATAGGGGAAGGTCCATTGTGCATCGCCTTCTTCGTGGAGATCTCGGGTCATGTAAAGGGCAATGGGTTCGAGAAAGACGACAACTCTTTGCTCTTCATGGGCGAGTCTGACTGCTTCCCGGAGCATGGAAATTGCGTCTGCGCCGTTAGAAGGACAGGCGACAATTAAGCCAGGAATATCGCGGAACACGTTAAACGAATTATCGTTATGGAAATGACCGCCGAAGCCTTTCTGATATGCCAGTCCCGCAATGCGAACCACCATCGGGTTGGTAAACTGCCCCTGAGAGAAGAAGCTCAATGTGGCGGCTTCTCCCCGCAACTGATCTTCTGCGTTATGGACATATGCCAGGAATTGGATTTCCACGATGGGCAGCAGGCGATTGTGCGCCATACCGATCCCCAGTCCGAAGATACTTTGTTCATCCAGCAGGGTGTCGATCACCCTATGTGCACCAAATTTTTCCTGCAGCTTTTGGGTGACGCCGTATACGCCGCCTTTTCGCCCGACGTCTTCACCCGCCAGAATGATTTCCGGATGATCAAGCATCAGGTCGGTAAGCGCCCAATTGATAAGGCGTGCAGTATGTTGAGGAGTTCCCATCTGGGAGCGTTCGCGTGAAAAAACTCGTTCCCGAGTGTCTTCTGATACTGGTGGCAGGCTTGGCTGATTAAGTCGTTTGGGCGGAGTGAGGCTTTCCATTACTGCCTTGGCGGCCAGTAATTTGGGACGCTGTATGGCTACTTCAGCAACCTTTGCCACTCTTTCTGAGGTGCTTTGGTAAAGGCTGGTGATATCTGTTGAACTCAGAAGTCCGTTTTCCATCAATATTCTGGCGGAATGCAATAACGGATCCTGTGCTTCATGGGCCTCAATTTCCTTCATGGAAAGATAGGCCTGCTGCGCATCAGAACCAGCATGCCCCATCAGGCGGACGCAGCTCATATGCAGGAATGCGGGTTGCCGGCGTTTTCTCACCAGTCGTTCTGCCTCACGGGCCTTGGCGTACACGTCAGCGAAATTCAGACCGTCGCAACGAAGATAGTTCATACCCGGACGGTGCTTCATACTAGACTCCACCCAACCCATTGGTGTCCTCACGGAAATGCCGATGCCATTGTCCTCACATATCCAAAGCAAAGGCAGGGGGATACGCTGATAAGCTGTCCAGCATGAAGTATTCATGGCACCCTGGGCAGTGGAGTGGTTAAGCGAGGCATCTCCGAAGCTGCATAGCACAACCGCGTCATCGGGCATTTCTCCTGTCTGTCCGATACGACGGTTTAGTCCGATGCTGTAGGCGGCTCCCACGGCCTTGGGCAGGTGAGAGGCAATGGTGCTGGTCTGTGGTGGGATGAACAGGGATTTTGAGCCCAGAACTTTGTGACGTCCTCCTGCGATAGGATCTTCACTGGAGGCAGCAAAACTGAGCAGCAGGTCCCAGGTGATAGTCTGGCCGGGGAGCTGCTTGCTACGCTGAATCATGAACGCGGCATCGCGATAGTGCAGAAAGGCCATATCATTGTGCCGGAAGGCTGCCGCAATGGCGGCATTCCCCTCATGTCCGGAGCTTCCGATGGTATAGAAACTTTCGCCGCGGGCCTGCAGTCTTCGCGAATGAAGGTCCAGCACGCGGGACAGCACCTGGGTCTCAAACAAGGCGATGGACTCTGCACTGGATAGACCGGCCTGTTTCGGAGAAGTACTGCTCAGCGCTTGCGGGAGGTCACCGGAGGTAACTCGCCTGATAAAATTTTGTTCTACTACTTCAGCGCGATTTTGCATGCTGGATGTTCCTCAGCGTGATTGGGTGAACCGCTGGTTATCCCGCCGCTCACTTATTATTGATCTTGATATTGGTATTGGAAGTTGATGGTCCGCGACTATTGGTAACTCGAAAATATTGATCGTTCTCAATAGATAAATGTCCGGGCATCCAGGTCAGAGTCTGATTGCCCGGTGAACAATCAAACTCCGGTAAAGGCCTGAATGCCGGTTTGGGCACGCCCAAGAATCAGCGCATGAATATCATGGGTACCTTCATAGGTATTGACCGCCTCCAGATTGCACACGTGGCGGATGACATGAAACTCATCAGCAATACCGTTACCGCCATGCATATCCCGGGCGATACGGGCAATATCCAACGCCTTGCCGCAGGAATTACGCTTGATCAGTGAGATCAGCTCCGGCGCGCATTGATCTCTGTCCATCAACCTTCCGGCTTGCAGGCAGCCTTGTAGGCCGATACCAATCTCGGTTTGCATATTGGCCAGTTTCAGTTGAACCAGCTGGTTGGCGGCCAGTGGGCGGCCAAACTGCTTGCGGTCCAACGTATATTGACGCGCCTGAGTCCAGCAGAATTCTGCGGCACCTAGGGCGCCCCAGGCGATGCCGTAACGGGCTTTATTGAGGCAACCGAATGGCCCTTTCAGACCGGAAGCATTGGGCAGGATTTGTGATTCAGGAACGAACACATCTTCCATAACAATTTCGCCGGTGATGGATGCCCGTAGGGAAAACTTGCCTTCAATTTTGGGGGCTGACAGTCCTGGCATCCCTTTTTCCAATATGAAGCCACGGATCTCGCCATCGAGTTTGGCCCACACCACCATGACATCGGCAATCGGGGAGTTGGTGATCCACATTTTGGAGCCTTTCAGCAGGTAGCCGTCCGCAACCCGTTCGGCACGGGTTCTCATACTGCCGGGATCAGAGCCCGAATCCGGTTCGGTCAGGCCAAAACATCCGACCCACTCACCAGAGGCGAGTTTGGGGAGATATTTTTTGCGTTGATCTTCACTGCCATAGGCATAAATCGGATGCATGACCAGTGAGGACTGTACGCTCATGGCGGAACGGTATCCGCTATCGACCCTTTCCACCTCACGGGCGACCAGACCATAGCTGACATAGTTTGTGCCTGCGCAGCCGTATTCTTCCGGCAAGGTGCAGCCCAGCAGGCCTAGTTCTCCCAGTTCGTTCATGATTTCACGGTGAAAGATTTCCTTGCGATTGGCCTCCAGAATCCGTGGCATCAACTTTTCTTGAGCGTAGTCGCGGGCGGTATCCCGGATCATGCGTTCATCGTCAGTCAGTTGGGTTTCCAGCAGAAAAGGGTCTTGCCAGTCGAATTGGGGCTTGCTTGCACTCATGAACATTCTCCGGGTTGGGCCTGTGCCAATACTAATCCCCTTAGCATACGAGCACTTTTGATAGAGTTGAAATATAATTTATATGAAAGTGCTATAGGTCATTCCTATAGCAAAAATGACAGCCATCTGAGAGCGATTCCAAGATATGGATTTACGTGAGCTGCGCTATTTTATTGCGGTGTATGAATTGGGCTCGATATCGGCAGCGGCCAGGCGTTGTTATGTGGCCCAGCCATCTATTTCCGCTGCCATTCAGCAGTTGGAGAGTCATCTGGACGCTTCCTTGTTTACCCGTCACAGTAAAGGCGTTTATCCCAGTGAGGCGGCTCAGCGTTTATACCCTCTGGCCAAAAAGCTGACCGGTGAAGCCCAGGCCATTACCCAGTTGTTTCGGAGCAAGCCCCGCCCGGTGTCTTTTACGTTAGGTCTTATGCGTTCCCTTGGGACTGACCGTATGAGCCAGCTACTGAAAGAGCTGATCCAGTCTGTTGATTCTCTGGAGCTGACGTTGGTCAATCCGGAAGAGCCTTGTGATGCCTGTATTATTACGCCGGCCCATGTGCGCGACGGTGACTTGTTCCAGCCCATATGGCTGGATCGCTACCTGTTGGCGTTGCCTCCCGGTCATCCATTATGTCTGAAAGAAGAGGTGGCGCTCGAAGATCTGGATAATCTTCCGTTCATTCATCGTAGCCCTTGCGACGCTTTACAGAGACTGCAGCATGAACTGAGAACCCGGCAGATTGAATTTCACGTTCGGGCCAATATTCGAACGATTGAATATGCTTTGGGGCTGGTCAGTGCCGGGGTGGGAGCTGCACTGGTGCCTGACTGGCCGACGACCTGTGAGCGTAAGGATATTGTATTGCGGCCACTGTCCGGGATTGAGATGAAGTTGGAGATAGGGCTGGCGTATCCGAAAATTCGGGATTCCGATGATCCGCTGGAGAGCCTGCTTGAGCTTTGTAAAAGACGTTGGGAGAGAGGTGGGTGAAGGAGTCGGTGAAGGTTGCTGAAGCAGCCCTGCATAGCCTCAGGGCTGCTAAATCCTGGGATACCGTTATCTCAGGTATTTCTCGGTCAAAGCACCCATAAACTTCGGATCGTCCCGCAGCCGCGCGACTTCGTTCCAGATCGCGTTTTCCTGATTGGAATCCAGTGGAGCACCTTTAGCAAAAGTCAGATGGTAGGACTTACTACTGATAGGGTAAAGGTTTGATTTCAGCAACCCTTTGAATTTGGGGTCGTTGATCAAGTGCTGGTAAACCTCAGGAGTGGTAATGACTGAGCCATTTTTCAACTTGGCCAGTTTTTCGATATTGCGCAGTTCGCCGGTTTTACTTTCGTAGATCTTCCTGTCGGATTCACGCAAAGTGCTGACAATGGAGTAACCCTTGGCGACCCTTACCGGTTCCGGCAACGTATTCAGATCACCCTTGAATTCGTAAGTGCTGTCGGCTGAAACCACGACAATATATTCCACCTGGGTAACCCGTGACGCAGAACGTTTGGAGCTGACGGCATCTGCCGGGTAGTTCATGTATTCGGCACGCTCATTTTTATACGAGGCTGTGACGACGCCATGAACCAGGTTTCCGCGAGCTGAATCGAGACATTCCTGCCAAAGCATGGGTTTGAAGTTGACATTGTAACCGAGGTTCTGCCCAGCCTGTTTGACGATATCAACGTGAACGCCGGCTGCCTCGCCGTTTTCGTCTACATAGGTGAAGGGGTACCAGTAGTTGTTGTCGCTGCAAAAAGTGATATCAGTTTCAGCGGCAGTAACCAGAGTGGAAATGATAGTGGAGAGTAGAAACGCCACCATCCAGGAGGCTTTGTATATCGGCATGTGTTTTCCTTTGATTGGAATGTGAATAACAATCGTGTTTTTTGATACTCATTATAGGGAGGCGCATGTTGTAATTTATTATTCCAGCCGGTTGTTTTTTTATAAGTATTCTCAAAATGTTAGCCAATGATTATCGAATGGCAAGCAGGAAAGGCAAGTAACTGTTAGTGTCTTTTTGATTTAGTGATGTACATCAATCAATCCCTGTTGAATCTGTCGAATAAAATTCTCCGGCGACAGAAGGGCGGCAGCCCGCATTTGAACCGCCACCCTTTTAGAGTTGTCACTATATCCCTATCAAGCAGGAGGAGTTCCTTCCTTCAGCATTTGCTTTATCTGCTCGCGAAATTCCGTGGTGTCTTCATGACCATGAACCTGGACGGCATGTTGGACGGCTGCCTCCAGCAGCTCTTCCTTGGTATCTGCAGAGAGAGCAACTGTGCAGTTTGACTCGCTGGGGGAGTTCCGGCAGTCAACGTAGTATCTCGCCATGGTAATACCTCCCATTGCAATGGGGATTTTTCGCTGCATGTAGCTCTTAATATCGTAGGTAGCTCCTAATATCGAATGTAGCTCCTAATATCGAATGTAGCTCCTAATATCGAATGTAGCTCCTGATATTTAGTCACAATGACAGCGATTCATTGATGAAGAATAGGAATCCTTCATTTACAAGTTTAGTCCTAATTGATGCCTGGGAAGTAAGCGCTTACAGAGGAATTTGTTATAACCGCACGATGGATTATCCCCGCAATCATTGGTCAGCTATAAGCTCCGCGTTTTTCATGACAATCCGTGATTACTTACAAACTGTTACATTGACTAGACTTATGGAATAAATGTCCTTTTAAAGGTGTCTTCTATGAAGCAGTGGCTGTATGTATTCATGTTGTGGAGCGCAGGTTTAACCGGAGGATGGACATTTGCCTCGGCAGAGGTGCCTCCGTTTCAACAGGGAGAGTTGGTGATTGTCGGCAATGTCGATGTAATTCCCGGATATACGGCCAAGCGCCATTTTCCGGACGCAGGATTAACCGTTCTTACAGTAACCCCAGGCAGCGAGACAAGGGAAATTTCCCGATTGCGAGGTCTGGGGATTGAGGCCCATCTCAACAGAGTGGCGCAGAAGTTTGTGACCACTTCCGATCCGTTTTCCAGTTACCAGTGGCACTTCGACTCAGTGCAGGCCCAACAGGCCTGGACACTTAGCACCGGCGAAGGCGTTGTCGTGGCCATTCTCGATACGGGCCTGAATAGCGGTGGGCCGGATGGCGTCAACTGTGTGGTGTCGCCCGCCAGTATGCTTGGGAATCCCAGTGGTTTCACTGATGGAGACGGTCATGGAACTCATGTTTCCGGTACCGTTGCCCAGAAGACCAATAATGGTGTCGGGGTCGCTGGTCTGGCCCACGGTAGCTGCATCATGCCGGTAAAAGTTTTGAGCGACGAGGGTAGCGGAACCTTTGCGGACATAGCGGCCGGTATTGTCTATGCGGTGGATCATGGCGCCAGGGTTATCAATATGAGTCTGGGCATCAGCGCCCGTTACGGCATTACTCATGATGCGGTTATGGATCCCGCTCTTGACTATGCCTATGCAGCGGGTGTGACAGTGGTCGCTGCGGCAGGTAATGACGGCTTCAAGAAAAATGTCAGCTACCCGGCGATCTACGACACCACTCTGGCCGTGGGAGCGACTGATTATCGCAATACCCTGGCCCGGTACTCAAACCAGGGAACGGGGCTTGATCTGGTTGCTCCGGGGGGAAATCTGTCAACAGATGCCAATGGTGACGGGTATGCGGACGGCGTCTTGCAGGAGACTTTTGACAGCAGTGGATTTGGTTACTGGTTCTATCAGGGAACCTCCATGGCTTCGCCGCACGTTACCGCAATTGTGGCATTGTTGATTGCCCATGGAACGGCCTCGTCGCCGGATGATGTCAAATCGGCCCTGACCCAGACCGCTCTTGATCTGGGTGAAACCGGGCCGGATGCGAAATATGGGTATGGGTTGATTCAGGCATATGATGCGCTTCAGTGGGGCGCAGGCGGGACTTCTCTGCCACAGCCTGTGGGTAGCTGTACTGACTTGGATGGTGACGGTGTCTGTGCCGAAGAAGGAGATTGCGACGACAGTAACGCCCAGGTGTATCCCGGGTTTAATGAAAAAGGTCGTCGTAGCAGGGATGGTTTGGATAACGACTGTAACGGAATTATAGATGGTTAGAGATTGATCTCTGGGTGAGCGGAAAGACATAACTCAATAGTCTGAACAAGAGGAGAATCACTATGATGGTTGCTCGTTGGTCTATCGATGCGAAATTCGGTTACAAGCAAAAAGTAATCGACCTGATGCAGGGTTGGATGAGGGATATTGGTCCCCAGGCTGGGTTGACCGCTGATAAGCTTCGGCTAATCACCGGGTCTGTTGGAGCACTGGAGTCTACGATTCAGTCAGAGCACATAATTGAAGACTTAAATGAGCTTAATGAGGTCTGGGACAAGCTGGCAAAAATAGATGCTCACAAGCAATGGAGTCAGGAATTGGAGCCCTATGTTGTGTCCGGAACCAACCGTTGGGAGATCTATCGCGTCATTGATTAAGTCTGCCCCTAACAGGTGTCGGTGACAGTGAATCTGGAATCCCGGAGGATTGGCTCCGGGATTTTGTTCAACTGGCAGCCAGATTCCCTAAATTTAGTGGATTCAGCAACTTATCAACACAAAAGTAATACGAATTAACACGTATGTAATCTGGCCGAATTTGCATGAAATAACGGATTATCCCGTCTAAGTCTTTGAGAATTCAGAGAATTGGTGAATTTCGCCATAAAACTGGTTATATTGCGGGCATTTACAGCGAAAATCACTAAATGGTGTAAACTTCATTATTTAACAGGTTGGGTTAGAGAGCTACCGAGTGAGTGTTCAAAAGGAGTGTTGAAGTTCAGAAGCATCCTACTTATCCACCACTGATGACTCAAATAAGATGAAGGATATTGGTGTCAGGATAACGGCGTGAGTATGTGGCTGCCGGTAACAGAACATCAATTATCCTGGCGAGGAGAATACTACGATGAATTTACGTAGAGCGCTGATAGGGCTGTGTGCAGGCCTTGTTGTGGTAACCAGTGGTCAATACGCTGCGGCCGAAGAAAAACTGAATATCTTCACTGAGAACTATCCTCCGTACAACATGTCACTTTCCGGAACTGCTTTTGCGCACAAGGAAGAGGACATTGCCGGGTTATGCACGGATGTTGTCAAAGCTCTGATGAAGCGGACTAAGCTGGATTACCGGCTTAAGCTTAGAAACTGGGCCACTGGTCTGTCCAGGGCGAAGACCAAGCCCAATCATGCGATATTCTGTGCTGCCAGGACTGAAGATCGGGAGCCGTTTTTTCACTGGATCGGCCCACTGGCCAATATCGACTGGACGCTTTACGCCAAGCCTGGTTCTACTATCAAGCTGAATAATCTTGATGATGCCAAGAAATACCGTATTGGTGGCTACAAAGATGACGTCATGAGTAACTACCTCATTGAGCGTGGATTTAATGTTTCTACCATGGCGAACGATAGCCTGAATCCCAGGAGACTGGTACTTGATCAGATTGATCTATGGGTCACTGATGGTCTGGCCGGGCCATACGTAGCCTCGGAGGAGGATATTACGGATCTGGTGCCGGTACTGACATTCCGGCATACACCGCTGTATATGGCTGTTAACGTAAACTCAGATCCGAAAGTTGTGAAGACCCTGGAAACTAATTTCAAAGCGATGGAAGAAGCAGGAGAAGTTGAAGCCATGTCCAAGCCATACGAGCAGTAGGCTGCCAGGCTTTCTGTCCTTGCGTTTGGCTTGTCCTGAAGCTGGCTTGACCTGAAATTGATTTGATCTGACATAAATAGAAAAAAGCCGCGGCTGTTCCGCGGCTTTTTTGATTGTTGCGTTTTAGTTCAGTTCAAAGATCATCTATCAATTTAGAATGTTTCGAACTCATCTATTTGTTTAGAGCTCATCTGTCTGCTTAGAACTCACAGACTAGCGTCCAGCTGCCGTCGCTGCCGGGTACTGACTGAGTCCACCAGTTGGCTCTGTAAACCACCTGGTTGTGAGACATCAGGTCGCCTCCACTGGCGTGGTTCGGTTTACCCTGCCAGTCTGTCTGGGTCCAGTTGGGATAGACGTTGACCGTGCTCGGATCGACATTCGCGTCGGCGCAGTTACCACCGTCGCTTCCGCCGTCATCTCCATCACCTATGGTGCCTGCCGGTAACTCCGGATGATCCTGTTTCAGGGCAAAGGTGTCATTACCGATTTTTACCCGCCAGCTGGATGGCGTTGGCATGGGCAGATAGTAATTCAAGGCTATGTCCATGCTCTGTCCGTCGTTCAGCGCCTGATAGTTCTTGAGAGTGAACGCTACTTTGTGATGGTCGTGCTCCAGGCCCCCAACATTGTTGCCGGAACTGTTGGCACCGCTATCGATGACTTTGAGTCCGACGCCGCTCTGGTCGCTGATGGTGTCTGGAATGGCTGTGGGAACATTGAACTCAAACGTCGTGCCACCGGGAATGGTTTGGCCGGTGTGGTTGGAAATGGTCAGTTTGGGGTTGATCGGATAGTTTTGGTCGCCCAGCTTGAAGCCACTGAAGCTGTATCGAATGTCCAGGCTGGTCTCGGGCAGGCTGCCCCCGATCTTATCTCCATATGGCGAGGCACTCTTGAACTTGTTGTAAAAACGGGTGGTCAGGGTATCGCCCATAAAGTATTCACTGTTATCGGCGTTCCAAGCATAGTCACCCGCCAACTCCCAGAACATGACCCCGCCAATACCGTTGTCCGTGATGTACTTGGCTTTCACGTCGATGGATTGCTCATCTTCAATGGAGAGAAATACCCCTTTCTCTGCATTCCATAACCACGGAGCGACAGCGGTGGCGTTATAGTGCCGGGAGTAGGAACCGGTTAAGACATCAGTAGGATCGTTGGCTGGGTCCAGACCGTAAGCGGAGATATAGCTGCCTGCAACTCCGTTTGCCAGATTCTTGGCATGCCACAGGGGATTGGAGCCGGCCCCCATTTCATTGCCTTGTTTGTCCAGGTCGTGCCAGATGTTGTCAATGCCGACGGCGCCGTGTCCGCAGTCATTCTTGTCACCAGTCCCGGTGCCGGGAGGGCAGTTGTTCTGATCCGGTGCGGAAGCCGTCCCCCAAAGCCCGTAGTCGCCTCCGGTAACACCCTGCCATCCCCGGGTATAGTAGGGGACACCGATATTGATACGTCCTGCCTGCATTGTGCCCCGGAAATATTTGTAGGCCCAGTCTGTATTCAGGTAACCGATGCGCTGATATTGGGACGTGTTGTAGTAGTTCCAGGCCTTCAACTCAACGTCTTCGCCGGTATCATAGAGTGCCGCGTTAGGCCCCACGAACTGGTTCCAGGCGCCATGCAGGTCATAAGACATGATGTTGACGTAATCCAGATAAGGAGTGATCTGCATCAGCTCCATACCTCTCAGCAGGTAGCCGGAGGAGGGCGACGCAATAGTCAGCATATAGTGTTTTGCATCTTGTGCTGAAGCCGCGTCCAGCTTCTCTCTGAGGGTTTTCATCAATTCCACATAGGAGGCCATCAGGCCAGCCCTGCGGGCATTGGAAATGGAAAAGTCGTCAGGATTTCCTGCATCATTCATGCTGGTGGGGTACTCGTAATCAATGTCCACACCGTCGAAACCATAAGTTCGCAGGAAGGTCACCACTGAGTCGGCAAACGTATTAATACCCTGATGGTTGATACTGTTGTCCGCATTGGTGGTCATGGTATAGAAGCCGCCACTGTCGACCCGGTCACCGTTGTCGTCAAAATAGCCGCCGGTTTCTGCCCAACCTCCGACGGAGATCAGCGTCTTCACATTCGGGTATTGCTTTTTGAATTTGTTCAGCAGATTGAAATGGCCGTGATAGGGCAGTGCCGGATCCATTTCCGCACCATCAACCCCGTCCCAGGTTAACCCGGTTGCCGCGTTATTGGCATCGTTGACGTTTCCAACCGAGATTTTATTGCTGCCATCGACATGGGCAAAGGCATAGTTGATATGAGTGAGTTTGCTCCAGGGAATATCGCTGGCCAGATAGGCGGGGGCGCCATTCTTCCCGGTGCGCCAGGAGGTGAAGTAACCGATGATTCGACGGGAATGATCCGTTCCCATTTTCTCACGGCCATTGGTGTCATAGATCGTACAGTAGGGGACATCAATACCGGGGGTCTGGTAAAGACCTTCAGGTCGACAGGTTTCTCCTGCAGATACGAGTGGGGCTGAAGACAAAGCTCCTGCCAGGCATAGAAGTGAAGTCAGTACTCCCTTAGGGGATTTTTTTTGCGTACGCATAGTCGGATTCCTTTGTGTTGATCGCCCTTTTAGATCAGGGCTCCTTTTCTTATTTATGGTTATGCAGGAAGGCCGGTGCGGAGTAAATCTGTGCTGAGCCTGTGGGAGCAGGGCTCTATCAGCAACTTGACTGGTCCGTACCAATACTTCCAGTGGATCTACTGATGTCGCAAATATTTTGTTATTGGTATCTTAATGGTTGCATATTTTTTGATGTATTGGTATTAAAAAATGATAAACACTTAACACCTTGAGCTCTTCGTGTTAATACCGATAAGAGACCAATGGAGAAGGGTGGAGAGGAGTAGAGGGGGGTAGAGAGGGTTAGAGGGGGTTAGCGAGGCATGGATCTAGATATACGAAAAGTTAAAGACCTCAGAATTAATGCGGTCCCAAGTGGATTAGTCAGATCCCGGATGTAAATCTGGTCTATATGGATTACTCTTTATAGTAAGTTGCGTAATACAGGTGTGGCCTATGTCCCGCCAGTCTTATAGCTCTATTCGTCATCACAGAATGATTCTGTGGGGTGGTGTTGCGCTGTTGGCGCTTCTTCTCTTGCTGTGGCCAGTGGCAACCCATTCTGATGAATCTTCTGCAACCTCTACCGATCACCGTATCTGGGTGATGTCTGTGCAGGGAGCTATTGGTCCGGCAACAGCTGACTGGATGATTCGCTCCCTGAGACAGGCAACGGAATCCGGAAGCGCTCTTTTGATTGTGCTGCTGGATACCCCGGGTGGGTTAGATAAATCCATGCGGGATATCAATCAGGCCGTTCTGGCTTCGACTATTCCTGTGGCAATTTATGTTTATCCCAAAGGGGCTCGTGCCGCCAGCGCGGGAACCTATATGCTGTATGCGGCTCACATTGCCGCGATGGCTCCGGCGACGAATCTCGGTGCAGCCACACCTGTACAGATTGGAGCCCCTGAATTACCGGGACAGCAGCCGCAAAAACCGGATTCATCACCAGAAGATTCTCAGGACTCGGAAAAAAGCAAAGATAGGGGATCGACGGTACCTGCACCTGCCACCACGATGGAACGCAAGCAAATCAACGATGCAGTGGCCTATATCCGGGGTCTGGCCGGGCTTCGAAGACGCAATGCCGATTGGGCAGAGCAGGCGGTTAGAGAAGCTGTCAGTCTCGATGCTGAAGAAGCACTTAAACAAAGCATCGTCGATTATATTGCCCAGGATGTGGATGATCTGATTCAGCAAATAGACGGTAAGGTTCTGGACCTGAACGGGCACCCTCATACCTTGCAATTGACTCCCTATCAACTCACTAGAGTACAACCTGACTGGCGGCTTAAGCTGCTGTCTGTTATCACCGATCCCAGCGTTGCCTACATACTCATGTTGGTAGGCATCTACGGACTGATTTTCGAGTTTTATAACCCAGGCCTGGGCGGCCCCGGCATCATCGGTGCCATATGCCTGCTGATTGCACTATATGCCCTGCAGCTGCTCCCCATAAGCTATGCCGGATTGGGCCTGATACTTTTGGGTATCGCATTGATGATTGCGGAAGCTTTTTCTCCCAGTATCGGTATCCTCGGGGTGGGTGGACTGGTGGCATTTATTGTGGGCTCGGTCATGTTGATGGATACCGAGCTACCGGGCTTTCAGATTGCTTTTCCCATGATTGCAGGTATGGGGGTCGCTTTTGCCGGCATGCTGGCGATGATGCTGCACATGGCGTTGCGAGCCCGGAGACAGCAGGTGGTGTCTGGGAAAGAAGCATTAATCGGTAGCCAGGCCGAGGCGTTATCCGATTTTAGCGGAATGGGGCGGGTAAGAACTCACGGAGAGGTATGGCAGGCACATAGCAAAATGCCGGTGAAGAAGGGCGATATCCTCACGGTGAGCGCAGTGGACGGTTTGGTACTGGAAGTGGAGGATAAAGCATGAATTATTTCTTTTTGAGTCTTTTTTTGCTGGTGCTGGCCTTTCTGTTCAGCATGTTTCGCATCATGCGGGAATATGAACGGGCGGTGGTGTTTCTACTTGGCAGGTTTTATCGGGTGAAAGGACCTGGGTTAATTGTGGTGGTCCCCGTGATTCAGCAAATGGTGCGGGTGGATCTGCGCACCATTGTGATGGATGTTCCCACCCAGGATGTTATTTCCCGGGATAATGTGTCTGTGAAGGTTAATGCGGTGGTTTATTACCGCGTGGTGGACGCCCAGCAAGCGATCATCAATGTGGAAAACTATAACGATGCTACCAGCCAATTGGCGCAGACAACATTGAGATCCGTATTGGGGCAACATGAGCTGGATGAGATGTTGTCCGCCAGAGATGAATTGAACGCGGATATTCAGCAGATACTCGACAAGCAAACCGACAATTGGGGCATTAAGGTCTCGAATGTTGAAATCAAACACGTGGACCTGGATGAGCAAATGGTCCGTGCCATTGCCAAGCAGGCGGAAGCTGAGCGTGTTCGGCGGGCGAAAGTCATACATGCCAATGGTGAGTTGGAAGCTTCTGAAAAACTCAGGGAAGCGGCGAAAGTATTGTCCGAGCAGCCCAGTGCCCTGCAATTGAGATACCTGCAGACCCTGACCGAAATTTCCAGCGACAAAACCAATACAGTGGTGTTCCCATTGCCGATTGACCTGGTGAAGCCGTTTACCAAACAATAGGATTTCAGTGATTTGTAAAAGGAGTTCATCGTGCACAAGAGTCGACTGGCTGCCATGGTTATTGACTGTGATGTGGAGGATATCGAAACCGCCAACCGTTTTTGGGGACAAGCGCTGGGCTTTGATCCCAAACCCTCAGATGAAAGCTGGGCTGACAGATATACCCATCTCAATGTTCCGGATGATCAACCTCATGTATTGATACAGAAAGTCAATCACCCCAGCCGCGTCCACCTGGATATCGAAACCGATAACATTGAGGCGGAAGTTAACCGCCTGCAAAGCCTTGGGGCTACGATAGTGGAACGCTTTCCCCGCTGGGTGGTGATGGAAGCTCCTACCGGGCATCGGTTTTGTGTGGTCAATCCGCAACGCCCCGACTTCGGTGAGTCTCCTGAGGTTAATGTTTGGGGCGATTGAATAAATCTGGTATTGATTCAATTCCCCGAAATGGTCGTTAACTGTCTGGCTATCCGGAGTATTTGCAACTAACCCGAATGCTGCGCCTGATCGTATTTATAGAAGTTGTTCTTCTAGAGAAAGTGACAACTAGAGGAGGTGACAACCATGAATACGATGACTCTCGACAGTTGGTGTAAGCCTGAAGGAGCCACCAAGTCCAGTCCGCTAGGACTGATCCGGTTTCGCATCAGTGATGCGGACCATATTCGTATGGAAGAAGCCGAAGAGCAGTTAAAGCACAGTGACAAAAGCGATGCGATACTGGATGTGGATTTGAGTAATCTGGAACTGGAAACCCCACCGCAATGCGGGAAATTATCGGATTGCCAGCTTCGGGTTTACATTCACAAAGACGATCAGCGGGGACATTTTCACTTAGTGGGACACCGCGCCAGTGACGGCAGCCTTGTGTACACCAATGCGGTAATGGTCGATTTACTGGGTTAAGTTCCAGATGCATCGATGGTTGTCTCCAAAGGTTTAATAAAATGCCTCCAATGCAGAGACTATGAGACAGCGGTCTCTGCATTTTTCCCCGTCGTTTTATAAGTGCAAAATTGTTTTAAAACTGCATAGCTATTTTATAACTGCAAAACTGTCTTATAACTGGATAATTGTTGTAAAACTGCAAAGTATCCAGTTCAGAATATTCAATCAATTGTAACTGGCATTGGTGATTTGATCGTGTCAGGCTCAGAGTATTAACGAGGTACATTGGAGTCATTGTGAAAACCCTGGTCCGGGAACAAACACTGAGTGAGGAACTGCTCAATGCCATCACTCATGGAGTGGGGCTTCTAGTCGCCGTATCTGCCGCAACCCTGCTGATCACCCTGGCCAGCCAGGAAGGAGATCCATGGAAAATCGTGGGGGTCTCCATTTATGGCGGGTGCCTGTTTCTGCTGTATCTTGCCTCGACCTTGTATCACGGCATTCAACATCCCCGTGCCAAGACGATCCTCAATGTATTTGATCACTGTTCTATCTATCTGCTGATCGCTGGGACCTATACGCCTTTTCTATTGGTCAATCTGCGAGGCCCCTGGGGGTGGAGTATTTTTGCCGTGATATGGGGACTGGCAATTACCGGTATCGTATTGAAGATTACTCACCACCAGCGATTCGAGCGGGCACACTTGCTCAATTATCTGTTCATGGGATGGCTGATTCTGGTGGCCTATGAACAGTTGGCCCAGAATTCGTCTTCGTTTGCTTTAAGCATGATTCTGGCCGGGGGGCTGTCGTATTCCTTCGGGGTGATATTCTTTGTTCTCGACCGTTATCCCTATCTGCATGCCGTCTGGCACTTGTTTGTATTCGGCGGCAGTACCTGCCACTACATCGCCGTGTTTTCCGGTGTTTTATCCTGAATGCCTCGCCTGGCTTTCCGGTTTAAACTTCGATTATTCAGGAAATACCCAATAAAACAGATGGTTAGACTTTTTCTGTATACATTAAATTACAGAATTTCCGGCATTTCACAAAAAAGTATTGATAAATCCCCCCTTTAGTACTGGCTGCATTTTGATCACTTGTTTCTAATTAATGCTACGACTTTCGTCGGTAGAGCAAATGAGCCTACAAAAATAATGAATGTTCCTGAAAGGAGCAGCATTTGGCCCAACCAGACATACAGAGTGCAGTTATGAAGTCTTTCCATCTGCCCAAGCCAAGCATTGTCCTTCGCATTTCAATCGGTTTTTTCATTGTCATATCAGTCGTTGCTGTATCAACGTTAATCAGCATTGGTTATGCAAGACAGACCATCGACAATGTTAATACCCTGACCAAGAGTGCGACGCCGATTGTGCTGACCAACAGCGAGTTGGATCTATATCTCACTAAATCCACGGAACTGTTCCAACAATTTCTGGCCACTGCCAGTGTTGAGGGAACCAAACGCCTGGAGAGCGATATCCGCAATAACCGGCAGCAGATGGAAGCTCGCCTGAATTCTATTCGCAGCAGTCTGAGTGATATCCGGGAAGCAAGATCGGAGCGGCAGAATCTGGAGGATCTGGAAGGGCAGCTGAAGCAAATCAGCACACTGATGAACTCTGCCATGAGCCGTCACAAACAGAGCCTGGAAGTCATTGCCAGTTCCAAGGAGAAAGCCGCCCAGGTGGATAAACTGGAGGCTGAAATCACGCCGATGTTTGATTCCCTGTTGCTGACGCTGGCTGATGACTATGCACTGTCTATCGCCAATGAGTTCTACGCTTCATTCCTTCGAGGACTCATGATTATCAAAAGCATTAATCTGTCTGATTCACTGGAAACGCTGGATAAAAATCAACAGGCGTTCAATCAGTGGAATATGAATCACCAGGATAAGTTCTTCAGCTTTGTTAACCTGGCAACCAATTATCCTGACTCCCAGGACTTCATGCAGACGGCGCAGAAAACCACCCAGATGTTGACCACGTTAACCGCTGGAAAAGGTGATCAAAAAGGGCTGATAGACGAACGCCGCTTATTGATAGAAGCAAGATTGGGGTATGAGGAAAATCTCAAGCAGTTGAGAACTCTGCAGAGCAGGGTGGACGGCGATCTTGATGCACTGAATACTTTCGCCCGACGTTATTCGGTGGAAACCAACAATCGGGTTACCTCCAACCTTACCAACAGTCTGACCTCTGCCGGTACGGCGCTGATGGTGTCGATTCTGGTGGCGGTGGTGGTGCTGGCGGTGATTATTCGTAGTATCAGACCCTCATTGCGGACTCTGAAGAAAGCGCTGAACGGGCTGGCTCAGGGCGATCTGACCTATCGGATTGATAAGCATGGGAATGACGAAATGGGAGAGCTTACCCTGGCTGTAGAGCAAGTCCGGCAATCCTTGAGTGCGATTATGGAGGAACTGCAGGACAAGGCTCTGGAGATGCAGCAGTCGGCCAGTCATAGTCAATCCATGTCTGAGACACTGAAAAATCAGTCCATTGATCAGAGTGAGGACACGGAGTCGATTTCTGCGTCCATGCATGAAATGACGGCTACAGCCCATGATGTTGCGGGGACCGCAAATGAAGGGATGAAGCTTGCCACTCTGGCGGTGGGAGAAATTGAGCATACGGTCAATGAGATTCAGCATAACCTCGCTTCACTCGAATCCCTCAAGGGAAGTATTGATGAGTCTGTAAAATCCATGGAAACCCTGACCAGGGAGATGGAAGAAGTGGAGAGTGTCTCGTCGGTGATCGAAGGTATTACCGGTCAAATCAATCTGCTGGCGCTGAACGCTGCGATTGAGGCGGCCAGAGCAGGAGATCAGGGGCGAGGGTTTGCAGTAGTTGCGGATGAGGTGAGAACTCTGGCAAGCCGTACGGCAGATTCAACCGCCGAAATCCGTAACACCATTGAGCGCTTGATTTCCAGCTATCGCGGACTCTCGGAAACCATGGTGAACAATCAGTCAGCGGTAACCCGGAGTCATGAGGTTTCCAGTCAGTCTGCTGAAGCCATATCCCAGTTTCGGCATCGTATTGCCGATATTAATAACCTCAGCCAGAAAATTTCGCATGCTGCAGGTGAGCAGGGGCTGGTGGCAGAAGACATCAGCCAGCGACTGACCCGGATTGCGGATATCGCCAAAGATACCAAGGACACTGCCGTATCCGGCTCCGAAAACAGCGGTCGGCTTGGTGAAGTGGCAAGCGAGCTGGATATGCTGGTCGAGCGCTTTAAAGTGGTGGGCTAGGTGTTATACGGTTAGCGGGGCTTAACATGGCAGGGAAAGTTAAAGGTGGCGTTCTACCAGTGGGAGCGCCACTCGGTCAGAGGGTAAGGAAATCCGAAGGCAAATCCCTGAATCAGGTCAAACCCGATGCGCTGGCAAATTTCGGCTTCTTCCGGGCAGCTGACGCCTTCGGCAAGAGCCTTGATACCCATTTTCTGGACCATCGCCACCAGCATTTCGAGCATTTCCTGTTTCTGTAACGTTGCCCGATGAATATTTCTGATCAGGGCGATATCAAACTTGACCACTTCTGGAGGGGCTTCGGTTAGCTCCAGTAATCGTGCCTGGCCAGCGCCAAAGTCGTCATACGCCAGTCCGCAGCCCATCGCTTTTATTTCTTCAGCCAGATGTTGCATGGCCTTGATATCAGTGACGGCCTGTTCGTGAATTTCAATGACAAGATGCAGATCAGGGAAGGCCTCACGGCCTTCCGCAAGACACTTCAGAAGACGATCCTGGTCCTGCATTTCATGGGGGTGAGTATTGACGAACAGAGGCTTGGGAAGGCTGTTGGAATTGGCGTCGTTCAGCCCTGTCTGGCGGAACAGCTCACTGAGTTCCACCGCTTTGTTAATACTTTCGGCAATATGAAACAAAGCACCCGGGTTGGGTAAGAGTTCCGGGTGTGCCCCTCTTCCAAGCAGCTCGTAAGCGAAATGCTGTCCGTCGGGGGTGACAATCGGTTGATACAGGGGAGTGACCTGGGCATTTTCCAATAGTGATTTGAGGTGTCGGGAACCCAGGGGAATGTTGGTCGACAGATCGCAGCTCATCATCATGGTAATGTTGGATACATCACCGGTGAAACTGTCTTCGTCAATTACCCGAGCTTCGACATGGGCGAAATGAACCACGTCATCGTTCTGTATTTTGGTCGGTCCACTAATGCGCTCATGATTGACGAAAGTGCCGTTGGTAGAGCCTAGATCCCGAACCCAAAGCTCGTCGCCTTGTAAGCTGAGTTCTGCGTGAACCCTGGAAACATCCGTCGAGTTGAGAGTGATATCTGCGTCATCTCCGCGACCAATAGTCACTGGAAACTGACGAAGTGGCACTCGTTCGATTTGACCTTTGTCTTTGCTATAGCATTCAAGAAACCAGCGGATCATCGTATTACGCTTTTTCCGGATAATGCCTCCTCTATTCGGGAGCAGGCATTGGGGTGGCTGAATGATCTTCCTGAATTTGGACTACTACTTCATAGTTTGGTCGATAATTGGGAAGAGTAAAGAATTCCGTGATCACTAATTGTTAACGAATGTGAATCCTGCCGGAAAAAGAAATGCGTGGATGTATCGAAGCCCTGAGCGTGAATTTCGACGAGGCTGCCTGCAGCCTGGCCCCGTGCTGTGCTTGATGATTAAAGCTGGTTTGCGATAAAAAAATTCCGGGGTTTATCTATTTCGGTAAATCCGGGTGTTTTCTATTTTGGTAAATCCAGGTGCTATCTAATTTGGTGAACATAGTGCTCTCATCAAATTCAATTCTTTAATATATTCAATTCAGACTAAGAATCAGGAAAGACGACATGGAAATAAGAGAAGCGATACCGGAAGACTTTGAGGGTATCTGGCCGATTTTCAAAGAAGTGGTTGAGGCTGGCGAGACCTACGGCTATGCCTTGGAAACCTCGAAAGAAGAGGCTTATCACCTGTGGATGGAGCTACCCCGTAAAACGTACGTGGTTTCAGAGGGCGGCCGGATACTGGGTACCTACTATATAAAAAACAATCAGAACGGACCGGGAAGTCATGTCTGCAATTGCGGCTATATGGTTTCCAGCGCTTCCAGGGGACAGGGAATTGCAACACTGATGTGTAAACACTCACAACAGCAGGCTCTCGATTTCGGCTACAAGGCTATGCAGTTCAATTTCGTCGCCGCCAGTAACGAAAAGGCGGTCAAGCTCTGGCAGAGCTTGGGGTTTGAGACTGTCGGAAGGTTGCCTCAAGCCTTTCATCATCCCCACAAGGGCTATGTGGATGCTCTGGTCATGTATAAATGGTTGGGTGACCAGAATTCGGAGGGATGATCTCTAGGGTCTGTTGATGTTTCGCCATCGCAACCCTTCGGGCTGGAACCATTTTTGTGCCCAGCGTCGTTGTCAGTCACTTATGTAGAGTAACTACACTGCACTCCTTCCGCCCGGGCGGCGAACCGCTAGCTGGATCACAAAAATGGTCTCCAGCAGTGATGATGGCGAAACGTCAACAGACCCTAGCAGGATGGATAATGTCTAATTGGGCAGATGACATGCAAACGGTTGAATAAAGTCTGCCATCCACGATGCGATGATTTACAACTTACTAAGCGGAATTGCTGATAGTCTCTTTTTAATAATATAGATAGCATGCTAACTATATTGTTCGGTGTATAGGTCTGTTTATGAGTAAGCCCAGGGAAGAGTTTGGCTTTCAGCTATCAAGGCTGAGTCGTCTGTGGCGTCGGTTACTGGATGATCAATTAAGTGATCTGGGGCTGACCCAGTCCCGTTGGGTGGCTCTCATGTATATCCAGAGGCTTGGCGGCGGTCTAACTCAGAAAGAACTTGCCAGTGCTTTGGCAATTGAATCTCCAACTTTGGTTCGATTTCTGGAAGGTCTGGAAAAGGATCGGCTGATTACCCGTTCGCCGTGTGCTCGTGACGGTCGGGCCAAACGAATCAATCTGACGGAAGAAGGTGAAAGCTTTCTGGTAAGCCTGAATCAGCGAGCGTCAGGACTTCGGCAGCAGATGATGAATGGTATCAGTGATGAGGAAATTCAGACCTGCATGCGGGTATTCCAACAAATCAGATCCAATGCGTCTGCTTTGGACAGCAAGTTCGATAACGAGGCTTGCGCTGATAGCGACGGGGAGAATCAATGACGGATGCTGCACTGACCGCACTGTTTAATCGTCATGGCCCGGCTTATCGATGGTTAGCCATGTTGACCGTGTTGATGGGGACGATCTCAACCATCCTGACCGCCACCATTATCAACGTGGCCCTCCCGGAGATCATGCGCTACTTCACTTTATCTCAGGGAGTGGCCCATTGGCTGTCTACCGGGTTTCTGGCTGCCATGACGACCTCTATGCTCACCGCATCCTGGCTGGCTCAAAGGGCTGGCCTCAAATTCGCCATTGGCTTTGGAATGCTGTTGTTCTGCGGAGCCTCAGCGCTAGGGGCGTTAAGCCAGACACCTGAGATGCTGATCTTATCGCGGGTTCTACAGGGCGCTGCCGCGGGATTGTTGCAGCCCCTTGCCATGTTTGTACTGTTTAAAGTGTTTCCCCGCGAACAACGGGGGAGGGCGATGGGGATATATGGAATCGGTGTCATTCTGGCGCCGGCCCTGGGGCCTGTTTTGGGCGGAATCATTGTTGATCAACTGAACTGGCGATATGTTTTTATCGTTCCCATGCCGATCTCATTCCTGGGACTGGTGTTGGCGATGATTTATATGCCGGGACGGGACCGCAGCCAAAAGCCAGCAGGTTTCGATTGGGTGGGTTTCCTCATGCTTGGGTTGGGGATTGCTACAGGTCTGGATGCTTTGACCCGGCTGCAGCATGGCGGTGATGAGATCATTACTGTCATCGTTGAAATGCTGGTGTCACTCGTCTCATTGACCGGATTCGTATGGCAGCAGCACCAGAGTAAAGCGCCATTGCTTCAGCTGTCTCTTCTTCGTATCGCCAGTTTTCGCAATGCCTCGATAGCGGCATTGGCTCTAGGGCTGGCGCTGTATGGTTCAACTTATCTGATTCCGTTGTTTGTCCAGACGGCCTATCAATACTCCGCGACAGACGCGGGTATTATCATGTTTCCTGCGGGTCTGGTTCTCGGAATCCTGTTTCCCCTGGCAGGTTTCGCAGCTGATAAATATCCGCCGCGAAATCTGATTGTGGCCGGGTTGGGCGTTTTTGGTATTGCCACTTTATTGTGGCTTGAGACCAGCCAAGGTACGCCGTTGTTGTATTTGACAGTGTTGGTTGTTCTCGGGCGCGTAGGGTTGGCCTTGATGATGCCCGCATTAAGCACCGGTGCATTAGTGGAAGTGGATGATCTGCATTTGGGACAAGCCTCAGGCATTATCAATTTCTGCCGACAGTTCGGGGCGGCTTTTGGTACGAATATGGTGGCTATCGTACTGGAGCTGGGTGGCTCTGGGAGTAGTGCACCATCAGGCGTGGAAGTGTCGGCCGCCAGTCTGAGCTATTTTGAGGCTTTTGGGTTGATGGGAATTCTGTCGTTACTCGCTGTGATCCCTGCGATGAAAATACGCCGCAGTCAGGTTGGCAGTAATTATGCGACAGAGTGTTGAGATCAAGCTTTTACTGACGCAACGCCTGCCAGCAACAAGGAGGCTTCCATCAGCAGAGACCAGGGTGATTGTGATTCCAGGCCTTTGATGGCTTTATCGGCTAACTGGCAGTGATGGTGCAACTTGGGGAGGTAAGCCGGGGAGGCTTTGCCCATGTACTTCTTGTACAGCGGCCACTTGTTCTTGAACACTCTTTCCTGTTGCAATACTTGTTCAATATTACGGCCTGCCTGACGAGCCCTGAATAGCTTGGCCAGCACACGGGTTTCCCGTGATAACGACCAAAGCACAATGCTGGGTTCGAATGATTCTGCCTGCAGGGTCTGCAGGATCTTTACAGCATGCTTGGCATCCCGTTCCAAACAGGCATCCACCAGGTTGAATACCGTGTACTTATTACTGCTGGCGATACCTTTCAAAATATCGTCCACATCCACCTGTTCCTGGGTGTTCAGCAGGCGGAGTTTTTCAATTTCCTGTTGTGCCGCAAGCAGGTTTCCCTCCACATGGTCGCACAGGGCTTTGACCGCTGCAGCAGTCGGATGAAAACCTACCCGCTGCATCCGCTGCGTAACCCATTGGGGGAGTTGATCGTGGTTGATCGGCCAGATCTGCACATGCAGGCAGTGGCTCTCTATGGCTTTAAACCATTTGGTATTCAGCGTAGAGCTTTCAATTTTGCCACTAATGAGCAGAAGGCAGGCATCTTCAGGAGGTTGATTGGCCCAGGCCTGCAGGGATTTTTTTCCTGCATCATTGGGTAGCGACTCGAGATGGAGTTCGATCAGTTTTTTCTCGCCAAACAGCGAAAATGATTGGGTATGTTCGTCCAGCTGCCCCCAGTCAAAGTTTTTAGGGGCGTGGAATGCCAAGCGCTCCAAAAATTCCTGGCTTTTGCAATACTTACGGATCTCATCGCAGGCTTCTTGCAATAGCAGTGGCTCATCACCACTGACGACAAAAATCCCTGGAGGATTCTTTTTGAGTGACTGAGTCAGTTGATCCGGGCGAATTCTCATAACTGAACGGCTGGTTGATTAGCTGCAGATTGTGTCACGCAAGTCCCCCGCTATTGCCGCATTTCGCTCAAAGTCTGGAAGCGCTGACCGCAACCCGGTTGAGGATGTCCTGAGCCAGCAATTGGTTCAGTTCCTTTCTGATCTGTTCTTCCTCCTTGTCTTTGCCCAGGACGCTGGTTTCGTCAAAGCGATAGGACTGAAACTGGGAGGTCTTGCCGTCAGCAATGACGGGATTGCCCTCGGCATCCGTGAAGCTGAACTTCACACTGCGGGTGACCTCATATTCGGCCACACCCGCATCATTGCCGATGCTGACGGCTCTACGCTGATCCTTGACGTCATTGATACTGAGTACTGCGGCGTCGTCCGTGCTGTCAAGAATCTGAATACCGGCCTGTTCCAGGCTTTTCTTCAGATTCAGACAGAGATCCCGACTACTCTCCTGAGGGCAGCTTAGGGCCATTTGCTTCAGGTTATCAGGTAAGTCGACCTGTCCCCGCAAATGAAATCCACAACCGGACACTATGCTGGCAGATACGAGAACACCCATCCAGACTGCGTTTTTATGTTTGCTCATTCGTATTCTGCCCAGCACTCCTGCTTATTCGGCGTCTATTTGGCAACAACGTTGATCAGTTTGCCCGGTACGACAATGACCTTGGCGATGTTCTTGCCTTCAACAAATTTCTGGACATTGGCATCTTCCAGGGCCAGCTTTTCCCAGTCTTCCTTGCTGGTGTCCGCACTTCCACTAAGGCGTGCGCGCAATTTGCCGTTAACCTGTACCACCATTTCGATACTGTCTTTCACCAGAGCACTTTCGTCCACTACCGGCCAAACGGAATCGAGAACCGGACCACTGTGCCCAAGAGCATCCCACAGTGCATGACTGGCATGGGGGACTATTGGGGCAAGCATCAATACCGCAGATTCCAAGGCTTCACGAACGACCGCACGACCCTGGTCAGAGTCATCATCAAAGCGGCTGACATCATTAAGCAATTCCATTACTGCGGCAATCGCTGTATTGAACGTCATGCGACGGCTGATATCGTCACTAACCTTTTTGATGGTTTCGTGGGTTTTCCGGCGTAATGTCTTTTGTGCTTCTGACAAGCTGGACACATTCAGTGCCGGACATTCACCACCACTTGTATGTGCATGTACCTGTTTCCACAGGCGGCGCAGGAAGCGGTGAGCCCCTTCGACTCCTGAATCCGACCACTCAAGCGACTGTTCGGGAGGTGCCGCGAACATGGTGAACAGACGAACCGTATCGGCCCCGTATTGATCGATGAGATCCTGAGGGTCAACACCATTGTTCTTGGACTTGGACATCTTCTCCTTGCCGCCGATAACTACTGGCTGGCCGTCTGAAATCAATACAGCACCTTCCGGCTTTCCTTTGTCGTCCAGCTGAACCCGCACATCTTTCGGGTTGTAGTAGGATTTTTTACCGCCTTCTTCTTCACGATAGAAAGTTTCGGCAATGACCATGCCCTGACACAAAAGGTTCTTGAAAGGCTCGTCACTATCGACCAGGCCTTCGTCACGCAGCAATTTGTGATAGAAGCGTGAATAGAGCAGGTGCAGGATGGCATGTTCGATACCGCCGACATATTGGTCGACCGGCAGCCAGTAGTTGGCAGCGGCTGGGTCCAGCATGGCATCATCCAGGTTTGGACAACAGAAACGGGCGTAATACCAGGATGACTCCATAAAGGTGTCAAAGGTGTCGGTTTCCTGAATCGCAGGCAGCCCATTCACTGTACGCTTGGCCCATTCCGGATCTGCTTTGATGGGCGACTTCACCCCGTCCATTTCAACATCTTCAGGAAGCTGGACGGGAAGATTTTCCAGTGCTACCGGCTGTTCGCTACCATCTTCCAGAGTCAGCATTGGAATTGGAGTGCCCCAATAGCGTTGACGGGATACACCCCAATCACGCAGGCGGTAGTTGATAGTTTTGCGGCCCTTGTCGAGTGAACCAAGCTTCTCTGCTATGGCATCAAAGGCTTCTTCGGAGGTCATACCGGTAAACTCTCCGGAATTCACCAGCAGACCTTTGGTAATGTAGGCGGCTTCCTGGATATCGATTTCCTCGGTGCCTTTGGGGGCAATGACCTGTTTGATTGGTAAACCGAACTTCAGGGCAAATTCATGGTCCCGTTCGTCATGTCCGGGAACAGACATAACGGCACCAGAGCCGTAATCCATCAACACAAAGTTAGCGACCCAGATGGGAATTTCTTCCTGGGTTAATGGATGAATGGCAACCAGACCAGTGTCCATGCCGCGTTTTTCCATTGTGGCAATTTCCGCTTCGGCCACTTTGGTGTTCTTGCAGGTATCGATGAACTCTGCCAGCGATGCTGACTCCCCGGCGGCTTCTGCTGCCAGTGGATGTTGTGGTGCCAGTGCAACGTAGGTGACACCCATCAAGGTGTCTGGGCGGGTGGTGTAAACTTCCAGCTCTGCGTCAGAGTCTTTCACGCCGAAGGTCAGTTCCACACCTTCGGAGCGTCCAATCCAGTTGCGCTGCATGGTTTTAACCTGTTCCGGCCAGCCTTCCAGGCCGTCCAGATCGTTCAGCAACTGTTCCGCATAGTCTGTGATTTTGATAAACCATTGAGGGATATCACGGCGTTCGACGGGAGCGCCAGAGCGCCAGCCCTTGCCGTCAATAACCTGTTCGTTGGCCAGAACCGTTTCATCCACCGGGTCCCAGTTAACTGTGGACATCTTTTTGTAGACCAGGCCTTTTTCATAAAGCCGGGTGAAGAACCACTGTTCCCATTTGTAGTAATCCGGTTTACAGGTGGCAACTTCGCGGTTCCAGTCATATCCAAAGCCCAGCAGCTTCAGCTGGCCTTTCATATAATCGATATTTTCGTAGGTCCACTTGGCAGGGGGAACATTGTTTTTGATGGCGGCATTTTCTGCCGGGAGACCGAAAGCATCCCATCCCATGGGCTGCAGGACGTTTTTCCCCAGCATCCGCTGGTAACGGGAAATAACATCGCCGATGGTGTAGTTCCGCACATGGCCCATGTGGAGCTTGCCGCTGGGGTAGGGGAACATGGATAGACAGTAGTATTTTTCCTTGCTGGGGTCTTCAGACACTTTGAAGGACTGGTTGGTTTCCCAATATTCTTGGGCTTCTGTCTCGATTTTTTTCGGGTGGTACAGTTCTTCCATCGCTTTAAAAATCTTCGGTCAACTATCTATGAATGTAATATACCCCGAACAGGCATATCAGCCGCTTGATATATCACTGTGCTGTTCCGCTGCCGGATAAGTTATTCGTAAATTGGGCTTTGCCCTGGATCAAGGTCATAGTGGTGAAACTTCGGCATCATGGCTTGACCCTGAAAAACGAAAGCCGGTTATTCTAACCTATGAAAGGGGTGACAGATAGGCCTCACGTCATATGGATGGCCTATTAACGTAATTTTATTGGGGGAATGACCTAATCAACTGCAACTCAGGGTGATTAGGCCTAAACTGACGTTATAGGGCACGGGATCAACAGTACAGTGCCCGAAAGGAGGAGACTATGAGCGAAAAGACCAAACTTTCCGACAATGCTGTTGAAGCACACGGCAAAGTGCTGGATCGATTGGAAAAATCGCTGGCGGAAGCTGAGGCTACCACTTGGGAGAACCTGAAAGAAGAGATCGAAAAGGCGGTCGAGTTTGAACAGGGAGTCGCCAGGCTTACCCGTGAAGAATGGGATCTGATTAAAGCGTATTTGAAGCGCGATGTTCAGTCCCTTTCCCGGTTTGTTGCTGAGACCGGCAGCGGCTTGCGAGAGTGGCTGCGCATGGATATGGATCTCCTGGAGCAAAAATTGCGACGGACGTTGTTGTCCATTGCGGATAAAACCAAGGTGGAGCAGGATAACCTGGATCATCGACTGAACCATGATCCGGGAACCTATATGGCCGGGGAGATTGCTATTCCCGGAATGCTCCAATGCACTCAGTGCGACAAGATGGTCTGTCTGGTGGAAACCACCCATTTGGAGCCCTGTCACCGCTGTGATGGGATATATTTCCATCGGGTAACTGCCCGTTGGCCGTTGGAATCAGAAGTGGAGGGGGACGACCCCGAAGCGGAAGGCTAGCCTTTAAAGGGTTGGATTTCTCTATCGAGTTGAGGTGATTCAGCCCGTCGCCCCCTCCATAAAACGCCCATGGCGATCAGTGCGCACAGTATCAGAATGGGCCAGGATCCTGTTATCACGAATGGGGTCTCGCCACTCCGGAGTCTTGCTTGGCCGGTTAAGGTTGTTCTCTCAAACTGTGGTGCGCGATTCGTAATATTGCCAAAAGGATCAATAATGGCAGTAATGCCGTTATTGGTGCTGCGAAGCATGTATTTGCGGGTTTCAAGCGCTCGCATCTGAGCAATCTGCAGGTGTTGGTGAGGGCCTATGGACGCTCCAAACCAGCTATCGTTGCTGACCGTTACCAGAAGCTCCGCCTGCCGGGCATGTTCTGCTACGAAATCCGGATATACGACTTCATAACAGATAAGGGGCATCAGTCTATGCTTGCCATAACGAAGGCTGCTCTGTTCAGAGGAGCCCTTTGCCATATCTGACATAGGCATATTGAAAAAGCGAATCAATCCGCGAAGTTGATCCTCCAGTGGCACATATTCACCGAAAGGGACCAATTTTTGTTTGTTATACAGTCCTTTACCGTTTCCAATAACGGAGAAACTGTTGTAGACCGTAGCCTTACCTGATTTATCAAACTCGGCGCTGAGAATGCCCATGGCCAAAGTAGTATTGGTATCCTTGGCTTGCTGGTCCAACTTGGTTATCAGCTTGGTTGCCTGGTGCTGGAAATAAGGCAGGGCGGTTTCGGGCCAGATAATAAGGTCGCTACTCCAGAGATCGCTTGTCAGGTCTAGGTAGTCCTTGGTGATCCAGTCGCGGTTGAAAGGCTCCCACTTTCCGTCTTGCGGGATGTTGGCTTGAACCATACTGACAGTAAATGGATCATCCAGTGCCTTAGTCCACTCGACTGACTTAAGCAGTGCGCCACTTCCCCACAGTAAACCAATAAACAAGAGTACGTTGATCAGTAGTTTTTTTTGACGGTAGTGCCAGTATAGATAACCCCCCGCTGTTGTAAGCAGGATAAACAGGGAGACTCCGTATACACCGGTTATCGGAGCCCATCCAGCCAGTGGAGTTTCAATAAAGGCGTTGCCTAGATAAAGCCAGGGGAAGCCGGTCAGGAACCAACTTCTAACCCACTCGAACAGTACCCATACTGAAATAAACAATAGTGTTCTGGCTGTGATGTTGAGTGGCTTTTTAGCCGCTGCAGCCAATTTTGCTGTCAGTACAAATTGAAGGGCGGGGAACAGGGCTATGCCTGCAACGAATAGCGACGTTAAAGCTAGCGCCAGAGGCATGGAAGCGCCGCCATGGTCGTGGATACTAACGTAAACCCAGGATACACCTACACCAAAAAATCCCAGTCCAAAACTCCATCCTTGCGCAAATGATCGCAACAGACTGTCGTAGGTAGTGAAATGAAGTAATAAAAATATGGCTGGAAATGCCAATGGCCAGATATCGTAAGGCGCAAAGCAAAATGGCAGGAGAGCGCCTGCCACAGCCGGGATGATAAAGATGGATGTCAGGCTGCGTATCATGCGGCCCGCTGGATCTGCATCAATCGAATCTGACGGTTATCCGCATTAAGAATAGTGACCTCCAGTCCGCCAAAGCTGACTGATTCACCACGCTTGGGAAGGCGGCCGAATTGTTTCAGAACCAGTCCGCCAATGGTATCGAACTCTTCCTCATTCAGCGCCGTGGAAAAGTATTCGTTGAACTCTTCTATGGTGGTCAGGGCCTTAACGATGTACTGATTTTCACCGGTACATTTAATCTGGCCTTCTTCGTCGAAGTCGTGTTCATCCTCGATCTCGCCGACGATCTGCTCAAGGACGTCTTCGATGGTCACCAGACCTGCCACCCCGCCGTATTCATCCACGACAATCGCCATATGATTGCGGTTTTCCTTGAATTCCTTCAAGAGCTGGTTCAAGCGTTTGCTTTCGGGAATGAACCAGGCCGGACGCAGTATGTCCTGGACTTTGCTCTTGTTGAGGTCATTGTTCAGGGCGAGTACCAGCAGGTCTTTGGCCAGCAGAATACCGATCACTTCGTCTCTTGATTCGCCAATCACGGGGTAGCGCGAGTGTGCGGAGTCAACAATTTCGGTGGTGTATTCCTGAGGGCTTAGATTCGCCTTAACGACGCTCATTTGAGCCCTGGGGATCATAATCTCCCGAACCTGCATGTCAGTGACCTGCATGGCCCCTTCGATCAGGCTAAGCGCATCTGAATCGATGACTTTGCGGGTTTCCGCTTCCCGCATGATTTGTAATAGGTCTTCCTTGTCTTTGGGTTCGCCGGAAAAAGCTTGCGATAATCGATCCAGCCAGGATCGAGAAGAGTTGTTACTCGAATGGTCGTCACTCATCGATGTCTTTGTAACCTTGTTCGTTGTTCCCTGCAGGCTATGCCTTTGGATTTATAATTCATCTGCGGCATAAGGGTTGTCAAAGCCGAGTTTTTGCATCAGGCCTTTCTCGAGATTTTCCATAACCTCCGCATCCTGATCAAGTATATGATCATATCCCTGCAAATGCAGCATGCCGTGAATCACCATGTGAGCCCAGTGGGCCTCAAGTGTTTTATGCTGCTCGATCGCCTCTTTTTCAACCACCGGCGCGCAAATAACCAAATCCCCAAGCAAGGGGAGGATGATTCCGGGAGGTGATTCGAAAGGGAACGACAGAACATTGGTGGGTCTGTCTTTGCCTCGATACTGATGGTTCAGCTGCTGGCTTTCCTCCTCGTCGACAATCCGGACGGTCACTTCCTGCTCGTCGTCTGTCTGGAGGGCTGCGGCGGCCCAACGGATGATGTTCTGCTCATCCGGAAGTTGCTCGCTCTCAGAGGCTATCTGCATGTCGACATCAAGCGTCATGTATTGGAATCCTTAAACCTTGGTGTCGTTGTGGGCGTCGTAAGCATCAACAATCCGCTGGACCAGTGGGTGACGTACAACGTCTTTGCTCTTGAACATCGTGGCGCTGATGCCAGGCACGTTTTCCAGAACTTTCAATGCCTGGATTAATCCGGAAGGCACGCCTTTAGGGAGGTCGACCTGAGTGACATCACCGGTGATCACGGCGGTGGAGCCGAAACCGATCCGTGTCAGGAACATCTTCATCTGCTCAGGTGTTGTGTTCTGGCTTTCGTCCAGAATGATAAAGGCATTATTGAGTGTTCTGCCCCGCATGAAGGCGAGGGGGGCAATTTCAATCAACCCTTTCTCCAGTAAGCGACCGACCTGTTCAAAGCCAAACATTTCGTACAATGCGTCATACAATGGGCGCAGATAGGGGTCAACTTTCTGGGCCAGGTCACCCGGCAGAAAGCCCAGTTTTTCCCCGGCTTCAACGGCTGGCCGCACCAAAAGAATACGCTTTACCTGATCGTTGGCAAGGGCTTGCGCAGCACAGGCAACGGCCAGATAGGTTTTTCCAGTACCTGCGGGCCCTACGCCAAAGTTGATGTCGTGGCTGAGAACCGCCTTGACATAATGGGTCTGATTTCCGCCTCTGGGTTTAACGTGCAACTTAGGTGTTCGGATGACGGCTCCAGACCCATGATTGGGGGTGTCATCATCCTCTGCTCCGGATTCACGTATGAACAGGTGAACCATTTCCGGCTCGATAACGGTGTTGGCTTCCGTTTCGCGGTACAGGTGCTTAACGATCTCGACTGCCGCGTGGGTCTGCTGGGTATCCCCGTGGATGGTGATTTTGTGTCCACGATAGGCGATTCGGACATGTAGCCGACGTTCGATGAGCTTTAGATTCTCATCGAACTGCCCGCATAGGGAGAGCAGCCTGACAGGATCAGCTGGCTCAAGAGTGAAAGTAATATATGGGTCCGTCAATTTGGGCCTTTGAATTCAGTGGGTATTAGTAGCTCAGATTGTCCACCCGCTCACCACGCAGTGAGTTGGGATAGGCTTCCGTGATTTTGACGTCAATGAAACGGCCGATGATGTCCTGGGTGTCACTCTTGAAGTTAACCACGCGGTTATTTTCTGTGCGCCCCTGCAATTCACCGGGATCCTTCTTGGATACACCGGTAACGAGAATTCGCTCAGTGCCGCCTACCATGCGACGGCTGATGCTCTGTGCCTGTTGCAGAATACGTTGCTGCAGAATGGACAGGCGCTCTTTCTTGGTGTCTTCGCTGACATCGTCCGGTAAGTCCGAAGCAGGAGTGCCTGGGCGGGCGCTGTAGATAAAACTGAAAGAATGATCGAATCCGATGCGATTGATCAGGTTCATGGTGTCCTCAAAGTCCTGATCGGATTCTCCGGGAAAGCCGATGATAAAGTCTGAAGACAGGCTGATGTCCGGCCGAATTTGTTTCAGGCGTTCAAGCTTCTCAACATATTCTTCTACAGTGTGACCACGCTTCATCGCTACCAGAATCTGATTGGAGCCGCTTTGAACCGGAAGGTGCAGATGGCTAACCAGTTCCGGTACCTCGGCATAAACATCAATCAGGGAATCTGAAAATTCCACCGGATGGGACGTGGTGTAGCGAATCCGGTCGATGCCGTCGATGGTGGCGACATAAGTGATGAGTTCTGCCAGATCAATTGTGTCACCTTCATGGGTGAGACCTCGATAGGCATTGACATTCTGACCGAGCAGATTTACTTCGCGGACACCTTGTCCGGCCAGATGTACGATTTCAGCAAGAACGTCGTCAACAGGTCTGCTGACTTCCTCACCGCGGGTGTAAGGCACCACGCAGAAAGTACAGTATTTGCTGCAACCTTCCATGATGGAAACAAAAGCCGTCGCTCCGTCAGCTTTGGGCATGGGGAGGCGGTCAAATTTTTCAATTTCCGGGAAGGTGATGTCTACCACAGGGATTTTGTTTCCGTGGACGGTGTTGACCATCTCGGGCAGACGATGCAGGGTCTGCGGGCCGAATACCATATCGACGTAGGGAGCCCGGTCACGTATGGCGTCCCCTTCCTGGCTTGCCACGCAGCCGCCCACACCGATTAACAGGTTGGGATTCTTCTGTTTCAGTTCTTTCCAGCGTCCCAACTGATGAAAGACTTTTTCCTGGGCTTTTTCACGGATGGAGCAAGTGTTCAATAACAGGATGTCGGCTTCATCCGGATTATCCGTAATGGTGACCTGATGGCTTTCACCCAGCAAATCCGCCATGCGAGACGAGTCATACTCGTTCATTTGACAGCCGTAGGTTTTAATAAAGAGTTTTTGTGCCATTCAAGTTCACCAAAAAATAAAGCATTTGCCACAGCGCTCCGCTTTACTGAATCCAGCCAACTGACAGGTTTCATTACAGCTCAGGGCGGAAAAGCGCCGACCAAAAAGGACCGCGTATTATACGGATTTCCCCGTGGCGAGTGTAGGGGATTTTAGCGGAAAAGTGGTTAAAAAGTCGCCATATCGATGATGCGTGTTGATGCTGGTGAAAGGTTAGCGAGGCCTAGGGAGAGTCTGAATAACCCCAAAATTCTGAGGTAATTGATACTCTCGACGAAAATGGTCGAAGATACAGATTGTTTTTCCGGCCATTTTGGATCTCACACCCCTCGCAGGGCCTCATCTGGGCCCATC
>NZ_MRYI01000090.1 GCF_002260525.1 Hahella sp. CCB-MM4
CTCTACGTGTTTGGAAACGCGCTCGTGCATGAGGATAGCGCTTCCCCCGAAACCAGTGTCCTCACCTGGCTTGCAAGGTTGGCAGCCGCCGCCGATGTGCCCCTCGAAGGCAATGGCCAAGGCGGAGATCTGAGCGAACAAGCCCGCTCCCTACCCCCTCAAACCGGCTGGCAGATCCCCGAGCTTGCACCCGTCTTGCAAACATCGTTCCGGCGCTCGGAGATAGACACCTTCATCCTGGCTTTGCCAGAAGGTGAGCCACAGATCGACGATCTCGCACGCCTCCTGAACTGGTCGCGGGGCCAACGGCGCCAGGCATCGTCTTGGCTCCTGGAGACGAGCACAGATCCTCACCGCGCGGAAACGTTGGCCGCAAACCTCTCCGCCCGCGCCAATGATCACCCGGTCGGGATCATTCCCGCAGCTCCTCTCG
>NZ_MRYI01000091.1 GCF_002260525.1 Hahella sp. CCB-MM4
CGAGGATGGGTATAAGAGCCCGCCCTCGCGGGAGATCTACAGCGTGCTGGCCACGGTCAGCGGCCCCTCGATCAGCGCGTGGGGGGTCACGCCTCTGGCCGCGCATATGTTCATCTTCTATTTCGGCGTGATGTCGTTCCTGCCCCCGCCGGTCGCCGTGTCTTCCTATGTCGCGGCGGGACTGGCCAAGGCGAACATGTGGAAGACCAGCCTTCTCGCCCTGCGCGCGGCGGGGGCGGCCTTCGTGCTGCCCTTCGTCTGGTGCTACCGCGAGGAATTGCTGCTGTCGGGCGACCCTCTGTCGATCGCCGCACTGGCGCTGTCCGTGCTGCTGGCGCTGCGGATCTATGCTGCGGCCTCGGGCCGGATGTCGGTCGCCTTCCGGCTCGGCCATTTGCGGCTGGCCGCGGGGGCGGGCCCGTCTCGTTTACAC
>NZ_MRYI01000092.1 GCF_002260525.1 Hahella sp. CCB-MM4
GCCCACCACGGTGCAGACGCGGAAGCCCTCGACGCGCATCTGTTCGCTGTTGCCGATGGCGAAGCCCATGCCGGTCGGCAGGAAGGTTTCCAGCGGCGTCGTCACCGTCGCACCGGCCGAGAACTCGGCGCCCAGAGGCAGGGCGGCGATGCTGATCTCGGCGATCGGGGCGTTGTTGCTGTCTTCCAGCAGCTGGTACATCTCGCATTGCTGCGGCTGACCTTCGACCTCGGGCGAGCAGATGATCTGCCAGTCGGCATGGGTCGCGGCGACAACCGGGGCGGTGGCCTCGGCCTCGGCCTGCGAGGTGGCCTGCTGGGCAAAGGCGGGGGCGGCCAGCAGGGTGGCGGCGGTCAGACCCGAAACCAGGGCAGTACGGAACATCATGGAAGCATCCTCTGGTGCGTGTTCGTTGGCACCGGGGGTAGCA
>NZ_MRYI01000093.1 GCF_002260525.1 Hahella sp. CCB-MM4
GCTCAGGGCTGCAGCTAGCCTTGCTGCGCGGAGCAGATCGGACGACTGCCTTGAGTGATCCAGAGGCGTTTCCGGACTATGACCAAAGCGGCACCGAGCTACTTCCGCGACGAGTCGTTGATCTGGAACTGAACTTGACTGGGGTGAAGCCAAATTTCAGCAATCTTGACTCGATCTACACTCCGGCCTTCAACACAGTTGATGCGCTTGACGACAATTTTCCCTACTCCATGTTCAATTCGACCGGCTAGGTGTCGATGGAAGGCTTTATTGAAGCGTATTCGCGATCGCAGCTCACCGGGCCACTCCTATCCATTGTGCTCTGCGAAAAGAGCGGCGGATACACGTTCAGCACCCAAGCTGATAATAGAATTGATGAGGCAACGGCAGAAACCTTCGCCGCCGACTGCGATCAGATTTATACCGTCC
>NZ_MRYI01000094.1 GCF_002260525.1 Hahella sp. CCB-MM4
ACCTGTTCGGCGGAGCGCCGGATGGTGGCCGTGGCGGCAACGATCTTGGGCGGGCGGCCGTCCGGGCCGGTGCACAGCTCCAGGATGGCCGCCTCGTAGAGGCCGACTGTGGTGCCGAGCGGTCCGGTGAGCAGGTGCAGCTCGTCCTGGATGATCAGGGACGGGGGCCGGTTGCCAGTGCCGGCGCCGAAGAGGCTGCCGGAGTCGGGCTCCCAGGCGAGCCGAGCGAACTTGTCGACGGTGCCCAGGACGAAGGTGGGTGGATCCTCGTAGAGGTGCTGGTCGACGACGGCGACGGGCAGGACGTCGTGGAAGGCGCACTCATCACGGGTGCAGTAGAAGGTGAACTCGTCCGTTTCGGCGCGGACTCCGTAGTCGGCGCGGACGCTGGACC
>NZ_MRYI01000095.1 GCF_002260525.1 Hahella sp. CCB-MM4
GATTACGGGATCAGCTGGTTCAACGAGGACAAATGGACCGTCTCGAAGCGGGTCGAACAGATCCTGACGGGCGTCCATTACGCCGAGGAACCGCTGTCGCGCACGACCCATATGATCACCAATGTGCAGGTCCAGACGGCCCTGCCCAGCGTCGAGGCGGCGGACGAGATCACCACCTCCTGCCGCTTCCTGACCTATCTCAACCGGGTCGAATACGAGACCTATTTCTTCGTCGGCAAACGCTACGACCGGCTGAAGAAAGTGGGCGGCGAATGGAAGGTGCTGCACCGGCGCATCATCCTCGACCAGAACGTGCTGCAGGCCAAGAACCTGTCGACTTTCTTCTGACCGGCGGGAGGCCCCGCTTGCAAAGCTGATCCTGAATACCACCACTGACCTGATGCGCGTCCCCGGAGGCGCGGGG
>NZ_MRYI01000096.1 GCF_002260525.1 Hahella sp. CCB-MM4
AGCCGCGAGTTGAGACCGGTTCACCAGCCGCCACGTGGTGGCCTGCGGTGTGTTCCGCGCGACTGGGGCATCGGACCTCGTGGCCGCCGACAGCGCGCGCGAACGGCTGGCCGAGCTGCAGCACGAATACCCCGACACCGCCTTCGAGGTGATCGACGACGCGACGATCTACACCGAGGCCAATTTCGAATCCGCCATGGACACGCTCTACGAGGGCGCGATCCTGGCGATCATCGTGGTGTGCCTGTTCCTACGCAACTGGCGCGCGACGGTGGTGGCCTTCGTTGCCCTTCCCCTGTCCGCCATTCCGACCTTCATCGTCATGGATTTGCTGGGCTTTTCGCTCAACACCATCTCGCTTCTAGGGATCACGCTGGTGGTCGGCATCCTTGTCGATGACGCCATCGTCGAGATCGAGAACAT
>NZ_MRYI01000097.1 GCF_002260525.1 Hahella sp. CCB-MM4
GTGCAAGGCGTGACCATCGACCTGACCATGCCCGAGGCCGGCGGCGCCGCCGAGCTGCGCATCGCCGTTGACCGCAATGGCCAGCAGGGCGAAGTCAACGCCCGCCTCGCCTCGGTCGAGCAGCTGCTGGCCGGTGAGGTCGTGGCCGTCAACGCCTCGATCACCACCGCCGGCGCCACCGGCAGCCTCGAGGGCCGCGCGGGGCTGGAACCCGTCGCCGCGGAGGGCCGCCGCAACATCCAGATCGACCGCCTTGCACAGGCGCTGCAGCTGGCCGGCGCCGAGGGCGGCGAACTCTTGCCCGATGCCGCGCGGCCCCTGTCGCTGGGCGGGCAGCTGACGCTGGCGCCGTCCGGCAGCCTGCATCTGCGCGAGGGCGCGGTGGGCATCGGCTCGAACCGCTTGACGCTGGCCTTGGAC
>NZ_MRYI01000098.1 GCF_002260525.1 Hahella sp. CCB-MM4
GCCTCGGCGCGCGTGGTCGGCCTGCCGTGGGCGCTCAGGGCGGCGTCTGGTGGCGGTGGGCGGGGGTTGAAGGTCGCGGGGCGGCTCGACGAGGTGGCGGATCTGTACGATTCCGCCGTGCGCGAGGCGACCGGGGCCTTCGGGCGCGGCGATTGCTATGCCGAGCAATTCCTCGACAAGCCCCGCCATGTCGAGGCGCAGGTTCTGGCCGACAGCCACGGCAATGTCGTCGTGCTGGGCACCCGCGATTGCAGCCTGCAGCGCCGCAATCAGAAGCTGGTCGAGGAAGCCCCCGCACCCTTCCTGACCGACGATCAGCGCGCGCGTGTGCATGCCTCCGCCCGCGCGATCTGTGCGGCTGCGGGCTATACCGGGGCCGGGACGGTCGAATTCCTGCTGTCTCAGGACGGGGTTCTAT
>NZ_MRYI01000099.1 GCF_002260525.1 Hahella sp. CCB-MM4
CGGCAGCCCTGGATGGCGTGACCCCCGACATGCGGCTCTATACCGAGGAAAGCTTCGGCCCGGTTGCCGCGATCATGCGGGCGATGTCGGTGGACGAGGCCGTGCGTATCGCCAATGAAAGCGAGTTCGGCCTCTCCAGCGCGGTTTTCTCGCGCGCTATCAACGCGGCGATGGCCGTGGCGCAGCGGATCGAGAGCGGCATCTGCCACATCAACGGCCCGACTGTGCATGATGAGGCGCAGATGCCCTTCGGCGGCGTGAAGGCCTCGGGCTACGGGCGCTTCGGCGGCAATTGGGGCATCGCGGAATTCACCGAACTGCGCTGGATCACCATCCAGAACGGCCCGATGCACTACCCGCTCTGACCATCAGCCCAACGATAACGCCCGGTGCGGGAAACCGTCGCACCGGGTAATTT